>CBDCYI010000001.1:0-5198 GCA_965224085.1 Candidatus Marinacidobacterales bacterium
TGGATTCGGCGTTCACGATGGCTGGAATACGCATTCATTGTCTGCCGAAAAGAATCCGCGGTCAGCGGTCGCCATCTCCGGCGCACGAGCGAACTGTTTTTTGTGTTGCTCCAGCGCGGGCATCCACTGAGTTTGGTCCGCCGGATTGCCTGCGGCAACTTCGTAGTGGCTAACAATGCCGTTCTCCACCTCATCAATTCGCACGAGTCGTCCAAACTCGGTCGGCTTCCATGTTTTGCCTTTTCGGATCACGGCCGTATGCTCCTCGAACAGGCTGACGATCTTGTCCGGATGGTGACGATGGCCCCCTAAAACACGGGCCTTTGTCTGAGCTAACACCTTTTTGCACAGTGGCAGATAATGTTCGAGTTGGCTCTGATTGCTTATGATGCTCACCAGCGAACCCACGACCGGAAGCTTTCCGCTCTTGAGCGACTGAATAACCTCGTCGGCTTGCCGGACCACGCTGCGCGCCGTGCCCATGAGCTTGCGATAACTTTGCTTGAACTTGACTTGGCTCGATTCGGTGAACGACTTGCTGGCGCGGTCGATCTCAAGCTGCCGGTTTTTCGTTGATCGGCTGTGGTCCACCACCTTGAGCGCACCTTGAGCACAAGCCTTTGCAATACACTTCAGACTACGGGTGAGCACCCGGATGCCATCGGCAAGCAGTGAGCTATCTGTGGGGTAATGGATGTTGCTCTCCACTACCGTCGTATCCGTGCGTAACTTGCGTCCCGTAGCCACCTTTTCGTCTCGAGCCTGAGCGACCACACGGGCATGGATTTTCTCTACGAACGCATCACCGAGTAGGGAAAAGTTGCGACTGAATGTGGAGTAGTTGGGAATCGAATCGTCGTCGAAGCGAGTGAAGCGCCGATACACGAGGCTAGAACGGATCTCCCGCTCGAGGACTCGGAAGGACCATCCTTTGATGTGCTTGAGTACACAGCTGCGGAGCAAGCGGTCAGGCGCGATACTCACCCGGCCGGTACGCGGTGAGAGCGGGAAACGACCAGCGAGCGATTCTCTCGTCAGTTCTATCAGCTCGGGGTCCTCGAGGAGCGTGTCGACGGGTTCGAGTAGATCATCCTTGATGAGCGACGCCTGTTTGGAGAAGTTGACGTAGAAGAGGGCGGACTGCCTGGTAACGGTCCCTATCACGCCTAATCAATCTCCTCCCTTAGGCTACAAGTCAAGAAAAAAACGACCAAATACAAAATAGTTGGGAAAATTCTTGCGGATCGATCCAGGCGCGTTTGGCGCCGGCAAATCACAGATCTGTCAGCTGCCCGATTGGACGCGGATTGAAACCAACGGTGAAAGCGGTTACGTTTTGCAACAGGCTCTAGCTAGTACCCGTCCTGACAGGTGTAAGAGGTTGAGAAAAAAGGGGTAATCGCAAATTTAGGGCTAGCCTTCTGAGGGAGTGTCGTTTAGTATCGAGTCGACAAAAACGCAGATTCTAAACGACTTAACTCCAAAGGAGACCAGCCCTAAATGCGAAAAACGATCAACCCACAACCAAGCCTTCGCGAGCCCTGGCTGGAGCTGGAGCACGCACGCGAACTCGAAACGATATCATCGCTGCTCGATGCCCATCCTAAGCTGAATGAGCTGGTACTGCAAGACCTGAGGTCGGTCACCCCATCGGCAGGGAGCGATGTTGGTCGTGGGGGAATGAGCGCGGAGCAGGTTCTCCGGGCGTTGTTGGTCAAGCAGCTGAATCAGTTCACCTATCGGGAGTTGGCGTTTCACTTGGCAGACTCTCGAAGCTATCGGACGTTTTGCCAGCTCGGCATCATAGAGCCGAGCCCGTCGAAGTCGACCCTAGCAGCAAACATCAAAGCCGTGAAGTTCGAAACGCTGGAGAAAATCAACCGAGAGTTGGTGAGTGTTGCCGAGAAGACCGCGATCGAAAAAGGAAGAAAAGTACGAGTGGACTGCACGGTAGTGGAGTCGAATATTCATTCTCCTACGGACTCCGAGCTTCTTTATGACTGCGTCCGAGTTCTCACTCGCCTCATGTGCCGAACTCGCGAACTGCTGGGTACAGTAGTGGTCTTCGGCAATCGAACGCGTCGAGCGAAGAGACGTCGACTGGGAGTTCTAAACGCGAAGGATAAGGAACAAAGGCGTCGCGTCTATCGAGACCTACTGAAGGTGTCGGAAGAAACCTATCGCTCCGCTCAACGCGTTGCAGACCAGTTGGACGAGTCCGGCTTGACCGAGCCGGTGAAGCGAGCGAGTGCGGAGAAGATCGCCGCGGATTTTAAGCACTTTCTCGTCCTCACCGAAAAAGTCATCAACCAAACTCGGCGTAGAGTGATTGATGAAGAGCGTGTGCCTGCGGAGGAAAAGGTCGTTTCGATCTTCGAAGAACACACCGACATTATTCGCAAAGACCGGCGCGAGACTCTCTACGGTCACAAGGTGTGTTTGACTGGTGGCTCGTCCTCGATGATTTTGGATTGCGTGATCTTGGATGGGAATCCGTCCGATTCAACTCTCGCGGAAACCATGATCGACCGTCAAGTCGAACTCTACGAACGGGCCCCGCGCCAGGTTGCCTACGATGGCGCGTTTTCTTCAAAGGCAAACTTGGAAGCCATCAAAGGCAAGGGAGTTGAAGATGTTGCCTTTACCAAGGCTCACTTCGCGGTGACCGATATGGTCAAGAGTTCCTGGGTCTATCAACGCCTACGGCGATTTCGCTGCGGAATCGAAGGCGTCATTTCGTTCTTGAAACGAGTCTTTGGTCTCGACCGATGCACATGGCGCTCATTGCCTTCTTTCAAATCCTACGTATGGAGTTCCATCATCACCTGCAACCTGTTGGTAATGGCAAGGCACCTATTACGATAATAATGATTACTCTTACTGCGTTTATAGCCATGGATTGCTGACGATTCGCCTCTCGTTTCGTCCAAGATTTTCATTCGCTTCCGAGCCTACGAGGTGCCGACTGAAAACGTATAATACCCACATCTTCGATAGGCCTCTCGTACACCACAAGTTATGGTGTTTCTGGACAGGAACTAGCTAAAGGACGGGGCTCCGGTGCGAACTTCCAACTCTACGACGAAGACGAGATCGAGTTCGTACTCGAGAATCTTACGATGCGGGTGCTCGCTGGCCATCGCGGCAAGGTGGACGCACTCTGCCTCGGGATAGCCGGCGCCGGTCGCGAGCGAGACCACCGCGCGATGCGCCGCATTCTGAGCCGGCTCGGTCGCGCCCGAGAGAACATCGTTACCCATGATGCGCTCATTGCTCTCGTGGCGGGCGCGGAGGAGCGCTTCGGCGTCGTGCTCATCGTGGGCACGGGGGCCGCGGTTTACGGCGTGAATCGCAAGGGCGAATCTGCACGGGCCGGAGGTTGGGGGCCTCTTCTCGGCGACGAAGGCAGTGGCTACTGGATGGGCTTGCGCGCGCTTCAGAGCATCGTCCGCGCCGATGACGGGCGGGCACAGCCAACGTTACTCAAAGGGGCCGTGCTCGAGCAGCTGCGGATCCCGGACTCGGAATCTCTCGTTCACCGTGTCTATCAAGAGCTTGCGCGCGCGGAGATTGCTGCTCTTGCTCCTCTCGTCCAGCAAGCCGCCGATCATGGAGACGAAGCCGCGCAGACGATCATCGACGACGCCGTGCGTGAGTTCATGCGAGCGGTTGAGTCCGTCATCGGACGTCTCGGGCTCGCCGGCGAAAACTTTCGTCTCGTTCTCTCGGGCGGCCTGTGGAAAGCCGTCCCCGTGATCCATCAGGACTTCGAAAAACTCGCGAAGAAGATCGCGCCTTGGGTGAGCGTACACCGCCTCGACGTGGAGCCCGCTCGTGGGGCGGTGCAGCTCGCCATCGAGCAAGTCTCCACCACCTCGATCTAGTCTCTCTCTACTTCAAGACGCGACGCAGATCGAATGACGCTTCTTCGAGACGGCGCCTCGCCTCGCTGCGCGACACCTCGAGGCGGCCCATCACCACTGCCGTCTTTACGTGATCACCGGCCTCTGCCAGTAGCGCCTCCGCACGCTCCTGGTCGACCCCGGCGAGAGCGATCACCATCCGGAGCGCCCGATCGCGAAGCTTCGCCGACGTGGTCTTCACGTCGACCATGTAGGGCCCGTACACTTTGTTGAGCCGAATCATGGCGAGAAGCGTCATCTGATTGAGCACGAGCTTCGTCGCCGTTCCCGCCTTCATCCGCGTGGAGCCCGCCAGAAGCTCCGGCCCGACCGCGGGCGCGACCACGACGTCGGCGACGCCTCGTCTTCGCGGCCCGCAGGTGACGAGTACCGTCGCCGCGCCGCGCTCTCGCGCATAAAGGAGAGCCCCCGCGACGAACGGCGTCACGCTGCTAGCCGAGATCCCGACGACGACGTCTTTCTTGCTCAGCCGACGCGCGCGTAGTGCCTTCCGACCCCCAGACACCTCGTCCTCGGCGCCTTCTTTCGCATGGAAGACCGCCTCGTCTCCGCCGGCCATGACGGCGTCGATCTCACGCAGCGAGGTGCCGAATGTCGGCGGGCACTCCGCGGCTTCGAGCACACCGAGGCGACCACTCGTACCCGCGCCGACATAGAAAACGCGCCCTCCCGCGGAGAGCGCCGATGCCAATTTGGAAGCGCCCTTCCGAATCCGCGTCGCTTCGCCGCGCACTGCTTCGACCGCACGATGGTCTTCCTCCGCCATCGCGTCGAGGATCGAGCTCTCCGAAGCCCGGTCCAAGTTGCGGCTAAAGGCGTGGATGGCTTCGGTTGGAAGCGCTTCCCACTGAGGTCGAGTGGACACCATGCTCAGCCGAGAAAAGTCCCGCGCTTGTAGTCTTCGAAGGCCTCGCGGATCTCTTCGCGCGTGTTCATGACGAACGGACCGGAGCGGGCCATGGGCTCGTCAAGGGGCTTGGCGGCCAGCAATAAAAGGCGCATCGACTGCGCCGTGGTCACGAGACGCACCGCTTCACTTTCGCCTCGGGACAAGACGCCGAGTTGGCCGGAGGCAAGAAGCTTCTCCCCGACAACGCCTTCGCCTTCGAAGACATAGACGAAGGCCGTTGTGCTCGCAGGGCACAGGAAGAACGCATTCGGAGTCCTTCACAACCTCGACGTCTACGTAGGCGCCGTTTTTGGTCGTAACCGTCGGTATCGCCTCGGCAGGGATGTCTTGATAGCGCGTGGCGGTCATCTTGTGAGCGGCGGGCA
>CBDCYI010000002.1:0-10090 GCA_965224085.1 Candidatus Marinacidobacterales bacterium
AGAGACGACCTTCACTCGCAGATCGCCTACAGAAACGAGGGGGCTGATGTGGACCGAAATACTATACACAAAGTTCGGAAAGAGCTAGGCCTGGATGAGAAGAGCGGATATGACTCAGATATTTTCTACAACAAAGGACCCAAGATTCCGCGTTTCATCAACAAGTACCGTAAAGTGCTCGATCGGCTGGCTAAAGTCTAGGGAAATCGTTTCCCGCGCACGCGCGGGGATGGACCCTCGGTAGTCGGCATTGCTTTCGCGGTAGGGGCCGCCCGTAAGGGCGGTCCCTACCGCGAAAGCTAGGGTTAACCGGGATGTCCCATCGGCGTCTCCGCCCCTGACTCGTCCGCTACGTTCATATCCCAGACCGTGACGATTGGCCCGCCACGTTCGAGGGCCCCGAAGCCGGAGAGAGGCAAGTAGAAAGCATCGCGCCGATAGAAGAACGGTGTCTCCTCCGAATCAGCACGAAAGGGATCGAAGCGCCGTAGGGCGGTGGCACGTCTCGCGAGCAGTTCGTGAACGTCCGACGCGAGTCGGTGCTCAAGGGGAGGGTATTCGTAGGTAACGAGGTAGCGCGCACCAGAAGCCAGAATCGCGTTAACAGAACAAACTATCGTTACCGGCTCGAACGCTGGTGGGCGCCGACGGTCCGAGTTGATACTAGGTGCGCCGTATCCACGGCAGAGGGCGATCTTCGACCGTTTGGGGAGATTCTCCTCGATCCACTCGGTCGCGAGCAGTCGTGTGTCGGTCCGAGCCGCGAGACGATCGAATCGAACGGAGCTCGCGAGCGAAGGCACGACGAGCAAAACAGTCAGGACCGCGGTAGCAGCTGCTCGGTGTCGAAAGCGGGCTGCAAGCCAAACGGAACTTTCGGCGGCGAACGCGGCAAGTACCGGTATGAGGGGCAGCACGTATCGCGGGTAGACGATGCGTGCGCCGGCGATAGCGGTGAAGTAAACGACAGCGAATCCAAGCAGCGCGAGGTCCTCGGGTCGCCGCCGCCAGCCGGCGCGACCAAGCCCCACAACAGCGGCGGCAAAGAATGGCCACCCCAGCCCTCGGGGAAACGTGTCGCGCAGGTGAACCCACAGTGCCAATTCGTCAGGAGCATCAGTGAGGACGCGACCCATGTGCGTGACGAATCTGTAAACCTCTTCGTAGTGGAGAACGACGAAGGGCGATGTCACTGCAAAGACCAAAACCGTCACCAAGCCCGCGACTGCAAGATTGGAGAGGGATCGGGCTCGCTCCTTCGCCTCTCCACCGAAGAGCACGGCGACGACGGGAAGGACGAGCGCCGAGACAACGACGGCGGCGTTGTACTTACTCGATGCAGCAAGGCCGGCGAACATGCCCGCGACGACATAGGACGACGTTTTCGACGACGAAGCCGCTCGGACGGCAAAGAGTACCGCCGCCGTCGCGAGAAACGTAGTGACCACGTCCACGGTCGCAAACCGCGAGTAGATGACATGAAGTAAGCTCGTGCCCAGGAGGAGAGCAGCCAGCCATCCTGTGTCTCGAGTCTGGAAGGTCGTGGTTGCAAGCAGATAGACGAGCGCTACCGTTGCGACGCCAAAGACGAGATTCACAGTGCGTGCCACTCGGTAGTGAAAACGTGGGCGTAGTACGACCATGTCGAAGAGCATGTCGAGACGCCGATCGTAGCGGCCCAGGAACTCCCCCACCTTGTAGTAGAGACGCAACGCCGCCACGTCTAGGTAGACGATGAAGCTTGGATACGGCAGCGAAACCGGATCCGGATTCCCGCTCGCGAACATTTGATAGGCGGCTTCCAGAGTAATCTCTTCATCTGGGCGCGCCATCGGATGCGGAAGGCCGTAATCCCAGCCCCACCAGCGCAGCACCGCCGCGAGAATGAGAATTGCGAGAAGTACGGCAGGGCGTGTCAGAGAAGCCGTCGCAGTCCAGCGCCGGAGCTCTGCCATAAGAAGGCGGGTATCCTAGCACACGTCTGAGACATGGATGCCTCGATGGGCCTCAGTCCGGTACGGCGACGAGCTCCATCCGGTAAAACGCTGCCCCGAGTTCGCGGGAATCTGCACTCAGGTCGAGCTCCGAGGGGCGCTTCGTCTTAACGAGGCGGAACGCAAGGACGTTGACTCCAGGCCGAAAGAGCTCAGCGGAGAGGACCCATCGCGCTGTCAACGTTTCGGCCGTGCTCAAACGGCGACCCGGCTCGGTCGAGCCATTCACGGACACCCGAAGCTCGTTGGGCACGGTCTCAGAAAACGGCCGTACTTCGACGTTCAACTCGTACTCCCGCACGGCCCGCAACGGGACTAATAGCTGAGACACCTCGCCTAGCGACCATCGAAACGGTCGTCCATCAGCGTCGAGCTCTGCGTCTCCCCAGCCGGTTGCAACAAACGGCTCGCTACCCGAATCGAACACCAGCCTAAAATTTCCGAAGCCCTCGTGACCGAAGACGCGGTCAAACTTCTCCGGCGAAACGCCAAAGCGCCTGGCGAAGATCCAATTCGCAGGCGCGGCAAACGGGTAGCCGAAGCGGTCATATAGCTCTCGGACGGTCCTCTCCGATACGCTTCGGAAGGAGACGAGGCGATCGGGTGGCACGAGCCCTCGCCGCGTTTGATGCGCAAGTTCCAGATTCCACAAAACGAGGGCTAGGCTTCCTCCGAGAATTGGGATGATGGGATGCCGACGCAGCCAATCGAAGAGCACCGCGAGACCCACCACGAAGAACAGGAAACAACCGTCGAAACGCCGCCCACCGAACGACCAGCCTGCCCACCAGATACCTACGCTTGCATTCACGTAGACCTGCAGCGCGAACCCGGTCATGAAGAGCCATGCCAGTCTGGAAGAGCGAAGCCAGAGCACTAGGCCGAGAACGCCCAGATACGCGACCGGGTTCCAGGGGAAGAGACCTCGATTCGTAGAGAACAGCACCTCGGACCACCGCATCTGGGTCCAGGAGACGTTGTGTCCCTCCGTGGGGAGAGCCACAGGGCTTCCCGATACCACCTGCCAAAACACCAACTGAGGCAGGAATGCCGCCGCCGCACTTGCAACCAGAACGACACCGTCGTGGAGAAGTGTCTTTGCTTCGCGAGAATCGCAGAACCGATCGAGGAGAGGAAGCACTATCATCGCGCCGTTCTGCCACCGCACCAGCGCGGCGACACCAATCAGCAGACCGAGCAAGGCGAAATCGCGCCTACGAGTAACGGGCCGGGCGTTTAGCCAGTAGCAGAGGAAGAAGCTCGTCCATGCGAACGACATCGCATGAGGCATGCCTGCTTCGACCACCATGTACCATCCAAGAAACGACGCGGCCACGGATGTGACGAGGCTCAGTGCCGCGAGCCCGAGAGGCACAAACGCGCTCACGGTGCGAAGGAGCCAAACGAGTGCGAGCGAAGCAAAGAAATAGCCGCTCAGCTCGAACGCGGTCTCGTATGGATAGCCGAATCCATGAGCTGGGAGATCGAGGCCAAGCCCTATGCCGATGCGAACGAGAAGGTGTGCGCCGGCGAGAAACGGCAATGACAGCAACGGCAGGCCCACAGGGTACCGCTCGGAGATCTTGATCCGTGGTCGCACGCCCTGGTAGTCGTTCGTGAAATCGACGTCACCGTCGAACAAAAGGGATCGAGCTTGAACAAAGTAGTGGACGGAGTCCGCGCTGAGGCGCACCCCGTGCTCGAAGTACAGACGGGCTCCGAAGAGGCATACAGCCACAAGGACGAGCTCAGCTGCGTCGTGATACAGCGTGCGTCGCGGACGGCGCGCCAAGAAGTGGTGCGCCGCAAGAAGGAGCCATGCCGCGGCGGCATGAACCGCGAAGCTGGTGAAGCGATTGTCGAAAGCGGGGGGCAGGTGAACGAAGCCCTGCGTAGCGACGATGGCGAACAAGTTGGCCAACTCGAGGCCGAACGCGCCAAGAAGTAGTCTCGGCAACCAGCTGTCTAGCCGGCGCGGGTAGTTCTTGAGAGGGGCCATCGAGGCGTTTATCCGCTAGACCGTATACCGATTCCCGAACGCGAAGCAAACCAGGAGTCCGCTTGATCGGGAGCGGTCTGGCATATGAACGGAGCGGACGAGACGGGAGCGGGGTAGGGCCGGGCTGTGCCTTCTATTTATTCATCCGCGCGCACCAAACTTGATTAATCTCCGGTCTGCCAGCACCATGCCGGCATGATTTCGTCGTTGGTTCCCGCTCTCATCTCTGCCTTCAAGGCTCGTCGCGAGCTGGCTCTCGAGAATGTCGCTCTTCGGCAGCAGCTTGCCGTCCTCCGCCGTTCCGTGAAACGGCCGCGGCTCTCGAAGGTCGACCGCGTGTTTTGGGTGCTGTTGCGCAGAATCTGGACTGACTGGGAGGGTGTCCTCGTCATCGTGAAACCTGAGACGGTCGTCCGCTGGCACCGTTGTGGGTTCAGACGATATTGGACTTGGAAGAGCCGACGGCGTAGGCCTGGACGACCAGGCGTCGCTCCCGAAATACGTGAGCTGATACGGAATATGAGCAGGGCCAACCCTCTCTGCGGAGCTCCCCGCGTGCATGGCGAGCTGGCGAAGCTGGGCATCTCCATTTCCCAGGCTGCCGTCTCCAAGTATATGGTTCGCCATCGCATCCCACCGTCCCATACTTGGCGGAGCTTTCTCGATAATCATGCAAAGGACTTGGTGTCACTCGACTTTTTCACTTTACCGACTGCAACCTTCAGAGTTCTGTTCGTCTTCATTGTCCTTCGCCACGACCGTCGCCGTATCGTTCATTTCAATGTCACCGAACATCCTTCCGCCGAGTGGACGGCACAGCAAATGGTCGATGCTTTTCCATGGGATACAGCGCCTCGGTACCTGGTACGGGACCGAGACCAGACCTACGGAGCGTACTTCGACACTCGCGTCGACGGTCTCGGGATAGAGCAGGTCCTTACCGCACCGCGCTCCCCGTGGCAGAATCCATTCGTCGAACGGATGATCGGCTCCATTCGACGTGAGTGTCTCGACCATGTGATTGTCCTCGACGAGCGGCACCTGAAGCGAATCCTACGCAAATACGTCGACTACTATCATTCGTGCCGGACTCATTTGTCGCTTGAGAAGGACGCCCCGAGCCTCGCCGGGTAGAGTTACCGGCGATGGGCAAAGTCAGTGCCATCCCAAAGGTCGGTGATCTCCATCATCATTACACTCGACGCGCTGCTGGAGCCAGTCCGCTCGGAACGGCTGCCGGACTTCGCACCAGCTTACACCTCTACCCCTGAGTAGAGCCGACGCCGGCTCTTAAAACGTCCTACGTGAAGACGACCAAAGCATTCTGGTTGCAGGAAGTTCGCCAATCTCATACAGCTCGAGTTTATGGAAGGGACAGGCTGCGCTTGGGATACGTCATGGTCGAACATACCTCGACCACCGCCATAGGTGGAGTCCGCTCTCAGCCAGAGCGGTGCAACAACGCCCCTCGATTCTGGCCTCTCGGGTGGCTTCTTTTCCGCTGCCGCACGGCTGTGCTCCGCAAAAAGTCGATCCAGCGTTGATTGCGCGGTTTAGACCTGCCATGATCAGCTGCTTCGCGCCGATCAACCCGACAAGGCCACCTGCGTCTTATGAACGTGGAGAGGCTCCCTCGGGCCAGACGATTGTAAAGCCTACGGCCCTTGACCCGGTCGCAAACACAGACACTAAGCTGCTGATTTATGGTCTATTTCAAAAGGGCCGAGTTTTGGCACAGGACGGGATGGTGCGGATATGCTCGAAGAGATTGCACTCGACGACCAGAATGTCCGCTTCGAGACCGACACCGAGGGAGCCTGTCTGGTCCTCGATCTGCAACATCTTCTGTCAGCTCGTGCGCGTAACGAGAAATCGCGCCTCAATGGAACCATGAACTGGAACAGAGAGACCGTGTCGAGCACCGCGCCCCAGGGTGACAAAAGAGGATCCGCGCTCGCGGCCGTCGGATTCTTCGTGGCCGTTTCCGTGTGGCTCACGTGGCCACTCGCTCCACGGTTCGGCTCAGGGCTGAGCTCGAGCCCCGATTCGCTCCTCAACGCGTGGGCACTCGCCTGGAATTTTCACATCCTGCCGCGCGATCCATTTTCTCTGTTCGACGCGAATATCTTCGCGCCTCGCCCCGACACGCTCGCCTATTCCGAGCATATGATGGGCATCACCGTGCTCGTAGGGCCGGTCTTTTGGGCAACGAACAACCTCGTCCTCACCTACAACGTCGCCTTTTTCGGCTCCTTCGTCCTATCGGGCCTCGGGATGTTCCTGCTCACTCGTGAGCTGACCAAGAACGGCTGGGCGGCGTTGGTGGCGGGAACGATCTTCCTCGCGGCGCCCTATCGCTTTCAGCACTTAGTTCAGCTCCAATTGCTCACCTACCAATGGTTTCCGTTCGTCTTTTGGTGTCTTTATCGATTTCTGCGGGGAGGCGGACTGGGCTGGCTCGGAGGAGTCGTCATTTTCTCGCTGCTCCAGATCCTGTCGTGCAACTACTACGCAATGTACCTGGTGATCGCGGTGCTTCTATTCGGCGTTCTGCTTTGCCTCGAAACCGCCAGGGCCTCTTCCACTCCGCAGTCAACTCGCTCGCTGCCGGATGCGCGTCTCACGAAAAGCACGGCTATGCAACTCGTTCTCGGAGCCATCTGCGTCGGCGTCGTGGCTTTGCCATTCTTTATTCCGTACGAGCGAAACCGCGATCGTGGCTTCTATCGGCGCTACGAGGATACGGTGCATTACTCGGCGACGCCCTCCGAGTACCTGACACCGAGCGCATTCAACGACGCGCCCCACATTCGGTGGCTTCCTCGCGGTCGGAAAGCTCTGTTTCCTGGCTTCGTCGCCGTTTTGCTCGCCGCCGCGGGTGCGGTCGCGGGCGCCCGTGAGCGCCGTCTTTTCTGGCAGTTTGGCGTTGCTCTCCTGTTGGTCGGATTCGTACTCTCGCTCGGTCCGGAAACAAGAGCTCTAGGGGTACGTATTCCACTGCCGTATCGTTTATTCCAACTCCACTTCCCCGGCTTCAACGGCATGCGCGTTCCCGCACGGATCGCGACCCTGGCGCTCGTGGGGGGCAGTATGCTTGCCGCCTTCGCCGCAAGGGCTCTACTCGACCACGCTGGTCGCTTTCGCAACGCCGCGGGCGTCGGACTCGTCGCGCTTCTGTTGTTCGAATACCAAACGAGCTCGCTGGATCGCGTCGTACCGGAGGCGCTCCCGATACCTGCGGCTCACCGATGGCTCGCCACGGCAAAATCTCCCGGCGCGGTGCTCGTGCTTCCAATTCATGAAGGAGAGGAGATCGTTCGCGAATCGAGCTACATGTACTATTCGACGTCCCACTTCAAGCCACTGGTAAACGGCTATAGCGGCTGGTGGCCGAACGATTATTGGGAGCTCGTCGGACGGCTGCGTCACTTCCCAACCTCCCGAATCTTGCGCTTTCTCCTCGAGCGTGCGCCGGTGCGCTACGTCGTGATCCACTACTCGGAGATCCCCGAGCCGCGTCGGCGGCAGCTCGAATCGGCGATGGAGCGGTATCGCGAGCGGATCCCGGAGCGTTTTCGTGATGGCGAGGTCGTTGTGTACGAGATCGTCTCATGAGGAGCCTCCAGCTCGTTGGGAGTTTTCTGGTGACCCGAGCCGAACTATTGACGCTCGTGCTCGCCGTACTCGCGCTGCCGGTGCGCGTCGCAGTCTCGGCCGGAATGTCCGCAGACGTGCTGCGCTTCTACTGTCTCTTTGTCGCGTTGGTCGCGGCCGTGGTGACGATCCTTCCCGTGAAGAAGGCGTGGCTGGACGGCCCGCGCCTGTGTCTCCTGCTCGTAGCGCTTTGGTCGGTGCCGTCCATCCACGACCGCGTCCTGTGCCAAAACTCGGCCCTTTTGAAATAGAGCATAAATCAGTAGCTTAGTGTCTGTGTTTGCGGCCGTGCCAAGGGCCGAGCGCGAACAAACGACGAAATCATGTAGGCATGGTCCCGGCAGACTGCCTTGGTGCACAACTCCGATAGAGGCCGATAGCTCGCTTGGCCCCGACTCCCATCATCCGATCATCTCGCTATCAGGCATCCCGAGCGCCGTCATGGTGTTCAGAATCTTGCACCCGATCCTTGCCTCGACTCTCTGTGCCGCCAACCCTCTCGCTTGCATCGCTGAGCCCACGATAGCCTTGTAGCGATGGAACGTTGTCTCGACTTTGCTCCGTTTGCTGTAGCCCGATTCTGTGTGCCACTTTCGTTTGCCGAGCCGAGCTTGTGCTGCAATGTTGCGATTGCGCTGTCGGCTGCTCGCCGGCCCCGATGCGAGCTGGGCGCCCTTGCGCGGCGGTATCAGCACCCTCGGCGAGCGATGAGCGCTGTGATTCTCGATCGCCTCATAGACGCCGCTGGCGTCGTATGCGGTGTCAGCTCTGGCCGATGAGATGGGACTGTCGATCTGTCCGACAAGCGATGCAACCCGCGATGAATCGCGGGCTCTTTTGCTCGTCAGCTCGCCGGCGACGACTTCGCCAGTCTGCTCGTCGACACACAGATGGAGCTTGCGATAGTCCCTGCTCTTTGGTGCTCTGCGCAGCTGGCCGGCGTGGACAGCGAGACCGCTGCTGTCGATCAAGATGTGCAACGGCGTCTTCTGCTTGTCTTGGTAGAAGGGGACCTTACCCAGCTTCGCCTTGCGCCTCGAAATCGTGGTGTGATCGGGCACATCATTGTCTAGCTTCATCAGAGCGAACAACGACCGCAGCAATCCCTCGCTCTGCCTAGATGACAGATGAAACACCATGCCCAGGGTGACAGCCGTCTCGATGGCGTGGTTCGAGTACTTGCGTTGACGGCCCGGTTTCCTCCTCCTCGGCCGGGGCGCGTCCCAGTTCACAAGCTTGCCGGCGGTGAGCGAGATCCAGACGGTCAGGCTCCCACGGTTGCGTAGACCCGCCTCATAGTCACGCCAATTCCTCACGCGATAGGCCTTCTTCACATACTTCCGCTGAGTGCGTTTGAAAATGCTCATGGGGAACCTCGAATCCGTGAGTACAGGACAATTGTGGACCGAGATCGCGAGTTGTGCACCAAGGCACCGTGGAGCTCGGTCTTCTCATCCAAGCGGGAATCTATCTCGGTACGTGGCCGACGCTCGCGTTGATCGTCCTCACTGGCATCGTGGGCGCGTATCTGGCACGGCGGCAAGGGTTCTCGGTTTTGACCCGCGCTGAGGAGCAGATGGACCGTGGCGAGTTCCCCGCGGGCTCGCCCGCGGACGGCGTCATGATCCTCGTCGCGGGCGCACTGCTGATGACACCGGGGATCCTCACCGACGCATTCGGCTTCTCACTGCTCGTGCCCGGCTTCCGCAACCTCATCAAACACACCTTGCTGGCGCGCTTCCGTAAAGCGGTTGAAGAAAATCGAGTGCACGTGCACGTCTCCGGGATGGGATTCGACGCCGACTCGGGCCCGATGGTGGACATCCGACCCGAGAGCTTCGGGCCCGATCCGCCGAAATACAAAGTGCAGTGACCGTCTTCTGGCGCTACTGGCTCCTCCAAATTCCAGGATGGCTCGTCTTGGCCGGTCTTCTCACGGCAGCGCATTATTAGCTCAGGCTGTCGCCGCTCGCTGCCGTCGTCGTCCTCGGCTTGTGGCTCGTCAAGGACGCGCTCCTCGATCCGATCCTCAAACCGCACTACATGTTTCGTGAGCTCGATGTGCATCAACGTTTGCTTGGCGAGCGCGCGGTAGCGTAGGAGGCCCTGACCCCTCGAGGCTACGTCAAGCTCCGCAGTGAGCTTTTGGTCGCCGAGCTGACCATGAAAGACACGTCGGTGCCCGCGGGCGAGCAAGTCGTCGTCGAGTCGCCGGCGGTCACGGTGTGGCCGGCCTCGAGTTTCCCGGGCGCTACCTTTCGGAGGCCGACGGTGCCGCGGTGCGGACGGAGAAGTGGCTGCTCGGCCGCTTCCTCATGTCGCCATGTATCCCGGACCCGGATTTCGACGGAGCGGACGTCGTGCCAAAGTGTGTGAGTTCCGCAACGCTCTTCACCGTCGGGTGCCGGTACGCTAGCGCGTTTAACGGGTGCTTCCGCCATGA
>CBDCYI010000003.1:0-6781 GCA_965224085.1 Candidatus Marinacidobacterales bacterium
TCCCCAACCAATAATTACGACTCGGCCCCTCGGCCTGCGAAAAAACCCACTCAAGCGTAGTGCCTTTCTTGAAGTCACAATAGTCACGTAGGCTCGCCGCGGTCTTCTCTAGCAGCCCGTGGCAAAAGTCCGGGAAAAGCCAGACCTCTGAATTAAATTGACATTATGGCCATGGGAAAGAAACCGTCTGCGGGACGGCAACGGAAGATGTGGGTGGCGGCGCAGAAACTGCCTCGGAGTCCGGGGCATCCCTTCTACGAGCGGTTGAATCAAGTGCTGGAGAAAGCGGGATTTGACGCTTTCGTGGAAGGGCGGTGTGCGCGGTTTTATGCCGACGGGGTCGGGCGCCCGAGTCTGCGCCCCGGACGGTACTTCCGGATGCTGTTGTTGGGGTACTTCGAAGGGCTGAACTCGGAACGGGCCATCGCCTGGCGAGTGGCGGATTCGATGAGCGTGCGGCGGTCGTCTGGTCCCACACTGAGTATGTCCCGAGAACTACTCGGCGAAAATGGGCGGCGCGGGGTCGGTGAGCTTCACGGCGACGGGCGTGCCAACGTCCAGCGACGAGGTATCGGTCCGGATCGTTCGGAAACTCGCAAGCACCGTTCCCGACGGCAGCCGCACACGATAGCGTTCGTGGGAGCCTCGAAACACACGCTCGACGACAACGCCTGCTCCGACGCGACTCGGCGTGAGCTCGAGCTCGTGCGGTCTGACGGCAACAACCACATTCGTCCCTACCGCGAGCGAGTCCGCACCCCGAATCGGCCCCAGCTCGGTCTCGACCCCCATCCTCGTGACGACTCCGGCCAGGAAGGAGGCGTCCAGCACGAATTCCGAAACGAACCGGCTGCCCGGACGATCGTGAAGGTCGCGCGCCGAGCCCAATTGCTCGAGCCTCGCATCGCGCATCAATGCCACCCGGTCCGCGATCTGAAAGGCCTCCTCCCGGTCGTGCGTGACGACGATGGCGGCGCGTCCGGCATGTTTCAAGATCCGCCGAAGCTCTTTGCACAGGCTCGTGCGAAGGGCTGCGTCCAGGTTCGAGAGCGGCTCGTCCAGCAGCAGGAGCTCGTACCCTGGAGCGAGCGCCCGCGCCAGCGCGGTGCGCTGCTGTTGGCCACCGGAAAGCTCGTGGGGAAAGCGTGATTCCAGCCCCTCGAGTCCGCACAGATCCATCGCCTCGCGAGCGCGCCGCTCGCGGTCGTCGGGGGCGAGAGCGGACAGGCCGAACTCTACGTTTCTTCGAACGTCCAAATGTGGAAACAGCGCGTAGTCCTGGAAGACGAAACCGATGCGGCGCTCTTCCGGCGGGAGCTCCACGTCGTCGCTCCGTACGATTCGACCCCCGATGCGAATCGCGCCACGATCCGGTGTCTCGAATCCGGCGATCAGGCGAAGGGTCGTCGTCTTGCCGCACCCGCTCGGACCCAGAAGCGCCAGGATTTCACCCTTCGGCATCGAGAACGAAACGTCCGACACGGCCGGCGACGGCGAGCCTTCGAAAGTCTTGTGGAGGCCATCGAGGGACAGGAAGACGTCAGACATGGCTTACACGCGCGCCTCGTTCGTGCCCCGAAGTCTTGTCAACACGATAACCGGCAAGATCCCGGCTGCGACGATCGAAAGTGCCGGAGCAGACGCCTCGGTCCACATCGACTCGGCCGTTCGCTGCCAGACCTCCACCGCGAGTGTGTCGACGCCGAACGGGCGGATCAGCATCGTTGCCGGCATTTCTTTCATCACATCGACGAAGACGAGAATGAGTGCGGTCAACAGGGAGCCTCGCAGCAGCGGAAGATGAACGCGGCCGAGCACGCGAGCCGGTCCCGCGCCAAGACCGCGCGCACTCTCGTCCATGCTACCCGAGATCCGGGTGAGCCCGGACTCCACCGAGAAGAACGCCACCGAGATGAAGCGCACGAGATAGGCGAACAACAGCCCGAGCGCCGAGCCGGTCAGAATCAATCCGGCATCGAAGTCCCCGAACCAACCGAGACCGGCGTTGATGATGCCGTCGATACGGACGAGGGTCAGCAAAACGCCGACGGCGATGACGGAGCCTGGTATTGCGTAGCCGAGACTCGCAAAACGAGCCGCGAACGATAGAGCGCGCGACCGAGTGGAGCGCGTCGCATAAGCGAGGACGATTGCCGCCGCCACCGCGAGCAGGCAGGCGGACGCGGCGAGCGCGAGCGTGTTGCCCAAGAGCTCCGGAAAGTTTCTCGGGAGAAGCGACGCTTCCGCCGCGCGGATGCTCCACCAGGCGAGAACACCGGTGGGCACAAGAAAGCCGGCCGCGAAAACGCTGGAAACCAACGCCGTTGCCGCCCAGCCTTTTTTTCCCGTAAGCGGCGGAAGCGTTCGAGCGACGTTTCGTCCGTGAGCCTGAACGAATCGCATACGACCCCGTGCCCGCTGCTCCAAAGCAACGAGTGCCAACGCGAACAGCATGAGCACAACCGCGAGTTGGCCCGCCGCGACACGGTCGAACATCCCGAACCAGACGCGATAGATGGCCGTCGTAAGCGTTCGATAGCCGAACACGGAGACGGTTCCAAAGTCCGCGAGCGTCTCCATGAGCGCGAGTGCGACGCCGGTGGCAATCGCCGGCCGCGCCAATGGCAATCCCACTCTCCAGAATACGGCTGTCGAACGGCAGCCCAGGCTTCGCGCTACCTCGGTGAGGTTCGCCCCGAGCTCGCGAAACGCCGTGAGGGCGAGCAGATAGACGTACGGATACACGACCAAACTCATGACGAGCACGACGCCTCCGTACGACCGCACGTTTGGAAATCGCCAACCGAGGTTGAGAGTCTCGCGAAAAAAGGTGGGGACCGGCCCCGCAAACTCGAAGAGCGCCACAAACACGAAGCCGATGACGTAGGTCGGAACGGCGAGCGGCAAGACGAGCGCCCACTCGAAAAAATCGCGGCCCGGAAACCTCCGGGTCGCGACGAGCCATGCGGAAACCGTCCCCATGGTGCCCGCAAGCAACCCGACCCCGAGGAGGAGCCAGAATGTATTCGACAGAAGCTCCCAGAGAATCGTGTCCGCGAGGTGACGCCACACGTCTCCTCTCGGCGAGCTCAGATTGAGTGCAACGCTGACGATGGGGAGCGCGACGAGCGCGGTCGTGAGCCACGCCCCGAGCGCGAGCGTCCGCGAGTTTCGAGCCATGAGAAACTACCGGTAGCCGGCGCGGTCGGCGAGCCTGATCGAGGCCGCCAGATTCTCACCGGCCGCAGCGACGCCCACCTGCTCCTGTTTGAAGTCGCCCCAGCCTTTCAGGATCGCGTGCGGCTCCGCTGCCGGGTTTGCCGGATACTCGAAACTGCTCGCGGCAAGGGTCTTTTGAGCCTCGGCGGAGGTAATGAACTCGAGGAGCCGAATCGCGTTTTCCCGGTTCTTTGCGTGCTTGGTGACACCCGCACCGGAGATGTTCACGTGGGTTCCGGTCGTCTCCTGGTTGGCCCAGAATGGCGCGACCGGTAGATCCGGATCTGCAGCCAGGATGCGCGCAAGGTAGTAGCTGTTGGTGATGCCGACGTCGCACTGCCCCGCCGCGATCGCGCGGAGAACGGGCCGATCCGAATTGACGATCTCCGGCTCGTTTGCGACCCAGCCCCGAACCATCTTCTCGACTGCCGCTTCGCCGTGAACTCCGATCGCCGATCCGAGCAAAGACTGGTTGTAGATGCTGTTGGACGTGCGCAAACAGATGCGGCCTTTCCATTTCCGATCCGCGAGCCCCGCGTACGTCGAGAGCTCCGAAGCCTTCACCCGCTCGGTGCTGTACATGATCGTGCGGGCGCGGACTGCGATGCCGAACCACCGGTTCTCCGGATCACGGAGGTGCGCCGGCACGTTCTTCATCAGAGTCTCGGATTCGACGGGCATGAGGAGCCCTTCGCGGGCCGCATTCCAGAGATTCCCCGCGTCGACCGTCACCATGACGTCGGCTTGGGTGTTGGCGCCCTCGGCCCGCAGCCGTTCGAAGACCTCGTTGTTGTTGCCCATGAAGAAGTTGACCTTGATTCCGGTCTTCTCGGTGAACAGCTCGAAAGCAGGCTCGGACCCGTAGTGCGAGCGCGTCGAATAGACGTTCACCTCTTGCGCATTCGCGATGCCCGTCAAAGTCAATGAGACAGCGGCAAGAATGACAAATCGCCGGTAGTTCGTGTTCATGGTGCAGAGTCTCCTTATCGAACGTGCCTGAATATGAAAATGAAATTCGTTTTCAAAATCAACCATGGAAGGGTCGCAGGGAGAGTCGACCTCTCAGGCCGTTCGAATCATCTGACGTACTGTCCGTGAAATCGTAGGTTCGGAATTGGATTCGACGGGCTCAGTTGGAGACGCCTCAACCCCCGCTCTTCACCGGGGCGTCCGCTTCGACCCGCACCGTGACCACGTCGGTGTCATGATGCTGCCGGTGGCGCACCGAGTTGGCGTAGTGGCGGAGCGGCTTCGATTGTGGTGTCAAATGGGGCGTCTGTCATCGCCATCGGTCAGTTTATCCCTACGGTTACCTAAATACCTTGTCCAACACCGCAAGCCCAAAGGTTTGACGACCAAACCATTGATCTCTGACTGCCCGTAGACCGTTCACAGACCGTGAAACAGCTCCACCCCCGCTACCGTTCAAGGACCAGGCCGATGCCATGTTTCTCCAACACATCCGGCAGTTCCGGGTGATCCGGCAGGAATCCCGAAGCCGTCAGTTCAAGCTTGCCTACTGCGCGGTCGAACACAGCGTAGACGTCACTACCGGTCAAACGGGACGCGTATGCCAAGCCGTCGATGTCCTCATGATCGGAATAAATCGCCTTCCCAAAGGCGCGGCCGGCAGCATGATTTCGGGCATTTACCGTGTCCGTCTGTGCACCGATCAAAGTGCACCCATCTTGACGAAGATCAAGCAGCGTCAGTCTTGTCCTCGGTTTCGTCGCAATCGAGGCCCAAACTCGTTCGGTTACTTCCTTGAGCAGGATCTCACGCCTTCGCCGTCGCACGAATCGATCCCGCACAACCGTTTTGATGAACGAGGTAGCAAAGTCGGGCGAGGCATAGAGCATCGTATAGACTCCAGTCTTGGAGCAGAATCGGGAGTCAGCCGATGCGGTGCCCATCGGTGACGCCACCTAGCGACGAGGCACGATCCGATAGCAGGGTGGAAGCTCCGTCCTGATGAGTACAGCTTCGACCCGGTCGCGCGGATAGGCGGGTCGGTTCAAGTGAAGTCCGCACCGAAGCCGGGAGCTGCATCTACGACATCCTCAATCCGCCCTGCCATCAATTCCTCAAGGGGACGCGCGACACGGTCGGGAAAAGGCCATTCCTGGGTCAGAAATTCCCAAGCTAATTCGGAGTCTTCAATGATACCCATAACCCTGGCGAGTCCCGGAACCACCTTCCCCGGGCCAAGGATCTGCGCGGCAGGAATCGTCAGACCACGCTTGGTCGACTTCCAGGCGAGCAGCGTTTTGTGTTCCACCCACGCATAGATCGTGGTGCGCGAAACCTCCAGGCGTTTTGCGGCTGCTGAAACCCCGATCATGTCCGGGCTCTTCCGTCGGCGAATGATGAACGGCTCAAGCCGACTGGGCACTGTAACGACGGCCCGACGCCCATACGCCTCGCGTTGGGCAGCGGCAGTTTCCAGGGCTACACTCACAGCCATACGGGCTTCCCGTGGGTGTCCGTGAAGAAAGTTTTCCGCGGCTCTAGAAAGGCCCGTAAGACCCTCAATGCGGAATTTGTCGACCTGCCTCGTCGATCCGGTCGTTCTATTCATCGGTTACCTTCCCCCTTTATCGGAGAAGATCCTATAACATAAATGTTCATTATGTATAGTATGTCCATTATGCCAACTATCTTGGAGACGATATTCATATCAAGAAGACCCGTCTCCCGCATTCGATACCGTCGAGATCGTTCGCAGCCAAAAATGGCATGCGATGCACTATTCGCGATGGGAGACCTATGCCTCAAAGGCCGTGAGAATCCTCTGAGGAACCACCCGCGAACTCACTGGCTCGGGACTGGATTCGGTGGCGTTCGCCACGGACGCCTCAATCTCCGCTCTTCGCCGGGGCGTCGGCTTCCACTCGCACCGTGACCACGTCGGTGTCGTGGTACTGCCGGTGGCGCACCGAACTGGCGTAGTGGCGAAGCAGCCTTAGCGAGAACTCGCGGTCGACGGACCGTCTTGCCCATTGACCCAGGAGCGCCAGCCGGTCCTCGAGATTCCCGTCCACGGCCGAGGCGATGAACTCCAACTCCACCCCCCGGCCGTCTCCCCGGACCAAGAGCAACAGGTGCCGGGCTTCTTCCTCCTCCGACGCCTCCTCATCCGGGATCAGACTCAGGACCGATTCCTCCGACGCGGCCCGGAGCCGCTCCCTCGACGCCTCGTTCCAACCCTTGTCTGCGGCGAATTTGCAGATGAACCCGTCGATCTCCCGCAATGACTCGACGCTGAGCATCGCCTTGACTCGCCGCCGCCGCGGCTTGGCCAGATCCAGAGCCACCGTCATCACGATCGCGGCCAACCCGCCGGCCGCCATGCCGTTCCCCAGAATCGTCGCCAACGTGCCGCCCATGTAGTCCGGGAAGATCTGCTGGTTCTGGAAACCGACTCCCAACCAGAATGACAGGCCGACGACCACGCTCTTGCGGCTGTCGATGCCGTCCTGCGCCACGATCCTCATGCCCAGGACGAACAGGATGGCCATCAGCACCAGGATGTAGGCCGCGACGACCGGATCCGGAATCGCCA
>CBDCYI010000004.1:0-1954233 GCA_965224085.1 Candidatus Marinacidobacterales bacterium
GGGTATTATACGTTTTCAGTCGGCACCTCGTAGGCTCGGAAGCGAATGAAAATCTTGGACGAAACGAGAGGCGAATCGTCAGCAATCCATGGCTATAAACGCAGTAAGAGTAATCATTATTATCGTAATAGGTGCCTTGCCATTACCAACAGGTTGCAGGTGATGATGGAACTCCATACGTAGGATTTGAAAGAAGGCAATGAGCGCCATGTGCATCGGTCGAGACCAAAGACTCGTTTCAAGAACGAAATGACGCCTTCGATTCCGCAGCGAAATCGCCGTAGGCGTTGATAGACCCAGGAACTCTTGACCATATCGGTCACCGCGAAGTGAGCCTTGGTAAAGGCAACATCTTCAACTCCCTTGCCTTTGATGGCTTCCAAGTTTGCCTTTGAAGAAAACGCGCCATCGTAGGCAACCTGGCGCGGGGCCCGTTCGTAGAGTTCGACTTGACGGTCGATCATGGTTTCCGCGAGAGTTGAATCGGACGGATTCCCATCCAAGATCACGCAATCCAAAATCATCGAGGACGAGCCACCAGTCAAACACACCTTGTGACCGTAGAGAGTCTCGCGCCGGTCTTTGCGAATAATGTCGGTGTGTTCTTCGAAGATCGAAACGACCTTTTCCTCCGCAGGCACACGCTCTTCATCAATCACTCTACGCCGAGTTTGGTTGATGACTTTTTCGGTGAGGACGAGAAAGTGCTTAAAATCCGCGGCGATCTTCTCCGCACTCGCTCGCTTCACCGGCTCGGTCAAGCCGGACTCGTCCAACTGGTCTGCAACGCGTTGAGCGGAGCGATAGGTTTCTTCCGACACCTTCAGTAGATCTCGATAGACGCGACGCCTTTGTTCCTTATCCTTCGCGTTTAGAACTCCCAGTCGACGTCTCTTCGCTCGACGCGTTCGATTGCCGAAGACCACTACTGTACCCAGCAGTTCGCGAGTTCGGCACATGAGGCGAGTGAGAACTCGGACGCAGTCATAAAGAAGCTCGGAGTCCGTAGGAGAATGAATATTCGACTCCACTACCGTGCAGTCCACTCGTACTTTTCTTCCTTTTTCGATCGCGGTCTTCTCGGCAACACTCACCAACTCTCGGTTGATTTTCTCCAGCGTTTCGAACTTCACGGCTTTGATGTTTGCTGCTAGGGTCGACTTCGACGGGCTCGGCTCTATGATGCCGAGCTGGCAAAACGTCCGATAGCTTCGAGAGTCTGCCAAGTGAAACGCCAGCTCCCGATAGGTGAACTGATTCAGCTGCTTGACCAACAACGCCCGGAGAACCTGCTCCGCGCTCATTCCCCCACGACCAACATCGCTCCCTGCCGATGGGGTGACCGACCTCAGGTCTTGCAGTACCAGCTCATTCAGCTTAGGATGGGCATCGAGCAGCGATGATATCGTTTCGAGCTCGCGTGCGTGCTCCAGCTCCAGCCAGGGCTCGCGAAGGCTTGGTTGTGGGTTGATCGTTTTTCGCATTTAGGGCTGGTCTCCTTTGGAGTTAAGTCGTTTAGAATCTGCGTTTTTGTCGACTCGATACTAAACGACACTCCCTCAGAAGGCTAGCCCTAAATTTGCGATTACCCCTTTTTTCTCAACCTCTTACACCTGTCAGGACGGGTACTAGCTAGAGGCTGTTGCAAAAGCCCGTTTAGCGTCAAGGCGTTCATTTGTTTGAGCACAGGAGTGAGGCCGTTGGTTGTACTGCTTGTTAGGAACGCGCCTGTCGGGCACGGTCGAGCGTATTTTGCTTGTTGATGTCCGCGAGTTCTCGCAGACAATCCTGCAAGCTCTGCCATGCGGCGACGCCTTCGCGGATACGCTTGTGTGCGGCTTGGGGCACATAGTAGCCGGTAGTCTTGCCGTGCTTGCCACGAAAATTGATATAGAGGTGAGGGCCATGCTTTGGCCCGGGCCCGTGGCACCGACAAGTGGGCGTACCGCAGGTACGATAGGTTTCGGAGGGTGTGCCGAAGATCGCCCTTCGCGCATATTGTTGAATCTGTTGTAGGAGCTGGTCCCGACGTTTACGTGGATCGGAATGAGGGTTCGGCATTTTCGCTGTCCTTTCTTCGCCGCTTGACTCGAGCGATCGATATGAGGTTTTGGCTGATAACGCACCACCCGACGTAACGCTTGAATCCTCGGTCGCCCTTGTAGGTGGCGCGAAGCATAGCGAAGCGGTGCTTGAGGGTGCTGATGCGGGACTCGACGCCCCCGCGCCACTTGAGGGCTCGACGGAACCAGCGCTTTTTTTGAACCTTGGCTCGTTTTTTCGAGGGTCGTCCTCGAGCCGGCAACACCACTTTCTTTACACCGAGATCTATGGCCTTGCGTTCATTGTCTGCCGAAAAGAATCCGCGGTCAGCGGTCGCCATCTCCGGCGCACGAGCGAACTGTTTTTTGTGTTGCTCCAGCGCGGGCATCCACTGAGTTTGGTCCGCCGGATTGCCTGCGGCAACTTCGTAGTGGCTAACAATGCCGTTCTCCACCTCATCAATTCGCACGAGTCGTCCAAACTCGGTCGGCTTCCATGTTTTGCCTTTTCGGATCACGGCCGTATGCTCCTCGAACAGGCTGACGATCTTGTCCGGATGGTGACGATGGCCCCCTAAAACACGGGCCTTTGTCTGAGCTAACACCTTTTTGCACAGTGGCAGATAATGTTCGAGTTGGCTCTGATTGCTTATGATGCTCACCAGCGAACCCACGACCGGAAGCTTTCCGCTCTTGAGCGACTGAATAACCTCGTCGGCTTGCCGGACCACGCTGCGCGCCGTGCCCATGAGCTTGCGATAACTTTGCTTGAACTTGACTTGGCTCGATTCGGTGAACGACTTGCTGGCGCGGTCGATCTCAAGCTGCCTGTTTTTCGTTGATCGGCTGTGGTCCACCACCTTGAGCGCACCTTGAGCACAAGCCTTTGCAATACACTTCAGACTACGGGTGAGCACCCGGATGCCATCGGCAAGCAGTGAGCTATCTGTGGGGTAATGGATGTTGCTCTCCACTACCGTCGTATCCGTGCGTAACTTGCGTCCCGTAGCCACCTTTTCGTCTCGAGCCTGAGCGACCACACGGGCATGGATTTTCTCTACGAACGCATCACCGAGTAGGGAAAAGTTGCGACTGAATGTGGAGTAGTTGGGAATCGAATCGTCGTCGAAGCGAGTGAAGCGCCGATACACGAGGCTAGAACGGATCTCCCGCTCGAGGACTCGGAAGGACCATCCTTTGATGTGCTTGAGTACACAGCTGCGGAGCAAGCGGTCAGGCGCGATACTCACCCGGCCGGTACGCGGTGAGAGCGGGAAACGACCAGCGAGCGATTCTCTCGTCAGTTCTATCAGCTCGGGGTCCTCGAGGAGCGTGTCGACGGGTTCGAGTAGATCATCCTTGATGAGCGACGCCTGTTTGGAGAAGTTGACGTAGAAGAGGGCGGACTGCCTGGTAACGGTCCCTATAACGCCTAATAAATATCATCCCTTAGGCTACAAGTCAAGAAAAAAACGACCAAATACAAAATAGTTGGGAAAATTCTTGCGGATCGATCCAGGCGCGTTTGGCGCCGGCAAATCACAGATCTGTCAGCTGCCCGATTGGACGCGGATTGAAACCAACGGTGAAAGCGGTTACGTTTTGCAACAGGCTCTAGCTAGTACCCGTCCTGACAGGTGTAAGAGGTTGAGAAAAAAGGGGTAATCGCAAATTTAGGGCTAGCCTTCTGAGGGAGTGTCGTTTAGTATCGAGTCGACAAAAACGCAGATTCTAAACGACTTAACTCCAAAGGAGACCAGCCCTAAATGCGAAAAACGATCAACCCACAACCAAGCCTTCGCGAGCCCTGGCTGGAGCTGGAGCACGCACGCGAGCTCGAAACGATATCATCGCTGCTCGATGCCCATCCTAAGCTCAATGAGCTGGTACTGCAAGACCTGAGGTCGGTCACCCCATCGGCAGGGAGCGATGTTGGTCGTGGGGGAATGAGCGCGGAGCAGGTTCTCCGGGCGTTGTTGGTCAAGCAGCTGAATCAGTTCACCTATCGGGAGCTGGCGTTTCACTTGGCAGACTCTCGAAGCTATCGGACGTTTTGCCAGCTCGGCATCATAGAGCCGAGCCCGTCGAAGTCGACCCTAGCAGCAAACATCAAAGCCGTGAAGTTCGAAACGCTGGAGAAAATCAACCGAGAGTTGGTGAGTGTTGCCGAGAAGACCGCGATCGAAAAAGGAAGAAAAGTACGAGTGGACTGCACGGTAGTGGAGTCGAATATTCATTCTCCTACGGACTCCGAGCTTCTTTATGACTGCGTCCGAGTTCTCACTCGCCTCATGTGCCGAACTCGCGAACTGCTGGGTACAGTAGTGGTCTTCGGCAATCGAACGCGTCGAGCGAAGAGACGTCGACTGGGAGTTCTAAACGCGAAGGATAAGGAACAAAGGCGTCGCGTCTATCGAGATCTACTGAAGGTGTCGGAAGAAACCTATCGCTCCGCTCAACGCGTTGCAGACCAGTTGGACGAGTCCGGCTTGACCGAGCCGGTGAAGCGAGCGAGTGCGGAGAAGATCGCCGCGGATTTTAAGCACTTTCTCGTCCTCACCGAAAAAGTCATCAACCAAACTCGGCGTAGAGTGATTGATGAAGAGCGTGTGCCTGCGGAGGAAAAGGTCGTTTCGATCTTCGAAGAACACACCGACATTATTCGCAAAGACCGGCGCGAGACTCTCTACGGTCACAAGGTGTGTTTGACTGGTGGCTCGTCCTCGATGATTTTGGATTGCGTGATCTTGGATGGGAATCCGTCCGATTCAACTCTCGCGGAAACCATGATCGACCGTCAAGTCGAACTCTACGAACGGGCCCCGCGCCAGGTTGCCTACGATGGCGCGTTTTCTTCAAAGGCAAACTTGGAAGCCATCAAAGGCAAGGGAGTTGAAGATGTTGCCTTTACCAAGGCTCACTTCGCGGTGACCGATATGGTCAAGAGTTCCTGGGTCTATCAACGCCTACGGCGATTTCGCTGCGGAATCGAAGGCGTCATTTCGTTCTTGAAACGAGTCTTTGGTCTCGACCGATGCACATGGCGCTCATTGCCTTCTTTCAAATCCTACGTATGGAGTTCCATCATCACCTGCAACCTGTTGGTAATGGCAAGGCACCTATTACGATAATAATGATTGCTCTTACTGCGTTTATAGCCATGGATTGCTGACGATTCGCCTCTCGTTTCGTCCAAGATTTTCATTCGCTTCCGAGCCTACGAGGTGCCGACTGAAAACGTATAATACCCACATCTTCGATAGGCCTCTCGTACACCACAAGTTATGGTGTTTCTGGACAGGAACTAGCTAGTACCCGTCCTGGCGGACGTAAGAGGTTGAGAAAAAGGGAGTAATCGCAAATTTAGGGCTAGTCTTCTGAGGGGTTGTCGCTTAGAATCGAAGTCGTCAAAAACAAGAGTCTAAACGACTTAACTCCAAAGGAGACCAGCCCTAAATGCGAAAAACAATCATTCCACAACCAAGCCTATGCGAGCCCTGGCTGGAGGTGGAGCACGCGCGCGAGCTCGAAGCGATCTCGTCGGTGCTCGATGCCCATCCTAAGCTCAATGAGTTGGTACTGCAAGACCTGAGGTCGGTCACCCCATCGGCAGGGAGCGATGTTGGTCGTGGGGGAATGAGCGCGGAGCAGGTTCTCCGGGCGTTGTTGGTCAAGCAGCTGAATCAGTTCACCTATCGGGAGCTGGCGTTTCACTTGGCAGACTCTCGAAGCTATCGGACGTTTTGCCAGCTCGGCATCATAGAGCCGAGCCCGTCGAAGTCGACCCTAGCAGCAAACATCAAAGCCGTGAAGTTCGAAACGCTGGAGAAAATCAACCGAGAGTTGGTGAGTGTTGCCGAGAAGACCGCGATCGAAAAAGGAAGAAAAGTACGAGTGGACTGCACGGTAGTGGAGTCGAATATTCATTCTCCTACGGACTCCGAGCTTCTTTATGACTGCGTCCGAGTTCTCACTCGCCTCATGTGCCGAACTCGCGAACTGCTGGGTACAGTAGTGGTCTTCGGCAATCGAACGCGTCGAGCGAAGAGACGTCGACTGGGAGTTCTAAACGCGAAGGATAAGGAACAAAGGCGTCGCGTCTATCGAGATCTACTGAAGGTGTCGGAAGAAACCTATCGCTCCGCTCAACGCGTTGCAGACCAGTTGGACGAGTCCGGCTTGACCGAGCCGGTGAAGCGAGCGAGTGCGGAGAAGATCGCCGCGGATTTTAAGCACTTTCTCGTCCTCACCGAAAAAGTCATCAACCAAACTCGGCGTAGAGTGATTGATGAAGAGCGTGTGCCTGCGGAGGAAAAGGTCGTTTCGATCTTCGAAGAACACACCGACATTATTCGCAAAGACCGGCGCGAGACTCTCTACGGTCACAAGGTGTGTTTGACTGGTGGCTCGTCCTCGATGATTTTGGATTGCGTGATCTTGGATGGGAATCCGTCCGATTCAACTCTCGCGGAAACCATGATCGACCGTCAAGTCGAACTCTACGAACGGGCCCCGCGCCAGGTTGCCTACGATGGCGCGTTTTCTTCAAAGGCAAACTTGGAAGCCATCAAAGGCAAGGGAGTTGAAGATGTTGCCTTTACCAAGGCTCACTTCGCGGTGACCGATATGGTCAAGAGTTCCTGGGTCTATCAACGCCTACGGCGATTTCGCTGCGGAATCGAAGGCGTCATTTCGTTCTTGAAACGAGTCTTTGGTCTCGACCGATGCACATGGCGCTCATTGCCTTCTTTCAAATCCTACGTATGGAGTTCCATCATCACCTGCAACCTGTTGGTAATGGCAAGGCACCTATTACGATAATAATGATTGCTCTTACTGCGTTTATAGCCATGGATTGCTGACGATTCGCCTCTCGTTTCGTCCAAGATTTTCATTCGCTTCCGAGCCTACGAGGTGCCGACTGAAAACGTATAATACCCACACCTTCGATAGGCCTCTCGTACACCACAAGTTATGGTGTTTCTGGACAGGAACTAGCTACACGCCTTGTCGGAAAAGAGCTCCGACGCTCGCTCGACAGTCGGGCGCTGAACGAGCACTTTCAGAGCCCATTATTCACGGCCGGTGAATCTGAACACGGGTCGCTTCCGTGGACAGCAACGGGTGATCAGGAGTTACAGCCGCCGACGCTACTTGCCCGCTGGGACGAACCGCCGTCGAATATCTAAGTGACAGATAGAACAGCTCGCGCCCGTCAGGAGCCCACAGCGGCCGTTCGCCGCCGCCTTTGGAGAACAGGTAGACATTTCTATCCCGAGGACCGACGCTCCCGCCTGCCGGCGGGCTGCCGCTTCGAAGCGCGCCTCGGCGCGAGCGAAGATGTCGCTCTGGTTTCCCGAGGTCGCCTGGATAGTGAACTCCAACAGAAGAAGAAAAATCATCGATTGCTCTGGTAGCATAGCCCGGCATCCATCCCAAGGCGACAACGTTGAAGCCATTCTTTTTTTTGCTGGCAATACCGTTTCTACTCGGCAACGAATCGCTCGGAGACGACGTGCACCCGAGCGAGCTCTAACGCAACAACGGCGACGGGACCTTCACCAACGAAGGTCCCGGTGGATCCATGGGCTATGTGAAAGCGGTCGTGTGGGGGGGCTACGACAATGACGGATTCCTGGACCTCTGCGGTCATGGGCGGCTCGTTCTCGGGAGACGTTTATGAGAACGCGCTCTTCGAGAACCCCGGCCGCGGCAATCGATGGCTAACGCTTCGGCTCGTAGGCTCCCGGGCCAACCGGGACGCGATCGCCGCTCGCGTCACCGTCACCGTTGAGGAGAACGCTAGGGAGAGACGGATCTTCGCCACGGTGGGGTCGGGCGGAAGCTTCGGGGGCTCTAGCCTCCAGCAAGAGATCGGTCTGGGCCAGGCTACGAGAATCAAAGCGCTCGAGGTCCTTTCGCCGGGTACCGGACCTGCCCATCGATATCGTCTTGCTGATCAAAGACGGTATCTCCTCACCGATAGTCATCGACGCTTGAGCATTTCAGTTGTTCCAGGAGCTTCAGTGTGTACAAGACATCTAGGTCTCCTCGAGGCATCCTTTCTCTATGAGTGAGAACGGTTTCCATCTCGCGCAGGTCAACACGGCACGGGCAGTAGCCTCTTTGGACGACCCCGTGATGGAGGGCTTCGTCTCCCAGCTCGAGGAGGTCAACGCGCTCGCTGATGAAAGTCCGGGATTCGTGTGGCGTCTCGCCGATGAGTCCGGCAAGGCGGCCACGGACATCCACGCTTTCGACGACGACCGGATCCTGGTCAACATGTCGGTTTGGGAGAGCCTCGAAGCGCTTCGCGAGTTCAGCTATCGCGGCCGCCACGCGTCCTTGCTCCGCGACCGGGGTAAGTGGTTCGAGCCGGGGAGCACGCAGCTCACGTTGTGGTGGATTGCGGCAGGCTCGCTCCCGAGTGTCGAAGACGCGAAACGCAAGCTCGAGCTTCTCGAGGCTAACGGCCCGACCCCGGCAGCGTTCACGTTCAAGGACCGCTTCCCGCCGCCCGGCTAGCGGTCCCTACGATATCATCGGCGTATGCCACCGCGTCGCATCATCAGTGCGGATTCGCACACGCTCGAGCCGCCAGACCTCTGGATCCAAACGATCGGCGACAAGTATGGGGACGACACGCCCCGGGTCGTCGAAGAGTACCGGGGACACAAAGACCGTGTTTACAATGCGACGGATTTCATCTTCGGGTCCATCCTCGATCGCTTTTCGCGGCTCGACGTCGTGACCGCGGATCTCGTCGCCGACAACGCGGCCGAGCTTTTCCACCTCGAGCTAGAAAGCTTCATTTGAGCTTCACGAGACCTTCGGGATCGATCCGCACCACCAGGTAGGTGATGGTCTCGGTGATCTCGCTGAAGCCATGCGCGACGCCCGCCGGTATGATAACGATGTCTCCGGCAGAGATCTTACGGCTGTGGCCGCCCTCGATGGTGCCGCGCGAGCTCGGGCCGGTCAGCGTGAGGACGACCTGTCCATCGGGATCGAGCGGCGTCGAGTCCACCATGGCGCTCGACGTCACGAGTGTGCCAGAGCCCGAGACCACTCGATAGACCTCGGACTGCTTGTGGTGTTGGATGCCGACGATGCCCGTGCCTTCGGCTTTCGGCGGGCGCTGCACGACGCCGGCGCCCAAATAACCGTCGCCGGCATCGATATGGCGAATTTGCTGATCGCTGACCCGTCCCTCGGGCGCCGCTTCGATCGTCGCGAGCACATCGGCGGCGCTGATATGAGTCGCGACTTGGGTCGAATCTTGACGGGCGGCGCCCGCGGGAAGCACCGAAAGCATGAGGACGAACAGGAACATTTCACGCATCATCACTTCTCCTCCGCGAGGGATTCTATGCTCCCTGTTCGATGCGCGATGAATCGCCACGACGCCGCCGACGGTCCTGTCGAGCCTTCATCGACGTTTAGGCCGTTATAGTGGCCTCGTTCACCGTGAAGACGCTTCAAGGTTGTCCGGAATCCGTTGCTTTCTCCGACACCGCTCCATGATCCAAAACAGAGGCGTGGATGGCGTTGAACAACAGCTTGTACGTGTTGAGGGATTGAGCCCTGAACTGGGGCCGGAAACCGATCAACACGATGCGGCCGCTATCGAATCGGACTTCGGCCGCCGCGATGCGCTGATGTAGATGCTCGTGGCCGTGGATCCAACCGCTTTGAAGCGGATTCCGACTGGGATAGCGCGCGATGATCGATACATCGGTGTAGCTGAAACCGGGCGCCACATCGAAGGCCGCGCTCCCGCTGAAATTCGCGGTCGCCGTCGTCGCCATGCCGTAAGCGACCGGGTGGCGGGAATCGACTTGGATCTCGAGCAGTGATCCGGGAGCCGAGAACTCTTCGCGGCTCAGCCCCTTCAAAGCGTCCTGCAGCGGCACGGGCCAGTTGTCGACGGCCAAAGAGGTGGCACGGTCCATGAGGACGAGGCTGCCTCCTTCACGGACGAAGGTCTCGAGTGCGTCGAGACCCGACGGCTCGATGCCCCCCTTGTACTTTTCGGGTGTCACTTTGGACGTGTTCCCTTCGAGGAGCTGCTTTCCCGTTCGATCTCCCGCGAATACGATCGCGTCGAAGCGCTCGCCGAGCTTTCCCGATTTGAGATCGTCGTTATGGATCGTCTCGAAAGCGAACTCATGCTGCTCGAGGATGAAGCGCGTCCAACCTTCGTCCATTGACGCTGTCCACGGTTGATACAGGGCGACTCGTGGTGTCCGCAATCGTCGACGCGGTGCGTCGAGCGCCTCGGATAGCTCGACGCCTCGCAAGCCCAGGCGGCGCACCGTCTCGGTCAGAGTCTCGGCGCTCGCGTCTTCGACAAGTAGGCTCCCGGCCGGGTAGCGTTGCCCGGAAACATCGATCGCTTTGTCGATCCAAGACACCGTGGCGCCGGCTTTCAGAAGCCGATTGGTTGCGGTCGTCTTGGCATTGGGCTCAGGAGAGATCACGAAGCCGAATTCACCAGAGCCGATTGCCTCGAGAGTGCCCACGGGAGGCGCTACAGTCGAAAGCTTGGTCAGCTTCGACTCGAACGCGTCGTCGATGGGCTCCTCGATTAACGCGCACTTCACCCCCATTTGCAGCGGCGCCGTCCATCCGGTCACGTCATAGGGCTGATCTCGCATCGTTCCCGCCGGGTAGTCGGACGGCGTCGGGTGGTTCTGGATTTCCAGCAGGTCTTTCGCATAAGCGCGAAAAGGCTGCGCCATGAGCACCACATGAGAGCCCGCGGAAAAAGTCTCTCCTCCGGCCTCGAAGGGCTCCGAAGCCTGGTGGATGTCGAGCCCTGCATAATGCAGCACTTCCAGAAGCTGGGCCAGAGCACCTGGATCGTGCTGCTCGGCGGCAAAGACGAAAGCGTAAGGCTTTTCGTCCTTGCCTTTCTCGATCGCGCGCTTGCCCATCTTGATTTGATTCGCGATGAGGGTCGTTCGGTTATTGGCGATGGATTCGAGCAATGCATAAGTAATGATGAGCTCGTAGTCCACGATGTCTCTGAGGGTCCACTTGCCGCCGAGCCACGGTTTGGGGTAGTTGTTCCGCGGCATAACATCCCGTGGGGCGGATAGCGTCCTGTTGGGATCTTCGTTTTGCAAGCGACGCATCTCCGCGCGGCTCGGCGGGGGTCCTTTGGCCGGCACACCGAGCTCCGCCATTTCCTGCTCTGTGGGGGTCGCCACGCGGACGCTCGCCACCTCGGTCAGGAGTCCGACCGAATTGTGCCACCAGGCATCCATCGCGAAACCACCTCGCCACCAGCTCGTATAGGTCACGTCATTGATGATCCCGGTTTTACCCGCCTCGTGAAGTGCTACGAACATCGCGTACCCAAGCAGGCCGTTTTCGCCCCAGATGATCGGATCCACGTTCGGGTTGATCGGATTGGTCCAGGGCGGCACGAAGATACGCGCGTTGCTCTGCCCCATCTGATGCTCGTCGAGGAAGACCTGCGGGAACCAGTCTCGATACAGCACATGCGTCAGATAACGGCTTTCTTTTTGCGTGATCATGAAGCCGTCACGATTATTGTCGTGCCCCGTATAGTGATGGTAGATCCAAGGCATACTGGCGCCAGCGTTGTCCGTGTCCTTTGTCTCGTTGTACCAGTCGGTCACCATGATTTGACCGTCGGGGTTCATGGACGGGATGAGCAGGAACACAACGTTTTCGAGCACGTGGTCCACCCACTCGGAGTCTTCCATGGCCAGGCGGTATACGAGCTCGAGCGCCATCTGTGACGAGCCGATCTCGGTCGAGTGGATGTTGAGCGTGATCAGAACGACGGCAGGAGGTTCTTGTACGAGGCGTCGCGTTTGGGCCGGCGTCAAGTCACCGGGATAGGCGATGCGCCGCTGTCGAGCCTTGATCTGATTCAGTCGGCGTAGATTCTTTGGTGAGCTGATGGTCAAAAGCAAGAACGGATTCCCGAGAGTCGTTTTTCCAACGTCTTCGGTCAGCACACGCTCGCTCGCTACGCCCGCTTGCTTCATGTAATCGACGATGCGCTCCCAGCGGACGAGATTGCCGTCCGAGCCAATCTCAAAACCTGCAAAATCCTTTGGTTCGGGAAGCGTCTGAGCGCTGAGGCTCGTCGTCCAGAACATCGTCGCCGCGACGACCGCGGCCACCGTCAAACGCACTGTTCGCATGGCATGCACCTCAATCCGTCAAGTGGAGGGCCATTGTACCGCGAGCGAGATGCTAAACACTGTTGCCGAAGACGAGCCGTTTCGAACACCAGACCGGCAGCGAGACGAAGAAAACGAAGCTCAGCATGATGCCCATGTCGCGTTTGATGGAACGGAGCCCGGGCTCAGAGAGAGCGTTATACCAGGAACGGGCGCACGCGCGGCGGCTCGTTGCTCAAATCGGCGAGCTCCGCGGTGCGTCGATAGTAATACTCCGATAGAAGGAAAGAATTCGTCGTCCGTTAGCCGCTCCGCGGACCCGGTGCCGTCCGCGGCTTTCCAGAACAAGCCGACCCCGCCGCGGTCCGATTGAAACAGCACACGCTCACCGTCCGGGGTCCACACGGCGTACATATCGCTGCCCGGATCGAAAGTGAGACGCGTATATGTTCCCCGCGTCACGCGGCGTTGTTGCACGGCCCGGAGCAAATCGCTGACCTCCCTGTGCCGGTCGGAGAGTCACCCGGCGCAGTAAGTATCGGGCATGCCGAGCGCGGTCATCTTGTTGAGTATCTCGCACCCAATTCGGTGTTCAACTCGTTGCCTCGCCAACGTTCGAGCCCGCATCTCGGGCCCCATGATCGCCTTGTAACGATAGACCGCGTTCTCCACCATGCTTCGCTCGGTGCAGCCTGAGAGCTTGTACCATTCACGTCGGCCGTGTCTTTCGATTGCACGAATATGGCGGTCGCGTTCCCGCATGGCGGTGTTCGAATTCTGACTGAGCGTGGCGTTTCGTTGCGGCGGAATCACCACGCGCGTCCTTCGTCCAGGGCTGTGCGCTTCGATGGCTTCGTAGACCGCTTCCTTGTCGTATGCACTGTCCGCCGCCACCGACGCTATAGGTGCTTGAATCTGTGTTAGCAAAGGGGGGACTCGCGTTGCGTCGCGAGCTCGTGACGCCGTCAGTTCGGACGCAACAATGTTGCCGGTCTTGCGATCAACGGCGATGTGCAACTTGCGCCAGGCGCGCTGCTTTGGCGGTTTGCGGGTGGTTCCAACATGAATCCTCAAGCCCGTGCTATCGATCATCAGGTGGATTGGTTGATTGCTGGCGGCTTTTCGAATCCGCAGCTTCTTGCGGAGCAGCCTCGACCGCCGACACAACGTCGAGTAGTCCGGGATCTCGATACACAGTCGGAGAAGCGAGGCGATCGAGTGCAAGAAGCCTTCGGTTTGGCGGTAGGCAAGCTTGTACACCATCCGGACAACCAGGCCCGTTTCAATCGCCATCTCTGAATAGACCCGTTGACCGCCAGGCTTACCGCTCTTGTCGGCCTTCCAGTTCGCGATTGCCTCCTCGTCAAACCAGACCGTCAAATCGACCCGGCGGCGTAGCCCTTCGTTGTATTCCGCCCAGTTGGAAACGTGGTACTTCTTCTGCTTCGCGTGCTTGTACTGGCTGCGCTTGGGATACTTCATGGTCGAACATTACCTCGGCCACCACCATAGGTAGATTTCGCGCTCAGCCAAGAGCGGTGCAACAACGCCAATGGGCGGCGCTGCTGGACACAGCCCGCTCAGAACGGGCACGCGACAGCATACGACAAGAAACGTAACGCATGACACGCCAGCTTGACTGAGATGGGCCAACTTTCGCTCGCCAAGATCGCACGCGCGCTTGACGCGATGCTGGACGATCAGATGACGGCACAGGCGCGTATCGCTGCACATCTTGTGGCCGCGGCCGAAGCGGCCGGGCATGACTCGGCGCGCGTGATCGAAACCCTCGCCGCCATCGGCGCGAGCACGGTGCTGGACGAGATCTGGATCACGGACGAGCAGGGCGTAGCCTATCTCACCACCGTCCGGGATGAAACCGGAGCGCTGGTGCCTTTCCGGTTCGGTCCCGATCCCGCGGTCCAACCGCAGGCTTCGACGTTCTATGCCCTGCTTGCATCTTCCCTCGATAGCGACGATGCCGTGACACAGCCGGCGCAGGTGCGGGAGATTGATCATGAGATCTACAAGTACGTCGGAGTCAGCGGTGTCGACCGGCATCGGATTGTGCAAGTGGTCAATGCGCCGGCCTTTGACGAGCAGGACGTCTTGAGCAATGCCTATACCTCGCCGGTCATGACGGCCTTCGGCGAGCCAGAGATCCTGAACAACATCTATACCAACCGGCTGGCCGAGATCAGAATCGTCCTCGATGGGATCCTCGGCCAGCAAATGATCGTGCAGGCCACGCTCGTGGATTATTTCGTAGCGGCTGCCGAGGAGGCCGGGTGGCCGACCGAGGAGATCTACGGCAGGCTGCGCCGCATCGTGGACTCCACCACGATAGGCGAGATTCACGTCGTGACCCTGGGCGGCGATGCGGTATACACCAGCCTTCCGTCGTCCCCCGCGAGCCACTTCCCGGCCGGCCTGCCGCGTGCCGATGATCGGGTTCGGCTCACGGAAGGGACGACGCAAGTCGTGCATGACACCGCGCCGCGGGTCTCGGACGGCGCCGTCTACAAGTACGTCACGGTCGCCAGCGCAAACTCTCCACGTTGGATGCAGGTGGGCCTGCCGATCGAAAGCAGCTCACCCTTGTCCCTGGGTTCCCCACCATCCGCAGTTGGAAGCGCGGACCCGGAGGTGGAACCGGACGGTCGGACATAGCTTCGGATGTGGACATAGATGTCGACCAAAGGATCACGGAACAGAGACGGCCCCGAATGCGGCAGCAATCCAACCCAGTCGCCCAGCGCAAAACACATCTGCGTCTATCTGGCCGGGAACATCGGAACCCGCGAGGAGCATGTCCGAGAGGCCGAGACCCTGGGCTGCCTGATGGCGAGGGAAGGGATCGGTCTGGTGTACGGTGGGGCGAGGGTCGGGCTGATGGGTGCCCTGGCCGACGCCGTCCTTGCGCACGGCGGCAGCGTCACCGGCGTCATCCCACGACATCTGGAATACCAGGACGTGGCCCACGACGGCCTGAGCCAACTGCATGTGGTCGACACCATGCATGAACGGAAATACAAGATGCAGTCCTTGGCGGACGCGTCGCTGGCCTTGCCCGGGGGTTTTGGAACGATCGAGGAGATATTCGAGGCGCTCACCTGGGCGCAGATCGAGCTGCATGAGAAGCCGTGCGTCTTGTTGAACAGTGACGGCTACTACGATTACCTGTTCAAGTTTCTGGACCACGCGGTCGCCGAGGGGCTGCTGAAGGGTAAAAACCGTGCGTTGGCCCTGCAGGCGCCGACCGCCGAATCGGCGTTGCAGATGATCCGGTCGTCCTGGGCAAAAAAAGAAGGTGCCCTAGTCCAAACCTTGCGGGCCTACCGGCGTTGAAGCCCTGATGGAGCGGGGCGCCCGTATCGTAACGCCGGGGGGGGGGGGTGCCACGGGTCAGGCGAAGACGTCCAGAGCCGTTTGGCGCGACTCCTTGATCACGATGATCCGGTCGAAGCCGCTGATTCGGAAGACTTCCTCGATGTGTTTCCTCATGGCGCAGAGGACGATCCGCCCCTTGATCGTCTGCAGCGCCCGGGTGGCGAGCAGGGCGACCCGCAGACCAGCGCTGCTGATGAAGTCGAGACGGTTGAAATCGATGACCAGGTGCCGCTCGCCGCTGTTGATGTGCTCCATGACGATCGATTCGAACGCGCTGGCGTTCCCGCTATCCAGGCGTCCGATGGGGAGCAGCACGAGCACATCGTGATGCCGTTCTTCCAAAACTTCGATATCCATCGGTGACACCAGCCGGGTGCAGTGTGGATTCCACCGCATTCCACGCCTGTCGGCGCGGAGCTTCATTGAAGCGAGTCCGTCAGTACTGCCAGATCACCAGCAGTTGCGGCACGTTGTCATCTTCGTCTGCGCCCAGCTTGTTCCGCCAGTACTGGTACTCTATTCCCACCAGCAATTGATTCGTCGCTCCAAACACCGCGCCCAAGTCCCAGGTGAGCTGGGGCTGCGCGAGAATCCAGCCCTTGCTCCGATTGCCGAACTCGTCCCTCGTCCCGCCGATGTACTCGGCATGACCGCCAAACAAGAATGATTGGCTGCCGAGCTGAAAAGGGAGCGCCCAACTGACATCGAACATGAAGCTGCTGCTGGTCCGGGGAGCGCCACCCCCCTTGACACCGCTGTTGGCGTCGATGAAGGCCGTCCAGTCGGTGTTGAGGAATGCGAAGCCCGGCACTTGCCAGGACGCCCGCACGCCGGGCAGGTACTTGAAGACATCGGCGTCCGCGCCGAAGTTGATGCCGCCGATGAGCGCGATGTCGCGGAGCGGCCCCAGCTGGAACTTCGTGCCCGACAGCTTGCTGACGCTTAGGGTTGGATACCACTCGCCATAGAGGTCCTTGTCGTTGAAACCGTCATGACCGCCATCGTCGAGGATGTCGACAAAAAAGTAGCTGTCTCCCAACCGCCAACTCGTCGCATGCTGGACGGTGAGAATGGAAGTGTATTCCCGTACGCCCGAGAAGGGGTTCGTGAGCTTGCCGTACTGGTAGTGGAATTGGGCCTGTGCGGCTGCCGCCGAGGCGGACGCCAGAACCAGGCACGCGCCCAAGACGCATAGTAGCAGGCCCGGCACATAGGGGTGTACGGTCATGGGGTGTGCCTTCTTCACATTCTCATTGTCCGAGCCTGACAATCGATGCTATGGCGCCGGGGTGAACCCGCAACGGATCCAAGTTGCAGGCAGTGCTTGGAAAATTCATCGGTCCGGTTTCGTTCACGCCGTATGACTGTGTCCCCGCCTTCATCTGATAAGCCGCCGCACTTGTGAAGGATCGAGGTGCGGTCAGAACAAATTCATGGAAGCCTTACGGGAGTCCTGGATCGGGATAAGCTGATCGAAGCCGCTGATCGTGAAAACTTCATGGATGTGCTCCCGCATGTCGCACAGGACGAGCTTCCCTTGGGTCGCGCTGAACTTCTTGGCCGCGATGAGAAGCACCCTCAGGCCGGAACTGCTGATGAAGTTCAGACGGCTGAAATCGACGATCATGCGCTGTTCGCCTTTGCTGATGTGATCCATGACGATGGATTCGAATGCGCGTGCGTTCGTGCTGTCGAGCCGGTCGACCGGCAACAGCACAAGGACATCGTTGTCTCGTTCTTCAACAACTTCAATGTTCATCGATACGCCTCTTCCTCGGTCAGGCGCGATTCCCAACAATGTTACGCTATGCGGGCTTGAGATCGTGCTCCAAAGTCAAACGGTTCTTCCCCCCCACGAACTCGTAGGAGATGCGGCTGGCGAAGTTCTTGACCAGATGGAGACCCAGGCCGCCCACATTACGGGCTTCCAGCGGCGCCTTAATGTTCTGGTTCGTGTCGAGGGTCGGGTCGAACGGGTTCCCGTTGTCCTCCACGGTCAGGGTCAAGATATCACACTCGACCTTCAAGTGGATATCGATCCTGGGATCGATCCCGTCCTCGAAGGTGCCGTGGGTCACGGTATTCGTGATCAACTCGTCCAGCTCCAGGTTGAGGGCGAACACTTTCGGTGCGGGCACGTTATTGGCCTCTCCGAAATCTTCAACCATGGTCGCCAGATCGCTGAGCTCAGACAGCCGGGCGAGTAGTGTGACGCGTAATTCATCACACATAGTGTTGGTTGCTCCTTGACGATTTAAGCCGTTCTAACCTTATAACAACACTCCGCTTGCGATCACGCAAGGAAACGGCCTTCACAACGCTTCCGGGAAGTTTATTCGGCGTCGCAGAACGAGGCAGGTCATGTCGTCGGTGGCCGCGGTGCCTGCCGAGAAATTCCCGATCCGGTCCCATACATTGTTCACGATGTGCTCCGGCGATTGCCGCGAAGAACCGTTCAGCGTTCCCTCCAGCCGCTCCTTGCCGAACAGTTCGCCGTTGCGGTTCATGGCGTCGGTGAGGCCGTCGGTATACATGAACAGTGTTTCTCCTGGCTGAAGGACCTCATGTCCGCTTGAGTAGTCAAATTCCTCCAACAAACCCATCGCGAGTCCGCCGGTCAGAGGGAGTGCCCGTCTGGAGTCGTTGGTGCCTATCAGAAACGGGGGCTCGTGCCCGGCGCAGACGTAGTCGACCGCGCCGTTTTCGAGGTTGACCATGGCAAGCATGCAGGTGACGAACATACCCATCGGGTTCTGGCTGCACAGACGGCGGTTCGTGTCCTCGGCAATTGCGGCGACCTCGGCGGCACTCGTGGCGCTATCGGCGCGCCCGAGGAAAGCGGACTTGACCGCCGACTGGGACGCCGCCATGAACAGGGCTGCGGCCACCCCCTTGCCCGAGACGTCGCCGATGACGAAGAACAGCATCCCGTCCGACGGCCCCACGACATCGACGAAATCGCCGCCCACTTGCTTCGCCGGGGTCATCCGCGCGTAGACGGAGAAAGGGCCTAGCTCGGCGTCCCCTTCCCGCACCAAAGCGCGCTGCACGAGCTTCGCCATCGCCAGATCTTCTTCCATGGCTTCATGCGCCATGCGCAGTTGATGGTTGCTCTGTTGCAGCTCCCGGGTCCTTTCCGAAACCAGCGTCTCGAGCTGTTCCTCGCGGTTGAAGACCTGGACCGTCATGTCGCTGAAGACGCGCGCCAGGCTGCCGATCTCGTCGGATCTGCGGATCACCGGTTCCATGACGCCGGGATCGGGTTGTTCTCCGGTTTCCACCTGCCGGGCAGCGTCAGCGATGATCTCGATCGGATGCGTCAGCAATCGCGTGCCGAAGAGCGCGGCCAAGGCGGTGAAACCGAGCAGCGCGAACGCAATCAGGGCTGTGTTTCGCGCTTCGCCGCGCACCGCGAGCGCGATGTCGTCAAGGCTGACGGCCATGGCCAGGCCACCGATCAGGATCCCGCCGGCGTTGACAATCGGGAATGCGACCACGATGCCGCGGTCATCGGGTGAGAACAGACTCAGACTTGCCCTACTGACCGCGCTTTCTTGGGCCATCGCATTTTCCATGATCCGTTCGCCGCGGCGCTCGAAGATCCCCGCCGTGTCGACGATCTCGTCACCGGTTTGCATCTCCGCGCGCGGCGCAACCGCGGCCAGCTCACCCTCGAGATTGACGATCCAGAGCGCCTGGAGATTTCGGGAACGGACCAGGATGTCGGCCTGCTGCTGGTAGACCGAGTAGAGCAGATTGCCCGCGCTGCTTTCGATGGGCACGCCGACCTGGATCAGGCGCGACGAGTCCCGGCTGGCCCTTGTGACGTACTTGTAGATGGTGCCGTCGGAGGCGCGCGGCGATGTCGGGTGCTCGACCACCGTCTCCGACCCGCCCAGCAGGGCGCCGAGACCATCGAAGTGCGGTGTGTGGGCCAGAGTCTGGTCCGCAACATTCCTCAGGAGCTCCTGATCGCCAAACACCAGGGCATCCCCGACTTGCACGATCCTCTGCTGGTCGACGCCGCCGACGCCAACGTACTTTGAAAACCTGTTGGTCGATCTCCCGCACCTGCGCAGGCTGAGTGATGAAGTCATCGCCGTCGAGGGGCGCCGTCAGCAAAGTGTAGAACTTGGACGCCTGCGGCTGCACCGCGGGATTGGGATCAAACTGGAAGGGTACCAGAGCGCCGGTTTCATCCCGGACGTTGGTGAGATAAGCGTAGGCCTGATCGTCTGTGACCCAGAACTCGTCGAGCACCGTGTCCCGGACGGTCGCTTCTAGGAGCTCGATGATCCGGGGCGGGTCGTATCCGGCGGCTTCGGAGGCGTCGACCATGTGAGCGACAATGCGCGCCTGGGCTGTCATCGGCTCGTCGAGCGTGGAATCCAATGTCCGCGCGACATTGGCCAGCGAGATCTCGCCCATCTCGGCGAAGGTGTCCGAGATCAACTCAGCCAGATGCACGGCCGCGATTTCAGCTTCGTCTCGCAAGGCCGTCGCGGAATTGTAAAGCAGGGTAGCCGAGGTCGTCAGGATCGCGACCGAAAGCAGTCCCGCCAGGGCGACGAACACACGGGCCGCCAAGCGCAGGCCCTTCATGGGTGCCGCCGGCGGCGGGGTTCTCGATCACCCGTGTCCATGTCCTGTATCATCTTCACCCCCAGAACTCATATGCCGCAACGGGCACGTGCATCCCGCAGCAGCCCCTAGCGGACAAGCAGCCGGATTATACTTTATCTTGTAGCTTCTTTTTCCGGTTTGGATCGGTCTGAAATTGTGAAGTTGTGAATCCGTTTGAAACTCGGCAGGCACGGCGGCCGTGGAGTCGAGTCTGCGGGCCGGAGATTTCACTCTCTCGTTCCTACAGCCGTCCATTGACGCGCGTCCAAGACGCGTGGGGCTGAGGACGGACCTCCGTCTGGACGGCCGAGCGGGATTTTCTCCGTATCGAACGAACGCGCAGGCTCGAACGGATGTCTCCGACCGCGTAGCAACCGGCATTCAAACTGAGACACGACCCTAATTCTTTATTGGACGTCAGGACCGTGGACGCATAGCGTGTGTTGATGGCCAAACACCTCGGAGTCAGCGCATCGTTGGTGCAATCGGTCTTGGCCGCCCGAATCGATTCAGTCCCATTGATCGCGATATTGGAAGCATTCCGACAATCTTTCTGAACTTCCTGATCTCGAAGCTGCCGTCCTCCCAGAAAGAGGACCTGTCCAAGGGGCATCCTCGACGCCATCAACATGGACAGCTACCGGGTGGAGAACGGGCGGTGCAGAAGATCATCCTATTCGAATACCTCTAGCGGCGTGGCAACGCTTGATGGCAGAAGCACCGCGAAGATAGAGGCATGACGACCGAACGAAGGGAACCCGAGGGCCACGTGTTGATGAAGTGGAGGAGCGCCGTTCTTTTTCCACAGACCTCGGTGCTTGCGTCATTGACTGTTGCGGGCATAAGGGGAAGACTTTGTAGTGCAATAGGTTACATCAGATTTTAACGTCACCGGACTTCAGCTTGCGCCAAACTGTGCATAAGTGCCGTCCTCGCACGACGACGTGGACGAGCCGGCAACAGTAAACGGAGCAAGCACCCAGAGTAGCCGGCGAAGCGTCATGCAATGCAAGGATCCAGCGCTCGCCACCTTGGATTTAGTCTCTAATCGCGATTTCCGAGGGACAAGTTCGCGCCAAATGGGGAGCGGGTCGCTGACAGGGGGGCCGTGCGGCAGCGGAAAAGAGGCCACCCGAGAGGCCCAGAATCGAGGCCGGGGCTACCGCGGCGTAGCTGGCCCTAGCAGGTTCTGGTCCAGGTGCGGCCCGGGCCTCCTTGATGTCCATCTTTCCCCAGGCCTGGATCCAGGTTTTCGCCCGCGAGCGTGGCATCCTGTTTCTGGACGGTGCTTCCCTGCGCGTAAGGGGGAATCCGAATCGCCGGCCGCAACGTCACCCTCCCAGGGCATTGGTGTCACGTCGTTCGAATTGGCGAGAGTCTCCACGACCGCCTTGAGAAGTCTAAACCGTGCAATCAAACGCCGGATCGATTTTTTACGGAGCAAAACCCCTCATACTCGGCGAGCGAACGCCCCGGTCGTCGTGGTGGTTTCGGAACCCGCCGCGCGCCTTGCCAGCACGGGCCGCCAGCCGCCGCAGCTGATGTTCCTGTGGAGGGGAACAACCGCCGGTCAGTCTCCATGCAAACATCTATTGGAGTTCGGCCAAAGCCGGCTCGAAGCTCAACTTGCCTTCACCGCCGTACTGCACACCTGGACCCGGAAGCTCCTGTTCCATCCACACCTGCATTGCATCGTCTCCGGGGGCGGGCTCAACCACCCTCAGCAGCTGTGGAACGCCGCAAACCCTCGCTTTCTGTTTCCCGTCAAGGCCATGTCGCGGCTTTTTCGCAGCAAGTTTCTCGATGCCCTTAGGCTCGCTTACGACCAAGATGAGCTTGAGTTGAGCGCAAACGCTTCCCACCTCAGAAACCCACCTCGCTTCCGGGAGCTGAAAGACAAGCTCTACCGCATCGATTGGGTCGTTTACAGCAAACGACCACTACGACGCATCGACGGCTACCAACGTCTGAGCGAGGTTCTCGAACACGCGCAGGTTGCCGCCTGATATGATACTCTGATGACGGAGTGGAGGGTGCCGTTCTTTTTCCACGGACCTCTCATCCTGAACGGGACACATCCTAACTTGGCGTCGCGCAAGGCGTGAACGCTCTCCACGGCCGCGACTCGGTGGCGGCGTGTGAGCGGCGCGGCGCGTCGTGTTCGCAGCCCGAGTGACGTGGGGAGGGGGTAGCAATGAGGATTGCTCTGGATGTAATCGTGACGTGCCTGCTGGTGGCCCCGTGCGCCGTCAGCGCGCAGGACGGTCGGATTGCGGGCACGGTCACCGACGAAACCGGCGGTGTGCTGCCTGGCGTGACCGTCGCAGCTGCGGGACCCGCGCTGGCTGGCGGCCCGCGCGTGGTTGTAACCGATGGGGACGGGAGTTACGCGTTCGAGGCGCTGCCGCCGGGCGCGTACACCATCACGTTCACATTGCCAGGCTTCGAGGAGCTGGCGCGTACCGTCGAGCTGGCCACCGCGTCCGCGCCGACGGTGGACGTCAGCCTGCGGGTCGGCGGCCTGTTCGAGGAAGTGACCGTGACGGTGACAGGCACCGCCATTGACGCGCCCGCGATCAACATGCCCCACGCGGTCGCGGTGGTCAGCCGCGACACGATTGAGCAGCAAGGGTCCACGCAGCTCGTCGATCTCTTCAAGAACCTGAGCGTGAGCCACGGCGTGATTGGCGAGCGGAGCAGTTGGTACAACTCCAACCAGCCCTCGACGCTCACCGAGAACGTGGCCAACGTCAACCTGCGCGGCCTTGGCGCCTCGCGGACGCTCGTGCTGATCAATGGCCGCCGTCACGTGCCGGTTCCCGCGCGTCTCATCGGCGGGCGTTTCGTCGATGTGAACACTATTCCGGCGATCGCGGTCGGCAGGCTGGAGGTGCTGAAGGAGGGCGCGGCGGCGACCTACGGCTCCGACGCGGTCGGCGGCGTCGCCAACTTCGTGACGCGCAGTGATTTCCGGGGGTTCGAGCTCAGCGCCTCGCATGACTACTTCGACAGCGCGGGTGATACGACCGTCGCCGGCATCTGGGGCGGACGGATCGGCAATTCCAGCGTGGTACTCGCCGCAGAACGGGTCGGCCGCCAGGAGCTGCAGATGGCGGAGCGTCCCTGGACTCTCGATCGGCTGAGTACGCACGTCGGGGGGAACCGCGCCGGATGGTCCAGCATCGGGAATCCCGGCACGTTCGCCGTCGAGGCCCCCGTTCCATGGACGGCCGATGTCTTCGATCCCCGGTGCACGGAATTCGGCGGCCAGGACGAGGGCTGGACCTGCCGGTTCCGCTACGCGCCGTACGACAATCTGATCGACGAGCAGCAACAGACCCGCGCCTTCGTCGAGCTCAATGGCCGCCTGAACGCGCGGACTAATTACCACGTCGAGGGTCTCTGGGCCAATGCGACGATTCCGAACTGGTACACGACGCCGTCGTACCCGCCCTTCCCGCTGACGAGCACCACCATCATGGAGGTGGCGCCCGACCACCCGGGACGGCAGGCGTTCTGCTCCGGCTACGCAGGTGACGGGAAGGCCGACCCCAGCGGCGCCTGCGCCGGCAGCGACCCCTGGTATTTCAACGGCCGCCCGTTCGGGAACTCAGGTCCCGGGCGCAGGCTGAGACGGGAGTCCCGAACCCAGCGGATCGCGGGGTCGGTCGACGGCGACTTCCTGCTCGGGGAACGGGATGCTCATTGGGATGTCGGCGTCTCCTACTCCCGGGCCAAGGGCAATCTGAACCTGCCGGCGGTATACACCGACCGGGTCTTCCGGGCCTTCCGCGGCTTCGGCGGGCCGGACTGCGGCGTCAGCGTCGTGGCGGATCAGACCTCCCCTGCCGGCATGGTGCTCGGAGCGCTCAACGGCGCCGTGGCGGGCCAGGGCCCGTGTATGTATTACAACCCGTTCAGCAACGCCATCCAGTACTCCGACCAACCGGACTCGCCGTTCGAGAACACGCCGAATCCCGACTACGTCGCCGGCCTGGCGAACCCGGAGCAGTTGCGGCTGTGGCTCAACGAGGAAGTGGATCTGCTCAGCACGACCGACCTGTTCGTGGCGGACGCCACGCTGAGCGGCAACCTGGTCGAGAACGTGGCCGACTTCGCCGTGGGGTACCAGTACCGCGCGATGCGCGCCGACGGCAATCCAAACGATGCCGGCGACGCCACACTGAACCCCTGCTCGGTGGCGGGCGACGCGGGCTGCGCGGCGGGCGACCGGTTCGGCCCCTACCTCTTCACCAACATCCACCGCTCCTATGACGCGGACCAGCAGGTGCAGCGGTTCTTCGGCGAGCTCGCGCTGAGCGTCGGCCCCAGAGTCGACACGCAGGTCGCTGCGAACTACGAGTTCTACAATGTCGCCGGCCGCCACGTCAGCAGCTTCGACCCGAAGATCGGCGGGCGCCTGCAGGTCGCCGAAAACCAGCACTACTCCCTGGCGCTGCGCGGCTCGGTGCAGACCACCTTCCGGACGCCGTCGCTGGACGACCTCAACACCAGCCCGCTGACGACCCTCGAGTGGATCTCGGAGACGGGCGCCTACCAGGCGGTGGACCGTTTCGGGCGCCCTGACCTCCTCCCCGAGCAGGCGTTCACCTACAACGTCGGCGCCGTGCTCTTCCTGGAGGGGAGCATCGAAGCGACGGTCGACTACTGGAGCTACGACTTCGAGAACGTGATTGGATCGATGCCCTACGATGCCGTCACCAGCCTCTACAATAGCAACAATCCGGCGACCCAAGAGGCCCTGTCACCATTCATCGTCTGTCCGGGAGGTAGGGCCTCGGACCTGATGCCTGAGAGCAGGTGCGCCGCCGCGAACCTTGAGCGCGTCCAGATCGACCTCGTGAACTGGCCGGGGCTCACGACCTCCGGGATCGACACGCACTTCGCCACCCGGTTCGACGCGGGACCGGGCCAGCTCTCGGCCAGTTGGGACTCCACCTACACGGTGGAGTACGAGACAAAGACCCTGATGCTGGAGGGTACGGACCTGACGCTCTACGCCAAGCGGAGCACGGCCGGCTACCTGAACTTCGCCCACCCGATCGCGGTGCCGCTGCCCCGCTGGAAGAGCCGGTGGTCGGCTTCATACGCCTGGAACACATACACTTTCGCGAACTATGTGAGCTACATCTCGTCCTACGGGGACCGTGGCAGCAACACCACCGTCCCCCGCATCGACCCATTCCTCACGTGGGACGCGAGCTTCCTGTGGCGCTTCCCAGGCCGCGGGATCAACATCACCCTCTATGCGCTGAACCTGACCGGCACTTTGCCGCCATGGGCCAACATCGAGCAGTCGTACGACGGCTTCACGCACGACCCGAAGGGGCGCCGGTTCAAGGTGGCGCTGACCTATCGCTTCGGCGCCAGGACCTGAACGAATCCGCGCCCCGCCGCTTACTGCCGTGGTGGCGGCGGACCGGCTGTGCTGCGGCACCGCTGACAAAACCATATGGCTGAGGTCTCGAAGATCGACTACAAGCTGGGTCAAGACAACGTCCAACTCCTCGGCCTCGATATCCACAATCCGGTCTTCGTCGTCTCCAGCCTCACCATCATCGCGTTCGTCGCCGGGGTCCTGGTGTTCCAGGCCGGGGCGGCGGCCGCCTTCGGGGCGCTGCGCCCGTGGCTTCATGTCGACCTTCGACTGGGTGTTCATGGGCGCGGGCTCCCGACTGCGATAGCCGGAAAGATGTTCCCGTCGACGAACGTTCGCCGATGAGACGTAACGCCTTTTATAACAATGAGTAACGGACGGAGCCGCATTCGCCCTTCTTTTCCAGATGGGACCAGCGCGGCCTCTGGAGGGTTTACGACACGGCCCTTCTTTCAGGCGTTCGAATTCGTTTTATGTTCGTATTTTTTGGAGCGCACGCCGCCAAACTCCTGGGGGATACTGTAAAGACTGTAAAAATTGCCCCTCTCGTGTCCATCATCTGCGAAGGGTACAGTTCGACCTGGACCGGCATTCAATCGTCGAGCACCAGCCATTTTAGATAACGCCGAACGTCCCCGCCGAGGTCGAGTCACTTCTTTGTTTTAGGGTTTCCAGCCGAGACCGGATAGCTCCAACCTGCACCATCCGCCACCCAGTCTGGCCAATTGTGGCACTGCAGAGACGGGTGGGATTTTCCGCGCGGTTGGCGGGGTTTTGCAGGATCAGGTGTCACCAGAGACGCGCTAGAAGGGCTGAACTGGCCTCATTTTCGGTTTTGGTCTCTAATCTCGATTTTCGAGTGCCACGTTTGCGCCAAATAGGGGAGCGGGCTCTGAGGGGCTCAGAATCGAGGCTGAGGTTACCGCGGCGTAGCTGGCCTAGCACGTTCTGGTCCAGGTGCGGCCCGGGCCTGGATCCAGGTCTCGCCCGGGAGCGTGGCATCCCGTTGCTGGACGGTGTTTTCCCTGCGCGTGCGGAGAGCCCGAATCGCCGACATCGCCTCCGACACGCGAATCAGTCCATAAGGGCCTCGGTGAAATGCAGACCCTGGCAAGCGGCGTGGGCGACCTGAAAAGAGTCATGAGCAACGTCAAGGCGCGCGGCACATGGGGTGAAGTCCAACTCGGCGCAATTCTTGCGCAGTTCCTCGCTCCGGGTCAGTATGAAAAGAATGTTCGTCCCGCACCCGACTCAACCGAGACCGTCGAATACGCCGTGCGCCTGCCAGGCCCGCAGGACGATCCAACCTCCTGTGTCTGGCTTCCCATCGACTCCAAGTTCCCGCAGGAAGACTATCTGCGCTTACAGGATGCTGCAGAAGCGGCCGACGCCGATGCAACGCTTAGAGCCATAGACGCACTCTCGCGTACGGTCAGAGCGGCGGCGAAGGCCATCAACGAGAAGTACTTGAAACCACCAGCCACGACCGACTTTGGGATCATGTTCCTTGCCACTGAAGGCGCAGGCTCGATGCCATGTTCTCGCAGAATATTGGCGATGGTGCTCCTGGCTACCGTATGGCCGTCCGAGCTGTTTCCGCCGCACGCTGTAGTCCCACTTCCGCGCGATGAGCCTTCGGTGCCAAGCCAGAAGAGTTTCCGGTGTGACGATACTGGCGACTTCTGCCAAGAGTTTCCGGCCAAGCGCCTTACCCTTTACCGCGAGCCGACGTCGCTCGTCGTCTGTGAGGCGAAGCTTCCTCCCGCAGAGCCGAGCTTTGAGGACTCTGTTCTCCTTGAGTAAGTAGACGATAGCGGCCTGTTGGTCACGCTGGACCCAACCAGCGACGGCAACCATCAACAGTGTCAAGGGCTGGATCGGCGTCCTCATGATCGAGTATTCTAGCTCCCATCGGCCAACCAAGCGTATACACGTCTATTCCGAAACGTCCCGGCGTGCCGATCTTGAGTTCGTTTGTATTTTTGGACACGACGAGGTACTATCGCGCCGCTTGATCCCTAACTCTTAACCCTAATCGCAAAATCTTCGAAGCACGAAAACGCGAAACAGCCGCACTGGGCGCAGGCGAGAAGCTCGTGCTGGGGCACCCGCTCGCCGCCACTATAGGTGATTCTGCACGGTGTATGCAGAACCTGGAAAAGGTGCTATTCACGGGGCCAAAGACCTCAGACACGGTGACGTTTATTTGCGATTAGGGTTAACCTGTCCACGAAAGCGGGGTCACTTCAATCTTCTTTTTTGCGGATCACAACTGTCAAGTTTTCCACGGCCTGACGGCCACCCCGAATGAATGAAACGCGGTAGTCTGTGAAGGTGGCACCGGCTCAGAGGTCGGCTTAACGTTGGTGCGACTGAGCCCGTTGTCAAGTTTGGCTGGGAGTCCTGCGCGTACCCCAAATTGCGTTTTCTATTCCAGCTGGGATAGTTGAGCGCGTCTATTAGATTACAAGTTCGTGGGCTCCACGCCGGTGCGACGTGAAGGAGGCTGCGATGAGAGTGGTTCATAAGCGATGCGCCGGATTGGACGTCCACCAGAAATCGATTACGGCTTGCGTGCGGGTAGCGACGAAGCGGAAGGTGGTGCGCGAGACGCGTGTGTTCGGCACGGCCACGAGCGAATTGCTGGAAATGTTGGATTGGCTGGGGCAGTGCGGTTGCACGATTGTAGCGATGGAAGCGACCGGAGTGTATTGGAAGCCGGTGTGGCATGTGCTCGAAGGTCATTTTGAGTTGGTGTTGGCACAACCGGCCCACGTCAAGAACATGCCGGGTCGTAAGAGCGATATCAGTGATGCCTTGTGGATAGCGGATTTGCTTGCCCATGGTCTCATTCGAGCTAGCTTCGTTCCGCCAACGCCGATCCAGGAACTGCGAGAGCTGACCCGAACGCGAAAGCAGTTCGTTCGAGAAATCGCTCGGGAGACCCAGCGAATTCAAAAGACGTTGGAAGACGCGAACATCAAATTGACGAGCGTGATTAGCACGATTTTGGGAGTAAGCGGGCGGGCGATTCTCCGAGCGATCATTGCGGGAGAAAGCGACCCTCACAAGCTGAGTGAGCTGGGCTCAAGCCGACTCAAAGCCACTGAACAGGAATTGAGCGCAGCGCTCGAGGGCTACGTTACCGACCATCATCGTTTCCTGTTGGGTTTTCATCTCAATCATATCGAGCAGCTTGAAGCCTCAGTGAGCGCGCTCGAATCCCGTATCACAGAGAGCCTGCGCCCTTTTCGATCGGCCGTCGAGCTTCTGGTGACGATCCCGGGCATCAGTGAAGCCACGGCGGCCATTCTCGTCGCCGAGATCGGACCCGATGTCTCGGCATTCCCAACGGCCGGACACCTTCGCTCTTGGGCCGGTCTATGCCCACGGCTTCATGAGAGTGCCGGTAAACGCTTTTCTCAGAAAACCCGCAAAGGGGCTCCATGGCTCAAGACCGCTCTTGTCCAAGCCGCTTGGGCGGCAAGCCGCAAGCGCGACAGCTATCTGCGTGCCCAGTTCTTCCGGCTCAAATCTCGTCGGGGCCCCAAGAAAGCTGTCGTCGCCGTCGCCGCCTCCATCATCACCGCCGTCTACTACATGCTCCACAATGAGATTCCATACCGGGAACTGGGTGCCGATTACTTCCATCAACGCGACAAGGAACAGCTCACAATACGAATGACACGACGCCTAAGGGAGCTCGGTTTTGACGTCACTCTCACACCTCTTGCCAACGCTACACCCTGAGTTTCTTATTAGTTTTCCAACGGCCTGACGGCCACCCCGAATGAATGAAACGCGGTAGTCTCTGGAGGTGGCACCGGCTCAACACGACGCCTGAGGGAGCTCGGTTTTGACGTCACTGCCCCCAAACGCTACACCCTGAGTTTCTTATTAGTTGATGAAAAAACTAGCAGACCGACCCCCAAGATACTGGGCTCAAGCCCGTGGTGAACCCACCATGCTGCGCATCAGAAACGGCCGTCAGCCTCAACTTGACGATGCCGGTAAAAAGGCTAGGGCGCGGTGGGCAGCAACGCCCAGCCAATGCACCGCTCAGCATCATCAAGCAAACTTGCCGCGACGGGGTCCTCAAGCAGTGGTACTCCAAGCCTGACCAGACAACAGGGCAAGTCCAGCTCCGCCGGTAGCTCCGCCGCCAACCAGCGCACGCCCTTCGCTGCGCCCCCGACCGTCCAGGCCGTCACGCAACGAACCATGACTCGGCGCTCGGTTCCCTCAATGAGCCAGCCCACGGCGCCGATCCAGGTGTTCCTGATGCTTAGAAAGTATTCGGTGAATCCGGGCAACGGCACCACATGGCCGCTGGTGGCCACCTTGATAATGGGCCGCAACGCGGCCAGCGTCTCGGGGCGAACATCCGAGCGTGGCATCTGGGCCATGTGGCCCGTCGATAGGTGGTAGTGGTGTATCACCCCGTCGGCGAAACAACGCCCAAGGGTAGCAACCCGTTCGCCAACATCTCCCTCGCCCGTTAGCACCTCCGGTCGGATTGGTGGGGGCTCCGCAACCTGCAATGCTTTGGTTTTCGTCGGCTTCCCAGTGTTCGCCTTTGCCCGATCCTTTGCTCGCTTTTTACGTATAGCTTCCCGGGCAAATCGCCGATATGCATCCGGAGATCGGTAGAACATTCTGAGGCGAAGTATACCCTCCGAGAAGGTGCTTCTGCCATCAAGTAGTGTTACACCGCTAGAGGCATTTGAATGCTAGTGTCAGTTGGCCTGCGTATGTTGGCGAACGAAATTGTCGGTCAGCCGATTCTGCTTAACTGAGCGGGTGCGCTCCATCGCCTAAAGGCGATGGGTTCGCGGGCGACTAAAGTCGCCTAAAGGCGCACGGCGGAGGATTACTCGCTTACCCTGAACGACTCGTCGTCTTCCGGCAGCTCTCCTTGCAGCTCGATGTACTTGGCCACAACCTCATCGGTCACGTTTCCGCTCGTCGCTACAAAATAGCCGCGCGCCCACAGGTGCCGACCCCAAAACTTCTTGCGGATCGCTCGAAAATCACGCATCAGCTTGTGCGATGTCTTCCCCTTGATCGCCTGCATTACTCGGCTCGGCGACAGCCGTGGCGGCACGCTCAGCAACAGATGAACGTGCTCTGGCCGTACATGGCCCTTCAGTATTTCTATGTGGTGCGTCGCACAGATCTCTCTTATCAACTCCCGCAGGCGAAGTGCTACATCTCCTCTCAATACCGGCTTGCGGTACTTCGGGATGAATACGAAATGGTAGTTTAATTGATACGTCGTGTGCGATGATTTCCGATATCCTTTCATCCGGGGATCGTACCGCAAGCCTCCTAAAGGCTTCGCCTGAAGGCGAGGGGTTTCAACCATCCCCGAGTGAGACACTCAGGGTGTAGCGTTGGCAAGAGGTGTGAGAGTGACGTCAAAACCGAGCTCCCTTAGGCGTCGTGTCATTCGTATTGTGAGCTGTTCCTTGTCGCGTTGATGGAAGTAATCGGCACCCAGTTCCCGGTATGGAATCTCATTGTGGAGCATGTAGTAGACGGCGGTGATGATGGAGGCGGCGACGGCGACGACAGCTTTCTTGGAGCCCCGACGAGATTTGAGCCGGAAGAACTGGGCACGCAGATAGCTGTCGCGCTTGCGGCTTGCCGCCCAAGCGGCTTGCCGCCCAAGCGGCTTGGACAAGAGCGGTCTTGAGCCATGGAGCCCCTTTGCGGGTTTTCTGAGAAAAGCGTTTACCGGCACTCTCATGAAGCCGTGGGCATAGACCGGCCCAAGAGCGAAGGTGTCCGGCCGTTGGGAATGCCGAGACATCGGGTCCGATCTCGGCGACGAGAATGGCCGCCGTGGCTTCACTGATGCCCGGGATCGTCACCAGAAGCTCGATGGCCGATCGAAAAGGGCGCAGGCTCTCTGTGATACGGGATTCGAGCGCGCTCACTGAGGCTTCAAGCTGCTCGATATGATTGAGATGAAAACCCAACAGGAAACGATGATGGTCGGTAACGTAGCCCTCGAGCGCTGCGCTCAATTCCTGTTCAGTGGCTTTGAGTCGGCTCGAGCCCAGCTCACTCAGCTTGTGAGGGTCGCTTTCTCCTGCAATGATCGCTCGGAGAATCGCCCGCCCGCTTACTCCCAAAATCGTGCTAATCACGCTCGTCAATTTGATGTTCGCGTCTTCCAACGTCTTTTGAATTCGCTGGGTCTCCCGAGCGATTTCTCGAACGAACTGCTTTCGCGTTCGGGTCAGCTCTCGCAGTTCCCGGATCGGCGTTGGCGGAACGAAGCTAGCTCGAATGAGACCATGGGCAAGCAAATCCGCTATCCACAAGGCATCACTGATATCGCTCTTACGACCCGGCATGTTCTTGACGTGGGCCGGTTGTGCCAACACCAACTCAAAATGACCTTCGAGCACATGCCACACCGGCTTCCAATACACTCCGGTCGCTTCCATCGCTACAATCGTGCAACCGCACTGCCCCAGCCAATCCAACATTTCCAGCAATTCGCTCGTGGCCGTGCCGAACACACGCGTCTCGCGCACCACCTTCCGCTTCGACGCTACCCGCACGCAAGCCGTAATCGATTTCTGGTGGACGTCCAATCCGGCGCATCGCTTATGAACCACTCTCATCGCAGCCTCCTTCACGTCGCACCGGCGTGGAGCCCACGAACTTGTAATCTAATAGACGCGCTCAACTATCCCAGCTGGAATAGAAAACGCAATTTGGGGTACGCGCAGGACTCCCAGCCAAACTTGACAACGGGCTCAGTCGCACCAACGTTAAGCCGACCTCTGAGCCGGTGCCACCTTCACAGACTACCGCGTTTCATTTATTCGGGGTGACCGCCAGGCCGTGGAAAACTTGACAATAACCGCGTCGACCATGGCGGAAGCTGCATGTAGGCGACGGCGACTCCTCTGCCGCAGGCTCGCCGAAGGTCACGACGGTTTGATCTCGAAGGCCGCATCGATGCCAGCGAATGCGAAGACTCTGGTCGCGTTCGCGGAGAGGGTCTGTCTCATTTTCTGAAGGGACACACCTCGCGCGACAGCCAGTCGCTCGGCTGTTGTGGTGGCATGCCCTGCTCCGCCTATCGCGGAGCGCCATTGGCCGAGTCACGACCAAGAGGACAACGATGGAGCCTGATCAGAAGCCTGCATGCAGTGCACCCTCAAGCGCGTCTGGTCAAAATACTCGAACGCCCATCACCGCGAGAGGAATCATCAAGCCAAAGAGCTTCAAGCCGACGAGATTCGCACGTTCGCGGGCAACAAGAAGACGCCGAGTTGGGTCTTCGTTACGATCGAGGTCTGGTCTCGGCTCTGGCCATCGACGGTGACGGGAAGGCGAAGCTACCGGAACACTCACGCTCTGTTTCGCGACCTTTCGAAGCGGATGAATTTCGGACGTCTTCCCCTGATCGTCACGGATGGATTCGAATTCTACCAGAAGGTCATCCGTCGCTTCTTCGGTCCAGCGTATCTTTACGGCCAGGTCCTCAAGACGCGCAGGAACGGTCGTATCATCAAGGTCGAACGGAGAGCGCTGCACGGAGCCGCGTGGCGATTCGAAGACGCGCTCAATAACTCCGAGGACTCCTCAACATTGAACACGTCGTTCATCGAGCGGTTAAATCTGACCATCCGGCAAAGCTTGGCATACCTTTCGAGACGAACGCTTTCCCACGCTCGCTCGACGGAGAGGCTCGATGAGCACATGGAATTGCTCCGTTGCTATTACAACTTCGTCCGACCGCACGGAGCTCTGAAGTTCGGACGTGAGATCCGAACTCCGGCTATGCAGGCCGGTCTGACCACGCGACGGCTCACCTTTCGAGACATCTTCTTGGCGACGACGATTCCTTTGTGGCTGCGGATCGAGGTTTTCCTGCTCACTGGGGCGCGCCAACCCGGTCTCTTCCGCACCTGAACCACTGCCCGCAGCCGCGTAGCAACATATCTGGACTCCTCAATCAACACCTTTCTCAAAAAAGTCTTCCTCAGAGCTGCTCGTCCAAATCGGTGACGAGTGGGTCAGACTGCAAACATATCTACGGCCTCAGTGAGGAGCGTCTTGGGTGCTCCGGGCCATGACGGAAAATCCGCGCGCGAGGAGCCAATCACTTTGAGCGACCTCTGAGGGCCAGTGTTGCTATCGGCTTGACCCCGCGCCGGTCCGACCGGTACGCCATCAGTTGGAAGGGTATCGTCGCAGCCTCTGTTGGAAGGGAAGAAGGAAAACACGAGAGTGGAGCCTCTATGCGGCCGCGGGCACCGACTGGAATTCACTCTCGCGGGTGGAGACGGCCCAGACTATCCGGGCGAGTTTGTTGGCGACAGCAATCGCGGCTTTGTTGTGTCCCCGCGAGCGGTGGACCTTCCGCGCCCAGGCGCGGAGCTTGTCGGGCGGGCTCTTGCTGACGTTGGCCGCTCGGAGCACGGCGCGTCCGCCCTGCGTGAGGAGCGTACGGAGGTAGGAGTCGCCACGCTTGGTGATGCGCCCGAGGCGGCGAATGTCACCACTGGAGTTCTCTTTGGGAACGAGGCCGAGGTAACTCGAGAAGCGGCGTCCCGATGGGAAGCGGCGCAGATCCCCAACGAAGCCGACGATGGCGGTCGCGGTCAAAAGTCCGATGCCGGGAATGGTGAGAAGTCGTTGCACCTCAGGAAGCTGCTTGGCGAGCGCCTTGAGCTCGTGCTCGATGCCAGCGCACTTGTCCTTGAGCTCTCGAATCTCGGAGCACGCATCACGCAGGTGCGGACGGAGCACGTCGGGCAAATCAGAATCAGCGTCTTCGACGAGCTCGGAGATGGCGGGCACGACGAAGTGAGCGCCCTTGGGGATGAAGAGTCCGAGCTCGCGCAGGACCCCGCGTACGGCATTGATGCGTGCGGTTCGTGTGGAGAGCCATCCTGAGCGTAGGCGATGGAGCGCGGCGAGGGTGTGCTGGCGCACGGACTTGATGGGCACCGAAAGAATCTCCTCGTTCCGGTAAGCCTCGAGCAAAGCTTTGGTGTCCGCGCGGTCGTTCTTGCTCCCGCGTCGATACGGCCTTACGAGGTGAGGTGGGAGCAGGACGACGTCGTGTCCCAACCGTCGCAACGTCCTTGCCCAAAAGTGAGCCGAGCCGCAGGCTTCGAGAAGCACGGTGGCAGCGCTCTGTTTCGCAAAAAACGACACCAACTTGGGTCGACTCACACGGAGTTGCTTGGACACCTTCCCCGCTTCGCGCGAGATGGCAATCTCGAAGACGTTCTTTGCAAGACCCACAGCGATCGTCGTATCTTTCATTCGGACTCCTCCTTTTTCGATGCGTTCTTTCGACTGACTTTGGCACATCGATGCCGTCTATGTCAGCGGAGGAGTCCATCCCATCACTTGATGGCGGAAGCACCCAGCGAGGAGTCCGCGGTCGCTTTGCTGTTTGGGCTTATCGCCTCTGGCCAGATTCAACTACGACGCATCGACGGCTACCAACGTCTGAGCGAGGTTCTCGAACACGCGGAGGTTGCCGCCTGATATGATACTCTGATGACGGAGTAGAGGGTGCTGTTCTTTTTCCACGGACCTCGGGACACATCCCAAAAACTAGGCCCTTTTGAAATAGACCATGAATCAGCAGCTTAGTGTCTGTGTTTGCGCCCGGGCCAAGGGCCTAGCTCTGCTCCATGGTTGTCGCGGGCCCCACCGTCCACGCTGCATCGACTGTTCGCTTGTAATGTTGCCAGTGAATCAAGTTTTGGCACAGGACGCCGGGGTCCCGGTACGCCGTGGTACCCGCACCGATCCGCGTGATATATTCTTGGGTCCGGAAACCGATGCAACGTGTCCACGGAGTTGAGAAAGGCCAAGAACTTGGGAGGTTTCAATGAAAGACAATAGAATGATTGCCGAGTTGATATCGGAGTTTGTAGCACAGTTGGAGAAGCAGCTGCATGAGCTAAATTCACGAATTACTACTGTTCTTGCTGAGCCGGAGGCTTCTGAACCGGAGGCTGCCGAGCCAGAGGCTGCCGAGCCAGAGGCTTCTGAGCCAGAGGCTGCTGAGCCGGAGGCTGCTGAACCGGAGGCTGCCGAGCCAGAGGCTTCTGAGCCAGAGGCTGCTGAGCCGGAGGCTGCTGAACCGGAGGCTTCTGAGCCAGAGGTTGCTGAGCCAGAGGCTGCTGAGCCGGAGGCTGCTGAGCCGGAGGCTGCTGAGCCGGAGGCTGCTGAGCCGGAGACTTCTGAGCCGGAGGCTGCTGAGCCGGAGGCTGCTGAGCCGGAGGCTGCTGAGCCGGAGGCTGCTGAGCCGGAGGCTGCTGAGCCGGAGACTTCTGAGCCGGAGGCTGCTGAGCCGGAGACTTCTGAGCCGGAGGCTGCTGAGCCGGAGGCTGCTGAGCCGGAGACTTCTGAGCCAGAGACTTCTGAGCCAGAGGTAGACGATGGCGATTCGCAATCCCAGGAAGACCGCGCAAAGTAATGGACGGCAATAGAACTGAGACAGGGGATAGGCGTTAGTGCATGAAACCTGTGATCCGCAAAAAAGAAGATCGCGTGCCGCCTGGATCGACTTTTTGCGGAGCACAGGAGGTGCCAACGGGCGAGGGAGATGTTGGCGAACGGGTTGCTACCCTTGAACAGTCCTTCGCCAGCGAGTCGATGATGCACCACTACAACCTATCGACGCGCCACGTGTTCCAGACGCGACGCTCGGATATTCGCTCCGAGACGTTGGCTGCGTTGCAGTCCAACATCGAGGTGGCCACCAGCGGGCAAGCGGTGCCGTTACCCGGATTCCCCGAATACTTTCTAAGCATCAGGAACACCTGGGTCGGCGCAGTGGGGTGGCTCATCCAGGGACCCGAGCACCGGGTCATGGTTCAGTGCGTGACAGCCTGGACGATTGAGGGCGCAGCAAAGGGCGTGCGCTGGTTGGGGGCGGAGCTACCGGAGGAGTTGGACTTGCCTTGTTGTCTGGTCAAGCTTGGACTACCCCTGCTTAAGGATCCCGGTGCGGCAAGTTGGCTTGATGATGCCGAGCGGTGCATTAGCTGGGCGATGCTACCCACGCCTCCTCTTGGCAATGGCACAGGGTCGCCCTGATAGGTGTATCGAGGCGCTAACCCTTGGAAGACGAGTCATAGGGGTAGACGTTAACCCTAATTGCAAATAAACGTCACCGTGTCTGAGGTCTTTGGCCCCGTGAATAGCACCTTTTCCAGGTTCTGCATACACCGTGCAGAATCACCTATAGTGGCGGCGAGCGGGTGCCCCAGCACGAGCTTCTCGCCTGCGCCCAGTGCGGCTGTTTCGCGTTTTCGTGCTTCGAAGATTTTGCGATTAGGGTTAATTCTCTCGCGCACTTCGTAGCAAGGACCCGGACCACGCCATGTCCGCGACAGATCAGGACGCGATTCTCTCGTGGGCATCCAAAACAAAGGATCGACTTTCCGTCTCCGACGTAAGCTGGGTGTCGGTCCCACGTATTAAGAATCTGCCACCTCCTGTCGAGACTTTTCTCGCCGGCGCACTAGCCTTGTCTAAGCGTCTCAAGTTTCAACGCCAGCAAGACTTTGCCCGCTGCGCTCCCCTGAGGGAATGTGTGCCACTCTTAGTTGAAATTTGAAACGGCTCCCTCTCGGGTGGTTTGATGACGTTGTCAAAAGCGAAATCAAGCCGCTCAAGAAAGGAGCCGATATGGGAAGTCTGCTACGAAGGGTCAAGGAACGCAAGAAGACGCGTCGTCTAGGTGAAGTAGAGGTCATGGAGCAAGAGGGATACGGGGAGCTCGAGGTGGACTCGAAGGTCGAGATGATCCGCGCACTGGTGCCTCTCGGCCTGATGCATGTTCACGAGTTGCTGGACGCCGAGGTCAGTGAGCTTGCGGGAGAGCGATACGTTCGGAAATCGGAGACGGTGCAGGGACGACGTCACGGGACGAATCCGGGCACGGTGAACTCGCGGGTCAGCGAGTTCCGGTCCGCGGTCCCCGTGTTCGCGGCCGCGACGGAGAGATCCCGTTGAACTCGTACGAGAGTCTGAGTCACCGCGGAGAGGTGGACGAGTTGCTTCTACGAAGAGTGCTGTACGGGATCTCGTGCCGGAACTATGAGTCGGCGGCGGAATTGGTTCCGGGCGCGATCGGTCTGTCGAGTTCGTCGGTGTCGCGCGGCTTCGTCGAAGCAAGCGCAGCGAAGCTGCGTGAGATGCAGGAGCGTGATCTCTCGGGTGAGGACGTGGTGGCGATGGTCCTGTACGGCAAGACGTTCGCCGACGCGACGATGGTGGTGGCTCTCGGCGGTACTGTCAAGTTTTCCACGGCTTGACGGCCACCCCGAATGAATGAAACGCGTTAGTCTCTGGAGGTGGCACCGGCTCAACACGACGCCTGAGGGAGCTCGGGTTTGGCGTCACTGCCCCAGAGGTGTGATGAGCTCGTTGCCGAGACCTTGGTGGTTCCGTTCTGCGTGATAGTGCTCGGCAACACAGTGCCCACAATCGCGAGTTTCTTGAACTCCACTATCCTTGGCATCCGCTCCACGGACGTAGGATTCTCGTCCGCGGCCGGCGAAAGTGGGGCAAGCACACAGCCGTTCGCTTCACGGTAGAAGACGAACCGCAACGAGTCTGGACCGAACTTCCGGTCTGGATGTTTGACCGTGCCGTCTGTTCACGGATGCGTTTGACTGGCCGACCCCGCGTTCATTGGAAAGCCTTGGTAGAACTTAGGCAACTGCTGGACGAGACGGTGTGTGCGCCTCCGTTGGCAAGGGTACAAGATCAGCATCGTTGTTCGAACGTAGAAGGAGGTGCTGATGAAGGCGATACATCGATTTCGTCGAGCGGAGCAACTTCGGTTTTTCGATCGAAACAGAGTTCTCCCCCTGTGGAGCAGTCTTGCGGAAGACGTCAGGCAAGCGGTAACTCGATTGACGGCGGAGATGCTCCGTGAGCACTGGGCAACAAAATCCACGAACGAAGTAGAGAGGAGGACAAAGGATGAGTGAGAAGATCAGAAAGCAACACCTCGCACGTAAAGCTGTTCTTTATGTTCGGCAATCCTCCCCCCATCAGGTTGCCCGTAACGAAGAGAGCCGACGGCTCCAATACGCCATGGAGGACCGACTCAAGGAACTCGGCTGGGAGGAAGTCGAGGTCGTTGACGAGGACCTCGGCCGCTCAGCGGCTGGTGGGACGCACCGTAGCGGGTTTGAAGGTATGGTGGCCGAAGTGTGCCTAGGCAAAGTCGGTGCGGTAGCCGCCCGGGAAGTATCACGCTTCGCTCGAAACAGTCGGGATTGGCAGAAGCTGGTGGAAGTGTGTCGAGTGGTCGACACTCTTCTTATCGATCAGGAGACGATCTACGATTCTCGCCGCGGTAACGACAGGTTGCTTCTAGGATTGAAAGGCAGTCTCAACGAATACGAGCTCGATATCCTAAGGCTTCGCGCCGTAGAGGCTCGTCACGAGAAGGCGCGACGTGGAGAGTTGGTCGTCATAAGGTCTGCTGGCTATATCACGACCGACGAAGGCATCGTGAAGGAGCCAGACCGCCGTGTCCAGCGGACCATAGGATTAGTGTTCCAAAAGTTTCTCGAGCTTGGCTCAGCCCGCCAAACCTTGCTGTGGTTCATCGAGCACGGTTTAGAAATCCCTGTGCGCGAGTATGGCACAACGGGCTGGGAGACCGTATGGAAACGCCCCACCTACCAGCTGGTAATACGAATTTTGCAGGACCCGATCCACGCGGGCGCCTACACCTACGGCAAGACCGAAGTAACGACTGAGTTTGAGAGTGGAGTCGCTCGCAAGAAAATCAGGCGAAAACCGAAAGAAGAGTGGCTTGCTTTGCTCTACGATCACCATGAGAGCTATATTGCTCGCGAAGAGTTTGAGCGGATCCAAGAGATGATCTCAAACAACGCTCAATGGCCGAACGGCCCTGGACCTGGAGCAGCAAAAAAGGGGCGAGCGCTCCTGTCGGGCTTGCTGCGGTGCGGGCGTTGCGGCCGCAAGCTGATGGTGGTCTACACGGATCCATCTCAAACAACGCTCAATGGCCGAACGGCCCTGGACCTGGAGCAGCAAAAAAGGGGCGAGCGCTCCTGTCGGGCTTGCTGCGGTGCGGGCGTTGCGGCCGCAAGCTGATGTGTGGTCGGGGAGCGCTGAACAATGCGGAAGCTCGTTGTATCAGTTTCGGAAGTCAGCCAGTAGACGATGCTGTAGCCGGTGAAGTGCTCCGGGTGATCGAGCCTGGTGCCATAGAGGCAGCGATGCTCGCACAGCGAGAAGTTGCTTGCGAGCAGGATGACGTCGTCGAAGCGCTGCGTCTGGACCTCGAGGCAGCACGCTACACAGCGGAGCGCTCTTGGAAACAATACGATACCGCTGACCCAGCAAACCGCCTGGTGGTTGATGAGCTGGAAAGACGGTGGAATATCGCACTCGAAACATTTCAAGAGCTCGAAGATAGGATCACGCAACAGGAAGCTCAGCGAAAGCAAGTGGTGGCGCCGGACCTGAAGGTTTTCGAACAGCTAGCCGAAGATCTCGGTCGCGTATGGAGTGATCCAGAGACGGACGTCCGGCTGAAGAAACGCATCGTTCGTGCGCTGATTGAAGAGGTGATTGTCGACATCGACCGAACAATCGGTGAAACCTCACTCGTGATTCATTGGAAAGGCGGCACGCACAATGAATTGCGCGTACCGATTCGTCGCCGCGGGCAAAACAGTCTCCATACGTCAAAGGACATCGTCGATGCGGTACGAACTCTGACGCTGGTTTGTACTGATGATGTCGTAGCAGCTTACCTGAACCGTAACGGCCTACTCACCGGTCGTGGAAACCGCTGGACCCGAGAGAGAGTTGTTTCCCTTCGAAATAAGCGCGGGATCGCTAAGTATTCACCCCGACGGCAAGAGGCAGAAGGCTGGATGACCCTAACTCAAGCGGCCGCCTATCTTGGCGTCTCTGGCAGCGCCCTCCGGCACAGGGTCGAACGAGGTGAGCTGAAAGCCATGCATCCCGCTGCCTGATGGACCTTGGGTTCTTAATAGGCAACAACTTGATCAACCGGGTGTTCGCAAGGTTATCGAGAGGATCCGTCAGAATCGGAACCCCGCATCGCAATCACTCGAACAACGAACCCTTTTTGAAACAACAACATGACATGATGAGGCAGTATGAAACGTCATTCTAGTGCACGACGTATTCGGTTACCGCTGTCCGCAGGTGTCCCTCACTGAGAGGTACGAAGCGGTCGAGACACTCTCGACGTATGGAGAGAACGAATCTTTCCGCGTATGCGTTCAGATTCGGACTATTGGCGGGAAGGCGGAGGGGCTTCACGCCTGAATCTCTCAAGAGCCCACGTACCGCCTCGGTGAATAGTGGGTCCCGGTCGTGGATGAGGTACTGCTTGCGAAGGAGCAAACCATCCCACATGTCCGTGAGGTTTCTTGCCACCTGCTTCATCCACTTCCCGTTTGGGTCCGAGGTTATCCCACCGATGCATACGCAGCGAGTGGCGATTTCGATAAGCTGTTGATTTATCGGCTATTTCAAGAGGGCCGAGTTTTGGCACAGGACTGGGTTCAAACTGCAACACGACCTGGCACCTTATTTCTTGCGTCCTACTAGGAGAGTGTTCGGGGGTTCCCGCCAGGCACATTCAGCGTGAAATCCGGCTTCGCGCATGGCGGTGAGCTCGTCGTCGAGCGGGAAGTAGGTGTCTTCGGACGCCCACTCGTCGAAGTGCTCATAAGCGCGCCGTTCGTCGATGCCGCACGAAACCAAGTGGGCAGCCCATATGCGGTAGCACTGCTCCTGCGTTGCCGGGTGTGCGCTCATGGTCACGTCGGCGTTCACGAACACCCCGCCGGGGCGAAGCGCCCGAAAAATACCCTCGTACAAGGCACGCTTGCGTTCCATCGTGGGAACGTGGTGCAAGGCCAGGCAAGCAGACACGGCGTCACATTCCGGGAGCGGAGTTTCGAAGGAACACCTCTGGAAACGCGCGCGGGCTCCGAATCGCTTGAGTCGGATACGCACCCGGTCTAGCATCTCTGGATCGACGTCGATGGCCTCGACGGCGCCCACGCCTTCATGTTCCAGCATCGCCTCGGCCAGAGCCCCCGTTCCCGCACCGAGGTCTAGCACTAGGGTGGGCCGGATGCCGGCGATTTCACGGGCAGCCCGAGTCAATCCTTCCTCGTAGCCCGGGATGAACCGGCGAATGGTCTCGTCGTAGGAATCGATCTCGAGGCGAAGGTGGCTGCGAACGGAGTGACTCATAACTTGAAGGCCACAGGCTTAAGTCCTACGCTCGCGACCCCGCTTTTCAAAAATGACGTTGAAGTTCGAGAGCTCGAATTGTCCCGTGGCCGCCTGGAGAGACTTCAAAAATTCAAAAAATGGACCACTCGTGTCCTTCTCTCCACACTCGATCCAGTTGTAGAGTGTCTTCTCGGAGATGCCAGCCACCTGAGCAGCGGCCCTATTGCTCATGCCAATTCGAACGCAATCGAGAATCTTCTCCTGCCGGTCAGGCGTGAGTTTCGTTTTCCTACCTGCCATGATGATGCTCCAGTAAATCTTTCATTTTCAAAACGAACACACGCCTTCGCCTGTTTTCGATCTCCGACCCCGTCCTGTGCCAAAACTCGGCCCAGCCGGCATCGACGAAAGAACTGCGCCTCTCGAAATCAGGCTAAAACTCTAGCACGCGAACAGGTTACGCGGCGGCCGCCAATACTTGACTGCGGAAGCACCATTTGGACCAGACGCGAGAGAAAGAGGTCAAGATTCTATCTGAATATTGGCGTTGCTCGGGTTACAGCATTCCGAGTCCCGCACACAGCGACAACCGCCGACCGCGAGGAGAGCGCCGAGCACCGGAGCCGTGAGATAGATCCAGAGAGCTTGGACGTGTCCACTCACCAGCGCGGGTCCGAGGGAGCGCGCAGGATTCATTGACGCACCCGAGACGGGTCCTCCTAAGAGAGACCCTAGGGCGACGGCTCCACCTACGGCGACTCCTGCCAATAGGCCCTTCTCTTTTGCGCCGGTGGAAACGCCGAGAATCACGAACATCAGAATGGATGTGAGGAGCACCTCGAGAACGAAAGACTGCGAAGCCCGACCAGCGGGAATTGTCGCGCCGAGGGTCTGGCTCTCCAGAAACAACGCACGAACGATGAGGCTGGCAGCGAGGGCACCTGCGGACTGACTAACGACGTAGGGCGCAACCTCACGGCGTGACATTCGCCCCGAGGCCCAGAACCCTAGTGTCACGGCGGGGTTCAAATGCGCACCGGAAACGTCCCCCACCGAATAGATCATTGCCATGACCACCAGACCGAACGTGAGGGCCACGCCTACGTGGGAAATAACTCCCCCGTTGAGCGCGTTAATGACGATGGCAGTGATTGATGAAGAGCGTGTGCCTGCGGAGGAAAAGGTCGTTTCGATCTTCGAAGAACACACCGACATTATTCGCAAAGACCGGCGCGAGACTCTCTACGGTCACAAGGTGTGTTTGACTGGTGGCTCGTCCTCGATGATTTTGGATTGCGTGATCTTGGATGGGAATCCGTCCGATTCAACTCTCGCGGAAACCATGATCGACCGTCAAGTCGAACTCTACGAACGGGCCCCGCGCCAGGTTGCCTACGATGGCGCGTTTTCTTCAAAGGCAAACTTGGAAGCCATCAAAGGCAAGGGAGTTGAAGATGTTGCCTTTACCAAGGCTCACTTCGCGGTGACCGATATGGTCAAGAGTTCCTGGGTCTATCAACGCCTACGGCGATTTCGCTGCGGAATCGAAGGCGTCATTTCGTTCTTGAAACGAGTCTTTGGTCTCGACCGATGCACATGGCGCTCATTGCCTTCTTTCAAATCCTACGTATGGAGTTCCATCATCACCTGCAACCTGTTGGTAATGGCAAGGCACCTATTACGATAATAATGATTACTCTTACTGCGTTTATAGCCATGGATTGCTGACGATTCGCCTCTCGTTTCGTCCAAGATTTTCATTCGCTTCCGAGCCTACGAGGTGCCGACTGAAAACGTATAATACCCACATCTTCGATAGGCCTCTCGTACACCACAAGTTATGGTGTTTCTGGACAGGAACTAGTTAGTACCCGTCCTGGCGGACGTAAGAGGTTGAGAAAAAGGGAGTAATCGCAAATTTAGGGCTAGTCTTCTGAGGGGTTGTCGCTTAGAATCGAAGTCGTCAAAAACAAGAGTCTAAACGACTTAACTCCAAAGGAGACCAGCCCTAAATGCGAAAAACAATCATTCCACAACCAAGCCTATGCGAGCCCTGGCTGGAGCTGGAGCACGCACGCGAACTCGAAGCGATCTCGTCGGTGCTCGATGCCCATCCTAAGCTCAATGAGCTGGTACTGCAAGACCTGAGGTCGGTCACCCCATCGGCAGGGAGCGATGTTGGTCGTGGGGGAATGAGCGCGGAGCAGGTTCTCCGGGCGTTGTTGGTCAAGCAGCTGAATCAGTTCACCTATCGGGAGCTGGCGTTTCACTTGGCAGACTCTCGAAGCTATCGGACGTTTTGCCAGTTCGGCATCATAGAGCCGAGCCCGTCGAAGTCGACCCTAGCAGCAAACATCAAAGCCGTGAAGTTCGAAACGCTGGAGAAAATCAACCGAGAGTTGGTGAGTGTTGCCGAGAAGACCGCGATCGAAAAAGGAAGAAAAGTACGAGTGGACTGCACGGTAGTGGAGTCGAATATTCATTCTCCTACGGACTCCGAGCTTCTTTATGACTGCGTCCGAGTTCTCACTCGCCTCATGTGCCGAACTCGCGAACTGCTGGGTACAGTAGTGGTCTTCGGCAATCGAACGCGTCGAGCGAAGAGACGTCGACTGGGAGTTCTAAACGCGAAGGATAAGGAACAAAGGCGTCGCGTCTATCGAGATCTACTGAAGGTGTCGGAAGAAACCTATCGCTCCGCTCAACGCGTTGCAGACCAGTTGGACGAGTCCGGCTTGACCGAGCCGGTGAAGCGAGCGAGTGCGGAGAAGATCGCCGCGGATTTTAAGCACTTTCTCGTCCTCACCGAAAAAGTCATCAACCAAACTCGGCGTAGAGTGATTGATGAAGAGCGTGTGCCTGCGGAGGAAAAGGTCGTTTCGATCTTCGAAGAACACACCGACATTATTCGCAAAGACCGGCGCGAGACTCTCTACGGTCACAAGGTGTGTTTGACTGGTGGCTCGTCCTCGATGATTTTGGATTGCGTGATCTTGGATGGGAATCCGTCCGATTCAACTCTCGCGGAAACCATGATCGACCGTCAAGTCGAACTCTACGAACGGGCCCCGCGCCAGGTTGCCTACGATGGCGCGTTTTCTTCAAAGGCAAACTTGGAAGCCATCAAAGGCAAGGGAGTTGAAGATGTTGCCTTTACCAAGGCTCACTTCGCGGTGACCGATATGGTCAAGAGTTCCTGGGTCTATCAACGCCTACGGCGATTTCGCTGCGGAATCGAAGGCGTCATTTCGTTCTTGAAACGAGTCTTTGGTCTCGACCGATGCACATGGCGCTCATTGCCTTCTTTCAAATCCTACGTATGGAGTTCCATCATCACCTGCAACCTGTTGGTAATGGCAAGGCACCTATTACGATAATAATGATTACTCTTACTGCGTTTATAGCCATGGATTGCTGACGATTCGCCTCTCGTTTCGTCCAAGATTTTCATTCGCTTCCGAGCCTACGAGGTGCCGACTGAAAACGTATAATACCCACATCTTCGATAGGCCTCTCGTACACCACAAGTTATGGTGTTTCTGGACAGGAACTAGTTAAGCTGGCGAAGTCATCATCCGTCGTTCGAACTCGGCCGGACTGACCTGGCCGAGGGTCGAGTGTCGTCGTCTCTGGTTGTAGAATACCTCGATGAAGTCGAAGAGGGCCATCTTGGCCTCGCCGCAACTGAGGAAATGCTCCCCAAGCTCGTGCTTGACCGTGGAGAACCAGCTTTCGATGACGGCGTTGTCGTTGCAGTTGCCCCGTCGGCTCATGCTCCCGGTCATGCCATGCGTCTCAAGGAGACGTTGGTAGTCTTTGCTGGCATACGGACTACCCTGATCGGAGTGATGCAAGAGCCCCGCGGCCAGTTGGCGACGTTTCAGTGCCATCCGCAACGCCTTGATAACCAGGTGACGGTCGTTAATAGCACTTACGGCCCACCCAACGAGGAATCGCGAGTAGAGGTCGAGGAGCGCCGCGAGATAAAGCTTCCCGCCGCTGCCGATCACGAACTCGGTCGTGTCCCCGACCCACCGTTGGTTCGGCGCATCGGCGACGAAGTCTTGCCCGAGCACATTGGCCGCGTCGGGCTGGTCATGACCGCTTACCGTCGTGCGCTTGAAGCGTTTGCGTACTCGAGCAATGAGGCCTTCTGCCTGTTTCAACCGAATCACCCGCTTCCGACTCACTCGATACCCCTGCTCGTGCAGGTCGTGATGAATCCGCGGACTCCCATAGGTGCGGCGACTCGCCTCATGGGAGGCACGAATCAACACGCGCAACTGGCGGTCCCGGCGCGCGTGGGCCGACGGCGGCCGACGTACCCAGGCATAAAAGCCACTCCGAGAGACGTTGAGAATCTGACACAGGTGAGCGACCGGTACGGTGGCCTTCTCCGCCTGGATGAACGCGAATCTTACTCGCTCTCCTTCGCGAAGAAGGCCGCGGCTTTTTTTAACACGTCGCGCTCCACCCGCAACCGCCGATTCTCTTTGCGGAGCCGCCGAAGCTCCTCGCGTTCCACACCCGTCAAGCCCGTCCGGCCCTTCGTCCGATCGGCCCGGGCCTGACGGACCCAGTTGCGAAACGCCGATTCGGTGAGGTCAAGCTCCCGGGCCACCCGACCCACGCTCTGGCCCTCATCAAGCACCAGCCGGACCGCGCCTGCCTTAAACTCGTCATCAAACTCCCGGCGGGGTCGCGGGGGCTGCGTTGTCTTTGCCATTGTGGACATCGTATCCGCCTTTCAGAAAGTGTCCACGAAACTGGATCAAGCCCAATGTATGAGAAGCTGAGTAGAAACCCTTGCCCGAGGCAAAACGGTTTCGTGCATCATCCCCTGCCTCAGATCTATTGTACTCCATTACTTTGCGCGGTCTTCCTGAGATTGCGAATCGCCATCGTCGACCTCTGGCTCAGCAGCCTCTGGCTCAGCAGCCTCTAGCTCAGCAACCTCCGGCTCAGCAGCCTCTGGCTCAGCAGCCTCTAGCTCAGCAACCTCCGGCTCAGCAGCCTCTGGCTCAGCAGCCTCCGGCTCAGCAGCCTCTGGCTCAGCAACCTCTGGCTCAGCAGCCTCTAGCTCAGTAACCTCCGGCTCAGCAGCCTCTGGCTCAGCAGCCTCCGGCTCAGCAGCCTCTGGCTCAGCAACCTCCGGCTCAGCAGGAGCGGAGCGTTCCTCGTTGGCCGTCATTTGGATCGCCCCCTTGAAGATGGCTCCTTCGGCAACCGCGATGCGTGGGGCGCAGAGATTCCCGAACACCTTTCCTGTGAGGGTGATCTCAACTTTGTCGCTTGCCGTGCAGTCGCCCTCTAGCTTGCCACGTATCGAGACGTTGGCCGCCTCGATCTTCGCTTTCACTCGACCGGCTTCGCCGATTACAACCATTCCGCTGCTCTTGATCTTGCCTTCCACCCGCCCTTCGATCTGGAGCACCTCGCTGCTGTTCAACTCGCCGCTGATGATCGTTTTCGCCCCGATCAACGTTTGCGGCGCGACCGATGGTGATTCGTCCCGTGCCGGAACACCGTGGGGACCGGTCGCGAGGTTGAGTTTTTGCGGTTTCGATTTTCCAAACAATCCCACGTTACCTCCTGGAGTTGGCGCTCACACTGCAGCGTTCAAGAAGAAAGAAGGGCTAGATCGCCGCAGCGATGAAGGTCGTCCTCTTCTCTCATACCTCATCATTAATTAGTTCCTGTCCAGAAACACCATAACTTGTGGTGTACGAGAGGCCTATCGAAGATGTGGGTATTATACGTTTTCAGTCGGCACCTCGTAGGCTCGGAAGCGAATGAAAATCTTGGACGAAACGAGAGGCGAATCGTCAGCAATCCATGGCTATAAACGCAGTAAGAGCAATCATTATTATCGTAATAGGTGCCTTGCCATTACCAACAGGTTGCAGGTGATGATGGAACTCCATACGTAGGATTTGAAAGAAGGCAATGAGCGCCATGTGCATCGGTCGAGACCAAAGACTCGTTTCAAGAACGAAATGACGCCTTCGATTCCGCAGCGAAATCGCCGTAGGCGTTGATAGACCCAGGAACTCTTGACCATATCGGTCACCGCGAAGTGAGCCTTGGTAAAGGCAACATCTTCAACTCCCTTGCCTTTGATGGCTTCCAAGTTTGCCTTTGAAGAAAACGCGCCATCGTAGGCAACCTGGCGCGGGGCCCGTTCGTAGAGTTCGACTTGACGGTCGATCATGGTTTCCGCGAGAGTTGAATCGGACGGATTCCCATCCAAGATCACGCAATCCAAAATCATCGAGGACGAGCCACCAGTCAAACACACCTTGTGACCGTAGAGAGTCTCGCGCCGGTCTTTGCGAATAATGTCGGTGTGTTCTTCGAAGATCGAAACGACCTTTTCCTCCGCAGGCACACGCTCTTCATCAATCACTCTACGCCGAGTTTGGTTGATGACTTTTTCGGTGAGGACGAGAAAGTGCTTAAAATCCGCGGCGATCTTCTCCGCACTCGCTCGCTTCACCGGCTCGGTCAAGCCGGACTCGTCCAACTGGTCTGCAACGCGTTGAGCGGAGCGATAGGTTTCTTCCGACACCTTCAGTAGATCTCGATAGACGCGACGCCTTTGTTCCTTATCCTTCGCGTTTAGAACTCCCAGTCGACGTCTCTTCGCTCGACGCGTTCGATTGCCGAAGACCACTACTGTACCCAGCAGTTCGCGAGTTCGGCACATGAGGCGAGTGAGAACTCGGACGCAGTCATAAAGAAGCTCGGAGTCCGTAGGAGAATGAATATTCGACTCCACTACCGTGCAGTCCACTCGTACTTTTCTTCCTTTTTCGATCGCGGTCTTCTCGGCAACACTCACCAACTCTCGGTTGATTTTCTCCAGCGTTTCGAACTTCACGGCTTTGATGTTTGCTGCTAGGGTCGACTTCGACGGGCTCGGCTCTATGATGCCGAGCTGGCAAAACGTCCGATAGCTTCGAGAGTCTGCCAAGTGAAACGCCAGCTCCCGATAGGTGAACTGATTCAGCTGCTTGACCAACAACGCCCGGAGAACCTGCTCCGCGCTCATTCCCCCACGACCAACATCGCTCCCTGCCGATGGGGTGACCGACCTCAGGTCTTGCAGTACCAGCTCATTGAGCTTAGGATGGGCATCGAGCACCGACGAGATCGTTTCGAGCTCGCGCGCGTGCTCCACCTCCAGCCAGGGCTCGCATAGGCTTGGTTGTGGAATGATTGTTTTTCGCATTTAGGGCTGGTCTCCTTTGGAGTTAAGTCGTTTAGACTCTTGTTTTTGACGACTTCGATTCTAAGCGACAACCCCTCAGAAGACTAGCCCTAAATTTGCGATTACTCCCTTTTTCTCAACCTCTTACGTCCGCCAGGACGGGTACTAATTAGATACGGCGTTAGGCATCTAGGCCTAGGCCCCACCGTTCACCGCTCGCAGACAAGCCCGTTGTGATCCGCAAGAAAGAAGATTGGCCAGAAGCAGCCGAACATAGCAGGTCTAGAACGCGCAATCAACGCTGGATCGATTTCTTGCGGAGCACAACAGGTCGGTTAGCCCTATTCTGCTCAATACCTTTCGGTGCGGCCGCCAACACTTGATTGCGGAAGCGCCCGAGACTCGTTCCATTTCATAATGCATATATTTATACGACGGATGCGAAGTGTTGACTCCATGGCGAAGCGAGAAAGTCTTTGCGGCGCCCGGTCAACCGTTCAGCATGCTCCGGCGCGGGAATTACGAAGTACGCGCGTGAGGTGCCGCGCCGGTACCGAAGTGCGAACGCGGCAGTGGCGTCCTCGAAGCGCTCGCGCAGCGTGGCGAGCCGAGCGGTTATCTGTTTCTCCGCAGTTCCCTTACGTCCGATGTGCTGGTAGACAACAAGGCTTTGTCCTCGACTCCAGCATGGGCGCAGATCATCGTAGTAGGCGTATTTCGGTCCCTTCAATGACAATCGACCAACGTTGGGGATCTCGAAGCCATTGTCGGGATCGACGAACACGACCTCCGCATCGGCAACCCGCGCAAGCCCTTCCTCAAGCCAGTCACGACGCTTGTCACACCTTTCACGTGGGCGCTCTGCCCGGCAGAAGATTAGCTCTTTCCTGAAGAAGACGGTGCCAGTGGGTAGTGCCCCGCTTACCTCCACTGCCTCGACCGACCGCTCGTTGCGAACGATCGACTGCATCTGTTCAAAGAGATCCGGATCGCACTTGCGAAACTGCACAGCGCGCGGCGACTTAAGAGCGACAAAAGCCTCTTCGGTCGTAGAGGTGTTCGGCAAACCGCTTGCGGGCAGTTGAGTTTGATTTTGCTGAGGAACGGACGGTAGCAGCCTTCTTCAAAGTCGCGTCGGGGCGGCTGTGCCTTCCATTTATTCATCCGCGCGCCCCGAACTTGATTAGTCTACGGGCACCTGTGATCCGCAAAAAAGAAAACCGGCCAGAAGCAGTCGACCATGTCAGGTCTAAAACGCGCAATCAACACCGGATCGATTTTTTGCGGAGCACAACTAAGCTGCTGATTTATGGTCTATTTCAAAAGGGTCGAGTTTTGGCACAGGGCGGGTTCAAACCTGAGTTAGAATCGGAACCGAGATAATGGCCGTGAAGAGGAGCGATCATAAAACGAACCCGTTTCACGGAGGAGCAGATCTCGCACCGTGAGCTTGTTAGCGGTCGTACTCGTTGCTTTTGGTTTGGGTTTTGACGCCCCGGCGGAGTGGGTGTCGAAGCAGTCGTCTTCTTCGATGCGCGTCGCCGTTTGGGAGCTCACCGGCGACGACGCTCCTGCCGAAGTCGTGATCTTTTATTTTGGTGAGGGGTCTGGAGGCGGTGTCGAAGCCAACCTCGCGCGTTGGTTCGGCCAGTTCGAGCAACCGGACAGGTCGAGCACGCGCGACAGAGCGACCATCACCGAGCGCACCGTGAACGGACTCAAGCTCACTGTCGCAGACATGCACGGGACGTTCGTTGCTCCGGTAAGGCCGGGAGCGCCGCGACGCAACAACAACAACCGTCCTGGATACCGGATGATCGCTACCATTGCTGAAGGAGGCACGGGGCCGTGGTACATCCGCGTGCTCGGCCCCGAAGCGACGATGGCGAAATGGGAAGCGAGCATCGAGGATTTTCTCTCGTCGCTCCGCCTCGAATAGACGTTAAGGCGAGCGGTCCAAAGAACCCTCCGGAAAAAGTGGTTGTGCTCCGCAAAAAGTCTATCCAGTGTTGATTGCGCGTTTTAGACCTCGTCGCCTGGGATGGATGCAGGATTTGATCGTGGAGTCCAAGTTGTACTTCGCGAAGCCGAGCAGTTTCAATGACCCGTTAGACTGCCGGATTCCGCCTAGCTACGATGCCTCCGCTCTTGTGATAGAGCAGTACTGGCGTGGCTTCGTAAAGCAGAACCACCCGCAAGATAAGCTTCGCAACCACCGGAAGGCCATCCGGCGGATGATTCGAGCTTCCAAGACCCCGGTCGGGCAAGCTCGCTTGAAGAAGGGGTTTTTCGAGTCGGTGGATCAGAACGGGATCGCCTGTTTTGCGAAAGATGCCACGAACATGTTGTTGTGGTCGTACTACGCCGAGGGCCATAGTGGCATCGCCGTGAGGTTCAGGTTCGCGCCGGAGAACCTATTACAGATGCAGAGGCTCCTCATCCCCCTTGAGGTCCAATACCAAACGCACTTCCCTGACATCAACTTCTATAGCGATACCAATCACTATTTGCTTAGAACTGTCCTGGGTACGAAAGCAGTAGCCTGGGCACATGAGCAGGAATGGCGATTGGTCTTGGTGGGATACCAAGGGTTGTTGCGTCTGCCGCTCAAGATGATCGACGGTGTCATCATGGGCATGCGAATCGATCCAGACGATGAGCGTAGTCTGCGAGAGTGGATCGAAAAACGAGAGTCGAAGATCGAGCTGCTCCGTGTCTCGAATCGGCCCAGAAACTTCGAACTCAAAATTGTACCCGCCTAACCTGCCAGGTCTAAATGGTTGAAAGGGCGGCACGTAAACCGCTCGTCCCTTATTTCCGCGGTCCGCACACCCCTAGCGTCTGTTAACGGTGGCTGTAAATTGCACACTTGTGGCGGACGAAAATTGCACACTCGGCACCTGTGCCTTCTATTTATTCATCCGCGCGCCCCGAACTTGAAGGGCTTGCTTACCCAGACGCTATCCGATCTCGGCCAGAGACCTGTGATCCGCAAAAAAGAAAACCGGCCAGAAGCAGCCGACCATGTCAGGTCTAAAACGCGCAATCAACACTGGATGGTACTTTCGAGTGACCGAAATCGTTCGTTCACTCAAAAGCACCTTCGCCACCTATCTGCAGACCTTAGATCCAAGCGCAGAGGTGCCCGCTCCTGACGTTCTGCCGGTCCGGCCGCAGCGCGCAACTCCCTACCTGTATAGCATGGCAGGTCTAAACCGCGCAATCAACGCCGGATCGACTTTTTGCGGAGTACAACGGCTTCTGGTTTACCAGGCCCTCATCACCATGGGTCTCCCAGGTCGACGCCGACCTCGAATGTGGTAGAGGAACTGAGAAGATGGATGCCACCGTTCTTGAACTTGTCCTGCCTTTGGCGCGCCTCGTCGCTGTCAATTTGCGCGGTATGCTCTTCCACGCTTAGCGCGGGGGGCAAATCGGTGCTTTCGTAGAGGATTCGGTAGTGGTTCTCCTTGAGGCGCCTCTGGTTGGCGCGCACCAAGGTTCCAGGGCAACGATTCCGAGGACAGACGCTGCGAATGTTGTGGGTGCTCAAGGTCGCGCAGGCGTCGCACTCCCAGACCTCGTCAGATCCGGCAAGCTTGATCCGCAGCCAGCGCGGGTCGAATCGAAATGTCCCGTTCGCCGTTCCAGGCGAAAGAATGGGGTCGTCTGCATGATTCCGTAACGCGCCCCATACATCCTTCATGAGCTTCGTCGATGCCGATTGCTTCTGGTCGTCCGACAAACCGCTGTCCACGAGCAACCGGCGAAGAAAATGTCTCACGACCGCAGATTGGGGGCCACCCCATTGGGAGACGTTCCGTCGTCTACCCGGCGACCCGATGCCATATGCCGACTGCGGCCAAGGCGATATATCACTCCATGCCGGCGTTCCGGCACCCTCCGGCAAACTCATGGCGCGGCGCGGGCGCAACTCGTCCAGAACGTACGCGATCAGGCGACGCGCCCCGTCATCCGTGAAGTTCCATGGCGACTGTCGCATGACCTCCGGCAAGCTCAACTCGTCTGGAATTCCGACGAACCACTTGACTAAGCCAACCCCGCTCAGGGACAGCCTCTTCTCGTCCGTCACCGCCTCCCGCAGGATAGACGTCCAGGCTCTCGCTGATGCGCAGACTGGACTCGCTCAGCTGGGAGAGGCGGTCTCGCAGCGCCTCGTTCTCCGCTCTCAACTCGTCGGCTGGCTTCAACTCCCCACCTTGGCTGGACGGCGGGCGACACCGTCCCGCCTCGTCACGCAACCGGCTCGATGCAGCAACCGGATTCGAAAAGGACACCGGTCTCGCCGGCACCGATCGTATCGTGTGGAGTGAGAAATCACAAGACTGTCGCCATAAACAGCATAAACGTCACGCTTCCGCCACACACCTAGCCTGTCGAATGTTTTAAACTACTGAATTGTAGAGGTCACGCGTGGGGTGGTTCGACAACCCACGGGCGGGCACGGAACACATGATCCAAGAGGCCAATAACGAGGCAGGACTGGCAGCGCATCCGTCGGGCCGGATCGACATCAACCGCAATCATTTTCCCTTCGCAATCAACGCTGGATTGACTTTTTGCGGAGTACAAGCCTAGGTTGCAACGAAGGATAATAGGCTTATCACGAAACCGATGACACGCGCTCTTGACGCTCCTCCCCCGCGAACAAAGAAGCTTTGGAACCACTGGGGCCAAGCGGCGGTGGTAGCTTCGAGCGCGGCTGCGGTGTGGCTGCTTCCCGAAACGGTCGCGGCTGAAGACATCTACCTGCGAGCAGGGATTGGCCTAGACCGGCCGGCCGAAACCCAATTCACCGACGAGGACTGCTCAAGCGTTTTCCCAGCCGCTCTTTACGGTTGCGGCACGGGCGGCGACGGCGCGCCGCTCCGTTCGGTTGGGAACTTCAGTACGGCTGCGGGCCTTGAGCTTGGGCTCGGTTACGCCGTTGCCCCCTCCGTCAGACTAGAGACTCTAGTTGAATATTGGCCGCGATTGACTTTCGATGGTCGTGCCAACTTCCTAGACCCCGAACGCCTGCAATCGGTTTCCACGGACCTATCCTCTCTCTCCGGGATGCTGGCCGCTTATGTTGATCTCCCGGAATTGGGTTTACACAAGCTCGGCCCGTTCAGCCCATTCGTCGGCGGAGGCATCGGGGTCGCCCGAGTTGCAATCGGTGAGACGCGCATGACGTTCCCAAAGACGACGACCATCATTCCGGGCACCAGCCGGAGTGGTTTGACCTGGATGTTGACAGCCGGACTGGGGATGTCGTTGGGCGAGCGGACGACGCTCGAACTCACCTGGCGTTATACGGATTACGGCGTCATCGAAACCGGCGAAGGTGAAGGCTTGGTAGAATGGCGCGACGGAAGCCGGGAACCGTTGGCGCTCGATCTAGCCCCGACACAGGCGAAATTGAGGAACCACGGGCTTCGACTGTCCCTGCGTTACGCGTTCTGATTGGCGCTATTGCACGATTCAACCCGTGAGACGGAGCTGAACCGCCCCGGGTTTTTCGGAGACTGTTTTAGTTGAGTCTCGCCATCTCTAGCGAGCCTTCCTGCGACCGATAGTAGTTCATCTGGTGCTTCCGCCATTAAGTGTTGGTGAGATGATGCTAAGACATTACGGTGCATTTAATTACAGCCAATAGCGCTCGTGACCTTCCCAACCGTCGCAACGTCCTTGCCCAGAAGTGAGCCGAGCCGCAGGCTTCGAGAAGCACGGTGGCAGCGCTCTGTTTCGCAAAAAACGACACCAACTTGGGTCGACTCACACGGAGTTGCTTGGACACCTTCCCCGCTTCGCGCGAGATGGCAATCTCGAAGACGTTCTTTGCAAGATCCACAGCGATCGTCGTATCTTTCATTCGGACTCCTCCTTTTTCGATGCGTTCTTTCGACTGACTTTGGCACATCGATGCCGTCTATGTCAGCGGAGGAGTCCATCCCATCACTTGATAGCGGAAGCACCGGCACAGGACGGGATGGCGATGCGAGACGATCGGTCAGGAGCATACTGCGGATCATCTCGTGCGACTCACCGTAGCAACTTTCGCCTAGCCGTTATAATCGGGGCCCCATGAAACACTATCTGGCTGAATCCATTGGTACCTTTGCGCTCGTGTTCGCGGGCACCGCCGCCATCGTCATTAACGCGCTCAACGGGGGAGTTATTTCCCACGTAGGCGTGGCCCTCACGTTCGGTCTGGTGGTCATGGCAATGATCTATTCGGTGGGGGACGTTTCCGGTGCGCATTTGAACCCCGCCGTGACACTAGGGTTCTGGGCCTCGGGGCGAATGTCGCGCCGTGAGGTTGCGCCCTACGTCGTTAGTCAGTCCGCAGGTGCCCTCGCTGCCAGCCTCATCGTTCGTGCGTTGTTTCTGGAGAGCCAGACCCTCGGCGCGACAATTCCCGCTGGTCGGGCTTCGCAGTCTTTCGTTCTCGAGGTGCTCCTCACATCCATTCTGATGTTCGTGATTCTCGGCGTTTCCACCGGCGCAAAAGAGAAGGGCCTATTGGCAGGAGTCGCCGTAGGTGGAGCCGTCGCCCTAGGGTCTCTCTTAGGGGGACCTCGTCTCGGGTGCGTCGATGAATCCTGCGCGCTCCCTCGGACCCGCGCTGGTGAGTGGACACGTCCAAGCTCTCTGGATCTATCTCACGGCTCCGGTGCTCGGCGCTCTCCTCGCGGTCGGCGGTTGTCGCTGTGTACGGGACTCGGAATGCTGTAACCCGAGCAACGCCAATATTCAGATAGAATCTTGACCTCTTTCTCTCGCGTCTGGTCCAAATGGTGCTTCCGCAGTCAAGTATTGGCGGCCGCCGCGTAACCTGTTCGCGTGCTAGAGTTTTAGCCTGATTTCGAGAGGCGCAGTTCTTTCGTCGATGCCGGCTGGGCCGAGTTTTGGCACAGGACGGGATTGAGACATCTGCTATTCTTCACTTCTGCTCGGCCCTTACGATGAGAGAATTGTGTCTTCAGAATTCTGGTTCAAACTCTAGCACGCAGACGGGTTAAGGGCTGACCGCCAACACTTAATTGCGGAAGCACCGTTCGTTTCATAAAAGGTGCCGAGACGTGCGTGGCCGTGATCCCCGTGGAAAGGTTAGACTACGGCGTGGCAATCCCAGAGGATGCTTTTCAAGACGGTGGGAAGGCGGCAGACCGGCTAGCGGATGCGAGGCGCGTCAACGAGGACGCCGGGTCCGGTCCAGAGCCCGTGTGACAGGAGGCTCTAAGGTTGAATCCAAACAGAAAGACTCTAGTCATGGATATAAGCCCCAAAAAAAAGCCTCCGAGCTCCTGGGGATCCCCCTGAACCCGATCGACGACGACGATAACGATTGATCGTGGCGGCCGAGGAGCTGGCGGGTCGGATTGGACAAACGGCGGAAGCTTGCGAGGCGCTGGGCGTGTCTCGTTCCACGTTGTATCGTCGACGCCGACCGGTGACGTCCAAGCCGAAGCGCCGTCCTCGGCCGCAGCGAGCCCTCGACACGACCGAGCGCGAGAGGGTCCTCAGTGCAGTGCATTGCGAACGGTTCGTCGACAAGGCGCCGGCCCAGGTGTGGGCCACGCTTCTGGACGAGGGAATTTACCATTGTTCGATCCGCACGATGTACCGGATTCTGTCGGAGCACGGAGAGGTGCGTGAGCGCCGGAACCAGCTGCGGCATCCGAACTATCAGAAGCCGGAGCTCGTGGCGGAAGCGCCGAACCAGGTTTGGTCGTGGGACATAACGAAGCTGCGCGGCCCGGTCAAGTGGACCTACTTTTACCTCTACGTGATTCTCGACATCTTCTCCCGGTACGTGACCGGGTGGATGTTGGCTCGGCGAGAAAGCGCCGAGCTCGCCCGTCGTCTCATCAGCGAGAGCTGCCTCAAGCAGAACATCGAAGCCGACCAGCTCACCATCCACGCAGACCGCGGCAGCTCGATGCGAAGCAAGTCCGTCGCCTTGCTCCTGGCCGACCTCGGCATAACCAAGACGCACTCGCGGCCGTACGTCTCGAACGATAATCCCTACTCCGAGTCCCAGTTCAAGACGATGAAGTATTGCCCTGAATTCCCAAGCCGCTTTGGCTGTCTGGAAGACGGCCGCCTGTTCTGCGGCGGTTTCTTCGACTACTACAACAACGCGCACCGGCACTCGGGACTGGGGCTCATGACGCCGGCCGCCGTTCACTACGGTCGCGCCGACGAGCTCAACGCCGCCCGGCGCCAGGTCCTTCTCGAAGCTCATCGGGCTCACCCCGAGCGCTTCGTGCACGGAACACCTCAACCTCCGGTTTTGCCTCGTCAGGTCTGGATCAACCCGCCGCTCGAGAAAACGACGCCACAGGAGGCCCTAGGAGCCACTTTCTCGGGGCGCCCCATACCTGAGCTACCCCCGGATTCAAGCTATCCGGACGCGACCGCGTCGGAACCCAATCGCGACCGCACCGCGCTCACGCCCCGTCCTTCACTGATCGAGGCTCACTAAATGCAGCCTGCGGGTGTCTCAAAGTCGTTGACACGTTCCGCAGGACGGCCCCTGGCCATGATGGGCGAGCGCGTAGCCGGCCTCCCGAAACGGAAGTGAGGGAACGGCGTCGTCCGCGAGCTTCGTCTCCTGCATCAAGAGCACGTCTGGTTTCGCGCGCTCGAGCCACCACACGGCGACCCATACAGGAATGGAAAAACGTCGCATCCTTATGCCTCCCCTTTTCAGACTGGCCGCCGCGTCGGGATGATGCGGTCGCAGCCAGTCGGCCTACGCCCACCCGAGAATCAGTGGCCGACTGAGAAATCGTTCCGTCCCGAGCGGTCGCGCCCGCGCAGGAGGAACAAGGCCCGCTTGCCGTAGTCGTGGGCCTTGTGCGGTTCTGCCAATCGGAGGCCCAGCTCGTGGTCGTAGTGGCAATGGCCGGGCATGAACCGCCCCACCAGTGCCGCGCGCCGGCGGCCCGAGGGGTTGGCGCGCGAGCCGTGGATGATGTAGACGTCGTGAAACGAGATCTGGCCGGCCGCGAGAACTAGATCGCGCGCCGACGCCTCGTCGAAGTGCTCCGAGTCGCAGACCCGGTTGATCGTGAGATCCTGATCCTCTTCCCAATGATGAGAAAAGATTTTGCGGTCCTTGTGGGAGCCGGGGATGAAGCGCATGCAACCGTTGTCCGGTACGGCGTCGTCGAGCGCAATCCAGATTGACAGCGTCTCGAGTGGTCGAATGGGATAGTACGCGCCGTCCTGATGCCAGGGAGTCGCCTTGCCGCCGTGCGCCGGCTTGCCGAAGATGGTCGTTCCCCAGAGGATAATGTCCTCCCCTATCAATTGCTCGACCATGTCGAGTAGCTCGGGTCGAGTGACGAAACTGAGCCACCGTCGTGAGCCCCGAACACCCTGTGCGCCGGTGGTCTCCAGGTGCGGCCCCAGCATGAAGTCCGAGGAGAAACCCGGATTGGCTGACAGCAGCTCATCATAGGCTTCGCGCATCTCCGCCACCACGTCCTGCGGCAGGCGGCAGTCCGGCACCACGAATCCGTCGTTATGGAAACGCCAGAGCTCCTCGGCGCTCAGGCGATCGCAATTCCTCACCACGGGACATCTCGCAAATAAAGATGGAGGAAATCTAGCACGAGAGCCGTCGGAGGTGAACTCCATCTTGCGGTGCTTCCATCGCGGTATTCAGCGATTTCGTTGATTCGAGCCGGCCAACAAAATCGAAACGAAGTGCGTAGACAAAGGAAACTGGGTGCCCGACCGTAACGAGCGTCTCCTCGAACTGGCGAAGAGGATCGCGGACGCCACGCCTGTCGATTGGAAGGATACGGAAAGACCGCGCCCGGGACGAAGAGGAGATCCAGCTTCTTCAGTTGTTGGCAGAGATTCAAGGTCTGGCCCCGCTCGCAGGAAGTCTGCCGAAGGGAGGGTTTCGTGGTCGCGTTCGTCGTTAAGGCAGGTGTTAGCGGCGGACGAAAATTGCACACTCGGGGCCGACCGTAGAGGGAGCCGAGGGCGTGTCTGGCGCGAGCCAGGCAGGACCGCGGCCCTTCAGACAAAGTGTCCTCCAGAACGGAGGCGACCGATGTACGGAAGGGAGAAACGAGTGTTGCTACGAGAGTATTTTGTAGCAGGGATTGACGAAGGCAGCCCTGGTAGACAAGCTGGGAATTAGCCGCCGCACCAAGGTGAAAGCAGATGTCCCCAGTCGGTTTCCAGTGCGTCAGCATTCAGGATACGGCGGGTTACTCCGTCGCGCGCGTCGGCACCCGAAGGCGCTGTCCGATCCGGATTGTGGTCTTGCGCCCCAGGTTGTTGGCGGACTGGATCGCCCGGACGCTCGCGCCGTACTTTCTCGCGAGGCCCAGGAGGGTGTCGCCGCGCGACACCTTGTGGGTGACGTAGGTTGGTTTGGGCGGCGACGGTCTCACCTTGAGCACCGTACCGGGCCGAAGCGTCTCGTCCCAGAACAAGTTGTTGTCCCGGATGATCCGCCACGGCTGAGACTTCATCACCTTGGCCACCGACCCCAGGGTGTCACCCGGCTTCGTCTCGTACTCGTTGTACTTTCCCTTCCAGGTCAGCGGAATCTGTAGCACCTGGTCGGCCGGAAGTGTCTGCAGGCGCCAGAGCCCGTTCTGATCGCGCAGCGCGTCTCGGTCCACGTCGAGGACGAACGACAGGAGCAGGTAGTTGTCGCCGTGGCGGGCCCGATATTCGAGTCCCTCGCCATTGGGCACGAACAGATCCGTGCGCGGCGTCGGCGGGAACGCGACGAGTTGTCCGACTCTCAGCGCGCGGGTCGCCAGAAACGGGTTGTGCATGCGGAGCTGGAACACCGGCACATCAAGCCGTTCGGAGATCGTCCACCAGTCGTCGCCCTCACGGACCTCGTCAAGCTGCATTTGGGACGCGTGGTGTCGGACCGACGGCTCGTGCAGCTTCAGGACGTTGCGGTACTGGCCTACGAACAGGATGTACTGCAGGGTCTCGAGCAAGGGACGGCCACGGGCGATCCGTCCCGGCCCACCGTTGTAGGCGCCAAGCGCGTAGTCCTCACGGTCGAACCGCCGGATCATCTGCGACAGGTACTTGATGCCCGCCTCGATGTTCGTCTTGACCTTCAGCGTCCGGAACGTGGACGGCATGACCTGGAAGTAGCCCTTCGCGCCGGCCCACGAGTTCAGGTTCGCGTTGCCCCCAGATTCTTGGATGCAGAGGGAGCGTGCCAACGTCAGGTCAACGTCGTACTTGTCAGCATACTTGGAGATGTCGTCCTCGATCTCCATGACCTTGCGATACATGCCCAGAAATCCCGGCGAAAGGGCCTCGACCGGTAGCAGGCCGTCGGGTGCCTGGGGCGTCTCGGCGTGTAGCGGGGCAGGCAGGAGCATCGCGACGACGATGGCCGCGACAGCGCTCCGGGTGGTGTGGGCTAGCACGTGCAGCATCAGAATCTCCCTGTTTGCACTATCGAACGTTCCCACCTTTCATATTAAAGCATAATGACCGCCATGTCGAAGCTCGCGACAGCTCAGCGCACCCACGGCTTTACCGAGTCGGTCATTCGAGTGTCTTCCAGAACGGAGGCGACCGATGTACGAAGGGTGATGTCGGCGATGGCGGAGGCGACGTCGACGCGGTGTTTCCGTTCCGGGTTCGGTTGTCATGACCAGCGTATTCTACTCCGCCGGTCTGCTTGGCGAGCGCGGGACATGGTCGGCCGCGCGGCTCACCACGTACGGCCGTCGGTACCCGCGCAGAAACGGCGTCCGCAAGGTGTGGCGACAATTGGACCGGGAACGTGGGCGCTCGGTGTATCGGTCGCCCGGTTGATGCAGGAGATGGGGGTTGCAGGGGGCGGTGCGGCGTCGGCAGTACAAGAAGGCGGTCCCGACCGCCGCGGCGTCCTAGTCCCCTGGGTCTTTGATTACTATACAAAATTAGACTTTTCTCCAGCCCATACGATTCATAAGAATCATGCACTTAGAATGGTTTCGGCAAGATCTGCTTTGTCTAGTTTTTTCTGCTACAGGGGACTAGTGGAGGACGTTCGGCACTGTCAACGGGGTGGCGCAGTCAGTCAGCTAGTATCCGCTCACACAACGGGCAGCCGCGGGGTCCGGCTTCGTCGATCGCCTCTTTGATCGTGTCGGTTAGCTCTCGCAGTGATGCGAAATCCGTCTGTAGTTCACCTGCCTTAAACCGTGTTAGCGATCATGTAAAAGCGCGGGTTTCTGACACATGGGGTCGGGGGGGCTAGCAAGGAAGTTGGAGTTGCCGATGTCGGGGTCGTTTGGCCTGATGGGTGTGGCGTTTCAGTACCAGGAGCTGAAGTCGTTTCAGGCTGATCGGCAGTAGAGGTAGAAGGTGGTGAAGACGCGGAACGCGAGGCAGGAAAAGAAGGGGGAGCGTCAATCCACCCGTGAAGTGTTTGACGGCTCCTATCGTCGCCAGTCCTCGGAACGAGCGATCCATCGCCTGAGCGAAGCGCGGTGTGTTCTTTTTTTTGAGGAGAGGTCGTCGTCGAAGTACCAACGGAAAGTTTTGATTTCCTCGAGGATGTCGAGGTGCGGAAAGTCGCGTTGAAGTTCCTCGACGAAGAGAGTGTCGGTAGCTGTGAGGAAAGGATATCCAGGGAGGTGATGTTCAAGGTAGTCGAGGATTCCCTGAATGGTGGGGTCGAAGCCGACGAAGGATTGCGGATGGTTGTGATCCATGAGAGATCTCCTTTGGATTAGAGAAGGAGTTTTTGCCTGACGGCGACGACGAAGGAAGGGTCGACGGACGACGAATCGGTCATCGGGCCGAGGGCGAGCTGGCGTGTGAGGCAGCGCGGAGTAGAGCGCGAGAACGGAACGGACGTAGAGTGAGGAAGGAGGGTTGCGTCCTTTAGGCTGGGGCTTTTTTCTGTCGCCGTCTTTGTTTGCGCTCGTCATTTTCCTGCTCGCTTTCTCGGACGCGGTAACTCTTACCTGGCATCGAAGACTCGTGGCACGGAAGTGAGACTACAGCGAGCGGCGGAAACAGCTCGGACGGCTGTGCTCCGCAGAAAGCCGATCCAGTGTTGATTGCGCGTTGCGACTGACGAGCGCCGCCGGATTGGTGCCGTCCGAGTCGTTGGTCCCGTAATCGGGCTCATCCCAGACATAGGCGATCGCGACCGAGCGATGCGTCCGGTTGGAGAACCTGACTGGAAGACCAGGAGTACAACGGCTACTTCCTGTGCGTCTCCGGTTCCGGACGGAGCCTTACCCTACCGCTAGCGGGCAGTTCGCAGCAGCGCCAACGCATAGACAATACCGATGGCCGGAACCACCGAAAATGCCAGCGCAAGCTCCCAATCTCCTCGCACTCTTCCCGCGGCAATCATCTGCGCAACCCACAGGTCGGCAATCACGTTCGCCGTCAGGAGCGCCATTATGGCGAGGATCTTCGTCGTGGCGAGGCGGGGCCGCAGCACGAGCAGAAGTAATCCCGCGGCGCCAAGAGGGTGCAGGAGGACCACCAGCAGCCGTTGCCAGACGTCTCCACCGTTAGCGAATGCTCCAACCAGGGCCGTGAATCCTGCGAAGACCGCGTGAATCACAGCGAGAACCGTCACCGAAATCCGGAAGCTGGTCATGGAGACATGATATATCCCTGCTGGGGAGCTACCTAATTGCCGGCCAAAACAGTCGGCGGCTTCGGACATGTAGGGGACGAGACGTGCGTGGTAGACGTTGCGGTTTTGACCGCGGCACACGGGCTGTGTGCCGGGGAAGAACTGCAGGAGGTCAGTGCGGAGTTGAGGCCAAATCCGAGACAAGTAAGGAAATCAAGAAGGCTCAGTCGCACCTGGACCAGAACATGCTAGGGCAGCTACGCCGCAGTAGCCTCGGCATCGATTCTGGGCTTCTCGGGTGGTATCTTTTCCGCTGCCGCACGGCCCGGTCAACGCCTCACTCAATCGGGCGAGGTCGTTCAGGCGGTAGTTTCTTAGGAGAATGGGCTTGACTCTCCGTGCGTGCGGATGAATAAATGGAAGGCACAAGGTCTTTCGCCGCGAAGGGTGATGGAATCCCCTCAGCCGCTCCCGGTTCGGCTCTATCACCCCTCGGCCTTCGCATCCGAAAGCGAGAGCGCTTCGAACATCCGGTTCTCGGGTTTCGGGCACGGTCGGTATTTCAAGTGGTCCACGGACCATTTTGGATAAGTCAGTTTTTTCGCCCGGCGATTGAGTAATAGCATCCGTCCCACTGTGCTATTCCACCATGCGCAGATTGCCTTTTCATAAGCTCGGTCTGGCCCCTTAGCAGGGATCCAGCCGAACCCGAATGTCGAGACTTCGCTCCACAGCGCCGTCAACCGGCCGCTAACCGTATCGTAGCCGTGGCAAGCATTAGGTGTCCCTTACTTTGAAGGACACGCTCGTGCAAATGCGCTCGCCGCCCGCCGGGGACAACAGGTTGCTCTGGAGCATCCAGCATCGTGCGCCTGATATTGGCGGAAACGCTGTCGAAGACCCAAACTCGCCGCGGGTTCTCACCTTCGGAGTCCCGCTTCCACGAATCCATCGCAGCCTGGCCGGTGGCCCCTGTTATCAGGACCGAGCCTGCCGGCACCAGCTCGCTATGTCCCTCTAATTGGCGTACGGTTTCGGCAAGTTTCTCGTCGTACCACTGTACGGGTGTCCAGTCCCCTGCCTCAGTGTACGGAACTCGCACGCCGTCGTCGACTCAGAGCCTGCCCGAGCCCGGACTTTTGCCACAGGCTGCCAATTACCTGTGACCCGCAAAAAAGAAAACCGGCCAGAAGCGGCCGACCATGGCAGGTCTAAAACGCGCAATCAACGCCGGATCGACTTCTTGCGGAGCACACCGACCCCACCGTCCACGCCGCGTCAACTGCTCGCTTGTAACGTTGCCAGTAGATCAAGTTTCGGCACAGGACGCCACCATCTTGGGCGTTGGTCAGCCGAGTTTTAATTAACTTGACAACACCTGCGAGAAGACTTTCCGGCCCCGATGACGCCTGCGTCAGAGAGACTTCAGTCTCTCGCTACCGCGAACAGACTCTTAACCGCTACGACCAACGTGCCCACCATGAAGATCACGAGATTCGCGATGATCCGGGTCACCAGCTCTCCGATGTAGGGGATCGCTCCGACGGCGTTTGCCGCTACGATCAACGCTATCGCTGCTAAGAGGAAAGTCTGCCTCTCCTTGTCACTGATATTCAAGAATCCGACGATCAGGCCGAGCACTGCGAGTACCCAGCCAAACCAGGCCTGTTCAAAGCCTAAGCCTCCGGCCACAGCTATCACTAGTCCAACGATAAAAGCGCCCTTGCCCACTAGCACCATTTGCTCCCTCCTTACCTAGGAAACGGAATTGCAGGTAGTGGGGTCTTTTGAAATTTCGATGCTCGATTCCACGCGCCACTGACCTGACCCCACGGTTAGTGCCACGTTGTATCTCATTAATTCGGTGCTGACAAGGGCTGGTTGAAGGCGTCGGAGCGGAGCGCAGCCGGCCTCCACCAAATAGCTTCCGGCGGCGGAAACACCAACTGCGCGCCCCGTCCTGTGCCAAAACTCGGCCCTTTTGGAGTATTTTGACCAGACGCGTTCAAGTTCTTGGACACGACGGGGTGGCTCATCAGGTCGTGTAGTTGGACTTGCGAAGTTCTAACCGGGCCCAGAGGAAACCACGACCAAGACTCATAACGACTTGGCCGAGCACCTTTCCGATGAGGACGAAGAAGTGGAGCAACTTCGGAGGGTCGCGTGTGAGCGAACCGAGGCGTCGGCCGTCAGATGGTGATGCCGTGGTCACCCGGTGCGCGGCCGGTGCGGAACGCGTGATAAGCGAGCGCGCAGGCAACAACCGTGTCCGGCGGGTGATCGTTGCCAAAGAGAGCATCCACGCTGCAGTACTTGTGCTCGCGGTAGAACGGTTCGAGCCGCGGCATCTTGAGCTCATGCCGTTCGAGCGCCGCGATGTAACTGATAAAAAGGTCCCGGCGTTGACGCCCCGTCATTTGAAAATCGATGACTTCGCGTGCCGTTACGTACTCGGCGACCACGGACCCACCGCCGGTGGCATCGTGAGCGACCGGCCCCGGGTAGCGAACCGCGGCGCTATTCAGCAAGTCGATCATGACAGGCCATGGACGCCGGTGAGTGCGAACGGCGGCCACTAGCTGGAGCGGGGTCACGTCACACTTTAGGGTTACCACCACCGTGAAGTCGACCGCTTGCGCCCAGTCGGCACCGTGGGCGTATCGGCCGGGGCGAGGCTGCTTCCCCGGTCCGTCGTGCACGACCTCCCACCGGGTCGATGATAGACTGCACGTGCCCGGGCAAGATTTCCATGGCGTGGCAGACGCGTCCGAGTCGTTCCGCAGCAATTACCGCGGTGCCGCTGCCAGCAAATGGGTCGTACATCGCCTCGCCAGGCTCGGTATGGTTCAACAGCGGTGTCTCGAAGAGGGCTACCGGTTTTTGGGTCGCGTGTCCCGTCGGCGCGTTCGCCGCCGCCGCGTCACCGCGGAAAGGGTTATTGTTTGGCACCGACCAGATCGTCGTCTGTGTGCGGTCGCCCTTCCACCGGGACGCGCGACCCGTCCGCACCGCATACCAACAGGCCTCATGCTGCCAATGATAATCGCCACGGCTCAACGCGGTCGCGACCACCCCGCCGTAAAGGCTCGCGTGCCAGCAATACGCAACATTCCCCGGAAACAGCTGGAACGCCGCCGTCCAGTCGACACGGTCATCATTGGCCACGGGACCCACCGCATGTGCCCTGCCGCCATCGACCCTCGCCCGCCAGCTCGGATCGTATTCCACGCCGTAGGGCGGATCGGTAGCCATGAGTTCGGGCCTCGACCCAACGTCACCGGTGCTAAGACTACTCGACTTGGTGCGTGAACCCTATGGCGGCCCTTACGAAAAGCGTGCCGTTAGCACTAGAGTGAACAGCGTTCGGAACGACGACCCGGACATTCTTGCTCCTAGGTGGCGTTGTTGCACCGCTCTTGGCTGAGCGCGAAATCTACCCTATGGTGGTGGCCGAGGTAATGTTCGACCATGAAGTATCCCAAGCGCAGCCAGTACAAACACGCGAAGCAGAAGAAGTACCACGTTTCCAACTGGGCGGAATACAACGAAGGGCTGCGCCGCCGGGGCGATTTGACGGTCTGGTTTGACGAGGAGGCAATCGCGAACTGGAAGGCCGACAAGAGCGGTAAGCCTGGCGGTCAACGGGTCTATTCAGAGATGGCGATTGAAACGGGCCTGGTTGTCCGGATGGTGTACAAGCTTGCCTACCGCCAAACCGAAGGCTTCTTGCACTCGATCGCCTCGCTTCTCCGGCTGTGTATCGAGATCCCGGACTACTCGACGTTGTGTCGGCGGTCGAGGCTGCTCCGCAAGAAGCTGCGGATTCGGAAAGCCGCAAGCAATCAACCAATCCACCTGATGATCGATAGCACGGGCTTGAGGATTCATGTTGGAACCACCCGCAAACCGCCAAAGCAGCGCGCCTGGCGCAAGTTGCACATCGCCGTTGATCGCAAGACCGGCAACATTGTTGCGTCCGAACTGACGGTGTCACGAGCTCGCGACGCAACGCGAGTCCCCCCTTTGCTAACACAGATTCAAGCACCTATAGCGTCGGTGGCGGCGGACAGTGCATACGACAAGGAAGCGGTCTACGAAGCCATCGAAGCGCACAGCCCTGGACGAAGGACGCGCGTGGTGATTCCGCCGCAACGAAACGCCACGCTCAGTCAGAATTCGAACACCGCCATGCGGGAACGCGACCGCCATATTCGTGCCATCGAAAGACACGGCCGACGTGAATGGTACAAGCTCTCAGGCTGCACCGAGCGAAGCATGGTGGAGAACGCGGTCTATCGTTACAAGGCGATCATGGGGCCCGAGATGCGGGCTCGAACGTTGGCGAGGCAACGAGTTGAACACCGAATTGGGTGCGAGATACTCAACAAGATGACCGCGCTCGGTATGCCCGATACTTACTGCGCCGGGTGACTCTCCGACCGGCACAGGGAGGTCAGCGATTTGCTCCGGGCCGTGCAACAACGCCTACAAATTGTGCGGTTTAATTGGGATGGAGGCGCAGGCGATTGGGGTTAGTAGCTGAACTACTTTTTCCAGCGGGATTGAGCCGCTTTACGGGCAATCTCTGACCGACGCTTAGGGGTTAGTTTCTTTGACCTAGCTGGCCCGCCAACGCGGCCAGCCTTGCGCGCTCGTTCAATAAGCCTCTCGTTCTTTTCGGCGGATTCGAGTGGCGTCCCGTCGAGGTGTTCGCCGATGGCTTGCTCTAGAATTGAGCGGGCCTTCACGGTGAAGTCGTGATCCTTCGATGTGCCTTCCCGTTTCTTCGCTATTCCGCCTGGCATCGTCTACCCATGCTGACAGAGGCGTACGCAGCAATCAATACCTCATGATTTCAAAAGACCCCACTACCCTGAATGCTGGCTACTTCAATGCTTCCATGATCTCGAGAAGCACGCTTTGCGGAGGACGGATTCTGTCGAGCCGCAAGGTGGCGAGCGGCTCGTCGACAGGTTCAAAAGCTCGATGAGGTTTTGCTTTTTAGTATCGACATAGATGAGCCCGGTGAGGAATTGCTGCTTTTCACCAGAATCCAGGAGCAGCTCGAGCGCGGTCCGGCGATCGGTCGGATCGTAGTCGCGCTCGATCTTCTTAAGAATGATGTGCGAGCCGTCATGGAGCTCCACATCGGCCCTCTCACCTTCTTCATATTCAATATCGATGTCCTCGAAGAACGGCACGAAGTCGACTTCCTGAATGAGCTCCTCGTTCTCTTTCCCCCACGTGTAGCTCTTGGTCGAACCCGCGTGGTTGTTGAATGTTACGCAAGGGCTGATGATGTCGAGAACCGCCGTGCCATTATGCCCAAAGGCTCCCTTCAGGAGGGCTACGACCTGCTTCGGGTCACCGGCGAATGACCGGGCGACGTAAGTCGCGCCGAGCTCGACGGCCAGACCGCACAGATCGATTGCTGGCAGGTCGTTCACGACGCCCGTCTTGAGCTTCGACCCAAGATCCGCGGTCGCGGAGAACTGGCCTTTGGTGAGCCCGTAGACGCCGTTGTTCTCGACGATGTAAACGATCGGGAGGTTCCGGCGCAAGAGATGGACGAACTGACCGATCCCAATCGACGCCGTGTCGCCATCGCCGGAGACGCCGACGGCGACGAGGTCGCGGTTCGCGAGAACACTACCGGTGGCAACGGACGGCATGCGGCCGTGCACGGCGTTGAAGCCATGGCTTTGGCTCAGCCAATAAGCAGGTGTTTTCGAAGAGCAGCCGATGCCCGAGAGCTTCGCCACCCGATGTGGCTCGATGCCATATTCGTAGAACGCTTTGACGAGCTGGCTGCTGATCGAGTCGTGCCCGCAGCCTTTGCACAACGTGGACGGCTTTCCTTTGTAGTCCGCTTGCGCGAGCCCCAAGCGGTTGACCTTCTTCTTCAATGCAGCCGCAGGTTGTGCCGTAGTTGCCATGGTCTTATCTCCCAATCTCGTTGCGCCAGCGTCAGGCCGAGGGACGTTCCGACTCCTTCGCGAGGAGTTTTTCGGTCACCGATCGCGCGTCGATCGGGTGTCCGTCATAATTCAAAATACTGCAGAGCTTTTTGAGAAGCTCCGGGCGGTGGGCAAGCTCGAGCTTGATGAGCTGCATTACCTGAGCGTCATGGTTCTGCTCCACGACGTAGACCCGCTCGTTTTGATCGACAAAGGGCTCGAGCTCTTCGTTGAACGGAAGTGCGCGAACGCGCATGTAGCTCGCCCTAAGATCGCTCTCGTTTTTCAACTGATCGCGGGACTCAACGATCGCCCAATGCGTCGAGCCGTAAGCGATGATCCCGATCTCGGCGCCATCAACGGCATCGATCACCGGGGCAGGCACGTGCTTGCGTGCCGTATCGAACTTGCGCTGCAGACGGTCCATCAACTTTAGATAGTCGTCGGGGCGCTCCGTATATTCCGCGTAGGCGTTGTGACCGCTTCCGCGGGTGAAGTAAGCCGCGCGAGCGTGTTTGGTTCCGGGAAGCGTGCGATAGGGGACGCCATCGCCGTCCACATCCTTGTAACGGCCCCAGTCGCTTACCTTCTCGAGCTCCTCCGCATCGAGCACCTTGCCTCGGTCGATCGGCTGTTCCGGATAGGCGAACGGGTCGGACATCCAGATATTCATGCCCAGATCCAGGTCGGACATGACGAAAACCGGGGTCTGGAACCGCTCCGCTAAATCGAAGGACGTGCCGCCGAACTCAAAACATTCCTGAACCAAGGAAGGGAACAGCAAGATGTGTTTGGTGTCGCCGTGGGAAAGCAAGTACGTGCTGAGAATGTCGCCCTGCGCTGTACGCGTCGGAAGTCCTGTGGATGGTCCCACGCGTTGGATGTTCCAAATGACGGCCGGGATCTCGGCGAAGTATCCGAGCCCGACGAATTCCGACATGAGCGAGATGCCGGGTCCGCTCGAAGAGGTCAGCGAGCGCGCTCCCGCCCAGGCGGCGCCGAGCACCATCCCGATCGCAGCGAGCTCGTCCTCGGCTTGAACGACCGCGAAAGTAGCCTTTCCCGTCTCTTTGTCGATACGATGCTCCTTCATGTAGTGAATGAGAGATTCGACGAGACTCGAAGACGGCGTGATGGGATACCACGTCACGACGGTGACGCCGCCAAACATCGCTCCGAGGGCGCCGGCGGCATTCCCGTCGATGAGAATCTTGCCCGCGGTCTCGTCCATCCGCTCGACGCGCAACGCATCCGCCTTCTTCAAGTTCTTCTCGGCATATTCGAAGCCGACATCGATCGCTTTGACGTTGAGCTCAACCGCCTTGGCTTTCGCTTTGAACTGCTTCGAGATCGCATGTTGAATCTCCTCGCGTTCGATCGAGAGCAGATGACCGACGACACCCACATAGATCATGTTCGCGAGCAGTTTCCGGAGCCGCGGCTCGTGGATCACGTCTTTGGCGAGCTCGCCGAAGGGCACCGGGTAGAAGATCAAATCGTCCCTCACGTTGTCGAGCCCGAGACTCTGCTCATAAACAACGGTGGCACCGGGATTCAGCGACTGCACGTCCTCGCGCGCGGTTTGCGGGTTCATCGCGATCAGCATATCGACATCGCGTTTTCTCGCGACGTAGCTGTGCTTGCTCGCGCGGATGGTGAACCACGTCGGAAGGCCTTGAATGTTCGAAGGGAACAGATTCTTACCGCTGACGGGAATACCCATCTGGAAAATGGCGCGCATCAAAACACTGTTCGAAGATTGGCTCCCCGATCCGTTGATGGTGGCGATTTGGATCGAAAAGTCGTTGACGATGCTCGATTGGACGTCGGGCTCCGACTTGCCTACGACGGTCTCGGTTGACATGTAATCTCCAATTGGCAGAGCTTTTTGCGGCTCAACGTGGTCGACGTTCTATTGGCGATCATAGCAAATAGGAACTTGTGAACGTAAGCGTTCAGAGGACAAAAATTTAACTTTTTCCACGGTTTACGGCTTTCCAAGGACCACCTCCGCGCGCTTGCGGCGAAACCCGTAGCGGGCGATTTTGTAGTGCAGCGCCCGAGGACTGATGCCGAGAATACTCGCGGCCTTTTGCCGGTGATCGGTGAGCTCTTCGAGCGTACGCCGGATCACGATCTCTTCGACTTTGCGCAGCGGCGTCCCGAGCTGAATGAAAATCTGCCGTCCTGCACCGCCCTCGTGCACCATTTCCGGAGGCAGGTGCTCCGGGCGGATCGTGCCCGCATATACCGTGACGGTGAGCCTCTCGATGACGTTCCGGAGCTCCCGGATGTTGCCGGGCCAGTCGTAGTGCGACAGCGCTTCCATCGCGTCCCGCGAGAACCGTTTCGCGGGCTTGCCGCTCATGCGCGCGAATTCCTGTAGAAAGGCATCGACGAGGAGGGGGATGTCCTCCCTCCGCTCGCGCAAAGACGGCAGATGGATGGGCACGACTGCGAGTCGATAGTAGAGGTCCTGGCGGAACCGGCCAGCTCCGACCTCCTGCAACAGGTCCTTATTGGTGGCCGCGATGATGCGCACGTCGACGCGGACGAGCTTGTCTCCGCCGAGCCGTCGGAACTCTCGCTCCTGGAGCACTCTCAGGAACTCGACCTGGGTCTTTGCGCTCATCTCGCCCACCTCGTCGAGGAACAGCGTCCCGCCATCGGCAAGCTCGAACCTTCCCGGCTTGGCGTCGATGGCGCCGGTAAAAGCGCCCCGCTCGAACCCGAAGAGCTCGCTCTCGAGGAGCCCCTCGGGAAGGGCGCCACAATTGATCGACACGAACGGATGGTCCTTCCTCCGGCTTCGTTTGTGGATGGCCTTCGCGACGAGCTCTTTCCCCGTGCCGCTGTTCCCCGTCAAGAGCGCGGTGGCGGACGTATCGGCGACTTGACTCGCGATTTCGTAGACTTCTGTGATGAGGCGGCTCTTACCGACCACGTTCCCGTATTCGTCTTTGAGCGAGAGCCGTTGGCGCAGCGAACGGTTTTCTTCCGAGAGACGGCGTCTTTCAAGGGCCTTATGCACAAGCACGGGGAGCCGGTTCGGGTCGAGCGGTTTGACCAAGTAGTCGAAAGCGCCTTCTCGCATCGCCGAAACGGCCGCCTCCACGGAGCCTTCGCCCGCCTGGGTCGTCAGAATGAACTCCGTCTCGGGCGCGGATTGTTTCACGCGGGACAAGTGGCGAGACCATTCGCCTTGGAGCAAGTCCATGTCCAAGATGATGAGGCCGTAGCGAGAAAGCACCGGCTTGCGCAAGTCTGCGGCGATTTCAACGCTCAACCCGCAGACTTCTAGCCATTCCGCCGCGCGCCTGCCGTCTGCCTCGACGGAGTCGAGAACGAGGACGCGATCGGAAGCGGGGTCTCGAATGGTCACGGTGCTACCGCACGTTAAAAACCCAGAAAACGGTGAAGGCGAAGTCCGATGAGAAGCCGCTTGGCCTCAGGCAACGATGGCGACGTCGCGACGAGCCGCTCCGCCTCTTCGAAGGCCTCCCGATAACGCCCGGCGCGGCCGAGATGGGATGCGAGAGAGTGCCGAAGACGGACGTTAGCAGGCTCTTCTCGGAGTCGTCGTTGCATGAACGCAATGAGATTACCGAAGGGTGAACGGGGCTGTCTGCGCTTCAGGATGTTTCGCCAAGATGAATGCATGTTTTCAGTCCTTCCCAAGTATCGTGCGCAAAAGAAAGCAACTGCCGTGCCAGATGTACACTAAAGAGACAAGCCTATTGTTTGCATCGTTTAGAAAATCCCACTCTAGACCCAATAAGGGGGCAATATTTGCAAATATGCAATAGTTGCACATACAAATCACTCTATATCAATGGCTCCCTGGCATCAAGATCGCGGAAGACACCGCAAAATCGAATATAAGCTGATTCATTTCAATGATTACATACTACGCATTTTTTTCGCATCACCGACCTAACGTATACGCACTTATTGCAGATTTGAAGCACTCCCAGCTCCGAATAGCGTGGAGTAAATTTGGGCGCGTCTTGACAGGCTGGCGATAGCGCCTCTACACTCGACTTTCGGAGGAACGCGACATGAGACCAACGTGGAAGGGCTTTCTCAAGCTTTCGCTGGTGAACATACCCGTCCGTCTTTATCCGGCCGCCCGTTCCCAATCTCTTTCTTTCAACCAGATCCATAAGGAGTGCAACAGTCGCATCAAGTTAGACAAGCGCTGTCCCAATTGTGAGCGCAGCGTCTCGAACGACGAGCTGGTGAAGGGCTACCAATACGCGAAAGAGCAGTACGTCATCATGGACGAGGAGGACTTCACCAAGGTCCGACTCGAAACGACGAAGTCGATCAATATCGTCCAATTCGTCGAGCGTGGTGAAATCGATCCGCTCTACTACCACGGCTCGCACTACATCGTGCCCGACGGGCCTGTCGCGGTGGAGAGCTTCGCCACCATTCGGCAAGCCGCGGAAGACAAAGAGCGGATCGGGCTCGCCCGCGTCGTGATGAACGGAAAAGAGCAGGTCGCCGCGATCCGCCCGCGGGAGCGAGCGTTCGTCATGTCGGCGCTTTATTACGCCAATGAAGTGCGAGCCCTTTCCGGTATCGAAGAGCTCGAAGCAACACCCGAGCTCAATCCCGAAGAGCTGCAGCTCGCCTCTCAGCTGATCGACTCCATCACCACGGCTTTCGAGCCCCAGGAGTTCGAAGACAACTACCGCAAGAAGCTTCTCGAGATCATTAAAGCCAAAGCCGAGGGTAAAGAGATCGTGGCGCCTCCCGAGGTCGAGACTGGAAAAGTCATCAATCTCATGGACGCGTTGAAAACGAGCCTGGAGCAAAGCCACCTCGCGCCACCCGAGGCCGGCGAGATCGCAAAGGCCGCGGGCGAGTAAGCGCGACGCCGAGCCATTCTGGCCATTCAAGAATGCGTGATTGGTTGCATTCCCGGATCGCAGCCATGCTCGCGGGCGCCGGCACGCCCTTCGACTCGGACAAGCACTTGTTCGAGATCAAATGGGACGGGATCCGTGTGCTCGCTTTTTTCGGCGAGGGCGTCCACAGGCTTCAAGGTCGCAAGCTCACCGATGCTTCAGAGCGCTATCCCGAGATCGTCGGCGCTTTAGAAGCTCTGCCTGGCGACGGCATTCTCGATGGCGAGGTCGTCGTTCTTGATCAAGACGGCCGTCCGGACTTCCAGCGCGTGCTGGTTCGGGAACAAACGAAGACGCGCGATGCGGCCTTGGTCAAAGCTGCACGGCACCCCGTCGTCTACATGGCTTTCGACTTGCTGTACCGAAATGGGGAGCCGCTTTTCGACCGCCCGCTCATCGAGCGCAAGAAACTTCTCTCCGAGCTCCTCGTCTCGCCGCCCTCCCCCATCGTCGAGAGCACCTACGTCCTAGGCCAAGGCAAAGCGCTCTTCAAGGAAGCTGAGGCGCGCGGGCTCGAGGGCGTCGTCGCCAAAGCGATCTCGAGCCGATATGTCGGCGAACGGTCGAACGACTGGCTAAAGCTCAAGGTGCGACGCCGCACCGACGCCGTCCTCATCGGCATCGTTCGCGCACGCGGGACGAGGAGCGTAAAGTCGCTCGTCCTAGGCGCCTACGACAACGAAGAGCTCGTTTGGCTCGGAAATGCCGGGAGCGGCCTCGACCACCAAACCGCGCACCAACTCGGAACCGAGCTCGAGCCCCTGAGTTCTGCGCCGCCCCCAAACTTCTTGGCCGAAGCCCCAGGGGATATCGAATGGTTGCGTCCCGCTCTCGTTGTCCGGATCGAATATTCCGAGCTGACGCGGGAGGCGCGCCTCCGCCACCCCGTCTTCATCGGCTTCGTCGACAAGAAGCCAAGAGACTGCCTCCGGCCCGAGCGCTCCTAACGAACCGAACCAGATGCTCCAAGAGATCAATAATTAGAAAAGCACAACGCAAAGTGTCCTGCTTTACGCCTTTTTTATTGTTGTTTTTTTTTGCTTTCGACGGCTAGTGCTCCACCCGGATGAGATCCAGGAAATCCTTGATGAGCTGCCCCGTGATCCCCCAGATGTCGTGACCTTCGAAGTGGTAGTGGTAGACATCGCGCATCGAGCCGTCGGGCATGCGCCGATTCTCGACCTCGAGAATGTCCGGATCCCGTAGGGTCTCGATCGGCACTTCGATGAGAACGTCCACTTCGTGATTCGTGCGAAATGGATAAGGGCCGTCGACCGTTCCCACAAAGGGCGTGATACGGAAACCCGTGACCGTGGCACGCAGCTTTCCCTGAGCGCCGCATGGAGCGCCGTAGGGTCCCCCGGATCGACCGCGCCACCCGGAAACGCGATGTCGCCCGGTTGACGTCGCAGCTTGTCGGAGCGCCTGGTCAGAAGAAGCTTCTCAGGGACGTCGCCGACGAGGATCGGAAGGAGCACCGCCGCGGGCCTCAAGCTCGAGCGCAGGCTCCTCGCGGCTCGCCCCTGGAGCCGGCGGCGCGTGCGTATGACCCAATTTGTCATGCGTGTCCTTCTTCTGGGAAGAATAGTATCCGACGTGAAGCATTGATGATGCTCCGAAGCCTTGGATATAATCCACTCTCATGATCCAATGGAATGCGAGAGGGGCGCTGCGATGCGCCGCGGTAGCACTGCTGTTTCTGGGTCTCGCGGCGAGATCGTCCGCCGGAGACGCTTTTCTTCGAGGCGGCATCATCTTCCACCCAAGCGATGTCGAGTTCGCGGGTCGCTGGCGCGCGAGCTTCGGCTCGGACTACGCCGTGAACTTCTCGCAGACGATCTATATCGGCTTCGAGGTTCAGTCGTCGGTGTTCCGGCAAGACGTTGCCGGAAGCGAGAGAACGGCGACGCTCATCCCCGCCAACGGCTTCGTCAACGTAAAATACAAATCCGGAACAATCGGGGCCCGCCCTTTTGCCGGCGGCGGCATGGGTCTCATCAACACCTTCGTGATACTCGCCGGAGATAATAGCTGGAACCACAACATGGGTTTTCACTTGCTCGGCGGCGTCGAGCTCGGGTCGCTCAGCCTCGAAGCGCAACTGCAACGGGCCTTCGAGTCCGGCTCCGTTACGAGCTACGCCTTCTACGTCGGTTTCATCTTCTAAGGGCGCGCGCAAGCCATGACGCTACGCGCGCGAGCACCGACGCGGATCGATCTCTCCGGTGGCACGATAGATCTCTGGCCCGTCTATCTCCTGATCCCGAAAGCAGCAACGGTCAATCTCGCGATCGACCTCTATACAGAGGTCGAAGTCGAGCCGTCACCGGACCAGCAATGGCACGTTCGCGAGCGCGTCTCGAAGCGCACGACCTCCGCCGTTTCGACCGAAGCCCTCGCCGAAATGGAAGGGGCTGAGATCGCGGGCCGGCTGCTGACATTTTTCGCTCCCCACAAACCGTTGCTCCTGAACACGCATTCAAACGCCCCGCCCCAGGCTGGGCTCGGCGCTTCATCTTCTCTCGGGATCGTGATCGCGGGCGCCTTGAATGGCCTCACCGGCTTTCGCTACGGGAACCTCGAGCTCATCGAACTCGTGAAGGACATCGAAGTCGAGCTTCTTCGCATGCCTACGGGCGCGCAAGATCACTACCCACCGGTTTTCGGCGGCGCCATGTGCCTGTGGTGGGAAAAGCTCCGCCACCGCCGCGAGCCACTCCCAATCGACGCGAACGCTTTCCGCGAGCGGTTCCTTCTCGCATACTCGCATCAGCCCCACCGCTCGGGCGCGACCAACTGGGAAGTCGTGAAGCGATTCTTCGAGTCCGACCCGACGACGACGGCCGCCGTGGAACGTAGCGGTCGCACGGCGGCGGAGGTGCGCGACGCACTCGTCGACGGGGACCTCGACCGCGTGGCCGTGCTCATCGGCAAAGATTGGCAAGCGCGACGCGAGATGGCCCCGGCGGTGTCCAGTCCCGAGCTCGAGACCATCATCGCCGCGGCCCGCGAAGCCGGCGCTACGGCCGAGAAAGTGTGCGGCGCAGGTGGGGGGGGATGCATGATTCTCGCGGTTCCCGGGGGCAAGCGTCCGGCGGTCAGCGCGGCGGTGGTCGAAGCCGGCGGGTCGGTGCTCGACTACAACGTCGCGCCGCGCGGGCTGGAGCTCATGATCGAATGAGCCCGTCTCGCTCGCGGGCCAGTGTGGTGGCAGTGGGGACGACGCGTCAGCCCAAGCTCGACGCGGTAGAGCTCGTGTTGCGCGAGCTTCACGAGCGCTTTCCGGAATTCTTACCGGGCGAACTCGGCCTCGAGCCGCGTCAAGTCCCATCCGGGGCTCCGTCTACACCGACCTCGACCGAAGAAACCATGCGGGGCGCGAAGAATCGTGCGCGGAACACATTCGAGCTCCTCAAGCGCGAAGGTATCACGCCGGCTTTGAGCATCGGGCTCGAGGGCGGTGTCGCCGCGCAGGACGGCGCCGTGTTCCTCGAATCTTGGGCCTACGTCACCGACGGCAAGCGCGGTTTCTTCGGTGGAAGCGGCTCGATCGCACTCCCCGAAGAGCTTTCGGGGGCCGTCCTCGTGCATCGTGAAGATCTCGGCGCCGCCGCCGATCGCTATTTCGAGCGCCGGGACGTCGCAGGACATGAAGGAACGTTCGGTCTACTCACGCAAGGGATGGTGAGCCGCAAGGCAGCGTTCGTCCGCTCCATGCTGCATGCGCTCGCGCCGTTCTATAATGCGGGGGCCTATAGAAGTAAGGAGCAAGTTTAGAAACATGGACGTTTTTCGTTCCTATCCCGGCTGCATCGAAGTGATCACGGGCAGCATGTTCAGCGGCAAGAGCGAAGAGCTCATCCGCCGCTTGCGTCGGGCGCAGATCGCGCGGCAGCGGGTTCAGATCTTCAAGCCCCTCATCGATGGGCGCTACAGCCAAGAACATATTGTCTCGCATAGCGATATGCGTATCGACGCCGAGATCGTGGAGCACGCGGATGAAATCCTCGAAAAGCTCGATCATCGGACCGAGGTCATCGGCATCGACGAAGGGCAGTTCTTCGACCTGACACTCGTCGCGGTATGTAATCAGCTCGCCAATAGCGGGAAGCGGGTCGTCGTCGCAGGTCTGGACACGGACTTTTTGGGGCAGCCTTTCGAGCCCATGCCGCAGCTGCTCGCGGTGGCCGAGTACATCACCAAGACTCTAGCGATCTGCATGCGCTGTGGAAGCCCCGCGAACCAGACGCAGCGGCTCGTCGCGTCGAAAGATCGCGTGGTGGTCGGGGGTGCTGGCGCGTATGAAGCGCGTTGCCGGCGTTGCTTCGAGCCCGAAGTCGACAAGGATCAGAAGCGCGACGCAATCGCCGCCCAACTCAAGAGTCCTGCTCAGCAGGGTGGCGCTTCTGACTAGCCGCCGCTCAGCGCGGCGCGCGAAACGTAAGGCAGGGAACGGGCGGATAGCGGGAATGTCTAGGGTCTAGCTTTTATCTCCCCTCCAAACATCCGCACCTCTCTTACACATTTGACAGGCTGCAGTCTTCAGCAGCGTGCCGCTGCTCGCGGTCTCAGTTAGTTCTTCCCCTGGCTCTGGAGCTCTTCGGACTCGAACAAGCTCGGCTGGTAGCTTTCGGCATCCGGCGTGCCGTCGCGCCGCCTCTTCCGGCGCGCTTTGTCCTCGTACATGTTCTTGTCCGCAGCCATCAACAAGGACTCGAGGTTCTGTCCCGCCGCGGGATAGGACGCGAGGCCGAGCGAGACGCCGACTTTGAGCATCGTGCCAATCCCAACGTCGAGCTCCGTCTCCTCGACAGCCTCCTGTAGACGATAGGAGAACTGGCGCGCCTGCTCGTAGGTGGTCTTTGGCAAGATCGCGATGAACTCGTCACCCGCATAGCGTACGAGCACATCCGCGTCTCGCATATGGCCCTTCAAGATGCGGCCCACTTCCTTCAAGAAGCGATCGCCGCTGTGATGGCCATGTCGATCGTTCACGCTCTTGAAATCGTCGAGGTCCATCTCGATGACCGTGAGCGGCTCTCCGTAGCGTTTCGCCTCAGAAAGCGTCTGCTCGAAAAAGATGTACAGAAAGCGTGAGTTCGGAAGCCCTGTCAAGCGGTCGGTGAAAGCGTCTTCCTGTGTCTCTTCGAACCGGGTGGCGTTAAAAAGCGCAATCGAGGCCCGGTTGGAGACGATCTCCATGAGCCGGATATGATCATCGGTATAGCGTTCGTCACCGGCAACGTAAAGGGCGATCGTGCCGAGCCGGCGGTCCCCGTGAACGAGCGGCGCGAGCAGAGAGTTCGCGTAGAGGCTCTTGATCTCTTCTGGAAGAGCCATCGTGTCGGGTCCGGGGTGTACGTTGTAGAGAAAACGGTTATTCGCGGCCACCCAACCGGCGAGTCGGGTGCCCATCTCGATCGAAAGCCCGGAGAAAGCTTCTTTGTGCTGGCCCGCGATATGCGCCGGCCTGAGCTCTTCCGTGGCTTCCTCCGCGAGATAGATGACGAGCGTCGTGAAGGGCACGATCTTCTCGAGCTTGGACGCCAGAATGGTGAGCGTATCCGTGCGCGATAGTGAGTTGCCAATGTTTTGAAGAATCTCGAACAGGGTGAAAATCTCTTGTTGTGGCTCGGAGATCGAGCTGCTTAGCGTCGCGGCCTTCGGCGTCCCGACGACGTCGGGCGCGCGCTTTTGATCCCTATGCTCCTTCGGCTCCGAGAGCGAGCGCACGTCGATCGACTTCAGCTCCTGCTGGAGCTTCGGGATCACGTCGAGGAAGCGCTCGAACACGACCGGATCGAATTTGTGCTTCTCACGCTTCATGATGGTGATCGCCTCGTCGCGACTGAGCGAGCGCCGGTAAACGCGCCGCGCGGTCAACGCTTCGTAGCAGTCGGCGACCGAGAGAATGCGCGAGCCCAGCGGGATGGCCGTACCTTTGAGCCTGTCTGGGTATCCCGTGCCGTCCCAGTTTTCGTGATGGTGGCGCACGATCTCGACGACCGGGAATGGAAAATCGATCGAAGAGAGAATCTGGGCGCCGACGGCGGGATGCGTGCTCATCTTCTGGAACTCGCGCTCGGTCAAGCGTGTCGGCTTGTGCAGGATGTAGGACGGGATCGAGATCTTTCCGACATCGTGCAGCACCGAAGCGTAGCGGAGACCCTCATAAGTTGTCTCATCTACCCTCAGCTCTCGAGCCAGGCCCGCCGCCTTCTAGGGGCGCGAGCGTGACGTCGATGCCGAGCTCGCTCAAATCCTCCTGGATGAACGCCCCGGTTCGCTGCCGCTCGTTGCTACCGGTGGTCGTGACGATCGTCAGCTGCACGCGGTTGCCGTCGCGATCCGAAAGCCGCCCGTCGTCGTGAAAACGGAACCCCGCCACCTCCAGGAGACGGCGCGCCTCGTCCAAATCCTGCTCTGTCGTCACGATGGCCGTGTTGCGCCAAAAACGGTTGGCGGGCGAGACGGATCCGCTCGCCGCGGAGGCAAGTCCAGAATAGACAACGCGAGCGAGCCCCCGACGGTCGATGGCGAGAGAAAAAGCGCGGCGAAAACGCACATCCGCGAACCACCGCTTCTTATAGCTCTCGATGGGGCTGTCCGGATTGAGGTTGAACCAGAGCCGTTCAGACACCATTCCGGGGCCGAGATCCTCGAGCTTGAGCGACGGCTGGCTCTCGATGGTGAGGGCTCGGAACGATTCGGGTGAAATCCGCTCAAGAAGATCGACCTCTCCGGCAGAGAGTCGCAACGCCCGGGTGCTGCGATCGGGGACGACATCGAAGACGAGCCCGGTGAGCCGCAGATAGACATCCTCTTTCGCGGATCTCCAGTAATAAGGATTACGCTCGAGCACGATGCGCTGTCCCGCTTCGTAGTCTCGAAGCCGAAACGGCCCGAGCCCGACGATAGTGTCAACGCCCGCGCCGAGGCCAGTATCCCGCACGAGCGTCCCGTTCTGAAGGCTCTCAGCCAAGCGATGCGCAGGAAGGATGCGGATGCTGTCGAAGATGCGATCGACCGTTGCGGTCCGCCGCGGCAACCGGAAGGCGACAGTCACATCATCGACGAGCTCGGCCACGATCCGCTCGCCGTCGATCTGAGCGGTGTCCACGAGGGGACTTGCGACTTCGGGATCGTTCAGGACACGGAACGTGAAAACGACGTCCGCCGCTGTCAACGGCTCACCGTCCGAAAACCGCACGCCCTGCTTCAGCCGAAATACGAGCGTCTTGCCATCCTCAGAGAATTCCCAGGACTCGGCGAGCGCCGGCTCCATTGCCTGGGTTTCCTGGTTCAGCCGTATCAGCGGCGCGTGGAGCTGGTCCGTCACTAGCTGCGTGGTGACGTCCGCGGAGAGCAGACTATTGAACGTCGTGGGCTCGCGGTTGATGGCCACGCGCAGAACACCGGTGTCCGGAGCGGGTCGTGATGAGCACCCGGCGGCGAATCCCCCCCAAATAACGAGAACGCAGAAGAACAACCTTTGCGGCATGGCAAATCTCCTTCTTCTGCTAAGAAGCGCGAAAAACGTGCCGTTGATCCTATCACTGCTGTCAACGCCACGAGGTGCTCGAAAAGATCAATCTTAGGACGAAATTTCTCTCTTTTTTCGTTTTTTTCTTTTTTCTTTTGCGCCTTGCGCCTTTGCGCTACGCTTTTCCCAATATTGATCCTTTCGTCGAAGCGCCCGTCCCCGCACTAGCCGCAAATTGGAATCGAGCTTGCTATAGTGTGATCGACGCTATGGAAAGTGGGATTCACGCTCAAAACATAATCCTGCCGACGCTCTACGCGCTGTTATGGGCTGACTACGCTCTTTTGTTCTTCCGTAACGACCCGTTCGCGGAACGGACCGCAAAACACTTGCTCCGCATTACGGTAGGCGCGCACGCGATCTACCTCGTGATGCGCTCGATGACCTACCACCACTTTCCAATCGCAACTGTTTTCGAAGCCTTCTCGGTACTCGCTTTCTCCGTGATCGCTCTCTATTTGGTCATCGAGTCGCGTATCGGTGTGCGGACGACCGGGTTTTTCATCATCGGCATTGTTTTCGTTTTTCAAACAATCTCCTCGGCCTTCGTAGAAGCGCCGGAGAGCTTCAGCGATCTCCTCTGGGAGCCCGCCTTCATTCTCCATGTGACGACAGCACTTCTCGGTTATTCGGGGATGGCCATCTCCGCGGTCTACAGCCTGCTCTATCTGATGCTCTTTTACGACATCAAGAAGCACCGCTTTGGCCTCATCTACAAGCAGCTACCTTCGCTCGAAGTCATGTCGAGCTTTACCTATCGTTCGGCCACGCTCGGCCTTGTCTTTCTCACCATCGCCATGGTGGGTGGACTCGCGTTGCTCGTGAGGGTCTACGGGACCTATTGGAGCTGGGACCCGAAGCTCATGATCACATTCGTGGCCTGGCTCTTTTACGGTCTCTGCGTAGCGGCGAGCCGCTTTTGGGGATGGTCGGCCAAACGGGTCGCCTTTACTTCGATCACGGGATTCGCCATCATCCTCTTTTCACTGGTCGTCGTGAACCTCGTCTTTACCCGTTTTCACGAGTTCGTCTGATGGATCTCATCGTAGTCGGGATGAACCACCGAACCGCGCCCATCGACGTACGTGAGCTCGTGGCTTTCTCGGAGGAGGAGATCCGAGACGTGCTCGCCCATATCCACGCGGATGACACGCTCTCGGAAGCGATCCTGCTCTCGACGTGCAACCGCACCGAGTTCTACGGGCTTTCGACGGATAACGGCGCCGCGGAAACGTACATCCGCAACCTGATCGTCGAAAAAAAGCAGATCGACCTCGAAGCGCATCCGGGCTACGCCTATACGCTCACGCGCAACGAGTCCGTACGGCACTTACTGAGGGTCGCGGCAGGCCTCGACTCGCTCGTTCTCGGCGAATCGCAGATCCTGGGACAAGTGAGGCGCGCCCACGAGCTCTCGCTCGAAAGCCGCGCCTGCGGCATTGTTCTCAACCGTATCCTTCAATCCGCGGTGAGCGTCGGCAAGCGGGTACGCAACGAGACCGTCATCGGCGCCGGCGCCGTCTCGATGGCGAGCGCAGCTTCCGAGCTCGCGGGCAAGATTTTCGAAGACCTCAAAGCGCGCAGAGTGCTCCTCATCGGGGTCGGCAAGATGGGAGCTCTCACCGCACGCCATATGGTAGAGCGAGGCGTCCGTCAGCTCGTCATCGCGAGCCGAACCTACAGCAGAGCGGAAGAACTTTCGCGCCAGCTTGGCGGCAAGGCCGCGCCCCTCGACCGCCTCGAAGAGTGCTTGGCGGAAGCCGACATCGTCATCAGCTCCACGGGCGCGACGGCGCCCATCGTGACCCGCGAGATGATGTTGCCCATCGTGAACCGGCGGGGCAGCCGCCCAATCTACGTCATCGACATCGCCTTGCCGCGCGATTTCGAGAGCAGCATCGCCGATCTGGACGGCGTGTTTCTGCACGATCTCGACGATATGAACGTGCTCGTCGATCGCAATCTCGGGAAACGCCGCGAGGAGATCCCGAAAGCCGAGGCCATCGTCGAGCAAGAGCTTGAGAACTTCGCCTCCTGGCGGAGCTCGCTCGCCGCCACGCCCGTTATCAAGAAGATCCGCGAGCGCTTCGAAGCCCTGCGCAAACACGAGCTCGAGCGCCATCGGAAAGGGTTCTGTCGAGACGATCGCGAGCAAGTCGACCTTTTGACCGAGAGCCTCGTCAACAAAATCCTTCACCCGCTGATGGACCATGTGCGCGATTGGAGCAATACGGACGAACTCGGTGCCCTGCGTATCGACACACTTTACGAGGCGTTCGACCTCGAACGCTCCGGCGAGGACTCGAACAAGAAGCACTGATCGCTGTGAACGGATACTGATGCGCCCCTTACGTGTCGGAAGTCGCAAAAGCGAGCTGGCGCTCATCCAGAGCCGGTCGATCATCACCGCTCTCGGGGGAGAAGCCGAGCTCGTCCTTATCCAGACGCAAGGGGACCGCGTTACCGATCGACCGCTCAACCAAGTAGGGAGCGCGGGACTGTTCATCAAGGAGATCGAGTCCGCGCTCCTCGAAGAGCGGATCGATCTCGCCGTCCACAGCATGAAGGACATGCCCTCCGAGATCCCCGAAGGACTCGCGCTGGCAGCCACGACGAAACGGCTCGACGCGCGCGACGCGCTCGTGAGCCGGGGCGCGGACAGCCTGGCCTCGCTTCCCGAAGGAGCGAAGATGGCGACAGGAAGTTTGAGACGGCGCTCGCAGCTTCTCGCGGCGCGGCCGGATCTCCACATCGAAGATCTCCGGGGAAACGTGCAGACGCGGCTCAAAAAGTTCGACGCCTCGTCCTGGGAAGCCATCGTGCTCGCGGGCGCCGGGCTCGTGCGTATGGGGCTCGATGCGCGCATCACGTCTTATTTCTCTGTCGACGAAATGATCCCGGCCGTCGGTCAGGGAGCGCTTGCGCTCGAAACCCGCTACGACGACGATCTTCGAAATCGGCTCCGAGAGATCAACCACCCGGCATCCGAGAGTGCGATCCTTGCAGAGCGCACCTTTCTCCGCCGTCTTCAAGGTGGTTGCCAGGTCCCGATTGGCGCCTACGGCGAGATCGAAGCGGGAGAGCTTCGCCTTCGCGGCTTCGTGGGCGGGGTCGATGGCCGCCGCTATGAGAAAAATGAGAGGCGCGGCCCAGTCGCCGCGGCGCAAGAGCTCGGGCTCGCGCTCGCGGAAGACATGCTCGCGGGCGGCGCTTCGGAGATCATCCAGGAACAGGCGGAAGTCGATGAATGACAAAAAACTCCTGGCGGGCCGGCGCGTCGTCGTGACGCGCCCCGCACGCCAGGCGACGTCATTAGTCGCACGGCTCGAAGCTCTAGGCGCAGAGGTCATTCACGCGCCGGCGATTCGCATCGAGCCGCCAGAGAGCTGGGCGCCACTGGACGAAGTGCTCGCTCGGATCAAAAGCTACGACTGGATCGTTTTCACAAGCGTCAACGGTGTGGAAGTCTTCCACGAGCGTGCCGCCACGATGCCGGCCGTGCGCTACGCCGCGATTGGACCGGCGACAGCGGAAGCCATCGCCGAGCGCGGCGCGCGCGCGGAAGTTATCGCGGAGCGCTCCATCGCTGAAGCGCTATTCGACGCCTTGTCGGAGCACACGGACGTGAAGGCGCAAAAGTTCCTGCTCCCACACGCTGCGATCGCGAGAGAAGCGCTGCCGAATCTATTGCGCGCCGCGGGAGCAACGGTCGACGTCGTCGCCGTCTATCGGACGCTGCCGGCAACAAAAGAAATCGAGCACGCGGTGAAGCTCGTCCGCGAAGGCAGCGCGGACGCCGTGACCTTCACGTCGGGCTCGACGGTGCGCGCGTTTTTCGACGGCGCGGACGAGGCCGTTCGAGCGCAAACGGTCTCCGCGAGCATCGGCCCCATCACCAGCGCTGCCCTGCGTGCGGAAAGAGTCGAGCCGGCGATCGAGGCGGAACGCTACACGACCGAGGGCCTCGTCGACGCCATCCGCGGCCATTTCTCGAAGCTGTCAGGCTAATGAGCAAAAACGAAGAGCTGTTCCTGGAGGCCACCGGATACATGCCGGGCGGCGTCAACTCGCCGGTGCGAGCGTTTCGCGGCATCGAGATGGCCCCGCGATTCATCCGCGAAGGCCAGGGCTGTCGCATCACGGACGAAGACAGTCAGGACTACATCGACTACATCGGCGCCTATGGCCCGCTCATCCTCGGACATCGTCATCCGAGTGTCGTTGCGGCTTTGAAAGAAGCGGTCGACCGCGGAACGGCGTTCGGCGCACCGACCGCTCCCGAAGTGCACTTGGCGAAGAGAGTCACAGAGTTCGTCCCGTCCGTCGACGTCGTCCGTATGGTGAACTCCGGCACCGAAGCGACACTCTCGGCCATCCGTCTCGCGCGCGCCGCGGTTGGCCGTGACGGGATACTCAAGTTCGAAGGCTGCTACCACGGCCACGGCGACTCGTTTCTCATCAAGGCCGGCTCTGGAGCCTTGACGATGGGCGTTCCCGATAGCCCGGGTGTCCCCGCGTCGCTCGCTTCTTTGACCAGAACGGCCACGTTCAACGACCTCGAGTCGGTGAAGCGCGTGCTCGAAACCGAGCCGGACGCGATCGCCGCCATGATCGTCGAGCCCGTCGCCGGTAACATGGGCGTTGTGCCGCCCGCAAAAGGCTTTCTCGAAGGCCTGCGTGAGCTTTCGACCGACCACGGTGCTCTTTTGATCTTCGACGAAGTCATGACAGGCTTTCGCGTCAGCCGCGGCGGCGCTCAAGAACTTTACGGCGTCACGCCCGACCTCACGACGCTCGGTAAGGTGATTGGCGGCGGCCTTCCGGTCGGCGCCTATGGCGGACGCCGCGATCTCATGGAGCAAGTAGCCCCGGCGGGCCCCGTCTATCAAGCAGGAACGCTGTCCGGCAATCCGCTGGCCATGAGCGCGGGGCTCGCACAGCTCGAAGCCCTCGAAACCTCGAATGCGTGGGAGCGCCTAGAATCCACCTCCGGGCTCCTCGAGACGGGAATCCGAAACATCCTCGAGGAGCTCGGCTTGTCGCTGGCTTTGAACCGCGTCGGCTCGATGATGACGCTCTTTTTCACCGAGGGCGAAGTAACGAATTTCGAACAAGCCACGAGCGCCGATACAAGACGCCACGCTCGCTTTTTTCGCAACATGCTCGAGGCCGGCATACACCTACCGCCATCCCAATTCGAAGCGCTCTTCGTCTCACTCGCCCACGAGCAAGACGACCTCGACCGAACGCTAGAAGCCGTCCGCAAGAGCTTGAGAGCTACCTACCAAGATTAAAGATCAGTTTTCTTAACATTGATCCGGTTTACTCGCGCAGCGGAAAGGTTGCTCGCCGTCCGCGCTCGGCGTAACATCGGGTGGTTGTGTCGCTCGAAGCTTTGCTTAGAGCTCTATCCAGATGGCGCCGCGGTCGATGCGGACGGGATAGGTTCGGATCTTCGAAAGCGGGTTCACCGGGGAGCAGCCGCTTGTGAGTTCGAACTGCCATTGGTGCCACGGGCACACGATGATTCCGTTCTCGATCGTGCCTTGGTGAAGCGGCGCGCCGCGGTGTGGGCAGGTTTCGTCTAGGGCGAAATAGCGTCCTTCGTAGCAAAAAATCGCGATGCGCTTGTTCCCGATGTCGACGGCGAGGGTCGCGCCGTCGGGGACATCCTCGAGAGCGGCGACGCGGTGCTCGCTCATTGCGCCGCGGCGCGGAGCTTCTCGAACGCTTCTTCGGCGAGCTCGGGACAGCCGAGACGCGGCGGTTCATCGCCGAGCTGGCGATGGAAGTCCGAACCGCCCGTTTTGAGAAGTCCTAGCTCCTCTGTGAGTCTCTCGTAGCGCGCGACCTTCTCGGGCGTGTGATCGCAGTGATAAACCTCGAGAGCATGCAGCCCGCTCTCGGCCATGTCCATGATCGGCGTGTCATCTACGAGAAGGCCTGGATGCGCCAACGACGCGATACCACCCGCGCGTCGAATGAGATCGACGGTGTCCTCGAGCGTGACGTTGTCGTAGCCGACATAAGCGGGCCCGTCTTCCCCGAGAAAACGGCCAAACGCTTCCGCGATATCCGCCACTTGGCCGGATTCGATGAGCACTTCCGCGACGTGCGGCCGACCAACGGTTCCATGGCTCGATTTGGCGAAAACGGCATCGGCAGCGATGTCGAAGCCCAGCGTTTCGAGCTTCTGACACATCTGGCGGACTCGGTCCACACGACACCGGCCCACCTCCAAGAAAAAGGCGTTGAGCTCGGGGTCGTGCTCGTCAACGAAGAGGCCCAAAATGTGCACCGGCGCGTCGCCGAAATGCGCGCTCACTTCGACGCCGGCCACGATTTCAAGGCTGAGCCCATCGGCCTCGCGTTTGGCCTCAGCAACACCTTCAACGGTGTCGTGGTCCGTAATCGCCAGCGCTTTCAAATCGTGAGCCTTCGCCAAGCGTACCAACTCCCTCGGCGACAACTTTCCGTCCGACGCCGTCGTGTGCGCATGGAGATCGTAGTGCCCGAGTCTTTCCATGATGCTGTTTTTATCTTCTAAGAAGCGAGAACCGTTCATGGTAGAAAACGCTCCCGCGGGTTGTCAACCCATCTCGACGCGCCATGCACGTGCGGATCGGGTTGACACTCTTTTCGCCGCCGGCCTATACTAGCGATATCTGAGTGTCTTAGTCAGATATCCGGGAGCCACCGCGCGTTCAAAGGGTTATCCTGTGGGGAACTGGCAATCGAGATTCTAGGAGAAGCAAATGATTACGATGACATCACTGGCCGCCACGAAGGTTCAGGATTTCCTTGCGCACAACGGCCGCCCGGAAGCTGCGCTTCGCGTGCGCGTCGTGGGCGGTGGCTGCTCCGGATTCCAGTACCAGCTCGCACTTGACGACGCCGCTTCGGAAGGTGACGAAGTCTTCGAGCACGATGGCGTGAGGCTCTTGGTCGATCAACGCAGCCACCTCTACCTCGACGGCACGGAGATCGACTACGTGGAAGACATTATGGGATCAGGGTTCCGTTTCAACAACCCGAACTCGACCGGAAGTTGCGGCTGCGGCGAGTCGTTTCAAGTCTAGGGTCAGAGCCAGATCTAAAGAGCGCAGCGCCTACGCGCGGAGTCCAAGGACCTCCTCTTTGAGCACGTCCGATCTCGTTCGGATCGAGATCGAGGGTACCCCTTTCGACGTCCCGCGAGGCGAGGTCCTTCTCGCCTGTGTCCAATATATAGTTAGGGATGAAGTCACTGTCTTGGGGCGCTTTTGTTGGAGCAACGAGTGCGGCAATTGCGAGATGAGTATCGCGAAGGAGGGGTTGTTGTTGCCCACTCGCGCCCGCGGCTGCCAGACCATCGTGGAAGAAGGCATGCGCGCCTCCGAGCTCACGCCCGACCTCCGCTACTGGATCCACCACAAGCTGTCGTAGCGACGCGCGACCAATGATCGGGAACATCTCAGCTCTCCTCGCCGGCCATATGGCCTCGGGGGGGCTCTTCATCGCCGCGCTTCTGGCGTTGGCAAACGAGCTCCCGAAGAGCTTTCTGCGCTTCTGCGCGGCCTCGGCCAGCGCGTCAGCGTCCTTGGCGGCGCTTTTCGACGTGGGCACGTCGCGATTCGTGTGGCTTGGCCTCGCCATCGTCGCCGGGCTCTGGTACGCCTCCCTTCGCCGCAGCGGGGGCACCGGAAGGGTAGGTCTCGTGCTCCCGGCGACCGCCGCCGTCGCCGCATCCGTACTCTTCGCCGTCACGTCCAACACCCGCGGCACCGATCTGCTCGCGCTTTCCATTGCCGGTAGCCTCAGCTCGTCGCTAATGCTCGGCGCCGTGCTCGGTTCCCTGATTCTGGGGCATTGGTATCTCGTCGATACTAGCCTCTCGATCGCACCGCTACGCAATGGGGCGCTATGGCTCGTTGTCGCGGTCTTGGTGCGTTGGGCGGTCGTCGTGGCCGTGCTGCTCTATGGCGGCTTCGAAGTGTTGAAGGTGGGCCGCGCCGCGGATCTCATCTACTCGACGGGAGGCCTGTTCTTCTTGTTCCGTACCCTCATGGGTCTCATCGCACCGCTCCTTCTGTGCGGACTCATTTGGCAGACGGTCAAGATTCGGTCGACGCAATCGGCCACCGGGCTTCTTTACGTGGCCTCGTTTCTCGTGCTCTTCGGCGAGAGCTTCTCGCAGTTTCTACTCGTGGCGACAGGTTATCCCCTATGACGGCGCTGTCGGTCGGTTATTACTGCGATCAATGCTCGCTCTACAACATGTACAGCCTGCCCCCGGAAAACGGGGCGGGGCGGTGCGAGCATTGCGGTCACGAGCACGCGGTGCAGCCGAGCGAAGACGCTTTGAACGGCGGTCCTCTCGAGCGCTGCCCCCAATGCGAGAACCTTTTTTTGTATCAGCGCAAGGACTTCCCGCAGCAGCTCGGCTGCGCGGCCGTCACGGCGACGGTAGTGCTGTCATCGATCGCCTATGCTTTCTGGCACTTTCCGGCGGCGCTTGCCGTGCTCGTCGTGGCGTCCATCGCGGATCTCACGCTCTACCATTGGCTCAGCGAGGTCACGGTTTGTTACCGATGTCACGCCGAGCTTCGTGGGTTCGTGCCGAATCCGGAACACGGTGCCTTCGACATGCACCGTGCAGAGGAGTACGAGGCCGGACACTGAAAAGCATCGCGTCAGCCGTCCGTTTGAATGGAGATGGGCGTCTGCCGGCCATGGTGGGGGGCTTCAAGCATCGTGGCCATCGTCACACCGCCCAGAAATTCGACCAACCGCGTTTGCGCCTGATCCCACACATACTGCATCTCGCAACTGTCGAGAATCGAGCAGTCCTCATGCTCCGACTCCACGCATTTGTTGAGCCGCAGAGGTCCCTCCACCGACTCGATCACGTCGAGAAAAGAGATGGCTTCCGGTGAGCGCGCAAGGGCGTAGCCGCCATGCGCCCCTTGCTGCGACTTGACCACGCCGCGATTCGCGAGAATCGGCAGGATCTGGGCCAGAAACGCCTGTGGGATGTCCTTGGCTTTGGCGATCTCAGATACGCGACCGTAGCTGCCTGAGGAGATACGCGACAGGTAGATGACGGCGCGAAGGGCGTAATCACTCTTGCGGGAAAGCTCTAACATAAAGCCCTATGTCGACCCCTTGGAAAGTATATCCCACACGAGCGAAGGCCCCAACGGCGTTAGAATGCCCTCGTGATGAAGCTCGTCATCTTCGATCTGGACGGCACCCTGATCGATTCCTTCGTTGGAGTCGGAGCTTGAGACGGGTGCCGATCTTTCCGCTGCCGGAGACGGTGTTCTTTCCTCACGTCGCGCTGCCGCTTCACCTCTTCGAGCCCCGCTACCGCCAGATGGGCGAAGACGCGTCGAAAGGGGACGGCCTGCTCGTCGTCGTCTTGCTGAAGCCCGGATGGAAAGTTGACTATGAGAGCACACCGCCGGTGCACGACATCGCAACGCTCGGGCGGCTCGTAGAGCATGAAAGACTCGAGGACGGCCGATTCAGAATCGTACTCCGAGGTGTCGAGCGGGTGCGGATTCTGGAGCCCGAGGCCTCGGAGCTCGCCGAAGGCAAGCTGTATCGGGTGCGTCGCATCGAGCCCGCCCGCGAGCACTCACCCGAGCCCAGCGAAGCGACGTCGGCGCTTCTTCGCGCGGTACGTTCTCGATGGAACGAGCTTCTCCAAAAAAGCGGTCGCTCCGAGCCCGAATCTCAACGCGTGCCAGACGACGCGCCTTTCGAAGAGCTCGTGAATCACGTCGCGACCTTCGTGGACATCCCACCGCACGAGAAACAAAAACTCTTGGACGAAGATAACTTGATCATTCGCGCCGCTCGCCTAGAAGGCCACCTGGACGAACAGCTCAAATTATGGCGCACATTGTCCCGCTTCCGAGAGTTTTCACCTGATGACCCGTCCGTGAATTGATTGATCGTATTTGCGTGTCGCTACCGGCTATCTGCTCCCAGCCACTCTTCAATCAAAGAGGAGGCGGCGGGTAGCCGTACGTCAATACGGTGAAACTGCCATATCCGGCTCCAGATCCACCCCAAGAGCATCGGCGACGCGGTTGATGTGATTGAAATAGCCGATGACGTGGACTAGGCTGCCACGAGGATGTCCTCATCCGAAAGGCCATGAGCCCGTAGCGGGTCGAGGTCGCCGCGCGCTGCATCTCTCGGCTTGTCGGTTAGCTTCAGGGCGAAGTCCACGATCGCTCGCTGCCGCGGCGTGAGCTCGGCCGCAGCCGGGTCATCCATCACCGCACGCGCGAGCGCGTCGTTCTCGGAAGCTTGACGGAGATCCTCCCCGTGAGCTTCCGTTCAGTAATGGCAGTGATTGGTCTTCGAGACGACCGTCGCCACCATCTCGCGCTCGGCGCGCGTGAGCCCCGAAGCTCCGTGCATCACTTTGATGTAGAACTCCATGAACGTGCGCAAGATGTCCGGCCTCAAGCTCTGGATCTTGACGATCTGAAAGACTTTCCCTGCGCGCTTCAAGGCGGCGGAATATTGACGCTGAAGATCTCCGGTCGCGTCCTTTTCCGAAACGGTGTCAATCCAAGCCATGTCGCGTTCCCTCCCTTTTTTGCCCAAAAGAAGTCTAAGATGTTATCTTCTCTTTATCACCTTATCCTGAGAAACTTCTTGCCATCGATTCTGATCGTCGACGACGAAGAAACCGTCCGCGCCACTTTCCAGGATGTCCTTGAAGCCGAAGGACATCAAGTGGTCACGGCATCCAGTTTCACTGAAGCCAAAGAGCGCCTCGAGACCAGGCGTTTCGACGCCGCGCTCACGGACCTCATGCTCCCCCGGGAGAGCGGACTGTCTTTGCTTCGCTATGCCGCCGAGCGCGACGAGACGATGAGCGTGGTCATGGTCACCGGCCATCCCGATCTCTCGACGGCGGTCGAAGCGTTGAAAGAAGGCGCTTACGACTACATCACCAAGCCCGTCAGCCGACGCGCTCTGCTCGTCGTGGTCGAACGTGCATGCGAGCGCAACACTCTCCTTCGAGAGAAACGCCGCCTCGAATCCGAGAACGAAGACTACCAACGATCGCTGGAAGGCAAGGTTCGCGAGCGTACCGCCCGGCTTCGCGAGTCTGAGAAGCGCTATCGCGAGCTTTTTCAGGAAACGCGCCGCGCTTATGAAGAGCTGAAAGAAATTCAAGAAAAGTTGATTCGCTCTGAGAGACTCGCCGCCATGGGAGAACTCGCCGCACAAATCGCTCACGAGATTCGAAACCCACTCGGCGCGATCTCGAACTCGGTCGGTGTGCTCAGACGCGACCTGGAGCTGCACGGCGACGATCGGCGGCTCCTCGAAGTGGTGGACGAAGAGTCGCAGCGGCTTGACGGGATCGTGGCGGATTTTCTTCGCTTCGCGAGGCCGCGCCCGCTTCACAAGACACCGCATTACATCACGGAGATACTCGACGATCTGCTGTTGCTCATCTCGCAAGAACCCAAGGGGAACAAGATTTCCATCCAGAAAGGATACGAGCCCGATTTGCCCCAAGTGGAGCTCGATCCGGCACAAACGCGCGAGGCCCTTTGGAACCTTCTCATCAACGCCGCGGAGGCGATGCCGGATGGTGGCGATTTGCACGTCTCCGTAACCCGATCCGACAAAGGTGACGGCTTTCTCGAGGTCGTCGTGACGGATTCTGGCACGGGCATCAGCAAGAGCGAGCAGGAAAAGATCTTTCAACCTTTTCATACAACCAAAGCCGACGGGACCGGGCTCGGTTTGGCCATCGTAAACCGCGTCGTCGAGGCGCATGCTGGTGAGACAGAAGTTGAAAGCGAGGTGGGGCAAGGGAGCTCGTTTCGACTCCGATTCCCCCTGACTTCAAATGAGCGAACACAGATCGAAATCCGTCGTTGAGGAATCTCCCGAGGAAACGGCCACCGAGGCCACCGAGACCTCCGTGCTCGTCGTAGATGATCAGGCACCCATTCGAGAATCGATGGTGATCACGTTCCGGCGTGAGGGCTATGCCGTCGCTGCCGCTGAAAGTGGTGATCAGGCGCTCGAGCTTCTAGCGCAAAAACCGTTCGACCTCATCGTGACCGACTTGCGCATGACTGGTATGTCCGGTATCGACGTGCTCAAGAAAACGAAGGAGCTCTTCCCCGACACCGAGGTCGTCGTCATGACCGCTTACGGAACGATTGAGGGCGCGGTCGATGCCATCAAGTCTGGGGCCTACGACTACCTTACCAAGCCTTTCCCGCCGGAGGAGCTCACTCTCGTTGCCGAGCGCGCGCTCGAGCGCAAAGGTCTGACGCAACGCGTGCGCCGGCTCGAAAGGGCCGTCCGCGGAGACCATCCCTTCGAAGGGATCGTCACCGCTTCGCCCAGCATGCAAGAAGTGCTGAAAATGATCGAGCAAGTGGCGCGCCTCGACTCCACGGTGCTCATTACCGGCGAAAGCGGGACGGGAAAAGAGCTCGTCGCGCGGGCGTTGCACGCTCGATCGCCGAGGAAGGACGACCCTCTCGTCATCATCAATTGCGGCGCCATCCCCGAGAACTTGCAAGAAAGCGAGCTCTTCGGCCACACCAAGGGCTCGTTCACGGGCGCGCATGCTGACAAGAACGGCCTCTTCGACGAGGCAGATGGTGGCACCGCCTTTCTTGACGAGGTCGGCGAGCTGACGCCCATGGCACAAGTGAAGATGCTTCGCTTTCTCCAAAACGGAGAGGCGCGCCGAGTGGGTACGACAGTGAGCCGCCTCCTCGATGTCCGTATCATCGCTGCGACGAACAGCGACCTAGAGCAAAGCGTAGAGGACGGCACCTTCCGAGAAGATCTATTCTATCGATTAAACGTCATCCCGATTCAGCTTCCACCGCTGCGCGAGCGTCATGAGGACATCCCGCCTCTCGCGCAACACTTCGCACGGCGGATTGCGGACCGAATGGGCATGACACAGCCGCCGCCCATATCGCCGCGTGCGATAGACCGACTGATGAAGCAGCCGTGGCGCGGCAACGTGCGCGAGCTCGAGAACATCATCGAGCGTGCCGCCGCACTCGATCGCGACGGCATTCTCGGCATGGACGACCTCCCGTTCGGAGAGACGCAGCGCAAAGAGGACAAGCTCATCGACAAGGCACGGCAAAGCTTGCTGACGCTTCAGCAACTCGAGAAGGAGTACATTCTCGAAGTACTGGCCGAGTGCAATGGAAGCCGCAAGAACACCGCAAGGCGGCTCGGGATCACGACCGCCACGCTGTGGCGCAAGTTGAAGCTGTACGAGAGGGAAAGCACGTCAGATGGATAGCTGTCGCTTTTCAGTGCATGGTGAGACTCTGCTTACTCCGACGCATTCAAGCTCGGATCAATCGCGCGCGCCTTCTCCAACGATTTTTGGGCGCGCAGGTGTAAGCCCGCCTCTTCATAGAGTTTCGCCAGCTCGAGCTGATAGGAGGCCTTGAACGGGTCCAAGTTCGCGGCGATCTTCAGATTTTTTTCCGCGTCCTGGCGCCATTTCGGATTCTGCAAAAGCGCCAAGCCCAGCAGGTGGTAGTAGGCGGCGACGTCCGGGGCCACCTCGACCGCTTGTCGGGCCAACTCGATAGCACCCCAGAAGTCGCCGCAGTCATAGGCTTGCCTGGCACGGTGATAGAAAGCCTTCGCGTCGTCCGGGTCCCCTCTCTTCACCGACTTCATTTCGGCCGGCGAAGCCCCTGGTTGCTCTGTCCTTTGATACTGCTCTTCTTTGTCGTGAAGCGACTCGTAATCCGCCCTCAGCTCGTCGTTGGAAAGTGTCGTGTGGGCCTCGTCGATCCGATGGAAAACGAAGGAAAGTTTTTCCTGGAACTCCGGCTCGGTGATACGACGAAAGCGGTCCGGGTGAAATCGTTTCGCTCCTCGAAAAAACGCCTCCTTGATTTGCTCTTGGCTCGCGCCCCGCTCAATCCCCAAGACGTGCCAGTGGTCCTGGTCTTTCATGTCTTCGAAGAGCTGTTCCACCGACGTTCGTTCCAGATCTCTAGGGGCCTCTTGATGCAGCGTCTGACCAGTGTCAAGGTCATCATCCGGCACTGGCTCAACGATCGCGTTTTCCCCCACTTCGACGACATCGGCCGCCAGCAAGCCCATGAGCGTGCGTGCCGTCTTCTCTTCGGGGAGCGGACTAACGGCAAAGATGTCCTTGGCAGCCTGGGTGCCGTCGATGCGCGAGAGGACGAAGCCTTCATCTGGCTGGAGGTGGATCCGCTGAAACCGCTTTAGGGGATCCGTCGGAAACCCAAGCGTCCGCTCATCGTTCTTGAGAGCTTCGAGCTGCTCGGAGATATCGGGTGTCCGACGTACAGCTTCCATAAGGATATCGGCCACGGATAGGGGCGCTTCGAGGCATGCGTCGACACTCGACAAGGTTGAAAACGCCACGCGGCTGGGCGGTGTGATGAGCTGCGTACATGCGATGTCGAGAAGCTGCAGCCTCACGAAGGCCTCGATATCGGGCTCTTTGATGATTTTCAGCTCGGCGAGGATCTCGCCCAATTTCCAGCCGCTCTTAATAAAATTGGAAGCGTCTTCGAAGTGCTGCCGGGTAATGCGGCCATGGCGGATCATTACTTCACCGAGGCGGTCTTCCTCCTCGCTCGAAGAGGCGCTCACGACGAAACCTGACTGGAAGTAGACAGCACGGCGCGCCGCAGCGGCTTCGCACGTGAGCACACCGGTGCGCTTTTCGTCGTAGAGCTTCTTGAAAGCCTCTGCCACTTGTTGGTTCATGGGCAGTTTCTGAAAAGGAACGAGATTGTTATTGTAGTTAGATTCTATCAAACGAACGAGGCATGCGGACGAAGGAACGACACCTCAAGGAAAAGTTGATTGGGTGTTTCATTTTTTAATGTAAGAATGACACGATCAGTTTCAATATTGAATCATTCGGGCCCGACATCCATAGGGAATTCCCCGCAAACTGTTGAAAAGAGGCCCGATCAGGACTTCGCACAAGCTGGCACGCCCCTTGCTTGGTCCAAGGGGTGAGAACGCATTTGGCGTCGCTCCCCAATCTCGACGCCAGCCCCGGGAGGTGCCCCCTGCACCGCCTCTCGGGGATAGAATCAGGGGGACAGGCTTAAAAGCTTGTCCCCCTTTTTCGTTTTGGGCCAGCGTCGCGGATGGGTTCACGGCTCGCTCCCAAAAACCTGACCTCGAAGAACGACGAGCTTCCGAAACGCGCGAAGCCGGCCGTAGAGACGACACGTTTTCCACAGGCTCCAAAGCCGGTAGGTAATAATACCTACTCCCATTCCGCCCGCAATGCCGGTCAAGAATCGTTCGATGGCCAGATCCGGTGAGGCTCCGGCCTGCGCGACAAGCCAGTCGAGCACGAGGAGTGCTGCGAGCAAAGTGCCGACCCCAACGCTCAGTCGCTGCTTGCGTTTCGAAGCCGCCACTAACCGACCACGCCCATAGGGCGTGGGTTTAGGAAGGCCCCCCCGAGGGGGCCGATGACGTTGGGAAGGCCCCGTTGGGGCCGTCTCTCGTTAACTCAGGTCGAGATCACCTTGGCGAGACTCAAGCTTTTCTTGCTCCCGGATGTACTTTCTTATTCGCTCCTCGTCAAGGCCAACCGTACTCACACAGTACCCCTTCGCCCAAAAATGCAAGCCCGTCATACGACGTTCTTTCAGCAATTCTCGGTGGATGCGTACCGCACTCTTCCCTTTCAGAAAACCGATCGTGTGAGATACGCTGTACTTGGGAGGGATGCTCATACACAGGTGGATGTGGTCCGGTTGCGCGTTGCCTTCTATCAGTTCTACTGGAATCAAGCCGACTAGGTTGTACAGTCTCGTGGGTTTCGTCCAGTACCCAGACGGATTTGCTGATGCGGGCTCAGGATCGCTCGTCGTCGCTATTCGAGATATCATGACAATTGAGGCGGTGAGATGAGTACGACTCGTAGGGAAGAATCCACCGACGCGCTCGCGCGGATTCGCGACCTGCTAGAGCACGAGCGGGTTTCTGAAGCCAGAGGTGTGCTGCAAGAAGCGCTCGTCTCCCGACCGCACGATGAGGACCTCTTGCGTCTCCAGTCGCTCCTAGCACCACCGCACGTGCGCAAGAGCGGCACAACACTCGACACCGATCGAACCAAGGACTTCCAGTGGCTCTCCGATAACGCTTCCACGCATCGCGACCGTTGGGTCGCCATTCATGAGGGTCAGCTCGTCGCCGAGGCGACCTCGCTCGATGAGCTGCTGGAACGCGTGAGCGCTCTTGTGCTGACACATACTCCGCTTATTCATTTCATCGATTAGTGGATGCTGCGCGATCTCGAAGGGAACTCCTTCGCCACCGGCTGCGCCGTCTTCATGGACACAGATTTACCGGAGGCCTCGCCAAAGATCTATGTCCGCATCCAGCCTGGGAACATGCCGGCGCCCGTGCTAGCACAGCTAGACACGGGAGCTGCATGGTCGGTTCTCAACGTGGAGATCGCACGTCGCATTGGAGCACTCGACACGATCGGTGAGCCGTTCACGGCTATCCACACGAATGGGCAGCTTTCGCGGAAAGCTAGTAAGAGCTTCGGTGTCCCTCGCGGCGGATGCCGGAGAATCGCTCAAACTCGATGCCACGTTTCTTCGTCTCATCCGACTGGGTACATGGCACATTCCTTGGATATTCCGGCTTACTCGAGCGGATCCCCCAGTCGGCGATGTTCTCGAATAGCGGCTCGTCGGTGGAGGTAGCGATGTCCCCTGTCGACTTCACGAGCGTCCAGCCGTCCGGTGCTCCAGCCGTGTCATCGATGAAGCACGAGTTTAGGATCTCAGGAGTGATGGCGTCCTCCGCCAGCAGCCCGCGATGGTTGGTCTTGGCCACACCGTCGAGCACTTTGGCGAGTCGTACGTAGCCCTGGCGCTCGGACGAGTCGACGATGTAGCCCACGTCCGCCCGTATCTCTGCGCGCTTGACTCCTGCGCCTAGGGATGCGATGCCGTTGCGTCGCTGCGCGATGGAGGTGAGGTCCGGGTTGTCCCACGCCATCACATGAGCTCTAACGACGTAGAAGTAAGAGTACGACGTGATGGCTATCGCCGGCGCACGTAGACCGGCAACTCACGTTCAAATGCCTCTGGCGCCGTAGCCAACACCGACGGCACAGAAAGGATAGATCCGGGCACCCGTACTCAGCGCTCCACTTTTGCAGTTCATCACCCAAACGGAGATCCGCATGTAGTGACGACAAAGACTTGTGCTTCATTCACAACCGCGAAGCCATAAGGAGCTCTGCTCAAAGCTGGCCGATCGAGTCAGGCGACTAGAGCGGGAGGTCGATCGTCTGACCCTATGCAGCCGGCATCGTGACTTTGCCTTCGCGCTGCAAGGCGAGGGGCCGTCTTCTGCACCGGGGAAACTGAACTGGTGGCGAAGGCAGGATTCGAACCTGCGACCTCCAGGTTATGAGCCTGGCGAGCTGACCGCTGCTCCACTCCGCTCCGAGCCGTGTCCAATCCACGCCGCCGGCGGGAAACTGTCGCAAAACTGTCGCGATCCTCCAGATAACTCCAGGGGCTCAGGGAGCAAAAAGCCACATTTCGGGCGCCATTTCCATCCCTGAGTCTCCCTGAGCTATCTGGAGCCTCACCGAGCCAAGATGCTCGACTTTGGGCTCGCAAAACCAACGGGTGCGTTTGCCGGAGGCGACGCCGATAGTGCCCTTCCTACGGTGGCGAAGACAGCCGAGGGAGTGATCGTCGGGACGATGAACTACATGTCCCCCGAGCAGGTAGAGGGACAGGCAATCGATCACCGTTCCGACATCTTTTCCGTCGGGATCATTTTTTACGAGATGGCGACAGGCAGACGCCCGTTTCAAGGCGAAACGCCGACTGCCACTCCCTTGTCGATCCTCAAAGACACCCCTGCTTCCGTGACCGATTGCCAGTCCTTCACTGCCGCCGCTTCTCGCGAGAATCCACTAGGAACCGTCGCTGTATCCGAAGTAGAACAGGTTGCGGGAGGGGTCGATGGCAAATCGGCCAGCAAGTCGTCAAGGTCACCAAAGGCTCGGGTGACACCTAGTTTCATCGCTCGTTCACCACTACGGCGCTAGACCGGCGCATCCTCATCTGGGCAAAGTCGGCTACCGCTGGAGCACAGCGCGAGTGGGCGTACCAGCGCGACGATGGCGATTGGTGGGACGACAGCGGTGAGTCCTGGGCAGCATCGATAGCGTGGAACGCGCTCGCGCTCACGAACGCGGAGTGGACGCGTACACACTCGAAGCTCATCACGGGCCAAGGCGCAGGTACTGGCGTCCTCCGCATCGGCAAGAGCGGCGGCAGCGAGTCCTAAACCGTTGATTCTAGGGCTAACACAGGCTGAGACCGATTCATGATTTGGTTCCAGGAGCTGAAGCGGCTCGTTCCGATCGACACCGGATAGGACTCTTTCGCTTAGGCTGGCGTCGCGACGGGCTCGCTCGTGAACGTGAACGCACCGTCCTGGACGCCGATCCGCAGAGTTTTACCCTCCCGAATTTCTCCCGTCAGAAGACGCCGCGCGATTTCCGTTTCGAGCGACTTCTGTATCGTCCGCTTGATGGGCCGCGCCCCGTAGACCGGGTCGTAGCCCGCCTCGGCGAGAAGGCGCTTCGCCCCATCCGTGAGCGCGAGCTCGATCCGTTTGTGGGCGAGCCGCCGCGCGAGCCTCTGAAGTTGGATATCGACGATGGCGACGAGCTGCTCTTTGTCGAGAGCGTGGAAGACGACGACCTCATCAACGCGATTCAAGAACTCGGGCCGGAAGTGTTGCTTCATCTGGCCGAGCACCTCGCCTTTCATTTGCAGGTAGTGCTCACTGTCCGACGTGCCCTCGAAAGCGAGGATCTCCGAGCTTCCAATATTCGATGTCATGATGAGCATCGTATTGCGGAAGTCGACCGTACGCCCCTGAGAATCGGTGAGACGGCCTTCGTCGAGAATCTGCAGGAGCAGATTGAAGACGTCCGCATGGGCCTTTTCGACCTCGTCGAACAGGACGACCGAGAACGGCTTCCGCCGTACGGCCTCCGTCAGCTGACCACCCTCCTCGTAGCCGACATAGCCGGGAGGCGCCCCAACGAGACGGGCCACGGCATGTTTCTCCATGTACTCGCTCATATCGATACGTATGAGCGCCTTCTCGTCGTTAAACAGATAAGCCGCCAGTGTCCGGGCGAGCTCCGTCTTACCGACACCCGTGGGCCCGAGAAAGATGAAGCTTCCGATGGGCCGATCCGGATCTTGGATGCCTGCACGGGCGCGCACGACCGCGTCCGCGACCGCGTCAACGGCCTCGTCTTGACCGATGACGCGCTCGTGGAGATGGGCGCCGAGTTGAAGCAGCTTGTCGACTTCGCCCTCGAGGAGCTTCGCCACCGGAATACCTGTCCAGCGAGCGACGACTTCGGCGATATCCTCATCGCCGACCTCCTCTTTGAGCAAAACGCTCTTTCTGTCGGCGAGCGCTGCTTCGGCTTTCTCGAGCGCGGCGCCGAGCTCGTTCAAGCGCCCGTAGCGAAGCTCCGCGACTTTGTTGAGATCGTACGCTCTTTCCGCTTTTTCGATTTCCTGCTTCGTCTGCTCGATCGCCTCGCGACGTTGCCGCACAGAGCCGAGAAGGTCTTTTTCTTCCTGCCACTGAGCCCGGAGGCCATCCGCGAGCGCTTTTCCGTCCTTCAGCTCTTTTTCCAGCTGCCTCAAACGACCCTTCGAAGCTTTGTCCTTTTCCTTCTTGAGCGCCTGGCGCTCAATCTCCAGCTGCATGACACGGCGATCCACCTCGTCGAGCTCCGTCGGCACGCTGTCGATCTCGGTTCGTAGACGCGCGGCAGCTTCGTCGACGAGGTCGATGGCCTTGTCCGGCAAGAACCGGTCGGAGATGTAGCGATGTGACAAAAGAGCCGCCGCGACGAGCGCAGTATCTTTGATACGGACGCCGTGGTGCACTTCGTACCGCTCGTTGAGCCCCCGCAAGATCGAAATGGTGTCCTCGGTGCTCGGCTCGTCGACGAGCACGGTCTGAAAACGCCTTTCGAGCGCGGCGTCTTTTTCGATGTGCTTGCGATATTCGTCGAGCGTCGTGGCGCCGATACAGTGGAGCTCGCCGCGCGCGAGCATCGGCTTGAGCAGATTGCCGGCATCCATCGGTGCACCTTCGGCCTTACCCGCGCCGACGACGTTGTGGAGCTCGTCGATGAACAAGATGACCCGCCCGTCGGATTCTTGGACCGCTTTGAGGACGGCTTTGAGCCGCTCTTCAAACTCACCGCGATATTTCGCGCCCGCTATGAGAGCGCCCATATCGAGCGAAACGACCTGCTTGTCTTTCAGTCCTTCGGGAACGTCGCCGCGCACGATGCGCTGGGCGAGCCCTTCCGCGATCGCCGTCTTGCCAACGCCAGGCTCTCCGATGAGTACCGGGTTGTTCTTCGTGCGGCGCGACAGAATCTGAATCACGCGACGAATCTCGTCGTCACGGCCGATCACAGGATCGAGCTTGCCGGATGACGCTTGCTGGGTGAGGTCGCGCCCATATTGCTCGAGAGCTTCATAGGTGCTCTCGGGGTTCTGAGAGGTCACGCGTTGGGTGCCGCGCACCTCCTTCAAAGCCGAGAGCAACGCCTCCCGGCTGACGCCCCGCTCAGACAGAAGCTTGCCGGACGGGCCGTCATCCGATGCCAAGCCGAGCAAGAGATGCTCGACGCTCACATAATCGTCCTTGAGGGTTGACGCTTCCTGCTGCGCCTGATCGAGCACGCCTCTCAAGCGCGCTCCGATATAGAGCTGTCCGGCGCCCGGGCCTTTTACGGAGGGAACGGCTTCGAGCTCGTTCTCAACGGCGGCTCTGAGCGACGCGAGGTTCGGCTCGAGACGAGACAAAATCGTTTCGGTTAGGCCACCTTCCTGCTCCAGCAGAGCAAGAAGGAGATGCTCGGACTCGATCTGCTGGTGGCCCTGCCTAGTCGCGAGTGCCTGCGCCTCCCCCACGGCTTCCTGGGATTTTTCCGTTAACTTGTTGAAATCCATAGCCTACATCCTCCTGACATCGAGGTATGCGTAAGTATAACATATTAGTTCTAATATATCAAATAATATAATGCCATGGCACTCATTTTAATTGACGAACCCGGGGCTATCCGCTATACTAGTTATCGTAACGTGGTCCAAAACCATTACAAGCGACTGCGCTGAAACACTTTAGAGGAGGACGACAACATGGCTAAAACAATTGGAATCGACCTCGGCACCACGAACTCTGTGGTTTCCGTCATCGAAGGCGGGGAGCCGAAGGTCATTGTGAACTCGGAGGGCGATCGCGTGACTCCGAGCGTCGTCGCCTTCAATAACGCTGGCAAAAAGGATGGACAACGTCTCGTGGGGCAGGTAGCGCGCCGGCAGGCCATCACTAACCCCCGAGAACACTATTTACTCCATCAAGCGTTTCATGGGGCGACGGCACGACGAGATCAAAGAAGAGATCGCGATGGTGCCCTTCAAGGTGGTCAAGGGCAAAAACGGCGACGTACGCGTGAAAGCTGGCGGGAAGGAGCACTCCCCGCCTCAGATCTCGGCGCTCGTGCTGGAAAAACTCAAACAGGCTGCTGAGGACTACCTCGGCGAGAAGGTCACCGACGCGGTGATCACCGTCCCGGCTTACTTCAACGACGCGCAGCGACAAGCTACCAAAGATGCCGGAAAGATCGCGGGCCTAAACGTACAGCGGATCATCAACGAGCCCACGGCAGCGGCCCTCGCTTACGGCCTCGACAAGAAAGAAGAGGAGACGATTGCCGTTTTCGACTTCGGCGGCGGCACGTTCGACATCTCGATCCTCGAAGTGGGTGACGGTGTCATCGGAAGTCATGGCCACCGGAGGCGACACGCATCTCGGGGGCGACGACCTCGACCAGCGCATCATCAAGTGGATGGTCCAGGAGTTCAAGAAGGACCAAGGCATCGACCTGGCGGCGGACAAGATGGCGCTTCAGCGCCTGAAGGAAGCCGCTGAGCGCGCGAAGATCGAGCTCTCCACTTCGGTCGAGACGGAAATCAACTTGCCGTTCGTGACCGCAGATAGCTCCGGGCCGAAACATTTGCAGCTCAAGCTCACGCGGGCCAAGTTCGAGCAGCTCGTCGCTGCCTTGGTGCACAACTCCGATAGAGGCCGAGAGCTCGCTTGGCCCCGACTCCCATCATCCGATCATCTCGCTATCAGGCATCCCGAGCGCCGTCATGGTGTTGAGAATCTTGCACCCGATCCTTGCCTCGACTCTCTGTGCCGCCAACCCTCTCGCTCGCATCGCTGAGCCCACGATAGCCTTGTAGCGATGGAACGTTGTCTCGACTTTGCTCCGTTTGCTGTAGCCCGATTCTGTGTGCCACTTTCGTTTGCCGAGCCGAGCTTGTGCTGCAAATGTTGCGATTGCGCTGTCGGCTGCTCGCCGGCCCCGATGCGAGCTGGGCGCCCTTGCGCGGCGGTATCAGCACCCTCGGTGAGCGATGAGCGCTGTGATTCTCGATTGCCTCATAGACGCCGCTGGCGTCGTATGCGGTGTCAGCTCTGGCCGATGAGATGGGACTGTCGATCTGTCTGACAAGCGATGCAACCCGCGATGAATCGCGGGCTCTTTTGCTCGTCAGCTCGCAGGCGACGACTTCGCCAGTCTGCTCGTCGACACACAGATGGAGCTTGCGATAGTCCCTGCTATTTGGTGCTCTGCGCAGCTGGCCGGCGTGGACAGCGAGACCGCTGCTGTCGATCAAGATGTGCAACGGCGTCTTCTGCTTGTCTTGGTAGAAGGGGACCTTACCCAGCTTCGCCTTGCGCCTCGAGATCGTGGTGTGATCGGGCACATCATTGTCTAGCTTCATCAGAGCGAACAACGATCGCAGCAATCCCTCGCTCTGTCTAGATGACAGATGAAACACCATGCCCAGGGTGACAGCCGTCTCGATGGCGTGGTTCGACTACTTGCGTTGACGGCCCGGTTTCCTCCTCCTCGGCCGGGGCGCGTCCCAGTTCACAAGCTTGCCGGCGGTGAGCGAGATCCAGACGGTCAGGCTCCCACGGTTGCGTAGACCCGCCTCATATTCACGCCAATTCCTCACGCGATAGGCCTTCTTCACATACTTCCGCTGAGTGCGTTTGAAAATGCTCATGGGGAACCTCGAATCCGTGAGTAAAGGACAATTGTGGACCGAGATCGCGAGTTGTGCACCAAGGCAGCCTCGGGCCCATCACGGTCGCGCGTGCGAGGGCGACGCGCTGACGTTCGCCGCCAGAAAGCTGATCGGGACGGTGACCGGCTCTGCCGTTCATCCCGACGCGAGCGATCGCTTGCGTCGCGCGCTCACGCCGGTCCGACAGAGCAATTCCCGCGAAGACCATCGGAAGCTCCACGTTCTCTAGAGCCGTCAGCCTCGGTACGAGATGAAAGAACTGAAACACAAAGCCGATTTGATGGCGGCGAACCTCGGTGAGCTCCATCTCGCCCAGCCCTCCTACCTCCCGCCCATCGAGCTTGTAGACGCCCGAGCTTGGTTTATCGAGACATCCAAGGATGTTGAGAAGCGTGGACTTCCCGGAACCCGAAGGCCCCATGATGGCGACGTGCTCGCCGTCCTGAATAGGCTCGTCCACGTCGACCAAAGCGTGCACGCGCTCCTCGCCGAGCGGAAAACTGCGGCAAACCTTTTCGAGCTCGATCAAGGCGCGCCTTCTTCCGCCTCCACGACGACTTCGGCGCCCGGCGCGACTTCGGCGCGGTCGAGAGAGACGACGACGCGATCCCCGGGCTCGAGACCGGTCAGAATCTCCGTGTAATCCCAGTTACTCAAGCCCACCGTCACCTCACGGCTCGTAAGCATGAGATCGTCGCCGACGAGCAGAACGCGGCGTCCCTCCATCAGCGCGGCTGTGGGAATGCGAAGCACATTCTCCTTTACCTCGAGAAGCACTTCGACGTCCGCCGAGGTGCCCGGGAGCAGCTTCGTATCCAGTTTGCTGTCATACAGATCCACTTCGATCTCGACGGTTCGGTTCTGTGCTTCGATGTCGAGTACATAAGGGGCGACCCGCGTGACCCGACCCCAGAAATGCTTTCCCCGAAAAGAATCGATACTCACGCGGACTTTCTGGTCGACGGCGATCCGCGCCGAGTCCACTTCATCCATGGGAGCGCTCACGAAGATCGATTCCGGATCCAGAATGTCGATCGCCGGCGGCACCGGAAGTGCGGGCGGTGACGGTGTCACCCATTCGCCGATCTCCGCGTCTACCTCGGCAACGATCGCGTCGAAGGGTGCGTGCAGTATCATCTTTGCGACGCGGGTCTCTGCCAGAGTTACGGAAGCGGCCGCCCGTGCCACGCTCGATCCCGCGGCGCGGCAAGCGGCCGCCGCGCGACGAGACTCGGTCTCCGCATCGTCGAGCAAATCGCGGCTGGCAATCTCTTCCTCGGTCAGTCGCCTAATACGTTCCAAGTTCCTCGCGGCCCGCTCGGCGGCGAGACAAGATTGTTCCTGCTGGGAGCGCGCCGCTTCGAGCTCTCGCCCTGCGAGGTCGAGCTGTGCTCGCTGCAGTTGATCATCAAGCTCCAGAACAACGTCGCCTTTCGCGACACGCTGACCTTCTCGAAACGGCAGGGCTATGACCACGCCGCCGACCTCAGGCGAGAGCTTCGCGCGACGCCTCGCCTCGAGCGTCCCCGCGCGCGTGTTCGTCACCGCTTCCTCGACGCGTCCCGGTTCCGCCGTTGCGACGATCACCGGCACCCGATCTCCCACGAAGATATACAGGCGCAAGAGGAAAAAGACCCCAGCCATGGCCGCCAGGGTCGCGACAATCTTGAAGTAACGTTTCATTCACCCTCGTTTTTTTTACCCGGCGCCGGCGTCGACTCACGAGGTGCTGGAGACGAGCGTCCTGTCCAGGAAACCTGCAGCGAATCCGGACGCTCAATGGCCAGGGTGCTTCGAGACGCAACACACGGCAAGCCGCCATCTTGTCATAGAACCGGTCCCAGGGTTCTTCCGTGACAAAGAGGTGGGGCTCGACGATGCCGGGCGCCTGCGAGCTCTGGCAGAGGTGACTAGCTCGACGTCCGGCCGCCGCTTGCTTCGGTCAAAGCATTGCGCACGTCCCAAAGCTCGGGGAAAAAACGGTAGCGTGTCGTCGAGGTCAAATAGCGGCTCCCCTCGGTGCCACCCGTTCCGATCGCCCGATCGCCAATCATCCGCTCGACCATGCGCACGTGGTTGGAACGCCATGTAAGGATCTGCCGGTCGAGCTCGACGCATGCTTCACTGAGAGCGAACAATTCGAACTGCTTCCACCGTTGCTCGTAGATTTCGACTAGGCTTCGCGGCTGGCGCTCGACGAGCTTCACGAAGGCTCTGTGAAGGGTCGTCGGGACCTCTTCCACGAGGCCCGGCCATTGCGCGCGAACACGGGTTTCATAAGCTTCGCCGACGGTCTCGCATAGGCCGCCCATCACTTCGATCTGTCGAAACTGCCGCGACTGCAAGCCACTCGATTGCTTCAAGTAGGACCGGAACTCTTGAAAGTCGGCGGCGCTCATCATCTCTAATATGCCGAGCTGAGTGTCGAGCGCTTGAAAAATGCGGCCGAGGCGCTGGATAAGCCAAGTCGCTTGCGCGACGGCGTCGCTTTCGAGCATGGCGATGATGCGCTCGAGGTCGTGGATCACTTGGCGGAACCAGAGCTCGTAGCTCTGATGCATGATCACGAAGACGCTCTCCTCTGGATGCGGCGACACGAACTTCTGCGCTGTCAGAAGCTTCTCTAGCTGCAGATGCTCGATGTAGTTGAACTGCAGATCTTCGGCGCTCGAATCGGTCATGGTCTTGTCATCTCCTGGCCCTTGCGCAGCTTGTAGCGCTGTATCTTTCCGTTCGCCGTTTTCGGAAGCTCGTCGAGAAACTCGACTTTCCGCGGACGTTTATATTCCGCCAATTGCTCCCGGCAAAAGGTGATGAGGTCGCCTTCGAGCACGTCCGGATTGCCGTCGATCCAATCGCGATAGGCGACGCTACGTTCGTTCAAACCTCCAATGACGACGACGTGCTTCACAAACGTTGCGACGTCGAGAATCGACGCGATCCTGGGCCAGAGACTTTCATGAACGACAAGTACACGGGCGCGGAAATCGTCGAGAATATAGGCATATTCCTTCTCGGTCAGGAGTGTGTTGATCCCGACCGAGATCGCGCCGATCTTGAGCGTTCCAAAAAAGACGGAGACCGACTCTGCGCCGTCGAGCGAGAGCAGCGCAACGGTGTCACCCATCCCGACCCCGAGCCTGCGGAGCGCGTTCCCCACGCGATTGGCCTCAGTCGCCGCCTCTCCGAAGCTCAGAGTGCGGGCGTCTGAATAGAGGGCGGTCTTGTCCCGGCGCGATGGGAGATTGCGGTCGAGCATCTCGGACGCGTTGTAATAAACAGGTAGGTCCCGCGCTTTCAAGAGGAGGCGATGATGCCGCAGAGGAGCGGTGCAAGGCAACCGTAACTCGAAAAGCCACGAGGTGTGGGACTTGCGAAGCCAGCCTCGGTCGTAGAAGATCTACCCTGTATTGTTGTCGGACGCGGAGCGAGGGGCGTCTAGGAGTTTCGATGGGGAAGTTTGCTTTGGCCGTGATGGGAATCGCGTCTTTTAGCCTGGGCGCCAGCTCGCCCATCCAAGCTGAGGAGCCCGAGGCCAGGCTCTCCCCCGAAGCCGCGACCGCGATAGTAGAAGACTATTGCCTCATGTGCCACAACGACGCGGCCATGACCGGCGGGCTGACGCTCGAGTCCTTCGACGCCGCCCATCCTGAGAAGAACGCGGAGACCGCGGAGAAGATGATCCGCAAGCTGCGTGCCCGGATGATGCCGCCGTCCTATGCTTCCCGACCGGATGATGCTGCCGTCGAAGCTCTTCTCACTATGCTCGCAGCGAGCCTCGACGCACGTTATGTCGATAATCCCGACCCGGGGCGCCGCACGTTTCAAAGGCTCAACCGAGCGGAGTATCAGCGCTCGGTCAAAGACCTTCTCGCGATCGACGTCGACATCGATGCCCTACTGCCGACGGATACGGTAAGCCATAGCTTCGACAACATCGCCGACGTCCAGGGCATGTCGCCGACGGTCCTGGAAAGCTATCTTCGTGCCGCGGAGAGGATCAGCCGCGAAGCGGTGGGTGACCCCAAAGCCACCCCGAGCGAGACGAGCTACAAAGTTCCGCGGACGGGCTCGCAACTGCGTCACGTCGAAGGCGCTCCCTTCGGTACGCGCGGCGGCGTTTCCGTCGTCCACAACTTCCCCGCGGATGGCGACTACATCTTCAAGATAGAGCCACACAGGTCTCCCCAGGGCTTCCTTTACGGCAGGACAGCGAAGAACGAGCAAGTCGAGGTCTCGATGAACGGCAAGCGCCTCGCGCTCCTCGATATCGACCCGCTGATGAATGAAGAAGAAGACGGCGGATTGATCCTCGAGACCGCGCGGATCGCTGTCAAAGCCGGCCCTCACCGCATCTCCGCCGCATTCCTCAAAACGTCGGAAGGCCCCATCGATGACGTCATCGGACCGATCGAGCACACGCTCGCGGACAGCCATATCGGTATTGCTTACGGCATCACGACGCTGCCGCATCTCAGGGATTTCACCATCAGCGGACCCTATGACGTGACGGGTGTCTCGGATACGCCGAGCCGGCGGCGGATCTTCACGTGCCGTCCGGTCTCGGCCGAAGAGGAGCAAAGCTGCGCCACGGAGATCGTGACTGCAGTCGCGAGCCGAGCTTACCGGCGGCCTGTCGACGAGCTCGGCCTCGAAGGGCTCATGAGCTTCTACGCGCGCGGCCGCGAGAACGGCGATTTCGAGAGCGGTGTTCGTCTGGCGCTTCAAGCGATCCTCGCGAGCCCGAGCTTCGTGTTCCGTTTCGAAGAGTTGCCCGAGACGGTAGAGCTCGGCGAGCGTTACCACGTCAGCGATCTGGACCTTGCGTCGCGCCTGTCTTTTTTCCTTTGGGCGACGCCGCCCGATGAAGAGCTCGTGCGCTTCGCCGCTTTTGGCCAGCTTTCGGACCCCGTGATTCTCGAACAGCAAGTGCGGCGGATGATTGCCGATCCCCGCTCCGAAGCGCTCTCGACGCGATTCGCTGCGCAGTGGCTGAGGCTCCAGGACCTCGCGAAGCTGAACCCCGACGCGTTGCGCTATCCGCTCTACGACGCGCGGCTCGCGGTCGCCATGAAACACGAGACTGAGCTCTTCTTCGACAACTTGGTCCGCGAAGACCGGAGCGTTCTCGAGCTCTTGACGGCCGACTACACCTTTGTCAACGAGCGCCTCGCCCAGCACTACCAGATCCCGAACGTTGCCGGCGCCGCCTTCCGGCGCGTCCCGCTCGACGGCGATGGCATCAATGAGAACCGACGCGGTGTCTTCGGTCATGGCAGCATTCTCGCGCTCACTTCGGTGGCGAATCGCACCTCTCCGGTGCAGCGCGGTAAGTGGGTGATGGAAGTGCTTCTCGGATCGCCGCCACCACCGCCACCGCCCAACGTACCCGCTCTCGAGGAGACGAGCGCTGTCGCCGAAGACCGCGTACTGTCGGTCCGCGAGCGCATGGAGATGCATCGCAAAAACCCCGCATGCAGCTCCTGTCATTCGGTGATCGATCCGATTGGGCTCGCGCTCGAGAACTTCGACGTTACCGGCGCGTGGCGGCTCAAGGACGAAAGCGTTCCCATCGACGCTTCGGGCGAGCTCTATGACGGGAGCCAGATCGACGGTCCGCTCGGATTGCGCGACGCGATCCTGAACCGTTCGGACGCCTTCGTCGCAACTTTCACCGAAAGCCTTTTGACTTATGCGTTGGGTCGGCGGGTCGAGCATTACGACATGCCCGTGGTGCGCGCCATTGCACGCGACGCCGCCCTTAACAAGTTCCGCATGTCGTCTTTCATTCTCGGGGTCGTGGAAAGCCCGCCGTTTCGGATGGGGACAGCGGACCGCACGCTGAGCGAGTCCGACGCCGTCTTCGAAAACGAGGAGAATTAGTCCGATGTACGTCACGAACAAACACTTGTCCCGTCGCGCCGTCCTTCGCGGTGTGGGCGCGACGGTCGCCCTCCCTTTCCTCGAAGCCATGGTGCCCGCGCACAAAGCTTGGGCCGCGTCAGGAACGGATCACACGCGGCTCGTCTGTATCGAGATGGTGCACGGGGCCGCTGGTAGCAATGCCATCGGGATCGAGAAGAACCTGTGGTCGCCAGCGGCCGAAGGGGGCGACTTCGACCTCACGCCGAGCAGCTTGAGCCCTCTCGAGCCATACAGAAAATACTTGACCATCGTCAGCAACACGGATTCCCGCATGGCCGAAGCCTTCTCCCCGCCAGAGATCGGGGGCGATCACTTTCGCACGAGCGCGGTGTTCCTGACCCAGCTACATCCGAAGCAGACCGAAGGCTCCGACGTTGTCGCCGGGACGTCTCTCGATCAGCTCTACGCGCAGCGCTTCGGCCAGGACACGCCCATCCCGTCGATGCAGCTTTGTATCGAGAACATCGATCAGTCGGGCGGGTGCTCCTATGGCTACGCTTGCGTCTACGCCGATACCATCAGCTGGGCGTCGCCTACCGAGCCGCTTCCCATGATCCGCGACCCTCGGCTGGCGTTCGATCAACTCTTTGGCTCCGGTGGGACCGAAGAAGAACGCGCCGCGCGGCGCGAGGCCAATCAGAGCATTCTCGATTGGCTGCCCGACGAAGTTGCACGGCTCGAAAGACGCCTCGGCGCGGCCGACCGAGCGCGGCTCGGAAACTATCTCGACAACGTGCGCGAGATCGAACGCCGGATCGAGAAGGTCGAAGAGCGCAACGCGAGCGGCGAAGCGCGGGAGCTCCCCGACGCTCCCGTGGGCGTTCCCGACTCCTTTGAAGAGCACTTGAAGCTCATGTTCGATTTACAAGCGCTCGCCTTCATGGCGGATATGACCCGCGTATTCTCGTTCAAGTTGAGCCGGGACGTCTCCGGGCGCGTGTTTCCCGAAAGCGGCGTGATGACGGGATTTCATAACGCCTCCCACCACCGCGGCCGTGAGAAAAACGTCCTCGAATACGCCAAGATTAACCGCTACCACGTCAGTCTCATTCCCTACTTCCTGGACAGGCTCATCAGCATCCAGGAAGGCGAGAGCAACATGCTCGAGAAAACGATGGTTCTCTATGGCTCGTCGATGGGCGATTCGAACTTGCACAACCACAAACGTTGTCCACTCTTTTTGGCGGGCCACGCCAACGGCCAGCTCACCGGCAATCTGCACGTCAAGGCGGCGGACGGAACACCCATGGCCAATATGATGTTGCCCTTGCTGCACAAGCTCGGCGTCGATTTGGAAAGCTTCGGCGACAGCACCGGGTCGCTTGATTTGACGCCCGGCGCCACGACGCTCTGATTGATAGATGAGGTTCAAAGGAAAGACGATGCAAGCTCTTCGATTGAGCACCGCGGCGGCGCTTTGCGCTTTGCTCATCGCGGCTGGGCCCGTCGATTTTACGACGAGTGACTCTCCCGTGGCCGACGCGGCGATGCAGAGTGAGCGCGCGTCCGTGCGCTCCTTGCTGCGCCAGGGCGGCGACGTCAACGCGGCCCAGGGCGACGGCATGTCCGCGCTTCACTGGGCGGCGTTGAAAGGCGACGTCGAGATGGCCGAAATGCTGCTTTACGCTGGTGCCATCGTGAATGCGGCGACGAGACTCGGCGCTTATACGCCCTTGTTCCTCGCCGCCAAGAGCGGCCATCCCGCGATGATCGAGACCCTTGTCGAAGCTCGAGCCGACGTGAACACGGCCACGACAACAGGTGCGACACCTCTCATGCTGGCCGCCGCCTCCGGAAGCGTCCAGGCCGTCACGCTTCTCTTGGGCGAGGGCGCCGACGTGAATGCGGCGGAGTCGAAGCGCAACCAGACAGCCTTGATGTTCGCGGCCGCCTATGGACGCGCCGGCGTCATAGAGGTGCTCGTCGAGCGGGGCGCGGATGTCGCCTTGGCGACGAGCCTTGTGGACGTCCCAGCGCTCGAGAAGGAAGACCGCGCGGCGCTCCGGGCCAAGCTTCACAAGCAGCGCGAAGCACGCGAGAACGCCGCGGCGGCCGACGAGCCGAAGACGGTGACCGCGAAGATCGAAAAGAAGGGCGGTCCCGGCTTTTTCTCGAAGATGTTCGGCTGGCTGAAGCCTGGCAAGAGCAAGACCGCGAGTGCTCTGCCGCGCCGGTCGCGGAGGAGTTATGGCGAGCTCGTTGGCATCCAAGGCGGCTTGACACCGTTGCTGCTCTCGGCACGTGAGGGCCACGTCGAGGCCGTTGAAGCCCTCCTCGCCGCTGGTGCTGACATCAACCAGTTGAGCGACGGCACCAAGACGAGCGCCATTCTCATTGCCACGATGAACGGGCACTACGATCTCGCCAAGATCTTGCTCGATCGAGGAGCGGATCCGAGCCTCGTCAACGAGCCGGCGGGCGTCACGCCGCTCTACGCCGCCATCAATATTTGGTACGCACCCCATGCGAGCTATCCCCAGCCCACCGCACAGTTTCAGCAGACGCTGAGCCATTTGGAGCTGATGAAAGCTCTTCTAGAAGGCGGCGCCGATCCGAACGTGCGCTTGAAGAAGAAGATATGGTTCAGCGCCTACAACTTTGATCAATCGGGGCTCGACGAGACGGGCGCGACACCGTTTTGGCGTGCGGCTTATGCGAGCGACGTCGCGGCCATGCGTCTTTTGAAGGACCACGGCGCCGATCCTTCCATCCGGACCAAGAAGCCGCCCGAGCGGCCGCGCGTGGCTGACGAGCAAGCCCGAGAGATCAAGGATATCTCAGCTCTCCCGCCCGTCCCCGAAGGAGGGCCAGCCATTGCGCCCATCCACGCGGCTTCAGGCGCCGGTTACGGGGAGGGATTTGCCGCGAACGAGCATCGCAACCACCCGGCCGGGTTTTTGGCGGGCGTTCGGTTTCTCGTCGAAGCGTGCGGCGCGGACGTCACCGCGCGGGACCATGAGGGGAATACGGCGCTTCACAACGCCGCCGCGCGAGGAGATGTCGCGCTGATCGAATATCTGGTCTCGAAAGGCGCCGACGTGACGGCGGTGAACCGCGAAGGTCAGACCACCGCCGACATGGCTAACGGGCCGGTGCAGCGCATCCAGCCCTTCCCGGAAGTGATCGCACTGCTGACGAGCCTCGGCGCCGTCAACAACAATAAGTGCGTCTCCTGCTAAAATAGCATGGCGACGGAGTTCTTTCCCGGCTGGAACAAACCTCCCAAGCGCCGCCCGGTCTCCTCCGGATATCCGTGGGTCTCGAGAACGCCGACGACCTTCTCGACGACTTGCGCGAGGCGCTCGACGGATAGCTCGAAATAGACGACAGGCGGCGTGGCGGTCGGCGGCCCGTTTCGCGTATTACATTAGCGAAGGAGAAACCGAAAATGGCAGTCACGCTTCCCAAAGCGCCGGCCGTGGACCGCGAAACCTTGCGGGACGCGATCCGCGATGAGTACAAAACCGTAGCCCAGGACCCCGATCAGGGCTTCCACTTCCACACCGGCAGACGCCTCGCAGGAATCCTCGGCTATGACAAGAGCCTTCTCGACGGCGTGCCCGAGCGAGCCATCGAATCGTTTGCCGGGACCGGCAATCCTTTCAGCGTGGGTGCGCTAGAGGCGGGCGAGCACGTCGTGGATGTAGGAAGCGGCGCCGGTATCGACAGCCTCATTGCCGCACGCATGGTCGCTCCAGAGGGTCGCGTGGTGGGCATCGATATGACCGAGTCCATGCTCCAGAAAGCGACGGACGCGAGAAACGAATCCGGCCTCGATAACGTGGAGTTTCGCATGGGCTACGGAGAGGAGCTGCCAGTGCTTGATGGTTGGGCCGACGTCATCATCTCGAACGGAGTCTTCAATCTCATGCCCGACAAGCTCGCCGCGCTGAGAGAAATGGCGCGGGTCCTCAAGCCCGGCGGCAGGCTACAGCTCGCCGATATTCTCGTCAACAAACCGGTCAGCGAGAAAGCCAAGGAGCGAATCGAGCTCTGGACCGGGTGAATCGCCGGCGCTCTGCTGGAAGCAGAGCTCGAGGCGGCGGTCGCCGCGACGGGATTCGAAGGATTCGAGATCACTTGGCGCGCCGACGTCTTCGCCGACGCACCGCAGCAGTCGAGCGCAAGAAACTTTGGTACGGTCGGGATCAACTTCCGCGCGAAGAAAGGATCTTGATTTTTCGTGCCGCTCAAACGCGGCAAGCATAGGCGCCTTCGAGCTCGGCCAAAGCTTTCTCGAGCTCGAGCTGCACCAGCGAGCGGAAAGTGCCGTATAGCTTGCCGTGATAGGGCGCTTGGTCGGCTTCGAGAAAAGATTCGTAGCTTTCGTAGAGCACCGTCGACGCTCGATGGATCGGAGGATTGATGGTCTGGAAAGGATCGGGCTTTCGAGCGCTCCGGGACTCAGCCATCCGTCATTCTGCCTTTCGTGCCCCTCGTCCAATTAAAGCGAGGGCCACCGGGCCCGAAAGGTCGTGAGGCCCGAGGCCTCCTCATTCCACCGACAAAAAAGTGAGTGTCGATACATCTTTGACGTAGATGCGGTTGCCGGAGATGCTCGGCTGCGCCCAGGTCGCGCTCGTGGCCACTTCGTAGCGTTCCACAACCTCGAACGACGTGCGGCTCGCGCGCAGGATGACGAGCTCGCCGTCGTCCTCGAGCGAGAAAATTGTGTTCTCTGCTCGGACGATGGCAGCGTTTTCTGCCTGGCGTGGGTCGCTCTTCCAAAGAACCTCGCCGCTATCGAGGTCGAGCCCAAAATACTGCCCGCTGTTCAAGTGGGAGAGCCCGTACAACACGCCATCGACGACGACTCCGTTGGTCATATGCAACGAGATTTCGTCGGTGTGCCAAAGGTTGTCGGTATGAAACGCCTCCCCTCGCCGCACGACATGAAAAGCGGTAATGCCATTGCTCCGCCCCGCTTCTATCACCCTGTTCTCGTAGAGAATCGGTGTTTGCGACGTCGTCGTGCTCGGTGTGGTATAGGGGCGTCGCCACAAAAGCTCCCCTGTTGCACGCGCCACACCGACGAAATTCTCTTGGGTGAACGTCACGACTTGCCGTGTGCCCGCAAGCTCGAACACCATGGGCGATCCATAGGCCGGCCCGTCTTCGTCCCACTTCCACCGTGCCGCGCCGGTAGCGACGTCGAAGGCGGTGAGCGCGCCGTCGTCGTGGCCGCCGACATGCACGATCACGACGTCGTCATCCACGATGGGAGACGTCGCCGTATGGTAAAGAGGGTGGACCCGAGGCGACGGGTTCTGCCAAAGCTGACGGCCGGTCTTGGCGTCGAATGCCGTGACCATACCCGTCATGCCCAAAGTGAACACCCGGCCGTCGGCGAATACGGGTGTCGACTTGGGACCGGGGCCGTGGCGCCTCGCCGCCGACATTACTTCGAAGGGCGCCGGGTAGGGAGCGGACCAAAGGACGTTTCCCGAGTCGGCGTCGAGAGCCAACAGAACTTCGTTTTCTTCCTGACGGGTGTACATGTAGATCCGGTCGCCGACCAAGATCGGCGTCGCGTAGCCGAAACCGACCTCCACCTTGAAGAACTCGCTCAGCGCTTCCGGCCACGAAGCAGGCTCGCGAAAGGAGGCCGCGGCGCCATCGCGGTTCGGCCCCCGCCATTGGGGCCAATCGTGCGCATCGGCCTTTGGCGGCGGCGCGGCCAATCCCAAAATAAAGGTGCTCAACAGAACGTGTCGACGAATCACTGCCACGAGCCCTCTATCGTCAACTGTTGGACCTGGGTCAAGAACGCATGCCCACGAGGATCGTTCGCGCGGCTCGTATCCGAGATCTCCGCGAGCAAGCGCCGCTGATCGTCGCGATCGAGCTCGGTGAACTTACGTTGTCGCGAAATAGATACATAGGACTCGAGCCATGAGAGTCCATCGCTGAATGCGTTCTGCATGCGCGGCTCCGCACGACTGAGGGCGAGATCGATGTACTCGTGCACAGCTCGGTCGCGCGCGCCCTGCCTATCGTTTAGAGGGAGAACGCACGCGGATAGACTCGCGGCCGTCTCGACATCTTTGCGGTCGAGAAACCGCGGCTGCCACGACGTGTCCTTCGCTGCAGGGACGGAAGGGTGAGGCGGTAGCGCGGGAGGAAGTAGAGGAAGGGCGGTCGCAGAACCGATGAAGCGCAAGGCGTCGCGCCGGCTGATAAAGCTCGGTCGTTCTCTATTGGATAGCATCCGTGCCTCCTTAGTTTCGATCGCAGAGGATATAAGCGTCGATGACAGCACGCTCGCCGGCCTTTCCCGGCATCGAGTTGCCGTGCTCCATCCCCACGATACCTCGATACCCTTTGCCTTTGAGATGCCGAAAAACGTTGTGATAATTGATCTCGCCGGTTGTCGGCTCTTTGCGACCCGGATTGTCTCCGATTTGAATATAAGCGATCTCGTCCCACGCCTTGTCCATATTCGGGATCAAGTTCCCTTCCGTGATCTGCTGATGGTAGAGATCGTCCAAGATCTTGCACGACGGGCTCGCGACCGCCCGGCAGATCTGGACCGCATGCCGAGCCGCTCGAGCTCGTTTCCAATCCGCTCCTGGACTGAGATGTCCCGCCCGGGCATCTCGTTATCCTCCAGTGCGCGAAACCCCTCGTCATGCATGAAACGCAGTTGATCGATCAAGTCGTCTCCCGCGTGATGACGAAACATTCCGAAATGCGGCGCGTAGTCAAGGGCGAATGGCGTCCGCTGTGCAGACGGCACCAGCCCCATGCATGCGCCAGCGGCGCCCATTTGGAGAAACTTTCTTCGATTCACAGCGCCTTTCGTATCAGCCTTGAGAGCCGCGGTCAACTTGCAGCACGGGCGTCGATCGAGTCTACTGCCGGCACGATCTCTCGTGTTATAACGACGGACTAGAAACTCCGGGAGGTTTCTGTTGATTGACATCGTTTTCAGAATCGATCCGGACAACAAAGCTCCGTCAAAGCGAGCGCCTCGAGACGCGGGTGAGGCTCGAGCCTTGCTCGACGCAGGAAACGAGACGTTCGCGAACCTGTATCGCCATTCAGAGCGCGACCAACGCCATGCCATCCCGTTGGACGCCAGAGCCCTGGGTCTTTCCGAAGTCGCGGGCCAGGCCCCGAAACAGACGCCCTTCGCCGTCGTTCTCGGGCATTGCAACTGCGGTGCAGTGACCACCGCCGTCGACGCCTTTTTGCAGCCGGCGCATTATCTCGCATTGGCGTCGATTCAAGGTTTCGGCGTCGCAGCATCGTAACTCCCGGAGACCCACATGAAGACGGTCATGATCCTGGCACTCTTGCTCGTCCCAGCCCTTTACGCTCAGACGCCGCGGCGTCCGACGCCGGAGCAGCGACTTTTCGAGTGGACGGATCTGCAGTTCTCGAAAGGCGTCTATCAGCGCCGGCGCGGCAAGATGCTCGCGCGCCTGCGGCAATCGGGAGGGGGCGTCCTGATCGTGCCGGCTCGCTACGGTGTCTCGGACGGTTTCACTTTTCGCAGTCGGACGACTTCCTCTACCTCACTGGGCTCGAGCTACCAGACGCCGTGCTCGTACTCGACGCCGACGCTCAGACGGTGGTCGTCTTCAGCCCGGAGCGAGACGCGCGCTACGCGAACTCATCGAGGATGAACGACTTTCCTGGACGCCTTCTTGCGGCCGACCCGGACGCTTCGACGCGGTCAGGGATCGCGGCCTTTCGCTCCGAGTCCGAGCTTTCGACGGCCGTCGAGGCATGGGTCACACGCGGAAAGACCTTGCGCGTCAACTTGGGGCGTCGAGGCGCCATTCCTCGCGTCACATCGGACTTCGTTGCCAAGTGGAGCGCCGCCGAAGCCCTCGTCTTTCATTTGCAGAACAACTATCGAGAAGCATCGATCGCGAATGCTTTCGAAGACATGGCCCGGCTGCGCATGGTCCACGGCCCGGAAGAAATCGACGCGATGCGCCGGGTGTGTGCTCTCACGATCCAAGCTATTCGCCACGCGGCGAGTTTCGTCCGCGACGGCATAGATGAGCGCGGGCTCGCGGCTGAGCTCGAGGCCGCTTACAAGCGCGGAGGCGCTCAACGCTTGGCCTTCGCCTCGATTGTGAAGTCGGGCCCGAACTCGCTCTGGCCTTGGCGCATCCTGGCGGCCAATCACGATCGCCGCAATCGCGTCATGAGGAATGGAGACCTCGTCGTATTCGATGTGGGAACCGAGCTCGATTACTATGTGAGTGACGTCGGCCGCACGTTTCCTGTTTCGGGGAAATTCACGCCGCGGCAACGACGAGCTCTCGAAATGGCGACCGCTGTGTCCGATACGATCATCGCAGCCATCCGCCCGGGCGTGAGATTCGCGGAGCTCAAAGACATCGCGGTCGCGAAGATCCCGCTCGAAGAGCGGCGCTACATGCAGGCCGGTGGCTTCTATGGACACCACATCGGACTTTCGACCGGCGACCCGGCACTGGTCGACGTCCCTCTCGAGGCCGGAATGATCTTCACGGTGGAGCCGTGGTACTATAATCACGACGACGATCTATCGGTTTTCGTCGAAGATGTCATCCTCGTCACCGAAGAAGGACACGAGAACTTGACCTCAGCGCTTCCTCGTGACCCGGACGGACTCGAAGCGATCACGGAGAACTAGCTGTTCTTTTATTCACGAACCGTTGACGAGGAGACAAGCTATGACCATAGAGCGCCACGAAGTGGGACCCCGAATGAGCCAATGCGTCGTGCACAACGACGTCGTGTACCTCGCCGGCCAAGTGGACGGCGAGGCATCGCCGACAGCCGCGCAGCAGACGAAGAACATTCTCGATCGAATCGATGCGCTGCTGTCGACGGCGGGCACCGACAAGACCAAGCTTCTTACTGCCACGATCTGGCTCTCCGACATGCGCTTCTTCGCGGAAATGAACGGTGTCTGGGATACGTGGGTGAGCCCGGGCAATCCCCCTGCGCGCGCCTGCGTTGAGGCTCGGCTCGCCAAGACCGAGTTCCTCGTCGAGATACGCGTCGCGGCCGCGCGTTAATTCGAGAGCAAACCGCATCTCTGATATCTGAAGCATCGCACAGCAGCCGACTCCGCGTTCCGAGCACTTGAACGGAAGGTTCGCTCATGAAACGTATAAGAGTGTTGGCTCGGTCGAAGGCTCCACACTTCACGAAATTTCGCGCGACAAGCCCCTTGTGCCGGTCATGGCCAATGCCATCGTCATCGGAAAGACCTCACGCGAAGAGGTCGCTTTTTTGTGCCTCGAGCGTTTCCGCCCCTCGAGCCACGAGCGCAGCTACGATCCAGAGATTGATCGCGTTGAACAACAGACCGGCAGCGAAGGCTCCTCGATAGGCGCCCGTGATGTCGAAGACCACGCCTCCGAGCCAACTACCGATCGCCATGCCGACGGCGCCAAAGAAATAGACGGTCGCGAGCCGCCAACCCATGGAGCCGGGAGGAAAATGCTCGCTTATGATGAGCGCATAGCTCGGGATGATGCCTCCAAAGGCGAGGCCAAAGAGTCCCGAGATTACGTAGAGGCCGACGAGGCTATCGACCGCAAGATACATGGCGAGAATCAAGGCCTGGCAGAGAGAGCCAATCAACAACACGCGGAGCGCGCCAATGCGATCGCCGACCGCGCCCCAGGCGATCCTGCTGAAGAAAGCACAGCCCAAGAGCACCGCGAGCATTTCGGGAGCCCTCGCAAGCGGGTAGCCGAGGTCGGTCGCATGGGATACCACGTGCACGATCGGCATGGCCATGGCCACGCAACAGCAGACAATGGCGATGCTGAGCAAGACGAGAACATTGCTCTGCGTTAGGCCGAGGATTTGGGCATCAGACGCGCTCACCTCCCGCTTGTGTCCCTTGGGCGCTATCGGCGCCGGACGTCGGAGCAGTAAACTCAAGGGAACCATGGTGACGAGAGCCACGAGCGCGTATACCCGGTACGCTTCTCGCCAGTTGGACCCTTCGATGAGGAGCTGGAACGTGGAGGGCCAAAAGACGCCCGCGAGGGCTTGCGCGCTCGTAACGATGGCCACGGCGATGCCGCGCCGGCGGTCGAACCAGCGCGCCGTGTTGGCGATGAGCGGCGAGAACAAAGCCGCGTTACCGAGCAGGCCGATCAAGACGCCGTGGGCCAGTAAAAATGTCCATCGATCCGTCGTGATGCTCGCCGTCAACGCACCCGCAATGATCATAAGAGCGCCAAGGAGCGCCGGCGTGCCGACGCCCACCCGATCCGACCATCTGCCGATGAAGATGCCGCCGAGCCCCATTCCAAAAACGGACATCGAATAAGCCATCGACGGTACCCATCGCAGCCCTCCGAAATCCTGAGCCACAAGCTTTAGACCGACGATCACCACGTAGTAACCGCCGGCGCCGACCGTCATCAACAGAAGCGAGCCCGCGACCACGACCCAGCCATAAGGCCGCTCGACGCTTTCCCGAGCTTGGAACACCGTGCGGATGATAGTCGCCGGACTTCGACTTTGTCGAGAAGAAAGCCAATACGATGGAATACTGCCCAAGTTCCCTCCGCGCTTATTGGGAGTTGCGGCGACCGCCCATAGGCGCTTAGATTCAGCCTATGAACCTTTCCCACTGGCTCCACCGCGCGAAGGCCGCCATCGGCATTGCCATGGTTCTTGGTCTCCCCGAGCTCCCCGCGGCCGCGAACGACGACGGGAGCACCTGGCCTCGTTTTCGAGGCCCCGAGTCGATGCCCGTCGCCAACCATCCCAACCTTCCGGAGCGTTGGTCGACCACCGAGAACGTCGAGTGGGTCGCGGAGGTTCCGGGCGTCGGCTGGTCCTCGCCCGTCGTCTGGAACGGAAAGATCTTTCTGACGGCCGCCACTAGCGAGCAGCCGATGAAACAACCGTCGCTGGGGACCGATTTCAGCAACGAGTACGTCGCCGCGCTGCGGGCGGAAGGGCTTTCCTCGGAGGAGACGAACGCACGGCTCTACGCGCGCGACCGCGAGATGCCGCATGAGATCGTCATCCGTCTCTTGCTCTATTGTTATGAGCTCGAGACGGGCAAGCTGTTGTGGGAGCGAGTGGTTTATCACGGCAATCCGCCGGGGGGACGACACCGCAAGAACAGTTTCGCGTCGGAGACGCCGGTCACGGACGGCGAGCGTGTGTACGTCTACTTTGGCCATCTCGGCCTCTACGCCTACGACTTCGAAGGCCGTCAAGCTTGGGCCACTCCGTTGAAGCTCTATCAGAAAGTCCGCGATTTCGGGACCGGGGCCTCTCCCGCTTTGCACGGGAACAGCGTTTTCGTCTTGAACGACAACGAGGACCAAGGCTTCATCGCCGCGTTCGACAAGCGCACCGGAAAGGAGCTTTGGCGCACGGCTCGGGACGTTGGAGAACGAAGGAAGACGGGTTGGTCGACCCCTTTCGTATGGGAGAACGTGTTACGCACCGAGCTCGTGACGGTCGGCCCCGGCGCGGTTATCAGCTACGGCCTCGACGGCCGCGAGCTCTGGCGGATGAAGCGCCTCGCGGTGGTCACCATCCAAACTCCCTTTGCTTGGAATGGTCGCCTCTTCGTGACCTCGGGCAGCGCGGGCGAGCAAAACAAGCCCATCGCCGTCATTCGTCCAGGGGGCTCGGGAGACATTACCCCGCCGGAGCGGGTGAACAAGAACGAGCACGTCGTGTGGTACAACCGGCTCGCCGGGGGCACTTACCTCCCGACACCGCTGATCTACGACCGCGCTCTCTATGTGCTCTACGCGAAAGGTATCTTCGCGCGCTTCGACGTCGAGACGGGCGAGCGCGTGTTCCGCGCCCGCATCGCTCCCGGCGCGGCGGCGTTCACGGCTTCGCCCTGGGCCTATAACGGAAAAGTCTTCACGATGAGTGAGGAAGGGGACACCTTCGTGATCGAAGCCGGCGAAGAGTATCGGTTGCTGGGGGTCAATTCGCTGAACGAGTGGGCGATGGCGAGCCCGGCGATCGTCGGCGACCGGTTGTTGATCCGCACTCAACGTCGTCTTTATTCCATCCGCAACCTTCCATAGATTCCATCGAAAGCCGCCGTCCAGCTCGTGCCGCCTTCTGGGAGGCTTCGTGCGGAGCCCTCTTCTCGCGGCGTCCTAATATGCGGTTGATGGGAGACGTTCGGTTCGCGTCGATGAACAACCCGCTCACGCGGCCGAACTGCTCGTATCGAGTAGGTTGCCGTCCTGATCGAAAATCTGGATCCGATGGTTCCCCTTGAGCCGGATTCTGGTACAGCGCTCGTCGAGAAGCAAATTCTCTTGCCCAGTGCTTGCGCTTCCGGCGAAGGGGGATTTATCCTCGCCGCCATGCGGGTCCTTCGCCGACGCAGCCTCGAACCGCCTCGCCTCCTGCAGACGGTCCGACGTATTGGAATTCTGCTCACCTGCGTCCTACTCGTCTTTCTGCTCATCTGTGTCACGCTTCTCGCGCTGGCGCCCCATCGACTCGAGACGCCCGCGCGTATTTCGAGCACCGATGAGCTCACAGCGTTCCTCGCGCGTCTCGTCGCCACCGAAAACCCTCCCGGCCTCTCTGTGGCCGTCGTGAAAGATGACGAACTCGTCTACCAGCGCGCGTTCGGCTTCGCCGACGGCCCCGCAAGTATCGAGGCGAAACCCGAATCGATCTATCGGTGGTGGTCTCTCACGAAGATTCTGACGGCGATGGCCATTTTTCAGCTTCACGAGCGCGGACAGCTCGACATAGAGGATGAAGTTGCCAGTACTTGCCTTTTTTTCAAACCACGTTCCGTGGCGAAGAGGCTCCTCAAATACGACTGCGACAGCTCCTGAACCACAGCTCGGGGCTTCCAAACTTGAGGCTCGAAGTACTTCGCTGGATGCATCCCGAAGACGGGACGGGAAGCAACGCGAACGAGCTCCTTGGGGAGAACTTCGAGCGCTTCTCGCGTCTCAGAGCGAGTCCCGGCCGCCGAGGCCGCTATTCCAACTTCGGCTACTTGGTGCTGGGAGCCGTTGTGGAAAAAGTGTCGGGTCAGAGCTACGAGGACTACGTCGTCGAGAACATTCTGAAGCCACTCGGCATGGAACTCACGGGTTTCACGATCGGCGAGGCGATGCGACCTTACATCGCGGCGGGCTGTCATCCACTCGTCAACTTCCAGACCATTTTTCTCCCAGCGATCCGCAATGTCGACGCCTACGTTCAGGAAATCGAGAACGGTCGCATCTGGTTGGCGCCTTTTTATCTCGACGCGAACGCTTATGGTGGCGCCATGGGACCGGTGACGGACGCGACAAAGCTGCTTCGGGCCTTGCTCAATGAAGGAACGCTCGAAGGCCGGTCCGTTCTCGCCCCCGCGACAGCGCGCATGATGCTGCAAGGAGGCCGGGTTCGCGCCGGGCCGAGCAGCGTCGCGCCTCCGTACTATCGGCGTGCCGGGATGGAGCACGGCCTGGGCTTTTGGGTCTTTCCCTCGCAAGAGGGTGAGCGATACGAGCATACCGGAGCCGGTCTGGGTTTCGCGACGCTGTTCCGGCTCTACCCGGAGCAACGCCTCGCCATAGCTCTTCTTGCGAACGGCACGTCACTCGACCGCGAAGGAATTGCCGACCGGCTCTTCGAGCTATTCCGGGAATAATGGGCTGTCGTGTCGCCGCTGGTGTAGCGTTTATGATGCGCGAGGGAGGTGCCCATTGCGGTTTTCAATCTTCCTGATGGCACTGTGCTTTTTGCAAAGCTCGCCGGTCCGCGCGGACGGCGACAACACGATCTTCGAGTTGGGGGACTTCGCTTTCGAAAGCGGAGTGACGCTGCCCAACGCACGCTTGTCCTACGTGACCTGTGGAGCTCTGAACGAGAGCAAGACCAACGTGGTTCTCCTGCCCTCCTGGTATCTCACGGCGCAGGAGCCGATTCGCGTCTTCGCGGCGGCGAGCTTGACCGACGCGCTGGCCACCGCTATAGCCGATTTCCACGAGGCGCACCCTTCGTCGCGCGTCGTGCCTCAGTTCGGTGCGTCGAGTGATCTCGCGCGTCAGATTCTCGCCGGGGCGCCCGCGGACCTGTTCTTCTCGGCGGACCAGCGGCAGCTGGATCGGGTCGCGGCGGTAGGACTCATCCTGAAAGGGGGACGCGCGGACGTGCTCTCGAACGAGCTCGTCGTCGTGCGCCATCGCGAAGAGCCCGACACGGTGGACGGCCTCGCGGATCTCGAGACGTTCGGCCGTATCGCTATGGCAGATCCGCAGATCGTCCCGGCCGGCGTCTACGCCCGGCTGTTTCTCGAGAGCCAAGGCCATTGGGTACGCCTTCAGGAAAAGGTCGTCCCGACCCTCGACGTCCGAGGGGCGCTCGCGGCGGTAGCGAGCGGCAACGTCGAGGCCGGATTCGTCTACCGCACCGATGCTGCCATCGAGGATCGCGTGAAGATCGTCTACACCGTGCCGCGGGAGGAGGGGCCACGGATCTTGTACTCGCTCGGAATTATAGAGGGTCGCAAGCGGCACGAGGTCCATGCGCTCTACGACTTCTTGAGGTCAGAGGCGGGGGGCGAAGTTTTTGCGAAATTCGGATTCGTCTCTCTCGGCGATGCGGAGGCGGTTTCGAGAGTCCCATGAGGGGTGCACGACATGCTCGCCAGATTCTCGAGCTCGGAGAGTTTTAGCCACCACCTAATGAGTTGCTTGAAACGCTCGCTTGGATGCGGTAACTCCTAGCTTGGCGGAGGCTAGGAGGTTCCAATGAACGCACGGACTGCCTATCGTGGTCTCGGCGTGTGCGCCGTGGTGCTCGTTTCCGCTGCCGCGGTCGCGCAGAGAAACGGCCAACCGGCCAGCGACCAGCTCGGACAAGAAGACATCTGGGGGAACCCGACATTCGTTTTAGGGGTCAACAACGGAGGGCCGGCGGGCCACAGCGTGTGGTGACCGCCTCAGGCGGCGCTGGATCGCGTCCATCAACGACTCTTTATCGCCGGCAACGGCGAGTCGAGGTCCGCTGCATGACGATCAGGGCGCGCGCGTCGGCAACTCGGAAAAAGTGATAGGCGCCGGTGAGAGCGTGAGTTTTCCGGCGAGTGATGTGGGGAGCGTCCAAACCGGCTCGTTGCGGGTTCACTCAGAGCACGAGTTCTTCATAAGCGCGACTCGGTTCGCGAAAAACACTCGCCGAGAGTCCATCCTCGCCGCGGCCCCGGTTGCGACGCAGAGGCGGCGGCGCGAGCCTCCGGTTCTTCTCACGCGACGGCGAAGAGATGGCGGTGATCCTTCGATAACGTGAGTCGCTGTCGCTTTGTTCCATCTCTTTTCGACAGCATATACTTCGCGCGATTCTTGAAAGGAGCGAGCATGAATTCACTCCGAGTGGCTACGGTAAATTTGGCTTTGTTGCTCTTGATGAGCTCTCGTGCGTCTGCACAAGAAAAAGTTCATTGGGACGTCGTTGCCAAGATTAGAGAAGAGAGCTCCGAACGTCCGCAGGTAATGGATCATATCTGGTACTTGAGCGACGTCATCGGTCCTAGATTGGCAGGCTCTGCCAGCATCGGTAAAGCCCAGCTATGGGCTCGAGCCAAAATGGATGAAATGGGACTGACGAGCACGGCTCTCGAGCCTTGGGGGGAAACGGGTGTTAGCTGGGAGCAAAAATACACTTCGATCCACATGCTCGAACCGACTTATCAACCGATCATCGGATACCCCTACGCGTTCTCCCCTGGAACGAATGGCAAAATTGCTGGAAGTCCAGTGATAGTCGATATCCAAAGCAAGGAAGACTTGGAGAAATACCGTGGCAAATTGAGCGGTGCCATTGTGCTGGCCCATCCGGAGAAGCTCATCAACGAACGTTTTACTGCCGATGCCGTTCGCCATGATGAAGAATCGCTCGCTGCTTACGCGGCAACGGGCACGAACATCAACTTCCAACGTAGGCAGCAGGCGCCGTGGTGGCAGTTGAGCCCACCGGAGGACGTCACAGAAGAAGAGCTCGAACAGTTTTTCAAATCTGAGAACGTCTCGGTCGTACTGAATCCGGGAAGGGGTGGAGACGGAACGGTTCGCGTTGGCGGTCGTCAGGGTTACAGAGGCGACATGACGGTGCAAAATATCGAGAACGCCGTTCCCTGGCTAGTACTCGTTCCTGAGCACTACAACCGGGTCTATCGGCTCACCAAGAAAGAAATCCCAGTTCAACTAGAGATTGAAGTCACCTTAGAAATCTCGGAAGAACTTACAGAATTCGTCAACGTAGTGGGCGAGATCCCGGGCACCGATCTCGCCCATGAAGTCGTGATGATAGGCGCCCACCTTGATTCATGGCATACAGCAACGGGGACTTCCGACAATGCCGCCGGTGTCTCGGTAGCCCTAGAAGCTATGCGCATTCTCAAATCCATCGGCGCAGAGCCACGTCGTACCATACGCATAGCTCTCTGGGACTCTGAGGAAATGGGCCACAAAGGCTCGGTAGCCTACGTTGCCAAACATTTTGGCAATCCGCGAGATGGGATAAAGCCGGCATATGACGACTTCTCCGTATACTTCAACTCAGATAATGGCGCGGGACAATTTCGCGGCGTTCACAGGCAAGGCAATGAGCTCGTCGCCCCCATTTTCGATGCGTGGATGAAGCCTTTCTATGACCTCAACGTCGAGACCCTAACCAAGTTCAGCAATACCGGCTCGGACCAAGTTAATTTCGACAGAGCCGGACTGCCTGGCTTTCAATTTCTTCAAGACCGGCTCGCTTATTGGACCAGAAGATGGCACTACAACATGGACTTTTATGACCATGTTATTCCAGCGGATTTGAAAACCAACGCAGCCGTGATGGCAACCTTTGCCTACCACGCCGCCATGCGTGACGAGAAGATTCCGAGAAAGATATTCAAGGATTGGAACCCCGAGCTTACGTTGTTACAAGAGGACGTTTTCAAGGATGGAAACACTTTCACGAATGCCGTCGCAGATTTCGACAATGACGGAGACCTCGACATCTTCGTGGGGTTCGGAGACAAGCCAAACCGTCTCTACCGGAACGACAATGGAATTTTTGCTGATATTGCGAAGGAAGTCGGGCTTGCGGATTCCGACGTGACTCGAGCCTCTGCCTGGGGAGACTATAACGCCGACGGCCATCTCGACTTGTTCGTTGGGTTCGTATCTCGCACCCAGAGCAGGAACAAGCTTTACCGAAATGACGGGGATGGCAAGCATTTCACCGATGTAACGCAATCGTCCGGTGTTCAGCTGAGCGGCAGTTTTCGCCAGGCCAGCTGGGTCGACTATGACAATGATCGCGATCTCGATCTATTCGTCGCCTTAAGAGATCAACAGAACGTTCTTTTTCGAAATGATAGCGGGAAGTTCACCAATGTCGCAGGAACACTAGGCGTTGATGACCCGCGCCGAACGGTAGGTGCCGCTTGGTTTGATTTCGATCAGGATGGGGATCTAGACCTTTTCGTCGCGAATATGGATGGCGACGCCAATGGTTTGTTTCGCAATGACGGCGCGATGTTTGTAGATGTTGCCACGGAATTAGGCGTTGAATCTGGAGGAAGGCCGCTAGGGATGTCCAGCTACGGAAGTGTCAGACCCAGCCTCGCCGACTTCGACAATGACGGCCATATGGATATTTTTCTCGCCAACTACGGACCGAATGGACTCTACAAGAACGAGAATGGTACCGCTTTCGTCAACGTCGGCCCGAAACTCGGTTTAGCGATCGACGGAAGATATGACACGGGAACGTGGGGAGACCATAACAACGATGGGTATCCAGACCTTTATGTCAACGGAACCATCTCTGGAGGCAAGAATTACCGTGACTACCTCTTCAAGAATGACGGCGAGCGATTCGTCGACATAACTCCCGAACTATTGGAGAAACAAGAGGCCGATCACGGCGCACAGTGGGCCGATTTTGACAATGACGGCGATCTGGATTTGGCGCTTACAGGTTTCGGCATGCACCATATCTTCCAGAATCTTCTATCCGAGGGAAAAGGCCGCCAATCACTTCAAATTTTGGTGCTCGATGCACATGGACGCTACACTTATCCGGGCTCCGAAGTAAGACTCTTTGAATCCGGCACCAGGAAACTGCTGGGGATGAAAATTCTCGATACCGGATCCGGATACAATTCTCAGAATGCCATGCCGGTTCACTTTGGTTTACCAAACGAGGCGCTGGTCGACGTTGAAGTTACCACTTTGACCAAGAACGGAAGAAAGACGGCTGTGTTGTCACGTGTTGATCCTCGAGAACACACTGGTCGCTGGCTTGTCGTAAAAGTGGACGACGAAGGAACCTTGATGAACCAGACACGCTAGTCCCCTGGAACAGAGGTTCGTGGCCTAAAGCTCGAGGTCATTTTGTGGGCTCGCAAGGCGTGACGACGAAGTCATATTGGGATATTTCGAGGAGAAACAACGCAGCCAGCGCGCAAAAGGGCCCGAGATTTAGGTTACGAATCTCTGTTCCAGGGGACTAGGCAGGCAAGCACTAGCATGCTCCTTGCTCGCTGGCTCATGCAGGTCTCGTGAATGCTGTATCCGATGGATGACGTGTTCGCGCGTATCAAGCCAACGTCCCGAGGACCTTCAGCAGATGCTGGACATCGCTTTCGTTGTTGAACAACGAGATCGACACGCGGGGTAGTCCGGAAGCGTTCCCGCGGCTTGCCCGTGGCCATAGCGATCCGCCTTCAGCCAGCCGAGGTGCTCTTCGAGGACGTAGAACGGTGCTGCGCCCCAGCTCGACAAAAGCCACTTGTAGGAGTTGGTTCCGGCGAAGTCGATCCGATCTCGTGGAGATCGACTGGGAATTGACCGAATGCTTGAATCCCATCGGCGTAGAGGTAAGAACCCTTACTGTGCGCAAGCTCGGCAAGCATGCGAATCTCCTGGCGAAAACCGTTCCGGTTCGACACCCAGGGGGTCGGAGGCGGCGGAAAGTGCCGTCGCGCGAGCCGAGGGCATGGCGGCCAATCCAGCCGCGCGAGCCCAGTTGCGCAGACCGTGGCCGTTTGATATTCTCATTATTCATCGCGAAGATGAACCGAGGTTCGCAGCGAGACCCCCTCCTCGACGGGCCTTCGGGGGGGGGGAGTCGAATGTACGAATCCCACTTCAATTTAAAGGGGTATCCGTTCCGGGCCACGACAGAGCCCGATCTTATTTACGAGAGCGCCGGACTACGCGACGCCCTCAACCACTTCACCTACGCCATCGACAGCGGCGAGTCTTTCGTCCTCCTCACAGGAGAGGTCGGATGCGGCAAAACGACGGCTGTTCAGGCGTTCCAGCAGAGACTCGATGGCGACGTCTTGATGGCGACCATCAGTCACGCGACCCTGGACGTAGACGAGATGTTGCATGACGTCGCGGTCCGATTCGGCATCTCCGTCGATCCGGGGATTACCAAACCGCGGCTCGTCGCTCACCTCAAGAATCTCTGGCGGAGGCGAAAAGAATCGGGATCATCATCTCTACTCGTGCTAGACGAGGCACAGCTATTGAAACCCGCGTTGCTTGAGGAGCTGAGACTCCTCTCGAATCTAGAGCACGGAGGCGCACGGCTCATTCATGTGTTCTTGGTCGGGCAGCCGGAGATCGAGGACCGTTTGCGGCAGCCCGAACTGAGACCTCTCCGGCAACGCATCAGCCTGAGGTACAAGTTGAAGCCACTGGACTTCGAAGAGACAAGGCGGTATTTGATTCATCGACTGGTTGCGGCGGGTGCCGTAAGCCCGTCCGATCTGTTCACGTCAGCGGCCGTCTTGGCGCTGCACCACCTTTCTCAAGGCCTCCCCCGCGAGATCAACGTCATCGCGGGACACGCGATGCTGAACGCCTATGTGGACGGCGCGCAACACGTCGAGGCGGAGCACGTGCAGTTGGCAAAGAGCGAGTCCGGGTTCGAGGGCGTCGCGGAGTCGTCGCCTCGCCCCGTCCCCACGCCGTCAGCCACGGCGGCACCGGAGCTCGAACCCGAGCAAACCGCCGCTGATAGACCGCTCCCGGAAAGTACGGGCGCGGAGCTTCGTCCAGAGGGATCTCTTCAGACTGTTCCGCAAGCGGCGGCAGAGCTCGAGCCCGAGCCCGAGCCCGAGCCCGAGCAGGAGCTGGTCGAAGAGACCGTGGTCGCCTCGGACGCGCCGACGGCCGAACGCCCCACAGTGTATGTCGGCGTGGTTGTGATGGTCGGTCTCGTGGCGGTTATCTTTAAGCTGTCACTGGCAACGTCTTTGTCGCGGGAAACGCTGTGGCAGAGTTTCCCGTCGGTCGCATCGCCCTCGTCCTCGAATGGCGCGCGGCAGGCTCCACCGGTGCCGGATGCGTGGAGCGTCGCGAACTCGGTTCGGGATCGACCGGCGCCTCCCGCGCCGAGGTCGCCACCACCGCCCGCAGAAATTCCTGTGCTCGCGTCCGAGCCAGGCTACCTCACCGTCGTGGTCGAGCCGTGGGCGCGGGTCGCGATCGACGGCAACGCGGTCGGAGAAACACCGCTCGCGCCACTCGAGCTCTCCGCGGGCACGCATAGCATCGTGCTCGAAAACGATCACATCGTGGGCGTCATCCGTGACGAAGTCGTCATCGAATCGGGTGCGAGGATGACGAAGCGATACAGTTTCGGCGACACGGGCTACCTGAGCCTCGCGGCTACACCCTGGGCCGACGTCGACGTCGACGGTCGCTCGATCGGTCAAACTCCCCTGGCACGAGTCGCCGTGCCCGAAGGGTCGCATTCCATTCGATTCGTCCACCCCGAGCTCGGAGAGACCGAGCGCGAAGTCATCGTCGTCTCCGGGCAAACCACGCTCGTCAAAGTACAATTGCAATAGGAAGCGCGATGCTACGCTTCTGGATCCTGGGCGTTGCGGTCTCGGCTCAAAGCTTCGAGCTCGCACTCGACGAAGGCATCCGACGATATTGGAACGGGGAGTACGAAGAGACCATCCTCGTTCTCGAGCCCGCGTGCAACTTGAATGCGAGCTCGGGCGAGAAGCTCGAGTGCCACAAATACATCGCGTTCAGTCACGTCGCGCTCGGCGACGATAACGAGGCTCTCCGGCAGTTCGGCCACAGGACGCTCGAGCTCGATCCGACCAACGTGCTTGCGCGCTAGTACCGCGAGCTGTGCGTGGAACGGATGCGCATGAGCGAAGCGCGTGCGATCGCAAACGCTCATGAACCACCGCCGACGCCCGAGCCCGTCGCCGCTTCCAAACCCGCGCCCGAGCCCGAAGACAAAGTGTACCGGCTCACCAGCGACATTACCCGGCCCGTCCTCGTCCAGCGCGTTGCGGCCGAATATCCACGAGCGGCGCGTCTTCGCCGGGTCGAAGGCTCCGTCGTCCTTTCCGTCGTGATCGATCGAGACGGATGGGTCACCCAGTCAAAAGTCATCCGTTCGGTCAGCGAGAGAGTGGACCAAGCTGCACTCGACGCCGTCGAAGCGTGGCGCTACCAACCGGCCACACTGAACGGCTTCCCGGTGGCGGTGTACCGCAACATCGAGCTGAGCTTTCACTTAGAAGACGATTGATCCGTCCAACACTTAACGGCAAAAGGCTTCCACGTCAACCGGGTTTTCCCCCCCGTGGAGCGCGATTCTGACGACGGCGATCGCGCGGCGATCGCCGCGCCCTACCGTGCGGATGGGTTCGACCGAAACATCGAGCTCAGCAGTCGACGAAGACGGCACCTTCAGCTCGCGCTCGAGACCCGGGCCGCTCACCGTCACGCCGTGCGAGCCACCGGTGCCGTGGAACCTCAGGCGTGGTGCGCGCGCGCCACAATCGGGAAGCGCGACATAGAGCGGCCGGGGACTTCGAATCCGTGCCGCGCCGGTCCCAGGCCGCCCTCGGATCCAGTCTCGAGGTTGGCTCCAGGCGGATGCGAGGCTTCCCACCGCAACGACCATCGCCACGACAGCGGCCGCGAGCACGGTCGGCTGCGCTCGCCATCCTCGCCCCTCCCACATCCACACGAGTCCGAAAACGAGCACCAAGAAGACGGGATAAGCGCCTCGCTGCCAGACAGATTGCGCGGTGCCCACCGAGCCCAAGACGGGCGACGGATCGACCACTCCGGAAGCGAGAAACGCCGGTCGATCATAGACGAAGTGCCGCTCCGTCAACATGCTCTGACCGATCCAGAAACCCCCTGCGGCGACGAAGGCCAAGGCCGTCCAGCGAAGCCGCCGCATTTCCGGGTCGCGCAGCCACGCCGCCAGGCAGAGTGCCATCACCGGAACGAGAGGAACGAGGTAGCGCGCGGGAGGCGCCCAGGCACCCAAGCCGCCCTGGTCGTGGGACGCAGCCGTGAAGAGGTACGGTACGACGATCACGAGGCCTAACCCGAAAGCGAACGGCGACTGCCGGCGAAGCGCCCAAGCACCGGGAAGAGCAAACAGATAGAGAGGCGAATAGACGAGAAGTCCCTCGGCGCGATCCAGAAGAAGGTAGTAGAGACCCGGCAGAGTCTCCTGGTTGAGAAAGGTCGCTCCGCGTGGATAGCCTCTCGCCACCCACAGGGCGTCGGGCAATAAACTGCCGCTGATGTGAAAGACGTAGAGGCACTGAAGGCCCATCCCGAGACAGGAAAGTGTCAGAGCCCACCCGAACAACTTCCATCCCGCTTTCGATCGAAACCCTTTCCAACAGTAAGCGAGCAACAAGACGCCCCAAATCGGCAGGTACTTCGTGTGAAGCCACGGAAGGAGCGCTCCTGAAAGACCGAAGGCGATCGCCCACCGGAGCGTGAGTCGTGTGGAGAGGACCGCGATGAGCATCAGCGTGATGCAAATCGTCGCCGTGACTTCTGTATAGACCTGGAAGTGGTAGAAGAAAAGCGGCGGCGTGACACCGATCGCGAAGGCCAAGCCGACGCCGCCTAAGCGGCTCCCGATCGCGGGCTCGACGAGCCGGGCGACCGCGAGTGTACAAAAGGTCCCGAGGAGCAAACACGTGAAGAGGGTAAAGACGAGCCTGTCAGGATTCACGAAAGTATCGACCGCCATCGACGGGGTCAAGAGAAAAGGAAGGCCCGGCAGAAACACGTAGAAGGTTCCGCCCTTTCTTCCCTCGAGTACCGGCCCGCCGATCCATTCGACGCGCCCTCTTGGCTCGATCCCGAAGATGGACTTCGCCGCTTCGTAAGCGGTCCCGATCGTCGCCGGTATCCAGGCGGCGACGTGGGTCAAAGCCCGGGCTGGATCCGGCCGCTTCCCGATGAGCTCTTCCGCGTTTCCGACATCGGCATCGCCGTCATGCAACAAACTGGCGGTGATGCGCACATATCTGGGCTCGTCGCCCGTGCCCCAACGCTCGTCGTAGGGTTGGGTGAAACGTCGCTCGGGAATCGAGGCAAGAAGCGTCGCCAGGAGTCCGAGAACAAGTCCCAGGAACGCGAGCCGCGAGCCCGAGACCCGCCTCCATCGATCGCGATGGGCGTCGAGAAAAGGCGCCAGGAATGTGACCTTGAGATAGATCGCGCATGCCACGACGAGCGTGGCGATCCAGGCTCGCGCATCCACGACGAGCCACCAGCCGATAAATGGAAGCGGAGCTCGACCTGGGACCAGAACGGGCACATATATGAGCAGGAGAACGAGCGGCGTATACGTCCGCACCGTCTCACGGAACGCGACCCTCCATTCCAGACCCAGAACGCGCCGGTAAAAGAGCGACTCTCCCATCCATAGCGCGGAGAGCACGAGCACGAGAACTATCGAGGTCTGGAGCCCACGAGGCGGGAGAAGCAGTGCGGGCGCCGAAAGCAATATTTGCGGCTGTGCCCGGTAGAGCGGCTCGACGAGATGGCTCAGCCCGAATGCGATCAACCCGCCGATTATCAGGAACGCGCGCACGACCCAGCCCATCACTTCAATCCTGTTTCCCGCCTCGCCCGGACCAAGAGCTCCACGGCGAAGACGAGAAAACCCAAAGGGATGAGGAGCTCTTTATATTCGGTGACGTCCCAGTATCGAGAGAAGTTGCCAACGATCAGGAGCTCCGCCTGGATGGCGACGAGCGAAATAGGAAGAAGAGCGTAGTAGATCTTGTCAGTGATACCGCCTACTCCTTTGCGGAAGAAGAGCATAGCGTAGTACAGGCAGACGATCACGGTGGCATAGAAGAGCCACTGAACCAGAGGGAAACCCCACGTATCGTAGTTGAACGCCGAAAGGGGTGCGCTCGCGAAGGCGACCGCAATGGACGGGATGACGAACTGCATGACCGAGAATCGGCGAAGAGACGAGCTGCGCTCCTGCACGAACGGCACGAGTATCAGAAAGACGGTGGCGAGCGAGTAATAGGCTTGTTCGAAGAGGTCCGTCGCGATGTTGTGCAAGTTGGTCTCCGCCTGGTCGTTCTCGAGAAAGGGAGTTGGTGACTCGAACCCGACGATGCGTTGGCCCCAGGATATCTCCTCGCCGCCGATCACGAAGAAGACGAAGGCGAAGGCGGCGGCGACGAACGCTCGAAACCGCGCCCCTCTTCGCCGGAAGAGCCAAGCGCCGGCAACGGCAAGAGCCGTCGTCAGGAAAAGCAGAACGGCCGACGCGTTCTCGATGAGCCCGTCTTCGCGTCCCAGCATCGAAAAAAGCTCGGCATCGTGCGCGTGGAGAAGAGCGAAGCCGAGCGGTACGAGCAAGAGAGGCCACCGAGCCACACGAAAGGAGTCACCGGGCCAGGCGACCGCCGAGGCGCCTCCGGCTGCCCACGAGCGAAGGTGAATGAACCGGACGAACCACGCCGCGCTCGCCAGCAATAGCAATGAACGAAGCACGTCCGGTGGATCGAAAGTCGGTCCCAGGCGCCGGTCCGGAGTGCCCCAAACCGTTATGTCCAACACCGGTACGGCGAGCCCGCACCCCAGGGCAAGGAAGACGGCCGTACGCGAAGGGCTCGGCCCGAGCGCCGGCTCATCAGCGGCGAGTCCACTCACGTGCTCCATTCCGCGGAGCAAGAGTCCACAGCCAAGGCACCACCAAACGGTTCCCAGGAGAAGAGACAAGACGATGCGCCAAAAGGCACGGCGGCGCTCGGGCGCCGTCAGGCGATCCGCCGAGTCCGCGACATGGTGCTCGAGTCCGAGGATCTCGAGAAAAGCCGGGCTGCTCCAGCGCAGCGCGAGGTGGGCTGGTCCACGTTCCTGCTCGTAGCGCATACGGAACCGATGCATTCCCGCATCGAGATGGAGCTCTTCCTGCCCGAATGCCGCTCCTTGGACCACGGGCGTTCCATCGACCCAAAGGGAGCACCGGTCGTCGCAATCGGTCTCGAAACGATAAACACCGGCCCGTGGCGCCGAGAGCACGGCGATCAGCTCGAGCCCGACGTCACGCCGACGTCGGGCCACCCGGTTCAGGTCTTTGCGGCTGTCGAGCCGAAGCGCGTCGACGAGGACGCGCCGCGCTCGACCAAGCTCTTCCGCGAAGGGACGATAGACCCGGACCGTCTTTTGAGGGGTGATTCTCACGACGCTATCTCGCCACGCCGAGAGCGGCCAGACGACCACGAGCAGCCCCACTACGAGAACGGTCATCGGCCATTGTCGCAGCCGTTTTCGTGACGGCCCGACGAGGAAGGCGGCCGCCGTCAAGAGGAGACCAAACCACCATAGACTTACGTCCGGGACGCCCGGGCCGAACCGCACGTCGTGTCGCCCCGCGACCCGCAGCAAAGCGAGCACGGCTAGCAGAAACCAAAAGAAACGACTCGTACGACTCAGAGGGAACATGGAAGGTAGCCGCGGCGTATGGACATCATCGAAGCGACGATTCGAGGCCCCGCGATTTTCGTGCATGAATCTGGAAGATCCCGATCTCCTCGACGAGCTCGAAACGAGAACGGATATAGCGCCGTGTCCGGGGAAGCTTGGAAAGTCGCCTCTTCGTTCCCTGGAAAGAATCCTTTTCCAGTATCACGTGTTTCACATCGTTCGCGACAAGCTCTCTCACGATCCGATGGTCCAGCGCCGGGTCGTGGTGGTCGCTATAGGTGAGCCCCGGATGGAACCAGACGAGAGGTTGAGGGGGCACCTTGCCCGAGAGCCCGTACATTACGGTGAAGTCCGGGAAGATGAAGAAGTTGCCTTCCACGCTTTGAAGGAAGGCCGCGAGCTTGTCGACGTCGTCGACCGAGATCTCGTGCGGCGATCGGCGCGCCGCCCGCGTGGGAATGCCCCACCTTACCGGGGCGAGCGCCTTCGAAACGACGTCCTCGCGAAACTCGGAGCGCCAGAAGATGTCGTGCGCAATACGCGACTGCGATACCTCCCATCCTTGCTGGATTAGCAGGAGCGCCGCGGAAATCGCAAGTACAGGAAGCAGGGCCAGCCGCACGCTGTCCTTCGAGCTTGCCTCGGCGACGACGACGCCCGAGCCCGTCTCCACGAGATCGCGAACGAGGAGCGCGCCGAGCGCCAGTATGACGCCGCCGAAGGGAAACCCGATCTCCGGCTCGTTCAACGTGACTTGATTGAAGAGCGCTTGTAACAGATAAAGGGTGACGACGGTCGTGGCTGCCAGGATCCCGGGTTCTCCCAGACCGGAACGCTTCACCAGACGGAAGCGCGCATGGATCACGAGAGCTGTGGCGGCGGCGAGGAAACACGCGAGCACCACGGCCCGGTTGGCGCCCGCGGCGGAAAATTCTTCTAGCAAGAAGCGGTGAAACGTCGCGCCGGCGATCCGGCGCATCCCTTCTTCATGGGGGATGACGAAGAAGTAAATCCAGAAGTTGTCTGGATGCGAGAAGCGCCACAGCCACGCTCCGAAAACGAGCCCGACGGCCGTGAGGCCAGTAAGAAACGACCCGAGAAAGCGGAACCTCGTCCGAACACCCCCCGGTGCCGCGACGACGATGATGGCGGTGCAGGCCGCCACCGAAAGCAATCCCGCGTTCTGCTTGCTCAACAACGCCAGACCGGTCATCCATCCCGAAGCTCCCACGAGAACCGCGGTCCAAACGCGTTTCCGCTCGGCAAGCCTGAAACCGTAGAACAGGAGCAGGGACGCGAGAAAGTGAAATAGAAAAGCGGTTTGCTCGAACCAGGGTGTGCCGAGCGGAGGATAGAACCAAAACGCGGTGACCGCGGCCGCGAGCAACGCGTAGCCAAAGGATTCGGGATAGATGCACCGCACCCACAGATAAGCCGAGAACACGGCCAGCAGATTGGCTATGGCCGCGTGCAGGAGGTACGCAGAATAGTTTACCGAGAACAGCTGGAAAAAAATTCCTTGAATCCAAAACGGAACAGGTCCAGTAGGAATGAAGAAGTCCAGGTAGGGGATCTGGCCGAGGAAGATACGGTACCCGCCATCGAAGAGGATGGACTGATCGAAAGCGAGGAAGCCACGACTGCCGCTATCGAAAACGAACTCTACGGAAACAAGAGCGAGCGCACCGAGGCCCAGAATGTGAACGATCGCCTTGAAGATCGCCTTGAAGAGTCCGCGCATCGAGGTGGTGCGCACGCTCGTGCGAGCTCGAGTGCGCGCGTCATTATGTATCGGAGAGTGCGACTCCGCCAGCGCCCCGTTAAGGCAAGGCGCGAAAAAGTGGCCACAGTGTCTATTCCGACAGTTTGCTCAGCGTCCAGCGACCCGTGATGGTAGCGTTCAGTCCGGCGGCGGGAGCACCACCGGTTTGCCGTGCGGCGTGCGACGATAAGCGTCCACCCACGCCTCTTTGCGGGCGTCGAGCTCGGGAGAGTCTGCCAGCCCTTTGGCGGCGACGAGACGCTCGAGCGTCGCGACCCAGTGGTGGTAGTAGCGCGAGCCGTCGTCCGTCTCGCCGCGATCGGCCGCGGCTTTCAGCTCGTCCGCGAGCGCACCCGCCCACTCCTTCCAGGTGAAGTGGCCCTGCTCGGAGAGCTTGACGGCAAGCGCGAATGCCTGCGCTTGCCACGGCTCGGCGAACACCGGGCCCTCTTCGTCTCGGGGCAGAGGCGGCAGCGCGTCGAGCCGCTCCGCGTCGACCGCGAGATCAGACCGGCTCAAGGTAGTCCTCCCACATCTCGACGTAGATGGAGTCGCGCGCCGACCCGCGCTCGTCCCAAAGCTCCCGCGCGCCGAACCGCACGGTGTAGACCTCTTGACGCCGTCCGCCGAGACTGATTCCGTTCTCGTCAGTATCTTGCAGGCCGAACACCCCTCGCTGCTTGAACACCGTTCCTCTTTTGCCTCGGGTGTAGCGCGGCAGGCGGGTGTGACCGCGGGGATGGAGGTTCCGGACGCGCACCGGATCTCCAGGACGAAATCGCGGACTCGGGTCGTTCTCGCGCGCCGCTCCGTCGTTGGGAACTGCGGGAAAGAGCTCGGGCGGGGGCCGATTCGGATCGGCCGTTCCCCTTTGAAGCTCCTCGGGCGTCACGAGCTCGGCCCGGAGCAGACGGGTCGTGAGCATCGCGAACCATTTCTCGTAGTAAGACATGCGAAGGTACTCGGCAGCGGGAATGCTTTCGATCGCCCACCTAAAGCCGACCCAGGTCCGGCCGCGGCCCCAGCGCCCGACCCCGCGCAGCATGGCGTAGACCCGGCGCTCCCACGGCTCATGAAACACCGGCTCGTGCGCCTCCCGCTCGATCGGCCCCATGCCGTCCATCCCGCCCATGTCGTGGATGCCGTTCATGAGTCGTCTCCTCTTCGAGGCGCTTCGAGTTGCGCCACTCCAATCATCGAGTCGCGCGAGACGATCTCGACGAGTTCTTCTTCGGTCATGCCCTCGGTGCCGGGCGGCCGTTCCGGCAGAACCATGTAGCGGAGCTCCGCAGTACTGTCCCAGACTCGGATCTCCACGTCGTCCTCGAGCGCGACCCCAAACTCCTCGAGTACCCTACGTGGATCGATCACCGCACGCGAACGATAGGGCGCAGACTTGTACCAAACCGGTGGGAGACCCAGCGTAGACCATGGATAGCACGAGCACAGCGTGCAGACCACGAGATTGTGAACTTTGGGCTCGTTCTCGACCACTTCCAGATGCTCTTGCTGGGGCCCTTCGAAACCGAACTCGGCGATGGCCTCGCTGGGCCGCTCGAGAAGCCGACGTTTGTACACGGGATCGACCCACGCGCGGGCAACGACGCGGGCGCCGTTTCGCGGACCGACTTTGTTCTCGTACATATCGACGATCGCATCGAGCTCCGCCGGGTCGACCATATCTTTTTCGACCAACACGGTTTCGAGCGCTCTGACGCGCAGCGCAATGTCGGCAGGCACGACCTGATGCTCGTGATCGTGCTCCTGTTTTTGGGATGCGTCTTGCTCAGCGGAGGCGTCGTCTGTTTTTCCGACCATCGCCGCAGCCGTCGCCGCCGCACCGGTCAGAAACTTCCGTCGCCCCACGGAACCTTTCTCGTTCGTGGCCATTTCGGATGCTCCCCGGTTCGGTTCGGATTATACCTTCCACGCGCATTCCTAGGTGATCGAGATGACGCATTGCTCGAGTCCTTCCGATTCGGACGCGTAGCGCTGGAACGTGAGCCGCGCCAACTCGCCGCCGGGCGGCATGAATGCCTGCTCCGCCAACATGCGCTCGACATAGTTTGCCCGGTAGGTCACGTACGTTCTGTTGGGTTCTCTACGTTTGGCACCAAGTTGGCACCAAGCACTGGGCGATGATGACAAGGTCCTCGAGAATCATATCGAAGCGCTTCGTGTTCGCGAGGAGATCGGGCAGCGGCAAGCTCAATGTACCAGCCTCATCAACCTCGGGAGGCTATACCTACGTAGGATGGAGGTCGACAAAGTTCTCGCAGTGCTCGAGCGATCGCTCGCGATCGCCTGCGCCATCCAGTCGAGACCGAAAATCTATCAATCCCATCAAGCTCTTTCCGAGGCCCACGAGCTCCTTGGCGACACTGCGGAGGCACTCAAGCATCACCGCGAGTTCCAACGGGTCAAGGAAGACGTGTTCAGCAATGACGCGAGAGCCCGCTTGAAGAATCTTCAAACCGGCTTCGAAGTGGAGAAGGCCGAGACGGAAGCCGAGATCGCGCGGCTGAGAAACGTGGCGCTGAAGGACACGAACGAGCAATTGGAGAAACTACTGGAGGAGTTGCGGCCTACCCAGGCCCAGCTCGTTCACTCGGAGAAAATGGCCGCCCTCGGAAAATTGGTGGCGGGAATCGTTCATGAGCTGAATAGCCCAATCGGGGCGATACGTACCGCCAATGATGTGATCTCTCGACGTATCGGCAAGCTCCAGGGCATCTTCGAAACGACGGACCGGCTCGATGAGTCGCAGACCCGTACCATGCGAAGCGCGTTCGGGCTCGTAGACGGCGATACGGACGTGATCGCCAGCGCGGCGGCGCGTGTCACGACGCTCGTGCGGAGTCTCAAGAACTTCGCCCGTTTGGACGAGTCCGAGTTTCAACGTGCCGACATTCGCGAAGGTATCGATAGTGCGCTCGACCTATTGAGCGGTGAGCTCGAAGGCCGTGTGGCAGTGATCCGAGCGTACGACGATGTCCCCAAGATCCTGTGCTACCCCGGCGAACTGAACCAAGTATTCCTCACTCTTTTGACCAACGCCGCGGAGGCCATCGAAGGCGAAGGCACCATCCGAATCCACGCCGGCCAAGAGGAAGATTCGGTCTACGTTCGTATTGCCGACGACGGGATAGGCATCCCCGCAGAAAGGCTCGAACGACTCTTCGAGTTCGATTTCACTGCAACCGGCTCGCGAATCAAAATGGGCGCTGGATTGGTGATCGCGCGCAACATCATCCACAAGCACCGCGGCGACATCGACGTGCAAAGCCAGGCGGGAGTTGGCAGCACTTTTGCCATTCGTCTCCCCAAGACTCCGCCCGAAGCGTAACTGCCGGACTTAGCCCACGACCTCCCAAAACACGCGCGCTTCCCCGTGAGCCTTTCCCGATTGCAGTGTGGTGGGAAGTGTCATGGGTGGGTCGCTCGAAGGGCTGACACGAAGTCGTAGTCTTCGAAGCGAGGTTTGCGCATCTCCTGATGGAAGCGTCGCGCACTCCAGGGCCACAAGGTAGGGACGCCATCCTCGTCGAGGTACCAGCTGTTGCATCCCGTCACCCAGACGGTGCCTTCCATCGCTTCGAGCAGACCCCTGTGAAAGGCCTCAGTCGCCTTGCGCGTTGGCACGAGCGCCATTTCTTCTGCTGCCAGGATCTTCTCGAGGCACCGCATGATGTAAGAGGCCTGCGTCTCGGATACGTCGATCACGGACATGTTCCCGATCGAGCTGTTCGGTCCGCACATCATGAAGAAATTCGGGAACCCGGGAATCGTGATCGAGCGATAGGTACGCGTTCCGTTCGCCCACGCCTCCTTCAGGGTCGAGCCGTCGGCGCCCACGACCTGATCGACCCCCCACTCATGCGCGTGAAAGCCCGTGGCCAGCACGAGCACATCCAGCTCGTATAGCGTTCCATCTGCCGTCACGATACCCCGCGGTTCGACACGCTCGATGGGGTCGACGACGAGTCGACGTTGTTTCGCTGCATGGTTCGACGGCTCTGGCGACCTCGGTTCGCGGGTTCGCGCATGGGAGCGAGAGCAGTATGCGATCCACGTGCACGATCCGAACGACATCGAAGCGGCCGCGTTCTACGCGTTGTCGCATCTTTCGTCGGGTCTGTTCGCGAAAGACCCGTTGCAGCATCGGAGAGAGGCAGGCGCTCTTCTGGAAAAGCTGATGGAGCGCGCCCCGAAACACCCGGGTGCCATCCACTATTTGATTCACGCTTATGACGACACGGCCTTGGCGTCCCGCGGTGTCGACGCCGCACGAGCTTATGACGTCATTGCGCCTGACGCTCCCCACGCACTTCACATGCCTTCCCACATTTTCGTTCGCCTCGGGATGTGGGAGGAAGACGTCGCATGGAACCGTCGCTCGGCGGCCGCCGCGCTCCGCTTGCCCAAGATCGGCGGGCTCGTTTCGAATCACTACCCTCACGCCTTGGACTACCTCGTCCATGCGCTGCTGCAGCGCGGTGAGGACGAGGCCGCGCGCGCTGCCGCGGACGCGCTTGCAAACAATGGCGACTACGAGAGCGAACAAGGCGTCGCTTTCGCACTGGCGGCCGTGCCCGCGCGCGACGCGCTCGAGAGACGGCGTTGGACCGAGGCCGCGGAGCTCCCCGTCCGTTCGCCCGATTCCTTTCCGTGGAACGACTATCCCGGGATCGAGGCGGTGAGCTGGCACGCACGCGGTCTGGGAGCGGCACGCTCCGGCCGGAGCGCCGTCGCGCGGGAGGCCATCGACGCCCTGGATACCCTCCACCAGCGGGTCGCGGGGCGCTCGTCGGAGTGTGACTGGGGCGGCAACATCGACGCGCAAGGAACCACGATCGCCGCGTGGCTCGCGTTCGACGACGACCCGTCCGCTGCGCTCGAGCAGATGAAGCGTGCCGCGGAGATCGAGAACGGCGAGCGAAGCTGCACCGGAGTGGAATGGATCATGACGGTTCCCGCGATCGAGCTCCTCGGCGACATGTACGCGGAGCTCGAGAGTTGGGACGACGCCCTGCGGGTCTACGAAGAGGCCCTCGCACGACTGCCCAACCGGCACAACAGCTTGTACGGGGCCGGAAGGTCCGCGGAGGAAATCGGCGATTCGGAAAAAGCGCGTACTTACTATCGTCACCTTCTCGACATCGTCGGTGATGCGGGCGCTGATCGCGAGACCGTTCGCGCGGCGCGGAATGCACTTTCGCCGCGCTAGTGGTTCGTCTCAGAGGTGATGTTAACGAGTAAGCGGTAGAGCTGGGCCGCAACCATAGGGGCGAATCTTTACTGGGTTAATCCCGAGTACGTTCGACTGTTCCCTTCAAAGAAATTTCGTCACTCGGGCGATTCCTATAGTCCTTGAAAAATGGCGCGCCCTGGGCGATTCGAACACCCGACCTACAGATTCGTAGTCTGTCGCTCTATCCAGCTGAGCTAAGGGCGCGTCATGCGGTAGGTGAGAGGGCGATCCTAACAACACCGTCCGGGGGCGTCAAGAGAGCTCGCGTCGACGTAGAATCTCCCAGGGGAGGAACCATGCCGAAGCCATTGTTTTGGGTGGTCGCCGCTTTTGCGGTAGGAGTGTCGGTAAGCTCGCAGCAGGAGCGCTACGTCCCCTCGACCGACCAGCTCGTCGTGGAGCTTTTCGTCGATGACCTCGATCGCTCCATTGCCTTTTATCGCGACCTCGGTTTCCTATTCGCGCGGCGGGACGAGACGTTTGCCGAGCTCTCGTGGGAAGGCCACCTTTTCTTTCTCGATGCGACCCAGCCGTCGCCGGACGCCCACACCACCGCTGGTAATCTCCGCATCATGGTCGCCGACGTAGACGCGCATTGGAAGCCGGTGCAGGGCTCGGGAGCGCGCGTGCTCAAGCCGATCGACGATCGTTATTACGGTCTGCGCGATTTCACGATCGCAGACCCCGATGGCTTCGGCATCCGCTTCGCGACGCGGCTCGAGGAACCTAAGGCGCCCTGATCGGGCGGAAGGCGAACGTTTGAACGCCTTCGTCTCCGTCGATTCGCGCGGTAAGGCTTCCGTCCTCGCCCAATCGGTAGCGGATGATCTTGGGATGGTCGTGCTCGGGGTTCTCGAACACGGCGCTTTCGCGTTCGAGCTTGGTGAGCTTGAAGTCCGTTCCCGCTCGCCCGTTCGGCTGAGCGACGTAGTAAACGCCCTCGGCGCGGACTTCGATGCGTAGAAACTCGAACCCGACGGCTTTGTCACCGACCACCGTTCGGGAAACGCCGAGCATCATCCCGCCGGCCGCTTTTGTCCAGCGCTCCTCGATGACGGCTCGGCCCATCTCGCCGCGCCATCCTCCTGCGAGCCAGCTCAGTTCCGCAAGATCCTCCTGGGCGCCCGCTCGCCCACAAAGAATGAGACTGATGACGCCAAGCGCGAGCCAAGGACCTTTCATGTCCCGACCTCCGGTTCGGTCATGCCTTCGGCCAAATAGGCGTAAGCCATTTGAGGTGTATTGAAGGCATAACCAAGCTCGCCTTTGGAATCGACGAGGACGATACCGCCCCGTCCTTGCGTCCGCGACTCGAGCATGCGCACGGCTTGCTGAGCCGCTTCTGCGGGGCCGAGTCCCGATGTGATCGAATCGACCGCTCGCAGCGCCAACACGACCCGCAGGATCCCTTCCCCCCAACCCGTCGACGAGCCGGCCCCTCGGCGGTCATCGGCATAGAGCCCAGCGCCTATGAGCGGTGAGTCCCCTACGCGTCCTGGAAGCTTCAGGAGCGATCCGCCCGTTGAAGTCGCGGCGGCGACGTGGCCGTGGGCATCGCAGGCCACAGCGCCAACAGTATCCGCGGGCCCTCCGACTTGGTCGAGTCCGCCTGACTTCGACACTTGCTTCGCTCTCTCGTAACGCTCCCGCTCGCGCTCCACGATGAGGGACTCGGGCGAGCATGTCGCGACCCCCCATTCTTCCGCGAAAGCCCGCGCGCCGTCCCCGACCAACATGACGTGGGGAGCGCTCTCCAGAATCTCGCGCGCGAGTGCTACCGCATGCACCACGCCGGTCACGCAAGCCACAGCCCCAGCCTTCAAATCCGCGCCGTTCATGATCGCTGCGTCAAGCAGTACTTCGCCCTCGGCGTTCAGGACGGCGCCGCGGCCCGCGTTGAAGGTCTCGTCGACCTCCATGTGCTCCACTGCTTTTTGGACCGCGTCGAGGGCGGAGCCGCCCGTGAGCAAGGTCTCGAATCCCGCCATGGAGGCTCGATGGACGCCTTTTTTGTGCGCCTCACGCTCGACTTTGGGAATCGCCCACGCCCCTCCATGGACGAAAATGGCCGGACGCGCTTTTCGTTTGGAAGGTCTGTCCATCCTCTGCTCACCCAAGAAGACACGCCGCTCGAAGGTAACGATAGTGGCTTGGTAGCGCTACGGGGATTCGAACCCCGGTTTGATGGCTGAGAACCACCCGTCCTAGTCCCCTAGACGATAGCGCCACTGCCAAGCAGTACGAAAAAAAAATTAGCACAGGGGCACGGAGCTGTCAATTTAGTCGGGCCCGCGTCACGGTCGCAAAAGTCACTCAAGATGCTAAGATAAAGGCCAACACCAACAATTCGGTGAGTTTCTTCCCAGGGGCATCCCTCTGGCGGCCTCGACTCGATGCTAGACGATCTTCGCAAACGTTTCGGTAGCCTCATTTCCGGTAGGGTCTCGGTAGTCGAGGAAGAGCTCGCCGACGGGCCACGAGAGCTCTCGCCCCAACAAGGGCAAAAGAAACGCGCGGTCGAAGCCCTCCTTCTGGCACGGCGCGAGTCCCAGAAACGGGAAGCGCGGCTCATCCTCACCGAGCGGATCCATAACCGCGCCGCCATGCTGCTGAACGAGATTCGCACCGACTTGCTGCAGAGGGTCCACGGGCGGATCGAAGAGGAGAATCAAAGCGAATCGTTGCACAATCTTCTAGAGGTAACGCTCGATCCCGCCTTCACAACCCGTCTCGATGCCGAGATCGACGAGCTAACGAAAAAGCTGCTCGAGACGATGAAGTCAGAGCTGGCCGGCGAGCCCGACGCCGCGCAGTTGTTCCCTAAGCCCGATGCCTTCATCACAGAGCTCCGGAAGTATCGAGACGACATCCTCCGCAAGCATCTTCTCCAGCAGATCGAAGTTCTAGCCCTCCCCACTTCGGCGCAAGCACTCCCTCTCGAGCCCGGCGACGCGCAAGTGCTGATGGAGCGGATCGCCGAATGTTGGACGAGCTGCCGCGACGCGCTGGACAAATTCTTTCGCTCTGTCGAGATGGTGCTTCTTTCTGGCGCTAGAAGCGAGATTCGGCTTGAACCCGATCTCATTCGGAGCCGGCTGGTCGCCGCGCAATATCGCAACGGCTACCAGGTGCTCGACGAACGGTTCCGGCGCCTTTTCGGCGAGGCCGCCCAGCTCCAGACGAGCACGGAGCCAACGGACAACGAACGTGCGGCGCTCGACGGACGTGTCGTTAACGAGGTCATCGTCCCATTGGCCTACTTCATCAGGGAGCGTCGCGAGCCCGAGCCGCGGGAAGCCCTCGCGAGCCGCGCAGAGCTTTTCCGCGATATCGTCGACAAAGTCGTCGCGGTACCGGATCCGATGAATCAGACCGCCGAAGCGGTCAAACCGCTGCTTCGAAAAAGCGTGGCGCATGCGCGCCCGCTTCTGCAGGACTATTCCTACCTGCGTACCGTTTTTGAAAGCTTGAATCCCGCCGCCATCCATCGCACGACGGCCCTGCTGAAAGTGTTCGAGACTCTGGTGCAGTCCGAGCTCGATGAAGATTCTCTCGAGTCCCTCGAGAACGTCATCCGTTTGAATCGTGCTCAGTACCGACTGCTCCAGCACCTAGAAGGTGATTACGATGCGAGTTTGCGGCGTCTACAGCCTCTCGACCGCGTCGATGACGAAAGCGCCGCTGTGATCGCGAAGGCCATCGAGGAGTCCGCACCCCCCGCGGAGCTCTTGGAAGACGTTTTTACCGTGCTCGGATATTTAACGCTGCCTGACGCCGTGCCCGAGAAACAAACGCAACTTTTGCGTCGTATTGCAACGTTCGCGCTCACCCCCGAGGAGCTCGGCTCGCAATACGCACTCTACCGGGACAAAACGACATCGACCGAGGACCGTGCCCGCATCGCGCAAGCACTCTTCGAACGCCTCGGGCCAAGCGCCCTCGGACATGACGAACGCCAGGCGCGCCTCCGGGCAACCCCTCTGCCGATCGATCTAGCAAAAGCGCTCATGGCCATCGGCTACCGGCCCGACGACAAGGATCGGCTAACGGCATTCAAAGAGGAAGTGCGTAGCGCCGTCGAAGACGGCGACACTTCCAAGCTGGCCAAGGCGGTACGGGACATCGAAGAGTTGAAAAAGGCGGTCGAGCGCGAGCGCATCCAGCTCGGCGCAACCGGCACCAACGGCGACCCCTATTTCGTAGAGATCTGGCTCACGGAGTCGGGTGCCATGGTCGGGCTGATTTTCTTTCAGGAAAAGGGCTTCGGACCGAGTCCAGTCGAGACCGTGAAGCTCAATCCGGACAAAGGCAACCGCAAAGAGGCCGAAAAAAAGCTCAGGCGCCAGCTCAAGAATCAAGCTCTAATCTATCGGACGTTTTATACGTTGTTCGCGCACGACCAGCTTCTCCACAAAGACCAGCGGCGAACGCTCCCTTCTTTCGTCAAGAAACTCTTCGAGCCCGTCGTGCCCAACCGCCATCTCCTGCTGTCGCGCATGCGTTACGCCAAAGAGCTCGTGGAGCTCATAGATTCGTTCGTCGAGCTCATCGTGAACAGCGAGACTTCAGCGGCCAGGGAGGGCAAAGCCGCACGCCAGGTTCTCGGCGGGATCTCCAAGAAACTGACCGAGCTCGTCGCGTCGACGGAGAAAGCTCGGGACCATGCAAAACTTTCCCGAATCTTGAAAGAGTACGACCGAGCGCTCAAGTATCTGAACACTGCCGTAATCCACTCGGTGAACCCGTGGCTCGAGCGGCAAACCGCGGAGCTATCGACCGAGTTCGAGTTTCGCAAGAACGAAGTGCTCGAGGCGGTGCGCGAGCACACAGCGCATCACGGCATCGACTGGGAGCGCGACGTCGAAAGCTTCGAGGCGCACGGTATTCGAGGGACGTTAGGCTGCCGTTCGCTCATGCGTCTATCGGATGGATCGTCGAAAGTCGTCCTCCTAAGCTATCACCGGCAGCGCCAAGCGTGGCAGGTACGCCATCTCGGGCCACGCGTCACTGACGTCGTGCGCGACGCGCTCCGGGCAAAGGGCAAGAGCCTTCCCGACGACTACGACGAGAAGCGTGAGCAGCCCACGTTCAGCCTCGATGAGCAGTCTTGTCGGTTCTTCATGCTCAAGCGCGAAGTCACGCGAGTGGAGGCCACGCTCGTGCTGGATGGAAGCCGCCACGAGAACCCATGGGATGTCGTTTTTCTAAAATACAACGACGAGGTTCTGGTGGATCGTAGTACATAGCGTTGCTTGACGACACCTTCCTGGCTTAAGATCCGTCGTGTCGCAAAGGCGCGCTCTGCTTCTCCTGACGTTCTTTATCAGCGGAATCGCGGCGCTCATTTTCGAGCTCGCGTGGACGCGACTTCTTCTACTCTCCATGGGAACGACGGCCACGGCCGTTGGCATCGTGCTCGGCGCCTTCATGAGCGGGATGGCGCTCGGAAGCACTTTGAGCGGACATCCTCGAGTTGAGAAGCTCAACCCCGTCTTGACCTTCGCCGCGCTCGAAGCGTTTATCGGAATCTACGCACTCGCGTCACCGATGATTCTAGGCGCTGTTGGGAATGTCGCCGGCCAAGAGCTTCGCTTTTTTCTCGCACTCGTGTCTTTGCTCCCTGCGACGGTGGCCATGGGCGCTTCGCTCCCGGTGCTCGTGCGCGCTCTCTCCGCCTCCGGGGGTGGTGCCATCGCCGTGAGCCTGGGGACACTCTACGCCGCCAATACGGCGGGCGCGGTGCTCGGACCGCTGCTCGCGGTCTTCTGGCTCTTCCCGAGCGTCGGTCTCACGGCGACACTTTGGGTCGGTGCCGGCCTCGATTTTCTTGTCGCGACGACACTCGTTGTGGCACATCGTCGTTTCTCGTCACCTCCCGTGCACGCAGTTGAAGGGAAGCGGAGCCCGGTGTCGTGGCTCGTGCTCGCCACAGTCGCGATCTCGGGTGCGAGCGCCATGGTGTACGAGGTCGCTTGGGGGCGCACGCTTTCGATGGTCTATGGCTCTTCGGTCTACGGCGTCTCGATCATGCTCTCAACTTTTCTGCTCGGCATTACTCTAGGCGCCGGGCTCGCGTCCTATCTCCTGTACCGCCATCCGACAGAGCAACCGCTGCCACGACTGTCCAAGACCCTCGTGGCCTCGGCTACGCTCGCCTTTTTTAGCCTCATCATCGCGAGGAGCCTCCCGTTTCTTTTCTTGAATTTATACACGTCGATCGAGGCCCGAGAGGGCACGCTCTTTCTGTCGCAGTTCATCATCGCAGCGCTTCTCATGCTCCCGTCAACCATGGCGCTTGGGGCCACGCTCCCGCTTGCCGCCGATGCCCTCCCCAAACCACGGAGGAGCGCCCACGTTGCCAAACTCTATAGTTGGAACCTCATCGGCTCGGCGTCCGGCGCTATCACCGCCTCAGTTTTGCTCCTAGCGAGCTTAGGCGTCGACTTCACGATACGAGGCGCCGCCGTCGTGGCGCTCGGCATGGCCATCCTGCTCCTCACGCGCTCCGGCCGGTTCTCCGTCCCCACCGCGGCGATGGCGGGCTCTTTCATCCTCATCATCCTCGCGCTCGATCCGAGCGGCGCGCGCGTCATGAAGAGTTTCGGCGTTTATAGCGGAGCACGAACCTATGCGAGTTACGAGATCGGACAGCTGCGCGACATCGTCGCGAGCCACGAGCTGCTCTATTATCGTGACGGCCCGACAGCGACGGTCGCGGTGCAACAGATCGAGCGCTTTCGTCTTCTGAAGATCAACGGCAAGACGGACGCTTCGAATGGGCCGGGTGACGTCGCGACGCAGCTTCTTCTCGGTCATCTGCCGTTTCTCCTGAAGGACGCGAAGCGGATCGGCGTGATCGGCTGGGGAAGCGGTATGACCGTCGGCGCCGTGCTGCGGCATTCCGTGGAGCGTGTCGATGCGTTCGAGATCGAGCCGGCCGTCATCGAAGCGTCCCGTTTCTTCGAGCCCTTGAATGGGCAACCCCTCGACGACGAGCGCGTCGTGCTCGTTCTCGCCGACGCGCGCAACCAACTACAGCGTGGCGAAAGCACCTACGATGTCATCATCTCGGAACCTTCGAATCCTTGGATCACCGGCGTTTCCAATCTATTCACGAAGGACTTCTTCGAGATCGCCGCCGAGCGTCTCGAGCCCGACGGCCTCCTTTGCCAGTGGTTTCACCTCTACGGCATGTCCGAAGAGTCGACGCGCTCGCTCATCGCGACGTTTCGCGAAGTATTCCCGTACGTCATCGCGTTTCAAGATCGCGACCTCATTCTCATCGGCGGCCGCAACCCTCTCGAGCTCTCACTCGATCGCCTCGACGCGTTCTATCGCGACCCGGAGATCCACGAAAGCCTGACTCGCGCGGAGATGCAATATCCGAGCGACATCCTCGCGAGCATGACGCTCGACGCCGACGGCACCGCGGCGTTTTCGGATGGCACGAGGCTCAACACCGATGACAACATGTATCTTGAGCTTCAGGCGCCACGCTCCTTGTATCGTGACAACATCGAGGCGATCCTCGTCACCATGCGCGAGCATCCTCCCAATGTCCTGGCGCACCTCACCGATGTGGAATCCGAGACCGAAGTGCGGCTCGAGCTCGCGGCGTCCTACTTCACCGCGGAGCGGCTCGAGGAAGCGCTCGTGCAAACGGAAGAGGCCGTCGCGATCGAATCCTCTTTCGAAGGGCAGAAGCTACGGGGTCAAGTTCTGCAACAGCTCGGGCGTGACGACGAGGCGAAGGCGGCGCTGCAGCACGCGCTCGACGAGGGCGGCGACGATGCAGGACGCCGCTTCGTGGAGGCGATGCTGCGCGCGCTCGACGCCCCCGCGGGTCCCTAGCGTCCCCGCCATACGGGATCCTCGCGCGTCCGGGAATACCGCGAGCGGGTTAACTCCGAAGATAGGGCGTGTGCTATTTTCCCGATGAGGTCGAACATGAAAGCCAAATGCTCGTTGTTGAGTCTCGTGCTCGTTTGCGCAGGTGCTGTCGCGGTGGAGGCTGCCGGCGCGGTAGAGGCGTCGCTCTTTCAAAGCTTTCGCTACCGGCTCATTGGCCCGTTTCGGGCGAGCCGAACCGTCGGCGGCGTGGGCATCCCGACGCAGCCGAACGTGTTCTTCGCCGGTGTGAACAATGGCGGCGTATGGAAGACGGACGATTTCGGCCGCACGTGGAGGCCCATCTTCGACGACGCGCCAACGGGATCGGTCGGCGATCTCGCGGTATCGCCGTCTCATCCGAATGTCATCTACGTCGGCACGGGCGAAGGTCTTCATCGCCCCGACCTCGGCGTCGGCGACGGGATCTTCAAATCCATCGACGGCGGCGACACGTGGGAGCATGTTGGGCTTTCGGACGTACAGCAGGTCGGCCGGCTCGTCGTGCATCCAACGGAACCCGACGTGGTCTTCGTCGCTGGCCTCGGGCACCCATACGGGCCGAACGACGAGCGCGGTGTCTTTCGTACCACGGACGGTGCCACGACCTGGAGCAAGGTGCTCTGGGTCGACCACAACACGGGCGCCACCGCGGTTGAGCTCGACCCGAGCGACCCGCGCACAGTGTACGCGGCTTTGTGGGAGCATCGTGAAGGGCCGTGGGAGAACGCGCGCTTCTCGGGCACCGCTACGGGTCTCTACAAATCAACGGATGGCGGCGATACATGGGTGCGGTTGAGCGAAGGCTTGCCATCTGAGAACTGGGGACCGCTTTTCATCGGCATATCACCAAGCAACGCAGACCGACTATACCTGACGGTCAGCGCCCGCGGCGGGGGAGGCCTTTTCCGCTCCGACGATGGCGGCGCGAGCTGGACGCAAACTTCCGACGATCCGCGACTCGGCGGTGACGTGCGGGTCCATCCCGAGAATCCCGACATCGTGTTCGTCGGCACGATCGCCGCGTATCGATCGGACGATGGAGGCCATACGTGGACGTCGATCAAAGGCGCGCCGGGCGGAGACGACTATCAACGCATCTGGATCAATCCAGAAAATCCCGACATCATGCTCTTCACTGCCGACCAGGGGGCCACGATCACGGTGAATGGCGGCCGCACGTGGAGCTCCTGGTACAACCAACCAACCGCGCAGCTCTACCACGTGTCGACGGACAGCCAATTCCCTTACTGGGTGTATGGCGGCCAGCAGGAAAGCGGCGCGATCGGAACGGCGAGCCGCGGCAATGGTGGCCAGATCTCCTTTCGTGACTGGGTGGGCATCGGGGCCGATGAATACGCCTATGTCGCGCCGGATCCACTGAACCCCGACATTATTTATGGAGGGCGCGTGATGCGCTTCGACAAACGCACCGGACAGACGCAGAACGTGGCGCCAGAAGCGCTTCGTTCGGGGAAGTACCGCATCCTGCGGACGATGCCTCTCGTGTTCCACCCGGCCGAGCCACGCCTGTTGCTCTTCGCGACAAACGTGCTCTGGAAGACGACGAGCGGCGGCCAGCAGTGGGAGGTGATGAGCCCGGACCTTTCCCGGGAGCGACCCGAAGTCCCGGAGAGCATCGGTGACTTTTACACGACCGAATTCGAAACGATGCCACAGAGGGGCGTGATCTATGCGCTCGGCCCGTCGCCTCTCGACGTCGATACGATTTGGGCGGGCACGGATGACGGGCTCGTACACGTGACGCGGGATGGCGGCAAGACTTGGCGCGACGTCACGCCGCCGGAGCTCCGTGCATGGGACAAAGTCTCTCAAATCGACGCCGGACATTTCCACGTCGACACCGCGTATATCGCCATCAACGCGATTCGGCGCGACGATATGCGGCCGCATATCTACCGTACGCATGACGGCGGCGCCACGTGGACGCGTGTCGTGAACGGTCTGCACGAGATGGGCCCCGTCAACGTCGTGCGCGAGGACCCGAAGCAGGCCGGACTCTTGTTCGCGGGAACAGAACGCGAGACTTACTTCTCGGGCGATGACGGCGACACGTGGCAATCGCTTCGGATGAACATGCCGGCCTCTTCAATCCGAGACCTCGTCATCCACGATAACGACCTCGTCGTCGGAACCCACGGCCGCTCGATCTGGATCCTCGACAACATCGCGCCGCTGCGCGCGCTCGGCGAGGCACAGGACGCCGAGGGCGGCTTTCTCTTCGCGCCGCCGACGGCAACGCGCGTGCGCTGGAACATGTTTGGCGACACACCGCTTCCACCCGAAGAGCCTGCCGGCGAGAACCCGCCGGACGGAGCCATTCTGGACTACGTCCTTGCCCGAAGCGCTTCCGAAGTCACGCTGGAAGTCTTGGAGGGGAGTGAGTTGATCCGGCGCTACTCGAGCCAAAATGCCCCTGAAGAGGTGACTCCAACCTCGCTCCGGCACCCGACCTATTGGATTCGTCCGCCCCAGAACCTCGCCACCGACCCCGGGCATCATCGCTTCGTCTGGGATCTCCGTCACACACCTCCGCCAGGAAGCGGAAGGTCCTTCGCAATCGCCGCCGTTTACGGGCGCACCCCCGTAAGCCCGGCGGGCCCGCTCGTCCACCCGGGCATCTATACGATCCGCCTCACCGTCGATGGGATTGTTTCCGAGCGCGAGCTCCGCGTTCGCATGGATCCTCGGGTTGAAATCAGCGATGAGGCGCTGAAGCTTCAAACCGAGAACACGATGGCGTGCTACCGAGGTTATCTGACGGCACAAGATCTGCGGGAGGCGATCGAGACCGCATCGCTCGCGGAAGGGGCACAGGAGGCGTGGAGCACACTTCGCGGCGCGCGCTTACCTGGCGCCGCCGACACGCTCTACGGCAGCATTTACGAAACATCACCTGAAGAAGAAACGGTGACGGGACTCCAGCAGAAGTTTCTCTACATGATGACGCTGCTTCAGCAAGCGGATGCCCGGCCGACCGCGCAAGCGATCCGAGCTGTAGAGCAACTTACTGGGACGCTTCAGGCTCTCTCCCAACGCTGGGCCGCGATGCGCTAGAGGAAGGTCGCTTCCACGAACGATTCCACCCTGTCGGAGAGTCACACCGTGGATTTCGAGGGCGAGCCATCCACTTCATTGGTCGTGACGACCCTATTCGCAACGAGGAAGTCGCAGGCAGACCGAAAGATCTCGCGGACGTTTCACGATTGCGCAACGAATAGCTCAAAAGCCCCGGAGCAACAGGGCGTTCCAGCAGAACACCATGGCGCCGAATGCGCGTAACTCTTGGTTACGCTCGCTTCAACCCAGGTCCTCAACTGAGGCGTCATTTCAGCGAATCTCGTCAGGATTTCTTTGTCATGGTTCGATGGGCGGCACGGCGATGACGTCACCGAAGTCGCCGCCGTCTTAAGATAACTCGCCACACTACCGAAGGCTCTGTGCCGTCCGCTCGATCTGATCGTTATCCCGTTTCTGCAAAGACGCTAGGCCTTCCAGTGGACGTCCTCCCGGTGGAGATGGACTACTGCGAAGACGCTGATCTTGCTGCCACGAACTCGGTAAAAAACGCCGTAGGGAAAGTGCCGCGTGATTGCGTGGCGGATATTGCGGTGAAGAACCCGATACTGCTCAGGGTTCGACTCGAGCGGCGGCACTGCGAGGGCGTTGACGAAACCTTGACTCTATCAAGTCGTTTTGCGTCTTCACGAAGGCTTGGTGCCGTCCGCTCAAACTCAGAGATCCTCATACAGGCCCCCTCCCGCGTACTCCCAGCATTGGGAGTACGCTAGGGAGGATTCAACTCACCTAAAGGAGAGAGCCTGATGAGATTCTACAATACGAGCCACTTGTATTACTGCGGCATCGACCTGCACGCGAAGTCGATGTACCTGTGCGTGCTCGATCAAGAAGGCAAGACCCTGCTCCATCGCAATTTTCCTACGCAGCCCGAGATCTTCCTCAAGGCCATCGCGCCTTTCGCGAAGACCTCGTCGTCGCAGTCGAGTGCATCTTCACTTGGTATTGGCTCGCCGACCTTTGTGCCCGCGAGGGTATCGCCTTCGTACTCGGTCATGCTCTGTACATGAAGGCGATTCATGGTGGCAAGGCGAAGAACGATCGTATCGACGCTCTCAAGATCGCTACGCTTGTTCGCGGTGGCATGTTGCCGCAAGCCTATGTCTATCCACAGAAAATGCGCTCCACGCGCGACCTGCTTCGCCGTCGACTCACCTTGGTCAGACAACGAGGCGAGCTTTTAGCCCATATTCAAAACACGCACCATCAGTACAATCTGCCAACGCCCAAGGCTCGTATCAACAACCGGTGCAATCGCGAAGGCATTGCAGAAGAATTCTCCGATGCTGCTGCGTCCAAGAGCGTTGCCGCAGACATCGAGCTCGCCGGGCACTACGACGCGCTCATCAAAGACCTCGAGCTCTATCTCACCGCTCAGGTCAAAATTCATGACCAGGACAACTTCCTCGGGCTTCGCTCCATCCCCGGCACCGGCAAGGTCCTCGCCTTGACCTTCATCTACGAGATTCACGATATCGACCGATTCGAGCGTGTACAAAACTTCGCTTCCTACGCCCGATTGGTCAAGTGCGAGAAAAGCTCCGCTGGGAAACGAACTGGTTCCGGCGGCAATAAAATCGGCAATGTCCACTTGAAGTGGGCTTTCTCAGAAGCCGCTGTCAGGGCATCGGCTTTTCGTTCGGGACTTCGCTGGTGCTGAGGCTACCGCAATGTCCGCAGCACCGAGTGCCATGCCAGATTGCAGCCTCGAACCATTTGGTTGCCGCTTCATCGGTCGGGAACATGTCCATGAGCTGAACAACGGTTATGCCTTCCCGGTGCCCTCGCCCTGGGGAGTTGTATCGCGTCATCATGATCGTAGAATACACGATCACGGGCGCCTTGTCAAGCGTTTCTTATAATTCCCTTTCCGTTCGTGCATGCAGGTTCTCCTTTCGGAGGCCCCACAGGGTCTTTCCGGAGGGGGAACCTAGCACACGCCGGATCGCTCGAAGCTCTTCGGGTCACGCCGCCAGAGGCGGCGCGTTTATTAGCGGACTAATGTGTTTCTAGTGCCGCAGGATGCTCGATATCTTGCACCGTCAACGTGAAACCTTACCGATTCACTTAGATCTCGACGGCTGAGCCTCTATAGGAGTTTGGTACAGAGCTTTCGTTTCAACGTACCAGCAGTCCTGAAACGAAGTCAGAGCTATTTCCGCGAGCATTCGACACTCTTGCTCAGGTACGAGACCGTGCCTTCGCCGAGATCTGCCTGTTGACAAACGGGGGCCTGATAGGGGTTAGACGACTCCCTCATCATGATGACTCTGCTCCGTCGGGTTGCCGAACTAGTCGCTGTTGCTCTCGAACTTGGCGATGAGTTCGCGAACGGCAGGCAAAAGCTTGTTCGGGACCTCGACGAAAGTTTGCGTCGAGCTATCGTGGGCGGCCTCATCCTCGGCGACTGCCTCCTCTTCGCTCTGACTTTCATAATGTGCGAGCAATTTTCGCACCCGAGCCTCGTCCCAGCCCGATGGGAACTCGCTTTGTTTCATCGTCTCTTCCTTCGGCGTCTACGATATGCCAGAAGCGGCTTGCCCTTGAGCTCGTACGCGGTGATCACGAAGACGCTGTCCGCGTCAAGGTCCGGAACGTAGATGACCCGAAGGTAACGACCGGCTTCGGTTTGCCCGATGGCGACTCGAGAACCTCCTCGACCTCTTCTTCGACACATCGTGATCATAAATGTGAGGCCGGCCTGTGGCTGGGCCGACATAGAACCGAACCCTCATTTACTTCGATTGTACCTCGACCGGTCGGTGTCCCGCTGCGTAGGCGGGACTCTAAGTCGTCTAACGTGGCGATGAGCGGCGAGGCCGGCGCCACCAAGAATGCTTCGCCTTCCAGAGAGGCAACTTTTGGCTAGTTCTCAAACGGAGAGGGCCGCGTCCGCTCGATCGCCGTGTTACGCGGGCACTCTAATGAGCGAGTGCAGAAACTCCGGGGCGAAGTCGGCACCGTTTGGCCATGTCACTGTGTGCAGATCCGGATGCACCTGAAAGAACGAAACGTCTGCACATCCCGAAGGGGCTCAAAAACTGGACCAGTCAACTCGCCCCGCAAGTCGACTTCTCCTTCTACGCCGTCGGTGAAACGGAGCCACAAAACAAAGTCTCGTACATACCGTGCTTCCTCAAGTCGTACCATAGTCGTTACTCCAGCGGTTCGATTGGCTCCAGAGGCTCGCTCTTGCGCGCGCGTTCCCAGTTGGACTCGAGTTCGCTCCTGTGCAACTCGTACCATTCCAAAACATGGCGAAGAGCTCGTTTCGGAAACTTCCCGGTGACAACGCCTTCTGCTATTTCCACCGTGACCTCATATTCACCGTACTTCGCGTGAAAATGCGCTGGTCCATGATCGCGATAGTAAATCGCGATGACGATCCCGAGAAAGCGATTAAATCAACCCCCGGAAAGGGACACTGAAACTAGAATACCGCGTCCAGCGTGGATCGTGCGAGCCACACGCGGTCCTCCTCTCATCCCAGCTCCCCATACAGCTCGATCAGCTCGTGGACGCGCGTCGACCACGAAAATTCCCCTTCCGCGATCCGGCGGCCTTCATGGCCCCATTCGGCCAGCATCTCGCTCTCCGTGACGGCCGCGGCGATCGTGCGCGCGAGCGCGTCGACGTCGGCGGGTGGCACCAGGATCCCGGAAACGCCATCGATGATCTTGTCGGGGATGCCGCCGACGCGCGTCGCGATGATAGGCTTGCTGTGCGCCATCGCTTCGAGCGTGACCATGGAGCTTCCTTCGTATCGTGTCGGGTGGACGAATAGGTTCGCCCGTTTGTAGAGCGCGTGGAGTTGCTCGTCGGAGGCGGAGCCCACGAGCGATGTCTTGGGACCAATGCCTCGCTCGTTTACGACGCGCTCGATCGTCTTCCGCTCCGGACCGTCACCGACGAGGACCCACTTCCAATGCTCCGGCATCTCGTCCCGAATCTCACCGAGCGCGGTCGCCAGATCCGCAAAGCCTTTGTTCGCTTCGAGGCGGCCGACGGATAGCAGCAAGGTGTCCCGCGCGTCAAGCTCGAGCACGGACACATCGCCGTCGGATCTTTGATCGATCTCCTCGATGTCGATGGCGTTGGGAATCACTGCGATTTTTTCCGGCTCGACGCCGAGTAGCCTCCGCACCTCCTCCTTCATCGAATGGTCCGGGGCAATCACGCGCGCCGCTCGGGAGGCCGCATAGCGGATCGCGTTTCGGAGCGGGAAGTAGGCAGCCCGCTTGAGGGCCGTCGTTTTGAACTCTTCCATCCCGTGCGGGTGGAGCACGAGCGGCGCGTGTTTTTCGACGCTGAGTCTTGCGTAGCCGAAACCCGCGCCACCGTCCGCTTGGACGATGTCGGGCTCGAAAGATCCGATGAGCTCGCGCGCGGCGCGCACGCTCCAGATCAAGTAGTTCGTGTTGCGTTCGAGCACGACGAAGCCGGGACGGCGCGGCCATGGGAGCATACGAGACGAGGTGAACGTAAAGGTCTCGTCGCGCGGCTCCGAGAACTCTTGAACGGGCGGCGTCGTGAAAACCCGCACGTCGCAGCCAGCGCGCTCGAGGTAGCGCTTGAGCGCCGCGGTGTGCCGCTCCAGTCCACCATGGCCGTGCAACGGGTGGATGGCGCGCGTGAGAAGAGCGATCTTCATGGCGCACTCACGCTTCGGTAGAGAGCTTCGATGCGCGGCAGCACCGCCTTCTCCGAGAAGACGACCTCTGCGCGGGCTAAAGCACCTTGGCGAAGTCGCTCGGCGAAGGCCTCGTCGGTGAGCACGCGAGCGAGCTCTTGGCCGAGGGCTTTGACGCCCGTCCCCAAAACACCGCTCTCTCCATGCACCACGAGCTCGGCGCTGCCGCCCGTGGGCTCGACCACGAGCACCGCGCCGACGGCGAGGCCGTCGAGGAGCACGCGCGAGAGTGGCTCTTGCCATCGCGATGGGAAGAGCACGGCGTCCGCGTGCTGCATCAACGCGCGGGTTCGCTCTTCGTCGACCCAGCCGAGCCAGGTGACGGTTCGGCCGATCCGCTCCGCTTCGCGCCGAAGCTCAGCCGTCATGCTCCCGGAGCCTGCGACCACGAGCGGTATCTCGGTCTTGGCCGCTTCGAGGACCGGGAGCAAGCGATCGGGTGCTTTGTTCGGCTCGAGCTTCCCGACGAAAAGGAGATAGCGATCGGGCAGGTCGCTTGGTTTCTCGAACGACGTGTCGAGCTCGCTCGAGAAATTGGGGATGACCTCGACCTCGGCCCCGGCCTTCTCAATGCCCGGCAGAGACCGCGCCACATGGCGGCTCACGGCCACGACCGCTCCCGCTTCCGCAAGAAGCGTTGCGCGCCTTTGAAGCTCGGCGCCAATGAAGGGCGGAACGAGCGGTGTGAGCGGCCACATCCACGGCCGCCGGCGGCCCGCGCAAACGACGCGGCGTGCGTAACTGCATCCCGGGCATGCGTTTGTGCCCGAGAGCATCGTCGACCAGATACAGCTCGGCCAGTAGTCGCGCACCGTCACGACCATTGGGAGGCGTGGGGCCGCGAGGCGTGTCGCGATGGCAGACAGCCAGTGCTGCGCGTGGACGAGGTCCCACGCCTCTTCACCGAGCTCGCGCTCGAGTCCATGGGCATAGGCCGTCTCGCGAGCGCGGCTTCCCATGCGCGCGGCGGGGATCGCGACTTCGGAAACCGCAACACCGTCCCATTCCGTCTGGTCGTTGGTCTCACGCCGCGCCACGACGACCCGCACACGATGCCCCCGCCCGGCGAGCGCGCTAGCGAGCGTCGCCGTCGATCGGCCGCTACCTCCTCCGCCAGGTGGAAACACATCCGTCGTGAGCAAGACGTTCATCGCTTCCCTATCATCTCTTTCAGGATACGATCCAGGGCTTCGCAATGCAGTTGCCAACTGAACTGCGCCACGACGCGCTCGCGCCCGGCGCGGCCCATGGCCTGGGCCCGGTCGCGGTCTTCGAGAAGCGACCCGATCGCTCGCGCCATCGCATTGACATCGCCCTCTTCGAGCAAAAGACCTTCCTGTTCCGGACGGATGATGGCGCGCAGGGGCGGCACATCCAACGTGACCACGGGCATTCCCATCGCCATGTATTCGAAGATCTTGAGCGGTGACCAGTAGAAGCCGAGCTGCATCTGCCCGAGCTTCTCGGGTCGATACGGCGCGACGCCGACGTCACCCCATCTCAAATAGCCCGGCATCGCTTCGTAGCCAACGGCGCCGGTGAAGAGAACGCGGTCGCGAAGACCGAGCTCGTCCGCGAGGCGCCGTGCTGGCTCCCATGAAGGCCCCGCGCCAACGAAGAGAAAGAATGCTTGCGGCAACTTCTCCGCGGCGCGCACGAGAGCGTCAGCGCCGTGCCACGGGCGAAAGCTTCCCGAGAACACCACGACCGGCCGACCCTCCGGAATATCAAGCGCGGCAGGCTCGATCTCGGGGTGGAACCGCTCTACGTTCGCGCCCCAATTCAACTGATGCACTTTCTCGGCGGGGACGTTGTCGGGAATGATCGACGGGAGCGGCGTAACGATTGCGTTAGACTTTGCCGCCACCTCGTCTCGGAGACGACGCATGGGCCGGACGAGAAGTACATTGTCGAGAAAGCTCTTTAGTGAGCCGCGATGCTCCTCCAGCGGTGAGTTGACCTCTAGAAGCGACGGGATGTCACGCTCATGCGCAGCTCGAATCCCTTCGCCACCAAAGTTGTAGTAGCGCTCGAGGACCGCGTCAATGCCGAATCGAACGAGAAGCTCGGCGACTTGGCGTCGCGCGGTCCATCGGAAAGCCCGGTGCTCCAAGAGCATCGCGCTCGGATGAAGCGTGAATGCCTCTCCGGACCCATGGCCGAGCGCGACAACGTGAACTTCGTGCCCGAGCGACGCGAGACCGCGGGCCACTTCCTCGACGTGCACGGACCCGCCGGTGCGTCCCGGCACTCTCTGGTCGGAAGCGACGTAAAGAAGGTTCAAACCGCCTCGAGCAGCAAGAAAAACGGCCCGGTGCGCACCCGCCCAAAGAGCATCACATCGAGCTTCATCAACTGCGATGCGACCGTCAACGGCGCGTGCGCCCAACGGCCGATTTCGGGCTTCGTCGAAACATAGTCGTGATCGTGCCCATCATGACCATCCCCATGGTGATGCGGCGCCTTCTCCCGGTCTACTTTCTTCTTCGCACCGCCAAAGAAGTTGTGCTCGATGAGCGGCAGCATGAGGTCTTCGAAGACGGCCTTGAAGACAACATTGTAATAACGGATGCCAGCGATGCGGAAACCGGCGCGCACGAGCACGTCGGCGAGTTGCTCGTAGCTTCGAAGCACGTTTTGATGATCGGATTTTCGCTCGCGTTCCGGCGCGTTGTCGACGAGGCCTCTTTGGTCGAGCCAGCGCACGGTCTTGTTAACGCCGCGTTGAAACGCCGCGAGCCGCGAGCTCATCATCACGTGCGAGTACAAGAAGAGCTTCCCGCCGGGTCTCAGGACGCGCCGTGCTTCGGCGAGCATCGCATCGACACCTTCTTCATCGAGGTGCTCGAGGACATCGAGCGAATAGGCTTTGTCGAAACTCGCGTCCTCGAACGGAAGCAGGCGGATATCGCCGCGCGTCAGATCCACCGTTTTCAGAGGTTCGGGCGCGAAGTGCGCGCCGGCATCGATCCCGACAAGCTGGCCGCAGCGCGGCCGCGTGAAGTAGACAAAGCGGCCGTTGCCGCAGCCGATGTCGAGGATGCGATCCTTGCTCGACGGCGCAAGCATCTTCAGCATCATGTCCATTTTGATCCGCGCGGATAGAAAGAGCGGGCGGATCGCGTCCGTCCGGTAAAGGAACGCTTCTTCCGCGTATTCCGTGAGGCTCTCGAACGTATCGGCCGGTGGTCGCAAGTCGAGATAGCCTCGCTCCGCGAGCGCCGGAAAGAGGCGACGGCAGCTCGGGCATCGCATGCCTTCGCCATCCGGTTCGAGCTTGGGCGGTTCGAGCTTGGGCGCGCCGCCGTTCGCCTGGGCCCGACAGGCAGGACAGTGCAGCACGCTCTTCAAATATTCCGAGATCATTGCGGCTCGCCCCGGCCGCTTCCCGCGAGGTCATCGCGCGCCACGAAATAGCGGCTCACGACCGAGACCAACCGTGGGGGCACCTCGTAGATCTGATTGTGAACGATGTCGCGCCATACGAGACGCTGGCGATCCATCAGTCCGAGGCCGAACTGCACCATGAGCGCTACGTTCCACAGCACGACGGCGCCTGCGAGTGTGGCGACGCCGGCACGCCTGACGTGAGGCACGACGAGCGCGAAGAACGCCGCTCCCCACACGGCGAAGATCACGGTCGCTCCAACGAATCGACGTGCGCCAAAAGCCCCCGCTTGCGTCCATGAGTCCACTGCCCCGGAGATCCAGACTTGCGACAAGAAACCAAGAAAGAGTGCTAACCCCGCCTCGCGCTCGCGGCGCAGAAACATCAACCCGCCCGCCGTGAACAACAGGAGGACCGGGCTCCAAAAATAGAGGCCATGTTGGGGAGAGAAGAGGACTTGAAAAAAATGCGGCGAGTACCACGCCATCTTGTTTTGCACGTGCGACGATGGCAGCGGCTCTCCGTTCAGAATCTGGTACACGACGAGCTGGGGGAGGAAAACGAGAAAAGCGGCGAGCCCGAACGCCGCGAGCCGCTTCACGCGATCGTCCATCGCCACCGCCGGGACGAGCGCAGCCACCGCGAAGAACAGATCCTGCAAGCGCACGAGCGCCATGAGGCCCGCCGACGCGCCCCAAACCGCCCAGCGGAACGCGCTCGGCCGGACCCGCACCCAAGCTCCGAGACTGAAGAAGACGGCGACCGCAAACAAAGAAGCCGCGTGGCTCATTCCGGGTGCGATGTACATGTAATAAGCGACAGGGGTGCCCCACCAAAGGACGAGGATGGCGACGAGGCAGACGAAGGGCTCGGCGAAGCGGCGGGCGAGCCGGTAGCTGAGGAAAAGACCGATGGCGCCATAGAGCGCGGAGGCGAGGGTGACGGCCAGCCGGTAAGTCTGCGACATACCGTCCGCAGCCACATCCACACCGTGGCTTCCGACAAAAACGAGCCCGGCATGCGCCGCAAGGTAAAAGGGCGACCAGAGCGCGGCCGTGCCGATCTCGCCGAAGTTCAGCTTCAAGCCGGTTGCCGTCTCGCGGTCGAGGAAGGTCTCCTTGAAACCTTGCCGGCCGTCCGGATCCTCTTCGTAGAAATGGGTGTACTCGTCGGCAAAGTCGAGGTCCCCGTCGAAGAGCACCGATGGTAAATAAGAGAAATATTCCACCGCGTCCGATTCGGAGATCCGAGGGCTCACGAGAACGAGCGAGCCGAGCAGCAGCACCCCCAAAACGAGCTCCGTTTTGTCCCGGAAGATCTTCATGAGGACTTTCTGAGAAGGAGCTCCAAGTTACTAATAATGATGTTCTGGGTGAAGCCGTTCCGCTCCAGGGCGCTTCGCAGAAAGCCCGGAAGGTTCCGCATGAAAAAACCGCTCACATGGCGCTCTTCCTGCACGACATCGTAGCCGACTTTCTCGAGCCACCGGTGGACCCCCGACACCGTCACTTTCTGGATCAGGTCGTCTTGTTTGGTCTCGCCGCGCTCTGCCATCAGCTTGAATGTGTTCGACTCTCTCGGCTCTTTCAGCCATTCCGGTCTTTTTCGGGCGATGTAGAAATTCAGCCGGAAGGCCCAGCTGCGAGGCAGCAAAAGATGGATCGGGATCGGGATACGCAGCCTCGAGAGGTGCGCGCCGGCAAAGCTGAGATACGGCGGGGTCTGAAGGAACAAAACGCCACCAGGCCGCAGCACGCGATGGCATTCCGCGAGATAGGACTCCGGTAAGTGCACGTGCTCGATGACCGAGTGGGAGAGCACGAGATCGAAGCTCTCCGCGGTGAATGGAAGCGCGGCGCCGTCCCCCTGCACGAAGCGCGCATTGCCGATCTTGCGCTCGCGCGCAAACCGCACACCCGCATCGCCGAACTTGTTCTTGATATCGAGCCCGACAGCCTGATCGCATTCCTCGGCGAACGAGACCGCGATGCCGCCGGAGCCGCAGCCCGCGTCGAGGACGCGGCCTTTCACATCGATACCGTCCCTTTCGAGCCGCTTCAGGATCTTGGCGCTGCGGTAGTACTCGAAGAGCGCGTAGTGATAGCTCGAGCGGAAGCGGATATCTCCGTGCTCGCGGATGGCATCGTTTTTGATCTCACGCAAGGCAAGCCTCGTAGAGATCGAGATAGGTCCGGACCGCGGTCGCCGGACGCAGCTCCTTGTCGATGCGCGCTCGCGTCGCTTCCGAGGAGCGTGCGGTGCGACCGAGCTCGGTGCGGATGACTTTGGCAAGTGGCTCGATTTGCTCCCGTGGCACGATGCGGACATCGTCGGGAAAGAGCTCGCTGAGCTCGATGCCTCCTGGGTGATCAGCCGAGACGATACGAAGGCCGGACGCCAGCGCTTCCGCCGCCACCGTGGGAAAGGCTTCGAGTCGCGAAGGCAGCACGAAGAGATCCGCAGCGTGGTAGTAACGCGGAAGCTCGCGGTTGTCGACGAGGCCGAGTAGCGTGACCACGCTTTCGAGCGAAAGCTCCCGGATCAAACTTTCGAGCTCGCCGCGGGATTCGCCTTCTCCCGCGATGATGAGCTTGGCGTCGGGAAATTTTTGGAGCACGAACGGCATCGCCTCGACGAGAAAACGCTGGCCCGCCAGAGGATGAAGCCGCTTGACGTTGAGAAGAAGTGGGCCTTCGATGCCGAGCGCTTGGCGCGCTTTTCGGCGTTCGCCCTCGGTCGGCGCGCGAAAACGATTATCGACAGGTGGGTAGATGACCGCGGGATGTTTGGGGACGATGCCGAGCTCGATGGAGCGTTCGAGCAACAGCCGGCTGTAGAAGGCCACGTGCTCGGCGTTCTCGTTCATCCACAAGAACGGATCGATCCGGCGCCGCTGGTAGTGCCAGATCTCCGTTCCGTAATGCGTGAGGACGTAAGGCAAACCCCGCCCGCGAGCGATGGCCGCGGCTGCCTGGTTCATGAACGTGTTGCTGTGGATGTGCACGACGTCCACGTCGTGAAACGCTTTGCGCGCTTTGGCGCGGACCGCAAACCACGTCTCGAGCTGGCTCAACCGAAGCTTGCGGCTAAGACCGTTGCGCGGGCGCGGGATATAGTGGACGCCGGGGTTTTGGGGACTTTTTGCGGGACTGGGGTCGCGAGGCTCGAAGGCCATGAGCTGTACGTCGTGGCCGTCCGCGACGAGCCCGTCGTGCAAAAGCTGTGGCAAGAGCGCGTTGGCCGCCTGATCGGGCGGAAGGTGCGGGGTGACCATACATATCTTCACGCGTTCACCCAAGCCTCTCGGAACCCGCAGAAGGTCGCGCCGCGTGCGCCGTTTTGCGTCAGAAAGGCCAAAAGCGTCTCGAGCTCGCGATAGAACCGGTCCACGTCGTCCTGGGTCTGGTTGTACGGGCTTCCGCCCGGAAGAAGCTCGCTCGAGTGAAAAATGATGTTCGCCGTGGGCGCCTCCCCATCCAAGACACGTCGTGCGAGCTCGAGCATGTCTTCGGTCTTGGAGTAGGAAGGTCGAAGCCAGATCGGTCGTGTGATCCGGAGAAGCCTCAACGCGCGGCGAAACTGATAGGCGGGCGTGACATCGGCATAGGCCGTTTGCAAGATTCGTGGCCATTTGCGATCGAGCGCGCTCGTGATGGGGATTTCGAGAAGTGTGCTCTCGCCCGCGCGCCGTGGATCTTCACGGCTCAAGAAATACGGCACGAGGGGCGCCCCCGCGAAAGACGGACCGCCTTTGCGCTTCTCATTGAAGAACGGATCGACGCTCGAGTCCACGAGATAGCCTTGCTCTTCGAGGATCCCCACTTGCCAACCCGTGAAGCCGTTTCTTCCGGCGCGATAGGACACAGGCGCCTGGTGCGCGATCTCCGCGACCGCAACGGTCAAGACTTTCAGCTGCGCGCGAAAGTGCTCGGGCGACAAGTTCAACGGGTACAGATGCCCGTCGACGAGCGGCGGCGTCGACCACGGATGATGATGGGTCGCGATCTCGGCGCGCCCCGTTTCCGCGAGCTCGCGCAACACTTTCTTGGCGCCGTCATCCACCGCCATCTCGTGCGTCACAAGATAGGTCGGCGGCACGCCGTAGCGATCGCAGAGCTCTTGAAGGCGCGGAAGCTCGTACACGTTGCGCACCGGGAGCGCCTTACGCGCGTTCGGCTCCCACTGATTGTCAGCCTCGGTATCGACTCCGAGAAGGATGCGCGTGTCAATCTTAGCCTTAGTCTTAGCCTTAGTCTCAGTCTCAGCCTCAATCTCCATCACGCTTCCCGATCCTGATCGGAATCTCCGAAGGTAACGTGCCAGCGGGACGTGTCGCGGAAGAACCTTTCGTCGACGTGGTCGCTTCGGATGCGCACGCAAAACTGCATCGGGCTTTCGAGCCGCATGAAGCCTTTGTTGGCGAGCCGCGAAGCGATTCGGCGATCGAAAGTGAAGGTCTGCATGCGTGCCGCGCCCCGCTCGCGCGCCCAAGCGAAAGCCTGGTCGAGTAGAGCCCCAATCGTGGCTTTGTCCTCAGGATGCGCCAGCAGGTCGACGAGGAGGGCGAGTGGGACGCTGTTTCTCTCCGTCATCCGCAGTACGATGTAGCCCGAGAGCTCGCCGTCTCGGTGCGCCTCGAAGACGTCATAGCTGACGTGCGGTACGCGGTGGTACTTCCACTCCAGGTAGCGCGCCTTGCGTTCAGCAATGAAGTCGAAGTTGGGCGCGACGCGCTCCCACAGAGCGTCGTAGGCATCGTCGAAGGGTTCCATGACCGCACGCGTCTCGATCGTGGCGCGCACTCGGGTCTTGCGCTCAGGAAAGACGAGCCAAAAGAACAAAGACACGAAGGGCGCGAGCACGGCCGCGACGGCCGCGCCGAGACGGCGTGTGAGAAGGCCACGGACGTCGAGCACTTTCGAGAAGCACGGCACCGGGCCGACATCCTCCCAATTCAGCCTCTTGAAAAGCGTATAAGAGGAGACCGACAAGCCCAGCCCGAGCGAAGCCTCTACTTGCTGGTCCCAGTACAGAAACAGCCGCGAGCCGATGCCCTTTCGCTGGAGGTTGGAGCCAACCATGACGTCCATGCCCCAGGAGGCTCGCAGGATCTTGCCCAGAACTTTGAGTCGAACCGGCATCGTCGCATATTGGCCGAGCACCCGATCACCTTCTTTGGCCACCCAGATTTCGGGGCCTTCAGGCGGGCAGTTCGGGTTGTCTTCGTACTGCCATCGCCAGCGCTCGCGGCTGTTCTCGGTGGCTTTCGCGCCAAAGACCTCTCGATACATGGCTTCGAGCGGGCCTCGATCCGCCTCCGAGCGTCGCGAGATCGCGATTCTCTCTCCCGGGCGGCTTGCGGCCGTCATCGTCGGTGCAGAAGACATGGTCGAAGAAGAAGATCCTAGCACGAGGCTCGTGCTGGGGTCGGAAGCCGGCCTAGTCCGGGGGCATGACGAGAGCGAGGATTACATAGACGAGGATGCCGGGAAAAGCGGCCGAGCAGATCGAGACCAGCACGTAGGCAACCCGGACAATCGTGGGATCCCAACCGAGCCATTTGGAAAGGCCACCGCAGACACCGAGGATCATGCGATCGCTGCTGGAGCGCGTGAGCCGATTCGAGCTCGTCATCTCTCGAGAAGATTACCACAAGCAGTTGAACCTGGGGCCGGCGTCCTTTACTCTCCCGTTTCATGGGCTGCCTCGTGGGTTGCGTCGCACTCGCCTTCCCCCGTTTGGTGCTCTTCTTCATGTTCCTCACGAGCAACTATATCGGCCGCGCTTACGAAACGAACCTCTGGCCGGTGGTGGGCTTTCTCTTCATGCCGCTCACGACGATTGCTTATGCCTGGGCGGTGAACGCGAATGGCACGGTAACGGGCGCCTATCTCGTCGTAGTGGTCATCGCGGTCCTAATGGATCTGGGGACGACGGGTAACGGCGCCCATCGTGGCGCCAAGCGGTGGGAGTAGCTACTGGTTCGGGAAGAAATTCAGCCCCGTCACGAACGAGACGATCACGGCGATGGCGGTGAGCGCGATGCACACGACGGCGAGAAGCAAGTGGTCGCCTCGCTCCGGCTTTAGCGGGTCGAGAAACTTCGCCACAAAATAGCCGCCCACGAGCCCGCCGAGGTGAGCCTGGTTGTCCACGCCGCGCATAACGATCCCGAAGACCGCGAACATGATGGCGTAGAACTTCATCTGCTGCTCGAGGGCGGAGCTTCCCGTGCGCCGGCTGTAATACCAGAGCGCGCCTAGGAGCCCAAAAACCGAGGCGGACGCCCCGATGGTCAGCTGCGCTCCCGCGAGACCCACGAAGGATAAAAGCCATCCAAACGGTAAATAAGGATAGATCAGCATCGCCGCGCTGCTGAACGCGAAGCCGGTGATACATGCCACGGTATAAATGATGATCATCCGGCCCGCGCCGTAATACTCCGCGACGGCGGGCGCGAAGCTTCGGACGATATACATGTTGAAGCCAATATGCATGATCCCGCCATGAAGCCACCCCGCGCTCAGAACCGTCCACCAGCGGCCGAGCTCGAAGACGGGGATCTGGCCGCTCGCCCCGAAGATAAAGAGCGCGTTGGTGCTCGGGCTCAGCATGTTCATGAACCCGCCCATCTGGATGCCGGAGGGGTCCACGGCGAGCGTCGCGATGTAGAGGAAGACGGAGCCGGTGATGACGAGCTTGACGAAGCCCATGTCGCGGCCGAGCGCACGGATGGCGCCCCCGAAACCCCACATGCTGGGATTACTGCGCCCGCAGTTGAAGCACGTCTCGTCGTTCACGCCGACGAGCTGGCCGCACGAGGAACAAAGGACGGATCCCGACTTTTGTCGTTCGAACATCTTTGGTGGCATTCTAGCAGGCAAAAGAGAATTTCACTCGCCTGGGTACTTTCGAGTGAACGAACGATTTCGGTCACTCCCCGATGACCTCCGCCCACGCGGGCGGTGCCCTTGCTGTCAAATTGAGCTGGTGACTGACAGAATGGTCCAATGAAGACCGATGCGCCAAGCTACCACGGCTATCGATTTCCACCGGAAATCATCAGCCACGCCGTCTGGCTCTACCACCGATTCTGCGTGAGCTTTCGAAACGTCGAAGAGCTGCTTGCTCAGCGAGGCATCACGGTTTCCTACGAAGCGATCCGACTTTGGTGCATCAAGTTCGGGCCGGAATACGCTCGGCGACTGAAGCGTCGGCAGGGTCGCCTTGGTGACACGTGGCACCTGGACGAGGTCTTCATAAAGATACAAGGCGAACGCCAATACCTCTGGCGCGCGGTAGACCAAGATGGTGATGTGATTGATATCCTCGTCCAGCCTCGCCGTGATCAGAAAGCCGCCAAACGATTCTTCCGCAAGCTGTTGAAAGGGCAAGGCCGTCCGCCCTGGCAGCTGGTCACCGACAAACTGAGAAGCTACAGCGCCGCTCACCGCGAGGTCATGCCGTCCGTCGTCCACGACACTGACCAGTACAGAAACAACCTAGCCGAAGTCTCGCACGAACCGACGCGACAACGGGAACGACAGATGCGGAAGTTTAAAACTCCTGGGCAGGCGCAACGATTCTTGACCGTGCATGGACTCGTGCAAAACCTCTTTCGCGTCGGACGGCATTTGTTGCAAGCGCATCATCATCGGGAGCTACGAGACCGCGCTTTCATCGTCTGGCAGGAGGTAACCTGTGCCGTCCGATGAGAGCAAAGGAAATCAGCTCGACGCAATAGGTTCGCTCGCTCAACGTCAACTAATAAGAAACTCAGGGTGTAGCGTTGGCAAGAGGTGTGAGAGTGACGTCAAAACCGAGCTCCCTTAGGCGTCGTGTCATTCGTATTGTGAGCTGTTCCTTGTCGCGTTGATGGAAGTAATCGGCACCCAGTTCCCGGTATGGAATCTCATTGTGGAGCATGTAGTAGACGGCGGTGATGATGGAGGCGGCGACGGCGACGACAGCTTTCTTGGGGCCCCGACGAGATTTGAGCCGGAAGAACTGGGCACGCAGATAGCTGTCGCGCTTGCGGCTTGCCGCCCAAGCGGCTTGGACAAGAGCGGTCTTGAGCCATGGAGCCCCTTTGCGGGTTTTCTGAGAAAAGCGTTTACCGGCACTCTCATGAAGCCGTGGGCATAGACCGGCCCAAGAGCGAAGGTGTCCGGCCGTTGGGAATGCCGAGACATCGGGTCCGATCTCGGCGACGAGAATGGCCGCCGTGGCTTCACTGATGCCCGGGATCGTCACCAGAAGCTCGACGGCCGATCGAAAAGGGCGCAGGCTCTCTGTGATACGGGATTCGAGCGCGCTCACTGAGGCTTCAAGCTGCTCGATATGATTGAGATGAAAACCCAACAGGAAACGATGATGGTCGGTAACGTAGCCCTCGAGCGCTGCGCTCAATTCCTGTTCAGTGGCTTTGAGTCGGCTTGAGCCCAGCTCACTCAGCTTGTGAGGGTCGCTTTCTCCCGCAATGATCGCTCGGAGAATCGCCCGCCCGCTTACTCCCAAAATCGTGCTAATCACGCTCGTCAATTTGATGTTCGCGTCTTCCAACGTCTTTTGAATTCGCTGGGTCTCCCGAGCGATTTCTCGAACGAACTGCTTTCGCGTTCGGGTCAGCTCTCGCAGTTCCTGGATCGGCGTTGGCGGAACGAAGCTAGCTCGAATGAGACCATGGGCAAGCAAATCCGCTATCCACAAGGCATCACTGATATCGCTCTTACGACCCGGCATGTTCTTGACGTGGGCCGGTTGTGCCAACACCAACTCAAAATGACCTTCGAGCACATGCCACACCGGCTTCCAATACACTCCGGTCGCTTCCATCGCTACAATCGTGCAACCGCACTGCCCCAGCCAATCCAACATTTCCAGCAATTCGCTCGTGGCCGTGCCGAACACACGCGTCTCGCGCACCACCTTCCGCTTCGTCGCTACCCGCACGCAAGCCGTAATCGATTTCTGGTGGACGTCCAATCCGGCGCATCGCTTATGAACCACTCTCATCGCAGCCTCCTTCACGTCGCACCGGCGTGGAGCCCACGAACTTGTAATCTAATAGACGCGCTCAACTATCCCAGCTGGAATAGAAAACGCAATTTGGGGTACGCGCAGGACTCCCAGCCAAACTTGACAACGGGCTCAGTCGCACCAACGTTAAGCCGACCTCTGAGCCGGTGCCACCTTCACAGACTACCGCGTTTCATTCATTCGGGGTGGCCGTCAGGCCGTGGAAAACTTGACAATACCGTCATGGGTCACCTTGTCTTCGGTGCCATTCTGGGCGGCAGCTACGGGTGGATCTCGATCCCGGCGTGCTCCTCTTCAGGACTGGCAGCCGAGGCGCCCTGACCCGAGTAGATCGACCCCCTGGACATCAGTCCGAGGGGTCGACTTCCCCCTCGAGTTTCGAGGACCAAACACGGTAGAGAAAAAGATGATTCAAAACGAGGACCAACCGACACGACTTCGTTGCTCAGAAATCTGGGGCGGCATTGGGAATACGGATCTGGATGTTTCTACCAGACCAGTGACGACGAGCTTATTCTCCAGCGCATCCGATAGCGACAGCGGCGGTGATGTTTATTACTTCAGTGTCTGCTCCCGCAACACGATCGTTCGGATCGCGATGGCCGACGTGATGGGCCACGGACGTGCCGTGAGCACGATGAGTCAGTGGATGTACACCGCTCTCGTCGAGAGCATGGACAGCATCCATAGTAACGACATACTCGGCGATCTCAACCGCCTTGCCAACGAACGAGGTCATGAAGCCATTACCACAGCGGTAGTGTTCAGCTTCCGGGTCGACAACTCCGAGCTGTACCTATCGTATGCGGGGCACCCGCCCGTGTGGATTCGCCGGCACAGGGAGGGCGTGTGGCAGCCGCTTGCACAAAAGCAACAGACTCAGCCAATGAACCTCCCGCTGGGTATGTTTCCTGGTACCAAATACAGCCAGCAGCAGCTTCGCCTCGATTCGGGCGACCGAACTTTGGTGTTCACCGACGGCCTCATAGATGCGCCGAGCAAAAACGGCCAGCCTTTCGGTCACGAGCGGCTTCGAGCCGCTCTGGAAGAGGCTGGCGGCGGGACTCTGTTCCACCTCAAACAAAGTGTTCTCGCGGCCGTGCGCTCGCATACCGGCGGCTCCCTTGGTCACGACGATTTGACGCTTATTGCGGTAGATGTGCATTAGCGGCGGCTCGAATCACTCCGCTCCGAGCTCGTCGATACGGAACAACCGACCCGCGCGCATGACGTGAGTAACGTTGCGAAGATGACGGATATCTTCGAGCGGATTCTCCGCGAGCACAATCAGATCCGCGATCTTGTTCGACGCGACGACACCTATGTCGTCGCGGCCCATCGCTCGCGCGCCATTTCTCGTCGCCATGACGATGAACTCGTTCGACTCGATGCCCGCGGCGTGCATCGCTTCGATCTCGGCATAGACCGATGGACCATGGAACGTCCCGGGATTGCCCGCATCGGTGCCCATCGCGATGGGGATGCCGGCACGGTGGACCCGGCGGAGGTTCTCGACTTTGCGCTCGTAGGATTCAGCAAGTCGCTCACGGTAAGCGGCGAAATCGCGTTCGAACGTCCGCACCTCGGGATGGTCCACGAGGCTCGGACTTTCGAGGACCCGCCGCCTCGTCGCGATGTCGATGCATCCGTTCGGATCGTCGAGACTCGGCGCGGCGACGCCTTTGACGGCTTCGAACATGTTTAAATAGCCGTCGCTGACCATGAGGGTCGGCGTGTAGATCGTTCCCGCCTCTTTCGCCAGCGTCAGAAACTCGTCGTCCACGAGTTGATCGTCGACGCCGTGGACGAGGAGATGCGTGCCTTCACGCAATACGACTTTCGCCTCGCGCAAGCTCGTCGCGTGGTCGATCAGCGGAAGGTTCTTGCGGCGCGCCTCGTCCGCGACGGCTATCACCCGGCCATCGATGTCCTCGCGCTCGCCTTCGCGCACGCGAAGAAACCAGACCTTGATTGCGTCGGTCGCCCGCGACGCCATGTAGCGCACGGCGGCGCGTCCCGCCTCTTCGTCCGACAACAAGATCATCTCCTGCTCGCCGGGCAGATTCAGCTTTTCCCGTGGTGCATGCGTGATCAACGGGCCCGCGGCGGCGACGTGCGGCGACATTGGTTCGCGCTCGGCCGGAGCACGCAGCTCCCATGACCAAGGAAAGCCGCCGACATCGAAGACGCTAGTGACGCCCGAGCACAGGTACGAGCGATAGTAGCGGCTCGGGTTCGACTTGAGCTGGGCTTGGGTGACGTCGAACGGATGCCGATCGCGAAGGTCCAGCGTGTCGGGGCGTCCCTCGAACCAGCCGGTTTGAGCGAAGTGCACATGCGCATCGACGAGCCCGGGAAGAACCCAAGACCCCGACGGCAGTGCGACGACGAGAGCACCCTCGGGAGCAGCGCATGCGTCGCGCGTGCCGGCGCAGACGATCTGCTCACCCCGCACCACGATGCGCGCGCTCGGCACCGGGGCCGCCCCCGTTCCATCGAAGAGCGTCCCTCCCTCGAGAATAAGAGCCGCGTCTTCGGTCTCTGCCGGAGCTCCGACGGCAACGATACAGACGACGAGAAGAGCCACCGATACACACTGTTTCATGTCTATCTCCGGACGATTCACTCTGGAAGTAGATCGAGACCAATCGGCTTTCTTAGAGCCTCGAAGTGTCGACGATCCGTGGTTGCGATACGCCGCAGCTCGAGAGTTTCTGCCAAGGCAACGACCGCTGCGTCCACGAAACCGAGCTCGAGATCCTCGAATATCTCGTTCAGCTCGAGAACGCGACGATAGGCATCGCGCGGCAGGTCGGCAACGAAATAGGAGCCGTCTACCAAGCCCTTGTAGAAGGTCTTGCGCGCGGCGCTTCCAAGTCGGGAACCGAGAAGATGATCGACCTCGGGAATGACGGGCGCCGGCACAATCAGCTGACCCGGCTCCTTTTTCAAGAGATCCGCGCTGCGCCGATGCCACGCGTCACTCCGATCGTAGAACGCGTAAAGAACTCCGGTGTCGAGGATGATGGGCATCAATCCTTCGACTCACCGAAACCGGACTCCGCAAGCACTTCGTCCACACGCCCGGCGGTATCCGAGAGGCCGCTCGCGAACTCTCCTTCTCCCGGCGGAAGCTTCCCGGGTCTCTTTTCCAGGTACTCGCGCAGAGCTTCCCTGATGATCTCCGCCATCGGCGTTTTCCGCTGCATGGCTTCGAGTTGCAGACGGACTTCGAGCTCCGGATCCAGGTATATCGTCGTCCGCTTCATATGTTTATGTTAGCATAAGCATATGGTATATCGCGAACCGCGTCGTTGTTCGAATCTGAGCTGAGTGCATGGCTAGCACTATTTACTCGCACAGGAGCGTAGTGACTTTCAGAGATCGACCTCGAACGTGACGCCGCGTTCCGTCTCGTAATCGACGAGTTGGGTCGGGTTCGGGTCGACGTTCAAAATGACGAAGCTCGCTCCCGGGGGCGAAAGTATGTAGCGATCGAGCGAATGCCACGTGCCGATCTTGTATACAAAACCCTGTGTCCCGTCGATCAGGAACGCATGAACGTCTTCAGGCTCGGGGATGGCTTTCGGGTCGTTCAGGTTCGTGGGGGCCGCGACGGCGACCACCGCGAGCGAGCCCGAAAGCGGCACGAAGGTCTGGGTGACGTTGAAATGCCTTTCGAGCTCCGTGAAAGTGCGGCCTTGGTAGGGCTGCCAGATGACGTCGAGCGTCGGCCGGCCGTCGATCTCGCAGGGCGCCGAAAAAAACTCGCGTTGCTCCGCCGGCATCGACTTTGCCTCCATGACTTCCCCAAACGGACGGAACGACTCCGCCGTCATGACTTCGACTTTGAGCTTGTGAACTTTTGTCATGGTATCCTCCCGTTAGAAGGGCCCAAGCGCGATGGATTGCGCGATGACCACCCCGATGACCGCCGTCGCGAGCACGATCCAAAAAAACGGCCAGTAGAATTTTAGCCACGTCGCGAAGCTCACGCGGCCGATCGCGAGCGTCGCCACGAAATAGCCGGACGTGGGGAAAAGAATATTGGTGATGCCGTCGCCCCAATGGGTCGCGAGCACGACGACTTGACGCGTCAGCCCGACAAGATCCGCCATCGGGAGGAGAATCGGAAGCGTGATCAGGCATTGACCGCTCCCCGACGGCACGAGAAAGTTGAACACGGTCTGTGTGAACAGAATCCCAACCGCCGTGAACGCTCCGGGAAGCGACTGGACGACGCTTGCGATGTGGAACACAAAGGTGTCGAGAATATTGCCTTCGACCATAATGACCGAGACGCCACGCGCCACCCCGACGATCAGAGCCCCGACGAGCATCTCCTTGAGCGCGCTGTTGAAGTTGCGGCAGATTTCGTTGACCGCGTGCCCCACGACCAGGGACGTGACCACCGCCATGGCGACGAAAAGGCCCGAGATCTCCTCGAAACTCAGACCGAGTCGCAGGATCGCGACGACGATGGCGATGAACATAATGAGTGCAGCGGGCGCAGCAAAGCGTTGACGCTCGGTGAATCTCTGTTCAGTTTCTCCCTCCGCGGCGAGCTCCGTCCGGAGCGCCGCATCCACCGCCGCGTTCAAACCCGACTCGGGATGCGCGTGCACTTTTCTCGCGTAGCGCATCACGAAAGCGATGGAGAAGAGCTCGACTGCGAGAAAGGACAACGCGCGATACCAAGCGCCAGAGAACATCGGGAGCTGCGCCAGCATGTGCCCGATGCCAATCGTGGAGGGCGCGCTAATCCCGAACGCATAGCCAAGCGAGGACGAGAGCAGCACGAGCGCCGCCGCCGTCACGGAGTCATAGCCGAGCCGAAGCATGAGCGGAAGCACGATCGGCAAATACGCGATGCTGAGCTCCGGCGTTCCGATGAAGGCCGCGGTCAGCCCAAAGACTCCCATGAGCGCCGGGATCAAAAGCTCGATCCGACCGCCCATCGAAATCATCAGACGTCGAACCCCTAAATCGATGACGCCCGTGCGGCGCAGCACGCCGACCGAACCACCAACGAGAAGTGTCAAGAACACGACACTCGAAGCGTCGCTGAGACCTACGGGTATCGCCGTCACGATATCCATGAACCCGACAGGCGTCGACTCGATCACGTGGTACGAGCCCGGAACGACACTCTCGCGGCCGTTCGGCAACACGATGCGCTCGTAGCTTCCCGCGGGCACGATCCACGTGAGAGCCGCGACAACGAGGATGAAGCCGAACAGCACGACATAAATGTCGGGAAGCTCGAAGCGCGCCCGCGCCACCGTCACGCGGTCCCCCGCGCGTAGCGCCGAACGACGAAGGCGTAGAGGGCTACGTTCGCGACCAGAACGAGCGCGGCCAGCCCGAACTGCACGTTGCGCGTCAGCGCTTCGGGATAGATGACGGGCAACAAATAGTGCTCGACGAAGCTCGTCTCGTAGCCGCGCTCCCCCGCCAGGCGACGGAGCCAATTTTCGAGCGGTGTCAATGGGCACGTCCAGCCGCCAAGCTCGATGAGAACAGCCCACACCGCCGCAGGTAAATGCGCCCACAGGAGGCGGGGCCAGCGGGCCACGAGCAGCCCGCCCAGTACGATAAAAAAGATGAAGGCGAGGTGGATCGCCAACGTCAGGTCAGCAAGTGCGGATGGGATCAACGCGCGTACACCACCTTGTCGCCTACGATGGTCGTGAGCACGCGGATGTCCCGAATGTGCTCCTCTACGACGCTCAGCGGGTTCTCCTCGAGCACGACGAAATCTGCGCGCTTCCCGACTTTGATCGATCCCTTCAAATGATCTTCGTGGTTTTGCCACGCCGCGTCGATCGTTACCGCGCGCAACGCTTCGCGCGCGGTGATACGTTGCTCCGGGCCGAGCACTTTCCCAGACGTCGTGATGCGGTTGACCGCGTCCCAGACGAGCTGGAGCGGTTTGACCGGTGTGACGGGCGTGTCGTCGTGCACGGTGAAACGAATGCCGCGATCGACTGCGGATTTCAGAGGGCTCAAGCGCGCCGCGCGCTCGGGACCCATGAAGATGTCCCGGTGGCGATCGCCCCAGTAGTAGGCGTGGCCAACGAAAAAGGATGGGCTGATGCCGAGCTCTTTGATCGCGTCGAGCTGATCCTCTCGGGCCATTTGGCAATGCTCGATTCGGTGGCGCGCGTCTTCACGAGGAAAATCCTTTTGCGCTTCGCGATAGGCGTAGAGGATGTCGTCTATGTCGTCTATGTCGTCTATGTCGTCCATAGTCTCGATGCCGCCGATCGGCGGGCTGTTCAGGTCCACGCTGAAAAGCGCCACCCGACCCGAGCCCGGGAAGTGGTCGTGCGCCGCGTAGAGGCCAGGAAGGAGCACCGCCCCGTCGAGGTCGACATGCTTCGTTTCCGGGCCCGCCATCGCCTCGATGGTTGCGTTGTCTCCCACCGCAACGATCTTGCCGTCGTCGACGGCGACTGCCTGCGCCTCGGTTGCGTCCGCGTCCATCGTCACAACTGTCGCGTTCAAATAGACGGTGTCCGGGCTCAGAAGAGCCAGCAGCAAAGCCCACATGGTCATCGCGCACTACCCTTCGAGGTGTTTGTAGTGGTCCAAGTGGCGCACGGGCTTGCTGAGTGCGTCCCGCCGGAACGGTTCGGCAAGCACGTTCTCGCCCCCCTCGATCACGGCTTCGATGACGCACGGTTTCTCCGAAGCCACCGCCTGCTGCACAGCATCTTGAACTTCCTGATAGTCCTCGACGCGAATCCCTTTCGCACCCATGTCTTCAGCAAGCCGCGCGTAGCTAGGGCTCTTCGAAAGGTCGGTGCCGACGAAGCGATTGTCGTAGTAGTCGATTTGGTTCTTCTTCTCGGCGCCCCATTCGTGATTCTGGAAAATAACGGCGATGACCGGGATGTCCTCGCGCACCGCCGTCATGACTTCCGAGAGCCCGCTGATGCCCCATGCGCCGTCGCCTTGGAGCGCGAAAACCGGACGCCCCGGCGCGCCGATTTTCGCGCCGAGCGCGGCGCCATAGGCGAAGCCGCAATTGCCCCAGGAAAGCGCGGGGAAGAACTGCCGGGGGCCGGTGAACTTCAAGTAAGCGTTCGACATCGAGCAGTTGTTGCCGACGTCGGTCGTGACGATGGCCGCCTTCGGGATCGCGGCCGCGAGCTCGCGCAAAAATCGCCTCGGGTGCATGAGCTTCGCCGTCGACGACGAGGTGGACTCGAGCTCTTCGTCCCAAGAGCGTCGCGCGGCTTCGACCTCGTCCATGCGCTCACGATTGGGCACGAGCTCCCATCCGCTTCGAAGCGACGAAAGGAGCTCGGCCGCGAACGCGCGCGCGTCGGCGAGCACCGCCATCTCGACCCGTTGGGTCAAGCCGAGCATCTTCGGATCGATGTCGACTTGGATGACTTTCGCGTCTTTGGGCCAATACTCGATGTCGTATTGCGGCAGCGTGCCGAAAGGACCGAGCCGGCTGCCGAGCGCGAGCACAACGTCGGCCTTCCCCATCGTGCGCATGGCAGCTTTCGATCCGCAATAGCCGATCGGCCCGACAGAGAGCGGATGGTCCGCAGGAAACGAATCGTTGTGCAAGTAGCTATTGACGACCGGCGCCGACAGGTGCTCAGCAAGCGCACGGGTCTCATCGACAGCATTTCCCATCGAAACGCCGCCGCCCGCAAGGATGACGGGATAGCGAGCCTTCGCAAGAAGCGCCGACGCTTCTTCGATCTGCTCCCGCGGCCCCGCGCCACGCGCAAGTTCCGGCGTTTTATAGATCTCGTCTTCACACGACCCGTAGAAATAGTCCCGCGGAATGTTGAGTTGGGTCGGACCGTTCTCGGCCTTCGCCATGTAGAAGCAGCGCCGTGCGAGCTCGGCCATCCGGTCGGGCCGGTTCAAGCGTACTTGATACTTCACGCTCTTTTCGAACATCGACATTTGGTCGAGCTCTTGAAAGCCGCCTTTGCCGATCCCGCCTGAGCCCGTCTCGGGCGTCAGCGCCACAACCGGCGAGTGCGCCCAAAGGGCGGCTGTGACCGCGGAGACGAGGTTGGCGATCCCAGGCCCGTTCTGAGCAATGCACGTCTGCGGGCGGCCGGTGACGCGCGCCAGGCCGTCCGCAGCATGCGCCGCCGCCTGCTCGTGAGCGACAGAGATGAAGCGGATGCCCGCATCGGGAAACAAATCGAGCGCGTCCATGAACGCGGAGCCGACGAGCCCAAAACAGACCTCGACGCCTTCGGCGCGCATGGTTTCCACGAGAGCTTCGCTCGGCGTCATCTGGAGCTTTGCCATTCGTTTTCTCCTTAAATGTAATGCTCGCGCGCTCCTCGCGCGCTCGCCCAGTGTGCCGTCGGCCCATTCGGGCCGGGCTCGCTCCGAGAGGCACTGCGCGACCACTGTGCTACAGTTCATCGCACGTTCGAGGTGGTCCCGTCAAGCCGGACATGCATGAACAACGCGTAGAGCTCGAGAAATCACTTCGCCCGCTGCACGTCGCGTCGCTGGCACTCGGGTGCATCATCGGCTGGGGCTGTTTCGTTCTAGCCGGGGACTTCCTTGCACGCGCAGGACCGCTCGGCGCCACCATCGGACTTCTCGCGGGCGCAGCTTTGATGCTGCTCATCGTCGAAAGCTATGGCCCGCTCGTCGAGCGATTCCCCGTCGCCGGCGCCGAGTTCGCGCACGCCTACTACGCCGCGGGGCGCTACCACGCCTACCTCTGCGGCTGGTTCCTGACGCTCGGCTATCTCTCGATCATCCCGCTGAACGCAACGGTGCTCGCGCTCCTCGGGAAATTCCTCGCCCCCGAGCTCTTCGCCCGCGGCCTCCTCTATAGCGTCGCAGGATGGAACGTCTATCTCGGAGAAGTGCTCCTGGCGTCAACCGCGATCCTCCTCGTTGGTTACTTCAACTACCGCAGTGTCCGAAGCGTCGGCGTCTTCCAGCTCGTACTCACGAGCGTCCTCGTTGGCACCGTTGTGCTCATCGCCATCGGCACTTTCCTATCACCGGGGAGCGCGGTCGAGAATTTTCGTCCATTGTTCACGTCCGGAGACATAAGCCATAGCGAGAAAGACGGCTCCCGTGCCGCTGGCTGCGTTTGCGAGGGTGAACAGATCGGCGACATGGAACGAGCGAATCATAGAGAAGCGGCGTGTCACCCTTGGATCTTACGCGACTCGGGACGGGCCAACCAACTTCCGACATGAGCCCTCGAGGATCGCTCGAGTGACCTGCTAGGCCTCTTGAACCTCGCGGCGAAGCTCAGCCGCTAGCTCAATCCCACTCAGCCCCAGAAGAATTACGACAAATGCCCAAAGAATCACGGCGCCATGCGGCGTCAGGTCAAGGCGACCAGAAAGCAACCAGGCGGCCAGCGCGATACCGAAGCAAGTATTGATGGTCAATGCCCCGCCCAGGCCAAGACCGCTGATCTTGGCCCCCCGTCGCGGGAGCTCCATGAGAAGAGCGACGCCAATACCAAACAAGACGGCGCCAAATAGACTCGGATAGAAACGGTGTTCGATTCCAGGAATCCCGAGCCAAGCAGTGAGTCGCATCGGTAAGACAATCAGAAGCCAGCCGAGAACTACGTTGCCAATGCCATCAACGACGAGAAGTTCCTTCTTCATGATCATCCTCCTCATGGATATATACAGCTCTGCTTGTCGGTTGTCACGTTCGCCGCCCGGAAAAGCCAAGCCGTGCTCGTTGCGTCGAACCGCCGAGGCCGGCATCATGGAGAAAGGTCTCCGATGTTCGACCCCAGCAAAGAACAACGGCAAGGCGCTTGGATCGTACTGGCACTCTACGGTGCTGCGGCGGCTGTTCCGCCGCTCGCTTCTCACTGGATGACGCGCGAGCTCCACTCGGGCTCGGGGCCGCATAGCGGGATGGGCCTACCTTTGGTTCTGGGCGGCCTCGCGTTCGTCGGGCTGGCGAGCCTCGCACTTGGGCTGGTGGGAACGATCCTCGTCATCTACGGGGCCGTTTGAATGACGATGCACGGGCCCGTCTATCTGCTGACCAGTCTTCTCGCCACGTTTCTGGCTCTCACTCCCGTCCTCATGGGCTGGAACGAGCTCAACGAGCCTTGTGCACGTGCCGATTTCGACCCCGGCGATTGCACGGCCTGTGCCGTGGAGGGAGCGTGTGTTCTGCCTTGGGGAGGCGCCTCCATCGGAATCAAATCGGTAGGGGAGTGCCGCTCCGAACGCCGACACGGTGAGTGGATTTTTCGTGACAAGGAAAAACACAAGATCGCGTCCTTTGCATTCGCAAACGGTGTGCGCCATGGGCCCTTCGAGACGAACACGATTCGCGGCGCTTACGCCAACGGATTGCGCGACGGCGATTGGTCGTGGCACCAATTCGAGCGGACCCAGAAGCTAGGCCGCTACGTCGAGGGACTGGCCGACGGACGCTGGGCATGCTTCGACCGCGTTGGTGAGGAGGAGCTCTCGTGGGTGCTCTTCGATCGGGGCGAAGTGTTGGAGGGAAATGGAAACGTCTATCTCGATGGATACATTGAGTCGGCGGTTAATGCGGCAGGGAAGCTCGTCCCGGCCGGCATTTTTTGCGACGATGCCGAGCCCTCCGACATGGTCTTCGGTCGCATGTTCGAGTTTCGATCGGGATCTTGAACGAGCATTCGAGCGACCCACTGTCTTGCGGTCACGACGCGCACGTGCTAGCGTGCCGGGAAGTGATGCGACCCATGATTGAGGTATAGCCCAGACATGAACTCGCTGGCGCGGTTTCGGCAGTCCCCACGGTGGCTGGTTCTGCTGATCGGCTTCGCAGCGCTAACGGTCACCACTGCTTCGCTCGTCCCTCACGACGCGGGCAAAAGCGAGGACTTGGATTGTCTCGTCTGCGGCGCAGGTCGCCAGCCACTTACCGCATTATCGGCCGTGTCTCTTGCCCAGCCACTTCTGGCCCTCACTGCACCGACGCCCGGCTACCGGGTCATGTTTACGTGGGTCCCGGTCATCGGTTCCGGGTCGCCGCGCGCCCCTCCCGCGTAACTCCCTCTCCACCCAGGCTCGCTTTCAGGTGAGTCGGGGAATTTTGAACAGGGAGTAGTTGTGTGAGATTTCCTATTTTGTTGTTGTCGACGTACATAGCGATCGGATTTGGATCCGACGCTCTGGCGCAGGACAGCGGAACCGTGACCGGTACGGTAACACTCGAGGCGACCGGTGAGCCCGTTCACGGGGCCGTGGTGCTCCTCATCGGCCTCGGGCAATTCACGACGACGGATGGCTACGGACGCTACACGATTGCGAACGTGCCACCGGGAATGTACCAACTGCTGGTCGAGCGGGAGCATTTGACGGCGGAGCGGCAAGACGTCACGGTTGGCGCGGACGAGGCCGTGGAGCTTTCGGTAACGCTAGCGCTCTCGCCCTTCCACGAACAAGTCACAGTAACAACGAGCGTTCGCGGTGAATCGACCGCGCTCGAGCAGTTCAATGCGGTCACCTCGCTGGATTCCTTCGAGCTGTCGAAGGACATGCAGGGAAACATTGGTGAAGCCCTCCAGAACGAGGCCGGAGTCGCGAAGCGAAGCTTCGGCCCCGCGCCGAGCCGGCCTATCATTCGCGGCTTCGACAACGATCGCGTGCTCATCATGAACGACGGGACCCGCACCGGCGACCTCTCGAGCCAATCGGCCGACCACAACGTGACGATCGATCCAGCGAACCTCGAGCGCATCGAGATCGTCAAAGGGCCGGCAACCCTCTTGTATGGATCCAACGCGGTTGGCGGCGTCGTGAACGCGATCAGTCCGCAGGACAGCTTCCGACGCTCGCAACCACAAGGGCTGAGGGGTCAAGTAGTGTTCGACGCCGGCTCCGCGAACGCGCAGTTGGGCGGCAACGCCAACTTCAGGTATGGCAGCGGTCGGTGGATGGCGTGGGGCGGCGGCGGCACACGGAAGACAGGCGACTACGATACTCCAGCAGACACGGTCAAAAACTCCCAATCGGAACTGACCAATGGCAGCGTCGGCACCGGTTATTACGGGCCGCGGGCGTTCATGAGCGTGGGATACGGCATCGAGGACGGTCGTTTCGGCATCCCGGGGGCCGCCGAGCTTCACGGCCACGACGATGACGGTGAACGCGAAGACGAGGCGTTTTTTCTCGACAACGAGCAGCGGCGGCACAACCTCCGCTTCGACGTCGGCGTTCAGGAGCTGACTGATAGCCTCGGCGTCAACATTCTCAACTCCGCGCGCGTTACTATTCAGCGCATCGACTACAACCAAAACGAGCTCGAGATCGAAAGCGGTGTCGAAAGCATTGGGACCACCTTCAACAACGACATCTATCTCCTCCGAGCGGAGCTCGAGCAAGCAAGGACGTCGAATCTATCCGGAAGGTTTGGTCTCTGGTACAAGAACCGCGACTACGACGTCATTGGAGCGGAGGCGCTCGCACCGCGCACCAAGCAGAACGCTCTTGCCGGCTTTGCTTATGAAGAGCTCACGGTTGGACCCGCCTTGACGCTCTCCTTCGGAGCTCGCGTCGAGCACAACGCCTATGACCCACAAGCGCGGCTCGCGCCAGCTGAGTCCGACGGGCGCGATGAAGAACCCCCGCCGGCGATCCCTCGCTCATTCACTGGCTTGTCTGGCTCATTCGGACTGCGCTACGACTTGACGAGCTCGGCCGCGCTCGTCGGCAACATCACGACGTCGCACCGTCCTCCTGCGCTCGAGGAGCTCTACAACTTCGGTCCTCATATCGGAAACCTCGCCTTCGAGGTCGGTGATTCGACGCTCGAGCACGAGCGCATCAATGGTCTCGACGTCGGCATCAAAGCGCGGACCAGCAGTGTCGACGCGAACTTCAACGTTTTCTACTACGACATGGACAACTTCATGTTCTGGTCGTTCCAGGACGAGATCGTAGACGGGCTCCGGCTCGCGGAAATCCGGCAGGATGCGGCTCGGTTCGTCGGGTTCGACGCGCAAGCGAATTTCCGGCTCAGCAAATTCCTGTGGCTCAAAGCCGGGTTTGGCCTCGTCAACGCCAAGCTGACGGAAATCGACGAACATGTGCCGAGGATTCCCCCGTTTCACGGACGCGTGGAGCTCGAGATTCCTTGGAATGCCTTGACGGTCACCCCGGAGCTCGTCTGGTCGGCGAGTCAAGACAAGATCTTCAGCGTGGGCGAGACTGAAACGGACGGCTATGCTGCTTTCAACTTCAAAGTGCAGTACACGCTCGCGCGAACGCATTCGGCGCACATTTTCTCGGTCAACGCCTACAACTTGACGAACGAGCTCTACCGGATGCACACGAACTTCATCAAGGAGCTCGCGCCGGAGATCGGGCGCGGGATCAAGTTCACCTATTCGCTGCGCTTCTTTTAGCTTGGCTTCACTTGGTTTCTTAAGCGGTCCAGCCGCAGTCGATGGCGCTCGTCGAAAAGACGCCGCGCCGTCAACGCGACCGACACGAAAACCCCGAAACCCGTACCCGCGGCGACGAGAAACATGATCAAGATCTGATATTTCACCGCTTCGACGGGCGGACTTCCCGCGAGGATCTGTCCCGTCATCATCCCCGGCAAGCTCACGAGCCCCGCCGCGGCCATCGAGTTCAGGATCGGCACCATCCCCGTTCTTACGCTTTCGCGTCTAAGATCGAGCGTCGCTTCTTCCCGCGACTGGCCGAGTAGGAGCCGTCCCTCGAGCACGCGTTTTTCCCGATACGCCACTTCGGTGAAACGGCCTGTCCCGAGCGCAACCCCATTCATGGTGTTTCCGAGAAGCATTCCGAGAAGCGGTATCGCGTATTGCGGCTGGTGCCAAGGCGTCGCGCCGATAACGGCCACGAGCGCGAAGACCGTGATCGAGAACGACGAGATAAACATGGAGAGCGCCCCGACGGAAAAGCCCCAAGCGCCTGCGAGCGGTCGCGTTTGACGCGCCCGCACTTCCCTTCCCGCGGCCAAGAGCATGACCATCGCGATGGCCACGAGCCAAAGGAGCTCTTCGCTCTCAAAGAGCGTTCTAAGCACGAACCCCACGAGCATGAGCTGTATCGTCGTGCGCGTTGCGGCCAATAGGATCGAGCGCGTCAGACCGAGCGACGACCATAGGCTGAGCCCGGCGAGCGCGAGGACGAGGCCGGCGGCGATGGCGAGGTCGGTGGCGCCGAGCGAAATGACTCCCATGGTGTCAGGCCGCCACCAAAAGTCCGTCGCGGAGTTCAAAGTGGCGCGAGGCGACCCGTCGCGCTTGCTCGCGGTCGTGGCTCACCCAAATCACTGGTGCCTCTTTGCCGCGACAGAAGCGCTCCACGAGTGCTTCGACCCGGGCGACATTGTCGGCATCGAGGCTCGCGGTTGGCTCGTCCAGCAAGAGAGCTTCCGGTCCAATCGCGAGGAGCCGCGCGAGCGCGAGACGCTGGCGCTCGCCTGTCGACAACCGATGCACGTCAAAGCCGAGAATGTCGCGATCGAAGCCGAGCGCCAAAAGCTCATCGCCGCTATATCCCGCGGGAAAGTGCGGTGCCACGTCGTCCGCCCACCACGCGCTCTCCGGCGGAAGCATACCGAGACGCCGTCGCCACTCCGGCGCGGGCGTCGCCGCGCAGGGCGTTCCATCGAAGCGCACACTTCCCTCGTGAGCGTCGAGGTCTGCGAGCGCTCGTAGGAAGAGTGTTTTGCCCGAGCCGGACGCGCCCATCACCGACACGCATTCGGAAGACTCGATCGTGAGGTCGATCGGACCTCTAGAGAGGAATTGCAGCGCTTGAATCTCGAGTCGGCTCATCACGACGAACTCTACACCGCCTCTTTGACAGCGCCAAAGCCCTCCCGTAGGCTTTCGCGCGATGCGAAAAACGGTCTATCTCGCCATCGGGGTCGCGGTCATGCTCGGTGTCTACATTCTGCCGGCGCCGCCGCCGGTGGGCGACGCCCAGCTCACCCTTGAAGGCAAAGCTTGCCTGGCCGTCCTCGCCTTCGCCGTGGTGCTCTGGATCTCGGAAGCACTACCCTTCGCCGTCACGTCGCTCTTCGTGCTTCTCCTGATACCGGCGTTTGGCGTCGAAGACTATGCGGCCGTCGTACGCACCGGTTTCGGCAACCCTATCATTACGTTCTTTCTCGGTGTCTTGTTGCTTTCGGCCGCGTTCAGCCGCTCGGGTCTCGGCCCCAGGCTCGCGCTCAACATCTTGCGCCGGGTCGGCACTCGAACGGATCGCGTACTCCTCGGGTTCCTCGTCGTGGGCGCCGCGCTCTCGATGTGGATTACAGATATGGCGGTCGCGGCGATCCTTCTCCCGCTCGGGGTGGGTGTCCTGCAGGATGCCGAGCTGAAGCCTCTCGAGAGTAATTTCGGTCGGGCGCTCATGATTGCCTGTGCCTTCGGACCGCTGATTGGCGGCATCGCGACGCCCGCCGGAACCGGTGCCAACCCCATCGCACTCAGCTATTTCAAAGAGCTCGCGGGCGTCGAGATCTCGTTTCTCGAATGGATGCGCTACGGCCTCCCCGCCGCCGCTCTCATGATCCCCATCGCTTGGCAAGTGCTGCTGCGGATTTTTCCTCCCGAGCTCGAAAAGCTGCCCATGGACGCGTCTGAGCTCGAGAAAAAGCTCGCCGCCCTCGGCCCGCTTACGCCCGCGGAGCTCAAGACGCTCGCCGTGTTCGGCATGACCATCACGCTGTGGCTCGCGACCTCGCTTCCGATCCAGGGGGTCGCACTCTTCGGCGGCATCACGCTCTTCCTACCGGGGATGAACGTGATGGGCTGGAAGGACGCGCAGCGGGACGTCGACTGGGGCGGCATCCTTCTTATTGTCGCCGGCATCTCGCTCGGGATGATGGTCTACGAGACGGGGGCGGCGGAGTGGATCGCTCTGGCCTTGATGGGGCGCATGGGCGACGTCCCCGCGATCTTTCGGCCTTTTCTCATCGTGCTCGGCGTGGCGTTGCTGCATCTGTTCTTTTCCAGCAACACCGTGACGAGCACGATCATCATGCCCATCCTCATCGCACTCGCCGCGAGCCTTGCGCTCGACCCGTGGACACTCGCGGGTCCCGCGGCGTTTACGTCTTCCCTAGCTTTCATCCTCGTAACCGAGAGCCCGACCAACGTGATCCCTTATTCCTCCGGCTATTTCTCGATCCGCGACATGGCCAAAGCGGGGATCGTCATGACTTTCTTCGCCGCGATCTGCGTCGCGGTTTCCATTCTCGTCATGGGAGCGTTCGAATGACGACCGTCCAAGAAGTCGTAGCCCGCGCGCGAGGGGCGCAGCGGGAGCTCGCGAAACTCGACCAAGCAGGCGTCGACGACATCGTCACCGCAGTCGCTTGGGTTATGGTCGGAAACGCCGAGCGACTCGCCAAGCTCGCCGTCGAGGAGACGGGACTCGGCAATGTCGACGACAAGATCAAGAAGAACCGGCGCAAGACGATGGGTACGCTTTACGACCTACAAGGCGCCAAGTCCGTAGGCATTTTGAAAGAAGACCGAGAGCGAGGGATCACTGAAATCGCGAAGCCCGTCGGCGTCGTCGCAGCCGTAACACCAGTGACGAATCCCGGCGCGACGCCTATCAACAACATCATGATCACCTTGAAAGGACGAAACGCCGTCGTGCTGGCGCCACACCCGAAAGCCGAGGACACCTGCACCGAGCTCGTCCGTCTCGTTCACGATGCGCTCGATAAGTTGGGCGTGCCGCGCGACGCGGTGCAGCTTTTGAGCCTTCGAGCGAAGAACAAACAAGAGAGCAAAGCTCGCGCTCAGGAGCTCATGGCGCTCGCGGATCTCGTCGTCGTGACGGCGGGTCCGGCCAACGTGCTCGCCGGCTATCGAAGCGGGACGCCCGCGCTCGGCGTGGGGCGCGGCAACGCTCCGGTGATCGTGGACGCGAGCGCGGATATCGACGCCGCGGCGGACAAGATCCTCCGGAGCGCGACGTTCGACCACGCGACGAGCTGCTCGTCGGAGAACTCGTTGCACGTGGAGGCGTCGGTTTACGACAAAGTGCTCGCGGCACTCGAGGCGCGGGGTGCGTACCTCGCTCGCGGCGAGGAAAAGTCGGCGCTCGAAGGGGCACTCTGGAAAAACGGCGTGCTCGACCGACGGCTTGTCGCACAATCCCCGGCCGCGGTCGCCGAGGCCGCCGGGTTGACGCACGAAGCGGCCGCGAAGGCCCGACTCTTTCTCGTCGAAGAAGAGGGCGTCGGGCCCGATTATCCATTCTCCGGCGAAAAGCTCGCTCCGGTCGTCAGCGTCTATCGATGGGAACGCTTCGACGAGGTGCTCGCGACGATCGACCGCATTTTGGACTATCAAGGCCTCGGCCATTCGGTCGGCATCCACTCCCGTGACGACGAGCGCATCGAAACGCTCGCACATCGGGCCAAAGTCTGCCGCGTGCTCGTCAATCAAGCCCATTGCATCGGCAATGGCGGGGATTTCGTGAACGGTCTCGACTTCACTTTATCGCTCGCCGCCGGCACATGGGGCGGGAACAGCACGTCGGACAACATTACTTATCGGCACTTTCTCAACATCACCCGGCTCTCACGCCCGATCGCAGCCGAACCGCCGAGCGAAGCGGATCTCTTCGGCGACTACTGGGAGCGATTCGGTATCACGCCATGAACTTCGACGAGCAAACGGCGAAAGAGCTTCTCGAAGCGCGGGGGATCCGCATCCCGCGCGGCCGACTCGCCACAACTGCCGAAGTGGCAGCCGCAGTCGCGAGCGAGCTAGGAAAGTCGGTCGTGCTCAAACCACTGCTCCCGACCGGGCGACGCGGCAAAGCCGGGCTCATCCGCTTCGCCGAGGACGCGCGTGCGGCCTTGGCGGAAGCTGCGGATCTCTTGGCGCACGCGGAACGTCTCCGCGTTGAAGAGCGCGTGCCCATCGAGCGCGAGCTCTATGCCGGCATCGTCACCGATCGCAGCGCAAAATCGCCGATGATGATCTTCTCGCCGGAAGGCGGCGTCGACGTCGAGACGGCGCAGCACGTCACGAAGAGGCCCATCGATATACGGCGCGGCGTGAGTGCCTCCACCCTCGAGTCCTTTCCCGAGAACGTGCGCGCGGTGCTCGAGACGTTGTACGAAGCTTATCGGGCACTCGATGCCGATTTGCTCGAGATCAATCCCCTTGCTGTGACCACGGCGGGAGAGCTCATAGCACTCGACGCAAAGCTCGTCGTCGATGACAGCGCGCTCGCGCGACACGCGGAGCTGCCGCGGCCACCGAGCGAGGGCACGCCGCTCGAGAAAAAGGCGAGAGAGGCCGGCCTCTACTACATCGAGCTCGACGGCGATGTCGGGGTCCTCGCGAACGGCGCGGGGCTCACCATGGCCACCCTCGATGCGGTGCGTTTTTACGGCGGTCGGCCCGCGAACTTCATGGAAATCGGCGGCGATGCCTATCGCAAAGCAAAAGAAGCTCTCGAGATCGTTTTGGGGAATCCACGCGTTCGCAGCTTGCTCGTGAATCTTTGCGGCGCCTACGCCCGCACCGACGTGATGATCGACGGCTTTCTCACCGGCTGGCAGGCGCTCGCACCCTCTGTACCCGTGGTGTTCAGCATTCACGGCACGGGCGAAGCACGCGCGGTCGAGCTCGTCAACAAGACTCTCGGCCTCCAGCCTTTCGATGAGATGGACGACGCGGTCAAAGAGGCGATCCGCCGTGTCTAGCGTTTTCGCGCAAGCGCCGAGAGTCGTCGTCCAAGGCATCACTGGACGCGAAGCGCGTTTCTGGACGGAGCGCATGATCGCCTGCGGGACGCCGATCGTCGCGGGCATAACACCCAAAAAAGGCGGTCAACACGTTGACGCCATCCCCGTTTACGACAGCGTCGAGGAGGCGGTAGGGCAACACAGCGCGACGACATCGGTCCTCTTTGTCCCACCGCGCGCGGCGAAAAGCGCCGCAGTCGAAGCCATGGCCGCCGGGATCGAGACCATCGTCTTGCTCACCGAGCACATTCCGGTCCACGACACGATGGAGCTCCTCGCAGAGGCCGACGAGCGCGATGTGAGCATCCTGGGCCCGAACTCTCCCGGCATGGCCGTTCCTGGGAGCTACTTCCTCGGCATCCTGCCTGCGTGGGAGCCGACGATTTTCTCTCCCGGTCCTATCGGCGTCGCCAGTCGGAGCGGCAGTCTCGGTACGCTCGTTTGCGTCGAGCTCGTCCGGCGCGGTTTCGGACAATCCGCCTTTCTCGGCATCGGCGGCGACCCGATCCTCGGGACGACGTTTTACGATTGCCTCAACGCCTTCGAGGCTGACCCGGGAACAAAAGCCGTCGTTCTCCTCGGCGAGATCGGGGGCGCGATGGAAGAAGACGCTGCGGCGTTCATCGCGGAGATGTCGAAGCCTGTCGTCGCGTTCATCGGCGGGTCGAGCGCTCCAGAAGGCCGGAAGATGGGCCACGCGGGTGCGATCGTCGCGGGCAACAAGGGGACGGCGCAGTCGAAGATCGCAGCGCTCCGAGAGGCTGGGGCTCATGTGGCGGAGGTCCCCTCTCACGTGGGACGTCTCGTGGCTGAGCTAGCGAGATAGCAGGCTCGGAGTTCGCTAATTTCCTCTCAACTCTCGAACGACAGGTTTATTTACAATCGCCCAACGCAGTGGCAAGATGGATGAACCACGTTGTCCCTTGCCGCCCGCGCTTCCTACCTCCTGTCTCGCCCCCACTTTCCCTTGATCGCGGGCTGCGTTGCGGTGCTCTTCACCTTGCCTTCCGTCTGGAATGAGTGTCGCGGTGCTCGAGCTGACGGACGAAGGCTTGCCCAGGGAGGTCGTCTATCGATTCGACGTCCCTCTGGAAGACGCCTCGCTGCGATGGGTGTCTCTCGAGGGAGGCGTCTATATCCCCGCCACCCCGCCCGAAATCGGATCGTCGGTTGTCCTCGAGTAGGGTCGGCCGGTCGCCGTGGCTCGACGCGCAAGAGCTATCGCCGAAGGCAAAGCAGATCGGCAGACTGTGTCTTTCTCCTCGCGAACGGTCTTCGACGCTCATACCGTCCTTGCAGATCCACGCTGAGGAGCTTCAGTTGCTCGGTCGCTCGTAGTTCTCGTGCACCGGTGGCAGGAACATCTGAGCGATAGCCTGCGCGTGCTTCCTGGAATCGAAGGGCAGCGCGTTCGCCTGTACTGCCACGACGAGATCGTATTCCGGGTAGTTCAAGACGACCGAGCGCGTCCCCTTCACCGTGCCGGTCTTGTTGATGTACCAGTGGCCTTTGGCGTCCTGATCGAGTTGAAATCCGAGCGCCATCTTGAAGTCCCGCTTCACCGTCTCGCCGTTTCGATTGAGCTGCATGACAGGGTCGACATGAACGGCGTACATCGTGGCGAGCGTAGCCGGCTTCATTAGCGTGCCGTCGTTGAGCGCCTGACCGAACCGTACGAGATCTTCCACCGTGGACAGCATCCCGCCGCCGGCGTACTTGTAGCTGGGATCGACGTAGCGTACGTTGACGAGGAGGCCGCGCTCGTTCCGAACGTAGCCCCGGCCGCGTTTGTACACGATGCGCGAAGGGACATCGAACGAAGAGCTCAACATTCCCGCGGGCTCCCAGACGAAGCGCCTCATGTACTCTTCGAACCGCAGGCCGCTCGCTGTTTCCACGACACCCTGTAGAAGGTTGAACGCGTGCGAGGAGTACAAATAGAGGGCACCCGGCTCGAACATCAACGGGTCGTCCCGAAAGTGCTCGATGGCCTCTCCGATGTCCTCGAAGTGGCGGGCCTCGAAGAGCCCGTGAGGGCCGAACTCACCGTCACGATAATGTCGAATGCCCGAGGTGTGCGTGAGGATGTGCTCCAACGTGATAGGGGCTCGCTTTTCCGGATAGCTCGGTACGTATTCCTGGATGCGATCGTCGAGGCTCACCTTTCCGCGCTCCACGAGCTGCATCACGCCGCCGACCGCCAGGACCTTGGAGACCGAGCCGACGTTCCATACCGTTCCACCGTCCGCCGGAGTACGATTGTCGAGCTCCGCATAACCCACGCCGTCCGAGAAGACCATCTCTCCGTTCGAGCCAACGGCGGCGGTGATTCCCGGCGCACCGGTCTCGTTCCGTACTTGCTCGAGATAGCGAACTATCGCCGATGTGCGGTCGTCCGCGCTCGTTTGGGCGAGCACGAGAGTAGGCGCGAGCAGCAAAAGAATCGCGGGCGTCATCAAACGCGGGAGAATGCTGAACATCTTCTTGTTCCTCCAGATCCAAAGGATAGACATGATGTATTGAACCTGCCCGGCCTTGAGAGCGTAGGTTACGCTGTCGCGGAAAAGTACGAAGACGCAGAGCCATAATCAAGGAGAGCAGGTCATGGCAGAGTTTAGCCGATACGTGGGACTGGATGTACACAAGGAGACGATCGCGGGAGCGATGGCGTACGTTGGCTTGGTTGCATGTAAGTATTCGAGCGGCGGCATCGACCACCCCGACGAGATCGCGGAGATCGACGCAAATGCTGATGCGGGCGTTTAGCCTGGGCCAAACACGAGAGTACCCCCGTCGTAGCGGATCCGAAGCTCGTTGCTGGTGCGCGAGAACGAGACCGCGCTATCGAGCGCCTGTGTGTACTCGTCGAAGAAAGACGCCTCGCCGCAGAAAGCGCGGGTGCAGGCGAGGGTTGAGATCTCGAGGCTGGTACCGTCGACCTGATAGCCGCCATTGCACTGGTTGCAGTCAGCGCGAACCGCGAGGTCCCCATCGACAGAAAACGTGGCGGTGTAGCGTTCCGGGTCGTCGATCGTGACGGTGTTGCCGCCGTCTCGTTCGATGGATTGGAGCTGCCAGCTTCCGACCAGTGTCGTGACCTCGGTGGGGCCGGCGGTGTCGTCGTCGCCGCCGCAGCCGGCGAGGGTGATACAGCAGAGGCCTAGTCCCAGTGCACGTAGCGTTGCCATGACAAACATCTCCTTCTAACTGACGGGCACTGGGTAAGCCATACTAGCACGCTGCGGCGTGGAGGACGCCGCCGTTACTCGGAGCGCAGCACGACCGCCGGATCCAGGCGTGACGCGCGACGGGCGGGGAGATAGGAGGCGAGTCCGGCCGCCGCCACGATGACGAGCGTTACGACTCCATAGATTGCGGCATCCGTCGGTGCAATCTCGTAGAGATGCGCTTGAAGACGAGCGCCCGAGAAAGCCACCCCCGCTCCCGCGGCCACGCCGAGGAGGACCGGTCTCATTCCCCGTCGCAGCACGAGGCGCAGGACGTCTCGCGCGCTGGCACCTAAGGCGATCCTCAGTCCCATTTCGTGCGCCCGACCTGCGACGGCTTGGGAGACGACGCCGAAAACACCCAGAGTTGCCAGAACGAGGGCGACGAGCGCAAACACGGTCACGATCGTCGTATTGAAACGCCAGGGAAGAAGCTCGCTATCGATGACGGATTGCATCGTCCGCACCCGCTCGACGCGAAGATTCGCATCGATCTCGGCGATCGCCAACCGAACGCGAGTGGCGGCGGCGAGAGGGTCACCTTCAGCTCGAACCGCGAGCGCCATTGGGACGAACCGCGACTGTTGGTATGGAATGTATACGTCCATTCGAGTGCCCGTCAGTTCGCGGTAGCGTGCATCCCCGACGACGCCCACGACGGTTTGCCACTCGGAGCGCCGGTTCTCGCTCCGATGACCCAGGGTGATGACGTGCTGTCCGATCGGGTCTCGATCAGGCCAGAGCTTTTCGGCGAAACTTTCGCTGACAATGACGACGCGCGGCGCGTTCTCCGTATCCTCGCCGGTGAACGTGCGACCACTCAGAATCGGAATCGCCATCGCGGAGAAATAGCCTCCGGAAATCGCTTCCCAGTTGACGCGCGGGTTTTGCTCCATGAACTGCAGCGAGGGTGCCGAGAAGTCGAGCTCTTCTCCTGTTTCGGGGTGGGTTCGAAAGACCGTGTCCCACGGTGGATTCTGGCTCTCCGCGACCCACCACAAGTCCCAACCAAGGGCACCCGCGGCGAAAGGTGGGACTAGTACCGCACCCGCGCGGGACACGCCAGAGAGCCCCTCGACGCGCTCGATCGAGCGCCGAATCAAAGACCGACTCTCCTCGACGGACTCATAGCTACCCGCGGGTCGTTTGATATCGAATAGAAGAAGACGCTCCGTTCGATAGCCGAGATCCGTATTCTTCAGATTGAAGAAGCTCTCGATCAAAAGCCCGGAAGCGACGACGAGTACGAAGGTCATCGCGATCTCGAAGAATACGAAACTCTGACGCAGCCTCACCGATTCGGTGGAAACGCTCCCGCGCGCATCGGAAATGGCGACCGCCGGTGAACGCCGTGTCGCGCCGATGGCAGGGCCAGCGGCCACGAGCACAGCCGCCGCGCCCGCGGTCGACAAAGCAAAGAGGAGCATGGGCCAATCGATTCCGATTTGATCGAGTCGCGGCAACCCGGATGGGGCGAGCGCGAGTATGGATTCGAGCGCAGTGTGAGCGACAAAGATCCCGAGGCCTCCACCGACGAGCGCCACGACGGCCGTCTCCGCGAGAATCGCGCGCGTTACGTGACGACGCGAGGCTCCGAGCGCGGTACGGATGGCGATTTCCTTACGCCGTAACGACCCCCGGGCCAGAAAGAGGCTCGACACGTTGGCGCAAGCGATAAGAAGGAGCATCACTACAGTCCCTTGCAACACCCTGAGCGCCGAGCGCGTGTTGTCGCCCAAGAAATAGTCCAAGACTGGGACCGCGTGAACTCGTCGCGAGGCTGCCTCGGCGCGGTCGTTCTCCCGGTAGAGTTGCGGAATAAGTGCGTCGAGCTCTGCGGCCGCCGCTTCCACGGCAACCCCTGGTGCGAGGCGACCGACGGCGAACAAGAACGAGAAGCCGCGACTCGGCCAGATGGGGTCTTCTTTCCGGAGCGGAGTCCAGAGCTTGGCACCGCTCGGAAACTCGAATCCGGGTGGCATCACGCCGACGATCGCGCGGTCGCGCTGCTCCAACCGGATGCGGCGTCCCAAGACTTCTTCGTCAGCTTCGAAGATCTGTCGCCACGCCTCATAGCTCAGCACCACGGCGTGATCCGACTCCGGCAGATCTTCCTCTGGCAGAAAGCCGCGCCCGAGAAAGGGCTGAACGCCAAGCATTTGGAAAAAGGAAGGAGTTACTTGGGCCGCCAGGACTTCGATGTGCTCACCCCCGTCTAGCTCGAGTCCGTATCGACTATGCGTCGGGGTGAACGCCGCCATGTCTTCGAAAGACGTGGTCCTTTCTCGCCAGTCGAAGAAATGGGGAAGCGAGATCTCACTGAACGGCACCTCGTCCGCTGGCTTTCTTTCATAGAGGACGTAGACTCGATCCTCGTCCAGGACGAGCGGCTCGAAGAGGACGGCATCGACAACGCTGAAAATCGCTGTTGCTGCTCCGATGCCGACGCCGAGAAGCAGGACCCCCGCTATGGAGAAACCTGGCGTGCTCGACAGCCAACGTAACGCGTGTCGAATCTCTTGGAGCAAAGCTTCCATGGATGGGTGTCCGCGCCGCGTTGAGTCGGAAAACGCGTCAGGCTTTCGTTTTCCTCGCGCGTGAAATCGCTTTCTTTCTCGCTGGGGGTTTCCTCTTCGCCGTCGCCTTCTTCTTCGCGCTCGCCTTCTTGGACGCAGCGCCTTTGCCCTTGGCGGCACGCTTCAGTTTCGCCACTTCTTTCTTCAAGGCGTCCACCTCGCTCTTTCGGGCCACGCCCGCTCACTTAACCCTAATCGCAAAATCTTCGAAGCACGAAAACGCGAAACAGCCGCACTGGGCGCAGGCGAGAAGCTCGTGCTGGGGCACCCGCTCGCCGCCACTATAGGTGATTCTGCACGGTGTATGCAGAACCTGGAAAAGGTGCTATTCACGGGGCCAAAGACCTCAGACACGGTGACGTTTATTTGCGATTAGGGTTAAGAGCCCTTGCGCCCTCGCGATCGAAGGCCGCTTCGATATTCGTGTAGGTCTCGTTCGCTTGCTTGTTGGCGGCCTTGACGGTGTCCTGGCCGTCGCCCGAGTCGGGATCAGGTCTTCATATTTTCTTGCCTTGCTTTACGAGGGTCTTGAAGAGCTTGTCGCCCTGCTTTTCCGCTTGGGCCAGTGCCCCGAGGCCGCGAGCCATACCTTGTTGGCGGAAGTCTTCAATGCGCCCAAAGCGTCGTCTTTTTTCTTCGCCATAACGGATAGTGTACCGCGTCTCGAGCGTGGCGGCCACCTGGCGGCGACGGTTTCGTTAGAATGAGACCCCACCATGCTCCGTGTCGTTGCCCTCGGCGTCGCAATACTGATTTTGGTGCGCCCGTCACCAGCGGCGCAGGGGGTCGAGCGACGCGACGCGCTGGCGGCCAAAATCGACGAACCCCCTTGGCCCGAGACTCCTGAAATACTTATTGATGTTGGCTTTGAACTCGTAATCGAGCACCCGCGTCGGAAGCTCGGAGAAGACGTTGGCGTTGTCCATGCTGGCAATGTTGGCTGGGTCGATCACTTCGGCTCCCGCGGCCCTCATGTCTTCAATGGCCTGATCGAACACGGCTAGCACGCGTTCGTCGAAGCCAGGAAAGTTCCGAGGCCACGCCGATGCGCGCGCCTTTCAACCCATCCGGATCCAAAAACTGTGTGTAGTCCGCGTGGAAGTTGCCCTCGCTCGCGGCCGTCGCCTCGTCTCGCGGATCGACACCGGTGATCGCACCGAGGAGAGCGGCGGCGTCCGCCAGGGTTCGCGTCATCGGCCCGGCGGTGTCCTGTGAATGCGAGATGGGGATGATGCCGGAGCGGCTCCAAAGACCGACCGTGGGCTTGATCCCCACGATACCGTTTGATCGAGGACGGATAGCTATCACGCTGACGGTTAAGGCGAGCTAATCCGAAGAGAACGGTCCCAGAGTACTTCGCTAGCTCCCAATCAACGCTCGAAACCCGATATTGTCCAGAATAAGATTGCCTTTTTCGGTTCGGTCGAACACGAAGCGCACTTCGGTGATGCTCGCGACGTCGAGCTTGGATTCGGCTTCGATAAAATCCGAGAGAGGGAACGAAAAGCTTTGATAGACGGGCTCGGAGGTCTTCGAGCGATTGAATAGAGCGCTCTTCCGAACTTGCACGTCGATCTTGGGCTGTACCGGCGCGAAGTGGCTCAACGGCAAACGCGCCGTCACCCGAAAGCCGTCTTCGACTTCGAGCGCGAGGTCGATAGGTTCCTCGGCCGGCTCGCCTTCGCTGGCATCCGCGAGCGTGAAAACGAGCGCGTGGGCATCCGAGAGGTCGAGCCCGCCCGGGAGCGTCAATCGATAGACGGCCGTGCCGCGCTCGGTCACCTTCTCGTCGTCCCCTTCTTCCTCACCCCAACCCAAGTACACTCCGCTCGTGCCTTTGTCGTTGCTCTTGAGCTCGACGAGCGATTCGCGCCACGTCGTCAAGTTCTCGGCGGAGAACTCCCCCCCGGGAATGGACGTCGAGCGTAGGTCGAGATCTTCCTCGAAATCCGCGACGACGACGTGGGTCGAGTCTTCGTATTGCGTCAAGTAGATCGTGTCGGGAAGCCACGCGCCGCCGGCGCGCGCGTCGCGGAACAGAGGCAAATAGCCGCGCTCCTCGTTGAGGCTGGCCTCGAAAAAAGCCGCGATGTAAACGCGCGCAATCTGAGCTTGATCCGGCTCGGGCATGATGTGCCGGAGGTTCAGAAAATTCTTCGACGGGAACGAGTTGTCGGTGCGCCCCCAAGTCGAGTTGAACTGACCGTGATTCGCGCCGTAGACGTAGAGGCTCGACTTGAACCGAAAGCTCTCACCGGTGAGCAAGACGCGCTCGAACTGGCGCGAGCCGGCAAAGGACTGCACGTCCCCGTCATGCGAGCCGTGAATGACGAAGTAGTCGACATCCGTTATCGGTGTACCGCGCCCAGCTGGCTTGTACTGGCCGTCGACGGGTGCTACCGCGACGACGCCGCGGATCGCAAAGTCGAAGTCGAACTCGATGTTCGCGTCGTCCGGGTAGAGGTCGAGCCGGTTGAACGCGGCCGCGACGGCGACCGCTTCTCCCCCGCGCGAGTGGCCGATGAGACCGAGGCGGTCCATGTCGACCTGCTCGAAGAAAGGGCCGTCCGCCGTCCTGTTCCACTGACGCCACTGTTCGAGATGCTTCAGCAGCAGGTAGCCGCGGGCGTCGTTCTCCGTCTTCAACCCGCGGCCGCGAATCTCGTCGAGACGCCCCGAGAACGAGCTGTTGATGAAGTTCTCGTCCACGGATACGAGGATGATGCCCCGGCTCGCGAGAAGCTCGCCAAGATAGGCGTAGCCCGGGTCCGAGAAGTCCTCCATCGCGTGATTGCCATGCACGACGAGCACGAGAGGAAACGGCCCCTCACCCGCCGGATACCATACGCGGCCTTGGAGCGGCAGATGCTCGGCGTCGAAGCCCCAATATTGTGCTCTCGCCCAACCCGAGCGCTTCTCCCAGCCTTCGATGAAAGCGGAGCCGTCTACCGGCTCGGTCACCAGATCGACGTCGGCGCCGAATTCCGGGCGGTGGCGGTCCGTGCCGCTGCCGTAGCTCAGCGTTTTGACGTCGTAGCTTCCCGGGGTGCTCGGATCGGAAAGCTCGATGAGCGCAAGTGCTTTAGCCGCGAGCTTCGCCGCATTGACCGGAGGCTCGACGGCAAAACCGGCACGGAAGAGCCCCGGCGCTCAGAGCTTCGCCGTCGCGCAAAAGCGCGAGCGTCTCATAGGCGAAAGTCGAAAAGGTCGTGAAGCCGCCGAGCACGCCGAGGAAGACGACGAGCCGAGCGCTCGGGCCGAAAACGCCCCGCGCATCGGCCATGCCGCCGAGCACTCCGATCACGAAGCAAACCTTGGGAGCAAGAGACCCACTTTTTCGATCTCTTGCTCACGTGAACTGCCGGCTACACGTCGTGCTGAACCAGGTGTTTCGAGGAGATGCCCGCGCGATATGCCTAGCAAGTGACGTGCCATGACACAAACCGCCCAAATGCTGATACTTGGGAATATGGAGTGGGTGGAATATCCTACGAACCGCGGCAGCCGCCGTTACTCTTTGAAACGAAGCTAGTCCGCCAACACTCGCTTGAGCGTATCTACGCTGACTTTCTTGCCGCTGACCACGAGCACGACCCTTTTCCCGCGCCAGGCATGGTTCTGCTTGAGCAAAGCGGCGATCGATAGAGCGGCCGCTCCTTCGATCATCATGTGGTGTTTCTCTACGGCAAGGCGCATCGCGGCGGCAATCTCGTCCTCCGCTAAGAGCACGAACGCGTCAATAGTTCTTTGGCAGATCGGAAACGTGATGGTGTTCGGATCGAGTCCGCCTGCCGTCCCGTCCGCGAGTGTCGGCTCAGAAGCGAGATCGAGGATCTTGCCCGCGCGTACGGACTCCGCCATGACGCGAGAATTCTCCGGCTGGCAGCCCACGACATGGAGCTCCGGACGGCGCGCTTTGATGTAACCCGCGATACCGGCAACCAACCCGCCGCCGCCGACGGGGACGAAGACGGAATCGACGTTTTCGAGCTGTCGTTCAATCTCCACGCCTATTGTTCCCTGGCCGCCGATGACCTTCGGATCGCTGTAGGGAGAGACGTAGACCAACCCTTCCCTCTTCGCAGCTTTCATCGCTTCGAGCTCACCCTGGACGGAATCCTGGCCGACGAGCCGCAGCTCGACCCCATAGGGCAAAAGCGCCTCCTTTTTTGCTTTCGCGACGGTCTCGGGTAAATAGATGACCCCAGTGCCTCCAAGTTTCAACAGTGCGTACGCCACGGCCGCCGCGTGATTTCCGGACGACGCCGTCACTACACGTTGGCGTTCATGCTCGTCGAGCGATAGGAGCTTGTTCATCGCCCCGCGCAGCTTGAACGAGCCCGAGAGCTGCTGGCTTTCGAGCTTCAAATAGACGTCGGCGCCGCTTCGCTCGCTGAGCTCGTGCGATGGTTCGAGCGGCGTTTCGCGAATATGGGGGCGGATGCGCTGCTCGGCGGCTTCCACCTCAGCGAGAATTTCTTCTTCGCGCATATCGGCTATTGTAGTTAGAATATTGGATCTCAAGGAGGAAGTTAAAGTGTCGAATGCGATTCTCAATGTGCCAGCGCCGCGGAACGAGCCCGTCTACGACTACACGCCGGGAAGCCCGGAACGGAGCGCGCTCCAAGCCGCCACCAAGGACATGCTCGGTAGAGAAATCGAGATCCCCATCATCGTCGGGGGAAAGGAAATCCGAACCGGCGATTTGGGCGAAGTCCGCTGCCCTCACGACCACGCCCACGTCCTGGCCAAATTTCACAAGGCCAACACGCAGATCGTCCATCAAGCCGAGAAAGCGGCCGGCGACGCCTGGCACGAGTGGTCCGTCATGGATTGGCGGGCGCGCGCGAGCGTCGTGCTGAGAATGGCCGAGCTTCTGTCGACCAAGTACCGGCCGATCGTGAACGCCGCGACGATGCTCGGTCAATCCAAGACGGCACATCAAGCCGAGATCGACGCCGCAGCTGAGCTCATCGACTTTTATCGCTTCAACGCCCACTACATGCGGGAGATCTATGCCGGGCAGCCCGCCTCGAGCCCGGGCATATGGAACTACCTCGAGTATCGAGCACTCGAGGGCTTCGTGCTGGCGATAACACCTTTCAACTTCACGGCCATTGGAGGTAACTTGTCCACGAGCCCCGCGCTCATGGGCAACACGGTACTGTGGAAGCCAGCTTCGACCGCCGTCCTCAGCTCGTACTACCTCATGGACCTCTTCAAAGAAGCGGGCCTTCCCGACGGCGTCATCAATTTCATCCCAGGCTCCGGTGGCAAAGTGGGTCCGCCGGCAATGGCCATGCCCAGCCTCGCCGGCATCCACTTCACGGGCTCGACCGAAGTCTTCCAGTTGATGTGGTCCACCGTCGGCGAGAACATCAAGAACTACAAGGTCTATCCGCGGATCGTCGGCGAGACCGGCGGCAAGAACTTCGTCTTCGCGCATCCGTCGGCCAATGTCGAAGCGCTCGTGGCCAATACCATCAGGGGCGCGTTCGAATATCAAGGGCAGAAATGCTCCGCGGCGTCGCGGGCTTACATCCCGGAGAGCCTTTGGCACGCGTTCAAAGAGCGCTGGATCTCGGAAGTCGCGACCGTCAAGTCGGGTGACGTTACGGATTTTGGGAACTTCATGGGCGCCGTCATCGACAAACCGGCTTTCGACACCATCACGGAATATGTAGATTACGCGAAAGACTCCTCGGAGGCCGAGTTCATCACGGGTGGGAGCTATGACGGCTCCAAGGGTTACTTCGTCGAGCCCACGACCGTCGTGACCACCAACCCACACTTCAAGCTCATCGAGGAAGAGATCTTCGGCCCAGTGATCACGATCTATGTCTATCCGGACGACAAGTTCGAGGAGACGCTCGAGATCTGCGACAAAACGTCTCCTTACGGTCTCACCGGTGGGATCTTCGCCGACGATCGTGTGGCGATCGAAAAAGCGTTCCGCACGCTACGTCAGAGCGCGGGGAACTTCTACATCAACGACAAGCCGACGGGCGCGGTGGTCGGCCAACAGCCGTTCGGCGGAAGCCGCGCTTCGGGAACGAACGACAAGGCCGGCTCTGCCGGTAACTTGACGCGGTGGACGAGTATCCGCACGGTGAAGGAAACGTTCGTCCCGGCGACCGATTACCGCTATCCTTTCTTGGAGAGCGAGTAGTTCCAGAGCTCAGCTCTTTGCTGCCAACAGATCCCGAAGGAGTCCGTTCTCGGCTCCCGCGGGAACGAGCGTCAGCTCGCCTTCGGTCTCGAGTAGCTTCGTCACCCGGAGAACCCGAAGCAGGGCCTCGACGACGTCGGGGTCTTTCGCGATGTCGCGAAGGGCCTCGCCCACGAGACGGGGATGCAGGGGGCTCGCGCGAACTCAACGGCGGCTTCTTTTTCCGCGGCGCTCGCAATCACGTTGACTTGATTGTCGCCGGCCTGCCGGATGGCGGAGGTGACCTGCCGCAACCGATTGACGACTTTTTGCTCGATCTGTTGGATCATCACGTGGTCGCGGAAGTGGACTTTGCGGATGTAGACCGATCCGAGGTCATAGCCCCACGCCGAACCTTTGGGCGACACCTCTTCCCGAACGGTGCGGCTCATGCTGTGGCGATCTTCGAGCATCTCGGGGAGTGGCAGATTACTCAGGCTTCGCACGGTGGCGTTCGCCACGTTGGCCCGAAGCGAGCCATCCGGATCGGCGTTTTCGAAAAGATAGGGCACGGGGTCGTGAACGCGCATCTCATACCAGACGCCGATACCCATCGGCGTGCCCTCTTCGGTGTTGACCGGCTGGCTCCTGAGGTAGCTTTGATTGAGACCCACGTCGACGTCGCGAACGTTACCAAAGAAGCGAACCATCAGGGCTCGGGGTCCGAACTTCGAGAGCGGAAAATGAAGGCCCGGCTCGTCGAGCACACCCAATACTTTTCCGAAGAGCACGTAGACTTTGGCGTGGCATTCGTGGACGATGGCGTAGACTCCGAAGAACCGAGCGAAACCGAACAAAATGGGCACACCGATGAGGGCGAAGAAGAAAACGAAGAAAGTCGTCGTGAAGAAGATCACGAGCCCACCTCCCCGATGATCCGCTTGGCACGGGGAATGAGATCGAGCTCGATCTTGCGGAGATAAGCGGAAAGCGCGCCTTTGCCGCTGCCTTTCAGCTCACTCAGCTCCTCCGCTAAACGCAGGAGCGGTTGCAGCTCGGCCTGAGCGCGCATGGTCTCGATCTCCACGGCTCTTTTCGACTGCTCGATCTTCTGATCCGCCATCGCGCGAGCCACGCTCACGTCTGCAGAGACCTCGTTGTGGGCGGTGTTGATGGCGGCTAGAGCGGACTCGATTTCATCCGGCGGATCCATCCCGGTGATGAGAGAAGCGTTCAACACCACGCCGTAGCGGGCAGCCGAGAAAAGGCACTCGCGGTCCATTTCCTCATTGACCTCGTTCAAGTTCTTGCGCAGATCGTTGATCGAGATTCCTTCGATGGCCAGAGCGTCGGGGACGACGCCCTCGAGCTCTTCCGAGGCCGCGCCGTCCTTCACTTTGAAAGTAGCGATGCGCTCTCGCAGAATAGAAACGAAGTAGCCCATCACATGAGCGATGGGGTGACGCACCCCGAAGAGATAAGCGTAGAGGTTCTCCTCACTCACTTTGTAGCGAAGCTGGCCTCGGATGCCGATGTTCAGTTGATCCTTCGTCACCGCATCCAGCATGGTGTTGTTGTGGTTCGCGGTGGGGGCCTCCGGATCGTAGGCGGCGCTCACCGTCTGGATGGCCACGTTCACTTTGTGCACCCGTTGCCACGGCCACTTGAAGTACGGTCCTCCGGGACCGATGACCCGCACCTGCGGATAGCTGTAGCGTTCGCGCTGCGACGCGTCGAGGTGCTCGGCGATGGGCGCTTCGAGTGTGGTCCGGCCTTCGAGCCGCTGAGCGCGGCCGAAGGCGGTGAGGACCGCTCTCTCGTTTTGTTGCACGGTTAAAAACCCCACCAGGACGACGCGTAGGATGAAGTAGAGAAACGATCCGGCGATGACGCCGGCCAAAAATCCCAACATATTGGCTCTCCTCGAACGGAAGGACGGACTTTCTTGATTGTCGAGAAATGGATGGAAGCTTGCTTTTATCCTACAGGGATGACCGCGTGCGCGCTACCGATATGCCTACGAGAAAGAGAAGAAAAAGAAGAGCTCGACCCGGAATCAGTAGCCGCGGTCGGGATCGACGACGTTTTCGAGCGGCCTACCCGCGCGGAATCGCTCGAAGTTGGCGCAGAAAAGCTCGACGACTTTGGACTGCCAGCCTTCGATATCGCCGGTATGCGGTGTGATGACGACGTTTTCTAGATCCCAGAGCTCGCTTTCGGGGGGGAGCGGCTCCGTCTCGAATACGTCGAGAACCGCGCCCCGAAGCGCGCCGCCGCGAAGCATGCTCGCCAGGGCTGTCTCGTCCACGATCCCACCGCGCGAGATGTTGACGAGCACCGAGCCGGGCTTCATCGAAGCGAGCACGCTCTCCGAAACGAGACCGAGTGTTTTTTCCGTGCGCGGAAGCGTTACCGCGAGGAAGTCCGCGTCTTCGAGCACCTCGATGAGCTGATCGACCCCCACGGCGTCCCCTTGCGGACGTGACCGTACGCCTGTGACCTGAAGCCCGAGAGCTTTGGCCTTCGCGGCAACGCGTGATCCGATGCCTCCGAGTCCGAGCACGACGAGTCTTTGCCCGTTCGAAGGTCGAAGTGGCTTCGGCTCCCAAACGTGATCGAGTTGTTGCCGGAGGAAAGCCGGAAAATGAAGGTTGAACATCAGCATCGCGCACACGACGTAATCCGCGAGGGCTTCGTCGTGAATGCCCGAGGCCGAGGTGACCCGGACGCGCCGGCTGAACGGGCGCAAGTGGTCGACGCCCGCCGAGTCGCATTGCATCCATTCGATGGAGGGTGCGTCGTCCAACAGAAGCTCGCGCGGGAAAGGCGCGCCGATCTTGCCCGCGAGCACGATCGAGGGCTCGAATCGGCGCGCGACGGCACCGAGCGCTTCGTAGCTCGAGCACGTCTCGAGTGCAAGCTCGGGATAGCGGACGCGGATCGGCGTCGCGTAGACGTCGGGCTCAGGCGCAAGAACGAGAAGGCGAAGCTCGCTCATCGGCTCAGGTCACGAGCTGGCGCTTTTGGAACTCGGGGAGGCGCCAAGCTTCGGTCTCGAGAATCTTCTTCAGGACCCAGACGGCGTCCCACACGTCGCGATATCGAAGGTAGAGAGGCGTGAAGCCGAACCGCAAAACGTCGGGAGCGCGAAAATCTCCAATCACTCCGTTCGCGATGAGCGCCTGCATGATCGAGTAGCCATCCTCGTGCCGAAGCGAGACTTGGCTTCCGCGCTTGTCGCTATCGAGCGGGCATGCAATCTCGAGCCCGAATCCTTCGTAGTGCGCTTCGACGAGCTCGAGAAACAAATCGCCCATGCGTTGCGATTTCTTGCGTAGCTCCTTCATGTCCACGCGCGTTGCGATCTCGACGCCCACTTCGAGCGCTGCCATCGCGAGGATGGACGGCGTGCCACAAAGTTGCCGATCGATCCCGGGAGCCGGGCGATAATCCGCATCGAAAGCGAAAGGTGCTTCGTGCCCCATCCATCCGCTCAGCGGAGGGTCGATGTCGTCCTGGTGCCGCTTTGCAACGAAGAGAAACGCGGGCGCGCCGGGGCCGCCGTTCAAGTATTTGTAGCCGCATCCCACGGCGAAATCCGCTCCCGTTGCGTTCAGCTCGACAGGCAGCGCTCCCGCGCTGTGGCTCAAGTCCCAGACGACGAGCGCCCCGGCGTCATGTGCGCGCCGAGTGACGTCCGCCATCTCGTGAACGTCTCCTGTCTTGAAGTCGACATGGGTGAGGGCGACCACAGCGACGTCGTCCCCGAGGGCGTCGTAGAGCTCCGAGCGCGGCACCAGTCGCAGCCGGTGCTCTCCGCCCAGAAACGAGGAAAGCCCCTGGGCGATGTACAGATCTGTCGGAAAGTTCTCTTGTTCCGAAACGATGATCCCGCGCCCGGTTCGGAGACCGAGCGCCGCCCCGAGCATCTTGAACAAATTGATGGAGGTCGTATCCGCGGCGACCACTTCGCCGGGCTCGGCCCCGATGAGCTGAGCGATCTGATCCCCGACTCGGCGCGGCAGATGAATCCAATCATGTGTGTTCCAGCTCTTGATCAGATCGTGGCCCCACTCGTCCTCGATGAGCGCTCGAATCCGTTCCGGCGTTTTTCGAGGGAGAGCTCCGAGCGAGTTTCCGTCGAGATAGTACAAGCCTTCCGGAACGCGGAATTCTTCGCGAAACGGCGCCAAAGCGTCGGCGGCATCCAAGGCCGCGATCTCTTCGCGCGTTCGTCCCGTCATTTCAAATGGCGGTCCGAACGGACCAGAGCTCGGGAAAGAACTGCAAGCGCAGAGCCTTTTTGAGATAGGACGCGCCTGATGTACCTCCCGTGCCGCGCTTGTGGCCGATGATGCGCTCGACGGTTTTCATGTGCGCGAAACGCCACTGCTGGAACTTGTGCTCGAGGTCGACGAGCTTTTCCGCAAGCTCGTAGAGATCCCAATGCGTTTCGACGTCTCGATAGACCTGGAGCCACGCGGCTTCGACATCGGCGTGAGGCTCGTAGGGCTCGCTCCAATCGCGCTCGATACGATCCCTCGGAATATCGAAGCCGCGGCGAGCGAGCATCCGGACGGTTTCGTCATAGATGCTCGACGCCTCGACGGTCTTTTTGAGGTGCGCGTAGATCTCGGGCTCCTCGCGATGCACTTCGATGAGCTCCTTGTTCTTGTTTCCGAGCATGAACTCGAGCGTGCGGTACTGATAGGACTGAAACCCGGAGCTTTGCAGCAACTTGTCACGAAACGACATAAAGTCAAAAGGCGTCATCGTGGACAATACGTCCCACGAAAGAATGAGCTGGCCTTGGATGCGGGCGACGCGCGATAGCATTTTGAATGCGGGCTTGAGCTCGTCCGACTGAATTTGGTGCCGCACACCGTTGAGCTCGTGAAGCGAGAGCTTCATCCAAAGCTCGGTCACTTGATGGATGACGATGAAGAGCATCTCGTCAGGATGCTCCGAGAGCGGCTTCTGCGCGCTCAGGAGTTGATCGAGGCCGAGATAGCTTCCGTAGCTCAAGCCCCCTGAGGGCTTCCAGTGGATCTTCTCCCCGGATAGATCGACGGCGCCGGTCTGGGCATCTTTAGCCATGAGCGATGGTAAACGACCGTAAGGGCGTGGGCAAGAGGGAAAGTGCCGTCTACTTCAAGACTCCGTCGTCGCCGAGCTTTCTTCCGGCTCTTTCAAACGAACAGCCCACAAGCCGGAATTGTAGTCCGAGAAAAAAATTACTCCCTTGTAGGGTTGGGCGCCCCAAACCTGAGGGGAGTTAGGGACGAAACCCTCCGGGTCGAAAGGCAAGAAGCGCGCGATCTCGCGTCCCTGGCGATAGAGGTTTCCCATGAGCTCGCCCGAGTCGTCGACGACCCGGAGCCCTCCGTTGTAGAAGGCCACGTACATGATGTCGTCCTCGATCCAGATATTATGACTTCCCGCCTCCGGCACTTCGTAGCGTGCCACGATTTCCGGCTCGCCCGCAGGGTCCCAAGAAAGGATGTGAATCCAGCCGCGCCAGCGCGCCGATTCACCCTCATAGCCGGGCGTTCCGATCCCGATCTCTGAGCGCGGGCTGAAGCGTCCCGTGCGAGCGGCCTCGTCTCCTGCAAAGATGTAGAACTTTCCTGTTGAAACACTCTGGTAGGGGTAGATGGCATGATTCCACCCGGTCGGGAAAGGGTGGCTTCCCATCTTCACGGGGTTTGTCGGGGAGCCGCCTTGACCTCCGCCCCCGACATCCACGACGACGACGCCATCGTTCCAATTCGCGGAATAGGCGATGCCGTCTTTGACGATGACGTCATGGATCGAGCGGTCGGGATTATCGAGCGCAAAGCGCCCGACGCGGTGCGGCTTCGTGGGATCCTCGATACTAATGACGTCGTAGCGCTGTCCGGCCGAGAGCGCATAGACGTGATTGTCGTGAACGTAAATATTGTGGACGCCGCCCGTCAGCTCGTCATCATAGCGAGACAGGATCCGAATGCCGACCTGTGGCTCGGACACATCGAGGACGACGATGCCGTTTCGTCGATTCGAAGCTCCCTCGCGGCTGATGACGGCAATGCGGCCATCTTCTGAAATCTTGACGTCATTGACCGTGCGCGCATCGACGTGGACGGTATCAATGATCACCATGTTGCCCGGGTCGGTCACGTCCCAGATATAAGCGTGTCCGGCGGCGCGATGCGTACCAGTGATGGCGTAGTCGCGGCCATCCGTGCCTTCCCATACCCAGAGGTCGGATGTCGCGCGGTCGCTGACTCTACCATGCCCCACGAGCTCGATCTCACGCTGCGCTTCGCGAGCGAGGATGGTGATAGGCTGAAGCGCCACGTGGTTGCCGGAAGTAGCGACGATCGTATATTCGCCCGGCAAGTCGGCGACGAAGCGCCCGTGTTGCGCATATTGCCCATATTGTTCGATGAGCCCGGAGCTCGGCCCTCCGCTTGCGAGGACATTTGTCCGCCCGTTGAAGCTGAAAAGGACGGGGACGTCCTCGAGTGCGACTCCCGCACCATCCTTTGGCTTGGCGTCGAACCGGACGACGTCTCCGGTGCGCGCTACAGCGGTCGCGGTCTCGAGCTTCAGGCTGGCTGTCGGGTTCGCGACAACTTCGAAGGCCAGCTCTGCCGTCTTTCCTTCGGCGCTCGCCGAGAGCGTCGTCGACCCGCGTTTCAGAAAATGGAGGGTGCCCATCGAGTCGACGCGAAAAATCTCGGCGTCGAGACTCTTGAGCTCGGGCTCGAGGTCCCGGCGGACGTTGCCTGCCTCGTCGGTCAGCCGTGTCGTCACGCGTACGCTCGTTCCGTCGTAGAAACGGGCGGGGACGTCCACGAACTCCACCTTGGCTATGGGAGGACGGAGCACGGTCAAGGGGATCTCTTTTTGAAGAAAAGCTTCGGCGTCGATTCCGCTTGCGTTCTCGTCTTTCGGAACGCGGACCATGATGCGGTATTTGCCTGGCCGCGATGCGGAGACGGTCCCGTCGGGTCGCACGCGAAAGAGATTGAAGCGCCAAGTCCGCTCCTCGAGGTTCCAGAATTGCCCATGGAGCGGGAGGAAGAGAACGCGCCGATCGAGGGTTTGGCCATCCGCATCTTTCACTGTAGCTTCGAGCTTTGCACTCTCTCCAATTCGTAGCGTGAGCTCGCTCGGTTCGACGAGGAGCTCCGCGGGCTCACTCTGCGAAGCCGCACTTTGGACGGTCGGCGGCGAGTAAGAGGGGAATCCAAGCGACGAATGACATCGGCGATTACCTCCGAAAGGCGGAGCATATCGCAATTTGCGAGTGGGGTCGTTTATCCCCTCTCCAGATACGCTCTCACTTTCGGCAACACCTCGTTCAGGCGGTGCCGGCTGATCGGAAGGACGACGTCATTCGTGAGGATGAGCCGATAGGTGCGCTTGTCTCGTTCGATGCGTTCGAGATGAAGTGGGTTCACCGCGTGGGATCGATGTATGAGCAGGAACGGGGATGGAATTTGCTGGAGCACCTCCTTGAGCGGGAGCGCCACGTCGGTTTTCTTCCAGCCATCGTCGTCACGATAGTGGATATAGCAGTAGTGATCGTCCACGCTGAACCGCGTCGACGCGATCCAGACAGAGGCGTCTACCGGGCTAGGAATGATCCCATAGGTAGCGCGGAGGCTCGCCGCCGCCACCGTCGGAAAACCCTTGGCCGAGCCGGAAACCGTCGGCGTTACGGAAGACGTTCTCGAGCGGTATGTGGGCCTGTACCGCGTCGATGAGAACGCGAGCCATGTCGTCTCGCTCGAAGACGGACACCTCTATCTTCGCCGCTATGGAGACGAGCACCCGGAAGGTGGTCGGGTAAGGAACCCAGGCCCGAGCGAGAGGCTGAACCGCGTACGCGCCGAGCTTTGGCCGAGCTCGGAAAGCACGTTCTTCCTAAAAGATTCTCCGCTGTCCGTGCGGTTCGAAGACGACGCGCTCGTCGTCGAGGGTGGGGGCCGGGCGGAGCGTGCACTGAAGCTAGACCTTCCCATTGATGACAGGTCGGTCATTCTAACAACGGTGCAAAAACTCTTCGACGGCATGACGGCTCTCGACACCGACGCGATGCGCTCCGTACTCGATCCGGAGGCGCGTCTCGTACACACGTTCACGCGCGACGGCGTTCCCGGCATGCGCGCGGTCTCGATGAAAGACTTCTTGTAGAACATCGCGAGCCACACCGGGCCGACGCTCGTCGAGCGTAGTTACGACGCCGAGGTGCGCGTCGAAGACAACCTCGCCACCGTGTGGCTCGCCTATGATTTCTTCGTGGGCGACGAGCTCGACCATTGCGGCGAAGACACGTTCCAGCTAGCGCGCACGAGCCTCGGTTGGAAGATCATCGCCATCGCCGACACGCGGCGGGACGAAGGCTGCGAGCGAAGATGAAACCCATAAGAGCGTCGCGCTCGCCCGATTGACTAGGGGCTCGCTCCCGCCTGTCGAAGGAGCTGGCCCACGTCCGAATGACCCCGTTCTTCGGCCGCTTTGAGCGCCGTCCACCCGTTCGACGCGCGCGCGTCAACATCGGCGCCATGCGACAGGAGATCGCGCACGAGCGCCGAGCTCCCGTAGCGAGAGGCCTCGATGAGAGGAGAGTTCCCCGTCTTCGAGGCGAGATTCGGATCCGCACCGTTATCGAGAAGAAGCTTCGCGACATCGACCCGCCCCTTGCCTGCCATCAAGAGAAGAGTCGTCCGCCCACGGGTATCGCGCGCGTCGACCGAAGCACCACGCTCGACGAGCATGCGGACAACCTCATCGTGCTCGGCAACAGCCGCAACTATCAGCGCCGTCGACCCGTCACTCCGACGCCCATTGACATTCGCCCCCTGCTCGAGAAGCTCCCGTACGCGAGCACCATCCCCTGAAGAAGCGGCTTCGAGTAGCGAAAGCTCGAGCGCGGTCGTATCCGACGGCGCGAGCGAAACGCTAGAGGAGCCGACCGAATCGGTAATCGACTCGACCCCTGCCGAAACGTCATCCAAAGCCTCTTCCATCTCCGAAGGAAAGAGGTAGAAGAGTGCAAGAAGAACAATCGCAACAAGGAGCAGGATTTTGAGCATAACGGCTACCAATGCCAAGCGTGGTCGTAGCCGCTGATGAGCTCGGCGACATCGCTTCTCGATACCATCTTCAGACCGTCGATGAGCGAGGACGCCTCGATGCCGCGCTCCGCGACGTCTTCCTCGATGATGTAGACGTCCACGCCTTTGCCGATGAGCTTTTCCACGTCTTCCGCGAGCTCGGGCGGTTTTGTCTGCGACACGGCGCCAAAGCTGAGACCCGAAGCATCCTGCCCTTTGACTCCGTAGTTGACCGCATTGCCACGCAGCAAGACGTCGAGCTCGGCGCCCGCGCCTTTCATCGCGTGCGTGAGCCAGACGATCGTGTCGTCCTGCTCTTCGAGGGTGGCCCGATAGGCCGTCTCTATAATATTGATGGCTTTCATGGCTTCTCCCCCTACTTTGTCGGGATGACGAGCGTATTGTCCGAAGCGCTCGCCATCTTCCAAAGATCGCCCGGCGTACCACGGCGCACACCTTGAACAGCCTCGGCGACGCCACGCTCGTCAACGCAAAGCCCACAATTGACCCAGTCGATCTTGCCACCGTTTTTTTGCGCCTCTAGAATCAACGCCGCGACCCACTTGTGAGGCAGCGGATGATCTTCTTCGTCAGCGTCGTGGCCGTGAACCGCGTTGGCGTGTCCCGACTGCTTGGTGAAAGGAAGGCCAACCGCGCCCTCGTAGGCGAAAACGTTGATGTCATAGCCGCGGCTCGCCGCCACGTGCATGAGACGTAGCACGGTCGTGCTGCGGGCGTTCTCGAAGGGCGGATCCATGATAGCGAAGGTAAGTGTTTTCTTTTCGCTCATCTCGGCCCCCCGTTAGTGCCACATGGCCTTGCGGCCCTCAGCGAGTTGATCCACGATGGTGTCGATGGGCGCGGGCTTGACCGCGTCAAGAAGGCTCGCTTCCGCGATTCCCCGCTCGCGCAGTGAGAAATCATCCGCAAGCACTTCGACGCCCGCGGCCGCCACGTCCGACAGCGCGCCGCTCATAGCACCCGGGCGCGCTGGAAACACACCGTTTTGGATCAAGAACAAAGTGACGTCATTCCCCGCCTTGGCTAAATCCTTGGCCAAGTCGTAGCAGAACCCGACATCCTGTGAGTCGTAGGGATCCCGCGACTCGATGAGAAGGTATTTAGCCATCGTCTTCCCTCCCTCGACGAAACAGATGGAATGAATGGGGCGAGAAAGTTACCACGGAATTTCTCTCCACGACCAAGAATCTCTCACGAAACCGGGCGCGTGTAAGCGCGCTAACAGGCTCTTCCCAAAAGCCCTTCTCTCTCAATGCATTTTATTGAATGAAAAATCAAACAATTGAAGTATGTTTACGGCCGACGGAGGGTGGTACCCCAATGTTGCCAAAAACCCGGTTTCGGCGGTGTGTAGCGCTAGCCACGATCGCCACGCTTGCCTACCCGAGTGCCCGGCTCCACGGCCTCGTTGCAGCTGTTGTGGAGTGACCAGAGCAAACTCCTGAAAGACAAACTCGTCGCGCGCGGCTATGAAACGATGACCCGTGAGGTCGCGGCGATCCTCGCCAATGCCGGGATCAAGGTCTCCTGGTCTCCGCTCACGCAGGCTCTCGACAGCAAAAGCATTCCAAGCCGAAGGTAGCGATCGCAATCCCTCCCACGGAAGAAACAGGAGCCCGCTCCAACCGTCTTCACGGCGAAAGACTCGCGTCGAGAGTCCGACGAGCTCCCAGGCAAGGTCCATCTTTTTGTCGGGAGATCCCTGGATCATGCGCACGTCGCAGGTGACGTTGGCCGGGCTCAGCTCGACCTCGGCGTAATGCGTCCCCGAGCCGTCGAGGATCAAGAAAGATCTCCACGACCTCTTCATTCCAAAGTGGGTCGTCACGTTTTTTCATCGTGTGCCACGGATCGGGATCGCGCACATCGAAACGGAGATGAACGCCACCCAGGGTCTCGGGCGTCCAGAGCGCGCGAAAGCTGGTACGGTAGGCGGCAGGGCCCCAAATAATGCGGTCTGCCTCACGCCAAATCTCGTCCTCGCCCGTGAGTAAAGAGGCGGACGAAGCGTCAGTGCTTCGAACGAAATATTGTCCCTCAGCCATGGGCGAATTCTACACTTCAACGCCCTTCAACGCCGGTCAACGCCAGTCAACGCCAGTCATCGGATGCTACGGAACAGATTGGAAAAGTCGTCCGTCCAGAGAAAGTCTTCAAGACGCGTAGCCACGTCCGCGCGTCGCGGCGTCCACAACGATTGAAGCTCTGGGTCGGAGAGAAACGCGCCATTCGTCGTCACCAACATCCAATCGGACACGAAGAGACCTCTTTCTTCGTCCGCATCGCTCTCGACAAGGACCGCGACGAGATTCATGGCCTCCGCCCGGGCGCGAATGACAGGCTTGAGATCGAAATGAAGGTTGGAGACGTGAATCGCAAGAATGCCGTCGGGCGCGAGATGCTGCTCGTAAATGACGAAGGCCTCTTCCGTCAACAAGTGAACGGGGATCGCGTCGCCGTTGAAGGCATCGACGATGAGAATGTCGAGCTCGAGACTACCGTGCTCGCGAAGCTCGCGTTCCAAAAGAAGACGCCCGTCACCCGTCTCGATCGCGACCGCGGCCGGTGTGTCTTCGAGATAGTAGAAGTACTCGCGCGCAACATCGACGACGTCGGGGTTGATCTCGTAGAAGCGCCACTGGTCTCCGCCTCGAGCGAACAATGCGACGCTTCCCGTGCCGAGGCCGACTACGGCGATATGGCGACCCTGTTCAGCCTGTTCAGCCTGTTCAGCCGGTTCGGCTTCACCGTATCGAAGCGCGAGACCCACCCCCGTTTGCCGACCATAGTAAAGGATAGGGGTCTGTCGTCGGCCGGGCGCCAAGAATTGGCCTCCATGCGCGATCGGCCCGTTCCACAAATACCGCCGCCAGTCCCTAGAGCCCCGAGAGTGCTCGTAGACGCGGACGACGCCAAAGAAGCTTCGCCGCATCGTCAGCGCGCCGACGCTGTGCAAACGGACATAGCTCCCGAGAAACACGACGAGCGCAATGCCGCCGCCCAGCCAATAGAGCCGCTCACGTCCCGCAAACGGCATGGCGGAGCCGCCGAGCAGGTAGACGGCTGCGAGCCCAAGAGGATATTCCCAGTAGCCATCGAAGAGCTCAGGCGCAACGAGGCTCACGAGCGTGCCTCCAAGAACCCCGCCCGCGGCAACATAGAGATAGAAGGAGGTGAGCCGCTCGGCGCGTGGACGACGCCGGGCTAGCTCGCCGTGGCACACCATGCAGCCCGAGAGAAGGTTGACAGAATAGACGACGAACTGAAGATACAGGTCGGGCTCCGTCGCCTGCGCGAGCAACTCGAGCACGCCCAAAAGAGAACCGACGAAAAGCGGCGCCCAGAGCCAGCGCACGTACCAGCGATCGCGCTCGAAGGACACGACGAAAGAAAGGAGATACAAGCTCAGCGGCAACACCCAGAGAAACGGCACCGCCGCGACGTTGCGCGTGAGCTGATTCGACGTCGCCATCAGCAGAATCGACCCTGTTGCAGAGAGGCCGAGCCACATGACTCGCTCGAGCCTGTCGCCTTCGGCCAAGGCGTCCGCTTTCTTGATTGGTGCCATCGGGGCCGCGTTTGCCCGAGCGGCACGGAGTGCACCGACCGCAGCGAAAAGCGCGAAAACGACATAGCCAACCGACCACGCGCGAAGTTGAAAAGCGACCGTGGTCCATGGCTCGAGCAGGAACGGATAACTCCAGAGCCCGAGGAGCGAGCCGAGATTCGACAGCGCGAAGAGCCGATACACGCTCGACCCACCCGCCTCCGTTACCGTCCTCGAGGCCCAACGCTGCAGAAGCGGATTCGTCGCGGACAAAATCACGAGAGGCAAGCCCAAGCTCGCGGCGAGAGTCCACAAGATCGTGGTCGTGGGATTAGACGAGGCCGCGTCGACGGGCTCAGCCGGGTCGAGGGGCAGAAAGAGGAACGCCAAAACGAGAAGGGCTCCATGCAAGAGCGATTGCCTCCGGGCGTCGAGATAGCGGCTCGAAAGATGTGCATAGACATAGCCGGCGAGCAGCACGGCTTGAAAAAACAATAGCGCGACAATCCAAACTGTCGGGCTTCCACCGAACCACGGGAGAAGTTTTCGCGCAACGAGCGGCTGGACGACGAAGAGAAGCAAGGCGCTCCAGAAAATGGTGGTCCCAGTGACGATCATCTATAATGGGACGTTACAATACTTTTGAGGCAAAGCGAGATCCATGGGAAAGAAACGAAAGAAGAAAGTCGAAACGCAAGCGCCGCAAGAGACTGCGGCGCCAGACAATAGCAGCACTGCCGGCCGCTGGATGGCCATCATGCTGTTGGTGCTCGGAAGCGGTGTCTTCCTGTACGCGCTCACGACGGACGGGCCGCCCGCTCCAGCGAACGACCACGCGGGCCGTACGGCTCCCCCTGTCACGACGCAGCGTGACCCGGGGCAAATCCATCAGTACCGCTATTTCGAAAATCCCGACGCGGCACAGCCTCTCCCGGTGACATTGCCGCCGAGCCAGTTCCAGAATGCGGGCATCGCCAACTCCTATGCCATCGCGAAGGAGATTCCCGTGGTCCTCGCCCAACAGCCTTGCCTGTGCGGCTGCGACAACACCTCCGACGACCACCGGAGCCTTTTGGACTGCTACATCGACGATCACGCCTCGACGTGCATGGTCTGCATGAAGGAAGCCGTCTACGCAAGCGAAATGACCGAGGCGGGCGAGTCAGCCGAGTGGATCCGCGACGCGATTCTACGGAACGAGTTCGCCGGCACGAATATCGGGAATTAAATCATCACGGCGTGTACCAGATCGGCGAGGTGTAGGCTCGTTCCTGAGTGGTCATGGGCACCTCATCCGGCATCTGGATGCCAAATCGGACCGCCTCGTACGCCGTCCAGCGCGGCGTCGGAATCTCGATAACACGCGCATAGTAGAAAGCGCGCTCACCTGGATCGAACGCGGGATCCTTCCAGACGGTAATCAGCTCGGAATCGCCGATGGTGTTGCTCCAGGTGGCGCGCTCGATATCTATGGTCGGCCTGCTCGAAGAGGTCGAAGCAAAGCAGCCCCGCAAGCGCGGACCCTACAAAAAGAAGTCCGCGGTAGTGGCCTAATTTTGAAATTAGGGACCACGGTATCACTCTCCGCCGAAGTGACGCTTCTCAGGGGGCAGCGACCTCGACCACAAAAACAAGCTCTTTTTCGCCGGATACGGCCGTGATCTCCCAGCAACCCGGCGTTGGAAAGTACAAACGATTCGGTTCGAATCCCTTCTTAAGATACGAAGCATTGGGCTCGACTCTGAAGGGCGGCGCATCCCCATCGAGGCGACGGCCGCTGATCTCCATTTCCAGATCTGGCGGCTTGATCCACATGATTCGATTGCCTCTCTCACCAGAGGAAAGCGGCTGCCATGCGGCCCAGAGACTCCGGTCCTCATTCAGGTACCACGGCCCGCTTCCGAACGGATCGGCACTCGGGTCATCGGGCGGCACGTCCTTGATGGGCTTAGTTGGGTGGCACTGGAGCCTGAATTCTGGAACATACGGAAAAACATTCTGTGGAGCGCCGTTCTGAATTAGAGAGGAACCCGTTGTGGCGAAACAGAGGAGACTCAGAGTCAATGCCGACGGAATCTCTCTCAAAGACATGAACGCCCTCCTTGGGTTCACATTCTGCAGATATCGTAGCACGTCTCGCGTCTTTGTGACTCTGACCACTGGCGGGGTGTTGACAGTCACGGGGCACGGGTTTGGTAACACCCGCCAATTTCAAAAGACCCCACTACCAACAGTTGGCTGGACTCGTGCGCTTTCGACTCCGACTACCCAGACCAAGGGAACGCGATAAAGGAAATACTTGTTCTATACTGCGACGGTACACTGGCTGGCCGCGTACACATCCCAGACTCCGTAAAAAAGGAGATTGACCATCCCAGAACTCCGGCCACCGTCAAGGCGGACGCGGCAAGCCTTTCTTACTCACTGCCCGTTGAACCGACGGCCGAGGAAGGGTTGAAACTGCGAGAGATCGAGAGCGTTCTTGCGGGAAACGGAAAGCGCGAGACAATACAAGCCGACGCCAAACACGTTGCCGAATCGATCAAGTGGGGTGGGTACTTCATCACCTGTGATGATGGAATTCTCAAGAGGGACGGGCTCAAGGCTTTGGGTGCAAACGTCCTGCTACCGAGCGAGTTTCTGGCTCTCGTTAAAGTCAACCTACCGTAAAACCCGCTGCTGAGTACCGGACGAAACCTTGAAGATGCTTCGCATCCAGCGTGGCCAAAGTTCGTCGATGAACAGACCGGCCTCGAGTTCGGGGGGCCGCCGGCGCACCATGGTTGCCGATGTGGTAAACGGTTCATCTTGAGGCGCACACGTAGACCGATGGGCGAGGAGGAAGCGGCCTAGCAGAGACAGCGGCGAGCGGTGCTCGTCGCGAGTCGTAGAATCTGTGTCACCTTGCTGAGCTCGACAGGAAATCGAAGCGGATGACCTTATTGGGATCGCCCGACCGGTAGCTCTGCACGAAAGCCTTGTCGATCGCTACCTCAACGGTCCAGCCGTCGACGAGCTCTTGCAGCGGCGGCTCCGGCACGATATCCGGATAGCCACCGTCGACGGGGTAGACCTGAAGGGAGGCCAGGAATTCGTTAAGAGCCGATCAAGAAACGGAGCTACCAATTGCTCGTATCGCTCCTGCGCAGAGGACCGCTCCGACATGCGGCGATCGAGGGGCGTCATGGGGGCTGGATACTCCCGAGGATCCCCATACCCAGTCCAAATCGCGTCTGCCGGAAATACGAAATGAACGCGTTCGCGATCGCCAGCTTTGAGCATGCCGTGCAGCGTCATCTGGGCGTTCCGAAGTGTACAGAAAATGAAATCGCCCCCGCTAAACACGACCCGCTCGGCGTCCACCACGATCTGGTGCTCCTGCCCCTCACTCACGACCGCCAGATCGGGCTGGCGGTCCTCGGTGTACCAGAACGGGTAGTCCTGGCTAACGAAGTAGACGACCGGATGCCCGCGTGCCTTGAACTCGCGCACCAGCCGGTCTATTCCGGGCTTGGCCACCGCAGTGTGATCCCACCCGTCCAGATTGGCATGGCCGACGAAGAGCACCACCGCCCCGGCGATACGATCTAACTCTGTGTGATGCGTGGTGGGGATCGGTGGCCTTGCAACCGGCTCGACTTCGATTGAAAGCACCCGCTCGCCGACGTCACTGCGCACGAGCACCTCGGACCTCCCGGGGGACACCGCTTCGAGCCGAATCGAATCGACCACCCGGACCACCGCGGGGTCCTTGCTCTCTAGGCTGTAGTCTTCGACGAAATTCGGCGCTCCATCCCGGCGGTACATGACCGTGTAGTGGATCTCGTCACCCACGCGCAGACGTGAGTGCGCCGGGTAGATCTCCAGACGGGACTGCGGTGTCTGCGCACAGCTAGCAATGACGACCGTCGCGGCGACACTAGAAAAAACCAGGCCGCACTTCTGGCTCGTCATACTCATTATCAGCCTACTTGCGGTCGTGAGAAGACACGTGCCATGTCGCTATCATGCCCAGAAACGGCGCCAAAGCGTCGGCGGCATCCAAGGCCGCGATCTCTTCGCGAATACCGGGCCGGGCCGAGCGACGGATGGTACCAGACTTTCGGACTTGCCAAGTCGCTACGGCGTAAACCAAATTGGCGAGGTGTAAGCGCGTTCCTGGTGGCTCAGTGGCACAGCTTCGGGCATCGTGATACTGAAGAACTTGGCGTCATAGGCCTGCCAAGTCGGCGTCGGGATCTCAAGCACACGAGCGTAATACACGGCGCGCTGATCCGGATCGAAATCCGGATCCGTCCAGACCGCGCGCAACTCGGCATCTCCGATGTTGTTCAAGTACGTCGCGTCGGCTTCATCAACCGTGTTGCCAACCGGGTGTTTACAGCGGCCGTCGGGACCGATGCTGCGTCCATCGGAAACAGCCACGTCATAAACCTTCTCGTGGCGTTCCCCCTTTTCATCCATCCAGCCCTTGATGATCTGAATGCGGTCAAGATTGCCGGACCAGGGGTCCTTCAACGCGCCCACCAGGAAGGTCGGGCCGTCTTTCCCTACTGGACGTTTGGGCAGATCGCCGCCCATCGGCACGCCTTTGCTGTAGCCGATGGCGACGGCGTCCGGCCGGTAGGCGTCGTTTTCCCCATAGTCCCAACCGCCGAACAAACGCACTGTGAGTCGCGTACCGGTAGTAGCATAGGTTTCTTTCTTCTGCATCGCTTCGAAGAGCGCCTCGCGCGTGTTCTCGCGGGCCCAGACCCCAGCGAGCCCCGAGGCGAGCGTCTCGTACGAATAGGTCGTCAGCGCATCGTTGCCAGCGACGGACCCGATCACAACGTGCTCCCAGCGATCGGGAGACGGCTCCATGGTCGGGGTCTTGCTCCAGGTGTTCTCGTCCCGGGTTGTGGCCAGCGAGGTGTGCGCGTCGGTGCTCCCGATCATGCCGAACTTGTAAGGGTTGACACCGAGCTTTTGCTCCTGCTGGAGACCCACCTGCAGGGCGGTGCGGGCGTATTCATACTGAAGCATCCAGTCCTCTTTGGGCTTGAGGCCAGCAATGTCACCTTTGTCCCATGTGCCGTAGTCGGCAAACTCGTCTTTGGGAGAGAGGAACGGATGCGCCTCGCCGTCGCCCTTCATCTGGGTGACCTCGTAAAGAGGTTCCCATCGGATGCGCGCCTCGGCGTACGCTCGGTCGATCGGTTGGCCGTTCAGCCGCTCGAGCGGGAACATCTGCCCATTGGAGACATTGCCGTTGTGGGCGATGGCGAGAACGCTCCCGCCGGTCTTCTCTTCGTAGGCCGCCATGTACTCCCACAGATTCTCCAGATCGTTCGAGTGCACCGTGCTGAAGGGTAGGACCCGCCCCACCTTGTTGCCGCCGTCTTTGAAGATGACGACCCGGTGCAGATTGCCCGGCGTTTCCGACGTGGCAATCGAGCTCCATTCGAAGCCGATCAAGGCAGTGAATTGTCCGGGCTCGTTGTATTCCTCGGCGAAGGCGATCTGACGCTCCCAGACCGTGCGTGTCATCTTCGGATTGCTGATCGGATCTTTGTTTACGGTGACAGCATCCGCGAGCCACAGCTGGAACGCATCGCGGCCCTTGCCGGCCTTCACCAGGTCGTGGACCCTTCGGCCCCACTCGTTCTTGAAGAGCTCCGGGTTGGACTCTGCGATCATCGGAGCGAGCCCCAGGTTCTCGGCGTGGTCTGCCACCACGAGAAAGTCCAGGGGACGGATCAGACGGACTCGCAGTCCCGCAGCTGACAGAACTTGCCACAGGGAATCAGGGTGGTAGGGATTGAGCCGCATGGCCTTTCGTATCCAGGTCGCGGATTCCTCGTGGTGGCCGCGGAAGCAGTGGATCTGCCCCATCGCGCACACCTGGCGATCGTCGTTCGGGTTTAGAAGAAGACCCCGCTCCTGGTACGACTGGGCGCTCGCGAGATCGTGGCGGATCATGGCGATATGGGCGAGGATCCGGTACGACTCGGCGTCCTGTTTGTCGAGCTCGCGGGCGTGCTCAGCGGCCTGTTGCGCGAGAGCGATGAGCGCTTCGTCCTCATCCGGGCGGTAGGCCCGGGCCTGCCCCAGCCCACAGGCGAGCCAGGCGTGTGCGGGGGCGAAGTTGGGGTCGCGCTCGATGGCACGCTCGAACATCTCGATCGCTTTCTGGCAGTCCTCCGCCGTGTAGCGGTGATGGTGGTCTTTGCCGCGGAGCACGTAGTCATAGGTGTCGAGTCGCTCGGGCGGCAGGCGGCGCGCGTGGGCGAGGCGCGAGGCTTCGACGCGTCCCGCGAGAGTCGACACGACGGTGGCGCTGATCTCATCCTGGACCAGGAAGACGTCCTCGGGCTCCCGGTCGAACTTTTGGGCCCACACGTGCTTGCCGCTCGTCGCGTCGACGAGCTGGATGTTGATTCGGACGCGAGCTCCGGCTCGTCGTACGCTTCCCTGCACGATGAACTGGGCCTCGAGCTCTCGCCCAATCTGCTGCACGGTCAGATCACGATCGCGGTAGGCGAACGCCGACGCACGAGCAATCACCAGAAGGGATCCGAAGCGGGAAAGCGCCGTGGTGATATCCTCAGTAATTCCGTCGACGAAGTAGTCTTCGTTCCGTGCGAGAAGCTCCATGAGGGAACGGTGGGCTGGCTCGCAAGCAGGATCCATCGCGAGTCGCCGTCGATGGAGCTCCATGGCTTCCTCGAGCTTGCCTTCGTCGAGACGGGCGTCGGCGAGTCTCTGGAGAACGGACAAGGCCTGTTCTCTCAACTGCGTGCGTAGACCGGGAACTCAACGGCGCCGAGCATCTTCTCCTTGGCGGGCGTTGCCGTTTCCTCGGCCAGGGCGAGCGAGCCGGCACCGAGCACCCAGGCCAGGACCACGAGCCCCATCGGGCGAACGGAATTACATTGGAGCGTCCGCGCGTAAGAGCGTGTCTCGACTGCGGACGTCCCTGACTGAGACTTGCTATTGGACATGATTTATCTCCCTTCCAGGTGTTCCAACTCTCTGACTTGCTATACGCATCATGCCCTGACGCCCGCCTTCGTACCGTCTTTCGGGGCGTCTGTGTGCCGTCTATTAGGCGTCTAAAGGTGCTTGCGCCCTAGGAGGTGAGCATGGGGTGCGCTTCTGGGGAACGAGCTGCGGTGGTGGGAGGCTGAGTTGCGGTTCTAGCTCATGAGCTGCGGCGCTGGTGTGGCATGCTTGTGCTTCCTCGGAGAGATCTATGGCTTCGGTTGTACGCCAGGTCGAAGCCGATCGCGAATAGCTGGGCGGTTCGGGCGGTCGGCCGGTGCCGTCAACTCATTTCCCTTCACGTCGGAGCTCGACCCGAGCGCCGCACAACCGCTCACCTTTCTCGGCGAGCTCTACTTGAAGAAAAGCGACTTCGAAGGAGCCATCGCATCGTTCTAGAGGGGCCCGTCGCCCAGACGCCGACTATTTCGAAGCCTATTACCACCTCGCGCAAGCCTACCGTCGCGCGGGGCGAACGGGTGACGCACGCACGGCCTTCGAAACCTACGAAAAGCTGAAACAAAGCGAACGCGGCCTATCTCGCAACGAGAACCAACGCTGATCCCCGAACGTTACCGCCGCCACGGTCCGGTCTCTTGGTTGAATCCCTCGCCGAGAAGGCAGAGGCGCCGGAACGGCATCGCCTCGCGTAAGCGCCTCGAGCGCGTCTTCGTGCCGGCCCGGGGCGACAGCACATACCCTCCGTAGAAGCTCTTCCGCGTCGGGCGTCACCTGTTGCGTGCTCCTAATCATCGAGATCTCAGAGGCCGTGCATTCCTCGCGTGGGACGCGGCACCAATCGCGACGTGATCCGAACGGCCAACGTCACTCCGGCGGCGCCGGCGTGCGTGCGCAACGTCAACTAATAAGAAACTCAGGGTGTAGCGTTGGCAAGAGGTGTGAGAGTGACGTCAAAACCGAGCTCCCTTAGGCGTCGTGTCATTCGTATTGTGAGCTGTTCCTTGTCGCGTTGATGGAAGTAATCGGCACCCAGTTCCCGGTATGGAATCTCATTGTGGAGCATGTAGTAGACGGCGGTGATGATGGAGGCGGCGACGGCGACGACAGCTTTCTTGGGGCCCCGACGAGATTTGAGCCGGAAGAACTGGGCACGCAGATAGCTGTCGCGCTTGCGGCTTGCCGCCCAAGCGGCTTGGACAAGAGCGGTCTTGAGCCATGGAGCCCCTTTGCGGGTTTTCTGAGAAAAGCGTTTACCGGCACTCTCATGAAGCCGTGGGCATAGACCGGCCCAAGAGCGAAGGTGTCCGGCCGTTGGGAATGCCGAGACATCGGGTCCGATCTCGGCGACGAGAATGGCCGCCGTGGCTTCACTGATGCCCGGGATCGTCACCAGAAGCTCGACGGCCGATCGAAAAGGGCGCAGGCTCTCTGTGATACGGGATTCGAGCGCGCTCACTGAGGCTTCAAGCTGCTCGATATGATTGAGATGAAAACCCAACAGGAAACGATGATGGTCGGTAACGTAGCCCTCGAGCGCTGCGCTCAATTCCTGTTCAGTGGCTTTGAGTCGGCTTGAGCCCAGCTCACTCAGCTTGTGAGGGTCGCTTTCTCCCGCAATGATCGCTCGGAGAATCGCCCGCCCGCTTACTCCCAAAATCGTGCTAATCACGCTCGTCAATTTGATGTTCGCGTCTTCCAACGTCTTTTGAATTCGCTGGGTCTCCCGAGCGATTTCTCGAACGAACTGCTTTCGCGTTCGGGTCAGCTCTCGCAGTTCCTGGATCGGCGTTGGCGGAACGAAGCTAGCTCGAATGAGACCATGGGCAAGCAAATCCGCTATCCACAAGGCATCACTGATATCGCTCTTACGACCCGGCATGTTCTTGACGTGGGCCGGTTGTGCCAACACCAACTCAAAATGACCTTCGAGCACATGCCACACCGGCTTCCAATACACTCCGGTCGCTTCCATCGCTACAATCGTGCAACCGCACTGCCCCAGCCAATCCAACATTTCCAGCAATTCGCTCGTGGCCGTGCCGAACACACGCGTCTCGCGCACCACCTTCCGCTTCGTCGCTACCCGCACGCAAGCCGTAATCGATTTCTGGTGGACGTCCAATCCGGCGCATCGCTTATGAACCACTCTCATCGCAGCCTCCTTCACGTCGCACCGGCGTGGAGCCCACGAACTTGTAATCTAATAGACGCGCTCAACTATCCCAGCTGGAATAGAAAACGCAATTTGGGGTACGCGCAGGACTCCCAGCCAAACTTGACAACGGGCTCAGTCGCACCAACGTTAAGCCGACCTCTGAGCCGGTGCCACCTTCACAGACTACCGCGTTTCATTCATTCGGGGTGGCCGTCAGGCCGTGGAAAACTTGACAATACGCCACGACAACTTCTCGTCTCACAGCGCCGTATGGTAACCGGCGTCGCGGTCTGCGAGTTACAACAGATCCGCCGCCATACGGGATCGAGCGAGCCGTCGATTCATTCCGTTCCCGCACAGCTTCGCAAGGAATGGAATCTTCCGTTGAAGTGTGGGATGATCCTTTGCGTCCAACAAGATGTTTATCGAGCCCGGAGCCCATCTTCAATTCGTCGAATTCGATCCAGACACGGCGACCGTAATCCGGCGCTCCGAGCGCGTGCTCCGAGAAGTTCGGGAAGTCGCGACCCCGCATCCATCTCCCGTCGGTGATTGGATCGCGTTCTCGCGTGAAGCGATCCAAGAAGACATCGTGCTCGTGCGACCCGACGGTAGCGACCTGCGTCCCATTACCGAGGATCTTCATCGCGACCGCTTTCCGAGATGGGCGCCCGATGGTGAGCAGCTCGCGTTCTACTCGAACCGGAACGGAAGCTATGAGATCTGGACGATCCGCCCGGATGGCATGGGGCTCCGCCAACTCACCGATACCCCGGAGCGCAACTTGCACACGCCCGTTTGGTCTCCCGACGGAAGCCGCATGGCTTACGCGAGCCCCGACAGCGATGGCGCGCTCTTCGACCCGCGAGTGCCGTGGCAGGAACAGACTCCGGAGTCACTGCCTCCGTTCAGCGATACCGGCGATCAGTTCGTCGCCATCGACTGGTCGCGTGATGGAAAGGCTCTCGTCGGCCATGTCCAAACAAGAAGCGGCATTCGAGCTGGCATCGCCATCTATTCGCTGGAAAGCCGCACCTACGAACGCCTCACCAATTTCGGCGTCTATCCACAATGGCTCGGAGATGGACGCCGAATCGTGTTTCAGGGACAAGGTCCCGCTCGCTCACACGCACAGCATCAATATCAAGAGGATTTCGATCTCTACATCGTGGATCGTGAGACGCGCGTCGCAGACCAAATCTACGCCGATCCCGCGGGCTCCGTCGAAAGCCCGGTCATAACCCGGGACTATCGCAGGGTCTATTTTTCGCTGACGGCGGTCGAAGCCAACATCTGGACACTCCACCTGGACGAGCCTTAGGCTGAACGTATCATCATTATTAACCCGGACGGACCCAGCCGCGCGCCATTGTCGGACACGGAGGCCGCGATGCGATCCGCGCGCCACGGAAGTATGTTTGGGCATGGCGAAGACGTCTGTCGCTGACGAGCTCACGTGGTTCGAGAACACGCCTTAACCGCCACCGCTCACCTAGCTGCTAGTCTCACTCGAGCTTTCTGCTCAAGCAGCCCCGCGCCATTCGTACCGGTGGTGCCGTCCAACCGCTCGCGGCAGTGTAACAACTCTCGCCTTTGAGGATGGCCGAGGACTTCAGGATCACGATGCCGGACGAAGTACGGATGACTGTCACCGAAAGCACCTACACGTCGCCCATCTGGTACATTCCGGCGAACTACCTTGTGGCCTGACGCGGTTCACCTTGCCGGAAGGAGTGAAGCAGCGACTCCAAAGATTGACTAGCTTCAAAGATTTCCGGAGCAGCGGTTCTCGTCGAGGATCCGCAGGAGCCAATCGAGCTCCATTCCCATGTGAGTGAGTAGTGTCCCGGCTTTCTCGTAGTCTTCCTGCTCGGCGGCTTCGACCATTTGTCCGGCCAGCGCCTCCACCCCTTCGGCCCCGATTTTGTGTGCGGTCGCGCGCAGCTCCTTGGACACTTCCCCGATGCGGATCGCGCGCTTGCGTTTGGCCGCTTTTTCGATCGCCTTTATCATCGCCGGAATCTGCACCTGAAAGTCCTCGAGAAGCTCTTCCAGCCGATCAGAATCGCCACCGAGGCGCTCGAGGGCGGCGCTACGGTCGAAGACTTCCATGGATCACCAGATCGGATTAGGCCGATAGAGCGGGTTGGCCCAAGGGCTCGATCCCGTGCCCGCTTCATCGTCGAGGCCTTGAGTCAGAACGAGATAATCAAGGATCCGCTTGCGTGTATCAGGCTCGAGCTCGACGAGGCCTTGGGTTTCCTCCATCCACGTTAGCGTGGTGTCCCATGTCTTGCGGCTCATGTGTGAGGCGACGATGATCTCGGCCGTATGGCACTGTGTGCAAGCAGCCGTCACGATGTCGCGTCCTCGACCCGGCTTCAAAATGGAGTCAGAGGAGGTCTCTGCTTGCGCGAGAAGAACGAGAAAAATCCAAACGTTCACGATCATCCTACGCGCACCGCGATGCGATGCATGGCGTTATTGAGATAGCCGCGAGGATTCCATCCCGGCACGACCATCGGCTGCTGGCGACCGGCATGGTCGGTGGCCCGCGCCCACACCTCGTAATGGCCCGGCGTCGGAAAACGGATGCTAGCCGACCAATGCTGCCATGCAAAGGGATTCTTGGGCGAGCGGAGCTCCCCTTCGATCCACGTCGCGCCGAAATCGTGACTCACGTGCATCGCGGACACGGGTCCGTCGCCGCACCACGCGTGGCCGCGGAGTGCCATCGCCTCGCCCGAGGTAACTTCGACGCCCGTCGAGGGACGCGTGATCATCGACTTCACCGGCATCGCTTCGATGATCTCCATCGCTTCTTCCGGCACGTCGGCGCCCGGCTCCACCGGGTGACGCGGGACGCGATAGGAGTAGCCGCCCATCTTTGCGCCGTCGTGAACGCGGTCGCGCACCCAGAGCCTTTCGAGCCACTTTCCTGACGTGGAGGCCGGATAGCCCGGCGCGACAAGCCGGAGTGGGAAGCCGTGTTGCGCCGGCAGCGGCTCACCGTTCATCTCCCAAGAGAGGAGCGTCCACGGGTCGAGCGCTTTCGCGATGGGGATGCCCCGCGAGATGGGCACCGCGTCCGGATCGCCGCTCAGATGAAGGTCTTCGCCATAATACGCGACGTAGACCGCGCTCGATTCGACGCCGGCATCCTCCAAAACGTCTCTCAACTCCACGCCCGTATAGCGCGCACAACCCACAGCCCCGAGCTTCCACTGGTTGCCGCTTGCCGGGGGCCGGAATCCGGCGCGGCCGTTTCCGCCGCATTCTAAGTGCAGGAGCGCTGTCTTGTTGGAATAGCGTTCTTTCAAATCGTCGAGCGTGAGTTTCAACGGATGACGCACGACGCCATCGACGGTGAGCGACCAGCCGCTCAGGTCGCGGGTGGTCGCGCGTTCGGGAACGAGGCCGTTGTTACGAATGAAATGCACCGCGTTTCCGGTCACTTCCTCGTCAAGAAGGGCAATCGGCGTTTCAGCGTTGATGGGGCGGTCGTTCAGGACGGTGATGCCTTCTTTGCCTTGGATGACGCCTTGTTTGCCTTCATTGACGATTGCTTCTTGGTTCTGCGCGAGGGGCATTTTCTCCGAGAAGAGCCACGCGGCCGAGGCCGATCCCACGGTACGAAGGAACTGCCGACGGTGCTTTCGAGCCATGCCCACGATTATATCAGCGACTACAGCATGCTAAGATCGTTGTCATCCCAACAAAATGAACGACTCCGAACCGCGCGTCACCATTGTCTCCGCCGGACAGTTGTCGACCTGTCCGCGCATGGTGAAAGCCGCGGACGCACTCTACGCCGAAGGCTATCGGGTGCGCGTGGTGATGAATCGGCGCGCGGACTGGGCGTCGCAATCCGACGGTCTTCTCGAAGCGGAACGGCCTTGGCTCGACGTCACGACGATCGACGAGCGGCGCTCGGCGGATACCGGAGCATCCTCGACATTTTGGATGGGTGCCGCGCGCTACCATATCGCGCGACACATCACCCGCACTCTCGGTGTCGCCCGCGCGAGCGCCCCTCTCCGGCGACGCGCGCTCGTTCGCTCGTCCGAAGCTCTCCTTGAAGCGACCATATCGAAGCCCACCGACTTTCTCTACTTCGGAGGCGGGAGTTACCCTATCGCTCGAGCGGCCGCGCAACGGATGAGCGTGCCATACGCCATCGACTTCGAAGACTTCCACCGCGGCGAGCAAGACAGCTCAGCCGACGGAAAGTTTCAAAGCGAGCTCACCGCTTCCGTCGAGGCTGAAGCAGCTCGCGACGCGCGCTTCGTCTCCATGGGAAGCCCACTCATCTCCGCCAGCTACAAAGAGTGTCTCGGTGTAAGCGGCGTCGTGGTGCACAACGTGTTCCCGCTGCCGAGCGAAGCCCCAGCATTCGAGCTTCCGCGAGGACCGCTGAAACTCTATTGGTTCTCCCAGACGATCGGACCCGGCCGCGGGATCGAGCACGCGATCCGCGGCGCGGGTGCCGCGGCTATCGAAACGGAGCTTCACCTGCGTGGCCGCATCGAGGGAAGCTATCGCGAGAGCCTCGAGTCGCTCGCCCAAAAAGTAGCTCCCAAGCTGAAGCTTGTGATTCACCAACCGAGCGCATCGGCCGGCATGATCGATGCCTGCCGCCCCTTCGATATCGGATTGTCTCTCGAGACCGGCGCTATCCCGAACACGCGCGTTCTCTTGTCCAACAAAGTTTTTACCTACTTGCTCGCAGGTCTCGCGACGATCTATTCGGACACACCAGCGCAGCGCGCTTTTTGCGATGGGCTCGGCGATCGCCAGCCGATCTGTGCGCTCGATGATACGGCCGCGCTTGCGAATATCTTGAAGACGTGGGATGCGGATCGCGCCTCGTTGCTGGCCGCGCAGCAAGATGCTTGGCAATGGGCGAAGCGCCGCTGGCATTGGGAACACGACGACGAGCGCGGCGCCCTCCGCCAACTCTTCGACGAGCATCTTCCCAAGGTGGCTCGGTGCGCATAGCCATCACCGCCGATCCCTACATACCGGTTCCGCCCAAGTTCTATGGCGGCATCGAGCGCGTCCTGGCTCTCCTGGTTGACGGGCTAGTCGCGAACGGTCATGACGTCGTCCTGCTCGGTCATCCGGAAAGCAACACCGAGGCTCGACTCGTTCCTTATGGGGCGCCGCCTCACACGGGGCGGGTGGACCGGACTCGAGAGCTCTTTCAAGTCGGAACGTGGTTGTGGCGGCATAGCCACGAGCTCGATGTCGTCCACAGCTTTGGGCGATTAGCCGCGCTCCTCCCGATTCTGCCCGCAGACTCGGCCCGTCAAGATTCAAAGCTACCAGCGCGCGATACCTTGGGCCGGCGTTCACCGCGCCGTCAGGCTCGCACGGCAATCACTGAGTTTCACCGGTTGCTCGACGGCCATGTACAAGAACTCTATAGCCGGAGAATGGCACACCGTTTACAACTGTGTCGACGTAGACCGTTTTGACTTCAAACCTCGCGTCCCGGATAATGCGCCGTTGATGTTCTTGGGTCGTATCGAATCCATCAAAGGGACGCACGAGGCCATCCAGATCGCCCTTCAAAGCGGCAGCGATCTTGTCGTGGCCGGGAATCGCGTCGACGAAGACGGTGGCTATTTCGAAGACAAAGTCGAGCCGTTCATCGACGGTCGACAAATCCGATATGTCGGTCCGGTCGATGATGAAGCGAAAAACGCTTTGCTCGGACGAGCTTCGGCGTTCCTCATGCCGATAGGATGGGAAGAACCCTTCGGTATCGTCATGGCCGAAGCGCTAGCTTGTGGCACGCCAGTCATTGGTTTCGCCCGTGGGAGTGTGCCGGAGGTCGTCCGCGAAGGCGAGACAGGCTACGTCGTTCAAAACGTCGCCGAAGCGGTCGATGTGGTCGAGCGCATTCCGTCTTTGCCACGCGAGGCGGCCCGACGCGACGCCGAAGAGCGGTTCAGTGCGAAAGCGATCCTGCGGGGTTATCTCGAGCTGTACGACGCTCAGCTCGCGATCCCTCGCGGCGCCCAGTCCGACACCGCCGCCTCTACGGCCTCGATTTCGCCCGTAAAAAAATGATCGCTCCCGGGGATCACGACGAGCTCTTTAGGCTCGGGAACACGCTCGAGCAAGCTTTCGATGGCCGCCACGTTGCCGAATGGATCGAGCTCGCCTTGGATGAATAATTTGGGCTTGGTGATCGACTCGACGAACCGCGTGCGCGGGAGTACTTTGACCGGAAGCCCCAAAGCCAAAAACGCTGCGACGCGCGGGTCAGAACCGCCGACGCGAAGCCCCATGACGGAGCCGAAAGAATGGCCTCCGGACACGACGGGGCGGCCGGGAAGCTCTCGCTCGAGCCAATCGAGCGCAGCGCGGACGTCGTCCTGCTCACCCTTGCCGTCGTCATGCGTGCCTTCACAGAGGCCGACGCCGCGAAAGTTGAACCGCAGGACGGCGAAGCCAAGCGCTTGAAACACTTTGGCCACCCGGAACAACAATTTGTAGCGCATGACGCCTCCGTGAGCCGGGTGCGCGTGGCAGAGAAGGGCGGCCCCTTCGGCGGGCCCTTTCGGCGTCATCCATATCGCCTCCAGGCGGCCAACCGGGCCCTCGATCTCGATGGGTTTTGTCTGCATACGCTGCGTCATCTCATGAATTCAGACTAGGATAGCTGAGCGAGCGCGCATTAAGCATTGAGCAGACGATAGGATGAATCACGTCATCGCTCTTTTCGGGGTCGTCTTGATCGGGATGTCTCCGATTTGGGTCGCGCTCGCGGGAGTCTCTCCCGCCACGGCGACATTCTACCGTTGCGCCTACGCGCTTCCTGCTCTTCTCGTCATATGGTTTGTCGGGCGCAAGCGCGACAGCCGCTCGCCACGTGTACGCCTCATGGCCTTCGCGAGCGGTCTCATGCTCGCCGCAGATTTGACGATCTGGCACCACAGCATCGAGCTCATCGGCGCAGGCTTGTCCACGGTGCTCGCAAATATCCAAGTGGTCTTCGTCGGTCTTCTCGCTTGGCTCTTCCACCGCGAGCGGCCGACGCGCGTCGCGTTTCAAATGATCCCCGTCGTGCTCGTCGGCGCCACCCTCATCTCGGGATTGGCACAAGACGACGCCTACGGTAAAGCGCCGGTGACGGGCGCGATACTCGCGGTGACGAGCGGTCTTCTTTATGCGAGCTTTATTCTCACCCTTCGCGCGTCGAACCGCGTCCTGGCGCCGCCGGCGGGCCCATTACTCGACGCGAGCGCCGGCGGCGCCCTCACGGCCCTCGCCATCGGGCCGTTTTCACCCGGGTTCGATGTCACATGGTTGAACGTCACATGGCCGAGCCATGGCTATCTCGCCGCGCTCGCACTCGGCTCCCAAGTGGTGGGCTGGCTCTTCATTACCTATGTGCTCCCACGGCTGGCTGCACTCGAGACGTCGCTCTTGTTATTGTTACAGCCGATGTTCGCCGTCGCGGTCGCGGCTCTTTGGCTCGGCGAGAGGATTTCGGCGCTGCAGGGATTGGGTATCTTCCTCGTCATCGGCGGTGTAGGGTATGTCTCGCTGAAGGGCGCGACGAAAGAGCCTCGAGAGAAAGACGACAAATGGATTTCGGAAAGCACTATCTCGAAAACACGGCCTTCGAGCTCGGGCGCCTGAAGCGGCTCGCGGAAGCCGCGATGGAGCAAATCCCGGACGATGCGGGATTGCACATCGAGCTCGACGATGCGTCGAACTCGATCGCTGTGATCCTCCAACACTTGAGCGGCAATATGGTCTCGCGTTGGACCGACTTTCTCACGACCGACGGCGAGAAACCGGACCGGCATCGTGACCGCGAGTTCGAGGCGCAACCCGACCGCACCCGGGACGAGCTTATGGCCCTTTGGGACCGCGGCTGGTCGACGCTCTTCGCCTCCTTTGACGCACTCACGCCCAAAGCGCTCGAGCGCAAAGTGACCATCCGCGGAGAAGAGCTCACCGTACCCGAGGCTATTCAGCGCCAAGTCGTACACGCCGCCTACCACGTCGGCCAGATCGTCTATCTCGCCCGCCACGCGAGCTCCAAAAGCGGCTGGAAGAGCGTGAGCATGCCTAAAGGAAGCTCGGAGAACGCGAAGGGAGGGTACAAAACGCTATAATCCCGCTACATGAAAAGGCGTCTTCTCGCGAGCGCGCTCGCGCTCGTGGCGGTTTCTGCGTGCTCCGGCCGCCGCGCGCCGACGTCACCGGACCGACCTCCGTCGCGCGTCGAAGAAGGCCTCGCCTCGTGGTACGGGCTCGAGGAAGCCGGCCGCGCCACCGCGAGCGGCGAGCCCATGGCGCCCGAGAAACTGACAGCCGCGCATAAAAGCCTTGCTTTCGGATCGCTCGTTCGCGTCACCGATCTCGACACCGGGAAACGCGTGGATGTGATCATCAACGATCGCGGCCCTTTCGTCCGCGGCCGAATCATCGACTTGTCCTTCGCGGCAGCGAGGGATCTCGGGATCGTCGAAAAAGGCGTCGCCCGCGTCCGGATGGAAGTGATTGGTCTCGCGGGCCCCCTCGCCGAGCGGCGGTGGCGCGTTCAAGCGGGCTCTTTCGAAGCCGAAGCACGCGCGCAGGAGCTTCTCACGTCGCTCCAGGCCCAAGGTCACGGACCCGTATTGCTCACCGAGTTCGAAAATGAGGGCGTGCTCTACCATCGCGTGTGGGTCGGCTCGTTTCGCGAGCGCGACGGCGCCGAGCGCCTCCTGCGACAACTTCAGCTCCAAGGCTTCAGCGGCTTCGTCATCCTCGCCGCCGCCACTAGCTCCTAGCCCCTAGCTTCTTGACGACGCCCCGGCGTGGACAGAGGGACTGAACCGAGCATTGATCGCATTTCGGGCCGATGGGCCTGCAGACGAGCTGACCGTGTGCGACCAACAACACATTGACGCGCCCTCGCCACCGCACCGGCACGTGAGGTGTGAGCCGCGCTTCAGTTTTTTCGGGCGTTTGGGTACGGACCCAGTCGAGCCGGTTCGAAATGCGATGGACGTGCGTATCGACGGCGATGGTCGGCTTCCCGAAGCAATGGGCGAGCACGAGGTTCGCGCATTTGGGGCCGATCCCGGGAAGCTCGGTGAGGCCTTCGCGCGTCCGGGGTACGACACCGCCCCGCTCCATGATGGCGTCGGACAAGGCGTGGAGCGTTCGCGCCTTTTGGCGGTAAAAGCCGGCGCCGTAGAGCAGCCGCTCGAGCCGACGGAGGGGCAGCCGACGGAGCTCTTCCGGCGTGGTCGCCTCGGCAAAGATTTTCGCGCAGACACGGGTCGTTTGCGCGTCCCGGACGCGCTGGCTCACCAGGCAGCTCACGAGCTCGAGAAAAGGCGAGCGGTTCGTCGAGAACGGGCCACCGTAGACAGGTGCACCGCGATAGCGACCCTTGCGGGTCTCGCTTGAAAGCTTCCGCAAGACCGCAACGATGCGCTCGGTGCGCGGGAGTCGTGTGTCCGACATCGAGGCCCCAAGTCTAATTGGGAGCTTGACGCGAATCGAGTCAAAATAGGGTCGTGATGCTACGAAATCTGATAGCCTTTCTGTTGCTGTCCGCGACAACCCTATCGGGCGCGCAGAAAGAGCTCTCGCAGCGCCTTTCCGACGAGCACCGAAAGTGGGTCGAGGAAGACGTTCGATACATCATCACGGATCGGGAGCGGGAGCTCTATGTTTCGCTCGAGACTCTCGATGAGCGGGAGCGCTTCATTGCGGCCTTCTGGAGACGACGCGATCCCAACCGGGCGACGCCCGACAACGAGTTCAAAGAGGAGCACTACGCCCGGCTCGAATATGCGAACGAGTTCCTGGGCCGGGAGAGTTTCATCCCCGGATGGCGCACCGACCGCGGCCGCTACTACATCATCCTGGGGAAGCCGCGCGAGATCCAACGGTTCTACGGCTACGCCCACCTCAAAGAGGCGGAGCTCTGGTTCTATCAAGGTGAGGCTGGGCGCGCCACGCCCGCATTTTTCTATTTGTTGTTCTTCAAGAAAGAAGAAGTCGGCGACTATCGGCTCTACCATCCGATGATCGACGGGCCGGCCTCGCTTCTCCGAGGGACCGAGGTCAACCCCGGCATGGACAACCTCGCCGCGGTCGAGAAGCTCGAAGAAACGAACGTCGAGCTCGCCCACGCATCGCTCTCGTTCGATACCGGCGAGCCGCCCGACTACTTCACCGGAAGGCCTGCGATCGGCATCGACGCGATGATCGCCCGCCTCGACGAATCACCGAAGCGCGCCATCAACACGGATTATATCGACGCCTTCAACGAATATGGCCGGCGCGTCTCCGCCGACTACTCGTTCAACTTCGTGCCGAACCGCAATGTGTTCTCCGTCATGGTGGGTCCAGAGGCGACGCCTATCGTCCATTTCAGCGTGGAGCTCGACGCGACGAATTTCGGCCTCGAGACCGACGAGACAGGCTCGAGGTTCTATACAACGCTCGACGTCACCGTCGAAGTCACGGACTCCGAGGGAAAGCTGGCGCACTCCAACATACGCTCCGATTTCATCGAGCTCACGCCGGCGCAGGTGGAACGCATTCAAACGGCGCCGGTCGCCTATCAAGACGACTTCCCCCTCGTTCCGGGCGACTACACGATCGCGATATACCTCCAAAACCGGGCGTTGAAGAACTACACGGTCGCGGAGGCCGAGATTCACGTTCCTGAATTCTCGGAAGGGTTTCCCGCGCTCGCCGATATCTTGCTCTGTCACGAGGCCGCGATGGCGACGCAGGCCATCGCGCCGGACGAGGTTCGCACGTTTCAGCTTGGGGGGCTTCGCCTCGAGCCTGCCACCGATCAGCTCTTCGCCATTGGCGATACCATCGTCGTTTTCTCCCAGGCCTACAATGCGCTACCCGGGTCGAAAGTCAGCTTCGAGCTCGTCGCGGCGGGCCAAGACGGGGTGCACGACAACACCGAGCGCGTGATTACAGAGGCCTCTGGGAGCGGTGTGACCGCGGAGCTCTCGACGCTCGGTTTGGTCGGAGGGAGCTACGAGATTCGGGCCCGCCTCAACGGCCCGGAGGGAGCGAACCTCTCCGAGCGCAACGTCGAGATAACGCTTTCCCCGCGAACGAGCGTTCCCCGTCCCGGGTTCGTCTACCGCCGCGGGTTCAACACGAAGATTCCCGGCCTCGTCCCTCTCGTCCGAGGCGATCAATTGTGGAATCTAGGTCGCTACGAGGAAGCCCAAGAGAACTTCGAATCTGCCGTCGCCGCGGCGAACCCGAACCTTCCCCACGCCCGGTGGAAGCTCGCTACGGCGCTGCTTCGCGAAAACGACGCCGACCGCGCCATCGCGCTCCTCGCACCGCTCGAGGAAAGCTTCCCCATCCAGTTCGAGGTGATGGCAGGGCTAGGGCTCGGTTTTTACATCAAGGAAGAATACGTGAAGGCCGTCGGTTATCTGAAGCGCGCGAGCGCGATCCGCCCCCCCGATACGAGCTTGCTGAACGCGCTCGCCGATAGCCATCAACGTCTCGGCGATATCGAGAAAGCGAGAGGCTACTTCGAGCGGTCGCTAGCGTTGGATCCCGCACAAGACGCCGTCAAGAAGCGTTTGGCGGGACTGGAAAGCGAGGGCTAGTCCCGGCTCGTGAAGTTGTTGAAATTGGAGTAGACTTCATCGCCGTCGAATAAGAAAAACCCGGGACCGAAGTCCCGGGCTCTTCGTATCGCCTAGAAAGGTCTAGAACTCGAAGCGCAAACCGATGCGAAAGACCCGTGGGTCGAGCAACGCGATGACCTCCCGGAAGCGGCTTCCAGCAAAAGAGCGGAAGTTCGCCACAGGATTGGAGTTCAAGACGTTGTAGAGGTCGGCCATGACCGTGAGACCCCCCTTGTCTCCGAAATTGAACGAGTAGTCCACGCGGAGGTCCCAGATACCGACATTGTCCCCTCTGTTGTCTGAGATCTCTGTCGCGTGAATGCGCTCGGTACCGGCGTTGGGCAGGCGGGCGCTGATCCGCCGCGCCCAGTTGTAGCCGCTCTGCCACTTGTATGACGTACTGAGGCCAATCTCCATCGGGAATACGTAGCGGCCCACGACCTTGAAGTTCGAGTAATTCGCGTCCTGGCGGCCAAAGTACTCGCGGAGGTTCGGCTCCCAGTTGTAGGAACCGGAGGTCCGCATGGTCTGGAGCCGGCTCGTGGAGGATTGAGAGGTGTTCTTGAACTCGTCGACCTTCGTGAACATGTATGACGTCAGGAACATCCAACGGTCGGAGTAACGCTTGTTGAACGCTACCTCGAACGTGTCGTAGTTACGGTTATAGGGCTCCAGGCCGTCGTACTTCACCGGATTCGTCCACAGGCGCTCCTCGCCGAGACCGGCGGGACGATCGAGAAGCGAGATCACTTGATCGTCTGCGGTTCCACGAATGTTGTCGTCGCCCGAGTCGGGGTACTCGAATGGGATCGTGTACTGGTCGAAGCGTTCGAGGTCCACCTCGTCCCAGCCATTACCGACACTCTTGTGAACATAATTGGCGCGGATGGAGAGGTTCGGTCGGAGCTCGTGCTCGATCGAGAACGACGCTTCCTGCCCGTACTCGTACAGAAGATCCGGGTCTACCTGCCGCCTGCCGGCGCCGTCGAGCGACCTCTGGAAGTTTCCGAGCTCGGGTGAGCAAAAGAGATTACCGCACGGTCCCGCGGTCAGCACTCCGTTACCGTCCATGTCGTTGAACGTGTACCGTAGACGTAATATGCCCACGGGGTTCGCGTCGTCAACGAAACCGGTACTCGGGTTCGAGTAGAAGCGGCCCCAGAAGGCCTTGGCTACCGTCCGGCCGTCCCCTCTGACGTCCCAGGCGAGACCCAGCCTAGGGCTGAGCCCCTGAAGTATGTTCGTCGTCGTCGCAGGCGTCGTCACCGGTTCGAATGGGAAGCCCACGATCTCGGGGTTGATGCTCTGCTCGGGCCAGCCAAGCGTGTAGCGATCGAAGCGGAGTCCGAGGTTGAGCGTCAAGCGATTATTGAGCGTCCACGAATCCGTCGCCCAGAGCGAGAAGAGCTTCGAGTCGTTGGTTCCCCGGTTCGGCGTGTTGTAGATGTCGACGTCCTCCGAAAGGCCGTCACGGTCGCGATAGAACTGGTTGCCAGGCTGGAAGCGTGTAACCCCTAGCCTCTCGCGATACCATTCGGTTCCAAGCTTGATGCTGTGCGTCCCTTTGGCATCATCCACGTAGTAGGAGAGCGACCCCGTGACCTGAGGTTTGTTGGTGTCCCGCAGCCGGTAAAAGGAATACGCGGCGTTCGAGTACTGCCCCGTCGCTTGATCGAAATGACCAATTTCCACACCTTCCACAGACTGAGACTGGGTCTCTGTCGGATAGAGGGGAAATTCGTTGATCCACCCGGAATACTGGACGTCGAGAAACGCGGCCTGGCTCAAAACGCTGGTCCACTCGAGCTTCCAGGGCTTGTTTACCGAAGCTTGGTGCCACGCAGCGTTGATCGGAACCGTCGAGCCAAGGTTGCGCTCCGATTGGAGCTTGGTGCGCCGGTTCCAGAATCCGATGATTTGGTTCTTGTCGTTGATCTGGTAATTGCCCTTGATGGAGTAGTTGATAAGCTCGGTGTGTGCGGGATCAGGAAGGCCGAAGACGAACTTGTCCTGGCTGTTCTTCCGGTAGCTGAAGTACCACCACGCCTTCTCGCGAACGATAGGCCCGCCGACACCCGCGTTGAAATCGTACTGGCCCTCGGTGGGATTGCCCCGATCGACGCCGCCCGACGGTGCGGAAAAACCGTCCCTCTCGCCGCTACCGCCCGGCATGAACTCCCTCGGGACGTTGTCGGAGACCATCCCGCTGCTGATGAAGTCGTAGTAGACGTTGGCCTTGAACTGGTCGCCCCCCGAGGTGACCGTGAGATTGTGGAAAGCACCGATGCCATGTGTCTCGACCTGGTTCCCAGCGCCGCCGAGCTGGTACTCTTCGAAGCTCCCGTAGTCGAAGTAGCCGGCGTTTCCACCTGTTCCCTCGGTAACGTTGATGCCTTCGAGAAGCGTGCGGTTTTGCGACCGGAAGCCGTAGGTCGCGTAGCCGGTCTGGGTGCCTGCATGCGATCCGCCCACGTCGTAGCCATTCATTTGAAAGCCGGGAGCCTGGGCCATCGCAGCCCAGATGTCACGCGCGTTGGGGATATCCTCGAGCAACTCCGAGGTGAAGTTTACCGCCGTAGTCGTGGTCTTGATGTCGACCACTGGTGACTCGCCTGTGATCGTCAGTGTCTCCTGTACCCCCGCAAGAGGCATCTCGGTATTGATCGTCAAAGTGACGTTCAGGTTGACACGGATTTCCTCCCGCCGAACCGTTTGAAAGCCCGACAGCTCGAAATCCATGTTGTAGACCCCCGGCGGTACGGACGGAAACCCGTAGTTCCCATTCGACCCAGTGACCGTCGTTTGAGCCTGGATCATCGCCTCACCCGAGAGGGTGACCGATACCCCAGGTAGCACACCACCCGTGTTGTCGCGAACCGTGCCCGTGACGCGCCCGCGAAGCTCCTGAGCTCCGATAGGCGTCACTAACGCAATCACCAACAGCACTACGAACAGGTATATCCACCGTCTGGACAGCTGCGTCATAATACGTCCTCCTCCAATTGCGCGAGCCGCGACATGCGGTATCTCAAACAAACCACTCGCTTCAATCTTCTCTAGCAAATAGCATTCCGCCGAGACTTAGTGCAGCAGATTGAGCGCTGTCAACTAATTAAGTGTGCCAACTCCAAAATTGATCCCTTAATAAAATTCAATTATTTGGAGCGTATCCCAAAGTATTGGATCTTGGAAGCTACCCAAGTTCACCTCGCGATGGCCCGAGTCGTGCGAAGATAGTCGTCATGGCTCGAAAGAAGACAAAGCCGCCGTCTCGGCGCGCGTGGATCGTCGTCGCGCTTCTGTTAGGAACCGTGGTCGCCTACGCACCCGTCTTTTCGAACGAGCTCGTCAATTATGACGACGACTACTACATAACGGCGAACCCCAATGTGCGTCTGGGCGTGAGTTGGGAGGGCCTGCGTTGGGCCGCGACGACGCCTTACGGTGCCAACTGGTTTCCGTTGACATGGCTGACGTGGCTCGCCGAGTACGAGCTATTCGGTCTCGATCCGTTCGTGCTCCACACGACGAACTTGCTGCTGCATCTCGCAGCGACGCTCGTTCTGTTTCATGTGTTCGAGCGGATGACGGGGTCTCGATTCCGAAGCGCCATCGTTGCGGCCGTCTTTGCCCTCCACCCGATGCACGTCGAGTCGGTCGCGTGGGCCGCCGAAAGAAAAGACGTGCTCAGCGGTCTCTTCTGGATGCTCACGATGTGGGCCTACGTGCGCTACGTGGACAAGCCCACAGTCGGGCGCTACGCGTGGGTTCCCATTTACCTCGTTATCGGGCTCATGGCGAAACCGATGCTCGTGACGCTCCCATTCGCGCTTCTGCTGCTCGACGTCTGGCCGCTTCGGCGCGCGCCCGACACGACGTTCCGGAAGCTTATTCTGGAAAAACTGCCGCTCGTTGCCATCGTTACCCTATCCGGTGTCGTGACCTTCTACGTGCAGCAAGCAGGAGGGGCGGTGCAGGCTCTACAGACGTTCAGCTTTCGCGTGCGTGTCGCCAATAGCCTGATCGCCTACGTCGTGTACTTGAAGAAGGCCATCCTGCCGACGGATCTCTCTGTCTACTACCCGCACCCCAGCGAGAGTGTGTCGATGGGCCTGGCCATTGCATCCGGGCTCGTCCTCGCCGCCATCTCCGCGGCGGTCTTGTGGGTCGCCGCACGGGATCGTGAGCGCGATTACCTCCTCGTCGGATGGTTCTGGTATCTCGGAACGCTCGTCCCCGTCATCGGGCTCGTGCAAGTCGGCATGCAAGCGATGGCCGACCGCTACACGTACATCCCTTACATCGGGTTGAGCATCCTGGGCGCCTGGGGAGGGGGCGAGCTTATCGAGCACTTTCGCGCACGAAAGCTCGTGCGCGTAGCGTTACCGGCGGCCGTTCTCGTGGCTTTCGCTGCGAGCGCGCGCGAACGAACGAAAATCTGGAAGGACAGCGTCACGCTCTTCGAGCAAGCCCTCGCGGTGACGGAGGGCAACTCCCTCGCCCATATCAATCTCGGCTACGCGTATGTCGAGCGAGGCCGCCTCGACCGAGCCGACGAGCATCTCACCGCGGCCGTCGACCTCGCTCCGGGTGCTGCCGAAGCTCATCGCGGACTCGGGCTTCTGCGCCGCCGCCAATTCCGCGCCGACGATGCGATCGAGCACTATCGGGCTGCGCTCCGGCTCGACGCAACGTCGAGCCAAACCCATCGTGAGCTCGGCAACCTCTTGCTCACGCTCGGCGATCTCGAGCAGGCGCGGACCCATCTTTCGGAAGCGCTCTCGCTCGATCCTCGGAATCCCGACAACCATACGAACCGCGGACTTCTCTATCTAGAGGACGGCGAGGTCGAGCGCGCCGTCGAGCTTTTCGAGGCAGCTACCGCGCTCGACCCGGGTCATGCCCAGGCTCACAACAACTGGGGCGTTGCGCTCTCCTCGCTCGGTCGCGAAGACGAGGCGATCCCGCATTTCCGTCGCGCCACTGCGGTGCGGCCGGATTACCTCGAAGCGCGGCACAGCTGGGGGCTCGCCGAGATGAGACGGGGTGAGATGAAAAACGCTGTCGAGCAGCTCGAAAAAGCACTTGCGCTGGCGCCCGAGGACGGAGATATCCATCTCGCCCTTGGACAGGCGCTCGAGGCGCTCGGCGATAGCGCTCGTGCAAGCAGCCACTTGAACCGCGCCGCCGCGGCGCGCCGTGACGATCCCGCGGCGCTTCACGAGCTCGGTGTCCGCCTCGCGCAGAGCGGCTCGCTTGCGGAAGCCATCGACGCGCTCGAGCGGTCCCTTCAGTTGGCCCCCAATCGGGCCGAGACGCACGTGAGCCTCGCAATGGCCCTCGGCGTTTTGGGACGTTTCGACGAAGCCATCGTGGGCTATCGACAGGCGATCGAGTTACGGCCGGACTTCGCTGAGGCCTATAACAGCTGGGGGGTCGCGCTCGCGAGCCAGGGCCGGGTTTCCGAGGCGCTCCCTCTCTTCGAGAAAGCGCTTGCGCTCGCCCCCGGTTTCGCGGCGGTTCACTTGAACTGGGGGCGCGCTCTCGCCGAGCAGGGGAATATGGGCGGCGCGCTCGCGCATTTTCGAGAGGCCGTCGAGATCGATCCGGCGAGCGCTGAAGCCCACAACAATCTTGGAGTGTTCCTCGCCAGGCAAGGCGAGCTCGACGCAGCCGTCGCGAGCTTTCGCCGCGCGGTGGAGCTCAACCCGGCGGACCTGCAGGCGCGACGGAACCTCGAGGCGACGCTCGCCAAGTTGACACGAAACCGCTGATCTACGATGTCCGGATGACCGGGCTACCACGCCGCTCTGGCTCGCGTTGATTGCGGCTCTAGGAAGGCCGTACCAGCACGCCCAACAGGACGAGCGGGCCGCGAACCTCGACATCATCATCGGACAAAGGCATTTAATACCGCCCGCTGCGCTCCCGGAGGGGTGCCGTGCGTTCTGCTCGCGCTTGCGAGCTGCGGCCCCGCGGGTGAGCCCGACCTAGCGCTAGATCGCGTCGCTCACACTTGCGAGGTTGAACCCGCTCAGCTTGAGGGCGGGCACGACAATCGGGGCGCCGACAGAGCTGTTCTCGCCCGCGGCCACGCGGACGGGCTCCCCCATCATCTCGATGCCGTTGAGGAGATCCACCAGCGAATGATTGAACCGGAAGTTGTTGACCGGGCGGCTGATTTTGCCGTCCTCGATCAAGAAGGTGCCGTCGCGAGTCAAGCCGGTATAGGCGATTCGCCGGGGATCGAGGCCACGGATGTACCAAAAGCGCGTGATGAGCACGCCGCGCTCGGTAGAAGCAATCATATCCTCCACGGAATCGCTCCCACCGGACATCAGAAGGTTTGCGGGCCTGGGTCGTGGGTCGGTTTCCTGTCGTTCGGCCCAGAACCGGGAATAGGCGAGGCTCTTGAGAACACCGTCCTCGACCCATGTTTCGGGGGCTCGCCCCACGCCGTCGTTGCCGAAAGGCGCCGTCTCCGCATCCGGAGCAGCAGGGTCGCTCACGAGAGTCACGCGCGCGTCGAAGAGCCTCTCCCCTACGCGCGTCCCTCCGTCCTGATTGGAGAAGAACGACCGTCCCTCGTCGGCAGAACGCGCGTCGAACGTGTTGCGCATGCGCAGCATCAGCATTCCGACGGCCGTCGGCTCGAGAACGACGCTGTAGTCACCCGCATCCAAGCCGGTCTTGCCTCGCCAGTCTTGACACTTGCGCGCCGCGGAGCTCGCGATGCGCTCCGTTTCGATTCGTTTCCAATCCGCGGCCTCGTCGCCAGCCCAACCCGACGTGGAGCCGTCCGGTGCACGCACCGTGAGCGTCGACGCCACACCGGTTGCCGCGTGATAGGCGAACAACCCGTTCGATGTCGCCACCGCGCTCGAGCCCGCTCGAACGTCGATGTAGCCGGACGCAACGTTTCCGGACGCGCGCGCGCCTCGGATTCCCTCCGCGGCCGCTTCGGCCAACGCATCTGGTGTGACGTCCCCGGTCGAGCTGTAATATCCCTCGACCTGCGCGTAGCTCTGCTGTTCGAGCTCGCTCAAGTATTCCGGATCCTCAGGCGCGAGTCGAGCAAGGGATTCCGAGCGCTCGACCGCCGCCTCCAATGCCGCGTCGTCCAGAAGGTTGGTCGTCACGGAGGCCACGCGCTTTCCGAAGACACTCAGGATCGTCACCGAGACGTCGGCACTCCCCCCGGCCGTCGTGATGCGGTTATCGGCGCTACGAATGAATCGGCGTCGTCCCGACGAGAGCGTCACGCGAGCATTGTCCGCCGTGGACAAGCCCAGGACCATTTCTGCCAGCGCCCGCGCATCGTCTCGCGAAAGCCCCGACCGGATGTTCGTGTTCTGCGCCTGCATCGTTCGACCCCTAGGCTGTGTTGATGATCGTGGCGTCACGAAACAGAGCCGTCGGACAGCCATGCGAGACGGCATTGGCTTGGCCCGGCTGGCCCTTGGCATCGCCGAACGTCGCTCCGAGCCAATAGGTCTGCGCTCCGCCGAGAACGGCAAGTGAGTTCCAGAAATCCGGTGTACGCATCACGTAGGCTACGTCTCGGAGCATGCGGTGCCGCTTACCGTTCTTGATCTCCCAAAACGCTTGTCCACCGAACTGCGCGTTGTAACGCTGCTGGTCGATCGAGTACGAGCCATGGCCCTGGATCAGGATCCCCCGATCCGTTTGCGCAATGACGGCCTCCTCGTCGTAGTCCTCCTCCCCCGGCATGAGACTGACGTTGGGCATTCGCTGGAAAGGTATGCTCGACCAGTTCTGCCCGTAAGCACATCCCTGGCTCCGCGTCATCCCAGTGAGGTCCGAGATCCACGACGCTTGCTCGCGCGTGGTCTGATAGTTGACGAAAACGCCGTCTTCGATGATCGGCCACTCGAAAGCAGGCACGCCCTCGTCGTCCCAACCGCAAGTGGCGCAGCCGCCTTCCTCGGTGCGGTTCCCCATGAACGTCATGAATTCGGGGCCGAGCCGCGTCTTGTTGAGAACATCCCTCGGCGGCGCGAGAAACGAGGTGCCCGCGTAGTTCGCTTCGTAGCCCAAAACACGGTCGAGCTCGGTCGGATGCGCGATCGATTCGTGAATCGTCAACCAGAGGTTCGACGGATGGAGCACGAGATCCCACGTCCCCGACTCGACGGAGGTCGCCGACAACTTCATCGCCGCCTCTTCACCGAGCGGACCGGCGAGTCCGCGAAGATTCAGCCCGGTCACGTATTCCCATCCACGCCCCGCCGGAGCGACATCGAGCGCACGCGTCTGAAAGTCCGAGCGCTCCGACGACACTGCCGTCAGCCTGAGCGACGGGTTGATGCGCAGAAACGTTTGCTGGATGACGGAGCCCTCGGTCGTAGCAACCAGTCGTTGTTCTTTGACAGCCATGATGCTGCCTGTGACGAACTGAACGCCGTTGACCGTCATGGCCTCCGCACTCGCGGTGAAGAGCAGGTCGGCCTTCTCTTCGAGCGGCACGTCGAACGGATCGATCTCGTGCGGTGTCGTCCATTCTGAGTTGGGATAGACATCGACCGGTGCCAGCTCCGTCTTTTGAGGAACGATGCGGTCATTGGCGGCTGCGATGGCGGTCGCTTCCCGCGCGGCACGGGCCACCGCGTCGTTCGTGAGCTCTCGCGTGCCGCTGAAACCCCACGACCCTCCGACCAATGTGCGGATGCCAATCCCGTAGGACTCGGTGAAGTTCGCTCCGGTGATTTGCTGCTCGCGCGTGCGGACCGACTCGAACCAGTGGCGAGAGACACGCACGTCCGCATAAGTCGCACCCGCCTTCGTCGCTTCGTCGAGAGCCAAGAGCGCGAGCTCACGCTCAAACGGATCGCCTACGCCGACGAGGGGATCGCTCGCGCATCCAAAACCGCTCGCTCCGAGCGCGAGCCCGAGCGCGGACTTCTTCAGGAACTGACGACGCGTTGGATGATTGGCGGCACTCATCTCTTTCTCCTCACCCCTTGGGGCGTCACGAGGAAGAGATTCTATAGTATCATGAAGCAGTTGCGCTGAGTTACCAACAGTTTTTGCACATCCCCGCAGAGCGAGAGGGTTAACTGTGTTCGTGCGCGAGCCAGTCCTCTACGCGCAATCCGGGAACCCGCCGGAAATCTATGAGGTTGCTCGACAAGAGCGTAGCATCGTTTACCAAGGCGATGGCCGCGATCTTGAGGTCCATGGTCCCGATGCTCACACGCTCGTTTCGTAACGCGTCGAACTTGCCGGCGGCAGCCTCATCGAAGGGAAATACCACCCACTCCCCGTAGAACGCGAGCAGCTGCCTGAGTCTTTCGTAGTACTGGACCTGGTCCTTTGCTTGCCGAGAGCGTCGGATCAGGCGCAGCCAGCCCCTCGTCTGCTCTTCGACGGAAATAATCGATGTTGCGACGTCGATGGTTGGTAGTTGTTCGAGACGCTCTCGAAAAGCGAGGGCTCGTGGGTTGTGCCGATGCTGGAGAAGGGAGAGGTGGTCCGTATCCAGTAGGATCACGAATCGGATTGCTTCCGGTCCTCCTCGCGGACGCGCTGGCTTTCTTCGATGATCTCCTTCATGATCGCGTCGTCGTCGAACATCCCGATCGTCCGTCTCCAGTCCTTTGGGTTTGCCGACACGTCCGACCGCTGCCTCAGCTCTTCCACAAGCTTTTCGAGATCGGCCACACGCTGCTCCAGAGTTGAACTAGCCATCACGCATTCCTGATCTATTGTAACGTTACTGCCAATAGAGGACAAAATGAATGGAAGCAGCGAAATTGGTGGCCGGGCGGCATTTGAACCACGTCTTTGCGTTGTGACGGCAACACACCGCTCTTCACCCATGGGCTAGCGCTGCCGTGTGGCCTCGATGGCCGTGCGCAGGCGGTCGACGTTGGCAGGCTTGGACCGTGGATTCACCACCTCGCCGGGTGTGATGATCAAACCCGTCCGCCAAGCTGTCTCCAGGCGTCCTCGACCTCCCACGCCACCTGTCCGGCGTGCCGTTCGCGATGGGTCCCCCAGGAGGGATGCCGCCGAGAAGACACTTGGTGGTCCGCTTGCGCATTTCTGAAAGCGATGGCTCGTAATCTCTATCGTGGTAGTTGAAAGCGTGGACGGGATAGTCCAGCACCTGATCGAACGAAATTTCTCGTCCGTGAAGATGGAAGATGTCGAACCACGTTTTGCCGCTCGTCGCCTCGAGCACTTGCAAGTCGTAGTGCTTGGCGAACGCCGCGTGCTCTTCCGGTGTGATGTAGTTGGGATCGACTGCCTGGCTCGCGAAGAACAAGCCGTCGGCGCCTCGCTGCACAACCTGTGTCACGAAACGCCGTGTCGTTTCGGTGATGATCTTCAATCCTTGGTGGAGCTCGTCTGGGTGCTGCCGGATGTGGATCGGCAGCTCGTCGCGACCCACCATCTTTGCCGCCGACGTCAGCGGACTGAAGAGCCCTAGCCAATCCCTTAGATTCAGCGGGCTTCGAGAAAATCCAGCATCGACTGCGCGCGCTCGAGGCAGATGTCATCTCCTGCAAGATCGGCGGACTGGGCGAGGCCTTGGTAGCCGACGATGTTTCGCGGATTGAGGTCGACCGCCCGCTCGAAGAGTTCGACCGCCCGCTCGAGGTTGCCGGCTTCGAGCTCGAGCTGCGCGTAGTTGTTGAGATGGATGAAGGCGTCGGGCTCGAGCTCGAGGAGGCGTTCGAACCCTCGACGTGCCGCGTCACGATTAGAAGCGGCCGCGTCCGCGATGGCGAGCACTTGAAGCGCACGCGTTTCGTCCGGTAGTTGAGCGAGAATGGCTCGGGCTTGGCTTGCCGCGAGCGCTGGCTCGCCGGTGCGAAGGCTGACTTCCGCGAGTAGCGCCGCCGCTTCGGCATCGAGCGGATCAACACTCAAGATCCCCCGAACAATCGCCGCAGTGATCTGGGGCTCCTCGCGATCCCCTGCAACTTCGGCGGCGAGCAACAGCGTGTCGTGGTTTTCAGGCTCGAGCTGTAGCGCCGCCGACAGCGCTTCGACAGCGCGGTCGAGAGCCCCCGCGTTGCGATAGAGAAGTCCGAGCGCGGCTTGCACTCTAGCGGCGTCCGGCCCGCTCGCTAGCGGGGTCAGCGCTCGTTCTGCGCGGCCTGGATCCCCGAGTGCTATGGCCGTCCGCACCATCCCGTGATAGTCGTTGGATTGCGCATAGAGCTCGAACGCCCATTCGAAGCTCTCCGCAGCTTGGAGCATGGCGCCGCGCCGACGGAGTGCTTCGTCGTCTCCTTCAGGTCGCGCCCCGGAAAGCGCGAGTATGGCGCGTCGGTTCGCGAGCCCGGTATCCCTGTGCATCGCGCGCGCGGCTCGGAACTCGAGCACCGGGTGGTCGTCGGTATGGCGAACGGCGTCCCGCGCCCATGCGGCGAGCGCAGGTGTTTTCGCGCCGAAGAGGGATACAAAGTCCGGGTAGCCGCGAACACCCACGTCTTCGAGATCGTCACGGATCCCCTCCGGCTTTATGCGGCGCTCCAGGGCGTCACGCGGCGGAAGCAGAACCGCGGAGCGTCCGCCCACGAGCAGCAAATCCGCATCGCTGAGCAAGAAAAGCATCGTGTGCTCGAACACGTCCGTGAAGCTCCCGACGATGATCTTCAAGTCATCTTCAGACATGTTGTAGATGTGCGCCCATTGGCAAAACAGGCCGTCCGCGCTGAGCCGGTCGCGTGCGAGCGCAAAGAACTCTCGGGTGAAGAGTCCGGAGACGCCCGCCATCCACGGGTTGGAAGGCTCCGAGATGATGACGTCAAACGGATCGTCGCTGAGCAAGAGATGATTGCGCCCATCGGTAACGTTCAGCGTGAAACGATCGTCACGCGGAGGATCGTGGTTCACGTCGCGAAAAAAATTGGACGCGGCGACAACGGCCTTCGAGATCTCCACCGCCTCGACCGAGGCCACGGGATGTCTGAGCGCGGAGCCCGCGGTCACGCCGCTCCCGTATCCAATCACGAGCACGCGGCTCGGCTCGGGATGAAGTAGAAGCGGCACGTGCGCGAGCATACGCTGCGTAAGCATGTCCTCCGCGTTGGTTGCATCTACTTTGCCGTCCACGGCAAGCGAGACGCGCCGGCCGACGCGTTTGACGGCGACGGTTGCCGTTTTGTCTTCATCGTAGAAAACGAGCTCGCCCCGGCGGAGAAAGTCCAGGAACTCCCCACGCTCGAGATAGGGCGCGACTTTGTAGAGGCCCCCCGAGATGAGCTCGCGATCCCATCGTGGGAGTGCGCGATAGATCCCTGCGGCGAGCACGACGAGTCCGAGCGCCGCGGCAACCCGTCGTTTTCTGGATAGCGACGGGGCTCGGGCGACGAGCCACAGGCAAGCGCCAAGCTGTACACCCGCTGCGAGGAATAGCGCGGCCTCCGCACCCGCCGCCGGGATCACGAGAAACCCGGTTACGAGCGAGCCAGTGACTGCGCCGGCGGTGTTTGCCAAATAGGTGCGGCCCGTAACACTTGCCGGTGGGCTCGACGCGCCATGTCCCGCGACCACCGCGACAGCGAGCGGAAACGACGCTCCGAAGAGAAGGCTCGCCGGTACGAGGAGCGCGGCGACCCAAAGAAGCTCGAGCCACAGTAGACGGCCGATATTGTCGGCGTTGTCGCGCACGAGCTCACCGATAGGGATGGGTAGCTCGCCGATGACGCGGATGAGCACGATCGAAACGACGGCCGCGGCGAGCTGGACCGCCGCGAGCCGCCACCACGCCTTCGACGCCGTGGCCCAACGGGATGCGACAGCGCTCCCGAGCGCGATCCCAAAGACGACGGAGCTCACGATGAATGAGAGCCCATAGGTCGTCGGTCCGATGAGAAGAACGATGGCGCGGATCCACGCCACTTCGCTCGCGAGGGCCGCGAAGCCCGACAGCGCAATCACGACGAGCCCGGCCGTCTCGAGCTTCGTCTCGCTTGCTCGAATCGGCGCGGGCACCTCTTCCACCTCTTCTGTGGAGACCCGCCAAATGATGGCGCCCGCGAGGACATTAAGGAGCACCGCGAGAAACGTCGTCGTCTGAAGGCCGAACCAATCAAAGAGAAAAACGCCGGCGGCGAGAGTGCCGACGACCGCCCCGAAAGTGTTGGCGGCATACAAAAGAGCGGCCGAGCGCGCGACGCCGTCCTGCGCGTCGCGTAGTCGCTCGCGAAGGGCCGTGAGAGTGGGAAGTGTTGCGCCCATCAGCGTCGTCGGAAAGAGAAGAAAAGCCGCGGCAGTGGCAAAGCGCAGCACGGCGAGCCCCGATCCCGAGCTCGTGTAGAGGCTTCGTAGAAGCGGAGTCATAGCCCCGACAACGATGGGAAATGCGAGTCCGGAGGCGGCAATGCCTGCTTCGAGCGAGGCGTAGATCTTGGGAAGGCGTCCCGTTTCCAAGCGGTCGATCCACCGCGCGGCGAGAGCGCTCCCGAGACCGAGACCCGCCATGAACGTCGCGAGGACCGTCGCCACCGCGCCGAGGCTGCTCCCCATCACGAGGGAGAGCTGTCGGACCCAGACGAGCTGATAAACGAGAGCGGCGGCTCCCGAAAAAAAGAGCGTCAACGATAGAAGCCAAGTTCGCTTCATGGGCCGACGCGGAGTCTACCGCAGTTGACGAGGCACGAGCCTAGCGGTACTTTCTTGTCATGAGCTCCGCGCTCTTAATGTTGATGCTCGGGACGACTCTGCAAGTCGAGGCGTCCAAAACCGTCGTCGGCCAGGCGGTTTGCCAGAAATGCCACGTGGACACCCACGCCAAGTGGAGCAGCTCGCGCCACAGCAAGATGGTGCAGCCCGCGACGACCGAGAGCGTCAAAGGAGACTTCGACCAGTCCCGAATCACGCTTCGCGGGGACGTCTATGGGCTACGAGCCGGGGGCGGTAAGTTCTACATCACCGAAGCGTTCTTCAACCGGGATGTCGAAGAGCACGAGATCCAGTACACGCTCGGCAACCGTCGCATTCAACATTATCTGACGACGCTCGAGGACGGCCGCATCATCCTGCTCCCGCCGAGTTGGGACGTGCTGCGCCAGGAGTGGTTTCACAATCTAGAGATCGCGGCGCCGGATCAGAAGGAAGGCATCATTCCCGTCCAGCTATGGAACAAGAACTGCTTCGGCTGCCACGTCAGTGAAGAGGTCAAGAATTACGACGCAGATGACCGAGGCTACGCCACCGAGTGGCTCGACTTCGGAGGCCATTGCGAGCGCTGTCATGGTCCCGGAAGCGCACACGTCGAGCTCTATTCCAGCGGCGCGACGGCGACCTCGACCGAAATCGTCGTCCCGACCCGGCTCGACAATGAGCGCAGCTCACAAGTCTGTGCGCAATGTCATTCCTTCCGGGACGTCTTGCATTTCGGCTACAGCGCGGGACAGGACTACTACGACTACTTCATGCCGCTTCTCGAATACGGTATGGCCCCAAGCGAGGACCCAACCTGGTGGTCGGACGGCAAGACGCGGCGGTTTTCCACGAACTCTCTCGGCATCTGGCAGAGCGAGTGTTTCCTCAAAGGCAACGTCGCCTGCACGAACTGCCACATCGACATGCACACGCCCGAGATCGAGCTGAACGAGCAGCTTCGGCCGGACAATCGCGCGCTTTGCACGGGTTGCCACGAGGATATCGGCGCCAATGTCGAGGAGCACACCTTTCACGATGCCGCAAGCGCAGGAAGCTCTTGCGTCGAGTGCCACATGCCGCGCTCCGTCGTGTCGATCAAAGCGACGATGCGCGATCACAGCATCAGCATCCCAGCACCCGAGAACACGATCCGCCACGACATCCCCAACGCTTGCAATCTATGCCACGAGGATCAATCGCCGGAATGGGCGATCGAAGCCCTCGAAGCGTGGCATCCGGAGAGCCAGAAGCGTCAGAAGGTGATCCGGCGCGCCGAAGCGTTCGTCGCAGCCAGAAACAGAGAGTCCGGAGCCGTCGAGATGCTCCTCACGCTCGTCGCCGACAAAAAGCAGGGGCCCATCCCGCGGGCTAACGCCATCGGCTATCTCGGCGATTTCGACGATCCGCGTGTGTTCCCAACCCTGGTCGGCGCGGCCGAGGACGAGCATCCGCTCGTGCGCGCTACGGCAGCCTTGAAGCTCGGGGACCGGGGCCAGCCGAACCGAGACACCGCCGTCATGGTGCTTGGCTCCGCTGTGGTGGACACCAAGCGCATCGTCCGCATGAACGCTGCGATCTCGCTTCTGAATCTCGGCGTACAGAAGCTCGCAGGCGAAGCCGGGCGTCTCTTCGAAGAAGCCAAGGCGGACCACATCGCGCGCGGTGCGTTTCACGCCGACGACGCGCCACAGCTGGCCAATCTCGGCCGCTTTCACGTGCTCTCGGGCGATGGGAGCGCGGCGGCCGAGGCCTTCGAGAACAGCTTCAAGCTCAACCCGGATCAACCCAGCATCAAGTTCTTCATGGCGGTGACGCGATTGTCACAAAGTCGTCCCGGTGACGCGAAGAAGTTCCTCGAAGAGGTCGATGAGGATGATCCGTTCGCGGCAGCAGCGCAAGATCTCCTTCGAAGACTTACAGCACAAAACTGATAACAGCCAAGAGCCAAGAAGGACCAACCATGCGCTTTCTGCCTTCCGCAACGCTCGCACTCTGTCTGACACTCGCCCACGAAGCTCAGGGCCAGCCGAGTTTTAAGGTCGTCCTCGATCCTGCCATCGAGAGCGGGCCGGTCGACGGCCGGATTCTTATGCTGTTTTCGACGCGCGGCGATGATGAGCCGCGCTTTCACGTTGTGAACCGACGCGCGCCCCAACCCTTTTTCGGCATCGACGTCGAAGCGCTCGCGCCAGGCGACGGTGCCGTTTTCGATGAGACCGTCCTCGGCTATCCGCTCGAGAGCCTGCGCGACGTGCCCGCGGACGACTACTACGTTCAAGCGGTGCTCAACCGCTACACGACGTTCCACCGAAGCGATGGACATGTGGTCAAGCTCCACATGGACCAATGGGAAGGCCAGAAGTGGAACCGCTCGCCGGGAAACCTCTACAGCCGACCGGAAAAGATTCATCTTGACCCGAAAAAGCGCGCAACGTTCCACATCGAGCTCACGGAGAAAGTCCCTCCGATCGAGCCGCCGGAAGATACGGAATGGATCAAGCACGTGAAGATAAAAAGCGATCTCGTCAGCGCTTTTTGGGGCACCGACATGCACGTCGGCGCCGCCGTGTTGCTGCCTGAAGGCTTCGACGCGCACCCTGACGCGCGCTACCCCGTCGCCTACCTCCAGGGCCACTTCGCGACCACGTTCACGCGTTTTCGCGACGAGCCGCCGGAGTCCGGACGACGCCAACAATCGGCGCATGATTTTTACCGGGATTGGAGCTCGGGCTCGCTTCCCAACATGCTCGTCGTCTTGCTTCAGGACCCGAATCCGTTCTACGACGACGCCTATGCAGTCAACTCCGCGAACCTCGGTCCCTATGGCGACGCGCTGATCGAGGAGCTGATCCCCGAAGTCGAAGAGACGTTCCGCGCGATCGGCGAGCCTTGGTCCCGCACGACGTTTGGCGGCTCGACGGGTGGGTGGCGCGCGCTCGGGCGCAAATCTTCTACCCAGACTTCTTCAATGGCGCTTGGGTGTTCTGTCCGGACCCCGTGGACTTTCGATACTTTCAGCTCGTCGACATCTACGACGATGAGAACGCCTACTATTCCGGAAGCGGCTTCAAGAAAGATCCCATCCGTCCTTGGATGCGCAGCGTGGACGACCAAGTCTTGATGACCGAGCGTGACGCGAGCATTCTGGAGCTTGTGCTCGGAACGCGCGGACGCTCCGGCGATCAGATGGACGTTTTTCAAGCTGTCTACGGACCGGTCGGTGACGACGGCTATCCAAGTCTTCTATATGACAAGAAAACGGGTGTCATCGATAAAGAGGTGGCCACTTATTGGAAAGAGAATTACGACCTACGTTACATCCTTGAGCGCGACTGGGAAACGCTCGGGCCGAAGCTCGAAGGGAAGATTCGAATCTACATGGGGGACACCGACACGTTCTATCTCGAGGAAGCGACGCGTCTGATGGAAGAGCTCCTCGAAGGCACGGAGAATCCGCACTATCGAGGGAGCGTGACGTGGGGCAAGCGTGAGCCTCACTGCTACACGGGCGCCCCGCCCGGTAAGAGCTTTCTCTCTCACTACTTGCCAGGAATGGCCGACCACGTCACGCGCACCGCCCCGAAGGGAGCGGATGTGACCAGCTGGAAGTACTGACGAAGTTTCTGGAGACCGATGGGATGAGCTCCCCGCGGAGCACATGCCCCGGCAGGGGGATGGTCGAGTAGCTCAGCCATTCGGCTTTCGCCCTCACAGATCCGAGCGTGCGGCTTTCCCGCACTCGGCTCCTCCTGAAGGTATACCCGAAATCAGACAAGGCAAGGTAGTCGGGACGGAGTGAGGTGAGGGACTGGTAGGGGAAAGCGCTCCAACAACAAGTGAAAACGAGGCCAGGTCATTCGGCGCTGACTCCGCCGACGAAGGCTTCGAAACCACAACCGTGTCACCTCCTCAGAAAAGGATTGGAGAGAGCGGATGTTGCTGGGAAGTCCGTAGTACGCGTAGTGACCGCGCAGCACCTGGCAAAGCCAGCGATGCTGGACGGCGACTGGAGCATGCATACGTTGCTTCGCGCGAAGCCGTAGCGACTTGAGTTTGGCTCGTAGCCGCTGGCTCTGCGTTTTGCGCTTCACGACGAAACGGCCATCGCGGGTTCTCCCACAATAATGAGTGAAACCCAGGAAAGCGAACGTCGCACACCGCCGAAGGCCCCGTTGCTCGCGTGACAAGGAAGGTAATCTCCCGAACTCGAGCAAACGGGTCTTGTTCTCGTGGAGCGCAAGCCCGAATCGGGCTAGTCGCTCCTTGAGCGCTCTCATCATCCTGCTGGCATCGGTCCGATGCTGGAAGCCCATGACGAAGTCGTCAGCGTATCGCACGATGGAAATACGGCCTTGTGCTTCGAGCCGGCGCCATCGATGAACCCACAGATCTAGAACGTAGTGCAGAAAGACGTTAGCCAAGAGCGGGCTCACACCTGCCCCTTGCGGTGTCCCTTCAGTTGTCTCGCTCCACTCTCCTTTCTCCAGTACGCCGGCTCGCAACCACTGACGGATGAGTCGAAGGATGCGTTTGTCGGCGACCCGGTGCGAAAGCATCCGCATCAACCACTCGTGGTCCACCGAGTCGAAGAACTTGCGGATGTCCGCGTCGAGAACCCAGTTCACGCGTTGCGTCATGAGCGCGGTGTGGAGCGCGTGCAACGCTTGGTGCGGGCTCCGTCCGGGCCGAAACCCGTACGAGAACCCGATGAAATCGACTTCGTAGACGGCGCTCAAAACCTCGGCTACCGCTCCTTGGACAATCTTGTCTTCCAGTGCGGGGATGCCAAGAGGGCGCTTTCCGCCATCCGACTTAGGAATGTACACGCGCCGCACCGGTAGTGGTCGGTAGCGACCGGCGTGTACCCGCGAGCAAAGATCCTTGATGTTGCTCACGAAGTTCTTCTCGTAATCGGCGACAGTCTCTCCGTCGACACCAGCGCTTGCGCTGCGCTTCAACCGACGAAACGCTCGATAGAGCGCTTCGTGATCCACGTGATGCAGCAACGCAGTGAACCGAGCCTTTCTATCTCGCTTCGCTGCTTCGTTCACCCGCGTGAGATTTGGCGGTAAGGCGACCCGGCGCTGTGTCCGGACCTTAGCCCTCTCCCGTGGGTTCCCTCCAGGCCGATCCCTTCCCTCCACCATCTCGTTGCCTTCGATAGCTTCCTCAGTGTCGGGTCGGAGGGGGCGCACCGCAGCGCTGACCCCCGTCCGCCGCTCAAACCGGACATACAGTTTTCCCGTATCCGGCTTTCACAAAGGTTGGATTATTCATCGCGGCTTGATGGAAGGAATCAGGAAGACAAAGCGTACGAGGCCCATCTCATCGTAGAGCTGACGCTCCGGGAGCTGCTTCCACCCCCGACAGCGCCAGCGTTTGAACCGATGCGACCAGATACGTCGCAGGATCCAACGATCGAGACGCGCGAAGAGCTTGCGGACGTGAGCTTTATGATAGTAAAGACCCCAACCGCGAATAACCGGGTTGATCTCGTCGATTAGCTGCTGCGTACTCACAGGAGCTTTGCGACAGGTCCGTCGCCGAATCTGATCCTTGAAGTGCTGGAGCGACTTCTGTCGAGGGTACGCGTACAGGTCACCCTTGCGGACACCCGTACGGATCTTGTGTGAGGGTAGGGCCAAAGGGCGACTACCCCGCTTGATCTTGTATCCCAAGAACTCGAAGCCGTGTGCAACGTGAACGATACGAGTCTTCTCCACGTTCAAGGTTACACCCAACGTCGTAAGGATCATCCGGGCTTCGGCCAGCACCTTCTGGGCCTCTGCCTTGGTGCAGCATGTCACGACCCAGTCGTCGGCATACCGCGTCAGGCGATAGCCACGATGGCGCATCTCCCGATCAAACGGAGTCAAAAGGACGTTACTTAAGATCGGTGAGACCACACCGCCTTGCGGTGCACCTTGCTCGGTCGGGAGCCGTCTCCCCTCCGCCATGCAGCCTGCTTTGAGCATGCTGCGAATAAGACGAAGGACGCGACCATCCGACACTCGCTTGGCAACAAGAGCGAGGAGCTTCTCATGGTCCACAGTCCCAAAGAAATTGGAAAGATCCGCATCCACGATCCACTCGTAACCCTCTTCGATCTCTTGCCAGATCTTGCGTAAAGCATCCTTTGTCGATCTTCCTCGTCGATATCCGAAGCTGGCGGCATCGAACACCTGCTCGAAGATCGGTTCCAACCGGTTCTGCAGTGCCTGCTGACACACGCGGTCATAAACGGCCGGAATGCCGAGCGGGCGGAACTTTCCCGGTTGTCCAGCCTTGGGAATGAGTTTCTGCCGAACAGGTAGTGGACGATAGGCATCGGTCTTGAGCTCCTCATGGAGTCGGTTGAGGTGCGCATCAAGCTGCTCCTCAAACTCGTCCAGAGTTTGTCCATCGATGCCACCGGCACCCTTGTTCCGCTTCACTCGGTTCCAGGCCAGCTCCAAGTTCTTCCGCTTGTATATCTTGTCCACCAGAGAGTGGACCTTCCTCTCACCCGTTGGGTTCAACCAGGCCGACAGTTTCCTCGGACGATCACTTCTGGGTCTTTCACTAAAGGAACTTATCCGCGTCATCGCCCTTACTCGTCTGTCATCCTTGTTGTCACCAACCACCTTTGCCAGCCCCCTTCCCCAGCCCACTCGGCTGCCGATCTCTCGATCACACGACTTTCACCGCGCTTCAGGTACTATTGGGCTGTCCGACGACTCACCCGGCTTCACTTCCCATTTCGCTCTCGCTTATAGGGTCGCTTATCCCGACGCCACTCGGGAACCCAATGAGCCCTCCTGGGGTCACGTCCAGATCTTCCGTACCGTGCCGTCCGCAAACACCTTGATTCGGTGGGTGAATGAGAACGCCTTCGCCTCCATAGTGCAGGCTCGACCTTGCCCCACCTTTGGCCGACCGGTTCATCAACGGGGTCGCCCCCTCGATTACGGCCCGGTACTGCTCCGCATACCCTTCAGATTCCACCTCGCGGTGGACACCCTGTCCTCCAGTTGTCCAGTGGACAGAACCCGAACTTAGGTACATCCCCTTGGCAGTAGCCATCGTTTCCAACTTCGTGCCCGTTTAGGGTTCTCCTTATCCGCGTTCCCCGGCCAGCGAGGCGTTACCCCCGCTTTTGGATATGGCGCTCCTCATCCGAGCACCAGAGGGACTTCAACCTTCCTGATCTGGACGCTGCCCAGCACACACTATGAATCGGTCCGACTTCCGGCCTCAGCTCAGCACCGCGCTTCGGTTTTCCCTTGCGCGACGCCCCCATCGGTGACCATTCCGATGGACCCGGCCGGACCTCCTGGGTCCCGAAAGGAACTCTTCGTACGTGATGTGGTCCACGACCCCGGCGGAGCGTAACCATCTCGCGATAGCGATGGCCCACATGCTGCCTTCATTGACGGGAATCAACTCGGCCTTCCGCGATATTCAGCATTTCGAGGCTACATTCACACACCCTGCACGACCCCTGTCTACGCTTCGGACCCCGCGTTGCCACGACGCCCGCAAGACTCGGTCCCGACCTGTCCGCTACGACTTTTGGTCGGATTGGACTTCCACCCATAGGCTCCTTTCAGTTAGCCCAGCGCACTCCCGTCGGATGTTGAATTTGGTCGGGTAGCGGCGGCACCTGTGAATACTCTTAGGCAGCAAACTCATCGCTGTCAAGAGATTTCTGTTTGCTTCTAAGCGCGTGAACGAGAGCGCCCATATGGCGATAGCCTTTGATACGCCGGAACTTCTTCTCCGCCGTGACGACGCCGAGAGCGGTCCATCGGCGAACCATCGAAGGACTCTTCCAACGCTTGACGTTTCTCGATACTCTTCGAATGGTTCCGTTGAGATTCTCAATGGCGTTCGTCGTGGCAAGAGACTGGCGAAGTAACTCGGGCAGAGCGAGCTTCACGACCGTGAGCGTCTCTTCCATCCCTTCGCGAAGGCTTCCGGCAGCTTCATCGTGGCTGTTTCGCTCGAGCCACGACACCAATGCCTGAAGTCGCTTGCGCGCCTTGTCGGCACTCTTGCACTTGTAGGCTTTCTTCATCGTCTGGAGCACGTAGGCGTGACGAGACTTGGGAAGGTACGAGCGAAGATTTCGGAGTTTATGGATCTGGCACCTTTGGATGACCGCGAGATCCCCCAACACGTCGACGAGTGCCTTGCGGATACCTTTGCCTCCGTCCACTACACAGAGAATCGACTCATCGACGCGCAAGCCTCGCTCGAGAAGGTCCTGCAACATCGCGGTGCACACCCGAGAGTTTTCCGTCGAGCCCAGCCATATACCCAGGGGCACCTTCGTTCCATCTATTGTGATACCGAGAGTTACGACGACGGTCTGGCCGGCCACCTCAAGGCCATCCATCATCAGTGCCGCAAGTTCGTACTCCTCTAGCCGCCGAGACAGGTATTGCTCGAGCTTCTTCGTCGTCTGGCTTACGAGGTGACGGCTGGCGGCACTCTTGCTCGTGCCACGAGACTTCAACTTGGCCGCGGGTTTGTCCAGACTCCGTTCGTAATTTCGGGTCGATACCCCCACCAAGATCTGATTCAACACTCGCTCTGGAAGCGGGTCTTCTTCGCGGAAGGCTTCGAAGTGTGGAAGCGACGCCTCCTCACCAGACTTCGAACGCACTCGAGGTCGCGACACTTGGATGCGACGACCACCGAAGCTCAGCTCTCCGTTCGTGCTCCCCCAGTGGTTATGAGTTCGCTTCTTCTCGTGCTTGCCCTTCGGTCCCGCGATCTCCTCGGCGTCCTCTCTGAGCAGTAGGTGCAGAGCTGTCAGTCCTTGCTCGTACACCCATTCCGTCAGGTCCGCCTTCGTGGCAGCGATCCCAGCTATCATCGGTAGCAGTATCTGACCGACTTGGCCAACTACCTTGCCCGTAGGCGAGTGCGTTTGCTTTTTTACTGGCTTCTTTGATTTCCTAGGCATTGGTGGCTCCTTGTCCCCCTCTGGAGACGGTTGTTTGGCAGACCTATTTTTAGGCCGGCCAAGGAGCCGCCGCTACCCCAAATTCAACATCCGGCGGGAGTGCGCTGGGCTAACTGAAAGGAGCCTATGGGTGGAAGTCCAATCCGACCAAAAGTCGTAGCGGACAGGTCGGGACCGAGTCTTGCGGGCGTCGTGGCAACGCGGGGTCCGAAGCGTAGACAGGGGTCGTGCAGGGTGTGTGAATGTAGCCTCGAAATGCTGAATATCGCGGAAGGCCGAGTTGATTCCCGTCAATGAAGGCAGCATGTGGGCCATCGCTATCGCGAGATGGTTACGCTCCGCCGGGGTCGTGGACCACATCACGTACGAAGAGTTCCTTTCGGGACCCAGGAGGTCCGGCCGGGTCCATCGGAATGGTCACCGATGGGGGCGTCGCGCAAGGGAAAACCGAAGCGCGGTGCTGAGCTGAGGCCGGAAGTCGGACCGATTCATAGTACTGAGGAAGCTATCGAAGGCAACGAGATGGTGGAGGGAAGGGATCGGCCTGGAGGGAACCCACGGGAGAGGGCTAAGGTCCGGACACAGCGCCGGGTCGCCTTACCGCCAAATCTCACGCGGGTGAACGAAGCAGCGAAGCGAGATAGAAAGGCTCGGTTCACTGCGTTGCTGCATCACGTGGATCACGAAGCGCTCTATCGAGCGTTTCGTCGGTTGAAGCGCAGCGCAAGCGCTGGTGTCGACGGAGAGACTGTCGCCGATTACGAGAAGAACTTCGTGAGCAACATCAAGGATCTTTGCTCGCGGGTACACGCCGGTCGCTACCGACCACTACCGGTGCGGCGCGTGTACATTCCTAAGTCGGATGGCGGAAAGCGCCCTCTTGGCATCCCCGCACTGGAAGACAAGATTGTCCAAGGAGCGGTAGCCGAGGTTTTGAGCGCCGTCTACGAAGTCGATTTCATCGGGTTCTCGTACGGGTTTCGGCCCGGACGGAGCCCGCACCAAGCGTTGCACGCGCTCCACACCGCGCTCATGACGCAACGCGTGAACTGGGTTCTCGACGCGGACATCCGCAAGTTCTTCGACTCGGTGGACCACGAGTGGTTGATGCGGATGCTTTCGCACCGGGTCGCCGACAAACGCATCCTTCGACTCATCCGTCAGTGGTTGCGAGCCGGCGTACTGGAGAAAGGAGAGTGGAGCGAGACAACTGAAGGGACACCGCAAGGGGCAGGTGTGAGCCCGCTCTTGGCTAACGTCTTTCTGCACTACGTTCTAGATCTGTGGGTTCATCGATGGCGCCGGCTCGAAGCACAAGGCCGTATTTCCATCGTGCGATACGCTGACGACTTCGTCATGGGCTTCCAGCATCGGACCGATGCCAGCAGGATGATGAGAGCGCTCAAGGAGCGACTAGCCCGATTCGGGCTTGCGCTCCACGAGAACAAGACCCGTTTGCTCGAGTTCGGGAGATTACCTTCCTTGTCACGCGAGCAACGGGGCCTTCGGCGGTGTGCGACGTTCGCTTTCCTGGGTTTCACTCATTATTGTGGGAGAACCCGCGATGGCCGTTTCGTCGTGAAGCGCAAAACGCAGAGCCAGCGGCTACGAGCCAAACTCAAGTCGCTACGGCTTCGCGCGAAGCAACGTATGCATGCTCCAGTCGCCGTCCAGCATCGCTGGCTTTGCCAGGTGCTGCGCGGTCACTACGCGTACTACGGACTTCCCAGCAACATCCGCTCTCTCCAATCCTTTTCTGAGGAGGTGACACGGTTGTGGTTTCGAAGCCTTCGTCGGCGGAGTCAGCGCCGAATGACCTGGCCTCGTTTTCACTTGTTGTTGGAGCGCTTTCCCCTACCAGTCCCTCACCTCACTCCGTCCCGACTACCTTGCCTTGTCTGATTTCGGGTATACCTTCAGGAGGAGCCGAGTGCGGGAAAGCCGCACGCTCGGATCTGTGAGGGCGAAAGCCGAATGGCTGAGCTACTCGACCATCCCCCCCGGCAGGGCTTCGCTTCTGTCACGACCCTCGAACACGACTTGGCCGTTCACGAGGACGAGCTCGACCCCGCGAGCATATTGATGAGGCTGGCGGAATGTCAGCCATCGCGAACGATGAGCGGGCTACTGCAATTATGATATTGAAATTGACTTTCACTTTCAGAAGAGCTATATTGGGCTCGATGATCGTTTGTCTCTGTAAAGGCGTGACTGACCGCACCATCCGTACGCTCGTGCGCGAGGGCGCGTGCTCCATCCGGGACGTCGGACGCGCGTGCGACGCGGGCCGTACCTGCGGCGGCTGCCGACCGACGATCGACCGGCTCGTTGCGACAGAGACGAGGCAGCGCAAGTCGCCTCGCGGTATGATGAAGGGTCATGAAAGGTGATGCAAAGATCATCGAAGCCCTCAACGACGTCCTGACCGCCGAGCTCACCGCCATCAACCAGTATTTCGTGCATGCCAAGATGTGCGAGAACTGGGGCTATAAACGCCTCGCCAATAAAAAGCGCGACGAGTCCATCGAGGAGATGAAACACGCCGATAGCGTGATTCTCCGGATTCTCTTTCTCGACGGCATCCCGAATATGCAGCGCCTCAGCCCGGTGCGCGTCGGCGAGGAAGCGGTCGAGCAGCACAAGCTCGATTTGGAGCTCGAGCTCGACGCCATAACAAGGCTGAACGACACGATCGCGCTTTGTCGCGAGAAGGGCGATAACGGCACGCGCGAGCTACTCGACAGCATCTTGAAAGAAGAAGAGGACAGCGTCGATTGGCTCGAGGCACAGCTCCATCTCGCCGAAGAAGTGGGCCGCGAGCGCTACCTCGCCGAGCAGATCAATTCTTAGAGGTCTCGAAGATCTTGAAAACGGGTGGCGCTTCCGGAATCGCGGCGCCGTCATGCCTTGGCTCGGACGCGCCGAAATGCACGCCGTCGCCGTTCGACATCACCGCTTGACCGAAACCGAAGCGTCCCGTTCGCGGTGGGATGACCTCGATTTCGTGACCTAGCCCTTCGAGTTTCGTACGCACCGTCTCGGGAATGAGCGACTCCATCCGCACGTCACAGCCGTCGAAGCTTCCTTTGGTGAAACGTCCTGCTTCGAGGGATTGCTGGATGTTCATGCCGTAATCAACGATGTTCGCGACGAACTGCGCGTGGGCCTGCGACTGGTTCCAGCCGCCCATGATCCCGAAGCCGATGCGCACATCGTCCTTCTCCATGAACGCGGGGATGATCGTATGGAGCGGCCGCTTTCGCGGCTCGAGCGTGTTTGGTTGGTCAGGCTCCATCGTAAACAGCGCCCCGCGATTGTGCAGCATGAAACCTGCGCCCGGTGGCACGAGCCCGGATCCGAAGCCGCCATAGTTGCTCTGAATGAGGGAAACGATGTTGCCGTCCCGATCGATTACCGACAGATAGATCGTGTCCCCGCCTTCGGCGTCGGTAACGGTGCGAAACTCCGAAGGCGTCACGACGCATGCCGCCTTTTGGGCATCAATGAGTTTGGCGCGCTCGGCCGCGTGCGCTTTGTCGAGCATGTCAGGTACCGGGATCTCGGAGAAGCGCGCATCCCCCACGTAGTGAAGCATGTCGGCATAAGCGAGCTTCTTGGCTTCGACCATCACGTGAAGCGCTTTCGCGCTGTGAAAACCGTACTCGCCGAGGGGATAGCGTTCCATCAAGTTAAGCATCATGAGCGCAGCGATGCCTTGAGTGTTGGGTCCGATCTCGCTCACGGTCCAACCGCGATAAGTCGTTTGGATCGGCGCCATCCATTCGGGCTCGTACTCGGCAAGATCCGCCGCTCGGAAGACGCCGCCGGTTTCTTCCGAGATGGCAAGAATGGCTTTCGCAGTCGGGCCTTTGTAGTAACCGTCGCGGCCGTGCTCGGCCACCCGGCGCAGCGACGCTGCAAGGTCCGGGTTCTTGAAGACCTCCCCCGCTTTCGGCGCGCGGCCGTCAATCAAAAACGTCTTCTTGGAGTTCGGGTGGCTCGCAAGCATTTCTTCCGAGCGCTTCCAACCAGAAGCAATGACTTCGGAAAGTGGAAAGCCGTTCTCTGCGTAGTGGATCGCGGGGGCCAAAATTTCCGAGAGCGGCAGCTTGCCGAGCCGTCCGGCAAGAGCGTCCCATCCCGCAACGACCCCGGGCACCGTCACGCTGTAGATGCCGCGCCGGGGCATCGCCTCGATGTCCTTGGACGCGAGGTGCTCGATGTCCAGCGCTTTCGGCGCCCAGCCGCTCGCGTTCAAACCGAGGAACTCACCTGTCTTCGCCATATAGATGATCGCGAAAAGATCGCCGCCTATCCCGTTGCCCGTCGGCTCCATGAGGCCGATGGTCGCATTGGCCGCGATGGCCGCGTCGATCGCGTTTCCGCCTCGTTCGAGAATTTGAACGCCGGCACGCGCGGCGAGGGGTTGGCTCGCGGCCACAATGCCATATTCGGTCGCCACCATAGAGCGGCCAACGACCGGATCTTCGGCCAACGATGTTGTCGCGATGGAAAGCATTAGCAGGCTCCAAAATGCGATCTTTTTCATGACGCCACCTTTCGTATCCGTGAGTGCAAATATTCTACTCTCCGAGGGCCGGTAAAACCACGGCGAGCGCTTTGTCCTGCACGCGAATGTCGACCGGCGCCAAGCCGGACGGCTCACCATCGAGCTGCAGCGGGACGCGCGCACCTTCGTCAACGCTCACGCTCAGAGCATCGGTCTTCAAGTGCTCGATGTCCGAGAACCTCAGATGGAAGTGCCCGAGGACGCCTAGAAGGTAGCGCAAGTAGTCGCGACGGTTCTTGCCCGTGAAGATCACGACGTCGAGCATGGGCTCTTCGAGCTTCGCGTCGGGGGTAACGTAGTAGCGCGGTCCGTAGCGGCGGATATTTCCCGCGATGAGCCCCGTCCCCACGATCTCTTTTCCACCCACGCGCACGCGCACAGGGCTCATGGGATAGCTCGCGAGTAAACGGAATCCGTCGAGCCAGAAGGCGAAGGCGCCAAGCGCGGCTTTAAAGCCCGACTTGAGCCTATACACGACCTCCCCATCAAGGCCAACCCCCGCCATGAGAAGGAAGGGGCGCTCGCCGGCAAAGCCCATCGGGATACGAACGATCCGTCCGCCGACCAGGGTGTCGAGCGCTCCTGAGAGCGTCAACGAGATCCCGACCTCGCGGGCAAAGACATTGACCGTACCGCCAGGCAGGACACCCATCGCGGTCGAGCGGCCGCAAAGCCCGCACGCGACTTCGTTCAGCGTGCCGTCACCGCCCCAAGCAATCGCCATCTCGAACCCGTCCTCAGCGACCTCGCGGGCGATGCGCGTCGCGTGGCCCATGCGCTCTGTCGGACGAGGCGAAACTTCCATGCCGGCATCCTGCAGGCGTGTGAGGACTTGCGACAAGAGCTCGTCCTTCGCTTGGCCGCGTCCCGAACGCGGGTTGTAGATGAGGGCCGCGCGCATCGGTCCTTTTGTGTCCGGCATGGCTCCGCTTGGCTTCGCTATCCGGGCGCCACGATGACTTCCAGTTCGTCGCGAAGCTCACCCCAGCCTCCGACATCGAGGGCGACATGAATCGTCCAGGCGATCTTGCCCTCCATCGAGCGATACGAGAACGGCGCCTGTTCGGAGACCGGCAGAGTCGCGTGGAAAGCTCGGGCCTCGCCCACCCCGAGTTTCAACTTTTCACCGAGGACGCTCTCTTCACTTTGGAGCACCGTCCGCTGCCGTCCTTTCTCCGACGTCTTCTGCAGCGTGCAACGAAGCTCGGCAGAGAGCCGCAGCAGTTCGGTGTTGCGCCGGGCTTCGCTGCGAAGCTCGATCTCGAAGGCACCTCCCGGCGCAACTTGGTCGCTCACGAGGCCCAAGTCGAGAAGGCTGAACGGATGGCGATCGAGACGATGAGCAAGCCCGAGCGCCGCATAGAGCCAATTCAACGTCACCGGCACCCATCCCACGACGAAGAACCAGCCGTAACCGCTCCCCTGGTAGAATCGCGAGAAATGCAGATAGACGAGCGCCACAAGCGTCGCGAGAAAGAGCGACATCCAAAGCCGGCGTTTCGTCTGGGCGATGAGGGACGTCCAGATCATTCCCCTCAATCGTACCTTCTAGCGCCCGAAAGGCGCTACTCATCGGGCGCGCCGCTCGAGTTTCTCGCGGTCGGGCATGTCACCATCGACACGATCGAGGGTCACCGCAGGGTGGGTGGCGCGGCGGTCTACGCAGCGCTCACCGCCAGACGCCTCGGGCTAACGAGCGGGATCATCACCTCGGCCGGAACCGATTTCCCATTCTGGGACACGTTGTCAGGGATCGAAACGCATTCCATCACGGCAAAGGCCACCACGACATTCGACAACGACTACGCCGGGGGAACGCGTCGCCAGCGCGTGCGCGCCCTCGCGGCACCTATACGCGCCCACCATCTGCGCGGAATACATCTTGCGGCGGACGCCGCGGTTTTGTATTGCCCGGTGGTTCACGAGATCGAAGCGCCGCTGCTACGCCTCACTCCCCACGGAATCTGCGGCGTGGCGCCGCAAGGGTTCTTTCGTCAATGGGACGACACCGGCACCGTATCGATCCGCGAGTGGGATGACGCCTCGACGGCTCTCTCGCAAGCGGATTTCGTTTGCATGAGCGAGGAGGATGCTTTCGTTCCCGAAGAGCTCGGCGCACGATTCGCCGGACGCGCTTTTGTCATCACGCGCGCTGAGAGAGGCTGTCGTGTCTACGCGGGTGCGGATATCTGCGACTTCCCTGCAGTTCCAGCCGAGCCCATCGTTCCCGTGGACCCCACGGGCGCCGGCGATGTGTTCGCCGCTGCTTTTCTCGTGGCGCTTAGAAACGCCAGCCCACTGCCGCACGCGACGGCGTTCGCAGCCGAGGCCGCCGCCAAAGCCGTCGCCTCCGAAGGCGTTTCGTGGCTCCTATGAAGGACCCTGCTTTCGAAGATTATTGCGAGCAGATCGAGCGCGAGTTCTTTCGCTTCAAAGGCCACCCGGGGACGCTGTCGCCCGCCGATTTCACCCGCGCTCTCGAGTGGTTTCGTGCGGGCATCCCACTCGACGTCGTTCTCGAGGCCATCCCCGACACATTCCAGGCACAGAGCGCCGGCCGCGATGGCGGCGTCGAAGAGGTCAACAGCCTCGGCTACTGCGAGTCTTTCGTCGAACGCGCACTCGCGCGGCGCAACCGCTTCTAATACGCTACACTTCCTGACTGTTCATGACCCTGGCCCACATCCTGACCGACGAGCAAGCCCGGATACTCGTCGAGGAACGACGAGCGCTTGCCGAGCTTCGACTCGCGCTCGAGCGTGTGAGCATGGACGAGGAGGACACCTCATCCTTCGATGCTTCGCTTCGCCAGCTCGACGAGCTCTTTCTTCTCGTCGTCGCGGGCGAGTTCAACGCGGGCAAGAGTGCTCTCATCAACGCGCTCATAGGCGAGCCGCTTCTCGAAGAGGGTGTCACGCCCACGACCCAACGGGTCACGCTCGTGAAACACGGCGAGGGGAAGAGCCGGGAGACGCAAAGCGACGCCTTCGAGGTCGTCGAAGCACCCATCGAGATACTCGAGACCCTGAACATCGTCGACACGCCGGGAACGAATGCGATCCATCGTGAGCACGAAGCAATCACCCGCGAGTTTCTACCGCGAGCCGACATGGTGCTCTTCGTGACCTCCGCAGACCGTCCTTTCACCGAGAGCGAACGTGCATTCCTCGAAGGGGTCCGCCATTGGGGTAAAAAGGTAGCCATCGTGATTAACAAAATCGACCTTCTCATGATCTCGGAAGACACCCAAAAGGTGATCGCTTTCGTGCGCGACAACGCGTCGAAACTTCTCGGGATGGAAGTGACGGTCTTCCCCGTCTCTGCCCGCCAAGCCGCGCAAGGAAAGTCCGAAGGCGACGACGCGCTCGTACGGGAGAGCCGATTCGAAGCGTTCGAGACGTTCGTCGTCCGGACTCTCGACGACGGCGAGCGCGTGCGCTTGAAGCTTCTCAACCCGCTCGGAGTTGGCAGCGCGCTGACGGAAAAATATACAGCGGTGGTGGCCGCGGAGCTCGACCTACTCAAAGACGACCTTCGGATGCTCGACGACATCGAATCCCATCTCGAGATCTACGAGAGCGATCAGCACCGCGACTTTGCCTACAGGCTCTCGGATATCGACAATGCGCTTCTCGACTTCGAGAGCCGCGGGGCCAACTTTTTCGAAGAGACGCTGAGGCTCGGCCGCATTTTCGATCTCGTCAACAAAGCCAAAATCAAGAGCGATTTCGAGAAGAAAGTCGTCGGGGACCTTCCGCGGGTGGTCGCAAAACGCGTCGAGGCCGTGATCGACTGGATGGTGGAGAGCGAGCTCGAGCAGTGGAAGGCGGTGACGGCACATCTCGACGAACGGCGAACGGCCCACGAGGCGCGCATCGTAGGAAAACTGCAAGCTACTTTCGTGCAGGATCGCAAGCGGCTGCTCGAGACCGTGGGCGCCGACGCGCGGCGCGCCATCGACGACTACGACCGCGAATCCGAATCGAGCCGACTCGCCGAATCCGTCCAGACGGCGGTCGCCAGCACCGCGCTTCTAGAAGTCGGTGCTGTCGGACTCGGCGCGCTCGTCGCCGCCATCGCCACGACGACCGCCGCCGACGTCACGGGCATACTCGCCGCGAGCGCCCTTTCGATCATGGGACTCCTCGTCCTGCCTGCGAAGCGTCGCAAGGCCAAAACCGAGCTCAACCTCAAAGTCGGTGAAGTGCGAGAAAAGCTCATGACGTCGCTCCGCAAACAGTTCGAAACGGAGACGAAGGCGAGCATCCTGCGCATCCAGGAGGCCGTGGCACCGTATACGCGCTTCGTCCGCGGAGAGCGTGACCGCCTAGAGACCGCCCGCTCTGCGCTCGAGGCCTCCCGTGCGGAGCTGACGCGCATCGAAGCTGCTATACATCGGGCGTCTTGACGACGATTTAATCCGAATATTCGAGAAATGGACGGAAGCGGCGGTGGAACCAGCCGAACCAATGCTCGGGATCGGCCCGCACCCAGGCGCCGACAATCTCGTTGTGCCTTTCTTGTATCCTCGTCACGCGCGCGTCCCTGTCAAGCTTGTCGAGCCCGTCGAGCTCGAAATCCTCGAGAACGAGGACGACATCGTAGACATCGTCATCACCGAGCCGAGCATAGGCGCTCACGACATGGGGGTCCATGTGCTCCTGCAGCGCCGCAATCGCGCGGACCGTCGGAGCCGGTTTGCCTAGAAACGAAATGGTCGTCCCTTCGGCGCCCGGGTCTTGATCGATGAGCGCGGCGAGCACGCCGTTTTGCTTCAAAGTCGTGAACGCACGACGCGCGGCGTTCTTGTGCCCGATGATATGGACGCCCGTCGCGAGCCGCCGTTCGTCGAGCCAATTCTCGACATAAGGGTTATGCATCGGTTTCACGATGACGTGAACGTCATCAAACACTGTGCCGAAGGCGAGGGCAAGTAGCTCGAAATTACCGAAATGGGCGAGGATGGCGATGACACCGCGTTGCTCCCGCTTTTGGAAGAGCTCACGGCCGTGGATGCGGTACGGTGGCTCCTGCCGGCGCGCCCGCAACAAGTCCATGACATACGTCCCCATGTTGCCGTAGAGCGCGGGTAGGATATGCGCGATTTCCGCATCGGAGCCCATGCCGACGAAACGCAAGTTGGCAACAACGACGGCGCGCCGGACACCGAGCTTTAGCGCCAGCCAACCGAACACCCGGCCGAGCGTGAGAGCCGCGGACCTCGGCAACAAGCCAACGAGCGCCTCGAATCCGCGTAGTGCGGCATATTCGACTCGCCAACCGAGGCGCCGGCCCAGGCGTGGCTTCGTGGATGTGCCTTCGGGCGTGGCGTCGGAATCGGGCATCGGTACTTGGGCGCGCGGGCAGCGTAGCACAAAGCGCCCGGGCGCCTCGCCGTCGCTAATCGACGCCGCGCATCGCCGCGTCCAGGATCTGCTGAATGAAGCCGGGGTCAACGCCGAGGCCGTTACAAAGCCAAACGAGACACTCGATCTCATCCTCATCGACCGATCCGTCCGCATAGGAGATCACGACCATATTCTGGATCAGCTGAAGCTCTTGCGCACCGGTCAAGAGCGTCGACAAGTCCTTTGCGAGTGCATCAACCTCGTCACGTACCTCGGGGACGGGTCGCGAAAAAATCTCGCGCATCTCCTCCGGGGACACACGCGGGCCGAGGATGGAGGCGAGTGCGTTCACCTCGGAGTGTTCGACGACGCCGTTCGCGGCCGCGACCAGAAATCCTGCGCTCAACAGGTAGTGCTGTGCTTTGTCTCCGGTGTCGGTCGAGTCCTGGAGGTAGGTCGGCTCCATGATGCCCATCAGCTCGGACACTTCTTCCGCGACTTTTTCTGCGGAGAGCCCGTCGCCCGGCTGGCCGATGAGCTCGAAATAGGGCTTCCCGCGGGTGAAGATTTAGAGCGCTTTCAGCCTCATCGGGTTGAAGGGGTGCGTGCTGAACCAATCCTGCGCATCGGTCTCTTGCTGCGCCACTTCGTGTCGAAGATCTTCGAGCTGCGCGAGATAGTCTTTGACGCTGAACTTGAACGCCGAGGACGTGATCCCCGAAGAGAGCTTGAAGAACGTATTCGCCGCGACGTCGAACTTGCGACAGCAGATCATCCCGACACGGTCGGCCGTGATCTCCGCGTTCCGGATCCACGCATAGAGCTTCATCGCATGGAGCGGCGAGAGGCTCCCGCCGTTATTCTCCAGAATGTAGTCCACCGGAAACCGCGTATGCTCGTACAAATAGTGACCGAGCTCGTGGCCGATGACGAAAGCGAGCTCGTCCTGGGAGAATTTTTCCAGGAGGGAGCTCGTGACGACGAGCAGGACTTTTTCTTTGACCGGCGGGTAGCATGCGGCGTTGAAACGGCTGTCTTGGTTGACGTAAATTTCGATGTCCACCTTCAGCTGGAGCGTCTTCGCGCAGCCGTCGGTCACTTGGTAGAGGCCCGGCATCATCCCGCGCGAGATCTTGAGCGCGCGCGTCAAGAGCTCCTTGCGCGCATTGTGAGGCTTGAGCTCGGCAAGTAGACGATTCACCGTGGACGAGAAGCTCGCATCCGCGAGAAGCTCCGCCAACGCTTTCCGGTCGCCGCGATAGACGAGCCGGTCCATGTCGATCCCGGCGAGCGAGTGGTCGTAAAGCGAATGATCCCGCTCGCTCCCGTTCTCGGACATTTTCTCCAGTCGGTCGCGGTAGCTGGTTTGGATCGATTCCACGAGTTGCCCGAGGCGCTGCCTCAGGCGGCTCGCCTCATCCGGATTGCGCGCGGACTTCGCACGCTCGTCGAACTGTTCGCTCACGCGGGCGACTTTGCTCTGAAGCTCTTCCCCGAGAGCCACGAGATTCGTCGCTCGCCACTCGATTGCTGAGGCGGCAGTCATGCTGCACCTTTCGGTTTTTGGGATCTCTTCTATTGTAGGAAAGATGTTCGTCGGCGGCCAGTCTCGTTCTACAAGACATTCACGAGAGGCGGGCGACGGGCGCCGACGTCGGTGACGCGCTCAAACGCATGGCCAAGCTCGAAGACCGCGCGTTCCTGACGGTAGCGGCCCACGATTTGAAGGCCCACGGGGAGGCCTTCCGGCGTGAACCCTGCCGGGATGGACATCGCCGGAAGCGCCGTCAGCGTGATGTAGAAGCAGCTCCGCATCCAGTCGACGTAGGAATCCATCGCAATCCCGTCGATCGCCTGCACCCACTCCGTGTCGATGTCGAATGGAGAAACTTGGGTGACCGGGAGCAGGAGAAACTCGTAGCTCTCCATGAAGCGCCGCACGCGGTGATAGAGCTCGTCTCGACGCACTTGCGCGCGCGCGACCTCGTCGCCCGAGAGCGCGAGACCTTTCTCGATGTTCCACACGACCGTCTCCTTCATGAGGCTACGGTGGTTCTCGAGATCCTGGGCGTAGGCCATCGCGAAGCCATGCGCTCTCAAGACCTGAAAAATCTCGTTGGCGCCTGCGAAGTCCGGCTGCGCCCGATCGACCGTACATCCCATCGCCGCAAATTGGTCGACGGCCCGCTCGAAGACGTCACGAACATCTTTTTCCACCGGGAAGCTAGAAAGGTCGGGACTCACCGCGAGCCGCACGCCGCGAACGTCGCGCTCGAGCGGGTCGCAGAAAATCTCTCCCGGCTCCTGGAGCGTCATTGGATCACGTGCGTCGGGGCCCGCCATTACCGAGAGAAGAAGCGCGGCGTCTTCGACGTTGCGCGCAATCGGGCCGAGGACCGCGAGCGAGCTCCACGGGTCCAGGTTTGGCCATCGGGGCACGCGTCCTGGCGAAGGCCGGAGCCCGACGACGTTACAAAAACTCGGGGGGTTGCGCACCGAACCGCCGAGATCGCTGCCGTCAGCGAAAGGCAACATCCCGCAGGCTACCGCCACGGCGGCGCCACCACTGCTCCCGCCGCAAGTCTTCGTCAAGTCGTAAGGGTTTTTCGTCCGCCCGAAGATCGGGTTGAAGGTTTGCGAGCCCGCCCCGAGCTCAGACGTATTGGTCTTGCCGATGACGACGGCGCCCGCAGCCTCGAGGCGATCCACGAAGAGCGCGCTCGTCTCGGGCACATGATCTTTGTAGATCGGAGAGCCGAAGGTCGTGCGGATCCCTTTGGTGAGCTCGAGGTCTTTGATCGCGATTGGCAACCCGTGTAGCGGGCCCAACGCCTCGCCACGCTCGGCCGCCGCGTCCAATTTCTTCGCCCGGGCGCGTGCGGAGTCCTCGACGAGCGTGCAGATCGCATTTACCTCGGGATTGACGTGCGCAATCTGTGCGAGATGCGCTTCGAGGAGCTCGGTAGCCGAGAGCTCACGGGCGCGGAGACGACGTGCGAGCTCTGTGGCTCGCTCGAAGTTGAGCTCGGTCACACGACAACCGTAGTTCAATTGGGTATTCCGTTACCAGTCGTCCTTCGGCCAGTCGTCCTTCGGCCAGTCGTCCTTCGGCCAGTCGTCCTTCGGCCAGTCGTCCTTCGGGAAGCTTCGTGCTAACGTTTGGGGCATGAAGCTGTTTTTCACGTTGGTGTTGGTCCTGTTGCAGACGGGGCAAGCCGACGAGCTCTCGAAGCTTCGCGAGCGAGCGGAGGCCATCATCGAGGACAGTTCTTCGCTCGAGATCGACATGGTCGAGGCGCGCCGGAAAGTCCAGCTCCTATTGAAAGATTTGAAGAAGTGGAGCGAGACCTACGATTACGAGCTCCAAGCGCGCACCCGCACCTATAGCAACCCGGCGAAGCAGATCGACGAGCTCCTTACGGCAGAGCGTTGCCCACTCTTCTTCGAGAAGGACCTCGAGGAGCTCTGCCCGCTCGATATGGCGCGCTCCGAAGTCTGGGGAGGCAAGGTCGTTTTCTGCCGCTATCTCTGCCCGAATAGCGGAGGTTGATGGCCGAAGCGAGCCTTCACGTCGTGCTCGTCGAGCCGGAGATCCATTGGAACACCGGCAATACCGGGCGCACGTGCCTCGGCGCGGGCGCGAGCCTGCACCTCGTCGAGCCGCTCGGTTTTTCCCTCGATGCCAAGCAAGTACGGCGTGCCGGGCTCGATTATTGGTCCCGTGTTCCTGTCGAGACGTGGCCCGATTGGGAAACGCTCGAAGCCACCTTGCCGGCGATGGGTGAGCCGTTTTTCATTTCTCCCGAATCGGAGCGCACGATTTGGGACGTGAGCTACCCGGCGCGCACGGTGCTCGTCTTCGGACGCGAGACCGCGGGCCTCCCGGAAGGGCTTCGCGAACGCTACCCGGAGCAGCTCGTCTCGATCCCGATGCACGACGAGGGGCTTCGCTCGTTGAACTTGTCGACCGCCGTGGGGATCACGCTCTACGAAGTTCTGCGCCAGAGACGATTTTGAGACGCTTTTGTTAAGATGCGCCATGCATGAGGAGCGCGATGCCTACTTCCGTACGAGCTCCGGGAAGCCTCTAGACAACGAGTATACTGCGGACGACCTCGCCGATTGGAACGTGGACGAAAAGCTCGGCCACGCCGGCGAGGCCCCTTTCACCCGCGGCAACCACGCGTCCGGCTACAAAGGCCGGTTATGGACGATGCGGCAATATGCTGGCTATGCGACGGCCGCCGAGTCCAACCGCCGCTACCGGCACTTGCTCGAGCAAGGCCAGAGCGGGCTCTCCGTCGCTTTCGATCTTCCGACCCAAATCGGCTACGACTCGGACCATATGATGGCCCAAGGCGAAGTCGGCCGTGTCGGCGTCGCCATCGACTCGCTCGACGATATGGAAACGCTCTTTACGTCCATCCCGCTCGATCGTGTCTCGACCTCGATGACCATCAACGCGACCGCGAGCACATTGCTAGCACTCTATATCGCGGTTGGCCGTCGCCAAGGCGTTTCCGACGAGAAGCTCTCTGGCACCGTCCAAAACGACATACTCAAAGAGTACATCGCGCGCGGGACCTACATTTATCCCCCGGGCCCGTCCATGCGACTGGCCACGGACATCATCGCGTTTTGCGTCGACAAGCTTCCCGGCTTCAATCCCATCAGCATCAGCGGGTACCACATCCGCGAAGCGGGCTCGACCGCGGCGCAAGAGCTCGCGTTCACACTCGCCAACGGTCTCGCCTACGTCGAAGCGGCCACTGCGAGAGGTCTCGACGTGGACGACTTCGGCCGGTGCCTGTCGTTCTTCTTCAACGCCCATCGAAACTTCCTCGAGGAGATCGCGAAGTTCCGCGCCGCCCGCCGACTCTGGGGCGCGCTGCTGCGCTCCCGCTACGACTCCAAGAATCCGCGGGCGCAGATGCTGCGCTTCCACACACAGACTGCGGGCTCGACGCTCACCGCGCAGCAGCCCAACGTCAATGTCGTGCGCACGACGCTTCAAGGACTGGCCGCCGTTCTCGGCGGCACACAGTCCCTTCACTGCAACGCGCTCGACGAAGCACTCGGCCTTCCCACAGAAGAAACCGCGGAGCTCGCGCTGCGAACGCAGCAAGTTTTGGCCTATGAGAGTGGCGTCCCGGGCACCATCGATCCTTTCGGTGGTTCCTATGCGATGGAGTCGATGACGGACGCAATTCAAGAAGAAGCGGAGGCCATCATCGCGGAGCTGGATCGCCGAGGGGGTGCTCTCGCCGCGATCGAAGCGTCCTGGCCACAACAGCAGATCCAAGAAGCGGCCTACCGCTTTCAAAAAGAGACGGAGTCCAAAGACGTGCTCGTCGTCGGGGTCAACGTGTTCGAAAAAGACGAGAAAGTTCCCGTGGAAGTCTTCAGCGTCGACGTCGACGTCGAAAGGGACCAAGTCGAGCGCGTGAAAGCCGTCCGCGCGCGCCGCGACGCGGCGTGCGCGAAGAAAAACCTCGATGAGGTCGAGCGTGCCGCGAAGCAAGACGCCAACTTGATGCCCCCGATACTAGCTGCCGTCGAAGCTTATGCAACGCTCGGCGAGATTGCCGATCGGCTCCGGGGCGTTTTTGGAGAGCACCGAGCGAGCTGATCCGATGCCCGCCCCGACGAACGCCAAGCTGCTCGAGATTCAGGGGCTCACGACGTCCCTCGAGACGGATACCGGGCTCATCCGCCCCGTGAACGACGTATCGCTCTCGCTCGAAGCCGGCGAGACGCTGGCGCTCGTGGGCGAGTCCGGCTCCGGGAAATCGATGCTCGCCTTCTCTGTCATGCGGCTCTTGCCGAGCGCCGGCCGCTTCGAGAGCGGCCGCATCCTGTGGAAAGGGCGCGATATCTTGACGATCGGCCGTGAAGAGCTCCGACGGATTCGAGGCAAAGAGATCGCACTCGTGTTTCAAGAAGCGGGCTCGGCGCTCAACCCCGTGCGTACGATTGGAAGCCAGCTTGCGGAGCCGCTCAGGACGCATCTCGGCATGACGCGAAACGACGCGCGCGATCGCGCTGTCGAGCTTCTCCGTGAAGTCAGAATCCCCGACGCCGGGCGCCGGGTCCGCGATTACGCGCATCAGATGAGCGGCGGGATGAAGCAGCGGGTTTTGATCGCGATGGCCATTGCCTGCGACCCCGAGCTCGTGATTGCCGACGAGCCCACGACCGCGCTCGACGCAACGCTCCAAGCGCACATCCTCGAGCTCCTGCGCGAGCTCAAGGAAGAGCGGAGCTTGTCGCTTCTTCTCATCACCCACGACCTCGGCCTCGTCAAAGAAAACGCCGATAGGGTCGCAGTGATGTATGCCGGCCGGCTCGTCGAGGAGGGTCGGGTCGAGAGAGTTCTTGCCCACGCGGGCCATCCCTACACGGACGGGCTCTGGCAGTCTCTTCCCAAAGCGCGCGGCGGCGAGCCGGGAAAGGCCGCGCTCAAAGCGATGGAAGGCACGGTGCCGCATCTCGCCACGCTCCCGCCCGGCTGCGCCTTCGGCCCGCGTTGCCCGGTCTTGTTCGAGCCGTGCGACCAAGAAGTACCTACGCTTCAGCGGGTCGGTAGCAAGAAGCATCACCGCACGGCGTGCTACAAGAACGACGCCGTGCGAGAGGCAATGACGACGAGTGTCACTCGATGACGGATGCCGCGCCGAAGCCACCTCCCGTTCTCGTCTCGGCGCGCGACATCGTAAAGCTTTTTCCCATCCAGCATGGCCTCCTGAGGCGGCATAGCGGCGACGTGCGGGCGGTCGACGGCGTGAGCCTCGAAATATACACAGGCGAGACCCTTGCGCTCGTCGGTGAGTCCGGCTCAGGGAAGAGCACGCTCGGAAGGATCCTGCTGCGGCTGATCAACCCGACGCGCGGCAGCCTCGAGTTCGACGGCGTCGATCTCCTGACACTCGAGCGGGAGCCGCTTCGAAAGATGCGGCGCCGGATGCAAATCATCTTTCAAGATCCCTATTCCTCGCTCAACCCGACGATGACGGTGCGAACGATCGTGCGCGAACCGCTGACGATCCACCGCCTCGGCACGAAAGCGGAGCGCAACGAGCGAACGATGGAGCTTCTGGCGCTCGTCGGGCTGAAGTCGGAGCTTGCGGGCCGCTGCCCACACGAGCTCAGCGGCGGCGAGCGCCAGCGCGTCGGCATCGCGCGGGCTCTCGCGCTCGAGCCCGATTTTCTCGTGGCCGACGAGCCGGTGACCGCGCTCGACGTCTCGATACAAGCGCAGATCCTCAACCTGCTGCTCGGGCTTCAGGAAAAATTGCAGCTGACTTATCTGTTTATCGCTCACGATCTGCGCGTCGTCGAGCACGTCGCCGATCGAGTCGCAGTGATGCATCGGGGAAAGCTCGTCGAGCTCCAGTCCCGCGTGGAGCTTTTCGAACATCCAGAGCACGAGCACACGAAAGAGTTACTGGCGTCTATCCCGTAGCAGGCCCTTAGCTATATACTCCCGCGCATGCAGTTCGACCTTTTCGACGCTGGCGCCAATACCATTCTCGGGGCCGAAACCTACGTAGAATTCAAGGAAAAGCTGCGCGACAGTGGGTGTGATAAATGTGCTCTGCACGCGGGGCGGACGAACATCGTCGTCGACCGAGGCAACCCATCCGCTTATATCATGACGATTGGTGAGGGGCCTGGCGATAACGAAGACAAGCAAGCCCTCGCGTTCGTCGGTCGAGCGGGGCAACTTTTCGACAAGATCATGGACGCCGTGGGCATCGACACCAATCGCGACATGCTCGTCGCCAACGTCGTCAAGTGCCGGCCGCCGGAGAACCGCAACCCGCGCGCGGAGGAAGCGGCGGAATGTATTGCTTATTTGCAGCGTCAGATCGAGCTCGTCAAGCCGAAAGTCGTGCTACTGCTCGGAGCGACGGCGCTCAAGCACATGGACAAGTCGAAGCCGAGCTTTCAGATGAGCGACGAAGCGGGAAAGTTTTTTACGCTGCCCGACTATCCGGGGATCCAGTTCATGGTGCTCTACCACCCCGCCGCGCTTCTTTATAACGCGAAGCTCAAGCCTGCAATGTGGCAGCACGTGAAGCATCTGCGGCGGTATCTGGAGGAAAACGGGCTTTATAAGAAGGCGCGCGCGAGTTAGCGCTCGGTGGGGACGAAGCGCTCAAGCTCCTCGAACCCAGTTCTGAACGAGGATGAGCTCCACGGCGCCAGCACCAGTCTTTTTGCGTCCATAGAGGCGTCCTAACGTCCATCGATCACGCGGAGCTGGGAACGCCGTGGGATCGCGAGAACGCGTATGCCGCAGGTGCGATAAAGCTCCTCTCTTATGGGCGCATCGACCAAAAGCTCGCGACCGCGCTTCCAGCTCTGACGTGCACCGGCTTTTCCGAAAAGGCCGACGCCTAGGCCTTTGAAGGAGGGATCGTGACGGAGTTGGTAGCGCACCCCGTCTAACCCTACTTTCCTCAAAGCAGCGGCCCATGATCCGCGGACGAGCTCATCGATCACAATCCACGGAAGGACTCAGCTTGCGCTCAATTGGCAGAGCTTGGGTGGCGACGCGCGAAAAGCTGCACGTCTGCCTAAGGCCAGCGGGAAAGCTGAACTTTGACTTCCAAGATTTGATTGTTGCGCCGGACTTTCGCGTTGACGGTCTCTCCCGGCCGTTTTTGCCGGAGAAGCGCTGTAGCCCGCCTACCCGTCGACACGACGCGCCCATCGAGCTCCAGCAGCACGTCGCCCGCTTGCAGTCCGGCACGCGCGGCCGGCCCGCCATGCTCCACGTAAGAGAAGCGTACGCCGTCGCCGGTGAAGTTGTTGTCGACGCCGATACCGAAGTAGGCGGCCTCGTCCTCGGCCCGACGCCGGGAAACGATGTCGCCACCGCGCGACACACGGAGCACGGGTCGCTCGTCGGTACGCAGCAGAAAGTCGGCGACGTTATAGCTGAAACGGAGAACCCGCTCCACTCCCTCATAGTTGACGAACTGGGAATCGTCGGTGGGTTTGTGGTAGTCGCCGTGAAGTCCCGTAAACAGGAATAATGCCGGCACACCGGCACGGACGAACGACGCGTGATCGCTCGCGCCTGCGGCCGAGAAGCGGCCCGAATAGGTCAAGCCTTCGTCCTCGCTCAGCTCTGCCACAGCTTCTACGAGGCTCGGAACGAGCTCGACACCTCCAATGAAGATGCGGCTGTGGCGGAGCCGACCAATCATGTCGAGGTTCACCATCGCAATCGTGTCCTCGAGACGGCGCGTCGGGCTCTCCGTGTAGTGATAGGAGCCGCGAAGGCCGAGCTCTTCACCCGCGAACGCCGCGAAGAGAATGCCGCGGGGACGATGCTCCATCTCGGAAAAGAGGCGGGCGAGCTCGAGCATGCCGGCGACGCCGGACGCGTTGTCGTCGGCGCCGTTATGGATCTGGCCCGTCGCCGTCCGCTCACGACTCCCCTTTTGCCCGAGCCCAAGATGATCGTAGTGCGCTCCGATCACGATGTGCTCGCGCGTCCTTCCGTAGGTGGGCGGCAAGTAGCCGAGCACGTTCGACACTTCCACAATCGTTCGCCGGAAGTCGATCGAAAGCTTGATCGAGACGCCTTCGAGCTCGACGGACCTCGGGACGAGTCGCTCATCGATACGGTGCTGGAGGTCGCGCAGGTTCAAGCCTTGCGCCCCGAGGATCTCCTCGGCATGTGCCCGGCCGAGATGCATGACGGGCACGGGAAGTCCCTCGGCACCGTCGTTCACTCCAAATGGCACGAGAGGATCCTCGCGATGATGCAGCGGGCCATTCACGATTATGATCGCTGCGGCGCCATGGCTAATGGCGTTCTCGGCCTTGCGAACGAAAGTAGCGTGCCACCCGTTCTTATCGAAAGGTCCTCGCTCTAGCGCCTGCCCCGGAACATAGCGGAGCGCCATCACGATCTTTCCCTCGACGTCGATCCCGCTGTAATCGTCGTAATCGTGCTCGGGTGCGGTCACACCGTAGCCGACGAACACGACGGAGGCCGAGACTTCGCCGGCAGAGCTGAACGTCATCGGGACGAAATCGGACGGATATTCCAGGGGTCGCTCACGCTCCGAGAATCGAAGCGCGACTTCTGTGTGACGCCCGATCTCTTTGTCGAGCTCTATACGGAACGTCTGGTAGAAACGGTCCTGCTCGCCCGCGGGGTCGAGTCCGATCTCTTCGAATTGCTTCGCGAGATAGGCCGCCGCTAAGCGAAGGCCTTTGTCGCCATTTCCCCGGCCGGCAAGCTCGTCCGAGGCAAGATATTGGATGTGCTCTTCGAGAAGCTTACGCTCGATCTTGGGTTTTTCGATCGCGTGTAGTGTCGCGGCGATGGTAAGTGCCAGGCCGCCGACAGCGGCCACTTCGAGAGCTCGTCTTGCGACGGTTGTCATTACTTAAGTGAACCTACGGCCGAGGGTCTCGTCGAAGGGCAGCGACGCTCGGTGATTTCTAGATGTGAACTCCGGCTCCCAACGACCAGTATAGGCCGCGGCCGCCGCACATCCAAAAGCGATTCATGCCGATCCGTGACCGCCCGGAAAGAGCGGAAGCGGCCTCGGCTCGAGCTCCTCCAGAACTTTCCATCCCCAGCTACGGCGCGTCTCATCGGGTAAACGCTGGTATCGCGCGTGATAGCGCCGCAAGAACACCGCGGTGGCGGCATTGACGTAGCCGCCGCCGCGGATGGGTCCGAACTCCGCGTCGTAGCGCGCGGCAATATCACCGAAAAGAGCGTCCCGACGCACTTTGGCGATAATCGACGCGGCGGCGACGGCGACGTGGTGCTGCTCGCCGAAATTGAACGCCCGCAGATGGGCGTAGCGCTGTCGCAGGAGCCCGAAGACTTTCTCGCCATCGGCGATGATGCGCTTGACGGCGACGGTTCGGTCGATGATGTTCGTGGCGGCGATGCGCTCAAGCGCGTTGAGAAGCCCGTGGTCGCAATAGCGGTCGACTTCTTCGTGGTCGCATACCACCACTTGCACGTCTTCGGCGAGGCGCCGGATATGCTTCGCTAGCTCCCCACGTTGCTCGCGCGCTTCCTCCCCTGCCCCGAACTCCTTCGAGTCGATGACCCCGCGCCGGGTCAGCGCCGAAGCGGCTTGAGGCTTGAGGACGACACCCGCCACCACCATCGGACCGAGAACCGGTCCGCGCCCTGCCTCGTCGATGCCGAGAATCACGGCCCTATGCTTTCTCATCGAAGGCACCGGTTGCAACGATAAACGCAACCGGCTAAAAGTATGAGCCAAGTCACAGGGGTTCCAACGAGAATTGAAGGAGACTCTGAACATATGAGTCCAACGGAGACAAAAGGAGAGGGCGTCTACAACGTCGTCGCGATTGGTGCCGGTACAGCAGGTCTCGTCACATCGGCGGGGACGGTCGGGCTCGGTGGACGCGCCGCGCTCATCGAGGCCAAGAAGATGGGAGGCGATTGCCTGAACTACGGATGCGTTCCGTCCAAGGCGTTGATCTCCTCTGCGAAGCTCGTCGAGCGCATCCGCCATGCCAGGAAAATGGGTCTCGCGGAGATGGAGCCCTCCTTCCGGTTCGAAGACGTCTTTGCCCGCATGCGAGAGCGCCGCGCCAAGATCGAGCCGAACGACTCCGTCGAGCGATTCGAAGGCCTGGGTGTCGACGTCTTTCAAGCGCGTGCAAAGTTCGTCTCACCTCATGAAGTGGAGCTCGATGACGGCACGCGGCTAAAAGCCCGCAATTTCGTTATCGCGACCGGGACCACGGCACTCGTGCTACCCATCCCGGGGCTCGACACCGTGCCCTATTACACGAATGAGACGATCTTCGACGAGATGCCGAAGGCCCCTTCCTCGATGATCATTCTCGGTGGAGGGCCGATTGGCTGCGAGTTCGCACAAGTCATGCGTCGGCTCGGCGTTCGCGTCAAGCTCGTGGAGCTTCTCCCCCGGCTTCTTCCTCGAGACGACGCCGATGCGAGCGGGCTCATAACCCAGCGATTCGCCGACGAAGGCATCGAAGTCTTGACGGTCACGAAAGCCACGAGCTTCGAGCACAAAAACGGCGTCACCGTCGCGACCGTTGAGAACGAGAGCGGCGAGCGCAAGCTCGAAGCCGAAGCCTTGCTCGTCGCCACGGGCCGGAAGGCGAATGTCGAGAACCTCGGTCTCGAGGAAGCGGGCGTGGCCTACGATCGCCGCGGCGTCACCGTCGACGAGACGCTCACAACGTCGCAGCCTCACATCTTCGCCTGCGGGGACGTCGCCGGGCCCTACCAGTTCACGCACACGGCGGACTACCAGGCGCGCGTCGTCGTACGAAACATTCTTATGCCCTGGTTCAAGTCGAAAGCCAATTACACATGGGTGCCTTGGGTGACCTATACCGACCCTGAAGTCGCGCAGTGCGGTCTCACGGACGAGGAAGCGAAGAAGAAAAACGTCGGCTATGACGTCTTCCGCTCCGACTGGGAGGACTTGGACCGCGCCATCACCGACAGCGAAACGACGGGGTTCGTCAAAGTGCTCACCAAGAAAGGCACGGACCAAATCCTCGGAGCAACGGTCGTCGGCGTTCATGGTGGCGAAGTCATGCACGAGCTTCTCGTGGCAGCTAAACACGGCATCGGCCTCTCGAAGCTTTCCGGAACGATCCACGCCTATCCGACACTGTCGGCTTCCGTGCAGCGCGTCGCCGATGCGTACCAGAAGACGAAGCTGACGCCGACGGTCGCGAACATCTTCAAATGGCTCTACAAGCGGAGGCGCGCCTGATGGCGGCAAGGAAATATCTCAAGGCCGCAATCGTAGTGTTGGCGATTGCCGCGATCGTTGTCGCCGCGCGACAGCTCCCGATCGAGAGCTGGCTCCAATCTCTCAATGTCTGGGTCGCGGATCTAGGTGTTTTTGGCATGGTCATCTTCGCGCTCGTTTATGCAGGAGCGACCGTGCTGATGATCCCGGGCTCGCTTCTTACGCTCGCCGCCGGCGCGGTGTTCGGACTCGTTCCCGGTTTCGTCACGGTCTGGAACGGCGCGACTCTCGGCGCCGCGCTCGCCTTTCTCGTCTCGCGCTTTCTCGCACGCAAACGGGTCGAGGCGTGGATTCAGGAGAAGCCGTCATTCAGCCTCATCGACAAAGCCGTCGCCAAAGAAGGCTGGAAGATCGTCTTTCTCACACGGCTATCGCCCGTCTTTCCATTCAACTTTCAAAACTTCGCTTACGGTCTGACGAGCGTTTCTTTCTGGCACTACGTGCTTGCCTCGTGGACGGGCATGATCCCCGGCTCGTTTCTCTATGTGTATTTCGGAACCCTCGGGCGCAGCGGGCTCGAAGCCGCGTCGGGCGCAGCCAGCGAGCAGACGTTGAAGCTCGCGCTGCAAGTCGTCGGCCTTCTCGCGACCCTCGCGGTGACGGTGCTCATTACCCGCACGGCGAAAAAAGCGCTGAACGAAGCCGGCGTTTAGTTACCGCCCATATGCTCGGCATGGAGCTCGGGATTGAGCCTCTTCATGCGCTTTCGTGCCTCGCGCAGCAAACGCTCGTTCCCGGATCTCCCGAGCGCGACACTCAGGCACTTCCAAAACGCCAGGGCGCGTTCGTCGTCCTCTACCGGCTCGACTGGATCCCCCTCGAAAGCGTCGAGCTCCTGGGGTAGCGGCCAGAGCCGGCGTATCGCACCGAGACACGCGAGCCACCGGGGAGCCAGATCTTCTGCGAGTAGGTCCGATACAGCTTCGTCCTCCAGGTCCAATGGACGAATATCGTGCCCAAGGATCAACGCGTCCCGAACCGCGTTTCGACCTTCCATGGCGTCATCGAGCGCATAAAGAGAGTTGGCGATCGACACGACGTATTCTGGATCCCGTCGGATGAGCTCGGCGGGGCTCTCGAGCACAAAGAGCCGCTCAAAGAAAGCGTTGCGCGCCCTCCGGAAACGCTGGCCGCCACCATCGAGCTCGCGGGCGATTGTCTTGAAGCCCGAGAGTCTCTCGCCCGGCTCGACCGGGCGCTCCCAGAAATCGGCGCCTAGCCGTTCGAGATAGCCAAGCCCAGGAGGAACAGCGCCGGCTCCGTAGATCTCCTGGAGCCTGTTTTTGATCTCGAGCGCCTTGCGGTAATCCGCGCAGCTGAGGGCTTGTTCAAGCTCCCCGATCATGAGGACTCGGTCTTGGAAAAGAAACATTTGTTGTGAGAAATCTTCGTCCGGAGATGGCGGCGGGGGCCGGGGTGTTCTCTCGACGCGAAGTACGCGGACTTCGACGGGATCGAATAGCGGCTTTTGACGGGAGCGGGGACGATTCATCGCAGCACGACGCAACCGGAGGAGAGTTTATCAGCTCTGCCGTATATCGAACCTACGGCGAACGAGGGGCCTTGTGTTTTAGCTCCTCCGCCCAACCTAAGATCACGGTGAGTTCGGTAGCGACGGAGTCGGCGCGCTTTATCATGAGGAAGCGTTTTCCATCGGCAGACACGTCGTAGTTGATGAGACGGCTTTGGCCTCGCGCTCGAAGCGCTGCTTTCGCTCGGGGCTCTCGGCGAAGTGGTCAAGAAGAACTTTTACCGCGACGGTCCGGTCTAAGCGAGTGCCCCTGGCCGTATAGACCTCACCTATGCCTCCGGCTCCGATCTGAGCGAGGATCTCGTAGGGACCCAGGCGAGTCCCCGAGCTTAGGGCCATGGGATACGTCTCGATCGCAACTTAGCGGATCGATAGCTGGGATTCAACCTGCCTGTGTCTGGGAACGGCGACTACAGTCCGAGTCAGCCTTCAAGGCAGGAAGGGCAGTGCCTCTTCGAGTGGCACTGCGAAAAGACGCTGCTACACGCCATCCCCGTCTGCTACGATTCAGCCAACAGGCCAACAGGCCATCAGGTCGAGGACGTATGCCGATGGAGATCACGTCGGTCAAGTTATGCTCATGGCCCAGGACATGGCGCGCGACCCGCTTTTATCGCGATGTCATCGGACTCGAAGTGAAGTTCGAATCGCCTGAGTGGACCGAGCTCGCTTACGGAAACGCCATCGTCGCCCTTCACGGAGGCGGCAAAGGAGAGTTTCGCACCACCGGTTTGGGCATCCAAGTGAAAGACATCCGCGCCGCCTGCCGCGCTGTGGAAGCCGGAGGCGGGAAAATCGCTTCGCCGCCGAGGGAGCGTCCGGGCGAGCCCATCATCCTCGCCGATATCGTCGACACCGAAGGCAACCAGTTTTCGCTCACCGAATACAGCGCGTAGCTGCCTGTCAAGTCCGACCTGAATACCTCACTCCGTTGAACGGGATTCGATATCGGAACAAGTCGACTTAACGAACGCGTGATTATAGACCCCCGCGTGATTATAGACCCCTAGAAGGGTCGACTGTGACGGTCGAGGCGAACGGTCTCTCGTTCGTCGAGTCTTCGTTGAGTCCTAGGTGACACGATTCTAGTGATGATGGAGTTGAAGCTCGCATCAGGACCTGAATCATGTGACAATTCCGCAAATCGAGCTGCACCGAGCGCTCGACACATACCGACACCAGGCGGACTAGTATGCGTAATCTAGTCTTTGCCACATTTCTGCTGGCGGCACCCGTCGGTCTCACTCAAGATGCGGAAAGAGAATCCTTCCGAGCGTTCGCTGTCGTCATGGGAATCCACGCCGCGGGTCAGACCAACACGTTTCAAGTCACCATCGACCGCTGGAGCACGAACGACGAGCGCCAAGAGCTCTTTGTCGCGCTGGCGGAGACCGATCAGGACGGCCTCATCAAAGCACTCCAGATCCAGGAGGAGTGTGGTTTTCTTAGTATGACGGGGACCCGAGGCCCGGTCATGCGCCGCGGCTCGTTCCCAAGTCAGAGGATCAAGTACGCCCGCGACTTCCGCATGGACGGCAAACGGCGTATCGTCCTCGACCTCGACCGGCCCATTCCCTACTGGGAGACCGTGAATCGACCTCGGACCTACGACTCGAGCATCATCGTCCTCGACCTCGACGAAGAGGACGAGGGTCAGGGCATCATGGCGATCGGCGTCAGGATCAACCTCGATACTGAAGCGAAGCAGCTCGAAATCGAGAACTATTCGTCCGAGCCCGTGCGTCTGACCGTCGTCAGCAAGTCCTCCTGACGGTTGGGGTCGATAACTTTAGCTAGTTCCTGTCCAGAAACACCATAACTTGTGGTGTACGAGAGGCCTATCGAAGGTGTGGGTATTATACGTTTTCAGTCGGCACCTCGTAGGCTCGGAAGCGAATGAAAATCTTGGACGAAACGAGAGGCGAATCGTCAGCAATCCATGGCTATAAACGCAGTAAGAGTAATCATTATTATCGTAATAGGTGCCTTGCCATTACCAACAGGTTGCAGGTGATGATGGAACTCCATACGTAGGATTTGAAAGAAGGCAATGAGCGCCATGTGCATCGGTCGAGACCAAAGACTCGTTTCAAGAACGAAATGACGCCTTCGATTCCGCAGCGAAATCGCCGTAGGCGTTGATAGACCCAGGAACTCTTGACCATATCGGTCACCGCGAAGTGAGCCTTGGTAAAGGCAACATCTTCAACTCCCTTGCCTTTGATGGCTTCCAAGTTTGCCTTTGAAGAAAACGCGCCATCGTAGGCAACCTGGCGCGGGGCCCGTTCGTAGAGTTCGACTTGACGGTCGATCATGGTTTCCGCGAGAGTTGAATCGGACGGATTCCCATCCAAGATCACGCAATCCAAAATCATCGAGGACGAGCCACCAGTCAAACACACCTTGTGACCGTAGAGAGTCTCGCGCCGGTCTTTGCGAATAATGTCGGTGTGTTCTTCGAAGATCGAAACGACCTTTTCCTCCGCAGGCACACGCTCTTCATCAATCACTCTACGCCGAGTTTGGTTGATGACTTTTTCGGTGAGGACGAGAAAGTGCTTAAAATCCGCGGCGATCTTCTCCGCACTCGCTCGCTTCACCGGCTCGGTCAAGCCGGACTCGTCCAACTGGTCTGCAACGCGTTGAGCGGAGCGATAGGTTTCTTCCGACACCTTCAGTAGATCTCGATAGACGCGACGCCTTTGTTCCTTATCCTTCGCGTTTAGAACTCCCAGTCGACGTCTCTTCGCTCGACGCGTTCGATTGCCGAAGACCACTACTGTACCCAGCAGTTCGCGAGTTCGGCACATGAGGCGAGTGAGAACTCGGACGCAGTCATAAAGAAGCTCGGAGTCCGTAGGAGAATGAATATTCGACTCCACTACCGTGCAGTCCACTCGTACTTTTCTTCCTTTTTCGATCGCGGTCTTCTCGGCAACACTCACCAACTCTCGGTTGATTTTCTCCAGCGTTTCGAACTTCACGGCTTTGATGTTTGCTGCTAGGGTCGACTTCGACGGGCTCGGCTCTATGATGCCGAGCTGGCAAAACGTCCGATAGCTTCGAGAGTCTGCCAAGTGAAACGCCAGCTCCCGATAGGTGAACTGATTCAGCTGCTTGACCAACAACGCCCGGAGAACCTGCTCCGCGCTCATTCCCCCACGACCAACATCGCTCCCTGCCGATGGGGTGACCGACCTCAGGTCTTGCAGTACCAGCTCATTGAGCTTAGGATGGGCATCGAGCACCGACGAGATCGCTTCGAGTTCGCGTGCGTGCTCCAGCTCCAGCCAGGGCTCGCATAGGCTTGGTTGTGGAATGATTGTTTTTCGCATTTAGGGCTGGTCTCCTTTGGAGTTAAGTCGTTTAGACTCTTGTTTTTGACGACTTCGATTCTAAGCGACAACCCCTCAGAAGACTAGCCCTAAATTTGCGATTACTCCCTTTTTCTCAACCTCTTACGTCCGCCAGGACGGGTACTAGTTAGTTCCTGTCCAGAAACACCATAACTTGTGGTGTACGAGAGGCCTATCGAAGATGTGGGTATTATACGTTTTCAGTCGGCACCTCGTAGGCTCGGAAGCGAATGAAAATCTTGGACGAAACGAGAGGCGAATCGTCAGCAATCCATGGCTATAAACGCAGTAAGAGTAATCATTATTATCGTAATAGGTGCCTTGCCATTACCAACAGGTTGCAGGTGATGATGGAACTCCATACGTAGGATTTGAAAGAAGGCAATGAGCGCCATGTGCATCGGTCGAGACCAAAGACTCGTTTCAAGAACGAAATGACGCCTTCGATTCCGCAGCGAAATCGCCGTAGGCGTTGATAGACCCAGGAACTCTTGACCATATCGGTCACCGCGAAGTGAGCCTTGGTAAAGGCAACATCTTCAACTCCCTTGCCTTTGATGGCTTCCAAGTTTGCCTTTGAAGAAAACGCGCCATCGTAGGCAACCTGGCGCGGGGCCCGTTCGTAGAGTTCGACTTGACGGTCGATCATGGTTTCCGCGAGAGTTGAATCGGACGAATTCCCATCCAAGATCACGCAATCCAAAATCATCGAGGACGAGCCACCAGTCAAACACACCTTGTGACCGTAGAGAGTCTCGCGCCGGTCTTTGCGAATAATGTCGGTGTGTTCTTCGAAGATCGAAACGACCTTTTCCTCCGCAGGCACACGCTCTTCATCAATCACTCTACGCCGAGTTTGGTTGATGACTTTTTCGGTGAGGACGAGAAAGTGCTTAAAATCCGCGGCGATCTTCTCCGCACTCGCTCGCTTCACCGGCTCGGTCAAGCCGGACTCGTCCAACTGGTCTGCAACGCGTTGAGCGGAGCGATAGGTTTCTTCCGACACCTTCAGTAGATCTCGATAGACGCGACGCCTTTGTTCCTTATCCTTCGCGTTTAGAACTCCCAGTCGACGTCTCTTCGCTCGACGCGTTCGATTGCCGAAGACCACTACTGTACCCAGCAGTTCGCGAGTTCGGCACATGAGGCGAGTGAGAACTCGGACGCAGTCATAAAGAAGCTCGGAGTCCGTAGGAGAATGAATATTCGACTCCACTACCGTGCAGTCCACTCGTACTTTTCTTCCTTTTTCGATCGCGGTCTTCTCGGCAACACTCACCAACTCTCGGTTGATTTTCTCCAGCGTTTCGAACTTCACGGCTTTGATGTTTGCTGCTAGGGTCGACTTCGACGGGCTCGGCTCTATGATGCCGAGCTGGCAAAACGTCCGATAGCTTCGAGAGTCTGCCAAGTGAAACGCCAACTCCCGATAGGTGAACTGATTCAGCTGCTTGACCAACAACGCCCGGAGAACCTGCTCCGCGCTCATTCCCCCACGACCAACATCGCTCCCTGCCGATGGGGTGACCGACCTCAGGTCTTGCAGTACCAGCTCATTGAGCTTAGGATGGGCATCGAGCAGCGATGATATCGTTTCGAGTTCGCGTGCGTGCTCCAGCTCCAGCCAGGGCTCGCGAAGGCTTGGTTGTGGGTTGATCGTTTTTCGCATTTAGGGCTGGTCTCCTTTGGAGTTAAGTCGTTTAGAATCTGCGTTTTTGTCGACTCGATACTAAACGACACTCCCTCAGAAGGCTAGCCCTAAATTTGCGATTAACCCTTTTTTCTCAACCTCTTACACCTGTCAGGACGGGTACTAGTTAGCGAGCTCAAAAGCCCAGCCGGATTGCTGCACGCGAAAGTTGGTTGAGAACGTGCCATGGTGCACAACTCGCGATCTCGGTCCACAATTGTAAGGAGGAGGAAACCGGGCCGTCAACGCAAGTACTCGAACCACGCCATCGAGACGGCTGTCACCCTGGGCATGGTGTTTCATCTGTCGTCTAGGCAGAGCGAGGGATTGCTGCGATCGTTGTTCGCTCTGATGAAGCTAGACAATGATGTGCCCGATCACACCACGATCTCGAGGCGCAAGGCGAAGCTGGGTAAGGTCCCCTTCTACCAAGACAAGCAGAAGACGCCGTTGCACATCTTGATCGACAGCAGCGGTCTCGCTGTCCACGCCGGCCAGCTGCGCAGAGCACCAAATAGCAGGGACTATCGCAAGCTCCATCTGTGTGTCGACGAGCAGACTGGCGAAGTCGTCGCCTGCGAGCTGACGAGCAAAAGAGCCCGCGATTCATCGCGGGTTGCATCGCTTGTCGGACAGAGCGACAGTCCCATCTCATCGGCCAGAGCTGACACCGCATACGACGCCAGCGGCGTCTATGAGGCAATCGAGAATCACAGCGCTCATCGCTCGCCGAGGGTGCTGATACCGCCGCGCAAGGGCGCCCTGCTCGCATCGGGGCCGGCGAGCAGCCGACAGCGCAATCGCAACATTGCAGCACAAGCTCGGCTCGGCAAACGAAAGTGGCACACAGAATCGGGCTACAGCAAACGGAGCAAAGTCGAGACAACGTTCCATCGCTACAAGGCTATCGTGGGCTCAGCGATGCGAGCGAGAGGGTTGGCGGCACAGAGAGTCGAGGCAAGGATCGGGTGCAAGATTCTCAACACCATGACGGCGCTCGGGATGCCTGATAGCGAGATGATCGGATGATGGGAGTCGGGGCCAAGCGAGCTCTCGGCCTCTATCGGAGTTGTGCACCAAGGCAGGCTTTCGCCCGTCAGGTCGACGCCTTAGGTGGCCGATATCTCACCGCGGAGGACGTGGGAGTCGGCATCGCGGATGTCGAGGTGATGGCGCGCGTTTCGAAACACGTGTTCGGTCTTCCTTCGACGGGAGACCCTTCTCCCTTCACAGCACGCGGTGCTTTCCACGGTATCCGGGCCGCCGTGCGCTGCAAGCTCGGGCGCGAGGAGCTCGCCGGATTGAGCGTTGCCGTTCAGGGTGTCGGCCGTGTCGGCTTCGAGCTTGCTAGGCTGATACACGACGCGGGCGCTAAGCTTACCGTGACCGATACCGACGCCGCCTCTCTCGAGCGGAGTGTGTCGAGCTTCGGCGCCATCCCCGTCGGCGTCGATGCCATCTATGGGCAAGAGGTGGACGTCTTCGCGCCGTGCGCTCTCGGTGGTGTGCTGAACGACAACACCATCTCGAAGCTGCAAGCTCCGATCGTCGCCGGCGTCGCGAACAACCAGCTCGCGGCAGATCACCACGGCCAAATCCTGCACGAAAAGGGTGTTCTCTACGCACCCGACTATGTCGTCAACGCCGGCGGTATGCTAAATGGGAGCGGCGATATCTTTGGCCCTTACGACGTGAGCAAAGTCCTGCCGCGCATCGACAAGATCTACGACACGACCCTCACGATACTCGAGCGCTCGCTAGCCGAGGACCGGCCACCGCATCTCATCGCCGACGAGCTCGCGCGGCAAAAAATCGCAAGGGGATGACGAAGGCAACCTATTCCCCCATCATTCCCCCATCGTTCCCAACGAAGCGCTTCGGTAGGTGCCACGCTCGAGGCCCGGCGGGCGGGCACGTAGCACACGAGGAGCGCGACCCCAGCCAGAACGACGGAGTCCTATGTTTTTAGCGGGTGTTGCGAAAGAGCGTTTTCGCGATGAAACCGCCCCACAGGAGTCCCGGCAGCAAGATTAACGAGCTCATTAGGCGCAGAAGGTCGGGGATGGCCGTCGTCGCCTGGTCGAGCGCCCACCCGGAGAGCCCAGCGCTCGTCGCCATCGCGAGGGTCAGAAAGGCATATTCCGTGGAGAACACCCGTCCGCGGATCTGTTCGGGCAGCTTTCGGAGCAAAAGCTGAGTCGAGAAGATCCAAAGGGTGCCGCCACCCATCGCCCGGATGAGCGTGCCGATGAGTACCGCGCCGAAGCTCGCGAGCGTCGAGATGATGACGAGCCCTACGCCCATTGCGACGTAGGAGATGAAAATCGCGATTTGGAGTGAACTCTCGCGATCGCCGGTGAAATAGCGCGCGGCGATCGGGCCGACGCCGGAGCCCACCCCGATCACGGCATAAAGGATGCCGAGGCTGATGCCACCGCCTTCGCCGATGACGAAGAAATCCCGCGCGAGTGTCACCTGAATGACCTCGAAAGCCCCCACAACGAAGAGCGTGAGGCTCGCTTTGTGAAGCGCCACCGCGAGCGTTTCGAGGTTGTGCGCCAAATAACGCAGCCCCTCGACATAGTCGCGGAGAGCGACGCGCAGGCTCTTGTCGTGAGCGTCTCGGAGCTCCGGCTCATAGCGGATCCGCGTGATGAAATAGGCGGAGAGAAGAAAAGTGGCCGAGTCGATGATGAAGGCCGGATAGACGCCCCATCCGCCCGCGACGAGGCCGCCCGCCGCCGCGCCCATTGCGAGCATGACCGACCACGTCGTACCAGTGATGGCATTCGCCGTGCCGAGCTCTCGAGAGGACACTAGATCCGGCAAGATGGCGTTGCGTGTGGGGTAGAAGACACCATGCATGGCGAGCTGGATGGCGGTAAGCGAGTACAAAAGCCACAGAAGCTCCGACGAGCGTACGAGGAGAAAGCCGAGAACGACGACGGCCCGCACGACGTCCGTGAGAATGAGCAGCTTCTTGCGGTTGTAGCGGTCGGCCGCAACGCCGGCAAGCGGGCTTATGAGAAACGGCGCTAGCATACGCACGACGAAGAGACCGCCGACGGCCAGGCCCGAGCCGGTGAGCGAAGCGACGAGTGAAGCGGAGGCGATCAGGTTGAACCAATCGCCGAAGAGGCTGACGATCTGGCCATACCAGAGGTACTTGAAATTGCGGTTTCCGCGGACGAGCGCCAAATATCCGCTGCTATCTTGGCGCTCGCGGCTTCTCGGGTCCAAGCGCGCGATCTTACCAGCTATTGGCCGCTAGCCCATGTTTCCCTTTTAGGTCTCTAAGTCATCATAAACAAAGGACTGAGATCCGCGGTTTGTCTCTACGCTGACAGCACCTCCTCGGAGAAGGCTGGCGGGTCGCGTTCAACGATTCCGAGTGCAGTCAGGATCGAGTTGGCGCGAGCGGTGCCGCGCGTGACGACGCGCTTGGTCCGCCCAGAACCCAGCTGTAAGTCGACGAGCCGGACCGAGCGTAGCGCTTGTAGTGCCTCGGTTGCGGACAGGTCGAGTTCGGCGACCTTGAGCTTTTTCTCAAGAGCCCGATGCACAAGGAAGGCCAGCGTAGCTACGAAAAGATGTGCCTCCACACGCTCATCGGTCTGGTGGTAAACGGGACGCATCTCAATGACATCCTTAAGGCATGAGAAGGCTCGCTCGACCTCGTTTAGGTCCTTGTAAAGGCGCACGGCGTCGACCGGAGAGAGGTTTTGCTCCTCGGTTTGAATAACGTACTTACCCTCGTAGGCTTGCTCGCGCTTGAGGTTGACCGGGTGCTCGAAGAAGCGGAAGCGAGCGTTTTTGTACTCCCAGTCGTAGTAACGGTGACCGTGGTGGCGTGCCTGTATGCGCGCGGCGGCGGCACCGATTTTCTCGGGGGCTTTCAATCGTCCCTCGCGCACGCGGCGCTCAAGGGCCTCGAATGCCGCACGGGCACGTCCCATGGCCCGCAGCCTCTGCCCGCGCTCGTAGGCGAGCCTTTCGTCGCTGTGAACGACGAAGATGCGCACGCCAGACTGCTCGGAGCGGACTTCTTGCACACGAGTCTTAGGTGGCTCGGCTTTTTCGCTCACCGTGATGCCACCAGGGCAGTCGATCCACTCTCCGCTGGCGCGCTCGATGTAACGATAGACCTCCTCGCGCCGTCGTCTTTGCAGCCCGACGAGATAGCCCTGCTTGCGCGAGCGCACCACCGCCAGGCTGTCGCTCGTTACCATCCCTCGGTCGCCGACAAAAACCACGCGGTGCAAACCGAATCGTTCGTTGAGATCGTTGAGCACCTGCGGCACCGTTTTCGCGTCACGCCAGTTGCCGGCGAAAACATGGTGGGCGATCGGCCAACCGTCCACCATCACCAGACCGACAAGCACTTGCCGGTTACGCGGTCTGCGGTCGCGACTGTAGCCGTGGGCGCCGAGCCCCGGAGGGCCTTGACCTTCGAAGTACGTCGACGTCAGGTCGTAAAACACCATGTCAACCTCAAGCGAAAACAGATCCCGCAAGCGCAAAAACAGCTCTTTCTCGATCTGTTCTTTGCGGGCATGCAGCTGGTCGAGCGTTCGGTACCATTGCTTGGGGAATTATAAGTAAACCTTGACAAGGCCTGCCCATTAGAATACCCTTCCCACCGTCACACGAACGCGTGCGGCTCAACTATCGGGTCACTCGCTGAATACAATACCCTCCCCATAGGGAAATAGGCGAGATCCTGCATGCTACCGCATGCGTTTCGTGTGACGACTAGCCACTGAGCCAGAAGCCGGTGATAGCTGCCGTTTGTAGGCTCTAGCTGTACCGCTCGGGTTAATGCTCCGATGGCGTCGAAGTAGTCTCCGCCGTTGTGGAGCCGTTTCGCTTCAAGGAACACGATCTCCGCTTCATCGGCATCGGTACCAGATTTGACGGCGACCGGTTGGGAACGGGGATCCAACGTGAGAGCGGCGATCGTCTCGCTGCCCGTGAACCCAACAGCCAGACCCTCGGGTCGACGATCGTAGAGTCGGCGCGATTCAGGCACGCTGAGCACTTCATAGGCCTCGCGCACCTTTAGCCGCACCTTCGAAAGGCGCTCTTTCACGTTGCCCAGATAGGCGCTGAAATGTGCTTCAGGCTCGAGCGATGCCATGACCTCATCATAGGCCTCTCGCACTCTCTTGCCCGACGCACCGAAATCGACGCCGAGGCGATCGTAGAAATCACCGAGCTCGAGCGCGGAGTGGCGCGCTGCGAGCGAATCGCGGAAGCGGCGTTCTTCATCGGTCATGTCACGCGTTTCGTCGGCTTCGGTCGACGGGCGGCGCTCCCTCTCTCCGAGCTCTTCGATATCCAAAACGCCAGCGAGCACGAGCGCGTAGATCCGTCGAAGCGACTCTTCTTCGCCGAGAGGTGACGTGGACACGACGTCGCCAATCGAAGTGCACTCTTTCACACGCGACAAGATGAAGCCATCCTCTCGAGTAACGGGTATGCTCAACCGTTGTCCGTCGGCGAGCTTCAAGCCGTTGCCTAAAGACCCGATGCCGGCACGAATCGCCGCTATGTTGATGACCCGGCAAGCACCTTCATAGATCACTTCCGCTGTGTGAAGCTCGAGGATGAGCTCGGCTGGTACGGGGTCGTCGACGGCTTCGAATCGGTAGTCGCCTTCGTTCCAAGTGAAAACCGAATAAATAATGTCCTTGATTTGGGTGGCGACGTAGCGCTGCATCTCCATAGGACTCACCCAACCCATTTCGACGATCGTCTTGCCGAAGCGTTCGTCCGAGCGCTCCATGACACGAAACGACAGTTCGAGGACGGAGCGGTCGATCTTTCCGGCCTGTACGAGCCGCTCGCCGAGCTTTTCTTTTTCCACGTTGGTGCCGGCGAAGACGATGTGGCCGTCTTTGAAAACGAGACGCTTCGTGGCGTCGCGGTTCCACAAATGAAGGTTGCCAGTCGCTTTCGCACGCCAAAGATCGCGCACGATGCGGGGGAGTGATGCGATCTCTAGACGTCCTTGATTCGAGATGTGCTCGGTTTCCATCGCAGGGCAGTTGCCTGCAAGGAGAACGCCAAACTCTAACTATAGCAAATGAATCAGTTGCGGTTCCAGGGGAACGCGCGATCGTAGGGGAATCCCTACGCGTCACCTCGTTCAGCGTCGACCACGCGGCCGTCCGGCTCGAGTCGGCCGGGAAGATCGAGCCCTTTTCTGAGCTTCGCAAACCCGTCATAGAGCTCGGCACGTTCGCGTCGCAATAGCTCGAGTGCGGCTTTGCGGCGATACCGCGTGAGACGCACGCGAATCGAGCGCACCGTGTGCCGCGCGAGGCGCTGATAGTTGAGCACGACATAGGCGCCCGCCGCGCTCGAGAAAAAAGCAGCGACTCCCGTCAAAAGGGGCGAGCCCGGTATCGCCGGATAGATGGGTTCGAGGAGTCGATTGCCGAGAGCCACGAGCAAGGCGACCACGAACCATGTGACGGGAAAAGCAATTGCACCGGCGACGAGCTTGATCGAAGCTTCATCTTTTTGTTTGCGCGCGGCTTTTTTCGACATGAGCCACACGGCGAGCGCGGCGGGCATGTTCGCGATATAGCCGAGGATCAGGATTGGGGGGAGCAGCAGATAGACGAGCATGACTTGCAGTACGACGAAGGCACCGAGCCAGGGCGAGGCGAGTCGCGGTGAGCTGTCGAGCTCGTGATCGTGAAGCCCGAGCTCCCGCATGTCCTCGTCATAGTCTCGAACGCGCGCAAATAGCTGCTCGACTTCCTTGGGGTGTGTGCCTATGCGCGTGTTGTAGCCCGTCCACATTCGCGAGAAAGCGAGGACGCGCTCCTTCATGTCGGGACGCGGGGGCGAAGCGCCGGCGCGATGGGCTCTCTCAGCGCGTAGCAACTTTCGCGCGCGATGCATCGCATGGTGATGCTGCCAGCTCTCGGTGGCGTGGACGACCTGATGGAGCACCCGTTCGAGCTCTCCGGTCAGCCGTCGATACTGCTCGCGTCTCGATTCTTTCTCAGCAGGCGGGGCCGATAGTGTCTCGTCGAGCTCGAGCGGCGGGTGGATGGCGACGAGCACGCTCGAGCCCAGAAGACGTTTCTCGTCGTAGTGCAGGCCGATGGGGATGATGACGGGAGGCGGGGCATTCTCAGGCGTGAGCTCGCGAGCACGGTAGTAGAGCCTCGCGGCGCCCGTTTTAAGCTCCTGCGGGAAAGGCTCGTCGTGGCTGTCTCCTTCCGGGAAGAGTGCTGCGAACCTACCCTCCGCGATCGCCACGGCGAGCGCGTCGAGACTCTTCCGGTTGGCTGCGCGCCGCAGCTCTTCGTCAGAACCGACAAAATCCTGACGCCGATAGACGGGCACAATCCCGAGTGTCCGCATGAGCTGGCCGAGGACCGGCCACGCGAAAAGCCCGTGACGGGCGCCGAGAACGATCTGCCGCGGAAAATGAACAAGGACGAGCCCGCCATCGATGATCGCATTGGGATGCCACGAGACGACGAGCCCGCCACCGTCTTCGGGAACGTTCTCGAGGCCGGTGACCTCGATGCGATGAAAGAAGATTCGGAGCAACCCACGCACGATGGAGACCGCGAAACGATAGAGCATGCGAAATCGTAATGAGAGATGGCGCCGATGTCGACCTTTCCGGAGGGTGGAAACGACGCTCTCTTGGACTATGATGCTCCCTCATCCGAAAGGAGACCTACGATGTCCGGTCCGAGCGAGCCCGAAGAGCCCGAGGAAAACGACGAGAACGCCCCTACGGAGGAAGAGGAAGAAGACTTTGCCGCTATGCTCGAGGCGTCTCTACAGCCGTCATCGTTGCAAGAAGGTGATGCGGTCGAAGGGACGATTGTTGCCCTCGGCTCCGATGTGGCTTTCGTGGACGTGGGCAGCAAAGGCGAGGCGACGATCGATCTCGTAGAGCTCACCGAGCCTGGTGAGCCCGGTGAGCTTGGTGAACAAGACTCGGTGAAAGTTGGCGACAAAGTCAAAGCTGTCGTCGTTTCCACTTCCGGCGGCATCAAGCTTTCGCACAAGCTCGCACGGCAAGCCGCGACGCGCGACGCTCTGGAAGACGCGTATCGGTCGGGGCTCCCGGTCGAAGGGCGCGTCGAGAAAGCCATCAAAGGTGGTTTCGAAGTTCGTTTTCAAAGCCAGCGCGCGTTCTGCCCCATCTCTCAAATCGATACGCGCTTCACCGAAGATCCTTCGGTTCACGAGGGCAAGGTCTACACTTTCCGCATCGTCGAGATAAAGCGTGACGGCAAGGACGTCGTCGTGTCGCGTCGATCGCTCCTCGAAGAGGAGCAGCGGGAGCGCGCCGAGGAGGTCCGCGAACTCATCGTTCCCAACGCCGTTCTTCCGGGCCACGTCGTATCGGTGCGCGAGTACGGCGCCTTCGTCGACCTCGGTGGAGGCGTCCAAGGATTGCTTCATGTCTCGGAGATGAGCTGGTCGCGTGTGACCGATCCCTCGACCGTCGTCCAGCCGGGCGACGAGATCACGGTGCAAGTCCTGCGCGTCGACGAGGAGCAAGGGAGGATCTCGCTCGGCTTGAAGCAGCTTCAAGCCGACCCGTGGCTGACGGTGTCGACGACCTATCGCGTCGGTCAAGTGATGAGCGGCAGCGTCGTGCGCCTCGCCGATTTCGGAGCGTTCATCGAGATCGTGACGGGTATCGAAGCTTTGGCACATGTCTCCACGTTCCCGCCGACGGGCAAGGCCGATGGATGGAAAGCGAGCGTTTTGCCGGGTACCGAGGTCGCGGTCGAGATCCTGACGATCGACTCGGAGCGCAAGCGCATGGGGGTGGCCATCGTCGATGAAGGCTCTGTCCGTGCCGAGAGCGCGCACGCGCAAGCTTCGAAAAAGGTCGAGCTCGGCGCTCGGCTCGTCGGTAAAGTCGAGCGCCACGAGAATTATGGCGTCTTCGTATTTCTGAAGCCCGGGACCACGGGTTTGCTTCCGGTCGAAGAGACCGGCCTCGACCATGACGAGGATCTTCGAAGGGCTTTTCCCGTCGGAAGTGACGTGGAGGTGATCGTGCTTGAAATCGATGCCGAGCGCGGGCGGATCCGCCTGAGTGCGAAAGCCGTCACTGAAGGCCGAGAAAAGAGCGAAGCGCGCGACTTTGCCGAGCGTCAGGACCGTGCGCAGAGCGAAAGCTTTGGCTCTCTCGCCCAGACGCTCCGCGACGCGTTGAAAGGCGGCGACAAGAAGTAGATCGCGCTAGGCGCTAGTAGAGAAAGCTCGCCACATCTCGTCGACACCTTGGCGCTCCCGCCGGTATTCGACCGGAGGCGTATCGAAAGCCCGCTTGAATACCCTAGCAAAGCCCGCCGGTGACATACCCAGGAGCACTGGCGATGTCTGACAATCGCGCGACGCTGTGTAGCGCGCCCCTCGTCCCGAGTTGTGCTCCGCGACTCGGCGCTCGAAGTCGGTAGTAATACCGGTATAGAAAATTCCGTCCGCGCAGCGCAGAAGGTAGCAGTAGTAGAGTCGTGCGTCGATGGCCGAGCGTAACAGGGATCGGGCGCCCGAGAGTGGTCCGAGAATAGAATGATAAGCTTTTCTTGATATGGAAGGACCGAGAACGTTCGAATTGGACGCGCGTGATGTGTTGAGCGCTGATGCTTTAAGACGCTTTGCCCACGACGCGGTGGATTGGATGATCGACTACATGAGCGAGCCCGGCGGCGACGGGCCGATTCTTTCTCCCGAGCTCACGAAGGACGTCTTCGAGCTCTTTTGCGAAGAGCTACCGACCGAAGGTAGTGCACCCGCCGCCGTGTTCGAGGAGTTTCGCGAGAAAATCGTGCCCGATGCGACGCACCTTCAGAGCCCAGGGAACTTTGCCTACATCCCGAACTCGACGGGCGTTGTCGGCGTCGTCGCCGACATCTTGGCGGCCACGATGAATCAGAACGTCAGTCTCGTTCGAGGAGGACCTACAGCCGCCGCCGTCGAGGCTCAGGTCGTCGGCTGGATACAGTCTCTGCTTGCTTATCCCAAAAGTGGCGGCGGTGTTCTCACGAGCGGTGGCTCGCTGGCGAACTTGATGGGGCTAGCCCTTGCCCGCCATCGGGCCGGCGCCGGAGACAATCTCACGTTCTATTTTTCGGAAGAGACGCACAGCTCTATGGACCGAGCGTTGCGATTTCTCGGGCTTCCACCCGAGGCACTCCGAAGGCTTGAGACCGACGACAAGTTCCGCATGAGCCCCGCGGCCCTGGAGCAGGCTGTCAAAGAAGATCGCGCTCGCGGCAAACGACCCGCCGCCGTCGCCGCGACTGCAGGGACGATTGGCAGCGGCGCGGTCGATCCGCTCGAGGAGCTCGCAGGCGTCTGCGAGCGCTATGGCCTCTGGCTCCACGTCGATGGCGCCTACGGGGCTTTGGCGGCGGCTGCCGAAAGCGGCGCATGGATGCGTTCGGGGCTCGCGCTTTGTGACTCCCTCTCCATCGATCCGCACAAATGGCTCTTCGTTCCCGTCGGCACGAGCTGCCTGCTCGTGCGCGATGTCGACTTTATGCGGCGCTTCTTCACGGTGGTGCCGGAATATCTGAAAGTGAGCGCCTCCGAAGGCCAGATCCGCCAACCCATGGAGCACACGATGGAGCTTTCGCGCCGCTTCCGCGCGCTTCGGCTGTGGATGTCGCTCAAAGTCTATGGAGCGCGCGCCGTACGAGAGAAAATCGAAGATCACTTGCGATGGACGCAACTTTTTGCGTCTTGGGTTGAGGCGGCCCCGGGTTTCGAGCTCTCCGCGCCGGTGATGACGAGCACTGTGTGCTTTCGTTACGTGCCTTCCGGGGTCGAGAGCGCGGAGGCGCTCGACCGGTTGAACGAAGAGCTCATGGAGCGAGTAAATCTTGAGCCTGGACTCTTCGTCTCGCGCAATCGGCTGCGTGATCGCTTCACGCAGAGAGTGTGCATCACACACCTCCGGACGACGGAAGAGGACATCCGTCGTTTGTGGGAGGCTTATCAGAAGCTGGCGGTGACGTGAGCAGGCCGATGACACACGCGCGACCTTCCTAGTTTGCCGTCGATGATGGTCCATTCAGAGGACGGGACTGCGTTGCTTCGCCTCATCGATCTCGAAATCCACGTTACCCTCCAAGGTCATCTCGTGCGTACCGAATAATGTGATGACCTATGAGAACGATCTCGACCGCGAGCTTCGTGCGGAGTTCACGTTCCCGCTTTCCGGGGTCAGATGTCGGCCTTTACTTCCGCAACCGTTTGCGGCGGGATGCACCAAACGTCACAAGTGCGACCTTCAAGTGCATGAGACGATCGCTTGGACGAGGCGCGCGACCTCTTCCTCGGTGTTGAAGAAATGACAAGCGACCCGGAGGAATCGGTCGTCTTTGACGCTCGCGAGAATCTTGCGGTCTTCCAAACACGCTTGGATCTCGGACGCACCTCTCATCTCGAAGCTTACGATGCCGGCGCGTTCCTCCCATAGGTCGGGGGTTGCGGCCACGAGGCCCGCGACTCGCGCGCTTTCGATTAGCTCCGTCGTGAGCTTTTTGACGCGTGCCTCGATATTCTCGAGCCCGAGCTCTCTCAAGAACTCCGAGGAGCGCTTCAGCACCGCGAGGCCGAGATAGTTCGGGTTGCCATATTCGAAACGGTGCGCATCCGCGGCGAGCTCGAGCGTCTCATCCCATTTATTGGGCGACGCGAAGCTGAACTTCGCGGCATAGGGCGGCTCCACCCGCGGGATGACCTCTTCGCGCACGTAGAGAAATCCAGCCCCCGCGAGACCGAGAAGGCCTTTGTGGCCGCCGCAAGCAATAGCGTCCGCCTCGAGGGCGACGAGCGGCGTCGCCAGCACACCCACTCCCTGGATCCCGTCGACGACTAGCAACACGTCGCGCTCGCGGCACGCCCGGCCGAGCGCCGGCAGATCGAAGCGATATCCCACCCCGTAGGTGACCCAAGAGACCGCGACGACGCGGGTGCGCGCGCTGAGCTTTTGGATCAAGTGGTGTGCTCCGCCGGGCGCGATCGTGATCGTGACGCCGCGGCCTGCGAGACGCCGCCAAGGCAGCAAGTTGGCCTCGTGCTCGAGATCGCTGACGATCACTTCGTCTCCTTCGCTGAGGCCGAGGCCGGAGGCGAGGATGTTGATTCCCTCCGAAGTATTCTTGACGAAGGCGAGCATGTGCGCGGGTGCGCCGACGAGCGCCGCCAGCGACGCGCGGGTTTCTTCGCACCGCTCCATGTCGAAAGCGTTCTTCCCGGCGTTATCATGGAAGTCGCGCAGAAAGCCGGCGATCGCGTCTTCAGCGCAACGCGGCAAGGGCGCTTTGTGCGCTAGCGCGAAATGAGCCCAGTTCTCGAGCAGCGGGAACTCGCTGCGGATTTCTGCGATCTCGGCGTCAATAAGCATCGATAGCATCCGGAAAACGCGCTTTGTCGGACTGCTCCGGCACGGGCTCGGTCAAACGATACCCCGTCGCCATGACGCTTCCGTCGCCGCCCGGCGCCCACCACGCCCAAACCGCGCGCGCGACGTTGTCACCGAGATTCACCATGCGGTGCATCGTGTTGGGAGGCGTGTAGAGCGCGGTACCGGGTTCGGCGATGAAGGTCTCGTCGCCGACCGTCCACTCGACCCGACCCTCGAGCACGTAATACATCTCTGGCGCCGGGTGAAGGTGGCCGGGATAGATGGCCCGGGGCGCGAGCTCGAGCTCGCCAAAGGAAAAATCTTGCTGTGGGATGGTGTTGGTTCCGACGAGCGTCTTCCACCGGACCACTTCCTTCATAACATCCGGTAGGTTGGGTTGAGGATCCCAAGTAACTTGAGACGCGTTCACATGCGTCGAGCTGTCTTGAACCGACGACGTGGCGGACGTAACCGCCAGCACAGCCATTGTCAATGTCGTGATCACTGCGATCTTTCTCATAAGCGCTCCTGTCGAGGCCCGCGTCTCGGGGCCGTGACACCGTGCATCCACACAAGACGTATCACACGAAAGCGGTGTCCGCGATAAGGTTCGAGGAGCTCGACCATGCGCTCTTCGGAAGCCCGCTCTTCGCCCGCCAACAAATAAGCGATCGTGTCAGGGAGATTGTAGTCCCCGAGGAGCACCGCGTCGGGTGCGCCGAGCGCCGTACCCCGCACATAAGCGATCGTCCAGGGCCCGATGCCGCGTATCGCGGTCAGAACTTGAGAGAAAGTTTCGCCGCTCATTGAAGTTGACGCGGCCTCTTCGATGCGCGACGCGTATTTGGCGACGCGTCGGATCGTGCGGGCCTGTTTGGGGCGCACGCCAAGTGCTATGAGCACGTAGTCGGGGGTCGAGGCGAGCGTTCCCGGATCGGGTGGAAGACGGAGCTCGACTGGTCCGGGCGCGGGCACGCCGAGCTTTCGTACGAGCTTGCCCCAGGAGCTTACGGCCTCTTGCCAAGTGATGAGCTGGAGCAACGTCACTTGGACGACGCGGTAGACGATGCGCGGGAACGATGGCAAGTGGATCCCCGGATATTGCCGCCATAGCTTTCGGACGACGCCGCCGTCCGGCTCGAACGTTTTCGGGTTGTCCTCGAGGCCGAGAAGCTTCGCGGCGTGCGGCATGAGCCAGGAGGCGCCGTCCCCGAAACCGTGAACGGTGAGCCTCCGGCCTCGTTGCTCTACCACGAGACTCGCTGGCCCTTCGGGCGTTCCGAGTGCGAGGGCCATGGCACCGTCTTCGAGGCGCAACGTGGGATCGTATTTTCCCATGCGCGAGGCCGCCATCGTTCGTCTCAAGTCGTAGGCTTCGGGTGCTTCGAGCTCGACGGTAATATCGGCCAATGTGGAATCCTGTCAAAGCACGTCGCGGCGAAGATCGGGGAACACGTGAGATACCTCATTAATAAGGTAGTCTCCGTAGCTCCCCTCGAAGGCATGAACGCTCGAGCCGTCCCATCGCTCAGCGGCGTTGTCTTCGGCAACACGGCCGGTATCGATGTTGTGGAGAGCACCGATTTCCGCATCTACGAGCCGAGAAAAAAAATGCAACTCGAGCCCGAGGCTGAGCGCCATGGTTTCCATCACGCGCCGGCCAAGCGCGGTCATGGCATCCATATAGATCTGCATAGGAGCGCTTACGGCTTGAATGTCGATGACGGGCAGGAAAGTCGTCGGGGTCACATGGGCGATCATGAGGCTCTTCGGGCGGTGGCGCAAATCACCGGGTTGAGCTTTGACACACGGTCTGGACCGCGGTAGAGTTTTCTTTGTAGAGTGTAGTTTTTCTCTACCTGTACCAGCAGTGGACCGCAGGGAGAAAAGACTTAGCCCTGTGGTTTTTTTTGTTGCCAGTGCGAGGTCTACACAATACCCCGGCTTCGGCCGGGTCAAATTTTGAGGAAAGGAGGTAGACCCGCAATGGCAGAAGGCACCGTGAAGTGGTTCAACGATAGCAAGGGTTTCGGATTCATTCAGCGTGAAGACGGACCTGACGTTTTCGTTCACCACTCGGCTATCGTCGGCACAGGTTTCAAATCGCTCCAAGAAGGTGAGCGAGTCGAGTTCGAGATCACCCAGGGACCCAAGGGACCCCAGGCCGCGAACGTGAAACCCGTCTAGTCGACCTGTATCAAAGTTATTAGCCCCGTCGCCTTTTGGCGGCGGGGCTTTATTCTTTCAGGGTGGGCCGCTCGGCCTTCGTGATCACTTCACGCAAGAGAATGGCTTCTGGCTCGAGACATTCTCCGACGCTCGCGCCGGCTTGCTCCGCGGCTTTTTTCTCGGCGAGGATCTCGAGGAAGTGATAAGCGCGCTTCGCGGCCTCGAGGAGCTCGGGCGCCGCGGCAATCAGAAGGCCGTTGTGCTCATCGAGCACCCCATATTTCAATCCTTCATGGCTTCCGCCGGCGACGACGACCTCTTCGTCTTCGCCGATGATGAAGCCGCCGTCCTCGTCATCCATCCAGGCGGTACCGTCTTCGAAGCCGATGCGCCACGGCCCCGGTGTGTATTGAGGCATTGCCCTCCCCTTTCGTCCGTCTATCCTTCACGCTAGCAAATTCCGGCGCCTTTTCGCTATGCTGCTCTCACCATGCGAGTACTTCTCTTGATGCTCCTGGCCGCCGTGCAAAATGAACGCTGCGTGATCTGCGAGCTGAAGGACGGTAAGTTCGTCCCGCTAACCGACTGGCTGGAGCCATAGACCGACGACGGCGACGGGCTGCGACACGGTGTGAATAGCGCGCGTTCGTTCGCGCTTGGATTTATGCAGGCAACGGTTCTTCCCAATCCTCCCAGCTCAATCCGACGATCCTCGAAAACTCGTCCACGTTGCGCGTCACGAGCGTTAGTTCGTGTGTCACGGCAATCGAAGCGATCATCAAGTCGTTCGCCCCGATGCGTTGCCCAATGCGCTCGAGCTCTGCGCGAATGATGCCGTAGTTGTTCGTGCAATCGTCATCGAAAGGAATGGCGACGAGTGGGGCGAAAAACGTATGGAGGACGCGAAGGTTTTCCGCGGGCCGCGCGCTTTTGCGTGCGCCGTAGACGAGCTCGGCCTTCACCACGGAACAGAGCTGTATCTCGGATGGCGGCTTCGATTGGAATCTCTCGATGAGCTCGGTCGATGAGTCATTCAGAATCTTGATGCACGCGTTTGTGTCCAGAAGATACATCGAGCTCCTCGCGCTCTTCGAGATTCAACGGCTGTGGCCTTACTAGCGGTTCACCTTTGAAGCCTCCGACCACCGTCGCGAAATATCCGTCCGGCCAGTCATCGGCCACCTGGCTTCGCACGAGCGCCGCGAGAAAGGCTGAAACACTGAGCCCGCGACGAGCGGCCCGTCTGCGGACCTCTCGTTCAAGTTCTTCCGGCAGATAGAGATGCAATTGGGCCATAGCAAATATATTCTAGCACATATAACAGGAGGAAAAGAGGCCTTTGAAGAGATGGAAGGGGGTTTGGTACGCGGGCTGAATCATTGCCAGACCGGCAAGCTCCAGATCTTCAAGTTGCTGGCGGATCGCAAGATGCAGCTCAAGGAGGATTTCGATCTGAAGCACTTCCACGACCAAATCATCACCCTGGGATCGGTTCCATTGTCCCTCCTCCGGTGGCAAATCACCTGCCTAGACGACGAAATGGACAAGTTTTGGAACCCGGTAAGACTCTCCTCCATCTTGGAGCCGGTCTCGAACTGAGCTCCGCGTGCGAGCCGTGTTCTTCGCTAGCGCCGCCGTTCGTCCGTAGACTCTGCCATGATGAAGACCATCGTCGGAGCGGTTCATTGGGACCGTTTGCGAGTACGGCTACCTCGCTTCATCCCCGGCAAGCTCTCGAGCCCGGGTGCGCAGCAGTTCGAGAGAGGGATCGAGCGCGAACGCCGACTCGTACATGGCGGCCGCCTGCTCACCATCTCCCCGGACCTCGAAGATAAGGCCTAGGTTCGCGTAGGCGGCTGCGAGAGAAGCGTCACGGGCCACCGCCTCCTCCAGCACCGGCTCGGCCTCCAAGTACCGTTGCTGGCGAACGAGCGCCATTCCCAGATTGACCAGGGCGGGAGCGTAGCTGGGCGCGTCCCGCACCGCTTTTCGAAACTCTTGCTCGGCAGCGGACAAGTCATTACGGGCAAGGAGGATGGTTCCCAGAAGGTTGTGTGCCTCGGGGTAGGCGGGTGCGATCTGGACCGCTCGCAAAAGAAGCCGTTCCGCCTCGAGGTCCTCACTCCTTTCCAAAAGGAGCGACGCGTAGTTGAAATGAGCCTTGGCGCTCGCGGGCGACGTCCGAACGGTGGCGGCGAACAAGGTTTCGTCGCTTTGCCAGTCTCTGTTTCTCAACACCGCGACCCAGAGATTCGCCACCAGAACAAACACCACCAGTACCAGAGTCGCTGCCCTCCACGGGAGGGCGCGGCTCATGCCTTCTGAAATGGCACATCCGGCAAGAAGGCAGAGCCCCACCGAGGGGAGGTAGAGCACGCGCTCGGCCATGATCGTCCCGATGGTGAACAACACGTTGGAAACCGGCGCCAGCAAGAGAGAGAAAGCGATGAGGGCCAGTGCTGCCAAGGGGGCTCGACGCCAAAGCGCCACCACGAGCACGGCGCACGAAGCGGCGATGAGGAGGGCGAGGAGCCGTGGATCCGTCCAGGACTGAATGAGAGGTATCTGGCGGTAGGAGTAATCCGCCGAAAGAGGATAGGGTACGAGGAAGAGAAGGACGTACTTCGCCGCCACCCACAGCGTCGTCGCCACCCCCTGGAGGGGAGCGGCTTCCACCAGAGGATTCTCGATGTATCGGGTGACGGCTCCGGAAGCACGGACGCCGCCCACCGCCGCGAAGCGCAGCAAGGTGTAGCCGGTGAGGGCGAGGCCGAGCGCGACATAGAGGCCGCGCCTCTGGTTCAGAAGATGACCTGGCCGAGAGGAGAAGGATTGCTGTGGAGCGTTGGCTCTGAGAAGGTCACTCACCACGATAACCGCTAACAAGGCGACGGCGCTTTCCTTGGCGAGAAGGCCGGCCACGAAGAGAAGCGCAATCGTAAGGGAGCGCCGTAGCGGTAAAGAGGGGCCTTCGAGCGAAAGGCACCACCCGGCCAGCACGAAGAACGCGGACAACAGATCGGCGCGTCCGAAGACGGGAGTCACCGCTTCGGTGTGGACGGCATGCACGGCGAACAGGGCCGCGCTCGTCACCGTTACCACAGCCGAACAGGAGAGCCGCCAAACGAGAGCCGCCACCAGGAGGCTGTTGGCGGCGTGAAGGACGATGTTGGTGACATGGTACAGGAAAGGACGGAGTCCGCCGAGGGCGTAGTTCAACGCGAACGAGTAGATGGTGAGCGGCCGGTACCATTCCACCTGTCCGTGAGTGACCGAGCCCTGACTCAACGAGGGCAAGGGGCTCAACGAGCGCACGAGGTCGTTGCGCACCACCTGGGCGTAATCGTCGTAAACGAACTCGTTCGAGGTGGTGTTCAAGTAAGGAAGGGTGGCCAGCACCGCGACCCCCGCCGCCATCGCAGCGCCGCGTCGGTTCGGTTTCGGCATTAGAAACCCGAGATGGCCATCTCAGTTTATCACGGTGAGGAGGTAGGGACGGCGTCGTCGGGCCGTTCGACAAAGCCTGTTGCGGCCGATCGCGTGCCCTTTTATTGAAGGACCTCGAGGGCCAGCTCGGCGTAGAGACGGGCCTGCTGGGCGAGTGAGTCGATATCGACCCACTCGTCCGGGGCGTGAGAGTTGCCGCCCCTGGTGACGCCAAACGAGACCCACTTGGACCCGAGATTCCAAATGTCGGGCCGGCCACCGCCGGCGGACATCCTCCACTCGGGCTTCCGACCGGTGTAGGAGGGAGCGATCTCGAAAATGGCGGCAATCAAAGGGTCTTTTTCGTTCAGCAGCTCCCAGTAGTGGTCGGGAACCTTCTGTGTTCCGATCGTCTCGATCTCGACGTGAAGGTCCGGGTCCTCCCGGTTCATCTGCTCCATCAGATTCCCCAGCTCCTTGAGGACACGCTGGGGATCCTGATTAGGGAACAAACGGATATCGATGTCCGCTTCGGCGTGGTCCGGTACCATGTTGACCTCATAGCCGCCGACCACCTTGTTGACTTCGACGAACGGCTTTCCTTCTCCTTCGCTGGACACGTAGTTGGCGAAGAGAGGGTCCGCCTCCCACCTCATCCAGCGATCGACGTCCAGTACGACGGGAATGATCTTGGCAAGCTTGTGAATGGCGTTCACCGGCGCCCTTCCCTCTTCAACGGTGGCACCGGGATGGGCCATGTGTCCCTTCACGATCAGTTTCAGCCAGATGTGACCACCGGCCCGCTTCACGATGTTGCCGCTGCCGCCCCCGGCCAGATACCAATCGGCCTGGATGAGCTCGGGACGCTTCTCCACCACCCAGGGTAGGCAGAACTCGGTGCCTCCCTCGCCGGGAATGAAGAGCAGGATGAGGTCTCCCTTCAGAGCGACTCCGGACTCCTTGAGAACACGTGCGCTCTCGATCATTGCGGCGACCGAGCCTTTGGAGTTCGTCGCGCCCCGCCCCCAGATGCGGCCGTCCTTAATCTCCGCACCCAGCGGATCGACCGACCAGAGCGATCGTTTCCCGATGTAGACGGTGTTGTAGAGCTGGGTCATGCCGAGCGCCGGCTTTCCCTCCGAGCCCTTCAAACGGCCGGTCACCGCCGGGAAGTCCGACTCGGCAGGGCGCACCACTTCGAGCTGAAGCCCAATCTTGCGGATCTCCTCCGCGATAAACTGGGCGATCTCCTCGTGATTGTGGGTCACGTTGCGTTCGTACTCGCTGTTGATGCGGACCATCTTCTGGGTCATCGCCACGATCCGGTCTCGATCCACCAGATCCATGGGAGAAGACGTTTGCCCGAGGCACGGCAACGAGGCCAGTGCCAGGATCAGCGTCGAGAACGCGAGACTCATAGGGAAAAGTCTTGGCATGGGGCGTCTCCTTTTACGGCTCGTTGCCAGGAGGGTCCGGCAGGGGAAGTGACGCCGCCTGCCAGAGTTTTTCCATCTCGTCGTCGAGGCCGGTCATCTCCCAACGGGAGAGTGCGATCGGAATCGAGCCTAGCGCCAGGAACTGATCGTGGAACTCCCGGAAATCGAACCGGTCGGCCAACTGCATCCTCCTGTCGGCGAGCAATCGATAGATCTGGGTCAGACCGAGCATGCAGGTGTCCGTTGTACCCCGCTCGATGACCGGATAGGTCTCCTCGAAAGCCTCCTCCGGCCGAGCGCCCAGGCTGGGTCCCAGATTCGGAGGCAGTCGATCGGTCAACCACTCGAGCGCCTCCTTCACGGTTAGCTGTCCGTCGAGGAGGCGGATACCCTGGAGCACGCGCAACGACCGCTGGTACATGTTGACGTAGACCTGCTCTCGAGCTCGCGGACCTCGCACGTACGGGAAATCCAGCATGAGCGGCATCTCTTCGTTGTAGAAGCACCATCCCTGACTGTGCACCGGGTCCCGATGCCCCCGGCGTACCGGGCAGGGATTGCGCCGGTGAAGCTCACGCTCAAGGTAGTGCCCCGGATAGTACTCGTGCATGTGAAGCACTCCGGGTGCCGTCCGAAAGCCCATGTTCGAATACTGCCACTTCCAGTGGTCCACGGGGTAGATGATGATCCGCCTCGCGGGCTCCTCCGGAGTTCCTCCCTGCGCGTCTTCTTGACGCTCCGGGAAGTACATCTCGCCAAAGGGGGGCTGAAAGAGGCCCACCGACGACTTCACCGGAAGCGCGTAATCCGGCTCGGTGAGAAGGTCCTTGTAGAAGCGCCGGATGCGAAGCGAGGTCTCGTCGTCCCAGGCCAGGTACTTCTCCGCGGTCTCGGCCGGTCCAATCTGGGGCAGGTAGCGGTTCTTGAACTGCTCGAACTGGAAGAAGGAGAGAGCGCGAGCGCGCTCCATCGCCGCCATAGCGAGAAGCTCATCGGCGCCGTGAGGAACGAGCCGCACGCGGCGAAGATGCCACGTATAGGTGTCCTTACCCAGGACGTAGGAGCCGCTCATCTGCGCTCGGCTCTCCTCCAGCCACTCGCCGAAAGCGGACAGGGCTTTGGCCGCCCGCGCCGCGGCCGGGCCAAGCTCGCTCGCCTCCGGCTCCGGAAAATGAGGCTTCATCAACTGGACCCAGTCGGCGTAGTCCCGCTCGATGTCCTTGAGACCGCGCGATTGGTTGAAGTCGATGAGGTAGCCGCCGCCGGGATGGCGGAGGGCCATGTCGGCGAGCTCGGGAACCGCCTCGGTGAGATTCGCGGGCGCCTGGTTCAGAATCGCTTCGGTTTCGGCCAGAGCCTTCAAAATTGCCTGGACACGCTCTCTCGGATAGGGAACGGTGCCGGGGCGCACGCGCCGGCCGGCAATCAAATGACGGCGCACGTTTCCGATCGCCGTTTGCGTGTAGAAGACAGGGCTCCGGCTCCAGGGACGAAGAACGTGCAGGCGAAACACTTCCGCATCCATCTGGGAGCGGAGCAGCAGGTAGTCCACCTGGGCGTGAACCGAGAAGCTCCGGACGTCGGGCAGCCGAGACAAACGCTCCTGGAACTCCCGGAGCTCCGCGACCTGTCGGGCGGCGCGATCGGCGTAGTCAGCTATGCCGTCGGGTGGCGCTCGCCATTCCTGAAAATCCCGGGCGAGCTTCAGAAGTTCGGCCGGGTGCTCGAGCTGGGCCGTCTGCCCGCCGAAGAGCACCGTGACCGGAAGCAGCACCAGAAGCGCCAGTGGGGTAACGGTCTCTCTCATTCTCGGCACCCTCTCTTACCGCTTGGCCAAAGGGAGACAAAGCAAACCGGTCATGAGCGCTCTAGAACAGGAGTCGAACGCCAAACCGCGCCCGGCGCGGCGGAACGATCGCCTCGGGCTCCAGGAAGTTCGTCAGCCCGAACCGTTGCTCCTGGACGTGGGTCACCGCCCCCGAGTTGAGAACGTTCAGCACGTCGAGGGTGACACCGATACGCACACCCCGGTCGAACTCGAAGAACTTCTCCACTCTCAAATTGAGGAGGTTCTGGAAGTCGACGCGGTGAGTTCCGCGAGGCTCGACCGCGACGTCGACCCGAGATTCCCGGTACCTGACTCCGTCGGCGTTGTTTTCCGGAAAGTGGATACCGCGCCGGAACTGGAAGAACGTCGCCCCCGGCAAACGCGAGCCGAGGAGCAGGTTGGCGGGGAACCCCGTTTGCCCGAGATATTGAGCGGCGAGGTTGATTTCGTAGGGAGCGACCCAAGAGAAGCTCAGCTTGAGGAGGTGCCGCGCATCGAGGGAGAGAGGACCGTCGCGGTTGATCAGATCGTTCGGGTTCCTCACGTTGAGCGAGAAACTGTCGTTGAAGTGGGTTCCGAGATTCCCGGTGCTGTCGCCCAGCGTGTAAGAGCCGAACAACTGCCAGCCATCGCGAAATCGCCGCCGGGCGACGAACTCGACGCCCTTGTACCGCCGCTCGGCCAGATCCGAGTTCGAGCGAAAGCTGCCCGACGCGGTGAAGTCCGGCCTCACGAGGAAGATGTTCATGGGCTGGTTGTCCACCGGGTTCACCACCGATACCTCATCATACGCCTGGTCAAAGGGCCGGAGCGGATCGGTGGTCGCATACAGATCGCCGGCTTCCTTGTACATGCCGGTAACGCTGAAGGAGAAGTCGGCTCCCACGCCGAACTCGAATCCCACATTGACGGAATCGACGTACGGCTGTTGGAGATTGGGGTCGTGGGTGACGGTGCCAGCAAACTCTTCCGGACTGACGACGCTATTGGAGATGAGGCGTCCCTCTTCGCCAGCCACGAAAAACAAGTCGCCATTCATCTGATCGAGAGGAAGACCCTGGCAGGAAATGGGGTTTCCGGCCGCGTCCCGGCAATCGTTCCAGTCGAATCGGGTCAAACGAGAGCTGTTGGGATTTCCGCTGCCCGCGCCCCCGATCCTGTCGTGCCAACGGCCGAAACTTCCCTTGACGATGAACTTGCCCTCGCCGGTGACATCCCAGTTGACCCCGATACGCGGAGCGATCGTGTTCCAGTTGATGATGTCGCGTCGTTCCGGCCAGAGGAAGTTGGGATGGTAGCAGTCTCTCGGGAAGTCCACGGTGTTGCCGTCATAGTCGGGACTGAAACCGCCCGGCACCACGTCACATCCGCCACGCTGCTCGGGCGTCCAGCCGTTGGAGTGCTCGAACCGGAGTCCCAGATTCAGAGTCACGTCGCCGGGAAGGCTCCAGCTGTCCTGAGCATAAAGCGCGATGATCCGATGCTCGTCCTGCGTGTCGGTTGGCTGCTGGTAGATACGGATCTGGTCCGGCACCGCGCAGTCGAGTGAAAAGCAGTCCGAGGCGCTGTCCAGATACTGTCGCATTCCGTCCGGGATCACCCGCCATCGTTGGCTCCAGAACTTCTGATGGTGGAAACCGAATTTGAAGTCATGGTCGCCGGCCAAGTCCTTCTTGAAGTAGCTGAAGGCGCTGCGGATATCCCAGTGGTCCCGCCCATCGAAGCGGCCGCGAAGCTGATTCCACGTCCCGTAGGCGATCCCACTTCCGCGGTCTTCGTAGCCGCGCACTTCCGCGGGATCGTAGGAGCCGAACGGGAACGTGTTGTCCTCGTTGACTTTGAGCCAACCCCACTGGGCATCGAAGATCATGCTGTCGCCGATAACAGAGCTCCATTGGGCGCTGTGGGTTTTCGGCTTCCAGAACTGTTTTCGCCAGGCGCGCTCATCGAACCGGAACTTGGATCCGGGGTTGGACGGACGCATCCAGCGATCTTGATTGTTATAGGTGTAGCTAAATCGGCTGTTGGGAAGCGGCTGCCAAGTCCCCTTGACCAAGAAAAGCTTCTTTCTCTCATGGATGTTGGCCTCGCTACCCAAACGGTCACGGGTTGATAAGGCGGGATAGTTGGCTTGTGCCAACTCGTTGGTGTTACGGTTGAAGTCGAAGAAGAACCAGAGCTTTTGTTTGATGACCGGGCCACCGATATTGCCTCCGAAGTTCTGGTCGCGAACGATGGCGTTCTGCTCTTGGGCGAGTCCCGAGGTGTTATTTGAAGAGACCCCCTCATCGACGATGTAGTAGTAGGTGCTCCCCGCGAAGTCGTCCCCGCCCGACTTGGTGATGAAGGTGAAAACGCCGCCGCTCGCCATGCCGTACTCCGCGGTAACGCCACTCGTCGACGCCTGCGTCAGCTCCAGCGCCTCGATAGAAAACTCGGTGCCGGAGTAGCCCGAGGGGTGCTTGGTGCTTTGACCGTCGATTATGTAGTCGTTGTCACGAACGCTGCTCCCGTGCACCGCCTGTGTGAGGGAGTAGGTATAGCGGCTCCCAGTGGTGACGCCGGGCAAGGTAGTGAGGACATCGGCGTAAGAGCGCTCGATGGGGACGTCCCTGATGAGGTCCTGATCGACAGTGTACGTTGTCACCGAGCTGCGCACATCGATCACGGGCGTCTCGCTGGTCACCGTCACAGTCTCTTCCACCGTCGTGATCGTGAGGGTTATGGGTACAGCGAATGAAACACCCGAGTCCATCGTGATCCGCTCCACCGTCAATGTCTGGAACCCCGACAAGCTCGCCTGGACCGCGTACGTGCCCGGTAGTAATCTAGGTACTCTCCACTGGCCGCGGTCATCGGTCACCGCTGTCCTCGAACCGCCGATGAGTTGAGGGCTGCTGACCGCAAGGGTCACACCAGGCAACACGCCCCCAGTAGAATCTTTCACCGTTCCGTAGAGCTCCGCCGTAGTTTCTTGAGCCCCGGCAGTTATCGCGTGGCACATGAATGCCAGAACCGCGGCTGCAGCCACGCCGGTACGGGGACTCCACCCTGCGGAACGAGTGTTCTCGAACACCATAAGTACCTCCCTCTTAAACCCCACCGAAACCCGGCGAAGTAGACTAAGACAATGAATTAAAACTCCTGGGCAAGCACATGCAAGTTGTATTCCACTGCCAGCCACGAAAAATAACACAAAAGTCCATAGAAATAAACGTGTTAGATGGTCGTACCCCTGCCCGATACCCTTTCGTGTTCAAAAATTTGGATTTCATCCGACCGCCCAGACGGTAAGTCCGGACCCTCGATCAGATTAATCTTCTATCTGAGAATAGCTTGGAGGGACTAGCGACTGCGAAATCCGTCGTTCAGAACGTTGGATCGGCGCCTTCGGGGGATTGGATATTGACCCAAATAGTCGGAATTCATTCCTCTTCCAGGTGAGACAGTTTCGTACCGATTCGCGCTTCTGTCGCTTCCGCCCCGAATCTCGCCGCCATCCTCCGAGACATCTAGCGAATCCAGCAAGTTGTGCACGCGGTTCTCATTAGTGGGGTCCACCGCCACCCGCGCGAAGTAGAACGGCCGCCAGGCGATCGGTCGCCGGGCACCTGTGTCATTCACGACTTCCCACGTATCGCCGCGGTCGTCAGAGCGCAGCATCACGCTGCGTGTGGCCTCGACCACCGCATAAACCACCTTGGGATTCCCCTTCGCGAAGTCGAGCCCCATGCGACCGAGCTCGCCCTCGGGAAGACCTTCTTCGGGGCTCAGTTGCTTCCAGTTCTCTCCGCCGTCATACGGCACGTGGAGCCCGCTCCCCGGTCCACCCGAGCGGAAAACCCACGGCCAGCGACGATGGTCCCACATGGCCGCAATGAGGTGATTCGGGCTCGCGGGATCCATCACGAGGTCGCCGGCACCGGTGGTCTCGTTCACGTAGAGCACCTTGTCCCAGCTCTTGCCCCCGTCGGTGGTCTTGTACACCCCCCGCTCTGGGTTCTCCGCCCAGGTGTTGCCGAGAGCACCGACATTAGGCAAGCTCCGGATTGCTCGGGTGGAGCACGACCGAGTCGATCGCGCCGGTCGACTCGAGTCCCACGTGTTGCCAGTTCTTGCCCCCATCCAAAGACTTGTATACCCCGGTGCCAACCCCCGCCGAGTTGCGGCGACCCCCTTCGCCAGTACCGATCCAGACGAGATCTGGTACCGCCTGGTTGATGGCAATGGCCCCGATCGAGGTGGCAGGCAGGCTGTCGGTAAGTGGCGTCCAGGCCACGCCGCCGGAGGTGGACTTCCATAGACCCCCGGTGGCCGACCCCACGTAGATAATGTTGGGGTCCGCGTTCACGGCATCAATCGCACTGATACGGCCGCTCATGCCGGAGGGGCCAATGCTCCGCGCTTTCAAACCGGCGAGCCCGGTGATGTCCGTCTGGGACCGCGCCGTTGACGCCGCGGCAAGGATGGTCACGAGGAAAATCGCCAAAAGGCGGGGGGAAAGATCCGCGTGCATCGTGGCTGACTCCCTGTATTGAATTTTGGTAAATTTCGTGCGTCCCCCCGGGCGTTGCCGCACGGAATACTACACCATCACCGCGAGGTCACATCACCTTGCTTGTGGCGATCAAAAAAATCGCCGGTTAAATGTCGCCGTTAACCAGGCTTTACCCCCCTAATCGGGCGGCGTTTGCACGTTATCGGGCATCGGGCTGGACGCGCAGCGGACGCGAAAGCTCCTGCCCGTCGACCCAGAGCGTGACCTCGTACTCGCCGAGACCCACCAGTGGACCCGGCCGCCCCTGCTGGCTGCCCCGGGTGAGGCGCCGGGAATCGTTGCTGCCCACCCGCTGCCAAGGCGGGGGGGGAGAGCGCGAAGGTTTCCTCAAGTCCCACACCAACCTGTTGAGACCCTCCCGGGAGGACCCGGAGAGCTCGCGTACCAGCCTCCCTTCGGCATCTTGAATGGTAATCGTCACCGGTGCCGCCCGCGTCTCGCGGAGAAAGTAGTAGATCGTGGCCCCCGGGGGAGCCAGCTCGCTCCGATCGGTTTCCGACACCAGCTCGCTGTAGGGGTTTTTAGCGGCGAAACGCCGCGCGCCGCTCGCGCCCTTGTTCCTGGTGATGTCGACGTCGAGGAGCGTCGCGGGCTCCACCGCGAAGAGATGCGCCGGGCTTTCGAGCACCTCGCGGGTGAGCGCTCGAAGAGGCGCGATGTTCATGATGTAGATGCTTCGACCGTGCGTTCCGGCGACCAGATCGGCTTCCCGCGGGTGAATCACCATGTCCCTCACCGGGACCGTCGGGAGACCGTTGCGCAGAGCGAGCCAGTGCTCGCCAGCGTCGATGGAGACGAACGCCCCGTTCTCGGTTCCGACGAACAAGAGGTCCCGGTTGACTCGATCCTCTCTGATGACTCTGACCGGTACCCCGGCAGGAAGACTTCCACCGATGGGTTCCCAGGTTCCGCCGTAGTCCCGCGTGCGAAAAAGATAAACGCCGAAATCGTCGTTCCGGTGATCATCGAAGGCCGCATAGACGGTGGCGACATCGAAATGAGATGCCTCCAGGGAGCTGACCCACGCACGCGGCGATCCCCCGGTGTCCGCGGGAAGTCCGGCAATCCGTGCGGCTACGTTCGTCCAGGAGCTGCCGCCGTCACGGCTGATGTGCAGGTTCCCGTCGTCCGTGCCCGCCCAGAGCACGGCGGGCCCGAGGGGCGATGCGGCAATGGCGGTGATCGTGGCTCCCTCGCCGGTGTCGCGACTGGGCCGGCCCTTGGACAGATCGGGGCTGACCGCCGTCCAGCTCTCGCCTCGGTCGTCCGTCTTCAGGAGCATCTGAGCGCCGAGGTAAAGCGTCGAGGAATCGTGCGCGGACATGACGAAAGGGGTGTTGAAATTGAATCGGAGTTTTTTATCACCGGCGCGGGGACGGATAGATGTCCTCACACCTTTTTTCATGTCGAGCCGGTGGATGTTGGCGTACTGGGACTCGATGTAGATCGTCGCCGGATCGCCCGGGTCGACCTGGACGTAACCACCGTCGGCGGTGCCGAGCTTGAACCAGTCCCTGTCGGCGATTCCACTCCGATGGCGGGTTGCGCTCGGCCCGCCCCAGCTGCCGTTGTCTTGAAGTCCGCCATAGACCCAGTAGGGTTGCTGCATGTCGACCGCTATTCCGACGAACTGTCCGACGGGCATGGGATGATTCTCCCAATGGTCCCCACCGTCGTAGCTGGTGAAGAGCCCGCCGTCGCTGCCCACGATCAGGTGGTCCGAGTTCTCCGGGTCGATCCACATGGCGTGGAAGTCGCCGTGGATGAAATCGCTGGTCAGCCAGGACGAGAAGGCCCAGCCCTTTTGTTGCAACCGACGCCCACCGTCCGTGGACTCCCAGGTTCGGACCCAAAGCACATAGACGTGGTCCGCGTCGGCGGGGTCCACCCGGATCTGGGAGTAATAGCCTTCCCTTTCGTTCAGCTTGTTGACGCGTCTCCAACTTTCCCCCTTGTCGTCCGATCGAAACAGCCCGCCGCCGGTGTCCAGCTCATCGAGGTCCAGAAGAACACGCATCTGCGCCTGCTGGCGGCGGCCCAATCCGGCCACGATGCTGCCCGACAAATCTCCCGGTGGTGCCGCCCCCATCATAAGCTCGATCCGAGCGAGCTCGGACTGGTCCGGTCTCTCATCCTGCCGCAGGAGCTCGCGTAGCCGGTCGACGCTCGCCTCCGGCGGGTGGATCCAACGCGGCGCGACCTCCACGATCGCATAGACGATGTCGGGGTTGGCGGGCGCGACAGCGATGCCGATGCGCCCCACGCGCTCGCTCGGCAAACCCGCACGGAGCGGGCTCCACGTCTCGCCGCCGTCGGTGGTCTTGTAGAGACCGCCGCCGTCGAGCACGTAGATGCCGACGCTGTCGAAGTCATCGAAGCGGTCGCTGCGGCGGGCGTAGGCGGCGGCATACAGCGTGTTCCGATCCGCGGGATCCATGGCCACGTCGACGAAACCCACGTCTTCGCCGATGAACATGGCCTTGCGCCACGTCTCGCCGCCGTCCGTCGTCTTGTAGAGGCCTCTTTCCGCGTTGGGACCCCAGAGATGCCCCAAGGCCGCGACGTACACGATGTCGGGATCGACGGGGTCGATCACGATCCGGCCGATGTGGTGCGTGTCGGCGAGTCCCATGCGCTTCCAGGTGCTCCCGCCGTCCCCCGACTTGTACACCCCGTCACCCCATGAGCTGTAACTGCTCGCGTTCGCTTCTCCGGTTCCCACCCACACCACGTTCGGGTCGGAGTCGGAAACGGCGATGGCTCCGATGGAGCTCGATCCTTGTTCGTCAAAGATTGGCAGCCAGGTGGTCCCGTTGTTGATCGTCTTCCACACACCGCCGGTAGCGGTGGCACAGTAGACGGTATAGCTCTCCTTCCTGGGAACGGCGATGTCGGTCACGCGGCCGCTCATATGAGCGGGCCCGATCAAGCGCCAACGCAAGGGCGTGAGCTCCGCCTCTGTCACGCCGAGCGACTCGGCCCAGCCGAGCAAGGGGACGGTAAGGGTGGCTGCCAAGGCGCCGGCCAGCCCGAAACGAGATCGGAATGTCGTCCGTCGCGACGAGCGCCGTCCCCTCGAAGAGCGTCCGAACGCACTCATGCCCCACAGCCTATCCACATGGGCTGGGCACTCCCGGGGAACGGACATCCGAAAAACTCCGTAACGGCGAAATGTTAGACCAAGGGCGACGCAATGGGATAGAGACAGAAGCGGCCTCGCCAGGGAAACTGTCTCCCGGGAATGCCCGACAAGACAGATTTGGTAGCACTCTGCTTCTGTCCCCCTCCTTTTGATGCCCATTGTCGTATGATTGATGTTGTGGTCCGCAAGAGCGGACTCGAGAAGCTTTCAGGTCCGGCAAAGCGCCTGCGAGCTTCGAGCCCAGCGGCACCCCAGTACTGGCCGCGGGAGAGTTCGCCTCTTGGAGCGACGCGGGGCCATCGCGAGAGTGTCTGTATCGGCGGCTGGTAAGCTCGTCGACGCTGGCTCGGGGAGGGTCATATCATGAATCGGAACTCGGCTACAGCGATAAAAGCCCCTCGGTCCGAAGGGGCTAAGCAAGTTACATCCATGGAGGCGCGGACGGTTTCCATCCCCTTGCGCAAACCTCTAGCCTTCGCAACCCGGAGGGTAGATCAGCGCCAGTACACGCTGGCACGTGTCGGTACAGCGGATGGCCTCCAAGGATACGGCTTCTGCTACTCCGGTAACCGGGCCGGCAGTCTCGTGACCGCGTTTGTCCGAGAGTTCTTTCGGGACCACGTTTTGGGGGCGGACCCTGTGGCCTTCGAGACGACCTGGGCCAATATGTACGGCGACGCGGTTCTCCTCGGACGCCGGGGCGCCGCGGTGCGGGCGATGAGCGCCATCGATATCGCGCTCTGGGATCTCATCGGCAAGGCCACTGCCCAGCCGGTGCATCGCCTTCTCGGCGGACCCAAAGCGAGCCGCGTGCCTTGCTATGCCAGCGGTGGCTACTACTGGGAGGACTCGGACCCGGAGGAGTACGTCTACCAGGAGCTGAAGGGCTACGTGGAGGCCGGCTTCACGGCCGTCAAGATCAAGGTGGGCCGCTTGCCTCTCGAGCAAGAGCTCCGTCGGGTCCGCAAGGCGCGAGAGGCCATCGGCCCCGACACCATTCTGATGATGGACGCCAACAACGCCTGGCGCGATGCTGCCGCGGCGATCCCGGCGATCCGCGCCCTCGCCGAGGTCAACCCGTTCTGGGTCGAAGAGCCCCTCATGCCGGACGACATCCGCGGCCACGCCGCCATCCGGGAAAAGGTGAGCGTTCCCATTGCCACCGGCGAGATCGAGGCTACCCGTTGGGGCTTCGCTGAGCTGCTCGAACAGGGCTCGGCCGACATGCTTCAGCCGGATGCGACCGTACTGGGAGGCATCACCGAGTTTCGCAAGGTCGCCGGAATGGCGGCGGGGAGAAACGTTCCCCTTTATCCCCACTGGATGCATCACCTCCACGCGTCGATCGTGGCCTCTCTTCCCAGCGCGGTCATGGTGGAGTACTTTCCCGACCTCAGCGTGCTGAACCTCGGCGAGGTGCTCGTGGACCCCATCGAGGCGAAAGACGGCACTCTGGCAGTGTCGCAAGAGCCCGGGACGGGTGTCGCCTTTGACGAGAGGGCGGTCGATCGGTTTGCGGTGGATTCGTGGAAGTGAGAGGCCGACGCCGTCTTTTTCCCCCAGAACGTTCCGCTTCCGTCAAGGGAGCGAAGGAGCGGTCAGATCATGCGCGGTAGCGAATGTGTGGTCAGAATGTTGCAAGGCCTCGGCGTGGACGTGGTTTTCGGTCTGTGCGGAGACACCAGCCTGCCGCTCTACGAGGCTCTCTACGATCTCGATCACGGGATACGGCACGTGCTGACGCGAGATGAGCGCTCCGCCTCCTACATGGCGGATGCCTATTCACGCTTGAGCGGGAAGGTCGGCGTTTGCGAAGGCCCCAGCGGCGGGGGCGCGACCTATATCTTGCCGGGCGTGGCGGAGGCAAACGGCTCCTCGGTGCCCCTGGTGTGCCTCACCAGCGATATCAGTACCGGCGATGTCGGTCGGGCTGCGCTCACCGAGCTAGACCAAAGGGGCCTGTTCGCGCCGGTGACGAGGTTCACCGCCGTTGCTGGTCATGCGAGTGAGCTCCCACGAGCGCTGCGACGCGCCTTTCGCACCGCCACAACTTCCGAGCTCGGGGCGGCGCACGTGGGACTCCCTTTCGACGTCCAGACGGGAGACGTCGATCCCGAGGACGTGTACATCGATTCGCGTTTCAACTCCTATCCGGCGCACCGATCCGCTCCGGAGCCCAAGGTGATCAGGGAGGCTGCCGATCTTCTCGCCCGATCACGTCGTCCGCTGGTGGTTGCCGGTGCCGGCGTGCTGCGCTCCGCTGCCTGGGACGAGCTCACCTCACTGTCGCGGCTCCTGGGCGCACCGGTGGCGACTTCGGTAAGCGGGAAAGGAAGCATTGCAGAGACCGATCCGCTGTCGCTGGGCGTGATTGGTAGCAATGGGGGGTTACCGTACCGACACGAGATCCTGCGGGAGTCCGACGTCATCCTCTACGTTGGCTGCCGCCAGGGATCCGTTACCACGGAGAAATGGACCCTTCCGGCAAACGGCGAGAAAACGCTCATTCAAATGGACGTCGAGCCGGATCGCATCGGCTCCAACTACGATACCGCGGTTGGGATCGTCGCCGACGCCAAGCTGGGGCTCGCGGCACTGGGCCAGGAGCTGGACGAGCGTTTTTCCGGTCGTTCGGCGGAAAAAGTCGATACGGAGGACATCGGAAAGCGGAGGGAGGCTTGCTTGTCTCGGATCGACGCTTTCTCCTCCGACGAAGAGCCCATCCGCCCCGAACGGTTTCTGTCCGAGCTGCTGCCGCTATTGCCAGACAACGCCGTGGTCTGTGCCGATCCCGGAACACCTTGCCCGTATTTCTCCGCCTACTACCGGCTGCCCAAGGCGGGACGTTGGTTCGTGACCCCGCGGGCCCACGGCGCCTTGGGGTACGCTCTGCCCGCGGTCTGCGGCGCCTATTTTGCGCGGCCCGATGCCGGGCGTATCGTCGGTGTCATGGGAGACGGTAGCTTCGGCCTCTCGGTGGGCGAGCTGGAGACGCTGGCGCGGCTCGATCTCCCGGTAACCCTCATCGTTCTCAACAACGCGAATTACGGATGGATCAAGGCCGGTCAGAAGGCTCACGGTGGAAAGTACTACAGCGTCGACTTCTCCGATTCCAACCACGCCCGCATCGCGAAAGCATACGGGATTCGGGGACGCAGGGTGGAAAGCCCCTCGGAGCTTCACGAAGCTTTGCGCGAGGCCCTAATCGGAGAGGGGCCCGCCCTCCTGGATGTTGTCGTCCAGCAACTCCAGGAAGCGCAGGCACCGGTGTCGAAGTGGGTGGCCTAGCCTAGCGATCGTCCTCCCTTCAGTTTTGACCCGAGGCTGCTCCCGCCGGGATGGGTCGGTTCTCCCACAAATGTTTGACGTCGTCATCGATGCCGGCCATCTCCCACCGAGCGAGAGCGATGGGTATCTGGCCGGTGGCGAGAAGCTCGTCGTGAAACTCTCGCAGACTGAAATCATCGCCCCGCTGGCGCATTCGGTCGCGGAGGAGCTTGTAGACCTCAAACTTGAAGACTTGATAGTTCAAAACCGACACCGGACGAACGAACTTCCTCCAAACTTCGTGCTTCTCTGCCACGTGGGGCTCCATCCAAGGGACGGTCTCCATCATGTGCTTCCCTACCTCTTCGGTGGTCATCGAGCCGTCGGCCATCTTGACCGCGATGTGCACCCGCTCGGCGCGCATGATGGCCAAGCCATACATCCACTCCCGCACCCGGGGGCCTCTAACGAACGGGTAGTCGAGCTGTAGCTGTGCCTCCTCCATGTAGTAGGTCCACGCGTCTCCGCGCGTGCGGTGGCCCCGCCTCAGGTCGCAGGTCGTTCTTCGGCTGACGGCGCCCTCGAAAGTGTGACCCGGATAGTCCGAGTGCGCGTGGTTGGTGCCCGGGTCCAGACGATGGCCGATTTCCCAGTAGATCTGAGAGAACCCGTGATCGGGACCAACCAGATACTCCGTCTTGCTCCCCCGCGGTTTCCGCTCGGTGGGAAAGGCCATCATGCCGAAGGGCTCGACCCAGATACCCCCCTCCTCACTCCGCATGGACCCCAGGTAGTCGGGCCGGGTGAAAAGATCATGCTCCTCCGCCCAGAGGCGGCTCAGAACGTCGGTGGCGTCCTTCCATTCGCTGTACTCGGCATTGGTCCTCGCCGGTCGCGCCGGCGGTGTGTCGATGCCTCCATAACGAGGCAGCTGGCGGTTCTTCTGTCGCTCGAACTGTAGAAAGGCCCAGTTCCTCAGACGCTCCATCTCCGCCTGCATCAGCAGCTGTTCACTGTCGTATGGGAGGACGTACACGTTTTGTACGTACCATTCGAAAGCGGGGCGACCGATGGCGTAAGGTGCGCTCATCTTGTCGCGATTGGACCGGATCCACTGCTGGTACTCCTCGAGCGCCTGACCCGCCTTCTCCGCCGCGGGACCGACTTGCGAGCGGTGGGGCTCCGGCACGTGGGGGCCAACGATACGGGCGAACTCGGCGTAGTTCTGACGGACGTCGGCAAGCTTCTCGACGGCCATGTCCGCCATCTCCGGGACTCCCTCCGTCAGTGCTTTCGACGCCTGCTCGATGATGGCGGGGGTCGCCTCGAGCGCTCCGATGATGCCGACCGCCGTCTCGGCATCGTACGGGACGGTGACCCCCGGCCCCATCTGATAGCGACCACCGATGTGCCGGGTGACACGGTTCACCGCTTCCATGGTGTAGAAATCGGGGTTGCGTGACACCTGACGGACGAGCTCGAGGTCGAACTCGAGCGCGTTCATCTCCAGCTGGAGAAGCAGATAATCGACCTGCACGTGCACCGACCAGCCGCGCGGGCTGAGGGCCTTCAGTCGCTTCTTGAAATCCTTCAAACCACGGCGCTGCTCCTGGACTCGCTCGACGTAATCGGGCACTTCCCCTGAGCGCGCCCCCTTCCAAGAACGGAATTCCTTGGCGAGCGATACCAGCTCGGGTGGATGTTCCTGCTCAGACGGCGATTGCGCAACTGCCGATGTCGCAAGCAGCAAGAGCGCACAGACACTTGCTGAGATCTTCATGCGGTGCCTCCTTTTAGGGATCTAACCCTTTTTGTCCCACCACGCACGGGGTTCTCTCCCGACAAGTCTAATGCCTGACAGATGACTCGGTCCAATTAATTGTTGCGCCACCCCGCCAAAGCTCGGCAGATGGCTGTTCTTCTGTCGCTCGAACTGAAGGAACGCCCAATTCCGATTCCTCTCCATCTCCCCGTGCATGAGCAAATCATCGCTATCGAGCTGACCACGCAGCAGCTCATGCCTGGAAGCCAGCCGTGGCTCGCCTAGACCGGGACTCCCTTTGCTTGGGGAATTATAAGTAAACCTTGACAAGGCCTGCCCATTAGAATACCCTTCCCACCGTCACACGAACGCGTGCGGCTCAACTATCGGGTCACTCGCTGAATACAATACCCTCCCCATAGGGAAATAGGCGAGATCCTGCATGCTACCGCATACGTTTCGAGAATGCTCATGCGGAGATCAGCATTGTTTCTACTTATAGGTGTATTGGCTGGCTGTGGCGATGAGGGCGATAGTACACCAACGTCCCCAGCGCCGGCACCAACCACAACTCGTCAACCAACGCCAAGGCCAGCGCCAGCACCCAGACGCCCAGCCGATATCAGCTTGGCCGGTGAATACGAATGCACTACTAACCGACCACGCCCATAGGGCGTGGGTTTAGGAAGGCCCCCCCGAGGGGGCCGATGACGTTGGGAAGGCCCCGTTGGGGCCGTCTCTCGTTAACTCAGGTCGAGATCACCTTGGCGAGACTCAAGCTTTTCTTGCTCCCGGATGTACTTTCTTATTCGCTCCTCGTAAAGGCCAACCGTACTCACACAGTACCCCTTCGCCCAAAAATGCAAGCCCGTCATACGACGTTCTTTCAGCAATTCTCGGTGGATGCGTACCGCACTCTTCCCTTTCAGAAAACCGATCGTGTGAGATACGCTGTACTTGGGAGGGATGCTCATACACAGGTGGATGTGGTCCGGTTGCGCGTTGCCTTCTATCAGTTCTACTCCTCTCTGCTCACAAAGCTCTCGAAGAATTCGCCCCACGCGACGCCGAAGGTCCCCATATAACACCCTTCTACGATACTTGGGGATGATCACCACGTGGTACTTGCATTCCCATCGCACTTGCGACAGGCTTTTCCATTCGTGCATGCAGGTTCTCCTTTCGGAGGCCCCACAGGGTCTTCCCGGAGGGGGAACCTAGCACACGCCGGATCGCTCGAAGCTCTTCGGGTCACGCCGCCAGAGGCGGCGCGTTTATTAGCGGACTAAATTCTGCGACTCTGCCGTGTTCAGTCTTTCGTTGACGAACACGGGGGGCGTGGGAGCCAATTTGAACTTCATCCGAGGCGAGAATCGAAACTTCGAGCCAATATGGGAGTATGGCGCGGATCATTTTGTCAATGCGTTCGGTAACAACAGGCTGGAGGCTTGGCAGCACTAAAAGCTTCACATTCAGCGCACAGCTGGGCTTCTACATCGCTATCGGATATACAGACGACCTCAGAAACAGAGGGATTGTGAGGTTCTACACCAATCCGCCGAGGTAGTGATAGAGTAGAGCCTGAAAAACAGAAGCCCCGGGGAATTACCCCCGGGGCTTTTAAATCATCACCGCGTGACAGCGCGGAGACAGGGAGAACTTCTGTGCTGGATTATAATGCAGACGGTCTATCGGATCAAGACATTGAAAGGCTTGCGGCTCTGATGGCAAAAGACCCTAAGTTCGCGCATGAACTGGCAGACGCAATCGCGACGAGGCTCGACGAGAAGTACGGGTTCAGGCAAGGAGAGATAATCGACGACATCGAAAAAGTGTCGGGTAAAATCGACGGGCTGTCGTCAAAGCTCGACGCGATGGGTCACCGGTTCAGCACCCTTGAGCACAATTTTGGAGTATTCGGTCAGAAGCTAGACCTCATTGGCCGTAGGACCGAGAAGATGGATAAGCGGCTCGAACGCGTAGAGGACCGGGTCGGTAACATCAAGGTGAAGCTATGAGACCACCGATGATCATCCCCGAGCGCGACCTGGCCGGCGCCACGCCGGAGAGATTGGCCCGCGCGTTGCTGAGTCCCTTACGACCTCGCCATCGAACTGAGCCCGTTCTTGGCGACGAGGTCACGGTAGAGAAGTCGGTGTCCGACAAGCCGAGCGACGGTGTCGAGCATTTGGTCGAGAGTTCCTAGGTCGCGGATGTTGTGCTTCTCAGCGAACTCATTAACGTAGCGTTGTAAGTGCTTGGGGCTCATCTTGTGGAACGCCCCCTTGTGCGCCCGCTTGAGCATCGACCAGAAGCTCTCAATCCCGTTGGTGTGCACCATTCCGTTGACGTACTCTTTGACGCTGTGCTTCACCGTCTCGTGATTGGGTAGACCGACATAGCCTCTGTGATCGTCGGTGTAGAGCTTCGCGCTAGGATCGACATTCTTCGCGACGAAGCCTTGGAGCGTCGGTTGGTCGGTGTTGCCGATGACCTCGGCGCTGACACGGTTCGTCCGGCGGTCCTTCGCGCCGATGACGGCCGTCTTCCCTGCGGATCCTCGGCCCTTAATAGCCTGCTCGCGCTTGTGGGCGTGCTGCATGTTGCGAGCCTTCCCGCCGAAGAAGGTTTCGTCTACCTCGACAGGCCCGGCGAACGATTTGCCGTTAGGACCGCTCCACGCTTCTCGAATCCCGATGGAGCATGAACCAAGCCGCGGCCTGTGAGACGCCGATGTCTCGGTGGAGCTTCATGCTCGAGACGCGGGTTCGGCGATTTGGCGTGGCCCCACATGACGATCCGCGTGCCCTATCAAGGCCTCCGCCGCTTTTTCGAAAACGTCGCCACGCACCAGGCGCCCATTAATACTTTCGGCGGCGGTTATGGTTTCCTTCTTGCTTCCAACGCAGTCGAGTTCCACCGCACCGCCGCAGAAGTCGTCACGGCGCGGGCGGCCGGGCTCACAGGCGACCTACGCGCCCTCGTTCCCGAGCACTTCCCCTATTGCTTCGCGATGCCCCGCTACGTTCGGGATGCGCTCGACGAAGAGTTGGCTCCGCCGAGCGAGGGCAGAGCCCCGTCGCGAGGTCGACCGCGCGCACGGAGCGAGCCGCAAGCCGCGGCATAGCTAGAAACATCCCGAACCAAAACGCCATCGAAACGGCTGCGATCGCCATGAACATGGCTTTGGAGGACCAACCACCGGCCGCTCCATCCCCACCGAAGTTCGTGGCCATAGGATCTGGCAGTCGTGGGTAGACGTCGATGCATTCGAGCGCGCTCATTAGGACGATCCCGAAAGCGACGCCCATTTGCCTGTAGTTGGGCTTCATCGGCCCTTCTCGAATGCCGTCTCCACGATCTGAGAGATGAGCTCCTCGTAAGAGAGCCCACCTTTCTCTGCGGATTCCGCAAAGTCCTCGCCGTAGGCGAGTTGAGGGTTGGGGTTCGCCTCGAGAAAGTAGACGGCGCCGTCGTCACGCAAGCGGAAATCAATCCGGCCGTACCCGCTCAGTTCTAGTAGGCGATAGATCATCCCCGCGAGATCGCTAATCTCCTTCGCCTTTGCCTCTGGCAGTTTTGCCTTGGCCGTCCGCACTCCGAGGCGCTTTTGATACTTATCGCTCCACTTGACCCGCTCAGTCGCGATCAATCGCGTAGACGGCGGCCGTTTTTTGAAGGCAAGCTCCCAGACAGGAAAGCTTCTCAGACGCTTGCCCCCGAGAATGCCGACATAGAGTTCCCGTCCTTCGATGTAGTGCTCGGCAATGGCGTCGGTCCCAATTTCTTTATGTATGTATCGCACGCGATCGCGAAGTTTGGCCTCCGTTTTCACCACTGACGCTTGTGAGATACCCACAGAGCCGTCGAAGATCAACGATTTTACGATCGCGGGAAAGGGCACGCGCTCCGCCGCGGACACCTTCTCCCCTCGCCGGAACACTGCAAAGCTCGGCACGGCAATTCCCTCATAGGCGAGGATCTTCTTGGAAATCGCTTTGTCGCGCGCGAGCAAGAGTCCGCGCGCGTTGCATCCCGTATAGGGGATGCCCAATAGCTCGAGATGCGAAACCAGGTGTTGGTCGTTGACGGCCACGCCGTGAAAATCTTCGAGCAAGTTGAAGAGCACCTGAGGCCGGAAGCGATCGATGCCGGCTGCGAGCACACGGAGATTTGCGTGCAGCCCGACGACCTCGACCTCGTATCCCGACCGCTCGAGCGTCTCGATGACGTCATATTCCATCTTCCACTCGACATTCGTGTCGTATTGGCCCGGATCCTTCGGCGGCATCAGTTCATGGTGCACGAGCGCGAGAACACGCAGCTTCCTCATACGGGAATCCGGTAGTGCTCCTGGCGCACGTAACGAGCGACATGCACCCGCAACGCCGCCGCGATATCCGCATGCGTTGTTTTCTCGCTCCGGCACAAGCGAAGCTCGAGGGCGCGGGCGCGCGTGATCCAATCCGCGATCACGCGGTCGACCATATATCGCCGAGTTCCCGTGCTCTCTGCCACCTCGCTCTGGAGCGTGCCGCGATGTCGACGCAGAAACGCTGCTCCGGGTGCTCTCCCGCGCGTTTCCGCCGTCCCAAAGACGCGGCGAAGGTCTCGATCGTAGCGACGCGCGAAGTTCACCTTGTGCTTCCTCCTTCGCTCACGATAGTGCTCACCGAGCGTCGCCGACAACGTCGAAAGCGCGTCCGGTTCTCGCCGGTTCGTCACCTTCGGCCGACTCGCCACCTCCTCCGCCATCAACCCGTCCATATAGACAAGCTTTTCGAGAGCCGGCCACCCAGCGTAGCGCTCGCGCCAGCGTGAGGCCGGGTCCAGCCAAACGGCAAACGTCTCCGCGAAGTCGTCGTCCGGATGACACTGAGCATACCCGAGCTCGAGATGACGCACGAATTTCCGGCTGTACGGATGGGGGGCATAGGAGTCCGGATAGTCGATCTCCGAGCTCCCGAAGAGCTCGACGCGACGCTCCCGACCTCGGAGTCGATACGCATTGTCGATGGCGTGTCCCGTCTCATGTCGCACGAGCCGCAGACAGCTTCGCCGCGTTCCTCCTTCGACTCCCTGCATTCGTCTTCGCTCGAGCGCTTGCAACCGCTCGTGCGCAAGATAGAAGGGTATCGCGAAGCCCGGCACGCTGTCGGGGCAGAACCACTCGTCCGAAAGCCACACATGCGGTTCGAAGTCGAACCCGCGGGCCCCGAGCTCGCCGCGGACCACCGCCAGGCACTCGAGCAGCAACTCTCTTTCTATACCAAGTTCGAGGTCTTGGAGGCGAACCCTCATGAGCTCTCGGTCGGAGAGCGCGAGCCAATGCTTCATGTTCCAGAGCACGCATTCTAACGCACGTCTGTTACAATCGCGCTCCCGTGGAGGTTCGAGACTACCTGGAGCGCATCAATATCAATGCCATCGCCGATGGGGCGCCCTCCATCGAAACGCTGACCTATCTCCATGAACAACACCTGTTCTTCGTGCCCTTCGAGAACCTCGATATCCACCAAGGCGTTGCCATCGTTGTCGACCCGCGCGCCATTCTCGACAAAATCGTCCGCCGCCGCGGCGGGTTCTGCTACGAGCTCAACTCTGCTTTCGCCTGGCTTGTGCGAGAGCTCCGCTTCGACGTCACGATTTTGAGCGCAGAGGTCGCTCGGCCCGGAGGAGAGTTCGATTTACCGTTTGGCCACGTGACTCTCCGGGTCGACATCGACGGTCGGTCCTGGTTGGCCGATGTCGGCTTCGGTGAATCCTTCATTCAGCCTCTCCCTCTCGCTCCCGACCCGCCCTCCGATGACGGCTACCGATTGACGCGTCACGAAGCTGCCTGGCACTTGGAAAAAGACGACGAGGCGAAATACCGTTTCACTCTGGAGCCGCGCCGGATTGCCGATTTCGAGCCTGGCTGCCATCACCACCAGACATCATCCGAATCCCCTTTCACTCGAAAAGTCGTCACGACGCGCGCGACTCCCAACGGACGCGTGACCCTGACTCCCGAGCTATGCATCGTCCACGAGAACGGCAAGCGTAGCGAGACACCCGTGAACGACGAAGCCGAGTGGCGCTCGGCGCTCGAAAGCTACTTCGGCATCGTGCTGGAGCCGCCTTCATGAAGCGATCGTTTCTCCTTTTCACATTCTCAATCCTGCCCGCGCTCGCCTCCGCGCAGATTGAGCTTCGTGTCGAGGTTCCGAGCGTCGTTCTGGCCGGCGTGCCGTTCACGATCACCGTCCAGCCCGTCACTGCGGAAGGTGGCGTCGCCCCTGGATATAGCGCGCAGCTTTCCGTGACCGGTTTGTCCGAGGGCCGTTTCGACGGTCTCTCGATCGAGCGCGCTGTCGTCGGCACGACCGGTCGTCACACCGTCCGCGTTCAGGACAAAACGCTGTCCGCCGAGGTGGAGCTCCGCGCGATCCCGGCTGTTTTCAGCATTCTGCCGCCGCTTTTCGCCATCACTTTCGCGCTGATCTTCCGTCAAGTGATCGTGTCGCTGATCGCCGGCATCTGGCTCGCTGCCACTTTTGTAGCTGACTACAACGTCGTCGCCGGATTTTTCGACGTCCTCACGAAATACGTCATCAATGCTGTTACCACGACGAACCAGGCCCAAATTCTTGTCTTTAGTCTCCTGTTCGGCGGCATGGTCGGGGTCATCACGAAAAACGGCGGCGCGCGGGGCCTCGCGGATTTGATCACGCGTTTCGCGAAAGGGGCCAAAGGAGGCCAGCTCTCCGTCATGGTCATGGCGCTCGTTATGTTCTTCGACGACTATGCCAACGTGCTCGTCCGCGGCAACTTGATGCGGCCCATTACCGACAAGCTGCGCATCTCCCGCGAGAAACTCTCGTTTCTCGTCGATACGGGCGCCGCCTCTGTCGCGAGCACCGCGATCGTATCGACTTGGATCGGCTACGAGCTCGGTCTCATTGCGCCGGGGCTCGAGCTCATCGGCTCGTCCGAAGACGCGTTCAGCATGTTCATCCGGACGATCCCCTACCGTTTCTATCCCCTCTTAGCGCTCGTTTTCGCCTTCATGATTTCCGCGACCGACCGTGACTTCGGCCCCATGCTCAAGGCCGAGAGGCGAGCGCGGCTCGAAGGCAAAGTGATGCGCGACGGGGCGGAGCCCGCGACCGAGATCCTCGAAGACGAAGAGGACGCCGCGCGTCCCTCGAGCTGGGTGAACGGTCTTGCGCCCATCGTCAGTATCCTTGTCGTCGCCTTATCCGGTATCTACATCACGGGCGTTCGGGAGCTCGATGGGGCTTCGGGCACGAGTCTCAAAGACATCGTCGGCGCTTCCGATTCCTACGTTGCTCTTCTCTGGGCCTCGCTTTCGGGCTGCAGCGTCGCGATCGTTCTTGCCGTCGGGCGACGCGTGCTCACGTTGAGCCAGGCCTTTGCCGCTTGGATCCAAGGCCTGAAGTCTATGATGATGGCCGTCGTCATTCTCGTCCTGGCGTGGTGTATCGGCGCGGCGACGACCGAGCTTCACGCCGCGAGTTACCTCGTCCAGGTTTTGGAAGGCGCTCTCCATCCCGCGTGGCTTCCCGTGCTGACCTTCGTAATCGCCGCGGCGATGGCCTTCGCGACCGGGTCGAGCTGGGCCACGATGGCGATCATGATGCCGCTTGTGATCCCGCTCGCGGACGCTTTGGGCCGGAGTGCGGGGCTTGCTCCGGAGCGGGTCGACACCATCCTTGTCGGTGTTATCAGCTCCGTCCTCGCGGGAGCTGTTTTCGGCGACCACTGTTCGCCCATCTCGGACACGACCATTCTGAGCTCGATGGCCTCCGCCGCCGATCACATCGACCACGTGCGGACGCAGCTGCCCTACGCTCTCGTGGTCGCGATCGTCGGCATGCTCATCGGCGATATACCTACCGCCTATGGTCTCTCCCCTTGGATTTCGATCGTCCTCGGGAGCGGCATTCTGCTGGCGGTCTTGTTCTTCTACGGCAAGCCCGTCGAGATAGCGCCACAAGGAGAGGCAGTATGAAAACCACGCGACTCGGGACGACGGGATTGGAGGTCTCCCGACTCTGTCTCGGCTGTATGACTTACGGCGACCCGAATTGGAGGCCTTGGATCCTCGGCGAAGACGAGGCTCGCACGCACTTCAAGCGCGCGCTAGAGCTCGGATTCAACTTTTTTGATACCGCGGATATGTACTCGAAAGGTGTCAGCGAAGAAGTGACGGGCAAGATTCTAAAAGAGCTGGCGCACCGCGAGGACTATGTTCTCGCCTCGAAATGCTTCTTCCCGCTCACCAAAGGTCCCAATCGCAGCGGCCTCTCCCGCAAGCACATTCTCGCGGCTTGCGACGATTCTTTGAAGCGGCTCGGCCACGACTACATCGATCTCTATCAGATCCACCGCCTCGACCATCACACTCCGATGGACGAAACTCTCGAGGCGCTCGATTCGCTCGTTCGTGCCGGCAAAGTGCGCTATTTGGGCGCGAGCAGCATGGCGGCGTGGGAGTTCGCAACGATGCTATTCCTCGCCGACGCCAACGGCTATCACCGCTTCGCCACCATGCAGAACCACTTGAACCTCGTCTACCGCGAAGAGGAGCGCGAGATGATCCCGCTTTGCCTCGAGCAAGGCGTGGGGCTGATCCCATGGAGCCCGCTCGCCCGCGGATTTCTCGCCGGCAACCGGCGGCGCGAGGCAAAGGCGGAGACGGCGCGCGGTAAAGACGATCCCTTTGCAGAGGACATGTATTGTCGCGACGAGGACTTCGACGTCGTCGACGCCGTGGTCGACGTGGCAAAGGACATTGGAAAAAAGCCGGCTCAAATAGCACTCGCCTGGACGCTCTCCGTTCCGGGCGTGGACGCTCCCATCATCGGTAGCACCAAGATCCCGCAGCTCGAAGAGCTCGTCGAGGCTGTCGCGATCGAGCTCGACGATGAGCTCATCGAACGGCTCGAAAAGCCCTACCGGCCCCACCCCGTTCTCGGCCACCAACAACGGGGGCCGAGAGAGCTTTGAACCGCGCGACGGCGCTTGTCTTCCTGGGGATTGGCCCCGCGCTGGCGGTCGGCTGCGCGCCGCCGCCCGATGTCGACTGGCCTGCCTATCTCGGAGATCTCGCTTCGAGCCAATACTCGGTGCTCGATCAGATTCACGTCCAAAACGTCGGCTCCCTCGAGCTCGCGTGGCGCTACGACTCCGGTGGCGCCGACCCGGACAACCGCAGCCAAGTTCAATGCAACCCCATCATCGTGGACGGAGTTCTCTACGGGACGTCACCAGGTCTCGCGCTCTTCGCGCTCGATGCGGCTACCGGTGAAGAGCTGTGGCGCTTCGACCCTTTTGGAGGCGAGTACAGCTGGTTCGGTCTCGGCGTGAACCGCGGGGTGACGCTCTGGAACGACCGCATCCTCTATACTGCGGGCGACAAGCTCTACGCCGTGTCTATAAAGAACGGTCAGGAGATTTTTTCAATCGACCTCCATCTCGGCTTCCCGGAACACGCGCAGCATCTATTCTTGACGTCGAACACGCCCGGCATCATCTTCGAAGACCTTCTCATTCTCGGCCACCGTGCGGCGGAAGCGTTGCCCGCCGTTCCGGGCGACATCCGAGCTTTCGACGTCCGGACCGGCGAGCTCGTGTGGAGTTTCCACACGATCCCGCATCCGGGAGAATTCGGATATGACACGTGGCCCGAAGATGCGTGGCAGCGCTCGGGTGGCGCGAATGCGTGGGCGGGCCTGAGCCTCGATCTGGACCGCGGTATCGTTTACGTTCCGACCGGATCCGCCGCTTACGATTTCTACGGCGGCGATCGTGTCGGGCAGAACCTCTTTGCCAACACGCTCCTTGCGCTCGACGCTCGCACGGGCGAGCGGATCTGGCACTATCAATTCGTCCATCACGACATTTGGGATCGGGATCTTCCTGCACCACCCAACCTGATTCGAGTCAACGGCGTCGACGCTGTTGCGCAAATTACGAAATCCGGCCATGTCTTCGTCTTCGACCGTGAGACCGGCGACCCGCTTTTTCCGATCGAAGAGCAACCCGTCGAAGCGTCGGATCTCGAAGGCGAGCAAGCATGGCCGACCCAAGGGCCCGGGCAAGAGGCGCCGACCGAGCGTTCGTCGGCTTAGAATGTCGTAGATGCCGCGGATGCGCGCGTCTCCAGCTTTTGGCCCACGTCGCCCGGGTCCGGCGCATCGAGAATGGCGCGCACGAATTGCAACAAGCGCGCTCCAGTAAACGGCTTCTCCAACAGGCGCGTACGATCTACGGGCATCTTGTCGTGCGAGAACGCGTCGTTGACGTAGCCCGAGATGAACAGGAATTTCAAGGACGCGTGCAAGGGCGTCATGCGCTCCACGAGTTGGGGGCCGCTCACACCTGGCATCACGACGTCTGTGACAAGAAGGTCGATCGTGGTCGTCTCGGCGATCTCGAGCGCCGTGGCCGCGCGGCTTGCTTCGAGCACCTGATAACCCGCGGATTCCAGGATCGTTCGGGCTAGCCCATGTTTACCCTTTATGGGCACCCTAACGCTCGTAAGTGACTGAATTCAAAGGAACGGGGGTTGAATTTTGCCCAAAACGTAGAGACAGATATTGTGCTTTGAGCGCCATTAATACGTTGTAATCGTGGACAATGATATGTAGTATGCGTGAGGACAGGTTATGTTCTTCCGCATCGTTCGGGCCGCAGGCGGCAAAGGGGTTCAACATGAGTATGTCCGCCTGGTCGAGTCGTATCGGGAGCACGGCAAGCCGAAGCAACGCGTAGTGTGCAACTTGGGGCGCAAGGATCTCCTAGTTGCCAATCTCGACTCCCTCAATCGGTTGCTTGGGGCCGGTGAACCGGCCGACACCGAGCGAGCAGCCGAGCAGATCGCGGGGGCAGACGCGTGGGATTGGGGTCCGATGGTGGTGACGGCGACGCTGTGGCGCGAGCTCGGACTGGAGCAGATTCTCGACCGGCTCGGAGGCCGCGGCAAGCGCGACGGAGTGGCGCTAAGCGAGCGAGCTTTGGTGCTGGTCGCCAACCGGCTATGTGCTCCGTCAAGCGAGCACGGTCTGGCGCGCTGGCTCGAGACCGACTTCGTCTGCGACCGGCAGGGGCGGCGGTGGGTGCCGCAGTGGCGCGATGATGGGGAGCGGCGAGCGAGTCGCTCCCCGCGGGTTCGCGTGGAGTTTTGCCAACTCAAGCAATGGTACCGAACGCTCGACCAGCTGCATGCCCGCAAAGAACAGATCGAGAAAGAGCTGTTTTTGCGCTTGCGGGATCTGTTTTCGCTTGAGGTTGACATGGTGTTTTACGACCTGACGTCGACGTACTTCGAAGGTCAAGGCCCTCCGGGGCTCGGCGCCCACGGCTACAGTCGCGACCGCAGACCGCGTAACCGGCAAGTGCTTGTCGGTCTGGTGATGGTGGACGGTTGGCCGATCGCCCACCATGTTTTCGCCGGCAACTGGCGTGACGCGAAAACGGTGCCGCAGGTGCTCAACGATCTCAACGAACGATTCGGTTTGCACCGCGTGGTTTTTGTCGGCGACCGAGGGATGGTAACGAGCGACAGCCTGGCGGTGGTGCGCTCGCGCAAGCAGGGCTATCTCGTCGGGCTGCAAAGACGACGGCGCGAGGAGGTCTATCGTTACATCGAGCGCGCCAGCGGAGAGTGGATCGACTGCCCTGGTGGCATCACGGTGAGCGAAAAAGCCGAGCCACCTAAGACTCGTGTGCAAGAAGTCCGCTCCGAGCAGTCTGGCGTGCGCATCTTCGTCGTTCACAGCGACGAAAGGCTCGCCTACGAGCGCGGGCAGAGGCTGCGGGCCATGGGACGTGCCCGTGCGGCATTCGAGGCCCTTGAGCGCCGCGTGCGCGAGGGACGATTGAAAGCCCCCGAGAAAATCGGTGCCGCCGCCGCGCGCATACAGGCACGCCACCACGGTCACCGTTACTACGACTGGGAGTACAAAAACGCTCGCTTCCGCTTCTTCGAGCACCCGGTCAACCTCAAGCGCGAGCAAGCCTACGAGGGTAAGTACGTTATTCAAACCGAGGAGCAAAACCTCTCTCCGGTCGACGCCGTGCGCCTTTACAAGGACCTAAACGAGGTCGAGCGAGCCTTCTCATGCCTTAAGGATGTCATTGAGATGCGTCCCGTTTACCACCAGACCGATGAGCGTGTGGAGGCACATCTTTTCGTAGCTACGCTGGCCTTCCTTGTGCATCGGGCTCTTGAGAAAAAGCTCAAGGTCGCCGAACTCGACCTGTCCGCAACCGAGGCACTACAAGCGCTACGCTCGGTCCGGCTCGTCGACTTACAGCTGGGTTCTGGGCGGACCAAGCGCGTCGTCACGCGCGGCACCGCTCGCGCCAACTCGATCCTGACTGCACTCGGAATCGTTGAACGCGACCCGCCAGCCTTCTCCGAGGAGGTGCTGTCAGCGTAGAGACAAACCGCGGATCTCAGTCCTTTGTTTATGATGACTTAGAGACCTAAAAGGGAAACATGGGCTAGCTCTCGCACCCCGTCGTCGTCTTCCACGAGCAAGATCGTCTCTCGCCCGTCCAAAATCGGCGTCGCGACCGCCGCCTCGTCTGAAAGCTCCGCGACGGTATGTTCCGCGTGCGGCAAGCGCTCCCCCGCCGCTCTGAGTCACGATGCCGTATACGGTCGAAAGGCCCAACCCCGTCCCTGCTCCCGGTGCTTTCGTGGTGAAGAACGGGTCGAAGATTTGCGGCAAGCGCACGCGAAACGTCGAGCCCGCAAGCGGTTGACTCGACGCGACGATTCCCCCGCCGCTCTGAGTCACGATGCCGTATACGGTCGAAAGGCCCAACCCCGTCCCTGCTCCCGGTGCTTTCGTGGTGAAGAACGGGTCGAAGATTTTCTGTAGGGTTTCGGCATCCATGCCGTCCCCGGTATCACTCACCGCGATCTCCGCCGAGGTCTGCACACTGGACGGCAACGCGTTCTCCCCGTCGACATCCACGCTGCGTGTCGCGATCTTCAACCGTCCACCGCGTGGCATGGCATCGCGAGCGTTGACGACTAGGTTCATGATGACCTGTTCGATCTGACCCGGGTCCGCCTTGACGGGCTTCAGGTCCGAGGCGAGATCGATGACGAGCGTGACATCTTCCGAGATGAGGCGTTCGAGCAAGCCTCTCATTTCGGCGATGACCGCGTTCAGGTCGATGACCCTTGGTTGCAGCACTTGCTTGCGGCTGAAAGCGAGGAGCTGGCTCGTGAGCGAGGCGGCGCGCCGACCGGCTTTGGCGATTTGCTCTATCTGGCGTTCGGCCGCCTTTCCTTTCCGTGCCGATAAGAGCTCGCAATAGCCGAGAATGGTGGTCAGGAGATTGTTGAAGTCATGGGCGATACCGCCCGCGAGCTGCCCTATTCCCTCCATTCGCTGGGACTGTCGCATGTGTTCTTCGTTCTCACGAAGCGCGATCTCCGCCTTTTCTCGAGCGATCTGGTGCTCACGGCGGTGGTGCTCGGCCTCACGCAAGTCCGTCGAAAAGGCGGCCACCTCGACCGCGAGCTCACCGAGCTCGTCCCGACGCTCGAGCGGCAGCGAGGTCGAGAGCTCGCGCGTCTCACGCAGATCAACGACCGCGTGGCGCAACTGCACGAGTGGCCGAACGAGAGCACGGTCGGTGGCGATGCCGATGAGAACCAGCCCTACCGCCATCGCGAGCAAGAAAAAGACGGAGAGCGCCAGAAAAGCGCGGTTCTATGTATCGGTGATATCGCTGTCTTGAGTCAGCCGGAAACTTGCGACCTGGTCTCCTTCGAAGTTCGTGAGTCGCGCGATGGTGGCCGAGCGCGTCTGCAGCTGCGGCTCGGCCGAGCGATCCGCCTCTTCGAAAACGAGCTCGACAGTGCCGCCGGGCGTGGCCGTCGCGTCTTTCAGGAAAGCATCCGTGATCCGCCATCCCAGGATCAGCGCGCCGTGGCCGGGCGGTACGAAACGTCCCGTACCCGAGCGCTCAATAGTGCCTGCCGTGAGCCAGATGGCGCCTCCGGCGCTAAGCCAGAGCATGTCGGTGTCGGGCCGCTCGAAACCCAGTCTCACGGGCGGCAAATCGCGAACGTTCTTGCCGCGCTCGAACACGCCTGTGGGAGCCTCCGAGTAGACGACATTACCGTCCCTGTCGACAACCACGAGGACATCGAACACATTCGTGTTAAGGAGCCAATCGAGGTTGCCCTGCTCCCAACCGGGTTCCGGGTGCTCGATGTAATCCACGAGCTCGTCCCAGAGGGCAAAGTTGACGAGCCAAACGCTTAGCATCGAGCGCCGCTCGTCGAGACGCTCCTGCGCACGCTGGACTTGGCTCTTCCAGATCGTGTCCGATTGACGGGAAATGGCCCGACTTGCCAACGCGACGAGCATGACGGCGCATCCTGTGACGACCACTAGCCCGGGCATCGCCCACGCAAAGAGTCTGCGACGTATCGAACGCGTTGACATCGGATTTGAGGCGGTCGTGAATGAGCAATTCTAACGCGGCTGAGCTCCCGATGCGAGCGCCCCCGACTCTGATCGAAGTTTAGCTAGTTCCTGTCCAGAAACACCATAACTTGTGGTGTACGAGAGGCCTATCGAAGATGTGGGTATTATACGTTTTCAGCCGGCACCTCGTAGGCTCGGAAGCGAATGAAAATCTTGGACGAAACGAGAGGCGAATCGTCAGCAATCCATGGCTATAAACGCAGTAAGAGCAATCATTATTATCGTAATAGGTGCCTTGCCATTACCAACAGGTTGCAGGTGATGATGGAACTCCATACGTAGGATTTGAAAGAAGGCAATGAGCGCCATGTGCATCGGTCGAGACCAAAGACTCGTTTCAAGAACGAAATGACGCCTTCGATTCCGCAGCGAAATCGCCGTAGGCGTTGATAGACCCAGGAACTCTTGACCATATCGGTCACCGCGAAGTGAGCCTTGGTAAAGGCAACATCTTCAACTCCCTTGCCTTTGATGGCTTCCAAGTTTGCCTTTGAAGAAAACGCGCCATCGTAGGCAACCTGGCGCGGGGCCCGTTCGTAGAGTTCGACTTGACGGTCGATCATGGTTTCCGCGAGAGTTGAATCGGACGGATTCCCATCCAAGATCACGCAATCCAAAATCATCGAGGACGAGCCACCAGTCAAACACACCTTGTGACCGTAGAGAGTCTCGCGCCGGTCTTTGCGAATAATGTCGGTGTGTTCTTCGAAGATCGAAACGACCTTTTCCTCCGCAGGCACACGCTCTTCATCAATCACTCTACGCCGAGTTTGGTTGATGACTTTTTCGGTGAGGACGAGAAAGTGCTTAAAATCCGCGGCGATCTTCTCCGCACTCGCTCGCTTCACCGGCTCGGTCAAGCCGGACTCGTCCAACTGGTCTGCAACGCGTTGAGCGGAGCGATAGGTTTCTTCCGACACCTTCAGTAGATCTCGATAGACGCGACGCCTTTGTTCCTTATCCTTCGCGTTTAGAACTCCCAGTCGACGTCTCTCCGCTCGACGCGTTCGATTGCCGAAGACCACTACTGTACCCAGCAGTTCGCGAGTTCGGCACATGAGGCGAGTGAGAACTCGGACGCAGTCATAAAGAAGCTCGGAGTCCGTAGGAGAATGAATATTCGACTCCACTACCGTGCAGTCCACTCGTACTTTTCTTCCTTTTTCGATCGCGGTCTTCTCGGCAACACTCACCAACTCTCGGTTGATTTTCTCCAGCGTTTCGAACTTCACGGCTTTGATGTTTGCTGCTAGGGTCGACTTCGACGGGCTCGGCTCTATGATGCCGAGCTGGCAAAACGTCCGATAGCTTCGAGAGTCTGCCAAGTGAAACGCCAGCTCCCGATAGGTGAACTGATTCAGCTGCTTGACCAACAACGCCCGGAGAACCTGCTCCGCGCTCATTCCCCCACGACCAACATCGCTCCCTGCCGATGGGGTGACCGACCTCAGGTCTTGCAGTACCAGCTCATTGAGCTTAGGATGGGCATCGAGCACCGACGAGATCGCTTCGAGTTCGCGTGCGTGCTCCAGCTCCAGCCAGGGCTCGCATAGGCTTGGTTGTGGAATGATTGTTTTTCGCATTTAGGGCTGGTCTCCTTTGGAGTTAAGTCGTTTAGAATCTGCGTTTTTGTCGACTCGATACTAAACGACACTCCCTCAGAAGGCTAGCCCTAAATTTGCGATTACCCCTTTTTTCTCAACCTCTTACACCTGTCAGGACGGGTACTAGCTAGTTCCTGTCCAGAAACACCATAACTTGTGGTGTACGAGAGGCCTATCGAAGATGTGGGTATTATACGTTTTCAGCCGGCACCTCGTAGGCTCGGAAGCGAATGAAAATCTTGGACGAAACGAGAGGCGAATCGTCAGCAATCCATGGCTATAAACGCAGTAAGAGTAATCATTATTATCGTAATAGGTGCCTTGCCATTACCAACAGGTTGCAGGTGATGATGGAACTCCATACGTAGGATTTGAAAGAAGGCAATGAGCGCCATGTGCATCGGTCGAGACCAAAGACTCGTTTCAAGAACGAAATGACGCCTTCGATTCCGCAGCGAAATCGCCGTAGGCGTTGATAGACCCAGGAACTCTTGACCATATCGGTCACCGCGAAGTGAGCCTTGGTAAAGGCAACATCTTCAACTCCCTTGCCTTTGATGGCTTCCAAGTTTGCCTTTGAAGAAAACGCGCCATCGTAGGCAACCTGGCGCGGGGCCCGTTCGTAGAGTTCGACTTGACGGTCGATCATGGTTTCCGCGAGAGTTGAATCGGACGGATTCCCATCCAAGATCACGCAATCCAAAATCATCGAGGACGAGCCACCAGTCAAACACACCTTGTGACCGTAGAGAGTCTCGCGCCGGTCTTTGCGAATAATGTCGGTGTGTTCTTCGAAGATCGAAACGACCTTTTCCTCCGCAGGCACACGCTCTTCATCAATCACTCTACGCCGAGTTTGGTTGATGACTTTTTCGGTGAGGACGAGAAAGTGCTTAAAATCCGCGGCGATCTTCTCCGCACTCGCTCGCTTCACCGGCTCGGTCAAGCCGGACTCGTCCAACTGGTCTGCAACGCGTTGAGCGGAGCGATAGGTTTCTTCCGACACCTTCAGTAGATCTCGATAGACGCGACGCCTTTGTTCCTTATCCTTCGCGTTTAGAACTCCCAGTCGACGTCTCTTCGCTCGACGCGTTCGATTGCCGAAGACCACTACTGTACCCAGCAGTTCGCGAGTTCGGCACATGAGGCGAGTGAGAACTCGGACGCAGTCATAAAGAAGCTCGGAGTCCGTAGGAGAATGAATATTCGACTCCACTACCGTGCAGTCCACTCGTACTTTTCTTCCTTTTTCGATCGCGGTCTTCTCGGCAACACTCACCAACTCTCGGTTGATTTTCTCCAGCGTTTCGAACTTCACGGCTTTGATGTTTGCTGCTAGGGTCGACTTCGACGGGCTCGGCTCTATGATGCCGAGCTGGCAAAACGTCCGATAGCTTCGAGAGTCTGCCAAGTGAAACGCCAGCTCCCGATAGGTGAACTGATTCAGCTGCTTGACCAACAACGCCCGGAGAACCTGCTCCGCGCTCATTCCCCCACGACCAACATCGCTCCCTGCCGATGGGGTGACCGACCTCAGGTCTTGCAGTACCAGCTCATTCAGCTTAGGATGGGCATCGAGCAGCGATGATATCGTTTCGAGCTCGCGTGCGTGCTCCAGCTCCAGCCAGGGCTCGCGAAGGCTTGGTTGTGGGTTGATCGTTTTTCGCATTTAGGGCTGGTCTCCTTTGGAGTTAAGTCGTTTAGAATCTGCGTTTTTGTCGACTCGATACTAAACGACACTCCCTCAGAAGGCTAGCCCTAAATTTGCGATTACCCCTTTTTTCTCAACCTCTTACACCTGTCAGGACGGGTACTAGCTAATTCGTGGGCTCTCCCATGAACCGCTTTTTCGGCTCGACCAGCTTGACCACCCATAGGCCGGAGGTAAAGTCAGCGAGAAAGATGTTGCCCTTGTAAGGCTGCACCCCCCAAACGTTCGGTGCGTTTGGTTTGAAGCTCTTGGGGTCGTAAGGATGCCAGAACGCGATCTCCCGTCCTTGCCGATAGAGGTCGCCACGGAGCTCGCCGGAAATGTCGACGACACGGAGGCCGCCTCCGTAATAACCGATATAAAGCACGTCGTCCTCGACCCAGAGATTATGTGAGCCTGCTTCGGGGACTTGATAACGCGCGACTTCCTTGGGCTCGTTCCATTCGTCCCATTCGAGCACATGAATCCATCCCGCCGCGCGCTGCGGAGGCGCACCCGGACGCTCGTCACGGGCGTAGGGAAAAGCTTCGTCGCCGGCAAACGCGTAGAACTTGCCTGTCGATTGGCTCTTGTAAGGAAAGGCCGCATGATTCCAGCCGCTCGGATAGGCGTAGCTCCCGAGCTTCACGGGACTATTGGGCGCGCCTCCCTGGCCGCCGCCGCCGACGTCCACGGCCACTACGCCGTCGTACCAGTTGGACGAATAGGCAATACCATCGACGACCCAAACGTCGTGGATACCGTGTCCCGGCGTGTCGAGCTCGAAACGTCCCACGCGGTAGGGAGTCGTGGGGTCCTCGATGCTGATGATGTCGTAGCGACGTCCGTTCGAGAGCGCGTAAACGTGCGCTTCGTGGATGAAGACATTGTGCACGCCGCCGTTCAACTGGTCGTCGTATCGCGCGATAACGCGCACGCCGTCCGCCGGGTTCCTGACGTCGAGGATGACGAGACCGTTCTTGCGATTGGACGCGCCCTCGCGGCTGATGATGGCGGTGGCGCCGTCTTCGGAGATCTTGACGTCGTTGACGGTGCGCGCATCGACGCGTACGGTGTCGACGAGCTGAATAGTGTTGGGCTCGGTGACATCCCAGAAATAGGCGTGGCCGTCGGCACTCCAAGTGCCTGTCATGGCGTAGTCGCGCCCGTCCGGTGCCTCCCAGACCCATAAGTCGGAGGTGTGTCGATCGCGCACCGGCCCCTGGCCCAACACTTCGACCGCCTTGCGCACTTTCCGGGTCCGGGCCTTGATGGTCTTGCGAGCGACGTGGTTGCCCGCGACAGCGACGATCGTGTGAAGTCCGGAACGCTCGGCGACGAAAGCGCCTTCTTCATCGATCTGCCCCGTGGCGCCAGCCGCGATGATGCCCGCTTCAGGCCGCGCATAGGTTGCGAACTGCACCGGATAGTCGAAAACGGCTTTACCGTTTGCATCGAGCGCTCTCGCTTCGAAGAAGACGACGTCACCGGTGCGAACGTCGTCAGCACTCGCGCTGAGCTCGAACGAGGTGACCGGGTCCGCCGCGACGTCGATGTCGATGTGGCCGCTCACGGATTCCGCGTGCGCTGTGATCCGCACCATGCCTGCTTTCTTGAAGGAAAGCGAGCCGAGCGCATCGAGGCTCGCGACGCTCTCGTCACTCGTCTCGAGCCTTACTTCCACGTCGGGGCGATTGGCGCCCGCGCTGTCGGTCACTCGAGTCTCGATAGGTGCTATGGTGCCGGCGTAAAACGCCGATGGAAGGTCGACGAACTCGACAGAGGCTGCGGGCGGATTCGGGATGGTGACGGGAATCTCTACCGTCAGAAGTGCGTCGGCGCGCCGATCGAGATCCTCGGGATCCTTCGGGAGCATCGCGATGAGCACATGCTCGCCGGGCCGGTAGGCTTCGACGATCCCCGCGGGATTGATGCCAACGGAACGCCGGCGCCGCGAAAAGAAAACGACGGGGCGCTCGACAATATCGCCGTCCGCTTCGAGCACAGTGGCCACGAGCGTGGCTTTCTCGCCGACCTTCAGATTGAGCTCGCTCGGCTCGACCTTGAGCGTCAAAGTCAGTGTCGGCTCCGCTGGCTCTTCTTGCGCCCACACGGCGATGGAGACGAATAGCAGCGTCAGGACGATCGCGGCCTGTTTCATTGTGCTCCCTTCCAAAAAATAATCCCGCCCGCCTGTTTGCCGACATCGGCTACGGCGACGCGTTCCTTCGATGTGAGGTCGTAGACCTCGACGGTACCCGGCTCACCGCCGACCCCTTCGAGCGTCACGAAAGCATATTTGTCGTCGTCCGAAACGGCGACCCCGTGCGGGATGCGGCGTGTCGTCTTGAGGCGGGCGAGCTCCGCGCCCATCGTGAGATCCCAGATGGCAACATACGCGCCCGACTTGTAAGTGGCAATTAATAACTTGCCGTCGGAGGTCACTTCGAGGTTGTACGGGCCCATGCCGTCTCCGGCATCGAGCTTGCGCGAGACTTTCCACGCCTCGAGATCGATTTCGTGAATCAGGTTGTCGCCGTTGCCCGCGACGTAGATACGGTTTTCGGGCGTCGGAGCGGTCGCCCAGGTCGGCTTCACCTTCATCGACATACGCCCGAGCAGGTCTTCGCCTGTCCCTGAATCGGAGAGCGACAACGTCCGCGCCACTTCGAACTTGAACGTGTCGAGCTCGACAAGGCTGTCGCTCATCATGTTCACCGAGTAGAGAAGGGTGCCTTTCGCGTTCATCCGGGAGCCATGGGGCATGATTCCGACGTCGATGCGATCGACCTCTGTCATCGTGCTCGTCTCGATTACCGAGATGCTGCTCGGCTTCATATCGCCGTGCAGATCGAAGTTGACCGCGAAGAGAAGGCCCGTCGAGGGCGAGATGGATATCGTTGCTGGAAACATTCCCACGGTGACGTCGCCGAGCCACTCGTCGTTAGCCGTATCGAACTTGTGGATGGAACCAAACGGCATTCCGTGCGCGATCGACAAGAACCAGTACCGCCCGTCGGGCGAAACGTTGATGCCGTGGGGCCCCTCGGTCTCGGAAGGAAAGGCCCCAACGGGGATCGATTTGACCTCCGCGAGGCCGCCGGGACCGTATCGCAATTTGTGTACGGTGTCGTCCGACTCGGCGCAGACATAGACGAAGTAGTTTCGTTGGGGCGGGTCGGCTGCGGTCGCACTGTTGGCGCCGACGAATCCAACAACGATGGCAAGCGTCGAGCTCGAAATCTTCAATGCGCTTCCTCCAACGCCTATTAGTGTCACAGGCGAGTCCCCGTCGTAATCGGGCGATCAGCTGCGCTATCCTGCGCCCGTGCTTCCCGATTACCTAGCCTCCGGGCTCGACGTAATCCTCGTTGGTATCAACCCGGGGCTTCGTTCCGTCGAAGCAGGCCATCACTTCGCCGGCCCAGGCAACAAGTTCTGGGACCTCCTCAAGGACTCCGGCCTGACGCCAAAGAGACTCCATTATAAAGAAGATGGCGACCTTCTAGGGTATGGGATCGGTCTCACGAATATCGTCCCCCGACCCTCGAGCTCGAGCTCGGACCTGCGCCCGGAAGACTACCAAGCCGGCCGCCGTACTCTCCGAAGAAAAATAGAACGCTACCACCCAAAAGTCGCCGCTTGCGTCGGGATCACCGTCCTAAGAGAGCTATGGCCCGAAATCTCGAAGAACCCAAAGCCAAAAAAAATAGAGTGCGGCCACCGCCCCGAAACAATAGGAAAAACCGCCCTGTTCGTGCTACCAAACCCAAGTGGCCGAAACGCATCCTACACATACACCCAAATGCTCAATTGCTGGGAAAAACTGAAGAGCTACTTAGAGCAAATAAGATGAGTCCGGAGAATTAATATTCCTGAATGTTGAATGCTGACCCATGCCTGAACTTCCCGAAGTAGAAATCTGGCGCGAAAATCTGGAGCGCTGGGTGGCCGGCCGCCGCATCCGTGGCGCAAGCGTCGGTGATGCGCTCCTACGCGGCTCGCAGCCGCGCCGCAAGATCGAGGCCACGCTCGCCGGTGCAACGATCCGGAATATCTCACGACGAGGCAAATTTCTGTTGTTCGACCTCGGCGCGCGCCGCCCCGAGCTCCTCGTCCACCTCGGGATGACGGGCACCTTCGAGCGCGTTGCTCGCAATGCTCACCTCCCCAAGTTTACGCGCGTTGTCCTTCTGCTTTCCCGCGGAGAGCGGCTCGCGTTCCTGGATGCGCGCCGACTCGGCAAGTTCCGTCTTGTCAACGAAAAAGAGCAAAAGCGCCTCGACGCGCTCGGCGTCGAACCTTTGAGCCGGGAGTTCACCGCAAAGCGTCTGCGCGAGCTCATGGAGAAATCGTCACGGCCCATCAAATTGCTTTTGATGGACCAGAAGCGCATCGCCGGCATCGGCAACATCCAGGCTGCAGAAGCGCTCTTTCGCGCGCGCATTCATCCGGAGCAAGCCGCGAATACGCTCACACGAGACGAAGTCCGCCGCCTCGCGCGCTCCATCCGGGGCTCGCTCAGAAGTGAGATCGAGCGCTCGCGGTCCGAGACGCTCACCTATCTTCAGGCCGGTGGCGAGAACCTTTTCGTTGTCTATGGCCGTTGTGGGGAACCGTGCTCACGCTGCAAGACACCCATCGCAAAGCTCCTCCAGGGCGGACGTTCGACTTACTATTGCCCGTCCTGCCAGCCTAAGGGCTCGCGCAAGAATAACTTCACAATATAGGCCGCCATGAACCCGGATGCGTCCCGCCTGGCTTCGTTTCTCGTCGGGCATCTATCTGGTTATTATTCTCCTCGCGCCTTGCCGCAGGCGCCTCGGCGATCCGAAAATGCAAATTTATTGTTGCGCAGACCCTAAGAGGAAGTGACATGAAACGCGACGATCTCAGCCCGTCGACCCGGGCCATTCACACCAACGAAGAGGGGCCGCGAACAAACCGGCCGGTGGCGCCACCGATCTATCTCTCCGCGACTTTCGAGTCCCAAGACATCGACGAGCAGATCGCGCTCGAAGAAGCGAAAGCGGACACGTTCTACACCCGCTACGGGAACCCGACCCTTTCACTCGCGGAGCGTGTTGTGGCGGAGCTCGAATCCGCGGAGGCAGCGGCCGTCTTCAGCTCCGGAATGGCCGCCATTACAACGTCGCTGCTCGCGCACTTGAAGCAAGGCGACCACGCGATCGTCCAACGTGAAGTTTATGGCGGCGCGCATCGATTTGCTTACGAGCTCCTTCCCAGATATGGCGTCGGCGTGAGCTGGTTCGGTGCGACGGAGAGCGATGGTTTCGAAAACGCCATTCGGGAAAATACTCGAGTCGTGTATTTGGAATCGCCGACGAACCCAACCTTGAAGCTCGTCGACATCGAGCGGATCGTGAGCGTTGCTCGAGCGCGCGGCATCGTATCGTTTATCGACTCGACCTTCGCAACCCCGCTCAATACCCGACCGCACGAGCTGGGCGTCGACGGGGTCTTGCACTCGGCGACGAAATATCTCGGCGGGCACTCCGATTTGCTAGCGGGTGTCGTCGCCGGCTCGCGCGAGCTGATCGATCGCGTGAAGTCTTTTGGGCGCGTGCTCGGCGGCTGCCTGGATCCTCACGCCGCTTACCTCCTCATCCGGGGAATGAAGACCCTCGGCCTTCGGGTGCGCCAGCACAACGACACCGCCCTCACGATCGCCCACTTTCTGAAGGAGCACGACAAGGTGGAGGCTGTGCACTATCCGTTTCTTCCATCGCATCCGCAATACGAGCTGGCCAAGCGTCAGATGCGCGGCGGCGGCGGCGTTTTGAGCTTCGAAGTTCAGGGCGGGCTAGAAGGAGCCAAACGCTTTTCGAACGCGGTTTCGCTCATCCGGGTGGCGCCTAGCCTCGGCGGCGTCGAGTCCTTGCTCTCCATCCCCTGTTTGACGTCGCATGCGATGCTGACGCCCGAGGAGCGGGAGAGAGCCGGCATCGCGGACGGCCTTGTACGGGTGGCCGTCGGGACGGAAGAGGCCCGCGATTTGCGAACCGATCTCGAGGAGGCCCTCGGCTCCGTGTAGTTGATGGAATTTACTTGACAGAACTGCTATCTTGAGGTTGACTTCAGTTCCGTAGTCAAGGCCTCGGGGTCGCGCGCCAGGCTCTCCCCCCTGAAGGAAGTCATCTCTCTGAGTTCCACGACCGCTCGGGCTAAAAGCTCATGCTGTTGGAGGAGGAAACCTTAATGAAATACCGCCAAAGAGGCTACCGGGAAGACGAACATAGCCACGACCGCGAGCAACAGCGCCGGTCGGAGCGTCCTCCCGACCTCGGTAACCGGGAGCAAACCCGGTCACTGAGACATGCCATCGATCGGGAAACGATCATCGTGACCCGATGTGCGAAATGCGGGCATCAGGTTCCGACGAGCCAACTCGAGGTGGATCACACCTCCTCTTGCGCGAAATGCGGGACGCCTCTGCACTCGTGCAGGCATTGCAAGCAGTTCGATCCCGACGCGAGGTTCCAGTGTCGCGAGAAGATCGAAGTGCGGATCGCCGACAAAGGCGCGGCGAATGACTGCGAGCTCTTCAAGCCCGTGCAGTCGCTCGACGCTACCGGGCGTCGGGCCAATACCGCCGAAGACGCGCGCAGTGCTTTTCACGATCTGTTCAAATCCTGAGCGGAGCTTCGCGGGTGCTCAATCGGGTGCTCGTCCCCGAGGGCGCCTTTCTCATGGGCTCGATGGGGCGATTCGACAACGAGGAGCCGCAGCACCACGTCTTGGTCGCCGCCGTCGAGATGGCGACGACACCCGTCACGAACGCGGATTATCGCGCCTATCTGAAGGAAACGGCCTTGGACAGCGCCGCGCCAGCTTGGCTCGACACGCCAGGTTTCGACCACCCGGACCAACCTGTCGTCGGGGTCAACTGGCACGAAGCTCGCGCCTATTGCGACTGGCTCGCCGAGAGAAGCGGCCTCGCAATTCGCCTTCCCACTGAAGCCGAACGTGAGAAAGCTTCGCTAGGCGGTGTCGAGGACCAGCTATTCCCGTGGGGCGACGCGATCGATGGCGGCGGTCACGCTTGTCTCGACGGACCTCTCGAAGCTCCGGAGCGCGTCGCCACGACCCCGCCCAACGGATATGGCTTGCACAACGTCGCCGACACCGTTCACGAGTGGTGTCTCGACGCCTATCATGCCGACTTCTACCACGTCTCGCCGTCCAAAAACCCGTGCGCCTTCGGCGGCGGGCGGCGCGCCGCCCGCGGCGGCTCCTGGCGGCATCAGATCGTCGTCACCGCTTGCGCGGCGTGCGCCAGCCTGCCGCCGGATTTCCACTATGCGGATTTCGGCTTTCGCTGGGTGAGAGACCTGACGTGATCTACGCGGGCTGCTCCGGCTACAGCTTCAAGGAATGGGTCGGCTATTTCTATCCGCCGAAGACAAAGTCGAAAGACTATCTCGAGCACTATGCGACGAAGCTCAACAGCGTCGAGATCAACCACACGTTTCGCCGCTTTCCGAGACTCGAGGTCATCGACGCGTGGGCGGAGAAAACGCCGGAGCATTTTCGTTTCTCGTTCACGATGCATCAGAGCGTCACGCACATGGCGCGCCTCAAAGATGTCACCCGCTCGGTCTCGGACTTCCTCGACGCGCTCATCCCGCTCAAGAAGCGCCTCGGCGTCGTGCTCTTTCAACTCCCTCCTTTCTTCAAGCTCAACCACGAGCGTCTCGACACCTTTGTCGAGGAGCTCCCGCTGGGTTTTCGCTACGCGATGGAGTTTCGCCATGCGTCGTGGAACGAGCGTGCAGTCGTCAAGAAATTGGAAGCTGCTGGCATCGCGCTCTGCGCTGCCGAGCTCGAGATCGACGCCGAGGAGATCGTGCAGACAGCGCCGTTCATCTATCTGCGCCTCAGAAAACCGCCGCCATATACGGACGCGGAGATCGAGAGCCTGCGCTCGCTCGTCCGCAAAGCAGCTTCTGACGCGGAAGACATATACGTTTACGTGAAACACGACGATGTGGGTATCGCTCCGGAGCAAGTGGAGCGCATTGTTGTAACCTGAAGGTGGGTTTCTTGTTAAACTTCCAACGTCAAGCCGAAGGAGGGTCTATGTATCCGGAACAGTCCATGACCATGCCCGTGGCGGCGCTCGACACCGACCGCCGGGCGACGTTTCTAACCCGCACTTATTCGCATTTGCTGGGCGCGATTCTCGGGTTCACCGTGCTCGAAGTCATGCTGTTCACGAACGGCTTGGCCGAGCCCATTGCGCGCACCATGCTCGGCGGGAGCTGGCTCGTCGTTCTCGGGGCTTTCATGCTCGTGAGCTGGCTTGCGAGCCGGGCCGCGATGGGCGTCACCTCCTTGAGCACGCAGTACGCAGCGCTCGCTGGTTTCGTCGTCGCCTGGGCTATCCTTTTTGTGCCCCTTCTCTATATCGCGAACACCACGGCTCCTGGCACAATCCAGAGTGCGGCGCTCGTGACGATGATGGGCTTCGTCGGTTTGACCGCGGTCGCCTTCTCGACACGGAAAGATTTCAGCTTCCTCGGCGGCATGCTGCGCTGGATTGGCGTCATGGCGATCGTCCTCATCGTCGCCTCCGTGATCTTCGGGTTCGAGCTCGGCACATGGTTTTCGATCGCGATGGTGACGTTTGCCGGAGCGGCCGTGCTTTACGATACGTCGAACGTGCTGCATCACTTCCCTGAGGACCGCTACGTGGGCGCCGCGATGCAGCTATTCGCTTCTATCGCGCTGATGTTCTGGTATGTGTTGAGGATTTTTCTGGGGAGCCGCGATTAGGAGCCCGCAACTGCTTTCAAAAGCGTGACGCAAAAGCGCAAGGTAGCGCCAAGCGCAACGAGGGAAAAAGACAAGAAGATAAGGCGCGGTTCGAGGGCGTTACACTTTTAAGAACAGCGGATTCCTGGACCTTCCTACGGTCTGATTTTGATTTGATCGAGGAGGTCCTTGTTGCTCTTCGTTTTTTTCATCTTGTCGAGGAGGAGCGACATGGCCTCGGTTGGTTTGAGGCCGGCTAGAGCGCGGCGTAATAGATGGACCTTCGGGAGCTCTTCCTCGTCGAGAAGAAGTTCTTCGCGACGCGTGCCGGAGCCTGAGATGTCGATTGCGGGGAAGATGCGGGACTCGGCGAGCTTGCGGTCGAGCACGAGCTCCATGTTGCCGGTGCCCTTGAACTCCTGAAAGATCACTTCGTCCATCTGGCTTCCCGTATCGACGAGAGCGGTGCCGAGAATGGTGAGGCTTCCGCCGTCCTCGACGTTGCGCGCAGCGCCGAAGAACTGGCGCGGGAACTCGAGCGCCCGGGAGTCGATGCCGCCGCTCATCGTTTTGCCTCGGCCCTTTTGCTCGCGGTTCGAGGCGCGTCCGAGTCGGGTGATCGAGTCGAGCAGGACCACAACGTCGGCGCCCATCTCGACTTGACGGCGCGCGCGCTCGAGCACGAGGCGCGCGATCCGCAAGTGGTTGGCGCTCGTGCCGTCCGACGTCGAGGCGATGACTTGCCCGTTGACCGTGCGGCGCATGTGCGTGACTTCTTCAGGGCGCTCGTCGATGAGGAGCACGTAGAGATGGCTCTCGGGGTAGTACTCGGCGACGGCACAGCCGATCTGTTCGAGAAGGATCGTCTTGCCCGTCTTCGGGGACGCCACGATAAGCCCGCGCTGGCCACGGCCGATGGGTGTGATGAGATCCACCACCCTCATCGAGATCGGGTCTTCCGGCTTCTGGGAGAGCCGCAGCCGGTCGTCCGGGTGCTCGCTCACGAGCTCCGAGTATGGGCGCACTTCGGGGAGCTCCCTCAGCTTGAAGCCGTTCACACTGTCGACGGCCGTTAGCTCACGATGCGGTGGACCGCCGCGGCGGTTGTTCCGCCGGCGGGCCATTCCCGATGGACCCTGGATGAACTGGCCCTCTTTCAGGAAGTACTTATTGACTAGGCGGTTAGGGACGCGAACGTCCTGGGGACCAGGGAGAAAATTCTTTTCTAGTTGCCGGAGATGTCCGTTACCTTGCGGTTCCAGCTCCAGCACACCTTCAGCTGCAATGGGAGGCGCAATTTGACGAGTCATAGACCTTTTTTTTCTTACTTTTGGCTCATTGCGGCCAACAGCGTCTATCATTAGGAAGCTATTGCGTCGCAACTGTTGTCCCGCCAGAACGGCCGGGACGTGGAGTTCCAATTGAAACTCTCACCGCACATGGTAGCAGATTCCGAGTGCAAGTGAAAGTGCGAAGTCTGAACGTTGTCGAAGGCCCAACGGTATGGGGTGCCACACATGACACGAGCTCGAGTAACCAAGTCGAGAAAGTCTTCATCGTTTGCTGCGAAACAAAAACTACGCGCCTACGTTCTGATTCAAACCGTGCCGGGACGCGTCGAGGCGAATCATCCGCTCACTCGAGCGAATGCCCACCGTCGGGACGGTCGACCCAGTTACGGGCCCTTACGACATCGTCGCGCTGCTTGAGGTCGACGACATCCGCGAGATCTCCCACCACGTCGCCGGTACCATCGGTGGCATGCGGGGCGTGACCCACACGACCACGCTGATCTGTACCTGAGCGCGTCCGCGCATCTTCGAGGTACGTCGTCGTCAAACGTGGCCGGCGCCCAGGCCATAGGCGGCTCGCCAAGTGGCCCGCAGCTGCAAAGCTCATCATACTCGATTTCGCGAGCAAACTGATCTCGGAAAATGGCGCATTCAGAATTCCCAGCCGTTCCAGCCGAAGCTCCGTCGTCCGGTGCACGTGGAGTAGAAAGTCCGGGAATTGTCTCAGCACGGGATGCTCGTCACTCGCGCGCCGTTCGACCGCCCGCGCCAGAAGGTCTATGGCAAAGAGTGACCAAAGCGAGAGCCCGAGAAGACGGCCTCGGTCGCGCGGTTTCTCCTGAAGCGCCTTGATCGTCTCCGATTCACCGAAGGCGACGTGGCGCTCTTCTTGCCGCGTGGCCCGCTGAAGAATCGATCGAATCTCCCGATGCTCGAGCGTATCGATGAGCCCGTAGAGCACCGTGAGCACATAACCTTCGCCGAGCGCCATCTCGAGGCACACATGCTCGTTCCAGTCATCACCCATCATGCCCGTCGAAAGAAAACGCACCGCAGGATGAGCAGCGCTAGGAGTAGCGGAGAGAATCTCGAAGATCTCGAGAAACCGATCGACGTGCTGCAACTCTTCCATCGCCTGGCGCGCAAGGAAATTCGCCGCATCCAGACTAGGCGCCCGATAAAGCCAATGCCCAACTTGGATCCCCGTCACCTCACCGTAAAGAAACTGATCGAAGATCCAGATGAGTAGCTCCCGATCCCGCTCCACATCGAATCGCCCCCCCCCAAAATCAAACGACATCTCTTCCCGCGTAAGAACCATCGGCGGCGGTGCACTCATAAGGGGATTGTCCCGAAGCGAGCGAACCCGGTCAAGCCCGAGCCCGGAATGCTGAATGCTGCTACGATGCACGGACAATGCCCAACCTCAACGGAACCATGGTGGAGTTCGCCGCCAATGGCGGCACCGCAAGCGGCTATTTGACGAAACCCGAGAGCGGCGAGGGCCCCGGCGTCGTCGTGATTCAAGAGTGGTGGGGACTCGTCGGCCACATCAAGACGGTGGCGGACCGGATCGCGTCGGTGGGCTATATAGCACTCGCTCCGGACATGTATCACGGTGAAGCGACGAAATCCCCGGACGCCGCCGGAAAGCTCATGATGGCTTTGAACATCGACGGCGCGGAGAAGGATTTACGCGGCGCGGTGGATTACCTCGCGAGCGAATCCACCCGCGAGAAGATCGGGGTCATAGGCTTCTGTATGGGCGGCCAGCTCGCGCTCTTTGCGGCTAGCAAGAACGACCGGATCGGCGCCTGCGTCGACTTCTACGGCATCCACCCGAACGTGCTGCCGGATTACGCGCAGATGAAAGCGCCGGTGCTGGGCCTATTTGCCGAGAACGACGGCTTCGTCAACCCGGATGTCGTGAAGGAGCTCGAAGGGAAGCTGAAGGCTTTCGATGTGTCCACGGATTTTCACATCTATCCGGGTGTCGACCACGCGTTCTACAATGACGAGCGGGAGGTCTACAATCTTCCGGCGGCGACGGACGCGTGGAACCGCGTCCAGGACTTCTTCGGCAAGCACCTCAAGGCTTCTTAGATTTCTGCGCCATCCGACCGAGGTTTCGCACTTTGCGCGCAAGCGCGAGCACGAGCTTTACCTCGCGGGGCGTCAGCCCAGCGCGTCCGAAGAGTTCGCGCCATTCCGCGAAGCGTGGTCCCACGTTGTCTCGCGTAAAGAAGTTGACCTCGAGGAGCGCTTCTTCGAGCTTCGCGAGCGCGGGCTCGGCGTCTTTGAAGGGAGCTCTGTGCGGCGTTGTCTGTTCGGGTGCTTGCACCTGATAGACCTCGTAGCAAGTGACCATCACGGACTGGGCCAGGTTGAGCGAAGGCTGCCGTGGATGAGACGGGATTCCGACTCGGCGCTGGCAGTGCCTCAGATCGTTCTCCATGAGACCTTGGGACTCGCATCCGAAGACGAGCGCAACGGGCGCGCTACCGTCGAGCGCGGCGATCTCGGCGGCCATCGCACGAGGCGTTATCGGCTTCACGCGCATTCCGGAACGTCCTGACAAGCCCGCGACGTAGACTGCGCCTTCGAGCGCTTCATCGAGGCTCGCGAATTCGCGCGTCGCCTCCAAGATATCCTCGGAGCGCCACGCCATGCGCCAAGCTTCGACGGTACGCCAATCGCACGGAGCGACGAGGTCGATGCCGTCGAGGCCGGTGTTCGCGACAACACGCGCGACCGCGCCGACGTTGGCGGCGTTTTCGGGGCGAACTAGAACGACGCGGACTTTTGGCATATATGAAGCTCTATTATGGTGGATGAGCGACCGTTCGAGAACGTGAAGCGTCGAGCGGACGCTTTTTGGCTTCCTAGGCGCAAGTGGCGCGAGCTCGTTTTCATCGGCGCCCTCGTTCCCGACGGAGATTTCTTCGTACGGGCGCCCACCCGGCCCATGCCGGCCTTTCGCGACCCCGATCTCTTTCCCGAGGGCGGGCGGTTTCGCGTGTATTTCGAAGACAACGAGCAAGTACGAATCGAGCGCGCTGACTAATCGCAAGCCAATCAATCGTACGCTTTTTCTGATATTGATCTTCCAGTTTCGATCTTGGCTGCGAGCGCGTCGAGAGCGACGCGGGCTTGTTCGCCGGTGCGCAAGTCCTTCAAGTTGACTTCGTGCGCGGCCCACTCATCCGGGCCAACGATGACGGCGTAGGGAATGCCGCGTTGGCTCGCTGCTTTCAAATCCTTGCCTACCCCCGCGGGGGAGTACGGCGTTTCGGCGTGCTTGCCCGCGCGGCGAAGCTCGGTCGTGATCTGGCGCGCGGCAGCGGTCAGCTCGGCGCCAACGGGGATGACGACAACGTCCGAGCGTGGCGGCGCCTTCGGCATCAGGCCACGATCGCGCAGCATGAGGCTTAGCACGACGTCGCCCATCCCGAATCCGAGAGCGGGCAAATCGGGTCCGCCGAGCGATTGGACGAGGTCGTCGTATCGGCCGCCACCGCAGATTGCGCGCTCCTTGCCTTTCCGGTCGTAGAGCTCGAAAACGATCCCTGTGTAATAGGCGAGCCCGCGCACGATTGAAAAATCCACGTCGACGAAGTCTTCGAATCCCGCTTCGGTCATCCGCGCGAGATACGTCTCGAGGTCCGAGACCGCCCTTCGTGTCGTTTCGTCGGTGTCGTCGAGCCGAGGCGCGAACCACTCGGAAACGCCTGCGCTACCGTCGCAGAGCTTTCGAATTTCCACGATACCGCTCTCGGAGACCCCGGCATCCGAGAGAAGTTTTGTAAAGGTTTCGTCGGGCACTTTTCGGTACTTGTCGATGGCGATATAGGTGGCGGCGATGTTGTCTTGCGAGACCTCTAGAAGCCCGAGCGCCCCGGCGACGATCCGGCGATCGTTGACGCGGGCGACGACATCTTCCTTGGTGAGCCCGAGCTCGCGCTGGACGTCGAGTCCTACCGCGAGAAGCTCGGCATCGGCTTCGACCTCGCGGGCGCCGATGATATCGACATTGAGCTGAAAGTGCTCGCGGAGGCGACCTCGTTGGTTTCTTTCGTAGCGGAACAGCTGGGGGATCGAGAACCACTTGATGGGCTTTTGAAGAGAGGGCGCGCGCGCCGCCACCATACGCGCCAAAGTGGGCGTCATCTCCGGCCGGAGCGCAACGTCGCGGCCGCCTTTGTCCTGGAAGTTATAGAGCTGAGCCACGATCTCGTCGCCGGATTTCTTCCTATAGAGCTCGAGGCTCTCTAGCGGTGGGCCGTCATATTCCACGAATCCGTAGCGTGTCGCGACTCGACGCATCGCGTCGAACACGTGCGTCCGCTCCGCCATCTCCTCGGGGAAGAAATCTCGAAAACCTTTCAGATTCTGCAAATCTGTGAATCCCTTGACTCAAGTTTGTCGAGCGTTTGTTTAGGCTCGTGTCCGGAACCTATAATCCTCGATTCGAAAGGGTGGGTCGAATGAGCCCTATGGTAGCAGCGATTGGCTGCTTCGTCGTCTATCTTCTTGGCTATCACTTCTACGCGAAGCGGATCGCGCGCCATCTCTTCGAGCTTACCGGCAAGAACGAGACACCCGCGCACACGCTTAACGACGGGCAAGACTACGTTCCTTCCAAGCGCTACGTTCTTTTCGGGCATCATTATGCGTCCATCGCCGGGCTCGCGCCGATGCTCGGCCCCGCGATCGCGGTGATGTGGGGCTGGGTTCCCGCGATGATTTGGGTCGTGCTGGGAACGATCTTCATCGGTGCCGTGCACGATTTTAGCGCCTTGGCGGTGAGCTTGCGCGCCAAGGGCAAATCGATTGGAAAGGTGGCCGAGAGCATCATCGGGCACCGGGCGAAGAGTCTCTTTCACGTCATCATTATCTTTCTCGTAGCCCTTGCGATGGGTGTCTTCGTCCAAGTCGTCTCTCAACTGTTTTCCTCGAATTTCTATCCCGAGGCTGTGTTCCCGAGCTTCTCTTTGATGGTACTGGCAGTAGCGATGGGGGTGCTTTTCTACAAGAAGGGCATGCCGCTCGGACGCTTGACTTTCGTCGGCTTCGTGCTCACGCTCGTCGCCATCTACATGGGCCGTGTTCTCCCCACGCCGGATTTGAGCGTGTCCTCGTGGAGCTACGTGCTGCTCGCTTACGCCTTTGCCGCGTCCGTTCTGCCCGTGTGGCTCTTGCTCCAGCCGCGAGACTTCCTGAACTCGCTGCTTCTTTATCTGGGGTTGGTCGCGATCTTTCTCGGGTTTATCCTTCTGAGGCCGAGCTTTGTGGCTCCCGCCTTCGACCCGACGCCGCCGGGTGCTCCGCCCCTCTATCCTTTCGTGTTCATCGTAGTCGCTTGTGGCGCCGTTTCCGGCTTCCATGCGCTCGTCTCTTCGGGAACGACCGCCAAGCAGCTCAACAAGGAGCAGGACGCCGTCTTCATCGGCTATGGAGGCATGGTCTGCGAAAGTGTTCTGGGTCTCGCGGCCGTTCTTGCTTGCACCGCGGGTTTCGCGAGCACAACGGCGTGGCGCGACCACTACTCGAATTGGGAATCGGCGGACGGTCTCGCTTCGAACTTGGACGCGTTCGTCTCGGGCTCCGCAACGTTCCTCGCGAGCCTCGGGATCGAGCCCGCTCTCGGGAAGGCGTTCGTGGCACTCGTGGCGGTATCCTTCGCGCTCACGACGCTCGATTCGGCCACGCGGCTTCTGCGCTACAACATCGAAGAGGTTGCTGAGACGGTGAAGATGCCCGTGCTCGCGAACCGCTATATCGCGACGGCGTTGTCGGTCGCGGCCATTGGTTTCTTCGCGCTGCTACAGGTTGATGGCCGGCCGGCCGGCGTCGTGCTCTGGGCGGTCTTCGGTACAACGAACCAAGTCATGGCCGGGCTGACGCTTTTGACCGTGACGCTCTACCTTTACTTCCGGAAGAAGAACTATCTCTATACCGCCATCCCGATGGTCTTCATGCTCGTGACGACCCTCGCCGCGATGGTCATCAACGTCCGGAACTTCTTCAACCAAGGCAGCTACTTGCTCCTGGCTGTGGGCGGTGTCGTGCTGTTGCTCGCGCTCTGGCTCATCGTCGAAGGTGTTCTCCGCTTCACCCGCGGCCGCGAAGAGGCGGCTGCGACTTTGCAAGAGGCGCTTAATTAGTTCCTGTCCAGAAACACCATAACTTGTTGTGTACGAGAGGCCTATCGAAGATGTGGGTATTATACGTTTTCAGTCGGCACCTCGTAGGCTCGGAAGCGAATGAAAATCTTGGACGAAACGAGAGGCGAATCGTCAGCAATCCATGGCTATAAACGCAGTAAGAGCAATCATTATTATCGTAATAGGTGCCTTGCCATTACCAACAGGTTGCAGGTGATGATGGAACTCCATACGTAGGATTTGAAAGAAGGCAATGAGCGCCATGTGCATCGGTCGAGACCAAAGACTCGTTTCAAGAACGAAATGACGCCTTCGATTCCGCAGCGAAATCGCCGTAGGCGTTGATAGACCCAGGAACTCTTGACCATATCGGTCACCGCGAAGTGAGCCTTGGTAAAGGCAACATCTTCAACTCCCTTGCCTTTGATGGCTTCCAAGTTTGCCTTTGAAGAAAACGCGCCATCGTAGGCAACCTGGCGCGGGGCCCGTTCGTAGAGTTCGACTTGACGGTCGATCATGGTTTCCGCGAGAGTTGAATCGGACGGATTCCCATCCAAGATCACGCAATCCAAAATCATCGAGGACGAGCCACCAGTCAAACACACCTTGTGACCGTAGAGAGTCTCGCGCCGGTCTTTGCGAATAATGTCGGTGTGTTCTTCGAAGATCGAAACGACCTTTTCCTCCGCAGGCACACGCTCTTCATCAATCACTCTACGCCGAGTTTGGTTGATGACTTTTTCGGTGAGGACGAGAAAGTGCTTAAAATCCGCGGCGATCTTCTCCGCACTCGCTCGCTTCACCGGCTCGGTCAAGCCGGACTCGTCCAACTGGTCTGCAACGCGTTGAGCGGAGCGATAGGTTTCTTCCGACACCTTCAGTAGATCTCGATAGACGCGACGCCTTTGTTCCTTATCCTTCGCGTTTAGAACTCCCAGTCGACGTCTCTTCGCTCGACGCGTTCGATTGCCGAAGACCACTACTGTACCCAGCAGTTCGCGAGTTCGGCACATGAGGCGAGTGAGAACTCGGACGCAGTCATAAAGAAGCTCGGAGTCCGTAGGAGAATGAATATTCGACTCCACTACCGTTCAGTCCACTCGTACTTTTCTTCCTTTTTCGATCGCGGTCTTCTCGGCAACACTCACCAACTCTCGGTTGATTTTCTCCAGCGTTTCGAACTTCACGGCTTTGATGTTTGCTGCTAGGGTCGACTTCGACGGGCTCGGCTCTATGATGCCGAGCTGGCAAAACGTCCGATAGCTTCGAGAGTCTGCCAAGTGAAACGCCAACTCCCGATAGGTGAACTGATTCAGCTGCTTGACCAACAACGCACGGAGAACCTGCTCCGCGCTCATTCCCCCACGACCAACATCGCTCCCTGCCGATGGGGTGACCGACCTCAGGTCTTGCAGTACCAGCTCATTGAGCTTAGGATGGGCATCGAGCAGCGATGATATCGTTTCGAGTTCGCGTGCGTGCTCCAGCTCCAGCCAGGGCTCGCGAAGGCTTGGTTGTGGGTTGATCGTTTTTCGCATTTAGGGCTGGTCTCCTTTGGAGTTAAGTCGTTTAGAATCTGCGTTTTTGTCGACTCGATACTAAACGACACTCCCTCAGAAGGCTAGCCCTAAATTTGCGATTACCCCTTTTTTCTCAACCTCTTACACCTGTCAGGACGGGTACTAATTAGCGCGCGCACGTAAGGTGGCGCCCGCCGTCGATGTTGACGGTGTCGCCAGTGATCCATCCGGCCTCGTCCGAAGCTAGAAACGTGATCAGCGCAGCGAGGTCTTCGACTTTCCCGACGCGCCCGATCGGATGGGTCGTCTTGCTTCTTTCCAGAAACGCCGCGTACTTCGTCTCATCGAGGCCTGCCTGACGGTGGAGCTCGGTGACGACGACGCCAGGATTGACGTTGTTCACGCGGACCCCCGCAGGCGCCAGCTCCAGCGCCGAGCAGCGCGTGAGCTGATCGAGCGCTGACTTGCTCGAGTTATAAGCGAGCACACCCGGGAACGACCGCATGCCATTCACACTCGACACGTTCACGATGTTGCCTTTCCGCCGGATGATGTGCGGGAGAGAGAGCTGCATGAGATGGAAGACGGAGACGACGTTGATGTCGAACATCTTCTGCCAGTCTTCGAGGGAGGTGTCCTCGATCGTTCCAAAGGCGATGATCCCGGCCGCATTGACAAGAATATCTAGGCCTTCATATTGAGCCACGGTCTCGTCGACGAGGCGCTTACGGTCTGACACGCTCGTGAGGTCGCCGGGGATGGCATAGGCCGAGCCGCCCGCGCCCTCAATCTCGAGAACGAGCTCTTTGAGTTTCTCTTCGCGTCGCGCGGTCAACGCTACTTTGGCGCCTTCGCTTGCGAGGCGCGCCGCCGTGGCTTTTCCGATGCCGCTCGTCGTCCCCGTCACGAGCGCGACCTTGCCTTCGAACCGAATATCCGCCATTCAGAACCTCCTTCGAGCCGACTAACCTAACGCGTTCGGCGCTCGTGAGACAATGCCCTCGTGCCAGAGCTACCGGATATCGAAGTTTACCTCGAAGCGCTCGACACGCGTATCGGAGGTGAAATTTTCGAAAAGCTCCAGCTCGGAAGCCCGTTTCTTCTCAGGTCGATAGAACCGAGTCCGAGCGAGCTCGAGGGCAAACGGGTCGTTGCGCTGCGCCGGCTCGGCAAGCGTGTCGTCATCGGCCTCGAGGACGATCTCTTCATGGTGATCCACCTGATGGTTGCGGGCCGCCTTCATTGGAAAGAAGGTGCCGCTCGCCCAAAGCTCCAAAAGCGTCGCGGTCTCGCACGCTTCGATTTCTCCTCGGGCTCGCTGACGTTGACCGAGGCCGGCACCAAGAAACGCGCTTCGCTCCGTCTTGTACGGGGCGACAAAGAGCTCTCGCTTCTCGATCCGGGCGGTCTCGAGGTCCTCGAGGCTGACCTCGAAGCATTTGCGCGAGCCCTCCGTTTCGAGAACCATACGCTCAAACGATCGCTCACCGACCCTCATCTTTTCAGCGGGATTGGAAACGCCTATTCCGACGAAATCCTGCATCGCGCGAAGCTATCGCCGGTGAAGTGGACGTCGCGTCTGAGTGGCGAGGAGATCGAGCGTCTCTATGTCGCGACGCGAGAAACGCTTTCGGCATGGACGGATGAGCTTCGCGCGGAACGAAAAGGTAAATTTCCAGAAAAGGTCACCGCCTTCCAGCCGAAGATGGCCGTTCATAGCCGCTACGGCAAGCCGTGCCCCGATTGCGCCGGGCCTATCCAACGTATCCGCTACGCCGACAACGAGACCAACTACTGCCCTGGGTGTCAAACCGAAGGCAAGCTTCTGGCGGATCGCGGTCTCTCGCGCCTCTTGAAGGGCGACTGGCCAAAAACATTGGAAGCGCTTGAAGAGCGCAAGAGCGAGCGGAGCGAGCACCGCCTCGACGCGAAGACATAACGCGGCGGGTCCTCAGGGTCCGGACGAGAATCGGTAGTTAATCCTGCCCGGACTCTTACTTCGTGTCCGGTTCTGAGCATGCTAAATTAGAAGAACGAGACATGAAGTTTGCTGCAGGGTTATTGTTTGGCACGGTGGTCGGGGCGGCGGCCGCGATATTGGTCGCGCCGATGTCGGGGCACCGTCTTCGTAACTCGCTCACCAAAGAGGCGAAAAAGCTCGCCGTGCGGGCGACCGAGCTCGTCCCCAACGAGTGGGCTGAAATGGCGGAAGAGGAAGTCACGCGACAAATTCTCGAAAACGTAACCAACCTCCGCACCGCCGGCTTGTAGCCGAAGACTCCTGTTCGGTTTCTGGAATCACTGCCGGAGAACGTCGTCCAGCGTCTCGACGACTTGCTCTAGCTCCTCCTCGGTGATCACGAGAGGCGGCAGCAAGCGCAGCACTTTCGGGCCGGCCGTGAGCGCAAGCACACCTTGCTCCGCGAGTGCTTCAAGGTAGGGGCGGACCTTTTGCTTCAGGGCAACGCCTGCCATGAGCCCTCGACCGCGTACGTCGAGGATCGTCTCCGAATCGATCGCACTGAGTCGCTCTTGCAGATGGCGACCTTTCTCGGCCACCGATTCCAGAAAGCCTTCGCTCTCGAGCTCGTCAAAGACCGTATTGGCGACGGCGCAGGCGAGCGGGTTGCCGCCAAAAGTCGAGCCGTGCATGCCGACATCGACCCGAACTTTGTCGTTCACGACGGTCGCGCCCATGGGGAAGCCGCCCGCGATCCCTTTGGCGAGACACAAGATGTCGGGCGAGAGTCCGTAGCGCGAGCAGGCAAACCAGTCACCCGTGCGCCCGAAGCCGGTTTGCACTTCGTCGATCACGAACAGAACACCCCGTTCGCGGCAAAGCTCTTGCGCTCGCCATATGAAAGTCGGCTCGGCGACGTGCACCCCGCCTTCGCCCTGCACGAGCTCGAGCAGTAGCATCGAAACGTCGTCCTCGAGCGCGTCCTCGAGGGCGGCGGTGTCATTGAAAGCGATGAAGCGCGTACCCGGGACCACCGGTGCATAGAGTTCGTGATGCTTGGGGTTGAAGCTCGCGCTCATCGCGCCGAAAGTTCTTCCATGAAACCCGCGCTTCGTCGCCACGATGCCTGGCCGTCCCGTGCTCGCGCGTGCGAACTTGATGGCGGCCTCGACCGCTTCGGTTCCAGAGTTGCAGAGAAAGACCCGGTCGAGCCCGTTTGGACAGCGTTCGGCGAGGCGCTCGATGAGTTTCTCTTTGCCGGGATGATAAAACGAGCCGGGGCAGCTCGTGAGCGCGCGTGCTTGCCGCTCGAGCGCCCCCGCGACACGAGGATGCGCGTGGCCGAGAATCGCCGCGCCGTGCGCGCTCATACAATCGACATATTCGCGGCCCTTGTCGTCCCAAAGGCGGGCGCCGCGTCCGCGGACGAGGGTGATGCCGCGTTTCCCATAGACGTCGAGCTCGTGGCTCGTGCGGGTGGCGGTTGGGCTCATCGGATCACCGTTCCTTTGCCGGAAAGCGTCTCGCGGACCGGGTGCTCGACGCGGCCGTCTCCGATGAAAACAGCTTCGCATCCACTCGACGCCATGGCCGAAAGCGCCATGAGCTTCCGCCCAAAGCGCCCTCCCGAACTCTCTTGCCACCCTTTGAGCGCGCTGAAGCTCATTTCGTTCACGAGGCTTTGGGGCTCAGTCGCATCGCGAAGGAGCCCGCGTGCTTCGATGAGCTGCACGACGCGCTTCGCGTAAAGGCTCTTTTGCAAAAGAGCGACGACGGAGTCGTTCTCCGTATTTATCGCGTGTCCGTCCTCGTCGAGAATGGGCACCGTCACAACGGGCGTGTAGCCAGCGCTGAGAAGAAGCCCGATGAGCTCGGTGTTGATGACTTTGGGCTTCCCCGACGCGTCGCGGACGAGGCGCTTACGTCCGTCTTCGATGATCCGGATCCCGCGGTTGCGCCGGCCGCGCACGAGTGCACCGTCGATCCCGCTCAAGCCGATCGCGTTCACACCGTGTTGCTGGCAAAGACTCACGAAGCGTTTGTTGACGAGCCCGGCATAAGCCATCGTCAGGACGTCGAGCGCGGCCTCGTCGGTCAGAACACTCTCGACGCCCGAGGCGGACGTGATGGTGCGCGTCGGGCTTCCGAGTCGCGCGGCCAAGTCGTCCCGCGCCGCGTTCGCCCCGTGCACGACGACGTACGGGGCCTCGAGCTCACTCAGATCGGAAGCGATACCGGCTAGGTTGATGGTGGCCCCGCCGCCGACCTTCACGATGGTCGCGTCCATCAGAGGGTCACCGTCTGCCCGTTCTGCATGGGTTGGTAGTTCTCGTCGAGCGGCTCGGAGCACACCGCGCGGACCGCGTCGTTTCGATAGTGGAGGGTGAAATAGTCTGGCGACTCGCTGAACCGGCAGCGCGCGTAGATCCGATCGTGGTCCGCGACCGCGACGTTCAACGCGCGGACGTAGTCGCTTTTCGAAAAAAGCAACCGTTCCGTGGCCGCGATTGCGCGGGACAGGTCGCCGTCATGATGATTCGCGGCGCGATCGATGAGGTGAAACACTTTCTCCGCTCCGATACGTCCGGGGACGCGAAGCCGAACGCCGCGGAGCTCTCCGTTGAAGACGAAGGCTCGCTCGTCTCGATAAAACGGCATGTTGTTCTCGATCGCGATCCCGGTATCTTTGAAAGCGCTGCGGGCATGTACGATGAGAAAGCCGACGTCATTGGGTATCTGGAACCTGTCGTCCCAGATTGGCGTCAAGCTCTTATGGCGAGACCAGATCCCCGCCGCCCGCCACGCCGCGCCCCACCCATGTCCTTGATACTCGACGCTCTCGCGGCACTTCCGGCGAAACGTTGCGAGAACCTCGGCGGTCTCGAAGGGCGCGTCCGAGCGCATCATCAAAAAGCGGCACATTGTCCCAAGGGTCTCAAGGGTCTCAAGGGACTAAGTTGCTCAAAGAGGATGGAGCCCCGGAAAGGACAGTCCCGTCGTCTCGTCGAGCCCGAGCATCAAGTTCATGCATTGCACCGCTTGCCCGGCGGAGCCTTTCATGAGGTTGTCGACGGCGCTGATCAAGACGACACGTGAGCTATCGGGGTCGCGCTCAAAGCCGACATCGCAGAAGTTCGTTCCCGCGAGAAGCTTGGGGTCGGGATAGCGGTAGCTTCCCTGACGCTCTTTGATCAAGCGCATGAAGGGCTCGTCACGATAAGCGGCGCGGAAAACGCCCCAGAGCTCGCGCTCGCTCATCTCGCGATTGAGGAAGACATGGCTCGTCGCGACGGCGCCGCGCACCATCTCGACGGAGGTCACCGTGAGATGCACGTCGATGGGGACGCCGTTCTCGAGGGATTGCACGATCTCAGCGGTGTGGCGGTGTCCCGTGGGCGCGAAGGCGCGGACGGAGCCGCTGCGCTCAGGGTGATGGCTCGTGCTCGTCGCGCGGCGTCCCGCTTCGCTCGAGCCCGCTTTGACTTCGATGACGGTACGGTCGAGCTCGACCAGATTCTCGCGATAGAGCGGGTAGAGGCCGAGGATAGAAGCCGTAGCGTTACAGCCGCCGCAGGCGACCCGCCGCGCGTCGCGGATTTTGTCGCGATGGATCTCGGGGATGCCATAGACGAACTCGCCGAGCTCCTGCGGTCTAGGGTGGTCTCGCCCGTAATATTTTGCGTAGAGAGACGACTTCTGCAGTCTAAAATCGGCGCTCGAGTCGATGATGCGCTCGCTGAGCGACGAGAACTGCTCCCAGCGCTCGACCGCTTCGCCGTGAGGCAAGCAGAGAAAGAGAACGTCGCAAGGCTCGAGGCTCGCGAGCGAAGAGAATTGAAGCGACGTAACACCACGCAGATTCGGGTGCGCCCGGCCCACGTTCTTGCCCGCGAGCCGCTCGGAGGTAACTTGGACGAGCTCGATTTCGGGATGAGCGAGAAGAAGCCGAACAAGCTCGCCGCCCGCATAGCCCGAGGCACCGACGATGCTCGCGCGAATCACGCCGCTCTTCTTTTCTGCAGCTCTTCGACCACGTGCTCGGCCATCGCGAGAGGGATGTCGACCCCGGTTATCTCGATACTGTTTTTGAACTCCATCGTGTCGTTTACTTCGTTCACGAGATAGCCGCCGCCGTTGGCGTCGGCGTCGGCGTCCTCAGTCTCGAAAAGATCGATGGCGAGCATACCGCCGCCGACAGCGCGCGCAGCTTGGAGCGAGATCGAGGCGAGCTCATCGGAAACTGGACAGTTCGACGCGACCGCGCCGCGCGCGGTGTTCGTGCGCCAATGCGCGCTCGTTCGCGCGATGGCTGCAATGCAGCGCCCACCCACGACGAAGCTTCGAATGTCGCGGCCACCTTTATCGACGTAGCGCTGCAAGTAATAGATCTGATGTTGGTAGTTCCCGAGCGCCGCTTTATGCTCGAGCAAGCTCTCCGCTGCATCGGCGTCGTCGGCGCGCGCGATGAGCCGGCCCCACGATCCTATGACCGGCTTCATCACGACCGGGTAACCCATCGCCTTCGTCGCTTCGAGAGCAGAGTCTTCAGTGAACGCTACCCGCAAATCGGGGTGCGGGACCCCGGCCTCGAGAAGTGCTAACGACATGCGGAGCTTGTCACCGCAAAGCGCCGCCACCGCCGCTTCGTTGAAGCAGCGAAGGCCGCGTGATTCGAAGAGATAGCGCGCATAGAGCCCACGCGAGAAACTTACGCTACGCGCCAGCACCGCGTCGTAGGGAAGAGGCGGCGCCGTGCCACCCGGGTCGAACCCGAGCTTGCGATCGTCCAGACAGGCGACTTCGACGCCGCCGAGGCGGTTGAACGCGTCGAGCAGGAGCTTCTCCTCACGGCGTATCACCGAGTGGAGAAGTGCTACGCGGAGCTGACTACTCACCCCAGTCTTCCGCCTCGAGCGGTGCTTCTACGAACCGTACCGGCTGAAGAGAAATCACTTCGAGCTCCGAGCTGCATTCACCGCAGTCCAAGAGCTCGCTGAGCACGGCATTGGTCGGCAAATGGACGCCGCCGCCACAGACAGGACAAGCGTTCATGATGGAACCTCCTCCACTGAGTCGCTAGTGGGTCAAATTGAAGAGTAGGGCTCCTCCCAAGATCCACCAAAGAAATCCGAAATTTTGTTACAAGAATAGAATTATTGTTATATTTATAACGTGAAAACGATCTCGGAAGCTGTGGAGACGTTGATCGAAGGCCATCCGGGACTTCGATTCGGGTTCCACCATCGCCTGCTCAACTTGAGCCAGCTCGCGCGCTTCTTGCGGCCGAGCATCGAGGCGCAGACGCACAAGGAAGTCACGGAGTCCGCGGTGCTGATGAACCTATCGCGGCTCTCGCGGCGCGCCGCGCCGGCGCCCGGCTCCCATGAAGACGAGCTCGTTCTCGACAAGGTCAGCGTCCAATCGGGTTTGTGCTCGGCGACCCTTTTCAAAACACCGGAGAGCCATCGTGAGCTGAACCGCGTCTTCCAGCGCATCCAATCCAAAAACGGCTTCGTCACCGTCACCGAAGGCATTCGCGAGATTACGATGATCGTCGAGGCCGAGAATCTCGAGCTTCTTCTCGGAGCACTCAGTGCCGCGCCACGTATCGTGCATCGGAACCTCGCTTCGGTCGGTATGACCTTCGACACGCGCTATTTGAAAGTAAAAGGCATTCTCCATCAGCTTCTGGAGGAGGTCGCGCTGCAAAACATCAACGTCATCGAAGTGACGTCGACCGCCACCGAGTTCTCTGTCTTCCTAGAGCAGGCCGACGTGCAGCTGGCCTTCGACGCTATCTTCAACCGCTTCGGCCGACGCGGCTGACGTCGAGGACGCACACTTTCGGAAAAACGGATGCTATTCTGTTGATATTCCGTGCGATACCCTATGACCGCCGAGTCCTAGCTCCGAGAGATGTGGGAGCGTATACGCTTCTCCGCCCTCGAGATCCCCGATGACGTGAACGTCATCGAGCTCGGTGCGCGCGCCCTTCTCTGGGCGGGCTTGATCCTGCTCGGTTGGAGCTATGTTGCCTTGCCGCTCATGCGCTCACAGGTGTCTCCGAGCTTCGTGCACTTTCTGCTCGCGCGGATCGATCTCGTTTTTTACGAGGCCGGACACATTCTCTTTCTACCCTTCGGAAGATTCTTGAGTGTGCTTGGCGGTTCCCTCCTTCAGATTCTCATCCCGCTCGTCTGCACCTACACATTCCTTCTGCGCCACCAAAACTCCTTTGGCGCTTCCGTCACTCTCTGGTGGACCGGGCAAAGCTTCATCGAGCTCGCGCCTTACGTTGCTGATGCAAGCTCGCAAGGACTTCTCCTTCTTGGAGGCGTGACGGGGCAAGACGCCCCCGGCGCGCACGATTGGAACAATCTCTTGAGCTGGACGGGCCTCCTCCGCTACGACCGCACGCTCGGTGTGGCGACCCATATGTGGGCGCTAGTTTGATCGTCCTCGCGCTCGTCTGGGGCGGTTACCTTTTGTGGAATCAGTACGAGTTCGTGCGCGACGCGTGAGGCTTGTTCTTAAGGAACAAATGGCATCGGGTTTGCAGGAAGAGTCAATAACCTGCTTTCATGGGTCGCCGGTGTTCCGGTACGAAACAAAACGATTCACGGGTTGTTTCGATTTGGGCCGGTAGTTTGGGCGGGGCTGGGACTAGGGTCTTCGGACTTTCGGTTGGGGGAACCAGCCCCGCCCTTTAACTATTTACGAGGCCGCGCCGTGAGACAGTTGCCGGCGCTTCGTGGCCCATCGCGCAAGCCAGGCAAGGCCAAACGCGATCTCGCCCAAGACGGTACCCATCCCTCCCCCGAACAACGCTGCCTGAAGGTGAGCCAGCAGGTGATCGCCAAGCTCGCCGCGAAAGTGTGCCGGATCGGTATAGTAAGTTGGAACACCCAGTCCGGAGCTAAGCGATAGAAAGAGCGACAGCACCGCGGTGTAGACGATCGCGAGGCCGAAAGCCGTCGCGGGAACGTCGCCGAGCGTGCCGCCTCTCCACCCGAAATAAGCCGTATAGCCGACCAAGCGCGACGAGCAGCACGATGGTGAGGCTCACCAGCTTGCCGCCGGTCTCGATGGGAATCCCTATCGGCGTCATGAAGAAGCGGAGCAGACCGACCACGAAAAGTGCCACGAAACCCTACCTTCGAACTCCGAAAGCGGTATGCACACGAGATGTTCTTTGTCGCGGGTATGGAGCGCGCTTTAGACACCCGCGCTCTGGATCCAGTCGATCGTGTCGACGTGCACGAAGTAGATCCGTGTCTGCGATTTTACCGGAAGCTTGTCGACGTAAGCATCGTTCAAGGTCGTTCGAAAAGCGAGCAGGCGTTCGGTGAGCTCTTGAGGGATGCCGTCCGGCATGTCGAGGATTTGGCCGACGACAGACGTGGCCGCCTCGAGACGGTCGGCCACTTTGTCGAGGCCGAAGCCAGGTGCGGCGCAGATAGTGAGGACCGCGACGAACGTTCCAAGCTGTTTCAAGACCAAGATCTTCCTCCCCGGCGAGAGGGCGCGCTACACCCAGATTGGACACGGGGTTCCGCGAACACCAAGTCCGCGGCTATGGCGCTTCGCCTTCGTCCGCAAGCGCGCCACCCGCGAGTCGCGCGAGCTCACCGATCACGTAGCCCACTACACAAGCCGACCAGAAAATGGCCGGAAAGATGCCGATGCATAAGGCGATGAAACCGAACTGCGCGATGAAACTAGCCAGCAGGATGGCGAGAAGCGCCGTGAGATAGGCCGCACTATGGTTGCGGATGAAGGCGATGTTTTCCATGACATCGAACGCGGCGCCGAGCCTATTGGTTCGGACGAAACGTACGAACGCGGCGGGCACGTGGACGAGAATGGCGAACGAAAACACGAAGACAACGAGCCATGCTGCCAAAAGAGCTGGAAGGCCGAAATAGAGGAACTCTTCCGGGATAGCGCGCTCACCGCCGTGGAGAAAAATGCCGCCGAAGAGCGCGAGAAAGGTGAGGAAGGTCAAAATGAATACGGGAAGCTTGTGCGCGAGCGAGATCGCGACGCCCTTCAAGCCGTCGATGAAGATTTCTCTTAGATCGTCCCACTCCGGGAGCAAAGGCGTCGCGCCGCGCATCGTGTTGCGAGCGAGTGCGACGGCATAGCCGGCGATAAACACCGTCCCGATGAGAAACGGCGAGAGTAGGGCAAACAGAGATCCGACGAGAAGCTTCTGCACCCAGTCGGGATCTTCGAAGAAAAAGGTGAGCGTCCGGGAAAGATCTAATCCTTCCGCGGTGTCGTTAGGGATGCTCGACATGACTCGTCTTTATCATGGTTATAGCAGCAAATATTCATTATAGCCAACGAGATACAGAGACCCGGACGTCGCGCGGCGATTCTGATAAAGTTAAGGGCTCTAGGGTTCGATTTCCTCCTAAGGAGCCCCGATGACCGAATCCATACACAACCCACTAGGTACCCGCACGACGCTCGACACCACCGAGGGCACCGGGCACGCCTACGCTCTCGAGCCGCTCGAAAAAGCTGGCCTGGGGAACATCTCGAGGATGCCGTTCAGCATAAAGGTGCTCTTGGAGGCCGTGGTCCGCAATTGTGACGGTGAGATCGTCACCGAAGACGATATCAAGACCCTCGCCGGCTGGCAGGCAAGCGACCCTGGCGACAGCGAAGTGCCCTTTTTGCCCGCACGCGTCATCCTTCAAGATTTCACGGGCGTTCCGGCCGTAGTCGATCTCGCGGCCATGCGATCGACGCTCGAGCGTCTGGGCGGCGACCCGGCACGCATCAACCCGGCCGTCCCGGTGGATCTCGTCATCGACCACTCGGTGCAGGTCGATGTGTTCGGAACGCCGCTCGCGCTCAGCCGCAACGCCGAAATCGAGTTCGAGCGCAACCGCGAGCGCTACGAGTTTCTGCGCTGGGGAAAAAACGCCTTTGATGGCTTCCGCGTCGTGCCCCCCGCTACCGGGATCGTGCACCAGGTCAATCTCGAATATCTCGCGACGGTCGTCATGAAGGGCGAGAAAAACGGCGAGACGTTTCTCTTTCCCGACAGCCTGGTGGGGACCGACTCGCATACGACGATGATCAACGGCCTCGGCGTGCTCGGATGGGGCGTCGGCGGCATCGAAGCCGAAGCGGGCATGCTCGGACAGCCGTCCTATCTCATCATGCCGCAGGTCATCGGCTTCAAGATGCACGGGCAGCTGCGCGAGGGTGTTACCGCCACCGACTTGGTGCTCGTCGTGACCCAGATGCTTCGTGAAAAGGGCGTCGTCGAGAAGTTCGTCGAGTTCTACGGACAAGGCCTGTCTCAAATGTCCCTTCCCGATCGCGCAACGGTAGCGAACATGGCTCCAGAATACGGCGCGACGATGGGCTTTTTTCCGGTGGACGAGGAGACCCTTCGTTTTCTTCGGCGCACGGGCCGAAGCGACAGCCAAGTCGCGCGGGTCGAAGCCTATACGAAGATGCAGGGACTGTTCCGCACCGATGAGGCGGCGGACCCTGAATTCACCGATACGCTCGAGCTCGATCTGGCCACTGTCGAGCCCAGCCTTGCAGGTCCCAAGCGCCCGCAAGACCGCATCGCGCTTTCCGGCATGAAGGACGCGTTCCGATCGGCGCTCACCACCTCGCCAAAAGAGCGCGGCTTCGGGTTGTCGTCCGACGAGCTTTCGCGGACTGCGACCGTGGCCTTCAACGGCACGCGCGAAAACGTCGGCCACGGCGCCGTGGTCATTGCCGCGATTACCTCTTGCACGAACACTTCGAATCCCTCGGTCATGTTGGCCGCGGGGCTGCTCGCCAAAAAAGCGACGGAGCGCGGGCTCAAAGTGCCGCCTTACGTCAAGACCTCGCTTGCGCCGGGCTCGAAAGTCGTGACCGAGTATTTGCGCGAAGCCGGACTTCTCGCTTCGCTGGCCGATCTCGGGTTTCACCTCGTCGGTTATGGCTGCACGACCTGCATCGGCAATAGCGGTCCGCTTCCGGAGCCCGTTGAGAAGGCGGTCTCCGAAGGAGAGCTCGTCGCGGCCGCGGTGCTGTCGGGCAACCGCAATTTCGAAGGACGCGTCCACTCGCGCGTGCGCGCGAACTATCTTGCCTCGCCGCCTCTCGTCGTGGCTTATGCGCTCGCGGGCACCGTGGATCTCGACCTCGCGAGCGAGCCGCTCGGAAAAGACGTCGAGGGACAAGCTGTCTATCTCGGGGACATTTGGCCAAGCCAAGAAGAAGTCAACGACATGCTGGATAAAGCGATCCGTCCGGCCATGTTCAAGAAGATGTACGGGAACGTCTGGGACGGGAACGCAGAGTGGAACAAGATCCCCGTCTCCGGCGGGAAGCTCTACGAGTGGAGCGAAGCGTCGACTTATATTCAGGAGCCACCGTTTTTCGAAGGCTTGACGCTCGAGTTCAATCCGCTTCAGAACATTTCGCGCGCGCGCGTGCTCGCGCTTCTCGGGGACTCGGTCACGACGGATCACATCTCCCCCGCTGGCGACATCCCGAACGACTCGCCCGCGGGACAGTACCTGCGCGCGCGCGGGCTCGAGAAGAAAGACTTCAACTCCTATGGCTCACGCCGCGGCAACGATCGGGTGATGCTCCGCGGCACTTTCGCGAATATCCGCATCAAGAACCAGCTCGTGCCCGGCGTCGAAGGCGGCTACACGGTGCACCTCCCGAGCGGCGAGCAGATGTTCATCTACGACGCGGCGATGCGCTATCAGGAGGAGGAGACACCGCTCGTCGTGGTCGCCGGAAAAGAATACGGCACCGGCTCCTCGCGCGACTGGGCCGCTAAAGGCACGCTCCTCATGGGGGTAAGGGCCGTCCTCGCGGAAAGCTACGAGCGCATTCATCGGAGTAATCTCGTGGGGATGGGCGTCCTCCCGCTTCAGTTCAAGCAAGGCGATGGAGCTGTGAGTCTTGGCATCACGGGTCAAGAGACGTTCGACATCAAACTGGGCGAGGATATCGAGCCGCGGCAAGAGCTCTCGGTGACCGCTACCCGTCCCGACGGCACGACCTTCACGTTCGATGTCATCGCCCGGCTCGACTCGAACGTGGACGTCACGTATTACAAAAACGGCGGGATTCTGCACACGGTGCTTCGAAACCTGGCGAAGTAGATCAAGATCTGCTGGCGAGCAAGTTTCCGAGACGAACCTACACGAGAAGATTCAGACAGGCTTGGGCCAGTCGGTCGTGAGATCTTGTCGTGGCGCGCCACCCCGTCCCCGACAGGGGCGACGTTGTATCGTGCACTTCGACTAGTCGTAGTCGAAAGGATGTGGCGGCGGGGAGTCGTCCTTGTCCGCTTTTTCGAAGGCCTCTCGGAACTTCTTTTCGAGAAGCTCTTCTTTGTGCTCCTCCTCACGGACCGCTTGCGCGAAAGTGTCCTCCGCGTCGGTCTTGCGTTTCTTGTTACGCTCCACCGCTTGCTCGAACGTGACTTTGCCACCGCGCGGCGGCTCGTCGTGCGACACAACAGCGCCGGTCTTGTGGTCGATGAGGAGCTTGGACTCGCAGCATGGGCAAACAACTTTGAAATCTTCATCGAGCATCGCCAACTCCTATGGATGCATGATAGGGTAGCCGCCCATCGGATTTCAAAGCCATCGACGGGGAGGAGCCATGAGCGATTACGAGGACGCGCAACTGATTCTCCAGTTCTACGGCCTGCGGCGGGAGTCCCGCCTTCGGGAGGCCCGCTCGTTCGTGCTCGGCCGATTGAAAGCGAAGAACGTCGAAGAGCTCAATGACCTCTGTCCTCCGGGCTCAGAGGAGAATGCCTCGTTTCGGCAAGTGGTGAGTTACTGGGATATGGTCGCCGCGATCGTGAAACGAGACACCGTCGAGAAAGAGCTCTTCTTCGAGACCAACAGTGAGATCACCGTGGTGTGGGAGAAGGTGAAGCACCTCGTCCCCGAGCTGCGGGTGCAGTTCGGAAACCCCGCTTTTCTCGAGAGTCTCGAGCAGATCGCTAAAGAGCGCGAGGCTTACCTGAACGCCAAAGTCCCGGACTATCTCGAGTCTTTGCGTGAGCGCCTAAGCGTCTGAGCCCCCGGACGCTTCCGCGACCTGTTCCGACGTCATCCCGTAGATCGGGGGCGTCTCGATCCCGAGAAAGCCAGCATACGTATAGATTTGGCCGCGATGATGGATCTCGTGCTCGGGTAGGAGTCGAAGCCACTTCCATGTCGTAATAGGCGTGCCCGCGGGAGTGACACACTTGCCGCTCAAGTTCTCCGGCGTTAGCGTCGCGAAGATGGCCATCGACTCCTCGTGGCATTGATCGAAGAAGCGAAGAACGGCCTCTCGTCCGTCCGCGAGCTCCGTGCCGCACCCGCGATAGAGGCTCGGTTTCCCTTGAACGTTCTCGGCATACATGAAGCGCTCGATCGCTGCGAGATGGCGGATGAGATCGGCGAACGTAAACTTGCCTTCGATGGGCGTCCACTCCATCTTGTCGTCCGGGATGACGTCGATGAGTCGCTTCGTGCGCTGGCGCACCTTGCCGTAATACTCGAGAAACACGTTGATATGAGTGAACTCCAAAGTCAGCGCTCCAAGATCTTCGACAGAACTTCCGTATCGATGTTGCCCCCCGAAACGATGCAGACGATCTTCTCGGCTTCGACTTTGTCGCTGAGCGCCACAGCTACGGGCACAGCGCCCGCGCCTTCGGACACGACGCGATTGCGCTCGACTAGGAGCCGAAGTGCTCTTTCCACTTCGGCGACACTCGCCGTGAAGGCTCCTTTCAAGAGCTCCTGCGCGAGTGGCCACATCTTCGGGAGCAGGCCTCCGCTTCCAATCCCATCCACGAAGGAAGGTTTCCGGTCGACCCCCGTCATCTCCCCGGCAGAGAAAGAAGCGCTCAAAGGCGCAGCGGTCTCGACCTCGACCCCGTAGACGCGCGTTTCAGGCCGCAACTCGGCGAGCCCGCTCGCGATGCCGCTCGAGAGGCCGCCGCCGCCCCAGGGGACCAACACGACGTCAGGGTCCGGCAAGTCCTCGAAAAGCTCGAGTGCGATCGTTCCATTCCCCGCCATGACGGGCTCGTCTTCGACCGGATGCAAGAAAAAGCCCTCGACTCTATCGAAGCGCCGCTCCGTCATGCACTGCCACCAAGCATCGTACGGCACGTCGATGTGACGCGCTCCGAGCCGATCGATCGCCGTGAGCTTTGTTTTGGGCGCGTGGTCGGGAACGATGATGGTGCACGGGATGTTCTTCTCGCGCGCCACCCATGCGACGCCTTGCGCCCAATTGCCGGCGCTCGCAGTGACGACGCCTTTTGCGATTTATTCGGGAGGCGCGAGCCGGAACGCGTTGATCGCGCCCCGCAGCTTGAACGAAGCGATGGGTTGGAGGTTCTCGAGCTTGAGATAAATCTCTCGTGGGCTCTCGGGGTAGTTCAAGCGCACGAGCGGCGTTCGCAATACCCGATCTTCGATAGCTTTTCTTGCGGCTCGGATCTCCGTGATGGGTATCACGGGCGAGTTGTACCACGTTCGGACTGGAGGCGTGGTGCTACACTGCCGTCGTGCTTCTCGTGCTCGATATCGGCAATGCGAAAACCGCCATCGGTGTGTATCACGACGGTGGCTGGAAGACCGATTGGCGCGTCACGACGCATCTCGACCATCTTGCCGACGAATACTACGTTCTTTTGAAATCACTTCTCGAGGACAAGGGGCTTTCCTGGAACGACATTTCCGGCGCCGTGATCGCGAGCGTGGTGCCGCCCTTGACCGCGACGTTTCAGGAGCTCACCGAGCGCTTGCTGGGACACCCTCCGCTCATCGTGGCGCTCGGCGTCGAGACCGGGATCGGCATCAAGATCGACAACCCGGAGGAGGTCGGCGCCGATCGCGTCGCCAATACGGCGGCGGTGCATAAGCTCTATGGCGGACCGGCCATCGTGGCCGATCTAGGAACGGCGACGACCTTCGATGTGGTCTCGAAAGAGGGCGACTATCTCGGCGGCGCGATCGCTCCCGGGCTCGGGATCACAGCGGACGCGCTCGTGCGGCGCACCTCGAAGCTCCCAAGAGTCGAGCTCACCCTTCCGGAGAAGGCCATCGGCACCAACACCGTGAGTGCGATGCGGTCCGGGCTCGTTCTCGGTTATCTAGGGCTCGTGAAGGAGCTCGTGGCGCGTCTCAAGACGGAAGTGCCCGGCGAGCCGAAAGTAATCGCGACCGGCGGCATGGCTGAGATCGTCGCCGAATGGACCCAAGTGATCGACATCGTAAACCCTCGGCTGACGCTCGAGGGCCTGAGGATCATCTACGAGCTGAATGAGTCGTTGGTATAGTTAGTTCCTGTCCAGAAACACCATAACTTGTGGTGTACGAGAGGCCTATCGAAGATGTGGGTATTATACGTTTTCAGTCGGCACCTCGTAGGCTCGGAAGCGAATGAAAATCTTGGACGAAACGAGAGGCGAATCGTCAGCAATCCATGGCTATAAACGCAGTAAGAGTAATCATTATTATCGTAATAGGTTCCTTGCCATTACCAACAGGTTGCAGGTGATGATGGAACTCCATACGTAGGATTTGAAAGAAGGCAATGAGCGCCATGTGCATCGGTCGAGACCAAAGACTCGTTTCAAGAACGAAATGACGCCTTCGATTCCGCAGCGAAATCGCCGTAGGCGTTGATAGACCCAGGAACTCTTGACCATATCGGTCACCGCGAAGTGAGCCTTGGTAAAGGCAACATCTTCAACTCCCTTGCCTTTGATGGCTTCCAAGTTTGCCTTTGAAGAAAACGCGCCATCGTAGGCAACCTGGCGCGGGGCCCGTTCGTAGAGTTCGACTTGACGGTCGATCATGGTTTCCGCGAGAGTTGAATCGGACGAATTCCCATCCAAGATCACGCAATCCAAAATCATCGAGGACGAGCCACCAGTCAAACACACCTTGTGACCGTAGAGAGTCTCGCGCCGGTCTTTGCGAATAATGTCGGTGTGTTCTTCGAAGATCGAAACGACCTTTTCCTCCGCAGGCACACGCTCTTCATCAATCACTCTACGCCGAGTTTGGTTGATGACTTTTTCGGTGAGGACGAGAAAGTGCTTAAAATCCGCGGCGATCTTCTCCGCACTCGCTCGCTTCACCGGCTCGGTCAAGCCGGACTCGTCCAACTGGTCTGCAACGCGTTGAGCGGAGCGATAGGTTTCTTCCGACACCTTCAGTAGATCTCGATAGACGCGACGCCTTTGTTCCTTATCCTTCGCGTTTAGAACTCCCAGTCGACGTCTCTTCGCTCGACGCGTTCGATTGCCGAAGACCACTACTGTACCCAGCAGTTCGCGAGTTCGGCACATGAGGCGAGTGAGAACTCGGACGCAGTCATAAAGAAGCTCGGAGTCCGTAGGAGAATGAATATTCGACTCCACTACCGTGCAGTCCACTCGTACTTTTCTTCCTTTTTCGATCGCGGTCTTCTCGGCAACACTCACCAACTCTCGGTTGATTTTCTCCAGCGTTTCGAACTTCACGGCTTTGATGTTTGCTGCTAGGGTCGACTTCGACGGGCTCGGCTCTATGATGCCGAGCTGGCAAAACGTCCGATAGCTTCGAGAGTCTGCCAAGTGAAACGCCAACTCCCGATAGGTGAACTGATTCAGCTGCTTGACCAACAACGCCCGGAGAACCTGCTCCGCGCTCATTCCCCCACGACCAACATCGCTCCCTGCCGATGGGCGAGTGACCGACCTCAGGTCTTGCAGTACCAGCTCATTCAGCTTAGGATGGGCATCGAGCAGCGATGATATCGTTTCGAGTTCGCGTGCGTGCTCCAGCTCCAGCCAGGGCTCGCGAAGGCTTGGTTGTGGGTTGATCGTTTTTCGCATTTAGGGCTGGTCTCCTTTGGAGTTAAGTCGTTTAGAATCTGCGTTTTTGTCGACTCGATACTAAACGACACTCCCTCAGAAGGCTAGCCCTAAATTTGCGATTAACCCTTTTTTCTCAACCTCTTACACCTGTCAGGACGGGTACTAGTTAGCGAATCAGCTCGAACTCGGGGGCTTTGTCCACGACCCCCACCGCCTCCGCCCGCGCGAAGAGTTCGCGCAGCGCTTTCTCGCCGGCGTCGCCCATGTCCTTCGTGATGTCCGACACGTACATCTTCACGAAGCGGCGGCCGAGCTCGCGCTCGAGGCCGCGGCCGAACTTGAGCGAATAGGTGAGCGCCTCATCTTCGTTCTCATAGGCCCAGTCGATGCTCGCGCGCATCGCACGGTTGATCTCCTCCGCGAGCTCGTGCCCGAGATCGCGCCGTACGACGTCGAGGCCGAGCGGCAGAGGAAGCCCCGTTTCTTTTTCCCACCGCTCTCCAAAGTCCAGTATTTTGTGATAGCCCTTGTCGGCATAGGTCAGCTGGCCTTCGTGGATGATAACGCCAGCATCCGCGTCGCCTTTGTCGACGGCGTCAAAGATCGCGTCGAATGGCCGAACGACCGCGTCGAACTTTGGAAGGAAGATGCGCGAGAGAAGCGCCGCTGTCGTGATCTCACCGGGAATGGCGACGCGCTTGCCTTCGAGCTCGTCGATCGTAAGCGCTTCTTTCGAGACGACGACCGGGCCGTAGCCCTCGCCCATGCTCGCGCCCGTCGCCATGATCCAATATTTGTCGGCGACGGAGAGAAAGGCATGCGCCGAAATGGCCGTGACCTCGAGATCGCCGTTCATCGCTCGCTCGTTGAGCGTCTGGATGTCCTGGAGCACATGGTCAATTTCGAAATCGAGAATTTTGACGGCGCCGTGCGAGAGCGCGCAAAACATGAACGCGTCATCGGGGTCCGGGCTATGCCCGATTTGCAAAACGTTTGACATCGGTTTCCTTTCTTGAATCGATTTGATGCAAATAGGCGCGCGGCACGTCGATGGCCAAGGCTTTCTTGGTCGCCTTCAGGCTGGCGTGGATGAAACAGACATGCGTGCACCAGCAGCCATCACGCTCGATGGCGGCCATTTCGTCGGTACGCTCACGCGACTGCCAGAAGCGGCTCCAATCGCAATCATAGTCGCGAAGATTGCCGAGCCGCTCGCGAAGCTCGCACGAGCGGATATCACCATTTGCGTCCAAGACCGCAATGTTCTGCGCGGCGGTACACGGCATGGGCCATCGATGACGGCGTTCGAGGTTCGCGGCTTGGATCTCGTGGTACAGGCCGAGCACGCCGAGATAGGTCGCCTTGCCCAACCAGCTGTTGCGGGCGCCGACCTTGGAAGCGTAGTGCTCATAGACAGGCTTCAGATCCTGATGGAGCTGCTCTAGTGTGTCCTTGTGGACTTCGAGAAGCGTGGGATCCATGGGCTCGCCTCGGATGATCTGAAAGTAGTGCCCGTCGAGATCGAAACGCTCGCGCATGATCCTCCCGAGCTCGAGCATCTCGACTACGTTCTCGCGGCAAATGACGGAGTTCACGTGAAGCCTCAGCCGGGCGTCGCGATGGCGGGTCTTGGGACTCGGGTTGTCACAGAGGTCGGCCGCGGCCTGGTACACGGAGATCGTCCCGCGTTCGACCGCGCCCCCGTCGAGCTGTTCACGCAGCGCCATCGCGGCATCGATCGCAGCGTGCGTATGTCGGCAGGACGCGTACGGCTTGAGCGAGACGCCCGGAAGCGCCAAGGGCGGCTCGCCAAGTCCCGCAGTGACTTTGTCCGGCTCGCCTTGCGGAGCCAGTCCGGCGAAGAATCCGCGCTCGCCTTCCACGATCGAGCGCGCGCCCGTGAAACCATGCGCGGCGAGCTCTGCGGCGCGAAACCCGCTCGCAGCGGCGTGTCCCGTGTGTAGGTGTTTCGACATCGCACCTTCCGCGTTGAACTCCCAAAGGCCGAAGGCCATCGTGCCCGCATTGCCGAGCGCCCACGTCAGCGCTTCGGAATCGAGCCCGCGAAGCCACCCCGCCGCCATTGCGGAGCCGAAGATGCCGCAAGTCGATGTGTTGTGAAAGTGATAGTAATGTTTCGCGCCGACGGCCGAGCCGAAACGGATCGCGACCTCGAAGCCGGCAACGATCGCGGAGAGCAGCTCTCTTCCATTCCGTCCATCACGTCCGTAGGCGGCCAGCGCGGCGGGCATGACGACGGCGCCGGGATGGACGATCGAGACGCGGTCGACATCATCCATCTCGACGACATGCGAGAGCGCGCCGTTCGCGAACGCCGCCGCTTCCGCCGACCGGCCCACGGTTTCGCCGCAGACGAGAGCGTCTCCGCTCGGCTGGGCGCGCGTATATTCCAAAATCGCGCGCCCCGGCTCCGTCCCGCGACCTGCAAAAGCGCTCGCGAGCCAGTCGAGCACGAAGAGCTGCGCGCTCTCGAGAACTTCGTCATCGAACCCGCGCGTACGTTGCTCAAAGGCCCACTCGACCAGGGCTTCGGTCGCCGTTGCGGTCAATTCGTTGTCGCTCCGCGAGGAATGACGGGAAGCACCAGCTTGGACGGGTGCTCCCGGTCGTGATAAATCGAATTCTTCGCGACAACACCGGGAAAATCCTCGTCCATTTCCTTTCCCGTGTTGCCGTTTGGATACCACTTGGGAAAGCTGCTGCTCGAGAGAACGATGCGGATGCGATGCCCTTGGAGAAACAAGTTCGAGATGGGATACATCTCGATCCCGAAAGGATAGATCTCGCCGCGCTTCATGAAGACCGGCGCTTCGTCTCCTTCCCGATAGCGCGCTCGTAGAATGTTCTGGCGGAGCGTCTGCGAACAGCCGTCGGGTTGTACGTCGGTGATCGTGACGACCCAATCCGTATCCACAGCGCTCGAAGACGCGTAGAACTCGAGCTTTGGCAGACCGGTCACTTCGACGGGGCTCGTGAGCGCTCGTCGTATAGGTGAGGCTCCTCTTCCCGGCAGGGCGGTGATCCCGCGCTCCGTTCGGCTGCACGAAGAGGTCGCCGCCAATCGACGGCACGGGGTTGCATGAGCGCAGAACATCGCTTCGAGATGAGGCGGCTTCGTTACCATCGTGAGGTATTGATTCGCGCAGGTGAAGGAAAGCCCCATGGTCCCGACTTTGCCATTGGACCAAGACTGCTTCGCGGCCCACTCGATCGTGTCGTGGCCGTCCTGTCGCTCTCCCCAACCCTCATCGCGCAACCAGTAATTCGTTCCTTCGGAGTTGTACCGTCCTCGTTCGTCCTGGATGAGGACGACGTAGCCGCGCTTGACGAAATAGCGCGCGTGCAAGTGCTCGCACCCACGTTTGTTGTAGGGCGTGCGCTCGATGAGGACCGGGTAGGGGCCTTCGAACTGATTCTCGGGAACGTAGATGTCGGTCGCCAGCTCGACACCGTCACGCATCGGCACCATGACTCTCGGCATTCCCACGTCTGGCCGAATGCCCAGGTTGGTACCACCACCAGACAGAAACAGAAAATCCAACGCCGCATGATCTCCTCCCGCACAGGGATGTATCTCAAGCGCGTACTGGGCGTCAACCGTTAGAATGGGCATCCTGGAGGTCTCCATGAACCGGTGTGCCTTTCTCGCAGCGCCACGCTCCTGTCGTCGATGACTTCATCCTTCCTGCGGGTGGATGATGGTCTCTGTCGGAGACCGCATCTCATAGATACGCCCTCGCCATGTGATGCGCCGTGAGGCCAACGCACGTACGGCTGCCTGGACCGTCAGGAAGCTCGCCAAAGGAAATAGTGTTGCGTGTGCCCACCAATACTTTGGTCCCCAAGGGGACGAGATCGCCCGCGAGCCGCCGGAATAGGCTCCGAGTACGAGGACGACCAGCCATAAGATAAGTCCTGCCTTCCCGCCTGCCCAAGGTCCCAGCAACAAGAAAGCCGAGTACAGTCCGTGATGGAGCACGCCGACACGAAACAGTGCAGGCCAATAAACGCGCGTAATGGCCATCTGCCTCGTGACAAATGAGAGAAGCTCGACGAGTCCGACGCGACCATAGGAAGGCACGAGGCAGCCGGGTACGAAGGAAACTTTCAAGCCCGCGCGTCGCACCGTGTGGGTGAGCGCGTAGTCGTCCGAAAGCGCGCCTTGCCATGCCTCAGCGACACCGATCCGCTCAAACACGCCGCGCCGGATCGCCATGCCTCCACCCCAAGCAAAGTTCCGATCGTGGTTGCCGAGAAGCGAAAGCACCGAAGCGTTCCACACGGAGCGCAGCAACGTGAGGAAGCTCAAAGGCTCCGGCACGTAGAAGCGATAGGTCGACGCGACACCTATACCCGGGCAGTCGAGCTCGCCTACGAGACGACGCAGCCAGCCGGGGTCGGGCCGACCGTCCGAATCGGCAAAGGCCCACACGTCGGAGGGTGAGGCCCGATCGATGGCGGTGAGCAGGTTGTGCACCTTTTGCCCACGTCCTTCGGCCGCCCCGGCGATCAGGAGCTCGCCGGCAAGAGGCTTGATGAACGGAATGGCAGTGTCGTCCGCGCGTTCGACCACGAAAACGAGTCGGAGATTCGGATAGTCCTGTTGTGCCAGGGCCGCCAGATTGGTCGCCAAACCTTCCTCCACGCCGCAGCACGGGACGAAGAGCGTGACGGAAGGTCCCTCGTGCTCCATCGAGGTGCGCTCGTAGACTGCGTTGCGCCGTCCTCCGAACAGAGACCACAGTGCGATGAGCAGCTGCACGAGACCCAGAACCACGACGAAGCTAGTCAAGTGTAAGCCCGAAGCGACGGCAGGAATGTTGACATTCCTTATTTTTACCCGATATATTCAATACTTGAGTTGCTCCTAAACGTGAAAACGAAACAACTTCTCTCAATGCACGCGCCGCTACGACCCCTCCCGAGCCCGCGCTCCGGTCGACGCTTGTCGATCCAAGACTCATGAAGCTGCGAGTTCTGGGTTGTTCCGGGGGGAGCGTTCACGGGCGCTTCCTTTCCTGCTTTCTTCTCGAGGAACGTGTGTCGCTCGATGCCGGCGGTCTCACCAATGCGCTCACGCTCGAAGAGCAGCACGGGATTGGCCATGTGATCGTGAGTCACACCCATCTCGATCACAACTGCGGTCTTCCGTTTTTTCTGGACAACGTGTTTGGTCATCTGGATGAGCCCGTGATCGTTTACGGGACGCGCTCTGTCGTCGAGAGTCTAAAGGCTCACATGTTCAACGGCGACCTCTGGCCCGACTTCACGAAGCTCCCATCGCCCGACGCACCGACGATGCGTTTTCAAGAGATCGAAGCCGAAAAGCCGTTTGTGATCGAAGAGCTGACTTTCACGCCCGTCGAGGTCGAGCACCTCACGCCAACGGTGGGTTTTCTCGTCGAAGACAAACGCAGCGCGATTCTCTATACCAGCGATACCGGCCCGACCGATCGCATCTGGGAGCGCGCGAACACGCAAGACAATCTCAAAGCGGTCATTACGGAAATCTCTTTCTCGAACGCCGGGGAAGCCCTCGCGCATGCGAGCGGCCATATGACGCCGGACATGTTAGTTGGCGAGCTCAAGAAGCTCAGCAAGGACGTGCCGGTATTCGTCACGCATTCCAAGCCAGGCCACGTGCTTCTCATTGAACAAGAGCTTGAAAAAATGAAACTTGCGCGCGTCGAGTTGATCGAGCAAGGCAAAACATACAATTTCTGAGCGTCGCCCTCGGTGCCCGAAGACCCTAATCTGGTGCTCACGCGGTAGAATACACGCCCGAGGATGCGATTCGTTCGGGCTATCGCTTACTGCGTCGAGGAGGCTGTCGTCGAGCTCTGGCGAAACCGTCTCGTCAACCTCGTTTCGGTCGGCACCATCGCGGTTTCTCTATTCATCCTGGGCGTCTTCCTGATCGTATCGTCCAGCTTGAACCAACTGCTTCAGGGCTGGGCCGGAAGGGTTCAGCTTACGCTCTACCTCGAAGATGATTTGACCGCGTCGGATCGCGAACAGCTCCACCTCGTGCTCGAAAATAGCCCGGGGCTCGAGTCCTTCCAGTTCGTCTCCAAAGAGGATGCGCTCGAGCGTTTCCGGTCCTACTTCCCCGAGCTCGACACCTTGCCCGACCTTCTCGAGTCGAACCCGCTACCGGCGTCGTTCGAAGTCGGCGTAGCAGAAGAGTTCAGAGAGCCAAATCAAGTGCGCGCGGTCGCGGCCCGCCTCGCGGGCCTGGGCGGCGTCTCCGAAGTCGACTATGACCTGCTGTGGATCGAGCGGTTGACGGCAATCATCGAGCTCGTTCAGATGATCGGTCTCTCGATCGGGAGCGCTCTCGCCGTCGCTTCGGTCTTTACGATCTTCAACGTCATCAAGCTCACCGTCTATGGCCGTCAGGACGAGATCGGAATCATGCGTCTCGTTGGCGCGACCCACGCTTACATTCGTGGCCCCTTCCTAATAGAGGGTATACTTCAGGGCGGGCTCGGCGGTGGACTCGCGCTTGGACTGCTCTACTTTGCGCACCAATATCTCCTCCGAGAGGCGCTGCGCTCCGTTCAGCTCTTGCCGTCGGCCGATTGGCTGCCGTTCGTTCCACCGCCGGCCTGGGCCGCTCTCATTCTCGGGGGGATGTTCGTCGGCCTCCTCGGGAGCCTGTTATCCGTGCGGAAGTTCCTTGCCAGCCCTGTGTGATGAGAGTCTGATGTCGTCAATTGCCGGCGAGCTCGGCAATGCGTGCGGCGACGAAATCGAGCGCGATCTCGTTTCGAGCGCCCTTCGGGATGATGAGGTCGGCGTAGCGTTTCGAAGGCTCGGTGAAATCCACGTGCATCGGGCGCACCGACTCCAGATATTGCTTCGTGACTGATTCGATGGTTCGGCCCCGATCTTGAACGTCACGCGCCAAACGTCTCAGAATGCGGATATCGGCGTCGGCATCGATGAACAGCTTGATGTCGAGTCGCTCACGAAGCCGGACGTCGACGAGGACCATGATCCCCTCGAGGAGGATCACGGGTCGCAGCTCGACGTTGTGCCCGGTGACGACGCGCGCGTGCTCGATATAATCGTAGGCGAGCCGCGGTACGGCTTTGCCCGCTTTGAGCGCGTCCAGATGTTCCACGAGTAGCTCGGTCTCGTAAGCGTCCGGGTGGTCGTAGTTTACTTGCGCACGCTCCTCGAACGGAAGAGCAGAGGGGTCGACGTAGTACGCGTCCTGAGACAGCAAGACGATTTTGTCCGGCCCCATCCGATTCATGATCTCTTTCGCGAAGCTCGTTTTTCCCGAGCTCGTCCCTCCTGCGATTCCGATGACGATGGGCGTCACGATTCCGCCACGCGTCCTTTCTCGAGAAGAATGACGCGCTTTCCCAAGCGCGTGATCAAATCGCGATCATGTGTGGCGACGAGCACGGTCGTTCCGCGCGCGTTGATCTCCTGAAAGAGCGACATGATCTCGAACGCGAGCTCGGGGTCGAGATTGCCTGTCGGCTCGTCGGCGAGCAAGAGCACAGGCTCGTTGATGAGAGCGCGCGCTATGGCGACGCGCTGCTGCTCCCCGCCGGAGAGTTGCAGCGGAAAGCTGTTCATCTTGTGGTGCAAGCCGACCTGTTTCAGGATTTGGTAGGCGCGGCGCTTGCGCTCGGGCCTCGCGACGCCCATGACCCGCAGCACGAAGGCGACGTTCTCGAAAACCGTCTTGCGCGGAAGCAGCTTGAAGTCCTGGAAAACGACACCGATATTGCGCCTGAGAAAGGGGATCTTGGCTTTGGGAATCGCAGAGACGTTTCGGCCATTGACGAGGATCTGGCCCTGCGACGGGACCTCCTCGCGGAAGATGAGCTTCAAGAAAGTCGTCTTGCCCGCACCGCTCGGACCGGTGAGGAAAACGAACTCGCCTCGGTCGATCTCGAGCGTCACGTCCCTAAGAGCGGCGTTGTCTCGCCCGTAATTCATATGGACGTGGAACGTCTGAATCACGTTTGATCGAGGAGCCGCACGAGCGTCTCGCGGGCGAGTTTGGGGTTGGCTTGGCCGCGCGATGCTTTCATTATCTGACCGACCATCCAACCGGTGACTTTGTCTTTGCCCGCTTTGAGCTCGGCGACCTGTTCCGGGTTTTTCGCGATGACCGTGCGGACAAGCTCTTCTATGGCCGAGGCGTCGGAGATTTGACCGAGACCTTCGCGCTCGACGACGGCCGCCGGCCCATCTCCGGACGAGACCATCTTCTCGAAGACATCCTTGCCCATCTTACCGCTTAACGTCCCTTTCTCCACGAGCTCGATGAGCTCGCCGAAGGATTCCGGTGTGACAGGGAGATCTTCAATCGCCACGCCCGACTCGTTTAATTTGCGTAGAAGCTCAGACATCATCCAATTGCTCGTGGCCTTGCCGCTTCCGGAGCGCTTCGCGGCAGCCTCGAAGTAATCGGCGCGCGCGCGCGAGCTGGTCAGGATTTTGGCGTCATAGGCGGGGATGCTGTAATCCGATTGGAGCCGCTCACGCCTGGCTTCCGGCAGTTCAGGGAGCTTTCGCTTCTGCTCGTCGAGCCACGTGGAACTGAGATCGAGAGGCGGGAGGTCGGGCTCGGGGAAATAACGATAGTCGTGGGCGTCTTCCTTGCTGCGCATCGAGACGGTGCGGTCGGCGTCTGGATCGTAGAGCCGAGTTTCCTGAACGATGCGCTCGCCCGATTCGCCTGATTCGTAAGCAGCGATCTGCCGCTCGACCTCGTAAGCGAGGCCGCGGCCGAGAAATCGGAAGGAGTTGATGTTCTTGAGCTCGACTTTGGTTCCGAGCTCGATCGTACCCGCCGGGCGCACAGACACATTGCCGTCGCAACGGAAATTGCCTTTTTCCATGTCAGCGTCGGAGACTTCGGCATATTCCAGGATCTCTTTCAAGGCTTGCGCAAATTGGGTCGCTTCTTCCGGGCTTCTCAGGTCGGGATGGCTCACGATCTCGATCAGTGGAACGCCGCTTCGATTGAGATCGACGCCGCTTGAAACATTCGAGTCTTCGAATCCGTCATGCAGGAGCTTCCCGGCATCCTCTTCCATGTGGATACGCTCGATCCGGATGCGCTTGTCCGCATCCCCGATCCGGATGCACACCGCGCCATCCTCGGCGAGAGGGCGGTCGTATTGCGAGATCTGATATCCCTTGGGAAGGTCTGGGTAAAAATAGTTCTTGCGCGCAAAGATCGACGTCTCGTTGACCCGGCATCCTAGGGCGAAAGCCATCCTCGCGGCGAGCTCCACCGCGCGGCCGTTGAGAACAGGAAGAGCCCCCGGAAGCCCGATGCATACGGGACAGATATTCGTGTTCGGGGGCGCGCCGAAGCTGGCGCTACAGCCGCAGAAAAGCTTCGTCTCCGTCAGTAGCTGCGCATGGCACTCGAGCCCGATGACGGTTTCGTATTCCGTCATGCGGAAGCGTACATCTCGTTGATCAAGTCTTCGTAGCGAGACTCGATCACTTTGCGCTTGACCTTCATCGTTGGGGTGAGCTCTCCGTCCTCGATCGTGAACTCCTTTGCGAGAATCGTGATCTTCTTGATGCGCTCGTATTGGGCGAAAGCGCTGCTCAAGCTCTCGATCTCTTCGAGAATGAACTCTGTAACCTTGGGGTGGGCCGCCATGTCATCGGGGCTCTCCGCCGCGATCGACTGGGTACGGCACCAAAGGTTGAGCTTCTCGAAATCGGGTACCACTAGTGCTGAGGGAAACTTGCGCTTGTTGCCGACGACCACGAGCTCCGCGATATAGGCATTCGTCTTCAAGCGGCCTTCGATCGGCTGAGGAGCGATGTTCTTCCCGCCGGCGGTGACGATGATATCTTTCTTGCGGTCGGTGATTTTCAGGAAGCCCTCGCCATCGAGCTCGCCGATATCCCCCGTATGAAAGAAGCCGTCGGTGTCGATGGCTTTTTGGGTCGCATCCTCCTTCTTGTAATAGCCCTTCATGACGTTCGGGCCGCGAACGCAAATCTCGCCGTCCTCGGCGATCTTCACTTCGACCTCGGGAATGAGACGACCCACCGTGCCGAACTTCAGGTTTCCCGGCCGGTTCACGGAGATCACGGGCGACGTCTCGGTCAATCCATAGCCCTCGACAATCGTGATACCTGCAGCCCAGAAGAAATCGGCGATCTCCTTGGCGAGCGGCGCAGCGCCTGAGACAAAAAAGCGCAGCCGGCCGCCGATGCGGGCCTTGAGCTTCTTGAAGACGAGGGCGTTCGCGAGCTTGTACTTGAGCTCGAGCCCCAAGGGCGCGGACTCGCCTCGGAGACGATACTTGCCGTGCTCGCCGCCCACACCGATGGCCCAATGAAAGATTTTCTTCTTGCCCCCGCTTCCCTGGTCCACCGAATCCTTGACGCGCGCGTAGAGCTTCTCGTAGAAGCGCGGGACCATCGTCATGACGGTCGGCCGGATCTCGCCGAGGTTCGGCGCTACGTCGTCGAGGTTGCCCACGATAGCGGTGCTGACGCCCGCGGCCGCGTAGAGGTAGTGAGCCACCATCCGCTCGAACACATGACTATACGGGAGCGCCGACAGCGCGACGTCGGTTTCGTCAATCGGAAGCACTTTCAAACCAGCCTTGACGTTCGAGGCCAGGTTGTCGTGCGTGAGCATGACGCCTTTCGGATCGCCGGTAGTGCCGGATGTATAGACGATGCTGGCCAGGTCTTCCGGCGTGACCGCATCGGCGAGCTTCTGCACGAGATCAGGCTCCGCCTCCGCTTTGGCTTCGCCGCTCTTTTCGACGTTTTCGAGCATCACACCTTCGAGCTCGGCGCTCGTATCGAGCTTCACGAAATGTTCGACGGTTGTGAGCTCGTCCCGTATCTCGGCGACCTTTTTCTGTTGGTGGCCACCTGCGACGACGACGGCTTTCGCTTCCGAGTCCTTCACGATGTAGCTGATTTGGGACGGCATCAGATTCGCGTAGAGCGGGACATTGACAGCGCCGAGGATCTGGAGCGCTGAATCCACGAAAAACCACTCTGCTCGATTCCCGGACAACAAAGCGACGCGATCCCCGTGGGCGATTCCGAGCTCGTGAAGCCCCAGGGCGATGTGCCGCGCACGGCGGAGCCACTGATCCGAAGAAATCGAATGCCAGGTACCGTCCTTCTTGAACCGAAGCGCATCCTCTTTCTTGTGCTTGGCGACGGCGCCGGCGAGAAGTTGATTGAGTGTCCCGAACTCCATGTGTCACCTCGATTTGCGCGCGATATTAGCATATGGAGCCGATCCCCGGCACCGCGTCTTGATTGACGTATAATCGCGCCGTGGACGGGTATATCGGACTGGGTTCGAACCTGGGCGAGCCCGTCTCCGAGCTCCGCGCGGGGACATCCGAGCTCCTCGATCGAGGTGTCATGATCACGCGTCGCTCGAGCGTCTATCGGACCGAGCCCGTCGACGCAGAAAGTGAAGCCTGGTTCATCAACGCGGTTTTCGAGATTCGCTTCGCCGGCGACGCGCGCGAGCTGCTGAAGGTCTGCCGCGCCATCGAAAGCGTGCGAGGGCGCGAGCGTAGAGTCAAAAACGGACCCCGGACCCTCGATCTGGACCTGTTGCTGGCGGGCGAGCTCGTGGTCTCGAGCGAGGATCTCACGATCCCGCATCCGCGGCTTCACTTGCGACGTTTCGTCCTCGTACCCATGGTCGAGATCGCCCCCGATGTGGTCCACCCTTTGAAAAAGCGCACGATGCGAGAGCTCTTGGCGGCGTGTGACGACGAGAGCACCGTTTTGCCGCTCGAAGAACTCATCGTTTAGCGTCATGGACTTCCGCTACATTGCCGTCGAAGGCCCACCCGGGGTGGGCAAAACCGGGCTCGCCGAGCGGCTCGCCGCGAACCTGGACGGCCAAACGTTGCTCGAGCAGAAGAACAATCCTTTTCTCGACAAATTTCTCTCGGGAGAGCCGGGCGCCGCGTTCCAGACGCAAATTTTTTTTCTGCTCAGCCGCTACCGCGAGCTCGCGGCACTCGCGCAAAGAGAGCTTTTCTCTCAGACGCAGATTTCGGACTTCATTCTCGCAAAAGACAAGATTTACGCCTATCTGGGCCTCGATGACACGGAGCTCATGCTCTACGAGAAAATCTACGCCCCACTTGCGGGGGAAGTGCCGGCACCGGAGCTCGTCGTCTATCTCCAAGCTCCGGCGCAAGTCCTCGTGCGGCGACTCCGGGCACGCCCGGAAGCGTTCCCCGAAGAGGAGGACCTCCGCGACATCGTCCGGGCATATGACTACTTCTTCTTCCACTATACGGCGACGCCGCTGCTCGTCGTGAGCTCCGCGGATGTCGACTTCTCCGAACCCGATGCCGATCTCGAGGACCTCCTCCATGAGGTGCGGCTCATGCCGGGCGGAACTCGCTTCTACGTGCCGGCTAAAGTCAGCCCGGAATAGGTTCTCTCAGCTGGTTGCCGCCGGCGCGAGCGCCGTGTTATTCTGGTTTCAATACATCTCCAAAATTAAATAAACGCCCCCTCCCGCGTTTTTCCGAGCGGCCGGATTGCTTCGCATTTGGTCATTCGCCTGAGGTTGCCGGCTGAGCTGCCGTCTCCCAGCAATGCCACCCTCAAATCGGTCCCCAGCTCATCGGCAACCTTCTTCACCGAATGTAGGAGCAAGTCAATGCGCTTGTACGGCTCGAGATAGCCCACGTACAGGAGATCGTAGTCGGGTAGGGAAGGGTGGGCCGCGTTCGGCGCTTGGTTGAAACGGAACAGGTTGGGTGGGTGGTAGATTTTGTTGGGCTCAACTCCGCGCTCGGTGAGGGCTCGTTTCGTGTGCGGACCACGCGTCACCACCAAGTCCGCCGCTTTGACGAACCGCATTAACGTTGGGTGTTGAAGACATAGATGGAGATCTTTCCCAATCAAGTTCTGAATGGCCGGCTTGGCGAAGACTTTTCCCACCAGCCCGGCGATGACGCCGTGCAGGATCATGTAGATACCCATGATCGCGTCGACTCTTTTGAAAGAACACACGTAGACCAACGTCAGTATTCGGTATGATTCTGCGGTCAAGATGTTTTTCGCCAACATACGGGGAGGCGAATAGCAGGTTACCTTGCGGTGCGCGAAGGGTCGGCGGCGGAAGAGGAAGATATTCTCCACAAAATCGATGTTGGCGATGGGCTTTATCTTCGAGAGGAGTTTCTTGTCGGAAAGGCCACAGGTAATGGCGATGTTCATAGAGTCCCATTTGGCCCGGCCTAGTGGTGAACCTACTTATAACTCATTTGTCATGATTTCGTGAAAGCGTGAGGGGTAAAACCCTATCGCCACCGGGCGGGCTTACTGTGCGGAGCTTGGCTCTTTGCCGGGATCGTTTGGGGCAGAAGACTCTCCAGCTGCGCTCGGTGACGAAGAGCATGTCCGATAGATGATCGGTGGCGATCCGATTGAGCTCTTCGGGCATCGTCCGATCGACGCTACTCAGACCCGCTTCGAGGTGTGCGAGCGCAGAGTCGGCCTGAACCGGCCACTGCTCCAGCCAAGCTGCCGTTGACGTCTCCAGGAACAATCACCCAGGCTAGGCTGGGCGCTCCGTTTTCGCGGTTTGCAGCCAGGAGTGAGGTTTCCCACCTCCAGATCGATGTCCGGCTCCGGAATGGCTAGCTGCGTAAAGAACACTTCCGACATGTTCCGATCGAAGTGCTGCCCGGTGTGAACCAAGACGGTCTTGACGCCGGAATGCTTCTTCAGCGCTGCGATGACTGGCGCCATCTTGATGAAATTGGAGCGGGTGCCACGAGCCCATCAATCTTCATAAGGTCTAGATGCACGTGTGCTCGTGAGTTCAGCGGGAAACATTCAGGAGCGTGAGCGACCACGGACTACACACAATCGGAAGTCTTAAACTCGGTGGCGCTCGATTGCGCCTAAAACGCCCTGGCGCAAATAGATAAAGATCCGAATCCGCACCCTCATCGGGACTGGGTGCTGGCGGTGCTCAACCCGGAACCGCGAACTTTAATTGCCGTTTTCCGTCTCGTGCCCGTCCTCCTCACGCCTGTGCTCGCGCTGGTCCTCTACTGGATCCATCCCGCAAGGTCACACGCCCTGGTCACGTCGGTCAGCATTCTCCTCTTTTGGCCCGCTGGCTCTCAACTGCTTCCCGAGGAAGCCCTTCTCCCTCCCATACTGTTTTGGGGGGATCCCTGGGGCGGTCTGGGCTTGTGCGTGATGGTGGTAGGAGCAGTGGCCCTGGATCATCGGTCGTGGTGGGTGCGAGTCCCAGTCGCGATTCCTTGTCTGTTCCTCGCTTGCTTTCTTGATCCGAATCTCAGTGTGGTTCTCTTCGCTTTTTGTTTTGGCGCGTTGTTGCTACAGGCTGTACCCCAGACTCGCGCAGATCGTTGGCCCGCTTTGGCACTCTCCCTGACCGCCATGGTCGTCCTGGTCACGAAAGCGATGTCCTCGTCTCCGCCGGAGCTCTCCATCGAGAGAGCCGTTCTTACGGACCTCTGGACCTGGGCCACGCTGGGGCAGCCCATTTGGGTGGCCCTCGCGATTCTTGCAGTGAAACGAAAACCCCTCTCCGAGCTGAGACCGGGCCATCGAATGTTAGCCGGCAGCGTCGCGCTCCTGCTGGCCCACGAGCTCGGTCTCTTTCCCATACCGCTCGGGTCAGCATTGGCCACGTACCGCCTCGGCCTGATCTACAGCGCGGCCCCCGTGGTCTTGGAGCTCACCGCGGCTTTGGGTCGCCAGTTGTTCTCGAATGTCCCTCCCAAGCGAAGCTTCATCCGCAGCCAAGCTGTGATTCTCGTTGTCGCCGGGGTCCTTTCGCCGCTATACACCTTCAGCCCGTTTTTCACGTATCGACATTATCAACTCAGCTGTCAGCCGATCTCCTTGAGCCAAGTCGGCGCGGCTCAGTGGGTCCACGAAAATACGCCTCCCGATGCGGTTCTTGTGGCGGACACGGACCTTGCTCCGATCCTAGCCATCGTTTCCGGACGCCGGCTGCTTCGCACGGACGGGCTCCCGGAAAGGCCGGATGACCTTCCGCGGCGGCGGGTGGAGGCTCGTTTACTCGGAGGTCGCCGGCCTCATCGCATGCTCCCAGCAGCAAGACGCTTCGGCGTGACCCATCTTGCAGTAAATCGAGCAGCCGGCATGCCCGGATTGATCAAACAGCCGTCGAATTACGAAGGACGTCGACCATTCAAGAAAATCCACCAGATGGGAAGCTGGTTCTTTCTTTTTGAGATTGTGGACGAGAGCTGAGTTCGCAAAACAGCCCCTCCGCGGACAGTTCCTTTGTCAACCCCGCGACCGGAGGCAAACAACTCCGTGTTTCACCGAAGGCTCATGCGGAAAACTCGAGTGGCATCATGCACGTAGACGCGTCCGAGCTTATCGACGGCCATACCCGGAAAGAGCTTCTCCGGGCTGCCCGATATCCACGAAATCTCCATCGTTTGTGGATTCAAGGCGAACAAGCCCTTATCCCAAACGGTTCCTTAGAATCACCTGTTCCCTTTCCCACCAATTCAAATGGCTGATGCTGTGGGAGAACCGTCGTATTGTCCGTGTGATTCCGGTGCGGGGAAGATACTCGAACAACTCGCCGCTGCTCGTTCCACCTAGGAGACGTCCGTCCTCCAAGCTGATGAGCGCCGTGACCTCCGCGGCCTCAGGCACCGGAATGATATCGTTGACGACCGCGCCGGAATCGGGATCGAAGACCAACAAATGAGCCGGCTCGGTCGTGCCCTTTTCCCCTGGCCCGACCTCAAGGGAGGAGGTTCCCGCATAAACGAGTCCTCCCGGCCCGAAGCAAACGGCCTTCATGGACTGATCCGGGACGAGGTTTTGATACGTCTGCCAGGTGAGGGTGGACTCCTCGAAAACGGTTAAAGCCCCGCCTTTCCTTCCGTAGTCCGGACGGGTCGCAATGACCACGGTACCATCAGCGCTTCTGTCGGTGGCATTGGCCATGCCCTGCCCGGTACCCAGCCTACCGAGGTGCCGGGGGTTGGGCTGCGGGTCTTGACCGGTCCACGGACGCTCCAAGTCATAAAGGTAGAGGTCACCATGATAACCGGGAAGGAGTATAGCTCCCGGAAGAGCTTGCATTACGAGAAACTCTCCCTGGGCGTTGGGTACGCGGCCCAAAGAGCGCAGGGTGCCGCTTCCGGATCGACCCGAAAGGGGCTTGCGTTATAGTAAGTGAACCCATAGACATAGTCATCCTGCCCCAACCCTAATCCCTGTATATTCATACCGTTCTGCTTGGCGGCCAAATCCAGCTGTCCAAGGGGAGCGCGTCACCACCCGGTAGCGCCCATCCGATGTGATACGCACCTTACCTTGACGGGAGTTTACGCCGCTTAACGGTTTATCGTGAACCTTCACCCGAAAGGACTTCGGTCGCGCACCTCCGGACAACTCAGACAAAAGCCAACCGTCTTGGAACCGGAGATTCCTGGCAAAGGCAGCTCCGTCGTGCGCTCCTTCAAGGAGGTCGGCGAACCGGCCGCTACGTGGATCGTACGAGACGATACCGGCTGGCGTCCCCAGCCCGCAATACACTGTTCCCGACGCGCCCACGAGAAGCTCGCGCAGGTATTGGCGACCGGGGAAAAGGCGCCGCTTTCGACGAAAGGAATGTCACCGCGAGAAGCAACCCCACCATGACACCCAGATAGACGGGGACCGCAGACACGCGCACACCAGAACTCAACGATCCGGCCACCAAGATCGTCACGAGTAACCACACGACCGGTGCCCGCGTCCCGTCGCCAGCCAGGAATATGCAAGCAAGGCAGGGACCGCAACCTTTCTTGCGACCCTCCAGTAGTTGAGCAGGAATCTGAAGATTACCTGTCCGCAGACAAGAAGCCCAAGGAGACAAACGAAGTTGGCGTGCTTGTCGTCCCCAAACAACAATTGAGTGAGCGACATCCGGAAGGGCCACACCAACAACAGAGCGAAGCCGCACGCGCACACGATGCAGAAAGAACATGCCGTAGAAAGCGTTGGCGAACTTTTCCTTTCCTCGATCCCAGGCAGGTAACGCACTGCGGCTTGATCCAAGCCAAGAACGAGAATAGGAGAGGAAGACGCGAAGTCGACGACAACTGGCGCCAGATCCCATAGTCGGCGATACTGAGGCCGATCGAAATTATCGGTAGCACAAGCAGCCCACGAACCTGCCCTACGAAGTGAGACGCCCCGTGATGACGACATCGAGCAAGAATCTGGCCTTCTCTTCGCCACCGATATGAGCCCGCTGCGGGTCGGTCTCTTTCTTCATCCGACTGCCATCGTTGCAAGCTTCTAGCTGTGGGCACCCAGAAGGCCTTCGACAATTCTGATTGATGCGTGTCCGTCACCGTATTCCGCGATCGGTCGCCCTGTCTCACATTTCTGACAGGCGTCCACGATCGCGTTTGCGTCTGCCCCAACCAAAGTGTTCCACCCATGCGACACAGTTTCCGTCCACTCGGTCTCATCGCGCAGCGTTATGCACGGCACGCCGTGAAAATAGGCTTCCTTCTGGACCCCCCCGGAATCCGTGAGAATCGCTTTAGCAGCCATCTCGTGGCGGACCCCCTGAGATATGCCTTCTGTCCTGAGGTTGGCTACTGCAGTCGACGTCGGGCAGAACAGCAACGTCGACAACCGATCGGTCAGTATGCGATTGATCTCTTCCGGCATGCTGTTGTTGAATGATCTCAGACCCGACTCCACATGAGCAACCGGAACGTTTAGCTTGGCGGCACACAAGGCACCCGCCAACGTCGAGTTTGTATCGCCATAGACCAAGACCCAGTCGGGGCAGCGCTCCTCGAGTTCTCTCTCGAGACCGATGAGCATCTTCCCCGTCATCCATCCGTGCCCACCCGAGCCCACTTTAAGGTTGACCGCCGGTTCGCGAATGCCCAACTCGTCGAAAAATACCTGGCTCACCGCGGGATCGTAGTGTTGGCCGGTATGGACAAGCTCTTCGACCAGTTTCGGACCGAGCCCTGTTTCGTTATGACGATCGATCGCCTTGCATACCATCACCGCCTTTATGAACTGCGGTCTCGCGCCGACCACGGTGAGTACTTTCATTTCTCTCATCGCAGGCCACTCATGGCTCGTCGAACTCGAACCCATTCCTCACGGCCAATGCTTGGGGTGAGTGCCCCGTGGTTTGATGACGTTGGACAAAACAGAATCAAGCCGCGAAGAAAGGAGCCGAGATGTGTCATTTTCCAGAATCATGACCCCACCGTTTTCATCAACATGACGCCGGGGTCAAAGGCCTACCCGCGAATCAATACCACAACTTCCTCGGATCTTTACTAGATCTCTTTCGTCGAGTATGGAACGTCGGCGCCGAGGGGGTACCCTAGCTAGTACCCGTCCTGACAGGTGTAAGAGGTTGAGAAAAAAGGGGTAATCGCAAATTTAGGGCTAGCCTTCTGAGGGAGTGTCGTTTAGTATCGAGTCGACAAAAACGCAGATTCTAAACGACTTAACTCCAAAGGAGACCAGCCCTAAATGCGAAAAACGATCAACCCACAACCAAGCCTTCGCGAGCCCTGGCTGGAGCTGGAGCACGCACGCGAGCTCGAAACGATATCATCGCTGCTCGATGCCCATCCTAAGCTCAATGAGCTGGTACTGCAAGACCTGAGGTCGGTCACCCCATCGGCAGGGAGCGATGTTGGTCGTGGGGGAATGAGCGCGGAGCAGGTTCTCCGGGCGTTGTTGGTCAAGCAGCTGAATCAGTTCACCTATCGGGAGCTGGCGTTTCACTTGGCAGACTCTCGAAGCTATCGGACGTTTTGCCAGCTCGGCATCATAGAGCCGAGCCCGTCGAAGTCGACCCTAGCAGCAAACATCAAAGCCGTGAAGTTCGAAACGCTGGAGAAAATCAACCGAGAGTTGGTGAGTGTTGCCGAGAAGACCGCGATCGAAAAAGGAAGAAAAGTACGAGTGGACTGCACGGTAGTGGAGTCGAATATTCATTCTCCTACGGACTCCGAGCTTCTTTATGACTGCGTCCGAGTTCTCACTCGCCTCATGTGCCGAACTCGCGAACTGCTGGGTACAGTAGTGGTCTTCGGCAATCGAACGCGTCGAGCGAAGAGACGTCGACTGGGAGTTCTAAACGCGAAGGATAAGGAACAAAGGCGTCGCGTCTATCGAGATCTACTGAAGGTGTCGGAAGAAACCTATCGCTCCGCTCAACGCGTTGCAGACCAGTTGGACGAGTCCGGCTTGACCGAGCCGGTGAAGCGAGCGAGTGCGGAGAAGATCGCCGCGGATTTTAAGCACTTTCTCGTCCTCACCGAAAAAGTCATCAACCAAACTCGGCGTAGAGTGATTGATGAAGAGCGTGTGCCTGCGGAGGAAAAGGTCGTTTCGATCTTCGAAGAACACACCGACATTATTCGCAAAGACCGGCGCGAGACTCTCTACGGTCACAAGGTGTGTTTGACTGGTGGCTCGTCCTCGATGATTTTGGATTGCGTGATCTTGGATGGGAATCCGTCCGATTCAACTCTCGCGGAAACCATGATCGACCGTCAAGTCGAACTCTACGAACGGGCCCCGCGCCAGGTTGCCTACGATGGCGCGTTTTCTTCAAAGGCAAACTTGGAAGCCATCAAAGGCAAGGGAGTTGAAGATGTTGCCTTTACCAAGGCTCACTTCGCGGTGACCGATATGGTCAAGAGTTCCTGGGTCTATCAACGCCTACGGCGATTTCGCTGCGGAATCGAAGGCGTCATTTCGTTCTTGAAACGAGTCTTTGGTCTCGACCGATGCACATGGCGCTCATTGCCTTCTTTCAAATCCTACGTATGGAGTTCCATCATCACCTGCAACCTGTTGGTAATGGCAAGGCACCTATTACGATAATAATGATTGCTCTTACTGCGTTTATAGCCATGGATTGCTGACGATTCGCCTCTCGTTTCGTCCAAGATTTTCATTCGCTTCCGAGCCTACGAGGTGCCGACTGAAAACGTATAATACCCACATCTTCGATAGGCCTCTCGTACACCACAAGTTATGGTGTTTCTGGACAGGAACTAGCTAGAGCCTGTTGCAAAACGTAACCGCTTTCACCGTTGGTTTCAATCCGCGTCCAATCGGGCAGCTGACAGATCTGTGATTTGCCGGCGCCAAACGCGCCTGGATCGATCCGCAAGAATTTTCCCAACTATTTTGTATTTGGTCGTTTTTTTCTTGACTTGTAGCCTAAGGGATGATATTTATTAGGCGTTATAGGGACCGTTACCAGGCAGTCCGCCCTCTTCTACGTCAACTTCTCCAAACAGGCGTCGCTCATCAAGGATGATCTACTCGAACCCGTCGACACGCTCCTCGAGGACCCCGAGCTGATAGAACTGACGAGAGAATCGCTCGCTGGTCGTTTCCCGCTCTCACCGCGTACCGGCCGGGTGAGTATCGCGCCTGACCGCTTGCTCCGCAGCTGTGTACTCAAGCACATCAAAGGATGGTCCTTCCGAGTCCTCGAGCGGGAGATCCGTTCTAGCCTCGTGTATCGGCGCTTCACTCGCTTCGACGACGATTCGATTCCCAACTACTCCACATTCAGTCGCAACTTTTCCCTACTCGGTGATGCGTTCGTAGAGAAAATCCATGCCCGTGTGGTCGCTCAGGCTCGAGACGAAAAGGTGGCTACGGGACGCAAGTTACGCACGGATACGACGGTAGTGGAGAGCAACATCCATTACCCCACAGATAGCTCACTGCTTGCCGATGGCATCCGGGTGCTCACCCGTAGTCTGAAGTGTATTGCAAAGGCTTGTGCTCAAGGTGCGCTCAAGGTGGTGGACCACAGCCGATCAACGAAAAACAGGCAGCTTGAGATCGACCGCGCCAGCAAGTCGTTCACCGAATCGAGCCAAGTCAAGTTCAAGCAAAGTTATCGCAAGCTCATGGGCACGGCGCGCAGCGTGGTCCGGCAAGCCGACGAGGTTATTCAGTCGCTCAAGAGCGGAAAGCTTCCGGTCGTGGGTTCGCTGGTGAGCATCATAAGCAATCAGAGCCAACTCGAACATTATCTGCCACTGTGCAAAAAGGTGTTAGCTCAGACAAAGGCCCGTGTTTTAGGGGGCCATCGTCACCATCCGGACAAGATCGTCAGCCTGTTCGAGGAGCATACGGCCGTGATCCGAAAAGGCAAAACATGGAAGCCGACCGAGTTTGGACGACTCGTGCGAATTGATGAGGTGGAGAACGGCATTGTTAGCCACTACGAAGTTGCCGCAGGCAATCCGGCGGACCAAACTCAGTGGATGCCCGCGCTGGAGCAACACAAAAAACAGTTCGCTCGTGCGCCGGAGATGGCGACCGCTGACCGCGGATTCTTTTCGGCAGACAATGAACGCAAGGCCATAGATCTCGGTGTAAAGAAAGTGGTGTTGCCGGCTCGAGGACGACCCTCGAAAAAACGAGCCAAGGTTCAAAAAAAGCGCTGGTTCCGTCGAGCCCTCAAGTGGCGCGGGGGCGTCGAGTCCCGCATCAGCACCCTCAAGCACCGCTTCGCTATGCTTCGCGCCACCTACAAGGGCGACCGAGGATTCAAGCGTTACGTCGGGTGGTGCGTTATCAGCCAAAACCTCATATCGATCGCTCGAGTCAAGCGGCGAAGAAAGGACAGCGAAAATGCCGAACCCTTCATTCCGATCCACGTAAACGTCGGGACCAGCTCCTACAACAGATTCAACAATATGCGCGAAGGGCGATCTTCGGCACACCCTCCGAAACCTATCGTACCTGCGGTACGCCCACTTGTCGGTGCCACGGGCCCGGGCCAAAGCATGGCCCTCACCTCTATATCAATTTTCGTGGCAAGCACGGCAAGACTACCGGCTACTATGTGCCCCAAGCCGCACACAAGCGTATCCGCGAAGGCGTCGCCGCATGGCAGAGCTTGCAGGATTGTCTGCGAGAACTCGCGGACATCAACAAGCAAAATACGCTCGACCGTGCCCGACAGGCGCGTTCCTAACAAGCAGTACAACCAACGGCCTCACTCCTGTGCTCAAACAAATGAACGCCTTGACGCTAAACGGGCTTTTGCAACAGGCTCTAGCTAGTTCCTGTCCAGAAACACCATAACTTGTGGTGTACGAGAGGCCTATCGAAGATGTGGGTATTATACGTTTTCAGTCGGCACCTCGTAGGCTCGGAAGCGAATGAAAATCTTGGACGAAACGAGAGGCGAATCGTCAGCAATCCATGGCTATAAACGCAGTAAGAGTAATCATTATTATCGTAATAGGTGCCTTGCCATTACCAACAGGTTGCAGGTGATGATGGAACTCCATACGTAGGATTTGAAAGAAGGCAATGAGCGCCATGTGCATCGGTCGAGACCAAAGACTCGTTTCAAGAACGAAATGACGCCTTCGATTCCGCAGCGAAATCGCCGTAGGCGTTGATAGACCCAGGAACTCTTGACCATATCGGTCACCGCGAAGTGAGCCTTGGTAAAGGCAACATCTTCAACTCCCTTGCCTTTGATGGCTTCCAAGTTTGCCTTTGAAGAAAACGCGCCATCGTAGGCAACCTGGCGCGGGGCCCGTTCGTAGAGTTCGACTTGACGGTCGATCATGGTTTCCGCGAGAGTTGAATCGGACGGATTCCCATCCAAGATCACGCAATCCAAAATCATCGAGGACGAGCCACCAGTCAAACACACCTTGTGACCGTAGAGAGTCTCGCGCCGGTCTTTGCGAATAATGTCGGTGTGTTCTTCGAAGATCGAAACGACCTTTTCCTCCGCAGGCACACGCTCTTCATCAATCACTCTACGCCGAGTTTGGTTGATGACTTTTTCGGTGAGGACGAGAAAGTGCTTAAAATCCGCGGCGATCTTCTCCGCACTCGCTCGCTTCACCGGCTCGGTCAAGCCGGACTCGTCCAACTGGTCTGCAACGCGTTGAGCGGAGCGATAGGTTTCTTCCGACACCTTCAGTAGATCTCGATAGACGCGACGCCTTTGTTCCTTATCCTTCGCGTTTAGAACTCCCAGTCGACGTCTCTTCGCTCGACGCGTTCGATTGCCGAAGACCACTACTGTACCCAGCAGTTCGCGAGTTCGGCACATGAGGCGAGTGAGAACTCGGACGCAGTCATAAAGAAGCTCGGAGTCCGTAGGAGAATGAATATTCGACTCCACTACCGTGCAGTCCACTCGTACTTTTCTTCCTTTTTCGATCGCGGTCTTCTCGGCAACACTCACCAACTCTCGGTTGATTTTCTCCAGCGTTTCGAACTTCACGGCTTTGATGTTTGCTGCTAGGGTCGACTTCGACGGGCTCGGCTCTATGATGCCGAGCTGGCAAAACGTCCGATAGCTTCGAGAGTCTGCCAAGTGAAACGCCAGCTCCCGATAGGTGAACTGATTCAGCTGCTTGACCAACAACGCCCGGAGAACCTGCTCCGCGCTCATTCCCCCACGACCAACATCGCTCCCTGCCGATGGGGTGACCGACCTCAGGTCTTGCAGTACCAGCTCATTGAGCTTAGGATGGGCATCGAGCAGCGATGATATCGTTTCGAGCTCGCGTGCGTGCTCCAGCTCCAGCCAGGGCTCGCGAAGGCTTGGTTGTGGGTTGATCGTTTTTCGCATTTAGGGCTGGTCTCCTTTGGAGTTAAGTCGTTTAGAATCTGCGTTTTTGTCGACTCGATACTAAACGACACTCCCTCAGAAGGCTAGCCCTAAATTTGCGATTACCCCTTTTTTCTCAACCTCTTACACCTGTCAGGACGGGTACTAGCTAGTTCCTGTCCAGAAACACCATAACTTGTGGTGTACGAGAGGCCTATCGAAGATGTGGGTATTATACGTTTTCAGTCGGCACCTCGTAGGCTCGGAAGCGAATGAAAATCTTGGACGAAACGAGAGGCGAATCGTCAGCAATCCATGGCTATAAACGCAGTAAGAGCAATCATTATTATCGTAATAGGTGCCTTGCCATTACCAACAGGTTGCAGGTGATGATGGAACTCCATACGTAGGATTTGAAAGAAGGCAATGAGCGCCATGTGCATCGGTCGAGACCAAAGACTCGTTTCAAGAACGAAATGACGCCTTCGATTCCGCAGCGAAATCGCCGTAGGCGTTGATAGACCCAGGAACTCTTGACCATATCGGTCACCGCGAAGTGAGCCTTGGTAAAGGCAACATCTTCAACTCCCTTGCCTTTGATGGCTTCCAAGTTTGCCTTTGAAGAAAACGCGCCATCGTAGGCAACCTGGCGCGGGGCCCGTTCGTAGAGTTCGACTTGACGGTCGATCATGGTTTCCGCGAGAGTTGAATCGGACGGATTCCCATCCAAGATCACGCAATCCAAAATCATCGAGGACGAGCCACCAGTCAAACACACCTTGTGACCGTAGAGAGTCTCGCGCCGGTCTTTGCGAATAATGTCGGTGTGTTCTTCGAAGATCGAAACGACCTTTTCCTCCGCAGGCACACGCTCTTCATCAATCACTCTACGCCGAGTTTGGTTGATGACTTTTTCGGTGAGGACGAGAAAGTGCTTAAAATCCGCGGCGATCTTCTCCGCACTCGCTCGCTTCACCGGCTCGGTCAAGCCGGACTCGTCCAACTGGTCTGCAACGCGTTGAGCGGAGCGATAGGTTTCTTCCGACACCTTCAGTAGATCTCGATAGACGCGACGCCTTTGTTCCTTATCCTTCGCGTTTAGAACTCCCAGTCGACGTCTCTTCGCTCGACGCGTTCGATTGCCGAAGACCACTACTGTACCCAGCAGTTCGCGAGTTCGGCACATGAGGCGAGTGAGAACTCGGACGCAGTCATAAAGAAGCTCGGAGTCCGTAGGAGAATGAATATTCGACTCCACTACCGTGCAAGGGCTCGACGGAACCAGCGCTTTTTTTGAACCTTGGCTCGTTTTTTCGAGGGTCGTCCTCGAGCCGGCAACACCACTTTCTTTACACCGAGATCTATGGCCTTGCGTTCATTGTCTGCCGAAAAGAATCCGCGGTCAGCGGTCGCCATCTCCGGCGCACGAGCGAACTGTTTTTTGTGTTGCTCCAGCGCGGGCATCCACTGAGTTTGGTCCGCCGGATTGCCTGCGGCAACTTCGTAGTGGCTAACAATGCCGTTCTCCACCTCATCAATTCGCACGAGTCGTCCAAACTCGGTCGGCTTCCATGTTTTGCCTTTTCGGATCACGGCCGTATGCTCCTCGAACAGGCTGACGATCTTGTCCGGATGGTGACGATGGCCCCCTAAAACACGGGCCTTTGTCTGAGCTAACACCTTTTTGCACAGTGGCAGATAATGTTCGAGTTGGCTCTGATTGCTTATGATGCTCACCAGCGAACCCACGACCGGAAGCTTTCCGCTCTTGAGCGACTGAATAACCTCGTCGGCTTGCCGGACCACGCTGCGCGCCGTGCCCATGAGCTTGCGATAACTTTGCTTGAACTTGACTTGGCTCGATTCGGTGAACGACTTGCTGGCGCGGTCGATCTCAAGCTGCCTGTTTTTCGTTGATCGGCTGTGGTCCACCACCTTGAGCGCACCTTGAGCACAAGCCTTTGCAATACACTTCAGACTACGGGTGAGCACCCGGATGCCATCGGCAAGCAGTGAGCTATCTGTGGGGTAATGGATGTTGCTCTCCACTACCGTCGTATCCGTGCGTAACTTGCGTCCCGTAGCCACCTTTTCGTCTCGAGCCTGAGCGACCACACGGGCATGGATTTTCTCTACGAACGCATCACCGAGTAGGGAAAAGTTGCGACTGAATGTGGAGTAGTTGGGAATCGAATCGTCGTCGAAGCGAGTGAAGCGCCGATACACGAGGCTAGAACGGATCTCCCGCTCGAGGACTCGGAAGGACCATCCTTTGATGTGCTTGAGTACACAGCTGCGGAGCAAGCGGTCAGGCGCGATACTCACCCGGCCGGTACGCGGTGAGAGCGGGAAACGACCAGCGAGCGATTCTCTCGTCAGTTCTATCAGCTCGGGGTCCTCGAGGAGCGTGTCGACGGGTTCGAGTAGATCATCCTTGATGAGCGACGCCTGTTTGGAAGCGGACAGCCGGTGTCAACTGTCGTTGACACCTTCCGGGCGCGCGCAAAGCCATTTTTTCACTGGATAGCCAGGACTTGGCCGCTAATGCAACTCTCACCCCTTCCGCACGGACACTTACCGACAACCGCCGTTGACATTCTTCGGCATTCGTGAGCGCCGGCCCCCAGCCTGAAGTGCTGGATTCAAGTTGTTGTGCGTCTTGGCGTTGATGGATTTCCTCAGCTCTTACCCGAGCTTGGATTTCGGCGTAAAAAGTCCCTTTCCGCCTCCGCGGGTCTCGATCCGCTCGCGTCGGCCCGAAAAGCGCCAAGCTGTCGTTCGCGGAATCGCCATGCTAGAATTAGAGGCGTACCCCAGAAAATCCAGGAACCGAGGCTGTTATTGTTTCGGCTGTTGCCTTACGTGTGACGGGCAGCTCGCCGGACTCCACATCACGATACGCACAATGCCGCCAACCGGACTCAACAGGTACCGCATCCTCGAAAGAATCGGGCAGGGCAGTAGTGGCAAAGTTTTTCGAGCCTACGACGCCATCCTCGGTCGCCACGTGGCTCTGAAGATCATTACTCGGCGTCCCAACGATGATGAAGTCGTCGAGCGCTTCCGTCGCGAAGCGCTCGCAGCCGCGCAATTGACACATCCGAACGTCGTCACCGTCTATGAGTCCGGCAGAGAGGGCGGCGAGTATTTCACCGCCATGGAGCTGCTCAAAGGGGTCGACATCCGGGGGCTCATCCGGGCAAAGGCTCCGCTCAGCCTGACGGACAAGTATCGTTTGATACTGCAGGTATGCGCGGGCGTCGGGCACGCTCACGAGAGAAAAATCGTCCATCGCGACTTGACGCCGAGCAACCTTCATATCCTACCCGATGGTCAGGTGAAGATCATCGACTTTGGCTTGGTGCGATTGGCGTCCTCCAATATCACCCAGACAGGCACCATCATGGGAACGCCCTACTACATGTCACCGGAGCAAGCTGAAGGACGGAGAGTAGGGCCGGCATCTGATGTTTTTTCGATCGGTGTCGTCTTCTACGAGTTCCTTGCATACCGCAAGCCCTTCCGCGCCGATGGGATCCTGACGACTTTGTATCGAATCATCCACGAGGACCACCCGCCCCTCCCGACACTCGTTTCCGATGTCCCACAGAGCCTGGTCGATGTGATCGACAAGGCCTTGTCGAAGGATGCTGGGGCAAGATTCGATAACGCAAACGAGTTCCTCCAGGCGTTGCAACAGCTGACCGAGGACAAGCAATTCCGCGAGGTGGTGGATCTTGACCGGCCCTCCGACGATCTTAGCGGCATTTTGCGCGAGCAAACGCAAGTGATTGAAGGCCGCGACCGCGAAAAAACGAGCACCACCGATCACGTTTCTCACGAGCGTGACGTCGCTCTGTTCACCAGCCTCGCTGGAAACTTGACTTCCACACCCCTCGCAGCCATTTTGAAGTGTTGCGCGGCCGAGTCGAAGACGGGAGCTCTCCATATTCGGCGGGGCGCCATCGAAAAGCGCTTTTTCTTCGTCGGCGGACGACTGTTCTCGACCGCAACCAACAGCCCCAGAGAAACCCTTGGCCAGCACCTCATCCGGGTCGGCTACGTTTCCGAGAAACAGCTCTTCGAGGCCCTGTCGGAGCAAGAGCGAAGCCACAAACCACTTGGAGAGCTTCTCGTGGACAAAAAGTTGGTGGAAGAAGCAAAGCTCACGAATCTGATCAGACTGAAATCCGAGGAAAGTCTTTTTGATTGTTTCCTCTGGCCGGACGGCGAGTTCGCCTTCGAGGACGGGCACATTCCCGAGAAGATGTATCTGGCGACGGCTCTTGATATACCAGGCCTGATTCGAGAAAGCGAGACACGAGCGCAAAAGTGGACGAAGATATGCGAGTTGTTTCCGTCTGCGCGAACCACCTTCACCGTTACGGGCGCCTTCGAAACAGCGAAAGTCCTCTCCGAGGAGCACCGTCGAGTCGTCGCGCTGATCGAGCGAGGTATGAGCTTGGCCGAAATCGCTTTGGAAATGCACGCCATGGAGTTCCGGATTTCATCATGCTTGCTCGATCTATACGAGCAGAAGGTGATCCGAATCGGAAAGATCTCGGAGGGGCGGTCCTACGAGGCTAGCGTCGAACAGCTCCGGACTTTGTTACGTGAAGGGCTGACCTATTTCAATGCGGGGGACCATCCTCGGGCGCTCCCCGCCTTCCAAGCTGCACTCGAGATCGATCCGCAGAGCAAAGCTCATCTGTACATCAAGAAGATCGAGAATACACTCGGAAAACAAGATTCGAAAGTTCCCCTTCCTCTCGATGCGGTTCCGGTGCTCGCAGTCCCTGTCGCCGACCTCGCCACCAAAGATCTCACGCATCAGGAAGGCTTCGTCTTGTCCAGGGTCAACGGCGACTGGAACATAGGCTCGATTCTGAGTATCTGTCCCATGAGTGAGATCGAAGTCGTTGCTATCTTCAGGAAACTTGAAGGGAGCGGGCTCATCGCGATCAAGCAGCAGAGCGCCGCCTCCTGAGAACCTGTCGCTCATCGTTATCTCTTTAGTGTAGCCGGGCGCTGGCTCGCTTGGGCACAGCCGGGCAGATTGTTGGTGTCAACCGTCGTTGACACTTTCCGCAAACCGCGCTCGATGCTCACTCGCACCAGGTAGGCCGGTCGAGCTTCGGGTACAGGCTGCGGAGTCGCTGTACCCGGTACACCGAGTAGCGAGCCGCCGGGTCGTTGATGACGAGCTCCCGCACTTTTTCCTTGTTCTCGCCGTAGGTCACCTCGAGAAAACGAGCCCACTGGCGGCCGCCGAACGTGGCCATGGGCTTGCCGTCTGCATCTGCGAAGCGACCGCCATCGGTTATCAGGACGTTTCCGGTCTCGGGAAGGTGATCGGTATCGGAGATAAAAGGAGAGACGAAGCGCTCCTGCTCGGGACCGTACATCCAGACTTCTTCGACAGTGCTCGCCTCCTCATCCACCCGGTACTCTACAGCGCGGCTGAAGCGCTCTTCGACCGGCTGCGGCTCCTGCGGTGGGATACTCCGCGCGCCACCGTTGTCATAAAGCCGCAACGTGCCGCGCGGGGTCAGCTCGACCCCGTGCTGATGGCACGGCCAGATCACGTCTCCCTTCGGTTGCAGGAGCTTTTGCGACCAGGGCTCGCGCCCAGCCGATCGGATCTCCGAGGATCCAAACGAGCTCGCCGGTCGCCATGTCCACCTTGTAGATTACGCACTGCGTGTAGCTCGAGACGAGCACCGCATCCTCCTCCTCCACGTAGTAAACGGCGTTGGAGTGGGTGATGTCGTATGGCAACGGATCGTAACGCTCCTTGTAGATGAAGGTTGCACTGTACGTGAGGCGCTCTGGCGATTCCCAGGACGAGAGTCTAAACACCCAGCTCGAACTCCTTGAGGCCGAAGGGAAGCGCAACGGTTGGATCGTCGCCCGATACCGCGACACGATCAGCGGCACGGTTGCACAAAGAGCTCGCCTTCCTTCAATAGTACGCAAGGTCAGTACGCAACGTCGGCGAGAGGATGTCGGAGCGTCGAGAGCTCCCGATCCAAGACGCCGAAGATGTGCGGCTCTTCGGGATGAGTTGTCCATGGGGTAGCCGCCGCGCACGAGGCTCGTCGTGTCGTTGTCGTGCACGTTGTTCGTGCGCCAAGCGATGAAGTGATACATGAAGGGGATGTGGAACACTAGCTGCGTTCCCGCCAGTCGATCTCGAACAAGGGAATGGGCTCGTCGAAACCGGAACGCTCTACGTCTTCGCATTCCGAGAAGGGTAGTTCTTTTTCCGCGACATAGATCGCGTATCACCTGAGAGGCAACGATCAAGTCAGCACCGGACCGGCTACAGATTGCGTCGGTGAGGTTTTCCATACGACACGGCACCTAGTCCGACTCGCCCGGTCCTACATCGACTATTATCACGAGGATCGTTGTCACCTGGGACTCGGAAAAGACTCGCCGAACGAGAGACCGGTGACGCCGCGACCGTCACCAGCGGCGAAGGTCGTCGCGCTGCCGAGGGTAGGTGGTCTTCACCATCGCTACGAATGGCGCGAGGCCGCGTAGAGCAGTTTTGGTCATCAACGTCGCGGGGCCGGAGCTGTCGACAATGGCGCTCTCCAACTCCGATACCCGCTGGTCGTGTAATCCCGGCAGCGTTTCGCGTGCGTCGACCTCGCTTTCGTGCTCGTCACCGAGCCACACGCGCCTAACCTCCCGGGCGGATCAATAAAGATGATGGACAACCCTGTGGTACGCTACGACGTTTTTTTCGGGAGGTATTCCATGTCGATGCGGCTCGTCAGCCTATCTGTCCTCCTTTCATGGACTCACCTAGTGGAAGGGGCCAAGTCGCCGCCTCCCGCCTACGCACTCCAAAATGCACGCATCGTCACGATGGCGGGGCCCATCATCGACTCGGGAATGCTCGTCATGCGCCATGAGCGCATCGCTGCCGTCGGCGCGGACGTCACCGCGCCCGTCGACGCCATCGTCATCGACGCGAGCGGCTGGACACTCTATCCCGGATTCATCGACGCGCATTCGAGCGTCGGTATCCCCGACGCCCCGAAAGAATCCGCGAAAGAGGCCTTCGATCGTCGCGAGCGTGGCTTTCCGTGCGGCCGGTGTTACCGTCGCTGCCATCGCTCCGAAGGACGGCATCCTCAGAGGTCAAAGCGTGGTGTTGGCGCTCGGCGATGGGCGCATCGACGAGCTCCTGCTCCGCGAGAGCTGGTCTCAGCACATCGCCTTCGAGCCGTTTTCCCGCCAGCGCAGCGATTACCCCGGAACGCTCATGGGGGTGCTCGCTTCGATCCGACAGCACTTTTCCGACGCGCTCTGGTATGCCGAGTCCTGGCGGCGCTTCTATGAAGCACCGGACACCATCGAGCGTCCCAGATTCGACGAAAGCCTCGAGGCACTCGGCCCCGCCGCGCGCAGCGAGCAGCCCGTCGTGTTCTCAGCGTGGTCCGACAACGCCATCTTGCGCTCGCTGCAGCTCGCCGATGAATTGAGCGTCGATGCCGTGGTGAGTGGCGCCATCGACGGCTGGCGTGTGGCTAGAGCACTCGCCGAGAGCGCCCTCCCCGTACTCGTCTCGCTGGACCAACGACCGCGGCGCGACCCTGTCGGCTTCGGCTCGCGCTCGACAGGCGGGCTGATGCACAGCCCCGGCGCGGAAGACAAAAAGGACGCCGAGACGAACCCTGGAAGGCTCCATTCCGCTGGCGTTCGCTTCGCGTTTGCAACCCACGGGCTCGACAAGGCCGAGAGTTTTCTTCCGAATCTTCGCCGCTCTGTCCGTGCCGGCCTTCCCGAGACCGCCGCGCTCGAAGCGTTGACGACGACGCCGGCGCAATTTCTGGGTCTAGACGCGAACCTGGGAACGCTCGAGGTCGGCAAAGCAGCCCATGTCGTTGCAGTCGCAGGCGATCTATTCGCAGATGACGGCGCCGTCACCGCCACCTGGGTCGATGGTCGCCTGTACGAAACCGAACGCTCCACGCCCAAAAAGGCTGAGGCGAGCGGCACCAAGGACAACGGCGTCACCGGCTCTAAGGACCGCGACGACGACGACAAGCGCGATTTGCGCGAGCTTTGGCAAAGGCGGGCTCCGACCGGCCCCCTGTGGCCAGAAGCCCACGCAACAGCGATCCGTCACGCCACGCTCCTGACCGTCACGGACGGCACCATTTCGCAAGGAACCATCCTTATTAATGACGGCCGTATCGAGGCTGTTGGACCCGATGCGAGTGTCCCTGTGCCAGCCGGCACCCGGGAGATCGACGCGACGGGCATGTTCGTGATGCCTGGCATCGTAGACGCCCACATCCACATCGCGATCGCGGGCGGGGGCAACGAGTCGTCCCATGCCGTCACCCCCGAAGTCCGTATCGCCGATGTCATCGACCACCGAAGCCCCTCTATGTTCCGAGCCCTCGCGGGAGGTGTCACTACCGTCAACGTCCTCCACGGCTCGGCCAACGTGGTAGGCGGTCAGAACGCCGTCATCAAGCTCCGCTGGGGTAAGGATGCGGCGGACCTTTTTTTCGAGGGCGCTCCGAGAGGTGTGAAATTCGCGCTGGGCGAGAATCCCAAACAAACGAACCGCAGGCGTCCCAACGGCGTCAGCCCGCGCTATCCGGCGACGCGCATGGGTGTCGAGCTCACGTTGCGAACGAGCTTTACCCGCGCGCAGGAATACCAAACCGAGTGGAAGACCTATGAAACCGCCCGCGCGCGGGGCGAAGACCCGATGCCGCCGCGGCGCGACCTTCGGCTAGAGGCCTTGGCGGGCATTTTGGATGGAAGCATTCTCGTCCACGCGCATTGCTACCGTTCGGACGAGATTCTGATGCTTCTGCGCGTCGCCGAAGATTTCGGTTTTCGCATCGCTTCGTTGCAGCATGTGCTCGAAGGCTACAAAGTCGCCGATGAGATCGCGACTCACGGAGCTGGCGCCTCCACCTTCTCCGATGGATGGGGATACAAAAATGGAAGCGTTCGACGCGATCCCCTACAACGCCGCACTCATGGCGAGCCGCGGAGTCACCGCCTCGATCAACTCTGACGCCGTCGGGGAGATGACGAATCGGCTCTACGTCCAGGCCGCGAAAGCGATGAAATACGGGAGCGTGTCCGAAGAAGAAGCGCTGAAGATGATTACGCTCAACCCAGCAAAGCATCTTCGCATCCAACATCGCGTCGGTTCGATCGAGACCGGTAAGGACGCCGATCTCGCGATCTACACCGCCCATCCTTTTTCCGCCGACGCCCAAGTCGCCTATACGCTCGTTGATGGCCAGGTTTACTTCGATCGCAGCAAAGTGGAAACAACGGCCGTGGCGCTCGAGACACTTCATACCGAAGCTGGCGATTCAGGCGAAGCAGACGACTCCCCCGCTATAAGGGAACGCTTCGCGACATGGAAAGCGCCCGAATCCGCGCCGCTGCCGCCAGGATATGGCGACGTGCAAGCGCCCGCGTTGTCCTCGTCGCGCGACGTCGCTATCGTGGGCGGCAAAGTGCTCACGATGGCCGGGGCAGCGGTCGAAAAAGGGACCGTTTTGATCAGAAACGGCAAGATCGCCGCCGTTGGGACGGATGTCGAAATTCCGCCCGGCGTCGAGGTGATCGATGCCAAGGGGCTAACGGTCACACCGGGCCTCATCAATGCGGGCACGACGGTGGGACTCTCGGAAATCGGCGCTGTCTCAGCAACGCGGGACGAGCGGGAGATCCAAGACGTCAATAGCAGCGTGAAAGCGGCGGTCGCCATCCACCCTCATTCCGAGATGATCCCCGTCACGCGCGCGAACGGCGTGACGACGACGCTCAGCGCGCCGACAGGAGGATGGATTTCGGGCCAGGCGGCGCTCATCGACCTCGCGGGCTGGACCGCGCCCGAGCTCGTCGCCACGAGCCCGCTCGCCATGATGGTGAGCTTTCCCGAACATTCTGGCTTCGCCGCTCCCGACAAGGAAGAGCGCGAGCGCATCGACAAAGATCGCAAGACGCTCTGGAGTTGGATGCGGCGAGCACAAGCCTATGCCGGCGCCCTCGCGAGCGGACGCCTCCCGAGCCAACCAATGACGAGCTCAGACAATGATGACAGGGACGAGCTTGAAGCACTCGTGCCGGTCGTGCGCGGAGAGCTTTCGGTCGTGATCCAGGCGGAGACCGCCGAGGGTATCCGCGCCGCTCTCGTTTTTGCGAAAGAGCTCGGCTTGAAAACGATCCTCGCGGGAACACGGGACGTATGGCGCGTCGCGGGCGAGCTCGCAGCGGCGGGGGTCCCTGTCATCCTCGGACCCCTCGAGAGCCGACCCGCGCCAGGAGACCCATACGACGCCGTTTTCAGGGCCGCTGCCCTTCTCGAAAAGGCCGGCGTCCCCTTCTGCTTTCGAACGGGCGGCGCGACAAATGCGCGCAACCTCCCCTTTCATGCGGGGCTCGCGGTCGCCTTCGGGCTTTCTCGCGAGAGCGCCTGGCGCGCTATGACGCGCCGCGCGGCCGAGATCCTCGGTGTGAGCCAGCACTACGGAAGCCTCGAGGTCGGGAAAGTCGCGAATGTTGTCGTCGCGGAGGGTGATTTGCTCGACGTGCCGACTCGGGTGCGTTATGTCTTCATTCGCGGCCAGTCAGTGGACTTGAGCTCGCGCCACACCCGTCTGTACGAAAAATTCCGCGCAAGACCGAGACCAGCGGTGAGAGGAACCGATGACCGAGCAGCCCGAAGTCCTCATCCCTGAGGACGAGATCCAAAAAAGAGTCCAAGCGCTCGGCGCTCAGATCTCCAAGGACTATAAAGACGTCGACGACATCTACATGCTCGGCGTTTTGCGCGGGGCATTCATCTTCCTGGCGGACCTCTCGCGCGTCCTCACCGTGCCGCGCCGTGTCGACTTCATCGCGCTCTCGAGCTACGAGAGCCTCTCGAAAACGGCGACGGGCGCAGTCCGCCTCGTTCTCGACGTACGAGCACCTCTCCGAGGCAAGCACGTACTCATCGTAGAAGACATTGTCGACACCGGTTATACGCTCCAATACTTGATACGCACGCTCCAAGCGCGCGAACCGGCGTCGCTCAAAACGGCAAGCCTTCTTCAAAAACCGGATCGCCTCAAGGTACCGATCTCGATCGACTATCTCGGATTCACGATTCCAGACGAGTGGGTCGTCGGCTATGGGCTCGATTGGGGGGACCGCTTCCGGACTCTTCCTTATATCGGCGTCGTCCAGCCCCCCGACGAGGTGGCTTGACATCGGAAACGCTGACCGAGCGTGGTTTGCCGGGACTCGGATCGTCTCGTAGAATAATTCTGTAGCAATCACGCAAGACGGAGGGGCAGATTGCTCGGGAGGACGGCGGGCGTTTTTCTATTTTTGTTCTCGACGCCCGCGCTCTGGGCGCAGAGCTACCACTTCCAGAACTACTCCGTTGAGCATGGCCTCGTGCAGTCGACGGTTTTGGCGACGCTCCAACATCCCGGCAGGCATGGGAGGCAAAGAGGCGGCAGCCAAGCTCAAGGAGATCGAGCCGGACGTCAAGCTCGTCGTTTCGAGCGGCTATTCGAGCGACCCGTCATGGCCGAGTACTGGGAACACGGCTTCTGCGACGTGCTTCCCAAACCTTTCGATGCTGGAGCGCTCGGAGCACTCGTTGTACGCGTCCTCCAATAGACGGTCAGTCACGAAGCTCGGCAAAACCTGCAGGCGGACGTCGATGCTTGGTCGCCTGCTCATAGGCATAGGCCAGCTCGATGAGGCGTCCCTCCGCATAAGGCCTACCGAGGATCTGCAAGCCTGCCGGTAAGTTTTTATACGAATAGCCCATGGGCACCGACACCGCTGGCATCCCGGTCGCGGGTGCGACGAGCTGGCTGTTATCCCCTTTGTACTCCTCGCTCGGCTTGTTGAGATGCGCCGGCGGATTGGTCCAGCTCGGATACAGAATCGCGTCGACGTCGTCGCGATCCATGGCCGCGACGACGTCGGCCACGTACGCCTGACGCCCGGGATGATCCGCGTAGTCCGGGCAAGGCGGATCCCACTCCGGCGGCGGCACATCCAAAGGGCGGTCGGCGTGGCGCGCGAGTCGACTCTCAACATATTCGGAATAGTCCCCGTTCTCGTAGGCTTCCATGACGTCACGGATAGGCGCGTTCTCACCGAGCGATTGCAAGTAAACCAACATGTCGTAACGGAATCGGGAGCAACCGTTCTTCGCATCCAGATGGCTCTCGAAGTCATCGATCTCGATAGGATCGACGATGACCGCCTCGGCAGCGCGCAAGTCCTCGACCGCCTTTTCGAAGAGCGCAATGACTTCCGGATCGGCGTCGGTGTTTACGAGTGCACGCAATACACCGAGTCGCGCACCCTCGAGTGCTTTGGCCCGAAGAAAACGCGTATAGTCGGGCTCACGCCACGCACGCCCGAGCTCGGTATAGGGGTCGGCGGGATCATAGCCAGCCACCACATCGAAAAGACGCGCGCCGTCTTCGACGGTACGCGTCATCGGCCCCGCGATATCGCGGTCGAACGCGAGCGGGATGACGCCGTCGCGACTCGTGAGACCGATCGTCGAGCGGATCCCGAAAAGGGCGAGGTGGGATGACGGCCCCCGAATAGAGTTGCCGGTGTCGGAGCCGAGGCCTGCGACCCCGAAGCTCGCGGCGACGCCCGACGCGGTCCCGCCGCTCGAGCCCGCAGGTACCCGATCGAGCGCATAGGCGTTTGCGGTGATGCCATAGGAGGAGCTCTCTGTTCGTCGCGGGCTGAACGCCCATTCCGCCATGTTCGTCTTGGCTACGACGATCGCATCCGCTTCCCGCAGCTTGCGCACCATGAAGGCGTCGTCCGGCGGTAGGCTCTGCCTTGAGCGCGACGGATCCGCCCGTCGTCGGCAAGTCGTGGGTATCAAAATTGTCTTTCACGAGGATCGGTGCGCAAAAGAGCGGCCCGAGCTCGTCTCCGCTCGTGAGGGCCTCGTCGATCTTGTCAGCGCGCTCGAGTGCCTCGGGGTTGACGACCGTAATAGCGCCTAGCCCGCTTTCCCGATCATAAGCTTCGATGCGATCAATATGGGCCTGGACGACGACGCGACAAGTCGTACGACCAGAACGGAGGGCGTCTTGAATGCCCGCGATGGTCGCTTCCACGACTGGGATTTTTTCGGGAGCAGAGGTTTGGCAGCCCGCACAAAACACGAGGGCAACAACGGCGGAAATCTTCATGTCCCCGAGAGCCTAACATGGCGAGCACCGCCGAAGGGCTAGAGCGCCGCCACCGCGCCGGTATAAAATCCCACTATCGGTGCCCACGTGACGGATGCTGTCGAGTTCTACTCTCATTGCTTTATTTGCATAGCGAGCGCATCCTAGGGGCCTATCGATGAAGCTCGATCTCACCCCCCGCCAATCCGGGACGGTCGCAGCAGCCGCTACGGCACTCGCCGCCGGTGTGATTCTATCCGTCGTGCTCGGGGTCTTCTTCTGCTCGCGCGCTTCGTGGCCGTTTTCTCCAGCGTATTTCTACCTCTGCTCATAGCACTCGTCCTCGCGCTCGTGCTCCGACCGGTGCAGCAATTTTTTCACGAGAAGCTGCACGCGCCACCCGCCGCTTCCGTGGCGCTCGTATTCGTATCCATCTTGATGCCCGTCGGCCTGTTCATTTGGTTCTTGGGCGTACTCGCGGCGTCGCAAATATCGGAACTCGTTGGAAAATTGCCGGAGCTCGTGGACCGCGCGCGGGTTTTCATCGAGACACACTGGCCGGAGGTCAAGCAGTTTTGGGACCAGTACGGGATGACGGGACGCTTGCAGCAGCTTGTGACAGAAGAGGCCAAATCGATCTGGAACGCAGCGACAACGGTGACGCGGTCGGCCTTTTCCGCCGGCGCGAGCGCGTTTCGGAGCGTGGCCGCCGCGCTCAGCTGGTTCGTGCTCCCGGTCTATCTCGCGTTCTTTCTTATGGCTCCGCCCTTTCCCCGAAAAGACTGGAACGAGCTATTGCCGTTTTTGAAAGAGGATACGAGAAACGACCTCATCTACCTGATCCGGGAATTCATCAATATCGTCGTGTCCTTCTTCCGAGGTCAGCTCATCGTCGCGTTCGGCCAGGGGCTTCTCTTTGCCGTGGGCTTTACGCTGGTGGGACTACAGCACGGCTTCATCCTTGGCCTCTTGCTCGGTTTTCTCAACATCATCCCCTACCTGGGCAGCATGATTGGCCTCGCTATAGCACTCCCGCTCTCGTTGTTTCAACCGGATGGCGGGACCGTGCGGATGACGCTCGTGCTCGTGGTTTTTACCATCGTACAGTTGATCGAAGGCTACTACCTCACGCCGAAAGTCATGGGGGAGCGGACTGGGCTTCACCCGCTCGCGATCATCGTGGCCTTGTTCTTCTGGGGCACGGCCTTCGACGGGATCGCCGGAATGGTGCTCGCGATTCCTCTCACGGCCTTTCTCGTAGTATTCTGGCGGTTAGCGAAAGCCAAATACATCACGGAGATCGTGTAAGCGCCATGACACTCAGCCTGAAACACCTGAAACGGATAAGACGGTGGATCTTCTTCTTGGCTGCGCTTCTCGTCGCCGGCTCGCCAGCGTTCTCACAAGACGACTGCTCCGTCGTCGGACAGAACACTTTCGTCAGGCAAGTTCTCGACGAGTACTACCTCTGGTACCACGAGCTCCCCGATGCGAGCCCGTCCCTTTACGACTCCCCCGAGGACTATCTTGAGGCGGTGCGCTTCCGGCCCCTCGATAATAGCTTCAGCCACATTGCTTCCGCTCAGGTCACGACCGCTTTCTACTCGAACAGCCAGTTCATCGGCATCGGCTTCAGCTCCAGGCTTCTCTCCCCCGAGGAGTATCGAATCGCCCAGGTGTTCCCGAGCAGCCCCGCCTCGGATGCGGGGCTCGCGCGCGGAGACTATCTGCTTGCCGTCGACGGACGGCCCGTCCCGGAGCTCATCGCGAACGGTGAGCTCAATGCCGCACTCGGTCCGTCCGAGATCGGCTACACTCTCGAGCTGAGCTGGCGCTCGCTGACGGGAATGGAGTCGAGTGCCTTGGTGAAGAAGCGTCCCGTGACCATCCCTACGGTCTCGCAAACGGCCATATTTAATGTGAACGGACTACCCGTGGGCTACGTCCACTTCCGCAATTTCGTCGAGCCTTCGATCCCAGCGCTGAATGCAGCTTTCGCCGAGCTCCGCCGGCAAGGCGTCGTCGATTTGATTCTCGATCTCCGCTACAACGGCGGCGGGCTCGTGAGCGTTGCTCAGCACCTCGCGAGCTTGATCGGCGGGCTGCGCACCAATATGAGGGTCTTCGTCGACTACATCCACAACGACAAGCAGACAGCGCGCAATCGCCAGGTACGCTTCGAGCTTCCCGCAGAAGCGATGAGTGCTCCTCGCGTGGTCATCATAACGTCACCCAGTTCGGCCTCCGCAAGCGAGCTCGTCATCAACGGTCTCGATCCGTTCATCCCCGTCACTCTCGTCGGACGACAAACGTTCGGCAAGCCCGTCGGCCAATACGGCTTCGAGTTCTGCGAGAAAGTGTTCTTTCCGGTTTCGTTCAAGTCCGTCAATTCAGTCGGCGAAGGCGAGTACTACGACGGCCTCCCCGTCGATTGCTCCGTCCGCGACGGACTCGACAAACCGTTGGCGGACCCGGAAGAAGCCTCACTCGCGGAAGCGCTCTACCATCTTGGGAACGGCGCATGCAGCCCAGACGCCGCTCAAAGACTCGAGACGACGGACCGGGGCCGCTTCGTCGAGCATACGGGTTTCGGCCAAATCGTCAACGCCTGGTAAGCTCCATCACCGCGGCGAACTTTCACGACTCGGAAACCGTGAACCGCACCCTACGCATGCTGATCGATGTGGCCCGGAGTAACGCTGGGGAAGGCGTGGCCGATCGTCACAAATAGCGTCGACCGGCCAGCACAGACGGTTCCCGGAAAACGCCGTGGAGACGCCCCTAACCCACCGATCAAGACCGTAACGAAACACACCGCTCTTGCTTTTCTTGTCGGTCCATTGAGATAACCTCCCGCAAAGCGTATAAGATACGGCGACGGCACGGAGGTGCGCTATGGAACTACTAGCCTTTGTTTTGAGTTCCGTATTGCTTTCGCAGTCACCAGCGGACGAGCGTTTTTGGCGGCCCGTCGTCATGGGCACGCACGGCATGGTGGCCGCGGAGCACCCGCTCGAAGCCATAGCCGGGATGAAAATCCTCGACGCCGGTGGTAACGCCATCGACGCAGCGGTCGCCGTCTTCTACATGACGACCGTGGTAGAGCAGCACCAGGCGGGTCTCGGCGGAGACGGATTCATCCTTGCTTACATCAAAGAAGAGGACCGTGTCGTCTTCTTCAACGGGACCGGGCCTGCGCCCGCGCGCGCCACCGCCGAGTTTTACCGAGAGCTCGGTGAGATACCGAACAAAGGACCTTATTCCACTGATGTTCCGGGTGCGGCGGGAGGGTTCGATCTCGCGCTCTCGAAATACGGCACGATGAGCTACCGCGCGCTCCTCGCACCTGCCATCGAAGCGGCCAAGGGCCACCCGCTCGATTTCTGGGCGGCGGCGCAACACGCGCGCAACGTCGGCAAAATCTCCGCCTATCCGAGCTCCGTCGAGATTCTGATGACGGATGGGCATCCTGTCGCCGCGGGAGAGCTCTTCGTGCAGACCGATCTTGCCCGTACGCTCACTACCATCGCGAAAGACGGCGCAGACGCGTTTTACCGCGGTGCGCTCGCGCGCAAGAGCGCCGATTTTTATGCAGCAAAAGGTGGCCTGCTCAGCGCGGACGATCTCGCCAAATACGTCGCCGAACAAGCGGAGCACTTCGACACGGCCTATGCAGGTCTCGATGTCTACCAGAGCGCGCCCAACTCGCAAGGTATCGTCATGCTCGTAGCACTCAATATCCTCGAAGGCTACGACCTCGAGGCGCTCGGCCACAACAGCGTCGAATATCTGCACGTCGTCACCGAGGCGATGAAGCTCGCGTTCGCCGATCGCAATCGCTATGTTGGAGACCCGCGCTTCGTCGCACACAAGCGCTTCTTTCGAAAGACTACGCGTCCGCCCGGCGGAAGCTCATCCGGAGCGATCGCGCCATGGTCGTCGCGCCGCCGGGCGACCCAAGAAACGGCAAAGCACTTCTCGGAGGCGAGCGCCTCGAATATGCGAGCGACGCCGCGCCGATCACCGAACCTTCTCAACAAGAGAACCTGGACGGCCAAACGTCGTCGTTCTCGATCGCCGATCGCTTCGGGAACCTCGTCTCTGTAACCCATAGCGTGAATTCAGGCTTCGGGAGCGGGATGGCCGTCGAGGGAGGAGGGTATTTTCTCAACAACCGCATGCCCTATTTCTCCCTCGAAGAGGACGACGTCAACGTTCTCGTTCCCGGCAAGCGCACCCGGCACACGGTGAACCCAGCGCTCGCGCTCAAGGACGGCAAGCCCTATCTCGCATGGAACACGCCCGGTGGCGACAACCAGCCCCAAGCAATGCTGCAAGCGTTTCTGGCCATCGTCCATTTCGGCGCGAACGTGCAGCAAGCCGTCGAAGCCGCCACAGTGACGTCGAGTGCGTTTCGCGCCTCGATGTACCCAGGGCGGATTCGAGGAATGCTCACGATGCCGGCCGGGCTCGGAGAGCGCGCGGCCAAAGGTCTCGCCAAAAAGGGCCATCGCGTCGAAGTGCTCGAAGAGCAGCAGCCCTACATGCAAGCAGCCTCGGGCGCAGGCGCGGTCAAGATGCTGATGATCGACCCAGAAACAGGCACCTTCTACGGCGGGGTGAGCCCAGCGAAGAGCGACTACGTTCTCGGCTGGTGAGCGTCATGGCGAACGGGGCTCGCGCTAAGTTAGGCGAGCGAGGCGCTTTTCGATCGTATTCACGACGAGCGATCCGAGACGTTCACGCGTCTCGTCGGCCACGTCGACGAAGTGGACGCCCATCCCGCGACGGATGCGCGCCTCGGGGACGCCCTCTTCCGCACACCAAAGCACTTCCGCGTTTAGCTCGAACACGTCGCCTGCATCGTCCTCCGAGATACCCGTGATGTAGACGATCAAACGCTCCCCGACTTGGACGAGAGTGTCACTCGCGAGAAAAGAGCCGCTTCGGCTCAAATTGACCACGCTCGCGTCGAAGCTCTCGCCATCATGATGCACCATCGCGTGAGCGTCGACAGGAACGCGCAGCTTGCTCTCATCTCCGAGACATTCCCGAATCTCTTCGTTCGAGAAAGACGCGCCTTCATTGTGGCGGACGAGACCCGAGTGGAAGACGAGGAGCTCGTAGATGGCCTTCAGCTCTTCCCAGCGCTCTTCGTCCGCGAGCGAAAGATTGCCGTGCTGTCGGGACTTCGCCTCGTTGAGCTCGTCATATTTGCGGATGAGGTCGAGAACGGTTTTCATGGGGTTTCGGCTACACCTACTGCGACGTCGCGGACTCTATCGAAATGAATCGCTCGAACCATTCGACGTTGCGCGTCAAAAGGTCGCGCACCAGGCGCGGCTCCCGCACACCATGCGGCTGGCCGGGATAGATCACGAGCTTGGTCTCGGCCTTTCCGATGGCCCGCACGGCTTCGTAGAACTGAATGCTCTGCTCCGCGGGGACGCGATCGTCCTTCTCCCCGACTTGGATCAAAAGAGGTGTCGTCACTTTCGCCACATGGCGGTACGCCGAGCGCTCTTCGTAGAGCTCGAAATCCTCCCACGGCTTGGGCCCGAGATACGTGTGGTAGAAATCGGGGATATCGGTCTGTGAGTACATCGAGATCAAGTCGGTAGCACCCGCGCCGGCGCTCGCTGCGCGATAGCGATCCGTTTGCGTGATGCCCCAGTAAGTGTGGTGCCCGCCGAAACTCCACCCCATGACGCCGAGGCGCTCTGGGTCCGCGACGCCGCGCTCGATCAAAGCGTCCACGCCAGAATCGATGTCGATCCAGTCGCGCCCGGAAATGTCGCCTCGATTGAGGCCACGGAAGCGTTCGCCATAACCGGTCGAGCCGCGATAGTTCGGCTGCAGCACCGCGTAGCCCATGCCGGCGAAAACTTGAATCGGGTAGGCGCCGCGCCGCGGTGAGAATCGGTCCGACGAAACACCGGAAGGCCCGCCGTGGATCACGAGAAGAAGAGGCACGGTGTCGCCCTCACGATACTCGGTTGGCAGCGTGAGCACACCTTCGATCTCTTCGTTGTCGGCGCGGGATGGCCACCTCACGACGCGCTGCGTGCCGAGCCGAAATTCCGAGAGCTGCGGGTTCGAGTCGGTGAGCCTCTTGGGAGAAAAACCGCTCGTGCCGGAGACGAAGACGTCTGGCGCCATTTCGCCCCCTTCCCCGATGAAAGCCACGACGTCACCGGCCTCGCTCGCGCTAAAGCTGTGGGAAAAGGCGTCACCCGAAACCCGCGACGCCAATCCGTCGGCGAGGCGAACGCGATAAAGCCCGCGGCCCGTACGATAGGTCGCTTCAACCAAGAGCTCATCGTTATGAATCGAGACGAACGTCGCGTTCTCGTCGAGACCATCGCTCAGAGACACCGCAGCGCCACCGTTCGAAGAGACTTTGAAAAGCTTTCGGTTATACGTCCCGAGCAGATGGCCCGTGGCGGAGACTACAAGCCCGTGTCGTTGTGTCCACGCCACCGGCCACTCCCCTCCAGCCATGCTCGTCACACGCCGCGCGTCGGCTCCCGCCGACGCGACGACGAACACGTCACTCTCGCGATTCGTGCGCAAGGCCGGCGACGGGCGCGCTTGAAAAGCAACGCCTATCGAGTCGGGCGCCCATACAAAGGCCGACACGTAAGCCCTTTCCGGCGAGACTTGCACGGCTTCACCCGCGTGTCCGTTCTCGAGTGGCGCTATCCACAGTTGTGACCACTCGTCTTGGTAGGACTCGTCCCAAACCATGGGCCGGCCGCGCCCTTTCTCGAACGCTTCTTGATCCTCGCTCTTGTCGGGCTTGGCGACGAAACCGAGCTTCGTGCCATCCGGCGAGATGCGAAACGACTCCACACCGGTCGCCCAATCCGTGACCCGCCACGCTTCGCCGCCGTCAGGACGGATGCCGTAGACCTGATTCTTCTCGCCGCGATCGGAGGCGAAGGCCACCCAGCCGGAATCCGGCGCCCAGCGCGGCCTGTTATCCGTCCCGACATGCGTCGTCAGCCGAACGGGCTCGCCGCCGTCCACGGAGACGACCCAAAGGTCGGTGTCGTTGAGGTTTTCCTCGAAGTCCATATGGGCCACTACATAGGCAACCCACCGACCATCGGGGCTCACTTGCGGATCGGACACCGAGCTCAGGGCGAGAACGTCTGCAACCTGCATGGGGCGCGGCTCCTGGGTCGCCGCCACAAGAGCCACTAGAAGAAGGATCTTCATGTCATACCTCCCCGAGGAACGCTCTAGTGTTTCACAACTTCGCCACCACGCAGTAGCGGCGCGCCGGCGAGTGTTCCGTCGCTCTGCCGTCGTGGATGGCGAGCTCTCCGTTCACGAGAACATGGACGGTCCCTTCGGAATACTGCTTTGGATCTTCATAGGTCGCGAGGTCGCGTATCCGGTCACGGTCGAGCACGGCGATATCGGCCACGTAGCCTTCGCGAAGAAACCCGCGATCCTCGAGGTGCAGAAATTCCGCTGCGAGCCCGGTCATGCCACGAATCGCGAACGGCATCATCCATTTCTGCTGCGCGAGAAACCACGTGTTCTCGATGTCGTAGAGATCGAGGTTCATGACCGAAGCGTTGGCTTCGGTGATGATTCGGCGGACCGTGCGCATTTGACAACCGCCGCCTGGGCGACCGGACGACGTTTACTGCCGAGTGTCGTAAATCTAGCCGCTTATGAAGACAAACTGTGAGGTGTCGGATTGCCTTCCGGACTATCGAGACCGCCCTATGAAGTCTGATGCAGAGCAACACCTAGGCGGTTCAACAGGGACGCGCCGTCCCCACGGAACGACGCACCGTGCATGCAGGCGAGAAGCTCGGGCCGCGTCGCGGCGAGCTTGTCCGTGAGAGAACGCGGATCGCGAAGGCTCGCATAGGGAAACGACTTTCGCATCGCCTCACTCGGCTCCCACACGACGGCGGACGACTCCGTCAGTGCGGGAGCGTTGTTGCCGAGCTGTGTGAAAAGATCGCCACATAGAAGCGTTCCGGTGCCTCGGCGGCGAGAAAGCTCGGCTGGCACCCGTTTCCCGGTCCGGCCGCCGTCAATTCCAAGCCGTTCGAGAACCGAGCGGCTTGCGTCTATCATGGATTCTGCAGCCGAGGTGGCTGCCATGTCGGCGCAAAAAATTCTACCGCCGTCTCCACGATTCCCAAAGCGCAAGCCACCGGCCGATTGAACGTCGTGACCGAAGCCCACGTCACCGAAATCACCGTGAACGGCGACGGGCGCGTGAACGGTGTGACCTATCTGAAAGACGGCGAGTCCTACTTCCAACCTGCTGCCGTAGTGCTGCTTGGCACCTACACCTACGAGAACGTACGGACGCTGCTCCTTTCCAAATCGAAGGCCTACGTAAACGGCTCTCCAACAATCACGGTCAGGTCGGCAAGCATTACCTGAGCCACAACACGAGGGCGGGAGTGCTCGCGCTATTTCCGTCGAGCTTGAACACGTGGTACGGCCTTCCGGCGCAAGGTATCGCCGTGGATAACTGGGCCGATGACAACTTCGACCACGCCGACCTCGATTTCGTCGGCGGCGGCAACCTGTGGGTCTACACCGAAAGGCACCCGATCGCGGCGGCGAACATGAACACATTCGGCCGCGCACCGAGGTGGGGCTCTCGGTGGAAAGCTTTCATCAAGAAGAATGCGGATCGCTGGACCGGCTCCTATCTCCAAAAGACAACGCTTCCTTACGAGGACAACCACCTGGACCTCCACCCCACCGTGAGGGACCCGCTCGGCTTTCCAGTATGCCGGATCACGGCCGACTTCAAAGACAACGAAAAACGGGCAGCCGCGTTCATCCAAGACAAGATGGTTCAGTGGTTCATGGAAGCCGGCGCCGTCGAGACGATCAGGCAATCCATCGGCACGATGGGACCCACCACCCATGCCTATGGCGGCACTCGCATGGGCGACGACGCCGACACGAACGTTGTCGACCGCTGGGGATTCTCACACGAGGCACCCAATCTCGCGATCCTCGGAGCGTCAGTGATGGGGACGAGCGGCGCACACAACCCCACCCTCACAGCGCAAGCGCTCGCGTGGCGGACTGCCGCTCACCTCATCGAGAACTGGCGCACGATCTCGAGCTGACGCAAGGCTTGCGTTCCAAATCCCACGCCTAGCCTCTCGTTTCAACGATCGCCGCCTCGCGACTTCGCCCCGGACTTGGCGAAACCTCGACTCGCCGTGTGCGGAGCGGAAGCCGTACCACTCGCCGCCGCATCCGTCTTTCCACCATCGAAGATTTCGATCGAGCCCGCCTCGACGAGCTTTTTGATGCGCGGATGCTCCGCGGCGTCGTCACGTAGCTGCCCGGTCTTGCCTGGGCCGAGGTGAAGCGATTTTCCGCGAGGCAGCGGGATCTTGAGCGGTGCTCGCGTCTTGTTCGTCACGGCTTTCATGCCGCCATTCTACAAGATCCATCCGTGCGGTTTCAGGCTGATGCGGCTCGTCTCAGCAATGCGATCTGTCCACCATGGTAAAGATTGTGTTGAACGACCCCGTGCAAAAGATGATAAACCGTCCCGCCAGTACCGATGACGCCGCTGTCGAGCCGGCTATCGTCGAGCTCGGCAAGTGTTTCCATCAGACGGACGTGGCTCGTTTCGAGCTCCTTCAAGAGCGTCGTCCATGCATCGGCGCCGTGGGGCCAGTCTTCCTCCGCAGGCAAATCGCTCCCCTCCCCGTTCACCCGGCGAATAGCTTCCTTCTCCCACGCCACGATATGAAGCACGAGCTCCCGTATCGAGTGCGCGTCCGCGATCGGCCGCGCCGACGCCGTGTCCGTGCCAACTCCCTCGAGAAGCTCCTTCAGTGACGGCCCGTGCCACGCGTCACCGCTATACGCGCGACGTAGCTGATCACGAATCCTCTCCATCTCGCTCATATGCGTTTCACCATCATGAGCGTCCGATCGTCGCTGGGCTCGCCGGGCGCGAAGCGCGCGAGCTGATCGGCAACGGTCGAAGCTATCACCTGCGCCGGCGCGTCGGGTTCGGTGTCAACCCAGCGAACGATGTGGCGTTCATCGAAAATATCGCCGGCACTGTTCTCGGCTTCAGTGAAACCGTCGGAAAATAACGCCAAGACATCACCCGGGTCGAGCTGGACGCTCTTTTCGCCGTAAGTCGCATTCTCGAGAGCACCGAGCACGAGGCCCGTCGAGTCGAGCGTGCGCCACTCGCCGCAGGCGCGCCGGAGTAGCGGCGGAAGATGGCCGGCATTTGCGTAGCGCAGCTCCCCGCTATCGGCATCGAGACTCCCGTAAAAGACCGTTGCCAGTCGGCCTTCAGAGGCGCTGTCGAGAAAATACCGATTCGCTTTCTCGAGCACTGCCGCCGGCGACGACACCTCCGGCACGAGCGCTTTGAGCGAACCCTGAAGCCCGGTCCGGCGAAGCGCAGCGGGGATCCCCTTCCCCATCACGTCCCCAAGAAGCAGCGTGACACGGCTGCCCTCGGCGCGCACATCGTAGAAGTCACCACTGATTAGTCGTGACGCGCGGTAGTGCAGGCCGACTTCCCATCCGGGCAAGAGCGGGATCTGAGGCAGCAAAGCACGATCGACGCGCTGCACCTGGTTGAGGTCTTTTTGGAGCCGTTCTATTTCGGCCTGGGGCATGCAGTCGAGGCAAACTTCGCTCGTCGGATAGATCGAGACGAGCTCGGGTTCTACATGACCGTCGCATTGACGGCACGGATGTTCCAATACAGTCGCCATTAGTGTCTCGTCCGGGGATGGTGGAAACCCCTCGCCTTCAGGCGAAGAAAAGATTGTCGATGTCCCCGAAGGGGACGAGACTCCCCCGACTGAAGTCGGGGGGTTGAGAATGAAGCGGGCGCATGAAGTCGACTTCCAGTCGACGCGCCCGCGCAATCCACCGGCTTAAGCCGGTGGTTGATTTAATTTCTCCTCTTGTTGATTAATGTTCGCGTCGTGCTAGTCCCCTGCGGGATTGATCCCTTCGATCTCCATCAAGGCTTTCTTGATGTCCAAGCCGCCGGTGTAACCGCCCATGCCCCCGCCGGAAGCAACGACGCGGTGGCACGGAATGACGATGGCCACGGGGTTCTTGCCGAGCGCGTTGCCGACGGCGCGCTGAGCCTTCGGCCGCCCGATACGCTCGGCTACATCCGTATAGCACTCGCACTCGCCGAAACGGATCTCGTTCGCAGCTTCCAGCACTTGCCTTTGAAACGGCGTTCCCCATCGAATGTCGACCGGCAGCTGAAAACGCTTGCGCTTACCTTCGAAATATTCGACGAACTGACGGCGCTCGCGGTCGAGCTCGCTGCCCGCTTTTTCGGGCAAAAGCTCGCGTTTTTCGAGGTCGTTGACCAAAGCGTCCTCCGACCGTCGGAAGCTCGCGAGGCAGAGACCCTTTCGCGTTCTCGCCAGAAACATCTTGCCGAACGGCGCGTCGATCCAGCCGTAATGCGCGCGGACGGGGTCGAAGCTTCTCTTGAGCGCCGCGTGGGCTCGTTTCCATTCAGACGCGCTCGGCGTGGGAAGCTCGGGATTCGGCATCGTCACAATTCCTCTCGTCTTAGTCCATTAGTCCATAGCGGACTTTCTTCATGGCTTGGTAAACCTGCGCCCGCGCGTTTCTCCGGGCTCATACCCAGAATCTCGGCGACGTCACGATACGGCAGACCCTCGTATTTCTTGAGGAGAAGCGCCGAGCGCTGCCGCGGCGTGAGGTCACGAACAACGTGGCCCAGCGCTCGCGCGAGCCGCCGTGTCTCCGATAGATCGTCGGGGTGGCCGTTCGCATCGTGGACGTCCGCCGCAGCATCGATGGGAGAGGTCCCTCGCAATTGTTCGGATCGAAAATGGTTCAGCACTTGGCGATGCGCGATGCGGTAGAGCCAGGCGCGGTGATTGGCGTCTTCCGGCAGTCGCGGAAACGCTTTGAATGCCCGCAGAAACGTATCTTGCAGCAGGTCGGCGGCGTCATCGGGATTCCCCGTCATCCGGAAGGCGTAGCGGTAGATTTCCTTCTGGTAGCTTTCGAGAATCTCTGCGAAACGCGCTTTTCCGGGCATCTAGTCTGTATAACACCCGAGAACACGAAATGTGAAAAAGCTCGGGACAAGTATTTTAGTCTTTCGCTTCTAGACCTAAGGTCGAGAACTCAGCCCAGAGGTAGCGAAGCTGTCATCTGGGGCAGTCAGGCGCATGAATTTGAGTCAGCCGATCTCCCTGTAAAGGGAAGGGAATGATGCCTTTTCGTGGTCTTTCGTGACCCTTCTTTGCTTCTTCGTAATCAGCAGGTCGGGTGCTCAGAATTTGCTGCGGTTGCCCGTGACAACTACTAGGACGAGGCCCAGCTAGAGCTAATTTCGAATACGGCTTCTGGGCAACGGCCGCTCGGGAACGTCTTCGAGAAGGCCGCCGGCGCCGAGCGCGACGATATCCTCGCGCGTCAACGCGTCACCGGCAAGGAGGCGCGGGAGGACCCAGTCCACCACGTTCGTTTTGCGGCTCCTGGCGCAGCCGGGCGCGCCGAGCACCGGGATCTCACCGATATAAGCCAGCATCAGGAGGTTGCCGGGATCCACGGGAGCGCCCACCGTTTCCACATCGCCACCGGCTCTCTCGACCGCCCGAGGTGTGATGTCGTGGCGGTCCATAATCGCGGTCTCGCCCGCCAGCACGATGAGCGCCACGCCCTCGTCACACTGTTGCTCAATCGCCCGCGCGAGCGCTTCTTCGCCGCTAGCGTCTTCGAGCGTCACATAATCCCGATCGGAAACCTCGGCGCCGAGCGACTCGATCCTTTCGACGAGCGGCGAGAAGCTCTCGGTCAACGCGGCCTTCGCAGACGGCGAGCCCGAAAGGATCATTCCGACCCGGCGACGGGGTAGCTCATCCACACGAAGGAGCGGGACCTCACCCCGTGCCTCAGCCTCCGCCGATTCCACTACGTCGGCGGCGACGGCATAAGGGATGACTTTGACGGTCGCAACCGTTTGTCCCGGCCGCACGACCGCATGGGCCGCGACCGACGCGAGCGTGATGCCGTCGCTCTCATTCAGCCGTTTCAAGCGCTCGCTGTCCACCCGGAACAAACCGAGAACGCTCGCGCTAAGATTGATGCGACCGGTGGCGGCACCGGAGAGTCGGAGCCCTGCTCCGAGGGCCGCTTGCGCGACGCGCTCCGCGGCTTCGTTCTCGGGGACGTCGCCCGCTTCGAGCTCCGCCACGTAAACGACGCTCCGCCCAATCGCGCGCAGCGCTTCGAGATCACCGGGGGTGAGAGGTTTTCCTTTGCGAAGAAGTCGCTTGCCGTTGTCGCCCGCGACGTTGTGCCCGAGGATCTTGCCTTCGGCCTGTTCGAGCGGAACGGGCCCAAACTTCATGCTTCGATTTTCTTCTTCACACAGGCAAAGAACTGCCCGGCCATCTTCGCCGACACCGGCTTCATGAGACGCGCCGCGAGGCTCGCAATGGTGCCCACGACTTTGACGTCGGCCTTCCACGCCAAGTCCGTCGAGCCATTGGCGCCATCCGATAGAGAGACCTCGCTGCCGACATCGATCGAGCTTCCCGGCGCGGTGCCGTTCATCTTCATCTTGGCGTCGTCCGGCTCTTTCAGTTCGGTCCATTCGATGGTGCTCTTGAACTTTACTTTGATGGTCCCGAGACGAAGCGCCCCCACCGCTTGAAACTTCTTGCCAGGATCCAGGATCTCCATCGACTCGATCCCAGGGGTGCAGTTCGAAACAGACTCCGCGTCCGTCAAAAAATCCCAGACTTCTTTACGCGTCGCTTTAATGTTGTCCTTACCTTCAATCAGCATGTTTGAGCTCGTAAGCCTCTTTGCAGCCGGGGCCGCAGAAATAAACGGTGTCATCACCTTGGGAGATCGTGTGGCGCGCGCCTTCGACGCCAACCATCATCCCACAAATCGGATCCTTGAACGCCTCTGGGGGCGGCGCCAACTCTTTGGGGCGAGCGCGACGCACCGAAACGATCTCCGCGAGAATGCTGAGTGCTATCTCCTCGGGGGTAACCGCGCCGATGTCGAGCCCCGCGGGAAACTTCACATGCTCTGGGACGTCGAGACTCGCGGCCCGCTTCTTGCTCGAGACGAGCGCCACGTAGCCGCTTTCAGTTTTCGCAACGGCTTCGAGTGCCTCCGCGTCATAGCTTCCGTGGCTCGCAATCACCACAAAGGTCTCACCCGCTTCGGCTTCGCTCATGTCGATCCTCTCGGAAAAACTATCGGCGTCTGGAAACTGGTTGGGATGGCCTTCCGGCGTCATGACCGAGACCCGAAACCCGAGCGGTTTCGCGAGACGCACCATCGCTTCGGCGGCGGGCAGATGACCGATGACAAGGAGATGGGGTTTGGGCAAGTAAGGCTCCAAGTAAATATCCAGCGTTCCTCCGCTGGCGCACGTTTCCGTCGACGCGAGATGGACGACAGTGGGCTCGCTCGATCGCAGCACGCGCCGCGCCTCGTACTCTACCGCGGGGCGCGAGCAGCTCCCGCCAATCCAGCCAATCCAGTTTCCCTCGGCGGTAATAATGGCTTTCGCGCCGGGCTTAGCCGAAGTGGGCTTCTCGGCCCGAACGACCGTGGCAAGGACGAACGGCTCCCCGGCATTCCGAAGCCGGAGAGCCGTCTCCAAGATGTCCGGAGTGGTCACTCTTCGAGCGCCGCCCCTTTCTCTTTGAGTACCTGCCACACCCGGCTTGGCGTCATGGGGATCTCCATGTGCCGCACGCCGAGGTGCCACATCGCGTCGACGACCGCGTTCACAATCGCCGGCGGTGCGCCCACGGTGGCCGACTCGCCGACACCCTTGGCGCCGATCGGGTGATGCGGCGACGGCGTCACCGTCTCGCCCGTCTCCCACGCGGGGGTCTCCATCGCGGTCGGGAGCAAGTAGTCCATGAACGTGCCGCCATGGATGTTCCCGTCCTCGTCATAGGAGATCTCTTCGAAAAGCGCGGGTGCCATGCCCATCGTGAGACCGCCATGGACCTGCCCCTCGACGATCATCGGGTTGATGCGAACGCCGCAATCGTCCACGGCTACAAAACGGCGAATTTTGATCTGACCGGTGCCGCGATCAATATCAACGACGCAAATGTAAGAGCCGAAAGGAAACGTCAAGTTCGGCGGATCGTAATAGCTGACCGCTTCGAACCCTGCTTCCATCCCCGGCGGATGGTTCGTGTAGGCGGCGAAAGCGATTTCCTGGATCGTCTTGGAACGGTCGGGCGAGCCTTTGACGAAGAACTTGCCTTGCTCCCACTCGAGGTCGTCCTCGGACGCTTCGAGCAAATGCGCGGCGATCTTCTTCGCTTTGTCGCGGATCTTACGCGCCGCGATGGCCCCGGCCGCGCCCGCCGTCGGCGTGCTACGACTCGCATAGGTGCCGAGCCCGTAAGGCGCGGTGTCGGTGTCGCCTTCTTCGATCTGGATATGCTCCGGCGGAATACCGAGCTCTTCGGCGATGATCTGCGCGTAAGTCGTCTCGTGGCCCTGGCCTTGCGACTTGGTGCCGAAGCGTGCCATAGCCTTCCCCGTGGGGTGGATGCGGATCTCGGCCGAGTCGAACATCTTGATCCCGAGGATGTCGAAATCCTTCGACGGTCCCGCGCCGACCACTTCCGTGAAGGACGAGATGCCGATCCCCATGAGCTCGCCGCGATCGCGTTTTTCCTTCTGCTCTTCGCGCAGCTTGCGGTAGTCGATCATCTCCATCGCCGTACGGAGGCCCTTCTCGTAATCCCCGCTGTCATATTCCCAACCGAGGATCGACTTGTAAGGAAACTGCTCGGGCTTGATAAAGTTCTTCAGCCGAAATTCGGCTGGATCCATATCGAGCTCGTGCGCCATGATGTCTGTCATGCGCTCTATGCAATGCACAGCTTCCGTCACACGGAACGAGCACCGATAGGCAATGCCTCCCGGCGGCTTGTTCGTATAGACCCCGTCGACCTCGACGTGGGCCTGTTTGAAGTCGTAAGAGCCGGTGGCGATATGGAACATCCCCGCCGGAAACTTGGACGGCTGCGCCGCCGCGTCGGTGTAGCCGTGATCCGCAATTGTTTTGATCTTGAGTCCCGTGAGCGTACCATCCTTCTTGGCGGAGATCGCGGCTTTCATGTGATAGTCACGGCCGAACGAATCGGCCTGCAAGTTCTCGGAGCGGTCCTCGATCCACTTGATGGGCTTTCCCGTCAGAACCGACGCCGCCACCGCGATGACGTAACCGGGATAGACCGGGACTTTACCGCCGAATCCCCCGCCGATATCCGGCGAGATCACACGTATCTTTTCCTCCGAGAGCCCGACATGTCCAGCCACGAGCGCCAAAACCGTACGGATGGCGTGCGGCGCCTGGGTCGTCATGTAGAGCGTGAGCTTGCCTTCTACGGGATCGAAGCTGGCGACGCAGCCGCACGTCTCGATGGAGGCGACGTGGATGCGCGGGATGTGCATGTTCTCTTCGACGACGACATCGGACTTGTCGAAGAGCTTGTCGGTAGCGTCCTTGTCCCCACTCTCCCAGTGCCAAATAAGGTTGCTGTCTTTGTCGTCGCGCACTTTGGTGGCGCCGTCTTCGAGCGCTTTGAAGGGGTCGACGACGACCGGAAGAGGCTCATAGTCGATGTCGCCTTCGAGAGCCGCGACGCCGTCCGCCGCCGCGTAGCGACTCGTGGCCACGACCACCGCGACTTCCTGCGCCTGGTACTTCACCTTCTCGATGGGGAGCACCATTTGCTGGTCGCTCATGAGCGTCGGCATAAACGCCAGCCCGTGAGCGTCGAGGTCCTTCCCGGTCACCACCGCCGCAACGCCGGGCGTGGCCAGCGCTTTTTCGGTGTTGATGCTCTTGATCTTCGCGTGCGCGTAAGGGCTTCGCACGATGTCGAGATAAAGCATCCCCGGAAGCTTGATGTCGTCGATGTAGCGTCCGCGCCCCTGGATGAATCGAGGATCTTCTTTCCGGCGAACGGAGTGTCCGAGTCCGCGACATTCAGTCATTGGAACCTCCCTCCTCCATCTTCTGGGCGGCGTACTGCACCGCCTTCACGATATTCACATAGCCCGTGCATCGGCAAAGATTCCCCGAAATCCCCCAGCGAATGTCCTCTTCGCTCGGGTTGGGGTTGTCTTTCAGAAGCGCCGACGTCGTCATCATCATGCCCGGCGTGCAATAGCCGCATTGGAGGCCGTGCTTTTCTGTGAAGCCTTCCTGAATCGGATGGAGGGTGCCATTCGTCACAAGCCCCTCGACGGTCGCGATTTCGGCGCCGTTGGCTTGAACCGCGAACATCGTGCAGCTCTTCACCGGTCGCCCGTTCAACAAGATCGTGCAGGCGCCGCAAGACGTGGTGTCGCAGCCGATATGGGTTCCGGTGAGCTCGAGCTCTTCCCGGATGAGATGGACGAGCAGCATGCGGGCTTCGACATCCTGCGTGTGCTCCTCGCCGTTGACCTTCAAAGTGATCGAATGGGTGCTCATACGCCACCTCCCTCTGCCCTTTCGTGGGCCTTTCGGAGCCCGCGCGCGGTAAACGTCCGTACGAGGTGACGTTTGTAGTCCTCCGAGCCGCGATGATCTTCGATGGGCTCCGCGGCTTCCGAAGCCAATCGAGCCGCTTGTTTGATCGAAGCATCGTTGAGCGCGCTGCCGGTCAGCGAGTCCTCGGCGGCCGTCGCCTTGATTGGGGTGAGCCCAACATTCGTGAGCCCAATACCGGCACGGGCGATCTGGCCGTCCCCGTTGAGTGCAAGCTGCACCGCGACCGCCGCCGTGGCGAAATCGCCGACTTTGCGCTCCAGCTTGAAATAGGCTCCCCCGCTCTTGTCTACGGCGCGCGGGATGCGGATGGCCGTCAAGATCTCGTCATGGCTCAACGACGTTTCGAAAGCGTCCACGAAAAAGTCGCCAATGGCGATGGAGCGCTCTCCGTTCGGGCCGGTCGCAACGATTTCAGCCCCATAGGCCAACATGGTGGCCGGGTGATCGTTGGCCGGGTCGGCGTGCGCGATGTTCCCGCCCAGCGTCGCAAGGTTCCGGACGAGCGGGTCGGCGACTACGCGCGCGGTATCGGCGAGCAACGGATAGCTCTTCTGGACGAGATCCGAACTGTCCACTTCTGATTCCCGCGTCATGGCACCAATCTCGAGCCAATCGCCGTCTTCCTTGATGTAGGACAGGCCTTCGAGCTTATTGATGTCGACCAGCAAGGCGGGCGTCGCCAAGCGAAATCGCATCATCGGGATCAAGCTGTGCCCGCCGGCGAGAATTTTCGCCTCCGGGTTCTGCCCCAGGAGCGAAACGGCCTCCGCGACCGTTTTGGGACAGGCATAGTCGAAACTGGCAGGTATCACGGCAATCCTCCTTCCGGCTGAAAGGCTCCGAGTGTAAGCGCGGCCAGCAGATATGTCCATCGCGCTCGTGACACGAGTCTTATAACACAGGCCGGGGAAGATCCACCGGCGTGCTAGGATGAAAAGACTCGATTTCATGCCGCGCACCGCTACCCTTCTTCTTGCCGTTTCGACAAGCCTCGGGATCGCCGACACCCAGGAAGAGCGCCTGCGTCCCTCGGTGCCAGCGGTACGACTCGCGGAGGGCGAGGAGGTCGAGCTCGACGGCCAGCTCGATGAGCCTTTCTGGAAAAACATCACGCCCGCGGACAGCTTCCGGCAGCAAGAGCCCGACGAAGGCGCCCCCGCGTACCAGACCACCGAAGTCCGCATCGCATTCGATCGCGACCATCTCTACCTCGGCGTGATGCTCTACGATAGCGAGCCCGGTCAAATCATCGGTTATCAGAAACAACGCGACGGCTCGCTGCGAAGCGACGACCGCTTCATGTTCATCCTCGACACGTTTCTCAACGGCCGCTCCGCTTATTTCTTCGAGACGAACCCGGCGGGGCTTCTCGGCGACGGGCTTCTGCGCGACAGCAGCGGTCGCGGGCTGAACAAATCCTGGGACGGCATATGGAACGTGCGCGTTGCGCGCGACGATCGCGGATGGTCCGCCGAGATCGAGATCCCCTTCCGCACGCTCAACTTCAATCCACGGAGCGATACGTGGGGGATCGATTTCCAGCGCACCGTGCGGCGCAATCAAGAAGAGAGTCTGTGGAGCGGCTACCGCCTCAACGAAGGCTTGTTCCGTCCAGTGAACGCGGGGCGGCTCACCGGCCTCCAGGATATTTCACAAGGGCTCGGACTCGAAGTGAAACCCTACGCAGCCGCGTCCTATAAGGAGGATATCGAGACCGGCTCCGGCACCCCCACCGATGTGGGCTTCGACGTGAACTATAGCGTCACACCCGGCTTGCGCGCTGCCGTCACTTTCAACACCGATTTCGCCGAAGTCGACGTAGACGACCGTCAAGTCAATCTCACGCGTTTTCCGCTCGTCTTTCCCGAAAAACGCGACTTTTTTCTCGAGGGGTCGAGCATCTTCACCTTCGCCCGCTCGAGCCGCCCGGAGCCCTACTTCAGCCGCCGGATCGGCCTGTCCGGCGGCAATCCGATCCCAATCGTTTACGGCGCGCGTTTGAGCGGACAGTCGGGGCGCTACGACATGGCGTTTCTCCAGGTCCGGACAGGAGAGAGCGACGAGCTCGCCGCCGAAGATTTTACCGTCGCTCGCCTGAAGCGAAATTTCTTCGCTCAATCGAGCCTCGGGATGATCTATACGCGACGTGCGACGCAAGCGACCGAGGCGGAGCCAGCGCTCGAAGATCGCCATACCTTCGGCGTCGATGTCGACCTCGCCACGGCCACCTTCATGGGAGACAAGAATCTCCAATTCGAGGCCTTCGCCATTGTCCATACCGATCCCGTCGCAGAGCCGACGACAGAGCATCGCGATCGCTCCTCCTGGGGACTGAGGGTGAACTACCCGAACGATCTCTGGCGCGTCCATACGTCCTACCGTGAGTTCGGTAACGCCTACGATCCCGCGGTCGGCTTCGTCCGGCGGAACGGTTTTCGCCGGTTGAATCCTTCCTTCACGTTCGCGCCCCGTCCGGAAAACGTTTCGTGGGTCCGGCAGTTCGAATGGCAAATCTTCTTCGAATATCTGACCGATCTCGATAACGTGCTGCTCACCCGGAGCACGCGCCTGAGCTTGCTCGATATCCGCTTCGAAAGCGGGGACGAGCTCAGCATCGACGCCCAAAACCGCTTCGAGTTTCTCGACGAGCCGTTCGAGATCCACCCAGGGGTCGTGTTGCCGGTAGGCGAACATGCGTTCAACGGTGTTCGCTTCCAGGTGGAATCAGCGTCACAGCGCAAGGTGGCGGCCGAGGTCGCGCTAACTTTAGGTCAATTTTGGTCGGGCGATCGCACGGGTGTCGAAACCGAAGTCACTTTACGCCCCACCTCCGGCTTGCTCTTCTCAACGGAGTGGGAGCGCAACGACGTCACTCTGCCCGGGGGAGAGTTCGTAACCAATCTCGTCCAGCAAAGAGCCGAGTGGCAAGTGAGCCCCTGGATCTCGCTGACCTCGATCGTTCAGTACGACGACGTTTCGAGCGAGCTGGGTCTGTTTACCCGATTCCGCTGGATTCTGCAGCCCGGAAACGATCTCTTCATCGTGTACTCACAGAACTGGCAGAGCCTCGAGAACCGCTGGCTCACACTCGACCGCGCGGCAACGACGAAGATAAATTACACCCACCGTTTTTAGCCTGAACATTCAGCATTCAGCATTCAGGCATAGTCGGCTAGGGCGACGGCTTGGCTTTATTTCGGCCGGTTTCTTGGTGATCAGGAACCGTTTGCCAACAGGAGCAGGGTCGATCTGCATCGGTATCATCAAAGGTTCAGGAAACGGATGGAATAGCTGAAGGGCTCTTCTTCGACCGCAAGCTATTCGAACTTGTCCACGAAGGTGCCGATGCTCACTTGGTCTTGATGCTTTTTCTCCCATTAGACTATCCGAAAGGACCGGTTTTCCCGGAGCCAGCTCGCGGCCAAGACCAGTAGGTCCTCGTCGGTCGTAACGAATACGAGATTTTCATTGGCGGCATTCGAAGAGCACATCGTCGTTTTCATCTTGAGGGAACTTGTCTACCGCTCGCTCTGCCTGGAAGCCTCGCTGGCGGAGTCCTCGGACGATACGCCACGCCCATCGACGTTGGCGTCCGTAAACAGAGAGAAACGAGGCACCTAGGCCTTGCGGGAGACGTCCACAGGCCGCGCGATATGGCGATCTTCCGGGGTTGGTTCTGCCGGTGCGTGTCCTCCGTGGCGGTCCACATATTCTTGCCACTGACGTTCGAGCTTTTCCGTCGTGCCTTTCTTCTCTTGACTCGCCGCGTCGATCTCGTCTTTGCGATCGTGATAGTAGGACAAGGCCGCGTAGACTTGAGCCAAATTGAGCTGCGGAAACTCTTCTTGGATTCGCTCGACAGCATAGCCACGATGGAAGTAAAACACGATGTCTTCGACCGCTACACGCGTTGTCTCGGGGCAAGGTTTTCCACATCGGATCTTCGCTTTCGTCGTGATGTGTGAGTAGACCGAGCTCGTTGTGGTCGCCATAACACTCTATACCTTGCTCCTGCGAACGACGGCTTACTCGGCGGACCGACCCCCGTCGCGGGTGCCGCCAGCGCGAATTGCCCGCACTTTGCTGACCGGGTACTATTCCGCCGATGCTGGGCCAGACGCTCGCTCACTACAAGGTTCTGGAGAAAATCGGCCAAGGTGGGATGGGAGGAAGATCTCGGCGACATCTGGGTCATGGATATCGTCCAAGAGTAGAAGCGAACGAGCCCGCCCACTTGGCGCCGTTGTTCGACAAAGAGAGAAGGAGTTGTCACACATGTCCACAGAAACCCGCCGGAGCTTTCTCCGCAGCAAGTGTTTGGCGACGGCCGGTGCCGCCAGCAGTGCCATTCTTGCGATCGTGTCTGGAAGGACTCCGGTCACCCAAGCTTCAGAAACGGCCGGCCACGGGACGACGCAAAGCACGAGCCCCGAGCAACGATTGCGCGAGCTCGGCATCGAACTGCCACCGCCGCCGCGACCGGTAGGCGTCTACGTGCCAGCTGTACGCACCGGCAATATATTGTTCACCGCCGGCCACACGCCGCGCGGACCGGACGGGTCGCCTCTGGTCGGCAAAGTCGGCGTCGACATGACGGTGGAGGACGCCCACGCGGCCGCGCGCATCGCCGGCTTGAACTTGTTGAGCACCGTACGCAACACTTTGGGCAGCCTCGACGACGTGGTACAGCTCGTGAAAGTGCTCGGCATGGTCAACTGCGCGCCCGACTTCGGGCAGCAACCGCAGGTGGTAAACGGCTTCAGTGAGCTCCTCGTGGAGGTTTTCGGCGAGGAGAGGGGTAGAGGCGGACGGGCCGCTGTCGGTATGGCTTCGCTCCCTGCAAACCAACCCGTAGAGGTCGAAGCCATCTTCGAAGTGCGCAGCTAGTCGGACCATCCACTGACCAGGACCGGTACGCCTCCCGGGCCGTTCCTTGGACTGGAATCCCCTGATCGGAGAGCACCTCTGCTTGCGGCGCGAACATGCACACCGCGGCTTCGTCGATCTTGCGCGTGAACGCGATCCACTCCTCGACGGCGCGGTCGGGGTCCTCGTCGCGCAAATCGCGCGGGGTCAGCTCCTGCAGAGCAGCCGTCAGGACGCCGATCTTCATGAATTGCGGCTCGAACGATCGTGGCATTACATGCCTCCAGGTTGTGTTGGCGGGCTAAAGTGAACAACCACCGCCTAGAAGGCGGTGGCTTCAAGGGCTGTCAATTGGAAATTGACTGTCGTCGTGAAGAGGCTCGCCATCCTGGGAGTCTATGTACTCCTTTACCATCTCGTCCGTTATGCTTCCTGAACTCACCGCCAGATATCCTCGGGCCCAGAAGTGCCGGCCCCAAAACTTCTTCCTCAGGTGAGCAAACTCCTGAAGGAGTACTCGGGAGCTTATTCCTTTTAGCCACTGCACGATCGTACTCAAGGTCCTGGTGTGGTCGGTAGGATACGAACACGTGGACGTGGTCGCGTGCAACCTTACCCGAGATTATGTGCAGCTCATGTTCCATCGCAATCTGACGAATCAGATCGCGCACACGAACCGCTACTGGACCGATCAAAACCTTTTTACGATATTTCGGTATCCAAACGATGTGCGCTTTTAGGTCCGTTTTTGTGTGCGCTCCGTGCCTGTAGTGACGCACGCGACCACAATACCACGATCTTCTCTTCGCCTAAAGGCGAGGGGTTTCGACCATCCCCGGAAGAGACACTAACCTTCGGTCGGAGGTGCGTCAAGGCCCGGCTTCGTTCCACACATGGGCAACGTCATGCGATAGGCTCCCAACCGACGAAAGGACGTAACCTATGCGGCTTGCCAGCATGATCCACGCAATCGATCTCCACTGCTGTGGAGAGCCAGGCCGGGTCATCGTGGGCGGCGTACGCGATGTTCCCGGCAACACGATGTTCGAGAAAAAGAACTATCTGGAGACGAAAGGCGACGACCTCCGCAAACGGATGCTTCGCGAACCGCGCGGATTCCCCGCGGCGAACTGCAACCTGATCCTGCCGCCTACTTTGCCTGAAGCTGACGCGGGCTACGTCATCATGGAACAGACCGAGTACCCGCCGATGTCGGGAACGAACACGATTTGCGTCACGACAGCACTCATCGAGACCGGCATGGTGCCGGTAGAAGAGCCAATCACCAAATTGCTACTGGAATCACCCGCGGGTCCGATCTCGGTGACTGCGGAAGTTCACAACAGCAAGGTCAAGCGCGTGACGTTCGAGAACCAGCCGGCATTCGCCGTACACCTGGACGCCCCGCTCGAAGTGCCCGAGCTGGGTACGGTAACGGTCGATGTTTCCTACGGAGGCATGTTTTATGTCATCGCCGATGGAACACAGTTCGGGCTGCGAATGACTGCAGACGAAGGCCGCGACATCGTTCGCATCGGCGAGATGATCAAGGCGGCGGCCGCGGAGACGTTTCCCGTCGCACATCCTGACAACCCCGAGATTCGTGGCATCACCATCGCCCAGCTTTCCGGACCGCCAATGAACCCCGCCGCCACGGCCAAAAACGCCGTGATCGTCTCGACCGGCGTCCTCGACTGGGACAAACCCTCGTCCTGGACAGGGGCGCTCGATCGTTCGCCTTGCGGCACCGGTACTTGCGCCAAGATGGCGGCCTTGCACGCCAAGGGGTTGCTGCCCTTGAACGAGGATTTCCATCACGAGGGCCCCCTGGGCACGCTGTTTACCGGCAGATTGATGCGGGAGACGAAGGTCGGAGATTACGACGCCGTGGTCGCCACTTTGCGCGGCCAGGCGTGGATCACAGGGTTCGCCCAATACGTCGTCGATCCGGAAGACCCGTTCCCCAACGGATTCACCGTCGGGGACATTTGGGGATCGCAGCAGAAGTGAACAACCACCGCCTAGAAGGCGGTGGCTTCAAGGGCTGTCAATTGGAAATTGACTGTCGTCGTGAAGAGGCTCGCCATCCTGGGAGTCTATGTACTCCTTTACCATCTCGTCCGTTATGCTTCCTGAACTCACCGCCAGATATCCTCGGGCCCAGAAGTGCCGGCCCCAAAACTTCTTCCTCAGGTGAGCAAACTCCTGAAGGAGTACTCGGGAGCTTATTCCTTTTAGCCACTGCACGATCGTACTCAGGTCCTGGTGTGGTCGGTAGGATACGAACACGTGGACGTGGTCGCGTGCAACCTTACCCGAGATTATGTGCAGCTCATGTTCCATCGCGATCTGACGAATCAGATCGCGCACACGAACCGCTACTGGACCGATCAAAACCTTTTTACGATATTTCGGTATCCAAACGATGTGCGCTTTTAGGTCCGTTTTCGTGTGCGCTCCGTGCCTGTAGTGACGCACGCGACCACAATACCACGATCTTCTCTTCGCCTAAAGGCGAGGGGTTTCGACCATCCCCGGAAGAGACACTAAGCGGAGTCCGCCTGCGTCCACGCTCCATCTATCTGCCGACGCTCCATCTATCTGCCGCCAGACCCCTCCGGGGTTGCGGTCGCGCAGCTCCGCAGGAAGCCGCGGCTCACGCACGTTGTCATAGCACTCGAGCATCGCGAATCGGCGAACCGAACCCGGAATGCCAACGGCCGTGAACCCGGGGTGACCCGTGGCCGGATACGGTCCCCCATGATTCATGGCGGGAGTCACCGCAACTCCAGTGGGCATCTTGTCGTTCAGGAGGCGCCCGACGCGTCTTCGAAGGTGGCGTTCCACACGAATGTAGAGCCCGTCATCCTCACCCTTCGTATCCGTGTAAATGGATCCGGTGAGATTGCCTTCGAAGCTGCTCACCACTTTCTCGAGCTCGTCCGCGTCTTTGGCCACCACGAACAAGTTGGAGTTCCCAAACGCTTCCGTTTGCAGCTTCTCCGGATCCCGAATGAACGCCTCACCGGTGGTCTTGACGAGCGTGTTCAGAAAACGACAGCCGCTCCCATCGGCCTTCGAGCCTCCCGTTACGAGCGTCCCGCCCGCAGACTGGAGCGCTTCGACCGATTCGGCCAAGCTCTTCAAGCCAGAGACGCCGAGCAGCGGAGTCGGCTTGGCTTTCTCGAAGCGACCGTGCATATCGGCGATGAACTGCTCCGCCTCCTCACCCTCCTGAAGCACGACGATGCCAGGATTCGTACAGAACTGCCCCGTCCCCATGAGCGCAGAGGTTTGAAACTCCTCCGCAATCTCCCGGGCGCGCTCTTTCAAGGCGCCCGGCAATATGAATACCGGATTGATGCTACTCATCTCCAGGTAAATGGGCTTTCCTGCTGCATCGGCGGCGGCTTTCAATGTCAGCGCCGCCCAACGCGAGCCCGTATAGCCAGTCGCACCTATAAGAGGATGAGAAACGAGGTAAGCGCCGTCCTTGTGGTCGGTACGGTAGATCGTCTGGATGGTAGCAGCTGGAAGCCCGACCTCCTGAACCGCGGCAAAAGCTTCCGCCGCCAGGAGCTGGCTGGTTCGCGGATGACTCGGGTGCGCCTTGGCGATGACCGGGTTTCCGGCCGCAATGGCCGCTGCAAAATCACCCCCGGCCACGCCGTTGAAGGCCAGCGGGAAATTGTTTGGGCCGAAGACAGCCACCGGCCCCCCCAGCGGACCAAACATCGAGCGGATATTGGTTTTCGTGTCGATCGTGGGCTCCGTCCAGCTGCGCTCGCGCCGCTACGGCCGCCTGGCGAAGCTGATTGCTGGTACGGGGTAGCTCGGCCTCGGCGAGCCGGGGCGAGAGAGGAAGCGCCGTCTCCAGGTGTGCGGCTTCCGCGATCTCCTCGGACCGTTCTTCGATGCGGTCGGCGTAACGATCCAGAAACTTGCCGATCGTCTCGGGTGAGACGTCGAACAGCGCGTCGGCAGCTGAGCTTCCGGCAACCAGCGCAGCGTCAACATCTTTCCGGCTGCTTACCGGATAGACGGGACCTATCGTTTCGCCCGTCGAGGGATTGATGGCTTGAAAAGTACCGGTCGCGTCCGCAGGCCGCCACTCTCCATCGATGAGTACTTTCTCCGTTTCCGTCATGATCGTGCTCCTCAGTCGCTGTCCCCTGTTCGGCGACAATATACCTCCGCGTTGTCTCCCTCGGTACTTTTTTGCTAATGTCGCGTACAGAAACAGGTGCCGTCACCTCATCCGCCTGGAGAAATGAGATGGAACGCGCTTGGCTTTCCTTGGGGTTCTCACGGACGCCGAGGCCATTATGAGCGCTTCTCGTTGGCAAGAGGTCAAGGCGCTCTTCGACGCCGCATCCAAGCGGGCCCCTCGGAGCGCGGCCGATTCTTGGACGAGGCTTGCCCCGACGAGGAAGTCCGGCGGGAGGTCGAGTCTCTTCTGCACGTTAAGATCAAGAGCTTTCTCGAAGATTCCCCCACCGATCTCGCCGCCTCATCGAGTGTCGAAACGTCCGACCTCATCGGGCGGCAACTCTCTCACTACAAGGTGCTCTCGGAAGTAAGCCGTGGGGGCATAGGGATCGTCTACCGCGCACTTGGCGTCAAGCTGAATCGTGACAGTCGCCATCAAGGTGCTTCCGCCGGAGCTGACCGAGAACGCGGAGCGAAAACGCCGCTTCGTCCAGGCGGCCCACGCGGCCGCCGCGCTCGAGCATCCTCACATCGCCGTCATCTACGAGATCGATGACGCCGAGGGCGTAACGTTCATCGCGATGGAGTTGATCCGCGGGGAAAAGCTAATTGACGTCCTCGCGAAGGAGGAGTTCACCGTAGCGCGCGCCCTGGAGATAGCCATCGAGATCGCCGAAGGGCTTTCTCGCGCCCACGAAAAGGGAATCGTACACCGCGATCTCAAGCCCGCGAAAATCATGATCACCTATGACGGACACGTCAAGATCATCGACTTCGGGCTGGCGAAGCTCATGGAGCACGCTACCCAGACGGACAGCAACGTCCCAACGACCGTCCGCGGTCGAACAGCTTCCGGCGTCGTCATGGGCACGAACTCGTACATGTCCCCGGAGCAAGCTCGAGGTCTCAAGGTCGATCATGGAACGACATTTTCAGCTCCGGAATCGTTCTCTACGAGATATTGACCGGATCGGCCCCCTTCAGAGCACCGAGCGGGGCCGAAACATTGAACGCCATCATCAACACGCCGGCGCCACCGCTGGATTCCGTAGACGCGGCGTTGGCTCCGCAGCTTCAGCGCGTCCTGGACGGTTGTCTCGCAAAGGATGCGAGCGACCGCTACCCGGAGATGAAGGCGCTTCTCTCCGACCTGCGCCTGACCAAGCGGGATGCCGACAGCCGTGCCTCCGGCGTGAAGCCGTGGGCGGGCCCCGGCAAGCTCGGGCGCTGCTCCCTCCCAGGCGATCTTGGGCGTTGGCTTTGGCCGTCGGCGCCGCCGTGGCCGCGATCGGCATCTATACCTACAGCGTACGGGAGCCGCCTCTTCCCCGACTGAGCAGCCCAGTTCAGATAACGCTCGCTCTCGGCGTCGAGGACTATCCGACTTGGTCTCCCGATGGGCGTTCCTTCGCCTACGCCGCAAGCGAGACCGGGGTGTTTCGCCGGGGCAATTGGGACATTATGATCACACAGCTCGGCGGCGGCGAGCCGCTCAACCGCGCTGCCGATTATGACGGCGTGGACTCGTTCCCCAGCTGGTCACCCGATGGAACGTCGATCGCCTTCCATTCCAATCGCGACGGCGGCGGAATTTTCGTGATGTCGCCTCTTTCCGGCGCTCCTCAGCGTGTCGTATCGCCCGAGCACGCGGAGCACGCCGAGTTCTCTAGCGCGCCCAACTGGTCGCGCGACGGTACAAAGCTCGCGTTCATCGATCACATGGAGCTCGAGATCGTCTCGGTGCAGACCGGAGAGTTCCGCCGCTTCGCTCTTCTAGGCAGCTCGGGCACCCGCTACGATCCAAGCTGGTCTCCTAGCGAAAGGTTCATGGCCTTCGTCGCGGCTCAGAATCGGACCGCGACCGTGACGGAGCTCTGGCTGCTTCGCCTAAAGGATGGCGAGGCGATCCCGTTGACCGACGGCCAGTCCAAAGACTGGAGTCCGAGCTGGTCCATCAACGGCCGCTCGCTCTACTACGTCTCGAACCGCGGTGGCGCCATGGATCTCTGGCAGCTTCCAATCGGATCGGACGGCACTCTTACTGGCGAGCCCGTACCGCTCACGGTGGGGATCGGAATGCGACGCGCCACCCTCTCGGACGATGGCTCACGAGTGGCCTACTCGGACGGCGGACAGATCGCCAATCTCTGGCGCGTGCTGATCCTGAAAGAGCGCGAGGCCACTTGGACCGACGCGGAGCAGCTCACTTTCGATCAGCCGATGATCACCATCGTCAAGGTTTCCGCGGATCGACGACTCGCGTTCAACTCGGGACGGGCCGGCAACCCCGACCTCTGGATACTATCGACGGGCGGCGGCCCAATGCAGCAGCTGACGACCGACGCGAAGCCCGAATGGTCACCCTCGTGGTCGCCGGACGGGACAGAGATCGTGTTCTATTCGTTGCGCACCGGAACCCGGCACATCTGGGCCATGCCCTCGACCGGCGGTCAGGCCGACAGCTAACGAGCAGCGACGCCGAGGACTACCATCCGCGCTGGTCACCGGACGGTGGTTCGATATCGTTTCACTCGCTCCGCACTGGAAACATGGACATCAGGGTGATTCCCGCCGAGGGCGGCGAGCCGCGACAGATCACCAACAGCCAGAGTGGAGATTTTTCTGCTCAATGGTCTCGAGACAGCAAGTCGCTGCTATGGATCTCGACAAGAGATTCCGAAGTCCCGAAGCTCTGGCGCATGAGGCTCGAGGGCGGGGTACCGCAGCAAGTCACAAAAGGCCCAGCCTGGTATCCCGCGCCCTCACTCGACGGTGAACGGATTTACTTCACCGGCTACGCCGAGAGGATGGGGAATATCTGGGAGGTACCCATGGCGGGCCGGAGTGGAACGCCCGGTCACCGACTTCCGCGACAAGCGCGGGAGCCCAGGCTCGGAGTCGCTCACCACGGACGGCGAGTTCATCTACTTCTCCTGGGAGGAGGACATGGGCGACATCTGGGTGATGGACGTGAGCAGACCGTGAGGGCGTCGAGCGGCTTAGGGTCGATTCGTGGGGACGAGGCGCTGCAGCTCTTGGACTCGAGCGGCATATCCCATTCCACTAACATACGCATTTCAGTACCTCCTTGATTTACGATTTTACTCTTTGCGGAACGTGCCCGCGCTTAAACACCATGACGGTCCTCTTGAACTCGATGACGGTCCTCCCCTCCTGGTTGTAGCCCGTCGTGTGGAACGACACGATACCTATATTTGAGCGCGATTTCGACTCCCGCTTCGACAGCACTTCGCTCTTCGAGTAGATCGTGTCACCCTCGAAGACCGGGTTCGGCAGACGCACTTCGTCCCAGCCCAAATTGGCCATCACGTTCTGGGAAATGTCGGTGACGGATTGTCCCGTCACCAATGCGAGCGTGAACGTAGAGTCGACGAGCGGTTTCTTGTATTCCGTCTGCGAAGCGTAGTGATGGTCGAAGTGGATTGGGTTCGTGTTCTGCGTCAAAAGCGTGAACCAGCTATTGTCGACCGATAAGACGGTACGCCCGAGAGGATGCTCGTAAACGTCGCCCACTTCGAAATCTTCGTAGACGCGCCCCGTCCAACCTTCCTTCACCGCCATTAGATGACCCCCTCTTTCCTCAAAGCTGCAATGTCCTCTGCGCTATAGCCGATATCGCTCAGGATACGACCGGTATCGGCGCCAACCTCGGGCACCGGGCCCATGACTGGCTCCACGCCATCGATCGTCGCGGGTGGGATGAGCGCCGAGAGTTTGCCTACGGGCGAGTCGATCTCCTGCCAACGATCGCGCGCCGCGAGCTGCGGGTGGCGGACGAAATCAAGAACTTCATTGACTTCGCAGTGGGCGATATCCGCGTCGGCGAGCCGGTTCAGGATCTCTTTCGTGGTCACCGCCCGGAACACCGACTCGATGACTTCGAAAAGCGCCTCCCGGTGCTCCACGCGTTCCGCGTTCGAGAAAAAGCGCGCATCAGTGGCGAGCTCGGGGCGCTCCAAAACGCGCTCGCAAAAGCGGAGCCACTCCCGTTCGTTCTGGATCGCAACGAATATGGATTCGCCGTTCCCCGTCTCGACGTCGCCATACGGCGCAATCGTCGGGTGGCGCGTTCCCGAACGCCGGGGCGACGTGCCGCTATAGCCGGCGTAGTAGACCGGGTAGCCCATCCACTCGCCGAGCGCCTCGAGCAGCGAGACTTCCACGTGGCTCCCTTCGCCGGTCTTCTGACGCTTGATGAGCGCGGTGAGGATGCCGGAATACGCGTACATCCCGGCCGCGATGTCGGCCACCGAGATGCCGACCCGCGCCGGCGCCGCCTCGGTGCCCGTGATCGAGAGAAGCCCCGATTCCGCCTGCACGAGGAGGTCATAGGCCTTTTTATCCTTGTACGGTCCGGTCGAGCCGAAGCCGGAGATCTCGCAATTAATAATGTGGGGATAGGTCTCACGCACCGTTCCCGCGCCAAAGCCGAGCCGACCAAGCGCACCGGGAGCGAGGTTCGAGAGAAGCACGTCCGCGTTGTCGATGAGCTTTCCTAGTATTTCCCGGCCCGCCGCCGCCTTGACGTCTAGGGTGAGCGACTCTTTGGACCGATTCAGCCAAACGAAGTGGCTGGACATGCCCTTGACGGCACGGTCGTAGCCTCGGGCGAAATCGCCCTTTCCGGGCCGCTCGATCTTGATGACGCGGGCGCCGAGATCGGCTAGCTGCCGCGTCGCGAAGGGGCCCGCGACCGCTTGCTCGACCGAGACGACCGTGACGTCGCCGAGAGGAAGCACTAGCAGGCTGCCCAAAAAGTACCCGCGCAGCCTGCGCGAGCGGCCAGCCTTCGCTGAAGCTTCGGCGGCGGGCGCACCGCCGTCCGCAGCGAGCCGGCGAGCGGAGGACAGGGCGCGAGCGAAGACAGAGCGCCCACGGATGAATGACCCAACGAAACGCCGGGTGCGTTCACGGAGAGCGAACGAGCACTAAGCACTAATAAGACCGCGGCAAACCGAGCACGCGCTCGGCGATGAAGGTCAGGATCAAGTTCGTCGACACCGGCGCCACCTGATAGAGCCGCGTCTCACGAAACTTCCGCTCGATATCGTACTCCGCGGCGAAGCCGAAGCCTCCAAAAGTCTGGAGGGCGGCATTGCCCGCCTCCCACGATGCATCCGCGGCCAGAAGCTTTGCCATGTTGGCGTCGGCGCCGCACGATTCACCGCGGTCGAACAAATCGGCCGCGCGGAAGCGCACCAAGTCCGCCGCTTCAGTGTGTGCGTGGGCGCGTGCCAGCGGAAACTGAATGCCTTGATTCTGCCCGATGGGCCGGCCGAAGACTTCGCGGTCGCGCGCATATTCGCTCGAGCGGTCGAGAAAGAAGCGTGCGTCACCGATACATTCCGCGGCGATGAGAATCCTCTCCGCGTTCATCCCATCGAGGATGTAACGAAAGCCTTTCCCTTCTTCCCCAATCAGATTCTCGCCCGGGACCTCCAAATCGTCGAGGAACAGCTCGCACGAATGGTGGTTCATCATCGTGGGGATGGGACGCACAGTGATGCCATTTCCGATGGCTTCGCGCAAGTCGACGAGAAACACCGAGAGACCTTCGGTCTTTTTGGTGACCTCCTCGAAAGCTGTCGTGCGGGCCAGCAGCAGCATCAAGTCGGAATGTTCGGTACGCGAGATCCAGACTTTCTGGCCGTTCACGATATAGCGATCGCCTTCGCGGCGGGCGAAGGTCTGAAGCTTTGTCGTGTCGGAGCCGGTGGTCGGCTCCGTCACCCCGAAAGCTTGAAGTCTGAGCTCGCCATTCGCAATCGACGGGAGGAAACGCTTCTTCTGCTCGCCGGAGCCATGCCGGAGGAGCGTCCCCATGATGTACATCTGGGCGTGGCACACACCGGCATTTCCGGGCGAATGGTTGATCGCCTCCAGGATGAGGCTCGTCTCGAGCAGCCCGAGACCGGCCCCACCGTACTCTTGTGGAATGAGCGCGCCGAGCCAGCCACCTTTCGTGAGCGCGGCGATGAACTCTGTCGGGTAGCCGAGCTCCCGGTCGAGCTTCTGCCAATATTCGCCGGAAAAGTCCCGGACGACATCCCGCACCGATTGGCGGATTTGTTCCTGCTCCGGCGTGAGGCAAAAATCCATTTCGGCGGCAGAATAGCACCGAACAGACTCGCTAGTATAGAATCCACGCTCGTAGGAGGAACCATGACAAGCGCATCCACATCTGGTCCCAACGTTCGAAATCTCATCCTCGCTCCCGCGATCATCAGCTTTGCGATCACAATCTTGCGGCTCGTCGGCGAGCTCAACCAATGGTCACCTGGGGTGTTCAGCCGTGAAGCCGGGGGCGGCGGATCGTGGCTCGGGATTTCTTGGCTCGTTCCGATTTTCGGTGCCTATTTTGCCGTCAAGCTCGTTCGTGACGGCTACACGCCGAAGAGTAATATCAAAGTAATCTTGTTCGCGATCCTCGGCGCCGCAGTCTCTATGGGAATCATGATGGCCTTTTTCAGCCACGGTGTTACGGATGTCCTCTTTGTCCTGGCGTCGTTCGTAGGCGCCGGCGCCGGCATTGCCCTCCAGCGCATCGCCTGGCCCGAACTGTTTCGCACCCTTCTCACCTACGCGTTCGCGGCCCGAATCCCGGTCGCGCTCGTGATGCTCGTCGTGATTTCCGGTAGCTGGGGGACCCATTACGACGTAGCACCGCCCGGCGGCATTCCGGAGATGAGCGCTCTCGCCACATGGTTCTATATCGGTTTCGTGCCGCAGTTCACGGGCTGGATCATGTTCACCACGGTGATTGGAAGCCTGGCCGGCGGCATCGCAGCCGTCGCCAGGCGGGCCAAAGCACCGGAAGAGGCAGCTCAAACAAGTTAAATTCCCCGGGTGGAGTTCTCACTCGAATCGAAATACGTCACTGAAGACAGTACGATTCTGATCTCCGGCGTTCAGGTGCTTGTGCGCCTGCCGATGGATCAGCACCGCGCCGATCGGCGCGCCTGACTTCGTACGGCTACCCTTGTCTCGGGCTATCGCGGCTCCCCGCTCGGCGGTCTCGACCACGAGCTTTCCCGGCATCAATGAAGACCTCGGCGCGACCGCGGTGTTCGGAAGCCAAATGGCCGGCCTCTTCCCGAGCCCGAAATATGACGGGGTCCTCGGCATGTGGTACGGAAAAGCACCCGGCGTCGATCGCACTGGCGACGTTTTCAAGCACGCGAACTTCGCGGGGGTCGGACGCACTCGCGGTGTACTCGCGATCGTGGGCGACGACACGACCGCAAAATCGTCGACGCTCCCATCACAATCGGAAGCCGCATTCTACAACGCGCTCATGCCAAAGGTTTACCCTTCAAAGGTTCCACCCTTTTGTTGTGGGACCTACGACCTACGAAAAAGCTTAATTCTTAGCGGATGTCACTTAAGGCCGGCCAGGGAGGTTTTGGTCGCTGTATGTCGTCATGAGAAGGTGATGGCCCGACGTCTGCGCATGATCGACAACGAGAGCGGTGTTGTAGAGATTACTTCTCGCGTCCAACATGGGCGGTTTCTGCTCCGACCCTCTCCGCATAGCAATGACCTCATTCTCGGAGTCTTGGGTCGGGCCCAATCAAAGTACGACGTCGCCCTCTACTGTTTCATCTTTATGAGCAACCATTTTCACTTGCTGATGAAGGCGGCCTCCGTCAGACAAATGAGTCGGTTCGTGGGTTTCGTCAAAGGCAACTTGGCCAAAGAGTTAGGGCGCCTTCATGATTGGAGAGAGAACCTGTGGGGGCGACGCTATCACTCCGCCTCGGTCGGAGCGTCCGAGGAAGCGCAGGTCGCTCGATTCTCGTATATTCTTGCGAACGGCTGCAAAGAAGGACTCGTTGCATCGCCGCTTGAATGGCCGGGCGTCAGTAGCGCCAGGGCGCTCTACAGTGGCGAGAACACTTTGCAGGGTACGTGGTATGACCGCACCGCTCAGTATCGGGCGCAAAAACACGGAGAAGACAGAAAGGTCAAACTTTTTCCTTCAGCGGAGATCGTTCACTTGAGCCCGCTTCCCTTTCTTGCGGAACGAAGCTTGGACGAGCAACGAGCCTTCGTCATCAGCGCTATCCGTAGACTCGAAGACGAAACCGCCCAAAAACACCGCGAATGCGGCACGGCTCCCATCGGAGTTCGAAGCATTCGACGCTAAAATTCTCACGACAAGCCGAAGGAGTTCAAATCTTCCCCCGCGCCAATCATTCACGCCGCGAACCCGGAAGAGTTCTGGACAATGCGCGAAGCACGCAGGATGAAAGTCACTGCATATCGCAGCGCGGCCGAGCGGTTGAAAAGAGGTGAGATTGACGTGCGCTTTCCCGTGGGGTGCTTTCCGCCTCCGCTCCCATACGTGGAAAGCAGGGCGCCTCCATAACGCGATCATTCACTGCTTCGCTGCTCTAGCTCACCATCACCGTCCACGAACAGCCTTCGTGTGTCCGCAAACCGGAAATTAGCGATCAGTTCGAGATGGAGCCACTTTGAGCCAGTTTCAGCTCCCATCATCCTCCCGCCGTCCCTTCACTCAGTTCGATCGACCCGATTTCGCCCTCCTCACGCGAACAAAAGCATGTCACCTTTTTCTTTCAACCTTTTTCTTTCAGCATGTTATCTGGCGGGGTGGGGCTTCGGAAAAGCAACCCTCGACGGTGAGACGCTCTACGAAGACTACCAGATACACTTCATGGTCACGCAGGGCATGCGCGACCGCGAGACCCTGAAAGTCGACTACCCGCTCTTGAACAAAAATCGCGCGCCGGCGCGGTGAACCCGGGCGCGATGCAGATGGATTTCTTCATCCGCAGCCCGGAGAACGACGAGCGCAACAACCAGGGGCGCAAAGTGTTCGACCACTTCTTCGCCATGGAAGTAGGTGTGCTCGTGTCGAGAATAGGCTTCGTCGTAGCTCTCTGGCTCATCTTCACCGCGTCTACGCGCAGGAGCCGCCGCCACCGTTACATGAAGGCGTCGTCATCGCACGGGACGTGATGGTCCCGATGCGCGACGGCGTCCGCCTCGCCACGGACATCTACCACCCCGCGAAGGACGGAACAGCCATTGCGGAACGCTTTCCTACCCTACTCTCGCGCACGCCTTACGGAAAAAAAGGAAGCGAAGAGACGGCCACCTTTCTCGCGAAGCGCGGCTACACGGTGGTCGTGCAGGACGTCCGGGGACGATTCGACTCCGAAGGTGACTTCTACATTTACCTCGACGAGGGCGAAGACGGCTACGACACGGTCGAGTGGGCTGCGCACAAGCCTTGGAGCACGGGTGAAGTGGGCACCTTTGGCGGCTCCTACCTCGCAGCCACACAACACGCGCTCGCCGCCCTCCACCCTCCGAGCCTGCGAGCCATGTTCGTGAGCGTCAGCACCTCGAACTATCTCCAAGACGGCGCTGGCGCGGGTGGCGCTTTCGCGCTCCGCCACAACCTCGCCTATGCTCTCAACCTCGCCAGCTCGAGCAAAGAGGCGGCTAAAGATCCCGCCCGCGCGCAAGCGCTGAAGCAGGCCCTCGAGCCAAAGAACCTGGAGCAATGGCTTCGCGCCTACCCTTACCGACCAAACGCCTCGCCCGTCGCGCCCATCTCGTCCTACCAGCAATTGTTCCAGGACTGGGTCGACCACGCCAGCTTCGACGACTATTGGAAGCAAAACGGCTACACGTTCGAGCTCTCCTACGACGACTACCCCGACATCCCCGTCTACCATGTCGGCGACTGGTACGATATTTTCTTGAGATGAACCCTCAACAATCACGCTGGCCTAGACGCGCGACACGAAAGCGACACGCGGCTCCTCATTGGCCCGTGGGAGCACGGCGTCGGTACCCGCGTCACCGGAGACGTCGATTTCGCCGAAAGCGCCAAGGTCGACATGAAGCTAGAGCGCCTCCCTTGGTCTTAGCGACGGCAGGGAGGCGCCCAAGCGCTAATCACCTCATCAACGATGGAAGCGGTGCGCCATGTCCATGAGCTCCGCCCTCTGCTCCGCGCTGAGCGTTTGAGCGAGCGCGGTGATGGCCTCGCTCAGCTCGAGCGACGCGGAATCCGCTAGGGCCATCCCGGACTGACGGAGCTGCTCGATCGCCACGGGGTCGATCGTGTCCCGGCCGAGCTCGATTTGGAACGCTTCCCGTTGTGCGCGATGTTGCTCCGCGAGGGGCTGCAAGTTCCCCAGGGTGTCTGAAACGATGCGCTTCACTTCGGCTTGCTGCTCATCGGTGGCGTCCACCCGCCCGAGGATAAACGCGGCGGCGAGCTCCGCCCGCTCCTGGATCGCCTCGAGATCCTGTGGACCATGCTCAGAAAAGCGATGGCCGAAGGCTCTCGCCGCAATCGCCGCAATCGCCGGAGCTGCTGCAACGGTCGCGGTCGCCACGGTCCCCGCGAGAAGCGCCCCCGCGAGGCCGCCGACGAAAATCCCGAACCAGAACCCATGACGCGTGCTGCGTCGCTTGTCGATCGTTTCTGTGCTCATTGTTGCCTCCTTTTTTGGCTTCGACGTTCGATCAGGAATACGTTTTCGCGCATGAAGGCGCCGTGTCTGGTTCGTAAATTTTTGTAAAGTTAGCCTTCAGACCACACGGACTGCTACTATTGCGCTGTCCGTCGTCTCGTCAGCTTCGAGAACGCGCTTGAATGCGTCGGCCTGTCGACGAAGTCGTAGCTCGGGCCTCCTTCCTTCAAAGCTAGGGTGGAGGCGACCTTTACATCTCGCAAGAGCTGACCGTTCAGGGCACTAGTCCCCTGGAAGAGAGGTTCGTGGCCTAAAGCTCGAGGTCATTTTGTGGGCTGGCAAGGCGTGACGACGAAGTCATATTGGGATATTTCGAGGAGAAACAACGCAGCCAGCGCGCAAAAGGGCCCGAGATTTAGGTTACGAATCTCTGTTCCAGTGGACTAGCTCCTGGAAACCCTTTCCACGAAACGCATCAGTTGCTCGTCGTCGTTGCGCGAGCTCCGTTCGTCGAAAACGCGACCCTGCGCGGAAATGACGCGATCGCGTAGCTCGGGGTCGGTCACCAACAGATGCGCGAGCTCGGCGATCTGGTCGATTTTTTTCTCATGCAACAAAATGCCTGCCCCACCGAGGGTCTCGGCGACGGCCCCCGTGTCATAGGCGATGACGGGAACACCCATCTCGTACGCTTCGAGCAGCGGCGCGCAGAACCCTTCGTGCTCGCTCATGCACAAGAAGACGTCGGCGACGCGGTAATAGGCGACGAGCTCTTCGGTGCTCACGCGACCGGGGAACTCGACGCTCTTAATAGCGAGCTCGTCGGCGAATCCAACGAGGGATTCGTAATAGCGCTCGAAGTCGCGCCATTCGCCAACGAAGATGAGTCGGCACTTCCTATCGATGAAGCGCTGGTAGTATTTGACGACCTTCATGACGTCTTCGAGACGCTTGTTGGGGATGACGCGTCCAACGAAGAGGAAGTTGGTCAAGTCGTCGTCGAAGAGCTCCTCCACCACCGGGCTCGGGGACGCTGCCAAACGGTCAGGATCGGACAAGAGCGGGAGGACGCCCGTCGGCTGGAAGCCTAGACCCTCGAGCTCGCTACGGTTGTACTCGGAAACACCGAGGGCGAGCGCGGTGCGTTCCGCGAACGTCGCGAGTTCCTGTCGCCCGCGCGCGCATTGCCGGGCGACTTTGGGGGCGAAGTCTGCGAACCAGTGCGCGGGCGTGATGTTGTGGTAGCGAAGCAAAAGCCGGTCCGGAAGCTCGCGCGCGAGCGAAGCGCTCTTCGAGCCAATCGAAAAGTGCAGCAGCAAAACGTTGTCCGACGATGTCGCCGACGGATATTGGGAGAACTCGAGTGCGCGCCCCGACATAACGGAGTCTGTAGATTCGGCAAAGATCTCGGATTCGACTCCGTGAGATCGAAGCACCGATTGGATCCGGAGAGCCTCGTTGCCGATGGCATCACCGAAAGTCAGTGACGCGACCATTTGATGAACGAACATCGAGCGTCATTATCTTGTCACCTTCCCCGCGATAGGTCCAATATTCTCAGGTCCGGGGGCCTGCTTGCATACGCTTGTGACCAGCACAATCAACCTTGCGATGCGCGAGCTACGCTATGCCGTCCGTTTGCTGGTTCAATCTCCGGGTTTCACGTTCGTCGCGGCTGCCGCACTCGCCGTCGGTATCGGCGCGAACATCACCATTTTTGGCTTCGTGAACGCCCTCGTGCTGCGGCCGCTCGACGTGCCCGAGCCCGTCTGCTGCCGCCTCCCGGCGCGGCGCGCGAGCCGAACGGACCCAACCGTCGCGCTACGCCACTAATGTCACCCGGCTGGAATTTGATCTCGCACTGGGAGCGGCCTACTATGCCGGGGAATTGCCAACCCTTGACTAAATTAAGGAGTCGCTCACATGACGAAGCTAGGCATCACGGGTGCTCTTTTGATGGCACTCGTAGCATCCACCGCGATAGCCGGGCCGGTCCCGGCGGATGTCGGTCCGGAGTTCCAGTCCATCGGACCGCTATCGTTTGGCCCTGAAGGTGTTCTCTTCGCCGCCGACAACAAGGCAGCAAAGATCTACGCCATCGACCTTGGTGACCATTCCGCAGGCAAGACCGCGGGAGCCAAGGACATCAAAGCTATCGACCAGAAAATCGCGAGCATGCTCGGCACGGACGCGCGCGAGCTCACGATCACCGATCTTGCCATCCACCCGAAGTCTAAGAACGCCTTTCTATCGGCGCAGCGAGGCCAGGGCGCGGCTGCTCAGGCCGTCTTGCTCCGGGTCGACGGCGCCGGCGAGATCGACGTCATCTCCCTCGCGCAGCTGAAATTCACCCATGTCGAGATCCCGAACGCACCCGAGGCTAACCCGACGGCGCGCCGTGATCCTCGGACAGCAACGATTACGGATATGGCTTTTGTCAGCGGGCGCGTTTTCATCGCGGGTCTTTCGAACGAGGAGTTCGCGTCGAAGCTGCGCTCGGTGAAGTATCCCTTCGACACCATCGACGGCGGCACGAGCGTCGAGATTTACCATGGCGCCCACGGCGCCTGGGAAACGCGCTCTCCCGTTTACACATTCGTCCCCTACGAGCTCGACAACGAGCCTCACCTCATTGCGGGCTATCTCTGCACGCCGCTCGTGAAATTCCCCATCAAGAAACTCGAGGCAGGCCAGAAGCTCGTCGGCACGACGATCGCGGAGCTCGGCAATCGCAACCGTCCGCTCGACATGGTCGTGTACTCGAACAACGGCAAGGACTACATCTTGATGTCCAACACGAGCCGCGGCGTCATGAAGATCCCGACCGAAGGATTCGGCTCCCAGGAGGGCATCACCAAGCCCGTCGCCGGTGAGAAAGAGGGGATTGGCTACAACACCATCACTGCGATGACCGGCATCGAACAACTCGATCTCTTCGATGACACCCATTCCATCGTCATCGCGCGCACCGATTCCGGTTCACTGAACCTCGAGAAAGTCGCGCTCCCGTAAGGAGCTTCGCGTTGGAAAGATGGCGGCGTCGCCTCACCTGCGGCGTCGCCCTTTTTTTTGCGCCATGGGGGACTAGCGCGCAGGCCGAGATCCACGTCTCCCTCGTCGACGGGCAGATCGAGATCGTAGGCCTCACGACCGAAGCGATGGAGGCGGGTGCTGCGCGCGTCCGCGTCTCGGTTGCACCTGACGCTCCCTCGATCCTGGGCGAATACCGTGTCGACGGCGAGCGACTCTACTTTCAGCCCATGTTCCCGTTCGATCCGGGACGCGAATACATCGTGCGCGTCGACGGCGGCGGCGAGCCTTTCGTCGCGACGGTGGCGCTCCCAGCTCGCGATCTCGTTCCGACAACGACGGTCGAGCACATCTACCCTTCGACCCAAACCCTTCCGGAGAACCAGCTCAAGCTCTACATCCACTTCTCGGCGCCCATGGCCGGAGGCGATGGGCTTCGTTTCGTCAAGCTTGTGGACGCGAACGGAGAGGAGGTGGTTGACCCGTTCCTACCGCTCGGCGACGCGTTCTGGGATCGCGATCACCGACGCTATACCGTGTTCTTCGACCCGGGGCGCGTGAAGCGCGGCATACTACCCAACGAGGCGATGGGACGACCCATCCTCGAGGAACAGCGCTACACGCTGGCTGTGGATCCCGCGTGGCGAGATGCGGAAGGCCTACCGCTCGTCGAGCCCTTCCGCAAAGAGTTCACCGCCGGCCCCCCCGACGAAACACCGATCGACCCGAAGACGTGGACCTTGGAAACGCCGCGCACGGGAACGCGGGAGCCGCTCATTGTCGATTTTCTCGAACCCCTCGACCGAGCCGTCCTCGTTCGCACGCTCGCAGTGGAGAACGTCGAGGGGGAAATCGAGATCTCGCGGGACGAGACACGCTGGTCGCTCACGCCCAACGAGCCCTGGCACGCCGGCACGTACCACCTCGTCGCACTCACGATCCTTGAGGACCTCGCAGGAAACCAAATCGGGAAGCCCTTCGAAGTCGACATCTTCGAGCGCGTCGACAGCCCCGACGACAGCCCCGAAACGCACGTAGTGCCCTTCGTGGTCCGAGACTGACCACCCTTCCGAACGATTCAAGTATTGCTTGGACACAGGACGTTGGCACGAGCATGTTCTATGGCCACGTTTTGAATCGCGGAGGCTGCGGTGTGAGAGGCCCTCTTGACTCCACTATTTGAACATCACACGATTCCGCGACACCGTGGGGTCGTTTTTTAGCGTCTCGACCAATCCATTAGCGGGCTATATAGCGAGTACGCGCGATCTAATCAGAATGGCGGGCGCGACCGAAATGCGCGTATCATTTGGGACCGTCGCACGTTAGACACGATGAAACAGCTGCACCTTCAATTTTTGGTCGCCGCGCTAGCGATGTAAATAAGTTTGTTACGACCAAATATGCAGAAACTATGGAATTCTAGTTCGACCGAATTGTAGCCACTCCATAAACCTGAGCTGCGCTTGACTGTATGCACAGTCATGCATATAGTACCAGGGTGGAGCTCGAATGGGACAGCCGCAAAGCTGCCTCCAACCTCAAGGATCACGGTGTCGATTTTACCGACGCTGCGACGGTACTGTTTGATGACATGGCGATCACTGTAACGGATGAAACTGTGGACGAAGAGAAGCGCTTCGTCACGCTCGGCGTTGACGCTCTCGGACGGTGCCTCGTCGTCGTTTACACTTGGCGGGATGAGGCTGCGAGATTGATTTCGGCGCGGATGGCAACACGCTCGGAGCGTCGTCGATACGAGGGTGCGAGATGAAGAAAGAGTACGACTTCAGCCGTGGTAAACGGGGCGCGGTGATCAAAACGCCTCCGGGCAAGACTCGAATCACAATTCGAATCGACGATGACCTGCTCCAGTGGTTTCGCGACCAGGTGCATGAAGCCGGGGGCGGGAACTATCAAACGCTCATCAACGCGGCCCTTCGAGAATATGTCGAGGGTAGAGAAGAGAACCTAAAGTCAACTCTCCGAAGTGTTGTTCGGGAGGAGCTCGCGCGGTATGGCAAGAAGGAGTCGAAGTGAGCGGTCGGTCGAACAAAGCGATCGAGCGGACGGCACAGAGGCTTCGTAGAGATAGAATTCTAGACCAGGCGGTGTTGGCTGCGGTCACAGTACTGCTGTGCCGCCGCTCATCGCCACGTTAGAGTCCTCATTGCTTCTTTCACGCGTTTGCGTTGTAACTACGATGTAGTTATAATGGCTTTGTGGGTCAGCTGCGATTCTCGTGGGACACACGGAAGGCTCGTTCCAATGAGCAGAAGCATGGCGTGTCATTTGAGGAAGCCGAAACCGTCTTTCTTGACGACAACGCGTTGTTGCTCGACGATCCGGACCACTCGTGGGACGAGACGCGATTTGTTTTGCTGGGTTTGAGCTCGTCGCTGCGCGTGTTGCTGGTCTGTCATTGTTTCGTAGACGAAGCATTAGCGCGCGGCGAGCTTCAAAGCAGGAGCGTCGGCAGTACGTCGAGAGATTCGAAGAATGAGAAAAGAATACGACTTTTCCAAAGCGAGAAAGAATCCATACGCGAAGCGCCTGAAAAAACAGATCACCATTCGGCTGGACGAGCCGACGATCGGCTATTTCAAGAATCTTGCCGAAGAGCTTGGCATTCCGTATCAGACGTTAATCAATCTCTATCTTCGCGACTGCGCATCAAAGAAGCGAAAACTTTCAATGAACTGGAAAGCGTCTGCCTGAGGACGGCCTATAACCTCCGGTTGCAACGGACGAGGCCCTCTTCGGGAAGCAGCGGCACCTCGCGAGATGTAGTAGCCTGCGGGAGGCGGCGTCGCAAGGCCATACGTTGGCCTCGCCGCTGAACCGAACGTTTGGCCGGACGACGTCGAACATGCCTATCAAGATTGGTGAAGTGGAGGCGCTCTTTCGGTACCCTGTGAAGTCCATGAGCGGCGAACTTCTCGAGGTCGCCGACCTGGGCTGGCACGGTCTCGATGGCGACCGGCGCTTGGCCTTCCGTCGGGCTGACGATCGCGGCGGTTTCCCGTGGCTGACCGCCTCCAAGCTTCCGGAGCTGATTCTCTTTGTTCCACAACGGAGGGGAGCCGCCATCGGTGGAAACCTCCCGACTCATGTTCGCGCGCCGGAAGGAGAGGAGCTGGCCGTGTTCGGCCAGGAACTGGCGAGGGAGGTCGGTCGCCGCCATGGTTCGCCGGTCGAGATGACGCACCTCAACCGTGGCATCTTCGACGAAGCGAGCATCTCCGTGATTACCTCCGCCACAGTCGGCGAAATCGGGAGGCGGCACTCGGACCCTTTGGACGCTTCCACGGGAGCACGCGCTCTCTGCGTGCGCCGGGTCGGGTCCTAATCGGGCGGAACGCGGCAAAGCGCCAGAAACGGCCACTTGGCTTCGAAGCTACTCGGTCTCGAGAAGCGCCAAAAGAGCCCAGCCCGTAGTCGAGATGTATTGGGCGTAGCTCATCTGCCCGGCCGGCCGCGTCGTTTCCGGCCAACTTCCATCTTCGAGCTGGTTTTCCAGCAGATAGCGCCGTCCCGCCTCGACCTTGTCTTCGTGGCCGCCGATCTGCGCTAGCGCGAGCATCACGACCGCGGTGTCGAAAGGCTCAGCCGCCGAAGTGACGTAAGGTCCCCAGCCGCCCGAGGGCGCGTGTCCATCCCGGATCAGCTCCAAGCATGTCGCGCGCTGAGCGAGGGCGGCCGTGTCTTCCGCGTCGGCGAGGGCACCGAGGACCGCGGCGGCGGCGAGCACGGTTTCGACTTCCACATCGCGCAAAAACCGATCGGCACGATCGAGCTCGCCGGCAAACTGCTTCGGATCCGCGGCCGCCAGCACTCGCCGCGCGACCGATGTGGCGAGAAACGTTCCATAGGTCGCGGGCGAGCCGATGCTGCCGCTGACGTCGAGTTTCCACGAGCCGTCGGGCCTTTGGTCCGAAGCCACGAGCGCCGCCGCCCGATCGAGTGCGCTGTCCTCGTGGACGAGGCCTACGCCGATAGCATCGAGGAGCGCGCTCGCGAACTGGATCCGCGCGAGTGCTTCGTCGCTGAACGCATCGGCTCCTTTTTGTTCGGACCACGCCGCGGGGTCGGCTAGCCACTCGAGCGTGACGCGGATCGACTCCGGCGGAACCGAATGTCCCGCGCGGGTGGCCGCAAAGAGCGCCCGCGCCGCATCACCATTGTTGTGGCAGGAAAAGCATTGATTCTCCGCAGGCCACGCGGGGACCTCGCGCGACAGAAACTCGATCGCGCGCTGCTCGGGAGCGCCGAGGGCAAGCAAGAAGAGAAACGAATGGATCATCGCGCCAGAACCGGAATGAGATCCAGAAGAAAACCGTCGAGCTCCTTTTTGCTCGCCAAGCTCTCCTCGAAGGGCGTCGCTTTGAGCTCGCCGCGAACAACCCCCACCATGACGCCCGTCTGACCGCCGTGAATGACTTCGACAGCATAGGCGCCGAGCTTCGTTGCCAAGATGCGATCGCGTGCGCTCGGCCTGCCACCGCGCTGGATATGGCCGAGCACCGTGACGCGGGGCTCGAAACCCGTGCGGCGCTCGAGCTCTTTCGCCGTCGCGAAAGCGCCGCCTTGGTCATCCCCCTCGGCGCATATGACGATGCTCATCGTCTTGCCTTTGTCGCGCGCAGCGACGAGCCGCTCGGTGCAAGCGTCCAGATCGGTGACGACTTCCGGTACGAAGATCTCCTCGGCTCCTCCCGCCGTGCCCACATTGAGCGCAATAAATCCCGAATGCCGGCCCATGACCTCTACGAGAAAGAGACGCTCGTGTGCGCTCGCGGTGTCGCGGATGCGATCGATAGCTTCGAGTCCGGTGTTGAGCGCGGTGTCGAAGCCAATCGTCTCGTCGGTGCCATAGATGTCGTTGTCGATCGTCACTGGAACGCCGACGATCCGGCGGTCCGGGCCGTTCCAGATCTTGCCGAGCGCGAGCGCGCCGCGAAAGCTCCCGTCGCCGCCAATGACGACGAGGCCCATCACGCCGTGCTCCTCAAAAACGCTAGCCGCCGCCTTGCGCCCAGCTTCGGTTTTGAACGCCTCGCTCCGCGCCGACTTCAAGATCGTGCCGCCCCGCTGCAAGATGTTCGACACCGAGCGCGGCCGAAGCTCTTCGAAATCGCCGCGCATCAAGCCTTCGAAGCCGCGGTGGAAGCCCAGGACGGAAAACCCGCGATGCGCGCCCATACGGACGACGCTCCGCACGGCTGCGTTCATTCCGGGCGCATCGCCTCCGCTCGTGAGAACGCCTATCGTCAGCTGCATCGTTCGAATTTAGTACAATCGCGCAGCCAATGCGACTCATTCTCGCCTTCGCCTTGCTCGCCGCGACGACGGCACACGCGCAAGACTACCCCTCTCCCCGGCGCGACGTGCGCCACATCATCCCTTGGGGCGCGGGCGGCGCCACCGACACGGCGATGCGCGGCTTCATGCAGTATTTCGAGAAACACCTCGGGACTTCGGTCATCACTGAGAACATCCCCGGAGGTTTGAGCGCGGTCGGCCTCCTGCGTCTCAAGATGGCGCGGCCCGACGGTTACACCATCGGCACCTTGACCTATGACGTGCTGACCCTTTCGGCGCAGGGGCTCGCGCCGATCGCATGGGAGGACTTCGAGCCCATCGGCATGATCACGGAGCATCCGAGCGCTCTCATCGTCGGCGCGGAACGCTTCGCGACTCTCGAGGCTTTTCGCGAAGAGGCTGCCGCGGGGGCGCGGCTCAAAGTCGGGAACGTGGGTACGGGCGGCATTTGGCATCAGCATGCCGCGGCTATGGAGAAGGCTCTGGCTATTTCTCTCACGCACATCCCTTACGAGGCCGGCTCAGGCGCACAGCTCACAGCGCTTCTCGGAGGCGAGGTCGATGCGACCCTGGCTAGTTTGCCCGCATCCTTACCTTATGTACGTGAAGGCACCTTGCGGGTGCTCGCGGTCATGTCCGAGCAACGCGACACGCTCGTGCCCGATGTGCCCACGTTTCGCGAGAAAGGCTTCGACATCGCCTATGGAGGCTTTCGTGTGCTCGCCGTTCCCAACGGCACTCCGAAAGACGTGCTCGGCCGACTCGAAACGGCGCTTCGCGCAGCTTGGAACGACCGAGCGTTCCAAGCATGGGCCGACAAAGCGGTGATCGGCGCTCGTTTTCGCGACGCGAAGGAGACCCGCGTTTATCTGCGCGACACCGCCGCGAAGGTCAGAGCACTCATGAAGGCGCTGGAGCTATCGTGAACGGAAGCGAAGCCATCGTCCGGACGCTCAAAGGCCTCGGGGTCGACGTCATTTTCGGTCTCTGCGGCGACACGACCTTGCCTCTCCACGAAGCCTTGTACGACATCGACCACGGGATGCGCGCGCGCCGGGTCGAGAGGCCTTCCGAGCTCGGGGCCTCCATCGAGGAGAGCCTCGCGAGCGACGGTCCATATCTGCTCGACTGTCGTCACGCAGCCGCTTCACGAAACGAAGGCGCCGGTATCGAAGTGGATAGCGTGAGCCCACGGCTCGGGCCATGAACCGGGACAGTGTTTCGGGGGCGGCGCTTCTTCTTCTTTCCGGCGCTTACTTTTTTGCCGCTCGGGGGCTTCCTTCTGCGAGGGATGAGCCGGGGCCCGTTTTTTTTCCTACGCTTCTTAGCGGTGTGCTTTTGGTTCTCGCTCTCGTCATTCTTGTTCGGGGATGGCGCTCGAGTGCCGGTGAGGCGCGGCGGCGGTCGTGGCGGGTCATTGGCGTCACGGTTGTTTACGCGGTTGTTTTTTCCTCCATAGGGTTCGCCACCGCCACCGTTGTCTATATCGGCGCTGTCGCGCTCGTGCTCGGGCGGCGGGGGTGGAGGGTGCTCGCGTTGTCGGCGGCCACGACGGTTTCCATCTATCTCGTCTTTGGTCTTGGGCTCGGGGTTCCGCTTCCTTGACGCTCGCAGCGCTCGGCTTTCTTGCCGGCGGCGTGGCACTTGGGCTCGTCGTGGGGGCCATTCCCGGCTTAACGGCTACGCTGGCTATAGCACTTCTTCTGCCGTTCACGTTCTCGCTCGAGACGGTGGACGCGCTGCTCGCGCTCATCGGGATTTATGTGGGCGGCATCTATGGCGGCTCGATCACGGCGATCACGGTCCGCATCCCAGGAGCGCCCGCCAATACGATGACGCTACTCGACGGGCACGCCATGGCACGGGCGGGTCGAGTCGAGGAAGCGCTCGGGCTCGCTACGTTCAGCTCCTTCGTCGGCGGGATCGCGGGAGGCGTCGTGCTCGTTTTGTTTGCGCCGCAGCTCGCCCGTCTCTCGCTCGAGTTTCAATCCCCGGAGATTTTCTCGCTCGTCGTCTTGGCACTCGTCGCGGTCTCGGCCGTCAGCACCGGTCCGCTCACGAAAGGTCTCGCGGCAACGACCCTTGGGCTCATGCTCTCGACGGTTGGGCTCGACCGGCTCGTCCCCGTGAGCCGCTTCGCCATGGGCGTCCCGGATCTGCTTGCCGGCATTCCGCTGCTACCGGTCGTCATCGGGCTGTTCGCGCTGAGCGAGCTGTTCTGGCAAGCGGGCGAAAAGCTCGAATCGCTCGAGAAACCCGCGATCGCGTGGCGGCGCGCCTTCGATTTCGTACCGACCGTGAAGCGCGTCGGGTTAAAGCTTTTCGCGAAGAGCGCCGCGATTGGCGCCTTCGTCGGCGCGCTCCCCGGCGGCGGGGCGGCCATGAGTGCTTTTCTCGCCTATACCGAAGCAAAGCGGTGCGCGCCGAATCCTGCCGCGTTCGGAACCGGCATTCCCGAAGGCATCGTAGCACCCGAGACCGCTAACAACGCGATGACGGGCGGCGCCTTCGTGCCGATGCTCGCTTTCGGCATCCCAGGCGATGCGGTTACCGCGGTCATCCTGGGCGGCCTCATCATCCAAGGTCTGACGCCCGGCCCAACGCTCTTCCGTGATGCCGGCGATGTGATGACGCCCCTTTTCGTTGGCTATTTCCTCGCCTACGTACTCGTCCTCGTCCTCGGGCTTGCTCTGCTTCCTTGGTTCGCGAGCCTCGCGACGATCGACCGCAAATATTTGCTGCCTTTCATCGGCGCGGTGTCGCTCGTCGCCGCTTATGCGTCGGAGCGGACCGCTTTCGCGATGGGGCTGACGGTCGCGATCGGCATTTTCGGCTTCACGCTGCGGCATTTCGGCTACCCGCTCGTTCCGGTCTTGCTCGGGCTCATCCTAGGTCCGCTTCTCGAGACCAATTTCCGCCGGTCACTCATCCTGTCAGAAAACGGCGCGTGGATCTTTTTCTCGTCGCCGATAAGCGCGTGCTTACTGATTGGCGCTCTTATGCTAGCGATTTACTTCACCCGCCGTCGCCATTAGGTAACCCTTGGCCTTTTTCTTAGCCATCTCGGTCTAGAGCGGCTTCGTACGCTACTCGCTCGCCGGAGTCGTGCCCAGTGCATGATGCGTGACCCACTCGAATTGGCGCTTCAAGCGGTCGAGCCGGTGGTAGTACTCACGCAAGCCATGGCCTTCGCGCGGGTAGAAAACGAGCTCGACAGAAACGCCGCGGTCTTTGAGCGCGCGGTAGAACTCCATTGGCTGGCCAATGGGCACGCGCTGGTCGCTTCCACCATGAAGGATCAATGTCGGAGTCGTGACCTGATCGGCGAAGGTCAGCCCTGACCGGTCGCGATAGAGCTGCTCCGTCTCTGATGACAACGTTCCGTTGAAGAACGTACCCAGATAACTTGGGATGTCGTTGGTGCCGTACATGCTGACGAGATTCGTGAGACCGGCCCCGATCATCGCCGCTTTGAAACGCGTCGTCTGCGACACCGTCCAGCACGTCATGTAGCCGCCATAGCTCCAGCCTTGAAAGGCGAGCTTGTCGGGATCGGCGATCCCCATCTCGATCACGGCATCGACCCCGGCCATGATGTCGCGGTAGTCTCCCCCGCCCCAATCCGCAAGATTTCCCTGCATGAACGTCTCACCGTAATTCGTGCTGCCGCGCGGATTCGGATAAAGCACCGCCCATCCTTGACCGGCCCAGTGTTGCCCGCCGTCGCCGTAGCGCACGCGGTAGAAATCGTGATGCGCGCCGTTGGGGCCGCCATGCGCCACGGTCATGAGCGGATAACGCTCGCCTTGAAGGTAGCCAACCGGCTTCACGAGAACGCCTTCGATCTCGAAGCCATCAGTGCTCGTCCACCGGATGACTTCAGTCTCGCCAAGCGCAAGCTCTCGCGCGTCGGGATGGACGTCGCTGAGCTTTGCCGGCGCGGAAAAATCGAGCCCCGACACGTAGACGTCGGCCGGCGCCTCGGCGGATTCGAGCGTAAAGGCCGCCCGCGAGCCGTCGGCGCTCACCGAGCCCAAGCCGACGAATCGTTTGTCGGTGAGCTTGTCGTAGCGATCCGATGCGACGTCATAAGCGAAGACTTCACGATAAACGCTATCGCCCGCGGTAAAAAGGATCCTCCGGCTGTCCGGCGTCCATCGGGGATTTCCGGGAATCCGATCGAACCCCGTCGAAACATCTGTGAGGCTCCCTTCCTGCACATCGTAGATCGTCAAACGTGCGTTCATCAGCGGTTGGATGAGCGTGCCGTCGGGAAGCGGCTCGCTCTCATTCGGGATCGACAGGAAGGCGATGGCCCTGCCGTCCAGAGACCATTTGGGTGAGCGATCCGCTCCGGGATTATCGGTAATCTTGCGCGCGCCGCCTCCGACCGGCAGAACATAAACGTCGTCGCGGCTGTCTCGAAGCCAGAGCGTAGGAGCACCGGTAAAAGCAATCCGGGTCCCGTCGGGAGACCAGCTCGGGCGGCCCTTGACGGTGAATGCGGAAGCTTCGGTTTGAATCACCGCCTCTTTGGAGGAGACGTCGATCACCCACAGTCGGTTGAATCGCGCGTCGTCTTCATAGACGAGCGGATCGTCGCGACGCTCTTTCTTTTCTTCGTCGTCTTCGGAGAGAGCCTCTTTCGAAGTGAAAGCAATCTTGCCGCCGTCCGGCGACCAAACATAATCGAGGACGCCCTCTTTTGCTTCTGTTAATGGCATCGCTTCACCGCCGGCGGCGCGCATCAGCCAGACTTGCCGCTTGGGCTCGTCTTCCTCGTCCTTGCCGCTTCCGCGCGCGGCGAGAAAGCTCACCCACTTGCCGTCCGGCGACCACTGCGGCCCACTCTCGCCCTTTTCGCCAAAAGTTAGCTGCGTCGCCGCGCCGCCTTCGGACGCCACCCGCCAGAGATGCGAAACGAAGTTCTTCGCACCTTCTTTATCGCCCTCCTCCCAGGCCGTCACGGAGTAGACAACCGCAGCACCGTCGGGAGAGATCTGCGGCAAGCCGACACTCTTCATCGACAAGATATCCTCGAAGTCGACAGGACGCTTGTCCTGCGCAAGACCGAAGGAGTCGACGCCAAGAGCCCCCGAAACGAGAGCAACGAGAGCGAGGTATCGATATTTCATACCGTTTCTATACCACAAAGCGAGAGCGGCCGGCGGCACGCTAGAATGGACATATGGAGCCGGCACGCCGATTCATCGTGACACCGACGATCGTGGCCATGAACGTCGCCATCTTTCTCGCGATGGTGAGCCTCGGCGTCTCCGCGACTACGCCCGGTCCCTGGGAGCTCTTGCCGTTCGGCGCCAATTTCGGCGGCTACACCGTGGACGGGCAGTGGTGGCGCTTGCTCACCTCCACGTTTCTCCACTTCGGCGTGCTCCATATCGGTTTCAACATGTGGTGCCTCTGGAGCCTCGGCCGTTTGGCCGAACGGATGTTCGGGAACTGGCAATTTCTCGCGATCTACCTGCTCACCGGTCTCGGGGGAAGCGCTGCTAGCCTCATCTGGCATCCCTATGTCGTGAGCGCCGGCGCGTCCGGCGCCGTGTTCGGGATCGCCGGGGCGCTCGCTTCGTTTCTGTATCTCGCTCACATCCACTTGCCCGAGAAAGTCGGGCGCGATCTTCTGACGAGCATCCTATTCTTTATCGGCATCAACTTGATCATCGGCTTCTCGCTCGACTTCGTCGACAACGCGGGCCATCTCGGCGGGCTCGTCGTAGGCGCGATTCTCGGCGCGGCACTCAAGTATCGCACCGCCTTTCTTCTTGCCGCGGCAACCGCCGTCGTTGCGCTCGTCGCGTCGACGCCCATCGCGAAAGAGCGCGCGCACAATAGCGCTGCGGTCCTCGAGACCGAGGCGCTGCTCCTCGCCGCCACGGCCCGAAGCGAGGAAGCGCTCGCCAAGATCGAGGACGCACTCGAGAGCGAGGCCACGGTCCGAAGGCTCAGCATGGCGGCCGAGCTCTACCTCACGAGGGGACGCTACGGCGACGCGGTCGACGCCGCGCGCCGCGCGGTCGCGCTCGACCCGCAGCACAAACCCTCCCAACAACTGCTCGGAACGGCCCTGTTCTCGGCCAGGCGGTACGAAGAGGCGGTGGACGAGCTCCGCCTCACGATCCAGCTCGAGAGCGTCGACGAGCGGCGCGATGCCCTCGAGCGCAACCCCGCTGCGCTACAGAGTCACGTGCTTCTCAGTCGATCGCTTCATGAACTCGGGCGCCAAGAGGAGGCCGTGAAGGTTCTCGCGGAGGACCTCGAGTGGGCGCCCGACTCGTTCGTCGCTCACAACGAGATTGGCCTCGTCTATTACCGCATCGATGAGATCAAGCTCGCCGTCGCCGCTCTTCGAAGAGCCGCAGAGCTCGAGCCCGGCCACCCTGAGCCCCACAACCGCCTTTCGCTGATCCTAGCGCCAAGCGGCGCACTCGACGAAGCACTCCAATCGATCGATACCGCCATGGAGCTCTTACCCAACGCACCGCACCTACTCGACAGCCTCGGGACGGTGCGCTTTTATCGCGGCGAGCTCGACCTTGCCGTCGAAGCCTATCGCGAAGCCATTGCGCTCGAGCCGCAACGGGCCGTCTATCACTACAACCTCGCCATGGCGTTTCTCGAAAACGGTAACAAAGCGGCCGCCGCGGAAGCGAGGGCCGAAGCGCTGCGGCTACAACCCCATTTCGAGCCCACCGAGGAAGGTCGACCCGAGATCTGAGCCGATGGCCGGGCGGGCGGTGGTCGTGGGTGGCGGCGGGATCGGTGTCGCCTCAGCCTACTATCTGAACCGCTCGGGCTGGAACGTGACGCTCGTCGACAAGGGCAGGATCGGCCGCGGTTGTTCGTACGGCAACGCCGGCCTCATCGTGCCGAGCCACTCGGAGCCGCTTCCCGGCCCGGGCGTCATCGGCCAGGCGCTCCGCTTCATGACGAAGAGGGACGGCCCGTTCTATGTGCGTCCGAGGCTCGATGTGGGCCTCCTGCGTTTCTTTTGGCAGTTCCGCCGCTACTGCAATGCTCCTAAGGCCCGGCGCGCTTTTAGCGCTCTGCTCGGCCTCAGCGCGGGGAGCCTCGAGCTTTACGAAAAGCTGCGGCGCGACGGCGATGCCGATTTTTTTTTCGAGCGCCGCGGCCTCGTCGAAGTCGCTCTCACCGACGACGGCGTGGAACACTTCCGCCACGCACGCGAAGCACTGGATGCGGAGGGCTTCAACACGAAACTCCTTTCCCGAGACGAGGCGCTCGCGATCGAGCCCGCCCTTTCGCCGACTGTTCGCGGTGGGCTCTTCACCGAAGGTGAAGCGCACGGCTCTAGCTTCGCCTATATCACGTCGCTCGCGGCGACGCTCGAAAAGCGAGGGGCTTGCGTTGTCACCGATCGTGCGATCTCGCGGATCGTGCACGACCGTGCGCGCCACATGAAAGGAGTCGAGCTCGATGGCGGCGAAACGCTCGAGGCCGATCTCGTCGTGCTCGCGGCGGGCGCCTGGTCCAGAACACTTGCAAAACCCCTCGGCGTCGACATTCCTCTGCAGCCGGCCAAAGGTTATAGCTGCACCATCGACACTTTCGAGGGCGCGCCGAGCTACCCGATTCTCGTGAAGGAACGCCGCGTTATCGTCACGCCTCTCGATTCCCGATTGCGCTTCGCCGGCACGCTCGAGCTCACGGGCTTCGACGAGACCATTCACGGGGTGCGCTATGACGCGGTAAAGCGCGCCGGGTGCGAGATTTTGAACATTCGACGACCGCCCATGGAGAACGAAGAGCCTTGGAGCGGCTTGCGGCCCTTGACTCCAGACGGCCTTCCTATCGTCGATTGGGCGCAGCCTTATCGAGGTCTTCTCGTGGCCACCGGACACGCGATGCTCGGGTTCACGCAATCCCCGATGACGGGGAAGCTCGTCGCGGAGCTCGCGAGTGGTGACGAGCCGTCCATCTCGCTCGAGCCTTTCCGCCTGGGTCGTTTTTGAGCTTCGTGCTCCTCTTTCTTGCGCTTTCACAATCGATCGAAGACGTCCGGGTCGAGGGTAACTTGCGCTTGTCGGACGACGCCATTCGCCATCACGCCGCGGTCACGACGGAAGATGAGCTTGCGGAGGCGTTTCAACGTGTGTGGGCGACGGGGCTGTTCGAAGATGTCCGCTTCGATCGTGAAAACGGTGACCTCGTCATCCACGTGGAAGAAAAGCCGCTCCTCGCCGCGTACCGGCTCGAAGGCGAGAATCTATTCCAGGAAGAAGAGCTACTCGAAGGCTTGCGGAGAGCAGGGTTCGATTTGCACACGAACCGCGCGTTGGGTCAAGACGACGCGCGTACCGTCGCGCGTCTCACCCAACAGTTTCTAGGCGAAGAGGTAGACGTGCGCGCGCGTGGAGCCTCTCCCCGACGCGCGCGTCGAGCTCGTCCTCACCGTCGAGAAACTCCCCATCGAGCAGCTTTCGAGCCTCGAGCTCGACGGCAACGAGGCCCTCACGGACGCTGAGCTCCGCGACGTGATGCATCTGAAGCCACGAGACTGGACGACGCGCATCACCGGCCGTGACAAGCTCTCACAACGAGCGCTCGAGGCGGACCTCAAAAGCCTCCGCAAACTCTATCGCTCGCGCGGCTATCGCGATATCCGGGTGGGTCCGGTCGATCTCGATAAAGCGCTCCGGATCCCGATCGTCGAAGGCCGACGCTATCGCCTCGATGCCGTCGAGATCGAGCCAGGCTCGCTTCTGAGCCAGGAGGAAGCAAACGCTTTTCTTCCTAGCCCGGGCGGCGTCTATGACGCGAGCGCGCTCGATGCCGTGACGGCACGCGTCGAACGTCACTACCAGTCCCGTGGCTATCCCGGTGTGCGCGTTGTGCGGGAAGAAAAGGCCGTCGCGGGCGCGGTGCACTTGATACTTCGGATCGACGAAGGGGCCTTTCTTCGCGTCGGACGGATCCTGTTCCGTGGCAACGATCGTCATCGCGACCGCGATCTCCGGCAACAGCTCGACCTCGACGAGTCCGAGCGATTCAACCAGCAGCTCGTCGAACGGGATGTCGGGGCCCTCACGCGGCTCGAGACCATCGCCCGCGTCGTGCCCGAGATCGACTTCACCGCGCGGCCGGGACGTGTGGACATCACTTATCACATCGAAGAGGTGGACCCGTTCGAATATTTGATCGGCGGCGGCGTGAACGGGGTTCAAGGCGGGACGGGAAACGGCCAATTTATCGCCAAGAGCCTCCTCGGGCGCGGCGACATGTGGCGCTTCAACTTGGATCTCGGGGACCGTCTCCAGAATTTCGGTGTCAGCTATCGGGATCCGTCGACGCTCGGCCATCGTCTCTTCTACTCCGTCGATTTCGTGCGTGCCAACTTGACCTATACAGACGAGACTTCGGAAAACACATTCGATTTCGCCTTTCGCATGGGCGGCCCGCAAAGCCGGCGGCGCCAATTTCTCGGAGGTGTTCGCGCCGTTCAATTCACGCTCGATACGAGCTTGGACGACGTCGTCCCTTTCTTGACGCCTTTCATCGGGCAGCGATTCCGAACGTATCGTGCGAGCGCAGCGCTCGCCTTCGACAGTCGGGAACGCCAGGTGTTCCCGTCGCGAGGCACGGGGCTTTCTCTCGGTGTCGAACTCGTGACCGGAGACGTCGAAGCGGCCCACGCGCGCGCTCAGCTCACCCAGCTCGTGCGTCTCGGTGGAAGCCGGCGGCACCTGCTAGCGCTCTCGGGCCGCGTCGAAGCCGTCTGGTCATTCGGCGCGACCGTAGCCGACGGGCTGCCGCGTTTCGAACGTTTGTTCCTCGGTACTGAGAACGACATGCGCGGCTTCGCCATCCGCGGCGTCGGGCCGCGCGACGCCGACATCGTCGTGGGCGGCGACCGGCTCGTCTTCGCCGCAGCCGAGTATCAGTTCGCGCCTCACCCGCGCGTCCGGCTCACGGGCTTCTTCGATATCGGAAACGTCTACGCGACCGACTTCGAAGGCCTCGAGATGCCTTAGGGCCTGTTACATATTAATATTTACAATACACTGTCATTGCTGCTATCCTCTGCTGGTTGCGAGACTATACGAGGATGGCAACAGATCGAAAGGTACCAGAGTCTGAGCGTCACTGGTTGAGGGTGCTGGGGACGTTGAACGAAGCGCAAGCGCGTGTTTTTGTGGCTCAACGGGCGCTTGAAGAAGGACGCGGCGGGGTCAGTCGGCTGTCACGACTTACGGGGATGTCGCGGCCGACCATCATGAAGGGCGTGGCGGAACTCAAAGCGAAAGCGCCGATAGTTGATGACGACAGCGCCCGAGTGCGCAAGCCTGGCGGGGGGAGAAAGCGGGTCGAGGAGTTAGACCCGAGAATCGAGCGGCAGCTGAAGAAGATCCTCGACGAAAGAACCGCCGGCGACCCGATGAAGCATCTCAAATGGACGAACAAGTCCACGAGAGCGATGGCGGAGGAGCTTGAACGCAAAGGTCACGATGTCTCGCACGTGACAGTTGCTCGACGCCTAGGAGAAATGGGTTACTCGCTGCAAGCTAACGTGAAGAGACTGGAAGGGGATCAGCACCCGGATCGGGACAAACAGTTTCGTTACATCAACAAGCAAGTAAGCAAGTTCATGCGAAGCAAGGATCCGGTCGTGAGCGTCGATACCAAGAAGAAGGAATTGATAGGAGCCTTTGAAAACAGGGGTAAAACGTGGAGGAAGAAGAAGGGCGGAGGTGAGCCGGTTCTTGTACACGACTTCCCCAGTATGGCTGAGGGCAAAGCAATTCCCTATGGGACTTACGATGTGTCCCGCGACGAAGCGCTGGTCAACGTCGGCATTACTCACGAGACTGCGGAATTCGCGGTAGAAAGCATCCGGAGATGGTGGCGCATACTCGGAAAAAAGTCTTATCCGATGGCGAAACGTCTGCTTGTTTGCGCGGACGCCGGTGGAAGCAACGGAAACCGGCTGCGAGGCTGGAAGCTCCACCTCCAAAAGCTATCGGACCAACTGAAGATTCCCATCACCGTATGCCACTATCCACCGGGAACCAGTAAATGGAACAAAATCGAACATCGACTATTCTCCTTTGTCAGCATGAACTGGAAAGGACGGCCTCTCGTGAGCTACGAGGCGGTCGTCAATCTTATCGGCAACACCAAGACCCGAACCGGCTTGAAGGTAAAGGCCATGCTGGACAAGAACTCCTACGAGACAGGCCAGAAGGTCAGTAACGAAGAAATGCAGGAGCTTCGACTCAAAATCCACCCCTTCCACGGCAACTGGAATTACACTCTCCATCCCCGACGTGCTTGATTGAGGGTATTAATTCTTACCGAACTCGTATTTGTAAATATTATTATGTAACAGCCCCTAAGCTGCGCTACGACGCCGGCGCCGAGCTCCAATTCCTCACGCCGATCTGGAACATCCTCTTCCGAGTCGGCTACGGATTCAATCTGGATCCCGTCTTCGATGAGAGCCGCGTCCGCTTCTTCTTCACACTCGCCGTGAGGTTCTGACGACTTGCAGCATGAGCTGCAGTTCTAGGAAACAAGCTGCGGAGCGGAACCTCGACGGCTTCGATGACTTCGCACACGTCGTAAACCTCATCGACCGCCTCGGCGCCCGCGGCTAAGCAAGCGGCGACAGTCGGCAAGATTCTCGGCGAGAACTACCTCCGCGTGGCGGCCGAAGTGTGGCAAGCCTGACGTCGAGGGATTGCGCCCCGACGGGTGCACCCGTACAATAAAAATCTAGCCACATCCAAACCTACCTAGAGTTCTATGACCGACCAGCCCCAACACTCGAACCGTAGCCGTCTGAGTCGCACCATCGAGCGCCGGTTCGAAAACTTTCTATGGCATTTCCGCCTCGTGATCGTACCGGGCGTGATCGGCCTCCTGATGGCGTCGAGCGTCGTCTTCGTGCTCGGGATCGTCGAAACAACGGCCCTCGTCGGCGAGTTCGCGACAACTCTATGGACCAACCACGGCCACCTCGCCAGCGAAGAAGGCAACGGGCTCCTAACGTATAACGCATTCATCATCAGCGTCATTACTGTCGTCGACGATTTCCTCGTCGGGATCGTACTCCTGATCTTCGGACTCGGGTCCTACGATCTGTTCGTCTCGCGCATCGACCCCGCCCTCGAGCAAACGGACATCCGCCCAGACTGGCTCATCTTCAGCTCGCTCGAAGAGCTCAAGAGCGTTCTCGGTAAGGTCGTGCTGATGATCCTCACCATCATGTTTCTCAAGGTCACTATCGACTTGAAGTTCGAGCAACCCATCGACCTCATCTATCTCGGCGGCGGGATCGCGCTCGTAAGCCTAGGCCTCAAGCTCACGCACGGTAAGGATATCGATAGAACCAAAGTGCCCGATTAGCCCCTCACGCGGGGTAGAGCGTTATGGCGACCGCGACCTGCGCCTTTCACGAATTTTTTGCTGGATGAAATCCACTCCATAGACACGCTCCGCCATCAGCAGGTTGTGGGAGGGGCACAAGAGCCTAAGAGCTTGCTCACCTTGTTGCGAAAGATAGCGAACGGCGACTTATGGTCGAGGTGGAGTCCCACGCGGGCCGTACAACGTGTCCCATCCGGACCAAAATACGAACACTGATAGCCGTCTCGTTCGTGAACCCGCTCGGAAACCTCCGATGCCACGTATCGTGACTTGGCGCGCTGGTCTTTTTCGCCATCTCGTTCTGAACGAGATATCTCGGAGGCTGGTTTCTGCCTCTTCCTTCGACGCTCGAGCTTCTTCTTCGGGTCTTCCTTCTCAAGCGCGATGTCGAGCGCTTTCTCCAAAATTTCGGCCATTTTCTTCTGGGCGTTCTCGACGCTTCTGATATTATAGCGATTCCTGGTGTCTCACCCGCTGGCGCTGCTTGCCGCCTTCCCCTGGCGCTTCGACCGCCCCTGTGGCCCTTTTACCTACATTTCACTGTCTGTGTTTCCCCGCGCTTCAAGGGTCACAGATGCTTGGGCGCGAAGTTGATAATCTCGCGGGCCTCGGATTAGATTAGAAAGGTGCATCAGATGGTTCGCACGGCTTTCAAATCGGCATCTCGGGCCTCTCCTTTGAGTTTCGCTTTTTCGGCGCCGAATTATCCCCGCAACCTACCCACCCAAGAGGTTTACGAAAATCTTGGCTCGAAAGCGAGTCAAAGTCGAGCACCTTGATCCGCCGTCCTCGGGAACCATCACGTTGTCCAGCTTCAAATCCCGATGCGTGATAGCCGCCCCATGCGCCGCCGCCACAGCATTCGCAAGCGGGACGCGATCTCGAAAAACTCGCTCAGCGCCATTCCGCTTGGAGACAAAACCTCCGTAAGCGTTTGCCCGAGCATCGTAAGCGGACATCATCATAAGAAAATTGCCGAAATCAGACCGTAAAACTGGACGCGCGCGCGCAGAGTCGATAGAGTTCGGCGTTCATGTCCAAATTGCGGCGGTTTTTTTATCTGGCCATCGGTACGTCCTTCGGCCTCGGCCTCGCCCCTATCGCCCCCGGCAGCTTCGGCGCGCTCGTCGGCGTGGCCTATCACGTCGGCGTCGTGCTCTGGCTTGACGCCTCGTGGCATGTCCCGATGCTGGTTCTCGGCCTGGCGCTCGTGGCGGCAGCAAACCACTTCCTGACCCCTTGGGCCGTAGGGTACTGGAACAACGATGACCCGGGGAATTTCGTGCTCGACGAAGTGGCGGGCTACCTCGTCGTCCCCATCCTCTTCCGGGGGGGCGAGCTCTGGCAGGTCGCCCTCGTTGGCTTTCTCCTCTTCCGCATCTTCGACATCGTCAAAATTCCTCCCGCCAAGCAGATCGACCGCGACATGCACGGCTCCTGGGGGATCATCCTCGACGACCTCGTCAGCGGCGCCTACGCGGCGCTCGCCCTATACGGGCTCGTTTGGGCCGGCGTGATGGCTCCCTGAGACGCCCGGTGGCGGTCCGCGCCCCAGTTGCTAAACTAGAACCATAGTTCTCGAACCATCCAGTCCAAATTCCTGAAATTCCAAGGCCGCTCTTTTTTAGGGCGACGAGTCTATGGCATCGCACGCAATCACGTTCCGACAGCGTTGGCGCTATCGCATCGACAGCTTCCTCGCGCGAGGCAGCGGCCCTCTCTTTCTGTCCCTCATCGTCGCTTTTTTCGGCTCGATCGCCCTGATCGGCTCGATGCGATGGCTGTTCCACCAGTTTGCCCCCGACACAGAGCACACCCTCGCCGACCAGCTTTGGGTCATCTTTCTCCAGCTGACCGACCCCGGGAACATGGTCCAGGACAACGACACGCCGACGATTTTCAAGACCGCGGCCGTCGTTGCCGGCATCACGGGCGTCGTCATCTTCTCTGCTTTCATTGCGTTTCTCACCACCGCGCTCGACCAGGCGATCGCGCATCTGAAAAAAGGCCATAGCCAAGTGCTCGAGTCGGGTCACTCCTTGATCCTCGGCTGGAGCCCGCGCGTGGTCGAGATCCTCCGTGAGCTCGTCGAGGCGAACGAGAGCGAATCCGATCCGGTCGTCGTCATCCTCGCGGAAAAGGACAAAGAGAAGATGGACGAGTACCTCCGGAGCAACTTCACCGACCGGAGGAACACGCGCATCGTGACGCGCAGCGGGGCCCCCGCTTCTGTCCAAGCGCTCGACCGCGTCAGCGCCCGCGAGGCGAAATCCGCCATCGTGCTCGCCCATTGCAACCCCGCCGCGAGCCTCGAGACCAAGCTCTCGAGCGACGCCAAGGTGGTCAAGACCGTCCTCGCCGTCGAATCGCGACTCGGGGACGGCGCGGATTTTTCGATTGTCGCGGAAATCTTCACCGACCGGAACCGGCAAGTGGTGAAGGACATCGCTCCCGAAATGGTGTCCGTCATCGACGCCGAGGAAATCCTTGCGAAGATCATGGTGCAGACGTCTCGTACGAGCGGCCTCTCGGTCGTTTATTCGGAGCTTCTGAGCTTTGAAGGCTGCGAGATGTATTTCCACAACAACCCGGCATGGTCCGGCCTTCGCTTCGACCGGCTGCAATTTCACTTTCCCGACGGCGTTCCCATCGGGATTCGAGTTCCGGACGGGAAGATAGAAATCCGGCCTGCGCTCGACCGGGAGATAACAACCGAGGACGAGATCCTCATCGTCGCGGAAGACGACTCGACCATCGAGTTTCTGCCACACCCCGTCATGACCCCGAAAGAAGGCAGGATTCCGGACGAGCGCATTCGTTTGAAATTCGAGCGCCAGCTCATACTCGGTTGGAGCTATAAAGCACCTATCATCATCCGCGAATATGCCGATTACGTTCTCGACGGCTCGCAAATCGACGTCATGGTCAAAGATCCGCCGCCGCAACTGATGGAGACCATCCGGAAGCTCGACGCGGAGAGCACTGCGACCGTTCGCCTCATCGACAAAGATCCTCTCATCTGTGACGAGCTCGAGTCGATGTCCCCGTTTCTCTACAACAACGTCATCATCCTCCCCCAGAAACCGACCCTGGATAGTGAGCCCGAGCGAATCGACTCCGAGACGATCGTTGTGCTGCTGCATCTGCGCAAACTGCAAAAAGCGCTCACGGAAGCGGGCAAGAGCGTCGAAACGAAGCTCATCACCGAAGTGCTCGAGTCCCTTAATCGCGAGCTCGTGTCCCATGCGGGCGTCAACGACTTCATCATCTCGGACAGAATGGTGTCGATGATCTTCGCCCAGATTAGCGAGGAAAGAGACATACAGCGTGTCTATGACAACCTCTTCCAAGAAGACGGTTCCGAGATCTACGTCAAGCCGGCTTGGCTCTATTTCCACAATCTTCCAGTCACGTGCCGATTCGGCGATTTGATGCGAGTAGCACAAAAAAGAGATGCAGAGATTTGTCTCGGATACAAGCTCAGTGCCCTCGAAAGCGATGCGGACGCAAACTTTGGTGTTAAACTGATACCTCTCAAGGATTCGGAGGTTACACTCACCGAGCAAGACAGCCCCGTCGTCGTCGCGGAAGACGACCGTTAGACCGCCCTCGATCCCCCGATGCACATCGAACAACTACTCGTTTCGCTCGGATTCATCACGCTCGCAAGCATCGTGATCATGTTTGCCAGTAACACGTTCGAATCCGCCTCGAACTATCTCGGGCGCGACCTCGCAGCCGGGATCAAAGGCGCGACGATCAACGCCGCCGGCTCCTCGATGCCGGAGCTGCTGACGACCGCCGTCTTCCTGTTCGTTTACCAGGATCTGGACGGCTTCTCCGCAGGTGTCGCGACCGCGGCAGGCTCCGCGGTCTTCAACGGGCTCATCATCCCCGCCATTTGCATCTTCGTCGTCGTGATTTGGGGGACGAAGAAAAACGGTGTCGAGACCCAAGTGACCCATATCGAAGTCGACTCACGCTCCGTTCTGCGAGACGGTATCTGGCTCGTCATCGGCGAAGTGATGCTCATCGTCTTTCTTGGCAAAACGACGTTGACCTGGGTCGCGGGCGCGTTGCTGCTCTTGAGTTATGTCGGTTACTGCGCGCATCTCCTCTACCACAACCGAAAGTTTAGTCTCGAAAGAAGTGAAGAGGAGAACGAGGAGGAGGAAGTCGGTGGTGCCTTGAGTTCGAAGCTCAAAGCGCTCCTGACCTTCGACTTCAATACGCTGCTCTTTGGTGGCCAACGCTTCACGGCGGGTTCGGCGTGGACGGTACTCGCAGGCGCCGTCGCGGTGCTTGGCGCCGCCTGTCTCTTGCTCGCTGAATCCGTCATCAGAGTCGCGGAAGCGCTCGACATCCCCACCTACTTCACCGCGGTCGTGCTCGCGGCCGCTGCGACGAGCGTGCCCGACACCGTGCTTTCAGTGAAGGACGCACGCAACGGCAATTATGACGACGCCGTCTCGAACGCCCTCGGCTCGAATATCTTCGACATTGCGGTCTCGCTCGGGCTGCCGCTTCTCGTGTATTCGCTCATCTTCGGCGACGTGTCGCTGAGCGCCGTTGCCGGGACCTCGGCAGCGCAGGTGCAGATTCTGCGCATCGTGCTCCTGTGGGTGACGGTTGCTGTCATCTCCTTGATACTAATGGGGAAAAAGGCGGGCTTGGGTAAAGCCGCCGTCATGATGCTGATCTACGTCGGGTGGATGACGTGGATCGCCGATTCCGCTTTCGATCTGGGAATCTTCCCTTCATAATCCCTCCTCACGACCGTCGTGGAGGTGTTTTCAGTGCGCGTTCTTGTCGCAAGTCTCGTTGTCTCTTGCGCTCTCGCATGCGAGCGAGCGCCCGAATACGACATTCTCATTCAAGGCGGTCGCGTCATCGACGGGACCGGCGGCCCGGCTCGTGAGGCCGATGTCGCTGTCCTTCAGGGCCTCATCGCGGACATCGGTGAGCTCGACGCCGCGCGCGCCAAACGCGTCATCGATGCGGAGGGGCGCGTCGTGACACCGGGTTTCATCGACATGATGGGCGGCAGCACCCTTCCCCTGTTACGCGATCCGGTCACCGCCGAGAGCAAGCTCCGCCAAGGCATCACTACAATGATGGCCGGCGAAGGCCTCTCGCTTGCGCCTCACAACGCCCGCACCTTTGCCGAGCTCGACCTCGCCGAGCTCCCGCACCGCTGGACGCGCTTGGCCGAGTATCTCCGTATTATCGAGGACACGGGTGTCGCTTTGAATGTGGTTCACAACGTCGGGGCGGCGCAGGTACGCCGCATCGTCCTCGGCGATGAAGACGTCGCGCCGAGCGAAGCGCAACTCGAAGAGATGACGTCGCTCATCGCCCAGGCGATGGAGGATGGCGCCGTCGGCATCTCGAGCTCGCTCATCTATCCGCCGGGCGCCTACGCGACGACCGAAGAACTCATCGAGCTCGCGAAAGCCGCTGCCCAAAAAGGCGGCGTCTACTTCACGCACATGCGCAACGAGAGTAATCACGTTCTCGAAGCTATCGACGAAGCGCTCGCGATCGGCCGCGGCGCCGGAATCCCGGTCCACATCTACCATTTGAAGGCGGCGGGAGAGGAAAACTGGCCCTTGATGGAGCAGGCCCTCGAGCACATTCAAAACGCTATCGACGACGGGATGGACGTCACCGCCGATGTCTATCCCTACATCCGAAACGGCATCGGTCTCGGCTCGTTTCTCCATCCGCGCCACTATGCGCGCGGCGAAAAAGCCTTCATCGCAACGCTCGGCGATCAAGTCGTGCGCGCGCGCTTGCGCGAAGAAGTCGAGGAGACCTCGGATTGGGAGAACTGGTACCGCCACGTCGGCAACGACTGGGACAATGTCCTCATCACGCGGGTGGGTCAAAAGACGCCTCCCGAGCTCGTGGGGCTCTCCGTCCAGGAAGCGGGCGACAAGCTAGGCGTCGATGCCTGGGACGCCTTCTTCGATCTCGTGGCGCAGGGTGGCTGCGGTGTTGCGCCAAAGAGCATGAATGAAGAGCAGAAGCATCTCGCGATGCAAGCAGATTTCATGTGCTTCGACAACGACGCCTCGCCCACGAACCCGACGGCCGTGGCAAGCTCCCATCCGCGCGCCTTTGGTGCCTTCCCGCGCGTCCTCGCAAAATATGTGCGCGAGGAGCAGGTGATCCCGCTCGAAGACGCGATTCGGAAGCTCACGTCTCTGCCGGCAAGGATCCTCAGACGCAATCAGCGCGGACGGCTCGAGCCGGGCATGGCCGCGGATATTCTCGTTTTCGACGAGACGCGCATCCAGGACACGGCGACGTTCACAGAACCTCTCTCGTATTCCACCGGGATCGAGTTCGTTCTTGTAAACGGTGAGATCGTGATCGAATATGGCGAGCCGACTAGCGCGACTCCGGGCAAGGTGCTACGCCGTCAACCCTGAGGTCCGTCTCGTTCGCGCTCGTACGCGATCTCGACCACCAAGCGCTCCTCGCCTTCCATCTTTGATAGCACGCCGTGCTCATCGATGACTCGATTGGACGCGATGTAAGCCGCCGTCATGTCGTCGAGACTCTGTCCGAGAACGAGCCAAAGGGCCAATCCGAGAACCATCATGCCGGCGTTCCTTCCGGCACGGGGAACAAGCGATCGAGCCACGATTTCCATTGCCCTCTGAGCTCTTCGAGCTCTTCGGCGGGAACGCCGAAAGTCGAGAGGTTCGCATATAGGAACGTTTGCCCGCCCATGCGCTCGAAATCAAGCGCGAGGAGTGAATCTTCGAGGTTGTCGATGCGCATCGAAAGCGTGTGCGGCGGCTCGCGAACGAGCACCTCGACTTCGAGCTCTTGCCCGAACGCGGTCGTGAGCGATTCTCGCTCGCCGGTACCGACACTTCCGAGGTCGCCTTCGGCGGCGAGCCCCTCGGGTCCCATGAGCTTCTGCCACGCTTCGTCCACCGGGATGCGCACGGGCTGCATGAACATGATGTTCTCGCGCGCCTGACCGAGATGTCGCTCCAAGTAGTGCCGAAGTCCGGCAAAAAACATCTTCCAGCCGCGGCCGGTATCTTCGTAGAAGTCATCCCACTCGGCCGCGGCCGGGATGCCGGACTGGACGAGTCGCAGCACCGTGATCTCGCCATCGGACTCGAGAAAATATTCCTCGACCATCGGCTCGTCGAGCTTCGTAGGCTCTTCGGATTCGTGCACCAGCCGCAAATGGCGGTTTTTGTCGAAGCGCGCGATCCGGGAGGCGCCCGCCATCCCTTCGCCCCATGATACCCAGTAGCGCCCTCCTTCAGATAGCGAGACCTCCGCCTCAGGCGCGTACCAGCGGATGATCTCTTCGGCATCCGTGATCGCTTTCCAAACCGCTTCGACGGAAGCTCGAATCTCGATACGTTGCTCTCTTCGCCGTGTCTTGCTCATGTCGCCTCCTTGCGCGCTGGGTGAGCTCCGAGCACGAAGCGGAATCGCCGGCCTCGGGCTCCTTCAGAAGCTCCGTGTTTTTGAACGAGGCGCTCCATTTCCTTGCCAAGCTCCTCGGTGAACGCGTCGAAATCTTCGGGTCTCTCGAAACGAATTTCAGTCTCGAGCGTTTGGGTCAAGAGCTTCTTTCGCGCCCGAGCGGCACGCTCTCGAAGGACCGCGACGTCGCGGATCATCCGGGCAGCGACAGCGACGAGGTAAGCGCTCGAGAAACGATCGCGGATCGTGGCTCCGTCCGCCGCGATCGGTCCGAGAAGCGCCGGGTCGATCACGAAAGCCTTCGCACTCGGCCGGAAAATGCGCTCGATGCAGCCCCGTTTCGGGCGCTCCTCGATGAGCTCGACGAAACCACTTTTCTCGAGCTCCCGCAGGTGGTAGTTCACCTTCTGGCGTGGCATCTCGAGCCGCACGGCCAGTCCGGCCGCGGAGTCCGGCTCGACGAGCTCTTTCAGGATCCGACGACGGATTGGTGCTAAGGCCGCGCTCACGCTCGCGGCGTCATCTAGCACTTTCACGGAACTCGTGGGCATCGTTACGGCGTCATTCTACAATTGACAAATTATTTTGTCTATTGGTACTAAAAGCCTCGTGCGGGTCCGGTTCCCTTCTTTTTTTGCTGGGGCTACTGGGAGACGATGTCGAGAAGCATCGAGGGGGTAGCCGGCTCGGAAGCTGTAGCGCTGACTTCAACACGGCTTCCCGAAGGGAGTGGCACCGGCTCAGCGAGCCAATATTTGCGCGGCCAGTCGGAGCGCGGTTGATACAAGCGGATGAGGGCTTCGCGCGAGCCATCCGGTAGGACGAGCTCCGCGCTAAACGCGTCGATATCCTTCTCGAGTGTCGGCACGAGGGCTATGAGCTCGCCGGGACGCCCCATCGTGAGAGGCGAGCCCGCGTTCACGGCAACGGTCTCGACCAGCTTGGCGGCGTCGCCTTCGTGAAAATAAAGCGCGAGCGTGCTCTGATCAAAAACCGCCGAACCCTCATCGAGCCACGTTTTCTTGTAGTGCAGGCGCAGCCGGATCTCGGCGCCCGCAGGCACCCGCCACCCGATGCCGCTCGGAAGCGCCTGCGGCGTCTGCCCCGGGACCCACGTCGTGAGCGGCTCCGAGGCATTACCGAGCGTCATCGTCGCCGAACGGACGATGTTCGCACTTCCGGGCCGGAAGTCGATCGCACGCAACGTGCGATCCGCTCCGAGACCCGTCGCGAGAACGATCTCTTCGACGGCCTCCGAGCTATCCGCATCGAGCTCGAAGGCAGAAAGCATCGCGAGCTTGAGGTCGGGACTGCCGAGCGGCCATGAACGAGCATCGGCGCTCGGCGGGCTCGGCGAGTTCGTAGGGGGGTCCCCTTCCGGGCTTCCACCGAGACACCAATCGACGATCGTGTCCATCTCTTTCGCCGAAACAGCGCCACGATGTTTGAAAGCCCCGAATCGCTCGTCGACGAACCAGGGCGGCATCGAAAGGTTCAGTATTTCGTTCTTGATCGAGACGGCCCACGGGAAGGCCGAGTTGTAGGTCAGAAGCGACATCGGCGCCACGCCACCCGAGCGATGGCACGAGCCGCACTTCGCCGCGAAGATGGGATAGATGTCCTTGTTATAAGTGAACGTCGTCACGGTAGGCTTATGGGCCCAAACAGGTATGGCGAAAGCAAGTGCGACAACGGTGAAGGCTGCCCGGCCTAGCCACCTCATTCGTAAACGCTCCGAATGGCTTCCACCGCTTCGTCGAACAAGTCATAGGCCATATAGACTTTTTCTTTGTTCCCCAGATCTCCGTAGTCGTCGATGAGCCAAGCCGAGCGGACGAGCTGGCGAAGCGCCCACTGGAGCGACGCGCGGCGCGCGGCGGGCGCCTCCCCGAGATGTCGTTCGAGCGCGACCGCGAGATTTTTTGCGTCGAGCGCCGCCAAGTAGATCTGCGTGAAATGACCCGCGGTCACGAGCTCGCGCACCCTCACGTTGCGCTCGGCGATAGCCGTGGCGATTCCGGCAGGGCTTTTGGGGATGACGAGCTCGCCGAGCGCGCTAGCCGTGGGCGCGATAATCTCAGCGTCCACCGAGATATCGGCAAAGATGAAGTCGAACCGATCGAAAACCTTTCTCTCGAACCGAACCTTTGCCGTGACTTCGCGCGGCAAATCCGCGCTACCGATATGAGCTTCGAGATAAGTGCCGTCACAAGCAGCTAAAAGAGGATAGGCGAGCAACTCGCGCGTTTGCTTCGTGTCCGTATCGAAGACCTCTTTGAGCACGGCGCGGCCTTTGAACGCTTTCACGTTCAAGGGTTCCGAGAAATTGTTATACAGATAGACGCGAAAGACGCCCTCCTCGGGGTAAGTGCCTTCGAGATGGTGCCAATTATCCGGGGCCATGAAGAACATCCCGCCATGTTTCGGATTGTGGTCCTGATGCGGCCTCGTCGAAGTAGAAGGTTCGAGCGACATGTTACAAATGGGACAGCTCCCCGGCGCGACCTCGCTCACCTCCGGATGCATCGGGCAGGCGAACGTGACTTCCTCGGTGATCAGGTAGAGCTCCCGGGCGCAAATCGGGCATTTCCCGGGCGCGCGCTCTGCGATCACCGAGTGTATGGGACAGCTCCAAGCTTGCTGAACGAGCGTCTGGATTAGCTCACGCTCGCAAAACTCGCAATTCCCTGCCTCGCTCTCGGTGACGTCGCGGTGCACTGCGCACGTCCAGACGAGCTCGGGTTCAATCTCAATGGGCTCATTGGGCTCGTTTTCCTGCGCGGCAATGGGTGAGCTGAAACCCAGGGCTCCAATCAAAAGCCCGGCCAAAACACGCGCAATCATGTGACTCCAGAGCGGATCCTACCACGCGATGTTAGACTCCGCTCCATGGAGCCTTACATTGCGAGAGCGGTCGAAGCCAACGAGCGCGTCACCGAAGAGCGCTGCCACATTCTCGAAACGGGGAACGACCCCCGGGACCCCGAGGTCGGCATCGCCCGGGCGCGGGTCGAGCCGGGTGTCACGACGGCGCTCCATCTGCTCTTGGTCGACGAGCGCTACGTCATTACGGAAGGCCGCGGCCGCATGGAAGTCGAAGGCCTCAAGCCGGCCGAAGTCGGGCCGGGAGATATCGTGGTCATTCCGAGGGGCTGCTCGCAACGCATCACCAACATTTCTGACCGCGATCTCGTTTTTTACTGCGTGTGCACGCCGCGCTTCGAGCTCGAGCACTACCGGGCACTAGCAGAGTGCTGAAAAAGTCATCTGCACCCTGGCGAGCGGAGCGAGCCCGGCCCGCCCCTTATTAACCCTAATCGCAAAATCTTCGAAGCACGAAAACGCGAAACAGCCGCACTTGGGCGCAGGCGAGAAGCTCGTGCTGGGGCACCCGCTCGCCGCCACTATAGGTGATTCTGCACGGTGTATGCAGAACCTGGAAAAGGTGCTATTCACGGGGCCAAAGACCTCAGACACGGTGACGTTTATTTGCGATTAGGGTTAATGCCCCGACGACACGCCGGGCGAGCTCGGCGCAAGGTCAAGAGAGAGCGAGCATTGAGCAGTAACGTTAACGGCTCGCAATCTCTATCTTCGATTGGATCTTCGCGATGAGATTGGCGCACTGCGTCAAGAAGATGTGAAAGACTCGGTCGCCACGCAAATCTTCGTGAGAAAGCTCCTCGAGCGCCTTCAGCTTGATGGTCGTGACTGCGTCCAAATAGTCCTTGAGCTCGGTCGAGCTCTCGGTATTCATCTGCGCCCGCTCGATTCGGATCGTCTCATCCAAGAGCCTATCGAGGCGCTCCTTGAGCTCTTGAAGCGCGCGCTCCTCCTCTTTTCGCTTGCTGTCGCGATAGCTGGACCAGAGCAAATAGAGCCCGGCCGCAAGTGCGAAAAGAAGCTCTTTCATCGCCGCGAGAGATTCCATGAAGCTCGCGAGCAGCTCGATGCCTTCGTAAGGACGGAAATAGGCCCGCGCGAGGGGGTGCAATGGAATGAGGCGCCATTGCTCTGCCTCGCTCGCTTTGATCAACGTCACGAACTGGAAACGAAGGTCGCTTTCGAAAAGCGTTTCGAGAGTGTGATAATGGACGAGGAGCTGCGAGGCGTCGTCGCGCACAACGAGTAGCGCCGTGGTGGCGATGGTCGTCGTGTCGGCCGATGGGATCGACGGCCGCTCATGATAGAGACCACGCGGGATCTCGGCCTCGAAGAAAAAGGCGTGACGAAGCGACAACGCGGCAGCGTCCTCCACGGAGAGAAGGTCGAACGACGCATCGGACCATAGCGGCTCGAGCGTGCGGCTGAGGAGGCCAGTCGTTACCATCGCGGCGTCGATGGAGTCGTCGGCGAGAAGCGCTTCGACCGAGCCGTCCACAATGTCGGTGCTCTGCGCGTCGATTCGATAGTGATCGAGCACCCTCAGCGCGTCTTGCCGCATCGCCGATCCGGGCTCTCCGAGCGCAATACGTGCACCATCGAGATCCGCCACGGACGCAATACCTGAGCTGCGACGCACGACGACGTGCAAGAACTCGGAGAAGAGCGGCGACAGCACACCAATACCATCCACCGGAAACGCGCTCGCTTCGATGATCGCGAGGTCCGCGTCACCTTCGACGAGAAGCTTCAAGTTGTCGAGCGAGCCCCCCGTTTGCACGATCTCGACAGGCCGTCGCACCGATTCTTCGAGATATCGTGAGAGAGCGTTTCCGATGTCGAAGTAAAAGCTCCCGCGCGACGCGGTCGCGATCCGGATCGTATCGGGCAGCCTTTCGCGCGTCCAATACCACGTCGCAAGGCACGCCATCGCGATGAAAGCAGCAATAGCACCGACGGACTTATCAGAGTTTGTGTCTTCACACCCTAAACCTATCGCGGCCATGACCGCGTGAAAAGCGCAAAACAAATCCGTTGACAATGACGGCACAAAGATTTATACAACTTGGTATAGCTGCGATGTTGCAGCTCAGCTAGGAGGCACTGAGTGACGTCTCCACCTGACGGGCCACGGCCCGCGGAACGCTAGAGAGTCGAAAGATTTTCCGGCTTCCGACGGGCCCATCCTACGACCGGGCTTGCGTAGGTTCCGTAAGAACGCGCCCACTCGCACGACGCCGCGCGGCGTAGTCAGAGGGCCAAGAGCCCTAAAGGCTCCAGGGAACTTTACTAGCCCACTCCATCGAACTGCCACCGGCATTGCCGAGTCGGTGACTGCACAGCTTGGTGCAGCGCTTCGAGATATACACGGCGCGGCCATGCTCTTGCGCCGAAGCGCGCGAGGTGCTCGGTGTAGATTTGGCAGTCGATAAGTGTGAGACCCCAGGCATCGAGCTGTTCGACGAGGGCGACGAAGCCGACTTTCGATGCATCGCTCGCACTCGTGAACATCGACTCGCCGAAATAGGCGGCTCCAATCGAAACGCCGTAGAGTCCCCCAACGAGCTCTCCTTGACTCCACACTTCGACGGAGTGCGCGAACCCGAGTCGGTGTAGCTCACCATACGCAATTTTCATTTCCTCCGTGATCCACGTGCCGCCGTGTCCGGCGCGCGCAACGGTAGCACAGCCTTCCATTACTCGAGCGAAAGCTTCGTCCATCGTGAGCTCGAACCGACCGCTCTTGACCGTGCGCCGGAGACTTCGAGGCATACGGAACTGGTCGCTCGTGAGGACGAATCTTGGGTCCGGAGAGTGCCAAAGGATCGGCTCCCCTTCCGAGTACCACGGAAAAATGCCTTCGGCGTAGGCGCGCAAAAGCCGCGCCGGCCTAAGATCGCCCCCGACCGCGAGAAGGCCGTCCTCGGCTTCCTCGACCGGAGGGAATACAATGTCGCTCCCGAGCCGGTAGACGGTCATGCGCGACGCGCGCCTCAGGAGGCGCCTGCAGGCGAGGGCTTCTCTGAAGCGGGCGCCGCTGGGCCTGGCGCGTCGACACCGAAAGTCAGTTTTTCACCGTCGAAGCCAATCGTGACCGTGCCGCCATGCTCGAGCTCACCAAAAAGAATCTCGTCCGTCAGCGGATCGCGAACTTCCGACTGGATGGTCCGAGCGAGATGCCGCGCGCCGTAGACAGGGTCGTAGCCTTTTTTCGCAAGATAGACCCGCGCCTCCGGCTGGAGAGTGAACGCGACGCGACGCTCTCGCAACTGGGCTTCGAGCTCGAGGATGAATTTCTCGACGATCGTCTCCATGACGTCCTCGCTAAGAGACTCGAAGGTAACAACGGCATCGAGTCGGTTGCGGAACTCGGGACTGAACACCCGCTCGATGGCTTTCTTGGCGCGCGATGGCGCCTCCTTCGAGGAGTTGCTGCCGAAGCCGACGCCAGCCTGGCTCATTTCGCGAGAGCCCGCGTTCGAGGTCATGATGAGGATTGCCTGACGAAAATCCGCTTTGCGGCCATTATTGTCGGTGAGCGTGGCGTGATCCATGACTTGGAGAAGGATGTTGTAGAGATCCATGTGCGCTTTTTCGATCTCATCGAGGAGCACGACACAATAAGGATGCTGGCGAACGGCGTCGACGAGGAGACCTCCCTGCTCGAACCCGACATAGCCTGGGGGCGCCCCAATGAGACGCGCCACCGCGTGCTTCTCCATGTACTCGCTCATGTCGAAGCGGAAGAACTCGTTGCCGAGATGACGCGCGAGCTGGCGTGCAAGCTCGGTCTTGCCGACGCCGGTCGGACCGGTGAAAAGAAAGGACCCCGCCGGGTGATCCGGGAGACCGAGCCCTGCTCGCGCTCGGCGAATCGCCTGCGCAACGACTTCGACCGCGGCTTCCTGTCCGAAAACAACGCGCTTGAGCGAATCCTCGAGCGTGCGAAGCCGCTCCTTGTCCGACGCCGTCGCTTGCTTCTCTGGGATACGCGCGACGCGGGCAACGATCTTCTCGATCTCGGCGATGTCGACCTTGGGAACGTCTTCCGTTTGCGCATCGAGACGCAGCATCGAGCCGGCCTCATCGATGATATCGACAGCGCTATCGGGAAGCTTGTGCTCCCGAAGATGCCGCCCAGCAAGCTTCACTGCTGTCTCGAGGGACCCTGGCGTGTAAGTCACTTTGTGATGGTCTTCGTAGCGGGAGCGAAGCCCCTCTAGGATCTTCACCGCATCTTCGAAGGACGGCTCGTCGATAACGATCTTCTGAAGTCGGCGGTGTAGCGCACGATCTTTTTCGAGATGCTTGAACTCTTCGAAGGTCGTCGAGCCGATGAGACGTACGCGGCCTTCCGTCAAGATGGGTTTGACGAGATTGGCGAGATCCATCGTGCCGCCCGTGGTCGCTCCCGCGCCAACCATCGTGTGAAGCTCGTCGATGAAGAGGATCGGGTTGTCACGCTGCTCGAGCGCCGCGATGACAGCTTTGAACCGCTCTTCGAAGTCGCCGCGATATCGTGTGCCCGCAAGGAGCGCGCCAGAGTCGAGCGAAAAGATCTCGGCGCCTTTCAATATTTCGGGGACGTCCTCGGCGAGAAGGCACTGAGCGAGCCCTTCGACGAGCGCCGTCTTGCCGACCCCGGCATCGCCCACGAAGACGGGATTGTTCTTGCGGCGGCGGCCGAGCACTTGAAGTGCGCGGCGGATTTCGCTTTTCCTACCGATCAGTGGGTCGAGGAGGTCACGCCGGGCGCGCTCCGTCAAGTTCGAGGTAAAAGCGGCAAGCGGGTCGCCGAGCCCCATCGCCGCTTCTTCGTCCCCTTCCCCCGCATGGGCGGGACCGTCATTCGGCATGAACGGAACCTTCGAGATCCCGTGCGAGATGTAGTTGAGAATGTCGAGCCGGCTCACACCCTGCCCTCCGAGAAGCTTCGCCGCCTGCGAGCGGCGCTCCTGCAACGTTGCTGCGAGCGCGTCGCCGATATCCGCTTCCGTCTTCCCCGAGCTCTGGACGTGGAGGACGGTTTTCTGCAAAACGCGCTGAAACGCGAGCGTTTGGATCGGCTCTTGATCCGAGTCTCTCGGCATGAGCTCGACCGAGGTCTCGAGATAGTCCTTCAAGTCATCCCGGAGCCTGTCGAGATCCACCCCGCAAGCAAGGAGAACGTCTTCACCTTTGGGCTCGTGGGCAATCGCGAAGAGCAAGTGCTCGAGCGTGAGATGCGCATGTCGGCGCGACTCCGCCTCGCGATAGGCAACATTCAATACCATTTCAAGATTCGCGCTAAACATAAGTGTTTATTCCGGCTCCATGCTGCAGCGGAGAGGATGCCCCGCCTCGTTCGCGGTATCGTGGGTCATGGCGACCTTGGTCTCCGCGACATCATAAGGATAGACGCCCGCTACACCGATTCCTCCAATGTGGACATTCATCATCACCCGATAGGCTTCCGCGGGCGATTTGTTGAAAATCATCTCCAAGATCACTACAACGAAATCCATCGTTGTGTAATCGTCATTGTGGATGAGAACTTTATAGAGCTTCGGCTTGTCGGTTCTCTGGCGCATCTTCTCGAGAACTTCGCCTTGCCGCTTTTTGTCGGTCTCACCCATCACCCTATTGTAGAGCCAGGCTAGCGGAGGCACCAACCTCGTGGCGGGCGCGCGGCTAGCGTGTGTGCGGCTGCCATCTCTCCGTCAATCCGTCGCCCATCAAGTTAATCGTGATCGCGATGGCGAAAATAGCGAGGTCGGGAAACGCGGTCGCCCACGCATGGTTACTGGGCCACGTGTCACTGACATGACGCTCGGCTATCTTATCCGGAATCGTGCGTAACTTCTGAGCCGTTGTTTGGGCGAGAACTTGCCTCCAAGGCGAGGGTGAGACGACAGCGTCGGCTGACGGTCGAGTTGCACAACGTGTCAGATTAACACATAATACGTGCACACAGTCTATGTGTTCGAGGTTTACATGAACATCACGCTATCGGCAGACGAAGCCGTGATCAAACAGGCCCGCAAGAGAGCGGAGGCCATGGGCAAGAGCCTCAATCAGCTGGTTCGAGAGTACTTACAACAGCTCGCGGGCGGGACCGACGTCGATGATGACATCAAGGCGTTACGTCGGCTGACGGAGGAGGGTCGCGGACGCTCGGCTGGTTGGCGTTTCAACCGAGAAGAAATCCATGAGCGATCGTAGTTTCTTCGACACCAATGTCCTGACCTACTCGGACGACCACGACGCTCCTGACAAGCAGGCAACCGCTCTCAACCTCATAGAGCAATCCCGCCGGGCCAAAAGCGGAGTACTCTCGACACAAGTTCTGCAGGAGTATTTTGTGACGGCGACGAGGAAGCTCGGCGTACCCGCTCCGGTAGCAAAGGAAAAGGTGCGTATTTTTTCGCATTTTGCAGTCGTGTTCGTCAGCGTGGACGACGTTCTCGCCGCCATCGATCTTCACCAACTTCACAAACTCAATTTCTGGGATGGCCTTATCGTCCGCGCCGCTTTGTCGAGCGGCTGCAGTGTTGTCTTCACGGAGGATATGCAGCACGGCCGTCGCTTCGACGGCCTTCAGATCGTGAATCCTTTTATCTGACGTTGGCGCTCGAGGTGACGGGTGTCCAACAACGGCAACCCGGATCCGGTTGGGGAATCCGCGTGCTTCCTAGTCCGCGTAGTCCGGCTCTTCGCGATCGAGAATGCGCATCGCCATCGACGACGAGAAGGCGGCTCGCGCGGACTTCAGACCAGTGGAGGCCGTGGAGGTTCGCGAGGAAGCGTTCCGATTCCCCTGGCACGCGTAGCGTGAAGTGATTCGATATGCCTTCGTTTAAACCGAAGCGCTCACCGAGCCAATAGGCGGCCGCGCGCTCACGTCGCGCGGTGTTCAAGGGAAGCTTTTCCGGAACGCAGGCACGTCTTCCTCTAATAGCTTCCGATACTCTTCGCGGACTTCGTCGAGGCGTTTCGTCAAAATCGCGTGCACTTCGAGCTGTTGATCGGTCGGGCGAAAATCGGCGCTGTCGTGGCCGACGTCGTTTCCGAGCGCGCCGAGCCTTCCGTAGAGCTTCATCGGGGCGCGAAACGCGTCTTCACGCGCCCCGGTCAAGTTGACGTCGAAGAGCTTCCCTTCCACCGACACGGCATAAGTCGAAAGCTCCTCCGCATTGCTCACGATGGTCGTCATCCCCTCGCGCTCGCCGTAGCGCTCCACGAGGTCGAGAAGCTCTTTGCGCGTCCATTCGAGCTCGTCGATCATGTCGACAACATCGTTCAACTGGTTTCGGATCTCGAGTGACAGCGCCGCTTGCGCTTCGAGATCCGCTTGGGTTCCGGTCGAGTGCGGGTCTTTACGCACCTCGAGCGGTACCTGCGTCACATCGTCTCCGACCAACAGACGCACGGTGTACATGCCCGGCACCGCGAGCGGACCCCGGTAGCCCGGGAAGAGATCTAGGTCCCACGTGCGCAGACGTCGCCAGCCTTCTTCACCAATCGGAACCCAGTCGTGATCGGGTGGCGGCGTCCGGAGCTTCGCCTCACGCGATTTTTCGTGACGCAGGTCCCACCATACACGCTGAAGTCCTTCCGACCCGCTCGTGTCGAGCTTGCGAATCGTTTCTCCCGCAGCGTTGACGATCTCGATTTTCACGCCGTCATCCTCCACCTTCTCGGCAAGGTGGTAGTGGATGGAAGCCCCGTACGGGGGGTTGCGCCCTGATACCTGACTCCCGCTCTCCGTCTTGATGCCTTTCGTCGCGCGGAAGCGGTACGCGGGCCGCGGCTCGAAAAGATGCACGTCTTTTTCGAGAAAAGACGGCTCGAGCGCTCTGAGCGGCGTGAGGTCGTCGAGGATGTAGAAGCCCCGGCCATAAGTCGCGACGACGAGATCCGCGAAGTGCTCTTGGACCGTCAACCAGTAGATCGGCGCGGGAGGCATGTTCGTCCGCAGCGACGTCCAGTGCTCCCCGTCATCCAAAGTGACATAAACCTGGTTGTCCGTCCCCGCATAGAGCATGCCGCGGCGCTCAGGATCTTCACGAACGACGTGAACGAAGCTGAAGACCGACTCGGGAATGCCATCGCTGATGCGCTCGAAGCTCTCGCCGTAATCGGTCGTCTTATAGATGTAGGGCGCGAAGTCGCCATCTTGGTGGTTGCTGAAAGCGACATAGGCCGCCCCGCCGTCGTAGCGTGAAGGCTCGATCGCTTTCACCCAGCTCTCGACATACAAGCTCTCGATGTTCTTCGACACGTTCGTCCAGCTTTCGCCGCCATTGTGCGATACGTGCACTTGCCCGTCGACGCTCCCCGTCCAAATCACACCTTCCTCGACGGGCGATTCCGCGATCGAAAAGAGAACGGAGCCGTCGAACGTATAGAGGTTGTCGATCGTCAGGCCGCCGCCCGAGTCCTCCTGACGTGTCTTGTCGTTCGTTGTCAGGTCAGGGCTGAACTCACGCCAACTTTGTCCCGCATCCGTAGTGACGTGAACGTGCTGGCTTCCAACGTAGACCTTCTCGTGATTGTGCGGCGAGATATGAAGCGGAAAATTCCAGTGCCACCGATACTTCACTTCAGCGGGCGCCCAGCCGTAGGACGCTTCCGGCCACACCCGTACGTCGCGCCACTGGCCGCTGCGCCGGTCGTAACGCTCGAGCCCGCCGTCGTAGCAGCCTGACCAAACGATGTTGTCGTCTTCGGGGTCGGGCGTGGCCCAACCGCTTTCGCAGCCCGCCACATCGTGCCACATCCCGAGCGGGATGCTCCCGCCGGCACGGCTATTGCTCGGCCCTCGATAGGAGTAGCCGTCCTGGCGGTTGCCGTAGACGTAATAGGGCACCTGGTCGTCGACGCTCACGTGATACATCTGCGCGACCGGGAGCACGATGCGCTGAAACGTCTTTCCCCGGTTCAAGCTGATGCTCGCGCCGCCATCATGCGCGACAAGGATGCGGTCCGCGTTCAGCGGATCGATCCACACGTCGTGATTGTCGCCGCCGCCGCGCGGTGGATTGTCGACGATACTCTCCCCACCATCCACCGACATGCTGAATCGGACCGATGCGATATAAAGTCTATCGGCGTCGTCCGGCGAGACGGCAAAGCGGGTGTAATAGGGCGCGCGCTCGTTGAGCGTGTGGTTGTTGCTGACGAGCTTCCAGTCGTCACCGCCATTCGTCGAGCGGTAGAAGCCGGGGCTCGTGTCCTCGGTCAGAACGTACCAACGATCCGGTTCCGACTGCGCGATGGCGACGGCAATCTTTCCGAGTGGATGGCTCTCGCCCCCGGGAAGACCTTTGTCTTCGCCGGAAAGTTTCTCCCACGTGGTGCCGCCGTCTTTCGAGCGATAGATACCGCTCCCTGGCCCGCCACTCACGAGACCCGACGTGTTGATCTGCATCTGCCACATCCCCGCGAGCAGGATGCGCGGGTTCGTCGGGTCCATCGCGATATCGGAGCACCCCGTCTTCTCGTCCACGAAGAGCACTTGCTCCCACGTCGCACCGCCATCCGTGGTGCGGTAGACGCCGCGCTCGGGCTGCGGCGCATAGAGGTGACCCGCCGCGCAAGCGACGGCGACGTCAGGATCCGTCGGGCTCACGACGAGACGGCCGATACGGCCCGTTTTCCCGAGCCCGACATGGGCCCATGTTTCACCCGCATCGGTCGAACGGTACACGCCGTTTCCCATCGCAAGCGCCGGGCGAATGACGAAGGTCTCGCCGGTGCCCGCCCACACGACGTTCGGGTCCGAAGGTGCCATCGCGATCGAGCCGACCGAAGCAACATCGACATCATCGAAGATAGGCGACCAACGCAAGCCGCCATCGGTCGTCTTCCAAATGCCACCCGAAGCCGCGCCGATATACACGACGGCGTTGTTTCCCGGCTCGCCGGCAATCGCGATCGTGCGGTTGCCGTCAGGTCCGATATAGCGATAGGAGAGCTCCGAGAGAAGCTCGGGATCCAGAGCTTGAGTAAGAATCATCACGGCGAGTAGGTGCATTCATTCGTCTCCGAAAAGCGCTCGGTACTCTTTCTCGAGCGCTTTGGCTTTCTTCGTCGAGAGCCCGCCGAGAACCTCGATCGCTTGGCGCAAGCGTACGCGGGTCAAGTCCAGTCCGAGGAGCGCCATCGAGCTAAAGAGCGGCGTCGACGCTTTCGAGCCTGTGACGGCGACGTAGAAAGGCCGCGTCAGGTCGCGAAGCTTGATGTCCAGCTTCTCCGATAGCGAGCGCAAAACGCTTTCGATGGCTCCCTCGTTGAACTCTGGGAGGGCTTCGAAAAGCCAGATCGCCATCTGAAAAACACGCGCCAATTCCAACGGCTCTTTCCCCTTCAGCGTCAAATCCTCCGACCGGATCGGCACTCGATCCGCGAAGAAGAACGCGGTGAGAAAGCCCCAATCGGCGAGTGTTTCGAGACGGGGCTGGGCGAGCGGCACGATCTTTGCGAGATAGTCGGCGCCGAGCGCCCAATCCTGGAGCAGATTCAAGAGCCGTGCGCCGTCATAGTCCTCACGGATGTAGCGCGCGTTCAGCCAACGTAGCTTGTCGACATCGAAAACCGGACCGCCTAGCGATAACTTCTCGATGTCGAAATGTTCGATGAACTCCGCGAGCGTAAACTTCTCTTCTCCTTCCGCACGCGTCCAACCGATCATGCCCATGAAGTTCACGATGGCCTCGGGGAGAAAACCAGCACGACGGTAATAGTTGATGGAGGTCGGGTTCTTCCGTTTCGAAAGCTTGGACTTGTTCGCGTCGTTATTCCTGAGAAGCGGCAGATGGCAAAAGACCGGCGGCTCCCATCCGAAATAGTCGTAGAGCTTCAAGTGTTTCGGAACCGAACTGATCCACTCCTCTCCCCGGATTACGTGACTGATCTCCATCAAGTGATCGTCGACGACGTTGGCGAGATGATAAGTCGGAAAACCGTCGGACTTCATCACGATCTGGTCGTCGATGGACGCCCAGTCTTTCTGTATGTCTTCGCGAAGAAGATCGTGCATCACGCAATAGCCTTCGGTGGGAATCTTCATGCGCACGACAAAAGGTTCATCGGATTCGTCTCGCGCGAGATCGCGACAGTGCCGGTCATAGCCAGGGAAGACTTTCTGCTCGCGGTGCTCGGCGCGCATCGCCTCCAAACGTTGCTTCGTGCAAAAACACCGATAGGCATGGCCGTCCGCGAGCAGCCGATCGACATGCTCCTTGTAAATCAATAAGCGCTCGCTCTGGCGATACGGCGCGTGGGGTCCCGAGACATCCGGACCCTCGTCCCAAGTGAGCCCGAGCCAAAGCAGCGAGTCCAGGATCAGTTGCTCGGACTCACGCGTGGAGCGCGCTTGGTCCGTATCCTCGATGCGCAAAATGAACCGCCCGTCATGTTGCCGCGCGAAAGCGTGGTTGAGGAGCGCCTGATAAGCCGTTCCGACATGAGGATCGCCCGTCGGGGACGGCGCGACACGAACACGAACCTTTGAATCTGCCGGCGTCATAACGTCGCGCATTGTACCTCTCGAACGGGCCACTGTCGTAGGCATCGTCGGCCATGTGCGACATTCGTGTCTCCACGCGCTCGCGCGCCCGCAGACCTATTCGCATCACGCACAAGCCAAGGACGCGTCGATGGAAGTCGTTCTCCGGACGAGCGGCGCGCCGCTCGGTCTGGTCCGCACCGCTCGCGAAAGCGTGCACGCGATGGACCCAGCACAGGCACTCTAGAACGTGCAGCCTCTAGAGGAGCTCGTCGACCGCTCCACGGCTACGCCCCTCGTGCCGGGGAAGCGCGCGACGCTGGTCGACCCGAAGGTCGCTTTGAGATCGGAGGAAACGCTCATCCGTCCTACCCAAGTGATATAGTCTTCGCGCCTTCGACGCCGAGTTGAAGAGGAGGAGACGATGAAGAGGATCCTTTTCGCCATGAGCCTCATCCTCGCCGCAATGATTTCGGCCGCCGTCCAAGACGACGGCGATAGAGATGGCGAGTGGCGCTACATCGGTGGGGACGCGGGGCACACCCGGTACTCGCCGCTCGACCAGATCAACAAAGACAACTTCGAGGATCTGGAGACCGCTTGGGTCTTTCGGGGGGACAACTACGGCTCGACTGTTGATTACCTCTTCCGCTCGACGCCGATCTATGTCGAAGGGCTCTTGTACACCGTGGCCGGCCGCCGCCGCACCGTCATCGCCATCGATCCGGCCACGGGCGAGACGATCTGGACGTACCGCGAGCCCCACACGACACGCTACGAGCGAGGCATGCGGAACAATTATGGGAAAGGAGTGGCCTACGCCGACGTGGACGGCCGTGGAGTGATCTTTACCAGCAGCCCCGGCTTTTTCCTCCACGCCCTCGATGCGAAAACAGGCCTACCGCTTCCGAACTGGGGAAAGCCGGTACCTCTCCTTGGCTTTTCTCAGACGGGAGTCGTGGACTTATTGCCAGACCTCGTGAGGGACTGGGACCCCTGGCTCACCTCCGGCTACGCCTACGATCCGGATCACGGGGTCCCGCGCGACCTCGGAAATCTCAGCAGCTCGTCGCCTCCTATCGTCGTAAACGGCGTCGTGATCGTCAGCAACGTTCACGAGCAGGGTTACTACCAGACCCGCACCGAGAACATCCCGGGCGACATCCTCGCCTATGACGCGCGCACCGGGAAACACCTTTGGAAGTTTCATGTCATCCCTCGCCCCGGTGAGCTCGGTCACGAAACGTGGGAGAACGACGCATGGAAGACCACGGGCGATGTCTCTTCGTGGGCGCCGATGTCGGCCGACCCCGAGCGCGGGATCGTCTACATCCCCACCAACCCGCCGACGATCGACTTCTACGGCGGCTTCCGTCCCGGCGACAATCTCTTCGGCACTAGCCTCATCGCACTCGATGTCAAGACGGGTGAGCGGGTGTGGCACTTCCAGTTGGTGCACCACGACATCTGGAACTTCGACAATCCCACGGCGCCGGTCGTGCTGAACGTCACTGTCGACGGGCGCCCGATGCCTATTGTGGTTCAGACAACGAAACAAGCTTGGGCCTTCGCCTTCAACCGGGAGACCGGCGAGCCGGTTTGGCCGATCGAGGAGCGCGAAGTTCCGCAGTCGGACCTTCCCGGCGAGAAGCTTTCGCCGACCCAGCCTTTCCCCACGTGGCCGCTCGCCTACGACATGCAAGGGCTCACCGAGGACGATCTCATCGACTACACACCCGAGCTCCGGCAAGAGGCCTTGGACATTATTAAGAACTACAAGATCGGACCGATCTTCAACCCACCCATCCAGGTGGACCACCCTTCGGGTCTGCGCTCGTTCGTCAGCTGCCCGAGCGGTGCGACGAACATCCACGGTCCAGCCTCCGCGGACCCGGAGGCCGGGATCTTGTACGTGTCCTCGCGAACCGGGTGCCGATCCGAGAACATCGTGCCCGGCCGCGTCATGGACGAGCCCGATGACCGCATGACCACGGGTAAGACGATCTCGGACTGGGTCGTCGCGAATCGCGGTGACTTTCGCGGCCCACAAGGTCTTCCGATCTACAAGCCGCCCTACAGCCGGATCACGGCGATCGACATGAACACGGGCGAGCAACTTTGGCAGATCCCGAACGGAGACACGCCCGCTCGCATCAAGAACCACCCGGCACTTCAGGGGGTGGACTTGCCGAATACGGGGGTAACCACTATGCCCGTGACACTCGCCACAGTAAGCTTGCTCGTCCATGCGGAAGGCTCCGGCGGGCAACCGCTCCTCCGAGCGATCGACAAGAAGACCGGTGAGCGTCTGGGAGTCGTCGACCTGCCCGCACCGGGCCAGTACGGAATGATGACCTATTTGCACGACGGGAAGCAGTACATCGTGGTGCAGATCATGAGCCCGACCCACCCCGGTTCGCTGGTGGCGCTACGGCTCCCCGACGATTCTAACGATTCGTGACCGTGCAGAAGTTTTGAGAGGTGCTCGAGATGTCTGATTCCCGTCGCGTCGGCTCGATCGTGGCATTTTGCTTGGCGGCGTTGCTCGTGACGTGGGGTGCGAGCTCACACGCTCAATCGGTAGCCAACAATCCGTATCATGCGGTACACGGGTGGGAGAAGATGCCCAACGGTTGGCGACTCGGCGTGCCGAGCGGGGTCTTCCCCGATCCCGACGGCGAGCACATTTGGATCTTGGCCCGCTGCGGTGCCAACCACTGTGCGAGCTCGGACCAGGACGCGATCTTCAAGTTCGATTTGGACGGGAACGTTGTGAAGAGCTTTGGCGCCCGCATGTTCTCGTTCCCTCACGGCTTCTTTCTCGACCATGAAGGCTATTTGTGGGTCACCGAAGGCGCGCCCGCCGGAGACCGTCGAGAGGTCGAGGGGCTCGAACGCGGCCTCGGGCACAACGTGTTCAAGCTCGACCAGGATGGCGAAGTGGTGATGACCCTCGGTGAAGCGGGGGTCGCGGGCTACGGCGCGAAACACTTCAACGGTCCGTCGGGTGTTGTGGTCGCGAAAAACGGCAACATCTGGATCGCGGACGGGCATCGCGGCGGAAACAACCGCATCGTCAAGTTCTCGAGCGACGGAACGTTCCTACTAGAGGTCGGCGGCGATGTCGCCGGGAAGAGCGGTGACCCGGGGAAGTTCAACGACCCGCATGACCTCGCCATGGATGCCGAAGGCCGACTCATCGTGGCGGATCGAGGCAACAATCGGGTCCAGATCTTCGATGAGGACGGAACCCTGCTCGCGGTGTGGACGCAATTCGGTCGGCCGAGCACGGTGTTCGTCGACCCGCACGGCGTCATCTATACGGGAGATGGGATGTCGAACGACCAGTGGAACCCCGGTTGGGAGCGCGGGATCCGAATCGGAGACGTCAAGACCGGTTGGGTCACAGCCTTCATTCCCGATTCGGAAGCGCCCGACGGCACCGGAGTCGAGTTCCTCGGTGTAGATTTCCAGGGCAACATTTACGCTGGGGAAGTTGGCCGCCAGCGATTGGTGAAGTACGTTCGATTCAGGCCGTAAGGCATGTTCGAATCGCGGGCGTTGTTGCAGCTAGAAAGCGCCGAGCCGCTCCTCGAGCCATTCGTTGCTCACCTGGGCCACGCTCCTTTCCTCCTAGGCTGAGACTACACAGAAGGACACTTTTTTCTAAACGGTGGGAGCTGAGACTACCGCGTAGCGGTTTCGTTCAACGTTGCTTTAACAGGCTGAAGCGGACCAATAGCGGACGCCTAGAGCCAAAATAGGTGAAGTGCTTCATCTTCATCGACGAATATTCTGAAGTACTTACCTGCTACGATCCAAGCAAATCCGAATGTGCCCAGTGCTATTGCTTCTACCCAATATAAGACGCTCCACGCGTCCATTGTCTCTCTAGTCAAAGTGAACTTCGCAATCAATCCCGACAACATGCATACAACCATTACGCAACCGCATGCAAAATAGATTCTACTTCGTCGCCCCTTCTTACCGTGTCGACCTTTCGTATTCTGCCTAAAGGGTCCGAAACAAAAGTACGCCAGTGTTGCAAACAGAATAATTGCAGCAACAGTATGGACGATTGATGTTGGGTCAGATTTACAAGTGGGACAGGATGTCGGGCAGAGTGCAACGAGTATTGCTGCGACCGATGCTCCCTTGCTCGCTAGGGCCTCTTTTACGGTATGTCCGTTGTAGGCCCACAACAATGCACTTACAACAAATAGCATGCCAATAAAAACATCGCGCGCCTCCGTATGGTACGAAGCACTAACGGACGAGAGTGACATCGAGGAAATAATGGTAACGATGGGCGCTAGCGAAAACGCGATGATCCCCATAAGTAGGCGAAGTGCTCTATAGTCAAATATCGGACTGGTATTTTTGGCTGTCATACGTCTCGCCCCAAGAAACTTTACATTGTATCGGCCGCTCTGGGTCGATACCCGTCTGTCGCAATCATAGCATTCGAGGGGTATTGTCAAGTTGAGGGCTTCAAGGCCGATTCGACCCCAAGATATGGCTGACGGCGCATCCTCGAGCCCCTCGATATTGGGGCGCGATTCACCAAGTGAACAACCACCGCCTAGAAGGCGGTGGCTTCAAGGGCTGTCAATTGGAAATTGACTGTCGTCGTGAAGAGGCTCGCCATCCTGGGAGTCTATGTACTCCTTTACCATCTCGTCCGTTATGCTTCCTGAACTCACCGCCAGATATCCTCGGGCCCAGAAGTGCCGGCCCCAAAACTTCTTCCTCAGGTGAGCAAACTCCTGAAGGAGTACTCGGGAGCTTATTCCTTTTAGCCACTGCACGATCGTACTCGTCCTGGTGTGGTCGGTAGGATACGAACACGTGGACGTGGTCGCGTGCAACCTTACCCGAGATTATGTGCAGCTCATGTTCCATCGCGATCTGACGAATCAGATCGCGCACACGAACCGCTACTGGACCGATCAAAACCTTTTTACGATATTTCGGTATCCAAACGCTTTTAGGTCCGTTTTCGTGTGCGCTCCGTGCCTGTAGTGACGCACGCGACCACAATACCACGATCTTCTCTTCGCCTAAAGGCGAGGGGTTTCGACCATCCCCGGAAGAGACACTAATAAGAAACTCGTTTGGGGGCAGTGACGTCAAAACCGAGCTCCCTCAGGCGTCGTGTTGAGCCGGTGCCATCCAAGACTACCGCGTTTCATTCATTCGGGGTGGCCGTCAGGCCGTGTAAGAAACTCAGGGTGTAGCGTTGGCAAGAGGTGCGAGAGTGACGTCAAAACCGAGCTCCCTCAGGCGTCGTGTTGAGCCGGTGCCACCTCCAGAGACTACCGCGTTTCATTCATTCGGGGTGGCCGTCAGGCCGTGGAAAACTTGACAGAACCCAGCTCTCCTTTCAATTCCTCCAGCTCATTTCGGATCTCTTTGGCAGACTGATACCGACGTTCCGTATCTTTGGCCAAACACCGTCTGGTGATTCTCTGCCTTGGTGCACAACTCCGCTTGCGGCCAAGAGCTCGCTTCGCCCCGACTTCCATCATCCGATCATCTCGCTATCAGGTAATCCGAGCGCCGTCATGGTGTTCAGAATCTTGCTCCCGATCCCTGCCTCAACTCCATGTGCCGCCAACCCTCTCGCTCGCATCGCTGAGCCCACGATGGCCTTGTAGCGATGGAACGTTGTCTCGACTTTGCTCCGTTTGCTGTAGCCCGATTCTGTGTGCCACTTTCGTTTGCCGAGCCGAGTTCGTGCTGAAATGTTTCGATTGCGCTGTCGGCTGCTCGCCGGCCCCGATGCAAGCTGAGCGCCTTTTCGTGGCGGTATCAGCACCCTCGGCGAGCGATGAGCGCGGTGACTCTTGTCATTTTTCGAGCGCCTCATAGACGCCGCTGGCGTCGTATGCGGTGTCAGCTCTGGCCGATGAGATGGGACTGTCGCTCTGTCCGACAAGCGATGCAACCCGCGATGAATCGCGGGCTCTTTTGCTCGTCAGCTCGCCGGCGACGACTTCGCCACTCTGCTCGTCGACACACAGATGGAGCTTGCGATAGTCCCTGCTATTTGGTGCTCTGCGCAGCTGGCCGGCGTGGACAGCGAGACCGCTGCTGTCGATCAAGATGTGCAACGGCGTCTTCTGCTTGTCTTGGTAGAAGGGGACCTTACCCAGCTTCGCCTTGCGCCTCGAGATCGTGGTGTGATCGGGCACATCATTGTCTAGCTTCATCAGAGCGAACAACGATCGCAGCAATCCCTCGCTCTGCCTAGACGACAGATGAAAACACCATGCCCAGGGTGACAGCCGTCTCGATGGCGTGGTTCGACTACTTGCGTTGACGGCCCGGTTTCCTCCTCCTCGGCCGGGGCGCGTCCCAGTTCACAAGCTTGCCGGCGGTGAGCGAGATCCAGACGGTCAGGCTGCCGCGCTCGCGTAGACTCGCCTCATATTCACGCCAATTCCTCACGCGATAGGCCTTGTTCACATACTTCCGCTGAGTGCGTTTGAAAATGCTCATCGCGAACCTCGAATCCGCCATTATGGGCCGTGATCGCGAGTTGTGCACCAAGGCAGCGTGGCGGTGCCGATCCCGATCCCGAGGAGGGCCAGCACACTCGAGGCCAATACCGCGCGCGAATTCTTTTTTCGCATCGTTTCGCCGACGAAATGGAAGCTCATCGCTCATAGAGAATCGGACGGGTGGGCAGGGTCTTCTGATCGATCCTCTGACCTTCCTTCATGACCCAACGCAACTGGCGAAGGTTCGAGATGTCCGCGATCGGGTCGGCATCCAGAACGAGCAGATCCGCAAATTTGCCGACCTCGAGTGTGCCGATATCCTCGAGGGCTTTCGAGGCGATGGCGCCGTTCCAGGTTCCAGCCACGATGGCCTCTTCGGCGCTCATGCCGAGCTCCACCAGATTCTCGATGGCGGAGATGGTCCCGTAGCCCGGCTCGCGGTAGACGGACCGCAGGGCGGTCGGCGTCCTGGCGAATTCCGGCGCGGCCACCGGAGCATTATCCGTCCCCACCGTCACGATGCAGCCGCCCTCGATCAGTTTCTTCGCGTTTCGCCGGTTCATCTCCGTGTCGAGACCGAGGAGCGCCCGCTCTCGCCGCCGCTCGGCGGAGGTCTTCGCCCTCTTCACGGCCCTTTTGAGTCCGCGCTTCTGGGCCATGGAGGCCTCCGATGCCAACCGGGCTTCGGCCCCTTTCCGGGCTTCGAGATGCTCCTGATAGCCTTGCCCCGCCCAGCGGTTGACCAGCATACGTTGTGTCGGCGGTCGAGGCTGCTCCGCAAGAAGCTGCGGATTGGGAAAGCCGCAAGCAATCAACCAATCCACCTGATGATCGATAGCACGGGCTTGAGGATTCATGTTGGAACCACCCGCAAACCGCCAAAGCAGCGCGCCTGGCGCAAGTTGCACATCGCCGTTGATCGCAAGACCGGCAACATTGTTGCGTCCGAACTGACGGCGTCACGAGTTCGCGACGCAACGCGAGTCCCCCCTTTGCTAACACAGATTCAAGCACCTCTAGCGTGGGCGGCGGCAGACAGTGCATACGACAAGGAAACGGTCTACAAAGCCATCGAAGCACACAGTCCTGGACGAAGGACGCGCGTGGTGATTCCGCCGCAACGAAAGGGAATTATCCGCTTGACTTTCTTCTGAATCGAGACTAATACTCGCCGCTTCCAGGAGAACGATTATGCCTAGACCCACCAAAGACAACGAAATTGAGGACCTTGAAGAACTCAGGGAAATCGCCGAGCGCGACCCGCTCAAGGCTCTCGAAGAATTCGTGGGTAAGGTCGTCAAAGACCAGCCGCCCACAAATAAGCCAGTTGACTTTCTAGAGCAGACCTAAGACAATCCTCCCCGCAAGCGTTTTTCTGTAATCCCGCTCCGTCGGGTTACCCGCTGAATACAATAGCCTCGACCCGGCTTTGGGTAGCTCCCAAGGCCCGGCAAATAGGCGGGAGCTTTCCTCCTTACAGAGAAACGCTTGCAATGGCCCGGCTCCAATTTCGGGCCCGGGCAAAACGGGAGGTTAGAAACATGCTTAGGCTTTTGTTCGTCATCCCCATTCTGCTTTGGGCTTTTACCGCTAGCGCTCAACCAGCAGAAAGACGGCTGGCGCGTGTCAAGACAGAATTCACGGGGTGCTTCGACCCCCAGGACGTGCCGACGATGCCGCGTTTTAGAAGTGCCCACACGCTCTCTATTCCGTTGGTATGTACGTCGCCGCGCACCCATTCCTCGGCGCTGTGATTGACCGTCTCGTGCCGGTAGAGGCGGTCCTTCAAACCTGCATAGGCTTTGTGCTCGTCGGTGTGAAGGGTTGAGCCTGCTTCGACGTTCTGCTCGATAACCTGTTGCACCCTGTACTTGTCGGTCGTTTCGATGGGAATGGCCACGACGTTGCCGCCGCGTTCGCGCATTCCCAAGACGGCTTGTTTGCCGACAGGACCGCGGCCGGCCCGGAGCTTCTTGTGGGCGTGCTTATTCTTTTCCTTGCCGCCGATGTAGGTCTCGTCAATTTCGACAATGCCCGAAAGGGGCCATCCGTTACCCTTGCAGGCTTCGCGGAGCCGCTGAAGCATGAACCACGCGGAAGCCTGCCGGATGCCGAGCTCCTTGGCGAGCTGCATGGACGAAATGCTCTTCCGGGCGGTGACTAGCAGGTACATCCCGTAGATCCATTTGTGGAGCGGAATGTGTGACCGTTCCATGACGGTTTTCGTTCGGACGGTGAAAACCTCCATGCAGGCGTTGCAGCGGTAGTAGCCGCCCTTGCGGGTGCCGATGCGTTTACGCTCGTGGCAGTGCGGGCAGCTCACTCCATCCGGCCACCGCCGTTGCTCGATGTAGAGTCTAGCTGTATCCTGGTCTGGAAATAACTTGATGATTTCGAGAAAGCTTATGGTTGACACTTGCTCATCGGTAGCTCCTTGTGAGCCAAATGTAGCAAGCCCAAATTAGAAAGTCAAGCGGATAATTCCCCAACGAAACGCGACGCTCAGTCAGAATTCGAACACCGCCATGCAGGAGCGCGATCGCCATATTCGTGCAATCGAAAGACACGGCCGACGTGAATGGTACAAGCTCTCAGGCTGCACCAAGCGAAGCATCGGTGGAGAACGCGGTCTATCGTTACAAAGCGATCGTCGGGCCCGAGATGCGGGCTCGAACGCTGGCGAGGCAACGAGTTGAACACCGAATTGGGTGCGGGATACTCAACAAGATGACCGCGCTCGGGATGCCCGATACGTACTGCGCCGGGTGACTCTACGACCGGCACAGGGAGTTCAGCGATTTGCTCCGGGCCGTGCAACAACGCCGCCGTCGGTCGCAAAACCGACGAGTGAAGCCAGGCTGGCTATTCCCACGGCCGCAACCGTTACAGTCATTCCCTTCACGGTTCCCTCCTTGGGGCGACACCCCCGAAATGCGCTCGTACAAACGTCGCACATCCCTACTATCATCGTGTAACGAACGAGGGCAAACGCGGCGCCGTGTCAGGATTCGGATCGCGTCGAGAACCGGGAGCCGGGTGACCACTGCGACTGCCAGGTGGCCCGAGCACCGTACGGGTTCAGGCGGAAGCGCGCTCCATCTTCACGCTGTACGAGCCCGAGCAATTGGTTGGCGCGGATCGTCTCCTTGCATCTGCCGTGGGCGCGGTGAGAAGATCTCCCGTCTACGTCGGACGAGGGAGGAAACCATGAGCCGCATTCGCGTTCTCGTCGTTGCCATATGCGCTCTCGCCGCAATCTGGGCTTCGGTTGGCTCCGGTTGGGCGCAGAGAACCCAGAAGCCCGTGCTCCACGCCAAGCATTGGATGGCCATCACCGGCAAGCCCCTGGGAGCCACCGCTGGCGCAATGATGTTCCAGAAAGGTGGAAACGCCGTCGATGCCGCCTGCGCCATGCTCGGGGCCACGGCGACCATGTTCGACGTGCTCAGCTGGGGAGGCGAGACGCAGGCGCTCATCTACCATCCCGGACAGAAGAAAGTCATCGGGATTAATGCCCTCGGTGTCGCACCGAGCGGCGCGACCCCGAGCTTTTTCAAGGACAGGGGCATGGAATATCCACCCCAGTACGGCCCTTTGGCAGCGGTCACGCCCGGGACACCGGGCGGCCTCCTCGTCATGCTGGCTGAGTACGGAACGCTCAGCCTGGAGGACGTCCTCGAGCCCGCGATTCAGATGGCCGAGGGCTATCCCATCGAGAAGGACACCGCAGACAGAATCGAGCGGGACAAGGAGCACATCAAAAAGTGGCCGTACTCGCGGCAAGTCCTGTTGCCTCACCTTGGTGAAGAGCGCGAGGCACCCCAGCCGGGGGAGATCTTCCGCCAACCGGAGCTCGCCGAGACCCTGCGAAAGCTCGTGACCGCGGAGCAGGAAGCTCTTGCCGGCGGCGCCAGCCGGAAAGAAGCGATCTACGCCGCCTACGATCGTTTCTACAAAGGAGATATCGCGCAGGAGTTCGTGCGCGGCTCGCAGGAGCAGGGTGGCCTCCACACACTGGACGATCTCGCCAACTGGCAGGTGCACATCGAAGAACCGGTCAGGACCACCTACAAGGGTGTCGAAGTCTACAAGCTCACGCACTGGGTGCAAGGTCCGGTGCTGCTTCAGACGCTGAACATTCTCGAGAACATCGATGTGAAGTCAATGGGCTACAACACCGCCCGATACATCCATACGCTCTACCAGGCGATGAACCTGGCCTACGCAGATCGGGACTTCTACTACGGGGACCCTTACTTTCCTCCCGAGGAGCCCTTAGCCGGTTTGCTATCGAAGGATTACGCGAGGGAGCGGGCGAAGCTCATCGACTGGGACAAGAACGATCCCGACGTCGGGCCGGGCGACCCCTATCCGTACCAGGACGGCAACAATCCTTATCTCGACTACATCGAGAAATGGAACGAGCGCGAGACGACCGAAAACGACCAGCAGTTCGAAGCGGGTTTCTACGCTGGAACCACCTCGATCCAGGCGGCGGACGAAGAAGGATGGGTCGTTTCGATCACGCCCAGTGGCGGGTGGATTCCCGCCTGCCTTGCCGGACGCATTGGCATCGGCATGAGCCAGCGGATGCAAAGCTTCGTACTGGACGCGTCGAGCAACCCGTTCAACGTGCTCGAGCCGGGAAAGCGGCCGCGTGCGACGCTCACTCCCAGTCTCGCTCTCAAGGATGGAAAGCCGTTTCTCTCGTTCGCGGTTCAAGGTGGGGATGCCCAGGATCAGAACCTCCTTCAGTTCTTCCTGAACGTCGTGGAGTTCGAAATGAACGTTCAGCAGGCGGCGGAAGCAGACAACATCAACAGCAACCAGATGAGAAGCTCGTTCGGGGCCCACGAATCGCGACCCGGCCGGCTGTTGCTGAACACCGCTGTGTCGCCCTGGGTGCGAGCGAAGCTCCAGGACATGGGCTACGAGCTCACGTTCCGTGACCGGACTTCCGGGCCGATCAACGCCATCTTCTTCGACTGGAATCACGGCTCGATGTGGGGTGGATCGAGCCATCACGGCGACGACTACGGGATCGCGTGGTAAGGAGGTGGCCACATGAGTGCCGGCGCACTGCGATGCTCGATCTTGCTGTCCTCGATGATCGTACTGGCTTCCGAGGCCTTTCCGCACAGCCAAGCGGTCTACCCCGGTGCCATCGGCTACATGGAAATGATCTTCCTGCCACCAGTCACGACCGGGCCGTGGTCGCCCGCCTGGTCGCCCGACGGCCGCCAGATCGCGTTCTCGATGCAGGGGAGCCTGTGGACGGTCCCGGCGGAAGGCGGCGAAGCAAAGCAGCTCACAGCCGGTTCCCACTACGACTCCGAGCCTTCGTGGTCTCCCGACGGTCGACGGATCGTTTTCACGCGGGACGACGACGCTTCGATTCATCTCTGGCTGGTCGACTCCGACGGGACCAACCCCCGTCAGCTCACCCGCGCCGGTGACATCAACGTCAATCCGGCCTGGTCTCCGGCAGGTGAGCGCATCGTCTACACCTCCCTGTCCGTGGGACAGAGTCTGAACCTGTGGTCGATCGCACCGTCCGGAGAAGAGCCCACGGCCCTGGTGCAGGACGAGCACCAGAACCTCGAGCCGAGCTGGTCTCCGGATGGAAGCAAGATTGCCTTTCTCAGCAGTCGAGAGGCACGTTACGGGACGGGCGACATCTGGATCCTGAGCGTGGCCGATCGGACGCCGAAGCTGCTGTTGAAAGAGGAATCCCTCTACCACGCTCGACCGCAATGGTCCCCGGACGGGAACACACTCGCTTTCGTGTCCCATCGCACCGGGCGCAACCAGATCTGGTTGCTTCACGCGGAGTCCGGCATTCCGATGCAGCTGACGCGGCAGACGGCGGAGGTCTTTACGCCTCGGTGGTCCCCCGATGGTCGCCAGCTCGCCTTCGTTTCCAACGCCGATCACCACTTTTCCTTGTGGACGATGCCCGCGCGGGGGGGTCCGGCTTCGGAGGTAAACATCACGTCTTTCGCGCATAAAAATCCAGTCGGCACCCTTGGGATCGTTGTTCGCGATCGCGCGACCGGAGAGACGACATCGGCCAGAGCCTACGTCAAAGCTTCCGACGGCAGGAGCTACGCGCCGCTCGGAGCGTTTCACAAGGTCAACAACGCCGGGGACGACCGCCTGCCCGGCAACATCGCGCACTATTTCCATACAATGGGCGAGTTCACCATCGACCTCCCTCCGGGACGTGCTTCCATCGAGCTGACAAAAGGCTTCGAGTACCGACTCTTCTCGGCGGAAGTCGAGATCGTCGCAGGCGAGACCAGGACGCTGGAGCTCGAGCTCGAGCATCTCATGGACATGGCCGCGAGAGGCTGGTACTCGGGAGACAACCACCTCCACATGAACTATGGCGGGATTTTCGGCCAGACCCCCGAATCCTTGATGCGGGAGGCGGCCGCGGAAGACGTGCGCGTGGTCAACGATCTGATCGCGAACCATCACAACCGCATCATCGATCTCGAGTACTTCCAAGGCCGGCTGCACGAGCTGTCCGACGAAAACCGCGTTCTGTACTTCAACCAGGAGTTTCGCCCCAGTTTTCCCGGGCACCTTTCGCTCCTGAATCTGAAGCAGTACTTCTTTCCCTCGTACACGACCTACGTCGGCACGTCCAACCAGGCGTACTATCCGGCCAACACGCAGGTTCTCGAGGCGGTGCATGCCCAGGGCGCGGTGGGAGGCTACGTACACCCCTTCTACGGACCAGACCGGGGGCTTCCCCGGCGCTCGAAGGAGTTTCCGGTCAGCGTGGCACACGGCGTTCTCGATTACTACGACGTCATGTGCATCTGGACCGATGAGCGCGCCTCGGCCAGCGAGTGGTATCGGGCGCTGAACCTGGGTTTCCGAATCCCCGCCTCGGCGGGCACCGATGCCTTTCCCAACTTCTTCCGGAGCCCGGCGGTGGGAACGGTACGGGTGTACGTTCGAAGCGGGACGCCCCTGAATTACGGCGACTGGATCCGCGCCCTCATCGAGGGCCGAACGTTCGTGACGAACGGTCCGCTCTTGACCTTCAGCGTCGAAAATCAGGAGCCGGGAGGCGAGCTGCGGCTGCCGGGAGGTGACCCGAGCATGGTCCGGGTGCGGGCCGAAGCGCGCTCCATCTTCCCGATGGAAACGCTGGACATTCTTCGCAACGGGGAGGTCGTCCAGTCGATCACTCCCGACGATCCCTACTTCGTGGAGCTCGACGAGCCGATCGCCGTCGAGGAAAGCGGCTGGCTGGCGGCTCGTGTGAGTGGGCCGGAGCGGCAACACCTGATGATGGACGGATACGTCTATGCACACACCAGCCCGGTGTACGTCACCAAGGGAGGACGACCGACACGGTCGCCCGAGGACGCCCGTTACTTCGTCAAGTGGATCGACGAGATTCTGCCAGCCCTCGAAGAGGCCACTTGTCGCCAGGAACTGGGCTCATCGACGCGGATCATCAACGCGTGCTTCGACAGCCCAGAGCAGAAACAGGAGGTGCTCGGGATCTGGCGAGAGGCCCGCCGCGTGTATGAGGGCCTGACCAAGGAGTGAGCCCCGATCCCAAACGTGCGTAGGGAACGAGACGGCCGTGGCAGCAGAGAGCGATTTCCAGGCGGGCGTCCGCTACGCGCGAGATCGCTTCGCGCGTCGGGCATCCGGCCCGGCGGTTCCCAGGAGCCCGTCTCCCCCGCCCTATCGTCGGGTTCCTGTGATGTCGGTCTGGATCTTGAACGGTGCTTCCGCAATCAAGTGTTGGTGGCCAGGCGATAACCCATCTGCGTGCTAGAGTTTGAGCCCGATTTCGAGAGACGCAGTTGTTTCGTCGACAAGGGCCAAGCCGAATTGAAGAATCATAGATGTCTCAATCCCGCATGTAAGTTCCACGGAACAGTCGGTTCCGGGAACATCGTCCGCCACTGCTTCTACAGAACGAGAGCCGGGAAACGGCGTCGATACCGCTGCGTCAGGTGCGGAAAGACGTTCTCTTCAACCAAGGGCACGCCCTACTACCGGCTCCAGCATCGAAGAGCTGCTTTCGACACGGTCGTCGCTCTCAGAGTCGAGGGTGTCAGCATTTCCGCGATTGCTCGGGTCGAGAGAATTGCCTGGAACACTGTCGTGCGCTGGCTCGAGAAGGCGGCGGACGTTTGCCGTGACTTCAACCAGAGACGGACTGCCGGATTCGGCGTCGTGGAGCTCCAGGCCGACGAAATTCGCTCCTTCGCCGGCAGCAAGACGCGGCTGACGTGGATATTCGTCGCGATCGAAGTCTGGTCTCGTCTCTGGCCATCGACGGTCGTCGGGCGACGAAGCTATCGAAACACACTCGCCCTCGTGCGCGACGTCGCTGACCGGATGGATTTCGAGGGTCTTCCACTGATCGTTACCGACGGTTTCGATTTCTACGAGAAGGTCGTCCGTCACGTTTTTGGACCGGCGGCGCTCTACGCTCAGGTCCTGAAGACACGACGGAACGATCGCATCGTGAAGGTCGAACGAAGAGCGCTGATGGGAGCTGCGTGGCGATTCGAAGAAGCGCTCAAAAACTCGGAAGACTCGTCGACATTGAACACGTCGTTCATCGAGCGGTTGAATCTGACCATCCGGCAAAGCTTGGCGTACCTGGCGCGACGAACGCTTTCCCACGCTCGGTCGAAGGAAAAGCTCGAAGAGCACCTGGAATTGGTCCGCTGTTACTACAACTTCGCCAGGCCCCACGGCGCGCTGAAGTTCGGACACGAGATCCGGACTCCGGCGATGCAGGCTGGGCTCGTCAAAGCGGCGCCTGACGCTCAGGGAGATCTTCGTGTGCGCGCCGACATCCGTATCAATATTAATAGAGTACGACGTGATCGCGTTCGGTGGCGCTCGTACGCAGGCAACTGACAGGAGCATCAAATGCCTTTAGCGGCGTAGCAACAATCGATGGCGGAAGCACCAGACGATCCCCGTATCACCCACGAGCCCGATATCCCTGTGGCACTCTCATCAGTGGACTTCTTTGACGGCCACGACCCGATCCTCCGGGCCGCGATCGTCTACGAGCCCGTCTCGTCAAGAAGCAGTATGCTAGAGGCATCAAAATCCCAGACGCAGCAATGAATGAACTCAAACATCACGCAACCCACTTCGCTGCCAAAGTGGAACTACACGTTCCGTCCATCTAAGAATGGGAAATAATTCTTGCCCGGGGCCCTTAGGCTTAGCGCCCGGCTAGGTTGATGCGGCCAGAGGCAACGTCAGTCGCACGACGAAGCCGCCGTCAGCCCCGTTCTCGCCGCGTACCGAGCCGCCCATCGACTCGATGAGACCGCGAACGAGGGCGAGGCCGATCCCTGTGCCCTGTGAGCCGCGGGTGAGCTCCGCTTCCACCCGGTAGAAAGGCTCGAAGACGTGCTTTAGGTGCGCCTCGCTCACTCCTGGACCTCGATCGCTGACGCTGATCTCGACGACGTTGTCTTTCTGGCGAGCGCAGAGGAGGATCTCTCGCGTCTGGGCTGATCGGGAGTACTTGACTGCGTTGTCGATCAAGTTGAAGAGCACTTGCAACAGCGCGTCTCGGTCATAGATCGCGTCGGGCAAATCGGCGGCGACGTCGAGACCGATCGCGAAGCCCTCACCGGCGGCGTGGGGCGTCACGACCTCCCGGGCCTCCTCGAGGACCGGGAGCAGTGGGCCTGCCACCGGGCTCGCGGACCGATCGCGTCGCTCGAGCTTCGAGAGTTCGAGAACGTTGTTCACGAGCCGGGTCAATCGCTCCGACTCGTTGGTGATGACCTCATAATATTGATGGCGCTTCTCCTCATTGGAGACGAGCCCGTCGCGGAGCATCTCCGCGTACATCCGGATCGCCGTCAGCGGAGTTTTGAGCTCGTGGGAGACGGCGGAGACGAAGTTCTGACGCCGCTCGGCATAAGCGAGCCGTACCGTGACCATACGATAGATCCCAACGAGGCCCGCTGTACCCATGAGAAGCGTGAGCGCGGAGAGAAGGTAGACGAAGCTCACGCCTTCCGCCTCCGGCAGTGGGGCCAGTGTGATCAAGCTCGCGAAGCTACCGAAAGGCTCGGCGAACTGATGCCGGTAGCGAAAGCCGCCATAGTGGTTATCGTAAGAAGTCTCTTCGCTGGGTGCGAGTATGACCTCCACACGGGTGGCGAGCTCGCTCCCCGCGAGCACCTGCGTCGCCAACCATTGGACGAGCCGGTTGGCATCGACGACGAAACCTTGCCGATAAGTCACCGCGTCGATGACCGCCGACCGGTAGACAACGAGGCGGCTCTCGTCCAACCGTTGCCCGACGAGCGACTCCAAGACTACGTCAAGAGCCTCCCAAACTACCTCGCTCGCCTCATCCACCTCGATCTCTTGACGGTAGACCTCCTGCTCCTCCCCCTCTGAGTAGGGCATAACATTGCGGGCCACGCTCTGGGAAAGTTTCGAAGCGCGATCGATCCGTGAGGAAGCGCCTCGATTGAGCTCGCTCAAGTAGCTGTCGGAGGCAGCGTTCTCTTTGGAGAACTCATCTTGCTGCCTTGTCTTCGAGAGGGCCCGTGTGGTGCCGGGAACCTGCTGCTGCTGTTTTTCCGCAACCGGCTGCGAGCCTCCCCTTAATCCGCTCGCGAGGAGAGGTTGCACGAGGGCGAGGGTAACTTGGGCGCCGTCGTCGAGCCGCGGGCTCGTGAGGGTGCCGTCCGGGCTCTCGAGGAAGTAATCGAGGATGAAAGGCTCAAAAGAAGGGTCAGCCAGCGGCGATCGGATCGACGAGCCGCTCGACTCGGAGACGTAATAAGAGCGGTAGTGCTCGAAGGGGCGGTCCTCTTCGCGTCGAACGAGAGCGGTGAGCTCGCGCTCCATCTCGTCGAAGATACGCTCCGCCACGATCTGGTGCCGCAGCTCGCGCTCGCTGGCAAAGCTCACGAGGGCTCGGCTTACAAGAAGACCGAGAGGCAGGAGCAGCAGTAAAGCAAGTGCTAGAAAAGTGACTCGAAGCCGCGTCATGGCTCAACCTCGATAGCGATAGCCGGTCCACGGTCCACTCGCCGAACCGGAACGATTTCTCGCTTCGGGCGCTCGTCCGCCGCAGGAGCGCTTCCACCCTAGCGGTGAGCTCTCGGATCGAGAAAGGCTTGGTCACGTAATCATCGGCGCCGCAGGAGAGGCCCTCGACGATGTCGTCTTCCGAGCCCTTCGCCGTAAGCATGAGGACCGCGACGCTGGCACCCGATTCGCGTACCTGCCGGCAAACGTCGAAGCCATTGAGCCCTGGAAGCATGACGTCCAGGAGCACCAGCTCGAAGCGACCGCGAAGGATCGACTCGAGCCCCGCCTCGCCGCTCGCAACAACCTCGACGTCGTATCCGTGGAAGGTGAGCACGTCGCGAAGCGCCTCGCGAATGCTCTTCTCGTCTTCCACGACGAGGACTCTTGCGCTTTTGCTCATGACCCCTTCCATTGTACGGGTCGAGCCGCCCACCTCGTGTAAATCGATTGTAAAACGTTTGCCCTTTTGCTTTTACGGTTCTTTTGCATTCGATCGGGCCGTAACGCGGTACAACAGATAGAACCCCGACGAATCGAATCGAAGCAAAAGGAGACGTCATGAAGAACGAAGCACAAGCGAGCAACCGACGCGGTCGGCTCATCCTGACGGCCGGGCTGCTACTCGGCACGATCACCATCGGGCTCATCATGAAGCTTCAAGCTGCGGACAAAACGCCTGCGCATGGGTGGAGCCGTGCTGGGAGCGGGCACGTCACGCTGAGGGCGCGCGCCGATCGCAAGGCGGTGCTTCAGGGAGGTGACGGGAACGTGCGGCTCGAGCTGATCCTAAAAGCGGCGGATGTCGAGGGCCGAAAGGTGTCGGTGCCGACCGACTTGCTCGTCGTTTTAGATCGCTCCGGCTCGATGCAAGGCGAGAAGCTCGAGCAAGGGCGCGCCGCGATCCGTGAGCTGATCCGGCAGCTAGCCCATGTTTCCCTTTTAGGTCTCTAAGTCATCATAAACAAAGGACTGAGATCCGCGGTTTGTCTCTACGCTGACAGCACCTCCTCGGAGAAGGCTGGCGGGTCGCGTTCAACGATTCCGAGTGCAGTCAGGATCGAGTTGGCGCGAGCGGTGCCGCGCGTGACGACGCGCTTGGTCCGCCCAGAACCCAGCTGTAAGTCGACGAGCCGGACCGAGCGTAGCGCTTGTAGTGCCTCGGTTGCGGACAGGTCGAGTTCGGCGACCTTGAGCTTTTTCTCAAGAGCCCGATGCACAAGGAAGGCCAGCGTAGCTACGAAAAGATGTGCCTCCACACGCTCATCGGTCTGGTGGTAAACGGGACGCATCTCAATGACATCCTTAAGGCATGAGAAGGCTCGCTCGACCTCGTTTAGGTCCTTGTAAAGGCGCACGGCGTCGACCGGAGAGAGGTTTTGCTCCTCGGTTTGAATAACGTACTTACCCTCGTAGGCTTGCTCGCGCTTGAGGTTGACCGGGTGCTCGAAGAAGCGGAAGCGAGCGTTTTTGTACTCCCAGTCGTAGTAACGGTGACCGTGGTGGCGTGCCTACGTCGTGACGAGGCCAAGGCAGAGATCGATGCCTATCGGCAACAGCAGGAGCGGATGAACGAGAAGCTCGAGAGCACGCTCGTCGAGCAGAATCTCGTAGAGGTCGGAGAGCTGGAAGCCCAAGTCGACGACTCCTTTCAGGGAGCCGATCAAGCCCTCAAGCAGAACCGCTTCAGCAAGACCACTCAAGCCGATGCTTTGAAGACGCGCCGCAGCGGCAGCAAGAAGTAGGAGTAGATAATGGGACTAATGACACGCATAGCCACGTTGTTCAAAGCCGACGCTCACGGAGTGGTCGACTCTATCGAGGATCGCTCGCTCCTGCTGAAACAGCACCTTCGCGAGGCCGGCCGAGCTCGTACACCGAGCTCGTACACAAGCGAGCTCGTCTCGAGGCGGTGGTGGCGGAGGAAAAGCAAAGCCGCGAGGCATCGAAGCAGTTGGCGACCGAGATGAAGCGCCTCGAAGGGGACGTTTCTCTCGCGATCGACGGCGATAAGGAGGAGCTCGCGCGTTTCGCCGTCAAGAAACTTCTGGGGCTGAAGCGTCGCTCGGAGCAAGTGGAACGTCGCGGGAAGCAGCTCCGAGAGGAGTGCACGGAGGTGGAAAAGGAGCTCGAGCGGCAGGAGCAAGAGCTCTCCGAGCTGCGCGTCCAAGTCAAAGCGTTTTTCGCGAGGGCCCAAGCCGGTGAAGAGGATTTCCGTTTCATCGAGCCTGTTGTCGAAGACGAGGAGATCGAGATCGAGCTCCTACGGCGCCGGCAAGGGCGTAGCGAGAAGGAGGCGTCGTGATGCGCGCCCGGAAGTTTAGCTCGAGTCTCATCTTCGCCGCCATTGCCGGGCTCGTCGCGGTGCCCTATCTGCTCGTGGCTCTGCCAGCGTTTGGGCTCATCCGCACGCTCTCGATCGGAAGCATCGTGGGCGTTGCCGCCTACATCGTCGCCCTCAGCCCATCTCTCGTGCGCGGCCTGCGCTACGGAGCTTTGACCCTCGCAGTGGGGGTCGGACTCTTCGCGCTAGCGCCTGGGGTCGTGGTGCTCTTCGGGAGTGCTACCCTACTCGGCATCGTGCGAAGTGGCCTTCTCTATCGCGCGAAGATCGGTCGCGCCCTCGCCATCGAGGGGATGCTCTTTCTACTGGCGACGAGCGTCGCTCAGCTCTTGGCGGGCTCGGCGGTTCAGAGCTACGGCCTCGCCGTTTGGGGTTTCTTTCTCGTTCAGAGCGCTTTTTTTCTCTTCGAGGGAGCGCGCTAGCACGCGAGCCGAACCGCTCGTCTAAGCTCGAATTTGTGTCCGACGGCGCGAGCGCGATCATGGGCACAGAAATAAATCGTCCCACACATTACCACAACGGGATGCTCGAGTGCCAGGAAATTTACTTGTCGCGTCTGCTTGCCCGAGCGAAAGCCAGGTTCTCGGTGACCCGATACAGGCGTGTTGAGCGCCGGAGCGGATCCTCGAGTAGAGGCCTATGCGTGAGCCGGGTAGCTGACGCCGCCTCGGCTCATTGACTCACGCGACTCAGCCAGCAGAAATGGCTACGCCTGGGTGAACGGAATGACCCCCGGGAGGAGCCACTTCTCCCACATCTCATCAATCTTCGCCTGGAAGTACTCGATATCTTCGTCAACGAAGTGGGCGAAGCGACCCTGCCGCATCAGGTACTCGCGAACCGGCTTGCGCTTGACGGTTCCCTTTGCGATATGTTTGGACTTGCCGTACATCTTGAGCCTATGCTCTTCGACCTCATAGAGCGGCCAGATGCCGGTCTCCACAGCAAGCTCACCGAGCTCATGGGAGTACATCGGATCGTAGTCCCAGCCTTTGGGGCAAGGATCGAGCGAGTGGATGAACGTCGGCCCGCCGATGGCCAACGCCTTGCGCACCATGTTCATCGTCGCAACCGCATTGCCGGCGCCAACGGTCGCCACGTACTTACAGTCGGGATGACCGGCCGCCAACATCGCCGCCGTGTTCTTTTTCCAGCGCCGGTGCATGATGCGATGCAGCTTGCCCGGCGGGCTGAAAGTGGAGTTCGCACCATACGGAGAGGACCCCGACACCTGGATGTCGGTGTTGGCGTACGACTCGTTGTCGTACATCAAGATCAGCAAGTTGTAATGGGTGTGCTGGAGTGCGGCCGAAATGGCCGAGAGCCCCATGTCGGCGCCACCGCCATCGCCGCAAAAGGAGATGACGTTGATCGGCTCCTGCTCCATCTTACCCTTGCGCATCATTGCCCTCAGACCGGCGACCGTGCCGGTGGCAGCGGAGCCCGCCGATCCGAGCTGTGTGTGCATCCAGGGCACCACCCACGGCGTGGAGTAATACGTGGTGTTGGCGACGTACATGCAGCCGGTGGCGCCGAGGATGATCGAGCGCGGGCCGGCCGCCTTGGCCATGAGCTTCATGAGCAGCGCCGACTCGCACCCTTGACAGGTGCGGTGACCCGAGGTGAAATACTCCTCGCGGGCGACTTTCTTGATGCCCTTCCAAGGTTCAAGGACCTGCGTTGAAACGAACTCGTCGAAAGCTACAGTATTTTCTGGCATGATGGCTACTCCCTCACTCCTATCCAGTGAGTATCTTGATCATCAATGTCACCGCCGCTGGCGGCGTCGAACACGTTGCTGGCTATATCGATGACGTTGTCGGTGCTTACTTCACGTCCGCCCAGACCGGCGATGAATGAAATAATCCCGGGCCGGTTCGCCGCTGGATAGAGGGCGGCGCGCAGCTCGTTGGCCAGCACGCCGCTGAAGAAGCTGGAGCCGAAACCGTAGTCGCGATCGATCACACCGACGGCTTGCACCCCCGACAGCGCGTCCTGCAGCTCGATGGTGGGGAACGGGCGGAACCATCGGACTCGGACAAAGCCGACCTTTTTGCCTTGCGCGCGCATCTTGCGGACAGCGACTTTCACCGGCATCGCCAGCGTCCCCATTCCGACAAGGGCGACCTCGGCGTCCTCCATCATGTAGCGCTCGATGAAGGGCTCGCCGCCGCGCCCGAACTGGGCGTTGAAATCGTCGTACGCCTCGATAATGACGTCCCGGGCACGGCGCGCCGCCATGTCGTTTTGCCGGCGGACCTCCATCACCCAATCCTCGTTCGCCTGGGGGGCGATGGTGATCGGGTTGTCCGGATGCAACTGCTTTTCTGCCCGGTCATAGGGCGGCAGGAAACTGTTGACCATGTCCTGGCTGGGCACGTTGACGATCGCCTGCGAGTGGGTGAGAAACGCACCGTCGCAGCTGATCGCGCAGGGAAGGAAAACGCGCTTGTCTTCGGCCACACGGTAGGCGATCAGTGCCGTGTCCAACGCCTCCTGCGCCGTAGCCACCCAGCAGAGCATCCAGCCGAGGTCGCGCACCGTGAGCGCATCGTTGTGCTCGACCCCAAAGGCACCAGGATCGTCGAGCGCTCGGTTGCCGACCATGGCAATCATCGGCAGGCGCAACCCGGCGGTGACTGCCAACGCCTCGTAGGCGTAGAGCCAACCGACGCCACTGGAGCCACAGAAAACCCGGGCCCCCACCGCCGAAGCGTGCTTGACGATCTCAAACTGCGAGTGCTCGCTCTCCGCAACGATGTATTCGCAGTCGAAGTCTCCGTTGGCGATCAGTTGCGATACGTATTGCATGACTGTGTCGTACGGCCGGATCGGGTAAGCCGTGATCACGTCGACGTCGGCGAGCCGGACCGCATGCGCGATCGCTTCGCTGCCACTGATCAGCTCCTCTGAACCACGCCCCGGAACGAGCGAGGCTGCGATATCTGCCTTCTTCGCGGTAGCTGCATTAGGTGGGCTCATCGGCTATCTCCTCGGCGTACTGGCCTACGTGGTGAAACCCGTGGCTACGGGGGGGCGGCTCCGAAATTTTTTTGGACAACCACCCAGAGTAGCTTTCCTTGTCCTTGGTCCACATTTCCCACTGGCTGTCGTTGTCTGTGAAGGCTTCCTCGTTGACCATGGTGATGCAATGGCTTACCGGGCAAACGTCCTCGCACACGCCGCAACCACAGCAAGCTTCCATGTTGGCGTCGTAGAAGCCGTCGGGCGAGATGTCGAAGCAAGAGTCCGGACATTGCAGCCAACAGACTTTGCACTGGGTACAGGTTTCGAAGTTAACCACCGGCCGCATGGTGCGCGTCGAGAACTTCTTGAAGGTCGGGTTGCGGGTGGGAACGTAGCCGCCATCCCAGCCGGGGACCTCTTGCTGCCCGGCGATGCCGCGAATCACCAGCCCCTCTTCCATCGTCTTCCAGCCTGGCATTTCGAACTCGTACGGGATCTCGTCGTTGCCCTGATCGGCGCCAACCGACAGCGACTCGACCCGATCATAGGCCTTCTTCGCAGAAGCCGCCTTCAGGGGATCGCTGATCGTCGCCACGATGGAGTCCAGGCTCACGAGGTGGGGGGCGACCTTGGCCAGCGCCCCAAGTAAGCGCATATCGGTGTGATCGTCCTTGTACACCCACAGCCCTGAGAAACTAGCGATGCCTTTGATGATGGCGAGATTGTAAGGCTTGGTGCGGTGGATGTTGTTGATCAGCTTATTGTGTGAGTGGATCGAGGGGACCAAAACCGTGCCGCCCTCCCGGAGCAGCTTGTTGATCGGTTGCAGGCCATACCAGGCCCAGGACTCGACGCCCTTGCACAGGGTGTCGTCGCAGGCAATGGTCACGTCATTGTTGTTGGGCTCGTACCGCGAGAGGTGCTCTTCCATCTCCTCTTCGGTGTCAGCAACGACGGCGAACTGCTTGGCGGGGATCCCATTACGTTCCGGCGAGTCACTGTAGCGCCCGAACGCGATACCGATCTTGCCTTCTTTTTTGGCGGCAAAGACAATGCTGCGGCAGATGTTTTTGGCTAAAGTCTTCTGAAAAATGCCGCGGTATACGACTTCCACGGATCCGGTGCTCATAGCTCGTACCTCCTCGCCGTCTAAGAAGAAGGCCAAACAGTATCAAATCCCAGCCGTTTCTGGCAACCTAGAAGCGCCCTGCGCACACGAGCCCACAGAAAAGAAGGGCCTAACGCCTATTTCTGCGCAAAAGCTACCGAACATACCGTGACACAGTCGGTAAAACGGCAACGTCGACAATTGTCGGTTACGATGGTGTCACTTACCTCGGGCTTGCGTAAGGGGTAAAGAGCAAATTGTCACGACTGTCCAGGTCCGCTGAACAGCCGCGCCACGGTCGATATTCTCTATTCACATGGCTCTCGTAAATGCCAACCGTAGTCCTACACCGCAATGCAGAAGTCTTGTCAACTTTCACACATGCCGACACCTTGCCAGCCAACGTCGAATCGCAACTCATAGCCGGCGCAAGTGCGCGCCCCGAGCCTACCCGGGATGACTTGTGGAAGGATAGATCGGATAGGTATATTAAGCGGGATTTAAAGATGGTCGTGGTGGCGTGCAGTTTCGGCAGGCGAACTGAACTCGCTACTAGGAGAAAACCATGAGTGACGTAATTTCGTACCCTATCAACTTCGACACCAAAGGAATCACCGGCCGTGATGGTTACATCGTTGCCGAAGCCCTCTATTATGCCACCAAGTGGATTGACGAGATGCCAGACAACGTGCGGCCATCATCCGACGAGCGCGACATCTTACGCATCTTGAATGCCGCCTTTCCGGATTGGGAAGATGTTTTCGGGCCCGCCTAGACAACCTGCAAATTGTCCACAACATCGGTGCACCAAATTTGTGCCGCGGCACGATGTCTTGATTGAAAATCAACGACTTACGCCACGCTTGCAGAACCCCATAAGCTCCACCTGCAGGGTATAGCTCCCTCCTTGGATCCCCAAGAGGGAGATTTGCGTGAGAACGGCTCCGTCACGCACCTGGCCTACGGCGGTCTCACGCTCGAGAAGCAACTCCTCATTCCGATTCGAAGGTGTCCAGCTTCACCCTACAGCGGAAGCGGTCTTTACCATCGGCGACAACGTCGAGGTTCTGACTCAGCTGGAGTGAGCGGACGGCGCCCATCGTCTCCGGATCGAGCTCCTTTCCGATGGAACGTTCCTGCTCGCTCGAACGTGTCACGGGTCGGACGACGAGGGTCGTGGAGAGAACACGCGAGATCGGTATCCGCATGGCGATCGGCGGCGCGCCGCGGGACATCGCGCGCGGCGAAGTGTCGCGCAACATGCGGCCCGTTCTCGTCGGGCTCGCGAGCGGACTCGTCGCGTCGTTCTTCGTGACGCGTTTGGCCTCGAGCTTTCTCTTGGCGTGAGCCCGTGGGACGGCGTGAGCTTCTTGTCAGCGCTCGGGCTATTGCTCATCGCCGCGCTCGTCGCAAGCTACGTCCCTGCAACGCGGGCCGCCGCGCTGGACCCGGTGCAAGCGCTCCGCCGGGATTGATGATGGATGCGCGGTCTACGGCGTAAAGTCGGTTGGATGAAAGACCGAGCCCGTCGCCAGCAATGCCTCGCCGGAAGGCGTTCAGAACCGACGCGTCGTCATCAAAACGAAAGCTGACGGCTCATGAAGTTGGGGAGCGCCGGACGGAAGGTTCGATAAAGTCCTCGTGCTCGTTTACACTTCCGTCCATGATTACTGCCCGCGCCGATGTCATAGGCAGCTTGCTTCGCCCTCGTGAGCTTCTAAAAGCTCGGGAAGCCCGGGCCGCAGGCCAACTGTCTCAGATCGAGTTCAAAAAGATCGAAGATCGCGCTGTGGACGGGGCGGTAGCCCTTCAAGAGGGGCTCGGCCTCGAAGTCGTGACGGACGGTGAGATGCGCAGGAGCTCCTTCCAAAGCCAGATGACCGACGCCGTGTCGGGTTTCGCCGAGCATGGTCTGGACGCCTTTCTCTGGGGAAAGTGGCGGAGTAACGAGCTCGAAGAATGGAACGTCGAGAGGCCGGAGCTTGCCGTCATCAGAAAGCTCGAGCGTCGCCGTTCTCTCTCAGCGGAAGAGCTCGTCTATCTCAGCGCCCGTGCCAAGGCGACCCCGAAGATCACGCTGCCGAGCCCAACCCTCTTCATCAACTTCTGGTCGCCCGAAAGGTCGCGCCACGTCTACCCGACCCTTGACGCCTACTTGGCCGATGTCGTCGAAGTGTTACGCGAAGAAGTGGCGGAGCTCTCGCGCCTGGGCGCCACCTACATTCAACTGGACGCTCCGCACTACACCTCCCTGCTAAACGCCACGAACCGCGAATTCTACGAGGGCCACGGATGGACCATCGAGGGCTGGCTCGATCGTGGGATCGAGCTCGAGAATGCGGTGATGGAAGGCCTTCCGGAGTTGACCTTTGGCTTTCACCTCTGACGAGGCAACCAAAACAGCCGGTGGCTGTCCGAAGGAGACTACGAGCCGATCGCCCGAGCGTTGTTCTCGAGAATCCAGGCCGACCGACTTATTCTCGAATACGACGACGAGCGCTCGGGCTCTTTCGCACCTCTTGGCCACGTCAACGAGAAAGCCATCGTCGTTCTGGGATTGGTGGGGACCAAGACGCCTGCCACTCCTTCCACGGACGCGCTCGAAAGACGGATTCGAGAAGCCAGCAAAGTGTTACCCAAAGAGCGGCTCGCCGTTTCGACGCAATGCGGTTTCTCGACCTCGATCGTGGGAAATCGTATCTCCATCGCTGACCAGGAAGCCAAGCTGCGCCGAGTCGTGGAAACGGCAAAAAGTATCTGGGGGTGACGTCGTCCCCCGAAAACCCTCACTCGAGCTCGAGGGGCTCGCTTTGGGAGGCGGGCGCGGGCACGATGTCTGGATGGCCGTCGATGATGCGGGCGCAAGTGTTCCAGCGCAGCACTGCATCATCTTTGCCCTCGGGGCTGAGTTTCTGCGCTTTCTCGTAGTGATCCATCGCCTCACCGAGTCCCTCATAGGCGAGGTGCCCGCAGCCCGGAATCCCTTTGTCATACTGGGACTTCGCGCGGCGCTCCGCGATGAGACCAGCGTAATATTCTTTCTCGTAGTCGCTCGTAAGCGACTTGGCTAGCTCGCGCGATTCACGGACTCGCTGCCCGAGCCCGCGTGCAAATTGGTCGGTGAGCGCAAGAAGAAGCGTTGCTGTGGCTAGCTGGTGGCCCGGGTCTACTTCGAGCACGTCTCGGCAAATGCTCTCTGCTTCCAAAGGCTCGTTCAACGCGCGATACCAAACCGCTTTCTCGAGTGCCGAGTCGATGGCGTTTTCGGAAATCGACTTGAGCTCGAATTTCTTCAAGAGAAATTCCAGAGAAAAAACGCTGCCGCGACGGTTCCGGTGAGAGCACTGCCGTAACAGACAAGGACGATCGGAACGTGCAAGTGCTTCAACTTCAATCCGTCATACAGAGTGTAGCGGAAGCGATGCGCCCCGTGGAACAAGGGGAGCGAGATCAGAACGAAGAGATATAGCCGCGCTAAAGGATGGCTTAACAAGCTCACTACAGAATCGTAACCCGGAATGTCGATCCATCCCAACGGGATGAGGAGCCCGGTTACGAGCACGTGTAGAGGGAAAAGTAGCGCGGCAACCGTGCCTCCGGCACTGAAGAGTAACCAAAGAAGGGGTGTCATTTTCTTTAGCATGGCTACCTTACGAGCCAGAACCACGCCACGACGGCGGAGACAACGAGCCAACCGATATAGTTCGACACGATGATCAAGAGATCGGGAACGCGTTTCCCCGAGAGACGAACTTCCATCGCCTTGGGGGCCAGATGAAACCACGTCTGCGCGTGAAACAAGACGGCGACGAAGATCAGAACGTTGAGTGCTACGGCGAGAGGAGACGACATCCACGTCTCGAAACGGGCGTAAGCTTCGGGCCCGTTCGCGAGAGAGCGGACCTGCCACAAAGTCAAGAGAGAGAAAATCGCGACGGGCACGCTCGTCAGCTCGCGCAGAACGAACTTCATGTAGCGCCAGCGCGAAAGCCACCACCAGACAGACACGGAACGCCGATACCATTTCGGGTGATACAGCGTGTAGCGCGCCTCACTCGTCATTTCGAGGCCCAGGGGAGAATGGTCTTGAACCAATTCGCCGCTCCCGTCAGTTTGTAGCGCTGTATCGCGCCGGCGGGGTCGACATCCTTGGGGCAGACTTCCGAGCATTCGCCGACGAACGTACACTGCCACATGCCATCATCCTGCGATAGAATCGAAAGACGCTCCGAAGCGCCTTCGTCGCGCGAGTCCATGTTGTAGCGCTGGGCGAGGGCGGTAGCCGCCGGGCCGATGAAGCTCGGCTCGAGCCCGATCACCGGACAGGCGGAATAGCACAGAAGACAGTTGATACACATGCTGTAGCGCTTATAGGCGTCGAGCTCGTCTGGGCTCTGCCGGTACTCTCCTTCAGAGAGAGGTTTTTCCTCTTCGCGGACGATCCACGGTTTCACTTTCTTGAGCTTCGTCATGAACGACGTGATGTCCACCACGAGGTCGCGGACCACCGGGAAGTAGCGCAGGGGCTCGATCCGAACCGGGCCGGGCGCGTACTGACTCAGAAACGCCGCGCACGTGAGCGTGGGCTCGCCGTTCACCATCATCCCGCAGCTGCCGCACACGCCCATCCGGCACGACCACCGGTGCGAGAGCGAGCCATCGAGCGTATCTTTGATGTAGTTGATCGCATCGAGGATGGCCCAATCGTCGCGGAGCGGTACCTGGTAGTCCTGGACAGTGGGCTCCGATTCCTGCTCCGGCCGATAGCGGCTGACGCTTACGGTGATGGTATCGGCCATGCTCACCTACTTTCCATAGACCCGTTTGCCGGGCGGCCAGCGAGTTATACTGACCGGCGCGTATTCGATTCGGGGCGCGTTCGATTCTGTTCGGTACACGAGCGAGTGTTGCAGGAACTTGTCGTCGTCCCGCTCCGGGAAATCTGTTCTCTGGTGAGACCCCCGGGACTCGTGGCGCGCCTTGGCGGAATGGATGATGGCTTCGGCGGCATCCATCATGTAGCCGAGCTCGAGCGCAGCGGTGAGCTCGGTGTTGAACGTGCGGCTATCGTCATCGAGAGCGATGTTATCGAGTCTCTCGCGAAGCTTCGCTAACTGCTCCGCACCTCGCTCCAGCTCCTTCCCGTTGCGGTAGATGCCGACGCACTTCTCCATGGTCGTCTGCATTTCTTCGCGAACGGTAGCGATGCGCTCCGTGCCACCAAGCTTTTCGAGAAAATCTTTCTCGAGGCGCCTCTGCTCGTCTCGGGCCTGAGCGGAAATAGCAGAGCTTCCATTGCCTTCTACCTCGAGCGCGAACTTGGCGGCGGCATCACCCGCTCGTGCGCCGAACACGAGGAGCTCAGTAAGCGAGTTGGAGCCGAGGCGATTCGCGCCGTTGATGCTGACACATGCGGCCTCGCCCGCCGAGTAGAGTCCGGCAAGCGGCGTGGCGCCGTTTAAATCCGTATGAACGCCTCCCATGATGTAGTGCACCACGGGGCGCACGGGGATCATTTCGTGAACGGGATCGATGTTCACGTATTTGCGACAAAGCTCACGGACAAAGGGGATGCTCTTGTCGATCTTCGCTTCGCCGAGATGACGGATGTCTAGATGGACGAAGTTGCCATACGGGCCTTCGAAGGTTCGGCCTTTGTCCTGCTCCTTCACGAACGCTTGGGAGAGCCGGTCCCTCGGACCTAGCTCCATCGAGCGCAGAACCGGGTGGGGCTCAGGTTTGCCTAGATCATAGTCCTGCAGGTAACGGTAGCCGTCTTTATTCAAGAGCCAGCCGCCTTCGGCGCGCGAGGCTTCGGTTATCAAGATGCCGGTGAATGGGAGTCCGGTCGGGTGGTATTGCACGAACTCCATGTCTTTGAGAGGCGCGCCGGCGCGGTAGGCGAGCGACATACCATCGCCGTTCTTGATGTTGGCGTTGGTGGTGAACTGGAATACTTTCCCACAGCCGCCGGTGCACAGCAGCACCGACTTGGCCAAGATCGTGACGATCCTACCGGTAGCGAGCTCGATGGCGACCACGCCGCGACAGCGACCCTCGTCCACCAGTAGCCGGGTCACGAAATACTCGTCGTAGCGTTCTATCGGATCGTGTTTGAGGGTCGTTTGAAAAAGCGCGTGGAGCATATGGAAGCCGGTCTTGTCGGCGGCGAACCACGTGCGTTTGGTCTTCATCCCTCCGAACGGGCGGACGGCAACGGAGCCATCAGGAAGCCGACTCCACGGGCAACCCCAGTGCTCGAGCTGCAACATTTCACGGGGCGCCTCGTTAACGAAGAGTTCGACGGCGTCTTGGTCGCAAAGCCAGTCCGCTCCCGAAATCGTGTCATAGGCGTGATCGTCGAGACTGTCGTCGTCTTTGATGACGGCGGCCGCGCCACCTTCCGCAGAAACGGTGTGACTGCGCATTGGGTAGACCTTGGAGGCCACGGCGAGACTGAGCTTGGGGTTGGTTTCCGCGACGGCGATGGCCGCGCGCAAACCAGCGCCGCCACCCCCGACGATGAGCACATCGTGGGAGAAAACGTCCATCAGGGTCGAAAGGGTATGACGCGAGGTCGAATGGTGTCAACCTTTTATGTCGGAACGGCTTGGAAGCGCCACACCTGAAAGGGTATGTACTATGGGCGATCGGAGCAACAGGTGAACCGATCGCAGGTGGGCGGCGTCTTGTGAGTAGAGAAGCCAGATGGATGAATGGGCCTCGTGCTATGAAACCGGCGTGATGCTCGACGACGACCTGGAACAGGCGTTCGACGACGGGCTCGAAAACTCCTCCCATCTGGCCTTCCGGGTGGCTTACAGCGTGCTGCGGAATCGCGAGGATGCTGAGGAAGTAGCGCAGGAAGCCATGCTCAAGGCCCACCGCAAACTGCGATCACTCCGGCACCCGGATCGACTCCGTGCTTGGTTGGTGCGGATCGCCTGGCGCGTCGCCATCGATCGAAAGCGTTCGGACCGCCGCCGACAGCGACGCGAGCAAGCAGAGCCCGTCGCTGCCGAGGAGCCGAACCCGGAGGAGGTGGCCGCCCAGGTCGAGCTGCGCGCACACCTCTGGCAAGCCATCGACGAGCTGCCCGAGATCCATCGAAAAACCTTGATTCTTGCGGCTATCGAAGGCCACGACTTGCAAACCGTCGCTCGGCTTCTGAACTTGCCACCGGGCACGGTGAAGTCACGACTTCACAAGGCACGAAAGGGACTATTGGAGAAATTGAAATGGATTGCCGACGGATACAACCGGCGCTGATGGAAGCGGCGCTTCGCGACGGGCCGGATGCCAAGTTGGCCCGACATCTCGAGACTTGCGTGAGTTGCGCTGCGGAGCTCGACCGTGCTCGGACGAGCCTCTCGCTGCTCGAGCGGCAGCTCGAAGCGGAGCTCGCCGTCGAGGTCCCGCCTGAGCTTTCCGCTCGAGTCAGGCAAAAACTGGCCGAGGTCCCGCCGGGCCACGGAGTAAGCTTTGTTCGGGTGAGTGTCGCCGCAGGCTTGGCGCTCGCCATAGTTGTCGGCTTGGCCATGGTCGTGTCTCGATCCGGCGTACCCGTTCGGACCCCGGAAGTCACGTCGGCGCAAGTGGAGCGACCGCCGGCGCCCGTCCCTCGCCCAGCAGAGAGAGAGCCTTCCGTCTCGCTACCGATTCCTCCCAGGGCGTCTTCACCGGCGCCGCCCGCCTCGACGAACGAGCCCAGGGTTCTCGTCCCGGAAGGACAGGAGGCTGCCATCCTCCTCTTTCACCAGAGATCCAAGGACGGGAAGCTGGTTCTCCCACTGAAGCGGAGTCCCGGGCCCCTCGCCGAGTTGCGCAGACTGCAAATTACGCCCCTTGAATCGACCCCACTCGAGGTGGAGCCGATCGAGATTTCCCCTCTTTCCGAGAACGTCGAACGTCTCGGCCACCGGTAAAGGAGATAGTAATGCACACGTTAACGAAGGTACTGACCATCCTGTCGATTCTGTTAATGAGCCTTGCCGCCGCGTCGGGATCTGCATGGACACCGTTGAGGGTGGAGCTGGTCTTCTCAAACTACGATGGTGAAAAGCTGACGTCGCGACTTCCCTACACCTTCGTGGTCAACGGCGCGAAAGAGCCGCGCTCGACGGAACTTCGTATGGGCATCGAAGTGCCCGTGACCGTGGCCGAAGGGGCCCAGCAATATCGCAATGTGGGAACGAATGTCGATTGTAGAGCTCACGACTTGGGCGATGGAAGTTTTCGGTTAGAGCTCTCCGTCGAGCAGTCCTCGATTTATCCGGCCGCCCCATCCGGAGGCGATGGCAACCCCCTCTTCCGCACTTTCAATTCCAACCTCATCGTCGTCCTCGCGGACGGCGAGTCGATGGAGGTCACCTCGGCCACCGATATGGTCAGCGGCGAGGTCTCGAAGGTAAGCGTCTCCTTGGAGGTCCTGAAAAACTAGCTCTGTGCCTAGCGTTACTTGGCTAGGGGATCGGGGCGCACTTGGAAGTGAACGACGATGGGCTTGCTGCCTTTGCCGGTCTCTTTCAACCAAGGCGTGCGATCCCCTTCCGGTACCCAAATCCCGCGGCCTTTCCAGCCCGCGTCGGGATCATCGATGCGGCCTTCGAGTCCCTTGGTATAGAAGCCAAGCGGATAAGGGACTCGCAGCGTGACGAAATCGCCGTTCACTAGAGCGTGTACACCGTCGAACAAGTTGCCGGTGGCGATAGGAATATTTGTGCCCAGCCCCAGCGAGTCGTGCTGGTCCACCCAAGTGTAGTAGCTGGATTACTGAATCCAGGCTCTTCCGGAAAGGCCGGTCCTGGCAAGTCGTGGAGGGTCCAGCCTTCGGGACAGTGATCGCCCGTCGCTTCAGGACCGTTCAAGGGCCCTTTGCATTTGCTGCGATCGAACTCTCCCAGGTGGCCACTGCCGAGAGACGCCCAGACGACGACGCGCATATCAATATCAGCACCGCGTACACCGAAACCACGCAGCGGAGGATTGTAGGTCTCCGCCAACCCAGTCTCCGGATCGTACCGCGTGATGGAGCCGGGAAAAAGCGAATGAATTGGAGCCCCATACGGATCCGTCCACGGGATTCGGCATCACCGCATAGAACCCCTTGGAGACCACTCCACTCTTCGATCAACCGACGAATATCGTTACCCGAATCTCTCACTCAATGGTCGGCATCTGACTATGACCATTCGTGGGGTTAGCGGCATGGACGTCTGGGTTTATGAGCTCGATCGTGGCACGCGTTCCCGCCTCCCGGCCGACGGAGACGCCCTATTCCCCGTATGGCACCCGGATGGCGAGCGCGTCACGTTCGCTACGACCGCTGGCACTATCTTCGTTACCGCCGCCGATGCGAGCGCGGGCTAGAGAGCGTTGATCTCGATGGCCGGGGGAATGCACCGAACTGGTCTCCCGACGGCCACACCCTCGTTTTTTTCGCAAGAAATGCCATCGGAAACTGGGACATCAAGGCACGGCGCGATGGGATCGTAACACCGGTGGTGGCGGGACCGTTCAACGAGACCGCTCCGCGGTTCTCCCCCGACGGTCGTTGGCTGGCCTATATATCCGACGAGTCGGGACGACTCGAGATTTACGCCCAGGCTTTTCCCGGTCCCGGCGAAAAGCGGACGCTTTCGAGTGAGGGCGGCAAGCAGCCCGTCTGGTCACACGACGGGAGGGAGATTTTCTATCGAGATGGCGATCGAATAATGGTCGTCCCGCTTCAGATCGAGCCGGCTTTTCGTCCGGGAACGCCGCGGATGCTTTTTGCAGCGCGCTCCTTCGCGTCCACTCCGGGCGGTTATCCCAATTACGACGTTTCGCTGGATGGCACTCGCTTCATCATGATCGAAACGGACGCGACCGAGCGAAACGAGATCCACGTCGTGCTGAATTGGTCTGAAGAGCTGAAACGGCTCGCTCCACCCGACTGACTAGTCTCTGGGAGTCGCCGACTAAACCGTCATTCGCCGGTGGTACGTCCACCACTCGATGAGGATGAGCACGAGTGCGATGAGGATCAAGACGAGCCAGAGCTCGCCGCCGCCAACCGAGCCTGTGAGGTAGTCGACGAGACCGGCGTCGGTGCTCTCGCCCGCGAACGCGGATGCGTTTACAGCCGAGACTTTGGGGCTCAAGAGGTTCGCCGACACCACCAGCTCGCCATCCGCGGTACGCACGGAGTACAGCCCCGGCGCTTCGGGATTGAATGCGGTGATGTCTCCGAGCGAGCGCGTCGCAACTTCATTGCCGCGTCCGTCGGTCACCGACGCCACGCGCGCCGGCACGGTGAAACGCCCGAGCGCCGCGGGCACGACATCCGTGCTCGTCAGCCAAGTCACGGCGTTGGCGAGAAAAATGGGAAAGCTCGCTTGGAGCGGGAAGCTCGAATCGGCGATATCGAACGTGAGCTCGGCCCAACGCAAAGGATTCTCGCCAACGATGAGTACCGGCTCGGCCGAAGTTCCGGCGACGACTTCGTGCTCTCCCGGGTCGACGCGGGCCGCGCGCTCCACCACGACGTCCGCTAGCGACACGTGGCTCAGAATGGGATGATCGCTCGTCACACCCATCAGCGAAAAATCGCTCAGGTCCTCGCCAGCGGAAGCTGGCAGCCAGCCGCGCGCGGTCGGTCGAAACAAGAGGACCGGCGCCACGGGGCGCTCCTCGGGCGCGAAGCGATCGAAAACGTAAAGCCCGGGTAGGTCGTCATCGCCTTCAGGAACAGAGTAATCGTTGGGAGCCACGATCTCGAGAGCCACCCGCGGGTCGAGGTCCAATAGCGTCTCCAAGTAAGCATTTCCGCGCGTCACGAGCACCGTGTCGACGCGACGGGGCGCGGCGAGATAGGTATACGCAACATTATCTAGAGCGAAAGCATCGTCCGGTGCGTCGATGAGCACTCGAATCGGGCCCGAGAGGAAGTTATCCACGTCAACGGGCTCGCCGAGCACTTGCCCGGGGGCGAGGGTAACCGCGCGCTGCACCGAAGCGCCTCCGGCCCCGTCGATTTGCATGGCGACGCGCTTCGACTCCGTGCTGTGATTCGAAAGCTCGAGAAAACCTTCGTAGCGCGTTGGCTCGGCAGGAACGGGCCGGAGAGCGAATGCGGTAATGCCCACGTTGTCGGACGGTTCGAACACCGAAATGGTCTGGACCGAGTCGGGAATGTCTCGAACCAGAACGCCGTCACCGATGAAGTAAACCTCCGCTTCGGCGTCCTCCTGATCGGTTGAGCCTATTGAAAAAGCGAAACCCTCTGGAAACTGACCCCGGTCTTCGAGACACGGCTCGAGCCCATCGAGAAGCTCCAGCGCGCGGTGGCGACTGGCGAAACCGGTCGCCGGCACTTGCCCGCAAGCGTCGGTCACCATGAATTCGCTCGACGGGCTCCCTTCGTTCAGGAGGTCGTGGGCATGCGCAAGCGCGAGCTCCCACCGCGTGTCACCGGAAGACGTCGTCGCCATCATCGTTGGCGAGTTGTCGAGAATGACCGCGATGCGTCGGGCGCGCCCCGAGAGCGCTTCGATGACAGGCTTGCCCAGCGCGGCCGCGACGGCGAGGCCGATGGCGAGAGCCACGAGGAGCGATACGAGCCACCGCCAGAAATCGGAGCGCCTCTTCCGCTCTTGCATCACGCGCACCCAAATAAAGGTGGACGGTACGCTCACGCGCTGCGGCGGCGGCTTCAGCCAGTAGAGAAAGATCACGACCCCGATCGTGGCCGCGGCCAACAGAAACATTTGAAAAAACGTCAGCGCGACGAAGCTCATGGGGACGTCAGCGTATGAAACGGTCCTGTTTGAAGATTTGCATGATCAAGTCTTCGAAGGGTATCGGTGTCTGTGTCTGCACGTAGCCCCAGCCGTAACGGGAGCAATAAGACTCGATGCCCGTCTTGAGCTTGTCCATCTCCGCTTCGTAGGCCGCGATGAGCGTCGGCGACATTCTGAGTCTCTGCGACGTTCCATTCTCGGAGTCGACGAGCATCGCTTCGTCCGGCAATTGCGGTTTGAGCTCCTCGGGCGTAAGGATGTGCACGTTGAAAACGTCGTGGCGGAACATGCGAAGGAAGTCGAAGGCGGGCTCGTAGCCTTCCGGATCCATGAAGTCCGACGCGATCACGACGAGGCCGCGCCGTCGCTTCGTGCTAAAAAAAGTCTTGAAAGCGCGCTCGAGAGACGTCTCCCCCGTCATCTCCATACGATCGAGAAATCGGAAAATGCGCCAGATTTGATTGCGACCGCGCTTTGCGGCGATCTGCTCGGAGACACCGTTTGAAAAACCAACAACGCTGACGCGGTCGAGGTTCAAAAGCCCGATATAGCCGAGCGCCGCTGCGACTTTGCGGGCATAGTCGAACTTGGTCGGGTCGCCGAAGGCCATGGAGTTGCTGGCATCGACGAAGAAGTAGATCGGCAAATCCGCCTCTTCGTCAAAGATGCGCAGAATGAGCTTGTCGAGCCGGAGATAAGCTTTCCAGTCGACATCTTTGGTGTCGTCGCCGCTGACATAAGGCCGGTAATCCGCGAACTCGACGCCCGTGCCCTTCTTTCGAACCCGGTGCTCGCCGCGCAAGTGTCCTGGAACCATACGATTGGCGACGAGCTTGAGGTATTCGAGCTTCCGCAGAAACTCCTCGTCAAAAAGCGTGCTGACTTCACTCATGTTGCGCAGCACGCATTATAGCTATAAATATTCTGCGGAACACCCGCGTCACAGCGTGGGATGACGGTTGTGGTGGTCGGTGGCGTCTTGGTAGGTTTTGGCTAGGCCAACATTTCGGCCTCGACATACAGCTTTCCTACGACATTTATCGCGGTGACCTCGTAAGCGACTCCGCCCGGACCCAAGTTGGACAGCCGCGCGCTTCCTTGTTCTCCCGCGACGGCGCGGACGAGTAGCTCGAATGGCTCAAACTTAATCTCATGATAACGGCATCGTGACGGCTCACGTTCTTGACGTTTTCCGATGTGCGTATTACAATGTCTTACGTGAGTACCACCATTACCATTCGCCTCCCCGACGACCTTCGCGCGGAGCTCGAGTCCATTTGTGACACTCAAGGTAGGCCGATGAGCGATCTCGTGCGCGAGTCGCTCCGACGCTACGTTGCCGTCCAACAATTTCGTCGGCTTCGTGGGAAAGCGCTTCCGATCGCAGAGTCACAAGGTTGGCTCACCGACGAGGATGTCTTCGACGCATTGTCGTGAAGTTGGTGGTGGACGCCAACGTCCTGATCGCCGCGTTCGCCGCGCACAGCCTCTGCGAGACGCTGTTGGAGTTCTGCCTCGAGAACCACGAAATCGTAACCAGCTCAGAATTGTTGGATGAAGTTCGTGACAAGCTCGTCAGCAAGATCAAGCTGCCCGAAGAAACAGCAACCGCAATCCGCGACTTTCTCGCAACGCACTCGACGGTCGTAGAACCCGCCGAAGTTCCTCCGGACGCCTGCACGGACAAGAATGACTTGTTTGTGCTCGGGACCGCGGCCGCGGGAGCCGTCGCGCTTCTCATCACGGGAGATAAAGCTCTCCTATCCGTTGAGGAGTATGCGGAAATCCCGATCGTGAGCCCGCGCCGCTTTTGGGAAATCTCGACGAGGACTCAATCGTAGGTGTCTGAGCGTCACTGAACGCTCGGCTTCCTTTCTGGGTCGCGAGCAGCGCCATAGATGCTGGTCGTCTTGGTAGGAGCTTGTTATTCGGCCGCCTCGGGCTTGCGGATCACTCCGGTGACGCCGCGTCGAGTGGGATATGGATGGCGCCGTTCGAGACCTCGACCACTCAAGCCATGGCTGCGGCGTGCTCAGCCTGGCACGCCCGCGTGGCGGAGAGCAGCTTTAGAAAAAGGCCTGCATCGTCTCGTGAGGGCCCTCGCAGTTGATGAGATCGACACGCTTCATTTCGATTTTGTAGCTTCCGCCCGCCAGCTTCAGCTCGTGGATATAGAACCGCCGTAAAGTTGCTGTTCGCGATATTGGAGCTCGAGCATTTGAACGGTCGAGTGCACCCAGCAGTCTCCACATGATCATCCTCGGCGAGCATCGCGTGAGGCGCATCCTGCGCGAATACGTGGACGACTATCACTCGTGCCGGACTCACTTGTCGCTCGAGAAGTACGCTCCGGATATATACTCTATGCGTCGTGTGCCCGTGAAGCCCTCGCAGCAAAGAAGAAACTACACGAGAGTGAATATCCAGATGCCCGACGAGTCGTGCATGCGCTTCGCACGAGGACGTCGCACGTCGGCCTCGAGAGATAAGCAGCCCCCTCTGTGCCAAAGATTCGTGTTCGTGTTGAGCGTCGAAGCTCCGCTCCGGGACTACCTGTAAGGAGGAATTGTTGTGATAAAAACTTCTTTGGGCCATTCGATGGCCGCGTTCGTACTCGTGGCGATCGCTGTCTCCTGTGAGCAAGCTCCGCCGCCCGAACCGTCGACTCCCGCGGCCACGCCGTCGGCTACTGCCCGTCCCGTCCCCCCTGGACCGGCCGAGCTTCACTGGAGCTACGAAGGGGATTCAGGACCGAGTGCTTGGAGCGAGCTCAACCCGGCGTTCTCCACCTGTGGCGATGGACGCAGCCAGTCGCCGATCGACATAACCGAGGCGGCGTCGGAGAGTCTCCCGGAGCTGAGCGCGAGTTTCCGCCCGGCATCGCTCCGCATCGCGCACCATGAGCACATAGCCGACGCGATCAACAACGGGCACACGATTCAAGTCAACTATTCGGAGGGCGATACCCTCTCCGTCGGAGAGCAGAGCTACGAGCTCCTCCAGTATCACTTCCACAGCCCGAGCGAGCACACACTCGAGGGCAATCATTTCCCGATGGAGATGCACATGGTGCATAAAGATCCCGACGGGTCGCTAGCCGTGATAGGCGTCTTCATCGAAGAAGGCACGCACAACCCCGCCTTCGACCCAATCTGGGCGAACCTTCCCAGTGAAAAGGGCGTCGAGTCACACTTCGAATCCATCACGGTCGACATCGACGAACTGCTTCCCGAGAGCCGGACGACCTACCGCTACGACGGCTCACTGACCACACCTCCCTGTTCGGAAAGTGTGAAGTGGTTCATTGCGACGGAGCCGATAGAGCTTTCCTCGGAGCAGATCAAAGCATTCACGGCGCTCATCACAGGCAACAACCGTCCGGTGCAGCCGCTCAACGATCGGACGGTGGTTACCGATCGCGTCGGCGGTGAGTCGTGAGAGGTACGACACGACTCAAGGAATTGACCAAAACCCTCACAGGAAGAAATGTCAGGGGCGAATGAGAAACGGAACGAAAGCGCGACGATGAGAAGGCGCGCGGATTCGGTGATGCGCGAGACGTGGTTGTTGTTGGCACTCATGGTCGCTTCGCTGACCGCCAATCCGATGGAATTGGCGGCAGTGCAGGCAGCGGAGTCAGCCGAGCAGCAGGGTCAAAAGCCGCACCACGAGGCCGACTCCGAGCGGGATACGGGCAAGCAAGACGAAGAGAAGAGCTCGGAGCAGGGCGTGCTCAAGCTGATCCAGATCGGCAAAAGCGTCACGCTTCAGCTCGGTGGGTTCGCCAAGGTCGACTACATTCAGGACTTCGATCCCATCGGCAACGCAGACCAGTTCAAGGCGAACTCGATTCCGGTGGAGGGAGACACCGATGCCGGCCTCGGAGGAAGCACCAACATCTCGGCCAAGCAGACCCGGTTGAGTTTCGACGTGCGCGCTGACGAATCGGCGGGCGGGCTTCGAGCCTACGTCGAGGGTGATTTCTTCGGAAGCGGGACCGCCTTTCGCCTCCGTCATGGCTACGGGGAATGGAAGGGGCTGCTCGGCGGACAGACTTGGACGACATTTCAGGATATCTCCGCTCGACCATTCACGTTGGACTACGAGGGTCCGGACTCCGAGATTTTCGTGCGCCAGCCGATGATCCGCTTCACCGGTACACCTTCGGACAGGCTCGAGTGGTCGGTGGCGGTGGAGGATCGGGACAGTCAGGTCACGGTGCCGACAGACGTGTCCGGGAGCGGTCGCAGCGAGTTTCCCGATATCCCGGGACGCATCCGGTTCAAATCGAAACGCGGTCACCTTCAGGTCGCAGGAATGGTGCGGCAGCTGCGTTTCGTGAGTGATGGAGGGACGACGGAAGCGACCGTGACGGGTTGGGGTGTCAACTTGTCCGGCAAGACCTCGGTGCTGAAGCGCGACGCGATCATGGGGCACGTCGGTTTCGGCTCGGGCGTCGGTCGCTATATCGAAGCGTTTGGCGGCGAGAACTCGGATGCCGTGTTGACGCCGGACGGGGAGCTCATAGCTCTCGACGCGTGGTCTTTCGTGCTGGGCTACACCCGCCACTGGAGTGAACGGTTCAACTCCACGCTCAGCGGTGGAATGGCGAAGCTAGACAACGACCCGAGCCAACCTGGCGGCGCCATCAGATTCATCCGGTCGGCGCACGCGAATCTCGTCTACGCTTCCAGCCGCCTCCTCACCATCTGCGGCGATCGGCGGCGAACTGATGTGGGGACTACGTGAGAACCAAGACGATGCTCGGGGAGACGCTCTCAGGTTGCAGTTTTCGATCCAGTACAAGTTCCGGTAGAGAGCAATGAAATTCTATTTCGCTAGTACCCGTCCTCGATCCGCGATCGCGGTACGCGCTCGAAGTGCCTGAGGTTGTGCGTTACGAGTGTGAGGCGGCGCGGCCAGCCCCGCAAGCTTCCTCCCAGCTTCGCAGACGTCCGATGCAGTCGGGATCGGCCGCCGAAGCGCTTTGTTTCAACCTTCGCAAACTGAGGCTCGCGTGGGCGAGTCGAAACAGAAGCATCAGTGAAACGAAGAGCCATAGTGTGAGGACGTGGGACGACCATCCCGCCGGAAGCGTGAACTCTTTGGTGGGGAGCGGCGCGACGTTCATGGCCGAGCTAGTCGCGAGGGAAGACGGAGGACAAGTAGGAAAAAACGCCGGCGTCTTCAACGGACGTTTCCATGAGAATGCGATACCGCAACAAGCCGTGCCTCTCGTGGATCGCTACCGCCCCCACCCGACTGTGAAACGAAGCTGGATAGACGCCTCGAACGGATTCCAAAGTCTCGATCTTTGTCAACTGGAGCCCGAAATAGCGATCGCTTAGGCGAATGCGCCGGGTGTCTCCCCGCAGGACAACCTCATCGCTGCGGGCGACTGCGCGGACCAGCACTCCCATCGAAAGCAGGCCGGCGCAGAGAATGAAGAAGAACATCAGCCCTTGGATGTCCTCGCCAGTAGGAGAGCCTAGCATCCAATACAGAGGTACGAAAAAAATCACTCCGACAAAGAGAATCAGCAACGGGACCACAACGAACCGAAACAGCGGGGACGGCGGCGCCGTTTCGATCCGTACCTCGTTAGGCGCGATCGCGAGCGTCTTCCGCCCAAGCGCGACTCGGCCAGCGCTGTCGGCTGGAGGAGGCGGCGGAAGGTCGACGCGTACGTCCCAGCTGACGCCCTCGCGCACGAGATAGACCGGAAAGCCAAGATGATTTTTCGGATCGGGGCAAGCAATGCTGTCTCCGGATTCGCCCCTCCGGACCGCGTAGGCATCACCGCTGATAGGACAAGCAAGGGTCGCCGGATCCGTACCTTCGGCGATCTTGTAAAAGTTGCCGATACATCGGGCCGAGCGTGTTTGGCCAGCCCGGATCATATTTCGGGCTATCACTGGGACGAGCACCGCCATCGCCACGCCCATCAGTAGCACGATGATGAGGCAATCCGCCTGGCTTCCAAATCCCGCCTCGCTCCGGTAACGATGGCTCAAGGGCTTGTGCTCGGTGCCCGCTAAACTCGAGGTCATTCCCACCGCAAGGTCGTTGTGGGGTCGATCTTGGTGGCGCGGCGCGCGGGTATTAGGCAGGCGATGGACGCGATTGTGAGAAACGTCGCGACGGTCGTTCCGATCGTCAAAGGATCCGCGGGGCGAACACCTACGAGAAAGCTTCGGAGCAAGGGCGCGGCCGCGAGGGACAACGTCGTGCCGAGCACCACGCCCCCGATCACGAGCTTCATCCCCGCATTCAACACCAAGCCAACCGCAGCCGTGGCGCTACTCCCCAGGGCCATCCGGATTCCGATCTCCTTCGTGCGGCGACTCACGGCATGGAGGACGATTCCGTAAACCCCGAGCGCGGCGAGCAGCAACCCGATGAGGCCGAGCGTTGCTGTCACCGAGGCGGCGACCCGCTGTGGTAAGAGCGACGCGTCGATCGTCTCCCGCGGCGTGACGAGATCGATAGGCGGCAAGTTTGGGTCGAGACCGTCGACCGCCTCCTGGATCTGGGACCGCAACGCCAAAGGATCGGCATCAGAGCGGACGAGCAGCTGCGCTCGCGGCGAATAGTTTTGCGCCAACGGAAGATAAAAGTGAGCCATCGGCGCGTCGTCTTGAATCAAGTGCCGACTGTTGGCAGCGATGCCTATGACCTGTACAGCATCACCGTCCATGAAGAATTGCTGACCGACGGCGTTTCTACCGCGCCAGAACCGTTCCGCCATCGTCCGGTTCACGATCGACACTGGTGGCCCTCGATCGTCAGAGCGCAAGAAGTCCCGGCCTCTGAGGATCGGGATGTCCACCGTGGCGAGATACGTCGTGTCGATCGCGTTGGCGTCGACCAAGAGCTCGGGTTGATCCGCTGGCGGTTCGAAGCCGGGAACGTCGATACGCCGTGGGTTCAGCGAAACGCCGATTGGCCGCCGCATCGCGAACGACGCGGAAGCTACTTCTGGAAGTAACGTCACGTCATCGAGGAGCTGCGCGAAAAGCAAACGGCCGCGCTCCTCCGTGTAATCCGTCTCGGGTAGGTTAATCGTGGTGCCGGCTACGAGATCGGCTTCGAAGCCCGGATCGATGCGCGCGCCCTCCCACAAGGACCGTACGAACAATCCCGCTCCGGTCAAAAGCATCACCGCGCCCGCGATCTGGGCGACGACGAATGCGCTTCGCAAGCGACCTGGCTGCGTGTGTGTCTTGATTTCCGCCCACGCGCAGCGCGCGAATGGGATCTTGTCGAAGCGCCTCTCGCGCCGGAAAGAGCCCGGCGAGCAACGCGGCGCCGAGTGCTGTGATGGCCGTGAAACTGAGCACGCGCCAATCGAGGTCGAGGCTGAAGCCCAAAGGCCACTGGGTGGAGCTGAAGCGAAGCAGTGCCCGGACGGATCGCTCGGCGACGAGCGCGCCGCCGAGCCCGCCAAGGGTGAACAAGAGGAGCGCTTCGGTGAGCAGTTGACGTACGAGACGACCGCGTCTCGCACCCATCGCGACGCGAATGGCCATCTCTTTCTGCCGCGCGGTGGCGCGCGCGAGCAACATATTGCCGACGTTCAAGCAGGTGATCAGCAGAACGAGGCCTGTTACCGTCATCAAAATACCGAGGAATCCCATCACCCACCCCGCATCGAATGATCGATGCCCGTCGTGGGAACGATGCCGACCCGATGCCCTCTCTTCTCGGCGGGGTGCTCGGACTCGAGCTCTCTTGCGATGAGAGAGAAAGCCGCTTGTGCTTGGGATACGGAGACGTTCGGTTTGAGCCGCCCCATCAACTCGAAGCCTTGCGAGGCCCGATCGGACAAATCGAAGTTAGGCAGGATCGACTCCGCGGTCGCGAGCGGCGCCCAGATCTCCATCGGGAATCCGATGAACGTTCCCTGAAATCCCTCCGCCGTTATGCCGATGACGGTGAACGGCGTTTCGTTCAAGAGAATCGTCGAACCGAGAAGCGATGGGTCGCCGCCCGCGCGACGTTGCCAGTAACCGTGACTCACGACCGCCACGGTAGATGCATTGCCCCGCATCCCCTCTTCCGGCCGAAACCCGCGACCCATAGCGGGCCGGATAGAAAGCAAATCGAAATAGTTGGCGGTTGCGAATTGCACCCGGATCGCTTCGCCGCTACCGGCGGCGCCCAGCCGGACGAACCGACCGGTGAACACGACGAGCTCGGTCAACACGTCGTTGCGCTCGTCGTAGTCGATGTAGTCAGGATAGGAAAACCCGGAAAAGCTATTCCCACCCGGAACGTCGGCGAAGATGTCAACGACGGTGGACGGATTACCGATCGGCAAGGGGCGCAGGATAATCTCGTTGGCGAGCGTGAAGATAGCCGTATTGGCCCCGATGCCGAGCGACAGTGTCATCACAATCACGACCGTGAAACCGGGCCGCTTGATGAGAGTCCGAAAAGCGTAGCGCACGTCTTGGCGCGAGCGATCGAGCCCCCCGCGCCATCCGCGTCGGTCCCTCGCCTCAGGCGGTGTCACGTTTCTACGCATGAGCACAGACAGCCACGCGCGGCTGGCCGTCACGACGAAATCACGAAGGACCTTCCAGGTGAATCGAGCGCGGCCGAACCGCGTGTCGAGCTTCGCGTGCGAGCGAATCTCGTTGAATAGCTCGATCATGAGATCGCCGAACTCGTGTCGGAACGAAGACGGGTAGAGACGTAGGAGGCGCCGGAACCACTGCTCAGCCATTCAGACAACCTTGGCGCGCCGGATCAGTTTTTGGGATTCAGCGTAACCGACAATCGCCGCGAGAACCTCGACCTCTTGCTTCAACACCTCGCGGCCGAAAACGGTGAGAGCGTAGAATCGGCGGCGCTCATCTTGAGAATCGGCCGAATCAGCAGACGGAGCGGACACTTCCTTCAACAGGTCGGCATCGACGAGTCGCTTGATGGCCCAATAGAGAGAGCCCGGACCGAGCTTGACGGCGCCACCGGTGCGCTGCTGGACCGTCTGCATGATTGCGTAGCCATGACTGGCTTCATTGGCGACCGCGAGGAGGATATGAAAAAAAGCCGGCGTCAGACGAATGGGCGTCGCGACCTTTGGGCTCGAACGTGTTTTCTTAGTCATAGCATAGCCTTCGTTATATCGAAAACTATTATAGTACGCTACACGGACGCGATCAAGCTTTTCCCGGCACGCCGACCGCGGCAAGAAACATCACGGCCTTTCCAGCGGCGTGCGGCGAGAAGAACTCCGTGACCGCGTCATCGAAGAACGTTAGCCCGGAGGCGCCAAGGCCGAGCGCGTAGCTCGCCAAGTAGACCCTGCCGCCAACGATCCCTCCTTCCAGCTGAGCGACGCGATAGCCGCGCTCGCCCAGTCGTTCCAACAGCGGCTCCAAAGCGACGAGCACGTAGATGTTCGCGCTTGCATCGCCCGCGAGGTCTTGCTCGAGGTCGAGATAGCGAGCTTCGCTCCGAAACGAACCCTTCTTCAGAAGAGTCAGCGCCCCCTCCGCGGGATCGTAGAAGTAGGTTCCTGGCGCAAGGTCGTCGACGTCGTTCGCGATGACATAGAGATCCGTCAAAATCGATCCCGAGTCGAATACGTCTCCGTCGACACCGCGGCTCGCGGTCGTGAGAATCGTCGAGAGAGCGTCGTAAGAGATGGACGCTCGCTCGAAACGTCGCGACGAGCCTCTCCGGCGAATCACCGTTTCGACGGGTGCCGTTTCGTCGTCCGTCGGCCAGGCGGCCTCCGCGCGCGGTCGGGAAAAAACCACGCCTTGCTCCCGCCAAGCACGCGCCCGGTCCCCGTCTCGCAGGATCGAGGCACCATGGGTCTCACGAATGAGCGGGTAATCGACCTCCGCGCGCGAAAGTGGGACCGTCTCGTGACCCATTGGCTCGACGGCGCCTGGCGCTTGTGGGATCTCTAGAGCACCGCCTCCGAGCGAAACGATCGCCACCGCCGCTTCTTTGTTGCTATCGACATCGAGCAGGCGGTTGACGTCCTCGTCCGCGAAACCGAGCACGAGATGGGCCGGCACCTCGAGCGCAGACGTCATCGCGAGCAGGTTGGCCAGCATCGTGCCGCTATCCCAAAACGTATGGCGATAGGCCCGTGCCCGGTACTTCCACGCGTTTCTCCAATAGGTGCTCGTAAGAACGATCGCTGCTTGGGCTTCCCGGAGGCCCGGCCCTCCGCCTGACGCTTCGACGAGGCTTCCCCGCCAGTCTCCGTCGCGGAGTACTTCGAGCACCCCGCGCTTCGGCCCGTAATGGTACACGCCCGCATCCAGACCAACGACCGAGCCCGAAACCAAATAGAGCTCGACGTGGTACAGCGCTCCCGTGCATGCGGCGGCGCGGAAAAGCATCTGACCGCCTGGATAGTCGCGTTTCTTGGTGATGCCGGCGGTGTAAAAGAGGATTCGAGCGAGCGCCTGGAGGTCGAGCCCTTTTTTTGAGATGCGCGGGCTCGCATTCATGACGGTGAGGGCCGACACTTTGCCGGTTTCGCTCACGTCCGGCAATGGGATTTCGCGCAGATGTCGATAGAGCTTGAACGGACGAGGCTGGTTGTCCCAATCCAGAAAATGCGGAACGTGTCGCACGCTCTGATAGCTGTGCTTCGTTGCGTCGTGGAATCGGCGGGCAGCTTCTCCGCGGTCGCCCTCCATGGCGGAGGATGGTACCACCTTGTCCCCTGCATCGCTGGGCTTTTGCGGCGATTTCACCGATGCAAGTACAATCGACCACATGGGCCTGTCATCGGTACATGATGTGATGAAGCGCTTCCAGCAGTTGGCGACGCCTCTAGTTGCGGATGCCGTGATCCGATTGGGGTTGCCTGCGACGATCGCGGCGAGCGGCATACGGCCCGTCGTCGCGGGCTCGAAGTTCGCCGGGCCGGCCTCTCCTGTCGTCCTCAACGGCTTCGCCGACCGCATACTCGAGTGCATCTACAGGAGCGACGCGGGAGACGTCCTGGTGTTGGACAACAAAGGTCGTTCCGACGAGGCCTGCTTCGGAGACCTCGCGGCCTATGAGGCGCGTTCGCAAGGTCTGGTTGGCATCGTCATCTGGGGCCGGTATCGTGATAGCGCGGAGGTCGAGGAGATCGGTGTTCCCCTATTTTCGTACGGAACGTACCCGTTGGGTATGCAGCGCGCGTTCGCCCCCGTCGAAGAACCCCTCGCCCGCTGCCAGTTCGACGAAGCGAACGTCGAGCGAGGCGACTACGTGTTCGCAGACGACGACGGCGTCTTGTTCGTCCCAAAAGACCATATCGAGAGCGTTGTGGACACGGCCGAGGAGATCCGGGGCGCGGAGCAAGCACAAGTAGAGAAGATTCGCGCGGGCACGACGCTGAGAGAGCAACTCCAATTCGATCTTTATCTACGCGAGAAGAAGAACAACCCATCGCTGACGCTCGGCGAGCACATGAAGAAGATCGGCCGGCATTTTTGATAGACGGAGAATTGCTGAGGGCTGCTTGGTCCAGACCAAGGACGTGAGAAACAATTGACGAACACGCTAGTGGGGTGCAACGCAAAAAGTTCTCATTTTTTCTTGACAACTTCTGTGGGGCACGTTGCACGAAGTTGCAAGGCGATCGAGGATGCCCATGTGACACGTTGTAATCGCGTATAGAGACCAGAACTCTGACAGAAGATTTTCAACGTCGTCTCGGCGCGCGTTCCGTCGATTGCGCGCGACCCCATGAGGCGCAAAAAGTCCGTGCTATAAAGAAAGCATGGCAGATAAATTCAAGCTCGATTCGATTTCAGATGAACGTCTAATTCGACGTCGGAGATACTGAATGAGTCGCGGCGCGTCGAGGTCGAGCTCGTCGCACACATTGGCGAAGTGGACCGCCGGCGGTTATTTGCAAACCTGGCGGCGCGATCGATGTTTGTCTATTGCACCGAGAGGTTGCATTTATCGGAGGCAGAGGCTTACCTGCGTATCCGCGTCGCACGCGCCTCTCGGAAGCATCCAACGCTCCTTCCGATGCTCGAGGACGGACGCCTTCACTTGAGCGGTATCGCCAAGCTCGCGCCGGTTCCTACCGAAGCTAATTGCGATGAGCTCTTGGCGCGGGCGGCGCACAAGAGCAAGTGGAAGATCGAAGAGTTGGTTGCCGAGATTGCGCCCAAGCCGGACGTCGCTTCGAGGATGCGCAAGCTTCCGGCAAAACGTGAACCTTCCAAGCCGGCGCCAGGCGTAGCGCTGCGCCCGGACGCAGTCGAAAACCCGGCGCCTGTCGTCGAGCTGCGCCCGGACGCAGTTGAAGCTCCGGCTCCAGTCGAGCCGCGTCCGGCTCCGGTAAAGCCGGCGGTAGTACGAGCCACGTATCATCGGCGTCTTGGATTGGGAGCTCTCGACGCTCGGACATCCTCTCGCCGACCTTGCTTACTACTGCCAGACCTATCACATCGACACCCACCACGCGCGACTCGCTTCTTTAGCGGGAACTGCGACCGGTATCCCAACCGAAGCGGAGACTATCCAGAGTTATTGCCGGCACACCGAACGCACCAAGATACCGGACTGGCCGTACTACATGGCGTTTTCGATGTTCCGGCTCGCTGGGATCGCACAAGGCGTCTACAAGCGCGGCTTGGACGGTAATGCGAGCTCGCCGCGCGCTCGAGATGGGAAAGAAGGTCGAAGCGCTCAGCAATACCGCGTGGGTGCTCATCGAATAACGGACTTCAGTGCTAACATCCTGCGCGAGCGGAGGAAGATGTCCATGCGTTTTCGAGTTTGCTTTCTAATCGCTGGCCTAAGCGTCGTCGCGGCCTTCGCCTCGACCCAAGAGCTCACGACCGAGATGCTTTCGGGGCTCGAGCTGCGCAACATCGGCCCGGCCAACATGAGCGGCCGATTCGTCGACCTCGCTGTCGTGGAATCGGACCCGTACATCTATTACGCGGCCTCGGCCACGGGCGGGGTGTTCAAGACCACGAATAACGGCGTCACCTTCGAGCCCGTCTTCGAGAAAGAAGCAACGCATTCTGTCGGCGATATCGCCGTCCATCAGAAAAACCCCGACATCGTATGGGTCGGAACAGGAGAGCGCGCCAACCGGCAGAGCTCGTCTTGGGGCGACGGTGTCTATAAATCCACGGATGCGGGCGAGACGTGGACGAACATGGGCCTTCGTGAATCGCGCCACGTCGGGCGCATCGTGCTCCATCCCGAGAGCACCGACATCGTCTACGTCGCCGCGATGGGGCATCTCTTTGGCGACAACGAAGAGCGCGGCCTCTACAAATCCACCGATGGCGGCGCCACTTGGCAGAAGATGTTGCACATCGACGAGATGACCGGCGTCGTCGATGTGGCCATGGATCCGAGCGCCCCGAATATCCTTTACGCAGCGACCTATCAACGCCAGCGCAAGTCTTTCGGCTTCCACGGCGGCGGGCCTGGCAGCGGCTTGTATAAATCCACCGATGCAGGCGAGAGCTGGACGGAGCTTTCGCGCGGACTTCCCGAAGGGGATTACGGGCGCATCGGGATTTCGATCTATCGCAAAGACCCGAACATCGTTTATGTCTGTATCGAGCAAGGGCTGCGCTACACCGCCTCCACCTCTTACGAGGAGCGCCTCGCAGGCATCTACCGCTCGGAAGACAAAGGCGAAAGCTGGACGTTCATGAGCGATTGGAATCCGCGGCCGATGTATGCGAGTCAGATTCTCGTCGACCCAAACGACGACCAGCGTATCTATATGGAGAACGCTTTCAGCTGGTCCGACGACGGCGGCAAGACCTTCAAGGTTCCTCGCCAATCGATTCACTCCGACGATCGCCATCTATGGGTCAACCCGGACGACTCGCGCCATCTCATCAAAGCTAGCGACGGCGCGCTCGCGACTTCCTACGATCGCGGCGAGACGTGGCTCTTCGTCCCCTCGCTTCCCATCAGCCAGTACTACCACGTGCGCATCGACATGGAGAACCCGTACAACGTGTATGGCGGACTTCAAGACAACGGCAGCTGGAAAGGACCGAGCGCGACTTACCGATCCGAAGGCATTTTGAACGAAGACTGGACACGACTCGGGGGCGGCGACGGCTTTCTGAGCGAAGTCGACCCGGCAGAACCGCATATGGTCTATGCCGAATCGCAATATCTCGGTCTCACACGCGTCGACACCCGCACGAACGAAAAGCGCCAGATCCGTCCGGGCACGACAATGGGCTGGATCGAATCCCGGCGAAACTGGGATGTGTGGGGTACGGGCAAAGCCGATCCGTTTCTCGGAAACGCCATCCCTCCCGCCAACTGGGACGGACCGTTTTTGATCTCGCCCCACAATCCGTCGACCGTTTATGCGGGGACCAACGAGCTTTGGAGAACGACGGACCGCGGACAGTCGTGGGAGTCTCTCGGCGATTTGACGACCGGCGTCGAACGCAGCGAGCTATCGATCATGGGGCAAGAACCGACGTCGACGACGACGTCTCTCGACGACGGTATCCCGTTTTATCCGACGATGACGGCGATCGCGGAGTCCCCTCTCGTCGAAGGGCTTCTCTACGCAGGGACCGATGATGGCAACGTCGCCGTTTCGCATGATGCCGGCGCGAGTTGGACGCAAGTCGGCGACCGCTTACCGGGCGTTCCCAGCTCGGCATGGGTAAATGCCATCGCGCCCTCGCACTTCGACGAGAACACGGTCTATGTCGTCGTCAATAACTACCGTAACGACGACTACAGAAACTATCTCTATTTCTCGCGAGACGCGGGCACTTCGTGGGCCTCCATCGCCTCGAACATCCCGCACGGGCGCGTGCTGCGTACCGTTCGCGAAGATACGCGCAACGCGAATCTTCTCTATGTCGGCGCCGAGATTGGACTCTTCGTTAGCATCGACGCTGGAGAAAGATGGGTAGAACACAAGAGCAACATGCCGACGCTTGCTATCAACGACCTCGTCATTCATCCGCGCGACAACGATCTCGTTCTCGCCACACACGGCCGCGGCATCTGGATTCTCGACAACGTGAACGCGCTTCAAGAGATGACCGACGAAGTGCTCGCGAGCTACGCGCACCTATTCACCATCGAGCCCGCCGAGATGCTCCGTTTGATTCGCGTGAAGGCGCAGCCGGGCGACATGGTCTTCAGCGGGAAGAATCCACCTGCGGGCGCCATCATCGACTACTACATGAAGGACGATGCCGACGAAGACAGTATCTCGCTGCGCGTGCTCGATGGCGCAGGGAGCGAAGTGCAGTCACTCGAGGCGAAACACGCACGCGGTGTCCATCGCGTCGTATGGAACTTGCGCCATGAGAAACTCCCCGACCCCGCAGGTGAGGAGCCCGATCAATTCGGCGAGCCGCGCGAGGGCGCGGCAGGGCCGCGCGTCGTTCCCGGAGATTACACGGTGAGGCTCGAACTGTCTGGAACGGCTTACGAGCAGGCCGTCCGCGTCGACGAGGACGCGCGCATCCAAGTCACGCCGGCGGCACGGCGTTCGTGGACCAAAACGCTCCTCGAGCTCGCGTCTATGTACCGCGAGACGAATGGATGGGTCGAGACATTTTTTACCGGTCGCTCCGAAGACGATGAGCCGGAAGACGACGAGAAGCTCGTACGCGAGCTGCGCCGCCGCATCGGAATTCTTTACGGACAGCTCTCGGGCTGGACAGGAAGCCCGACGGCAGACCAAAAGACCCAAGTGCAGTTTCTCGCGGACGCGATGGACAGGTTGTCGCCGGAGGCCCCCTGAGAATCACCTTGGTCTCGGGCCTCACTTTGCCGTGGTCCGACACTGCTCGGTCACTTGGCCTCGGGGTCGTCCAAACCGAAAACGATCGCGGCGACTATGGTTGTCGGAATCTCATCTGAAATCGAATCGAGATTGAATTTGTTGGCCATGCTTCTTTATAGCACGCGTTTTTTCGACGTCGGGAGCTCCCGCCCAATGGACGATCGCGAGTCGTGATCACGTTCGAAACTCTTTTTGCGAGATTGCGTCTCGGTACGCGACACGCACGCGTCACACGCGCACCCTCGATCGCACTTCCAAGTTGCACAAATAGCTTGCAAAAACTTGTCAAGCACATTCGATCTTTTTCTTAGGCGAAAGTGCTCGCAGTACTTGGTCCGGACAAAATTGTCAGCCGACGACGTTCAGAGCAGGGACTCCTGATCCATCGCTTCCTTGCCGTAACCGCGCTCGGCCCTGACACCGTTGTGATGGACGCCATCGCGTACCGTATCCGGTACTTGGGACAGGGTTGTTTACTCCGAGTGTCCCGCTGACCTGATTCCAGGACACCGACGGGGCCGTTGGCCTGGTTCCGCCGGAACCCTGACTGGCACGGCGATTGCAAATTCTTCCACTGTTCAAGAGAGGAGGTGTCTAACGTTAGGTTATACTAACGTAACAGAATGGAAACTATGTTTCAAGTGCTCGCCCAGCCACGGCGCGTGGAGATTCTCCGGCTGGTCAAGGACGACGAGCTCGCCGCGGGCGAGATCGCACAACGATTTGATGTCACTCGCCCGGCCATATCGCAACACCTTCGAGTGCTACTGGATGCCGGGTTGATTTCTGTGCGCCGTGAAGGAACGAAGCGTTTGTATCGACTTCGCCCGGATGGTCTTGAACAGCTAGGCGACTTCCTGCGCGAATTCTGGTCTGGTCGTCTCGCCAAATTGAAGCGCGAAGCAGAAAGAGCCCATCGCCATGCCCGAAAACGACGCCGACAGCGTTGAGATCTCCGTTCACGTCGAGGCGCCGCGCGACATCGTGTTTAGCTTCCTCACTGATAGCGAAAAGCTAGTTCGCTGGTTGGCGGACAGTGTCCATGCGACGGCTCAACCCGGGGGCACGCTTCGCATAGAGGCATCGGGCGGCGAAGTCATCTCGGGCGAGTTCGTCGAGATCGTTCCCATGGAAAAGGTCGTCTTTACGTGGGGCTGGCAGTCCTCCTTCCCCAAAATCCCGCCCGGATCCACGACGGTGGAAATCACGCTGGAGCCAGACGGCGACGGGACTGTCATGCACCTGCGCCACTTTGGTCTCCCGACGGATACGACCGACAAACACAAGCAGGGTTGGATCAAGGCGTTCGAGCGACTGTCGGGGTGCTTTTCCGACTAAGCGGTACGCCTTGCCGGGCCTCCCGGCTTTCTGCAAGACTCTGGTAGACTGTCGCGGTTCCACATCGACACACACGCTGCGGAATTTCTGTTTCGGGAGAAAGTCTTTCGACTTCTACAAGAACACGACCTTCTCTCGGACGAACGCATCAAAATTCTTCGTTCATGGCGCCCTTTAGGCATCGGCTTGCTGCGTCAAACCGCTTCCCGCGGAGCTGATCGCGGCGTCCGCGCGCCCTTCGATGAGCGTTTGCACACCGTCGCGTGCCTGTCCGTCCAAAGACGTTCTATTTGCAAGCGCCCGCCACGAACTGTGTTAACCTGCCTGCGGCGAGCAATGCGTGCGTCCTTCGGATTACCTACTGCTACTCGCAGGTTTGTGCGCGCCTCATCGCGAGTTTGGCGGGCGAAAGCACCGGGGACGAGCCGGATGCCCAAGTTCTCGTAGAAATCCAGTCACTCGATTCCATTCCGTGAGGCGCCGCTCCGCTGCGTTCGCCATACTGGCAGTGATAGGGGGCTGCGTCGGGCCCGAAAGGATCTCTCTGCTCGAGCGCAGCGACGCCGAGGACGTCGAGCTTCTCGGGGATCTCAGAAAGTCGCTGGCTCCCGCCTTCCCGGCCGAGCTCGATTTCGCGGTCGACGTTCCACCCAACCCAAAGCTCACCTTTTCCGTCGCCGTCGCGACGCAAAAGCGCGTCGAGCGAGGTCGTGTCGACTTCCGCGTCCGTGTCGTCTCTGAAGGCTTTCCCGTCACCGTGTTTCGAAAATCTCTTCGCGTGGAGCAGCACAACCGCTGGTACGACGCGACGTTGGACCTCGCCGCCTGGGCGGGCAAGCGCGCTACGCTCCGATTCGAAACGTTTCCGACGCGAGGGAACCGTTCGGCGCCGTGGGCCGATCGCATCCGCACGCTTTGGGGCTCGCCCGAGCTCGCGAGCGCCGAGCCCGTGGACCCCCCGAAAACCTCTCCGCCATCTTGATCGTTGCGGACACGCTTCGCTACGACTACCTTGGTATCCACGGATTCGAAGGGAACATCTCGACGAACCTGGACTGGCTGGCACTCGAGTCGGTGCGCTTCGACCTAGCTTTCGCAGCCGCGCCGTGGACCAAGCCCTCGGTCGCTACTCTTCTTACCGGGCTCCACCCATCCACGCATGGCGTTCGCAATCATGGTGGCAGGATCGAGCTCGAGGCTACGGATACGCTCTCCGAACAGGCGCTCACCCTGGCAGAAGTGTTCCAGGAACATGGCTACGAGACGGCCGCCTTCGTGGGCAATTCGTGGCTGGCCCCTCCGTACGGGTTCGAACAGGGCTTCGACAGCTACGTCGTGGACGATCACGATGACCGGCTCGTCGCGAGCGCGGGGGAATGGCTCGCCTCGCGCGACACCCCTGCTCCCTACTTCCTGTACCTTCACCTCATCGACGTGCACGGTCCCTACCGCGCGCCCGAGCGCGATTACCTCATCTTGCAGGACAGCTTGACGCTCGGAGCCGAAAGGCTCATCTCCCGCGACGACCCCAGCCGGCCTGGGCACCTCGAGGCGACCCCATGGGCGCACGCCGAAGAGAAGGATCGGCTGCGCCCGTGGAAAGCCAAGTATGCTGCGACGGTGCGCCAGCTCGACCGCCGCCTCGGCGCATTGCTGGCAGAGCTTCGTGGGTCGGGAGAGCTCGACCGCGCGATCGTCGTGTTCACGTCGGATCACGGCGAGGAGTTCCTCGAGCACGAGAGCTGGGAGCACGGCTACCGGCTCTGCGATCACCAGCTCCACGTCCCGCTGTGGTTTCGCGTGCCCGGAGCTCGGTCCGCGGGTCGGCGCGTGTCAGAAATCACGAGCCTCCTCGACGTGATGCCGACGCTTTTGGGTGCGAGCTCCCTGCCGGTACACGAGCTCGTACAAGGCGAGGACCGATCGCGGTGGCTGGCATCCTCGCTGCTCGATGCCGCGGAAAGGAAGATCGCACTCGCGTCGGGCATGAAGCACCGCCCAGAGGTCCACTCTCTCAGGACGGACCGTTACCACCTCCTGTGGGATGAGGCGTCGGATGAAGTCGAGCTCTTCGACACGCGAGACGACCCCGCAGAGCTTCGCAACATCGCCGGGACCCACGCCGCGCTCACGTCACGTCTCACAACGCTCCTGCAATCGGAATTGGAGCAGATCGAAGACGCCGGTACTCTGGACACCGAAGTCGTGCCGATTCCAGAAGAGCTCCGCGGGCGCTTGCGCGCCCTCGGCTACGTTCCGTGAAAGACCCGTCCTTCGTTCTGGCACTCGAACGTCAACGTCGTCGCCGTCCCCGTCGAGCCGTATGCGAACCGTGGAGCCGTGCTTGCAATCATGCTGTGAAACATCAGACGGTCCTGTCCACCGTATCTTTCACCGTGCGATTGCGAAGCTTTGAGTTTTGTCCGTCTACCTAGTACAGATATCGACCGCGAAAGCCCTCTTCGAGGCGGTGGCGGCCGGTGGCGCGTCGCGTCGGGTCTGCCACCACGGTCAGTCCGCACGAAAACGGAGGTTTGGATGATATGTCGAAAACGGGTGGCCTATTCGCTTCTCACTCTTTTTCTTGCGTCGGTCTCGGCGCTTCCTGCCCAGGAGGTCCCGCCCCGCGTTTGCGTCTTGGACAGCAAACCAACCGCGGTCAGCGCGGTTTCGCTCGAAACCGGCCAAGTTCTCGCTACGGTGCCGGTCGAGGGCAAGCCTTGGGGCATGATCATAAGCCCCGACGGGCGTCGGGTCATCGTGCTAGACAAAGAAAAAGGTAAACAAACGGTCCGCTTCGGCTATCACCCCAAGGCCAAGTCCATCTCTACTATTATTGATACGGCGACGATGAAGGTTGTCGCGAGCACCGAGTTGGGATGGTCGGTGAGCACGGGCACCGTCTGGGACCGCCAAGGGTTCGGCGGCAGCTGGATTTTCAGCCAAGATGCTCGCTATCTGACGATTGCTTGCTTCGGATATCGGTCTCAGAAGCCAAAGGAGACGCTTCCGGCCGAGCTCGTGAAGTTGGATCTCCAGACCGGCGATGTGGTGAGTCGCTTTCGGGCGGAGAGGCCAATCGAAGCGATGATCACGACCCGCGACGCTTCATTGGCCGTCGTCTATGCGGCGCGAAGAGAAGGAAAGAAAAACCAGCCGACACTGTCCGAGTCGCCGACGTTCACTACGGGAGCGCAAGCCCGCTTTCACAATCGGCGTCAGAACGCGTACCCGAAGTTCACGAAACGCACCCGAGGAAATATGGCTGAGCCACTGACGCCGCCAAAGAGGCGAGTGACTCCGGCGCCCATTCCCAGGTACCAGTTCTTGTTGGCGCCCATCAACCATGTGTAGCCGAGCTCGACCCCAACCCCGAAGAACGTTCCGTTGTCGTCGTGATCGTTCAGGTAGTAGACGCCTGTCCGCCCACCGATATAGAACCCTTTGAAGGCGATGCCTTGTGGGTACAGGCGAAAGATCGCATTACCCGTGGCAAGGCTTCCACCGTCGGGAGTCGCGTAGCTCGTGGTGAAACCGAGCGTGGCGTTTGCACGAAACTTGCGTTCGTACTCGACGTTGAACCACTCAAAAACAAAGCCGAACGGGTTGGCGGTGATCAGGTTTTCGTGCGATGCCGCGGCATCGGTTTCGGATTCCTGAGGTTGGTGGGCACTAGTCCCGGCGGGAATAAGGATCGCGACAGCAAGGAGCCATGCAAGGAAATTCCAGTTTCTTTTCATCGGTCGTCTCCTCTTGGGATTCTTCTTTCCATTGCCTCCCTTCCGAAAGGGAGGGAAGACCCCCGGGCAATTCTAAACATCGCAATTCACGTGCCAGCGACGACGACTGAGCGAGCCGCGTCCCGAAGGGACTAGCGGATTAAGCGGCGGGCTGCAGAGTGGCTTTTAGGTGGTGTGTGTACCCAAAACGGGACAGCCGACCCGCCGCACCCGATCTAATCCCTCGTCATGTGCCGACGTGGTCGGCTGCTCCACCAAAGCCGCGCAGAGCGTGGCGCGAGGTCAACGCGCGTTTACGACCCCGCTCATGATCAGGCGAGCGGTACGTCCGACGCGCGCGCTCACGACATGCGCACCATCCATCTTAACGTTGACATCCATGACACCGTAGGGATGCGCGATGCGAACGTCCCCGCTCGCCGCGCTCGGTACTATCGTCCCAGGGAGGCTCGCCGCTGCCGCGGTACACACTGCGACCATCACCGCGTATGAGCGGTGCGCCGTGCGCATCGACATCATGCGCGCTTATACCGCGTGGCCTCGAGCCCCCTCCTTCCCGCCGCGGCTCGTGCCCCCACGATAGAGCCGGCATAAAACCTCCATAGGCCTAATGCCGGCGGATCGGAAATTTCTGCATCGTAGCGATCTCGGCGAGGCTTTGCCGGATCAACGTCTCGAGCTCGCGCGGCGGATCGTGGTCGAGAGCGTCTACGAAATGTTGGTAGGCCGCCGTCGGCTCGCCCAACTCATGGAGTTGAACGAGCCCAGCGCCCGCATGTGCTTCCGCGAGACCGGGGCCGCGCGGATAGTCTCGCAAATGGCGTTGATGCACAGTGAGGGCCCCGCGCGCATGTCCATTCTTCGACATCCAGTTCGCCAGCGAGAGCGAAACTTTCGGCGCAAGAATCCTGCGGGTCCGGATCGACGGTAGATCGAAGTAAAGCTCTGCGGCACTCTCGAACTTCCCTTGCCCAACGGCCGCGGTAATCGCCTCGCCCATGGAGCGCGGCCTGTTGCTCGACGAAGGATGCTCCTCACGGTACTCTCGCGGTCGCGCCGTCATCTCGCGCCGATTCAGAAACAAGGCCACGACCACACCCACGAGAAATCCGCCAATATGCGCGCCGTGCGCTACGCCCGAGCCCTGCCCCACCGTCGCAAGGAACGGAAGAATATTGCTTACGACGATGTAAAAGCCCAGCACCCAGCGTGCCGGAAGCATGACCACGCGAATGAAGTAGAACAGAAAGATGAGCACGCGCACCTGATTGTGCGGAAACCACACGAAGTAGATGCCGAGAATGCCCGAGATCGCCCCGGATGCCCCGACGAGCGGGATGGGCGAATCACTCGCGAAGGCCGCGTGGAACAAAGTCGCCGCCGCTCCCGAGACCAAATACCACACGACATAGCCGACCGCTCCGAGCCGGTGCTCGACGTTGTCTCCGTAGATCCAGAGAAAGAGCATATTCCCGAACAGATGCATGAACCCACCATGCATGAACATCGACGTGAAAAGGGTCACGATCGACGGGTCGGAGGGCCGGTAGCCATATTCGAATACCAACAGATCGTAAGCGGTCAACTGCGGCGCGACCTGCTCCATGGGCACGTTGGGCGGGAGATTCTGGCGAATGGCGCTCAGATATTCTTGAACCCTCGGATCCGCTGGATCCGCAAGCTGATCGGTCAACGGCAGAAACGTAAGCGCGAAGACGGCGACGTTCAAACCGATGAACACGTAGGTCAGAAACGGTGTGCCACGCGGATTCGGCTGGTCTCCGATGGGAAGGAACATGGAAGGGCAATATACCGCATCGGTAGGTGGCGCGGAGTCTTGGAGAAGAAAAAAGAGGGGCCGGCGAGGGCACCGCCGCCCTCTGCTAGAGCCTCTCTCCAATCGAGAACCCGCAACTCTAATCGATCGGAGTCCGAGGCCCGCCGCTCGCCACGCGTTTCCTTCGGGGGCACCGACGCGCAGCACACGTAGAAGGGCGCCGGGCTGCACCTGGAAGGCTAAGCATCGATTCCTGGACGACGACCGTCGATACGATGCCGGCAACGGCTAACGCGTTGGAAGCTCCAAAGGCAAGACTGCGTTAGTGTTCCGTTGCGGTTACCGCCAATAATGGCGAGTGATCATCTCGACAGAGGCCGCCCATGGGCACGCCCGGCAACCTTCAACGGCCCTATTAATACCTCTATTCGGCGCATGTGTAAACCCGAAAATTTCCCGGGTTTGAGAACAGGTTGCCGGCTTGGCGCGTGAACACGTATACAATAACAGCACTCGTTTGGGAGGCATTTTTGATGAATACACGGGTATTTTCCTTTTTTTTCGCAGTGGCTTTGGTCTTCGCCCTCGTGGCTCCGTCTATTTCGCAGGAGCGCGAGCCGGTCCTTCCGGCGCCCGACCGGAACGGCCAGGGCGATGGACCGCACGAGCGCCTCATCCTTCGCGGCGGCATCGTCATCGACGGCACGGGCGCGCCGCCCGCGGGCCCGCAGGATATCGTCATCGAAGGCAACCGCATCGTAGAGATCAAGAGCGTCGGAACGCCTTTCATCGAGATCGACGAGTCGAAGCGACCTACGGATGCGACGAAGGAGATCGACGTCTCGGGAATGTATGTCATGCCCGGTTTCGTGGACCTCCATACGCACACGGGCGGTGTCCCCAAAGCTCCGGAGGCGGAGTACGTTTACAAGCTCTGGATGGCCCACGGCGTCACGACGACGCGAGACGCCGGCGCCGGCGCACGGAGCTTCGTCCTTAGCGAGAAAGAGCGGAGCGCCAAGAACGAAATCGTAGCCCCTCGCATTTTCGCTTACGCACGTCCCGGCACGGGCACCGGTTGGGAGGGCGGGTCCATCCAAACCGCTGAAAAAGCCCGTGAGTGGGTGCGCTGGGGCGCAGCCCAAGGGATCGACGGCCTCAAGCTCGGCGCCTACGACCCCCACATCATGGAAGCGCTCATCGACGAGGCAAAAAAAAAAGGTCTCGGCACCATGGCTCATCTCGGACAAAACGGCGTTGCCCGTATGAATCTTCTCGACGCGGCGCGCCTCGGCCTCGGGACCCAGACGCACTTTTACGGGCTTTTCGAAGCCCTCCTCAAAGATCACTACGTCCAGGATTGGCCCGTCGACCAGAATCAGAACGACGAGCAGCACCGCTTCGGTCAAGTCGCCCGCCTCTGGGATCAAATCCATCCGCGCGGGAGCGAGCGCTGGACGGGACTCATCGACGAGCTCGTCGAGCTCGGCCTTACGATCGATCCGACGATGACGATTTATGCCGCCGGCCGGAACGTCATGGCCGCGCGCAACGCCGACTGGCACGAGAAATATACACTTCCGTCACAGTGGGAATTCTTCCAGCCGAACCGCCGCAGCCACGGCGCCTATTGGTTCTATTGGACGAGCCATGACGAGATCGCGTGGCGCAACTTCTATCAGGTGTGGATGCAGTTTCTAAACGACTACAAAAATGCGGGCGGTCGCGTGACCACGGGCTCCGATTCTGGCTTCATCTACAAGCTCTACGGATTCGCCTATATCGAGGAGTTCGAGCTTTTGCAGGAAGCCGGCTTCCATCCTCTCGAGGTCGTGCGCTCCGCCACACTCAACGGCGCTCTGACCTTGCACGAGCCCAAAGGCACTCCGATCGAGTTCGGGATCCTCCGACCCGGCCTTCTCGCAGACCTCGTCGTCGTGGAGGAGAATCCGATCGAGAACTTCAAAGTCCTGTACGGGACCGGAGCGGTACGCCTAAACGACGATACCGGCGAGGTCGAGCGTGTCGGCGGCATCAAGTACACGATCAAAGACGGCATCGTCTATGACGCCAAGGAGCTCCTCGCAGACGTCGTCCGCATGGTCGAACAGGCCAAACGAGCGCGGATGGGTCCAACTACCAACGAGAACTAGGCCTAGACAACGTCGGGCGGTTGAATTGAAAGCCTTGGTTGGGATATAAAGGGTTCAACATTCCCCGGAAGGTGAACAGGAGTTTATAGCGTCTTCGAGCTAGTACGTTCGAGCCGAATCGAGACCCGTGCCGGGGGTATGCCGAGGAGGCACTCATGGACCTACTCAGGATTGCGCGCGTTCCGCCTGTCACGATCGGGTCGCGCGCGACCGTCCTCGACGCCGTCAAGCGGATGTCTGACGCGGGTGCGGGCGCGGTGGTCATCGTCGACGACGACCGAGCCATAGGCATTTTCACCGCGAGCGATTTACTGCGCCGTGTGGTGGCGAAAGGCCGCAAGCTCGAGAAAACCCGCCTGTCGGAAGTCGCGACGTTCCCGCTGACGGTCGCGCAGGCCGATACCGACTGCGAAGATGCACTACAGTTGATGGTCGAAAACCACATCCGGCACTTGCCGATCGTCGACCAGAATGCCCGGGTACGGGGTATGCTCTCGACCCGCCATCTGCTGCGAAATATGGTCGACGACATGTCGCAGGAGCTCACGTCGCTCAGCGCCTACTTCACCGCCGATGGGATCGGAGGCTAAGGCCGCCGATGGGATGCTCACGCGAGCGCGGCCGCTACAGCAGGCGGCAAGAGTTCCACTACATCGCCTTCGATCCTCAGCGTGAGCGCGCTGTGTCCGTCGTGGTCGGTGACGCCGCGGTTGATCACCACATAGGGCGTACCGCGCGCCGCGGCCGCGAGCGGGAATCCCGCGGCCGGATAGACCGATAGCGTCGAGCCGAGTGCTACGACGAGGTCCGCCCCCCCAGCGCTCTCTGTCGCCCGATGTAGATCTTCCTGCCGTAGGTTCTGGCCAAAGCTAATCGTCGCGGGCTTCAAGTAGCCTCCACAACCACAATCTGGAGCCACCCGAGTCTCGGCGAACGTCTTCATGTGTGCATCGGGATCGGTAAGCTCGTGACAGCTCATGCACTCGATCGCCCCGTTCGTCCCGTGGATCTCGACGAGCGTTTCGGCGGACGTGCCCGCGCGCGTGTGCAGGCCGTCGACGTCGGTTCTCTCTTGCGCCCAGAGGCTCTTCACAACGCTCGGGCCAAATATGCGGCGGGCGAGATTTCACACGACGATCTTCGCGCGGTGGAAGACGAGAGCATCCGCGGCGCGGTCGCGATGTAGGAAGAGCTCGGATTCCAGGGCGTCACGGATGGCGAGCACCGCCGCACGATGTTCCATACCGATTTCTTGAAGCGCTTCGAAGGGGTAGCCGTGCGCGGCGGTTTGCCCGTGAAGTTCAAGAGCAAGACCAAAGTCATGGAGTTCTCGCCGCCCCGGCTCGAGGTCACCGGAAAACTGAAGCGCGCCAAGGGCGTCGCGACGGAGGAGTTCGCGTTCCTGAGCTCCGTGACCCGCCGAACAGCAAAGCTCTCTATCCCGTCGCCGACGATGCTGCACTTTCGTGGTGGCCGCAAAGGCGTCGACGAAAACGCCTATCCGGAGATGGAACCGTTTTTTATGAGAGACGATCAGCAGCACGTCCTTCGTCGGATTCACGTTCGTGATCGGCACGGCCGACGGTGAGCTCTTTCGGATCACGACAACGATCGATTCCGGGAGCGTGGCATCACGCTGATGCTTCTCCAGGGATTTCTTCTGCTCGCCGACGGCCCGCTCGAGTGGAAAGGCGCCTGGGAGAGCTCGAAGCGCTACCGGCAACATATTCCCGACTTCGGAACCTGTGTTAGCATCGTGCGAGTGACATGAGGATCTTGCTCTCGCCCGCCTACCAGTTGGAGCTCGATCCCAAGCAAGCTAAGAACCTAGAGCCCTACCCGCCTCTCGGAACCCTCTACGCGGCAGCACGGCTTCGCCTCGACGGGCACGACGTCGAGCTCTCGGACTCCATGTTGGCTCAAGGGCTCGAGGAGTACCGGCGCGATCTCGATCGCTTCGCGCCGGATGTCGTCGCGATTTACGAGGACGACTTCAACTATCTCTCGAAGATGTGCCTCACCAATATGCGTGACCGAGCGTTCGAGAAAGCCCGCCTTGCCAAAGAGCGGCACGCGTTCGTCGCCGTCCATGGCTCCGATGTCGTGGACCATGTCGAGGACTATCTCGAAGGACCCGCCGATGCCGCGATCCTCGGCGAGGGCGAGGAGACCCTCGCCGAGCTCGTGCGAGAGCTTGCCGGTTCTAGCTCGAAAGAGCTCTTAAGCGTCGCAGGGCTGGCCTTCGTCGCCGATGGCGAGCTCGTGCGCACGACGCCGAGAGGGTTTGTCCGCGATCTCGACGAGGTCCCGTTCCCTGCCTGGGATCTCGTGGATATTCCGCGATACCGGGACGCCTGGCACGACGGCTTCTCCGTCAACATGGTCACGACCCGAGGATGTCCGTACCACTGCAACTGGTGCGCGAAGCCCATCTACGGACAACGTTACGCCGTGCAACACCCGCGAACGTCGCGAAGGAGATCGATTGGCTCCGGAAGCTCGCGCGCCCGGATCACATCTGGTTCGCCGACGACATTTTCGGCCTCAAGCCAGGATGGATCGAGGAACTCGCCGCCGAAGTCGAATCACGCAACTCGATCACACCTTTCAAGGTCCAGGCTCGCGCGGATCTGATCGACGATCGCGTCGCAGCGGCACTTCGAAGAGCCGGCTGTGAGAACGTCTGGCTCGGCGCGGAGAGCGGCTCCCAGAAAGTCCTCGACGCGATGGAAAAGGGGATTCGCGTCGATCAGATTCTTCAAGCCGCGGCGCAGCTCAAGGCTCATGGGATTCGAGTCTCGTTCTTCTTGCAATTCGGTTATCCCGGTGAGGAATGGAGCGATATCGAAGAGACGATGGAGATGGTCAAAAAGGCCCGGCCAGACGATATCGGTATCTCGGTGAGCTACCCGCTGCCGGGAACACCTTTCTACGCCCGGGTGCAGCAGGACCTCGCACAAAAGTCCAACTGGGCCCACAGCGACGATCTCGACATGATGTTTCGCGGAACCTTCACCCCCGATTTTTATCGCGCTCTCTATAAGCTGGTTCACAGTGAGTTCCGGTTGCTGCGTGCCCTTCGAACACTTCCCCGTCCCACGAGTGTCTTGAGGGTCGTTCGAAATCTAGCACGCTTCATCCCAGCCCGTGCCGCGGTTCACACGCTGTCGAGGCGGCGGAATCCCGCGCTCCATGCGAGCTGAGCTTTCCGTTTTCGTAAGATCGATTACGCTCGCAGTAACCAAACGCCCGGCTCTTCGAGAAACGCCGCACAGTTCCCTTCGCGCACGGGGCACGAGATTTGCTTACCTGTTCCGCATGACCGTTGTCGGAGCGAGCTCGCTCCTGGCAGCCTTTGCTGCGGGAACGGGCAAAACGGTCTGGGATGTCGCCTCCCGGGGGTTGAGCTTCGCCATGTCGGTTCTCGTGGCGCGGGAGCTGGGGGCCTCGGGATACGGGACCTTCGCCGTTTACTGGTATGCGGCGTGGATGCTGTCGCAAACGACGGATCTCGGGCTCCACCTGGTGAGCCTGCGCTCGCTCGCGATGGGCCAGAACCCGTCGGTCTTTTGGAGCGCGGTCGCCGCAAAAGGGCTCCTCACGACGGGAGTCATCGTCGCCGTCGCCGCCGCCGTCGCCGCCGGTTCGTTTTCTCCGAATCTGTTGCTCGTTTTCGTTCTGCTGGGCGCGCACCTGATGGCCTCTTGGGTCGAATTTTTTGGAGTCGTTCTTCGAAGCAAGGGCTTCATGGCGAGAGAAGGCCTCCTTCTGATGGCTCTTCGTCTCGGCTGGCTTGTGGCCGCTTTCTGGGTCCTGACTCGAAACGCGAGCCTTGCGGCTCTCGCCGGAGCACTCGTCCTCGCGAGTGTTCCGGCACTCGGCGCCGCGACGGTGCTCGTTCGACGAACGGTTCCCGTTCGGGGCAGCTCGGCCGCTCAGAGCGAAACCGTGCGTCTATTCAAAGAATCGTTTCCGTTGGCTTGTCCAGTGCAGCACTATGTAGCCGACGGGCCCAGCCGAAAGAGCTGAAGGGGATGATGGGCTCTTGCCAGTTGTACCAGATCGTGATCGGGATGCCTGCTTTGCGGTTCACGGCTAGGGCGCGCACGAACTTTGTGAAACCCGGTGCCAAAATAGACGAGCATCATTTGGAGTCCGATGAGCCGCGCTGGCCAGAAAGGGATCGTCTCTGCGAGCGGGAGCCCTTTTCGCCGACGCCAAAGCGCGCGGAGCGAGAAGATTTCGTCGCAACGGCTGACACATATCAAGAGCGCGGTCTGCAGGAAGAGCCGGTCATAGGACGCATCGAGACGGTAGAGCTGCAGGTGGTAGAAGTAGACGTAGAGCAGGAAATACGCGATGGCAGCAAAGCGCGTCCACCATCCCACGGTGAACAGCACGAGCGAGACGATGAGGGTAGTGTAGAGCGTCCACGTTGCCCAGAGGGGGATCGGCGTAAGCAGCCAGCCGAGGAGGTCGCGCGCACTGCCGACCTCGGAAAAAGCGGCTGGAGGATCAAAGAACGGGAAGTATACGCCGTCGGTCGAGAAGAGAAACGACACGTGCGGCGCTCGCAGCAGCCAGTAGACGAGGAAGAAGAGCCCGAGAAGGATTCGGAAGATCGCGAGACTCTCGGGAGGGCGCAGCTCGAACCAATAATCGTCCCACAGCTGCCACCAACGTTCCTCGAAATGCTTCATGCTTCGCAAAGGAAGCTCATTTGACGCAAGTCGTAGAGGGTGAAGTAGCCATTAGGGCTCGCTGGCCAGCTCGCTCGGTACAGGCGCAACCGCGCAATCCTCAGTTCAGGGTCTCTACGCTGATAGATAGCCAGCAGCTTCCGTGCAACGTCATCACAGTCCCGCAGCAGCGGGGTCGTCAGCTCTCTTAATGATGCGCCACGAGGCATCGGGAAGAGTGCGTGGACGTCGAGCTCTCGCCACTCGGTTCGCGCGCTCGGATTCGCTCCGGGACGGACCTCGATCTCGGCAACGTAGCCAAACACGTAAAGAGACCATCCCGAGAATACTCGGAACATGCCGTTGTAAGTCCTTGCCAGTCGGGCGTTGGGCACTCGTACTCCCAGATCCGACAAGTTGACGATCGTGGCGAGGTCTACATAAATCACGGCGACGAAGACGGCGGAGAGGACGGCGCGCCGTCCGGCACGGAAGTTTGATTCGGGTTTCGACATAGAGTCCGGCCTCGAGACGGATCGCCCCCGCTGCATCCGATCCGTCGAAACTCAATGGTCGGCTAGACGGGCGGTCGGCGCCATACGAGGATGCGCATGACTCCAATAGTTTGCTTTCCTTCGTTGAGTGTGTTCGTGCGAAGAGGGCACCGGGCGCGGTCAAGCGAAGGATTGCTCGAATTGGCTCGGGCCACCGGCCATGAAGAGATAAATCTCATCGTTTACGAAAACGTCCATTTCGCCCGGTGTCGGCCCCATCCCTATCAGGTCGAGACTGACGCGTCGGATGAGCGTGCGGGGGTCTGCCTGAGGAGACGGTGTCAGCCCTCACCCTCGAGACTCGCCAAGACGAAGCGGTCGATCGGATTTCGGACTCGATCCTCGTCGAAAACGGCCGGCGGCGTAACCTCGTGAAACGGCCGGTACGCCCAGTGCGGCTGCCTCGGAAAAGAGACGGCGTCATGTCCGTCCAATGCTATTCTCACGAAAGCGTCGTGACGTCATGAAAGTCGTCCTTGCCGAAAAACCTTCCGTCGCTCGGGACATCGCCCGCGTACTCGGCTGCCGCACAAGGGCCGACGGCCATTTGACCGGAAACGGCTATGCTATCACCTGGGCCTTCGGCCACCTCGTGGAGATCGCCGAGCCTGCCGCGATGAATCCAGCATGGGCGAAGCCCTGGAGAAAAGAACAGCTCCCGATGGTGCCTCCGCGGTGGAGGTACGAGGTCACGAAAGATGGAAAACAGCAATTCGCCGTCATCAAGAAACTGCTGAACGCTCCAGATACCGCCGAGATCATCGCCGCGACCGACGCCGGACGAGAAGGTGAGCACATCTTCCGGCTCATCTATCAACGCTCGGGATCAAAAAAGCCCGTGAAGAGACTCTGGATTCGCTCCCTCACAGATGAAGCCATCCGCGAAGGCTTTCGTTCCCTCGAGCCGTCGGAAGCGTTCGACGCGCTGGCCGCAGCGGCCAGGTCCCGTGCGCATGCGGACTGGCTCATGGGCTTGAACTTCACCCGGGCCTACACCGTTCACAACCGGCAGCTTTGCACCGTCGGACGTGTTCAGACACCGACTCTCGCGCTTCTCGTCAACCGCCATCACGAGATCCGAAACTTCGTACCCGAGACGTACTACGAAGTCCACGCCGTCCTCAAGCCCGGCTTCACCGCGAAATATGTCGGGAAGAACAAGAAGACCCGAATCGATGACAAGACGCTTGCGGTGCGGGTCTACGAGGACATCGCCGGCGTGCCGCTCGCCGAGGTCACGCGCGTCGAAACGAAGGACACCAGGACCCCCGCGCCGGCGCTCTTCGACCTTCTCACACTCCAGAAAGAAGCCAACAAGCGCTTCGGCACCACCGCCACCGAGACGCTTCAGATCGCTCAGTCACTCTACGAGAGGCACAAGCTCCTCTCCTATCCGAGGACGGAATCCAGGCACCTCTCCCGCGACATCGTTCCCGGCCTGCCTGCCGTCATCGACGCCGCTCGGCACTCCTTCCCCGAGGCCTCCGCTCTTGCCGAAGCGCGTTTCCCGACGCCCAAGCTTCCGAAGAGCTACGTCGATGACACCAAGCTCACGGACCATCACGCCATCATCCCCACGCCGCGCGATCCACGAGGACTCCATCTCTCAGATAAGGAGCACAAAATTTACCGCTTGGTCGTCGCCCGTTTTCTCGCCATCTTTCTGCCGCCGCTCGTGAAGGCCGAGACCACGGCTCTGTTCGCCATCGGCCCGCACACGTTTCGAGCGAAAGGCTCCGTCGTGAAGGAGCCCGGGTGGACGACCGTTCATTCTGCGAAGCCCGAAAGCAAAAAACGCAGCAAATCCACGGACGATTCCGACGACGAGAAAGCTCAGAGACTTCCGCCCCTCGAGAAGGGCGAGCGTTGTAAGAAACGCGCGCAGTCTCTCGAAACCCGGGTGACGAAGCCACCCAAACCCCACACCGACGCTTCGCTTCTCGACTCGATGAAAAAAGCGGGCGCTTCCATCGATGACGAAGACCTCGCAGCGACCATGAAGCGCTGCGGGCTTGGCACTGCCGCTACCCGGGCCGCCATCATCGAGCGGCTCCTCAAAACCAGCTATATCGAACGAAGCAAGAAGGTACTCCTACCGACCACCAAAGGCATGGACCTCGTCGCCCAGGTCGAAGAGGAGCTGCGTGACCCAGCCCTCACAGCCCAGTGGGAGCAGCGCTTGAAGGACATCGAGGATGGGGAGCTCGCCGCCGAGGCGTTCGAGGCCGATATCGTCACTCACCTGAAGTCTCTTCTGCCGAAAGTGTTTGCGGCCGCGCCCCTTGCCGGGGCGCGAGCGGTCGGACTGGGCACGTGCCCGCTGTGCCAAAAAGGGATCGTTCGCGAAACGTCAAAGGCTTACGGCTGCAGCCGATGGAGAGAAGGATGCCCTTTCACCATCTGGAAGAGGATCGCCGGCAAGACGATCACATCGACGCAAGCCAAGCAGCTTCTCGACGGGAACAAGACGAGGAAGCTCAAGGGGTTCAAGAGCAAGAAGACCGGGAAGAAGTTCGACGCAGCTCTCACCCTCGACGAGAGCTCGAAGGTGCGATTCGTTTTTGAGTAGCCATACAAATCTGGACTTAGGTCATTGACGCACCGGCGTCGAGATCCGTAACACGGCTTACACCCAGCACGTCCGTCTCACTGGAAACCGGCGCCGTTTCCGTTTACACTCCCGGGCAGACGATCCTGATTGATTTTGTCCCCGGGATCCTCGCGAACGATGCGCCTGTCTACTGGCCACCAGCTGGGGCCGTACCGGATTGTCTCACCGCTCGGTGCGGGAGGCATGGGGGAAGTCTATAGGGCGAAGGATGAGAAGCTCGACCGGGACGTGGCGATCAAAGTCCTCCCCGATCGCCTTGCTGAGGATTCGGAAGCTGGCGAACGCTTCGCGCGCGAGGCGAAGGCCCTCGCCGCACTCTCCCATCCGAACATACTGACCGTCTTCGCCTTCGCCTCGGAGGGTGGCATTGCCTATGCGGTCACCGAGCTGCTGGAAGGAGAAACGCTGGGCGAGCAATGGATGCGCGAGGGGGCCGGCGCCTGGCGCACGGTGCTGGACATCGGTCTCGCCGTGGCCGATGGTCTTGCCGTGGCACATTCCAGGGGAATCACCCACCGCGACATCAAACCGGCGAATCTATTCTTGACCTCTGAGGGCATCATCAAAATCCTCGACTTCGGTCTTGCCAAGTCCACGCATGCGCCACCGGTCTCGGATTCCCACGAGCGCGACACGCTGCCAACCGCTATACGTCCGGGGGAGCAGACCGCTGCCGGCGTCATTCTCGGAACCCCGGCTTTCATGTCACCCGAGCAGGCCAAGGGCAACCCAGCCTCCGCGGCGAGCGACGTGTTCTCGCTCGGTTGTGTGCTCTACCAGATGCTCACCGGTGTCTCTGCGTTCACGAGGGCGACGCCAACCGAGACACTCGCGGCAATCCTGCACGAGGAACCGGCCCGTTTCGAGGCAACGATGGCTGACATCCCGCGCGAGCTCCAGCGGATCGTGCGCAAGGCACTCGAGAAAGAGCCCGCGGACCGCTTCCCCAGCGCGGTCGAGCTCCGGGAGGAGCTCTCCGCTTTTCGCCAAAGAGTCGTCGACGCGGAGTCCGGCTCGGTGTGGCGCGTGCTTCGAAGACCTCGCGTCGCGGTTCCGGCGCTCGTCGCGCTCCTCCTTATTGCCGGCTTCCTCCTTCTCTTCGCCCGGCGCACCGCACGCGAGAATTGGGCCCGCCAAGAGGCTCTTGCTGAAGTCATGCGCTTTATCGAAGAGAAAGAGTACGGCCGGGCCTTCGGGCTGGCGCGCGAAGTCGAGGGCGTCATCCCTGACGATCCCCTGCTCCTTGGTTTGTGGAACCAGATGAGCAGCACCGTCACCTTCAAGACCGTGCCCACGGGCGCGGACGTCTTCTACCGAGAGAATGCTCCAGAGTCCGAGTGGCGCCTCCTGGGACCCTCTCCCATCGATGATCGCCGCCTGCCTCTCGGAGGCTTTCGTCTTCGGATCGAGAAGGAGGGTTTCGAGCCGCGCGAGATCCTTTCGGCCTTGTCGTATGCGCACGAGGACAAGAGCTTCGAGCCGCTGCCTTCGTTCTCGACGCCAGCGGCGCGCAACCGGATGATCGTTCGTCTCGACACGAAGGGAAGCGTGCCCCCCGGGATGGTCGCCGTCGACGGTGGGCGCTACCTGGTGCCTTTGACCGGTTACCCGATAGATGACGTCACGCTCGAGCCGTATTTCATCGATCGTACCGAAGTCACCAACGCCGCGTTCAAGGAGTTCGTCGACGCGGGAAGCTACCAGCAACAGGAGTACTGGCGGCACGCGTTTCGACGAGGTGGCCGGACCTTGACGTGGGAAGAGGCGATGATCCAGCTCGTCGACGCCACCGGCCGCCCCGGGCCTGCGACGTGGGAAGTAGGCGACTACCCCGCCGGCCAGGATGACTATCCGGTAGGCGGCGTGAGCTGGTACGAGGCGGCCGCCTACGCTGCCTTCCGAGGCAAGAGTCTGCCCACGCTGTATCACTGGGTCCGCGCCGCACTCCCTAGCAGCGAGCATGTGATGTCCCTGAGCCCGGAGATCGTTCCGCTGAGCAACTTCGGGAGCGACAGCGCCGCTCCGGTGGGATCCTATCCAGGCATCGGCGCCTCCGGTGCCGTCGATCTCGCGGGGAACCTGCGCGCGTGGGGCTTCAACGCTTCGGGGGAGAACCGTTTCTCTCTCGGCGGCGCATGGAACGAACCCGTCTATACCTTCACTCGGCCGGCCCGCATGGATCCGTTCGACCGCGCCGCCATCAATGGTTTTCGATGCATGAAAGAGCGCGACGGGGAGACGCCGGAAGAGCAGAGAGCATCTATCGATTTCTATGCGTTGGGAGGCCTGTCTGACGAGATCTTCGCCGTTTACAAGGGACTCTTCTCGTATGGCGCAACGCCTCTGAATCCGGCTCTCGAATCGGCCGACGACACTCCAGCTGATTGGAAACGAGAGAGCGTGTCCATCGATGCCGCTTACGGTGGCGAGCGATTCACGGTACATCTCGACTTGCCGAAACGAGCCTCGCCCCCTTACCAGGCGGTCGTCTATTTGCCCGGCAGCAACGCCCTCGAACAATCGACGTTCGCTGACATGTATTGGGAGCGGTTCGACTACATTCCGAGGAGCGGCCGCGTGCTCGTTCGGCCCGTTCTGGCCGACATGTACGAGCGTTCCAAGAGCATCGGACCAGAAACGAGGCAGGCGGTCGTGGCGCGCGACGCCAAATGGGTACAGGATCTGGGACGGACGCTGGACTATCTCGAAACGCGCGGTGACATCGATATCGCCAAAGTCGCGTATATGGGCCTGAGCCGCGGCGCAGCTCTGGCTCCAGTCATGCTCGTCTACGAAGAACGATTCAAAGTCGCCGTGCTCCTCGCTGGCGGCATGAGAAGCGGCGAACTCCCTCCCCGCCTGGTACCGCGGATCACCGTACCCTTGCTACTGCTCGCCGGCCGGTATGACTACATCTTCCCGGTCGAGACCCGACAAACGCCGCTCATGGATCTCCTGGCAACGCCCGACGAGGACAAGCGCCACGTTATCTTCGAAGCTGGCCACCTGCCCCTTCCCAGAGCCGAGATGATCCGTGAGACCCTTGAGTGGCTCGACCGCTACCAAAATCCTGTCGTGCCGCTCACTCGGCCATCCAGTTGTTCAGAACAGTAAGGCGTTCCCCTGAATCAAAGAAAGGACCTCGCAATGGATCGTAGACGTTTCCTAGGCTATTCGGCGCTTGGCGGTGCAACGCTTCTAAGCGGACCGATCGGATGCGCCCCGGCTCATGCCCCGGAGGACTCTTCTATGACCCGGCAGACCGGCAACGAACCGTTCGAGCTTCATGAAGCTACCGTTGCCGAGCTTCAAGAAGGCATGGAGTCTGGACAGCTGACGGCTCGCGCTATCACTGAAATGTATCTCGCTCGTATCGAGGCGCTCGATCGCCAAGGACCGGAATTGCGGTCCATCATCGAGACCAATCCCGAGGCCTTTTCAATCGCAGATCAATTGGATGCGGAACGCCAGTCCAGCGGACCGCGCGGTCCCCTTCACGGAGTCCCAGTCGCCATCAAAGACAACATCGATACGCACGATCAGATGACCACCACCGCGGGCTCTCTGGCGCTCGAGGGCTCGATCCCGCCACAAGACTCTTTCGTAGCGCAGAAACTCCGGGAAGCGGGCGCGATCATCCTGGCCAAGGCCAACATGAGCGAATGGGCTTACTGGCGAGGATTCAAAGCTTCCAGTGGCTGGAGCGGACGCGGCGGGCAATGCCGGAACGCCTACGCGCTCGATAGGAATCCGTGCGGATCCAGCTCTGGCTCGGGCGTGGCGGCCTCCGCCAATCTTGTCGCGCTAACTATCGGAACGGAGACCGGAGGGTCCATCATGTGTCCTTCCTCGATCAACGGCCTCGTCGGCATCAAGCCCACCGTCGGTCTTTGGAGCCGTTCCGGCATCATCCCCATCTCGCATTCCCAGGACACCGCGGGACCGATGACGCGAACTTTGAGGGACGGAGCCGTTCTCCTCGGTGCTATCACCGGTGTCGACCCGCGAGACGAGGCCACCGCAGCGAGCGAGGGCAACGCCCACACCGATTACACCCAGTTTCTGGACTCGGACGGATTGAGAGGCGCACGCATCGGCGTCGCACGCAACTTTCCCGGTTTCGACGAGCGCGTCCTCGCCGTGTTCGACCAGGCCGTCGAAGACTTGAAAGCCGCCGGGGCCGAAGTGGTCGACCCGGCCAACATTCCCAGCATGGACAACGCCCACTGGTACTCGGAGCTCCCAACGCGGGTGCTCAACTATGAGTTCAAAGCGAACATAAATAAATACTTCGAAAGTCTCGGCCCGAATGCGCCCGTGAAAAGCCTGACCGAGCTCATCGCCTTCAACAACGAGAACCGGGATCGTGAGATGCCATTTTTCGGCCAGGAGCGCCTCATCGCCTCCGAAGAAGCGGGGCCACTCACCGACCCGGCATACCTCGAGGCCCTCAGCACCGTCCAGCGACAGGCCCGCACCGAAGGTATCGATTCCCTGGTGAACGAGCACAACCTCGATGCGATCGTCGCACCGACGAGGGATCCAGCCTGGCTGACGGACCACATCATGGGTGACCGTCTACAAGGCGGTTCGAGCGCTGGAGTGGCCGCCATCGCCGGCTACCCGGACATCTCTATCCCCATGGGATTCGTGTCCGGTCTGCCCGTCGGCATTTCCTTCTTCGGGGCCCGGTGGAGCGAACCGACGTTGCTGAAAGTTGCGTACGGCTACGAGCAGGCGACGAACCGCCGACAGGCACCGACGTTTGTAGAGACGCTAGGATAGGACAAGAGCGACCAAAACCCTCCCCGACTCAGTTCAAGACATCGAATTGGTGCGTGTACTTCACGATGAAGCTTCGGCTCTGGGGGCCGACGCGAAAATCACCCAAGCCTTCCGTGTCGTTGTACACGACGAAGAGCCCCGAAGGACGAAGGGCGTAAAGCTGTAAAGACCGTTTGAAACGAGTCCATATCGTTTAGGCCGGCATCACGCCGGCTATCGGTGACAACGATGCCGGACGGGTCGCGGTCGTAGCAGATCACACCAACGTAGATGAAGGCCTCATCGTAGAGAATGCGGACTTCGGTTTTATCAGACGCAGGCTCCCCTTCGAGGGGCTCGGCCTGAACGAAATCTGTGAGCACCGGAGCGATAGATCAAGCGCCTTCGTCGACGACGCCGTCAATGACCGGCGTTTCCTCATGGACTTTGGCCGCAAACGCCTCGCGGCGCTCCACTTCCTGTGCCGAAGCAAAAGAGGCAGCCGACAGCAAAGCTGCAGGCCGAGGCCCCTGGCGCGGGGCATGGTGTCGGTCATTCTAGCGAAAACGTCGTGCAAAAGTGGTTATCGCACCCAATCCCCGCTAAACTGCTCCCATGGCCAAGAAAAAAGACGACCCTTTGGACGCACTAAAGACCTCCGCGAACAAGGTTTGGCTCGCCGGCCTCGCACTGGCGCAGGCGGGAAAACAGGGCGACAAGCTTTTCAAAACGCTCGTAAAAAAAGGCAAGAAATACGAAGACCTGATTCCGACGTCGTCGGGTGATGTCAAAGATACCGTCGACGCTGCCAAAAAGCAGGCTTCCGAGACCTACAACAGCATGGAAGCCGCCTTCGATCGCCAAGTCGCAAAAGCTCTGAAGCGAGCGGGCGTGGCTCGGCAGAAAGAAGTCAACGCTTTGAAGAAAGAGGTCGCGAAGCTGAAGCGCGGGGCGAAGGGCAAAGCCGCCAAGGCGAAAAAAGCAGGCAACAAGAAGAAAAAGACGGCCGCCAAAAAGAAGGCCACCAGCCAGAAGAAAGCCACCGCGCGCCCGAGTACGAAAAAAGCTTGACGTTTAGTGTCTCTTCCGGGGATGGTCGAAACCCCTCGCCTTTAGGCGAAGAGAAGATCGTGGTATTGTGGTCGCGTGCGTCACTACAGGCACGGAGCGCACACGAAAACGGACCTAAAAGCGCACATCGTTTGGATACCGAAATATCGTAAAAAGGTTTTGATCGGTCCAGTAGCGGTTCGTGTGCGCGATCTGATTCGTCAGATCGCGATGGAACATGAGCTGCACATAATCTCGGGTAAGGTTGCACGCGACCACGTCCACGTGTTCGTATCCTACCGACCACACCAGGACCTGAGTACGATCGTGCAGTGGCTAAAAGGAATAAGCTCCCGAGTACTCCTTCAGGAGTTTGCTCACCTGAGGAAGAAGTTTTGGGGCCGGCACTTCTGGGCCCGAGGATATCTGGCGGTGAGTTCAGGAAGCATAACGGACGAGATGGTAAAGGAGTACATAGACTCCCAGGATGGCGAGCCTCTTCACGACGACAGTCAATTTCCAATTGACAGCCCTTGAAGCCACCGCCTTCTAGGCGGTGGTTGTTCACTTTTCTCTGATCCACGTCGGCGACCCTGATATCCCGGATGTCCACCATCCAGGTGAAGTAGATGTAGCGTCCGTCGGTGGCGAACGCCAAGGGCCCTAACCCACCGGTGCGTCCTTCGAAATTTGTGACCGCGCGTGCCACTTTTGAATCTCGAAATGGCCGAGCTTGGTGCCGGGAGACAGGAGCATAGGTTAGGCAGCATCTTAACGACAGTCAGGATTGCCTGTCGAACGCCTGCGTGTTCATACACGGCGGCGTCGTCCCGACTATTTCAGCTTCACCGCCGTACCGACCGCCACGATCTCAGCCGCGAGCTGCATGACCATGGACGTGCCGATACGCACACCGACGACAGCATCGGCGCCGAGCTCGCGCGCATGCGCCATCATCCGGTCGATGGCCTGCTCACGACTCTCCGCCATCAATTTCGTGTAGTGCTGGATCTCGCCACCGAGCAGGCCTTTGGTCCCCGCCGTGATGTCTCGGCCAATGTGGCGGGCGCGGATCGTGTTGCCACGTGCGAGGCCGAGCACAGATGCGATCTCGCGGCCAGGGACGGTCTCGTAGGTCGAGACAATCATCGTTTCACCTCCTTATAGGGATGGTGGCGCCATGTGCTGTAATACGCAACAAGGAAGCCAGATATTCAGGATTCGGAGTAAAAATTCTTTGTGAAGCCGTTGTGTATTTTAGCGTGCCTGATGGTCGCAGGGAGCGTTCTCGGTGAGAACTGGCCCCAGTGGCGCGGCCCGTATAGTGACGGGAGCTCGCCCGAGACGAACTTGCCCGAAGTTTGGGGACCGAAGCAAAACATCCGCTGGCGCGCGCCCCTCGCAGGGCTCGGAACTTCAACGCCGGTCATCTGGGACGACCTCGTGTTCTTGACTTCGCAGCTCGGCATGGGGCCCATCGATCGCCGCGGTGCCGAGTTCGACGAAGCGGTCACCGCAAGAGACTACACGCGAGAGGACACCCGGATCACATTCACGCTGCAAGCTTTCGCGCACGAAGATGGGCGACAGGTGTGGGAGCACCGCTTCGACGCCGTCGAGAGCGACGGCTTGCCTTCCGTGCATCCCAAACACAACTTCGCGAGCCCGAGCACGACTACGGATGGCGAGCTCGTCTACGCGTGGGTGGGGACGGGCCAACTCATAGCACTGACTTTGAAGGGTGAGCTGGTCTGGTCCCGCCACATCGGCCGCGACTACGCACCCTTCCACGTGTTGTGGGGTCACGGCAGCTCACCGATGTTATATCGCGACACGCTCTTCTTGCTTTGCGACCACCTGCCGGGCGCCTATCTGATTGCGCTCGACAAGAGGAATGGCAAAGAGCTCTGGAAAGTCGACCGCGGTGAAGGCATCCGATCTTACTCAACGCCTTTTGTCGTCCCCGGCCCCGAAAGCGATGAGCTCGTCGTCAACTCGAGCCACCGTATCGAGGCTTATGACCCGAATACGGGGGAGCTCTTGTGGCATGCCGGTGAGCCCACAACGCTCGCCATCGGCGTCCCGGTCTACGCGGACGGCATCCTCTACGCGAGCCGAGGTTATTCGAGCGGTCCGTACTCAGCCATCCGGCTCGGAGGACGCGGTGATGTGAACGCGAGCCACGTCGAGTGGCACGTCCCGACACGCGCACCCTATATCTCGTCGCTTTATTACGACGAAAAGATCTTCATGGCGACCGAAGGCGGGATCGCAAGCGTTGTCGACGCCAAAAATGGAGAAACGCTCTGGCGCGAACGGCTCGGTGGAGCGTTTACAGCATCGCCGGTGGCGGGAGACGGAAAAGTTTATCTTCTCAATGAGTCCGGCGAAACCTTCGTCTTCGAGGCCGGCGCACCGCCCAAGCTCATCTCACGAAACCGGCTCGATGAGCGCACACTCGCCTCACCCGCCATTTCCGGCGGCACCTTGTTCATCCGAACGGACGCTCACCTCGTCGCGATAGACGGCGACGCTACTCGCCCGTAGCGTTCGAATAAGCGAGCATTAGCCCCTGGCTAGCAAGGCCTATTTTATAGGCTATAATGGACGTAATTCTTGGTTCGGTCTGTCTTGGAAACCCAACGTTCGTGTGCAAGGCTGGTTCGTCGTATTCCTGTCTCGATCCTGCAACGTGCTACCCGTGACCGCCGAGATTGCCCAAGGGGCCGGCCGTCTGCGGGGCGAGTTCCAGTCGAAGGGTGAGACGCGCACCCAGGCGGATATGTTGATCGCTTCGACGGCCCGTCACCACCAGCTCACACTCGTCACCCGCAATGCTCAAGACTTTGAAGGATGTGGCATGGCTCTCCTGAACCCCATCGCCTGAGCGCCATGCGCGATAGGCCCAATACAAAAGGGGGCTACACGCCCGTCGCGATCGAATAAGCCCAGTTCAAAAAGATCGCCGAGGCGACGGCAATGCGGCCCGACACGCTCAGCCGTGTCGGGATCGCGGGAAGCGTTTGGCCGACGAGTGTCAGCGTCGCGGCCGCGAGCCCACCACCGAGAAACAGCATCCACCCGATGGTCGGCAAAGGATAGAGCGAGAGCGCGGTCGCGAAGTCGAGGTCGGCCAACAACAAGGCCGCCCGCGTCGTGCCACAGGTCGGGCATGCGTAGCCGGTCCAGCTCTTGAACGTACAGGCCCAGAGCCCTCCGGTGAAACCGGACGCCCAAGGCGAGGCGATGAGGAGCGCGGTAGCGACACTGCCCCAAAGAAGTGCTACTTGACGGCTCACGGCATGTCTCCGAACTGCCGTATGAACTGGTAGAGCACTGCCCCGAAGACTATCGAAAGAATCAACCCGCACAAGCAGCACAAGATGAGCGGGATCAGCACGGCTACGAGCGCGCGTCCTTGCGATGTTCGGTGCACGGCGGCAAAGCCGACCACCTCGAGCACCAAGTTCCAAATCGACGCCACCAGGCTCCCGACAAACGGTAGCACGACCGCAAGCCAAGCGATGGTGGAATAGGCGTAGACCTTGAGAGTGCCCTCGAAGCCGGTCTCGGATTTTTCGGTCGCGCCCACGAGAAGCAGACAAACATGCATCACCGCCGATCCGATGAAAATGATGATCACATAGAAGATCGGCCAAAAAACGAGCGTTACGATGAGCTCCACCACCGACGGTGCCGCAAAAGCTTGTCCGAAGCCTTCGAAGCCTTCGATTTGTTCCAAGCCTTCGAAGAAACCGCGCATCGTGTTTGCGAGGAGCATGTTCCAAAGCTGCCCAAGCAGAAAAGCAATCCAAGACACGATGATCCCGAAGAGCATCGGGCTCGTGAGGTCGCCGTCTTTCCGAAGGCGCGCGAAGCCATCCGATGGATCGCTGACGAGCAGCTTGATCGTGTCGACCAATGCCTGGGCGATGCCGAGCCGGTCGCGCTCTTCCCACGGCAGACGCGGGCCCGCAGAGGGCGGAGGCGAGCCACCGGAGGACGGAGGCCTATACGGAGACGGAGCGGGCGGAAGAGGGGGCGAACTCATGAGGTTTATTGTAACCTGGCGGGCCGTTGAGCCCGCCAGGTTCTAGTGGTGTTTTCGGCTATCTGCTTTTGGCTACCCAGACGGAGGCTAGGTCGACGGATGCCAGAAGCGGGGAGCCGGTAGTAAAATTGAATCTTAAGTAGTTTGCGGTGCGGCGCTCCTTTTTCGGACTGCCAGTGTGATGCCGCCCAGGATCATGCCGACGACGGTGGCGAAGATGGTCCAGATCACCAGATTGCGGAACGGGATCAGCAGATAGCCTTCGAGCGATGTCACGCCGTCGCCGACGACACCGCCATTGTTTAGCGCGAAACGGGTGGCGCCCCAGTTCATCGCATAGGCGAGCCAATAGGTCGGCGCGATGAAAAGACGTTCGCGATAAGATGCGCGACGAGACAACCCATGCGAACCCTCGACGAGCAGAACACTCAGTCCTTCTCGCTTTTAGCACGCGCGTTGCGGAACCTCAAGCTGCTATGGCGTATCGCCACGATGGCTGCCGACTACTTCAGGACTGGCGGAGCGATCCGCCGCAGCTATCGCGAGAAAGAGCGCCGGGGCGAGATCTACTACGTCGACGAAATTGACTAGGGAAGCACGCGTGGCAGCATCAATTATCGATGGGAAGCTTCATCGCCCCGGCGAGCTCTCGAAGTTTGTTTTGTACCTTTCGCGCGTTTTGGGGGCCCATCCGGAGGAGCTGCTTTTGGGCGGGTGCTAGAGCTTCGAGACGGCGGTCGACATAGGTGTAGTTCACGCTGTCGGCGTTGAGCGCTACCCGGCCTTCCACAACCGGTGTGCGTAGCAGCACGTTGATGGCTTTGGTGAAGGTGGCCTCGAAAGGCTGACCGAGATATCCGAGCTCCCTATAAGCCTCGAGCGCCAACGGTTTCGTCATCTGATAGAGCTCCGCGACGCCCGCTGCGTCCAAAGATTCGAGCCCGGCAACGAGCACATCGTAGCGGTGGTAGCTATTGGGGTCGCCGAAAACCTGCGGCGGGCGCCGTACGACCTCGTAGGGCTCGTCGGGCGCGAGGTACGGAAAGTGCCGCGCGGGATGGTCGCCCTCGGCAACGTTGACGATCGCGGTGACGATTTTCCGCACGAGCTCATCACTCAGTAATATTGATGTCATCGCCGGGTGCCGCGAGAGCCCCGCCACAAGCTCCCGGACGAAAGCATCGCTTTGGGATAACGGGGGGAGGTCGACCTCGGGCTGGATTTCCGAAGGCTGAGCTTCGGGCGCCACTTCGGCGAGCGCCTCTTCAGTGGGCGCGGAGTTGCGCGGCGGCGGCACACTCACCCCCCGTGCGGAGAACAGCCAGTAAAGGCCAAGCCCGGCGACGAGCGCCAGGCCGGCGGCGGCAAAAAGCGTCCACGAAGCTGGGAAGCTCGTAGAGCTCGAGTTTTCATCGGACGGTGGGTCTGTCTCGCGCAGCTCGGGCCCGCCGTTCTCGTCCGCACTCCGGAAGTCTCGATCGTCCCAGTCGACCATGACGCAACTCCACTTGAACTCATTCCATGCTAGACCGCTCCTGGCGCGAACGCAATTCCAGCGCGTGGTTTCCAGAAAAACGCGCCGCTCTCAGAAAAAATTTGGCGCAGCTCATCAAAAGGTCTTTCTTACCGATCCCTTGAAATGTGAGTACGGGGCGCCTTTCTCGTCATTCCTTCATCACCCCATCGATGCTTATATTGAGGATGTGCGCTCCGAGTGGAAAGTCACCGGACTCGTGAGGTCGACGGCCGGCGCATCCACATGTTGCATGACCTAAAGGAGCTCCGCGTGGATCCGGTAAAGCGTGGGCTCGACGTCATCGTGAGCGGCCATTCGCACCGTCCGAAGCTCGAACGAAAAGACGGGATCCTGTACCTCAATCCTGGAAGCGCGGGTCCCCGCCGGTTCAAGCTCCCGGTGGCCCTCGCACATTTGAGACTTCACGACAACGGCGTCCGAGCGCGCCTTCTGGAGCTCGCCTGACGGCGACGGACGTTCTCTCCCTGTGCGCGTCTTCATGCTCTTGCTCCTGCTGCTGACGTGGGCAGGCTTCACGAGCGGCCAAGAGGAGGAAGAAGGCGAACAAGAAGAGAAGTCCGAGCCTTGGGCCACGATCTATTGGGACGAGGGCCTTCATATCCACGGCCTGTACAAGAACTTCACGATCAATATCGGGGGGATGGCGCAAAACGACACGGCGGCTTTCAGTTCTCAAAACGCGGACGAAGCGGGTCGCGGACCGTTCCAAAACGGCGTCGAGTGGCGGCGGGCCCGGATCTATGCCGAAGGTGTCTTCGCGCGGTTGTTCGAGTACAAGTTCATGTACGACTTCGCCTCCAACAACCCTCCGCGGTTGAAGGATTCTTTCGTGACCTTTTCGATGCCCTTGGCTCCTGTCAGGATCCAGGGCGGGCGCTTCCGAACGCGCTTGAGTCTAGCCGGAAGTTCCCGGCTTAGGCCAGACGTAATGTATTGAACGCGTGGAGTTTTTCATCAGGGAAGGTTTCCCGGCACTGGGAACAAACCGAGCAGTTGCATTGCGCGTTGTTGTGTTGAGTTGGCTTCGGTCACCATCTGGAATGGTGGAGCGGTCGGGTCGGCTTTGAGTTGGCAAAGGTTGAGACTGCGGGTAGCAAGCTCGGCAAGAAGCGTGGGGAAACTGTGAATAGGTAATCCGTCAGATGTGCGACGGACGCTCTTTTTGTTTTTGGCCGAAGTCGAGGGCAGAGCTGGCAAGACGGGGTCTCGGGTCTCGCGGTCGGCGTCAAGTTGCTCGTCGACGAAAAGTAGTGGAGCAAGGGCCTTTTTCATGTGCCATTGCACATAGTAGGCGAGCAAGCACAAGAAGATGTGTGCCCGCACGCGTTGGGCATCGCGATGGCGGATGGGTCGTACTAACAGGTCGATGCCCTTCAAACAACGAAAGGCTTGTTCAACCTGAGAGAGCCGCTTGTAGCTGCGCACGGTGTCCTCGGCCGAGAGATGCTCAAGCGGCTCGCTGGTGCGGATTACGTAGATGCCGTCGCGTTCCGATTCTCGGCGAATGCTTTCCTCGCGTCTGCTGTAGCTAAAAAGGCTATCTTCGATCTTCAGTGTGAAGTGCTTCGATCCGCTTTCTCGAGCGCCCCGAATCTCACATCGCTGGGATTGCCGTGGATACGGGAGACATTCCTTCGTCCGCGACCAACACGTATATCGCCGAAGCCGCCGCCGTGCGAGGCGCGTTCTCGCTGCAGTCGGAATATGCGTTCACGGGCGTGCGCGCGACGGATGCCCAGAACCCGGCGTTCCACGCCTTTTACGTGTTCGGTAGCTACTTCTTGACCGGGGAAAGTCGACGTTACCGATCGCGGAACGCTTCGTTCGGAGAGATCCGGCCCAAGGTGCCCTTCGCCGGTATCCACGAGCTAGGTGGAGCCCTCGAGATCGCGTTTCGCTATTCGCGCCTCGATCTGGAAGACAAGAGTTGTCGACGGTGGTGTCTTGAACGATTTGACCGCTGCCTTCAATTGGTATGCGAGCCACAACGCGAAACTGCAGCTCAACGGGATCCGAGCCAAGCGGCAAGGGCTGGACCCGTTCTGGATTTGGCAGATACGAATGCAGTTCGACTATTGACGCTCGGGTGAACTCGCGGTGGAGCAAGCCTAGAGCTTCCAAGAAGTCCCACGCACATCGCTCACGAGCACTACCTTCAAGAGAACGAGCGATCAGTCCTGATTGATGAAAAAATCGACGCCGAGCTCGGACGCGAGCGGGCGCAGATTCTCGACGGTGGCGAGGTCCACGGGGATCCCGGTTTCTAGCCTCTCGCGTCGGCGCTGCTGCTCTCGCTCGCCAGGGAGCATCACCGGTGCGTCGGCGTCGATCGGCGGCGCAGACTTTACGTGCGCCACGAGCTCTTCGAGGCGCTGGTCGAAATCTTCACGACTCTGGAAGGCCTCGGGCGCTACCGCGACGAGCTGATGACCGACGTCGAAATGCTTATCGTCTTGGAACACGTCCGTCCCGAACAAAGCGCCCGTCATGACGCCGGCGAGCACGTCGGTCCACAAGCTCAAGCCGTAGCCTTTGTACTCCCCTATTGGTAGGAGTGCTCCCAGCATCGCTTCACCGGGCGTCGTTGTCCGACGCCCGTCCGGCGTCAGCGCCCAGGTTTCCGGCATCTCGCGCCCCTCGCGGTCGAGCCAGCGCATCATGCCTTTGCCGCTCATTGTGAGAGCCATGTCGAGAACGATGGGAGGATGATCGCGCCTCGGAATGGCGATACCCCATGGGTTCGTCCCGAGGACAGCCTTCGCCGAGCCCGTCGGCGCCATCTCGGCTCCAGCATTCGTCATCGCCCAGCCAATCAAACCTGTCCGAGTGGCGGAAAACGCGTGATAGCCGGCGATGCCAAAATGGTTGCTGTTGTGCACGCCGACCATCGCGAGCCCCGTCTCGGACGCTTTTTCGACAGCACGGTCCATCGCGCGATGCGCCGCAACGTAGCCGAAGCCTTTCCCCGCATCGAGAAGTGCTGTGCTCGTCCCATCGCGCACCCACTCCATCGTCGCCGCCGGGACGATGCCACCGTTGTTCACGCGACGGTGATAACGCACGAGCTTCTCGAGCCCCTGACCTTGCCCAGGATGCCACCAGAGGCAGGCTGTCATGAGCCCATCGGCGATGATGCGAGCCTCTTCGGACGACGCGCCCAAGGCAAGCAGGAAATCGGTCGTGAAGCGGCGGAGAAGCGGCTCCGGATAAGTCGCGACGTTTCGCATCTCCAGGGATTCCTCGAGCTCGAAAGCCAATTGCCAAAGGAAGAAAGGCTATCATAGGCGCATGAGCCTCAAGCCAGCCGACCTCTATAGCTTCATGCACAGGAGTGTGGTCGGGCAGGACGACGCGCTCCGCTATGTCTCGGTCGCCCTATTCAAGCATCTCTGCGGGGAAGCGGTCGGGAATTTGCTGATGATCGGTAATTCTGGCACGGGCAAAACGACCGTGATGCGCGCGGTCGAGCAGCTCTATCTCGCCAACCCATCCTTTCAGAAGCATCGTGTCGTGGCGCGGTTGAACGCCAATACTCTCGCGAACGAAGAAGGGGCGGTCATCACCGGCAAGCAGCTCTTCCAGACTCTCCAGGATCGGGCGGTTCAGATTCTCGGCGACCAAGCCACGCCGGACAACGTCAAGCTTCTCATCGAGCACGCCACGGTCTGCATCGACGAAGTCGACAAAGTCTCGACGGTCGTTGGCGGCAAAGCCAACCCGACTGGCATCAACGTCCAGCAATCGCTTCTCACACTAATGGAGGACGAGAAAGTGACGTTCGATACCCAACTTCTAGTGGACGGGGATTTCAAGCCCGTGCAAATGGAGATCGACACGAAGAAGCTCCTGTTCATATGCGGCGGCGCATTCGAAGAGCTCTATGACCAGGTCTATGCCCGGGTGTACGAAGAGAAAGGCCAGGAAGAGCTCACAGAGATGGTCTCGGCCTTAGACGGTGGCGTCGAGTTCGAGCAAGTCTTCTCGTTGTCCGAGTACTTGAGGCAGGAAGACTTGTTCAAGTTCGGGATGCTCCCCCAGTTCCTGTCCCGCTTCGACACGACTCTCGTCCTGGCCGAGCTCACCCCGGAAGTTCTAGAGGTGATCTTCACCGGCACGAAAGACTCTCTCTTCGAATCCTCGAAGCGCTTCTTCAAGAGATTCAAGATCGACCTACAGATGACGGACGGGGCGAAAAAACTCATCACCCAACGCGCCGCCCGCCAAGCGCGCGTCGGCGCCCGCGCCCTGAAAGAAGTCTACGGCCGCGTGATCAAGCCGTTCGAGTTCGCACCGTTCCAACAGGACCACGTGTCCAAGAACGAAGCCGACGAAGGGTACACCCTGACCCTGACGAAAGAGTTAGTAGAAAGCAGCTTGCGGTAGTAGGCCGCGGGCGACAATAGCAACAATAGCAAATGGGGCCGTTCAATGTCCAAAAACACGCCCCCCTTTAACCACAATCTCAACCTGTGCAAGCGCCATGATGTTGAAGAGCGGGTCGCCATTTACAACGATGATATCGGCGAGCTTCCCCGCCTCGAGCGGCGCGCCGAGGTCGACCGCGGTGGTGATGCCGCGTCGAGAAGCTGCTTCGCCGAGATCTCCATGATGTCTTCGAGCGACAAATCCGATTCTTCTTCGAGCCACTTAAAGTAGCGGCTGTAGTCGCCGTGGCCCAAGATCGTCAAATGTGCATGCAGGTCGATGAGGCCGGGGAGCATCGTGCGACCACGTGTGTCGATCACCTCGTAGCCTGAAGGTATCGGGATGTCAGAAGCCCGTCCCACTTTGACGATGCGGTCTCCTTCCACCAGCACCACCGCGTGGTGGATAGGAGGAACTTCATAGCCGTCGAGAAGCATGCCACCCACGAGCGCGAGCTTCGTCGAAGTCTGAAAGAGTGCAAAAAGCGACGCCATCATCGTCATATCCCGACGTTCTATGTCAGGACGATGTTAGGATGGCGCCGATGAAGCTCTACGACACGCCGAGCACGGAATACGCGTTCGGCTATCACGAAGCGCCCCGCTCCGGCAACGGTATCAACGGCCATGGCGAGAAAACCAAGAGGCGCGCGAGCCACGTCTTTCACAATGCGACTGGCGAAAAACTCGCCTGGAGAGCGCTCGACGATTTCTTCAGCTATATCAACGATTGGCGCATCGTGCGCTACATCCTCGCCAACACGTGGCAGCTCCGGCGCCAGGACGGGCCCGTCGCACGCGACCGCGAGACCGTCGAGGACACCACGGCTGCCGCGGCCGCGATCAAAGACAAAGCCCTCGAGCTTGGCGCAGGACTCGTCGGTATCACCCTCGTCACCGAGGACGCGCTCTTCGAAGGTCACGAAGCTCCGCACCCGAATGCCATCTGCATCGGTCTCTCCATGGATCGCGAGGAGATGACCCACGTGCCGCATAAACGGGCAGCCATCGAAGTGATGCGCGCTTATCATGAAGTGTCCCGCATCGCGCTCGAGCTCGCCGAGCACATCCGCGACCTCGGTTGGTCCGCTAAAGCCTACGGCAACCCCAACAGCACGGAGATCCTGCACATCCCACTCGCGATTCGAGCGGGCCTCGGAGAACTCGGCAAGCATGGCTCGATGATCTCGAAGGAGTACGGTTCCAACTTTCGTTTCGCGGCCGTGCTCACGGACATGCCTCTCGCCTTCGACGAGCCCGTCGATCACGGTGTCGAAGACCTCTGCCTGCACTGCCGGCGCTGTGTCATCGACTGCCCGCCCAAAGCACTCTTCGACAACAAGCAGTGGGTGCGCGGCGTCGAGCGGTGGTACGTGGACTTCGACAAGTGTCTCCCGTATTTCGTGAAGACCTATGGCTGCGCGATTTGCATCGAAGTCTGTCCTTGGAGCGAGCCGGGGACGGGCCCCGCGCTCTCGGAAACCCTACTAGCCAAACGAAAGCCGGCGAGCCGTCAGCCGAACAAATCGAGCTAGCCGAGTCCTATACGAAATCGCTATTCTTGGCTGCGTGGAACTCGACGCTGGTTTGCCTATACTGGCTTGAGATGGTGGAAGTCGAGACACGCCGCATCATCATCGTGGGCGACGATCGGCTGGCGGTCGCGGGTTTGGCCCATGTCCTCGGGAGCGAAATCGATCCACGCGAAATCGTGACCGCCGCGCCATCCGATGCTGCCCTCGACGAAGCTGATGTCTGCATTTGGGACCTCGCCACCCACCCACCCGGCGACCTCGAGCTCCCATCGGAACCTCCGGTCGTAGTGCTCGTTCGGGACGGAGCGCTCGCACGTCAAGCGTTTGCGGCCGGCGCGCGCGGCGCGCTCCTGAGGGACGCTTCTGCCAGGCGGATCGCGTGTGCGATCGACTCTGTGCTCGACGGTCTCGTCGTCCTCGACCCTGAGCTCGTCGAAGAAGCGATGCGGCCGCCGTCAACCGGCCTTACGACGATGGAGCCCCTGACACCCCGAGAGCTCGAAGTGCTCGAGCAGCTCGCGCTTAGGGACTGTTACATATTAATATTTACAATACACTGTCATTGCTGCTATCCTCTGCTGGTTGCGAGACTATACGAGGATGGCAACAGATCGAAAGGTACCAGAGTCTGAGCGTCACTGGTTGAGGGTGCTGGGGACGTTGAACGAAGCGCAAGCGCGTGTTTTTGTGGCTCAACGGGCGCTTGAAGAAGGACGCGGCGGGGTCAGTCGGCTGTCACGACTTACGGGGATGTCGCGGCCGACCATCATGAAGGGCGTGGCGGAACTCAAAGCGAAAGCGCCGATAGTTGATGACGACAGCGCCCGAGTGCGCAAGCCTGGCGGGGGGAGAAAGCGGGTCGAGGAGTTAGACCCGAGAATCGAGCGGCAGCTGAAGAAGATCCTCGACGAAAGAACCGCCGGCGACCCGATGAAGCATCTCAAATGGACGAACAAGTCCACGAGAGCGATGGCGGAGGAGCTTGAACGCAAAGGTCACGATGTCTCGCACGTGACAGTTGCTCGACGCCTAGGAGAAATGGGTTACTCGCTGCAAGCTAACGTGAAGAGACTGGAAGGGGATCAGCACCCGGATCGGGACAAACAGTTTCGTTACATCAACAAGCAAGTAAGCAAGTTCATGCGAAGCAAGGATCCGGTCGTGAGCGTCGATACCAAGAAGAAGGAATTGATAGGAGCCTTTGAAAACAGGGGTAAAACGTGGAGGAAGAAGAAGGGCGGAGGTGAGCCGGTTCTTGTACACGACTTCCCCAGTATGGCTGAGGGCAAAGCAATTCCCTATGGGACTTACGATGTGTCCCGCGACGAAGCGCTGGTCAACGTCGGCATTACTCACGAGACTGCGGAATTCGCGGTAGAAAGCATCCGGAGATGGTGGCGCATACTCGGAAAAAAGTCTTATCCGATGGCGAAACGTCTGCTTGTTTGCGCGGACGCCGGTGGAAGCAACGGAAACCGGCTGCGAGGCTGGAAGCTCCACCTCCAAAAGCTATCGGACCAACTGAAGATTCCCATCACCGTATGCCACTATCCACCGGGAACCAGTAAATGGAACAAAATCGAACATCGACTATTCTCCTTTGTCAGCATGAACTGGAAAGGACGGCCTCTCGTGAGCTACGAGGCGGTCGTCAATCTTATCGGCAACACCAAGACCCGAACCGGCTTGAAGGTAAAGGCCATGCTGGACAAGAACTCCTACGAGACAGGCCAGAAGGTCAGTAACGAAGAAATGCAGGAGCTTCGACTCAAAATCCACCCCTTCTACGGCAACTGGAATTACACTCTCCATCCCCGACGTGCTTGATTGAGGGTATTAATTCTTACCGAACTCGTATTTGTAAATATTATTATGTAACATAACCTTAGACTCTCCAATAAAGACATCGCAACCCGGCTCGGCGTGAGCCCGCACACCGCCAAATTCCACGTCAACTCGTTGATCGGCAAGCTCGGTGCCAACTCTCGTACCGAGGTCGTTGCCATGGCGGCCCGCGCCGGACTCGTCACGTTCTAGAAACTACCCGAATGGGTAGGCGGCACCTACCCGTTCTCTCGATGCGAGGGCGATAGCTTTACGGCTAATCTCGGTGCATGGCAAACACACTAGACGCACTATCCCAAGACATCGCACGCATCGCCTCCAAAGCGCGTCCGAGCGTCGTAGCGATCGATGGACGCCGTGTCGCGCCCTCGAGCGGGATCGTGTGGAACAGCGAAGGGATCGTGATCGCCGCAGCGCACACACTGGAATCCGACGACAGCGTCGAGCTGACGGACGCTTCCGGCGCGCGCAAGAACGCCACGCTCGTCGGACGTGACCCGGGCACCGACGTCGCCGTCCTGCGAGCGACCGACCTCGACAAACCCACACCCGATTGGCCGGATTGGACGGATACAGGCCGCCTCGAGGCCGGACACCTGGCCGTGGTCGTGGCGCGTCGCCGAAGCAGTCTCGTCGCCGTGAACGTGGTCGACGAAGAGTGGACCACTCGCAGCGGCGGCCGCCTCGATCGCTATATCGAGATCGACCCGAAACGCTTCCGCGGTTTCTCGGGAAGCCTTCTACTCAATGGCAACGGCCAGGCGCAGGGCATGAACACTACCGGACTCGCGCGACGCAAACCGTTGACGGTACCCACGGAAACGCTTCGTCGCGTCGTCGACAATCTGATCGAACACGGTGAGGTTCGTCGCGGGTTCCTCGGTATCACAACGTCGCCGGTGCGACTTCCTAACACGGTGAAATCGCAAGACGTCGGACTCTTGATCCTCTCAGTGCAAACAGGGGGTCCCGCCGCGGCGGCCGAGCTCTTTCTCGGTGACGTCGTCCTAGCAATCGACGGCGAAATCGCGCAGAGCCCGATCGCACTCCTTACCTCCCTCACCGAGGAGCGCATCGGCCACAACGTCGACGTGCGCATTCTCCGCGCCGGCAAAGAGAAAACCGTCAGCGTGCTACTAGGTAAAAGAAAATGATCGTCGGCATCGACGAGGCTGAGGCTCTAGACGCCTATTCGAAAGCGGTAACTTGCGTTGCCGAAGAGCTCAGCCCGTCGGTCGTCAAAGTCGACGTCGAGAATGCCAAAGGGAAGTCACCATCCCATCGCCGCCGCAACTCCGGCAGTGGCTCGGGCTTCGTCTTCACGCCGGACGGCTTCGTGCTCACGAACAGCCACGTCGTTGCGGGCGCTCGGCGCATCGAGGTCACCCTCATCGACGGACGCTCCCTCGAGGCCGATCTCGTCGGCGACGACCCGGACACGGCTCTGGCAGTTGTCCGCGTCTCCGTCAGTGCGTCCGACCTCGTGCCAGCCAGGCTCGGAAACTCGCGCACGCTCAAAGTCGGCCAGCTCGTCGTGGCGATCGGGAACCCGTTAGGTTTCCAGTGCACGGTCACCGCCGGCGTCGTGAGCGCGTTGGGCCGATCGCTCCGTTCTCAATCCGGTCGTCTCATCGAAGGCATCATTCAAACCGACGCCGCGCTCAATCCCGGAAACTCCGGTGGACCGCTCGTGAGCTCCGCAGGACGTGTCGTCGGCCTCAACACCGCGACCATCATGGGAGCTCAAGGTCTGTGCTTTGCTATCCCGAGCACGATCATCTCGCACACGGCAGGCGTTTTGATCCGAGATGGGAGATTACGACGAAGCTATATCGGCGTGCGCGGCCAGGATGTGCCCGTCTCGAGACGCCTGACGCGTGCTCACGAGATCACGAACGAGCGAGGCGTCCTGATCGTGTCTGTGGAGAAGCGCAGCGCCGCAGATGAAGCCGGACTTCGAAAGGGTGACATCGTCATCGCCCTCGACTCCACTCCGGTGCAAGGCATCGACGACTTGCTGCGTCTTCTAACTGAAGATCGGATCGGATCGACGAACGAGCTGAAACTCCTGAGGGGCACAGAAACGAGGACGCTTTCGATCCAACCCGCTGAAAGGCCTTAGGGCCCAAGTTCGACACCCCGCGACGGATCGTCAGCCGAACAAATCTAGCTGATGGAGCTGACCGGGTCTTCGAAACCGCGTCGCATCGAGAGACGGCAAGGGTTTGTCGAGCCCCAACTTTCGCGCGGCGACGCGAAAACGCTTTTCCAGGATCGCCGCGTAAGGTCCCGTCCCGCGCATGCGCTCGCCAAACTGCGAGCGGTGGAGCTCACCGCCATGCGACTGCCGCATCAAGCTCAAGACATGCGTGGCCTTGTCCGGATAGTGAGCCTCGAGCCATTCCGCGAACAGCTCTTTGAGCTCGAGAGGTAGTCGCAAAAGGATGTAACCGACGCTCGTTGCACCTGCGGCGGCCGAGGCCTCGAGAATACGCTCGAGCTCCGAGTCGTTGAGCGCGGGGATCATCGGGGACGCCAAAACGCCGCAAGGAACACCGGCGGCGGAGAGCTCGGCGATTGCTGAGAGCCTCTTTTGGGGCTTCGACGCGCGCGGCTCCATCCGGCTGGCGAGCTCGGGGTCGAGCGTCGTGATGGAAAGGAACACATGAGCGAGCCCTTTTTTCGCCATCGGCGCTAACAGATCCAAATCGCGCAGCACGAGATGCGATTTGGTGACGATGCCTACTGGATGCTCGTGCTCGGCCAAGACTTCGAGCACGCGCCGCGTGATTCCGTGCTCGCGCTCGGCGGGCTGGTACGGATCGGTATTGGACCCAAGAGCGATCGGTTCCGGGCGATACTTGGGCTTCGCGAGCTCTTTCTTCAACAGCTCCGGCGCCTTGGGCTTCGAAAAGATTCTCGTCTCGAAATCTAGGCCGGGCGACAAACCGAGATAAGCGTGGGTGGGCCGCGCGAAGCAGTAGATACACCCATGTTCGCAGCCGCGATAGGGGTTTACCGAGACCGAGAACGGAACATCGGGTGAGTCGTTCTTCGCGAGGATCGAGCGCGTGCTGTCGGGCGATACGATGGTCTCGACTCGGTCCCGTTCTTCGATCGGGACGTATCCGACATATTCAAGCCGCTCGAAACGGCCGGTGGCGTTACTCCCCGCGCCACGACCTTTGCGTTGCATCTAGACTAAACTACCTCAGTGAGCGAGTGGGACGCCATTGGGATAGGGCTCGTCGTGCGCGACATCAGTGTCCTCATGGACCGCTTCCCCGCCCCGGACAAAAAAATCTCCGCGCGGGAGCTCCACGAATCCGGGGGCGGCCCGGTCCCCACAGCGCTCGTCACGCTGGCGCGTCTCGGGCGCAAGACCGCGATCGCCGGGCTCGTGGGCAACGATGCCGTGGGCCGCTTCATCCGAGAGGGCCTCCTGAACGAGAACATCGATACGAACGCTATCACCGTGCGCGAGGGCTTCGAATCTCCCACGAGTATCATCGTCGTCGAGAACGGGCGTCGCACGATCCTAGAAGCGCCTCACGAGATCGGATTGCCTCTAGCTTGGGACGACGTGCGCGGCCTCCCGCTCGACGACTGCGACGCGCTTCTCGTCGATGCGCGCACCGTGCCGGTGCAAATCGAGGCCGCTCTTCATGTGCGCAGATCCGGCGGTCTCGTCGTGCTGGACTGCGGCCATCCGCGCGAAGGCGTCGAGGAGCTCGTGAGCTCGACCGACATCGCGATTTTCTCCCATACTTATCCGAGCGCGCTACACGGTGCCGATTACGACGTGGCCGCGTTTTTGAACGACACGATCGAACGTCTTCCGAAGGACGGCCCTGCCATTGTCGGCGTGACGCTCGGCGCCGACGGCTGCGCGGTCGCGAGCCGAGATACTCCGATGGTGCGGGCGAAAGCGCCGGTGATCAAAGCACTAGACACAACCGGCGCCGGCGATGTCTTTCACGGTGCTTTTACGCATGCCTACTTGAAGACGCGCTCGATCGCCGAGTCCGCGCGATTCGCGAACGCGGCGGCAGCCAAGAAATGCGAAGGTATGACGGGACGCGCGCCCATCCTCTCAGAGGAGGAGCTTTGGGCCGCTGGCTGAGCTTCGCGGCGCTCCTATTGGCGGCGCCGGCGTCGGGCGAAGATTGTAAGACAGCCTTCGCACGCAGCGAGATCTCTCCTGAATACATCTCCATCGTGGACACCTATCGCAACCGTCAATGGCTCGTGGCCGTTCAATCCGTCGCGCGCCTCGACCACAAAGCGCTCGAGTCTTTCGTCAAGCAGCTCGAGCCGGCTCCTATGGACGAGCACTCGCATCCGTGCGTCGAAGCGGCGGCGTTGCTCCACACCGATACGGCGATCTACGTCGTCGAGGACGGCGATTGGACAAAAGCGTTCGTCCATTTCGAGCTCGGGCGGACGCTCAGCCGCAAGGTCGGGCGGCACTTCGAGCGAGATTGGCTTCTTGCCGTCGCTCTCTACTACCAGGGACTGATTTTTGCTGGGGACCGTGAGATCGGCTTCCGGGAAGCCACCGCCCTTTTCGACGACGCGCTCGACCGTCACCCCGCCGACGCGGAGATCCTCGTCGCCGCCGGGGCGCTCTGGGAGTGGTCGGGATCGCTCCCTTTTGGCGAGCCGGACCATATGAAGCGGGCGGAACGCCTTTACGCACGCGCTCTCGAGCAAGAACCAGGCCTCGCGGAGGCTAAACTACGCTACGGCAATGTTTTGGAAAAAAAAGAGGCCGGTTCGATGACGCATTATGTATAGAGCCCGCATGGTACTCGGGAATCTGGCGGAGCGGCGCGGGCTCCCCGAGCCGGCCATCCTCCATTACCAAGCCGCTATCAAGCTGGAGCCGAATTGGCAGATTGGCTTTCTCGCGCTGAGCCACGCACTTCACACGGCTTCGGAGCGCGAAGCGTCGCGCACCGCGCTCGAGGAGGCACTGATCTTGTCGGATTCTAAGCAAAGCGGTTGGTGGGAATACGAGCTCGGCTTGAGTGAGCGCGCGGATCCGCTCTTTTCATCGATGCGCGAGGCCTTGGCGCGATGACAGGACTCTCCTGGATGCTCGCAGCTTTCATCATCCAACCGCAGACCCCTCTTTTCAGAACAACGACCGAGATCGTCCAAGTCGACGTCTATGTCGGCCGCGACGGCCGGGCGGTGCTCGGGCTCGGCGCATCGGATTTCGAGCTGTTCGAGGACGGCGAGCGCCAAGAGCTCGATCTCGTCGACGCTCAAAACATTCCGGTACACATCGCCCTCGTGCTCGACACGAGCGGCAGCGTCGCGGGCATACGCCTGAGTCATTTGCGCGAGGCAGCGATTCAGCTACTGGACGATCTCGACGATGAAGACGAAGCCGCCCTCATTTCGTTCTCGCATCACTTGAAGCGGGACGCCGAGCTGATGCGAGACAAAGACCAAGTGCGGGACGCGATCGAGGCGGTCGAGGCTTACGGTGCCACCGCGTGGCACGATGCACTTTTCGTCGGGCTCAAGACGGTCGAGAACGTCGAGCACCGCCCCATGGTGTTGCTCTTCACGGATGGAATCGACACTTACAGCTGGCTCCGCGAAGAGCAAATGCTTCCGCTCGTCGAGCAGTCTCAGGCTGTCATCTACGCCATTGGACGAAAAGAGCGTCTGCCGAAGTTCGGTCGGGGGACGCTTCGCCATTCAGCTTTAGCGCGGGACCGCGCGCGCCGGGCTGCCCGCGACGCCAACGCCGAACGGACCCGTCTTCTTCGCAAGCTCACAGAGACGAGCGGCGGACGTTTCATCGAGACCGACACGACCGAGAATCTAGGACCGATCTTCTCGACGATCCTCGCCGAGATAAAGACACGCTATCTGTTGTCCTATCGTCCGCGGGAGCCGATCCACGAGGGGTGGCATACCCTCTCGGTCAAAGTCAACGTCCGCGGCGTCGAGGTCCATGCGCGGCGGGGATACTTTTATGAAAAGAAGCGCTAGCTTTCTAGTCTTCCTGGTGCTGACGCTCGACGCGTCCGCGGGGCCGAAAGAGACCGCTCTCGCGTGGCTCGCGGAGCAGCACGATCATCTGAACGACGTGTCCGAAGCCCTTTGGGCAATGCCGGAGCCGCCGCACGCGGAGCGGTGCTCGCCGTGAAGCGAGCAAACGATGAGCACGGCTTTCGAGGCACGGTGCGCTTTTTTCGGCGCTCCCGCTGAAGAGATTTATCACGGCGGCGCCTACATGGCGCGGACGACGTGGATGCACTTTTGTTCTGGCATCCTTCCGCCGTCACGACCGTGATCACGAGGAGCGGACTCGCGATGGACTCTATCCGCTTCGTCTTCGACGGTCTCGCCTCGGACGCCACCGACGCAGCAGCCAAAGGCGTGAGCGCGCTCGCCGCAGCCTATGAGCTTAGAGAGTTCGACACCGCGCGCGGAGACGCGATCTATGAATCCCCGCTGCCCGCCGAGCTCGGACCGTTCGAATGCTTGAAGCCTCGGCCCCGTTAGTCAAGCGAAAGACGGAACCACGCGAACAAGATCGGCTGGCACACAAAAAAAAGGGAGGGGCACTCACCCCCCCCCTCTTATTACCCCTGAGGAAGTCCCTACTTTTTCTTTGCAGCTTTTTTCTTTGCAGCCTTCTTCTTGGTGGTCTTTTTCTTAGCTGCCTTTTTTTTCGCCATTACTCATCACCTCCTCTCTTCATGGATTAGAGCGTCACGCCGCCCCAATGAAGACACGCAACACAAAGTTCTGCTCGTATGAGAAGTTGATTGCACTAGCTGTAGGGTAAAGAGGTATAAGAGTGGTGTCAAGCGGTTTTTGGTGATTTAGAGGTCAACCCACTCGACTCCATTCGGGTACGCGAACGCCGTTCGCGACTTTTTCTTCATCGTGATGCTGTATCCGGGATGATCGGGAGCGCGATACCTTCCTTTTTCGACGACGACGGGTGCTTCGAAGTGCTCATGCAAGTGATCGACGTATTCGATCATGCGTTCTTTCATCGATCCGCTCACACAAACGTAGTCGAAGAGAGAAAGATGCTGGACGTGCTCGCAAAGACCGACGCCTCCAGCGTGCGGGCAGACTGGAACGCCGTGCTTCGCCGCCATGAGAAGCACTGCAAGCACTTCGTTCACGCCACCGAGGCGGCAACTATCGATCTGACAAAACGCGATCGCCTCCGCTTGGAGGAGTTGTTTGAACATGACGCGGTTATGCGCATGCTCACCCGTCGCGACGCCAATGGGTTTGACCGCCCGCGCAATTGTCGCGTGCCCGAGAACGTCGTCCGGGCTCGTCGGCTCTTCGATCCATAGCGGACGAAAAGTCTCGAGACGCTTCATCCACGAGATCGCGTCGTCGACATCCCAGATTTGATTGGCGTCCATCATGAGTGCGTGGTCCCAGCCGATCTCATCGCGGATGAGCGCGGCGCGGCGGATGTCGTCGTCAAGGTCTCTCCCGACCTTCATCTTGAACGCTGTCCAGCCCTCGGCGATCGCTTCTTTACACAAACGTCGGATCTTGTCATCGCTATAGCCCATCCAGCCGACCGACGTGTTGTAGGCAGGGTACCCATCCGCGAGCACAGTCTTGATACGCTCCCGTCGCGTCGGCTCGAGCGCACTCAGAAGCGTAAGCGCTTCCTCCGGCGTGACGCAATCCGTGATGTAGCGAAAATCGATGGCGCGCACGATCTCTTCGGGCGCCATGCCGCAAAGCAGCTGCCAGAGCGGCTTTTCCGCGACTTTCGCCTGGAGGTCCCAGAGCGCGTTGACGATGGCGGCCGTCGCCAAATGGACGACGCCTTTCTCCGGTCCGAGCCAGCGAAGCTGGCTGTCCCCGGTGATCTCACGCCAGAACGCGCCCCACTCCGACGTGATCGACTCGAGCTCTTGCCCGACGATCCTCGTCGCGAGCGGGTCGATCGCTTCGACGCAAAGGTCGTTGCCGCGGCCGATAGTAAAGGTCAGTCCGTGGCCCTCGTGCCCGTCGGGGTGGTCCGTCTCGAAAACGACATAGGCGGCAGAGTAGTCCGGGTCGGGATTCATCGCGTCGGAGCCATCGGAGTCTCGCGAGGTCGGGAAACGAATGTCTTCGGTCGTAAAGCCGGTGATCCGCGTCATGCCAGCTCCACTCTTCGATGGCGCCATCGATCGATCGCGACCGCGGCGACGATGATCGTGCCCGTCACGATTTCTTGAACCCAGTTCGGAAGCCCCATCTGGGAAGTGCCCGCTCGAATAACCGTCATGATGAACGCGCCGACGAGTGTGCCGGTAACGGTTCCCTCTCCCCCCGATAGGCTTCCGCCTCCGATAACGACTGCAGCAATGACGTCGAGCTCGAGCCCCACCGCAACGGTGGGGTCCCCCACCGTGAGGCGTGAAAACTGGAGAACACCGGTAAGGCCCGCGAGCGCGCCCGTCAAAGTGTAGACGGTGACCTTCACCCTCTCGACATGAACACCGCAAAGTCGCGCGGTCTTCTCGTTCGAACCGATCGAGAAGATGTGCGCGCCGAGCCTTGTGTAGCGTAGGACGACGGCCGTCGCGAGTGCTAAAAGAGCAAGCACCCACACTCCTGGAGGCACCAACATCCAGCGGCGGTCCGGAGGCAAAGAAGATAGAAGCTCGACGAGCCATGTGATCGGAGCATCGACTTTTTGTTCCCTGCCGAGGCCTTTCGCGACCCCGCGCACGAGAAGCAGCATGCCGAGGGTCACGATGAACGGCGCCACCTTCAACCGGGTGATGAGTGTCCCGCTCGTGAGTCCCGTCAGAGACCCGGCCAACATCGCCATGAGGATCGCCGCCGCGGGTCCGCCACCCCCGTTGAGCACGAGCGCCACGACGACCGACGTCATCGCCACGATCGAGCCCACCGAAAGATCGATGCCGCCGAGAATGATGACGAGCGTCATACCGAGCGCCGCGGTGCCGACGATGGCGGTCTGCCTGGCGATGGTCTCGAGCGTACGGATCGACGTAAAGCTATCGGGGCCGATGAGCGCAAAGAAGACATAGACGAGAACGAGGCCGATGAGAGGTCCGAGAGTCGAGAGCCCGAGGCTCGCCGACTTTCCACATGTCTCGCTCAAGAGACCGCCTCCTTCATGATCTGCTCTTCGTCCACCTCGCTCACGGGACGTGCGGGCGCGAGACGGCCGCGACTCATGACGGCAATGCGGTCTGACATGCCGAGTAGCTCGGGAAGATAGCTACTAATGAGCACGATGGACTTGCCACTCGAGGCGAGCGCGTCGATGAGCTCATAGATTTGAGCTTTGCTCCCGACGTCCACGCCGCGCGTCGGCTCGTCGAGCAGCAGCACGTCGAGGCCGTGATAGAGAAGCCGCGCGAGCGCCACCTTCTGCTGGTTGCCTCCCGAAAGATCCTTGACCCGCTGGCGCGGCCCGCGGGACTGGATATGGAGCTTCGAGATCCATTCGGCTGCACCTGCATCGAGCTCCGACGGTCTCAACCAGCGCGGCAGCCTCGAGAGCGTCAAGTTTTCGGCTATCGTTCTCGAGACCGCGAGACCTTCCCCTTGGCGGTCTTCGCTCAAAAGACCCACGCCTTGCTCGAGACGCATGGCCGGCGTCGCGGCAAATTCGAATTTGCGCACACGCACGCGACCGCTTCGAACCGCTTCGAGTCCGAAGATCGCCCGCACCATCTCTGTGCGTCCCGCTCCCATGAGCCCGGCGATACCAAGTACTTCACCGCGACGGAGATCGAAGCTCACGTCGCGCGGCAGACTCATTCCTTGGAGCCACTCGACCTCGAGGACAACGTCTCCCGGAGACCGCGACGTCCGAGGGAAGAGCTCTTCGATGTTCCTGCCGACCATCGACTTCACGATCGCGGAGGCACTCGCCTCGGCGATCCGCCCTTCATCAACGGATCGCCCATCGCGCAACACCGTGAAGCTGTCCGCAACCTTCCACACTTCTTCGAGGAAGTGAGAGATATAGATGATCGCGAGGCCGCGCTCTTTGAGCCGGCCGATGAGCCGAAAGAGTTTTTCTACGTCCGGCTGCGAGAGACTGCTCGTCGGCTCGTCGAGGATGAGGACTTTGGCCTCCAGAATCAACGCGCGGGCAATCTCGACGATCTGCCGGGATGCGAGAGAGAGAGAACGGACCTTTTGCTCGGGTGCGATGTCGTCATGCTCGAGCTCCGCGAGCGCTCGTGCGGTGCGCGCCCGCATTTCGCCACACTGCAATAGCCCGCGACGCGTCGGCTCCGTCCCGAGAAAAATGTTCTCGGCGACGCTCAAATGCGGCGCCAGCGCGAGCTCCTGATGCACCATGAGCACTCCTCGATCGCGACCGTCGCGAGGACTCGCGGGTCGATAGGCTTCGCCATCGAGAAAGAGTGCTCCATCATCCGGAAGAAAAACACCGGAGAGCACGTTGACAAGGGTGCTCTTCCCCGCGCCGTTCTCGCCGACGAGCGCGCGTACTTCACCCGGCGAAACGGAAAAATCGACACCGTCCACCGCGAGCGTGGGACCGAAGCGCTTCCGTACGCCTTTCGCTTCGAGACGCGTCAGTTCAACCACCTATCGACGTCGGGACGCAGAAGCTCCTGCATCCTCGGCTCGTTCATGTTGTCGCGTGTTACGAGCGTGACGCCTGTGTCGACGCGCTTTTCGATCGGCTCGCCCCGCAGATGCGCGACCATCGTCTTGACACCGAGATAGGCCATGTTCACCGGGTCTTGAAGAACGAGCGCGTCGAACTCGTCGTTCTCGAGGCCTCTGACCATCTGCTCGGAGGCGTCGAATCCGATCAGCTTCACCGAGCCGGTCAGCCCTGCATCTTGGAGCGCTCGGAGCATCCCGAAAGCCGAGCTCTCGTTGGGACAGTAGATGCCGTCGACCTCTAGAGCGCCATCCGCCGCCTCGAACCGGGCGAGTAAGTTCTCGCTCGTCTGATAAGCGAGCTCGGCGGTGGCGCCAGCATGTTGGTTCGAGCTCACAACGTTCATCGACGGATTCTCGGCCATGACGTCCATGAAGCCTTGCTCGCGCTTCATCGTGCTCGCCGAGCCCTCCTGGTAGCGGAGCATCATCACACGGCCCGAACCTCCGAGCACTTCCACCATACGCTCCCCGGCGAGCCGGCCGCCCTTGTAGTTGTCGGTGGCGACGAAGCTCACATAGTCGTCGCTGTCGAGCCCGGAGTCGATGATGACGACCGGGATCCCGCTCCGCATGGCGTTCGTAACCGGAAGCCGGAGCGCTTTGTCGTCGGTAGGGGCCAGCACGATACCGGAAACACCGCGGCTTATGAACGTCTCCACTTCCGCGATTTGAGCTTCGCGATCGTCCTCGCGCCCGGGCCCTTTCCAGATGACTTCGACGTCGAGCTCGACGGAAGCTTTCACCGCACCCGCATGAACGGCTTTCCAGAAAGAGTGCGTGGTGCCTTTGGGAATGACGGCGATGGTTGGTGTGTCGTCTTCAGGCGCGTCACTCTCACTCTGACAGCCAAGTGCCGCAAGAAGGGTGCAAAGGATGAGGGCTTTAACGCGCATCAACATCGGTCGGTGCCTCCAGGTTGTAGAAATCGATAGCGTTCCCGCCAAGGACCGCCGCTTTGTCCGCATCGGACAAGGTCGAGATGTACTGATGGACGATGTCCATCACTTCCAAATAGGTCGCCGAAAGAGTGCAGACGGGCCAATCGGATCCTATGAGGATGCGCCGGGCGCCGAAAGCTTCGAAGACGACATCGAGATAAGGCGTGAAGTCGTCAAGCTTCCACCCATGCCATTCGGTCTCGGTGACCATCCCTGAGACTTTGCAATAAAGGTTTTGGTGCTGGGCGAGTTTTTCGACGTAGCCGGCCCAAGGCTCGAGCTCGCGCCGGCCGATATGAGGCTTCGCGATATGGTCGAGTACGAAGCGATGATCGGGAAACCGCTCGACAAATTCGAGAGTTGCGGGGAGCTGGGTCGGATAGATGAGCACGTCGTAGGTCAGATCGTGCTCCTTCAAGAGCGCCACACCGCGAAGAAAATCCTCACGAAGAAGGAAGTAATCGTCGGGCTCGTCCTGTACTACGTGGCGCGCGCCGACGAAACGCTCACGGGCGCCGAACCGCTCGAGCTGGGCTTGGGCGTCTTCTGAGCACAAATCCACCCAGCCGACGACGCCGAGCACGGAGTCGGTCGTGTCCGCGAGCCGTAGCAGATACTCCGTCTCTTCGACGCTTTGCCGAGCTTGAACGGCCACCGAGCCCCCGATGCCCGTCGCATCGAGATGTGGCTTCAAATCGGCCGGTCCGAAATCCCGCTTCAGAACGTGCATGCGCTCGTCGATCCAATCGTACTCGGAGGGGATGTACTTCCAAAAGTGCTGATGAGCGTCAATGCGCATGGGCTCCATACTATAAGATTGGGGCACCCATGATGGAGCAAGCCGAGAACCTACGCGATGTCATCCGGGAAACGACACTCCTCGAGCCGCGACGCCTCGCCGACCGACTCGGAATTTCGCTCCATCTTGCGAGCGAGACGTTCCAGCATACGGGAAGCTTCAAGTTCCGCGCTGGGTACAACCTCGCCGCGCTCGTCGAAGAGCGCATGATCCTGACCGCGTCGTCGGGGAACTTTGGCCAGGCGCTCGCTTACGCGGCAAAGCTTCTCGACAAGGACGCCATCATCGTCATGCCGGAAACGTCGGCGCAGGTGAAAATGGACGCCGTGCGCGAGCACGGTGGCACGATCGTGCCGGTCGACGTGACGGTGAAAAGCCGGGAGGAGGGGGTCGCAGAGCTTTCCGCCAAGCACCCCGACGCCTTTGTCGCGAGCGCCTATAACGACCCGCGCGTCATCGATGGGAATGCGACGCTCGGCCAGGAGCTTGCGACGCATGACTTCGACGTTGTCGTCGTGCCGGTCGGAGGCGGAGGTCTGAGCTCGGGGATCGTCAAAGGCCTTCGTGAAGCTGGCAATCCACGCACTCGGGTCGTCGGCGCCGAGCCGCTTCTCGGAAACGACGCCGCGCGGTCTCTCCGCGCCGGACACATCGTCACGAACGAAAAAGAGCCGCTCACGATCGCCGACGGCGCACGCACCGTGAGCCTGGGCGAGAATAACTGGAAGATTCTCAAGGACGGCCTCGAGACGATCGTCGAAGTTCCCGAAGACGACATCACGGAGGCGCTGAGGCTTCTGTTCTCCTACGCCAACCTCAAAGTGGAGCCCACGGGCGCACTCAGCGTCGGCGCGCTCCTCACACAACCGGATCGTTTCCGCGACCGGTCGGTGTGTTGCGTCGTCACCGGAGGCAACGTGGACCCCGACGTTTATCGACGATTGTTAGCCCGTGACTGAAATCCTCGAGCTCGGGATCGATATTATCCAGTGGCTCGAAGGCTTTCGCTCGCCGCTTTTGAACCAGTTCTTTTTCGCTGTCACGGATATCGGCTCCACCGCCGGTTATCTCGTGATGCTCCCGATCCTTTGGTGGGCTTTCTCGTGGAAGCTCGGGGCCCGGCTATTCGTTGGGCTGGTGCTGAGTGTCTACATCAACACGCTCATCAAAGATCTCGTGGCACTCCACCGCCCGTTCGTCTATGCGGACATCGCTAATTTGCGAGCGCCCGGTGAGTTCAGCTTCCCGAGCGGCCACGCCCAACAGGCGGCGGTCTTTTGGGGTCTACTCGCACTCCACTTCAAGAAACCCTGGTTCGCGGTCGTCGCCACGCTGAGTATTTTCCTGATCGGATTTTCGCGCGTCTATCTCGGGGCTCACTTTCCTAGCGACGTGCTCGCGGGATGGACCCTCGGCGCCGCGATCGCCTGGGGTTATGCGCGATGGTCGAATACGCTCGCGGAGAAAACGGCCGGCCTGAGCTTGAGCGCCCAAGTGCTCTTGGCACTGGGCGCTCCCATAGCACTCGCCCTCTTGCACCCGTCGAGAAACACGGCGCTCGCCATGGGCGGCCTCGCTGGGGCCCTCGGAGGCCTCGTCTTCGCATACCACGAAGGCCTTTATCCAGAAGGCGGGCAGGCCAAAAGCCGCCGCGCGTGGCTCGTCATCGGCCTCTTGGGCCTTCCCGTCATTTACTTTGTGCTTCAGAAGCTCTCGCCGGCGGAAGACGCCTCGTACTACTACCTCTATTTATGGTTGCGCTTCGCCGCTATCGGCCTCTGGGTGAGCTTCCTCGTGCCGCGCATCGTTGCGGTCATTCGAGACAGGAGGGCCCACGCATGAAAACGCTCATGCTCTTGCGCCACGGCAAATCGAGCTGGAAAGACGAGGGCATCTCAGACCACGACCGTCCTCTGAACAAGCGCGGAAAGAAAACCGCACCGATGATGGGGCACCTCATTCTCGAAAAGCAGCTCGTGCCGGACCTCATCTTGTCGTCCACGGCTGTCCGCGCGCGAACTACGGCTGAAGCCGTGGCCGAAGCGTGCAACTACAAGAACACGATCGAGCACGTCGAGGAGCTCTACCTAGCGACCGCGGGTGAACTCCTCTTCCAAGCACAGAGCCGCGTTGACGATGGCATCGACCGCGTGATGCTCGTCGCCCACAATCCGGGAATGGAAGATCTGGTCAGCAGGCTTTCCGGCCATCCCGAGCCCTTTCCCACCGCCGCGCTCGCGGTCTTCGAGCTCCGCATCGAAAGCTGGCGGGCCTTAGAGCTAGGCGTCGAGACATCGCTTCTGCATCTATGGCGTCCGAGAGAGCTCTAGTGACGAAACGGTCATGGGAAGCCGAACGACTTAGTGGTCGGCTCGTGCTCCATGGTGGCGAGCCCCAATTGATCTACTCCTTTAGCTTCTCCTCCAAAAGCTCGCTCGCGATGTCCATGAAATCCCGCTCTGTAACGATCCCGATGAGACGTCCGTCTTTGACGACCGGAAGACTGCCAATCGACTTCCCCTTCAGTAGAGCGACCGCCTCGAGCGTCGTCGTCTCCGGCTCCACCGTCACGAGGTCGCGTTTCATCACTTCGCTCACAGGAATCGGATCTTCGCGCGTGCCGAACTCGCCCTGCGCCAACAGATGGATGAGTGACCGGTAGGACACTAGTCCCACCAACCGATGTTCATGATCTTCCACGGGTACGTGGCGGATCTTCTCCCAGTCCATGAGACTCGCAACCAGGTCGATCGGCTCGTCCTCGTTCACCGTATAGAGGTCCGTGGTCATGAACTGCTCCACCATCAGGTAGTGGTTCTTCCATCCGCCGGCCTCTTCGAGCGATGCTGCGTGCCATTCCGTCACGGGTCGTCCCTCCTTTTGCTGGCTCACCATGGAGGCGGTAAGCGCGCTCATGCGCTCGCCGTCGGTGCCTTTTCCTTTCATCGCGGCCAGCGAGTTGTGAAACCACTGTGCTCCCGTCTTTTTCGTTTCCACGCGCTTTTCGATGGCACCGATATAACGGTCGATGTCCGCCTGGTCGATGTTCGAGCTCTCGAGACCGCTCCGCGCCATTGGCAATAGCTCTTTCGACAAGAGCTCGCGCGCGGGGCACTCGCGCCCGTCGAACCAAGTGAACTCGGACGCGAGCCCGTTTACGGCCGCCGCGGTAAAGTTCGAGTGCGCGTCCTCGAACTCCATCACTTTCGTCACGTCATCGATATCTCGCGCAAACGCGCTCACAAGACCAAACCAGAGGGCGGCGTTGGCCACTTCATCGACGATCGTCGGGCCTGAAGGCACGTAACGGTTCTCGATACGCAGATGCGGTTTGTCGCCGGTAATGCCGTAGCACGGCCGGTTCCAGCGATAGACCGTCCCGTTGTGAAGCCTTAAGGCCTTGAGCTCGGGGGGACGGCCCGCGCGGATCTCGGCGAAGGGGTCTTCGTCGAGGTCTCCGCCGAGCAATATCTTGAAGCGCGCGATGTCCTCACGAAAGAGCTCCGTCGCCGACTCCTTCACCCATTGGCGCCCGAAGCTCACCCGGGGACGCCGCTCGCGGAGATCGTGGCTCGTACTGCGAGTGTCGACCGCTTGCTGGAAGAGAGCGATGCGCGTCTCCCGCCACAACCGTCTTCCGAAAAGGAGCGGCGAGTTCGTACAGGCCGCGAGGACGGGCGCCGCCACCGCCTGCGCGATGTTGTAGAGTCTCGCGAACTCGTTCGCGGTAACTTGAAAGTGCACCTGAAAGCTCGTGTTGCACGATTCGAGCATCACCGAATCGTGCTTCACGATGAGCTCGTCCATTCCCTTGATTTGGAAGTCGTAGGAGCCCCCGCGCAGCTTGTTCATCGCGCGGTTGAGCGCGAAGTAGCGCGGCACGGGAGCCATGTTGTCGAGGCCGAGGTCGGACTTTCGAAGCGTCGGCAAAATGCCGCAAAGGGCGATCTCGCCTCCGCAATCCCGCGCGCCGCGGCGTGCGAGGCCCACCAGCTCGTTCAGCTGCGCTTCGATCTGTGAGAGACAGCCCTTCCCGAAGACGACGGGGTCGAGATTCCCCTCCAGGTTGAACTTCGCGAGCTCTGTAGTGAATCGAGGATCTTCGATGGTGGCGAGCACTTCAGTCGCGATCGGAGCTGGGCGCCAACCAGCCCCGACGAGGAACATCTCTTGCTCCGCGCCCACGCGGCGGACGCCGGACTCGATCCAGTCATCCTCGATCATCCGCTCGAGCGCCCTCAGGTCGTCGAGAAGATTTCGCATGAACAGACGCAGCTGCTCAGGCGAAATGTCGTCCTGCACCTGATGGTCCCCCATGAGCGCCCCTTTTCAGTAGGCCATTCTACGGGAACGTTCAAGGCATATTCAAAACAACCTCAGCCACGGCCGGGGACCCCGCATAAGTGACGATGAAAACGAGCGCCGCGACGACCATCAAACGGAGACCCGCTGCTTGAATGTTTTTATCTCGCTCTCGCTCACCGAACACCCATCCATTCTGAAGCGATCGTCAAGCCGCCGGCCATTTCCCCCACGCGGCGCATCATATAGTACGCTCCTTCGACAATAACAAAAGCTACGCGTGTGGGGATTGTTGGCCTGGGTCCCATGAGCGGTGGAATGCGAAAGCGGCTCGACGGTGAAGGGTGGATGGTCTCGGGCTTCGACATCAATGCGAGTCGGAGCGAGCACGCCGCCATCCAGGCGCTATGTTCTGTTTCGGACGTTCGTGCTTGAGGTCCATGAACTCTGTCCCGATCAGATAGGCGTTAGAACGGGATGACCGTGAGCTAGAAATGCATCTTCCCGAGCGTCTCGTTCAGCTTGCGGCCGAAGAAGGAGGGGCGTTGGACGTTCGTTTCGCACGATGGGAAGCTCCAACAGTAGACCCGTCGGATGAGAAGAAGATAGAATCTCTCCCCGAGGCAATGGGATGGCCGAGAGATTGGACGCGCCTTCCGATCCAAAACGAAAAGATTTTCTATCTAACTTGACGAACGTGGCGATGTTTGCCGGGCTCGTGACCGCCTACGGCACCCTCGCCGCCATCATGGGGCGGTTCCTCTATCCCGCCCGTCCATCGCCGAGAGGCTGGATGTTCGTGAGCGACATCGCAAGCCTCCAGAGAGGCACGTCGTTTTCCTTCCGCACGCCGTCGGGCGAAGCGGTGAACATCACGCGACGCGGCGGCGGCACGGCCGCCGAAAACTTCGCCGCGCTCTCGAGCGTCTGCCCACATCTCGGATGCCAAGTGCACTGGGAGGCCGCAAACGAGCGCTACTTTTGCCCGTGCCACAACGGCGTCTTTTCCCCCGAGGGTATTGCGACCGCGGGGCCCCCGGCCGACGCTGGGCAAGCGCTCATCGAATATCCGCTCAAGATAGAGGGGGCCCTCCTGTTCATCGAAGTCGCGTTGACGGAGGTAGCCATTGGCCCCGGGCGCCTCGAGCCGATCCCCGGCCCTCCGGGTCCCGGTCACGACCCCTGTCTCTACGATCGGAAAAACGCTTGACCTCACTCGTCTCGTGGATTCAGGACCGGTTGCCGGCCTCGCCCGGCGCTTTGCGCGAGCTCACGAACGAGCCCGTCCCGAACCATCTGAAGAAGTGGTGGTTCGCGCTCGGGGGTACGCCGGCCTATCTCTTCATCGTCCAGATCGCGACCGGCATCTTGCTCGCCGTGTATTACGAGTCGAGCACGATTACCGCGTACGAGTCGGTCCGCGCCATCACCAACGATGTCTCTTATGGATGGTTTCTGCGAAGCCTTCACAAATGGGGCGCCACGCTCATGATCGCCGCGGTCATCCTCCATCAGATGCGCGTCTACTTCACCGGCGCCTATCGAAAGCCCCGCGAAATCAATTGGATGGTCGGGATGACCATCCTCATCTCTGTTCTGATGCTGGGTTTCACCGGCTATAGCCTCGTCTATGAACAGCTGAGCTATTGGGGCGCCACCGTCGCGGCCAACATCACCGGGAGCGTCCCCGTCGTGGGCGATTTCTTGCGGACGCTCCTCCTCGGCGGGGGACACCTATAGCCGTCACACATTGCCGCGATTCTTCATCCTCCACGCAGCGGTCCTCCCGGTCGCGCTCATTCTTCTGCTCGTCGTGCACATCGCGATCATTCGATTGCAAGGCGTGACGGAGCTTCAGTTCGAGGAAGAGAGCGAAAAACGCGAACAGGACAAGCACTTCAATTTCTTCCCCGACCATATGTACACGGAGCTCATCGTCGGCTTGTTCTTGATGATTCTACTGAGTGTGCTCGCGACAATATTCCCCGCCACCGTCGGCGAGAAAGCAAACCCGCTGGTCACGCCGGAGGTAATCAAGCCGGAGTGGTTTTTCTACGTCACGTTTCGATGGCTCAAGCTCTTTTCGGGGACCTTCGCTGTCGTCTCGACGGGATTCATCGTCTTCATTATGTTCGGTTGGCCTTTCATCGACGACTGGATTCGCAGGAAAACACGATTCACGGAAGCCAGTGTCTGGATAGGCATTCTCGCCGTACTCACTATCATCGGGATGACCGTCTGGGAAGCTTTGGTCGCGCACTAGCCGGGGGCGCTCACGCAATGAATTTGAATCAAAAACGCACCGTTATCGCAGTACTCTCGCTCATCTTTCTTCTTTCGTTGCTGCTCGTGCAGCGGATGGAAGTCGCGCGGCGTTACGAGGAGATCGGCCTCGTCCCGGGACACGTTGCCGTTCCCGCCGAGTCGCAATCCTGTGTCGACTGTCACGGGCAGTCGACGCCCGGGATCGTCGACCATTGGAAGGCGAGCACGCACGCGACGACGGGTGTGGGCTGTGTCGCCTGCCACCAAGCCCAGGAAGGCGACGCCGATACCTTCACCCATTATGGCGAGCACATCGCGACCGTGGTCACACCGAATGATTGCTCGAGGTGCCACGGGGAAATCGTCGAAGAGTTTGCCCAGAGCCATCACGCGGCTGCCGGAAACATCCTCGCCTCTCTCGACAATTTTCTCGCCGAGACGGTCGAGGGTTCCCAATCGCCGTTCAGCCCGCACTCTCCGACTCCCGGCCGGCCGCAAATCCGGGAAGTCAACGGTCTCGCGAGCGCTTTTTCGGGCTGCCAGCAATGCCACGGATCGAAGATCGCGCTTCGAGCGACGAGCGGCGATCCCATCACGGTCGACGATCTCGAGCCCGGCGCCGACGGCAAGCCTACGAACCTCGACGCGGTGGGTCGGATCTCGAGAGACGACAACGGCAAGCCCCGCTACCATTCCGGCAGCTGGCCGAATACCGGAATCGGCCGGCTCAATCTGGACGGCTCCCGCGGCTCGTGCTCCGCTTGTCACAGCCGGCACGATTTCTCGCCACGGCGCGCACGCCAACCCGAGAACTGCGGCAAGTGCCACCTCGGCCCCGATCACCCTCAAAAAGAAATCTACGAAGAGTCGAAGCACGGCGTCGCCTATCGCGACCTCCGCGACCAGATGAACTTGAACGCTGCCGATTGGGTGCTCGGGCGCGATTACTCCCAGGCGCCGACCTGCGCGACGTGCCACATGTCGGGACACTTGCGCAACGACGGCCGCATCACCCACGATCCGGGCGAGCGTATCTCGTGGACCAACCGGCCTCCCATCAGTCTCGTCATGGACACGGATATCAACGGAGCGATCGTCAACGAGACGGACCCGGACAGGCGGCGCGACCTCATCTTCGACACCGCGGACAACAAGCGCAACCGAATGAAAGAAGTCTGCTCCCACTGCCACACGCCGGATTACGTCAACGGGTTCTATTCCCAGTACGACGATCTCGTCGTCCTCTATAACGAGAAGTTCGCCAAGCCGGGCAAAGCCATCATGGATGCGCTCGAGGCCGAAGGTCTCGTTACACCGACACAATTCGACGACGAGATCGAGTGGACGTGGTTCTACTTGTGGCACCACGAGGGACGTAGAGCCCGCCACGGCGCCTCGATGATGGCGCCAGACTATACCCACTGGCACGGGATGTTCGAAGTGGCTGAGCGTTTCTACATGGAGCTCATCCCGCAAGCGCGCGAACTCGCCGAGCACGGAGGCGCACGCGGTGCGCGCGTCAACCAAACCATCGATGCCATTCTCGGCCGGCCCGAACATGTCTGGTTGGAGGAAGGCGCCGAGGAAGCCATGCGGCGCATCCGCGAGAGCATGGAAGAAAAGTACGAGATTCGTTAGCCATGAACCTCGAAAGACGTCAGCGTCGCCTCGACTCTCGCGAGCGGCGCGGCGAAGAAAAACCCAAGGCCAAGCGCTACGGAGATGGCCCCGGCGACATAGCCGGCTGGGCGAGGCAGTGAGCGCACACGCATCACCGCCCATCTGAAGATAGGGCCAAGCGCGAGGAACGTCACATCCATCCCTACGATCGCGAGCACCACCGACACGATGTCGAGCTCGCCCGGGACCAGAGTCGACAAGCCGAGGCCATGCACCGATCCCGCCGCGACGGCCAAAGCCCGGACTTGACGACGATCGGCTTCCGGACGGAGCGCCTCGTTCGCGAGCAGCACCGTCGCGAGCGCGACGCCGAGTTCCGCGAGCGTGGGTGTGAGCCCAAACCCCAAGCGTGCGCAGACGAGCGCCGCCAGCTGGCCCGCTAGAAAACGGCTAACCAGCACCCGACTTCCAAGAAGCGCCAAGACGATGATGAGCGCGACATGGACAAAGCTTTCGAAGACATGACGGATACCGAAGAGGACGCGGTTCTGGGCGTCTCGGAGGGACGCACCGAGCGCGGTGGCTTCGGGAAGACGCCAGATCTCTTCTCCCGAAGCAAATAGGTGAGCGTAGCTCTCGCCGGAAAGAAGCTCTACGCGCAAGACGGTAGCAAGGTTCGGGTTCACGAAGGGGAAATCGATCCCGACCTCTTGCCCTTCGAGCCCGACGGAACAGCGAAACGCTCGTCGAAACACCCAGGTCCCGGGTTGCTCTCGCACCGACGGCTCCCCTTGCGCTTCGCAACTTTGGGGAAGAACCGGTTGAGGCGCCGCTCGAACCGGGATGAGCTGCGGCACATGCCACTGCGCGAGAAAAAGACCGGGCTCTTGCTCGCGAAGTTGCAGCTGCACGGGACGAACGTCATCTGCCCGTAAAGTGTGAGCCGCCAGAAAAATCAGCGCGCACAGTCGCACGGATCTTACTGTCAGTGGTCTCACGCTGAGCCCGCAAGACAAACCCGTAGCCGCGACTCCGACCGAAAACAAAGCCCCGCTCTGGAAAGTGATCAATAAGCTGTAGCCTATCGTCTTTACAGGCTTTTTGGATAGAAGCTCTCACGACCAACTTGGCTCGCTCATTTGTCTTGTCCGGGGGGAGACCCGCGGCCAGGGTTAGCACAGATTGGCCCCTCCATAGCTCTTCACTCGCGAAACGCCTTCTGCATAGAACATGCAATACTAACCCGCACACGGATCACCCCGCGGGCGGGCTTACAACCGGCAGCGCAGTCACAGCTGTTGGATTTCACACCATGTGTTGCTTTTCATTGGCCAGCTTAGTGTTGATATGTACGCGCTCGGACCTAACTTGCTAGTAGTCTGCACTTTGAGAGACGATTCTGGCTTGGCGCGATTCTTGCGATATGCTGGCGGTCAGTGAAGTTCACGCGTTTCGAAAAGGTATGAAGCGGATGAGGATCGTCAACGTAGCTCTTTTGTTCAGTCTCGCGGCAAACGCCGGCGCCATGAGCGTGCAGGAGGAAGCGCCCTCCGAAGCTCCAGCGCCGCCGGAATTCTACGCGGCCGACGACCGGTTGCGCGACTATATCGACGAGGCGCTCGAGCGCAACCCAGGCGTGCACGAGTCTTTCGGGCGCTACCGAGCCGCTTTGGAGCGAATCCCTCAGGTGGACGCGCTGCCGGATCTCGTGCTCAGCTTCACGCAGGCGCTGCGAAGCACGGAGACGCGTGTCGGACCGGTGCGCAACAGCTTCACGCTGTCCCAAAGCTTCCCGTGGTTCGGTACCCTCGACTTGAAAGGCAAAGTCGCACTAAAGGACGCTCTCGCCGTATACGAGCTTTATCGGGCGCGCCAGCAGGAGATCATCGTCCAGGTCAAGCGGGCATTCTACGAGCTGGCCTACATCGATGCAGCGCTCGCCATCACCCATGAAGAGCAGTCGCTGCTCGAGCACTACGAGTCGCTTGCCGATACGCGCTATGCGACAGGCCAGGGCCTGCAGCAGGCGGTCATCAAGATCCAGGCCGAGATCACGCGCGTACTCAACCGACTGGATCTTTTCGAGCAACAGCGAGCGACGATGGAAGCGCGTCTCAACACGCTGAGGGACCAGCCTCCACAGGATCCGATCGCAGACATCGATCGACTGTCGATCCCGGAGGTCAACGTCGACCTCGAGAGGCTCTATGCCCTCGGTCTCGAGAACCGGCAGGAACTCAAAGCCATCGAGCAGCGCATCGAGAGAAACGAAAGAGCCATCGATCTCGCGCAGAAGGATGGCTGGCCGGATTTTTTCGTCGGCTTCGGGTTCGTCAACATCGGGAATCGGTCGGATGAAGCCGGTATCATCAATCCGCCGCCCGACAATGGCAAAAACGCGGTAAGCCTTTCCGCCGGTATCACTATCCCGCTCTGGAGGGAAAAATACGATGCCGAGCTGCGCGAAGCGAGCGAAACGCTACGAGCCGAGCGCAGTAGCTTCGCGAACGTCCAAAACGAGATGGAGTTCTCGATTCGCGATCAGGTCGTACGACTCGAGACCCTCGGCGATCAGATCCGGTTGTTCGAAACGGCACTCATCCCCCAGGCAGAGGAGACGCTGCGCGCGACCGAAGCCGCTTATGAAACAGGACAGCTCGGCGTGCTCGATCTTCTGGACAGCGAGCGCGTGCTCCTCGACGTTCGCGTCGTCAACGCTCGCTACTACTCCGATCTGTTAAATGCTTTGGCAAATCTAGAGCGAGCCATCGGAACGAGCGTTCCGAGGTGAGGTCATCCATGAAAAAAGCAGTCTTCTTCATTAGCGCTTTTGTTTTCGGCGTTGGCTTCACGGTCTTCGTCCTGGCCAACCCGTTCGGGTGGTCCTGGCTGAGCCCGCTCGGAACGAGCGTTCTCGGTGGGGGTGGCGGCGAGATGGCGATGAACGAAACTGAGGCGTCCGAGAGCGAGCGAAAGATCAAGCACTGGCAAGCTCCCATGGACCCGACCTTCATCAGGGACGAGCCCGGGAAGTCTCCCATGGGCATGGACCTCATCCCGGTATACGAAGACGAAACGGACGACGTACCCGAAGGCGCGATCAAGATCGACCCGGCCTTCGTGCAGAATATCGGCGTTCAATCGCTCGCGATCGAGCGCGTCGACATTCCGTTCACGATCCGCACGGTCGGGACCCTGACCTACGACGACAAACAGCTCACCTGGGTGAACACCAAATACGATGGCTGGGTCGAGACCGTTTATGTGAACTACGTCGGTGAACCGGTAAGAAAGGGCCAGAAGCTTTTCGAGATTTATAGTCCCCAGCTCGTCACGACGCAAAAAGAGTATTTGCAGGCCCAGCAATATGCCCGCCGTATGGAGAGCACCGACTACCCGGATATCGCGGCCCGGGCCAAGTCACTCGTGGCGTCGGCGCGTGACCGCCTCGGCTATTGGGACATCACCGATGAGCAGATCGCAGAGCTCGAAAAGAGCGGAGAGCTCAAGAGGACGCTCTCCGTGAATTCTCCCGTGGACGGCGTCGTCGTGGCGAAAATGGACCAGGCTCTCGAAGGCATGTTCGTCAAAGCAGGCATGAACCTGTACAAGCTCGCTGACCTGTCCACTATCTGGGTCGAGGTCGAGATTTTCGAGAATCAGGTGCCGTGGATGCGCCTCGGACAACGCGCGCTCGTCGAGCTTCCTTACGAGCCCGGTCAAGAATACGTGGGCCGCGTCCGCTACCTGTATCCGTTCTTCAACGAGAAGACGCGCACGATGAAGGTGTCCATCGAGCTTCAGAATCCGGGACAGAGACTCCGCGCGGAAATGTACGCGAATGTGGTCTTCGAGGTGCCCTCGGCGCGAAATGTTCTCGCTGTGCCCGAGGAGGCCGTCATTCACAGCGGCCAGCGGAACGTTGTCGTGCTGGATCGGGGCAACGCAACGTTTCAAGTTGCCGAAGTGACGCTCGGTGTGAACGGAAGCGGGCTGTGGGAGGTCAAGGAAGGGCTCGAGGACGGCGCCGTGGTCGTCGTCTCGGCACAGTTCCTCATCGATTCGGAGAGCAACCTTCAGGAAGCCATCCGCAAGATCATCTCGGACAAGGACACGTCGATAGAGCCGCCGAGCGCACCCATTCCGGAGCGCCAGCGCAACTAGGATGATGGCACGATGCTAGAGAAGATCATCGACTGGTCCATCGCGAACAAGTTCATGGTGATCCTAGGCTCGGGATTCGTGTCTCTCATGGGACTTGCCGCCGTCCAGAACACGCCGCTCGACGCCATCCCGGATCTCTCCGACGTACAGGTGATCGTCTTCACGGAATATCCGGGGCAAGCGCCGCAAGTCGTCGAGGACCAGATCACCTACCCCATCACGACACAGATGCTCGCCGTCCCTTTTGCGAAAGTCGTGCGCGGCTATTCTTTTTTTGGATTCTCGTTCGTCTACATCATCTTCGAAGACGGAACCGACATGTACTGGGCGAGGAGCCGTGTGCTCGAGTACATGAACTATGTGAGCGGAGCCCTGCCAGAGGGGGTCAGCCCCACCCTCGGGCCCGATGCGACCGGTGTCGGATGGGCGTTCATATACGCCCTGAAGTCCAAGCAACGCAGCCTTGGAGATTTGCGAAGCATTCAGGACTGGTTCTTGAAGTACGAGCTCACCGCCGTTCAGGGCGTCTCCGAAGTGGCGAGCATCGGCGGCTTCGTCAAGCAATATCAGGTCACCGTCGACCCCAACAAGCTCCGGGCCTACGACATTTCTATTTCCAAGATTCGAAGGGCCATCCAGAGAAGCAACAACGACGTAGGGGGCCGCGTCCTGGAGATGTCAGAAACCGAGTTCATGATCCGAGGCGAGGGCTATATCCAGAACGTCGACCACATCAAGGACATCGCACTCGGAGTGGACCAGAACGGAACACCCATTCTCTTGAAGGACGTGGGCACCGTGCAACGAGGGCCCGAGATGCGCCGGGGCCTCGCCGAGCTGAACGGCGAAGGAGAAGTCGTCGGCGGCATCATCGTCGTCCGCTACGGCGCCAATGCCTACGACGTCATCCAGAACGTGAAAGCGAAGCTCGAGAGTCTCCGCGCGGGTTTGCCCGACGACATCGAGATCGTGCCCGTCTACGATCGATCGGGGCTCATCGAGAGATCCGTCGAGACCCTCGCGGAAAAACTCATTGAGGAAAGCGTCGTCGTCGCGCTCGTCTGCATCATCTTTCTCTTTCACGTCCGCTCAGCGCTCGTCGCGATCCTGACGCTCCCGATCGCCATCCTGATGGCCTTCATCGTCATGCAGCAGCAGGGGCTCAACGCCAACATCATGTCGCTCGGAGGGATCGCCATCGCTATCGGCGCGATGGTAGATGCGGCGATCATCATGATCGAGAACGCGCACAAGCATCTCGAGCGTGAAAAAGGGGAGAAGGAGCACTGGCAGATCATTGCCGACGCCGCCAAAGAGGTCGGGCCCACACTCTTTTACGCTCTACTCGTGATTACCGTCTCGTTCGTGCCGGTCTTCACCCTGGAAGCTCAGGAAGGAAGGCTCTTCAAACCGCTCGCTTTCACCAAGACCTACTCGATGGCCGCAGCGTCCATCCTCTCCATCACCCTCGTCCCGGTGCTCATGGGCTATTGGATCCGCGGCAGGATTCGCAGCGAGCATGAGAATCCGATCAGCCGTTTTCTGATTTACGTCTACGACCCCATCCTACATTTCGTTCTGCGATTCAAATGGTCCCTGCTTCTCGTGGCCACGCTTCTCATGGCCAGCATGATCGTTCCCGTGCGCCGGCTGGGCTCCGAGTTCATGCCACCCTTGTGGGAAGGCGACATGCTCTACATGCCCACGACTTTCCCCGGTATCTCCATCACGAAGGCAAGAGAGCTGCTCCAGCAAACGGACAAGATCATCGTCCAGTTTCCCGAAGTTCACCACGTTTTCGGCAAAGTCGGACGGGCCGATACCGCCACGGATCCGGCGCCTCTATCCATGATCGAGACCACCATTACTTTGAAACCGGAATCCGAGTGGCGCCCGGGAATGACGATAGAAAAGCTTACCGAGGAGCTGAACCAAGCCCTTCAGTTTCCCGGGCTGACCAACGCCTGGACCATGCCCATCAAGACACGGATCGACATGCTTTCCACCGGGATCAAGACACCGGTGGGGATCAAGGTGGCGGGACCCGATCTCACGCGATTGCAGGAGATTGGCGAGGAAGTGGAGTCCGTGGTAAGCCGCGTACCAGGAACGCTCTCCGTCTATTCCGAGCGCGTCATGGGCGGCAACTACTTGAACTTCAGCATCCGTCGCGACGCGATCGCGCGCTACGGGCTGACGGTGGGCGACGTGCAGGATGTCATTCAGTCGGCGATCGGCGGTATGAACATCACGACCACCGTGGAAGGACTCGAGCGGTATCCCGTCAACCTGCGCTACAGCCGCGAGCTCCGGCACAATCTGCCGGCCCTGAAAGACATTCTCGTGCCGACCCCGACGGGGCAGCACATCCCGCTGGGCCAGCTGACAGACCTCGCCATCACCAAAGGCCCGCCCGCGATCAAGACCGAGAACTCGCGCCCCAACGCGTGGATCTATGTTGATATCACCGGTATTGATGTCGGCACGTATGTGACGATGGCCCAACAAGCGGTCGCGGAGAACGTGGACATCCCGGATGGATACAGCATCGGCTGGAGCGGGCAGTACGAGTACATGGTGCGCGCGGAAGAGCGCCTCGAACTGGTCATCCCGCTGACGCTCGTAATCATTTTCGTGATCATTTATACGAATACGAAGTCCATCTTCGAGACCCTCGTCGTTCTTCTGGCCGTGCCTTTTGCTCTCATCGGCGCGTTCTGGCTGATGTACTTCTTGGACTACAACTTGAGCATCGCGGTCTGGGTCGGGATCATCGCCCTCGCCGGTGTGAGCGCGGAGACCGGCGTCGTCATGCTGCTCTATCTCCAAGTCGCGTACGACGAGGCCGTGAGCAAGGGTTTGATGCGCCATAAACAGGACCTCGTGGATGCGGTGTATCAGGGGGCGGTGAGCCGGGTGCGGCCCAAGATCATGACGGCCAGCGTGATTATGGCGGGCCTCCTCCCTATCCTGTGGAGCCACGGATCCGGCGCCGATGTGATGAAGCGGATAGCCACCCCGATGGTCGGGGGCATGGTGACGTCAGTCATCGTCGTTCTCCTCGTCTACCCGGCGATCTACTACATCTGGAAAGGGTGGCGCCTGCCTGGGGAAGAGTCGGAAGAGGGCGCCGTCGCGAGCTGAGGAGACCGCCGGGATGTCCATGAAATCCAATGCCGCAGAAGCTCACCCGTCGGGGCGATGCACTGACATAAACGAGTGCTATTGCGCTACGATGCACGTGCCCAGCGTCGTTCTAACGTTTACGAGGTGACAAACATGGCGAAGCGAATCCTGCACGCGTTGGCCGCGTTGGCTCTCGTGGCCGCCGTCAGCGCGGTCCTTTACGTTGAGTGGGACGAGCCTGATACGTGTGACATCTGCTACCGTTCGATGCACCAGGAGACGTTCTATCGTATCCATCTCGAAAGCGGCGCGTCGAAGGACGCTTGCTGTCCCCGGTGCGGTCTCCGGTTTCAGGAAGGCAGAGACGATGTCGTGGCGACGGAGGTGACCGATTTTTATTCGAGACAGCACATCGACGCCGCCGTCGCCTACTATGTGGAAGGCAGTCCCGTGCACTTCTGTAGCCACGCGAGTGTGCGGGAGGATCGCTCCGGCGGACAGTACGAGGTCGCCTGGGATCGCTGCCTTCCGAGTCTAATCTCCTTCTCATCCAGAGAAGCTGCACAGAAGTTCCAAAAAGAAAACGGCGGCGATATCAAGACATACGCGACGCTCCTGGCAGAGCACTTCTGACCCCAAACTGGGCGCTCACCGCTGGTCATGTCATGTCAGTGTCATGTCAGTGCGCCGGTGGGTCGGCGATGAGCAGATCGAGGGCACGGTCGAGCCGTAGCGTCAGCATCGTGCCACGATCGAGCTCGACGTTTTTTCCGTCCGTCGCCAAGACGGCGCCCGAGCCACCCAGAATGATTCCGGCCACCGCACCTTTCTTACCGCCGAGCAAAGCACCGAGCACGGCACCTACTCCGGCGCCGACGCCCATTTTGGTCTTCTCATCGCCGAGACCGCTTTCCATCTTTTCGGAAGCGCCGACGACGGTGGCCGTCAGAGGATAGGCGTATCCATCGACCTCGATCCTCTCGAACGCGAGGACGAGCTTGGCGCTTCGATCGAGCCGTCCGTCCGGACGGTCGACTTGCTCCACGATGCCGTACAGAACCGAGCCTGCGGGGATCACGACATAAGCGTCGTCGGTCACGGCAACGTTCGTGATGGCGGTAAACGCATCCCCGGCTTGTGTGTAGCGGGTGCTCACGCTGTCCATGAGCCGTGCCGAAAGCTGCGAGCCAATGGCGAGCGATCGCATACCGTCGTCTTCAGACAATTCGAGGTCGGTGCGAAGGCGCGCGAGCTCGCGAAAGACTTCATCGATCTCGTCGGTGCTCAGCCCGCTGCCTTCACCAAAAGCCTCACGATGTTTCCTGGACTTCACTTTGAGGTAGACGACTTCCATACGGAGATCGTCGAGCCGCGCTCGAAAGGACTCGGGCGCCTCCACCGACGCCTGAAGATCCTCGGTGAGAGCTTCGAGCTCGTTCTCGAGTCGTTCGAGCTCACTCGCGGAAGCTTCGTCCGCGTTCGCAGATACCGGACCGCCCAAAAGTAGAGAGCCGGCGAGCATCCATCCCATCATCGTTGCTCGAAGCACGATAGAACCTCCTTGTGTATCCCGCACACTTCATGAGCTTCGATCGCAATCAAAGCAGGTTCTGTGCCAGGGATCACGCGTAGATCGCAACGACCACGACCTCCGATGGGGACAGTCGTGTCCTCTCCGGCGGGTGCTACTCCGTCGGTCCGCGATAGCCCGGACCGCGCAGCACCCTTCCCGGCCGCTCGTCGGTGATCTTTCCTTCCGAGACAACCGCGCGTCCGTTGACGAAGACGTATCTCACCCCGACGGAATAATGCGTCGGGTCCTCGAAGGTCGCCACATCGCGAACGGTTGCCGGATCGAAGACGGTCATGTCGGCGGCCATCCCCGCGCGCAAGATACCGCGGTCCATGAGCTTCACGCGAGCCGCGGGGCGCGACGTCATTTTGCGGATGGCTTCTTCGAGAGTGAGAAGCCCCTCTTCCCTTACATACTTGCCGAGAATGCGGGGAAAGGTTCCCCAGGCACGCGGGTGGGATTTCGTCTCGGAGAGCGGTCCATCTTCCGCCCGTGCCGAGGAATCCGTATCGACAGACACGAGCGGGTGTTTGAGCGCGGTCCGAACATCGGCTTCATTCATGATGGAGATGATGCAGGAGCTCTCTCCGCCATCAGCAATCACCAGGTCCATGAGCGCATCGCGCGGGTCCTTTCCCATCTCGGTTCCGATCTGCGCCATCGTCTTGTCTTCATACTTCCGCAATTCCGGGTCCAACACCGAGCTCACCATGACCCCCTCGGCGCCGCCCGAACCGTACCACTGGTTCTCCCATTCGGTGACGTCGTCCGCCGCCATGTCGGTCTTGATCCGTTCGCGGATCGAAGCATCGTTCAAACGCGAAAGCATCTCCTCGGTGCTACCCTCTCGGACCCAGACCGGAAGACAGGCATCGAGGCCGTTCGAAGCACGGATATAGGGATACTGGTTCGCGCTCACATCGAGGCCTCTTGCCCGCGCCGCCTCGAAACGCTCTAGCACTTCTCCCATCTTCCCCCAATTGGCTTTGTAGGCAGTCTTCAGATGCCAGACTTCGGCCGGGATGGCCGCTCGCTCGGCGATCTCGAACACCTCGTCGAGGGACTCGAAGATGAGGTTGCCTTCGGAGCGCTGATGGGTAATGTAGATGCCGCCATACTCGGCGGCCACCGAGGCCATCGCCACCAGTTCGTCGGTGGAGTTGAATCGATCGGGCACGTATTGAAGCGAGGCGCTCAGCCCGAGCGCTCCCGCCTCCATGGCGCGAGCCACCATTCGCTTCATCTCGTCGAGCTCTTCGGGGCTTGCCCGTCGGTCCTCGCGGCCGATGACGAAGTCACGAATCCCGCCCGAACCTATGAACGTTGCAATGTTGATGGCCGGCGGAGATTTTTTGAGGCGGCCAAAGTATTCTTCGAGCGTCCGAAAATCCTGCGCTACGCCATAGTGAGCGTAGCTTGGCTCGCTCGCTTCCATCATGCGATCGTTGACCGGAGCGATCGAGGCACCCTCACCGGTGACTTCCGTCGTGATGCCCTGGGTGATCTTGCTCGCCGCCCGGGAATCGACGAGAACGTTGAACTCGGACTGGCCGAGCATATCGATGAAGCCTGGTGCTATGACGAGCCCGGCAGCGTCGATACGAGACTCGGCTTCTGCTTCGCTCAGATCGCCAATGGCTTCGATGCGGTCCCCCATGACGCCCACGTCGGCTCGAAACCAGGGAGCCCCCGTGCCATCAACGACGCGGCCGCCGACCAGGATGACGTCGTAGGAAAGCTCGGGCTTTGGCCCATTGCCCGAGCAAGCGATGGAGCTCGTCGTCATAGCTGCGACAGCGGTGGTCGCACCGAGTATGAAGGAAGAGCGGATCGTCATGGGAGCCTCCCGGGAATGAGCGTGCGACGCTCATCGACGTGAAAAACTATACCACCGCGCGCTCGTCAAGACTCACGTAAGAGCGCGCTCTAGATCCACGCGCATCTGCGTCGACGGCTCCGCGAAATCGAGCTCGAGGTAGAACTCGACGCGATCGATGAGCTCACCCAACAAGACGAAGGCGATGGCGAGCGGGTAATGTGTGTAGGCCACGACCGGGAGGACAAAGCCGAAGGCTATCCTCGAAAAGAAAAGCGTCTTGCTTTCGAGAGGGTAGCGGTGGTGTCGTCGAAAATACAGGAATAACTTCAAAAGCCAGACGGGCGCAGCGAGCCAGAGCCAGTGCGCGAAAACGCCCGTCAGGAATAGACCCGTGAGAAGTACGCCAGCGCTATGAAGCTCCCCGCGCCGCCGGTTCGACGAGAGTCGATAGACCTCGTCCATCGCGAAAAGCGTCGCGAATCCGACTGCCGCCGTGAGCGGACGCGCGCTCGCCAGGAGCGAAAGGCCGATAAAGGCCGGGAACAACAAAATTTCTCGGCTGAGCCACGAGCGCCTCCAGTTGAGGATCGCCCGGTAGGCTCGAGCCGGTTTTCCGAGGTGAGCGGCAGAGAGCCCCATGGCGATGAGACCCATGACGGGAACGAGCAGCGGCGGCGCCGCGGCTGACGCGACGAGCGCCACGAGGATCGGCACGATCGTTGTGAAGACGAGGAGCGACCATTCCGAGCGCAGGGAGATCCTGCGGGTGTGAGGGGCGCGCCCGCAATCGCAGGGACCTGCCCCGCGAAAGCGGGTGCCTGCCCCGCGAAAGCGGGCGTACGCAAGCGTCGCAACGGTTTGATATGGATCGCGGGCTCGATGTGATCGTGATAGAAACCGGGAACGGGCGCCGGCTCTTTTTGGGCCGCGAATTCTCCGAAACGAAGCGCGCCGGTCGGGCAGCTCGTCGTGCATGCTGGCGCGAGCTCGGCGGCGAGGCGATGCGAGCAGAAGGTGCACTTCTGCATGATTCCCTGGCTTCGGTTGAACTGGGGCGCATCATATGGGCAGGCCCACGAGCAGTATTTACACCCGATGCAGCGCTCGGGGTCGATGGTAACGGCACCGGTCACGGGATGCTTGTCGTAGGCGAGTGCGGGGCAGTTTTTCTCGCAGGGCGCGTCGAGGCAATGGTTGCAAGCAAGCGAAAGGTGGAACTGCGGAAGCTCGGGAACACGAGCCTCGTTGAACGTCCGCACGCGCCGCCAGCTCATGCCCTCTTCGAGCTCGTTCTCGATCTCGCAGGCGATGGCGCAGGTTGCAACCCGTGCAGCGGTCGAGCGTGAGGTGAAAGGCTTTTGGCAACGACGCCTACGCCTTCACTTTTCCGACATCCACGCGCGTTTCATGAAAAGCGGCGCCGTAGCCCATGTCCGTCTCGAGCGCAGGCGACAAGAAATTGACTGTCCCTCCGTCCCGAATCCACCAGCCGTTATGGGCTGCGACCGAACCTATCCGGATACCCGCATCCAGGTGCGCGGGCAGAACGATCTCGCCGCGGTCGTTGAAGACGCGTACCTGGTCCGAGGCCACGATACCTCGCTCGGCCGCGTCGGCAGGATGGAGGCTCAGGCGAGGCGGCGCCGCGTGGCGTCGGATCGACCGCAAGTTGTGAAATTGCGAATGGATCGCGTTTTTGGTGTTGGGCGTCATCATGTAAAGGGGGTAGCGCGTCTCGGACGACACCGCCGGCTCGCGGAATACAGGCAATAGGTCGACCTGCCACCGATTCTGGGCCTCGGTCGAGAGGAGCTCGATCCGGCCCGACGCGGTCGAGAAGCGCCTATCGGAAAAGGCGACCTCCTCGTGGTCGGGAGAGCGGATGGGGCCCTCCTTCAGTTTTTCGAGCGTCAGGTCGCGGAAGGGCGCGAGACGCTTGTCGAGGTAGGCCTCGATGTCCTCATCCGAAGGCCCCGGTAGTCGTTGTGCGATGGCCGCCTCCGGGAAGCCCAAACGCTCGGCGAGCAGACGATAAACTTCCGTTTCCGGCTTTACTTCTCCGGGCGGCTCGATCACTTTCTGTTTGATCTGAATGTAGTCGTGCCAATAGGCGTTGATGACATCGCTCTGTTCGAACATGGTTTTCGCGGGAAGCACGATGTCGGCTTCGCGCGCCGTGTCCGTCATGAACTGCTCGACGACCACCCGAAAATCGAGAGCGCGAAAAGCCTCGAGAACTTCGTGCGTGTTCGGATTCTGGGTGACCGGATTCCCACGCTCGACCCAGGCAACCTCGAGAGGAGGATCGCGCTGCGCGAGCATCTGCCGCCCGAGAAGCGCTGTCGAGACCGAGACGCGCACGACACCGTCCGGCTCAGACGGCGGGTAGAAGCCGACGGGGTCTTTGACTGCGCCGAAGATATGGCTCGTCAAGTTGGCGAAAACCCACCCCGCGCCCGGTTTGCCGATATTTCCGGTGATGGCCAGAAGTGCGATGATGGCGCGCATCGTTTGGCCGCTATTCGCATAGCGCTGCATCCCGTAGCCGGCGTTGATGGTAACCGGAGACTGAGCGCCGATGAGATCCGCGAGCCGCTCGACATCCTCTCGAGACACGCCCGTGATCGCGGCCACGCGCTCCGGCGGGTAATCCTCGATCATTTCGCGATAGGCGTCGAATCCCAGCACGTGACTCGCAATGAAAGCGTCATCGATATGTCCCTTCCGGACGAGGAGATGGGCGAGCCCGAGCGCCAGTGCACCGTCCGTCCCCGGGCGTGGCTGGATGAGCAAATCGGCGCGCTCGGCGGTATCGGTGCGACGAGGGTCGATGACCACCAAGCTACCCCCTGCGTCGAGTGCGTCGTTGATGAAGACGGTTTGATGGATATTGGTCTCCGCCGGATTCTTCCCCCACATCACGATGAGCTTGGCGCGCGCGAGGTCCGTTGGATCCGAGTGCTTGTTCTCTCCCAATGTGAGCCGCGTCGCTTCGAGGCCCGCGGGCCAGCAGAGATCGCCATACGTTGTCGTATAGCCGCCGAAGAGCCGCCAGAAATCGTGCGACACCTGGTTGAGAAGCCCCTTCGTGCCGCTCGCCGCGTAGAAGAAGACACTCTGAGGGCCTAACGCGTCGCGGGCCCGTTCGAGCTTCCAAGCGATGGTGTCGAGGGCCTCGTCCCAGCTGATGCGCGCGTGCCCGGACGTGCCGGGCCGGCGCCGCAGCGGATGGAGCAGCCGGTCGGGTGCGTTCGCCCGATCGACATAGCTCAAGCCTTTGAGGCACACACCTTCGGGCGTGGCGAGATTGCCGGTATGAGGCTCGAGGCGAACGACGCGGCCGTGCTCGACGTGAACCCGAGCCGTGCAAGTGCTGTAGCAATTGCGCGGACAGGCCGTGGTGAAGACAGGCATCGTGCGCGATAGTAGCTGAAGCCCTCCGCGGTTCCAAGAGCAAGCAGGCGGCCCCGCGATTGGGTGCTGGCCAACACTTGCTGCGAATCATGTCGTTCGTGTTTGTTCTCCAGGAGGTCGTCGAGAATTAAGGAGTTTCTCGATCGGCTGGAAGGCGGAGGTCACTTCGAGCTTCCGACACGCCCACGTCCGCCGTTCCAAAGAGCCACGACGCCATCGATTTGCTGTGTGAGGGCCATTCCGATTACATTGACTCTTTGGTCCCGGTCAGGATCGTTCTTCGAAAGGAGGCAGAAACCTTGCGTAAACTCTTCGCTTCTATGATTTTGTTCGTTTTTTGCGCGGCCGCCGCGTCTGGGGCCGAATCGATGCGTGTCGGGATCGTTGTCTTCGATGGATTCTTGACGAGCGAAGTGACGGCGCCGGTAGAAGTTTTCGCCAAAGCGAGCGCTAAAGGCGATATCCGATTCGACGTGGTGACCATCGCTTCTCGCGAGAAGATCGTCGCGAGCGAAGAGGGGCTTCGCCTCATGCCGGATCATGATTTTTCGAGCGCGCCCGAGCTCGACATCTTGATCGTGCCGAGCTCTCTCGACGTCGACGGCGTTTTGGCGAATGCGCCTCTCGTGGCATTTGTCCGGGATCGTGGAAGCCGCGCTCGCTGGCTCGCCAGCAACTGCGCCGGCGCATTCCTTCTCGGCCAAGCGGGCCTTCTAAAAGACCGCACGGTAACCACCTATGTCGGGGGCTGGGATGACCTGCGCGAGCGATTCCCCGAGGCCAACGTCGTCGAAGAGCACGTCGTCGTCGAAGGGAATCTGGTCAGCTCCATCGGAGGCGTCACGAGCTACGATGCCGGCCTCACCTTACTTGGCGAAATCACGAACCGGAAGCTCACCGACACCGTCGCCGAAGCACTCTATTATTTTCCCTGGCTTCACCGGAAGACGAGCCAGAACAGCGAGTAGGCTGAATCGAGGTGCGGCGCTTGGCGCACCAAGAAAGCGTCATTTCACGCTACGCAACCGGCCAAGGATCTCCGCAGCCCGCGCTCGAGGAGCGGCCGAGCCTTGAGCACTCTAGAGATGGCGAGTTTCCGGTGGCACGTCGCTTGCTAGCCAACTACAATGGGGGTTCTCTCTATCAAAGGAGGTAGTAATGGCGAACGATAACAACGGTGCCAATTTTCTAGTGGGGTTTTTCGTCGGCGCTGCCATGGGCGTCATGGGGGCACTTCTTCTGGCCCCGAAGTCGGGCCGCGAGCTTCGCGACGAGCTTGTGGATGAGGGCCGCAAATTGCGGGACCGGGCCACGGATGAAAGTCGGCGCGTTCGCGAGCGTTCCAGCGAAGTTGCCGGCGATCTGCGCGATCGGGGTGAGGCAGCTTACGAAAAAGGCCGCGAAGGTCTGAGCGAGACCAAGGACGCGGCAAGGAAAACAGTGCAAGGGGTCAAGGAAGTACTGACGCGAAGCTGATGGCGACGGTACCCCACGAAGAGTCGCATCACGAAAGCTACGTCGCGAGCGAAGAGGGGTCTTCGAAAGAACGCCCGTCGACGCTCAGCCTCTTCCGCAACGTGGTCCTGGACCTGACGCAAGTCGTCGAGGACAGCATGGAGCTCGTTGGTGCGTCCGTGCGCGAAGAGCTCGCCGAGTTTCGCGTTGAAATGGCGCGCCAGCTCCTGTGGCTCGTCGCCGTCGTTATCGGGGGCGTGCTCGCGACGGCCGGCCTCGCCATGCTGGTACAACAGTGGATCGGATACTGGCCGGGCACGCTCCTGATCTTTGGCGGGGTCTATCTCTCCTTCGCCGCCGGTATTTACTGGGGTCGCTCGAAGTCGGAGCCGGGCGATTGGAAATGAGACCCGACAAGCGCTCGACACGCCACATTAGAAAGTCGCTCCATGATACGCGCGAGCGGCTCGATCGAGATTTGGCAGCGCTCCAGGGCCGCGCCGAGGAAAGCGTGACGCCGAGCAACATTCTCGCGCGCCATCCGGCCTTGATGACGGTCGCAGGCGCCGTCGTGGGGCTAGTGCTCGTCCGTAACCCCGCTATCGTCACGCGCACGTTGACGCGCGTCGCGCAAGCGAGCACGCCGTTTCTCATGCGTGCGCTTTTTCAAGGAGTCAGTTCAATCCTCGGCAAAATATCTGCGGGAGCCGGCGCGCCGTCCGAACCCGGCTAGGAGGAGCTCCGCGATAGCCGGGTTTCAGCGAGATCGTTCTCGACGAGCACTAGCGTCCCACCAGTCAGGATCGGGGATTCCATTCACGTTTTAGAGTAGGTTTACCTAGAGTTAGAGCTCGCGCGTTTCTTGAAGCAGCTCCATAGAGCGGATCTTCCACGTGTTCGCGGTAGGCACGATCGTGATCGTCGCGTCGTAGCGATTCTGTCGAAAGTGAAGGTGGCCGAAGTGGTTCACGGAGCCCCCCACGGTCCATACCGCGTCGATCGCGTAGCCGCCATTTTCCGCTTCTTTGACCGAGCGCACCTCCCGTACCACGACTTCGTCGATCCGTACGCGGGCGCCGCCGCTATTCTCGAGCTCGAGAGCGCGCCGGCTCTCGAGATACACAGCTAAAAGCTGCTCGCCGGTCACCGTCAACGCCAGGCGATTGTAGATCGCGTCCTCGTTGTGTATGTCGAAACAACGATACACGTTTGTGAGCAGGCGCTCGAGCACTTCGCTCGAGGCCTCGCGATCGATTCGAACCTCACCGATCCAAGGCACCGTGGCTTCGACGCGCGCGAAAGGATAGAGTCCATAGGCCACTACGAGACACAATGACGCCAAGGATCGCCCCCGACCGAGGGAAAGCGTCACGAGCGCCACGCCAGCGAGCAGAAGCGATACGAACGGCCATTCCGGACGCGTCGCGGCGATAGCTTCGATCTCGGGAAGCTCGAAATCCCCGAGCCGGTTGCTCCACGCGTAGCTCGGCGCGTTTGGGCTCAGCTCGGACGCCTCGACGGCCAACGGATCGGTGACGGTGAGCGGCACCGCGGAACCGGCCGCCGAGAACAGACCCCACTCGAGCGAGACCGACTCCGCGATGGACTCGGTCTCGTAGACGAGAGTTACGCCAACGATCGCGGTCGGGAGCGGTTCGGGCACGGGAGTCCCCCGAGCGAGGGCTCCGTTCGGGCCGAGCACAACGAAGCCTCCAATTATCGACGCCACTCGCGCCCGAGCGCCATCGATGTGGATGGGACTGCGCTCGACAATGAGCCTGGCGAGCTCGTCGGTCAAAACGCTCTGGCGGTCAACCGGTATTTGGTCCTGCGCGTCCACATCGAAAGTTATCCACTCCAAGGCCGATTTCAAATCCACGAGCACTTCGTGTCGGACTTGGTACGGCTCGACGATGAGATAGCTCATAAAGGGCGACGTCAGCCGCCCCGACGCATCGGTCTGCCTCGGCGGTGCGGCGATGGTTCTGGGCGGGACAGGCTCCGATCTCGCGAGCTCGTCCATCTCCATGAAGCCCGCGTCAAAAGCGCTCGCCGGCGCCGCGGTCAGACCTTCCCGCATGATCGCGAAGAGCAAAAACATGGACGCCGTCCCGAGAAACGCCGAGACTCCCACGCGGTAAGACTCGAGGATCGATCGCCCGACGCGGAAAAGAACGAGCGCGACCGCCACCAAAAGTACGTTCCCGAGGTCGATCCCGCTATTGGTCAAGAAGAGGGCCGGCACCAAGCGCGACGAGGACAGCCCAGACTGGTTCAGACCGGTCGCTATTCCCAACCCGTGAAGGGCGCCGAGCAACATCGTGGCAGTAACGAGCGCCGGCATCGAAACGCTCTCTCGGACAAACACGGCGACGAGCAATGCCGCCGCACCTGCCACGAGCGCTTCGCCCGGAGCAAGGGGGAGCCCGCTGACACCGACATCGGACAGGACGAGCGCGACCGCATGCCCGGCAAGCCATCCACCGAGCGCCCCAAATAACGTACGCGCGGATCTCGACGCCACGAGCACGAGCGCAAGAGCGAAGACCCAGTGGTTGGATCCACCCCACGCGTGCCTCCACCCGGAGAGCCCGTGCTCGGCCGCGAGCTCGGTGAGGCTCTCGTCGCGCTCCAGGATCCGATCCAGCCGGATCACGACACCTATATGTTCGCGGCCGAAAAGGGTTCTTTTGACTTGGCCATCGGACCACGTGGCCGTCATCTGGATACCATCGACCGACCATGGCAGAACGAGAACGTCATCGGGTCGAAGCGGCGCGTCGCCGCAATCGATGGCAAAGCTCAATTGAACGCCTCTGTCGTTCGCAACCCTCGAGGCGTCAGAAACGGAGCAGCGATCGGGAGCCATCAGAGGCCGCGCACCCGGTACCAGAACGGGCGCCATTTGCGCTTCGAGCACATACTTCCCTGCCGACTCCTCACGAAGCGCGACCGCCGGGACGGCCATCGAGTCCGCCCGAACGCTCTTGGTCGCGAGCACGGCGAGCACGAGTGTGCTTGCTAGCCTCGGCTCACTCCGCATCTTCCATCTCAGGCATCTCAGGCATCTCCACACGGTAGCGTTTGCCGATGCGCGCGATCTCCTGGGTCACGACGCGCTCAGCGTCGAACAATGCGTAATCCTCACGAACATATTCCGCGGCGTCGTCGTAGCTCCGTTCCTGGGTTTCTGACCGGGCCACAATCCGGATGAAATGCGTTCCCGCGGTCGACGAAAGCGGCCCATGCCAGTCCCCCTTCGGGAGGGCGAACACCGCGTTCGTAAAATCGAGCCCATAGGCCCTAGCCATCTGGGCGCGGGTCACACCCGTAACGCTCGCGTTCAGTCTTCCGCCGTCGCCCATCATCTTGAAGTCCGCCCCCTCAAAAAGCTCCTCGAGCACCGCGTCGGGAGAAAGCCGCTCGTTGCCCGAGAGAAACAGGACTTGCTCCACGTCGATGCGTTCTGGAATCCGGTATCTCTCCCAATGCTCGTCGTAATAGGCGCGCAGCATCTCCTCCGTCGGTTCGGAGGGCTCGTAACTCGCCGCGCGAAGAAGCTCGCGCCGCGCATGCTCGACGAGCATCGGCCGGACACGTCGGTCGCCACGATCGAGCCCCTTCCGGAAGGCTTCTCTCACGAGGATTTCCTCATCCACGAAGTCGGCGACCGCCAAGTCTATTTCCCCGGGCGTCAAAGGCCGGCCGACAAGCTCCTCTGCAGCCTCAGCGATATCACCGGTCATCCGCACCGTGACTTCTATCTCGCGACCGCCGTCGAGTGCCCAGCGATGATAGACGCCGTAGCAGATGGCAGCGACGGCCAAGAGCTTGACGCCCATGTGGCAGGCGTCACAGAGCGCCAGCCGGTCCATCAGTGTGTCTCCACGTGAATGACGTAGTCTTCGCGCATCCGCTCCATCTTTCTCTCATAGATCTCGGCCCGTCGCGTGTTGTCCCAATCGAGGCGCACGTGGGGCTCCGCGACCTCGAACGGTGGCAGCTCGGGATCATGCCGGGTCTCGACGCGAACGTAGTGAAGCCCCCGATTCGACGCAATCGGGCCCGACCACGAGCCAGGCGAGAGAGCGAAGACGCTCGCGGCGAAGCTCTCCCCGAGCGCCCCAGCGAGTCGCGTCTCCGTCATACGCAAAAACTTGGCGCCCAGCCAAAACGGATCGCCCATGTCGCGAAAGTCGCGCCCTTCACGAAGGGACGCGAGCACTCGCTGAGGGTCGTGGGACGAGTCCACTTCGAAGAAGACATGCGCCATGGTCACCGATGGCGGGACGCGGTAGCGGTCCGCGGTCGCTCGAAAGAAAGCGCGTAGCTGCGCGAGCGAAGGTTCGGGCACGTCTTCGTTCAGCGCGGTGCGCATGGCCAGAACGAGACGCTGGCGGACCCTTCCATTCTCCAGATGCCACCCGTTTCGATGAGCCTCCCGAACGAGCATCTCGTCACGTAGGTAGTCCGCGATCGCCTGATCGCGCTCCTCGGACGTGAGCTCGCGACCCTCGAGGTTTGTGCGGCGCTCGATCACGCTGTCGCGTGTCCGCGCATCGATCACGATGATCTCTTTGTTGGACGCGAGATGAGGCGAGAGCACGAGGAACGCGAGCCCGCCGACGATCGAGAAGCTCAGAAAAGGCTCACGCCGCCAAAACGTCGTCCACGTGACTCGAAGCCCTCGCATGGCTTACCGTAAGCCGTTTCGCGATCCGAACGCGATCGAGATGAAGATGTAGAAACGCTCACAGCAAGATTTTGCCGAGTCAAAACCTCCGTCGGAGAGCTGAGTAAGCACCGACCTGCCGCACGCTTTGCTCGATTCGAGGGTCGATTCTGCGCGTCGCATATCGCGGTACTATCACGCCACCGACGACTCTACAATAGGCGCCGTGGCGATTCGTTTTCTCATCGTGGATGCACTGAACTTGATACGCCGGGTCCACGCTGCGACACCGGAAGACAAGGAGCCGCAGCATATGGAAGCCGCCAGGAACGCGACCGTCCAATCGCTGAAGCGAGCGCTCGGCCACGCGCGCCCGACACACGTGGTCGCGGTCTTCGACGGTGAGGGCCCGACGTGGCGCGACAAGCTCTACGCAGACTACAAAGCAGGCAGGAAACCCATGCCCGAAGCGCTACGGGCCGCGCTCTCGAGCTACCGGGAATCTTTTTCTGAGCTCGGCGTCGTCTCCGTCAGCAAGCCCGCCCTCGAAGCGGACGACGTCGTGGCGACCCTTGCCACGAAAGCGGCGGAGCACGAAAGCGACGCCGTCATCCTATCGACCGACAACGCCTATTGTCAGCTCATCTCGAATCACATCGCGCTGCGTGATCATTTCCAGAAGCAAGACCGCGACCGCGGCTACGTGCAGAAGAAATTCGACGTGCCGCCAGAGCAGCTCGTGGATCTCTGGGCCCTCGCGGGAAGTGGCTCTACGCATATCCCGGGGGTGCCCGGGATCGGGTTAAAGACCGCGGCCAAGCTCCTCCACGCACACGGGAGCCTCTTGCAAGTCCTCGAGGCCGCGGCGAACATGAGCGGAAAGCTCGGGAACACTCTTCGCGAGCACAGCGACAGAGCCCGCATGTCGAGAGAGCTTTCCCAACTTCAGCAAAACCTCGAGCTTGGGTGGAACCTCAAAGAGTTCAAGCTGATCCCGCCAACCCGCGCCGATGGTTAGAGGCCCGGCATCACGCCATCCAGTCATACGCGTCGCAGCGTTCGAAATATTCTTCGGGGATGCGCTCGATGAAGCGTGACGGCATCGGCCAAGAATAGCGCGATCGCGCGGTGTCCCGAGGCCAGACGACGTAAAGCAATTCCTTCGCACGCGTGACGGCAACGTAGAGAAGACGGAGCTCTTCGTCGAGCGCCTCCTCGTCCTCCGCCTCCTCGTTGAAGCCCGAGATCATCGGGATGAAGCCGTCTTGCGCCTGGATGACGAAAACGGCCTTCCACTCGAGGCCCTTAGCGGAGTGCATCGTCGAGAGCACGAGCTCGAAGCGGGGCGCTTTGGACGCGAGCCCCTGGCCGCGGGCGGCGGTCGTGGGCTCAAGCGTCAGGTCCGTGAGCATGGACGGCAAGCTGCGATAGCGCTCCACGAGCCCTACGAGTGTCTCGAGGTCGCGTTTGCGACGCGGCCAGTCGTCGTAACGCGTTTTGATCAGCGGGTCGAACGCGTCGACAGCCGCTTCGAGACAGCGCGGCGGAGCCTCGCGGAGCGGCTCGAGCGATTCGAGGAACGAGGCCAGTTCATCGAGGCTCGCCCGCACTTTGCCTCGCGCTTTGTAGTTTCTCAAGCTCTTCACGAGAGACAGTCCCCGCACGGCGCCCAAGATTTGCTTGGCGCCTTTTTTGCCGATGCCGTCCCGCATCAGCAGGACGCGCGACAAGGACAAGTCATCCATGGGATGCTCGACGAGCTTCAAATGAGCGAGCACGTCTTTGATATGCGCCGATTCCATGAAGCGGAACCCGCCATATTTCACATAAGGGATATCGTGTCCACCGAGCTCGACCTCGAGCGCGAAAGCATGGCGGCTCGCGCGGAACAAGACGGCGATCTCGGAAAGCGGCACGCCTTGCTCACGCAGCCGCCCGATTTCCTCCGCTACGAAGACGGCTTGCTCCTGCTCGTTCGAGCACTCAACGAGTAGAGGGCGGGAACCTTTGGCCCGCTCCGTGAACAGACGTTTCTGAAACGCTTCGGACATTTGAACCATCAGCGCGTTGGCGACGTCGAGCACGGGCTGCGTGCTGCGGTAGTTCTCTTCAAGCGTCACGAGCTCTGCGTCGGGAAAGCTTTCTTTGAAATCAAAGAGATTCCGGTGATTGGCGCCTCGAAAAGCGTAGATGCTCTGCGCATCGTCACCGACCACCATGAGGTTTCGGGATTCGCCCGCAAGCAGATGGGTAATGCGTGCCTGCAGGACGTTCGTGTCTTGATATTCGTCCACCATGACGTAGCGACAACGATGGTGGACGCGCGCGCGCGCCTCGTCACTTTGCTCGAGCAAGCGGATCAGCAAAACGAGCAAGTTGTCGAAATCAACGAGGTTGTGCTCGCTCTTGTACTTTTCGTAGCGGCCCGCGGCGATGCCGAAATAATCCGTGATGTTGAAGAACTGAGGATACTCGTGAGCGACGATGTCCTCGATGGGGGCCTGTTGGTTGATCGCTTTGCTGATGATGGCCGCGATCGTCTCCCGCCGCGGAAGATCGAGGCTCTCATCGGTCGATTTGAGCTCTGTGCGGATGCCGCTCAGGATCTCCAAGACGTCCGATTGGTCGAGAATCGTAAAATCCGGCGGGAGGTCGATGTCGCGGCCATAGCGCCGGAGCGTTAGGTTCGCAAAGGAGTGGAACGTCCCAGCTCCTACGGGCTCCCGCTCACCGCCGAGAATCTTCGCGGCGCGCGCCACCATCTCCTGTGCGGCGCGCCGCGTGAACGTCAGAAGAAGGATCGACTCGGGGACCACACCCGACTCGACGAGCTTTATGAGGCGATGGACGAGCGTGTGCGTCTTCCCTGTCCCCGCCCCCGCAATGACGAGGACCGGTCCTTCGAGAATCTCGGCCGCCCGGCGCTGCGCCGGATTGAGTGAGGCGCTCATGCGAGGAAAACGCTATCACGAAGCAACGTCCCGGGCCTGTGTTCACCCTCGTGGCCGTCATGCTTGCCGCGATTGGGATCTACGGCGTGCTCGCCTACACCGTCGGCCAGCGCAGATAGGAGATCGGCGTCCGCCCGGCTGCCGTGCAAGCTTCGCTACCAGCGGCGGGACTTTGGGGGCGTGGTCTTCCGGCCAGCCCGGCTGCGGTACCAAGTCGTCGAAGAAATAGCTCCCGCCGAGGTTGACGAGCGCCAGCGTCTGTTCCAGCTGCGAGAACTTCCCGGCCCCGGCGTCAGCATAGACCACGTCATAGCTCGCTCGTACGCGTCAAGAAACTAGCCAGCGTCCTCAGAGTGAAATGTAATGCGTGCATCGCCGCCCAAGTGACGGCGCGCGATCGCCTGGACCGCGGGGTCGCGATCGACGCTATCGAGAGTGGATGTCGCGTCCATCCCATCGAGATGCCAAGCCGTCCCCAGGCCGGTACCGGTGCCGAGCTCCAAGAGTCGGCCTCCCGGCTTCAGCGCGGCGAGCGTTCTTAGAAACGATCCCGTCCTCGGCTCCGACGTCATGGTGAAACCCATCCGCTCCGCATCGCGGAGGATCGCATCGACGACAGGGGGGGTGCGGGAACGTCAAAATCGAGCATCGGCTAGGACGCTTTTTCGCTGCGACACGCCTCTGGGATCGCCGCGCGGAGCACGTCTTCGATATGGTCGACGAAAATGAACTCTGTCTCCGACCGCACGTCGTCCGGAAGGTCGTGTAGATTCGCTTCGTTCTGACGCGGAAGAATGATGCGGTTGAACTCTGCACGCCTCGCGGCGAGCACTTTTTCTTTGACGCCCCCGATCGGAAGCACGAGTCCCGTGATCGTGATCTCGCCGGTCATGGCCGTACCGTTGCGCATCGGCTTGCCGCAATAGAGCGATGCAAGAGCGGTCGCCATCGTGATGCCGGCGGACGGCCCGTCCTTGGGAATCGCCCCCGCGGGCACGTGGATGTGCACACCTTCTTTGCGAAATCGCTCCGCGTCGATGCCGAAATCGTCGGCGTGCGACCAGAGGTAGCTTTGCGCAGCGCGCGCGGATTCCTGCATGACGTCGCCGAGCTGCCCGGTCATCGTGAGGCCGCTCCCGCCACGAAGTAGCGTCGACTCGATATAGAGCACGTCGCCGCCCGACGGCGTCCAGGCCAGCCCGGCGGCTACACCCGGGGGCATGTCCTTGCGCGCTTTTTCGAGATGGAAGCGCTCGGGTCCGAGCATCTCGGTCAGGTCGTCGGGCGAGACTTTCACGGCCTCCGTCGAGCCTTCGGCAAACCCGACAGCCACTCTGCGCATCACGCGGCCGATGACACGCTCGAGCTGCCTCAGCCCTGCCTCGCGCGTGTAGCGGCGGATGATACGCTCGCGGGTCTCGTCCAGCAGCTCGCACTGATCCGCGCGGACGCCGCTTTGCTCGAGCTGGCGCGGCACGAGGTATTTCTTCGCGATGGCGAGCTTTTCCTCCTCGCTATAGCCGGTCAAGCTCAGAACCTCCATACGATCCAGAAGCGGCTGCGGGATGGTATCGAGTGAGTTCGCGGTCGTAATGAAGAACACGCTCGAGAGGTCGAACGGCATGTCGAGATAGTTGTCTCGGAACGTGTCGTTTTGCTCAGGGTCGAGGATCTCGAGCATCGCCGAGGCTGGGTCGCCTCGAAAGTCGCGGCCGAGCTTGTCGATCTCGTCGAGCATGAGCACGGGGTTATTGACCTTGGCGCGCCTCAGGGACTGGAGGATCCGCCCCGGCAAAGCACCGATATAGGTTCGGCGATGGCCCCGAAGCTCGGCCTCATCGTGAAGCCCGCCGAGGCTCATGCGCTGGAACTCGCGGTTCTGCGCTCGCGCGATGGATTTACCAAGCGAAGTCTTCCCTACGCCGGGCGGTCCGACGAAGAGCAAGATGGGCGCTTTCGCGGCGGGGTTCAGCTTGAGGACCGCGAGGTGCTCCAATATACGACTTTTGATCTCGTCGAGGCCCAAGTGGTCTTCGTCGAGCACTTTTCGTGCGTGTGCGAGATCGAGCACCGCCTCTGAGCTTTGCTTCCAAGGCAGCTCGAGGATGACTTCGAGATAGTTCCGGACAACGTTGGTCTCCGGGGACGCTTGCGGGAGCCGCGTGAGACGTTTCAGCTCACGTTCCGCTTCTTTACGGACCCCCTCTGGGAGAGCCGCGTTGTCGAAACGCTCTCGAAGAAGCTCCGTTTCCGCGCCCGCCTCGTCGGTCTCGCCGAGCTCCTCCTGGATAGCGCGCATCTGTTGCCGCAACAGCATCTCACGCTGCTGTTTCGTCATCTCGCTCTGCACCTTGCTCGCGATGTTCTGCCGGAGCTCGAGCACGTGCACTTCGTGCTGGAGATAGCCGTGCATCAGCCGAAGGCCTTCCGTGAACTCATTGGCAGCGAGGAGCTCCTGCGCTTTTTGATGTTCGAGCCCCATCAGAGAGGCTAGAATGTAGAGCCAACGCAAGCGGTCTTCTTCGCTTCCGGCGAGCTGAGAGATGTCGATCTCGGTCTGCGGCCGTGCGAGCGACAGAACTTTCGCGCCCAAATCTTTCACTTCTCGTTCTAGAGCCTCGACATCGGCGCTGCTATCGAGCGCCACTGGAGCCGGCCCGTACTTGGCGGTGATGAACGGTGTGGCCTGTTCGAGCTCCCCGATACCAACCCGCAACGTTCCTTGGACGAAGACTTGAACGCCTCCCGTTGGCAGCGGAACCAGCCTTCGGATGACGGCTTTCGTGCCGACCTCGAAGAGCTCTTCTCGAGACGGTGCTTGAACCGTGGCGTCCCGTTGTGTCACAACGAGGATCTCTTTTTCTTCCGTCGCCAACGCGGATTCGATCGCTGCAATCGAGATGGGGCGCCCCGCGGTGAGAGCCATGCCCAAATACGGAAAGAGCACCGCGTTTTTCAGCGGGAACAGCGGCAGGGTCAAAATCTCGTCGTCGCTCACGTGGTCATTCTCCCGTGTCGATGGTCACGATCAGCAAGCCGTCCATGTACTCTGTCGTCACAGACGCCCCCTCTGACGTGCACGGCAGCCGCAGGCTTCTCTCGAAACGCGAATAGGAGATCTCCATCGAATGGTGGCGGTAGCCGCGCTCGATGAAGGAGTCGCGACGGACACCCACGACGCGAAGGATTGAGCCGTGCACATCGACTTGAATGTCCTGAGGCTTCACGCCTGCAAGGTCGAATTTCACCACCCAGCCGCCAGGCGTACGGTACACGTCGGCTCGCGGTACGAATTCGAGACCTCCGCCGATTTCTTCGAACGCGTCGTACTTCACGCATGGATTCTAGCAAAAAGTACGAGACGTCTGAGCTCGTCACAAAAGCCGCTGGAAGAGGACTCGCAAAAACGCGCGCTGGAGGTCGAGAAGCGAAGAGACCGCCGCGGCCCGCTTGAGCGCGCTGCCGTTCGCGAAGTAGTGTATAGACTGTGTTGAGGAGACAGAAGCGTGACTAGGAGAACTCTCTGGATCGGAGTCGCGTGCGGCCTGTTGATCACGTCGAGCACATCGAGCGCGACCACGGCCGCGGCCCAGGAAACCTACGAACCCGCGCGCTTCGGAAGCGGCGCGATTCCTGGACAGCCACCGCTCGCTTCGACAGGTGCTCGCGTCGTGGTCGAGCTCGAGAACGCGCCCTCGGGCATCGTCACCGACACCGTCGTGGTCGACGATGGTCCACCCTATACCGAAGCTATCAGGAAAGCCGCGCGTACATGGCGCTTTCGTCCCGCCCGCGAAGAAGGGGCAGCGGTCTTTGGCAAGGCGCTCGTCGTCGGCGTGTTTCGCCCACCCGTACTCATAGGCAGCGAGCTACCGAAATCGATGCACGTTCAGGAGTCTTCCGAGGATGTCCCCTACCCTACAGTAATCGCCACACCGGTCTTTCCGCCCACCGCGCTCTACGAAGGCGTAGCACTCGTGGAGGTCGAGATCGATGAAGCCGGCGGAGTCCGAGAGGCCGCGCTGCGCACGACCGACGAGGCTTATGACACACTCGCGCTCGAAACAGTCAAGAAGTTTCGCTTTCGTCCAGCGCGGCGGAACGGAAGACCGGTCCCTTCTTACGCACTCGTCTTTTTCGGCTTCCGTCAGCCGCACACGCCCACAAAGCATCCCCGCCGCTAGCCCATGTTTACCCTTTATGGGCACCCTAACGCTCGTAAGTGACTGAATTCAAAGGAACGGGGGTTGAATTTTGCCCAAAACGTAGAGACAGATATTGTGCTTTGAGCGCCATTAATACGTTGTAATCGTGGACAATGATATGTAGTATGCGTGAGGACAAGTCGAGTTTGAGAGCCCAGCGACGCTCCCAAAGTGCAAGGCCCCATGTTGACGACTAGCACGCCGAGCATGACGGCGAGCCCCCAGCCGGTCTGGACGACTTCCCTGCCTGACCGATCGATCGCGCGGATGACTATCTCGATCGCGAGAACCGCGAGGAGCATGGCCAATCCAAAAACCGCGAGCGTCTCGAATTTTTGATGTCCATAGGGGTGTTCTCGATCGGGAGGCTCGCTCGCAATCCGAACGACAACGAGGGCAACGACATTGTTCGCAACATCGGCCAAGGAGTGGATGGCGTCTCCTAAAATCGCGAGCGAACCGGTCTTGAACCCGACCGTTGCTTTTGCAACAAGGACGACGAGGTTGCAGGCGCCATCGATGAAAAGAACGTAGCGAATTTTCGGCGACATGCGGAATCCTATTGCCCGATTCTAACAGGCCGCCACGCTTCCTCGGCCTGGGGTTTTAGTTCATGAAGCACATCGCCGACCGGCAGTACCTGGAAATGAAGTTGATGGAAGCGGAGGTCCAGGAGGGATCTCGCGGGCTGAGCGAGAGACCACTCGTACGAAGCGGCGAAAAGACGCCGAACACGAGTGCGACCGTAAGATTCGGGATCAGTCCTTGGGAAAATACGGTCATCAGGGCCTTCGTGTCAAAGACCGATATGCTATTCTTTTCTTTGGCAGGCCCGCTGCCCGTTGGCATCATGAGAATCCTGCAGCTCATCCCTCAAAGCTTCGAGACGCCGTTCTTTACCGCGCTTGCAAAAGGACTGTCCGACTCCGGTGTCAAACAGGACTTCGCGACCGTTCGGTCGGCGCCTCCTCCTTCCTGGTTGGACGAAGTAGACGGGCGCCACTTTTGCTTGAATGCCTCGAGCCGTCTGAGCTACCCCTTCACGACCCGGACACTCTCGCACTGGATCGAACGCGAGCAAGTCGACATCGTTCACGCGCACTTGTTCGACGCATCTCTGCTCGCGGCGTGGATTGCTGGACGAGGCCGAGCACGCATCGTCGTCAGCCGTCACCATCTCGACGACGTGCTTCACAACGGGACGGCCTTGCACGTGCGCATGGACAAGTGGATCACGAAACGATCCGATCAAATTCTCGTACCGTCCGATGCCGTCCGAGAGTTTATGCGACACACAGAGTCTTCGCGCACCGAGCACGTACGAACCATTCCCTACGGGTTCAATTTCGACGACCTGGCTGCCACCGACGAAGAGGCCGACGCGGTAAGACGGGAGCTCGGGCTTACCGACGCGTTTCTCATAGGCGTCGTGGCACGTTTTATCGGGAACAAAGGACACCGCTTTCTGTTCGTGGCGCTCCCCGAGATCGCGCGCGCGGTCAAGAACGTGAAGGTACTTCTTCTGGGCAACGGCGACGAAGATTTCATACGGCGCCAAGTGCGCGAGTGCGGTGTCACCGACCAAATCGTTTTCGGCGGCTACCGGCAAGATATTGCCGCTTGCATGAAAGCCTTCGACGTGCTCGTCCACCCGACATTGAGCGAGTCCTTCGGTCAAGTGCTGGTCGAGGCGATGTCGGTCGAAACTCCCGTCGTCTCAAGCCGGGTGGGAGGCACACCGTCGATCATCACTCAAGGTGAGACGGGAGTTCTCGTCCCACCCGAAGATCCCGACGCCATTGCCGACGCCGTAATCGAGCTTCATCGGGAGCCGGAGCTCGCAAGATCCCTCGGGCGAAAAGCGAGAGCTTCGGTGCTCGAGCGGTTCAACGTCCCCCGCATGATCGAGGATCACCTCGACTGTTACCAAGAGCTCCTCACCCCGATCGCATCGTAAGACGGGGCTAACGCGCAGCCAAAGCGTGTTGTAGTGACCGCGCCACGCGGCTCAAAGACACCTGGCTCCCGTAACCCACGACCACGAGAGCGACGCCGCCGGCCGCGATGGCGAGGAGCACGCTCAAAACACCTCCTCGCAGATGCGATGCCGCGACGGCGGCAAGCGTTGGCGGCAAAGCAGCCAGGATGCTCCTCCAATAACGGAATGCTCGGACGCGCGTGACCATTAATCCGGCAGCCGCCATTGTCACGAAGTTGCTTGCGGTCGTCGCCCACACGCAGCCGAGCACGCCGAATCGCGGGATCAAAGCAAAATTGAGAACGACGTTGCAGCACGCCGCCACAAAAGCCGTCGCCGCCGAGATGCGGCTCTCAGACCGCGCCATCGCGAGCGGAGCGAAGCCTAGGACGAGAGGACCGGCCAAAGCCGCGGCCGCGAACATCGGCCACACGAGCTCGACGGTCGGACCGAACGATACCGGCAAGAGAACCGGGATCGCGATCACGATCGCTCCAGCGACGAGCATGCAGGCCAAGCTGAAGCCCCAGCAAAGCGCGGGAAGCGTCTCTTCCAGGAAGCGCGACTCGCTGTCGTGCTCATCAGCCGATTCGAGAGAGATCAGAAACGGGAGCACGAGCGAGCCCGCCAAAACGGCAAGCTGCAGAAAGCTTCCCATCATCTGATAAGTGATGTTGTAGATTCCGAGAGAGGCCGTCGACAACCAACGCACGATGAAGAAAGCGTCGATGTAGTTCGTCGACAAATAGCCGAAGGTCGATTGCAGGATGAGCGGGAGCGAGAAGGCCGTCATCGCGGTGACGAGCGGCCACCGAGGGCCCTCGATGGGGAATACAAGCTTGCGAACGCGGACGAGCCCAATGAACGCAGAGACACTCAACATCGCGACATAGGACCACGCGACGAGCATGCCCTTCACGCGAGGAAGCTTCGTCGCCTGCAGCGAGAGCTGCACGTGCAGATTCACAGCCGTTGCCGTGAAATGCGCCAGGACGATACGGCCCGCGCCGGGAATCGCTAGCCAGCTCGTCATCCGGTCGATCCACCAAGGCGCGCTCGCGTAGCACAGGGAGCCGGAGAGTCCCAAAAACAGCGTGCGCGTCCAGAAGCTCGCTCTCATGTGACCGTCGCGCACGAACTCGTCGCAGCCGTAGCGGACGAGCGCGGGTCCCGTCCAGCTCACGACGATTTGGCACAAGAGCATCGAGCCCGCCATCAATGCCGCGAGCTGACCGTAGCCTTCCGTTCCGAGGCTCCGCGAGAGAACCCCGAGCGTCGTGAGCGACAAGATCGCCGCCGCAACTTGCGCGCCTCCGAGAGCGAGAAAATTCTTGCCCCCGAAGCGCGCATCCCAGCGGGCGCTTCTCCGGATATCGTCTGGTGATGCGGGCTCGCGGGTCATGTCGGGCGCACGCTCACGAAATAGAAGATACGAGCACGATGATCGAACCGCGAAACTGAAGCGAGCGTTCGACGTGCCACCCGGATCTCTCGAGCTGCCCCATCAGGATCGAGCGTGTGTATTCGCGAACATGATCTCCGTCGGAGTAGTAACGCGTGCCCAAGAGATACGGGACGATGTTGAGCCGGTCGGAGTCGAAGTCGGGCACTTCGATAACGACCTGCCCCGTCACTTCGTGAAGAGACTTTAGGAAGGTATCGGAATCATCGATATGCTCGAGAACGTGCACGAGCAGAGTGAGGTCGAAAGTGCGTGCATCGAGCTGCCGCGCAAGCGTTTTCGACGCGTCGCCGACCAAATATTCGATATTCGATTTCGGCGATTTCGGCGAGAGCTCTCGGGCACGCGCGATATGGCCCTCGTCATAGTCGATGCCCGTCACGCTTTTCGAGTAATGGGCTACCGACCGGCACCAGCGGCCCAGGCCGCAGCCCACATCGAGAATGGCTCCATCCTTTGGAGCCCACTCCTCGAGCAGCTCCTCGGTCAATCCGAGTCGAACGTCGTGAATATCTTCGTTGAACAGCTCCGCCCAGATCTCGAAAGCGAAGCGGTTCATGGGCCACGCCCCATCGAGACAGACCCGCATCAAACGGGCGCGGCCCACGAGGGCGCGACTGACGCGGAACAGCCGATAAGCGACAGAAGCCGCGAGCGATCGTTCTTTCTGGCGAGGAAAGGACAGATCGGACTCTCGCGGAGACAAGTCTCGGATGAGCATGGATATCGGGTTTTCGGAGTACAAACCCATTGTACCCAACGCGGAGACGCATTTCGACGCGTCCAGCTCGTTTCCGGACTGGCTAAAGGCTAGTTCAGGCGCTCAGCATAGTTCACGCCTACGTAAATGCGCGTGACGTTTCCACTCTCGTCCAGCGTGAAGCGAACGAGCTCCCCATGAGGTCCGCCTCCAGTAGCCTTCAGCCGAAAGATGTGCTCGTCCACCGGAACGAGGATGCCTTTGCTCGCGGTCGGATCGTCGCTCATGGGAGAGAGCAGCACGAGCTCCTCGTCCAGAATCATGACGATACGGTCGCCACCACGGGAGCGGTAGGTGCCGCTATAGAGCTTCCAGCTCGGGTCGGCTTTTTTCGGCGGAGCGTCGCCCATCACCGCTTTCACGATCGCCGGCGCGACCCAATCATAGGCCTTGCGCACATAGCGGTTGGGATTGCCGTCACCACCATTCGTGAAGACGACGACGCCAATGTGCTCCTTGGGACTGAGCATCGTATTCGTGCGATAGCCGGGATAGCCGCCGCCATGGCCGACGAGGTCCCGCGCGTCGGTATGAGTGATGCTGAAGCCGAGACCCCGGCCCCCCGTCCACGTTTCGTTGAGGAAGTGCACACGCTGCATCTCACGCAGCGTGCTCGGGCTCAAGACTTCCGTAGCACCTCCGGCGCGAAGCCGCATCTGCCACGCGAGAAATCGCAGCATGTCCTCGACGTTCGACGACAAGCCGGTCGCCGGATCGAAAGCGCGCGCGTCTACGAAAGGCATGACTTCTCTCGAATGGTCGGGCATCGGGCGGCCATAGCCCGTGGCGAGACGTTTTTTGTGCTCGGCGTTCGGCACACCGACGCTCGTCGAGTCCATCCGAAGCGGCGCGACGATCTCGCTGTCGACATATTCTTTGTATGAACGACCGGACACGACTTCGACGATCATGCCCGCGAGAGAGAGGCCGAGATTCGAATACTTGAAGCGATCGGCACGGCGATACGTCGTTTCCTGCTCCGAGACGGTCTCCTTGACTTGCTCGAGTGTTGGGAACTCGTACTCCGTCCACGCCGGATGGACTGACTCGCGCGGGATGCCGGCGCTATGCGTCAACAAATTCCAGATCGTGATGGGAGGAGACTCTGGATGCCGGTCCTGAATGTCGAACCAGGGAAGATATTTTACGATGGGGTCGTCGAGGCGCAGCGTGCCCGCGTCTCTCAACTGCAGGACGGCGATCGAGGTGAACAGCTTGGAGTGCGACGCAATGCGAAAGATGGAGTCGGTCTTCATCGCGGTGTCCTCCGCGATGTTGGCGTGACCATAAGCTTTCTGCCACACGACTTCCTCATCGTGAACGATGCCGATCACGAGCCCAGGGAGCCCGTTATACTTCATCTGGGTTTGGATCCAGGCGTCCAGAAGCTCTATTTGCGACGCGACCGCCACGTCCTTCGACAAATCAGCGGCGTTCGAAAATCCCGGAGACACCAATACCCAGATACAAACGGCGATTGCCAGCGTTCTCGTCATGTCGACCTCCCGTATGGCGGCGAGCGTAACACTCTACGTATGCGAGCGCCACGGAGAGCTCATCGGTTTCACCAGGGTGCCTATACTAGCGGCCATGACGTGGTTGATCCGTTTTCACCGATGGCTGGGGCTCGCGCTGGGACTTCTCTTCGTCATCTGGTTTGCTTCGGGGATCGTCATGATGTACACGCAGATGCCCGTGCTCACCGAGGCTGAGCGTCTCGAAGCGCTCATCGACGGCAAGCCAATCATAGTCGCGACGATAGTCAGCGGTCGCGATAAAGTCAACGACTCCACTTCACTTGGACTTGATGCGCCTACTTCTCCAGCTTTCGAAGACGTGCGACCCGTGGGTCGTTCGGTACGATCTTCAAAAGGGCGTCCATGCACGCGCGGCGCACGCGCTCTTTGGCATCGTTCTCCGCGGCCTCCAGTAACGCATCCGCCGCGTCCGCCGCGCGCGGTCCGAGGTTTCCCAGCATGATGGCCGCGGTCAATCGCGAGTCCGACATTCTGTGGGTGCGCAGAACGTCGATCACTTCATCCAGATACTCCTCACCGTGAGGCCCGACGACCTTCAGCATTTTGAGAGCGTAGTTTCGACGCACGGACAGCGCCGTGGATTTCAAGAACTCTAGCGCACGTTCCATCGCCGGCGCCTCGGCTTCTCCAATCAGTGCGAGCGTTTCGAAGGCCGCGGCCTCGCTGGAATGCGCCTCGACAAGGGCGACGATCTCCTCGAATGCCGCACGGGCACGTCCCATGGCCCGCAGCCTCTGCCCGCGCTCGTAGGCGAGCCTTTCGTCGCTGTGAACGACGAAGATGCGCACGCCAGACTGCTCGGAGCGGACTTCTTGCACACGAGTCTTAGGTGGCTCGGCTTTTTCGCTCACCGTGATGCCACCAGGGCAGTCGATCCACTCTCCGCTGGCGCGCTCGATGTAACGATAGACCTCCTCGCGCCGTCGTCTTTGCAGCCCGACGAGATAGCCCTGCTTGCGCGAGCGCACCACCGCCAGGCTGTCGCTCGTTACCATCCCTCGGTCGCCGACAAAAACCACGCGGTGCAAACCGAATCGTTCGTTGAGATCGTTGAGCACCTGCGGCACCGTTTTCGCGTCACGCCAGTTGCCGGCGAAAACATGGTGGGCGATCGGCCAACCGTCCACCATCACCAGACCGACAAGCACTTGCCGGTTACGCGGTCTGCGGTCGCGACTGTAGCCGTGGGCGCCGAGCCCCGGAGGGCCTTGACCTTCGAAGTACGTCGACGTCAGGTCGTAAAACACCATGTCAACCTCAAGCGAAAACAGATCCCGCAAGCGCAAAAACAGCTCTTTCTCGATCTGTTCTTTGCGGGCATGCAGCTGGTCGAGCGTTCGGTACCATTGCTTGAGTTGGCAAAACTCCACGCGAACCCGCGGGGAGCGACTCGCTCGCCGCTCCCCATCATCGCGCCACTGCGGCACCCACCGCCGCCCCTGCCGGTCGCAGACGAAGTCGGTCTCGAGCCAGCGCGCCAGACCGTGCTCGCTTGACGGAGCACATAGCCGGTTGGCGACCAGCACCAAAGCTCGCTCGCTTAGCGCCACTCCGTCGCGCTTGCCGCGGCCTCCGAGCCGGTCGAGAATCTGCTCCAGTCCGAGCTCGCGCCACAGCGTCGCCGTCACCACCATCGGACCCCAATCCCACGCGTCTGCCCCCGCGATCTGCTCGGCTGCTCGCTCGGTGTCGGCCGGTTCACCGGCCCCAAGCAACCGATTGAGGGAGTCGAGATTGGCAACTAGGAGATCCTTGCGCCCCAAGTTGCACACTACGCGTTGCTTCGGCTTGCCGTGCTCCCGATACGACTCGACCAGGCGGACATACTCATGTTGAACCCCTTTGCCGCCTGCGGCCCGAACGATGCGGAAGAACATAACCTGTCCTCACGCATACTACATATCATTGTCCACGATTACAACGTATTAATGGCGCTCAAAGCACAATATCTGTCTCTACGTTTTGGGCAAATTCAACCCCCGTTCCTTTGAATTCAGTCACTTACGAGCGTTAGGGTGCCCATAAAGGGTAAACATGGGCTAGCTGGAAGTACTGAGCAACCTTTCTCCACAACGGCGGGAGCTCGACGCGCTTTGGGCCGCGGGCAAGGGAGAGAGACCGCTCAGCTTCGCGCCGGGAACTCCTCACCGAGAAAGCCGGCGGTTCGTAAGCTCAAGGCCACGAAGGTGAGCGTGCTGTTCAAACAGCCCGAGCTCACGCAGGTCGGTGCGCCGATAATCCAGAGATTCTCGTGATCGTGCGTGCGGCCGGTCGCATCACACACGCTCTCGCTCGGATCCTCCCCCATGCGGCAGCCGCCCGACGGGTGGTCGAGGTACTCGCCCACGAACGACTCCAGGATCCGACCTCCACCCTTTTCGACGAGCTTCTCGAAGATTTCCGTGAAGTGCCGCCGCGTAGCGTCACGAAGCGCGCTAGAGGTCTCGTGCTCGACGTGCTCGACCCGGGGCAGCGGGTCGCCCCATCGGTTGTGCTTTGCCGGTTCGAGAACCACACGACTTTCCTTGGCCGGCAGAACATCATAGTAGCCACGGACCCTTGCACATCCCTTCTCCGCGCGCAGGCGCCAGTCCGCCATGAGATCGTCTCCGAGAAGAAGTCGCCCGGTGTCATCTCTCAGCCGCGGCTGGCGGCCATACGTGTGCGTGAAGAGTGCCAGGTCGTGTCGGATGTAGGGACTTCCCGGCGGCGGCTTCATGAAACGCCTCGTGATCATCGAGCTGATGTTGAGGCCCGGATAGATCTGGACGGGGACTTCGATGAGAGCCCAGATCGGCCGATGGCCGCACATATAGCGGCCAACCAGGCCCGATGCGTTGGCGACACCGTCCGGAGAACGGGAGCTCGCCGAAAGCAGCAGCAAGTGCGGCGTCCAGGTATAACCGCCGGCGAGGGCGAAGGTTCGCGCTCGAATCTCCACCGGCTCACCACTCACCCGGTCCACCGCGCGCGCGCGCTCGACACGACGGCCCCGCTCGTCGAGATCCAGCCGGCGCACGAGGGTGTTGGGCACGAGCTCGATCGCCTGCTCTTCGAGAAGCGACTGGAGAGTGAAGTCGGGAGAGTACTTCGCTCCGGTAGGACAGATATTGCAGGTGCCGCAACGCGTGCACTGCATGCGTCCGTCATAGGGCCGCGTGTTTCTCGCCGTGGGAGTGACGCGAAAATCGAGACCCGCCTTGCTCGCCCAATCACGGAGGCCCTTCTGGTTGTAGTCGAGCGGGAACGCCTCCATCGGATAGGGCTCGGAGCGCGGATCCCACCCCTCGCTCTCGGGACCTTGCGCGCCGGCGACACCGATACGTCGCTCCGCTTCGCAGTAGTAGGGCTCGAGCTCCTCATAGCTCACCGGCCAATCTCCGCCGACACCATAGAGCGATCGGATACGGAAGTCCTCGCGCGAGTAACGCGGCGCGGTGGCCGCCCAGTGGAGTGCCTGTCCGCCCGCCGCCATGGTGCGGGAGATGATGCCCTCGGCGGCCTGGTCCTCGATGAAGTCTCCCGGCCACCAGTTCTCGCCGTAGTCCAAGTAGCGCTGTCGATGTTCGAAGCGTTTTTCGAGATCGAAGAGCTTGTCGCCTGCCTCGACCACGACGATCGAAAGCTGCCGTTGTTGAGCGAGCTTGGCGGCGAGCATCGTACCGGTGATGCCGGCCCCGACGATGCACAGATCCGCTTCGTAGCTTCTCATGCGTCGTCCAGAGGCGGCGGCTCGTCGACCGCGCGGAAAAGGTCCCGACAGGTCCTCGCGCCGATCTCACGGCGGTAGCAGCGGTCGTTGGCGTCCGTGCTCCGAAAATAATGCGTCACGAGCGCGACGGCGACATGGGAGTCGCCGGGACGCGCGGCGAGTTCCGATGTCCCGGGGTGTCGCGCCCCGATGGCGGCCTCGATGAGCGTGCGCTTTTGTCGCGCGTCCAGCGAACCGAAGGAGGCGCCGAACTCCGCCTCCGCTCGGCTCGTCAGCTCCGTCAGGTCGCCTTGATACCCGCGCGCGGGATTCTCGGGTGCTCTTCGAATCTCCGTGAAGCCGTAGCCGTGGTCGAGCACGGCGCCGGCTCGATAGCCGCGAAGCCAACCGAGGAATGCGTCTACCGCGCACGCTCTCGCTGCATCGTCGAGCTCGCTCGGAAGCACCGTACGGGCGACGGCATGAAGTAACTCCTCATTCAAGCCATCGGATTCGAGCGGAGCGCTCCGCGCTCTCTTCGTCCATCGCGGGAAGAGCCCCGAGAGCATCGAGCCGAGCCACACAAAGACGGCCCGCAAGAAACTACGGCGGGACTTCCCGTTGACTGCCGCAGCCACTCCCACGGATGCGGGGCGGCTCATGTTTCCTCACCGAACACGTGCGTCGCTCCTGTCGATGCGAGGGAGAGTATAACGCACGATCCGAAGTGGTGATGAACCGCTCGCGTCAGACGAGGTCCGAAAGGCTCCACTCTCAGGGAGGCCCGGCTCCGAAGTCGAGCGCCTTGGCGACTTCGCGCGCATCGCCGGGCGCTACACGCACCAGGCTCGGGAGCCTCACCGAATCGGCGGCGCGCACCAGGGGCTCGCACTGGTCGAGGCCATAGGAGCTGTGCTCGGAGTCGAGGATGACGAAATCGAAGCCGGCGTGCCCGAATGATCTCGACCTGCGAGGCGTTGGGTCCGTTGAGCCAGGTTCCGACGAGTGTCTCGCCTTCGTGAAAGCGCGTTTTGAGAGCCACCGTTTCTCCTCCGGCTTCGGTCGACTATAACCCGGGCGTCAAGCCACGTCGCTCAGACCTTTCCAGATCAAGCTGGCGGCGGCGAGGAGCAGAACCGCTTGAAAGATTTGATAGAAGCGCTCGGTCGGAAGGCGGCGAAAGAACCAAGTCCCGGCGAGGCCCCCCAAAAGAACCACCGGAAACAGTATTGCCGCCTCAGCCACCGTCTGGCGGGTGATGTAGCCGCTCGCGACCAGAAGTACCGTCCGCCACCCAACGATAAGAGCGCTCAGAAGCAGCGTCGTGCCGCGGAAAGTGCGGGCATCGGGACAGACGTTGCGCAGGTACGTAGCGATAAAGAAGATACCTCCGGCTCCGCTGACCCCGCTCACGAGCCCGGCCGTCGCCGCCAGAGGCACCAGCCAAACGGTCCGGGACATGTCGACGCGCTCCGAAAGCAAAGCGAGCAGCTGTGACTGTTCCGCAAAGGCGACCAGACCGAGGGCCGTTCCCAGAACCAAGGTCAGCCAGGTAGCATCGAGTCTTCCAAAGATCCAGATACCGACCGCCGCTCCGATGTAGTTGGCGACGAACGCGCCGCGCGATCCTCCAGTCGCCGTCTCGTATGCCCTGATGCAGGAACTGGATCTGGGAAAACGCATTGGTGGTAAGCCCCAGAAGCACCGCACGGTGAGGCCCCAGGAAAAAAGTACCGAAAAGGATCACCGGCGACAGCGCACCGAGCCCGACCGCACCTTTGACGAAGAACGACAGGAAATAGGTCAGGATCAGCAGCAGAATGCCGGTGGACGAAACGTCGGAAAAGGTAGGAAGGCCGAACAAACGAGAACTCGAGAACTCTCAGCCGCAACTCTATGTGCGACGGTTCGCAACAGAGCATACAGGAACAATACAGGTTTGCCGCAAACAACCTCACTCGTCCCGAACGGCGAAGGCGAAGAGGGTCGTTCCGGACGGAATCATGACGTACTGCGTTTCGTCCAGCATGTACGTGATGGGAGCAGCCCAGATGGGGGCGCCTGTCTGAAAATGCCACAGGTCCTCACCGGTGCGGGCGTCGAACGCCATCAGGTTTCCGTCCATGTCGCCGCCGAAGACGAGGCCGCCATCCGTTGCGAGGGTGCCTCCCATCGAGGCGGTGAAGTAGCGGAACTCCCACTTTATTTCCGCGGTGAGCGGATCGATGGCCCGCAGCGCGCTAAAGGCGCGGGGGCCCGAAGGCCGGTACGTACCGCCGAAATAGGTACTGGCCCTCGATGAACTCCTGGGGCCATGCGTAGTAGGTCGCGCAGGCTTCACGGGCCGTCACATAGAACCATCCGGTGGAAGGGTTGAAAGAAGGAGACATCCAGTTCGTCGCTCCTTCGACGTCGGGACACGTGAAGGTGCCGTCGGCGCTGGGCGTGTTATCGGGAAGCAGGACGGGTTTGCCATCCGGCCCAATCTCCTCAGCCCAGGTAGTGTGAACGTAGGGCTTTGCCTGCAAGAGCTCTCCGTTCGTCCGATCGAGGGTGTAGAAGAAACCGTTCCGGTTGGCCAGCATCAAGAGCTTTTGCGTGCCCAGCTCTCCTTCGATGTCCGCGAGCACCGGCACCTGGTTCGCATCCCAGTCGTGCGTGTCGTGGGGCGTGAACTGGTAGTACCACCGCAGCTCGCCGGTGTCGGCATCGAGGGCCACCACCGAATCGGTGTAGAGGTTGGCCCCGGGGCGCACTTCGCCCAGAAGGTCCGGGCCGGGGTTCCCGGTTCCCCAATAGAGGAGGTTCAACTCGGGATCGTAAGTTCCCGTCAACCACGTGGAGCCTCCACCGCGCTGCCACGCGTCCCCTGCCCAGGTGTCGCCGCCGGGCTGGCCGGGCTCGGGCACCGTCCAGAAGCGCCAGCGCCTCTTTCCGGTGTCGGCATCGTAGGCGTCCAGAAACCCTCGCGTGCCGTACTCGGCACCGGCAATGCCTACCACCACCTTGTCCTTCACCACCAGCGGCGCGGCGGTGGCGGAGTAGCCCCGTCCGGGATCGGCAATGTGGACGTCCCAGATCAGACTTCCCGTCTTCGCGTCCAGCGCCACCAGACGCGCGTCGAGCGTCGCCATGTAGAGTCGGCCCTGATATATCGCAAAGCCACGATTGACGGAGCCGCAGCAGACGTTGAGGAGCTCCGGCAGCGGCTTGCGATAGTGCCAGATGGTTCGGCCGGTCCGGGCGTCGAGAGCCCAGGCGTGGTTGTCCTGCCCCGTGACGAACAGGACCCCGTCGACGACGATGGGCGATGCCTCGAACTTTCCGAGGACACCGGTTTGAAACGTCCATCGGGGCGCCAGGCTCCGCACGTTCTCCGTCGTGATACGGGCCAACGGACTGTTCCGCTGGCCGGTATAGTCTCCCGAATATGTGAGCCACCGTTGTGGGTTGTCGAGCCCCGCGAGGAGGTCTTCGCGACCGATCCCCTGCGCTATATCCTTCGCCGTTCCGGTGAGAGCCGCCGTGGTTCCAAGGGTGCGGAGGTAGCTCACGAGATCGTCGAGTTCGGCGTCCGTGAACTTCTCGGGACCGTAGTCCGGCATGAGCGAACGCTTTTCGTGGATGACCTCTGCCACGTCACTCTTGAGGAGAAGGCGAAGCTCCTCGTACGCATCCATCCATTGAATCGAAAAGGTATCTTCGTTCTTCCTGACACCGGGAATGCGCCTCCCGTCCCGAAGGACAACGGTGACGGGCTCGTATCCCGGAGGGAAGTACTCGCTCGCATTACGGAGCTCCCGTGTCAGCGCCGATCGTGAGCGTGCCCGGCCGATGTTCGACAAATCGGGGCCGAGCCGCCCGCCACGACCTTGGATTCGGTGACACTGATCGCACAGACCTTTGCCCCAATAAATCTCCTCACCGGCGGCAGCATCTCCCGGCTCTTGTCGATCCGTTCCCGAGCTCCTCAAGCTGCGCAGATACGCGATCACCATCCAGACTTCGTCCTCCGTCAGCCGAGCCGGGGCCCATCTCCGATCCGGGCACACCTTGCGAGATGACCCGGAACAGGTCGGCATCGCTGTCGCCGTGAAGCCACGGGCCGTTCTTCAGATCCGGTCCCCGGTAGCCGAGCCCATCAAAGCCGTGGCAGACGCCGCACCGGTGCCGGTACATGTGCATCCCCTGCTCGAGAGCCTTCGGGTCTCCCTCCATCGCGTTCTGAACGCCCTCGGTCCGCGGAGCCGCAGCGCCGATCGCGACGAAGGCAAGCACGCTCGAGGCCAACGCCCCGCAAGGATTCCTGTTCCGCATCGTTGCTCACGTGTACCACATTCGAGGGAATCTGCCCACAGAAATGGGAGATGCTCCAAACCTGAAACTCAATCCGCCATCCAGGAGAACCAGTACTCGCGGCACCAGTAGTCGATGGTGCCCTGTGCGGTGTGATACTGGAGCCAGTTCCGAACCCAGTTCAGGAACCTCGCGTCGTTTCGTCGTATGGGCGGGGTGCCCGTACTCGCGGGCAAGGACGAGGCGTCGGCCGTCTCCCTCTCGAAGAAGAACGAGCCCAGGATTCTGTTTCATGAAGATGCGCGTGACGGCGTCCGTCACCCAGGCATCGACGTCTCCGTTAGCGAGCGCGAGCACCGGCGATGTTCGATTCCAGGACCCGGGCGCTGAAGAATCGACGGCCGACCACCTGGACGATCGAAGAGCCCGGTTCCACTCCGAAGCTCTTCGATGGTTCATCCAGTGCGGCGAGGCTCTCGATACCGGTGTCGCTCCGAACCACGACCACGATCTCGGAGGGAAGCAACGGACCGGCGAAGTCCACATGAAGCGCCCTCTCAGGAGTGTTCGTATAGCTCATCAGCCACGTCGGCATCGAGTAACGCCGTCATGTGATCTGCCCAGGCGATGTCCACGAACTCCGGGCGCACTCCGAGATCCGAGGCCATGATCCGGCCCAGCTCGCACACCACGCCGCTCGGCTCGCTCGTCCGGGGATCCAAGTAGAACTCCGGGTGCGAGCCCTCTTCCGGAGGCGGTGTATAGGCCACCGCGACGCGCAAGACACCGCGCTCGAGCACAAGGTCGAGGGTCGACGTCATCGCCCTAATGCTTCCGGCTTTGTCGATATTCTTCTTTGCTGCGAAACGGACGGAGCATCACGCACAGCGCGAGAAAGCTAAGCCGTCGGTAGCGAGGCCGGCACAACATCGGTTTCTCCTTACGCGACGATGTATCACGTGGACAAGCCGGCTGCCAGCGGTTATACAATCGCGCGGAGACTGGAGGCCGTCATGAAACCGAGGTCATTGCACTCGCCTACCGCCGGGACAACGTCTATCCGGAAGCTTCGATCTGCGAGTTCCTTCCGGGCGCCGAGCCTATTTTCGAGGCCGCCAATACGATCCTGCAGGACAGAGTCATCTACGCAAGCGGATTCCCTTTTCGTCCCCTCGACGATTTGAACCGCTTTCTCGAATATCCCTTCGCGCCAGAGGTGGTCGACAAGCTCGTCTACGAAAACGCCGCTCGTCTTCTGAAGATCGAGTAAGGCAAACGAGCTAGCCGCGAAGTGAAATGGGCACTCGACGATCTTTCCCGCCGGCGGTGGTGCTTGCAACCCAGGGTCGGCGAGACGAAAATGCCTCCTCGAGCTGATCGCTTGATCAACGCCCTCCGCTTTCTCGTCGCACTGATCGCATTGAGCTCGTCGTGAAGCTCTGTTTGACTTCATCGGAGTGATTCCGTTAAACGTCTACTGACGAGGTTATCCATCGTGCGAATCGGGATTGGGCTCTGGTGTCTCCAGTCGACGGCGACAGCACCGCGGCCATTCGGCCAGGCCTATGCCGAATTGCGTGAGGACGCCAAGCTCGCGGAGAGGGTTGGGCTCGACAGCTTATGGCTATCGGAGCACCACGTGTTCTACGACGGGTACTGCCCGGCATTGCTGCCCTCAGCGTCGGCGGTACTGAGCGCTACGTCCCGGCTGCGTGTGGGTACCGGGGTTCTGCTCCTCCCTCTGCAACGCGCCGAGCGAGTGGCCGCCGGTGCCGCGGAGCTCCATCGGGTCTCCGGTGGACGATTCGAGTTGGGTTTGGGCATGGGGTACCGCGCGATCGAGTTCGAAGCCAAGGACCTGCGCATCGCCGATCGTCGAGCCCGTATGGAGCGTGGCCTCGACGTGGTGGCCGCGAGCGCGTCCCCCGACGGACCACCGCTCTGGGTCGGGATGACGAGCGCGGCAGGAGCGCGCCGAGCCGGCCGTCGCGGGGCCGGTCTGTTCATCTCGGGCGCGTTTTCCAAGGAAGTGGTCGACGAGCTGGTCGCCGCGCACCGCGAGGCGTGGTCCGAGTCCGGGGAGCCGGGGGGCAACCCTCCGCCCATCGGTCTGCTGCGGAACGTTTGGGTAGTAGACGGCGAGGCAGAACGCCGGCGTGCGGTGGAATGGGTGCGGAGCAGCTACCTCGTCTACGCGGGGCTGGGATGGGGAGCCGCGGAACAGGGTGTCGATTTCGCTCGTCAGATCGAGGCGTCGATGGACACGGTGGGGTCTTCGGCAATCATCGGAACCGCCGACGAAGTCGTCGGTGGGTTGACTCGATACGATGACGTCGAGTTGATCGTGTGCCGGATCGGGTACGACGCGCTACCAAGGACGGCACTCACCGAGGTGATCGAGCGCATCGGCTCCGAGGTCGCGCCCCAACTCGTCGAGGTTGGTTCATGAGGCTCGGCTTGGTGCTCGAAGACGACGCCGAGCTCGGGCGGGCTCGCCACGCCGACGCGCTCGGTCTGTGGGCAGTCATGGTGACCGGCGCGCCAGGTACCGAAGTGATCCGGGCTGCAAGGGTCGCCGAGCAAACGGATTTCGTTCGGGTCGTCGTGAAGGTGGACCTCTCCGCCGAGCACCCGTTGACGATCGCCGAGGAGCTCGCGGTCCTCGACAACCTATCGGGTGGACGTGCGGTTGCGATTGTGGCCGGCGACCCCGGACCCGAGACGCTTCGTCGATTCCGCGAGGCCCTCGTGGGTCGGCTGTCTCACGGGGTTGTGCTGGCCCCGCCACCGGTGCAAACCGAGCTCCCGGTATGGCTAGCCGCGCCCGTAAAGGCGAGCGATGCTCCGATCGTGGCTGACTCGCCCACTGAGATCGTGGTCAGGCCAGGTCTTCCGGCTCCCGGCACATTCGCCCTCTCGGGTGAGCTTGCCCGCGACCGAGCCTTCATCGACGAGTGGCGTGATGCAAGCTGCACGCACCTCCTTGTTTCGTGGCCGGGTGAGGTGCAAGTACTGGCCCGTCATCTCGGCGACCCGCGCAGCTACGTCCGACTTTCCTTCCGTTGTCGCTGACCTGGCCGACAAGATCGTACCGTTCGAGACAGAGTCGGACTGACCATCACCGGTGGTGCTTCCGCCATCAAGTGATGCAACGCTGCCAAAGGCAGCGGCGAGGCAGCGAACGGACCGCCACGGCTGAGTCGGCGACCAAGAACCGGATGGTCTTCGATGCTGAACCTGGGTGGCACGTCGAACAGACGCGAGCAATCGCTCTCGCTGATCTCTCGAGAGTCGCTCGCGCTGCGTTGGAACTGCGGGGCTGGGTTGGGAGGACGGAGGAGATGGACCTACTGTCTGAGCCCAACCTCACCTCCTTGTCTGGCTCCGGGAGCCTTTGCTGAGGTCACCGATACTGAACGAGGTGACGTTACCTCGTTCAAGCTGGAGAAATTCAGTGGAAGCCTCAGAGCAGGCTTTGGAATTTCCTTTCCTATCCTTTACCTTTAGACTGGTGACCGGCTTGACAGTAGTCCGTTGATCGGGCCGCGGTTTCCGCCGCGCGCAACCAATCCGTGATCAACGCACTGGCGTCCCGGCCCACCAGCTCAAGGAGTCATACGATGCAAGCTCATCAAGTCGCGCTAGTTATCACGTTCGCTTTGCTCGGCGCGTCCTCCGCTGCCGCACAGCAACCCGCCCGAAGCTCGACCATCGCGCGGAAGGGCGGAGTCATGCCGGGAAACGCCATCCCCGATGTTCCCCAGGAGGGGCGGCCGCTGGTGCTGAAGCGGGTGATCAACATCGACGAGCACACCGCCGACATCAGCGTCACCTGGGTGCGGATCTGGGGGCATCACGATAGGATCGTGAACGAGGTAAGTGACCGCGTCTACTATATCATCGATGGTGAAGGGCGGTTCCAGGTGGGAGACGGCGCCCCGATCGAGAAGGCCTCGGCTGGCGACTTCGTCTATATCCCCCGCAACGTGCCGTACGAGTTCGACGGCCAGATGCGGTACATCGTGATGAACGGCCCTGCCTACCGGACGGCATCCGACAAGGTGTTACCTCCGGTGATGAAGTAGCCGGCGACCTGTCCCTCGTCATTACTCGTCAGGCCTTGCAATCAACGATTTACGCGCGCAGTTCCCGACTCAATAAGGCAAAACTCCGCCGCCATGCGCCGTGTTCTCGTTTTCCTCATCTGTCTTTGCGCCTGTGTGGTGACGGAAGCTGCGCCAGAACCTGAGCGTTTATCTACGCAGGGTTCGGAAGGGAGAAACGCTCGAAGTGACCGAGCGTGGTCGATCGGTAGCGGTGTTGATACCGGTGCCTGAGCCGGCGACTCCTCTGAGCAGGTTGATCGCCCTAGGACGGGCTTCGAGACCCGACGGGGATTTGCTGAATCTCGGGCGGCCCGCCGGAAAGCCCACGCGAGAGCTCAGCGAGGCGCTGGCGGAGATTCGCGACGAGCGGCCTTAAGAGAGACGATTGCTCTACGTGGACGCGTCAGCGATCGTAAAGCTGGTCGCGCCAGAGCCCGAAACAGACGCTCTCATCGCGTTGCTCGGCACGGACCCGGAACGTGTGTCGAGTGCTCTGGCTTTCGTGGAGGTGAGACGCGCCGTTCAGCGTGCGGGAGGTGATGAGGTGCTCGTTCGGCGCGCGCGAGCGGTTCTGTCCCGCATCTCACTCATCAGAATCGACGATCCCGTGCTCCGAACCGCGGCCGAGTTGGATCCAAAAACGTTGCGGTCTCTAGACGCCATTCATCTTGCCACCGCGCTTTCCACCGTCGAGCCAGTGGCGGCGCTCGTAACCTACGACAGTCGTCTTCGGGACGCGTCGCGTCTTAACGGAATCGCAGTCGAGTCGCCGGCCTGAACGTTCCGTGAGGTTCCGCGCTCCTCCGAAACTGCAGTCTATTCTTTCAGCCGTGGCTGCCAACGCTACTCGCTCGTCTTCCCGACCGCTCATACGTCAATCTCCGACTACGCGCCCCCGGCTCGAGCTTGCTCATCAACACCTGCCGTCAACGCCGCCGACAAAGAGCTGAGCCGAGCTTCCTTTCCGCGGCGTCGACGAAGGGCTTTCGCTGGAGTGCGCCGTCGAGCGCGTCGTCGAGCTCGCGAACGATGTGCTCGAGCACCAAGGATGAGCATTCTGCTGGACGGCGATACTCGTGTTCTGGTGCAGGGCACTACGGGCCAGCAGGCGCGCGTCCACGTGCAGTACATGCGTCGTATTCTTCGGCGAGCCGGGGGGCGCACATGAAGTCGAAGCGCCGAGATCCTGTCTTCCGGTCGATTCACCAAGCCCGTCGTCGCCTTCGTGTGCGGAGAGGCGCTCGAAAGCCTCCCCCGAAGCGCGAGCTTCGGACACACGAGTCGACGGGTCGCGGTGGGAGAGTTTTCGGTAAGGGCTAAAAAGGAGCGCCTGCTCGCCGCTTTCGCTCACGTGGTCGACCGATTCGACGAGATTCCAGAGGCCGTAGCGAACGTTTTAGGCAGATCCCAGTAAAAGGTTCTCGCTTCTAACCGCCCAGCCGGATACAATCCCCGGCAGTTTCGGCCCGTTCGACACATAGTCGAGGAGGTCCTTTGACGAGAATTACCGTTTTCGTTGTCGCGGCGCTCTTACCCGGGACGGCGTTGTCGGCCAGCCCACTCGACATTCACGAAGTCCTTCTCGACAACGGCTTCCGCGTCCTCGTCGTCGAGGACGACCGCGTGCCGCGCATTGCCGCGAGCCTGTGGTATCGGTTCGGATCGATGCAGGAGCCTGCCGGTGAGCACGGCGCCTCCCACTTTCTCGAGCACGTGATCCATCAGGGAACGACCACGATCGGAACGACCGACTTCCAGGCGGAGTTCCCGATTCTGCACGAGATTTACGAAGTGGAGCAGGAGCTTGTCGAGGAGCGCCGTCGCGCGCGCAACGAGCTGCGCATCCGTGACGTCTTCTAAGATGGAGGCGCTCCGAAAGCGATTGTACGCGCTTGCGGACGAGAGCTCCCGGCACCGTGTCTTCTGGGCCGAGTACAACTGGTACCGGCGCTACGGCGCGCGAGCCCGCCATTTCGATCCGGTTCCCGCAACGACCGGAAGCGAGCACATGGACATCTCGATGGATCTTCCACGGGAGAACCTGGAGCTCCTCTTTTGTCTGGAAGCCGACGCGGATCGTCTCGCCCGGGCCCGCAAGGCTCTGCGGGTCGAATGGGAGCAGCTTCGATCGCACCGAAGCGACCTCGCTTGGACGCTCGGGCGATTTCAGGTCATGGACAGCTGGCGAACGCTCGCCAGACGGCGTCCGCCGAAGACCTGCAGCGGATAGCCCGGCAGTACCTCGTCCCGTCCAACCGCATCATCGGGTTGACACGTCGAGATCCCTATTGATGTCTGTGCGAAGAAGCCTTTGACCCGGGAGACGACCATGCGATGCGCTACGATCATCGGTACCACCCCGTTCTTTTTCATGGCGCTCGTGGCCGTGGAGGGTGCTGCGCGGGCGCAGTCTTGGACACCGCCGTCCGAGCAAGAGCGCTGCCCGAGCGGATGGGGAGCCGGCGACGAGAAGGGTGCGGCGAACCACATGGGGGCCCGACAGCGTGCTCCGGGCCGCCCGTCTCATCCGCACCGGAGAAGTCATCGAGCTCGCGCACGTGTTGTCGGAAACGATACCGCTCGGAGACCGGCACTTCGACTTGTATATGAAGCCCACAAGGATGAACCCGGAGTCCAACCGTCGCGGCTCGAATGAAGAGCTCGTCGTCGCGGAGATGGGGCAGGTGGGAACCCAGTTCGACGCGTTCGGCCACCAGACCATCGGCGACCACCTCTACAACTGTATCGAGCTGAGCGACGTCATGACCCGCTCCGGACTCACGCGGCTGGGCGTAGAAAAGGTCGGCACGCTCATGACGCGAGGCGTTCTCATCGACGTGGCCGCGCTCAAAGGCGTTCCGATTCTGCCGGAGCGCTACGAGATCTCCGTAGAGGATCTCGAGCAGGCACTGCGGCGGCAGCAAGTGACGCTACAGGCCGGGGATGCCGTGCTGATCCACACCGGCTGGGGGACGCTCTTCAATAGCGAGCCCGAGCGCTTCGCAGCCAGTGGCCCCGGGATCGGGATCGCCGCGGCGGAGTGGCTCGTGGAGCGCGACCCGATGCTTCTCGGCGCGGACAACACGCCTGTCGAGGTCTCGCCTAATCCCGACACTCAGATCTCTTTGCCGGTGCATCAGATCATGCTCGTGGTGAACGGCATCCACCTCGTCGAGCGGATGAAGCTGGACAAGCTGGCCTCGCGACAGGTCTACGAGTTCGCCTTCGTCGTCCAACCGCTGAAGCTTCAGGGAGCGACGGGATCGACGGTTGCACCGGTCGCCATCCATTAAATCAACCACCGGCTTAAGCCGGCTTAAGCCGGTGGATTGCGCGGGCGCGTCGACTGGAAGTCGACTTCATGCGCCCGCTTCATTCTCAACCCCCCGACTTCAGTCGGGGGAGTCTCGTCCCCTTCGGGGACATCGACAATCTTTTCTTCGCCTGAAGGCGCCTGAAGGCGAGGGGTTTCCACCATCCCCGGACGAGACACTAAACGGCGAAGCGCAACTCTGCTGGGTTACGGATTTTCGGACTTCGCGGCGCTGGGTCCTCTGCCCAGATGGCGGTCGAAATGCTCCACCAGCTTTCGCGTCAGGAAGATCGCCTCGTGCTCTTTCCGGGTCCAGGCGTGTGTGGCAGCCGGGGCAAAGACGAAGTCGAAGTTCTTGCCGAGCAGCATCAGTTTTTCCGCCAGCACAAGCGAGGTTTTGAAAGGAACGATAGCGTCCTGCATTCCGTGGAGGATGAGCAGGGGATCCTCGAGGTTTTCGCCCAGATGGATCGCCGAGACGCGGCGATACACATCCGGGTCGGTTCGGGGGAGCCCCATGAGGGCAATGTCGTCGGTGCCGAAAAATCGAGCGTCGACCGCCGGCGCGGCAGCGACGCCGGCGCGAAACAAACCGGGCTTTTTGAAGAGCGAGAACACCGTCAGCGTACCGCCGTAACTACTGCCCCAGATACCGATGCGGTCCGGATCGACGTAGGGGAGCGTCTTCAGAAAGGCAACGGCGCTCGCCAGGTCTTTGATGTCGCCGCCGCCGGTGTCCGAGTGGAACGCCTCGCGGAATGAACGGCCGTATCCCGTGCTTCCCCGAATATCCACCTGGAGCCCGATATAGCTCCCTTCGAGGGCGAGGTATTGTTGTAGCGTTCCTCTCGAGCCCGCCCAGCGGTTCCTCGCACTGTTCGAGTACACCGGGCCCACGATCACTGGATATTTCTTCCCCGGCGCGAGCGACGGCGGTAGCACGAGACGGCCGTGCAGGGTGTAGTCGTCGATGCGACTCTCGAAGTTGACGTAGCGCGGCTCGATCCACGGATAATCGTCGAACGCGTCCGTCGGAGAGTGGGTCACCCGCCGCTCCTGGTCTCCGCCGTCCATGCTCTGAAGGTAAAGCTCGGTAGGCAAGATATCGCTGGAGTGGAGCACCGCGAGAAACGTGCCGTCCGGGGAGACGAAGGGCTCGTGGGTCCCCGGCATCGTCGTGATTGGCTGCGGCGCTCCTCCCGCCTCCGGTACCCGATAGACCTGTCTCTCGTAGGGACTCTTCTCGTTGGAGACGAAGACGATCTCGCCTCGTTTGGGTGAGAGGACGACACTCTGACCGCTTGCGCCGACGACGTCCCAGCTCGCTTCGCTTCGTGGCTGGGGCGGCCCGCCGGCGAGAGAGAGCTCGTAGAGGCGATAGCGCTCGTCCAGATCGGCGACGAAGAATATGGCCTCGCCGTCCGAGCGCCAGATAGAAGTGTAGTTGGGATAGAGGCGCCGCTCCGCGCGATCGTGCCATAGCTCCCGAACGGACAGCGTCTCTGCGGTCACGAGGTAGATCCTCCGCTCGTTGCCGTCCTCCGAGCTTTGATCGACGAGGAGCGTTTCGCCGTCCGGAGACCATTCGAAATGATTGAAGCGACGGTACGTGGAGTCCGCGAGCGGCACGAATCGAAAGCGCCCTTCGGCGACCGAGTAAAGAGCGATGGCGCGGATCTCGTCGAAGTCTCCCGGGTAGCCCCGGCGAACCAAGTTCGGCACCGTTTCCTCGTCGAGGTAGTAAGGAAACGGGACTTTCCTCATGGCGCGGCGGTCCTCGTAGTGCAAAGCGACATAACGCGCGTTCGGTGACCAGAGGTATGTCGGTTTACCCGCATCCCAGATATAGGTTCCGAACTCGACGTCGGGACGGAAGTAACGGCCTCCCGGCACGGTGCCGACGGGAGGGACTCCCACCTCGGTGGCTTGCACGCGTTCGTTCGACTCCTGATCCCACAGCCAAAGATCTCCGGCTTGGAGAAAGGAGAGATAGCGCCCGCCGGGTGAGAAGGCGAGATGCGATGCCCCTCCCGGCTGGCCAGGCAAGCGCTCTGGCTCCGCGCCGCCGATTTCCACCCGGTAGATCGCTCCCCGAAAAATGAAGAGCAGCGCCATCCCCTCGGGCGTCCAGATCACCTCCGATACACCGCCATCGGTTCGGGCTTCGAGCCTTCGAGACAGCCGAGCGACCGGATCGTCTTCGGGATCGATATCGGTTGGTAGCGCGTCGCGGCCGGGCTTCATGTCGGTGAGGCGCATCGGTCGATCGCCGGTGGCCTCGACGAACCACACGTCTCGAAACGGCATGCCTTCGTCGTTCCAAAGAAAGGCCAGTCGCGAGCTGTCGGGAGACCACACCGGGCGGCTTGGAGCCGTTCCGATCAAGCTGGGAAGCCGCGTGGTGACGTTCTCGACCGTGAGTCGCTCGCTCTGGCCGGAAGCATGCGTCGCGCTCACCGCGAGAACGCTCCAAAGCAGACCGGTCACGACGATCAGGAATCGAGTTTGTTCACGACGAGCCGGGATGCACGCCATTTTGAACTCCTCTCATGCGATGCGGTGAAGAAACGCCTTAGTATACGCGCGCCTAAAGTAGGTGGGACCAAATGTCGGGCCATGAGCGGCGCGGAGGCCAAACGCGGGAGCCGGCGTCCGCTCCTCGCCGCGGCGCTGGCGGCCATGGTTCTGGGTCCCGGCGCTTCGGCGTCACCGGTGCAGGATTCTGGAGGTCCCTTGATCGCAATGGACGATATTGGCTCCGTCCATACCGGCTCCTCCCGCCGTTTGGCGATCTCTCCGGACGGGGCCAGACTCGTCGTCACCGCGTTCACGAAGGGACGGCGGGGGTGAACCGATCCAGATCACGACCGCGGGTGGCGCCGAAGCGGTCTGGGGGCCCGACGGATCGGAGCTCTTCCATCGACGGGAGAACGTCATGATGAGGATTCCGATCAGGACCCGGCCCGCGCTCCAGGTGGGAGAGCCGGCCGTCGTGTTCGAAGGCGTCTTTCGCACGAACGCGTATGGCAATCCCTCGTACGATGTCGCTCCCGATGGCGAGCGATTCCTGATGATTCTTCCCGGGAGCAAATCGACGCCTCGGCTGGGAGTCGCGCTCGACTGGCAAGAAGTGCTCCCGCGAATAGGCCTCGGGCAAAAGCCGCAACCCCACCCGACTCACAGCTCCCTTGGCTGCGCGGCGTCGTAGCGTGTGGTCGGGGCGGGGACTTGGCGGGAAACGACCACGTCGACCAGGGCCGGCTTCCCCGACGCTTCCGCCCGGCGAAGGGCAGGCTCGAACTCGTCGGGATCTACGACCCGCTCCCCGTGCGCTCCGAAGGCACGAGCGACGGACGCGAAGTCGGTGTCGAGGAAATCACTCGCTTCCGGACAGAGCTCTTTGTGAAGGTATTTCTGGACGTGGTACTCGAAGGCGAGTGAAGCGTTGTTCATGACGACGGTGACGACGGGGAGCTTCCATCGGAGCGCCGTCTCCATATCGGCGAGGTGATAACCGAGGCCACCGTCGCCGGTCAGGCAGACAACGCGCTGTTCGTCCCCCACCGCGAGCTTCGCACCCATCGCTCCCGGAAAAGCCCAACCAAGGGAGCCGGCTGCGCGCAGGCTGAATCGGCCCGCCCGTTTCTGCTCGATCAAAGTGGACGCCCAGTTCGCCATATAGCCGGTGTCCGCAACCACCACATCGTTTTCTCGCACGTGCTCGTTGAGCACGCTCATGACGAACCTTGGATCGATGCGGCCTTCGAGCATCGGTTTCCCGACGATCTCCTGAAACCGGGACCGCCAGTCCGCCACCTTGCGCCGAACCTCTGCCGTCCAGTCCTGCCACGCAAGCTTCCGTGCACCCTGCGCCGCATCCAGGAAAAGTCCGAGCGACGTCTTCGCGTCGCCCACCATCGAAAGCTCTTCGCGGTACGTCCGCCCCAGCGTCATCGGGTCGAGGTCGACGTGAATAATCCGGCTCTTCGGATGCGGCAGCGTGAATCCGTCCGTGGCCAACGCGCCCAGACGCGAGCCGACCACCAGACACGTGTCGCACATTGCAAGGATCTCGTTCGCCACCTTTCGCGAATAGCGCCCCGCAACGCCCACCGCAAGCGGATGCGTCTCGGCGATCGATCCCTTTCCGGCGAGCGAAGTGACGACGGGTAGGTCGAGCCTCTCCGCGAAGCGGGTCAGCTCCTCCCACGCTTTCGAGAGCAAAACGCCGCCACCGGCCAAGATGAGCGGGCGCTCCGCTTGCGCCAGGATCGCAAGCGCCGCTTCGATCTCGGAGACCGGTGGAGCCACGCGCCAGCCTGGAACTTCCATCATCGTTGCGTCGCAGTCGATCGAAGCAGAGCTACTGAGAGTTGCGGAGAAGAAATCATGCGGGATGGAAAGATATACCGGGCCGGGAACACCGGAAACCGCGGCACGAACTGCCGTCGCCAGCAAGTCGAGGATGCGATCGGGGGCGGGAAGCTCTGCGCTCCACTTGGTGAAAGGCTGGAACATCGGGAGCTGGTCCACCTCCTGATAGTCCAGTCGGTGTTTCATCCGTGTGCTCGTGGAAGCGCTGATGGCCACGAGCGGACTCTTGGCCCAGAAAGCATCGATCAACGACGGCGGCAAATAGGTGGCCCCGGGACCGAACTGGACCTCGCCGAAGGCTGGCTTTCCGGTGAGCCGTGCATGGGCGTCCGCCATGCAGAATGCTGACCGCTCGCTTCGAGCGAGAACGACCCGGATCTCCTCGCGATTCTGCATCTCGAGCAGCGGGTCCTGAGGGGCGCCGGTCAGCGTGAAAACGTACTTCGCACCGAACGCCTTCATTCCCCGCGCCAACGCTTGCGCAACGGTCATACCCATCATTTACCTCCCGAGCCGTGGGTCTCGCATGCTCTTTCCGCGCACCAGAAGGTTGCGGCTCAACGGTGGTATAACACCATCGGAGCGTATACGCGATGACGCCACGAAGCGCGGAAGGTGGAAAGGTGAGCTCCGTCCACGCGCGCACTCTATCCATCCCATTGGAAAAGCCGCTCGCCTTTGCTACACGCCGGGTCGCGCGCCGGGAGTACACGCTGGCCGAGGCTCTCCACGACTACCGCTCCTGGCTCCAGGAAAACCGATCGACGATGGCCGGGGCCTATGTGGTCGGACGACCGGCGTTCGAGTGGTACGTGCAGCGCGTGCTGATGTTTCCCTACGACAGCGACCAGCTGGACGCGATCCGGCCCTCCGGAGCCGGGCCGCGCTCCCACGGGGTTTTGATGTCGGAAGCAGCACTCGCACAGCTCACGGAGGAACAGTGATCACCCGCCGACGTTTCGTCCAACTCTGTGGGACCTCCGCGGCGGTCGTCCTTCCCCTCCCCGGATGCCGGTCGTCGCGCCCCGAGCGCTCGTCAGCGGAAGTTGTGGACAACGTCGAGGCGAAGAAGGCACTCGCCGCGGTGGGGCTTCTGAGGGCCACGCGGCGCAACGCCTCCTTCGCCGATGTGCGCATCGTCCGGAACACCATTCAAACCCTCGCAGCCGATGGCCAGACGATCTCGGGTATCGGCGGTGAATGGCACTACGGGGCCTCGCCCGAGCACGTCCTCGAGAAGGTCGACATCGGGTTCAACGTCCGGGTCCTGAAAGACGGCGCCTGGGGCTTCGCCGCCTCTCCCATCCTCGGGGAGGACGAAATGGTGGCGGTGGCCGAGCTGGCCGTCGACCTCGCGGAAAAGGCCGCACGCACGATGACCGATCCGATTCGGTTGGTTCCCGAGCCGGCGCACGAGGACAGTTACGAGACTCCCCATGACGAAGATCCTTTCGCGGTCTCCCTGGACGAGAAGGTGGCGCTGCTTCTTCGCATCAACGAGGAGGTGCGAAAAAACCCCGACATCGACCGCGCGTTCTCGTGGATGGACTTCTGGGACGAGAACAAGTACTACGCCAGCTCGGAGGGCTCCTCGATCCAGCAGCGCATCGTGCGCTCCGACGGCTCGTTCTTTGCGCGGGCCAACGTCGACGGCGTTCGCGCGCAGCGGCGCTTCTGGGTCAACCCGCTCAACATCGGCTACGAGCACATCCGCCGCTCCATGGATCCGGGCCAAGCCGAACGCATCGCAGAGGAGGCGGTCGAAAAAGCGAAAGCTCCGATGATCTCGAGCGAGATGGACGCCGACGTGATCATGGATCCGCACAACCTGTGTCTGTTCGAGCACGAGTCGGTAGCCCATCCCACCGAGCTCAACCGAACCGTGCTCGTCGAGACCAACTTCGCCGGCACGACGTTCCTCAGCCCGGAAGATATGGGAACCTACCGCTTCGGTTCGAAGGCGATGAACTTCGTCGCCGATCGGAAGCGACCGACGCTTCGCTCCACCTGTGGCTACGACGACGAGGGCGTCGAGACCCAGGAGTGGGACATCGTGCGTGAGGGTGTGCTCGTGGGATTTCAGACGACGCGGGAGTTCGCCACCTACGTCGGCGAGTCGCGGAGTCGCGGGTGCTGCCTCAGTGAATCCTGGGATCGGGTACCGCAAGGTCGCATGCCCAACGTGAGTCTCGAGCCCGGCGGAGACGACGCCCCGTCGCCGGAAGAGCTCATCGCCGACACCCGGCGTGGCCTCCTGTTCTCCGGCTTCGCCACGCGCATCGTGCAGGACTTCCAGCGGCGCAACCACACGTACACCGCCAACGCGATCTGGGAGATCCGCGACGGCCGCAAGACGCGCATGTTGCGCGGCGCGCACTATCAGGGAGAAAACCCCGACGAGCTCTGGCACCGTCTGGAGGTCGTGACCAACCGGGCCTCCTGGCAGCCAGCAGCTCTCGACTCCGACGACATCGGTCAGCCCACCCAGCGCAACCACAATACGCACGGCGCTCCCTGGGCACGGTTCCGAAACCTTAGGGTGGGAGGTCCAACGCTTTGAGCCTCGGCGAGACCGACGTCCAGCGCATCTTCGGTATCGCTTTCGATGCCGCTACTGCCGAGGAAGTAGCGCTCTCGATGAGCTGGTATCACGAGGTCAACCGGGAGGTCGTTTGCGGCGTGACCAACGTGATCCGTTTCTCCAACAGCTACATCCGGGATGACACGCAGGTCCGTCTGAACTATCCGCTCGAGATCGACGTGGCCTTCGGAGATCGCGTTGGACACTGCATCACCAATCAGCTCGACCCGGGCTCGATCCGGGACGCGGTGGCGCGTGCGGAGGCGATGGCCCGGGCATCGACGCCGCGAACGGGCCGCCGCGAGCTCGCCGGCCCTCAGGACTATCCCGACGTCCCCGGTTTCGACGCGGCCACCGCGAGCCTGACCGCGGACGAGCGCCACCAAAAGGTGGCGGGCGTCATCGAGCGCTTGCAAAACGAGGAGCTCAACGGCTCGGGCTACTTCCACGTGGACGATACGCTCGAGGCGCACGCGACGAGCACGGGCCTGTGGTTCTACCGGCGAGCGACGAAGACCGGCTACACGGTGACAGTCCGATCGGACGGGACGATGGGTCGCGCGTCGAGCCGGATCGGCTCCGGCTGGGCGGGGATCGGGGACATGCGCCGCGTAGAGGAGATCGATTTCGACGCGATCACCGCGACCGCGATCGACAAAGCGAAAGATTCCATCGACCCCCAGCCCTTCGAGATGGGTCGCTACACGGTGATTCTGGAACCTTCGGTCACCGCCGCCTTCGTCGGCCTGATGCTGGGCGTCTGGTCCGGCTCGGCGCGTGCGGTCGGTGCCTGGGGAACCTCTCACAACGTCGGCGAGCGCGTGGCGAGTGCGCTCATGACGTTGCGGACGAAACCCGATCATCCCGCGATCCTCGGAAGTCCTTACGGCCCGGGAGGCCGTCCGTTGAGCGAGAAAGTCTGGGTCGAAGAGGGAACGCTCGCCGCTCTGCCCGGCGGGGAGAACGGACCAGCGGCACACCTCGTGTGGGACGGTGGCGCGGGCTCTGTCGAGGACCTCATCGGCGGCGTCGAACGGGGGCTCCTGGTCACGCAGAACTGGAACACGGGCCTTCGAACGCTCGACCCGCCGCAGGTCAACGGTATGACCCGCAACGGGCTCTTCTGGATCGAGAACGGCCGAGTCGTGAGACCGCTTCAAAACGCCTGGTTCACGCTTCGGCTCGACGAGGTGGCTCGGAATATCGAAGCGGTGTCGCGTCCCTACAAGACGGCTCTATTCGGCTCGTCGGGGTTGAACGGAAATCTGATGCCGGCCGTTCAGGTGGCGGGTTTCAACTTCTATCGCCCGTCGCATGCGGTTTGAAGCCGGGGAAACAGGAAGGAAAGACACGATGTGGACTGGGGAAACTTACGCCTCGCCGTCACTCCATCGAGCGCTAGGAGCGATTTCGATCGCCGGGATCGTCTGGCTCGGTTGCCAGGCTCAACCACCGCCGTCGGCGCCCGCCGCGGACGACACCACCTGGAGCGGCATCTGGGTATTCACGAAGGGCTATCACTGCCTGGCCCGGATGGACCCGCAGAGAACGAGCCTCTCCGATGCCGAGCTCGAAGCACTGCCAGCGGAAGAGCAAGTGGCCTACTATGAGCAACTCCTCGGCTATTCCGGCACGGCGGGAACCTATCGCGTGGAAGGCGACACGCTCCGGCGTCAATGGGACATCAGCCTGGAACCCGACATTCTCGGTCTCGAGTCGGTCACCACGTTCTCGGTGGAAGGCGATCGGCTCACCGTCGACCTGCCGCGTCGATCACCCGACTCCGGCCCATCGGTCCAGGTCGTCTACCGCCGCCTCGAATAGCCACCGACCGTGAGACATTCCATGTTCAGAATTCTTGTTTTCTCGCTGCTAGCGTCTAGCTGGGGCGTGACGCGTGTGGCAGGGCAAGGAAACATCGCGTACGACCCGGCGCTTTATCGGGCGCTCGAATACCGGATGATAGGCCCCCACAAGGGCTCGCGTACCACAGCGGTTACCGGCGTACGGCAGGAGCCTCGCACGTTCTATATGGGCAGCACCGGCGGCGGCGTCTGGAAAACGACGGACGCCGGCGAGACCTGGTTCAACATCACCGACGGTCAGTTCGCCACCGGCTCGGTCGGGGCCATCGACGTGGCCGACTCCGATCCCAACGTGATCTACGTCGGAACGGGCTCCGCCTGTATCCGCGGAAATGTTTCTCCTGGCGTCGGCGTTTACAAATCAACCGATGCGGGGAAGAACTGGCAACACGTCGGGCTCGACGAAGCGGGCCAGATTGGACGCGTCGTCATCCACCCGAACGACCCCAACATCGTGTACGCGGCCGTCCTAGGACACGCCTTCGGGCCCAACGACCAGCGCGGCGTCTTTCGAACGATGGACGGTGGAAAGAGCTGGGAGCGTGTTCTCCACGTTCAGCGAGAGAACCGGCGCCAACGAGATCGCGATGGACGTCAAAAACCCCCGGATTCTCTACGCGACGATGTGGACCGCGGAGCGAAAGCCCTGGACGATGATCTCGGGAAGCGACGAGGGTGGCATCTACAAGACAACCGACGCGGGCGACCACTGGACCAAGCTCACCACCGAACTTCCCCAGGGGATGATGGGGCGCACCGGGATCACGGTGTCTCCGGCGAAGCCCGAGCGGGTCTGGGCGCTGGTGGAGGCACGCGACGGCGGCATCTATCGATCGGACGACGCCGGGGAGACGTTCGAGCGCATCAACGACGACCGCGAGCTTCAGAACCGTCCCTGGTACTACATGCACATTTACGCTGACCCCGTGGACGAGAACACCGTCTACGTCGTCAGCCGCTACTTCCACAAATCGATCGATGGCGGCGTGAGCTTCGGCCCTATCGCCATGCCGCACGGAGACAACCACGACCTGTGGATCCATCCCGAGGACCATCAGATCCTGATCGAAGGAAACGACGGGGGGGCCGCGATCTCTATCAACGGCGGCGCCTCCTGGTCCTCCCAGCTGAATCAGCCTACCGCTGAGATGTACCGGGTCGACGTCGACCATCAGTTTCCCTATCGCGTCTACGGCTCGCAGCAGGACACGTGGGAAGTGCTCTCTGTTCCGAGCCGGAGCGGCAACTTCGGAAAGCGTCTTCAGCTTCAACACTGGGACGGCGTCGGGGGAATGGAAGGCGGAGTCGCCGTCGCCCGCCCCGACAACCCGAACATCGTCTACGCCGGGAGTACCAGCGGTGCCATCACCCGATATGACCGTTCGACCGGGCAGATACGGCCGATCAAGGCCTACCCGGAAGTTGGAGGCATGCCGGCGAAATACCTACGGTACCGCTTCCAGCGCACCGCCCCGATCGAGCTCTAACCGCACTATTCGCTGTGACGCTCGGCGTCACCGCCTCTGCCTCGGGTGCGATCGGCGGACTCGAAGCCGTGTTCTCGGAGGGAGCGATCCTGCAGGATCGCAACGGAGACGGCATCATCGATTTCATCCACGCACGGATCGTCGTTCCCTCGGAACCCACGCCAGAGGATTTGGTGGCTGCCGCCAATTTCGCCGCCCGCCTGGCCTTCGAATCGTCGGCCTTCACACCCGGTCTCGCGGTGCGGGACACCGACATCGTTCCCGACCGCGGGTCGCCACCTTTGATCCTCGTGGGAGCCGCGAATCGCTGGGTGAGGCGTCTCGTCGAGCAAGAACGGATCGACCTCAGCGCGCTGGAGCCGGGTCAAGGCATGGTAACGATCGTCTCGTCCCCTTTCGGCGGCGAGGATGTGGTCGTCGTCGCCGGAGCCGATCCCGCTGGAACCGCGGCCGCAGCGAGCGGTGCTTCGGCCCGCCTGCCTTACCTGTGGCAGCTCCGGAGCGACTCGCTCGACTCCGTCACAGAGGACGTGCGCGGCTTTCTGTCGATGCGAGACATTCGGGTCGAGCAGGTAGCCGCACGACAGGCGGTCTACGAGCGAGGCAGGGAGCAGATCCGTCGCCTCAGTTTCGAGGTCGACGTTGGACGTGGCGATGCCCGCTCGGCGAATCGGCAGCTTGAGGAGCTCTCGGCGGCTCACGTCGTCGGTGAGGCCGACTTCACCGACCGCAACGCCGTTCGGCTGAGCTATTACGGAGCGGAGAGTCTCGAGATTCGCGTCGAGGGTGCGGAGGCGGTGAGCCTCGACCGGTTCGGCCCGCCCTACCAGAGTAACTTTCCGCCCAATCCCTGGAAGCCCGAGGTGAAATCCCTCGATCTGCGCTCGCTATACGGGATCGACGGGTTATACGGAGACTCCCGCGGCGAGGACCAGATACCCGACGAGACGGAGACGACGATCGTGGTCGGCTCGAGGGCGGGAGGCGCCCTGGCGGTCATCGACCTGGCAGCACGGGTGGCGCTCGAGACGACGGGTATCTCTCTCCCCGTGGCGATCGTCGAGGACGACGTCGAGGATCCCTCCCGCCTGGCGAACCCGATTCTGGTGGGTCCCGGACGTCTGAGCGATGCCTTGAGACCCCCGCCCGCGCTCGAGCCGGGCGAGGGGAGCGTCACGATTCTGCCCGAGGCCTTCGGTGCGTTTCCGGCGGTCGTGGTGAGCGGTATCGATACGGAAGGCCTCGACGCGGCGACGTCTTATCTGGCTCGCCGCGTACCGTATCTTTGGGAAACGCGTCGCGGGGAGGTGGATTTCACGACGATCAGCGAAGATGTGCGGGCGTTGTTCCGGGTGAGGTCGACCGCCGGTCAGGCGGCGCAGGCAACGGTCGCCCTGCGCGAGCTTCTGGAGAGTCTGGAGGGCGAGGAGCTCCACTCGATCGACGTTCAAGTGTTTCTGGAAGACGAGACGCCTGGGTTGGTGCCGTTTCTGGAGAACGTTGCCCGCGATCACGCTACCGCGGCGGAAGTCACCGCATCGGCGGGCTCGCGCTACGGACCCGTGGTCGTCTACGACGCGTCGCCCGAGCTCGGCTGGGAGGTCGATGAGCTCCGGGAGCAGCTTCAGGCGGAAGTCTTCTCCCGAGTGACGGCGGGGGACGTGGTGGAGCTCGACGTGCTGGTCAGCGAGCCTCCGGAGCTGAGGTCGGAGCTCGAAAAAGAATTTCGGTCGGCTCTGGAATCGGCTGGTGCCGGTGAGAGCCGCGTCCGGGTGATCAGTGCTTACAAGCAAGGCTTCAGCTGGCTTGCCGACTACGTGCTTGCCGAGATCAAAGGGAAACCACTGGCGCGGGTGCGCGTGCGGTTTCCCACCGCTCACTATCCTTCGGACGAGACCTGGTACGGCATGCCCATCCGTTGGCTTCAGGAGCTCTTCCCCATCGACGAGATCTTCGCGCGCGAGCTCGGCATCGACGTCGATGCCACCGAGTTCGTCAAAGTCGAGGACGGCCCGATCGTTTACCGGGTGGAGGTCACGGATCGCGACGGCAACGTGATCCACTCCGACGCGTTCTCACCGCGATTCACGACCCGTGAGTACTTCCCTTACAAGCCAACCGCCAAAATCCACTACACCACCGGAGGTTTTCGCGCCCGCGTCAACGGCGAAGTCCTCGCCGATACGCACGTACGGACGGATCCGGAGCGCCTATGGGATTTCTATCAGAACGAGGCGCTCCCGGAAATGTTCGAGTATGCGATCGCCTATACCGGGGGAAATCTGGGGCTCGAAAGCCAGCCTTTCTTTCGCCAGCTGTTTTTCGAAATCCGGCTGAGCGAGCCGGACTTTCTTCTCGACCTCGACGAGGAGCGGATCTCCGCTCTTGATTCGTTGCACGAAGACTTGACGTTCGACACCATCGATTTCTGGACCATGTTCAGCGGAAACCGCTCCGGGAGCCTTGCGGTGGCGCCTGGTCGCATCACGCCCATGATCTACCCCAACCATCAGGGGCCCCCAGAGTTCCAGGTCGTCTTGAAAGGAAACGCGGTCCCAGTACCCCGGCTCGTGGTGAAGTGGCAGGGCAAGAGCGGCACACGAGGCGAGCGCAGCCTCGACTTGAAGGATCTCGCGCTCGCATCGCCGCGCGTGACCGGGTTTCGCGTTCGGGCCGGCCAAGAAGGGGCGAGCGAGGTTCGGGTCAGCATGGGCGCCGGGAGCTACGCATCGGCGGCCACCGCCGCGAAGATGGTCCGCGCGCTCGCGGATATCCACGCATCAGGCGCCCTGCCAGAGGCGCTCAGCTACGCGCGCCTCGACGCGTTGCGGATCGCGACCGAGATCGGCTCGGCCGCGCTGGAGGAGTCGATCCAGCCCGCGGATCGAGCCGCGCTCGCCCAACCAGGGGATTTTCCGACAATGGCGCCCGAGGCGGGAAAACGCATCGTCACCTGGGACCATGTGATCGCCCCCGCCGAGCTGGAGAACGAGCTGATTCCGCGGCTCCGAACGTTTCCCGAGATAAATGCCTACGTCGCCGGACGGACGTATCGCAAGCGGAACGTCTGGGCGATGGACGTGATGCTGCCCATGGAGGCCGAGCTCTGGTCGCAGGCGAAGGCGAGCGCGCTCAAACCGATCCTCTTCATCACCACCCGCCAGCACTCGAACGAAGTCTCGGCGACCAGCGCCGCCCTGCGGTTGATGGAGCTGCTCGTCACCGATCCCGAGTACCGTAAGTACCTCGAGCGGATGAACATCGTCTATCACCCGATGGAGAATCCGGACGGCGCTGCCAACCACTACGAGTTCCACAAGCTCACCCCGAGCTACATCCTTCATGGGGGGTACTGGAGCTCGGTCGCCCGCGACGTGGGCGCCTATATCTGGGATCAAGACCCGTTGCTTCCGGAAGCGTTGGTGCGCCGCAAGCTCTACTACCAGTGGCTGCCCGACGTCTACATGAACCCGCAAGGCTATCCGAGCCATGAGTGGGTGCACCAGTTCGCCGGCTACAAAGTGCCCTGGTTTCTCGCTTTCTGGATCCCGCGCGGCTATCACATCAACCTCCATCACCTAGACGATCCCAACTATCCCGACCACAAGCCCGTGGGCCGCGAGCTCAGGGAACGGATCATCGAAGAGGTGCAGGGAGTCGTCGCGGTCCGAGCCGCCAACCGGCGACTGGTTCATCGGTTCGAGAAATACGCACGGCGCTACGAGCCCGATCCGTTTCGTCTCGAGATCTACGAAGGAATGAACATCCTGTTCGACCACTCCTACTCGTTCCGAGACGGCGACGCTTTCAGTCGCGACATCTACGTGAACTCGCTCTGGCGTCGGCCCAACCCGGAGGGAAGAAGTTTTCTGGAGAAGCATCCTCAGATCACTGTGCTCGATCTGGGCTGCGACATGCCGGACGAGACAGCCTCACCCGCATGGATGGAGACGGTGGCGGCCCCGGGACAGTTCGGCTACCTTATGTCGGTCGTGAAGCTGATGTACGAAAGCAACTGGGAAGTCCAGCGATTCGAGGAGGATTTTCGCGATCGGGTGCGTCTTTCCTTCTTCCGCCCCCGGCCGATGCGATCCTCGCGCTTCGGAGCGGCGCGGCCCACGCCATCTCCGGAGGAGTGAGCCCTGAGAACGGGAGTATGTTTGCTCGTTGCTCTCGCTCTCGCCGCCGACGCCGCATCCTCGCAGGAAACACATCCGGGCCTCGACGCAGCGTTTAGCCGGAAGTTCCCGGCTTAGGCCAGACGTAATGTATTGAACGCGTGGAGTTTTTCATCAGGGAAGGTTTCCCGGCACTGGGAACAAACCGAGCAGTTGCATTGCGCGTTGTTGTGTTGAGTTGGCTTCGGTCACCATCTGGAATGGTGGAGCGGTCGGGTCGGCTTTGAGTTGGCAAAGGTTGAGACTGCGGGTAGCAAGCTCGGCAAGAAGCGTGGGGAAACTGTGAATAGGTAATCCGTCAGATGTGCGACGGACGCTCTTTTTGTTTTTGGCCGAAGTCGAGGGCAGAGCTGGCAAGACGGGGTCTCGGGTCTCGCGGTCGGCGTCAAGTTGCTCGTCGACGAAAAGTAGTGGAGCAAGGGCCTTTTTCATGTGCCATTGCACATAGTAGGCGAGCAAGCACAAGAAGATGTGTGCCCGCACGCGTTGGGCATCGCGATGGCGGATGGGTCGTACTAACAGGTCGATGCCCTTCAAACAACGAAAGGCTTGTTCAACCTGAGAGAGCCGCTTGTAGCTGCGCACGGTGTCCTCGGCCGAGAGATGCTCAAGCGGCTCGCTGGTGCGGATTACGTAGATGCCGTCGCGTTCCGATTCTCGGCGAATGCTTTCCTCGCGTCTGCTGTAGCTAAAAAGGCTATCTTCGATCTTCAGTGTGAAGTGCTTGCCCACTTTGTAATGGTTGAGCACCTTTCCGACCTTCTTGCCAATTTCAGCTTTGTCCAAAGGAGTTTTCGTTCGCCGGGCAACCTGTCGGCGGATCTTGTCGAACTTGGCCTCGGTCGCTTCAAGCAGGGCCTGGCGCTTCCTTCGCCTCTCTTCGGCCAGCAGAGGGTTGTAGCAAGCAATCAGTCGCTCACCGGGAAAATCAATAGAAGTGATCTCCGCCAGGTTTTTTTGGTCGAACAGCGACAGCTGCAAACACTCCGTGTCCAGTAGTTTGCGAATCGCTGTCGAACGCAAGGCTGAGATCCAGCCAAGTCCTGGGTATTGCCTTAGAGCCTTAATCTGAGTCTGAGTGAGCAAGCCCCGGTCACCAACCAGCACCACCTGTTGAAGCTCAAAACGCTCACGAAGCTTTTGTACTTGATCCGGCAGTGTCGTCGGATCCCCTGTGTTCCCCGGGTAGACCTCCACGGCCACGGGACGTCCTTCGTGGTCCGTTAACACTCCATAGACAACGATGGGTTTGCCCTTTTTACCATCTCGGCCGTAGCCGAAAAGAGCCAGTGGACAGGTGCGTCCTTCATAGTAGCTACTGCTCACATCGTAAAGCACCTGTGCACCCTCGGAAAGGTGTCGACTCGCCAGCTTCTTTTCGATCCGAGACTGGCGCTGGATCAACCAATCCATTGCCGCATAGAGATCATCTTCGTCCGCATCGACCACGCCGAGCTCTTGCGCCAGCGTTGTCGTGTGCCACAGTCGTGTCGTGCCCAACTTCGAGCTGGGATGAATGAGTTGCTCGGCAATCATGGCGATAACCAGATCGCGTTCGCGACATCGTTTCGACGCGATGAGTCTATCGAGTTCCAGTTGGTGGATGGTGCCGAGCACTGCCTCGACATGGCCGTGGGGCAGTGTCCGCTGCACGACGAACACATCCGACGGAGCCATCAAGGGCTCGTCTCTCAGTAAGCGTCGCAGGGCTTCGACCTTGGCCTTGGGCCACTCCGTCAGATTGGCGATGGTGCGTTTTCGGATGCGCTTTCCCTCTCGCCAACCCTCGCGCAACAAGATGGCTGGCCGGGAGTTCCGGTTGGGAACGATGTCGACATACATGGCAACAATAATACACATAAAAAGCTTAATATCAATATAAAACAGATCAATACATGGGAAAACTTGTGGGGCCACATTTTCTCGTTTCCCACTTAGAATCAATGAATTACACCCCGTTCTAGGTGTTTCTGTTAGGGGAACTTCTGTTTAGCGGGGCGCGTCACGGATCGAGAACAGATGGTGCTGCGTCCGGATGAGAAGCTGGCCTTCCGCCGCCGCTGGAGTCGCCATCGTGACCTCGCCCATGCGGTTCGTCCGCAGAAGCTCGAACTCCGGACCGGCGCGCACCACATGGATTTCCCCGTCTTCGCTCGTGAGGTAGAGCTTGCCGTCGGACGCGATCGGTGAAGCGCTGAACGCCCCGGACGCGACGCGCTTCTGATAGACCCGCTCGCCAGTCGCGGCTCGATAGCAGGACAGGACACCGTTGTTCTGGCACGTATAGAGGTGTTCGCGATAAACAATCGGCGTGGTCATGTAGGAGCCGTCGCGCTCGGTGCTCCACACGACTTCTCCACCGTGACGAAGAGCGAAGATCGGCTTGATACGGTAGCCACTCGTGATGAACACGCGATCGCCGGAGACGACGGGCGTCGGTGTCGTGTTCTTGGAGCTTCCTGGAAGGCGCCAGAGCTCCGAGCCCGTGCGCGGGTTGTAGCCATGCATCCACTCAGCGCCGTTCGTGATGAGCTCCACGCCGTTCGGCCCATCGAACAATGCCGGTGTCGAAAAAGACGAGATGACGTCACGTGCGACGCGCCAAACGGGCTCGCCCGTCTCCACATCGAACGCCGCCATGAACGATCGGCCTCGCTGTTGATCGACGAGAAGGATGACGAGGCTCTCGTAGATGATGGGCGAACTCGCAGGACCCCAGTCGTAAGTATCGTCGTAGGACGCGCCGGCATCGACCATCCCGAGGTCATGCTTCCATAGAAGCTCGCCGTCCAGATCGTAGGCGTAAATCCCGTCGGAGCCGAAATAGGCCACGACGCGCTCACCGTCGGTGACAGGGGTCGAGGACGCATAGCTGTTTTTTCGATGCCTTTGAATCGCGGGCACACCGCTCGACGCTTCACGCTCCCATAGAACCCGGCCACTCCGCCGATCGAGACAATAGACGCGGAAACTGTGGCGCGACAGGTCCGTCCGCCGGTCGATGCGGCCATCGAGCCCGTGCACGAAAATCGAGTCGGGATTTTCGCTGACCGCTGTCGTCAGAAAGACACGCTCACCCCAGAAGATCGGACTCGAATGTCCAAGACCGGGGATAGCCGTCTTCCACTCGACGTGGACCGAGCCCTCACCATCCCATTCGTCCGGAAGATCGAGTCCGTCCGCGAGTCCCGAAGCGTTCGGACCTCGAAAGCTCGGCCAGCTCCGCGCGGAGCGTTCGACGGGAGCATTGAAATAAACGACGTTCGCGGCACCGGAGCTCGCAACGACGACGTCCGGATAGCCGTCGCCGTTCACGTCGCCGACCGCGAGGTTGTAGCTCACGTCGTCTGCCTCGGCGAAGCGAAGCTCACGAAGCTCCCCGTTGGAACTGTTGAAAAAGACTGCGTTGGACTGCTCGTTGTTCGCAATGATGATATCGAGCGTTCCGTCGAGATCGAGATCCGCTAGAGCGACCGCGTAGCTCGCGCCGTCCTCGCGACCAAACAGGCGCTCTCTCGGAAATACTCCCATCCCATCGCCAAAAAAGATCCCGTTCGGCTCTCCGATATTGGCTGTCACGAGGTCGAGACGGCCGTCGCCATCCACGTCACCCACGGCAATCCCTCGCGACTCGTCCGAGCCCGTCCCGAAGCCGATGCGCTCGTCGCCGATGAGGACAAAGTTCTCCTGGCCATCGCGATTGGCGAGAGCGAGCTCGAGCGTTCCATCGTCGTTCAGGTCGAACGCCGCCACCGCGATGGTCGCGTCGCGCTCGGAGCCGAACATCGCATCTCGCGCAAACTGTCCATGCCCGTCGTTGAAATAAATATAGTTCGGAGCGCCACGGTTCGTGACGAGAATGTCCCGAGCGCCATCGCCATCCATATCGGCAATGACGAGATTCCGCGTCGGCACGTCGTCGCGGCCGAAGCTGCCGCGATGCGAGAAGTTCCCCTTGCCGTCATTCTCATAGATGTTCTTGGTCGTGCGGTCGTTCCCGACCGCCACGTCCAAATCGCCGTCGCCATCGAAATCCGCGAGCGCGGCGCGGTAGCTCGTCGCTAGCTCCTCGCCCAGCCGGCGGACCGTGCGAAAGAAGCCGCGGCCGTCGTTCAAGAACACGTAGTTCTGCTGTGCCCAGTGCCGGCCATTGGCGACGACAGCGTCGAGGTCACCGTCGCCGTCGACATCTCCCAAGCTGATCGAGGCCGTGAGATTCGCCTCGGCACCCAGCCGCGCGTACGGATGCGTGACGAGCCGCCGCTCTTCGGCCGCGGCAAAACGGGAAAGGAAGAAGAACGTCAAGAGAAATGTCGGTCGCCTCATCGAACGAAGTTTACACTTTCTTTTCTTTCCACTTGCCTCGCCGGAACGTGAGGATGCCGACGACCGCCGAGAGCGAGTAGGAAAGCGCGATGGCGACAAACACGCCCTTGGGGCCGATACCGAGGAAGATCGCGAGCAGCCAGGCCAAAGGGATCTGAAAGAGCCAGAAGCAGAAAAAATTGATCCACGTCGGCGTGGCGGTGTCGCCGGCGCCGTTGAACGCCTGCATCATGACCATACCCCAGGCGTAGAAGATGTACCCGTAGCTGATGATTCGAAGGCTCTCGATCCCGACGGGGGCGATCGCGGAATCGGTCGTAAAGATGTGGATGATGTCGGGCGCGAGCGAGACGAAGACTACGGTCACGATCGCCATGAAGGCCATATTCCACATGCCCGTGATCCAGACCGCACGCTCGGGGCGCTCGGGCTTGTTCGCGACGAGGTTTTGGCCCGCGAGCACGGCGCAACCGAAAAGTATAGGAAATTTCAAAGCCTTCCCGGGGCGTTGCACTGCGAATTCTCCAGCTTGAACGAGGTGACGTCACCTCATGCGGTGTCAGTGACATTTGCAAAAGGTATTGAGCAAGGCAAGGCGGTGAAGGCGGAGGGTTTTCCTGGGGAAGACACAGGTATGGCGTGCGTTGCCAAAGAAAACGGCACAGAGGAGATAAAGCTAAGCTAAGGCTGAGGAGGAGCGCGGGAGGTGGGTCTTGGACGTTTTGAAATGATCCAAGATTTTTCGAATGACTTTCTGTTCGGTGATGAGCTGCCCGCCCAGCTCCTCGGAAGAGAGAAAGTAGATGTGCGCCGTCAGCGCTTCGGCCCGGATGTTATCGAAGCCGGTGCGAGCCTCATCCGGCTGGGCGAGCAAGGATGCGGCGAAGACTCCGAACAGAAAGATCGGGATCGACGTTCTTACCGACATCGCTCGAACACCCCTTCCGGGGCCGAGCTCACGCCGCCCGGGACGGGATCGACGCGAGCCGACCGGTGACCGATATCGATTTTCGATTGTACTCCCACATGCAAGCATGGACTACGCGAGCATCGAGGCGGCGGTGAAACGCGCCCGTCTCTATTCCGCGCTGGTGCTCCGGATGTTGCGGTACACTCTCGTCTCATGGCGCGATTCGGCATCCAGCTCGAGCCCATGTGGGGCTTCTCGTACGAGGACTTCGTCCGCATTGCGCGGGCCGCGGAGGGCGCCGGCTTCGATTCGCTATGGGTCTCCGATCATCTGTTTCTCGACGAAGACTCGGTGGATCGAAACTGTTTCGAAGCCTGGACGATACTGACCGCTCTCGCGATGGTGACCGAGCGACTTCGGCTGGGGACACTAGTCACGTGCAACTCCTATCGGCGGCCGGCCATTCTGGCCAAGGTGGCGGCGTCTTTCGATCAGATCAGCGCGGGTCGCCTGGAGTTCGGGATCGGTGCCGGGTGGAAGAAGTTGGAATACGGGGCTTACGGGATTCCATTCCCGTCTCTGGCGACCCGAACGAAGCAGCTCGATGAAGCGGTTCGACTCGTCCGCCGGTTGTGGACCGAGCCCCGCGTCACGTTCGAAGGAGAGCACTATCAGTTGCGCGACGCCGTTTGCGCACCGAAGCCGGTGCAGAAGCCGCCGCCGGTGTGGATCGGAGGTGCCGAGGAGCGCCGCATCCTGCCGCTGGTGGCCGAGCTCGCCGACGGGTGGAATATGCTTCCCGGTGTGCCCCTTCCTGAAGTCGAGCAGAAAATGGACGTGCTCCGCCGGCTGTGCGACGAGCGAAGCCGCGACTTCGACGCGATACGGAAATCTGTCTTCGTCGAGGTGATCCTGGCGGACACCACCCAGGAACTCGACCAGCTCTCGGCCGAGCTCGCGGAGGCGCTCGGCGAAAAAGGGGAAGAGGTCTTCGAGCGGGCGAAAAAGGTTGGCACCGCCGGCTCTCCCGCCGAGGTGGCGGAACGGCTGCGTGCCTTTCAGGAGCTCGGCTTTCAGGAGCTCAACATCATGTTTCCCTACCGACGCGACGAGGAGACCCTCCTCCGTTTCGCAGAGACGGTGGCTCCCCGGCTCGATTGAAGGAGAGTGAGGCGTAACCTTCTGGTGCGCTGAAAGAGCATGCGAGACCCACGGCTCGGGAGCAAATGATGGGTATGACCGTTGCGCAAGCGTTGGCGCGGGGAATGAAGGCGTTCGGTGCGAAGTACGTTTTCACGCTGACCGGCGCCCCTCAGGATCCGCTGCTCGAGATGCAGAATCGTGAGGAGATCCGGGTCGTTCTCGCTCGAAGCGAGCGGTCGGCATTCTGCATGGCGGACGCCCATGCACGGTTTCCCGGAAAGCCAGCCTTCGGCGAGGTCCAGTTCGGTCCCGGGGCCACCTATCTGCCGCCGTCGTTGATCGATGCTTTCTGGGCCAAGAGCCCGCTCGTCGCCATTAGCGCGTCCACGAGCACACGGATGAAACACTTGCTGGACTATGAGGAGGCGGACCAGCTACCGATGTTCCAGCCTTTCACGGCTCGACATACCCGTCGTCACATTGCTCGCCGGAAAGGGCTCGATCGCCGAGACGCATCCGCTCGCGCACAAAAGAACGAGCCGGTGCGCGTCCAGCGCTGTGATCGTGCGACGAGAGACAGGACTGCCATGTTCTGCACAATTCCGGGTCCCTTTTTTGTGAACTTCGTCGTTCCTCCCAATAGTGGTTTCTCCCCATCGTGGTGATTGTGGTCTGATGCTCCCGGATCGGTCTTTCCTGCTAGACTTGGACCGAGATGAACTGCTTCTTGGAAGCTCGAGAGGGTCGTTTCGAGAGAACCCCAGTCCCCACGTTCGTCGCCGCGACCATCTCCGCGCTCATTCCCGGTTCGGTGCCGAGAATTACCCAACGAAAGCCCGCATGAACCTTCTCGGACGACACGGCGGCTTCACGCGCCAGCCCTATTTCCGCCTCCAGAAGGCACGCATCCAGAAGATGCGGGAATTTCTGGACGCCATCGATTTCTCTGCTCCAGCGAAGGCTAGCAGGACGCGGGTCGTTATCTAGGTGCGCTCGATGTTAGGTGGAGTCATCGTTCTTGCTGCGACGTTGGCTGCGCTTGCTCCAATTGCTACGGCGGGATCCGCTACCGTCGCTCGCGTCTGGCCAATCGAGGAAGCCTCGATTGGCGAGATCCACGATGCGATGAAGCACGGACGACTCACGGCTCGCGAGCTAGTGGAGAAGTATCTCGAGCGGATCGAAGCGTACGACAAGCAGGGCCCCTCGCTGAACGCGATCATCGCGATCAACCCGAGGGCGCTGGAGCTTGCTGACGAGCTGGATCGAAAACTTCGGGACGAAGGACTCGTCGGGCCGCTCCACGGCATCCCGTTCATCATCAAGGACAACGTCGACACCCATGATCAGCCCACGACCAACGGGGTTCTAGCCTTGAAGGACTCTTTTCCTCCCGACGATGCGCACGTGATCCGAAAGCTGAAAGAGGCCGGGGCCATCATTCTAGCCAAGTCCAACTTGGCCGAGTTCGCTTTCGCTGGAGCGGAGACGGTCAGCTCGGTCTTACCCGGCTATTCCCGGAATCCATACGACACGCGCTATGTTACCGCCGGATCGAGTGGGGGAACGGCGGCGGCGATTGCCGCGAACTTCGCCACCGTGGGGCTCGGCACCGACACGGGAAGTTCCATCCGGGGCCCGTCGTCCCACCAAAGCTTGGTCGGAATCCGCGCTACCATGGGCCTCGTCAGTCGTGACGGCGTCATCCCGTTGTCCTCGGCTCGCGACATGGTGGGGCCGATGGCTCGGAACGTGGAAGGTGCCGTTCGCGTCCTCGATGTTCTCGCAGGCTACGATCCGGCCGACCCGGCAACCGCGGCGAGCCAGGGCAAGGTACCGCAGAGCTATACCCAGTTCCTGGATCCCGACAGCCTCGCGGCAGCTCGGCTCGGAGTGGCCCGCCAGTTGTTCAAGGAAGAAGACTCGGATCCAGAAATTCTTCGGGTAATGGAAAGAGCGCTTGTCGAGCTCCGATCCCTCGGCGCGACGCTTGTCGACCCGGTTCTCATCGAGGACCTGGAGGAGATCCGCGACTCGTTCGAGAGAACGAGCCGGCTGAAGTACGACTTGGATCGCTACCTCGAGAGCCTTCCGCCCGACGCACCCTACCGGACTCTCGAAGCGATCGTCGAGTCAGAAGACTTCCACCCGCACAACGAAAAGCGGCTGAAGGATGCCCTCGCGATCGAAGGCCCGCCGGAAGACAATCCGAAGCACCAGCACAACTTGGAAGTAGCCGAGCGGCTCCGAGCTGCCGTGGTGCGCGCGTTCGACGAGAGCCGGATCGACGCTCTCGTCTATCCCACGTTCAAGTACGCGCCTCGTCTCATCGGAGATCTGAACACACCGTACGGTTCCAACAGCAGCGTCTTGGCTCCGCCCATCGGCTTCCCTGCGATCACCGTCCCGATGGGATTCACGTATGGCCGTCTCCCTGCCGGGCTTCAGTTCATGGGGCGCCCGTTCAGTGAGCCGACGTTGATACGGTTTAGCTACAGCTACGAGCAGGCGACGTTGCATAGGCGACCGCCGCCTACGACGCCGCAGTTGATCAGGTAATCGGCGGCGACACTCCGAGACCCGTTCGTGCGTGCGTTTATCATGGGTTCATCGCATCGCGAGTAAAGTTTCGAGTGCTGTCGTGGCTCGTCGTGACCGCGGGCTCGGAAGTGCAATCAGGGAGGCGTAAGCATGGGCGTGACACGGAAGGAGTTTCTGTCGAGGTCGGCGAGCGTGGCGGGTGGAGCTGCCTCGGCCTGGATGGCCCGCAACCTATTGGCAGGAGGACTGCAGCAGGCCGGCGCCGGTTCGGCGACCATCGAGCGCGCACACCGCTACCTCGAAGAAAACCGCGCGAAACACATCGCCGCCTTGCAGTCCGATCTTCGACAGCCTTCCCTCGATGCGACCGGTAGCCGAGCGATGGCGGATCGCATCGTCGAAGAACTCCGAAGACTGGGTTGTCAGGAGGCGGAGCGAGTCAACGACGCGGGCATCTGGGCCTATTACGATGCCGGGGCCACCCGCACCATCGTGGTGCACCTCTACTATTCGACGTCACCGTTTGTGGAAGAGGAATGGTCGTTCGCCCCGCTGGCGGCGACCCGGACCGCGTTCGAGGGGTTCGACGACGTCGTTGTTGGGCGGGGAGCGCTGGCCGCGAAAGGGCCGAATCGCTTGTTCCTCAATGCCTGCGAGGCTATCCGCGCCGTCACCGGGAATCTACCTGTGAACGTGATGTTCGTTGGAAATGGAGAGAACCTTGGAGCGGTCTTGGAGAAGTATCGAGCCCGCCTGGCCACGGCCGATTGCCTCTTGAATCCCGCCCTCGCGCAGGGGCCAGACGGCGAGGTCACCACCTACCTGGGTTACAAGGGAATGGTCACGCTTGAGTTCGTTTGCTCTGGCCGCACGTGGGGGAAGGGGCCGCAGCGCCGCCCGCTCTATACGAGCCGAGCGACGGTCCTGGACAGCCCCGTCTGGCGTCTCATCGACGCGTTGCGCTCGATGTACGACCCGGATACCAATCGAATTCTGATCGATGGCTATTACGACGCCATTCGAGAACCGAACGACGAAGAGCGCCGGTTGTTGCAGGTGATCGGAACGAACATGAAGCATCGGATTCTTGCCTACGAGCGGGACAACATCGAGGCTTTCCGGGATGACTGGACGCCGGAGATCGCGGCCCATCATCTGATGTTCGACACCACGTTCAACGTCGCGGGCGTTATAGCACCGGCTGCCCTTCCTCACCGAGCGTCCGCCCGTGTCGACAGCCGCCTCGTGCCGGATCAAGAGCCCTCGAAGCAGATCGAGCTCGTGCGAGATCATCTAGCAAGAAAAGGATTCGGAGATATCGAGCTCGACGTGCTCGGCGGCTACACCTGGTCTCAGAACAGCGTCACGAGTCGCCCCGTTCAGGCGGTGCTCTCCGTCTACCGCCAGCGTGGATACGAGCCACTCGTCTGGCCCCGCTATCCCGGCTCACACAACGAGCATCTTTTCACCCGTGAGCTCGGCCTACCCGCCGCGCGTGGTGGCCTCGGGCATGGCGGAAACGATCACGCTCCGGACGAGTACATCGTGGTCGGCCGGCAGGGGCGGGTGGCCGGCGTCGTCGAAGCCGAAGCATCGATGGCCGAAATCCTCGTGACCTATGCAGCTTTATAGAGCAACGCGCAGCTTTGCCAGTTTGGCGTTGAGAGGTGACGTCACCTCGTTCAAGCTGGAGAATTCGCAGTGCAACGCCCCGGGTAGGCTTTGAAATTTCCTATACTTATACTTCCTATACTTTATACTTCGCTCGTCTAGCGCGAATCGAATCGAACCTTAGTGTCTCTTCCGGGGATGGTCGAAACCCCTCGCCTTTAGGCGAAGAGAAGATCGTGGTATTGTGGTCGCGTGCGTCACTACAGGCACGGAGCGCACACGAAAACGGACCTAAAAGCGCACATCGTTTGGATACCGAAATATCGTAAAAAGGTTTTGATCGGTCCAGTAGCGGTTCGTGTGCGCGATCTGATTCGTCAGATCGCGATGGAACATGAGCTGCACATAATCTCGGGTAAGGTTGCACGCGACCACGTCCACGTGTTCGTATCCTACCGACCACACCAGGACCTGAGTACGATCGTGCAGTGGCTAAAAGGAATAAGCTCCCGAGTACTCCTTCAGGAGTTTGCTCACCTGAGGAAGAAGTTTTGGGGCCGGCACTTCTGGGCCCGAGGATATCTGGCGGTGAGTTCAGGAAGCATAACGGACGAGATGGTAAAGGAGTACATAGACTCCCAGGATGGCGAGCCTCTTCACGACGACAGTCAATTTCCAATTGACAGCCCTTGAAGCCACCGCCTTCTAGGCGGTGGTTGTTCACTGGCTCAAAAATGCAACGACCAGTTGAGCTGGATGTATCCATCCTTCCTAATCCCGTATAGAAACAGGTCTTCGCGAGGCACGCCGACGAAATCTCTCGCTTCGACTTCTAGTGTCCAGCTCGAGCCGATGCGTCGGCTCGCCTCGACGTTGATGAAGCTCGCACCAGTCTCGCGGTCGACGCTCGCGCCGGCGAGAATCTCGGTGCTTTGCACGTCGTTGAAAGCGAAGCGCGCGCCGACGAACACGTCGTCGTCCAACGGTGTCAGTGCTAGTTTGCCGCGTTCGTCAAAGGAGTACTCGGTGAGGACGCCGAGGTCGAGACCGGAGCTCTTGAGGTTTCCAAACGTGTACTCGAAACCGCCGGTGAACGCGTAATAGCGATCACCTTGTCCGAATCGGTTGATGGCCTCGAGCTTCCATAGCCAACCTCCGTGGGTCATCTGAAGATCGAGCCCGGTCTGATCGATGAGATCGTATATCGGCACGAGCCCCGCGTCTCCAGTGTTCGGGTCGGGGAGGAAGCGAGGGTCGCGGCTCGTCCCGTGGAAGTGGGAGACGCCGAGATCCCACGCGCCGAACGCGTGGGACCACCGCGCCGCCCAGTCGACATGGCTCCGGCCGCTCTCGGATTCGTAAATCGGGTTTTCGGTGTCGAGAGGAAAACCGATTCCTGGCCGGCTGTCGCTTCCGAAAAAGCGCCGCTCGCGAAAGCCGAGCAACGCGAAAACGTCGAACGTGCCGAAAGAGCGAATGATCGCCAAGTTGACCATCGGCTGGCCGAGCTTCGTCTCACTGTCGATATTCTCGTTCAAGTCGGTCTGGTTGATGATGTCGACGAGATGTCTCGACTCGGTCACACCCCGAAACACTCTGCGAACGCCGGCGCGCACTTCGAACGCGCGAGCGCTCCACTGCCACGTGAGCTCGCGGACGTCCCAGTCGGTGCGCTCGGGGTCGTTTTGATCCAAACGGCCGAACGCCGACCAACAGGAACGACTGTCGCCCTTCGCTCCACTCCTGATACCACTCGGGCTCGAACGCGAGCGACAGATTGCCGCCGTAGGAGTCTTCGCCGAGTGCACTTCGCGGAAAAATGCGGCCCTCGAACGACAACTTCCCGTTCCACTCGCCCGCCTCGGGCGCTGCGCCGAAAAACGTCGTCGCGAGCAGCAATAACGTCCCCAAGCGAGCGCTCAATCCGAAGCGGTTCACGGTCTTACCTCGCGCGTTTGAGACTGTTCCGATCGAAGTCGCGATAGGAGAGGCCGGTACCGAGCTCGTATTGGTCCCAAGTCAAAAGCGTGCTCTTGCCGGTCTGACGGTTCTCCATGAACAGCGCGTGAGCCCGCCAGTACCCGCCGCCGTATTGCTCGTACCCGGAGTAAGTGAGCGTTTTCAGAAGCTCGTCTTTTCTGTCGTAGAACTCGATCTTCTCCGGACGGTACTCGTTTTTGTCGTACCAAACGATTTGACGAGTGTAGCCGGAATCTTTGTCGACAGGAACGCGCTCGACGACAAAACAGTCCCGCTCGTTCGCTGCCTCGTCGCGCAAATAGCGATACGTGTATTTGTCCACTTCCTGCGACGCGAGGTCTTCGTAGGAGAACTCGCTCCCCATGAACGGACCCGACTTGTTGTTGGACGCGATGCGCTTCACTCGTTTCAGCGCGGGGAGGTAGAGCCATTGGTCGTCGGGGCCGGTGCGGTGGGTGTAGGTTAAAAACGCGGTGCCTTTGACGTCCCGTGGTCGGTCGAAGATCACGAGCAGCTTGTCGCCGTTGTCGTTGAGCGTGTTGAGGGGGAGGAGAGCCGTCAGCAGCACTGCAGCCAACCCGCCGACCCAAAGAAGCGGGCGCCGGTGCGAAACGACGAAATCCGCGACTTTGTCCATGGCGTTCGCCGCCGAGGTCGGTGCGGTCCTCGCGATTGGCAAGCTCCAAGCTCCCGCCATGGGCTTCCGCGATTTGACGGCTCAGCACGAGACCGATTCCGCTCCCCGAAACTTTGGTCGTGAAGAAAGGCACGAATAAGTTCGCCGTATTCGAAAGCCCCGGTCCTTCATCTTCGATAAAGACCTCGAGATTCTCGTCGTTCACCGCCCAGCGCACCCGCACGCGGCCTTTGGTCTCCTCCGCCGCGTCCGCGGCGTTGCGCAACAGATTAATGAGCAGCTGCTCGAGCTGGTCGCCGTCGGCTTGAATCCGGATGGGTGGCCCCGCTTCAATCTCGACCGGATAGCTCGTTTGGAGTGCCGAAACACGCCTGACGAGCGTATCGACATCCACGGGTTGAAACGTCGGCTCGGGAAGGCGCGCGAGACGAGCATAGGCGCTCATGAAGCGGCTCAACGCTTCGCTGCGCTCGCCGATGACGGCGAGCCCGCGCTTCATGTCGACTTTCCAATCATCGCCTTGGTCTCGATCGAGCAAATGAGCCAGTGTTCCCGCCATCGATTTGATAGGTGCCAGCGAGTTGTTGAGCTCGTGGCCGATGACACGGATGAGCCGCCGCCAGGCTTGCCGCTCCTCCTCTCGAAGCGCTTGGCTCAGGTCGGTGAGGACGACGATATGGTGGGGTCTTCCCTCCTCGCGAAAGCTGCCACGACGCATACCCCATCGGCCTGTTTTTCCTGGAAACGTTTTCTGAAACGTGCGATCGCTCGCGCCGCTCAGCGCTTCGAGCAGCCCGAGCTCGGATGCTTTGCGTCCGAGGAGTCGTTCTTCGGGCTGCGAGAGCAGGCGCTCGCCGGCCCGATTGACGAGTTTCAGCTCTTCTTCATCGTTGAACGTGAACAGCGCGACGTCGATCTCTGCCATGACCGTGCGCAGAAGGTTCGTGGCCTCGAGCGCGCCGAGGCGCTGGTCATGGAGCGTTTCGCCGAGCACGTTCGCCTCGAGCATGACTTGACCGAGCGCTTCATCCGTGTTCGCACCACGCGCCCGAATCGAATAGTCGCCTTCTCGAAGTGCGGCGAGCAGGTTCGAGAGTGTTTGCAGCGGGGTCACGACGCGCTCCCGCACTGCGAACGAGAACCCGAGCCAGCCACCGAGAATGAACAGACCCAGTGTCCACTGCACTTTGGCGGTGTAGTCTCCCCCCCAGATGAGAATCATGGAAACGACCACACCAGGGAGCCCCGCAGCGAGCGCCAGAAGAAGAACGTGGGTGTCGTGACTCAAGGCTCGCCGGCGGGAGACGAGAGTGAGAGAAGCGGGAGGATCTTCGCCCACGGCGCTACAGCCGGTACCGCTCTAGCCGGCGATAGAGAGCGCTGCGGCTCAGCCCGAGCGCTTTGGAAGCGTGACTCACATTTCCGTTGTAACGCGCGAGCGCTTTTTGAATCAAGAGACGCTCGACGTCTTCGAGGTTCATATCCTCGAGCGTTCCCACACCGTCTTCGGATACGGCGCGAAGCCCGAGGTCGGAGACACGGATCATCTTCCCTTTCGCCATCAAAACGGCGCGCTCGGTCGCATGATCCAGCTCACGGATATTACCCGGCCAGGAGAACTCGGCGAGCGCATGACGGGCTTTGTCTTCGAAGCCAACGACGTTCTTGCGATAGTGGCGCGCATGTTGGCGTAAGAACGTCATCGCGAGCGGCTCGATATCGGCCCGACGCTCCCTGAGCGGCGGTAAATGGAGCTCGATCGTGTTCAGCCGAAAAAGCAAATCCTGGCGGAACCGTCCCTCCGAGACTTCTTGTGCCAGGTCGGAATTCGTCGCAGACAGAATGCGCACATGCGCCTGTTTCGTTTTCGACGAGCCGACGCGCTCGAACTCTCCCGTTTCCAGAACACGCAGAAGTTTCCGCTGCTGGCTATGGGGGATGTTCGCGATTTCGTCGAGAAAGAGCGTGCCGCCATCGGCGAGCTCGAAGCGCCCGACCCGGTCGGTCTTCGCATCGGTGTAGGCGCCTTTCACATGACCGAAGAGCTCGCTCTCGAAAACACCTTCGGACAGACCGCCGACGTTCACCGTGACCATCGGCCGACCGGCGCGCGAGGACACCGCGTGCATCGTGCGCGCCACGACGCCCTTTCCCGTGCCGTTCTCACCCGTGATGAGCACGTTCGCGTCCGACGGCCCGACTCGGTGGATGAGCTCGAGGACCGGCTTCATCGCCGCCGATTCGGTCACGAGCTTCGGCGAGTCCTGCCGGAGCAGCTCGTTCTCGCGCTCGAGGCGCTCGCCGCGGCGAAGCGCACGGCCGAGCTCGATCTGCGTTCTCAGGATGCTGAGAAGCCGCGCGTTGTCCCACGGCTTTTGTACGAAATCGCGCGCGCCGTGGCGCATCGCTTCGACAGTGAGCTCGACGCTCCCCCACGCGGTCATGACGACGACGGGAAGCGTTTCATCAACGTCTTTCAACCGCTCGAGTAGATCGAGTCCTTCTTGCCCAGAGGTCGTGTCCCGCGCATAGTTCAAATCCATCAAGAGTAGATCGAAGTCCTGTCCTTCGACGGCCTTGACGATGCCTTCGGGCGTGTCGATGGTCTCGGTACTGTAGCCTTCCGATTTGAGTAAGAGCCTCAACGCCTCGCAAACGTCGGGTTGGTTGTCAGCCACGAGAACGCGTGGGACCGCCCCTCTCATGTTCAATTTCTATCGACCCAGCCGTCCTTCAACCGGATGATGCGATTTCCATAGGCCGCGTTCGTCTCCGAATGCGTCACTTGAATGATCGTCGTGCCTTCATGGTTGAGCGTTTTGAAGAGCTCCATGATCTCCCGGCCTTGTTCGGTATGGAGATTACCGGTGGGCTCGTCCGCAAGGATCACGCTCGGCTGCATGATGACCGCACGCGCGACGCCCACGAGCTGCTGCTGGCCGCCGGACAGCTGACTCGGGTACAGATCCTTCTTGCCGACGATCGCGAAACGATCGAGCACGTCACCAACCATCGCCTGGCGCTCCGAGCGCCGGATGTTGCGATACGAGAGCGGGATTTCGAGGTTCTCATATACGGTGAGGTTGTCGAGCAAGTGATAAGCCTGAAAGACGAAGCCGATGAATTGCTTGTGCAGCTCGTTGCGATGTTTGACCTTCATGTCGTGGACGGAGTGGTCTTGAAAGTAATATTCACCGCCCCATTCACCATCGAGCATCCCGAGAATATGAAGAAGCGTGGATTTGCCCGCACCGGAGGGCCCCATGATGGTGACGAAATCACCTTCTTCGAAGTCGAGCGTGATTTGCCGAAGCACATAAGTGCGCCCCGCACGGGATTCGTAGAACTTTTCGAGATTATTCAGCCGGATCAGCGGCTCTCCGTTTTCACTCACTTGCTTGGACCCCTGTTCATTCTGTTCGTTTTGCTATGAGTCAAGATCAATTCAGGCGGATTTTTCGGTAGTCTTCCCACGCGGCGGTATCGGACAAGATGACCTCATCTCCTTCGTTCAGCCCGGCGACGATCTCGATCGTATTGACCGAGCTCTTCCCCAGAATTACGTCGACACGCTCCGCGGTTCCGTCGCCGATAAGCCGGAACAGACCAATCGTCGTCCCCGCTTGGCCATAGGCCGGACGGCCCACGTAGAGAACGTCCTCGAGACGTTCGATCTCGACGGTGCCGTCGACGCTCAGGTCCGGGCGCGCGCCCTTGGGAAGTTCGGAGACCAGCTCCACGTCCACCGTGACGGTCCCCTCCTGAACTGCTGGATCGATGCGGATGACCCGGCCCTCGATGATCCCGTTCCTCGTGTCGATGCTCGCGCGTTGCCCGATCTCGACATCTTTGGCTTGTGTTTCCGCGATCCGCAGCTCGGCTTTCAAGTGCTCGGGCTGCGCGACGCGCGCGAGGTTCAAGCCAGGCGTGACTTGCTGGCCAGCTTCGACCGGTACTTGCTGAAGGACGCCGCGGATACCCGGTCGCACTTCGAGCCCGTCGACCTGACTCTTGCGAAGCGCATAGAGAGCGCTGAGCTGCTGGACGCGTGAAGCTTCGGCCGCGAGACGGGCCTCGTTCGATTCCATCGCGATCGCGAGCCGCTTTTGCTCGAGCCCGTTCCGCACCTCGAGCTCGGTCGCGCGCTCGGCGGAGAATTTGAGCGCGAGATCTCCGATGATGCCTTCGTCATGGATTTCGGTATCGGCTTCGAGCTGTAAGACGGCGGTGCGGTACTCGGCCTGCACCGAGGCCGCGAGGGCTCGTTGGTTCAAAAGCTGGCTTTCGAGCCGAACTTGCAGGTCCTCGTAGCTCGCGTCCGCGGCGCGCAGCTGGAGCCGCGCGGCTTCGAGCGACTGTACGAGCTCCGGATTCGCCATCTCCAGTATGACCGTGTCTGCTTCCACGTCCGTGCCCGGAAGCACGAGCACGCGCTCGACACGGCCGTCGGTGCGCGCGGCGAGCCATCGGATCTCGACGGGAACGAGCGTTCCGGGCCCGCGCACTTGACGAAGCATCGAGCCCTTCGCGACTCTATCCATCCAGACGGTCGAGCGATCGACCGAGGGCGCCGCCGGCTCGAGCTGGGCGACCCAAGCAGCGAGCGCGAGAAACACCACCCCCCCGACGATATACATAATCGTCTGCTTGCGTTTGCGAGCCTCAGCGACTCCTTCGCGCTTGACGTCCATCTTTAATGAGCTCCGATCTCCAATGAGCTCCGATCTCCGAGTTCAAGCTATCACGCAGCGCAAGTTGTGTGCCAATCGGTGCCAACTTCGTATCTGTCTAATTATTAATCACTAATGCGATCCCGTCCCGTTTGGCAGCCTGGATCGATGTCCGTTTTCGAACACCTATGCGCTCGCTTTCACTTCACCATACGAGAGGCGGCACCCAGATGTTTGGTGGAAAAGGAGGCGGAGGGGTCGCGTTCAGAAGCGTCGCGGGCGGAACGAGACTGCGACCGGGAAGATCCGCGGAGCGTTCTAGTTCTAGCAAATCCAGGACCGTGGGCACGACGTCGATCGAACGGACCTTGCCGAAATTCGTTCCCGACGGGATGCGCGGCCCCCACGCGGCGCAGATGGCGAGCATATTGCGCCGTGTCGGGACGAAAACATGGTTGCCGCGCGGCTCGGTCGACTCGACCACCGCATCCCCGCGTGTTCCCGTCGAAGGATAGTAACCGGGAAGATAGTCCAGAAAGAGATCTCCGGTCGACGCGCCTCCGGGCTGCAGGAGTCCGCTGGTTGCGGGATCGTAGAACGCGGTGACGATGGGTTCCCCCGTTTCCGGATCCTGCAGCGCGCCGAGCGCGCGGCGCACCTCCCGTAACACCTCCTCCCTTTCTTCTGGTCGCACGATGCCTCCGGCCCGTCCCGTCAAGTTGACCGCAATCGAGCCGTCGGCGAGCGACGGCGCCAGCGCACGGGTCGCGGACAAATCGATCGAGCCGTCGGCCTGAAGCGCCAGAAGCCCGGCTTGTGCAAGGGCCACGTTCAAATGCAGCAGACGATCCGTTCCCGCCATCCCGTGATCGCTCACGACGACGACGTGCGCGTCGTCCCGTTCGGCCGCGTCCATCAAAACGCCGAGAAACGTGTCCTGGAGCTCGAAGCCTTGGACGATAAACGGCCAGAGCCGCGCGGCGACCGCTTCATCGTGGCCTTTGAGCGTCGGATCGAGATAGCCGACGAGCTCGTGATTCACGTCGTCGGTCACGGGGCTATAGAGCACGACGAGGTCGTAATCCTCTTCGAGGGCCACCTTGGCTTGCGCGATGATTTGGCTTTGAAGATGCGCGAGCGTCTCGAGAAGGCGCACTTCGGCAAGACCATCGCCAGAATCCGCAAGTCTCGGCCCGAGCCCACCTCGCGAGTACGGCCACGTCGCGCCGTTTCCCGCGTAGACTTGCATCACCGGAAGATCGGCACGCGGCATCTCGCGGTTCGAGACGGCCATTTCGGCCGCGCCCGATCGATACAGGAGAAAGTGTCGTCCATCTGCAGATAGATCAAAAATGCGGAGCGAGAACCAGATGGACTTCCCCTCCGCCGTCGCTTCGATCGGCGTCGAGAAACCACGACCCGGTTTGACGCGTGCTTCGAACACCGTCGCTGCCGTCGCGCTCACGATCCCGAGCGTGTCCCAGCCCGAAACGGGGTCGAGTGGATCGTCGAAGAAGAGTCCCCAGAACGGCGTCTCTCCCACCTCGAAGCGAAACGCCCGGGCTTCGCTTCCCCAAGCTTCTGGCACGGCCCAACCCGCCGGCGCTTCGAGACGCACGGAGGCTTCGTCAAAGCTCTCACCGCGCGACTGGATTTCGGTATAGCCGTGGATAAGGAAAAGGTGCTCGAGCTCGATCGGGCTCAACCGCGCCCGCGCATGGTCGAAGGGATAGGCTTGGGTCGCGTGCATCGCGTAAGTGTCGAGGCCGTGGCGCGCCGCAAGGATCCAAACGGGATCGACGCGGAGCGCGTTCGAGAAATATCCGTTCTCCGTCACCGTGCGGTCGTGCTCGGACTCCGGCAGCGAAAGGAGCCTATTGGCTGTAATCCCGCTCCGATGTCCGTAGTGGCCGGTGAAGAGAACGGCGTGCGCGGCAGCTGTTTTGGTCGGAAAGCTCGACACCATTCCGTCGGACCAAGCGCCCTCGCGCAGCATCCGCTGCAAGTTCGGGAGCCGCCCTTCCGCCAGTAGCTTCGACGTCATGTCGTAGCCGGCGCCGTCCCACGACACAAGAATCACGCGGGGAGCCGCGGTCGAGGGCACGCTGAAGGGGAGCATGGCGAGCACGAATGTGAAGCGGAGGAACATAGGCTGCGGGATTCTACTGCGAATGCTCGTGGATGCGCTCTCGAATGGCGGCGTTGAACGAAAGCCCCAGGAAGCGGTCGAGAGGCTCGGCCTCGTGCATGCGGGCGTGAAAATGCACCGTTATTGCGACGACGGCGCGGCCCTCGATAAGTACTGCTTCCACCACTCAAACTCGTGATGGTAGCGATGGACCATATTCCATGGAGACCAACCCCCATGATAGGAGTCGGGGTAGCGGATGAACTTGGCCGCAACGCGCCGCTTCTTGAGAGCCGTGTACATCTGCTCTCCTTGCTCGATGGGAACACGGTAGTCGCTCTCACCGTGGACGAAAAGAGTGGGCGTCGCCGCATGTTGCACGTAGTAGATGGGAGACTGCCTCAGTAGTAGCGTCCCGCCCGTGTCTTCCCAAGGCGGCCCGAAGAACTCGCTCTCTTTCGTTCGCGGGATGTCTGCCGTTCCATAGTCGCTTACCCAGTTCGAGATGCCGGCGCCGACGATGGCCGCCGCGAAACGGGTGTCATGGGTGATGACCCAATTCGTCAAGAAGCCGCCATACGAGTAGCCGGTGACACCCATACGCGTCTCGTCGATCGGGTAGTGGGCGCGCACATAGTCGACGCCGGCAAGCACGTCTTCGGAATCGAGATCCCCCCAACCGCCGCCCCAAGTTGCGTAGCGAAACTCTTCCGCGCGTTGTCGGCTTCGTCGATGTAGTGCCGCGAGACCGCGCGGCTAATCGACGGCTCATCGGCGCTGTTAATGAGGTAGTAGTCGCGGAGCTCCAGCGCATCCCGCGCTTCTGCCGCAGCCGCAACCATGATGCATAGACTTAAGGCCTTTCGCATGAACATCGCACTACACCTCGAGATAGGGTTTGTCCCCGAACATCTGCGTGCGTTTCAAGATGCGGCGCGCGTTGGCATCGAAGGGCTCGCGCCGGTGCATCGTGCAGCGGTTGTCCCAGATCACGAGATCCCCCGGCTGCCACTTGTGGGTCCAGACGAACTCGGGACGGGTCACGTGACGGAGCAAGGCGTCGAGAAGCTTCGAGCTTTCTTCGGCCAAAACACCCTCGATGGAGCGCGTAAACTGCGGATTCACGTACGTCGCGCGACGCCCGGTCTCGGGATGGGTTCGGATGACTGGGTGCAGCGCCGGCACTTCAGGATTCTGCGCCTCTTCTTCGTGTCGATGGACGGCACGTAGCTCGAGGGCTCGGTCCCGAAGACTGGGGACAAGCGCGTCGTAAGCCGCATAGCCGTTCGCCCACTGAGTGTCGCCGCCTTCCCGCGGCACCTCCAAAGCGTAGACGATGGAGAAAGAGCCCGGACGATCGAGATAAGAAAGATCGGAGTGGAACGTGAGCTCACCACTACCGAGGGCACCCAGTGGCTTTCCGTCCTCTGTCACATTCGAAATGATGAAGATCTCTTCAACGGCCCGTTTCTCTTGCTCACGAACATGACGCTCCGGCTTTCCGAAATAGCGGCTGAAGCGCACTTGCTCTTCCTCGCTCAGAGATTGTTCGCGAAAAAAAAGCACGAGGTGCTCGAGGATCGCCTCGCGGAGCGCCGCGACGACGGGGTCTTCGAGCGGCCGGCTCGTGTCCACATTCCGAACCTCGACGCCGAGAGCGCCGCCGGTCGGAGCGATATGCATCGTTCGTAGGTTATAATACTCAAAAGTCGACATGACAAGGGCTTAGCCCTTGGCACCTTTTTGCGACCCGAGTTTGGAGTACGTCCGTGTGGATCCTAGAGCTCTTCCTTGTCGCCACGGTTGCGACGGCCGCACCTTCGGTGACGCCCCCACCGCCCCTAAGGCCTCTAGAAAAAGATTCGGTAAACGTCTTCATTGACGAAATGGCGGCGAAGCACGGGTTCGACCGCAGGGAGCTCGAACGCGCCTTCGGCCGGATTCGATCGAGTGCGAGGATCGTCGAACTTATGAACCGACAGGCGAAGCGCAAGCACTGGCAGGACTATCGGGCGCTCTTCGTCAACCGCGAAAAAATCACACACGGTTTCCGGTTTTGGCGGAACAACGCGGACAAGCTCGCCGAAGCGCAGGAGAAATACGGCGTCCCTGAAGAGGTCATCATCGCGGTCATCGGCGTCGAGACGCATTACGGAAGAAATACTGGGGGGTTCAGAGTCCTCGAAGCGCTTGCCACGCTCGCCTTCGACTATCCGAAGCGATCCAAGATGTTTCGCCTCGAGCTCGAGCACTATCTTTTGCTGGCGCGCGAGGAGACGATGGGCCTTGCTACGCCGCGCGGCTCCTACGCGGGCGCTATGGGGATTGCACAGTTCATGCCCGGGAGCTATCGGCGCTACGCGATCGATTTCGACGGCGACGGCAAGCGCGACCTGTTCGAGAACAATTCGGACGCCATCGGGAGCGTCGCGAACTACTTGACGGCGCATGGCTGGCAACGAGGCGAGCCGGTCGCAATCCCCGCCAGTGTCGAAAGCGCGGCAGCCGCGTCATTTGAAGCGTCGAAGCTCTCGACGCGCGTGCGCCTCGAAGAGCTCAAGAATCGAGGCGTCACCGTGTCAGGCGTCTATCCGGGCGAGAAGGAAGCGATTCCCCTTGCGCTGCACAACCGCGACGGCCGGGAATATTGGCTCGGCTTCGACAACTTCTACGTGATCACCCGCTACAACAACAGCGTGTATTACGCGATGGCGGTCTACCAACTCAGTTGCGAGCTCCGAAAACAACACGACGCCCAGGCCGCCGCCGGCGACCGCTAGCGGGGCGCGTCCGCTCCACGACTGGCTCTGTCTGATGAGAAACGGGTAAATCGGGAACGAATCCGAAGATTCTCAGGATTCCGTGGAGTTTTACACAAGAGAAGTTGCGTGTCGTGTGATGGACCCAAAGTTGCCAATCTTGTATTTCTGTGAGCAAGCTCTCCGCCACCTTACAAACAAGCCACAATGGAGCCCGTCACCCAAAAAAAACGCTGCTCAACAAGTGTGCATAGTGTTACTGGACCTTGAATAGCGCGGTCTCGAAGGCTCGCCCCCACAGTTTTTCCACAAAGTTATCCACAGAAAGTGTGGGAGTTCAGAAACGGTGTATCGGGGGCGCCAATCACCGCGGGCAGCTCGCTTGCCCAGATGGGTGGGGCACAGCCAAGAGTACCGCCGCGAATGCTAGAGCGCGCATGCGAGACATGATACGATCCCCGCCGTTTTCAAGGAAACTCGGGAGCCGCATTCGAAGTGTTCACATCCGAAGCAACCACCCACGACATCCGGGTGCGCGTAGTTTCTCGCTACTCCCGCGAGAACTCGCAGCCGGACCAAAACCGCTGGTTCTTTCTCTACACTGTAGAGATCACGAACGAAGGTTCGCGTAGCGTCCGGCTCGTGAGCCGCCACTGGATCATCGAGAATGCCGACAAAGTGGTCAAGGAAGTGCGAGGGCCCGGCGTCGTCGGCGAGCAACCCACCCTCGCACCCGGCGAGTCTTTCGAGTACTCGTCCGGCTGCCCCCTTGCGACGCCCTTCGGGTCGATGCGGGGCACCTATCAGATGACCGGAGAGGACGGCACCGAGTTCGACGTGGAGATCGCACCGTTTACCCTCAGTGAGCCCTATACCGTTCATTAACGTGAGTCGTGCTCGTCCCCCACTTCCCTGCCCGTTCGAGGACTCGTGCGCAAAAGAATCAAAACGAAGCTGACGGCGAAAAACGCGGACAAGCACGTCCTGTACCAGCAAAGCGTGCAAGCACCAGAGGACGACGCGCAGTTCTTCGCGCGCTTTTACAAGAAGTACACCGGAGAGCCGCTGCGCGTCTTCCGTGAAGATTTCTGCGGTACGGCCATCCTGTCCTGCGAGCTCGTCAAGCTCAACAAGAAAAACCACGCCATCGGTGTCGACTTCCACGGGCCGACGCTCGACTGGGCACGCAAGCACAACGTCAGCAAGCTCGACAAAGAGCAGCAGAAACGTTTGAGCTTGGTGCAAGCTAACGTGCTAGACGTGCGCGAGCCGAAGGCGGATTTGCTCGCGGGTTTGAACTTCAGCTTCGCCGTCTTCAAGACGCGCCAAGACATGCGCGCCTACATCAACAACGCGTTTCGAGCGATCAAACCCGGCGGGCTCTTTATCCTCGACAACTGGGGCGGCGGCCAGGCGCAGTTTGTGATGAAAGAGAAAAAGCGCCAAAAAGGTTTCACCTATGTGTGGGATCAAGCGGATTTCGACCCGGTAACCAACCACATCCTCTGCAAGATCCACTTCGAGTTCCGGAACGGCTCGCGCATGAAGAACGCTTTCGTCTACGATTGGCGTTTGTGGACCCTCATGGAGCTCCGGGAGCTGATGGACGAAGCCGGCTTCGAGGACACCCACGTATTGTGGGAAGGCACCGACCGCGAGACCGGCGAGGGCAACAGCGTGTTTCGGCGTGTCGAGCGTGGCGGAGACGAGGAAGCTTGGATTGCGTATATTGTGGCGCGGAGGCCGTAGCTCCCGCCATGCCAACAGTGCTACCTGCTATCAGCCATCGGCTACCCCACAATTGGGACGTGTATCGGGAGAGGTCAAAAGCAGGGAGCCTATAGCCGGGAGCAGGGAGCAGGTATGCTGAACGGTGGTTACTCGTATTCAGAGCGGGTCGGAGCTCGGGCGGTGGGGCGGACGGTTCTCGGCTACCTTTCGGAAAGATACTCGCATTCTGGCGAGAGCACGTGGGCACGGCATATTAAGGACGGACGGGTTCGTTTGGGCGGCGAACCGGTCGCGTCCGCTCGGCGGCTCGAGCTCGGTGAGCTTCTGACTTGGAATCGACCACCCTGGATTGAGCCCGAAGCGCCATCGGGCTTTGCTGTGCTCTATCGCGACCCTGACTTGCTCGCGGTTGCGAAGCCGCGCGGGCTTGCCGCGATGCCGGGCGGCGGCTTCTTGGAGCGGACCCTCCTTCGCCGCGTGCAGGCTTTCGACCCGCTCGCCTCACCGCTGCATCGGCTCGGACGCGGGACCTCGGGCATCACCCTTTTCACGCGACACAAGAGTGCGAGACGGGTGCTGGTCGATGCGTGGCAGCGGGGCGCGGTCGAGCGCGACTACGTGGGGCTCGCGACCGGTCACTTTCCCGCGGGCACCACCCGCATCGACGCCCCGCTCGGCCCTGTCCCGCACCAGCGCCTCGGAAGCGTCACCTCTGTGCATCCGAACGGCAAACCATCCATAAGCCACGTCACGCTCATCGAGCGACGCCCGTCGACATCGCTCGTCGCCATCCGCATCGAAACGGGGCGAGCGCATCAGATCCGCATTCATCTCGCGGCAGCAGGCTTTCCACTCGCAGGTGACCCGCTCTACCCGCCCGGCGGCATCCCTCCGGAAGATGCGCGTGCCTTGCCCGGAGAGACCGGCTATTTCCTGCACGCAAAGCGACTGCGCTTTCCTCATCCAAACTGCGGGCAGAGCGTGACCGTCGATTGTGTGCCTCCTCCTCCCCTGAGAGGTCCAATATGACAGACGCCGTCGGCAAGAGCGGTGCGTCGCTCGGCGGCGTTTGGCACCACTATCTGACCGAAGGCCGCGCGCAGCCGTGGTCGCGCCGAGTCACGGGGATCGTCGCGGAATCGAAGCAGGCGATCGTCGCACCGCTTCCCGAGCTCTCCGTCCGCTGAGCGACTGAGCGACTTAGACAAAGATGCAGCCTTCGCGAACGGCAGCCGCGCTCATCATCGGCAACGAGATCCTCGGCGGCAAGATCCGCGAGGCGAACGTCTTCGAGCTCGCGCGCGTTTTGCGCAACAGGGGCGTCGAGCTTGCGCGCGTCGTCGTCATTCCCGACACTATCGCGGTCATCGTCGACGAAGTACAGAAGCTCTCGAAAGCCTATGACTACGTGTTCACGAGCGGCGGCGTCGGCCCGACCCACGATGATGTAACCATCCCTGCGATCGCGGAAGCCTTCGACGTTCCCGTCGTGCGGGATCCCGACTTCGAGCGCCTGCTCCGCGACTACTACGGCGAGGACGTGACCGAGAACCATCTGCTTCTCGCGAACGTTCCGGAAGGGGTCAAAAAGCTCCGCATTGCACGAACGCCTTGGCCTTTGACAGTTCTCGACAACGTTTGGATCATGCCGGGGATTCCCGAAGTTTTTCGCATGAAGCTCGAGATCGTCCTCGAGCACCTCGAAGCTAGCGCGCCCTTCGTCACTCGCTCGGTGTTCACCAAGCTCGACGAAGCCGTATTGAAGCCTTTTCTCGACGAGACGGTCTCGCGGCATCCGCAGGTCGCGATCGGCTCCTATCCACGATGGCAAGATCCTAAATACGAAACCAAAGTCACATTCGACGGCACGGATAGAGACGCCGTCGAACGCGCTTTCGAGGACTTCCAACACAAGCTCCCCGTTGGCGAGCCCCAATGGACCGAATAAGGGTCCTCACGGCCAGAACCATCCAGGAGATGAACCCGAGCCTCGCGCATGCGGCCTTTACCTTGCGAGCCGATCAAGGCGTCATGGCGAACATCTACCAACCCGATCGCGGGTGCCGCAACACGCGGCGGGAGAGCTATCGGGGCTGCGAAAGCTAGAGATTTTCTTTTCCCCGGCCATCGTGCTCACTCGCTCCCTCCGGGCACGTGAATCTCGGAATCGAGGTTGAAAGCGGCCCACGCGAACCAAAACGCCGTGAAGGTCGGGAGCTTTCTGAGGCGCTCGCCTTCGAGCGGACCGGAAATCGCGACCCCGTCGAGATTCCAAATCGAGCCGGTCTGTCGGTCGCGCAGCTTGAACAAAAAGCCCTCGCCCTCGACGATGTCGAACTCGAGAACCTCTCGAGCTTGCTCGGTCGCGCCCACTCTTCGATCGAACGGAATGGCCAAGCCCGAGGCGGCGTGAAAAGCGACGAGCACAGGCAGGCCTCTCACGTCGTCATTGATCGCGAGCCGAGGCCCGAGCTCCCGCATACGTGTCATCGAATAGGCGCGCGCGACCCCATCGTGTCGAATACCGAGAACGTTCTCCTTCATCGGCAGTCTCGGGTCGATCCTCGTCTGGGGGAACAAAAGCTGCGTATTGTCGAGTTGATCGTAGTCGCCATAGGGATAAACATCGTAGTTGCGACTGAAGCCCGTCTTGAAGCTGACCACGGTCGTCTCTGGATAGAGCGCTTTCCATGCGGCCCAAGTCGACTGCACCACAGGAAGGAGCGCAGGCCTCGTCCCCGACAAGGCGCCGCAGATACTTTCGAGACGCATTTGAGACCAGAGCGAGTCTGTCCTGCGGTCGAAAAGGATCAAGTTGTTGTCGAAGAGAAGGCCCGAGACGCCGAAGTTCTGCTGGGCGCCGTCCATGACGGGGTCGTAGACGATCCCACTTCCCGTCAGCGGACAGAACGTCACGAGAATGGGCCGGCCACCCAATACGTCATTGACGATCTCGTGCCACCACATCACGGCGTGCGGATAAGCCCGGGCCTCACCGTTCACGACCACCCCGAGAACGAGATCCTCGGGAAAGAGAAACGTATCGCCGGTGGCTGCGGGAACCACTTCGGGATTGGTGAGCGATGGTATCCCGTCTTTACCCGGTCCGCCGCTGACGATGAGGTTTTGCGGAATCAGACATTGCGCTTCTAGGGCCAAAGGGGCGCCGAGCAACATCGCGACGAAAGCCAAGCAATCAAGGTTGCGAATCACAGTTCTAAGCTCCATCCATCCCATCACTTTAGGCGGCGCTTCCTTCTCGCTCTATTAACTTGTTCACAGCGCCGATAGCCTACATGGACCCCATACTAAGAGCCATGGTCTCTCGCGTTCTCTCGATATTGCTTCTCCTGTCATGCGCAGCACATTCCGCGGAAGCTGGCGCATGGACGATTTCAAAAGGCGTGAACTGGCTGAAGGTTGGGCTCATGCTGCAGGAGACGACCGAGCGCTACTTCATCGATGGAGAACGCATCCCTTACTTCTTCGACGGACGCAACCAAACCCGCGCTCTATTCTTCGAATATGTAGGAGGCATTACCCAGCGATGGGACGTCAAAGCCCAGCTCCCCTTTTTTTATATCGCCTTCGACGATATCGCGGACGAGCGCACCAGCAATGGCCCGGGTGATCTCAGGATCGAGTCCCGCTACAACCTCGTTCGCGATCCGCTCGTTCTGACCGTTGGCGGAGCGATCAAGTTTCCTACCGTGGAGTTCGTCAACGATGCTGAGATCGTACCGGTCGGCGAGGGACAATACGATGTCGATGTTTTCGTGGAAGTCGGCCGCTCGCTGTGGCCGGTGCGTGGCTACGTGACGGGTAAGATCGGTTACCGTTTCCGTACCAAGAATCAGGAAATCGACATCGATTTCGGAGACGAGCTCATATGGCGCGTAGAAGGCGGCTATCAATTTGGCAAGCGCATCTACAGCAAAATCGCGCTGCGCGGGCTCCACGGCTTCGAGTCCACGAGCTTCGATCTCGCCATCGACAGCCTGAGGCGCCAAGCCGTCTATCTGGAACCTGGCGTGAGCTTCACCCTCGCTGCTAGCCGAGCGATAGAAGTCACCGTACCGATCTCGATCGCGGGGCGCAACTGGCCGGCAGGACCCGTTTTAAACATCCATTTCACACAGACCTTCTGACCTTTCTGAGCGGGCATCCGAAACCTGGCTGCGATATAGTCGTTGTTCGAAAGGGGACGATTATGGCTTTCCGCATCCCTGTCCTTCTCTCTTTTTTCCTAACGTCAACAGCCATCACTTCAGCGCAAACGACGGAGCGCTACACGTTCGCGCTCACGGGTGATTCCATCATCACGCGCGCTCTCTCGGTCTACGAAGAGCCCGAGTTTCTGGAGATGATCGAGCTCATCCGGGGCGCCGACGTCGCGTTCACGAACGTCGAGATGCTCTTCCACGACTACGAGTTCTACCCGATGTCGGCGGGCGGCGGGACCTATATGCGCGCACAGCCTGAGCTCGCTAAAGAGCTCGCCTGGGCGGGCTTTGATCTCGGCTCGCTCGCCAATAATCACTCGGGCGACTATGGACCTCTGGCCCTGCTTCTCACCGAAAAATACGTACGCGACGCAGGTATCACCGCCGCGGGCGCCGGCAGAAGCCTCGCGGAGGCGCGCGAAGCCAAGTTTCTGGAGACGACCGATGCGCGGATCGCCCTCATCGCGGTCGCCTCGACCTTCCCTGAGCACGCGATGGCGAGCGCGTCCCGCGACGACATCCCGGCGCGGCCAGGGATGAATCCCTTGCGCCACGAGACGACCTATCACGTGAGCCGGACTCGACTCGAAGCTATCCGGGACACGATGGAGGAGCTCTCGATGGACCCTCCGGAGGACGGCGACTCGCTGCGCTTTCTTCGCAATCGTTTCGTCCTATCCGAAACGCCCGGTGTGAAGACCGAGCCGAACGCCGACGACATGGAAGCCATCGGCATGGTGGTGCGCAACGCGTCACGCCAAGCGGACTACACGATCGTGACCATTCACGCTCATGAAGGCGACGGAAGCCGTTTCGTGCCCGCGCAGTTTCTGACGAAATTCGCGCGCGCGATGATCGACGAAGGCGCCGACGTCTTCGTCGGGCACGGGCCCCACGTGCTACGCGGCATCGAGATCTATAACGGCAAACCGATCCTCTATAGTCTCGGCGATTTTCTCTTTCAAAACGAGACGCTCCAAAGACTCCCCTACGAGAACTACGCGCGCTTCGGCCTCGGCGAGGACAAGGGGCTCGCTGATTTCAACGACGCCCGCTACAAAAACGATAGCATCGGCTTTCCCGCTACGCCGGAGATTTGGGAGTCCGTCGTCGCCATGCCCGTTTTTGAAGGCAAGAGGCTCGTGGAGCTACGCCTTCACCCGATTTCCCTCGGATTTGGTAAACCGCGCACCGTGCGCGGGCGCCCAATGCTCGCCGACGACACACTCAGCCGCAAGATTTTGACGGATTTGAAACGGGTCTCGGAGCCCTTCGGGACCGAAATCGACACCGTCGACGGCATCGGCGTCGTGCAGCTGGACCTCCGCACGAGCAACTAGCGTGACGCCGCTCGCGGTCTATCTCCTGAATTGCTCAGAAGATAAATCTGCTGCGGGCTCATGAGCTGCGGCACTTCGATAAGGTCGACAATCGTCATCGCGCGCTTCGTTTGCGCGGCGACGAGGGTGGAGGCCAAGCATCCCACGAAAAGCGGGAAAATTCTTCGTAACCTCATAAAGCCCTTCAGAATCGGTCGTTTGGAAAGACGAAGGTTACACGATCGGCTCCCACTTTGCCCCTTCGCCACAGAGGCTTCGACGTGAAGTATAATTTTTTGGATTCTGGAGGTTCGATGAAAGTTGCCATCAGCGGTGTTACCGGTCTGGTGGGGACGGCCCTGCGTGCGAATCTAACTGCCGACGGCCACGAAGTGCTAGCACTCTCGCGCCGCGCAAGTCTTCCCCCACTCACGACGATTACTTGGGATATCGAAAACGGCCGCTTCGACGCAGGCCTCCTCGAGGGTGTCGATGTCGTTGTCCACCTCGCCGGCGAGCCCGTCGCGCAACGTTGGAGCGACAAGACGAGGAAAGCCATTCGACACAGCCGTGTTCAGGGCACCCATCTCCTCGTCGAGGGGCTCAAGAGCCTGAAGCTCAAGCCACAGCTCCTGCTTTCGGCTTCCGCGGTGGGCTTTTACGGAGACGGCAAGGACCGAGAGCTTGATGAGACTTCGCCGCGGGGCGAAGGCTTTCTGCCAGAGGTCTGCCAGGAGTGGGAGACGGCGGCCCTCGACGCGATGGGGCTCGGAATAAGGGCAGTTTGTTTGCGCACGGGCATCGTGCTATCGACCAAGGGGGGAGCTCTCGCCAAAATGCTCCTGCCGTTCCGCCTCGGGTTGGGCGGCCGCCTTTCTAGCGGACGTCAATGGATGCCTTGGATCCACATCGACGACCTCGTCGGGGCGATGCGGTTCGTCATGCAGAAAGAAGACCTCGTGGGGGTCGTGAACGGCACTTCTCCCCATCCCGTCACGAATGCGGATTTCACGAAGGGCCTAGGCAAGGTCCTTCGCCGCCCAACGCTCTTTCCTGTACCGAAATTCGGGTTGAAACTGCTATTTGGCGAAATGTCCCAGATTCTCTTGGAAGGACAGAGAGTCAAGCCGCAAAAGCTTCTCGACACGGGGTATAGGTTCCACTATCCCGAGTTCTTAGAAGCTCTATCTGATGTCGTTGCAAACCGCAAGTAAGCCCGACGGTTTGGCTATAATTAAGGATGGTCGCGCGCCCTAGAGGCGAGATTCATGGATAGCTTGAAGTCAACTTCGGCCCTCGAAACACGATCGCATCGCGGGCGCAAGCTCGTCAAAATCATCGTCATTTGCGTGCTCTTCGCGCTCGCGGCGATGGGCGGCACGTTGACGGGACTCGTCCTCGCTTATCAGCGGGACTTGCCCATCATCCAGGAGATCGATAACTACCAGCCGAGTATCATTACGCAAGTCTTCGACGATGTCGGCGAGGTGATCGCCGAGTTCGCGGTCGAGCGGCGCGTAGTGATCGGCTTTCAGGACGTTCCCGATCATCTGAAACAAGCGATCGTTGCTTACGAGGACCAGCGTTTCTGGAGCCATCACGGTTTCGATCCCGTGGGGATGGCGCGCGCCGCCTGGGACAATCTCTGGGCCGGTGAAATCGTCTCGGGCGCGAGCACCGTCACACAGCAGGTTTCACGACTGTTGTTCCTTACCCGTGAGGAAACGTATAGCCGCAAGATCAAAGAGGCCATTCTCGCTTTCAAAATCGAGCGGGCTTATACGAAAGAAGAAGTTCTGACCTTGTATTGCAACTTGCAGCATTACGGCCACGGCCTTTATGGTGTAGAAGCCGCCGCGAACTACTATTTCGCGAAACCAACGGCCGAGCTCACTCTGGAAGAGGCCGCGCTCATCGTCGGCATCGCTCCCTCGCCGGGAAACTTCAGCCCCTTCGTCAATCCGGAGCTCGCTCTCGAGCGCCGCGACCTCGTGCTGGGGCGGATGCTGGAAGAAGACGTGGTCACGGTCGAAGAAGTCGAGCGTGCCAGATCCGTCCCACTGAAGCTGCGACGCCGCGGGCCGAGCGGGAACATCGCGCCCTATTTCGTCGAAGAGGTTCGCCAATATCTCGAGAAGAAATACGGCTCGACGCGGATCTTTCGCGGCGGTTTGCGCGTGCATACGACCTTGAATCGCTCGATGCAAGAGCAAGCCAATATCTCGGTCGGGCAAGCGCTTCGAGCGCTCGACAAGCGCCAGGGCTATCGAGGCGTTCAGCAAAACGTGCTCGGCGACATGGAGATCTCCATCCAGGAGTTCCAGAGCGATGACTGGGTCGAGCCTTTCACAGCGGGACAGATCGTCACTGGCGTCGTCACCGAGGCCGAGGGTAGCCCCACCGTGAGAGTCGGCCGCTTCACGGCCACAGTCGACTCCGAGTCGGTGGCTTGGACGAAGACGGCGCTTTTTGACTTGTTCGAAATCGGTGACATCTCGACGTTCGAGATCGCGAGTGTGGACTCGGAGACGACGTCCATGGTGCTCAAAGTCGAACAGGAGCCCATCGCGCAAGGGGCGCTTCTCGCCATCGAGGCGCGGACCGGCCGAATCAAATCGATGGTGGGCGGCCTCGACTTCGACAAAAGCAAGTTCAACCGCGCCGTCCAGGCGCGTCGCCAACCTGGCTCGGCCTTCAAGGCCTTCGCGATCGGTGCAGCGGTGGAAGAAGGCTACACGGCGACGTCGCTCATTCTCGACGAGCCAGTTCGCTACGTCGATCCGCATGTCGAGGAGGTATACGAGCCGAGAAACTATGACCGCAAATTCGAAGGCTGGATCACGCTGCGCCGCTTGATCGAAGCCTCGCGGAACGTGCCCGCGGTCCGGCTCACGCAGCAAGTCGGCCCGCAGAAAGTAGCGGACTATGCGAGACGCCTCGGTTTGTCGGGACCCATCCCACCGTATCTCAGCATAACGCTCGGCGCCGCGGAAGCAAGCCTGCAAGAAATGGTCTCCGCCTATTCAGCCTTTGCGAATCAAGGCATCCGCATGCGACCACATTTCGTCACGAAAGTCATGGACCACGAAGGCAACGTTCTGGAGGAGACCTACCCCGAGGCCGCGTCTGCCATTAGAGCCGACTCCGCCTACATTGTCACGAACCTTCTCCGAGGCGTCGTTCAGCGCGGCACGGGGGTCCGGGCGGCGCGTTTAGGACGGCCGCTCGCCGGCAAGACAGGCACGACCAACGACTACACGGATGCGTGGTTCATCGGATTCGACCCGACGCTCGTGGCAGGCACTTGGGTAGGTTTCGATCAGAAGCTGAGCTTGGGCGATCGCGAGACGGGATCGCGGGCCGCGCTCCCTCCGTGGATCAGCTTCATGGAGCACGCGCTCGCGGACGAGCCGATCGAAGATTTCCCAGTTCCGTCGAATATCGTTTTCGTACCCGTCGACAAGAAGACGGGCGACCCAGCAGCATCAGGGGGTGGCCAAGTCATCCTGGAAGCCTTTATCGCGGGGTCCGAGCCCGAGGGGTATCCGGGGCAATAATATATGCTCCCATATCACTCATATAAAGGCGGCTCTCCTGACACAGCAAACTATTGTACTGCAATAGTTTGACCCTCATTTGACAATTCCACACTAAATATCGATAATACGCCCGTCGCGGATGATGCCGTTTCGCTTGAGTGCTCGAGACCTCCTTAGGTACCCTTAGTATGAAGCACGTTCATCGACGATCGGAGCCGAGCGGACCCGCACGCTCGCGTTATCGATAACGCACTGAGGTTCAAAGCATGCAGACATTCGAAGAAAGCAACCGAGAAAGCGACGGCGAAATCCATCGCGCCGTCCCCGTCCTCCCCCTTAGAGATACGGTGATCTTTCCGCAGTCGATCCTGCCCTTGGCCGTCGGCCGCGAGAGTACCGTTCGCCTATTGAACGAGAACGGGGAGTCGGCGGATTTCATCGGGGTCGTAACTCAGAGGGACGCTACCATCGAATCTCCCACCGCGACCGATCTGCATCACGTCGGAACGAGCGTGCGCATTCACAAATCGGTTCGGATGCCCGACGGCTCCATCCGGCTCGTCGTCCAGGGCAGTTTCCGGTTCAAAGTGCTGAGCGTCATCCAGGTGAGCCCTTACCTTCGCGCAGACATTCAAGTACTGGGAAGCCCTGCCTCAGCCGAAGACGCCATCGAAGTCGACGCGCTCTCGAGAAACGTGCATTCCGCTTTCTCGAAAATCGTCGAGATGTCTCCACAGCTGGCCGACGAAGTCGGCTCGCTCGCCGCGACGCTGAACGATCCGGGACGGCTCGCGGATTTCGTCGCGCAGAACCTTCCCAGTTTGGATACCGAGAATCGGCAAGAGGTGCTCGAGGTCGTACGCGTGAAGGAGCGCCTAACAAAGGTGCACGAAGCGCTTCTGCGCGAGCAGGAAGTTCTAGAGGTCGGCAACAAGATCGAGTCCCAAGTCAAGAACGAAGTCGGCCGCACCCAGCGCGAGTATTACCTGCGCGAGCAGATGAAAGCGATTCAAAGGGAGCTCGGCGAGAACGACGAGAACGTGAAGGAGATCGACGAGCTACGCGAGAAGATCAAGGAAGCGAAGATGCCCGAAGAGGCGGTAAAGGAGGCGACGCGCGAGCTGAATCGCCTCTCCAAGATCCCGCCCGCCTCAGCTGAATATACCGTCGGACGCACCTATCTCGATTGGCTCGTGCGCATTCCCTGGTCGAAGAAGACCGAAGACGTCTACGACATCCCGAAAGCACACGAAATTCTGGAGGCCGATCACTACGACCTCGTGAAAGTGAAAGACCGCATCCTCGAGTTTCTGGCCGTGCGGAAGATGAAGCCCGACATCAAAGGGCCCATACTGTGTTTCGTGGGCCCTCCCGGCGTCGGCAAGACGAGCCTGGGGAAATCCATCGCCAAAGCGCTCGGGCGGAAGTTCGTCCGGATGAGCCTCGGCGGGATTCGCGACGAGGCGGAGATCCGCGGCCACCGGCGAACCTATATCGGTGCCCTTCCAGGACAAATCATCCAGAACTTGTGCCGCGCGGGCACGAAGAACCCCGTGTTCATGCTCGACGAGGTCGACAAGCTCGGGATGGATTTTCGCGGCGACCCGAGCTCGGCGCTTCTCGAAGTTCTCGATCCGGAGCAGAACGACACGTTTCGAGATCACTACGTTGACCTTGCGTTCGACCTCTCGGAGGTCCTCTTCATCGCGACCGGCAATATGATGGACCCCATCCCCCCTGCGCTCAAAGACCGTATGGAAGTTCTCAACCTCGCGGGATATACAGAAGAAGAGAAGATCCAGATCGCGAATCGGCATCTCATCCCGCGCCAGCTCGAAAACCACGGCTTGACCGACGAGACGATGGCGCCTACGTTCGAGCGCGACGTGATCTCGCACATCATTCGCGACTACACGCGCGAAGCGGGTTTACGTAATCTCGAGCGCGCCATTGGCGCGATCTGCCGCAAGGCTGCTCGGAAGTTCGCCGAAGGTGAGACGAAGCCGCTTCACGCAACGGTCGATAGCCTCCAGGAGCTCCTCGGCGCACCGACGTCCCTGTCGCGAGAGATTCACGACCGTGTCACCGTGCCGGGCGTCGTCATTGGCCTCGCCTGGACGCCGGTCGGAGGCGACATTCTTTTCGTGGAAGGTTCCAAAGTGCGCGGCGCCAAGAACCTGACCTTGACGGGACAGCTGGGCGACGTCATGAAAGAGTCGGCGAGCGCGGCCTTGACTTGGGTGCGGTCGAATAGTCTCTCTCTCGGCCTCGAAGGGGACTTCTACCGTAAAATGGACATTCATCTTCACGTTCCCGAAGGCTCGACGCCTAAGGACGGCCCTTCCGCTGGCGTCACGATGGTCGCGGCGCTCGTCTCGATCCTCTCGGATACGCCCGCGCGTTCCGACGTCGCCATGACGGGTGAGATCACTCTCTCGGGCCACGTATTGCCCGTCGGCGGTATCAAAGAGAAACTGTTGGCCGCCCATCGTTACGGAATCAAGGAAGTGCTGATTCCCAAGCTCAACGAGAAGGGGATGCTCGAGGACTTGCCCGAGGAAATTCGAAAAGAGCTCAAGATCCACCTTGTGTCGAGCCTCGACGAAGTGCTGCCCCTCGTGTTTCCGGACCTGCCCGTCAAGATGGTCCCGCCGCAACCACTGGGAGGCAAGAGTTCATCCGAGATCAGGGTTCAGTAACGCCCTCGTAGCTGATGCACTGATCACTGATCACTGATGCGTCGCGTCGGCCGCTCGCTGGCGGCAACAGTCGAGTTAGATGGACTACAAGGATTATTACGAGGTTCTAGGGATCCAGAAGACCGCGAGCGAAAAGGAAATCAAACAAGCCTTTCGCAAGCTGGCGCGGAAGTACCATCCCGACGTCAACCCGGGGGACCGGGGCGCCGAGAACAAATTCAAAGAGATCAACGAGGCCCACGAGGTTCTCTCTGATCCCGAGAAACGCCGGAAATACGATCAGCTCGGCGCGAATTGGAAGCAGTACGAACCATCTACTCGACCCGGCGGTGGCGCCGGGTTCGGAGGTTTCAACGTCGGCTTCGAAGGGACTGGCGGCGGCTTCTCCGATTTCTTCAAGACGTTTTTCGGTGCAGGGATGGGCGTGGACGACCTCTTCGGCCAGGGCGCCGGTTTGCACGGCGCACGACGCGGGGGCGGACCGCGAGGCTTCGGCGGGGCACCTCCGTCTGCGCCGGGGCGCGACGTGACCGCCGGCATCAACATTACTCTAGAAGAGTGCCACAACGGCACCGTGAAACGGCTTTCGATCGAACGCGCGGGCAAAACGGACGTCATCGAAGTGAGAATTCCGAAAGGGGTGAAGGACGGCTCGAAAGTGCGCGTTGCTGGTAAAGGCGAGCCCGCAGGCTCGGGTAAGTCCAAGGACCTCTACCTCGAGGTTAAAATGGTCCCGCACGCGCTTTATCAACGTGAAGGGGACGATTTGTCGCTCGACTTGCCGGTGACCTTCGCGGAGGCGGCGCTCGGCGCGGAAATCGAAGTGCCCACCTTGTCCGGCAAGGCCAGGATCAAGTTGCCGAAAGGCTCTCAGCCGGGCCGGCGCATGCGTCTCAAAGGCAAAGGCATGCCAAAGCTCAAAGGGAGCGGTCACGGCGATCTGTTCGCGAGGATCATGGTCGTTGTCCCGCAGGAGCTCGAGAAGAGAGAGAAAGAGCTCGTCGAAGAGCTCGCCACCCTAAGCAACGAGAATCCACGCGCGAATCTCGGGTGCGCGTAAGGATGGCTGCGGTCATCGTTCTTTTTGGAGGAGACGGAAGCGAGCATCGTGTCTCCGTCGCCTCAGCGCAGAACGTCGCCTCGCATCTCGCGGGGGCGAGGCTCTGGTTTTGGACTCGCGACGGAGCGGTGCACGATGTCGAGCGAGACGCTTTGCTCCGATTCGAGCGGCCTTTCGAGCGCTATTTCTCTCCGACGCCCCGCGCGATCTGGGCGGATATCGGCCGCGCTTTCGCGGACGGCGCGGCCCGGGAATCTGTTTTCTTTCTCGCCCTCCACGGCGGCTCCGGTGAGAATGGTACACTCCAAAGCCGACTCGAGACACGTGGGTATGCCTTTACCGGTTCGGGAGCCGAGGCGAGTTGTGCCGCCTTCGACAAGGTCCGTGCACGGGAAGCGCTCTCCGCGCGAGGGGTGCGTGTCGCCGACGCTTGTCTCGTCGACGGAGACAGCGCCACTCACGAGAAGCTCGCCCACCTCTTCGAGACCTACAGGAAAGTGGTCGTGAAACCGGTCGCCGACGGCTCGAGCCACGGCGTGCGGTTCATCGAGACGGAGAAGGATCTAAACGAGGTCATCGTCGACGTGCGACGCCAAGGCGGCGGCAAAGTGCTCGCCGAAGCGTTCATCGCCGGACGCGAGCTCACGGTAGCCGTGTGCGAGAGTGCTCACGGGCGGACGGCTCTGCCGTGCTCGGAGGTCCGTCTAGACGACGGTCGCACCTTCGACTACGAAGGAAAGTACCTCGGCAAAGGCACGACCGAGCTGACGCCTGCGCCGGTGCCGGACGATGTGGCTGCCGCCGCCCAGAACGTCGCTCTGACGGCGCACGACGCGCTCGGCTGCTACGGCTACTCCCGAACCGATGTCATCATTCGAGATGGTCCAGATCGAGGCCCGGTTTTCCTCGAGCTCAATACACTTCCCGGACTCACCGCGGCTTCTTTTGTCCCTCAGCAACTCGAAGCAGCGGGGATCGCGATGGACGTGTTTCTCGCTCGCCAGATCGAGCTCGCACGCGCTCGACGCTGAGCGCTCGCTGTCCATGGTTGCACGACTATCGGCGGCGCATTACCATGAATTTACTGTTGCCGTCCCACCCGAGACCGACCACCACACGACGTAGCCCCAAACACATCCGACCCGACCTGTATGGCTAGCAGAGACCCCCGGGCCAAGACGCGTAAGACTTCGACCGCACATAAACATGGAGGCTTGAAAGAGCTTCCCGCAACCGCGATCTGTGGAAACGATATCACCTCTTCGGTGCTCTACGTCTCCGCACTCTCCATTATCGCGGGCGGCAAGTGGGCCTGCCTGTCGCTTCTTATCGTCGCCGCCGTGTTGTTCCTCTTCCGCGGAATCTATGCCGAAGTGGTCGGCGCCCTACCGCTCAACGGAGGCGCCTATAACGCGCTGTTGAACACGACGAGCAAAAGATGGGCTTCCATCGCGGCGTGCTTGACGATCCTTTCCTATATGGCCACCGCCGTCATTTCGGCGGGAGAAGCCATGCACTACGCGCATGGGCTCTGGGATGGGCTGAACATATTCTGGGCCACGATCGTTCTGATGGCTATCTTCATGATGCTCACGATCATCGGCATCCAGGAATCGTCCCGCGTTTCGGTCGGCATCTTTCTCTTCCACCTCTCGAGCCTGACCCTCCTCGTCGCGGTAATCAGCATCCGCTTGTCTCAGACCGGCCTCTCGGTCCTCTCGCTCAACCTCGCCACGCCGACCGAGAGCGTGCCGAAAGCAATCTTCTTCGGCTTTGCCGCGGCGCTGCTCGGGATCTCCGGCTTCGAGAGCTCGTCTAATTTCGTGGAAGAGCAAGCCGAAGGCGTATTCCTGAAAACGCTTCGCAATATGTGGGTGGCGGTCAGCGTTTTCAATCCATTGATGGCTTTTCTCGCGCTCGCCATCGTCCCCATCGGGGACGTCAACGCGCATCAAGAAGATCTCCTGGCGTATATGGGAAATCTGGCGGGCGGCCAATGGCTGTCCACTATCGTCTCCGTGGACGCCACGCTCGTCTTGAGCGGAGCTGTGCTGACCTCCTTCGTCGGCGTCACCGGGCTCATAAAGCGAATGACCCTCGACCGCGTGCTACCTCAGTATCTATTGAGGACGAACAGGCGCGGCACGACGCATTGGATCGTCATCGTCTTTTTCCTGCTCGCCGTGTCGGTTCACTTCATCACCCATGGAGAGATCGGAGCCCTCGCGGGTGTGTATACGATCTCCTTTCTTTCGGTGATGGCGCTTTTCGGGATCGGCAACGTTTTGTTGAAAGTCAAACGCGCGAGGCTCCCGCGGCCGTCGAAAGCACCGTGGCCAGCTGTCCTTCTCGGCATCGCCGCGGTCCTCGTGGGTCTCGTCGGCAATTACCTCGACAGCCCGGAATATTTCTGGGTGTTCCTCCAATATTTCATCCCCACCATACTCGTCGCCTTCGTGATGCTCGGACGTATCGGGCTGCTCAAAGTCTGTCTGTACTTTATCCGACGGATCAGCCAGACCATCGCCGGGATCACTTCGTCTCTAGCTAGTACCCGTTCCTGACAGGTGTAAGAGGTTGAGAAAAAAGGGGTAATCGCAAATTTAGGGCTAGCCTTCTGAGGGAGTGTCGTTTAGTATCGAGTCGACAAAAACGCAGATTCTAAACGACTTAACTCCAAAGGAGACCAGCCCTAAATGCGAAAAACGATCAACCCACAACCAAGCCTTCGCGAGCCCTGGCTGGAGCTGGAGCACGCACGCGAGCTCGAAACGATATCATCGCTGCTCGATGCCCATCCTAAGCTGAATGAGCTGGTACTGCAAGACCTGAGGTCGGTCACCCCATCGGCAGGGAGCGATGTTGGTCGTGGGGGAATGAGCGCGGAGCAGGTTCTCCGGGCGTTGTTGGTCAAGCAGCTGAATCAGTTCACCTATCGGGAGCTGGCGTTTCACTTGGCAGACTCTCGAAGCTATCGGACGTTTTGCCAGCTCGGCATCATAGAGCCGAGCCCGTCGAAGTCGACCCTAGCAGCAAACATCAAAGCCGTGAAGTTCGAAACGCTGGAGAAAATCAACCGAGAGTTGGTGAGTGTTGCCGAGAAGACCGCGATCGAAAAAGGAAGAAAAGTACGAGTGGACTGCACGGTAGTGGAGTCGAATATTCATTCTCCTACGGACTCCGAGCTTCTTTATGACTGCGTCCGAGTTCTCACTCGCCTCATGTGCCGAACTCGCGAACTGCTGGGTACAGTAGTGGTCTTCGGCAATCGAACGCGTCGAGCGAAGAGACGTCGACTGGGAGTTCTAAACGCGAAGGATAAGGAACAAAGGCGTCGCGTCTATCGAGATCTACTGAAGGTGTCGGAAGAAACCTATCGCTCCGCTCAACGCGTTGCAGACCAGTTGGACGAGTCCGGCTTGACCGAGCCGGTGAAGCGAGCGAGTGCGGAGAAGATCGCCGCGGATTTTAAGCACTTTCTCGTCCTCACCGAAAAAGTCATCAACCAAACTCGGCGTAGAGTGATTGATGAAGAGCGTGTGCCTGCGGAGGAAAAGGTCGTTTCGATCTTCGAAGAACACACCGACATTATTCGCAAAGACCGGCGCGAGACTCTCTACGGTCACAAGGTGTGTTTGACTGGTGGCTCGTCCTCGATGATTTTGGATTGCGTGATCTTGGATGGGAATCCGTCCGATTCAACTCTCGCGGAAACCATGATCGACCGTCAAGTCGAACTCTACGAACGGGCCCCGCGCCAGGTTGCCTACGATGGCGCGTTTTCTTCAAAGGCAAACTTGGAAGCCATCAAAGGCAAGGGAGTTGAAGATGTTGCCTTTACCAAGGCTCACTTCGCGGTGACCGATATGGTCAAGAGTTCCTGGGTCTATCAACGCCTACGGCGATTTCGCTGCGGAATCGAAGGCGTCATTTCGTTCTTGAAACGAGTCTTTGGTCTCGACCGATGCACATGGCGCTCATTGCCTTCTTTCAAATCCTACGTATGGAGTTCCATCATCACCTGCAACCTGTTGGTAATGGCAAGGCACCTATTACGATAATAATGATTGCTCTTACTGCGTTTATAGCCATGGATTGCTGACGATTCGCCTCTCGTTTCGTCCAAGATTTTCATTCGCTTCCGAGCCTACGAGGTGCCGACTGAAAACGTATAATACCCACATCTTCGATAGGCCTCTCGTACACCACAAGTTATGGTGTTTCTGGACAGGAACTAGCTAAAGGACTGTACGATAAGATCGACGAAATCAACTCGCAGCAGGTCGTCTTCTTTACTCGCGGCGACAGCATCAACAACTTGAACGAAGCGATGTTGTACGTGCGCAACAACGAACATACGAATCGTCTCAAGGTCGTGACCGTGGTGGAGAACGAAAAAGACGTGCCGCCGCGGCTGAAGAAAGACCTCGAGTTCCTCGACGAGGCTTATCCCGAGATCGACATCGAGTTCGTCGTTCGCCTGGGTGAGTTCGGCCCCAAGCTCATCAAAAAGCTGTCCAAAGAATGGAAAATCCCCACGAATTTCATGTTCATTGCTTCCCCCGGCGACCACTTCCTTTACGGCTTGGCCGAACTGGGTGGCGTTCGTCTCATCATTTAGGCTTCGCGTCGGATCAGGAGGAAGGCTTTGATGAACGCGTCGAGGTCGCCATCCATCACGCGATCGACATCGGAAATCTCGACTTTGGTGCGGTGGTCCTTGACCATGCAATAGGGCTGGAACACGTAGGAACGGATTTGGTTCCCCCAGGCGATGTCTTTCTTACCGTCGTGCATGGCGTTGACCTTTTCTTGCTTTTCTCTCAATTTGAGGTCGTAAAGACGCGCCCGTAGAACCTTCATCGCCATATCTTTGTTCCGATGCTGGGAGCGCTCGTTCTGGCACTGCGTGACGATGCCCGTCGGGATGTGTGTGATCCGGACGGCGGAATCCGTGACGTTCACGTGCTGTCCGCCCTTGCCGCTCGATCGGTAGGTATCGATGCGCAGGTCCTTTTCGTTAATGTCTACCTCGACGTCTTCGTTTATCTCGGGGAAAACGAAGACCGACGCAAAAGAGGTGTGCCTTCTTTTCGCCGCATCGAAAGGCGAGATCCTGACGAGGCGGTGGACGCCGACCTCCGCGCTCAGATAGCCGTAGGCGTATGGACCCGTGGCCGTGAAAGTAGCACTCTTGAGCCCAGCCTCTTCCCCTTCCTGGTAGTCGATCATCTCTGTTTTGAAACCGCGGCTCTCCGCCCAGCGCAGATACATGCGCAGTAGCATCTCCGCCCAGTCCTGAGACTCGGTGCCGCCGGCGCCCGGGTGGATGCTGACGATGGCGTTCGTGGCGTCGTTCTCTCCGCCGAGGAGCTTCTGAAGCTCGGCGGACTCGACTTCCGCCTGCCAAGTGTCGAGATGCGCGATGAGATCGTCGGTGACGTTCTCCCCTTCCCTCGCCCATTCCACGAGCGTGCGCACTTCCTCTTCGCAGTCGTTGAGCTTCTGAATGAGATCGAGGTCGGTCCGAAGACGGCTCCGTTCCCGCGAGAGCTCCTCACCTTTTCCCGCTTGGGACCAGATGTCGGGTTCGGAGAGTTTTTGGTCGAGCTCGTGAATGGATTTTTCTAGGGCAGCTTGGTCAAAGATAGCCTCGAACATCGCGGGCACGACGGCCGAGAATCTCCGAACGCTCTAGAAGATCCTCAATCATGATGACTCACTCGCTCCCCTTGAACTTGATGCCGCTACTGCGTGATGTAGGGCTTGAACTTTTCCTCGTCGCGCAGCTTCTGGACGACCTTCTCCGCTTCGGCACGCGTCGAAAAGCGGCCCACGCGCACGCGATGAAGCCCTGCCTCACCGCCGGCCTCCAGATAAGCCCGGTAGTTCTTGTTCTTGAGTCGGGACAAGAGAGACTGCGCCGCATCCTCGGTCTTTAGGGCAACGACCTGAACCGCAAAAGCACCTTCAGCGCTGCCGAGCGTCACCGCTCGGCGCACCGGAGCCGGCTTGGGCGGAGGCGACGCCTTGGGCGTCGGCTCGCGCCTCGCCTTGCGCAACGTCGTTTCGGGACTCTCGGATTTTACCGTCTGGAGCTTGCTTTGCACGATGCCCGTCTCGAGACGATCCGGGTAGTCGAGCTCCGGCTTGGGCTTGGACGTGGACGTGGACGTGTCAGTGCTCGCTTTCCCATTGAACTTCTCCGCGGACCGCGTCAACGTGCCTGCGGCGATGTCGTTGGGCACAGCGGCGAGGGTCGCGTCTCGGACACCTCTACCCACCATCACGCCACATAGGAAAACGACTACCGCGATGGCTAGGGTAGCCATGAAGAAGAAGACCAACTGCTTGTTGTTCAGCTGGACTTCGTAGTAGGCCCCATCATCGTATTCGGCCATCTCACTACCCACTCCTTTGACCCCATACGCTAATATTTTACTTGAGACGAAGTATTCTAACCCAATATCAACATTGAAGGGGGAAATTTGTCGTGGAAGCTCCCAGTCGCCCCAGCTAGCTTTGGCTCAGGATGCTCGTCGCTACCGCTTCTTGCTCGCTCTTGCCTAACCGGCGACCAATCTCGAGAAGGAGACCATAGGTGAGCTCGTTGAGCCCATCGACAAGCACAGCCCTTTTGGCCTCGTGCGGCTTGTTGCCTAGATTCTGAAGCAGCTGGTCGAAATCCACCCGCCCGGCGGTGCCGAGCTCCACGCTCTCGAAGAGAAGCGGGAATTGCTCGGCGACCTCGGTCATGACGTCCGCGCTGAACGCGAGGGCGGCTTCGCCTTCGAGCTTGCGGCTGAGATAACTACAAACGCGCTCGAAGTTGCGGTTGTAGTGCTCGACCACTTCCTGGAGCTCGTACTCGAGCTCGATACTACGCTTTTCCGTTTCGTGGGAACCGCCGCGCTCGACAACGCCAGCGGCAAGAAGACCAAAAAGAATCCGCAAAGTCTCGAAATTCGGCAGATAGCTCATCGCAAGAATCTGCTCGACGTTGATGCGTCCGTTCACGAGCGAATGGACTTGAGATTCGTCTTCGTCGAGACGCAGTTTGTAGATCAAACTGTCGGCACTGTCCGACGGCCGCAAGACCGCTTCGAGCGGGCCGACTCCAGCATATATCCGCGTGAAATCCTTGAGGCGGCGAATGCCTTCCAGGATGACGTTCTCCGAGTCGAGGTCGAGCACCATCGGCCCGTCAGCGGTGAGGTCCTTGATCACGAACTCGTACTCGCCGCGGGTCCAGACGAACAAGCTATAGACGATCGCTTCCGCGTGCCGATGGATGGCAACGAAAAGATCATCCGGGGTGATGATGCCTTGTTCGACGAGAACAGCGCCGAGCTTCTTGTCCGGCTGTATCTTCTTGCTCGCCTCGAGGAACTGCCGCACCGTGATTTTCCCCGTCTTAACCCTAATCGCAAAATCTTCGAAGCACGAAAACGCGAAACAGCCGCACTTGGCGCAGGCGAGAAGCTCGTGCTGGGGCACCCGCTCGCCGCCACTATAGGTGATTCTGCACGGTGTATGCAGAACCTGGAAAAGGTGCTATTCACGGGGCCAAAGACCTCAGACACGGTGACGTTTATTTGCGATTAGGGTTAAGCAAGAACTCGCCGAGCCGATCGTCCTGCGAGTTCGACATCGCGTAGATGATGCGACCTTCTTTGAAATAAATGGCCTTCCACCGTCCGGCGTCGTGGAAATTGAGAATCCCGGTCTCTTTGCTCCGGCTGATCGAAGCGAGTAGCTCGGGCAGGCTCGACTCGGACAAAGAGCCGCGAATCGTCAGCTCTTCACCTTGCATGGTCATGACAGCTCCTCCTGCGAGCCCCGCATCCCGCCAGTTCTAGTCCTTGGCCGCTCCGTTGCTCCACTCCTTGAATCGGCGGAGGAGTGGCTCGATGAGCTCGATGGGTAGCGGAAAAATGATCGTCGAGTTCTTCTCGGTTGCGATCTCCGTCAGCGTCTGAAGATAGCGAAGCTGCATACCCAGAGGGTGCTTGCCGACGATCTCAGCCGCCTTCGACAGCATCGCGGACGCTTGAAACTCGCCTTCGGCGTGAATGACTTTCGCTCTTTTCTCACGCTCGGCCTCCGCTTGTTTGGCGATCGCGCGCTGCATTTCCGACGGCAAGTCGACATGCTTGACCTCCACCGACGTGACTTTGATCCCCCACGGATCGGTGTGCTTGTCGAGGATGTCCTGAAGCTGCATGTTCAGCCGGTCTCTCTCAGCGAGAAGATCGTCGAGCTCCGCTTGCCCCAGAATGCTCCGAAGTGTCGTCTGCGCGAGCTGTGACGTCGCATAGAGAAAATTTTCTACTTCGACGATAGCTTTGATCGGCTCGACAACGCGAAAGAACACGACGGCGTTGACTTTCACCGAAACGTTGTCTTTGGTGATGATGTCTTGCGGCGGCACATCGAGCGCGACGAGCCGCAAGCTCACTTTAACGATGCGATCGATCGGCGCGAAGACGAGAACGAGCCCCGGGCCTTTGGGCCTCGGGATCAAGTTGCCGAGACGGAAGACGACACCGCGCTCGTACTCATTCAGGATCTTGACCCAGTTGAGGAGAAAAATCGCGACGACGATGACCACCGCGATCGTGGGAATTGAAAATCCACCAGGCATCATGTCCCCCGTTATGACGATTCCGGATCGCGCTCGACATGTAGCAGCAACCCGTCGACGGATAAGACGCGTACGCGCTCGCTTTCCTGAATGGGCTCGTCCGCATGCGCGTCCCAGAACTCACCTCGTATGAAAACCTTTCCGCGATGGTCGATCAGCGTGCGCGCCGTCGCGGACTGGCCGATCAGACTCTCGATGCCCGTCATCGGGGCGCGGCGTTGCGCTTCAACCACTTTGCGGCCGAGAGCGATGACGACCACGCCGAGAACAATGGCAACAGGAACCACCATAGCCCAGCTCACGCGGAGCGCGGGCGTCGGGAGCGGCTGTTCGTCGAACAGCAACAGAGCACCGAGAACGAGCCCGACGACGCCTCCCATTCCGATGATTCCGAACGACGGCGTGACCACTTCCACGATGAGAAGCCCGAAACCAGCGACGAGAAGAATGACACCGACGATGTTCACCGGCAGAATCTCGAAGGCGAAGGCCGCGAGCAGGAGCGCTACTGCGCCGAAAATGCCTGGAAAGAGCAGGCCTGGATTCGAGAATTCCATATAGAGCCCGGCGAGACCAATCATCCCTAAAAGAAGCGCGATGTTCGGGTTCGCGATGAACGCGAGGATCTCTTGCTTGCGCGTCATCTTGCGAAGCACCACAACTTTCCCCGCCGTCGCCAAAACGATCTCGGCGCCTCCGCGTCTCGGGATCGCCTTGCCGTCGAGCAGCTCGAGTAGCTCGCTCTCGCTGCTCGCGATGTAATCGATGAGACCGACTTCGAGGGCTTCAGAAGCCGTCCACGAGAGCGTCTCCGTTACAGCTTTTTCCGCGACTTCCGGTTCGCGGTTCCGGCGCTCTGCGATCGAACGCGTATAAGCAGCCGCATCCGACGTTACCTTCTTTTGCATCATCTCCTGCAAATCCTGCCCGCTGCCGGATACCGGCGTTGCCGCCCCGGTATTCGTGCCCGGTGCCATCACGGCGACGTCGGCGGCGATCGTGATGAGAAATCCAGCCGAGGCCGCATGGGCTCCTGCCGGCGCAACATAGACGATGACCGGGCGCTCACTGTTGAGCATGACCTCGATCATATCCCGCGTTGCGGAGAGAAGCCCGCCCGGTGTCTTGAGCTGGATGAGCACGAGCTCGGCATCATCTTCGGCGGCAGCATGGATGGTGTCGATGACGTGACCTGCCGTGACGCCGTGGATCACATCGTCCAGGACAACTTTGTATATTGGTCCAGAGGACGCGGCGACGCTTGCTCCTAAACCGACAGAGACGCCTACACAAGTGGTTGACAGGACGCGAAATATTCGCATGGCTTTACTCTGGGATTATAGGATCCCGGCCTTTCGCTGTCAAGACGGAAATCCCGTTAAGTCCCTACGGAACAATTGCTTAGGGACCACCCCTAGAAACCCGACGCGTACCTGTACGACCAAAATGCTGCCTTTCTTGCTCTTTTGGAAAAGAAACGAACCGCGGCGGTTCGCTGGGCTGTGCTAGTGTCGCGAAAACGCTGATATGCTCGCACACCCCCGCCTCTCCGCCGCCGCGGTCGCGCTCCTCTTCGTCACGCTGACGGCGCTCTTCGCGTTGCCGCTCAGCACCGCGCCCAGCGCAGAGGCGCTCGATCTCGGTCCGGATACCCGTCTGTTTCTGTGGACGCTCGGCTGGGACGTCCACGCGCTCGCGCACGCGCCCCTTTCAATCTTCGATGCGAACATCTTCTACCCAGAGCCCAACACGCTCGCTTACTCGGAGCATCAAATTGGAAGCGCACTCGTCGCGGCGCCCGTGCTGCTCGCCACCGGAAAGCCCCTGCTCGCAATGAACCTCGTGTTGCTCGCCTCGTGCGCGCTTTCGGGGTTCGGCGCCTTCGTGCTCGCGCGCGAGCTCGGGCTCGGGATTTGGGGCGCGCTCGTCGCCGGCCTCGTCTTCGCCTTCGCGCCGCCACGATTCTTCCGGCTAGGCCAGCTGCATCTGGCTACCGTGCAATGGATCCCGTTCTGCCTCCTTTACCTTCACCGCTACGCGCGAAAAGGCTCCACGCGACACCTCGTCGCGGCTTGTCTCTTTTTCACGATGACGGCTTGGTCCGGCGGACAAAGCGGGCTCTTTCTCGCCCTCACGGCCACGAGCCTGCTCCTTTACCTCCTTCTCCTGGGCGAGCTCGGTCCTTCGAGCCACCTCGGAAAGGACGTCGTGGTGGCCACGGTCTTGGTCCTACTCCTCAACGTGCCGTTCCTGCTTCCCTATCTCAGCGTTCAGAAAGAGCTCGGGCTCGAGCGTAGCTTGGAAGAGGCCACCTTCTGGTCGCCCAACGCGGAAAGTTTCCTCGCCTCGCCTGCGCACGCGCATCGAGCCGTTTGGCAGCTCCTCGGGTGGCAAGCTCGCATCGCGCGTGAGGCGAAAGCGTTCCTCTTTCCCGGATTCCTTCCCATCTTGCTCGCGGTGGCGGCCCTCATGGCCCGCAAGGAGCGGCCGAGGACGAGCTCTCAGGCCTCCGCACCGCTTCTCGACGTCGCCATCATCGCGGTTGTGCTCTTCGCAATCTTTATCGAGGCCGCTTCAGGCCTCCGAATCGGAAGCGTCTCCGCTAGCAGTGGTTGGCGTGCGGTCGTCGTCGCCGCCATCCTTGTCGGCGCTCGCGTCGCGATTTATCGCCGAACACCTTTCGCGCACGGTTATCGTCGAGCGTTCCGGAGTTGGGCCGAGGCTCGCATGGGAGTCCACGCGTCGTTCTATCTCGGCCTCACCTCGCTCACGCTTTGGGCATCGCTCGGCCCACAAGGCGGGCTTTATGCGGCACTCTATCAGTGGCTCCCTGGTTTCGATTTCATCCGCGTGCCGTCGCGGCTGACGATTCTCACGGTGTTGGCTCTCGCGATGCTCGCAGGCTTCGGCGCTGAGCGTGTCGCTACGCGCCGACTCTCGTGGGCGCCGCTCTTTGCCGTGCTCATTTTGGTCGAGCTCGCCGCGTTCCCCCTCGACACCCACCTCTACGCCGTGACGTCGACGCCGATGGATAGCTGGCTGAAGGAGCAAACCGACCGCGAGCCTATCGTCGTGCTCCCGATTCCGGATCCGGCTGACGACCTCGCAGCGGCGCGTCACCACTCACGCTATATGCTCGACTCGCTCGTGCACCTGCGCCCGCTCGTGAACGGCTATAGCGGCTTCACGCCGCCGTCGCACCGTCGGCTCTTTCGGATCCTTGGGAGCTTCCCGGACGACGTCGGCCTAACCGAGCTCGACAAGCTCGGTGTGCGCTACGCCGTCTTCCATCGCATTGGCTACGACACCCGCGGTTGGGAGGAGGTGCTCGAGCGCGCGGCGAGCCACGCGGACAGAATGGAGCTCAAAGCGTCTTTCGAAGGGGGCCGCGTCTACGAGATCAGCCGCTGAGCTTCGCGTCGTGGATGGTAACGAGCTTCATGATCTCGAAATTCTTCTCGCCGCCGGGCGTCTGGACGTCGACTTCGTCGCCCTCCTCTTTCCCCATGAGCGCGCGTCCAATCGGTGAGCTTGTCGAGATCAAGCCCTTCGAGACGTCCGCCTCCTCACTCATGACGAGCTTGTAGACAATCTCCTTTTCCTTCTCCAAGTCGTACAATGTGACCTCGGAGCCGAATGAGACCTTGCCCTCGGGTATCTTGTCGAAACTGACCATCGAGAGCTCGCCGAGACGTTTTTTTAGCTGGCCGAGCCTCGCGTTAACATAGCCTTGGCGCTCCTTGGCGGCGTCGTAGTCCGCATTCTCGGAAAGATCGCCATGCTCCCGCGCGACTTTGAGCGCTCTCGGGAGTTCCACGTGAAGCTCCTCTTCCAATTTCTTGATCTCTGCCTTGAGTTTGTCGATGATTTCATGGCTCATAGTTTTTTGGCATGATAACCAGGCTGACCGCCTTCCGCAAGGGATTCATGAAGCGCATCGAGAGCCCTCAAAACCCGCTCGTTAAGACGATTCGCCGCCTCGCGCAGGCGCGGAAGCGCGAAGACAGGTTCTTGCTCGAAGGTAGCAAGCTCGTCGATGCCGTCCTCGAGAGAGGCGCACGGATCGAGACGGTGGTGATCTCGAGCACATTCTCCGGGAGAGTGCCCGAGGGTGTTCCGGCCGTGGAGCTACCCGAGCGATTGTTTAAGAGCGTGAGCTATCTGGATTCCCCCGAGGGAATCCTCGCGGTAGCAGAGCGTCCGTCGCGCGTCGAGCTTCCCGACCGGGGTCTACTCGTCGTCTGCGCCGGCATTCAAGATCCCGGCAATCTCGGCGCCATCGTGCGCGTCGCGGAAGCCGCGGGCGTCTCGGCGCTCGTCACGCTTCCCGGCTCGGCGGATCCTTTTAGTCCGAAAGGGGTGCGCGGCTCCATGGGCAGCGTACTACGTCTGCCCACCTTCGAGATCGAAGACCCCGATGAACTCGAGGGGTTCCGCCTTGCAGCCCTCGTCCCTCGGGACGGGATCGACTACCGGGAAGCGGACTACGCACGGCCGATGGCCATTCTGCTCGGACGCGAGGGCGCCGGTTTGGACCCATCGCTCCTCGCCAGAGCGGAGCTCGCGCTCACCATTCCGATGCAAGGTGAGGTGGAGTCGTTGAACGTGGCCACGGCGGCGGCGCTCGTTTTGTTTGAAGCCGCTCGACGGGAGCCGTAGACCGGAATAAGCTTCTGCCATGGATCAGCAACAGCTCTTCTCGAAAGCATCCGGCGCCGGAGGGCCGGCGCCGCTCGCGGAGCGGATGCGGCCGCGCGATCTCGACGAGCTCATCGGGCAAGAAGAAATCGCCGGCCCGAACACGACGCTCTTCGCCGCGATCGAGAAAGACCGGATCGGCTCGCTGATCCTCTGGGGTCCTCCGGGCTCCGGCAAGACCACCCTGGCACGGATCATCGCGGAGCGCACCCAGTCGCACTTCGTCCCGTTCAGCGCCGTCGTCTCCGGCATCAAGGAAATCAAAATGGTTATGAAGGAGGCGGAACAGCAGCGCCACATCTATGGCCGCCGCACGCTCCTGTTCGTCGACGAGATCCATCGATTCAACAAAGCGCAGCAAGACGCGTTCCTCCCTCATGTGGAAAGCGGCAACGTTATCTTGATCGGCGCAACGACCGAGAACCCTTCCTTCGAAGTGAACGCCGCTCTTCTCTCGCGATGCCGCGTGCTCATCCTCCGTCAACTATCGCCAGAAGAGCTCGTGCGGTTGATGAAACGCGCGCTCGCGGACGAAGAGAACGGGCTTTCAGGCCGCCTTCGCATCGACGAGGAAGCCCTCGAGTGGCTCGCGCGCCAGGCCAACGGAGACGCGCGATTCGTATTGAACGTGCTCGAAGCATTGACACCGATGGCTGGGGCGGACCGTGTGCTCGGCGTCGCCGAGCTCGAGAGCGCGCTCCAGCGAAAAGCGCTTCTCTACGACAAGAGCGGCGAACAGCATTTCAATATCATCTCCGCGCTCCACAAGTCGATCCGAAACTCCGATGTCGACGCGAGCCTCTACTGGCTCGCCCGCATGCTCGAGGCCGGAGAAGATCCGCTCTACATCGCCCGGCGGCTCGTCCGCTTCGCATCCGAAGATATTGGCCTCGCCGAGCCCGGGGCGCTCGCCCAAGCCGTCGCCGCCAAAGAAGCCTTTCATTTCATCGGCGTCCCCGAAGGCAAGCTCGCTCTCGCGCAAGCGGTCGTTTATCTCGCGGCCGCTCCCAAGTCGAATGCCGTCTACCGCGCCTATGGCGCCGCGGCGAAAGACGCGCTCGAAGATGCGACTGAGCCCGTTCCCCTTTATTTGCGAAACGCGGTCACAGGTCACATGAAAGCTTGGGGCTATGGCAAAGGCTACGAATATGCTCACGATAATGAAGAGAAGATCGCCAGTATGGAATGCCTCCCCGAGCGGCTACGCGGACGGCGCTACTACGCGCCGACGGAGCAAGGCTTCGAAAAACGCATGGGCGAGCGGCTCGAGCAGATCGAGAAGACCCGGGACAAGTTGAGAAACAAAGACGGGTAGCATATCTTCCTGGCTTGGCAGGCTTGGCAGGCTTGGCAGGCTTGGCAGGATTGGCCAGATTGAGCCAGATTGAAAACGAGCGACGTCCACACCATCCAACTCAGCGGCGGGAACGCGAACGCCATCGATGAGGCGCTTCTGAAGACGCTGACCGATGGGCTTCGCGCGGCGCTCGACACGGGAAAAACGGCCGTGGTCTTGAAGGCTGTGATCGATTCTTCTCGGCGGGCCTGAACCTCAAATCGCTTCCCGAGACCCGCGAAGGGATGGCGTCGTTCGTCGCACGTTTCGAACAGGCGAATATCGAGATGCTTCGATTCCCGCTACCCGTCGTCGCGGCCGTCAACGGCCACGCGATCGCGGGCGGCTGCGTTCTCGCCTGCGCCGCCGATCTGAGGATTGGCGCCAGCGGGAGCCACAAGCTCGGTGTCTCCGAAGTCACGCTTGGAGTAGCCTTTCCCGCGAGTGCTTTCGAGATCATGCGGCACGCGCTCACGCCGGCTTTCGTCCCGGAAGTGCTCCTTTCTGGCAAGCTCCTCTCTCCGGAGGAAGCACTCTTGGCCGGGATGCTCCATCATGTCGTCGCGCCCGAAGAGCTTCTCGCCGAGGCCACCGCACACGCCGAAGAGTTCGGCTCGAAACCGCGTCAGGCCTTTCACCATAGCAAGCTTGCTTTGCGCGCACCGATGTTCGAGCGCATCGAAAAGACGCAAGAAGCGGCGCGCGAGGAATTTCTCGAATCTTGGTTCTCGCCTGAGGTCGTCGAGCGCCGAAAAGCGATGCTCGCATGAAGCTCTGGTTCCTCTTGATTGGGCTAGTTGGGCTAATCAGCGCATGCGCCAAGCAAGACGGCGTCGACAAGGTGGTCTTCAATGAAAAGATCGTCACCCTCGACCGTTCCTCTTACGGGCTGCAGACGATGCCCAGAGGGCCCTACATCGCCATTGTCCGCGGATTGAACGAGCGCGGCTGGCGGGTCGGAACGTACGCCGTCGGCGACGCCGTTATCGATCTCGTGCTCGAAGCTTACGAGCGAGCGAAGACGAAAGCATCGTCGACGAGAGATGGGCCATCGAGCACGGCTTCATCCCGAGAGCGGAGCACTTCGCTCGCCTGAGAGCCCTTGGGCTCCATGTGGCCGCCCAGCATCACCTCTATCTCGCCGCGCCGAGTCTCATCAAATATTGGGGACAGGAGCCCGCCGAGTGGGTGACGCCAGATAGTCGATGAATCCCATGTTCACCACGGCGAGATAAGTGCAGCAACCGAAGCCGAGCACACGATCGCCGCGGCGGGCGACGAGGTAGTTGAAATTGAATGGCCGACTCAAGCCGAGACGCGATTCCACGAGATGCTCGTAGAAATAGCGCTTGGGCATCTGCTCGTCGCGCGGAAAGACCCGGCGATGCAAGGCGTAAGAAGCGCGAAAGAGCGGAGAGCGAACGTCTTCGACCGACTCGATCAGGATTTCCGACATCGCAAAACGCAGGGTCAACTACCGTCCTCAGCTGACTTGAATGCGGGCCAACGCGTCCATCGCAGCGTTGGCGACGTTCGTATCGGAGGCTTCCACTGCAGATTCTAGCACTCGCACGCTTCGAACCGAGCGGAGATTCCCGAGTGCTTCGAGTGCGAGGGCACGAGCGTCGCCCGGGTCGCCGGCGAGCCGCTCGAGCCTGTCCACCGCCCATGCGTCTGCGCGCGCTTCGAGCCCGAGGCATGCGATACGCGCGGCCATCGCGTCGCCGCTTAGCAAGCCTTGCTCCAAAGCGGCGCGCAACATGAGATCCACTGGCTTTGACGGACTTGTTTCGCGAAAACAAGCGCAGGCGAGCACGAGGTCTCTCTCGACGAGATGCTCGACCAGACGAGCGCCGTCGTTTTTCAGACCACCCAAAAACGGCACGGAGCCGTGAAACGGTCCGCGGCTCAAGTTCAATGGCCGGACAGTGTCGCCATCGATCTGGCGCCAATCGGCACGCTGAATCAAGTTCACGATCGTGCTCGGTGCGCCGGTCCGGAGCGCGTAAGCGGTCAGGAACTCTTGGAAGGCCAGGTTGGGAAACGCAAAGGCGGTTGGACCTCGCAAAAGGCGAGTCTTAGAGACCTCCACCACGAGCTCTTCGGCGCTCATCGCCCCGATGCTGCGAAAGGCGACCGCTTGGGCGAGCGCCGCCGCATCTTCGGTGCGACGGCGGTCCTCGAGGTCCTTCTTCACGAGCGACACGCGGTCGGACTTGCTCATGAAAAACGCCAATTGCGGCAAGAGGTCTTCGCGCGCGAGTGTCGATCCCGCGACCCGCAGGAAAGAATGAAAGATCCCCGTAACACTAGTGGGGACACGGGCGCCTTCGCGCCACAAGCGCCGCGCGAACGCGAGCAGTTGTGGATTACCGGCGCGCGCGCCTAACGTTTTCGTGAGCTGCGCGTAGAGAATCTTCGCCGATTCGGCGCGGACCCCGCCATTGTGCATCAGGAAGTCCATCGCTTCCCATTCGGCAAATGGCAGCATCTCGACCCAGTTTGGTATCTCGACCGCGCGCGTGCTCGGAAGGCGCGAGCTCACAACGAAGCGATTCAAGGGGTAGCGCCGCATGAAATGGTTCAAGGCATCGGTGCGGCGGGCGGTTCCTTCCGCGCTCAGGCCGTCGAGCCCGTCGAACAGGAACAGGAAGCGGCCCTCGTCGAGATCGCTCGCGAATAGATCTCGGTCGTATTCTTCCGCAAGAAACTCGAAGAGATCCTCGGACTCCCGGAGGTCAGCAAGCGCCAGATAGATCGGCAGCGGCGACTTCTTTTCGTAGGCCAGGATGGGCTGCGCTGCTTCGTAGAACAAGCGATACAGCGCCATGCTCTTACCGGAGCCCCCTTCACCGAACAACAGCAGACGCTGAAAGCGGCGCGAAAGCTCGCACGCGCTCTGTGGCTGTCCCAGAAAATCGGCGGCGACCACATAGCCGACGAGCGGCTGCGTGCGCGGCATCCACCGCAGAAGCTGCGGGAAGTAGCGCTCCGGCTTTGGCCAGAAACGGTTCAGGCTTTCGCGCAAGCGACGGCGATAGCGGCCCTCGGAGATTTGATAAGCATCCGTCGAGCTCCCGCTCGCCGCGTTTTCGAAGATCGCCGCGTCTTTGCGAGAAAGATAGATCCCGGGCATCATCCATTCACCCTGGGATGGAAATTGCGAGCGCGCCGCGCTGCACGCGGCCGCGAGCGCGGCGTCCACGGGCTGGAGGGCGACGAGAGCCCTGTAGAGCTCGAGCGTATAGAGCTCGAGAAGCTCATCGGATAGGCTGTCACGTTGACTGAGCATGGCGGGTACCGCGTCGAGCAAGCCGTCGGCGAAAGTGGGCGCGAGCGCACCCGCTCCTGAGCCACCGCTCCAAATAACGAGGGCCGGGCTGCTCGCCGCGAGCACTCGCGCCAAGGCGACGAGCTCGATCTCGCCGTGCGCCGACGGGAAAACGGCTCCCTCCCCATCCCTGGTCGCGTCTGCAATGAGGTGCACGACGTCGAAATTCTGTGCGAGAAGGGCCTCGGCGGTGAGGTCGTCTCCACCAAGCTCAGAGCCGGCCTCGACCACTTGGGCGACGCCCTCGGCTTCGAGCTCGGAGAGAGCTTGGGCCGCGACGCGAGCCACCCGTGTCACGCGCGACGCTGACGGGCCGTAGCCGGATTGCGCCACGAGAAGCACTTTGAGCGGGTGTCTTGCCGCGACGGGCTGCGGTGCCCTCGCTCGAGGCGCTACGTATCGTACGAGCGTCACGTCCCTGCACGTGCTCAAAAACTTCTCTTCTCGGGTGTCGTAGAGGCACTCCCAAGGAAGACGCGCGACGATCGTGGGCTCGAGCTTGAGCCGCACCCGCAGCCTGGCACCCGTATGGCGCACCTGCTCCCGCAAGTGGACGTAGAGGCGAAGGATCTCACCGTGAAACAACGCGTCGAATAGGCGAGCGCCCACATAGTGGAGCTCTCGCGAGCTCAGCTCTTCCAGTCGATCCGCGAATCGAACGAAGCTGCGATCGTCGAAAGGCAAATAGCAACGGACCGACGGCGTTGTGCGGCCAAATTCCTCCTCGGCTTTGGCGCGGAACATCCCCGGTATCTCGTCGGGCCACACCGAAACGAATAGATCTCTATATTCGATGGACAACATGACCGAGTGCGCCTCGTGGGGGAGATCGGCGCGCTCCAACCGTCTTTCGACTATGAAGGTTTGCTATGAATGCTGCTCTTCTAAACTAGCACGATCGGCGTTGTTAAGGTTGGATTGTTTCGGATAACGAGAGCACTTTGCGAATCGCCGCCACGGTCGCGTTCGCCCGCATTCGAAAGCTCATCAAGAATGAAAATTAGCTTGCATCGTGCTCTGACGATAGTCATCCCCGTCGATCCGCACGTCCCGGCACATTTCGTAGAGGCGCGATCGCAGCCGCACGGTGATGCGATCCGCGAGCGTCGCCTCTGCCGCCCCCATGCGAGCGGATAGTTTGTTGACCGCGACCGGCCCCGTGCTCGTCGGCTTGTCGGAGTAGTTGGTCGTGATGATTGTCAGCTTCTTTTCGTTGTAGCGTTGATTGAGGATATAGAAGAATGTATCGAGAACCCAGAGCGTCGGGCTTTCCCCACCAAGGTCGTCGAGCACGAGCGGCTCCGCTTGAAGCACCGGCCTCAAGACCTCCATCTCCGTCGCTGCTGTATCCGGGTGATAGGAGCCCTTTATCTCGCGCAGCAAAGAGCGAAAATCGCAAAAAAGCGCCGGCGCCGCAATTTCGCGCTCGAGCAGAATTCGCCGAAGCACCGCCACCGAGAGATGGGTTTTCCCGACACCCGGCGGTCCGCTGAGCAAAAGCCCCGCCTCTGCGTCGGGAAATCGCTCCGCCCAACTCTCCGCGACTTTTGTCGCGCGTTCGAGGCTCGGCTTCAACCCGTCGAAGGGGCGGCCGCCGCTTCGCCCGTCGAACGCGCATTCTCGATAGCGCGTGGGGACACCGGCCTTCGCCATCGCAGAGTCGTGGCGGTCCCCGACCCAACAGGCGCAGCGAATGACCGCGTCGACGCCGTCGCGCTCGACGCGCCTCCAGGAAGTGTCGGCGCACTCGGAGCAGGCGATGTGCTCGCTCAAGAGTCCTTCTTCACGAGATCGCGTGGAGGCAGGCGGACGAGGGCATTCTGGACACGGTCTTTCCAGCCGTCCTCTTGCCGGCCCATCTCCCGCTGAACGTATTCGATGAACTCGCTGATCTCGCTCTGCATCTTTTCCATCTTCTGCCGCATGTTGAGGATTATCTCGACGCCGGCGAGATTGACGCCCAGATCTCGCGTCAAGTTCAAAATCGTCTCGAGCTCACGCAAATCTTCTTCGGCATAGAGACGCGTATTGCCTTCCGTTCGCGACGGCGCCAAAAGCCCTTCACGCTCGTAGAGCCGGAGCGTCTGAGGATGGATCCCGTAGGTCTCGGCGACGGCGCTAATCATGTAGTAACCCTTGCCCTTGCCCTTGCCCCGATTGCGCGGTCCGTCCGAGCCCCCTGTTGCTGATGGTGTCGACTTTTTCACCTGGGTGCTCCTTCCGGACTCTTGCGGAGCGACTCGCGGGCGTCCATCGGGTTCAGCCGGTCGAGCTCACGCAAAAGCTCACGGGAGCGATCGTCGTAGACCGTCGGGGTCACGACGTGAATAACGACGAACAAGTCGCCGCGACCCTCGGCGCTTCGACGCGAGCGTGCGCCCCGTCCGGATAACTTCAGCTTCTGTCCCGATTGCACTCCCGCCGGCACGCGCAACGTGACATCGCCATCCGGCGTCGGCACATCGAGCTTCGCACCGAGCGCCGCCTCGGCGAACGAGATCGGCACCGTGCAAAACAAATTGTCCCCTTTGCGCGAGAACAGAGTGTCGGGCTGGACTTGAATATGGATGTAGAGATCCCCGGGACGGCCCGAGCCTCTTCCTTGATTGCCCATTCCCGGAACAGAAAGTTTGTCTCCATCCGAGACGCCGGCCGGGATCTCGACCGAGATCGTCTGCTCTTCCGTGTCGCGTCCCCCGCCGGCGCAATCGGGGCACCGCTCGCGCGCGACCATGCCCGCGCCGCGGCACTTTTCGCAGGGCTTCGCGAAGAGCATGAAGCCGCGCGTTTGTGTCGCACGGCCCCGCCCGCCGCAAGCGCTGCAAGGCCGCGGCTGACTAGCGGGAATCTCCCCGAAACCTTCGCACGTTTCGCACGAAACTTGTCGGCCCACGCGAAAACGACTATCGATCCCATGGAGAGATTCCTTGAAAGAGATATTCAATCGGTGGTGAATATCTTCTCCGTCCGGGCGAGTGATACCAGAGCTCGCCGTCGGTCGGCGGAACAAGTCTGGAAAGATGTCGACCTCCCGACGTTCCTCGAGCGAGAAGTCGAACCCTTCGAAACCGTAGCGGACGGGCTCCGTGTGCCGCGGCGCCTCAGGCTCCGCTCCGATATTGTCGTAGCGCTCGCGGCGGTCCGGGTCAACGAGAACTTCGAACGCCTCCGCGATACGCTGGTAGTGCACCGCCGCGACGTTGTCTCCAGGATTGATATCGGGGTGGTACTTGCGTGCGAGCCTTCGGAAAGCGCGACGGATTTGGGTTCTCGAGGCGCTCGCCTCCACGCCAAGAAGCACGTAATAGTCGTTCCGGGCCATGTTCGTTTCTGTCTATTTCTTCTCGTCCGAGTCCACGATCTCGGCGTCGATGACATCCTCGCCGTCCAACTGAGAGCCCTCGGCGGCTTGCGAGGCGTCGGCGCCGGTCTCGTCGGTTTCTTGGTACATGAACTCGGCGAGCCGGTAGCTCGCTTTTTGGAGCACCTCCCGTGCGTTGCGAATCCCTTGCACCTCCTTTTCATTGAGCGCTTTGCGGGCATCGTCGAGTGCTGCCTCGATCTGCTTGGCGTCCGTTTCCGGGATCTTCTCACGGTGCTCGTTGAGAAGCTTCTCGGTCTGATAGATGAGGTTGTCGGTCTCGTTCTTCTCCTCGACTTCCTCGCGACGCTTTTTGTCGTCCTCGACATTGAGCTCTGCGGTCTTGCGCATCTGGTCGATTTCTTGGTCGCTGAGCCCGCTCGACGCGGTGATCGTGATCGCCGTTTGCTTGCCTGTCGCCATGTCCTTCGCAGAAACGTTCAAAATGCCGTTTGCGTCGATATCGAACGTGACTTCGATTTGCGGCACTCCACGTACCGCCGGGGGGAGCCCCACAAGATGGAATCTTCCGAGGGTGCGGTTGTCCACCGACATCGAGCGCTCGCCCTGCAGGACGTGAACTTCGACCTGGGTCTGGTTGTCGGCGGCGGTCGAGAACACTTCGCTCTTCTTGTGGGGAATGGTCGTGTTGCGCTCGATGAGTTTCGTGAACAAGTTGCCGAGGGTCTCGATCCCGAGAGAAAGCGGCGTCACGTCGAGGAGCAAAAGGTCTTTGACCTCGCCTCCGAGAACGCCTGCTTGTACGGCAGCACCGAGAGCGACCACTTCATCGGGATTGACACCCTTGTGGGGCTCCTTGCCGAAAAGCTCCTTCACGATCTCTTGGACCTTCGGGATACGCGTCGAGCCGCCGACGAGCACCACCTCGTCGATCTCGGAAGCCTTGAGTCCGGCATCTTCAATCGCCTGCTTGCAGGGCGCGACCGTCTTTTGAACGAGATCGTCGATCAGCTGCTCGAGCTTCGAGCGCGACAGACGTCCCGAGAGATGTTTGGGTCCGCTGGAATCGGCCGTGATGAACGGAAGATTGATCTCGGTCTCCATCGTCGAGGAGAGCTCGATCTTCGCCTTTTCCGCCGCTTCTTTCAGGCGCTGAAGCGCCATCCGGTCTTTCGAAAGATCGACACCGTCCGAGGACGAGAACTCATCGATGAGCCAATCGATAATTCTCTGATCGATATTATCGCCACCGAGATGGGTATTGCCGTTGGTGGACTTGACTTCCACAACGCCTTCACCGACCTCGAGGATCGAGATGTCGAAGGTGCCGCCGCCAAAATCGAAAACGGCGATCTTTTCGTCTTTCTTCTTGTCGAGACCATAGGCGAGTGCCGCCGCCGTGGGCTCGTTGACGAGCCGCATGACTTCGAGCCCAGCGATTTCGCCAGCGTCCTTGGTCGCTTGACGTTGGCTGTCGTTGAAGTGGGCCGGAACGGTGATGACGGCTTGTTCAACCTTTTCGCCGAGATAGTCCTCCGCGGCAGACTTGAGCTTTTGGAGCACCATTGCCGAGATTTCGGGCGGCGAATAATGGTGCCCTTTAATGTCCACTCGGGCATCGCCATTCTCTTCTTTGACGACTTTGAAGGGGACCATTTGCATTTCTTCCGAGACCTCGTCGAAACGACGTCCCATGAAGCGCTTGATCGAGAAAATCGTGTTCTCGGGGTTGGTGATAGCTTGCCGCTTGGCGACTTGTCCAACGAGCCGCTCGTTGCCTTTCGCGAAAGCGACGACGGAAGGCGTCGTACGGCCGCCCTCGGGATTCGTGATGACCGCCGGGTTCCCACCTTCCATAACGGCCACGACCGAATTGGTGGTTCCCAAGTCGATCCCGATGATTTTGGTCATGGGTGCTCCTTCTCTGTATCCCTGGTATTCTGACAGAGATTCAGTCAAACAAAACCATACGATATGAGTCCGAATTTGTCAATTTTCTTATCTCGAAACGACGACAAAGTTGTCCCCAAAGAGTGACTTCGATCACATTTCGCCCACCAGTCATGTCTCGAGCAACCTCTTTGTTTTCAATTCTTTCAGCCATTTGCGCTCGCGGACCGCTCCGTGGTATAGAGGTTGCATCTGAGATGATTAGGGCGTGTCGGGCGCTCGCATATTCTCAGGAGGATCGGGAAATGATGGGGAAAGGACCTGTTCTCGGCATGGTTATGCTGCTAGGGTTGTCCGCCCTGCCGGTCACGAGCGTCGCTCAGGAAAATTCTTACGAGAACGCCTATATTCACTACGTCGACGGAGACGTCACGCTGCAACGAGCGACGGAGCCCGAGCCCGGAGCCATCAACGTTCCCATTCTTCCGGGAGATCGGCTCTGGACGCATGCGAGCTCGCGTGTCGCTATCCGTTTCGCCGACGGTACGATCCTTCGTCTCGACGAGAGCACGAAAGTCGACTTCGTCACATTCGATCGCGAGCCCAATATCTTGCTGTGGAGCGGCAGCGCCATCCTGAAGCTCGGCGCCAGCAGCGCAAATCCTCGCATCGACTCGACCGCCGGAAGTGTGTACCCGCAATTCGAAGGTGTCTATCGCATCGACGTACAGGGCGGCACGACGATGAAGTTGTCGGTCCGACAAGGCCGCGCCGAGCTCGCGAGTACCGAAGGTTCCGTCCTTGTCGGCGCGGGCGAGCAAAGCTTCATCGAAGCGTCCCACGAGCCGCCGTCCCCGTCTGCGCCATTCTCCTTCGATGCGGCAAGCGGCGACGCGTTCGACCAGTGGAGCGCAGAGCGGAATCTCTACGATCCGCGCCGCCGCGAAGTACCGCTCGCCGAAGTTCCCGAAGAGGTCCATCACTACGTCGACGAGTTGAGCGAGCACGGCGAATGGCGGGCGCACGAAGAGCAAGGTTATGCCTGGTACCCGAGCGTGAGCGTCGGTTGGGCGCCTTACCGTCACGGCCGTTGGGGCTACACGCATTACGGCTATACGTGGATCTCCTACGAGCCATGGGGCTGGGCGCCGTATCACTACGGCCGTTGGGGTTACAATCACTATGGATGGCACTGGGTTCCGGGCCGCCATTGGGGACCCGCTTGGGTCTCCTTCGCCATCGGACCCGCTTGGATCGGCTGGAGCCCGCTCGGCTATCATGGCGGGCCTGTTTTCTCTTATAGCTCCCTCCACTACGGGTCCCATAATTACGGTTATTACGGCCGCACCCGTGGCGCCACTCGATCGCGTCGAGCTCGTTACCGTGGCGGCAAAGCCGTGCCGCGCCACGTCTACGACAACGGTGCCGGATGGAACTTTTCCCACACAAGAAACTTCGGAAGCCGTGCGCGACGTGCCCGGCTGCGCCCGGATCAAGTTCGATCGACGTCCCGCGCCGCCGCACTTCACACGACGGCCTCCGTCTTGGATCGTAACTTGACGCCTAACGCGCTCGACGCGCGTGGGAGAGCTCAGGGAACCCTGGGACGACGTCGAGGTATAATCCTCCGCGCAGCGCGACCGCGAAGGGCTTCGCCCGAGGCAAGCTTGCAGCGGGCGCAGGAGCTCTCCGGCCGAACGGACACGAGAGTGATCCGGCGCGACAACACCGCCGCGCGCGCCGCCGCTCGAAGATTCGACACGGGCACGACAGCGAGGCCTGGGCCGTCGAGTACAATCCTGAGGGCCATGACTCGTAGTGGGTCCCAAGAGCGCGCCGAGAGCCAACCGACGGTGCGCACTTTTTGCACACCCAACACGACGGCCCGTCGTCCCGCAATTCGATCCGGAACCAGCACGGAGCGCGCAACGCCCACCCGCACCTTTCGCACGCCAAGCTCAGGTAACGCCAAGCTCCCCAACCGCTCAGGCACCACCACAAGCCCCAACCGCTCAGGTTTCCGGACCCAGCGGCCTTCGCCCAATAGCTGGCGCCGTGCACCGGCAGCACAGCCACGCCCTAGGCAGCCTAGTTCCAGCAAGCGGCGTGGGACACTATCGGCGCCAAGCCGCCCATCCGGCGTGCGCGCAACCCCAATACCGTCACGCGGCGGGTCTGCTACCCGAGGCACCCGCTCACCCTCGCGCCCGTCGTCGTCCCGTGGCAGCCGAGGCTCCCGAGGCCGAGGTTCAGCCCGCTCCCGCGGCAACAACAACCGGTAAACCGCTAAAGCTGCACGCAGGCAGCGACACCTTTTCTTTGCACCTGTGCGTTATCTTTTCTCAAACATTGGTCCTTTTTCTTTGATTTAGATTTCTTGACGCTCTAGCGGATCCGAAAGATACGTGGCATTAACAAGAGGAGCTCTTCTCGCGCTAGCGTCTCGACGAGGGCGATGCGCTCGAGGAGCTCGGTCATCAGGCCTTCTCGGGGACCGACGAGTCCGACACGCAGCCGCTCTCGTAGGCTGCGGCGGCGTGGGTAGACGGCGATACGTGCCTTTCTAAGATCGAGATGGGCTTTTTGGGCCGCGAGCTGAAGGGCGGTGTTGAGGCCGCCGAGCTCGTCTACGAGCCCGAGCTCACGTGCCTGCCTTCCAGTCCAGACGCGTCCTCGCCCGGCGGCGTCTGCTTGCTCGATCGTGAGATCTCTTCCCTCCGCCACGACGGGTAGAAACCGGCGCCGGTAGAACTCCTCGAGGTAGCGCCGGTGCCACGCACGCTGCTCCTCCGTAAACGAGCGCAGCGGCGAGTTGATGCGGGCATTGCCTCCGAGGGCGATGCTCTCGCGGTGGATGCCGAGACGATCGAGCAAACGCCTCACGACGAACTTCCCTCCGACCACGCCAATGGAGCCGGTTAGTGACGTTCCCTCCGCGACGACCCCACTCGCCGCGGCCGCGATGTAATAGCCGCCGGATGCCGCGATGTTCCCCATCGAAACGACGACAGGTTTTTCCTTCACGGTAAGCGAGAGTTCGCGGTGAATGGCATCGGAGGCGATAACGCCTCCTCCAGGGCTCTCGATCCGCAGGACGATCGCTCGTATGCGCGGATGGCGTCTGAGCTTCTGGAGCGCTTCGCGCAAGGCGTTGGCCGAGGCCGTCGACCGGCCGATTCCCGTCGTCAAGACGCCCACGACATGGAGCACTGCCACGCGGGGACGCCGCCATCGTGCGACGCGGCCGAGCCAGCCGGGCGACCCGTAGCGTGTATACTCGACGCGTTTCGCTCTTGGACCGATAGCCTCTTCGAAAAGCGTGTCGCAAGAATCCTCGTAGCCGAGCTCGTCGACGAGCCCCGCCCGTTTCGCATCCTGCGCCATATGAGGACCGGCGGCAACCGCCGCGGCCGCAGCATCCGTCGTGATCCCGCGACCTTCGGCGATATGCCGGACGAATTGCTCGTTCATGTCCTCGAGGATGGATTTCATCTCTCGGCGGTGCGGCTCCGACGAGCGGCGCTGCTCGAAGATTTCGCCCGCGGATTTGAACTCACCCACCGCGTCGAGCTCGGGGCTCACACCGAGCTCACCGAGCAAGTCTTTGAAGAACAGCCCTTCGCTCGAGAGCGCTTGCAGCGTCAGAGTCGCGCTCGGCGCGAGGACGATCCTTTCGCACGCGCAAGCCAAAAGGAACGTCGCGTTCGAAGCACCCTCGATAAAGGCCACGGTCGCTTTTCCTTGACTGCGCAACGCGCGAATGCCCCGGTGCAAGCTCTCCGCTTGTGACCAGCCGATCTCGATATTCGCAAGCTCGAGATAGAGCGCTCCGATGCGTTCATCGTCGCGCGCGCGGTCGAGTGCGCGCTCGATTTCGTAGATCGACGCCCGCTCCGAACGCGCCCTTGGAAACCTTCCGGGGAGCTCACTCACGCCATGTGCGATTCGAATTTCGAGAATTCTTCGTTTCATTCCGCGTTCCGGGACCCTCCTTCATACAACAGACTGAGACCACGCGTCCATTCGAACATTGCGCCGATGTCGGGCAAACCCCACACAGCCTTCAAAGTCGGTTGTGATTTGGTCGGAAATTGTAGAAAATAATCCCGTTCCAACAAAATAGTCCCGATCATGGCAGCAACGAACGTCAAAGGGGTGGCCTCCCGAGTGGAGTGGATCGGCTCGCTCGATGCCGTCCCCTTAGCGCAAGTTCTTCGTCAAATCGCCGCCGAGGAACGAAGCGGCGATCTTCAGATCAATCTCGGCTCCGCCATCAAGACCATTTATTTCGATCACGGATTTGTCATCTTCGCCGGTAGCAATTTGAAACGCGATCGTCTAGGCGAAAGCCTCATCGGAGCCGGACGGATCTCGCGGCACGAGTTCGCGCTCGCGAGCATGTTGATGAAGGGCAGCCGCCGCAAATTCGGGCAGGCCCTCGTCAAAGCGGGCGTCATGTCCGAAGAGGAGCTCGGAAAGCATGTCGCTGCTCAAGTCAATCGGATCGTGATGTCGCTGTTCAAGTCCCCCGACGCGGTCTATAGCTTCGACGAGCGCGACACGGTGATCCCGATGGAGTTGATGGTGGGCTTGTCCATCTACCGTATCCTCCTCGAGGGCGTGCGGCACATGACGAACGGGAAGCTCCTCCTCGCTGGCCTTCCGCCGCTCAACACGATGGTGCAGGTCGCGGAGCATCCCCCTTTCACCATCGATCCGCGCAAGCTGAAGCCGATCGAGCAAAGCGTTTTGCGCGGTGCCGGCAGAGGAGCCCCTCTTTCAACATTACTACGGCGCGGCGACAGCGAACGCGGCCTCGTGCTTCGGGCGTGTTACGGCTTGTACGCGGCGGGGCTTCTCGATCCGGCCGACGAAAGCCCGCGGCGTCCTTTGAAGGTGCAGGAAGAGACGGGCGTCTTCGTGCTCTCCGAGATTCAGAGAAAGTTCGCGAAGATTCAAGCAACGAACGCGCAGCAGGAGATCCTGATGGAGTTCGACCGCCTGGACCGCGCCTCGGAACAAGAGCTGCTGCGCCTCGAAGGTCCGGCTCAGGAATCCGCCATTCAAAAAGCGTTCGAAAAGCGCCAATCCGAGTGGAGAAAAAAGCGCGCGATGGTGGAAGCACAGCAGACGCTCGTCGCCAAAATCGACGTCATCCAGGAGCGGCTGCAAAAAGCCTACGAGCGCATGCTCGAACAACGTGAGCGAGTGAACGAGGATACCAAGCCCGATACCGCTGCAGTACCGACGTTCGAAACACCGACCGAACACCAACTGCCTCCGCTGAACGAAGGGTTGTTCGAGGAAATGGGGAACGACCTCAGCGTGGCCAACGAAAAGGCCGCGCACTCTCTCGTCGACACGCAGCCACCCGAGCCGCCAGTGCCACCGGCGGACGCCGCGTCCGCGGAGGAGAGCCTGGAGCGCGAGCCGGACGAAGATGCCAACGCGGACGCCGTTGCGGGATTGACGGGTGCCGTTCGCGCCGATCGCGTGCGCCAACTCCTCCGCGACGTCAAGCTGCACTTTCAAGTACGTGACTGGGAGCACGCCGTCTCGCTTCTGTACGAGCTCGTAGAACTCGAGCCGGAAGTAGCACAACATCACGGTATGCTCGGCCGCGCGATGGCGCGCCACCCCGTCATGAGAAAAGATGCTGAACGCCACTTCATCGAAGCCCTTCGGCTCGCGCCCCAGGACGCAGACCTCCATTTCTCGCTCGGGCTGTACTACAAATCCTTCAACATGCACTCGCGGGCGCAGAACGCGTTCCGCACGGCACTGCGTATTCGTCCCGAGCATGAAGGAGCACGAAAACAATTGAGCTCGGGGCCGGGCGGTAAAAAAGACCCGCTGCGCGACATGTTCAAGAAAATCTTCGGTTGAACTGGTCCACGAAGCCCGAACGCGAAAATAGGATCTCGTTGAAAACTCGCGGCGTCACCCATCCTCCACTTAAAGCAGCACTTTACCAGATTAGCGTTAACTGTATTTTGGGCGCGCCCGATCCGGGGGTGATATATGCGTATTGATATTTAAATAATTGTTTTATAGAAGATATACGTCTAGCGCGCCCGTCCCTAAATCCCATCTGCTCATAAGCTTCCCCCTACATTTAGTGGGTCCAATTACCCAACAACGCAAAATCTAGTATTTTTTTCTTGACAGCGAATCGTGCTCCGCATATAAAACTATTTCCAAGGCTCGCTCAGAAAGAACCACTAGGTTATTAGAGCTGCTGGCCGCGGCGGGAAGTTCAGTACGCCCTCGATTTGTCTTTCGCGACGCTCGGGGGAGCGGGGATGGTATTCGCTGAACATGAGCCCAGTTGTACCAAACAAGATTTCTAGAGGGTTTCGGCGATAGGCCAAGCAAAAGTGGAACCGCGTAACGAGCGCCGTGAGGCGGTGGCTCGGAAATCAGGTTTTTTCTCGCGACCGGAGGGTCCAGGATGGCGACGACGAAAAAAGATATTTCTTTGGTGTTGGACTCAGAATCGACGGAGCCAAAAACAACTGGATCAAAAACGACTGAAAACAACGTCTCAAACGATATGACCACGAACTCGAACGGTCAGGACACCGTAAAGAAGCGTTTGAAGGCGCTTCGATTCGAGCGGATCTTCACCGAGAAAAGTGTTTCACCTTACGACGCCATCGAATGGGAAATCCGAGACGCGGTCATCACGGACGAAAAAGGCGACATCGTCTTCGAGCAGAAGAACGTCGAAGTCCCGAAGAGCTGGTCGCAAATGGCGACCAACATCGTCGCGTCGAAATATTTTCATGGCTCGCTCGAGACGGACGAGCGCGAGTACAGCGCGCGTCAGCTCATCGGGCGCGTCGTCGACACGATGACGCGTTGGGGACAAGAAGGCGGCTATTTCGCCAGCGAGGATGATACGGAAACGTTCCGCGACGAGCTCACATTCCTGCTCTTGAACCAGCACGCCTCGTTCAACTCCCCCGTGTGGTTCAACTGCGGCATCGAAGCAAAGCCCCAATGCTCCGCGTGCTTCATCAACTCCGTCGACGACACGATGCACTCCATCCTGAACCTCGCGAAAACAGAGGGTATGCTCTTCAAATGGGGCTCGGGAACGGGCTCGAATCTCTCGACCATTCGAAGCTCCAAAGAAAACCTCTCGGGCGGCGGCATCGCTAGCGGCCCGGTCTCCTTCATGAAAGGCTATGACGCTTTCGCCGGCGTCATCCGGAGCGGCGGCAAGACGCGGCGCGCGGCAAAGATGGTGATCTTGAACGTCGACCATCCGGACATCATGGAGTTCATCGAGTGCAAGCTCCGTGAAGAGCACAAGGCCTGGACTTTGATCGATGCGGGTTATGACGGTTCGTTCAACGGTGAAGCCTACGCGTCGGTCTTCTACCAGAACGCCAATCACAGCGTGCGTGTGACCGACGATTTCATGCAAGCTGTCGAGCAGGACAACGAATGGTCGACACGATCCGTAAAAACGGGTGAAACTCACAGCACCTATCGCGCGCGAGACGTACTTCACAAAATCGCCGAATCCACGTACGTCTGCGGGGATCCAGGCATGCAGTACGACACCACCATCAACCGGTGGCACACGTCGAAGAATACCGGACGCATCAACGCTTCCAATCCTTGCTCTGAGTACATGTATCTCGACGATAGCGCGTGCAATCTCGCGTCCCTGAACCTCATGAAGTTCGTGACCTCCGAGGGCGGACTGTTTGACGTCCAAGCGTTCCGAAAGGCGGTCGATGTCGTCATCAGCGCGATGGAGATCATCGTCAGCAATGCGAGCTACCCCACACCGACGATCGGCCGCAATTCGCAAGACTATCGGCCTCTCGGGATTGGCTATGCCAACCTCGGCGCTCTTTTGATGTATCAGGGTATTCCGTACGACCACGACAAGGGCCGTGACACCGCCGCCGCCATAACGGCGGTGATGACGGGACAGGCCTATCGTCAGTCTTCACTCATCGCCGCCAATCTCGGCCCGTTCGAAGGCTACAGCGAAAACCGCGAGTGCATGAACAAGGTCATGAGGATGCACCGGGACGCGGTCGAGGCCATCGATCCCGGGCGCGTCGAGCCGGATCTCTACCGCGCCGCCGTCGATACGTGGACCGAGGCGGTGCAGTTCGGCGAAGAGCACGGTCACCGGAACGGACAAGCTTCCGTCCTTGCTCCGACCGGCACGATCGGACTTGTGATGGATTGCGATACGACAGGCGTCGAGCCGGATCTCGCGCTCGTCAAGTACAAGAAGCTCGTCGGCGGCGGGCTGATGAAGATCGTCAATCAGACGGTGCCTTCGGCACTGGCGCGGCTCGGCTATCGGGAAAACGAAGCCGACGCGATCGTAGACTACGTCCACCAGAACGGATTCATCGAGGGTGCGCCGCTCTTACGCGATGAGCACCTGCCGGTTTTCGACTGCGCGGTACAGTCGCCCGGCGGCAAACGCTCTATCCACTTTATGGGCCACGTCAAGATGATGTCGGCCGTTCAGCCGTTTCTCTCGGGCGCGATCTCGAAGACGGTCAACATGCCGAAAGAGTCCACTATCGACGAAATCATGCAGACGTATCTCGAGGCGTGGAAGCTCGGCTTGAAATCAATCGCCATTTATAGGGACAGCAGCAAGCGGACGCAGCCCTTGAACACTTCGGGCCAAGCCACCATGCCGGGCGGCGTCCCTCAGGCCGCACGACCCGTGCAGCGCAAGCTTCCCGTCGAGCGACAGGCCATTACGCACAAGTTCAGCATTGCGGGGCACGAGGGCTACATCACGGTCGGCATGTACGACGACGGCTCGCCAGGCGAGATCTTCATCAACATGTCGAAGGAAGGGTCGGCAGTGTCCGGCTTGATGGACGCTTTCGCCCGCGCCATCTCCTATGCGCTCCAATACGGTGTGCCGCTGGAAGTGCTCGTCGACAAGTTCGCTCATACGCGTTTCGAGCCCTCGGGATTCACCGGCAACGATCAAATCCCCTACGCGAAGTCCATTACGGATTATCTCTTCCGGTGGCTGGCGTCGAAGTTCTATTCGCCGGATAAGCTCGCACAAGCCGGCGTTGTCGAGGAGACCCGTACGATCGCGAATGGAGGCCCGCTTAATCCCAGTCCCGCTTCGGAGCCGGCCGCCGCCCCTACCGCGAAACCGGAGTCGGAATCGGGAGCCCATGATTCAATGCCTTCGATGCCGCCTTTGTTCGAGGATGCGCCGCCGTGCTCCACTTGTGGCTCGATCATGGTACGCAACGGAAGCTGCTACAAGTGCCTCAACTGCGGGACGACCAGCGGCTGCTCGTAAAGAACCTCCGAAAGCCGTACGTTCGTCTCGCGAGCCGAGTTCTGAGATAAACTCTCGCGAGCCATGACGACAGCCTACGATTTTGAGTCACTGCCACGCGAGCTCGACTGTCTTGCCATCGATCCCGCACCCCTCACGCCCACGGACGACGAGCTTTTGCGCATGTACCGAGCCATGCGGCTCGCACGCATTTTCGAGACGCGGCTGGCCTCCTTGTACCGCCAAGGCAAGATCATCGGCGCCGTCTATCTAGGCACCGGACAAGAGGCCATCGCGACGGGCGTGGCTTCGTTGATGGACAGCGACGACATCGTCAGCACCGTCTCGCGCAGCTTGGCGGCCTGGTTTTACCGCGGAGTGGAGCCGAAGCACGTCGTCGCCCGCTGGTTCGGCAAAGACGTGCCGCCATCGCACGGCCGCGACTTGGGCCTGTTCCTCGCCGACCTTGAAACCTACGGCATCGCGCCCTATCACAACGGCTCGATGGCCTCCTGGATCCCGTCCGGGGCCGGCTTCGCTTTGGCGTTCAAGATGAAACGCCAGCCGAACGTCTACATCGCCTTCACGGGGGATGGCGCAACGAGCCCGGGCGATTTCTACGAAGGACTGAATCTCGCATCGATTCACAAACTGCCGCTCGTCGTCATCATCGAGAACAATCAGTTCGCCTATTCCACCCCGATCCACAAGCAGATGCCCGTCAAGCGCGTTTCGGACCGCGGCCCCGCATTCAACCTGTACACGGACGTCGCTTTCGGAAACGACGTCTTCAACGTCATCCGGCACGCGAAAAAGGCGATCTCCCACGCCCGCAGCGGCCAGGGCCCAGCTCTTTTGGAGTTTCTCACTTTCCGCCGGCGCGGCCACGGCGAGCATGATGACGCGTCCTATGTCTCGCAAAAGGCCCGAGACTACTGGGAGGCACGCGACCCCATCAAGCTGTACGAAGAATACCTTCTCGGTAAAGGCGGTCTGACGCGGGCGGCGCTCGAGACCGTCGAAACCGAGTGCACCGTCATCGTCGACGATGCGGTCCGCTATGCCGATTCTTTGCCTTTTCCTAAGCCGGAGTCTGCGACGACTCGGTTGTTCGCGCCGCGATAGCTGCCGAGCAAAGCGAGCGCCAACTCGTCGGTCACTTCGTGGACCGTGACGCGGCGAAACGTGTTGCGAAGAGGCTCTTTTGAGTAGGCGCCCACACGGAGGTAGTTGCTCGTGAGCCCGGTCCAAAGGCCACTCGCGTCCTGCTGCTCGAACAGCACCTCGACGTCCTCTCCAAGATAGCGGCTCGCGAAGGCCCGCCGTTTCGCGAGAGAGAGCTCCCGGAGCGCCTGACTTCGCGCCTTGATCACATCTGGCCGTATATGTCCGTCGAGACGGGCGGCCTTCGTACCGTAGCGCTTCGAATAGCTGAAGACGTGGAAATAAGCGAACGGCAGTGCTTCGAGATAGCGATAAGTCTCCTCGAACATCGCATCCGTTTCTCCCGGGAAGCCGACAATGATGTCGGTACCGAGCCCTATATCTGGAACGGTCGCGGCGACGAAGTCGACGAATTCTTTGTATTCCTCAGGCGTGTAGCGGCGGTTCATCCTCTCGAGAACGGGCGCTTGCGCGCTCTGGATGGGGACATGCAGATATTCGCAGAGCTTGTCCGAGCGCGCCATGTGCTCGACGAGCGATCGCTCGATCGTCGTGGGCTCGATCGAGGTGATCCGAATGCGCTTCAGCTCCTCGATCTCCTCGAGTTTTTGGATCATATCCGCGAAGCTCGTCCCCGCCTGGTGATAGCGGCCGATATTCACACCGGTAAGAACGAGCTCTTGATAGCCGCGTGCGGCGAGCTCCCGTGCCTCCCTGAGGAGATCGGCCAGATCGCGGCTTCGCTCGCGACCTCGAGTGAACGGAATGATGCAAAACGAGCAGAAAAAGTCGCACCCATCCTGTACTTTCAGATTTGCGCGCGTCGTGTGATAGACGCCAGTCCCAGGAACTTCGAAATCTCCATCATTAATCAGGTTCGAATGAAGCACGACTGGATCTCTGAGCTTGCGCGGATTCTCGATGAAACTCGGGAACTTGTACTTGTACTCGGTGCCCACAATCATGTCGATGCCGTCGATCGCGCGCAACGCCTCGAGCCCCACCTGCGCATAGCAGCCCGTCACGACCACGAAAGCCTCGGGCTGACGACGTAGCGCTTGGCGAATGGCGCTTCGACATGCAGCCTCGCCCCGCTCGGTGACAGAGCACGTATTGATGACGACGACGTCCGCCCGCTCGCCCCATTCGACGACGTCATAGCCTTTGTCTTGAAACGCACCCGCGAGTGACGCCGCTTCGGTTTGATTCAATCGACAGCCAAGCGAATGAAACGATGCCGTGGACACCCTATCTCCTTGAAACGAAAAGTATACCGCGCAGCTTCCAATGCCCGCAATCCGAGTGGCTACCCGTTCCCGCTACCTGGCAAGCGTAGACACGGAAGCAGGTAACTGGAAGCAAGTAGCAACCTGGATCGCGGTTTAGGGCCGCCCAGCGCCAGATCCTGTCAGAGCATCGACCAAGACTTCCGCTTGCTTGACACTGGGCTCGCCCTGCGCCCGCCGCACGAGCGCCAACAGAATGTGGCATCGCTCGCACGCCTCGACATGCTCATGCACGAGGAATCCCGGCATACCGCCCTGCAATAAAGCCGCAAGCTCGAGCGCAGTGTAATGCGAGACTCCATAAGCGGTACTCTCCTGTATCCTCAACGGATAGACGAACGAATCCGGCTCTTTCTCGGCTAGAGGTTCGGATTTTTCATGATTTTTCGGATTTCGTCCTGATCCGCGGACGCTGGAAGACCCCATCCCTCCTGGTAGCCGAAATGCTCGCGCACGCTCTTCGTCCGGAGGCGGTCGTCGACGATGTCGAGCTGGTTGGTGGTGACGAAGGACGGGTGGGGATGACCGCACGCTCTCGATAGCAAAAGAATCTCCTTTCTGAGCGTCACGAGATAGTTGGCAAGCCTCGCGCCCTTCGAGTGGGCATCGAGCCCCCGTATGAGCCAGGCGCTCTGCGTTGCCACCCCCGTCGGACAATGTCCCGTGTGGCAACGCTGGGCCTGGATGCAGCCGACAGCGAGCATGGCCTCCCGCGCCACCTGGACCATGTCGCAGCCGAGCGCGAAAGCGAAAAGCGACGACTCGGGAAACCCGAGGCGGCCCGAGCCGATGAACAAGATCTTCTCGGCGATCGAAGCCTCCTTAAAAACGCGATAGACCTCGGCGAAGGCGACTTTGAACGGCAGCGCGACATGGTCGGCGAAGACGAGCGGGGCCGCGCCCGTGCCGCCTTCACCGCCATCGACCGTCACGAAGTCGACTCCCCGCTCCGTTGAATCCATTTGATAAGCGAGACGCGTCCAAAAGGTCGTGTCGCCCACAGCCGATTTGATACCCACGGGAAGCCCGGTAGCCTCCGCGAGCTTTTCGACGAAGTCGAGCAGCTCGTCCTCATCGCGGAACGTCGTATGGCACGAGGGACTCACGCAGTCCTTCCCCATCGGGATCCCGCGAATCGCTGCGATCTCCGGCGTCACCTTCGCGGCCGGAAGAACACCGCCCATCCCGGGCTTCGCGCCTTGACTGAGCTTGATCTCGATCGCACGAACGTCGTGGCGGTCCACCGTCTCGCGGAAACGCGACATGTCGAAACCACCATTCGCCGCACGGCAGCCGAAATAGCCCGACCCAATTTGCCAGATGAGAGCGCCGCCGTGATCGTGATGGGGCGCGATCCCGCCTTCTCCGGTGTTGTGCAAGCAACCCGCGAGCGCCGCGCCACGGTTCATCGCCTCGACGGCCCGCGCGCCCAACGAGCCGAAACTCATTCCCGAAATGTTGACGACCGAGTCGGGTCGAAACGCCTTCGCCCGCTCGCGAGCTCCGCCGAGGATTTTGGCCGCAGGCAATGCATAGGTCTCCGAATAGGCGTCGTCCCCTCTCCCCGGCGACGGCAGCGGGAAGGCCGAATGCCGGATGATCAGATAATTGGGCGAGGTTTCGAGATCGTGGTCGGTTCCGAAGCCGAAATAGTTGTTCTGCTTCTTCGCCGACGCGTAGACCCACCTGCGCTCGTCCCGGCTGAAGGGCTTCTCTTCATTATTGCTCGTGACGATGTATTGCCTGAGCTCCGGACCGACGGCCTCGAACATGTATCGAAAATGTCCGATGACGGGAAAGTTTCGCAGGATCGCGTGCTCACGCTGCACGAGGTCGTAAGCGACGACAGCGAGCACCACGAGCGCAAGGCCGAGGAGGATCCACATTTTCTCTGTCCTTTCCGCGAATTCTCGACCATTCTACCGCCGTCGAGCCTCCCCTGATATGCTCTCGCCCGGTGAGGTAAGGTTTCCTGTGAAGAGCCATCCCGGTGTCACGGGCGCCCTCGCGCTCGGGGCGCTCACGCTCGTTATCATTCAACTTCTCTCCGAACAGCATGCGCTCGACTTCCTAACCGCCATCCTCGTCGCTGCGGCTTCCGTCTATATCGGCGCGGCCCTCGCCGGCGACAACGGAAAAACGCTCGCGCTAGAAACGACCGCCGGGCTCGCCTTCATCGTTGTGGCACTGTTGGGGCGCTGGTACGCTTCGACGGTTCTAGCTTGGGCTTATCTGGCGCACGGCGCTTGGGACATCTTGCACCACCGCAGAGTCGCGGGCGCGAATACCGGAAAGATCTATCCTGTTCTCTGCTGGGTCTACGACTGGATCATCGCAGCCGTGATTCTCATCCGATACTGAAAACGTGCTCAAACGAAGTGCAGGACTTTTGATGTATCGCACGAGCGGAAGCGGAAAGCTCGAGCTCTTGCTCGTACACCCCGGGGGGCCCTTTTTTCGTAACAAAGACGACGGCGCGTGGACGATCCCCAAAGGCGAGCTCGAAGCGGACGAGGAACCGCTCGAAACTGCCCGGCGCGAATTCGCCGAAGAGACCGGGCTCACCGTGCCGGAGTCCGGCTACGTATGTCTCGGAGAGGTCCAACAAAAAGGAGGAAAGCGGGTTTTGGCCTGGGCGTTTCCGGGCGACGGCGACCCCGACGAGGTGGCCTCCAACACGTTCGAGATCGAGTGGCCGCCCCGCTCGGGCCGCAACCGGTCGTTTCCCGAAATCGATCGCGCGGGTTTTTTCACGGCCGAGACAGCCCGGATCAAGTTGAACCCCGCGCAGGCGGCATTCGTGGACCGCCTCGAAGAGAAACTCCAAGGAGGCTGACATGACGGTAGGAGGCTCGTTTCTGGCTCTCTTTCTGGCCGGCGTGCTCGAAGCGCAGATTCCCGCCTACGAAGCGCTCGTCGCGATCCACGGCGAGATCGAGGATGCCTCTACTGCCAAGGTGCTATCCGAACTCGAGTCCCGTCTCGCGGCCATTGATATTTCGAGCTGGGATCGCTCGAAGAAAGTCGACTATCTGCTCGTGCGCGCCCGCCTCGCCGGCAAAGGCTTCGAGTTGCGGGTCATGCGCTCGCGCTCTCGCGATCCGCTAGCTCGCGCGGCTCGCCATCCGCCATCTCGAGCAGCACGACGGCGTCGGCCAGGGTGAGCCGGTTCGCTCCTCACAGCCGGCCGGTATCATCGGCTGGTATCGCGATCTCGAAACACGCGTGTCGAGTCATCAACCCGAGCTCATTGCGAACGTGGACGAGACTCTCGAGGCCGTGATAGGTCTGCGCGATTGGCTCGAGGAGAAGCTCCCGTCGATGACCGCTCCAGCTTGGATCGATCTCGAAGACTACGCCTGGTACTTGAAGAATGTGCGGCTTCTTCCCTATTCCGTCGAAGACGTGCGCCGCATCGGCGCGCGGGAGCCCGACCGTGACGCGCATGTAGCCGTCCATGTCGAAGGCTTGGCAAACGTGCACTTTTTGCTCCCGCAATAGCTCGATGTCTGTTCGTCGATGGCCTCGGCCATTGCTTCCAAATCGAATCCGAAATCAGCCCCGAGCGCGACTTTTGTTCACCTCCCTACCGAGCTCCTCGGTCTTTCGCGGCACGTAGGGATAGGACGGAAACGCGGTCACCGTGTTTCCCGGCTGTCCCCACCTCGAACGGTAGCTATGTCAGGCTCTCGCTCTAGAGGATCTCCGCTCCCGAGACCACTTGGCACGTGTAGAGCTCCGCAGTCGAGGCTCGCAGATCGTCGGCAAAGGAGCTATTTTGTTCCTTGTCGACGAGCGCAACCGCGCAACCACCGAACCCGCCCCCCGTCATGCGGGCGCCACGGCAGCCCGGATGGCTTCGAGCAGAGCGGACGATGCGATCGAGATCCGGACTCGAGACCTCGTAGAGCTCGCGCAAGCTCTCGTGAGAGTCCGCCATCAACCTATCAAGGCTTTCGACGTCGCCCCGACGGAGCGCCTGCGCCATCTCGAGGGTCCTTCCGTTCTCCCGAATCACGTGTAGCGCGCGGCGGTACGTTGTCTCGTCCATTGCGGATCGAGCGGCGTCGAGAAGCTCGACGCTCACGTCGCGAAGGGCGCGCGTCGACCCTGCTTGGTGACGCACCGCGGCTATGGCAGCCTCGCAGCTCTCGCGCCGTTGGTTGTAGGCGCTCGTCGCAAGCTCGCGGCGTGTGCCCGTATCCATCACTACCACCGTGAGCTCCTCGGGCATGGGGACGCGCTTGATGGTGAGATCCCGACAATCGAGTAGCATCGCCGCGCCACGCTCCGAGAGCGACGACGCCATTTGATCCATGATGCCGCTATTGAGACCGATATAGTCGTTCTCCACGCGCTGTCCAAGCTTGGCCGCCAAGCGTCCATCCCAACGCGTGCCGCTCGCGTCGAACAACGCCCTAGCCATCGCAAGCTCGAGGGCCGCGGATGACGAAAGCCCCGCACCCATGGGCACATTTCCGGAAACGACAAAATCGAGGCCGTGTAGAGTGACCTTCTCGTGCGCGAGCGCCCACGCCATGCCGGCCGCATAGTCGAACCACGATGGCGTGGAAGATACGGGTCCGAGCTTCCCATAAGCAACGCTATAGGACTGCTCGAAATCGATCGAGTAGCCACGCAGCAGAAAACCGTCGCGATTGGGCGCGTAGGCCACCGTGACGTAACGATCGATGGCAACGGGTAGTACAAACCCTTCGTTGTAATCCGTATGCTCGCCGATGAGGTTCACTCTTCCAGGGGCTCGCGCGAAACGCGGGCGCTTGCTTCCGAACTGTTTTTCGAAACACGCCGCGAGCGTCTCAATCACAAGCCAGGTTTCCCTGAAGCGCGTAGCCGCTCCGCGGCCTCTTCGGCGTCGAAGTCACGCTGCGGCTCCGATGTCAGCTCGTAGCCGACAAGAAACTTGCGAACGCTCGCGGAACGCACGAGCGGGGGAAAGTCGTTGTCAAAAACAAAAACGTCCTCATATTCGGGATTGCGAGCGCCAGACGCACGCCGATTCCCGGGATAGATATAGCACTCCGGGCCGTAGGAAGACGTAGGCGGGCGTTTTATTTCGTCGCGCCGGCCGAGCCAGGGACGCTTCAGCCGCCCTTTGGAGCACAAGACCCACTCATCCAGTAGCGGGTTGTATCGCCTCTCGGCCATCCGCGAGAGCGTAAACGATCCTTCTCGAACAGGAAAGTACAGAAACTTTATGCTACCGGGACAGGAATTCATGCGGGATTAGCGGGTTTGGGCACGAGTTGCTACTCTAAAGACGAACCCTGAGAGCTGAGCGAGCACTGCGAATGCGGCTTGTCACGAGAGGAAACATGGATGGTCTCACCTGCGCGGTGCTTATCGACCATGCCGAACGTCTCGATGGCATCGAGCTCATCCACCCTCAAGACATCACGAATGACAAGTTCGATGTCAAGCAAGGCGACATTCTCGCGAACCTCCCCTATCACCCAACTTGTATCAAATGGTTCGACCACCACTCGGCCACGCGGACCTACGACAAACCCCCGACGCTTTTCGACGGCAATTACGGGCTTGCGCCGAGCACCGCGCGCCTCGTTTATGACTACTACGTCGCCGACAATCCGGGCTTCAAGCTCCACGATGATCTCGTGAAGGCGACCGATCGCTATGACAGCGCGCAAGTCACCATCGAAGAAGTCACGAATCCGGAGGGCTATATCTTGCTGGGTTTCACGACGGATCCCCGCACTGGGCTCGGAAGCTTCAAAGACTATTTCATGAAGCTGGTCGAGACCTTCCAAGAAGGAACCATCGAAGACGTGTTGGCGCTCTCGGAAGTGAAAGCGCGCGCGCGGCGCATGGCGGACGAGCGGGAGAAATTTCTGGCGGTGGTCAAGCAACAATCCCGTTTGGAAGGCCGCGTGATCGTGACCGATTTGCGTGAGGTCGGGGAGTTGCCAGCCGGCAATCGCTTCCTTGTCTACACTTTGTTTCCCGAGGCCGCCGTTTCCATCCGCATTGCCTGGGGCCCGAATCGCGAGTTCGTCGTGGCAACGGTTGGCCACAGCATCTTCAATCGCACCTGCCCCGTGCACGTGGGCGGTCTCATGGCGCGGTATGGAGGCGGAGGTCACCGCGGCGCTGGCGCTACGCCATTGTCGGCAGAAAACGCCGATGAGCTCGTCGCCGAGCTCATCTCGAAGCTCAACGAAACGCCGGTCAGCGCTTGACCTTGAGCGTCAGGCCGCGGACGGCTTCAACGCGCACCGTCTCCCCTTTCGGAACCTCCGGCTCTCCAACGGAAAGCTCCGCCATCCATAGTTCGCCTCGCAGCTTGACATAGCCCCGCGGGCCGAGCGGCTCCTCGGTCACTGCCTTCTCCCCGAGCAGCCACGTGTGCGCCTCACGCTCCTTGAAATTGTAATGCGGCTTTAGTATCGGATAGAAGAGGACGTCTTTGACGAGCCAACCGATAAAAACGAGCACGCAAGCAGATGTCGACAGCGAGAGCCAATGATGCGCGCCGGCAAGCAGCGCAATGAGCACGCTCCAACCTGGAATCTGGAGTAGCCAGTAGCGCCAAAAGACGGTCAATGCACTTTGTACTTTGGCGGCGGGGGCGGCTCACCTGGCTCGAAAGGCTCTGGAGGAACGTCGATGACGGGGCCCGATTCGCTTGGAAACCCCATACCCGCGACGTCTACGTGAACGCGGTTCTCGTCGATCGCCTTTCGCAACCGGTTCATCGAGACATTCTTCACGACGTCACGAAACACGGGCACCAAGAGAAGAAAGCCGAACGCGTCCGTCAGTATTCCCGGCGTGATGAGCAAGGCTCCCGCGATGAGGATCATAACGCCGTCGGCGAGCGATCCAGCGGGAAGCTCGCCGCGCGCCATTTGGTCCTGAGCGCGCCCGACAACCGCGAGTCCCTGCCGACGTGCAAGAGAGGCGCCCACGACACCCGTCACAGCAATCAGGCCGAGCGTAGGGAGCGTGCCGAGATGACTCCCAACCTCGAGAAGCAGCGCGAGCTCGATCGCCGGAACGACGATGAAGAGCAAAAGAAGCATTCCCATGCCCTATTATAGGAACGCTCGACGTCGCCGCGAAAATAAATTCCGCGGCCCGAGTTGCTACCGGCTCTCTGCCACCTGCTTTAAAGTCTGCGCCCTGACACGGCTGACCAGCCAGGCAAAACTGAAAGTTGTTGATAGGAAATCACTTTAGAGCGCCCGGCTAGGGTGTTTTGACCCGCCGGAGGACGGGATAGTACTGCACAAAGACGTTGTCGTCTTCGCCGTGCTCGGCGCGACAGTCATCATGACAGCTCCCGCGGCCGAAGGCGCTCGCGCGATCGGCCGTCCCCGAAAACCCGTAATAGGCCCAATCCTCTTCGAAACGGCCGACGTCTTTCACCGCGAACTCGAGGCCGTGAAACTCGCCCGAGAACAGGCCCGATCCAAAATCCGTTTTCTCGCGCGCGCCATAGAGGGTCATCGCGAGCATAGTCTGGTCGGGAAACGTTCCCGTCTCGACGTAATGCCGATAAGCGCTCGGCTCTTGTCGACTATCATGGGGAGCCAAGAAACAGGAGCCCGTCTATCCCGAACGCATGCGAACCTTTGAGTTCTACCCTGTATATGCTAGTCTCAGCGCCGCTCGACGAAAGGATACCAGCCCTTTGCTTGCGAAGTCTTTCCTCCTCACACTCCCGCTAACGGAAGCCGAGTTCTCTGAAGGCACGAGGCCGCGCTGACATGGAAACTTACTCTTTGTCGCTGATTTCACTGGCCCCGGTATTCACGGTGGCGCTCTTCCTCGTCATTCTTCGATGGCCAGCGAGCCGCGCCATGCCGCTCTCCTACCTCGTGGCCGCAGGGCTTGCGCTCTTTGTTTGGGGTGTCCCCGGCACACAAGTAGTCGCGGCGACCATCAAAGGCATCGTGGTCGCCGGCACGCTCCTGTACATCATCTTCGGTGCGATTCTTCTGTTGAACACGCTTCAACAGAGCGGCGCCATCCGTACCATCCGCCGTGGCTTCACCGAAATTTCGCCGGACCGCCGCATTCAAGTCATCATCATCGCGTGGCTCTTCGGCTCTTTCATCGAGGGCTCCGCCGGCTTCGGAACGCCCGCGGCCGTCGCCGTGCCTCTTCTAGTCGGCCTCGGTTTTCCGGCGCTCGCCGCCGTTCTTGCTGGCATGCTCATCCAAAGCACGCCCGTCTCCTTCGGCGCCGCAGGCACCCCGATCCTCGTCGGCGTGAGCACCGGCCTGAGCGACGCGGTTAACGTCGAAGCCTTTTCCGCCGCGGGCGGCTTTCAGGAGTGGACAGATTTCTTGGCGATGATCGGGATGAAAGTCGCTTTCCTGCACGCAGTGGCGGGAACTCTCGTCCCACTCATCGTGCTCGCTTTCGTGACACGGTACTTCGGAGAGAACCGTTCCTTCGCCGACGGGCTCCGCGTGTGGCGGTTCGCGCTTTTCGCGGCTTTCGCGATGACGATTCCCTACATCATCGTCGCAAATCTCCTCGGGCCGGAATTTCCCGCGCTCCTCGGCGGGCTCATCGGCCTCGCGATCGTCGTCACCGCGGCTAGACGAGGCCTCTTCATGCCGACGCCTTCCGACTACTGGGATTTCCCCGACAAAGAGAAGTGGGAACCGGAGTGGTCGGGCACTATCGAGATCCGCGACGAAGGCGGTGCGAACGGTACGATGAGCTCCTACATGGCGTGGGCACCCTACGGCCTCGTCGGGCTCCTCCTCGTGCTAACGCGGCTTCGGGCGCTTCCGTTTTTTGGATGGCTCAACGCCTGGTCGGTTCGGTGGCCGGATATCCTCGGCTCGTCCATCACGGCTAACTTTGAGCCGCTTTTCTTGCCCGGGACCATCTTCATCGTAGTGTCACTCGCCGCGTTCTTTCTGCACCGCCTGGATGCACCTTCCTACGGGAAAGCCTGGTCGAACTCTCTCAAAACGACGGCCGCCGCTTCGGTCGCGCTGATCTTTACCGTACCGATGGTGCAGGTCTTTATCAATACCGGCGGCGGGTCGGCCGGCTTCGACCAAATGCCGATCGCGCTCGCCGACGGCGTCGCGTCTCTTGCGGGAAGCGCATGGCCGATTTTCGCTCCTTTCATCGGCGGGCTCGGCGCCTTCGTCGCGGGAAGCAACACGGTCAGCAACATGATGTTCTCGCTGTTTCAATTCAGCGTCGGCGAACGCATCGGTGTAGACCCAAGCTGGATCGTAGCCCTTCAGGCGGTCGGTGGCGCCGCGGGGAACATGATTTGCGTCCACAACGTCGTGGCCGCCTCTGCCGTCGTGGGACTGCTCGGAAAAGAAGGTACTGTCATCCGCATGACGATTCTTCCGTTCGTTTACTATGCGCTGCTCCCTGGGTCTCTCGGCTACTTCATCGTTTGGTACGCGGACAAAGGCGCTTTGAACGCGGGAGCGGTGCTCCTCGCGGCCATCATCGCTTTCGCCATCTACTTCGTCTCGTCCCAGCTTCGCCAAGGAAACCATTCTTGAGAATCACTTACGTGTTGTTCGTCATCGGGCTCGCGGCCAACTCGAGCCCACAGTCGCTCGAGGATGAGACCGTGACTCGCCTCGCGGAATACCTTCGCATCGACACCATCAACCCTCCGGGGAACGAGTCGAACGCCGTCGACTTCTTCGCGAAGCTACTCGACGCCGAATCGGACATACGCCGCGAGGACGGAGAGAACAAAATCTCCGCTCTCATCGGCGCTGTCGCGGAAAACGTTTTCCGGCTCGACCAGCATGGCCTCATCCTCGCTCACCATTCCTCTGAGCGAGCCCGGCCGTTCACGGATGCTGAGTCCGTTCTCGGGCGTAAAATCGCGGATATTCTCCCGGAAAGCGTCACCGACACTTGCGTCAAAGCACTCGCCAGTGTCGTTGTGGGCGGTGAAACGGTCGCGTTGCAGTTCAGCATCGATCTCGGCACTGCGACGTGCAGCTATCAGGCGCACTTCGCGCCATCCGGCCAACACGAAGTGCTCCTGACCGTCCGTGATCTGACGGAGCAAAAAGAAAAGGATTCTTCGAAACCGCGCCTCGATGCCATTCTCAACGCGACGCTCGATCCCGTAGTGACGGTGACCCAAGAGGGCGAGATCAGCTACCTCAACCCGGTCGGATTCCAGCTACTTGGGCTCGAGGCGCCACTAGAGGCGGGATTGAAAATCGCCGATTTCCTGCCGGAATGGGCCAGAGACCAGGTCCAAAAGACGGCGATCAGAACCGCAATCGAAGAAGGAAAGTGGCAGGGCGAGTCGGCTCTGCTCGCGCCCGGCGACACCGAGATCCCTGTATCCATGACCGCGGTTTCCCACCCGACAGATTCTAGCGAGGTCGAGCTTGTCTCGCTGATCGCGCGTGACCAGTCCGAGCGCAAGCGTTTCGACGACCACCTTCTATTTCTCGCAGACCACGATCCGCTGACATCTCTCTACACCCGTCGCCGCTTCCTTGCTTCAGCTTGTGGAAGGACGAAAAGCCGACGCCGAAATCATCGAGCGCCAGGTGGCAGCCGATATGCCGAAGGGCGTTGGCGAAGATCTTTGCGCGATCGGTGTCCGAGATGGCGGTCGTCTCAGTGATCTCGAAGGTCAAAAGCGCGGGGTCGACGCCATTTTCTTCGAGCTCCTGTTCGATCAACGTCGTGAGCTCGAAATCTCCTAGCGACTTTCCCGACAAGTTGACGGAGAGAGGGACGTCGTTGCCTGCTTTGTTGGGCTGTGCGTACAGCACGAAGCGCCCGTGTGCGAGGGCGTCCCGAATCAGTTTATCGCCGGAAAGGCGCGAATTGACTTGGGCCTGCCATTTCTTGTCGGGCGTGAACAATACGAACTGGTCACGGCCTCGCTGCTTGGCGCGGGCGAGCGCTTGATGGGCACGTGACACTAGCTCATCGGCGGTTGCCCCGTGCTCTGGAAAAAAAGCGATCCCGGCGCTCGCGGTGACACCCCTGGGACGTCGTGGCGATCCCGCCGCTTCTCGAGCTCGACGCGCGCGCCGAGCCACGCTGCGCGGAGAGCGGCGAGGGCGAGGGTCTCATCCATTTCCTCGTGTCGCCTCGCCGTTTCTGGGACAATGTCGGCTATACGTGAGCCACCATCCTCTTCTTCCGGTCGGAAGAAGAGGATGGCCCGTTGGTGTGAACGACGACACGTTCAGCTCGGCGCTACGGTTCCCCTTGCGACGTGCTGGGAGCTCGGCCAACTTTGGTATCGCGATCGGCTGGACGAGGACTGGGAGCCAAAGACCGTGGAAACCGTACGCTCGATTTTCGCGACCGTTGGACTCACGGGTGATTTTTGGACGGTGGGATAGGAGATGGTCCTCGAAAAAGGGCACTCGGAGCCGTAAGCGATTGATTCTAAACAACCGCAACTTGGCACGGCCCGTGCAGCTGTATTATAAAGCGGCATGCGTATACTGACGATCGTGATCCTGGGCTCTTTGAGCCTGCCGCCGCGCGCGGCCAACGCACAGGAAGAGACTGATTTTCTTTTCGGGATGCCCCGAGGCGCCTTCTCCATTCGAGGCGGTTATATGACCGCGTCGGCCAATAGCGACGTCTACGATTTCATTACCGAGACGCTCACGGTCGACAAAGGTGATTTCAACACCCTGATGTTCGGCCTCGACGTGGCGCTCGTCGTTCATCCACGTATCGATGTGCTCGTCGGCTTCGAGTTCGCAAAATCGAAAACGGAGTCCGAGTATCGCGACTTCGAAGAAGATGACGGCTCTCCAATTACACAGAGTACAGAGCTTTCGACCTTTCCCTTCTCGGGAAGCGTCAAGTTTTACCTCACCCCTCGAGGACGGGACATCAGCCGTTTCGCTTTCGTGCCTTCGAAGGCACGCGCCTATGTCGGAGGCGGCGCCGGCCTCGTTTGGCACCGGCTCGCGCAAACCGGTGATTTCGTCGATTTCGTCGACTTGGCGATATTCACCGGTGAGTTCAAATCGACCGGATTCGGAACACAGGCGCACGCGTTTGTTGGCGTGGACGTCCAGTTGAAGCCGGCCGTATACCTTTCGTTCGAGGGACGCTACATGTGGGCGGATGCCGGTTTGTCCGAGGACTTCGTGGGCTTCGACCCCATCGACCTCTCCGGGCTCCGGTTAACCGCCGGTATCAACTTCAGCTTTTGAGTTAGAATAGAAAGATAACGGAGGAGGGACGCTATGAAATCCGCACTCCTTTTGGCTGCGCTCTTTGCGGGCCAGGCCGACGTGAACTCCCTTTGGGTTCCTTGGCTGGGCTGCTGGCAGCTCGTCGAGAACGAGCATCGCGAGCCTCTCATCGGCGAATCCGATCCCACGAGCGGCCAAGACGTGCCGCAGCGTGGCCTAATGTGCCTGAGCCCATCGCCGGACGGTGCCGGTGTCACGGTCACGACCGCGGCGGGAGGCGACACCTTCCTCGAGGAAACGCTCGTCGCCGACACCGCGAGAAACCCGTCGACGAAAGGCAGCTGCACCGGATGGCAGACGACGGAATGGTCGAACGACGGATTCCGCCTCTTCACCAAAGCCGAGCTGACTTGCGAAGACAATCGCAAGCTCGAAGTGTCCGGGCTCAGCATGATGACGCGGCGCTCGACCTGGGTGGATATCCAAATCGTCGAAAGCCCGGCCGGCCGCGCCGTGCTCATTCGCCGCTACCGCCCCGCGGACGAGCAAGACGTCATGGATGCCGGACTACCCGCGCTTCCGAGCGAGCTCGTCGAGCGCAGCTTCAAGGCACGCTTTTTCTTGACGAACCCTATGGACACGAACGATGTGATCGAAGCCGCACAAAAAGTCGCGCCTGAGGCCGTCGAGGCTGCCGTGCTCGAGCACGAAGAAGCCTTCGAGCTCGACGCCGACGCGCTCGTGCGGATGGACGATGCCGGCATGCGCCCCGGGCTCATCGACTTGATGGTCGCGCTCTCTTATCCCGAGCAATTCGTCGTCAAGAGCGGCGATGAGGGCGGTGGGAGTTTCGGCTTCCCGGGCTTTCTCGGAGCCGGGGTCCCGAGCGCCATGATGCACCCGTACTATCTGGCGCCCTTCAGTTACTACTACTGGTATGCGCCTTATGACTCGCGCTATGTTGTCGCGCCGGTCTCGGTGCGCGAAGTGTCCCAAGGCCTCGTGAGCCGGCAGGGCTACGCGCAGGTTTCGCCTCGACCAGGAGCGCGGCGCGCGCGCTTCCACGGCGGCAGCGGGTCAGGCGACAGTTCGATGAGCGGAACGTCGTCGGGGGGCTCCTCTGGGGGGAGTGTCAGCGGCCAAGGTTACTCGCGCGGCGGCGGGTCAGGGCGCTCGGCGAAACCGAAGAAAAACAACTAGAGACAGCGGCGGCTCGTTAGTGCGCCTTCATGAACGCGAGCATTGCGCCGAGCGTGTCGTCGCCGACGGCCATCGACTGAAAGATGCTCCTATGATCGCGGCTTTCAATTTGGATGGTGTTGACTTCCCCATGTCCTTTTTCGACCAGGGCCTTTTTGATGTCCTCGTTCTGCTGGCGCCTCCAAGGCGCATCGCCGTCGGCGTAGAGAAATAGAAGAGGCGGCGCGTCCGCGCGCACATGTCTGGCGGGCGAAGCGTCTTTCCACACCTCCATACGCTCACCCCAAACGTCTTTTGATCGGTCGGGCGCGACCAAATCGACGTAGAAAAAGCCGCTGATGGGCATCGCGCCGGTGATGATCTCCGGCGAGAGACCTTCTTTCTCGAGGTAACGGGGATCGAGCGCCAGAAGGGCGGCAAGATAAGCGCCGGCCGAATACCCGGAGATGTACACGGCATCGGGGCTCCCGCCATGTTTAGCGATGTTGCGATAGACCCAAGCCAAAGATCGCGCCGCGTCCTCGGCATGCTCCGGATGCGCGATGGTGGGCGACAAACGATAGTTCACGATCGCAGCACCATAACCCGCACGCGCGAGCGCCCTACCGACGTGCTCCGAGCCGCCTTTGTCCCCGTTCGTCAAACCGCCACCGTGGTAGAACACAAGCACGGGAAAGTCACGAGCGCCTTCGGGGAGGTAGAGGTCGAGTCGATCCTTGCCTTCGGCGTATTCCGCACCCTCAACATAATCGATATCCTTGATGACCCGAACGTTGTCACTCGCGAGAACGCCCGACGCCAGTAGCGCCACTAAGAGAAAGCTCATGTGTGCCTCCTGCGTGGCGGATTATGAGCGCTAAGAGCGCCGAGCTCAACCGGCGCGCGTGCCGTTAGGGACGGGGCTCTCGGGAGCCGCAAGGCGCGGCACGAGACCATCGGCGTAGCCGATATCGAAGAGCATTCCCTCCGAGACTTCGCCGCGCATCTTGCGCGGCTCGAGGTTGGATGATTCGCATCTTCGCGATCCTCTCCGTCGGTGAAAAAGCGCCGGCGAAGCGTCGTTGCGCCGAGCATCAAGAAGTAGCTCGGGCTCACCCCTTCGCCCATGATGCGCTCGGGCTCGGTGCTCCCGCCAAGACTGAGGGGGATCTGAAACGAGCCCGCAACGGATTCGAACACGTCTTGCGCTCCGCGCATATCTTCGAGCACGGGGAAGGAAAGCGAGCGCAGCTCGAGCTCGTCGCGCTCGGCCGTCTCCCAAATCTGGACGAGACGCTCGGGCTCGGGGAACGGGAGGGGGTGCAGCATCACGGCTTGAACGACGCTGTAGATCGCCGTGTTCGCGCCGAGACCCACAGCGAGGGTCCAAACGGCAACCATCGTAAAGCCGGGTTTTTGAAGCAAGCTCCTGAGCCCGACCCGCGCATCTCGAAGCCAATCGGTCATGGATCCAGAGCCACACAAGAGGTGTGCCAAAATCGAACCCGTCAAAGTATTGACTTTTTTGCCTTACACAGACACCCCGGGACGGTGGCCTGACCGTAGATGGGACAGCCTTGTACGTCACCGAACACCGCAATTAGAATTGGAACGACGTGAGAAGCCCAATTGCGGCGCGCAGCCGCGAGATCCCAACCTCCGCCACCGTTCGCATCGCCGACGTTGTCTCCGACATGAAGCGGCGCGGAATCGACGTCGTCGACTTCTCCGCCGGTCGCGCCGCCGAGCACACGCCGGCTTATGTCGTCGAAGCGGCATCGCGCGCCATGCACGACGGCGACACGCATCAGACGCCGGCGCGAGGCAAGCCCGAGTTCCGGAAAGCGTGCGCGCGAAAGCTCGCGCGCGACAACGGCATCGAAGCGGATCCCGAACGCGAGCTCATGGCTACCCTCGGATGCAAGCAAGGGCTCTTTCTCGGACTCCAGGCCACGCTCGATCCTGGCGACGAAGTGCTCGTCGAAGATCCGGGCTTCGTGAGCTACCAGCCGGAGATCCAATATTCCGGCGGGCGCGCCGTCGCGGTGCCACTTCCGTGGACCACCGAAGCGCTCAAGGAGAAGCTGACGCCGAAAACCCGTGGGCTCGTTCTGTGCTCTCCGCAAAATCCCACGGGCTTCGTGCACCAGCGGAAGGAGTTGGAGGCTATCGCCGAGCTCGCCAAGGAGCACGACCTCCTCGTCTACTCGGACGAGACGTATGAGCGGCTGACGTGGGACGGACACGAGCACATCTCCATCGCTGCGCTTCCCGGCATGCGCGAGCGGACAGTAACCCTCATGGGTCTCACCAAGAGTTTTTCGATGGGCGGCTGGCGCGTCGGCGTAGCACTCGCGCCCGAGCCCATCCTCGACGTCATGGTCACCGTGCAGCAGCATCTCGTCACGTGTGCCGGCTCCTTCGCGCAAACGGGCGCAGTCGCTGCTTATGCGGAGCCTCCTCGCGAAGGTGTACGCGCGCTGTGGGCGGATTGGGAAAAACGGTGCCGCCGCGCCGCCGAAGCCCTCGACGCAATCCCTTCCGTCCACTGCTCGATGCCGGAAGGTGCCTTCTATGCTTGGGCCGACGTAAGCGCGCTCGGCGAGCCAGGCGAGACACTCGCGGACCGCTGGCTCGATGAGCTCCATGTAGCCGTCGTGCCGGGCTCCGCCTTCGGGCCCCATGGTGATGGATACGTGCGCATCACTTGCGTGCGTTCTTGGGAAGAGCTCGAGAAAGGACTTTCTCGCTTGAGGAGTGCTTTATGTTGATCTACATCTTACTCACCGTTCTGGTCTCGGCCGAGCCGGGCACGCGCGCGGACCGCGCGGCGCTCTTCGACACTTGCTCGAGAAAACGATGGCGCGAGAGTCGTTCTCCGCGATCAAAAACGAAGAACTCGGGCTCGATGTCGAGAAGAACATGCGCCGGTGGCGCGATGAGCTCCTCGACGCTAGGACCGACCAGGAGCTCTTTCACGCGCTCGTCAAAATCAGCAACGCTCGCAAAGATCGCCACCTTAGCGTGGGCCTTGCACCGGGAGGTCTCGCCGTCGACACGACGCTCACCCACGCGCCCATCCGGTTCATGCCCGACTTCACCGATCTCGACAACGTCACGTTCTTTGTGAGCGACGTCGAAGGCGACGAAGCCGAACTTGGCGACCGTCTTATCGCCGTGAACGCGAGCTCGAGCTTCGCCACCGATCTCGAGCCTTACGTCCGCTATTCGACGCTCAACAAGCTCTGGTGGGAGCTCGCGAAAATGCTGCCGCAAAAGAGCGAGGCGCTCCTGCCGGCGCGTTTCTATCGCGACACACTCGAGCTCGAGCTCGAGCTCGAGCGCTCGGACAAAGAGCGCTACGAGGTTACCCTTCCCTACGGAGATCCCGAAGACCTACGGTGGCGCGGGCCTTCTGAGCCGCGCTATTCGGGGTTCGACCTCGCCTATTCCACCACGACCTACGATCTCTATCGAAACTTCGACGGGAGAGAAGCGCTCGTCATCGCGTGGCACGGCTTCCGTGAGAACCTCGTCCCCGACGTCGACCGACTCGTCGACTACGCGGTCGAGCACGACCTTCTCGACCACGCGCTCATCTTCGACGCGACCCGAAGCCGCGGAGGGTCGAAAGGCGCCTACGCGGTGCAGCGACTGTCGCCGAAGTCGTTCAAGACGACCTTTGGCAATCTGCGTTTGAGCGACGTCATCGAGCCCTTCGTCGAAGAAAAGAGAGCGCAGTTCAAAGAGCATCGGCTTGTCGACGGCGCCGCAACCGAGACGACGGATGGCGGATCCTGGCTCATGGACTGGCTCGAGAACGATGTGCTTCTCGGTCTCGCCGCCGGACAAGACTACTCGAACGACGTTCCCTTCAAACTCGCCCACCTCCCGAAATATTCGGACGGCATCGTCCACCCGGCCCAAGTCCATTTCCGCGGACCGCTCGTCGCCTTTCTCGGTCCGCACGGCGGAAGCCACCTCGACCCGTTCGCGTCGATCGCCTCCGATAACGAGCTCGGCTACATCATTGGGATGCCCGCGGGCGGCTACAGCAATACGTGGGAATGGGAGGAGACGCTCCGTTTCCCCCCGACAAGAAAGCCAGGAAAGCCACTCGTGAGCTACATGTGGTCCATCGGTCACACGATCCGGCCGAACGGGCAAGTTCTCGAAGGCAACCCAGCCGAGGTTGACGAATATGTCCCCGTAACCCGTGAGAACTTCGACCTTTACTACGACGAGCTCCTGAGCAGCGCCTACCGCCATCTCGGGCTGGAGTAAACGGCTATGGCGTGTCTATCATGGGGTTGCCGCTGTTTTGGAGGATCTATGTTCCGATTCGTTTGTATCGCTTTCGCGCTTGCGGTCCCCGCGGCCGGCGCGACCCAGGAAGGTGCGCGTGTCAAGCTCAGCGGCTACGTCGAATATCACGAAAACGCGATGCTCGTCGTCGAAGGCCAAAAGGTAGCCGTAAACGGGAAGACCAAGTTCAAAGGCACAGGCGCCCTCGCTCAAATACCTCTCGGCTACGAGGCCAAGGTGGAGGGCCACCGCCAAGCCGACGGAACCGTACTCGCCAAGAAAATTGAGATCAAGCCGAACGGCCAAGCCATGTACGAGTCGGACCTTCTCGAGGCCACGAACCAAATCGAGAAGCTGTGGGTCGACGCGGGCGAGATGTACATGGGGGACGGCCGCCGCCGTCAAACGGTCGGTAACATCAAGACCGAAGGGCTCGAAGTCGATCGCGTCCGCGGAATCATGCTCAAGCTCTTGCCACCCTATGTCTCCGCTAATGATGTACGGGTGCACGTCGTCGAGACCAAGGAGTGGAACGCCTCGGCAATGGGAAACGGCGCCGTTTGGGTCTACACGGGTCTTCTCAACGACATGGACGACGACGAGATCGCCATCATTCTCGGACACGAGCTCGCGCACTACACCCATGAGCACTCGCGCCGCGGGATGAAAAAGAGCATGTGGGGCCAGATCGCGGGCCTCGCCGGAGCCATTGGCACGGGTGCCATCAAAAACGACGCCGCAAGCTCCGTCGCGGGGCTCGGCGCCGGCCTCGGTTTGAGCGCGTGGCAGAGCGGGTATAGCCGTGACTTGGAAGATCAAGCCGACCGCGTTGGCCTCCGCTACGCCTATGAAGCCGGGTTCGACGTCTCGAAAGGCCCGGGGCTCTGGGAGAAGTTTCGCAAGAAATACGGCGAAGACGACACGATGTCGAACTTTCTCTTCGGAAGCCACTCGCGCCCCACGGACCGCATCCGGAATATAAGACGCGAGCTTAGAGTGAATTACCGGGACACGCTGGATTAGCGGCTACTGGGCAAAAGCCCAATGGTCACGAAATGGTCACATCGAGCCGGAGCGAGGGCGAATCCCGCCCTGGCGCTCGGGGGGATGGTTCGGCACGATGTCGTGTGCGTGATCGACGGGACAGGTAACCAGCTGCGGCTCGTGTCGCTCGACTTCGGCGAAGCGCAGTAAATCGACTTCATTCGACATAACCCCGTTTCCAGGGCACATTTGAACGCAGCTTTGCCTCCCTGTTATCTTGCTGGGCGGTGCAGGGAATCAGGCGTAGAGCCACGAGCAAGGAGGACGAGCCGTGGAAGAGAATAGCGGATACGTTGGGGGTGGATGTTCACCAGGACAGGCTCGCGGTAGAAAAGAGTTACGGAAGGATGTCTTGCGTTTCTCTGCACTCGCCTCGATTCTCGCCCTTCTTGCTTCGCCTGCCGCACTTGCTCAGCAAAGCGGGGAGGATCCCTTCGAGCGAGGTCGAGGACAATATGAGCAAGGCCAGCTCGACGAGGCCATCGATTCTTTTCGCGAGGCCATCGCAGCCAGGCCCGAGCACGCCGACGCGCATGCATTCCTCGGGCGGGCCCTTCACGACAAGGACGATGTGGACAGAGCCATCGCCTCCTACCGCAAAGCCATCGAGCTCCACCCTCAACCGGAGTTTGTTTCGCCCGGCATCGGGTTCCTTCAATTCAATCTTGCCATGTCTTTGGCGGAGGGACGCTCCGTGGAAGGAGCCCTTGAGGCCTATCTCGAAGCCATCGAAGGCAAAAGCGGCTCAGCCCAACCCGCTCTCGCCGCCACGCACCACAACCTCGGTCGTGCTCTACTCTGCAAGGGCCCGCGGGCGGAAGCCATCGCGTCGTTCCTGACCGCGCTCCAGCTTCAACCTGAGCTCGCGGAAGCCTACAACAATCTCGGTGTCGCTCTCCGCGATCTGAAGCAATTCGACGGTGCCATGGCGCTCTTTCGAAAGGCCGTCGAGATTCGACCGGACTTTGCGGAGGCGCGCGGAAATCTCGAGACAGCGTCGTCCCAGCGGGAGGCGCAACAGCAGGGAGAAGCTCGGCCAGAGCGGGCCCTCACGGACAGCGCTCCGGTGATCGCCCAGCTTCGCGAGGCCGTTGAACGGCAACCCGACGACCCCGTGGCTCACGAACGGATCGCAGCGGCGCTCCGGTCCGCGGGCCGGGAGGAAGAAGCGCAAACGCACCTGAACGAGGCGCGCCGCCTCGCCGCCAACATTCTGCCTCCGCCTCCCGCTCCGGCCGGCGAGAACGATCCCGTGATCACGACCAGTACCAGGTTAGGGCCGAACGTCGTTCCCGCGACGATGGTTTTCATGGAACCATCTCTTACCGGTTTAGCGGTCGACCATAAGGGAAACCTCTTCCTCTCCGCCGGCAGCCGTGTTTTCAAAGTCGATCCGTCTGGGAATTTGACGGTGGTTGCGGAGCTTGCCACCGAGATTCCACAGGCTAGGGTCTCCGATGTGGCTGTCGATCCGGCTGGAAACCTCTTCATCGCCGACGAGCCCGGCCACCGAGTCCTCAAGGTGGACCCCTCGGGCATCATCACCACCGTTGCCGGCAACGGAACGCGCCAGCAGAACGGTGACGACGGTCCCGCCACCGAAGCCGGTTTGGCCCACCCGATGTCGATCGCGGTCGATGGTCAGGGAAACCTTTTTATCGCTGATGGGTTTGGCCATGTTCGAGGGGTAGACCCTTCGGGCATCATCGACATCGTGGCGGGACGAGGTAACCAAGTCCCCGGCGATGGGGGTCCCGCAACGGGTGCCCGCCTGAGTAGTGTCAGGGACATGGCGGTCGATGGCAGCGGTAACCTCTTCATCGTCGATGTGCGCCAAAGACGCATCCGGAAAGTGGACCGCGCGGGGATCATTACAACGGTCGCGAACCGTTTGACGATAGCACTGGCGGCGGATTCTGCTGGAAATCTCTTCCTTGCCTTCGACGGTCGCGCGTTGAAGCTGGATCCCACGGGCACGGTAACCACCGTCGCCGGCGGAGGCACCGCGTCGCCCGATGACGGCGGTCCCGCCACGGGCGCAAAGCTATCGGTCCACCGTCTGGCGGTCGATCGTTCCGGCAATCTCTTCATGGCCGACAACCAACGAGTGTTCAAAGTCGATCCATTGGGCGTCCTCACGATCGTGGCTGGAAAAGCAAGGACCGGCTACTGAGGGGACGGTGGCCTCGCCAGTCAGTCTCTTTTCAACGCCTCGCAGGCTCATCTTCCTGCGCGAATTCCCAAAAGTCGTGGACGAACCTTCCGGTTGAGGACAATGACGGTCGAAATCGTTCTCGTGCACACGGCTTCGAACGGGGCCTTGAAACAGCCCAACGGCGGGCACGGTGTCAAGAGGCCACGCCCCACTGCGTCACGGCGGCTACGTTCGTCCACAACTTTGCGGAAACTTGAGGTCATGGACGTCGCAGGGATACGCTTGGTCTCATACGCTTGGTCTCCGTGACGCTACGAGGATTTGAGGTTCTTATAAACCACACGGGCTCCTGCGGCCGTCACTGTTCCGCCGAGGATCATCGCGTGCACAGGCCCGGCAAGTTGACCAGTGGGACGCAGAGAGTGGAAATCCCAACCGTAGGCCAGCACAACCAATCCAACGACTGCTATCAAGGGGCCGAAGATGGTCCGAATTCCGAACCGAGGGCCACAGTCTTCCACAAGCGTGCCCATGACGAGGGCTATTGCGCCGAGGATCATCGTGCGCACAGGCCCGGCAAGTTGACCAGTGGGACTCAGAGAGTAGAAAAACCAACCGTAGGCCAGCACAACCAATCCAACGACTGTTATCAAGGGGCCGAAGATGGTCCGCATGCCGGACCGAGGGCCAAAGTCTTCCACAAGCGTGCCCACGACGAGCGCTATTGCGCCGAGGGCCATCACGTCCAGCGTTCTCTGGAGCCTTCCGTCAGGAACCCATATCAGGAAGCTAAAGTACAACCCCCCACCGAAGACCAGAACGGCCAGGCCCGCGGCCATCAACAACCAGCTCAGCAGTCGTCGAATGCGGGGCGAATTACCACGCTATCTCTCCGGAAGTCAAGAAACATACCGGTGAAACATCGAGGAGTATCTTCTGCGCGGATTCCCCAAAGCGGTGGACGGACCTCCCGGCGAGGACCCTGACGGCCGAAATCGTTCTTTGCACAGGCCCCCCGCCGCCCCCGTGAAGTTCCGTTTCGACGGGAGACGTGGACGAACGACCACACGCCGCGTGCCTTTCTGGCCGGTCGGCGTAACCGACGCACCTATAACCGCTTGAGTGGTGCCCTCTTGACGGACCCATCTCCAGGTGATGTGGTAGCTGGGGCTCTGGTGCCGGAGATGTTGTTCGACATGTGTTCGAAGGCCCAACGGGCAGACGAACTTACGGGAGGTGGTCACGGCATGGTCACAGTTTCCGGTCTAGAGGCTGGGCGATGAGCACGAATGTAGCGCAGACGAAGGCGAACACCGGAGGCGGAAAGCCTGGCCGGTCGGGGCCTCCCGGCAATCTGAACAACGCCCGCCACCCGTGGCGCGTGTTCTGGAGGCGCCGAGCTCTTCGCCCCGAAGACCGCTGGGTTATGAGGCTGGTCGAGAACTACGAGCAGCGCATCGAGGAGGACCGCGGTCGAGACCTATCTTTCGCTGAGGCGCGCGTCGTGGAGATCGCGAAGACGGCGAAGGTGTGCCAGTTGCTAGCGCTGGCCGCGTTCGCGGAGAACGGCATTATGCTCGAGTCCGTCACCACGACGAACAGCCCGCAGCACGGCGAGACTGTGACCAGAAGGGGCGACGTACTCCACCCGGCGTACAAAGAGTTGAGCAAGTTCATGAAGACGGAGCTCGACGCGTTGAAGAGCATCGGGCTCGAGAAGGCTGATAGCGAGCCGTTGTCGTTAACAGACTATGTTCAACAACGCTACCCGAAAGGAGAAAGAGCATGATTCCACCAATGGCGAAAGCAGAGAGGAAAGTGAAGGTACGCTACCGCAGGAAAGCGGTGACCGGGGTCTATCAAAGTGGCGAGATTGCTGCCTGGCCCATCGACCAAGCCACGAAGCTCATCGCGGACGGAATCGCCGTGCCGGTAGACTGGTCGCCGCCCGGCTCGAAGCCGGAACCCGACGCAGCATGAACGGAGACGAACTCGTCTTCGTCGAGGGCATCGGCTCGGTGCGGCGCGAGGTGCTACTTCGAAACCCTGAGCTCCTCTCCCACGAACAGACGATGCAGCGCCGCCACGAGCAATGGCTCGCCGACCTGGCACGCCGCGAACGCGAGAAGGCCGAGCTCGAGGAAGACGAGCGAGCGTTCCATGAGATCGAGGGTGACGCTCCGATTAGCATCCACCGTCACTCTCGAAGGAAGGCTGAGCCTAAGCCTCCCAACCATCCGAAAACGCGCTCAGAGGCCGGGAGAGACGATCCCCACGGCGAACCGGACCCGCACCCCTCGGAAGCAAAGACAGGCACCTTCGGACGCTTCGGGACGCTTTCAAAATACCGCCTCTGGTGCTTGCCTGCGATGTGGAAGCGCGCTCTCGGTGTCGGAGCGTCCACGCGGGAGTAAGAATCGCTACTGCTCGGCTCGTTGTCGGAAGGCGGCGCACCGAAAGAAGAAGGCGAGAACGACGACGGCGACGGGTGTCGACATTATCGCCGCCCTCTCGGATGTGAAGCTCCTCGGTGCGGCTCTCGGCTCGCTCGAAACGTGGGGAGCGTGGCTCGTTTTCTTGAAATGTCTCTTCGCGCTCGCGCTTGAGGGCGCGGAGCTCAAGTTATTCCAACGCCACACGGGCCGGAGCGTTGCTCCGGTTGGCCAGGCCCGCGAGGCGTGGGTCATTGCCGTCGCCGTGGCGGGAAGTCACGCATGGCGGCTCTTGTCGCGGTGTTCGTCGCGTGCTTTCGTGACTACGCCGAAGTTCTCGCGAAGGGCGAGCGCGGCACGGTTATGGTGATTGCGGCGGACAGAAAGCAATCGCGTACCGTCTTCCGCTACGTCGAGGCGTTTATCGACGGTTCGCCGATGCTGGCGCGGATGGTCGAGTCCCGCACGAAAGAGAGCATCGACCTGACGAACCGGATCACGATAGAAGTGCACACGGCGTCCTTCCGCGCGGTGAGGGGCTACACGATCGTGGGCGCGGTCCTCGACGAGATAGCGTACTGGCCGAGCGACGAAGCGAGCGCGAACCCTGACGTTGAGATTGTCAACGCGCTCCGGCCAGAGATGGCAACGGTCCCCGGCGCGATGCTGCTCGCGATCTCGTCACCGTATGCGCGGAAGGGTGGTTTGTGGAGCGCGTACGAGCGTCACTTCGGGACGGACGGTGACCCAGTGCTGGTGTGGCGAGCGACGTCCCTCGAAATGAATCCAGCGCTTCCGGCGCACGTCGTCGAGGAAGCCTATGCGCTAGATGCCGCATCTGCGTCCGCGGAGTACAGCGCTGAGTTCCGTCGAGACGTCGAGACCTACGTCAGCCGCGAGGTTGTCGCGAGCTGCACGATCGAGGGACGCCACGAGCTCCCACCCGTGAGCGGCGTTCGCTACGTCGCGTTCACGGACCCGAGCGGCGGCTCGTCGGACTCGTTCACGCTCGCGGTTGCTCACGAGGAGCGTGGCGTGCGCGTGCTCGATGCCATTCGAGAGAGGCGCCCTCCAAGTGAAGTTCGAGGAGATCTTCATCGCCCTCGTCGACCAAGTAAACGCAGACGATGCCGAGATGAGCGGACATACTCTGATGTTAGCAAACTGGAGGCGGCATGCCGGAACATCCGGAGCGAGCTCCGGTCGGAACCACCGCGATACGCTAGACTAGCCACCCTGTGGCGAGTCTATACGCGCGATACCGAAAACTATCTCTCGGTATGAAGATTCTCATTTTTATGGGGATTGGCATCATCGGCGGGCTCGTTTTCGGCGAGGGCGCCGTCATCGTCAAACCTTTGGGCGATCTGTTCATTCGACTCTTGTTGATGGCGGCCATCCCGCTCGTCTTCTTCAACTTGCTGGCCGCCATCTCGAATTTGAGCGACGTCGGGCTTCTCGGGCGGCTAGGGATCAAGATCTTCGCCTACTACCTACTCACGACGGCGGCAGCGCTGACGCTTGGCCTCGCCATCACCTCGTGGATCCAGCCGGGCCGCGGCTTCGAGCTGAGCGAGCCTGTCTCCGAAGAGCTCGGCGCCGTTCCCGGCGTCGTCGACGTGCTCCTCAAGCTCGTCCCCACCAACATCGTTCAAGCTTTCGCCGAAGGCAAGGTGGCGCAGATCGTCGTTTTCGCAGTGCTGCTCGGGGTTGGGAGTCTCTTGCTCGGGGACGCCCGACGCGAGCCGCTTCAAAAACTATTCGGGGCCATCGCCGAGCTCTTGCGTATGCTCGTCACGCTCATTTTGAAGTTCGGGCCCGTCGGCATCGGTGCCCTCGCTGCCGCGAGCGTCGGCGAGTACGGCTCGAAGCTCTTCGGTCCACTGGCACTCTTCATCGGCTCCGTGTGGATAGCGCAGCTGCTCATGGTCTGGCTCTACATGCTGCTCCTAACCTTCGTGGGCCGCATGTCACCGCTCACGTTCTTGAAACAAACCGGCCCACTCTACGCGACGACCGCGGCGACGTGCAGCAGCCTCGCAAGCCTCGCGGTCGCGCTCGACGTCGCCGAGAAACGTTTGAAGCTTCCCGAAGCGATTTACTCGTTCACCCTTCCGCTCGGGGCGCAGCTGAACAAGGACGGGACGTCGGTCATGCTCAGCGCGATCCTACTCTTCACTGCCCAGGCGGGCGGGCGTCGAGTTCAGCGTCGCGTCCTCGATCACGATTCTGTTGATCGGGCTGATTTTGTCCGAAGGCTCGAGCGGAATCCCCGGAGGCGGGCTCGTTGCCGCGCTCATTTTCGTACAAGCGTTTCAGCTGCCGCTCGAGATCGCCGCGATCGTGGGCGGAATCTACCGGTTGATCGACATGGGGAGCACGACGATCAACTGTATGGGGGATATGGTCGGGACGGTGCTCGTCGCGAAGAGTGAAGGCCGTTTGGGGAGCACGCGCAACCTGAATTAGGCGCTGTCTATTTTCCCCAGTCGTCGTCATCTCCCATCAACGTGTTCTCGAGCCGGGTCACCTTGAGAAGGTCGCGGATACGCTTGCTGGGGTTGAGCACGCGGAGCTTTCCCTCGTGGCGGTCTACGTTCGTGTAGCAGCGCACGATCTCGCCGAGGCCGGCGCTATCGACATAGGGCACGTCCGCGAGATTCAGTCCGATCTTCTTGTTTCCCGCCTGCACGAGGCTTTCGATTTTCTCGCGAAGGAGCTCGTCGCCCTGGCCGATCGTCAGTCTTCCGGAGAGGTCGAGGATGACGACGTCGTTTTCTTGTCTTTGTTCGATCTTCATGAGTGACAATGATGTCCTTTCTGCAATAGGCGTGGCCCTTTATAATCGACTCGCCGCACTGAGGCAAGGCCGCAACGGCCGCCCTTCTGCATCCACCCGAGATTCTAACACTCGCGCCTTCGGATCGCTGCCACAAGCCAGCACGTACGTCACCTCGCCACTGCGAGTGGAGAATAGAGCCCGGGGACAGTAGAATCGGCCGCCATGAAACAGTTCTCGATTGCATCTTTTGCCCTTTTTCTTTCGGTCGCGGCAACCGCCCAAGAGACCGAAACCGACCACGAAATCAAAGACATCGCTTCCCGGCCCGAGATCCAGAAAGCCTTCGAGATCATCGTCGAGCTCGAGCCGGAGACCGAAAAAAATCTCATCGAGCTCACCGAGATCCCGGCGCCGCCGTTCAAAGAAGAAGTACGCGCCGCGCGCTACGTGGAATTGATGCGCAACGCCGGCATCGCGGGTGCGAGCATCGACGAAGAAGGCAACGTTGTCGGTACGTGGCCCGGTACCGAGGGCCTCGAAACCGTGGCGATGGTGGCCCATCTAGATACGGTGTTCCCCGAAGGCACGGACGTCACCGTGAAACGAAAAGGCGACGAGCTGCACGCTCCCGGCATCGGAGACGACACCCGCGGGCTCGCGCTCATGATCGCGGTCATCCAGGCGATGAAACGCGCCGAGGTGAAGACCAAGGACAACGTGCTCTTCGTAGCCTCCGTGGGCGAAGAAGGCCTTGGCGATCTGCGCGGTGTGAAGCATTTGTTCCGTGAGGGCGGGCCTCGCATCGATCAGTTTATCGCGGTCGACGGCGGCAGTACCGAACGCGTGCTCAACCACGCGACCGGCTCGCATCGCTACCGACTGACGTTCAAAGGACCGGGCGGACACTCCTTCGGTGCTTTCGGGCTCGGCAATCCAGCGCATGCGCTGAGCCGCGCCATCTACTATTTCGACCAAGCGGCCGGCGAGTACGTCATCTCGGGAACGAAGACGACCTACAATATCGGACGTATCGGGGGCGGCACGTCGGTAAACTCGATCCCCTTCGAGAATTGGGCAGAAGTCGATATGCGCTCGAACGACCCGAATCGCCTCGAGGAGATTGACGCGATTTTTCAGAAAGCCGTGAGGCGCGCGCTCGACGAGCAAAACGAGCTCCGGCGTGACGGTGAACCTTTGACCGTCGATGTGGATTTGATTGGCGACCGACCGTCGGGCATCGTCGATCCGAGCACGCCGCTGATAAAGCGAGCCCTCGCGGCGACGCGTTACTTCGGTGTGGAGCCGGTCCTCACGACTGGCTCGACCGACGCGAACGTGCCCATCGCTCGCGGCATCCCCGCGACGACGATCGGCCGCGGCGGCGACGGCGGAGGTGGGCACAGCTTGCACGAATGGTGGACCAACAAGGACGGACATCTGGGTATCCAGAAAGCGCTCCTCATCCTCGTCGCATCGGCGGGCATTGCGGTAGAATAAAAGCTTCCACACATATTCGAAAGGCGCCGTCAATGCTCGACGAGCTGAAGGACATCGAGCGCGAGCTCGACCGTATCAAACGCCGCGTTCGCGGCATGATCAATCATTTAGAAAAACGCCACGTGCGTCTCAATCAGCTCAGCGACGATGAGCTGCTCAGCGACGATGAGCTGCTCAGCGAAGTCGGATCGCGCACGCTACCCGCGACCGATATCGCGAAGCTCCTCGCGAGCGCCGAGGAGCCCGTCAAGAAGAAGACCGGCAGCTAATGGTGGACCGGATCACGGGGCGGAGCTTCGCCACCCGATCCGAAGTCCTGGCGCAGAGAGCGATGGCGGCCACGAGCCATCCCCTCGCAACCCAGGTGGCCCTCGACATATTGAAAACGGGTGGCACGGCCACCGACGCCGCCATTGCCGCAAACGCGCTCCTCGGCCTCGTCGAGCCGACAGGCTGCGGCCTCGGAGGCGACTTGTTCGCGATCGTCTGGGATGGCGAGCGACTACACGGCCTCAACGCGAGCGGGCGCTCACCTCGCTCTCTCACACTCGAGCACTTGAGAGGCCTCGGTCAGAAAAGGATTCCGTGTCACGGTCCTCTGTCGGTCTCCGTGCCGGGCGTCGTGGATGGCTGGTACACCCTTCACGAAAAACTCGGCAAGCTGCCGATGGCCTCCCTTCTGGCACCGACGATCCGCTACGCGCGCGAGGGCTTCCCCGTCACCCAAGTCATCGCCGACAGCTGGGCTTTCGGAGCGCGGGAGCTCGCGGACTATCCGGGCTTTCGAGAAACGTTCATCCGTTCAGGATGCGCACCGAAAGAAGGCGAGATTTTCAAAAACTCCGCCCTCGCCCGAACCCTGGAGGTCATCGCCGAGTCTGGCCGCGATGCGTTTTACCGCGGCGGGCTCGCCGACATCATGGATCGCTTCATGAGGCGCGCCGGCGGCTTCCTTACCCGGGGCGACCTCGAAGCGCATGGCTCCGAGTGGGTAGAGCCCGTCTCGACGAGCTATCGCGGCTACGACGTCTGGGAGCTACCGCCCAACGGGCAAGGGATCGCGACTCTGCAGATCTTGAATCTACTCGAAGCTTACGATCTCGCCGCGATGGAGTTCGGGAGCCCGACGTATGTGCATCACTTCCTCGAAGCCAAGAAGCTGGCCTTCGAGGACCGCGCCAAGTTCTATGCAGACCCGGACTTCGCCGAAATTCCCGTCGAAGATCTCATCTCGAAAGCCTACGCCGATCGTCGCCGCGAGCGTCTCGACCCGAGCCGCGCCTCGAAGGACCTTGATCCCGGGGATCCCGTCCTGAAAACGAGCGACACCGTTTATCTCACGACGGCCGACGGAGACGGCCAAATGGTCTCGCTTATCCAAAGTAATTTTCGCGGGATGGGAAGCGGGCTTTGCCCGGACGGTCTCGGCTTCTGCTTTCAAGATCGCGGCGAGCTCTTCGCGCTCGAAGACGGCCACGCTAATGTCTATGCACCGGGAAAGCGGCCCTTCCATACGATCATCCCCGCATTCGTCACCCGCGACGGCCGCCCGTATATGAGTTTTGGGGTGATGGGTGGTGACATCCAGCCGCAGATGCACGCACAGATCCTGATGAACCACATCGATTTCGAGATGAGCTTGCAGGAGTCGGGCGATGCGCCCCGCATTTTTCATACGGGCTCTTCCGAACCGACGGGCGGACGCATGCACGACGGCGGTGAAGTTCACCTCGAGTCCGGCTTCGCCCGCGAAACACGGGCCGTCCTCGAGCGGATGGGACACCGTACCCGTGATATCGTTGGTGGATTCGGCGGCTACCAAGCCATCGCTTGCTCTTCCCACGGGGTCTACCGCGGCGCGTCCGAGTCTCGAAAAGACGGCCACGCCGCCGGTTTCTGAGCTCGTGAGAATCGACATGTCAGATTGCCGTTTTCAATCCGAGTTTCCCGGGACCGGCCTTGCGCTCGTCGAGACGCTCCGGACCAAGATGACCGCGGCTGGCGGTTCGTTCGACGGCTCGGTAAGCGCCGGAAGCTTTTCACTGCCGACCCCCATCGGCCAATTCGGAGGCGATTACTCGATCCAAGGGAAGATATCCCTACAACACGATCCAATAACAATGAGCTCTCCGTCCCCATCAACGCCCAAGTCAGAGCGATCGACGGCTTGAACTCGAACGATGCGGCCCTTTCTCTCGCGCTCGCCGCTGGCGTCACGACGATGAACATCACCACCGGAAGCCGCAGCGCCAAGGCATGATTGGGGTTTTGCGCCAAACGTTCATTCGCGTCAAAGACGATGCGGGCCGTGGGGAAGACGAGCGCGTTTTGGCTCAGGTGCTCGCCAGGGAAATCCCGCTCCGGGTCCTGGCCAGTAGCCCCGACGATATCCTCACGGCGATGCGGCTGGCGGAGGAGTTTGGTCTCGCGCTCATCGTCGACTCGGCAGCGGGAGGCCACGAGGTCGCGGACGCCATTGCCGAGCACGCCGTACCGGTCGTGGTCGGGCCGAGCATCCTCAGCATTGGAAGCGGCGGCTCTTTCGAAACGTTCGCACATACGTCCGCCAACGCAGGGAAGCTTCGTGAAGCGGCGTTACGATCGCTTTGAGCACCTTCGCATCACGGGGCCGCTCCGTCGTTATGGAAGCCGTGATGGCCAAGGCGCACGGTCTCGACGCGACCCTCCGCGCCCTAACCCTCGACGCGGCGCAGATTCTCGGCGTGGCGGACGAGATCGGGAGTCTCGAAGCAGGAAAATCGGCGGACCTCGTTCTTTGGGAAACTCACCCGCTGGGTACTTGGGGTGAGACGCGACGCGTAATCGTAGACGGTGAAACGCTCTTCGAGCGCTAGCTCGACTCGTCTTCGCGGAAAGCTTCCCCGTGGCGAAGGCGAAACGATCAGAGGGTTCGAGGCGCCTGACGCCGCCCCAGCCAGCCCGTCAGTTTCTTCAAAACGAAGTACATCACGACGACCATCAGAAACAGAGCGACGAGCGGCAGCACGATCGAGAGGCCCGCAAGAAGAAAGGAAGCGCCCACTTCGACCGTCGAGACCAAAGGGTTGGCGAGACCGCCCGTCGTCGCCGTCGAGGCACCGCGGGCAAGCATGGTCGATCCCTTGACGATGCCTGCCAGCCCCCCACCGCCAATGATGGCCAGGCTCCACTTCACAAGCGGGTCCATCTCGCTCAGCGCGGACGCCGCCACGATGGAGCCTGCCACGACCGCCGCCGGGGCCGAGACCGTATCCAGAAGATGGTCGACCCACGGGATGTAGTAAGCCCCGATCTCGAGAACGGTAGCCGTACTCAGCACGACGAGCGCCGGAAAAGTACCGATCCAACCAAATCCGTCACCGAGTTCGAGATGGCCCGTATAGCCAGCGACGCTCATCGCAAGCAAAGGAACGAATACCCGGAATCCCGCAGCTGCCGCTAGGCCCAAGCCGAGGCAAATGCTAAGCGCATGGTCCACGAAAGTCCTCCAGATTTTGCTTCTTACCATTATAGGCTACGCCCCGAGTCGGAGGAGAGATTGAATCGGGGAGCGGCCCGGCTAAGCGTTCTTTTTGTGCAGGCCGAACTGCTCGAGCCGTTTGTAGAATGTATCGGAAGAGATCTTGAGAAGCTCGATGGCTTTGCGCTTGTTTCCTTTCGTGAACGCGAGCGCGCGCACGATGTGCATTTTCTCGTGCTCGTCCATCACCTCTTTGAGAGACCTCGGCATCTCGTTATTCGAAGACGAAACACCTCCGGAAGCATTCAGGGGCGAGTGCTCGCGAATATAGTCCGGGAGATCGCTCGGCAGGATCACGTCGTTGTCGGAAAGACACATCACCGTCTGAACGACTTGTGCGAGTTGTGGCGTACGTTGAACTCCCAACGGTACGCCTGGAGGACCTCCAGCGTCTCGTGCGCGAACTGCTTCTTGATCGGGCCGCGGTTGTACATGGCCGAGAAATGCTCGACGAGTGCCACGATATCCTCCTGCCGTTCTTGGAGAGACGGCAAGCGCACCGTTTGTCCTAGCCGCGCGAGAAGGTCGGCCCGGTAGCGTCCTTCCTCGACCATCTTCTCGATCGGTCGGTTCGTGGCAGAGACAACGTAGGCGTCGACGTAGCGCGGCTTTGTATCTCCAACTAGATAAAGCTCGCCCGAATCCAGAAACCGCAAAAGCTTTGGTTGGAGCGAGGGCGCGATGTCACCCACCTCGTCCAAAAAAAGCACGCCCCCATGCGCCACTTCGAAACGGCCCTTCTTGTCTTGTCGTGCCTCAGTGAAAGCGCCTTTCACATGGCCGAATAGCTCCGATTCGATCACCGTCGGGGCCAAAGCCGGGATAGGAACGGGGACATAGGACTTGCCGCGCCGGTCGCTATTATCCGCATAAGCGCGGGCGAAGAGTTCTTTTCCGGTTCCCGTGTCGCCGCGCAACATAACACTCGCGCCAGCGGCCGCCAACTTGCAAACCTGATCGAAAGCGGAGAGAAGCTTCGGATGTCGTCCAACGATGTGGTAACGGCGGATCTCGTTCTCGAGCAGGCTGAGCCGTTCGTTGCTCGATTTGAGAGCGTTCGTGTTCTTCACGAACTCCCGCGTTCGTCGGATCAAGGTGCCCGTGTACAGCGAGAGTGCCGTGACGAACTCGAGGTCTTCTCGATCGAACATCCTCCGTCCGCCGCGATTGTCCAGATAGATGAGCCCCTTCACAGGGTTTTGCGCAAGTGGGACGCAAATGATGGAGCGAATCTTCAGTATGTCGACGCTATCCGCGTCCCGAATGGCGAGATCGTCGATCTGGTCGGCCATGAGCACGGCGAGCCCCGTCTCCCTGGCTTTGCCGCAAGCGGTGTGGCTCAACTGCCACTCGGATTCCGGCCCCTTCAAATCCAGACTGTGGCTCGCGAGCGGCTTCAACTCGCCGGCGCGCGAGACGCTCAAGACGCAGGAGTGATCTGGCCTCAGGTGATCGATGAGAGCCTGATGGATGGTGCGGATAACCTCGCCGGGGTCGCGCTGCTCGAGGAGTTGCCGCCCGATGCTATAGATCGCTAGGAGCCGATCGGAGCTCGTCGCTCCGGATAAAGCCGCGCTCGGGTCGAGAGTTTCTTCCGTTTGCGATGTTGTTTGACTACGCGCCATCCCGCTTTCGCTTTCTCGATGACCCCGGCCAGTGCTACGTATGAAGGCTATCGATTCCCGCATGTCGATGCAAGAAAAAGACGTTCTAAATCAAAAGACGTTCGTCTCTCCAATGTATCCGGCAGCGACTAGGCCAAAGCGAATGTGTGACGGCGGCGTATTCGCATATCGGTACGGGCACGATGGAACTCGACATCTCGCGCTCCTTCCGTTGTGCTCAGTCACGGACGGAAACGCTAGTTTCTCTTCCGGACGACGCACGTCATGATTTCTTTACAATTAATGCTTTTGACCGATCCCCGTATAAGTGGCTTCTGTTGTGACGGTTATTGGATGCGTGGGGACCGCCCTGCGTCGGATTGCCTTACAGCTGATCCGGAGTACTCTCGGTCGGCATTGGACTTCCGATTACGCGGAAGTTCATGTGGCGCAGCCAGTTCACACGCGCGCACCTACCCGCGTGGGCGGATGGCATTAGATTTGCTATAGGTAGTAGTGCGGGGATTGGATGACGGTTCAGCCCGGCTCCATTTCCCGCTCTTTTGCCGCTCAACGGCACCGACGGGCGGACACTACCCCCTTTGGAGGAGCAGCTCCTTTGGAGAAGCGTTTCGACATCCCGCGAAGGATTGGACGGGTGGCACCCAAACACGCTGCGACCGCGGCGGTGTTCACGGATTCCCAGCAGGCCGCCTACGGCGTGCTGACCAACGTCTCGGTGACCGGTGCCTGTATCGTGACCGACTCCCGTCTGGCGCCGGGGAGCGAGGTCGACCTCAAGCTCTCCTTCTACCGGCAGCCCCGGCCGTACGAGATCGCGGCTCGCGTCGTTTGGAGCCGACTTGCCGGGGCACGCGAGAAAGGCTTCGAGGGCCTGCCACTACACGGCGTGCAGTTCACGCTTTCTAGCGCACTCCAGAAATCGCGCCTCCACGCGCTTCTCGCCAGCAAGGATTTCGTTGACGTCCTTCGTCCCCTGACCTTCAACCTTTTCCTGAACGCGCTTGCCGGTGATCTCGGAGAGCTCGGCAGCAGGATGGACGAGACCACGGGCGAGAAATCGTAACCAGAGTGGCGGCTGCCGGGAAGGCGTCACCATGACACAACAGAACAGTTAGGATTATGCTGACCAGAAATCCGCTAACGGCAGCGCCAAAGCGCCTCAGGGCCACCCTACGCGGCATAATCCGTTAGTCGGCATTACGCTGCTACCGCAAGTTCCCCCGGCCGTACCGCTCTTTGAAGTTCGGGAGCGAGATCCGGAGCCAGCAAAGCAGGCTGGGCTAGTGACGCGTCGGCTGACGCTCAGGAAAGTATTCGTGCGCGCGCTCGCATCATTGGCAGACAATGTCGAGAGGAGCCTTCGGCGGTTCCCGTAAGGCAGGCTGAAACCAACGTTCAAGTGGCTCTTGCGGCCTGACAGCAAATGATGACGGAAGCACCACGAATCGGTTCGACGTCGACGTCTCTCGCCCTTCGCCTGGTCCGGAACCTGGGTTGGCTCGCAGTCGGGGCGATCCTGAACGGCATCATTGGCCTCGTCATCACTTTGTACCTGGCCAGTGTCCTGGGAACCTCCAACTTTGGGACCATCGGGATCGCTCTCGCGATCCATAGCTTTCTTACCCTCATCGTGGGCGCCGGAACCGAGCCGGGGGGCATCCGAGAGGTGGCGCGCGAGGCCGACGGGACCCCGCTGATCTATGCACGAGTAGCGGGCTACCGGCTGATGCTGGCCGTGCTCGTGATGCTCTGCGCCATCGTCTACCTCCCGATGCGAGCATCGCTGCTCTCGGTCCCGACAAGTGTGGTGCTGGTTTTCGCATTGTCGGTGTTTCCCGCGGCCCTCACTACCGTGTGGGCCCTGCGCGGTCTCGACCGGATGGACCTGGTCGCGGCGGCGAACGTGGTGCAGCGCGTACTCGTCCTGCTGGGTCTCGTCCTGCTGGTTCGCCCAGTCGACACCAAATTGCTGCTCGTCCCGGTCGTGCATGTGGCCGCCGCATCGGCGGTAGCGCTGTGGTGCTACTGGCGCGTCACGAGCTGGTACGGGTTTCTTCCTGTCCGCTTCGATCGGAAACGTTGGGGCGTCATGACGAGAGAGAGCGTGCCGGTCACCTTGAATCTGCTCTTCCGTTTCGCTTTCTCCCAGGGGCCCATTCTGTTGCTGGGATGGCTGGCGAACACGGCCAGCGCGGGCGCGTTTCTCGTGAGCCACAAGCTTGTGCTGACGCTCGTACTGATCAGTGGCGTTGTCCAGCAGGCCACGTTTCCCGAGACGAGTCGTTTGGCGCTCCGCAGTCCCGATCGAGCGCTGCGGCTGCAAACGGTCGTGCTCCGCCACACGCTGACCTTGATGACGCCGGTTATCGTAATCGTCGCGCTCGTTCCTGACCAGATCATCGGCTTCTTCTTCGGTGACGCCTACGAAAGCGCGTCTCGAGTGCTATCTCTGACGGTGTTCTCGCTCCCTGTGCTCGCCTTCGCGGGGACCTCGAGGCAACTTCTGCTGGCGGGGGCGCGCCCGCGCCATCTAGCTTTGACGGCGGGCTTCGGCGCTGTGATCCACGTGCTCTTGGGAGTGCTCCTGATTCCGACGTGGGGCGTCGTTGGTGCAGCGATCGCCTGTTTGATCGGAGAGCTTGCGGCGGCGGTGGCTCTCGCTGCGGTGGTCCGGAGGGCCCTGAGCGCGATCCCCTGGGACTGGCGCTTCTTCGCTCCGGTGGTGGCGGGAGCCGCGATGGCGCTCGCTTGGTTGGTGGGACCAACAGGTAACCCTGCTATCCGCCTCCTGCTTTCGGGCTTCGTCTACGCACTGGTGGCACTCGTTCTGGGTGCAGTGCGGCGGGACGAATTGAGACGGGCTATCGCATACGTTCGCGAGACGCCCGCGCCCGCACGTGGAGGCGCTCCGCACGAGCGAGCCGGACCCGATCCATCGTAGTCGGAGCAAGAACGCGACACGCTCCGCTCACCCCCGGATCGATCACGAGAATGGCCGTTCCGACACCAACGCGCCCGGCGCGTCCTCCGGCAAGGCGGTTTGCATCCGAGCAGCGCTTGTAGTCGCCTGCGTAGGCGGAAAGGAGCCGACTGAGGTCCGGGGATCACGGTCCGACCCGACCGGTAGAATCGTCCTGCGAAGCCTCGGGCACCTTGCGCACAAGGAACTGCCAGAACTTGCAGTGCTCGAGACCCGCCACCGCGTGCAGCACTCCCTTCTCCGGGTCCCACGTCACTAGCCCGGCCTCGTCCCCGTTGGGCTCGCTGACGCCAACGATGGAGATGCGTCGCTGCATGGACTCGAGCTGCGCGCGCACCGCACGCTCCGTGGGTCCGTACACGACCACGCGGTGCGGCAAGGCTCGCATGTTTCCACCGACGATGTCTCCGCCGCAGTAGCGATCGCCAGCCAATAGCTGCTGGGCTTTGCCAATGTTCACGAGCAAGGGCCCGGGCTCGACCGCGCACCAATGTCCGCTGCGATCACGGCATTGCATGCCCGCCTGGTCGTTTACCACGGTTGCCATGAAATCGTAGTCGGTGTGCTCGCTCAGGAGTTTCGCGACGAAACCCCCGTAACCATCGCCGTCCGCAACCGGCCGGACCAGCACCTTCTCGAGGTCCAGCCCGTCGTTGTAGAGGTAGAAGTTCACTGACGACCATTGCCAGGATCGGCACTCCGCGACGTGCGCTTCGCAAAGCAACTGCACTTGCCGCGACCAGGCCTGTCGAGTCGATCCAGCCGCCGCAGCTCCCGAATGCAGCTGGTTCGCGAGTTGATCGAGTTCCCGCCGGCGTGCGCCCGCGTTGCGAAGATATGCCCCGTCCACGGCGCGCCCCGTCGCCTCGCTCCAGGCTTCGCTCGGTATCCGCAGCAATTCGAGGGCCCGACAGAGCGCCAACGTGCGCACGAGCTGTTTGATGAGGAAACCAACGAGGAGCTCGGCTTCCCGCCGGATCTAAGGGACTACCGTAGAGCCGCGGAGATTCTCGACGACCTTGGCGTCCAGTCCGTGCACCTGCTCACCAACAATCCGAGCAAGGTCGCGGCCCTCCTCGATTACGGAATCCAGGTGACCCGTCGTGTGCCCCACTCGGCGGGGCGGCACTTCGAGAACGACCGTTACTTGCGAACCAAAAGCACGAAGATGGGTCACATCCTGGAATTCGAGTCCGAGTCGTGAACGGCGCACCGGTCAACCCGACGCTGCTCGCTCCGGCACCCGGCGAGGTCAGCATCATCGACCGCCCGATCCCGCAACCGGGCACAGATGAAGTTCTTGTCCGCACCGCGTGCTCGCTCGTCAGCACGGGCACCGAGTTGATGTTGCTTTCGAACACCGCGCGCCTCGGCTCGTCATGGGCCCAGGACAGCAAGTTCCCTCGTGAGCTCGGCTACTCCAATGTCGGTGAAGTCATCGAGGTCGGCGCCGGTGTCGACCGCGGATGGATCGGAAAGCGGGTGCACAGCCACGCGCGACACCAGGCCTTGGCGCTCACGCCGGCCAAGAAGCTTGCCGAGATTCCACCCGGTGTCTCGGATGAAGCGGCCGCGTTCACCACGCTCGGGAAAGTCGCGATGAACGCGTTGCGCCGCGCCGGGTTGTCATGGGGGGAGAGCGTCGCCGTCGTCGGACTCGGCGTGGTCGGACAGCTAGCGGTGCGTCTATGCGAGTTCGCGGGCGCACGGCCGATCTTCGGCGCCGAGCCGTCCGACTTGCGGCGCTCGCTGTTTCCGCAAGTCCATCCGTTCTCGCTCATGCGGCAGACGGACAAGCGGCGGTGGCCGGAACAGGTTCGTGAGCAGAACGGACGCCTGCTCGACGTCGTCATCGAGGCGAGCGGGAACCCCGACGTTCTTTCTGCAACGACCGAGCTCCTGCGCCCGATGGGACGTCTCGTGATCGCCAGCAGCCCCCGCGGCGCCAGCGCCTTCGACTTTCACGACGCGTGCAATCGGCGCAGCTTGACCCTCATCGGTGCCCACAGCTCCTATCACCCGCTCGAGGAGCACCCGGCACTACCATGGAGTTCCGCGCGTCACGGTCAGCTCTTCCTCGAGCTTGTCGAGTGCAGGCGCATCGACGTCGAGCCGCTCATCACGCACCGCGTTTCGCACCAACAAGCGACCGAAGTCTACGCGCGCTTGCTCGAAGATCGTCGAAACGCACTTGGAGTCGTCTTAAAATGGAACGCATGAGCTCGGTCGGGTCCCGAATTATCTCTCCGATATACCCAAGGAGTCACCTATGAAGCCGCTTAGAGTCCTCATCGTTGCCCCCGACTACCGCATGGCAACGGGTTGGATCACCATGGATACGCGCGCGGACATCCGTTCGGATCTCGCTCCGGTCACGCTAGCGACGCTCGCCGCGCTCGCGCCCGAAGGAGTGCAGGTCGACGTGTGGGACGAGCCCGCCAAGGGTCGGATCACGGACGAGTCACTCGTCGACGTCCACTACGACTTCGTCGGCGTGACGGGATACTCGGGCCACATCGATCACGCGCTCCGCATCGCGTCCGTGTTCCGCAAGCGCGGGATCCTCACCGGGGTCGGCGGACCCGGGGTGTCGGTCCATCCGAAGTCCTATCGCGACCATTTCGACGTGCTCTTTCTCGGCGAAGCGGAAGAGACGTGGCCGCAGTTCCTGAACGAGCTTTCGAGCGGTGACTACCAAAGGGAATACCGCCAGATCACGAAACCCTCACTCCTCGAGAGTCCAGCGCCGAAATGGGACGGGATCGATTCCCGCTTATATTCGATGGGAACACTGCAGACGACCCGCGGCTGCCCCTTCGACTGCGATTTTTGTGACGTCATCTACTTGTTTGGGCGCTCAATGAGGCACCGTTCTGTCGACCAAGTCGTCGGAGACGTTCGCGAGCTTTCACGGCAGGGCTTCCGGTCGGCGTTCATCACCGACGACGAGTTCGTCGGCGACCTCCGCTACGTCAAGGAGCTCCTGCGTGGCATGGGTGAGGTCAACCGAAGCCTGGACCATCCCATCGCGTTTCGCCACTCAGGCGACGATCAATACATCCAAGGACGCGGAGCTCCTCGAGCTCGCGGCCGACGGCGGAATCGCATTCCTGTTCATCGGTATCGAGTCGATCAACCCGGAAACGCTCGCCAACATCAACAAGCGGCACAACCTCAACAAGGACCTGATCGCGGAGGCACAGCGGATCATGTCCTATGGGATCGCCCTGCGCGGCAACACGATCGTCGGCTTCGACGAGGACGACACTTCGACGTTCGAGCGCCTGTTCGAGTTCCACCAAACAGCATGCTTCCCGGTTCCCGCGATCACGATCCTCCAGGCCCCGCACGGGACGCCGCTGTGGCGCAAGATGGTGGAAAAGGGACAGGTCGTGGTGGAAGCGGGTGCGTTCGAGCGAGGCCGGTACTCGGATCAGTACGACGGCTACCATTTCAACACGATCCCCAAGAGCATGAGCCGCGTCGAGCTGATGGAAGGCTACGCCGATCTCTATACGAGGCTTTTCGAGTGGCCGAACATCCACAAACGCAACGAGGGCTGGCTACGGCTGTTGAAACGGCCGCCCTACATACCGGAGGAACGTTACAGCGACGAAGACGTGAGGAAGTTCATGGGCGGACTCGAGAGTCGCTCGCTGTTGGACGATGACGGCCGACGGGTGATCCGCGAGCTGACCGAAGTTTGCCGTGAGGTCGCGCCGTCACTCTGGCGGCGCCTCAAGATCATTCTGACGATGCAAGCCCACATCCAGCAATCGCTTCGCGAGCGAGTCGTTCCGTCGCTCCGACACCAGATCCGGCACGAGCGCTCCGGCGTGTTCAAGCCGGTGGCGAAGAGCTTCCGGGCACCGGTTCCGCGCGCCTTTCGCGAGCACTTTCGTGAGCTGCTCGCGCCCGTCTACAAGCATATCCAGGCGAATCTTGACGACGAGGACCGCTTGCACGAGGCGATCACGCGCGTTTTCGTCGATTTCCTCGTTCGCTGGGGTGATGAGTTCGAGGAGCCGGCCGCGCATCACGCAACGTTTCTCACGGAGCTCTGCAATCGGACTTGCGCGGAGATGAATCGCGTGCCGCCTGAAGAGTTCGTTCCGGTCGAGCCGGTGCGGACTCCCGCGGTCTCGCGCGGCCTCTCCCAGGCGCGAGAGGACATCTTACGCAACCTCGACATCGAGCTCGGGTTCGAGCCTCACGGAGAACCGCGGTCCCACCATGTCGGTGCTGGCTGAAGCCGTCGTCGCCGACGAGTTCCGGCACGCGAGTCGAGTGCTGTTCTCCGACTCGGCACTGTATCGCGAGCTCTCGTTGCGGATCGCCGACGACCCGGACCTGATCGCCATCGCGGCCCGTGCGAGGCCGGGCCAGTCGCCTGTGCTGTTGTTGTTCGCCGCCGTACATTTCGACACGCTGCGCGGCGTCGATCATGAACTCACCGGAGTCTATCGGGACTTGCGTTCGAGCGAGATCGAATCGGAGCGAGTGTGGCCTCTCTTCCTGGATTACTGCCGGCAAGGCGCCTCCTCGGTCTCCTCTTTCGTCGCGGGCTCGCGGGTGCAGACGAACGAGCTCGGACGCTCCCTGCTGCTGAGGCTCGGAGTTGAGTGGGCCGCCGAGCGCCTGCAACCGCAACGGATTTCGTGGCTGGAGCTTGCCGCTAGCGCCGGTCTCAACCTAACTTGGGACCAATTCCAGATGGAGTTCTCGCGGGGGAGTCGCCGCTGGCAGCGCGGAGAGAGCGAGTCCCCGATCCGGCTCGACTGCCGCTTCGAGGGCTCGGAGACGCCCGTCGAACGGAGGACCGTCCTGCCGCGGGTCGTCGAGCGTCTCGGGGTCGACATCGCCCCGGTCGATCTACGCGCCCATGACGGCCCCGAGCGTCTCCAGGCCTTCGTCTGGGCCGACCATTGGGAACGGCTGGAGCGATTGCGGCGTGCGATCGAGCTGTTCTGCCAGAGCGCTCACAGCGTGCGCTTCGGGGACGCGACCCAGGATCTCGTCCGGATGTGCCGGGATCTACGCCCAGACACGACGTTATGTATCGGGCACACCTTTCTCGTCAGTCAACTTACGGAAAACGATCGAGCAGCTCTGAACGAACAGCTCGAACGGGTGTCCCTCGACCGAGAGTTGGTTCGCATCTTCGCGGAGTGGGAGGGCGAGGGTACGCAACTCGGCGTCGAGCATTGGAGAGGGGGACGACGGGCCGAACGGCGGACTCTCGCCCATTGCCACCCACATGGACACGTCGTTTCCTGGTGCGCATAAGTGAATTCGATGGAACGCCAGGCACCCATTCACGACGAACACATCGTGCAGACGGCGAACGCGCTGACGCTACTGCGGCGTATGGAGGTCGAACCGGCGTTGTCCGCTCGCTGGGAACAGACCGATCTGGTCGGCCGCTTGAGAATCGCTGCGGACGAGGGCCTGCCGTTCTCCGAGGATGAGCTCCGGCGCACCATCCGCGGTTGGGATTTCTACGGGAAGTGGATTCACCGGCTGAAAATCGTCCCTCCGTCGAAGGCTCCCGGCAGCCTGCCGGAGTTGTCCGCCGCGTACGCACTCACCGACAAACACATCGGCGACTACCGTCGTGATGGTCACATTGTGCTGCCCGGGGTCGCATCCGTCGAGGAGATGTCCAGCTACCTCCCGGCGATCCGCGCGACCGTCGACGCGCACAACACCCAGGCCGACTCGCCCACCGAGGGCGCCGAAGATGGGATTTCGCCCTATTCGCGCGTTGGAAATGCTCATGCCGCGCTATCGGCTTCCGGGTACCGCGCGTCGCGGGATGGTGGAGCGCCTAGGAGACTACCTTTCCAAGCTCGTTCTGCTGGCTGCGAACGTGCGGGCGATGGTTTGGTGGAAGGCACGCCGACTGTGGGCGGGGTCGTAACGCCGACGGATCATCCGGCGCTCTCACGGCGGGTCGACTCCACGGCGTGGACAACCCTCTTCCGAGTCCTACCACAGCACTTCTTTCGGCAACGTGGCGCGCATCCGTAGAAGCCAAGAAGCGCATCCAAACGATCCGCATGCGAGAAGTACCAGGAGCGGCGATCGATACCTCTCGGGAATCTTCGAGCCAATGACCAGCATCGCGGCTGGAGCCGCAGGGACGCAGTGGCGAGTGAAGACGATGAATCCCCAGACCACTTGATCTGGGAGCCAACGAGTGTGGGCAGTGGCCGCGGGAATGCAAAGGACGGGGACGAGAATGCTTGCTATCCAGATCAACAATACCCGACCGGCGTCGCGCGGCACGAGCTTCAGGGAGAGAATGACGGCTGATAAGTAGAAGCAAAACACCGCAACGACGTACGGTTTCCGCACCCAGAATGCATCCCCTAAGAGCCCGCGGATCAGGGCCTCCCCCGGCCAGGCGAAGTAGGGGCCTGCGTCTGCCGGTCCTCTCACATACAGCAGGAAATCTCCGAACCTGAGCCAAAAGTACGCAAAAAGACATGTGAGGGCGAAGGCTCCCGCTAGCGCGGACACGAGAGCAGCGTGGCGTTGCGGTCGAGTGCCCTTGAAAAGTATGAAAAGACCAACTGGGAATAGCCAGACAGCGGTAATCTTGGTGAGTACGGCCACGGCCAGCGACACCGACGCTCCCAGCCGGGATCCCTTGAGCACGCATAGAACCCAACAGAGCTCCGAGAGAACCAACAGGCTCTCCGCATAGGCCGTGACACTGCCATTGAACCACTTGATGGGAAAGACGCAGAATATCAACGCGGCGTAGCGTGCGTCCAGCCCCAGTTGCACGCCGATCAAGTAGGTCACCGACACAGCCATAGAGCTCAGCAACATGGACGCGAGTATCGCTGCAACCGGCGGTTGCAAGAAGAACTGAAACACCCAAATTACCGCCGGGTACATCGGGAATTGGAGGACGCTCTCCGGAGTGTCGTAGACTAGCGGGAACGTCGCGGCGATTCGCAGGAACACCGAACCGTCATCGATGGACGCAAGCTGCTCGAGAAACGCATATCCTCCGCCAAAGTGAAGAACGAGAACGGTGCGGGCCAAGAAAGCGACGAGGAACAGCTGCGCGGCCTGCGTGTGGTGGCGAGACACCTGAACATTGTACGAGGCCTGGTCCCGCATTCCAATGGAGGCTCCACCACATTATTTTGCACGGACTGTGTTCGCCAGCTCCACTCGCAGTACGGCACAGAGGGCGGCCTCGCTCGGTCGAAGCCTCGGTGCGACCCATCGACATGGCCGAACAAGCTAGCTACCATGGTGGGACCGCTTGCGACGACGTGTGTCGCGAATCCTAGCTCGCGCGCCCCCGGCTCGGAAGCACGCTGGCGCTGGCGCGATTGGAACACTCCATCCATCATGCTTGAAGTGGAACTACTCAGCCCCGAGCTCGTCGAGCGCGCTGCCGAGCTCTTTCATCGGGACGGTTTCGTGCTCTTGGAAGGCGCATTGACGCCCGAACAGTTCGCCGATGCCAAGCGCGGCTGCGATCGTGAAATCAAACGGCACATGGCGAAACTCGACAACGAGGGCCACCGCGGGTTTCGTCGCTACTCGTTCAAACAGCGGATGGCGCACGTGCCGGAATGGACGCAATTGATCGATCTTCAGACCATCCTCCCGATCCTCACGCACATCTGGGGCGGCGACAAATTCGTCTGCGCTGGTGCTGGTGGAGAGTTTTCGGCGCCCGGGGCCAGAAGTCAGAAACTGCACTCGGACCTCCCCGACGTTTTCAACGATCCGTGGCGACAAACGACTTGCCAAGACGTTCCCGCGCCGTTCGTAGCGGTTCACTTTCTGATGGTCGATTTCACGGAAGAAAACGGCGCCATCCGTATCGTGCCGGGCACCCAGCGATCCAGACAACCAATCCCGAAGCCTTCCATCGAACCGTTGTGGATGAAGAAATCCGTCCTCTGCGCTCCCGCCTCCACCGCCATCATCCGCGACATTCGATGCTGGCACGGCGCGACCGCAAATCGATCGGACGAGATACGACCCATGATGGATGTCTTCTATGTCGCCCCTTGGTTCCGCTATCCCGGGACCGAGAGAACCTTTCCTCGCCGGGCGTATGCGAGACTGTCCCCGACAGCGCGGGCGTTGTGTCGTTGTATCGTGAAGTAGACGAGGTCGTCACCTGCGGAGTGTCGAGCTTCCTTCACTCGGCGCGACCGCTGATGTGGTGAGAGTCGACGGCGCTTCGAGATTGGCGGGCGGTCAGCTCTCTCCGAAGCTCCCGTAGACCGAGCAAGTGCTCGTACGCAAGCCGCGGGATCTTCGAGGGCCGGTAGCATACGATCGGTGGTTGTGCCGCCAGGCGCAGAACTCCCGCGCAAGCCTCGGGAGGTCGCGACGGATCTCCTACTCTCCGTTGAGACGGTAGACGGTGGCGCCCACGGATCTGCGCTGTATCTTCTCCATCACGAAGTTTGGAACGCTTGCTTCGAATGCCGGCGACCGCTCGAGATCGCCAAGCAAGGAGTTCCTGGACCGGTGCCACACCACCGTGGAGCCGTTTGGTCGCCGGAACTGAAACGTGTCGAAGCGCGCGCCACCTGCCACCTCTCCGGACGCCACCGTCACCTCATAGAAGAAGAACAGGCTGCCCGGCGGCGGAGGTCTCGCGTGTACTCGATCCCCGAGACCAACGCCTTTCCACCGAAGAAACGGGCCCGCACGATCCGCCAATCGCGGATCGGTGTAGACGGGTTCTTCGGCGCTGGCAACGAAGTCAACCAGTGCCCGTTCCCCGAACATCGGGTTGCGCTCCATCAGATACAAGCACACCGAGTGGGTCGCAAAAAGCGTCGCGAGCGCTGCTCGAGCCAACCGACGACGGGTGGTTGCCCCGATCCAGAAAGCGATGAGCACAATCGCGGCTAAGGCAGCCACCATGAAGTAGCGCGGTCGTGGTCGGAGCTGCACGACGTGAACCACGATGACAAACCACAAGATTGCGAACGCCACCAACAATCGCAGGAAGCGCCGCTGTTCCGCCGAGACCGAGTTGCTGCGCCAGGCGATCCATCCGGCAGGAATGGCTAAGTAGAATAGGACACCGAAATCCGCTCGGAGGAAGAGATTGAGTGTTGAACATATGGTTCGATTGGAGGCGAGCTCGCACGGGTACCCGTGAATGGGGGCGATTTGAGGAAGGCGCGCGATCATAGGTCGAGAGATTGCCACGAGCCGATGCAGCGGGTCACCGCTTGTGAAGAGGTGCCAGGCCGCCTCGGCGGCGAACAGCGAGCCGAACCCGAGCGCGATGAAGAAGTACGCCCGTCGAGGCAAATAGAGACCGAGCAGGAATAGCACACCGTACAAAACCAGCAGCGCCACGATGGTTTCGTGGGACAACCACCCAAAGCCGGCTGCGATCCCCGCACCGAAGAGCAGGAGTGACGGACTCGGTGCCCGTGTGGCTCGACAGTAGAGCCACAGCGACAGCACTACGAAACACACGAGAGGCACGTCGACGCCGGCGATGGTCCCCTTCGTCACGAAAATTGGAAGCGTCGCGAGCAGGGCGCTCGAGATCAGCGCTGTTCTCCGATCCAAGAAATCCGCCACAGCAAGATAAGTCAAAACTACCAGAGCGAATAAGTACGCAGTTGTCGGCAGAACGAGCGCGAACTCCGACTCCCCGAACAGAGCGATGGACGCCGCCGTGGGCAGAATCAAGCTCAGACGCAGTTCCTGATGATGAGAAGAAGGGCGTGGGGCCGCTTCATCGTTACCGCTCGATTCGAAATAGGAGATGAACTTCCTCGCGCCCACCAGGTATTGTCCGTCGTCGCTTGCGATGTAGCCCATCGGCACGAGCCAAAGGAGGGAGCACAGCAGGAACAAAACGGCGGCGATATCGAGCGCCTTTGTAGAAAACTCAACGTGGGACAGGGACGTCACAATATTGATTATTCTATAGTGTGGGACGCGCGAGTTCATCACTCCCGATGACGGCGGGCTCGCGGCAGGTGACGCCGGACGTGGAGAAGTTTGGAACCAGTTCGTTCGCGCCAAAGCTCGCTTTCACGGGCCCCCAGAAGATCTCCCGTGCTCTCGCCGCAAATATGAACTTCCCCGTATAGAGGAAGAATGAACTAGAGTTCTTGCCGTGGATAGAACCATCAACTGGGTTGATGCGATGGTCTTCGCCGGCTACTTCGGAGCCGTAGTCTGGATCGGCTTCCGGGCCTGGCTCCGCAAGGGCAGCGAGGACTTCTTGATCGCCTCGCGCAACCTCGGCCCTTTTGCCAGCGCCGTCTCGCTCTGTGCAAGCAAGACCGGAGCCGGCGCTTTCATGACCCACACCGCCTATGTGTACCTCTACGGCACTGCGGCCATGTGGGGGTTCGTCGGGGCCACGGCGGGTTACATCGCATTCTACTTTTTTGCGGATCGACTCAAAGAGCTCGCAGATCAGGGGAAATACTACACGCTCCCCGACTATTTCTTCGACCGCTTTGGAACCGGGCCCGGGTATGCTTCCGGGCTGTCGCTGGTGATCATTTACGTGTTGGGACTGACGGGCCAGTGTGTCGGCGGCGCCAAGATCCTGGCCCTGATTACGGGTGCCAGCTACGGAGTCGGGCTAACCGTGATGATCGTTCTCATCGTGGGATACATTCTGATCGGCGGCTTCGCGGCGGTGGTTCGAACCGACATTCTGCAGTACCTCGCCATCTTCATATTGACGGTGATTCTCGCCGCGGCGCTGATGAATGGCAGTGCAGCGGGTAGTTGGAAGCACATCGATGTGACGCTGAAGCCGTCGATTTCGTTTGCGTTGTTCTTCGGTGCAGCGATGGTCCCGTTCGCGGCCGGCGATGTTTGGCAACGCGTTTACGCCACGCGAGGCCGGCTCGAGGCGCGTCGCAGCCTACTTTACGCGATCGTCATGTACGTCACTTTTGGGGCGCTGTTGACTTCGCTGGGGCTGCTGGTGAAAACGATGCTCCCCAACTCCGATCCTGACGTGGCGCTGATTCGCGCGTTTGGACTCTATTTGCCGTCCGGACTGATCGGCGCGGCAGGAGTCGTTGTTTACGCGGCGTTGATGTCCACCGCGGATACCAATCTGTATACCGCGGCTTCTGTCTTGGTCCAGGACTTACTCGGATTGACTCGCCGAGGCCAATCGCCCAAAACAGTGGTTCGGTGCATACGCGCAGCGACGGTACTGATCGGTTCCGTCGCGTTCGTCGTTGCGCTGCTGATCCCCGAACTCGTGCGGTTGGGTTTTCTTTACCTTGCGATGTACACCAGCGTCGGGGTCGTCGTATTGCTCAGCATTTTCGACCCTAGGCTAAGCCCGCCCGCGTTGGCCTGTGGTCTAGCGGCGGGCGCCTCTGCGGTTCTCGGTGGGTTTCTGATGGTCAGCAGCGCGTGGCTGATTTGGTTGGGCGCGGGGGCAAGCATTGGTGTCACACTACTCGTCGAAACCCTCGGCGGTCGACGGCAAACTGTACGGCCGGCGCGGCGCGAGACGACCCCATGAGTCCTCCGGATTGCGGTGACCGTCAGCCGGCACGGCAACGAGAGTGGCACATGCGTCGTTTCGAAGCTCATGCAAACGCGAGCCGGGCGTCCCACGGCAAGGGGACGCAACGTGGAATCTGCGCCCCCGGGCGGTTCGTTCGCATCGAACAGCCCACAGGTCCTGCTGGCGACCAGACCGTTCTCATGACTGTTGGGGACGGGTTCAGCCACGACGGTCCGACTGCCGTGTATTCTCAGACGGGAAAGACGAAAATCTTGATCGAGCGCGGGCGGGACGCCCGCTATCTGCCAACCGGGCACCTCGTCGGTCGTCCGAAACGGAACGCTCATGGCCGCTCCGTTCGATCTCGAAGCACTCGAGCTCTCGGGCAGCTCCCGTCCCGATGGCGGAGGGCGTCACGACCGCCCGGGAATCCGCCGCCGCGGCGTAGTTCAGCGTTTCGGAAACGGGCACGTCGGTCTATTAGACCGGTACCGCTCGGGCAAAGCGGACCCTCCCGTGGGTTAGTTTCGTCGACTTGACCGGAATCTACCGAGAACGCCCAGAGCCTCTCTACGTTGACGATGGTTGTCATATGAATCTCGCTGGCCAAACGATCATAATCCGCTCGAAGCGATTGACCAATCGGCAGAAAACTGATAGCGACTCTCGCACTACCTCGAGCGGAGCCCCCTTCGGCCCGCATCTGGCCGACCAGTCGACTTGATCGCGAGAACGTTCTTTGCGGCATCCCCTAAATCGTCATATCCTTCATTTCAGGAATCCTCCTGGATGCTTTCGTTTAACTGATTCTGGCGAGATCCGCCGGCTCGTCCTCTCGGCAGTGGGAAGTGTCGCATGAGGTCGCGCAAGAGGGAGAGGGGCCGAGATTTTCATGAATTACTGATACAGGGCATTAGTGCTCGAACCCGCTAATCCTCGGTAGAGTCCGAGGTCATTCTTGGTGCTGGCAAGGCCGCTCCGACGACTTCATATCTAGACTAGATATTTCGAGGAGGAGCAACGCAGCCAGCGCCGAAAAAGGACCCGGAATTTACCGGCAGGATTAGCAGGTTCGGGCACTGGGCTCGTGCACGTGGAGAGAATGAGATTTCTCGAGCTGGAATTTGCTTTGTCCCAGAGCTTTGGTCTCGGTGGAGGGAGCGCTTCCTTTCGCGTCCGGGGTGCTACGCACGCCGTGGCCACGGCGACATCGTTCTCCGTGCTCCTGATTCTAAGCTGGATCCTGGGTACGGACGACGCGATGATATCGACGAAGACATGGCCTCGGTGACGGACGCGTAAGGAGGAATTTGACCTTGATCGAAATGCGCGAGCTCATCGAAAATCTCGCCGTCGATTACGGCGCTCGCATTCTGGGCGTCATCGTCCTGCTCATCGCTGCCTGGATCGTTTCCGCTTTTGCCGGACGCGTCGTCGTTCGCGTTCTCGAGAAGGCGCGGTTCGGCCTCACCCTCACCAAGTTCTTCGGGAGCGCCGCCCGTTGGTTCACCTTGATTCTCGCTGGCATCGCCGCTCTCGGCGTCCTCGGGGTCGAGACGACGAGCTTCGCGGCCGTCATCGCCGCCGGGGGCCTCGCTGTGGCCCTGGCCTTTCAGGGCACGCTCAGCAACTTCGCCTCTGGCGTCATGCTGCTGGTGTTTCGGCCCTTCAAGGTCGGCGACGTGGTTGAAGTCGCGGGAGTGACGGGACAGACGGACGAGATCGGCCTCTTCCAGACGACCGTCGATACCTTCGACAACCGGCGGGTCGTGCTTCCAAACAGCTCGATCTTCGGCTCCACCATCGAGAACATGAGCCACCACGAGACACGCCGGGCCGAGGTTCCCGTCGGTGTCGATTACGGCGCCGACATCGACCGGACGCGCGAAGTTCTCGAGGAGGCGGCGAGAAGCGTTCCCGGCTGCCTCTCCGATCCCGGGCCCCAAGTTGTCCTCACCGGACTGGGTGCTTCGTCCGTAGACTGGGAGGTGCGCATCTGGGCGTCCGCGGACGACCTGTTCTCGGTCAAGCAAGCGACCGTCCGTGCCGTCAAAATAGCGCTCGACGAGACCGGTATTCCGATCCCCTTTCCTCAGCTCGACGTCCACCTCGACGCCGAGCGCAAAGGAGAGACCATCGTTCGATGACGCGATGGGCTTCGATCGCGGCGGGATTTTAGCCGGACGATTTTCGCACCACCAACGCAGTATTCTCATCGCGCCAGGAGATGTGGTCGATGTCCAGGAAATGGCGCCGGAGGTTCCGCTGGAACTGCCTCATCGCCCAATCGAACTCGGCGGCCTCGTAGAGCGCGAAGGTCGAGTAGTGACGGTTTCTCGCCTGCTCCTCTAGCACCTAGCGGACGAGCGCCTGGATTTGCTGTGATGCCGCGCCTACCTTGCTCGTTACCGCACACAACGCCGGACGACCTGGCTCACGATGATCGAAACGGCGATCCGCAAACCGCGAATGCAGGCTCTGCCCATAACGCGGGGGTCGAACGTGATTCGACCAAACGTGGTTTCACCGGCCATCTTCGGACTCCCGCGCATGCATTCGACCTGAAACGGTCTCCGCGCGTCCCTTTGCTCAACGACTTCGTGGCTAGCTTGTGCCGGAGGTTGGAAGTCAGGGCGGGAAAATGAGTCAAATCATTGGAGAGGTGCTCCTTTGTTTTATGGTGCCGGGGGCCAGAATTGAACTGGCGACGCAAGGATTTTCAGTCCTTCGCTCTACCGACTGAGCTACCCCGGCAAAAGAGCCCCCCATTCTAGCGGCGGGCGGAGAAAAGTCAAGATGCGGAAAAAGTGCGGCCGGAGCCTCGCGGGGGGGTGCGGGCTCCGGCCTTCGCCCCGAGGGGCTTAAGCTCGTGGGCGTCCCGCGACTTTGACCTCGCGGGGGCCGCTTCGCGCTTTCGACGCCTTCGGGGCAGCGGCCTCCTCTTCATTTGCGGCGGGTTGGGCTGCGCCGTCCGAGGTTAGGCCGAGTTCCTTACGTAATTGGCTCTCCATTTTCTGGGCCACGTCTTGCTTGTCCATGAGGAAGCGCCGAGCGTTCTCGCGGCCCTGACCGATACGCTCTTCTCCGTAGGAATACCACGCGCCGCTCTTTTCAATGATGTTGTACGACACGGCGAGGTCGAGGAGATCGCCCTCTTTCGAGATCCCTTTACCATAAAGAATGTCGAACTCTGCTTGGCGGAAGGGCGCGGCGACTTTGTTCTTGACGACTTTGACTCGTGTGCGGTTGCCCACGACCTGGTCGCCGTCTTTGATGGACGCGGTCCGCCGGATGTCGACACGGACTGAAGAATAAAATTTCAGCGCCCGGCCGCCTGTCGTCGTCTCGGGATTCCCGAACATCACGCCGATCTTTTCGCGGATCTGGTTGATGAAAATGAGACAGGTGTTCGATTTCGACGTGATGGCTGTGAGCTTTCTCATCGCTTGCGACATCAAGCGCGCTTGAAGACCCATCTGCGCATCACCCATTTCGCCGTCGAGCTCGGCGCGTGGCACGAGCGCCGCGACCGAGTCCACCACGATGACGTCGACCGCGCCGCTCCGGATGAGCACTTCGGTGATCTCGAGTGCCTGCTCACCGCTATCGGGCTGCGAGACGAGCAGCTCGTCCGTGTCGACACCGAGCGCTTTCGCGTAGACCGCGTCGAGCGCATGCTCGGCATCCACGAAGGCAGCCATGCCGCCCGTTTTTTGCGCTTCGGCAATGATGTGAATCGCGAGCGTGGTCTTACCTGAAGATTCAGGTCCGTAGATCTCGACGACGCGCCCTCTGGGCATCCCGCCCACACCGAGCGCGGCATCGATCGATATCGAGCCGGTAGAGATGGACGTTACATCCGCTGTATCGCGCGAGCCGAGCTTTATGATCGATCCTTTGCCGAACTGCTTTTCGATCTGGCCCAACGCCATGTCGATCGCTTTGGACCGTCCGTCTTTGTCTTCCGCCATGGTTCTCCTTTCCGGGAGGCTACCCCGTGTAGCCTTCGGATCGTGTTCTGGTTCGACTTCGGGGAAGTCGTAGGACTCCCCACCACCGGAGACGACCCATGCAACGGCCGCGCTCTGGCTCTTCTCCATCTAGACGAAATCGAGACGTTGTAACCTCCCGGTCGGCGGGAGCCTACCACATATAGAGTGCTCAAGCCAATCACCCACCGGATATAGATGTGTTACGCTCTCGTTTCCGATGCCAACACCTGTCGCTCACGCTCTCGCCGGCGCTGCTGTTCATCTCGCTGCGCGTCAAGATCAAGACCGCCGGGAAAACTTCTTGCGGTTCGGAGTCACCGTCTTCGCTGCTTGTGCCGCCGATCTCGATTTCGGGATCAGCTTTCTCTCCGGTCACAACTATCACCATTATTTCACCCATAGCCTCGGGTTCGCCACTTTTTTTTGCTTGGCGGCGTATTTTTTCGCCCGTTGGGCCAAACGGTCTCTTCCCGAGCGGGACGCGTGGATACTCGGCGTGGCCTACGTCACGCACATCGTCTTGGACATGTTCTCCAAAGACACGGCCGCACCTTTCGGGGTGGCGCTTCTATGGCCGTTCTCGGATACGTTCACCATCTCGCCCGTGCCGCTCTTCGACGATATCTGGAGAGGGTCGCTCAAAAAGCTCCTCGGACTCCACAATTGGCTCGCGGTGGCGCGTGAAATCGCGATCGTGGGGCCGGTCGTCGCGCTCGTGTGGTGGCGGCGCCGTTAGGACGAGTCAGTCCGAGTACTCGTAGAATCCCTTCCCGCTCTTCCGGCCCAGATAACCGGCATCCACCATCTTCTTCAGTAGCGGGCACGGCCGGTACTTGGGATCGCCAATGCCGTCGTGCAGCACTTCCATGACGCTCAAACAAACATCGAGGCCGACGAAGTCCGCGAGCGTGAGCGGCCCCATCGGGTGGTTCATGCCGAGCTTCATGACCGTATCGATCGCCTCGGGACTGGCGACGCCTTCCATATAAGCGAAGATCGCTTCGTTGATGAGCGGCATCAAGACACGGTTCGAGACGAAGCCAGGGGCGTCGTTGACCTCAACGGGTATCTTGCCGAGCTTTTTCGAAAGCTCTTCCGTCACTCGATAGGTCTCGTCCGACGTCGCCAACCCGCGAATGATCTCGACGAGCTTCATCACCGGCACGGGGTTCATGAAATGCATCCCGATGAAGCGGTCGGGGCGCGACATCATCGCCCCCAGCTTCGTGATCGAGATCGACGACGTGTTGCTCGCGAGAATCGCCTCGGGAGCCGTGATGCGATCGAGCTCTTCGAAGATGGCCCGCTTCGCGTCGCTATTCTCGATGATGGCTTCCACGACGAACGGGGCGTCCTTGGCGGGCTCGAGCTCCGTTCCCGAGCGCACTCGAGCAAAAGCCGCTTTCGCGTCGTCGTCCGTGAGTTTTTCCTTTTTCACCAAACGCGCGAGACTTTTTTCGATGGCGCCGCGGCCACGGTCGACAAACGCGTCTTCGACGTCGCGTAGATAAACTTCGAATCCCGATTGCGCGAAGACTTGAGCGATGCCACTTCCCATCGTGCCCGCACCCATGACGGCGATTTTTTCGATCATTTTCTTCGACGGCCTCACGAAACCAGCTCGATCGCGAGAGCGACGCCGTTGCCGCCCCCGAGACAGAGCGTCGCCACACCGCGGCGGCCGCTGCGATCTTTCAACGCATGTACCAGCGTCGTGAGAACACGCGCGCCGCTCGCGCCAATCGGATGGCCGAGGGCGACCGCGCCCCCATGAATATTCGTCTTCGCCGCATCGAGGTTGAGCTCTTTCGTGACGGCGCACGCTTGCACCGAGAAGGCTTCGTTGAGCTCGATGAGATCAACGTCATCGTTGCTCCAGCCTGTCTTCTCGAGCAGCTTTTGTACCGCCGGAACGGGTGTCATCATCACCCACTCTGGCTCGAGACCCGAAATCGCTTGGGCGACGATGCGCGCGATCGGCTTCAGACCCCGCTTTTCCACCGCCGCCGCCGAGGCGACAACGAGCGCCGCAGCGCCATCGTTCATTCCCGGCGCGTTTCCGGCTGTCACCGTGCCGGCCTTCTTGAACACGGGTTTCAGCTGCGAGAGCCCCTCCACCGTCGTATCGGCGCGGATGGGCTCATCCGTATCCATGACAACTGGGTCGCCCTTTCGTTGCGGGACGTCTATCGGCAGAATCTCGTCCCGAAATTTCCCGGCCGCGGTCGCCTCCGCCGCGCGCCGATGGCTCTCGGCCGCGTAAGCGTCCATTTGCTCGCGCGAGACATCATATTTCTCGGCGACCATCTCGCCGGTGATGCCCATGTGAAAATCGTTGTAGATATCCCAGAGCCCATCGTGAACGACGGCGTCGACAAGCTCGCCGTGGCCAAGCCTCAAGCCTTCACGCATCCGCGGGATGAGGTAAGGGGCGTTCGACATCGACTCCATGCCACCAGCGACAACCACGTCTGCGTCGCCCGCGGCAATCGCCTGGCGTGCGAGCATGACGGCTTTTAATCCGGAACCGCAAACTTTGTTGATCGAAAGCGCCGCCACCGCTTTTGGCAATCCCGCACCGAGCGCTGCCTGGCGCGCAGGGTTTTGTCCCAGCCCGGCCGAGACGACGTTGCCCATGATGACCTCGTCGATATTGTTGGGCTCTGCTGGCTTCAGTCCCGCGCGGCTCACGGCTTCACGAATCACGAGCGCGCCGAGCTCGGTAGCCTTGAACGGCTTCAAAGCTCCCAGAAACTTGCCCGTCGGCGTCCTTACGGCGCTGACGATGAATATGTCGTCCATCGAATTAGGTTCTCCTACGCTGCCCCTTCGCTTTCAAATACCGCGCCGCGCTTTGCAACACGAGCTCGCGCAGGTTGGGGTCTTCGATCCCAGATGCCAAAGCACAGAGCTCTGCGGGCGGCACGAGATGCGCGCGCTCACCTACGTCCTCCACCACAGTCTCAGGCAGACCGTGCAAACGACTTCTTTTGGTAAAGTTGATCCGCCGCACCAAAGTCATCCCCAGCGCGCGGTTGAGCTTCGGCATGATGCGATTTTGCAAGCGATAGATCATTTTGCCCCAAACGACGTCGGTGACGCGCACTGTCAAGACGCCTTGGCTCAGTGCTTCCGGCTCGGAGCGCCGCGCGAACTCAAGGCCGACGACATCCACCCATCGTCGAGCTACGAACTCTACCGAATAAACGCGCTCTTTCGCTACTTTCGGCAACGCGTGGCTAAGAACATCCTTGAGCGAAGCATGTTCTCGGCGCACGTTGTTATTATGTCACGAGCATGATCGCCGCGATGATCCTCGCCGCTGGTGAATCGCGGCGTATGGGCTCACCGAAAGCCCTGCTTCCTTTCCCCGAGCCCGCTGGCACGGAAAACACGTTTCTTGGCCACTTGCTCCAGGTTTTTGGCGCGACGCGTGCGAAGCCCATCATCGTGGTGGTTGGCCACCACGCGGAGAAGCTTCGTCGTGAATTCGACTTCAGCAACGCTCGCGTCGTCGTGAACGAAAGCTATCGCGACGGCATGCTGTCTTCCATTCTTGCCGGGCTCGAAGCCTTGTCGGGCGAGCCCGTCGACGGTGCGCTCATCTGTCCCGTCGACCATCCCGATGTCAGCCCTGCGGTCGTCGGCACGCTCATCGCTCGCTTCGAGCGTGAGCGGCCTCCCATCGTCCTCCCAACGTTCCAGGGACGCCGCGGACACCCCGTGTTGTTCTCGAGCGCCGTTTTCTCGGAGCTTCACGCCGCCCCCAAGGGGGTTGGCGCGCGCCGAGTCGTGTGGGATCATCAAGAGGATCTCGTAGAAGTGGAAGTTTCGCACGGGGGCGTGACGATCGATGTCGACACGCCGGGGGACTACCGTGCTTTCCGAAAGATATCGGTGGTGGACACACTCTCGCAATTGACATTGAGCCTTTCGAAAGAGCTCGAGCGGCTCGAAGTGCGTGGCGCGCGCTCGCTCGCCGCCGCGGATCGCGAGCGTGATCGCGCGCTTCTCGAAAGTCCCGCCAAGAGCGTTTTGACTCGCTACCACCGAGGTCTCGAAAAGGCGAAGGTCGCCCATTTGCGCGCCATCGACGACGCGGAAGCCGTGCGGGGGCAGGAGATCGTGGCCGCCGAAGAAAAGCGGCGGCGTGACGCGCTTCGCGAGGAGCGGAAGTTTCGCGACGCGCGGCGAAAAGCGGACATCAAGAAGCGCGAGGCGACGCAAAAAGCGCGCAAGACGTGGCGCGAAGCTGTCAAGAACGCACGTAAGAGCCGTCTCGCACAACGTCGCCAGATGCGAAAAGCCGCCGACGAGGCGCTCGAAAAAGCGCTCGACGAGGTGCGCGAGAATTACAACGAGTCCATCGAGGACGCTCGCCTCGCCCACCGCGCGGCGCTCCAAGACGACCTCGTCGACGAACGGCTCGCCGTCGAAAAGGCCCGCCGGAAATCCGAGCGGCTCATCACCGGCGCCGCCATCGCCCATGAGCGCGCGGTGGCGCAAGAAGAAGCCCGGCTGCGAAGCGAGCTCGTCCGCCACCCCGAAGCGCGGCTCACGCAGGAAGAGCACGATCGACGTGTCCACGAGCTGCGTCAAGCATCCGACGCGGAGAAGGAATCGCTCTTCCGCGCGTTCACGCGCGAGCGCCGCCAGCAGAGAACGACACGCCGCCGAAAAAAATAGATCACCGTGCGCGAGCGCGATAGGATTGCGCGCTCATGAAACCTACGCCCGTGATCCTCGCCTCGTCGTCGCCACGCCGCGCTTCTTTGTTGAAAGCGCTCGGTATCCCGTTCCGACGTGTCGCGCCCGATGTGAACGAGACGCGCCGGCCCGGTGAATCCGTGCGCCGCTACGTACAGCGGCTCGCTATCGAGAAAGCGCTCGCCGTAGCGAAAACACGCCCCCACTCTTGGGTCATCGCCGGCGACACGACCGTCGTCCTCGACGAATCGCTGCTCGGGAAACCGCGCAACGAGCGCGAAGCCCGAAAGATGCTCCGTCAACTCTCCGGCCGCAGTCATCGTGTTCTGAGCGGTATCGCGCTCGTTCGCGGCGATCGCGATTCGATCCAAAGCGCGATCTCGTCGACGCGGGTCACGTTTCGCCCGTTATCGGACGACGTGATCCGCTGGTATGTGCGCACCGGCGAGCCTCTCGACAAAGCGGGTGCCTACGGCGTGCAAGAAAAAGGCGGGATGCTCATAGCGAGCATCGACGGCTCTTACTCGAACGTCGTCGGCTTTCCGCTCGAGAAGTTCTACGACCTCTGGGAAGCGGCAGGCTTGCCGCTTCCCGCCTGAGGCACCCAGTTCAATAACTCTAGCCGCGGCCCGCGCCGGCTGAAACGGATCCAGCTTATCGAGCCGTTGTCACAGGCGAGGCGTCGAAAGCTAGCGAGCTCCAGTTCTAAATAGTGCGCGATGAGCACGCGCAGCGGATCGCCATGCGAGACGATCATGAGCGTTTGCTCTGTTCTCGTTTCGAAAAGACGTTCGGCCGCTGCGGCGCTTCGGTTTTGTACCTCAGCGATGGGCTCGATGAGCTCAGAGCGGTGGGTCGGGTCCTCGATCACGCGTTCGAGCTCGCTATCCCCCCGGAGCTCTACGACGGTCTTGCCTTTCCATGCATCCGAAAGCCACACTTCGTCGAAGCCGGGCTCAACGAGGACAGAAAGCCCGCGTGGCGCCGCGATAGGCTCGGCGGTCTGCCTAGCTCTCGGTTGCGGGCTCGAATAAACGGCGTCGATCGAGACGTGTGCCAACGCTTCCGCAACGCACTCTGCTTGCACACGTCCACGCGCGTTGATGTCGAGATCGACGCGCCCCATGAGACGGCCGTCCTCGTTCCAATCCGTGACACCGTAGCGGACAAGAACGAGGCTCTTCATGGCTCAAAGTCTGAAAAAGCGCTCGTTGCCTTCATCGCCAGTGAGCCGCAAAGGCCCACGCCCGTTAACGTCCACAACGAAAATATCCTACTGCTCCCACTGCTCAGTGCCGCCGTGAACGACGGTCGAGGCCATCGCGAGCAATAATCCGTCGGAGGAGAACAAAGGGCGATGGCAAGGGCGAGAGAGGACGCTCGAGCTCCGATCGCGATCAGTCCCTGAGCTCAGTGGAGAGAACGCTGAGCTGAAACAGCTCGAGGTTTCTCATGGACTTCTTGAAAAAGCCCGCATATTCGAGCGCGGACGCATCCTGTTGGACCATGACAACCGCTTCCCTCCCGTCGCTGACGTCGACCGAGAACGATCGCGAAACGACGTCGACCCAGCGCTCGAACGATCGGTCACCTTCATTGACCTCGTAGAGCATTCGAATGAGCTCGCGTTCCGAGCTCGCCGAGGGCGGCAAATCGATACGGAGCGACACCTCCCCTTCCTCGGCTTCGAGAACGGAGCACTGGAAGCCATCCAGAGTCTCGACGAGCAGAGCGTCGGTCGGGGAGAACGTGAACGAGTTGTAGAGCGTACCGCCATCCACCGTGTCGGGCTTCTCGTCGTCGAACGTGCATGCGCGGGCGTTGCCGATATGGATCCTCAACCTTATTCTCGTATCCGTCGCGTTGTCGCTTCCGGTCTCGAACGCGTACCAGAACGAGCGACCGCTCAGACGGAGTGAGATGACGCGGCCATCACGCACAATGGTCTCTGCGGGTGCAGCGTCCGGCTGCACGTTTCCCGAGACTTCCGTCCCCGTCGCCCCGGCATCCTCGTAGTCGATGCGCTGGATGTCCTTTTTCGAGATGACGAGCTCGCCGTAGGCGGTCTCGAGCGTGATGACCATGTTGTTCGCCGCCACGAGCTCACCATGCAAGACGTCTCCGTTGTTCAGATAGACGACCTCGGCCGGCGAGAGGGCGGAGGCGGCCAAGATCAACACGATCCAGTACGCCCCGCGTATTCTTGACATAGTTTTTCTTTGTCGCCGAAAAACGCATTATAGCCCGTGGTAGCCTTCTGGACATGTACCGCGACCTCCAAACCATGGCGCTAACGGCCGGATATTTCGCTGTCCTGCTCGTGCTGGTAGAGACCTTGCGTCGTCGCGTCCATGTCGCGTCGGACGTCACGCGCAAGATCTTCCTCATGGGGACCGGGGCTTGGGCGCTCGTCGCCGTACGTGTGTTCGAAGATAAAGGCTCCGCCGTGCTCGTGTATGCGGCGCTCGCAGTACTTCTCTATCTCTCGTTTCGTTTCGAGCTCTTCGCTGGTATCGAGGATTCTGGTCCGAGCCTCGGCACCGTCTTTCTAGCGCTGGCGGCTGCGTCGCTCCTGCTTTGTTCTGGGGTGGGCGCATCGAGATAGGCGTCGCCGCCGTCGTTGCCGCTGTTTTTGGAGACGCGGCGGCGGCGCTCGTGGGGAGGCGCTTTGGGACGCGGAAATTCCGCTCCTTCGCTCACATGCGGAGCATGGAAGGCACGCTCGCGATGTTCCTCGTCTCCGGTCTCGTAATGGCCCCGATTCTCGCGGGCTCGGGCGGGCTCGGCTGGCACCAGGCCGTCGCATTCTCTCTCATCACCGCCACCGTGGCGGCTTCGGTCGAGGCCGGCTCGGCCTACGGAGTGGACAATCTGACGGTGCCGCTCGCGGCCGCGGCCACCCTCGTTCTCCTGTTTCGGTTCACTCAGTAACGCTCGACAGCAATACTTTCTGGCTCCGCCGCGATCGGCTCCGCCGCGAGAAGGACCGTCCCGTTGATGGGCAAGAAGGCCTCGAACAAGCGCTCTTTCACTTCGAGCGCAATCTCGTAATAGCCGCTTTCATGAACTTGAACGAGCTTGCCCTTCGCCCCTTTGACTCCGAGCGCTTCATTGTAAACCCGTACATGACTTTGAAGGTCCATGACGTCCCTTTCGCGTAAGCTAACTACTCAATGGGCTTTATCCGTCATTTTAGGCAACGCCTCGGGACCCGTCAACCGAGCTGCGCGAGTATCTTCTCCACGATGGTGAGCCCCTGGTCGATGTCTTCTTTCGAGACGGTCAAAGCGGGCCGGAAGCGCACCGAGCATGTCCCGCAGCCGAGCAGAAGCAGACCATGGTCGAAGGCGAGCTTCAAGAAACGATTACGCACGTCGCCGCTCTTGAGATCGAAAGCACACATGAGGCCGCGGCCGCGGACGTTTACGACCTGCCCGCTTCGCTCGGCCGCGCAGGCATGGAGCTTGTCGAGCAGATAGCCTCCGACGTCGCGCGCGTTGTCAACAAGGCTGTCTTGCTCGATGATCTCGAGGTAGCGGCCGAACCGCACCATGTCGACGAGATTGCCACCCCACGTCGAGTTGATGCGCGTCGATTCGGAGAATACGTTGTGCTCCACTTCGTCGATCCGGGAGCCGGCAAGAATCCCGCACACTTGGGTTTTCTTGCCGAAGCAAAGGATATCGGGCTCGAACCCATAATGCTGATAGGCCCACATTTTCCCCGTGAGGCCGACGCCCGTCTGCACTTCATCGACGATGAACAGAAATTCGTTTTCGTCGGCGAGCTCGCGAAGCGTGTGAAAAAACTCAGGACGGAAATGACCGTCGCCGCCCTCGCCTTGAATCGGCTCGATGATGAGCCCGGCAATGTCGTCAGGGTTTTCGACAAGGGCCTGCTTGATTTGCTCGATGGCCTTTTTCTCTGCCGCGGCGACGGCCTCTACATGGTCCGCGAGCGGGAACGTGATCTTGGGGTTTTTGATGCGCGGCCAGTCGAACTTCGGGAAATACAGGGTCTTGCGCGGATCGGCTGTGTTCGTCAACGAAAGCGAATAGCCCGTGCGCCCGTGAAAGGCTTCTTGGAAGTGGAGGATCTTCTGGCCTTTATCACCCGAGACGCCGTTTTTCGCGTTGAAGCGCACTTTCCAGTCGAACGCGGTTTTGAGAGCGTTCTCTACAGCAACCGAGCCCCCCCGCAACCATGAACAGACGTGGTAGGGAATCCGGAATGGCCACCCGAGCGAACGTGTCGACGAACTCTGCCATCGGGATCGTGTAGATGTCGGAGTTGCTCGGATTGTGAATCGCCACCTCCGCCATCCGTTTCATGAAGTCCGGCTCACGCATCTTGGGATGGTTGATGCCGACCGGGTTCGTTGCCAAGAAAGAGAAGAAATCCAAGAAACGGCGGCCTGCGCGGCTGTCGTAGATATACGAGCCTTGACTTCGCTCCAGGTCGAAGACGAGGTCGAATCCATCGACCAGCATGTGCTTTTCGAGCGTACCGCGTACATCGGTGGGCTTCATCGTCAACATCGGTGTCTCCTCTTATTCGTGGGGATTTGCCGCACGCGAATCGAGCCTGTCAAAATCTCAGTAGCGCTCGGGCAATGATGTTCCGGAGTCGCTAGGTACCCCGATCGAAGGCTCTACGTCGCCCCGTAGAGGTAGATCTGAAACATGACCCGATTATGCTGCTTCGTCATGGCTTGGGTTATTTTAGCATTTCCCGTGGCCCCGCCGCCCGGGGCTCTCGCTTTTGCGTCCGCAGCGCGGCATCGATATAATCCTGGGTTCTCTACGTTTTGCATGCCTTGGAGCGTATGACCGCGGCCAATTTTAGCGAGCTGGACGACATTGGCTTTCTCCGCGAGACCGCTCTGTTTCGGGACATGCCGGAATCTGTGATCCAGACGATCATGACGCAGGGCCGAACGCTCGAGTTCGGCACCGGGCAGCTCGTCGTTAAACAGAAGACCCGGGGCGATAGCCTATTTGTCGTGAAATCGGGCGTGGTCGAGGTCGTTAATCCGGGGGAAGGCCCTCCCCTCGCTTATCTCGGGCGCGGGGAGAGCTTTGGCGAAATGGCGCTGCTAACGGACTCCGAAAGGAGCGCAGATGTTCGGGTGCCCCAGCAAGCCGAGCTTCTGGTCATCGATCGCGCGTTGTTCGACGACCTGATGACGAACTACTCGGGCTTTGCGGCGCAAATGGCCGTCATCCTCGCGCATCGGCTCGTCGCGGTCTTGGAGGACCTTCCCGAGCGCGACGTGAAGCGAGAGCTTCAGGGTGATCTCACCTTTTTCGACCTCGCTACGGTCGTGCAAACGCTCATCAGTTCTTCGCAGTCGGGCGTCATGACCCTTTCGGTCGATAAGGCGATGGTCGCGCAGCTTTTCTTCCGGAGCGGCAATATCTCTCGCGCGTATTACGGACACCGTCGCGGAGACGAAGCCGTGCACCATCTCTTCCAGGCGCTCCCCGGCGGCCACTTTTTGTTCGAGAACAGAGTCGACGACTCGGTTGTGGACGGACCCGATCCTGGAATCACCGTGCCCGCCATGGCTTTGATGATGGACTCGGTGCGGCTCCAAGACGAGCTCAAGATCCTTCTCGAGGAATTGCCCGCCGACAAAACGCTTCTCGAGCGCAACGTGGATAAACTTGTCTGGGGCGAGGCCGAAGGCCAGGCGGACGCACACCAGGTCTGGGGGTGTCTACACGCGCCGATGACCGTAGGCGAGCTGTTCGATCGCTCGCACGCATGCCATTTCCACACGGCGAGCATTATCGCCGCCTTGCTTCAGACGGAGCAGATCAGGCCCGTTTTGGGCTGACGATTCGGGAGGCCTCCTCGTATGAACTCGAAGCTCATCGGCACGCTTGGTTGCGCGCTCGTCATCCTCAGTCTCAGCGGCCCCGTCACCACCCCAACCGCACACGGCGCGAACGTCCCCAATAATCTTGTCGTGGACTTTAGGCTGTTCGAAGCTCGCAGCACTTCACCCGATTTTAAAACGATGGAGTCGCTCGCCTTTTTCATCGATACCGATGGGGCGGGGGTGACGGATCGCCAGTGGCTCGCGACCATCGCGGGCAAAGTTCCCGACTCTTTTCTCGCGACCCTGATGACGGAAACGGTAAAGGTCAAAGGTGGCGCGGCTCTTTTCAAAGTGGACAAGAGGTCCCGCAGCTTCGAGACACGCGTCGACCTTAGCGAGTTTCTCGAGCGCGGCACGTTCGACGCTACCGCGACCGGCGAGCTCAAGCGTCGGAACGAATCGGAGCGCTCGTTCGAGCAGACGATCGAGCTCCGCGCTGGCAGGACGTCCGTCGTGAGCGGACGCGGCTTCGAGCTTTCCGCGAGCGAGTACTTGTCGCACTTTCGCGATTACAGCGACGGCGACAATCGGCGCAACGTCTATGACCGGCTTCGAAACTTCGGCGTCTTTCTGATCTTGGCGGTGACACTGCGCCTCGAAGAGGAGCCAGGGGGCGAGGCTCCCATCACGCTGTCGCTTCCACCCGATGTCGAGTTGCCCGTTCTCGAGAGCCCTCTCGACGTCCGCCTCGTCGGCACGGTCGAGCTCGAGCTCGATATCGATGCGAGCGGGGCGCCCGAGGACGTCAAGATCGTGCGCTCCTCCATTCCAGAAGTGAATCCGCGCCTTCTGGGCGAAGCCTCCAAGTGGCGATTTCCGAACGCGGCGGGCGCGACCGGAAGAATCGTTCTCGAGCTCGTCGCCGAGCCCTAGAGCGCTCAATCACCGTTTTACTGGCCTTCGCTTGTGGGCGCTTTCGCGTCATGCTATTTTCCGCTTAACTCTCATGGGAACGACGTTATCGCCCGACCAGCTGGTGATGGTCACTATCCTAGTCAAGCTGGGCGTCATGGCCTCGATCGCGAGCCTCTTGATTCGCTTCGGTGCCTTCAAGAGCCTTCTCTACAAAACAGAGCTCTCGCTCAAGGAAAAGCTCATCTTCGCGCTTCTATCGGGGATGCTCTTGTCTTCGGGGGTCATTGTCCGTCTTCTCTTGAACTACGGCGCGGCCGATTTGTCGCTCTCGGGCACGGTGCTCGTCGGCTTGCTCGCGGGCCCTTTGACGGGCGCGGCCGTGGGTCTCATGGTGGGTGCGCCCGCCGCGTTCAACGGCGCGCTCCTCGCGTTGCCGCTCGGGGTGCTCTACGGTGTGAGCGGCGGTATCGTTCGTGAGCTGTGTCGTAAAGAAGATATATGGAGCTTTTCACCGCTCATCTTCTTGAACCTCTACCGGATCGGTAAGACCGCCATACGAGACCGCATCTTCGATTGGCAGGTCGTCATTTTCGCGGTCACACTCGCGCTCGAATCGTTGCGCATCTTCGTCGGCTCGGAGTTTCCCGGTTTCATCTTCCATCTGTCGTCGCAGAATCCTTGGGTCATGCTCGCCATTTACACCAGCACGCTGGCGGCGCTCGGCATTCCTTTGAAGATTTGGAACAACGTCCGGCTCGAGCGCAAGCTCGCTGAGCAGGAAGTGCTCGTGGTCCGGGCGCGACTCCAAGCGCTCTCGAGCCAGATCAATCCCCACTTTCTGTTCAATACGTTGAACTCTATTGCGTCGGCGACACGCACCAACCCGGAGGTCGCGAGGCGTCTCATCCGTAAGCTTTCGAGCATTCTGAGAAAGCTTCTTCAAGAGCAGGAGCACTTCGTACCGCTCAAAGAAGAGCTCGAGTTCATCGACTCCTATCTCGACATCGAGTCAGTCCGCTTCGGCGCGGGCAAGCTCGTCGTCGAGAAAGAAGTCGAGGACAACACACTCAACACCCTCGTGCCGTCGATGATCATCCAGCCTCTCGTCGAGAATGCCGTCAAGCACGGCATCTCGACCCGGCTCGAGGGCGGGCGCATCGTGATCCGCGCCCGGCGCGGGATGGGCGCCGTCATCATCGAGATCGAAGATAATGGTGACGGCCTCCCGCAAGGCGAGCGCGCCGCCGAAGGCCACGGGATCGGCATCGCGAACGTAAACGAACGACTGAACGTCATCTATGGCGAGCCGTACAAGATCGAGCTCGTGAGCGCTCCCGATGAGGGCACCGTGGCGCGCATCGAGATCCCGGACGTCGATATCTCCCATTTGCGAGCGAGCTGACTAGTGGCCTCGAGCTTTATGCAACGAACCACTGAAAGAGGACACTACCCGTGAGCGTACGTGCCCTCGTCGTGGACGACGAACAGCTCGCCCGAGAGGAGCTCTGTTTTCTTCTCGAATCGGTCCCGGAGGTTGAAGTCGTTGGCCAGGCGCAAAACGGCCTCGAGGCCGTCGCGCTCGTGGAACGGCTCGCTCCCGAGCTTTTGTTTCTCGACATCCAGATGCCAGGTCTCGACGGATTCCAAGTGGCGCGCGAGCTCATGGGCCGCGACGATCTCCCTCGATTCATCTTCGTGACGGCCTACGATCGCTATGCGATCAAAGCCTTCGAAGTCAATGCCGTCGATTATCTGCTGAAGCCCGTCGACAAAACGCGACTGGGCGAGGCCGTATCGAGGATCACACACGAAAAAGAAGGGAAGCCCATTGCGAGCCAGCTCGAGCGGCTCCTCGGAGCCCTCGAACGGACAAATGCGCAAAAGCGCCTCGTCGTCAAAGCGGGGGACCGCTTCATGCTCGTCGATGCCTCGGACGTCATCTATGCAATGGTTGAAGACGGTGTCGTGACGATCGCGACGGATCGGGTAACGGGCACGTCGAACGTGCGCACGCTCGACGAGCTCTCGGCATCGCTCGACGCGGACGTGTTCTGGCGCGTCCACCGCTCGTACATCGTGAATTTGCAACGCATCAAGGAAGTCGTCCCATGGTTCAACCGCACGATCCAGCTCAAGATGGCGGATCGGAACGAAACCGAGATTCCGGTATCGCGCTCCCACACGCGGCGCCTCAAAGAGCACTTGAACTTGTAGCGGAACCGGTCAACGATCTTCCCACTCGCGGACGCCACCGGCCCTCGAATCACATTATTGCAGGGCGGGTTCGTGGCACGTGGTTTGCTACTCGATTGAGCAAGGAGGAATCTATGACCCATGAACGCTGGCGAGAGCCCGTATCGACCCTACCCAGCCCAGAGCACTGGGCGGCCAAAGAGAAGGAAGGATGGCACCCGGTGGCGATCGAGTGGGCGCGCGAGCCGAAGCCATCTGCCGAGGAGGCGCGTCAATATCAGCCCATTCCTTACGGATTGTGCATTTCTTCCGACTGCGCTCATCTCGAGGTCGATCCCATCGAGAAAGAAGTCATGACGCTCGTGATCGCGATGATTGCCGGCGACCACCGCTTGTCCAAGATCGCCGCGGAGTTGAACCAGCGAGAACTTCGACCCCGTCAAGGGACGGAGTGGACTCAAGTGACCATCTTCAAGTTGCTGCCGCGCATCATCGAGTTCGGCCCAGAGATCATGTCGGCAGAGGCGTGGTCGAGCAGCAAGAAGGACGTGCTTGCCGCAGTCAGCTGAACATCCTGGTCTGTGCGGAGGCCTGATCTGTGCGGAGGCCTGATCTGTGCGGAGGCCTGATCTGTGCGGAGGGATGATGAGGTGAGGATGAAGTCCCAACCGAGATAAAGGCGCCGACCTCTCAGATTCTTCCCCTCGGATTACAACACGAGAGACCAACTCCCCCTCTATCCGCGCTCCACCCCCACCTCGCAAACAAGGGCACCAGGACAGCCGTGGGCCTTTGAAATTGCCTTTTGACTGAAGAGGAAAGTACACGGGTGCGTCCATATCTGTCAAGAACGTTTTTTAGCGTATGATGCTTTCTTGAATACAGTCCTATATGTCTCGATTGCCGCTTTCACCGTAACGCTCCTGAGCGGGCTTTTGGCGCTCTATTTGCACGACCGAAAAGCTGAAGTCTTCGCGTTTTGTGCCGGCGCGCTCATCGGAGGCGCGGTTATCGTGCTCCTCCCCGATGCGTGGCAATTACTGGAAGAGAGCGACACTACACTCGGCTCCAGCGTCGTGTGGCTGTTCTGCGCCGTCGGATTTCTCAGCTTCTATCTGCTCGAGCGTGGGAGCCACAAAAAGGGCAGAACGAGGCTCGCAGGGCTCGGCGGCGCGATCGGCCTGGCAACCCACAGCTTCTTCGACGGCGTGGTCATCGGCCAAGGGTTTCGCGCGGGCGAGGATATCGGGGTCTCGCTCGCGCTCGCGGTCTTGCTTCATAAACTCGCCGACGGCGTGAGCGCCGTGGGCGTCATGCTCGGCACCGAGCACAACGTGCGTGAGACGGTAGGAATGCTCGTCATCACGGCCGTGGCGCCAGTTTTTGGGGCTATCGCGCAGTCTTTTCTGGTACTGCCGACCTCACTCCTCGCCCTGCTCTTGAGCTGTTTCGCCGGGATGTTCTTGTACCTCGCTGCGAGCCGACTCTGGCCCGAAGCGCGGCGGGCGAGCGCATCCATGGCCGTCCCCGCGCTCTCGCTCGCGGGCGTCGCGGTCGCTTATCTCGCACACACCCTATCCCAGTAGCGACGAGGCTAGGAATTCTGATAAAAGTACTCGTTTGGGAGGCATCCATATGAAATCTAAGTGGCTCATCGCGCTGGTCCTGATTCTTTCGAGCGCCTGTATGGGCTACGCGCAACAGAACGTTCTCGGTACGATCGACATTCCGAATTCCGGCTCCGCCGAAGCCCAGAACGCTTTTCTAAACGGCGTCCGCATGGTTCACAGCTTCGAGTGGGAAGACGCCATCGAAGCGTTTCAAGAAGCACAAAAGATCGACCCGGACTTCTACCTTGCCTATTGGGGTGAAACAGTGAGCCACTACGTAGGCCATCACTTCTCGGCGACGTCGACCGATGTCTCCGCTGGCCGCGCCGCTCTCAAGAAGCTCGGGACAACGAAAAAAGAGCGGCTCGAGAAAGCACCGACGGAGCGTGAGCGCGGTTACATGGAAGCGGTGGAGCTTCTCTTCGGTGCCGGCTCGCCGAAAGAGCGCTCGCTCGCTTATTCGGATGCAATGGGCCGTCTCTGGGAGGCTTATCCCGAAGACCACGAAGCCGCCACGCTCTATGCGCTGGCCTTGATGCGGACGAACGTTCGCGGCGAAGATAGCATCCGTGCGGACATGAAGGCCGGATCGATCGCGCAGTTGGTGTTCCGCGCCAATCCCGATCACCCGGGTGCCGCGCATTACGTTATCCACGCCTATGACGATCCGATCCATGCACCCATCGCGCTTTACGCAGCGCACAAGTATTCCGAGATCGCCCCGGCAGCCGTACACGCTCTACACATGCCGGCGCATATTTTCGTACAGCACGGTATGTGGGACCACGTCGTCGAGCGCAACACCGAGTCCTATGACGCCTCCGTCGCGCGCGCGAAGCGCAAGGGCTTGTCGCCGACGCGGCACTCGTGGCACGCGCTCTACTGGCTCCAATATGGCTACTTGCAGCAGGGACAATACGCGAAAGCCCAGGAGCAGATCGAGAAACTCCGCGTCATATCCAAGCGCGACGACGCGACGAGACGGCAGGGCAATACGCTCATGCGCATGGAGTCGCTCCAGGTCGTCGAGAGCGAGAACTGGAAAGTGAACGACATTGACACCGTCCTCGAGCAAGTGCGCGGAACCGGAGAGATCGACGAGCGCGCCGCCGCGGCCGCGAAGAAAGCCGCCGCCGGGCTCAAAGACCTTACCGCGAAGATGGAAGAGGATGCTCCCGGTCGGGAGCAAGTCACCATTTCCTGGATGGAAGTGGACGCCGTTATCGCCGAGGCCGAAGGCCGAAAGAGCGACGCCTTGGCTCTCATGAAAGAGGCTGTGGCGGTTGCCGAGACCCTCGTTCCACCGTCGGGACCTCCAGGAGAATCTGCTACGGACACGCCGTGAAGCCTCCGCACGAGCTCTATGGCGAAATGCTCCTCGGACAAGGCATGGAAGAAAAGGCGCTCGAGCAATTCGAGACCTCGCTTCTTCGCACGCCCAACCGGGCGCGCTCGCTTCTAGGGGGCGCGCGGGCGGCCGTCGCGAATGGCAAGACCGAGCTCGCACGGGAGTTCTACGAAGTCCTGGCGCACTTAGCGGGCGCCGGGCCGAACCTTCCCGGCCAGAACGAAGCGCAGCAATACGTCGCATCCACGGAAGATCACTGAAGCTGAGGTTGACGCGGTCGAATTTCATATCGATGCCGAAAGGCTGAAGGGCTTTCTCACCGAGATCGCCGCCTTCGGGAAACGGCCGGAAGGCGGGGTCTCCCGCCTCGGCTTCTCCGAGGCTGACGAGCAGGCGCGAGCTTGGCTCGTCGCCAAGATGCAAGAGACCGGGCTCGACGTCTGGGTCGACGCTGCGGGAAACATCCACGGGCGGCGCGCCGGGTCGGAGCCCGGCCTCCCCGTCATTCTTTTCGGCTCCCATATCGATTCGGTCCCCGAAGGTGGGATTTTCGATGGCACGTTAGGGAGCCTCGGCGCTCTCGAAGTCCTGAAGACGTTTTCCGAGCGAGGCCGCGAGTCGCGCCATCCGCTTCAGATGGTCGTATGGGCCGACGAAGAGGGAGTTCATTTCGGGCAAGGCCTTTTCGGAAGCCGCGCGGCTACCGCGGGTCCACATCACAGCGAGCTCGATCTGACGGGCTCAGACGGCAAGAGTCTCTCGGAGTGGCTCGAGCGCTATGGACAGCGCCCTTCGGAGATCGATTCGGCGGTCTTGAACCCGAGAGACTTCGCTGCTTACTTCGAGCTTCACATCGAGCAGGGTCCCAAGCTCGATCGCCAAAGTGTTCCCATCGGGATCGTCGAGGGTATCGTCGGTATCTACCGCTTCGAAGCGACCGTCGAGGGCTTTGCGAACCACGCAGGTACGACCCCCATGCATGAGCGGCGTGACGCCATGTTCTCGGCCGCGAAGCTCACGCAAGCCGTACGCGAAGAAGTGATGGCGAAGCCGGGCCGTCAAGTCGGCAATGTCGGCTCGTTGAAGGCTTTTCCTGGAGCACCGAACGTCATTCCAGGACGGGTTCAATTTCCTATCGAGCTTCGCGATATCGATGAAGCCGTCGTCATGGAGGTGCTCGGGCGCATTCGCGGCCGCGCCGCCGTCATCGCACGGGAGGACAGCACCACGATCGGGATCGCACCTTTCGCCTCGGAGCGACCCGCCTCAACGGATACGGGACTCCAAGAGCAAATCCATCGCGCAGCGCGTGGTCTCGGCCTCGATACGATCCGGCTTCCAAGCGGCGCGGGGCATGACGCACAAAACGTGTCCAGCCACGGCATCCCGACAGGAATGATCTTCGTGCGCAGCAAAAACGGCGTGAGCCACAATCCCAACGAGTGGACCGAATGGGACGACTGCGCGCGCGGAGTCGAAGTCCTCTATCAAGCCATCGCCGAGCTCGATGCCCGATAACGACGCGCTTCTGGCGCGCGCCCGCGCCTTTTTGGAGCACGATGTAGACCCGGACGATCGAGCAGAGCTCGAATCGCTTCTGAAAGCAGGCGATCGTGAGGAGCTGGCCGAGCGCTTCCGAGGCCTGCTTACTTTCGGGACCGCGGGGATCCGCGGGATCCTCGGCGCGGGCGAAAGCCGCATGAACCGCAGCCTCGTAATTCGCCTGACGCATGGCCTCGTAAGTTATTTGCTCGAAGTAGTGCCGGACGCAGCGCGCCGCGGTATCGCCATCGAGCGGGACGGCCGTCATCGCTCCGAGGTCTTTCAGAAAGACGTGGCCGCGGTCGCCGCTGCCCTCGGCGTGCGCGTCCACTGGATCGAAGGGCCCAACCCGACGCCGCTTCTCGCATTCGCCGTCAAACATTTGGGCGCCGCTGCGGGCATCGTGATTACGGCATCCCACAACCCACCGGAATATAACGGCTACAAGGTCTATTGGGAGAACGGCGCCCAGATCATTCCGCCCGTGGACGCGGGGATCGCTGCCGCTATCGATGCGGCGCCTCCCGCCAACGCTATCCTGCGAGAGGAAAACTCGGCCCTCGTTGAGAAAGTTGATCTCATGGCGGACTATCTCGACGCCGTCAACAGGCTCGCGCTCTCGAAGGAGACCGACACGTCGAGCTTCGCTGTCGCCTACTCCGCGCTACACGGCGTCGGACAACGGCTCTTTTTGGAAGCGCTCGGCCGTCGCGGCTTCAAGAAGCTCTTTCCCGTTTTCGAGCAGGCGGTACCGGATGGCGACTTCCCTACCGTTCGCTTTCCGAACCCGGAGGAGCCCGGAGCGCTCGACCTCGTCCTCGGTGAGGCAAAGCGCCACGGCTGCCCGCTCTTGCTCGTCAACGATCCCGATGCGGATCGACTCGGCGCGGCCGTGCGCGATCCTGAAGGACGCTACACCGCTTTGAGTGGCAACGAGGTTGGCGTTCTTTTGGCGTCCTACATCCTTGTACGCACGCGAGAAGAGATACCACTCGTGGTCTCGACCGTCGTCTCGTCTCGTATGGTAGAGACGATGTGCTCCGAGCTCGGCGTGCGCTACGAGGACACGCTCACCGGCTTCAAATGGATCGCCAACGAAGCGTTGCGCCTCGAGGCGGTAGAAGGATGCCGTTTCGTCTTTGGCTTCGAAGAAGCGCTCGGCTACACCGTCGGAACGGTCGTGCGCGATAAAGACGGCATCAGCGCGGGCTTGCTGCTCGCGGAGATGGCGGCGGGGCTCGCGGAGAACGGCGAGACGCTTCTCGATGAGCTCGACCGGTTGCGCGAGCGCTACGGCCGCTTCGTGAGCCGTCAGAAGAGCTTCACGCTGACGGGTGAGGAGGGCGCGCGTGCCATCGAAGACGCCATGCGGAAGCTGCGGGACGAGCCGCTCGACCAGATTGCCTCCGAGCGGGTCCGCTTTCACATCAGGGACAGTGTCTTGATCTACGACCTCGAAGCCGGCGGGCGGATCGCCGTCCGCCCGAGCGGCACCGAGCCCAAGCTCAAGTTCTATCTCGAGCTCGTCGGCGCCGACGCCGAGTCTCGACTCGATGCCGTCGAACGTGACCTACTCCGCGCGGCGGGCCTCGAATCCCACTGATTCCAACGCTTCGGGAGGTTTGCCGTAGGCTCGCGTTCGGTCCCTGTCGCTAGACGAGCTGGACACATACTTGGAGCGCGTGCGCTCAGTTGAAACCCTCGAGGAAATGGGCCTCAGCTGACCCGTTTCTACGGCACCACCGAGAGCTCGAGGTACGACGCGTGCGACCGCGAGCGATAGATGGTGTGGGTCGCCGCCTGGAAATCGGATTCTTTGGCAGTGTAGATATCGACGAAGGTCTGCGGGTTGCGGTCGATGACAGGAAACCACGTGCTTTGAATTTGCACCATTATGCGATGACCCTTCTCGAACGTATGGTTCCGGTCTCGCAGGCTGAACTCGATGGGAGTCGTCTGTAAAGGAACCAACGGCTGCGGGTGGGCGAAGCTGTTTCGGAACTTCGCACGCAACACTTCCCCCGCCAGAAGCATTCGAGAAAGAAGCGATAGCCATCCGGCGTCTTGTAGTCGAAGGCTTTCACGCGCTCGGTCGTCAGCTCGTCGCGCACTTGGGCGTTTTTGGAGAGCCAGCTAAAAGCATACATCAGACGGAACGCACCGTTGTGATGCCAATCGTCACCGATAAACATGTCCGAGGGTGAGGCTTGCGGGGAGGACGCCACGAGCGCCGGGTGCGCATCGATCATGCCCATGACGGTCTGGAATCCCGGATAGGATACACCGTATTGCCCAACTTTGCCGTTATGGTTCTCGACGTTTCCAAGGAGCCACTCGATCGTGTCGTAATTGTCAGTGCTGTCGTCGGATCCTCCGTCGGAGTCGTAGGCGCGCATTACGACGAACTCTCCCTCCGAGCGGAACTTTCCGCGGACATCCTGAAAGACGAATATGAACCCTTCTTCGTCGAAGGCCGGCGACGGACCGAGTTGATCTCGATATTCGTCCGGGCCATAGGGCGGGATGGAGTAGGGCGTGCGCAGCAACAAGATCGGATAAGTCTCGGAGCGTTCCTTCGGCTCGTAGAGGATGGTGAAGAGCTGAACGCCGTCCCGCATCGGAACCATGACCTCGCGCTTCGTATAGTGCTCGCGGACGTCGAGCGCGGACGCGGCGGCGCTCGCGAGAAACCATGCCGCCACGAGCCCGGCGCTTTTCACTTCAACCCCACGAGTCCATCCACCGAGTCGATGAGCTTTTTCGAGTCGTAGCCCACGCCATCCTTGAAGACCGTAATCACGTTTCGGATCTCGTTAGGCCGCGCCACCGGGTCCCCTTGGATGACGACGAGGTCGGCGATCTTCCCTACCTCGACGGAGCCTAGATCCTCGTCCACGCTCAGCACTTTCGCACCGTTTAGCGCAATGATTTGAATCGTCTCCGCGGGCGTGAACTCCGCCTCGAGCAAGAGCTCGTAGTTTCTCTGATCGCCAAATCCCGGAAGGGCACCGCCATTTCCCGTAGGGTCGACACCGGAGGCAAGCAAGCCGCCCGCTTTGAAGAAAGCGTACTCGAACGCTTGCGCCCGCGGGAAGAGATCCGCCATCACGGAATCGCTCGCTTGCTTGTTGATCTCCTCGCGACGCGCCAAGTATTCGTCGCGCGCGCCCGGAGCCAGGGCTGTCATCGTGCGGGCGTCGAGAGGCGGGCGATCGGGAACAGAGAGCTCATAGACGGCAAGGGTCGACGTCATGGCAACCTCGTTTCGGATCATGTGGTCGATCGTCGCCTTCACCGGCTCGCTATCGATGTCGATCGTCCTCAAGCTGTCGCGAAATCCAGGTGGACACTCATCGGGCTTCTTGTCCTCGTCATATTCCGTATTCGCGAAAAAACCGTGCTCGAGGCTGTCAATGCCGAGGTCGACGGCTTCACGATACGTGACCGAGCACAAATGCCCGGTGAATTTCAAGCCGCGGCTATGCGCTTCTTCGATCGCCGCTCTGAGCTCCGCTCGAGAGATACGGGTATAAGCCTTGAACCACGTCGCACCTTCTTCGGCCCAATAGGCGACGACGCGCTTCGCGTCTTCCGGCGTTCCTACTTGGGTCATGTAGGTGCTCGCGCCCGGGCCGGTGATGTAGGGGCCCGTTACGTGCATCCTCGGGCCGACGATCTCGCCTTGCTCAACGGCGCGCTTCATGTTGATCTCGCTATAGGGCGAGTAACTTCCCGTGGTGCGGATCGTCGTCACCCCGCTCGCTAGGTAGAGTCGCGGTGAGGTCACGTTCATCTGAGATTGGCGCGCGGAAGTTGTATAGAACGTGTGGTTGTGCACGCCGACGAGGCCGGGAATGACGGTGTACCCGGAGAGATCGAGTCGCTCGGCGCCGTCTGGAATGGGCACGTTGTCGCCTACCGCACGGATACGCGCATTCTCGACGAGGATCGTTTGGCCGGACTTCGGCGCCACGCCCGTACCGTCGATCAATTGAACGCCGACGAGCGCCACAACGGGCGCATCTACGCTTACAAAAGCGCGCGCTTGCTCCGAGAGCTGGCTTGCGGGCTGCGCCATCGCCCAAGCGGGAGAGAATATCAAAAACGCTAGAAAGCATTTACGCACGGGACCTCCTTGTTTACTCGACGTTGAAGACGAGCTTCATGCCGGTCTCGAGGTGTTCGGCAATGTGGCAATGCGCCATCCATTGCCCTGGGTTCGAAAGCTCCAAAAGAATGTCGGCCGTCTCGCCCACGCTCAAAAGCATTGTGTCCTTCCAAACGAGGTTGTCGTTTGGGGCTCCGTTTCGCGACAGCACGAGAAAGCGCTGGCCGTGAATATGGAAAGGATGCTGCATCGCGTGGATGGCTTCCCGGTCATTGACGAGACGGATCTTGACGGCGTCGCCGACGTCGAAGCGCCAATCGATATCCATGTTCTCCTTGCCGGAATCCGTATCGCGTAAGATCCAAGTGGCTTCTCGGCTCGTGGAGGTGAAGTTCATCATCGGCATCGTGCCGCTCCACTCAACAGGGGTGAAAAAAATGCGGTCGGCCCGCATCCGTTGCATGAGCTTTGGTGGCAAGTCCGAGACTCGTAGGGTGAAGACGAGCTCGCGATCCACGGGTCGGTCGAAAACGGCGCGGTAAGGTGCTACGTCCCGCACCACATCGTCATGCGTGCGGAGCTTCCGGAAGGTATCACGAAGACTTGACCCCGCCGCCTCGCCTGAGACATTGATCGTCCCGAGCTCGGTACGCTCCGCGAAGAAGCTCCCGAAGCTATGGTCGAGAATCTGCACGTGGTTCACGAGCGGCGAGGTCTCGTCGAACAACACTTCGACGATGTAGCGCTCGGCTGGTGCTACGACGACCGATTCCGCCCAGACTTCTTTCTCGAACTTCCCAAGATCGGAGCCGACCACTTTGATGCGAGACTTGCCGAACGACAAATTGTACGTCCGCGTGTTCGACACATTCGTGAGAAAGAAACGGACGACTTCGCCCTTGTGGACGGCGAGCTCGTATTTCGGCTCGCCGTTCACGAGGAGCACGTTCCCGAAACGGCCCATCAGCGCGTGCGTCGCCGCCTCCGTACCGAAAGGAAGAAGACCGTGCTCGCCGACGAGCAGATCATCGAGCATCAGGACCTCTTCCCGATGCACGTCGTTGAAGAAATCCGGCTCGGGCGAGCTTACGAGCATGTTTCCGTACAGCCCGAGATCTTGCTGAATGTCCTCGCGATGATGGGGGTGGTACCAATAGAGGCCCGCATCGCGAAAGAAAATCCGGTACTCGAAGCTCTCGTTCGGCTCGACCGGAGCTTGCGTGACGCCGACAACGCCATCGTAGCGGTTTTCGAGCCGCACCCCGTGCCAATGCACCGAGGTCGGTAGGTCGGTTCGATTCGTGAAGTTCACCGTGATCGTCGCGTTCTGTTCGACGGCGATGAGCGGCCCAGGATACTGGCCGTTGAAGCCGTACATGATGGTGTTGTGGCCATGAATCGTACGGCGGACGAGGCCCGCTTCTAGACGAAGCGCCTGTCCATCCGCAAGACGCACGAGCTCTCGCGGCCGTGCGGTCGGCACGTCCTGGCCTCGATCGACCTTCGGTAGGAACGGTTTCACGTCCGGCCTCAAGTCTTCGAGCCCCGGGATCATTGCGATCTGCGGGTGCATCGGCGGGTGTGGCCACGCGCCCACGTGCGCGCTAGCGCCCGCATCCACGGGTGGCAGCATCAAGTGGTTGTCGGGCTGAATGCTCATGCTCGGCGACCGGCCGCGCAGGACCAAGCGTCCCTCGCGGGTCACGACATCCCGCGACGCTTCGGCAGAAACGAGCACGACGAACTGATTCAGCTCGACCCGGCCGAGATGGAGGTTGTCGCCGTTTTTCACCTCGCCGAGCTTGATGAGTGGATGCATCAAGGGCGTCGTTACCCAGGCGACATAAGTCGCGTAGGCGCCGAGGCTTTTCGGATCGGGGAGTCCCGAAAGTGCTAGCGAGAGCTCGTAACGATGATGCCCTTCCGCCGTCACTGCGATCCCGAAAGGTGTTCGCGCCCAGCCGAGCTCGGCCGTCCCGGCCACGTTTCGCAGGTCGGGCGTCGGAACGAGATCGATCGTGTAGATATCGGGATGGCCCGCTTGCGTGAGCGCGAGAAAGGCCAGAAAGACCGCTCCCATGGCAGCGGAGTATATCGCGATCGGATACGATGACACGCCGTGAAAGCTGCTGTCATCGAGAAACAAGGCGCCCTCGAAAACCTCGTCTACCGTGACTGGCCCGATCCCGAGCCGGGTCCGAACGACATTGTCGTCCGCGTTGCCGCCTGCGGGCTCAACCACCTCGACATTTTCGTCCGTCGAGGCATGCCTGGCCTTCCCGTAGCCGTCCCTTTCATTTCAGGCGGCGACATTGCAGGCACCGTGCACAGGTTAGGCGACCGGGTCAAAAGCGTCCACCTCGGCGACCGCGTCCTCCTGAACCCGTCCTCCGAAGAGGGCATGCTAGGCGAAACGCTCCCCGGTGGCATGGCCGAGCTCGTACGCTCCCGAGCATCCCACGCGCTCCCTATCCCGCCCGGCGTCGACTTCGACGGCGCCGCCTGTCTTCCCGTCGCCTACGGCACGGCGTGGCAGATGCTGCGCGAGCGCACGACGATCGAAAAAGGCGAAACCGTGCTCGTGCTCGGCGCGAGCGGCGGCGTGGGCACCGCTTGCATTCAGATCGCCAAGAGGCTCGGTGCCCGCGTCATCGCCTGTACGAGCTCTGAGGCGAAAGGCCAAAAACTCAAGGCGCTCGGCGCCGATGACATCATCCATACGAGCCGAACGGATTTCAGCCGCGAGGCGTGGCGGCTCTCCGGAAAAAAGGGCGTCGACGTCGTCGTGAATTACACGGGTGGCGACACGTGGGTGCCTTCGCTCAAAACACTCAGAAAACGCGGCCGGCTTCTCACTTGCGGCGCCACAGCCGGTTTCGAACCGCCCACCGATATTCGCTATATCTGGGTGCGAGAGCTGAGCATACTCGGCTCGGACGGCTGGACGACGGAGGGCATCCGCGAGCTTCTCGACGAAGTGGCCGCGGGACGTATCACGCCTACTCGACGAAGTGGCCGCGGGACGTATCACGCCTATCATCGTCGCGTGCTCCCACTCACCGAGGCGCGCGAGGGTGAGAAGCTTCTCGAAGACCGCGCCGTCTTTGGAAAGGTGATTTTGAGACCGTGACCGATTGGACCCTCGCAAGCCTTCAAGAAGCTCTCGACGATCCGCCCTATCAACGCTTTTTGGGATTGAGAGCGGTCGCGATGGATCCGGAAGCGGGCACGATAACCCTGGCACTGCCCTTCAAGCGCGAACTGTGCCCTCGTCCAAAGTGCCCGAGATCCATGGCGGCGTCACGGCCGCGCTCATCGGTATCGCCGGAGACTATGCGCTTGCGATCCGGTCGGGCGATCTCGTTCCGACGATCGATCTGCGTATCGACTATCTGCGCATGGCGGTCGAGACCGAGCTCACCGCGACTGCACGCGTAGTCAAAATGGGGCGCACGCTCGGCATCGTCGACGTCGAGGTCCAAGACAAAGACGGCCGGCTCGTCGCTATAGGCCGCGGAACGTACTATGTGAAGCGCTGAGAGAGTTCTCGGCAAGAACACGTTTGCATCCTCCACCGACAGCAGGTCACAATCTGGGAAAATCCATGTGCCGGTATTAGGAGTGCGTCATGAAGCGCCTGTTTTGGATCATGCTTGCAACGTTGCTGGCTTCCTCGGCGACTGCACAATCACTCGCCGAGATCGCTAAAAAAGAAAAAGAGCGTCGCGCGAATAACGGCGCGGAGCAAACGCAGACGATCACCGAAATTGATCTGGCCAGAAACTTGCGTGGACCGATGACGATCTCTACCGCAGCGTCCGCAACGGTTGAAGACAGGAGCGCAGACGAGGAAGACGAGGGTGACGCTGCGCCCGAACCTGAAGACCCGAGGCAGACGGCGGAGTATTGGCGCAATCGTCTCTCGGGCGTGGATCAGAGGATCCAGACGCTCGAGCAACAGCTTCAAAGTCCGCTCTATACGTCCGATCCACGCGGCGCGCCACGGAGACAGCGTCTCGAGCAGCAACTCGCTCAGGCGCAATCGGAGCGCGCCGCCATCGTCGAAGAAGCCCGCCGCGCCGGCGCCCCGCCAGGCTGGCTGCGCTAGCGCTCGATAACAGGGACGATCAGGTAGGACGGCCGATCGCGGTCGTGGTACACGGTCTGCTCCGCGACGAGACCTTTGGTCTCTTTGCCGATGGGGCCGCCCGTGTTCAAGTTCCGATCGAACTTCGGAAAGGCGCTCGAGGAGATCTCTAGGCGCAGGCGGTGTCCCTCCAACCGTACACGTCGACCAGCACGATAAGACCCGCCCGTCGTCCCGACTTTCCCGCTCGACCACGACTGCTCGGCGCACCACGTTTGCGTGTCGTAGCCGTCTTCAGCCTCGTAGATGAACGGATAGAACTCTCCGTCCGATTCGCCGCGGCCGCGCACGTCTTGAACGACATAGGCGTAGCCGTGCGAGGCCCAAAACATTCATCGAGACGCATAACCCGCCCTGGCGTTGTCATAGGGCGTGCGGACGAGGATGACAGGAAACGTCCCCGGGGCATCGGGCCGGTACACATCGGCGGAGAGAGTGCTTCCGTCGCGCATCGGAACCCGCTGGTCGTATTCCATCTTGACCGCGTATTCCGACGCAGCCCCGACTGACCCGACTGACCCGACCGCGACGCCAAGGAGAACGAGGAGAAGACGCGCGGGCGTCACGTTAGCTGCGCCGCGGCTCGTTTCGCGCTACAGAGAAAAAGTCGTGCCACTCGGAATCGGCGCCGCCATAGTGGCGTTCGATGGCAACGTCCAAAAGGTAAGGACGTCCGTCCGCCACAGCACCGAGACAGCGGTCGAGCGCGGCCGTCAGTTCTTCGGGCTTTTCGACATGCTCGCCTTCGACACCGTAGCCCTTCGCGATCGAAACGTTGTCGATATCCGGAGAGCCGAGGGAGACGCCAACGTACTTCCCCGTCGCGGCGGCGCGTTTGCCGTAGGCGTCCAGGAACTTGCGGTTGGCCTGGTACTGACCGTTCCTGAAAATCACGACACCGATCGGCACTTCGTAGCGCACCGCGCTCCAGAGCGCTTGTACGCCGAATTGGAAGCTTCCGTCTCCGACGAGGGCAATGACTTGCTGATGCGGTTTGGCAATCTTCGCGCCGATAGCCGCCGCCACACCCCAGCCGAGCACCCCGCCACTCGATGTCAAGTTGCGGCGGCGGCGAGAGCTCGTGTGATCCATCTCGAGATAGGTCGACAAGTACGCCTCAGAAGTCACGAGCTCGCTCACGACGATGGCGTCCGGCTCGAGCTTGTTGCTGAGCTCTTTCATCAGCCGCTCGCACGCGATGGGCGCCTGGTCCCACTTCTCTGCCATGACCCGGTCGAGTCTCTCCCGCCGCGCTTGATGATACGCGACAACCCTCGACCTTCTTTCAGCGATCGCGGTCGTATTCAAGTTGCGGCTTTCGAGCTCTTCCATGATGACGCGGGCCGCGACTTGGACGTTCGCCATCATAGGAACGTCCACGGGGTAGGTTCTTCCGATCTCCGCCGCGTCGAAGCCGGTGTGGAGTACTTTAGCGCTTCTTGGAACGACAGGCGTTTTTGGCAGCGCGCCCAAGGAGAACATCGTCCCGCCCGCGCTCCAATAAAGGTCGAATTTTTTCGGGTAGCTCGGATCTTCCGTGAACATCCCGGCGGAGTGCGGGTGCGTCGACGGGACGACATGGGGGCAATGGGCCACGTGCAGCTCTTTGAAGAGCGGCGCGCCGATGAGCTCCGCGATGCGAAGAAGCTCGTCCACGCCGCCGTAGCGGCTCACTTCCCGGCCCGCGGTGATGACGGGGAATTCGGCCGCCGTTAGAAGGTCACAAGCTTCCTGGACGAGGTCGTCGCTCGGCGGGAGCTCCAGATGAAGCCCCGATCGCGCTTTGGGAACGATCTCGGCCGACGCTACCGTCTCCTCCCATAGATCCTTCGAGAACGTCACGAAGGTCGGCCCGCCGGGCGGAACCGTCGCCAGCAGAAACGCCCGGCGCAGCACGTCGGGAATGGTCGACGCCGCCATCACGTCCCATGTCCAGCGCGTGTAGTCCTTTGGAAATTGATGGAGGTTCACCGCTTCCAGAAACGCGTTGGTGCCGCGGATCTCGGTTGCTTGACGGCCGACTGTGATCACGACGGGGATGCGGTCTTTGAAGGCGTTCACCATCGGTGCGAAGGCGTAGCCGGCGCCTGCCACCGAGTGCAAGTTAACGATCGGGATCTCGCCCGAGGCGCGCGCGTAGCCATCGGCCATCGACATCACGGAGCCTTCATGAAGGCTCTGCACATAGTGAAGCTCGAGCCGATCGACGAGCGCATCGAGAAATCCGACCTCCTCGGAGCCGCCCAGTCCGAAGACATACGGCACCTTCCAATCAAGCAGGAACTCGGCCATGAGCTCTCCGCCCGTCATGCCGTGCACAACCCGGCCGGGATCCTCGGTGGCGGCTTCCAAGCTCCTCGTGACGCCCGACGCCGCAGCGGAAGCGACCCCGACTTGGGCGAGCTGCCCCATGAAGGAACGACGGCCGATTTTCTTGTCCAGAAACAGACGCGCAGATTGCTTCATGACGTTTCTCCGAACTCTAGAATGACCCCACCCGCGCGCTCGGGGCGAACCCAGATACCCGCCTCCGACGCATGCGGCGTCACGCCACTCCCTTCCAGAAACTTTCGTGTCTCGTCGACGCTATCAACGGCGAGCGTCACAAGTGCAACGGACGGCACCGCGGGCAGCACGGCTTCGGGGTAGGTCTTAGCCATCGCACCGCGCTCGGTGATGGCGACATAGCCTTCGTCGAGCGAAAAATAGGGATAGCCGTCGACCGCGGTACCCCCAAGACCGGTACAGAACTCGAAACGCGCCGCGCTTTCCTCCGGGTTCTCGGAGCAGATCGTGATTCCGGAGAGCCCCACCACGCCATTCTTGTGTTTCAGAAGCTTCTTCTGCCACAGCACGCTCGGCGTCGCTTGCTCGATGAAGAAAAGCTCCGCCTCGGGAAAGGCTTTCCCGTCGAGATGAGCGATTCTGAACAGCCCTTCGCGCGTGCTCTGCCCATAGGGTACGTCCCGCCCCACCTCGACGGGTTTCTGAAGGCCGGGGGTGCGGTCTTTCCGCTCGGCATAGAACGCCGCCGCGTTCGCGCATCCGAGTGCTACGAGAGAGACCCCGTGAAAGCGGTCGAGAGCGGCTTTGAAATGCTCGTGGTAACGGTTAGGGTCGGTGAGACCTAGGATCTCGTAATAGCCTCGCTTGAACATCGCGCAGTGATTCCCCGAGCCCCAAGGCACGATGGGGCCGTCGGACGTCACGCGCCCTTTGTGCGAGCTCTCGCGTGTGAGCTGAAAGCCGAGCGTCTCGTAATCGTTCTTCGATTGTCCCAAGTCGGGCGTCACGAGCGCGACGTGATCGAGTGTGAGTTTCATGGGCGTTTCCCAGCTTTTGCTATCCCTGTTCCCAGTGTTTGTTGAAGCTCGCGCTGAACGATCCCGCGGTCGACTTTTCCGACTCCGTTGAGCGGCAGATGGTCGACGATCACGATGCGACGAGGATGCGCGTAAGCGGGACCGTTCGCGAGACAAAAGCTTTTCAAAGTTTCCTCATCGATCAACGCGGCGTCTTCCCGTCGCATCGCCATCGCCACCGGCACGTGACCTTTCACCGGATGCCCGACGGGCACGACCGCGGCATCATAGACATCGGGATGAGACAGTAAGAGATCTTCGACCTCTTTCGGGTAGATGTTCTCGCCGCCGCAGTTGAACATATCATCGGTGCGTCCCTTGAAATAAAAAAAACCCTCCTCGTCGCGCGCAAACAAATCACCCGTCGCGAGCCAACCGTCCCGGATCCGCTCATGGTTGAGCTCGGGCAAGTTGTGGTAGCCGGGCGTGACCCCGGGATTCTTGACCAAAAGCTCGCCTTCGTGAGGCTGCTCCGTCCCGTTCGCGTCGACGAGCTTGACCTCCCCCTCGGGCCACGCCACCCCGCAGCTTCCAAAAGGCACTCCGCGGCCATCGAGAGGCGGCCCAATCATCACCGGTCCGCCTTCGGTTAGTCCATAACTTTCAGACACTTTGACACCGAAGGCGTCGCGCACCGCAAGCAAGAGCTCTTTTTGCGCTGGGGCGGAGCCCAGGCTGAACGATTCGAGCTTCGAGAAGTCGAGTTCTTCGATGAGGTCGTCGTGCTGCAAGAGCTTCGTGAAGACGGCCGGCACGGCACCCGCCTGGGTGCAGCCATATGCGGAGAGCGTTCTCAGAAATCGCCGGGGCTCGAAGTCTTCAAGCAGCACCACCGTCCCGCCGCTTTGAAGAAGCGGCTTGATGGCGCCCACCATAGCGTTTTTGTGATAGAGCGGCACGGCAGCCGCCCACGCGTTCGATTTTTCCGGCCAGTACTTCTCGAGGCACCGGATCCACCAGAGCTGCCCTCCATGGGTGAGGACGACGCCTTTGGGTTTTCCGGTCGAGCCAGAAGTGTAGGGCTGGAACGACGGGTGGCCGTCGTCGATCGCGAGGGGCTCGAAATGCGCGTCTGCGCTCCGGAGGGTCTCTTCGTAGTCGAGCCAGCCCGCCGGTATCGGCTCGAAGGAAAGCCGATGCGGAAGCGCGAGCGCGTCGACGACATCCACGATGAAGCGATTGCATGAAGGCTCGACGAAAGCGGCGACGGCGGACGCATCCTGCAAAACGTAGTCGAGCGTTTCGCGGCCGAGCTTCGTGTTCAGCGGCACGGGCACGAGACCCGCGCGCATCGCACCATACATGATCTCGACGAACTCGACCCGGTTTCCAATGGCCATCGCCACCCGATCGCCCAGAGAGAGACCGCGCGCCGCAAGCAGGTTGGCAACGCGATCCATCCGCTCGTCGATCTCCCGATAGCGCAGCTCGCGCGGTAGGTCTCGAGAAAGATCAATTATGGCGAGGCGCTCGGGATAACGCTCGACGGCGCGGGAGCACCAGTAACCCAAGTTATTCACACGCACGCTAGAATCTTCACCATCATCGACCTCGAACACGTGACGTATTTCGATAGCTTGGCGATTGGGCTTCTCATCGCCCACTACATCTCTGTCAGCCAGCGCGGAGGCCGCGTCCTTCTCTTGAAGGCCGATGAAAAGATCCGCATCCTGATGAGGATGACGCGTCTCGAGGATCGATTCGCGTGGGTCACGGATTTGGAGGAAGCGCTGCGCACGGTCGAGGAAACGGGATTGGCTCGACCTGACCCGCAAAGCGACAGCCGATGAGGTCAGTTTCCGACACGGCGCTCGAGCGCGTGGAAGCGTGCGCTCGAGCGCAGCACGTCGAGCCTCGGGTCGACGGCCATTCCACGAGGTCTGATTCCTCGTCGTCGAAGGCGCGCTCGAGCCAATCGAGATCGCCGTCTCGTAGCTCGGCACGATCAGAAAATCGACGTCGATGCTCGGACGCCCTCCCCAGTACTCATCGTGCACCGCAAGCCGCACGACCTGGCCCCGACGCCATTCCATGAAAGAGAACGGACCCGTGCCCGCCGAGACTTTGCTCGGCCAGTCTTCGCCGTGCTCGTCGAAGACTCCACGATCCATGATGTAAATCGGACAGATCGGAAGAGAACCTCCGCCTCACGAAATCGCACGTCTAACGTGAGCTCGTCGACTACGGTAACCCCCGAAAGCTCCTCGGTCTCACCGCTTTGAACCGCACCCGCCCCCTCGATAGAAGCCGCATATTTCGCGTTCAACCCGCCGCGGTTTCCAGGAATGAGCAGTTGCTCGAGCGACCACTTGACGTCCGCTGCGCTCAAGATGCGGCCGCTTTTGAAACGAGACACGCGCACGCAGATGAAAGCGAAACCCGCGGTTGTCGTCGTGAGCCTCCCAAGACGTCGCCAAGAACGGCACAACATTGCCGTCCGCATCGAGCCCCGAAAAACTCTCGTACATGTTCCCAGCCAGAAGCTCGAAATAGGTGATGGGGTCGATCATGGCTGGATCCGCCTTGAGATTAGTCCGCAGAATATTCCAGATGGTAGATCCGACAATCCCCCAAACACCCTGCAAGCATCAGAGAGCACGAGAGAGCCGATAGCAGATAGCGGGTCACCGAAATACCGTTCAATCCGTCAGGCTCTGCGTCTCCTGAGCCACGCGCTCGACCTCGCGCCAGACGCGCAGCAAGTTACCGCTCCAAAACTGCGCGATCTGCTCCTCGGCGTAGCCGCGCCGGACGAGCTCGAGAGTCACGTTGAAGGTCTCGCTCGCGTCGTTCCAGCCTTCGATGCCGCCGCCGCCGTCGAAATCCGAGCTGATGCCGACATGGTCCGCGCCCATGATCTCGACCGCGTGGTCGATGTGGTCGACGAAGTCCTGGACGGTGGCCGGCGGCCACTGCTCGTCGAGCTCCGCGCGGCTGGCGATGAGCTCTGCGCGCTTCTCGTCGGAAAGCTCCGAGAGACTCCCCATCGACGAGATGCCGAACTCCGCGAAAAGCTCGTCCATTGCCGCCCGTTTTTCGGGCGGGTTGTTGACGTAAGAACCGAGCGCGACCGTCTGCATGACGCCGCCATTTTCCGCGAGGGCGCGAAGTTGCTCGTCATCCATGTTGCGCGGATGGTCGGCGAGTGCTTTGGTGCTCGAGTGCGAAGCGATCGCGGGCGCTTTCGACAGCCGCACCGCGTCGAGCATCGCGGCCTTAGAGATGTGCGACACGTCCACCATGATCCCGAGGCGGTTCATCTCGGCGATGACTTCCTCGCCAAAACCACTCACCCCGTCATGCTCCGATTCTGCATCGCCGAAATTCTCGCGCGGTGTAGACGAGTCCGCGATGTCGTTGTGGCCGCCATGGGCGAGCGTGATGTAGCGCGCGCCGAGCTCGTGATACTTCTCGAGCAGACTCAAATCCTTCCCGATGACATAGCCGTTCTCGATCCCGATCGTGGCGACGAGCTTTCCCGATTCGTAGATACGGACGACATCATCGGCGGTATAGGCGAACTCGATCCGATCGGGATACATGTCATCGGCCATACGGTGGATGGCGTTGAATTTCGTCATCGCATCCCGCTTCGCCTTTTCGTAGTTCTCCGGCGTACGGGCCGTCTGCCCCACATAGACGATGAAGAAGGCCGCGTTCAGACCGCCCTCTTCCATTTTCGGGAGATCGACTTTGAAGTCGCCGCGGACACCTGGATCGACTTCCTCGGTGGCGTAGTTGCTCGGGATGTCAACATGCGTGTCGAGGGTCAACACGCGATCGTGGATCCCGCGCGCTCGCTCGACGAGCTCGGCTTCGGATTCGGCGGTGTCGGCCGCAGACGCCTCGGTGCTATCCGTGGGCCGGCAGGCGACCAAAAAAGTGAGGACGAAAAGGGCCAAAAATAGCTTGGTTGTCATAACGCGCTCCTATGATAGGAGCGAGTTTATCATGACGCCGGCACGACAGAGACGCCGCGTGCTAGAGGATGTCTTTGAGCTTCAGGCCTTCGTCGCGCAGATAGGTAAGGAGGCCCTTTTTGTCGATTGTGCGAAGCGCTCGTGTGGAGAGCCGTATGCGGACGGTCCGGTCGAGCTCGGGGATGTAGATGCGCTTCCACTGAAGGTTGGGAAGCTGCCGACGCCGCGTCTTGTTATGAGCGTGGGAAACATTATTCCCCGCCATGGGGCCTTTGCCGGTGAGCTTGCACTTGCGGGACATTTTCTCGAACTCCTTACGTCAACAAACATACTAGTATACTTGTTTCCGCCTCGCACACACAAGGCGGGGACATTGCGAAGACGGAGGAGTTCATGTTCGGGATGAAACCAAGGGGTCAGCGCGAGCCGGAGCGCGATTTGGGCTTCGGGTCCGCCCTACCGTCGCCTTCAGTCGCATGGTGGAAGAAGACGGGCGCTGCATCCGCCGTTTCTACCCGCTAGCGCTCGAGCGGCAGAAAGTCGTTTTCTTCCCTCTTGCGTGGACCATCGTCCATCCCATCAACAGGGACAGCCCGATCTACGACCTGACGAGCGAAGAGTGCATCCGCTCGGATGCCGAGATTCTCGTGCTCCTCAAAGGGATCGACGAGACGTTCTCCCAAACGGTGCACGCGCGCTCGTCCTACATCGCCGAGGAGATCCTGTGGAGCTCCAAGTTCTCGGATCTATACCTGCGCGAAGGCGAGCACATCGTCGGGATCGACCTCGGCCGGCTGAGTGATTTCGAGCGCGCTACGGCCCTTATGGCCACTACTGCCACTACTGAATAATGACGAGCGGAATCGCACTTTCACGCACGAGCGTGTTGAACGCGTCGAGCTCGGCACCGAGCAACGGATTGAGCTTCGCCTTCTGCCCGTCCCACTGCGCTTTCAAATCGGCGTAGCGCTCGCGGGCGCCGTCGATGACGCCGACTTCGGAGCCGTCCACCGCCCCTCTCAAATAAGTGAAGTGGTGATTCAGACGCGATGGAAAATTGATCACCGTCTGACCGTCGACCGTGCGCTTTTGGATGAGCGCGCCCTCGACTTCCGTCAGCTTCTCGACAAGCGCGTTGCCTGCTTCCTCGATCGCCCCGCCGCCCTCTTCCTCTTTCGCACGTGAGACGAAGTCTTCGATCTGCTCGCGCACGTCCCGCAGCCGGTTGACCGAGCCATGTAGAGCGGAAATCGTTTCTTCGATCTCCGCGAGCAGCCTGTCTTGAGCCTCGAAGTCGGCGAGCGTCGTATCGACACGCGGATCCTTGACAACCTCGAAAGACTTCGTGCGGGTCTCGTCCCCGACCGTGAGCTTCACCTGATACGTCCCCGGGACGACTTTGCGCCCACGCAGGGAGCCGAAGATGTAGAGGCCAGGGACGCGCTCGGGTGTTTCATGACGCAGATCCCACGACGTGCGGTTCATGCCCTTCTCGATCTCGAGCTTCGCGCCGTCCTCCTCGGAGTCCTCCTCGGAATCCTCTTCGGCGTCCGTCGCGTAGGTGCGGATCGTCGCGCCGGAGGCATCGAGTATCTCGATCTTGGCCTTCGCGTCCTCGTCGACTTCGGCGACGATGAAATCGATAACGGCACCGTTCGGCGGGTTCTTACCGACGTTCGGTGTGGTTCGAGAGCCGCCTTGCTGGACGCGATAAGCGAGCCGCAGCGTGAAGAGGTGCACCGAAGCGTCACCGGCCTCGCTCATCTGCTGGAGCGGCGACAAGTCGTCGAGGATCCAAAACGCGCGGCCTTGCGTGGCCGCAACGAGATCGTTGTCCCGCGCCTGAACGATCAGATCCGTAATGGGCACGACAGGAAGTTTGAGCTGCAAGGACTGCCAGCTCTCGCCGTCGTCGAACGATACATGAATCCCGGTCTCCGTCCCCATATAGAGGAGGCCGCGCCGCTTCGGGTCTTCTCGAATCACGCGAACCCAGTCCTCCTCGGCGATGCCGTTCGTGATGGCCGTCCAGCTTTCGCCGTAGTCGTTCGTTTTGAAAGCGAGTGGCGTGAAGTCGTTGAACTTGTACTTCGTGACCGCGACATAGGCCGCGGCCGGGTCGTGCGGTGACGCTTCGATCGCGTTAATCATCGCCTCACCGATGCCCGGCGGCGTAACGTTTAACCAACTCCCGCCGCCATCGCGCGTGACGTGGACGAGGCCGTCATCGCTACCCGTCCAAATCGTAGACGCCGCGTGGGGCGACTCCGCAACGTAGAAAATCGTGCCGTAGATCTCGCCGCCCGCACCTTCGTTCGTGATCGGCCCGCCGCCCCGGCCTACAGGCCTCCGTCCGGATCGGCTTCTACGAGCGCATAGAGGCGATCCGGATCGGCGGAAACGGAGATGCTCATCTTGCCCTTGAGCTCTGGAAAGCCCGTTTCGGGATCCGCGCCAATCTCCTCCCACGTTTCACCGCTGTCGGTGGATTTGTGGAGCCCGCTCCCTTCGCCGCCGCTGTGAACTTCCCACGGCGTGCGCGGGTGATCCCAACACGCCGCATAGAGGATGCGCGGGTTGGTGGGATCCATCGCGAGATCGGATGCTCCTGCGGTTTCACCGATGTAGAGAACGTGATCCCAGGTCGCGCCGCCATCGGTCGAGCTATAGATGCCGCGCTCTTCGGTGGGCCCGTAAGGCGCACCTTGCACCGCGACGTAGACGCGATCGGGATCCGTCGGATGGACCCGGATGCGCGAGATCGCGCGGGAGTGCTTTAGGCCCATATGCGTCCACGTCCGTCCAGCATCCGTCGACTTGTAGACGCCGTCGCGATGAGACGTCATCACGCCACGAATAGCGTGCTCGCCCATACCCACATAAATAACGTTGGGATCGGAATCGGCGACGGTAATGGCGCCGACGGAGGACGTGTTCAAGAAACCGTCGGTGATGTTAGTCCACGTCACTCCGCTATCGGTCGTTTTCCAAACGCCTCCGCCGACGCCTCCGAAATAGAAAACACCCGGCTGCGACGGCACACCGGTGGACGCGTTAGAGCGCCCCCCGCGAAACGGGCCGATATTGCGCCACTCCATCGCCTGGAAGTGCTTCGGGTCCACGTTCTCGGCCGCCTCGAGCGTGACCGAAACAAACCACAACAAAAGGACGCGTCGTAGCACTTTGTGCTCCTAAGGCTCGCTGGAATCGGTCTCGATCGACCACGGCATGTCTTCGAGAGTTGCGCCTTGAAGCGCGTTGAAAAAGAGCTTGTAGGTGCCTCGCGGCTGCCCACGAAATTGTGGGCGGAACGCGAACAAAATGACCTCGCCCGCGCCGAGCTTAACGCGCATCACGGCCGACTTGCCGCCGATGTTCGATTCTTCGCCGAGCGCCCAGCCGCTCATGAGGATGTCTTTTTCCGCGTAGGTCACGACCGTCTCGACAGGAAATGGCGGCGGCATCTTCACGTCTTCTTTACCGCCTTCACGCTCGCGGCTCGGCTCGAGCGCCTCGAAGGCGCGGCTGCGAACGAAAGAGGTCGCTACCTCGTCGGGCATACCCCAAGCAAGTGGGTGGGCGGTGTCGACCGTCGCACGGATCAGGGAGCCCGGAATGAAAAAGCTCGACGAAGAAACGCCCGATGTGACGTTTTTTACTGGAAGACCGAACTGCTGGATGGCGAAATCACTCGCACCGTCGAGTGCTATGAGAGTGCCGCCATTCTCGACGAAGCGCTTCAGCGCGTAAGCGCCCGCCAAGCCGAGGCCGCCGACATATTCGTCCGGCATCGTGCCCGGGGCGTGGCCGTTCAAGATGCGCGCCGCGTCTTGATCGGGCAAAACGATGACATCGAAACGCGACAAATCAGACGTGCGGACGTCTTTGTCCACAAGCGTCGTCAAATCGAAGTCGTAGTCCTCCAAAAGCCATCGCGTCCAACCCTCGTCCATGTTCGCGACCCAGGATTTGTACATGCCCACGCGCGTGTGCTGCAGCGTGTGCATGACGACGTCCGGGCTCTCGTCGATAGAATCGATGTCGAGGCCGAGCTCGCGCGCGAGCGCCGACAGCCGGTCGAACGTCTCATCCCCCGACTCGATGAGGATGGTGCCGCGCGGATGCCCATCGAAAGGAGCTCCCGCCCAGTGAAGTCTCTCGCCCAAGCCGAGCAATCGGTTCGCCGCCTTCATCGCAGCGTTTTGCCGATGCGATAGCAGGTAGCCGAATCTACCGCGCGTGACCCGGCCCGGGCTCGGCGTTACATAATCGGCGAGCGCCACAGCTTCGGCCGTGAACGAAGTCTCGATGCGGTCGACCTTGACTCCCATCTGCATCGGCAGGGTCCAACCCGCGAGATCGTAGGGCGGATCGGGCGGGCCGTCGGGCGTACGCCGCCGATCGGGATATTCTTGCTTCTCCATGAGATCGACGACATAAGGGAGGAACGACTGGGCACCGTAAATAACGTAGGAGCCCACCCCGTAAGACTTTCCGTTCGCGGTGAAATCGGCCGTCGCCCGCTCGATCTCGATGCCACCCACCAGCAGAATATTCACGAGAGCGTCCGCCTCGCCCGGATCCCACTGCTCCCGAGGGATGATGTACGCCGTCGGCTTTCCCGCCTCTCCCGTTTCGATGGCGTCTCGCCCCATGCGATAGATGTCGTAGAGCCACTTTTCTTTGAGTTCGGCGGCAATGTCCAGAACGCCCATCGAGGCGGTCAATGTGTAGCGAACGGCATCACTGAAGTGAGACTCCCCGCCCTCCCAGGGGTACGGATGAAAAATATCCGTGGCCGAAGTCGGCGACGCACTGCCGCGACGCGGGTTGCCCACGAACTCGGGCCGCTTTTCCGGATCGTAGAATCGCGGCGTCGCGGACGCATGGGAGGTTTCAGTCAGGATCCCGATCATGTTGTGAAAGTAAGGCACGGTGCGCATCCCGCCGTTCCACCACATCGAATAGATCATGTCGGAGACGACGCCTGGCATTCTCTTCATGGCGAAGCGATTGGCCATCGCCGTACCCACCATGTTGACGCCCGTCGTCACCCCGGGATGGATGTTCGGGTTGACTGGATCCGCGAATGGCGGCAAGAAGATACGCGCCCAAGCCGGGCCAGTCTGGTGATGGTTATAGACGATTTGCGGGAACCACTCGCGGTATAAAACTTCCGTCACCGCGTGAGACTCCGGCATGTTGTTCATGAACCAGTCGCGGTTGTTGTCGTGGCCGACATAGTGATGGTAGAGCTCGGGCGGCCGCGACGTCTCGAACGGTGTCTCGAGATGCTTTCGATACCAATCGGCGACGATGTCGAGCCCATCCGGGTTCATGCTCGGCATGAGGAGCAGGATCACGTTGTCACGGATCTTCTCCATCTCCGCGGAATCTTCGGTCACGACGCGATAAGCGAGATGCGGCATCATCTGGGACGGCGCGACCTCGGTCGCGTGCAAGCCGGCATCGAGCCACACGACCGCTTTGCCTTCGGCCGCGTAGCGCTCGGCGGTTTCATCATCGATGCGCGCGCGCGCAAGGGCCTCACTCATCTCGCGCAGCTCGTCGAGCCGCGAGAGGTTAGCCTCGCTCGAGATATAGAGCAACAGGAGCGGTTTCTCGAGGACTGAGCGCCCGATCTCACGGAGCTCGACCCGATCGCTCGCGGCGTCCAGGGCCAGGTAATACTCGACGAGCTGGTTCCACTTCGCGAGCTTGTAGTCAGAGCCCGGCTCGAAGCCGATGACGTCCACCGGCTTCGGAACCTGGGTGGTTGCGAGAGTGGTCAGAAAAATCGAAAACAGGAAAATGGTGATGCGTGGCATGGCTGCCTCCTAATCTCAACGCGAGAATGGCCCGGATTCTATCAAACGGCCGACGCGCAAATGAATCCAAGGGATCGTCCACGCGACCGCCGCGATGACCGCATCGGTCACATCGGGCGAGCGCCCCGGGACGAACTTTTGAAACCACTCCAGGAAGAGAACAGACAAGAATACGACTCCGATCCCGGTGGCCGCTACCCGCTCGGGACGGCTCGGTTGCGCGTGGATCGCAAGAACCGCGAGCCCGAGAAACGGCCAAACCGAGTTGAGCACGTCTTCGATACGCGTCAATTCGCTCACGAGATGACTTCGAAAGGGAGTCCAGTTGAACGCCGAGATTCCAGCCGCGCCGACGCCCGGTCGAAGCTGGTCGACGACGACGGTGCCCACAATGGCCGCGAAAGCGAGACGGGACACGCGCTCGGGCGCACGCAGAAAACCAGCGACGACAAAGGCGAGTCCGGCGCCGGCGAGCGCCTCGAGCGATAGTTGCTGGCGCACGATGGGCACTTTCGCGAGGAGCACACAGAAGAAGAACGCGGACACGAAGAAGCGGCGACGGTATTTCGACCGTAGCGCCGTGGACAACAGGATCGAGAGCGCCAAGATAGCGAGCCCATAACCGAGGGCGCTCGAGAACTCGAAAGACCGAGAGCCGCGTAGGACGTGCCACACCGGCCGAAGCCCCGCGCGGAGATTGCCGACGTCGGGAGAAGGCACGAAAGGAAAGAGTTGCCCGCCGGCCCAGACCCCGACGACCGCCGCACCGAGCCTCGTCACCGGCTCATCGACGAAGATGCGCGCTGCCGTTCGCCGAATCCAGGGTTCAAGCGCCGCGAGCTGCCGATGAACCACCGCGCCGCCGCACGCGCCGAGCGTGTTCCAGCCCCAGTCATGAAAAGAAGGAACACGACGCGGAAGAAAAGCCTGCAGATACTCGACCCCGAAGCTGAAAAGACTGCCCGCGAGCGTCGCCAAGAGCACAGTGCGCACGCGACCCAATCCCGCGAAAACGCGCGCGGCGAGCCAGCCGAACGGGATGTAGATGATCACGTTCACGACGAGGTCCGTGCGCGACAGCCGTCCCGGTTCCAGAAACTGATGCCACGCGCTGACGTCGAGTGCCCGCCAGCCAGTGAAGGGAAAGAGGCTTCCGTAAACGAGGAGGGCCGTGTAGCCGAGGAGAAATGCGCGGGTCACGGAATCGAGCCCTGGAGGACGATGACGTCATCATAGTGGCGGTTGGCGTCATTGGGGGTGTCGGGATCGAGATAGTAGGGCGTGATCGTGGCGCGATACGCCGATCCACCCTGATGTTCGATACAAACGCCGACATAGCCGTGACGACGATTGCCTTCGGGGTAGATGAAGCGTGAAAAGCCTTCCTGCCACTCCGGGTTCTCTTCCAGATCGCGCACATTAGCGACACCGGCCTCGGCATACGGCTGCGCATGGGCCACGCGGTTGCCGCGAAGCGTCGTGTCGAGGCCATCATTGTCATGGTTCCCGAGCGCGGGGTAAACGGGCGTCGTGGCGGCGAAGCCCGCCATGTCCGGCCAAAACGCGTCCCAGTCGTCTTGAGCGTTGCCCTGATCGACGAGATCGCCCGCGTATAGAAGAAAGCGCGGCGCGTAAGTCGCGATCTGATCGAGAACTGCCCGCTGCGTGATATTGCGCACGGGCTCGGTCGCCTTTGATTCCGGATCGGCGGCGACGGCGAACGTGAAATCCGTTCCGAGCTCGACGGCCGTCGTGAAGTGCGCCGCCTCGGTCGACCCATCTTGGACGACTCGATAGAAATGGCGCATGTTCGATTGGAGACCCATGAGTTGCACCTCATGGCGAAAGCCGGGAACGTGATCGAAGGCTTCGTGCGCGCTCGACACGCGTTCGCCGTAGCTATCGGACAGGCCCCATTCGAGCGTGCCGGGGGTATCGTTCTCCGACCACCAGACCATACGGATGCTGTCGGTGCTCACGAGTTGAACGTAAGGGCCGACGGTCATCCCAAGAGGAATAGTATAGGCATCACAATCCCACGAGAAGTACCACCGCGGCGACGATCACTGGGACGACAGCGAACGTTACGGCACCGCCAAGCCGCGCGTAGTCGGAAAAACGATACCCGCCGGGCCCGTAGACCATCAGGTTCGTCTGATAAGCAATCGGGGTCAAGAAAGACGCGGAGGCGGCGACCGCCACTGCAAGGGCGAAGGGACGAGGCGCAACCCCGAGCGACGAGGCCGTCGAAACCGCGATGGGAAACATCAACACCACGGCGGCGTTGTTCGTGATGAGCGAGAGCAGCAGAATGGTGGCGCCGATGAGACCAACAAGGACACCGAAGGTGCCAAAGCCCCCGAGCGTGCCGATCAGCGAGCTTGCGAGAAATGCCGCGAGACCGGAGCTTTCCATCGCAGCACCGAGCCCGAACGCCGCAGCAATGACGACGACGACGTCCAAGTCGACAGCACGGCGGGCATCCCATGGAGTGAGCACCCCGGTCGCGACGAGCGCGAACGCGCCGAGAAGCGACAGGTGCAGAATGGGCATCGCCCCGAGCGCCGCGCCACCGACGATGACGGCGGCGATGACGCCGACCAGCAAGGCCTTTCTGCTTGGAACCGCCGGCGCCCCGCCCAAGCCCGAGACGAGCAAGAAGTCGTTCCGGTCCCGCCAACGATCGCGAAAGCTCGGATCGGCGAGGATCACGAGCGTGTCGCCCACGCGTAGCCGCACTTCGCCGAGCTTCGCTTTGACTCGTTGACCCGAGCGATGGATAGCAACCACGGCCGCTTGATAACGCGACCGAAATGAAACTTCTTTCGGGGTTTTCCCGACGAGCGGAGACACTTCTCCGATGGCGGCCTCGAAAAAAGTATGGCGCGCCGAATCGAGGCCGCCGGTGTGCTCGTGCTCGGTCGACACGAGACCGCGCATCGCTTGGAGATCGACAACCAAATCCGCCTTCCCGACGAACACCAATCGGTCCTGACCGCGCAGAACGGTCGTTGGTGTGACGGGCGCGATGAGCTCCCCCTCCCGTTCGATCTCGACGAGAAAGACGCCTTGAAGGTGGCGAAGACCACCGTCCTCGACCGTCTTTCCATCGAGCGGGCCGCCTTCCTCGACCAGCATGTTCAGAACGAACTCGCGGAACTCCTCATCGAGCTCGCGGCCCGCGGCACGGCGCTCCGGGACGAGTAGCGGCGCGAAAGCAACGATGACGACGAGTCCCACGACGGCCACGGGGACGCCGACCGGTGCGATCTCGAACACGCCGAGGGGATCTTCTCCTGAGGCTTCGAGCAAGCCGGAAACCACGAGATTCGTCGACGTGCCAATCGTCGTGGCGACTCCGCCCAGGATCGCAGCAAAAGAGAGCGGCATCAGATAGCGCGAAGGCGACTGGCCGCGCTGCTCAGCCCAATCCGTCACCTGCGGCGCGAGCATCGCCACGATAGGAGTGTTGTTGAGAAAGGCGGACGCCGCCGCCGTCGGCACGACGAGTCGTAGAAGTGCGCGACGAGCGTGGACGCCCTTACCAAGCGTGGCGGCAACCAACGGCTGAAGGGCTCCTGTTTTCTCGACGCCGCGCGCGAGCACATAGAGAGCGGCCACCGTGATGGGCGCGGGATTGCTGAAACCCGCGAAAGCCTGCTCCGTCGTCACGACTCCGAAAACGAGCAACAAGACGACCGCGCCAAGGATGGTCGCGGGCGGAGGAGCGAGATCGCGCGCGAGGACAATAAGAGTCACGATCAAGACCGCGACCGTGACGGCGCTATCGGAACCCATGGCGTCGATCAGCTCCGCGCGCGCGCCATGAGAAGACGCACGAACGAAACATGTGGGTCCTCGTCATCCCAAAACCCGACGCGGCGAAGCTCGAAAGGATCGCTCGAGGCGTCGTTCGAACCGGAAATCGTCGTCACCGCGCAGCAAAAACCTTCTTCGCGGAGGATCTGCTTCGTCGTTGCACCGAAATCCACGGACCGTCCATTGGGATAGGCAAAGGACGTGACCTCGCAACCGAGCTCGGACTCGATCCGTTCTTTGGAGCCTTTCACCTGACGGCGGGCTTCCATCGCACTCACTTGGCTCAAGATAGGATGATCGAGCGTATGGGCACCGAAACGTATGCCGGCGGCCGCCATTTCACGCGCGTCCGCCCATGTGAGCTTGTCCCAACCCACATCGCTCGAGTCAACCCCGAGCCGTTGCAAAAGGCGTGAGATAAGCTCGGAGCGCTCGTCGGGGCCCACGCAGCGCACTTCACCAAGGATGGCCGCAAGCTCATGATGTTTATCGGGAATCGGGGCGGTTGTACGATGAAAGGCATCGAAGATTCGATCGTGCCAAATCAACCGATTCGCGTCAACGGCGCCGGTGACCAAGAAGATCGTCGCGGGGAGCCCGAGCTCCCGCAGGATGGGGAAAGCGTGCGTGTAGTTGTCGCGATAGCCATCGTCGAAAGTGATGGCTATCGCGTTGGGAGGCGCACCGTTCGCTACAAGCGCCTCGAGCGGCTGCACGGAAAAGTACCGCTGCACGAGCTCCATCTGCTCCCGGAACATGCGTGTGGGGGTGCCACGGAAGAACGGATGGCCGTCGTCATTGACACGGTGATAGCAAAGCACGAGAAAGCGGTTGGGTCGTGTGAGCCCAACCAGACCACGTGCGAGCGTGGGAGCCCGTGCCGCGAGCCCGAGAACGCGCTTTGCCGAAGACTTCATGTCTCGCTATCGTATCCGAACTGTGCTGTGCAAGTTTCTCGACATCACGCGGACGCCGGAGCAAGCCGACCTCATCTTCGTCTTCGCGGGGCGCGAGGAGCGAAAGCGTTACGGGATCGAGCTCTACGAGAAAGGCTACGCTCCACGCCTGGTTCTCAGTGTCGGCCGCTTCGAATGGCGCCGCTTCGCCGAGCTTGGACTAGCGAGTGACGGGGGCCTCGTCGAAATGGTCCCCACGATCGAGGCACCCAAGCGCCACTTCTTGGTCGAGATCGAAGATGAGAAAACCACTTGCCACGGGATCGCGCGCGACCGCTACGGAACGCTTTCCGAAGCTCGCGCCCTGGCCATCCACGTGAAAGACGGTAAAGCCATGACCATCTTGCTGGTCTCGTCGCCGGAACACTCGAGACGATGTCTTCTGGCGACGAAAAGCGTCATTTCCCCGCGCCACCGATTGATACCCATCGGGTGCGCTCCTTCCAGGGACTCGTGTGCCCACGAGTTCGTGAAGTGGATAGGCTATCGCGCGCTGACGTCGCGAGTTGCACGGGGTAGTAATTCTTGATATAAAATAGTGAAGCCCTTTCCAACCAGGGGAATTTCGAAGGACAAAAACGGCTGTACTTGCAGCCAAGTGCTTTAGATTGACACACATGTAAGCCGACTCCGGGTTATAATGGAGGGTCGATGTGGCGCGATTTTGGGGAGTTACCCCTGGCCCCCGCTTTCGAGGCCTTCGAAATTCTGAGGAGTCGTTTCGAAAAGTGAAGCTCAAATGTGCGCTCATCATCTCTGCCACAGCCCTGGCGCTGGCGGCAAACGCTTCGGCGCAGCAAGGCAACCCGGACCCGCGTCAAAGGGGCCCGGAGGCTTACATCATCGGTGCGGGAGACTTGATCCATGTCCTGACAAGAAGACAACTTCAGTGGCTCGTTCCAAGTCCGCTACGACGGCAAGATCACCTTGCCGCTCGTCGGCGACATTTTGGCCGCGGGCCGAACTCCAGAACAACTCGCGGAACATTTGGAAGAGCAGATCGGAGTCCTCGTGGAGCTCGCCCAGGTCACGGTATCGATCGATCAGGCCAACAGCGCGCAATTCTACGTCATCGGCAAGGTTGCCAAACAGGGCGCTTTTCCGTACATCGGCGAAATCCGTGTGGTTCAAGCGCTCGCGCTCGCCGGCGGTTTTCAGGAATTCGCGAGGCTGAGCAATATTTTCGTGATCCGCGAAACGCAGGGACGGCTTATCTACTATCCGTTCAACTATGACGACCTCGTCGGCAAGCGTCAGCTGGGTGGCAACATGATTCTGCTCCCTGGAGACACGATCGTCGTTCCCTAGTATGCGTGCATCATGTGCAACAGCGATGGCCGTAATCATCTCTTCGATGGCAAGCTGGAGCGAAGGCCAAACGCCCCCTAATCAATGGAGCTTAGGATTGAGTCTTCGTGAATCCAGGCAGTTCGATCGCGTCGTCAATGACGGGCTGGGGGATGGCCGGATTACGGACAGCGCTAGCGTCAATTTCGGCTACTCGACCAATCGTGAGCGCTCGAGCCTCTCTTTGTTCGCGCGCGGGAGCGAGCTTTCCTAGAGCCGAAGAAGAGCGCAACCGCCCGATCAATTTTGGTTTGGGTTTGCGTTGGAGTCGGCGGGTGACGGAGCGTTTTCAATCTTCGATGCGTGTGACGGCCAACCGAAACTTCTCCCGCGAGAGGCTAACGGAGCTCGGCATCGTCGCGCCCGACCTGGAGAGTTATTCCGCGGGTGCGAGTTGGCGCACACAGTACCAGGCGAGTGCACGCACCGGCATGTCGACGTCGCTCAGCTACCGGTTCACGGACATCGTGAATGCACAGCCGATCCCTGGCTCTCAAATCGTTCTCGAAGAGCAACCTTTCGGCGACAGCTTGTCTATTCCCGCGGGAATCGACGTCGACGCGAACGTGCCGGTTCGGGATGGTCAGAATGACGTTCTAGACATCCTCGCTGCCGAAGGACTCGACAGCCTAGCGAATCGCAGCCAATTTGCATCCGCCGGCTTCGGCCTGAGCCGTACGCTGTCCCAACGCACGTCGATCGGCTTGAATGTTTCGGCCGGCTATCGAATTTTGGACAGGGGCAGAAGTGACGGAGGGTCGAACGCGTCGGGGGGGGGTTCACATACAGCGTTCTCTGGGAACGACGAGCTCATTGAGCGCAGCCTACAATGTCGGACGTACGCTCGCGATTGTGCCGGCGACCATGGTGTTTCATCTGTCATCTAGGCAGAGCGAGGGATTGCTGCGATCGTTGTTCGCTCTGATGAAGCTAGACAATGATGTGCCCGATCACACCACGATCTCGAGGCGCAAGGCGAAGCTGGGTAAGGTCCCCTTCTACCAAGACAAGCAGAAGACGCCGTTGCACATCTTGATCGACAGCAGCGGTCTCGCTGTCCACGCCGGCCAGCTGCGCAGAGCACCAAATAGCAGAGACTATCGCAAGCTCCATCTGTGTGTCGACGAGCAGACTGGCGAAGTCGTCGCTTGCGAGCTGACGAGCAAAAGAGCCCGCGATTCATCGCGGGTTGCATCGCTTGTCGGACAGAGCGACAGTCCCATCTCATCGGCCAGAGCTGACACCGCATACGACGCCAGCGGCGTCTATGAGGCAATCGAGAATCACAGCGCTCATCGCTCGCCGAGGGTGCTGATACCGCCGCGCAAGGGCGCCCAGCTCGCATCGGGGCCGGCGAGCAGCCGACAGCGCAATCGCAACATTGCAGCACAAGCTCGGCTCGGCAAACGAAAGTGGCACACAGAATCGGGCTACAGCAAACGGAGCAAAGTCGAGACAACGTTCCATCGCTACAAGGCTATCGTGGGCTCAGCGATGCGAGCGAGAGGGTTGGCGGCACAGAGAGTCGAGGCAAGGATCGGGTGCAAGATTCTCAACACCATGACGGCGCTCGGGATGCCTGATAGCGAGATGATCGGATGATGGGAGTCGGGGCCAAGCGAGCTCTCGGCCTCTATCGGAGTTGTGCACCAAGGCACGACAGTGGCGGCAAAGGAGAAAGTGAAGCCATGCTCTCCAACAACGACGGCTATCTCGCAGGCCGCGGCTGCGAGACGCGTTCAGAATGGATCCCGAAACACAGCCACTTCGATCAAGTGAGCCCGTACCATTGGAGTGCAGTAACGATCGCCACCTAACTCGAGCAGAGCCCACAATCCGAAGGTACCCGCTCCCCGAGTAACGCCAACTTGACAGCAATGGCATCGCCCGGGCGGGCGAAGGTAATCGGAGACTGACCCTTTGAGATCTGTGGGAGGAAGTAGACTCCGATCGAGTGCAGCCGGGAGTCAAGGCCGAAGGTACGATGGTGCTCAGTGCCCGTTTGACAGCAAGGTCTGGAGGGTTAGCGGGAGTATCCGTGGTGGCATGTCGCGAGGCATGACCCCGTTCGAAAGAATGTTTTGAATCGCCCCTCTCTCCTGGTTGCGCCGAAAGGAGCGAGAAATGGCACGTCGCGTCAGGACAAAAAGCAGTCGTCAAGCAAGACGGAAAAAATTGGAGCACGAGCTCGACACGGTAAATCTAGATGCTGCAGGGATTGATATTGGAGCGGAGTCAATCGTGGCGGCAGTCCCGAAGGGGCGCACTCCTGAGGGCGAACATGTCCGCACGTTTCAGAGCTTTGTATGCTCGCTGCGAGAGCTGGCCAATTGGCTGAAGGCGTGCGGCGTGTGCACGGTGGCGATGGAGTCGACCGGAGTTTATTGGATTTCACTGTACGAGTTGTTGGAAGACGAGGGATTTGAAGTCTATCTGGTCGATGCTCGCAAAGTGAAAAACGTATCTGGGCGCAAGTCAGACGTGTCGGATGCGGAGTGGCTGCAACAGCTGCATACATTCGGGCTACTCCCAAAAACCTTTCGGCCGGAATCGGCGATTTGCGAGCTAAGGGCATACACCCGCCAACGAAGCTCGCTGGTGGAGTCAGCGGCTCGCCACATTCAGCATATGCACAAAGCGCTCAACCAAATGGGGCTCCAGCTACAACACGTCCTGCGCGACGTGACCGGAGTCACCGGCCTTGCGATCATCCGAGCGATCTTGAGAGGAGAGCGAGATCCTCGTGACCTAGCAAAACTGAGGCATGAACGTTGCCACAACGATGAGGCCACGATCGCGAAAGCCTTAGAAGGTAACTATCGGAGCGAGCATGTTTTCGCTCTTCAACAGTCGGTGGAGTTGTACGATTTCTATCAAGAGAAAATGGAAGACTGTGACAAGCGGATCGAGAGATGCCTGTCCAAATTGGAGACCCGGCCTCAGGACGCTCGGCCTAAGCCGAAACCACGGACACGGCGAGCGCGTAGCGGCAACGGGCCGCGCTTTCCGCTCGCTGAGTCTCTATTGGGACTCACGGGGGTGGACCTAACCAGGGTTCCCGGCTTAGGTAGCTATGCCGTTCTGCAGCTCGTAGGAGAAACCGGTTGCGACATGAGCCCGTGGAAAAGTGACAAGCACTTCACCTCATGGCTAGCTCTCGCACCGAATAATAAGGAGTCCGCTGGTCGAATCTTTCGCCGGGCCACCCCAATGAGCTCCAGTCGTGCTGCAAAACTCTTTCGCCTCGCCGCGTGCGCTGTCCGCAATACCCAAACCGCGCTCGGCGCTTTCTATCGACGAATCCGATCGCGACGAGGTGCTCCAAAGGCCATCACAGCTACCGCCCGTAAAATAGCGACCATCTACTTCCGCATGCTTGCGACTGGAGAGGAGTTCATTGAGCTCGGTCAGGACGCCTATGAAAGGCAATACCAGCAACGCCTCCTGAGTAATCTCCGACGCAAAGCTACCCGACTCGGCTTCAGCCTCGTTCCCGATCAATCCATATCATGAAAAATGCCTTCGGCCGGGAGTGTCAGTCGAAAGTACCGTCAGGAAACGGCGTGCGACTCCTTGCGGAGCAGCCCGTGCCAATGCAGCGACAAACCCAGAGAACGATGGTGGTTTTCCAGTACTCGCGCTCCGTGTCGTCGAACCTTGCACGATCTCTGTATGACAGAAAGAAGGTTCTATCCGGGCGCGCCGGCACTTCGGGCTGAATTCCTTTCGTAGTGTTGAGAAATGGAATCGTCTACTGAGATGGGGCCTTCAGCGATCCGCTCGGCGAGCGTTTGACCTTCGACGAGCTCGAGAACGAGTGCGTTCTGCTCGAACCGAGAAATACTCGCAATGTTCGGATGATTCAGAGATGCGAGCAGCTTCGCTCCCGGGGACAGTGGCATGACTCGATGTCTACCCGCGCCGAAGCATCGACGCGAAGAGTACAAACAAGTCGTGCAGACGAGTACCACGGAAATGGGCGCCTAGCGATCGTGCCAGTCTTCGATCGTCAGTCCGTCAAAGCCTTGATAGTCTCTGACGTTGGCCGTCACGAGCACCAACGCATGGACACGGGCGACGGCTGCAATTTGCCCGTCGGCGAAGGAAGGCGTATTGCCCGAGGCGGTCAGCCGCACTCGCTCCGACGCGTGCCACACGGCCGCAGCGTCATCGTAGCCGAGAACGGGAACGTGAGGACCGATCACGTTCCTGAGGTACGCTTCGAGCGACGATCGTCGGCGCGACGGTTCGAGCCGATAGCAGCCGAACCAAAGCTCGTGCCAGACCACCGATGCGGTGGCGATGCGTCCTTCGGCTTCGACGATTCTTTTCTGAACCCGCGGATTCGGTGTTGGCTTCGCCGGCTCGGAGAGAACATTGGTATCGAGAAGGTACGTGAGCGTCAAAGGCGAACGTCCCGCCCCCGTGACCGATCGCGTACGCCGTCGTAGGCGGCCTCGATGTCCAGTTCCTCGAGGTCGACATTTCTCCTGAAGTCGTCGATGGCACGACTCAGCGGGACGGAGCGCTTCATCTGGGCGTCATACCGATCCGTCGCGATGAGCACGGCCACCGGCTCGCCACGCCGCGTCAACGTCACGATCAAGCCGCGCTCGGCGTCGCGCACGAGCGACGGAAGGTTCTCCCGTGCCGCCGAGATGGATACCTCTTTCCTCTGCTCCACGATGTACATTATATCTGTACATTACACTGATTTCAATGGGAGACGGGCGCGAGACAATCTCATTAAACGCCGAGCTAAGTGGCATGGGCTCGATGATCTACCTTCCCGCTAACCTTTTCTCAGTCAGTATGAAACGACCAGCTCCGTGACGTAGCGTCGTGGATTAGGCTACGGAACGGAAATCTCAGTGGCCCAGAGCCACGATACGAAAGGAGCTGGTCGTATGAAGGATTGTACCTTTACTAGGATTGGATGTACATGCGGAGACGATAGCGGCGTTTGTGGCGGACGAGGACGGCACGGAACGCAATCTGGGCGTGGTTGCTCACCGTCCGTCGTCGATCGAAAAGCTGTTGAAGAAGGTCGGCTCGAAGGAACGCATCCACGCGGTCTATGAAGCCGGTCCGACGGGGTACCAATCTCACCTGAGCGATGGGTTCGTCGAATCGATGTCGCAAACCCAGAAATACTACAATCTTTCAAAGATCTAGGCCCGAGCTCAATAGCAATGACGTTCGTGAGGCCATTCGAGATCCCTTCCGCACAACCTAGTAGGGGCTAGCGCGTCCCTCGACGGACGTCGGTATAATTCTTTGTGGCTGGGCTTCCCTTTGACGATCATTTTCGGGAGCGCGTATCGGAGCATCTCGATCGCTTCGATCGGCGCGCGATAGCACCCGACGCTCTCACACGGGCGGCGGTCGCGATCGTGCTCGTCGGCGACAGTATGGGTGAAGCCTCGTTCATCTTGACTCGCCGGCCGCCCAACCTTCGTCGACACGCGGGACAATGGGCGTTGCCCGGAGGCCGTTGCGACGATGGCGAGAGCCCGATCGACGCCGCACGGCGAGAGCTCGAAGAAGAGGTCGGTGTCAGCCTCGACCACGAGAGCGCCGTCGGCCGTCTCGATGACTTTAAGACACGCTCGGGCTTTTTGATCACGCCTGTCGTCTTCTTTGGACCGAGCGAGCCCGCGCTACGCCCCGACCCCACCGAGGTCCACGCCGCCTATGTCGTCCCGCTCAAAGTCCTCGAGGCACCCGACGTTCCGACCATCCGGGAGAGTGCAACAAGCGTCCAACCCTTGATTTCTATAACAGTCGAATCGCTGGGCACAACGATCTGGGCGCCGACGGCGGCGCTGCTCTTCCAAACACGCGAAGTCGTCGTTCACGGCCGTTCGACGCGCGTGGCACATTTCGAGCAACCACGTTTCGCGTGGAAGTAGCTCGCGCGGCAGCTCTCTGAGTCACGCCACCTTTCGCTCGATGCCCTCTTGAACTTTGAACTCTGCGACGAGGCTTCTCAGCTCCGCGGCCATTCGAGAAAGCCCGTCCGCTGCACTTTGGGTCTGGCTGACGCCGGCCGAGGCGCTCTGCGCCGCCTCAGCGACACCGACGATGTTCTGAGCGATCTCGCTACTGCCCTTGGCCACCTCAGCGACGTTCCGCCCCATCTCATTGGCCGTCACAAACTGCTCCTCGACGGCACTGGCAATGACATTTTGGGCGTCATTTATTTGGCCAATGATCTAACCGCGCTGCGTGCGTTGGCGGAGCGCGTGATCGGCGAGGGTCACCGCCATCATCGCTTCGGCCATCGGGACGAACCGCGGCAAGAGGCAGGGGTCGTGCCGCCCTTTAGTAGCGATCGTCGTGGCCTCACCTTCGCGGTTCACCGTTTCTTGTTCCCGGGGAAGGCTGCTCGTCGGTTTGACCGCACACCGCAGCACGATAGGCATGCCCGACGAGATGCCGCCTAGCATTCCGCCATGTCGATTGGTGCGGGTCACGATGCGCTCGCCGTCGCGCGTCAACACGTCGTTGGCTTCGCTTCCCCGCATCGTCGCGACGCCGAAGCCCGCGCCGTACTCGACGCCCATAACGGCGGGAAGGCTCAACATGGCCTTTCCGAGATCGGCCTTCAGCTTGTCGAAGACGGGCTCGCCCCAACCCGGAGGGACCCCCGTCGCAACGATCTCCGAGATACCACCAACAGAATCGCGCGCGCGCCTAACCTCTTCAATGAGCGCAATCATCTCCTCCGCGACGGCAGCGTCGGGACAACGCACGATGTTGGCCTCCACGGCCTCGAGCGTCACGGCATCCGGATCGGGCACCTCCGCCACCAGGTCTCCGATCTGTTTCACATAGCCGACGATACGCACGCCGAAAAGCTCACCAAGAAGCTTCTTCGCCACCGCACCGGCAGCGACCCGCACGGAGGTTTCGCGCGCGCTCGAGCGGCCGCCGCCTCTATAGTCACGGAAACCGTATTTCGCGTCGAACGTCAGATCGGCGTGTCCGGGGCGATACTTGTCGCGGTTCTCCGAGTAGTCGCTGGGCCGTTGGTCTCGATTGCGGATGCTTATCGCAATCGACGTCCCCGTCGTCTTGCCGTCGAAGACTCCGGATAGAATCTCGGGGGCATCCGCCTCTTGGCGCTGCGTGGTTACTTTGGACTGGCCCGGACGACGCCGATCTAGATCGGGCGTGAGGTCCGACTCCGAGAGCGCGAGCCCAGGCGGAACTCCGTCGATGATGACGACGTAGCCCGGCCCGTGGCTTTCGCCCGCGGTCGTGATCCGAAGACACTGGCCGAAACTGTTTCCAGGCATGGCCTATGTTACTTCGGTCGAGACGGAAAGGTAGGCGCAACGCAAAGATAAGAAAGAGGCACTGCGTCCGCGAGCCACACACCGTTGTCGGAGACCAACAACGTGTACCCGTCCGCAGCCATTGCGTGGGCGTCGACCTCGAGGATGATGATCTCGCCCTTGCGCCGGGCGCCGACGCGGCAAGCCGTCTCCACATCCGGAGACAGGTGCACGTGGTGGCGGCTCATCGGGCGCAAACCGCCGCTCGCTTGAATCTTGGCCCACTTCTCGCTCGTCGTGCCGTGAAACAAGTGGGCAGGCGGCTTCTGTGGTGTCGAAGACACGGCGTGAACGTAGGAGACGCTGTGCCCTTGATTGGCCCGCACCTGCCCATCCCGGAGCGTGTAGCGTTTCTTGTCGTCGTTGGCGACGATTTCCTGAAGCGCCTCCATCGTGAACTGTGGGTAGCGAGGGCGCATGGCGCTCACAAGCTCGGCGGCATCGACGTAGCCCGATGGGTCGAGCCTCACCCCGATCTCTTCAGGACGGTGACGCAACACGTAGCAAAGAAACTTGCTGACGTCCCGACGGATCCACTCAGGCACTTAGGCCTCGGATCCGGGGAATCGAATCAGCTTGCCCCGAATCCGCCCGCCAATGAGGGCGGAGTCCCACGCGATGCTAACAGGCGTGAGGTGCGGCGCGCGGGAGCGGATGAAACGCCCACGAGTAAAAGCCGGCGTCCCTTCCGGAGGCTCCGAAACGGCTCTTTCGATCTCGCCCGGTGCCACCAGGAACCGGTGCACGTTTCCGGTCGCCGCGAACTTCTCCGCATATCCTTCTTCGAGCTCGTGATAGCGAAGATCGATCGTCTTGAGCATCGCGAGGTCATTCTCATCGCCACAGGCCTCGAGAAGATAACGCTTCGTCACCCAGTCGAGGCGCCCGACGAGCCGCGACATCTCTTTGCGCTCGAGAGCCACGAGCACGTCTTCCCATTGCTCCACGACTTCGGACGCCTCGAGTGAGGTCGTCTTCGACGCGCTCAAAAAGCCTTTCGCTTTCTCGAGGTAGTAGCGCTGAAGCTCTAAGGCGCTCACCTCGCCGCGATCGCTCTGCACCACGGCTTCGAGGCTAGGATCCGCCGTTAGCGCGTGAAGTGCGGCGACGGGTTTCGGGAGGTTCGGAGCGTCGCGGAGCCAGCCGGCTTCGGCCATATCGATCACGAGCGCGGTCGTCCCCATTTTCAAGAACTCGGTGTCCTCCAGCATGCTGGAATCCGCGAGGCCGAGTTGCAGGCGTTGCCGCCGGCGAAACAAGCTCAGGAGCGGCAATATGTGGAAATGCGCCGCCGCGAGGGCCGGCTTCATCAAGTTACCGGTATCGAAGATCGCGCGGTCGTTAGGGCTGATCGAAAAACGCATTTTTCGCTTGATCGCCGGCGCTTTTTCGGACAGCACGAAACGCCCGTCTGGCTCGACGCTTCCCGAACCGCTCAGCACGGGACGCGACACGAGAAATGCCAGCGTCTTTTGTCGCACGCGGCGGAAGGCGAAAAGACGGAGCAGCAAAGAAAGGGCTGCAATGACAGGCAAGGTCACAACATAGCTCAGCCAATAGAGGAAGCGTCCGAGTAGGTTCTCGAGCTTGTGATCTTCGAGCGACGTGAGACGAGCAAACCATCGGCGGTGTCGCAACGGCGGAAGCGCCGCCACGATGGCCGCAGCCGTTCCGACGACGATGGCCGCGACCAGGAGCGCCATGAAGACCAACCAGCCGAGGACCACCGTCGCTGCGAGAAGCGGCATGAGGAGTGTGAGGCCAAGCCGGTACAACCAGAGCACGCGGCCGGGGGCGACCCGGCATTCGAAGCTCTCCTGCGCGCCATAGACATGCCCTTCGACGTCACGGCAGTTTTTCAGAAGCCCGAGGCGACCGGGAAAACCGCTAGAACCGAGCTCCTGCTCGGCTTCGGGGATCGCTTTGCGGAGAAGCGATTCCTGAGCTTTCTGGTAGAGCAGGAGCTGCCCCGGCCCGCGACATTCGGGCGTGGCGCCTTCGATGAGACCGCCTTCCACATGGTAAGGCAGATACTCGTAGTGAAAGGCGCCACCATTCTCTGTGAAGATCTGGGGCCGCTCGGAGTACATGCCCGGCTCGGTGCGAACCCGTCTCCCGATGGCACGGGCCAACGAGTCGTAGATTCTATCGTTTCCTGGATGAGCGAAATCGGGAGAAAAGCGAATGGCGTATTCAGTCTCCTGTCCCATCAGGCGACCGAACAACACCGACGTGGCGTGGCGACGCGCTATTCGCCGCCCTCGGGCACGATGGTCTCGCTGAGGTAGCGATCCTTGAGGGTGCGAGCGTCCTTCGCGATCTCGAGGATAATTCGCTGAGCGCTGTGCTCGCGCGCGTCGTGCTCTTCTTCGATTTCAAATTCGAGGATGGGTTCCATGAGTGTTCACACTCCTACTTCGCTACGTCCACCATACCACAGTCTGCCATTCGCTGCAGCCTCAGCACGGCCACCAGCCGGAGCCGGCGCTCTGGAGTTGCGCGTTTCTAAATTGATCTCTTCGAGCGCACATCGTGTCGGGCTAGCCAAGAACCGCCTTGACGGATTCGGTGATGGTTTCCACCGTCCGGTCGATTTCAGCGTCCGTGATAACCGCCGGCGGCGCGATGCAATAGACGTCGCCGCGAACCCTCGAGAAGAGCCCCCGCTGGTCGGTCTCGGCGAGAAGCTGGGGGCCGATTTTATCGGACGGCGGAAATTCCTTTTTCGTTGCTTTGTCCGCGACCATCTCGACGGCGCACATCAGCCCGAGGCCGCGAACCTCTCCAACGTGCGGGTGGCTCTCGAGCGCCCTACGCAAGCCGTCGTTAAGCCTTTTGCCTTTCTTCCCCGCCGCCTCCACGAGGCCTTCACGCTCGATGATGTCGAGGTTGGCCAGCGCGATTCGGCAACCGACGGGATGGGCGCTGTACGTGTACGCGTGCATCCAGATCGTATCGCCTTGGTTCAGCACGTCCGACACTACGTCGCTGATCCCAATGCCGCCTAGCGGAAAGTAGCCGGACGTGACGCCTTTCGCGAACTGGATCATGTCCGGCTTTACGCCCCAATGCTCGAGTCCGAACTTCGTCCCCGTGCGGCCGTAACCCGTGATGACTTCGTCCGCCACGAGAAGCACGTCGTACTGGTTGCAGATTTCGCGGATGCGGTCGAAATAATCGTCCTGCGGCACGATCACGCCGCCGGCGCCTTGGACGGGCTCGGCAAGGAACATCCCCACCGTATCCGGTCCTTCCGCGAGAATCGCTTTTTCCAGCTCGTTCGCAGCCGCGACACCTTGGCTCGTGCCCTCGGGCGCTTCGTAGCGATAAGGATACGGCGAGGGGATATGGACGAAGCCCGGCACCCGCGGCTCGAACATCGGCCAATAGCTCTTGATGCCCGTGGCGCTCATCGCCGCGAGCGTCACTCCGTGATAGCCCCACTGGCGCGAGATGACCTTGGTCTTTTCGGGCTCGCCTTTGAGCTTCCAGTAATAGCGCGCGGTCTTGAAGCAGCTATCGCTCGACTCACCGCCGCCCGAAGTGAAGAAGAAATGATTGATGTTCGGATAGGCCCACTCCGATAAGCGTTCTGCGAGGTCGATCGCGGGACGGTTTGTGCTTCCGGAATATCCCGAGCAGTAGCCGAGCGTGCTCATCTGATCGGAAGCCACCTGCGCGAGCTCCTTGCGCCCGTGTCCGGCGAACACGTTCCAGAGGCCGGAGAGGCCGTCGATATATTCCTTCCCGTCCAAGTCGTAAAGACACGCTCCCTCTCCACGTGTCCAGACGTGGCCTTTTTCGTGGGCCGCGGGATTGTGGAGCGGGTGGATAAGATGCGCCTGGTCGCGCGCAAGAAGGTCGCCTTTCTTTCGGGCTTCGGAGGTTGCCATAGGCCTATCCTATCCCCTTTGTCATCTACCGGGCGGACGCCCGCCGTCCCACAGCGAGCGCCTCTCGGGACGTGACGATGAAGACGCGGAAGCCTTGTTCCAATCGCTTCTCTATATCGTCGGGTCCGGCGGTAATACCGCACGCCACATCGAACTCTTTACACGCAGCGAGCACGGTCTGGATCGCGTTCTCGATCGCTTCATCGTCGCCTTCATAGGCACGCCGCAAATCGCCCGGTCCGGGAATCACGATGCTAACCCCTTCTGTCGAGACGATGGCGCGCGTGTTCTCGATACCGATCTTGTCCTCGATGAGCAGCATGTTGATGAGCTCTCCCCGGGGACTCGCGGGCCAAACGTCCGCGCGCGACGTATAATCCTCTCGACTGACGCCCCAGTAGCGAGCCGCAACGCCTTGCCCATTTGGCCGAAGCCCCTTCGGCCGATAGCGCATGGACCGGACCGCATGCTCCGCGTCCTCGGCGCTCTCGACATGCGGAAAGACGACGCCGTGGATGCCGGCGTCGAGAATACGCTGTGTGCGATCCTGCGCTTCCACGAATCCATCGCGGATGGGCGGGATGCGCGTAATGATAGGGTGCTCGTTGAAGAGGTTTTTCCGGCCGACAAGATCGGCCCGGTCGAGCATGAACTGCATGTAGACTTGCATGCCGGGAACGTCGAACGGGCCGCGCTCCATCGAATAGAAGATGAAGTCGGCTTCAGTAGTAACGACCTCCATGGCGCTTTCCGGTGTCTTTTCTCCGGAGAAAATGCCAAAAACCGGCTTTCCCGAATCGAGAAGCGTGACGATCTTGTTGATTCTTTTTTCTTGGGCCGGTGCACTCGAGCTCGACATCAGGACGATCATGCCTCCGAAACAAATAAAACGCCAAAGCGTATCTTTCAATCTTGTTGGCATAACGGCGGAGACTACCAGTACCGAACGGCTCACGGCAAGATGGCCCGAGAACACGCGCTGAACTAAACTAAGCTCCTCAATGGAAATGGCCCGACAAACGACGCCCATGCTCTCCGGATGGGGCCGCCTCTCGAAACCCGGCAAGGAAGTGTTCTCCGAGGACCTGAAAGCGCTGAGCGAAAACGCCGTGCTTTCTCGGGGACTCGGCCGCTCCTACGGCGACTCGGCGCTCCCACCGCCCGGCCAGCTAGAAGTGGCGACGACAACGCTCGCCGATCGCGTGCTCGGCTTCGATGAGACTTCTGGCATCCTCCGTGCGGAGGCAGGCATTTCGCTTCGCGCGCTGAACCGTTTGTTTCTTCCGAGGCGTTGGTTCACTCCAGTAACACCGGGCACGCAGGACGTGACGCTCGGCGGCATGGTCGCGGCGGATGTCCACGGGAAGAACCACCACGTCGAAGGTACGTTCGGACGACACGTGCGCGCCATCCTACTGCGCGTTGCCGACGGCCGATTGATCGAGTGCTCGCCGACCCACGAGCACGAGCTCTTCTGGGCGAGCGTGGGTGGTATGGGGCTCACGGGTCACATCCTCGAAGTCACGTTCCAGATGCGCGCCATCGCGTCGCCGTGGATCTACGAAGAGCGCGAAACGGTGCCGAACATGGCAACGCTCGCCGCCGCGCTGAAAGACGCCGCCCCCGATTGGCCGTTCACCGTCGGCTGGCTCGATTGCCTCGGCAAAGGGCGAGGCATTCTGGTTCGCGGACGATGGGCCGAGGCCAGAGAGGCGCCCTCGGATCCGCCGCCGCTGCTATCGACGGTCACCGTGCCCTTCGAGCTTCCCAATTGGGTTCTCAACCGCTGGTCGATGCGCGCTTTCAACATCATGACCTACTACGTGCAAGGAAGCTCCCGTGGGAAGATCGTTCACCCCGAAGCGTTTTTCTATCCGCTCGACAAAGTGCGTCACTGGAATCGCATTTATGGCCGCCGAGGATTCATCCAATACCAATGCGTTCTGCCCTCGGCGGGCGGCCCCGACTCCACGCGGAGGTTCCTCGATGTGCTCGACGAGCACCGCGCCGCCGCCTTCTTGTGCGTGGTCAAGGACTGCGCCGAAGAGGGCCAAGGCATGCTCTCCTTTCCGCTTCCCGGGATCTCTATCGCTTTGGACCTCGCCGTCAACGCCCGCACGCAAACACTCGTCGACGGCCTCAACGAGACAGTCCTCGCGCAAGGGGGGCGCGTCTATCTCGCGAAGGATGCTTTCACGCGGGAGGAGCATTTTCGCGACATGGAGCCGCGCCTCGATGCGTGGCTTCTCGTCCGCAAACGTTGGGACCCCGAGCTTCGGATCAAAAGCGCGCAATCCGTGCGTGTGTTGGGAGATCCGGCTTGAAGGTCGCGCTCCTCGGGGGCACGAAAGGCATTGGCCGCGCGCTCGGACGCTTGCTCGCCGAGAAAGGCCACAACATCTGTCTACTCGGCCGCAACCCCGAGGAGCTTCTGGCGTCCAGCAGCGACTTGCAAATCCGAGGAGGCACATCGCAATCCGTGGGAACTGCGACATGCGACCTCCTCCGACCCGAAACCTTCGCTCCCGCTCTCGCCGCCGCGGAGGAGCAGCTCCAAGGACTCGACACGGTCGTGGTCACAGCGGCGCAGTTCGCCTCGCAGCCCGAGCTCGAAACCGACCGCGAGCGCACGCGCAACCTACTCGTGGTTAATTTTGCGCACACCGTAACTTTTTGTGAAGAGGCCCGGACGCGACTTCTGGAGCACGGCGGCGGCACGATCTGCGTGCTCTCTTCTGTGGCCGGCGATCGCGGCCGCAAACCCGTCATTCTTTATGGCGCTTCGAAAGCGGGGCTCTCCGCTTACCTCGAAGGGCTCGATCACAAGTTTCGCTCGAAGGGCTTGAAGACGATTTGCGTCAAGCCCGGCTTCGTGAAAACGGGCATGACTGCAGGGCTCGACCCGCCGCCTTTCGCCGGCGAGCCCGAACCGGTCGCCCGCGATATCCTGAGAGCCATCGAGCGCGGCACGCCTCTCGTCTATACGCCGGAGATCTGGCGCTACGTAATGATGGTGATCCGCACCCTGCCCCGCTTCGCGATGCGCCGCATAGGCTTCTAATCTAGTCCCAGACGCGCCCGTCCCGGACCCGAAGCGTTCGGTCGGCGTGGGACGCCACTTCCTCGTCGTAGGTGACAATAATGAGGGTGTGCCCCTTCTGGTGGAGGGCATCGAAAATGCTGAGAATCTCCTCGCTCGTCTTGCTGTCGAGGTTTCCGGTGGGCTCGTCTGCGAGGACGAACCGTATAAGAAACTCTCTTGACGTCTCGAGCTAAAACGCACAGAATCCGTCCCGGAGGGGTCGTTGCTCGAACAAGCGTTGCCTTTCTTGCTGCTGGCGGCCGCGTTGCCCTACGACGTCGTCCTCCATGAGGAGAACCTCATGGTGCCGATGCGAGATGGCGTACAGCTCGCAACCGATATCTACCGACCGTCACAAGAGGGCACGCCGGTCTACGAGCCGCTGCCCATCGTGCTGCAGCGCACGCCCTACGACAAGAAACGAGCGAGCGCGATTGCGTCGGCCGAATATTTTGCGCGCCAGGGCTACGTCTCGGTCGTGCAGGACGCGCGCGGCCGTTTCGCCTCCGAGGGCGTCTTCACGAAATATATCGGCGAAGGCGAAGACGGTTACGATACCGTCGAGTATCTCGCGACCCTTTCCTATGGAAACGGCAAAGTTGCGATGTACGGGACGTCCTACGCCGCGCATGCCCAAGCCAATGCCGCCAAGTTGAGACCGCCTCACCTCGAGACGATGGTCGTCAACATGGGAGGCCTTTCAAACGGCTGGGACCACAAGATCCGAAACCACGGTGCGTTCGAGATGCAGCAGCTCACGTGGGCGTTCCGAAATCTTGCCTCCGAAACGAAGGACCCCGTCATTCGAAGCATGCTCGGGCAGGAACGTATCGAGGATTGGCTCACCGCGCTGCCCTTGCGCAAAGGGCTCAATCCTCTATCTGCCGCGCCGAACTTCGAAGACTTCATTCTAACGATGCTGACGGAGTCGGATTATGGGGAGTATTTCAAGCATCCCGACGTGAACTGGATCGAATATCACGAGCAGACCGCGGACATCCCGATGCTGCTCGTCTCGGGTTGGTACGATTCCTACGCGGGCGGCACCGTCCAGAATCACCTCGGACTCTCGAGCTACCTCGATTCACCCATCCATCTTTTGATGGGCCCGTGGACGCATGGAGGCAACACTCGATCCTATGCCGGCGATGTGGAGTTCGGCACCAAAGCGGCTCTCGACGATTTCTATCGCGAGTTCCACGTTCGCTGGTTCGACCGTTATCTCAAAGGCACAAACGTCCCAGACGTTGAAGACGAGCCCGAGGCCCCCGTGCGGATTTTTGTGATGGGAACGGGAGACGGCCATCGGGACTCGGAGGGACGCATGTACCATGGCGGGTATTGGCGGAGCGAACCCGCCTGGCCGCTACCCAAAACGGAATGGAAGAGCTACTACCTCCACGCCGACGGAAGCTTGCGTTTCGAAGCCCCGAAGCAAGACGTCGCCGCGACGAGTTATCTCTTTGATCCAGACGATCCCGTTCCGACCATTGGTGGCGCTTTTTCGAGCACGAGCCCGGTCTTCGAGCCCGGCGCCTACGATCAATCCGAACGAGAAGACTTTTACGGATCGAAGCCGCCTTATCTCCCGCTCCACGCGCGCTCGGACGTCCTCGTCTTCCAAACGGAACCGCTCGAAGAGCCGGTGGAGATCGTCGGTGGCGTGACGGTGAAGCTTTTCATTTCATCGAGCGCCGTCGATACCGATTTCACCGTCAAGCTCGTGGACGTCTACCCACCTTCGAAGGACTACCCTTCGGGATTCAAGATGAACCTCACCGACGGCATCTTGCGCGCGCGCTATCGCGAGACACCGGAGCGGCAAGTCTTGATGACTCCAGGCGAGATGTACGAGCTGACGATCGAGCCCTTCCCCACCGCGAATCGGTTCAAGAAAGGGCACCGGATTCGTGTAGATATCTCGAGCAGCAATTTCCCGCGTTTCGATGTGAACCCGAACACCGGTGAACCACTCGGAAAGCATCGGCACAAAGTCGCCGCCGAGAATTCGGTCTATCACGATAGAGCGCACGCGTCGCACATCCACTGAGCTCGTCAAGACCAGCTCGTAATCGTCCATGAGGACGCCGCGGGTAGCACGGCGGGACGAGGATCGCCCCCTCCGGGTATATATAGGTATATACTCATCCATACGATGACCGCCCTCGAGAGAATTTGCGCTGCCCTCAGTCGGGCCCGCCTGCGCTATGCAATCGTAGGTGGCCACGCCGTGGCACTACATGGTGCTGTACGTGGAACCGTCGACATTGACGTCGTTCTCGCATGGAACAGAAAGACCGTTGTCGCGGCAGAGGAGGTCCTGAATGAGATTGGATTGATATCCCGGTTACCGATATCAGCAACGGATGTCTTCGATTTCAGAAAAGAATTCATCGAGAACCGAAATCTCGTTGCATGGAACTTTTACAATCCCGACGACCTTTCGGAGCAGGTGGACCTCATCATTACTTACGATCTCAAAGGTAAGCGGACGAAACGCATAGACCTCGCCGGCATGTCCGTTCAGATTCTGTCTCTCAAAGATTTGATTGACATGAAGCGACATAGCGCGAGGCCGCAGGACGTTGAGGATGTCAAGGCCTTGGAGAAACTCTTGTGAGACCTGTACAGAAATTTTCGGACGAATATCTCGAGCGCTGCCGTGAAATGTCCCACGATGAGATCGTACGATTCCTCGATGACTTCAGAAGGATCCACGGAAATCGTCGCGGCAAATCTCAACTCATCAGCATAAAGATCCCGGAAGATCTACTCTCTGCATTCAAAGCCAAGGCGCGACTTTGCAACGTGCCGTATCAGACTCAAAAGCTAATCAAGAAACTAATGACCCGGTGGCTAAAAGACTCGCGAAGCGATTGACGGGACCTATTTTCTAAACGTTCACCGTCTCTCACTCGTTGCCGCTGGGAACGAGCCGCTCGAGCTCCTCGAGCCAGTTCTGGATCACAATTTTTCAGCATGGACTTGAGCTCTTCGCCCTCCTTTTCAAAGGGTTAGGCCGGTATCACAAGGGATACCCGCGGTTTTCGCTCCATGACTCGATGATACACTCCCGCCCATGCCGACCGAGGCGCGCGCCGATCTGACGAAGATCCTAGGGCGACGCGACGTCTTGGCGCTCGCTTTCGGGGCGATGATCGGCTGGGGCTGGGTCGTGCTCTCCGGGGAGATGACGGCGCGCGCGGGGACCTACGGGTCCGCGCTCGCGTTCATGTTCGGCGCCGTCATGGTGCTGCTCGTCGGTCTTACCTATGCCGAGCTCACCTCGTCGCTCTCACGCGCGGGCGGCGAGCTCGCGTTCACTTATGCCGGGATCGGTCCCTTGGCATCCTTTGTTTGCGGCTGGGCGCTCGTTCTCGCCTACATGACGGTCGTGGCTTTCGAGGTCGTCTCGCTCCCCACAGTCCTCGGTTACGTCTTCGACGGGCTCGACGCCGGCAAGCTGTACACGGTCGCGGGGTGGGACGTACACCTTGCTTGGGTAACGGTAGGTATCGTCGGGGCGCTCGCGATCGGCGTCGTCAATTACTTTGGCCTCCGCATGTCGTCCTTCATCCAAGGCGCCGCGGCGACGACGCTCCTAGTCGTCGGTATCGCTTTTTTCGTACCAGGCGCCTTTCGCGGAGATGCGGCCAACCTCGCGCCGCGTTTCGTGAGCACTGAGGGTTTTTTTCGTGTCGTCATCATGACGCCGTTTCTCTTTCTCGGCTTCGATGTCATCCCTCAGGTGGCGGAAGAGATCAAGATCCCGTTCCGAGCGGTTGGCAAGATGATCCTGATCTCCATCGCGATGGCAACGATCTGGTACGTGCTCGTCCAATGGACGGTCGGGCTGAATCTGAACGAGGCCGCGCGGCAAAGCTCGGAGCTTGTTACGGCGGACGCGATGGCCGCGGTCTACCGCAGCCCGTGGGGAAGGCACGCGCTCATCTTCGGCGGTTTGCTCGGTATCATAACGAGCTGGAACGCGTTTTTCATCGGCGCGTCGAGGCTGCTCTTCGCGATGGCGCGGGGCGGGATGCTGCCCGCGACGTTTGCCCGCCTGCATCCAAGATACGAATCGCCGGTTGCTGTGATTGTTCTTCTGACCGCGATCTCTATACTCGCTCCTTTTTTGGACGTCAAGTGCTCGTGTGGCTCGTCGATGCCGGAGGCCTCGCGACCGTGTTGGGATATCTGTTCGTGACCGTGTCGTTCCTCAAGCTCCGCAAGAGCCATCCCGAGCTCGAGCGACCCTATCGTGTGCCAAAAGCGAAACTCGTCGGGACCCTCGCCCTTCTTGCAACCGTCTTTTTCATCTGTCTCTATCTGCCGGGAAGCCCCTCCGCGCTGATTTGGCCGCAGGAATGGCTCATCGTTCTGGTCTGGGCACTTCTCGGTGTCACCTTTTACTTCATCGCGCGAGGACGCGTGTCCGAGATGGGTCGTGAAGTGAACAACCACCGCCTAGAAGGCGGTGGCTTCAAGGGCTGTCAATTGGAAATTGACTGTCGTCGTGAAGAGGCTCGCCATCCTGGGAGTCTATGTACTCCTTTACCATCTCGTCCGTTATGCTTCCTGAACTCACCGCCAGATATCCTCGGGCCCAGAAGTGCCGGCCCCAAAACTTCTTCCTCAGGTGAGCAAACTCCTGAAGGAGTACTCGGGAGCTTATTCCTTTTAGCCACTGCACGATCGTACTCAGGTCCTGGTGTGGTCGGTAGGATACGAACACGTGGACGTGGTCGCGTGCAACCTTACCCGAGATTATGTGCAGCTCATGTTCCATCGCGATCTGACGAATCAGATCGCGCACACGAACCGCTACTGGACCGATCAAAACCTTTTTACGATATTTCGGTATCCAAACGATGTGCGCTTTTAGGTCCGTTTTCGTGTGCGCTCCGTGCCTGTAGTGACGCACGCGACCACAATACCACGATCTTCTCTTCGCCTAAAGGCGAGGGGTTTCGACCATCCCCGGAAGAGACACTAAAGCGCAAAGCGATCCTCGGCGACTACGCCGGTAAGCTTTAACTCATGTCGAGCCCCGACTAGACCGTCCTTGGTACAATTGGCTAGCGACATGAAAGAGTCCGGCGTCAACTTCTACGAATCGAGCGGCAAAGTCTTCATCAAGAGCCAAGCGGAGCTCGACACGATGGCGGCGGCGGGCCAGCTCGCCTCTGAATGTCTAGCGTGGATCGTCAAACAAGTCCAGCCCGGGATGACGACGCAGAACATCGACGACTTACAGGTCGACTTCGCGAAACGCCACCACGTTGTCGCCGCGCCGCTCCACTATCGCGGCTTCCCGAAGAGCATCTGCACCGCGGTCAACGATGTGATTTGCCACGGCATCCCGAACCAGAATCATGTTCTGAAGCAAGGCGATATCGTCGGCATCGACGTCACGCTCGTCGTGGACGGATTCCACGGCGACAATGCTGCGACGATCCCCGTCGGCGCTGTAAGCGCGTCGACCATGTCGCTTCTGACCACAACGCTCGAAGCGCAGCGACGCGCCATCGAAGCGGTGAAGCCTGGCGCACGGATCGGCGATATCGGGCACGCCATTCAATCTCTTGTCGAGCCCAAAGGCTTTTCCGTCGTACGGGATTTCGTGGGACACGGCACCGGCCGCGGCTTTCATGAAGCGCCTCAAGTACCTCACTACGGAAGGCCGGGCCGCGGGTTGCGGCTCACGCCGGGGCTCGTCTTCACCATCGAGCCCATGATCAACGAAGGCGCGTGGGAGATGGAGATCCTCGACGACGGTTGGACCGCTGTTACGATCGACGGAAAGCTCTCAGCTCAATACGAGCACACGCTCGCGGTCACGAAAGACGGCGTGCGCGTCTTGACGGTCCAAAACGACGAAGGCCGGTGGGAGCCTCCGGGCGGTTGGGCCCCCGAAGGCTACACCTTCTAAAACGCTCCGCCTGTCATCACAGCGGTGCCGGCGGAGTGACGATACGGCGAGGCGTCTAGAAAGTCGGGTCGGATTCCTCCGAGCGGGAGCACTCGAGCTTCCCGAACAGCCGGCGGACCGGAGTTGGTGGCATCAGGTCCTCGCGCGTTCGCTCGTCGACGAAGATCACCTCGAGCCGAACGAGGGTCTCGTCACCGGAGTGACGGCGGTTCCAATCCTCGCAGAGCCACTCGGCGTAGCGACGGCGGTAGTGTTGCCACTGCAGCTGGTCGAAGATCGCCTCCGTGAGGCGCATCTGGTAGCTGCTCCAACGCCGAGACGGATGGTAGTCGAAGATCCATTCGGGCTTTTTCCAGGAGAGCTCGGGACCCGTCCACCACAGGTTGACCGTCTTGCCGTTGCGCAGCTCTCCCGGAATGACGTACCAGCCATCCTCTCTCGGTGGGATCGGGCTGAACATAGCCCACTTCTGGTTGATGCGAAAGAAAAGCCCCACCCGGCTGAGCGACTCGGAAAAAGTCCAACTCTCGCGCACACCAGCGATGTTGTAGGAGAGTACATAGACCAGGCAGACTCCCGCCAGGGCTTGCCCGAGCTTCCCGAACAGCAAGCCTCGAGCTGGGCTGCTCTCGGAAGCCGCTCTGGGCGCGCGGCGCGGAAAGCGTGGCTCGAGCCACGCGCGCACGCGCTCTCCGGTTGCCGATTTCGTAAGCTTGTCCCAGAAAATGGGGGGGACGAAAGCCAGCATCATGACGGCATTGACCCAGGGCATGATGCCCAGGAAGAAGGAAAGCCCCAGCCCATACTGGAAGAACCAAGAAAGGCTGACGATGGCCAGACGCAAGCGCGCGGTGGCGAAGGGTGAGAAGAGCAGAAGCGGAGCTACGATCTCGAACGCGAGGACGAAGAAGGTCACCCCTTGGAGCGCCCAGTTCAGGTCGTCGCGAAGAAAGGCACCGAAGGGCCGAAGCAGCCAATCGCGCTGGAGCGCGATGGCAATCGCGGACCCGCTCTGCCACCAGTCGGGCCCGCTCTTGAGCAATCCGGAGAAGAAATATACCGAGGCCACCTGAATGAGGAGACCCGCCGCGCCGAAGGAGACGATGAGTCGTCGGCGCAAAGAAGGGTCACCCTCAGCGCGACGGCTAGCATCCAGTGACCAGACGAGCCCCGAGGGAACGAACATCATCCAGAAGAGGACCACGCGCAGGATCTCGTCCGCGAAGTAGCCGATGATCGCGTTCTGCGCGTGCAAGGACATCAATATCGCCCAGGACGCAATCGTCGCAAGGCGTGTGAAGAGGCCCACGAGCATCAGCAAAGCAAAGACCGCTGCGACGACGAAGAGGAGCGCCTGGTACCAGTAAGCGCCGCTGAGCACGTGAAGCGGCACCGCAGGCATGGGCGACACGCGAAAGGGAACTGCACCCGAGTCGGTATAAAAGACGGTGAAGTGGCGTGTCCGGAGTGCCAGATCCACGAGCAAGAGGGTGGCGAGTCCGATGCGGAGCATTGCGAGAGCACGCGGATCAATTCCGAAGACGCGCTGAAGCGCGCCTCGAAACCTACTGGAGGACTGCGGCTCGGATTGTTCTTGAGTCACTACCATTAAATTTTACGTGGCCGACTCGGGTTTTTCCATTGAAGTCGACGCCGTCAAGAAACGTCGGATTGCCGATGATTGATTTCAGCTCCCCGCCTCGTGTCAGGGAGCTCGCCAAACATGGCAGCCTTCTCACGCACGATGGCTTCCGCAAGCTTCGCGTAAGCAGCACCTTCCGCTTGCGTGCCCGCGTGATGGAGCGCGAGCTGGATCGTCGCGCCGTCGACGTCCAAACGTGAAGCTCAAAACGAAGCGTGAACTAGCAGGCTGATGAAAAGATTACGGCTCAGCCTGCGCGAGCGGAGCGAGCACGGCCCGAATGGGCCGACGAAACGCAAGGCGAGTGAGCGAAGAGCGAACGAGCATTAAGCACTCTAGATGTCTCATGGCAAATCGTTAGCGCGCCGTTCCATTGAAAGTATATCGCCCTCCTCGGCAGAGCGCCGGAATCCGAGAAGATGCAAGAACTCGAGCGAGTACCAGCGCGCGATAGCGCGATCGACGCGTACGCGGTGTCGCTCACCTTCGATCCGCGAGACGCCCGGAAGCCAATGAGCGATCCGTCCGGCGCGTGCGTAGCGCAAGAGTGCCGAGAGCCAAAGCCAGAACGAGCGCACTTTCGTAACGACGAAAAAGCCGTCATCACCTTGCTTCTGATAGAGCGGCATCAGGAGGTATCCACCATTGGGAGCCGTGACATCCCCTCGCGCATCCTTCGCGATCGTTTGGCCGGCGACCACCGGCTCGAAGGAAGCAAAGCCCGGAAGCATCGAGAAAGCATCTTCGCGTGTGATCACGTGCCGATAGCTCACTTCGAGACTCGCCGGTGCCCCCGCGGCGGCACGCACGAGCTTGTCGCGCCCCGTTTGAAGCCACGACGCCTTGACGTCCACGAGCCCCATCTCGCCGAGCGCAATCCAGACAATTGCTTCGAGGTGGTCCACCGATTCCGGGTCTTCGTGCTGGCCGCCTTCGAATCCGACGGCCACGTGTCCCTCGAGACCGACGTAATCGATGAAGGTCCCTCTGAGCTGCTCCTCGAGACCGAGAACGATCGGGATCGGAAAACGCCGGGCAAAGTTGCGGCTGACCATCGTATCGGCAAAGACCGCGAAAGGCGCACCCGCTCCCGAAGTCGTGTGGAGGTCGAGCAGTACCACTGGCCCCCGAGCTTCTCCAAGCACGCTCTCGAGGGTGTCAAGCAGCTCGCGCTGCTCTCGGGACTCCGCAGAATCCGCATCTCTCTCGAGCGATTCCGCCCACTCCATATCGAAACGCCGGTTCAAGTCTTCATCAATGAAGCGCCGGCGTGCGGCGAGCGCGGGCAAATGACCCGCGAGCGCTACGCAGTCTCCGCAACGGAGTCGTGAATGGCTTTTGAGCCGCTCAAAGACGCGCACGAGCGCGAGTGCACCCGCGGGCTCGTTGCCGTGAATGCCGCCTACGGCCACCAACATCGGGCCCGGTTCTTGATGAGAGACTCGGCCGATGACGCGTCGAGTTGGAAGCGGTGTGGTCAAGCTTAGAAGATGTCTCTAAATAGCGGTAAATAGTGGTCGGTAGGTCAGCGATTAGTGCTCACGCGCGCTTCGAGCTTCTCCCAAAGCCAGGAACGCGTCTGAGCGCGATATCCACAAAATAGAGTAGCAAAGCGAGCGCTGACAAGAAGGGCCAGAGCTCGGTAGGAAAGCTCGCCGATTCGCGGCGCGCCGCGAAGATATCTTCGATTTCCGGCCGGAACACGCCGCCGGTTTCTTCGGCGATCGCCTCGAGACGCACTCCGTCGGGTGGATAGAAACGGTACTCGTCCGGGTAAGGATAGAACACCGCGCGTGCGTTCCCCGCGACGGCGAGCGCCTCTTCGGGCAAACCGTTACTCGAAAGCTGAAAGCGCCAGGGAGAGTCCGCCGAGATCTTCAAGGGAACCGACGCGTGGTAGTGGCCTGGGGCCGTCTGCCGCATCGCCATGGTGCGGACCGCGCGCCCGGGGTCGGTGATCTTTAGAGACGGTACGAGCCCTCTGGGGAACTCACCCTTCTCGTCGACGACGCGCAGGTCGACCTCCGCCGCGTCTCCCTTGCGCTCGACGCGAAAGTCGACTTCCGCGCCGCGGTTGCGCCGCAACGTTTCGCGCACGAGCTGCGCCCAAAACTTCCCGTAGCCATCCCATTCGAGCCAGTCGGCCGCCCATCGATTCTTGACATCGGACGTGAACATGACAGAGCGGCCAATCCCGTAATGCCATCGGGCGAGTAGCGGATCCTCGTCCGGGGCTTCGAGGATGACTTCGGCCATATCTTTCGGAAGCGTCGAAACGTATCCTTTGAGCGGCGGCGCGGAGTCGAAATCGATGCCGCTCAGCGCTTCGACCTCGCGCTTCACGAGAGGCTCGAACGACTCTTCGATGAGCGTGGCCTCGAGCGCGATTTGCGTCTCCTCGATGAAGATCTGCTGCACGCGTTCCGCGTCCTCGATGAAGTAGCTGCGACCCTTCCCCCACTCTGCGATACCGGCAAGAAGCTCCCGATCCGCTTCTTCCCCGACGGCGACCGTCGAGACCGTGATCTCTTCCTCCGTCATGCGGTTCACGAGCTCTTCGTAATCGTCGGGATAAGTCTTTCCGTCGGAGAGCAGGATGACGTGCTTGACCTTCGAGGGACTCTCGACGAGCTGCTCGAACGAGCGCTCGAGGGCCGGATAAATGTTCGTCTGGGCGCTCGCTTGAATCCGGCTGATTCCTTCCTTGATGAACTCCCTCTTGGTAGCGAGCTGAAGTGGAATCGTCGTATAGGGATTCCAGTCGAAGGTCACGACGCCGAAACGATGGGTTTCCTCGAGCAAATCGAGCGCCGCTTTGGTCGCTTCCTTCGCGAGCGCGATCTTGCGTCCATACATACTGTAGGACTTGTCGAGCACGATGATGAGCGACAGATCCTTCCACTTTTCCTCGACGCGAAACTCCACCGGCAAAATGCGCTCGATGATTGTGTCGGAGTAGCCTTCCTCACCGAAGCTCGTCTCGCCCGCAGCGAAGATGAATCCGCCTTCGTCGTCGCGCACATAGCTTTCGATGGCCCGCATCGTTTCTTCGCTCAAGCCCTTGATCGAAACGTCGCTCAGAATCACGGCTTCATAGGCCTTCCAGTTCACCGACGCCAGGTTGTCGCCCGAGCGCACCGTCACATCGAGCCCCTCGGAGGAGAGCGCGCTTGTCAAGTAGCCGGCGCTAGCGACGTGGCCTTCGGCGTAGAGCACGCGCGGCGCGGGCCCGACCGCCACCGTCTGGACCCTGACGTCGTTTATCTGGAATGGGTCTAGAGCCGTCTCGATCCGCGCCTGCAGATCTACGAGCCCTTCGTCAGGAAGCCGAACTTCGAATTCAACGCGGGTAAAGCCGGGCGAGAGGGTGAGCTCGCGGCTCGCGAGCCGTGCCGAGGACGTCTCGAGCCCCACGGTCGCTTCTTTTTCCGTGCGGCTGAAGACCACGACACCAACCTCAATCATCTCCTCGGCGCGCACTTTTTCAGGGACCTCGATCGACTCGATCCAACTATCGCCTTCGCCGCGCACGGCCGCGGGGACGGTAAAGACGCGGATTCCCTGCTCGCGAAGCTCCGGTAAGACCGCATCGAGAGAGCCGTCCGTCTCGTGGCCATCGGTAATAAGGACCAGTCGCTGTAAGCTCGCGGGCCGAAAGCTCGTCATCGCCTGTCGGACGGCGCGCTCGATATTCGTGCGGCTCTGGTCGATAGCGCCCGGCTGAACGTCGCCGGACTCCACGGCCACGCCGTCATAGACAGCCAGGGTACCGAGCTCTTCGGCTCGCTCCACGAGCGCTGACTGAGCGCCGAAGCCGATGAAGCGTGCATGCGCCGGATTCCCCTTTTGCACCGCTCCGCCGCTCCACTGGATGGCGGCGTTCAAGAATTCCGGCGAGATGCTGCGCGAGATATCCAAAAGGAAGATAGTGGAGAGCTCCCTGCCCGGCCGGTTCAAGAGCGGCCGCATGAGCGCCGCAACGAGAAGAAGAACCACCGCGCTCCGTATCCAGGTGAGAAGCGTCAAGTGGCGGACGGTTAGGGACGTATCCGTCCCCCAACGCACCCACCATAAATAAGCCAGCGCCGGCAGGAGCAGAAGCGGCCAGAATGTCTCGAAGCTCAGCGACATGATCCGACCAATTTTACTTCAGCGCACGTATCGGGGCTATCGCTTTCGGCGCACCCTCGAAAGTCGCCACGGCGCTCGCTCCGCTCGCTTTTCTGACGTTCTAGCTGTAGATTTGGACCCATTCATGGAGGATGGAATGCGCGCTCTTCTACTTTTGCTCACCGTGGTCCAAGCCCCGACCATCGAGGTCACCCCCGCGAGCATGACTCTCGAGGTAGGCGAATCGGCGACGCTTCGCGCCGTCACAAAAGGCTCGGACGCACCAGTGGTTTTCTTCTCGGGAAATCGCATGGGGCTCACCGTCACCCCTTCCGGCCGTGTCACCGCCAAGGGGCCGGGCACCTTCGTCGTCACCGCGCTCTTACCCGATAAGCCCTTCGACGGCGCGTGGGATTCCTACTCGCGTCGCGACCCGGGGATACGAACGACGATCGAGGTCACCGTTTCCGTGCCTCCCCTCGAGAGCGTCGCGATCGTCGGCTTCCCAGAGCAAATGTATGCAGGCACGACCATGCCGATCCGCGCGCGCGGTACGGACACGAGCGGCGCCGAGCGGACGGACTTCACGACGCGTTTTCTCATTGATGACACCGACACCGACACCGGCGCAAACGCTCCATTCGCCTGGGGACCGCAGCTGCACAAAGGCACGATCTTCTTCGCCGATTTCAACAGTGGACTCTGGGCCATCCGCCTCGCGCCTTCCGACACGTCGATGGACGGTGAACAATGATGCCGACTCTACTCTTTGCTGCAGCGCTCGGCGCGCAGCTTTCGGTGCAGCCCGAAGCGCTCGAGCTACGGGTCGGAGAGACGGCACGCCTCGAAGCCATCGTGGAAGGCGCGGACGAAGGCGCCACGGTCATTTTCTTCTCGACGGCGCCGCGGACCGCGAGCGTCACGCCTTCGGGGGTCGTCACCGCACGCCGCTCGGGAACCGCCATCCTCGTAGCTCTGATCCCGGCCGAGCTTCTGGACGCTGAGCTCTATCGCCAGAACGATCCGGGCATCCGCGTCGAGATTGCGGTGACCGTGCAGCCCTCGCCGCTAGCACGGCTCGACATACAAGGGCTTCCCGAAACACTTCGCGTCGGCGAGCGGGCGCGCATTCATGTCGTCGCAACCGACACCAACGACGAGGTCAAAGACGTGCGCCCGAGCCTCTCCGTAGAAAACGATAAGGTAGCATCCGCGCACGGCTTCGGCGATCTCTTTCGCGGCACGTTTCACGCGCATCCTTTCTACGATCGGCCGCGGCCCGATCTCTACCCCGGCGACGCGTCCGGGCTCGTGACAGCACTCTCCCCCGGAACGACGACTTTGACCGCGTCCGTCGACGGCATCGTCGCGGAGCGGAAGCTCGTCGTCGTGCCAAACCCCGTGACATCGATTCGTGTCACAGCGTCTCAGCGTCTCAGCCGGAAGCGCGCACCGGTGATGTGATCCGCTTCTCTGTTGCGCCCGCCGACGCCCCCGTCCGTTTCGCGCTCGAGTCGCACCCGGATCCGAGCCGTGCCGAGACGATGGGCGCCGGGGCACCCGCACAGATTCTCCGCGATGGCCGCTTCGTCGCGGAGCAGGCCGGCCTCTATACGGTGCTCGCGACCTCGGGCGACCGCATCGCGCGCGCCACCGTGCGGGTCGCACCTCGTGACGTGTCGCGTGAGCTCGAGTTCGTAGGCCAAGCTCCGGTGCGCGATCGCATCACATCGGATCTCTGGGTCTGGGAGGGCCTCGACGGACGGGACTATGCGATCCTCGGGACGTGGAACGCGGACGGCGCGCGCTCTTTTTCGACGTGACAGATCCTTCGAACATGCAGCGGATTGCGGACGTTCAAGTCGATGCGCGGACGGTCAACGATGTAAAAGTCACGGAGGACAGGCGCTACGCTGTCATCACACACGAAGGCGCTTCCAATCGCAAAAACGGCTTCGTCGTGCTCGACGTGTCAAACCCGCGCACTCCCGAGATCGTTTCGCGATTCGACGAGCAGCTCACGGGCGGCGTGCACAATGTCTTTCTCTACGAGGACCACGTTTTCGCGATCAACAACGGACGGCGCTGGGATGTGATCAACATCGAAGACCCGACCAACCCGTTCCGCGTTTCGCGTTTCGAAGGCAAGAGTCCCGGCCGCTCCGTGCACGATGTCTGGGTCAGAGACGGCATCGCGTTTCAAGCCGGCAACACGGAAGGGATTGTGCTCGTCGATGTCGGGGGCGGCGGCCACGGAGGCTCCCCGGCTAACCCCGTCGAGATCGGCCGTCTCCCGCAGCTCACCGGGTGGAACCACGCCGTTTGGCCTTTCCGAAGCCCGTCGACGGGCAAGTTCTATGTCATCGCAGGCGACGAAGCGCATCCCATCAACCCCCGAGTGCCGGGACCGATCATCGCGTGGGAGGAGCGGAGCGCTTCGCGCGCCAGGGGCTGGATCCATGTGCTCGAGTTCGAGGATTTTAACGAGCCGAAGGAAATCGCCCGCTACCGCGTTCCCGAGGCGGGCCCCCACAACCTATGGATAGATTGGGAACAAGAGATCATGTACGTCGCCTACTTCAACGGTGGGCTTCGCATCGTGGACGTCTCGGGCGAGCTCGTGGGTGATCTGTATCGCCAAGGCCGTGAGATAGCGAAGTTCTATTCGGATGACACGGCCGGCTACGTCCCCAACTCGCCTTTTGTCTGGGGGCCTCAGCCGCACAAAGGCGTCATTTTCTTTTCGGATTTCCACAGCGGGCTCTGGGCCGTACGGTTCGCGGACAGCGGAGACCGATCGTCTGGGAGGATGCCATGAGGCATCTACTAGCCTTCCTTACACCCAGGCCGGGCTTTTCCCCGCGACGATGGACATCAGCCCAACGACAGGCTTTTTTGTTCGTCGTCAACTTCAATCTCCATGGCGATCACGTGCTCAGCAACGTTTCGGTCATCGATACGGTATCGATGACTGAAATCGCGCAAATTGAACAAGGCAGGACGGACACCCCGCACGACGGGGCGCCACCCGATCTGCACCCCGTGGCCAAAAATTTGGCGAGCGCGACTGCCAAAAAGTGCAAGTTGCCTGCGTCCGTGACACCAGGCGTTTCGGTTCGCGGGGTGGTAGATTCCTATAACTAGTTCAACAGGCTATAATTATATGTGATTTTGGGTCCTGCCTTAGTTTGCGGCCGACTGGCACGGGGGTTGCTATAGACCAGACTGATTCAGGCGACTGATTTAGTTTCCGCTTACACAGCCGCTTTCGTTGACCCCGAGGTTGGGGACCCATTGGGGAGGCAGGTAAGCAACAACAATCCCGCGAGCGAGCGGGGCTTCAAAGGAGAGAAAAGACAATGCGGAACAACAAAGGTTTCACACTTATCGAGCTGCTGATCGTCGTGGCGATCATCGGCATCATTGCCGCGATCGCCATCCCGAGCTTGCTCCGGGCGCGCGTCTCGGCCAATGAGGCTCAGGCGATCGGCGACACCCGTTCGGTGATCTCCGCCGAGCAGACCTACGCATCGGCCAACGGTGGATTCTTCGGGCCAATTGCAAACCTCTGCCGGGTCGCCCCCTGCACCGGCATCGGCATCCCGGTCTATCCGGCCGCCGCCCCTGAGTTCCTCGGCGCCGACCTCGGTGCTCTCGGCGTCAAATCCGGCTACACCCGCACTTGGACGCCTGTAGGCGCACCGGCACCGATTCCTACAACGGTCGATGGGGCCAGTGCTCTGGACTACTGCTACAACTCCGATCCTGCCCAACTCGGTCTGACGGGTGTGCGTTCCTTCATGGGCGTCGGCACCGGTTCGATTTACATGCAAACCGATGGCACGGCAATTACTTGCCCGGCCGACGGTTCGTCACCGTTTCTCAGTTAACGCATAAAGTCGGCGTTAGGGGCAGCGCTCTTTCGAGGGCGCTGCCCCAAAGCCCCGAAGACAAACGTTGGTGGGGGGGTTCATGCCGCGACACAATCTGAGCACCTCGGAGGGATTCACGCTCATCGAGCTCCTCATCGTCGTTGCCATCATCGGTATCATCGCCGCCGTCGCCATCCCCAATCTTCTCCGCGCCCGCATCTCGGCCAACGAGGCCCAGGCGATTGGAGACACGCGCACAATCATGTCGTCGAACGTCGCGTACGCGTCCTCGAACTGCGGCTATTTCGCAGCGGCCTTGACGTGCATGACCAGAGAAGGAGGCGGCGCGATCTGCATTAACAACTACCCGCCTACAGCACCGCAGTTTCTCGCCGCCGATCTCGGCCGGGTTACTCCCTATGACAAGGCCGGCTACAGTCGTGACTACCCGGTTACGCCCGTAGTCGCACCTGGCGTCGATCCGGCCATCTGTGATCCTGCCTCGCTTCTGGATTACTGCTACGTTGCGGGGCCGTCACAGATCGGGTTGACCGGCGTGCGCTCGTTCCTGGGATCACCGGCGGGAGCCATCTTCCAAGATGGGACTGGTGTGATGATGCCGTGCCCCCCTCCGGCAGGTTCGACACCGCTCCAGTAGCTTCTCGCATTTTTCTCGATGCGTACGGCGTTCGGCTCTTGGCACGTTATGCTAAAATGACGGTTAACGCTCGATAAACCAACCTGAGACGAGCCTGCGCGGCTTCCAGAGCCATGAAAACCCCATCGACCGTGATCCAGACAATAAATCTGACGAAAGACTACGAGGTCGGGTTGTTTTCGAGAAGGAAGCTCCGGGCTCTCGACCATCTCGAGCTCGAGGTGGAAGAGGGCGAGACCTTCGGGCTCATCGGACCGAACGGTGCGGGGAAGACAACGACCCTGAAGCTCCTCATGGGGCTGGTCTTCCCGACGGAGGGCGAGGCTAAAATCCTCGGAACGCCCATCGGCGATCGGGGTACGAAAAGCGAGATCGGCTATTTGCCCGAGCAGCCGTACTTCTACGATTACTTGACGGGGAGGGAGCTGCTCAATTACTTCGGACAGCTCTTCGGGTTGAGCCGAACCGAGCGTGGAGCGCGCGTCGAAGAGCTCCTCGACAGAGTCGGCATGACGGCGTCCGGCGACGTACCGCTTCGGAAGTACTCGAAAGGCATGACCCAGCGTCTTGGGATCGCGCAAGCGTTGATCAATCGCCCCAAAGTCGTCTTCTTCGATGAGCCGATGTCCGGACTCGATCCTATCGGCCGGCGTGAGATGACGCTTCTGATACGAGAGCTTCGTGATTCGGGGGTCACCGTGTTTTTTTGCTCCCATATCCTCCCCGACGTCGAGCAGCTCTGCGATCGCGTCGCGATTCTGAACAAGGGTAAGCTCGTGGAGATAGGGCGGCTTGCCGAAATCCTCGACGTTTCGATCCAAGCTGTCGAAGTCGAGGTCGAGAACCTGAGTGAGGCGCTCGAGGCCGAGCTCCGCGGCGAAGCGAGCGAGATAAAGAAATCCGGTACTCGTGCACGGGTTGTATTCACGCGCCGGGAAGATTTCGACGCGGCCCTGCATCCCCTGACAAGCGGCGGCGCCCGGCTTCTGTCGGTAACGCCGGTAAAGCAGAGCCTCGAAGAGTATTTCGTCGCCGAGATGTCCGGGAAAAATCCAGGATGAATCGGATCGGCTACATCGCCCTGAACACCTATAGGGAGACCGTTCGTGACAAAGTCCTCTACAATCTGGTGCTCTTCGCGCTCCTCATGATTGCGAGCTCCTACATCCTCGGGACGATCTCGGTCTACCAAGAAGTGAAGATCATCAACGATCTGGGGCTCGCGTCGATTTCCGTGTTCGGCATGGTGATTGCCATTTTCATCGGCATCAGCCTCGTTTCGAAGGAGATCGAAAAGCGCACGCTCTACAGTCTCCTCCCCAAACCGGTCTCCCGAGAGCAGTTCATTCTCGGCAAGTATCTCGGGCTATGTCTGACATTGCTCGTGAACGTCGCCATCATGAGCGCCGGCTTCTACATGCTGCTCTTCGTCATGGGAGAGACCTTCGAGTCTGGCCTGCTCAAAGCCATCGTGCTCATCTACGTGAAGCTGATGGTGCTCGTAGGTGTAGCGATCCTCTTCAGCACGTTCACGTCTCCGACTCTCGCGGGGCTCTTCACTGGCTTCACCTACGTCGCCGGCTACTACTCGGGCGATCTCAAGAACTTCGACAGCATCGTCGACTCTGAGTTTCTACCGCACATTACGACAGCCTTGTACTACGCGCTGCCCAACTTCAAGAACTTCGATATCAAAGCTCAGGCGGTCGCCGGAGCGCCCTTGCCGCTTTCCCAGATCGGTTGGGCCATGGCTTACGGGCTCGTTTACATCTCGCTCCTTCTAGTCGTCTCCGTCTGGATCTTCAGGGCCCGGAATCTCAAGTAGCAAAAATGACTTTTCGTCTCCCCCTACTCGTTCTGCTGTTCGGCGCGGTCTACGGAATCCAGGCTCGTATCGACAAATCTCTTGGGCAGTATCGCGCGACGGAAGAGATTCTCTACGTCGACAGCGGCAACGTGATGAAGCGCGTGCTCTTGGGATTCGACAACATCGCCGCGGATCTGTACTGGCTCCGGACAGTGCAGTACTTCGGCGGGAAACGCCTCGACGCGACGAATAAGGACTACAATCTTCTCGAGCCTTTGCTCAATATCACCATCGAGCTCGATCCAAAGTTCAAGATCGCCTACTCTTATGGAGCGACGTTTCTCTCGGAGCCCTTCCCCACGGGTGCGGGGCTGCCTTCGAAGGGTATCGAGATCATCGATAAAGGTATCGCGGAGCACCCCGGGCACTGGCGCTTCTACCTCGACAAAGGGTTCATCTACTTCTGGTTCCTGAAAGACTACAAGAAGGCAGCGGAGGTCACCCTGGAGGGGAGCAAGCTCCCCGGAGCGCCATACTGGGTGGTCGCCACCGCGAGTCGCATGCTGACCCGGGGTGGGGAACGCGAGACGGCTCGGCATCTGTGGCAGATGCTGTTCGAGATTGCGGAGACGAGCCAGCAGCGGGACAATGCCGCCATCCACTTGAAACAACTCGACGCCCTCGACGAGATAGATCTCTTGAGAAAGGCGATCGGGGCGTTTCACCAGCGCGACGGCCGCTATCCGGTTAGCTGGCAAGAGCTCGTCGACGCCGGTTTCTTGAAAAGCGTTCCCGTCGACCCAACCGGGACCGCCTACGTGTTGAATCCCGAAACGCACGCCGTGAAGCTCAGCAGTGGCTCGACACTCGCGGGCTTGCCGACACGGTGATGACGTACGCCACCGAGTTCCAAACGATCCAAGGCTTTCGAGGGGATAGCTACACAGTCACCCGGCGGGGATTGAAGTAGCTTGTGCTGACGAGTTATGGTCGTTCCTAATAGAAGCACACGAACGATTGCCCCGGATACAGCTCGCGCCCATAGAACTCTGAGCCAACAAGTTTCCGGCCATCATCCCTCCAGGTCGCTATCGTTTTGACGAGGACCCACTCCGATTCCCGCTCGCCCAGCATCGCGGTTCTCGCGCTTTTCTTCATCGGCTCGGGGTTCAGTGCGCTCGCCTATCAGGTCATTCTCAGCCGCTACGCGCAGCTCATCGTTGGCGCCACGGCCTACGCCATCAGCGCCCTGCTCGTCGCCTTCATGCTGGGGATGTCCGCAGGCGCCGCCCTGGGAGGCCGGTGGGCGGATCGGACAGACCACCCGCTGCGGGTCTACGCCATCGCAGAGGGAGCTATCGGTCTGTACTGCATCAGCTTTCCTGTCCTATTTCCCTGGTTCACCGAGCTGTACTTGTCGGTCGTGCCCACTATCGGAGAAAGTACGTTTCTGGCCAGAAACCTGGTGCGCTTCGCCCTCGGCGTCGGAGCTTTCGTGCTTCCAACATTCTTTATGGGAATCACTACGCCGGCTTTTGCCAGAGCGGTGGCTTCCCATCGCGAGGACAGTGGCGCCTGGCTGGCGCGGCTCTACGGCTGGAATACGTTCGGCGCCGCGCTCGGTGCGTTGACGACGGCCTACCTGCTCGTTCCCAAGCTCGGGCTGGTGGGAAGCATGCTGCTAGCCACCGTCATCAACTTCTCCATTGCCATTGTCGCCTACCGCCGCTCCGTTCCATTGAAGGCGGACTCTTCGAAAAGCGCCCGCGAACCGACAAGAACGGCCGCGCCCCCCGAGCCCGTCGATACGGAACACGAGCCGCGACTAGCTGCGACTCCCTTCCGAAAACTCCTCTTGCCTGCAGTCGTCGTCCTGGCAGTACTCGTGGTCGTCGATCTCACTTTCAGCAGCATCCATCTCTTCGGCTCGGTTCTGGTCTTCGTGCTTCGCCGCTCGGTATCCATCGCGCTGATATTGACGGCGGCGATCGCCACCGGGCTTTGGCTGCGCAGACGCGGCGACAAAGCCTGGGCTGAAACGTTGGCAGTGTTCCTACTGGCCGCGTTCGCGAGCGGCTACTTGTCCTTCGCCCTCGAGATCATCTGGACACATCTGCTGGCCATCCTTCTTGGAAACTCGGTATATGCCTTCGGGCTCATGCTGGGCTCCTTGCTGCTCGGGCTCGCGATTGGGAGCGTCATCGCTCGCCGCCTCACCAAGCCGCCAGAGCTGGCGCGCAACTGGGTCGGTGCCTCGATGGCGCTGGCCGGACTCTTCGTCCTGCTCACTCTCGGTCTGTGGGACGAGATTCCCGCAGTCTTTCTGCTCTTTGCGCAGTCTTCGCCGAGCTTCGCCTTGATGGAGGCGGTGCGATTCGCCGTGGCGATCTTACTCATGCTGCTCCCGACCGCGGCGTTCGGTATCACTTTTCCCCTCACGCTCCACTGTGCCACCGAGCGAGGGGTCGGCTTCGGCGAGCACGTCGGCAAGGTGTATGCCGTCAATACACGTCGCCAAAGTACTGCGACGCCGCTTCGATAATAGGTTCGCTCAGCTCGGCACATACCACTTCCTCGAAACCGTGCGCCGCCAGCGCGGCGAGCGTCACACCCGTCCCCAGCCAGATGACGAGGGCGCGTTCGCGCTCAGCTGTAAACAGTGTCGGAATATTGGCGGCGCGATGCTGCACCGGAATCTCTTCGCTGTTGTCGCCCTGGAACTTGCCGTTGGTGAGAAGTGTTCTAACCTCACGCTCCTCGACCACGCTGGTGAGACCACCGGTCGCATCTTCGCGACGATAGACGATCGTTCCGCGTTCGCTGGTCGAATCACCGAGATAGATCGCGGCCGCCATGTTGAGTGCGTTGAAGTCCCACGCGACAGGAAGCAGTTGAACCCAAAGGACGGCTGAGACGGCAATCCCAGCGATGAGCCGCTTCCCGGGAAAGGTGGCGAGGGCGAGGATCAGAAGACCGCCGACAAGAAGCAGCAATGAGCGCAGAACTTTTAGCGATTCCAGACCATGGGCGCGGTCCTGGGCGCTCTTTCCGGACCTTACTTGTTCCTCCCCACGCTGGGAAGTTCAACGGTGACATCCTGAGCGCGCCCAACGTCCGCATGATCCAAGAAGACGGGCGCAGCGTTCTGCTGGAGAGCCCGGATCGCTACGACGTCATCACCGTGGAGGTCTCGAGCATCTGGTTCGCGGGCGTGGGTGCGATATACAGCACCGAGTTCTACGAGCTGGCTTCGAGCCGGCTCAGGCGCGAAGGCGTGCTGCTTCAGTGGTTTCCCATCCATCACCTTTCCGCGCGCAACCTGTTCATCGTGGTGAATACCGTGCGCTCGGTTTTTCCCTATGTAAGCCTGTGGACACATCGACATCAAGCTTTCGTAGTCGCCTCCAATGAACCCCTTCGGCTCGATTTGCAGTCGGTGCGCGACGATCAGCAGCGGAAGGGTATGGAACCGTATTTGCGCGAGCTTCCCTCGGGCTCGCCCCTCGAGCTCTTGAGCGATCTGGTCGTTACCGACACCGACATCGACCGGTTCCTGGATTCGATGAGCGTCTTGCTGCGAACCAAACGAAACGTCGTCTCGACAGACACCTGGCCGACGCTCGAGTACGAGACACCCAAAGATGTGCTCGAGAACTTTTCCTACTTCCAGAATCGAGCCACTTTTCAGAGGTTTCGAAGCACGGCGCCTTTTGCATTCCGGGGAAAGCCGAAGGCCATAGAACGAGCGCTGCAGCGCGCGGCCTTTGCCCGCGGCTGGAACGACCCGCGCGCGCTCGCCCGACTCGCCGAGATATGGGCCCAGGAGCCCGAGCTCTCGGACGCGGCGAGCGAGTGGTTGTTCGACGAGCTCACCGGCGAGAACGCTTTCGGGGCCGACTTCGGATCGGACCCGCTATCCGAGCTTCGAGATCAGCTCGATGCGCTCCGGGGATTGGTGGCCAGTGCCGGCACGGTCACGTCGTGCGAGCCGATGCCTTCTTTCGTCTCCCGCGTGAGCTACACACCACTTCACGTGACGGGAACATCCGGCGAGAGCCTGGATTCCACTTTGCCGGAGGACGCTCTCGACGGCATCTTCGACCCCGAGCTCGGCAAAGGCTGGAGAGTGCGGCCCGACGGGCGCCCGGTGCAGCTCGACGTGGGCTTCGAAGCTCCGACCTCGGTCAGAAGCGTGCGGATGATCGTGCGTCCCGTGGACGGTTCCGTTGCCCGCTCGAGACTTCTTGGACGTGACGAGAACGGCGCCTGGCATCCGCTGGCGAGCGCGAGCCAGGAGGACGATATCGCCTGCCAGTCAGCGCGGGTTTACGAGCTGAGTGACGATGCGCCCAGGCTCGTCGGACTCAGGGTCGTGGTTCAAGGCGAAGGCAATTCGTTTCGCATCGCTCTGCACGAGCTCTGGGTTTCCGAGCAAGAGGCGCCATCTGGAGGAGGGGCCGCCGGCCCATGAGACTGCTCACATCCGTCCTCTCGGCAACACTGGTTTCAGGCTCGCTTTGGCTCTGGGACCTCTTGCGGCTGTCGTCTTACAACTTCGCCGGTGTTACCGATCAGGCCGCGGCCGATCGTGTGCTCTCCGTGACCGGAAGTGCCATTACGGCGATGGAGCTCGAGCTGCTAGTGGTGCACCTCCTGCTCGGCGGCGTCTTCGGTTTGCTCTGCGGGCTTACCTGGCAGACGTTGGGGACGCGCTTGAGCCGCGCGCGACGCGCTGTGCTCACGGCCGCGTTGACGTATGGACAGTCCTGGTGCTCGGCAGAGACGTCGTTTCGGCTGGGCGCCCGCGTTCGTTTCGACGCAGCCTCCATCGAGCGCGATCGTCGCGGCTCACTCGAGATGTGGCTGGACACAGCGGACGAAAGCTCCGTGCTGTCCAGCGAACGTCTTGCCTTCCCCGGGAGTTTGAGCGCCTCACGGCAAACCGACATCGAAATCGGAGGCAGCGGCGGCCGACTCTGCTTCCGCGCCGCCGGTGGCGCGGCTGCCATCGGCGAAGCGCGGGTGCTCGCGCCGGCCAGCGAAGACGAAACACGGCCGCGTTGGCTTATTTTGACCATCGTGGATGCATTGCGCGCCGATGTGCTCCGCACGGAAGAGAAACAGCGCCAGCGCGTCATGCCTGCGCTTTCTGCATTGACTGCGAAAGGCCAGCACTATCAGAATGCGATAGCACCCGGCTGTCATACGCGCGCGTCGGTTCGGCCCATTTTGATGGGACGCGATCTCATGCGCATCGATCCTTTGCAACGACGCGAGTCGATGCCCATCCAGTCGCCGCTCGAAGACATCTACTCCCGTGCCAACCTGTTCGTGAGCCACCTCGCCGAAAACGCCGGCTACCACTCCGTGTTTCTCGGCAACAACGCGTATCTCAGAGCCGTCCCCGCCTTCAGCCGTTACTCGAGCTGGGGCAATACCGACACGGGAACGATGGACACCATCGCGGCGCTGCCGGCTCTCTTCGATCGCTATCGCGACGAACCGGTGCTCCTGCTCTATTACGTTTCCACACCGCATGCGCAGTCCAAGACGCCTCGACGTTGGTTCGACGCATTTGGGTGCGGCAAGCTCGCCGGTATCGAGCAGTGTCGCTGCAACTACCTCGCCCGCGCGCGCCACGCCGACGAGGCGCTCGAGTTTTTACGTCAGGGTCTCGAAGCGAGCGGTCTCGAGGGAGAGACCTTCGAGATCATCACCGCGGACCATGGAGAGCTGTTCGACGATGGCATGCTGCTCGAGGGCGAAGTGCCTGCCTTCACCACGGGTGTGCGGCGGGGCGCTTTCAAGAGCTTCGGCCGCTTGCACGGAAACGGATGCCACTTTCGCGAGACCGACGTTCCACTGATAGTTTATGGCCGAGACGTCGAGCCCGCTCGCGTCGGACGCCGTGTCTCCGGACTGGACATCGTTCCCACGCTTCTCCGAGTCATGGATCAGACAGTTGTCTCGCGGCTCGATGGCAGGGCCCTGCCGTTGCGCAGTGTCCGTCCGGTCCGGTCTGCCCAGCGCGATTTCGTGACCCATGGGTTCTGCTCGGACTCCATCCACCGCGGCGAGGCGCAGGTCATCTGGTGGATTCAGGGATGTCAACTACGGGAACCGGGGAGCGAGACGCTCATCGACTATCGCAGCGAGTTGTGGATCGGAGATCGGCAAGTGGCGACGGAAACGACGCAACCGACACGGCTGCGGCGGGCCATGGCCGAGCACGAGATATGGTTGCGTGAACGTCTTCCATCCGAAGCGGTCGTCTTTCACACCGCGAATCTGCCAGCCGGTGCGACGGTCACGCTCACCATTGATGATGGCACCGGCATCATCAGTGACTTCGGACCGGCGGGAACCGTATTCGGGCTCGATCGCGTCGCCCTCATCGAGGTGACGGATCGCGCCATCGCGGTGCGGTTCGACGGCTACGACGGTCTCTACTACGTCAGCACGCTCCCTGCGCGTGTTCCGGTTCGAGTCTTCATCGAAAACGACGGCAAACCCGTGGACACCGTGAGCTTCATCGGCCCCATGCGACTGCCACTCGACACCGCGGGACGGGCTATCGCACCGGATGAGCGCCCGAGCTTTTTTGTCTCTGATAAAACACCGACCCTCCGCAAAACGGATGCGCCCACCCTGGGACTCTGGTGGCACCCCTACGGTGTGGCCACTTCCGCGGCCGATGCCAAAAAAGCTCTCTCGGACTTTGATCGCGTGCTCCGTGAGTGGGGCTACATCCGCTGAGTGGGAAAACTGGGAGGGCTGGATTGAAGCGGATTCTTGGACCGCGGGGCGTTTGAATTTGAATCAAACCTACTTGGAGCGACTCAGACAAGCTCGGGACAGGGACTCACGCAACTTGTCTTCGTGAACGACGAGGCGCCGACCCACGGACGTGACCCATCCGCGACGCTTGAAGTCGGTAATCGTGAGGCTCACGATCTCTCGGCTGGCTCCGATGAGATTCCCCAAGTCCTGCTGGCTCAGGTTCAGGCTAATCACGGTACCGCTACCTCGGGTTTCCCCGTAGCGCCTGGCGAGCTCGAGTAGCTGTTTTGCGAGTCGTGTGGGGACTCGGTGAAACACTTGTGATTCGAGACGCTCTTCGAGCCGCGAGCAACGCTCAGCGAGAAGCCCCGCGACGCGCAAAGCGAGCGAGGGTCGGCCCGACAGAAGTCTTTCAAAAGTGAGTCGCGGAATCGAAATGAGCTCCGTGATCTCGAGCGCCTCGGCGTAGCTCTGCGACAGCGCGGGATGGAGGTCCCCGGAAAGAAACGACATTTCCCCGAACAGTTCACCCACTTCAACGAGGTCGAGCAAGATGACACGGCCCTCGTCCGAGAAGCGCAAGACTTTGACACGTCCGTGGGCAAGCACGTGTACCGCGGCCCCGCGACCATCCTGAAGCGAGATGAGGTCTCCTTTAGAAACGCTGCGCCGCGTCGGCACACAGCCCCGACGAGCGACGGCGGACAAGATCTCGTTCGCAAGAACGGGCATAGATGTCACGCGCTGGGGGAGTGCACCCGTGGCCATGAAACGCATCCGTGCAAGTGAAATGCCATCCTCAAAGTGACTCGTAAAACCTTGAGGAACCACGGCTTGAGCGAGGGGCACGGAATCGGAGAGTCGCGGTCGATTTACGAGTTTCGCCGCAACGGCCGAAGATCGTAAATCGCGTAGAGCAAAAGCCATGGGTCTAGAACGTAATCCCAGAGGTTAGAGGATTCGAGAAGATCGAGCCGATAGGCAAGAACCGCGAGCACGATCGCACCGAGACAGACGTGGTAGCGTCGCCACCAGGCAAGACCTGCATAAAGCGCCAGCGTCGCGAGCAATCCGGTCGGCGCGAATCCGAGCGTGTAGGGGTCGAAAGGACCCAACCCGAGCGCCATTGGGTACAGGAAAAGGCCACCCGCCGCGACGAGCCGGAAAACGAATCGCCACTCGGCCACCGAGCCCAGCGAGAAAGCCCCGAGCTCTGAAGCGATCGCGCAGGCCAAAAGCGTCATGGAGGTAAAGCTAAGATCGGACGACACCGCTCTAACGTAGCCGGCGAGCGGCAGTCCCGAAACGGGCAGCCACGAAAGCCCGAGCGCGAGGGCGACCACGAACCAGGGCCTTTGCCGAGGACCGATCACGAGCGCGCACCAAACGAACAGGAGCCCGATGCCAAAAAGCCCGGTTAGCGATTGTGAAGAAGCCACTCGCGGTTGAACCTCACATGAACGATACGCTCTCGGTTCCACGTATATAGAAGATGAAACTCACCATTCGCTCCTTGCTCGAGCCAGGGATAGGCAAATCTCGCCTTCTCTGCAACGACAGGCGCGGGTGGGTCGAGCACGAGGATACTCTGCCAGCTATGTCCACGATCGTTCGACAGCGCCAAGGTCAAATCGCTCCGGTCGTGCTCGCTGTCGTTGAACGCCAGCAGAAGCTCGCCATCCTGGCTCCGAAGTGCCGCGATCGCGGCGTCCGGATTATTCACGGAAGTCGGTCGCGGGGCCGTCCAGTGCCGTCCAGCGTCGCTGGTCTCGGTCGCCAGAATCCTAGGAGCGCTTCGGCCGCTTCTTCGCATCAACGCGAGGGCTCGTTCCGCATCGAAAGGCACCACCACTGGCTGCAGAGACGAGTGCCCCCAAGAGAGTCGCGTTTTTCCGATGACGCGGGCATCTTCGTCGAGACGCGCGAGCTCGCCGAACTTTCCGAGGAGCTCGTGATAGACGGGCAGCCCGAGCCGCCCATCCGCATATTGGATCGCCGGCCCTTTCACGAGCGTGCTCAAATTGAGAAATGGCGACGCCACGAGCCGGCTTGCGCGCGACCACGTTCTCCCATCGTCGGCAGACGATCGCGCGTTGATCGCACTCCCCGACCAGCCGCCGACGGAAACGCTCACGTAGAAAAGCCACAATTGCCCTTTACGGTCCCGTGTCACCACGGGATTTCCGAGCTTCTTGATATAGCGGCCTAAATCTTTCTGGGTTTCTTCACGAGTCGTCACCTCTTGCTCCGAGCCCCAGCTATCCGTCTCCGCGTCGAACACGGAGGAGTAGATCGCGACATCCGCAGCACCTTCGCGACTTCCCCCATACCAGAAAGCGCGGAGGTCCCCTCCGGCAATCTCGATGGCGCTAGCGCTGTGCACCGAGGGCGTGCCTCCCGAGGAAGCGAAGCCGACTTCGAATAGCGGCCGGGCCACGGGAGGCGCAATCGTGCCGCGCTCGACGACATCGAACGACGAAGCGGCGGGCTCGGTGGCAGCTCGATGAAAGGCGGCAGCAAAGACAGTGATGGCGACCGCAAGCCACACCGCGCGGACGCCCCGAGCCTCCAATCCCTGCATGGAGGACGAGTATACCGAAAGCCTTCCCGATAGTAGTCAAGTCCGGCAAAGCCTGCTACTATGGAGATGGCCAATCCGGCTCGCAAACCTTCCAACAATCGAATAGGGGTACAAAGCTATGAGCGACGACGATGGTGCGGGTGGCTGGGTCGTTTGGATCGGCGTGCTGATCCTGATCAATTTCCTTAGCTGGATGTTCGACTGGTCCTTCTGGATCTATTGAGCCGGTTAGCCCGATTTACAATCAATCAACTGTCTGGCGCGTTAGAGCCGAGCAATAAACCGGCGCTCGAGAGGGCGTTCGACTATTTGCTCGCTTTATCTCTCGGGTCCTGGGCGATCCTAGGCTGGGCCGCGACCGAAGGGCCTGTCACGCTACCCCGCATCGCGGTGTCGACGCTCCATCTGAGCGTAGCGCTCGCCATTACGCGACGCGCCCCTGTCGTGCGCATCGGTTCACCACGCGCGGTAATGGCGGCTCTCCCCGCCCTGGTGGTCGCAGGCCTCGCTTTCCGGCTAGCGGCGCCTCTCGCTGAATGGCCCGTCTCGATCCAAGGTCTCTTTTTCTTGGGGGCCTGTATCGCCGTCACAACGTTTCTCGCGCTCGGTGACAACTTTGCAGTGCTTCCAGCACTCCGCGGCGTCGTCACCCGTGGGCCTTATGCCTACGTCCGCCACCCCGCTTACGCAGGAGAGCTCGTGATGATGCTCGCGTGCCTCTTATCCAGCCCCTCGCCCATGGCGCTCGCCGTGTTGCTGACGGCCCTACCACTCATCGGGCTGCGCATCCTCACCGAGGAGCGGCTCCTGAGCGAGGTCGAGACTTATCGCGACTATGCGGAGCAGGTTCCCTACCGCCTCGTGCCCGGGATGTGGTGAGCTCGAAAGGGTGTAAATTGCCGGCCGCTGCGGTACCATGGATTCATACTCCCGCAACTTGTCGAGAGCTCGAAAATCCACGCCAATGGCACTCAACGGACGTCTAGAAGACCTGAACCTTCTGGAGATTCTCCAGATCATCGCCTTCTCGAAAAAAACGGGGACGCTAAAGGTCGAGAGCACACTTGCGAGCGGCGCGGTGCTGTTCCAGGACGGAGTCGTCCTCTGTGCTTTCTCGACGTCCACCACGCCAGTCGTGAGTCCGCTCGCAGGCATGACGCTCAACGAATCTCGCGCGCTCCTATTGCAGGACGAGATCCGTATCGCACTTCGAGAGCTCGTCGCGCTTCGCGAAGGGCAGTTCGAGTTCTCTCTCACCTCCGAGCCTCCGACGCATTTCGAGGGAATGGACATCAGCCGCTTCATCGTGGCGGGTGGTGCCGACCCGCAAGCGCTCATGCTCGAGCTCGCGCGAGATCTCGACACCGCGCGCAAGGACAGCACGTTTCTGCTCGAATCGACCGAGGAGATGGCGCAGCACATCGAGCGCGAGCAGAACGGCGGACGCATGCCGCAGCTCCTCGAGCGTCCGGAAATCAACGTTCTCCTCGTCGACGACGAGCCGAAGGTGCTCGACATCGTCGGTACAGAGCTCAAACGGTCTGGCTGCTCTGTGATCACGGCAAGCTCGGCCGCCGAAGCGCTCGAGCAGCTCAAAAACCTAGTTTCGGAAACCACCGCCGTCCTCGTGACGGATGTCGCGATGCCGAGCTCGGGCGGTGGTAGTTTCGAAGGCGGTTTCGAGGTCGTCGAAAAGCTCAAAGAGCTCACCGAAGGTCGCGGCCTCGCGATGCTCATTACCGAAAGCCTTTCTTCGGAGGCACGCGCGCGTGCCAGGAAACTCGGCGTCCGCAAGGTCGCTTTCAAGCCCGCGCTCACGAAGCTCGATGACGACGAATATGTCGCAGATTTGGAGTCGTTCACGAAAATCCTCCTACACGAGCTCTACAAGCTCGCGGCGCATGCGGATTCCAGTGCCGCCGAGCCCAGCGTTCCCGAGCGCAATGACGACCTGATGTTCGACTACTTGAAGACCATGACGGAGCAACTCAAAAACACGAATCAGAGCATCGCGAGGCCGGTGCTCCGTGTGGGCGCCAAACATTGCGAGCGTACGGTGCTATTCACCGTCAAAGGCCCTCGAGTGCATGCTTTCGCGGCCTTCCGGAACGGCACCTCGACCAAAGGCGCTACCAAGACTGTGAAGGGCTTGACCTTCGAACTTCAAGCCGTGCACCCGTTCGCCGAAGTCGTCTACTCGAGAAGCGGCGCTTCCGGAAGCCACGACGCAAACGCTTTGCCGTCCGGCTTCGATCGAGGGCGAGCCAAGGTGTACGAGCTTCTACCGATCTTGAATAATAACGAAGTAGTGTCGGTCGTCCTGTGCGACAACCCGAATTCAGGGGGACCGCCCGGAAATCTCGCCGGCCTCGCACTCTTTCTCACGCAGGCGGGTATGGCGATGGAGAATGCCGCGCTGCACAAGAAACTGCGCTCGGTCGAAGACCGCTATTCTTTGGAAAATCAAGGTCCGCTGACCCAAGAGCCAAACCGAGTCGTTCGGGACCGACGGTCATGAGAGAGAAAAGAAGAATGCCACGCGTTGGCCCGTTGGTGATCAAGGCGCAGGTCGATGTCGACGGAAAAAAACGCGATGCGTTCCTCACGAACCTCAGCAGCAGTGGGGGTTTTCTCGCGATGGACGATCCGCCAGGCGACGGCACCGAACTCCACGTGTGGGCGCTTCTTCCGTGGCGGCTCGGCGAGCTGCGGGCCCATGCCCGTGTTGTCTGGCACCACCATGAACGGGAAACTTGTGACAGCGCCCAAGCGGAAATCGCGGGTGTCGGCATCATGTTTACAGAGCTCGAGCGAGGCTCGGCCGAGCTCCTCGAGCGCTATCTCGCACGATTTGCCGAGCTCGCCGCTCAGATAGACTAGAGGCCTGGGTAAAACTCAAAGCGATGGAACCTCCCGGATTCTGACAGCATATCGGCGAGAGGGACCGCTAGACCATCAAGCCGATGTTCTTGCTGCGATAGCCCGGAAAGAGTGCGCTCGTATCGCGGAGCGCGAGAGCGCTCTTGGCAACTTCGGCGAAAACGTCTCGGAAATCGGTTGTTACCGGAAGGTCCCGACCTTCGTAGAGGTTTCGGCGCTCGAGTCCGAGCCAATCGCCGTGAACGCGCCCGCCCCGCACCCCGGCGCCGAGGACCATCATCGTCGAGCCGTGCCCATGATCCGTACCGCCAGCACCGTTGGCAGCCACGGTGCGCCCGAACTCCGTAACCGTCAGCACGGTGACGGGCACGTCCGGTCCCACGTCTTCATAAAAAGCGGCTAGCGACCCCGACAGCCTGCCCAAAAGATTCGCCATCGATCCCGTCGCCGCGCCTTGCCGGAAGTGGGTATCCCATCCACTGCTCTCGACGAAAGCGACACGAACGCCTAGTCCAGACTTGAGAAGCTGCGCCAGCTGCTTCAGGGGATTCTCACCGCGCCCTCCTGGGTAGCGCACGCCCGTCCGAGGCGGCAGCGCGAGCGGGTCTCGCTCGCGAAACAACGTTACGGCTCGCGACGCCTCGGTGCCCGCGGACGCGAAAGTCGCGCTCGCGTCTTCGCGGTAGAGTTTCTCGAGCCGTTCGGCGAGCGCGCTCTGGCCGCGCGGGATCTCGAGCGAGCTAAAGTCCTCGAGCGCTATCGTATCTAGAGCGCCCGCGAGCGCCCGCGGCAGTTGAGGGGTTAGCGCCACCGCGTTGAAGGGGCTTGGCGCTTCGGCACCGGAAGGTTGCCGCCCACCGAGCTCGATGAGCACGCGCGCCAACCAGCCATCTCGCGTCGACTTTTTTCCCGGCGTTCCCGACTCCATATAGTCCTGGGCGTCGAAGTGCGAGCGTGTCGGATCCGGCGAGCCCGTATTCACAACGACTCCGAGCCGTCCCGCACGATACAGCGGGTAGAGAGGAGACAACGCGGGATGGAAAGCGAAGCCCTCGCCGAGATCCAAAGTCGGGTTCTCCCCTCTTCCCGGCTGCGCCACGCTGAAACACTACGACCAAGATGCCAGGTTTCGCCCCGGCACGCGCTTCGAGTGCCGCGCCGCCAAGAAGAAGCAGCGTGGACCCACCCATTCTAAGGAACTCGCGCCGATCCCATCGATGTTGCACCATCACTCGATCTCCTCTATATGCGTAGTGCTCGGTCGCTCTTCGCTCCCTCGCTCGGCGTGCCGCCGGCGCACTCGCGCCGGACTCGCTACGCTCGCGGCACTTTGCACAAGACTTCCCATCACCTTGTTACTGGCGCTGAAAGGCCGGGCTCGACAGAAAAAAGGCCAGCTGCTCGACCGACGTAAGGCTCTCGTCAACAGGCAGCGTATCGGGCCGGAGCAGAATTTTGCGCCCCCAGGCTCCGAAATCCCTCGGCAGCTCTCCCGGCGTCGCGCCGGGCAAACGGCCGTTGGCGAGATCGGTCGCGAAACGGACGCGAGTGAGGACGCTCCCGGCTCCAAGCCACGAGGCCGCTTGCTCGTCGTAGCCCGTGGGTGGCTGACATAGGTAAAGAGGCATCCCGAGCTCCGCTACCGTGCGTGCCAGAGCCGGGCCTCGCACCCGAGCCCCTGTCGCCCGCAATGCGCTCGCGACGAGCTCGAGCGGCGTTTTGACCTTTTCACCCGCCATCCCTTCTTCGACGAAGCGCTTCGAGTAGAACATCGTGCGGAGCACTTGCCGGATATCACCTCGTGTGCGCAGAAACGTCGCGGACATCTCGTCGACGAGAGCGTCGGACGGGGTATCCGAAACGAACTTCTGAGCGAGCTTGGTCGAGACGAAACGCGCCGTCGATGGATGGCGGGCGAGAAGCGTGATGACGGCATAGCCAGCATCGATCCCGTTAGGCCCGTTAGGACCACGCACCCCACCTTCTTCAATGCGCTCTCCGAGAATGGTCTTGACGCCATCATCGTGGGCGAGCTCGTTGAAGAAGAAGCTTCCTTCATCCGGGAGCGTGCGAAGGGCCTCCGGCATCCTTGTTCGACCCATGCGCTCTTCGATTCTTTCTTTCACGCGCACGGCTTGCGGGCCGACGACGGACCAGCCGGTGAGCGCGCGAGCCACTTCGACGACATCTTTCTGTTGGTAGCCGCCATCCACGCCCAAGGTGTGGAGCTCCATGAGCTCCCGCGCATAGTTCTCGTTGATGCCGCTACTCCGTGAAGCTTTCTCGTCCACGTCGCGCCCCCGCCCACCGCGACGTCCGAGCTGGACGAGCAGTGCCTCCCGCGGGTCGAAACCGTCTTTCGTATTCACCCAGTTGTCGAGATAGAAGAGCATCGACGGATGCTCGGCCGTCGCCGTGAGCAAATCCTCGAAGCGGCCCAAGGCGTGAGGCCGTATCACGTCGCGCTCGTAGGACGGAACCGTCAGAAGCGTGTTCCGGTTCTTTCGCGCATAGACATTGAAGTGGTTGAACCAGAAGTCGGTCATGACCTCCTGGAGCTGTCGTTCGGAATGGACCGCCCGATAGAGCTTCGCTTCCCAGAGCTCACGCAGAACGCGACCGCGGCGGTCGCGCGGCGGTCCCGAAGGAGCGTCCGAGGATCGCGCCTCGAGCATCGCTTCGCGCTCCGCCCGGCTCGGCTGCGGGTACTTGCGCATCAGCTCCGTCGTGGATAGCTGCAGGTTCTCGAGTTTCCCGATGCGTGTCAGCACCGCGCTATCGTCGATACGCTCCGGCTCGAGCTGCCCTTCCAGCCAAGCCTTCGTGCCTTTGGCAAGGACCGCATCCAAATCGCCCGGTCGCGCTCCGTACGTGGCGCGTGACAGCAGGATCCTCGCCCTCGTAACTTCATCGCCCGACGGCCCCGCGACCCCGAGCCCCGAGGCGAACAGACAAGCTGCGAGAGGTAGTGCAACGATTGGCATCCGTTTCGCAGTCATGCAGTTAAGACCGGAAGGGGCCCCAAGAGTTTAACCCTGAAGCGAAGAAAAAACCTCCGGAGGGCGCTCAGTTGCCAGTCGTCAGGATCCTGAATGCTGATCTAGCTTCGTGCCGCTTTCTTTCCCGACTTCGTTCGCGAGCGACTACACTTCTGGCAGCGGCCGAAAATCTGATGTCGGTGCGACTCGATCGCGAATCCATAAGCGTCGGCAATCTCGTCTTGGAGTCTCTCGATATCCGGGCTCAAGAACTCGAGAATAGTGCCGCATTCCGTGCAGATCATGTGATCGTGATGGGCATGGAGAAATTTGTGCTCGAAGCGGGTGAGGCCGTCTCTGAGCTCGATCGCCTCGGCGAGCTGCGCGTCCACGAAGACTTTCAGCGCACGGTAAATCGTCGTTCGCCCTATGCGGGGATGCTTTCGGCGAATGACGCGATATAGATCATCCACGGTCATGTGGCCGCTCGTATCGAGAAAATGCCGCAGCACGATTTCCCGCGGCTTCGAGTGTTTCAGGCCGTGCTTCGTGAGATAGTCGTCGAGGACTTGGTACTCCTCGCGCGGTTCCGCCATGGGCGCCTATCTTAGTCGAAATCGACGGCTTCGATCGCTTCTGCGGTGACGCGGGAATGAGAGCCATTCCAGACGACCTCGCCATCCCTGAGCACGAGCAGTTGAGGCGACTCGTGTCGGATTCCGGTCTTTTCCTCGATGTAGTCGGAGACGGTCCGAGCGCCGAGAACCTCGACTTTATGGATGCGCCGCCCCGGGTGCTCCGAAAGGAACTTCTCGACTTCGCCGTGAGCGCGCGCGCTGATCCCGCACTTAGAGCTATGTTTGAACACGATCGCGAGCGGCTTATCGAGCAAGCGGTCGAACGCTTCGATCTCGTAAAGTGATTCCAGCACGTTTCTATTTTGGCGCACGCCTTTGCTCTTGACAAACAGCTCCCACCACTCTTAGTTTCAACTAGATCATATACGGGAGCAAACATGGGACGGACGAAAACCGAAGGGCTTCACGGAACGCTCGAGCGGCTCGGCGTCCGCGTCGCCGAGGCGGAGCTCGTCTACAATGACGCGCGGAGGACGACATGAAGCGTTGGCTCTTGGGCTCGTTCTTGCTGCTTCTCGTCGGCAGTGCCTGCTACTTTTTCGGTTATGCGCGCGGTAGCGCCGCGATCACTCCGAAGGAGCAGGAGGCACTCGAGCGCGCTTTCGCCCGCTCGATGCGTGGGGTCGTTCTGGAAGGCTCGTTCACCGTCGACGACTCCGAGCGCGAACCCTCGACCGAGCGTTACACGGTGGAGCGCGTCGAGAAAGTCGGCGGCGACATCTGGCTCTTCCACGCGCGACTCCAGTTTGGCGAGACCGACATGAGCTTGCCCGTCCCTGTCAAGCTTCTATGGGCGGGAGACACGCCCGTTGTGAGCCTTACGGACGCGTCCATACCCGGACTCGGCACCTATTCCGCCCGCATCGTGTTCTTCCGCGATCGTTATGCCGGACTGTGGTCCAACCCGCGCACGGGCGGACATCAGTTCGGCAAAATCACCCATGAGAACGATTAAGCCCGTGTCCGCGTCGTCCTGGCTTCCGCGCCCAAAAAAGCAACGAAATCAACAATTTGGAAAAATCGCTCCGCTTCACCGACGCCATTGTTTGCTAGCATTGTTTCGCTTGCTTTGCCCGTCCGATCGCGTGTAAGTTAGTGTAGCTCTGAAGGTAAAGGATTGGTTGCATCCGTACGGCCGTCGTGTTTCATATGCGTTGGCCAGGGTGATTGTGGCTCAAGTGAACAACCACCGCCTAGAAGGCGGTGGCTTCAAGGGCTGTCAATTGGAAATTGACTGTCGTCGTGAAGAGGCTCGCCATCCTGGGAGTCTATGTACTCCTTTACCATCTCGTCCGTTATGCTTCCTGAACTCACCGCCAGATATCCTCGGGCCCAGAAGTGCCGGCCCCAAAACTTCTTCCTCAGGTGAGCAAACTCCTGAAGGAGTACTCGGGAGCTTATTCCTTTTAGCCACTGCACGATCGTACTCAGGTCCTGGTGTGGTCGGTAGGATACGAACACGTGGACGTGGTCGCGTGCAACCTTACCCGAGATTATGTGCAGCTCATGTTCCATCGCGATCTGACGAATCAGATCGCGCACACGAACCGCTACTGGACCGATCAAAACCTTTTTACGATATTTCGGTATCCAAACGATGTGCGCTTTTAGGTCCGTTTTCGTGTGCGCTCCGTGCCTGTAGTGACGCACGCGACCACAATACCACGATCTTCTCTTCGCCTAAAGGCGAGGGGTTTCGACCATCCCCGGAAGAGACACTAACTCTTCCGGGGTCTCGGCATCGACCCCGCCCACTCTCGCGCACCAACGACACAGGATCTATTTAAGGAGGATCATATGACGCTTACGCGCCGTGCGTTTTTTCGCACAGTAGGACCAGGAGCCGGCGCCCCGTCCCATGCGATGATCACTGCTCGCGGTCGGGAGGCTCTGGAAGGCGAATTCGGTTCTGTCGAGGCGGGCCTCATTCCACCAGCCGACGTAGATGAAGTTCGCCTGAGCAGCAACGAGAATCCGCTCGGACCTGGACCATCCGCGATTCAAGCGATTCGCGACAATGCGGATCAGTCCAACCGTTATCCGTTGAACAGCCTGATCACGGATCGCGCTGTGCGGGCACGCCTCGCCGAGCAATTCGACGATGCGAGCGCCGACAACATCGTGATCGCTCCTGGCTCCGGCGAGATTCTTCGCAACTGCGTTCGCGCTTTCACGAGCCCGGGCCGTCCTCTCGTGACTGCGGAGTGCTCGTACGAAAGCCCCACGAGAACGGCTGCGTATTTCGATGTGCCCGTCAAGACGGTCCCGAATGCGGCCGACCTCGGGCTCGACCTCGACAAGATGGCCGGTGCGGCCATTGGCGCCGGCCTTGTGTTCTTGTGCAACCCGAACAACCCGACGGGCACGGCACACAGCCGTAGCGACGTCAACGACTTCGTGCGTTACGTCACGAAGGCGTCCCCGTTCACCTATATCCTCGTGGACGAAGCCTACCATGAATATGTGACGAAGCCGTCTTATTCCACCGCGGCAGAGCTCGCATTGACGCATCGCAACGTCCTCGTTGCGCGCACTTTCTCGAAAGCTTTCGGGATGGCTGGGCTACGTCAAGGTTGGACGCTCGCGACGAAAGAGACCGCTGCCAAGATTCGCGCTTACAAGCTCACCTTCGGGACCAACATCCTCGGGCTCGCCGCCATTATGGGGGCGCTCGACGACCCTGAGCATTTGAAGAAAGAAGTCAAGCGCAACACCGAAGTTCGCAAGTTCACGATGGAGTTCTTCCGCAGCCATGGCTATTGGGTCTCGGACAGCCAGACCAACTTCATGTTTGCGAAAACGAACATGCCGGCGAAAGATTTCCGCGAAGCTTGTGCGAAGCACAAGGTTTTGGTAGGTCGCGACTTCCCGCCTTACGAGAAGACGCATGCCCGCATCTCGATCGGCACCATGGACGAGATGAAGCGCGCCACGGAAGTGTTCGCCGAGGTGCTTGGTATTACGGCTACTGATGCTGGCGCTGGCGCTGGCAGCAACTAAACGACGCCCAAATGAGCAAACTATCTGTGAACGAGTTTAGAGAAACTGAGGAGGTTGCTATGTCGCAATCGCGACGTGATTTCGTGAAGAACTTGGGCGTCGGTGCTGCCGGAGCTTACGCGGCTACGCTCATCAGCACGCGCAAACAGGAGTCCATCGCCTTCGCTGCCGAAGCCGGGCTCCCCGTGGACGACGTGATAAACCTCGCCAATAACGAGAACCCGATGGGCCCCGGAAAACCGGTGCTCGACGCCATTGACCGAGCGCTCGGCGGGCACGGCGAAAAGCCGGGCCGCTACCCGTTCCCCTATGCGACACCGCTCAACGAAGCGATCGCCGCAAAATGGAACGTGAAGCCAGACAACGTGCTCGTAGGCGCGGGCTCGACTCAGATCCTCGTCAACGCGACCCACACGTACACATCGAACCAGAGAGCTCTCGTGGGCTCGCTTCCAACTTATGAGGAATGCTTCGGCTACGCGTCTCTCGCCGGCCACAAGACGAAAGCGGTTCCGCTTACGAGCAACTACTCGACGGATCTCGACCAGACGTTCTACGCTTGCAAAGGCGCAGGGATGCTCTTCTATTGCAACCCGAACAACCCGGTAGCCTCGCTCGTCGATCCCGCCGAAAGCAAGGAGTTCATCCCGCGTGTTCTCAAGATGAACAAAGACCTTCGGATCCTCGTGGACGAAGCGTATATCGACTACGTCACCACGCCGGGCCACGAGACGATGATTCCGCAGGCGATCGCGAATCCGCGTCTTATCGTCGCGCGCACCTTCTCGAAAGCTTATGGAATGGCCGGACTTCGCATCGGCTACGCCATCGCGCACGAAGACACGGTCAAAGAGCTCACCAAGTTCCACATGGGCAACTCGGTGTCGAGCTTGAGCTATGCCGCCGCCATCGCAGCGTTGGAACGGGACGCGAGCGATCCGAGCTTCATCCCGAACGAGGAAAATCGGAACAACGAAGCGCGCAGCTTCACGCGCAAGTGGTTCCACGATCACGGGTACAAGGACACCGACGCCCAGACCAACTTCCTGTTCGTCGACGTCCAAATGCCCATCGAAGACTTCCAGGGAGCCTGCCGCAAGCAAGGCGTCCGCGTCGGCCGTCCGTTCCCGCCGCTGTGGACGCATTGCCGCATCTCCATCGGCACGATGGACGAGATGCAAAAGGCCGTCAAGGTCTTCGACAAGGTTCTGAGCGCGGCCAAGTCACAGGCTGCGTAGCCACCGTCCACCGTCCACCGTCAAGGACAAGGACAAGGGCTGCCGCTCCCGCAATGGGGGCGGCAGTTTTTGTTGTTTCGCGGAACGTATGGCGGCAAGGAGCACATGTGGACCGCATTGCGCTCGGCACGTACTACCCGCACCTTCTCGGTTCGGTCGAAGGCTCCGTCGAGACCATCGAGGCGATGCGCATCCCGAATATGTAAAAACAACGTATCTTCAGCGGCACCGCCATGCAAATACTGAACAACACCTGAAGGCCTGAAGGCCTGAAGGAATGTCCCGAGGCAATTGGGAGCGCTTCCCACCTCCTTCTATAATCCCGCCAAAGGAGAACACGACGTGAGCGACGACCTGCGCTACCCCATTGGCAATTTCCAGTTTCCGAACAGCGTGAGCGACAGCGAGCGCGAGACGCTACTGCGCCAGATTGCTGACACGCCCGCGAAGCTTCGCGAAGCCGTACACGGGCTCGATGACGAGCAACTCGCCACACCTTATCGCCCCGACGGCTGGAGCGTTCGCCAAGTCGTGCACCACATACCCGACAGCCATCTGAACAGCTATGTTCGGTTCAAGCTCGCCGTGACGGAAGAATCTCCAATGGTCAAAGGCTATGACGAAGCCACTTGGGCTCGGCTCGAAGACGCGCAAAACGCTTCTGTCGAGACATCGCTCACGCTCCTCGAGTCGCTACACGAGCGGTGGCTACAATTTCTGCGCTCTCTAGGCCCGGAGGAGCTCGCCCGCTCCTTCATCCACTCGGAGCTTGGCCCGGTAACGGTCGAACAAAACATCGCCCTCTACGCGTGGCACGGACGCCATCACGTGGCGCACATCACCTCGCTCCGTGAGTGTGAGGGTTGGTAGCGCGAGATCAGGTACCGCTGTTGAGCTCGACGACGATCACCTCCATCGTTCCCGGTCCTTCGTTCAAATCTCCGTGGAGTATGCCCGGAGGGTCTTTGTCGAGCCAATAGGCTTTGCCCGCTTTCCACTCATAGGTGTCGACCTGCTCGTTCTCTTCGTTGATGACTTTGAGGCTGCCGTCGGTCAGCGCGATGAGCGCGCGGCCGTTCTCGTGCCGGTGCAGCCGGAGCGGCTGATTCGGAAGGATAATGCTCTTCCAGACTTTGACGTGCTCGTTCTCGAATTGCGGTTCGCGACGACTGCGCTGTTCTTGAATCGCGAGTGTCACGCCCGAGGAGACAATGGCCGTTGCCAGAACGACCATTGGAAGTTTCGTTTTCGACATAGTTTTACTCCGCTTCGTATAGAATCTTACCGCCGACGATGGTGGCGACGACGTTACCGTCGAAGAGCTTTCCCGGCTCCATCGCGCCCACGACGAGCGGATCGATATCCATGATCGTAATGTCCGCCCATTTGCCTACCTCGAGCGTCCCGGTCTCTTTCTCGAGACCGCCTGCGTAGGCACCCCAGATCGTATAGCCACGCACCGCCTCCTCAGGTGTCATGCGCTCCTCTGGATACCAGCCTTCCGGGGATTTCTGGTCCCTGTCGCGCCGCGTGATCGCGGAATGAAGCCCGTAGAAGATGTCGTGGTCCGAGCCAATGAGGTCCGAGTTGAAAGCGAGCCGAACGCCGGCTTGTCGCAACGTACGCCATGCGTAAGCACCCCGCACGCGGTGCGGCCCCAGCCGATCCTCAGCCCACGCTTGGTCTTCCGCACAGTGCGGCGGCTCCATCGACGCGATGATGCCGAGCTCCGAGAAGCGCGCGAAATCGTCCGGATGCACGACCTGGGCGTGCTCGATCCGGTGGCGGAGCGCTTTCGTCTCGGGGTCGGCTTCGACAACCGTTGCGAGAAAGTCCAGCGTCTCTCGATTTCCTGCGTCGCCGATCGCATGGATGCCGACTTGAAAGCCCGAGCGCATCATCTCCGCGACGAGCTCCGTGTCGAACCCGTACTCGTCGCCGGCGATACCTTGATGACCGGGACGGTCCGAGTAATCCTCGAGCAAACGCGCTCCGCGTGAGCCTAGAGCACCGTCGTAATAGGCCTTGACCGAACGCGTGATAAGCATGCGATCGTTGTCCTGAACGGGACCTTTTTCAAGCCATTTGCGGCAGAGCTCGTCATCACGGGCAGATAACATGGCGTAAACACGGATCGGAAGACTACCGCTACTCTCGAGCGACTCGAGCGCATCCATGAAACGGCTTTCGACGCCAGCCTCGTGGACCTGAACGTAGCCGTCCCGCGCCATGCGCTCGAGGCCCGCGCTGAGATAACCCTCGAACTGCTCGTCCGTGGGCTCGGGTATCGCGGCGTCGATGAGCAAACTGGCACGATTGAGCACGATGCCGGTCGGGTTGCCGCTCGCATCCCTCAAAATCTCTCCCCCGCTCGGATCGGCCGTGTCCCGAGTGATGCCGGCCGCCTCGAACGCTTTCTCGTTCGCCCAGACAGCAAACCCGTGCAGGCTGTCCATCACGACGGGGTTGTTCGGAAACGTCTCGCTGAGCAAATCCCACGTCGGGTACCGCGACGCCCAGGCGCCTTCGTCCCAACCGCGCGCGAGTATCCACTCCCCTTCCGCGACGTCACCCGAAGCGTCTACGACCCGCTGGACGGCCTCTTCCTCCGTTCCGACACCGATAAGATTGACCTGCACTTCGAGCTGGCCTAGGCCCACGACATGCGTATGCGAGTCGATCAGCCCCGGCAAGACCGTCGCCCCAGCCACGTCCATGACATGCGTAGCGCTACCTTTGTAGCGCTCGACCTCAGCATTCGAGCCGACGAAAAGGATTGCGCCATCCTTAACGGCGACCGCCTCCGCATCCGGACTCCATCCCGAATCCGAGTAGGGCGCGCCAGAAGCCGGAGCGCCGTCGGGGGCGGGCTCGGCCCAACCGAAACTGTAGATCCGACCACTTTGAACAATGAGGTCGGCGGGGTCCTCGGGCTCCGGCGTGGCGCATGCGAGAGCAAGCATAAGCATACAGAATGAGAGCCAAAACTTGCGATCCATCCATGCCTCCAATTCGCGCGGGATTATAAGCCTCTCGGGGCCAGAGCGCTATTCTGTCACTGATCGTTGGTACGGCTAAGGCGCCGGAAGGCTAAGAGCGACGAGCGAGATAGTCGGCCGTGTAAATCACCAAACCGAGCATCAGCGTCGCTAGGCCCGCGAGCGATTCGGCCGGTTGGGTAAAGAGCATAAAGCTCAAGCTCCACGCACTGAGCACGAGGAAGATGATCGGCGGCCACGGATAACCCCAAGTACGATAAGGCCGTTCGAGCTCGGGCTCGCGGTGCCTCAAGACGAAGATACCCGCAACGGTCAGCGCCGTGATCAAGTTGAGAGTGAAACCCGTGTAGAGAAGCACCTGCTGGAACGTCGCCGTGTAAATGAAGCCGAGCGTGAGTGCGGACTGCACCACCACCGCGTAGGTCGGAATGCCGCCCGCGCTCTTGTACGCAAGCGAGCGCAAAAGCGGTACGTCCTCCCCCATTACCTGCACGATCCGCGGCCCGACATAGATCATCACGCTGACGGTCGACGTAAGAATGAGCGCAATCGTCACTGCCATGAGATTCGCGCCCACGTCGCCGAAGATCTTCGACGCTGAGAGATAGCCGACCTCGATCTGGCCGGCGAGCTCCGGAAACGGCACCGTGTACATGAACGCGTAGTTCACAAAGGTGTACAAAACGAACACGATAGCCGTGCCCAGAACAAGAGCCCAAGTCAGGTCCCGCGGCGGCGACTCCATCTCACCGACGATGTAGATAGCCGCGTTCCACCCCGTGTAAGCGAAGGCGACGTAGACGAGCGAGACCGCGAAGGCCGGTGTCACGATGAGATCCCAATCGCCGTCGGTCGGAAACGGGGTCACGTCTTGAGGGACGCGCACGTGATAAGCGGAACCGATCAAGACGAGGAGGAGCAGCACCTTGAGGATCGTCAAAACATTCGTGAAACGCGTTCCCCACCACACGCTGCTGCAATGCAGAACTGTGAAGAACAGGACGAGAGCTGCCGCCGTGTGTACGACGGGAACCGCGGGAAACGCGGTCGCGAGATAAGTGGAGAACGCGATGGCCGCGAGCGCGGTAGGTGCGGCAAATCCCACGGTAGCGGAGACCCAGCCCGAGAGAAAGCCGAGCACGGGGTGCATGATCCGTGACAGCAAATGATACTCGCCGCCCGAACGCGGAAGTGCGGTGCCGAGCTCTCCATAAGTAAGCGCTCCGCATAGAGCCGCGACGCCGCCGAGCACCCACAGCATCAGAATCGGAAAACCCGAAGGGATATCGGCGACCTGAAACCCGAGACTCGTAAAGATTCCGGTTCCAATCATGTTGGCAATGACCATGAATGTCGCCGTCCAGAAACCGATCTTGACCGACTCGCTCTTCATAGGTAGCGTTCGCGCCGAATCCTCGTGTGATGGCTCTCGTACCCGCACATGACGAAGGCGAGCGCCCGGACGCTGAACTTGCAGCTGCTCGTGCGTCCACGTGCCAGCAACACCGCGTTAGCTTTTCGAAACCACCACCGGAAACAGCTCGTGCTCCATCGGATCGCCGGGCTCGAGCTCGAGCCCCGGAAAAGGCGGCGACGTCGCGAAGGGCCGCTCCGCGAAAACAGTGTCATCTCCTAGCCAGCGGGTCGCGATGGCCCGGCGTCTCGTCGCGAGCGTCGCTGTTGATGGCGCGCCATGCACCGTCTTCATGTGGAAGGCAATCGCGTCACCGGGCTCGAGCGCCCAGGACAGGATCTCGTAGTCCCGTCTCGTGGCCTCGATATCCGGAACGTCTTCGAATCGCTCGAACGCGCCGTCATACGGACGGTGGTCGACGAACTTCAGCGGTGTGAACATCCGGTTCCGATGGGAGACGGCGACGAACTCGGGACACACCGTTTGGGGCACGGGGTCGAGAGGAAGCCAAATGCTGCAAACTTGCTCCCCGTCCACACAGTAGTAGGGCTGGTCCTGGTGCCAGGGACTGATCTCCCGCGTACCCGGCTCTTTGACGAGCACGTGCTCGTGAAAAAAGCGCACCGCTCTCGACCCTAGGAGCTCGGCTACCGCATCCCCAATCCTCGAATCGAAGACGAAGCTCCGATATTCCGAGAAGCGCTGCCAGTTGCAATAGTCGTCGACGAAATTGCCCGGTGCTTGCGTCATTAGCTGTTGATTAGGCGGCGACTCGACAGGTCGGCCAGCAGACCCTCGGCAGCTCGACCTTGTCAGATCTTGTGACGTAGTCGGTAAGGGAGGCGCACACGACCGCGACAAAAACATGTTGAGAGAAGCCTCGTGCGGTGAAGATGTCGCTAAAGGACAACCGCTTCGTCACCAAGCCGGCCTGCATCGCCGGCGTCCTGGTCTCTCGCCCGAACTTCAAAGCTCTGTGCGGCCGGACGAAGTTGTAATGACAACGCAGGAGCTCAACGTGCCCGCGGAGCTGGTCTTCGCATCGGGCGTGGCACGGCGACCGCCGGCGCAAGTACGCCGACCCTTGCCGGATAGTAAGGTTTAGACGTTCGACGAACGACGTGTTCAGCGTCTCGGAATCCTCTGACTCCAATAGCGCGTCCTTCAAGCGTCTCGCAGTGCCAATCTTCGGGAGCCTTTCGACTCGGACGACACGATTGTTCCGCCGAGTCTTGATCACTTGGCCGTAAACGCAAGCTGGACCCATGAGGCGACCGATCACCGTGAAATAAAACTCGAAGCCATCCGTCGCGATCAGTGGGATTCCAACGAGGCGCCCCCGCAGGATGACGTCGTTGAGTACGGCCTTGGTGTTCCGATAGGAGCGGTGGCCGACGAGGCTACTCGCCCACAAGCGTGAACACACCTCGATGGTCGCAAAGAGCCACATCGGCCTGCTCTTGCTGCCGATGATCGTGTAGAGTTCATCGGCCTGAAGCTCAACGATCTCGAAGTCCCGTAGCATTTGCCGGTTGAAGCGCTCAGCCGCTCTCGAGGCCCGCTCGAGCCAGCGTGCGACGGTGTTGCGGGAACGACCCGTGAGACGGGCCGTCGCAGAAATGCTCACGCCGTCGACTCGCAGGCCCGTGGTGGTAAACCAGCCGTGGCCACCGATGTTGATGCCCAAGTTTCCAAAGTTCTCGCATTCTGGCTTGGAGCACGCCTTGTCCTTGGTCGAACTCCTTCCGAGTGCAGCGAAGACCGCTGTACGCCGAGCCCGTATTCGTGCTGACGGTTCCCCCACATATCTTGCAACGGTAACGCCGTCGGCGACCCGACTTTGGATGGACCTCATGACTCAAGTGTACCGGGTTGAAATCCGCTCTATCTCTCATGATCTTCGGTAGGTAGAATGATCTTTACTGTCGTACCCGCTCCCTCCACGCTTTCGAGCTGAATCTCGCCTCCCAGACTGTGGATGATGCTCCTGCAGTTGAACAGCCCCCAGTTGCCTGTAGACACCCTTGTCCATCATCAAAACTCGCCCGCGTTTGAAATCAGAGAGTTACGAGTCCTGCTCGTGCCGGCCGGAGAGCGGATTTTGCACTTGAGATCACGACGTGAGAGAGGGCAAACTCTGCCGCGCCATGTTCCGTGTTCTCATAGTCCTTGTGTCTCTCAGCCCCCCTGCCTGTCGGACAAAACGGCGCTTACGGTCGGGGTCGGAGACGAGCTCGGGAGGAAGGACTTTCAGGGCGACTTCGCGGTTGAGTTTCAGGTCAAGGGCTTTGTAGACGATGCCGATCCCGCCTCGGCTGATCTCTTCCAGCACTTTGTAGTGGGATAGGGTGCGGCCGATCACTCGCTTTCGTCCGTCACGACGTCCATGACCCAGATGTCGCCGAGATCTTCTTCCCAGGTGAAGTAGAGGTATTCTCCGTCCGTGGCGAGGGTTTGCCGGTAGACGCTCCCGTGCCGTCCCGAGAAATCGGTGACCGGGTACTCGCGCCCATCCTCTAACGACACCGCCCAGATGTTGACGTTGATATCGGTCGGTCGCACGAAGTAGATCTCCTTCCCGTCGGGCGACCAGCGAGGTCTGTATGACCTACCCTCAGTGACAGGCTCGGCCTCTCCTCCGGCGGCGGGAATGCGCCAGAGACCGGCTCCGCGCCCGATGGACTGAAACACAAACCACTTACCGTCAGGCGACCACTCGGGGTGTTGCTCGTCTCCGGGACCATCCGTCACCTGGCGCGGCTCACCCCCATCCTCGAGACCGCCCAAATGGCCCAGTTGCTGCTGCCCCCCACCTGAAAGGCGATCTCCGTTCCGTCTGGAGACCACCTTGCCAGGGCACCCCTTGAAGTCGAATGCCGGGCGGCCCCCCCTCCGCGGGCATCACCCAAAGACCCCCCGCTCACTAACTGTTGCGAGGCGAAATTTCGTTTTCTTTTTCAGTGCCTCCAAGAGGGCGCTTTCCGCCATCCGACTTAGGAATGTACACGCGCCGCACCGGTAGTGGTCGGTAGCGACCGGCGTGTACCCGCGAGCAAAGATCCTTGATGTTGCTCACGAAGTTCTTCTCGTAATCGGCGACAGTCTCTCCGTCGACACCAGCGCTTGCGCTGCGCTTCAACCGACGAAACGCTCGATAGAGCGCTTCGTGATCCACGTGATGCAGCAACGCAGTGAACCGAGCCTTTCTATCTCGCTTCGCTGCTTCGTTCACCCGCGTGAGATTTGGCGGTAAGGCGACCCGGCGCTGTGTCCGGACCTTAGCCCTCTCCCGTGGGTTCCCTCCAGGCCGATCCCTTCCCTCCACCATCTCGTTGCCTTCGATAGCTTCCTCAGTGTCGGGTCGGAGGGGGCGCACCGCAGCGCTGACCCCCGTCCGCCGCTCAAACCGGACATACAGTTTTCCCGTATCCGGCTTTCACAAAGGTTGGATTATTCATCGCGGCTTGATGGAAGGAATCAGGAAGACAAAGCGTACGAGGCCCATCTCATCGTAGAGCTGACGCTCCGGGAGCTGCTTCCACCCCCGACAGCGCCAGCGTTTGAACCGATGCGACCAGATACGTCGCAGGATCCAACGATCGAGACGCGCGAAGAGCTTGCGGACGTGAGCTTTATGATAGTAAAGACCCCAACCGCGAATAACCGGGTTGATCTCGTCGATTAGCTGCTGCGTACTCACAGGAGCTTTGCGACAGGTCCGTCGCCGAATCTGATCCTTGAAGTGCTGGAGCGACTTCTGTCGAGGGTACGCGTACAGGTCACCCTTGCGGACACCCGTACGGATCTTGTGTGAGGGTAGGGCCAAAGGGCGACTACCCCGCTTGATCTTGTATCCCAAGAACTCGAAGCCGTGTGCAACGTGAACGATACGAGTCTTCTCCACGTTCAAGGTTACACCCAACGTCGTAAGGATCATCCGGGCTTCGGCCAGCACCTTCTGGGCCTCTGCCTTGGTGCAGCATGTCACGACCCAGTCGTCGGCATACCGCGTCAGGCGATAGCCACGATGGCGCATCTCCCGATCAAACGGAGTCAAAAGGACGTTACTTAAGATCGGTGAGACCACACCGCCTTGCGGTGCACCTTGCTCGGTCGGGAGCCGTCTCCCCTCCGCCATGCAGCCTGCTTTGAGCATGCTGCGAATAAGACGAAGGACGCGACCATCCGACACTCGCTTGGCAACAAGAGCGAGGAGCTTCTCATGGTCCACAGTCCCAAAGAAATTGGAAAGATCCGCATCCACGATCCACTCGTAACCCTCTTCGATCTCTTGCCAGATCTTGCGTAAAGCATCCTTTGTCGATCTTCCTCGTCGATATCCGAAGCTGGCGGCATCGAACACCTGCTCGAAGATCGGTTCCAACCGGTTCTGCAGTGCCTGCTGACACACGCGGTCATAAACGGCCGGAATGCCGAGCGGGCGGAACTTTCCCGGTTGTCCAGCCTTGGGAATGAGTTTCTGCCGAACAGGTAGTGGACGATAGGCATCGGTCTTGAGCTCCTCATGGAGTCGGTTGAGGTGCGCATCAAGCTGCTCCTCAAACTCGTCCAGAGTTTGTCCATCGATGCCACCGGCACCCTTGTTCCGCTTCACTCGGTTCCAGGCCAGCTCCAAGTTCTTCCGCTTGTATATCTTGTCCACCAGAGAGTGGACCTTCCTCTCACCCGTTGGGTTCAACCAGGCCGACAGTTTCCTCGGACGATCACTTCTGGGTCTTTCACTAAAGGAACTTATCCGCGTCATCGCCCTTACTCGTCTGTCATCCTTGTTGTCACCAACCACCTTTGCCAGCCCCCTTCCCCAGCCCACTCGGCTGCCGATCTCTCGATCACACGACTTTCACCGCGCTTCAGGTACTATTGGGCTGTCCGACGACTCACCCGGCTTCACTTCCCATTTCGCTCTCGCTTATAGGGTCGCTTATCCCGACGCCACTCGGGAACCCAATGAGCCCTCCTGGGGTCACGTCCAGATCTTCCGTACCGTGCCGTCCGCAAACACCTTGATTCGGTGGGTGAATGAGAACGCCTTCGCCTCCATAGTGCAGGCTCGACCTTGCCCCACCTTTGGCCGACCGGTTCATCAACGGGGTCGCCCCCTCGATTACGGCCCGGTACTGCTCCGCATACCCTTCAGATTCCACCTCGCGGTGGACACCCTGTCCTCCAGTTGTCCAGTGGACAGAACCCGAACTTAGGTACATCCCCTTGGCAGTAGCCATCGTTTCCAACTTCGTGCCCGTTTAGGGTTCTCCTTATCCGCGTTCCCCGGCCAGCGAGGCGTTACCCCCGCTTTTGGATATGGCGCTCCTCATCCGAGCACCAGAGGGACTTCAACCTTCCTGATCTGGACGCTGCCCAGCACACACTATGAATCGGTCCGACTTCCGGCCTCAGCTCAGCACCGCGCTTCGGTTTTCCCTTGCGCGACGCCCCCATCGGTGACCATTCCGATGGACCCGGCCGGACCTCCTGGGTCCCGAAAGGAACTCTTCGTACGTGATGTGGTCCACGACCCCGGCGGAGCGTAACCATCTCGCGATAGCGATGGCCCACATGCTGCCTTCATTGACGGGAATCAACTCGGCCTTCCGCGATATTCAGCATTTCGAGGCTACATTCACACACCCTGCACGACCCCTGTCTACGCTTCGGACCCCGCGTTGCCACGACGCCCGCAAGACTCGGTCCCGACCTGTCCGCTACGACTTTTGGTCGGATTGGACTTCCACCCATAGGCTCCTTTCAGTTAGCCCAGCGCACTCCCGCCGGATGTTGAATTTGGGGTAGCGGCGGCTCCTTGGCCGGCCTAAGAATAGGTCTGCCAAACAACCGTCTCCAGAGGGGGACAAGGAGCCACCAATGCCTAGGAAATCAAAGAAGCCAGTAAGAAAGCAAACGCACTCGCCTACGGGCAAGGTAGTTGGCCAAGCCGGTCAGATACTGCTACCGATGATAGCTGGGATCGCGGCCACGAAGGCGGATCTGACGGAATGGGTGTACGAGCAAGGACTGACAGCTCTGCACCTACTGCTCAGAGAGGACGCCGAGGAGGTCGCGGGGCTCAAGGGCAAGCACGAGAAGGAGCGAACTCATAACCACTGGGGGAGCACGAACGGAGAGCTGAGCTTCGGTGGTCGTCGCATCCAAGTGTCGCGACCTCGAGTGCGTTCGAAGTCTGGTGAGGAGGCGTCGCTTCCACACTTCGAAGCCTTCCGCGAAGAAGACCCGCTTCCAGAGCGAGTGTTGAATCAGATCTTGGTGGGGGTATCGACCCGAAATTACGAACGGAGTCTGGACAAACCCGCGGCCAAGTTGAAGTCTCGTGGCACGAGCAAGAGTGCCGCCAGCCGTCACCTCGTAAGCCAGACGACGAAGAAGCTCGAGCAATACCTGTCTCGGCGGCTAGAGGAGTACGAACTTGCGGCACTGATGATGGATGGCCTTGAGGTGGCCGGCCAGACCGTCGTCGTAACTCTCGGTATCACAATAGATGGAACGAAGGTGCCCCTGGGTATATGGCTGGGCTCGACGGAAAACTCTCGGGTGTGCACCGCGATGTTGCAGGACCTTCTCGAGCGAGGCTTGCGCGTCGATGAGTCGATTCTCTGTGTAGTGGACGGAGGCAAAGGTATCCGCAAGGCACTCGTCGACGTGTTGGGGGATCTCGCGGTCATCCAAAGGTGCCAGATCCATAAACTCCGAAATCTTCGCTCGTACCTTCCCAAGTCTCGTCACGCCTACGTGCTCCAGACGATGAAGAAAGCCTACAAGTGCAAGAGTGCCGACAAGGCGCGCAAGCGACTTCAGGCATTGGTGTCGTGGCTCGAGCGAAACAGCCACGATGAAGCTGCCGGAAGCCTTCGCGAAGGGATGGAAGAGACGCTCACGGTCGTGAAGCTCGCTCTGCCCGAGTTACTTCGCCAGTCTCTTGCCACGACGAACGCCATTGAGAATCTCAACGGAACCATTCGAAGAGTATCGAGAAACGTCAAGCGTTGGAAGAGTCCTTCGATGGTTCGCCGATGGACCGCTCTCGGCGTCGTCACGGCGGAGAAGAAGTTCCGGCGTATCAAAGGCTATCGCCATATGGGCGCTCTCGTTCACGCGCTTAGAAGCAAACAGAAATCTCTTGACAGCGATGAGTTTGCTGCCTAAGAGTATTCACAGGTGCCGCCGCTACCCGACCAAATTCAACAGCGGCCGGGACATCCCCAATCTCCCACCTGCGGATGTGTTGGCTCCGGGCGGCGATGCGCAGTGCTTCGGGAGCGCGGGAATCGAGCTTCTCGACCCATTCCTGCATCCTCACTCCGTACAGGAGTTCTTTGGGCTGCGCCACACCGTCGACGACCTCGGAGTTCGGGTCTTCGCCGTTGGCCTCGTCGATGCTCCGGATCGCCCGCTGAAATCGATCTGTGTTACTCATGAACTCAAGGATACAACCGCGCGGGCCAGCTTGCATCCGACCCCATGGACGCGCATGGTAATGCACGGACGAAAGGACGTGCGAGCTGGCAACACCACCGACGAATTCGCCGCGCGGCAACGCGAAGCAAACCGGCCGCCCACGTTCGGCCGCAACACTCTCGGCGCGCTCGTCACCAGCCTCGGGCTAACAGCGACATCAACGGCACCAGCACTCGTCCGGAGATCGCCGCCGTCGACACCTATTCCAGGAGCCTGGACGCCCTGATCTCGGCCGGCCGCGTGATCGGATACACTGACGTCGACACCGTGGCGACCAGCGAGGGATTGACGTTCTCGTTCGAGATGACCGGCCGTGTCTACCAGCAAGGCGAGACGGACATCAACGAATGGTCGATCACTGGCGAGCCAAACCTCAAGCTCTCTAACCCAGCCGTGCCGACTGCCGTCACGATCACTGGCGAGCCAAACCTCAAGCTCTCTAACCCAGCCGTGCCGACTGCCGTCACGACGGAAGTTCGTGAACCGTATCCCGGACGTGATCAACGCGCCGCCGGGCTTCGTCAGATGCGAGAAGCTGCCGGCGCTCAAGTACCGAGCGTTCCAGCTCGGCCTGTACGTCGCCGACTAGCGCAACCATGGACCTTCCATGCCGAAAGCGCCTCCAACAATCTCGAGCTCGTCGACAAGACGATGGGGCCTAGACCTATTCCCAGTGCAGCGCGCGTGTCGGGTTGATCGTCGCCGCTCGCCGGGCGGGGAGGTAGCTCGCCAGGAGCGCGACGCTGACCAGCACCACCGACACGAGGCCGTAGGTCGTCGGGTCGACGGGACTCACGTTGAATAGCAGCGCGCTCATCCATCGCGTCAGCAGGAAAGCGAAGCCGAGACCGATCGCGATGCCGACAGTCGCGAGCACCGCAGCGTGGCGCAGGAAGAGATTGCTCACGTCGTTTTTCTGAGCGCCGAGGGCCATGCGAACGCCAATCTCTCGGGTGCGCTGGCTGACGCCATAGGAGATGACACCGTAAAGGCCGACAGCGCCAATGAGAAGAGCGACCGCGGAAGCGATGGCCAGCATGATGAGGGTGAACGACGTGCGGTTCATCGACTCGTCGAGGATCTCGGCGAGCGTCCAGACGTTAGCGAGCGGCACGTCGGGAGCGAGAGACCAAACGGCTTCGCGGATCTGCTGGAGAAAACCCGGGTCTCCGACTCGACTCGTCCGCACGGCGAAGGCTAAGTTGCGTTGCGCAAATTGGATCTCTTCCCAGAAATCGGTCACCGACATCGGCCAGTACATCACCGCCGTGGCCGTCTTTCAAAGCATCCATGACCTGCGGCCTCGTATATTTGAAGACGGGAAACAGTCCAAAGAAAACACCGGCCGCGAGAGACAGGCCGAGCGTAACGGCGAGCACGGTCGAGTCGATCGTAATGGCCTCGAGCCGGGGCAGCGTTTCGGGAGCTACGGCAACGAGCACGCGGATCGCCGCGTAGGCGACGCCGAGTCCGGCGAGACCACCCAGAAGCCCGAGCGTCACGCTCTCACCAAGAAGCTCTTTCGCGACGCGAGCGCGATCGGCTCCGAGCGCCGTTCGAAGGGCGAGCTCTCGCTGGCGTCCTTCGGCGCGCACGAGAAACAGGTTCGCGACATTGGCGCAGGCGATGAGCAGCACGATCCCCACCGTGCCGAGAAGGACCCAGAGGGTGGCGCCGACGTCGCCGATCACGTCCTCGATGAGCGGATGGACGTCGGGTCCGAAGCGGGCGTCCTTCAGCATCTCCATTGACAGTCCGGTCGGGAAGGGAAACGTCTCGGTGGCAAGTGGGACCATCCGTTCGACGTCGGCGTTGGCTTGCTCGACGCTCGCTCCGTCCTTCAGTCGCGCGATCCCCTGATAGCTGAAGTTTCCGATGAACAGCTCGGAGCGATCGAACTGGAACGGCAGATACACGTCCGGGTTCCACCGCAGAAAACGGAAGCTCGCCGGCAAGACGCCGATGATCTCTTGCGGGCGCCCATTGACGGTGAGCGTCTGGCCGAGGACGCTCGCTTTCGCGCCGAAGCGTCGCTGCCAGTACCCGTAGCCGAGTACGACCGTCTCGGCGCTTCCCGGCTCGTCGTCCTCGGCGCTGAAGATCCGACCGAGCGTCGGACGGGCTCGCAGCAGTCGGAGCGTCCCATACGTCACCATCATCGCGGGAACCCGTTCGGGCTCCGCCACGCCGGTAATGGTCACCTGGTTGTTGTCCCACATGCCAATTTCGTCGAAGACGCGGCTTTCGTCCTGGTAGGTGAAATGAAGCGCGGGCGATTGATTCAAGCGGTCAAACCCGATACCGGGTGCGACGTGCCAGACGCCCACGAGCCGCTCGGGCTCTTCGAAGGGAAGCGGCTTTAAGAGCACCCCATGGACGACGCTGAAGATCGCCGACGTCGCTCCAATCCCGAGTGCCAGGGTGATGACGGAGACGAGCATAAACAGCGGTGACTGCGCGAGCCGGCGGCCCACGTAACGGATCTGTGAAATTATCGAGGACATGCCAACACCTCAATCTAGATACGCATCGACCCCCCCGGGAAGTTCCGCTCTTTTCCGCAGACGCAAGCGCTCGGGTGGAGACCGCTTGATCTTGCACTACGCCTTTGGAGTTGGAACGCTGAGGCCACGCACGCTGGGCCACACCACGCGTTCCCCACAGCATCCATACTTCGTTCTTTTGCAAGCGCTCATCTGAGGAGAGACCTCGGTCAAGGTTATGCAGGGTTTGTGCGCCGAAAAGAAGGCGATTCGACCCCGAAAGCGGCTCGATTACAGCACTTTACAGTCGATCGCCGACAAAGAATCCGCGAATCGTGATCAGGTGGCTTTTGAGTTCTTTTTTCCGAGTTTCATAAGCTAACATGTGGATTCGGTGCTTTGGGAAAAGCCATCTGAGAACGATGAACATCATGCCAGCAAGTTCCGCCACGGTGGCACCCGTGAGGTAGAGGAGCGCTTTGTCCGAGAGCTCCCTTGAAGCGCTATCGGAGGGCGCGACGCGCGTCCTCTGCTACGCCTTCCGAGACATTGAGAAGGGAGACGTCGGGGTTTGTGGAGGTGACGTAGAAATCCTCCTCGAGCCGATACGCCCGCAAGCGAAGGTCATCGTCGTAGGTGGTGGCCATGTGGGCCGAGCGTTTGCGCACCTGGCCCACTGGTTGGGCTTTCGCGTCGTGCTCTCAGATGACCGGGCGGAGTACGCTACACCTGAGGCTGTACCCGACGCCGACGAGCATGTTTTCTGTCCTTTGTCGGAACTGCCGAATCATGTCTGCATCGACGAAAACACGTACATCGTGCTAACGACGCGAGGCGTTCCCGTGGACGTAGAGGCTCTGCCTACTCTCCTTGAGACCTGCGCCGCTTACGTTGGGGTGATCGGATCTCGCCGGCGCTGGGAATTCTGCATTCGAGAATTGCGCAGAAGGGGAGTCCCTGAGGACCGGATCGCTCGTGTGACGTCCCCGATGGGGCTCGAGCTAAATGCCGAATCTCCCGAGGAGATAGCAGTCAGCATCCTGGCGGAAATTGTCATGCTACGTCGTGCGGCAACGGGTAGGCCCATGGGCCATGCCCCGGCTTCCACGCGTGAATACAAAGCAACCCACAGTGTCATAACTGAGTAGAGGATACGGATGGTCGACGAAAATTGGGCACAGCTTGCCGAAGAGTTCCAGTCGCTCTTGAACCTTGAGGCACCACCTTTGGCCATCACGTTTTCGATGGAGGTCCCGGCGGGAGTCTCCCGTTACGCAGGACGGGTCGCCAAACCTGCGCAGGACGGTAGGACTGGCAAAGTGCCTGCGGGATGTGTCTTTTGGATGAAGGCGACCGACAGAACCTTTACGACCATGTCCGAGGACCACGCCAACTGTAGCGTTGGGAGTGTTACACATGGTTTCAAGACGCTCGACGAGGTTGCTCACAATGGCGATGTCACCACGTTGCTCGACAGCCGTTGGGTGACGATGGACATCGTACCGACCATTCCGGTGGTGAAGCAACGATACAACTACGTTACTTACGGCCCGCTGCAGGAGGCGGAGATGGACCCCGACGTCATCTTTCTGCGCCTCCGTGCGATCCAACTGAGCGGGTGCGCTCCATCGCCTAAAGGCGATGGGTTCGCGGGCGACTAAAGTCGCCTAAAGGCGCACGGCGGAGGATTACTCGCTTACCCTGAACGACTCGTCGTCTTCCGGCAGCTCTCCTTGCAGCTCGATGTACTTGGCCACAACCTCATCGGTCACGTTTCCGCTCGTCGCTACAAAATAGCCGCGCGCCCACAGGTGCCGACCCCAAAACTTCTTGCGGATCGCTCGAAAATCACGCATCAGCTTGTGCGATGTCTTCCCCTTGATCGCCTGCATTACTCGGCTCGGCGACAGCCGTGGCGGCACGCTCAGCAACAGATGAACGTGCTCTGGCCGTACATGGCCCTTCAGTATTTCTATGTGGTGCGTCGCACAGATCTCTCTTATCAACTCCCGCAGGCGAAGTGCTACATCTCCTCTCAATACCGGCTTGCGGTACTTCGGGATGAATACGAAATGGTAGTTTAATTGATACGTCGTGTGCGATGATTTCCGATATCCTTTCATCCGGGGATCGTACCGCAAGCCTCCTAAAGGCTTCGCCTGAAGGCGAGGGGTTTCAACCATCCCCGAGTGAGACACTTATGATTCTACACGACGCGATTCCTAACCTGCGCTTCGAAGGCAAGCCACAGTGCCACATCATCGCGATCGCGAAGGAACAAAACGAAGTGGCTGTTAGCGTCGGCTGCATGCTGAGCCGGGTTCGCACAGGGATGCCCAGCGACGAGGTTACGTGCGCGATACCGTCTGGTCGCTTCCGTGAACTGGTGAAGAAGCTTAGAGACACGTGTGCAGCCGATAACGCGGTTGCTCAGTACGCTGCTACGGATTCCGTCCGCTTTGCCGAGAAGTGCTACATCGTCTTCCGGGAAAAAAGCATGGCCGACGACAGCCGAATTCAAAAGTTCCAGGAGCTTCTTGCCAAGGACCCACGGGATCCGATGCTTCATTACGGGCTTGGAAACGAGCTCTCAAAAAGCGGCCGCTTCGCGGACGCCGTCGAGAGCTTTGAAGAGGCCATCCGCGTCAACCCCAACTACACTGCGGCATACCGTCAGTTGGGCAAATCCTTGGAGAAGTTGGGCCGTAAGGACGAGGCCCGACGTGCCTATGAAGATGGTATCGCCTTGGGTCTCGAGACCGGAGATTTGCAAACCGTAAAAGAAATGAAGGTTTTCCTGAGGCGTCTCGGAGCGGATTCCGAAGCGTGAGAAGGCGAAGTTGTACGCCGTGGGTAGTCTTAGAGAGTCCTGCGAGGTAGAACGCTTGGGATTTATTGGATACGCGGCCCGCCGAAACGTAACTCCGGGTCGTGACGTCGTCCGGATCTTCATTAACTGCGCGCTCACGGATGCGCCCACCGTCGGCCAACGACAACGCTTGAACGACCCCGCGGGCCTTTCCCCCCCAGACGATATCCGCTTTCTCCATGCCATCGACGTCCTTTTCGAGGAGCGCCGATGTCGATTCACGGGACTCGATACGCTGTCAGCTATTCGTAAGTTCCACCGCTTCATGGGTGCGCTCGGTGCGCGGGCACGCGAGATGGGGCAGGGCCACGACTGGCCATTCGAGTCGACAAGGAACTTGTTGGAGACGCTCGCACGTATCAAGCACTCCCGCGACTACAGTTCGATCGCTCAGTCCCCTCAACTCCGCAGATAAACCGACACGAGGCTCTCGAACGGTCAGGCATGACGCAGCCGCGAAAGTAGCGGTTACCGCCGCCTCAATCGTCTCCATTCTCGAATCCAACGCCGAACCGCGCCAGCTCAACGCCCGACGCGCCAATTCTGCGGACCGAGATCACGGGTTCAGTAAGAGGAAGCCAGCTGCCCCCTTCGTCTTCCCACCGTGCCAAGGCCGAGCGTAGGTCGGGGGCGTCTTTCGCTTCCTGCTCGCTCGCGGGCGCCGCCGTGCTCTCGCGTTCGAGCTTTAGCCGGAAGTTCCCGGTTTAGGCCAGACGTAATGTATTGAACGCGTGGAGTTTTTCATCAGGGAAGGTTTCCCGGCACTGGGAACAAACCGAGCAGTTGCATTGCGCGTTGTTGTGTTGAGTTGGCTTCGGTCACCATCTGGAATGGTGGAGCGGTCGGGTCGGCTTTGAGTTGGCAAAGGTTGAGACTGCGGGTAGCAAGCTCGGCAAGAAGCGTGGGGAAACTGTGAATAGGTAATCCGTCAGATGTGCGACGGACGCTCTTTTTGTTTTTGGCCGAAGTCGAGGGCAGAGCTGGCAAGACGGGGTCTCGGGTCTCGCGGTCGGCGTCAAGTTGCTCGTCGACGAAAAGTAGTGGAGCAAGGGCCTTTTTCATGTGCCATTGCACATAGTAGGCGAGCAAGCACAAGAAGATGTGTGCCCGCACGCGTTGGGCATCGCGATGGCGGATGGGTCGTACTAACAGGTCGATGCCCTTCAAACAACGAAAGGCTTGTTCAACCTGAGAGAGCCGCTTGTAGCTGCGCACGGTGTCCTCGGCCGAGAGATGCTCAAGCGGCTCGCTGGTGCGGATTACGTAGATGCCGTCGCGTTCCGATTCTCGGCGAATGCTTTCCTCGCGTCTGCTGTAGCTAAAAAGGCTATCTTCGATCTTCAGTGTGAAGTGCTTGCCCACTTTGTAATGGTTGAGCACCTTTCCGACCTTCTTGCCAATTTCAGCTTTGTCCAAAGGAGTTTTCGTTCGCCGGGCAACCTGTCGGCGGATCTTGTCGAACTTGGCCTCGGTCGCTTCAAGCAGGGCCTGGCGCTTCCTTCGCCTCTCTTCGGCCAGCAGAGGGTTGTAGCAAGCAATCAGTCGCTCACCGGGAAAATCAATAGAAGTGATCTCCGCCAGGTTTTTTTGGTCGAACAGCGACAGCTGCAAACACTCCGTGTCCAGTAGTTTGCGAATCGCTGTCGAACGCAAGGCTGAGATCCAGCCAAGTCCTGGGTATTGCCTTAGAGCCTTAATCTGGGCAATAATAGACTTGACTAACCTAGCCTCCTAGCATACCATCCCTCCCGTCACAATGAACCGCGTGTGGCTCGACCATCGGGTCACTCGCTAAATACAAGACCTCCTTCCCAGGGGGAAATAGGCGGGATCCTGCATGCCAACCACATGCGGTTCGTTGTGACGACTGGCCCGGTGACCAATTCTCCGGGCTCCAATCCACGAAAGGATGGCCCATGCGGAGAGCAACATTGTTTCTACTTGTAGGTGTACTGGCTGGCTGTGGCGATGAGGGCGGGAGTACACCAACGTCCCCAGCGCCGGCGCCGACCACAACTCGTCAACCAAGGCCACCACGAAAGGCGATCATCCATCTTGACGCGAATATTCCAGCCGTTCGCGTTACCGACCAGGGAAACGGCGTGATCCTAGATATAAATCTCGTAGAGCTAGGAGGCGTAGGCGCAACAATCAACTTTATTAGACTAGATGTTTTTAGAGCGACAGGCTTTTTTGAAGAACGCCAGGAGTTATCAGGTGCCCGTCTTAGACGCGAACTTATTGGACGAACTCGCGTTGAAGCCAATTCGCGAAGACGTTTTTCCGTCATTTTTTGGTTTAGGGCCACGGTGAAAAGAGGAAGGGGATTAGAAGTCACCGTTGGGCTTACCGATGACAACGGAAACGTGTTTGAGCTAAGTGAAGCGTTTGTTTTTACTAGAGCCTGAAGTGGAGGTCATTGCAATCAAGGCCGGAGGCTTCCGGCTAGGCGGTGGGCTTCGGTTCTGATATAGACTAGAGCCTGAAAAAGGAGGAAAGGCTGTGACCGAAACCAAGTGGCTAACCGCCATACACTATCTCTTTACCGAATCCAACGGGAAAATCGTTGCACATTGCTTGGATTTGGACATCATTTCTAGCGGGAGCACGAGAGAAGAAGCCCAAGAGAAGCTAAATGCCTGCGTGAAGCAACAGATTATGTCATGCTACCAGGAGAAGAATTACAGCCAATTGGTTTTTCAAGCTCCTGACAGCTATTGGAGAGAGTTTGATGAAGCCGTAGATCTGCCCTCATCTGTTCTCGAAATCGAGTTCCAAGGACCAACAACAACTAGACTGCACGCCCAATCGTTTGTGTGCCCTGGGCAATTGAAGTTAGAGGCCGCTTTGTGCGGTGCCTGAAAGATGTCCTGGCACCATTGGAAGAAAAAAGGGGCGTCAGGATCATCGGAACATGGAAACTAAAATGCCGTAATGGAATCACGCTGGCACACCCACACAGCATTTTCCCTTATGGCGGACCAAGGTATCAAATAGACACCACCAAAAACGAAAACCCAGAAATTACAACAGTCGAGATAGAGGCGTTGGAGCGCAGGTTTGGAAAGTTCTGGATGAAGGTATGATTTTCTAAAAAAAGATCATAGGAAGAATCTTGTAGCTGTTCGTTCGGCGAACAGCTTAGGCGGTATCGGTAAAGCTTCCAAAGGAGAAGCTATAAGCCCATGAGAAAACCGATGATCATCCCCGAGCGCTACCTGGCTGGCACCCCCCTAACCACAAGATGTAGTGATCAAGCCGACCACAAGATGTTGTGGTTAGTGGAATGCCTGTCAAGGTTCACTTATAATCCCCCAAGGAAAGAACCATGCTAAGGAAACCAGAACTCCACGAGGGCGACGCCGCGCTAAACCGCTTCACCAAGGCCCTGAAGACGATCTTCTCAATACCGCGGAAGGACGCAGAGCGGATTCGGATGGAGGCCCGTACTCCGATGGCTAGACGGGTGTCTCCTGACCAATCAGCTCCAGATACGTCAACCGCTTCCCCACCGCCTGACGAAGAGCTCGAGTAAAGCGCTCATCGTCCGTTCCGTGCCGCTCGTTGAAGCGGTACGCCTGCTCGTCCAGGTAGCGTGACAGGTGGAAGGGCTCAACGCTCACGTAGGTTCCATGGATCGCCCGTTTCAGCAGACTCCAGAAGTTCTCAATGCCGTTGGTGTGGACACGGCCATTGACGTAGGTTATGGCATGGTTCACTGTCCCGTGAGCGTATTCACGCTCGAGGCCATTGTAGGATGCTAGCGCGTCAGAGTAGAGCGCCGAGCCTGCAGCCACGTGCTTTTTGACTTCCCGTTGGAGAGTCTTCTTCTTCCGGTTGCTGACAACCATGGTGCGAACGATGCCCCCTCGCTCCAGCATCCCAAGAACGGCCGTCTTGTCGGATGGACCTCGCCCTGTGATTCGCCGCCGCCGCTTGTCGGCGTGCATATTCCTGGCCTTCCCACCGATGAACGTCTCATCAACCTCGACCTCGCCAACCAGTTTCTCGAATGAACCGGAATGGAGCGCGAGTCGGATACGGTGTCCCATAAACCAAGCCGTTTTCTGACAGACGCCCACCGCGCGGTGAATCTCGTAGCTGCTCACACCGTTCTTGCAGTTCACCACTAGCCAGAGGACGGGGAGCCACTTGTCGAGGCCCAAGGGGGAATCCTCAAAGATGGTCCCGGTCTTCAGAGAAAACTGTCGCCGCTGGTGTTCCTCTGAACACTTCCATCGGCGCACCCTGGCGAGCCAGTGAACTCTCTTGGACCCGCATGTGGGGCAGGTGACGCCCTCCGGCCATCGGAGTCCGATAAGGAAATCACGGCAACGGTCGAAATCCGAGAAGTATCTGATGGCCTCCAATAAAGTCTTTGGCTGCTTCATGTTCAAAGGATAGCATTCGATGCTAGGTTAGTCAAGTCTATTATTGCCTTAATCTGAGTCTGAGTGAGCAAGCCCCGGTCACCAACCAGCACCACCTGTTGAAGCTCAAAACGCTCACGAAGCTTTTGTACTTGATCCGGCAGTGTCGTCGGATCCCCTGTGTTCCCCGGGTAGACCTCCACGGCCACGGGACGTCCTTCGTGGTCCGTTAACACTCCATAGACAACGATGGGTTTGCCCTTTTTACCATCTCGGCCGTAGCCGAAAAGAGCCAGTGGACAGGTGCGTCCTTCATAGTAGCTACTGCTCACATCGTAAAGCACCTGTGCACCCTCGGAAAGGTGTCGACTCGCCAGCTTCTTTTCGATCCGAGACTGGCGCTGGATCAACCAATCCATTGCCGCATAGAGATCATCTTCGTCCGCATCGACCACGCCGAGCTCTTGCGCCAGCGTTGTCGTGTGCCACAGTCGTGTCGTGCCCAACTTCGAGCTGGGATGAATGAGTTGCTCGGCAATCATGGCGATAACCAGATCGCGTTCGCGACATCGTTTCGACGCGATGAGTCTATCGAGTTCCAGTTGGTGGATGGTGCCGAGCACTGCCTCGACATGGCCGTGGGGCAGTGTCCGCTGCACGACGAACACATCCGACGGAGCCATCAAGGGCTCGTCTCTCAGTAAGCGTCGCAGGGCTTCGACCTTGGCCTTGGGCCACTCCGTCAGATTGGCGATGGTGCGTTTTCGGATGCGCTTTCCCTCTCGCCAACCCTCGCGCAACAAGATGGCTGGCCGGGAGTTCCGGTTGGGAACGATGTCGACATACATGGCAACAATAATACACATAAAAAGCTTAATATCAATATAAAACAGATCAATACATGGGAAAACTTGTGGGGCCACATTTTCTCGTTTCCCACTTAGAATCAATGAATTACACCCCGTTCTAGGTGTTTCTGTTAGGGGAACTTCTGGTTAGAGGGCGTTTCTGCGCCTGCCCGGAGCTCGGTGTCGTTCGCCCAAGCATAAACCGATCCTGCATCAGCGCCTTTCTGAGGGTCGGCTTGACCCGCTCCGCTCCTGCAGAACACGTAGTCGATCATGACGGTTCGGGCACGCGGTAGGGGTCAGCGACCCGCCGTCTGGCTCTACCACCGATTCTGCGTGAGCTTTCGAGACGTTGAGGATCTGCTCGCTCAGCGCGGCATCACGGTTTCATAGTGACCGCCACAGCCGAGAAAGATCAATGGCGACGCGCGCGGATGAAAAAATAGAAGGCACAGCGTTTCTACCATCGGGAAGCCGCATGAGTATTTTGCTCTCACGCGATGCGGTCGACAACGGTGTCGAAGCCGTCAAGAGCGTCGGCGTCGAGAGCTACGACGCCGTTTTAATAGACTGTCAGATGCCGTTCATGGACGGGTATGGCGCAACACGTGAGATCCGATTGAACGAGGGCAGCGAACGTCACACGCCTATCATCGCCATGACTGCCCACGCCAATGCAGGGCGACCGCGAGAAGTGCCTGGACGCCAGCATGGATGACTATCTCACTAAGCCGCTCGACGGGGACAAGCTCACCGCTGTCCTTGGCTATTGGGTCGGGCCCAGCCGCGCGACGAAAGCTTCGTAGGGTTCGTGTTGCCTTCGCGTCGAGGCCTGAGTCGTAGAGCACGTGGTTCAGGTCTTGATGGCCACACATGTTAGAAAGTCGCCAAGCTCTTTTTCGACGAGCAACTGACGGAAGCGGGCATCTGCGTGCCACCATTCGCGAAGCGTCGCATGCAGCGGGTCTGCGCTCCTGTCCCAGGTGACGTCCGTCTCCATCCGCTCGATTCGCCATCCCAAGGCCGCGAGCTCCCGGCGCACGCTATCGGCGCTGACTCGATCGATGCCGTGGTGCGAACCATCGAAATAGCCCTCCCACTCTTGGCCGAAGACTCGATGACACAAGCTATCTGCGTTCGTCGTGTTCAAGAGCAGTACGCCTCCGGACGCCGCCACCTCCGAAAGTTTCGCGAGAACCCGGAACGTATCTCGAAAGTGCTCGAACACCGCCCAGAGGATAAAGGTACGAAAGGGACCTTTGGCGACGAGCTCGGCCGGCAACGGGTCGAGCTCCGCGTCGCAGCGAAACGCGCGACCAGGACCGAGCGTCTCGCTCGCCCGCGCCACCGCCCACTCCGAAATGTCGACGCCATAACCGTCGATGCCCCTTGCCCCGAGAGCCTCGAGAAAGCCACCGGTGGTCCGTGCGCGTACGGCTTCCGTCGAAATAAAAACAACCGCCGGAACATCGAACGTCTCCAAGATGGGCTTGCCGAGCGTCGAGACACTGCGGTAGCCATCGTCGAAAGTTACGAGGACCGCGCGGTCCGGAAGGTGCTTTCGCCTCTCGAGAGCATCGAGCCAGAGACCGAGCCCGATGGGATGGGCGTGTTTCGCGAGCACAGAACAGTGCTCACGAAGCTCGTCCTCGCTGACGTGCAATGGCCCGAACGGAATATCGGAGGCAGCGGTGCTCCGATCGCGCACGCCGTGATAGCAAAGAACGGCGACGCCCGGAAAGCGGTCCGCAGACAGATGTCGCCCATAGTGACCGGCGCGCGCCATCGCGCGCTTCGCCAAAGCCGCAAGCCAAAGGGGTCGCCTTTGCAAAGTATAGTTTTCCAGCGACGCCTTTGGGGCGGCGCGATAGTAGCGGACGTGAGTTAGCCCTAATCGCAAAATCTTCGAAGCACGAAAACGCGAAACAGCCGCACTGGGCGCAGGCAAGAAGCTCATGCTGGGGCACCCGCTCGCCGCCACGATAGGTGATTCTGCACGGTGTATGCAGAACCTGGAAAAGGTGCTATTCACGGGGCCAAAGACCTCAGACACGGTGACGTTTATTTGCGATTAGGGTTAGTTAGTTCCTGTCCAGAAACACCATAACTTGTGGTGTACGAGAGGCCTATCGAAGATGTGGGTATTATACGTTTTCAGCCGGCACCTCGTAGGCTCGGAAGCGAATGAAAATCTTGGACGAAACGAGAGGCGAATCGTCAGCAATCCATGGCTATAAACGCAGTAAGAGCAATCATTATTATCGTAATAGGTGCCTTGCCATTACCAACAGGTTGCAGGTGATGATGGAACTCCATACGTAGGATTTGAAAGAAGGCAATGAGCGCCATGTGCATCGGTCGAGACCAAAGACTCGTTTCAAGAACGAAATGACGCCTTCGATTCCGCAGCGAAATCGCCGTAGGCGTTGATAGACCCAGGAACTCTTGACCATATCGGTCACCGCGAAGTGAGCCTTGGTAAAGGCAACATCTTCAACTCCCTTGCCTTTGATGGCTTCCAAGTTTGCCTTTGAAGAAAACGCGCCATCGTAGGCAACCTGGCGCGGGGCCCGTTCGTAGAGTTCGACTTGACGGTCGATCATGGTTTCCGCGAGAGTTGAATCGGACGGATTCCCATCCAAGATCACGCAATCCAAAATCATCGAGGACGAGCCACCAGTCAAACACACCTTGTGACCGTAGAGAGTCTCGCGCCGGTCTTTGCGAATAATGTCGGTGTGTTCTTCGAAGATCGAAACGACCTTTTCCTCCGCAGGCACACGCTCTTCATCAATCACTCTACGCCGAGTTTGGTTGATGACTTTTTCGGTGAGGACGAGAAAGTGCTTAAAATCCGCGGCGATCTTCTCCGCACTCGCTCGCTTCACCGGCTCGGTCAAGCCGGACTCGTCCAACTGGTCTGCAACGCGTTGAGCGGAGCGATAGGTTTCTTCCGACACCTTCAGTAGATCTCGATAGACGCGACGCCTTTGTTCCTTATCCTTCGCGTTTAGAACTCCCAGTCGACGTCTCTTCGCTCGACGCGTTCGATTGCCGAAGACCACTACTGTACCCAGCAGTTCGCGAGTTCGGCACATGAGGCGAGTGAGAACTCGGACGCAGTCATAAAGAAGCTCGGAGTCCGTAGGAGAATGAATATTCGACTCCACTACCGTGCAGTCCACTCGTACTTTTCTTCCTTTTTCGATCGCGGTCTTCTCGGCAACACTCACCAACTCTCGGTTGATTTTCTCCAGCGTTTCGAACTTCACGGCTTTGATGTTTGCTGCTAGGGTCGACTTCGACGGGCTCGGCTCTATGATGCCGAGCTGGCAAAACGTCCGATAGCTTCGAGAGTCTGCCAAGTGAAACGCCAGCTCCCGATAGGTGAACTGATTCAGCTGCTTGACCAACAACGCCCGGAGAACCTGCTCCGCGCTCATTCCCCCACGACCAACATCGCTCCCTGCCGATGGGGTGACCGACCTCAGGTCTTGCAGTACCAGCTCATTGAGCTTAGGATGGGCATCGAGCAGCGATGATATCGTTTCGAGCTCGCGTGCGTGCTCCAGCTCCAGCCAGGGCTCGCGAAGGCTTGGTTGTGGGTTGATCGTTTTTCGCATTTAGGGCTGGTCTCCTTTGGAGTTAAGTCGTTTAGAATCTGCGTTTTTGTCGACTCGATACTAAACGACACTCCCTCAGAAGGCTAGCCCTAAATTTGCGATTACCCCTTTTTTCTCAACCTCTTACACCTGTCAGGACGGGTACTAGTTAATGGCTCCATGATACCAGGTCTCTTCCCAGATGCGAGACGGCGCGTCGTCTGGATCAACTTCATTTTGCCCAATCAGTAACCGCGCGCTCCACCATGGGTGCGCGGCGTCGTTTGAAGCGGAGCGCCCGTGCCGCTACCATCGGGCTGCGAGGACTCTTGGAGGACGACCATGCGAAGGATCACCCCTCAAACGGCCAGCGTTCTATTCACGGTGAGCGCAACCATATGTCTGGGAGCTGCGGCTACCGCACACGCTGCCTTTCGCGTCGACGAAGCCACGATCGCCGAGATTCACGCCGCGATGAAGTCCGGAGAGCTAACCGCGCGTGGCCTCGTCGAGGTCTATCTCGAGCGCATCGCAGCCTACGATCAGAGCGGCCCAGCGATCAACGCGGTCATCCTCGTCAACCCTAACGCCATCGCTCGTGCCGAAGCGCTGGACGAGTTGTTTAGTCACTCCGGCTTGTCTGGGAGGCTCCACGGCATCCCTGTTCTGCTCAAGGACAACGTCGAGACGGGAGATATGCCGACCACGGGAGGCTCGCTCGCCCTCGAAGGCTATCGCCCCAAGGCGGACGCCTTTCTCGCGCGCAAACTCCGGGAAGCGGGTGCGGTCATCATTGCCAAAGTGAACCTGACCGAGTTTGCCGCCTCAGGAATCACGCGAAGCTCGCTTCAAGGACAAACGCTCAACCCGTATGATCTCACGCGAACACCGGGAGGCTCCAGCGGAGGTACCGGTGCCGCGGTGGCCGCGAACTTTGGCGTCGCAGGTATCGGCACCGACACCGTCAACTCCATCCGCTCCCCCTCTTCCGCAAACAACCTCGTCGGCATCCGACCAACGCGCGGGCTCGTGAGCCGCGCCGGCATCATTCCTTTCGCCCTCACTCAAGATATGGCGGGGCCGATCGCCCGTACGGTCGAAGATGCCGCGAGGGTCCTCGACGCCGTTGCCGGTTACGACCCTGACGACCCCACGACGGCGTGGAGCGTCGGGCGTATGGAGAGCTACGCACAAGCTGTCGGCACCGCTGGTTTGAAAGGAGCACGGCTCGGAGTTCTTCGCTCTTTTTTCGGCCGCGACGATATTCATCGAGACATCACTCGCGTCACGAACGAGGCGCTCGAAGCCATGCGGCGGCTCGGCGCCGAGACGGTCGAGCTCGACGTCGACCTCGATGCCGACCAGCTCATCTCCGAAGTGTCGGTCTCGGGTTACGAGCTCGACGCCCACCTGAGCGCCTATTTGAGCGCGAGCGGAACGCCTGTCCGCTCGCTGAGCGATGTCCTCGCCTCCGGTAAGTACGAGCCGATGCTCGAGGGCCTCTACCAGCGCGCGCTCACCCGAAGCGTCGACGAGCCCGCATACCAGCAGCGGCGGCGCGCGGGCCTGACACTTCGCGACCACGTTATGAAACTGATGGCTGATCATCGGCTTGACGCCCTAGTCTACCCACACCAAAAAAGACTCGTCGTGCCCATCGGCGAGGACCAGGTCGACCGCAACGGCGTGCTCGGAGCGATCACGGGTTTTCCCGCGATAACGGTTCCCGGGGGCTTCTCGCCGAAGACCGCGAGCGCCCCACTCGGCGTACCGATCGGCGTAGAGTTTCTAGGACGACCGTTCAGCGAGCCGATCTTGATCCGCCTTGCCTCAGCGTTCGAGCACGAAACAAGGCACCGCCGCGCGCCGGCGAGCACACCGCCGCTCGCGCAGCAAGAACCGTAGGGCGTTCACCCTCCTGCACGCGCTTACGGCATGAAGCGTCCGCCGTTCACATGCACGGTCTGGCCGGTGATATAGACGTCCCGCGGATCGCTGAACGCAAGCACGACGCGGGCGACATCCTCGCTCGTACCCACGGGGCGGCCGCGTTCGAGCTCCCCGAGATGCGGGTTCGATTGGCCGGGCCGCCGCTCGGTATCGATCAGCCCCGGCACGACGGCATTCGCCCGGATGCGACCGAGCCCCTCCTCCGCCAAGGCTCGGGTGAGACCCATCAACCCGCTCTTGGCAGCAATCACGTGCGCCCGGTCCTTTTGGGGGCGATGGGAACTCAGACCTCCGACATTGATGATGGCGCCTTGCCGCGACACGGGAAGCCTCCGGAAGAGCTCCCGCGAAGTGAGAAAAGCGCCGGTAAGTACGGTGGCGATCACTGCGTTCCAAGACGCGAGGCTGAGCTCGGTGAAGGACTCATGGGGCCTCGTCGCGGCACCGTTCACGAGCACCGAAGGCGGCCCGAAACGGTCTGCAATACGCTCGTAGAGCTCGACGACCGCGCCTTCATCAGCCACGTCGAGCAACGTGCTCATCGCGTCGACGCCGCTTGGATCCAGACGGTCGAGCGCTGCTTCGAGCTGCTCTGAATCGGCGCGCGCGACGATGCAAACGCGGGCGCCGGCGCTTCGAAACGCTTCCGCGATCGCGAGCCCGATGTTGCGGCTGCCTCCGGTGACAAGCGCCACCTGACCACTGAGGTCGACGTCGACGTCGAAGCCCACTCTATTCCCTCCGCCCTGCGAGCAGACTCGTCAGCTCGCCGACGGAGGCGAGCTCTTCGAGACGCTTCACGGCGTCGATGACCGGCTCGATCCGATCGGCTCGAAACCCAGCAAAGCCCGCGCACTCTCGAAACTTTTCGGCGACCTCGTCGTAGCTCATCGGGTTCGATGGGCTGCCCTTGCCGAAGTCGGCACTTCCTGTGATGTGACGACCGTCCGCGAGATGGATATCGAGGATCGTGGTCATCTTGTCGTAGCCGGCGTCTTCAGCTGCCGGATGGACGCCAAAGTGTATCTTTCGAATCATGTCCTGCACGTCGCCGCGATGGACGACCTCGTCGACGAACTCTCTCAGACCGCCTCGGCGCTCGAGCAGCAAGATCGCCATACAAAACTCCATCGAGAACTTTGCTTGGAGCTCGGTCTCAGGCCGGTGGTGGATGAGCGCGTTAGGCATGTTGTGATTGGTACCTACGTCAACATGCTCGACGTTCGCTGGATCGATGTCGTGCTCGACAATGAGCTCGAGCAGCTTCGTCATCCCCGGATGCGTGAGAGAGCCTGAAGGATGCGGTTTGATGGAAATGCCGGGATCCATAAAGGTCCATGGGGTTCCGAGCTTCCCTTCCATCGCCTCGAGCGCGTAGCCCCCCCCATGCGCCTGAAAAAATCCGCGCGGCGATTCGAGGATGCGATCGGTCGCTGTCCATCCGCTCCGCGCGAGATCGGCAGCGAGCACGCCGGACTCCGCTGCGCGGCCCGCGTGAAACGGCTTGGTCATAGTGCCGAAATTCTCCCGCAAGCCCGCCGATTGACTCGCTGCGATGGCCATCGCGTGTAAGCTCGGCTCGAGCGCGAGCCCGTAGAGCTTGGACGCGGCAGCGGCCGCGGCGAGCGTGCCGCATGTCGCCGTGGAGTGGAACCCGTGCTGATAGTGGCGCGGCGACATCGCTTCGGAGATTTTGGTCTCCACTTCCACTCCGAGATGGTATGCCAGCACGAGGTCGCGTCCTGACCGATCGGCTGCCTCCGCGATGGCGAGCGCCGCGGGCAGGCAAGGCGCGGTAGGATGAGTCAACAGACCATAGACCCGATCGGCGCCGACCGCGAGCTGTGTGTCGTCGTAGTCGTCCGCGTGCATGCCAATGCCGTTCGCGAAGGCCGCGAATCGAGGCGACACTTTGAGCGCGGAACCGATAACCGTTGCGTCGCCCACAATGTCTTGCGAGCTCAAATAGTCCTGAACGAGGCGTCCGCTTGAAGCGACAGAGCCGGAAAGCGCGAGCCCGAGGCCGTCGAGGATGGATTTTCGGCCGAGTTCAATGAGCTCCTCAGGCAAGTCCTTGAATTCCGTCCCCGTAATGAACCCGCACACTTCTCTCGTGAGGCCCTCTCCGCGCCGCGAGTTTATGTCGGGGGTAAAATGCTCGATTTTCGATGACATCACTACCTCTTCTAGAATGCTCAGTGCGACTGAGCATTAGTCACCAGCGCACGAATGGGACGAAACAGAATACTGCCTGCCGCAAGGAGGAACAAAGCGAGCGCCACCGGGCGCGACAAAAAACCTGTCAAATCCTGGTCGAAAAGGATCATCGATTGCGCGAGCGACGTCTCCACCAAACGCCCGAGAACGAGCCCCATGATGATGGGCGCCGCGCCGAAGCCGAAGCGTTTGAGTGCAAAGCCCAGCAGTCCCGCCGCGAGCATGATCCAAACATCGACCATAGACTGCTCGACACCGTAAGCCCCCACAACACACAGCACGAACACGGCCGGCCAGAGAAGCGTCTTCGGCACGAGACTGATTCGGGCGAAGAGCTTCGCTCCCCCGAGCCCGATGACGAGAAAGAGCACGTTAGCGAGCAGCATGGAGATGAAGATCCCGTAGAGAAGGCTCGGTTGCTCCTCGAAAAGATAGGGGCCCGGGCGCAAACCGTGGACTTGAAGACCGCCCATGATCACGGCCGCCGTCGCGCTCCCTGGAATGCCGAGCGCAAGCGTCGGCACCATGGCGCCTCCCGTTGCTGCGTTGTTGGCGGCCTCCGGGCCAGCGATTCCTTCGAGAGCGCCCGTTCCGAAAGCCTCAGGCTCCTTCGACCACCGCTTCGCCTCGTTGTAGCCGATCATTGCGGCCATGGTGCTGCCTTCCGCGGGCAACACACCGACGAACGTTCCGATGAAGCTCGAGCGCAGAATCGTCCCTCTGACCTTACGAAAATCTTCGAGGGACGGAAGGCGCGTCGCAGAGACGCCGACGCTTTCGACGCTTTCGACGCTCGCGCCAAGGTCTTGCGCTTGGCTCAGCGCTTCGGTAACTGCGAACAAGCCAATGAGCACGGGAACGAAGTGGATCCCGTCGTAAAGATCCGGAACCCCGAAGACGAAGCGCTCGACGCCGGTGGTCAAGTCGACCCCCACGGTCGCGATCAGCAAGCCCAGGCATCCGCCGATAAGATTCTTGAGCGGAGCCTCGCCACCGATCGACGAGAGCATCGAGAGTCCAAACACCGCGAGCGCGAAATACTCCGGCGGTCCGAAACCATACGCCATGCGGGCGAGAAGGGGTGCGGCAAAGAGCAAGACCAGCACACTAAAAATTCCCCCAACCGCGGACGCGAGCGCCGCCATCCCGAGCGCTCTCCCCGCTTCTCCTCGGCGCGCCATCGGATATCCATCGAACGCTGTCGCCGCGGCCGGTGGTGCACCCGGGGCGTTGATCAAGATCGCCGTAATCGATCCACCGAACGTCCCCGCGCAATACAAAGCAGAGAGAAGTGCTATCGCGGGGACGGGCTCCAGATAGAGCGAGAACGGCAGAAGAAGCGCGACAGCCATCGAGGACGAGAGCCCGGGAAGCGCACCGACGAGAACACCGCCGATCGTTCCGAAAACGATGAGACCGAGGACGACAGGGTCCCTCACCAGCGCGAACGTGAGTCCTAGATCCGGCACTCCCTCTACCAGACAACGCCGCTCGGAAAGCGCATACCGAGCGCGAGAACGAAGACAACATAGACGGCCAGAGGAAGACCCAACGCGAGACCCGCGATCCGAAAGGCGTTGCGCTCGCCCCAATAGAGCGACAGACCCATCGACACGAGAAACACCGTCGCCAGCATGCCCAAATACGGCACGAGCGCCACGGCGATCGTAAAGATGCCGGCGGTCAAGTAGACGGGCCGCTCGAGCGGGGCCGCCGGTTCGTCGCGCTTGTTCCTCGACACGGCGACGAGCGCCAGGCTCAAGAGCGCGAGGGCTACCAGAACAACGCGCGGAAAGAAAGTCGGCGGCACGTTCTGGGAGAGCATCGCCGGCACGTCGCGAAACGTCGTTGTGTTGTAGAACGCGGCGCCGCAGAATAGGAGAAGCGCGGCTCCGGCTCCGACGTCTCGAGAAAGCTGCACGTCAGTTCTTAACGATACCGAGCTCACGCATCGCATGACGCGCTTGCTCATACATTTGTGTAATCTGGGCATTCCAATCCGACGCTCCCGCCATCGAGCTCTGATCGAGCCCCGCGCCCGCTAAATAGCTCTGATACGTGGGATGCGAAAGGCCCTCGAGCAAAGCTTGTTCAAGAACGCGAATCCGATCTTTTGGCGTCCCCTTCAAAACGACGTAGCCGCGCACGGTGGAGTACTGGACGTCGTAGCCGAGCTCGACTGTCGTCGGGACTTCGGCGATCGCTTCCATGCGCTTGGACGCCATGACGGCGAGCGCTCGAAAATCGCCCCGGCGAATCTGGTCGAGACCTTCCGTGAGATTCAAACCCGCGGCGTCGATGTTGCCGCCCATCAAGTTCGTAACGATCTCGCCGCCGCCGCCGAACGGAACGACGCTGAGCTCGGTATCGGCACTTTCAGCGAGCATGGCCCCTGCCACGTGATCGACGCTTCCGATCTGCGTCGCTCCCCACTTGACGGGACGCTGCCGGCCGAGCAGGAACAAATCGTCGAGCGTCTCGACGGCGCTGTCGGCACGCACCATTACAACTATCGGGTCGTCCGCCGCGCGCGCGATCCCGACGAGATCGTCAATGCTCAGCTTCGCCTGGCCGCGCGCGAGCGCAAAAAGATGTGTAGGGGTGATGCCCATCAATGTATAACCGTCCCGCGGCTGAGTGCTCACGTAGCTCATCGCCACGAGCCCGCCGCCCCCGACCTTGGGCACGACTGCCATCCCCACCCCGAGCGCCTCGCGCGCGCCGACCAGCATGGCGCGTGCGGTCGCGTCCGTGCCGCCGCCGGGGGACGCGTGGGTGACGATGTCTATGGGTTTCGACGGAAAAGTCCCCTCGACCGTCTCGCAGCCAACCGTCGCGACGGCAACGATGCTAATCATGGAGACGCTCTGGGAAACGGCTCGGATATCGAACACAGATAGCTCCTGGCGCGAAAGAGTACCACGCGCTCTGGTCAGTTCTGCGATGCTGGCGCTGTGCTCATTTGACGCACAAGCTCCAAAAAGTGACGTTCCTTCGGCGTTGTTTGGCTTCGTTTTGGGAGCCGAGCACGGGCCGACTCAGTTGGCAGGCTGTCCCACCGCGGAGGTCTTGTCCGCGCGATTGCTGGCATAGAGGTGACCGATTTGCAATCCAGGAAGCCAGGTAAAATCTAGGATTTGGGGACATCGGCTCGAAGCGAGATTCTACGCGTGCAGGGTCGTGAGACCGGACTCGAGCTCGAACAGCTCCTATCCGAGTCGCTTCCTATCACATCGTTGGCGCCGCAAGCCCATCCCAGGGCCTCGCGCATCTGCGTCACCCTCCTCAGAATGTGCCCTCGTACTGCTCGATTCCTCGACGTCGGCCGGCTGTGGAGCTCCGTCCTGACGCGATACTAGTCTCTCGATGTCCTATGACGCGATCGTCGTCGGATCCGGAATCACTGGCGGCTTCGCCGCGAAGGAACTCACCGAGCGAGGCCTCGAGACCCTCGTCCTCGAAGCGTGGCGCTCGATAGCACCCGAGCACGACTACGATTCCTGAAAGACGAGTGCTAAATCCTCGGCGAGCGCCATGAAGATACCATCGATGTGGATATGACCGAACGGGAGCGGAACTTCGAGAAAATATTTAGCATCTCGGCCGAGCACCAGATCGCGCAACATGCGCGCTCCCGTCTCGTTTGCACGGTCGCAGAGCGACGCGACTACGGTGTCCTCTGGCTTTCCTCCTGGCTTTCCTCCTGCTCTCCTCCTGAAGACCGGCGTAACTTACTCGTTCCAGAGGACAAAGACAACGGCGTTTGGAGACCCCGGAGATTCGTTTCTATAATGCGATCGTCGAGGAGGTATCCATGCCCACTTTCAGACACGTAAGTTCCCCTCTCCTACGAGGCCTGGTAGAAATGCCCGGCCGAAGAGTGGTAGGGGCAGCTTCGGTAGGCTTCCTGCTTCTTTGGACGACGAGCTTCGCGCATGCGCAGCAACAAGATCGGACCCCCACGTTCCGCACCGGAATATCGACGGTTCTCGTCGATACCTTGGCCCTCGACGCGGACGGGAATCCCGTGACGGGACTCACGCAAGACGACTTCGAGATCTTCGAGGACGGAGTTCCCCAGACGATTGTGACTTTCGACGTGACGGACTGGACCTCCTACGTCGCCGCCAAGACCGACGGCCTCCCCGCGACCGACGCCTCCTCCATCAACACCTACCCACGCCGCTTCGTGTTCGTCTTCAACCGGCAAGGCGCTCGTTTCGCCTGGCTGAACCGCGGCAAACGCGCGCTTCGGGAGTTCATCGTCGACTCGATGGCCGAAGGCGACGAGGCGATGGTGATCGAGAACGGCTACGCGTTCAAGATCGTTCAAGAGTTCCGCTCCACCAAGAAAAGTACGATCGAAAGCGTCCGCTCTCTGAGCCAGATGGTCGTCGATTACCCGATGGGCGCGGATCGCGCAGCCGGACAGCTCTACCGAGATCTGGAATCGCTCGGCAAGAGCCTAGAGGCGATTCCCGGCCGCAAGGTGCTCGTGCTGCTCTCGAACGAGCTCACGACGTTCACGAGCCCGGGCTCACGACGATCGAGCGAAGCCCTCACGTTGGAGCGCGCAGCGACGGCGCTCAACCAAGCCAACACCACCGTCTACACCATCGACCTTCGTGGACCGGAGAGTAACCTGTCGCTCGCGGGAGGGCTCTTTCCCCTCGCCACCGGGACTGGCGGCCGCCACTTCCGTAACAGCATCGCGTTCGAAACGCCACTCCGGCAGGTCGGCAAAGAGAACCAACGCTACTACCTCCTGAGCTATACCCCGTCGAACCCGGAGCTCGACGGTAGGTATCGCCGCATCGAGGTCAAGGTCCGCGAACCAGGCGTCGAGATCGTCGCAAGGCAAGGCTACGTCGCGCGCGAGCCCGCCACCGTCGTCGCCGACGTGGCCGAGGCGGAGGCGAAGAGCGAAGAAGTTGGGGACGACGAGACGCAGTCACGGGTACTTCCCGACGCACTCGAGCTCACGAGCTATCTGTTGCCCACGGGCACAGGCTCCTCGCGCGTTCCCGTGAGCGTGGCGCTGCCGCCCGAGCTTCTCTCCGCCACAGAGGATCGCAAGCTCACCGTCACCATTTCTCAGGACGACGAAACGCTCCATACGTTCGAAGAATCGGTGAACTTACAGCGCTATTTTCTCGTCGAGAACGTGGAGCTCGACCCCGGGCTCTATCTCTTGCGCATTACCCTGACCGCGGACGGAGCGCAGCTCTACCAAGCTTCGACCGGGATCCAAGTGCCGGCCGGATTCGGCGAGCGCTTCGGCCTTTCGAGCATCGTACCGGTGGTCGCGCCGGGCGCCACGAATGCGATTTCGGGCGACATCCCGATCCTCCCAACAACGAGCTTGATACGAGGGGATGACGCCTACCTGCTTTTCCAGGTTTTCGCCGGTGTCGATCGCCCTTCACGCGAGGTCGAGCTCACCTATACGCTGTTCGATGAAGGCGATAACCCAATCGACTCAGGCGGCAAAGCCGGCCCGATGGCGCTTGGTGAAGACCGGCCCGGCGGGACGCCCGTCATCTTGCGGATTCCGATGAACGAGCTCTCCCCTGGCCCCTACCGCGTTGACATCCGCATCGAGGATCGTTCGTTGGGCCGTCGCGCCGCGAGCGAGATCGAGCTCCGCATTCGCTAAACCCGACTTTCTCTCCGCCCAGGGAGGACGACGCAACCGAATCTCGTCTGTACTCTTCAGGAGGAGAACAGATGAGTAAAATCAACGCTATCGTACTGATCGCGTCTCTATCGGCAGGCACGGGCTCCGCGACGCCCATCATTCACGAGGTTTTCTACGACGCAATCGGCGCCGACACGAGCTCCGTATTCACGGAGCTTTATGGAAGCCCCGGGACCTCTTTCGACGGCTGGTCGCTCGTCGGCGTAAACGGCGCGAACGGAATGCCCTATCGCACCGTCGATCTCACGGGTGCCGTTATCCCAAGCGACCGGGTTCTGGTGCTCGCGACGGCGTCGGCCATAGGTAGCCTTCTCGCTGTGCGCGACTTCGTGGCGAACGTCGACTGGCAGAACGGCCCGGACGCCGTGCTGCTTTATGACGCGTTTGGCGGGCTCGCGGACGCACTTCAATATGGTCACGCCGGCACCCATAACCGCGGCGCAGGAGCCCCGGCAGCGGACCCCCCGGCCGGTCTCGGGCTTACACGTGACGCACTGAGCACCGACACCGGCGACAACGCGACGGATTTCTTCGCGCTGCCGCCCACACCCGGTTTCCGCGCCGCCCCCACCCGCGTCTCCGAGCCGAACGTCTTCGGACTCGTCCTCCTGGCCGCGTGGGCCACCGCGCCGTCGTCGCCGTCCAGGGAGCGTCGAGTGAGCGGGTCCCTTCAATTGGCTGCCTTGGAGCCGCCAATACGATTCCGAATCGCGGCCCTCTCTTCGGGCGTAATCGGACGATCGGGTTGTGAAGTCACACGCGTGTGGATGGCGCGAAACTCCTCAACCAACTCCGGACTGTCCATAAAAAAAGGGTGAATTATAAGTAAACCTTGACAAGGACTGCCCATTAGAATACCCTTCCCACCGTCACACGAACGCGTGCGGCTCAACTATCGGGTCACTCGCTGAATACAATACCCTCCCCATAGGGAAATAGGCGAGATCCTGCTTGCTACCGCATGCGTTTCGTGTGACGACTGGCCCGGTGACCAATTCACCGGGCCAGTAATCCACGAAAGGACGCTTCGAGAATGCTCATGCGGAGATCAGCATTGTTTCTACTTATAGGTGTATTGGCTGGCTGTGGCGATGAGGGCGATAGTACACCAACGTCCCCAGCGCCGGCACCAACCACAACTCGTCAACCAACGCCAAGGCCAGCGCCAGCACCCAGACGCCCAGCCGATATCAGCTTGGCCGGTGAATACGAATGCACTAGTGAACAACCACCGCCTAGAAGGCGGTGGCTTCAAGGGCTGTCAATTGGAAATTGACTGTCGTCGTGAAGAGGCTCGCCATCCTGGGAGTCTATGTACTCCTTTACCATCTCGTCCGTTATGCTTCCTGAACTCACCGCCAGATATCCTCGGGCCCAGAAGTGCCGGCCCCAAAACTTCTTCCTCAGGTGAGCAAACTCCTGAAGGAGTACTCGGGAGCTTATTCCTTTTAGCCACTGCACGATCGTACTCAGGTTCGACGAGAAGTACGGGTTCAGGCAAGGAGAGATAATCGACGACATCGAAAAAGTGTCGGGTAAAATCGACGGGCTGTCGTCAAAGCTCGACGCGATGGGTCACCGGTTCAGCACCCTTGAGCACAATTTTGGAGTATTCGGTCAGAAGCTAGACCTCATTGGGCCGTAGGACCGAGAAGATGGATAAGCGGCTCGAACGCGTAGAGGACCGGGTCGGTAACATCAAGGTGAAGCTATGAGACCACCGATGATCATCCCCGAGCGCGACCTGGCCGGCGCCACGCCGGAGAGATTGGCCCGCGCGTTGCTGAGTCCCTTACGACCTCGCCATCGAACTGAGCCCGTTCTTGGCGACGAGGTCACGGTAGAGAAGTCGGTGTCCGACAAGCCGAGCGACGGTGTCGAGCATTTGGTCGAGAGTTCCTAGGTCGCGGATGTTGTGCTTCTCAGCGAACTCATTAACGTAGCGTTGTAAGTGCTTGGGGCTCATCTTGTGGAACGCCCCCTTGTGCGCCCGCTTGAGCATCGACCAGAAGCTCTCAATCCCGTTGGTGTGCACCATTCCGTTGACGTACTCTTTGACGCTGTGCTTCACCGTCTCGTGATTGGGTAGACCGACATAGCCTCTGTGGTCGTCGGTGTAGAGCTTCGCGCTAGGATCGACATTCTTCGCGACGAAGCCTTGGAGCGTCGGTTGGTCGGTGTTGCCGATGACCTCGGCGCTGACACGGTTCGTCCGGCGGTCCTTCGCGCCGATGACGGCCGTCTTCCCTGCGGATCCTCGGCCCTTAATAGCCTGCTCGCGCTTGTGGGCGTGCTGCATGTTGCGAGCCTTCCCGCCGAAGAAGGTTTCGTCTACCTCGACAGGCCCGGCGAACGATTTGCCGTTAGGACCGCTCCACGCTTCTCGAATCCGATGGAGCATGAACCAAGCCGCGGCCTGTGAGACGCCGATGTCTCGGTGGAGCTTCATGCTCGAGACGCCTTTGAGACTAGTCAAGCAGAGGTAGATGGCGATAACCCATTTGCGGAGCGCGATCTTAGAATGGGCAATAGGGGTGCCCGTGCGAACGCTGAAGTAGCTCCGGCAGGTGGAGCACCAGTAGGGCATCGGCTTTTCGTTCGGGACTTCGCTGGTGCTGAGGCTACCGCAATGTCCGCAGCACCGAGTGCCATGCCAGATTGCAGCCTCGAACCATTTGGTTGCCGCTTCATCGGTCGGGAACATGTCCATGAGCTGAACAACGGTTATGCCTTCCCGGTGCCCTCGCCCTGGGGAGTTGTATCGCGTCATCATGATCGTAGAATACACGATCACGGGTGCCTTGTCAATCGTTTCTTATAATTCCCCATAAAAGAGCTCATCGCCTTGGTCGTGAATGTGGAGATTCGTTGTCCCGCCCCTCTGGAAAGTTTGCTCCACTAGAATAGAGCCCATCGTCCCAGTCTTCGGCGACGCCTTAACCACAATGCCGTTCAGCAAGGCTTCGCCGCCTCCTACTTTGAGAATAAACCCTTTGGCGGGAGTCGACGACGGTGACGTCGGTTCTGGCTCGCGAGCAGCCTGCGTGGCAGGCTCTTCGCTACACGCTGCAGAGCCAAAAAAAGCGGCTGCGATTAGCATGTGTCGCATCATTCGTCTTCCTCCTCAGAGTGCTGAAATCGCGTTGGTAGCCACCGGGCATCGAGGCTCAACGTCGCGTGGGAAGTTTTCAGCGCGCGTCGCCTCCGAGTGAACTTGACCGGCTCGGAATTGTCGACTGTGTCAAGGAGGACCAAATCGTTAGGGAAGCGTCCCTACCGCAGCCCAGACCCGTCAGACCCGGATATCCCGAAGCGGTGCACGACGGCGTCGTCCTCTCCCCGCACCGTAATGACCACCGGTGCGTCGCGTTCCAGGCGCCCGCGGGCGTCGCCGAACGTTTCGATGCGGATCGTGAGTCCCGCGACATCGAGGATCTCGATCGCTGGCGTCTCGCTCAAATCACCCACTTCACCGAGGCGGGCACCTTCACGCGCCACCGGATCGGAGAACCAGATCCCGACGTCGACCTCGAGGGGTGGTGCCTCGCCGAACAGGAGTTTCCCTCCCCTGAGGATGATGTCGTGCTCGATGCCATCGTTTTGCGGAAGCCTCTCATAAAGCGACGGGTCCGCTTGACGGTAGCTCTCGGTGCCTATCGCGTCGAGCGCTTCCAGAATCGTGAGCACGTTGAGGGCGCGCAGGTCCTGTTTCTGGGGATCCCCGCGAAGTGCGCCCGACTCGATGAGCACCGTGCTCGTGCCCCAAGCTTGCATCAAATCGCCGAATGCGCGCGGGTTGAACGTGTCGTCATATTTCGCGATGTGGCCGCCGATCGTCGGCTCTAGAACGGAGACAATCGTCGCGGCGACCAGTCGGGCGCGCGCGCGCACGTCTCCGTAGATGCGGGCTTCGTTTGCGGCGGGTGCGAGGAGCGCAATCGCGACTTGGCCACCGTTTTTACCGGCGAGGGTGCGGGCGTTCTGGTCGTGGAGGTTGAAACCGAAATCAGGCTCGAGGCAGTCACGAAGCTCTTTGAGAGTTTGGCCTTCCGGGGTCGCGAGACGGCGCGCGTCGCGGTTGATGTCGACCCCGATCGCGTTACCGCGGGCGAAAACCTCGGCGCCGTCGGGGTTGAGCATCGGCACCAGTGTGATGCTCAGATTTCGTTGCAAACGCTCCCTGAGAGGCTCACGCTCACCCTCGGCGAAAAAGCGCACGATATCGACGAGCGCCATCGTGGCCGTGGCCTCGTCGCCATGCATTTGCGACCACAGCAGCACCTTCGTCTCGCCTTCGCCAAAGTGCAGCGCTCGAATGGCACGGCCTTGTAGCGAACGGCCGATCTCCTCGACACGGATCGCCTCCAACGAGATGTAACGTGCCAGCACGTCCCAGAGCTTTTCGTGGTTGAAGCGGCGTTGTTCGAGTCCGGAGGCACGAAAGCGCGTAGCCACGTCTGTTCCGTTCATCGGAGCGGCTCAACCAAAGCACAGAAGCGTCAGAAGCCAGTAGGCGCCCCTCATGCCTCGCGCTCCACGGGCATGATGAGACAGGTCGGGCCCCCGGCGCCTTTGCGAAATTCCGACAAGTCGACGCCGTGGACTTGAACGCCGCGACTATCGAGCACATCCATCGTCTCCTGATTCTCAGCTTCGTTCGCGATGACCTCGTTCGGCGCCAGGCAAATGACATTCCCCGTCGACGGGCCTTTCTTGTCCACTTCGATCACATCGAACCCTTTGAGAAAACCCTGCGGGTAGTCGTCGCGCACGACGAGCAAACGATCCGGCGCTACGACGCTCACCGCACCGCCGAGGTGCAGATAGCCGGCGACGCCGGTGACACGCACTTCGTAGCCCATTTTCTGAACAAGCTCCGAAATCTGCTGTACGCCGCTTTCGTTCGTTCGGACCGAATGGCCGACGAAGGCCACGCCGCCATGGATGGTGACGTCGCCTCCCTCCACCGTCCCAGGTGCTTCGATCTCCCCCGCGCAAGCCTCGCCGTGCTCTTCGAGCACCGCGCCGAGCCATGCTTCCTCCCCGCGCCGTGTGTCGATTCCCATTCGGAGCTTGATGTAGCCCTGCGGCGTCATGAGCGACACGTCGCGCGTGAACACGGAGTTCGGATGGCCTTCGAGCTCTGGGGCGTCGATGACCTCGGGGCCGCGCGACGCCAGCTTCTCTTGGAGAGCCGCGTGTTGCGCGATCGTCACGTCGCGGTCCGCGACCTCGTTCATGTTGTGGGCGTCGGTATCGGAGACCTTGAAATATTCCTCTCTCGGGGTCGAGACGACGACTCGGGTGAGCCGCTCACCCTCATTCCTCAGCATCCTTTTCCTCCAGCAGCTTAAAGACACTTACTGGACAACGAGGAGCCTCTCGATCATGCGGCGCGCTGCGATCGGCCCCTGATCGACGCGGAGGTTCACGATGGTTACGTCGGGAGGATCCGCGTCCATGTTCCGCTGCTGCGCTTCGAGCATTTCGGTATCCTCGAGCGCCGTCCGGTAGACTTCGTCCATCATGACTTTAGTGAGCTTTTCGTCGTCGAGCTCGAAGTTGCGGTAGAAGCACAGAAACTGGTGATGGGACTTCTCCGTCTCGGGTGTAATCGGGCTCAGTACGATCATTCGCCGCTCTTCGCTCGGCTCGCGGACTCCGGCCGGGCGCACGCTCATCTCGAGCAAACAATAGCCAGGCGGCCAGAAATGGATGACTTGCTCCCGGTCGGCCATCTCGAAGCCCATGATCTTGATGAAGGTCGACGGATTCTTGACATTCTTGAATCCGCGGCTCACGGCCACGTGGTTGTCTTCGATCAACGTGTCCGGGAGCATGTAGGGCACGTAATCCGTGCCGACCGTCCGTGAGTGCAGGTAGGACGCATGCGTAAGGTCGAGCACGTTCTCCGTGATGAGCATCGCGCTTGAGCGCGTGTGAATCATCACGCCGTCACCAGCCCAATCTGAATCCGTCTGAATCGCATATTGCGTCGGGATCGCGTCCAGGTCGGCGGCGGCGGGATCGCCCATCCAAATCCAGAGAAACCCGTAGCGCTCGATAAGGGGGAAAGCTCTCGTATGCGCCGCGTTCTGGATGTGATCCTGACCGGGGACATGCGTACAGGCACCGTCGGGACCGAAGCGCATGCCGTGATAGGCGCACTGCACGTCGTCGCCGATGAGTTGTCCAAGTGAGAGCGGCGCGCGCCGATGCGGGCATCGGTCGTCCATTGCGACCGCTCTCCCATCTTCGGTGCGATACATCAGAACGGGAACGTCGAGAATCCGCCGCGCGAACGGTGCCCGCGCGACTTCGTAGCTCCACGCAGAAACGTACCAATAGTTTTTCAGAAACATCGCGCTATCTTACTACTTGAGATATTTCAAGAGCTCTTCCTTATAAGCGGTTGCCGCCGTGGTCTGGCGAATACCGCTATCGATTTCATGAGTCCAACTCCCATGGAGTAATGGAGTAGCATTCTACGATGTTCGGAGCGCAAAAGCTGCTTGTCGGGGTGATCCACCTTCCGCCGCTCCCCGGCTACCCCGAGAGTCCCGGAATGGACGCGGTCCTCGACAAAGCGCTCGCCGATCTTCGCGCACTCGAAACCGGCCCTGTCGAAGCCGCTCTCGTCGAGAACGAGAACGACAAGCCGCACCGCGTTGTGGCGGCGCGCGAAACGATCGCGGCGATGACAAAGCGACATCCAGCCGAGCGAGAGTAAGCCCTACCTGATCGTCTCGAGCGAGCTCGACACACGGCGGCTCGTCACCTACTGCCATACCGCGTCCGACGCCTTCGTTCCCGACTTGATGCGGCGGATACTCGACGTCCCGTAATTTGAGAGTTTAAGCCTCGACTTCTTCTTTGGCGTCCGCTTTTTCGGAAATCGGCACCTTTTCGGAGATTGGCCCTTCTCCGGGCTTCACGGTCACCGGGTCGAGAAACGGCATCATCTTCCGGAGCTCAGCGCCGACACGCTCGATCAGGTGGTCCTGCTCAATCAAGCGGGTCTCGTTGAACCACGGGCGGCCGCTCTCGTTTTCCTCGATCCACTTCTTGGCATAGGTGCCGTCGCGGATCTCGTCGAGGACGCGCTTCATCTCCTTGCGAGTCTCGTCGGTGATGACGCGCGGCCCGCCCGTGTAGTCCCCATGCTCCGCGGTATCGGAGACGGAGTACCGCATGTAGTTCACGCCGCCGCGATACATAAGATCCACGATCAGCTTCAGCTCGTGCAGACATTCGAAATAAGCCATTTCCGGCTGATAGCCCGCTTCTACGAGCGTGTCGAAGCCCGCTTTTACAAGATGGCTCACGCCGCCGCAGAGAACCGTCTGCTCGCCGAACAGATCCGTCTCCGTCTCTTCTCCGAAAGTCGTCTCCAAAACGCCCGCGCGGCTTCCGCCAATCCCCATCGCGTAGGAAAGCCCGAATTCCTTCGCGTTTCCCGACACGTCTTGATGGATGGCGAGAAGAACCGGCGTGCCTTCGCCGTCGACATAAGTCTCGCGGACGCTGTGGCCCGGCGCTTTCGGAGCGATCATCGAAACGTCCACGTCGTCGGGTGGCACGATGGTCTTGTAGTGAATGCTGAAGCCGTGGGCGAACATGAGCGTGTTGCCAGCCGTCAAGCCCGGCTCGATCTCCTCTTTGTAGATCTTCGGCTGCTTCGTGTCGGGTGCGAGCACCATGACCACATCGGCCCAATCGGCGACCTCCGCGACGCTCCCCACCTGAAGACCGTCCGCTTCGACCTTCGCCCGGCTGCGGCTATCGGAACGAAGCCCGACGCGTACCTCGACCCCGCTATCCTTCAAGTTCAACGCATGCGCGTGGCCTTGCGAGCCATAGCCGATGACGGCGACTTTCTTTCCTCGCACGATCGCGAGATCGGCGTCTTTGTCGTAGTAAATCGTTGCCATTTAAACCACTCCTTCGTGTGCAAGTTCCTCGGCAGTCGTTTGTTCGCGTGCCATCGCTACCCGTCCCGTACGCGCGAGCCCTAGAATGCCAAAAGGCCGCAGCACTTCCACAAGCCGATTGATTTTGTCCTCGGTTCCCGTAATCTCGAAAATCAAAGCGTCTGGGCTCACATCCACGACCCGGGCCCGAAACACTTCCGCAACCTGCATGACCTCCGCCCGCCGTTGGTGGCCGGCCCGAACCTTGATAAGAGCCAGATCGCGAGTGACGGACGGGACGTTCGAGACGTCTTCGACGTCCAGAACATTCACCAGCTTATACAAATTCGCTTCGACGAGTCGAGCCGTGCGGTCATCGGCATTCATGACGATCGTGATGTGGGAGACGCCCGGGCGGTCCGTATGCCCGACAGCTAGCGACTCGATGTTGTAGGCGCGCCGGCGAAAGAGCGACGCCACACGGTCCAAAACGCCCGGTCGGTCTTCGACGAGAACGACGAAAGTGCGGGGGCGCATGCTCGGCTCCATCACGCTAGTCCTTTTTCACCAGCGCCGAGTCGTCTTTCTTCTTGAGCGGCGGTTCCGGCCGCCGGATCATCGTTTCGATTTCCTTGCCTGGAGGCACCATTGGGTAGACAGTGTCTTCCTTCTCGACGCGAAAATCGATCACGACGGTCCCGTCCGCCCCACGCGCGGTGGCGACAGCCTCTTCGATGCCCGCCCGCTTTTTCACGCGCAGCCCAAGGAGACCGTGCGCCTCAGCGAGCTTGACGAAATCCGGGTTCTGCATCGGGGTCGACGCGTAGCGCTTGTCGTAGAAAAATTCCTGCCATTGGCGCACCATTCCGAGATAGCCATTATTAATGATGGCGATGTTCACTTTCAGCTTCTCTTGCGCACAGGTCGATAGCTCCGCTGCCGTCATCTGAAATCCGCCGTCACCCACGACGACCCAAACTTCCTCGTCCGGCCGCGCGAACTTCGCGCCGATGGCCGCGGGGAGCGCGAAGCCCATGGTACCGAGACCGCCGGAGGTGATGAGCTTTCGCGGCGCGTCGTGCTTGTAATATTGTGCCTCCCACATTTGGTGCTGGCCGACATCGGTGACGACGAGAGCATTCCCTTCCGTCAAGTTCCACAAATCGCTGATGACGTGGGCCGCATAGAGATGGCCGCTATCGGGAAGCTGCTGAATGTCACGGACCGCTGAGCCACCCTTGAGATCGCGGATGAAGCCGTGCCACGGCGCTAAGTCCTGGCAGGATACTTTCGGCGCAAGAGCGTCGAGCAAGCCCGCGAGATCGCCGATGAGGGCGACGTCGACTTGAACGATCTTGTTCACCTCGGAAGGGTCGATCTCGACATGGATCTTGCGTGCAGCCGGGGCAAACTTTTTCGGGTCACCGACAACGCGATCGTCGAAGCGCATGCCAAGCGCGAGCAGAACGTCGGCGTTTTGGATGGCTTGGTTCACCCAAGCCTCGCCGTGCATGCCCATCATGCCGAGATTCAATGGATGGGTCGCGGGAAAGCCGCCAATACCGAGAAGCGTCATCGCGACGGGGATCTTTGTCTTCTCCACGAAGTCGTCGAGCCGCCGTGTCGCGCCCGAAAGCGTCACGCCGCGTCCCAGGAGAATGAGGGGGCGCTTCGCAGTGCTCAGGATCTCCGCGGCGTGCTCGAGCTCTTCCGGGCTTACCGTGTGTAGCGGGCGCCTCCTCGCGGAGGACGACGGAAGCTTGACTGGCGCCTCATCCCATACATAGTCACATTTACCCTGCTGCGCGTCCTTAGTGATGTCGATGAGCACGGGACCAGGACGACCGCTCTCGGCGATATGGAACGCCTGTTTGATGATCGGGGCAATGTTCTCGGTCTTGGTCACGAGAAAATTGTGCTTCGTGATCGGCAGGGTAACGCCCGTGATGTCCGTTTCTTGAAACGCATCTGTACCGATGACACTGCTCGGAACTTGCCCTGTAATGAAGACGACCGGCGACGAATCGAGCATCGCGGTGGCGATCCCCGTGACGAGATTCGTGGCTCCTGGGCCCGAGGTCGCGATCGCGACGCCGGCGCGCCCAGCAGCGCGCCCAAAGCCATCGGCCATGTGCGCCGCACCTTGCTCGTGCCGCACGAGAACATGATGAATACTCGAATCGAGAAGGGCGTCGTAGGCAGGTAAAATCGCGCCGCCAGGATAGCCGAAGACCGTCTCGACGCCTTGGTGCTCGAGAACATCCCAGAGGATCTGTGCTCCTGTCTTGCGCGTTGTCATGATTTACTTAATTTACCGACCGGTTGGTAATCAAAACATCTTAACACAAATGGAGACAGCGCCCAATTCGTGCTAACCGATTCTAACGTAAAGGCTTGACACGACCCTGTAAATCTGAAAATCTCCGACCATGGTAGCGCCACGGCAACGATGACGAAACGAGCTTCTCATCGCCGTCTACAGAGCGCGGAAATCGACGCGAGCGTCGAGCTCGAGGGTGCGTTGCTCGATGCGTTTGTCCCCGCGGTCGCGCGCGGCGGGCGGAACCCTCGAGCCAAGAAACACTGACTTGCCGTGACGCGACGCATTAGTAAAAGACGATTTTATCACCGCGCAGGGACGCGAGCTCCCGCACGTGTTCGACGAGCAGGTCGCGCCGGGCGAGAAGGTTGCGCACCTCGAGGCCATCGAGATATGGCGACACCGCTCGGCGGAGCTCATCGCCAGTGAGTGCAACGATCTTCTCCCACAAACGGCGATCCACTCAAACGATGCGATCGTCGAGAAGCTCGGGTACGATCTGAAACGCGCGCGTGTGGTCAATGAGCCAGAGTCGATGCTCGCGGTCGACGAGCAGATTCGCCGAGTTTCGATCCACGTTGAATTACCAAGTTGTCGACAAGTACATGCTCCAGAGCTGGTTCACCAACTGCTGAGCGTTTGCGGGTCGAAAGAGCCGATCGCCCACCTTCGCATTCTCCCGCTCGACATCCACCTCCCGGAAGATCGCGTGGGCGCGAATTCCATCTTTTTCGAGAAGGATCTTGCGGGACTCGTTGATCCCGATGTCGAGTGGTCGCGACACTCTCTACGCTTCCGGTGCGAAGGAAATGGATGAGCTCCTCATCCCGTTCGAAACGGGAGCTCGGTCCCGGTGGGAGCGAGCCACGCATGTTCGCTTTGTATGGCAAACGCCGAGGCCGCAAAGATGAGACCGGCGAGACTCAGCTTCAGCTTCATCATCGCACCGAGCCTACCACAGGCATTTGACGAGCCTCGGATGCTTTCACCCGGTACAACGCGATTCGCTTCACAACTTCCCGACAGCTAGAATCACGCGGACCAGTGTTCTGAGAGGATCGTCGATGCTATCGACCATGGAGCTCATCGTCGCGCTCAAGGAGATATCCCTTTTCGCCGCCGTCCGCGGGGAGGGGTTGAAGCGCATCTCCGACGCGGTTCGGGAAACGCGGATGGCCAGCGGGGAGCTCATTTTCGCCGAGCGGGATCGCGGCGACGAAATGTACATGATCCATTCCGGGAAAGTCTCGATTTTTGCCGGCCACGCCCCCTCCGAGAAGCTTATCGCGACACTCAACAGAGGAGCTTACTTCGGAGAGATGGCCATTATTGACGACCAACCGCGACCCGCCTCTGCGAGGGCCGAAGAGACCTCGACGTTGCTCGTCCTTCGCAAGCGGGATTTTCGTGTTGCGGTGCTCGATTATCCAGACATCGCTTTCGCGATGTTCGAGGAGTTCGCCCGGCGTCTACGCAAAGTGAACGAACAGGCCTATTCTCCGTCGGGAGCACATGGAGATTCGTAAAGCTTTCAACATCCTCGAGATGGACCAGCGTCCCATCCTGCTCCTCGGGGCGCTCCACTTTGTGGTGGCGGCAGCGTACACGCTTTTCGATATCGGCATCACATCGCTCCTGGTAGCGAATCTCGGCGCGGAGGTGCTGCCACAAGTCTATGTTGGAAGTGCGCTGCTTCTCATCTTCGCCAGTCTGTTCATCATTCCAGTCATCGATCGGCTGGACCGATTCAAGCTCTTCGCGGCGACGCTGATCCTTTTCGCCGCCGTGCTAGCCCTCTCACACCATCAGGGCGAGCAAGCTCCAGGTCTCATCTATCGCGCGCTCTACGTGCTCTCCTATCTGATGAAGAGCTTGCTCTTCCTGCAGTTCTGGCTGATCGCAGGCGAGGTCTGTGACCTCCGGCAAGCGAAGCGCTTGTTCCCCATCTTGCTCGGCTTCAGCCTTGCAGGAGGAGTGACCGCCTCGGCGGCGGCCTCCATACTGCCGCGATGGATGCCCACGGAAGATCTTCTGCTGACCGCCGCCGTGTTGCTGGTAGCCGCGCTAATTCCGACGCGTAGCGTCGCCCAACAATACGGAGCTCATCTCGAACGACCTCAGATCCCAGGAAGATTCAAGGTGAAGGACTCCCTCTATCGCCTTTGGTCCGATTTGCGCATCTCGCTCTCATCGCCCCTCCTGAGAAGCATCTCGACGTCGTTCCTGCTGTTCGCCTTTCTGGCACAGGTGCTCGACTTTCTCATGGGTAAAGCTGCAAGTGTCCGATTTACAGAAATGGGGGGAGTCGACGCAGAAGCGCTCACCTCCTTCTATGCTCTGTTGAACGGCAGTGTCATCGGAGTAGGCGCCTTAGTGCAGCTTCTCGCCGCCAACCGGCTGATCTCCTCGCTCGGCGTTACCCGAGGGCAGCTTGCAGCTCCGCTCGCGGTTCTCACCGGCTTCGCCTCAATTGGGGTGGTGCTGATCGCGACTTCCGACGCGCTCGGACCGGAATTCTTTTTCGCCGTGCTCGCAAGCCGAGCCGTGCAAAAGGTGCTGCGGATCTCCATCCATCGGACCTCTACAGACCTCGTCTTCAATCCGATTCCCGCCGATCGGCGTGGCCGTGCTAAAGCCTTCAAGGAAACGATCATCGAGCCCGCGGGCGTGCTGATAGGAGGGCTCTTCCTGCTTGCTAACGACTTGTTCGAGCTGCGCACACTCGTCATCGCAGCGCTCGTAGTGTCGGGAGCGTTTCTTCTGGTCTCCCTTCGATTGCACTCCGCTTACCTCGCAAGCCTGGTCGGGATCCTCGAAGAGAAGAGCCGGCTTCGCTTTGCGTTCCCATCGAGCGATGCACCGCAAGCGATGGTACAAACGCGGCGAACACGGGATATGTCGGATCTCGAAAGAGCTCTGAACGACGACGAAGTTTCGGTGAGACTCCTCGGCGTCGAGGTAGCCGCCGAGCTCCGCGATCCCGCCGCTGCCCCGCTTCTCGCTGACGGCGTGCGCCGGGAGCAGGATCCACGGGTGCGCGCCACGATGGTGGCGGCACTCGGTCGCCTGCTGCGCAAAAACGACGAATCGATGCGGCTCCTGGAACCGGCGCTCGAGGACAGGGACCCGAGGGTACGCGCCAACGGGATCGAAGCACTCGCCCAGATCGGCCTGGCACACCCGGACTCACTGCTCCCGTCCTTCGAGACGGATCCGGAAGCGAGAATCCGCGCCAACGCGGCGGTCGCCTGTAGTCGCTTCGATCCGGAGCGGGGAGCCGACTATGGCCGCGAGATTCTCGAAGAGATGTACCGGACCGAGGAGGAGGCGCACCAACGTTCGGCGCTGTACGGACTGGGCGAGATCGGCGATGCCCGCTCCATTAGGCTCCTGGACGAAGCGCTCGTCGACGAGAGTCTGGCGGTCCGCCGTCAAGCTATTCTCAGCCTGGCCCAGGCCGGTCGGCGCGAGGCGATCGGGCGTCTCGTTCGATTCATGGAGGAAGGCAACGGCACCACGCGCCGGCTCGCCGCGCGGGCTCTTGCCGGTTCGGGAGAAGCGGCGGTCGAACCGCTCCTTCTCTCGCTCTGGGGCTCTGAAGTCGACGTGCGACGCCACGCCATCGAGGCGCTGGACGGGATCGGATCGACACGGGCGGACCAGGCACTTCTCCAAATCCTCTCACTCGAAGCCGAGCAGTCCTACTACGACCTCGTGCGCTTGCAGAGACTCCGAACCCTTCCGCAGAAGCCGGGTCTTCGCCTCGTATGCGACGCGCTCGTCGACCGCGTCAAGGGCGCCAAAGAGAACACTCTCGACGTTCTGGACAGCGTCTTCGGTGAGCGCGACGGCATGCGCCTCATCCTCGGAAATCTCACCCACCCCGAGCTCAACGTGCGATCGAACGCCGTCGAGGCGCTCGAAGTGCGCGTCGACGCCGATGTTCTGGGCGGCATCCAGCCCCTCTTCGAGCACGCGAACCTGACAACCGTCGCCGAACATGGCCGGACGCTCTATGACCTTCCGACCAAACAGCCGATCGAGGTGCTCTTCGAGCTGGCCCGCGACCCCTCCGGCTGGACTCGGGCCTGCGCCCTATACGCGCTCGGTGAGCTCGGGAGTCAAGAGGCGGTCCAGCATCTCGCACAGAGGACCAACGACCCCTATGAGCTGGCGCGCTTGAACGCCATCCACGGGCTTGGCCGTCTCGCGTCGAAGAGCAGCCTCTCGATCCTGGAGCGTATCGACAAGGGCAAGGACACGACCGCGCGCCAATACGCGAAGGATGCTATCAAGAGCATCAAATCGCGCATCATCATCGCAAGCGATTAGCGTGCCCGCTAGATTTCCCCCAGGTCCATCTGCTTGACCGCGTAGTCACAGGCGCGCGCGGTCAACATCATGTAGGTGATCGACGGATTTACGCAGGACGAAGATGTCATACACGCGCCATCGGTTACAAAGAGGTTCGGCACGTCGTGCACCTGATTGTGGCCATTCAAGACCGACGTCGCCGGGTCGCGCCCCATCCGCGCCGTGCCCATCTCGTGGATCGTAAGTCCCGGCGGGTTGTCTTCGACGAAGGTCGAGACGTCTTTGGCGCCCGATGCGTCGAGCATTTCCGCCGCGGTCACGGCGGCATCTTCGAGAAGCGCAGGCTCGTTCTCTGCCCACGTCATGTCGACTCGAAGCGCAGGAATACCCCATTTGTCCTTTGCGACCGGGTCAATGGTCACGTAGTTGTTCTCACTCGGCAAGCACTCACCGAAACCGTAGAATCGGAGCTTCCACGAACCATAGTTTCTGAGAGCGTGCTTGAAATCAGCGCCGAAGCCTGGGGTATCGAGTCCGTGCTGCCAGCGCTCGCGGAAGCCGCTGCCTTGAAAGCCGTAGCCGCGCAAAAAGCCACGGCTCTTCGACGTCACGTTGCGCAAACGCGGCACTTAAAGTCCGTTGGGACGCCGGCCGTAATCCGTTTTGTCCTCGTTGCCAGAAAGCGTGCCCTCGGCACCGCCACCCATGACGTGGTCCATCAAGTTCTTGCCGAGCTGCCCGCTCGAGTTGGCGAGCCCGTCGGAAAAACGAAGTGTTTTCGAGTTCAGCAAAATGCGGGTGGACTCGAGCGCGGAGGGCGCAGAGAAAGATGACCCTTCCATAAACCTCGAAGCTCTCGTGTGTATTGGCGTCGATGACGCGGATACCGGTCGCACGGTGCGTCCCTTCGTCGTAGATCACGCTATGAACGACGCTGTAGGGCCGGAGCGTCAGGCGTCCGGTCGCGCGCGCCACCGGCAAGGTTGCATTCACACTGCTGAAATAAGACCGTGTGATGCAGCCCCGGCGGCACGGCCCGCAATAGTGACATGGCGCGCGTCCTTTGTGCTGTTCGGTCAACACGGCGCAGCGGCCAATCGTGAGCATCCGGCCGTCGTCGAACTTCCCTTTCAGCGAGTCGCGAACGTGCTGCTCCGCACAGTTGAGCTCCATCGGCGGCAGAAACTTTCCGTCCGGAAGCTGCGGCAAGTTCTCTCTCTGGCCGCTGATGCCAGCGAACTCTTCAACGTAGTCGTACCAAGGTGCGATCTCGTCGTAGCGGATCGGCCAGTTGACGCCGATACCTTCCTTCACGTTCGCTTCGAAGTCCAGATCACTCCACCGATAGGTCTGCCGCGCCCACATGATCGAGCGCCCACCCACGTGGCGGCCGCGAATCCAATGAAACGGCTTGTCTTTGTCGAAAGTGTAGGGGTGCTCGTGATCGTTCACGAAGAACTTGCTCGACCATTCGTCACAGGCATAGCAGTTTTTTTGAATTCGAGAACGAGTGTCTCGAGCCCTTTCTCGGTGAGCTCCTTGGCGGCATAGCCGCCGCTGATGCCCGAGCCCACGACGATCGCGTCGTACTCTTTGCGCTGCGCCAGAAACACCATCGCTAGACTTCGATGTTGCGGCCGATATTGCGATCGATATTACGAATGGAAACGCAACCTTCATAAGAGCCGGGAAAGACGACATGTCCGAGCTCCTGATCCATCCCGATTTCCGAGGTGTAGTAGCCCCAGAGCGTGAGCCATTTCATCACGTTGAAAAACGGTTGGGCCGCGGGGGAATCCGATGTCGCCACCGGACTCCTGCTCGTCGCGCGCTCCTCTTGCTCCGCGAGCGCGGCCTCCTCGGCTCTCTCCAGATCGCGATCTGCTCGGCTGTCTCGCGCTCGATGAACGGCGTTTCGTCACCGTCGAGCTCCGCCAAACCTTTTCGGAAACTTGCGCGTCTGGCCGGGATGTCCGTCGACAGTGCGATGAAGACGCGGCAGTTCTACTTGCTCTAGACGATCATGTTCTTGAACGTCACGGCGGGCATCGGCGTGCTCGGTCAAGCCTCGCCCATGATTCAGGAAGTGTTCGACAGCTTCAGCGTCTCGGCAGAGCGGGCCTACGGCGTCACGATGTACGTGATGGGGTCTGGGTGACCGAGTAATACCCGTTCACGCGCAGATTCGTGTAGAAGGCGAAGTTTCCGTCGATGCCAAGGAGACTGTTGGAGAGACCGTTCTCCGAGACCGAGCTCGTACGGTGGGTGGCCATGAAGCCGATATCGCTTCGGGCAAGCACGTCTCGACGCGCCCGCATGACCGTGAAGTTCGTCGGATCGATGCTGCCCTCTATGCCGTCCGTTTGGATGTTGAGCGCGCCGACGCGGAACTTCCCCGACCGCCCCGTTAAGCGACCCCCTGCGATGATGGGGTCGACCCCCCCATCGGTGAGACCAATCCGCCGGCTGAAGAACATGATCGGCGTCAAGTTCTGGGTATTGCTGCCTCTACGCCGAAATCCCCCGCCGCGCAGTTGCCGGCCACCGAAGACAAAGATATTTTGGCCTTCGAGAAAAAACTCACGCTTCTCGGGAAAAAACAAGCTGAAACGGGTCAAGTTGACCTGTTGCTCGTCCGCCTCGACTTGGGCGAAGTCGGTATTATAGGTGAAATCAGCAATGAGACCTTTGGTCAGTCCGTATTTCACATCAAAGCCGAAATCACCGTCGAGGTCGTTCGAGACGGGTGGGTCTTCGTCGACATCCGTGATCACGGACGAGATGCCATAGGGTTTGAGCTCGAGGTTCCGCGACGAGAAAGGCGCCTGAATGCCCACGAGAGTCGCAGACTCCGAGAAACGATAGATGCCGCGGAATCGGTGCGAGGCCTTGATGGGAGACAGAAACGAATCCTCGTTCTTCCAGCGCACGGTGCGGCGGAGGTTGATGCTCCAAACTTGATCGCGGCCCTTCTTATATCGGAGCGACTTGAACGGAATGACGATCTCCACCGTCCAGCCTTGGTCATCCCTCGAGGCTTTGACGTCCCACACCGTATTCCAATCGTTGTTGTTTGCGTTCCCTTCATCGCTAACGCTCTGATCGCGAAGCGCCCCGAGAGGGTTCGTTTGGAAGAAGAACCCGTTGCGGCGGTCGTAAAAGGTATCGAGCACGACGGTGAAGTTCTCGTTCTGGAAGATGTTCCGGTGGTCGCGCCGCATCTCGTTGACGACCATCCGCTCGGGACGGCTGTCCCAGCAACGCGCCGAGACGTAGATGTTCTCGTCGTCGAAGAACACCCACGCTTCTGTTTTTTCCGTGGCTAGCTGGCCTTCGTCCGGCTCCTGCTGAATGAAATCGCTGACGGAAGGGACTCTCGCGTAAGGGGGGTCATCCAGCTTCCCGTCGAGCACAATGGGCTCGGTGACGCGCGTCGCGCGCAAGGTGACGCGGCCCATCTCGTCACGAGAAATGACCGCTGGCGCTAATGGAGCCGGCGGACCGTGAAGAACAACGGGCGTCTCGGTCGTGTCGTCGTCGTCGACGGCGAACGCTTCAGCCACCAAAAAAGGCCACAATAATAGGAACAATGACGCGGCGTACCGCGACGGTAGAGCGAGCTTCATACGATGCCTAGCCGGCTGAAGCTTAACGCAGAACCCGCCCTGCTGCCATCGCCCGTCGGGCGGCCCGGCGGCTCGGGGACGAGCGCACTTACCGCGTGCAGGATACGAAGTGGCCCGGACCCTCATCCCAGGCCCGGCGACTCCGCAAAGGACCGACGCCTTTTGCCTGGACGCCTTCTGCCATACTAGACGAGGAAAAGCTAGAAATCATTACGGCTTACGAGGTATGGGATGAGTGATAAACGGCACGTCGATCTTGAAATCACCTATCGGGATGGTCGTCCCAGGCTCGGTTATCTTTACCTGTCGGACCCCGGTTAAAAAAGCGAGCACTCTCGTCGCATCTCGCCCCAGATCGTTGTCGACATCAACAAGCACAATGAGCTCATCGGAATCGAGCTCCTGGACCCAGAAAGCACAACTGTCGACTCTATCAACAATGTTCTCGAGCAATACGGTTTGGAGCCGCTCAAAAGATCCGACCTGAAACCGCTACTGGCCGCGTAGCCTAGCCCCGCCCTTAGGCGCAGACCTCGATCTGCGGCACAAGCTTCGGTACTGAAAGCAAGATGTCGGCTTCGGTGAGCTTCCCGCAAAGGCCGGAAAGACCTCCTCGAGAGAGCCATACGGCGGCGACTCCCTGCGAACTCTTGGAGCTCGACAGATCCGGGTCACCGTCCCACCGCGGTAGTTCTTCCATTGGCGAAAACGCTCCGCAATCGGCGTATCGGCGATATGTTTGCCGTCCGGGGAATAGGAAGCTTTGACGGCGTGCGGGATCGGAAGCTCGACGGTGTACCCGCTAGAACCGGCACTGTGTAGAGCTTACGGTGGCGGTTGGTGTGGACGCGGCGCGGGGAGCTGAAAAGGACGGCGGCTCCGTCCGCGGTGAAGTCGCGCGCGATGTCGGCGCCGGGATGCCACGTGAGTCGTCGCGGCTCGCCTCCGGTAGCCGGCACGACGTAGACGTCCAAGTTGCCATCGTACTCAGCGCTGAACGCGATGAGCGCGCCGTCGGGCGAAAAGCACGGATTCGACTCCGTGCCCTCGTGAGACGTGAGGCGGCGCACGTCGCTCCCATCGCGGCGTGCGGACCATAGATCGCCTGCATAGATGAAGGCGATGTGCGAAGCGCTCACCGCCGGCTGACCGAGCAGCCTCGTGTCACGCGTGTCTACCGCGTGGACGGCGGGAACTAGCGCCAGGATCGTGATGCAAGCGGCGACGCTCCGATAGGTTGCGCGAGCTCGATAGGATTGCAACGGTTTTCCTCCTCGACGAGACGGCGCGGCAGGTACTGTCCTGCGCGCAAAGTTGAGTTTAGTCCGTCGCGAGCGTGAAGGCGATTCTCAACAGGGGGATGTAAGGACGCCGATATAGACCCCGACGAAAAGCGCTAGAATCACTTGGCGCGGGACGACGGGACAAGCAATGGCGACCACAATCGGGACGATCGACCAGAAACCAGCATGCTCCATCGACGCCTATTCTACGGAAACCGCAGTATGAGCTCAGCCGATTTCGCACACGCCCTTCCGGATGCCTACTTTCTCGACGCGGCCGATCTGGAAGGGCTCGAGCGTTACGCACGCCAGCAAGGATTCATCGGACCCACGCAATCGCTTCATAGCGCTCAAAAAGCGGGCGAAGGCAACATGAACCTCACCTTGAGGCTCACGACGGCGGAGGGCTCGCTGATTCTGAAACAAGCCCGCCCGTGGGTAGAGAAATATCCACAGATCGAAGCACCCGCGCAGCGCTCGCTGGTGGAGATCGCGTTCTACGAGGCTGCGGCAAAACGCCCCGCGCTGCGTGACGCGATGCCTCTATTACAAGGAAGCGATCCGTCCTCGCGGGTCATTGCTCTCCAAGATCTAGGAGAAGCCCTAGACTTCACACCGCTCTACGCGGGGAAGACGCTGACGCACGCGGAACTCGACACGCTCGTCGCCTATCTCGGAGCACTCCACGAAGCGTGGGACTCCCCGCTTCCGGCTGTCTTCGCGAATCGGGAGATGCGGGCGCTGAATCACGAGCATATCTTCCGGCTCCCGCTCGCGAGCGACAATGGTCTCGAGCTCGACCCATTCACAACGGGACTCCAAAAAGCGTCCGAGGCATTGAAGACAGATCGCGTCTACGTCGATCGCGTCACGAAGCTCGGAGAGATGTATCTCGCCGACGGTGGGCAGCTCGTCCACGGCGACTACTTTCCAGGAAGCTGGCTTAAAACGGCGAGAGGCATCCGCATCATCGATCCCGAGTTTTGTTTCACCGGCCCCGCGGCGTTCGACGTGGGCGTCATGCTCGCGCATCTCTATCTCGCCGACCAGGCCGGTGCCGAAGATGTGCTCGAGCTCTATCCCGGTAATGGTGAGGTTACAGCGCTCGCGCGCCAGTTCGCCGGCGTCGAGATCATGCGGCGGCTCATCGGCGTTGCTCAGCTTCCTTTGAGCTACGGCATCGAGAGAAAACGTGAGCTTCTCGAGCTGTCCCGCGAGCTCGTCCTATCCGCGTGACGCGCACGCCGGGACGCTTCGCCGCGCGTGCCGTCATTCTTCTCACGGTGGGCTGGCTCGGCGACACGGTCGGACTGCGCACCGCCTACATGTGGTGCGGCGGATTCGCGCTGCTAGGGCTGCCTTTTGTCTTTCTCTTGCCGAAGAGCGTCCCCGAGTGTAGACTCCCGCCAAATAAAGAAGAGCCAATTTGAAGCCACGGAGAAGCTCGATGACACGACTCGCAAAGATATTGGCGGTTTTCGCTCTCTTGACCGGTTGCACGGGTCAGGAAGCGAAAGAGCCGGCCGAACTCATTCTTCGAAATGGCAAAGTCGTGACGGTCGACGAAGCACTCCCCGAGGCGCAAGCCGTGGCGGTGAAAGACGGCAGGATTTTGGCCGTGGGAAGTGACAGCGACATCGCAGGCCATATCGCCGAAGCGACCGAAGTCATCGATCTCGAAGGCCGTCTCGCGATTCCCGGCTTCATCGAAGGTCACGGACACTTCATGAGCCTCGGCAACGCGAAGATGATTCTCGATCTCACGAAAGTCACGAACTGGAACGAGATCGTTACCATGGTCGGCGACGCGGCGCGCGAAGCCGAGCCGGGCACGTGGATCTCGGGCCGCGGCTGGCATCAAGAGAAATGGGACGCGATCCCGCCGGGGGCGATCGAAGGTCTACCCGACCACACGGGGCTGAGCGAAGTGTCACCGGACAATCCCGTCATTCTCGGACACGCGAGCGGCCATGCCGCTTTCGCGAACGCGCGTGCGATGGAGCTCGCGGGAATCGACCCGAACACCCCCGATCCTCCGGGCGGGACCATCGTCAAGGGATCTGACGGGGATCCAACAGGAGCGCTCCGCGAAACGGCGCAAAGGCTCGTGCGCAGAGTCTTTCAGGACTATCTCAACCAGCGCTCTGCCGAAGAGAAGCGCGCAGACGCCGAACGGCGCGTCGAGCTTGCAAGCCGAGACTTACTCTCGAAAGGCATCACGAGTTTTCACGATGCAGGCGTAAGCTTCGGGACGATTGATTTTTACAAAGAGATGGCCGAGGCGGGAAAGCTCCCCGTGCGACTCTACGTCATGGTGCGGGGCGAGTCGAACGCGGCGATGGACGAGCAGCTTCCCGCGTACAAGATGACGAACGCCTATGACGGCCACTTGACGGTGCGTTCGATCAAACGGCAAATCGACGGCGCTCTTGGCTCTCACGGCGCCTGGCTGCTCGAGGACTACGCGGATCACTATTCGGCCGGTCTCGTTCTCGAGACCGTCGAGGATATCACCGGCACGGCGGAAGTCGCGATCAAATACGGCTATCAAGTCAACACCCACGCTATTGGCGATCGCGCAAACCGCGAAGTGCTCGATATCTACGAGAAAGCTTTCGCCGCGGACGCGAATGACGGTAAAGAGCTGCGCTGGCGGATCGAGCACGCGCAGCACATCGATCCCGACGACATCCCCCGCTTCTTCGAGCTCGGCGTCATCGCAGCCATGCAAGGCATCCACTGCACCTCGGACGCGCCGTGGGTCTACAAGCGCCTCGGCGACGAGCGCGCCGAATCCGGAGCTTACATGTGGCGCGACCTCCTGGATTCGGGCGCCATCGTCGCGAACGGCACCGACGTCCCCGTCGAAGATGCCGATCCGCTCGCGAGTTACTACGCCACCGTCACACGCATCACGAAAGACGGAAGCGCATTTTTTCCCGACCAAGCGATGACGCGCGAGGAAGCGCTCGAGTCCTACACGCTGAGCAACGCCTACGCCGCGTTCGAGGAAGACGTTAAAGGCTCCATCACGCCGGGAAAGTATGCCGACATTACCGTGCTCTCGAAAGACATTTTAACCATCCCCGCCGAAGAGATCCTCGAAACGGAAGTCGTCTACACGATCGTAGGTGGCGACGTCCTTCACGCACCGTGAAGCGCGACATCGATCTTCTCCGCCGCATTCTGCTCGATCTCGAAAGCGGCAGCTCGAATGTGCGCGGCACTAATGACGACGACGACGGCGGCGAAGATCCGCAAACGCGCAACTACCACATCCAGCTGCTGCACGACGCCGGTCTCATTGTCGCCGACGAGCTCGTCCCCGGCCAATGGTGGCCGGAGCGGATCACGTGGGCGGGTCATGAATTTCTAGATCTCGCCAGGAACGCCTCCTCGTGGGACCGAGCCAAAAGCAACGTCGAGTCCAAAGTAGGCTCCGCCCCCTTCGGCATCGTCCAGGAGCTTCTTGCCCGCGACATGCGCAACGCTTTGAGCTCGGCGCGAACGAAGAAGAAGTAATATGGCGAATGTCCTCGCCAGAGGACATTCGCCGGTGGCGATCAGGAACCGGGAGTACGGTACAAGTAGCTGCGTCGAAGCCATTTAGCCGTATTCGTTCAATGTGGCACGTGAGGTGCTATCACCCAAGCGAGGAGGATGTTAATGAGAAAGATCAAGCTCACCGCCGCCATAGCTCTTGTCGTCATCGGGAGCGCCTGTGCCTCGAAAACGGTCAACGACGTCATGGCGGACCCGCATCGCTATGCCGATCGCAACATTGCTCTACGGGGTAAAGTCATCGAGAGCTATTCCGTTGCCGGCACCGGGTTCTATCGTTTAGAAGACACGACCGGCCGCCTCTGGATTTTCTCCAAAAAAGGCGTGCCCCGAAAGGGCGCACGGGTGGAAGTCAAAGGAAAGATCCATGACGGCTTCGATCTGTCCTCAGTGGGAGGTTTCCTGAGGCTGCCCGAGGGGATCCGCGAGCGCATCGACTCGGGCTTGCTAATGGTCGAGAGGTCGCACAAGGCAAGAAGCTGACCACCCGACTGGAACCTTTCTCGGAATCCTCTGACTATGGCGTTACGGCGTCGCGAAAGCGTTCGAGCATAACCCTTGCTTCGGGTGTGTCGTGTCCCGCTCCGATGAACCACTCGAGCTCCTCGAGAGCCATGTCGCGAGAGCCGGGGAGTCGAGCTCCCACATCGCCCAAAGCTTGGCCAGCTCGCAGCGCGACCACTCTTCCTTGTCGTCCAGCGAACGGAGCGCGTGTTGTAACACTTCGAAGGGCTTCTCTGCCGAGCGCGCGGAGTTAGCCGACTCCCAGTGGCGTCCCGGTTCCGCGTCTCGAGAAGTGAGGTAGCCGATGAGGCCCGCCAGATAGAGTTTGTCCACACTGTAGTTGAACACTTCCTCTTTCGAGACCGTTGTGTAGGGATTGAACGCGGCGCCGGTGACCTGCTCAGAGTAGAGGGCGCTCTCGAGAGCCTCGGCAACAGGTTGCTCGACCTGGTAGGTATCGGGCTTCAGCAGGCGGTGATCCGTGTAGAACACGAGCCACAGCGTCTCGCCCTCTTGGCGCTGCTCACTTATGATCATCGGTTGCGGACTGACCGCGCCGGCGGGAGCCGAGCCTTCGTGCTCGTTGAGCGTTTCGAGCATCTTCCGCGCGCTCTCGGTCGAAAGCGGTTGGGCCAGTGTCGTCAGCTCGCGAAGCGGCGCCCACATCTCGTCGTACGACCCAAGAGCGGAGGGCACGATAGTAAGACCGCCGGGCGCGGTTTTGTCGTCCGGCCTCGTCGCCGCCGGCGTGTCTGTTTCTCGTGGTCCCGAATCGCAAGCGAAGCTAAGAAACGCCGTCAGTGCCGCAAGCGTTCGCGTCATACGCCCGATGCGCCGGACCAGTATCGTAGCGGGACGGCACTTTACCCCCATGCTCACCTCTTTTTTTGGAATGCTTCCATCGTGAGCGCGGTCGTCTCTGGTGTCAACCTCTTTCTTGCGACTGGGAGGGCCTGCCCGCCTAAGCTTTAGCATCAGAGGGCCTGCCTCGCCGAAGCTTTAGCGAAGGCGGGGCCAGTCACCCGAAGCGACGCGCCGACTGTCGACGGGCAACGCACCTTTCAGGTGCAGCTCGTGGTTGAAATAGCCGACCTTCAACGTCCCGTACAAGACTACGAGGGTCAAAGGCCCGCCCTTCGCGACGCGAAAAGAGCTTCCCGCGCCATCAATAGCCGAGCGAATGCGTTTCGCGCCGCACGTCACCCGCAGCTATCATCACGCCCGTTTCCGGATCCCGATAGGTCACGGTGAGCGCCCCGGTTCGCCAATTCCACAGTCCAAAGGACTGCACGTTATGGCCTTTCACGCGCAACGCCTGAAAAGTCGCCGTCGGGATACGCGCTTCGACGCGTAGCACGCCGGGGTGCTCGTTGACCTCGCTCCCGGTGCCGGGAAAGTTATAGCTCCCGAAGCGCGGCTGGTCGACTGCATGCTCCGGCGACATGCCCCACACGCTGACGTTCAAGAAGACCTGGAGCATTGCCTGCACTTGCTGGTCGCCACCCGGCGTCGAGAGTCCCATGAAGGGCTTCCCGTCTTTCAGGATGAGGATAGGGGTGTTGGTGTTGCGCGGGCGTTTTTTGGGGGCCATGACGTTCGCGAGGCTCGGGTCGAGATTGAGCTGGCCCATTCGGCCGCCGAGGCCGAATCCCCAAGCTGGGACGAGCGGCGTGAGCATGTGACCGTCGCTCTCGGTCATGGAAAATACATTCCCTTCCGCGTCCATCACGTTCAAAGAGGTCGTGTCCGGACGCGACCCTCCCGCTTGCCCCGAGCCGGGTCCGGCGAAGACTTCGGGCGAGTCCGTCGCAACGTTTTCCATGTTCGCAGGATCGCCCCAAGGCGGCATATCTCTAAAAGCTTTGTCCCGGTCGACGAGCTCCGCACGCTTGCGGCCATAAGCTTTCGTATAAAGCCCGCTCGGCACGTCCACGAAATCGGGATCGCCGATATATTTGTGGCTGTCGGCCATGGCGAGCTCGATGACTTGCGAAAGTACGTGGATATATTCGGCGGTGTTGTAGCCGAGCGCTTCGACGTCGAAGCTTTCGAGCATGTTCAGGATCAGGACGAGCCGGGGTCCTTGGGACCAACCATCGCAAACATAGACGTCATAGCCGCGAAACGTCGTGTGGAGCGGCTCCATCCAGCGGCTCTCATAGCCCGCGAGATCGTCGTAGCGCACGAGACCGTCATCGAAGCCTTCATAGAGCGCCGCCGCCGCGCGTGCAGGCTCGCCTTTGTAGAACGCGTCCCGAGCCGCGCGAATGCTCTCGGAGCGCGACGCGCCCTTCTCGAGCGCTTTCGCTTCGCCGTCCATCATGTAGCGGATGAGCCGTCCCAGGTCTTTGTTGACCATCAAGTCCCCGAGCTTCTGATCGCCCACGCCGTTCGGATACCAAAACTCGACGTTGTACGGAAACCGGGTAATCGCATCCGGCTGTGCATCGAGAAGCCCCTTCTGGTGCTTGTAGAGGTGATAGCCCCCCTCAGCAATCTCGAGAGCCGGGGCCACTGCGTCCCGAAAGCTGAACGTTCCGTATCGATCGAGCGTAGAAAGCCACACGTCGACATCGGCAGGTATGAGCGCGATACTCGTCCGCGTTTTTCCGTGCTCCAGGAAGTGCGCGAGCGTCGCTTTCGCAGGTGTTTTCCCGGCCCCCACCCGGGTTATGACCCGCCCTTCTTCAGCGCTATAGAGGATCAAAGGCGCCACGCCGGTCCACCCGGCAAAGCCCATCTTCATGACTTTCAAGGCCATCGCGGCCGTCACGCCAGCGTCGAAGGCATTGCCGCCTTTCTTGAAAGCCTCCATACCGGCGAGCGTCGACAAGTAATGCCCGGTCGAGATGACGCCCCGTGTGCCCATGACGCGAGCCCGCATCGCCTCTATGCTGTCATTGTCGTAGACGTGCCCGTAGGCGCCGAACGGGCCGAGCGTCTCGAGAAGCTTGCGCTCCTGCGAAGCAGCCGTCGTCGCCAGAAGCACCATTCCCAATAGCCATGGACGTTTCATTGCTGGACCCTCCCCTCATCGAGATTTCTATCACATCTAGCCTATCCTGATTAATAAATATTCGGTGTCCTCCCCGGCGTGGTATTTAATGTGCTTAGGAGGTTGTCATGAAAGCCTGGCCACAGATGACTCTCGCGGGCGGCCCCGTGCAGCTTACCGACCGCACCCTTCGAGACCAATCCCGTCCCGTGCTGTATCACTACGATCCCGCCTTCATCGAGATATTCAGCCACACGTGTGACCTATTGAAGAAGGTCTACCGAACGAAGTATGACGTGATCATCATGCAGGGCGAGGCCATCCTCGGGCTCGAGGCCGCGGCGGCGTGCTTGTTGTCGCCTGGCGACAAAGTGCTCAACCTCGTCTCGGGTGTTTTCGGAAAGTGGTTCGAGCTGTTCATCGAAAAATACGGGGGTGAGACGATCGAGCTTGCCGTGCCTTACAACGAAGCGATCGACCCCGATACCGTCCGCAGAACTCTCGAAGAAAACCCCGGCATCAAGTTTCTTTCGGTCGTGCACTCGGAGACGCCGTCGGCAACGGTCAACCCCATCGAAGCTATCGGCGCGGTCGCGAAAGAGTTCGGCGTCCTCACGATGGTCGACACCGTGTCGGGATTGGGCGGAGAGCTCTTGAGCCCCGAGGATTGGGGGATGGACATCGCCGTTGCCGGGCCGCAGAAATGTCTCGGGGGGCCCCCGGGGCTTTCCATGCTGTGCGTGAGCCCTCGAGCTTGGGAAGCGATGGAGTCCAAGAAGAGCCCGCTCCGAGGAAGCTTTCTCTCGATTCTCGATTGGCGCGACACATGGATGGCCAAGAAGATCTTCCCCTATACGCCGTCGGTCACGAACATCTACGCCCTGGAGTCGATTCTCGAACAAGCTCTCGAAGAAGGGATGGAGCACATGGCGATGCGCCATACGACGATCGCGAAAGCCGCTCGGCGCGGTGTTGCGGCGATGGGGCTAGAGCTTTGGGCGGCGCGCGAAGAGATCGCCGCGTCTTGCGTCACGGGTGCAGTGATGCCGCAAGGCGTCGACGACGAGAGGCTTCGAGGACGCTTACGCGATCGCTACGGTGTCATGATCTCGGGAGGCTACGGTGAGCTCGCCGGCAAACTTTTCCGGCTCGGCCACATGGGAATGGCCGCGCATCCGACTTATCTTTGCGCACAGCTCGCCATGCTCGAGCGCACTCTCGCGGACCTTGGTGTGGCTGTCACGCTCGGCCAAGGCGTTGGCGCAGCGCTCGCGTCGCTCGCAGACTGGGGAGAAAGCGCGTGAAGACTTCCGTCCTCGCGACGCTCGTCCTCACCGCCGCCACGCTTTCGGAAGCTCGCGTCGTGCGCCTTGCGATCACCGAGCGCGAGAGCGTGCTCTCCGGCAAAGCTTTCGAGCTCGCCGGCGATGACGCGCGCGCGCGGCGACCCCGGCCGCGCCTACGCCGCGTCATTGCTCGTCAACGTACCGACGAGCGCAGCGAGCCTGGAAAAAGCGCGTGCCTTTTCTGCGTCGCTCGAGCCGAGCCACCCGCAGGGTGTAGTTTCCTTTTGGGAGATGTACGCCCAGCGCACCATAGAGGATCGCCTTCCGGCGCTCGGCATCACAGGCCACATCGTGCCGGGAGATCTGGGAGGCGCGCTCGCAGCGCTTCTAGTCGATGCCATCGAGGACGGAAGCCTCCTCGAAGAGGCGGGGCTTCAAAAAGGTGACTTGCTTTTCGAAGTCGACGGCGAGCCTTTCTTCAACGACAGCACCGTTTTCGAGCTTCGCGCGTGGCTCGTCCGCGAGCTCGACGCTCGTCCTCGAAAGATGGCTTTGCGCGTTGTTCGACGCGGTGCCGAGCTCTCGCTCCATGCAACCGCTTCGCTAGAACCGTTCTAGAAGAAGCTCATCTTCAACGCGACGTTTGCCGCGAACCCGTCGAGCCGGTTTTGGAGGCGCCCTGCGCCTCCGATGAAACGGTAGCCGCCCCCGACGCTGAACCGGAATGTTTCGGAGATGTTGAGGATGACGTTTACCTCTGGCTCGGCAACGAAGAAGCTCGTTTCTGTCGCGAAGATATCTTCGACATCGAAATCGTCGGAGAAGCGCCGCCCGAGCTCATTCACGAAACCAGGCACGTTCACACGAAACCCAGAACCGCGAAATCCGGGAACGTCATTGGGGAATCCGCCGCGGCCGGAATCGCGATCGAATGAGGGAAAGCCCGAATCAAGGGATGCGCTGCCGCCACCCACGAGCCCCCGTACCGAGATATTCACCAAGGAGCCTTGGTTGATGAAGTATTCGAAGACACCGCCGCCATAGGTCATCTCGTCGGCGCCGGAGCCGTTCGCGAGCGTATAGACACCGCCTCCGATGAGAAACTTTTTGTCGATGACAAAGCCGCCGTAGCCGCCGACGAGGCTCGCGAAGTCGCCGTTCACGTCCGTGAACTTGAAATCCGGAGCAAAGAGAAAGCCGCTATCGACGTCACCCTGCAAGAGAGTTTCGGTGCTCACCGAGCCTTGTGCCGAAGCGAGAACAGAAATTGACAGCAGCATCAACGTAGTCAACAAGATTCGCATGATGTCGTATGCCTCCGCGCGAACGGTTTGCAGCATCCGTGCCAGCGTCGCGCGAAGGCCCAACCGCAGCGGTGTCTCCGGAAGTGGACGTGATGTCATTGAAAATGAACGGCTCATAGCGTAGTCTCCCTTCTTCACGCGAAAGAGGTCACGACCATATGTCTATCGCAAAATTGAAAAAGATCCACCGGCTTGGGGTCCTGGCGCTCGCCGCCACATGGGCCTGCCAGCCCGTCCAAGCGCCCGAAACGAGTCCCGCATCCGTCGAACAACCGCCGCCGGGCGCCGTGTGGGAGGGCGAGGCCTTCACGTTTCACAAGATCCGCGACGACATCTACCACGCCGTCGGAACCGGCAACCTGACCATCGGATGCAATGGCAGCGTCATTATCAATGAAAACGACGTCCTGCTCGTCGACTCGCACATGACGCCCGCGGCCTCTTGGGCGCTTGTGAAAGAGTTCGAGACACTCACCGACAAACCCGTCCGCTACGTCGTCAATACCCATTTTCATTTCGACCACGCGCACGGCAATCAAACATTTGGTGACGACGTCGAGATCATCGGACACAAATACACGCGCGACCAGCTCGTCGCGGGAGCTTCCAAACAAGGCCGCGCGTGGGAGGGTTTCGTCGTCAACGGGCTTCCCCAAAACATCCAGCAAGCCGAGAGCGCGCTCGAGACGGCAGTGGATGCCACCGACAAAGATGCCGAAGCTGACGCTCGAAAGCAGCTCGCCGTGCTTACGAATTATCGAGACGCGACGAACGCGATTGTCGCAACGCCACCGACGATGACTTTGACGAAGCAGATGACGCTCACCCGCGGCGGACGCAAGATTCAGCTGTGGTTTTTCGGCCGCGGTCACACTGGCGGCGACGTCGTCGTCTATCTACCCGAAGAGAAAGTCATCGCGACGGGCGATCTGGTCGTAAACGGCATCGCCTATATGGGTGACGCCTATTTGAGCGAGTGGGCCGATACGCTCGACGCGGTCAAACAGCTCGACTTCGACGTCGTCTTGCCCGGCCACGGCGCCGCCTTCGAGGGCAAAGAGAAAATCGAGCACTTCCAAGCCTACATCCGAGATCTATGGACAAGTATCGTCGCGAGCCACGAAGCCGGGGTCAGCGCGGAAGAGGCGGCCAAAACGATCGACCTAACGAGCCACGCCGAGCACTTCCCTCAAATCAATGGCCCCGGCGTACACCCGCACGCCGTCGAGCGCGTCTACGCACTTTTCGACGGCATCGAACAGTAGTTACAGTTGCCCGCTATCGGCTACGTCAACGCGTCACGCGGCCGAGCGCCCAGGCGGCTTGCTCACGTCACTCCTCTTCTCCGTGGCCCCCTCTGATCCCGCGACGTTCCTCGTCGCGGCTTCCATTCTCGGCGGCACCGCCCTCGGGGCGTGCCTCTCGCCTGCCCGGCGTGCCTCCAAGCTGGACCCGATGGCAGTCCTGCGTTCTGAGTAGCTATGTGGCGAATCGCGAGTTGGCACAAAATTTGCTGGAGTAGTAGACAAATACAAAAAACTTTGGTCTCAAAACTTTTTTCAACAACTTAGCGTTCCATCCAAGGGCTCCCCCTAGCCCGACGGGCACATTCTGCCCCAAATTGGAACAAGGCGTGTGGGGTGAGAAAAAGAGCGGTGCTAGCCGCGATCCTCCTCGGGTGGTCTGCGCTTGCCGACGCCGAGAAGCTGGACTACCAGATTGCTGCCACCAATGACGACGCCGAAGAAGAGGTGTCCAGCGGCAACATGTACCGCAACAGCTCGGATCTCGAGCTGATTGCCGACGGCAGCACGAACCAGCTCATCGGCCTTCGCTTCCAGAACATCCAGATTCCGCAAGGCACGACCATCGTCAGTGCCGTGCTCGAGTTCGAGACCGACGAGACCAATTCGGGCGCCACATCCGTCACCATCGAGGGCGAAGACATCAACGACGCGCCTCAGTTCGGAAACGGCAACTCCAACATTTCGAACCGAGCCCGAACTTCCGCCTCCGTCGATTGGAACAGCATCCCCGCATGGAACACGGTGAGCGAGCGTCATCAGTCTCCCGACATCACGAGCATCGTGCAGGAGATCGTCGATCGTGGCGGCTGGTCGGCCGGAAGCGACATGGTCTTCATCATTACGGGAAGCGGCGAGCGCACCGCGGAGTCGTATGACGGCGAAGCGAGCAACGCACCGATTCTGCGGATCGAGATTGCTGGCATCACGCCTGCGGCAGGCGCCGCCCTTTGTTATGGCGTGGCCGATGGAGGAAACAGGTTTGTGCTCATCGATATCACAGACGGCACCGTCGATACCAATGTCGGTAACGTCGGTGTCTCCGACATCGAAGCGATCGCGATCGATCCGGAGGGGCTCGACGTCTACGGCGCCGATGCCGACCAGCTCGGGCGCATCAATACCGACACCGGCGAGTTCATCCGTCTGACGGAGACGTTCGGTACTGGTTCGGGCTCCACCGGCAATATCACGTTCGACGATGTCGACAGCTTGGCCTTCGATCACGATACCGGAACGATGTGGGGCGTTGACGCCCGTGGCGGTGCCGACGCTCTTTTCCAAATCGATCCCGACACCGGCGCCCACGTTCCCGACGCCTTCGGCGTGGGGGTGGACTATGTGCTCATCACGGGGACGAATATCGGCACTTCGATCGACGACATCGCCATCGATCCCAGTACCGGCGTCATGTACGGAGCGGATACGACCAATTCTCAGCTGATCACCCTCAATACGTCCACCGGAGCGGGAACCGTGGTTGGAAGCTTCGGGGGAAGCGTCGACATGGAAGGCATGGGCTTCCATTCAGACGGCACACTCTACGGGACCGAAGGCCGGAGAGTGTACACGATCAACACGTCGACAGGCGCAGCCACGCAGGTCGGAAGCGGCAATACGCTGAACGTCGGCAGCGACTACGAAGGCTTCGATTGCCACTTCACGGCTCTCACCCGCGCCACGATCGCGCGTTTCGACGTGGTCGCCGATGGCGACCGAACGATCGTGACCTGGGAGACGTCGTCCGAGAACGGCACGGCCGGTTTCTACCTCTATCGATTCGACTTTTTCGAGAACCGCTGGATACTCACTCATGACGGCCTGCTTCCGGGGCTCCAAAGCGCCCCCCAAGGCGGCACTTATCGGCTCATCGACGAGACCGTGGGCTCTGAAGAGAGGCTTTACTATACGCTCGTCGAAGTAGAGGTCACCGGCAAATTTATTTGGCATTCGCGGTGTTGTCGAGCAAGCGTCACGCCTGACAGGCCGTTGCCTGGCGATAAGAAGTTCATACGAAGGACACGTCGAGAGCTCAAAGAAACCCTCCGCCCCGGACAGGCAAGGCGGCGCGTCTCCGAGAAATTCGACTTGAAGGTCCTTACGCGACGCCGAGGGCTCCATCACTTGAGCATCGACGAGATTGCGGGCGCTCTGGGGCGTCCCGAGCTCGCGCCATGGGTCGCTCGACAGACTGGTCGCGGTCTTATCTCGCTTCGAAACCGCGAGACCGAGGTGCCATGGCTCCCCGCGACGGACGGTACCGGGCTCTCGTTCTACGCGCCGGAGCACCGGAGTCTCTACAGCGAGCACAACGTGTTTCACCTTCAATTCGTCCGCGGGACAACAATGGAGCGTGCCGGCCTTCCAACGAGCGGTGCCGCGCTCCAGGCCATGAACTTCGTCGATCGCGTCACGTTCGAGGAAGATCGTTTCGCGGCTACGGTGGTAGCGCTCGACCCCGACTCCGACTATTGGTTTTGGGAGTTCGTGAGTGCCGGCGACGCGGATTCTGGCTCGCGTCGTTTCACGCTCGACGTTCCATCCCTCGACGCGCGAGGGCGAAACGCCTACCTCGAAGTTGAGCTCTTCGGCGCGACCCATACGGGTTTCCCGTCGGAGCACCGCGCGACGATCCGCCTCAACGGCGTCGATGTGGGCGCGACCGTGTGGTCGGGGATCGGTACGCACGAAGTCGCGATTGAGCTTCCGGTCGGGTTGCTGCAAGAAGGCGACAACGTCGTCGAAGTCGAGGGGATTCTCGACGGCGCTCCGTATAGCGTGTTCTACATCGATGCTTTTGCACTGCGCTATGCGCGTCGCTACGAAGCTCGCGACGACGCACTCCATTTCAACGGTACCGGAAGAGCGTCCATATCTCTCGTCGGCTTCTCGAGTGAGCCGTGGCTCTTCGATATTTCGGACGCGACAACACCCTTCGTCGTCAACGCGTCGGCCGCGGGGACCATCGTTCCGGCGGGCCCAGAGCGGGAATATCTGGCCGTCGGGGCAGAAGGCGTCCTGAGCGCAGAGCTCGAACCGTGGGTGACCGCCTCGAAGCCGCTGAAGAGTCGTGACCATCGGATCGACTATCTCGTCATCGCCGCGGACGCGCTCGTAGACGCTGCCCAGTCGCTGGCCGACTATCGCGAATCGCAAGGACTGAGAACGATGCTCGTCGGCGTCTCCGAGATCGAAAACGCGTTCAACGATGGTTTCCGAAGCCCCTACGCGATCCGCGACTTTCTGCTATACGCTTCGAAACACTGGACGCGCGCTCCCCGCTACGTCGTTCTCGTGGGTGAGGGCTCTTTCGACTACCGCAACCTTCTCGGACAAAATGACAGCCTCGTCGCGTCTCTCTTGAGGCGCGGCAATCTCGGCATTTATGCCGCGGACAACGCGCTCGGAAGCGCGGGTGAGCCTACGCTGCCTCTCATGGCCATCGGGCGTATCCCAGTCACCACAGAAGCACAGCTCGAGACCTACGTCGCAAAGGTGCGAGCTTTCGAAGGATCCCCCGGGATCGAAGCGCCTCTGTTGCTCTCGGATGTACCCGATGTAGGAGGGAACTTCGCGGCCGATGGCCTCCAGATTACGGCGACGCTTGCCGATGTCGCAAGTTTCGAGTCCATCTCTCTCGAAGAGCTGCCCGTAAACCAGGCGCGCGAGCGGCTCTTCGCCCGATTGAACGAGGGTGCGGGCCTCATGGTGTATACGGGTCACGGCGGCCTCGACCGTTTGTCGTCCCTCGGGTTGCTGACATCCTACGACTCCGCCGCGCTCGAGTCGGTCGCTTACCCGCCGATCCTCGTGTCTCTGAGCTGCTCGACCAACCGCTTCGATATTCCAGGTTTCGACTCGTTGGGAGAAACGCTCGTGCGGCAAGAGGAAGGTGGCCTCGTGGCGGCATGGGCGCCGACCGCGCTCACTTCCCACGGCCAATCGACGCTTCTCGGCCAAGCGTTTCTCGAGCACGCGTATAGGAATGCCGATCGCCTCGGCGACGCTATGTTGTACGCACTACGGGACTACAGCCAGCGTCCCGACGCCGAGCGACTCTTGCGTGCCTTCAATCTGCTGGGAGATCCTGCGCTTCGACTGCGATAGATCCGCCCGCGTTGCGATAGGCGTAGTGCGCATTCAGTCAGCCGAGTAGATAGTCTCCGTATCGGATGGCGTCATATTTCGGTGGCCGTTTCTCGCTCTGGCATGTCGAAAGACAAGCGATTGCGACATCCATGTTGGGGTCGAAGAAAAAAGGCACTGAGTCACGGTGGCCTCCCCGAATGTTGACCACGCGATGCTCGGTCGACACGTAGCGATCGTTCGTCCATCGCGCCATGACGTCTCCGATATTGACGACGAAGGCGCCCGGTATCGGCGTCGCCGCGATCCAGTCTCCCGACCGTTGCCGGACATGCAGCCGCCGGAATCGTCTCGGGCGAGCAGCGTGATCGCGCCGTAATCCGTATGCGGGGCGGAGCCGAACTGATTCTCCGCTGAAGCCACCCCTTGCGGTGAGTAATGCAGCAACTCTCAGAAACGTCGTCGGATCGCGGAAGCTCGGTGCGAAGTAGTCTTCTTCGAGCTCGAGCGCGATGGCGAAGCGCGCGAGCAAGGCCCGCCCGACCTTTCCATCGCCGACCCGTAAGCGAGCATCGTGTCACGAAAGTCGGTGAGCTCGGGCCATTGATTCGGCCCTTGTAGCGGCCGTTCGGCGAGCAAGTCGGGGTGGCCGGTCCGAAGCTCGTGCATGATCACGAGGGACTCGCTAACGTTTGGCGCGAGCGCCTCGATGAGCCGGTAAGTGGAGGCGCCGATATAGCCGCGGTGAAACGCGTTGATCGCGAGCGCGGTCTTGCTCTTCAGAGGCTCGGCAGCCGGTCTTTTGGCATCTCGACGGCCGAACGTGTCACAACCGCATCTTGGCGTTGCCTGTGGTACGCTCCCGCCATGCCTCGGGGCGTCCTCTTCGCCGTTCTCGTCATTTTTTCTACGGGGATTTTTCCCGCGATGGCTACAGGCGAAAGTCGCAAAATCATTTTCGATACCGACTTTGCCTTGCCGCCAGGCGATGACGGTCTCGCGCTTCTTCTCGCCCTCCAATCTCCGGAGATCGAGATCCTCGCCGTCACGACCGTCGCCGGCAACGAGAGCGTGGAGCGCGCCACCGCAGACGTCTTGTGGCTTCTCGAGTCCGTCGGGCGTACGGAGATCCCCGTTTATCAGGGCGCCGACATGCCTTGGGTTCACGAGAGAAGCGACTTTGCCGTCCACCATTACGGGAAGTGGTACTCGAACGACGCCCCTCCCCCACCACCTGGGGGCCATGCACGGAAGAAAGTCGAAAAGGAGACAGCCGTCGAGCTCCTCGTCCGTTCCGTTCTCGCTAGCCCCGACGAAATCACCATCGTCGCGATTGGGCCCTTGACGAACGTTGCCACGGCCATCCGTCAAAACGCCGCCTTCTCCGAAGGCGTCCGCGCGCTCGTCATCATGGGAGGCGCCGTCGCCTCACTCGCAGACGGCGCCGGCAACATCACGCCGAACGCCGAGTTCAATTTCTGGGTGGACCCCGAAGCCGCTCGCGTCGCGCTGCGCTCCGGTATCCCAATCGTGCTCTCTCCGCTCAACGTCTCGCGCAAAACCGCGTTGACTAAGGAATGGTACGAGAAAATGGTCGCCTCGGACACGGCCATCACCCGGCTCCTGAGGACGACGATGGGGCCGCGGTTCGACCGCGATCCGGATCGCGTCTGGCTCATGTACGACCAAGTCGCTATCGGAAGCTTGATCGACCCGTCGCTCGTCATGACGGAAGAGCTCTTCGTCGACGTCGACGACAACCACGGCTTGAGCTATGGGACCTCCGTTGGAGGCACCGAGATTTGGCCGGGCGCCGAAGGAGCTCGCAAGATGAAGGTTCAGCATGACCTCGACTGGCGCCGTTTCATCGAAATGTTCATCAAAAGAATGAACGCGCCCGTAGCTTCGGCTCCTACTAGACCTTAGTTTCGTTTTGACGCAAAAGCTACACATCCACTTACAGAGCAACCCAAAAGCGCCCGAAATCTTTCGCATGACCCGGGAGCGCTATCGCGCCGCGGCAAAGCGTCAGCCTGAGATCGCGCGCCGTGGAGAAACGGAGCATACCACCGAGTAGCCTCCCGGACCGCACTGATGTTTTGCGTCCCAAACTAGGTTATCCTCCACCCCTGCGAAGGGAGAAACCATGACGAAGTTGTTCTTGCCCGTTCTCGCGCTTGCGCTGTTCGCACTACCCTCCGAGAACCTGGCGCAGCCCAAGCTAGACGCTCAGATCTACGAGCTTCGCACCTACACGACGCATGACGGTTCTCTCCCGAAACTGCACGCGCGATTCAGGGAGCACACGAATCACATCTTTGTGAAACACGGCATGAAGCTCATCGCTTACTGGGTCCCCGCTGACGAAGACAACAAGCTCATCTACGTGCTCGCGTTTCCGAGCGTCGAGGCGCGTGAGAAAGCGTGGCAGGCCTTCCGGGACGATCCGGAATGGCAAGCGGCCTACGAGGCGTCGCGCGCGGACGGCCCGATCGTCGAAAAGGTCGAGTCGGTCGTCATGTTCCCAACCGACTATTCGCCGATTCGCTGACGGCTTTTTGGAACTGGCCCGGCGTCCAACCCGTCATGCGACGGAACACGCGGTTGAAGTGACTTTGGTCCGAGAAACCGCAGGCGAGCGCCACTTCGGCGAGACCGGCGCCAGGGTCCACGAGCTTCTTGGCAGCTTGCTCCACCCGTAATCGCCGCAGATACTCACCGACGGACTGCCGGTAGTGCTTGCGGAACGTCCGCGAGAGGCGGACCGGGCTGACGTCGAGATCTCGAGCGAGCCCGGTCACCGTCAGAGGCTTCGCGAGTTCATCGCGTAATCGCTCGACGGCCAGCTCCAGCCAGCGAGGGCGACGCCTGTCCACCGCTGGCTCCTCACGCAGCACGGCGCCGAGCATCTCGAGCACGAGTCCTTCGATCACGAGACCCGAGCCTCGCCCGACAGAGGCAAACTCCCGGTAAAGCCGGCTCGCGAGCCAAACGAGGCCGCCCGCGTGCCAATCCACCGTTTCCGCCGGGAGCCGGCCATAATCCCGTGCGCGCTGACCCAGGACGGCTCGAGCTCGGCGTGAAAGCAGCGCCCACCGAGAGTGCCAATGTCGCCTCGATGAGCGTCTTCCGGAGGATGAAACGCGACGGACAGAGAATCGTACGTGACCCGCCGTCGACGGCCATATTCCTCCCGATAGCCGCCACCCAAAAGGAGGCAAAAGTAGGCGAAGGCGTGCTCGTGCGCCGGCACGCGCAACGCCGGCGGATAGTGCGTGTCAGACAAAATGACGCCGGACGAACGGAGGCTTCGGTGATTAACACCGAAAAACTCACCGACAGGCAGACGTTCAGGACAACTCGCGAGCACGGCCATCAGCGATCCTCCGCTAAGTTTAGATCACGCCACCGAAAACCCATTGTACGGAGCGCACCTTTTGAACACTTCATACCTCGCGCCGTTCAAAACACGAAAATGATTCAATACAAATGCTCCGTGCTCCGGCTACGGTATCACTATGAACCCGTTCGAGCGCCTGCCCCGCACGATTGATGACTATTTCTCACGCCTTCACGAAGCGCCCGTAACCGTAAACGTCACACCGGGTGAGGTCCGCCGCCATCTCGCCGCACGCTACGACTTCACGCATCCCATCGCCATCGAGCACCTCATCGACGATGTGAACAAGATGCTTTACGAATGGACGGAGCACGCCAGCCACCCAATGCATTTCGGCCTGTTCCGGCCCGCGATCGATCCGACGGCTATTCTCGCAGACGCTCTCGTGGCTCTCTACGACCCCAATCTCGCGACATGGGAGTTCTCGCCGGCCGCCAACGAGATCGAGCGCCACGTCTTGGCAGCGATCGCGTCGCGCTTCGGATGGAAGCTCGAGCCCAACGGCATCGCTCATTTCACATCAGGTGGCCAGGAGGCCAATCACACGGCGGTCGCGGTGGCGCTCACGTCCAAATTCCCCGAGATCGAGCGCCAGGGGCTACGGGGGCTCAGGAAAACGCCGGTGTTCTACGCCTCCGAGGAAGGTCACCACTCGTTCGATAAAGTCGCGCACAGTGCCGGGCTCGGGCGGGACGCGCTGCGTTTCGTGCCCGCCGCAAGCGATCTCAGAATGGACCTAGAAGCGCTAGAGAGTTTGGTACGCCATGACCGCGACCGCGGCCTAGCTCCGTTTCTCGTCGTGGGCACGGCTGGAACGACGAACGCGGGCATCGTAGACCCACTTGCGGCGCTCGAGACCTTTGCTAAAGCACAAGGACTTTGGTTTCACGTCGACGCGGCCTGGGGTGGCGCAGCCGCGATATCGAAAAGGCTTTCGCCCGTGCTCGGCGGGATCGAGCGAGCGGACTCGATCACTTGCGACGCGCACAAGTGGTTCTCCGTTCCCGTCGGCACCGGCATGTTCTTTTGTCGCCATCGGCGCGCCGTCGAGACCACGTTTGGCACCGACGCCGCCTACGTGCCCGATCGCCACGACGACAGAACTTATCCGTTCGTCACCTCGATGCAGTGGTCGCGCCGTTTCACGGGGCTCAAGCTTTTCATGATGCTCGCGGAGCATGGGATCGAAGGGCTCGCGGCGCGCATCGAGCGTCAAACCGAGCTGGGCGACTACTTGAGAAAGCAGCTTCGCTCACACGGTTTCGTGATTTTGAACGAAACACGCCTCCCCGTCGTCTGTCTCACGCATCCGGACATCGAATCGGGCGCCGCACCCATGTCCAATGTAGTGGAAAACCTCCGGCGAGAGCAGACAGCTTGGATTTCCAAAACCACATTGCGAGGCCACGTGCCCGCTCTTCGTGCCTGCATCGCCAACTTCCGCACGAGCCAGGAGGACATCGTCGCGCTCGTCGACGCGTTAGCCCGAGCGATAGCTTGATCCCAACGAGTGCTTCCGCGCCTCCGCGGGCGCGCTCGTCCGGCGGCAGAGGGATCGAGTCTATCCTCGCGCAGCGACTGCAAGTCGTCCTCCATGGCTTCGAGAACAGCAAATTGTTGTCGGTAACCCCGCGACACACCGCGGCCTCCGAGACACTACCTTGCCTTTCGCTTCTATCGACCGGATGACGCTGGCAGTACGATTGAAAAGAATAACTTACTTATAGTAAGATTTCAAAGATGAAAGTAATCAAAGTCACTTCCAAAGGACAAATCACCATTCCTCTCGACGTGCGTACGGCGCTCGGAATCGATGAGCACACCTACCTCGAGGTATCGGAGAATGGCAACGAGATTCGTCTCCGGAAGGTCGTTCCGACTCGCCCACTTAGCGACGACGATCCCATTTGGAGCTTGATCGGAGCCGGCTCGAGTGGGCACACCGATATCGCCGAGCAACATGATCGACATCTGGCAGATGGAGAAATAGAGCGTTGGCGCGAATCCTCGTAGATACGAGTGCCGTCTTTGCCCTGGTCGATCGTAGTGACCACTGGCATTCCACAGCTAAAGCCGAGCTCGATAAGTTGAGAAGAGCGCGCTCCGAGCCCCTGCTGACAAATTTCATCGTCGCGGAGTGTCACGCGCTTCTACTCGCGCGGCTGGGCTCTCAGTTGGCGAGAAACTGGCTGACAAACAACGCGTGGTCCGTGCAACGGATTGCGGCGGAGGACGAAGCCAACGCGATTTCGATTGTCTTACAGTACACCGACAAGACGTTCTCATACACAGATGCCACGAGCTTCGCGCTCATGCAACGTCTAGGTATCCGAAAGGCGTTCGCATTCGACCCACACTTTCGGCAATACGGCCTCCACGTTGTCGGTCTTCCTTGAGGCACGAGCGGGAGCGGCGGCACGGTCGCGAGACGGAGCGATCAAGCGCCCGGCTCACGTCCGCGATCGACGAAACCAAAACCGTGCAGCCGAGCTCGTCTCGCTCAAGCTTCCTTAGTGCTCACCGTACGAGGTGGAAATTCTCCTGCCGCCTGAGGATCCACTCCATCTTCCCGTCCGCATTCATCGCCGCGTCTTCTTCGAGCGCCATGCGCACCACCTGGTCGTCCCATTCCGGAACCGGCGTCTGCGCGTAGAGCTCGATCGAGTGCCACATGTTTTGGATGAGCTTCACGTCGCCTCGACCGGGCACGCCCTGCTGCCGATCCCATAGACCAATGAGAGGACCCGCGCCGTGTCCGTGGTCGCCGATCGGGTGGTTGTAAATCCGTCCTTCAATGCCTTCTTTGTGCATTTGCGCGAGCGATGCGGCAAGGACTTCGTTTCCCGAGAGCCCGGGCTTCATGTTCTCCGTCACGATGTCCTGCAACCGGTTCGCGTTCGCGAGCGCTTTCATGAGGCCCGCGGGCACGGTCGTCTCACCTTCACGAAGCACGTAGCCCATGTGCTGGGTATCGGTCGCGAGCCCGGTAGCGAAGATCCCGAAGTCGGTGTGGAGCACGTCACCGCGCTCGATGATGACATCACCTTCGAGGGTCTCGCCTTTGCGCTGAGCGCTGACCGAAGGCTGGAACCATGAGTCCATTGCGCGATCGTGCACTTGCTGGCGCAGCCACCAGACCACGTCCTCGGTGGTTGTCTCCCCCGGAGTGATGACCTCGCTAGAGAACGCGGTCGCGATCAAACCGTGCACGATTTTCATCATGTTCTGGTAGTACGGCAGCATCGACGGCACTCGGATCGCCAGGTAGTAGAGTGGGATGAGCTCGGCGTGCACGAATCGCGCTGTCCATTTGGGTCCTAGCGCTCGCTCGAGAAGCTCTCGCTCGCCCGAAGGCAGACCGTCGGAGAACGCGTGCGTCTGCGAGACGTTGATCGCGATCGTCTCGGGCGCGCGCTCCTCGACGACCTCGCGCAGCATCCGCCACTGAGCATCGAGATAAAGCTCTCGCTCGGGGTGCTCGCGCTCACGCACCGAAACATAGGCGCCGCCTTGCGTCCCGCCCCCGAGGGCGAGCTTCTCGAGCCCTTCCTCGGGACCGCGATCATAGAAAACGAAAATCGAACGGCGCCTCGCTGCGAAGCGCGTCGGTGTAACGAGCGCGCGGAAGACGGGATCTTCGTTGTACTCGCTCATTTGCACAATCCACATGTCGACGTTGTTCTCGCGCATGAGCCCCGGCAGCACGTTGTCGAGTCGCTCTTCGAGCCAACCTTGCCGGATCTGCGCCTGCTCGCGCAGGGGAGGTAAGCTCGGTATCTCCTGACTCAGGGCGGGCAACGCGAGCGAACAAATAAATGCCGCCATCCACCAGCGCGAACCGTGTCGAGATTGCATCGATCGTCCTCCTAGACTTTGCGACGGGGATCCTAGCAGAAGGAACTATTTTCTTCTCAATGGTTTTCTGTGGGCGTCCTCGACGTCGGTTATTGGGGTGAGCGTCAATATCAATGGGGACCCGCGAGCTCGCCCATAATCGGCGATGGACTCGTTTTCGTCCAGAACGACCGGCAGGAGGACTCGTTTCTGGCCGCCTACGATCTCGCCACCGGTGAAGAGCGGTGGCGAGCCGAACGCGATGAGAAGCCGGCCTGGAGCACGCCGGCTTTGTACCGCATAGTGTGGTGAGCCCGGAAGAGCATCGGATAACACCGTGAACCTCGCATCGAGCGAGCGCCCCCCGAAGGCGGGCTCAGCGCGACTCGCCGCGAATAGCGTCCAGAGGACGGATCTTCGTCGCCCGCCGGGCCGGCACGTAGCTTGCGAGCAGTGTGACGCCGACAAGTAGCGCGGGGATGCCGATGAAGGTCACCGGGTCCGTATGAGTAACCTCATCAAGAGGCTCGTCGCCAAGCGCGCCAACGCGAAGGCCACTGCCAGTTTCACGAAGACGGTATTCTATCCGGCCGCCCGGAGGCTCAAGCAGCCTTCTTTGAAGGAATCAGGCCGCCCAGCGCAAAGCCGATGAGCCCAGCAACACCCCCGATAATCGAATTCGCGATGATGCCGAACGCTCGCGCGCCGAACGCTTCGCCGAGCAACACTTCCCGGCTTCACCGACGATCGCCATTGGGTCGTTGAAATGCGTCGAGGCACCGAGCAAATAGGAAAGCATCGTGGCGCTGAAAATAAGAAGTTGAGCCACGATAGCGATGGAGGCGCCCGTCATGAACGCGGAGCCGGCGCCCTCGCCCCGGAACGCACGCGTCATGGCGCCCCATAAGAGCGCAAGGTGTACTGTCATCGGGACCATAGCGAAAAGGCGATTGCCCAAATCGTACGAGCCACCGAGAGCTCCCACAACGAGCTTGCCGATGAAGAACAACACGAGAAGAATAATCGCCAAGCGAATGAACTCAATCCTGTCTTTCACAACGCACCTCCAATCCGGTAGATACTACACCTTCACGTCGCCGCTGTCCTCGCGTCCATTCGAAGAGGATCAAATATCACTTTGAGCGACTCTGCCCGGACACAGCTCGCCTTATCGACGATTCACCGAAACGTGAGACTTTCGCGCTCGTCGACTGGGCGTTGACAGACCGCTATGTACTAACATTGTAAGTACGAGAGAGACCATGACGATTAAGAAACTGACCAAGTTGGGGAACAGCCAGGCATTGGTTATCGACAAGCAAACGATGGCCCAGATGGGATTGTCGGAGGCGAGTGAGGTCTCCATGACGTTGCACGGACGCCAACTCGTCATCACACCCGTCAACCCCAGAATTCGAGATGAAGAACTTCGCGAGTCGATGGAGCGAGTGCTCGACAAGTATGACGACTTGTTCCGGAGATTGGCTTGAGCAAGGAAGCTCGCTTCCTATCGATCGAACAGGTTCTGAAGATTCATCGAAGGATGATCGAGCGATACGGAGGCGAGTCAACCGTTAGAGATGTGGGTCTCATCGATTCGGCCGTGATGATGCCGCAGCAGACATTCGATGGCGAATATCTACACGCGTCTCTTGCCTCCATGGCCGCCGCCTACCTGTTTCATTTGTGCTCCAATCATGGATTTGCCGATGGCAACAAACGTACGGCCATCGGTGGGGCTCTGGTGTTTCTCGACGCAAACCATCTTGAGCTTTGTTTAACGATCGACGAACTCAAGCAAATCACGCTGGACTTTGCCCGAAGCGCACTCGACAAAGAGCACTTGATCAGCTTGTTCGAAGCCTCCATCCGCGCCGTTACATAGACCACTCAACACCCCCGATCTCCTGCCCTGACTTGGCTGTCAACGATGCCATTGCTTCTCGCCTTCCCGCTAACTAGTTCCTGTCCAGAAACACCATAACTTGTGGTGTACGAGAGGCCTATCGAAGATGTGGGTATTATACGTTTTCAGTCGGCACCTCGTAGGCTCGGAAGCGAATGAAAATCTTGGACGAAACGAGAGGCGAATCGTCAGCAATCCATGGCTATAAACGCAGTAAGAGTAATCATTATTATCGTAATAGGTGCCTTGCCATTACCAACAGGTTGCAGGTGATGATGGAACTCCATACGTAGGATTTGAAAGAAGGCAATGAGCGCCATGTGCATCGGTCGAGACCAAAGACTCGTTTCAAGAACGAAATGACGCCTTCGATTCCGCAGCGAAATCGCCGTAGGCGTTGATAGACCCAGGAACTCTTGACCATATCGGTCACCGCGAAGTGAGCCTTGGTAAAGGCAACATCTTCAACTCCCTTGCCTTTGATGGCTTCCAAGTTTGCCTTTGAAGAAAACGCGCCATCGTAGGCAACCTGGCGCGGGGCCCGTTCGTAGAGTTCGACTTGACGGTCGATCATGGTTTCCGCGAGAGTTGAATCGGACGGATTCCCATCCAAGATCACGCAATCCAAAATCATCGAGGACGAGCCACCAGTCAAACACACCTTGTGACCGTAGAGAGTCTCGCGCCGGTCTTTGCGAATAATGTCGGTGTGTTCTTCGAAGATCGAAACGACCTTTTCCTCCGCAGGCACACGCTCTTCATCAATCACTCTACGCCGAGTTTGGTTGATGACTTTTTCGGTGAGGACGAGAAAGTGCTTAAAATCCGCGGCGATCTTCTCCGCACTCGCTCGCTTCACCGGCTCGGTCAAGCCGGACTCGTCCAACTGGTCTGCAACGCGTTGAGCGGAGCGATAGGTTTCTTCCGACACCTTCAGTAGATCTCGATAGACGCGACGCCTTTGTTCCTTATCCTTCGCGTTTAGAACTCCCAGTCGACGTCTCTTCGCTCGACGCGTTCGATTGCCGAAGACCACTACTGTACCCAGCAGTTCGCGAGTTCGGCACATGAGGCGAGTGAGAACTCGGACGCAGTCATAAAGAAGCTCGGAGTCCGTAGGAGAATGAATATTCGACTCCACTACCGTGCAGTCCACTCGTACTTTTCTTCCTTTTTCGATCGCGGTCTTCTCGGCAACACTCACCAACTCTCGGTTGATTTTCTCCAGCGTTTCGAACTTCACGGCTTTGATGTTTGCTGCTAGGGTCGACTTCGACGGGCTCGGCTCTATGATGCCGAGCTGGCAAAACGTCCGATAGCTTCGAGAGTCTGCCAAGTGAAACGCCAGCTCCCGATAGGTGAACTGATTCAGCTGCTTGACCAACAACGCCCGGAGAACCTGCTCCGCGCTCATTCCCCCACGACCAACATCGCTCCCTGCCGATGGGGTGACCGACCTCAGGTCTTGCAGTACCAGCTCATTCAGCTTAGGATGGGCATCGAGCAGCGATGATATCGTTTCGAGCTCGCGTGCGTGCTCCAGCTCCAGCCAGGGCTCGCGAAGGCTTGGTTGTGGGTTGATCGTTTTTCGCATTTAGGGCTGGTCTCCTTTGGAGTTAAGTCGTTTAGAATCTGCGTTTTTGTCGACTCGATACTAAACGACACTCCCTCAGACGATTAGCCCTAAATTTGCGATTACCCCTTTTTTCTCAACCTCTTACACCTGTCAGGACGGGTACTAACTAGTTCCTGTCCAGAAACACCATAACTTGTGGTGTACGAGAGGCCTATCGAAGATGTGGGTATTATACGTTTTCAGTCGGCACCTCGTAGGCTCGGAAGCGAATGAAAATCTTGGACGAAACGAGAGGCGAATCGTCAGCAATCCATGGCTATAAACGCAGTAAGAGTAATCATTATTATCGTAATAGGTGCCTTGCCATTACCAACAGGTTGCAGGTGATGATGGAACTCCATACGTAGGATTTGAAAGAAGGCAATGAGCGCCATGTGCATCGGTCGAGACCAAAGACTCGTTTCAAGAACGAAATGACGCCTTCGATTCCGCAGCGAAATCGCCGTAGGCGTTGATAGACCCAGGAACTCTTGACCATATCGGTCACCGCGAAGTGAGCCTTGGTAAAGGCAACATCTTCAACTCCCTTGCCTTTGATGGCTTCCAAGTTTGCCTTTGAAGAAAACGCGCCATCGTAGGCAACCTGGCGCGGGGCCCGTTCGTAGAGTTCGACTTGACGGTCGATCATGGTTTCCGCGAGAGTTGAATCGGACGGATTCCCATCCAAGATCACGCAATCCAAAATCATCGAGGACGAGCCACCAGTCAAACACACCTTGTGACCGTAGAGAGTCTCGCGCCGGTCTTTGCGAATAATGTCGGTGTGTTCTTCGAAGATCGAAACGACCTTTTCCTCCGCAGGCACACGCTCTTCATCAATCACTCTACGCCGAGTTTGGTTGATGACTTTTTCGGTGAGGACGAGAAAGTGCTTAAAATCCGCGGCGATCTTCTCCGCACTCGCTCGCTTCACCGGCTCGGTCAAGCCGGACTCGTCCAACTGGTCTGCAACGCGTTGAGCGGAGCGATAGGTTTCTTCCGACACCTTCAGTAGATCTCGATAGACGCGACGCCTTTGTTCCTTATCCTTCGCGTTTAGAACTCCCAGTCGACGTCTCTTCGCTCGACGCGTTCGATTGCCGAAGACCACTACTGTACCCAGCAGTTCGCGAGTTCGGCACATGAGGCGAGTGAGAACTCGGACGCAGTCATAAAGAAGCTCGGAGTCCGTAGGAGAATGAATATTCGACTCCACTACCGTGCAGTCCACTCGTACTTTTCTTCCTTTTTCGATCGCGGTCTTCTCGGCAACACTCACCAACTCTCGGTTGATTTTCTCCAGCGTTTCGAACTTCACGGCTTTGATGTTTGCTGCTAGGGTCGACTTCGACGGGCTCGGCTCTATGATGCCGAGCTGGCAAAACGTCCGATAGCTTCGAGAGTCTGCCAAGTGAAACGCCAGCTCCCGATAGGTGAACTGATTCAGCTGCTTGACCAACAACGCCCGGAGAACCTGCTCCGCGCTCATTCCCCCACGACCAACATCGCTCCCTGCCGATGGGGTGACCGACCTCAGGTCTTGCAGTACCAGCTCATTCAGCTTAGGATGGGCATCGAGCAGCGATGATATCGTTTCGAGCTCGCGTGCGTGCTCCAGCTCCAGCCAGGGCTCGCGAAGGCTTGGTTGTGGGTTGATCGTTTTTCGCATTTAGGGCTGGTCTCCTTTGGAGTTAAGTCGTTTAGAATCTGCGTTTTTGTCGACTCGATACTAAACGACACTCCCTCAGAAGGCTAGCCCTAAATTTGCGATTACCCCTTTTTTCTCAACCTCTTACACCTGTCAGGACGGGTACTAACTAGAATTGGCTCACTTCCACAAGGGAATAACAGATCGGAACGCAATGCAAAACTCAAGAACGTCAACGCGAACGACGCGAAAGGCTCCTCGGACATGAGCAGGCTCGGACGAGCGGGAATGCCGGCTCTCAACTTCATGCAGAACTCGAACGACTATATGAAATATCACCACACGCCCAACGACACGTTCGACAAGATTATTCCAGAAGACTTGCGCTATCTGACCGCCGCGTACACGACCATGTTCTACATGGCCGCCGAAATGGAAATCGACTTCAGGAAGTGATGATGCCAGTATCCGAAGGACAAAGCTGATGGAAATGCGGCCGATCGGTTCGCTGGAAGTCTCCATTGTTGGTCTCGGCTGCAACAACTTCGGCCGCCGCCTCGACGAGCCGGGCACGAGCCGTGTCATCCACGCTGCGCTCGATGCGGGCATTAATTTCTTCGATACCGCGGATTCCTATGGCGGCACCGACAGTGAAGTATTCGTTGGCCGCTGTTTAGGCACGATGCGTCGCGAAGTCCTGGTGGCGACGAAATTCGGTTGGGAGCTCGACGACGAGCGCAAAGGCGCTCACCCCGATTACGTGCGACGAGCCGTCGAAGACAGCCTGCGGCGCCTGAATACCGACTATATCGACCTCTATCAGCTTCACAAGCCGGATTCGAGCGTGCCTATCGAAGACACGCTCGGCGCGCTCGACGAGCTCATCACGGCGGGTAAGGTCCGTGAGATCGGGTGCTCGAATTTTTCTTCGAGCGAGCTGGATGCTGCCGACAAAGCCGCGGAGGGTCATGCCCGATTCGTGAGCGTACAAAACGAGTACAACCTGCTGCACCGTGAGCCGGAGAAATCTGTATTGCAGGCGTGTGAGCAGCTCGGGCTAGCTTTCGTGCCCTACTTTCCGCTCGCGAGTGGGCTTCTCACAGGCAAGTACCGCCTGGGTCAACCCGCCCCGGAAGGACGACTGACGACGATCGCGAGGCTTTCGGACAAGCTTAACGACGACGCTCTCGCCGTGGTGGAGTCGCTCATCGGGTTCGCGGAGCGGCACGGGCACTCGATTCTCGATCTCGCCTTCGCGTGGCTTCTCGCGAAACCTTGCGTCACTTCAGTGATCGCGGGTGCTATGTCGGCGGAGCAGCTGCGCCAGAACGTACGCGCGGCATCGTGGCCAATGACGGAAGAGCTTCTCGTCGACGTCGACCAGCTCGTACCGTCCGCTGCGGGCTGAGTAACCAGAAGCAAGGCGAAAAAGTAGTTGCGGTCACACCTGTGTTATCAGTATACTAATACGTATGAGTAAAAGACTTCAGGTGGTCGTACAAGACGAAGAGCTAGAGCAACTTCGCGACGCCGCCGCAAAAGAGGGGCTCACGTTGAGCGAGTGGGCCCGACGAGTCCTCCATCGAGCCAGAGAGACCCAAGGCGGTCCCACGCGTGATCGAAAGCTGGCGGCGCTCGACCGAGCGTTGGCGTGCGGCCACCCAACCGCGGACGTCGAAGACATGCTAACGGAGATCGAGCTGGGTCGTGATCTTCGTTGACTCGAACGTTCCGATGTATCTCGTCGGCCGCTCACATCCTAATAGAGATTCGGTCGAAGCTTTCCTGCGGTCGCACGTCGACGAGACGTACGTCACGAGCGCCGAAGTCTTCCAGGAAGTCATCCATCGATTCGTCGCCATCGATCGAAGGGCCGCTATCGACGATTGCTTTGCGCTACTCGACGAGCTTGTTTCGCAGGTCTTTACCGTAACAAGATCGGACGTGGATCGAGCCAGACAGATTTCTCATCAGCAGCACCGCCTGTCCGGGCGAGATTGCCTGCACGTTGCCGTGATGGCCCGTCACGACGTCGAACGCATCTTGACCTATGATGAAGACTTCGATTATTGGGCCAGCGTTACTCGATTGCCGTAGCGCTAGTTCGACCGACGCAACTCACACCGGCCCCCGGGCACTCCCGGCTGTGCTAAGTTTACCGCGCCAAAAAATGGAGAGATTCGATGTCCTATGAAGTCATTCCGTCGGATATCGATACCTTCTCGCAGGATGGCGTCGTATTCCTGCGAGGCGTATTCGACAAAGAATGGTAGGACCGGATTGCCGCTGCGATCGAAGATGATATTCAACAACCCGGCCCGTTCTTCCACGGCTATGAATCAGAGGGTGAGGGAAGCTTCCACGGCAACCTCAGGATTTGGGAAACCCATCCGACGTTTCGGGACGTGTGCCTGAACTCATGTCTGCCGGCAATAGCCCAGTCTTTTTTTGGTTCACGCAAGATAAATTTGCTGTACGACCAGTTGTTCGTCAAAGAGTCCGCAATGACGCAACGCACAGTATCCTTCAAGGCGGCTCCGACTTGAGACGCCGAGACGGCGGCGCGGCAGCGTATTAGAGAGATGTTTCGCGGCACGTTCACCGCCCTCGTGACGCCGTTTCGCGCTGATGGCACGCTCGACGAGGACGGTGTCGTCCGGCTTCTCGAACGCCAGTTGAAGTCGGGCGTTCAGGGCATCGTGCTGTGCGGCACGACGGGTGAAGAGGCGAGCCTCACGCTCGACGAAAGAAAGCGTCTCGTCGAGATCGTGCAAAAGCGCGCCGAAGGCCATATCTATACCGTCGCCTCCGCCTCCGACAACATCACCGAACGCACGATCAAGCTCGCTCGAGAAATGGACTGGCTTGGGGTCGACGCGATCATGTCGGTCGTTCCGTATTTCATCCGACCCAATCAAGCCGGGATCGTCGAGCGCTTCCGCGGCATCGCTGATGCCGTGCAGACGCCGCTGATCCTTTCGAACGCACCGGGCCGCGCGGGTGAGGGTCTCGAGGCCGACACCGTAGCGCTGCTCGCCGAGCACGACAATATCCGCGGGATCGACGAATCCTCCGGCGATCTCGAGTTTCTCTCGAACATTCTCGCCGCAACAGACGGGGATTTTGCTATCTTCGCGGGCGAAGACACACTCACGCTCCCGATGATCGCGCTCGGGGCCGACGGGGCGTTCTCGCTCATCTCGAACGAAGTGCCCGACAAGATGTCGGCGCTGCGCTCGAAGGCCGCCTCACCGAAGCCCGCGATTTGCATTACGAGCTCTTCGACCTGATGACTATCAACTACGTCGACCGCAACCCGATCCCCGTCAAAGCCGCGCTCGCAATGATGGGGTTGATCGAAGACCACTACCGGCTGCCGCTTCTTGCTATCGACAGCGCCAAACGAGAACAGATCAAGAAAGCTCTCGTGGAGCTCGACGTTATTTAGTGCCTGCGGCGAACTCTTTGACCCTTCTTGTGATGACGACGTCGTGTCCAACTTGATCCGCTTGCCATTATTTCGAGCCCGGCGCACCAATGGTCGAGTTCTTTCTTTCCACCGCCGAGCACCGAGCTGCGCGAAAACGTCCGCAGCGATGAACGAAAATGGCCGCCGCCACGACCGTCCAACGATTGAGTTTCATTCTTTCCTCCCGGGGCGGCGCGAACCGCAGCCCTGTAGCAATGATGCTTAGTTGTGACTCTCGCGACCCCTCAAGAATGTTTCTTGTAATTCTTCTCCCCCGCCTCGATCCGAATCTCCAATCGATTCTCTTTCGTCGGCATCGGACAGGTTGTGTGCGGGTTGTACGCACAAGGGGGGTTGTAGGCCTTGTTGAAATCGATCACGACTTGGCCGCTCTCAGGCGGTTCGGTGCGTAGGAAGCGGGCAGCCGGATAGGATCCTTTGCCGCTCGTCCCATCCCGGAAGATGAACCACAGCGCACCCTCGCGCGCCTTCATCGGCTCCATACGCACTTTCTGACCTTGAAGCTCGAAATCCACATAGCCTGCGGCTTCGAAGACTTCGATATCGCCCAGAATGTTCAACATCTCGACTTTCTTCTCTTCCACGTGCGGAACGAACGTCGCCTGGACGCGGAAGCTCGGGTCGACCGGAAACCAATCGAGGCCGGCGAACTCCTTGCGGTAGGACGCGTTCAAGTCACGGAGCCGAATCGCGAGACGCTCACCGCTATAGTGCAGCCACATCTTCAAGTCGTTGATCGCGATCGCGTGCTTTTCCCCCATCTCGAGCTCGACGCTCTGGATGGGCTTTCCGTGTCGGGAGATGGTGACGCCGTCCTTGGCATGGAACGTCGCTTTGCGATCGTGAAACTTGAATACGCCCACCGCACAAGGCGCTGAGCCCTCAGGGAGCACGAAATCGTTGCTGGTAGCCGTCCCGACCCAGTTCTCACCTTCGCGGAGCCAGTAGAGGCCCGCGACCGTCAGCCAACTACTATCCTTTCGCAGGTTCTCTTCGCGCTCAGCCTGCCAGCTCTTTACTCTGTCGACATAGCTGGGATCTTCCACGCTCGAAGCACTGACGATCACGAGCATGAAGGTCAAAAACGCGAGCGAAGCGAGCGCCGCGCCCACAGCGTATATGAGCGTTCTACGAGATTTCACAGCTCATACCCTAAACTCCGCCCCACGGGCGCATTGTAACTTACGAGAAACGACACCGCTAACCGGCCGGCAGGGGCCCACTATTTCTTGTATTCCATGACGTTTACGGGAGCTGGGCTCTCGAAAACGGAGGCTGGGACGTCCACGAGCACCGCGACGTTCTCGTGCTTTGCTTCACCACGACCCGCGGAGAGCATGATGCCGCCCTTCTGCTGCCAGTCTTGCCAGGGAATTTGAAAGCGCGGCTCCGGATCGGAGGCCTTCGGATAGTAGTCCCACTGAGTGACGAAGCGGGAATCCTCGTCGACATAGACGTGATACTTGTTTTCTGGAGTACGGCCGACATCTTTGAAGGTTAGCTCTAAAACGTCGGCTGCCTTTCCATCCGCCGTCTCGCCTTTGCCAAAATATTTCAAAGTGACGCCGCTGTCCTTGAGCTTGAACGGCATGAAAACCCAGTAGGAGTCGTTGATCCAAGCGCTCTCGGCATTGTGGAGTGCCTCCTCGAGAGCCGCCGACGCGGTGACCTCCTGACCATCCTTAAAGGCGCGCCCTCTCTTCGAGTTCAGATTCATCAGAACGAGCATCTCATCGTCATCGAAGCGAAGGTTACCGCTATGTTTGTCCCACACGTGCGTGCGGCGTCCGAAGAATTTCCACGTCAGATAGCGGCTTTCGTCCCAGGCTCGGCGGCCACCGAGCTTTTCCATGACTTCGTCCGCGACCGCGATGGCCTCCGAATCCGATCCTTCGGCGTCGAAACCAGGCATGGGCGGATTCTCCGCTTGGGCTCCGAGCGAAATCGAAGCGCCCAGAACGACGACGCCAGTAAAACACACTCTTCGCATTGGCCTCTCCGTGTGGCCGAGATTGTACCTCATCTGTTGAAGGCACCGTCACGCGCTTTGTCCGTCTGCCGCCGATCGGTCTCTCGTACGACCATCATGAGAAGAAGGGTTGCGAGAGCTCGGAGAATCTCGAAGACCGTGAGGCTCCAGACCGTGGATTCCGCACCGAGGTTTTGCGAGATAATGTTCCACACGATGCTCACAAGCCAAAACCCCCACCACATGGGGAGAATGGACGGCACGGGCGCAGAAACCCACTCGCCCCCCGATCGGTTTGGGTCGCTAGCCTGATAGATTTCCTTCACGGAGCGGTACGGACCGATCAGGTTCGCGACGGGAACAAAAGCGATCCCAGCACTCCATCCGGCCGAGAAAAACATTCCTTTCGCGCCAAGCGAGCGCGCGTCGCGGTTTGCACGAAAGACCCAGACCGAGAAACTCACGACCACGAGCGCAAGCAGCGGCCACGTCAACGCCCAGCTCAGCTCGAGCGGGCCCGGAGTAAGGGTCAAAATGGCGTTCTGGTAGCCCTCCCAGCGAAAAAAGACGGCGAGATAGAGCGTGGCCCGAAAAGCACGGAGCGCAAGCTCGACGAGCAGGACGCCGAGGAGGACGGTCGCGGCCCCCGAGCTTTGCCTCGGCAATGGCCGCACGCCGTCGTCGGGAGGAGAGTAAGGATTCGCCCTTTTCGCCACCGCGCGTTCCATGCTTGTCTCGGAGCCCATCCTAGCAACATTTGCCCGACATAGGCTTGACTTCGCTATCCAAGCGCTGTAGCGTGCGCAGCGTTCTCAGAATCGGTGCGGCGAGAAACGGTACTTGACTCTTGCCAAGCGACGACAATTCGAAGCCTATCGCAAATCCTGACGACTCAGCGTATTTTCGCCTGCTCGTCGACAACTCCCCCGATAGGATCTTGACCCTCGACCCCGAAGGCACGATCCTCTTCATCAATCACGCGCTTGTGAATCTCTCGACCGAAGAACTCATCGGCACCGACGTCATGAGCTACGTCGAAGAGCATGAGCGTGCCGCATATGGGGAAGCTCTCGACGATGTTTTCTCGACCGGCGTCTCCCGCTCCCTAGAGCTGTCGACAGCCGGGCTGACGTCGTCGTTCACGAGGCTCATCCCCATCAAACATGACCATATCGTCGAGACGGTTCTCGTCATCGCGACAGATCTGAGCGAGCACGAGCGCAAAAACACCGAGGAGGAGCGTAAGAAGTTCGAAACACAGGTCCGACACGCGCAAAAGCTCGAGAGCCTCGCCGTGCTTACCGAGGGTATTGCTCACGATTTCAACAATCTCCTGACCGGTATCCTCGGGAGCGCGAGTCTCGCCTCTTCGAAGCTCCCAGAGGGCTCCGCCGTGGACGAGCAGATCGACCGCATCCTGCAAGCAGCCGAGAAAGCGGCCGTCCTGACGAACCAAATGCTCGCTTATGCCGGCAAGGAAAATTTCGAAGTGGGCTTCGTCGACTTGAACCAACTCGTCGGCGATGTCATCCCGCTCGTGCGAACGGCGATCTCCAAGAGTACCCGTATCCGTGAGTCGTGGGCCGCGAACCTACCCAGCATCGAGGCGGATCCGGTCCAGCTCCGACAAGTTGTCGTCGCGCTCGTGACGAACGCCTCGGAAGCGCTCCAAGACGAACACGGCGAGGTCTCGATCCGCACCGGAGCGCTCAAAAGCACCGATCACTCGGGAACACGCGTTTTCATCGAGATCGCAGACACCGGGCTAGGCATGGATGCCGATACTTCCAAGAGAATCTTCGAGCCCTTCTTTACGACCAAACTTGCCGGGCGGGGCCTCGGTCTCGCGGCTGCGCAGGGGATCGTCCGCGCCCATCGCGGCGAAATTAGCGTCCAAAGCCAACTGGGTCGAGGCACGACCGTGACGGTGCTCCTCCCCGCAACGAGCCCGCGCCGCGCGGTGCTCGACGACGAAGTGCGATCGTCACCCGGCAGCACTCGCACCATCCTTGTGATCGATGACGAACAAAGCGTCCGAGAAGTCGCCCAGGCAGCGCTCCAGGAAACGGGCTTCGAAGTGCTGCTCGCCGGTAGCGGCCACGAAGCACTCGACATTTTCGTCGAGCGAGCGTCAGAGATCGACGCGGTCCTACTCGACGTGTCGATGCCACGTATGAGCGGAGAGCAAACGTTGGTCAAGCTCCGCCGTATGCGGCCCCACGTAAAGATCTTGCTCACGAGCGGCCATAGCGAACAGGTAGTTTTGCAGACGTTCGAGGGCAAGAAAGCCTCAGCATTCATTCAAAAGCCGTTTCGCGCTTCGGAGCTGGTCGATCGGATCCAGCAAGTGGTGAACCCGCGGCTCTGAGTCAAGCCGCGGGACGCATTAGGGACGCCCTAAGCAACAGGAAATATTCCAAGCTCTCCCAGATATGTAGTCGAGGCATGAGCGGCTCCCACACCGGAATGAACCGCGCGAGCCAATGCGATAAGACTTTCGCACGAAAATAGCGCTCGTGCTCCCATTCCGCCTCCGCCATCCGAAGAAGATCCATCGCTAGATGGGGCTCCTCCGCGAGCACCGCGAAGCGAGCCGCGTCCTCATACTCTTGAACATTGGCAGCCTCGAGTCTGCCCGCCCCGTACATCGGCGCGAACCAGCCTCCGAAGCGGCAAAAAGCGCTGACTGCCGATCCAATCCAAGACATCCTTCGTTCGAGGCGGGCGTCCGGACCGGCGCCGAGTTCCCGCAACATGTTGCCCACATACAGGCGGTGCTCGAGCTCTTCACGCTCGATATTCTGGATCTCCGCGACCTCCCGGGCGTCCCGGAGCGAATGCCAGTGCCCGCGATAGGCACGAGCAGCCCCAAGCTCCCCCGCGTGTGCATTCTTCAAAACCGCCACGAGAGCGATACGGGCCGAGGCCCGGTCAAGCGTGACCGAAGGTCTCATCGTCGGCCTCCTCACACATCATTGTTCGAAAATCGCAGCTTCTTCGCCAGGTTTCTGCAGCTAGAGCGACCGGTGCCGATCACCTTCTGTGCTACGATCGTCGGATCAGAGAACAGATGCGCAAGGTCCTCTACTTGAACGAGATCGTCCCGCCGCCCGACCATCGCGAACGCGGACTGGAGCTTCCATAGTGTCCGAAGAATGCTCCGACAAAGCGCCATCGCTCGATTTCATCCGAACGATCGTCTCGGAAGACGTGGCGAACGGGAAACATGACGGCCGCGTCGCCACGCGTTTCCCTCCCGAGCCGAACGGCTATTTGCACATTGGCCACGCTAAATCGATCTACCTCAATTTCGGGGTCGCCGAAGAGTATGGCGGGACGTGCAACTTGCGCTTCGACGATACGAACCCGACGAAAGAAGACGTGGAATATGTCGACGCCATCAAGGAGGACGTCCGCTGGCTCGGTTTCGACTGGGACGAGCGGTTGTACTATGCCTCCGACTACTTCGAAAAGATCTATGCGCGCGCCGTCAAGCTCATCCGAGATGGCAACGCTTATGTCGACAGCCTGAGTGCTGCGGAAATCCGTGAATATCGCGGCACGCTGACAGAGCCGGGCAAGAACAGCCCCTATCGGGAGCGTTCCGTCGAAGAGAACCTCGACCTGTTCGAGAGAATGCGCGCGGGCGAGTTCGCGGACGGAATGCACGTCCTGCGAGCAAAGATCGACATGGCTTCGGGCAACGTGAACATGCGCGATCCGACGCTCTATCGGATCCGGAAAGTAGCGCACCATCGCACCGGCGACAAGTGGAACATCTATCCGCTGTATGACTTCACTCACGCCGTCTCGGACGCCTTCGAGCACATCACGCACTCACTTTGCACCCTCGAGTTCGAGGATCACCGCCCGCTCTACAATTGGTCGATCGACGAGACCGGCGTCGCGTTCAAGCCGCGGCAAATCGAGTTTGCCCGTTTGAACTTGAGCTACACGATTCTCAGCAAGCGCAAGCTTCTGCGCCTCGTGCAAGAAGGCCACGTCGGCGGATGGGACGACCCCCGGATGCCGACGCTCTGCGGATTGCGGCGGCGCGGCTACACGCCAGAATCTCTCCGAACGTTTTGCGAGCGGATCGGGCTCGCGAAGCGTGACAGCCTCGTGGACGTCGCACAGCTCGAGCACGCGGTCCGTGAAGACTTGAACGCCCGCGCCCCTCGTGTGATGGGTGTCCTCCACCCTCTCCGAGTCGTGCTCGAAAACTGCCCTGAAGGCGAAGTGGACGAGCTCGACGCGGTGAACAACCCCGAGGACGAGAGCGCCGGGACGCGCAAAGTGCCTTTCTCGCATGTTCTGTATATCGAGCGCGCGGACTTCATGGAGGATCCTCCGAAAAAGTTCTTCCGGCTCGCTCCTGGCCGCGAAGTCCGGCTTCGCTACGCCTATCTCATCACGTGCACCGATGTCGTCAAGGACGACGCGGGCGAGATCGTCGAGCTTCGCTGCACCTACGACCCCGAAACGCGCGGCGGTACACCACCCGATGGACGCCGCGTGCGCGGCACGCTCCATTGGGTATCCGCCGAGCACGCGCTCGATGCGGAAGTGCGCCTCTACGATCGGCTCTTCTCGCGCGAGAGACCCGACGACGTGGCAGAAGGTCAGGACTTCACCGCGAGCTTGAATCCCGACTCGCTCGAGATCCTCGAAAGCGCCAAGCTCGAGCCAAGTGTGGCCGGCGCCGCGCCGGGTACTCGTTATCAGTTCGAGCGGCAGGGTTATTTCGTCGTCGATGCGGACGCATCGGCCGACAAGCTCGTCTTCAATCGCACCGTCTCGCTCAAAGACGCGTGGGCGAGGATCGCGGCTCGGGGCTCGCAGTAGCTTCGTTCCGCTACCGGCTACCCCCTACTTTTCTTGCTTTTCACGTCCTCACTTGTTTGAGACAATTTAGACATCCGCCACAACCGAATTCCACTTTTCCCAGGAGTTGGTGCTATGACTCGACGCCGGCAGTTTCTCAAAACCGCAGGGCTAGCGGCTTTGCATTCCATTGTCCAGGGGCGCTACGCGGGCGCTGCGACTCAAGGGGAGCACATCCTCGTCATCGGAGCCGGTATGTCTGGGCTCGCGGCGGCGCGCGAGCTCCGGGCGCATGGCCACACGGTCACCGTGCTCGAAGGACGCGAGCGCATTGGCGGACGGGTTTGGACAAACTCTGAGCTCGGTTTTCCCATCGACCTCGGAGCGAGCTGGATCCAGGGTACCGACGGCAATCCGCTCACGAAGCTCGCGCAACAACACGGGGTCGACGTGCATCAGACGAACGCCGACAGTGTTCGGCTATGGGGGGCCCCGGACGGCAAGCCCATCCCCGATGCACCCCTCGAAGAAGCTTTTGCGGAGTTCGAAGAGCTCGGCGACGCGCTCGAGGAAATCGCGGCCGCGCTCGAAGAAAACGAGGACATCTCTGTAGAAGAAGCCACGGAGCTCTTGCTCGCGGACGAGGAGCTCTCGGAACAAGACGAGCTCGCACTCTCGTGGTTCGCTTCCGCGTTTATGGTGCTCTCCTCTGGAGCCGAGCCCAGGGAGCATTCAGTTATCTACGCCGACGCGGGCGAAGGTTTCGGCGGTGGTGACGTGTTGTTCCCCGACGGTTATCACCAGCTCATCGAGGCCGTCGGCAGCGGCACCGACATCAAGCTCGGTCACAAAGTCCACCACATCCACTACGGCGGCTCGTCCGTGCAGGTGGAAACGAATCGCGGGACCTTCCAGGGTGACCGCGTGATCGTGACACTTCCCCTCGGCGTCTTGCGCTCGGGCGCGGTGAAATTCTCACCTGCTTTGCCTGGCGAAAAGACCGCGGCCACAGGAAGGCTTCGGATGGGGCTTCTCGACAAAGTCGTCCTTCGCTATCCTGAAGCTTTCTGGCCACAAGATCGTGACTATCTCGCCTATGCGTCGGAAACCCACGGGGAGTTCCCGGTCTTTCTGAACGCGCAGCGCTTCACCGGAAAACCCGTGCTCATGGCTTTCGTGGGCGGCGATTTCGCCCGCGCGCTCGAGAATGAGAGCGACGAAGCTATCGCGGAACATGCTACCCGCATCTTGAGCCGGATCGCCGGCGACGCCGTTTCCGATCCTGTCGACGGTGTCGTGAGCCGGTGGGCGTCGGATCCGTTCTCGGGTGGCTCTTACTCCTACCTTCCCGTTGGATCGACACCCCGAGACTATGACGCCATCGCCGAGCCGGTTTCTGAACGTCTGATGTTCGCGGGCGAGGCAACGATCAAGGAGTACTACGCAACGGTGCACGGCGCCTACCTCTCAGGGATGCGTGAAGCAAAGCGCATCGGCTGACTGGTCAAAAGCAAGATCAAAGAAAGAGGACGCTGAGCGCAGCGTTGCGAGACTGCCTCACCGCTCGAACGCATTAGCGCCAAACAAGCGCGCGTTTCACACGAACATGCCAGGAATGGCCTTCAAAGACGCCAAACCGTGGTTGAGCTACGGAGTGATGGGCGGCGACATGCAGCCGCAGGGCCACACCCAAGTGCTATTGAACATGATGGAGTTCGGAATGAACGTCCAGGAGGCGGGCGAGATGGCGCGCTTCCGCCATTTTTCCGATCGCGCGGTCGGCTTCGAGTCCGACATCGGCATCGACGTTGTTCAGGCGCTCATTGAAAAAGGACACCTACCGCGAATATCGATGGGCGCTTATGGCGGCTACCAAGCCATCATGTCGATTGGGAGCAAGGTGTTTTGCTTGGCGGATCAGATGTGCGCAAAGACGGCGCAGCAATGGGCTACTGACACCGCTCTCGGATAGTCTGTCGCAACTCCCACGCGGTGACGTGACGCCCAGCCGGTCAGAAGGGGGCATCAAGGGCGAAGCCCGATGACCAGCAGCTAACTGACTTGCGAGCGGGAGAAAAACGTCTCTTCCAGCAACCCGTCGGATGCTCTCGTCGTGCGGAAAAAGCCGCTTGCGAGTAGCGAATGGATATGCCGGAGCACCTGGAAATCCGTCAGCTCTGACTCCTCCATGACGCGGACGATCGTCTGATAGCGGATGAGATACTCGTAAGTCTCCATCTCATCGACGTTGAGTGTACTGACGGCGACGTCGCAAGCGTCGTTGAGCCCGATCTCGTAAACGAGCGGCGGGAGCTTCGACGTCAGCCGCTCGAGCGCTTCAATTTGTTGCATCGCCTCCAAAATTAGCGGCTCCGTCCGTCCCCCGATCGTCGTTGGTACGGTCGCATCCGCGGGAAACTCGAAGACTTCGTACCGACCTTTTTGAATCCCGAGCACGCGGTGAAGCGCTTTCTCCTTGCGAACGTTGCCACATTGGCAATGTACTATCTGACCGTCCCGCAGGTAGAGCCGACCGTCACCGCTCTGGTTCCGGATGACGATCATCGCCGTCATCCCTTGGTTGGCGAGCTGCATCAGCAAATCGGGTAGGGTCGTATCGATACGCTCCGGAGACACCGTGAACTGCGTTGCGGACACGGCCTCTTGATACGGAAGGATGTTCCCGACCGTCCCGATATGAAACGGGCTGGCGAGCTTGGTTTTCGGCCGGCGACGCTGCACGAGCGTGACGCTCAATTGAAAGCTCCCGATGCGGATGCGGTCCCCGGTGTGCAGACGTTGCCGGCGCACGGATTCGTCGTTCACGTAGGTACCGTTGGCGCTCCCCATATCGCGAATGAGCAGCTCGTCAGCCTCGTTCAAGATCTCGACGTGATAGTTCGACACGCGGTTCGAGCGAAGCTGGATATCGTTCGTATGGTGGCGCCCAATCGCGACCCGGAAGGTTTCCTGAAGATCGAAGCTATGGACCTGGCGCTCGGTGCCCAATTGCAGCACCATCTCGTGAAGCGGCAAGTCGTTTTGTACGTGGTCCATAGACGAAAAGAGCCCCACGCGTTTAAAGCAATTGGGGTGCCAACGCGCTATCCGTCAGAGAAAACAGAACTTTTGCCGACGTATACTCTCTGTGTTGTGGGGATTTGCCTGCGGCGAGGCATGCATTCTGTTATGCGAGCCGTGCCAATCCGAAAAACGGATGGGGAGGGGCCTCGCCCAATACCGCCTCGGCGACGTGCTCTCCTAGTGCAGGTCCGTGTTTGTAACCATGCCCCGAACCCCCGCCGACCACCCAAACATTCTCCGCGTCGGGGTGCCGGTCGATGATGAAGTGATGGTCGGAGCTGTTCTCGTATTGACACACGCGTGCCTCGACGAGCGGGGCGCCCTTCATGCCCGGGAAGCGAAACTCCATGTAGTCGCGCGCCGCCGCGATGGACTCCTCCCGCGGGAGGCGCTCCATCGTCGTTGGATCAACTGTCTCGCCTGTCGAATCATCTGCGATTTTGAACCCGCGCCAATCACTGCCGGGAATGCCGTAATAAAGCCGAGCCCCGTTGTCGATCCAGATGGGGCAGGCGCCCTCGAGGTAGCGCGCATATCCAAGAGGCGTCCCGAAGTAGTAAATCTCTTGCCGCGTCGGTGTGATGAACGTCTCGCCGAGCTCGGGAAAAAGGCCACCGAGCCAAGGGCCGCAAGCAAAAACGTAATTGTCCGCGCTTAACGTCTCGCCGTCCGAGAGAACAACGCCCTCCGGGCGGCGCCTCCCGGCGCTCTGAACATAGGTACCGCCGAGCTCGATGCACGCCTCGAGCACGGCTTGGCACCCGCGCCGCGCAAGAAGATAGCCGACGTCCTCTTCGTAAATCGCCCATTGAACGTCTTCGAAGTTTATCTGGGGGAAGCGTCGGGAGGCTTCACTCACGCTCAGCTTCTCGAAGGGAACCCCGACTTTCCTCAGGACCTGGACCGCCGATCGCTCAGAGTCATCGTCAGCGCCCGCCATCCAAAGACCGCCCATTCGATGGTAGAGCTTTATGTCCCAACGCTTCTCGTACTCTTTCCATAGCTCGAGCGAACGTACTACCCAGCGCGTATAGATCTCGTCGGCGCCGTAGGTCGCGCGGATGACGCGGCTCTCACCGCCCGAGCTCGCTCGCGAATGGCCCGGCCCCCAGGCGTCGACGAGCGTGACCGAAACACCTTTGCGCAACAAGTGAAGCGCCGTCCAGCCCCCGAAGACACCGGCGCCAACGACGACTGCGGAAGATTGCGTCATGGCTGTGTCGAGACGCTCATGCCTTTGCGATGCTCAGAGAACCAGTCCAGGATATAGAGCTGCGTTCGGATGAAGCTCGACGGCATCGAGCTCGTTCCGTGATATTCCTTGTTGAAGCGAAGAAGCGCGGTCTCAACGCCGAGAATCTTGAGCGCCTGGTAGTACTCCTCGGTCTGGCTCATCGGCGTGCGCAAATCGAGCTCGCCCGTCATTAGAAGGGTCGGCGCTGTGACGTTGCAAACGCTCACGACCGTGCTCCAAGAGACCGCGCGCATTTTCGAGCCCGGCGACATCGAGCTTCGCTTCAACGTCTCCCCGAACCAGTCAGCGAGCCGCCCGCTCGTCACGGTGATCGTGCAGCCCCAACCGGCCCGCTTCAAAGTGCACGGATGTAGCCGCAACCGCCACGATCACCGACTCGGCCACACTCAACTGCGCTCACGCCGCATTGCCCTCTGGTCGGAGCAAGTGGCGCGCGCCGTAGACGGGAACTGGGACCGCAAGGAGCTCCCTAATATCGACGATCACACCTATGCCCGTGCGTTAGGACGGGTCCTTGCCCATGAGCTCGGCCACTTGCTCCTGCGCCTGAACGGACATCGCGACCGAGGTCTGATGCGGTCCGCTTTCTCGCATCGAAGCCTGACCGCGCGCGGACGCCGTGCGTTCCGCCTCGCCGAAGAAGATCTGCAGGCGATCCGCGAGACGCTTCTGCAAGCGGTCGCCAAAAACAAAAGCGCCTCTTTTGGTTCGACACGATCTTCAAGGGACGCGCGCCGCAGAGCGACCCGCCCGTCAAGCTCTTCGTCATGGGCAACGGCGATGGGACAAAGACGGCAGACGGCCACCTCGATCACGGAGGCGAGTGGACCTCTGTGGCGAGCTGGCCCCCGCCGGAGTCCAGCCCGAGCTCATTCTACTTGCATGGCGATGGACCGCTCAGCCTGGAACGTCCCGCCACCGAAGCCGAGCCGACGCATTTCGTGTACGACCCCGTCGACCCGGTCCCGAGCATCGGCGGCAATATCAATTCGGGAGATGCTCTCGTCCCGTCCGGCCCCTGGAATCAGAGATGCGTCGTGGGACGCGTTACCGGCTGCAAAAACGATCTCCCGCTATCGGCGCGACGCGATGTCCTCGTCTTCCAAACACCGCTTCTTGAAGAGGACGTGGCGGCGATGGGCATGATGACCGTCAAGCATTTGGGTTGCGTCTTCAGCGAAAGATACCGACTTCACTGCCAAGCTCGTGGATGTGTATCCCCCGAGCGAAGACTACCCCGAGGGATACGACCTCCTAATCGCCAACCGCATCCAGCGCGCCCGTTTCCGCAACGGGCTCGAAAAAGAGGAGCTTTTGGAGCCAGGGCAAGAGTACGAGCTCACCATCGACCTTCTCGGCGTCGCCAATCGCTTCGTAAAAGGCCACCGCATTCGGGTCGACATCTCGAGCAGCAACTTCCCATTCTTCGACGTCAATCCGAACACGGGCGAGCGTTTGGGTCACCACACGCATATCGTGAAGGCTCAAAACACCGTCTATCACGATGCCGAGAGACCATCGCACATCGTGTTGCCATTGGTACCGGCTACGAATGCGACCGATCAACCGTGACAAAAGCGCAAAGCGGTTAGGCTAGCTCTTTCTTGTAATCCAATCGAGGCGCCGTGCGTCCATCGGACCAGAGTCCAAACACGAAGAGCACCTGGCCCGACGCGACCGCGATGTGTTGTTTGCCGTCAATCTCGAAGGCGATGGGGTTCGAGCGAACGTCGTCGCCGGTTTGGAAATGCCACAAGGGCTCCCCGCTCTCGGCGTCGAGAGCAAAGAAGTTTCCCTCTTCCGTTCCCGCAAAAAACGAGGTCGCCCGAGGTCGAAAGCACGCCGGCCCACAGCGGCGAGTGCTGGCGGAACTCCCACTTCGTTTCGCCGGTCGAGATGTCGAGGGCACGGATCGCGCCCGCGGCGTCATCACCTTGAAGCGCGCGCTCGCCTCCGCCGAGAAAGCTCGTGCCGGGCTCGTACTCGGCTTCCGACTTGAAGTAGTAAGAAGCTGGGTAATGTACATGATGCCATCGACAACGATCGGCGACGTTTCGAGCGAGCCTCCGCCCCCCGTCTGAAAGACCCAGACGGGGCGGAGGGACGCGACGTTGTCCCGCGTGATCGCGTTCAGAGGCGAGTAGCGGTGCGAGCTGTAGTTGCCCGAATAGGTCAACCAGTTTCCGGGCTCCTTTTCCGCGTTGAGGATCCGCTCATAGAGAACAAGATGTCTCACGGCTCACCTCTCATGCTACTGAGATAGGAAACGATGTCGTCGAGCTCTTCGGACGTGAACTCCCGTCGTAGCTCGGCATCAAACTTTCGCCAATCTTCTTTTCGAAAAAGGCGAGCTCCAACTTGTTGAGCGAGTGATAACGCCCGGACTCGTCCCTCAGTTGAACCGTGAACGAATCCTCGTTGACGCGGAGGCCTGTCAGCTCCTCGCCGTCCTTGGTTCGCGCATTTACAACGACATAGTTCAAAGCTACGTTCTCGCCGGGTGCCACGAGAGCTTCGCGCAAATGAGCGGGCCCGCGCACGACGCCGATATTCGACAAGTCGGGTCCGATGACGCCGCCTTCGCCCGCAATGATGCGACAAACGTTGCACCCACCTTTACCTTCGTAGAGGCGCCGGCCATTTTCGGAGTCACCGGGAAGCGGTTCCTCTTCGGCACGACCCAACGAGCGCACATATTTTGCGACCGCTTTCACCTCGTTCGTGCCCAACATCCAGTTTCCGGGCATGTCGGTATTGGGAATGCCGTTTATGATGACCGCCCTCAGCGCTTCATCGTCCCCCGCGTGCTGGAGAACGACGCGCGTCAGGCTCGCCCCCTCCCCTCCCGTACCGCCGATGCCGTGACAACGCGCGCAGTGACTCTCGAACAGTTGCTTGCCGGACGTCTGCGCTCACGCGGAGGCTGCCAGCATCAGGAAAAACGCCAGTAGAACAGTATTTCGCATGAAAAGGCCCCCAAAAGACTGGTGTTTCAGCGTGCGCAAGCCTAACATTCGACTCGTAGAAGCAGCAAATTGGGAGGTATGAGCTTGCGTCCACTGTACTTCGTCCTCGGCACGACCCTCACCGTCGCTTGCACGCAGCCCGCGCCAGAGCTGTCCTCCACCCCAGGAGAGCTCGTCTTCGTCACGAACGAAGACTCCGGCGATCTCACCGTCATCGCAACGAGCACCTACGAGGTCATTGCGACCATCCCCGTCGGCAAGCGCCCGAGGGGCGTGCGCCTAAGCAAGAACGGCCGGATCGCCTACGTCGCGCTGAGCGGCTCGCCCAAATGTCCACCCTGGATGTCGGATGAGGATTGCGCGGCACAAGTCACGGACAAGACCCTCGACGGGGTCGCGGTTGTCGACGTCGCGGCGGCACGCGTCACGAAGGTGCTTCCCGGCGGGTCGGACCCAGAACAGTTCGACCTCAGTCTGGACGGAAAACAGATGTGCGTGGCCAACGAGGATGCCAGCGTCGCGACCATCGTCGATCTGGATTCCGGAGAGATCCTTCATGAGGTAAGCGTCGGAGAAGAGCCCGAGGGTGTGCGCACGAGCCCGGACGGAAAGTACTACTATGTGACCGGAGAGACCGATCACAACATCACCGTCATCGACGCCGCGACCGGCGAGGCCGTGACCCAAATCACCGTGGGCCACCGCCCGCGCGACGCTGACTTTTCTTCGGACAGCACACGCGCCTACGTGACTTCGGAGATCGACGGAGCCGTCTCGGTCATCGACGTTTCAGCCCACGAGGTCATTGATACTATCGCCCTTCCCGAAGGGTCACGGACAATGGGAGTGCTCGTCTCGCCAGACGACCACCGACTCTATGTCAGCAATGGGCGCAGCAGGACGGTTTCGGTCATCGACGTCGCAACAGGCGCAGTAACAGGCTCGGTCGAGGTCGGTCCGCGACCTTGGGGCATCGGGCTGAGCGCCGATGGCAAAAGACTCTATACGGCCAACGGCCCTTCGAACGACGTCGCGGTCGTGGACACGGAGACGCTCGAGGTGATCCAGACGATTCCCGTCGGCGAGACACCGTGGGGGATCGCGATCGGGCCCGCGCCGTGACGAGCGGGTCCGGCAAACCCGTTTACTCCATCGGCCATAGCAGCCGTTCCGCGGAAAGCTTTCTCGCACTGCTTCGTCGCTACGGCATCGGGTGGACGTACGCCGCTATCCCGGCAGCCGGCGCCACCCGCAGTTCAACCTGGGCACGCTCGAGACGAGCTTGAAGCAGGTGGGGATCGAGTACCTGCATTTGGGCGAAACGCTCGGAGGCTATCGCGATGTCGATTACGGTGAGTATCAAGAAAGCGACGCCTTCGCTGCAGGTCTAGCAGCGCTCGAAGAGCAAGCGGCGCGATCGCGGTGCGCGTTCATGTGTGCGGAGAAGGTCCCGTGGCAATGTCACCGGCGATTCATCGCCGAGGCGCTCGTGAAGCGTGACTGGAAGGTCCGGCACATTCTAGATGTAGACACGCTCTGGGATCCGGAAGAGCTCTTGCTCGGAAGTGCAAGCGTCACCTCAGAGGGTACATGACATACAGGTCGGAGGCCGTCCTCAGAAAAGCCCGGTCTTCGCGCTTGATGCTTTCAGCAACTTCCATCTGTGCTGTAAACTCGCGATCATAAGGTGTCAGCTCCTGCCGTTCGAGGTCTCGAGTAAGAGTTGATGGCGGGTGCACACAGTTAACCCTAATCGCAAATAAACGTCACCGTGTCTGAGGTCTTTGGCCCCGTGAATAGCACCTTTTCCAGGTTCTGCATACACCGTGCAGAATCACCTATAGTGGCGGCGAGCGGGTGCCCCAGCACGAGCTTCTCGCCTGCGCCCAGTGCGGCTGTTTCGCGTTTTCGTGCTTCGAAGATTTTGCGATTAGGGTTAATTTGGCCTTTCTCCATGCCTGCGCACGACGCCGACTGCGTTCTGGTTTCGCGCATCCGCACAAGAGAGATTTCCGTTCTGACTACTGGCTCGATACCATGGCGTCTTTGTGACTGGATCTTGTTACGAATCTGTGCGAGCCTCTGGAGGCTTTTTGGGCCGGTAGTCGATGAACGTCTGATGCTGCACCGTGGCGCCTCTCCTACATCCTCGGGGGCTGGACCATCGACCGGCAAAATCGTCAGCGAAAGGGAACAGTACTATGAATCATCACCAGTGCGGGCGGTCTTTGCGACTCCCATCCTTGCTTCGGCTCACGCTAGCACTCGGCGCGCTGCTTTGCGCGCCGTGGGCGTCCATAGCTCAGGGTCCGGGTACCCAAGGGGGTCAATGGACCTTCCTGGGTGGGGACGCGTGGCACACGCGGTATACGCAGGCCGATCAAATCAACGCGTCCAACTTCGGAGATCTCGAGCTCGCCTGGCAATTCGATGCCGCAAGCTTCGGCCCTAGCACCTCCAGGGCAACGGCCAGCTATATGGATGGCAAGCTGATCACGGTCACGGGCGATCGTCGGCACGTCATCGCCCTCGACCCGGCTACGGGAGAGCTGCGTTGGAGCTTCACCGAGCCCAACACATTCCGCTACGAGTACTCGATGCGGAAGGGATACGGCAAGGGGATCGCCTACGGTGAGATCGATGGGCGTGGGGTGGTGTACATCACCACGCCGGGCTTTTTCTTGCACGCTTTGGACGCCGAGACCGGGCGGCCCCTCGAAAATTGGGGCAAAGCCGTGGATGTGGCCGGGTTTCCGAAGTCCGGTACCGTCGACCTGGTCTGGGATCTAATCCAGGACTGGGGTCCGTGGCAGGCATGGAAAAAGCCCTATGACGCCTATCAGGGGATTCCCCTCGAGCTCGGCTACATCACCAGCTCCTCGCCGCCGATCGTGGTCAACGACGTCGTGGTGGTGGGCAACTCCGCCGAGCAGGGCTACAACCAGACGCGGAAGGAAATGGTCCCCGGAGACATCCTCGCCTATGACGCCCGCACCGGGAAGTCCAAGTGGAAGTTCCACGTCATCCCGCGTCCCGGTGAAGCCGGGCACGAGACGTGGGAGAACGACGCTTGGAAATGGACGGGGGACATCTCGTCCTGGGCGCCGATGGCGGCAGATCCGGAGCTGGGCCTCGTCTACATTCCGACCAACGGGGCCACCATCGACTACTACGGAGGCTTCCATCCGGGTGACAACCTCTACGGCACGAGCTTGATCGCGCTGGACGTCGAAACCGGCGAGCGAAAGTGGCACTACCAGATGGTCCATCACGACATCTGGAACTACGACACGCCCACAGCTCCGCTGCTGATGGACGTCACAGTGGACGGTAAGGCGATCAAGGGCATCTTTCAGATTACCAAGCAATCGTTCGTGTACGCGCTGAACCGGGAGACGGGCGAGCCGATCTGGCCTATCGAGGAGCGTCCCGTGCAAGCGTCGACTGTCCCTGGCGAGAAGCTGTCGCCCACGCAACCTTTCCCGACCAAGCCGGCACCGTTCGACTTACAGGGACGGACGGAGGAACATCTGATCGACTACACGCCGGAGATTCGACAGAAAGCACTCGAATACGCGCGGGAAAACAACTTTTTCGTACCGTTCTTTAATCCGCCCGTCGTCGCGGACAGCCCGGACGCCAACTGGCCGGGTGCGGGCCTGAACTGCCCCGGAGGCGGAGGCGGCGCCAACATTTACAGTCCTTCCGTAGCGGACCCGGTGGCGGGCGTGATGTACGTTGCGTCGGGCAGCGGGTGCTCACGGTATAACCTCATGCCGGGCGCAGAATCCCCGCTCGACACAGCCACCGTGCAGACGGGCACGAGCCACTCCGAGTGGTCGCGTGCGGCAGGCGGTGGCGCTGGCCGACGAGGTGCTGCAGGGCGCCCAGACCGCGCCAACATCGATGGTCTTTCCATCTGGAAGGGGCCGATGAGCCGCATTACCGCCATTGACATGAACACGGGCGAGCATCTTTGGGTGATCCCCAACGGCGATGCCGATGAGGAAGACCAGGAGGAAATTCGGAATCACCCCTTGCTGCAGGGCTTGGCCGATGTCCCGACCAACCCCGGCCGCCGCGGAGTTTCTGTAATGGTCGCCACGCCAACTTTGCTCATGGCCTCCGGCCAAACCAGCGACGGCACCTGGAACCTCTTCGCCATCGACAAGCGAACCGGCGAACGCGTGGGGTCCGTCGAGATTCCCGGAGCGACGCGGTATGGCATGTCGAGCTGGGCGCACGAGGGTAAGCAGTATGTGATGATCCAGCTCGCGGACGGCCTAGCGGCGATGGCGCTGCCGTGAATTTCGCGTAGCCGGCGAGAGAACCGCCGAGAGACCGTGGCAGAGCGCCGAGATGATGGAGGAATCGACCGTCGAGAAACGCCGAGCACGACAGAAGCAAGCGACGCCGGACTCGGAAACGTCGAGAACGCTTGTCCTGGGCGGCTAAGAAGGCTTGAGTGTCGCTCCAAATCGGTCACAAACTCGCCCACTACGAAATCCTCGAGCCCATCGGCAAGGGCGGGATGGGTGAAGTTTATCGAGCGAAAGACGGGAAGCTCGGTCGCAACGTTCGTACAACGCCGAAGGAACCAAAGGCCTCATCAGGGACGGCGGCGTCACACGCCGGGAAGCCGCCAAAGGGCTGATCGAAAGTTTGGGCGGCACGATGGTGAGCTTCTACTACGCGCTCGGAGAGGATGACGCCCTCGTCATCGTTGAGATGCCGGATCATTCATCGCTCGTAGCTGCCATGTTGGCCATCGGCGCGAGCGGGCTCGTGACCGGGAGAACGACGGCGCTCTTCAGCGCCGAAGAAATGGACGCAGCGACGAAGAAGACGGCCAATTACCGAGGTCCCGGACAGTAACCCTCGGACATCCCGCTCGCGAACGCTAGCACAGAGCACGCATCCGCAGCGAAGCTTTGTGCAGGAGTGCTTCAGTAAAATCGCGAGCTACTTCGCAGGGTGGAGCGTCAGGATCTGGTCGATGCACCCGACCTACGACGTGGCGTCAAAAGTCGATATCTGGGCGCTCTACGAAGGCTTCGTCGTCTTCATTTAGAAGCTGAACCTCAAATACGCTCTTACGTATTGACTAAGTCGTAAAACTAAGCTAATCTACTGGCGTGAACAAAGTAAATATTCACGAGGCGAAGACCCATCTCTCTCGACTTGTCCAAGAGGTGCTGGACGGTGGTGAAGTCGTCATCGCTCGAGACAACGTGCCGCTCGTCAAGCTCGTGCTTCTCGACAGTGCCAAGAGCGCGCGCATCCTGGGAACGGCCAAAGGGAAGGTTACGTTAGCGGCCGACTTCGATGAACCGCTGGCTGACTTCGATGACTACCGCTGATCCGTCACATAATCTACTACTCGACACGCACACCTTGATCTGGCTTGCGACCGACGATGCTCGAATATCCGAGCAAGCGCGGACTCTGGTCGGAGATCTGAAAAACGATCTCTATCTGAGCGTCGCTTCGGTGTGGGAGCTCGCTATCAAGAAGAGCCTGGGGAAGATCGATTTACAGATGCCGCTGGCGGCTTTCGTCAAGAGCCAGACCGGGGCGCTCAACCTTCGGCGCCTGGAGATCCATAGCGAACATGCTTTGCTGGTCGAGGGGCTACCGTTCCATCACCGGGACCCCTTCGACCGAATGCTAGTGGCGCAGGCCCTTCACAAGGGCTTGAGCATTCTCGGCGCGGACTCCGTTTTCGACTCCTACTCGGTCAAGCGACTCTGGTAGCGCGTCGCGTATTCGGATGCGGCGACACCGATCGTCGTTTGGATGCCATAATGCGCGATCATGACCGAATAGCTATTTCCTCGCGGTGGATATCGGCGGCACTTTTACCGATGTCGTGCTGCGCGATGGCCGTGGGAGCACATGGGTCGACAAGACGCTCACAACGCACGCGGATCTTCTCGAGGGGTTCTTTCGCGTCGTCGAGCTCGGCCTCGAAAAAGCGGGGGTGCAGCCCGCGGACGTCGACGACGTCATCGTCCATGCGACAACGATCGTGACCAACGCGATCATCGAGCGCAAAGGCCCCCACATAGCGCTCCTCGTGACCGAGGGCTTTGCCGACGTCCTCTCCATTCGCAACGAGTACCGCTACGACATGTACGACCCGCAGATCGAGTTCGTAGAACCGCTCGTCCCGCACGCGCTCACCTGGTACTTCCGCCATCAAGAGGCCATTTACCCCTGCCGAATATTGCACGATCGAACAACACGATGACACTCTTATTTCAAGTAGGATACTCGCTTTTGGCAGCGCTGTTCACGTACCAGTCGACGTTGCGTGTCAAGAACATCACGCTCGCGAGCACCAGGAACAGGCCGAGCGATCCCATGAGAAGCGAGTAGTCCTGAAGCGCGAGCAAGACGAACAAGAAGCCGTAGACGAGTGAAAGCGTGGCGCCCACGATCGCCGCGTGGGCACCTTCGGCGAACATCGCGCGCGCGTAGAACGACACGAGGAGGACCACGCCTGTGGCCGCAAGTGCATAGGCGGCAGCAAACGTGATGTGCTCGGACAAGGACAAGATCAGAAGATAGAACATGACGAGAGCGCTGCCGACCATCAAGTATTGTATGGGATGTATCCGGTAGCGTCCGAAGACCTCGATTAGAAAGAAGATCCCGAGCGTCAACGCGGTGAACAAGAACTCGTATTTGATGGAGCGCCGGGTCATGCGGTACGCGTCTACGGGCTGGATGAGCTCTACGCCGTAGGTGGGCTCCTCGGGCTCGCGCCGGGGCGGCCAGCTCTCGAGGCGAGGCCCGAGAGGCCCGTTCACCTCCCACGTGGACGTGAAGCCATCGGCGCGAACGTCTCGCGTTACCGGAAGATGGTTCCCTACGAACTTCGGGTGCGGCCAGGTCGAGTCGAGCTCGACGTAAGTGGTGCCCGCCGTTGCGTCGAAGGCGAACCGCTCGCTTCCGTCGATGTCGAGGTCGTAAGCTATCTGGAGCGGCTAGGACGCGGTGGTCCCGTCCGCCACATTGGGAAGAGGCGCAGCGATATAAGGCTCGAGACTCGACGGTGTGGGCAAAACACTCACATCCTGGATGGAAATGCTTTCCGGCAACGACGGCCTGGAAGGGAGCGCGACTTCAATCGCGTCCCACAAGATCGATTCCTCCTCAACGCCAAGCTCCTCCGGATCGGGCCGTGCGAACGTGCCTTCGAAGCGGATCGCAGCACGATACAAGAGCACGTCGAAGATCCCACGCGCGCGGACGATCGGCGACAAGGTCGCTCGGATGCGAAGCTCGCGGGGTCTCAGATAAGCGTAGGCGACGCCCACCGAGTTCTCGTACGGATCGATCCAGGGTGTCGCAGCACTTCGATACGGTACGACGAGCACCGGGACCTGAGGCAGCTGCGAGCCGCCCCAACTCTCCTGAACTTCGGCGATCGCGGCGACGCGATTCTCCTCGCGCTCACCGACGAGGCCTTGGATCCAAATGATGGGTATTTGAAGTGCAAGAATCAGCGCTCCGAGGAGCACCATACGTCCCAACACCGAGTCCCGAAACCATAACGCTATATCGCCAATTACTTCGCTCATAGTGTCCATTTCGCCTGAGCGAGGTGGCACGAATGTGGCGAGATAAAGGAATTGTCGTGAGATGTTGCTTCTCCCGCATCATTCCCCCCCTTGTTCCCGCCCTATTCCCAATGCAGCGCTACGATCGGGTCCACACGGCTTGCGCGCGCTGCAGGAAGGTATCCCGACACGCTCGCGACCGTGAGCAGCAATATCTGATCCATCAAAGTGAAGATGGAGCTGTTGGCGCCAATGCCCATCGCGAGCGTTAGGACGACGATAGCGGTGAACCCAGGGTTCGAGCGGGAAGAACGGAGCGCGTAGCGAAAATCCTGCGCGATCGAGCTCGGGAGCTCACGTCTCGGTCGCGGCGTCTCGAAAACGCGACGCGGACGGCGAAGTGTCCACGTCGAGCGGGCGAGGCCCCAAAGCTCCCGCGCTCGGCCGTATTGCCGTTTCAACCACGTGAGCCGCGCGCGGTCGGCTTCCCACTCCGCTACCGTCTGCAACAAGTCGTCGCCATACTTTTCGCGGAAAGCTCGCGGGCAGAAACGGAGCAGCCAACGGTAAAGGTGACAAAATCGCGACATCATGACGCAGTCCCCGGAAGCACCTTCTTGGCGCGGGCGGCTTCGACGAGTTCGAGGAGCCTCTCCGACTCTCGGCGCAAGACTTGGCGGCCGAAGCTCGTCAGACGGTAGTAGCGGCGCCGGCTATCGCCGCTCCTCCCCCGCTTCGGCCCCGGCTTCGGTGATGCCGCGACGTCGATGAGCTCTTCACCCCGCAGCCGTTTGATGGCCGCGTAGAGCGTTCCTGCCTCGAGCTCGATCTTCCCCGCGGTGCGGGCCGAAATTTCCTTGATCACGCCGTAGCCGTGCAGAGGCCCATCGGCCATGGCGAGAAGCACTTGATAGGTGAGCGGCGTGAGCGGCAAGAGCGCGTCTGGCTTCGATTTCATCCCAGTGTCCTCAGGTCGTGCTCACATTATCTACTCGGAGAGCACTGCAGCTCGGTTCCCATGAGCTTGCTCGAGCGTGACTGGCGCAGAACGGCTCGCGACCTCGTCTCGCTCGCGCGCGTTCAACCCAGCGAAGCTAAAGCGCACTTGCCGCGCTTCGCGAGCCACGACGTCTGGCAGGCGCGCGTGTACGCGGCGCGCGCGGCTCGCATTCTCGAAGACGACAGGACGCTAGAAAAACTCCGCTCCGACAGCCACCCGAACGTTGTCGGTGCCGCGCTCGTCACGCCGGCGCAAGCGCTCGCGACGCTCGGAAGCGATCATTACGGACTTCTCGTGAGAGCACTTGGGCTGCTCAAAGGGGGCGTCATTCGTTTTGACATCCCGACCTTGCTGACCGCGTTGAAGCGAGTCACGAACGAGGGCCGAGCTACGTCGCGCGACCCGCGGCGCTTGATGCTCGAGCGGCTAAGCGAGTTCGGTGTCGCGAACGAGCTCGAGTTCCTTCTCTCGGACTTCGATCCGTTCATCGCCGAGCTCGCGGCACGCATCATGCGAGAAAACGGCGAAACGGCAGCATCGAAGACAACGCTTTTCGCACCCACAGTCGCACCTTCGGAGGCGCTCCTCCAAAAGATCGCTGGTGCAAAGGCGCGCATCCGCATGAAGGAAGCAGGCAGCTTCGTGCTCGTGCTATTGCCAGAGGCCGCCCCATTCACGGTGGCGCAATTCGTCAAACTCGCCGAGGCCGGCTATTACGACGGCCTCACCTTCCATCGCATCGCGCCGAACTTCGTCCTTCAGGGCGGAAGCCCCGGGGCCAACGAGTTCGTGGGAACGGACGGCTACATTCGTGACGAAGTCGGCCGTCTATCACATGAACGCGGGACGCTCGGCATCTCGACGCGCGGGCGCGACACCGGAGACAGCCAACTCTTCATCAACCTCGTCGACAACTATCGACTCGATCACAACTATACGGTCTTCGCACGCGTTGTCGAAGGACTCGACAACGTCGACAAGATCCAAGAAGGCGACGTGATGGTCTCTGTGACGATCGAGCGTTGAGGGCACTAAGTCGCGGATTGCATCCAGCGGAAGCCTTTTTCCATCTCTGCGCGCATGCGTTCACGCTCGAAGTGGCACCGTCGCCCGTGACCGGGCAGGATCCACTCGAAATCATAGGCGCGTAGTAGCTCCGTAGAGCGCACGAGCTCACTCCAGTCGTACCAGCACACGCTGCGGAACGCATATATATGGCCCCTCGTGTCACTCCACGCGATGTGGTCTCCGGTGAACAAGAATTTGTCCCGGTAGAGCAAACAAGACGAGCCCGACGTGTGGCCCGGCGTGGGGATGACGAGCGTATCTTCATCGAGGCGCACCGGTTCGAAGCCGGAGATAGGTCGCTCGATAGCGCGCGTTCCCGCGCCTATCTCGTCTTCGTGCAACACGCGCTCGCAGCCGAAGTGGTCGCGGAACTTGGCGTGATCCGCCACGTCGTCCCTATGCGTCAGGAACATCGTGCGCACGCCGCCGAGCGCTTCGAGCCGGCGGACGAGCGGACGGTTGAAGCGCGGGGAATCCACGAGGATGTTCCCCGCCTCGCGGACAATCAGATAGCTCGTAGCCCCGTAGCTCGACTCGGAATGGTAGCCGCAGTGATAGACGCCGTCATCGATGCGGTCCGGAAGCGCCATGCCTGCTTCGGTGACATCGTGCTTCCGCTCGGTCCCGATCGAGACCGTGGGACACGAGAGCAAGGCCATGAGGGCCCGCAGCCGTTCGTCGTCGCGGACGGGCTGGCGATGGACACTCGCCTGCCCCTGACGCTGCATGAACGTGTCGGGCGCCATCCACCGGCAAGTATCGCAGTCGATGCAGCTCGCATCGACGAAGAAATCTCCCGAGGCATTATGTTCTAGCCGGCGCTCCAACTGGGCCATGCCCCAGTATAACTTGGCCTCAGACCAAGGCCCCGGATGAAACGCAACAGAAAGAGAAGAATCAGCGGGGAAAAATCGAGGCCGCCCATCGGGGGCAGAAGCTTCCGAATCGGCGCAAGAAAAGGCTCCGTCAACATCCTCGAATAGTGCACGATGGGGTTATTGGGCGGAAGCTGCATCCAACTCGTTATGACCGCGACGAGCACCACGAGAAAGTAGAGATCGAGGAACTGCGCGAAGGGACTGCCGCCGCCGGACACGCGAAGATGCTAACACAGGCTCAGTGTGCGCTCACCTTCGTCGTCACGTGAAGCTCGAAAAGAGCCGCCTCGGCGTCGTTACGCACCAGAAGGTAGCGACCAGCGAGCGCCGGACTGTTCCAGATCTTCCCATCTAGGGCCCGAAAGCGCGTCAGCTCCCGAAGCTCGTCGGGCGACGGCTCCACGAGCATGATCGCGCCGTGCTCGCCTTGAACGATCAGCAGCCCGTCGTCCTCACCCCGCGCTCGTACGAGAAGAAGCTGCCCATGCCCGTAACGCCCCCCTTTCCACTTTCGCTGCCCGTTCTCCGGGTCGATGCAAACCATGATGCCATCGTCGATTCCATAGACGAAGCCGTCGTAATAGATGAAGTTGGCGAACTTGGATTTCAGTCGCAGGCTCTCCCAAACGAGCTCTGCGGCGAGGGTATCGTCCGAGCGCTTGTCGACGCGGAAGAGCTTCGCGCCCACGCCGTATCCGGCTGATGCCAAGAGCCGGTCGCCCGAAAGTAGAAGCGGCTGGGCAACGTTGGGCTGTCGCCGCGGCCATGCCTGCGTCCATAAAACGTGTCCCGTTTGAATGTCATGACCCGTCAAGCTCGCGCCGTTGAAAGCAACGATCTGCTCGACGCCGGCGAGCGTTGCAATGATGGGTGAGGCATAGCCAGCGCCGTCGTCACCCGAGCGCCAGATCTCATGCCCGTTCTCCGCGTCGTAGGCGACCAACGTCGCGGACTTGCCGCCGGCGACGATGACGCGTCCCTCCGAAACGAGCGGAGAGTCGCTCTTTCCCCAAACCGGGACACCGGACGCGCGGTCTCGAATCACGTCTCGCTTCCAAAGCGTCGTTCCCGAATCGAGCTCGATAACCGTAAGGAGTCCCGTACCGCCCATCGCGTAAACCCGCCCGCCGTGAATCGTGGGTGTCGCCCGAGGTCCCTCGCCCGCAAGCGCGTTCTGATAGTGAGCGACTTCACGCGTCGCCCACTCGACCCGTCCGGTCGAAAGCTCGTAGCGCACGACGCGTTCTTCAGCGCTGTGCTGCTCCTGCGTGAGCGCTGCGTTACCCGACACGGAGAACCCGGACCAACCGCGCCCGACGGGCCGTCGCCACAAGAGCTTGGGTGGCTCGGCCGCCCAATCTCGGGAAAGACGATCGCCTTTGATCTCGCCGTTACGGTCCGGGCCAAGGAATTGCGGAAAGTCCGCGACCCCCGGAAGCGACGCGAGGTTGTCGGAAGCGAGATTCGCGGCACTCGAGCGAAATCGTAGCTCGAACCAAGGGACGAGGTCGCCACTCACGCCGCGGTACTCAAACAGCGCAAGAAAGGCGACTAGAAGAGAGAAGAAACCTCCGACGAACAAAACACGAGAGCGCCGAGGCAGCCGAGAAAACAAGACGCCCCAGAAGAGCAGGAGTAAGGACGCCAGGAGGAGGACCCCCGTGGTCATCACGACTTTCTCTTGACGGATCCGCTCACTGGAGTCGGAAGCTCCGAGCCATGTCATCGTGACGAGCACGACGGCAAGGATTCCGATCAGATAGACAGGCCACCAACGGGGACGAGAACTCGATTCCGGCATGTAAGGAGCAGCGTAGCCCATCGAGCGGAGGAGGTCCATACGATTGCTACAATAGGTTCGATGGTGTCGCCCCCTGTTCAAAACCCCAACGAATCGCGATGGCCGCTCGCGCTCACGGTGCTAGGGCTCGGCTTGCTCAGCCTCGCCGGCTATTTCTTCCACAGCACGCGCAGCCTACCCGGAGACCTGATCGAACAGGGACGCTCCCTCCTCGGCGAAGCGCGCTCGGTGGCGGAAGGCTTCAAGAAGGGCACGGTCACGACGCGTTTCATCAGCTACGCCGCCGAGATGAGCGGCAGCCACTATTTACAATTCGCCACTCTCAAGGAAATGGAGGTTTTCGAGCGCAAAGACTCGGCCACGGTTCTTTGGGGTCAGTTGGCGCTACCGGACATCGTCGTGCGCGCGGAAGCTCCCGTCGAGTACACGTACTATCTCGACCTCGACGAGCCGTGGGAGCTTGTGCTCGAGGAGCACGCCGTCGTCGTGCGCGCACCCGCCATCCACTACAACACGCCCGCGATCGACGTCTCCAATATCCGCTATGAAGTGGCCGATCGAAGTCTCTGGCGTAATGAAGAAGAAGCGCTCGAGAGTCTGCGACGCGGGCTCTCGCAGTTGTCGCAGCAGCGCGCCGCGGAGAATGTAACTCTCGTCCGGGAGCTAGGGCGCAAGCAAACCGCCGAATTCATCCGCACCTGGCTCATGGCCTCTTACGACGATGCCGACGCTTACCGTGTCGATGTGATCTTCGCGGACGAGGCGCGGTCCGAGCCTACGTTTACCGAGCTCCCGCGCTGAGCTAGCCCATGTTTACCCTTTATGGGCACCCTAACGCTCGTAAGTGACTGAATTCAAAGGAACGGGGGTTGAATTTTGCCCAAAACGTAGAGACAGATATTGTGCTTTGAGCGCCATTAATACGTTGTAATCGTGGACAATGATATGTAGTATGCGTGAGGACAGGTTATGTTCTTCCGCATCGTTCGGGCCGCAGGCGGCAAAGGGGTTCAACATGAGTATGTCCGCCTGGTCGAGTCGTATCGGGAGCACGGCAAGCCGAAGCAACGCGTAGTGTGCAACTTGGGGCGCAAGGATCTCCTAGTTGCCAATCTCGACTCCCTCAATCGGTTGCTTGGGGCCGGTGAACCGGCCGACACCGAGCGAGCAGCCGAGCAGATCGCGGGGGCAGACGCGTGGGATTGGGGTCCGATGGTGGTGACGGCGACGCTGTGGCGCGAGCTCGGACTGGAGCAGATTCTCGACCGGCTCGGAGGCCGCGGCAAGCGCGACGGAGTGGCGCTAAGCGAGCGAGCTTTGGTGCTGGTCGCCAACCGGCTATGTGCTCCGTCAAGCGAGCACGGTCTGGCGCGCTGGCTCGAGACCGACTTCGTCTGCGACCGGCAGGGGCGGCGGTGGGTGCCGCAGTGGCGCGATGATGGGGAGCGGCGAGCGAGTCGCTCCCCGCGGGTTCGCGTGGAGTTTTGCCAACTCAAGCAATGGTACCGAACGCTCGACCAGCTGCATGCCCGCAAAGAACAGATCGAGAAAGAGCTGTTTTTGCGCTTGCGGGATCTGTTTTCGCTTGAGGTTGACATGGTGTTTTACGACCTGACGTCGACGTACTTCGAAGGTCAAGGCCCTCCGGGGCTCGGCGCCCACGGCTACAGTCGCGACCGCAGACCGCGTAACCGGCAAGTGCTTGTCGGTCTGGTGATGGTGGACGGTTGGCCGATCGCCCACCATGTTTTCGCCGGCAACTGGCGTGACGCGAAAACGGTGCCGCAGGTGCTCAACGATCTCAACGAACGATTCGGTTTGCACCGCGTGGTTTTTGTCGGCGACCGAGGGATGGTAACGAGCGACAGCCTGGCGGTGGTGCGCTCGCGCAAGCAGGGCTATCTCGTCGGGCTGCAAAGACGACGGCGCGAGGAGGTCTATCGTTACATCGAGCGCGCCAGCGGAGAGTGGATCGACTGCCCTGGTGGCATCACGGTGAGCGAAAAAGCCGAGCCACCTAAGACTCGTGTGCAAGAAGTCCGCTCCGAGCAGTCTGGCGTGCGCATCTTCGTCGTTCACAGCGACGAAAGGCTCGCCTACGAGCGCGGGCAGAGGCTGCGGGCCATGGGACGTGCCCGTGCGGCATTCGAGGCCCTCGAGCGCCGCGTGCGCGAGGGACGATTGAAAGCCCCCGAGAAAATCGGTGCCGCCGCCGCGCGCATACAGGCACGCCACCACGGTCACCGTTACTACGACTGGGAGTACAAAAACGCTCGCTTCCGCTTCTTCGAGCACCCGGTCAACCTCAAGCGCGAGCAAGCCTACGAGGGTAAGTACGTTATTCAAACCGAGGAGCAAAACCTCTCTCCGGTCGACGCCGTGCGCCTTTACAAGGACCTAAACGAGGTCGAGCGAGCCTTCTCATGCCTTAAGGATGTCATTGAGATGCGTCCCGTTTACCACCAGACCGATGAGCGTGTGGGGGCACATCTTTTCGTAGCTACGCTGGCCTTCCTTGTGCATCGGGCTCTTGAGAAAAAGCTCAAGGTCGCCGAACTCGACCTGTCCGCAACCGAGGCACTACAAGCGCTACGCTCGGTCCGGCTCGTCGACTTACAGCTGGGTTCTGGGCGGACCAAGCGCGTCGTCACGCGCGGCACCGCTCGCGCCAACTCGATCCTGACTGCACTCGGAATCGTTGAACGCGACCCGCCAGCCTTCTCCGAGGAGGTGCTGTCAGCGTAGAGACAAACCGCGGATCTCAGTCCTTTGTTTATGATGACTTAGAGACCTAAAAGGGAAACATGGGCTAGCAGCTTACTTATCTGGACTCCTCAATCAACACCTTTCTCAAAAAAGTCTTCCTCAGAGCTGCTCGTCCAAATCGGTGACGAGTGGGTCAGACTGCAAACATATCTACGGCCTCAGTGAGGAGCGTCTTGGGTGCTCCGGGCCATGACGGAAAATCCGCGCGCGAGGAGCCAATCACTTTGAGCGACCTCTGAGGGCCAGTGTTGCTATCGGCTTGACCCCGCGCCGGTCCGACCGGTACGCCATCAGTTGGATGGGTATCGTCGCAGCCTCTGTTGGAAGGGAAGAAGGAAAACACGAAAGTGGAGCCTCTATGCGGCCGCGGGCACCGACTGGAATTCACTCTCGCGGGTGGAGACGGCCCAGACTATCCGGGCGAGTTTGTTGGCGACAGCAATCGCGGCTTTGTTGTGTCCCCGCGAGCGGTGGACCTTCCGCGCCCAGGCGCGGAGCTTGTCGGGCGGGCTCTTGCTGACGTTGGCCGCTCGGAGCACGGCGCGTCCGCCCTGCGTGAGGAGCGTACGGAGGTAGGAGTCGCCACGCTTGGTGATGCGCCCGAGGCGGCGAATGTCACCACTGGAGTTCTCTTTGGGAACGAGGCCGAGGTAACTCGAGAAGCGGCGTCCCGATGGGAAGCGGCGCAGATCCCCAACGAAGCCGACGATGGCGGTCGCGGTCAGAAGTCCGATGCCGGGAATGGTGAGAAGTCGTTGCACCTCAGGAAGCTGCTTGGCGAGCGCCTTGAGCTCGTGCTCGATGCCAGCGCACTTGTCCTTGAGCTCTCGAATCTCGGAGCACGCATCACGCAGGTGCGGACGGAGCACGTCGGGCAAATCAGAATCAGCGTCTTCGACGAGCTCGGAGATGGCGGGCACGACGAAGTGAGCGCCCTTGGGGATGAAGAGTCCGAGCTCGCGCAGGATCCCGCGTACGGCATTGATGCGTGCGGTCCGTGTGGAGAGCCATCCTGAGCGTAGGCGATGGAGCGCGGCGAGGGTGTGCTGGCGCACGGACTTGATGGGCACCGAAAGAATCTCCTCGTTCCGGTAAGCCTCGAGCAAAGCTTTGGTGTCCGCGCGGTCGTTCTTGCTCCCGCGTCGATACGGCCTTACGAGGTGAGGTGGGAGCAGGACGACGTCGTGTCCCAACCGTCGCAACGTCCTTGCCCAAAAGTGAGCCGAGCCGCAGGCTTCGAGAAGCACGGTGGCAGCGCTCTGTTTCGCAAAAAACGACACCAACTTGGGTCGACTCACACGGAGTTGCTTGGACACTTTCCCCGCTTCGCGCGAGATGGCAATCTCGAAGACGTTCTTTGCAAGATCCACAGCGATCGTCGTATCTTTCATTCGGACTCCTCCTTTTTCGATGCGTTCTTTCGACTGACTTTGGCACATCGATGCCGTCTATGTCAGCGGAGGAGTCCATCCCATCACTTGAAGCGGCTCTACTTTGACGCTCTTGTAGCGAAAAAGCGTCACTTTCCCCGCCGGAAGCCCATGCGGCTTCCTCACATCCTTGACCCGGGCCACGTGCACGGCCACCTTCCCCGCGTGCTTGGCCTTCGAATAGCGGGCTGCGAGCGCAGCCGCAAAACGAAGCGTATCCCGCGGAAGCGTGTCGAGTCCGTCAGGGTTCCGGATCACCACGTGTGAGCCGGACTCGCCCGCAACATGCATCCAAAAATCTTTTTGCGCCGCGATCTTGAAAGTCAGGACGTCGTTGTCCGAAGCGGTTCTCCCAACGAGGATTTCCATCCCGTCGGGCGAGTCAAAGCTCCGCGCAACGTCTTCTACGCCCTTGGCCATCGGCCTAATCATGCCGGTAGGCGCACCGCTCCGACAGTCGTCCGCTCTCGTGCTGGTGGATGGCAACGTTGAAAGGGGGACATGTAGGACAGTCCCCGGTTCTTTTGCGCCGGAGGAATCTTTGTCGCGGTCATTGCGCCCGCCCGGATCGCTACCGCCCGTCCTCGACTGGCAACGGGACTATTCGTCCGCTTCCTTGACGATGGTGACGGTCAGCGGCGATTTGAGCTGAACATAGAGCTCGGTGCCTGCGGCGAGGACGACCTCTTCACCTTTGGTCGCCATCACCGCGGCGCCACCGGCGGAGCCGCCGACCGCGCCGCCTATCGCTGCGCCTTTCTTTCCGCCCAAGAGTCCTCCGACAAAGGCTCCTATCCCCGCCGCACCGCCGAGTTTTGCCGCGTCTTTCTTTCTCGTCGTGCGAGCTTTTTGATGGTGCGGCTCGGACTCGATCGCGAGCGTCTGGCCGTCCGCGGTGACGATCCGATCGAATTCGAGAGTGAGCTCACCGGTGCCGGAGACCTTGCCGGCTTTCGCCGCACGGGCAACGTGGCCTTCGATACGGCTTCCCGAGCCGATCGCCTCGTAACCTTCGATGATGATGGGGCTCTTCAAAGTTGCCGAAAAGTCGTCTCCGGCCGCAGCCGTCTCCGACGTGAGCGCGGCGTCGAGCTCGACCGCGGCCGCGGTGCCGGCTGGAACGGTAATGTTGAGCTTCGCGTCCGCGCCGATGAGCCGCCCGAAAAATCCCACCTCTTCCACTTCGACGAGAGATGTGCCCGGAGCCGCGGAAACGTCGGAATCGGGTGGGGCATCGCTGCGCGAACCGCTGACGCTCCACAACAGGACGACCGCGACTAGAGCGAGCGAGGCAACGGCAACGACCGGAAGGGACCGCCTGCTCGTCGAAAGCTCGGCCGCGCGTATCGTTGCGGGGGCGCTTGCGGGACTGGGCTTCGGCGCGGAAATGGAGTGCGCGACGCCCATCGTCCCAGGTGCGGCGGCCACGGTAGGCGGTGCCGCATCGTGGCTCGGTGAGCGCAAAGCGTCGATGAGCTCTGCCCCGCTCGCGTACCTTTGAGCTCGGTCTTTGGCGAGCGCGCGTTTCAGCACCGGTTCCGCGCTCTCGGGAAGGCCGAGGCTCGAATGCTCGATCGGCGGCGGATCCTCGTTGACGATTTTGAGCAGAATGGCGGTTATTTGATCACCATGGAAAGGCCGGTGCCCGTCAGACACTCATAGGCAACGCACGCCAAGGAGAACAAATCCGATCGGCCGTCCACTTCCTTCCCCATGGCTTGCTCGGGTGACATGTAGTTCGGCGTCCCGAGTATCGTACCGGTCGCGGTGATCTGTCCCGATGACTCGGCTTTGGCGATGCCGAAATCCATCACTTTGACATGCCCGGACGATTCGACCATGAGGTTGGCGGGTTTGACGTCGCGATGAACGACCTTGTTGGCGTGCGCATGGTCGAGCGCGCTTGCCGCTTGAGTGAGGATGTTCAGCGTCTCGTCGAGGCTCAGACGGCCTTTTTGCCGCAGGAGCTCGGAAAGGGTTTGGCCTTCCACCATCTCCATCACGATGAAGCTCGAATCCAAGGATTCGACGATGTCGTGCGTTGTCACGATGTTGGGGTGGCGGAGGTGCGCCGCGACCTGAGCTTCGCGAACGAAACGCTTCTTGACGTCCTCGAGCTGCTTGCCATCGGCGAAAGCGTCGAGACGTATACGCTTGATCGCGACCCTTCGCCCGAGCGTCGTGTCGTTCGCCTCGTAAACTTCCCCCATGGCGCCCGCACCGAGCTTTTTGACGATCTCGTAGCGGCTGCCAAGAACTTCGACGAGCGCGTCGCGCCCGCCGCTCGAAACCCCATCCTGATCGTTCTGGTTCGACGTGGTCATGGCATACTCCCGAGTTTTTCTTTGAGTCTACACCCCGGTTCGGCTCGGCGCGAGTGATCTGGGACGACTCTAGACAGTCTTCGCGACTTGAAAGCCATCGAGGTTTCGCGATAAGGTCCCAGCTATCCCGTCGGCCGGTTCACATCCCACGAACGCCCTCAGGGCTGACGCACTCCTAGTTTCAAAACGACAAGCCGCTAGAAGGAACTACATCCAATGTCAACGACGATTTCGTTGATTGGTCGATAACGGCGGGCACTCCCTATTGGGAAGGAGGCGCTGAGGTTCCCCCAGCGCCTCGTCGACAAAAGCGGCAACCGCTAACGATCTTCCGTCGCCGTCGCCCGGGTAAGGATTACCGGAGGGAGGTTCAATCCAGCAACGAGCTGGTTGAACGCCACCAAGTCACCCGCGACCACCTCGTCGAACTGCGCTTTGAGGCTCGCGAGATCGGGCTTCAAGTCATCGAACCGCTCATAGGCCCCCGCGGTCGGCTGGTAATCCGCCATCACGACGTAGCTGTAGAGCGTCGTGAGCTGGTTGTCGATCATCGGTGGGAAGTTGATGGGATCCTGCCCCGACTTGCTCTTCACCTGCGTAATCTGTTCTTCGATCTCGGTGAGCTTTTCGTCGAGAGCTTTCGCGGCGTCTGCAATCGCCTCGTTCTCCTCGCCAGCCTTCTTCATTCGGGCAACGATCTCTTTCGACTGCGCTTTCACGTCGCGAAGATCTCCGAGCGTTCCGAACAGCGACTCGATCGCAGCAGCAACATCCTTCGCCATCTTGCGCTGCTCTTCGAACTCGGCCACGGTCGTGCTGAGGTTCGGGTTGAGCCTCACTTCGAGCAGGCGCGTCTCGGTCCATTCGGAAGCGCTCAAACGCACCTGGAACGTACCCGGCACCACTTGCATGCCTGGCGTTCCGCCCCAATGGACGACGCCTTTAGGCATCTCGGGACCTTTTTCCCGAAGACTCCAATTGAAGCGATTGAGTCCCTTCTTCACCGGAAGACGCGTGTTCCTGCCGCCGAACAATCGCGCAGAGAAACCTCCTCCTCCTTCCGGAGCCGTGTCGCCGGTTTTACCCTTGAACGTCTGGATGACATTGTCACCGCTATCGAGCACTTCGAGCGTGAGCTCTTCTTCATTTTCTGGGGGCGCGTCCTTCAAGTAGTAGTCGATAGTCGCGGCCCCGAGGGATCTCCCGCGATAAGCTGTGCGTGGCGCATAGAGCCACATGTCAGCCGATTCGACCTCGTCCGTGACTTGGTGGAGCGGGGTCACGTTGTCGAGCACCCAGAACGAGCGACCTTGTGTCGCGACGACCAGGTCTTTCCGGTGAACCCGAAGATCGGTCACGGGTGTCACGGGTAAGTTGAGCTGGAAGCGCTGCCAATGCGCGCCGTCATCGACCGAGAGATACAAGCCGACCTCGGTCCCGGCGTAGAGCAGGCCTTTCCGATCGGGATCCTCGCGTATTGCGCGCGTGAAGTGCGTGCTCGGGATCCCGTTGGTGCCATCGGTCAGCAGATCCCAGTTCTTCCCGTAGTCGTTCGTTCGGAAGATGTAGGGATTAAAATCGTCTTCTCGGTAACGATAGACTGCGATGAAGGCACGCCCAGGCGCATGAGCCGAGAGCTCGACGACGTTGACGGTGCCGCCTTCCGGCATCCCGTCCGGCGTGATCTCTTCCCAGCTCCCCCCGCGGTCGCGCGAGATGTGCACGCGACCATCATCCGAGCCTGCCCAGAGCTCGCCCGGCGTATGGGGCGACTCTTCGAGCGCGAAGACGGTGTTGTAGACTTCGACACCCGTGCTGTCATGAGTGATCGGGCCGCCCGCATAGTCTTGGTGCTCGGGATTGTTCGACGTCAGATCGGGGCTGATGACGCTCCAGCTCTGGCCGTGATCGCGCGACATGTGGACGACCTGTGAGGCGTGATACAGGATGTCCGGATCGTGCGGCGACAGCCGGATGGGCGCGTTCCACTGGAAACGGTACGACAGGTCGCGCGCCGCCGCTCCCAGCTGCAGCTGGGGGTAAGCGAGAATCTGGCGGTGCTCTCCCGTCTTGCGGTTGACTCTCGAAATGCTGCCGCCGTAGCAGCCCGCATAGATAATGTCGGGGTCGCGGGGGTCCACGGCAATGTGGCCGCTCTCACACCCGCCGACGGAGTACCAATCGGGAACGACTTGACCGAAGCTGGTAGCGCCGCGGCTCGGGACGGAGATCGTGCTGTTGTCTTGTTGCGAGCCATAGATGCGGTAGGGCCACTGGTCGTCGACGAAGACACGGTAGATCTCGGACGTCTCTTGATTCCGCTGCGTCGACCACGAGCCACCGCCGTCGAAGGATACGTTCGCGCCGCCGTCATTGGCGTTAATAATGTTCATTGGGTTGTCGGGATTGAGCCACAGATCGTGGTTGTCACCGTGCGGGACGCGGATGCGCTGGTCGAAAGTCTTGCCGCCGTCGATCGATTTGTAAAAGGCGGTGTTCAACGCATAGACCGTGTTCTCATCCTTCGGGTCGGCGTAGATGTGGATGTAGTACCACGGACGCTGGCGGAGGTTCGCCTCGCCGTTGATACGAGTCCAGCTATCACCCCCATCGTCCGAGCGGTAGACGCCGCCTTTCTCACCTTCGGCCTCGAGAAGGACCCAAACGCGGTCTGAGTTCGCGGGCGACACGGCAACGCTCGTTTTGCCGACCATACCTTCGGGAAGCCCGCCCTCGAGACGGTCCCAGGTGTCGCCGCCATCGGTCGAGCGATAGATGCCACCGGCCTCGCTTCCCGAGATCAACGACCACGGCTTGCGCTCGGCGGCCCAGGCACCCGCGTAGAGAATGCGCGGGTTGTTGGCGTCCATCGAGAGATCGACGACGCCTGTCCGCTCGTCGATAAAGAGGACCTTTTCCCAAGTCTCGCCGCCATCGGTGGAGCGGAAGACGCCCCGCTCTTCGTTGGGGCCGAAAATATGCCCGAGCGCAGCGACGTAGACATGATCGGGGTCGTCCGGGTGGACGCGGATCTTGCCAACTTGTCCTGCGTCGCGAAGGCCGATGTGCTTCCATGTCTTCCCTGCATCCGTCGAGCGGTAAACGCCGTCACCCGCGGAGATATTGCCTCGAGGACAGGCCGATCCCGTCCCCACATAGACGACGTTCGGATCCGACGGAGCGACCGCGATAGCACCCACCGAGCCCACGCCGAGAAATCCATCCGTCACGTTGGTCCAGTTGTTGCCGGCGTCAGACGTTTTGAAAACTCCGCCTCCTGTGCCGCCAAAATAGTATACGAGCGGCTGTCCGGAAACCCCCGTCGCCGCGGTCGATCGTCCACCGCGGGAAAAACCAATCGCTCGGAACTCCATCCCTTCGAAAAGCGCGTGGTCCACTTGGACGTTCTCCGCGTTTTCTTCGTAATCGTGATAACTACCCTGCGCTGCGGAGAGCGCCGCGCTTGCGGGCGCGCAAAGCATTAGAAAAACCAATCGTTTCATATCGAACTCTCCATTCCCATCGGTCCCCTCGGCCAGCCGAAGTCTATTTCACGGTGAGAAGCGTAGCAATGACGTCACCGGCCCGCCGGTACCGGTGACGACGATATAGAGGCGGTCATACTCGTCGTCTTCTATGTCCGTACCGGGCTCGCCGTCAATGAGACCGATGAGGTCGGGCGTCGTGTTGCTGTGGCCGACGACCAGGATGCGGCCTTCTGCCGCGCGGAGCTTGATCGCGAGGGCCTCGAGATCCCGCGGATCATACAGTTTGATGGAAAGACCGCGCGCTTCCGCGAGCGGGCGTGCCGTCTCCCGCGTCCGGATGTAGTCCGAGCTGTAAATCGTGTCGATTTGCATGTCTTTGAGAAGCGCCGCGAGCACCTCGGCACGCGCTCGGCCAGTCCCCGAAAGCTCCGGATCGCAGCTGTCGTCCACTTTTTCAGCGTGGCGCACGAGCACGTTGTCGAGCGTGACGGCGGTGGACGCGAGTGTCAGCCAGGCGAACAGAATCCGTGCGCATCTCATCGTTTGACTCCTTGTTTCAGCGGGGCTCTAGAATGTTTTCATGACGTATCGAATGGAAAGCTCAGAACATCGCGAATCGACGCCGCGCTCGCGGCGATCATGACGAGACGATCGAAGCCGAGCGCCACGCCGGCGCTTTTCGGGAGGCCAGCGTCGAGCGCATCGAGAAACGCTTCGTCCACGCGCACCGCCGTGAGACCCAAGGCCTCGCGCCGTTTTCGGTCGTCCTCGAAGCGGGCGCGCTGCTCACGGGGGTCCGTGAGCTCGTGATATCCGTTCGCAAGTTCCATTCCGCGGTAGTAGAGCTCGAATCGCTCAGCAATGGGGGGCGCATCGGCACGGAGGCGCGAGAGCGCTTTCAAACAAACCGGGTAGTCGTAGACGAAAAACGGCCGTTCCCGGCCGAGCTGCGGCTCTATCACCCTCGCCATCAGCAAATTGAGCCAATCGTCCACCTCGAGCTCGGATGCGGCAGAAGGTGCCTCCCCGACTGCCGTTGCCGCGCGCTCGAGCGCGTTCCGATCCGCCGTGTGAGGATCGAGCCCAATGTGGCGTAGGAAAAGAGCCCTATAAGTTTCGCGTTCCGCAGTCTCGGCTTCGAGTACTTCCTGAAGTAAAAGGTCCACTTCATCCATCAACGCGTGATGGTCGTATTCGGGCCGGTACCACTCGATCATGGTGAACTCGGGGTTGTGTCGCGTGCCCCATTCGCCCGCACGAAAGGCTTTGGAGATCTGGAAGATAGGTCCTGAGCCCGCGGCAAGGAGACGCTTCATCGCGAGCTCGGGTGACGTTTGCAGATAGAGATCTCCACTTCGAAGGCTCTCGATAAAGGGGTCCGTGACCGACCCGTGCCCCAAGATCGGGGTCTCGATTTCGAGAACGCCGCGCGCTTCGAAAAAGCTCCTGATCCGTGCAAGGAGACTCGCCCTCAAACGCAAAACCTCGAACGAAGCTTTGGGCTTCCAGGTCATCTCATAAGAACACTCGATCCCGGCGAGCGTCGGCGCCGGCTAATTCCGCTAGTCTTTCACGCGCCCGACGTACTCGCCGGTTCGGGTGTCGAGCTTGAGCTTTTCGCCCTGTTGAACGAAGAGCGGCACGCGCACGACGGTGCCGGTCTCGAGCTTCGCGGTCTTGCCGCCCGTCCCGGCCGTGTCCCCGCGGATTCCAGGCTCCGTCTCGACGACTTCGAGCTCAACGAACATCGGCGCGGTGACCTGGATGATTAGGTTGTTGTAGAGAGTCACGGAGCACTGCGCTTCTTCCTTCAGCCACTTCGCGGCGTCCCCTACGGCGGCCGCGTCCGCCTGATACTGCTCATAGCTGTCCGGGTCCATATAGTACCAAAACGCGCCGTCGCTATAGAGGTATTGCATCTCGGTCTCGACGACGTCCGCGCCCTCGATGTTCTCTCCCGATTTCACGGTCTTCTCCAGCATGCGGCCGGTTTTGAGGTTCCGGTATTTCACGCGCGTGAATGCCTGGCCTTTGCCAGGCTTCACGAGGTCCAAATCGACGACCACGCAAGGCGCGTCGTCCACAAGAATCTTGAGCCCCGTGCGGAGCTGGTTGATGCCGTAGGTCTCTGCCATGTTCTCTTCGAAAGCTCCTTCGTTGCCCGCGCCATATTAGCGCCGTTCGGGCAGAAGCTCCACTGTGTCTTCGTGATTCGCTGTTGCTTCCGGCTGCCGTCTATCGGCTTCTCCGCGATGACGCTGTTATTGCCGTTGAGCTCGTTTCGGCGACTCGGAACTTGCGGGGTAGGGCACGCGCCGTTCGAGTTTGACGCGAGCGGCGCGGCGTGGTCAGGGTTATGCGGGAGAGCGGCGTGAGCGGCGCAGCCCGATAGCTTGCATGACGCCGACGACGGCGACGATGTCGGCGGCGATTGCGACCGCCCATTTTGCCGAAGTCGTGATCTCCCCGGGAGACGCGAGAAGCAAGGCGCTCCCGCACACCCAAAGCGCATCGAGCGCGATGACACTGTATCGGTTGATGCGGAAGTTCTCTTTGCCGTAATTCACCGGTGCGCATGGTTGCCTGCCACCCTCGCTCCTCTTGACATTCTACAGGTCGATCGAGTACATCTATGGAATGGCTAGAGTTAAGAGTAAAGATAAGAGCGACCTGCTTCAGGGGACGCTGGATATGTTGATCCTCAAGACGCTCTCGCTCGAGCACATGCATGGATGGGGTATCTCGCAGCGGATTCATCAGATCTCGAGGGACGTGCTGCAGGTCAACCAAGGCTCGCTTTATCCCGCGCTGCATCGGTTGGAGCGCCAAGGGTGGATTCGGTCGAGTTGGGGGGCTTCGGAGAACAATCGACGCGCGAAGTTCTACGAGCTGACCGCGGCGGGACAAAAACAGCTCCGCGAAGAGACCGAGAACTGGGAACGCCTCTCCGGCGCCGTGATACGCATATTGCAAACCTCGTAGCGCCATGTGGGACGGAGTCATCGGCCGGCTGAGATCTCTCTTCGAACGCGATCGCTTCGAGAAAGAGCTCGACGAGGAGCTGCTCTTCCATTTAGAGATGGAGACGCGGAAGAATATCGAGCTCGGTATGTCTTCGCGCAATGCGCGTGATATGGCGCGACGCACCTTCGGTGGGTTCGCGCAAACGAAAGAGGACGTACGGCGACTTCGCGGGCTCGAGGTCATCGATACGATTTCCCAGGACGCGCGCTACGCCTGGCGCTCTCTCTCGAACCGGGCGGTTTCACGACTGCCATCGTCCTGACACTCGCGCTCGGGATCGGCGCGAACACAGGAGCTTGTCGAGGCCGTCTATGCCGTCGACGAGGACCAAGCCGTCGCGGACATCCAAACGCTCGAACAGGCGCGGCGCGAATCGCTCGCACCGCCGCGGCTGACAACAACGCTTCTGTCGCTTCTCGCTGCGCTCGCCCTGTGTATCACCGCCGCCGGCGTGAGCGGCGTGCTCGCTTTGAGCGTGAACCAGAGGACGAACGAGATCGGGATCCGCATGGTGCTCGGCGCCAGCCCTTCGGGCGTCGCCCGCAGCGTGTTGCTCGAAGGATTGAAGCTGGTCGCTCTCGGCCTCGCCATCGGGATCGTCGGATCCGCGGCTTTTAGCGGCTTGATGACGCGACATCTCTTTGAGGTTGAGCCGACCGATCCGATTACTTTCGTCACGGTCTCGCTCGTGCTCCTCGCCGTCGCGGCGCTTGCTTGTTGGCTCCCAGCGCGTCGGGCGACGAGCATCGATCCGCTCGAAGCCCTCCGTCCGGAGTAGCGCTCAAAACGATACCCACGCGAGCTTCAAAGGCGGCTTTCCGTCGACCGACGGAAAATCTTCTTCCGGCTCGAAGAGCTCGAGTGACGCAAAAGGACGACCGTGCTTCTCCGCGGTCCGGCGCAGGATCGCGACCCAGTCCTCTCGACCGACTCGCGGCGCGTTGTGGGTCAAAAGAAGGCTTCCCCCCGGAGCCGTGGCGAGAAGCGCCGGCTTCAGAAGACTCGGGTAGTCGCGCACGATGTCGATGGCACCGAACGGCCCTTTGGCCCAGCGCGGCGGATCGAGAACGACGAGATCGAAGCTCCGTGGCTCGAAGCTCTGAAAGGCGCGCTTTTGGGCGCCGCGGCCTTTCACTTGAAGCCCGGCGAGCTGGCGCAGCACCGGCACGACGTCTTCTCGAACCATATGGACGCGGTCCCCACCGAAACCATTCAACGCGAGATTCTTTTCAGCCCAGGCGAGCGACGAACGCGCAAAATCCACGTTCCAAACCTCATCGGCGCCGCCGGCAAGAGCACAAAGCCCGACTCCGCCGGTATAGGCGAAGAGATTGAGAACGCTTTTCCCTCGGGCGTGCTCGCGCACGCGCCGACGCCCCGCACGCAGGTCGAGGAACAAGAGCGGATCTTGTCCGCGATGGCGCGGCGTCACGTGATAGCGCAAGCCGAGCTCACCCCCGATGGGCTCGACGACGGGCTCAGCGCCTTCGTAGGGAAGCTGGGCTCCGCGGTTACGACCACGATGGTTCCAGACCAGCGTGACGTCCAGGCCGCATTGCTCTCGAACCATTCGGCCAAAATGCTCGACGTCCTCGGGCGTGAGCGGCTCGCGCCACGTCTGCAGCAAGAGAACGGGCCCGTAGCGATCGATGGTGAGGCCGGGGCGTCCTTCGGCCACGCCGTGAAACAGTCGATAGCAGTCGGTCCCCTCCGCGTGCAGCTGCTCGAGCAGGGCGCGGCGCCTCTCGATCGCTCCGATAAGAAGTTCTTCGAAAGAAGCGTCTATGAGCTCGGGCACAGATTTAGGTGCCGGCCCAGTCGGGAGGATATGGGACCGCGGTGACTTGATAGGCGATACCGTTCGTCTCAGCCAAGGTGATGCACAAAATCCGCGTCGTCATCGCTCCAGACCGGACCGAGCACGCGCGCCGACAACTGGAAGTCGGCGCGCGCTGTGGACGGCGCGGCCGTCGGGGCGATGGGTGAATTCGAGTTGCCGCACGCCGCCACCCAGGCGAGAATGCTCAAAAGCGAGGGCAAAGGCATAGGAACTACGCCCGCACGAGCCCCGAGTGGCGTAGAAGCGCTTCCGTAGACGGTTCGCGTCCGCGAAAGCGCTTGAAGACTTCCATCGGCGACTCGCTCCCTCCGAGCGAAAGGATGGTGTCGCGGAAGCGCTTCCCCGTCGCTTCGATCGACCCCGGCTCGTCGAGCCCGGCCTCTTCGAAAGCACCGAAGGCGTCGGCCGAAAGCACCTCCGCCCATTTGTAGGAATAGTAGCCCGCGGAATAGCCGCCTTGAAAAATGTTCGAGAAGCCGCACAAGAAACGATCTTCGGGAATCGGCGGAAGCACCGTCGTCTTTTCGGCCACGCGCCTTTGGACGTCGAACACCGTTTCGTCGCCATCCGGTTCATGGCGGTGATGAAGCTCCAAATCGAGCACGCCGAAATTCAGCTGACGCAGCATGAGGCTTGCGGATCGGAAGGTGCGGGCTGCGACAATCTTGTCGAAAAACGCCTCGGGTAGCTTTTCCTTCGTTTCGACATTCTCCGACAAGCCGATCAACGTTTCACGATGATAGCACCAGTTCTCCATGAACTGGCTCGGAAGCTCCACCGCGTCCCACTCCACGTTACGGATGCCGGCGGCGAGCCCGTAATCGACGCGCGTCAGCATGTGCTGAAGCGTGTGGCCGAACTCGTGAAAGAGAGTCTCCATCTCGCGAAACGTCATGAGAGACGGCTTGCCGTCGACCGGCGGGGACCCGTTACACACGAGATAGGCCACCGGAAGCCGCGCCTCGCCACTCGCCCGCGGGAAAAGACGGCTTCGCCCGACGACCTCGTTCATCCACGCGCCGCCGCGCTTTTCCGCGGGCCGGCTGTAGTGGTCCATGTAAAAAGCAGCGAGGTCCTCGCCGTCGCGCGCGCGTACACGGAAAAAGCGTACGTCTTCGTGCCACACCGGCACTTCGCCATCCGCGGCGACAACGTCGATGTCGAAGAGCTTCTTCGCGAGCGCGAACAGACCGTTGAGCACGTGCGGGAGCGGAAAGTACGGTCGGAGCTCTTCCTCGCTGAAGTCGAACCGCGCTTCTCGTAAACGCTCGCTCCAAAACGCGATATCCCACGGCCTCGTGTCATCGGCCGTTTCGTTGGCGCCGTGCTCCCGCATGAAGTCACGAAGCTCGGTCGAGATCGTTTTGTGCGGCGCCATAAGAAACGACTCGCAGCTCTTCGAGAAGCTTCTCCGCGCGCTCCACCGACCCCGCCATCTTTCGAGAAAGCGAAAGCTCCGCGTAAGTTTGGAAACCTAGGAGCTTCGATTCTTCGCGCCTCAATTTCAAAATCGAGTTGATGATAGGACGGTTATCGAGCTCGCCGTCGCTCGCACGACTGACGAGAGCGCGGTATAGGGTCTCGCGCAAGCCCCGCCGCGCGCTGTGGCTCATGAAACCGAGAAAGCTCGGCGCGTCCAACGAGATGCGCCACGGTCCGGATTCGGCGGTAGCGTCCTCCCTGCCCGCGTCCCTCGCGCTTTGCGCCGCCAACTTCAAATAGCTCTGCGGCAAACCTTCGATCTCTTCTCGGGACGTCAGCTGCACGCTGAACGCTTTGGTCGCATCCAGAAGGTGGTTCCCGAAACGTGTCGAAAGCTCCGCGAGCTCGAGCTTTAACGCCCGAAAGCGCTCGCGCTCGTCGCCTTCGAGGCCAACGCCCGCAAGATCGGCCGCTTCGATGAGCTTTTCCAAGATGCGCTCCTGCGCCGCGTCGAGCTTTCCGTCCCGCCTATCCCGAAGTCCTATCAGCCGCCGATAAATCTCCTGGCTCTGGGCTATCCTCATCCCCAGCTTCACGACTTCCGGCTCCATGGTTTCGTAGGCTTCGCGCAACGCGTCGCTGTTTTGAACGCTCATCAAATGCTCGACGAGGCCCCAGCCAAATCCAAGGCGGTCCTGCGTCCGCTCGATCGGCTCGACAATGCCTTCCCAGCTCGACGTCCCGTTCGCTTCAAGCTCTTCGAGCATGGCCTCGACTTCTGCCAAAAGCGCACGGATACCCGGCGCTACGTGCGCGGGCTCGATGACATCGAAAGGCGGGACGCTCGAGGCGTCTTGCAACAGGGTGTTTTTTTTCGACTCACTCATCATGTCTAGTTTCCATGGTCTATTCTACAAATCTAGATCGATTTTTACCGGCGCATGATCCGATGGGAGCTTCCATCCGCGAACTCGGTCGAGGACGTCCACCGCGAGAAGGCGCTCGCGAAGCTTAGGCGTCACCCAGGCGTGGTCGAGCCGCCGCCCTTTGTTGACACCCTTCCAATCGGGAGCGCGATAGCTCCACCACGTGTAGAGCTTCTCGGACTCGGGAACGAAATGCCGCGCGGCGTCGACCCAATCCGCCGACGCACGCAGATTCTCGAGCGCCGCAACCTCGACGGGCGTATGGGTGACGACCCGCAGAAGCTGTTTGTGCGACCAAACGTCATTCGGAAGCGGCGCGATGTTGAGATCCCCGACGAGGATCCCGCCTGCGCTGTTCACGCCTCGCCGGCGAAACCACCGCGTCATATCGCGAAAAAACTGAAGCTTGTGCGCAAACTTGGGATTCTTGTCGGGGTCGGGCACGTCTCCCCCGGCCGGCGCATACACATTATGAAGCTCGATGCCACCCGGAAGCGTCGCGAAGATGTGACGGCAATCGGAACGACGGCACCAAGCTTTCGCTCGGGCGTCAGAGAGCGGCATTCGAGAAAGAATGGCTACCCCGTGATACCCCTTCTGCCCCGAGATGAGCTGATGTATGTACCCAAGCTGACGAAACCGCGCGGAGGGGAAAAGCTCGTCGACGCATTTGATTTCCTGCAAACAAAGGATGTCCGGCTGATGCTGCCTGAGAACGCGCAAAACCGCCCGAAGCCGCACCGAGTTGATGTTCCAGCTGATAATTCGCAAAACGGGACACCGAATGTTGGCCGGGAGCTACTCCGCTACACGAGGGAGCGGTTCAACTGTGCCTGGACAGAGTTGAACCTCCGGTTCACCGACGCGGTCAGTTGAACGACGGTACGCGTCCATTTTCTCTTTCCCGTAGTCCAGCTCCGCCATATACAGGTTGTGACAACGACAGATGAGTCGAATATTGTTCGCGCTACGATCGCCACCGAGTCCGTATGGATCGTCGTGATAGTACTCTAGCCGGTGGCGCTCCGGACATCGTCTGCCGCTGCCAGTGACGAACGTGCATTTTCCACCATCGCGTTTCCACACGGCCCGCTTCACCGCGGCAGCGATGCCGCGCACACCCGGTGACGTGTCGGCGTCCTCGACATTCTTTCTCGGATTTTTCGTTTTGCGGAAACGCTTGGCTTCGACCCGCTCGTTCTCCTCGCCCCCTTCTGCTCTGTCTGGACAGAGTTGACGTTCGCAAAGCAGCGCCAGAAATTCGAGTACAATCCGACCCCTGTCACTCGAGCCCGTCACCACTGCCAACGCCCGGCTCGAAATCTTCTATCTGGCACGTGGGACGTTGATCAATCCTGAATGCTGGTCCGAGCTATACTCCGCCCCCGATGACGGTAGCCGAAGAAACCACCTCCCTCCATGTCGTTCGGGGCGCCATCGGCGGCCTTCTCATGGGGCTCGCCAACCTCGTTCCCGGCATCAGCGGGGGCACGATGCTGCTCTCGGTCGGTGTCTATCCCGAGTTCATCGGCGCCATCGCGGAAATCACAACCCTGCGCTTCAAGCTGCGCTCGATACTTCTTCTTGGCAGCGTCGTGGCCACCGCCGCGCTCGCCATCTTGCTCTTCGCAGGTCCCGTCAAAGACCTCGTCGTCGACCACCGCTGGATCATGTACAGCTTGTTCATCGGCCTCACGCTCGGCGGCATCCCGATCGTATGGAAGCTCGCGAAACCGATGAGCTCCGGTCTTCTCGTGGGCGCCGCGGCCGGATTCGTCGTCATGCTTTTGATGGCGCTCGGCCAGCCGGTCTCGAGTGCCTCTGCCGGACCGGCCTATGGGCTTCTCTTCGTTGCCGGGCTCGCGGGCGCGAGTGCTATGATCCTACCCGGCGTCAGCGGCGGCTATCTGCTCTTGCTCCTCGGACAATATGTGCCGATTTTGAGCGCTGTCAGCGATTTCAAACAAGGCCTGACGGGCTCGCCACGCGATTGGGCTCTCTTGATCGAAGCGATGAAAGTGGGCGTCCCCGTCGGCATCGGCGTCGTAGCCGGCGTTGTCGGAGTCAGCAATCTCTTGCGCTATCTTCTCGATCGCTACCGCAAACCCACCCTCGGTGCCCTCCTGGGCCTCCTTTTCGGCGCCATCGTCGGCATCTGGCCGTTCCAAGGAGGCGTGCCGCCCGCGCCCGGCCAGACGATCAAAGGCACGGTCGTCACCGCGGCGAACGCGGGCAGCTTCGACGCCGAAGACTGGTCCACGGAGCACTTCACGCCCAGCGCGGTGCAAGTGCTTGCCTCAATCGCGCTCATCGGTTCCGGCTTTGCGGCCACACAAGGCGTGAGCCGTTTCGGAACAAGGCGTAACCATCTCTAACGGCTAGAATTGACGGCTCCGCTCGAGCGCTGTAACATGATTTGATTCGAACGATTTCGAGCGAAGGAGTAAGCATTTTGACAAAGTCCGCAACCGTTTCACGGGCCACGTTCATGGACACGGGCCTCCCGCTTTTCACCGACCTCCCCTACAAAGTCGCCGATCTCTCACCCGAGACGGTCGCTTTCGGTCGGAAAGAAATCGAGCTCGCCGAGCACGAGATGCCCGGCCTCATGGCGTTTCGTGAGAAATATCGCGCCGAACAACCGCTCGCCGGCGCCCGCATTCTCGGCTCGCTCCACATGACAATCCAAACGGCCGTCCTCATCGAGACTCTCCGCGATATCGGCGCGGAAGTTCGCTGGGTCAGCTGCAACATCTTCTCGACCCAGGATCACGCCGCTGCCGCGGTCGTCGTGGGCCGCGACGGAACGCCGAAAGATCCCAAAGGGCCCGCCGTCTACGCATGGAAAGGTGAGACGCTCCCCGAATATTGGTGGTGTACCTTCCAGGCTTTCAACTGGCCCGACGGCAAAGGCCCCAACATGATCCTCGACGATGGCGGCGACGCGACACTCGTGCTGCACAAAGGCGTCGAGTTCGCGAAAGCGGGAAGCGTTCCCGCGCCCGAGACAGCGGATAGCGAGGAGTACAAGGTCGTGTTGTCGCTGCTCGGTCAAGTCGCCGATGACAACGCGTCCATGTGGGCGCCGATTGCCGAATCGGTGCGCGGGGTCAGCGAAGAGACAACGACAGGCGTTCACCGCTTGTATCACATGGAGAAAGACGGCTCGCTGCTCTTCCCAGCGTTCAACGTGAACGACTCGGTGACGAAGAGCAAGTTCGACAACATTTATGGCTGTCGTCACTCGCTCGTGGACGGGATCGTCCGCGCGACCGACGTAATGCTCTCCGGCAAAGTGGCCGTGATTTGCGGCTATGGCGATGTTGGCAAAGGATGCGCTCAGGCGCTTTCCGGCCAGAAGTGCCGTGTCGTCGTGACCGAAGTCGATCCGATTTGTGCCTTACAGGCGTGCATGGACGGCTACCAAGTCGTGGTGCTCGACGATGTCGTCGACACCGCTGACATCTTCGTTACTGCGACCGGCAATTTGAACATCATCACGGCTGATCACATGAAGCGGATGAAGCACAACGCGATCATCGGCAATATCGGACACTTCGATAACGAGATCGACATGGCAGGCCTCGCCGCAATCGAAGGTATCGAGCACATCAACATCAAGCCGCAAGTCGACGAGTGGCGCTTCCGCGCCGGGCACTCGATCATCGTGCTCTCCGAAGGGCGCCTCCTGAACCTCGGAAACGCGACGGGTCACCCGAGCTTCGTGATGAGCAACAGCTTCAGCAACCAGGTGGCCGCTCAGATCGAGATTTACAAGAACCCTGACAAGTACGAGAACAAAGTCTATACGCTGCCGAAACAGCTAGACGAAGAAGTCGCCCGGCTTCATCTCAAAAAGCTCGGGGCGAAGCTCACCAAGCTCAGCCCCGAACAGGCCGAGTATCTCGGCGTGAAGGTGGACGGGCCGTACAAGCCCGATCACTACCGCTACTAATACTGATTACTGTGAGGTGACCTCCACGGCGGGCGCCGCAAGGTCACCTCACTCATGGAAACGCTTACGAAAGCGCTCCGGCCAAGAACATGGTGCCGAAGTGAAGCGTCAAAACGGCCTTGCCTTCGAACTTGCCGTGCCCGGGCGTGATGTCGATGAGCATGTGATCGGCGCTGCCCATGCTCCCGGAATACATCGAGTCGAGCTTGATGATGTTCGCCTCGGCCGGGGTGTCCCCACGCGAGAGGCCGCCTTTGTAGAGCGCCATCGTCCAGTCGTTGTCGCCGTTTTTGATGACGCCGATCGTGTGCTCCCCGGATGGGATCTCGGTGCTGCCAGACATAGCAGCCGCAGACAGCTTCAGCCTCGGACCCCGAGGCGTCACGAAGGTGCCCGCCGCCGCGCTCTCCGCACGGCTGAGATTCGCCGGCGTCGTGTTGTATGAGATGGTCGCTTCGGCACCACCCGGAAGCTTCGCGGTAACGGTCTTATTGAAGTGCGGGTGGGCTAGCGCGAAGCTCGGAGCGAGCAGAAGCACCAGCACGCACAGTACGGAAACAATTTTCATTTGCCTTCCTCCAATTCGGCGGATGCTATCGAGCATCGGGTACTAATTGCAAGTGTCTTTGTGGCATTTCTGTGGCGGCAGCATGGCGAGCGAATGGCGCCTCAATCCAAAAGGTTTTTAGATCGAGTAAGAAGCGCCCATCGCTCGTAAGAATTACATGCGCGCGCGCCTATCTGTTTTGCCGTTCAACTCCGTCATGTTGAAAAGTAGATTGCGAAACCGCCGCGCTTCAAGGATGTGCCGTCGGCGCGCTCGTCCTGCCGTCTGCCTGGCGCGATATTTGCTAACCTGATTAAACGTACTTCGATTCAATCAAGAAATCCGAAACCCCAGGACATTTCCCGAAAGGGGGTCGCCGTGAAACTTCGCCGCCGTCTCTTCGTTTGGCTCCTCGTCGCCACAGCCGGAGCCGTCGCTGGATGCAAACGCGACCAGCCTGCTCCCGTCGATCCGTCGACCCAAGATCCGCTGTGGGCCGATGTCATCGTGTCGCACACGGGCGGCTCGGTCACAAAGAAAACGCACGTCCGCGTCCGCTTCGCAGAAGACGCCGTCAACGAAGGGCGCGTCGGGAAAGACGCGAGCTCGGTGCTCTCGATAGAGCCCGCAGTCCCGGGCAGTTTGACCTTCGTCGACCCGCGCGGGATCGTCCTCGTGCCTTCGGAGGATCTCACCAGTGGTCAGCGCTACCGCGTGACGTTGAACCGCCGTGGATTGCAGAACATCCCCGGAGCTCTTCGGAGCTTTGTTTTCGACTTCGAGGTCATCGAGCAGGCATTCGAGCTCGAGCTTCATGGCTTGCGCGCAAGCGCCGCGGGCGACGGAAGCATGGTCCTTGGTGGCGTGCTCCGCACCGCGGATACAGAAGACGCCGACCACATCGAACAGGTGCTCGTCGCGCACTTCCTTGGCGAGGAGCAGCCGATTGCATGGCGCCACCTGGGTGACGGCAAGGCCCACGAGTTCGACGTAGGGGCCATCACCCGACAGGACGAAACGGCCACGCTTCGGCTCGAGTGGGATGGCTCGGCTATTGGCCTCGACAACCGAGGCAGGCGGGACGTCGACGTCCCCGCCGCGGGAGTTTTCGAGGTCACCCGTATTCAAACGGTGCGCGAAGCGCAGCCTTACGTCCAGGTCTATTTTTCGGATCGGCTCGACCCTCAGCAGAATCTCCGCGGGCTCGTCCGTCTCGGCTCGGGCGAGCACACGACACGCGTCGAAGGGAATATTCTCAAAGTCTATCCCGAGCCCGGTTTCGAAGGCACGGCCACGCTCATTCTCGAGCCCGGCATCCGAAACCGCGACGGCGGCCGCCTCGAGGACGTGTTCAAGCGCTCGGTCGCTTTCGAGAGGCAGCGGCCGCAAGTGCGCTTCGCCGGCAAAGGCGTCATTTTGCCGGACAACCCCGTCCTTCAGATCCCTTTCGAAGCCGTCGGGGTCCGCGCGGTGCGCGTCGCGGCGTTCCAGGTCTTCGAGGATAACGTCGGCCAATTTCTGCAATCGAACAAACTAGATGGCGCGCACGAGCTCAGGCGCGTCGGACGCTACCTCTGGCGAAAGAAGCTCCTTCTCTCTCCCACCGAGCCGAACCGATGGAACCGCTACAGTCTGGATGCGACCGAGCTCTTCGACAAGCACCCGGGCGGTTTTTTTCAGCTGACGCTCTCCATCACGCGCGCCGATGCGACCGCGACCTGCCCAGGGCAAGCGACGCCAGGGGATGTCGAAGCTCCCCTCATGAACAACGAGGACCTGTGGGTGCAGGAGAGCAGCAGCTGGAGCTATGCCGAAGATTATTACGGGCAAAGCGGCGACGGTAGCAGCTGGCGCGACCGTCACGATCCTTGCAAGGACGCCTACTACCAGTACGAACGGGGCGTGCGCGACGAACGAAATTTTCTCGCATCGAATATCGGCCTTCTCGTCAAGCGCGAGCCCACCGGGAAGCTTTTCGTCGTGGCCACCGACCTCCGGACCTCGGAGCCGATGCGAAGCGTCGACATCGACCTAATTAATTTCCAGGACCAGCGCATCGGCGAGGCGAGAACGAACGTCAACGGCTTCGCCGAGATCGACGTCAACGCCACCCCGTTCTATCTCCTCGCCGAGAAAGGCACCGATAAGGGCTATCTCAAGCTCTCTCGCGGCACAGCACTTCCCGTGAGCCATCTCGATGTCGGCGGCGAGAAAATCACCCACGGGATCAAGGCGACTATCTATGGGGAGCGCAGCGTCTGGCGGCCGGGGGACGATCTTCATCTCACTTTGGTCGTCGAGGACCAGAGCGGCCTCATCCCCCCCAAACACCCAGTCACGATGGAGCTCATGAGCCCGCGAGGTCAGATCGTCGAGCGCTTGACCAACGCCCTGCCCGTAGGCCGCTTCTACGCCTTCACGATGCAGACCAGGGAGGACGCACCGGCCGGTATCTGGACCGCGCGCGCACGTCTCGGCGGCGCCACGTTCACGAAAGCGCTGCGTATCGAGACGGTCATGCCCAACCGTCTCAAAGTCGATCTCGATTTCGGCGCGGAGACGCTCGAGCGGAGCCACATGCCGCTCTCAGCCGAGCTCTTTGGCCAATGGCTGACCGGTGCGACGGCCGCAGGTCTCGATGCGGACGTCCAAGTGCGGCTCGCGCCGACACCGACACGGTTGTCGCGCAGCACCGATTTCGTGTTTGACGATCCCGCTCGCACGTTCGCGGGCGAGCCCGAGACCCTCTTCGAAGGTCAGCTCGATAGCGACGGCGTCGCCCGATTTCGCGCCAACATCGACGTCGAGCAACAAGCACCCGGTATGTTGCGGGCAAGCTTTAGCTCGCGTGTTTTCGAGCGCGGCGGTGCCTTCAGCGTGAGCCGCGAGAGCTTTCCCTTTTCACCCTACGACCACTATGTGGGGATCAAGATCCCGAAAGGCGACGCGACCCGCAACATGCTTCTCACAGACGTCAACCACACGGTAGAGATCGCGAGCCTCGATAGAGAGGGGCAGCCCGTGTCCCTCGAGAGCGTGCGCATCAACCTTTATAAACTTGACTGGCGGTGGTGGTGGGATAAATCCGGAGAGTCGCTCGCCGAGTATGCGAGTGCGCAGCACACCGGCGTCGTGCAGCAAGACACCATCGCGACCACTGACGGCCGCGGCAGATGGACGTTCCAAATCCAATACCCGACTTGGGGCCGCTACATGATCCGCGCCTGCGACACGAACGGCAGCCACTGCACTGGCAAAGTCTTCTACATCGACTGGCCCGGATGGGCGGGCCGCGCGCAAGAGCAGTCCGGTCCGGGCGCGAGCACGCTGAGCTTCGTCTCGGACAAGCCGTCCTATCGCGTCGGCGAGGTCGCCGCGATCCAGCTCCCCGAAGCTACTGAGGGGCGGGCGCTTCTCACCATCGAATCGGGCTCTCGCATTCTCGAGCAACGTTGGCTCGAGTTCCACGGTGACGCCGCCGTCGCGCCGCTTCGCGTCCCCGTCACGGCGTCCATGGCCCCGAACATCTATGTCAGCGTGACCCTCGTCCAGCCGCATGCGGGAAGGACCAACGATCGTCCGATCCGTCTTTACGGCATCATCCCTCTTCTCGTGGAGGATCCCGAGACCCGTCTCGAGCCCACGCTCGAGGCTCCCGAAGAATGGGCACCTCGCTCGACCGCAAGGATCCAGGTCGCGGAAGCATCCGGACGCGCGATGACGTACACCGTTGCGGTCGTCGACGAAGGCCTCCTCGGGCTCACGAACTTCAAAACGCCGAAGCTCCACGACCACTTCTTCAAGCGAGAAGCGCTCGGCATCACGACATGGGATCTCTTCGACGACGTTGTCGGCGCCTATGGCGGCGAGCTCGAACGACTGCTCGCTCTAGGAGGCGGCAACGCCGCGGATATCGAGCAAGAGACCGAGCGCAAACGCTTCCCTCCCGTCGTGACGTTTCTCGGACCTTTCGAGCTCCCGGCACGGGCCACAAACGAACACTTGTTCGACATTCCTCAATATGTCGGCGCGGTCCGGGTCATGGTCGTTGCCGGGAGTAAAGGCGCCTACGGATCGACGGACAAATCCGTCTATGTTCGCAAGCCTCTCATGCTCCTCCCGACCCTCCCTCGTGTGATCGGGCCGACGGAAGATCTGAAGGTTCCGGTCTCCACGTTCGTCATGGACCCTTCGATCAAAGACGTCGAGTTGACGCTCGAAGTCGACGAACACTTCGAAGTCATCGGCGCCAGAACGACGAGCCTCTCTTTCGAGACTCCCGAAGAGAAGCTCGGCTTTTTTTCGTTGAAAGCCGGACGGCGCCTCGGTACTGGGACGGTGAAGGTCACGGCCACGAGCGGACGCCACCACGCGAGCGCCGAGATCGCCCTCGAGGTTCGAAGCGCTAACCCGCCGACGACCCGAGTCGTGCGGACGACGATCGACGCTGGGACGAGTTGGGATACGACGATCGCGCCACACGGCATGCCCGGAACGAATCAAGTGAGCCTCGAAGTCTCGGCCGTGCCTCCGCTCGACCTCGAGCGACGCGTCGACTATCTCATCCGCTACCCGCATGGCTGCGTCGAGCAGACGACCTCTGCGGCTTTCGCACAGCTCAACTTGCCTCTCTTGACGAAGCTCGATGACGCCCGGCGCACCGAAATCGAAAGAAACGTTCAGTCCGGAATCGAGAGACTCCGCCGTTTCCAGGTACCGACCGGCGGCTTCGTCTACTGGCCCGGCGGATTCTGGGTCGTCGACACGCGGAACAACTGGTCCACGAACTATGTCGGGCACTTTCTCATCGAGGCGGACCGGCTCGGCTACTACGTGCCTGCAGCGATGTTGTCGGATTGGATCAACCATCAGAAATCTGTCGCACATGCGTGGACCGGGGGAAGCGACCACGCGGCGCTCGACCAGGCCTACCGGCTCTACACGCTCGCCCTCGCGGGGTCCGCCGAGCTCGGCGCCATGAACCGCTTGCGCGAATCGAGCGTGCTGCCGCTCGTAGCGCGCTGGCAGCTCGCAGCCGCTTATCAGCTAGCCGGAATCTGATCTGGGGACAGGGCGACGGTAGCGGCCTCCAGTTGATCGAGACCGCCGTAGGCCGTGTGGGTGCGCTGGCCTGCTGGGAGCACTACAACGCCCTCGCCCGCTTTGCGTTGATGAGCGAGCACGAAGAGATCCACTGCGCCCAGTTCCCGGGGTCCATGGTAGGACCGATCTTCGCCGAGCAGATGGAAGTCACCATCCGCCACCATGCTCTGGAATCGGGCTGCTTCGTCATCAACGCCACCGGATGGCTCGACGACGAGCAGATTGCCCAAATCACGCCGGACGAGAAGCTCCAGAAAAGCCTGCGGGGAGGATGCTGCACCGCCATCATCTCCCCCGAAGGCAAGCATATGTGCGAACCGATCCAAGAAAGTGAAGGCATGGCAGTGGCCGAGCTCGACGTCTCGCTCATCACCAAGCGGAAGCGGATGCTGGACTCTGTCGGGCACTACGCGCGACCAGATCTTCTGCGCCTCGAAGTTGACAAGACCCCGCGAAAGGTCGTTACATCTCATGTGAGCCCGCCTATCCCCCGACAGAAGGAGGAAGCGACAGATGCTGACGGAACGCGATCTTCAATCGACCCTGATCAGCCTGAAGCAGCATCTCATCTCTGAGCTTCAGACCCACGGGCTCAGGCTGACGGACGCTCCCGTGGGAGTGTCGAGTCGAAAAGGAGGTGCGGGTCCGTCCGATCACCGCGCCGTCACCGTGATGGGAACGACGGTGATGGTCCCGGTACACACCAGGAGCGCGTCCGACTCACCCTACTCCGCGGAACCGATCGAAGGGGGCGCGCAAGCTTTTCTCTACCGGGGTGGGGACCGCGTGGGGACGCTGAGCTTTCCGCCTCAGCCGAAGTTCTACGGGCGCTTCACCGACGATGGCATTCCCTACTGGAAAATCGCGCAGCTTCACGCGCACGACGTTCTCGCCACGACGGTGCTTCAGAACTGCATTCGCTACGCCGACGTCCGCACCCGCTGCCAGTTCTGCGCCATCGGAGAGTCGCTCACCGCCGGACGTACCATCGCGCAAAAAACTCCGGAGCAACTAGCTGAGGTCGCCGAAGCCGCTCAACGATTGGACGGCGTGACCCATGTGGTCATGACGACTGGAACGCCGCCGACGCCCGACCGAGGTGCGGCTCTCTTGTGCGAGGCCGCCCGCGCCATCAAGAAACGCACGGGACTCCCGATTCAGGCGCAGTGCGAGCCACCGGAGCCCATGGACTGGTTCGCCCGGCTTCGTGACGCCGGGGTCGAATCACTGGGAATGCACTTGGAGGCGTTCGATCCCGAAGTCCGCTCCCGCATCATGCCGAGCAAGGCGGAGCTCACAAATCGATTACTATTTCGAGGCCTACCGCGAGGCGGTATCGATCTTCGGCAAGGGGCAAGTGAGCACGTATCTTCTGGCCGGGCTCGGAGATTCCCGGGACGGCATTCTGGACGGTTGCCGCGAGCTCATCGAACTCGGCGTCTACCCGTTCGTGGTCCCGTTCGTTCCGATTACCGGCACCCCGTACGCCGATCATCAGCCTCCGTCAGCCGAGCTCATGCAATCGATCCTTCAGCCACTGGGCGACATGCTAACAGAGGCTGGGATGACCTCCGAGGAGATCAAGGCGGGCTGCGGCAAGTGCGGCGCGTGCTCGTCGTTGTCCACGTTCGAGAATTGATGAGCGATGATCGATTTGGATTTTGCTTCGTTCCTCCCGAGCGATTTCGTGTTCAAAATCGCTCGTTCCGAGGAGGAGCTTCGCGGTTTCTGGCGGCGCAGAACCGAAATTTTTTGCGAAGAGCAAGGCCTGTTCGATGGGTCCGATCGGGACGAGTACGACGACACCATGATCCCCATCGTGTGCGTCTCACTGGTCATGGGTATGGAAGACCAGGTAGTGGGCATGGTTCGCATCGACGAGCGTGAGCCCGGACTCTGGTACGGAAGCCGCTTGGGCGTGCACCGAAACTACCGGCATCTCGCGCGCCTGAGCCACAGTGTGCCCCAGAGAAACCACCAGCCCGATTTCTACGGGGGCCGCTCCATCGGTGCGGGCCTCATCTACAAGGCAGTCTCGACCGCCAACGCACTCGGATGCCACACGTTTCTTGCTCAAGTTCAGGCGCAAAACGCGCCGTTTTTCCAGAAGCTGCATTGGCGCCCCATCCGAGAGATCGAGATGCACGGCATCCCTCACGTAAAAATGCAGGCAGAGCTGGACTTCTACCCGCCGGCGGATCGGGTCTGCTGAAGTTGGTGCCAACCCGGTGGCAACCGAGCTCGACGACGTCGTTCGATTCCTGGCCGACTCGCGAGCCGTTGCCGACAAGTTGGATATCCACGCCGCCTACGCGCCGGCTTTGGACACCGTTGGTGACGATACCAGGATCGGAGACGATTGCGCCGCCATTCCGGATGGAAGCGGAGGCTCCCTGCTCTTTGCCGCGGAAGGTTTGCTGCAGCGTTTCGTCGTCGACGACCCCTGGTTCGCGGGCTACAGCGCCGTGATGGTCAACCTCAGCGACGTCGCCGCCATGGGCGGACGCTCGCTGGCGATCGTCGACGTCATCTGGACGCCGGATATGAACGAAAGCTCGGCGGTGTGGGACGGTATGAAAGAGGCAGCGGACGCGTATCGCATCCCGATCGTGGGAGGACACACGATCTCCGGGAGCCGCATCGAAGCTCGAGAGCAACCGGCTTGCCTTCCCCAGGACGGCGGTCGCGAGATAGACCGGGCCCGGCTCGCGCGTGAGGGTACGTTCTCGCGAGCTGCGGCAGCGCAGTTCGCTTTTGGAGCTCGCATGGATGGCGATCGCGACGTGATCTCGAAGCGACGACTCCGAACCATTCCCACTGCCTGAACTTCTATCATCCCGAAATGCAGGAAGTGATGATTGCCGCTGCGGAAAAGGCCGGTGCCGAAATCCGGCGCGGGGCGAAGGTTGTGGGAGTCGAGCCTGGAGCTCCGCCGAAGGTGAACGTATCCGCCGGCGAGACTCTAGAGGCCCGGCTAGTCGTGGGCGCCGATGGAAGAACGTCGAAAGTACGGGAATGGCTCGGGCTCGAGCGCAAACGCGATCCGGAGCGTCTCATGGTCGTGGGCACCCTCTTGAGTGACACGAACGTGCCAGAAGAGTCGGTGCATATCCTCCGAAAATCGGATCAAGGCGAGGGAGTCTTGCTCTTCCCTCTCGGTGAAGGCCGGCTACGTGCGTATTTCATTTACCGCAAGACGGGCGAGCGCCGGGGTCTCAGCGGTGCGGCTCAAGTGCCCCGTTTCATCGACTTGCTACTGGGGCTCGACGTCCCGAGAGAGTGGATCGAGGACGCCAAGTCCGCCGGTCCTCTGGCCGAGTTCGACGGCTGCGACACGTGGGTCGAGCATCCACACAAGGACGGCGTCGTGCTCGTCGGCGATGCCTCGGGCGCGAACGATCCGTCTTGGGGCAACGGTTTGTCCCACACGCTCCACGACGTGCGCATCCTCAGAGATCAGCTCCTCGCGAACGAAGATTGGAGTCGTGCCGGGGACGAGTACGCCAAGGCATCGAGCGCCGATCTGAGAGCGCTCCGCAACATCACCGGGTGGCTCACCGACATCCTCTACGAGGTCGGCCCCGAGGCGGAAGCCAGACGGGAAAAAGCGTTCCCGCTCATCAGAAGCGACAAGAGCCGGTCTCCCGACTTCATTGCTCTCGGGCCGAAAGCACCGCACGACGAGACCGCCCGACGCCGTCTCTTCGGGGAGGAGTGACGGACCCAGACTCATGCCCGATAGCCAAGAGCCGCCGCCCTTTGCCAAGCTCCATCAACTGAGCACGGGTGTCTCGTCCTCGTGGAGATGGTGTTCCCCGCGGGGGACGAACCGATTTTCCGCAAGCTCCTCGACCTCGAGAGGCTTCGTGAGCGTCGGCGGACGGGAGCGGACCGAAGAAGAATAACGAGAGCTTTCTCGCTCAGGCCGGAAGATTGCGAACGAGGCTGGTAGGGTCCAGCAAATGAGCGTCAGGATGAACGTGCCCTCCAAGGCCCCGAGAAGAAGCCCCGCGACGCCAGCGAAGATATAGTGCGTCCCCAAATCCAGCGCCGCCTCGACACCGGCGGCAACTGCACCGTCCATCGCTCGCCCCGCCGGTACACACCCAAAGTTCCGTAGTGTTGATAACCGGGCTCCCCGTGCTCCGCGAGCACCAGCCGGGCGATCTCGCCGCTCGTGAAAAAAATCACGTCATGCCAGAAGCGCTCGGGTTCTTCACCGCCCACCGCCTGGAACGCGTCGCGCGGCCGGGCGCGAAGCGGTTGCTCGAGCGGATCGGTGTGCGATGCCTCATGGAAGATCATTTTGAGACCTTGCGGCATCTGGTTGCCGCGCGGAACGCTCGAGATCGTAAGGCGCCCGCCGGTGGAATACGCACCCACGGCATTGGCGTAGACCATAACGTCGACGGGGATGGTCGTGTCGGGCCAACTGCCGCCGTACGCCGCGTCGAAGCGGGCGATCATCTGCTCCTCGACGGCACCGAGGGTTGGGAAGACCGACTCGATCCATGTCCGGTTCCGGGCATCGTGCGCCGGCCACCAGTGACGCTCGAAGATAGGGCGCGCGAGCTCGACCGCGTCGGCAAGCGGCCGGTCCGCAGTGGGGATGGCGTCGCGAGGCCCTGCTCCTGCGGCCCAGTCGCGCGCGGCCACCAGGCCTTCGTCGAACAGCAGGCTCCGGCCGAGCGTCGCGGCATAGCTCTCGACGGCTGCTGACCACGCACGCTGTTCCTGCGCGTCGAGCACGGATTGCCAATCGTCGCGCTCGGCGAGCTGCACTGCATAAGGCGGCCACTCGCCGGCTTCGGCACTCGCCCAATCAATGAGAAAGTGGTGAAGGGCAACGCGGGGTTCGCTGCGGAGCTCGAACCCTGCCGTCGCCGCGACCGACCACACTGGCCTGCTGCGCCGCTGTTGCTCCATCGGATTGGAACCCGACCGTCAAACCGACGACGATTGCGAGAAATGCCATCACTCCTCCATTGCGAACGCAGTATACAACATGGTTACAGGCGTTGGTGCTAAATCGAAAGTGCCGACCAAGATCAGGAGAGCGGTTTTGTTGACTTGCAACACGCGCGTCGACTATGTTTCTTAGCTTATGCCGGACTCCAAGATTCGTCGCTCGTCGTCGCCTCCGCAGTCCCCTCGCGGCTCGGTCAAGCTCACCCGGCGCCAGCTTCTCGCCGGCGCCGGCGCCGCGGCTCTCCTTCTCGAGCAACGCGGCCTCGAGGCTCAGGCGACGTCGAGCGGGACCGTCGTCTTCTCTCATACAACCGTGGTGAATGTCGATGCCGTTCAACACGACATGGCGCTTGCTGTCGAAGGCGACAAGATCGTGGCGATCGGCCATACCGACGCCATCCTTGAAACGTATCGCCAAGCGGAGGTCTACGACGGACGGGGGAAAGCCCTCCTCCCGGGCCTCATCAATTGCCATGCCCATCTCGCGGCGACCCTCGCTCGTGGTTTCAACGAGGACTTCGGATTCCCCAACAGCTATCGCCTGGACATCCGGCCTAGAAGTCTCCTTTCCGAAGAGGAGGCCACGCTGATGGCAGTGATGGGTGCTCTGGAATCCATACGGGGCGGGGTCACTACGGTTGTGGAGTATACCGGCGCCATCGGCCGGTCGGCAGCGGCGTTGGCGGACACGGGCCTGCGCTGGGTGTTCGCGGAGTCCGTCCGCGACGTCGAGAACGGTGCTGGTCCTTTGTCCGCGGAGAGCCTCGCCCAGAGCGAAGCCCCCAGGTTCTCTCCCAAGTTGCGAGAGGAGGGCTTAGAGAGCGCCCACGACTTGTTCGCCAATTGGCACGGCGCGAGGCAGGGACGCATCAGCGTTTTCCCGACAACGGCGCTCGCCGAGGACTCATCGCCCGAGCTCCTGCACGCCGTCCGCGACTTCGCGGAGAAGAACGATCTCGGATACACGATCCACTTGGCCCAGAGTACCTGGGAGGTGGAATACATGCTGCGACACCACGGCCTTCGCCCTTCGGAGTATCTCGCCAAGCACGACTTCCTCGGCCCCCGGCTGTTTGCGGCGCACTGCCGCTACGTCGACGATTCCGAGATCGCGTTGCTTGGCCGCTCCGGCACGATCATTTCGCATCAGGCTCACATGGCAGCGAACCGAGGGGTCATCCCGCCCATCGCCGCCCTACGAGCGGCGGGCTGCCCCATCGCTCAGGGCACCGACAACAATACTAACGACATGCTGGAGACCATGCGGATCGCTCTGGTAACGGAACGCATCCAGCGCGACGATGCGACACCCGGTAGCCAGCCTCAGCCAGAAGACATGCTCGCAGACACAGTACAAGGGGGCGCGCGAGCCGTGCGGCAGGAAGCTCTCCTCGGCTCGCTCGAGGTCGGCAAGAAGGCAGACCTCATTGTCCTGGACACTCAGCGGGCCCACCTCGTACCGGCGGGGCGCATCTTGTCCGCGTGGATCAACAACGGTCAACCGTCCGATGTCGAGTCGGTCCTGGTCGATGGCGAGTTCGTCATGCGCGACCGCAAGATTCTCACGGTGGATGAGGCAAGCCTCATCGCCGAAGCCGACAAGATTGGGCGGCGGATCTGGAGTCAGGTGGAGGCAGCCAGCCCTGTTACGGTGCCGCGCCTACCGCGCTCGTAGCGTTCCCCGATCGACAACACCGGTCCCGAGCTGAACGCGGTCATCACGCTGAATCCGGACGCGCTCGAGAGGGGGCGTGCTCTCGATGCCGAGCGGAGGAGCCGCGGGCCGCGCTCTCCCCTTCGCGGGATCCCGGTCAGCCGGAACGCAGCCATTTCTTCCCTGTTGCGAACCAGCAGGAGATCGCCGACAAGGACCGGCTGGTTCCACGTCTTGCCTTCGATTGCCGGGAACCGCGCGAGCTCCGTGAACTGGTTGGCGGCCGCCGCGACCAACGCCAGCTCACCTTGCTCGGACACCACCAGCAGCAAGTCCTGGTCGGGCAAGAGCACGAGCTGGCCGCTGCCGTAGCGTCCGCCCTTCCACTTGCGCTTGCCGTCCTCGACGTCCATGCACGCGAGGATGCGGCCGTCGAAGCCGAAGGCATGGCCTTCGTGAACGACGAAGGCGCTGAAGGAGGGCTTCAGACGGTTCGACGTCCAGCGTTCTTCGATGGTCCGCTGATCATGCTGATCAGGACGTCGCCGTCCGCGGTCAGTGCCGGCTGCACAATGCCGACGCCCGGCCACGCGTGCTCCCAGACAAGCGTGCCATCGGCCGGCGCGACGCTGGTCGCGCCGGAATGGCTCATCAGCAGGATCTGGGCGATTCCATCGAGCGTCACTAGATCCATCCGCCGGGTTCGTGCGCGATCGCGATGCGACGCGTGCCGATTGGAACGGCGCTGTCAGAGCGCCGTCACGGGCGTCGAGCGCGTTCAGGATTCCGGTCGCACCGAATGTGTATACGCGACCGTCGCTGAGGGCCGGCGTCGCGCGCGGACCGGCGCCGACATGCGAGTCCCAGAACCGGGTCCGGTCGCGGTGCCTCCACACCGGCTCACCGGTCGTCAGTTTGTAGCAAGCGACGACCTCGTCACCGCCGCGCTGCTCCTGGGTGTAGAGGAGGTCACCGTGGACCGCGAAGGAAGAAACGCCCGGTCCGATGGGCCGGCGCCACAGCTCGACCGGCGGCGACTTCGACCAGTCGGTCTCGATCCGCACGCCGGGGATGATGCCGTCGCGATCGGGTCCGCGAAAGCCGGGCCAGTCAGCTCCATTCTTCGCCGTTGCCGGAGCTGACGGGAGCGCCGCCGGCTCTTGTATCAAGTCGGGCATCACGTCCGGGGCTTTGGCCAAGAGCCGCTCCTCGGCGGTCTCCGCCCACCGCCACGCGAACTCCGCAGCGCCATCGCCGGTTATGCCCTTGCTCCGGACGAGCGTAAACACGCCGCACGCGAGCAGGATCGTCGCGACCATCGGTGGCGCCGAACGTGTAGACGCGACCGTCTCTGAGTGTCGGCGTTCCGCGCGGACCAGCGCCGCCGTTAGACTCGTAGAACCGGACCGCGTCGCCGTGTCGCCACACCGGCTCGCCAGTTCGTGCGTGGTAGCAAGCGACGATCTCTGCGTCACCGCGTTGCTCTTGCGTGTATAGGAGGTCGCCGCTCACCGCGAAAGACGACCATCCCGGTCGATCGGCCGGCGCCACAGCTCGACGGGTGGCGACTTGGACCAGTCGGTCTCGATGCGCACGCCGGGGATGACGCCGTCGCGCCGGGGTCCGCGAAATCCAGGCCAGTCGGCTTCCGTTGCGGTCGCCGACGCGGTCGGCTCGGCCATCTCGTCCGGAGCGTGCGCGAGAAGACGCTCTTCCGAAGTCTTCGACCACCGCCACGCGAAATCCGAATGAACGTCGCCGGTAATGCCGCCCGTCCGGAGGAGCGTCCACACGCCGCACGCGAGCAGGATGGTCGCCGCCATCGACACCCACCGAGCTCCGCCGGTGCGACGACGCGTGGCCACCGCCCAGGCGACGAACGCGAGGCTCAGGAACGGGATCGCGTACATGTAGAACAACATCCCCTGCCCCGCCGTCGCCATCGACACGTCGAGGAATCGCGGTGTTGCCGCGAGTGCTATGACCATAAGGACGACGGCCCCCACCCGCTCGGACCACGGCGCGCGGCTTACGAACACCCACCACACGACGACGAGCAATCCGCCGGCGAATCCGCTCACTACGCCGAACGGGAGGGCCTCGGGTACGAAATGGGGGACGCCGTACCTGGCGACCCACTGCAGAAACACGATGAGCACGCCGGGCCACACCCGGGGCGGTTTCTGAAGAGTCGGTTCGTTCAAACCATTCCTCCCGTTCGATTCGGAACGTGTTTATGCGGTGCTCGCGGCGGGCGCTCGCTTCCGCATGACGGCGATAACGATCCCGCCCAGAATCGCCCCGACAACCGTAATCGCAAGGGTGGTCAGCACCAGATTCTGGAGCGGGATCAGTAGATAGCCTTCGACAGCTGTGATGCCTTCTCCGATCACCCCGCCGTGTTCGACGAGAAACCTGGGAGCGCTCCACGAGAGGGCGAAAGCCGCCGTGTACGTCAGGGCGACGAGAATGCGGATGAGTAACACGAAGACGGCGAGCGTTTTCAGGAACGCGACGAAGGGCTTGGCCTCGCCCGACTTCGTGATCTTGACTGCGAAGTAGAACGGTATGAGCAAGCAGAGCCACGCCACCCCGAAGATTTGGTTCAGCCCGTGAGGTGCCCCAGCCTGCTCTAGGATGATGCGCGCGACCATGATGATCACAGCGATGATGAGAGGGACTTTGATGAGGGATCTAATATCGGTCACTGGACAACCTCCTTATCCCCACGACGATAGCCGACGCGCCGAAGCGTGGGTTCGTATTCCTTCCGGAAGTCGGTGGATGATGTTGTCGCCGTGAGCTTGCGCCAGCCTCAGCCGCCGCCAGCAGCAAAAGATCCAGATGCTTTTTCAACGTCTCCTTCTCCATACCTCGGGCTACTACACCTCGCTATACGATGTATACCAGAAAAAGGTTCAGTTTTTCCTCGGCATGCCGTCGCCGATCGGTTCGTGAGCGCCGACCGGTCTCCCGGCCTTCGACGCGACGAGTGGAGCCAGGCTGAAGAGGAGCGCGGACAGCCATGCGAGACTGAGCGTGAACCTGGAAACGCCACCGTCAATGGCAACGTCCTTGATGCGGGGGATGGTCTCCAGGCGGAGCGTCGTGTGTACGCCGAGGTGCGCGAGTCAGGACGCTGGTCGGATCGTTGACTGCGATCCTAGTGGCCCATGCTTTGCTACCATCGAAATATGACCCTATTTGTTCGCTTTGTTGCGTTGCCACCGCCGCGCTGGTCTTCGCGGGAGAAGCGCACGACTGGAGCCTGGTCCCCGAGAAACGTGCCGGTCCGATCACGGTGACGACCGATCGTGCGGAGCTCGTGCGAATCTTCGGCGCCGACCAAGTGCAGGATCGCCCGTTTTACGTCGCTGAAGGGTTTTGCGTTCCCGGGGCTGTGATCCTGGCGGGAACGGCGGACGAGGCCGACATCGCCTGGCGTGACGGCGGCCCGGGCGTGGCGTGGGTACGGGTTACGCAACCCGATGGGCGTTGGGTGACGACCGCAGGCATTCGCGTCGGGACCACGCTCGCGGAGCTCGAGCGCCTGAACAGCGGTCCGTTCATGTTCTCCGGCTTCGGGTGGGTCTATGGTGGCGGTATCGGCGGGTGGAACGGCGGGAGGCTCGACGAGACACAGGGCACTGGGATCGGGGTGCGGCTCGACGCTGACAACGACGCGGTCACGATGCTGAGCCGCGAAGGCGCTGTCGACGAGTTGTTCGGCGACCAGACCGTGCGTTCGGACCATCCCTTGGCTCGGCGTGCCGGTATCCGGGTCACGACTCTCCTAGTCCGGCTGAGCGCCCCACCGGACGAAGAGCCGTGCGAGTGAATTAGAAAGGAGCCGGTGGAACGCGACGCACTTGGCCGGCGCCGCATCGCGCAGCAAGGGCGACGTCGCGAGTTCGGAATGTGAATAAACGTTCTGGGAGTAGCGATAGCGCGTCGCGAATCGGCGTGATCGGAATAACCCGAAGTCGAGGGCCCAGACGTGGTCGCCTGACCCCAGCCTCTGCTCGACCCTGCCAAGTGGCTTCCATCACTTCCCTTTTGCGAGATATCTCTCGTACGCTGCGAGCGACGAGCCGAAGCTGTCGCGGCCAAAGCCAAACCGCACATGGGTGTCGCTATATCCGAGAAAAGAGCTCGGTAGCAGAACGATCCCGGCTTCCTTGGCGAGCGTATGGCAATATTCCTTCGCGGACGCCACGTCCACGCCGACGAGGGCGACCGAGCCTGCTTGCGGCCTTCGCCAGTCGAAGAAGCCCGCATGCTGCTCGAAGAAGGCGTCGGCGAGGGCGACATTAGTGTGAAGTCGCCTCGAGTTGCGCTCGACGAGCTTGTCGCGCGCTTCGAGAGCCGCCATCGCGAGTGTTTCTGACGGAGCCGGCGGGCAAATGCTCGTGTAATATTTCCAGTTCAAAAGGTTGTCGTAGAGCTCACGGTCACGCGCGACGAGCCACCCGAAACGTAGGCCCGGCAAGCCGTAGGTCTTCGATAGCCCAGACAAGACGATGGCACGCTCGTAGTGATCCGCCGCCGATGGCAGCATAGAAGCGCCATCGAGCTCGAGCCCGCGATACATCTCGTCGCTGAAAAGCCAGAGGCCCTTTTCACGCACGCGCTCGAGGATCTGGTAGTACTGCGTCTCGGTCGGTAGAAAGCCCGTCGGGTTTTGTGGGAAGTTGATCACGAGGAGCTTCGTGGGTGGTTTTAGGAGCGCGTCCAGCTTGTCGAAGTCCAGCGCCCATCCACCTTCGACGGGCTCGAGCATCCAGAACTCGACGTTGCCTGAGACGTGCGCGGGTATGTTGTGCAAAGCGTCGTAGCACGGCCCAACAACGACGGCGCGTTCGCCAGGCTCCAGGAGCTCCTCCATCGCGATGTAGATGCCTTCGATGGGCGCGCTGAGCTCTAGGATGGCTTCCGCGTCCACGTGCTCGTAGCCCGCCGCGATCGCGGCTCGGAGCTCCAGGCGGCCCCGCGACTCGGTGTAGCCAAGACGCGTTCGACCTAGATCCTCCATGGTTCGCCCGGCGAGCGCCAAAAGCTCCACGATGCTGACGGTCTCGCAGTCAAGGTGCGATTCTCATGACGTGTAAGTCTATCTTGCTCGACTCGAGGCGCGCCCTACGATCGATGCGTACGTTCGTCGACAAACGCGCGGAAACGTCTCAACTCGACGCTTAGAGCTCCCGTTTCGCTAGAGGTTTCTTTTGCTGTCGAACGGGTCGGAGCCGACGTTACCGAGTAGGCGGACGGCGATAGAGCTCGAACCCCCATTTGCGTTCTCAACAAGCGGGCTATAGGGTCCCGATCTTGGAGGGGGAATGACGTCGGCTAAAGTACTCCAGAAGTGGTACACGCGTGCGATCGGGATCTTCTTCCTACTCGTGTTCCTGAGCCTTGTCGCCGACTTCCGGGAGTTTGGGCACCGGGCCGAGACGTGGCACAAGATCTTTCACTGCCTCGTCGGAGCAGGAGTCCTCACCTTCGGCTGGAACAACGAAGGCTTCTGGCGACCCTTCTGCATCATCAACGGATCGTTCTTTGTTTTCGTCGCGGCCTTCGGATGGGTATTTCCTGACTTCGGCGGACTCGATGCCTTCAATCGACTCGACACGACTCTTCACAGTATGGTTGGTAGTTTGGGGCTCTTGATCGGATTACTCGGGAGCCAACGCTAACGTAGGAGATGATGCAAAACTGGAAGCTCTTTCCGCTGCTTGCTTGCGCCGGCTGCTACGGACAAACGACGACTCCCGGCCCTGCGACCGTGATTTCGCGACGATCGCATCGTCTTGCTCGAGCGGGCGCTTATGCAAGAAGCCGATCTTTGGGTCGTGCCGGCCGATCTGCCTCGGGTCAACGGATTCGAGCTCAAGCCCGAAGGCGCGTGTCTGGAAGCTCGGTGCGTACCGGCCTCGGAGGACGGGGTGGACCCCTTGCGCGCGCCTGGCTCGAGCGGTTGTCGCCGCACCGGAGCGCCGCATTTGGAGCCTCGGTCCAATTGCGCTCGCGCGACGCGCTTACTACGATTCGGCTATTGCCCCGGACTTCGACGTACTGGAGAGGACACTAGGACACCTTAGCGTCACGCTCTATTCGGGCGCGACCACGACGTCGTAGTGCTCGAACTCGCACGTGCGGTAACCGCGCCAAGGCGCGCCGGTATCACGAGAGGTGGGGAAGAGCTCGATGGATTGGCTGTTGCCGTTTCTGGGTTTCGTAATCGCTGTGCTCATCCTGCTGCTCCTCCAAAGCCGCCTCGATGTCGAAAACCGTGCCGCGCGCCGCTTCGAGCTCTGGCGCGAGCGCGAGCTCGAAACGCGCGTCACGGAGCTCCTCGATCATTGGAAGCTCGAAGCAGAGTCCGATATCCGTCGCGACGCCGTCGAGCGCAGCCGCGCCGTTGTTATCGGTAAAGTGAGCGAGCATCTCGCGCCATGGATCGGGGAATTTCCTTACAACCCGAAGGACGTACGCTTCCTCGGAACCCCAGTGGACCTCATCGTGTTCGATGGACTGGACGAGGACGCACTCGAGGAAATCGTCTTCGTCGCAGTCAAGACCGGGCCGTCCGCCAATCTGACGAAGCGCGAACGACGATTGCGGGACGCTGTAAACAACGGCCGGGTGCGATGGGAAGAGCTGAGGCTCGACTAGTGCTCGAACGCGCTAGTCGAACGGGATAGGCATGATCACGATTTTTTCACCCCGGCGCGACTCGGCACAACTACTGCAATCAGGAACGTTGCGTCGCTTTTGTCGTATCTATTGGTGCAATCTTCCCGCATGGTATCATGACAACGCCCCCGGGAGCTTGGGTTTTTGCAGGAGGAGGTTGAATCAGATGGCGAACGATTCGGAGGTCGCTAACAAGAACGACCGCATTCCGGGGATTGACTACGACCCTGGCAACAAGAAGGGCCCGGCCTCTTACTCGATGATCGAGCCACGCTTGAAGAACATCTATGCGCAGTTCTACAAAGAGACCTACTACACGGACAAAAAGGTCTTGGATGCAAAGACCCAAGAGCTCATCGCTTTGGCGTGCTCGTTGGTTGCGAAGTGCGATGGCTGCATAGAAGGGCATATCAAAAAGGCGCTCAAGGAAGGCGCGACCAGGGAAGAGATCAGCGAGTGTATCGTGATCGCGGTCGGGATCAACGCGGCAGCGATCGTGGACATGACCGACAAAGCGGCGGCGAAGCTGGAATTGAACCACTTCCCTGCCGGGTCGGGCCGCAAGACTTAGGGCCCGACACGGCATCCGCTGCGAGCTATCCGTGAGCTATTGGCGTGGCGAACCTTGTTGATGCCGGCCATTGTACAGGCGGTCCATCAGGTCGCTGAATTGAGGAAAGAGAAGCGCTTGGGGACCGTCGCTCAGCGCTTTTTCGGGCTCGGGGTGGATCTCGACCATGACGCCGTGAGCGCCGACGGTCTTGCTTGCGAGCGCAAGCGTCGGGACGAGCTCCCGCTTGCCGGCAGCATGAGACGGGTCGACGATGACCGGCAAATGAGTGCGGCTCCGGAGGACTGGGACGGCGCTCAAGTCGAGCGTGTTGCGCGTCGCCGTCTCGAACGTCCGTATGCCACGCTCGCACAGAAACACTTGTTGATTGCCACCCGCGAGAATGTATTCCGCGGCTTGCAGGAGCTCATCGAGCGAGCTGCTCATGCCGCGCTTCAACATGACAGGGCGCCGTACTCTGCCAACTTCCGAGAGCAGGGTGAAGTTCTGCATGTTCCTCGCGCCAATCTGGAGGATGTCTGCCGTCTCCGCCACCCGGACGACATCATCCGGTGACAGGACTTCCGTGACGACCGGAAGCCCGTATTTCTGTCCCGCCTCGACGAGCATCTCTAGCCCCTTGTAGCCGAGGCCTTGAAAGCTGTAGGGAGACGTCCGCGGTTTGAAACATCCGCCCCGCAAGATGTGTCCTCCCTGTTGTTTGACTTCGCGAGCGCAGGTCATTATCTGGTCGCGCGTTTCGACCGCGCACGGACCGGCGATCATCACTAAGCTGTCGCCACCTAGCCTGACGTCTTTGACGTCGATGACGGTGTCGTCCGGTTTGTACTCGCGGCTGGCCAGCCGGTAGCCGCTCGCTTTCCGGACGTCCGGCGGCGGCATCGTCGCGACGATGGCTTCCGTGCGCGTGTGGTCTTGCGCGGGAAGCGGCGCGCGAACGGCTGGCGCGGGCAAGTCCTTCGACGGATAGCAACCGAGCACCTTGATGAAACGAGCGCGTCTCGTAACTTCGTCGAGTCCATTTTGAATTTTCTCGTCGGCCAGATTGCCTTGAAAGTCGAGATAGAACATCTCCTCCCATGGGTTCTCGAGGATCGGTCGAGACTCGAGCTTGGTGAGGTTGATACCGTGCTCCCGGAACACCAAGAGCGCTTCGAGGAGGGAGCCCGGCTGGTTCCCCGTCATCATCACGATCGACGTTTTGCACGGGATGCGCGGATCCACGTGGACGGCTTTGCGCGCGCTGACGAGAAAGCGCGTGTAGTTCTCGCGTTGATTCGCGATGTTACGCTCGATGACACCGAGCCCGAAGATCCGTGCGGCCTCTTCACTGGCGATCGCCGCTTGGTAGACGAGCCCGTCCTCAAGGATCTTCTTTCCCGAGAGTGCCGTGTCGCTGAAGTACTCGATCTTGCAATGGGGCAGCCGCGTCAGGAAATCGCTGCACTGCAGTACGGTTTGGGGGTGACAATAAATGGTGCGGATATCAGAGAGCTTCGCGTCGGGAAGCGCCAGAAGGCAGTGGTCCACCTTGAGCTTTACTTCTCCCACGATCGATAGCTGCGCGTGCAACAAAAGGTCGTAAACGTCGGTGATACCTCCCGACGTGGTGTTCTCGATCGGCAAGATCGCAAGATCTGCATGGCCTTTCTCGACGGCCTCGACGACGTCTTTGAACTGGGCGTGACCGAAATAAGACACGGCGGCGGCCTTTCGGGAGAAATATTCCTGCGCCGCGAGATGGCTATACGCACCTTCGATACCTTGGAAGGCGATACGCAGTGAACCGGACCCTTTATTGACACGGCCTTGGTAGTACTCTTCTTGAACGCGGATCGAGTCTTCTAAAACGTCGTGAAAGACGCTCGTCACGTAGTGCGAGTCGAGCCCCTGACTCGCACCCTCCTCGACACGGTCGGCGATAAGCGCTTCCTCCCGCGTCTTGTCCCGGAACCAATCGGGCTGAGCTTGTTTAGCCCTCGCCGCTTCGATGCTGCGTTTGCGACGCTCCGCCAGCAAACGGAGCAACTCTCGATCGATGCCGTCGATGGCGTCTCGGACCGATTGGATGTCGCGTTTGTCGCTACTCATTTCTTTTCCTCTCGAGGATAGGAACCATACAGATCTGTCGGCGAAAAATGGGCGGCGTGGGTAGTGAAATCGTCGGCGCGCTAGGCGCCAAAAAAGAAGAAGAAAGCGCCGCAGAAGGTAGGTCGAATCGTCTTGGCGGCCACTTGCATCACTCCAACGCGCGCATTGTGACCCAAACGCGACCGATCGTCAAGCCGAACCCTACAACGTCCTAATTGTAATGGAGTGAGATACAGCCCCGAGAGGGGGGAAGTTCAATTGCGTGTATCAGTTAGCGGTGTGGTTTCTCTGGCATGGTCTCTGCACTGGGGGTATGGCAACAAAGGAGAGTCGCCATGAGAACGAACAAGACAAAGAGCTACCTGATGGTCTTCCTGCTCGCCTCCGTCGTCAGCACACCTTTGGCGGCGAAATCGAAGAAGAAACTGCTCAACCGAAGCGTCTACATGCCGATCGACTTCAAGCTGTGCGAGCATCTCGGGGAGGGGATCCTCTACGAGAACGACCGCCCCATGTCCAAGATGCCCGCGGGACGTTTGTTCCAGTTCACGTATTACGCCGAGCGTGAGGTCCTCTTGCCCGAGCAAGTGCGTGTGCGTGTCAACGGCAAATATCTAGCTGACGACGAGCCCTTCACCGCAAAGCTCTCCGTCACGGTCCAGGGCATCCACACCGCGCATCGGTTCCGCTCGGCCAAAACAAAGGTTCAGTTGCAGAAGCAACGCAAGAAAATCGACACGAGACTCGAGAAACGCACTATTCGCCTGGCTTGCAAGAGGTTTGCAAACGGGAGCGCCAAGTTGCGGCGCCGTGACAGGACTGGTGAGCGCGCCTGGTCGTTGGGTTCGTCAATAAAGCAGACGAGTGAGTTTCTTGCGATAGTCGTCGGCCAGCTCGCTTCGGACGCCGACGACATGAAAGACTTCGACCATCCGCTTCTTCGCCTCACCCATGGCGAGCACGCGGTCGCGCTCGGCCGCTTGCAAGAATATGTCGAGCGCCTCCGGGTAGCGGCGGTTCGCCGCGAGCACTTGGCCAAGCTCCATCATCGCGCTCGAGTCCTCGGGATTCGCTGCGAGTCGTTCACGAAGTTCCTCTTCGCTCGACTCCAATCGAACGTCGCCGAGCGCGAGCTCCGACTGCAGTTGATCTATCCGTTCGGCGTGCGCGCCGGTTGCTGGCTGGAGTTTTTCCACTATCGCCTGCGCCTCCTCACGCTCGCCGCGCCCGGCCAGTATCTCGGCGAAGCCGATACAGGCACCGACATGACCATCGTCCATTTCGAGTGCTCGCAGATAAAGCGGCTCCGCCTGCTCCGGCGATGACGCGCGAAGCTTGTCCGCTTCCTCCACGATCTCGTCGGTGGGTGAGGGCAACAAGCGCCCGAGAAATTCACGGACGGCGTCTTCGGGAAGAGCGCCCGAGAACTGGGCGACCGGCTCGCCGCTGCGAAAAGCGATTACCGTCGGGATGCTATGGATACCGAAAATCTGCGCCACCCGCTGCGCGCGGTCGGTATCGACTTTGGCGAGAAGGAACTTCCCTCTTCCCTCATCGGCGAGCTTCTCGAGCGTCGGGCCCAGAACCCGGCAGGGCCCACACCACTCCGCCCAGAAATCGACGACGATGGGCAGCTGGTGCGACCGCTCCAGCACATCCGCTTCGAAGGTCTCGTCGGTGACGTTGATCACTGTGGTGGGTCGTTCGGTCATGACACTCCAGCAAAAACACCGAGTTGTTGCTCGGCGGGATTCGGCACCGAGTGCTTGCCGCTTTCTAGAGCTTGACGTGCCGCTTCCTCCACCTCGGCAAGGACCTCTTGCTCGGCTCGCTTGAGGACTTCACGGTTCGGGACATCGGTCGCGAGCGCGAGATCGGACTCGGTAAGATAGGTCTCGTACATGCCGATCGGGTCCCGCTTGCCCCAATAAGTGAAAGCCTCCTCACGGAGAATCTTCCGAGACTCTCCTTCGTCATGGGTGGCGTGCCCGCCCATGCGGAAGGTCTTGGCCGTCACCATTATCGGACCTTTGCCGAGACGAGCGAGTTCCGCTGCGAGCGCGCTCGTCGCGTAGACGTCGAGAACGTTGTTGCCGTTGCAAATGTATTTCGTCGCCGCGTAGATCGTCGCCACCCCGCCCATAGGCGCTGCGCTATGGCTCTCGAGCGGCGTTCCGAGTGCAATCTGATTGTCCTGCACGAAGACGACGAGCGGCAGCGACAAGGATTTAGCGCACATCATTCCTTCGTGAAACGCCGTAGTGCGCGTGCTTCCGTCCCCGACCCATGTGAGCGCGATGTTGTCTTTGTTCTGAAGCTTGAGCGACAACGCGACGCCGGCGCAAACCGGGACGAGCGCGCCGACCATGCTGATGGGTGCGACGACGCCCTTCTCCAAATCTCCGAAGTGAATATCTCGACCTCGCGATGGCGAGTCTTCCGTCCCTAGATAGGCGCGCAGCATGTCCGCGATCGACATGCCCATTTCATGACACGCACCCGCGTTTCGGATCATCGGCCCCACCATGTCGCCCTTCTGGAGCGCATGGACGGCGCCGACCGTCGCCGCCTCTTCCCCGGTCCCGAGCCACGCTTTGGAGATGATGCCCTGGCGGACCCATCGCTTGAGCGTGATGTCGTGGAGTCGATTGCGTACGAGACCCTTGTAGAGCCCGAGATGTTGCCCGGGCGTCAGTGCCGACACGACACTCCGGCGCGTCGGGTCCTGCATCACGCGCGACCGGAACTCTTCCATGACGGCCGGATCGGGAGTCCAGTTCTGATATTCGGGAGGATCGTAAGCGGCGTATCGCTTCACGCCGACTCGATCTCGTCAATATTCTCGGTGGTCTCGATGCCTTTGGTCTTCTCGAGTGTTTTGTAGAGAACGTAGGTCGTCTCGTAGTGCAGATCGTCGAGGACGACATTGTCCCCCGGCTTCAAGTCGAGTGCGTTCGCAACGATGTTCTCGCCCTCGCTCGTCGCGAAGAGAAACGAGACCTCCTCGGGCTTGGCCCCCAAAAGAGACGAGAAGCTCTGGCGCACTTCGTTCCCTTTCTCGAGCATAGCTCCGAGCAGGATGGGGTCTTCGGACTTCGAGCGCGCAAAGGCAACGCCCGCCTCTTCGACCGCGCGCGGCGGCGGGCCGATATAGGGCGTGTTGAGGTAGTTCGATTTCGTGGCCGCCGGAAAATCCGCGCGCACGCCGAGTGCGTCCGCGGCGCCTGTCGAGCCTGTCGTCGAGCCTGTTGAGATTGTCGAGCTGCGTGTGCTTTCTGCGACCGCAAGGGCGGCCGCCGTCGTGGCCAGGAACTCTCTGCGATCCAGTTTCATGATGCCTCCTGTGGGAAGGGTTTTATCATCCGGAGGGCACGTTGTCCGGCGGGATAGATTCCGAGACCGTCGCCGAGCCGGAAGCCAGCGCTTCGAAAAAGACGTTGCGCACGCGGGTTGTCCTCGGCGACGACGAGCCAGACTTCGCGCGGCTTGCTCGGCGAGCTCTCCGCGAGTGCCAAGGCTTTCGCGAGAAGCTGGCCGCCGATGCCGCGCGACTGGAGCTCCGTCACGACCGCGATGGCTACGAGGTCGGCGACGTTTTCTCGCGGACGTTCCGGATCGGCGTAGGCGGTGATCATGGAGAACCCCGCGGCTCGTTCGTCGAGCTCGGCGATGGAGGTCGTTACCGCGTCGTTCTCGAACCAGTCTGCGAGGTAGCGGTCATAACTGCCAAAGGCGAGAAAAGTATTTTGGGCCATGGCGCGGATGAACGGTGCGTCCTGCGCGCGCGCGGGTCGCACGATGATCTCGCTCTCGCAGGGGCTGGGTTTCGAGCTCGACAATTTCAGCATAGGCTCAACATAATCAACATGATCAACATGATCAACATGGGGTTCAGGACGCGCGGTCTAGAACGGACCGGGCAGCGCGTTTTTGAGTACTTCGAAATCTTGCACCGGTGAGGTGACCACGCGTTGGCCTTGTGTCGAGAGCTCGCAACAAAGTCCGACGCCGATCCACGCCACTTTCAAGAGCGTGCCGCCGTAGCCAGAGCCGCAAACAAATGCCATCCGTTCCGTGGGGAAGAACCGTCCGCCCCGTACGAGGACCTTCCAGTCCTTGGGCTCGACGACAGTTATCTGATACTCGGTGTTCTGTGTGAGGACCCGCAGAACCGTTACTGGCGCGAGAGCGCCGATATGGATCCCTTTTTGTCCCGTTGTGGCTTCGGTGAAGCCCGACAGTGTGCCATGGCGCGGGACGAGAACACCTCTGTCTTCATCGTTCCCGATAGACGTTGTCAAAGGGTCTGTCTTTTGCATGCCGCCCTGCGCTCAATAATCGAGGAGCGCCCGTGCCATCTCGTCTTCGACGTAATCCGCGCGATACTGCCTTCCGATCCCGTTCGTGATAACGGAGAACACGAGCGGCCCACGGCTATCGGAGAATGCGAAGCCGGAGAGCGAACTGACGTTGGCCAAGCTCCCAGTCTTGGCTATGATACGGCCCATGTGTTTCTCGTTCAAGAAGCGCTTCCGGAGCGTGCCGTCGACCCCCCCGAGAGCGAGAGTGCAGATGAAGTCTGTACGCATCTCCGGCGCCCTGTAGACCTCTTGGAGGACCTGTACGAGGATACTCGCGCTGACGTTGTTGTCGTAGGAAAGGCCCGATCCGTCATCGATGCGAAAGTCTTTCTGGCTGAAGCCGAGACCGACGAGATACTCGCCGACCGCGCGCGCCCCCGACTCGAAGCTTCCCGGAGCACCCCAGCGATGCGCGCCGAGCGCTTTCAACATTTGCTCAGCGGAGAAGTTGTTGCTGTATTTGCCAAGGGCTCCCAACACTTCGACAAGGCGTGCCGAGCGGTGAACGTAGAGAGGCTTGACGTCCTTCTGTCCGACAAGGCCTTCAATGAGTTGACCGCGCACGAGGATACCTTTTTCTCTGAGTTTGCCGACGAAGGCGGCGGCGAAATACTGCGTCGGGTCGGGTGCAATGAAGCTTCCGACGCTCTCTTCTTCGTCGCCTTGGATCACACGGCCGCGCACGATCACGCGATCGCGGCGAAGCTTCTGCACCCGCGTCCAGGGGCGGCCACTAGTCGCGGTGGTGACGCGATTGAGGACGTCGAAATAGCCGTAGCCTTCGTCGTGAAGCTCTGCGCGCGAGCCGGCATGGCTCGGCGTCAAGCGAAGCTCGACGAGATTGAAGTTGTAAGAAAGTGCGCTTTGGATTGGAAGACCCTTTTTCAAGATGTTGTCGTACGAAGCGGGGCCTCGAAGTTGATCGTCGAAGAAGCTATCGTCGACAACGATGTCCCCTCGGATTTCCTTGAGGCCGCGTGCAGCGAGCTGACGGGCGAGGTAGTCCATCTCGTACCGCGTCAGCGAAGGGTCGCCGCTTCCCCGGATATATAGATTTCCGTGGACGACGCCGTCTTCGAGGGGTCCGTCGACGAGAAACGTCGTTTCGAAGCGATAGTTCGGCCCTAGATAGTGAAGGCTTGCCCCCATGATCGCGAGCTTCATACCAGAAGCGGGGATGAAGCGTTTTGTGGGGTTGTGGGCGTAGAGCGTCTCACCTGTCGTCAGATCGACGACTTTGACGCCAATCGCGCGTCGAAGACGAAAGCTTCGGCGCAGTCGATCGAGTCGCTTCGCCACAGGGTTGTCGAAGTCGTTGGCGGGAGCGAGAGCTGGGAGTGCGAGGAGCAAAGCGAGACCAGCTAGAAATATGCGTAATCGAACCAAATCAATCTTTCTCCGATGTTTTTGCCCTTTCCCGCCAATGATACCCCGACTCATTGGGACGGAACCAGGGTCAAGGCGGTGATGAAGCGCTCCTCGGTCAGCGAGCCCAGAAGCTCTACGGAGTCGTTGATCACCAATTTGGGCACACTGGTCACAGCGTGGCGCCGTGCGAAATCCGGAAACTCGTTAATCTCCACGACTTCCGCGTCGACTTGGCGGCTTTCGACCGCCGCTTGGTGGGCCAGCCGGCTCACTCGGGGGCACATGGGTCACGTTTCTGTCGTGAAGACTCGGACATGAACGCGATGCGACAGCGCCTTCAGCTGGCTGCGCGCTGTAGCACTCAGCGCAGTCTGTCCACGCGAAACGTCCACGAGCGCTTCGATCAAACTCGGAAGCTCGTAACCCGCTGGAACGCCGAGAAAACGAACCTGACCCCGGGCCTTTCCGACGAGCCGGATCGTCGGAGCGAGTCCCGAAGTGGTGAGTCGCGTGCGAAGGTTGATCGTAGTCGACTGTGCTGTGATTTCCCGAAGCAGCTCCTCGCTTTGCTCGCAAGGCGTGCAGTTTCTTTCGCGCGCATGCCGATCGAGCTCGACGCGAACTGGGCTTTCGAGCTTGTTTGCGAGCTCCGTTCGGAGTCTTTCCTGGTCGGCCAGTGAGATGAGCGGCATCGTTCGACATCTTATAGTATCCCCGACACAGAACACGGGAGGTTCGTTATGGCGGAGATGGAGCTCACCGGAATTTCGTGGCGGCAACACGTTCCTCGGGAACATGACGGGAAACCCCGCGGTGACGATTCCGTGCGGCTTCACGAAAGGGCCGCCGGTTCTCCCGCTTTCAATCATGTTCTATGGGCGACCGTTCGACGAAGCGACCATCTTGAAGCTCGCCCATGCTTACGAGCGCGCCACGACGCGGCACGAGCGGCGGCCGCCTATTTGATTTAACGGCGGGATGCGGCAAGAAATCGCCTCATGATGAACTTCCCCCGCAAAAAATGATAGCTGGTGCGAGGAGTTGATTAAAATGGGCCGTGCTATTGTCACAGACTTCTCCTGAATGGCTCGCGACCGCGCTCGCGGACATGGACGCGGTGCTGCTCGACCATGCACATTGCGAAAAGAAAGCGGCTGCGTCGGCGATGTCTCTCGTCGCCGGCTATTCGTCTCGCGAGGAGCTGGTGCGCAAGATGAGCGCACTCGCCATCGAAGAGCTCCAGCACTTCCGTGCCGTCTACGAGCGCCTCGTCGAGCGCGGCCTTTCGCTAGGCCGTGACCCAGGCGACCCCTATGCTCAAAAGCTCATCGCCCTCGCGCGGCCGAGAGAGGGCCGCCTCACGGACCGTCTTCTGATCTTCGGCTTCATCGAAGCGCGCTCCTATGAGCGCCTCGAGCTTCTCGCCAAGAATCTAAGACCCCGGATCTCGCCCGCCTCTACACCGAGCTCAAAAACGCTGAGTCCCGCCACAGAAAGCTCTTCGTGAACCTCGCCTGCCGCTACGACGATGACGACGCCGTCAGGCGCCGCATCACCGAGCTAGCCCAAGCCGAGGCCGAAATTGTCGCCAGCCTTCCGGTAGAGCCGCGAATTCACTAGTGATTTGCTCCCCACGACCCCCACCTCTAATATGGTGCGTCTTCTCTGGAGGGAGACGAACCGTGGAGAGTTCATGAGTATGGAACAACGTTCGCTCTTAAAATTACTCGCGGCGTGGATCGTCGTTTCGTTTGTTGTCCATGTCCCTTTTCTCGGAGCCCAAGACCCAGAGCCCAGACAGGACGATCCCGAGAACGTGTCGCGTTCAGATCCCCGGCCCACGCTCACGGAATATGTTTTCGTCGAGGGTAGTCTTCCCTACGTACCAACGGCGAATACGATCGTTTCGAAACTGCCGCTCGCGCTCCGATGGACCCCCAATAACGTCGGGATCGTGACGGCGCCGCTCTTCCGGGAGCAATATGACCGCGTCGTCAGCGAGGCGCTCGTCAACGTGAGCAACGTGAATATCCAGACCCAGAACGGCGTGCACGACTTTTTCTACATCCGCGGCTTCGATTCACTGTCGAGCGGGCTCATGCTTACCGACGGGGCGGCAGAGCCGGAAGCGACCTTCTATCAGCTCTATAACGTCGAGCGCGTCGAGGTCCTCAAGGGGCCGGCCGGCTTCCTCTACGGGAGCAATCCCCTTGCAGGCACGGTCAATCTAGTGCGCAAGCAGCCGACGCCGACGAACGGTCTCGACTTCGGCGCCACCTTCGGCTCATACGACAACTATGAAGGGACCTTCGACTGGAACGCGAGTACGGCGGACGGTTCGAAGTCCTTCCGCTTGAACGGGCTTTTTCGCGATCAAGGTAGCTACCGCGACGGCAAAGAAGGCCGCACGCTGGCGATCAATCCCGCCTTTTCCTGGCAGTTCGATGACACGGGCCGGATGAACGTGAACTTCGAATATCTCGGCGCCGACTTTACGCCCGATAGCGGCCTTCCCGTGCTCGGCGACAACGTCGCATCCGTCGATCGGGAGACGAATTACCAATCGCCGCTCGATCGCTCGGAGCAAGACGTTCTGCGTTTTCAAGCGGACTTCGAGAAAGTGCTCTCGCCCTCGATCACGATCCGCGACAAGTTCTACCGGCGCGATCTCGATTGGGTTAGCAACGGAACACTCTTCAACGGTATCGAGCCTATGGCGGGTCTCCTCGTGCGTACTTTCCTCGAGCTCGACGATCGCCAAGCGCTCACCGGGAATCAGCTAGAAGCGATCTTCTCTTTTGACACCGGGGGGCTGCGGCACAGCCTGCTGACGGGATTCGAGGTCACACATCTCACCGACGCGTTCACCCTGGACGTCAACTTGCTCGCCCCCGTCAACCCGCTCGACCCTAGAATCGGCATCGACTCCGCCCCATTTCCACTTCCCGGCGCTGGCTTCGCCGGGGATGCGCGCAGTCTCGTCGCCGCGCCTTACGTCATCGACCAGCTCCAATTCGGCGAGAAGTTCCACGTCCTCATTGGAGGCCGCGTCGACAACATCGACTTCCAGGATCACGCGAGCGGCCGCGAGACGAACGACACCGAGTTCTCACCGATGGTCGGGCTACTCGCGGCGCCACAACCGGAGCTCTCCATCTACGCGAACTACTCGCGATCCTTTGCGCCTCCCTCGGCTCGCGCCTTCGGTGAGCTCATGCCCGAGCGCAGCACGCAATACGAAGTGGGCGTGAAAAAGGGCTTTTCGAGCTTTGGCGCCGAAGCTACTTTGGCCGTCTATCAACTCGAGCGCGACAACATCGCCATTCCGGACGACAATGGTTTTACCCAGCAAATCGGAAATCAGCGCTCGCGCGGCATCGAAGTCGATTTCGCTGCCGAGCCCGTGCGCGGCGCACGCGCTTTTGTCTCCTACGCGTTCAACGACTCCGAGCTCACCAATTTCGCCGAGTCGTTTCTCGTCTCCGTGAACCCGCCGATCGTGTTCGTCGTCGATCGCACGGGCAATCGTGCCGCGTTCGCACCGAAACATATTTTGAACTTCTGGTTGAGCAAAGACCTTTCCGAGGTTTGGGGGGTCGGCGGCGGCGGCCGGTTCGTGAGCGATCAATTCATTGCCGAGGACAACGCGTTTACCATCGATGGCGTGATGACGTTTGATGCGATGGTTTACTACGACTTCGGGATGGCGCGCTTGCGGCTGAACCTTCGGAATCTCACGAATCGCGAGTACTATCTGCGCGGCTTCGGTGCCGCCTCGGTCATCCCAGCGCCGCCTTTTACGGCTTATGTCGGCGTGGACTTTCGACTCTGATTTGGGGCGTCCGATGAGAGCTTGCTTCGATCGTAGTGCGCCACTATCATCTCCGCCGATGCCTAAAAGAACTTTCTCGATACTCGCACTCGCGCTCATAGCACTGCTGTTTCCGGCGTGTGGTGGCGGTGGCGGAGACGAAGATGTGGGCTCGGCTTCGAGTACGCGGAGCTCGCGTTTCATCAGCATCGGCACCGCGCCTCCCGGAGGCGCTTTTTTCGTTGTCGGCGGCGCGCTCGGTGAAGTGCTCAACCAATACGGACCGGGTTGGGAGGTCACCTCCGAAGCGACGAAGGGTTCGCAGGAGAACATCCGCCGTCTCGAATCGGGAGAACTCGACATCGCGCTTTCGAACGCGGCCATCACCTATTTCGCTGTGCGTGGCGAAGGGAGCTGGGAGAAAGCCTACGATCTGCTTTCCGTAATGACGCTCGCGCCGAACGTCGCGATGTTCGTAGCACCCCGGGGCTCGGGCGTCGTGTCGATTGCGGACATCCGCGGCAAACGCGCGGTCGTGGGTCCGGCGGGCGCCGGGTGGGAATCCTTCGTGCGACCGATCGTCGAGGCGCACGGTGTGACGTATGACGACTTCACGCCTCTCAACAATACGCAAGCAGGTGCGGTCGATAACTTGGCGGACGGTTCTGCGGCGGCGGCGTTTCTGGGCGGAGCTGTTCCGACCGCATCGATCGTGCAAGCGTCCACGTCACAAGACATCTTGCTCGTGCCCTTCGACAGGGAGGCACGGGCCGAGCTCGTCACCAACTATCCGTTCTTCTACGAGCGCACCGTCCCCGCGGGCACCTATCGCGGCCAAGACGAGGACTATCACGGGCTCGACGTCGGCTCGATGCATCTCGTCGCCTCGGCGAAGGCGGACGAAAAGCTGATCTACCGGATCACGAAAACCATCTACCAAAACCGCGAGAGCGTCACCGAGAAACATCCCGCCGGCAATTTCATCAACGCCGAGAATGCGGTACGGGATACCGGCGTCGAGTTCCACTCGGGCGCAATCCGCTTCTATCGCGAGATTGGGAACTGGCCCGAAACGGACGACGAAAGTTAACCGCTCCATGCCCAGCTCGATCCGCGGGCATCTTGTTCGAGTTCTCGGGATTGGTCTGTCCCTTTTCGTTCTCGCGGAAGTCAACTACGCCCAGCTCTCACCGCAATCGCAGCTGGCGATCTTTGCCCTCTTCGGCCTCGTTCTTTGCTTTCTCTTGTTTCCGATACGCTTCGAGCATAGGGCGGCGTGGCTCGTCGACGCGGTCTCGGGCCTCGCGGCCGCGTTCGTTTGTCTCTACGTCGTCGTGCAAACGGAGCCCGCGTTCCGCTCGCTATGGACCGGCGGCTTGTCGCTCGGCGATCGCGCGGGCGCTGAGTCGGCGCTCGATTACTTCGTCGGGGGCCTCGGTGTTCTCATCGTGCTCGACGCGACCCGGCGCTGCCTCGGATGGGCGATTCCTGTTCTCGCGTGCACGTTTCTGATCTACGCCCTTGGCGGCTCCTCGTTTCCCTCCTGGCTCTTCCCCCATCGCGGCTACTCGATCGAGCGCATCGTCGGCCAGACCTTTCTTCACAGCCAAGGTGTGTTCGGCGTCGCACTCAAGGTGATGTTCACCTACGTGTTCTTGTTCGTGCTGTTCGGGGCCTTTCTCGAGGCAACGGGTGCCACGAGCTTCATCGTCGATTACGCCAAGCGTCTTTTTCGCCGAAGCCCTGGTGGCGCGGCGAAAGTCGCAGTCTTGAGCAGTGGTCTCATGGGCTCGCTTTCCGGAAGCGCGGTCGCGAACACAGCGACGACGGGAACGTTCACGATCCCTCTCATGCGCAGCATTGGCTTCCGCCCGCACATCGCGGCGGGCGTGACAGCGGCGGCGAGCTCCGGTGGCGCGCTCGTGCCGCCCGTTATGGGCGCGGGCGCCTACATGATGCTCGAACTCGTGACACCGCCGGTTACCTATTTACAGGTCATCCGCGCGGCGCTCATCCCGGCGTTCATCTATTACCTCGCCCTCTTTTTGATCGTGCACTTCTATTCGCAGCGCATCGGCGCCGGCAACATCGAGCCGGACGTTGCACCTGTGCCCAAGAGCTCAGGCTTTCCCTACGAAGGGCTCGTTTTCGTCCTGACGCTAGGTACGCTTGTCGGGTTTCTCGTGGCGGGCTATACCGTGTTTCGATCGGTCAGCCTTGCGCTCGCGCTCGTGATCGTCCTGAGCTTTTTCAATGAGCGAACGCGTCTCGGCTGGCGATCGGTCGAAAAAGCATTCGTGAAAACGGCGAGAGGCGGCGTCCCTCTCGTGGCCGCGGCGGCGTCGGTCGGGATCATCCTCGGCGTGGTCACTTTGACCGGTGTCGGCACCAAGTTCCCGTCGACGATCCTGATGATTGCTGGCGAGAACCTGCTCCTCGCGCTGAGCCTCATCATGGTCGGGTCGATCGTCCTCGGCATGGGGTTGCCGTCCGCGGTCTGCTATCTCTTGATGGCCACGCTCATCGGGCCTATCATCGGAAAGCTCGGGGTGGTGCCACTCGCCGCGCATTTTTTCATCTTCTATTTCGGGATGATGTCCATGGTGACCCCGCCGGTCGCACTCGCGGCCTATGCGGCAGCCTCCATTGCCGACTGCCATATCATGAGCGCAGCACTCGCCGCTTTTCGCTTCGCCCTCGTCGGGTTTACGCTCCCGTTCATGTTCGTCTTCCGCCCCGAGCTCCTGTTGTTGAGCGCGGATGGATCGGACGTGGGCTTCTTACCTCCCTTTCTGGCTTCGGCGATCGTCATCACCGGGATCGTACCCCTGGCCGCGGGTATCGCTGGTTATTTCGGCGGAACGCTCTCGGCCGCCATGCGCGCCGTGCTCATCGTCGCGGCGGCGCTTCTGTTCTACCCCGGCCGCGATGCGAGCTTCGCGGGTGTCGGGTTGTCGATCGCGAACGCGGCAGGGTTCGTGCTCCTCCTTATCGTCATCGCCCGGCAGTTCGGGAGAAAGGAGACCGTGCCATGAAAAGGTTCGGCTTACTACTTGTCTTCGGCCGTCTTTCCCCAATACAATAAAGAAACTCGGCGTTCCTCAAGAACAGCTGGCCTTCGGAAACGGCGACGGAGCTCAACGTGTAGCTCTCGAGATCGTTCTCGGCGATGACGCCGAACTCGGCTCCTGCCTTCATGACCGTCGTCACACCGTCTTCGTTCGTTACGTAGACCTTCCCGTCCGCGAGCACGGGCGATGAGCTGTAAGTTCCAGCCGCAATGCGCTGCGGGCCCCAAATGACCTCGCCGGACTTCGCATCGAGACTGAACGTGACGCCCCGGTCGTTCACGACATAGAGATACTTGCCGTCCGTGACTGGCGTCGGAACGTCCGGACCATTGTTGAAGGACCACAGCAGATGGCTCGTCGTGATGTCGCCTCGGCCGCCCGCTTTGAGGGCGAGCATGGGGCGGACGCGGGTCGGCGCGTAGATGATGCCGTCCATGACGACCGGAGAGGCAACGATGCGGTAGTTGCGATCGTTGTCCGGGTTGAGTCCATCGGCTCGCCAAAGCTCTTTGCCCGTCTGAAGGTCGTGGCCAGTCACAACGTCGCCGCCCGTCAGCACGATCTCGTACTTCCCGTCATATTCCAGAAGCGCGGGTGTGATGTAGGCGTCCGGGGATTCGCGGATGGCGTCTGTCAGCCGCTCGACCCGCCAGACAGTCTTTCCCGTTGCAGCGTCAATGCGCAGGAGATAAGACGGCTCGTCGGTCTTCATGCCGTGTAGCACCGGCATGTAGAGTGCGCCTTGGAACAGAAGCGGCGACGATGCATAGCCCCAGTTGAGGCCGAACTTACCGTAGTCGGCGGGGATGTTACGCGACCAGAGCTCGTTGCCGTCGAAGTCGAAGGACTTCAAGATACCTGTCCCTGTCATCACCCAAACGTGCTTGCCATCCGTCACCGGCGACGGGGACGACATGTTCTGCTTTCGCTCACGGTGGTCGCCGCCGCTTAGAAAAGCCTTCCACTTCACCCGTCCGTCCTTGCGGTCGACCGCCCAAAGATGAAGCTCGCCTTCACCGGCCACGTTCAGGAAAACGGTCTCGCCCCAGACGATGGGTGTCGCACCCGTACGGTCCGGCATGGGGATCCGCCACGAAACATTCTTCGTCGTGCTCCAATCGCTGGGAAGTCCGCGCTCGCCGCTAACACCGTCGCGCGTCGGGCCTCGCCAATGAGGCCAGTTCTCGGCGAAAGCGGAGCTAGCGAGTGTCGTGACGACTATGAGTAAGGATAATAGTGTCTTCATTCGTTCGTGTACCTCCGGACCGCCTCGAGGAATATTAACGCTCATTCGGAGATCCCGTAAACATGCGTCAGCGTGCGAATGACAAGAAGTCCGTTCGAAGCCGCGGGCGTGGACAGCACTGTCCCGTCCACGGTGTTTTTAGCGAGAAGCTCGTACTCGTCTCCCGCGCGCACGACGAAGGTCTCCCCTTCCTCGTTGGTGAAGTAGAGTTGGGCGAGCTCGAGTGCCCCCACTGATAGTCCGGATCGTAGAACCAGCCTACGTTGAGGACTCCGATGTCTTTTCTCCAAAGAAGGTTTCCGTCGACGTCGTAGCAAAGCAAGAGACCGACCGAGCCGAGCACGGCCACGACATGCTCACCGTCGGTCACTGGCGTCGCGTTGGCTTGGCTCGACTTGGAATGCCGCTTCGTTCCCGGTTCACCCTTGTGAAGCTCGCGCTCCCAGGCGATCGCGCCGTCTTTGGTGTTCAAGGCATATAGTAGCCAGCGATGTTCTGAGAGATCTTCGATAGGAGTGACGTCTCCGTAGAGGCCGGTCCGAAAGGTGTCGTTCCCGGCGCCGCTTACCGCGGTCAGAACAAAGATGCGCTCGCCCCAAATGACGGGGCTCGACACGCTGAAGCCGGGAAGCTCTGTTTTGAAACGGATGTGCTTCCCTGCTTCCGCATCCCACTCGATCGGTACCCCCTGCGCGTCAGCGATCCCGGATCGGTTTGGACCGCGGAAACCCGGCCACGGAGCGGCCGGAGCGCGTGCCACGGGGGCGACGTCTGTCGCGACGACGACGTTCGGGCGGTCGATGGGGGCCGCCTCTCCGCGTTCCTCGGACTCGTCGAGCGGGCGAAAGGCAGTCGACGTCTCGCCCTGGCGGAGGACGACGCGCTCAATCATGCCGCCACGGCCTCCAAAAAAGACTTCGGCGTCGCTGCCGACGACTTCAAAGTCATGCTCGCCCCTCGGGCGGAGCCGCGCTGAGAAATCTCCAGACACTACGAGGGCGCCGTCGCGCAGAGCAACCGTGACATAGCGCTGCTCGGATTCGTTCTCATAGCGGCCGACGAAGCGCTCGAGCTCTGCGCGCGAGAGCACGACGATGGCCGCGGGCGTACCTTCTTGAACGTCGGCGTCCGCTATCAGAGCGCGGAGGTCTCCCGCCGCAATCTCGAGAGCACGGTCATAGGCCGGGCGCGTCACGCCTCCCGTCGCGAGAGCGGCCTCGACGAGCGTACGGTCTTCGTTCGCGACGCCCAAACGCAGAACAGCGTCCGCGCCGGGCGAGCCGCGCGAGAGAAGAAACCGCGCGACGTCGAAATGCTTGCCGCTCAAAGCACGGCTGAGCGCGCTCATCTTGTAAAAGCTGTCTTCGATGTCGAGGCGCGCGTCGTGCTCCACGAGGAGCGTCACCATGTCGAGGTCGCCTTTTTCCGCAGCGAAGAAAAGTGCGGTGGCGCCGTAGCGATTCCCCGCGTCGACGTCGATGCCTTGCTCGATGAGGGCCCGCGCTCTTTCGAGATCCCCTTGGCGCGCGGCCTCGTGAAGGTCCTCGCCGTTTTGGAACAGAAGAAGCGCCAGGAGCCATGCCATGCTCACTCTCCTCCGAAGCAGTAGAGAATATTGCGGGTGCGTATGTAGAGGCGTCCATCCGCAATGGCGGGTGTCGCGTGGATCAAATCGTCGAGGTCATTGACCGCGAGCACTTCTAGATCGCCCGCCGGACTGAGCACGGCGACTTTCCCGAGCTCGCTTGCCATGAAGATCTTGCCGTCCGCCGCCACGGGCGAGGCGTAATAGTTGTCGACGGCGCCTTTGAGGCGTCCCTGCGCGATGATACCCCCTGTTTTTGGCTCGAGCGTCGTTACGATCCCGCCGTCGTTCACCATGTAAAGAACATCCATGTAAAGAAGAGGCGACGGGAGCTGGGGGACCCGTTTGTGATAGGTCCACACCACGTTCTGCTCCGTCATGTCGCCTTCACCGCCCACACGGATCCCGAGAATGGCGTTCTTCGACGCGAGCGCGGCGAGGTAGTAGTCATACTCTGCCGCGTCGAGCCGGCCGTCGGCGCTCAAGTCAACGAAGCCGAACCACGACCGCACATGTCCCTCGGCCTCGTCTCGAGCGAGGAATCCGTCATCGTTCGGGTCGAGTTCCTGGAACGGAGACGCTACGACGTTGCGCCCCGGTTGATTCTCCGGTGTGCCATAGCCGTTGATGTAGAGCATGTCGCCGGCGAGAACGGGCGTCGACTTCATCTCGAAAGAAAGACCGCTCACCCACCAGAGCTTCTCACCGGTCTTCGCGGCGTAGGAGGTTAAAAGAAACGAACCGGGCACGAGGATCTCGAGCGAGCCGTCCTTCGCCTCGTGGAGCACGGGCGTCGAGTGGCCGCTCTTCGCTTCGGGGCGGCGCTTTTGCCAGACGACTTTCCCATGCCTCTTGTCGAGCGCGATGATGTAGGAGTTCGTGGCCTGATCGCAGACGAGGACGACGTGGTCGCCCGCGAGGATGGGTGAGGCGCCCATCCCGTAGATATTGTCGAAGTCTTCGACGGCGAATCGCCATAGCTCCTCGCCTTCGAAGTCATAGGCAAGAAGCCCGAAGTCGGGAAAAAAGACAAAGACGCTCTGGTCGTCGACCACAGGGCTCGGTGATGCGGAGTTGTTGCGGTCGTCGAAGTTCGTGACGCGCGTGCGGGGTGCTTCCCTTCGCCACAAGATCTCGCCGGTTTCGCGATCGAGGCAATACGTGAAGAGTGTCTCGTCTTCGAACGCCGTAAGGAAGATCCGTTCTTCTGTGACGATTGGAGATGAATGCCCCGGAGGAAGCGGCGTCTTCCACACGACGTTTTGGGACGGACCGAAATGAAGCGGAAGCTTTTCGGTGTCGACGACGCCTGTTCCATTCGGCCCGCGAAAACGCGACCATTCGGATGCGAGAAGCGTCGAGGGAAGTACGAAAACGACAAAGACGAAACGAACGAGGCTGTGGCAGCCGAGCGCCATCAGGGCACCCTCCTTTCTCTGGCTGCGCAATCCTACCCCAGAAGGGCCTACCCCAGAAGGGCCTACCCCAGAAGGGCCTACTCCAGAAGCGTCGTGTCCGGGTTGTTCAAGCTGAAGTTGTACCAAAACGTGTCGAAGCCGGTGAGCGCTTCGACTTTACCGAAACTGCTCGCCTCTGGATCGAAAACAGCGCCCGTCGCTTTTTCCGTCCACGTTCCGTCGCGCTCCTCGAATCCTGCTTCGGAGACGAAAGCATGGGTCGACTGAAACATCGAGCTCCCGCGCTTGCGGAAAAGAAACACGGAGTGGCCGGCTTCGAGTGTTACGGTCTTTCCGTTCTCGAGATCCTTCTGCCGAACGGCATAGGCGACATTGTCCAAGTGGAACGCGAAAATGGGCGCTTTCGTCGCGAGACGATCGTCCTTAGCAACTTGTCCTCGATAGCCTTCGGGGTCGTGGAAATATTGTTGGTAACCGTTGTCAGCGTGCTCTTCACCGTCGACAGAGAGCACGAGTGTGTCGGGGTGCTTCGCGCGCCAATGACGCCACGAAACCCTCTCGCCGACAGGAAGCTCGATGAGCTTGTTCCCGGCCAATTCACCGGCTACGGCCGCGCCTTCCATGATCGACCAGTAGGTATCGGTCTCTTGGTCTTGCATGATAGGCGAGCTGTTCTTGAGCCCGCCAGACGCTTCGAAGTTCACGGTCTTCCCTGCGTAATCACGGCTGTACACGACAGCCGCATTACCAAGTGGTCACCACACAGCAGCGAAGTTGGTCTCGCCGATTCTGTCGTTGACGATTTCGTGACTGTTCAGCAAGTTGAGGCTGTAAGCGCGCGCTTGCCCGTCGATGACGACGCCGAGAACCCAGGCTCTGGGCGGCAGCTTCGCTTCGGAAGCGGGCACGTAGGTCGGCTCGCTGATGGCCGCGATCTGCCCACGTGGGATCACGCGCTTGAAGCCTTCGGGCTCCTGGACTCCGACCATCGCCGCCATCGCGCCGAAAAATGCGACAGGTATCATGTACGTATTGTCGTGAGTCTCGCTCTCTTGCAGGTGTGAACTTGATAACACTTTCGACGAGTTCGAAGCACCCGGCCATTTCTTTGACGGCGCTCACCCGGCAAAAGATAATGGGGCCTGCACTTCGGACGAATTCAGGCATCGGTTCACGAAAGCATAAGAAGACATGTTCAGAAAAACTTTTTTCACGATATTCGTGATGTTCACGGGAGGCACGGGGGCGGGATCTTTCGCCGGCTCAGCCAGTGAAGATTGGACGGATTGGCGAGGCCCGGGCCGAGACGGCCATTCCTCGGAGACCGGCCTTCCCACGAGCTGGTCTCGCGATGGCGACAACCTCGCCTGGCGGGCTCCTTATGGCGGCCGCTCGACGCCCATCATTCTCGGCGACCACCTCTATCTGCAAAACGCTGCTGGAGAAGGCGCGAGCCGGCAGGAGCGCATCATGTGCTTCGACGTCGAGACGGGCGAGCTCTTGTGGGAGCATCGGATCAACATCTACTTGAGCGACGTACCGCCTCACCGCGTAGGCTGGGCCTCCCCGGTCGCGGACGCGACGACGGGCAACCTCTATGTCTATACCGTCGGTGGCTCCGTTTACGGGTTCACCGCCGAAGGCGCCATTTTGTGGAAGCGCTCGCTAACGGAAGATTTCGGCCTCATCACGACCCATGGCGGCCGCACCGCCTCACCAATCATCGATGGCAACCTTCTCATCGTGAGCGGTCTGAGCTCCGGTTGGGGCGAGCAAGCGCGCGGCGGCCAGCGTTTCTTCGCTTTCGACAAAGCCACGGGGGAAACGCAATGGGTCAGCTCTCCCGGTGGCCGCCCTTATGACACGACCTACGCGCCGCCTGTCATCGCCGACGTCGACGGCGTGCGACTTCTCATCACGGGCGGCGGCGATGGAGCGATGCACGCGATTGAGCCTCAGACGGGCGAGTCGGTGTGGCGCTTCGAATATTCCAAGCGTGGCATCAACACCGGCGCTGTCATCAAGGACAACATCGCTATCGTGAGCCAGGGTGAGGAGAACCTTCGCACGAGCCAAATGGGTCTCGTGGCCGCCATCGATGCCACCACGCGCGGCACGATCGACGTCGACAGCGCGAAATGGTCCGTGGGCGGCTTTCTCGGGGGCTATTCTTCACCCGTCCTCGACGGCGACCACTTCTACCAGATCGACAACAGCGCCAACTTAAAGGCGTTCGACGTGGGGAGTGGCGCCGAGGAATGGACCTTGAACCTCGGCACCATCCAGCGAGCGTCCCCGGTTCTCGCTGACGGCAAGCTCTATGTCGGCACTGTCAACGGCACTTTCTACATTTTGGAGCTTTCGGCCGACGGTGCGTCGATCCTCGACCGAGACGAGCTGACGGCCGGTGACGAGTTCGAAGAGATTTACGCCTCGGTCGCGATCGCGGATGGCCGCGTCTATCTGGCCTCGGCGCAAGCGCTCTACGCGATCGGCTCGGCGCGCAAGGAATCGGCGTCCAAGCCGCGTTCCACCGCTCCGAGTGGTTCGCCCGGCGCGCCGGCCTCGGTTCAAGTCGCACCCACGGACGTAACCCTCGAGCCGGGTGGCACCGTCGAGCTCGAAGCGCGTCTGTTCGACGCGGAAGGACGTTTCGTGCGGGTCGTGCGGATCGGCGAAGCAACGTGGTCGCTCGAAGGTGTGGATGGTGCGGTCGATGGCGGGCGCTTCATAGCGGCTGCGGGCAGGGCGCCCCAAGGTGGGAAGATCCACGCGAGTGTAGGCGAGCTATCGGGCTCGGCGCGCGCGCGCGTGATTCCGCCTCTTCCATGGAGCGAGAATTTTGACGCGCTCGAGAGTGTCCCGCGGCCGTGGATCAACGCGACCGGAAAGTTCGAAATTCGCGAGGTCAGCGGCGAAAAGGTGCTCGTGAAGAAGGCCGACAATCCCTTTCTACGCCGCGCGCGTGTGTATATCGGGCCTTCGGACTGGTCCGATTACACCGTGCAAGTGGATGTGTTGGCGACTCGTCAGCGCCGTCAAATGGGACATGCCGGCGTCATCGCGCAGCGTTATCTGTTGATGCTACTCGGAAGTCACCAGCGACTCGAGCTGCAGTCGTGGCAGCCCGAGACCGAGCGCACCGCGAAAGTCTCGTTCCCGTGGGAGCCGAACACGTGGTACCGCATGAAGCTCGAAGTCGCGACGCTCGACGACGGCTCCGTGCGCGCCCGGGGCAAAGTGTGGCCACGCGGTGAGGCCGAGCCTTCCGAGTGGCATGTCGAGCGGCGCGACGAGAGTCCCAACCGTCAAGGGAGTCCCGGCATCTTCGCCGACGCGACACCGACCGAAGTGTTTATCGACAATCTCGAAGTACGAGCCAACGAATGAAAGGCAAGACGAGGAAAAAGCTCGTTTGGGCCACCGCTCTCTCCGTTCTCGCGGCCATGGTCGCACTCAACGTCCACGCCGACGATTCCAAAGACGGTGATTGGACCATGTGGGGCGGCACCGCCGACCGCAACATGGTGTCCTCGATGACCGGCCTTCCCCTCGAGTGGGATGTCAATGCCGGCACCAACGTGAAATGGATCGCCGCGCTCGGCTCACAGACCTATGGGAACCCTGTTGTGGCGAACGGCAAAGTGTTTGTCGGAACGAACAATGAGGCGCTTTACGACAAAGAGATGCCGGGCGACAAAGGCGTTCTCGTCGCGATCAACGAGGCCGACGGTAAATTCCTTTGGCAAATGGTCAGCGACAAGCACCCTGCGGGCCGCGTCAACGATTGGCCGTTCCAAGGCGTTTGCTCCTCGCCGCTCGTCGATGGCGACGTGCTCTACTACGTCACCAATCGAGGTGAAGTGCTCGCGCTCGACACCGAAGGCTTTGTCGACGGCGAGAACGACGGACCGTATCAAGATGAGCAATATAAAAGCCCGCATGACGGGGACATCATCTGGAAGTTCGACATGATGGAAGAGCTCGGCGCCTTCCCACACAACATGTCGAACTCCTCACCCGTGATGTATGGCGATTTGATTTTCGTGAACACTTCGAATGGACACGACGAAAGCCATGTCAACATCCCGTCTCCTATGAGCCCCGACCTGGTAGCACTCAACAAGAACACGGGCGAGCTCGTGTGGGAGAACAGCCCCGTGGGCGAGGCCATTCTTCACGGGCAATGGTCCTCCGCCGCTGTCGGTGACCTCGGTGGCGTCGCTCAAGTCGTGATGGGCGAAGGCGATGGCTGGGTACGCGGCTACGTAGCCGAGACCGGTGAAAAGTTGTGGGAGTTCGACAGCAACCCGCCCGGGTCTACTTGGCCGAAGACGCGCAACAATATCATTAGTACACCAGTGCTCTACGATGACAAGGTCTATATCGCAAACGGTCAGGACCCGGAGCACGGCGAAGGGCTGGGCCACTTCTACGCTATCGACGCGACCAAGCGCGGCGACATCACCCAAAGCGGAAGCGTCTGGCACTACGACAAGATCCGCCGCTCGATCTCGACGCCGGCGATTCATGAGGGCATCATCTACATGCCGGATTTCAGCGGTTTCTTCCATGCGCTGAACGTCGAGACCGGAGAACCGTACTGGGTGCACGACACTTTCGCGGCAGTCTGGTCGTCGCCCATGGTCGTCGACGGCAAGATCTATCTCGGCGACGAAGATGGCGATGTCGTCGTGCTCGCCCCAGGTAAAGAAGAAAAAGTTCTCGTCGAGATGAACCTCGGGAGCTCCGTCTACGGGACAGCGGTTCCCGCGCACGGCGTTTTATACATCGCGAGCCGGAATCAGCTGTTCGCGCTCGCCAACGAATAGAGCGTGGAATCTTTCGAGTACCGGCCCGAGCCGCGGGTAGTGTTCGGCCGCGGCGCTCTTGACCGCCTCGGCGAGCTCGCGAATGAGCTCGGCTTCGAGCGCACGGTGTTGACGGCCGATCCCGGCCTACGCGCGACCCCACACGTCGATCGCGCCCTCGGCTTGCTCGATCGCGCCGGTGTCGAAGTCTTCGTCTTCAGCGATTTCGGCGAGAACCCCGATACCGACATGGTCGAGCGCGGACACGTGTTCGCCGCCTCGAAGGACATCGACTCGTTCATCGGCCTAGGAGGCGGAAGCTCGATGGACTGTGCCAAGGGCGTGAACTTGCTTCTCACCAATGGCGGGGTCATCCGTGACTATGTCGGCTTCGCAAAGAACCGAGAGCCGCTTCTGCCTATGATCGGCGTACCGACGACGTCGGGGACCGGAAGCGAGGCGCAATCCTACGCGCTCATCTCGGATGCGAAGACTCATGTCAAGATGGCGTGTGATCTCAGAGAACGCTTTCACGTAGCTATCCTGGACCCCGAGCTCACTGTAACCCAGCCGGCGGCCGTCACCGCAACCACCGGCTACGATGCCCTTGCCCATGCGGTCGAGACCGCGGTAACGACGAAGAGAAACGCTTTGTCCGATCTCTACTCCCGTGAAGCTTTTCGATTGTTGAACGAAAACTACGCTCGCGTCCTCGAAGAGCCCGACGACCTCGAAGCGCGCAGCGCGATGCAGCTCGGCGCTTTCTACGCGGGCGTCGCGATCGAGAACTCGATGCTCGGCGCGACCCATGCTTGCGCCAACCCTCTGACCCAACGCTACGGAACCGCGCACGGTCGCGCCATCGCGATGTGCCTGCCGAGCGTGGTGCGCTTCAACGCGGATGAGGTGGCGCAGGATTACGCGGCACTCCACCAAAGTGGCGAGTCGCTCGCGAGCCGTCTCGAGGAGCTTGCCGAGCTCGGAGGCCTTCCGCGCCGCCTCCGCGATGAGGGAGTGCCGGAAGAGGATCTTCCGGGCCTCGCCCGTGCGGCAACCAAGCAGTGGACCGGAAACTTCAACCCGCGGCCCTTCGACGAAACGGCCGCCCTGGAGATTTACCGATGCGCCTACTGATAATCCTCGCATTCCTGGCGGACGCGTCGCAAGAGACCGTTGCCCCGAAAGACACGTGGAATCAGTTTCGCGGAAGCCCGATGCGCACGGGACGCTCGGCCGCCGAGATCCCCGACGAGCTGAAGCTTCTCTGGAGCTTCGAGGCCGGCTTTTCCATTGACTCCTCCGCCGCCATCGTCGACGACGTCGTCTATATGACCGCGCTTCCGGGGCTCGTCGCCGCGCTCGCCCTCGACGACGGCTCGGTCCGCTGGAAGCGCGATTTCGGTGAAGAGGAAGACCGGTTCGGGGAATCCTCGCCGATGGTGGTCGAGGGCACCGTCTACGTTGGCGACTTGCTCGGCGTCGTGCACGCTTTCGACGCCGCGAGCGGCGAGACCCGGTGGACATTCGAGACCGACGCGGAAATCAAAGCTTCTCCCGTCGTCATCGGCGACCACTTGCTCGTCTCGTCCTACGACGAGCACCTATACGCGCTCGACCGCGAGACGGGCGAGCTTCAGTGGACGTTTGAAAGCCTCGGGCCTCTTCACAGCACGCCCGGATATGACGGCGAGCTCGTTTACGTGACGGGATGCGATGCCTTGCTACGCGGCATCGATCTCGAAGACGGCACCGAGAAGCTACAGATGGACTCGGGCGCTTATACAGCCTCCTCTCCGGCTCTAGTCGACGGCATCGCTTATTACGGAACGTTCAACAACGACGTGCTTGCCGTCGATCTGAAAAACAAAAAATATCTCTGGCGCTATGAGCACCCGACCCGCCACTTCCCTTTCTATTCCTCAGCCGCGGTGGCAAATGGCATCGTCGTCATTGGCGGCCGCGACAAGATCGTGCACGCGATCGATCAAGAAACGGGCGCCTCGCTCTGGACCTACCGTACGGGCGCACGTGTCGAGTCCTCCCCTGTCATCGCGGGCAACCGCGCCTATGTCGGCTCCGGCGACGGCCGCTTCTACGTTTTCGAGCTCACGACCGGCGAGAAAGTGTGGCAGTTCGACGCCGGCGCTCCGTTCGTCGCCTCACCCGCGCTCGCCGATGGACGGGTCGTCATCGGCTCCCAGGACGGCATTCTCTACGCCTTCGGGGCGCAGAACTGAATCTGCAGGCTCAGCTGAAGTGACTATTCGGCAAAGGAGTCCCTCCCGTTTTTCACGGAGAATCTCGCGCTCGACCGAGACATCCCGTAGGCTAGGGGTGCGCACAGGGGAGGGTGATGACGGACTTTCTAAGAAAACGGAGCGGCATAAGTGCGACGGCCGTTCTGGCCTGGGACCCAATGTCCCCGAGCCGGTGGCGAGCGATCTGACGGTCGAACCCGCTTCGCCGAGGTACTCCTTTCCTTCGGAATTCCGCATCGTCTCCTCACCGATTCTAGGCGCGCTCCACCACGATTACCGCTTGGCACGCGCCGCCTGAGTAGGCGAAGCTCTCAGCGGCCGTCTTCGAGACGTCTGCACTCCAGGACCGCTTTCCGCGGTACGACCGCACCATCGCGTTCGCGCCGTCGGCAACACATGCGTCGAGCTCATTTTCGTCGGCGCCAGGCGATCGAAAACCTCCTTCCCGGTGCCCGGCCACCGCATGCTTTTTTTTGCGGACGATAGGTGGCATCACGTCGGCGACTCCAAGATCGGGCTGAGCCACTTGCCGCGCGTGGCGATCGATCTCGGGCGCATCTACCGGGGGCTCAGAGCCGCGCGGCGCCGGTGACGGTGGCGCGGTGGGTCTTCGATTTCAGGTTTTTGTTCTTCATTGGTTGAGCTCCTGGGCGATGCGCACCCCCTCCAGAACGAGGTCGGGGTGAACGGCGCTGAAGATCCCGGCCTCGGCGAGGAGACCGGCGAATCCTCCGGTCCCGACGACCACCGGGGTGGTTGCTTTGAAGCACTCCCTGACGAGCTGGTCCCGGATCTCGCGGATCGCCCCCAAGTGGCCCCAGTAGAGGCCGGCCTGGATGCTCTCGACGGTCGAACGCCCGCAGATCTGGTCGGGACGGATGATCTCCACCTTGGGGAGGCGGGCGGTGTTTTGCTCGAGGGCGCGCATCGAGATGCTGAGACCGGGAACGATGACGCCGCCGAGGTACTCGCGCTCGGCATTGACCCCCTCGATGGTGGTGGCGGTGCCGAAGTCGATGATGACCAAATCCTCGCCCGGGTAGCGGTCGACCGCTCCGACGGCGCAAGCGATACGGTCGGCCCCGACCTCGGCCGGGTTTTTGTAGCGAATCTTGAGGCCGGTCTTTAGGCCGGCACGAAGGATAAAGGGCTCGAGGTCGAAGTATCGGCGGCAGGCGTTGACCAGCGAGTGGTTGAGATCGGGCACCACCGAACAGAATCCGACCGCCGACACCGCCGCCGGATCGTGCCCGTTTTCGCGCACGACCTGCCTGAAGAAGAGACCGAGCTCGTCGGACGAGGCGCCGCGCTGGGTGATCTTTCGAAATCTCGACTGAAGACCACTGTCGTCGAAGATCCCGCCGTAGATCTGGGAGTTCCCGACATCGAGGCTGAGTTTCATGAAGCATCTCCCTCACCGGCATCGTTGCGGAATCTATACCCGGACATTGTCGATCAACCTCACCTTTCCGAGGCGCACCGCTCCCAGGACGCGGTCGTCCCAGCGCTCGACATAGTCAACTCCGAAGCCGGCCCGCTCCAGCGCCTCGCGCGTGGCTCCTGGAGCTTTACCACCCGAGAGCACACGATGAAACTCGGGCGCCAGCCGCCGTTCGTCCTCGCTGAGGAGGACGTTGCGCGAGCTCATCGCCAGGCCGTCTGGCTCGCGCACCACCGGACAGGGCACGATCTCGGTGTCGAGAAAGAACGCCGCCGCCATGTCGCGGACCAGGACGTACTGCTGCCAGTCCTTCTCTCCGAAGTAGGCGCGGTCGGGCCGGACGATCGCGAGAAGCTTGAGGACCACAGTTAGGACACCGTCGAAATGGCCGGCACGATAGGCGCCCTCGAGCTCGCGGCTGGCGACCGACTCGGTGACCCGAAAGCGGTAGTCGTCGTGGTAGACGGCTTCGCTCGTCGGAAAGACCACGACATCGGCGCCGACGCGTTCCACCTTTTGAAGATCGGCCTCGAAGGTCCTCGGGTAGGCTTCGAGGTCGGCGGGGTCGTCGTACTGGGTCGGGTTGACGAAGATCGAGACCACTACGCAGTCGTTCTCGGTCCGCGCTCGTTCGATCAGGCTCAGATGTCCGTCGTGGAGCGCACCCATGGTCGGCGCCAATCCGATCGAGCGGCCCTCCTTGGCAACCTTACGCATCCTCCTGCGCACCTCGGCGATGTCGCGGAACACCTCGGTCATTTGTAGCTCTCTTGAGAGTTGGGGAAGGATCCCGAGGTGACGTCTTCGTGGTAGGCCTGGACGGCCTCCCGGATCAGGTTCGACCCATCCATCCACGTGCGGACGAACTTGGGTCGGAAGGCGGTGTTGACACCGAGGAGATCCTGAAGCACCAGCACCTGGCCGCCAACATCGGGTCCGGCGCCGATGCCGATGGTGGTTATCTCGAGTGCCCTGGTGACCTCGGCAGCGACCGCCGCCGGGACGGCTTCCAGCACCAGCGCGAAGCTCCCGGCCCGCTCGAGCGCGAGCGCCTGCTCCACCAGCGCGGCGGCCTCCCCCTCATCGCGCGCCTGGACCTTGAATCCGCCCAACTGATGGACCGACTGTGGGGTCAGACCGAGGTGTCCCATGACCGGAACCCCGGACTCGACGATGTGCCGCACCAGCTCGACATTGCCGTTGGCGCCCTCGAGCTTGACCGCGTTGGCGCCGGCGTTCATGAGCTTGCCGACGTTGCTCATGGCGACCTCCAGCCCCTTGCGGTAGGACAGGAAGGGCATATCCCCGATCAGGAACTTCTTCGGCATCCCCCGACGTACCGCGGCCGTGTGCGCGGCCATGGTGTCGATGTCTACCGGCAGGGTGGTGTCGTGGCCGTAGACCACCATTGCCAGGCTGTCGCCGACGAGCACGCAGTCGATGTCGGTTTCGGCGATCAGCGCAGCGCTCCAGCTGTCATAGCAGGTAACCATCGAGATGGGCACGCCTTCCCTCTTCTTGTCGACAAAGCTTTGAACGCTCATTGTCCCGCCTCCTGCTCGTCGAACGCACCGATGAACGCGCGGTAGACGTCGTGGTAGGGATCTCCTTCGAGGGCCCGGAGATCGCGTTCGACGGTTCGTCGGTCTCCCCTGGCCAGCGATCCCGTGAGGGCGTCACGGCCGGAAACGGCGATGTTGAGCCTCGTCCTCTCCAGGTAGGGCTCGAGCACCTCGCGCGGCAGACCCAGTCGATGCTCGAAATCGTCGAAGGCCTTGGCCCACAGCATGGTGGTGAAGTTACCCGCGAGAACGCAGAGCGCGTGGTAGAGCGGTTTGAGCTCGGGGTCGATCGACCACGAAGGGTTGCGAAGGGCGGGAAAGACGTCGTGAAAGCCGAGCCCGCCCTCCTCGACAACAAAGGGCGCGGTCCGGTAGTTCTCGAGGCTGTACAGTTCGGGACCAAAGGTCATCAGCGGATGGAGGCCGTGGGCGCCCTCGCGCGTCAGGCTTCCCGAAAAGTGCACCGTCGGCCGGTTTCGAAGATCCGGGTGGTCGGCAAGGAACGACGCCAGAGCATCGTCGCTGATCGCCAAAAGCAGAATATCGGCGACCGCCAAGGCCTCATCGGGCGCCACCGCCTCGCCACGATGCCAGCTGAGAAATGGTTGGGCTTCGAGCTTTAGGTAGCGGGCCATGTGGGTGGCCAGGCGTCCCCGGCCGATCAGGCCATAGGTGGGCTTTTCCATGACGGTACCTGTCCTTTAGATCAAGTCCGTGTTTTCGAACAACGGCGGGTGTTGTACTCGTCACCGTCGCAAGCGATCGATGCGCACCCACGCCTAGGATAGGGGCCCGAGGTGATTGCCGTCAAATGGACGTAGAGAGCTTCTCGAGCGCTGCTCCCAGGCGTTTGACTCCTTCACGAATCACGGGCTCCTCCGGCGAGAACGAGAGTCGGAGATAGCGCAACGCTTCCGCTCCGAAAGCCACACCAGGAATCGTGATGAGCCCGGCGCGCTCGACAAGATCGAGCGCGAGCGCCAGACTGTCTCCATTCGGCGCGGCCTCGACAAGCATGTAATAGGCTCCGGGGAAGAACACCGGGTCGGCTCGCCCGGCCCGTGCCGCACGTGAGCGTGACGGGATCTCCGACTGTTCGGCCTGCCTAATCGAGCTCGAGCGCGAAGAGGTTGCTGCAAGCACCGCCGCGTTAATCTCGGCGTGACCAACTCCAGCGTCGAAGAGCAACGGGGGAAGACGGGCCGCAAACGTGGCGGTCGCGACGACCGCCAGTGGTACAATGCAATATGTCGAAACAAGCGATCCCATTGCGCCGCGACCCAGTGATCGAGGCGTATAAAATGGATGTGGATCGCACTCTCCTGCGAGAATCCCTCAAGCTGACGGTCGAGGAACGGCTTCGTGCCCTCATGAAACTTACCGCGAGCGCAGCTCGAGCTGCGCCGGGCAGGCCGAGATGGCCGAAGCGAATCCGACCGAGTTTGAGAGCCTACTGAAGGCTCTCTCGGAAGCCAACGTTCGTTTCATCATTGTTGGCGGCGTCGCTGCGACGATTCACGGCGCGGTTAGATTGACGCAGGACCTCGACATCGTTTACGAGCGTACGGCCGAGAACTTCGAACGTCTCGTGGACGTACTACAGTCCCACGGACCCTATTTGCGCGGCGCTCCTCCTGGTCTTCCGTTCCGTTGGGATGCAGAAACCATCAGCGCCGGACTCAACTTCACGCTCTCGACCGATCACAGACGGAAGCAGTCGTGCGTTGCGCGCTATATAGATTCAAACCGTTTCGGTTCTGTTCATCGAGAAGTCACTAATGCCTCCGTGATTTCTTGCGGGGAAGTTCGCACATGACCGCGGCCGCCGAAATATTTCGATAACGTCCAAGAAGTAGGGATGGAGAATCGTCGGCAACCGTGGGCCCGCGGCTCGAATCGAAGTCGTCATCGCATCACGTTGGGACTCGAATCCTCCGCCACCCCATTCTGGTCATCTGCTACCATGTGCCGATTGGACGGGAGCAGTTGCGGCGCAGCGTTGACGACAACACGGAATGGATGGCCCTGGAGCGCGGCCGCGCGGTCCTGCCCCGCCAGCTCGCTGCGTGGGGCGGAGACGCCGGTTGAAGCCGGTCCACCTCTGCTTCCTCGGATGCGGGTTCATCACCCGCGTGCACAGTCAGCATCTGCAGAAGATGCGCGCCGACGTCGTCTGTAGCTATGCGAGTCGTGATCCTGCGCGCGCGGCGGACTACCAGCGTCAGTTCAGAGGCGTGGGGCACTACCGAGGCTACGACGAGGCGCTTCGCGATCCTGCTGTCGATGCCGTGGTGGTGGCGCTGCCGACACGCTATCATCTCGAGGTGACGCAGCAGGCGCTCGAGATGGGGAAGCACGTCCTCGTGGAAAAGCCTGCGTTTCCAAGTCTTGATGACTATCACGCCGTCGTGGAGGCGCGCGAACGGACCGGTCGCGTCGTACTCGTGGGCGAAAACGATCATTACAAGCCGCTTTGCGTCGAGCTTCGCCGTCTCCTTGCGACTGGCGTCATCGGAGAGCTCGTATTCGGACACTTCGTCACGATCATGAAAAAGCCCAAGTCGGCCGACGACTGGCGGAACGATGAAGAAATGGCCGGCGGTGATGCCTTCTTCGAAGAGGGAATCCATTGGCTGCACATTGCTGGAAGTTTGGGGCCCCAAATCCGCACCATTCACGGCTATCGGCCGTCTCCTTCCAAATACGGACCGCTCGGCGGAGACGCGCGGCGCAAGAGCATGCTGGTCTCCTTCCAATACGACACCGGTGCGGTGGGCGCTCTTTATTATTCGCGGGAGATTCCGTCTCTCCTCCGCGGGTTTCGGCTGTCGAAGCTCTTCGGCCGCGAAGGCATCATCACGTTTGAGTCGAACGGAGCGTTCATTCTGGCGCGTGGTGGAGGTCTGCCCCGATTCAAGCTCTTGCCCGGCTTCCGGGATATCCGCGGATACCGTGCCATGTACCGCGATTTCGTCGGCGCTATCCGGAACGGTCAAACGCCGGAGATGAGTCTCGAGCGGGCAATGGACGACCACCGCTTGATGGACGCGGTGTCCGCGAGCGCGGATTCCATGGAGCTCGCCTGTACGTGACCGAGCGCTTCGATATCGTCATCATCGGTAGCGGCACTGGAGGGGGCACGGTGGCCTACACCCTCGCGGCCACCAGAGCGCGCATTCTGATCGTCGAGCGGGGCGATTTCATTCCCCAGGAAGACGAGAACTGGAGTCCTCAGGCGGTGTGGGGGGATCTCCGGTATCGAACGACGGAGCGCTGGATCGACCGGCGCGGTCAGGAGTTCGTTCCGTACACGCATTACTGTGTCGGTGGTAACTCGAAGTTCTGGGGGGCCGTGCTGTATCGTTTGCGGCGCGAGGATTTCGGCGAGATACGGCATCGGGGCGGCGTTTCACCCGCATGGCCCATTACCTACGAGACGATTGCCCCTTACTACGATCGGGCCGAAGAGCTCTATCAGGTCCATGGCCGAGACGGATCCGACCCGACTGAGCCGCCGCGGAAGCCATTCCCGTACCCACCCGTGGAGCATCAGGGGCGCATCGCCGTCATCGTCGAACGTTTGCGGTCCCTCGGGTTGCATCCGTCGCACCTGCCACTTGGAGTGTTACGCCCGGGCGAGCCGGACGGCTGCATCCTCTGCAGCACGTGCAACTCGTATCCCTGCAAGATTCGCTCGAAAAGCGACGCCGACGTCTGCTCGGTGACCCCGGCCATCGCGCACGACAACGTCACACTCTGGACCAACGCCTATACCGAGCGCCTCTTGACCAACGGGAGCGGCGACAAAGTCGTCGCGGCGGAAATCACCCGCGAAGGACAACGGGTCCGAGTCGAAGCGCCGCTTTTCGTCGTCTCCTGTGGTGCGGTGAACTCTGCCGCTCTACTCTTGCGCTCGAAAAGCGAGGTGCATCGTGACGGCCTTGCAAACTCGTCAGGTCTCGTCGGGCGCAACTATATGTCCCACGTCGTCACCATGCTCGGCGCCTTCATGCCTCCCAGCCACGACACGATGTTTCAGAAGACCGTCGCCATCAACGATTTTTACTTGCGCAGTCCCGATGCCGACTACCCACTCGGACAGCTCCAGTCGCAAGGACGCTCGCACGCCGCCATCGCGCGAGCCGCCGGGCCTCCTGGATCCCGCCATGTGCCCACCTGGGCTTACGACGCCTGGTTCGCGCGCGGGGTCGAGTGGCTGGCCATGAGCGAGGACTTGCCGAATCCCGACAATCGCGTGAGCCTCACGGCCAACGGCCGCATCCGACTCCAACGGGAGCCGTCGAACGTCGAGGCCCACCACGAGCTCGTCGCCCTCACCCGACGGTTGCTGCGCAAAGTCGGAGCCTGGTTCGTCATGGCGATCCCAATCGGTGAGTTCAATACCACGCACCAGTGCGGCACCGCGGTCTTCGGCGCCGATCCGAAAGCGTCGGTGCTCGATCCTTGGTGCCGGTCCCACGACGTCGAGAATTTGTTCGTCGTCGATGCCTCGTTCTTCCCGTCGTCGGCCGCGGTGAACCCGGCACTCACCATCGCGGCCCAGGCCCTTCGAACGGCCGACCATATCAAGGAAACCTTTTTTTGAGATAAGGCAGGAGCGTATGAAAGCACGATCGTTGAGCCACACCGCTATCACGGTAAAGGACTTCGACAAGTTCGTTCAGTTTTACGCCGAGACCTTCGGCTGCCGCCTCGTAGGTGTCTCAGACAGTGACCCGGTCAAGGTGCGCACTTTCTTCGGCGTCGACGCGGAGGGCGCAAAGTGCAAGATCGGTTGGCTGCGTACCCCGGGTGGCGGCATGCTCGAGATCTTCGAGTTCACCCCACAGCAGCCGGCGCAGGAAGTGGTGTGGAGCCGGGTGGGGATGACGCATATCAGCTTCGACGTGAAAGACTGTTACAAGTGGCACGATGACATGGCGAAGAAGGGAGTGGAGATCGTAAGCGAGGTCGAGAAATCGAAGCACGGGCACACTTTCTTCTTCATGAAAGACTGCGACGGGAATTTGATCGAGCTCATCGACTTGAAAATCCGCTACCCGCTCCTCAGACACCTGGGCTGGCTCGGAGGCTGGCTCTTTCGACGTGGAATGTACAAGGAGCACTACGGGTAGAGTACTTCCGATTTGCCATCGAAACTCCCGCGGAGTTCCAAGCGCACTGCGGCGCATAACCGTCTAACGGACCGAGCTCGTGCATCAGAAATCCGCTACGGCATCTTCGCCGCCACACCGTCGATTTCGATGTGCCAATCAGGGACTACCAGCTGGTGGTCCGCAAAAACTCGATCCGACGTTGATTCCGCAGTTTAGACCTGCCAGGATCGGCCGTTTCGCGGCGTCCGTCATCGGGCTCGTCGCCTTTGCTTCCGGAAAGGCCCGTTCTTGCGTTTGCTCTCGAAAATTGTGCCCGTTGTTCTCGACGCCCTTGCGTTCGCCCGCAATCTCCTCCGTTCACGTAGCGCCCTCGCCGCTGAGAATCTCTTTCTCCGGAAACAGCTCACGTTCTTTGTTGAGCGCGAGCAGACCCCTCGCCGCACAGATAACGCCACTTGGTTCACGATGGCGAGCCTGACGAGGCTGTTCGACTAGAAGAACACCCTCATCGTGGTGACGCCCGACACGCTCATCCGCTGGCACCGGAAAGGGGTTCGTCTGTTTTGGCGGTGGAAATCTCGACCCAAAGGACGTCCGCACGTGCCAGAAGAGCTCAAGAAGCTAATCGTCGAGATGGCGATCTCGAACGGCAGCTGGGGTGAGGAGAGGATCACACATGAACTTCTCGTCAAGCTCGGCATCCGCGTGTCGCCGCGGTGAGAAAGTACATGCCAAATCGAGATGACGGCGGCTCGCGCCATTCGTCTCAGCGCTGGGCGACATTCGTTCGCAATCACGCGAAGGCGATTGTGGCTGCGGACTTTCTGACGGTCGTCACAGCCCGGTTCTAATTCCTCTACGTCCTCGTCGTGATGGAAGTCGGTACACGCAAGATTATTCAACTGAACGTGACCACGCACCCGACCGCGGAGTGCACCTTGCAGCAGTTCCGAGAAGCGATACCGTACAAGCACGATTATCGCTTCGTGATCGTCGACCGAGATACGAAGTTCTCCGAAGATCGACGCAAGTCCGTGCGAGCGATGGGCGTCAGGGTGTTGAGGACACCAGCATTCGCGCCGCAAGCAAATTCTTACTGCGAGAGGCTGATCGGCAGCACGCGCCGCGAATGTTTAGACTTCCTTATCCCGCTCTCGGAAAATCACCTTCGTCGAGTTTTAGCGGAATGGCGTGACTACTACAATCAAGCGAGGCCGCATTCATCGCTGGGACCCAATGTCCCTGAGCCGGTGGCGAGCGATCTGACGGTCGAACCCGCTTCGCCGAGGCACTCCATTCCTTCGGAATTCCGCATCGTCTCCTCACCGATTCTAGGCGCGCTCCACCACGATTACCGCTTGGCACGCGCCGCCTGAGTAGGCGAAGCTCTCAGCGGCCGTCTTCGAGACGTCTGCACTCCAGGACCGCTTTCCGCGGTACGACCGCACCATCGCGTTCGCGCCGTCGGCAACACATGCGTCGAGCTCATTTTCGTCGGCGCCAGGCGATCGAAAACCTCCTTCCCGGTGCCCGGCCACCGCATGCTTTTTTTTGCGGACGACAGGGCTCGCTTGGTACAGAGCCGATTGTCGTTGTCGAACCGGCAATCCGTGAGCCGGTTCCTTTATATTCTCGTCGCCGTCGTCGCTCTCGTCCTTCTGATTGCTTGCCTCGACATAACCGGGCTGCTCCTCGTGCGCGCCGGCTCGCGTCAGAAAGAAATCGCTGTCCGCATGGCGTTGGGTTCCGGCCGCTGGTGCATCATGCGACAGCTCCTGGTGGAAGTGGCGTTGATCTCAGGGCTGGGTTTGCTCGCGAGCGTTCCGGTGGCCGCTTGGTCCGTGAAGCCTTTGAGTACTGTTTATCTTCCGTTCGAGGTTCCCCTGCATGTGGACGCGACGGTGGACGGTCGCGTGATGGCTTTTGCGTCGGCTTTAAACTGGCCATTAGCATTTTTTTTTGTCGGTCGTCGCACTTGCCGCGAGCTACTTCCCTGCCCACCGTGCCAGCAACGTCGACCCGGTCTCGGGCCTTCGCTCGGAGTGAGTATAGGGCGAAGTCGCATTTCCTCTTTTGACCGGAAGCGCCACATATTGGTTACAGGTGTACTTATTGCCACGCTTCGGTTCTCAGAACTGAAGGCGCAGGCTCAGCTGGAAGATCCATTCCGTCGCTCGCACCGGAAGGCCAATCGAAGCGCGTGCCGGCCGCTCGCTGTCGATGCGCATGAGCTCGACGCCGATACGGTGGCTATCGGCGACGCGGACTAGGTAGTCGAAGGTCCACGCGTCTCCGTCTTCGTCGCTCGCGTCCGGTGCGCGGAAGATGTCGCGGTCGCGCACACGAAATGGCTCGTAGCGTATGGAGAGGCGTTGGCGTCCAAAGGGTGCGGTGAGAAGAACGTACCACGAGCGAAACGATGCGGTAACCTTGAGCTCGCGCGGTCCACGAAAACCCATATCGGTATCGCCGTCGAGGTATTGGGTGAGTAGCTCCATCTCTCTCGTAGAAACACGACGGCGCCGACATTGGCGAAGCGCGTCTTCCATGCATATTGCTTGCCGTCGAAACGGTTCGGAATCCCGCGATTGTCGAAGTAGAGTCCGTTCAGCTGGAAGAAACGATAGTGCTCCCACGCGAGCGCTCCGTAGTAGCCGGGGCGGTCGTCGATCTCGAAGAGCGGCTCGACCCATGGCGCTTGCTGCTCGAACGCGCCCCCTGGCTCGAGGGATGGGATGTCCGGTAGCGGCAAGCGATCTCGGTACCCGGTTTGACGATCGTGAAGCGCGAAACCTCGATAGGCCAAGAGGCTTCCTGTCGGGTCGTTGTTCCAGAAAACGGCGCCCTTGAGCGAAAGCTCGTTTTCGGCACCGACATGGGCCAGAGCGAGCTCGAGTCCCGTCGAGCGTACTTCTTCGCCAACCCAAGCGTTTATCGCGGAAGGTGTCACCGTATAAAAGGTGGACCAGGCTTCTCCAACATTCTCTAGCGAGATCGGCGGGAAAAAGAGCCCGCCCTTCACGCGGAGCTCGAGGGGGGGCGCAAAGCTCCAGCGCCAATCAGCGAAGGCCTCGACGAGCCGGATGCGATCCCACCCGTAGCGTCCACCGGGATGCGCGGGCTCGAGGTCGAGGTTCAATTGCACGTGCGTGACAAGGTTTTCCGTGGGCCTGGTGTCGAAGGCGATGGAAGCTTGCGGGATGCGGAAGAGCGCTCGACCATCCACGCCGTCGCCTCCGTAGCGCGTTTTACCCAGCTCGGCGTCGAGCCAGCTCGCAGTGCTATCGGCTTGGATGTAGCGAAAGTCCCAAACGGTGACGAGCTCGATTGCGCGGGTGGTTTGTTCGAAGTAGGCCGGTTCTTCTTGCCCCTCTTGCTCCTGCGCTGCCAGCAGAAGCATCAGAAGAGTCCAAGGCGAGATCGACACAACCTATACTAACGCTCTCGTTTCTGCATTGTTGTGCTACGCTCGCATCGTTCGAGAGGAAGCCTCCATTACATGCGAATGCTAAAACGCAGAGTTTCACGACGCCACTTCCTGAAGAGCACGGCGGCGGCCGCGCCGGCGCTCTTGATCCGACAAAGTCCCGTACGTTTTTCGACGAACCCCTTTACGCTGGGCGTTGCTTCCGGCTACCCTCTTTCGGACGGGTTCGTCATCTGGACGCGCCTTGCTCCCGTGCCGCTCATGGGCGGCGGGATGCCTCCCTCCCCCGTTCTCGTGGAGTGGGAAGTCGCGAGCGACGACCGCATGAGAAACGTTGTGCGGAACGGTTCCGCGCTCGCCTCGCCGGACTGGGCGCACTCGGTTCACGTCGAGGTCGAAGGTCTCGAGCCGGACCGCCCTTATTGGTATCGCTTCCACGTCGCTAGCGAAGAGAGTGTCATCGGTCGCTCGCGCACGGCACCGCCACCGCAGACTAGTCCCGAACGCCTCCGGTTTGCCTTCGCCTCGTGCCAGCATTACGAGAAGGGCTACTACAGTGCCTATCGCCACATGATCGCGGACGAGCTCGACCTCGTGATCCATCTCGGAGACTACATCTACGAAGAAGACGGTAGCAATGTGCGCGTGCGCTTGCACGCGGCGCCCGAGCCCGTGACCCTCGAGGACTACCGGAACCGCTACGCACAGTACAAGAGCGACAAGGATCTTCAAGCGGCGCACGCGGCGGCTCCTTGGCTCGTGACCTGGGACGACCACGAAGTTGACAACGACTACGCTGATCTTGCGAGCGAAGAGCTCCATCCCGAAGCGTGGTTTCGCCGCCGCCGCACGGCAGCTTACCACGCGTATTACGAGCATATGCCTCTCCGACGAAGCGCCGCGCCACTCGGCGAGCATCTGCGTCTCTATACGGAAGTCGCGTATGGCGAGCTTGCGCGCTTTCAAGTGCTCGACGATCGGCAATATCGATCGCCGCAAGTTTGCCCGCCTCCCGGCGAGGGCGGGTCGAACATCGTCGCGGAGTGTCCCGAGCGGCTCGACCCGAGCTTGACGCTTCTCGGCAAGGCGCAAGAAGCGTGGCTTCATCGAAATCTCGAACGGTCGACGGCGCGTTGGAACATTCTCGCGCAACAGACGCTAATGGCAGAGCTCGATCGCACACGCGGCTCCGCGCGCGCGTTCTGGACGGATGGTTGGGACGGCTACCCTGCCGCCCGGTCGCGGTTTCTCGAATTCATTGCCGAGCGTGCGCCAAGAAACCCTCTCGTCATTGGCGGCGACGTGCACGCGTTCTGGGTGTCTGACCTCAAGGCTGACTTTCGTGACGGGCATGCGAAGACCATCGCGAGCGAGCTCGTCGGAAGCTCGATCACGTCGTCTTCAGGCTTGACAGACGAGCGTCGCGCCGCGATACAGAAGAACAATCCGCACATCCAATACGGAAACAGCGTTCGGCGCGGCTACGTCCGCGTAGAGCTCAACACCGAGCGCGCCCAGGCCGACCTTCGCGGCGTCGAGGACGTAACCGATCCCGCATCGGGGATCGAGACCTTGGCTTCTTTCGTGATTCAAGACGGCCGGCCGGGACCTCGAAAAATCTAGTCCGAAGCGCCGCTCATCGTGCGATCGATCGCGGTGCCTTCGAAATAGACTGCCTCGATGTCCCGCGTGTTTCGGATATCGCTGAGTGGGTCGCCGCGCAAGACGATAAAGCCGGCGGCCGCGCCGGTACGGAGCACGCCGTCGTGTCCGAGCGCCTCCGCGGAATTTCGCGTCACGGCCGCGATGGCCTGATGCGCTGTGAGGCCGGCATCCACCAAGAGCGCGATCTCACGGTGCTCGAAATAGCCGGGAAAACGGTTCGTCGTTCCCGAGTCGGTTCCGAGACCAATCGTGATGCCAGCATCGTGCAGCTTTTTCACGTTCACGAGCGCCGTCTCGTATTGCTCGCGCGTTGCGGCAAGCCCGGGGTTCGCGCGCGTTTTCTCGACGAAGGCTTCGCTTGTCAACGTCTCGATCAAGACCGCATCGACGGTCTCGCGCATCGCGGACTCTCCGATCCAATCCGACTGATCGGCATACGCGATGGATGCCTCATGCGCGACGAGCGTTGGAACGTAGCCCACGCCGCGCTCCTGCATCATCGCAATGAGCTCGTCATCGACTTCCTGGTCGCGGATACTGTGCGCGAGAAAAGAAACGCCGGCGGCCACGAGCGCTTTGGCGTCGTCAAGATAGTAAACGTGCGCGTACACTTTGAGCCCGTGCTGATTCGCTTCATCGATGGCGGCTCCGTAGAGCTCGGGCGCGATTTTCGGGACGCGGCCCCCGGCGTCGTCCACCCAGACCTTGACGGCGTCGACTTTCTGCTCGGCGAGCGTGCGCACCGCTTCACAGGCTTGCTCTTCGGTTTCCACTTGCTGCGGCGCTGCGGCAATGGCTTGGATGATGGTGGGCCACCCGCCTACGCTCGTCAGTCCCCGCCCCACGGTGTAAAGCTTGGAGCCTCCGGCGCGTCCTTGGCGCTGATCTTCTCGAATCGCGAAAGCCGTATCGCCGACATCGCTCCCGAGCACGAGAACGGAGCCCACCCCATAATGCGCGTGGCGATCGAGGTCCGCCATGATGGACTTGCGGGTGTAGTTCTCGGCCGCCATACCGTCGCCGACGAGGTAGCCGACATGCACGTGAAGCGAGTGAAGAAGCGGCATGATGGTCCGGCCGGTCCAATCGACATGCGAGGCCCCCGCGGGCGCCTCGACGCCGGCGGCGGGGCCGAGAGCAACGATCTTGCCGCCGTCCACGACCATGCCCGCGTTCTCGATAACGGTCGTTCCATCTCCCACGATGACGTTCATGCCTTGGTAATGGCTTGCGGTCGACGCGAGGCCCTCACTGAGGGCAGCCGGCTCTTGGGAAGCGCAGCCGGCGAGGAGCGCGATAGTGAGTAAAGTGATTACGGTCTTCATGATCCCTCCGCTTGTGAGGTTCCGGAGTCTACTCGTATACTCCCCATCATGTCGAACAGAAGGCAGTTTTTGAAGACGGTGGGTGGCGCCGGCGCGAGCTTGGCGTTCGCCCACGTTCCCGCAGCCGCGTCGATGGAGACCGTGCGCACGGGTCTCATCGGCCTTGGCGCCCGCGGCGGATTTCATTTACACCAGCTTCTGCTCCTCGACGGCGTCGAGGTGAAAGCTTTTTGCGATATCCACGAGCCAACCATGCGCGAGCACATGGACTATTGCGAAGCGCAGGGTGCGCCCCGGCCTGATGGCTTTGCGCGTGGCGAGTACGACTACCTCCGCATGCTCGAGCGCGAGGACCTCGACATCGTCGTCATCGCGACGCCGTTGCGGTAGCACACGCCGATGGCCGTCGACGCGATGCAAGCGGGAAAGCACGCGTTCATCGAAGTGCCCGCCGCGATCACCGTCGACGAGGGTTGGGAGCTCGTGGAAACGCAGGAGCGCACGGGACGCCACTGCATAAGGTCGCGAGCCGCTCGGTGTCGTTTCGTGAGGTAACGTCGCATGCTGACGCTCTGGCTTTCGGATTTTCTCCACTCGGTGCGGACGCTCCGTCGCGAGCCTTTGAGTTCGTTGGCCATCGTTTTGACGCTCGGGCTCGGCCTGGGTGTGAACGCGGCCGTGTTCGGCTTCGTCGAGGCTGTACTCCTTAGACCTGTTCCCGCGCAGGAGCCGGATCGGCTCGTCGTCCTGTGGGAGAGCAATCCTTCCCGCCGCGGCGATCTCATCGAAGTCTCTCTCCCGAACTTTTTCGATTGGCGGCAGGACGCACGCGAGCTCGAAGAGATGGCTGCGATGGGAACCCACGACTGGAGCTACGTTCTGCTCGGCGAAGGTGAGCCCGCAACGGTGCCCTACCGTGCGGTGTCCGCGTCGTTTTTCGATACCGTCCGGGTACCGCCCTTGCTCGGCCGTACGTTCTCACCAGAGGTCGATGTGCCGGGAGCGCCCCGCGTCATCGTGATCAGCTACGGAATGTGGCAGTCCCGTCTAGGTGGCGACGCAACGGTCATCGGCCGACGATTGCTCTTCGAAGACTTCACCGAGCCCGAGTATTTTACGATCGTTGGCGTCATGCCACGATCGTTCCAATTCCCGCTAGGCGCTGAAGCGTGGGTGCCCGCCGGACGGCAACTTTCGGCCATCGCCGATGCGAACGGTTTCGACGCGCGTACGCGGCGCGGACTAGGTGTTTTCGTCGCGGTGGGACGCCTCGCTCCCGAAAGCTCGTTGGAAGCGGCTCGAAGCGAGATGAGCGCCGTCGTTGGACGCCTCGCACGCGAACATTTCGCCCAGATCCGTGACGTGGTCATGACCCCGCTCAACGAGTACATCTACGGGAGCGCGACGGCGTCGTTGACGCTGCTATCCGTCGCCGTGGGGCTCGTGCTCGTCGTGGCGACCGCCAACGTCGCGAGCCTCCTTCTCGCACGCGTTCTCTCAGGAGGTCGTGCGCTCGCCATCCGGCGCGCGCTCGGAGCATCTCGGGCCGCGCTCGCCAAGCTCGTCATTCTCGACAGCTTCGTCTTGTCCTCTCTCGGTGCCGCGCTCGGGGTGTGGCTGGCTTACCTTTCGCGTGGAGCTCTCGTTGCGCTGGCGCCCGTCGGGCTGCCTGGTGTTGAAAACGTCGAGCTCGGGGGCACCACCATCGCCTTTACGTTCGGCTTGGCCCTCGTGACGACGGCTCTCGTGAGCATAGCACCCGTGCTCAGTCTGTCCGAAGTGCAGCTGCGCGCGCGCTTATCGTCTGCCCGCACGAGTGGCTTCCTCGTTGCGAGCGAGGTCGCCGCGGCCGCATCGCTTCTAGTTGCGGCCGGATTCATCGTCCAGAGTTTTTGGAACTTGAAGAACACCGACTACGGCTTCCGTCCCGCAGGTGTCGTCTCGTTTCTCTTGAGTCCGTCGCGTTACCGCTACGCGGAGGACGAGCAGCAGCGCGCCTTTTATCGATCGATGCTCGATCAGCTTCGCGGCGTTCCGGGCGCGTTGCATGTCGGCGCGGTACTCGTCCTTCCTTTCAAGCTCGGCACGATCGGCCAAGACAGCCGAATTCGAATCGAAGGCCAATCCGACGCCGAGCAGCAAAACAATCCCACCATGAACTACGAAGTCGCTACGCCGGGCTATTTCCGCGCGATGGGCATTCGTCTCTTGGAGGGTCGAACCTTCCATGATGACGAAAGCTTGGCTGTTGCGATCGTGAGCCGGAGCCTCGCGGATAGGATGTGGCCGAGCGCTTCGCCTCTCGGCGAACGCATCCAGCTCTCCAATTCCGATGCATGGCTGACAGTTATCGGTGTAGTCGAAGACGTTCGCTATCGCGAGCTTCAAAGAGCACGTCTAGACGTTTACCCGCACTACCTTCAAACGCCGTTTGTTCCAGGCGGCCTGAACTTCGCCATCCGCACGGAGCGGGACCCCATGGCCCTTTTGACCGACATTGCCGCCGCGGTTCATTCTGTAGACGAAGCACAGCCACTCGACAAATTCCACAGGATGGAGTCGGTCATGGCGAGGGAGCTTGCGCCGTGGCGTTTCAACGCGTGGATGGTCGGTCTGTTCGCTGCTCTCGCCACCGCTCTCGCGGCGATGGGTATTTTTGCCCTTTTGGCGCGGAGCGTTGTCGAGCGTTCCCGGGAGATCGCCGTGCGCATGGCGCTCGGCGCCACGCGCCCGGACGTTATCTGGAGCGTTGTCGCGCGGGCCGCGCGATGGACCTCCGCAGGGCTTGCTCTCGGTTTCGCCGCGGCCGCGATCGGGTCGCGCCTCGTTACCAACCTCCTATTCGAAGTCGACGCGACGGACCCTTGGTTCTTCGTTTTCGTCTTCGCGTGCATCGCGGCGGTCGCACTCGTGGCGGCGGTCGTCCCGGCATGGCGTGCTGCGCGCCTCGACGTGATCGAGCTTCTGCGCGCCGATTGACGGTCCTTCGACGAGCTCTTACGATGCTGTAACGGGTGATGTAATGTCGGATTTCCGCGCTGCCTATCGTTCGCTTCGTGCCACGCCTATTGTCACGCTTGCCGTCATCCTCTCACTCGGTCTAGGCATCGGCGCCAATACGGCCATCTTCTCGCTCGTCGACAGCCTCGTACTGAGAGCTTTGCCGGTTCGAGCGCCCGAGCGCCTCGTCCTCGTCAACTACAGTGAGGAGTCGAAGAAAAACTACTGGGCAACCTATCCGGCGTGGGAAGCGATCCGTGACAGGAAGCTCTTCGAAGGTACCCTTGCTTGGTCCGCCGAGCGCATCGAGGCGATGCACGGTGGTCGAACAGAGTTTATCGATGGCCTCTGGGTGAGTCGCGGGTTCTTCGATGTGCTCGGCGTTACGCCGATGCTCGGGGGGTGTTTCACGATAAAGACGATCTCGTTCTCGATCCAACGGACAGCGCTGTCGCGGTCATCAGCCACGGGTTCTGGCAGCGACGCTTCGGCGGGGACCCGGCAGTAGTTGGGCGATCCATCTCGGTTGAGCGAGTTCCCTTCACCATCATCGGGGTCACGGATCCTAGCTTCTTCGGCACGGACGTCGGTCGCCGCTTCGAAATCGCGCTTCCCTTGCCGACCATGACGCTCGTCCCGAGCCGCGAACGGAGCCTAGAAAACCCTCCGGGGCTGCGCGTACGCGTCATGGCCAGACTCGCGGACGGGCAGACCCTCGAGCGTGCGACCCTCGCAATTCAGCAGGCGCAGCCACAGATCCGCGAGGCATCTTTGCCCAGCACTTGGCGAGCACGCTCCCGTGAAGCCTATATGCGCGATCCGCTAACGGTGATCCCGGCGGCGACGGGCACCTCTTCTCTGCGCAATCGTTACGCAAGCCCGCTCTTCGTGCTCATGGTCGTGATCGGACTTGTTCTGCTCATCGCCTGTGGCAACGTGGCCAACCTGCTCTTGGCGCGCGCCGCCGGGCGCCGACGCGAGCTCGGAATTCGTGCGGCACTGGGCGCATCGCGTCCGCAGCTCGTGCGGCAATTGTTTACAGAGAGCTTGCTCCTAGCGGCTGCCGCCTCTGTGGCGGCGGTGCTGTTTGGTCATTGGGCAAGTCGCCTTTTGGTGGCGCAAATGTCTACCATCCTTGAAACCGTCTCCCTGGTGCTGCCCATCGACGGGCGCATGCTCGCCGTCACTGCCATGACCGCTGTGGCGACAGCCGTGGTGTTCGGTGTTGTGCCAGCGTTTCGAGCTACGAGTGCGGATCCGAGCAGGGGGCTGTGGGAGCACGGTTTCGCCGAGCCGAAACGTGTCGGGCCGGGCGGGTTGCTGGTCGTGGCCCAGGTTGCTTTGTCGCTCATGCTCATCACCGGGGCTGGGCTATTTGTGCGCACTTTTTCGGAATTTGCGCATCTCGACCTTGGTTTCGAGCCCCACCGTGTTCTCATGGTCGACGTGGACTTCTCTCGCAACAGGCCCGAGGCGTCGAAAGCGCTGGCGATGTACGAAAGGCTGTGCGGGGCGGCTCGAACGGCGCCCGGCGTAGCCCACGCCGCGTGCTCTCCGGCAGTACCCATAGGCTTTCGTGCGCTGACCACGGTAATGGACGCGCCCGAAGACACCGCTATCCCCGAGCAGGAGCGCGTCGTCCACAAGAATCTGATCACGCCGGAGTGGTTCCAGGCATTTGGCACACGACTACTCGCCGGTCGCGACTTCAGCTCAATCGACAGAGTGGGCGCACCCCGAGTCGCGATTGTAAACGAGGCTTTCGCAGAGCGATTTCTGAAAACGGCGAACGCCGTGGGCCGGATCGTGCGGGAAGATCGCCGGGCGAAGGGAAAACTGACTCTAGAGATCGTAGGGGTCGTCGAGAATGCCGTATACCGCTCTGTACGAGAGCCACCGCCCGCCACCATTTATCTCCCGCTCGCACAAGAAGGCGATGAAAGTCCCTTTCCTTGGTTGAACGTCGTTATACGTCCGTCATCGGGCCCACCGGCCAGCGTTGTGGCGGGCGTCGTGGGAGCTCTGGCCGCAGTCGACGGGAATCTCAAGCTGACCGTTCGTCCGATGGAAGACCAAGTGAACGCCACCTTCAATCAGGAGCGCGTGCTAGCCATGGTAGCTGGCGTTTTTGGCGGTCTGGCGCTACTGCTGGCGGCGCTCGGATTGTACGGCGTGATGGCCTACGCGGTTAGTTGTCGTCGCAGAGAAATCGGTATTCGCATGGCACTCGGGGCAGACTCCCTAGTTCTTGGAAACGTCGCGGGGATGGTGGGTCTCGGCATCGCAGCCGGCGCAGTTTTGAGCCTATGGGCCACTCAGTTCGTTCAGTCGTTACTGTTCGGACTCCCGGCAAGGGACCCGTTCTCGTTCGCCGGCGCCGCGGCTGTGCTCGTCGTCTCGGCCGCTGCCGCGAGCTGGCTCCCCGCACGACGGGCTACTCGTGTGGAACCGAGCACCGTTCTCAAGGACGCGTAGCCTACCCCTGGGTTTTCGTTTTCGTCTTCGCCTGCATCGCAGCCTGGCATTCGTCGCTTCTCTCGCTCCCGCATGCCGCCCGCCTCGATCCTATCGAGGTGCTCCCCTCTCATTGAGCACCTGCGGGCGGAGCCATCGCCGAAGCGATCGACCTGACTGTCTTCGAGCGCAAGAGCGCCATCGCCTCGGGAGGACAGGTGGCGGTGGCCTACCGCGCCGAAGGCACGTTCAAGAAGAACGGGAACAGCTCTATCGACGAGGGCATGCATCTGTGGACGTTCGGCGCGGACGGAAAGAACGTCGAATATGTGGGCTACGATGACACGGCCGCTGTCCTGAAAGCTTGGACGGGCTGAGCGCAGCGAGCACTAGCTAGAGCCTGTTGCAAAACGTAACCGCTTTCACCGTTGGTTTCAATCCGCGTCCAATCGGGCAGCTGACAGATCTGTGATTTGCCGGCGCCAAACGCGCCTGGATCGATCCGCAAGAATTTTCCCAACTATTTTGTATTTGGTCGTTTTTTTCTTGACTTGTAGCCTAAGGGATGATATTTATTAGGCGTTATAGGGACCGTTACCAGGCAGTCCGCCCTCTTCTACGTCAACTTCTCCAAACAGGCGTCGCTCATCAAGGATGATCTACTCGAACCCGTCGACACGCTCCTCGAGGACCCCGAGCTGATAGAACTGACGAGAGAATCGCTCGCTGGTCGTTTCCCGCTCTCACCGCGTACCGGCCGGGTGAGTATCGCGCCTGACCGCTTGCTCCGCAGCTGTGTACTCAAGCACATCAAAGGATGGTCCTTCCGAGTCCTCGAGCGGGAGATCCGTTCTAGCCTCGTGTATCGGCGCTTCACTAGAACGCTTCGACGACGATTCGATTCCCAACTACTCCACATTCAGTCGCAACTTTTCCCTACTCGCTTCGACGACGATTCGATTCCCAACTACTCCACATTCAGTCGCAACTTTTCCCTACTCGGTGATGCGTTCGTAGAGAAAATCCATGCCCGTGTGGTCGCTCAGGCTCGAGACGAAAAGGTGGCTACGGGACGCAAGTTACGCACGGATACGACGGTAGTGGAGAGCAACATCCATTACCCCACAGATAGCTCACTGCTTGCCGATGGCATCCGGGTGCTCACCCGTAGTCTGAAGTGTATTGCAAAGGCTTGTGCTCAAGGTGCGCTCAAGGTGGTGGACCACAGCCGATCAACGAAAAACAGGCAGCTTGAGATCGACCGCGCCAGCAAGTCGTTCACCGAATCGAGCCAAGTCAAGTTCAAGCAAAGTTATCGCAAGCTCATGGGCACGGCGCGCAGCGTGGTCCGGCAAGCCGACGAGGTTATTCAGTCGCTCAAGAGCGGAAAGCTTCCGGTCGTGGGTTCGCTGGTGAGCATCATAAGCAATCAGAGCCAACTCGAACATTATCTGCCACTGTGCAAAAAGGTGTTAGCTCAGACAAAGGCCCGTGTTTTAGGGGGCCATCGTCACCATCCGGACAAGATCGTCAGCCTGTTCGAGGAGCATACGGCCGTGATCCGAAAAGGCAAAACATGGAAGCCGACCGAGTTTGGACGACTCGTGCGAATTGATGAGGTGGAGAACGGCATTGTTAGCCACTACGAAGTTGCCGCAGGCAATCCGGCGGACCAAACTCAGTGGATGCCCGCGCTGGAGCAACACAAAAAACAGTTCGCTCGTGCGCCGGAGATGGCGACCGCTGACCGCGGATTCTTTTCGGCAGACAATGAACGCAAGGCCATAGATCTCGGTGTAAAGAAAGTGGTGTTGCCGGCTCGAGGACGACCCTCGAAAAAACGAGCCAAGGTTCAAAAAAAGCGCTGGTTCCGTCGAGCCCTCAAGTGGCGCGGGGGCGTCGAGTCCCGCATCAGCACCCTCAAGCACCGCTTCGCTATGCTTCGCGCCACCTACAAGGGCGACCGAGGATTCAAGCGTTACGTCGGGTGGTGCGTTATCAGCCAAAACCTCATATCGATCGCTCGAGTCAAGCGGCGAAGAAAGGACAGCGAAAATGCCGAACCCTTCATTCCGATCCACGTAAACGTCGGGACCAGCTCCTACAACAGATTCAACAATATGCGCGAAGGGCGATCTTCGGCACACCCTCCGAAACCTATCGTACCTGCGGTACGCCCACTTGTCGGTGCCACGGGCCCGGGCCAAAGCATGGCCCTCACCTCTATATCAATTTTCGTGGCAAGCACGGCAAGACTACCGGCTACTATGTGCCCCAAGCCGCACACAAGCGTATCCGCGAAGGCGTCGCCGCATGGCAGAGCTTGCAGGATTGTCTGCGAGAACTCGCGGACATCAACAAGCAAAATACGCTCGACCGTGCCCGACAGGCGCGTTCCTAACAAGCAGTACAACCAACGGCCTCACTCCTGTGCTCAAACAAATGAACGCCTTGACGCTAAACGGGCTTTTGCAACAGCCTCTAGCTAGTTCCTGTCCAGAAACACCATAACTTGTGGTGTACGAGAGGCCTATCGAAGATGTGGGTATTATACGTTTTCAGTCGGCACCTCGTAGGCTCGGAAGCGAATGAAAATCTTGGACGAAACGAGAGGCGAATCGTCAGCAATCCATGGCTATAAACGCAGTAAGAGTAATCATTATTATCGTAATAGGTGCCTTGCCATTACCAACAGGTTGCAGGTGATGATGGAACTCCATACGTAGGATTTGAAAGAAGGCAATGAGCGCCATGTGCATCGGTCGAGACCAAAGACTCGTTTCAAGAACGAAATGACGCCTTCGATTCCGCAGCGAAATCGCCGTAGGCGTTGATAGACCCAGGAACTCTTGACCATATCGGTCACCGCGAAGTGAGCCTTGGTAAAGGCAACATCTTCAACTCCCTTGCCTTTGATGGCTTCCAAGTTTGCCTTTGAAGAAAACGCGCCATCGTAGGCAACCTGGCGCGGGGCCCGTTCGTAGAGTTCGACTTGACGGTCGATCATGGTTTCCGCGAGAGTTGAATCGGACGGATTCCCATCCAAGATCACGCAATCCAAAATCATCGAGGACGAGCCACCAGTCAAACACACCTTGTGACCGTAGAGAGTCTCGCGCCGGTCTTTGCGAATAATGTCGGTGTGTTCTTCGAAGATCGAAACGACCTTTTCCTCCGCAGGCACACGCTCTTCATCAATCACTCTACGCCGAGTTTGGTTGATGACTTTTTCGGTGAGGACGAGAAAGTGCTTAAAATCCGCGGCGATCTTCTCCGCACTCGCTCGCTTCACCGGCTCGGTCAAGCCGGACTCGTCCAACTGGTCTGCAACGCGTTGAGCGGAGCGATAGGTTTCTTCCGACACCTTCAGTAGATCTCGATAGACGCGACGCCTTTGTTCCTTATCCTTCGCGTTTAGAACTCCCAGTCGACGTCTCTTCGCTCGACGCGTTCGATTGCCGAAGACCACTACTGTACCCAGCAGTTCGCGAGTTCGGCACATGAGGCGAGTGAGAACTCGGACGCAGTCATAAAGAAGCTCGGAGTCCGTAGGAGAATGAATATTCGACTCCACTACCGTGCAGTCCACTCGTACTTTTCTTCCTTTTTCGATCGCGGTCTTCTCGGCAACACTCACCAACTCTCGGTTGATTTTCTCCAGCGTTTCGAACTTCACGGCTTTGATGTTTGCTGCTAGGGTCGACTTCGACGGGCTCGGCTCTATGATGCCGAGCTGGCAAAACGTCCGATAGCTTCGAGAGTCTGCCAAGTGAAACGCCAGCTCCCGATAGGTGAACTGATTCAGCTGCTTGACCAACAACGCCCGGAGAACCTGCTCCGCGCTCATTCCCCCACGACCAACATCGCTCCCTGCCGATGGGGTGACCGACCTCAGGTCTTGCAGTACCAGCTCATTCAGCTTAGGATGGGCATCGAGCAGCGATGATATCGTTTCGAGCTCGCGTGCGTGCTCCAGCTCCAGCCAGGGCTCGCGAAGGCTTGGTTGTGGGTTGATCGTTTTTCGCATTTAGGGCTGGTCTCCTTTGGAGTTAAGTCGTTTAGAATCTGCGTTTTTGTCGACTCGATACTAAACGACACTCCCTCAGAAGGCTAGCCCTAAATTTGCGATTACCCCTTTTTTCTCAACCTCTTACACCTGTCAGGACGGGTACTAGCTAGTCGCCGCGGAGTGCTACCGTCAGGCTCAAACGTGAGGCGCGATGTGCCAGCACGTAAACCGCGGCGAGCGAGATCACCCTCAGCACCAGTGCGATCGAAGCGAAGGTGAGCGGGTCTCGAGCGCTGATGTCGTAGAGCTGATTCTGTAGCAGGCCGCTCAGGGCGACGCCCACGACGAGCCCGAGAGCTAGCCCGACAGCGGTGAGAAGAGCACCTTCGAACAAGATCCCCCACCTCACGTGCCACGGTGTGGCGCCGAGGGCGAGGCGTATACCAAACTCTTGCACGCGCTGGCCAGCGCTGTAGGAGATGACGCCGTAGAGGCCAATCGCCGCGACCATGACGGCCACGACGGCGAAGATGCCGAGAAGCGTCAGGGCGAAATGCGTCGGCGCCATCACTGCCGTGAGATAGGCGCTCATCGCGCGCACGCCCTGGACCGGCTGCGCGCGATTGAGCTCGGCGACTTCCTTACGGAGCAGGACCCCATGGCCCTTTTGACCGACATTGCCGCCGCGGTTCATTCGGTGGACGAAGCACAGCCGCTCGACAACTTCCGCACGATGGAGTCCGTCGTCGCGCGGGAGATCGGACCGTGGCGCTTCAATGCTGCTGAAAAGCTGCCGAGAGTACGGCGAGTTCGCCCCGCGCTTGCGCGAAGTCGGCGTCTTTTGCGAGGCGCGCTACGACGGTGAAGATGCGCCAGCCGCGGCGAAGCTCGTCGTAGCTACCGCCCCAGGGCACCCACGCCGACAGCTCTTCGGGAACACCTGCATCCGGAGGCAGGAGCAAGCGGAAACCCTCGGGCATCACCCCGACGACCGTGTGCGGCACGTCGTCCATATCCACGGTCTTGCCGACGATGTCGCGATCGCCGCCGTAGCGACGCTGCCACAAACCGTGGCTCAGCACGATGACGGTAGGTCCGTTCGGAACGTCTTCGTCGGCGGCGACGAAACGTCCAAGCGCCGGGCTCACACCGAGGGTCCGCAAGAAGCCTTGCGAAATGAAGCCCATGTCGATCTCTTCAGGATCGGAAGCGTCGTCGGTCAGCGCTGCCGGGCGGTACCAGATACCGCCGACAGACCTGAAGGCGGTCGTATCGTCGCGATAAGCGACAAGCTCCGGCCCGGAGCTCGCGGGACGAGCGCTATCTTGGCGCGGCAGCTCGGTGTGAATAACACCGAGTCGGTCAGGCTCTGGATAGGGGAGCGGCTTCAACAACACGCCGTCGATCACCGAAAAGATCGCCACGTTGGCGCCTATGCCGAGCGCCAGGGTGGCTACGACGACGAGGGCGAAGCCTGGACGCCGTTTCCAGGAACGAAGGGCGATGCGAAGATCCTGCGCCAGTGTCTCCATGACGGTCTCCTGTGAGCGTGCTATCCTGAAAGGGATCCCCCAACAGTCGAATCTACCCAAGCTCTCTCAGGAGGCCCTGTGGTCAAGCGGAAAAACTTTCCGGCGGTTAAAGCACTCTTGTGCATGTTGGTCGTCTCGGTGAGCTGCGGCTTCTTCGCCGAATTCGAGAAGCAAGTCGTCGAAGATATCAAAGATAATCCAGTGATTCGCAGGCACATCGGAACCATCGACTCCATCGACATCGATTGGTCCAAGACGGGCGAAGAGCCAGGTGAGAACGTGTTCGTTTTCGAGATTAGCGGCCCTAACGGAGAGGGGACGCTCACGGCGGAGTGCATCACCGTCGACGCCGAGCATGAAGACGTCGTTTCGGGTACGCTGCGTCTTGCATCCGGCAAAGAATTCAATTTGTTCCCGATGGCCGGGGACTACTAACCCTAATCGCAAAAAAAGAGAGCAAAGTAGCGCGAAAGTATTGACAAAGGAGCCTCTGGGTTTATGTTTGGAGCGTTGCTTCCAAACAAAACCCCAAACGACCAGAGGCCCCTATAGTGCGCTTGAAACTATCTCGATTTCGCCGGAACTTCAACAAGGATCTTCCGATCGAGTTCACAGAGCAGAACCTGAGCTCGTTTGGTGGACTGGAACTGTTTTCACGATATTTGCGCCGGGTTGAGCTAAGCCGCCGGGTAGGAAAGGCGTGCAGAGGAAAAGGCATTCGGTCGGACTACGGGAGCGTCCGACTGGTTCTGGTGTTGGTTGGGATGCTGCTCGTGGGAGCTCGTCGTCTAGAGCACCTGCAGTATGTCTGTGATGACCCGATGCTGCTTCGCTTCTGTGGGTTGAGAAGACTACCGAGCCGTCCGACGATCGTGAATTGGCTGAAGCAATTCACGGGAGAGCGGCTCAAGGGCCTATCGGAGTTGAACGGTGTATTGGTCCACGAGCAGATCGAGCGATTGGGTCTGAACCGTCTGACGGTAGATATGGACGGCACCGTGGTTCAGGCAGGCAATCAGGTTGGATGGGCGTTTCGAGGATTCAATCCTCATCGCAAGAAGAATAAAAGTTACTACCCTTTGTTCGCTCACCTGGCTCAGACGGGCCAGATTCTCAAATCCAGAAATCGTCCTGGCAACGTTCACGACTCCAAGGGTGCCGATGCGTTTCTACGGGAGCTGATAGGCGAGCTACGGGGCCAGTTCGGTCGGTCCCGAAAGCTGGAATTCCGCACGGATGCCGCGTTTTTCAACGAAAAGATTCTCAAGAGGCTAGAGCGCTCCCGAAGCGAGTTCGCGATCAAGGCTCCGTTCTGGCCGTGGCTCGGCCTAAAGGAGGTCGTCGCTGGGCGCAAGCGATGGCACCGCGTGAGTGACGAAATCGATGGCTTCTCCATCAAACACTTCATCGAGCCCTGGAATATCACCGTCCGGATCGCGACCTATCGGAAGCGAGTTCGACATCGAACGCCGAAAAACTTCCAGCTCGACCTGTTTTCTCCAGACGACGGCTACTTCGAGTACTCAGCCGTCGCCACCAACAAATCGCTCACCGTCCAACGCCTTTGGTACTTCGCTGCTGGGCGAGGCGGCCAAGAGAAAACCTTCGCCGAATTGCGCAGCCAGTTCGCTCTCGACGTCGTGCCCACTAAAAGCTATGCCGCCAATAGCGCCTGGCAACAGTTGAACGTGCTCGCACACAACCTGTGTCGCAGCTTTCAGCTCGACACCATCGCCGAAACGAAAGGCATCTCTCGAAAGCGTACATGCACCCATCTGCTGCACACCATCCGCACCATCCGCTTCCGCATCATCAACAAAGCCGGCCGCCTCGTTCGCGTTAGTGGTCGAAACGCGCTCCGAATGGCCACAAACTCCTCCACTCAGACACTCTTTGAAAGAATCGAACTCGCGCTAGCGTCATGAATTATTGTTCAATTAGGGCTAACAACTAGCTCAGGGACTCTGCTCGCGCTTTGCCGTAGCCGCTTCCTTTGTTGGCGATCGCGCGCGCAAAGAGGAGCAGCATGCTCAAAAGCCCTGCCCCGAGTCCCACGACGACACCAGCGTCGATGATCCCTCGCCACGGCTGCGGGAGCTGACGTACGAAGATAACGACGCCGATGATGGCGAAGAGCAAGACCCAGCTCGTGATGAGGACCCTTCGCGGCGCGCGGAAGAGCCCCATACAATAAGGAGCCGCGAACAACGCTCGGAACCAACCCGGGTTGTCTCCGAGCTCCATCGCCCGCTCTACGACACGTGGCGAAAAGCGCCGGTGGAAACCGCGATAGCCCTCCGCGTAAGCGTTGAACAACACCCATGCACCAAGAAGGACCCATTGCCAGCTCGTGAGGCTCCCGTCCCCGATCGGCTCGAGGGCGATGGGCGTGAGTTCGACGAGAGCGCGCAGGATGAAAACTGCGACACCCATCACGCCCCAGCTGGCAATCAAGAGAGAGCGTAGCAATATCAGTAGCCATTCCCACGAGTAGTTACTTGTGCGATAGACCTAGATGTTCCTTGCACCATACAATGCCTCCACGATATCTGCCAAAGGCAGGAGGCAACAAACCCAATCATGCATCGACGCGATCTTCTTCGTTTTCTCGCGGGAAGCCCCTTTTTCGCGGGCTTGCCGCAGCTTCCAGGTGAGAAGACCATCACGTCGCCGGAGGAGGCGTTCAGCGTCTTCGACTTCGAGCGTGTTGCGCGCGACGTGCTTCCGCCGGCGCATTGGGGCTATCTTGCCACCGGCGTGGATGGCGATCGCACATTGCATGCCAATCGCGAAGGCTTCGACAAGTTCGGCATTCGAGCGCGGCGCCTCGTCGACGTGCGCGAAGTGGATACGTCGGTCGAGATCTTCGGGACCCGGTGGGAAAAGCCGATCGTGCTCGCACCGGTCGGAAGCCAAAAAGCGTTTCATCCAGAAGGCGAAGTCGCGGTCGCGCGGGCCGCAAGAAACGGCAGCCATCTCCAAATCCTCTCGACGATGACGACCGCTTCGGTCGAAGACGTCAACGCCGCGCGCGGTACGCCGGTTTGGTATCAGCTCTATCCCACCGCGAGCTGGGACGTGACCCAAGGACTGCTGTCGCGAGCGGAGCGCGCCGGCTGTCCCGCTGTTGTCTTGACGGTCGACCTTCCCGTGATCAGCCATCGCGAGACCGCGCAGCGCTTCGCGCGGATGGACGCGCGCGATTGCTCCGTCTGCCACGAGACTGGGCCCGTCTATTTCCGGCTCAGACGCAAACCGATGTTCGACGATGTCGACGTCACCGGGCTCACCGATTTTGATGCGCCAAGCCTCACATGGTCGTTCATCGAGCGTCTGAAGGAGCACACCACGATGAAGGTGCTCATCAAAGGCATCGTGTCACGAGAAGACGCTGCGCTCGCGGTCGAGCACGGAGCCGATGGGCTCATCGTCTCGAACCACGGCGGCCGTGCAGAGGAGAGCGGCGTTTCTACGATCGAGGTTCTACCCGAAGTGATCGAAGCGGTGCGCGGACGCATTCCAGTAATTATCGACAGCGGCTTCCGTCGCGGTACGGATATCTTCAAAGCGCTTGCACTCGGAGCGACGGCGGTGGCAGTCGGGCGCCCCTATATTTGGGGCCTCGCGAGCTTCGGACAAGAGGGCGTGGAGATGGTACTCACGACCTTGTGTCGTGAGCTCGAGCTCGCCATGCGGTTAGCGGGAGCGACGTCGGTGCGAGCTCTGGACCACTCCTTCGTGCGTCCATCGATTTAGTTTTAGTGGTGCGACGACACTAGCGGCTTCGGGCAAGCGCCGCGTTGTTGTCCCGGCACCGTTTTTCGAGCTTCTTGGCGAGGTCGTCGGCCGCCGAGGATTATCGCCGACACGAACACCGAGCTGGCCGTCCGTTTCAGTCGCCGATGTGTTGGTAACGCTTTGCCCACTGATCGTCGACTGGCTCGTGCCTTGACCGATCCGCTGACTGTAGACCTCGACGAGGATTTCGGCCTCGTCTTTGTTCTCGACGACTTGCAGCCAGTCCTTTCGCCTCTTGACCCGGTCTCGGATAGTCTTCGCCGCTTTTTCCGCGTACTCTTGCTCCGGTCCCGATGCGGGAGGGGTGAGGCCTACCCAATCCAAGGCCACGCTCCAAGTAAGCTGGCGGTTGCGATTCTCGCCAAGCGCCCCCAAAACGGGCGGCTTCCCGGCGCCCGGTCGCTGAAAGCATCAGCCAAGCTCATGGCTGCTTCGGTTGCGAGTAACTACCCATGAGCGCTACGCACTCATCGAGCAGGACCCCTTGCACTATGGAGGGAGGCGTCCCGAAGCCTTGGATCTCTGGGTCGACGAGGATCGCATACCGCGACGTGACGCCACCGAGCGCCCCCGTTGGCATACCGATGACGACGCGGTCGATCAACGAGCGCCGTATCGCATACGAGCAGAGAACACATGGCTCCACGTTCGTGTACACCGTGCATCCGCGCAAGTCGACCATGCCTCTGGCGCGCGCCGCATGGCGGATGGCAACCACCTCCGCGTGCGCGGTCACGTCCAGGCTCGATTTCGACCCCTAGCGACCTTGGCCAAGGACTCTGCCTTCGAGAACGACAATGGCCCCCACCGGGACTTCGCCTTCGCTTGCCGCGGCGCGGCCGAGCTCCAGACACTGTCGCATGAGCTCCTCGTCACGTGCTAGCACCGCCATCGAACCTCCACCGGAAGCTTTTAAATCGGTCGATCCGCGCGGGCAGGCTTGATTCCCATGGTCTTGATGCGGGATCTCAGCGTCGAGGCGTTCATACCCAGTAGCTCCGCCGTGCCGCCTCGACCGGCAATTCTCCAGTTGGTCTGCTCCAGGGCCGCGACGAGATTTTCGCGCTCGATGCGTCTCAGCTCCTCGTAGTTGAGAAGGCTCTTCCCAGATTTCGATTTGGAGGACGGCGATCCCTCGGAGCGGTGCAGCCGCACCGTCGGTAGGTCGAAATTGAGCTTTCCCGATCGCAAGGTGATCACCGCGCGCTCGACGATGTTCTGGAGCTCCCGGACGTTGCCGGGCCAATCGTAAGCTTGAAGCATCCGCACATGACTCTGCGTGAGCCTCGGGGCTGGTACGCCTAGCCGCCGGCAGACGTTCTCCAAGCACATAGCAGCAAGGGCGGGAATGTCTTCGAGGCGCTCGCGAAGCGGCGCCACGGTTATTGGAAAAACGTTCAACCGATAGTACAAGTCCTTTCGGAAACGCCCCTCGCTGACGCGCTCTTCCAGATTGCAGTTCGTCGCAGCGATGATTCGAACATCTACCTTGCGGGTGTGGGCTTCTCCGATACGCTCGAACGTGCCTTCCTGGAGAACGCGTAGCAGTTTGCTCTGAAGCTCCAAAGGAATCTCTGCGATTTCGTCCAGAAGGAGCGTGGCCCGGTCGGCCAACTGAAAACGCCCCACGCGGTCGCTCACCGCGCCGGTAAACGCTCCTTTTACATGCCCGAAGAACTCGCTCTCGAACAGCTCTCGCGGTATCGCCCCGCAATTCACTTTTACCATCGCACGCCCCCGGCGCCGGCTTTGTTCGTGAATGGCTCGAGCAATCAGCTCCTTTCCCGTTCCGGATTCTCCGAGAATCATGACGGCACTCTCCGTGGGAGCAACCAACTCTATCTGCTCGAGCACCCTTCCGAGTGTCGAGCTCTCCCCGACGATGCCGCCAAAGGCGTGGGCGTTTTTGACCTCCTGTTGTAAGTATTCGTTCTCGAGCTCCAGCTCCTTCTTCAGCCTCTCGATTTCTTCGAATGCGCGCGCGTTGGCGATTGCCGCAGCGGCGTGATCGGCGAAGGCGCGCAACCAGAGAAACTCTTGGTCGTCGATGAATGCGCGACGGAAAACGCCCAGAACACCAAGCGTCTCGTCCCTGAAAATCAACGGATGCCCCGCGAAGCTCGCGATGCTTTCCTTCTTCAACCAGTCGCCGCGAGCGAACCATTCACTATCTCGCGCGGTGTCATGGAGCAGCTTGGATTCCCCGCTCGAGCCGATCTTGCCGACGTGTCGCACACCGAGCGGGAACCTGCGGTAAGAGCCATCCATGCTGAACCAGTCCGTGCCGCTGTCGGGAGCGACGGCGCGGGCAGCGCTGGCAACGAGATGAAGGCAGCGCGTTTGGTCCGGGCATTCCGCCCGCGCCGCGCACCCCGCACAGATATCACCTGGCCGAATCAACCAGATACGAGCCAGGGCGACCTCGGGAAGTCCCCGCAACCGCTCGACGAGCCGGCTCAAAAGAGCGGGCAGGGCGCGCTCGTGAGCGATGTCGAGGAAGATTTGCTCGAGCTCCTGGCGCTCGGAGGCGTCGTAGAGGCTCTTGTCCGTCACGCTGAGAGTTTGCACGACAGAGGGCAAGTTGTCAACGCGAGATTTCGCGAGTCGCGAGATTTCGCATTGACCTCTATGCAACATAAATTCCGTTCTATCAACGGTTTCCTCCATTCGCCGGCCTGGCCTAGGAATTGCTTTTCCGCCTAGTCAAACGCGCACACTTCGAAAGGAGAATAAAATGAACCCAAGAACAACGACCCGCGTTCTGGCGTCCGTCACCATCTTGCTCGTCACGGCCTCCCTCGTATGGGTCGGAGCATGGGCCAGCCCGAAGGCTTCCGATTCCGACTTCGATGCTTCCCAGGTCCTGAACAAGACCATGACGATCGATGGGCTGGACATCTTCTACCGGGAGGTCGGACCGAAGAACGCCAAGAACGTTCTTCTGCTGCACGGCTTTCCTACTTCATCCCACATGTTTCGCAATTTGCTCCCGGCTCTTGCCGACAAGTACCACGTCATAGCACCCGACTACCCGGGCTACGGCAACAGCTCGATGCCGAGCGTCGAGGAGTTCGACTACACGTTCGATCGCATGGCCGAGCTCATCGAGACGTTCACCGAGAAGCTTGGGCTCGCGACCTACAGCCTTTACTTGATGGACTACGGCGCGCCGATCGGGTTTCGCCTCGCCGCCAAGCATCCAGAACGTGTCGACACGCTCATCATTCAGAACGGAAACGCGTACGATGAAGGCCTCCTCGAATTCTGGGACCCCATCAAGGCCTACTGGAAGGATAAGACAACGGAGAACGGCGATGAGCTCAGGGGATTGCTCACCATCGATGCCACCAAGTGGCAGTACACGCACGGCGTGCGCAACCAGGAAGCCGTAAGCCCGGACAACTGGAACATCGATCAGCGCTTGCTCGATCGGGAAGGAAACCAGGAGATCCAGCTCGCGATGTTCTATGACTATGGATCCAACCCACCGCTCTATCCGGAATGGCAAGCTTACTTTCGCACGCACCAGCCGCCCACTCTCTTAACCTGGGGCAAGAACGACCCGATTTTCCCAGAGGAAGGCGCTCATCCGTACAAGCGGGATCTAAAGAACCTCGAGTTTCACATTCTCGATACCGGCCACTTCGCGCTCGAGGAGGACGGCAAGCTCATCGCGCAGCTGATACGCGATTTCCTAGAGAGGAATCTCGACAGCGAAACTTGACGATTGATGATGAGGCCGAGGCTACGCGGCGACTGCTCTTCCGCCGCGCGGCTCTCGAAGGCTCGAGTGCCCAATCGTAAAAGAGGTCAACGATGGAAAAGAAAAACACAAAAAGCGCCAAAGTTCTTTCCGTGAACGTCGGCGGTGCCCGTCAGTTCGACTATAACGGCCGAGCAGCCCAGAGTGCCATCTGGAAGTTCCCCGTCGCGGGGCGCGTCAGAGTCTCCGGCGTCAATCTTGATGGAGACGATCAGGCCGATCGCACAGCCCATGGCGGCCCGGATAAGGCGGTTTACGCGTACGCGGTCGAGGATTACAAATGGTGGCAGACCCAACTCGATCGTCCCTTACAGCACGCCGAATTCGGAGAGAACCTGACCACAGAAGGGATCGACGTGACGAGCGCGCTGATCGGGGAACGCTGGCAGATCGGGAGCGTCCTGCTCGAAGTTTCGGAGCCAAGAGTGCCTTGTTGGCGACTCGGCGCGCGCATGGGGGATCCGCGCTTTCCACGCCGCTTCACGGCTGCCGGGAGGCCGGGCGCGTACTTGCGGATCCTCGTGGAAGGAGAGCTCGGCGCCGGCGATGAGATTCGAGTCGTCGCCCGCCCTGCACACGAGCTTTCCATAGGAGATATGTTCCGCATCTACACGCGCGACCGGCAGGAAGCCCATCGCCTTCTCGCCGTCTCGGAAATTTCGGATGCTTGGACCCGGTGGGCAGAGGACCGAGTCTAGCGAGCCCCCTGCATGGAGTAGAACAACTTCGACGAGCACGGCAACGCGGTCGTTAATACCTATACGCTGATGTTCTCCTACGGCTCGGGCGTCGTCATCGACGGCGCAGGCATTCTCATGAACAACAACATGGGAAACTTCACGCTCCGCCCCGACATCCCGGACGCTTTCGGACTCATGGGAAGCGCCGACAATCAGATCGCGCCGGGGCACCGGCTGGTGAGCTCCATGACACCAGAGATCGTCTTTCGCGAAGGGAAGCCTTTTCTTCTCACCGGAAGCCCCGGCGGGAGTCGCATCATCACCACCAACCTTCAGCTCATCCTCAATGTCCTCGCTCACGGAATGAACATCGCCGACGCGCGACCCGTGCGCAGAACACGATCTATCACAACGCGCGCCGCGCATCGCACGTCGTTCTCCCCATCGTCGAACGCCGAGCGCCTCGCCACGCGCTTGTGCTCAGTAGTCGATGGCGTAGCTCCATCGTTAGTGGCGTGACTATCTCGCACTGAGGTTCATCGCGCGTCGGCGGATCGCGCGCAACCACATCCGGCGGATGATCGCGCTCCCGGGATAGATCGCGCGCCAGTATGCGCCAAAACCTCGGCGCGCGGCCGGGCTGTTGGCATACACGCGCGTCTCGGTGGACACGACCGAACCGCCCGCCCCATCGGATTCGACAAGAAAGTTCATCGCCGCAAATGCGAATCCAGGGGGCATCGGCATCTGAAAGAGTCTCGGTATCAGTGTCTCGCGCGGACCAGGTGGTGCCATAGCTCGACATCTTTCGGCCGGCATTCGAGCGTTTTGAATCGAGAGAGTTTGGAAAGCGAATCCTTCCATGCCAGAGCCACATCGCGCTCCGCATTGCGCTCTAAGAATGTAAAAGTTTCGAGTACCACGGGCACCGAAGTGCGCAGCTTGATTCCATCATCCTTGAGGGCCAGCCAAATCTCGGACGCCCGCGTGTGCAGCGGGTCACGCGTCAAGGCGAGGGCGATCCAAGCTCCTGAATCGATGAATACCAGCTCGCCCTGCCGCATCAGGGCTCGTCGTAGATCGTATCGTGTTCCATGGATGAGCGCCGTGGTTCACCATCCCACAGAGCAACGGGCTCATCTGACTCGATGCCAGGTCGCAACCAAACCCGGCGAACCGCCTCCCGTACGAGTTCAGCGACGCTGCGACCCGAGCGGTCCGCAGCGGCTCGAAGCGCTTCCAGCTCCTCTTCCCGGAGGTAAACCTGTGTTTTAACCATATGTGTCATTTTATTCCAGTAATTGACGTGTATCAATTGCGGTTACTTTCGAGCGTCGTGACGAAGGGCCGCGCACTTCGTCACTCGGTGTAACCGAGCGCGCGCAGCTGCTCTAGCGCCTCTTCGCTTATGTCGGTCTCGAACTTGTCCTCCCCATCTTTGGTGTTGAGCGTGGTGTCGATGTCCGCGTAGCGCGGCGCATGCTGCGCGAGCCAGCTACTCTCGAAAATTTGCGCGAGTACCTTCCCGTCCATGTCCAGGGGCACATCCGCTCCGAGCAAGTGCAGGATCGTCGGTGTGACGTCGAGCACAGTCGAGCCGTGGAAGATTTCCCCGCGGCGCAAGCCTTCCCCCTGGGCGATGAACAAGCCAAAAGGGGCGTGATGGCCGCCGCCTTCGATGGGCTGCATCCCATGATCGGAAACGATCACGACGGTGGCGCGTCGCGGGAGTGCTTCGAGGATCTCCTGGAGCCAGCGATCGATAAGCATGTACGTCTCGTCCACGATGTCGCGGACCGATTCGGGGCATCCTTCGGGGATGGGCTGTCCGTGGCGCCAGTGGAGCGTCGGGTGCCCCGCGACATCGATGGACCGCAGGTAGATCGAGAACATGCCGGCGTCCATCTTCGGGAGGAGCTCGCGAGCGACCCGCAAGTAGTACTCATCCTGGATCAGTATCTTCTTCAAGACGGATTGCTGTTCGATGAACGGCGGGTTGCACTCTAAGAGGTGAAGACGCTCGAACGTGGGCGCGAGATCGTTGGCGTCAGGAGCCAGGGGGGCCATCTCTTCGGCAAGCGCTTCCGGCCAGCTCAGCCGGCTGCTCCCGCGGCGTTGCTCGCGGATCCCCATTCGCGACGAGGCGAGGAATCCGTTCACCGGATAGGCGGGCCACGTGCCCCAATAGCCGACGATCCCGACGGGCACTCCCGCATCTCCGAGAAGACTCCAAAACGGTTTCGCTCGCCAGTGAAGACTCTGGACTTCCGTGAGCTGTCCCCGCGGCGGGTAGAAACCGCGTCCGAGGTGGTCGCGATGAAGCGCCGGGTCGAGATGAAAGATCTCCTCGCCGGCGCGGTCGGTGATCGTGAGCCACGAAAGCTCCGCGGCCAGCCTGCGCCCGTCTTTCGCGCGCGCTTGCCGCGCGAAGACGAGCTCGATCGTGTTCCGCACCGGCGCCGACGTCACCTCCACCGCGATCTCCTGCCACGCGTCCTCGAGCCGGACCGTGTCCACGGGCTCACCGTTCCAAAGGAACTGTACGCGCTGAGCGCCGGCGTGGCCGAAAGAGTGCATCCGCATCGTGAGCGTGAGAGGGGCCTGTCCGTGAAGCTCCGGGATCGTCATCGTGGCGCTGGCCGGGTCTTCATCGGCGCCCATCCACACCGAAGACGTTCCCGGGATCGGCAAGACGAAATCGCGCACGCCGTGCTTTTCCGGGATCTTACCTGTCGCGATCGAGGTCCACACGATCGGCGACCAGAATCCGCGGCGCAAGTTCTCGCTCATGATCGGCTTCGACGCCCAGGACTGGAGCGGGCCCGAGATGCCGGTACGGATCAGCCGGTCGAACGTCGGGAGCCGTCCCTCGGCGCGCAGGTCGTCCACAATGTCTAGGCTCGCTCCGTCGAGGCCGACGAACAGAACGAGACGCTCGGGCTCCCCCGGGGCACAGGACATCATGCTGAGCACAGCTGCGCATACCACGCCTAGCGCGAATATCCCGCGAATCAGCATGCTCTATCCTACGTGATAAACTCTCTCGCAGCTGCAACCGGACGTGACACGCCCCTAGCGAGGCCGGTGGCGCGCTCGCGATCGGTCGCGCGATGGCGATTGTCTCCCAGACCCCAAGGAAATACAGCCACATTTGGCTGGCTCCGAAGCCAGCAGACGTCTCGTCCGGACGAGATTCTCTCACGACGCTAATGGGTCATTCGTTTTCCCACTCAGCGAGGAGGTTCGACGCCTCGAATCTCGTCTCTATCTAGTCGTAGGCCCCGCGGAAGCGACCGACGCGTTGACGCGGTCGCCACGTGGCGGTAGATTGGAGGTCGAGGTTGGGTTTGATCCAGGTCACAGTAACTCTAAGGGTTCCGGGTAGCGAGAACGCCGGTTATGAAGCGTTGTTTCTCGTCGACACCGGGGCTACGGACTCGATGGCGCCCGGCTCGGAGCTTCGCATCGCAGGGATCGAGCCCGTCGGCAAGATGAGCTACGAACTCGCCAACGGAGAGGTCCAGGAGTACCCGTTCGGGCTTGCACAGATCGAGTTTATGGGAGAAGTCACCGCGGGGCGGGTGGTTTTCGGTCCTTCAGGGACGGAACCCATTCTGGGGGTCACGGCACTAGAATCCGTCGGCATCACGATCGATCCTGCAAATCGGACCCTGAAACGACACCCGGCGATACCTCTCAAGTGAGGCCCAGACTTCGCTTGGAGCCCGGGCGCCACAACTTCGGCCACGGTTTCCGCGGCGGAGGGCGCGGGAGCATTAATTAATGATCGCGTTCAGCGTCTCCGGAACGCTGGGCCCCAGAAACGGAAACGGCCCCGTCAGCAGCTCGTGCAACACGATCCCGAAGCTGAAGACGTCACTCCGGTTGTCGACATCCTCGCCGCGTGCTTGCTCGGGTGACATGTAAGAGGACGGCGCCCACGATCGCGCCGTCCTGGGTCTCACCAAGAGCGCGCCACGCCTAACGCGAACGCACGGCGAAACAGCGTGCCCTATCCTACGTGATAAACTCTCCCGCGAGGCAAGTTATGGGTAAGAGTTACAAACGACTGACTCATCCAATGGTTCGCGACAACGGGTCTCTCCGTCGTGCGAGCTGGGATGAGGCGCTCGAGCGCGCCGCCGCGGGCTTCAAAGACCGCCGCGGGACGTCCTTCGGGCTTTTTAGCTGCTCCAAGTCGACCAACGAGATGAACTTCATGGCCGAGAAGTTCGCGCGTGTCGTCATGGGCAGTAACAATATCGATAGCTGCAACCGCACGTGACACGCTCCTAGCGTCGCCGGTCTGGCGAAAGTGTTCGGAGCGGGCGGGGGTACGAGCTCGTACCGTGAGCTCGAAGAAACGGATGTCATCATCTTGTGGGGCTCGAACGCCCGCGACGCGCACCCTATCTTTTTTCATCACGTTTTGAAAGGCGTACATAAAGGCGCCAAACTCTACACTATCGATCCGCGCCGGACCAGCTCTGCGCAGTGGGCCGATCTCTGGTTGGGTCTCGATGTCGGCACGGATATCGCCCTCGCGAACGCGGTCGGCCGCGAGATCATCAAATCCGGTCTCACGCATCGAACTTTCATCGAGAACGCGACGACCGGTTTCGAAGCCTACGAGGCGTTGGTCGAGTCCTATACGCTCGAATATGCCGAAGACGTCACGTCCCTTCCGAGGGAAAGCATCCGCGAGCTCGCGCATAGCTACGCGAAAGCGGACCGCGCGCAGCTCTGCTGGACGCTCGGCATCACCGAGCATCACAACGCCACCGACAACGTGTGCGCGCTCATCAACCTCGCGCTTCTCACGGGCCATGTGGGCCGGTGGGGCTCCGGGGTCGTGCCTATCCGCGGCCAGAACAACGTACAGGGTGGAGGCGACATGGGCTCGCTCCCGAACAAGTTCCCCGGCTTCCAAGATGTCGAGAGCCCGGACTCCCAGGCGAAGTTCCAAAAAGCGTGGGGCGCGCGTCTCCCCGACAAGAACGGTCTGCACCTTACGCTCATGTTCGAGGCCATGGCGCGCGGAGACCTGACGTCGCTCTACGTGATTGGCGAGAACCCAGCGCAGTCGGAAGCGGACGTAGGCCATGCGATAAAAGTCCTGGAAGGCCTCGAGCACTTCGTCGTGCAGGACCTCTTTCTCACCAAGACTGCCGAGCTTGCCGATGTGGTGTTCCCGGCGGCCGCTGCCTGGGCGGAGTCCAAGGGCACGGTGACGAGCAGCGAGCGACGGGTCCAACGGGTGCGCAAGGCGCTCGACGCGCCGGGCGAAGCGAAAGACGATATCGAGATCATCTGCCGGCTCGCGCAAGCGATGGGCCATGATTGGTCCGTGCCGACGGCCGAAGAGGCATGGGATGAGCTTCGAAGCCTCTCGCCGTTGCACGCGGGCATGAGCTATGCGCGCCTCGAAGAGCTCGGGGGGCTGCAATGGCCGTGCCCGGACGAGAGCCATCCCGGTAGCCCGTTCCTTCATGGCCGACTTTGGGAGCGTCCCGCCGGTGGACGTCTCGCGCCTTTTTCGATCGTCGAGCAAGTCCCGCCGGTCGACAAGCTGACCGACGAGTTCCCGCTTCGTCTCACCACGGGCCGGCGGCTCGACTCTTACAACACGGGTGTCCAGACCGGAAGCTTCGACTCCCCTATCCGTAATCGCGAGACGCTCGATCTCGCGCCCGCGGACGGGGAGCGCTACGGCGTTCACGAAGGGCAGAACGTTAAGATCACGTCGCGTCGCGGCTCGATCGAAGCACCGGTACGCTTCGACACGAACTTGAGGCCGGGGCTCGCGTTCCTCACGCTTCATTTCCCCGACGAGGTCGACGTCAACCAGCTCACGATCGAGGCGTGGGATCCCAAGTCGGGCACTTCGGAGTTCAAAGCCACCGCGATTCGCATCGACGCCACTTAGGAACCCTTCATGGACCTTCACTTCCTGGACGCCGCTCCTACGGACGAGGAGCGCGCGGCACTCGACAACTTGCTCGGCCCACCCACCGAGCTCGACGAGCCGGGTGAGGCGCTCGAAGCGCACATCGTACGCGGCGGACGTCACGCCGCCGAAGCGCGCCGCCATCTTCTGCTCCCAGCTCTGCGTGCTATACAAGGCGGCATCGGTTGGGTCAGCCAAGGTGCTTTGAACTACATCTGTCGGCGCCTCATGGTTCCGCCGGCCGAGGCTTACGGTGTCGTGACGTTCTACTCCCTCCTCGCCACCGAGAAGCGCCCGGCGCGCGTGGCGCATGTCTGCGACGACATCGCGTGTAAGCTTGCGGGCGCGGACGACCTCTGTGCCACGCTCGAGAAAACCTTCGATGCGGGCTCATGGCACCGCAGCCCGTGTCTAGGCCAATGCGAGCGCGGCCCCGCGGTAATGTTTCAGCTCGCGGGCGATGAAGACTGGGTTCTTACGGCGGCCACAGCGGACGGTGTGCGGCAGGGTCTAGAAGGTGGGAACGAGCGACCGACGCCCGCGCCATCGACCCCGCAAACCGCCGACCCCCGCGAAGAAGGGCTGCGCATTCTCCGCCGCGTCGGCGTCGCCGATCCTACGAGTCTTGACGAGTATCGGGAGCACGGGGGCTACCGAGCGCTCAGGCGGGCGGTGAGCCTTGGCTCCGACGGCATCGTTCGAGAGGTCAAAGATTCCGGGCTTAGAGGACGTGGCGGCGCTGCCTTCCCGATGGGCATCAAGTGGGACGCGGTCGCAAAAGCGCCCGTGCGCCCGCACTATGTCGTCTGCAACGCGGACGAGTCGGAGCCCGGGACGTTCAAAGACCGCGTGTTGATGGAAGAGGACCCGTTCGCCATCGTCGAAGCGATGACGATCGCGTGCTTCGCGACCGGCTCGGAGCGAGGCTACATCTATATACGCGGCGAATATCCTCACGCGACAAAACGCTTGCAAAACGCGATCGATAGCGCCACCCGGCGCGGTTTTCTCGGCGAGAACGTAATGGGCGAAGGCTTTCGCATCGATCTCGAGATACGGCGAGGGGCCGGCGCCTATATTTGCGGTGAGGAGACCGCGCTCTTCAACTCGATCGAAGGCTTTCGCGGCGAGCCCCGCAACAAGCCACCCTTCCCGACACAAGTGGGGCTTTTCGGAAAGCCGACCGTCGTCAACAACGTTGAGACACTCGTCAACGTGCTCGACATCGTGAGCGATGGCGGCCCGAGCTTCGCATCGATCGGCTCGAAAGACTCGACGGGCTCGAAACTCTTCTGCGTCTCCGGCAATGTTGCCAAGCCGGGACTCTATGAAGTGCCTTTCGGGACGACGCTCGAGGAGCTTCTCGAAAAAGCTGGCGGTGCTGAGAGGATCCAGTCCATTCTTCTCGGCGGTGCGGCCGGTTCTTTCGTAAGCCCCGACGAGATCGACGTGCCGCTGACTTTCGAAGGCACGCGCGCGATCGGCGCGTCCCTCGGCTCGGGGGTCGTGATGGTTTTCGGTGAGCGTGCGAACCTGACGGATATTCTGCTGCGGGTCGCCGAGTTTTTCCGCGACGAGTCGTGCGGGCAATGCGTTCCGTGCCGCGTCGGGACCGTCCGCGTCGAGGAGGCGCTACACCGCCTCGCGAAAAACGGCGGGCGCCAAAACGGCGAAGTCGAGCTCATTGACGAGCTCGCGCAGGTCATGAAAGACGCATCCATTTGCGGCCTGGGCCACACCGCGGCGAGCGCCGTGCAATCGGCTCTGTCGAGGAATCTCTTAGCACCCAAGGATGACGCATGAGCGACCGGCTCGTAGAAATCGAAATCGACGGAGACGCTGTCTCCGTAACCGAAGGGGCGACGCTACTCGACGCTTGCCGCCAAAAAGGCATCGGGACCCCAACCCTCTGCTATCTCGAGAACTTGACGCCGGTCAATGCGTGCCGCGTCTGCGTTGTCGAGCTCGAAGGCTCGCGAACCCTCGTTCCGGCTTGTTCGCGCGAGGCAGAGCCCGACATGAAAATCCAGACGGACAGTGAGCGCGTCCGCCACAGCCGCAAGCTCGTGCTCGAGCTTCTCGCTTCGTCCGTCGACATGTCGCTCGCCACCGACGAGATCCAAGGATTCATCGAGCGTTACGACGCAAAACCCGAGCGCTTCGGCACCGCGGCGCCGGCAACCGAAGCCGGCGATCGAGACTCCCGACCCACGGGACACCATCACGCGCCGTCGGGCGAGCTCGCCGAAACGGTCGCGCAGCCCGTGAAGATCCACGACGAGATGTATGTGCGCGATTACAGCCGCTGCATCCTTTGCTACAAATGCGTTGAGGCGTGCGGCACCGACGCCCAGAACACGTTTGCCATCGCCGTGGCGGGTCGCGGCTTCGACGCCCGCATCTCGACGGAGTTCAACACCCCGCTCGACGATTCCGCCTGTGTTTATTGCGGCAATTGCATCGGCGTCTGTCCGACGGGCGCTCTGATGTTCAAAGCGGAGCACGACCACCGCGAAGCGGGCACGTGGGACGCGTCGAAGCAGGATGTCACCCGCACCGTGTGCTCGTATTGCGGGGTGGGTTGCAACCTCGAGCTCCACGTCCAGGATAATGCGATCGTACGCGTCACTTCACCCCAGGACCACGATGTGACGCACGGCCACTTGTGTATCAAAGGGCGGTTCGGCTGGCAGTTTGTGCAGAATCGCGAATAGGTATTGCTAGCAGCAGGAGAATGTTGTCGTCAACGCGCCGCCCTCAGTCGACGCCGCCGCTAATCGTGAGGCCGAAAAAGAGCTCGCGTCCGGGCGACGGCTCGTAGTACCGGCGTCCGAAGGCGTTGGGGATGGTCGAGCCGTTGTAGCGCTCGTCGAACACGTTGTCGATGCCGAGGAAGGGGTGGAGGTCTACCTTCTTCCACAAGCGAGCGAGTGCAAAGCGAAGGTTTACAACGTGGGAGGCCCAGTTGGACTCCGAGTTGGCATTGTTCACGGCGTAGGCATCCATCCACTCATAGTTCACGACCGAGCGGAGCCCGAACTCGGTCTCGAAGCTGACCTCCGCGAACAGACGATTGGGCGGTGCGCCGGGCTCCTGATTGCCCGAGAAATCGGCGTTGTCAGTGACGAATCGCGTGAACTCGAAATCCTGGTACGTGTACGCTAGGCGAGTCTTAACGCTCGGGACCGGGGTCCAGTCCAGAAGAAGCTCGAGACCGTTGCGTGTCGACTCGCCGGCGTTCCTGAAGAAGGTCTGCTCGTCCTCCCGCTCGAACTGAATGAGCGTGTTCTTAAGCGTGGCGAAGTATACGGCGACGCCGTAGTGCAGCCGTGACTCCGGCACGAGCCCCCGAAGTCCGAACTCGAGGCTCCGCACATCCTCGGGCTCGAGGTCCGTATTGAAGCCGCCTTCGCCCGTCGGCCGGTTCGACAGCTCGACGGTTGTCGGCGTTTGGTAGGCTGTGGATAAGCTGGCGTACACATTGAGCTCGTCGGTGGCCGCGTAGGTCACACCGGCCATCGGGCTGAACGCGTCCATCGTTCTGCCACCGGACTGGTCACCGTCACTCAGGAAGAGATCGGTTACCTCGAAGTCGAAGTAGTCGTATCGGATGCCCGCGGTCACCGTCCATTGCGGCTGTGGTTGGAAGTTCACCTGAGCGAAGGGCCCGAGCGAAAACACCTTCTCGGCCTGGTCGACCAGCTGGCGCCCCTCCTCCGCCATGCCGTCGTCACCGGCCCCCTCGTTGACGAACTCGACACGATCGTCGTTTTGGGAGGAGGCATCGACACCCGCCGTCCAAGTGACGGGAACCGTGCCGATTCGAACGGCACCACTGTACTCGGACCGGAAGCCTGAGCCTGTGCGGCCAAGCTGAATGATCCGGAACGGAATCGGATTCACCACGTCCCGCCACATACCCCAGCCGCTCGCTCGGAGCGATTGGCCGCCGCCGAAGCGGTGCTCAAAGGCGATGCCGCCTTGGCCCTGGGTAGCACTCTCGCCCCATCCCTGAGCGATGGCGAGCGACCTGACGCTTTGGGGGTTGTCCATGGCGTCCGATCGCGTCAGCGTGCTCGAGCTCTGGCCAAAAGGGAGGTCGAACAGGTTGAAGATGCCCCGGAGCTCGGTCTTTGGAGTCAGCTCTGTACGGATCACTACGTTGGCCTGACGAACCTCCCCGGCGCTGTGCTGGCGGTACCCGTCGGTCGCGATGCGGCTCACATCCACCAGGTAGCCGACCCGGCCCGAGGATCCTTGGACTTTGACGGCTTGGCGCTCGTACCCGTAGCTGCCGAACTGGAAGTCCGGTGTGATGACGAGCGGACGCGACGGTGGGAACTCTGTACGAAAAGCGACGACTCCTGCTGCGGAGTTCCCATAGAGCACCGAGCTTGGCCCGCGAATGACTTCGATCCGTCCGGTGGATCCCAGATTGATGTTCGTCGGCTGCGTCGTTCCATCTGCGGTGGTGAGGGGGATCCCGTCCTGAATGAGCTGAATGCCCGCCATGCCGAAGCCCCTCGGAAGAGGCGACCGGATGTTGAGCCTGATACCGCCCGTCTTCGAGAAGTCGTGACGGTTCTGAGCGTACACGCCGGGAATGGCCCGGAGGGTCTCGGCCGGTGTCGCCCTGCGCTGCCCGAACTGGATCTCCTCGCCGGAAACGACGCTTACGGCCTGCGGAACCACGGACAGCGACTGCTCGGCGCGGGTGACCGTGACGGTCTCGCTGATGGCGGCGATCTGCAGCGTGAGGTCCAACGTTTGGGGCTCGCCCGGCGCGACCGTGACGGTGGCAACCTCGCTGCGAAAACCGGGCAACACCGCCTGTAGATCGTAATCGCCACCCTCGAGCCCGGAGAACTCATAGTGTCCCCGGGCGTCGCAGAAGACGGTCGCGACGTTTCCGGTCTGCAGGTTCTTCGCCGTGATGGTCGCACCAACCAAAACCCCTCCCCGCTCGTCGTGGAGCGTTCCGTTTATTTGGGCCGGTTGTGTCTGAGCGCGTGCCTTCGGCGTGAGTCCGCACAGCAGCAACCCGCTCAAACACATGGTCACAGAGGCGTAGTTCATCTTGATACCTCGAATAAAAGGAAACCGCGGCAGCGAAAACGAATTCGTCCGCGAGAGTTCAGACCTCGGCGCCTAATGCCCGCGCTCCTCATACCGCCGACGCTATCGTAGCACTAACCGACCCGCTCTAGAACACTCGGCCAAAGGTACTTTGTCGGATTGGTGACTCTTTTTCTGCAAGTCGTTCCAAGATCCCATGGCCAACGCCGTAGTGAGAACGCGCTCGCCAGGAACAAGCGGTTCGGGACGATCCCCTCGAGTCCATTTGGGTTGTAGAGTAATATGCGTCACACTTCATGAGACCGTTGCCGACCGCCGACGTCACTGTCCTCGCAATTTACGTTGTCGGCGTGGTTCTGCTCGGCGCGTATTTCGCTCGGCACCGCCGCACTCCCGAAAGCTTTGGCTTTGGAATCGATCAGAGCTACGTGCAGTGCTACCACGCTGCGGGCAGCGTAGCGGGTGCGAAGCGCTCGGTGTGGATAGCGGCGAGCCTCTACATCCCCATTGCGCTCGTCTTGTTCGTTACTCGGTGCGCGGCTTCGACATGGCCACTGACCTGACGCTCCCGCACCGCTTCCCTCTCGGGATCTTCCCCACGCCGCTCGTCGAGGCGCCCCGTCTGTCGAAAAGGCTGGGTGGGCCACGCATTTTCATCAAACGCGACGACCTTACAGGGTTTGGATTCGGCGGGAACAAGATCCGCGGGCTCGAGCTCTTTATGGCTCAAGCGATCGCGCAGGATGCGGATGTGATCGTCACGGGCGCGGGACCTCAATCAAATCACGTGCGCGCTAGCGCAGCTGCGGCACGGGCAGCGGGGCTCGACATCGTTGCTGTGATGCACGACGCCCGACCCGACCAAGCTCGCGGTAACCTCTTCCTGGACGAGCTGCTCGACGTGGATCTGCGATTTACTGGCGATCCCGACCGCGCGCTCGTAGACACGCGCATCGACGAGGTGGCCAACGAGCTTCGCGAGAGCGGCCGAAGGCCCTATGTCATCCCGCGCGGCGGTACTAGCGGGCTCGGCGCCGTCGGCTACATCGAATGCGTGCGCGAGATGCGCGAGCAGCTTCTAGCTCGTGAGCTCTCTCCCACGTGGTTGGTCGTAACGACGGGCGCTTGCGGGACGCATGCCGGGCTCGTGGCTGGGGCCAAAATCTATCAAGCGCCGTATCGTATCCTCGGAATTACGGTCAGCCGGCCCGTCGCCGAATGCCGACGACGCATTCAGCGTTTTGCCGTCCTAGCCGCTGAAAATGTCGGCCATACCATCGACGTGGCGGAGGACACGCTATTCGTGCGCGACGGTTTCATTGGCGCTGGGTACGGTATCCCGACGCTAGAAGGCCACGAGGCGATTCGGCTCGTGGCGCAGACCGAGGGCGTGTTTCTCGATCCGACCTATACGGGAAAGACGATGGCGGGACTCATCGCCGAGATCGCGTCCAAGCGTCTGGGTCGGAAGGACACGATCGTCTACCTTCACACCGGTGGGGAGCCGGCGTTGTTCGCTTAGCTTAGACGTTCTAAACAATCCGCTGAGCCTGATTGAATGACTCGCTCTCCAGTTCAGCTCCGACGCGTAGCACATCAGCACGATTCCACGCCTTCATGAACGGGTAGCGCTCGGCTAGCGCCACGTGCTTCTCAGTGCGATCCTGCTCTGCCCTTGAAACGCCCGTTTTCTCTTTGATATCACGTTGCGATCCCGGCTTCCGAGCTGTCCACGTTTTCCTTTCTTATTGGAAACCTGGCCCACAGCGGGCCAGGTTTCCATTTTAGCCGCTGCCTCTATTGCGTATCTCAGCGAGCCCCTGCCTGCTGGTCGCGCTCACTAAACCCAACGAGCACAATTGCAAGCGGCATGCGAAGCTTCGTACGCCACGTGCAAAAACCCGCCGGCACCGAAGGGCCCTCGAATTACGGGTACACCTTCGGGCGGGTTTGTCACGGGACCACTTGCGAAGCTTCGCAAGTACGACGAGCGCAATAAGCCAAGCTCGAGCTCGACAAGCTGCTCGGCGCGACGCATGGCGGCAAGAGCGGCATACGGTACGGCGCTATTGACAGCGAGCACGTAGGCCGCTTGGCTCACGGTATCCATCCTGCGGCTTGAAGCTCAGAAATACGCTTCTCCATCGTCGCTCTAGCTTCGGGATGATCACGGAGCACTTGCCGGTTAGTCCGGATATATATTTTTTGCCAGGCTTCATAATCGTGCTTGTCGGAGGATTTTTGGGAGGCACGCCCCACCGGTTCGCGATAAACTCCCGTCTGCACAGCGATGGGCTTGCTCATTCTCGGTTTATTCAAGCGCGGCTCCCGTGGGCCGACCCTTCACGAGGCTGCCCACGCGGGGGACCTCGATGCGGTGTCGAAGCGGCTGGTCGAGGGCGTGAACATCGACGAGCGCGGTCGCGCGCAGGCAACGCCGTTGATGCTCGCCGCACAAGAGGGCCACGTCGACGTTGTGCGAAAGCTCGTCGAGGCCGGAGCCGAGCCCAACGCGCGTAACCCGCTCGGTGTGACCCCGATCGGCTCTGCCGCTTTCGGCGACCATACGAGCGTTGTGCGCTATCTTCTCGAAAACGGTGGCGACGTCGACGCTAAGGATCGCAAATCGACGACCCCTCTTATGATCGCCAGCCAACACGGCCAGGGCGAAACGGTGCACGTACTCGTGGAAGCTGGCGCGAACCTGGAGGCGCTCAACGATGACGGCCGCACAGCTTTGACGCTGGCTCTGCTCGAAGGGCACGACGTGATCGTGAACCTCTTGCTCGAGCTCGGAGCGGACGTCGACCTAGCAGACGCCGACGGAACGACGGCGTTGATGCTCGCTTCGGAGGCTGGCAACGTCAAGCTTCTACATCGGCTCATCACCGTTTTTAGGGCCGACGTAAACGCTACACGGCAGGACGACACGACCGCGTTGATGACGGCGGCCTCGGTGGGAAACCGCGCCGTCGTCGACCTCCTACTCGAATCGGGAGCCGACCCGCTGGCGAAAGACCGACATGGGCTCAGCGCGTTCCTGCGGAGCGCGATGTACGGTCATCTCGATCTCGTAGAGACGATGCTGAGCCACGGCGCGGAGCCCGCCCAGGTCGACCACCTCGGTCGCGACGGGCTGATCTTGTCGGCAACGGGAGGGCATGTCGCGCTGGCGCACTTGCTTCTCGAGCATGGCGCTCCTGTCGATTCACAAGCAGAGAATGGAACTACGGCGCTCATTGCGGCCGCCCATGGAGGGTACGAGGAGCTCGTCGAGCTTCTTTTGACGCGAGGCGCCGCTGTCGACGTCAAGACACGGCAAGGGGAGACGGCACTCTTCAAAGCTGCAGAAGAGGGCCGCACCGCTTTCGTCGAGCGGCTCGCCGAGGCGGGCGCTGACGTCAATGTCGCCGACACCCACGGGCGGACGCCACTGACGATCGCCGCTCTAAACGCTAATTGCGATCTCATCGAAACACTCCTGCGACGAAACGCGACCCTCGCACCCGCCGAAGCCAAACGACTCACGACCCTCGCTGAGCAACAAGGGCTCTCGGATGTAGCGGCGTTACTCCGAGACTTACACTCGGCACAGTAAAGGAGCTTTAAGCGCATGTCTCATTCTCTGAAGGGAGCGATCCTGGGCCTGGGCCTGGCCCTCCTCGTCCTCGGGGGGGCCTCGCCTCTCCAATCTGCGGAAGATTCGAATCTCAAAGGGTTTCTGAAAGATGAGATCGAGACGCAACGCGAATGGGAAGAAAAATATCGCTCGATCCCCGAGCCTGCCAATCTTCGCGAGTACATGCGCATCATCACCGAAGAGCCGCACATAGCCGGCCTACCCGGCAGTAAGAAAGTCGCCGAGTACATCCACGCGCAGTTCAAGTCATGGGGCCTCAACGCGTGGATCGAGGAAACGCAAGCGCTGATGCCGCTCCCGATCGAACGTCATGTCGAGCTTCTCGAGCCAGACAACTACGTGCTTCTGCTTCGCGAGCCACCCGTCTTGAACGACAAAGACTCTGCTGATGATGGGTCGCTTCCGACCTACAACGCCTACGCAGCCGACGGAGATGTCACCGGTCAGCTCATCTACGTGAATTACGGGATCCCGGAGGACTACGAAACGCTTCAGTCCAAAGGCCTCAGTGTAGAAGGCAAAATCGTCATCGCCCTCTACGGCCGAAGCTGGCGCGGCATCAAAGCCAAGCTCGCACAAACCCATGGCGCGATCGCCTGCCTCATCTATTCCGACCCTCGTGATGACGGCTACTACCAGGGGCAAACTTATCCAGACGGGCCTTATCGCCCCGAGCATGGCGTGCAACGCGGCAGCATCATGGATATGCCCGTTCACCCCGGCGACCCACTGAGCCCGGGCTTCGGCGCCAAGACGGATCAAGAACGACTCGAGCTCAGTGAAGCGAAGACGCTCGTCAAGATCCCGGTTCTTCCCATTTCCTATGGTGACGCGCTCCCTCTGTTGAAAAACTTGCGCGGCGAGGTCGCGCCCGAGGACTGGCGCGGCGCGCTTCCCATCACCTACCACATCGGACCGGGGCCGTCGAAAGTGCGCGTAAAGCTCGCGATCGAGTGGAAGAGCCGTCCGCTCTACAACGTCATCGCCAGCATCGACGGGAGTGTTTATCCCGACCAATGGATCGTCCACGGAAACCATCACGACGCCTGGAACAACGGCGCCACGGACCCGACGAGCGGCAACGTCGCGTTGATGGAGACGGCGCGCTCGTTCGCCGAGCTGATGAAGCAAGGATGGAAGCCGAAGCGCACGATCGTCCTCGCGTCCTGGGACGGCGAAGAATGGGGTCTGCTCGGCTCTACCGAGTGGGCGGAGACACACAAGGAAGAGCTCACCGAGAAAGGTGTGGTGTACATCAATAGCGATAGCAGCGGAAAAGGCTGGCTCGGGATGTCGGGAAGCCATACGCTCCAAGAGCTCGTCAACGATGTCATCCGCGACATCCCTGACCCCGAGCGCGGGGTCAGTGTTTGGGAGGCAGCACGACGACGGCGGATCGAGACGGCCGATAGCGATGAAGACCGCGCGGAAATCGAGCAGACCGACGATCTCCGGATCGGGGCGCTCGGCTCTGGCTCCGACTACACTGTATTTCTCGACCACCTGACGATGGCGTCCTTGAACCTCGGCTTCGGCGGCGACAGCCCGGGCGGCATCTACCATTCGAACTACGACTCGTTCGATTGGTATACACGTTTCTCTGACGGGTCTTTCGTTTTTGGCCGCGCCTTGTCGCAAACCATCGGCACCACGATCATGCGGCTCGCGAACGCCACCGTACTCCCGTTCAACTTCACCGATCTTTCCGACACGATGAGCCGCTACGTCGAAGAGATCAAACAAGAGCACGAAGAGCGGGAGAACGCGCCAGAGATCGACCTCGCTCCTGTGGAAGCCGCGCTCGCGAAGCTGAGCGAAGCAGGCGAAGAGTACGAGCGCGCGCTCGAGAAGCTCGCCACGATGAGCTCGAGCGCGGTGCAGTCACAACCCGAGCTCGAGCGGCTAAACCAGCTTCTCTACACGTCGGAGCGGCGGCTCTCCCACGACGAAGGCCTCCCCGAGCGGGAGTGGTTCCGCCACCAGGTTTACGCGCCGGGCTTTTATACAGGCTACGGGGTCAAGACGATTCCGGGTATCCGCGAAGGACTGGAAGAAGAAGCGTGGGAAGAAGCGAAATATTACGTCACCGTTGTCTCCCAGGCACTCTCCGAATTGGTCGCGCAAGTCCAGCAAGAGCGTGCTCTAGTGGATGGCCTAGCGTCGAACTAGCGGGACCATGCGCTAAAATTGCGCTACGCGGAGATCGGGGCGCTATGCCGACGCACGTCGAAAGGCTGGGGGCACCACCACGGCCACCGCGTTATTCGACGGAAAGACCGGTCGGACACGCGACGCCCGTTCCGCCGAGGCCGCAATAGCCTCCCGGGTTCTTCGCGAGATATTGCTGGTGGTAGTCCTCGGCGTAGTAGAACTCCCGCGCCTGAAGAATCTCCGTCGTGATGGGATCGTAGCCAGCCGCGCTCAGCCGCTCTTGGTAGGTTACGAGAGAAGATTCTGCCGCCTGCGCTTGCGCTTTTGAATGGGTATAGATCTCTGAGCGGTATTGGGTGCCGATATCGTTTCCCTGGCGCATGCCCTGGGTCGGATCGTGGGCCTCCCAAAACACTTTGAGGAGCTCTTCATAGCCGATGACACTCGGATCGAACACGACCAAGACGACCTCGTTGTGACCCGTCCGTCCGGAGCAGACTTCGTGATAGGTGGGGTTCGGGGTGGAGCCGCCCGCATAGCCGACCGCGGTCGTGTGCACGCCATCGATCTCCCAGAAGACTTTCTCGGCTCCCCAAAAACACCCGAAACCGAACATCGCGGTCTCGAACATTTCTGGAAAAGGCGGCTTCAAAGGATTCCCGTTCACGAAATGCGTGTCCGGAACAGCCATTGGCTCGGCGCGGCCTGGAAGAGCGTCTTCTGGTGTCGGTAGTGTTAGCTTCTTGGTCAGAAACATCGTGTCCTCCGCACGCCAAGTCTCGCGCGGCGTGCGGAAAGACGCAAGTCTTTCCGGGCTATCGAAAGGCCTCTCGCGCTTTGATTTTCGCGTCGAGGAAGTCCGCTCGCGGGACGTGCAGTAGCTCGGAAATCTTACGGACGAGATATTCCTCGCTCGGCAGAAGCTGCGCATCGGCGAATGCGACACCCCATAGGTATTGGACGACGGTCTTTTTCTGCTCGGGCGTGTAGTGCCGATCGACGAGGTTCGTGAACTCGTGGATGCGTTTCGACTGTCGCACTTCTTCCTCGGCGAAACGGACCACGGCAACGGCCTCGTCTTCCATCAGACCAAGAACATCCCGCACCCCCGCCGAGACCGCGTTGAGCTCGTCGGCGCGCAAGTCGAAGTCACAGCGCGCTACCTCGAGAAGAAGGACGGCCGTCGCGAGTTGGAGCTGGCGGTCCGACACGCGTGGTCGCTTCGCGTCTGCGCCCTCCACTTTCGCGGCAAGCTGCTCGTCGAAGAAATCCTGGATGGCTCCGAGGAGCGACTCTTTTAGCTTTAGCTCGGCCCGCAACTCGGGCGTGAGAGGTTCGGACATGGTTTAGTCTGCCGCTTTGAAAGGCTTTCTTTATTGTCACTCTCGAGCTCGGCGCGGTCAACACGCCTATTCGGCGCGCAGGTTCGCGAGCAGCGGCGTGCGAAAGACCGCGGTCATAGCGAGCAACGAGGACAGGAGGCCGCTCACGACGACAGCACCAAGCAGCAGGCCCAAAAAACCGCCGCCGAAGCTACCGCCCCGGGAGACGAGCGCAGGTGCTATGGCTACCATTGCGGCGAGACTTCCTGTCAGAAGGCCGAGGAACAAAAGGAGACCGTTCTCCGCGGCGATCATGAGCGAGAAATGGCGGTTTTCATAGCCTACGGCTCGCAGAAGCGCGAGCTCGCGCCGCCGCTCGAGCACATTGCGTAGAAGTACGGCCGCGAGCCCAAACGTTCCGAGGACCAGCCCCAGTCCTCCTAGCGTTTGGAAAGTGGACAAGTAGGTGTTCTCCACCCGGTGGTAGCCCTCGAGCTTCTCGCTCGTGCTTTGGACGTCGAGCCCGAAATCCGCGAGGCGGGCTTCGAGAAGCGCGCTCGCTTCGTCAACACTCGCGGGAGGCGTGTCGACGAGGAAGAAGCGAAAACCATCCGCTTCGGGAAAGTGCGCGAGGAAATTCTCTTCCGAGCTCAGAAGCTCGCTTTGAAAGATGCTATCGGCGAGCGTCGCTACGAGACGTAGCCGAAGGGGAGTCTCCCCTATCCGTGACAAAACAAAGTCCTCGCCGAGGCCTAGATGGAGCACGTAGGTCATCGAGTTCGCGTCACCGATTACAGGGATGACCGGACCGACGCCGTCGGAAAAGCTCTTTCGGAGCAATAGCCAGGGATTCGCTTCCTCCTCTGGCGTCTCGGCGAGCGATGCCGAGAAGCGAAAGCGGCCCTCCTCGATGAACGCACCGTTGGCCGCGAGAAGTCGTGGGTTCTGCGGCCGGTAGAGATTCAAGCAGCTAGCGTCATCTCCGGGACGCAACCGGAAGGTCTGGATTTCCAGGTCGAGTGCGTCCGGATCCTCCGGATAGGGCAAGTTGGCGGCGTCCCGCCCCTCGAGCGTGTTCGGGTCCCAGTGGAGCGGAAGAAGCGACTCCGCCATGAGCGGATAGCCGCCACTTCCAGAATCACGGGCGAGGTCCACGGCCCGATCGTTCTTGCGAAACCCGTCGACGGCGACGATGGTAAAGCTCGCGAAAGCAATGAGTGCAACCGCCGTGAGACTTCGACCCGGGCGGTAGGTCGCGTTCCGGAAGCCGAGCCGTGCCATCGCTCCGGCACCTTGCCCGGAGACGACGCGCTTGGCCTCCGCGTTCAACGAGAGCCATTGAAACAACAAGAGCGAGACGAGAAGCAGGTTCCCGGCGCCGAAGAATCCTGCGACTTCATTGACGGCGCCCGTTCCTGCGCCCGCGACGAGCAGCAAGCCGAGCGCTGTCGCGCTCCATGCGAGCCGTGACGCCCTGCGGGAGCTTCGCAGCTTGGACGCCGCCGTCTCACCACCGGTCTCGCCAGCGAGCAAGTTTCGCGACGAGATCTTTTCGAGATGACGGAGCGTCCAAGCGATCGCCAAACAAGCAACGCCGACGCCGCCTACGACGCCGATAAACAGCGAAGCCGCGCTAACGTGAAGCGTTAAAAGGCGCGTTCCAACGGCATCGACCCACCACGTGCGCAATCCGTACATGATGAGCCACCCGTAAGAAACGGCGATGACGATACCGACAAGGCCCCCTATCCCCGACAGGACGACGCCTTCGAGCGTGAACAAGCGCCGCACGCGTTGCATGGGAAAGCCGAGCGCAACGAGTGTTCCGACTTCGCGAAGACGCTGCTCGACAGAAAGCTTGAAGAAAAGCCCCGTGAGCAAAAGCGCGGCGACGACGAGGAAATAGCTGAAATATACGAAGTACTCACCGAAGTCGGTCGCACCCTCGGACGCCCGCATGCCGTCGGCCCGCGCTGCAATCACAGAATATCCCAGAGCGAGCGGGTCGAGGCGCGCCCGCAAGCCTCGCTCGAAGCCCACGGCGTCCTCCGCCTGTAGGCTTACCCGAATCGAGGTCAGCTTTCCCTGACGCACGGGCCAAATTCTTTGCCCGCGCGTGAGACGAATGAATGCCTTCGAGCTCGTGCGGTACTCATCCCAATATTCTTCGTCTTTGTCTCGAACGCGCCGAAGGTCGATGGGAAAAGGCGGCTCCCAGTCGCCGAGATTATCGGCGCCCGATATGCCCGGATATTCCGGTGCTAGCTCGCGATCGACACCAAAGCCTTCCATCGGGATGACGGCGTCTACGATGAACTCCGCGCTTTCGGTTACGATAAGGCCATCGTCGCGCCAGAGGTAGTACTCCATCGTCAGCGCGTCGCCGCGTTTCGCCTCGAGATCGGACGCCGCCCATTCGTTGAGCACGAGGCTCGGCGAGAGTATCTCTTCGGAAGGCACGAGGCTCTCATAAGTGCGGCTGTCGAGCGCCGTGACGAGAGAATACGGCACTTCCCTCTCGCCGACGCGTAGCGTATTCGCGAGATAGGTCAGAATCGAAGTCGTCTCGAGCCCTCGTTCAGCCGCTTCGTCGCGCACTGCCTCAACGACGGGACCGCTCAGCATCAAAGCGCGCGATTCGATCGCGTAGCCCTCTCCGGAGTCGAGAGCGCGTAGCTTTACGCCCAAGTCCGAAAGCGTGGCCGTCTCCTGAAGCCTTGGCTCTGCAGCACCGCTCCCTGAGATCAGAATCGTATTGACGGTTCCTTCCTGCCCGAGATCTCTCTGCAAGCGCGACAGCGGCAGAAAAACGGCCTTCACGCTGTCTTGCTGAGGATAGAGCGAGAACTCGGGCACCGCTGCCGCCTCTTGCGTCAGCCTGAGCGTACGTCCGGTGTTTTCCTTGGAACCGTGGAGCGACCCTCGGGACACCGCAGAGGGCTGCTCCACCCTCAGCAGCAAAGTATCCCCGTCAGAACTTTCGAGCTCTTCCACGAGGCTCGGCGTCAGAGTGGCGCCGCGCTGGGACAGCGCCGGATCCGCCACGCCGTGAAAGGCCCAAAACCGCGCATCCACTCCATAGACTTGGACATCCGCTCGCCGACGCCCGCTCACTTCATGCGTCAGCATCCCTTCGAAGGCAATGAGCGGAACGGTGTCAGGGCCCAACTCTTCAGCGAGGGCGTCGCGAAAGAAAGTGTTGGCCACGATAACGCTCTTGGTGTTGCCTAGACGTGCCAGGAAGAGCTCCCGCAAGCTTCCGCGAACAGAATCCCCTACGAGAAGCGCGCCGGTGAGAACCCCCACCGCGACGGCCACACCGAGCACCACTGCAACGTTGGTCCGCCAAAAATACCGAAGGCTGCGCGCGACCAACTGCCCAAACGTCATTCGAGAAGAACTCCGCCCCTGAGCTCCGCGCGCCTTTTGAAGCGACTCGCGAGCGCTTCACTGTGGGTTACGACGACCAGGATTCGCTCGGCCCGGGCGTCGAGGTCGAGAAGCAAGGAGGCGACGGGTTCCGAGGTCTCGCCATCTAGATTGCCGGTCGGCTCGTCACAGAGAAGAAGCGTCGGATCGCGGATGAGCGCCCGCGCAATGGCCACACGTTGCTTCTCGCCGCCCGAGAGCTCCGCCGGGCGATGCGTCAGACGGTCCTTCAGTCCGACTTGATGAACAAGGGCCTCCGCACGCTCGCGGTAAGTGCCACGAGGGGCGACAAGAGTCGGCGCCAAGACGTTCTCGAGCACGTTGCACTGCGGAAGAAGACAATGATCTTGAAACACAAAACCGATTTTCTCGTTTCGGAATGCCGCGACCGCCTTGTCGTCGAGCGCGAAGGGGTTTTCGCCATCGAGCTCGACGACGCCCGAGGTGGGCTTGTCGAGCCCGCCGAGCACGAAGAGCAGCGTGCTCTTCCCGCCGCCCGACGGGCCCATGATGGAGAGAGCGTCGCCGCGCTCGAGCGTGAGCGAGATCCCCTTGAGAACCGCGAGAGGTTCTTTTGGTGTGGGAAAATTCTTGACGAGCTCCCGTGCTTCGAGCAAAACCTCGACCTTTCAGGCCTCCTGATAGGCGCGGGCACGAAACAAAAAATCGATGATGTTCCCCTCGTGCGGCTGTAGCCAGTTGAGACGGATCGTTGGGACGGGACCGACGTTGAGTCGATCGATGTGGACGGCGTCTCGGAGCTGGCTTCGGAAACCCTCGTCCGATGTAATGGCGCTACCCACCAACGTGTCGCCAATCGTACCGATCATCTTTTCCTGCGGGCAGTTGACGACGGAGACGAAGGGGAACATATATTCCTGGTTCGCGAGCCAATTATCGGGAGACTCACAATGGATGACGGTGGGCCTCAAGTAATCGCACCGTTTATGGGGGACGAGCCGCGCTTCGTCCTCTCCTCGATACTTTCGCGTTACGTCCTCACTCCCCGCCTCTTCGAGGTGCCGGTCGATTTCATTCGAGATGGCCTCAGCGACACCTGGCACGGTAAAGGCTGCGAGCGCGCTTTCTGGGTCTTCCGGGGAGCGGGGAGCCACCGGCCCTAGGCGCTCCGCGATGGCTTTTGCTATCTCTTTCGTGTGGCGAGACGCCCAAATGCCGGAGCAGCTGATACAGCTTCGCCCGCTATTGATCAGTACACTGTCGACCATGACGTCGAGATAGCTCTCCCAGTCGTCCACGACGTCGTCACCGAGCAAAATCTTGCTGAAGCCCGGGCCGTGTACTTGAACGCGCGGGTCCCCTTTGTAGCGCTCTACCGTTGGTTGGCCGCCGAAGATCATGCTCCTCCTGCAGCTTTTGAGCACCGCGGCACCGATGTCCCCGAGGCCCGGATAGATGGAAATCGTTTCCCGAGGCACACCCGCTTCAAAGAAAGCTTCCGCCATCCGATAGGGCGTCCACGGCTCCTGCGGCCCAGGCTTGAAGACGAGACCGATCTGGAGCGGTATGACCGGCGTCCACAGCGTGTGCACTCCCGGAGAGTTAGAAGGCAGCACCAAGCCGAGCACCGGTGTTTGAGCCTGATAGCTCAGCGTTACGCCGCGCTCTTCGACGCCGTAGCCGTTTTCGAGAATCGAAAGGTCCAAGCCGCGCGTGAGCGCATCGAGCACTTCGTCCATACGCGTCAGCACGAAATGGTTTTTCTCCATGTTCGCGCGGCACATGTGCTCGGGAAGCCCCGTCGTCGCGGACTGATACTTGACGAAATCATCGGGCCCTTGTCTGCCGTTTCCGAGTGGGAGCTCTTCGTTCATGTAGAGATCCGCGGCCCTTTTCACCATCTCGATGAGATCCCCTGGCGGGATCTCTCGCAGAACGTCGCGCGCTCTTTGCGCTTTACGCATGTCGCGCTCGATTAGCCCGCCGCCTGCGAGGCTCACGGTGGCGAGCTCTTCACCCGTGTCGAAATGGACGACGGTGTCTTTTTCCAAGCTGTCGTAGGGCTGTCCCCAACGAAGAACAGGAATGTCGATCATGAGACCTGCGCTAGTAGACGCCGACCGTCGTGGCCGACGCAAGCTCCTGGAAGGGTCGAACGCCGCTGACGCCGTCCCACGGATAGGTTTCGTACGGCTCTTCCCGCTCGCCTTCGTCACGCTCGAGAAAGCCGGGCACGAAGAACTCTTTGGTTAATGTCGTGAGACGAACGCGGCCGGACTCACTGTAGCCGACCATGGTGCGCCCGTCATCGGGGTCGACGACTTCGATAACTGCCCGAGGCTGTGGCGCGTAATAAGTAATTTTGTAGCCATCGTGCGGCCCGACCGGCTTCGACGCCGCAAGGCCCATCAAAGTATTGCCGTAAGTCGGCGTGATATAGACGCCGTCGAGAAGCTCTTCAACCGCAAAGCGCGTCCATTGCGGGGTGAACTCGGTGCCACCGGAAAAAATACCCGTGAAACCGGCTTCCTTGAGACTCGAGCCTTCGTCCTCAAGCCGTAGCGCGAAGGCCTCGAGGAGCTTGGGTGTTGTGAACAAAACCTTCAAGTCGTGCCCCGCACTCAAAAGCGTCATGGCTTGATCGATTACGTGGCTCTTGTACGCCTCGAGGTGCTCCGTCCAACCCTTATTGATGAGCTTGATGACCCATCGAGGATCCAAGTCGAGCCCGAAACAGATACCGCCGCGGTACTGCGCGAGATGCTCGACTGCGAGTCGCAAGCGGCGCGGCCCGGACGGCCCGAGCATGAGCCAATTCGCGCCCTTCGGGAAAGGCTCTTCAGGAAGGGTCTCGCTGAACAGCTCGTAGTCGATACGGAAGTCGTCGATCGCCACGCGGCTCTTGGGAATGCCCGTCGTGCCCCCGGTCTCGAAGACATAGATGGGACGATCCTGATACGCTTTCGGTACGAAGCGCCTGAGCGGCCCCCCGCGGAGCCACTCGTCTTCGAAGAGCGGGAATCGCCGCAAATCCTCGAACGCTTGGATGTCTCCGCGCGGGTCGAAGTCGAGCTTCTCCTGGAAATCGAGCCAGAAGGGCGTCCCCGTCTCGGGATCGAAATGCCATTCCACAATCTCACGTACGTGGGCGTCGAGCGCCTGTTTGGCGCTCGCACTCTTTTCTTCGATGTCGGTGCTCAAGTTACTCAAACCGTGACGACTCCCGTTTCCACTTGCTGTTTTTCAGCAACCGGCTCCCGCGCAGCGAGTTTCTCGAAAACTGCGACTGACTGTCGCGCCATTTCCGAAACACTGTAGTGACGTCGTACGCCTTCGGAGGCTCGGCGCCCAAGCTTCTGGCGCTCGGACGCGTCCAAACACAAGCGTGCCAGTGTTTCTGCGAGTACAGCGGCATCGTTCGCGTCGACGATCAAACCACCGCCGGTTTTTTCCACGATCTCGGCGAAAGCCCCCTTGCGCGGCTGGACTACCGGTGTCCCTGCCGCCATCGCCTCCAGGAGAAAGATCCCTTTCGGCTCTTGGTAGTCGGTCGGCACCGACGCCAAGGCCAGGGAGCGTAGGAAATCTATCTTCTCCTGCCGATCGAGCACGCCGTGATAGTGGAACTCGTCTCCGAGCCCGTAGCGGTGCATGTCGCTTTCAGCTTTGGCCAGATAACCGCGGTGCTCGCGTCCGAGGTAGCCCGCAACCTCGAGTCGCGTCGCAGGCAAATCGCTACGCTCGCGCAGCAACCGATAGGCCTCCACGAGGTTGTGAAGCCCTTTCTCAGGTGCTATGCGTGCGAAGTAGCCGATTTTGAGGGGACCCTCGTCGAGCTCAGGCGGATCCGCGGACTCGTAGCCGTCGAAGTTGATACCAAGCGGTACCATGGTCATCTTCTCCGCCGGGATCGCGAGAAGCTTACCCATGAATTCCGCGTAGTAATCGCTTACCGCTATGAACGCGTCGACGTGCTCGACTTGTTCTCGGATGAGCTCGATGGCCTCCGCCCGGTGGGTTTTCGGAAGACCATCGAGAAACAAGTCCTCCCCTTGGAGCGTACACACCACGGGCACCTCGAGCGCTCGTGCGAGCGGGAGCGCGAGGCCTATCATGAGCGAGTTGGGCAGGATGATGACATCGGGCTTCGGGTGCTTCTTTAGCCAATCGGTCACGTTGCGGACTTCCTTCTTCTGAAAGCCGTGCTCGCCCCTCAACGTCGAGACGGTGAGCTCCGCTAGCTTTGCTGGGTCGGTTGAGACCGAGACTTTGCTCACGAGCTGCATGACCCATTTAGAGTCGAAGAGACGATCGATGAACTTGGGCGTATGGCGAAACAGCGGGACGGTCTGCTGAAGATAAACATTCACTCCACCGTAGAGAACGCGCTCCTCGCTCACGTTGGGCTCGTCGGTGCGCGTCGGCGTGTAGATCGGTACCAACGTTACGTCGTGCTCTTGGCGGCGAAGCTCGGTCGCGAGAGCGTTGTCACGTAGACAACTCCCGCAATACATGTTGGCCGCGCCGGCGGTGATAGCCAGAATTTTCAAGAGAGCTTCCCTAGCGCCTCCGAATTTAGCATCTTATTGCGCCGGAATGATCCTCGCAACTTGCTCTAGTGTTTGACAATGGCTGGAAACGGCCTTAGCCTGGCCAAATGGGCGGGCGCTACGGAGTTGTCACCGTTCTCGTTTTCGTTCTGATCGCTCCCGCATGGGCCCAGCAAAGCGAAAAAAAAGAACCCGCGCCGAGTGATCGCATCGTTTTCGACTTCTCCTTCGACTACGACCCGGAGGAGCTCCGCGAGCACATCATGGACAAATTGCAGTGGAAACGCATATGGGGCCCCTTTCGGCATTGCCGGCTACCACATCGCGCCGGCCGCGGAATCTGGCCCCTACCGCGGCCCGCCCAAGCAGTTCTGGAGCAACGGATGGGGGACCAGCCTTTGGCGCGACCCCGTCACCGGCTGGCCTCTCCAGTAATATTGAAGGGCAGCAACTCGCCCTTACTCGTCCGTCCAGCTTCCCTCGAAAAGCGGCTCGAGCGGCAACGACTCGGCGCCGTTGTCCGTGCATACGGCATATTTCGAGCGCTCGGTCGCGTACATCGAAACGCCTGCGAAGTCGCCGTTCTTATTGGTCACGTAGAACGAGAGCCCGAAGCTCGGAAGGCCGCGACTGTTGAGAAGCCGCTTTTCGACCGTGTTCGCTTGAACCCGTTTCAACGCGGCCATACCGGCATCTTTCGGAGACGCACCGCGCCGCATCTCTTCGACGACGAAGAAGGAGCAAAGCCCGTAGAGATTCGCTTCACCCCGCCCGGTCGAGCCCGCGGCGCCGACCTCGTTGTCGACATAGAGGCCCGCTCCGAGGATGGGTGAGTCGCCGACGCGTCCCGGGATCTTCCATGCGAGTCCGCTCGTGGTCGTGACACCGCAAACGTCTCCGTTCGGCCCCACACCGTCGCAGTTAATGGTGCCCCAGAAGTGCTCTTCATCGATGAGCCCTTCGCGCACCATCGCAACACCCGCTTTGAGGCCGGCCTCGGCGCGTTTTTTCGGGTCCAGATAGTGGCTCGGGTCGATGCGTCGCTTCCACTCGATGAAGCGCTCGCGCGAGTGTTCCGTGTTCAAATCGTCTTCGATCGTAAATCCCATATGACGCGCGAAACTCTGGGCGCCGTCGCTGACGAGGAGGTGATGATCGGTGTGCTCCATCACCGCATGAGCTACCCGCGCGGGCGCTCGCACGCCTTCGATCGCGGCGACGCAGCCGGCGCGCTTTTTTGGGCCGTGCATACAGCACGAATCGAGCTGCACGACCCCGTCCGCATTCGGAAGACCGCCATAGCCGACGCCAGCCTCTGTCGGGTCAAGCTCCACGATCTCGACGCCCGCGATGAGGCTCTCGAGAACGTCTCGGCCACTCGTCAACATACGAAACGCGCGCTCGACGCAGGTCTCGTCACCGCCGTTCTTGTAAGTATTGCCATTGCCCGAGGCGATCACGACCGGCTTGACACTTTGCGCCGTGATCATGGTCGGCGCTGCTCCAACCGTTTGCGAGGCCGCAGCCAAGCCAGCCGCGGCCGCCCCGGATTTGACGAACTCTCGTCGACTCAGTTTCTTGCTCATGGTGACTACTTCCCTAAGTGCGGCATCATACATCAAATTAGCAGGGTGATGAAAAAGTCATGTGCACCCTGCGCTCGCTTCGCTCCCCCGGCCCAAAAGGGCCGACAGCGGAAAGCCGAGCGAAGAGCGAGGCGACAAGCGCGCGAGCGAGAGGAGTGAGCGCGCACTGAGCACTCTAGATGAACACTTCGACCGTAGCCTGCGTCCGAAGCGTCTCGACTTCCGTCTCGAGTCGTTGTTGCAGATTCAACTGCTGCAAGTATTCTTCGATCCGCCCCTGCACCTCTTCGTACGGGATCAAGCCGCCGCCGCGGCGCTCGAGAAGCTTGAGAATGTGGAAGCCGAACTGCGTTTCGACGACATCGCTCATCTCTCCAACCTCGAGAGCCATGGCGGCCGCTTCAAACGGAGGCACCATCTGGCCTCGAGACATCCAGGGCAGCTCGCCGCCCTTGTTCTTTGGAACCCGGGTCGCCCGAGTTTCGCCGCGCGAGGTCGCCGAAATCCTGCCCGACCTCGATCATGCTCCGTAGCGAGGCGGTTTTCTTGCGTGCGGCTTCTTTGACTTCGGGTGTCGCGTCCTCGGCAACTTGAATGAGAATATGCGCGACGCGAAACTCGGGCGACCTTTGCATCGCTTCCGTGTTGCCGCTATAGAACGTGCGCTTTTCCTCTTCGGTGACGGTAACTTGCGGGACGAGGTCGCGCTGCACCATCCGCTGAATGCCGATGTCTTTCTTGAGATCGAGCTTGATTTGGTCGGCAGAGACGCCTTCTTTCGCGAGCGCCTCCGCGAAGGCCGCTGGGCCGCCGAAGCCCTGGCTTTGGTTCTCGAACTCACTTTCGATCTCGGCCTCAGTCGGAGCGAGGTTCTTTGCTTCGACGGCCTGGTAGAGGAGCTCGCCGCTGATCAGCTCGTCGAGGACGCGCCGATAAAAATCGGGGGGCACCTCGGAGGATGGAAGCTGCGTTTTGAGCGCGTTCGCCCGTCGCAGAAGGTCGGTTTTCGAAATCTCGAGACCGTTCACGCTGGTTACGACCTCGGGGAAAGTGCTCGGGCTCGGAGCCTGTTGGGCGAGTGCTATGGCGCACGGGGCACTCAACACGAGCGCGGGGACAAGCCACCACCATTTCATTGATTGTCCTCCATCACTGGACCTATCCAACCATCTTAAGCCTTGGTACGGGCGGATCCAAAAGCGCGCCGGATGCCAGAATGCTAGACTCCTACGCCTTCGATGTTTTGGTCCCGAGTCTTCCTCCCTTTCGCCCTAGGCTACTTCGTCTCCCAGCTCTTTCGCTCGGTGAACGCTGTGGTCTCGGCAGACCTCATTGCCGAGCTCGCTATCGATGCCTGGACGGTCGGCTTTTTGACGAGCGTGTATTTTCTCGCTTTCGCGAGCGTTCAGCTTCCCGTCGGCGTGGCTCTCGACCGCTACGGCCCCCGACGAACCGAGGCCGCGCTATTGCTATTCGCGGCTTTTGGCGCTCTCGTATTCGCGGCCGCACAGACGCCGAACGGCCTTGCGCTCGGCCGGGCGCTCATCGGTCTCGGCGTCTCGGCCTGCTTGATGGCCTCGTTCCACGCTTTCATCCTTTGGGCTCCCCCGGCGCGGCTGCCTTTCATGAACGGCTCCGTGATGGCGGTCGGTGCTACCGGAGCCCTCACCGCCACGGTCCCGGTGGAATGGGCGATCGGCCACATCGGATGGCGGGCGCTTTTTACTTGGCTGTCGGCTGCCACCGTCCTATGCGCCGCGGTTTTGTTCTTCGTGGTGACCGACAAAAAGAGCGTACATCCGAAAGAAAGTCTCGGTGCGGTTGCGCGGGGCCTGGGCAATGTCTTTCGAAGCCGTGTCTTCTGGAGCATCGCTCCCTTCTCGATATTGCATCAGGGCGCCTATCTTTCGATCCAAAGCCTTTGGGCCGGCCCATGGCTCGCGGACGTCGCCGAGCTTCCGCGCGATGAGGTCGCAACCCATCTCCTGATGCTCGCGTTGTCGATGGGCGTCGGCTTCATCGGCTTGGGGTTTCTTGCCGAGCGGCTCGGGCGCTTCGGCGTTCCCACGGTCGCGATCTGGATCGGCTCGTCCATCGCCTTCCAGTGCGCACAGCTCGGCCTCGTTTTGGAGTGGACGGGCTACGCGCGTGGCCTGTGGTCCGCGTTCGGCCTCTTCGGTGCGGCCGGTATGTTGAGCTACGTGATCTTGACGCGATCGTTTCCGATCGCGATGGCGGGCCGCGTCAACACCGGGCTCAACGTCTTCGTCTTCGTCGGAGCTTACGCGCTGCAAGCGGGCATCGGCGCGATCGTTCAGCACTACTCGGAACCTGGCGCGCCGTTCTCGCCGAAAGGCTTTCAGATGGCATTTGGCATAGCGCTAGCGCTGCAGACGCTCGCTCTCTTCTGGCTTCTCACGACCTCGCCGTGGCGTCAACGCACGCGCGACCACTGATTGTGGACCATCACTTCGAGCGGAGCATCACCTTCTGCGACCTCGAACACTTCCTCGAAGTGGTCGTCATCTCTCAAGCGCAAGGTGTAGCGTGCGCGTCCCATGAAGTTCTCGATGATTTTCGAAACGAAGACGAGCTCTTTCGGGCTGCCCTTTTCTAGATCTAGAACATATTCCATCTTTGGATAGGTTCTTAGGGGTCGCGAGCGTTTAGCCTGAGAGCGTCACCGGCTGGCGTCGCGAGCCCCAGCGCCCCGGATGTTCGGCGAAAACACCGGGGCATGTCGCGCCGCAGGAACGGCACCGTCCGGCCTCCGACAGATTCCAATCCGACAACTCGTACCAGTCGCGCCCGATAAGGATTTCTCCGCACGCGTGACAGTAGGTGCTCCCCCCGGCTTTGTCGTGGACGTTGCCGGTATAAGGGAAGCGAACACCATTTCGCGTAGCGATCGACCGTGCCCGGCTCAGAGTATCCGGGGGCGTGCTGGGCTTTTCGAGCATCTTCCAGTCCGGGTGAAACGCAGTGAAATGCATCGGTACGTCCGGACCCAAATTCTCGACGACCCACGCCGTCATTTCGTCGAGCTCACCGTCCGAGTCGTTCTCTCCTGGAATGAGAAGCGTCGTCAGCTCGAGCCAGACATCCGTCTCTCGAGAGATGTAGCGCAGCGTGTCGAGAACCGGTGCGAGGGCACCCGCGCAGATTTTCTTGTAGAACCGCTCTGTGAACGCCTTCAAGTCCACGTTCGCAGCGTCGAGATGCGCGTAGAGCTCTTCGCGAGGCCTCTCGGTGATGTAGCCCGCCGTCACCGCGACCGCCTTGACGTCACGCGCCCGGCAAGCGTCGGCGACATCGACGGCATATTCGAGAAAGATGGTAGGGTCGTTGTACGTGAACGCCACGCTCCGGGACCCGTTCTCCGCGGCCGCGCGTGCGATCGCGTCGGGAGAAGCTTGGTCGGACAGCCGGCTCACTTCGCGCGACTTGCTGATGTCCCAATTCTGGCAGAACTGACAGGCGAGGTTGCAACCGGCCGTGCCGAAAGAGAGCACCGAGCTCCCCGGGTAGAAATGATTCAGCGGTTTTTTCTCGATGGGGTCGATGCAGAATCCGCTGGAGCGGCCGTAGGTTGTCAGCACAACCGCGTCGTCTTCGCGCGCCCGCACGAAGCACATGCCGCGTTGGCCTTCGTTCAGCTTGCAAAAGCGTGGACAGAGATCGCATTGGACGCGCCCATCGCCGAGCGCGTGCCAGTACTTCGTGGCGACCACATCCGATGCCATGACCGATTATCCTGCGTTGTCGCGATATCCGCCAGTGCCCCGCGCGCGTTAATATGGATGTATGGCTACATCCATCGGCAAAGAAGAACGCCAGGGCTCATCCGCGGTTTCCTGTCCCGGCTGAAGTTCCCGCAGCTCTTTCTCGTTCTTGTCGCTCTCTTCGCCGTCGACATGGTCACGCCCGACCCGATTCTTTTGCTCGACGAAGCGATTCTCGGCGTCCTAGCGGTCATGTTTGGCCTTTGGCGCAATCGCGGCGAGGATGACGTGAAACCTCGGATGAAGAACATTACGCCCGAGAAAGAGAGCGAGTTGCGGTAGGATCAGCCGCCATGACGACGGCCTCCGCGATTTCGGTCGCCAAGATAGAGCACGCACGCTCGGTCATCGACCCCGTCTTCTTGGACTCGCCGCAGTTCAAGGCCGACTTCCTGAGCGAGCAGCTCGGGACCGACATCGTCCTCAAAGTCGAGTGCGTCAACCCCATCCGCTCGTTCAAAGGTCGGGGCGCGGAATATTTCACACACCTTAACAAGGATAATGCCGCCCGCCCTTGGATTTGTGCGTCCGCCGGAAATTTCGGCCAGGGCCTCGCCTATGCGGCGCGCAAGCACGACATCCCCATCATCGTCTATGCGGCAACGACGGCGAGCCCATTCAAGATAGAGAAGATGCGCGCCTTGGGCGCCGACGTTCGGCTCGTCGGGCATGACTTCGACGCCTCGAAAGACGCTTGCCGCGCCCACGCCGAAGCCGAAAGGCTCACCTTCGTCGAGGACGGCCGGGACGCTGCGATCACTGAAGGCGCCGGCACCATCGCTCCTGAGCTCGCCCGATGGCCCGAGCCCTTCGACGCGGTGCTCGTCCCACTCGGAAGCGGCGCGCTCGTAAACGGCATCGGGAGCTGGGTGAAAGCACACTTACCGGAGACGCGTGTCGTGGCCGTCGGCGCCGACGAGGCGCCCGCAATGGAGCGTTCGTTCCGCGAGCGCCGTGTCGTCGCCACAACCGCACCAGTAAAGACGATAGCGGACGGCGTGGCGACCCGCGTCCCGGTGCCGGAGGCGGTCGAGGTGATGGTGGACGTCGCGGATGACGTGCTGCTTGTTCCGGAGGAGGACATCATCGAAGCGATGGCGCTCATCGAGCGTGAGCTCGGAGTGAAGGTCGAAGGAGCGGGCGCTGTTCCGCTCGCCGCAGCGCGTCGGTTTCGGGAAGGCTTCCGCGGCCAGCGCCTTGCCGTCGTCGTCTCGGGCAGCAACGTTGTTGGAGGATAGTCGTGGGGAACAGACTGACACTTACGGCCGCCGACGGTCACACGCTCGGCGCCTATCGCGCCGACCCGGCGGAGTTTGCCAAAGGCGGCATCGTCGTGCTCCAGGAGATCTTCGGGGTCAACGCCCATATCCGAGACGTGTGTGATCGCTTCGCTCGAGAGGGCTATGCGGCGATCGCCCCGGCGCTCTACGATCGCAGCTCGCTCGACAACGCGGAGCTCGACTATACCGGAGACGACGTGGCCCGGGGCCGTGCGCTTCGCGACGAGTTCTCTTGGGATGATACGATGAAAGATGTCGACGCTGCTGCGAACGTTTTGAAGGGAGGCGGGCTCAAAGTCGGCACGGTGGGCTACTGCTGGGGCGGGACGATGGCGTATCTCTCCGCTACGCGGCTCGACATCGCCGCTGCGGTCGTCTACTACGGCGGTCAGATCATGCCGTACATCGACGAGAAGGAACGCTGCCCGTTACTCATGCACTTCGGCGAGACGGATCACTCGATCCCGCTGAGCGGTGTCGAGGCTATCCAAAGGGCGCACGCGAACGCCGTGGTGCACGTCTACTCTGCTGGGCACGGCTTCAACTGCGACCGCCGCGGGAGCTACGACGAAGCAGCTTCGAAGCTCGCTTACGATCGGACGCTGTCCCTTTTTGCCGAACAGCTGACGTGAGCACGATCGGTAAAACGCGCAGTCACAAGCGCGTCGCGAAGAGCGAAGCCGTCGCTGTGAACGGGATGGTGACGGCGATGCATCCGCTTGCCGCCGAGGCGGGCGTCGAGATCTTGCGAAGCGGCGGGAACGCGGCCGACGCGGCCGTCGCCACCGCGCTCGCCGTTTCTGTAGTCGAGCCTTTCATGAGCGGGCTCGGCGGCTGCGCCTACGCCGTGTCTTACGATGCGAAGCGCGCGACAACGAGCTGTTACGAAGGGAGTGCGCGAGCACCCCTAGAGTCCCACGACGCGATGTTCGCGCTCGTCGACGCCGATCTCAAGAGCGATGGGCTCTACGGCTGGCGCGCCACCGTCGACGACGCCGCCGAGACCGGCCACCGCGCGGTCGCCGTGCCAGGGACCGTCGCCGCGCTCGCTATGCTGCACGAAGCGGAGGGCAAGAGACCGTGGAAAGAACTCTTCACGCCCGCCATCCGGCTCGCTGAAGGCGTTCCCGTCGACGAGTATTTCTTCACACAGTCCGCTGCCTCCGCCGCGCGCTTGAAAGCCTTCGACCACACGATGGCGATCTTCTTTGAGCCGGACGGCACGCCCAAAGTACCGGGAGCGGCCGGCGGGCTCCATCAGGAGGAGCTCGCCCGCACCTTCGCCGTGCTCGCGGAAGAAGGACCGCAGACGTTCTACACAGGCTCGCTCGCGTCTGCCGTCGTCGACGCCGTCCGGGCAGGCGGCGGCGTTTTGAGCCTCGAGGATTTGGCGCAATACACGGCGCGTCGTTTCGACCCGCTATGGGTGCGCTATGGCGACGCCACTATAGCCACGCTCCCAGAGAACAGTGGCGGACCTACGCTCGCTTTCGCGCTCTCCCTGCTAGACGGCTTCGACCTAGAGTCTCTCCCCTACGACGCGGTGTCTCGCCTGCATCTGATCGCGGAAGCGCTTCGGATGGCGTTCACCGATCGTTATCGCTTCCTCGGCGACAGCGAGCTTTTGGCGATACCTTTCGAGGGCCTATTCTCGGACGAATACCTTACTGAGCGGCGAAAGCTCATTACGGCCGAAGGCCATCGCCTCGAGACACTTCCAGAGGGTGATCCGTGGCGCTACGATTCGAAATCGCGGAGCGCGCTTCAAGACTCGGGTGAAAGCGCCAGTCAACAGACGACACACTTGAACGTAGTCGACGCGGATGGCAACATGGTGGCTCTGACCGCGACGCTCGGCGCCCGCTTCGGTTCGGGAGTCACGGTGCCAGATCTGGGTGTTGTGTTGAACAACGGGATGATGTGGTTCGACCCCGACGCCGGCCACAAGAGTTCCGTGAGTCCAGGAAAACGCGCTCTTCACGCCGCCGCGCCTTGTCTCTTGTTCGACGCCGGCGTGCCCTCTGCCGCAGTGGGCTCGCCCGGTGGGCGCAAAATCATGAGCGCGGTCCTACAAGTACTGCTCGCCATGGTGGACCACGGGATGGGGCCGAAAGACGCCGTCGCCGCGCCACGCATCCATTGCGAGAGTGCTCCCAGCCTGCTCGTGGAGACAGGCTTCTCGAGCGACGTTGCCGACGGGCTTCGCGCTCGTGGCCACGACGTCACTTTTGCAAGCGAGGGATTCATCGCTACTTACTTTGGACGACCCAGCGCGATCGTCCTCGACCGTACGCGCCACGAGCTTCGCGGCGGCGTCGAGCCGTATCGCGTGAGCGCCGCCGTAGGTTATTGACAGGCTGACATCCGGGATTCGAAATTCATAAATGGCCGAGACGAACGCACCCAAACCCGAACCCACTGAGACTGAGACTGCCACGACCGCCGATGAATCGGCACGATCGAAGCGCCGTGTCCTCGTTGTCGGCGCCGGGCAAACCGGGCGCGCGCTCGCGCGCGTTTTGTCGAATAGTTGGGACATCGCCATTCTCGATCCGGACGAAGAACGCCTCGCCCGGCTCGAGAACGAGCTGCCGGACCGCGAAGTGCGGCTCTTCGCTAAAGATGGGACGAGCCTCTTGAATTTGAAAGAAGCAGGCCTCGTCGGAGCCGAATGGCTCGCGGCGGTCACCAACAAAGACGAAGTCAATGCCGAAGCCTGCCGCGTCGCGAACAGCATCCAGGACCCGCCGGCGACGATCGCCATCGTTCGCCGCCCCGAGCACCAGGACTGGTTCAAAGCCGTGGGTGCCGAGCTCGTCAGCCGTCCGGCAGCGGTGGCCGGTCTCATCAAGAACCGCATCGAGCGCGCCCATCAGATCGCGAGTGGCGTTGGGCTCGAACAAGGTGAGATTCTGGAGATCCCGGTGCTACGCAGCTCACCGGCTGTGGACGTGCGGGTCAAAGATTTGCGCGCCCGCCGCTGGCTCGTCGCGGCCATTTATCGAGACGACCGCTACGTTGTGCCCCACGGCCACGTCATCATTCGGAAAGGGGACCGCCTGCTCTTGACGGGCGAACCCGAGGTCCTTCCCTATATTGCCGACTATCTTCGAGAAGGTGTGGCGCGCTTCCCTCTTCAATACGGCGTGCGCACGATTGCCCTCAGCACGAGCGAGCCGCCTCCGGAATTTTGGGAAGAGGTGCGCTATCTCGTGGACCACACGCGCACACGAACGGCACGGGCATTGATGCCGAAGAACGTGCCGACACCGAGTGTTGCGCTCGAAAGCGGCAAGATGGAAACGCAAACGATCAACGCGACGGACTCCCTCATGACCGTCATACGCCGCGACCTCCCCGGCCTCGATTGCGGCTGTCTCGTCTTGCCGAAAACACCCGTCGACTTCTGGGGCCGCATCGGGCTCCGGCGTCCCTGGTTTGCCGATGCACTCGATACGCTGGACTGTCCGGTGCTCCTTGCGACTTCCAGCCAACCCTATCGGCGAATTCTGCTTCCGGTGCTCGACCCCGACGCCTCGATACTTGCCGCCGAACTCGCCATCGACATCTCGCGCCAGTTGAAAGTCGAGCTAGCGGCGGTCGTGGTGACGCCGCCCACTTTCATCGTCGGCCAGGAGAGCGTCGACGAGCAGAAAGAAGCGCTCGAGACCGTGATGGAGGTCGGCTCGCTCTATCACATCAAGATCGAGCAAATCATCATGGAAGGAAATCCCGCTAAAGAGATCGAGACCCTCGCGGGCGACGGCGACCTCCTCGTCATCTCGCACCGTGCGGGCCAGCGAGCGTCGATGTTCAATCCGGATACAGGGCTCCAGATCATCGCACGGTGCAAGAGCTCCGTCCTGGCGCTCTCCTATCGCGAGCGCGTGCATGGAGCTGGCTGAAGCCCTTTCGCTCGTCATATTCTATTTGGGCGCCTCTACCATGCCGATGGTAGCGTCGCGCGTGCACGTGCCAGCGGCCGTCGCGGAAATCCTTTACGGGCTCGCCATCAGCGCTTTGGGACTGGTACACGAAGGCGGGGCGACCCATTTTCTCGCTGAGCTCGGCTTCGTCTATCTCATGTTCCTCGTCGGGATGGAGATCGACTTCAACCGAGTCGAGCGCGAGGGGAGAGGCACCGTCGCGTTCGCGTTCGCCATTGCGGCGCTCGTGCTCGTAACATCGAGCTACATCGCCGTACGACTCGGGATGTCGTTTTTTATGGGGATCGTGATCGGAGCGATGTCGGTGGGTGTTCTTCTGGTCGCGCTCGTCGAAAGCAACGCTTCGCAAACGCGATGGGGACAGATCCTCCTACTCGTGGGGTCGGCTGGCGAGCTTCTGACGCTCCTCACATTGACGGGCTACCACCTCGTGCATACGCACAGCTTGAGCTTGGCGCTCGCTGCTGCGGCCCTTCGCGTGCTGTTGCTCTTTATCATCGCTCTCGTGCTCCTCACGTTGCTGCGCCTCGGGGTCTGGTGGTTCCCGCACAGCTTTCAGCGATGGGTGCGCGAAGAAGATCCTTCCGAGCTCGGCGTGCGTTTCGGCTTCGTGCTCATGCTCGGCCTGACCGCAGTCGCCGCGTGGGTGGGGCTCGAAGCGATCCTTGGCGCCTTCCTCGCCGGAATGCTCTTCGCCTATGTTTTCCGGGAGACGGGTGTCCTGGAAACGAAACTCACCGCGCTCGGGCAAGGATTCTTCGTGCCCATCTTCTTCATCAACGTCGGCGTCACGTTCGAGTGGTCCGCGATCGGAAACCTCTCTACCCTCGGTAGAAGCCTGATGGTGTTGGGCGTCGCCTCTCTGGTCGCAAAGCTCCTCCCAACAATATTACTGTTGTTTCTCGGCCTGAGATGGCGTTCCGTTCTCGCGGGTGCGTTTCTCTTGGCAACACCTCTAACACTGCTCGTCGCCATCGCCGCGCTTGGCCGCGAGATGGGTGTCCTCGACGCGAGCATGAGCGCCGCGGTGATTTTCTTGGCCATCGCGACCGGGGTGGTCTTCCCGACGCTGTTCAAGCTGATCGCACCGCCGGTTCCGGAACCCACGATGTCCGAAGGCGAGTTGCCACCCTTTACTTCTGACGCCGGGGCGACTTGACGTGAAACTAGAATCGCTGCAGGGTTGGTTCTCCCGGACCCGCCTCGAGCGGGCCAACTCGTTCTGGACAGAGCTCAAACGACGGCACCGGTTCACCGACCCGGTCGGCTGAACGACGGTACGCGTCTATTTTCTTCTTGCCGAAGTCCAGCTCGGAGCGTCTGGGGAACCAGGATCTGTGGGTGCTCTCGCTCGAGGACGAACTCTCCCGGCCTTGGCCGACGATCCCGCGCCCGACGAGCAACCTAAGCGCCACGTCACGGCTATTGGCCAGAGTGGCAGCGATTGCCTGACTCGATTCCCACTGCTGTGGCGCGCGGCGCCTAGCCGATGGGACTCCCTTGCGGTGTCTTGGGTTTCGTCGAGCCCGGGATCGTCCCCTCCGGCCTGGCTTGCCAGCGGCGGATGTCCTCGAGCGCGAGTTTCCGATGCGGGCCTGCGCTCGTGTCGCTTTCCAGGCGGTCGGCGAGCTCGTCGAGCTTTGCGCTCAGGATCGCTCGGACCCGAGCGGGGTTGTCGGCGCTACTCCCCTGGCTCATCACTTCGTCGAGCACGCTGCGCTCCGCCACTTCACGTACTTGCGCGTGATAGCTGTTCGCTGGGCGGGCCGCGTACCAGGTCGCCTCGTAGAGGCCGTCGACCACTTCGCCGAGCCCCAGGTTGTCCGTGTCGCGGCTGTGGTAGTCCACGAGCCGGGCCATCCGTTCCGGGTGCAGCAGCAGGCTCATCGTGTAGTCGGCGGAGACGTCGGCGGCCGTCAGCGGATCGAAGAGGAGGCCGGTGTGGCGCGGAAACGGTTCTCCGCCCGCGTATCGGTAGGCCGGCGGTGGGATGAGCCCCAATATGTGGTCCGGGATCGCTAGGAACTCCGCGTCGAGTGTCACGAGCACGTTCTCGAGAGCGCGTCTCTGCTCGCCCCCCGGGACGATCGTCACCGGAGTCTGGTTGTCGCCCCGAACCGCATAATAGTAGTCGGCGCCGCCCACCGTGTTGAGCGCTGATTTCATCTGATAGCGATGATGGAGGTAGAGCGGGAGCAGTGCTTGCTCGAGCAGAGACATCGGTTCCCCCACGCGAATGACGGAAGGTCCAAAGTTCTCGAGGCCGATGCGGCGTACCTCGATCTCGTGGGCCAGCGTGTCGACGAGATTCCCTCCGTTGTCCCACACCGATGCAAGTGGGTGTGCGCCCGCGGCTATGAGGTTATCGGTATGGGTCATGAACCGAGTCTCGCTGCGCAGCCCCGCCTCCACGATGGCGCCGAGCGCTTGTGGCTCGTCGGTTCCTGGGGCGAAGTCGCTGTAGAGCCATCGCACCGACAGTTTGTCGTACTCCCCGATCCCGACACCGTAGGCGTCTCCGAGCTCGAGCGCGCCGTCTCGGATTTGTACGAGCGGAGCGGGGTAGTCCATGACGCTCGCGCGGCCGCCATAGGTGCTCGCCATGTAGTTGTGGGGAAAACCGAGGGTGTGGCCTACTTCGTGTGCGGAGAGCTGTCGCACGCGGGCGAGCGCCATCTCCACTGGCGTTGCGCCACCGCCGACTTGAGCGAGGTATTCGAAGCCCGGCGCGGCGCTCAGTGCGCAGCCGTCTAGCGTTCCCGCGTCGGCGAAGGGACCGATCATTCCCTTCCCCATCAAGTAGTCCTGCCGGAGGCGTAAGCTTCCGAGATTCACGTTCCCTTTGATGATCTCACCCGTGCGCGGGTCCGAGACCGATCCGCCATACGACCAGCCGCGCGTCGATCGATGCGTCCAGTGGATCATGCTGTAGCGGACGTCCATCGGGTCCGCACCTTCCGGAAGCACTTCCACGCGAAAGGCGTCGATGAAACCGGCCGCTTCGAAAGCCTCGTTCCACCACCGCGCGCCGTCGAGAAGTGCTGTGCGGATCGGCTCCGGCACGCCGCGGTCGAGGTAGTACATGATAGGCTCCACCGCCTCGGATCGGACGGCACTCGGGTCGCGTTTTTCCAACCGGTGCCGCGCCGTCCACCTTACGGTCAGACTTTCATCGATCGGGGTCGCGTAGTCGTTGAACGTGGGCCCGAAGACGCCGATGCGTGGGTCCGCTACGCGTGGCTGGAAGTTATCGTCGGGAAGCTTTACCAGAGAATGATGCTGGCGGAGCGTCACCGCTTCACCACTCGCAGCAACCGAGCGGACGAGCGCTCCTGGATCGTCGCTCGTGAAGGTCAGTAGGGTCTCGATCTCCGTATTCTCCGGAAAGGCTTTCGTCCTAGGCAAGTAAAAGACGCTGCGGCTTCGGTCGAGCTTGTAACTCCCTTGGCCCGCACGCTGGATGCGTCGCGCGGCGCCATGCGTGTCGCGGAGGAAGAAGTCTGTGGCGTCGACGAGCACGCTTGCTCCCGTCTCGGCCTCGACTTCGAAGCCCCAATGCACCGAAGGCGCGAAGGCGTCCCGCACCGCGGCTACCTCGTCCGGGTTGTCACTGCGGGCACGGTAGCCGTAGTTCGGCTCCATCAGCAGCACCCGAGGGCCCACCCGCATCGCTTTGAGGACGTAGGCGCCTCCGAGCTGGCCGCGGTCGAGCCCGACAGGGTTACTTCCGAGCCCCGAGCTCAACGAGACCGAGTAGAGAAACTCGGTGTCGAGCTCGTCGATCTCCCAATAGAGCTTGCCGGTCTCGTCATCCCAATAGATGTCGAAGAATCCTTCTAGCCGTTCCATCTCCGCGGTCTTATCCGCGATCGACGGTGTGTCCTCCTGAGCGTTCGCTGTACAAGCGACGAGTAGGATCAACCATCTTGCTGCTTTCATAGATCCATTACCTCCGAACAGTGAAACTATTGTATTAACGCGACTTGTTCAAAAAGCCGAGAAACTCCGAGCTGCTGCTGAGCAGAAGGGTTACGTCCTCGTCCAGGCTCGTGCGATAGGTCTCCAGCGTCTTCAAGAACTGATAGAAGTCAGCGTCCTTGCTGTAGGCCCGGCCGTAAATGCCCGTCGCTGCCGCGTCGGCATTGCCGCGGGTCTCTTCGGCCGTTCGGAACGCTGCCGACTCGATACGCTGCAGGTCCCGGTCTTTCTGGCCACGAATCTCCGCAGAACGTCCGAGTCCTTCAGAGCGGCTGCGCTCGGCGATGCGTTTGCGCTCGGAGATCATGCGCTGATAGACGGACTCGCGCACTTCCTCCGTATAGTTGATCCGCTTGAACTGCACGTCCACGAGCTCGATGCCGAGGGTCGCCACGGCCACCGAGGCGCTCTCGAGAACGCTTCGTGTGATCTCGTCACGGCCGCTCTGAATCTGCGTCGGAGCCTCCTGCTCGAGCATGCCGAGAAGCACTTCGGTCACCTCGAACTCGCGATCGGTCGCGCGCACGATCTCGATGAGGTCGAAGCTTGCGACAGCGTTTCGCGTTTCGCCGTCGATGATGTCGTCGATTCGGGTTTGGGCCTGCTGTTCGTTCGTGACCGACACGAAGAACTGCAGCGGGTCCTCGATACGCCATCGGGCATAGGTGTCGACCCAGATGAATTTCTTGTCCTTGGTCGGGATTTGGTTGGCGTCACCGTCCCACGGGAGCCAGCGTTTGTCGAAGCGGTGCACTTCTTGGAAGGGCCACGGAAGCTTCATGTGCAGCCCCGCGTCCTGAACCGCGTCGCCGACCGGTTCTCCGAATTGGGTGATGATCGCTTGCTCGGTCTCGTTCAACGTGTAGAGGCTGGTGGCGAAAAAGGCCCCCGCGACGATCAGTAGTCCGGTGAAGAGCGTGCGGCTCGCGTTCATTGCTGTCCTCCTTGGGTTAGATTCATCAACGGGAGCACCGAGGCGCCATCTTCGTCGACGATCACTTTCTTGCCGACACGGGGCAGAACTTCGTTGAGCATCTCCAGGTACATGCGGGTGCGAGTGACGCGCGGTGCTTTGCGGTACTCCGCATAAATGGAATCGAAGCGGGTGGCTTCACCTTCGGCGCGGTTCACGCGGGCGGTCGCATAGCCTTCCGCTTCCTGGATCAGCTGGAGCGCCTCGCCTTCGGCTTTCGGGATCGCTTGGTTGAACTCGGTGCGTGCTTCGTTGATGAGCTGCTCGCGCTCCTGGATGGCTTGGTTGACCTCGTTGAACGAAGGCTTCACGGCGTCGGGCGGGTTCACGTCCTGGAGCACGACCTGCTGGACGTCGATGCCGATCCCGTAGGTGTCGCTGAGCTGCTGCAGGATTTCCTTGGCCTGGTCGGCGATGCTGGCGCGGCCGGTCGTAATGACTTCGTCCACGCTGTGGTCGCCCACGACTTGGCGCATCGCCGCTTCGGTCATGTCGCGAAAGCTCGACTCGGGCGAGCGCACATTGAACAGAAACGCGCGCGGGTCCTTGATCCTGTACTGCACGATCCACTCGACGACGGCAACGTTCAAATCGCCCGTGAGCATCAAAGATTCGTCCTCGAAGCCCCGGTCGATATATTGGGTCCGGACGCCGGCCTCGGCCGTACGGAAGCCGAACTCCTCCTTGAGCTGGCGCTGGACCGGCACCTTGATCACGTCGTCCACGAACGGGACGAGGAAGTGCAGCCCCGGTCCCGTTTCCGATGAGTAGCGCCCGAATCGGAGCACGACGCCCCTCTCATCCGGGTCGATTTGGTAGACCGAGCTGAACGCGGCTACCGCAACAACGAGACCGACAAGGATCGCGATCGCGTTCTTCGGTACGAACTTGGGCATGTTGATCTGCGGCATTTTGGACGCGTCAAAATCAAACGGGCCCTTACCACTACCTCCAAAAGACATATGTGACCTCCTCGGCAGAGAGTATCGCTTATAATCACGATACGCTATGAGCTTCGGAGACGACTTCAAGAATGCCGACGACCCTCAGTGCAAAGAATTGTGCGTTTTTCACGCCCTTACGAGCGCGACGGCCGCATATGCCGGTACCTTGTAACCTGAATCCACCGCAAGTGGTCTCGCACGAGGGCGAGCTTCATTATGTATTCCCTGCGGTAGCAGCCGGCTGGTATTGCGGTCACTTCTCTCCGAAGCGCTGATGGATATCCCTACTCGTTACGACTTCACGAGCACCGAAAAACGCATTTACAACCTGTGGCGTGAGAAAAAGTGCTTCGACAGCGTCTACGATCCCGACGGTAAGCCGCGCTCCGAGACCGAGGCAAACAAACCCCGTTTCACGATCGCGATCCCGCCGCCGAACGTCACCGGGCGGCTCCATATGGGGCACGCGCTCAACAACACGATCCAGGACGTGTTGATCCGCTTCAAGCGGATGGACGGCTACGACGCCCTGTGGGTCCCAGGAACGGATCACGCCGGCATCTCGACCCAGACGGTGGTGCGCAAACATCTAGACGCGCAAGGCGTCGACTACCGCGAGCTCGGCCGCGAGAAGTTCATCGAGAAAGTCTGGGAGTGGAAAAAAAAGTACGGCGATTTCATTCTTCGTCAGCTGGAGAGACTCGGAAGCTCGTGCGACTGGAGCCGCATTTGTTTCACGATGGATGACGGTCCATCCCGCGGCGTGCGTACCGTTTTCAAAGCGCTCTACGATCGCGGGTTGATTTACCGGGGCAAGCGGATCGTGAACTGGTGCCCAGTCGATCAAACCGCTCTCTCGGACGACGAAGTCAACACGAAAGACGGCGGCGAAGCCGGACACTTGTGGCACATTCGCTATCCGCTGGTGGAGCCGGCCTCTGATGTGACCCATGTGAGTGTCGCGACCACCCGTCCCGAGACGCTGTTCGGGGACGTTGCGGTCGCGGTGCATCCGGAAGACGAGCGGTTTCGCGGACTCGTGGGAAAGCAAGTCCGGCTGCCGCTCCAAGGGCGGCTCATCCCGATCGTCGCGGACGATTACGTCGACCGCGAGTTTGGCACGGGTTGCCTCAAGATTACTCCGGCGCATGACGCGAACGACTTCGAGGTCGGCCAGCGCCACGCGCTCGAGCCCATCAACGTCATGAACCCCGACGCCACGATGAACGATGTCGTGCCCGAGCGGTTTCGCGGGCTCGACCGCTACAAAGCGCGCGACGAGACGGTGAAGGCCCTGGAAGAAGAAGGGCTGCTCGAAACGATCGAAGATCGCATGGTGCCCATCGGACGAGCGCAGCGTTCCGGGGCGGCCATCGAGTACCGGCTCTCCGACCAGTGGTATGTTCGCATGAAGCCTCTCGCCGCGAGAGCGCTCGAGGCGAGCGGCTATCGGCTCGAGACCGAGAATGAGGAAGCGACGTGGGAGAAGACAGCGACGAGCGCGCTCTTCTTCCATCCGCCGCGCTGGGAGAAGATCTATTACGCGTGGCTCACGAGCATCCGGGACTGGACGATCAGCCGTCAAATCTGGTGGGGGCATCGCATCCCGGCCTGGTATCACAAGGACTCGGGCGAGATCCTCGTGGATGTCGATACACCGGACGCCGTGAAGAAAGACCCAGATTCGTGGGAGCAAGACCCGGACGTGCTCGATACGTGGTTCAGCTCCTGGCTTTGGCCGATGACGACGCTCGGCTGGCCGGACAAGAGCCCCGATTTCGAGCGCTATTACCCGACGAGCGTTTTGTCGACGAGCAAGGACATCATCTTCTTTTGGGTCGCACGCATGAACTTTGCGGGCCTCGAGATGGCGGACGAGCTTCCTTATCGTGACGTCTACATCCATCCAACCGTGCTCGACGATCGTGGCGCGGTCATGAGCAAGAGCAAAGGCAACGGCATCGACCCGCTTGCCGTCATCGAAGGCGCGAGCCTCGAGGATCTCAAAGGGCCTATCTTCGAAGCGCGACCCGCGAACATGAAAGAGCTCATCGCGCGCGTCGAGAAACTTTTTCCAAATGGGTTCGAAGCGGTGGGCGCTGATGCGCTGCGCTTCACGCTCGTCCACTCGTGCTCCGAAGGCCAGGAGCTGCGGCTCTCGCTGCAGCGGTTCAACGAGATCGGACGCCGCTTCGTGACCAAGCTCTGGAACGCGAGCCGGTTCGTGCTCTTGGCGCTCGACGACGTCCCAGGTCCTGATGTCCCTGATGTGCCTGATGTAGATGTCGCGGAGCCGACCGTCGAAGATCGCTGGATTGGCTCGCGCACAGCGTCGACGGTGCGGCAGGTGCGTCGGGCGCTCGAAAGTTACGATTTTGCGCCCGTCGGCCACACGCTGTACCGCTTCGTCTGGAACGACTATTGCGACTGGTACCTGGAGCTCACCAAAGCGCGCATGACGGGCGACGACCCGAAGGCCGCGCGCCGCGCTGCGCACGTGCTCGGCATAACGCTCGCAGAGATCCTGCGCATGCTGCATCCAGTGGCGCCCTTCATCACCGAAGAGCTTTGGGGAAAGCTTCTCGAAGCGATGGACGCGAAGCACCTGTGGCTCGGTCGGCGGCCACAATCTGAGCTTCTCATCTTTGAGACAGCGCCGAAGGGTGAACGCGAGCCCGACGGGGCGCTCGAAGACGCTTTCGCGTCGCTCCAACGTCTCGTTTCTGGGGTGCGTACGAGCCGCGCCCATGCTCGCATCTCGGAGAACGTGCGTCTCACGGCAGCAGTCAAGCCGCTCGCAGACGGCTTCGAGGACCTCGTCGAGACGACGGCGCCTGTCTTGAGCCGTTTGGCGAATCTGGGGTCGTTGACGCTCGCAAGTAAAAAGCCTCCTGGAAGCGTCGGGATCGTCGACCCAGCATTCGAGCTCTACGTCGCGCTAGGCGAGCACGTGGACATCGAGGCCGAGCTCAAGCGCATCGAGCAGGAGATGGCCGGTATCCACAAGAAGCTGTCGCAAGTCTCGAAGAAGCTCGAGAACCCCAAATTCCTGGCCGGGGCCAAGCCAGAGGTTGTCGCCGAGCAAAAGGCGAAGCACCATGAGCTGTGCGACATGCTCGAAAAGCTCGAAGCGATGAAGAAGGACTACGCCGGCTAGTCCCTGGGTCAGGCTTTACTCAGCCAAATCGTCATTTTTTCACCGTCTATCTCGACCTCGCGCGCCGTGCCGTCCTCGAGCGCATCCTCTAGGTCGACGCAGAGGGTCTCCTCGAGGAAGTGCTCGCGACGGCTGTCGACGATCGCGCCGAACGCGTCGGGCCCATCGAGCGCGAGCCGGATGCGCTGCGTGTATTCGAGGCCGAGGGTCTTCCTGAACGCTTGGATGCGGCTCAAGAGCTCGCGATACTTCCCTTCCTCGAGAAGCTCCGGCGTGAGCTCGGTGGCGAGGACGACGACCGCCGCCTGGTCAGAAGCGGCGGCGTAGCCTGCCTTCGCTTGCACCCCGACTTCGATGTCCTCGAGGTCGAGGCTCAACGTCTCGCCGTCCACGAGGATCTCCGCTTTCCCCGTCTCGACAATGGCCGCGCGAAGGGCGCTTCCATTCGCGGCGGCGAGCGCCGCTTTCACCGCAGGCATCTTTTTTCCGACCTTAGGGCCGAGCTTCCGGAAATTAGGCTTGACGAGATATTCGACGTGCTCTTCGGCGCCGTGGACGAAAACGACTTTCTGCACGTTTAGCTCTTCGGCGATGAGCTCGCCATAGACGCGAATGCGCTCGTCGAGCTCGGGACGGGACAGTGTGACCTCGGCTTTGAGAAGCGGTTGTCGCACTTTGAGCCTGTTATCCGTCCGCACGCGCAGGCCGAGCGAGACGATGCTGCGTACAACCGCCATGTCTTCGTTCAACAGGGCGTCCACACGCGCGCTGTCGGGCTTCGGGTAATCGCAGAGATGAACGCTCTCGGGCGCATCTTCCTCAAACGGCCCGAACGGGCCACGCACGAGGTTTTGGTAGATCTCCTCCGTCATGAAGGGGACGAACGGCGCGGCGAGCTTCGTCACCGTTACAAGCGCTTCGTAGAGCGTCGCGTAGGCGTCGATTTTGTCGTCGTTGCGCTCCGACCCCCAGAACCGGATCCGGCTTCGGCGGAGATACCAGTTCGAGAGCGCATCGACGAAATCCGTGAGCTCGCGCGCGGCTTCATAAGCGCGGTAGGCGTCGAGGTGCTCGATCAAGCTCGCGTTCAGCTTGGCGAGCTCGGAGAGGATGAAGCGGTCCAGAAGCGCGCGCTCGGCGACCGGCCTTCCCTTTTCTTTCGTGGGATCGAAGCCGTCGATGTCAGCGTAGATCGTGAAGAAGCTGTAAACGTTTCGGAGCTTGATCGGGAACTCTTTTTGCGAGGCGCGCACGTTTCCGAGCGAGTGCCGCTTCGAGCCCCACGGCGGATTGGTCGCGAGAAAGAACCAGCGAAAGGCGTCCGCTCCCGGCGCCGGCGTATCGGGGTCTTCGAGCGTGACCTTCTGGTTCCCGGGAAGGCGCGGCACGTCTGCAGGTAGCATCGCGAGGCCCCGCTCTGCCGCGAAGACGCCGAGCTTGTTCCGGACGTCGTCGGGGAGCACGACGACACGACGCGGGAGTCCTTTCGCGGCCTCGAGACGCAATTCGATGCCCCCCACGACAACGGCGACTCCCGGGTCGAGGTCGAGCCCTTCGAGGTCTTCGTGCGCGATGAGCGCCACCCCGTCTTTCGCCTGGACTTTTGTCGCGTCGATGACGGCGAAGTCCATCGCCACCTTCTCCAAGATGACTTCGGGCGGCGTGTAGTTGCCCTTGGACTTAGATTCTTTCTTGCCTTCCTTGTCGCTGACGTGGCCGAGCACGATGCACGTCTTGTACGGGTGCGGGTAGTCGTGCTCGAAGACCAGCGTCGAGATCATCAACATCGAGTAGAACCAGCCGCGTGTTTGGTCGATCGCTTCGACGATGTAATCTGCGGGAAACGTCTCCTTGAACTTCTCGTGGCCATGGTGCGGGTAAGCCCACTGCGCGAAAGGCATGCTTCCGGAGTCGAACCAGCAGTCGATGACTTCCGGCACGCGCCGATAGACCCCTTCTTCGTTGGGCTCGGTGAAGGTCACATCGTCGATCCACGGCTTGTGGACGAGAAGATGCTCCGACAGGTCGGGATTTTTCTTCTTCGCCTCTTGAAACGATCGGAACGCGTCGGGGTTCTTCTTCAGGATCTCGTCGACCGAAGTCGGGGCGACCATCTTGCCTGTGACGTCGTTGACCCAGATGTTGAGCGGGGTTCCCCAGTAGCGCTCGCGCGAGAGCGCCCAATCGACGTTGTTCGCGAGAAAATCGCCGAAGCGGCCTTCTTTGATGTGGTCGGGGACCCAGTTCACGGCGCGGTTATTCGCGATGGCGCGGTCGATGAGCGCCGTCGTGCGGATGAACCACGCGGGCCGGGCGAACTGGATGAGCGGATCGTCGTCGGCGCGCCAACAGAACGGATATTCGTGGCGCAGGGTCTCGTGATGGACGAGGGTTCCCCGCTCCTTGAGCGTCCGGATAATCTGCTTGTCCGCGTCCTTGACCCATAGACCTGTGAGCGACGGAACTTCGGCGGTGAACTTCCCGTCGGAACCGATGGCACACAGAAGGGGCACCGCGTCGGGGTCTTCGTAGCCGGCGACGATCGTCCGATGGAGGTTGTGGTCGACCTCACCGAACGCGGGGGCTTCGTGCACGAGGCCCGTTCCTTGATCGAGCTCGACGAAATCCGCGGCCAGCACTTTCCAGAACATCGGGACTGTGCCAGATTGCTTGGAAACGACTTCCGTAGTGCCGTAGCGCGCGTAATAGTCGTCGAACGGAGGCAGGTAGCGCTTGCCGACGAGGACCTTGCCTTTGAGCTCACGGACCACGGGAAGATCCCGCCCGAGCTTAGCCGCGATGGACTCGCGAAGAGCGGAGGCGACGATGAACTTTCGGGCCTCATCCTGGACGACGACGTAATCGATGTCGGGCTTCACAGCAGCGTATATGTTTGACGGGAGCGTCCACGGGGTCGTCGTCCAGACGAGGAGCGAGGTATCGGGCTCGTCTACGAGCGGAAACGCGACATAGACGGAAGGATCGTCGACCGTCTTGTAGCCGAGGCCGACTTCGGCGGAAGAGAGCGCCGTTCCGCCTTGCGCCCACCACCAGAGGACTTTGTGACCTTTGTAGAGCAGGTTCTTCTTGAACAGCTGGGCGAGCGCCCACCAGACGCTCTCGACGTAGCGTTTGTGATAGGTGACGTAGGCGTCTGAAAGATCGACCCAGTGGCCCATCTGCTCCGTCATGCGCTCCCACTCTTTCGTGTAGCGGAAGACAGAGTCCATGCAGCGCTGAATGAACGCTTCGACGCCGTAGGCCTCGATCGCGGCTTTGCCGTGGATACCGAGCTCTTTTTCGACTTCGACCTCGACGGGCAGGCCGTGGGTGTCCCAGCCTGCTTTGCGCTCGACATAGAACCCGCGCATCGTGCGATAGCGCGGGAATATGTCCTTGAAGACGCGGGTCAGTACGTGGCCGTTATGGGGCTTTCCGTTGGCGGTCGGCGGCCCGTCGCCCCAAATGAAGCTCTCGCGTCCTTCGCGCATCGCGACGCTCTTCTCGAAGATGCGCCGGTCTTTCCAGAACGCGCGCACCTTCTCCTCGGCCTTCGGGAAGTCGACAATGGCTTCCGCTTTCGCGAAACGGGGCGAATCGGTCATAAGCTTTCATCTTAACGCAGAACATCTAGAGTGCTCAGTGCGCGCTCACTCCTCGTGAGCGCGCTTGTCCTCTGTCAGCCCTGTCGGGCCGGGCTCGCTCCGCTCGCGCAGGGTGCAGATGAGTTTTCAGCACCGTGCTAGTGCTCGCGGTCCTCTTGGACGAAGCCCATCTTCTCGGCAAAGCTCTGGGCGAAGGTGCGCATCTCGCCTGCCATCTCCCGCTCGGAGGTCGCGCGCTCGAAGGTGTCCGCCATTGTCAAGAGGGTCTGGAACGTGAAGAGCTTCATCTCGTCGACGAGCATCTCCGAGGTCCAAAGGTCGATGCGCATCGCTTTTTTCTCTTCGTCGTTCCACACGGAGAGCATGATGGATTTCGTAGATTTCGCATCGTCTTCGGAAGCGTCGGTCGCCGACCATTCGATCGACTCCGGCATCTGCTCGCGGTTCAAGCGGATCTTGAAGTGGATTTCCGCGCTACGTGGGGCGTTCGTGGGATCGGCCATGGCCGGCGGATCCTATCACGTGGCAGCGCAACGACCGCTCGCTGCTCACTCTGCGGAAAGAGACGTCAACCCGGTCCGTTCTCCTTCAAGAACGTTTGTCGAAAATCATCAATGAGTTGAGTCAAGAATCCGTCGAGCCCGGCCGCGTCTCGATCTTCTCCCGTGAACGTGCGCTTGGACGCATCGAGAAGCGCCGCGTGCGCCCCGGAGAGATCACCCGTCAAAAAACGCATCGTGCCGACGATGACGAGCGTCTCTTTGGCCGTCGCCGCGGGCTCTGTCTCCAGAAGACCTTCCGCAAGCGCGAGGGCCCGTTCCCGAGCGGCGTGTGCCTCTTTTGATTCACCCGACTCGGCCAAGTGATATCCCGTGATGCGCTCGAACTCGCACCAGAAATGTTCGTCTCGTCCCAATAGCCCATAGACCTTGCGTGCAATGTCGAGGCGCGTCGTTATGGGAATCTCGAAATACGGAACCACGGGCCCCTCGATCGCGGCCTCGCGCTCGAGCATCGCCGCCAAATCGGTGATCTCGTCAGGCGGGATGGCCTCGAAGTCCGACAAATAAGTTGAGAGATGACACCGCCGGCACGTGTAAGCGAAGAAGTTGGTCGTTGCCGGCCAGAATACATATTGGTAACGCGACGGCTCTCGATAGACGTAGGTACCGTAACTCCCCGGGGTTTTGAAGAGGTTCACCGTGGCGCAGACAGGACAGGTGACGTCGACGTCGACCCAGGTACTGGAAAGCGCGCGCCGGGACACGCCGAGGAGCAAACCCGATGCGATGAGCATGTCCCGCCGCGTGACCAGCACACCAATAGTATACCTCTCTCGCCTGCGAGATCTTCTGCAGGTACTATCGAGTACGGCAATCCTGTGTGGCGCAATCAACAGCCCTGGCCGTAGGGCGCAGTGTAGCCAACCTAGCGCTCGACGAACGACTTCAGCCGCGATAACGCTTCGTCCCACTGACGCGAGACCGTATCGAGATAAGACCGCGCATCGTCGATCGGTGCCGGCACGAAAGTGAACCGGCTTTCGCGCCCCACTCGGCTCGAGGTGACGATGCCCACGTGCTCCAGCACGCGAAGGTGCTTCGTGATCCCTTGCCGGGTGAGGCTCGAGCCGTCGGTCAGCTGGGCGATGGAACGCGACCGGCCGTCGATGAGACGAGCGACAAGCTCGAGCCGCGTTGCATCCCCCAGCGCGGCAAACACAGGCGCCGTGGACGCACTTCCGGGCTCAGTCGACGTACGCGGCAATGTTGTTGACCTGTTCATTCCACCCCTGGGTGTTCTCCCGCATGGCATCGACGCGTCGTTCGTCGTCGGGCAGTGCGCTGAAGCCGGACTCGGAGATGACGAGGCGCGTTCCGCTCCCGGTAGGCTCCAGCCGGAACTCGACCAGCGTCTGCGGCTCCAGGGCCGAGTCCGTTTCAGGGTCGACGTTGTAAGGGCACCACGTGTAGGCGAAGAGTCGGTCCGTCTCCATCGTTTTGATCTGCGCTGCCCACTTCATGTGCTCGTAGCCCGGATAGGTCATCCGCCCCCGCGAGACCCCGACGACGACGAACGGCCCGTCAAGATCGACGCGGAACCACTCCCCGAACTCCTGGTGGTCCGTCAATGCCCGCCAGACGCGCGCGACCGGTGCCTTTAGCTCAACTGTTTTCTCAATACGATCTTCCATGAGATGCAACCTCCTGGTTGCTCATAATGTGCCACGAAAATTCGATTCGCGCAACCATTTTGTTGCTTATTTGATGGGGGTTCATCCGACTTCTCCATTTGGAGCAACCCACAATCGGATTCCCGAGGTCACCGCCGCAGGAGTGAATGCGTCAACCGCGACGATTCGACGCAGTGTTGTCTCTCGGACGGTGGAGCAAACAACGCGAACTCCTGAGCATGGCCGCTCGCGCGCAAACGCCTAGAGTGAGTCGAGGAGGTCAATCATGAACAAGAACGCTAAAGGCGTCGCACTCGATGAGTACGACGTCGTCGCCTATTTCACCGAGGATCGTGCCGTGCGTGGCAGCTCGGAGCTCGCCGTCGAGCACAACGGCGCTACGTTCTATTTCTCGAGCCAAGAAAACCGCGACTTGTTCAGCCACTCACGCGAGCGTTACTCGCCGGCGTTCGATGGCTATTGCGCGTTCGCCGTCGCTCGGCACAAGGCGCGCGCGCCTTCGGACCCAAAAACCTTCAAGGTCTACAATGGGAGCTTGCTGTTGTTTTTCAACGACCTTCATGAAGGCAAACCGGTGAACACGAAGTTGATCTGGAACGCGAACGAACGACAGCACTACCAAAACGCAACCCGGAACTGGCCAAGTATCGAGTAGACGATGACCGACGTACTCGCGACTGCACTCGAAGCGATCCGGCTTCGTGGCACCGTCTACCGCTTGTTCCGCTTGCGCCGCTTGTCCTCCCGCACTTGATCAGAAACGTCGCCAAGAACGTCGACAACAATCGGCAGGTCATCATCTTTCCCTCCTGCATTTAGTTCGTTCCCGCCGCCATGCCTTCCCCACGCGGATCGGATGCTCCGTAACGAACTCCCGTCCCGGGATCGACTCCGGCAATCTGGGCGTTTCTCATGGAGAACAGGGCTAGCCACTCGATCCGGTATCCGCGACGGGTGAGCTCGCGGGCCACCGCCTCATCGATCCGATGTTCGATGTGAACCGTGTTCGCCGCTCCGGGAGAGCCCATGCCCCAGCCGGTATAGAAGCTGGACGTGATGCGGAAGCGGGGCGCCTCCTGAGCCTCCTCGAAGCTCTTCCCCCAGATCAGCACGTTGGTCATGAGGAAGAACGGGTTCGTGACGCCTCCGGACGAACCGGCCGCAAGAAAGGGCTGGCCTTTTTTCAGGACGACCATCGGGGACTTGGGGGACATGAGCCGTTGACCCGGATGCCCGGGGTGCCCGCCGGCGGAGTTCAGAACCATGCCGTCCACCAAGAGACCCGAGCAGGAGTACACACAGCCATAGATCGTATTCGTGAGGGAGCAGAGATTGCCCTCCTCGTCGACGACCGAGATGTTGTTGGTGTTGTGCTCCTCCGGGATTCCCCCGTTCGGCCCGTGTGACGCGGCGCTGACCGTTGGTTCGTCCGTCGCCTGGCGCTTCATTTGCTCGATCTTGTGGCGAATCATCTCGTAGCGCTTCCTCGCATAGTCCTTCGAGATGCGCGCCCGGGCGATGGTCTCGTCGAGCTCCGGAATCCCGGTGAACTTCCGTACGTCGACCGCCCGCATCGTCTCGATGAGCCATTGCAGGGAATCGGCGGACTCCGTGTAGTGCCCCATCGACTCCAAATCCACGTTCTCGAGAATTTGCAGGGCCTCGATGAGCCCCACCGGACCGACGAGAGGCGGTCGCGTCGCCAGGATCTCGAAGTCCTTGTACGTACCCCGGAGAGGCTCGGTCTCCCAGACCTCGTACGAGCTGAAATCCTCCAAGGTCGGCTTGCCGCCGATGGCCCGGATCTCGTTCACCATTTTTTCCGCGAAGGGTCCCCGGTAGAAGTACTCGGGCCCCTCACGGACAATCGCCTTCAAGGTCTCGGCCAGCTCGGGCTGCTTGAAGGTCTCGCCGACTCCCGGCAGAAAACCGTCCGGCGCGAAAAGGCGCCTTCCCGAAGGATGGAGGGTCAGCGTCGCATAGTTGGCTTTCATCGTCGCATAGGCGTCGTCGTGGATCGGAAAGCCGTTCTCCGCGTAGAAGATCGCGGGCTCCATGACGTCTTTCCAGTCGAGCTTGCCATGCTTGTCGACGGCGGTGTGGAAGCCGGCAACGGCTCCCCCAACGCGAATCGAGCGTCCGGTGCGCCCGTCCCTCTGTCGGTTGTAGGGGAGGACCTCTTCACCAAAGGAATGCGCTTCGAAGTTGAGGGCGACCGCCTTGCCACTCGTCGCGTTCCAGTAGACGAGTCCCCCGCCGCCGCCGAAGCTCGTCTTGCCGTTGTCGACGACCGCGGCCACCGCCGCCGCGGCCACTGCCGCATCCACGGCGTTTCCGCCGCGACGGAGCATCTCGAGCGCGGCTTCGGTGGCAAACGGGTGAGGGCTCGCCACCATCCCGCCGCGGCTCGAGGCAAGCTCCTTGTGCCCGAGGCGAATGAAGTCACTTTCGACGGGATAGCGGTGTTGGGATGCGGACAAGAGCGGCAGGCAAAGTACCCCCAGAGTCGAGAAAGCCAGCCGGCAACGTTTTCGCCACGCCGTGTTCGTTTCCATCAGCGACCTCCTGTTCCTTGAAGAAGACATGTGCCGGCCTGCGGCACCGTCTCCTCTGAGCTCAACGCCGGGTCGGTGGAATGGGGCGCCCCGGCGTCCACGCTACCCCGTGCTGGTCGAGCTTCTGATAAAAGGCCGGTAGCGCTTCGGTGGAGAGCCTCGTTAGCTGGTCCACGATCTCGTTCAGCCGCTCGGAGCCACGCCGCTTCCATCGCTTCTGGTCCTCGGTGGGCGGCGCCGTCGATCCTTCCACATAGGCGTAGACCATGTTGATCTGGTCGACGACGCGAAAACGCTTGGGCATGGTGCCTCCGAAAAGCCCCTCCTGCGGTTCGCTCTCGCGCACGATGTCCCCGACCTGCTTGGAGAGCGTCTCGACCTCGGAAACGAGCGCCGCCGACACGTCGGGGAGCTCCTCCAAAGCGGACGTCACCGCCCTCAACTGGTCCTCGATCTGCCCGGCAGCGGTTCGGACGGCTCGTACCCTGCCCTGAAGATGCGTCAGCTCCACGAGCATGTCGTGCCATTCGCGCCGGGCCGTATCACTCATGGAGATGTCGGGGTCGGCTCGACGCGAACGTTCTCGGTGTGCAGTGCATCCTCCACACGAAGGCGGACCTGGTACTCGCCGGGCATCACGAAGGGTCCGTAAGGAACGTTGAACGAGCTGCCTCTCTTGGTCTCCCGGCCCGCACCGCCGGCGGCCTCATACACCAGCGGGTGACGCAGGTCCCAAACCGCCCGCTGAATGCCGGTGCCCGCCGGGCCTTGCGGAACCTTCAAGCGGCGCACCAGGTTGTTCTGAGCGTCATAAATCGCCAGTTGAATGGAAGCCCCGCTCCTCGTCTCCGTACCCCCGTCGCCGGCCGTGATCGGCTCCGCGCTCGAAGACGACATGAGCTTAGGATTCACGTAGTACGTGATGATCGCTCCGTCGGGAGGGTTCGGGGCCCGGAAGAACTGTTCACCGAGATTGCCGCGGCCCCGGTCGAAACGGTGGAACTGGGTGGCCGGGCGCAACGGCGCTAGATGGCTGGTCGACTTCAGTACGTCTTCCGACAGGCTCTCGAAAATGCCGACGTCGTCCATGATCCAGAACCCGCGACCGTGGGTGCCGATGACCAGGTCGCTCTCGCGGGGATGGAGCACCATGTCGTGTACGGGTACGGTGGGCAGGTTGTTCTTGAGCGGGACCCAGTGCCCGCCACCGGTAATGGAGACGAAGACTCCAAACTCGGTGCCAACGAAGAGCAAGTTGGGATTGCGCAAGCCCTCGACCATTACCCGGGTCGAGCCGAACGCGGGCAGGTTGTCGGTGATGGAAGTCCAGCTCTTGCCGAGGTCCGCGCTCTTGATCACAAAGGGTCTGAAGTCGTTGTCCTTGTGGGCATCGAAGGTCACGTAGAGAGTGTTTTCCTCGAAACGGGAGAGCACCCCCCGGCTCACGCGAGTCTGCTCCGGCACTCCGGGGAACTGATCGAATTTACTCCAGTTGGCGCCGTCATCCGTCGTCACCCACAGGAGCCCGTCATCGGTTCCCACCGCCAGAAGGCCCTCGCGTATCGAGGATTCGGAAAGCGTGGTGATGTTTCCGTACTCGGACGTGCCGGTGTGAAGCCCGATGGCGTCGCGCGGCCACAGCCTGCCCTGAAGCGGCAGCTCGAAGTGGTCGAGCTGGCGGGTGAGATCCGGGCTGATCACGTCCCAGGCGTCGCCGCGTTTGGTGCTCTTGAACACCTTGTTGGCCGCGAAATACAGCGTTTCGTGATCGAAGCGTGAGATGAGAAGCGGTGAGCTCCAGTTCCAGCGGTAACTCTCGCCTTCCGGCGGCTGCGGCTGGATCAGGTGCTGCTCTCCCGTCCGGGTGTCGAAGCGCACCAAGCGTCCGTAGTGGGCCTCCGAGTACACCACGGTGGGGTCGGTGGGGTCGATCGCCGCGTAGAAGCCGTCGCCTCGGATCGTGCGGAACCAGTCGGCGTTGGTGATGCCGTCGGTATTCCGCGTGCCGCTTGGACCGCCGTAGGAACTCTGGTCCTGCGTTCCCCCGTAGACGTAATAAAAGGGCTTCCGCATATCCACCGCGACGGTATAGAACTGGGTGACGGGAATGTGGTCCATGAACTCCCAGCTCTCTCCGCGATCGTAGGAGAGATAGAGACCGCCATCCGTCCCGAGAATCAAGTGGTCGGACTGGGCGGGATCGATCCAGAAGGAACGGTGATCGCCGTGTACCCTTCCGCCGGAAACCAACGGACGATGGGTCTTGCCTCCGTCCGTCGAGACAGTCGTGTCGCCCGCCAGGACGTAGACGCGATCCGGATCGTTGGGGTCGCACAGAAGGTCGCCGTAGCTCCATCTCGTGGCGACTTCACGGGTAAGAAGCTCCCAGCTGGCGCCGCGGTCCTCCGAGCGATAGATACCGTTCTCCTCTCCTTTGGCCCGGACGGCGGCGTAGATCCGGTCGGGCTGGCCTCGGCAAACGGATAGACCGATTCTGCCCATCTCGCCGGTGGGCAGACCGTTGTCGAGTCGACTCCAGTTCGCCCCGCCATCGTTGCTTCGGAAGATGCCGCCTTCCGGTCCGCCGGCCACGAAGCTCCAGTTGCGCCGCTCCCGCTGGAAAGCAGTGGCGTAGAGCCAGTCCGGGTCGCGCGGGTCCATCGCAACGTCCACCACGCCGGTGTGCTCGCTGATGTAGAGCGCCTTGGACCATGTCTTTCCGCCGTCGGTGGTCTTGAACAGGCCCCGCTCCTCGCTCGCTCCCCAGAGAGAGCCCATGGCGGCAACGAAGACGACGTCCGGGTCTTCCGGGTGAATGACGATGTCCCCGATTTGACGCGTCTCCTCCAATCCCAGGTGCTCCCACGTCTTTCCGGCATCCTCCGACTTGTAGACACCGTCTCCCCAGGAGTTGCTCCGGGCGTTGAAATCCTCACCGGTGCCCACCCAGACGATGTTCGAGTTGGAGCGTGCCACCGCCACGGCGCCCAGCGATAGGGTTCCCTCTTTCTCGAAGACCGGCTTCCAGGTGGTGCCGTTGTTGACCGTCTTCCAGAGCCCGCCGGTGGCGGTGGCGGCGTAGATGATTCTCGTATCGTCCTCGACGACGGCGATGTGGGCGATGCGGCCACTGGTTATTCCCGGACCGATATTTCGCCACTCGAGGTTTCCGAGAAGGGAGGCGCGAAGCGAACCTTCGGAAGCCTCTTCGACTTCCGAAGCGATGGCTAGCGATGCGGTCAACGATGAAGCGACGAGAAGGATAGGAAATTTCAAAGCCTGCCCGGGGCGTTCCACTGCGATTTCTCCAGCTTGAGCGATCGTGGCGTCATGTCATTCAGTATCGGTGACATTAGCAAAGGTTACGCAGCAAGACAAGGCGGTGAGGGCGGAGGGTGTTCATGGGGAAGACACAGGTATGGCGTACTTGACAGTCTCGCTTCAGCGAACCGGTCAGCTGAGCACGCGCGGAGCGGCGATACAGACTTTAACGGCCGAGGCCGCGACGGTTTGTGAGGAGCTCGCGGAACATCTTCGCTATCTCGAGTCCGGAGAACGGCCGCTGGCTGAGCCACGTTGTTTTGAAGTCGCTCTTCGCGGCGATTTAAGACGCCGCCCGGCGCACGGGCGCTACCATCGCCAAAGAGCTTCGCAAGCGTCAAGAAGTCCGAGCTTGAGCGTTCAGTTTTTGGACGCCGGTCCCGGGATCGGGCGCCCACGGAAACAGGTTCCCTTCGACGTCACGATAGTCACTATAGCGATAAATTATCTCTCTCACGCCGCGCTCCGGACCCATCCGGCTTTCGGTGTGGTGGGTCAGGCCCGCCTCGTGCAAAAGATGGGTTGTCTTGTGGCCCATGCCCCCGGTGGCAGACACCTCTCAACCGCCTTGTCTCGCTTGCTCGCGTTCTGATACCGTCACCGGGACTCAATCGGGCCGCACAGCCCTATCCCTTGGGGAAAATTCGAGCGGATCGGCAACGGGCACGTATGAATTCTCCTATCTTTTTCAGGTCGTTCGAGCCTACTCCGGATCCCGCTTGAACCTCTGCTCGGGGGCCGATGCAATCCCCTAGAGGTCCAGGTCCCCATGAGGATTCGGATGTCCCACAGGCTCTTCTTCGCGCTTCTGCTGCTTCCCCTCTACGGCCCTACCCTGGCCAACGGCAAGGACATTGTCGCCTCGCCCTCGTCTGCGAAAGTGATCGCGTTCGTGGACGGCAGATGGATGCGGGTGCAGCGTTACATAGCCGTGGGACCCGTGGTCTTGATGACCACCACCGATGGGAAACTCCGGTCGGTGCGCCGGTCCTCTGTCAACCTGGAGGCCACGGAGCGGAAGTGGGGGGATAGCATTGGCCGAGAATCGTCCTCGAAGCATGACAGATCGGCCAAACGGCTCTTTGTCGACTGGCGATCGCTTTGCTCTTCGCTCGACGTCGCTGGGAACGCATACCGATCACAAATTAACGTTTCCGATAAAGCGCTCACAGCTCAAGTTCTCGTTCGCTCGACAAAGGATGGATCCAAAGAAGCTGAAAAATCTGAAGCAGCTGTACAAATATTTGAGCAGCGAAAGAAATACGCTTATGCAGTCCTCCGGAACTGTTCCGCTTCTTGACAAGCGGCTAGATGGTGAAGTCGAACTTGGTTACAGCTATATCCCCGGTGAACCGGAGCTTGGCGGGAAGAAAGGGGCGGCGGCGGCTCGGCTCGGCCTCAAGGGAAAATGGGATCGCGTGAAGTACTGGGGCGAGTACGGCTTCTATGGCAAAGAATTTACGAATATCCGGCGTCCCACTCTTAAGGACCGTGCGGGAGGGAAGATTGGAGCGAAGTTGAAATTGGGCGTTCTCAGCTCGAAAGCGGAGCTCACCCGGTTTCATAACAATGTCCAGCGGGATCCTACTGAATCTCAGACCACTAAGTCTCAGGGAAAGGTGTCCTTCGATCTGGCGGTTCCGCGGTGGCCAAAGTTGACACTCACCTACAAGCGCAGGGAGAAGGAAACATCCAGGCCAAACGGCACAGTGAGCAAAAAGTCTTCAGCCAACACGGTAAGTGGGACGTTGCGGTACTCGCAATCGGCGTGGGAGATCAAGCCCTCCCTCGGGTTCACCCGGTATATCTACCCCTTCGCGCGATTACCGCAAGGAGAGACTTTATGCCTCTTTGGTTTCAGATTACTCCATCATAGAGAGGTCGATGACCCTTTCTCTCACTGGAAGATTCACCGCCGATAAGACCACCGATGGAAATTACGATACTCAACGTTTCGACGGCTCTATAGGGTTACTAAAGAATGTTAGCAACGTATTCGGCCTTCCTGACGATAAGGCGATGCTGTCTGTTAAGCTGAATTACAGCCGATATATCGACCTGGTCGATCAGGGCGCCGATCTTGAAAAATACTCCGTACTCTTACTGTGTGAGATTAGCCCCTAATCTCGTAGCCTCATCTTTTTTTGGCCCAAGCGGCTCGGGAGAAACGATGGTGCTTCCGCCATCTGCTGTTGGTGATTCGTACGCATCCCCTTGACACAAAGTCGCCTTTGCGGCATTTCGCGGGCGCCGTAGGCTGCGAGCTCCTAATTGGCTATAATTCGTTGCCCTTATAGCCTCTAACCTATCAGAAGCGAGGATTTTGTTCGCACTTTTGGGTTGAAGAAGCTCGGTCGTTCTCAAAGTGGACGCCGACGGCGTCCACTTGAGAAGCAACGCAACGTCGTCCGCTATGGATTTTCTGAGATCAAACCCATTCCCGAGATACCACGCCCAGAGCTGGAGTCTCGTCTCGAAGAGTGGAGGCGTTTGCTTCGTGGAAGCGTGACCCAGGGGCGCTTGGTGCTCCAAAAGATTCTCAAAGGCAGGCTGCTCATGATGCCCCTAACGGATGAGGTTGGATATGAGTTCAGTGCCCCCACGAGATTCGACAAGCTCTTCTCAGGTCTGGCAATCCCATTGCCTAAATTTGTCGAGGAAATTGGTGAAAGCAATTCGGGATATGAGCACATAACTCCCGCAGATACGCCGGATGGGGAGAAGGAAGCACTGTCAGAAATCCGAGCGCTCTTTTGGCATCCCCGACGGCATCCGCGCCAAGCGCTTGGAGGGCCTTTTTCAGGTTCATGGTCAAGTGCACGATTAGGAAGCAGCATGACGGCCGTTTTTAATATTCAAGGCCCGCTGCGGAATCTGCAACAGGCTGCTCATCGGCCTTTGCAGGGCCGGGTACAGCTCTCGCAAAGGCAAAAAGAGACCGCCCGTCACGATAAAACGGGCGGTCCCTTTCAACGGTTCACTGAGTTCGTTGCTGGGTGAACAAGTTGATGTCATAGTCGTAGATGGCATCGCCTGGTCAGTGTCCGGGGCGTGCGGCACTCGTTAAAAGAAGGTCACCTGACTACCAACGCATTCGGTCAAAGCTCATCCGGCTCCGTCTCACGAGGGAAGACGTGCGTGTTGGGCGCATTCTCCGAACTCGAACGTCTCGCACCGAGGCAGTAGCTCGGTCGCAATCAGTGGGCTAGCAGACTGCCTTTTCTCCACCCGCGAGGGTGAATTCCAGTCGGTGCCTGCGGCCGCATAGAGGCTCCACTTTCGTGTTTTCCATGTTCTCTTCCAACAGAGGCTGCGACGATACCCATCCAACTGATGGCGTACCGGTCGGACCGGCGCGGGGTCAAGCCGATAGCAACACTGGCCCTCAGAGGTCGCTCAAAGTGATTGGCTCCTCGCGCGCGGATTTTCCGTCATGGCCCGGAGCACACAAGAAGCTCGTCACTGAGGCCGAAGATGTGTTTGCAGTCTGACCCACTCGTCACCGATTTGGACGAGCAGCTCTGAGGAAGACTTTTTTGAGGAAGGTGTTGATTGAGGAGTCCAGATAACGCCGCCAGGGGCATTTGCATAACCGCGGTCGACGGTCTGCATGTGCCGGAAAACGCGATCAAGTGGTTCTTCCATAACAATGACGACAGCGCGCACACGAATACCTCCCTCAGACTCAAGCGCTCGTCCGGTGGAAACCGTGGCGGACGATGTTTCCGGCCCCGACGTCATTCCACGACGAACTGACCCATCATCCCCACGTCTTCGTGCTGGAGGATGTGGTAGTGGAACATATACGGATTCACGGGGTCCCCGTGGTCGTGAAAACGCTTGATGATGCGCACGGTCTCGAAAGGGCGGACGAGGACCACGTCCTTCCAGCCGAGCTCGTTGGCTGTCGGGCTCGCCCCACCTCGCGACAGGATCTGGAACGCGTCGCCGTGCACGTGGAACGGATGGGCCTGGTTGTTGGGGTTCGTGATTTCCCATACCTCGGCCGCGCCAAGCCGGATCCGCGCGTCGATGATGGACATGTCCATCCGCTTCCCGTTGATTCCGAACGGATTGGCGTTGCGCTCGAACGTCCGTGGGCTTCCGGCGTTCACGGCTTCGGACTCGGGAATCGGGGCCACGACGGCCAGGCGCTCGAGGAGAGTGCGAACGGCGCCGGCAGTGGCCGACCCGATCCGGATCTCGAGAAGATCGAAATCGGCGCTGTCCCAGGGATCCTGGAGCCGAGACGGAACGAAGGTCGGGCCGTTGCCTCCGTTGAAACTGCGTAGGCTGAGCGTCTGTGCTTCGTCGGCGCTCAGGTCGACGAGAAGCCTCGAAGTCGATTTCACGTCGCGTGCCATAGAAGCTGGAAAGAAGTTTGCCGCTGCGCGACGGAAGCAAGGGGCCAAGCTGTTAGGATATCCAACGACGCCGTGGTTCAGCACGGTGAGAAGATCCCATTTGCAATAGAAGCGAGGGATTCTTGTTACCGCAAGGAGATTCCAAGATGAAAAACCTGGTGATGCTCAGAATCGCCTCGGTGCTCTGGGGAATCTGGGGCGCCTTTCACCTGTTCATCGGCGTTGCTCTGCTGATGGTCATCGCTGCGGGTCATCCCGACGGGCAGCTCGCGTCCATTCCCGGAGTCGTGAACATCATGATGATGGGCAACGAGGGCCGCTTCGCCGTGATCCCCTCCCTGGAGCAGCACGCCTTCAATCTGGCCTGGTTCGGCGTGGTGGTGGGCGTCGGGTGCGTCTACGTATGGCGACGCAGGGCCGAGGCGATCTTTGTGTGCACCCTGGTGGGCGGCTTCGCCGACCTGGGCTACTTCCTGTACGTCGACCTGCCTGGCTACGCCGATCCCCCGGGGCCCCAGATGACCTACATCATGGCCTCCGCCATCGCCCTGAGCCTCTACGCCTACTTCAAGAGCGACACGCTGCGGGCAATCCAGAATCCGGGATGAGATCGGCGCCTTTCGCGCCCAAGAAGCATTCCCCTGGAGGTTTTAGTCCCCGGGATTTGCTGGAGAGGACCGGGCCGCGTTGCGTAAGCCGAAGCGACCGGTCCTCTGCGGTGGGACGAGGCGGTGGCATCCCCGACGGGTTCCGTACCTTTTAACGCCTTTTTCCTTGAAGGATGCGTGGTTGTTGAGAGTCCGGTCTAGCGACCTTTCTCAAATACCCACGGCTCGCGCCACCCATCGCTCTCCCACTGCAAATCACCTTCTTCGTCACAGATACACACGCGCCATCGGGTTCTATCGTCTTCTACTATGAACAAGGTTTGGTATCCCGCGGAGCCCGTCCAGCGGGCTCGGGACCTAAAGGCTTGCCAAACAAGCTCGGCATCCGAGTCTTCCATTCTCACAAATCGGTAGCCGTTTTTATTCGCCCACTGCTCGCACTTTCTCCGGTGTCCCATTACGTCCCGTTGTGCCAGCGAGAAGCGGAGTCCGTACGCTGCAGCCGCAACGATGACGATGATCAACAAACCAATTAGGAAATCATATAGGGAATCAAAGGGGATGGAGTACATTCGGGTCGACCTTCCCGCTCTAGGGACGACATCCTATAGGTCTGACAAGTTGTTTGCAAGCGCGGATGAAAAACCTCCGAGCCTCGGGCTGGCAGCCCTCGCTAAAAAAAGATTTCACTTTAACTAGTAACCCCTAAGTACGACCCCGGCCCCTCTAGCGCCGCTAACTTGCTAACCAGTAAAGGGTTGGCGGGGCGCCCATAGTGGCCATATAAGGTCCGCCCGGCGGGCCGGGTAGCCTACGGGGCGCGGGGCGCGTAGCCGGGGGCACCTCGGGGCGAGGTGGGCCGCCCTCCCGGGGAACGGCGGGGGTAGCGCGGCCCGGCCCCGGCGGTTTTCTAGGGCTCCACCGCCACGCCTCTCTTAGTTTGGTGGCAAGCTGGTAACCGTTTTCTTATGCGACACCGATTTTTTTGCGACGAGACTGTGGAGATTTGACCAATGCGACGTCGATCGTCCGATATAGCTTACGTCCCGACCCAACTCTTCCGACAGTTTACGTGTCAGTTTAATAAGGTCCGAACACGTGGAGGACCACAAGCTCTTGACGGAATCGAAACCATCTACCCAGTAGTACTCATCGGTACGCGTGTTGTACTCAACCTGAGTGCGAAACGCTGCGAGAATCGGAAACAGCGCGCTTCGCATAATGGAGTTTTCTCCCTCCGCGCCTGCGAAGTAAAAGCGCTGGTTACCAGCCTTTGCCTGCTCAATAAAAACCAACTTTCCCCCCCGAGCCCCTCGGTTGTTCGCGTTGTAAATCTCCCGCGCCGTCATTGAAACGTGATCGTGAAACCACAGAATTTGCGGAATTAATTGTCGCATCGATTCCCATTGCTGGGGTTTCAGCGTGTACGACTTGAGCACTTTCTTCTTGCCGCTATAAGCGCGCTTGGGATGGTCAAACCCTTCGTTTGGAAACGCCCGCGCGTTAAAGAGGTCGAGAATTGCGAGTATATCGACGACCGTGTAGGCTTTCTTTTCGTTCTCGCGGTAGGCGATGTCGTCCCGATATGTCTGCGTCGCTAGAAGCTCTTTCAGCCAGTCGAACTTCCCTTCCATATTCTTGAGCGAGTAGTCCTGGACCTGAATACTCGTATTCAGTCCCTTCGACACTTCGGGCCAAAGACTAGGGCGGAGGCCGGTGAGGACGTCAAACTTAACGTATTGCTTTGGCCGTCTCTTATTGCTTTTTCCATCCACCAAATCCAAAAGCTCTTGTTGCGCTTGTAGTAAGAGTTGATAAGTGTGACCTCCATCGACGATTCCCTCTCCCGGCTCGAACACGATGTCGGCTTTGCCGTCCGAGATTCGCACCTCGGACGCAACTATCGTGATGCCTTTGTTCTTGAGATGAAAAGTGTTGGGAGTCCCGACACCCTCCTCGTTCAGGAGGTGTTTCCGAATCTCCCGCCAAACCAGTTTATTCAGGTCCTGCGCGCGGGGGTTCGGGTCGAGTGGAATACCGGTCGGAAGTCCGAGCACAGGTGTGTAGAAGATGTACCTCCGTTGTGCTCCGGTAGTAACCGGGTCTGAGAAAGTATGCGGCCCCACTACTGGAAGGGATATTGTTAGTGACATCTTTGACCTCTATTTGCGCGCGATCGCGCTTATCTAAAAAATACTCTAAGCGGACTCGTGTGTCAAACCTAAGTTCGTTTCTCGCCCTATTTGCGACTTCTTCTAATCGAGAATGGCAAAAGTTCAGAGCACAAATAGAAGAAAATAACATGACTGTCGTAACGACAATAACAGGAGTGAATCATCGAGGCCGGAGAAGAGGAACCCTCGAAGATGTGGGATTGCCTGGAGAGATTGGGGCAGGAGCTATTGGTGCTCCGGCTTCAGCACGAAGCGGAGCACTGGCGAGAACGCGATTGCATTTTTCCGTGACGAAGCGTCATCGCAGCACTCCAGCCACACACTCGCGCCCCCCGGACTCGTCGTAAAGCCGCTCGTTCCCAGCAGCGGGATATTTCTTTCGCACATTCACTACATTTCACCAACGCCATGCCAGCCTCCCAGGAGTAATACTTATAGTCTCTGGTAAGTCTGTGTCAACCGCGCCCACGATTCGCGGGTGGACGACCTACGGGCGGCTTTCGGACGGAACGTCCGCGAGCTGCGAAAGACGCGTGGTTTCTCTCAGGAGGAGCTGGCGCACCGCGCTGACATTCACTGGACATACCTCGGTGGGATTGAGCGCGGAGAACGCCGTCCACGAGCCAGTTAGCAACATTGCTCCGAGACGAGCACACCAAGCCTTCGTGGGTGAAGGATGGCGACAAGAGGGGCACCGAACATATCGGTCCCGAGGATACGTTCGATGGAGATTATGGCCGCGCTCTCAAGAAAACGCAGGACCGCGTTAAAAGGATGGCATCCCCGACGGGAGTCGAACCCGTGTTGCCGCCGTGAAAGGGCGGAGTCCTAGGCCACTAGACGACGGGGACGCATTCTCGGCGTCACAAAATCCGAGTCACTCTTGATTCCAAAATGGTAGGCCGTGATGGTCTCGAACCATCGACATCCTGCTTAAAAGGCAGGATCCACGACCTTTTCTGCTGTCTTGTCTGTCTGGTACTTGTCAAGGCTACTCAATGAATTCAATGAGTTAGCCAGATTGCCTGTCTTGTGCTGTCCATTGCTGTCGCCTCTTGTCCTTGCAAATCTGCGTCCTATTTGCGTCCTATTCTGGTACCCTGCTTCCTAGCACGACATAGGATTCCCAAAGAACGCAAACATGCAGCTGACCAAAGAGAAGGGCTAACTGAACAAGCTCACTGACCGTTCCATTCCTTCTCTGTCGATGCCTCCGAAACCACAACAAGTTGAATTCTACGGCGACGATCCTAAGCTGCCGGGGTTCGGTGTTCGTGTAAGTTACGGCGGCACGCAAACGTTTATCTTACGTTACCGGACCGAACACGGCAAGACGAAACGCCTCAAACTTGGGCGCTACGGACCACCAGGGAGCTTCGCGGACGCCAGAGCGGCAGCCTTTGCAAGCCATCGCGAAGATCGACGCCGGGGAAGACCCGCAGGAGAAGAAACGGGGACCCGAGACGGTTGAGGGACTGTTCGACTACTTCTTCGAGCAGCGAAAGGACCTCGGAACGAAGACGGCGTATGAGTGGAAGCGGCTGACCAATAAGCACATTGTCCCGGCATTTGGTGACGCCAACCCTGACGAGGTTGATCCCGAAGATGTGCTGGATCTCTGCGAAGGGATCGAAGCTCGTATCGTCTCCAATCGAGTCTTCGAGCTTATCCGTACCGTTCACAACTTCGGGGCTGCACGTCGGAAGGTGACACGCTCGCCCATGTACGGACTCAGGAAGCTCCATGAGGAGCTATCTTGGCCCCATCGTGGCGCGGGTTTTACGCTGGGTGGCGTTGAGCTCGTTGTCGTCGCGGGGTAAAGAAGAAAGCGGCGGAGTTGCTGGGCTTGAAGCCCACGATGCTCAATGAGATGATTAGGCCCTATAACGTCAGCCTGGAGAGGAAGGAGCCCTCTTCCACGCGCTGAACGAACATGAAGGGGTTACAGATGAGAGCAATCCTGGCGCTTTTGGGGATTATGGTCCTCGCGCCTCTCGCCTCCGCGGACGAGCGCGTCGACAGGCTTTCCGAAGAGCACAAGGCCTGGCTCGAGCGTGAGGTCGTCTACATTATTACCGAGCGCGAGCGTGAGGTGTTTCTCACGCTCGAGTCCGTCGAGGAGCGGAACCGCCTCATCGAGGCATTCTGGAGAAAGCGCGACCCCAATCCCGCGACCCTCGACAACGAGTACAAGATCGAGCACTACCGACGCATCGATTATGCGAATACCTTTCTCGGAAGGGAAACTTTTCGCGAAGGCTGGCGAACGGATCGGGGCCGGTACTACATCCTTCTCGGAGAGCCTCGTGAGATCCAGCGTTTCGACGGCTACGGAGAGATCGTCTCGTCCCACCTCTGGTTCTATCAGGGCGACCTCCGCATGGGCACGCCCGCGTTCTTCTACCTTCTTTTCTTCAAGAAAAACGACTTCGGCGAGTATCAGCTCTACAGCCCCGTGATCGACGGGCCCCAGGCCTTGCTAACGGGCAGCGGTTCCCTGGGGGGGAGCGACAACGCCGCTGCGCTGGAGGCTCTCCGCGAGGTATCCCCGGAGCTCGAGACCGCTTCGCTTTCGTTCGACACGAGCGAGCCGGCCGATTACTTTTCCGGCCGTCCCGCGCTCGGCACTGATATCATGATCGCGCGTATCGAAGAGTCACCGAAGCGCGCCATCCGAAGCGACTACGCGGAGGCTTGGCTTCGGTACGGCAACCGCGTATCGGCGGAGTACTCCTTCAACTTCGTTCCCTCGCGTCACGTTTTTTCCGTCCTTACCGATCCGTCGGGTACGGCACTGGTGCACTTCAGCGTCGAGATCGACCCGCAGAATTTCGCGTTGGAGACCGACGAGGAGAAAACCCGGTTCTACACGACGCTGGATCTGACGACCGAGGCTCGTACCGCGGACGGTACGCTCGTCTTCGCCAGCGACAGGGAAGCCTTCATCGAGCTCACGCCGAGTGAGGTGGAGCAGATTCAAACCTCTCCCTTCGCCTACCAGAACGATTTTCCCCTGGTGCCTGGCGACTATAGCGTGACCGTGATCGTGAGGAACAGGGTGGTCAGTCAGTATACGGTCGCGGAGGCGGAGCTCCACATACCGCGGTTTACAGAGGTGGATCCGGTTCTCACCGATGTCATCCTCGCGTTCGATACCAGGCTCGTGGGTGGAGCTCCCGACGATGCTGAGGTTCGCACCTATCAAGTCGGGAGTTTGCGCTTGCAACCCGCCGCGGAGAATATATTCGTGATCGGCGACACCGTGCATCTCGTCACCCAGGCTTTCGGTGCGTCGCCGGAGCACAAGGTCGTGTTCGAGCTCCGGAACGGCGAAGAGGTTGTGCACGACATCGAAAGCAAGGTGGCCGACAACGGGATGGTGCTGGACTACCTCAAGCTCGAGGACATGGTCGGGGGCAATTTCGAGATTCGGGCGCGCCTTGTGTCTCCCTCGGGGGAGGCGCTCTCGGAGAAGACCGCCGCGATTACCGTCTCGCCGCGTTCCACCGCGTCCCGTCCGCGGTTCGTCTTTCGCCGCGGGGTCAACACGCGCGTGCCCGGCGTTCTGAGCGCGATGCGCGGCGAACAGTTGTGGAGGCTGCGAAAGTTCGAAGAAGCAAAGGCGGCTCTCGAGGAGTCCCTGTCCGCCAATCCCCGAATGGTCCCGGCACACGTCCAACTCGCGGACATTCATCTCCTGGAAGGGGAGCCGGACAAGGCACTGGCGCTTCTCAAGCCGCTCGAAGAGCCGTTGCCGAATCAATACGACGTCGTGGCGGGTCTGGGACGAGCCGTGCATCTCAAAGGCGATTACGCGAGAGCCGTCGGCTATCTCGAGCGGGCACGAGAGCTCAAGCCACCCGACACCGCGGTTCTCAACGCTCTCGGAGACAGCCACCAACGGCTCGGAAACTTCGACGAGGCCCGCGAAGCGTTCCAGCGCTCGCTCGAGCTCTATGCCGACCAACCTGTCGTCCGAGAACGCCTGGCGGAGCTCGACGCCGAAGTCGGCAAGAACTGAAACGCGCTCCCCAGGCGTCGTGGCGTTTACTAGCGCACAGAATATTCGCTTCGACGATGTCGACGGGTTCCTATCGGCCGCGTCGATATAGACTCTGACTCAATGACCCGTACCTATCTCGCGGACATCGCCGGGCGGGACAAAGAGTCCTTGCGTACTCACGGGACCTGGGTTCTCCTCATTGCGATAGCCACTCTTCCGTACCTCAATGCGCTCGGAAACGACCTCGTCTACGACGATCTAGCAGTAACCGTAGAGAACACGCTGGTCCGCTCGCTCGACCCTATCCCCATCTTTCTTGCTCCCTCTCTCCCGGAGCACGACATCGAATGGTATCGACCCTTGACCATCTACACCTTCGCGCTCAACCACGCCGCGCATGGTCTAGAGCCTGTCGGATACCACACCCTCAATCTTCTATTGCACCTGGCCAACGCCCTCCTCGTGTTCGCACTCGCGAGGCGATTGCTCGACAACTTTGCTGGTGGGCTCATCACAGCTAGTCTGTTCGCCGTCCACCCCATTCACGTCGAGGCGGTCGTCCCGGCGTCCGGCCGCGGAGATCTGCTGGCCACGTTGTTTGTGCTATCCGCCTGGCTCTTGTCGATTCGCCTGGTCGAGAAGCTTTCTTTTTACCGCGCGATGGTCATTGGCTCACTGTTCTTCGCGGCTTTGCTCTCCAAAGAGAGTGCCATTGTTGCGTGGCCAGTTATTCTGTTGACCGACTTCGCGCAACTGCAAAACAAGGCGAGGGCTCTGAGCACTTTCGACTTGGTGGCCAAGCGAGCCTACCTGCATCTGGCCCTGGCCGGGGTGGTGGTTGCGTATTTCGGCCTTCGCTACGTCGCCACGGGAGGTTTCCTGTTCGCGGGGGAAGTGGCCATCCGTCCTATCGAGAACCCCCTGTTCGGCGTAGATCTGCCGGCACGGCTGGCAACCTCTATCTGGGTGCTATTGAAATACCTTTCTCTACTCGTCGTCCCCCTCAGGCTCTCGGCAGATTACTCCTACAATCAAATCCCCATCGTAGGGAGCGCGGGCGATCCTCGACTGCTGCTGGCAACTGGGGTGTTGCTGTCGGTGGGAGCGGCAGCAGCGGTTCTGGGCAAACGTCACCCGCCTTTGGTGTATTTCTCTCTGCTATTTCTCGTTATGTGGCTGCCGATTTCAAACACCATCGTGGTCATCGGTACCATCATGGCCGAGAGACTCATGTATCTGCCCTCCGCGGCTTTTTGTTTCATCGTGGGGGCCCTTGCTGCGAGTTTCTGGCCGTCTCGACCTCGTTTCCAGGTCCTGGCAGCGGCGGCGATCGCAACTTTGTTAGCGGCTTGCGTAGTGAGAACGATTTCGCGAAATCGTGACTGGCGCTCTCAAGAGACTCTGTTTGCAGCCACCGTTCGCACCGCTCCCCGGAGCGCAAAAGCTCACTTCAATTACGGCACCGAGTTGCTCGAGCTCGGCCAACCATCGCGGGCGGCGGCGGAATTCGAGGCCGCTTTGAGCATTACGGACCGATATCCGGAAGCGCATAGCGCTCTCGGCACGGTCTTCATGGACGAAAACGACCTTCCCCGGGCCGAGGCCGAGTTCCGCGCAGCCCTTCGCGATGACCCGGAAATGGCCAGTGCGTGGGCGAATCTCGGAATGACGCTGTTCCGCACCGACCGCTATGGGGAAGCGAGGCACGCTTTTCGACGAGCGGTGGAGCTCCGACCGCAGCTCGATCTGGCGTGGGCAACTCTAGGCGCTCTGGCAGAGCGAGAGGGCAAACTCCGGGAGGCCATCGACTACTACTGGAAAGCGTATGATTTGAACCCGAACTTCGAAGGACTCGGGACACATCTGGCGTCCCTGCTTGCAGAATCCGGCAGAGACTCGGAGGCCCAGCGGCTCAGACGGGATCACGCTCGGAGAAAATCGGTACCGGAATAATCCTGTCGCTCAGGCTCGAGCATTACCGACGATTCATTCAGTGACTGGTGGCGGGCCCGGCTTCCCGTACCATCGACGCCACGTTGTCCAGCAACGCCCGAGCATCGAAAACAATTCCGTCCTTGATCGTGTAATGGATCCCACCACCGCTTTCAAGCTCCCCGGTCTCCCCCAGCTTTGTGATGCCGGTTCCGTAAAGCACTTTGAGGTCATGCAGAGGGTTTCCGTCCACGACAACCAGGTCGGCGGGACTGCCAAACCGCACGCCCTTGGCCAGTTCGTCGAGACCCAGCACACCAGCCGCCCCGGTCGATGCCACTTCGATGATGTCGACCGGATCCAGACCCGCTTCCTGATAGAGCTCCATTTCGCGCACGTTGTTGAATCCGTATAGGCCGAAGCTCCCGCCTGCGTCCGGTGACAGGGCGAGCTGTCCCCCGCGCTCCCAGAACTCGCGCACGAACCGCATCCAGATCTGAAAATTCTCTCGCCAGCTCGCTTCATCCCCCGAGGTCCATGCATAGTGGTAGGAGCCATGGTGCGCGAGATTCGGCTTCCAGTACTCCAGCATGATCGGAAGGGCATACTTTTTGTAAAAGGGCAAGTTTCGTGCTCTCACCAGATCGCGATTCGGTTCGTAAGCGACAAAGGTCGGCACGAGCGTTGTGCCTTCCTCCAACAGCGTGTCCATCACCTGCTCGAGCAAGACGGGGTCCGCTTCTTGCCACAGCTTGCCCGCGTAACGGAAACGGGCAAGCTCGTCCAGGTAGTTGTAATCCCCTGGAAAGCTCTGTACGCCTGGGATCGCCGCATCTGGAATGCCGTACCAATGCTCGATGGTCGTAACCCCGGCGCGCGCCGCGATGGCGCCATCGACTTGGCCCACCGCAATGTGAATGGCGACTCCCATCTCCAGCTTGCGCGCTTCGTCGCAAAGCGTGGTCAGCACATCCGTGTAGGTGGGTCCAAACACTTTGATACCCTTCGCCCCGGCCTGATGGAGCTTTTGGACATTTGCCCGCACCTCCTCCGCGGTTAAGTTCTTCTCGTCAGCTCGACCCAAGCCTCGCCATCCCGCGTAGGGGATGATTCGGGGAGCGGTGATTTCGTTCGCATCGCTTCGGCGTGCCTCCTCCACCAGAACATCCAACCCGGCTCCCGAGCCGACATCGCGAAGCGTGGTGACCCCATGGGCCAGCCAGAGCTGATAGGCGAATGAACGTCCCCACTCACCCGCGGGCACGACCCGGCCCTCGGGAATGTGCGCGTGCATGTCGACCAAACCCGGGACGATGTACATCCCCTCTGCGTCAATCACGCGATCCCCGGTGGGTCGCGTGAATCCAGGGTCATAGCCTCCCAAAGACACTGCATCCACTGGGATGATGTTGACGACGGTGCCACCCTCGACGACGATGTCGACCGGACCCCGCATCGGGCTACCCAAACCGTCCACCAGCATGCCTCCTCTGATGACCAGTCGCTCATACCGAACTCCCCTGGTTGTCTCCTGGGCAGCGGGCGCTGTCGCCACCACCAACCCGATGAACACCGATACGTGCAACCAGGTCAACCAGCCACCTTTCCGTGTACAACTCATGTTTTAGCCCTCCAGCTAGAATTCTCATCCCCGCCGCATGTTCTGCAGGGAACAAGTCGGCTTTCTTTGAGCCGATTAGTGAATGGTTTTTCGCCACAAAGCGGCACGGCGGCTGCGTCGGAGCCCTTGTCAACGAACACCCTGCCGTCACGCATAGCCACCCCCGCGTTTCGACTCCGTTGAGCCAACTGGCACGACTCCAAGCGACATTTCATGACTACATAACACAATCGAAGGCGCGAGCGCGAAAACAACTTCGAGCTCACTGTGGTCGCCAACCTCATAGCCTCTGGAGATTGCTGAACTCCAACGTACTCTGTTAGAGTTCCATTTCGATAGGGATAGCGATCGCGGAACGTTAAACGTCGAAGTGTGAGAGGCTTGTTTACGTGCCCCCCGAGGAAGCTTTACTTCCGAATATTTCAATCGCCAAGCGAACGTGTTTTGGCCTTCTCCTCGTGGCGTTGATCGCAGCGACAACGCTGCTCGTTGTTGAAGTTCTCCTTCGAACCATCAAATCCCACGAGCACAGTTTCGAAGGAACATTGCTCGTGCCACTCGTTCGCCGACTAGAGGCTCCACCTCGCCTTTCCTGGTGGGAACGACGTTTCCTCGAAAATTACAAAAAGGGCGTCAGCGACATGGTGTTTCGATACAACAAAGGACTGCACCGGTCGCACCCGACCCGCGGATGGACGCCAAAACCGAACATGAAGACGGGAACAGGCCTTCGATACACAACCAACAGTCATGGTTGGCGCTCTCTCTATGAGTTCAAGAATGATCCTGAAACGTATCAGGTGATAATAGTCGGTGATTCATTCACTTTTGGTGATGAAGTTGACGACTCGGACACTTGGCCTCATCTTCTCCAACAGCTGGACGAGAGGCTGAATGTCATGAATATGGGCGTCACCGGGTACGGTATTGATCAGATGTATCTCACGCTGTCCGAGGCCACGGAAGAGTTTGCCCCAAAGTTGATTATTGCCGCCTTTATCGGCGACGATCTCAACCGATCGCTTCTCGATTTCCGAGACTACAAGAAGCCGCGCTTCGTTCTCGACAAAAACGGTGAGCTCGAGCTCACGAATATACCGATAGGAAGTCCGGCCGAGGTCTATCAGGAACTTCAACAAAGACACCATCGTTCGACATCAGAGCTCATCAACTTGTCGAGATCGGCCGGCCGCTCGAGAGAGGTTGTCGATGAAGAGCCGTCATCGTGGTTTTTCTTGAACGAACGTTTGTTGGCTGGTATGGAACAGATCGCACGAAAGCAGGATGCGGAGTTTCTGATGCTGTATCTTCCCAGCGGTCCGGAGCTCGTCGATCCAGGCTCGAGAACCCCTGGCGAGCGTTTTTTTCAGCAGTACCAAAAGACACATGGGAACTTGTTCTTGACTCCCCGCCAAGCGTTTTTGGAGGCCCCGTTCAAAAAATCTGAAGAACACTATAAGCCCAACGAAACAAAGTTGATCAGTCAGTTGGTTTACACGTTCATTCGGGGGTTGCCGTCATGGCAACGGTTCGAGAATTTCTAGACGGTAGGTCGAAAGGAGTCATGATGAGCTCACGTCGCTTCGCTTGGGTTATCGCTCACCGGAGGGTGGGTCCCGTTTCCATTCTTTTAGTAGCAGTCCTTCTCTTCGGTGGAGTCTTTGTGGCCACACTCGAGGCCCAGGCGACTGAAAGCCCGCGTTCCGACAAAGTCCTGGACTCTGCCATCCTCAAAAACCTGACGTGGCGCGGTATCGGCCCGGCCGTTCCAAGCGGGCGGGTGAACGATTTCGCCGTGGTCGAGAGCAATACCCACATCATCTACGCGGCGACGGCGACCGGTGGAGCCTGGAAGACGATCAACAACGGCACGACGTGGGAGGCGGTGTTCGACAGCGAACGAACCAGCGCCCTCGGGGCGATTGCGGTGGCGCCCTCCAATCCGAACGTCGTTTGGGTGGGAACGGGTGAGTCGTGGGGAGCGCGCCTGTCGGCCTACGGTGATGGGGTGTACCGGTCCGAAGACGGCGGCAAGACCTGGCAGCACATGGGTCTCGAGCAAACGCGCTACATCGGTCGGATTCTCATCCACCCGGAAGACGCGGAGACCGTTTACGTGGCAGCCCTTGGCTCTTTGTGGGGGCCCAACGACCAACGCGGGCTGTTCAAGACGACGGATGGAGGAAAGAGCTGGACCCACGCACTCTCCGTCAACAAGCACACCGGCGTTGTCGATGTGGCGATGGACCCCGAAAACCCCGACCTGCTATACGCCGCGACGTATCAGAGGGAGCGACGAGCCTGGAACTTCGTCGGCGGTGGAGAGGAGTCAGGCATCTTCAAGACCTCCGATGGCGGTGAGAGCTGGCAGGAGCGAACGGCCGGACTCCCCCAGGGTGACATTGGTCGGATTGCTCTTTCGATTTGTCGCTCCAAGCCCAACGTCGTCTACGCGGCGGTCGAGGCGGTCGACGCGGAAAGCGGTGTTTACCGCTCGTCGGACTACGGAGCAAGCTGGGAGCTGCGCACCAACGATTTCTCCACGCGCTCTGACTTCGGCCAGATCCGCTGCGATCCCAATGACCCTGAGCGGATCTACCTGCTCCACGTCAGGCTCTTTCTCTCCGAGGATGGCGGCAAAAGCTTCCGCCGCGACGTCTTCGGCCCCAGTGCCCATGCGGACTGGCGCGGCTTCTGGATCGATCCCGGCGATTCGAACCACCTCATCGTCGGCAACGACGGGGGCGTTTATTTCTCCTATGACCGCGGGCGTACTTGGGACTTTCAGAGCAACATTCCGGTGTCTCAATTCTATGCCGTCAGCGTCGATCTGCAGGAGCCCTTCTACAACATTTACGGAGGGCTCCAGGACAACGGCACGTTTGGAGGGCCGAGCGGCACCCGCCACGTCGCCGGCATCACCAACGCCGACTGGTTTCGAACCGCCGGGGGTGACGGCTTCTACACTCAGGTCGATCCTTCCGACCCAACCGTGGTCTATTGTGAATCGCAATATGGAGTGCTGTACCGGTTCGACACGCGGACCGGAGAGCGCCGCTCCATCCAGCCGCTGCCGCCTGATGGGGAGGTGTATCGCTGGAACTGGAGCTCACCGCTCCGAATCTCCCGATACGATTCCAACACCCTCTACTTCGCGGCCAACGTCGTTTTTCGCAGCCGGGACCGGGGTGACTCCTGGGAGGTGATAAGCCCCGATCTGACCCTTCGCCTCGACCCTTATGAGTTGCCCATCATGGGCAAGGTTTGGCCGAGCAACTCGGTGGCTTACCACCAGGGCACGGCTGACCTTGGCAACGTCGCCTCTCTCTCCGAGTCTCCTCTCGAGAGAGGACTTCTCGCGGTGGGAACCGACGATGGTCTCGTTCATGTGACTCGCGACGACGGGCGCACCTGGGAGAAGTTCGATCGGTTCCCTGGAGTGCCGGAGCGGACCTGGGTGACCCGGGTCCTTTTGTCGGCTCACGACGAAGAGACCCTCTACGCAACGTTTGCCGGCCACCGGGACAACGATTTTCGTCCGTACGTGGTCAAGAGTACCGATCTCGGCAAAAATTGGGAGCCGATCACGGGTAATTTGCCGGACCTGGGCACCCTCCGCGTCATCCTCGAGCACCCTTCTAACCCCAACCTGCTTTTTGTAGGCACCGAGCTCGGCGTCTTCGTGTCCATCTCCGGGGGCGGTCACTGGGTTCCCCTCCGGAACAACCTGCCGACCGTGCTGGTGCATGACCTGCTCGTTCACCCGCGCAAGAACGATCTCGTGGTGGCGACCTACGGTCGCGGGCTATGGATTCTCGATGACCTTGCGATACTCGAGGAGATGACCCCTGAGGTGCTCGAGGGTAGCAGTCATCTCGCTCGCATTCGGCCGGCCACCGAGTTGCACCGCTACGATCGCCACTGGGGCTCCGAAGGCCATCGTTTGTTCGCTGCACCAAACCCACCGGACGGGGCGATCATCACTTACTACATCAATCCCGATGCCATGAGTTCGGAAGAGGCGCCCAGGGTGCAGCTCGATATCCTCGACGCGAAGGATCGCGTGGTGCGGAGGCTTTTACCAGTGCAGGGCTCGATTGGCGCCGGCATCCAGCGGCTGGTGTGGGACCTGCGTCATCCTTTGCCCTTTGACACCAGCGCGGACGAGCCCTCGTTTTCTCGCGGGCGACCACGAGGGCCTTTCGTCCTTCCCGGAAACTATCAGGCGCGTCTGAGCGTCGGCGACGCGACGCACGTTCAGTCAGTGAAGGTCATGGGTGACCCCCTCATTGATATTTCTTTGGAAGACCGGCGCCGCTGGCACGATACCTTGCTGACGCTGACTCAAATGGAAGCGACGGTGCGAGCGGTTGTCTCGACCGCAGGCGAAGTCAAAGAAAGAATGATGGATGTGCACGACAGCCTCGAACGGCATCTCGAGGTTCCGGAATCGCTTCGGCACGACGTTCGGACGTTAACGGCCGAGGCGGACGAGATTCTCGGCCAAATGAGCGGGGGAGAGACACGAGGCGGGGCCGAGCAACGGAGACGAATGCCCATCGCGCGTCAAGTCACACGGCTCTACTCGTCCGTGGAGGCAGCGACCGCGGTGCCCACCGCCGACCAGCGTCGCCTCATCCTCGAATCCCGTGAGAAGCTGGATGAGCAAGTGGCCAAGCTGAACCGTTTAGTCAGCGAAGCTCTGCCGGCGCTCAACGACCAGCTCACCCAACACGGTGTGTCATGGACGCCCGGTCGGCCCATCGCGCTGCCGCTGAATACGCGATGAAAGCGGTACGCACTGCCGTGCGTTGTTTGTGTGTGACGGTGCTCGTGCTCGTCTCTTCATCGTCCGCACCATCTTTGCCGGCCCAGCAACCGCCGGATGTAGAGCTCTTCTTCCGGGCGGCGAGTCGCGAAAAAGACGAAGCGGAGGCGGCGCTTAAGAAGATCGCGGAAACATGGAAAGGCGGATACGCGAGCATGATCATCGATATCGTTCGTTTCCTACCGAGCTCTGGACAGAGACCTCTCTCCCCGACGGATAGGGCACGAGCGAGACTTCTGAGCTTCCTCGAGAAACAAACAGGCGAGGACTTCGGTGAAGATTTCTTCGATTGGCGAAATTGGATGTGGAACCGCCCCTACGAGCCTCATCCCGACTACTTATACTTCAAGTCGATGCTCTATCGACTTGTCGACAAGCGGATGACGGAGTTCTTTCAGCCGGGAGGTCCGACCCTGATCCGTCTCGACGAGGTGGAATGGGGCGGGGTCAAAGTGAACGGCATTCCTCCTCTCGATCACCCCGAGCATGTCCCCGCTTCAGAAGCCAGCTACCTCGACGACGGCAACATCGTTTTCGGAATCGCCCTCGATGGCGACGTGCGAGCTTATCCCAAGCGAATTCTGGCGGTTCACGAGCTCGCTCGCGACCGGGTCGGCGGGGTCGAGCTCGCCATTGTCTACTGCACGCTTTGTGGAACCGTGATCCCTTACGAGGCCGAGGTCTCGGGGGAGCACCGCACTTTCGGAACCAGCGGACTCCTCTATCGCTCGAACAAGCTCATGTTCGATGAGGAATCGATGAGTCTCTGGTCGACGCTCGAAGGCCGGCCGGTGATTGGCAAATTGGCGGGCCAGGACCTGGAGTTCACGTTCCGTCCGGTCGTGACGACGACCTGGAAGGAATGGCGGACCCAACACCCCGACACCGTGGTGCTATCTATCAACACCGGCGTCGAACGCGACTACTCCGAAGGCGCGGCATACCGGGATTATTTCCGGACCGACCAACTGATGTTCGGGGTCCCGAAGAGGGACAAGCGTCTCAAGAACAAAGACGAAGTGCTGACTCTCTTGCTCCGCCAGAAAGGAGCAGCCCCCGACGCCGAGCGGAAAGCTCTCGCTCTCTCGGCGAAATTCCTAAAGAAAAACCGCATCCATCACGTTTCCTTCGCCGGCTACGATCTCGTCGTCGTCACGAGCCAAAAGGGTGCAAACCGGGTCTACGACGCCTCCCACCGACGTTTTGTCAAGCAGAGGAAGGACGGCCTGCTCCAGGATACCGAAGCCAGGCGTTGGAACCTGACTGAAGACGCTCTGCTGAGCGAAGTCGCCTCGCTCGCGCCGCTGCCGCGCGTGCCGGCTCGACGGGCCTTTTGGTTCGGCTGGTACGCGCAGTTTCCCACGACGGAGCTCGTCCGCTGATATGTGTGATGCCATGAAGGGAGGAAGGAATGACTTCATCTCTCTAGTGCTCGCTCACTCCTCGTTCGCTCGCTCGGCGCTCCCGTCGGCGGCCCATTCGGGCCGGGCTCGCTCCGCTCGCAGCAGGGTGCACCCGAGTTTTTTGGTACCCTGCTTGTGGATGGCGCTGTCTGTTGCCAGCTTGTTGGGATGCGCCGCGTCAGAGGGCCACCGAGCCGGGCAACCCGAGGAGCGACCCCTCGTCTTCACGCATGTCACCGTCATCGACGCGACGGGGGCGCCACCGGCCGAGGACCGCACGGTGGTGGTCGCCAGGGGGAAAATCCAGTCGGTAGCTCGAAGCGGCGAGGTGAGCGTCCCCGAGAACGCAACGGTGGTGGATTCAACCGGAAAGTTCTTGATCCCCGGTCTCTGGGACATGCATGTCCACACGCGCTATCAAGGGATCGACTTCTTCGGTCTCTTCCTGGCCAACGGGATCACGGGAGTGCGGGACATGGGGGGGCCCCGGGAGCAGTTTGAAAAGCTCAAGAGCGCGAGAAGGGATGTCGATGAGCAAAGTGCCCCGGTGCCTCGCATCGTGACCGCGGGACGGCTCCTGGCCGGCCCGGGCTCTCCGTGGTCTCACGCCGCCATCGTGGAAGGGCCCGAGGAGGGCCGGAAGCTCGTGAGGCGTTTGAAAGACGAGGGGGCGGATCTCGTCAAAGTGTCCAGCTTGCTGAGTCGGGATGCGTTCTTTGCCATCCTGGACGAGGCGAAACGGCAGGGACTTCCTTTTTCCGGACATGTCCCCGGAGCGGTGAGTGCCGCCGAAGCTTCCGACGCGGGCCAGCGCACCATCGAGCACCTGAGCGGTGTGCTGCTGGGCTGCTCACGGGAGGAAGAATCGCTGCGGCAGCGGTGGCTCGACAGCGGCTCGAGGCCGGACGGGTCCACGCTCCTCGAGACCTACAACGAACAGAAGGCCAGCTCGCTCATCGACCGATTTGTCGCGAACGAAACGTGGCACGTGCCCACGCTTGCAAGCGCCTGGACGCGGCTCCGAGCACGGGGGGGAGACGCGCGGGTAACGGCCCGTGAGCGCCTCGACTACCTCCCCGCCCGTTACCGGGAGGCCGTCTCTTTGGGCGCGCCGTCTCGCCCCGGAGCACTCGAGTTACAACAAAGGGTCTTAGAAAAGCAACTCGAGCTCGTCGGGCAAATGCACGCGGCGGGTGTAAAGCTCCTCGCTGGGACGGATACGTACAAGCCGTTTCTCGTTCCCGGCTTCAGCCTGCACGACGAGTTGGCGCTGCTGGTCGAAGCGGGCCTTACGCCGCTCGAGGCGCTTCAAACCGCGACGCGCAATCCGGCCGAGCACCTGGGCTTGTCGGACCTGGGCACCGTGGAGGCGAGAAAGTTGGCGGACCTGGTGCTCCTCGATGCCAATCCCCTCGAGGACATTGGCAACACGATGCAGATTGCAGCGGTCGTTTGGCGCGGCCGGATCCTGCACCGGTCGGCTCTAGAAGCTCTGCGGGACGAAACGCGGGAAGCAGCACGGAACCGCAACGGCGAGCCCACGTCTATCCCTTGACTTTCCAACTCTTGGCCATCTAGCATCACGCGAAACCGCTTGAGGAGGTATGGAACCATGCAGATGAAGTGGGTCGTCGCCGCCCTCACCCTGCTGGCAATCATCCAGGTCCCGATGCTCGTCGGCGAAACTGTTCCCGCATCCGGCAACGAGATCTACACGCCGGCACTTTTCTCTGGTCTGTCCTATCGGGCGGTGGGGCCGTCCCGGGGAGGCCGAGTGACCGCGGTTGCCGGCCACCGGGACCAGCCGTCGACGTTGTATATGGGAGCGAGCGGAGGTGGCGTCTGGAAGACTACCGATTACGGCCACACCTGGCACCCGTCTTGTCCAAAAATACGAACGAGTCGAAGGGCGTCATTCCCGAAGGCGTTTTTGTCGCCCGGAAAAACTATCGATCGGCGCCTGGCTCGCGAGAGGCGATTCGCCAACCTGACCTCCGCTCCCAGGTCATCCGCTGAACGACTCGCACCGAGTTGTTATGCGGCTTCGCGGTAGTAAGTAGTTGAGCGTGCCGCCCAATCGTTTGCGACATCTCACGTTCCCGTCGAGACTGCCCACGTGCTCGTCCGGTTCGATCAACGCGTTTTCGAGACCTTATAGAGTAGCCACGGCTCCCCGACGTCCAGGGGCCGAGGAGTTGCCGGGATGATGACTCACAGGCTCGAGTTCATAGCGATTCTATCGTCCTTCCTTGCGTATGGCCGTTTGCCGCTGTCCGCCGAAGAAGCCAACGCCCCCCTGCCACTCGATACGCTGCTCGAGATCCGCAGCGTGGTCGCAGACGAGACGCCGCGATGGGCTCCCGACGGCTCGAGTATCCTCTTCGCCTCCGGGTCGAGCCTGATGACGGTCCGCGCCGAGGGCGGTTCCATCCGACGACTCCCGATGGATCTCTCGGAGGCGGGGCACTTTCTCGCCTCTCACATGCCGCGCTGGTCACCCACCGGAGAGTGGGTCGCCTACGTTTCCGACCGGACCGGAACGCCGGAGATATGGCTCTGGTCGGCCAAGGATGGCAGAGAGCGAGCCCTGACCCATCATGGGGCGAGGATCAACGCGTTCAGCTGGGCCCCGGACGGAAAGTGGATTGCTTTTTCCGGGGACCGCTACGGGAGCTACGACATCTGGAAAGTGTCCGTTCCACGGGGTGAGGCCGAGCGAGTCACCTCCCACGAGAGATACGAGGTATTCCCGTCCTGGACGCCCGACTCGAAGGAGATCCTCTACGTCCGTCTGGACGAGCGGTGGATCGACCACCACGTGATCGTGGTTCAAGCGGACGGCGAGAACGCGCGCGTGATGCTGGAGGATCGAGAGTTTTTCGACTACCGGGCCGGAGGTACATTCGGATTTCCCCTCGTTTCTCCCGACGGACGCTCATTCCTCTACCCCTCCTTGCGAAGCGGATGGATCAACTACTGGATCGCGCCCTTGGAAGGAGGCGAATCGCGCCCCATCGCCCCGGCACAGGCGGATCAAACCGAGGCGACCTGGTCGCCCGACGGTCGGTCGCTCGCCTTCATCGAGAACCACAACGGTACGCACGAGCTGCGGCTCGTCGATCCGTCGGGAGGCTCATCGGCAACGCTGATGGCACCCGAGACGGGAGTCGTCGCCGAGCCGGCCTGGTCGCCGGATGGAGAGCACATCAGCTTCACCCTGGAGGACTTCAATCGGCCCAAAGACCTCTACGTCGTTTCAGTCGAGTCAAAAGACATCCGTCAATTGACCTTCTCGATGCCGGAAGGAAACCTGGAAGCGCAGCTCTTGATACCAGAAAAGATCACCTACCCGAGCTCGGACGGTATCGAGATCGCGGCCTACCTCTACAAGCCGCAAAACCTGGCGCCGGACGACAGGCTGCCCGCGATCGTCTGGACGCACGGAGGCCCTACCTCCCAGTACAACGATACCTTCAACCGCAACGCCCAGTTTTTTGCCCAGCGCGGCTACGCGGTGCTCTTGCCCAACATTCGCGGAAGCTCCGGCTACGGTCATCGGTTCGAAAAGATGAACAATGGCTGCTGGGGGCACTGTGATCTCGAGGACGTCATCGCGGGTGTCGAGTACTTGAAGACCCTTTCGTACGTGGAGCCCGACAAGATGGGGACGACGGGCTCGAGCTATGGTGGGTTCATGACCTGTAGTGCCATCGTGTTCGCGCCGGGAGTCTTCCAGGCCGCCGTTGCCGCCTCCGGCTACTGCAATCGCGTGTCCTTTGTCGAAGAAGGGGAGCACCGGCACATTCAGCAGCTTGCCTACGAGTTAGGGTCTTTCGAGGAGAATCGAGAGCTCTATTATCGAAACTCCCCCTTCTTCTTCGTCAAGAACATCCGGACCCCCACGTTTGTCCTCCACGGAGAGGGCCGCTATCCGGGATCCCCCCAGATGCGGGAGTTCGCGCGGATGATGCAAAAAGAGTACAAGACATTTCGCTACAAGGCTTATCCGGGCGAGAACTACTACGTCCGAGGGAAGGCAAATACCCGGGCGATGCTCACCGACATGCTCCGATTCTTCGACTTCTACCTCAAGGACAAGGATCTCGAGCTCCCCGGAGTGGGGCACATTGAGGAGCTCACGCCAGCCAGCAAGTGAAACTGCGGGAGCAAGCTCGTCGCTTCCGCTCAGCACGTGAGCGACAAGGGACTGAGCTAAAGGAAAGGAGTTAATTAACCATGCGTTCCCTATGGTCGATGACGATGATTGCCGCCATGTTCCTGGCGGTATTTGTTCATTCGGTGGGCGAGGCTCAGACAAAAGCGTTGCCTACCGATCCAAGAGACCCGCTTCTCAATCAGGGGCCGAAAGAGGAAGAGATCGCGGAGAAGGCCATGGTCAGCACCCAGCTTCCCGCGGTGACCGAGGCGGCTCTTCAGGTGCTGAGACAAGGCGGTAATGCCGCGGATGCTTTCATCACCGCGGTTTTCATGCAGCACGTCAACGACTTCCACCAGGTGTCTCTCTTCGGGGCCATGACCGGGCTCTACTACGAGGCGTCATCGGGAAAGTATTACGCTTTCAACGCTTTTTCGGACCGACCCCTGGCCGACAGAAGTGAAGTGGGCGACCCCAGCAAGGTGGCCATCGCGGGCACCGTTCGCGGTCTCGAAGCCCTCGCCAAGCGCTTTGGAACCCGTGCCTGGGCGAGCTACCTCGAGCCGGCGATCGCCTCGGCCGAAGAAGGTGTCCTCGTCACCTCCTTCATGTATGCCAGCAATTACTCGACGATGGAAAGAAGCCTGGCGGAGAACCGCGAAGCGAGAGAGTTCTACAAGCCGGACGGGCATCTCGCTCCCGTCGGGTTCCGCTGGAAGATGCCCAAACTGGCGGAGACGCTCCGCAAAGTAGCGTCGGAAGGGGCGGACTATATGTATACCGGCGCCTGGGGGCAGAAGTTCGTCGAGGAAGCAGTCGAGCGTGGAGGTCGCGTGACGCTCGAGGACATGGCGAGCTACGAAGTGCGGTGGATGGAGCCGGTGCGCTTCACGTATCGCGGACACGAGATCATTGGCGAGCCACCGCCCGGCACCGGCGGCCTGATTCAAGCCTACAGTATGAACATCCTCGAGAACTTTGACTTGAGAGCGCTGGGGCACTTCACCACCTCGCCGCGAACCCTCGAGACCATGGCGCGCACCTTTGGCCGCGTCGAGGACGAGCTGCGTTGGACGCTACGGGATCCGCTGAGTTTCCAAATCCCGAGCGAGGTCTGGCTTTCCAAGGAGTATGGACGAACGGGCGCCGAATTTGCGCGGAAGACCACGACGCACCCCGGGGTGAGTCTTGCCGGCAGCAAGGAAACGGCGGGCGCTGACGGCGGTGTCCCTCTCCTCGCACGTCAGGAGCGAGACGGGCTTCCGGTTCTAGGCAGCAATCACAACGTGATCGTGGACGCCCAGGGAAACTGGATCTCGTCTCTCCATACCGGCCACGGAGGCGCTCCCGGCGTCTTCATCGACGGTGTCCGTGCAACCGGGAGCGGGATGCGGGGAGAAACGACGGGGCCGGGGCGGCGCATCCTGGCCGGAGTGGGTGCGGTCATGGTGGCCAAGGACGGTGTCCCGTGGCTGGCTTTGGGCACGCCCGGCTGGCCGCCTCAACCCATCGTGGAAGTGCTCGTCAACATCATCGATTTCGACATGCACCCGAAGGACGCAGCCGACGCGCCGCGCTTCTTTGCTTTTCTCAACAACGAGAACGTGGTGGAAATAGAGTCTCGGATCTCGGAGGAGGTGCGAGAAGGGATGGCCGCCGCGGGCATCAAGCTGAACGAGCTCGGAGACTACAATTGGCATACCGGCTCGATGCAAATCGTCTGGCGCGACGCCGATGGAAAACTCCACGGTGTCAGCGACCCCCGTCGCCTGGGATATTCGGCGGGCTACTAGTTACTGGAAGTCGACCTTCACTTCTGGGGACATCTGGTGGGCGGGCTCACATGGGAGCCGCTGTCGCTCTTCGTAGTGATGCTTATTGTGCACGCTGTGTCGAAACTGTGGACTTCTTGGCACTGCCGCGCCTAAGATGGCTCCCCTTTCGCCTTCAACACCGGCCCGGAGAACCTGCTCCGCGCTCATTCCCCCACGAGCTGGCGTTCGATTGCCGAAGACGGCAATCGAACGCGTCGAGCGAAGAGACGTCGACTGGGAGTTCTAAACGCGAAGGATAAGGAACAAAGGCGTCGCGTCTATCGAGATCTACTGAAGGTGTCGGAAGAAACCTATCGCTCCGCTCAACGCGTTGCAGACCAGTTGGACGAGTCCGGCTTGACCGAGCCGGTGAAGCGAGCGAGTGCGGAGAAGATCGCCGCGGATTTTAAGCACTTTCTCGTCCTCACCGAAAAAGTCATCAACCAAACTCGGCGTAGAGTGATTGATGAAGAGCGTGTGCCTGCGGAGGAAAAGGTCGTTTCGATCTTCGAAGAACACACCGACATTATTCGCAAAGACCGGCGCGAGACTCTCTACGGTCACAAGGTGTGTTTGACTGGTGGCTCGTCCTCGATGATTTTGGATTGCGTGATCTTGGATGGGAATCCGTCCGATTCAACTCTCGCGGAAACCATGATCGACCGTCAAGTCGAACTCTACGAACGGGCCCCGCGCCAGGTTGCCTACGATGGCGCGTTTTCTTCAAAGGCAAACTTGGAAGCCATCAAAGGCAAGGGAGTTGAAGATGTTGCCTTTACCAAGGCTCACTTCGCGGTGACCGATATGGTCAAGAGTTCCTGGGTCTATCAACGCCTACGGCGATTTCGCTGCGGAATCGAAGGCGTCATTTCGTTCTTGAAACGAGTCTTTGGTCTCGACCGATGCACATGGCGCTCATTGCCTTCTTTCAAATCCTACGTATGGAGTTCCATCATCACCTGCAACCTGTTGGTAATGGCAAGGCACCTATTACGATAATAATGATTACTCTTACTGCGTTTATAGCCATGGATTGCTGACGATTCGCCTCTCGTTTCGTCCAAGATTTTCATTCGCTTCCGAGCCTACGAGGTGCCGACTGAAAACGTATAATACCCACATCTTCGATAGGCCTCTCGTACACCACAAGTTATGGTGTTTCTGGACAGGAACTAGCTAGCCGCCTCCCCGGCTACCGATACACTCGAGCGCCAGCGCCGCGGCATCCGCGTTCGACGGGGCCACGACGACACCAGCCTCCTGCAGTGTCGCGATCTGCTGTGACCGGTCCTGCCGATCGCCACGCGTGCCGGTGACCGAGCAGACGATCACGGGTAGCTGTTCGGCATGCTCGTTCAGACAGTTTGCCAGGTGGCCCGCGGGATCTTCCGCGGCACCCTGACCTATCACGATGTCGAGCAAAATGACCCCGACGCCGGCATCGGCGAACGCCTCGGCGAGCGGCGCATCGCGCACGGCGGGATCGATCATGGGATGTGGCCGACCCCGGGTGTACTCGTCGTCGCCCAGATCCAGCAGGACGTGTGCACCGTCGGCTCGCCCCAGTTCCCTCGCCCCAAAAACTGGGGCGTTGGACGCCACGGCTTCACCGGCCTCGGTAAACACCACTTGAGCTTCGGCGGCGAGCGTACCACCAGCGAACAATCCTCGCACACGGCTACCGCGCGCAATGGTCCGGTGCGTTTCGACCCGGACCGCTTCGGGACCCGCAAAGCTTACGCCGCCGAGCGCCTGCTCGGCCGCAGCCTTCAGGGTACGCGCCAGGGTGGCGTTATGAGGCAACGGAATACCATCCGCCCCGACGAAACACACGGTGTAGGATTTCGCACTTGCGGCGATCTTTGCCGTAATGCGTGCAACGACATCACCGGCAGGCGGTTTGGAGATCAGCACGATATGTCGAGTGCCGGCGTCGGCTTCGAGTACTTCCATGGCCATCAGGGTCGAAATCCCGCCCACCGCTTCGCTGAGGTCACGCCCGCCCACGCCCAGTGCATGAGAAACACCGCCCCCGGCTTCGGACAGCAGCGACGACACCTCCTGCATTCCCGTCCCGGATGCACCGACGATGCCGGTCTCGCCCCTCGAGACGCGGTTCGCGAACGCCAGCGGCACGCCATCGATGATGGCGGTGCCGCAGTCCGGCCCCATCACCAGCAAGCCGAGATCCCGCGCCTGGCGTTTGAGCGCCACCTCATCGGCCAGCGCCACGTTGTCGCTGAAGATCATCACATGCCGGCCGCTTGCGAGTGCCTTCTGCGCTTCGAAAGCGGCGTACAAACCCGGCACCGAAATCAACACCAGGTTGGCAGCCGGCAGCACCTGCGAGGCACCGCGCAGGTCGCGCGGTCGAAAGCCGCCAGTCTTCTGCTGGCCGCGCGAACCGCGTTCCGCATCAAGCGCGTACTCGGCCGCTTCGAGCGCCTGTTCCGCCGCAGCCCTTGAGCGCGCGCGAACCGCTATCACCAGATCACCACCACTCGCGTCGATTCCGTCACCACTCAGGAGTCCCGCATCGAGCATGAGTCGTTGATTGGTTGGCGAACCCATCATCAGTGCGGCGTCATCGACACCGTCGCTGTCGGCCACGGCTCGCGAGATGCGCATGAGGGCGACCGAGTCGAGAAAAAAACCGCTCCGTACTCGGTGCAGGGATATGCTCATCGGATACCCATCCTCGCCGCGAAGGCACGCAACGCCTGCTCAAAGCAGCCGAGCGGTGCTTCGACAACCCCGGCGCCGACCTGCCCTACCCCGGGTTCGCGGTGCGCAATGCCGGTGTTTATGGTCGGGGCGATGCGCCTCGCGACGACGCGGCGAATATCGATGCCGGTTGGTACGCCCAGGTAGTCAAGCGCGGGTATCGTCCACTCGGGGTTCCCACCGACGGTGATCTCTCGCATACGGTGTGTGACGAGCGCCGCTTCGGATGCTTGTCCGGCCCCTACGAACCCTGCCACCGCTGGCGCTGCGCCCATCGCAAATCCGCCAAGCCCGACGGTCTCGACGATCGTCGAATCACCCATGTCCGGGTTGGCGTCGACCTCGCTGAACCCCGGGAAGTACAGGCCCTGCGGCATCTCCACGGGTGCTGTGAACCACTCATCGCCGGTGCCACTCACTCGGATGCCAAAATCGGTACCGTTTCTGGACATGGCGGTCACCACCGTGCTCGCCTCGATACCGCGCACCGGATCCATCATCGCCTTGCTGAGCACCATCGCGATATTGAGGAAGAACTGGTCGTTGCCAGCGATGAACGTCAGTGCTTGCGCGAGCGTTTCGCTATCGTTACAACGCCGCGCCAGCGCGGGCGCCAATGCTCGCAACAGCAGTCCCGTGCAGGCAACGTTTCGCTGGTGCATCTCATCACCCATCCCGAGACCGCGGGCCACCAGGTTCTTGACTGGGACGCCCCCCATGTCACGCAAAGCATCGCCCAACACCGGACCGAGCACGTCACGCAGCCACGCGAGCCGGCTGAGGACATCCGCGTCGTTGCCACCGAAGCGCATGACTTTTCCCAGGCCTTCGTTGATCGTGCAATACGCACGGTTGCCGAACGCACGGTTCTCTACAACCATCACTGGCTGGGACATCGTGGTCAGACCGGTCATCGGTCCAACGGCGGCAAAGTGATGGTTGGGCTGAAAGTCGAAAGCACCGCGCGCCGCCATGCGGTCCGCCGCGGCCAGGTCCTCCGCCCAGCCCTCGAAAACCGCGACCCCGGCCACCGCACCCCGCATCGGCCCGCACATACGCTGCCAGTCGATTGGCGGGCCGGCATGCAGGATCATTTGCGGCCCCAGCCCGGCAATGCATTCAGTCGCCGGCACGACATCGATCAGCACCGGGTCGGAAGCGAGGATGCGCTGCAATGCCTCCCGATTGGCCGTCTCGACGCGCGAACTCAGGCCGCTCGCCGACACGTCATCGAGCTTCCCGAGCAGCGACGCCAGCTCCGGATCGCCACCAGCGGGCGGAGCCCAGTCCACGTGCACCACATCGACACCGAGCTCTGACAGGTCACTGGCGAACGCTTCGAGACCCACGTTGATGACGCCGGTTACCTGATCGAGGCGTTTACGATCTGGCGGTTTCGACATGGGCGCGACGGCTCAGCTCGGCTGTTCGTAGGCGGCGTAGGCGGCATCCACCGCCGCACCAGGGCTCGAAGTATAGTGCTGCCGACGGAGCACGGCTTCCAGTGCAGTAAGACAGCGCAATACGCTCGTTCGGCGACACACGTGACCCATCGTACCGATCCGCCAGATCTTGCCGTGCAACGGGCCGAACGAGGTGCCGATCTCGATACCGAAATCCTCCAGCATTTCGGTTCGCAGCCGATCACCGTCGATGCCATCTGGAATCACTACGCCGGTCACGTTCGCCATCCGCGCACCCGGGTCGCCGTATAGTTGCAGGTCCATGGCCTCGAGACCGGCACGCAACGCGCGACCGGTAACGGCGTGTCTCTGAAACCCCTGCTCCAGACCCTCGGCCAATACTACGCGGGCGCACTCGCGCGCTGCGTAGAGCATGCTGGTCGCCTCGGTGTGGTGATTCAGGCGTGTCGGCGACCAGTAGTCCATCAGCATCGGCAGGTCGAAATAGTTCGAGCGTATACGGGCCCCTGCAGCGTCCCGGGCTCCTTGCGGGCGAATGCCGAGTTCGATGTGTTTACGCGTATTGACGACGTCCGCCACGCGTTCATTGAAAGTGACCGGCGCAGAACCCGGGGGGCCTGACATGCATTTCTGCAATCCGGCGGTCACCGCATCGAGCTGCCACGCATCGACTTCCAGCGGATTGCCACCGAGCGTCGCCGTGGCGTCAACGTAAACCACGACATCCGCGTCATGACAATACGCCCCGATTTCGGCGAGCGGCTGCGCCATGGTCGTCGAGGTGTCACCATGAACCATCGCCAGTACGTTGGGCCGATGTCGACGCACCGCGTCGGCGATCTGGTCGGGCTCGAACACGCTCCCCCACTCGGTTTCGATCGATTCGACGCGCGCGTCATAGCGCGCCGCGATCTCCATCAGCAAGTGCCCGAAACGCCCGAACACCGGCACCAGCACCGTATCCCCCGGCGTGATCAGGGATGCCAGACAGGCTTCGATACCGGCTCTGGCCGTGCCGTCGACCAAAAGCGTCCACTGATTGTCGGTACGAAACACCTGCCGGTACAACACCATGACCTCGTTCATGTAGGCGGTAAACTGTGGGTCGAACTGACCCAGCATGGGTGTTGCCATGGCACGCAATACCGGCGGATAGACGTCGACCGGACCCGGACCCATCAGCAGTCTTGGTGGCGGGTCCAGAGCGTCGAAAAGGGCGGGGGTCCGACTGCTCGTCATGTCATCCATAGCAAACGATCCCACCACAATCCGCGCGATACTGTCCAGTGACGTTACCAGGCGCATCGTGCCACGCAACAGCGACGCACATCGCAGCGATGTCCACGTTGTGAACCTATCCGCCCCTCGCGTCGGACTGTGGAGCGGCCGGGTTGGTCGGCAGTGACGACGACAACTCTGCCGGGAACCGGCTGCCATCACAGTGTAGCGCGTGCACGCGTTGTGCGCTTCCCGATACTCTTCCGGGATGAGACTCTGTTCAGCAGCGCGAGTGGCAGAACCGCGGCTGCAGTTTTGCGCTGGACAAGCACTCGCTGAATGAGCTCAAACCGCGCCGCCGGCCGTTTCACACCATTCAACCTCCACTCGCGCTGCTGAACGACGGGCGTACCCTGGTGTTCGGCACTATGGGTGGTGACGGCCAGCCTCAGACGCAAGCGGTAGTGTTCACTCGTCACGTGCTCTACGGCCAGGAGTTGCAAGCAGCGATCACCGCACCGCGCTGGCTGCTGGGGCGGACCTGGGGAACCGAAATCACCCGTCTGAGGATGGAGAGTCGTTTCGACGTAGATCTCATCGATCGGCTTCGCGACGCTGGTCACGACATCGAAGTCGTGGGCCCGTACGACGAGTTGATGGGCCATGCCGACGCCGTGGTGCACCATCCGTCCGGTCTTCTGGAAGGCGCGTCCGATCCACGCAGGCGATGGTGAAGCGGCTGGCTTCTAGCGGACCAGCATGCGACAAATCTGTGCATCACGACCTCAACGAATCAAGTAGAACGACTCCTGTCGCGGTCGGAAGAATATGTAGCCGGATTCGGTCAGGTAGGCAGGGTCCTCGTGCATCACGAACACTTCCTTCCCGTTCCATTCCGGAACCGGAGTTCTCGTGTTGAGCTCGATGGACATGTAAGAGCCGTTTCGAAGCCGCTTGGCGAGCCGGTCCCGGCGGTCGCGCTGGACACTGCGGAAGTCGATCCCGGCACCCATGCCGTGGCCATGATTGCCGAGAGGATGGCTGTAAATCTGCGCGCGAATGCCCTTCTTCTCCATCTGTGCCATGGCGATCTCGTAGACCTCGCCCGCGGTGCGTTCCGGACGCGCGGCGCGAAGCGTGAGCGCATCCTGTAGAGCGTTGGTGTTGGCGAGCGCCCGCTTCAGTCCCGCGGGCGCATCGTCTTCACCCTCGCGCAGAACGTAGGCCATCTTTTGCCAGTCGCTGTCGAATCCCATGTAACTGATGCCGAAGTCCAGGTGCAGGAGATCGCCGCGCTCGACGACGAGGCTCTCGCTTGCCACCGCCAGAAAGCCGCGGGAAGTCGCGTTCGGCGTTTCCATGCGCTGAAGGCGAAAGTCGGGCTGGAACCAGGTGTCGACACCGTTCTCCCAGAGGGCATCATAGAGCCAGCGGCGCAGATCTCCGATGGTCGTCGTGCCGGGCGTGATCGCCCCGTTCGAAAGGGCGCGGCGCGCCAGCACTTCGGTGAGGTGAACGAGCTTCTCGTAGTGCTCTTTCTCTCCCGGAATCCGCGTCTCGAGAAACTCCTCGATGAGATCGGCGGCACTCGTGAGCTTGTCCGCGTCCGCCCCGAGCGCCTCGCTCAACAACAGGAACGTATCGTGCGTCAAGCTCCGCGTCATGCCCCGCCGGCCACCGATGCCCACCGCAACCTTTTCCGGTCGATACGTCTCGTTGAGCGCCGCCAGCACCTCTTCCGAGGGACGCGGCTCGTCCGGGTTTGGCGTAAAGCGAGCCTGCTCGAAGAAACGTTCGAGGTTCTCCTCCCAGAAGCCAGTCAAGGCGACCCGCTTCAGACCATCGTCACCGGCATCGATGAAGACGAAGATATCGCGGCCTCCCGCGTACGGTCGTGGTGGAGCGACGTACTCGGTGAGCGGATCGTCATGGAACTCCTCGTTCACCACGATCCACATACCGATGCCGTGCCGGCGCATCATGGGCAGGAGCATCTCGTAACGCTCGACGAGCCATCCCTCGCGCACCGCCATCTGCTCGGACCAGCTGAGAAGAGCCGGCTCCGTCTGTGACCGGGCGGCGGTTACACCAAGAAGCGAAAAAAGGAAGGCGGCGACGGCGACGGGGCTGCGAGGGGACATCAGGACGTACCGGACGACAGCGAGTCCAGCTCGACCTTCGGTTGGAAGCCTCGGCCGGTGACACCCGCCGTAGGAGAGGCAAACCCTGGTCCGGTCCGGAAGTCACCGAGCGTCGCTCGTTCCACGCGTCGGTTCCGCAGAAGGTCGATCATCACGCGGATCGCCTGCTCCCAATCCTCGGAAAGAACTTCCACGGAGAGCGTGAGGCCGTCGACGTCGAGCTCGGCGTCGAGTTGCGTGCCGAGGGATTCGAGCCGGAGCGACAAGGGCGGTGAGCCCTGCGAGTCGCTGGTCAGAACGCGCGTCAGCGCCTCCGAGCCGCCCGCCTCATCCTCTCTCTCGTAGAATCGCCCGATCGGAATAGCCGCCGTCACCCGGACTAGTGGGTCGGAGGCATCCGCTATCACGTAGGCCCGAAGACCGCTCGCGGCCTCCAACCGGGCCGTTTCCGGAGCGGGAGGTCGAAACGAGCTGGGCTCGAAAGTGAAATCCCGCGGATGTGGCCAGTCGTGCTCGAGGAGAGGGCGCGAGTGACCGGGAAGTATCGTTGCTTCCTGCTCGCAGCTGACCAGCACAAAGGTCGCGACGCAGCAAAGGCCTGCCGAAACGATGAACGTCTTCAGAGTCATGGCGAACTCGCTTTCCCCGGGTCGCTTCGCGTCGTGGCGATGACCCGATTCGATGAAACGAAGTAGCGGCGGGCCACCCGCGCGATGTCGTCCGCGGACTGACGAAAGAAAAGCTCGATCGCCTCATTCGGAAGGTCGAGCGCCGCGGCTACGAAGAGGCGGTTTTCCTCAAAGGACCTCCCTCAACGGGGTGTTGACCGGGCCGAAACTGCCGGGGATTGTATCCGCCTGCGAGGTCAGAAGCGAGGACCAGCTTGCCAGCACCAAAACCCTTCTCCCAGGGGAGAGGGAGCGCGCGCTCGAAGGGCATCGTGAACTCGTCGGTTCATTCGATCTTCAACACACGGGCGGCGTTGCGGTACACGAGCTTGTCGACCACCTCCGGCGCGAACGGATACTCGAGGAAGCGCTTCAAATCGTCGAGGGGACGAAAGGGGAAACCGCTCGCGTAAATGATTCTGTCCTGCAGGATCGTATTGGCAGCCTCGAAGATGGGCTCGGCTCCCGGCAGGAACTCATAGATCGAAGCTTCCAGATAGACGTTGTGGCGCCGGTAGGCGAGAGCAATGAGCTCGGTGACTTGCGGCCAGATCCCGTGCGAGCAGACGAGCGTCAGGTCGGGAAAATCCTCGGCCACGCTGTCGACGCTCCCGGGCTCGGCCCATTTGCCCACGATGGGACCCATCGTGATGATGACCGGAACATCCAGCTCCACGCACTTCGCGTAGAACGGGTGCCAGATGGGATCGTCCGGCGGGCGTCGGGAGGAATGGGGATCGATAGAGATGCCCTTCATGCCGAGCTCGTCGACCGTACGCTCGATCTCGCGCAACGCCCTCTCTCCCTGGGTCGGATCGATTCCTGCGAATCCGAGCAGGCGTTCGGGATGCGCCTGCACACACTCGAAGACGTAGTCATTAGGAAGGGTCTTGACCGGCGTCTGACGGCCGGTAAAGACCGCGCGCGTGACCCCGGCTTCATCCAGCGCGTCGATGAAGCGGGACAGAGGCGCCGACTCCGGTCGGGGACATTGAAAGAACCGCTCCCATGGACGGGTATCGGGATACAGGCCCATGTACTCCTCGGTGTTGGGGCGAGCGCGAAAATCGATGACTGTCATGGATCTACTCCCTGAAACGGGGCTCACACTCGGAGTCCCAGGCCGTTAGAAAGATCGTCGAGCGCCGCCAGCGATTCCTCCAGCGATAAATGCCGATAGTCGACGTCGGCAATGAGCGCATTCACGCCCAGCTTCGCGTAGCTCTCGACCAGCGCCTGGCTCGGAACGATGGCGCGCCCGGGACGCACCACGAGCTCGACGTCGGTCATGGAGCGCCCGGTCTGTTCGAGCTCCCGTTCGAGACGCTCGAGCCGTTCCGCCAGGAGCTCCGGAGGCAGGTTCGAGGGTTGCCATCCGTCGCCCACTTCCGCGACCCGTCGCAGCGCCGCGTTGCTGTGGCCACCGATCAGAACGGGCAGCCCGGCGCCGTCAACCGGCTTGGGCGACATGTCGAACGGGACGGGCGAGTGGAACTCGTCTGCCAGCTCGATGGGACCGGGCGCCCAGCAGGCACGCAGCGCTCGAATGGCCTCGGTCATGCGGCGGCCTCGCTCAGAGAAATCCTGGCCGCAGAGCTCGAACTCCTCCGCGAGCCAGCCAGCCCCGACCCCCAGCAGGAGTCGACCACCAGAAAGGCGGTCCAGGGAAGAGGCCATCTTCGCCACGAGGAGTGTGGGGCGCAACGGAAGCACCAGGATGGAAGTGCCCAGGTGCACGCGTTCGGTGACCGCCGCTGCCCAGAGCAGCGTGGCGAACGGGTCGAGCCAAGGGAGATCGGAGGGCCAGCTCATGCGACCGTCCTTGCTGCCCGGATAACGGCTCTCGGACTCGAGAGGAATGGCGACGTGGTCGCTCGCCCACAAGGACGTGAAGCCGAGTCGTTCCGCTTGCCCGGCCACCGATTCGATCGCTCGCGCGCCGGCCAGCGGCCCGGTGCCGGGAAGCATGACGCCAAACTTCATCGAATCCCTGTTACCATACATGCCGCTCGTCTGTCGATGGGCGATGCCTCTGAGCGGAGCGTTCGATGATCATAGACTTCCGAGTTCGGCCTCCTTTCAAAGCTTTCTGCGATCTTCATATTTTCCGTCCTCGCGAGCCCGAGCCGGATCCCGTCACGGTGAGCGGCCTTCGACTCGACCTGCCGTCCTATCGCTCGTTCGAAGAGAAATCCATCGCTTTTTTCCTCGAAGAGATGGACGAGGCGGGCATCGATATGGCGGTGGCCATGGGCCGGCAGTCTCCGCCCCCCTACGGATCGGTCCCCAACGAGGATCTGTCCGAGCTAGTGACCACCTACCCGGACAGGTTCGTCGCTTTCGGGGGCATCGACGGCTCTCAGGGCGAAGAGGCTTTGCGGGAAATCGATCGCTGCCGCGAAATGGGTTTCAAAGGAGTGGCGCTCGACAACGGTTGGTGCGATCCACCTCTCTATGACGACGACGCAAAGCTGTTCTCCATCTATCAAAAGTGCATGGAGGATGGTCTCATCGTGTCTCTGACCAGCAGCATCTTCGTTGGGCCCGATCTGACGTATTGCATGCCGGTTCACATCCAGAGAGTCGCCCGGCGCTTCAAAGAGCTCACGATCGTCGTGCCCCATGCGGCCTGGCCCTGGACGACCGAGATGTGCGGCGTCGCGTTCCAGAACCCGAATGTCTATCTCATTCCAGATTTCTACGGCCACATTCCCAACACGCCGGGTGCTACGGAATACGTTCGCTCGGCCAACTACTTCCTGAGCTACCGGATGCTCTTTGCCAGCAGCTATCCGGTACGTCCTCTCAAGCAGAGCGTCGAGCAGTTCAAGGACCTCGGATTCGAGTTCGAAGAGATTCGCTCCCGCTGTCTGGGTGAGAACGCAGCGCGGCTACTCGGTCTCGACGACTGACGTGCGGAGAGCCGAGTGAGCTTCGGACGTGCCCTGTTCCTCCTGACGGCATTCGCGGCGGGAGGTTGTGGGGAATCGAACGAGGCCCCGGGCCGTCCGGATGGCTCTCCGCTCTGGGAGGAGCTGGCTCGCGGCGATCCGTCGTGGCGTCGGCTGGTCGAGGAGGCCCTCGTGGAAGGGGAGGTCGTGGTGCGGAGCGTGTTTCCGGAGGTGATCGAGATGGATCTCTTCCGGAGGTTCGAAGAGGCGAGCGGGATCCGCGTGAGCTACAGCCGCAAAGGAGGATCGGCACCGACGCTACAGACCTACCTTACCGAGGTGGCCGCGGGGCAGCACCTTGCCGATGTGCTCCAGCTCGAAGTGAGTATCGCCGCCAGCATTCTCAGCGAAGAGCGGCTGGCGGAGTTCGAGATCCCGAACGAGATCCACTATCTGGAACGCTACCAGGAGCGGGCTCCCGGAGCCCATCCGGTGGCTTCTCTGGGAGTCCCGATCGTCTACAACCGCAACTTGATCGGGGAGGAGGAACTCCCTGGTTCCTACGAAGAGCTCGCGCATCCCAGGTATAAGAGCAAGCTGGCGATGGGAAGTCCAGAGAACTCATCCAACGTCGTGGGCCTTTTGTTTCTCTGGGAGCAGCAGTTCGGCGTGCCCTGGCTCGAGTCGCTCGCGGCCAACGATCTACTGGCTACGGATCGAGAAGTGGAAGCTGCCAACTTCATCGCCCGGGGCGAGCGCCTTCTCGGACCCATGAGCCAGACCTCTCCGTCGGCGCAAATCGAGGCCGGTGCTCCACTGGGCTACCACTGGGTCCAGGGCACGAAGCTCGATTCCTACGTTGCGGTGGTCCCGGAGGCCGCGCCTCACCCGAACGCGGCGCGCCTGTTCGTGAACTTCGTTCTGTCCCCGTCTCACCAGCAGCGGCTCGCCGACAAATTGAGGGCCTTTCCCGTCGTCTCGGGCGTTTCGGCCCCGGAGGGATTCCCGGATCTGGAGGCGCTGGACCCGGTCTCTTTCGACGTCCAGACCTTCAACGAAAACCGTGAAAGAGTCATCGCGCTCTGGCGGTCCATCCTCCGTTGAGGTCGCAAAGGCTGCAACGTAGCATCCACCTATGGCCCAGGTCAGGGTAGAGCACCTGACGAAGACCTTCGGTGGAGGCGTCCGCGCGGTGGACGGCGTGTCCTTCACCGCCGACGAAGGCCGGATCGTGACGCTACTGGGACCGAGCGGCTGCGGCAAGACAACGATCCTGCGCTGCATCGCCGGGCTGGAAGAACCCACGGCGGGACGCATCGTGATCGGGGACGAAGTCGTTCACGACAGCGCGTCGGGCCGAGCGGTCCCGGTCGAAGAGCGAGCCATCGGTATGGTGTTCCAGTCCTACGCCATCTGGCCTCATCTCGACGTCTTCGACAACGTGGCGTTTGCGTTGAAGATCGGCGGGAAGAAAGCGGAACGACCCGAGGCGTTGCGGGAGAAGGTCGTGGAGGTTCTTCGCTCCGTGGGGATGGAAGGCTATGAGAAACGATATCCGTCGGAGTTGAGCGGCGGACAGCAGCAACGGGTGGTGCTGGCGCGGGCGCTGGTCTACCGGCCGCGCGTACTGCTCCTGGACGAGCCGTTGGCCAATCTCGATGCCAAGCTGCGCGAGGCGATGCGGCTCGAGCTTCGCGACGTTCAAAAGCGCTACGGTCTGACCACCATCTATGTCACCCATGACCAGGCGGAGGCCATGGCGCTCTCCGACCAGGTGATCGTTCTTCGAAGCGGGACGATTCTGAGCCAGGGGACGCCGCGGGAGATTTTCACCAGGCCGGCGCATCCCTTCGTGGCCGATTTCCTCGGCGTCTCGAACCGTGTTGCCGGCCGGATCACAAAGGCGCGAAAGAACCGTTCGGTCGAGGTCGTACTCGAGGGCGTCGACCGGCCCATCCTGGTGAGCGGTGACGCCGCGGCCGAGGAGCGAGTCGTGGTGGCGATTCGCCCGAGCCGGGTCGAGCTCCACCGCCAGCTCGCGGAATCTCAGGAAAACACACTGCCGGGTCGGATCGTTCGCGTTACGTTTCTCGGAGAGGAGCTCGATTGTCTCGTCCAGGTTGGAGACGTGACGCTCCGCGCCAGAGATTCCGCCGAGAAAGAGTGGCGGTCGGGCGAGGACGTCCAGGTGCGGCTCGCCCGCGAGCACCTGATGCTTCTTCCGCCCGACCCCGCCGAGGAGCCGTAGGTAATGAACGAGCCCGACACCAACAGATCGAGACGTGGATGGCGACAACATCCTTTGGCGCCCGCAGTCGTGGTCGGGCTTCTGGTGGTGGGCGTCGTGAACGTGTATCCGATGCTCTGGTTGGCTCTGGGCAGCGTGAGAGGAGACGAAGGAGACATCACGCTCGAGCATTACCTTTCACTTTTCCAGCGCCTCGGCCCCATCGAGGCCCTCAAGAACTCCATCGTTTTCACCGGCTGCTCGCTTGTACTGGGGCTCGGAATGGCCGCCGTCTCGGCACTCAGCACGACCCGCCTGCAGACGCCTCTGGCAGGCTGGGTGCGCTCGATGAGCATCATCGCTTTCGTGAACCCACCCTGGATCCTGGCCATGGCTTACGCCTGGCTGCTGTCACCGCAAGCCGGAACGTTCAACCGCTGGTCGGATGCGCTTTTTGGCGTGAAGCTTTTCGATGCTTTTTCGATGCCCAGCATGGTGTTCGTTGCCGCGCTCTTCCTCTACCCCTACCTCTACCTCACGCTGAGCGCCGCCCTCGAGAACGTCGACAGCGCCTATGAGGAAGCGGCTCTCACGGCGGGAGCGTCTCCGTGGCGCATGTTCCGATCGGTGACACTTCCGTTGGTCACACCGGCGATGGTTACCAGCATCGTCTTTTCCATCGTGCTGCTCTGGGAAAGCTTTTCCATTCCGGCCATCCTGGGGACACCAGGCAGAATCTACGTCTTTGCCACGTACTTGTATCGCCTCCTCAGCACACCTCCACCCGAACTCGGTCTTTCGGCGGCCGTCGCTGTCTTTTTCGCCGTCACCGCCGGTCTGGCCGTCTGGCTGGTCCTGGGTCTGGCGCGCCGTCGTCATGGCGGGCGTTTCCAGGTCATTGGCCGCAAGGCTCACCGCACCGTCCGGATCGAAGTCGGTTGGGTGAAGTATCCGCTGGCGATCTTCAACGTGAGTGTTATCGGTCTCGCGCTGCTGGTTCCATACGCGACGCTTCTGATGCTCTCGCTGTCGCAGAATCTCTACGAGCGCTTCTCCTTTTCGAACCTTACGCTGCGGCACTACACAGAGCACCTGCGAAGTCCCGTGTTCCACGAGATCTTCTGGAATACCTTGCAAGTGGCTTTCTTCATGTCCATCTCGGCGAGCCTGATCGCTTTGCTTGTGGCCTACCTGGACCTCCGCGGCCGTAGCCGATTCGAGAAGCTGCTCTCCCTGAGCGCGACGTTTCCGATTGCCGTGCCCGGTGTCGCTTTTGTGGTCGGTGTCGCATGGGCGTGGCTGCGCCCGCCGCTGGTGCTTTACGGGACGATCTGGATCATCGTCGTCTGCCAGATCTCGAGATTCCTGCCGCTCGGAGTTCAGCACCTTCGCGACGGTTTGAGCCAGGTTCAGGCGGAGCTCGAAGAAGCGGCCCGAATCTGTGGTGCGGGGACGCTCACCATGCTGTGGCGCATCACCCTGCCCGTGATACGTCCGGTGGCGGTAGCCACGTTTCTCCTTCTCTGGATGGCGAGCATGCGGGACCTGCTCACCCCTCTGTTCCTCGGAACCGGGACACCAGAAACGGCGACGCTCTCACAGCGCATCTACTTCCTGTGGGGCGAGGGCCTCACCGCCCAAAGCGCTTCGCTCGCGGTGATCCTGGTGAGCCTCATGGCGGCCTTGTACGCACTGATGCGCGTCGTCCTTGGCGTCTGGGCGCCGAGTGTCAGTCGAACGAAAACGCCGGCCCCCACCGGTAGGCCTGCAATCGGCGTTTGAGGCTTCGTGAAAGGCCAACGGCCGTCCAGTTCATCACCGAAATCGCCGCGGAGCCCGACTGGGCGACGAGTGCGACCGCGCCGGGTTTCGCCCTGGAGCCCGCGCTCAAGAGCGGAAGACCGGAGCGACTGTTCGCACGAGACTTTGTCGTCGAGCCCCACGCGGTTAGGGTGCCTGTGGTATACACGTTCTCGTCCGAGCGTGGCCCTCCCCAAACGGCGACCTCGACCGAAAGGAACCCACGGTGTCGAAGCGGCGACGGCACTGGCTTCTGCCAGCGGCGCTCCTCTGGGCGTCGGTGCCCTTATCGGCCGAAGATGAGTCTCCACCATCCGCTACTCCTTCGTCCCCTCGAGAAGTGCGCTTCGTGGACGGGAGCTCGATTGCGGTTCAACACTACGAGGTCCAGGAAAAGTTGGTCTTGCTGGTGACTCCCGAAGGGAAACTCCACTCGGTGCCCCGGTATTTTGTCGACGTCGAGGCCACGGTACGAGAGAATCACGCCGTTGCCGAGGCGTCGCCTTCCCCTCTGTCCTCCCCGTCCAAGACCCGTCCCCCACCAGAGCCAGTCCGTGCCCATCAGGCACGGCCGGCGACCGAGGTGCCTCAGATCCTCTCGCTAACCCAGCCGGCTCTCGATACATCCGCTCGATCGAGTGCGGGGCATCTCGTCATCGACGGCCCGCCGCCACCGGAGTCGCCGGCGGTCGTTTCACGCGACGCCGAAGGACGTTTCACCATGAGGGCGATCCGGCTCGATTCGCCGCTGACCGTTGACGGGAAGCTCGAGGAAGCGGTCTACGGCAGGGTTCCCGGCGTGAGTGGTTTCATCCAGGCCGAGCCCCGACCCGGCGAGCCTGCCACGGAAAAGACCGAAGTCTGGGTGCTCTTCGACGACCGTAACGTTTACGTCTCTGCTCGCTGTTGGGACAGTCATCCCGAGCGCATGGTGATGAACGAGATGCGGCGTGACAACACGGGCATCTTCGGCAACGAGACCCTGACGGTCATTCTCGACACGTTCTATGACCGCCGAAACGCCTTCTTCTTCTACACCAATCCCCTCGGAGCACTCTCCGACAGCGTCATCACCGACGAGCGCAACATCAACCGCGACTGGAACACCGTCTGGAGCTCCAAAGCGAGCCGTTTTGCCAACGGCTGGACGCTGGAAATGGCTTTCCCGTTCAAATCGTTACGCTACCGGACCGGCGGCTCTCAGCTCTGGGGAATCAACTTTCGGCGGGTCGTTCGCTGGAAAAACGAGCTTTCCTACCTGGCTCCCGTTCCGCCAGCCCTCGGCGCAATGGGTATCAGCAAAGTCTCCTCCGCCGGGACGCTGGTGGGTCTGGAGACACCGCCCCGTTCCAGCAACCTCGAGGTAAAGCCGTACGCCATCTCTGAGCTGGTCACCGATCGAAACGCCGACCCCCCCTTCTCCGACGAACTCGAGCCGGACGCCGGCTTCGACGTGAAGTATGGCGTCACCCAGGGACTCATCGCGGATTTCACCTTCAACACCGATTTTGCCCAGGTGGAAGCTGACGAGCAGCAGGTGAACCTCACCCGCTTCAGTCTTTTCTTTCCGGAGAAGCGCGAGTTCTTTCTGGAAGGCCAGGGGATCTTCGATTTCGGAGACGCTCGAAGCGCTCGGGCCCAGCGCGCCGCGCGGCGGTTCGGGACTCCCACCTCCACGCCGATCGTTTTCTTCAGCCGACGGATCGGCCTGCATGAGGGCGAGGAGGTTCCCATCCTTGCGGGAGGAAGGCTCACCGGCCGAGCCGGCAAATACAGCATCGGGCTGCTCAACATACAGACGGAAGACGCCCCGCCGTCAGGAGCGCTGGCCACGAACTTCTCTGTGGTGCGCCTCAAGCGGGATATTCTGCGACGAAGCAACATCGGGGTCATCGCAACCAACCGCTCGGTCGCACTCAATGAGGACGGCTCCAACCAGGTTTTCGGTCTCGATGCCAACCTGGCGTTCCACGAGAACGTCCGCGTCAACGGTTATTTCGCCCGGAGCCAGACCACAGGCCTTTCGGGCGAGGCGGACACTTATCGCGGTTTCTTCGAATATGACGGAGACCGATACGGGGCGGAGCTCGAGCGACTGGTCGTCGAAGAGAACTTCAACCCGGAGATCGGGTTCCTGCGGCGGACAGACTTCCAGCGGAACTTCGCGCAGGCCCGATTCAGCCCGCGGCCAGCTTCCATAGAAGCGGTGCGCAAGTTCACCTGGCAAGCCAGCCTGGATTACACGACCGACAACCGGGGACAGCTGGAAACACGCATTGGCAAGACCACCTTCCGAACGGAGTTCGAGTCGTCGGATCAATTGAGCTTCGACTACACCCGAAACTTCGAGTTCCTGCCAGAGCCTTTCGAGATCTCCGAGGGCATCACGATACCGATGGCCGGCTACAACTTTCAGGACGTGCGGATAGGCTTCGAGCTCGGGCGCCAACGAAGGATTTCAGGGAACCTCTCTTTTCTGACCGGCAGCTTCTTCAGCGGCGATCGCAAGGAGTTGGGCTACCGGGGTCGCCTGGGAGTCACAGCGCAGCTCTCGGTCGAGCCCATGCTCTCCTTCAACTGGGTCGACCTGGAGGAGGGAAGCTTCACCACCCAGCTGGTGGGCGGCCGCGTGAACTACAGCATCAGTCCCCGCAGCCTTTTTAGCGCACTGATTCAGTACAACTCCACGAACGACTTTCTATCGAGCAACGTACGGTTTCGCTGGGAGTATCAGCCGGGGAGCGATCTCTTCGTGGTCTACAGCGATGAGCGGAACACGCTGATGCCCGGATTCCCCGGACTCGAAAATCGCAGCTTCGTGGTAAAGCTTACCCGGCTGTTTCGATTCTGATCCGGCTGCTTCATCATCATTCTCACCGAGATGCCGATACGTTCTCGTCTACCAGCCTCGTGGTGTATCAGTTGATGGCCAGCACGATCTCGAGATCCGGGTCAAGAGCACCGACGTGGACGAACTCCGCGCCCGGCCCGGCTACTTCGCGCGCCCGAGCCAGAACTGAAATGAGCGGTCAACGTCAGCTCGTTTTGTGGCAAAGCGAGTGTGGGTGTGATTGCCATGCAGCACTCGTCACTAACGCTCTTTCCGCTCCTCCGCGCGCACCGACTCGGCGATGGGGCGGATGAACGGTTCCAGAAAACGGTAGTCGCTCGTACCGTCTCCCGGCCCGGTTCCGGCACGGGCCGCCACGATTCCCAGACTGGGAATGACGACGAGAAGCGTCTCGGTGTCGCGGGTCACCTGACCGCCCCAGGCCCAGAATGCATCTCTTGGAACATTAGGGAGCGTCCCGTCCGAGTTGTTCCACCACAAGAGCCCATAGTGGTTCGAGGCCTCGAGGTTGTCGTCGGGGTTCAGCACAGGAAGCCCAAGCAGCTCCGGAGGCGTGATGCGTACCGCGTCGACGAAACCCTTCGGCAGGATCTGCGTCCCCTCCCACCGTCCGTCGAGAGCGAAGAGGTAACCGATGCGCGCCAGCGCGTCGACATTCGCCCGGATGCCGGAGCCGAGTTCGCGCCGCTTAATCCCTTCGATCTTGTCCGGCCGATAGTAGCTGTCACGCCAGGTCAGATCCGACTCGGTGATTCCCAGGGGCGAGAACACCCGGTCGAAGAGAAGGGTTTTGATGTCCTGCAGGTACTCGAGCGTAATGCACTCCGCCAGCCAGTTCGGGCCGCCGTCGGAGTAGGACCACTTCGTCCCGGGTGCGAAAAGCAAGGGTTGAAAACCGTGCGCGAGGTCGAACCCCGCCGTATGTGTCGCCAGCTGTTGAAGCGTGATCTCGCCGAGCCAGCCGGTCGCTCGGTTGCTGGTGGGCGGGACTCCGAAACCGGGATGGTACTGCGACGCTCTGTCGCTGAGCGTCATCCGGCCGTCCAGGATCGCCAGCCCCAGCGCGCTGATTCCGATCGATTTGGTAACGGACTTCACCTGGTAAAGCTCGGTGGGACTCCCCCAGGCCATCACCAGCTTTCCGTCGCGGGTGATGAACCCCGAACCACCGCGATGCGGGTCCTCGCGTTTCAACAGAACGTAGTCCCGCGCCTCTTCCAGCTTGCCACGGTCCATGCCCGCTTCCTCCGGTGTCGCTCTCTGCCACTCGAACCGCTCCTGCGCGCGAGCGTTCAGCACCGGCATGAGTCCAAGAAGTACGATAGCGGCCCGGCGAGAAAAAGCGATCCGGAGCTGGTGCGACATGAGCCTACCTCTTTTCGGGATCGATCCTGTTTCTACGATTCGCTCGTATTCTACTGACAATTCCCGCTTCGTTCTCACCTGCGAAAACGAACTTGACAAAGCCGGCTCGAATCAGCCAAAACCCGTGTTCATGACGAACCTTCGACGGCTCCGACTCATACTGCCCATACTCCTGAGCGTCTGCGCTGGCTTGTCCTGGGCGGACGACTACCCCAGGACGCCGGGCCTCGACGTACTCCATTACACCTTTCGGCTCGAGCTGAGCGATGCGACGGACGAGATCATCGGCGAGACCACCGTGGTGGTCCGTTTTGTTTCCGAAGGTGGGACGGACTTCCATCTCGATCTGATCGGCAAGAAGGAAATCACTGGGATGACGGTGAGCGCCATTTCAGAGGATGGCGAGCCCGCCACTTTTACCCACGAGGACGACAGGATTCACATCTCGCCGCTCTCGCCGGGAAAAGCGGGGGAGCGGCGAAGCTACACGATCCGCTATCATGGCGTTGCTGCCGATGGACTTGTCATTGCCAACAACAAACACGGCGAGAGAACGTTCTCGGCCGATAACTGGCCCAACAAAACGCATCACTGGCTTCCCACCCTCGACCACCCTTATGACAAAGCGACCTGCGAGTTCGTGATCGCGGCTCCCGATCACTATCAGGTCGTCGCCAACGGCCTGAAACTCGAAGAGACGAACCTTGCTGCCGATCGTCGCCGAACGCACTGGAAGCAATCCGTTCCCATCGCTACTTGGCTCATGGTCATCTCCGTCGCTCGATACGCGGTCCAGTACGTGGGTGACTACCAGGGTACGTCGATACAGACCTGGGTCTTTCCTCGAGATCGGGATGCGGGGTTCTACGATTTCGCGCGGGCCAAAAGGCCGCTCGCGTTCTTCAGCTCCTACATCGGACCCTACTCTTATGAGAAGCTGGCGAACGTACAGGTAACGGCTCCGGTGGGTGCGACGGAGGCGGCCACGTCCATCTTCTATCAGCAAGAATTTGTCACCGGCGATCGCGAGCGAGAAAACACCATTACTCATGAGATCGCCCACCACTGGTTTGGAAACGCCGTCACCGAAGACGACTGGGATCATGTATGGCTGAGCGAGGGGTTTGCGACCTACTTCACCCTTCTTTTCATCGAATATGCCTATGGGAGAGACCGCTTCGTCGAGGGACTAAAGCGAAGTCGCGAAAGGGTCTTCGAGTTCTACAAGGACAACCCCGACTACCACATCGTCCATGACAATCTCACCGACATGTCGAAGGTGACCACCCGCAACACGTACCAGAAGGGGGCCTGGGTTCTCCACATGCTTCGGGGCCTCATGGGAGACGAGAGTTTCTGGGCCGGGATCCGCGAGTACTATCGAAGATTCCGCGACACAAACGCCTCCACCCAGGACTTCCGGCACGTCATGGAAGAGTTTTCTGGAGAAGACCTGTCATGGTTCTTTCATCAGTGGCTCTATCAGGGAGGGAAACTCGAGTACCGGGGCCGATGGAGCTACGATGGAGAACAAAAACAGCTCGAGCTGGAGCTCGACCAGGTACAGACAGACGGCACAACCTTTCGCATGCCGGTCGAGATCGGCATCTATGGAGCCGGAGAGCCGCAGATCGAACGACTCCAGGTCGACGAAAGAAAAACCCGATTCACGATCGCGCTGGAGGAGCCGCCCACCACCGTTGTGCTCGATCCCAACAGCTGGGTCCTCATGGAATCGGAGCTCGCAAGAAGGTAGTGGATGTTACTCGGCCCGGACCTGTGTCGAACGTTCGCTCTCCGTCCTCCACAGTCTTCGTGCGAGAAGCACCGGTGCGTGGCTGCAGCGTCGTCGCGGCCATCTGCGACGAGATGGCGTTCTGGTGGGACGAGTCGAGTGCGAATCCTGACGTGGAGATTCTGAACGGGCTCCGTCCCTCGATGGCGACGGTACCGGACTCTCTCTTGTTGTGCATTTCGAGCCCGTACGCGCGGAGAGGCGAGCTTTACAAGAGCTATCGGGAGCACTTCGGCAAGGAACGAGATCCGGTGTTGGTATGGCAGGCGGCCACGACCAGCATGAACCCGACGCTTCCGGCGCACGTGATCGAGGAGGCGACCCATCGAGCGCCAGCGCGTAGTACGGTGCAGCGTTCAGAACGGACGTGGAAACCTTCGTCTCGGTCGAGGCCTTGGAAGCGTGCATGGTGCCGGGCGGTGCAGTGCTGCCTCCGGTGCAGGGTGTGAGCTACATCGCCTTCACCGATCCGAGCGGCGGCTCTCAAGATTCGTTCACGCTCGCGCTTGCGCACCAAGAGGGCGAGGGAGCGGTGCTCGACCTGGTGTTGGAAAGACGGCCTCCGTTTTCGCCTATGGTAGTCAACGAGGACTCGATTGTCTCCTCGCGAAAACGCGTGATCGCGTTTATAGAAGGGACAGGTATCCACCGTCGAGTGAGTCACCCGGGCTTCCAATTTTTCCTGGAGCGCCAACGCGGAGGCCCGTCACGAATCAGTCACCCGTCGTCAAGAATCTCTATTCTTCAACGCCGTTGAGACAATTCGACCGCAGACTTCGGAGTTGTTCTGCTAGCAGCCAGGACCTGCTCCGTTCTCATCTCGACGACGGACCGCAGAGCTTTGGCTTGCGCCCTAGTAATGTGCAAGCCCAACGGTCTGAAGTCCGTGAGAGCATCCCGAGACAGCTTTTGTTTCAGAATTCCGGTCTCGCTGTGACTAGGGCCGAGAAGACAATGGGCAAGCTCGTGGGCGAGGACGCGGCCGATGGCCCGAGCCACGACACGGGGCGTCAAGCCGTTCCATTTCCACAAGCCCCATCCCGAGCTCGTTGCCGCCTCTTCCACCGAGTTCCTTGAAATGTGAATGGTCTCCACTCGGAACTCACCGGCCTGACTCCAGAAGGTATAGCCCATGACGCGGCGCTCAGCGACATTCAACTCGAGCTTCGACAGCAGGCTCGGCAAGAACTCGCGGAAAATGTAGACGTGGACGATCCCCCTCTCGCCAAGGAGGGGCGAACACTTTGGGAACCATCAGAGTTGAACCTGCAGCCGATTGTTCTCGCCAGCGCGGGTTTATGAGGTCGCTCCAAACGTCTCGCCCACGGTCAAGAAAGACGCTGCACAGACGAACAACGCCGGAAATGTCGCGAGGCCATCCAGTGTTCTTCTGCTCGTCCTCAACCACTGCTCGAAAGTGCGCTGTTTTAGTCCAGCCCGTCTCATGATATAGCTCCTCTCACCGGCTTTTGGTGTTTCTTGAAAGAGCGCGTCACCAAGAACTCCGATCGATCAGGTCATTCACCGTCAGAACGGGCTTCAGAATTCCATCTTCGGTGTGGCCCGACAGCAGGAATCGATGTGCGAGCTCGTGCGCCAGGACAATCGACGAGGTAGACGTGAAGCTCGGCTCGAATTTCCGGGTCGACCTCAGTAGGGGCGGTGGCCCATCCTTCCCAAGCCAGGAGAAGCAAAAGAGGAAAGTACCAAAGATTTTTGCCCGCCGTGGCCATCGTGGCCTCCCTTCCGAAGGTCCTCCGGCCTTCTTCGGGCAGCCTAGGCGTTCCCGAACGGCGACTGAATGTTCGCGGGCTGATCCGTCGGTTGTTTGTTCTGATCGAAGATGATCGATCTAATTCGTCAGAAGTGAGGGATTTGTACGGAGTGATCGGTTGGGGATTTCGCTATAATCTGCTCAGTCACGGGAGGGCTTGCTGTGACGCTCCGTTTCGACGGGTTCACCCTGGATCCGGAGACAGGTGAGCTGCGGAAGGACGGAGAGCTCGTCAAGCTCAAGCCGGCGCAGGTGCTGGCGCTCTTGGCCAGCCAAGCCGGCAGCCTCGTCACGCGGGAAGAGATCCAGAAGGAGTTCTGGCCGGCGTGACGGTTTGGCCTCAGGACAACGAAGGGCTCGAACGCCTCTGCCGGTACCTACTTCGCTGCCCCCTTAGCCTGTCTCGCATTCATTGGACACCGGGCTCCTATCCTTCGCTCAGTGTGTCGAGAACTACCCACCCACCGCGGTTTCTCAAAGAAACACGGATGCTACTAGCTCCCGAGCAGCGTAGTCCCCGGGACACGGCGTTGGATGGGTCGAGCGTCCGGCTGAGAAAGAGTCGCCGGTCGACCGCTCCGGGTTAATGCGGTAGATGTTCCAGCATTTCTCCCGTGATGGTGATGAGAACAAGCGTGAGGGTGCGGCGCGGGGGGGCCCGCATGCAACCTACCATGCGGATTGCCTCCCCGCACGGTACCGTATACGCTACACACTCGTCCCTCACCTTCCGGACTTGCGCCGGTCAGCGTCTCGCTGGTACGCGACGTTTGAGCTCTTCGTCGAAATTCTGAACGAGAACTAGCTCAGTGGGCGCGGGGTTGGAGAGGATCTTTTCGACGACTGCGAAACTCTGGCCGTCTGGTGATACGTCGAAAACTTGCCGGAGGCCGGGCTCTCCGAAAGATTTCTCGAAGACGAGCTTCGGCGCCCCGGGGTCGAGCTTCCCGTTTGTCGCGACTTCGACGGACATCAGCTCTTTCCCGCTAGAGTAGAAGAGCTCTCGCCCGTCGCGACTCCATCTCGGAGCCCAACCCCCGTTGGCGGAGATGCGCCACTTCTTTCCAGGTCCGGGATAGGGACGCACGTAGATCTCGAAACGGCCCGTTTCGTCAGACTCATAAGCGATGTGTCGTCCATCGGGAGAGAATTCCGGGAACCACTCGTTGAACTCGGTCGACAAGAACGGCTGAACGACGTATTCGCCTTCATTTGAGATCAAGGCAAGGTCCCAGCCCCGATTCGGCTCGAGAATATGCAGCGCCCAGAGCTTCCCATCGGGGGACGGGCTGGCGAGACGGAACATCCGATCCATGTCACCGATCGCTTCGACCTCGCCCCCGCCATCGGCCGGCGTCCGATAGGGCTTCCAGACGCCCGAACGAGTCGATACAAAGTGGAGGTGTCTCCCATCGTGGGTCCAGACAGGCAGCTGGTTGTCCCATACAAACGTAAAAGGGTTCATCGTGCCGCGGTCGAGGTCTCGGACCCACACCTGCGTGCTCAGACCACCGGCCGTGAACGCGAGTCGACGGCCATCCGGCGAGAAACGCGGGTCGCGAACGAAGTCGAGGGTCGAAGGGTACGGCGAGCAGCCCCCCTCCTCGCGCGTAGACGAGATGCCCCGATGGGCTGTAGCGCGCGAACCGGCCCCCTTCCAGGACCACCCGGTACTCGCCGGTCTCCAGTGAAAGGACGGCGATGGAAGCTTCGCCCCAGGATTCGGTGTCTGCCATCGCCATCGTGAGCAGAAGCGTCTTTCCGCCCGGTAGCATCTGGGGGAAGCGGTGGCTTTCCTCTAGCCGCTCACGTTTCGGGACGGTGAGAGGCTCCGCTGCCCCTTCTTCGAGCCAGACTTGCGAAAGCCCCCCAGCGAAGAGTCGAGTACCCAGTACAATCCTGCCATCCGGTCCCCAACTTCCCCCGCGGTGGGCACCCGCCAAATCAGCGATCGTGACCGGCGCCCCGCCGCTGACGGCAACCTTCTTCAACACGCGACCCGTGCCGATGGAAGTCACACTCGCGTAATAGGCCAGCCATTGACTGTCGTGAGAGAAGAACGGCTGGCGGGCACCCTCGCCATCAATGGCGCGAGCCTCCAGCTGACCAGAGGCGCGTAAGTAGAGCTGGCTCGCGTCGCCGTCTCGAGCAACGTAGGCGATGTATCGACCGTCCGGCGAGATCGCCATGCTCGTGTCGTCGCCATCGAGCGCAAGGCTGCTGCCGGGCACGAGTGGAATCACCGCGCGCGTGACGGCGCGCGCGGGCGGCGCATCGGATCTCCGGAGTGCCAGAAATATCGCGAGGAGGCTCAGTAGCACAGCCAGCGGGATCCACATGAAAGGTTTTCGTCCGACGTCACGGCCCGGCCAGCCCGCGCTCGATGCGTGGGACGGAGTTGTCGTTGTTGTGTCGGCGCCTTGGGCACCGCTTTGGCCTTCCTCTGCGGCCGCCTGACGAGACGTCCGGTTGACGAACCGATAGCCCTTGCGAGCCAGCGTCTGGACGTAGCGCGGGCTCCCCGCATTATCCTCGAGCGCGATGCGAATCTGGCGGATGCACGAGTTGATGCCGAGATCGAAGTCGACATAGGTGTCGTCCTGCCAGAGCGCCCTCTGAATCTCTTCTCTGGTGATGACCTCGCCGGGACGACTGGCCAGCAGCGCAAGAACCTGCGCCGGCTGCGGCTTCAACTTGACGAGGTCCCCGCCCTTGCGGAACTCCCTCGTCTCCGCGTCCAGGGTGTAGTCGTCGAAACGGAGCATCACTGCCAGCTCCTCCTGCTCAAGTGAATTATAGTCGAGACCAGATGGCCGGCTCGACCAGCTGATTCACCATTTCAGCGTGTCTCGCACCGTTGGACACGGATGGTGCCCCAGGTGGGGCGAGGGTACTTAGCTGGGCTCTTTGGAAGGCGAAATAGAACGAACTGCCAGCCGGGACACTAACTGACACTCGACCGTCGAGCTTCATATGACGGCAAAAGCTTGCAAATACTTGCACGGTAAGCTACACTGATAATCATGGCGTCGATCACGCACCGCATCGATGAAGAGCTGAAGGAGCTCTTGGACCGCTTCTGCGACGAGCACGGCCTCAAAGCGCAAGCCGTCGTTCAAGAGGCAATCGCACAGTGGCTCGAGGACGCCGAAGATTTGGCGTTGGTCGAAGAGCGCCGCCGCGGTCCGTGGGTCGAGTGGGACGAGGTTCGAGACGACATATAAAGTCGTTCTGCACGCGGCCGTCCCAAAAGAGCTTCGCAAACTCCCTACGAAAATTCGGACGGGCGCGAAGGCTGCCATCGACGGCTTGAAAAAAGAGCCAATCCCACTAGGAGCGGGGCGACTACGAGGGCGCGCGAACGCGTATCGTATTCGAATCGGAAGCTATCGGATCGTCTATGAGGTGCACGCGACCGAAGTCGTCGTGTATGTTGTGGGAGTCGGGCACCGGCGCGAAGTCTATCGCCGAATTCTAGACCGCCGCTAGGGCAAACTCCGCCGCGCCATGCTCCGTGTTCTCATCTTCCTCGTCTCTCTCGGAACCCGTGCGATCCGGGCGATGTGTCGTCGCCGAGCCGGCCTCCCCTCGAGGACGCGGACCGCGCGTTCTGGGTGGCGCTCCGCCAATCCTGGCCCGGGTGGGCTAGTCGCTTGGTCATCGTCAACGCGGACACGGTCGCGCGGTGGAATCGGGATCAATTCCGACGATACTGGGCAAAGATCTCGCGGAGACGTTATCCGGGACGACCTCGAGTGGATGGCGAGATTCGCCGGCTCATCCGGACCATGGCTCAGGATGGCTGGGGCGCACCGCGTATCCACGCGGAGCTCACGAAGCTCGGATTCATCGTGTCCGAGATGACGGTGTCGCGATACTTGCCGCGGCGCCCAGCCGAGCCCGACCAAGTGAAGCGATGGATAGCGTTCTTGCGCAACCACAAGGACGACATTGCTGCGATGGATCTGTTCACGGTGCCGACGGCGTCGCTTCGGCTGCTGTACGGCTTCTTCGTCATCGAGCACGGCCGTCGGCATATCGTTCACTTCAACGCCACGTTCCATCCGACGTCCGCTTGGGTGATGCAGCAACTGCGTGAGGCGTTTCCCTACGACACGGCGCCGAGATGCCTCATCTTTGACGGCGACGCGATCTTCAGCCCGGCGGTCGTCAAGTTCATAAGGGCCATGGGCACAAAGCCTATTCACCTCGTATCGCAGCCCTTGGCAAAACGGAACCGCCGAGCGCTAGATCGGCAGCTGTCGGCGCGAGCTCCTCGAGCACGTCGTAGTTCTGGGCAAGCGCCATCTCGTCCGACTCGTGCGAGCTTACATCGCTTACTATCACGAGGACCGTTGCCATTTGGGCCTCGGTAAGGTACTTTCGAGTGAACGAACGATTTCGGTCACTCTCCGATGACCTCCGCCCACGCGGGCGGTGCCATTGCTGTCAAGTTTTCCACGGCCTGACGGCCACCCCGAATGAATGAAACGCGGTAGTCTCTGGAGGTGGCACCGGCTCAACACGACGCCTGAGGGAGTTCGGTTTTGACGTCACTGCCCCCAAACGCTACACCCTGAGTTTCTTATTAGTTGGGAGCGCGGACCACCAGATATAGTCGTTGCTACACCTAACCTGACCACACAATATTGTGGTACCTCACCTCAATTTGACAGCAATGGCATCGCCCGGGCGGGCGAAGGTAATCGGAGACTGACCCTTTGAGATCTGTGGGAGGAAGTAGACTCCGATCGAGTGCAGCCGGGAGTCAAGGCCGAAGGTACGATGGTGCTCAGTGCCCGTTTGACAGCAAGGTCTGGAGGGTTAGCGGGAGTATCCGTGGTGGCATGTCGCGAGGCATGACCCCGTTCGAAAGAATGTTTTGAATCGCCCCTCTCTCCTGGTTGCGCCGAAAGGAGCGAGAAATGGCACGTCGCGTCAGGACAAAAAGCAGTCGTCAAGCAAGACGGAAAAAATTGGAGCACGAGCTCGACACGGTAAATCTAGATGCTGCAGGGATTGATATTGGAGCGGAGTCAATCGTGGCGGCAGTCCCGAAGGGGCGCACTCCTGAGGGCGAACATGTCCGCACGTTTCAGAGCTTTGTATGCTCGCTGCGAGAGCTGGCCAATTGGCTGAAGGCGTGCGGCGTGTGCACGGTGGCGATGGAGTCGACCGGAGTTTATTGGATTTCACTGTACGAGTTGTTGGAAGACGAGGGATTTGAAGTCTATCTGGTCGATGCTCGCAAAGTGAAAAACGTATCTGGGCGCAAGTCAGACGTGTCGGATGCGGAGTGGCTGCAACAGCTGCATACATTCGGGCTACTCCCAAAAACCTTTCGGCCGGAATCGGCGATTTGCGAGCTAAGGGCATACACCCGCCAACGAAGCTCGCTGGTGGAGTCAGCGGCTCGCCACATTCAGCATATGCACAAAGCGCTCAACCAAATGGGGCTCCAGCTACAACACGTCCTGCGCGACGTGACCGGAGTCACCGGCCTTGCGATCATCCGAGCGATCTTGAGAGGAGAGCGAGATCCTCGTGACCTAGCAAAACTGAGGCATGAACGTTGCCACAACGATGAGGCCACGATCGCGAAAGCCTTAGAAGGTAACTATCGGAGCGAGCATGTTTTCGCTCTTCAACAGTCGGTGGAGTTGTACGATTTCTATCAAGAGAAAATGGAAGACTGTGACAAGCGGATCGAGAGATGCCTGTCCAAATTGGAGACCCGGCCTCAGGACGCTCGGCCTAAGCCGAAACCACGGACACGGCGAGCGCGTAGCGGCAACGGGCCGCGCTTTCCGCTCGCTGAGTCTCTATTGGGACTCACGGGGGTGGACCTAACCAGGGTTCCCGGCTTAGGTAGCTATGCCGTTCTGCAGCTCGTAGGAGAAACCGGTTGCGACATGAGCCCGTGGAAAAGTGACAAGCACTTCACCTCATGGCTAGCTCTCGCACCGAATAATAAGGAGTCCGCTGGTCGAATCTTTCGCCGGGCCACCCCAATGAGCTCCAGTCGTGCTGCAAAACTCTTTCGCCTCGCCGCGTGCGCTGTCCGCAATACCCAAACCGCGCTCGGCGCTTTCTATCGACGAATCCGATCGCGACGAGGTGCTCCAAAGGCCATCACAGCTACCGCCCGTAAAATAGCGACCATCTACTTCCGCATGCTTGCGACTGGAGAGGAGTTCATTGAGCTCGGTCAGGACGCCTATGAAAGGCAATACCAGCAACGCCTCCTGAGTAATCTCCGACGCAAAGCTACCCGACTCGGCTTCAGCCTCGTTCCCGATCAATCCATATCATGAAAAATGCCTTCGGCCGGGAGTGTCAGTCGAAAGTACCCAATGAACTCCTCTCCAGTCGCAAGCGTTGTGGCAACGTTCATGCCTCAGTTTTGCTAGGTCACGAGGATCTCGCTCTCCTCTCAAGATCGCTCGGATGATCGCAAGGCCGGTGACTCCGGTCACGTCGCGCAGGACGTGTTGTAGCTGGAGCCCCATTTGGTTGAGCGCTTTGTGCATATGCTGAATGTGGCGAGCCGCTGACTCCACCAGCGAGCTTCGTTGGCGGGTGTATGCCCTTAGGGCCTGTTACATATTAATATTTACAATACACTGTCATTGCTGCTATCCTCTGCTGGTTGCGAGACTATACGAGGATGGCAACAGATCGAAAGGTACCAGAGTCTGAGCGTCACTGGTTGAGGGTGCTGGGGACGTTGAACGAAGCGCAAGCGCGTGTTTTTGTGGCTCAACGGGCGCTTGAAGAAGGACGCGGCGGGGTCAGTCGGCTGTCACGACTTACGGGGATGTCGCGGCCGACCATCATGAAGGGCGTGGCGGAACTCAAAGCGAAAGCGCCGATAGTTGATGACGACAGCGCCCGAGTGCGCAAGCCTGGCGGGGGGAGAAAGCGGGTCGAGGAGTTAGACCCGAGAATCGAGCGGCAGCTGAAGAAGATCCTCGACGAAAGAACCGCCGGCGACCCGATGAAGCATCTCAAATGGACGAACAAGTCCACGAGAGCGATGGCGGAGGAGCTTGAACGCAAAGGTCACGATGTCTCGCACGTGACAGTTGCTCGACGCCTAGGAGAAATGGGTTACTCGCTGCAAGCTAACGTGAAGAGACTGGAAGGGGATCAGCACCCGGATCGGGACAAACAGTTTCGTTACATCAACAAGCAAGTAAGCAAGTTCATGCGAAGCAAGGATCCGGTCGTGAGCGTCGATACCAAGAAGAAGGAATTGATAGGAGCCTTTGAAAACAGGGGTAAAACGTGGAGGAAGAAGAAGGGCGGAGGTGAGCCGGTTCTTGTACACGACTTCCCCAGTATGGCTGAGGGCAAAGCAATTCCCTATGGGACTTACGATGTGTCCCGCGACGAAGCGCTGGTCAACGTCGGCATTACTCACGAGACTGCGGAATTCGAGGTAGAAAGCATCCGGAGATGGTGGCGCATACTCGGAAAAAAGTCTTATCCGATGGCGAAACGTCTGCTTGTTTGCGCGGACGCCGGTGGAAGCAACGGAAACCGGCTGCGAGGCTGGAAGCTCCACCTCCAAAAGCTATCGGACCAACTGAAGATTCCCATCACCGTATGCCACTATCCACCGGGAACCAGTAAATGGAACAAAATCGAACATCGACTATTCTCCTTTGTCAGCATGAACTGGAAAGGACGGCCTCTCGTGAGCTACGAGGCGGTCGTCAATCTTATCGGCAACACCAAGACCCGAACCGGCTTGAAGGTAAAGGCCATGCTGGACAAGAACTCCTACGAGACAGGCCAGAAGGTCAGTAACGAAGAAATGCAGGAGCTTCGACTCAAAATCCACCCCTTCCACGGCAACTGGAATTACACTCTCCATCCCCGACGTGCTTGATTGAGGGTATTAATTCTTACCGAACTCGTATTTGTAAATATTATTATGTAACAGAACCTTAGCTCGCAAATCGCCGATTCCGGCCGAAAGGTTTTTGGGAGTAGCCCGAATGTATGCAGCTGTTGCAAGCCACTCCGCATCCGACACGTCTGACTTGCGCCCAGATACGTTTTTCACTTTGCGAGCATCGACCAGATAGACTTCAAATCCCTCGTCTTCCAACAACTCGTACAGTGGAATCCAATAAACTCCGGTCGACTCCATCGCCACCGTGCACACGCCGCACGCCTTCAGCCAATTGGCCAGCTCTCGCAGCGAGCATACAAAGCTCTGAAACGTGCGGACATGTTCGCCCTCAGGAGTGCGCCCCTTCGGGACTGCCGCCACGATTGACTCCGCTCCAATATCAATCCCTGCAGCATCTAGATTTACCGTGTCGAGCTCGTGCTCCAATTTTTTCCGTCTTGCTTGACGACTGCTTTTTGTCCTGACGCGACGTGCCATTTCTCGCTCCTTTCGGCGCAACCAGGAGAGAGGGGCGATTCAAAACATTCTTTCGAACGGGGTCATGCCTCGCGACATGCCACCACGGATACTCCCGCTAACCCTCCAGACCTTGCTGTCAAACGGGCACTGAGCACCATCGTACCTTCGGCCTTGACTCCCGGCTGCACTCGATCGGAGTCTACTTCCTCCCACAGATCTCAAAGGGTCAGTCTCCGATTACCTTCGCCCGCCCGGGCGATGCCATTGCTGTCAAGTTGACGTTGCGAGCAAGCCGGCACCGCCGGATTGTCGTCTCTGCTCGAGTCAGGCGGCGCACGTGACGGCGTCCCAAGCGAGGAACGCGCGACCTCGTAGCTCTCGGTATTGTGATCCGGCGCGAGTCAGCGTTGTGCCGCTTCGCAATTGCACGCGCGCCGGATACAATCCTTACGTTAGACCGACACAACATCAAGAGAGAATATTGAGCGATGCCATCGCCAGATCCGCCGTGTGACAACCCGAAGGCAGCATTAGAGCGATACATTGTCGAGTTATGGGACGAATATCTTCCATGGTACGATCGGTCCTCGTTAATCAATTACTACCCGTGGGTTGTCATCCAGCTTCTGGCAATTGTCGCCGGCTTACCCAGAGCGAAGGCCATGCGCGTGGTTATGACGGCGTTTTTCCCGCACTCAGTTGGCCGAGGTTCTTTCTCAGGCCGACGCAGTTGTGCTCAGCGTTCCGCTCACACCGGATACTGAGCAGATGTTCAATGCGGAGATACTTGCGGCCATGAAACCAGATGTAATTCTCGTCAACATCGCCCGTGAGCAAGTGGTAGACGAAATCGCGCTGATCAAAGCCCTGAAGGACGACCGGATCGGATTTGTCGCACTTGACGTTACGCAGACCGAACCGCTGCCTGCCGATAGTCCGCTTTGGGATCATCCCAATGTTCTCATAAGCCCGCACGGCGCAAGTACGGTTGCGGATGAAAACAGAACAGAACTGACATTTTTATACATAATTTGGAGTGCCTGCTAGGACAGCCGGCCAGGCAGCATGAAAAACGTTTTTAATAAATCGCAACTCTATGGACGTTTTAGGACAGTTAGAGGCTGACTCAAAAAGAACTGTTTGACATCAGGCTCTTGCAAGCCTGCGTGTGACGAGGCGCACGGCGGCGAAACGGGGAGGAACGGGCATGGATCCCAACAACGCGATCGACGGCCTGACGGAAAAGATCACCGACGAGCTCATCCGAATCCGGCGCAGCATCCATCAGAATCCCGAGTTGGGGTTCGAGGAGTTCGAGACCGCGAAGCTGGTGTCCGGCACTCTCGACAGGCTGGGGATTCATCAACGCAGCGGCGTCGGCGGCACCGGCGTTGTCGGCGTCATTGAGGGCGCCGGCCCCGGCAAGACCGTCGCGATCCGCGCCGACCTGGACGCACTTCCCATCCACGAGCAGAGCGGCGTTTCCTTCGCCTCCAAGGTGCCGGGCAAGATGCACGCCTGCGGCCACGACATTCACACCGCCATCGCCCTCGGCGCAGCCATGGTGCTAAACGAGATCAAGGATCGTCTTAAGGGCCAGGTGAAGCTTATTTTCCAACCCAACGAGGAGGGCCTTGGGGGCGCCCAGGCGATGATCGAGGACGGGGTGCTCGAGGACCCGGCGATCGACATCGTGCTGGGCTACCACAACTGGCCGCTCCTGGAAGCAGGCAAAGTCGGTTACCAGACGGACGTGGTGTTCGCGGCCGCGGACTTATTCGACATTACCCTCAAGGGGGTGTCCGGGCACGCCGCCCATCCCCACACCACCGTCGATGCCATCGCCGCCACGGCCTACTTCATCACCCAGTTGCAGACCATCGTCAGCCGCGAGATTTCGCCGACCGAACCGGCCGTCATCAGCATCGGGCAGATCGAGGGTGGCACCGCGCGCAATATCATCGCCAGCGAGGTTCGCCTGTCGGGCGGCGTGCGCGGCCAATCGACCGAGGTGATGAAGCGGGTGGAGAAGACCATGCGCCGGCTGCTGGACGGCATCAAGGCGGGGATGCGCGTTGATTACGAGCTCGACTACCGCATTGCTGTCCCGGTACTGCGCAACGACACGGCGACCCTGGATCGGGTGCTGAGATCGGCGCGGAACATTCTGGGCGACGAAAACGTCAAGGACCTAGCCTTTTCCTCCATGGGCAGCGAGGATCTGTCCTTCTTCACCGAACGCTTTCCCAGCGCCCACCTGCGCATCGGCGCCAAGATCGACGGGCTGGAGACCATGCCGCACAAAGCCAACTACGATTGCAACGAACTGGCCATCCCGACCGCCGTTCGCGCCATCAGCCGCGCTACCCTGGACCTGCTGGGATGAAAGCCCGGGTCGACGCCAGCTCGAAAAGACGAGACAAGCGATGACCGGGACCGACGGTGCCAACCCAAGGCGGCCCCTGGACTTGGCTTTTCCTTTGCGCCTGGTCGTCGGCGCCGGATTCGGCGTGATCGTGGTGCTGACCATCGCCCAGGTCATCTTCCGCTTCGTGTTCGACAGCCCCCTGGTGTGGAGCGAGGAGCTGGCGCGACTGCTGCTCGTCTGGGTGACGTTCCTCGGCGGTGCCGTGGTCTGCTGGGATGGCGCCCACCTAAACGTGGACGCTCTCTTCGTCAAGCTTCCGCGCCCCTTGCGCCGCTATGTCCGTATCTTCAACGGGGCCGTCGCCATCGTCTTCCTGGTGGTGCTTTCGTATTTCAGCATCGAAATGGTGATCATCGAGCACATCACGACGCTGGGATCCATGGACATCCCGGCAAGCTTCGTTCGCGTCCCGGCAACCATCGGCGGCGCCTTGATGGTTATCTTCATCGTGCTGCGTTGGGTCTATCGCCTGCCCGCCGAACGGGCGGCGATGGGCGAAGCGTTCGACGACAGCGAAGAGCCCATGTAGGCGGCGGGAGGAAAGACCGTGCTCGTCGTCGCCATACTGGTGCTTCTGGTCGCGCTGCTGTTGCTTGGCATGCCCCTGGTATTTGCCATGGGGACGACGGCGGTCATCTATCTCTACATCACCGATATCCATTTTTCCATGCTCGCCCAGCGCATGACATCGGCGGTCGATTCCTTCCTCATCCTGGCCATCCCGTTCTTCTACCTGGCCGGCGAGCTGATGAACGCCTGCAAGCTGACCGACCGTATTGTGGCCATGGCCAAGGCCTTGGTCGGCCACATCCAGGGCGGCCTGGCCCAGGTCAACATCGTGGCCAGCATGATCTTCGCCGGCATGTCGGGTTCGGCCACCGCGGATACGGCGGCCTTGGGTTCGGTGCTTATCCCGGCGATGAAGAAGGAGGGTTACCACGCCGATTTCAGCGCCGCCGTCACCGTTGCCTCGGCGATGATCGGCCCAATCATCCCGCCCAGCGTCGCCATGGTGATCTTCGGCGCCGTCGCCGACGTCTCCATCGGCAGGCTACTGCTTGCCGGCATCCTGCCCGGCTTGCCGGCGGCTTTCGCCACGTGCCGGTGCCTCAGTCCTTGCCATGTCCCCCTTTCCAGCCCCCTCCACCTCGCACGCAACGTGCGGATTTCCCGCAAGACGCGCCCCTGCACACTTCGTATCAAGGGTTATGTGACCTAGCCGGTTGGCCACTGTCCGCGAGGGGCACGAGATAACGGACCCGATAGTCATTAAATTAAACTAGAATCTCGAGCCGTTCTCGCGCTCCGGCAGCTACTGGATGCGTACTACGAAATGCTGGATGCGTACTACGAAATGATGGGCTGGGATGAAAACGGCGTGCCGCGAGCGGCCACGTTCTACGACCACCACCTGGAGTGGGTGCAGGGAGCCCACTCTATCAGCAGACAGGCAAGCGGATCGTAAAGACGCTTCCTTTGCCGGGCTTGCTCGACACGTCGATGGTGCCGTTGTGCTCCTCGATGATGCGATAGCTGATGGAAAGGCCCAGCCCGGTGCCGACCCCTACGCCTTTAGTGGTGAACCCGGGATCGAAAATCCGCTCCCGTTCTTCTTCGGAGATTCCACGCCCGGTATCGGCAAACTCCAGAACGACGCTATCACCGTCGCGTCGGGTGGTGATGGTGATCGTGCCCCGACCGTCCATTGCTTGAAAGGCGTTTACCAAGACGTTCATGAAGACCTGGTTGAGTCGATTGGGAAAACACTCCATGTCTTCGAGATCCCCGTAATTTTTGACGACCTCGACGCCGTCCTTTAATTTGTGCCGCAGAAGCGTCAGGGTGCTGTCGATCCCTTCATGCAGGTCGGCTTTCTTGCGCTGGGCTTCATCGAGACGCGCGAAGCTGCGCAAGGATTTCACGATCCCGACGAGGCGGTCCGAGGCCGTGTGCGTCGTAGAGGTCGCTTGTCTAAGGGCCTCGAGCGCCGGCTCGAGTTTCGGATACCGGGGAAATACGTCGGTGAGATCTTCACTCTCGAGCGCTTTCGTCACGATCGTCGTCGCACGCTTAGCGACGTCGGCATTGGCATGGATGGAGCCCAGCGGTGTATTGAATTCATGGGCGACCCCCGCGACCAGGTCGCCGAGCGCGGCCATTTTCGCCGATTGAACGAGCTGCGCCTGGGTTTCTCTGAGCTCGATGTTGGTCTTTTGAAGCTCTTCGGTGCGCTCGCGCACGCGTTGTTCGAGTGTCTCGTTGAGGAGCTTCAATCGCTCGTGCGCTTCCGCGAGCTCTTTGCGGCGCTCCTCCTTGGCCCGATAGAGCTGCGCATTGTGAATGGCGCTTGCGGCCTGGTTGGCGACGATCGTGATCAGGATCTCGTCTCGTTCGCTGAAGACTCGGTGCTCCTCACTCTCGACCGAGAACACCCCGATGAGCTTGTCCTTGATCACGAGCGGAATGGCGATCTGGCTTTCGACGTTAGGAAGACCGGGTAGCTTCGTGGGTTCCCCGAGCTCGACCACCTGTCCTTGTTGCTCCATCTGGCTACGAACGGTGGAGTGGTAGGCGCGGCGCTGGCCCAGGTTGCCGAGCCGCATCATGCGGCGCTTTTTAGCGACGACACCGATGAGTCCGGTTCCCACCGGTACTTTGGCGCCAATGGCATCTTCTTCATACCCGTGGCTGGCTACGACGCTCAGAGTCTCTTCAGAATCGTCGAGTAGCAGGATAGAGTGGCTGAAGCCGAAGAGATCGTCCATGGTGCCGAGGACGATGTCGAGGATCTCGTCGAGGTTCGGAGTGGAGTTGATGACGGTCAAGACTTGTTGAAGGATGCGGACTTCCGCGGTCTTTTGGGCGAGCTCGCCTTCGAGCTCGGCGCTCGCCGGACGTTCGGAGTTCATGGGCACTACCCGGAAGGTTTGAGAGAAACTTTGCGGATCGATTGGACTTCGTAGACATCCGCCGCTTTGAGCTTGAAGATCCCGGACATTCCGCTCACCGAGGCGATGGCCTCGATCTGCATGTCCATCTCGTCGAAAATAGGGCCTTCCGTTTGCGAGTGATCGTAGCGAGCTTGAATAATCCAATGCGCGTATCCGTGATAGTCATTCAGGAGGACGCAAGCATTCGGATTCTCACGGACGTTTTTGACCGTCTTGTTGAAGAATTGAAAGGATAGAGCCACATGCTCCGGGTCCACGTAATAGACCTGGGAGATGATGGTCGTATTCGGTGCACCATCTGCCGAGCACGATATGACCAGTGCGGGAACACCGTTCTCAAGGACCGGCTTGATCGCGTCTGGGAGCTCGACCCCTTCCATCATTCCTCCGCGGGTACGAGTCTGCGCCCGGCACCCGGGCCAGGAGTCTGGAGATAGATTTCCTGCACTTTGAAGCTTATGGCCACGCTCGGTTCGGCGGCGGACGCGCGGCAGCTGTCCTCCGAGAATCCAAACAGCTTGGTTCCACGGTCGACGAAGTTCGATCGGCACTGCTCGAAGGCGGCAACGTCCGATTCGCTGTACGACCGGGTTGAAACGAAATCTCCCTTGAACTGGTAGGTTTCGTGCGAGGGTACTTCGCAGACGGTTAGCGCAAAATGACCGTTGTCTTCGAGCGATGGGATCAGCTCCGGCGTGAAGTGCTCGGCAACGAGGCAGGTGATGGTCTGCCGATCCGGTTCGACGAACCATCCCGAAAGCCGGTGCACGTGCGGGACGAGATTCTTGTCTCGCGTGCCACCGATGCCCACCGTCGCGGTTTTCAGGAACTCGATGATCGCGTCCGGGATCACGGAAACCCCCTACGTAGCTCTGTGCTTCTCCAAGCGACGAGCAATTCTTTGTCAGCCCGTAGCCGAAGCGAGTTCCGATTCTAATCGAGGAGACCGCGTTGGGGCAAGCAGTCGCGGCACGAGCTCAGGTGCTTCCGCAATCAAGTGTTGGCGGTGAGCCCTGACCCCTCTGCGTGGTAGAGTTTGAGCCTGATTTCGAGAGACGCAGTTCTTTTGTCGACAAGGCCCCCGCGAGGTGAAGAAGCTGAGTTGTCTCAACGCAGAAGTGCCTGCTCCGGGGACATATAAGCGAGAGTGCCCATGATTTGACCGACGCTGGTCTCGCGCCGTGCCCGCGTTTGGGCTTCAGCGGCCTTCTCAGGCAAAGGCTCCACGAGTTTTGCTAGGCCGAAGTCAATGATCTTGGGGTGGCCGTCATCGGTGACCATGATGTTCGCGGGTTTAATGTCACGATGCACGATGCCTTTCGAGTGAGCCTTGGTGAGTCCCTCGGCGACCTCAGTCACGATGTGGACCGCACGCTCGGGAGTCCGTTCTATCTCGAGGACGCCTGCCTTGAACGCTTTGGAGTAGAAGGTGTTGACGAGATGGCGCGTGTAGAACCGCGGCTGTTCGAGCGCCCGCTGAATACTCCCCTGGGAACGATGATCACCCTCGACTTGCACCAGCTCCCGGAGCGTCGCGGCAAGCTCAGGCTGACGGAAGATGTCGCCAGGCTCGGGCAGGTGACCGTCCCGCAGGTAGATTTTCGCCGTGGAAGGAAACTGCTTGGTGCCCTCAATCCGAGCACTTCCTCGAGGCTCATGGTTCCGAAGCGATCCAGCGCCAACACGAGCGTGTCGAAAACGGCGGGCATGGTGGCCGTCAAGATTCCGGTCGGTTCGTGTCATGGTGGCCGTCAAGATTCCGGTCGGTTCCCCACCTCGCTGTTTGTAGAAATCAATACTCGCCGACTTGGGTGCGAAACCGACCCCGCTGATGGCGTAAACCTTGCGTTCGTCCGCCACATACACCAGGACAGGCACCTCGCCACCGAATCCGAACACATCGAGCTCGGTCACCGCCTCGGCAAATACCGTCGCCACACCTGCGTCAATGGCGTTGCCTCCCTGTATGAGAATCCTCTGCCCGGCTTGGGCGGATAGGTATTTGCGGCCCCCGAGAGCTCCTCGCAGACCGCGAACCACTGGCTTATATGTCTTCGCGTAGTAGGCCTTGGTGAAAGCCTCCATTTGTTCTGGAGAACCGTCTCCTTGGGGCTTACGGGTCTGCGCTGCCAAAGCGGCTGCCAGTGTCCCCGAAAGCACAAGGGATGTTCGGACTAGCGTACCTCTTCTCATGATTCTGCCTCCTTTGTCTCACCCCGAGGATATCCTGCATCTATTGAAATCGGTGAGTGACTCCGTTCAGATCGTCGGTGTCAAAGCTGGCGGTCAAAAAGAAAGGAGCCACCCGGTGAGAGGAAATACGAAGAAGAGCAAGAATGCAACTCAGATGCTGAGGGCGACGCAGGAGCAAGAGTGGTGGGCGATCAAGTTATGCGGGTAGTGTGCTAAAACTCAGCCTGAAGACGAAATCGGCATCACCAAACACACGCTCTGGCTGAATTGGAAGGAAAAGGACACTTTCGGCTGCCGTTTCCCGAGCATCGCGCCTTCGGCGGCGTTCGGTCTTCGGCCATGAACCGCGGCCGCTCCGCTTACGCTGCCTGCCAGTAGTAGCTACCGCTTCACCCCGGAAGTACTTCTCGAGTTGCCTCTTCAGTTGGGAGAGGTAAATCAGTCTTCGCCTAAGGCGGCACGTCGGTCGGCGGCAAGTTTATGGTACGCCCCGGGGTCCAGGGGACACCCGCCGCATCGAGCTCTTGCTCCAGCGCCGGCAGGTCCAGCCGGACCAGGCGCTCCACTGCCGCGATCTGCTCGGTGAGCTTCTCCTGGCTGTGCCGGGTCAGCCGCTTTTGGTCGGCCGTCGGCAACGCGGTCGAGGACTCGACGTTGGCGTACAGCAATCGGACCTGTTCGGCGAGAGCTGGCGCGCCCCTCTGCTCGGCCCGGCTGCGGGTGTTCTCCTCCCCGTTGATTGCCCGTCGGACCTCCGTCAGGGCGTCGTCGATCTCCGTGAGCTGGGAATCGATGGCACCGGGAACGTCGGCCTGCGTTTGGAGCGCCCGGCGCATCCCACCAAGTCGCTCCTCGACCTCCGCGGTCGTCAACAGAATCGCGTGCACGACGCCTATCAACTGGTTGAGCGTCTGTAGCGTGTCGTGCCACGTACGGCGGTCCGCGGTGCTGATGTCGATCCACGGGTCGCCGGAAACCGCGACACTCCGGACCTGCTCCGTCTCTCCCGCCCTGAGCCGGACCTGATAGGTGCCCGGCAACACGAACGGACCCGCCAATATGCCACGGAACAACGGCGCGGAGTCTCCCTCACCGGGCTTGAACGTCAACGGGTGTCGCAAGTCCCACACCAGCCGCTGGACGCCAGCTCCGTCTGGACCCTGTGGGGCTTCCAGCCGTCGCAAAAGCTGCCCGCCTTCGTGCAGGATGTCGACCGCCACCTTCGGAGCGGACGACGTCGACTCCATCAGCGCCGGGTTGACGTAGTAGGTGAGGATCGCTCCATCCGGGGGGTTCGGTGCCGTGTAGTGGCTGTGACCCAGACTGCGCCGGCCCCGGTTGAACTTGTGCATCTGGATGGCCGGACGCACCGACGCCAGATGAAGGTCCGATGCCAGCACCTCCTCGGAAAGCTCCTCCAGGATGGCAACGTCGTCGAGAATCCAGAAGCCCCTGCCATGGGTTCCAATCACCAGGTCGTTTTTCTGTGGCTGGATCACCATGTCATGCACCGGCACCGTCGGCATGTTGTTCTTGAGCGACACCCACTGGCCACCGCCGGTGATCGAAACGAAGACCTGAGACTCCGTGCCGACGAACAGCAGGTTGGGATTGCGCGGATGCTCGACGATCACCCGCGTCGAGCCGAACTCGGGAAGGTCGCCGGTGATGTCGCTCCAGATGGCTCCGTAGTCCGTGCTCTTGTACACGTAGGGCAGGAAGTTCGCGTCCTTGTGGCCGTCGAATGTGGCGTAGAGCGTCCCCTCCTGGTGCTGTGACCAGGACACCCGGCTCCCGCGGGTCTTCTCCGGTATGGTCGTGGGAGTCTCCGCCCGGACCCAATCGTCGCCGTCGTTCCGGCTCACGTGAATCAGCCCATCGTCGCTCCCCACCGCCAGCAAGCCCCGGCGGATCGGCGACTCCGAAAAGGTCGTGATGTTTCCGTAGTCCGAGGTGCTCCGGTGCAGGTCGAGGGCGTCCCGGGGCTGGATCTTGCCCTGCATCGGCATGTCGAAGTAGCTGATCTGGCGTGTCAAGTCGGGGCTAATCACTTGCCAGCTGTCGCCGCGGTCCGCGCTCTTGAACACCACGTTGGCGGAGAAGTAGAGCGTCTCGTTGTCGTAGTGGGAGATGTGTAGCGGCGACGACCAGTTCCACAGGTACATCGGCGCGTCCTCGGGATGGGCCGGCTGGATCAAGCGCCGCTCACCGGTCTCGGTGTCGAAGCGCACCAGCCGACCGTACTGGGACTCGCTGTAGACGATGGTGGGATCCTCGGGGTCGATGCGGGCGTGAAAGCCGTCGCCGCCGACCGTGACGAACCAATCCTCGTTGGCAATGCCGTCGGTGAAGCGCGTAGCGCTCGGTCCTCCCAGCGTGTTGTTGTCCTGGGTGCCACCGTAGACGTAGTAGAAGGGCTCCCGCTGGTCGACCGCCACCGTGTAGAACTGCATCACCGGCAGGTTCGTCACGAAGTTCCACTTCTTGGCACGATCGAAGGTGAAGTAGACGCCGCCGTCGTTACCGATCACGATGTGGTCGGAGTTTGTCGGGTCGATCCACATCGCCCGCTGGTCGACGTGGACTTGCGCTCCCGCGAAGTCGTAGGTAAACGTCCGGCCGCCGTCCTCGGAGACATTGTTGCCGTTGCGCAACAGGTAGACGCGCTCCGGGTTGTTGGGGTCGCATCGCAGCTTGTAAGCTATCTCGCCGCTCCGCCGCTCCCAGCTCGCGCCCCGATCATCGGAGCGGTAAAGACCTTCCTCGTCCCCCTTTGCGCGGATGGCCGCGTAGATCGTGTCGGGCTGGCTGCGACAGACGGAGAGCGCGATGCTGCCGACGTCGCCCGCGGGCAGGCCGTTTTGAAGCTCCTGCCAGGTGGCGCCGCCGTCCGTCGTCCGGTAAATGCCGCCCTCGGGGCCGCCTCCGAGGAAGCTCCAGTTGCGCCGCTCCCGCTGGAAAGCCGCCGCATAGAGCAACGCCGGATCCCGAGGATCCATCTCCACGTCGGAAACGCCCGTGTACTGGCTGACGAAGAGTACCTTCTCCCAGGTCTCGCCGCCGTCGGTGGTTTTGAACACCCCGCGTTCCTCGTTCGCGCCCCACAAGGCTCCCATCCCCGCAACGTAAACGATGTCGGGGTCCTCCGGATGGATCACGATCTTTCCGGTGTGCCGCGTCTCCTCGAGCCCCATGTGCTTCCAGCTCTTGCCACCGTCTTCCGACTTGTAGACCCCGTCGCCCCAGGAGGCGCTGCGGGCATTCCAGTTTTCTCCCGACCCGAGCCACACGAGGTTGGGGTTGTCCGGTGCGACGGCAATCGCGCCGAGAGACGCCGTCCCCCGATTCTTGAAAATCTCTTCCCAGGTGATACCCCGGTTGGTGGACTTCCAGGCCCCACCGGTCGAGGTGGCGACGTAGACGATGTCGGGGTTGCTCTCGACCGCGGTGAGGTCACCGATGCGGCCGCTCTTGGCAGCCGGCCCGATGGTGCGCCACTCGAGCTTGGCTAGGGTCGAGCTCAGCGCTCGGCGGCCGTCGCGCTCTTGCCCGAACGATACCGAAGGGGATACCAGCGCGGCGGTCAACAACACCGACGCCAGGTTCAATAGCGTTACCGTACGGCTCCGCATTTTTCCTGTCCTTCCATAACGCTACCTGCCGGATGGACGCGAAGACGTCGACGGCAGGCGGATAGGACGCCCTGGCGTCCATCGGACGCCGGCCCCGTCGAGCTGTTGCTCGAGTGCCGGCAGCTTGTTGCTCACCAGACGATCGACAGAGGCGATTTGCTCGCCGAGCTCCTCGTGGCTGCGCCGGGTCAGCTGGCGCTGCTCGACGGTGGGGAGCGACGTGGCCGCCTCGACGGCGAAATAGAGCTGACTCACCCGTCTCGCCAGCGGTGGCGCTCCGGGAAGGGTGGCGCCGCCCGTCTCCTCGCCCTCCAGCGTTCGGAGCATCGTTTCGACGTCGTTCGCGATCTCATCGATGGCATCGTGAATCGAGCCGGAGACGTCTCCATGGGCCGCGATTGCCTCACGGATCCCTTTGAGCTTCTCCTCAACCTCGCGGGTCGAGCGCACCAGCGCCCTCGAGGTCGCCATCATCTGGTTGAGCGCCTGAGCGGTGTCGTGCCACACGCGGCGATCCTCGACACTGATCGTGATGGCGGGATCCCCCGCGACCTCGATGCGTCTCGCCTGTTCGGCATCACCGACCCGGAGCCGTACCTGGTACGTTCCCAGCAGCACGAAGGGCCCTCTCGGCTGGCCGCGGAAAAACGGAACCGAATCGTCTTCGTCGGGCTCGTACGACAACGGATGCCTCAGATCCCATACCAGCCGCTTCATGCCGGTGCCCTTCGCACCTTGCGGCGGATCCAGCCGGCGAACGAGCCCACCGTCACCATCCAGGATGTCGAGTTCGATCCGCGGAGCTCCACCCTCGGAGCCGTTGTCGGTGGACTCCGTTGCCACCTCCATCATCGATGGGTTCACGTAGTAGGCGAGGATCGCCCCTTCGGGAGGGTTCGGGGCGACGTAGCGCGTGTGGCCCATGCTTCTGCGGCGGCTGAACTTGTGCAACTGGGTCGCGGGCTGAAGGGATGCGAGGTGGAAGTCCGACGCCAGAACGTCCTCGGAAAGCTCTTCGAGCAGGGTGATATCTTCGAGGATGAAGAACCCCCTTCCGTGAGTGGCGATCACGAGGTCGTTCTTCTTCGGCTGGATCACCATATCGTGCACCGGTACCGTTGGGAGGCCTTCCTTCAAACGTACCCAGTTCTCGCCTCCGTTGATCGTCACGAAGGCCGCGAACTCCGTGCCCACGAACAGCAGGTTCGCGTTGCGGGGGTGCTCGATGATCACCCGCACCGGGCCGAACTCCGGTAAATCTCCCGTGATGTTGCTCCAAGTCGCCCCGTAGTCGGTGCTCTTGTACGCATACGGTAAGAAATTGTTGTCCTTGTGGCCCTCGAAGGTAGAATAGAGCGTTCCCTCGGCGTGGTTCGACCACACGACCCGGCTCACGAACGTCATCTCCGGGACCGTCTCCGGGATCTCCGCCGCCACCCAGTTGCCACCGTCGTCGCGGGTGATGTGGATCAATCCGTCGTCGGTCCCTACCGCCAGGAGCCCCTGTTTCAGGCGCGACTCCGAGAACATGGTGATGTTGCCGTAGTCCGAGGTGGCCCGGTGCAGCATGAACGCGTCCCGCGGCTGCACTTTGCCCTGCAGCGGCAAATCGAAGTGACTCGTCTGCCGGGTCAAGTCGGGGCTGATCACGTTCCAGCTGTCACCACGGTCGGGACTCTTGAACACCACGTTGGCGGAGAAGTAGATCGATTTGTTGTCGTAGTGCGAGATATGCACCGGCGACGACCAGTTCCAACGATACTTGCTGCCGTCGTCCGGCTGCGCCGGCTGGATGAGCTTCCCCTCACCCGTCACCGTATCGAAGCGGAGCAGACGCCCGTACTGGGATTCGGTATAGACGATGGTGGGATCCTCTGGGTCGATCTGCACGTAGAAGCCGTCGCCGCCGGAGGTCCGGTACCAGTCCGCGTTGGTAATGCCGTCGGTGTAGCGCGTACCGCTCGGGCCGCCCATCGAGCCGTTGTCCTGCGTTCCCCCGTAGACGTAGTAGAAGGGTTCCTGGAGGTCGACGGCGACCGTGTAGAACGTGCTCACCGGCAGGTTCTCGGCGAACTCCCACGTTTCGCCGCCGTTGTCGGTGATGTAGAAGCCGCCATCGTTGCCGATGAGGATGTGCTTCGAATCGGCGGGATCGATCCACATAGCTTGCTGGTCGCTGTGGACGGTTCTGTCCTTGTAGGGCCGGGTGAGGGTCCTGCCACCGTCCTCCGACACGCCGTCCTCGTCGGTGACCAGGTAGACGCGCTCCGCATTGCTGGGATCACAGCGGACTTTGCTGGACGAGGCCTCGTTGACGCGCTCCCAGCTCGCGCCCCGGTCGTCCGATCGGTAGAGCCCCTGCTCGTCCTCTCCCGCCGTGATGCTCGCATAGACGCGGTCGGGCATGCTGCGGCACACCGAAAGGCCGATCTTCCCCAGATCTCCCTTTGGCAGGCCGTTGGTCAGCCGCACCCAGCGCTCGCCCCCGTCGGTGCTTCGGTAGATCCCACTCTCCGGACCCCCGCCCAGAAAGCTCCATACCCGCCGCTCCCGTTGAAACGCGGCCGCATACAGCCAGTCCGGATTCCGAGGATCCATTGCCAGATCCACGACTCCGGTGTGCGGGCTCACGTAGAGCACCTTCTCCCAGCTGGCACCCCCATCCGTGGTCTTGAAGACACCGCGCTCCTCGTTTGCTCCCCACAACGCGCCACCGCCCGCCACGTACACGGTGTCCGGGTCCTCAGGATGAATGAGGATCTGACCGACGTGTCGGGTCTCTTCCAGTCCCATGTGCTTCCACGTCTTGCCACCGTCTTCCGACTTGTACACGCCGTCGCCCCACGAAACGCTTCGCCAGTTCCACGTTTCCCCCGAACCCAACCACAGCAGGTTCGGGTTCGAGGGTGCGATCGCCACCGAGCCCAGGGATGCCGTGCCGCGGTTCTCGAAGATCGGCTTCCAGGTAGAACCGCGATCCATGGATTTCCACAGCCCGCCGGTGGACGTCGCCACGTAGATGATGTCGGGATCGCTCTCCACCGCCTCGATGTCGGCGATCCGCCCGCTGATGTGGGCGGGACCGATGTTGCGCCACTCGAAACTGGTCAGGTGAGACGGTTTCAGCGCTCCGCCGTCACCCGAGCCGCTCTGTGCAGGCTCGGCCGGAACTCCGTAAGCCGAAGGCACCGCTGCTGGCGCTAGGACGGCGGCCGCGCAGCACAGAATCAGGACGATGCGTACGATGGTCCTCTGTCGTTCGATGCTCATGAGCCTTTCTCCTATGGCATTCGGTTGGGCCGACGCTCGCGGAAACGCGACGGTCGCCGGCTGGTGAATAACCTCGATTCTCGGGCCGAAGCTGTTGTGGTGGCGGCACCCAACGGCCGCCTCTTCTGGAGGGAATCTAGGGCCCTTACTCCTCTCTTGCGCTTCAGAAAGAACTCGTTCGTCCCGGTCTTTTTCCCGTTCCCGTGAACCGCCCAGACCGCTTCGATGCGATCGTCTTCGAGAATACGGATCTCACCATTGTGGACGTGGATGTCTTTCGCGGGGTCGAGATTGGTTCCTCCGGCGAAAACGAAACGCAGCACGTTGGGCGTGGAGCTCTCGACGTCCAGTCTCATCTCCGGCTGATTCCCCATGACGCAATAATGCTTGCGGACAAGATCGGCGCCGTCGAGGTGGTAGGCGGTGATCATCTCGCGCGAGGTCCCCGGAAAATCGGTCTGCAGGATCGTGTGTCCGGCGGCGCTCACGCGGATCTCGACAAGTCCCAAAGCGCCATCCTCGCTCGTGCTCGTATCTTCCCATCGCCCGTCGAGGCTCTTGAGCGTCTCGAAAGCCGCGCCGGCGGTGACGTCCTCACCGGCACTGACCGGCCCACCCATGGGGAGCGCCAGCGCCAGCAGGGAAAAACCGATAGCGTATCGTCCAGGAAAGCTAACGAATCTCACTGTCTCCTCCTCCCGGCTTCTCGCGAGCGGCGAGCCGCTCGAGGAACACATGGCCGATTAAGCGACCCCCCAACCATACTCCACCACAGGTAGGTTCGTCGAGAGCGCTCGACCAATTAAATCTCCTCCCGAGGAGCTCGGCCCGGACGAGGGACGGAAGCGTGGCAAGAGGACCGACCTCGTCCTCGAGAAACGAGAGAAACGAGATCGTTCCCCTGACCTGAAAGAGCGCTTCTATCTACTGCGAAGCCTTTTTGTCCAGAAACACCTGAAAGCTGGTGGGGGTGGCGGCCATGGCCTCCACGTCGTCGATCTCGATGGGAATCGAACGGCTCAACCACTCGTGACCCGTCTCGGTCACGATCACGTCGTCCTCGAAAGCGACGCGCGGCCCATCGGGTGGGGCGACACCCTGCTCGATGGAGAGCACCATCCCGGGCATCAACGGCGCTTCATAGTCCCCCTCGTCGTGGACCTCCATGCCGATGAAGTGCCCGATCCCGTAGGTATAGTACTGGTCGTAGCCTCCCGCTTCGCGGAGCATGTTCACCGCCAGCTCGTGGAGCTCCCACCAGGTGACACCCGGCTTGATCCTCGAGATCACTGTTTTCTGCACATCGAGGGCGATCTGGTAGAGCCTCCTTTGCTCCGGCGAGAATTTTCCGTCCACCGGGACGTTGCGCTGCAGATCCGCCGAGTAGTGATTGAAGGCGGCCCCGGTGTCCACATGGACCATATCGCTCGCCTCGAAGACCCTCGCTCCCGAGCGGGGAACGAACTGGATGAAGCCTTCCGGAACGGCGCGGCGGTGCATCGGTCCCGCCATCGGCATTTTTCGGACCGCGGTCGGAAAACCCAGGAGCCCGCCCCGATACCGGTAGACGAAGTCCATGATCTCCATGATGTGCTTTTCGGTCAGGCCGACGCGCACCGCCCGCAGACCCTCGACGATCCCTTCATGGCTGATCGCCACTGCGCGACGAAGCGAGGCGAGGCCGTGAGCGTCGTGGAGCATACGGACCGGATCGAGGATGTCTCCCGAGTCTCGAATATCGAGCTCGGGCGAGAACCGCTTCAGCCTCTCGAAGTAGGCGAGCCGTGGGGACTCCGGCATCCCCAATCGTAGGAAGCGCGGATAGTTGAGATAGAGGACCTTGTCGTCACGACCCCAGGTTTTCGAGAGCGCGGCGGGAAGCGGCCACCGGCGGATCTGGGTGATGCGCCAGTCGCGGTAGTCGGTGAGCGCCACCGAGAGGTCTTCTTCGAGCTCGGGAAACGGCCGGATATCCTCGATGCCGGTGACCGATCGCATCGCCTCGACGTCGGCCGAGGTGTACAGAACCACCCAATCCTTCGCCTCGGTGGGGACGAGGAGGATCGCTGAGTCGTAGCTGTCGAGTCCGTCGACGCCGGTCAGGAAGATGAAGTCGTGATTCTCACTGTGGGGCACCTGGAACTCGAGCCGCCTCGGCTGGGATCGCTCGGCGGAGAAGACGAGCATCGCTCCATCCGGTATGGCATGCAGCACCCGCGCCCGCCGGCGCGCGAAAATACTCCGGATCTGGTCCGGATCCGGGTTGTCGAGATCGAGCCGCGACGCCAATTCCGCTTCTCGGGTGTAGTCGTACTCTGCCGACGGTGTCGTCTCTTGCGCCTCGACATTCGCGGTGACGAGCAAGCAGCCGCCAAGGACAAGGGTGACGGCGAAGGGTTCGATGAAATACCTGAGCTTCATGATGGCCTCCAGTCTGGAGCGGCGATTGTACCTTTACTGGAAGGATGCTGGTCGGACATGGTACACCGTCATTCACGAGAGGAGACAATGACGATGAGCTCGACCGGTCTCAGGCCTTTTTCGTCGGTGCTCGCGCTCGGCGCTTTTTCGCTGATAGGATGCGAGGCCCCAGAGTCCACTCGCACGGAGCCGGCGGAGAAGCCGAACGTCCTCTTCATTTCCGTCGACGATCTGAACGACTGGATCACGACCTATGACATCTTCGAGTGGCGTTGTTGCACCGCTCTTGGCTGAGCGCGAAATCTACCTATGGTGGTGGCCGAGGTAATGTTCGACCATGAAGTATCCCAAGCGCAGCCAGTACAAGCACGCGAAGCAGAAGAAGTACCACGTTTCCAACTGGGCGGAATACAACGAAGGGCTACGCCGCCGGGTCGATTTGACGGTCTGGTTTGACGAGGAGGCAATCGCGAACTGGAAGGCCGACAAGAGCGGTAAGCCTGGCGGTCAACGGGTCTATTCAGAGATGGCGATTGAAACGGGCCTGGTTGTCCGGATGGTGTACAAGCTTGCCTACCGCCAAACCGAAGGCTTCTTGCACTCGATCGCCTCGCTTCTCCGGCTGTGTATCGAGATCCCGGACTACTCGACGTTGTGTCGGCGGTCGAGGCTGCTCCGCAAGAAGCTGCGGATTGGGAAAGCCGCAAGCAATCAACCAATCCACCTGATGATCGATAGCACGGGCTTGAGGATTCATGTTGGAACCACCCGCAAACCGCCAAAGCAGCGCGCCTGGCGCAAGTTGCACATCGCCGTTGATCGCAAGACCGGCAACATTGTTGCGTCCGAACTGACGGCGTCACGAGCTCGCAACGCAACGCGAGTCCCCCCTTTGCTAACACAGATTCAAGCACCTATAGCGTCGGTGGCGGCGGACAGTGCATACGACAAGGAAGCGGTCTACGAAGCCATCGAAGCGCACAGCCCTGGACGAAGGACGCGCGTGGTGATTCCGCCGCAACGAAACGCCACGCTCAGTCAGAATTCGAACACCGCCATGCGGGAACGCGACCGCCATATTCGTGCAATCGAAAGACACGGCCGACGTGAATGGTACAAGCTCTCAGGCTGCACCGAGCGAAGCATGGTGGAGAACGCGGTCTATCGTTACAAGGCGATCATGGGGCCCGAGATGCGGGCTCGAACGTTGGCGAGGCAACGAGTTGAACACAGAATTGGGTGCGAGATACTCAACAAGATGACCGCGCTCGGCATGCCCGATACTTACTGCGCCGGGTGACTCTCCGACCGGCACAGGGAGGTCAGCGATTTGTTCCGGGCCGTGCAACAACGCCGCTCACGCCCGAACGCGCACAACGTTTGCACCTACGCATCAAGTAGGTGGAATGGAGAGGTGCTTCCGCCATCGAGTGATGGGATGGACTCCTCCGCTGACATAGACGGCATCGATGTGCCAAAGTCAGTCGAAAGAACGCATCGAAAAAGGAGGAGTTCCGAATGAAAGATACGACGATCGCTGTGGATCTTGCAAAGAACGTCTTCGAGATTGCCATCTCGCGCGAAGCGGGGAAGGTGTCCAAGCAACTCCGTGTGAGTCGACCCAAGTTGGTGTCGTTTTTTGCGAAACAGAGCGCTGCCACCGTGCTTCTCGAAGCCTGCGGCTCGGCTCACTTCTGGGCAAGGACGTTGCGACGGTTGGGACACGACGTCGTCCTGCTCCCACCTCACCTCGTAAGGCCGTATCGACGCGGGAGCAAGAACGACCGCGCGGACACCAAAGCTTTGCTCGAGGCTTACCGGAACGAGGAGATTCTTTCGGTGCCCATCAAGTCCGTGCGCCAGCACACCCTCGCCGCGCTCCATCGCCTACGCTCAGGATGGCTCTCCACACGGACCGCACGCATCAATGCCGTACGCGGGGTCCTGCGCGAGCTCGGACTCTTCATCCCCAAGGGCGCTCACTTCGTCGTGCCCGCCATCTCCGAGCTCGTCGAAGACGCTGATTCTGATTTGCCCGACGTGCTCCGTCCGCACCTGCGTGATGCGTGCTCCGAGATTCGAGAGCTCAAGGACAAGTGCGCTGGCATCGAGCACGAGCTCAAGGCGCTCACCAAGCAGCTTCCTGAGGTGCAACGACTTCTCACCATTCCCGGCATCGGACTTCTGACCGCGACCGCCATCGTCGGCTTCGTTGGGGATCTGCGCCGCTTCCCATCGGGACGCCGCTTCTCGAGTTACCTCGGCCTCGTTCCCAAAGAGAACTCCAGTGGTGACATTCGCCGCCTCGGGCGCATCACCAAGCGTGGCGACTCCTACCTCCGTACGCTCCTCACGCAGGGCGGACGCGCCGTGCTCCGAGCGGCCAACGTCAGCAAGAGCCCGCCCGACAAGCTCCGCGCCTGGGCGCGGAAGCTCCACCGCTCGCGGGGACACAACAAAGCCGCGATTGCTGTCGCCAACAAACTCGCCCGGATAGTCTGGGCCGTCTCCACCCGCGAGAGTGAATTCCAGTCGGTGCCCGCGGCCGCATAGAGGCTCCACTTTCGTGTTTTCCTTCTTCCCTTCCAACAGAGGCTGCGACGATACCCATCCAACTGATGGCGTACCGGTCGGACCGGCGCGGGGTCAAGCCGATAGCAACACTGGCCCTCAGAGGTCGCTCAAAGTGATTGGCTCCTCGCGCGCGGATTTTCCGTCATGGCCCGGAGCACCCAAGACGCTCCTCACTGAGGCCGTAGATATGTTTGCAGTCTGACCCACTCGTCACCGATTTGGACGAGCAGCTCTGAGGAAGACTTTTTTGAACGAGGAGATTCTTTCGGTGCCCATCAAGTCCGTGCGCCAGCACACCCTCGCCGCGCTCCATCGCCTGAGGATGGCTCTCCACACGGACCCACGCATCAATGCCGTACGCGGGATCCTGCGCGAGCTCGGACTCTTCATCCCCAAGGGCGCTCACTTCGTCGTGCCCGCCATCTCCGAGCTCGTCGAAGACGCTGAGATTTGCCCGACGTGCTCCGTCCGCACCTGCGTGATGCGTGCTCCGAGATTCGAGAGCTCAAGGACAAGTGCGCTGGTCGAGCACGAGCTCAATATGAGGAAGACTTTTTTGAGAAAGGTGTTGATTGAGGAGTCCAGATATGACCCACTCGTCACCGATTTGGACGAGCAGCTCTGAGGCTCCACTTTCGTGTTTTCCTTCTTCCCTTCCAACAGAGGCTGCGACGATACCCATCCAACTGATGGCGTACCGGTCGGACCGGCGCGGGGTCAAGCCGATAGCAACACTTCAGAGGTCGCTCAAAGTGATTGGCTCCTCGCGCGCGGATTTTCCGTCATGGCCCGGAGCACCCAAGACGCTCCTCACTGAGGCCGTAGATATGTTTGCAGTCTGACCCACTCGTCACCGATTTGGACGAGCAGCTCTGAGGAAGACTTTTTTGAGAAAGGTGTTGATTGAGGAGTCCTGAGGAAGACTTTTTTGAGAAAGGTGTTGATTGAGGAGTCCAGATATGATGCTACGGCGGTTGCGTTTTAGGCTTTTGTTCGATTGTTGAAATAAAACACGGTCGCGCGACGTCTCATTAGTAGGGCCGGCACGTGGAAGGGCGGCGCGCGGTATGCTGGGTCGCCTATGGACGCGGACCGAGACGTGCTGGCCCGGTATCTCGACGGTGATGAAAAGGCATTCGAAGAGTTGGTCATCCAATATGAAGCCGGGGTTCGAAACCTTGTCTACGGGCTGCTTCGGGACTGGGCGCTCGCCGAAGATGTGGCGCAGGAGACCTTTCTCACCGCTCATCGCAAGGCCGATACTTATCGTGGAGAAGGAACGGTGCGCGGCTGGCTTTTTCGTATCGCTGTCCGGCGCGCTCACGACGAGTTGCGGCGTCGCGGCCGCAAGGCCGAAGTGGCGCTCGAAGAGGCGCCCGAGCCGTTCGAGAGCCCACACGAGGGTCTCGAAGCTGGCTGGGATGTCACGGAAGCGCTCGCGACGCTCTCGCCCGATCATCGTGCGGCGCTAATGCTCAAGGAAATCGAAGGTTTGAGCTATCAAGAGATCGCGGAAGCCATGGATTGGCCGATAGGAACGGTGGGCACGCATATCCACCGTGCCCGGCTCGAGCTCAAGGCTTTCATGGAGGAGAAGGCACATGGCTTGTCCTGAAGATCGAATCTCCCTCTGGCTCGATGGTGAGCTAGTCTTGGAAGCCGAGGCGCGCGAAGTGAGAACCCACGTCGATGGCTGCGCTTCTTGCCAGAAGCTCGTCGAAGCCTTTGGCTCACGAACATTGCCGCAGCTCGAGCCCGATCCGTCGTTCATCGTGCGTTTTCGCGCGCGGCGCGACGAGCAGTCGATTGCGCCTTGGTGGACGTGGCGCCAGCTCGCGCTGCGTCTTTTGCCACTCGCCGCGGCCGTCGTGGGCGCCGCGGTTCTGAGCATCTGGATCGCGGCTTCCTCTTCGGAAAGCTCTCTCCGGGCGCTCGAGCTCGAGGCGCTCGGCGATCCGGTGGCGTTCGATGCGGAAGCCGAGGCGGTGCTCAGCATTGCCTTCGAGCCTTTTCCTTCAGATATTGAGTAGGAGATTAGGAGGTCGACATGGTGGCTACAGCGAGGAAGTGGATGAGCGTCACGCTCTTGGCGACGCTTTTCATCGGTGTCGGCGCGGGTATTCTCGTCGACCGTTTTCTTCTCGGGCCGACGGCCTTTGGCGCCGATGTCGAGGGGCGCAGCGGACGGGGCGGCGACCACCGCGACCATGGCCGTCATATGGTCGAGCGGCTCGAGGAGCGGCTCGACCTCGAGTCGGACCAAGTGGCCGAGCTCGAAGCCGTCGTGAATCGGCACCACGAGACCGCGCGCGCGTTTTGGAAAGATTCGCGCAGCCAGTTCGAGACGCTACGCGTGCGAATCCGGCACGATATTCGTGAGCTTCTGACCGAAGAGCAGAAAGTGGAGTTCGACACGATGGTTGCAGAATACGAGTCCACTAGGGAGCACAGGCGTGAGCGATAAAGAGCACATCAACCCCATCGCCAAGTTTGCCGTCGAGCGGCGGGTGACGATGACGATGGCGGTCTTCGGCATTTTTGTTCTCGGCTACTTGTCGCTGACGCGACTCCCGCTCGAGTTCATGCCGAGCTTTTCCTCGAACAGCATGTGGGTGCGCGCGCCCTACGCCTCCTCGTCTCCCGAGGAGGTCGAGCGGCTCATCGTGCGGCCCATCGAAGACATCATCGGGACCGTCAACGGTATCGACACGCTGAGCGCCACCGCTTCCGCCACCGAAGGCAGCGTCAATATCACCTTCAAAGACAACGTGGATATGGATCTCGCCGCTGTCGAAGTGCGCGACCGCATCGATCGCGTGCGCCATTTGCTCCCCGACGATCTGCGCCGGATTCGCATTCGTCGCTTCCAGAGCACCGACATCCCTATATTTCGTTTTCACTTGAGCACCGAATGGGACAAGGATCGCTTCTACGACTTTACCGAGCAAGTCGTGCAGCGGCGCCTCGAGCGGCTCGAGGGGGTAGCCTCGGTCGAGGTGCGCGGCATCAGAAAGCGCGAGCTCCAAGTGCAGATCCGGCCGAGCCGCTTGCAAGCCGCCGGCCTCGACGCGCGTGACGTCACCAGCGTTTTGCGGAACAACCATGCGAACGTTTCGGGCGGCTACATCAAGGAAGGCCCGCGCAAGCTCATCGTACGCTCGGTCGGGGAGTTTCGAACCGTCGAGGAGGTCGAGACGCTTCCGATCGGCTCTTCCGGTGTACGCATAAAAGACGTTGCCGACGTCTCCTACACCTACCCGCGGCAAGACAACTTCAACTTTCTCAACGACAATGAGGCCGTTACACTCAGCGTTTTCAAGGCCTCGACGGCGAACCTTCTCGCCGTCGTCGACGGAGCGAAAGCGGAGCTCGAAGCAATTAAGGCGATGCGGTCGGCCGAAGGCCTCGAGACGCGCATCTTGATGGACTCCTCCGTTGACGTGCGTCAGGGGCTCGGACAGCTGCGCAATGCCGGGCTTCTCGGGGGCGTTCTCGCCGTCGTCTTCCTTTTCCTCTTCCTCCGGAAGCTTCGGACGACAGCGCTCGTCGCCATCTCGATCCCCATCTCGATCATCCTGACCTTCGTCATCTTGTACTTCTTGCGACAGCTCGGCTTGGTGACGACGACAATCAACGTCGTGAGCTTGATGGGACTCATGCTCGCGGTCGGGATGCTCGTAGACAACTCGGTCGTGGTCATCGAGTCGATTTCGCGCCACTTCACGGATCTTGACGAGGACCCGCGGACGGCGGCCCTCCGAGGCACCTCGGCGGTGGCGATGCCCATCATCGCGTCCACGCTCACGACCATGTGTGTGTTCATCCCCATGATCTTTCTCGCGACGACAGGCGGCGGGTTCATGCGCTTCATGCTCGATATCGGCATCACCATCTGTATCGTGATGGTGTCGTCGCTTCTCGTTGCGCTGACAGTCGTGCCGATGGTGGCGTCCATTCTGCTCGGCGGTGAGACCAAGAAAGAGTCGAAGCTCACCGAGGCGCTCGAGACGGGCTATGGCCACGTCATCGGCTTCACGTTGAAGCACCGCCTCTTGTTCTTCCTAGTTATCGTCGGGATGCTCTACGGATCCTACGAGCTTCTCGGGACGATCGAAAGGACGTTCTCTCCTCGCACGATGGCCCGGCAGATCTCCATCAACGTCGATACGCCGCGCTCCTACTCGCTCGATCAGACCCGGAAGCTCCACGCGGAAGTCGCCACGATCCTCAACGAGAACCAGGAAGAGCTCGACATTTCAGACGTCGTCTACCGCTATAGCCGCACCGGCGGACGCTCCCGGGGAGGCTTTCGCGGGAGCCGCAAAGTCGACATCTATCTCGTCGACGAGGAAGAGGCGAAGCGCCCCGTGCGCGAGATCCGAGACGCGATCCGCGAACTTCTGCCGATGAAAGCGGGCGTCAATTTCAAAATCGCCCAGAGCACGGGCCATGGGGGGCATGGCGGCGGCAGCTTCGGCGTCAATCTGGACCTCAAGGGCGACGACATGGCTGTGCTCGAGCTAGTGGCCGAGCGCGTCGTGACCGCTCTCGAGGACACATCCTGGGCGCGCGACGTCGACAGCACGCTCGACAGCGGCACCGACGAGATTCGTGTGAGCGTCGATCGTGAGCGTGCGCTTGCTTCTGGGCTTTCGACCCAAGCGGTGGCCTTTTCTATCTCGAACGCGCTGTCTTCCCGCCCGATCAGCCAGATCGCTGCGGACGATCGGGAAGTCGACCTCGTCGTGCAGTTCCGGGAGGAGGACCGCTCGACACTGGATCAGCTAAAGAAGGTGCCGATCATGTCGAGCGCGGCGGCGCTTCCCATCGGGGCGATGGCCGATTTCGAGATACAACAGGGGCCGCGGCGTATCGAGCGCGAAGACAAAAGGCCCAAGCTCAGCATCACCGCCAATACCAACACGGCCGGCGCGTCGTTCCGCATGCAGGGCCAAGTCAGCGAGATTATGAACAGCATCAGCTTGCCTCTGGGCTACGAATGGGGCTTCGGGCGCAGCTGGGGCCGCGCCCAGCAGGACTGGGGGAGCGCGCTCTTCGCGTTCATCTTCGCGCTCGCTTTGATCTATTTGATCATGGCGGCTCTTTTCGAGAGCTTCGTCCAGCCTTTCACGATCATGTTCGCCATTCCGTTCGCTTTCATCGGCGTCGGGATCGTGTTGAAGCTCACGAGTCAGCCGCTCGACAACATGGCGAATATGGGGCTCATCATTCTCGTCGGGGTCGTCGTCAACAACGCTATCGTGCTCATCGCCCACATCAATCATCTGAGATGGCAAGGTGTTTCGCGCGACGAAGCCATCATGCTTGGCGGGAGGCACCGTTTGCGGCCCATCTTGATGACGGCGCTCACAACGATTCTCGGTTTGTTTCCGATGGTCGCCCCGCTCATCTTCCCTGGTTTTCTAGGGAACGCGGAAGGCCGTGCCGGCAACTGGGCGCCCGTCGGGCTGGTCATTCTCGCGGGACTCACGACGTCGACCTTTCTGACGCTCGTGATCATCCCGACAATTTATTCGCTGGTGGATGACATCACGCGATTTTTTGGAAAGATTGTTCGAGCGGCTTGAGCCCAGTGTATTTGAGGTTGATGACGAAAGCTAGACGGGTACTTGTGATGGTGGCTGCGGTCGCGGCGGCGGGTTTTCTCTCCAGCGCTTGCGGAGGCAGCTCTCCCGACGAGGGCGGTCCTCCCGGAGGACGCTTCAGAGGCCGCCCGGGGGAAAGAGGCGGCCCCGGTGGACACGGCGGCGGGCCAGAAGGCATGGTTGGACCTCCGGGCGAAAGTCGTTCGGCGGCCGTTCCCGTTGAAGTCGCCTCGATCGAGAGGCGCTCGGTGTCGTCCTTTCTCGAGACGAATGGAAGCCTCGAAGCCGAGAACGACGTGCAGATCGTCGCGCGCACCCAAGGTCCCATCGTAGAGCTCTTGGCGGAAGAAGGCATGCGCCTCAAAAAGGGAGAGGTCATGCTGCGGATCGACGAGACCGAGCTTCGTGCTCAAGTCGAGATCGCGAAAGTCGCGCTGAAGGACGCGACCCGCGCGCACGAGCGTGCTACCGCGGCCCGTGAGAGCGAGATCATTTCGCAAGAGGTGTACGACGCCGCTCTCGCGCAGCTCGAGTCCGCGCAAGCGCAGCTCATGGGCGCCGAGATTCTCTATGACTACACGGAAGTCGCCGCGCCTTTCGACGGGATCGTCGTCGACCGCCTCGTGAAGCTGGCAGAGAACGTGTCGCCGAACCAGCAGCTCTTTCGATTCTCCGAATTCGTTCCTCTTCTGTGCAAGATTCAGGTGCCCGAGAAAGAGCTCTCGCGGCTTCGAAAAGGGCAGATGGCCTATCTGAACGTCGAAGCCTGGCCTGGCCAGCGTTTCGAAGCGAGGGTTCTGCGGGTAAGCCCCGTCGTCGACGCGACGACGGGCACCATCCGTGTCACGCTCCAAGTGCGCGCGCGGGGCAAGCTGAGCCCCGGTATGTTTGCGAGCGTCTTCCTCGTGACCGACACCCACGACAATGCTGTCGTCATGCCGAAGCGCGCGCTCTCGATCGAAAGTCTCAGCGATACCGTCTTCGTCGCGGAAGACGGCCAGGCCGTCCGCCGTGACATCGAGCTCGGTTACGAAGAAACCGATATCGTGGAAGTCGTCTCCGGCCTTCGAGCCGGCGAGCGTGTCATCGTGGTCGGTCAAGACGGCCTAACAGACGGCACCCCGGTGCAAGTCCTAAAAGGCCCAGGCGCTCGAGAAATGACCACCGCCCAAAATGAAGGCGAAAGCTTCGAACGCCCCCCCGGCGCGGGGCGCCCTGGAGGAGGTGGACACCACCGCCCCGACTTCTCCAACATGACCAAAGAGCAGCTAGAGCGCGTAAAAAGCCGCATGCGAGAACGAGGCATGACCGACGAACAAATCGATCAAGCCATAAAACGCCGCCAAGAAGCCCAGCACTGAGCATCGAAACGCGATCGTAAATGCTGAATCCTGAACCCTGAGCCCGAAATGCGGATAGTCCACTTCTCAACGCGCCGCCCCGTCACTATCCTAGTGTTCTTCATCGCCGCGGTTGTCTTCGGTGTCGTCGCGTTCCGTGACCTCGCTGTCGACCTCCTTCCTGAGATAACTTACCCATCCGTCACTGTCCGAACCGAGTTCGAGGGCACGGCGCCCTCCGAGGTGGAGAGCCTCATCACAAAACCCATCGAGAACGCGGTCGGCGTCGTCAACAACGTCGTGCGCGTCATCTCGAGCTCTCGCTCCGACACGAGTGAAGTCACGCTCGAGTTTGGTTGGGACGCCAACATGGACATGGCGGCGCTCGATGTGCGCGAGCGCCTCGACCTCGTCGTTCTCCCCGACGACGCCGACCGGCCCGTGCTTCTGCGCTACGATCCCTCGCTCGATCCGATCATGCGGCTCGGGCTCCACGGCGACGAGGATCTCATCCGTTTACGACTCATTGGCGAGCAGGAGGTCAAAAGGTTCCTCGAGCGCGTGGAAGGTGTCGCGGCGGTACTCGTGAGCGGCGGGCTCGAAGAAGAGATCCATATCGAGATCGATGAGCGTCGCCTTTCGAATCTCGGAGTGAGTGTCGCGCAAGTGGTTGCGCGTCTCGCCGCCGAGAACGTGAACTTGACGGGCGGACGGCTTCAGGACGGGCAGACGGAATATCTCGTCCGTACTATCAACGAGTTCGAGCGCCCGTCGGACATGCGGCACATCGTCATCGACAGCGCGCGCCGCGACATCCGTCTCGAAGATGTTGCGCTCATCACGCGTGGGCACAAAGAACGTGAGGTCATAAGCCGCATCGATGGCCGCGAAGCGGTCGAGATCGCGATCTACAAAGAAGGCGGCACGAACACGGTTATGGTCGCGCAAGCCGTCAAAGAGCGCGTGGAGCTTCTCGAGAACCGGCTCGAGCGTCTCGGCGAAGGTCTCGAGCTCCAGCTCATCACGGACCAGTCGCGTTACATAAGCCAGTCGGTCTCCGAAGTGCTGCAAACCGCGTTCATCGGCGGTGGGCTCGCGATCTTGATCCTCATGCTCTTTCTGCGGGACTTGAAGTCGACGATCATCATCGGTATCTCGATCCCCGTCTCCGTCGTGGCGACGTTTTTTCTCATGTTCGTCTCGGGCATCTCGCTCAACATTATGTCGCTCGGCGGCATCACGCTCGGCATCGGGCTTCTCGTGGACAACTCGATCGTCGTGCTCGAAGCCATCCAGAGAAAGCGCGAGGACGGGCTCGACATCGTCGAAGCGGCGCGCGCGGGCGCGGGTGAAGTCGGCCAGGCGGTCATCGCGAGCACGATGACGACCGTTTGTGTCTTCGTCCCTATCGTCTTCGTCGAAGGAGTCGCGGGCCAGCTCTTTGGCGATCAAGCTTTGGCCGTCACCTTCTCTCTGACGGTGTCGCTCTTCGTCGCGCTGACCTTGATCCCGATGCTCGCCTCGCGCAAGTTCGGCGCGGCGCCCAAAGAAGATGTGCCCGAGCACCACCGCTCGAAGATCGCTAAGCTCGTCATAGCCGTCGTGGGCTTCGTCGGACTCTTCATAGCCCGGCTCGTCAAATGGATCGTGAAGGGTTCGACTTACGTGCTCCTCGCCGTTTTGTTCGTGCCGTCGAAGATCTTTCACGTGTTCTATGGAGCCGTGAGCGACGGCTATCCGCGCGTGCAGGCTGCGGTGCTCGGGCGGCCCTATCCCTTCATCGGCGTCACGCTGCTCGTCTTCGCGTCCTCGCTTCTGCTCCTGGACAAGCTGGGGAGCGAGCTCGTCCCCGAGCTGGTGCAAGGCGAGTTCTTCGTCAACACAGAGCTTCCGCCCGGCACCCACCTGGAGCTCAACGAAAAACGGATGCAGCTTCTGGAACGAGAAGCGATGAATCTCGAGGGGATTACTTCCGTCTACACCGTCATTGGCTCGAGCAACGAGCAAGGCGGAACGGCGGGTGAGCTTCGAGAGAATATCGGCCAGCTCACGATGACGGTGTCACCGCCGTCGAGCTTGCAACGAGAAGAGGAGCTGATGGAGCTCATCCGTCCCTCGCTCGAAGCCGAGGAGAACATGCTCTACCGCTTCGGCCGGCCGACTTATTTCAGCTTCAAGACGCCGATCGAAGTGGAGATCCGTGGCTTCAACTTGAACCTTCTCACGCGGCTCGCCGACGAGCTCATGGCGCGGGTGGAGACGATTCCGGGGCTCGTCGATATCAAGTCCTCGACCGAGGGTGGAAACCCCGAGCTCCAAATTCGATTCGATCGTGACCGCCTCGCGACGCTCGGCTACAACGTGATGGAGGTCGCGTCCCTCGTACGGTCCAAAGTGCTCGGGGACGTGGCGACGGACATCACGCGCGAGGATCGCACGATCGACATCCGGCTGCGGGCGCAGCAGCAGTTCCGAGACAGCGCACGTGATTTGCGGAACCTGAACATCGCCCAGACAGGCACGACGCCCATACCCCTTTCTTCGGTGGCGACGGTGGAGGAGACGGAAGGACCTGCTGAGATCCGGCGATCGGACGGTGAGCGCGTAGCCGTCATTACTGCAAACCTGGTCGAACGCGATCTGGCTTCCGCGTCCGCGGCAATCGAAGCGCAGATCGGCGAGATGACGCTGCCCATGGGTTTCGACTGGCGCATGGGCGGCCAGCAGCAGGAAATGGAGACCTCGTTCGAGAGCATGCGCTTCGCCATCCTACTCGCGGTCTTCATGGTCTATCTCGTGATGGCGTCCCAGTTCGAATCGCTCCTCCACCCGTTCGTCATTCTCTTCAGCGTACCGTTCTCGCTCGTGGGGGTGCTCGTCACGCTCTATCTACTGAACGTGACGGTGAGCGTCGTCGTTCTCATCGGCGTCATCATGCTCGCCGGCATCGTCGTGAACAACGCGATCATCCTCGTCGATACGACGAACCGGCTGAGACGGGGAGGCCAGGCCAAGGTGGAGGCTTTGAAACAAGCCGGCAAGCTTCGGCTGCGGCCGATCTTGATGACCACCTCGACGACGGTGCTCGGGCTGCTGCCGATGGCCGTCGGGCTCGGCGAAGGGAGCGAGCTCCGGGCTCCGATGGCGATTACCGTCATCGGCGGCTTGCTGGTCTCGACCGTGCTGACACTCCTGATCATCCCGGCGGTCTATGCCGTCGTCGACCGCACGGCGTAATTCATCACGTACGGGCCCGGTCGGCTATTCTCCGCAGGTATAATTCGATGAGTAGAGAAAGAGTTCACAGATCGGAGCCGTACCTCCTATGCCAATTGGTACAAACGAGCATCCTCTTCGTGTTGCGATCATCGGGTCGGGGCCTACGGGCTTTTACACAGCGGAGCACTTGTTCAAGCAGAAAGACTATGTGTTCGAGGTCGATCTCTACGATCGGCTGCCGACGCCGTTCGGGCTCGTACGCGGCGGGGTCGCGCCGGACCACCAGAAGATCAAATCGGTCACCAAAGCCTATGACCGCGTCGCGTCCAACCCTCGATTCCGATATTACGGCTATGTCGAGTTCGGCACGGACGTGAAGCTCGACGATTTGCAGAAGCACTACTATCAGATCGTATTTACCGTGGGCGCGCAAATCGACCGCAGCATGGGCATCCCCGGAGAAGATTTAGGGCGGAGCCACGCGGCCACCGAGTTCGTCGCTTGGTACAACGGTCATCCCGATTACACAGACCGGAAGTTCGATCTCTCACAGGAATCCGTCGCCGTTGTGGGCGTCGGTAACGTGGCCGTCGACGTTTGCCGCATCCTTTGCCGTGGCCGCGAGGAGCTCGCGCGCACGGACATCGCCGACTACGCGCTCGAAGCGATCGCGAACAGCAACGTCAAGACGGTCTACATGCTCGGCCGCCGCGGTCCGGCGCAAGCGGCCTTCACCAATCCCGAGATCAAAGAGCTCGGTGAGCTTCTAATCGCGGATATTAGAGTGCCTGAGCGAGACGCGTCCATCGGTGAGGCGACGAAGGCCTTCATGGCCAAAAACCCCGACAAGGGGACCGATCGCAAAGTCGAGATCCTCCAGAAATACGCTGAGGAGAAGCGCTCGGGCAAACCGAAAACGCTCGTTCTTCGATTTTGCGTCTCGCCCACCGAGCTCATCGCGGGCGACGACGGTGGCGTCGCCAAGATCAAGCTGGTGAAGAACGAGCTTTACTTGAACGAGCGAGGGACCGTTCGGCCGCGGGCGACTGAGACGGGGAGTGAGGAAATCGAGGCGGGTCTAGTCTTTCGCTCGGTCGGCTATTACGGGGTGGCGCTCCCGGACGTTCCATTTCGCGAGGATTGGGGTGTGATCCCCAACGAGAAAGGACGCGTTTTGGCGCACGCGTCCAAGCCCGACGCGGTTCCTGGGCTTTATTGCGCGGGCTGGATCAAGCGAGGGCCTTCCGGTGTCATCGGCACCAACAAACCCGACGCGCTCGAGACGGTGCGGTGCATGTTGGAAGATGTTGTGAGCGGCAAGCATTTCACGCCCAAGGCCCCTTCCGGGAACGCAGCGCGCGACCTCGTGCACGAGCGCAAGCCGAACTACTTCTCTTACGCCGATTGGAAGAAGCTCGATGAGCTCGAGGTCGCGAATGCCGAAGGGACGGAGCGCCCGCGGGTAAAGTTCACGAGTTTCGAGGAGATGCTGGCGGCGCTCGGTCGCAGCTGATCGGATGCGGGATTTTTGCGGGCGGGCAGGCGCTTTTGCGCTTCTCGTCTGCCTGTTCTCCGCGTGCTCGCGAGACGCCGAGCCTATCCCGAGCTTTCGCGAGTTCGTCGAAGAGCTCTCCGAAGAGGGCGCTTATTTCGATACCGATAATCTCATTTCCAACGAAACGGCGTACTCCCAGGTGGTCGAAGACCTCGAACCGATGGGGGGTGTCTATATCGGTGTCGGACCCGAGCAGAACTTTCACTACATCGGGAAGCTTCGTCCGAGCTGGGCGTTCATCGTGGACATTCGCCGCGACAACATGCTGCACCATTTGTTGTTAAACGCGCTCCTCGTGAACGCCGAGACACCCTACGCCTATCTCTGCTGGCTCTTCTCTCTCTCGTGCGAGCCGCTCGCGAGCGAAGACGACTTTGAATCCGTTCTCGCTGCCGTGGGAGGAGCGGCGCCGGACGAGAGGCTCTTCGCGACAAACTTGAAAGCCATCTACGGGCATATCGAGAATCGCCTGGAATACGACCTCGACGACGAGGACGCGCTCAGGATCGAGCTTGTCTATCGCGCTTACTTCGACGGACAGCTCGGGCTGCGTTTTCGAAGCCACGGCAGAAGGCCGATGGCGCACCATCCGACCTATCGAAGGCTTCTCGTAGAGCGCGGGTCGAGCGGTGAGACGGGCCACTTCCTGTCGCGTCCGGACGACTATGCCCATGTGCGCGGCCTGGCGGAGGCGGGTCGCCTCATACCAGTGGTCGGCGACTTCGCAGGTGATCATGCCCTTCGAAAGATCGGCGAGCTCGTCGAGGAGCAAGGCGAGACCGTTTCGGCCTTCTACGTGTCCAACGTCGAGTTTTACTTGATCCGAAACGAGATTTTCTCTAAGTATGTCGACAACGTGCGCACGCTGCCACTTGGCGAGAACAGCCAGTTCATCCGGGCCTATTTCAGTTATGGACAGCCCCACCCGGCGGGCCTTCCCGGTCACCGCAGCACCCTTGTCATACAAAAAATAAAGAGATTTCTAAAACTTTTCGACGAAGGTGCGTTCTACAATTACTGGGCCGTGAGTGTCCTAGACTACGAACCATGAGCTCGCTTGAGTGGAAACGCATCCGCGTCGACTGGGAGGAGCTCGAAGAAGCCTTCGAAGACGGCGCGTCCGACCACCGCTATTATCTCGACCGGGAGACGGGCGCCGTCCACTTCTTCTCGAGCTATCTGGACAACGAGGAAGAAGAAGAGGACGAACGAGCAATCACGTCGAAAGAGCGTTACGTGCTCATCCCGCCCGAGCTGCGACTTTCCCACAAAAACCTCGAGGCGCGCATCGAATCCTGGCTTTCCGAGGTTAGCGTCGAGCCACTCTAGCGAGGTTGGTTACGAGCGTCAACGCGAACGCGCAACGGAAAACAGGGAGACTTTTCTTCGTCCTTGGCCCCTACTCTACGGTTACGCTTTCAAAACAGCCTTCGCGGAATCCTTTACTGATATTGCTCGAGTTGCGAGAGAGCCCACCGTATCTCCTCCCTTACGGCTTCGTCCGCCTCGACGGCTAGACGCGCCTCGAGCTTGGGCTGCGCGCGGAGGTCGGCTAGGTGGGCGAGGGCCCAGGCCGCGTGGCCTCGTACCAGGGGCTCTTCATGCGCGAGCGCATCCATGAGCGGCGCGACGGCTTTCGGGTCGCCGCTGTTACCGAGGGCGACGGCTACGTTTCTGAGAAAGCCTGGATAGCGCGCGCGTCGGATGGCGCTTTTTCGGGTGGCGTCGAGAAACGCTTTGCGGCTCATGCTCATCATCTCGATCAGGTCCATGGAAGCCAATGGCTCCCGTGCGAAGAACGCGCTCTCCTCGCTCTTCTTCGCAAAGCGGTTCCATGGGCAGACGTCCTGACAATCGTCACAACCGTAGATGCGGTTTCCGATGAGCGGTCGTAGCTTGCGCGGAATGAAGCCGCGAAGCTCGATCGTGAGGTACGAAATGCACAGACGACTATCGACCACGTAGGGCTCGACGATGGCGTCCGTCGGACAGGCATCGATGCATCGCGTGCACGTACCGCAGCGATCGGGAGCTTCGGTGTCTACTGGGAGGTCGAGAGGTACGAAAATCTCTCCGAGGAAGAACCATGAGCTTCCATCCTGTGACAGCAGATTCGAGTGCTTGCCGAGCCAACCGAGCCCGGCGGCAGCGGCATAAGACTTCTCGAGAACGGGACCGGTATCGACGTAGAGCTTGGTCGGCACGTGGCAGGTCTCTTCGATGAAAGACGCCAGTTGTTCGAGCTTTTCCTGTAAAACGTCGTGATAATCCGTGCCGTGTGCATAGCTCGAGATGACGCCAGCTAGAGGTTCGTCCTTGAGCAGGCCCTGATAGTAGTTCAAAGCGCAGCAAACGAGTGTGCGTGCCTCGGGGAGAACCCGCGCGCCATCCGTCCGCCGCTCCGGCGCACGCTCCATCCATCGCATCTCACCGTGGTAGCCGCGCTGCAACCACTCGTTCAAGTGCGCCTCCTCGCGTTCGAGCCGGGCGTGGCTGAAGCCCACCTTGGAGAATCCGACCGCATAGGCTTTTTTGAGAATTGCCTCCCTGAGCTCCTGTTTGGGCATAGGTCCAGGTTAAGATAAACGCCTTCTATGTCCAAGCTCGATAATGTCATTGCTACTTTGAACAATCTGGACGTGGGCTCTATCGACAAGATCATCGAGCAGCTCGTCGCAGTGAAGGAGGAGCTCGCCCGACACGAGCTCACCGAGCTTTTGGAAACAGTCGATGCGTGCCGCGAAGCACTGTCTCGGGGCGAGCTCGAGGAGTTCCGGCGCTTGCGCGAGACGGCCGTTAGCCGGCTCGGCCACGCACGCGTCAAGATGGAGTGATCCGGCTGTCCAGCTTCGACGGTCGTTTTGACAGGCCCCAGCCCGGCTGCTATAGTGCCCCCAACCCCCGACCTTGTCCAAAGGGTCGAAGTTCATGTCCTCTCAAGTTTCGAAACGGGCGGTGTTGTTGGCCTCCAGTGAAACCGCCGAGCACCTCTACCCTCGTGGTGAGTTCTGCCAACCTCTCCTCGACCTTCTAAACAAAGGGCGGGACCAGGCGGCGCTTGACTATCTCGCTCGGGAAACTTCTCTAGAAGTGCTCAGCGAATGCCTCCGGAAGGTGCCCGATCAAAGGCTCACCGCCTATCTGCTCGAGCAGTTCTTGCTCGTGGGCTCCATGCTTTCATCCGCGGCATTCACCGCCATCGAGAACTTGCGAGACGAGCTGAAAGCGCTCGGTCTGGGAGCGTCCGCCGAGGATCCGAAAGACGTCCTCGTCCTTTACGACCGGCGTGTCGAGAAACTGGGAAAGTATTTCTTCGCCCTCGGCCGCCGATTGCAGCAGCTCGAATACTTCATGGAGAGCTGTCCGCTCACCGGAAGCGCGGAGCAGCTGCAAGGTCTCTACGGCCAGCGTGTACGCGACCTCGCGGGAGACGTACGGTTCATAAGGCAGGGGCTCTCGCGTTGGGTCCTCCGGTTCGTGCCGCTTAGACGCGACCCCAAATCGATTGAAGTTGCCGACCTCGAGCTCATCGAAGGCCGTATCGACGCGGTCGTCGACGAGCTCGGGCTTCGGCTGCGAGAAGTTCGCGAGACTCTAAATATGACGCTCTATGAGCAGCTCTTGGTCATCGACCCGTCGCTAACGCGAAAGCAGCTCTTTCGGGGCGACGCGGAGAACATCGTTGATGTGGGCCGCCTTTTGGATTGGCTCGGGAATGTCCTGGAGCGCGCTCGGGAATTCGATAATGGGCGGCGACCCGATCAGCTCGATCGCGTCAAGACGCTTCTGCGCGAGTTCGAGCCCGAACAATATGTCGCGTTTTCCGGACTCCGAGAATCCGATCAAGATCTCTTTTTGCGCTGCATCGAAGACATCGAGAGCGAGGAAAACGACCCCACTCAAGTGCTCATACTTCTCACAGGAGATTTCATCGCGACGCTGAGGCGACAATATCGTGACGCAGGAACGCCTTCATGACGCGCTATGTTTGACGAATCACGAGAATCTTTTCAGCAAACGCTGAGCGAAATCGAAGAAGCCGGTCTGTACAAGCACGAGCGCGTCCTCACGTCTCGGCAGGGCGCTGCGATCGAAGTGCAAGCGGGCGAAGTCCTCAATTTTTGCGCGAACAACTATCTGGGGCTTTCGAACGACCCGCAGATCCTCAAGGTGGCGCATAAAGGTCTCGACGAGCGGGGCTTCGGACTGTCTTCGGTACGATTCATCTGCGGTACGCAGGATATCCACAAAGAGCTCGAGAAGAATGTCGCGCGCTTCCTCGGGACTGAAGACACGATTCTCTACAGCTCGTGCTTCGACGCGAATGGCGGCCTGTTCGAGACCGTTCTCTCGGAAGAGGATGCCATCATCAGCGACGCTCTCAACCACGCGAGCATCATCGATGGTATCCGTTTGTGTAAGGCCCAGCGGCTCCGCTATCACAACAGGGACATGAAGGACCTCGAGTCGAAGCTCGAGGAGGCCTCGGGTGCGCGCCGCCGGATGATTGCCACCGATGGCGTCTTCAGCATGGACGGGACCTATGCGCCCCTTTCAGAAATCTGCGATCTCGCGGAGCGCCATAACGCGATGGTTATGGTCGACGATTCCCACGCAACGGGTTTCGTGGGCGAAACGGGACGTGGCACGCCGGAGCTTTGCGGCGTTCGTGAGCGTGTCGATGTCGTGACGTCGACGCTCGGGAAGGCGCTCGGGGGTGCGGCGGGAGGCTTTACGTCTGGCCGGCAGGAAATCATCGACCTCTTGCGGCAGCGCTCGCGTCCCTATTTGTTCTCGAACTCACTCGCACCGGTCATCGTGTCCGCGGCGAATAAAGCTCTGGAGATTCTGGAGACGAGCTCTGAGCATCGCCGGCGGCTCATGGACAACACCGCTCACTTCCGCAAAGCGATGAACGAGCGCGGCTTCGACGTGGTGGAGGGAACCCACCCGATCGTCCCCATAATGCTCGGAGATGCCCGCCTCGCACAAGAGATGGCAAAACACATTCTGGCGGAAGGCATTTACGTCATCGGCTTCAGCTTCCCCGTAGTACCCAAAGGCCAAGCGAGAATCCGCGTCCAACTTTCCGCCGCCCACACCAAAGAACACGTCGCCCAAGCCATCGATGCCTTCACAAAAGTAGGAAAAACGCACAACGTCATCACCTGATGACTGGTAGCTTGGAAAAAGCTCCCCAAGCCCCGGCGAGCGGGGCGAACTTGCGGTGCGATGACTATCGAGGATCGAGGAACGGAACTCTTCCTCTCCTGTGCCAGAGTTTGGTTGATCTCTTTAAACTTCCTACTAAAATACTTAGTATAACAGTAAATACATGATATTGTATTACTAACGTTATTAATTTGGTTTCTTGAAAGGAGAAAGAGATCACCGTCGACGAGAAAACTGGGCGACAGACGAGGGTTGCCGACGAGGTATGGATTGCCACCGCGCTCTTGCACCGAGAGCATCCCGAGCGTAAGGACTTTACCATTCAAGAGATACGGAAGCGGGCGGAGCGAGAAGCGATGACGGGAACACTTCGTCCTGGCGTCTACGTGCACATCGTTCAGCATTGTGTCGCGAACCGGTCACCCAATCCCGGACGCTACCGCATGCTGTTTGCCACCGCCCCCAAGACGCGGAGGCTCTTCCGGGATGGCGATACGTATGACCCGGAGCGCGCGGGATCGAAAACGCGGCCCGACCGAAACAACGTACCGGACCAGTATCGCGAGCTCATCGATTGGTATGAGCGGGACTTTCGAGGGTGGCGTGACTCGGACAACGAAGATCCCATATTGAAGCTGCGCGGACTGGGCGGTGAGCTTTGGCGGGGCATCGACCCCGACGACTATGTGCGTAGGTTGCGTGAGGGATGGGAGTGAGTCGTATTTTCTGGGACACGAACCTGTTCGTCTATCTCATCGAGGACTACGGGGATTTATCGGAGCGTGTCGTTAAGATCCGTGAGCGCATGCTGAGGCGCAGAGACGGGCTCTACACTTCCGCTTTGACTTTGGGCGAGATCCTCGTGAAACCGCTAGACGAGAATAGAGAGGACCTCGCCGCGGACTATGAGCTCGCTCTGACGAGCGCAGCGGTCGTCATCCCCTTCGACAAAACGACCGCTCGAAGGTTCGCAGCCATACGGCGGGACCGAAGCGTGAAGCCACCCGACGCGATCCAGCTCGCCTGCGCGTCGCAGGTGAGCACGGATCTGTTCATTACGAACGACGACCGCCTGAGCAAAAAGGTCATTGCCGGAGTGCAGTTCATCACTTCTCTCGCGGACGCTGTGATCTGAGGCCGAGTGACCAGCGTCAACAACCGCCCTGTTCCCAGAAACCGTAACCGCGTCAAAAAAACCCCTCACCGTCGTGGTGAGCGGCCTTCGTCTGACTAGTGAATGCTGATCAGGTTACTTCTGTAAACTCCGCGTCGACGACGTCTTCGTCGGCGCTCGGCGCCGAGCCGTCGTTAGCCGGTTCGCCGCTTGATGGCTCGGCTTCCTTTTTCGCGTAGAGTCTTTCGGCCATAGCGTGCGCCGCCTTGGTGAGGCGTTCCTCGGCCGCCTGAATGGCCTCGAGGTCGCCGCTATCGAGCTTGGCCTTGGCCTCCTCGAGAGCGCTTTCGACTTCCTGAACGATCGACGGTTCGAGGTCGTTCTTGTTCTCATCGAGGCTTTGCTGGGACGCGAAGATCGCAGTGTCGAGACGATTCCGTGCCTCCACCTCTTGACGAATCTTCTCATCCGCCTCACGGTGGGTCTCGGAATCCTTGACCATGCGCTCGATTTCCTCTTTGCTGAGGCCACTCGAGCTTTCGAGCGTGATGCTCTGCGCTTTGCCTGTGGTGACATCCTTGGCACTGACGTTGACGATGCCGTTGGCGTCGATGTCAAACGAGACTTCGATTTGGGGCACGCCCCGGGGAGCGGGCGGGAGACCGACGAGCTGGAATTCTCCCAACGTTCGGTTGTCCTTGGCCATCTCGCGCTCGCCCTGTAGCACGTGCACGCCCACGCTCGGCTGGCTGTCCACCGCGGTCGAGAAAATTTCGCTCTTCTCGACCGGGATCGTGGTGTTGCGGTCGATGAGCTTCGTGAAGACGCCGCCCAGGGTCTCGATGCCGAGCGAAAGAGGCGTGACGTCGAGCAGTAGCATGTCCTTGACGTCACCTTGCATAACGCCACCTTGAATGGCGGCGCCGATGGAGACGATCTCGTCCGGGTTGACGCCCTTGTGGGGGTCCTTCCCGAAGAGTTCTTTCACCATTTCTTGGACTTTGGGGATTCGCGTCGAGCCGCTGCCTTGGTGCACAACTCGCGATCTCGGTCCACAATTGTCCTTTACTCACGGATTCGAGGTTCCCCATGAGCATTTTCAAACGCACTCAGCGGAAGTATGTGAAGAAGGCCTATCGCGTGAGGAATTGGCGTGAATATGAGGCGGGTCTACGCAACCGTGGGAGCCTGACCGTCTGGATCTCGCTCACCGCCGGCAAGCTTGTGAACTGGGACGCGCCCCGGCCGAGGAGGAGGAAACCGGGCCGTCAACGCAAGTACTCGAACCACGCCATCGAGACGGCTGTCACCCTGGGCATGGTGTTTCATCTGTCATCTAGGCAGAGCGAGGGATTGCTGCGGTCGTTGTTCGCTCTGATGAAGCTAGACAATGATGTGCCCGATCACACCACGATCTCGAGGCGCAAGGCGAAGCTGGGTAAGGTCCCCTTCTACCAAGACAAGCAGAAGACGCCGTTGCACATCTTGTTCGACAGCAGCGGTCTCGCTGTCCACGCCGGCCAGCTGCGCAGAGCACCAAATAGCAGGGACTATCGCAAGCTCCATCTGTGTGTCGACGAGCAGAGTGGCGAAGTCGTCGCCGGCGAGCTGACGAGCAAAAGAGCCCGCGATTCATCGCGGGTTGCATCGCTTGTCGGACAGAGCGACAGTCCCATCTCATCGGCCAGAGCTGACACCGCATACGACGCCAGCGGCGTCTATGAGGCAATCGAGAATCACAGCGCTCATCGCTCGCCGAGGGTGCTGATACCGCCGCGCAAAGGCGCCCAGCTCGCATCGGGGCCGGCGAGCAGCCGACAGCGCAATCGCAACATTGCAGCACAAGCTCGGCTCGGCAAACGAAAGTGGCACACAGAATCGGGCTACAGCAAACGGAGCAAAGTCGAGACAACGTTCCATCGCTACAAGGCTATCGTGGGCTCAGCGATGCGAGCGAGAGGGTTGGCGGCACAGAGAGTCGAGGCAAGGATCGGGTGCAAGATTCTCAACACCATGACGGCGCTCGGGATGCCTGATAGCGAGATGATCGGATGATGGGAGTCGGGGCCAAGCGAGCTCTCGGCCTCTATCGGAGTTGTGCACCAAGGCAGCCTGGCGGTGGTGCGCTCGCGCAAGCAGGGCTATCTCGTCGGGCTGCAAAGACGACGGCGCGAGGAGGTCTATCGTTACATCGAGCGCGCCAGCGGAGAGTGGATCGACTGCCCTGGTGGCATCACGGTGAGCGAAAAAGCCGAGCCACCTAAGACTCGTGTGCAAGAAGTCCGCTCCGAGCAGTCTGGCGTGCGCATCTTCGTCGTTCACAGCGACGAAAGGCTCGCCTACGAGCGCGGGCAGAGGCTGCGGGCCATGGGACGTGCCCGTGCGGCATTCGAGGCCCTCGAGCGCCGCGTGCGCGAGGGACGATTGAAAGCCCCCGAGAAAATCGGTGCCGCCGCCGCGCGCATACAGGCACGCCACCACGGTCACCGTTACTACGACTGGGAGTACAAAAACGCTCGCTTCCGCTTCTTCGAGCACCCGGACAACCTCAAGCGCGAGCAAGCCTACGAGGGTAAGTACGTTATTCAAACCGAGGAGCAAAACCTCTCTCCGGTCGACGCCGTGCGCCTTTACAAGGACCTAAACGAGGTCGAGCGAGCCTTCTCATGCCTTAAGGATGTCATTGAGATGCATCCCGTTTACCACCAGACCGATGAGCGTGTGGAGGCACATCTTTTCGTAGCTACGCTGGCCTTCCTTGTGCATCGGGCTCTTGAGAAAAAGCTCAAGGTCGCCGAACTCGACCTGTCCGCAACCGAGGCACTACAAGCGCTACGCTCGGTCCGGCTCGTCGACTTACAGCTGGGTTCTGGGCGGACCAAGCGCGTCGTCACGCGCGGCACCGCTCGCGCCAACTCGATCCTGACTGCACTCGGAATCGTTGAACGCGACCCGCCAGCCTTCTCCGAGGAGGTGCTGTCAGCGTAGAGACAAACCGCGGATCTCAGTCCTTTGTTTATGATGACTTAGAGACCTAAAAGGGAAACATGGGCTAGCGCTCGCTCACCTTGCAGATCTGCACGCGAAGCGATTCGAGCAAAAAACGCCTGCAAGCGGTGCTTGGTGCTCCAAAACGCCGGTCGGTTCGAGTAGAATCGCCGCACCACCGATTCGAGGAGGTATTCGAAATGTCAGCTTTCTTGAAGGCCCTTGCAAGCTTCGCCGTGTTCGTGACTCTGTGCCTCGCGACGGTCGCGGACGCTCGAGCCGCGAAACGACACCTGACGCTCGCGGACTACTTGAACTTCGAGCGCGTCGCGGACCCCCAAGTATCCGCCGACGGAAACCGCATTCTCTACACCCGCCGCTGGGTGGACAACGTTAACGACCGATGGAGCTCCGCGATTTGGATCATGGATGCAGACGGCGGCCGCAACCGTTTCCTCGTCGAGGGGCAATCGCCCATCTGGTCGCCCGACGGGACTCGCATCGCTTTCATCCGAGAAGGCGAGCCCAAAGGCCCGCAGATTTTCGTCCGGTGGATGGACGCGGAAGGCGCGGTGACGCAAATTACCCGGCTCGATAGAACTCCGCGGCACATCGCCTGGTCTCCGGACAGCGCGTCGCTTGCTTTCGTGAGTCTCGTTCCCAAAGAAACTCCATGGAAGATCGATCTTCCGAAACCTGGCGATGGAGGCAAATGGACCGAGACGCCGCGGATCATTCAGAGCCTCGACTACCGCCAGGATCGCATCGGATTTACCGAGGAAGGCTATTTCCATGTCTTCGTCGTTCCCGCGAGCGGGGGGACGGCGCGCTCTCTCACGAGCGGCGACTACAATCACGGCAGCAACCGCCAACCCATCTCATGGACGCCCGATGGTAGCGAGATCTTGTTCTCCAGCTTGCGTGAGCCCGAGTGGGAATATGCGTGGCGCGAGTCTGAGATCTATGCGGTGAACACTTTGGACAAGTCGATACGGAAGCTCACCGATCGCAAGGGTCCGGACCAGAACCCCGTCGTTTCTCCGGACGGCAAGCTCGTCGCTTATACCGGCAACGACTGGACCAACGACACCTACATCGCCTCCAAGCTCTACGTCATGGGGATCGACGGATCGAGCCCGACGGAAATCGCCACCGACCTCGATCGCTCGCCCCGCGGGGTCACGTGGTCGGCGGATAGCTCGGGTGTGTTCTTCAACGTTCGCGATCGTGGAACGTCCAACCTCTATTTCGCTTCGCGGGACGACGGGGTTCGTGCCGCGACCGAGGGCACGCATATGCTCGACGTCACCCATGTCGGAGGAAACGGGCGCGCCGTGGGGACGCTCACGAGCTTCCATCAGCCGGGCGATATCGCTCTTGTCGATCTCGAAAGCGGGTCCATCGAGCAGCTGACTTTCGTGAATGACGACGTTCTCGCCGACATCGAGCTCGGAAGCGTCGATGAGATCTGGTACGATTCCCTCGACGACTATCGCATCCAGGGCTGGGTCGTGACGCCCCCCGATTACGATCCGGCGCGCAAGTACCCGATGATGCTCGCCATTCACGGTGGACCGCACGGGATGTACCACACCGGGTTCAACTTCGGCTGGCAGGAGCATGCGGCGAACGGCTACGTCGTGCTCTACACGAATCCTCGCGGCTCCTCCGGGTACGGGAGCGCTTTCGGCAACGCCATCAAAAACGCCTACCCGAGCAAGGATTTCGACGATCTCATGAAAGGCGTCGATGAAGTGCTCGCGAAGGGCTTCGTCGACGATCGGAACCTGTTCGTCTATGGCTGCAGTGGGGGCGGTGTTCTCACCGCCTGGGTCGTGGGACACACGGACCGCTTTGCTGCGGCCTCGTCGAACTGCCCGGTGACGAATTGGCTGTCTTTCGTCGGCACGACGGACGGCCCGAACTGGTATCGAAATTTCGCGAAAATGTTCTGGGAGGATCCGAGCGAGCACCTCGAGCGCTCGCCGCTGATGTATGTCGGAAACGTAACGACGCCCACCATGCTCATGACGGGCGTCAAAGACCTTCGCACGCCCATCACTCAGACAGAGGAGTACTATCAGGCGCTCAAGATGCGGAAAGTGCCGACAGCGATGGTGCGCTTCAACGAAGAGTTCCACGGGACGTCGTCCAAGCCTTCGAACTTCATGCGGACCCAGCTCTACTTGCGTCATTGGTTCGAGAAACACGGAAGCATGGGCGAGACGAGACCGCCAACGGAGAACCCTTGAGCCTTGAGCCTTGAGCCTTGAGCCTTGAGGATGTTCAAAGGCGTCACGGAGCGCGGCGTTAGCCGCTGACTTTTCAGCGGGCCGACTGATTCGCGAGCTGGCCGCAGGCAGCTAGGACATCGTCTCCGCGGCTCCGGCGCAAGCTCACCGTCAGCCCGGCATCGATGAGGATGTCGTTGAAGCGCTCCGTCGCCTGGCGCGAGGAGCCTTTGTGCGGCGCGCCCGGCCAAGGGTTGTACGTGATCAAGTTCACTTTGGCCTTCACGCCTTCGAGAAGCTTGGCCAACCTCTTGGCATCTTCCACATGATCGTTCTCACCACCGAGAAGCACATATTCGAACGTGATGCGGCGGCGCTTCGGGAGTGGCAAGTTTCGGGCGGCGGTAATGAGCGTCTCGAGTGCATGCTTTTTGTTGATCGGCATGATGCGGTCGCGAGCGTTATTTGTCGTCGCGTGCAAGCTGATAGCGAGTCCCACCGTCGGGGCTTTTTCGGCAAAGCGCTCGAGCTCGTCGACGACTCCCGCGGTCGAGACCGTGATACGGCGCGGCGAGACCGCGAAAGCATCGTCATCCATGAAAATTTCGAGCGAAGCCAAAACGCCTTCGGCGTTCAAAAGCGGCTCCCCCATCCCCATGAAGACGATGTTGCTCCGAGCCGGCAACTCGGGTAGCGCGCGCCGCGCAAGAAGAAACTGCCCGAGGATCTCGCCCGGCTCGAGATTGCGCTCGAAGCGGATCGTGCCGGAAAAGCAGAACGTGCATTTGAGAGGACAGCCGACCTGCGTCGACAAACAAAACGTATGGCGATCACCGTCCGGGATGTAGACGGTCTCGACTCGCCGGCCGTCGTGAAGCGCGAGCTGGAACTTAATCGTGCCGTCACTCGAGACGTGCCGGCTCGCAATCTCGGGACGGCGGATCGCGTGCTCGCGGGCGAGGCTCTCGCGAAAACCTCGCGCCAAATCCGTCATTTCGTCGAACGTGTCGACACCGCGCGCGTAGATCGAGCGATAGATCTGACGGCCCCGAAACGCAGGGAGTCCCGCTGAAGTGGCCACTTCCTCGAGCGCTGCGCGCGACAGTCCGAACAAGTTCATCGCAGATATACTAGAGCCAAAACACCGTTTTTGCCCCCCCGAGGCGGGTGTGATAGATTTCACCTTCTCCGATGTTCCGAAAACACGTTTTGGACAACGGACTTACCATTCTCACCGAACGCATGCCACATGTGCGCTCGGTGGCGCTTGGAGTCTGGCTGAGGCGGGGCAGCCGCCACGAAAAGGCTTCCGAGAGCGGCCTTGCGCACTTCATCGAGCACATGGTGTTCAAAGGAACCGAGCGGCGGAGCCAAGCCCAAATCGCGCAGGAGCTCGACGAGATTGGCGGCCAGTCCGACGCGTTTACCTCCCAGGAATATGCGGGCTTTCACGCCAAAGTGCTCGGCGAGCACGTGCCCCGCGCCATCGACTTGCTCTCGGACATCGTGCTCGCGCCTAGCTTCGACGCGGAAGAGCTCGAGCGTGAGCGGATGGTGATCTTCGAAGAAATCAAGAGCGTCGAGGACGCGCCGGAAGATCGCGTGCACGACTTGTTCGTCGAGTTTTTCTGGCCGAACCACCCGTTGGGCCGTCCGATCCTCGGCACACCCGAGACTGTGGGAAGCTTCGAGCGCGACGATCTGGTGCGCTTTTTTCGCAAGAATTACGCGCCGAGCAACATCATCGTCGCGGCCGCGGGCGATGTCGAGCACGACGCTCTTTTGGAGCTCACCTCGTCTCACTTCGCGTCTTTGAACACCCCTCCGGACGGCGCCATCGAGAGCCCGCCGACGGTGCGTCCGACGATCCGCCTGCAGCCAAAAGACCTAGAACAAACGCATCTGGTCCTCGGGACGGTAGCGCCCCCACACGCCTCGCCCGACCGCTACGTCACCTATGTCTTGAACGCGATACTCGGCGGCGATTTGAGCTCGCGTCTTTTCCAAGTCATTCGCGAAGAGCGCGGCCTCGCCTATTCCGTGTACTCGGGCTTGAACTGCTTCCGCGACGCCGGCCAGTTCTCGATCTACGCCGGAACCGATCCGAAACACGTCGCCGAAGTCGTCAACCTCACGCTCGAAGAGATCCGTCGCATCAAGTCCGAAGCCGTCACCGCCGCCGAGCTCGATCGTGCAAAGAGCCACATGCGCGGCAGTATTTTGATGAGCCTCGAGTCGACGAGCTCGCGCATGTCGCAGATCGCCCGCCTAGAAATGACCGAGGGCCGTCACGTGACGCCCGAAGAGACCATCGCGAGCCTCGAGGTAGTAAGCTCGGAAGACGTTCTCCGCCTCGCGACAGAAATATTCGACGGGCGCTCGCTCGCCATGACCGTGCTCGGAAGGCTCGAGCACTTCGATCCAGTACCGGAGAGCTTGGTTGCCTGAGCTCCATATTTCCGTCCTCGGCAGCGGCAGCTCCGGCAACGTCACCTTCGTCTCCGATGGATCGGCCCGGCTCCTCCTCGATGCCGGCCTCGCCTGCCGCGAGATCGAAAGACGCCTGAGGACCCTCGGCGTCGCCCCCCGCCACATCGACGGCGTTCTCATCTCGCACGAGCACAGTGACCACGCGCGCGGCGCCTGGCGCTTTTGCGCAAAACACAACGCTACTCTCTATGCGACAGAAGGGACCTATCGGTGCCTCAAACCGCTTCCGGACAAAGCGGTGGACTGGGTGCGCATCCGCTCCGGCTCGAGCAAGAAGCTCGGGCGGATGATTGTAGACTTCTTTCCGACGCCTCACGACGCCGCAGACCCAATCGGATTCCGCATCCGGCGCGGGCGCCTCTCGTTCGGACACGTCACCGATATCGGCCACATTTCCGAGGCCGTGGTCGATGGGCTCCGCGGATGCTCGGCTATCCTCATCGAAGCGAACCACGACGTCGAGATGTTGCGCGAGAGCGACTATCCCGCATCGCTGCGCAGTCGCGTCGGGAGCCGCTTCGGACATCTTTCGAACGACGCGCTCGCGCGCTATCTCGAAGGCCGGCTACCAAACGCCGTGCGACACTTGTTCCTCGCGCACCTCTCGAAGCAGAACAACCACGAGAAGATCGCTTTAGACTGCTGCATCGAAGCGCTCGCGCGCCGGGGCGGCCGCAAACCCAAAGTCCATCTCACCTTCGCCGACCGGCCGACGCCGCTACTTCGGTTGACGCAAAGCCGTGAGCTCTTCGAAGATGCCAAACAAGGGGTCCTAGCGTTCTAAATATGCTAACCGATCGTTACGTCCACCCAGAGATGGGCCGCATTTGGAGCGAAGACGCCAAGTTCGACTCTTGGATGGAAGTTGAAGTCGCAGCCGCCGAAGTCATGGCGGAAGCAGGCATCGTCCCCAAAGAGGCCGCGATCGAGATCCGGCAAAAAGCCGCCTATTCGATCGAGCGCATCGACGCGATCGAAAAAGAAGTGAAGCACGACGTCATTGCCTTCACCCAAGCGCTCGCCGAGAACGTAGGCGAGGCGGGCCGCTTCATCCATTTCGGCCTGACGAGCTACGACGTCGTGGACACGGCCCTCGGCATCCGACTTCGGGATGCAACGGATTTGATCATTCAGAATATTGACAAGCTTCTAGGCGTGCTCGAGGCCCGCGCTCGGGACCACAAGCGCACGATCATGGTCGGCCGTACCCACGGCGTCCACGCGGAGCCCATGACCTTCGGGATGAAGCTCGCGCTCTGGTACGCCGAGATGAAGCGGAACCACACGCGCCTTTCCGCCGCCCGGGACGCGGTGGCAGTCGGGAAGCTCTCGGGCGCTGTCGGCACCTTTGCCCACTTGCCTCCCGAAATTGAAGAACGACTCTGTGAGAAGCTAGGCCTCTCCCCGGCGCCCATCTCGACTCAAGTGCTGCAGCGCGACCGCCACGCGGAAGCGCTCTCGGCACTCGCCATCCTCGCGAGCACCCTGGACAAGATAGCAGTCGAGGTTCGCAGCCTGCAGCGAACGGAGATCCGCGAAGTCGAAGAGTTCTTCTCTGAAAAGCAAAAAGGGTCCTCGGCGATGCCGCACAAGAGGAATCCGGTCGCGAGCGAGCAAATCTCCGGCCTCGCGCGGGTCGTGCGCGGCAACTTGCAAACCGCGCTCGAGAACGTCCCGCTCTGGAACGAGCGCGACATCTCGCACTCCTCCGCGGAGCGAATGATCCTGCCATCGAGCTACATCCTGACGGACCACATCCTGAGGCGCGCGACCACGGTGCTCGATAACTTGATCGTCTATCCTGAGAAGATGCGGGAGAACCTCGACTCGATGAAAGGCCTCGTCTTCAGCGGACAAGTGCTGCTCCTGATCACAAAAAAAGGCCTCGCGCGCGAGGACGCCTTTCGCCTCGTGCAGAGAAACGCGATGGACGTCTGGCAAAACAAAGGCACGTTGCGGGAGCTTCTCGGCGCGGACGAAGACGTCGCGAAGTGGCTATCGGACGAAGAGCTCGACCAGGCCTTCGATTTGGAGAAACAGATGGAGCACGTCGACGCGATTTACAAGCGGGTGTTCGGATGACGCGCATGAAAGCGAACGTCGTCGTCAAGCTCAAGAGCGCTGTCCACGACCCGCAAGGCGAGACCATTCGCCACGCGCTCGAGCAGCTCGAGCTCGGCCAGATCGAGAGCGTCCGCCAGGGAAAGTTCTTCGAGCTCACCGTCGACGCGTCGTCGAAAGAAGAGGCCGAAAAAATAGTGACAGAGATCGCTCTGCGCGTCTTGTCCAATCCAGTTCTGGAAGTCTTCCGAGTGGAGGTCGAGGACTAACTTGCCCCGCTTCGCTGTCTGCGTATTCCCCGGATCCAACTGCGAAGAAGACGTTCAATACGCCCTTCAGAACGTTCTCGGCGAACCTACCGATCTCATCTGGCACAAAGACACATCCCTGGTTGGCTACGACGCCGCGATCCTCCCGGGCGGCTTCGCGCACGGCGACTATCTTCGCCCCGGCGCCGTAGCGCGCTTCTCGCCAATCATGACCGCCGTCCATAAAATGGCGGACGAGGGCAAACCTGTCGTCGGAATCTGTAACGGCTTTCAAATGCTGCAAGAGGCGGGACTCTTGCCTGGCGCCATGCTCCGAAATCAAACACTGACCTACATCTGCCGCTATCTCCATTTGCGCGCCGAGCAGCTGGACTCGCCGCTCACATTGGGTCTGAGCGAAGGCGAGCTCCTGCGCATCCCCATAGGCCACGCCGACGGCAACTACTACGCGGACGACGAAACCCTAGAAACACTCGAGCGCTGCGACCAAGTCGTCTTTCGCTACGTCAACGCGCAAGGAGCGCGCGACGACGGCGCAAATCCGAACGGCGCCGCCAACGCCATCGCCGGCGTGCGAAACGAACGCGGAAACGTCCTAGGCCTAATGCCCCACCCCGACCGCTGCTACGACAAAGCACTAGGCACCGAAGACGGCCGCAAACTCTTCGAATCCCTGGTAACCTGGACGAAGGAGCAGAGTTGATCGCCGAAATTCTGGAGGCGCATAACCTCACGCGCGACGAGTACGACAGAATCGTCCAGAAGCTCGGGCGCGAGCCCAACGAGAACGAAATCGGCCTCTTCTCCGCCATGTGGTCCGAGCATTGCAGCTACAAGAGCTCGCGTGTCCACTTGAAGCGGCTTCCTACTCGCGGGCCGCGCGTTCTACAAGGCCCAGGAGAGAACGCGGGGGTCGTCGATATTGGCCACGGCCTCGCGGCGGTCTTCAAAGTCGAATCGCACAACCACCCGTCATTTATCGAGCCCTTTCAAGGCGCTGCGACGGGTGTTGGTGGCATCATCCGCGACATCTTTACGATGGGCGCCCGTCCTGTCGCGCTCATGAACTCGCTCCGCTTCGGGCCACTAGCCGTCCCTAAGAACCGCTCGCTGCTCTCCGGCTGCGTCGCGGGGATCGCGAGCTACGGCAATAGTATGGGCATCCCGACGGTCGGCGGCGAAGTCGTCTTCGAGGATTGCTACAACTTGAACGCGCTCGTCAACGCCTTCTGTCTCGGCATCGCATCCAAAGACCGCATCTTTCTCGCGAAAGCCGAAGGCGAAGGCAACCCTGTCTTCTACGTCGGCGCCAAGACGGGAAAAGACGGCATCCACGGCGCCACGATGGCCTCAGCGGAGTTCGACGAAGCCGCTCCCGAGAAGCGTCCCACCGTTCAAGTCGGCGACCCTTTTCTCGAAAAGCTTCTGCTCGAAGCGTGCCTCGAGCTCATGGCGACCGACGCATTGGTCGCCATCCAGGATATGGGCGCCGCAGGGCTCACCTGCTCGACCGCCGAGATGGGCGCCCGCGGGGGCCTCGGAATAGAGATCGAGCTGAACCGCGTCCCGCAGCGCGAGGCCGGCATGACGCCTTACGAGATCCTGCTCTCGGAATCGCAAGAGCGCATGCTCCTCGTCGCCAAAGCGGGGCGGGAAGCGGAAGTCGAAGCCATTTTCGAGAAATGGGACCTCGACGCCGCCGCGATCGGCAAGGTCACGGGCGATGGCTTGCTCCGCGTGCTCGCGGCCGGAAAGACCGTCGCGGAAGTGCCGAACCGAGCACTCGTCGATGAAGGTCCCGTCTATGAGCGGCCCATGAAGCGCCCGGTCTATCTCGACGCGATCAAAGCCGTCGACCTTCCCGAGCCGACGGATCTCGAAGAGACCTTCGTCCGCATGCTCGGAAGCCACACGATCGCGAGCAAGCACTCGATCTTCGAGCAATATGACCACATGGTGCGGAGCAACACGATCGTGATGCCGGGAGGCGATGCGGGTGTTATCCGCATCAAAGGCACGCCGATGGCGCTCGCGATGTGTCTCGACGGCAACGGCCGCTACACCTATCTCGATCCTTACTTAGGTGGTGCGGCCGCAGTCGCGGAAGCGTGCCGCAATATCGCCGCAGTCGGCGCGACGCCCGTCGGCGCGACCAATTGCCTCAACTTCGGTAATCCCGAGAAGCCCGAGATCATGTGGCAGTTCGCCCGGGCCGTGGACGGTATCCGGGATGCTTGCGAGCGCTTCGACGTGCCGATAACCGGCGGCAATGTCAGCTTCTACAACGAGACCGAAGGCGAAGGCATCTACCCGACACCCGTCGTCGGTGTTGTCGGGCTTCTCGAAGACGCTAGCCAACGCGTAACGCATCATTTTGAAGCGGGCGGTGACATTATTTACTTGATGGGCGACACCAACGAAGAGCTCGGGGCGAGCGAATACTTGAAGCTCGTACACGGGCGAAACGACGGAAGCCCGCCACGGCTCGATCTCGACACGGAAGCCGCGCTTCAGAAGTTTACGCTTGATGCGGCTTCGCGCGGGCTTTTGCACTCGGCACACGATTTGAGCGATGGCGGGCTAGGCGTCGCGATCGCGGAAAGCCTCTTTGGCCCACTCGGGGAGACGATGGGAGCGTCCATCGCTCTCGAGACCCCGCGGCGCGCGGATGGCGTGTTGTTTTCCGAGACGCAAAGCCGGATACTCACGAGTGTCCCCCCTGCCTCGGCGGACGCCTTGCTCGCCCTCGCCGAGTTGCACGGTGTACTCGTCAAGCGCATCGGCATGACGGGGGGCGACGCGCTCGAGATACGCGTGAACGGCGCGTCCGCCATCTCGAACAAGGTCGACGACTTACGCGACGTCTGGTGGAACGCGATCGAAAAGGGGCTCGCCTCATGAGAACGATGAGTGGTTTCAAAGACGAATGCGCCATTTTCGGGATCTTCGGCCACCCCGACGCCGCACGCGTCACCTATCTCGGCCTCTATGCGATGCAGCACCGCGGCCAGGAAGCCGCCGGCATCGTGAGCTCGAGCCCGACCGGCTTTAAAAGCCGCAAACGCCGAGGCTACGTCGCCGACATCTTCGACGAAGCCTCGCTCGAGAAGCTCGAAGGCACGAGCGCCATCGGACATGCCCGCTACTCGACGTCCGGCGAGAACAACGATTCCAATACACAGCCCATCTACATCGAGTGCAAGTTCGGCGAGATCGCCGTCTGCCACAACGGAAATCTCGTCAACGCCCATCTTCTCAGACACGAGCTCGTCGAGCACGGCTCGATCTTCCGCACGACGAGTGACACCGAAGTCATCCTCCACCTCTACGCCAAATCGATGCAGCGCAATCGTGAGGATGCCATCTTCGACGCGGTTCGCACCGTGTCGGGCGCTTTCTCGCTGCTGTTCCAAACGCCCGACGCCATCGTCGGCGTACGCGACGCGAGAGGGTTTCGTCCGCTCGTCCTCGGCAAGCTCGGCGAAAGCTACGTGCTGTGCTCGGAGACTTGCGCCCTCGACCTCATCGACGCCGAATATGTTCGGGACGTTGCGCCCGGCGAGATGGTCATGATCGACAAAAGCGGCGTGAGATCTCTCCGACCCTTCAGCGAAGTGCAGCCATCGCAGTGCATCTTCGAGCACGTTTACTTCGCCCGCCCCGACAGTTATGTGTTCGGCCGAGACGTCCACGCGACGCGTCTCGCGATGGGCCGGCAACTCGCACGCGAAACCCCCGTCGACGCCGACGTGGTGGTGCCCGTTCCCGATTCAGGCGTGGTAGCCGCCGTCGGCTATTCGCAAGAATCCGGCCTCCCCATGGAGTTTGGCCTCATCCGCAATCACTATGTCGGCCGAACGTTCATCGAGCCCCGTCAATCCATCCGCCATTTCGGTGTGAAGGTCAAGCTGAACCCGGTGCGCTCCGTCATCGAAGGCCGCCGCATCATTCTCATCGACGACTCCATCGTGCGCGGCACGACGAGCCGCAAAATCGTAGGCATGGTAAGAAAAGCCGGCGCCGCCGAGGTGCACTTCCGGGTCTCGTCCCCGCCGACGACGGGCCCCTGCCACTACGGCATCGACACGCCGAAGCGCGAAGAGCTCATCGCCTCGACCCACAGCATCGAGGAGATCAAGGAATACATCGACGCCAACAGCGTCGGCTACCTCTCGCATGATGGCCTGCTGGGAGCGGTCGCCGAGGACCGCGACCGCTACTGCTCGGCGTGCTTCTCCGGCAACTACCCGATCGAGCTGCCCACCCAAGGCCGCGACCAGCTCAAGCTTTTCCAAAAAGTCCGCGATTAAGGACCCTCCCGCTTGCGTGAGAGCACGGCGGACGATCCGACGCCGCCGAATATCTCGCCCTCCATGGAATCGGCTCGCATAAAATGCGTGTGGACTTCGTCATGACCTTACTCTCGGACGTGCGCCACGCGTGGCGTAGCATGCGACGCACGCGCAAGGCCTGCAGGTTCTCCGAACGCTGACAGATGAAATCAATAAGAGTCGCGGCGTGAACTACTCCCTCTCGTGGAGAGTGCTGTCGACGTGGGCAAACCTCCACACCGCGCGCATGGTCGACGCTTAACTATTACCGAAGAGCACAGCTCGAGGGTGGACGGGATCTCGAAACTCGGGATGACCGTCCGAAGGGCGGAACTCGCGCTCGGCTTTCCGCTTTTGCGCATCGTGTCCAGTCAAGATTTCTTCGGGCCACGCCGCCCACGGGGGGGCTTTTCTGTGAGCTGGCGGTCCGCATAAGCGGCCACTTCGACCATTTGCTCGAGCGGCTCGGTGAGCCTCGGATCTTGAGTCGAGCGCAGCACGGTTTCTTTCGCGAACAGCATCGCGAGATAGCGGAGCTTCAGCGCTGGCCGGCTCGAGTTCGCGCGGTAGTCCGGATGGCCCTTATTGACTTGCCAGCGCCCTTCGAGAACCCGTGAGCGCCACTTCGCGCCGGCTTGATCGACGAGCTCCGGCTCCGGAATGCCCTCGTCCGAGCTCGTCGCGACCTCTTCGACGACTTCGACGGGTACAGCGGCCGAGGCTTCGCTCTCTGTGCTCGCTTGCTTCGCATGCACCGAGAGGATACCTTCGCTGACCGTTTCGCCCGCGACGAAGACGGCACGTCTCGGAATGTCATCCAGCTCACGAAGGTTACCCACCTGGCCCCACAGCTCCCACGTGAGCTCGATGCCGTCGGGAATGGCTCTTCCATCCGCATCGAGTGCTTTGGCGTGCACGGTCGCTTCCTCGTTGATCGCGACGACGAGGCGCTGCGGTGACACCGCCACCGACTCGAGAGGACCGGGCGGAAAAAGCGACGGCGCCGTCGCGTTCTCCTCCTCTTTGAAGGGTGCGTCCGCAAGCTCGACGTCCTGGGCGGGCATGCCCGCAGACACCGCTTTCGGCGCTCCTTCTCCTTTTTTCTCCGTGGGAAGCATCGTGTAGCTCGGCCGCTTCTTGTAAAAGTCGCGAAAGGCACGCTGCAGATCGCGAATCACGGTTTTGTCGAGCTGCTCAGCGCGCTCGCGCTCTTTGGTCTCGACGAGGCTCGACAAGACCTGCTCGATTTCGGCGAGCGCCGTGGCGAAGGCGTGGGCGACTTCGTCGGGGATGACGCCGCGGCGGCTACCGGGCGCGACGCGAAGCTCCGAGAAATCCACCAGCCCGGTCAAGCTCGGATCCGTCCACGGCGCATGGTCGAGCTCGAGCGCTGCGAGCTCGACGAAGCTTTCGGCGACCACCGTCCCGGCCGCATAGAGCGCGAGGGGCGCGTGGCGCCCGTCTTCGCCGTCTTTGCCGGCGAGGTAGATCTCGAACCGAACGGGCGCGTGAGGATAGCCGGGCACGTCCACCGGCCCGAGCCCTTCGAGCCGCTCGCCGAGAAACCGAGGCGGCCTCACGCGCAAGGATTTCGGCGAACGTCCGCGCGCCATCCGATCTTCGACGACGACTTCGACCTTGCGCGCAAGAAGCTGACCACGGAGCTCTCCCGCAAGATAGTCGGTCGCGCGGCGCGCGGACACCGCAGCAGAAGCTTCCTTGGTGAGGTTCACGACGACCACTTTCGTGAAACGCTCGTCGAAATCGAGACGACCCCGCAGACGTCCGATCGTGAACTGGGGCCGGTCGCGGTGAAACACGAGGCGATGGGGCTCTTGCCCAGGAACGTGCGAGCGGATCTCGAGTGTCTCGCCAAGACTCCAGAATCCGAGAAGCCCGATACCGTATTGGCCTTGCGTCATGAGCTCGAACCGCTGCTGTGGGGACAATTCGCGTTTGCGGCTATGGCCGATATGGGTGGCGATGTAGCGCAGCGCTTCCTTGCGCGGAAGCTCCGGAATGACCCCTTCGCCGTCGTCGAAGATCTTCAGGCAAGGTACTTTCTTCTCGCGAACGCGCTTAATACGGATGTGCCTAGCGCCGGCATCGAGGCTATTCTGGACGAGCTCGGCCAAAGCCTTGCGCGGGTCGGGCTGACTCAACGCGAGCCAGCGGATGAACTCGAACGCGTCGTGAACCCGCACCCGCCCCTTCTCCACGGCGCTCTCGCGACTCTTTTTCTTGCGCGTCTTCTTCGTCATGCGAGGCTGTCGACAAACGTTTCGATCCTGCCTAGCGCTTCCGCGATCCGGCCCTCGGGCTGAAGCAGCGAGATGCGGACGAAGTGTTTCCACGGGAGCTCCTCGACGCGCGCAGCGAGCGCTCGTTTGATGGCGTCACTCATGTGGTCCATCCTTGACGTAGCAACTCCTCGCTAAACTTGTCCGCCTCGAAGCGTTTTCCCGTCGGGTTGCCTCGGGCCAGTGCTAGCAGCACGAACGCGTTAGCGATCGCGTCTGCGTCTTGCCACGCGCGCGCGCTGAGCGGTACCGCCGACTCTTCATCGTCGGTCATCATCGTCGGCTTGATACGAAGACCCGGCGTGATCGAGTTGACGCTCACCGGCGCTCCTTTGAGATCTGCCGCAAGCGCCCGCGTCAGTCCTTCGATGCCGAATTTCGAGGCGCAGTAAGCGGTTTCCTTCTCGAATCCGAGAACACCCGCGCGGGACGATACATTAATAATAGAGCCGCCGCCCGCCTCGAGCAGCGCAGGCAAGAAACCGCGGCAAAGAAGAAACGGCGCCGTGAGGTTGGTCGCGATCGTCTCGTCCCACGCTGCGTCGGTGACCTCGTCATACAAGCTCACCTTCAGGATCGCGGCGTTGTTGACGAGGACGTCGATTGTGCCCGCCTCGGCCAGCACGTCGTTCACGAAACGAGCGCAGGCTTCCCGGTCTCTCAAGTCCACTTCGAAGCGCCTCGCGGCCTCGAGCGCAGGGTCCTCGATGGGGATGCGGTCGCAGAGAAAAAGCGCGGCCCCTTCACGAGCGTACCCACGTGCGACCGCGCGGCCGAGTCCGCGGGCCACGCCCGTGACGACAGCCGTCATTCCCGCGAGCCGTGCCATTAGAGCAGCTGCCGTAGGGGGTAGGCGGTCGCGAAGCCGAGATAATTCCCAACCCCGTAGCCGAAGATACCGACGATGATCCCAGGCGTGACGAGCTCGTTCCATTTCATGGCCATACCGAGCGCGAGCGCCGAGCCCGGTCCGCCGATGGCCGCTTGGCTCGCGATCGTCAGCGTCGGCAAGTCGAGCCGCGCGAGAAAGCCAAGGCCGTAGACGAAGAGCGCATGGACCGCGAGATGGCGAGCATGTAGACAAAGAGCACCGGACCCGCATTCGCCGCCTCCCGGACATCGGAAACCGCGCCGATAACGATAAAAAAGAGATGCAGCGCGAAATAGGAGAGGACCGCCGCGCCTCGGAGGCGGTGGACGATGGGAAGCTGCGCCGCTACGAGAGCGAGCGTTGTCAAGCAGAGGACTTGGCCGGGACCGCTGGCACCGACACGCTCTGCGATCCATAGGAATGCGAGCGGAAGCGCGGCAAGCCACGCGAGATCGGTGATGCTGAGCTTGGTCTCGGACCAAGCCTTGGGCGCGTCTTCGCTCTTCGTCTCCGAGCCGCCCGCGTGGCTCGCGCTTCGATAGTATGCGGCGAGGAGCGAAAAGAGCCCGACCTGCGCAAGCATCCACGGTACGGTGGACAGGTTGTCCGACACGAACGCCGCGGCAAAGAGGCTCTCGGACATGTCGAGCCCATGCCCCACGGCCGCGAAATTCATGCCGCCACCCCAAAAGCCCCGGCAAACGTCCCTGCGAGCTTCCAAGTCTCGGGCCCGAGACTCGACGCGAAGGCGAAGCTCGCGACGACGGCGCCCACGAAGGTGCTGGCGCCCGCGAGCACGATCGCGTACGGGACAGCGTAGGTTGAAACACCTGCAAGGACGGCAGAGTCGTGCGGGATGACGCCGATATTCGCGAGCAGGATGCCGAGCCGCGTGCAGACAACGGCGGAGCTTACCTTTTGGACGAAGGCGAAACGGCCTTCGAGAAAACGCGCGAACGCCACCAGGAGGAACATAAAGGCGAGAAGCGCGGTAGGCTCGGTGATCATGGTCAACCGATTGATCGTCGTTCCGCATTACCGCAAAAAAGCGTCCAATCTCCTGCCGTTGTGCTCGGATAGGTACGGAAGCCGAACAAGACACCCGTGCAAGGTGCCTTGAGCTCTTCGACGGTCTCGCCAAACAAATCCGCGAGCGTCAAGAGCACTTCGCCTTCAGTGATGGGTTTCTTGAGCTTGTTCCGCGGGAGGTCCTGGTTGGGAAGCAGGATGCCGCTTCTCGACGCCATGACCGCAATCTGGCTGCCGCGCCACGCGGTGTCGGCATAGGTCGCGTCGCCGTCGACCATGTCGTAGTGGCGGCAGACGTTCAGGAGCGCGCGCCCGAGCACGTCGACGTTATGCTTTAGCGCATCGGGCATGAGCGTAGCGCTTCCGCCGAACTCGACCGTGATGGCGATCTTGCCGCGATCGACCATCGCTGCCATGGGCGATCCCACCGGGTGCGGCGTGTCGAGAATGATCTCCCATCCCTCGCCCATCGCGCGCGCCAGCTCGAGGCTCTTGTCGTCGCCGGACTTCGTGAAGATCGTCTCTCCGAGATAACAGATGTTGCCACCCGAGTGGATCGTCATCTCCATGTCGGCGAGCTTGCCGACTTCTTCGTTGTGAACATGTGCGATACGGTCCGTGAGATAACCCGCGGGCTTTCCCGGATACATCCGGTTCATGTCGAACGTGTGCGAGTCGCGCGGGTTACCACGTGACATCGCCTCGAAAGCACCGACATTCATGACAGGGACACCGATGAACGTGCCGCGAAGATTCTTTGGGTCGAGCTTCTTTGCGACTTCGATGATGGAGAGCGTCCCTTCTTGCTCGTCGCCGTGAATGCCGCCATCCACGAGAAGAACAGGTCCGTCTTTCGCGCCGTTGACGACGATCACGGGAAAGCCAAGATCGCTGCCGTCGACGCGAGACACAGCCGGAACCATTCCGGAGATTCTCGTCCCGGCTTCACAACGTAGGGGTCCGATGTTGATGGTGCTCATAATGTTTCTGCTTTGCTTTCCACACGGTTCTCCAATGTCTCGCCTCGCGCGAAGCGTGTAATGTTCGCGAGGAGTGGATCGATAGGTTCTTTTTGGCCGCCGCCCCGTATGAGGGGCCGGAACGACATCGTCCAGCTTCGTGAGCGTGATACCGAAGCAGGATGTGATAGCGCTCCTCCAGCAAAGGACGCGATCCTACTACGCAGCCAAGAAGACGTCTATCGTGCTCGTTAGAGCGTCGTATCGAAATAGTCGACGGCGAAATCCACCAAGTCCCGAATTCGGAAGAGCGAGGAGGTCGCCTCACCGACCTTGGCGCGAGCAGCTCTTCCCGACGCGAGGTAGCGCTTTCCGATGATCGGGAAATGGAGGTCGTTGTCGTCGGCGACGTTGGGCACTTCAATCCATACTGCTTCTCCGTTCTCGATGTTGGGAAAGCGCACTCGGGCGGTTCTGCGTTTCTTCGATAGGGTCTCCGCGTAATGAAGCGCGGTGCAGCGGTTGAATCCCACACCGAGAAGCAAGATGGCGCTATCGCAGTCGTGTAGTCGCCCAAACGGCGTGCCGGGTCCTTCGGAGAAAGCCAGCGGGTGTAAGGACGTGACCTCCGCGGCCAACGGACCGCGCGCGCACACGGACTCGAGGGGATGAGTGCTGCGAAGCGTTCCCGGCCACGTGCGAAACGCTTCTGCGATCGCGCCCATCTTCGTAGGCGTCAACTCCGCGTCGAACACGGTTACAGGTGCCGGCACGGCGCATTGAGGAGTGGCTGCGGGCATGGCGAGCGTCCCGTCCTCGCCGAGGGCTTTGATGAGCGCGCGCACCACCGCGCGTGCTCCGCCCTCGACCCACCCGATCGCGCTCAATGAGGAATGGACGATGAGCGTGGCGCCCGGCGTGACTCCGAGATCCCTCAAATCGCGCGCCAGCCGTTCCATGCCGCTTGCGGATTTCATGACGTCAATCGAAGGCTGCGGCCGCCCACAGGCGAACGGGACTTTTGTTGCGGCCACTACTTCCCGGAATTCAGGCTGAGACTGTAGCACGCAGGCGCCCAGAGGCCCCTAAATCTTGTGGAAAACTACGCGCGAGACTGTGGAAACCCTGTGGAAAGCGGGATCCACGTGATGCGTAACGAGCGAAACCAGGATCGGAAGGCATCTTAGCTTGCGGCTCCACGCACGAACGGGCGCGCCGTCTTTACCAGCATCAACGACCGCAGTCCTCGCGTTTCCAAATATCGCGCGCGTGATACCGTGTCCGGCATTCTCATGCGTTTCATTCCCACTTGCGCCGTTGTGCTCGTGCTTCTTTCTTCGCTCGCTGTAAACGGCTCGCAGATTCCCACTACGGGCGAGGGCCTGTACGAAATCGGCTGCGCCAAATGTCACGGTGAGACGGGTGCAGGTGTTCCGCTCGATCGAGTCGGTTTCGACGTGCCTCTTCCTGATTTCGCCGACTGCAGTTTCGCGACGCGGGAGCCCGATTTCGATTGGATTGCCGTCTCCCATCAAGGAGGGCCGGTCCGCGGATTCGATTCGAGCATGCCCGCCTTCGGCGAGGCGTTCGACATCGAGCAGATACAGAAGATCGTGGACTTCGTTCGCACATTCTGCGTCGAAGAAAATTGGCCAAGTGGGGAGCTCAATTTGCCGCGCTCACTGTTTACGGAGAAGGCCTATCCAGAAGACGAGCTCATTTGGACTGTCGGGGTAGCGACGGAAGGAAAGGGTGAGCTCACGAACGAGCTTCTATACGAGCGTCGCTTTGGTGCGCGTTACCAATGGGAGCTCGCGATCCCGTTCGGCGCGGCACCGAGCACGAGCGGGGGTCCCTGGGCGGGAGGCGTCGGCGACGTCACGGTTGGCGTCAAGAGCACCGTCTATCATCGCCTGGACCGCGGCAATATTCTGAGCTTGAACGCCGAGGTCGCCATCCCGACGGGAAGCGAAGAGAACGGCCAAGGAAAGGGCGTTTTCGTTTTCGAGCCGTCCGTATCCTTTGGCCAACTGTTGCCAGCCGATACTTTCCTGCATTTGCAAGCTGGCATCGAGCTACCGAGTAATCGTGACCGAGTCGAGCAAGATATTTTCTGGGCGGCGGTCTTCGGGCGGACGTTCACCGTCAACACCTGGGGACGGAGTTTCTCTCCGATGGTGGCGGTCATTGGTCGAGCCGAAGATGGCAGCACAGACTGGGATGTCGTCCCCCAACTCCAGATCTCTCTCAACGTGCGCCAACACGTCCTCGCAAACGTGGGGCTACTCGCTCCCGTAAACGAAAGCTCCCGGCCGAAGCAAGTTTTCTTCTACATTTTGTGGGAGTGGTTCGACGGTGGACTCCTCGACGGTTGGTGAGCAAATTGAAGACCTCGTCGGCCATAGAATCGTAGCACCTGTGGTTTGGTGTATCGTTTCCGGGTGAGCATCAGCTCGGGCCGCCCGGGAGCACTACAGGTCGACCATCTCACGCTTCGCTTCGGTGGGCTCGCGGCGCTTTCAGACGTTTCGCTCTCCGTCCACCCCGGCGAGCTTCTCGCGGTGATCGGACCAAACGGCGCGGGCAAGACCAGTCTTCTCAACTGTATCAGCGGCCTTCACCGGCCTCAGTCGGGTGCTATCTGGTTCGCCGATCGCGCGGGCGTTCGCCGCGAGCTCACCCTCATGAAGACACATCACATGGCGGCGCTCGGTATTGCGCGCTCGTTTCAGAATCTCGAGCTCTTCCGGCACATGAGCGTGCTCGACAACCTCATGCTCGGCCGGCACGCCCACATGAAAGGCGGTGTCTTCGGCTCCGGGTTTTATTGGGGCCTTCAAGAAAAAGAAGAGCTCCGGGAGCGGCAAGTCGTCGAGGAGATCATCGACTTTCTCGAGATCGAGCGCATTCGCGACGAGACCGTGGAGTCCCTTCCCTATGGTCTTCAGAAGCGCGTGGAGCTCGGCCGCGCGCTCGCTATGGATCCCACACTTCTTCTTCTCGACGAGCCGATGGCGGGGATGAATACCGAGGAAAAAGAAGACATGGCGCGCTTCGTCCTCGACGTTCACGAAGAGAAAGGCGTCGCGGTCGTGTTGATCGAGCACGATATGGGCGTCGTGATGGATCTTGCGGAGCGGATTCTCGTTCTCGATTTTGGCAGGAAGCTCGCCGAGGGGCCGCCCGAGGCGATTCGCAACGATGAGCGCGTCATCCAAGCTTATCTTGGCGAGGCCGCGTCTTGATGCTCGCCGTTTTTGCCGTGCTGGCATTTGTTTTGGCGGCTTCTGCCTGTCATTACCACTGGTTCGCGTCTCGCCACGAGCGGCATCGATTCCCTCCACCAGGCGAGCTCATCGATGTCGGCGGTTATCGGATGCATCTTCACGTTCTCGGCGAGGGTAGTCCTACCGTCGTGCTCGATTCGGCGCTCGCGGGCTCGTCGCTGAGCTGGTCGGAGATTCAGCCGGACGTTGCGCGCTTCACCAAAGTCCTTAGCTATGACCGCGCTGGGTTCGGTTGGAGCGACGCGAGCCCGCACCCGCGCACGCTCCATCACATGACGCGCGAGCTCCACGAGCTTTTGTCGAAGGCGAACGTCGAAGGGCCTTTCGTTCTTGTCGGACACTCCTATGGCGGATGGATGGCTCAGCTCTTGGCGTCGCGCCACCCGGATCTCGTCGCCGGCCTCGTGCTCGTGGACACTCCGCATCCCCGCGAGTGGGTCGAGCCCGACCAGGCACAACGCGTACGCGTGGCGCGCGGTGCCCGCACGGCGCGGCTTGCGGCCTTTGGAGCGCGTTTTGGAGTCATGCGCGCCTTCTTGCACCTCGGCCGCTTCCGCTCTTCCGAGCACGATCGCACCGCTCAGCTCCTCGGCAAAACACCTGCGGCCATCCGCCCACAACTTCGTTCGTTTTGGGTGCGGCAAAGGACTCTCGAAGCGCTCGCGAGTCAAATCGAGAACGCACCGGAGAGCGCCGCCTCGCTCGCGGCGGAAACGACTTCGCTCGGCGATATCCCCCTCGTCGTGATCACCGCGGCCGATCCAAGCCCGCAGCGTCTCGAAGATCAGCTCTCGACCGTCGCTCTCAGCCAGTCGGGGCGTCATGTCATCGCCGAGACAAGCGATCATTGGATCCCACTCGAGGAAGCCGAGCTCGTGGTGCAGGCCATCCGTGACGTCGTCGCTTCGGTGCGCGCATGACCGACACGCTTCCGAAGCTTCTTTGCGAGCGCGCGTCAACTTCGCCGGATGCGCAGGCGCTTCGCGAAAAGCGTTTTGGGATCTGGCGCGCTATCACGTGGCGCGGCTATCGCGACCGCGTCGAGGAGCTTTGTCTCGGCCTGCGAGCTCTCGGTATCGGCCGGGGCGACAAAATCGCGATCGTCGGGGACAACCGGCCCGAGTGGGTGCTCTCGGAACTCGCGGCGCAAGCGCTGGGCGCGATCCCACTCGGTATCTACCAGGACTCCGTCAGCGAGGAGCTCGTCGTGCTCGCCGACGCCTCCGAGGCGAAGGCTCTCATTGCCGAAGATCAAGAGCAGGTCGACAAGGTTTTGGAAGTGCGCCACCGCCTTCCCGAACTCAAGCGCGTCATCGTGAGCGATCCTCGCGGGATGCGAGGCTACAACGATTCTTGCCTGATGGCGCTTTCAGAGCTCGCTGTTTCTGGACGCGCGTCCCAAAAAGACGACCCGGGCCGGTTTGATGCGCTCGTCTCGGAGACGTCGCCCGACGATGTCGCGCTTTTTGCCACCACGTCGGGCACGACGGGGACACCCAAGCTCGCGATGCTGACCCATCGCAATCTCGTCTCGATGGCACGGAGCTTGATGGCGGTCGATCCGCTCGGCCCTCCTGACGAGCTCGTGTCGTTTCTTCCGCTCGCCTGGGTAGGAGAGCAGATGATGTCGGTGTCTTCCGCGCTCGTGGCCGGCGCGACCGTGAACTTTCCCGAGGAGCCGGAGACGGTCACGCAAGACCTTCGGGAGATTGCGCCGCACGTCATGTTCTCGCCTCCTCGGATTTGGGAAAGCCTCTTGTCGGAAGTGCAAATGAAGCGTGCTGACGCGACTTGGCTGAAGCGTCGCGTGCTCGACTGGGCGCTCGACGGGAATCATAGCGGCGTTTCTAAAAGCCTCGCGGATCTCGTCTGCCTGTATTGGATTCGCGACGGACTCGGACTCCGGCGGTTGAGACACGCCTATACCGGCGGCGCCGCGCTCGGACCCGATACCCTACGGTTTTTTCACGAGCTTGGCGTGAACTTGAAGCAGATCTACGGTCAGACGGAAGTCTCCGGCATCTCGGTCGTGCATCGTGACGGCGCGGTGAAGCCGGACACCATGGGTGAGCCCCTCCCCGGGACCGAGCTTCGCATTACGGAGGACGGAGAGATCATCTCGCGGAGCCAAGCGGTCTTCGCCGGCTATTACAAGAACGAGGCCGGTACTCGGGAAGTGCTCCGAGACGGCTGGCTCCATTCGGGCGACGCGGGCTATGTCGATGCGGATGGGCAGCTCGTCGTGATCGACCGCGTCGAAGACGTCGCTCACCTCACGGATGGCACGCCCTTTAGCCCCCAATTCGTGGAGAACAAGCTCAAGTTCAGCCCTTACGTTCGAGAAGCGGTCGTCTTTGGCGGCGATGGCCGTCCCTTCGTCACCGCACTCATCTCGATCGACTTCCAGAATGTCGGCACGTGGGCGGAGAGGCGGCAAGTGCCGTTCACGACCTTCGTAGACTTGTCCCAACAAGAAGCCGTGCTCGAGCTGCTGACGGCGGAGCTTCGCCGCGTCAACGAGCGGCTTCCCGAGGCGATGCGAGTGACGCGTTTCCTCCTCCTTCACAAGGAGCTCGACGCAGACGACGCGGAACTCACGCGTACCCGCAAAGTGCGTCGCCAAACGGTGGCGGAGCGTTATTGCGATCTCGTCACGGCGCTCGATGGGAAGGCGTCCACGGTCGCGCTCGAGACCGAGATTCGTTATCAGGACGGCCGTTGTGCGCAGATATCGGTCTACATCCCGATCGTGAGGCTCTGAGCGGATGGACGTTCTAGCCGAGCTCACCGTGGCGGGCCTCGCCAACGGGATGATCTACGCCCTCATCGCGATTGGCTTCATTATTATTTATAAAGCCACCGACGTCATCAATTTCGCGCAAGGACCGCTCCTTCTTCTCGGGGCCTATCTCGGCTACACCTTCCTTTCGCTTCAGATTCCCGTTTGGCTCGGCATCGGCCTCGCGCTCGGCGTTGCCGCCCTCGTGGGCGTCGCGATGGCCCGCTTCGCGCTGCGTCCTCTCATCGGCAAGCCGGTCATCTCGATGATCATGGCGACGGTCGCGCTCTCGAGCATCTTGCACGCCTTGATTCAAGGCATTTGGGGCGTGAGGCCACGAAACTTTCCCTTGGACGTCGATCGGCCGGTCGTCATCGGTGTGGCGGCGGTGTCGCTTGTCGCTCTAGGCTGGTTCTTCCGCCGCAGCCGTGAAGGCCTCGCGATGCGGGCCGTCGCCGACGATCAGCAAGCCGCGATGAGCGTGGGCGTTAGCCTGCCTCGAACGCTTTCGCTCGCGTGGGCGCTCGCCTCGGCCGCGGCGGCGCTCGGAGGCATTCTGCTCGCGGGTCTCGTCGGCGTCAGCCAAAACATCACTGCCACCGGTCTTCGCGTGTTCCCGGTCGTGATCCTCGGCGGACTCGATTCGATTGCCGGCGCGGTGATTGGCGGGGCACTCATAGGTCTCGTGGAGGCTTACGCGGGCGGCTATGTCGGCAAGGGCGTTCAGACGCTCGTCCCTTTCGCGCTTCTTCTCCTCGTGCTGATGGTGCGGCCGTACGGGCTGTTCGGCAAGCGCCGGATGGAAAGAGTGTAGGCCGCTTTGCGCTCGGGACATTTCTTCACCAGCTACGCGGCGAACACCGCGCTCTTCCGTACACCGCTCGAGCGGCGGCGAATGGGCCTCTTTGCCGTTTTGGTCATCGTCTTTCCGTTCGTCGCGACCTCTTACGGCTTGTCGCTCGCGAATCAGATCGCTATTGCCACCGTCGGCGCCATCGGTCTCAATATCCTCGTGGGCTACACGGGACAGATCTCGCTCGGCCAAGGAGCTTTCATGGCGGTAGGCGCTTACGCGAGCGGGCTCGCCACCATCGAGTGGGGCCTTCCCTTCTGGCTCAGCATCCCGATCGCGAGTTTTTTCACAGCGGCCGTTGGAGTGTTCTTCGGTCTACCCTCGCTCCGGTTGAAGGGGCTCTATCTCGCTGTCGCGACGCTGGCCGCGCAGCAGATCGTCGAATGGATCGTCACTCATTGGACGGGCCTTACCGGCGGCACCGAAGCGCTCGTCGTGCCCGCGCCGCGTCTTTTCGGTGCGCGGATGAACACCGATTTCCGTTTCTATTGGTTCGCGCTGGCCGCGGCGAGCGGGACGGCGCTCTTTGCAGCCAATCTTTTTCGCTCGCGGGTGGGACGTGCCTTTCTCGCGATCCGCGACCAGGACATCGCGGCCGAAGCTTCCGGGGTCAACCTGTTCCGCTACAAGCTCACGGCGTTCGCGGTGTCGTCTTTTTTCGTCGGCATGTCGGGAGCGCTCATCGCGCATTACCGTACGATCGTGACGTGGGAGCGCTTCACGCTCGAGGTGAGCATTCTCTACCTCGCGATGGTCATCGTCGGCGGGCTCGGAAGTATCGTGGGCTCGTTTCTCGGTGCTTCGGTCCTAACACTCTTGCCCGCGCTCATCGCCACATCCGGCCGCGCGCTTCAGACGAGCTTCCCAGGTGTTGCCGAGATCTTGCCCGCGGTGCAAGAAGGTGTCTTCGGGCTCATCGTTTTGCTCGTGCTCATCCTCGAGCCCCGTGGCCTCGCCAAGCTCTGGTCGAACGTGAAGACCTATTTTCGGCTATGGCCGTTTTCCTATTAGCTTGGCTGGTACCGGCGGACGATATCGCGGCCCCGACTCTGCTTTGGAGAATCGAGAATCCAGCGAGATCTGGTACTGGTCGGAGTACGGCAGCGGAACGTTGGGGTCGATTTGGGTAGAGCCTCCGCCGCTGGAACCTCGCTCCCGAGCTGGAGACAAGATCATCATGCGCGCCGAGGTGAATTTGGTTGGCGTGGTGTCGAGCTGTCCCATGGATCTGACGCCGACCGGGTCCGACGGCATTACAGATATCGAGGTGCTGGTGTCGGATGATGTAGAGAGCCTTCCAAGGCTGTGAGCGGATTGTCGCGGGTCGACTCTCCGATCGGGAGAACGAACAGCAGAAATCAAGTGGAGGGGTCAGCAGGCGCGAGCTTTTCCTGGAGCCAGAGATTCACGAGTGTCTCTACGGAGACGCCACTTTTCCTGGCTCGTTTTTCGAGCTCGTCGACAAGCTCCTTCTCGATCGCCACAAAGGTTCTGTGCTCTCCCGATTCGACCTCGAACTGGACAATTTCCGACGGGTAATCTGCAACGCTATGAGTATCCCAGAAGTCCGATGCTCTATCGATCGTCATCGCGTTCGGGATGGCATCGATCTTATCTGCCATACTGTTTGCGTTCCTTCGAGTCCATGTCTCTCGCAGTGATGATGAGGGCTCGACCACCCAGCTTTCTGATGAAGACCACCGTCAAGTAGCGACCCGCTTCCGTCTGTCCGTAGGCCCCATAAACATCTTCGCCTTCGACCTTACCTTTTTCCAGTCGACGGAATTGAGGCGGCGCCAGGAATACCTCCTCCACTTCATCGAGGCTAACACGGTGCTTCGCTTCGATTTTTTCGACGATATTTCGCAGCCATATGAAGCCCGAAATCCTCACTTGCTGCAATTCTAGCATGCTTTCCAGACGAGAAAGCCGAGCTTCGATTTCATGACGTCCTGCACCGTCTGTTTACATCCCGGCTCTGGCGTGCCTTGGTGCACAACTCGCGATCTCGGTCCACAATTGTCCTTTACTCACGGATTCGAGGTTCCCCATGAGCATTTTCAAACGCACTCAGCGGAAGTATGTGAAGAAGGCCTATCGCGTGAGGAATTGGCGTGAATATGAGGCGGGTCTACGCAACCGTGGGAGCCTGACCGTCTGGATCTCGCTCACCGCCGGCAAGCTTGTGAACTGGGACGCGCCCCGGCCGAGGAGGAGGAAACCGGGCCGTCAACGCAAGTACTCGAACCACGCCATCGAGACGGCTGTCACCCTGGGCATGGTGTTTCATCTGTCATCTAGACAGAGCGAGGGATTGCTGCGATCGTTGTTCGCTCTGATGAAGCTAGACAATGATGTGCCCGATCACACCACGATCTCGAGGCGCAAGGCGAAGCTGGGTAAGGTCCCCTTCTACCAAGACAAGCAGAAGACGCCGTTGCACATCTTGATCGACAGCAGCGGTCTCGCTGTCCACGCCGGCCAGCTGCGCAGAGCACCAAATAGCAGGGACTATCGCAAGCTCCATCTGTGTGTAGACGAGCAGACTGGCGAAGTCGTCGCCTGCGAGCTGACGAGCAAAAGAGCCCGCGATTCATCGCGGGTTGCATCGCTTGTCAGACAGATCGACAGTCCCATCTCATCGGCCAGAGCTGACACCGCATACGACGCCAGCGGCGTCTATGAGGCAATCGAGAATCACAGCGCTCATCGCTCACCGAGGGTGCTGATACCGCCGCGCAAGGGCGCCCTGCTCGCATCGGGGCCGGCGAGCAGCCGACAGCGCAATCGCAACATTGCAGCACAAGCTCGGCTCGGCAAACGAAAGTGGCACACAGAATCGGGCTACAGCAAACGGAGCAAAGTCGAGACAACGTTCCATCGCTACAAGGCTATCGTGGGCTCAGCGATGCGAGCGAGAGGGTTGGCGGCACAGAGAGTCGAGGCAAGGATCGGGTGCAAGATTCTCAACACCATGACGGCGCTCGGGATGCCTGATAGCGAGATGATCGGATGATGGGAGTCGGGGCCAAGCGAGCTCTCGGCCTCTATCGGAGTTGTGCACCAAGGCAGCGGCGCAGCGGCGCTTGTCGCGTCGGGTGGAGTGCTGAACGTTGCCTCGCTGGTGGGTTTTATCACCCTTTTCGGTATCGCCGTCAGAAACGGCATCCTGCTCGTCAGCCACTATAATCGCCTGATGCTAGAAGGTGAGCCTCGCCGGGAAGCGGTCTTTCGCGGCTCTATCGAACGTCTGAATCCTATCCTCATGACGGCGTTGACGGCGGCTCTCGCGCTCATGCCACTCGCTATCGGCGGAGGTGAGGCCGGAAAGGAGATCCAGTCCCCGATGGCGGTCGTCGTCCTTGGAGGACTTCTGAGCTCGACCGCCCTCAACATGATTGTAGTGCCCGCTCTTTTTGTTCGCTACGGGAAGCCGGCGCGCGTCGCGGAAGTCCTTGAATGAAGAAGAGCTCGCTACCCGTGATGCGAATGTAAAGCGTCGGTTCGACTCGCGACTCGGAAATGACGGCGACCATGCCTGGCCGGGCGTCGGGCTCGTCGACGGCGGCGACCATCATCTCGCGGACGGTGTCGTCGGCGAGTCGAACCATGTCGCCGAGGAGCGGTGGACAGGCCCAGGACATCTTCTCGCGCTGCCGCGTGAAAGGGTTCGTGTGCGACGTGGAAGTGCTCTACCTGGCGCGCCGACTGGGCTACCAGGCCCGGGGATGCCGGCTACCTGGGCTCCCGTCCCCGAAAGCCGAGTCCATCCGATCTCGGACTCCATGGGGATGTTGCTGGATGTTACACTCATTCGCCTGTCGCCTGGTTGGGCTTGTAATCGACGTGATCCATGACCGGCGAGTCGCACCGGCGCCCGAGCCATGATGCGTTTACGTAGCCTGCTGGTAGCGTTGTTTCTCTATACCCTCCTCCTCTTCGCTTCCTTTTATCCCGAATCCTTCAAGCCGGCGGATACGATCGCCTACATCGGCGACGCGCTGGAAAGCGTCTATCTCGTGGCCTGGAACGTTCATCAATTCTTCCGCTCGCCATTCGAGCTCTTCGAGGCGAATTTTCTCTACCCCAATCCCCGAGCGCTCGCATTCACCGATCACCGGCTCCTCCCCCTCTCTTCTGGTCGCGCCGGTAATCTGGATCTCTCGGAACCCGGTGCTTGCTTACAATGTCGCGTTGGCGCTCGGCTCGTTGCTGGCCGCTTTTGCCGCACGAAGCTTGGCGCGACAGCTGGGGGCGAACGATCTCGGAGCCTGGACGGCGGGAGCGCTCTACGCGTTTCACACCTACCAGATACACGAAGCTCCTCGGCTCAATATCATTTTTCATGGATTTCTACCCCTCGCCCTCGGGCAGTTGTTGCTCCTACTTTCGACGGGGAAACGAAAGCACGCTCTGGGAACGGGCGCGTTCATGCTCTTACAGGGTTTGAGCGCTAACTATCATCTGCTTTATGGGTCCTTGTTATTGGGCCTTACGTTTGTCGTCTTTCTCATCGCAAGACCGGGCCCGACCCTTCGTCGTCTCCCCAGCTTGTTCCTGGTCGCTTTTTTGGCCGGGATGCTTTATTTTCCGTTTGCCTGGCCCTATCTCGAAAACTCCACCGCCCACGACTATCACCGCGAGCTACCGCGGGGCATCGACCTCCAGCACTATGTGACCACTCGCCCGACGAATTTCGTGTACGGTCCCATGGGCGCCGAGTTTCGCCTCCAGCAGAGAGGGCCGCACTTCGTCGGGTTTGTTTCGCTCGCTCTGGGATTGCTCGCCCTTGGGCTCGTGAGTCGACGTCAAAAAGAAGCATCGTCCGGGCTGTTGCCGGACAAGCTCTGGGTGCCGGCGGCGGCCGGTTTTTTTCTCCTCTTTCAGACGTTGGCCCTGGGAAGAGATATCGAAGCCTGGGGGATGACGCTCGGACCCGGACCTTATCGTATTTTGTATCACGTGGTGCCCGGCTTTCAGCTGGTGCGCATTCCCGAGTGGCTGAGCCTCCTCGCCATGCTGTTCCTCGCTCTGCTGGTGGCGGGGGCACTCAGCCGAATCAGCCGGGCCGGCTATCGGTCGCTCGGCGTGCTGCTCGCGGCCCTGGTTCCCCTCGAGCACCTGTCGACTATGCCGCATATCGATCGAATTCCGATTGGCGAGGATGTCCCAGCCGTCTATCGATGGCTCGAGGGCGACCGGGCCCAGGCCATCGCCGAAGTACCGGTTCATGGCCAAGGGTTGGTCCGCAAGGAAACACTCGAGATGTACTTCTCGACCTATCACTACAAACCGCTCATCCATGGCTACACGGCTTTCCCTCCCGCCTTGTCCGGCTTGCTCCGAAAGATGGGCAAGGATTTCCCGTCCGAAGCCAGTCTGCAAGTTTTCCAGCGAGTTGGAGTAGATACGATTATTCTACACCGGGGTCGAGACGCGGAGCTCGATCGGCGTGTCCGTGATTGGGTCGAGGCAGGACGATTGAGGCAAGAGGCCCGGTTCGCCGGGAGTCGGGCCAGGGTCTACGAGGGAACCGAAGACATCGTCTACCGGCTGGTGCCCGGCCCAGCTGTCGACCCGGCACCCTTCCCGGGAGGGCGTCGACTGCGAGCGGCGAACTTCCGCTACCGCACGAAAGTCGGCGATCCGGCCCCGGCCGCCGACGGCGATGTGACGACCGCCTGGGAAGTGCGACGGCCGCTGAACGGCGACGAGTTCTACGAGATCACCTTTGACGAAGCCCGTCCGGTGAGTGGCCTCGTGATGGTACTCGGCCGGAACAGCGCTTTTCCCAATCGTTTCAAGATCGCCGGGCGGCAACCGAACGGTGAGTGGCTCTCTCTGCGCTGGTTCGACGCGGCCCATGCGCTACAACTTCTGGAATCTCTGAGGGCTTCCCCTCCTCGGCTGCGTTTGGGGTTCGATCTCGGAGGCCGGGAGCTCACCGGTTTACGGATCATGATAGAAGAGGGCGGGAAGAGCTTCTTCGGCTGGTCGATCCCGGAGATTGAGGTCCGGGTCCCGGACGCATCCCAGTCGGCTCTCTTACTCGGTGCCGCTCGGAGTCGGTCCGTCAAGCCGATAGATGATCCAATCCAGGTTCTCGTAGAGTCGAGGGAGCGGCGCGATTGAAATTATGTCCTCGCTGGACCCACGGTGAAAGAACCCCGCTTGATATATATCTGATCAAGATATATAATAAATGTATGAAACAGATATCTATTCATGTCGCGGAAGAGGAATACGAGGAGCTCAAGCTATTGGCGGCGACTCGACGCGAGCCCGTGGCTCAACTCATACGCAAAGCGATGCGAGCCTTTCTCGAGTCTGAGAGAGCGAGCGAATCGATGCGGGGCCTCCGGGCGCACGACAGTGGCAATCTGCTCAGGAAATGGAGCCGAGACGAGATATACGACGAGATGCTCGACCGATGAGCCGCGACACGGTCGCGCTCGATACCGATGTGCTCGTTCATTGGTCCATGAGCGGGTGCGAGCATCATCGCGCCATGCGCCGTTGGGTTGACGCAGGCCTTGAGCGAGGACAACGCCTCGGGCTCACACACCAAGTGCTTTACGAGTTCATCCACATTGCTACCGATCCACGACGTTTTGAACGTCCCATGGCGATGCAGGCAGCCGTCGATTTCGTACGACGCCTCTGGACCGCGAGGGAGGTTGCACGACTGATTCCGCTGGTCGCCGTCGTGCCACGAGTTTGCGAGCTGGTCGAAACGTTTCAACTGGGTCGCAAGAGAGTCCTCGATACCGCGCTCGCAGCGACCATCGACGCGGCCGGTGTCACACGGATCGCAACCTTCAACTCGAGTGACTTTGCGGTCTTCCCTTTCTTGCAAGTCGAAGACCCGTCCACCGATTGAGTCGCTGCAAGTGACTCGGCACTTATCCGCTCGCGGATTTCTTGACGAGAATTTGGGCGCTCAAGGACAATGTTTCAGCCTATGACGGCGCCTACGTGAGTCTCGCCGAGGCGCTCGGCGCCACTCTGTTGACTGGAGATCACCGACTGACCAAAGCCACGGGCACCCGAGCCGTTATCGAGCTACTCGAATAGTCTCGACACGTCAGCGTGGATCACCGAATCGGCGAGCGCCGAACGGAACACCCCCGTTCGCGTGAAGGACGTCTATTCGATGAAGAGCTTCACTTCGCCGCTTTCTTTCAGCGAAATAACCGTTTGGATGCCGGTCTGAATCTCTTCCTGTTTCAAGTGATGGGATGGACTCCTCCGCTGACATAGACGGCATCGATGTGCCAAAGTCAGTCGAAAGAACGCATCGAAAAAGGAGGAGTCCGAATGAAAGATACGACGATCGCTGTGGGTCTTGCAAAGAACGTCTTCGAGATTGCCATCTCGCGCGAAGCGGGGAAGGTGTCCAAGCAACTCCGTGTGAGTCGACCCAAGTTGGTGTCGTTTTTTGCGAAACAGAGCGCTGCCACCGTGCTTCTTGAAGCCTGCGGCTCGGCTCACTTCTGGGCAAGGACGTTGCAACGGTTGGGACACGACGTCGTCCTGCTCCCACCTCACCTCGTAAGGCCGTATCGACGCGGGAGCAAGAACGACCGCGCGGACACCAAAGCTTTGCTCGAGGCTTACCGGAACGAGGAGATTCTTTCGGTGCCCATCAAGTCCGTGCGCCAGCACACCCTCGCCGCGCTCCATCGCCTACGCTCAGGATGGCTCTCCACACGGACCGCACGCATCAATGCCGTACGCGGGATCCTGCGCGAGCTCGGACTCTTCATCCCCAAGGGCGCTCACTTCGTCGTGCCCGCCATCTCCGAACTCGTCGAAGACGCTGATTCTGATTTGCCCGACGTGCTCCGTCCGCACCTGCGTGATGCGTGCTCCGAGATTCGAGAGCTCAAGGACAAGTGCGCTGGCATCGAGCACGAGCTCAAGGCGCTCGCCAAGCAGCTTCCTGAGGTGCAACGACTTCTCACCATTCCCGGCATCGGACTTCTGACCGCGACCGCCATCGTCGGCTTCGTTGGGGATCTGCGCCGCTTCCCATCGGGACGCCGCTTCTCGAGTTACCTCGGCCTCGTTCCCAAAGAGAACTCCAGTGGTGACATTCGCCGCCTCGGGCGCATCACCAAGCGTGGCGACTCCTACCTCCGTACGCTCCTCACGCAGGGCGGACGCGCCGTGCTCCGAGCGGCCAACGTCAGCAAGAGCCCGCCCGACAAGCTCCGCGCCTGGGCGCGGAAGGTCCACCGCTCGCGGGGACACAACAAAGCCGCGATTGCTGTCGCCAACAAACTCGCCCGGATAGTCTGGGCCGTCTCCACCCGCGAGAGTGAATTCCAGTCGGTGCCCGCGGCCGCATAGAGGCTCCACTTTCGTGTTTTCCTTCTTCCCTTCCAACAGAGGCTGCGACGATACCCATCCAACTGATGGCGTACCGGTCGGACCGGCGCGGGGTCAAGCCGATAGCAACACTGGCCCTCAGAGGTCGCTCAAAGTGATTGGCTCCTCGCGCGCGGATTTTCCGTCATGGCCCGGAGCACCCAAGACGCTCCTCACTGAGGCCGTAGATATGTTTGCAGTCTGACCCACTCGTCACCGATTTGGACGAGCAGCTCTGAGGAAGACTTTTTTGAGAAAGGTGTTGATTGAGGAGTCCAGATATGTTGCTTGATCCGCGGCTTGGCGTCTTCATGGCTCTCCCGTGACTTGATCGCGAGGGAGGGCGAACGCGGTAAGCTTCGCGCCCTCACCGACTCCGTTCGCGATGACGACATATTGCTTGCCCGAACGGCTGAGATAGGTCATGGGATTGGCGTTGCCCCGCTGCCCCAAGTCTCCTTCCCAGAGCTCCTCACCCGTCGCCTTGTCGAACGCGTAGAGTGTCGTACCACCGCCGGTCAGGAACACCAGCCCGCCGCCGGTCACGATGGGGCCCGGCGCGCCGACGACTCCGAGCCGCTCGGGAAGTTCGATACCCCGAAGCGCTGGATGGTTGCGCACTCGCGGCATGTCGCCCACCGGCACCTGCCAGAGGTGCTCTCCCGTGTCAAGATCGATCGCGGTCAATGTGCCGTAAGGCGGCTTGTGGATGGGCAGCCCGTTTCGGAAGCTCAGACCCCGGCGTGCTCGGTCGATTTCGTAGTCGCCCTCGGTTCGGGCCGGATTCGCTTCCCTGATCGCGAGAAGGCTGGGCGTGTTGGAAGCTTTCACGTAAAGCACTCCAGTGTCTGGATCCGCGGCGGCACCACCCCAGTTCGCCCCGCCCACGACTCCCGGCATGATGATCGTGCCTTCTTGGGACGGCGGAGCGTACAGGGGACCGTAGTGGTAGTTCTTGATGAGCTCCTGCGCTTCGGCCTCGAGCTCGGGTGTAAAGTCGATGAGCTCGTCCTCGGTAAAACCTTGTCGAGCGAACGCGAGGGGTTTCGTGGGAAACGGCTGCGTCGGGGAGCTCTGCTCCCCAGGCACGTCGCTCTGCAGAACCGGACGCTCCTCGATCGGCCACACGGGCTTTCCGCTCACGCGGTCGAAGACATAAACGAACCCCATCTTCGAGGGAGCGGCCACAGCGTCGATGGTCCGCCCGTTCACTTCGATCGTAAGGAGCGTCGGCGGTGAGCCGAGGTCGTAGTCCCACAGCCCGTGGTGCACTGCCTGAAAGTGCCAGAGGTGCCGGCCGCTGCTCGCGTCCAGACAAAGGAGGCTTTCGGCGAACAAGTTGTCCCCTTTGCGGTGCCCCCCGTAATAGTCGTTGCTCGGCGTCCCCACGGGGAGATAGAGAAGGCCCCTAGTCTCGTCCAGCGTGAACGGAGCCCAGACGTTGGTGTGCCCCGTGTAGCGCCACGAGCCGTCCTCCCAGGTCTCGTTGCCGAACTCTCCGTCCTGCGGGATGAGATTGAAGCTCCACGCCAGCTCCCCGGTGTGGACGTCGAAAGCCATGACGTTCCCTGGAGGATCCCGGCGGTAGACAAAACCGTCCCACACGCCGTTTCCGAGGATAACGAGATCTTCGTAAACGACCGGCGGTGACGTCTGTGTGTAGTGGAGGCGGTTGGTGTGCCACGTCGCGTGCTCGGTGAGATCGATTTCCCCTCGATGACCGAAGCTTCGAATCGGCTCACCGGTCGACGCATCGAGAGCGATCAAGCGCCATCGGCTGTTGAGGAAGATGCGTCGCTCGTTCCCGCGCGTCCAGGCCGCCACGCCGCGATGGACGAATCCCATTCCGTTCGGCACTCGGCCCCAATCATAGGCCCGCGGATCGTAACTCCAGATTTCTTCCCCGGTATCGCTATCGAGTGCCACGACCCGGTTGTAAGGAGTACTGAGATACATCACGTCTTCCAGGACGAGGGGTGTCGCTTCGAAGCCTGCCGGCCGGACGGCCTGCCCGGGAATCGGCTGCTGGGGCCCAGGAATCGGCTTCTCTCCCGTGTCCCACGTCCAAGCGACTTCGAGACTGCTGACGTTCTCACGGTTGATCTGGGTGAGAGGAGAGTATTTCTTGCCGCCCGCATCTCCTCCGAAGACGGGCCAATCGCCCTCTTCCACACTGGCGCGCGGCGCGGCGCAGGCCGCGAGCGTGCCGGTCAGAACCCAGAAGAGCGGTCTTTTTAATCGCGAGCGTAGATTCCAAGTTACGGCGTTCCTCGTTCGGTCTTTGGCATCGACAGACATGTTAACGGCCTCTGAGCCCGGACCGGAGGCGGAGAGCCTGTTTCCTTCCTTCCGCCGCATCCGCTACGGGAGCATCTTCCCATTGGTAGGTTCGCTCGTTGGCGTATTCTTCGAACCATTCCAGCTCCGCGTTCATCTTGAACAGCTGATGACGTAGCTCCCTCCAGCCGTGCGGCTCCCTTGGCGCGATGTAGAGACGCGTTGGAACCCCGTTTGCTTTGAGCGCCCGGTACAGCTCCACCGATCGGGGCGACGGGACGCGGACGTCTTTCTCGCCCACCAGGATTAGAATCGGCGTCTTGATCTTCGCGACGTCCTTTAACGGGGACTGCTCCCAGTAGAGATCGGTCGGCGCATCTTTCTGCCAAGGAGTACCTCGAAACCAGGGTGTGCGGTAATAGCGCACGTCACTCTGCGCGTACATGGACACGAAGTTCACGATGCCGGCCCCCGAAGAAGCGGCCTTGAAACGATCGGTCATGGTAAGAGCCGCTCGGTTGAGATCGTACTCCGTAGGACAGCCGGAAGTCGAGAGCGAGGCGATGCGCTTTTCTCGGGGGGTCCGGGCGATGGTCCTCTCCACTTCCATTTGCGGGCTGGATCGTCATGCTGAGTAGCGTCGTCCAAACCCAATGGGTGACTGAAGGGGACCACACGTACGTCGAAATCGAGGGGCTAGGAACGGCGGACGCGCGTTTCGTGTGAGGTCGCCGCCCTCGGTTGTCACGGCGGGCGGTTGGTGGCACAGTTCGAGGCGCCATGGCTATCAAATTTTCCTCCGTCCCGTCGTCGGCTGTGAATCCGAACCCCTACCTCGTTTTACTTGCGCTTTTAACCCTAATCGAACAATAATTCATGACGCTAGCGCGAGTTCGATTCTTTCAAAGAGTGTCTGAGTGGAGGAGTTTGTGGCCATTCGGAGCGCGTTTCGACCACTAACGCGAACGAGGCGGCCGGCTTTGTTGATGATGCGGAAGCGGATGGTGCGGATGGTGTGCAGCAGATGGGTGCATGTACGCTTTCGAGAGATGCCTTTCGTTTCGGCGATGGTGTCGAGCTGAAAGCTGCGACACAGGTTGTGTGCGAGCACGTTCAACTGTTGCCAGGCGCTATTGGCGGCATAGCTTTTAGTGGGCACGACGTCGAGAGCGAACTAGTGCGCGTTCGATCTTTGCGATGGATAGGCTCGAGCTCGTGCACAACGGGGAAATCATCCGCACCGTCGAGTCGGACGGCGGCAAGACCATCGAGGGAAGCTGGGAGCTCACGGTCGAGTCGAGCGGATGGCTCGCGGTGCGTGTTCTCGGCCCACCGCAACACGGAGCGATGGATAGCTACCTCTTCGCCCATACGAACCCGGTATACGTGGTCGCTGACGGCGCGCCGATCCGCTCATCGAGCGACGCCCTCTTCTTCGTGAATTGGATCGACGACACGATCCGTCAGCTGCAGTCGTTGGATCGATGGGACGACCCAGCGCACAAAGCCGAGGTGTTGGCTACGTTCGAAAAGGCTCGTGACCTCTATCGCGACCAGGCAGGGACGGAAGCGTCGAACTCCCGTTGACCCGCGACGGGTGGCCGCCGTCCAACGCGATGGGACAACCATAGAAAAAACACCGCCGCTGCCGAGGGTCGGTGGCGTGCTGCACTACTCGTCCCAGCTTTCTAGCGACATGGGAAAGGCTTCTCCCGTCCGCTCGGCGAACCGACGGTTGATCTCATCAGCTTGCCTCGCCAGCTGCTCCTCGTCGAGGCCTGGGATACGCCCGCGTTCCACGACCTTCCTCCCGTCCACGATCACCGTTTCGATATCCCGCTGGCTCGCGAAGTAGACCATGGTTCGGATCGGGTCAAACGTGAGTGCCGTGTGGAGCCCCGTCAAGTCGACGATCACGATGTCGGCCTTGGCGCCAGGAGCGAGGCGGCCCAGGTCGGGTCTGTCGAGCGCAGCCGCTCCTCCCAAAGTCGAAGCGTTGAAGACGTCGCCCGCGGTGACCGCGGCCCGTTCCCTCTCCACGGTCTTGCCCATGATAGCTGCGACGCGCATCTCCATGAACATGTCCATGGGAAACGCGTCGGTGCCGATGGCGATGTTCACCCCGGCATCCATGAACTTCGCGTAGGAGTGGAGCGGTAGGCCGTATCGTGCCCAGATCGCCGGCGTATGTCCTAGTGTGGTGCCGGTAGCTGCGAGCATCTCCGCGTCCCTAGGGTCTCGGATGGCGGTGTTAGGGGCGGGAGAGATGGGGTTGAGGCTCGTGTATAGGAGGTGGGTAAGGATCGTCTTTGGCCCGAGAAAGCCGATGTCGTGGAGGTAGTGCACCGGGGTCTTCCCGTATCGTCTTACGATCTCGTGATACTCGGGAAGGTATTGGGAGGTGTGCATGTGGATCGGAACATCTAGCTCCGACGCCTTCTCCTTGGTCTGCCTGAGCAAACGCTCGGAGCAGTGGTCGAAGCGATATGGAAACAACATGGTGCGGATGCGGTCGTCGTCCGTTCCTTCGTACTCGTTTACGAACCGAACCGCCTCGTCGAGGGCCCTCAAGCCTGCCTCCTCGTCGAAGTGGTAGCGGTCTCCGCTCTCGTCGGTGTAGCGCTTTGCGTCCAAGTAGGGATGCGAGAGGTACACCCGCGCTCCCATCTCGACGGCGGTTTCCGCGAGCGCTTCTACTTGTTCCCGTGGCGGCTGCAGCGCGGTGGAGCCGAACGCGGTGATCTCGCCAATGGTCGTGGCACCGCCTTTTAGGAGCCCGGCGATCGAGAATCTGGCGCTGGTCCGGATGTCGTCGCCCTCGAAATACGCTCTCGGATTGGCGATGCCGTCGAGCATTCGGGCGCGGGTAACGGGAGAGGCTCCCGTGCCGAGTCCATCGATGCGAAAGTGGACGATGTCGATATTCGAGACCGCGTGGATGTTGATGAGCCCGGGAAGGATCAAGCGTCCTTCGGCCTCGATGACCTCGTCGGCGTTCCCGTCGTAGCTCTTCCCGACGTGGACGATCCGGTCGCCCTCGTAAACGACGACTCCGTCATCGATGAGGCGATGCTCCTGTCCGTCAAATCCAACGACCCAGCGACCGCGGACGAGCGTGCGCTTGGTCCCAGACTGTTCGGACGAACTCCGCGGCGCGGACGAACTCCCTTCGCCACCCTCCACGGTGCCGCTACCCTCGTCACGCAGGGGATCCCAGCTCGCGAACATCCCCGCACCCGCCATGCCGGAGGCCGAGGTGGAAAGGAATCGTCGCCGGTTCATCGCAGCTTCTTGGTCTCTCATGACGTTTGCCCCCAGTGAGAAGTGGTCGCGATGGCGATACAGCCCTGTGCGCGACTCATCATTCACTATATACGCTCGAAACAACCGTGTTTCCTGAAATCTCGATGGCGCAGTTAGAAGCACCAAGATTGTAGACACTATCGACATACATGCGCTGTCCTGTGTCCGTTCCCGCAGTTCGGTATCGCAGGTAGTCCCCGGTATCTAGGACTTCCTCGACATGCGCGGCGTTGTGCCCTGAATGGAAGTTGGAACACAGCACCCTTAGCTCCTTCTCCGCCTCGAACCATGAGAAGGCGAGCCAAACGGCTGATACAGTGGCAACGATGATTCCGGCCACCAACTCAAAGACTCTCGTCGCCGACCTAAGAGTCCGATCTCCGCTGCCGTCGATTCTCCGCTCAACACGGCGCCTAGCGCGAGAAGAGGCAAGTGTTCGGCCCTGACGAAACGATCGGCATCGAGGACGCTCTTCGATCGTACACGTGGAACGGTGCGTACCTCACCTACGAAGAAGATTTCAAAGGAAGTCTCGAAATTGGCAAGGTGGCCGTGCAGCTGGTCGAGCGTTCGGTACCATTGCTTGAGTTGGCGAGACTCCACGCGAACCCGCGGGGAGCGACTCGCTCGCCGCTCCCCATCATCGCGCCACTGCGGCACCCACCGCCGCCCCTGCCGGTCGCAGACGAAGTCGGTCTCGAGCCAGCGCGCCAGACCGTGCTCGCTTGACGGAGCACATAGCCGGTTGGCGACCAGCACCAAAGCTCGCTCGCTTAGCGCCACTCCGTCGCGCTTGCCGCGGCCTCCGAGCCGGTCGAGAATCTGCTCCAGTCCGAGCTCGCGCCACAGCGTCGCCGTCACCACCATCGGACCCCAATCCCACGCGTCTGCCCCCGCGATCTGCTCGGCTGCTCGCTCGGTGTCGGCCGGTTCACCGGCCCCAAGCAACCGATTGAGGGAGTCGAGATTGGCAACTAGGAGATCCTTGCGCCCCAAGTTGCACACTACGCGTTGCTTCGGCTTGCCGTGCTCCCGATACGACTCGACCAGGCGGACATACTCATGTTGAACCCCTTTGCCGCCTGCGGCCCGAACGATGCGGAAGAACATAACCTGTCCTCACGCATACTACATATCATTGTCCACGATTACAACGTATTAATGGCGCTCAAAGCACAATATCTGTCTCTACGTTTTGGGCAAATTCAACCCCCGTTCCTTTGAATTCAGTCACTTACGAGCGTTAGGGTGCCCATAAAGGGTAAACATGGGCTAGGCTGGGATCTGCACACGCACAACACGGGCGATCAGGCCATGCGTCAGACCGTCGACCTCTATAAGGAGCTTCTCGACGAAGCGCGGGCGAGTCGACCAGACGCCGACCTGCGTTGGAGCATCATCCACGCTTACTTTCCCATCGAGCCGAAAACGAAGATGCGTCCCGTTTACCACCAGACCGATGAGCGTGTGGAGGCACATCTTTTCGTAGCTACGCTGGCCTTCCTTGTGCATCGGGCTCTTGAGAAAAAGCTCAAGGTCGCCGAACTCGACCTGTCCGCAACCGAGGCACTACAAGCGCTACGCTCGGTCCGGCTCGTCGACTTACAGCTGGGTTCTGGGCGGACCAAGCGCGTCGTCACGCGCGGCACCGCTCGCGCCAACTCGATCCTGACTGCACTCGGAATCGTTGAACGCGACCCGCCAGCCTTCTCCGAGGAGGTGCTGTCAGCGTAGAGACAAACCGCGGATCTCAGTCCTTTGTTTATGATGACTTAGAGACCTAAAAGGGAAACATGGGCTAGCTCGAGCGCGGCGCGATACTGTGCCTCGCGAACATCGTTGTCGGCGACGACGGGGTAGCCGAAATTCCGTTCGCCCTCGAGCTCTTCCCACATCTCGAAGGGCTCGGAGACCCAGGCGCTTCTCGTGCCGACGCCACCGTCACTGTAGACCTTGATGCCACGCCATCTGAGAAAACGATCGCCGATGTTGTTGATCTTGAGACGGTCCAGATGAGCTCGGATATCGGCTGGGGAATGCCGATTGAACGTGCCTTCGTAGACGGCGCCTATGCGCAAATCGAGATAGCCTCGGTTCTTCGCTTCCTGATACACCTGAACGTTGTGGCCCATTCGGGATGACGGATCGATGATGCTCGTGACGCCCAGCCGCAGCATCTCTTGCACACCGAGTCGAACACTTTCTACATCGTCGTCGAACGAGAGCGACGGCGGCCGTTTCGTGACCAAGCGGCGCATGCTTTGGGTACCGCTCGTCTTGACGCTCGGTCTCGCGATGCTGTCCTTTGCACCTCGGGTGCAGGAGAGCCCAGTGCTGATCGGATCGTTTTGGGCTGCGGCCATGGTGTTGGTCGCCTGGCAGGCCGCGATGTTTCTGCGACACAAGGGCGAGCCTGCCCGTCGTTTCCTCCGCGTCGAGTTGCGCTCGCAGCACTATCTTCAGGCGACGGTCCAGCTGGCGGTGTTCGCGTACTGGGGTTACTACTGGCGACCCGTCTATGACTATTTCTGGCTCCTGGTGGCGCAGCTGTTGTTCGCGTATGCCTTCGACATGCTGCTCAACTGGTCGCGCCGCGAGACCTACGTTTTTGGCTTCGGTCCGTTCCCCATCATCTTCAGCACGAACCTCTTTCTGTGGTTCAGGGATGACTGGTTCTACCTCCAGTTCGTGATGATCGCGGTCGGGTTCCTGGGGAAGGAATTCGTTCGCTGGAACCGCGACGGCCGGCGGGTGCACATCTTCAACCCGTCCGCCTTCTCGCTGGCGTTGTTCTCCCTCGTGTTGGTCGCGACGAACACGACGGACCTCACGTGGGGCCGGGAGATCGCAACGACCCTGAGTCTCGCGCCGAATATTTATCTGTTTCTGTTCCTGACCGGCCTGGTCGTCATGTACTTCTGCTCGATCACGCTGGTTGCCGCCTCGGCGGCGGTCGTCCTGTTCGGTGCGAGCGGGGTGTACTCGGCGGTGACAGGCGTGCCCTATTTCATCGATTCGGAGATTCCGACTGCCGTGTTTCTCGGTCTGCATCTGCTCGTTACCGATCCGTCGACCTCGCCGCGAACGCCGCTAGGCAAGCTCGTCTTTGGCGTACTGTACGGGCTTTTTGTGTTCGTGCTGTATGCGCTCCTCGGAGCGGCGGGAGTCCCCACCTTTTACGACAAGCTTCTCTGTGTGCCGCTCTTGAATTTGAGCGTTCAAGGGATCGATCGCCTGGTGAGCGTAGTGCGTCGGACGCCTGCCATTCAGGATACCCCTCGTGGTCGTCTGCGCCTAAACCTAAACGGGAAACCCGCCCGCGCGAACCTTGCCTACATGGCGATCTGGGCGGCGTTTTTTGGCGTTATGGCGACCGTCGGGGCAACAGATGCGACGCATCGTGGTGACACGATTCCGTTCTGGGAGCAGGCGTGTAACGACGGTCGTCGGAACGCGTGCGAGCACTTGGTACAGATCGAGTCCTCATATTGCGGGGACAATTCAGGATGGGCGTGTAACGAGCTCGGCCGTCACTACATGGAAGGGAAGTTCACGGCCGCAGACTCCAGGCTGACGCTGGGCTACTTTTCGCGAGCCTGCGAAGCGCGGTTTTCGGCTGGCTGTTTCAACCTGCTGGCTCCGGAGAGCCTCCGCCAGGCAAACCCGCGTGAACTCGACCTCCGGCTGTTGCTGCGTGAGGGCGGCACGAATCTGATGGAGATGCCGGAGCCGGACCTCTACGCTCGGGCCTGCGACCATGGATGGACGTTCGCGTGTCAAACAGCCCCGGGTGTCGAGTCAGGTGGAGGGTCTTAGAGTGACCACGGCAAAAGACCCACCCGAGCCTTCGGCGTCCCCGAGTGACGCCAAAGGGGTTGCGGTTATCGCGGCAATCACCGTTGCGGTGACAGGGTGGATGTATTCCCAGCGACCACAGGGCGCGGCTCAGTCGACTCCCATATTCGCATCTGACTTTGCTGCTCTCTCGGGGTTCCGCCCGGACGCCTGGTTCCTCCCCGACGATGATCTTCTGGGATTCGTCGAGATTCCGGCCGGGCCGTTTCGGATGGGAAGCGACCCAAACATCGATCCACGCGCCGTCGACAACGAGCGATGGTCAGCGTCCAGCGACCAGGGTACGGTGGACCTCCCGGTCTACTACATCGGTCGGTACGAGGTCACCGTCGCCCAGTTCCGCACGTTCGTCCAGGCGACAGAATTCAGCGTCGATGCCCAGGCGCTCGGAGGGCCACCCGGTCGCCGCCGTGTCGTGGCCGGACGCACTTGCGTATTGCCGATGGCTCGAGACGACGTTGCGGGAATGGCCGCACACGCCGCCGCCGCTGAGCCGTTTACTCAGCGATGGCTGGCGCGTGACCCTACCGAGTGAGGCGCAGTGGGAGAAGGCGGCGAGGGGAACAGACGGTCGTATCTTTCCCTGGGGCAATGAACCCAGGCCGGACCGCGCAAACTATCGACGCTCGAGTGCGGCGCCCGTCGGCAGCTTCGCGTGCCCGGAGTGTCCCTTCGAGCTGTCCGATATGAGTGGGAACGTGTGGGAGCTGACACGAAGTCCGAATCGGCCTTACCCGTACGATCCGACGAACAAAATCGACCTCGATACGGATGCGCTCTGGGTGATGCGCGGTGGGTCATACGCCGATCCCGACCAGAACATCCGCGCCGCCATCCGTGGCGGAGCCGATCCGGGCGCGCGTCGTCCTTTCATCGGATTCCGTGTCGTCCTCACGCGTATCGTGCCCTGAGTTCGATGACGAATCTCGCACGCTGATTTTGGAATGTCGTCTCTAAGTTGCGGAAGCTCGATCGCTATATCGGGCTCGTCGAGGGTGGCGGCGATCCGGTGGAGGCGTTCGTGACCGTTTATGGCGCGGTCGGGGCGATAGAGCGCAAGCTCGCCGATCACGTCTAGGCGGTGGTTGTTCACTTACTTTTTGTCCGAAAATAGTGACTCAGTGGCCACGAAGGCGTTCGCGCCTGGAGCAAACGAAGTAGAAGTTACATCTAACATAGTCTAATTAACATATATAATAGGTTGATAACACTAAAATAGGTGTACAGTATTTTCATGGTTCTGGAAACGCTTTTTGGTGGTAGCACCGCCGCCAAGGTTTTGATGTACCTGCAGAATTACGAGGAGGGGTACGCTAGTGGTATCTCAAAGACCTTCGGCATCCCCCAATCAATGGTGCAAAAGCAGCTCAAGAAGTTCGAGGCTTCAGATATACTCACGAGTCGTTCAATCGGCAACGCTCGGGTGTTTACGTGGAATTCCCGTAATCCAACCGTAGCTCCCCTGAGAGCTTTGCTTGCGGACTCTTTCAAGTACGTTCCGCGGGACGACATCGTTCGGTTCTACCGAGAGCGACGTCGGCCACGCCGAGCGAACAAACCTCTGTGAGTCGAATCCACAGAGGACTCAGCGTCGCCGAGTTGGCAGCGATGGTATCGGAGGCTCTCAACTCTGCCGGGATAGAAGCTGTGTTGGGCGGTGGCAGCGTTGCCACGATCTACGCCGACAGCCAATGGGAATCAAAAGATCTTGACTTCATCGTCGCTCGGGTCGATCGAAAGCGAATCGTTGAAGTCTTAGCGAAGCTTGGCTTTCAACAGGAATCGGCCGGCTGGTTTTCTCACGCCGACCATTCGCACTACGTCAATACATCATCTTGGCCAGTAGTGATCGGCGAGGAGCAAGTCGACCATTGGATCACCCTGACTACCGAAGTAGGAGAGCTTCAAATTTTCACGCCGACCAAATGTGTGAAGGATCGATTGACGGGGTTCTACCACGATCACGATCGACAATCTCTAGATCGCGCCGTCGCGGTATGTATCAAGCAAGACGTGGACCTGAAAGAGATCGAGCGTTGGTCCGAGCATGAGCGAGCACCCGAGAAGCTGAAAGAGTTTCTGGAAACCGTTCGCCGAGCGAAGGCTGCGCAGAAAAGGGAATCCCGCTCGTAGTCGTATCGTTCCTGCCCGTCATGGTAGTGGTAGTGTCGATGCCGGAGATCTCCGGAACACTGCTCAGTCGCAACATCATTAAGGGATCAGGATTAACGGATGGCTCTCAATTCTCCGAAATCCGGTACAGGTGACGATAGCCCCGGAGATACATCTCGTCACCGACGATCGCGGGAGACGCGTCGAAGCCGTCGTCCAGGGAGTTCGTTGCGAGGATCTCGAGCTCGGGGCCATTGTCGAGAACGAGTGCGTTGCCGTCGCGGCCGAGGATGTAGACACGGCCGTTCACCCCGACGGGCGACGAGTAGATCTCGTAAATGCCTTCGAGCCGTACCGGACCGTAATGCGCTTCGCCCGTCTTCGCGTCGCGAGCGGTCAGGATTCCGTTGTTGCTCTTCACGAGATACAGGATGTCCTCGTAAAGAAGAGGAGAGGGGACATAGGGTGTATCCCGGTCGACTTGCCAGAGAATGGCCGAGGTGTCCGTGATGTCGCCTTTGGCCTCGGATAAACGAGCGGCGAAAGCGGCGTTGCCGCGAAAGCCGCTCGTAACGTACACGATACCGTCCTTTTCGACGGGCGACGGGATGGCGTTCAAGGTGAGACCCGGTCCGGACCAGACGATCTCGCCGGTCTCCAAGTCGTAGCTCGTCACGTTCTTCGTTCCTGTGGCGATGACTTGAGAACGGCCGGCGTGATCGACGACGAGGGGCGTGCCCCAAGAGCTGACTTCGTCGCGAGCTTGGTGCCAAACCTCCTCGCCGCTGTTCTTGTCGAGCGCGGCGATGAAAGACTCGCGTTCGTGGTCCCATTGGACGACGACGACGTCTCCATGAAGCGCCGGTGACGCGCCTTCGCCGAAGCCGCCCCGCGTGTACAAGTCGCCGAAATCTTTGCTCCACTTCAAGTTGCCTTCCATGTCATAGGCGTAGAGGCCCCAGGAGTTGAAATAAGCGAGAAGGATCTCGCCGTCGGTCATGGCGGAGGCGGAAGCGTAGCTGTTATTGGCTTGCTTGCCGTCGTGTGGCATGGCTTTCGTCGCGGTCCGCTCCCAAGCGAGGCTCCCGTCGGCGCGGTTCAGAACGAGAAGCTTGAACTCCTGCTCGATCGATGTGGGCGGCGGCCCGCCGCGGCGACGCCTTTGCCCTTGCGGCGCGTTCGGGTTCGCGTGCGGCGCCAGCGGAGCGACAGATCCGTCGGTCGGAATCGCCGTCAAGATGTAGAGGTGCTCGCCCCAAATGATGGGCGTCGAAGAGCCCTGGCCCGGCAGCGCGACTTTCCACTTTACGTTTTTTTCCTCGCTCCACTCGATGGGTGGGTTGGCGTCCTTCGCGATCCCGTCCATGCGCGAGCCTCGCCAACGCGTCCAATTGCCGTCCTCTGAAAAAAGCGTCGTCGCCACGAAACAGAGACAGATGCCAATGCCTAGCCTTTTCATCCGATGGAACCTCCATCGCGAATTGTAGCAAAGTCGATGTAGCTCCCCGGGAGCTCACTTGGAAAATAGCGCGCCCTGTGGGCGGAGCAACGGCGTACGTGTACACACGGCGCTCACGACGGCAACAGCCCGAGGTGTTGGCACGCCAGGACGTATTTCGACGACCGGGTTACCCAGGGTTCGAGGGGGTGGAGGAGATCACGGATGCGCTCTTCGTGACCAAACGGAGCTTTCCCTTCGAGGATCGTTAAGCCGGGGACACGCGCGGGGAAGCGGCGGCTCGGATACAGCCCGCCCTGTCCCCAGCAGGTGAGGTCGCGGTCGAGCGTGATGCGGATGGGGCCATCCAATGCTTCGTAGTACGTGCGCTCGTACTCGATCAGGAGCTTGGGCTCCGAGCGGGCTCGCAGGTGCTCCCGTAGGCGCGCCGGAAGAACGCGCGCGAGTCCGACGACGATCTCGTGAAAGGGCATCGAAGCGAGCGAGGCGCCAGGTACTATCGGCGCTCTCTCTTTGAAGATCCCGTCATCCTCGCGACGTTTGACTTCGAAAAAGAACCTCTTTTCCGGAAACGGGGTATCGTACCAACGGATGCGGGTCTTCGTGCGCCGCGACGTTCCGTCGAGGTTGGCGCGGCAAGCGCTCAGGGCCGCGTCGTCGAAATAGATGCTGCACACACGCGACCTCGCGCCTCCGTAGCTTACGCGGCGGCAATTGACGTCCAGTATGGAGCGAAACTTCCCGGCGTCCACATTCGGAAGCGAGAACTTTAGCTCACGGCGCCCAGGTGCGGCGGCGCTCGCTGCCTCGAGAGCAAACGACAACGCGTCAGGGGATCTCATCAGCCTCGACAAACGAGAACTGGAACGCGGGGAGCTTTTTTCGTATGTCTGCGACGAGGCGGGCCACGCCGCGAGGGCCCGTGACCGTAACCACGGCCGAGAGCTCTACGCGGTCGCCTTCCTGCTCGAGTCTCCGCATCCGGAACTCTTGGACGACGGAAGGTATCTGCTCGAGAGCACGCTGCTCAAAGAACCGATCGGCATCGCCGGAAACGACGAGAAGGAGCGTCCTGTCTGGCATCCGCGGCCACAGCCGTTGTCGCACGACCACGAAAAGGGAGACGAGCACGACGACCGCGACCGCCAGAGGGCGTTGGCGCGCCCCGAGGGCCACACCCACGGCGATGCAAAACAACAGATAGGCGATCTCGTCTGGCGTCTTGATGGCGGTGCGAAAGCGAACGACCGAAAGTGCACCGATGAGCCCGAGCGACAGAGCGAGTGACGACTCCACGACGACGATGACCAGAACGGTCGTGAGGGTGAACACGGGAAACAGCTTGCCGAACGCGTGGCGATTCGATGGGACGGGGGCGAAGCCGATATAGAGACCGCGTATAACGAGCGCCAAAAAGCCAGCCAGGATGAGATTCGTGGCGAGACTCACGCCTTGGTTGTAGTCGGCTCCACCTTGTTCCAGAAGCCAGGATTCCGCATCGAGCGTGAGATCGCCCGCCGCTTTCGCGAGCATACGTCCCGGGCTCGAGACGAGCGCGAGCTCCCCCCAGACCGTCCGGACCCGGTCGGCCCACAGAATATCGACATTACGATCCTCGGGCGTACGCGTGACGAGCACGAGCACGACCCGCTCTTCCGACCACGCGCTCAAGTCCACAACGCGCGAGTGCCAGCGGTTGGCGTCGCCGAATCGAAAGACCTCGTTGAAAACCTCGACGGAGTCGTCTTCCGCTTCGACGATGACCCCAAAGGAAACGCGGGCGCGGCGGACGTTCTGCTCGGTGACGAGCGCCGGCGAAACACGGAGAAAAGCCGCACTCGGGAGATCCACCTCGAAACGGCGCTCGGCGGGAAAAGGAAGCACCAAGGCATCATGTGCAGCACCCGAGAGCTCGAACCGCGCGCGCTCCGCCAGATCGCCGCGCTCGACGAGCGATGTCCGAGGTTCCTCACATCCGGAAAGCGTCAGGACGATGAGGATGACTGCCCGATTCACGAGGTCTCCGTAATAGCGCGCAATGCGCTCCATTCCATTCCGTCCCGGGCGCGCGTCTTGAGCTTCGTCGTGCCTTCGAGCGCGATGCTATCACCGCTTCGCAGGCGTTTTGCCTGGCTCGAGACAGCTCCGCCGATCGCGCGAGGGTCGCTACCATCGCGGGTCACATAAATCTCGACGCCTTGGGTTTGGACCAGCGTAACCGACGATGTGGAAATCCTCGTGGGCTCGGGCGGGTCGATCCGCGGGTAATAGTCCTCTTGTCTCAAGACTTCGATGAAGTGCGAGACGTTTCCCGTCATCACTTCTTCGACCCTTCTTACCTGTGGCAAGAAAGTGTCGTTCCGCGTCCTTGTCGGCTCGCCGAGCGCCTTGCGTGCATCGCCCCAGCGGGCAGATTCCGCGACCACGGCTGACTCGATATAAGCCACAAGTCGCCTCCAACGCGCAATCGAGCGCTCTTCGGTGAGCGCACCATGGAAACAGTGTTGATAGACTCGATCGGCGAATAGCGTCATGAACTCGCGACTCTGCGCGAGCGCGTGCCAGATCCCGACCATGTCCCCCGATCGCGTGGCCGCGGCCCGGGTGAAGAGTCCGTGCACCCACGCCATGGGCGTGTCACCCGAGAACAAAGTATATTCCGCATCCCACATGAAGTAGCGGAACGGGCCCGGCGGGTTGTTTCTATTACCCCCATACCAGTTTCGATCGGGTCCCCAGTCGTAGAGTCTCGAGTACCACGCGAGAATGATGTAGTCGACGAAATGCTCGACGTCCAAAGATTGCTGAAGTTCCCGATAATTCTGGAGGACCCGCATGTCTTTGTTTTTCAACGGTCCGCGAAGGTAATGCCATCGCCTATCGTCACCGTGCAGTACGCCGTTGTGATTCACAGCCATCCAGTCCGACTGCTCACCTCCTAAATGTGCCGATGTGAACCATCCGTCCGGACGCTCGGCCGCGTTGTAGAGACCCCAGTAGAAACCATTCAGATACAGATGGACGAACGTCCCGTGCGCGCCGAGCTCGGTCATCGCGATCTCCGTATCGCGTGTCCACTGATCCCTCGCGTAGGTCGTCTCGCCGGCGTCGTGGCCCGCGAAGGAGCGCGTGTGGCCCGAGCGCAATACGAGCCGATCGAACTTGGTCGTGGCCGATTTTCCGTTGAGAGGAGCGTCCTGCATGAGCTTCGAGCGGAGTTTGCCAACCCCATACTCATTCTTGAAAACGAGTTTGAGCGCTCGTTTGGCGCCGTAGCCTGCATGCGACTCGACGGCGCAATCGACCTGGAAACCGCGATCGGGTAGGTGCGGATAGATGAGCTCAACCGATGCGGGGCCCCTCCCGGGCTTCGCTTGGCTCCGGAAATAGACGCCGCTTTCCGAGCGCTTCAGATTACCATCATCGGAGAACACTTGGCCGAATAGATCTTGCTTGTCCATCACGACGGAAAGCGACGGAATCGCTTTCATAGCGGAGAAGATCTCGCGACGATAATCCACGTGATCCACGATTGCGGGGTCCATCTCGTAGTCGAATTCAGTCAAACCGCCCATGCCGATCCCGCCTATCGAGGTCGGAAATCCGCTCGGGTAGCGGGGCTGTCTGACGACGTGCTTCGGAAAAATGTAGGTGTGGGTGTCGACATTACTCGGCGTGAGCCCTCTCTTGTACGCCATCGCGCGCAGCGTCGTCGTGCTATCGATCCTCACGACAACGGGGTTCTCGTCGCCGAGACCGTGCGTCGGGCTCGGCGCGCTTCCATCGGTAGTGTATCGAACACGGGCGCCTTCGGTGCCGGACTGGATGACAACTGCAAAACCCGAATCGTAGAAACCGCGCTCCCGGTTGAAACGCGTATCGGCCACGACGTTTTGAGCGGCGGCGCCAGCGAGTGACGACAGGACGACGGAAACGAAAGCCGCCATCGTCCTAGGAAGAAACGGATGCATATCGATCGACCCAGCGAGTTTAGCGGTTGACATGGCCGCTGGCCAGCAGGACTGTTTGGAGGAACTCAAGGTGAGATACAATCGCTCGTCATGTGGCCCCAGAATCTAGGACCGGAGCTTACCATGGTCCTCAACTGCGCGGTGAACATGCTCATCGGTGGAGCTCTCGCGCTCTACATCCGAGAGCTCTATAAGCGCTTCGGCACCTCCATCTCCAACCGTGACAATTTCTCCGGTGTGTTCCCGATGCTCACCATGGTGACGGTCGTCATCATCTTCGTCGTGAAGTCCTCGCTGGCACTTTCCTTGGGTTTGGTCGGGGCGCTCTCGATCGTCCGCTTCCGCGCGGCGATCAAGACATCGGAGGAGCTCGTTTATCTCTTTTTGTGCATCGGGGTCGGGCTCGCGCTCGGCGCCGAGCACCGATTGCTCGCCGCGGTTGCCGTGGTCATCGTCACGATCTTCGTCGTCGGCCGGCGCGTTCTCGGGTGGAGCGCGTCGCGGCAGAACCTTCTCCTGACCGTCATCGGCGATGCCGAGCGCTTTGTCGAAACCGCTGACGAGGCCAGTATTGTCGAAGCTCTCGAGCGATTGACGGGCGGGCTGACGATTCAGAGATTTGATCTCGAGGATGGCCAAGTGCAGATTCGAGCCAGAGTCACCCCGGGCGGCCCCAAAGAAACGACCCAGCTGATAACCGAGATCAAGAAGGAGTTCCCCCACCTCCAGGTTTCCTATGTGAACTTGGACTCGCTCGTGTAAGAAGCGGACGCCACGATCTAACGAATCGTTTCGGCTGAGGAAGCGGCTACGGATTCCCGGTAGCGAGCAATCCGCTCCTCCAACACACTCGAAGAGCGCTCAAAGGATTGGCTCAATCGCTGCACGGTGTCTCGTATCGTAGCCTCCGCCGTCGCCCGGTCTGACTCGGGTGAGCCGTTTCCGTTCGGGAAGAGCTCTAACATTGCCGAAGCCACGTTTTCGCGCGCCATGAAAGGCAACAGCGCGTCGCTCGTTTCCCGAAGGATGTCGTCGAATATTCGAGGTTTGAGCCGGGTCTCGACGAGGTCCTCGAGCACGTCGACATATAGCGCGTAGCCAACCGGGTCGCCCAGCAGGATGTGGTCCCACTCCGCTTCGGCGCAGTAGGTGAGCTCGTAGGGGTCGCGAAACGCATATCGACCATCCAAATGGCACACGTTGAAGACGTCGTCTGGGTCCCAGGCGAAGAACGTGTAATAGGGTCGGGCGCCGGCCTGCGGAGTCGGGTTGTCCTCCGCGAGCAACCACAGCTCGTCAACGGAATCTCCGTTCTGGAGGAGTGCGTTCGAAGCGATCCACAACAGATACTGGTCTAGATTCATGCGCTCGCGAAAGCGGGCCACGAGTCGCTCTCCTGAAAGCCCCACGAATTCCTCGAGCGTTTTCTCGTAATCAGCTCTCGCTTCCTGCTCACCCGTCCTCGAATATTTCACCTCCACTAGCGTCCTGACGGAAGAGAAGTTACGCCTCAGAAGCGCCCGTAGCCCGCTTCGCGAGAAGCGGATCCGATCCAATTTCTCAACGAGTAGATACACGCCTCGCGAGCTTCCGTTCAGCGTCAGCTCCACGTAGCGAAGCTGCATTGGAAAGAGTCCAAGTTGACTCCAGAGCTTGAGCACCGTGTGTTGGCGTACATAGCCGTGATCAAGGCACATGCTCAAAAGATAGAATTCGTCGGTCACCGAGTCGAGAGAGGCAAAGCGAGGCCGCTTCCCGTACAGGTTGAGCGTGTAGTTTCTTCGTGCGCAGCCAAACGAACCTTTGCCGCGCAGATGTGCCGTGGCTCTCGCCGCCTCCCAGTGCTCGCCCATCCGCACGGAGAGCGAGAAGTCACTCCGGTTCGATTGCTTGATTCTCCGCCCATACTCCTTCCATTCGGCGTCCGTGAAGAGAAAGTCCACCCGGTCTCGATTTGGCTCTTCAACAGTGCAAGCAGACTGAATAGCCGTCGCCAGCGTCAATAGCATCCCGGCTATTCGACGCCGTTTTTGCGCTTTCACTTTGGTTACTTCCGATGGCCCATGTAGTCGGGACCACCGGTTATCGTACTCCACGGCGCGGCCCGACGTCTCGCCCAAGTCGTTTCTATGGCGATTCGCCGACTCGGCATGAGATTCGGCACGCTTTGCGCCGCCAGCAGCTCGGGGCGCGCTCCGAAGCGTTGGATCACACGCTCTTCTCCTGCCGTTGATATCGCAACGAGCGTCCTTCGCCCTTCGTGGCTATACCCATCGAACGACCTACGCGCGCGACCAGTGGGCGCGTGACGGCCTGATCGCGATGACGGGCTCTGGTTCGCGCAGTCTCTTCGTGCATTGGTACATCAACGGTCTCTATTGGGGCCTCTACAACGCCGTGGCAAGAGGGACAACAGTGAGTCCTATACTGCGGTATATTTAGCGCTTCGTGTCTTTGAAATTCCTCATCTTGTTCGCGCTTCTCACAGAGCCCCAAGCGGAGCATGCGTTTCTGCGCGACAAGATCCTCGGCATGCTCGTCGGCTCCGCGATCGGCGATGCGATGGGCGCGCCGAGCGAGATGTGGACACGCGAGCAGATCCAGGCCGAGTACGGGTTCGTAAAGGACCTTCATCCCAGGATGACGAAGCCCTCACCCGAGGGAACGTGGGAGCTCAACGTCCGCGCCGGCACTACCACTGACGACACGCGTTGGAAGGCGCTAGCTATCGATTACTTGAGCGGAGCGGGTGACGGCGAGCTCCACGCGAAAGACTTTGCCGCCTATTTGTCCTCGCGCTTCGCGGCCGAGATCGAAGAGCTGCGCCGACTCACCATGGACGACCCCGCCCCGGCGCTGATCGAAGGCGTCATGCGCTTGCAGTGGCTCGAGGAGTGGGAACGGGTTGCACGCGCGTATACGGACGGCGATATCGACGAGTACTCGAGCGCGCTCAACCGATTCTACGGTGGTGAGATGGTGTGTGCCGGCATCCTGTTCGCGCCGGCTCTGGGCACGTTCTATCCAGGGGAGCCCGAAGCCGCGTATCGCAACACCTTCGCCGTCGACATCTACGATCTCGGCTACGCGAAGGACGTGAGTGCCATCACTGCGGCGATGATCGCTGCCGCGATTCCGGAAGGCTCGACGCCGGAGTCGATCCTCGCCGTGCTATCGGAGGTCGACCCTCAGGGTTTTTTTGAGAGCCGCCTCATCGGGAGGCAGGCGTTCAACATTCTCCGCGATGCCCGTGCCATTGCACACAGGGCGCGCGAGGTAGGGCTGACCAAAGATGCGCTGGCGCACGACCCGTGGGTTGACAGCGGGCACGAGCCTATCGAGCGCGCGCAGCTGAATGAAGCCTATCGGTTGCTCGACGAGCGGCAACAGCGCATGCCGTTTCATGCGGGCGAGATCCATCTCGTGAACTTGACCGCACTCCTCTATAGCGATTTCGATTTTCGCGGCGCGCTCGAGTTCGTCGTCAACTATGGGCGCGACAACGACACGACGGCCGCTGTCGCCGGTGCCGTGGTGGGCGCGTTTTTGGGCGCCGAGCGGCTTCCGGGGAAGTGGGTGTCGACCGTCCTCGAGAGGAATCGCGCCATCGGGATCGACCTCGACGAACTGGCTGATCGCCTCGTCGCCGCGGTCGAAAACCGCCGATAGTGGCCATCTCATTTCGAAAGAGCCACTACTTGTACATATACAATATATACAGTGGTCACGGAGGGGAGTGAAATCCCGGATGACCGCTTTTCGAAAAGTGACATGGGGATAAGCTAGGCGATATGGCGACCAGGCGTCTTCTCTCCACAGAAGAAAGAGCCCGCCGCATCCGGCGCTGGATCCGGCGCGGTGAGGACCGGCTCCTCGAGCGATTCGCGGTCTTGCGACATCAAAACGCGATAGGGGCCACGCTTCTCGTTCTAGCTGCTTCGGGTATGGTCGTCTCGGGCTGGCTCTATTGGACGGGATGGATCCCCGGCTATGTCTGCATATTGCAGTGCGCGTTCTCAGCGTCGATTCTTCACGAGATCGAGCACGATCTGATTCACTACCTCTACTTCCGAAAACGCCCGATCGTTCACAACGCGATGATGTTCTTCGTGTGGGCTTTCCGCGGAAACGTGCCGCACGGCTGGTACCGTCGGAAGATCCACTTTCATCATCACGGGGCGTCGGGAACGCACACGGATGTCGAAGAGAGGCTAGTGGGGCTCGGCACTCCCTGGGGCTTCCGTCGCTTCGTCATCTCCGTCGACGGCTTGATGTCGGTCCTTCTGAACGGGCGCGACCTCCGGTGTGAGATCCCGGCCTTTCGTCGCCGGAACCTGGCTCTCGCTTGTCTTCCGTTCTATCCCTTGTTCCTTCTCGTGCTACTCAGCTTCACCATCTACCACGCCGCGATCTTGATGGGCATCACCCCTTCGGCCACGATGCAGCACGTCTATCCGTGGCTGGATTTGCTCGCGATTGCGTGGGTCTTTCCAAACTACTTGCGCCAAGCTGCACTCCAAATTGTCTCCTCCAACTGTCACTACTATGACGACATCGGGAACATCACCGAAGAGACACAGGTACTGCGCCCTTTCTACTTGTGGCCGCTCCAGTTATTGTGTTTCAACTTCGGGACGACACACTGCTTCCATCACTACGTCGTCGAGCAGCCTTTCTATATTCGCCAGCTCATCACTCCTTGGGCCCTGCCCGCGATGAGGAAATACGGCGTCCGCGAGAACGACACCGGAACCTTCTGGCGCGCCAACCGGTTCCGGACTTCCTAACGCTTCCGACGTACAGCGTTTGCAGCGCGCGGCCGATCGGACCGCGCACGTCGTGCAGCACCGTTTCCGTGATACCTATCCCCGTCGGCTCGACATGAGAGCGTCGGGAAATTTGTAGAAAACCAAGCTCATGCTGGGAGGCTATCGCGTTTCGTCTTCATGGCATAATCGGCGTCTATTCATGAGCGAAGCCATCGTTCTCGACAACGTGACCAAGTCCTTCGGTTCGAAGGTCGCAGTCGCTTCGATGGGGCTCGCCATCCCTCGCGGCGGCCTCTATGGATTCATTGGCCCGAACGGCGCGGGCAAAACCACGACGATCCGCCTCGTGATGTCGATTCTCTTTCCCGATGACGGGCGCGTCTCGGTGCTCGGTGGCTCGGCGCTCGAAGTCAAAGACCGTATCGGCTACCTTCCCGAGGAGCGCGGGCTCTACCGTAAGATGAAGGTCGGTGCTTTTCTCGCCTACCTGGCGCGGCTCAAAGAAGTCGACGAAGCTGACGTGATGCAGCGGGTGCGCTATTGGCTCGAGCGGGTCGGTCTCGCGGAAGTCGAGCGCAAGCGTTGCGAGGAGCTATCGAAGGGGATGCAGCAGAAAGTGCAATTCGTCGCGGCCGTCTTGCACGAGCCGGAGCTTCTCATCTTGGACGAGCCCTTCAGCGGCCTCGACCCTGTCAACATGCGTCTTTTGCGGGAGCTCGTCCTCGAGCAGCACGCGCGCGGCGCGACCATCCTGTTCTCGACGCATGTGATGCCCCAGGCCGAGCAGATCTGCGAGCACATCGTGATGATCCATGACGGCGTTGTCGTCCTCGACGAAAGCCTCGACGCCGTCCGCTCCCGCTTCGATCCGAGAACCATTGAGCTCGATCCCCTCGCGGAGACGCGGGAAGCGGACGAGGTCGCTCTAGGAGCCCTCCCCGGTGTCGCAGCCGTCGAGCGGGAGGAGCGCGGGTACACGATACGTCTCGACGAGGGCGCCGAGATTTCGCACATCATGGGTCGGGTCGCCGAGCGCGTAGCGCCGCGGCGACTCGAGCTTGCCCGGCCGACCCTCGAAGAAGTGTTCTTCGAGCTCGTGGGGGCCGAACGTTGAGAAAGCTGTTTCACGTTGCGTGGCGCGAGTTCGTCACGACCGTTGCCACCAAAGGGTTCATCATCGGGGTTCTTCTGACGCCGGTCCTGATGGGCCTTTTCATACTCGTGATGCCCGCGCTCATGAACGAAGCGGCCCCGCCGATCGCGGGTGAGATTCTCCTTCGCGACCCTACGGGAGTCGTCTTCCCGGTCGTGCGGGACTATCTCGAGCCTGAAGCGATGGCCGAACGGCGTCGGCATCTACTGGACACGGCGAGCGAAGTCGCGCCCGACACTGTTTCGGAAACGACGATGCGAGGTCTGATGGGCGAGGTGCCAGAACTCGATGTTCAGCGGCTCGAAGGCGGGCTCGAGGATGCGAAAGCTTCTCTTCTAGCGGACCCGAATCGGTTGGCGGTGGCGATCGTCGAGCCGAACGCCATCGACGAAGCGGAAGGAAGTTACGAGCTCTTCGTCCGCGAGAAGCTCGACGACCGCGTGGAGAGCGAGCTCCATGACGCGCTGCGGGAGGCCATTGTCGACGCGCGGATCCGAGCGCGGGGCCTCGATCGCGGCGAGATCGACGCGATTACTCAGGTCGCGTATCGGCGCTCGACGACCGTGACGGAAGAAGGGGGAGCGCGAGACGCTCGGGGTCCTGAACATGGTGATGCCCCTCGCTTTCATGGGCCTCGTGTTGATGTCGGTGATGGTGAGCGGCCAATACCTTCTGACGACGACGATCGAAGAAAAACAGAGCCGTGTCGTCGAAATGCTGCTCTCCGCCGTCTCACCGATGGAGCTCATGACGGGGAAGATTCTCGGCCAGTTCTGCGTAGGCCTCGTCGTCCTCGTGCTGTATTCCGGGATCGGCCTGGCGCTCGTCTCCTTCGCGGTCTCCGGCGTCCTCGACTCGTCGCTGGTTCTCTACCTTTTCGTTGCCTTGGTGCACAACTCCGATAGAGGCCGAGAGCTCGCTTGGCCCCGACTCCCATCATCCGATCATCTCGCTATCAGGCATCCCGAGCGCCGTCATGGTGTTGAGAATCTTGCACCCGATCCTTGCCTCGACTCTCTGTGCCGCCAACCCTCTCGCTCGCATCGCTGAGCCCACGATAGCCTTGTAGCGATGGAACGTTGTCTCGACTTTGCTCCGTTTGCTGTAGCCCGATTCTGTGTGCCACTTTCGTTTGCCGAGCCGAGCTTGTGCTGCAATGTTGCGATTGCGCTGTCGGCTGCTCGCCGGCCCCGATGCGAGCAGGGCGCCCTTGCGCGGCGGTATCAGCACCCTCGGCGAGCGATGAGCGCTGTGATTCTCGATTGCCTCATAGACGCCGCTGGCGTCGTATGCGGTGTCAGCTCTGGCCGATGAGATGGGACTGTCGCTCTGTCCGACAAGCGATGCAACCCGCGATGAATCGCGGGCTCTTTTGCTCGTCAGCTCGCCGGCGACGACTTCGCCACTCTGCTCGTCGACACACAGATGGAGCTTGCGATAGTCCCTGCTATTTGGTGCTCTGCGCAGCTGGCCGGCGTGGACAGCGAGACCGCTGCTGTCGATCAAGATGTGCAACGGCGTCTTCTGCTTGTCTTGGTAGAAGGGGACCTTACCCAGCTTCGCCTTGCGCCTCGAGATCGTGGTGTGATCGGGCACATCATTGTCTAGCTTCATCAGAGCGAACAACGATCGCAGCAATCCCTCGCTCTGCCTAGACGACAGATGAAACACCATGCCCAGGGTGACAGCCGTCTCGATGGCGTGGTTCGAGTACTTGCGTTGACGGCCCGGTTTCCTCCTCCTTGGCCGGGGCGCGTCCCAGTTCACAAGCTTGCCGGCGGTGAGCGAGATCCAGACGGTCAGGCTCCCACGGTTGCGTAGACCCGCCTCATATTCACGCCAATTCCTCACGCGATAGGCCTTCTTCACATACTTCCGCTGAGTGCGTTTGAAAATGCTCATGGGGAACCTCGTATCCGCGAGTACAGGACAATTGTGGACCGAGATCGCGAGTTGTGCACCAAGGCAACGGATCGGTGTATTTCGATGTTTCCTCCCGAGTCATAAAGGGCCGATCCGCGAGCTCGATGCGGCGGATCCATTTCACGTTGGAGCTCCCTTCATAGCCAGGAAGAAAGAGCCGGGCTGGATACCCTTGCTCGGGTCGAAGCGCTTCCCCGTTCTGCCCGTAAGCAATCATCGCATCATCCCAAGCTTTGGACATGGGAATGCTACGCGTCATCACCGCCGCATCCATGGCTTCCGCGAGAAACCAGGTTGCTTTCGAGCTCGCGCCCACTTCCTCGAAGAGCGTCGCTAACGGTACGCCGGTCCATTCGCTGGTGCTGGTGAGGCCGTCGGCGTGTTGCGGCGTCATCTCGCGCCGCCTGCTGTCGAGACGGTAGGAGCGCCCACCGTTTCCCGAGCACTCGAGGAAACGGATCATGGATTTCGCAGGAAAGCGCTTCAAGTTGGCGAGAGTATAGACGGTCGGTCGTTCCACCATGCCGTGGATCAGAAGCGAATAGTTTTCGGGGTCGATCTCCGGTATACCCGCATGATGCCGCTCGAAGTGAAGGTCGGACGGAGTGATGATGCCCTCGAGATCCTAGAGTGGCGAGTGAGACGACGTGCGGGTCGAGCGGAACGGGATCCGTTGCGGCTGCTCGTGCGGCGAGCGCTGGCCGATCTCGCTCGCGAGGCGTCCCTGAACTTTGGTCGGATCCGAGGGCGCGGTCGTCTGGGTGTTGGCTTTGCTGGATAAAACAGCCGTTCCCAAGACGCCAGCGGCCCCCGCCAGGACCTTGCGTCGACTTACTTTTCTTGATTTCGACATTTCTCCTCCATAGATCGGCAGCGAGTATAACGCGATCGCTATGGTTGCGGATCTGGCTGTGCTAATCGGAAGCCAGGCGTCCGAAGAGCGCGATCGTGCTCGTTATCACGGCACCAAAAAGCAAGACGGAGCCAACGGCGACCCGATGCATAGCCTTCAACGTCGATTTCAGCTCGCGGATGTCCCTATCGTCGAAGTCGACTTCATCGTACAGGTATTTGGTCGACGGCAGATTGGTACGCGGCTCGTCGTGCACCTCCCTAACGCGATGGGCGCGCCCCTTGTCCTTCAACAGCTGCCACAGCTCGGGGATGCGGACATTGAATCGCCACACCAGTTTCACGCAGCTGAGGAACAAAGCAGCGTTCAAAACCACCGCAACGATCAGGGCAGCAGTCATGACGCTTTCATCGTTGTCACTCTGCGGCGGCGCGGCCGAGTAGATCGAGTAGACGCTTCCAAGCCTGCTGGCTCCCGAGCGCGGCCAAGCGAGCGCCTTCCGGGTCCAAGATCCGCCGGTCGCCCATGCCTGCCTGCACGAAGCCGTGGCCGACGTCCTCGTAGATGACGGGCTCGAAGCGTTTGCCGGCCGCCGCCATGCCCGCCACTGTGTCCTCGAGCGTCGCGTTGATGCGGAAATCGTTCTCGCCGTAGAAGCCGTAAACGGGCGCCGTGATCTTCGACAAATTCTCGTCTGCCTGAGCATTGCTCCCGTAGAACACGAAGGTGGCTGCGAGGAAGCGCGCGTGCGACGCAAAGCGGAACGCTTGCGTGCCGCCCCAGCAGAAACCGACGACGCTGACCGTGGTCGTCGTCGACGCGAGTCCGCGCGCGTAGCGGACCGCCGCTTCGAGGCGGCGCGTAATCTCGTCGGGGTCGAGCTTCCCCATAGCGCGCCGTACATCATCGGCTTCGTCGAAGCGCACCGGAGTGCCTACGCGGTGCGCAACATTGCTGGCGAAGCTGTCGCTTGCGCCGCCATCGGGTCCGTGGCCGGAAAGAAGATCAGGCACCACAGCGACGTAGCCGTTTGCCGCGAGCTCGTCCGCGACCGTTCGAATCCACGGCGTCATGGCGAGGCCCGTGTGGATTACGACGACGGAATCCGTCGCGTGGCTTTGCTCAGGGTAGACGACGAAAGACGTCACGGAATCGTCGGATTCGTCAGTATTGGCAGGCACGTCAACATATTCCATGTGCCTCGGCGAGCGCGCGAGCTTCTCGCGGCTCGCGGCCGTTTGTTCATATGGCGGCGTCTGGATCGCCGCGAGAAGAAACATTGCCAGCCACCGCATTTCACACCTCTCGTGCGCGCCAAGTACCGCTTCGCTTAGCGATCCGCTCCGACGGTCATGGCTGCTTCTTTAGATGTCGTCTTCGCAGCTTCCACAGCGGCCTTAGCGGCCTTTTCTGCGGCGCGCGCTCCCTGGAGGAGATTGAACATGCTGTGTTGCCTTCGTGACAGGCATACTCGAACATCGGACCGTCCGTCTTTACCATAGGAATCGCCGCAGACCAAGTTCGCTCGAACGACTCCGGATCGTCGATCGTATATTCGTAGAGGAGCTTGTCGGTCTCGACGCGCGTGAAGCGCTCGACAAGATGCACCCCCGGCCACAAAATTGGGCCCGGCCGAGGGTGTTTCGACGAGCAGCTTCGATGCAGGTCCTTGCTCAATTGCTCGAGCCTAGCCACGTGACTTGAATCCCGGCCCCCCTGGAACCAACATGGGGAGAACAGCGAAACGATTCTTCGCGGCCTCAACGGTCACGGTGCGGCCGACGAGGATTCCCACCGCGGCACCGAAGACGACATCGCTCAAGTAGTGTTTGTTCTCGCTCAAACGCGAGCAAGCGATGTAACCGGCGAAGGCGTATGCGGGGAACCCGACTTTCTACCCGTAATGCCGTTGCAATACAGTGGCCGTCGCAAAACTTCCCGAGGAGTGGCCGGAGGGGAAGGATTTGTTGTTCGAGCCGTCCGGTCTCTCGCGCTGTCCCGAATACTTCAGCACTTGAGTGAGTGTCTGCGTCACGATCTGGGCCCTGACGAGATCCCGCCCGCGCCTTTCGAGGCTCGGCTTCGAGAAGACTTTACCCAATCCGTAAGCCGCGAAGGCGCTTCCAATTGATGAGATGCGACAGAAAGGGTTGGCGCCCGATCGACCGGCGCTCGGAGAGCCCGCTTTTGGAGCCATAGGACTCCGAGCAGATCGATGATGCCGGACCAGAGTCGATCTTGGACGCCGTACTTGGACCGTCCGCTTCGTCGAGGTCGATGACGCACTTCAACCGAAGAGACGGCACCTCCTTGCATTTCCACCAATGCGGGCAGGAATCGGTGCATGTGATCGAAACTGGGCAATTTCAGAAGAGTGTCTCGGCGAAAGAGCTTGATACCGCAGCCTATGTCGGGCGCGCCGCTCCCGACGATCGCTCGGTATGCGATATTCGCCAGTTTCGAGGATACCCGTTTGACCCAGGGATCCTTTCGATTCTTACGCCATCCCATTACGATCGCCGGCGTGGGGGACGCGCGCTTCGCCGCACGGAACAGAACGAGAATGTCGGCGGGATCGTTCTGCCCGTCGCCGTCAAGAGTGACGATCCACTCTCCCCGTGCGGCGCACACGCCGGTTAGGATCGCCGCGCTTTGCCCCCGGGACCACTCGTGCCTGACCATCCGGACGGGAGGAAAACGAGTCACTACCGACTGCAATATGTCCCCGCTTCCGTCGACGCTCCCATCGTCCACGCAAACGATCTCGAAGCGGCGGTCAGCCAGGGCTTTGTGCACCGCCACCACGAGTGGCTCGATGTTGTCGCGCTCGTCTCGGATCGGGACGACGACGGAAATCACGCTCGAGACTATACTCAGGCTTTCTGACGAATCTCTGAAGCTCCAAGACGTTGTTTCAGCTGTAGCTCCACTCGTTTCATCTCCTCTCGAGCTCGCGTCGGTCTCTCACCGATTCCTGCTCCCTGTCGGGCACCCAAACCCACGTCAACTCTCCAGAACGAAATAGCGACGCTAACTTCACCGCATCCTGTCGATCCGTCTTCATTCGAATATCTCAGATAGGTTTACGGTACCCGCTCATTACAGTTGACAACTCCTCTGCTCCTTACTATCGTCCCCCGGGCACAGGCAAGATTCGGAAAGGGAAGAGGAGCTTGGGCGACCTCGCCTGCGCGAGGCATTGTCGTCACTCCGGTTTCTGACGTTGCTTATCGCACAGGCAGTTTTCTACTACATGGCGGCCGCCAGCGTCGTGAGCGCCCTGCTGGCTGTCACCCGCAAGAACCCGGTCCACAGCATGCTCTGGGTGCTGGCGCTCTTCCTCCACATGGCGGGCATGTTCCTTCTCTTGGACGCTGAGTTCCTGGCGGCCGTGCAGGTCATCGTCTACGCCGGAGCCATCCTGATCTTCTATCTCTTCGTGGTGATGCTGCTCGACCTGCCAGATGAGGAGGCGCGGCCGCGCTTCGGACAGCACTGGCCGTTCGCCGCTTTTGTAGGGCTCTCCTTCGCAGCATGGGCATGGCTCGCCCGTTCGGACATGGACCTCTTTGAGGTCGGCATCGCCGCCGCGGCCGTGGATGGCCCGCCGCCGGGGAGCCTCGAGGACCTCGGCATGGAGCTCTTCGGTCCGTTCGCGCTGCCCTTCGAGATGGCCTCGCTGGTGCTCCTGGCGGCCATCGTCGGCGCTATCGTCCTCGCCCGTAGGAGGGGGGCAAGGGCATGATCGTTCCGTTGGGAACGATTCTCGGATTAAGCGCTGTCCTCTTCGGGATCGGTGTGTTCGGCTTCCTGGCCCGGCGCAACATCATCCTGATGCTCGTCTCGGCCGAGATCATGCTCAACGCGGTCAACCTCAGCCTCGTCGGCTTTAGCAGGCATCTCGAAGACCCCCGAGGTCAAGTTCTGGCCCTCTTCGTCATCGCCGTGGCCGCCGCGGAGGCGGCGGTCGGTCTCGGGCTCGTGATCGCCTTGTACCGGAACAAGCCCGGGGTCAGAGTCGGCGACCTGACCGAGCTCAGATGGTGATGGCTCGAGATGGGTGAGTCTGTGATACCGCTGCTCGCGGTGCTGGCGCCCGCCGTCGGCGCCCTCTTCATCGCCTTCACGGGTGAGCGTCGCACCAACTTGAGAGAGCTCTGGTCGTTCGCCGCGGGAATCGCGATGCTCGCTCTCGTTGCCAGCATGGTGCCGGAGGTTCTTTTGGGCGGCGGGCCCGGGATCGTGCTCTTCCGTCTCCTCCCCGGTATCGAGCTCGCGTTTCGCGTGGATGCCTTCGGCCTTCTTTTCGCCATCGGAGCGTCGGTCTGTTGGATTCTCACCTCGGCCTACTCGATCGGCTACATGCGTACTCTCGAGGAGCACGCGCAGACCCGCTACTTTGCTTGTTTCGCTCTAGCCCTCGCAGCCACTGTCGGTGTCGCCCTCTCCGCCAACCTCTTCACGCTGTTTCTGTTCTACGAAGGCTTGACGCTGGTCACCTACCCGCTCGTGGGTCATCACGAAGACGCCGAGGCCAGGGCCGGCGCTCGCAAGTACGTCATTTACCTGCTGGGTGCCGCCAAGGTGTTCCTGCTGGCGGCCATCATCCTGACCTACAACCTCGCTGGGACCCTGGAGTTTCGCGCCGGCGGCATCCTGCCCGCGGACAAGCTCGCCGAGCACCCCACGCTTTCTCTCGTGATCTTCGCTCTCTTTCTTTTTGGATTCGCAAAAAACGCGCTCATGCCGCTGCACAGCTGGCTGCCGGCGGCGATGGTGGCGCCCACTCCGGTGAGCGCGCTCTTGCATGCGGTGGCCGTGGTCAAGACGGGGGTCTTCTGTACCGTTCGGGTCTTTCTCTTCGTCTTCGGTCCCGACGCCATGCGCGAGATCGGTGCCGATCAAGTCGCCCTGGTGGCCGCCTCGGTGACCATCCTCGTCGCCTCGCTGCTGGCGCTCAGTCAGGACAATCTGAAAGCGAGGCTGGCCTTCTCCACGGTGAGCCAGCTCTCCTACATCGTCCTCGGAGCAACGCTCTTGAACGCCAGTGGTGTCATGGGCGGCGTCGCGCATATCACCAACCATGCGGTATCCAAAATCACTCTCTTCTTCTGCGCCGGCTCGATCTACGTCTCTACCCGCAAGACCGAGATTAGCCAGCTCTCCGGCCTGGCCACGCGCATGCCGTGGACTGTGGCGGCGTTCTCGCTGGCCTCACTGAGCATCGTAGGGATTCCGCTCACCAGCGGCTTCGTCTCCAAATGGTACCTCGTCCTCGGCGCGGTGGAGCTCGAAAGCCTCGTCGTACTGGGCGTGCTTCTTGGGAGCTCGCTCCTCAGCGCGGCCTACCTGGGTCCGATCGTCTTCAAGGCCTATTTCGAGCCGGAGCCCCCGAAGAAAAACGACGGCGACGAAATCCGCGAGGTTCCCTGGATGGTGGTGCCCCTTTTGATCACTGCCGCCTTTAGCCTGCTCCTGGGCCTCTTTCCCGGACCGGTGCTCGAGTTGGCCGGAAGAGCGATGCTGCCATGAGCTTCCTTACGAAACAGCTGGAAGATCCGGTCCGCTTCAAGCGGGTCAAGCTCTGGTTCTACGTCGGCCTGGTCGTGGTCGTTGCGACCGAGATCGTTCTGCCGCTTGTGTTCCACGGAGGCGACCACCACTTCTCGTTCGAGAGCTGGCCTGCCTGGGGCTCTCTCTATGGGTTGATCTCTTGCGTAGCGATCATCGTGGTGTCCAAGCTCATCGGAAAAGTGTGGCTGACGCGCCCCGAGGACTACTATGACGATTGAGTGGATCCACCCGGGGCTCATCCTCATTCTGGGCGCCTTTGTGTTGCCGTTGCTCAGCGGCCGGATCAAGCGCGTCGCCATGGTCGTCCTGCCGGCCGCGGCGGTGGTCGATTGCCTTTTTTTAACGACTCCCGGGACCCATGGCGAAGTCAGCTTCCTCGGCCAGGAAATGGTGTTCGGCCGGGTGGACAGCCTGAGCCTGATCTTCTCCTACGTGTTTTCGATCATGGCCTTGCTCGGGATGATCTACGCGCTCCATGTCAAAGAAGATTCTCAGCACGTAGCTTCCTTGGTTTATGCAGGAAGTGCCCTCGGCGTGACGTTTGCCGGCGACTTCCTCTCTCTCTACATCTTCTGGGAGCTTTTGGCGATCGCTTCGGCGCTCTTGGTTTTGCTGCGCCGCGAACGAAGTGCGCTTCTAGCCGGGTTCCGCTACCTCTTGGTTCACGTGTTCGGCGGGCTCCTCCTATTGGCGGGAATTGTGCTCCATTGGGCTCAGACCGGCTCGATCGCCTTCGGGGACATGGGAGACTTCTCGGGCAGCCTCTCTTGGGGCTTGATCCTCGCGGCCTTTCTCCTCAACGCCGCGGTTCCGCCGCTCGGGGCGTGGCTTCCCGACGCCTATCCCGAGGCCACGGTCACCGGCGCCATCTTCATGACCGCGTTCACGACCAAGTCGGCGGTCTACGTTTTGATTCGCGGCTTCGCGGGCACGGAGCTCTTGGTGTGGCTGGGCGCCATCATGGCGATCTACGGCGTGGTGTACGCGGTGCTAGAGAACGACGCTCGCAGACTGCTGGCCTACCACATCATAAGCCAAGTCGGTTACATGGTCTGCGGCGTAGGCATCGGGACGGCGCTGGCCCTAAACGGTGCCACCGCCCACGCCTTCGCGCACATCCTCTACAAGGCGCTGCTGTTCATGGGCGCCGGCGCCGTTTTGCAGATGACCGGGTTGCGAAAGCTGAGCGACATGGGTGGGCTCTACAAGACCATGCCGGTCACACTCGGGCTCTACATGATCGGAGGCTTTGCCATCTCGGCAGTGCCACTCTTCAGCGGCTTCGTGAGCAAGTCGATGGTGGTCTCCGCCGCCGGCGAGGAACACTTGACCGTGATCTTTCTCATGCTCACGCTAGCCTCCGCGGGAACCTTCCTGCACACCGGCCTCAAGCTTCCCTACTACATGTTCTTCGGCAAGGACTCGGGGCTCAGAGCCAAGGAGCCGCCCGTGAACATGCTCGTGGCCATGGGACTGGCCGCGGCCGCCTGCATCGTGATCGGAGTTTTTCCTCGACGCGTCCTCTACCCATCCCTTCCGAACGCCGCGGACTACGTTCCGTACACACTGCCGCACGTCACGAGCACACTCGGGATGTTGGCCTTCACAGCGCTCGGTTTCTTCCTGCTGCTCAAGCAGCTCGATCCCGAGCGCACGGTAAGCCTCGACACCGACTGGTTCTACCGCCGTGGTGTGACGCGTCTCATGAACCTGATCCTGGGTCCCGTGGCACGTCTCGAGTACGGTTACATCGGTGAGTACTATGAGCTCGTGATCCGGCGGCCCGTTTTGGGCGCAGCGAGTCTGTTCCAAAAATTCGACAGCCGGGTGGTCGATGCGGCGCTCGTGGGTGTGGGGCGCTCGACGCGGAGCTTGAGCCAGCACCTCAAGACCGTCGAAAGCGGCCATGTCCAACACTACGGACTCATCATGGCCGCCGGAATCCTGGCTCTAGTGGCCTTGTTGATGCTCGCCCTATGACGGCCTACCCCGTACTCACCGTCGCGACTTTCCTCCCAGTGGTGGGTGCTGCTCTTGTGCTTCTCGGCGGCGAGCAGCGCGCGCGCTTCATTGCGCTGGCCACTGCCTTTATGACTCTGGCAGCCTCGGCCCCCCTCTACCTGAATTTCGACAAGGCCTCGAGCGGTCTACAGTTCGCAGAGACGCGAGAGTGGATCCCGTCCTGGGGCATCACTTACGGCATGGGCGTGGATGGCATCAGCGTGCTGTTCATCTTCCTCGCTTCAGTCTTGATCGTCTTGTGCATCGGAGCCTCTTGGATTGCGGTTGGCACCAGAGCGCGGGAGTTCTACGCTGCCTTGCTGGTCGCGGAAACGGCGATGATCGGGCTCTTTGCCGCATCCAACCTGTTTCTCTTTTTCATTTTCTGGGAGCTCATCGTCGTTCCCCTCTTTCTGCTGATCGGCATCTGGGGAGGGGAAAAGCGCGTCTACGCCTCCGTCAAGTTCCTGATCTTCACGCTAACGGGTAGCGTCTTGATGCTGGTGGGCATGATGGCGCTCTACAACCTTTGCGGCACGATGGACTTCAAGGCCCTCACTCTCGCCCGAGCGAGCCTTGAGCCGCATCATCAGGCCTGGCTCTTTGCAGCTTTTCTAGCTGCCTTCGCCGTCAAAGTGCCCATGTTCCCGGTGCACACTTGGCTACCGGACGCCCACACCGAAGCGCCCACGGCAGGCAGTGTCATCCTGGCCGGAATCCTCCTCAAGATGGGCGCCTACGGTTTCTTGCGGGTCTCCATTCCGATTCTTCCAGACGGCGTCGAGTTCTTTGTAAAACCCATGCTCGCCATCTCCGCAGTAGCCATCGTCTACGGCGCCTACGTGACGTTGGTTCAGAAGGACATCAAGCGCCTCGTCGCCTATTCCAGCGTCAGCCACATGGGCTTCGTGACTCTCGGCATCTTCACTCTCGACGAGCGAGGAGTCGAGGGCGGGATCCTCCAGATGATCAATCACGGAATCGTCACCTCGGCGCTCTTTCTGTGCGTTGGCATGATCTACGAACGCACCCACACGAGAGAGATCAAGGACTATGGTGGCGTTTTTAAGGTCGCGCCGGTCTACGCGGCATTCTTCGCGCTGTTTTGTTTGGCTGCTGCGGGATTCCCGGGTCTGAATTCTTTCGTGGGGGAGTTCCTGATCGTCGGTAGCGCCTTCGAGACCCAGGCTTGGCTCGGCGCGATGGCGATCTGGGGCGTAGCCCTGGGGACCACCTACCTGGTCTGGCTCTACTACCGCGTGGTGATGGGTGAGACCAACGCGGGGTTGCACGGGCTCGAGCTCGAGCTCAACCCACGCGAGGTGGCAACGCTTTTGCCACTGGCCATCCTCACTGTGACTCTCGGTCTCTATCCTGAGCTCGTCCTCTCCTATCTTCGTGCTCCCGTGGCCGAGCTCCTAGCCGGAGTCGTGCCATGAGAAGTGTCACCGTCTCTGACCTGGCCCTCGTCATACCGGAGCTGATCCTGATCGGCACGGCGCTAGCGCTCATTCTTTTCGCGCCTCGCATCCGGCAAGGAACCACCGCCGCCGTCGCGACGGTTCTAGCAGCGCTCACCGCCGCTCTGGCCTCGGCCGGGGTCCTGCGTTCGGACACCGTAACAGGCTTCGGAGGAATGATCACCCAGGATGGCTATTCCGTATTCTTCAAGATTCTGATCGCCTCCGCCTTGGCTCTAGCCGCGCTTCTCTCAGTGCGAAGCACCAAGGAAGACGAAGACGAGGACGAGGACGAGGTTCCGCGCGGCGAGTATCACGCCCTGCTGCTCCTCGCTTCGACAGGAATGATGCTCGCGGTCTCTACCGTGGATCTGCTGACCCTCTACCTGGGCCTGGAGTTGATGACCATCTGCTCCTACATCCTCGTGGGGATCCACGTGCAGAGACCGACATCGAACGAGGCGGCGATCAAGTACTTCCTCGTGGCTTCCTTCTCCTCGGCCCTGCTCCTCTTCGGCATCAGCCTGACCTACGGTTTCGCGGGCAGTACCGACTTCGCCGCCGTGGCGTCGGCCTTTGCTGAGCACGGCACGGCGACAAGCCCGCTTCTCTTGGCGGCCATCTTGCTGGTGCTGGGTGGCCTGGCCTTCAAGATCGCGGCAGCCCCGTTTCACTCCTGGGCGCCGGACGCGTACCAGGGTGCGAGCGCACCAGTCGCCGCCTTCTTGGCAGCCGGATCCAAGGCGGCGGGCCTTGCAGCTCTGGGACGCGTGACACTGGTCGCGTACGGCTCGGCGGCCGAGGTCCTGTCGATGCTTCTGGCCGGTCTCGCCGCTCTCTCCATTGTGGTTGGCAGCATCACCTTGTTGGCGCAGACCGACATGAAACGCCTCTTGGCCTACTCCTCCATCGCGCATGCAGGCTACGCCATCCTGGGCCTCATCGCCGGCACTCCCGAAGGGGCGTCGGCGACGATGACTTACGCGTTCTTTTATGTGTTCATGACTCTAGGCGCCTTTGGCATTGTGATCGCCCTTGGCGAGCGGGGAGCTACCCTCGATGGCTATCGGGGCCTGGCCGCACAGCGGCCCGTCGCGGCCTCGCTCATGCTGCTCTTCCTATTGTCATTGACGGGGTTCCCTCCAACCGCCGGTTTCGTCGCCAAGTTCGTCGTCATCCTGAGCGCCGTGCGCGCCGGGCACGTAGCACTCGCGGTGCTGGCCGTGGCCTGCAGTGTGATATCGGCCTTCGTCTACATGCGCGTGGCCGTGTACATGTTCATGAGGGAGTCCGAGGAGCCCGCACCGTCACGCTGGCCGGTGGCGGTGTCCGCGGCACTCACGGTGGCCGCGCTGGTCACTCTGATCGGCGGCATCTCACCCGCCACTCTCATGTCCTGGGCGGTGTCGCCATGAATATCGGCCGTCCTGTATATTGGCATCGAGGCAATCACCAGTGACCGAATATATCGGAATCGCAGTGAGCATCGTCATGGCCGCAGGGATCACGGGGATGTTGGTGCTTCTGGGCTCTACGCTTGGGAAAAAGAATCCGAGCGCCGTCAAGCTGGCGCCGTTCGAGTGCGGCCAACAACCCTTCTCCCTGCCGATGGGCAGGTTGGTGATCAAGTTCTATCTCGTCGCGATCCTGTTCATCCTGTTCGACGTCGAGCTCGTCTTTCTCTACCCGTGGGCGGTCGTGTACCGCACGCTCGGGACCTTGGGCCTGGTCGAGATGGGAGTTTTTCTCGGGGTGCTGATGGTGGGCTTTGTCTACGCGTGGGCCAACGGTGCCCTAGATTGGAAATGAAGACTGGAAGTGAATATGCCGGAAATGCCGTCTTTTCTCACAAGTCGACTCGATGAAGCCCTGGGCTGGGCTCGGAAGTTCTCGATTTTCCAATACCCGTTCGTGACGGCTTGCTGCGGGATGGAGTACATGGCAACGGCCTGCTCTCACTACGATGTCGACCGCTTCGGAGCCGGCCTCCCCAGATTCTCGCCGCGCCAGTCCGACGTTCTCTTCGTGGTCGGTACGATCAGTCACAAGATGGCTCCGGTCTTGGTGCGCATCCATGAGCAGATGGCCGAGCCCAAGTGGGTGGTCGCCTTCGGCGTCTGCACCTGCACGGGCGGTTTCTACGACAACTACGCGACCGTGATGGGCATCGATACGGTCATGCCGGTGGACGTCTACATACCAGGATGCCCGCCGCGGCCGGAGATGGTCCTCGACGGCCTGATGAAGCTCCAGAACAAGATCCAGAACGAGCGCACGAGCGGCAAGCGGCCGACGCCCGAAGAGCGCCCGGAGGAGCTATTGAAAGGGCGAATCGAGGTATGAATACCTCTTCCCTGATCGAGTCGGTGACCAAGCGCTTTCCCGATGGCGTGTCGGCTTCCCACAACTACCGGGGCGACGCGACCGTCGTTGTGCGGCCGGGCTCGCTTCTCGACGTGGCTCGCTTCCTCAAGGAAGACCCGGACTTCTCGATGAACTTCCTCGTGGACGTGACCGCCGTCGACTACTCGGCTTTCGGCAAAGCGCCGGCTCCAGCTTTCTTCGCCTCCTCCGGAGTAGCCGTGACACCCATGTCTCAGATTCCGGATCTCGACCCGTGGCCCGGGCCGCCGGACAAAGCGCGCTTCGTGGTCGTCTACCACTTCTACTCGATGGCCAAAAAGCACCGGCTACGACTGCAGATTCTGATAGAAGACGAAACCTCCCCGGAGGTGGATTCTCTGACGTCGCTCTGGCCCGGAGCCAACTGGCTGGAGCGCGAGGTCTGGGACATGTTCGGGATCGGTTTTCGCGGGCATCCCGACCTCAAGCGCATCCTCATGTACGAAGAGTTCGAAGGCCACCCGCTGCGCAAGGACTATCCCGTCAGCAAGCGCCAGCCCCTAATAGGACCCGTCAACTAGACATGACCACGCACACGACTCCCAACAAGGCCGCGCGTCTCGAAACACGGGAAATGATGCTCAACATCGGTCCCGCACATCCGGCCATGCACGGCATCGTCCGTCTCGTGACCAGGCTCGAGGGCGAGGAGATAAGAGGGGCCGAAGTGGAGATTGGCTACCTCCACCGCGGCTTCGAGAAGATGGCGGAAACCGTCGACTATAACGGCGTCATGCCCTACACCGACCGGCTCAACTATGTATCGCCGCTGATCAATAACATGGGCTACTGCATGACGATGGAGAAGCTCTTGGGGATCGAAGTCCCTGAGCGCTGCCACTACATTCGGGTCATTCTTTCGGAGATCTCGCGGATCGGGGACCATCTCACCTGCGTGGGTGCGACCGCCATGGAGCTCGGGGCGTTCACTGTCTTTCTCTACATGATCAAGGCCCGGGAATACCTCTGGGATCTCGTGGAGAAGGTGACCGGGGCAAGGATGACCGTGAGCTACTGCCGCGTCGGCGGCGTAAAGGCAGACCTGCAGGACGATTTCGCCGAGCCCTGCAAAAAGGCGTTCGTGGAGACCCGCAAAGTCCTTGAGGAAACGCACGGGCTCTTGACGCGCAACCGCATCTTCACCGATCGTATGAACGGCACCGGGGTGATTTCCGCCGAAGACGCCATCTCTTACGGGATCACGGGCCCCTTCCTTCGCGCCACCGGCGCGGAGTACGACGTCCGCAAAGACTGCCCGTACGCTGTCTACGATCGCCTGCCCTTCGACGTGCCGGTAGGGACCCGAGGCGACAACATGGATCGCTACCTCGTCCGCATGGAAGAGATGGAGCAGTCGATACGCATCGTGGAGGCCGCTCTTCGCGACCTGCCACCTGGACCGGTGCTGACCAACCCGGAAACCGGGCGCCCGATCCCCGCCGCCGAGATGGTCGACCTCGCCAAGGTGGGGAACATCGACGCCATCTCGGGCGGTTGCGCCGTCGCCGGTCCGACGCTCGAAGGTTCCGGTCGGGCTCAGCATCCGTCGATTGCAGCGGACCAGAAACAAGTCTTCCTGCCGGCAAAGGAGGACACCTACGGGAACATCGAAGGGCTGATGCAGAATTTCAAGCTGGTCATGTACGGCCACGGCGTGCGGGCGCCGAAGGGTGAGGTCTATTTCCCGGTGGAAGGGGCCAATGGGGAGCTGGGGTTTTACGTCGTGAGTGACGGAAGCGGAGGGCCCTACCGATTGCGTTGTCGCCCGCCCTGCTTCGCCATCATGTCGGCGCTGCCCATACTCCTCGAGGGGGACATGGTGTCCGACCTCATTCCTACTTTCGGCTCAGTGAACATGATCGGTGGGGAGCTCGACCGTTGAAACTGTCTGATCTCGAAGGCAAAGCTGCGGAGATTCTCGAGCGCTACGAGTACCCCAAGGCGGCCATGCTGCCTCTCTTGTGGCTCGTTCAAGAGCATCAAGGCTACGTCGCACCGGACGCAGAGGACTGGGTCGCAGGTATCTTGGGAGTGTCCCGCTCCAAGGTGCGCGAGGCCGTCTCCTTCTACAACATGTTCCACACCAAGCCGGTGGGCCGGCGCGAGCTCCGCGTCTGCACGAGCTTGCCGTGCATGCTGCGCGGCTCCGGCAATCTGCTCAATCGAATCGAGAAAGCGTTGAACATCCGCCCCGGCGAGACCACCCCTGGGGGCGAGGTGACCCTCACCGAAGTCGAGTGCTTGTGCGCCTGCGAAATGTCGCCCATGGCTCAACTCGACGAACGCTTCGTCGGTCCTCTCGAAGGCGAAACGGTCGGCATGATCGTCCACGACGCGCTGACAGAGCCCGCTAGCCCGGAGTCGACCCCGGAGCCCACGCCCTACATCTCTACGGATGGGCCGGTGCTTTCTCTGCACTTCGAGAATCCCGATGGGACATGGATGGATAGCTACGTGGCCGATGGCGGGTACGTCGCGGCCAAGAAGGCACTCACCTCGTTGACGCCGAAGCAGGTGACCGACGAGGTTCTTGGTGCCAATCTACGCGGACTGGGCGGCGCAGGGTTCCCCACCGGTAGGAAGTGGTCGTTCATCCCCGCGGACACGGACAAGCCAAAATACCTCGTTGTCAACGCCGACGAGGGCGAGCCCGGTACCTTCAAGGACCGCTACCTCATGGAGCGCGACCCACACGCGCTGCTCGAAGGCATGCTTATCGCCGCTTACGCCATCGACTGTCACAAAGCCTATGTCTATATCCGCGGTGAGTACTTCCGATCGGCACATCGCCTACAGCGCGCCATCGACGAGGCCCACGAAAGCGGCTGGCTTGGCAAGGACATAAAGGGGACGGGTTTCGATCTGGATGTCGTCATCCACCGCGGCGCGGGGGCGTACATTTGCGGCGAAGAGACGGCGCTTCTGACCTCGCTCGAAGGGGGGAAGGGCTTTCCACGGCTCAAGCCCCCCTTCCCTGCGATCTCGGGTCTCTTCTCCTGCCCTACGATCGTTAATAATGTTGAGACCCTGTGCTGTGTGCCGTTCATTCTGCGCCAAGGAGTCGATCGATTCAAGGAGATCGGCACCGAGACTCAGGGCGGCACGCGTCTGTTCTGCGTCAGCGGGCACGTGGTCACGCCCGGCGTCTACGAGGCGCCGGTCTCTATCACACTACGAGAGCTGATCGAGAGGGCCGGTGGTATCCGCGACGGCAACCAGCTCAAGGCCGTTATCCCCGGAGGCATCTCGGCCAAGATCCTGACCGCCGATGAGATCGACGTTGCCATGGACTTCGATTCCCTCCGCGCCGCAGGCACCATGGCCGGGTCCGGAGGTGTCATCGTCATGGACGATACCACGTGCATGGTGGAGGCGCTGGCGTCGGCCGCCAAGTTCTTCGCGGACGAGTCGTGCGGACAGTGCTCGCCGTGCCGTGAAGGAACCGGCTGGGTACTTCGTATCGTGCACCGCATCCTCGAAGCGCGGGGGAAGGTTCAGGACCTGGATGACCTGCTCGCCATCGCCGGCGACATGGAAGGAAAGACCATCTGCGTTTTCGCGGATGCGGCCGCATGGCCGGTGCAATCCTACATCGTGAAATTCCGGAGCGAGTTCGAGGAGTACATCCGCACGGAGCGTTCCATCCGAAGCACCCAGGCCGCCCATGCCTAGCCTGAGCCGCTTGACCATTGACGGCCGCGAGATCACCGTTCCCGAAGGAACCACGGTCATCCAGGCGGCGGAGCAGCTCGGGATCTTCATTCCTCGCTACTGCTACCACCCCGGCCTATCGATCGCCGGCAACTGCCGCATCTGTCTCGTCGAAGTCGAGAAATCCCCCAAGCTGGAGATCGCCTGCAACCTGGCGGTTCGGGAGGGGATGGTCGTGCACACCCAGAGCGACGAGGCCGAGGACGGGCGCCGGTCCGTGCTGGAGTTTCTCCTCGCCAACCACCCGCTCGACTGCCCGGTCTGCGACCAGTCCGGTGAATGCGACCTGCAGAACTTCTACATGAACTTCGGGCTCTACGACCCGAGGTTCCGGGAGCAGAAGGTCAAGAAGAAAAAGGCCGTGGAGCTAGGCCCCCATGTGATGCTTGACCAGGAGCGCTGTATCCTGTGCTCCCGCTGTGTGCGCTTCACAGACGAGATTACCGAGACCGGTGAGTTCGGCATCTTCAACCGCGGCGACCGGGCGGAGCTTGGGATCTATCCTGGTGAGGTGCTCGACAATCCCTACTCGGCGAACGTGGTGGACATCTGTCCGGTCGGCGCCCTAACCGAGAAGGACTTCCGCTTCGCGGCCAGGGTCTGGTACCTGTCGAGCGCCCCAACCGTCTGCAACGGCTGCAGTCAAGGCTGCAACGTCGATCTACACTTCGTGCTCGACAGGCCTCATCTGAACGACGGGGCTAGGCTCGTGCGCATCAAGCCCCGCTACAACCCGGACGTCAACCAATGGTGGTTGTGCGACGAGGGGCGCTACGGCTTCGGCTGGCTGGATCAGGCACGGATCACGAAAGTGCGGCAGGGGCCGGCGGCGGACGGAGCGAACGGAGATGCAACCTGGGAGCAGGCCCTCACCGCAATCTCGATGACCCTGGCGGAGTTGGACAAGGGCCGGATCGCCGTGATGGCCTCGGCTCAGCTCACCAACGAAGAGCTCTTCCTGATCCGAGAGATTCTCCAGAATTCCCTGGGAGCCCGAGTCAGCGCCTCCGTTTCAGACAAGCCCGGCTCGGCCGACGACTTTCTCATCAAGGGCGACAAGAATCCCAACACTCGGGGAGCGACGCTGTTGGGTTTGGCCGGCCCCGAGGCACCGGATGCCGAACAGATCATGGACGAGGCCGCCTCTGGGAACCTCGGTGCCCTATGGGTCTTCGGGCACGATCTGGTGGAGCTCTTTGGCGAGGAAAGAGTTCGGGAGCTCGCAAAGAAAGTGGGTCTCTTCGTCTTGTCGGGCACCAACGACAACGCGACCGTGCCGTTCGCCCATTGGGTACTGCCGAGCGCCGCCTACATGGAGAAGGATGGCACCTTCGTCAACTGTCACGGCCGCGTCCAGCGCATCGGCCGGGCCTTCGCACCTCTCGAGGACGCGCGTGAGGATTGGCGCGTTCTCCTGGATTTAGCCGGGCGGTTGGGTCAGTCGCTGAACTGGCGCGGACCGCAAGAGATCTTCGACGGCTTGGCCAAGGCGTCTAGCCTCTTCGGGGGATTGAGCTACGACGCCATCGGCGCGCAAGGGGCTGACATTACGACAGCCGCTCCCGCTACTGAGCTTGACGCGGTCGAGCCATGATCGAAATCCTGGCCATAAAGGTCGCTCTGGCGGGAATGGTCTTTCTCGCGGTCCTGAATCTGGCCGGGTTTCATACCTGGGTGGAGCGCAAGCAGTCAGCCCTCATCCAGGACCGCATCGGGGCCAACCGCGCTAGCATCTTTGGCTTTCGGGCGCTGGGACTCTTCCATGGCCTCGCCGATCCGATCAAGATGTTCACCAAGGAGGACATCGTCCCGACCGGAGCGGACAAGGTCCTCCATACTCTGGCCCCGTTCTTCTCGGTCTTTTTCGCCTTGGTGACCTTTGCCGCGATTCCCTTCGGTGACCAGCTCATCCTTTTCGACCGCGTCATCGACCTGCAGGTGGCTAAAATCAACGCGGCGCTGCTCTACGTCTTCGCCATGCTCTCCCTCGGAGTCTACGGCGTGATCCTCGCCGGCTTCGCTTCGCGCAACAACTACGCGATCATGGGCGGGCTGAGAGCAACCGCGCAGATGATCTCGTATGAGATTGCTCTGGGCATCTCCATCGTCGGCGTGATCATGGTCTACGGGACCATGGACCTGGCCGAGCTGGTGCGGGCCCAGGGATACATGATCGGCGGGTGGATCCCGATGTGGGGAATCGTCACCCAGCCTGTCGCTTTCATCGTCTTTTTGACCGCGGCCCTCGCTGAGACCAAAAGAGTCCCCTTCGACCTACCGGAAGCAGAGTCGGAGATCATCGGGTACTTCGTCGAGTACAGCGGCATGAAGTTCGGAATGTTCTTCCTCACCGATTTCCTCGAGACCATCGTGGTGGCGTGCCTCGCAACGACCCTCTTCTTCGGCGGATGGCAAGTGCCCTTCCTCTTGCCGGACGGCTTCCACTTCCCCTGGGGAGGAGAGCTCCAGCTCGCCAACTGGTTCTACGCGCTCCTCGGAGTGACGAGCTTCTCGATCAAGGTCTTGATCTTCTGCTTCGTGTTCATGCAGATACGATGGACCCTGCCGCGCTTCCGCTACGATCAGCTCATGAGCCTCGGCTGGAAAGGGCTCTTCCCGATCGCAGTGGCCAACACCGCGCTCACCGCAGTCGTGCTAGTTATCTTCTTCGGGGAGAGCACCTGATGGCCGTCAAAGTCGTCCGCAGGCCTGAGCTGACCTTCTGGGAGAAGACCTATCTCCCCCAGATCCTCTCCGGCCTCAAGATCACCTTTTCGCACTTCTTCCGTAACCTCTTCCTCCATATCGCCCACCTCTTTGGCCGTCTCCTGCATCTTCGCGCCAGCGCCACCATCCAGTATCCCGAAGAGCTAAGGCCACTCATGTCGAGGTACCGAAGCCGCCACCGACTCACCGTACGCGAGGACAACACCCCGCGCTGTGTGGGCTGCATGCTCTGTGAGACGGTGTGTCCGGCCAAATGCATCACCATCGTGCCGGACGAGCACCCAGACCCAAACGTCGAGAAGTACCCGATCCGCTTCGACATCGACCTGGGCGTCTGCGTCTATTGCGGATACTGCGTCGAGGTCTGCCCTGAGGACGCGATCCGCATGGACACGGGAATCCTCGACCTAGCCGCCTACTCGAGGGAAGCCATGCGGCTCGATATCCATGAGCTGATGGACCCATCGCTGCGCAAACCGATCACCGACTGCAGCCTGGACTTCCCGCACCAGTGCGCGCCGACAGGGGGAAAGATGAAGGGCAGCTGGAGCGTCGACAGGGCGCAAACCGAGTCTGTAGAACGATGAGCCGCCTACATCTGGCCAAGGAGATCATGGTGACGAAGCTCGTCACCGTAGGTCCGGAAGACGACGTGCTATGGGGCATTGGTCGACTTCTTGACCGTCGCATCAGCGGCGCCCCAGTGGTCGGTAGCGGCCGGCGCTATCTCGGCATGCTTTCGGATCGCAGTTGCATGAAAGTCCTCTACGAGACGGCTCGCGAGGCTCGGGTGGAGACGATCCATCTTCCCCAAGCGCGCGCGTTCATGTCGAAGAAGCTCTTCACTCTGAGCCCGGAAACCGACGCCATCGAAGCGATCTCGAGGCTGCTCAAGCAACGTTTCTCGGGGGCTCCCGTCGTCAACGAGAAGGGGAATTTTTTGGGGGTCTTCTCCGAACGCTACATCATGCGATTGCTGATCAACTCGGCCTACGAGCAGGTACCGTCCACCCGAGTGGACGCGTTCATGAACACGGACCGCGGCCGACTGATTGAAGGGACAATGGACCTTCTCGAGGTCGCTCGGATGTTCCACGACACGTATTACCGGCGGCTACCCGTCATGAAGGACGGAAAATTGATCGGCCAGATCAGCCCGTTCGACGTTCTCAGTGCCGAGCATCACCTGGCCCGCTCCGTCAAGGGTCGCTGGCGGAGCCTGCTGGACCATCGTCTGGTACGGACCCTCGCCGAGCTATGGCGTGGCGGCGGAAAGCCACCTTCGATGCAGATCTCCCAGTTCATGGACACCTCCGCCGAGACGATCGAGGAGGACTTGGATCTCCTGGCGATCGCCAGAATCTTCCTCGACTCCAACCGTCGTCGCCTCCCGGTTCTGCGCGAAGGCGAGCTGGTCGGCCAGATCAGCCGCCGCGATCTACTGCACGAGGTGCTCGACCTGCTCTCGGAACAACCGCACCGCGAGCGACCCGGCCTATTCCTGAGCGCTGTCACGAACCCTGCTGAGAACCCGATCTTGCGGGACAGTCAACATCCGAGCGCCGGATCGTCGCAGCACCGCTCCTGAGCCTGCGAGCCGGGTTGTCCCTCGTCGAAATGAGTCTTTGGACAAAACGGATCTAGCAAGATTTCCACTATTGTTATATGGATATTCATAGCTTACAATTGTAGCTATAATTATACTCACAAACGTCACCTATAGGAGAGGCGATGAAGACCGTTCAGATGACGCTTGACGCGGACCTGCTGCAACAGGTCGATGAGGTCGTCGCGCAACGCGGTACGACGCGGTCGGCGTTCACGAGAGATGCCTTGCGAAGCGCTCTTAGTCGACTGCGTACGCAAGCGCTCGAGCAACAGCAAAAACAAGGCTACGAGCGACATCCCGTGGAGCCTGCGGAGTTCGATGACTGGGAGGCCGAGCAGGTATGGCCGAGCTGAGACGCGGTGAAGTGCGCTGGTACAAGTTCAGGATTCCGGATAAAAGGCGGCCGGTAGTCATTCTCACACGATCCTCCGCGCTCGCGTTCCTCGGGCAGGTTACGGTAGCTCCCATTACCTCTACGACCCGAGAGATTCCCTCCGAAGTGGCGCTCTCCTCGAACGACGGGATGAACCGGGACTGTGCTATCAATCTGGACCACGTGCAAACCGTCTCGAGGGGCAAGATCGGAGCGTTGATCACGACCCTCGCGGAAGAGCGCATGCTCCAGGTTCGAGACGCCATCAGTTTCGCGCTGGATCTATAGCTACTCTCGAACGCCCTACGGCGGAAGCGGTCTCGCGGACAACTCACCCGCATTTGCTTACGCGGTCAAAATTCCTATAAGTCGGATAGACTGCTCGGCATCGTGCGCTTTTGGGTCTCGCGTCGTAGCGAAGTTCCGGTGCGGGAGCAGCTCGTTACCCAAATCTTGCTGGCGGTCAGCAGCAAAGAGCTCAAGGCCGGGACGAAGCTTCCGAGCACGCGCGCTCTGGCGCGGCAGCTGGGTATCCATCCGAACACCGTGAGTGCCGCCTATCGCGAGCTTTCGTCGCGGGGCTGGGTCGAGCTCCGCCAAGGTAGCGGCGCGTACGTGTCGCGGATGGCCGAGCGTCCGTGCCTCTCCGGCGATTTGGAGCTCGACGGGCTCATCAACGAGTTCATGCAGAAGGCGCGGCGCCGAGGATTCTCGCTCGCCGAGATTCGCTCACGTGCGAAGCACTGGCTCGAGCTCCAACCGCCCGATCATCTATTGGTGGTGGAAGACGACGAGGAGCTTCGGACCATCCTCATCCGCGAGATCGAGGACGCGACGAGCTTCCCTGTGCGCGGCGTCTCGCAGCGCGTTTGTCAAGACGACGGCCACTTCGTCGGAGCGCAGCCAGTCGCGCTCTACGGTCGAAGCGCGGATCTGCCCGGGCTCTTGCCCACGGATTTGTCATGTCTCTGGCTTCAGGTGCGCTCGGTGCAGCAAGAGCTCGTCAAGAGCTTCAAGCCGCTTCCCGCGGGCGGGAGTATCACCGTCGCGTCCCGGTGCTCAGAGTTCTTGGAGCGGGCACGCACCATGCTTCTCGCCGTGGGGTTCGATCCCGATGCTCTTCACTTCCTGGATGCGCGTAAGAAAGGTTGGGAACGAGGGCTGACGGTCGAGGATTTCTTGATCACCGACGCCGTGACCCAGGCGTCGCTCGTCGAAAAAAGACGCTTACGCGGCGTCACGTTCACCTTGCTGTCGGCAGAGGCTCTCGAGACGCTTCTAAAGTTCGTGAAGGGGATCCGGTAATCCTGTAAGCGACGTCGAGCGGCTCTTCTTTCTCGACGAGCTGACGCATGAGTTTCTTGACGCTACGCGCTCGGTCCCGTCCGTTAGTGAGAGCGGCAGACCGGCGCTTACGCGATCACGGAAGCGACCAGCCGCTGCGCTTCGCTCTGGATGAGGTGCAAATGGTCCTCGTCACGGAAACTCTCGGCATATAACTTGTAGATATCCTCGGTCCCTGAAGGCCGCGCGGCGAACCAACCATGCGCCGTCGAGACTTTGAGCCCACCGATCGGCGCACCGTTTCCGGGTGCTTCGCTCAGCATCTGAGTGATCGGATCGCCCGCAAGCTCCTGCGCATCCACTTGCTTCGGCGAGAGGCGCTCGAGCTTGGACTTTTGCTCGCGCGTGGCCGGGGCGTCGATGCGCCCGTAAATGGGCTCGCCGAACTCCGCCGTCAAAGCACGATAGAGCTCGCCCGGGTCCTTCTCCGTCCGCGCCATCATCTCGGCAGCGAGAAGCCCCATGATGATGCCATCCTTGTCCGTCGTCCAGACGCCGCCGTCCCGTCTCAGGAACGAGGCCCCCGCGCTTTCCTCGCCTCCGAAGCCGAGCGAGCCATCGAGAAGACCGCTCACAAACCACTTGAAACCCACAGGCACTTCGACGAGCTGACGGCCGAGCCGCGACGCCACCCGGTCGATGATGGCGCTCGAGACGAGCGTTTTGCCGATCGCCGTTTCGTCCTTCCAGTCGCGACGGCCAAAAAGATAGTCGATGCTCACGGCGAGAAAGTGATTCGGGTTCATGAGCCCCATACTCCGCGTCACGATGCCGTGACGATCGGTGTCGGTGTCATTCGCGAAGGCGACGTCGAACCGATCGCGCAGCTCGATGAGCTTCGCCATGGCATAGGGCGACGAGCAGTCCATGCGAATCTTCCCGTCACGATCGAGCGTCATGAAACCGAAAGTGGGGTCGACAGCATCGTTCACGACTTCGATGTCTAGCTTGTACTTATCCGCGATCGGCGCCCAGTAGCCGACACCCGCACCGCCGAGAGGATCGACACCGATGCGGATACCGGCACCGCGGATTGCGGCCATGTCGACGACGGCCCCGAGCTCGCTCACATAGGCATCGACGTAATCGTACACCTGTGCATTGATGTCCGTCCGTCGAATCTCGTCGTTCAACAGTTGATTCGCGCGCTTTTCGACCCAGCTCGTCACGTCAGTGTCGGCCGGACCGCCATGCGTAGGATTGTACTTGAAGCCGCCGTCTTCCGGCGGGTTGTGCGACGGCGTGATGACGATACCGTCGGCCCCGTCGGCCCCGAGAATGGCGTGCGAGATGACGGGCGTCGGCGTGAAGCCACCGTCGCGATCGACCCGCACATCCACCCCGTTCGCGGCAAGCACTTCGAGGGCGCTCACGCGGGCGGGCTCGGAGAGCGCATGGGTATCGACGCCTAGAAAAAGAGGCCCATCGATGCCTTGCGCCGAGCGGAACTCGCAGATCGCTTGGGACGTCGCGAGAATATGTGCCTCGTTGAAGCTTCCTTTGAGGGAGGAGCCGCGGTGGCCCGACGTGCCGAAAGCAACAGGCTCACTCGGGGTCGCTTCGTGATAAGCGGACACGAGCTCGTCGACATCGACGAGGTGCGACGGGTCCGCCGGCTTTCCCGCCCCCGGATGAACGCTCACCGACTCACCAAGCTCCCGCACCGATCTCGAAAATTAGATATGTGTCGCCGAACGTATCGCTCCAGCGCAACGGCGAGCAGAGTGAGGACCGAGAACCGCATTCGAAGTGATCTTACAGCAACAGGCTCCAGATGGGCCGCGCATTCGGGACGGTCTCGAGCTGTCTCGATCGTGACTTCGTGAGAGCTGGCGAGATCGCTAGACAGATGAGCGCAGGGACCTATCGAGCTACCGAGCTTTCATGTGCAGGTCGACATTGTCCAGGTCGATCTTTGCCGCCTCCGCGTAGAGTACGCGAGCGCGGTGGGCGAGACCCATCCTCTCGTAGAGCTCCGCGAGCCCCGTCAGACATTCGACGTCGAACCGGTCCGCGCCGAGCGCCGTTTTGAAGTGCTCTTCGGCGCTCTTTCTCCACCTCGGGTTCCTCGCGAGTGCCTGGGCAAGGAGGCAGTGGTAGCGAACCTTTCCCGGATCAAGCTCGACGGCCTCTTCCATGAGCTTCACCACTTCGTGGAAATCGCGTTTCGCGAAATACCTCCTGGCCTCCCGGTAGTAGCCATCCGCCACCTTCTCGGACCGGCTCGGCGGCGCCGTTGCCTCGGAGGGTAGCACTCTGAGGGTTGCGGGGACCGCTTCGCCCTTGGGGGCCTCCGTTCGGAGGGAATTGTCATAACGACGCCTGGACGGGAGCTTACCGAGGGTTTCGTGTGCACGCGTCACTTTCGCGACGATGTCTTCGAGCTTTTTGCTCAAAGTGTCGAGGAGCTTCGAGCGATGCCGATCGGGGTGGTACTTCTTGAGGAGCCTTGAAAACGCCTTCTTGATGTGGCGGGTGCTCGCGGTCTTGCCAACTTCGAGCCAGTCGTAAAAGGTCCCCGTCGAGAGCGACGCGTGCTTCGCTTCGATCTCTTCTCGAACCCACTGCTCTTCTGTGCTCAAAGCGCCGGCTTCTTCGGGGGCAGGCTTGCTCAGCGCGATCGCCGGCTTTTCATGAAAGAGCTCCAGCGGCTGGAGCCGCTGCTCCGAAGGAGCGACTTCGCGCGTCTTGCTCCCGAACTCGAGGAATCCGGCCGAAAGCAGACCGTGGAGGCAACGAAGCGTCTTGTCCTCCGTGAGGGGCGAGATGCATACAATCTCGTCGAGCGAAGCAGCACCGTCGACGCGCGAGAGCACGAAGCCCTCTTGGGGTGTCAGTTTCGCGTAATGAGCGATCACGTACGGATCTTTCGAATAGCTCACGGGGCGCCCCCGATCGCCCAAGGCCTTGCGCACCGCCTCGGGCTCCATGCGCCGCGTGCCCTCGAGAATGATGGGCACGGTGGGCAGATCCAGAAGCGCCTCCCGCTTGACGGGGCTCCGCTGGGACTCGAATCGAAACGCGCCCTCTTCCCAAGTGAACAACGAATGGATGATCTCCCGGATCTGTTCTTCGAGCCGGGCCTTCACCTGAACCGCCGACATGAGACCGAGTGAGACAACGGTCATGCCGAGCCGCTCGCGACGCGCTCTCATCTTGTTCGACACGAGTGCGAGATTGGCGCGCGAAAGCTCCCCCTTTCGTACGAGCAGCTCGCCCAGCCGATCGGTGTAAAGGGTCGAACGCGCGAAAACCATCGAGCCGCGGCCGAAGTAGATCTGCTTTTTGACGTCATCCTGCGTCACTTGCAAGATACCGTTTCCTCGCTCGCGGCCGAACGTCTGTAGCAGGTCGGGTAAGCAAGCCTGAGAGAGATTTCCATGCATGGCACCACCTCGTAACGGTGATCGAACTCACTGTTGTAGCTCGATCTTAAGGCTGGGCCGGCGAAAAACCTGTGACGCACGGCGTGGGGATTAAAGGACAGGAAAATGGGGGACAAACCACCCGAGGGTAATGTGTCGACGTCGACGAGCTGCAACTGTTCCGCCGGCTTTCCCGCCACGGATGAACGCTCACCGACTCTAAGCGAAACGGCTCAACAAGAAGAGCGCGTCCTTGTTGCGCTCACGCAGTACTTGGGAAGCGACGCGTTCGCCAAAAGCGGGGCCGTGCTTGAAGCCGTGGCCCGAGCCTCCACCGAAGATCCAGACATGGTCCGCTTTCGGATGCTGGTCGACGATGAAATCGCCATCTAGCGAGCTCTCGTATTGGCACACTTTGGAGCCGACGAGCGGCGCGCCTTTTAGCGCCGGGAAACGCTGATCCATGTAACGACGGGCCTGGTCGACGAGCTCGGGGGTGACGCTGCGGTTGCCATCCGTCGGGTCGAAGGTCGGCGCGCTCGGCGTCCCGCCCGCGACTTTGAACCCGCGCCACTCGTTCCCCGGAATGCCGTAATAGCTCGGGCTGAGCGCGCCGTCGAGAAAGCAAGGCATCTGTGACTCGCCGAAGCGTGCATCGCCCGCGGCCGTCCCGAAGAAGAAAACTTCTTGCCGGTTGGGCCGGATGCGCTCGCCGATGGTCTCGGGGAACAGCTTCCCGAGCCATGGGCCGCAGGCAAAGACATATTGGTCCGCGAGCTGGTAGGTACCGTCGGAGAGAAACAACCCTTCCGGGAGCCCGACTTCGAGATCGGTCGGCTTCACCGCGAGCTGGCGATAGGTGCCGCCCTCTGCGATGAAGGACTCGAGCACTGCTTGGCACGCGCGCCGCGCCAGCAGGTAGCCGGCGTCGTGCTCGTAAAGAGCCCAGCCGACACCGTCCATGTTGATTTGCGGGAATCGCTTCCCCGCTTCGGACGGCGTAAGCTCTTCGATCTCGAGACCCGCGCCTTTGAGAAGCGGCACTGCGCTCTTTGCGTAGGACGCATCTTTTCTCAGACGCAGCGAGCCGCATTGGAAGAGCAGCTTCTTGTTCCACCGCTTTTCGTTGTCACGCCAGAGCTCGAGCGCACGCGCCACGAGCTCGACGTACATTTTCTGGTCACCGTAGGAGGCACGGATGACCCGCGTCTCACCGCCCGAGCTCGCGCGGGCGTGTCCCGGGCCCCACGCGTCGACCAGGGTCACGCGCGCACCTCTTCGAAGAAGCGACAGCGCCGTCCACCCACCAAAGACGCCGGCCCCGACGACCACGATATGCTGCGCCTGCGCCGCTCGGACGCGCACGCTCCCGACTGCGACGAGCGCCCCGCTCGATTTCAAGAAGCTCCGTCTCGTGATCATGTCGTCCTCCGGACGCAACCTAAGCTATTATGAGTCGTTTGCCAAGCGTCCAGGAGGAAAGTGAATGCGTTTCGCCACCAAGCAGATTCATGCCGGCGTCGAGCCCGATCCCACTACGGGATCCATTCTTACACCCATCTACCAATCGACGACTTATGTGCAGGAATCTGTCGACCGGTATCTCGAGAAAGGTTATTCGTACTCGCGCTCGGGAAACCCGACGGTGCAAGCGCTCGACAAGAAACTCGCGGAGCTCGAAGGGGGGGCAGCCTGCGCTAGCTTCGGGACGGGCATGGCCGCGATCCAAGCAGTGCTCCTCGCCTTTCTGAACGCCGGAGACCACGCGGTTGTCTCCGACGTGGCCTATGGCGGCACCTACCGCCTGTGCACGAAAGTCTTCACCCGCTTCGGCGTCGAGTTCACGTTCGCGGACACGTCCGACCCCGAAGACGTGAAGAAGAGCATGCGCGACGAAACAAACCTCATCCTGACCGAGACCCCGGCCAACCCGACTCTCAAGCTCACGGACATCGCCGCAGTCTCCGCGATCGCAAAGGAGCACGGCGTCCCCCATGCGATCGACAACACGTTCTTGACACCTTACTACCAGCGCCCCATCGAGCTCGGCGCCGATCTCGTCGTCCATAGCACGACGAAATATCTCGACGGCCACAACGCTACCGTGGGCGGCGCCGTCGTGAGCGCGACCGACGAGCTTCACGAGAAAGTGGTTTTCGTACAAAACGCGTCCGGGGCGATCATGTCGCCGCAAGTTGCTTGGCTCACACTCCAAGGATGCAAAACGCTCACCGTGCGCATGGACGCGCAGTCCGCAAACGCATTGGCTATCGCGAAATTCCTCGAAGCACATCCCAAGGTCGGAACGGTCCGCTATCCGGGACTTCCATCCCACCCGCAGCACGAGCTCGCGACGCGCCAGGCGAGCGGCTACGGTGCGATGGTGTGGTTCGAGGTGGAAGGCGGCGTGGCCGCTGGAAAGGCCATCATGGATTCTCTCGAGCTTTGGACACTCGCGGAGAACCTCGGCTCGGTCGAGTCACTCGTTACCCATCCGGTCACGATGACCCATGCCGATGTCGAGGAAGCCGAGCGCAAGCGCGTCAGGATCACGGACGGTCTCGTGCGGCTTTCCGTCGGTCTCGAAGATGCGCAGGACTTGATCGACGACCTCAAAAAGGCGCTCGAGAAAGTCTAGTAGGGTGCTGAAAAAGTCACCTGCACCCTGCTGCTCGCAACGCTCCCCCGGCCCGCCCCTTAAGCGGAGCTTCCGCCGGCTAGACGCATGTAAACCCGTACGTTTAAAGCAGATGTGGCCGTTCTAAGTGTAATCAGTACGCATGTAATAATAACGGTATGGTTGATAATGCTGATTAGATCCTGTATAGTCGGCGCATGTACATCGCCAAGGTGCCGAACCGTAACTCGCCCCCAGCGATTCTCATTCGCGAAAGCTACCGCGAAGGCGGTAAGCCCAAAACGAGGACCGTCGCCAACATCTCGAAGTGGAAGCCCGCTCGAATTGAAGCTCTTCGCCAGTTGCTGAAGGGCAACGTGGATTTGGGTGAGGCTCAGCAATTCGAGATCACCAGAAGCAAACCTCACGGACATGTTGCGGCCGTGCTGGGAACGCTGCGCAAAGTTGGCCTCGAGCGAATCATCCATAGCCGCCAGCGCCGAGAGCGTGACCTCGTGGTGGCGATGATTGTGGCGCGAATCGTAGAGCCGGGCTCCAAGTTGGCCACGGCCCGTGGTCTATCGAAACAGACCTTGACTTCGTCTTTGGGTGAGTGTGTTGGAGTTGAAGACTCCAACGAGGATGAGTTGTATGAGGCCCTGGATTGGCTTTTGAGCCGCCAAGCTGCCATAGAGAAGAAACTGGCGAAACGCCATCTGCAGCAGGGCAGCTTGGTTCTCTACGACTTGACGTCGACTTGGGTGGAAGGTCGGTCGTGCCCTCTGGCGAAGCTCGGTTACTCGAGAGACGGCAAGAAAAACAAACTGCAGATCGTGTTCGGCTTACTGTGTGAGCGTAATGGTCGGCCGGTCGGGGTAGAGGTGTTCGAAGGCAACACCGGAGATCCCGCAACACTGGGGAGCCAAATTCGCAAAGTCCGAGAACGTTTTGAGCTTGACAATATCGTCTTCGTAGGTGACCGAGGGATGATCACCGAAGCTCGGATTCGCGAGGAACTTCGACCAGAGGAAGGTCTCGAGTGGATCAGCTCACTTCGTGCCCCGCAGATTCAGCGACTTGCAAAAGACGGAATGCTACAGCCTTCTCTGTTCGATGAGGTCGACCTAGCGGAGATCCATCATCCTAACTTTCCTGGTGAGCGACTCATTGCTTGTCGCAACCCTCTTCTTGCTGCCGAGCGGGCACGGAAACGGGAAGAGATGCTTGTGTCGACGGAGTCGAAGCTAGAAGTGATTCGCAAAGCGACGAAGCGAGACCAGCGTCCTTTGCGAGGCAAAGATACCATCGGCATACGATTGGGTCGAGTGTTCGCTCGGAGCAAGATGGGCAAGCACTTTCGCTACACCATTACGGACGACAGCTTCGACTTCGAGCGCGACAACGATAACATCGAGCGTGAGGCGACCCTCGACGGTATCTATATCATTCGTACAAGCCTCACCGAAGAGGCCATCTCCGCAGACGAAGCTGTCAAGACCTACAAAGGCTTGGCAGTCGTTGAACGCGCTTTTCGTTGCTGCAAAACCGTGGATTTGAAAGTACGGCCCATCTATCACTACAACGCTGAGCGAGTTCGAGCTCACATCTTTCTTTGCATGCTCGCCTACTACGTGGAATGGCACATGCGAAAAGCCCTCGCCCCGATCTTGTTTGACGACGACGACACTGACGGTGCCCAAGCCAAACGCTCATCCATCGTCAGCCCAGCAACGTCTTCAGACTCCGCCCAGGCAAAGGCTTCTACCAAGAAGTCTCCCGATGGGTTGCCCGTCCACAGTTTCAGAACGCTTCTTTCTGATCTTGCTACGGTCACGAAAAATCAAGTCGAAAACGACGCCCGCGGCCTGTCCTTCGTCAGCGTTACTCGCCCTACACCCTTGCAGCACAAAGCATTCAACCTCCTCGGAATCAATCCCCGCACGATGTAAGCAGTACACACGCCTCTCTTAAAAAACAAGACTAATGATGCCAACACTTACGCTTGTTCATCTGTGGAAGTTCCGCTTAAGAATGCCCCGACGACACGCCGGGCGAGCTCGGCGCAAGTTCAAGAGAGAGCGAGCATTAAGCACTAGAAAAGCCAACAGCTTTATTCGATGCGTTCGGTTCGCGTCTTGTTGCCTTCGGCATCCCTCCAGAAGCGCTCGCCTTCGGCTTTGACGAGACCGATGCCACGGGCGTACCACTCGATAACGTCCTCGCCATATTCGGTGCCTGAATAGTCCATGCGCAGCATGTACCGGCGGATCTTCAGACAGTCCTCGTAGTCTTTCCAAGCTTCCACGACGAGAAGCTCTGCTTCGAAGTAGTGGGCGCCCACGTCCCGCTTCTCGCCGTCGACGCGCAGGACGAAGCGACGCTGGCTCGTGTGCACCTCGCCTACCGTCATGATGACGGGAAGGAGCACCACCGGCCTTTCGTAGTGGAGGGTGCCACCATCTGGCGAGGCGCTTTCTCGAAGGAGCAGGCCTACCTCCGGGTCGAAGTCCGGGGCCTCTCCGACATAGAGCGCGAGGGAGACGTCTACGAGGGCGAGAACAAGGGCGGCGGCAATCACGCGCTTCATTTTACCCCGTTGCCGGAGCGTGTGCGAGGCTAGCGGGCTACCGATGCGGCAGCCAACGCCATTCTAGATCAGCTGAACCAGTGGGGAGTGAGGCGGCGTTGGACACTCGATGAGAACCTCCGTCCGATCGACGTGCGCTACCGTGACAAAAGGTAGTTCATCTTGACGACAAGGCGGCGATCTTGCTCGGGCGTCACTTTGGTTTCGATCGATTCATCAGGAGCTGATAGAATTCCGCGCCAGAGATCGAGAGGTCAATGACCATGCACAGCACTCTTTTTAAAACCGTGGGTGTCGTCGCGACGATTCTCGTTGCAGCCTGCACCGACCGAGTCCGTTCAATGCGTGACGACGAATCCAGAGACGAAAGCAATATCTTGTTGACGGAGAGTTACGGACAAGACGTCCGGCGAGCATATCGGCGTCTGGTATCTCGACCCCTATGCTCGACCAGGAAAACGCTCCGGAGCCTGGGCGACCACCTATCGCAGCCACGAGACGTTCGACGGCAAGAAGACGGTGCTCGGTTCGAACAACTCGAACTTTATCAAAGGAGCACTTGGGGAGCCGGTGCTCGTTTCCTGGGACGATGCCGAAACGCTGTTCCACGAGTTCGGCCACGCGCTGCACTATTTCTCGTCGACCGTCGAATATCCCACGCTCAATAGCGGCGTGCGGGACTACACGGAGTTTCAGTCGCAGCTTCTGGAGCGGTGGCTACTGACGGACGCGGTGATCGAGACTTACCTCGTTCACCATGAAACGGGCGAGTCGATCCCGGAAGAGCTCGTGGCGAAGATCAAGAAGGCTTCGACGTTCAACCAAGGCTTCGAGACGACGGAGTATCTCGCTTCCGCGCTCGTGGACATGAAATATCACACCACCGATCCGACGGGCATCGACCCCGACGCTTTCGAGCGCGATGCGCTTTTGGAGCTGAGCATGCCGAGCGAGGTCGTGATGCGGCACCGAAGCCCGCATTTCGGGCACATCTTCTCCGGCGAGGGCTATTCGGCCGGCTACTACGGCTACCTATGGGCTGACGTGCTCACGTCCGATGCTGCTGAGGCCTTCCAAGAGGCGCCGGGCGGCTTTTACGACAAGGACATGGCGAAGAAACTCGACGACCATTTGTTTGCCGTACGCAACGCGGTCGACCCGGACGACGCCTATCGCGCTTTCCGCGGTCGCGATGCCCGGATCGACGCGCTCATGAGAGACCGCGGCTTTCCCGTCCCGGGCGAAAAGGGGAACGCATCCACAGAGTCGCAGGCCGGACCGATCTCAGGACGCTGAGCGACGCTTCTGAATACCATCGGCTTGGTAACACTATCCTCAAACAACTCGTTCCGGGAAGAGTCGCTCGCTCGAGGCGCTGATAGATTCACGTGACCGCCGCGCGTCGGCCTACGAGCTATTCCAACACCTTTCGGATCATTTCCTCGAGCTCGATCCTGTAGAAAAATCGCTCCGGATCCTCGTCAAGCCTTTGATGCAGCCAACCAACGGGTGGGCTCGGCTGAGCGTCCCATTCGGCATTCGCATCGTAAACGAGATAGACGTCCCACGCCATGTCCATCTTCGTTCCGAGAACGGGAGCGAGAGCGTCCCCGACGGCCTGCGAGCCATCGAAGTAATGCGTTGCGCGCTCGTCGGGGATCAGATTCTTCGCCTCGATCGCCGCTTCGTAGCTGTCGTTGTGAGTCGCATCGATCCAGACCGCGAAGACCTCGAGCCGATCATCGTCTATCTCGCTCAACACCTTCTGCACCGCACGGGCGCCTCGCACGCACGAGCCTCACGTGGGGGAGAGAACGGTGATGAGTCGCGGGCGGCCTTTCGACGTGTTGAAATCGGAAACTAGAGGCGCGAGCGCGCGATCGATCTGCTTCACCGCGTCCTCGGCGTGGACGTGAGACGGTGACGGCGCCGAGAGCATGGCCGCGGCGAGACCGACACTAACACGGATTCGATTCACGAGTGCCTCCTTCTAAACTGCGGACCTTCCAGGGCCATATATAGCTGCCCCGCGCCTTCCAGCTTGTCGTCTTTCGCTGCTGGTGGTCCCGACCCTCATGCACTATAACGCTCCACATGGAAGTGTCACGTTGACATTCATATGATGAATGCACGCAACCTCTTTGCCTTGGGTCACGGCCCTCGTCCGAGCAGTCGAAGAAAAATCATGGCGTGCGTTACCAAGAGTAGCGGCACAACGAATGTCGGGATGTACCAAGTCGTCTGAAGATGCGGGACAGCTTCCGCATGGCGCAGTGCGTTTAGAAGGTCTACTGTGCCGACAGTGTTGAAAAGCCAAACCAACGGAAGCGTCCTCGAAGGGCTGCGAGACACAATAGTGCGAGCAGGCCGGTGACAAAGTCGCCATAGGCAGCCGGGGGGCAAAAGAGCTCGGCAGAGGTTGAGCCACCAATCCCGGGACCAAAAACGCCAGTCCTAAATGCCGGAACGCATGGGGGACGATCAGGGGGATCAATCCCTCGTCGATGGTTTTCTCGGCCAGCCACGGCGTCACGTACCATTTCGCCAGCAGAGCGTACACAATAAGGCTCAAGACAAGCTGCAGACCAAAAATTGTTAGCGTATCCATGGGATCACCTTTAGCTCCACATCTCCGTTAGTGCGGCGTCACTGCGTCGGCCGACCAGCCTTCAGCTTCCATGCGATCTCGGCCGTCGTCGATACCGCGTTCGAGATGACCGGATGTCGGCAGAAGCAGAAGCTTCTTCTGCTCCGCCGCTTCGCGCCAGTCACTACTGTCGTGGGCGAGCACGGGCTCCCGCAACATCGGATGACCGCGGTCCCGCTCCCAGCGATCGAGATCCGGCGCGCGGGTCAGCATCATCTTGACCGTGAAGGCAAGAGCTCCGAGCTTCGTTCCTGCTCGCAGGCCAGGTGCGATCAGATCAGGCTGGGCGATGTATCGTCGAGCGATCGACTCGAAAGGCTCCGGCGGCCTGCCGCAGACCTCTTGAACGTGTTCGGTCGGCGCTCCGACCGCAAACGTACCACCACGAAGCTCCTCGAAGTAGAAACGAAGATGGGCGATCTCGAAGGCCGAGACTCCCTGCGCCGTCGCTGCCTTCTGAAACATCTTGAGGGACGCGTCCTGGTACTTGACCTTGCGACCGACCACTTCGGTGAGAACGTTGGCCACGTCGGAAGGCGAGATGAGCTTGGGACCCGTTGGACGGTAACACATGCCAATATGAGCAGATGGTTCAGCGAGCACTCCTGCCGCCACACTGCCAATGTCTTCGCTGGAGGGCGGAGCGTTGAGCCCATCACCCCAGGGCCCAACGAGCATCCCAAAGTGCACGATCAGCGAGAATGTAACTCGGTCCGCTACTCATGAGCTTCTTGGTGATCCACGTCACATGATGCACATCACAGCGAGCGTTGAAGGTCGGGGCCCAGATGGATACCTTCTGAGGTGCAGGTTACGAGCCACATGAATCATTTTCCCGCCGTCGGCCTCGTCGCGCTGTCGGCAAGTTCCGTAGAACTGAAAAAGACGCCCCCACCCGAGCGAGCATCACGACACGCTAATGTTCGGTGCGCAGCGCTTCGACCGGATCGATCTTCGTCGCGCTGAGCGTCGGCACAAACGCGGCGGCGAGCGCCGTCGCTGCGAGCAGAACGGCCACGGTGAGATAGGTCGCGGGGTCGGTCGCGGTCATCGGCCGCGACTATGCCTGGCCTGGAAACGTGCGCGAGCTCGAGCAATGTGTGCGCAACATCGTTATTCGCAACGCGTATCGACCGGCCGCAATCGGAGGTGAGACAGAAAGCGTGGTCGACCTGGATCAAGCGGAACTCTCTGCAGAGGAGCTCTTGTCGCAATATTGCGCCGTCGTCTACGCACGCACCGGAAGCTATGTCGAAACGGCGCGAAAGCTCGGTCTAGACCGCCGCACGGTGAAGAGCAAAGTAAGAAGCATTTCGTAAGCGGCGGCCGGTCTAGGACCGACTGAGGGCCGAGAGCTCAGAATTTCTTTTTCCCTGCCTCCGCAAGCTCTTGCTCGAGCTCTTCGAGCCTCTCTTCAACTTCTTCCATACGCTCTTGAATCGCTCCGAAATCGAGGGCACGAAACCGCTTCAAACGTTCCTGCCATTCCTCGCTTTCGAAACGATCCTCGAGGCCTTTCATCGCTTCTCGAAACGCTTCGAAAGACTCGCCATCGAGGTGAAGACCGGGCGTGGAAACGAAGACTTCGTGATCGGCGTCCTTATCCATGTCCCCGAAAAAGCGATAGCCTCCCGCGAGGTCGAGCACTGGCCGCTCGCGCTTCGCGATAGTGACGGGATAGCTCTCGAGACCACCATTGCGATAGAGCTCGATGGTGACCGCATCGCCTTCGTCCTTCTTCCGGATGTGTCGCGAAAGCTGCCGTGCGCTCGCGACCGCCTCACCGTCAACGGCAGAGAGGATATCGCCGACCTGGATGCCGGCAGCTTCGGCGGGGCCGCCTTCCTCGACACGCGACACGAGAACGCCCACGTCGTCGGGGGCGCCGAAATGGGCACGCAGCTCGGGCGTCATCGGGGTGACTTGAACACCGATGAAGCCTCGCCCCGCGTCGTGCCAACTAAACGTGAAATTCGCTCCGTCGTGCTCTTGCTCCGGTTCTTGCGCGACACCCACACCGGTATTGAGAACACACGTCAAAAGAATTGCCCCATATCGGATTCGTTGCATTAGTTTGTCTCCTTCAACGCGGCGAGTGCGAGACCGGCTCCGCCCGGCGCTCGCTTCGCTCATCTGCAAGTACTCTCAAGTCGAAAATGAAATCCATCCGCTCCGTGCCGCCGAGCTCGAGAACAGGTTCGACATCCGAAGTCAAACGGCGCAATCGGTCCAGCTCGCTGCGGAGCTCGCGATACTCGTTTTGCATCTGTTCGAGGTTCTCCGCCGCGCGCACTTGCTCGCGACGCTCGCTGCGCACCATCTGCCCGACCCAAATGCCCACCGCGACCGCGGCCGCCACCGCCCAGGTCGTCCGCGCCCCCCACGCCGTCCGGCGCGGCGGCGCGGCGGCGAGCTTCGCAAGAACCTTATCCGTGAAATCCGAGGATGCGTCCTGTCGCGACATATCCTTGAGAAGGCGACCCAGTTCCTCGTCATGTAGCGGGTGCAGCTCGGTCATCCTCGACCTCCGTTCCAATAAGGCTCCAAAAGACGGCGGAGCTCCTCGCGACCTCGATGTATCCGGGATTTGACCGTCCCTTCGCGACAGTTCAAAGCGCTCGCGATATCCCGGTAGGACCAACCCTCCATCTCTCGCAATACCAGCGGCGAGCGGTACCGCAGCGTCACCCCGGCGAGAGCTTCGGACACGCGCAGGCCCACTTCTTTGCGGAGAAGCTCCTCCTGCGGGCTCGTCCCGTTTTCGCTGCGATGGTGGCCATTGCCGGAAAACATGTGTAAAAGGACCTCCCGGCGGCGTTTTTTGCGATCTTCAGACCGCAGCAAGTTCGTCGCGATGCGGAAAAGAAAGGGGACGAGCTGCCCGCGCTCTTCGTAGCGATCCGCCGACTCGAACAAGCGGATGAAAGTGTCCTGCGCAAGCTCTTCCGCCCGATCACGATCTCGCGTGAGAGTCGATAAGTAGTTGACTAGCCTATGCTTATGCCGATCCACAAGAACGGCGAACGCCCCCCGATCGCCGATCTGCACCCGGCTCATCAACTCCGCGTCACCATCCGCCATTATTAGAGGATCAACGCGCGAGACCGCAGAAAGTTCCGGAGGCCCTTGCATTTTCACGAATCGGTTTTCATGGTATAATTTCGTGCCCTCCAGCCCCATAATTAATAGCGGTTTGCAGGAATCGAGCGAAGCACGGCGTTACGCGAGGCACGATGCTTGTAGAGCGAGCATTCGTGCAAACCGTAATTGAACTGAGCGGGTGCGCTCCATCGCCTAAAGGCGATGGGTTCGCGGGCGACTAAAGTCGCCTAAAGGCGCACGGCGGAGGATTACTCGCTTACCCTGAACGACTCGTCGTCTTCCGGCAGCTCTCCTTGCAGCTCGATGTACTTGGCCACAACCTCATCGGTCACGTTTCCGCTCGTCGCTACAAAATAGCCGCGCGCCCACAGGTGCCGACCCCAAAACTTCTTGCGGATCGCTCGAAAATCACGCATCAGCTTGTGCGATGTCTTCCCCTTGATCGCCTGCATTACTCGGCTCGGCGACAGCCGTGGCGGCACGCTCAGCAACAGATGAACGTGCTCTGGCCGTACATGGCCCTTCAGTATTTCTATGTGGTGCGTCGCACAGATCTCTCTTATCAACTCCCGCAGGCGAAGTGCTACATCTCCTCTCAATACCGGCTTGCGGTACTTCGGGATGAATACGAAATGGTAGTTTAATTGATACGTCGTGTGCGATGATTTCCGATATCCTTTCATCCGGGGATCGTACCGCAAGCCTCCTAAAGGCTTCGCCTGAAGGCGAGGGGTTTCAACCATCCCCGAGTGAGACACTAAGCCGCCCAGCTAGCGGCAACTATGCATAAATTGGAGTGAGAAGACGGTCGGACAGGAAGTCGGAGTTGGACGTCAGGGAGTTGCGAATCGACAGAGATATGGCGGGGAAGATAGAAGAAGGGCCTACCCGGTGCGGTAACCACCACGGTAGCGTTATGAGTTCGCGACGAGACACACGAGTCCGTTTCAACGACCGGTCGGCGTTGTGAGAGGCGGAGCGAAAGCATCGTGATCATGACTCATCTGGAGGGGAGCGGATCTGGAGGTTGATCCGTCGAAGCTTCGTGGAGAGAGGGCATCGGAGCATGCGACCTTTCTTGCAGCGGGGACAGATGGTGAGGTCGATGCCGGTGAGCTCCTTGAGCCGCTCGCGCCAGTCCTTGTCCTCGGTGGCACGCGAGCTGACTTGCACGTCGTCGGCGTCGGTCGTGGGTTTTGTTTTCTCATCGAGCAACTGGCGCGCGACTACGAGCTTGGTGGTCGCATTGGAGGAGGCCATTAAGCCGAAATGGCGAATCTTGACGAAACCTTTCGGCAGTACGTGCAGGAGGAAACGGCGGATAAATTCCTCTGGGGGGACGGTAACGGTATTACCATTCTTGGTGGCGAAGCAGACGCCGTAGTGGTCGATGCGAATGAGTCGGCGGTTGGAGATGCCGACCCGGTGGGTATATCGGCCGAGGTAGTTGAAAACCTGCTCTGGGCCACCGAAGGGTCGTTTGCTGTAAACGACCCAATCGATGCGGTAGAGCTTGTCTTTCAGCTCCCGGAAGCGAGGTGGGTTTCTGAGGTGGGAAGCGTTTGCGCTCAACTCAAGCTCATCTTGGTCGTAAGCGAGCCTAAGGGCATCGAGAAACTTGCTGCGAAAAAGCCGCGACATGGCCTTGACGGGAAACAGAAAGCGAGGGTTTGCGGCGTTCCACAGCTGCTGAGGGTGGTTGAGCCCGCCCCCGGAGACGATGCAATGCAGGTGTGGATGGAACAGGAGCTTCCGGGTCCAGGTGTGCAGTACGGCGGTGAAGGCAAGTTGAGCTTCGAGCCGGCTTTGGCCGAACTCCAATAGAGTTCGCGAGGCGGCGCGAAACAGGAGGTTGAACATGAACTTGGGATTGTCTCGGGCGAGAGGCTTGAGTTGCTGCGGGAGGGTGAAAACGACGTGGAAATAGTGAGTCGGAAGAATCCTCTGAGCTCGCTGCTCCATCCACTTCGCCTGGGCTAGGCTCTGACACTTGGGACAGTGCCGATTGCGGCACGAGTTAAACGAAGGCGCCGCGTATCCGCAAGCGTTACACACGTCGAGATGGCCACCTAGCACCGCCGTGCGACAGTTCTCTATAGCCCACATCACCTTGCGCTGCTCGGCTGTCAGCGCATGGGTTTGGCGAAAGCGTGGACCATGTTCGCGGAAGATTTCCGCGATCTCGAGCAGTGGCCGTGGTGGTGACTCGACGCGGGAAGGACACAGCCCATGGGGCTGCATGATGAGCTAGCCGAGCTTTTTGCCCTTCTTCGTTCCCAGCAAATCGAGAGGGCTCTTGATGCGCCCCAAGTGCTTTGCTGTTACCTTTGTGTAACGGGCCGTGGTCTGGATGGAGGCATGACCGAGCAGTTGCTGCACGGTACGAATGTCTTCACCCAGTTCGAGCATATGTGTGGCAAAACCGTGGCGCAGCGAATGAGGAGTGATACGTTTGGTGAGCCCCGCCTCAGCCACGGCCTTACGAAGAGCCCAGCGAACGCCAGGAGGGCGAGCCCATTACCGACCTAGAGTTCGGGTCGCCGCGGCCATCCTTGCTCTCGGTCTTCGGATGGGTAGCGGCACGCTCCGACTCGATCTCGGACATGGCCTGGGCGCCGGACAGCTCCGCGATTTACTTCGTCGCTCCCGATCCGCCGAGCGACGAAGAAAAGCGGTTCGCCGATTTGGGAGATGACGTGTTTGCGTTCAACGAGAACTACAAGCATTGGCGCCTGTGGAGGGCGGCTATTCCCAGCGGGACAGTCGAACGGGTCACCGAGGGGGATTACTCGATACTCGGCTACCAGCTATCCCGGGACGGGAAGAAGATCGTCCATCACCGGGCGCCGACGCCACTCTACCAGGACCCGCATCGGAGCGAAGTGTGGGTGATGGACGCGGATGGAGGAAACGCGCTCCAGCTCACTGACAACGAGGTGCCCGAGGGCTCTGGCTGCTGCGGCGCCGGAGGAGCGCAGCTCTCTCCGGACAACGAACAAGTTCTGTTCCTAGCGAAGGCCAACCAGGGATTCGAGTACTACTACAAGAGCAGTTTATTCCTCGTCCCCGCCTCGGGCGGCGAGGCGCGGCTTTTGCTCCCTGACCTGCCCTATGAGCTTGGGGCGGCGCACTGGTCGGAAAATGGAGACGCCATCTTTCTCCTGGCGAACATGGGCGTGCGCAGTGAGCTTTTCGAGCTCGATTTGGCCACCGAAGAGCTACGGCAGCTCACCGACGGGAAGCATTCGATCAGGTCGTGGGGCCTCGAGCTCTCTTCCGACCGACACGTGCTGACCATTGCCCAGCCGGACAACCCCGGCGACGTGTGGCTGCTACCGGTGGGCGAGAGCGGGGCATCTCCGACTCGATTGACGCACATCTTCGACTACCTCGCACGCGATTTCGAGCTGCCTCGGCAGGAGAAGATCGCGTGGAAGGGCGTGGACGGCGTAACGGTCGAGGGCTTGCTGGACTATCCATTGAATTTTGACGAGGGAAAGACTTATCCCCTCGTGCTGCAGTCCCACGGCGGCATGGCTAGCTCGGATAAATACGGCTTCGGGCGTTGGAGCAGTTACATTCAGGTGCTTACCGCCCGAGGTTATGCCGTGTTGAGAACCAACTATCGCGGCAGCGGCGGATACGGAGACGAGTTTCAACGGGACATGCTCGGGCACTACTTCAACAAGTCGCACCTGGACGTGATGGCGGGCGCGGACCACTTGATCGAGCTGGGCATCGCCGACCCCGACCGTATGATCAAGAGGGGATGGAGCGCGGGCGGCTACATGACCAACAAGATCATCACCTTCACCGACCGTTTCAAGGCGGCCTCTTCGGGCGCGGGGATGGTGAACTGGGCCTCTTTCTATTCGCAAAGCGATATCCGCCATTTTCGAGATGATTGGCTGGGGGGGTCGCCGTGGCAGAAGGATGCTCCCATCGACAACATCTGGGAGCAGTCGCCGCTCAGTCACGTCTCCAACGTCAAGACGCCAACCATCATCTTCGTAGGAGAGAATGACGTTCGGGTGCCCCCGGAGCAGTCGATCGAGCTCTATCGTGCTCTCGAATTCAACGGGGTTCCCACCCGGCTCTACATCGCGCCTCGTGAGCCACACGGCTGGCGCGAGCTTCGCCACCGCCTGTTCAAGATGAACGTGGAGCTAGAGTGGTTCGAGAAATACGCGATGGGACGGGAATACGAGTGGGAGAAGGTGCCGGAGGCGGTTGACAGCAGGACGTCCTCGCCGTAGATCGGAGGAAATATCAGGACGGATCGGTCGGGTCATCCAAAACGAACGCACTTGGGGTCCAAAGCGGGTGACCATCCCGTGGTCGTGTGTCGCTGCAGCGGATAGACCGTTAAATATGAGACATTGTGCTTCTGCGCTCAGCTTTCGAAGTTGAAGTGAGCGACTCGCTTTTCAATACCCAGAGCTCCCGGACGTCGTTTCCCGGAGACCCTCATTTCCTTGCCGCTTGCTAACAAGCTCGCTGTCTTTCCAGGACCATGAAGTCGGCGTCCTCCCCACATCGACGCTACCGATCCGATCCCCCATACCGATCACCTCGGCCGCGTTCAAAGTAACCATTTTCAGCGCTTCCTGCTCTGGCCCGCCGTTGCGGAAGGCCCAGGCCGCGTTGAGGGCGGGCTCGCCACCGAGGACTCCGGTGGGCGCATCACCCGGCGGCTGCCGTCGGTGCCGCGATCGTTTTGGCCTCGGCCAGGATGTCACCCATCTCATAGACGTCCCCGTGGCGATAAGTAGTCTTCACGGTCTTCCACTTTCAACGAAACGAGCCGGTATATTTTGACCACCCGCGAGGCATCTTCGGGCCGAGCGACTCCCGTTATTGCGGCAAGGCGTCGGCGCGGTTATGATGCGTCTGTCCCTCGTCGCGAACCAAGACCGCGAAGCCTCGAAAGCTTTTCTCGAGAGCTCTGCCGCTGGGAGAACCCTATGAAGTCGTCCCGTTGAACCGTACTGAAGATGAGCCCCGGGTTTGCTGCCTTGGCATGGACGAAGCCTTCGCTAGCCGTGACGGAGTCCACCGAAAACGACTCACCCTTCGACCCCTGGGTCGAGCTTCACGTGGGCAACGTCCGCCACAACGTTGGCGCCATCCGTCACAGGGTCGAGGGTCGTCCCATCCTCGCGGTGATCAAGAACAATGGCTAAGGAACCGGGGTGGCGGAGATCGGGAGCACTCTCGAGCCGCTCGAAGAGATCGCTGGACTGGCGGTCGTGAAGCTCCAAGAAGCGATGACCCTCAGAGACCGCGGCATTCGGAAGCCTGTCCTCCTCATGGGTCCCTATGATGAGAACGAGCTCGAGTTGGCGGCGGCCCACGACATCATGCCGATGGTCTATAGACCGATTGGCGACGAGCTCGATCGAGTCGCCGCCAAGCTGCAGAGGAAAGTCCCCATCCACATCTGTGTGGACACCGGCATGGGCCGGGTCGGGGCGCCCTATCGGGAGGCGGCTCCTTTGGTTCGCGACCTCGCAAGCCGATCGTCGATCGACATCGAGGGGATCATGATGACCTTTGCCGAGGTCGCCGAGTTCGATACGGTGCAGCACCGTCGTTTCCGCGAGCTTTGCGGCTCACTAAAGTCCGAGGGCGCCCGACTCGGCCGCATGCACGCGGCTTCGAGTTTCGGTCTCTTCGAGAACTCTGACAGCTTCCTCGACATGGTGCGACCGGGCATGGCTATTTTCGGCGTCTACTCCGAGGCGCATTTTCGGGAGATGGGGCTCGTCGATTTGCGGCCGGCGATGGCCCTGCGCGCCCGCGTGATTTATGTGAAGAAGCTCTCGAAAGGCGACAGCGTCGGGTACGGTCGCGCCTTCAAGGCGGAGCATGACGTCTGGGTCGCGACGCTACCGGTTGGACATGTCGACGGGTGGCCGCGCGCCGCGGCGAAAGGGGCTTCGGTCCGAATTGGGGGGAAACACTACCCCGTCATCGGTGCGGTGTCGGCGAGTCACACGATCGTCGAACTAGGAGCGGAGCCGTCCGTCTCCATCGGAGACGTGGCAACTTTCTTCGATTCGGAAACGGGCTCGCGTCCGGAAGACGTGGCGGCCGCCACGGGAACTTCCGTCTACAATCTCGCCATGCACCTCAACCCGCTCCTTCCCAGGCGGACGGCCGGATAGGGTATGTCAGGGTGTGTCAAGGTGTGTCGCGGCATAGAGCCTGAACTACTTGCACCTGCCCTCCTAGAATTGTCTCCAACGAAAAAAAGACCGTCGGCGTGCACGGATTCTTAAGAGAGCAGGCAATGAGCACCGTCGCAACGGAATTGGTCGACTCACTCAAGGCGCTTGGCGTTCGACATGTCTTCGGTGTGCCAAGTGGCGGCTGGGTCGACTACATGGAAGCCATACGGCAGACAGACGGGATCGAGTTCGTTCTGACCAGTCATGAGGGCGGCGCATCCTTTATGGCGGATGTCTGCGGACGCCTGACCGGCGTTCCTGGCATATGCTTCGGCACTTTTGGTCCGGGCGCAACGAATCTGAGCACCGGTGTCGGGGGGGCGCTTCTCGACCGCTCGCCGATGATTGCGTTGACTGACGAGATGCCCGAGAGCCTTCGCGGACGCACCGTGCAGATGGCCATCGATCATCAAGCTTTGTTCCAGCCACTGACGAAGAAAACTACCTGTCTGAAGCCCGATCGCGTCCGCAGCATAATGTTCGATGCGGCGAGGGAGGCTCTTTCGAATCGCCCGGGACCGGTGCATATAGGACTTCCCGTCGGCATGAGCGCCGAGACAGCAAATTCCGAGACACTGGATACTCCTTCAGCCGCTCCGCATCCGGCGCCTGATGCCGAACTTCTCGAAGAAGCGGCGCGATTGCTGTCGAAAGCACAACGGCCGATTCTAGCCATAGGCCTCGGCGCAACCAAGGCGGACGTCGGCTCGGAGCTGCTCGCATTCGCGAATCGTCTGCGGATACCGGTTGTGCTCACGCCGATGGCGAAGGGCATGGTGCCCGAAGACCATCCCTGTTATGCGGGGGTCCTGTTTCATGCGCTTTGCGACCGGGTGGGCGAGACCCATCAACAAGCAGACCTGGTTCTTGCCGTCGGCTATGACCCGGTCGAGTTCAACTACGAGTCGTGGCTGCCGGCGGCGCCCTTGATAAGCATCGATACCGAACCGGCCGATATCGACCCGCGGTCTTGCGATCTTGCGTGCGATATCGTCGGTGACATCGAAAAGTCGGTGCACTATCTGGCAGCCGTCAAGGCGGACCCGAAAAGCTGGGATCTCGATGCGCTGCAAGCACGCCGCGAGTCCGTATTCGCGGCCATGACGCCGCCAAATGAACAACTTGGTCCCTGTGCCACTCTCGATGTCTTGCGCGAGGTGCTCCCGGACGATGGCATCATGACCTGCGATGTCGGGGCGCACACCCACCTGATTGGTCAGAAATGGCGAACGCCCGCTCCCGGCCTCCAGATCATGACCAACGGCTGGTCCGCCATGGGCTTCGGGATTCCATCAGCCATCGCAGCGAAACTGTGTCGACCCGAGAGAGCCGTCTGCACCGTCGTCGGTGATGGCGGATTCCTGATGACCTGCGGCGAGATCGCCACCGCGGTGCGCGAGAAACTCAACGTCGTCATTCTGCTGCTTACCGACAACGATCTCGCGCTGGTCAGAATCAAACAGCAGAGGAAGAACAATCCTGTCTACGGCACGCCGATTCGGAGCGAAGGTGCTATCGGCGGCGAGAATATTCTTGGTGCGCCGGTGCGCCAGGCACGAGATGCCGTGGAGCTCGGTACCGCCCTCGAGAACGCATTCGCGCAGGACGGCCCGGTTATCGTCGAGGTAATCGTCAACAGCCGCGAGTATGACGACCTCGTGCTGAAAAAAAACAAGGCCTAGTCTTGACTCACCTGGCAGTACCCGTCTGGTCAAAATACTCGAACGCCCGGCGGTCAGCAGTTTGCACCTTCCGAAAGGCGGCTTGAACCCGCCATCGCGGTCGGATACGTATTCCAGTTCACCGGAAGGAGTGACGATGGACTGGAAGACCATGCTGGCGTACATCACCGGGGCGGTCGACGAAGAGCTGCTGCTGCGCAACGAGTATCTTGTGGCCGAGAATCGAGTTCTTCGAAATCAGATCCAGGGTCGCTTCCGCCTGACCGATGGCGAACGGCGGTCTCTGGCCGAGCTCGGAAAGCGTCTGGGTAAGCAAGCCCTTGACCAGATCGCGAGTTTCGTGAAACCCGACACGATTCTGGGTTGGCACCGGAGGCTTGTGGCGAAGAAGTTCGACGGCTCCAAGAACCGTCAGTATCCAGGGCGACCGCGGGTCGGCGCCGACATCGAAGAGCTGGTGGTGCGTCTCGCCAAGGAGAACAAGTCTTGAACTAAGCCGCTCGCGCGGCGGCGGGACCTGCAAGCTCTCCCGAACTGGTGAGCCAAACTCCGGACAACGAGTCCTGCGTTTCTCGGAACCGCTCTCTCACACATGGCATCATCCCTGTCCCCCGCGGGCGGCGATGGTCGTCGTCTGCTAAATCACTGGAGGAATAATCATGGGATGCCTTAGCGAAAAAATGCTTGCCGACATGAAACTGAAGGGGTTCGCACGCTCCACGCAGGAGGAGTATCTGCTGCGAGCGCGCCATTTCGCGGCACATTACATGCGCTCACCCGCCGAGATGGGCGAGCCGGAGACCCGCGATTATCTGATTCATCTCGTTAACGAGAAGAAGGCCTCTCCGGCCAGCCACCACATGTACGTCGCCTCTCTCAAGTTTCTCTACGCAACCACACTCAACCGCCCGGAGGAGGTGGCGAAGATTCCTTGGCCCAAGAAACCTCGCACGTTACCCGATATCTTGAGCGGCGAGGAGGTCGATTGTTTGCTTCACTCCGTTAACTCCGTCAAACACCGCGCGATTCTCATGAGCGCCTACGGCGCCGGGCTGCGCGTTTCCGAGGTGTGCTGTCTGAAGCACTCCGACATCGACTCCAAACGCATGCTCTTGCACATTCGTCACGCCAAGAACTCCAAGGCCCGCTATGTCACGCTCAGCGAACGTTTGTTGAGCTTCCTGCGCTACTACTGGAAAACCACTCGCCCTCGCGGAGAGTACTTGTTTCCCGGCCGTAATCCTGGTGCCCACATCTCAGACGATGGCGTTCGCTGGGCTCTTCGTAAGGCCGTGGCTGAGGCGGGGCTCACCAAACGTATCACTCCTCATTCGCTGCGCCACGGTTTTGCCACACATATGCTCGAACTGGGTGAAGACATTCGTACCGTGCAGCAACTGCTCGGTCATGCCTCCATCCAGACCACGGCCCGTTACACAAAGGTAACAGCAAAGCACTTGGGGCGCATCAAGAGCCCTCTCGATTTGCTGGGAACGAAGAAGGGCAAAAAGCTCGGCTAGCTCATCATGCAGCCCCATGGGCTGTGTCCTTCCCGCGTCGAGTCACCACCACGGCCACTGCTCGAGATCGCGGAAATCTTCCGCGAACATGGTCCACGCTTTCGCCAAACCCATGCGCTGACAGCCGAGCAGCGCAAGGTGATGTGGGCTATAGAGAACTGTCGCACGGCGGTGCCTTGGTGCACAACTCCGATAGAGGCCGAGAGCTCGCTTGGCCCCGACTCCCATCATCCGATCATCTCGCTATCAGACATCCCGAGCGCCGTCATGGTGTTGAGAATCTTGCACCCGATCCTTGCCTCGACTCTCTGTGCCGCCAACCCTCTCGCTCGCATCGCTGAGCCCACGATAGCCTTGTAGCGATGGAACGTTGTCTCGACTTTGCTCCGTTTGCTGTAGCCCGATTCTGTGTGCCACTTTCGTTTGCCGAGCCGAGCTTGTGCTGCAATGTATAGAAAATGACGAATATTGGGACGATCTAATAAGAAATTGGCAATAGATGTCAATTACAAAACACGGGCGGACGGTAAAATAGGGCCGCATGACGGAACATTCTGATACGAATATCAACGACACGGCTGTCGAGCGTCACTGGTTCAGCGGCGAAGCCGGAGATCTGCTGACCCGGATCGACAACGGGCTGAAGAAGGCTGGGAAATCTCTCTCCCGCCTCACAGCGGAGGATGTGCTTGCGTTTGATGAGTTTCACATTCGCGGCCGCGAAGCGACCGTCGAGCTGTCCCGCCTCGCCAAGATCCAGACCTCTCACGAGGTCATAGACATCGGGTCCGGGTTGGGCGGTCCATCGCGTTTTATAGCATCTAGCATCGGCTGCAGGGTTACCGGCATCGATCTCACAGCGGAATATTGTCAGGTTGCGCAGGTCCTGGCTGATCGAATGGGACTCGAGGAGCGCGTTCATTACCGCCAAGGCAGTGCATTGGAATTGCCATTTCCGGATGCGTCCTTCGATATCGCCTGGACTCAGCATATTTCCATGAACATCCAGGATAAGTCCGCGATGTTCTCCGAGATGTACCGGGTGTTGAAACCGGGTGGGCGCGCTGCCATCTACGATCCCATTGCCGGTTCCGGAGAACCGTTGACCTTTCCAGTCCCATGGTCAAAAGATGGTGCGATCAATTTTCTCATCGATACTCAGGAAACGAAGGAAACGCTGGGGGCTTATATCCATGACTAGACAAGCCCCTATTTGGATTCACGAATCAGAAAAAAGCCCTCATAGATGAGCAAGGAGACCGCAAACGGCACCATAACCAGCCACAAGGTCCCGCTCTCCAGTCCATTGCCCGCCATCTTCGCCAGGTAATTGTAGGGTATAAATGAACCAGCGCCCCCACCAGGACCGTCACCTCGAGCCGAGGCCATTCGGTTTCGCCCCGCATCGAACCGAGGATTTTATCGATGAAAACGAGTACGAGGGCGACGATTGCGAAAGGGTCGATCCAATCGAATATGGGCTTGGCCGCAGCGGGATTGACGGCGTAGAAGAAGTTGTTGAGCGTCAAAACGAAAGCTACGATGAGCATGAAGCATCCTTTTAGTGACCGCATATTTCATCTTCTCCTATTCTTCTGTCGTGTCTAGTCATGGATATAAGCCCCAAACGCTGACTGCCGCCGGCTTCACCATAGGAAACTGGCGAGATGTGAGCCAAGCATCGCTGGCCTGGTTCAAAGACAACGCCCCCCCAGCCGATGCCGAGCCACCCATTCTAGGATTTCATTTGCTGCTCGGCCCGCTATGGCCCACCATGGCTGCCAACATGGTGGGTAATATCGCCGCGGGTCGGCTTGCGGTGATCCAAACCATCGTTCGAAAACCACAATCTCTAGCTATTTAGACGCGCGCCAGCAGAGCATCCACGAGATCGAGCAACGCATCACGGCTAGCCGGCTTTGATCTGATTATTTACAAGAGACGGAGGTAGACATGAAACGCATGGGTTTCCTTTCAGTTGTCGTCGTATGGCTCGCATCGGGCTGTGACCCGCCCGCGCAGAGTAGCGGCACAGCCGTTATGAGTGCCGATGGAAAAGCGCTTGGCACCGTCCAGTTCCCGACGTCGTGTGACCCGCAAGCTCAGGAGCTACTCGAGCGCGCTCTGGCCCTTCTTCATCACATGACGTATAGACCGGCCGAAATGAGCTTCGCATCTGCGGCCGAGAACGATCCCGAATGCGCGATCGCCTATTGGGGCATGGCGATGACGTACGTACACCCGCTATGGCCCGACAGCGTGCCAACGGAGCAGCTCACGAGCGGCCAAGAGCTTCTCGAGCGCGCCCGGGCCGCCGACCATACGAGCGATCGCGAAAGCGCTTACATCGAAGCGCTCGCGGGCTACTACGGTGACGACGCGAGCCCGCGCGCCGAGCGAGAGCGCCTGGGAGGCTTCCTCGATGGCTGGTCCCGGGTCCACGAGATGTATCCAGACGATCCCGAAGCGGCACTCTTTCACGCGCTCGCCCAATTGGGGACCGCGGCGGCGTCCGATAAAACCTACGCGAACCAACAATCGGGCGGAAGCATCGTAGCCGAAGTTCTCGCGCAGATACCGTCGCACCCGGGAGCACATCACTATTTGATTCACGCCTACGACTTCCCGCCGCTCGCACAACGCGCACTCGAGACCGCACGCCACTACGGCGAAGTCGCGCCCGAGAACTCACACGCGCTTCACATGACGACCCACATCTTCACGCGCCTCGGCCTGTGGCCCGAGTCGATCGAGTTCAACATCCGCGCGGCGAACGCGGCAAGCGAGCGCATGCCTTCGGGAACGATCTCTTTGCACCACCTCCATGCGATCGACTACCTGGCCTACGCGCATTTGCAACGTGCGGATGACGAAGCGACCCTCGAAGTGCTTCGTGCGCTTCGCGCGCTCGAGCCGCCGTTTCAGAATCACGCGGGAACGTCCTACACGTTCGCCGCGGTGCCCGCGCGCTACGCGTTGGAACGCCACGCGTGGGAGGAAGCCATAGAGGTGGAAGCCCGCTGGCCAGACGACGTGCCTTGGGATCAGTACCCTCACCTCGAAGCTATCTCCCACTTCGCGCGAGCCATGGGTGCCGCGCGCACCGGCCAACGCGACAAGGCGCAGGCCGCGATCGAATCGCTGGCGCGTTTAGAAAAAGCTGCGGCCTCGCTGGACATCGCGTATGACTGGGGAATCCAAGTCGCCATCCAGCGCACCGCCGCCGAAGCGTGGTTGGCCTACGAAGGCGGCGACACGGACCGGGGTCTCGAGTTGATGCAAAAAGCGGCCGAGATGGAAGCGTCGACGGAGAAAAACCCGGTCACGCCGGGCGAAGTACTACCGGCCATGGAGCTCTACGGCGACATGCTTCTCGCCGCGGCCCGATACGACGAAGCCCGGCAGCAATACGAAGCCGCGCTCACCCGCTCGCCAAATCGCTTCAACAGCTTGTACGGCTCCGGACGTGCCGCCGAGCTCGCTGGCGATGCGGACGCTGCGGCGTCTTCTTACGCCGCGCTTGTCGAGAGCTGCTTGGAATCCGGGGAGCGCGAAGCGCTCGTTCACGCGCGGGACTACCTCGAGACAAAAGGACGTGAGAAAAAATTAATATTTGACTAGTGTTATCGCTATGCTTTAGCGTAAGCCCATCATGGGATACGTGACGAAGCTGCAGGTGATAAAGCGAGCCAACGATACGCGTCAGTTCTATGTGATTTGCCCGTCGCCTTTGGCGCAGGCGCTGGAGATGGAGCCTGGCGAGGAGCTTGAGTGGGTCGTCGAGGATCGGAACACACTGATAGTTCGTCGGACGCCGCGGGTGAAGCGTGGTAAACGTGGGTGAGAAGCAAGCATCGCTACCTGGTATGCCGAGTCCGCGAAAACGTGGCGATGACGGTGATGAAGGAGCGCGCGCGACACAAGCTCGGTTGAAGGTTGTGGATCGGGCGCAGCTGCTGTTGCGGACGGTGGACGTTGAGCAGTTGATTCCAGAGGATCACGCAGCGCGAGCGATCTGGGAGTTCGTGGGTCGGCTGGACCTCAGCGGGTATACGGAGCAGGTCCACTCGGTCGAGGGTGGTGCAGGGCGGCCTGCATTCGATCCGCATCTACTGGTGAGCCTTTGGGTCTACAGCTACAGTCAGTCGGTGAGTTCGGCGCGCGCGATTGAGCGGCTGTGCGAGCATCACCCGGCGTATCAATGGCTGACGGGAATGCAGAGCATCAGTGCCCATACGCTATCGGACTTTCGGGTGACCCATGCCGAGGCGCTGCACGAATTGTTTGTACAAACGTTGGGTCTTTTGAGTGCGGACGGATTGATCACGCTCGAGCGAGTCATGCTGGATGGGACGCGGATTCGGGCGAACGCATCGGGGAATAGTTTCCGCACGAAGGGTCGAGTCCCACGACCGGAAGCTTTCCGCTCTTGAGCGACTGAATAACCTCGTCGGCTTGCCGGACCACGCTGCGCGCCGTGCCCATGAGCTTGCGATAACTTTGCTTGAACTTGACTTGGCTCGATTCGGTGAACGACTTGCTGGCGCGGTCGATCTCAAGCTGCCTGTTTTTCGTTGATCGGCTGTGGTCCACCACCTTGAGCGCACCTTGAGCACAAGCCTTTGCAATACACTTCAGACTACGGGTGAGCACCCGGATGCCATCGGCAAGCAGTGAGCTATCTGTGGGGTAATGGATGTTGCTCTCCAACTACCGTCGTATCCGTGCGTAACTTGCGTCCCGTAGCCACCTTTTCGTCTCGAGCCTGAGCGACCACACGGGCATGGATTTTCTGCACTCCCGCCGGATGTTGAATTTGGGGTAGCGGCGGCTCCTTGGCCGGCCTAAGAATAGGTCTGCCAATAAACCGTCTCCAGAGGGGGACAAGGAGCCACCAATGCCTAGGAAATCAAAGAAGCCAGTAAAAAAGCAAACGCACTCGCCTACGGGCAAGGTAGTTCCATTGTACAACAGTCACATAAACCAACGGTGGACGTTCGGCCCTACAGCTACCAGCCGTCCAAGGCAGAGCTGGAGGCCGACGTGAGCATTCCGACGACTCCCGAACAGCTAGCAGATGCTGTTCTGCGTCAAGTGACCGTACGCCACAAGAAGGACTAACCTTTCCTGGGGTTAGCTGCGTCACCTTCGCTGGCCCTACGTAACTTTCGTATATAATTCCCAAAAGGGTTACTACCCAAAAAAGCAGGGTTCGGTCCTCGGCAAGACTCGCTCGGCGGCTAATGATAGCTAGAGTTAGGGGCTAATAGGAGGTCCGCTATGTCGAACAAACGTATTGGGGTCGTCATCACGATAGTGATTGTGCTGGTCGCTTCCGGATGTTCCACCAAGAAATATGTCAGCAAGGAAGTCGGCGCCGTCAATCAAAAAGTCGAGACGCTGAGCGAGTCGGTCGAACGGAATCAAGAACGCATCGGCCGCAATACGGATGAGATTTCCCGGCACGGCGGCGAGATTCAGAGAGCGGATGCCAAAGCCGACGAGGCCGGCCAGCTGGCCGCATCGGCGCACGATGAGGCCGAGAACGCCTTCAACGTCGCGCAGAAAGCGATGAAGGGTAAGCTCATCTACGAGATCACTCTTTCGAACGACAAAGTCAACTTCGCTTTCAACGCCTCCGAGCTCTCGCCGGACGCGCAGACGCTCGTCGACGAGCTCGCCGATCGGGTGAAGGCCGACAACCGCGGCCTGTGGATCGAAGTCGAGGGCCACACGGACGCGACGGGCGAAGCCAATTACAAACAAAGCGCTCGGTCTCAAGCGGGCCGAAGCGGTTCGAGACTATCTCTATCAGGCGCACGGTATACCCCTCCACCGCATCGCCGTTTACAGTTTCGGCGAAGAGCAACCGGTCACGGACAACGAGTCCCGCGAAGGCCGTGCCCGTAACCGGCGGGTCGTGGTGAAGGTTTTGGAATAACGCGTATCCAGAAACTCCCAGCTCGGCAACGGGCTAGTGGGGAGCCCGGCAGGCCCCTTTTCCGGCGCGCGGGGTCCTGCCGGGTTTTCGCGCGCGCGCGAAACTTTCTGAGCGGCCTGACCGGAGATCGGCGCCTCCACGCCAGATTCTCGCTACAATAAACAAAGCGGAATAAACTGAAGCATCCCCTGTAGTCCTCAGTGGGACCAACCTGAGAGGAGCTACTTTGGGCAGCGCAGCCCAAGTGCCAAATCTTTCGAGCGCCGGTGAGGACGATCGAGACCTCGTCGTGCGCGCTCGTGGCGGAGACGATGATGCTTTCGGGGAGATCGTGCGTACTTACCAGCGCCGCGTCTATGGGGTGGCCTTGCGGATGACGCGTCGCCACGAGGTGGCTGATGACATCGTGCAAGACACGTTTCTCCGCGCGCATCGCAGCCTCGACCGCTTCGAGCTCGGACGCCCCCTCGCGCCGTGGCTCACGAAAATTGCCGTGAACCTATCCATCAACTACCTGAACGGACCCACGAAACGCGAGCAGTCCATGTACACGGAGGACCGTCCCGACGGACCGTGGGAGCCGCAAGTCCGTGAAGACGCGAGTCGCGAGCCGCTCGAATCGGATCCGGCACGAATCTTGATGTCCTCGGAGTTCGCGGCGGCGCTCGCAAAAGCGATCGAGAAACTTTCGCCCGACCATCGCTCGGTCTTCATGTTAAAAGTCGATGAAGGGATGCGATACGAAGAGATCGCGACAACGCTCGGAATCTCTCGAGGCACCGTCATGTCCAGGCTCTTTCGGGCGCGCACGAAACTCAAGAACATGCTCGAGGACTATCTCTGACATGAAATGCGAGAACGCCATTCTTCTCGTTGAGAAGCTAGTGGACGGCGAGGCCAGCGCCGAGGAAAAGCCGCTCGCGGAGCGGCACGTCGCTGATTGTGCCGATTGCCGCTCTCACTACGCTTTCCTCAAAGCGCTCGCGAGCGCTTCGGAGAAGATCGAGCTCCCGCCGGCGCCGCCGCGAGCGTATTGGGATCATCTGCCGTCCAGGATAATCGCGCGTCTTCACGAAGACGAACACCCGAGATTTTGGCAGCAGCTAGTAGCACCTTCTATGCTGCGGTGGGGAGCGCTGGCCGCGACGCTCACGGTGGTTGTGGCCGTCGGCGTGAACGTTTTGCGTGAGGGCGATCTGGCGGAGGAAACGCCGGCGCAGGACAAAATCCTTCAGCAGAGCGAAGCCATCCGTGTGGAAGAGCTCGAAGCAGCTGACGACCTGGTCGAGCCTTTCAAGCGGACCCCGGCCGGTATTCCGGAAGTTGCGCCGCCCGCGCCCCCTAGTGACGCCCGGCTCCGCCGGGGGCGCCTCCGGGAGCTCGAGGACGCCCGGAGCAACGCGAGTGATTCGGAGAAGCTCCGGCAAACCCTCGCCGCGCCGTCGCGTGCTCGCGCCAAGACCGACGCGCCTGATGCGGTGGAGTCGAACTTGCGAGTGGAGCCAACAGAAGACCCGGCGAGCCCCCAATTCATGGCGCCCGTTACAGCCGAACCCGTGCGCTCACTCGCCGTGGGCGAGTCCCGAGTCGATCCCGCCGAGCTCGAATACCAAGAGCTAAGCGGTGGAGCACGTCCCGGTTTCGCTGGACGCCGCGGCCCTGGCGGCACCGTCGAGGATTGTGACAGGTGGCGAGCCTATCTCGAGCGCTATCCTGAAGGTTCGCGAGCGAGCGATGCGCGCTACGAGCACGCACGCTGTACCCTAGCCCGCTACGAGGCCGAGCCGAGCGAAACGGGCCGCGAGGTAGCGATTCGCGGCGCCGACGCGTTCCTGGCGGTCGAAAGCGCAGGTGCGAGAGCCGAAGAGATTCGCGAGCGCGCCACCCCGCTCCGCCGACCCTAGCCACCCAACCCCGGGGCCGGCTCGAGCACTAGTCTGTCTAGTGCTCGAGCGCGAGCCGGTAAACCGTGCTCGAGCCCGCAAGCACCAGACCGCCAGTACCATCGAAGGCGAGTCCGACGAGAGGCGGTGAGGCGACAACGCGCTCCGGACTTCCATCGGGCCGGATGCGGTAGACGCCGCTGCCCCCGGTGAGTCCTTCGGTGACGTAGAGCGTGCCTTCGTCGTCGAAGGCCATGCCTTGAGGTCGCCCAAAACCTTCATAGGCCTTCGTGACTTGGGCATGGACGTCGATGCGGTAAACCGGATCGACCGAGGCCAGGCTCGGCGCCGTGACGAAGAGATTGCCCTCGCCGTCGAACACCATGTGATACGCCGCAACTGAAGGCTCGAGATGAACGAAGGAGCGCGGCTCGCCGTTGGGCTCGATCCGAAAAATCGTTCCCCGCCGATCCCCGACATAGAGAATGCCTTCGGGATCGAAGGCGAGACCGGTCGCCGTGCCGAGCTCGTCCGCGACGAGCTCGGCTTCACGATCCGAAGAGACGCGGTAGACGGTCCCTTCTTCGCGGCTCGAAACGTAGAGACAGTCATCCGGCCCCCATGCGAGGCCGGTCGGGTTCAGGATGTCGCTGACGAAAGGCTCGATCTCGCCGTCGCCGTCAATGCAGTAGACCGACACGGGAACTTTTTCACCCCGGCTGCCGCTGAAGGCCACGTAGAGTTTGCCTTCGCGATCGAAGACCGGATTTTGCACAGGCTGAAGCTCATCGGCGATCCTATCTGCGAGCGAGATTGAATAGGTGCCGCTCGACACCCCATCGCGCTCGACGCGAACTTCCGGCATCGCCTGGTTGGGAACCACGGTAGAGATGGTACGGGCCGAGACGCGCATCACTTGGGCCCGTTGGTCCCCGAAGAAAACCCGGTGGGCATGAGCCCGTCCGGGATCGAAGCCGCTGCCTTGGATAGCGATACGTCCTCCAGGCACAGCGTGAAGGGGGTCGGTCGCCAATATGTTCGGAAGGTGATCGCTCACTTCGGTTCCGATTTTGCCCTTCGCAGCATCATAACACGCTGCGAAACCGACTCACTCGATGTCGATGAGCTCTTTGTCGAGAAGCCTCTTGAAAATTAGAAGAACATCTTGCTCGCCCATCGGGCAGATCTTCGTAATGAAATCCACGTCCCAATCTCCGTTGACACGCGAAAGAACGAAGCCTTCTTGCGGGTCCAGGTCGAGCGTGGAGAGCTTCGCGAGCGTGACTTTGAGGCGCGGCACGGCGTCGGTAGGGATCTCCGAGACCTTGTCCAAGTCGTCGAGGATGGCTTCAATCTTGATCTTGAACAGCGTCGCATGTTTATTCTGCGGATCGAACTCGAGGGCGGCCTGAAACTTCTCGAGCGCCTTGTGGTAATCGCCGGCGTTGTACAAGCTCGCCCCCGTGTCGAGCTTCTCCCGAAGCTCCTTGACTTGATTGTCGAAATCGGTCTCGGCGGGCGAGTCTTTTACCGCCACCAGTGTGCGCTCGTGAAGCTCGAGAAGCCGCGAAGCGGCGTAGAACTCGACGGCGTGAAGCTCGAGTGAGATCTCCGCCATGTTCTTGCCGCGGTCGACGAGCTCGAGAACGCGCTGATCTTCTTCTGAGAGATCCGTCGCTTTGGCGACAGCGGCGTGGTCGGTCTCGAAGGTGGTGAGCCGGGACGGGAACACTTCGTGAATCCGACGCCACTCGTCGCTCCGGCGAGCACCTTCGAGGATGACTCCGGTGAGCTCCAGGGGCAGGAATACCGGGATGTTGTCCGGTAGCACGTCGTCGAATGTGAACTCGCCGTCCGACCAGAGGAAGCAATCGTAAATGGCTTCTTCGGTCTTTATCTGTAGCAGCTCCTCGAGAACCTGCTCGGTGATCGCTTTCATGCTCAACAAGATCTGCCCAAGCGGACGGTCGCCGGAATCCTGCTCGATGAGCGCCTTGAAGAGCTCTTCCTCGGTGAGATGTCCCGCGCGGATCAAGAACTGACCGAGAGTTTCTCGAGGGCTGCTCGAAGTCGAGGAGAAAAGACGCCCCTGCTTGAAGAAAAGCTTTTTCTCGATCGGCCCTCGCCGCACGGTAATCGTGCCGGTCTTGAGATTGTTCCCGCACCATTGCAGCAGATCTCCGAGCACCATGGTGGCGAGAGATCCCGAAAGGCTCATTGAGTTGCGCTACCCCGGGAGGGCGCGGGCAAAGAGATCTCCGAACGGAGCCGGCTCACCCGGTCCAGGATAAGTAATCGCGCCAGCTGTTGGGGACTTCGTTCATGCCATAGGTGATGGCGTGAGCGGGAAGGTAAGAGGGCCTTCTCGGCCGGCGCACGAGCGTGAGCCCTGCCTCTCGAGGCGTTCTGCCACCTTTCGTGCGATTGCACTCGATACAGCAGGTGACGATGTTCTCCCATACTTTGCGGCCGCCACGCGACACGGGTACTACGTGATCGAAGGTCAACTCCGAGGCTCTGAATTGCTTGGAGCAATACTGGCATCGATACTTGTCGCGAAGATAGATATTCGATCGAGAAAATGGGACCTGATGAAAACGCCGGGCCACTCTTACGCGCCGGACTAGCCTCAAGACGGATGGGAGCACGAGCGAGATACGAACCCCGCGAATCCGTCGGTCATATGAGGCGATCACCTCGACCTTGCCCTTGACCAGCAGAACGATCGCTTTTTGCCAGGTAATGACTCTCAGCGGTTCGTAACTGGCATTGAGCAGCAAGCTACGCATCGGCGTGCGCACCCGTTTCCACTAGGCACAGGGAACCCGAGCATGCACCGCAGCGGTAGGATCTCGAGCTCCCCGGGATGCGTCCGAAACTAGCTTGCCTGGCTGGGATAACCTCCGCGAACGTTGGATTGAACCCGTAAAGTCAGATTTTGGTATATGTTCCGCCAAAGAACGTTGGTTTGTCAAACGCGTGGAGCAAAGGAGAAACATGCGCCTTCAAATAGCTGTTGTGGGGGCTTCGCAGCCGAGCCGGGACGCGGCGAACGAAGCCGAGGCGATCGGCGCGGCGATCGCGGAAGCGGGAGCGACCCTCGTTTGTGGAGGGCTTGGCGGGATAATGGAGGCGGCGGCGAAAGGGGCTCGCAAAAAAGGCGGACTCACCCTGGGTATTCTGCCGGGAAGCTCACGGCGCGACGCCAACCCTTACATCGATTGCGCTGTCACCACTGGACTCGGTGATTTCCGAAACTATCTCGTCGTGGCCACGGCCGACGCAGTGGTGGCGATGCCCGGCCGCTACGGCACACTTTCGGAGATTGCGATGGCCTTGACGCTGGGCAAAACCGTCGTGGGACTGGGAAGTTGGGAGATCGAAGGTGTGCTCAAGGCCGCGAATCCGGAAGAGGCGGTACGGATGGCGCTCGGTCACAAATATTGACGGTAGAGGGGGTTCGATAGACAGTAGCTTTGGATCGCTCTCGCGATGACCCGCACGTCATCGATCTCGAGCGTCTGGAACGTTGCTCCGAAGCCCGGAGGGAGCCCGTGGACGGGATGGGTTTGAACCTTTTGCACCCAGACGACGACGCTTTTGATCGCGAGCTCACGCTCGTTCCCAGGGACCCGAAACGCGACCTCGAGCTCATCGCCGACGTCGGGCAGTTCTTTCGTCGCGATGTAGACCCCTTTCAACGACAGATCCAAGAGCATGGCACGGCCCTCGGGCATGGCGCTGCCCTCGCCGAGCGCACCCCGGACTGTGCAGCGACGGACGAGCGGAATACGCAGCGTAGGTGGAGGCGTCGTTTTCACAGCGTTGTTCGAAGAGAGTTCTCAGGTTACCGTCCGAGAGAGGGCGTGTCAACGCAGTGTTACGATAGCGGCCGACGATGAGTGCGAAGCCGGCAACCGATCTCCCCGAGCTAGAGGCGGGCGTTGTGCGGGAAGTCGACCTCCTACTGCGTGAGCTCAAAGGTGCGCGGGCAACGCTCCGCGTGACGCCCGAATCGCTGCTAGAAAAAGAGCTGGGACTCGGAAGTCTCGAGCGCGTCGAGCTTTTGTCACGTCTCGAAAAGCTTTTCCGCGCCAAGGTCTCCGCGAGCGCTCTCAGCGAGGCGCTTACGCCGAGAGAGGTTGCCGAAGCCTTCATTCACGGCGAAGCGGAGCCGAGCTTCGAGCGCGAAGCAGTTACTTACCGGCCGAGCCGACACGCACCGCCAGAGCAAGCGCACACGCTCGGTGAAGTCCTGGTGACGCGGGCCCGGGGCGAGCCCGACGCGGTACACGTGTTCATGAAGGAAGACGGTAAACCGGAGTCGACGCTGACGCTCGGCGATCTCTACAGCGAAGCGCTCACAATTGCCGGTGGGCTCTCTGCTTCCGGGATCGGGCGGGACGACAAAGTCGCGCTCATGCTCCCGACGAGTCGGGATTTCTTGACGAGCTTCATGGGCGTCCTCCTTGCAGGCGCGGTGCCCGTGCCCCTCTATCCGCCTTTCAGCATGGCAGGGCTTCAAGAATATGCGCGGCGTCAAGCCGGGATTGTCGCGAACGCGGAGGTGCTTTTATTCATCACGCTCGAGCGCGGCCTCGCCGTGGGCGACATCCTCAAGACGCGTGCGCGCTCGCTTCGTGATGTCGTGACGACATCGGAGCTCGTGGCGCGGTCGCGGCCTGTTGCGCCCGCGATCGTCGATGGCGATGCGACGGCACTCATTCAATACACGTCAGGTAGTACCGGCGACCCGAAAGGCGTCGCGCTGACGCATGCGAACTTGCTCGCCAACATTCGGGTCATCGGCGCGACCCTCGAGATCCAGCCGAGCGACGTGGGTGTGAGCTGGCTTCCGCTCTACCACGACATGGGGCTGATTGGCGCGTGGCTCACGCCGCTCTATTTCGGGATACCGGTCTCCATCTTCTCCCCACTCGCCTTTCTCGCGCGGCCGGAGCGGTGGCTCTGGACTATCCACGCGCGCCGCGCGACGATCTCGCCCGCCCCGAACTTTGCCTACGAGCGATGCGTACGCAAGATCGCGCAGGAGGATCTCGAAGGTCTGGACTTGAGCTCGTGGCGCGTGGCGTTGAACGGTGCGGAGCCGATCGCCCCTGAAACCCTCGAAGGTTTTCAGCGAAAGCTCGCGCCCCACGGGTTTCGCAAAGAAAGTCTCCTGCCGGTTTATGGACTCGCCGAGTCTTCACTATTGCTTTCGTCGTCCAAGCCAGGCACCGCTCCGCGCATCCGGTCCTTCGCGCGGGAGCGGCTCGAGAGCGAGGGGACGGCGTCGCCTGCGCGAGCGGCAGACGCATCCGCCCTTCGTCTCGTGAGCGTCGGCAGAGTGATCCCGCGACATGAGATTCGCATTGTCGACGAGGGTGGGCGTGACGTTCCGCAGGGACGCGAGGGCTCCCTCATCTTTCGCGGACCCTCCGTGATGAAAGAGTATTACAAGAAGGAAGACGCCACCGATGCCATCCGCCGCAGCGGCGGCTATCTCGATTCGGGCGATCGGGCGTTCGAGCTCGACGGCGAGCTTTTCATCACCGGCCGCTCCAAAGACATCATCATCCGCGCCGGCCGTAACTTGATGCCGCAAGAGATCGAAAAGGAAATCGCCGAGGTCAACGGGGTGCGGCGCGGTTGCATTGCCGCCTTCGGTGTCTCGGATCCTGCAACCGGGACGGAGAAATTGGTCGTCGTCGCGGAAAGCCGCGAGAACGACGCCGGCGCGCGCGCGCGCATCGGACGAGAGATCGAATCGAGACTCCTCGAGCGCATCGGCGTCCCGCCCGACGATGTTCGGCTCGTGCCGCCAAAGAGCATCCCAAAAACGTCGAGCGGGAAGCTCCGGCGCTCCGCGTGTCGCGAGCAATATCTTCGCGCCGAGTTGGCTTCTGCCAGGAACAGCTCGTCGACGTTTTGGGCGAGAGCCGTTTGGATTTCTGGCAAGGCTCGGGTGGGAAGAGAGCTCGGGCGACTCGCGCGTGCGCTGTTCGGAAGCTATGTGTGGGTTTTGACCGCGTTGTTCGTGCTACTCGGTTGGACTCTAACCTGGCTCATCCCGACGCGTCGTCTCTTCGCTCGATTCGTTCGCTATGCCGCTCGCGTCTACTTGTTGCTCTCCGACATCCGCCTCGAAGTCGAAGGAACAGAGCACTTGAGCGGGGCAGGAGGTCCCTTCGTCTTCGTGGCGAACCATGCGAGCTATCTCGATCCCATACCTGTGATGGCGAGTTTGCCAAACGACTACGCTTTCGTCGTCAAGAGCGAGGCCGCGTCTTGGCCGTTGTTCGGAACGTTCATCCAGAAGCTGGGCCATCTTCCCGTGAAGCGCACGCTCGCGGATGAAAGTGCCAAGAGCACCGATGAGATGCGCGCGCTTCTCGACGCGGGTCGCTCGGTCGTGCTCTTTCCCGAAGGAACGTTCAGCTACGCGACCGGCGTCCGTCCTTTCAAGCTCGGCGCGTTCAAGCTCGCGGCGGAGAGCGGCCGCTCTCTCGTCCCGATAGCACTTCTCGGCACCCGTCGCTGGTTGCGCGACGGCACGTGGATCCCGCGGCCGGGCCGTGTCAAAGTCTTGATTGGCGAGCCGAGGCCGATCGCCGACCCGTCCTTCGAGAGCATCGTGCGAATCAAGGAAGAGACGGCGGAAATCATCGCGGCAGCGGTAGGCGAGCCGCGGCTTGATATCGTCTCTGCCGGCCCGCTCAACCCCTGACGCCAGACCGGGACCCGAAGGGCTTCATCGTCAACGCCGGGAGGGCGGCGGCGGAGAGTCTTCCCAACCCGCTTTTGATCGAACGCGCTCCTTGATCGTCTTGTAACCTCCTGACGCGTCCCGCCCCTTGGTCCTCTGCTGGAATTGCTAGACTGGCGTCCTGGAGGTAAGCATGTTTCGCTACTTGGTGTTGTTTGTCGTCTCGTCGGCGGCGTCGGCGGCGCCGCTGGCGCGCGCTCAGCCGACCAGCAATGCGGCCGAGGCGGCCGCGTTTATCGAGCGTGCCGAAAAAGAGCTCCTCGCTGCTTGGAAGGATTCGGCGCGGGCGAGCTGGGTGCAGTCCACCTACATCACCGAGGACACACAGATCTTGGCGTCTAAGGCGAACGAGAAGGCCACCGCCCTCGCGGTACAGCTCGCACAGGAAGCAGCGCGGTTCCAGGGCCTTGAGCTGTCGGCCGATTTGAGTCGAAAGCTCCTTCTGCTTCGACTCGCTTTGACCGTCCCCGCGCCGTCGAACCCGGAAGAGACGAGCGAGCTCGCGCGTATCGAAACGTCTTTGGAGAGCACCTACGGCGCCGGCAAATACTGCCCCGACCAGGGCGAGTGCTGGGACCTTCAGAAGTTGAGCGGCATGCTCGGGGAGAGCCGCGACTCGGATCACCTACTCGAGGTTTGGCGAGGGTGGCGCACGGTCTCGGCGCCCATGCGTAAGGAATTCACGCGTTATGTCGAGCTCGGAAACAAAGGCGCGCGTGAACTCGGCTTCACTGATCTCGGCGCAATGTGGCGCTCCAAATACGATATGCCGGCGGACGCGTTTGCGGCGGAGCTCGACCGCTTATGGGAGCAAGTGCGGCCGCTCTACCTGGCGCTTCACGCCTATGTGCGCACGCGTCTTCGCGAGACTTACGGCACGGAGCTCGTTCCCGACAACGGTCACATCCCTGCACATCTGCTCGGGAACATGTGGGCCCAGTCGTGGAGCAACGTCTATGACCTCGTGGCGCCTTCTGACGCGGACCCGGGATACGACCTCACCGAACGGCTGGTCGGAGAAAGACTCGACGAGCTCGAGATGGTGCGCTACGGCGAGCGGTTCTTTCTCTCGCTCGGCTTCGAGCCTCTGCCCGAGACGTTTTGGACGCGCTCGCTCTTCGTTCAACCGCGTGACCGCGACGTCGTGTGCCACGCTAGCGCGTGGGATCTCGATGCTGCCGAAGACGTTCGGATCAAGATGTGTATCAATATTAATGCCGAGGACTTCACGACGATCCACCACGAGCTCGGGCATAATTTCTACCAGCGCGCGTATAAAGACCTGTCGCCTCTCTATCGTGACAGCGCCAATGACGGCTTTCACGAAGCCATCGGCGATACGCTCGCGCTCTCGATTACCCCGGCTTATTTGAAGGAGCTCGGGCTCATCGATGAAGAGCCGGACATGTCGAAGGACATTGGCCTGCTCCTTGCGATGGCGCTCGATAAGGTCGCCTTTTTGCCGTTCGGGCTGCTCGTCGATCAATGGCGCTGGCAAGTCTTTTCCGGAGAGGTGCCGCCGGAGCGTTACAACCAGGCGTGGTGGGAGCTGCGCGAAAAATATCAAGGCGTCGCCGCTCCCGTGGCGCGGAGCGAGGCGAATTTCGATCCCGGCGCTAAATATCACGTGCCCGCAAGTGTTCCCTATTCGCGCTACTTCATTGCTCGCATCCTGCAGTTCCAGTTCCACCGCGCGCTCTGCAGCGTCGCGGGCTACGAAGGCCCGCTCAATCGCTGCACGATCTACGGCAACGAGGAAGCGGGCGCGCGCCTGAACGCGATGCTCGAAATGGGCTTGTCCCGTCCGTGGCCGGAAGCGCTCGAGGCGATGACCGGAGAGTCGGAGATGGACGCGACCGCCATCCTCGACTTTTTTGCCCCCTTGAAGGCCTGGCTCGACGAGCAGAATGAAGGGCATCCCATAGGGTGGTAAACTAACCTCTCGTCGATTACAGAGCTCTCGAAGCCCCTTGTTCAAGAATCTCTTAACGCTCGTCCGCTATCGCGTGCTCATCCAGAGCCTCGTCGTTCGGGAGCTGAGAGCGCGCTATCGGGGCTCGGTGCTCGGCTTTTTGTGGTCGTTCATCAACCCCCTGCTGCAGCTCGGGATTTACTGGTTCGTTTTCAGCTACATCATGCCCACTCGGGGCTCGATGGGGATGACTCCCTACGCACTCTTCTTGTTCACGGGGATTCTTCCGTGGACGTGGTTCGGTTCTTCCGTGATGGAGTCCTCGGCCATCCTGATATCGAGCGGCAACCTCATCAAGAAGATTCTTTTTCCCGCCGAGGTGCTCCCCATCGTTGTCGTTCTCAGCAACCTCGTGCACTTCTTCCTCGGACTCCCGATCCTTTTCGGCTTTCTTATCTATTACGGAAAGGTCCAGACGACCCTCGTCTATCTGCCCGGGGTTATCCTCTTGCAGCTGTTTCTCACCTTGGGGATCTGCTTTTTCGTATCCGCACTCGCGGTCCATTTCCGCGACGTCCAGAACATCATCGGGAACTTCATGATGCTGTGGTTCTTCGCGAGCCCCGTGATCTATTCCTATCTGACCATCTCGCCGTCGATTCAGCGTTATCTCAACTACAACCCGATGACTCACATCCTCGTCGGCTACCACCAGACCCTCTTCACCGGGGAGATGGGTCACAGGCCGTGGCTCTTAATGATGATTCCTGCATCCTTGGTCACGTTCCTCGTGGGTTACTATTTCTTTGACCGCCTGCGTGAGACTTTCGCGGAAGAAGTGTAATGGGCATAGCGATTCGAGTTTCCGACGTGACCAAGGTATACCAGCGCTATAGCCAGCGGAAGCAATTCCGTACTCTCAAGAGCGCGCTTCTCGGCGGAAGCTTGCTCGCTGAGCTTCGACCCGACGAGCGCTTCGAAGCTCTGAACGACATCACGTTCAACGTGCGCGAAGGGACTACGTTTGCCGTCATCGGAAGAAACGGCTCGGGGAAAAGCACGCTTCTCAAATGTATCGCGGGCATCTCGAAGCCGAGTGCGGGCACGGTGACCGTCAACGGCCGTATCTCGGCGCTCATCGAGCTCGGCGCTGGTTTTCACCCCGAGATCACGGGGCGCGAGAACATCTTCATCAACGGCATCATGCTCGGCCTGTCTAAGAAAGAAATCCACGATCGCTTCGACGACATCGTGGCCTTCGCTGAGCTCGAGGATCTCATCGACGCGCCCGTCAAGACTTATTCGTCGGGCATGTATATGCGGCTCGGTTTTGCCGTCGCGATCCATGTCGACCCCGATGTATTGCTCATCGATGAAGTGCTCGCCGTGGGTGACGAAGGCTTCGTCCATAAATGCCTCGACAAGATCGCGGAGTTTCGCCGCAGCAACAAAACCATCATCCTCGTCACCCACAGCCTCGGCTTGGTCGAAAAGATGGCGGATGAGGCGCTTTGGATCGACAATGCGCGCGTGCAACTGCGTGGTGACCCGAAGAAAGTGGTCGATGCTTATCTCGCTCGAGTCACCCACCACGAAGAACAAGCCCTCGTCGCGGCGGAAGAGAAAGCCGTCACCGATTTCGAAGCACCCGAATCCGCGACCGAGCACGAGGAGCGGGAGAGCGAAATCGAACCGACATCGCCTTTCGCGCGCAAAAAAGGTCGCTGGGGATCGCGAGAGGTCGAGGTTCAGGACGTGACGCTCCATGGCGCAGAAGGGAGCGCCAAGCACGTCTTCACGACCGGCGAGCCAGTGACCGTCCGTCTAAAAGTCAAGAGCACGGGGACGATTGATGATTTCGCCTTTGGTGTCGCGATCTTCAACGCGGACGGGATGTGCTGCTATGGAACGAACACCCATCTCGAACAGTTCACACCGGTGAAGTTTTTCGGCGAAGGCGAAGTACGCTTCGTCATCCCGAACCTTCGCCTCGTCGAAGGGACCTACTTCCTCGACGTCGCGGCGCATCAGCGCGACGGCTACCCGTTCGACTATCACCGGGCGCTCCATCAGTTTCGGGTGCAGTCGAAAATCAAGGATGTGGGCATCTATCGTCCGACGCACACGTGGGAGTTCTCGCCCAATATCTTCCTGAAGCCGCCGAAATCGACGTCATGAGCCGGGCGAAGATCTTCAGTCGAGCGAAGATGCTCGCTGAGCGAGAGAGATTGCGCGCCGCAGGCGAGACCCTCGTTTTTACCAATGGCTGCTTCGACATCCTCCACCCGGGCCACATGCGCTATTTGAGCGAGGCGCGCCAGCAAGGCGACCGTCTCGTCGTGGCCGTCAATGAAGACGCGACCGTCACGAAGCTCAAAGGCGAAGCGCGGCCGCTCGCACCGCTCGACGAGCGCATGGAAGTCTTGGCGGCGCTCGCCACCGTCGACTACGTCGTACCGTTCGAAGAAGAAACGCCCGCGGCGATCATCGAGGCGATCGTTCCTGATATCCTCGTCAAGGGCGGCGATTGGGCTCACGATAAAATCGTCGGCCGCGAGACCGTCGAAGCGGCGGGCGGACGCGTGCTCTCGCTGCCTTTCGCTCCGGGATTCTCGACCACCGAGTTGATCGAGCGTGTCGTCAGCCGTCTTGGCAGGAAGGCGTGAGCACTTCTTTCGCGCAGCTCGTTTCCGAGCTTTCGCTCGGCGAGATCGCCCCCCCGGCACGCATCTCTGGAGTGATGGGGCCAGCCCGCTCGCTGATGCAGGCCGAGCTCGCAAAAAGCCGTGATGGTCCGACGCTAGTGGTCGTTCCGGACGAGAGACGCCTCACGCCCGCTGTGTCCGACCTAGAGGCGTTTTTCGGGGCGCTCGATCTCGCGCGCAACGTGCTCCCGTTTCCAGCCTTTGCGCTCGACCCCTATCGCGGTTTGTCGCCGCACCTCGATGTCATCTCGGCGCGCGTCCGGGCGCTCGTGGCCCTCGCGCGGGACGAGAACGTCGTCGTTGTGGCGACGGCCGCGGCGCTCTTGTACCGCACGGTCCAGCCAGAGCTTCTCGCGAGCGGCGTTCGCCGGCTCGCAACCGGCGACAGCTTCGACGCGGGCGAGCTCGAGCGCTATCTTGTCGCGTTCGGCTTTCGTCACGAGGATCCAGTCACGACGCCGGGCGATTTCGCCCGCCGTGGTGGCATCCTGGACATCTTCCCTCCAGGCCGTTCCACGCCCGTTCGCCTCGAGTTCGTCGGTGACGATCTCGAAGAGCTACGCGCCTTCGATCCTCAAACGCAGCGGACGACCGAGACGATTCCCGACGTCGAGCTCCAGCCGGCAAACGAGTGGTCGGCCGCTGAGACTGAGGATTTCGAGCACGTCGCCTCCCTCGAGATCATCGACCTGCGCGGCTCGGCGGGAATGGGATCCGTCCTTACGCGCCACCATAATTTTCAAGCAAGCCTTTTCGACTACCTCGAAGCCGGCCTTCTCATCGTCGATGAGCCAGCCGAAGTCTTGCGCGCCGCCGAGATCGAATGGGAGCGCGTGCTCGCTAGCTACGGCGACGCGCAGGACGACGTGACACGTTACGCCGAACCGTCCCGCTTGCTCATGGACCTCGGCTCGCTCAGCGACATCATCGACGAACGGGCGATTACCCTTCAAGAGATGGGCCTTCTCGGTGAAGAGACGCGCCACCTGTCGACGACGATTCTTCCGTCCCACCGCGGCCGTATCCCCGATTTCGTTCGAGAGATCGAACGCCGCTTCGCGAAGGGTGAGCGGCTACGCCTTTTTGTTGCAAGTGAAGGGATGGCCGATCGTTGCATCGAGATATTGTCGGAGGCCGGACAGACGGCCGGACGCGCTCGTCGGGACGGCGGCCCCGTCGAGGAAGGGCACATCGTCTTGGAGCACGGCCATCTTTCTCAGAGCTTCTCGGTGCCCGAGCTCTCCCTGACTCTCTTCACCGCGGGCGATCTGTTCGCAGAGCCCCATCGGCCGCCGCCGCGGAAAACGGCCAAACTGAGGCGCTTTCTCTCCGATTTCCGCGATCTCAAAATCGGAGACTATGTCGTGCACACCGAGCACGGGATCGCTGTTTTCGCGGGCCTGAAGCAGCTCGAGCCGGGCGCTCGGAACGAGTTCGTCGTGCTCGAATATCTTGGGCGCGACAAGCTCTACGTGCCCGTCGACCGCCTCGACTATCTCGAGAAGTACTCGAGCGCCGAAAGCGCTACGCCCAAGCTCGACCAGCTCGGTGGCACAGGGTGGGAGCGCGTTCAAAAGCGGGTCAAGAAATCCATGCGCGACATGGCGCAGCAGCTCTTGAAGCTCTACGCTCGGCGGCGCGCGTCTCCGGGGCACGGCTTTTCTCCCGACAGCGCGTGGATGAGCGAGTTCGAAGCGCTTTTCGAGTTCGAGGAAACGCCGGATCAACGCCTGGCGATCGACGACGTGAAGCGTGACATGGAAACACCGTCGCCCATGGACCGCCTTATCTGCGGCGACGTCGGCTACGGCAAGACCGAAGTCGCGATGCGCGCCGCGTTCAAAGCCATCACCGACGACAAACAGGTCGCCGTGCTCGTCCCGACGACGGTGCTAGCGTTCCAGCATCAGAACACGTTTCGAGAACGCTTTGCGCCCTTTCCCGTCCGCGTCGAGATGCTCTCGCGCTTCAAAACAAGACGCGCGCAGAGACAAATCGTCGAAGATCTCGCGGTGGGCAAAGTCGATATTGTGATCGGAACACATCGCCTCTTTTCAAAGGATGTCCAGTTCCATGACCTCGGACTTCTCGTCGTCGACGAGGAACAGCGCTTCGGTGTGACCCACAAAGAGAAGCTCAAGACGATGCGTCATGGCGTGGACTCCCTCACGATGACCGCGACGCCGATCCCGCGGACGCTTCATATGTCGCTTTCGGGCATCCGCGACCTTTCGGTGATTGAGACGCCGCCCAAAGACCGGATGGCGATCCAAACTCATATCTCGCGCCTCGATGCTAAAGTACTCGCCGAAGCGATTCGCTACGAACTCGGTCGCGGCGGCCAGGTCTACTACGTTCACAACCGTGTGGGCTCGATTTACTCGATGGCGAACTATCTCAACCGCCTCGTGCCCGAAGCCCGCATCATCGTCGGCCACGGCCAGATGAAAGAGTCGGAGCTCGAAAGCGTGATGCTCCGCTTCATCCGTCACGAATTCGATGTTCTCGTGAGCACGACCATCATCGAGAACGGGCTCGATATCCCGCTCGTGAACACGTTGATGGTCAACCGGGCGGACCGTTTCGGTCTTTCGCAGCTCTACCAGCTGCGCGGCCGCGTGGGCCGCTCCAACCGCCGCGCCTACGCGTACCTCCTCGTTCCAGAAGACTCCCATCTGAGCTCGCTCGCGAGACGCAGGCTCGCCGCGATCCGCGAGTTCAGCGAGCTCGGCGCCGGCTTCAGGATTGCCGCGCTCGACCTCGAGCTTCGAGGTGCGGGCAACGTCCTCAGCGGCCAGCAACACGGCCACATCGATGCGGTAGGGTTCGATCTTTACTGTCGTCTGCTCGACGAGACCGTGCGCGAGCTCTCCGGCGAGGACGTACGCACCGGCCCTGGTCGGACGAGCTTGAACCTTCGCCTCGAACTGCGCCTTCCCGAAGATTTCATCCCGGACACGAATCAAAGGATGTCCATCTACAAACGCGCGTCCTCGGCGTACGATCGTGAAGCGATCGAAAAGCTTCAAGAGGAAACGCGGGACCGCTTCGGACCTCTGCCGGAAAAAGTGCTCCAGTTTTTCGAATATTCACGCCTCCAGGTGCTCGCTTTCGAGCTCGGCCTCTCGGCTATCGACCGTGAGCGCGGCCGGGTCGTCTTCCGCTTTGGCAAAAAGAGGACCATCGACCCGACGAGCCTCGTCCAAGTACCCAAGGAGCTACCGGAGTTGAACGCGACACTGGGTCCTGCAGGCGACGACCCGCGTTTGGGCGTCGAGCTTCAGGGAAGCGACCCTTCCGAGATTCTGACCACGATACGCGAGGTTTTGCTCACGCTCACTCGTCTATGCTGCGAATAACCAATTCTACCTCCGCACTCTCGATCGGCTTGAGCCAGTGTTCCGATGCCCCTCAGCGAAACGTCGGGTTGGAACAAAAACCCCTTCTTCTCGCCGACGGACGGTGGGTAGGTTCTTGTTGGAGGGCAAGCTGAACAAGCTGGACGCACCTTATCTTGCCGGCCTACGATGGTTCCGAGGTCGCTTTTTCGTCCATCTCAAAGGTTCGGAAAACGGGACCCGGAGTTTCGGTTCCTGAAAAATGACTTCTAATTTGAATATTGCAGAAACAATCGCGGTAACTAGTACCCGTCCTGACAGGTGTAAGAGGTTGAGAAAAAAGGGGTAATCGCAAATTTAGGGCTAGCCTTCTGAGGGAGTGTCGTTTAGTATCGAGTCGACAAAAACGCAGATTCTAAACGACTTAACTCCAAAGGAGACCAGCCCTAAATGCGAAAAACGATCAACCCACAACCAAGCCTTCGCGAGCCCTGGCTGGAGCTGGAGCACGCACGCGAACTCGAAACGATATCATCGCTGCTCGATGCCCATCCTAAGCTCAATGAGCTGGTACTGCAAGACCTGAGGTCGGTCACCCCATCGGCAGGGAGCGATGTTGGTCGTGGGGGAATGAGCGCGGAGCAGGTTCTCCGGGCGTTGTTGGTCAAGCAGCTGAATCAGTCTGCTTCGCCACCAAGAATGGTAATACCGTTACCGTCCCCCCAGAGGAATTTATCCGCCGTTTCCTCCTGCACGTACTGCCGAAAGGTTTCGTCAAGATTCGCCATTTCGGCTTAATGGCCTCCTCCAATGCGACCACCAAGCTCGTAGTCGCGCGCCAGTTGCTCGATGAGAAAACAAAACCCACGACCGACGCCGACGACGTGCAAGTCAGCTCGCGTGCCACCGAGGACAAGGACTGGCGCGAGCGGCTCAAGGAGCTCACCGGCATCGACCTCACCATCTGTCCCCGCTGCAAGAAAGGTCGCATGCTCCGATGCCCTCTCTCCACGAAGCTTCGACGGATCAACCTCCAGATCCGCTCCCCTCCAGATGAGTCATGATCACGATGCTTTCGCTCCGCCTCTCACAACGCCGACCGGTCGTTGAAACGGACTCGTGTGTCTCGTCGCGAACTCATAACGCTACCGTGGTGGTTACCGCACCGGGTAGGCCCTTCTTCTATCTTCCCCGCCATATCTCTGTCGATTCGCAACTCCCTGACGTCCAACTCCGACTTCCTGTCCGACCGTCTTCTCACTCCAATTTATGCATAGTTGCCGCTAGCTGGGCGGCTTAGTTCAATTACGGTTTGCACGAATGCTCGCTCTACAAGCATCGTGCCTCGCGTAACGCCGTGCTTCGCTCGATTCCTGCAAACCGCTATTAATTACCGAGGGCGATATCGAATTCCAACAAAACCCTACGCCAGTCGATCTCTGCATGATGTCGCAGTGCAATCATCACATCATTGCAAACTCCACGTTCTCTTGGTGGGGGGCCTGGCTAAATCCAAGCACAAAGAAAATCGTGATCTATCCAAAGCAATGGTTTTATACCCATAAAGGCGGACATCCAAAAAGCCGCGATCTTATCCCGGAAAGCTGGATTCCAGTGAGTAGTATTAGGAGCGAGATTGGAATGCTAGTAACGGCGCTTCGGGACTATCGCTTCCCCTATCAAATAACAAGGCATTTGGTCTGGTGTATTCTTAGGCGTTAGTTATTTTCTTAGAACTTCATAATTCTTTTGAAATGCGGGCAACCGTTTCCTTTTTGAGCGAGGAACTCATCTACGTAACTTTCACGGCGCCGCCGCGCAAACCGAGCGCCTTTTTGGTGACGTCGGACTTTGCCTTCCCTAGCCGAAACTTGACTCACATGCTCCGAATCTCGTAGTAAGCGGATCAACGATGCGATGGCGTCGAGCTTCAAGGAAGCGACCCATACGAGATTCTGACCACGGTGCGCGAGGTTTTGCTCACGCTCGCCCGTTGCTCTAACCGACCACGCCCATAGGGCGTGGGTTTAGGAAGGCCCCCCCGAGGGGGCCGATGACGTTGGGAAGGCCCCGTTGGGGCCGTCTCTCGTTAACTCAGGTCGAGATCACCTTGGCGAGACTCAAGCTTTTCTTGCTCCCGGATGTACTTTCTTATTCGCTCCTCGTCAAGGCCAACCGTACTCACACAGTACCCCTTCGCCCAAAAATGCAAGCCCGTCATACGACGTTCTTTCAGCAATTCTCGGTGGATGCGTACCGCACTCTTCCCTTTCAGAAAACCGATCGTGTGAGATACGCTGTACTTGGGAGGGATGCTCATACACAGGTGGATGTGGTCCGGTTGCGCGTTGCCTTCTATCAGTTCTACTCCTCTCTGCTCACAAAGCTCTCGAAGAATTCGCCCCACGCGACGCCGAAGGTCCCCATATAACACCCTTCTACGATACTTGGGGATGATCACCACGTGGTACTTGCATTCCCATCGCACATGCGACAGGCTTTTCCATTCGTGCATGCAGGTTCTCCTTTCGGAGGCCCCACAGGGTCTTCCCGGAGGGGGAACCTAGCACACGCCGGATCGCTCGATGCTCTTCGGGTCACGCCGCCAGAGGCGGCGGGTTTATTAGCGGACTAAAATGAAGTGAGCTTTCCCAATGAGAACTTACACCCTTTTTGTCAGTCTTAGTGTCATCCTCAGTGTTAGCTTCGGCTGTGCTCGAGAGGTCCCCCTCAAGGAGCGGGTGGTGGTAGAAATCGCCGATGGCGCGTTCACGGTCGGTGAGTTCGAGCGTTTCGTGGAAAGCTCCGTCCAACAGGACGAGCCGTTTCTCGCGGGCGACGTGATGGAGGCTTTGTTCGAGCAGTTCATCGAAGAGCAGTTGCTTCTCAGGGCCGCCGAGGATGCCGGCATTCGCGCCGAGCCCGACGCGATCGCGAAACGCCTCGATGCCGTCGCCAAGGTCGAGGCGGCGAATCTGGTTGAGCAGGCTGATATCGAGACGCTCGTGAGGAACCAAATCCGGATCGAAACGCTTGTCGAAGATGCTGTTTTTGGAAGGCTCTCGGTCTCCGACGAGGAGATCTCGTCGCATTTCGAGGCGAATCGAGCTTTTTTCGAAAGACCGGAAACGGTCCACGTTTCGCAGATCCTTCTAGAGGATGAAGGGCTCGCGAAGACGGTCGCCGCAGAGCTCGGTGGCAGCGCGACCCGTTTCGAGGAGCTTGCCCAAGAGCACTCCGTCGGCCCGGAAGCGAGCCGCGGCGGCCACCTCGGGAGCTTTGCTCGCGGTGAGCTCCCCCAATCGCTGGAGACGACTATTTTCTCGTTGCGGCCGGGAAGGGTCTCGGCCGTCACCGCGACGGATTTCGGATTTCATATTTTTCTCGTTCACGAGAAAGTCGCGGGCGCGCCTCTCTCTCTCGAGGAAGCCCGAGACCCCATCCGCGTTGAGCTTTTGCGGGAGAAGAGCGACCGCGCACTTGCTCTCTATCTCGAAGCGTTGAAGAATACGTACCCCGTGACCGTCCATCGGGAGCATTTGAGCTTCGCCTTCCTGGAATGGGAGGAAAGCAAAACGGCGGGGACGCCATTGGAGGAAAGTCCATGAAGCAACATCGAATATGGGTCGTCCTAGGCGCAGCTCTTGTTCTTTCGAGCGCCGCCTTCGCCGAGACAGTCGAGCGCATCGTAGCGAAAGTGAACGGGCAGATCATCACCCTTACCGAGCTCGATAAGGAAGTCCAGTCTGCCATGGAGCAGCTCGGGCCCGCGCCGACGCCGGAAGAGAACGAAGCCCGCATCGCCGAGCTCAAAACGCAGATTCTGGATCGCATCATTGACAACATGCTCGTTTTGCAAGTCGCCGAAGACCGTGGTCTCAGGGTTCCCTCACGATTTTTCCAAGAGTGGAAGCAGAACATCATGACGGAGATGAAGATCCAGTCGGAGGAAGAGCTCGTGCGTCAGGTCCAGCTTCAAGGCGGCTCGATCGCGGATCTGCGCAAGCGCTTCGAAGACGGGCTGCTGCTCCAGGAAGTACGCCGGATGGAAGTGGAAAGCAAGGTTTCGGTCTCGGAGCCCGAGATCGAAGAGCGCTACCGCCTGCACATCAACGAGTACACCGATCCCGCGAAAGTGCGTCTGCGTGAGATCGTCGTGCGTTTCGACGAGACCAACGAGCTCGACCAAGGTAAAAAGGCGAGGCGGATCCGTCAGGACATCGAACAGGGCGCCGATTTTGCTGAAGTGGCGCGCATGCATTCGGAATCGGGCTCGAGGGAAGCGGGCGGCGACCTCGGGTTTTTCAACGATGGCGATCTCACGGAGTCTCTCGCGACCGTTGCCTTCTCCCTCAACCCGGGTGAGGTCAGCGATATCATCCGTCTGGACAAGGCGTTCTACATCATCCGCGTCGAAGAGAACGTCGAAGCTGTTACGAACGAGCTCAACGATGTTCGCAACGAAGTCGCCGACGCTATTTTCCAAGAGAAGATGAGCGAACAGATGGACCGCTTCGTCAAGCAGCTTCGTGAGCGGGCCATTGTGGAAGTGAAGCTGTAATTCGGGTTCGCTTCCTGCTTCCCTGCTTCCCTTTTGCGCGTTGACGTTTTTCTCAAGCAGTCGCGGCTCGTCAAGCGGCGGTCGCTCGCCAAAGAACTCTGTGACGATGGAGCGATCGCGCTCAATGGGCGTCCCGTGCGCGCGGGCCGGGAAGTTACGATGGGGGACTTGCTGACGCTTTCGCTCCGGCATCGTAGAATCGAAGTCGAGATCGTCGATGTGCCGAATCGGCCTCCGAGCGCCGCCGCCGCCATAGAGCTCTATCGAGTTTTGAGTGACGAAAAAAATGATGAGCCATAAGCCGCTCCGCATCACCAACAGGGCCAACAGGGGCGACAGGGGCGACAAAGTGCGCCTCGCGTCGCCGCTCATCCTTGCTCCTCTCGCCGGGCACACGGACCGTGCTTTCCGGGGACTTGTGCGCGACCTCGGCGGCTGCGGGCTCGTCGTGACGGAAATGGTCAGCTCGGAAGGATTGACCCGCGGAAGCGAGTTCTCAAAAGAGCTCGCAGCCATCACGCCCCAGGAACGCCCAGTCGGTGTACAGATCTTTGGGAGCGATCCGGCGCGCATGGGAGCTGCAGCCGCCATGGTGGAGGACATGGGAGCCGACCTCGTCGATGTCAATATGGGATGCCCAGTGCCGAAAGTAACGAAGAAGGGCTCGGGTGCGGCGCTCATGAAGGACGTGGAGCGCGCTGGCGCTATCGTGTCGCAGATGGTCAAGAGCACCTCTATTCCCGTAACCGTAAAGATCCGCTCGGGCTGGGACCAAAACCACATCAACGCGCCCGAGCTTGCGCGCGCTCTCGAGAATGCGGGCGCCTCGGCGATTACTGTGCATCCACGCTGCCGCAGCGAGCGTCATCGCGGCCAAGCAGCTTGGTCCGTCATCCGCGACGTGAAACGCGCCGTGAAAATCCCAGTCATCGGAAACGGTGACGTCCACGGCCCCGAGAGCGCGAGAAGAATGGTCGATGAGACGGGCGTCGACGGGCTCATGATCGGCCGCGGCGCACTCATGAACCCTTGGGTCTTCCGTCAGATCATGACCTCCGACAGCACTGACCCGTCAGCCGAGGACTACCGAATATTGTTCCAGCATTTCATCGAGCGATTGCGTGAATTCCTTCCAGAGCGTATGGTTCTCAACCGGATGAAGGGCTTCATCGGGTGGGTGACGAAGGGCTTGCACAAGGGACATGGCCTTCGGCGCGACGTTTACGCGGCGAAGAGCCTCCCCGAGCTCGTCGGGATCTTCGAGCGCTTTTTCGAGCCGATCGATGTGCAGCGCACCAAAGAGCTCAAAAATAGCGTATAGTTCGCCTCCGGAAAGGCTAGGTTCATGAAAAAACTCGCAATGATTTCGATGTTAGTGCTTTTCGGCGCAAGCTCCGCCGTCGCGCAGCCGGACTTCGACAATGTGGAAGTCAAGGTACATCCGGTGGCCGGCAGCGTGTATTACCTCGAGGGCGCCGGCGGAAATATCGGTGTCTTCATCGGCGATGACGGGGTGTTTCTCATCGACGATCAATACGCTCCCCTGACGGAGAAGATCGTCGCAGCAATCCGAACGCTCTCCGACGAGCCCATCCGTTTTCTGATCAACACTCACATGCATCCGGACCACACGGGCGGAAACGAGAACTTCGGCAAGATGGGCACGATGATCTACGGCCATGACAACGTGCGCTCGCAAATGGCCAAGGCAGAATACACGCAGACGCCGCCGTTCATTACCTTCGGCGAGGACATGTCCTTCCACATCAATGGCGACAAAGTCTACGTGTTCAAGACGCCCGATGCCCATACCAACGGCGATGCGTATATCCTCTTCGAAAACACCAACACCATCCATACCGGAGACGTCTATCGAACCACGAGCTATCCTTATATCGACACGACGAACGGGGGGAGCTTTCTAGGGACGATCAAAGCCTACGATCTACTGATCGAGCTCTCCGATGCCGACACGAAGATCGTTCCCGGCCACGGCGTTATCTCGAACGTGGGCGACGTGAGGGCTTTCCGCGACATGCTTCTCGTCATCCGCGACCGCGTCAAATCGAGCATCGACGCCGGCCAAACCTTGGAGAAGATCCAAGCGGCGGGTTTAACGAAGGAATTTGACGCGCGCTGGGACAGCGGTCGTCGCATTGGCGGGGCCAAGGCGCTCCTCGAGTCCGCTTACGAGGACATGACGCCTTAGCGGGTCCGAGCCCAACTTCCGCGAAGCGGCGTCGGTGGCCACCTGTGGTCCGCGAAAAAGGGCCCGAGATGGGGGTCGCGATCGAACTGATACACGGCACTAACGCGGGCGAAGGGAAAGAAATGCAATCCTCCGACGACAAACGAGAATACTGGAAAAGGAACTTGACGTATGTCGGAGCTCTGCTCGCGATCTGGTTCCTCGTGTCGTTTGGCTTCGGCATTTTGCTCGTGGAGCCTCTGAATCGTGTTCGCATCGGGGGGTTCAAACTAGGTTTTTGGTTTGCCCAGCAAGGCTCGATGTACGTGTTCGTCATTCTGATCTTTGTCTATGTGCGCTTGATGAACCGCCTCGATCGCACCTTTAACGTCGACGAAAGGGATGAGCGCGAGGATGCTTCATGAATGTCCAAGCTTGGACTTTCGTGATGGTGGCGCTGTCCTTCGCGCTTTACATTGGGGTTGCTATCTGGTCCCGCGCGAGGTCGACCGGTGACTTCTACGTCGCTGCCGCACAGGTATCGCCGGTGGTCAACGGCATGGCCACGGCGGCAGGTTGGATGTCTGCAGCATCGTTCATTTCGATGGCGGGTCTCATCGCATTCATGGGACGTGACGGTTCCGTCTATCTAATGGGGTGGACCGGAGGCTACGTATTGCTCGCGTTGCTCTTGGCACCTTATCTGAGGAAATTCGGGAAATACACCGTGCCGGACTTCGTCGGGGATCGCTACTACTCTCAGGTAGCCCGGATCGTCGCTGTCATCTGCGCCATCTTTATTTCCTTTACATACGTCGCCGGTCAGATGCGCGGCGTGGGGATCGTCTTCTCACGCTTTCTCGGGGTCGGCATCAACACCGGAGTCGTCATCGGCATGGGCATCGTTTTCTTCTATGCGGTGCTCGGCGGGATGAAGGGCATCACTTACACACAAGTTGCGCAATACACCGTCCTCATTTTCGCTTTCCTGGTACCCGCGATCTTCATTTCATTGCTTCTGACCGGAAACCCGATTCCCCAGCTGGGTTTCGGCGGGGTGCTCACCGATGGATCCGGAACCTACCTGCTCGACCGTCTCGATGGTCTCGGGCGGGAGCTGGGATTTGCAGCTTACACCGACGGACAGAAGGGCACGCTGGACGTTTTCTTTATCACCGCGGCGCTGATGGCAGGGACGGCGGGATTGCCGCATGTCATTGTCCGTTTTTACACCGTACCCAAAGTTTGGCAGGCGAGAAGTTCTGCCGGATGGGCGCTTCTGTTCATTGCTTTGCTCTACACGACCGCTCCAGCGGTGGCGGCCTTCGCTCGGGCGAACCTTTTGACCACCGTCAGAAACACGCCCTATCGAAAGGTGCCGAACTGGTTTACGAACTGGGAGGCCACCGGGTTGATCCAGTTCGAAGACAAGAATGGAGATGGGCTCATTCAATATACCGGCCCCGCCTCCGACATGCCGAATGAGCTGACGATCGACCGAGACATCATTGTGCTGGCCAATCCCGAGATTGCGCGGCTTCCGAACTGGGTTACCGGACTCGTGGCCGCTGGCGGGCTGGCCGCTGCGCTTTCGACGGCTGCAGGTCTTCTCCTTGTCATCTCGACTTCGATCGCGCACGACCTCTTCAAGAAAACGATCCAGCCATCGATTACCGAAAAAAGCGAGCTGCTAATCGCTCGCGTCACTGCTGGATTCGCGGTTGTCGTTTCTGGTTACTTGGGTATCAACCCGCCTGGCTTCGTGGGCGAGGTCGTTGCCCTGGCCTTCGGGTTAGCGGCGGCGTCGTTCTTCCCTGCGATCCTTCTAGGAATCTTCACCAAGAAGATGAATAAGTACGGTGCGGTGAGCGGGATGGTCGCGGGCATCACCTTCACCTCGCTCTACATCGCCTACTTCAAGTTCCTCCATCCCGAGCTGAACAGTGCGGAGCACTGGTGGCTTGGCGTGTCCCCCGAAGGCATCGGCACGGTCGGCATGGGGCTGAATTTCCTCGTCGCCTGGGTGGTGGCCGCGTGTACCGAACCACCACCGCTCGAGATACAACAGTTCGTCGAGGAGATTCGCGTGCCTCGGAAGAGTTGACTTGGAGAGGAAGCGCTTGTCCCCTGGAACAGAGGTTCGTGGCCTAAAGCTCGAGGTCATTTTGTGGGCTGGCAAGGCGTGACGACGAAGTCATATTGGGATATTTCGAGGAGAAACAACGCAGCCAGCGCGCAAAAGGGCCCGAGATTTAGGTTACGAATCTCTGTTCCAGGGGACTAGCCGGAAGTTCCCGGCTTAGGCCAGACGTAATGTATTGAACGCGTGGAGTTTTTCATCAGGGAAGGTTTCCCGGCACTGGGAACAAACCGAGCAGTTGCATTGCGCGTTGTTGTGTTGAGTTGGCTTCGGTCACCATCTGGAATGGTGGAGCGGTCGGGTCGGCTTTGAGTTGGCAAAGGTTGAGACTGCGGGTAGCAAGCTCGGCAAGAAGCGTGGGGAAACTGTGAATAGGTAATCCGTCAGATGTGCGACGGACGCTCTTTTTGTTTTTGGCCGAAGTCGAGGGCAGAGCTGGCAAGACGGGGTCTCGGGTCTCGCGGTCGGCGTCAAGTTGCTCGTCGACGAAAAGTAGTGGAGCAAGGGCCTTTTTCATGTGCCATTGCACATAGTAGGCGAGCAAGCACAAGAAGATGTGTGCCCGCACGCGTTGGGCATCGCGATGGCGGATGGGTCGTACTAACAGGTCGATGCCCTTCAAACAACGAAAGGCTTGTTCAACCTGAGAGAGCCGCTTGTAGCTGCGCACGGTGTCCTCGGCCGAGAGATGCTCAAGCGGCTCGCTGGTGCGGATTACGTAGATGCCGTCGCGTTCCGATTCTCGGCGAATGCTTTCCTCGCGTCTGCTGTAGCTAAAAAGGCTATCTTCGATCTTCAGTGTGAAGTGCTTGCCCACTTTGTAATGGTTGAGCACCTTTCCGACCTTCTTGCCAATTTCAGCTTTGTCCAAAGGAGTTTTCGTTCGCCGGGCAACCTGTCGGCGGATCTTGTCGAACTTGGCCTCGGTCGCTTCAAGCAGGGCCTGGCGCTTCCTTCGCCTCTCTTCGGCCAGCAGAGGGTTGTAGCAAGCAATCAGTCGCTCACCGGGAAAATCAATAGAAGTGATCTCCGCCAGGTTTTTTTGGTCGAACAGCGACAGCTGCAAACACTCCGTGTCCAGTAGTTTGCGAATCGCTGTCGAACGCAAGGCTGAGATCCAGCCAAGTCCTGGGTATTGCCTTAGAGCCTTAATCTGAGTCTGAGTGAGCAAGCCCCGGTCACCAACCAGCACCACCTGTTGAAGCTCAAAACGCTCACGAAGCTTTTGTACTTGATCCGGCAGTGTCGTCGGATCCCCTGTGTTCCCCGGGTAGACCTCCACGGCCACGGGACGTCCTTCGTGGTCCGTTAACACTCCATAGACAACGATGGGTTTGCCCTTTTTACCATCTCGGCCGTAGCCGAAAAGAGCCAGTGGACAGGTGCGTCCTTCATAGTAGCTACTGCTCACATCGTAAAGCACCTGTGCACCCTCGGAAAGGTGTCGACTCGCCAGCTTCTTTTCGATCCGAGACTGGCGCTGGATCAACCAATCCATTGCCGCATAGAGATCATCTTCGTCCGCATCGACCACGCCGAGCTCTTGCGCCAGCGTTGTCGTGTGCCACAGTCGTGTCGTGCCCAACTTCGAGCTGGGATGAATGAGTTGCTCGGCAATCATGGCGATAACCAGATCGCGTTCGCGACATCGTTTCGACGCGATGAGTCTATCGAGTTCCAGTTGGTGGATGGTGCCGAGCACTGCCTCGACATGGCCGTGGGGCAGTGTCCGCTGCACGACGAACACATCCGACGGAGCCATCAAGGGCTCGTCTCTCAGTAAGCGTCGCAGGGCTTCGACCTTGGCCTTGGGCCACTCCGTCAGATTGGCGATGGTGCGTTTTCGGATGCGCTTTCCCTCTCGCCAACCCTCGCGCAACAAGATGGCTGGCCGGGAGTTCCGGTTGGGAACGATGTCGACATACATGGCAACAATAATACACATAAAAAGCTTAATATCAATATAAAACAGATCAATACATGGGAAAACTTGTGGGGCCACATTTTCTCGTTTCCCACTTAGAATCAATGAATTACACCCCGTTCTAGGTGTTTCTGTTAGGGGAACTTCTGACTAGCTCTCCAAGCGCGACAGAAGCGCGGCGACATTACCGCCGAGCACCTTCTTGATGCGCGCTTCGGAGAAGCCGCGCCGCAGCATGAGCTCGCTCAGCTGTGGCATCCCCCCGGCATCGATGGGCGTTTCTACGTAGCCGTCGAAGTCCGAGCCAATCGCCACCGCGTCCTCGCCCGCGACGCCTATCACGTGCTCTATGTGCTCGAGCGCCTCGACGAGGCTCGGCTCCGAGAGCGCGGGCGGGGCGAGCATAATGCCGATGACACCCCCGCGCTCGGCGACGGCACGGATCTGTGGGTCGGTCAGATTCCGCCATGAGTCGTGGACCGCACGGACCCCGCCATGGCTTACGAGCGGCGGAAGTTCGGTAAGCGCGATCGCGTCATCGAACGTCGCGGGTGAGGCATGGGCAAGATCGAGCATCACCCCCGCACGGTTCATCGCTTCGACGAGGTCGCGACCGAGCGCGCTCAGCCCGCGATCCGACCCCGAGGCGCTTCCGCCATACGCGTTGTCGCTCAAGTGCACGGGGCTGATGAAGACAACGCCGAGCGCCGCGACCTCTTCGACGCGGCTCACGTCGTCGCCGAGCGCGTGGGCGCCTTCGATACCGTGAAAGACGGAGAACCGTCCGGCTTCGTGGTGATCGCGGAGAGCCGCCGCGTTCATCGCGAGTGCAACATCCCCGGCATCGACCCAGTTCCGCATCTTCCGTAGTTGGAATCGAAGCCGCTCCCAAGGGGAGAACCACGTCGCGGGTGGCCACCGATCGTGAAACGCCTTCAGACCCGCGAGCCCGAAGAAGGCGGTTGCGCTGGTGAATCCGACAGCGTCGAGGCCGCCCCTCCGCATGCGCGGAAAATCCACGTGCCCTCCTTGCCCCTCGAGTGTGAGGTCGCGCGGCCAAAGAAGCGAATCGGCGTGAAGATCGACGACGAGCGCCTCGCGATGGATGCGAAGCGCCTCGTCACTGACCTCGATGGCCGCCGAAGGCCGAAACGAAGGCTCGGGATCCCACAGGAAGAACAAACCAACGATGGTGAAGACTACGGCGATGATGAGAAGAGAAGCACGCCGCCGAGGTAGCCGGGGGCGGCTAGCCGGTTGCCGACTAGCCACCGCGAGTATGCATCTCGAGGTGCGGGTCCTTCCGAAGCGTTTCTACTTGGACCGGGTCCCGTCTGCGCTCGGCGCCCCGGTCCTCGCGCGCTCGCCACGTCGAAGCGATGAGCGCCGTCAGCTCTTCGTCGGTCGCGCCTCCCCGGAGCTCGCCGCGCAGATCCGCCCCGTTGTGCGCATAGAGGCAGAGGTACCACATGCCGTCTGCAGTCAAGCGGCTCCGATCGCAGGTGCGGCAAAAAGGCGCCGTCATCGTGGCGATGATGCCGAAGGTCGTCCCGTCGGGAAGCCGGTAACGTCTAGCGGGCGCCCAGCTCTCGAGATCGACCGGCTCTGCCTGTGCACCGAAATGTTCGGCCACGACTTTTAGAATCTCGTCCCGCGAGAAGACTTGCCCGTCCGACCACCGGGTCGCGCCGCCCACATCCATGTACTCGATGAATCGCACTTCCGCGGATACTCTCTTGCCGTAGTCGATCAGATCGATCACCTCGTCGTCGTTCACACCTCGCATCACAACGGTATCGAGCTTGAGGCCGGTGAAGCCGGCGCTACGCGCCTGGTCGATACCGGCGAGGACGTCTTTTAGCTGATCGCGCTGGCTGAGCTCGCGAAACCGCCCGGCACGGAGCGTGTCGATACTGACGGTGATTCGCGACAGCCCAGCGTCCCAGAGCGCTTTCGCCCGGGTCGCAAGCAGGAGACCATTCGTCGTAAGCGCAAGATCTTTGACCTGCTCGTTGTCGCTGAGCATGCGGACGAGCTCGGGAAAATCCCTCCTGAGAAGGGGCTCACCGCCGGTGAGGCGCACTTTTTCGACACCCAGCGAGGTGAAGATCTGGACAAGGCGTGCCGTTTCTTCGAAGCTCAAAACGTCGCTCTTGGGAAGCCACACATACTCGGCTTCCGGCATGCAGTACTGGCAGCGCAAGTTACAGCGATCGGTGACCGATACACGCAAGCTTCGGACAGGCCTTTGGAGTCTGTCTACTAGATGTGTCGTCACACGCGCAGTCTAGCAGGGTGCTCAAGAAAGGTCATCTGCACCCCTGGCGCTTTGTCCCCGGTTGATCGAGCCGGCGGAAAAGCGATACAAAGCTCGCATGATGGTCCTGCTACTGCTCGTCCTATGGACGTAGAGTTTGATTGCCGGGATGAGGGTGGACGCCTTCCCACTGGCCGGGCTCGATGACGAACTACAGGGCTAGCCTCGAGGGTGATGCATCCGATAGCCGTTAGCAAAATGGCGCGACGCATGAGTTGCCTCCTTTTCGGTTCGAGGCCATTTAGTACGGATTCGAGTCGGTTGCCAACTGCTCGTAGCGCTTCCAGCAGCTATCGGCTCATCGCCTTGTGAGGGGAGGTGACAAAGCAAAGGGGGCGAAGACCTTGCGGCCTCCGCCCAAAGCGAGCGCGCGTCGCGGCCGTTAGGACGCGACGGCGATCAAGTTGTTCAGCTTCTCCGCGAGCGCTTCTTTCGGCGCCGCGCCGACGAGCTGCTCGACGACCTTGCCATCTTGAATGAATAAAATCGTCGGTATCGAGCGCACGCCAAACTGCTCACCGAGCCGAGGCTGCTCGTCGACGTTGACTTTGGCCACTTTGGCTTTGCCCTCGAAATCAGCTGCCAGCTCTTCGATGGCGGGTGCGATCATCCGACACGGCCCGCACCACTCGGCCCAAAAATCCACGAGGACCGGCTGCGAGGAGTCGAGCACCTCACTCTTGAAATTATCCTCCGTTGCAGTGATGTACTTCGCGTCACCCATTATGCAGGTCTCCTTTCTTCCGTAAACTGTTTCTGGTCTAGAACTGAAAGCGTCACGTCCACGGCGTCTCGTAGTACGTCGACGTCGACACAACATCTCGACAAAACTCGAAGTCCTTGAAGGGCGTTCGTCAAATAACGGGCGAGCGCGCGCGAACCGTGACGGCCCGAGAGGTCCGGCGCCTTCGCGAGCGACGCTTCGAAGGCATTCTCGAGGCGTTTCAAGTTCTTCCGGATCCGCGCTGCCGTCTCTTCGTCCCCTTCGGCCAAGGACACGGCCGTGTTGGTGATGAAGCAGCCGCGGGTTCCCTGAGAGCACGCGCACTCGAGCACCACCTCGCCAAGAATCTTCGCAATGCGATCCCGCACAGTGCCGCCTTCCGCGAGCACGCGCACCGTCTTGTCATGAAAACGCTGCTCGTAAAGGTCGAGCGCTTCGAGAAAAAGTTGCTGCTTGTCTCCGAATGCGGCGTAGAGACTCCCCCGCTGAATGCCCATGATGTCGACGAGATCCTGGATTGAGGTTCTGTCGTAGCCACGCGTCCAAAACACGTTGATCGCGCGGTCCAAGACTTCATCCCGATTAAACTCTCGTGGTCTCGCCATCTCAGGAATGACTATACACATTCTGGAACGAACAGTCAATAATAAATTTAAGCCGTATTGTAACAACGGTTTAAGGCGTAAGCATGAAAACTTGCAACTTATGAACAATTGAATTATCATTCAATCGTAATGGCGACGATGACGACGAGCTCCCACCGATGTCCCGACATCGAAAAGGACGTCCTCTCGGTCGAGCAGGCGCGGATCCTCGCGGAGACCTTTCAGGTCCTCGGTGACCCGACGCGGGTGCGCATCGTGCACGCGCTCTCGCTTGCCGAGCTCTGCACCACGGACCTCGCCGCGGTCGTCGCGATGAGCGAGTCCGCGGTCTCACATCAACTGCGCACGCTGCGGCAGCTCCACGTCGTGCGGAGCCGCCGCAACGGTAAGCTCGTTTATTACAGTTTGAACGACGACCACATCCGTAGCCTTTTCCAGCAAGGCCTCGAGCACGCCTTCGAGACAGAGCAACGTTGACCACGAACAACGACAACGAGCACAACCACGCGCGCGGTCGCTCCGACGGGCGGACCCGCCGCTCGATGGTGCTCGCCTTTCTCTTGACCTCTGGCTTCATGCTCGCCGAGCTCATCGGCGGCATCCTCGCGAACAGCCTCGCTCTCATGGCCGACGCCGGGCACATGGTCTCCGACGCCGCGGCGCTCGGTCTCGGTCTATTCGCGATGTGGATCGCGAGCCACCCACACACGCAGCGGCGCACCTTCGGCTTTCACCGCGCCGAGATACTCGCTGCGCTCGCTAACGGATCGCTTCTCATCGTGATTGCTTTCGTCGTCAGTTGGCACGCCTTCGAGCGGCTTTCCGGAAGCGCCGCCGAGGTGGCGAGCGGTCCGATGCTCGCCATCGCTTGCATCGGGCTCGCGGTGAACCTCGTATCGCTGCACATTCTCGGCGGCCATAGCCACGGAAACCTGAATTTGCGCGCCGCCTTTTTGCATGTCGTGGGCGATGCCCTCGGCTCTGCCGGCGTCATTCTGGCCGCGATCGTCATCCGTTTCACGGGCTGGACACCGATCGACGCGCTCGTAAGTATCTTTATCGCCGTTCTAATTCTCGTTTCTGGCTGGCGGCTCGTGCGCGAAACGGTCTCAGTCCTTCTCGAGAACGCACCGCGTCACCTCGATTCGGATGCGCTGCGGAAGGATCTCATCGCCATCGAAGGGATCGAGAATGTCCACGATCTGCACGTGTGGACGGTCACCTCCGGCTTCGTCTCGTTGAGCTGCCACGCGGAAGTGACTTCGAGTGACGTCGCTGACACTGTCTTGAGACGAGCTACCGCACTGCTTCGAGAGCGTTATGGCATCCGCCACGTCACCATCCAACCGGAAACGTCGTGGATTCACGAGGAGCTCGAGCACTGCTGCTCGGGCGAGCACGAGTCGTCGCCGTCCCTCCGGCGATTTCTGAATCAAAGCTGAGCCCATGCGAGCCCTCCTCGCGATTCTTGCCTTGACCATGGCTCAAGAGCCCGCGCGCTCGCGACGCGACTTGCTCATCGTGCACCCGGATCGCAGCGCTCCCGTGGAGCTCGAGTCCTGGCGACGGTGGAACGTGACGAGCATCGCGGCCTCGAAAGTGACCCTTGAAGAGCTCGCGCAAGGGAGCGTCGCTCTTGTCGGCACGTCGGCGTCGAACCGATGGATCCGTGAGCTCGCGCCCAAAGAGTTCGTCGAGTGGTATGACCGTCTCGGCTATCTCGTGCAGATCTCCCAGCGGAACCCGCTGAACCCCCGTTACCGCCTGACCATCGTGGCCGGCGAATTGGCCAGCGTAATAGATAGCCCCATCCCGCGCCGTCGCGCGGACGTGCACATAAGGCGGGATGGATTTACGGCGCTTCTTGGGTTTCGCCGAGAGGACGGCTCGTACGAGTTACGCCCTTTCGAGCTCGCGACGCATCCACAGCTCGTCACCGACGCCTTTCGTTTCTTCGTGCACGGCTTCGACGTCCCCGACGACGCGCTTCGCCGCTTCATACGGTCCGGGCCGCGGGTGGACGTTCATGTCTATCCGAGTCTCGAAGAAAAAGGCCTCATTACCGATGACACGCGTTCCGCCCACACGGACGACGGCAGATACCACATCGTTCTTGGCGTCGATGAAAAGCCCGCGCGTCTGCTTGCGGAGACCGGCGACGGACCACTTCTTTTGAAACGTGGACGCGCGGCGCTCCGCGCCTATGACCGCGCCGAGCTCGACCGCCTCGACGAGATCGCGCGGCGCGTCATGAGCCTCAGCACACCGCCTTCGCTCGTGCAGCTCTTGGACGACGCTCACTTCGAAGCGACGTCGCCGTTCATCACGGAGGCCGTCGCAGCGTCCTTCGCTCGCTTCGTTGATGATCGCGAGGCTGATGTCGAGAAGCTAGGGGACGCTTGGGCGCGGGCGCTCGCTGGAAAGAAGCCGCTTACCAACTCTTTCGCGCCGCCGCGCGGTTTCCAGCGCGGCTTTACCTACGCGCACGAGGGCTACCAGATTCACAACGGCTATCTCTCCGAGCGATCGGATGCTTCTTTAGGCCAGCTGCAACAGCTCGGTATCGACACGGTTGCGGTCGTGCCGTACACGTTTATGAGAGCCCCGACTCAGATCGTGCCGCTCGAAGTGCCCAGGCGCGCAGGCTCGGAGACCGACGAGGACGTTGCCCACGTGATCCGACGCGCGCGCGAGCGTGGCCTGGACGTGCTTCTCAAGCCTCAGATCTGGGTGCGGCGAAGCTGGCCAGGAGAGATCGAAGGGACGACTCCCGCGGACGAAGATCGTCTTTTTCACGAGTATGGCGAGTGGATTCGGCACTACGCCCTCATGGCCGAGGAGCTCGAAGTACCGCTCTTTGCGATCGGGACGGAGCTCGCAAAGCTGACTAACGGACATCGACACAGGTGGCAGACGCTCATCGGAGACATCCGGCGGCTCTATTCCGGCAAGCTCGTCTATGCCGCGAACTGGGGCAAGGAGGTACAGCAAGTCGATTTCTGGGATCTTCTCGACTATATCGGCGTCGACTTCTACTACCCGCTGAGCCTCGACGAGCATCCAACCGACGAAGAGCTGGTGAAAGGATTCGAGGCGGCGCTCGATCAAGTCCGCGCGCTTTCCGAGCGCCATCGAAAACCTGTGATCCTGACTGAGATCGGCTACGCGAGCACGAAAAGCCCTTGGAAGCAACCGTATGCGAGCGACAAGGAGCGCGAGCCCTCTCCCGAGGATCAGGCGCGCGCCTACGAGATCGCTTTCCGCTGCCTTGCCGACGAGACCGATTGGATCCACGGCATGTATTGGTGGAAGTGGCCCACGGATCTGAGACGTGGCGGCGACGGCCACCGCGGCTTCGCTCCCAACGGCAAAGCAGCCGAAGAGGTCCTGCGCCGATGGTACGGCAGTCGGCTACAATAGCGGCCCAAATCAGCGCCCGGAGGACAAACTCATGAAGCTCGTCATCATTAGTACAGGAATACAGGACTGGCCATTTGGCTTTCGGGCTCTTCGGACGACCATGCCGAGAACATGGCTCGCGAACATGCGAAGAGCTGACAGCTGACAACCTGACATTGACGGGCCTCTTCGAGGCCGCTAGCCTGGATTAATCACCTACAATATCGCGGAGGCCTCTTGTGCCCGATCCCTTCACGGTCACCACAAACGAGTCGCGGGGCTCACGTCTCGCAAATTCCATCAAGTCCGTTTTCTTCGGCTTCGTGCTATTCGTCGTCGCGTTCCCACTCTTGTTCTGGAACGAGGGTCGTGCCGTCCACACTGCGCGAAGCCTGGAAGAAGGCGCGGGCGTCGTGGCGTCGGCATCGGCCGATGCGATCGATCCGTCCAACGCGGGCCGTCTGATCCACGTCAACGGGTTCGCGAAGACCGAGGATGTGCTGCACGACGACAAATTCGGCGTTTCGGAGAGTGCCGTCCGACTGACACGATCGGTCGAGATGTACCAGTGGGTGGAGCACGAGAGCTCGACATCGGAAACGAAACTAGGCGGCAGCAAGGAAACGAAAACGACCTACACATATGTCCAGGAGTGGAATTCATCGAGAGTCGATTCGGCCAGTTTTCAAATCGTCGAAGGCCATCAGAACCCGGCGGCCATGCCCTATGAACAACGCACGGAGCAGGCCTCGAGTGTGAGCCTAGGCGCCTTTAGCTTGTCCGATGCCCAAATTCGCCAGCTCACAAAGAGTGAGCCGCTGCGGCTCGAGTCTCTGCCATCGGGCTTTGAAGGTGCGGCGCTTCACGAAGGTCACGTCTATGTGGGAAAGGATCCCAGCCATCACGCCATCGGAGATGCGCGGATTCGTTTCAGCGTCGTGAGGCCGGCTGCGGTCAGTATAGTGGCGCTACAAGCCGGGTCGAGCTTCTCGCCCTATGAGACAGAAGCAGGCGGCACGGTCTCGCTGCTCGAGCAGTCGATGGTCAGCGCCGAAACGATGTTCCAATCGGCGCAACGTTCGAACACTTTTCTGACTTGGGCGTTGCGTCTCGCCGGCGTTCTCGTCATGTTCTTCGGGCTCGGACTCGTCTTCACGCCGATCGCCGTCTTTGGAGATGTCGTGCCGATCGTGGGGCGCCTTCTCGCTGCCGGCACCGGTATGTTCTCGGCCCTCGTCGCCGCGTTCTTCTCGATCGGTACGATCGCCATCGCATGGATCGCCTACCGTCCGCTTCTCGGGGTCGTGCTCGGTTCCCTTGCGATCGGCGCCGTCGTGATGCTCGTCCGCGTCGCCGGCAGACGCGCCAAGCCAGTCGGTCCACCACCGCTGCCGTCAACTTGATAAGTACCTCGCCTAGTCTCTGGTGCTCCCGATAGCGGCGGCGAAAGCGCTCCCCATCATCGATCCGATCACGCCTACGAAAGCCAAAATACTCAAATCGTCCCGAGGTGTTTGCTCCACGTAGCGGAACACGGTTCCCCAATACCACATGAAAGCGGCAATGCCGCCGCCGGAGAAGGCACCCGCGATGGCGCCGACAATGACCCCCGATAGCGGACCAAGCCGGAACGCCCGGCCTAGAGAGCCTCCGAGGAAACCGCCGCCGAGTCCTCCCGCCAAAGCGAACGGAAGGCCCGACCCGCCGAGAAGGTCGGCGTTTTGCTCGGTGACGAGCGTGCCTGCAGCAATGGCCGCCGTCGCCGCCGCCGGTGGTGCCAGGCATGCGCCCGCCACCCGCAAGAACAACATTCGCGAGCTATGGAGTTTCTGGAGCGGCCACGAAACGAAATAGCCTGCGGCAAACGTCGCAAAGGCGACCTGCACGGGTCCGCTCACCTTTCCTGTCTCATTGAGAGCCATCGTGCACGACACCGCCGCGAGAACTCCGAGCCATGCGTCGCGGGCATCGAGCGTACAAAAATCACGCCATCGCACGCTGCGAAGATCTTTCTCAAGGTCCGGCCAGTCCTCGCGGCGAGGCGGAGGCGGTGTCCATTGACCAGGTGCCGTGTAAGTCTCGTCTTTCGCCGCGCCCGAGGCCGACGGTCTTATCCTTTCATCATAGGCGGCACGCTTGCGCCGGTCGGAGAGCACTAAGTTCGCGGCGACGATCTCTTTGAAACGCTCTTCGGCGTCCGGATTGTCAGGATTGCGATCGGGGTGGTAGCGCAAGGCGAGACGGCGGTAGGCGCGTTTGATCTCGCGGTGGGACGCTTGGGGCTCGACACCGAGCGTTTCGTAGAGGGTCATGCCGAGTTGTTCTGGAAACAGAATGACATAACCGCCGTTTTCGGGCTAGCATGCGCCAGGAAAGGGGGAGCACAATGCGCAAAGTGTGGGCTCTATTCGAACGTGAACGCGCACTCTCTTTCACGGGTCTTTTTGGACTAGGGCTCAGCGCGGTTTGTTTCGCCGCGATGGCGCATCACGGCGTCCTCGTCGAGCCGGAAGGCCATCTCGAAAAGGCCGCGACGTTCGACGGTGCTGTCGGGATCTTTCTCTTGACCCTCGCCCTCATTGCGCCCAATGCGGGCTTGTCACGCTGGGGCGGCCGCATGTGGCGCTTTAGCCTCGTAGGATTGACGCTGTTCGGTTACTCCGTCGAGACGGTGCAAATGTTCCGGGGTCTCGACCCGCGGTTTACCCAGGTTGGCACAACGGCGGACCAAGTGCTCGGAGGCGTCTTCTTTCTTTCCGCTATTGGGATCATGATCTGCTTTATCGTGCTCACGCTGCGTTTCTTTTTTCGAAGCACAGAAGATCGTGACGGTCCGCTCGTGCTCGCGCTCCGCTACGGGGCTGTGGCGGCGTTGCTCGCTTTCGGTATCGGAATCGCGATGTCGGTACGCGGCAGCCCGAGAGTCGAGGAGGCGGGGAACCTTCTCCCGCTGCACGCAGCGGGGTTTCACGGGCTTCAAGCCGTGCCGCTCATCGCCCTCACGTTTCGCTGGGCGGGACGCTCGGCCGAGGACGCTCGCGCGAGCGTTCATCTGGCGGGCATATTCTGGCTCGTTGCTTGCGTTGCGATCGCCTTTCAGAGTTTTGCTGGGGCATTCCCTCCTCGAGCCAAGCGCCGCGAGCGCGCTCGCAGTCCTAGCGCTTGGCGCTTGGGCCGTGTTGTTCACGCGCGCCGCACACGCCTGGAAAGCGGCGGGAGGCAAGTGGTAGCCTGTCCGGCTCGCACAGGAGGTGCGCCATGAAATCGATATCCAAGGCGTCTCCTATCGCTGGGGAGGCGACGAGCACGGGATTTTGCAATTCAAGAACCCGAGCCGCCGCATCGAAGTGGGGGACAAAGTCCTCTTGATCGCGTCGCACTGCGACCCCACGGTGAACCTCTACGATCATTTCTACCCGTACCGCTCCGAAATGGTCACCGAGCTCTGGCCCATCGCCGCTCGTGGACGCTCGCAGTAAGCGTTTCCGGCGCGGAACACGGCCCACGTCGACCCATTTCGAGTCGTGTTCCGCGAAATGAAACGTCCGGCTACGCGGCGCGAGCGCCGAGGCCGTAGCTCTCCAAACCGTCAATGACGCTTTCGAGCACGCCCCGGAACTGCGCCGCCATGATGGTATTGCCCATTACCCAACCGAGCGGTCCGTATTTGGGCGCGAACTCGAAATCGAACGAGACGGCCGAGCGCGCAGCACCTCGAGGCTCGACGCTGAGCTTCGCGATCGCTTCTTTGAGCGGGAACTTGGCCATGTCGGTAATCGCGATCGTCATGCTCTCGCCGTCTTCATAGCTCACGATATACTCGCGGATACGATTGCCCTTGCCAAAGCGCAGAACCGCTCCGCGCCGTGACCGGTGGAACGCTCTCCGACGGTCCCGGACTCGCGCACGAGCGGATGGAAGTTCTGAATGGCGCCAAAATCATCGATGAGCTGCCAAGCCTTCTCAGCCGGAAGCGCAATCTCTTTCGTTACTTTCACGCTGACCATGTCGTATCTCCTTTTTTAGAGCTGGGTCATGCCGCCATCCACGACGAGCTCGGCTCCGAGCACGTAGGACGACGCCGATGAGGACAAGAACAGGACGGCTTCGGCGATCTCGTCCGCCGAGCCCATGCGCTTCATGGGAAGTGAACAACCACCGCCTAGAAGGCGGTGGCTTCAAGGGCTGTCAATTGGAAATTGACTGTCGTCGTGAAGAGGCTCGCCAGAAACTCAGGGTGTAGCGTTGGCAAGAGGTGTGAGAGTGACGTCAAAACCGAGCTCCCTTAGGCGTCGTGTCATTCGTATTGTGAGCTGTTCCTTGTCGCGTTGATGGAAGTAATCGGCACCCAGTTCCCGGTATGGAATCTCATTGTGGAGCATGTAGTAGACGGCGGTGATGATGGAGGCGGCGACGGCGACGACAGCTTTCTTGGGGCCCCGACGAGATTTGAGCCGGAAGAACTGGGCACGCAGATAGCTGTCGCGCTTGCGGCTTGCCGCCCAAGCGGCTTGGACAAGAGCGGTCTTGAGCCATGGAGCCCCTTTGCGGGTTTTCTGAGAAAAGCGTTTACCGGCACTCTCATGAAGCCGTGGGCATAGACCGGCCCAAGAGCGAAGGTGTCCGGCCGTTGGGAATGCCGAGACATCGGGTCCGATCTCGGCGACGAGAATGGCCGCCGTGGCTTCACTGATGCCCGGGATCGTCACCAGAAGCTCGACGGCCGATCGAAAAGGGCGCAGGCTCTCTGTGATACGGGATTCGAGCGCGCTCACTGAGGCTTCAAGCTGCTCGATATGATTGAGATGAAAACCCAACAGGAAACGATGATGGTCGGTAACGTAGCCCTCGAGCGCTGCGCTCAATTCCTGTTCAGTGGCTTTGAGTCGGCTTGAGCCCAGCTCACTCAGCTTGTGAGGGTCGCTTTCTCCCGCAATGATCGCTCGGAGAATCGCCCGCCCGCTTACTCCCAAAATCGTGCTAATCACGCTCGTCAATTTGATGTTCGCGTCTTCCAACGTCTTTTGAATTCGCTGGGTCTCCCGAGCGATTTCTCGAACGAACTGCTTTCGCGTTCGGGTCAGCTCTCGCAGTTCCTGGATCGGCGTTGGCGGAACGAAGCTAGCTCGAATGAGACCATGGGCAAGCAAATCCGCTATCCACAAGGCATCACTGATATCGCTCTTACGACCCGGCATGTTCTTGACGTGGGCCGGTTGTGCCAACACCAACTCAAAATGACCTTCGAGCACATGCCACACCGGCTTCCAATACACTCCGGTCGCTTCCATCGCTACAATCGTGCAACCGCACTGCCCCAGCCAATCCAACATTTCCAGCAATTCGCTCGTGGCCGTGCCGAACACACGCGTCTCGCGCACCACCTTCCGCTTCGTCGCTACCCGCACGCAAGCCGTAATCGATTTCTGGTGGACGTCCAATCCGGCGCATCGCTTATGAACCACTCTCATCGCAGCCTCCTTCACGTCGCACCGGCGTGGAGCCCACGAACTTGTAATCTAATAGACGCGCTCAACTATCCCAGCTGGAATAGAAAACGCAATTTGGGGTACGCGCAGGACTCCCAGCCAAACTTGACAACGGGCTCAGTCGCACCAACGTTAAGCCGACCTCTGAGCCGGTGCCACCTTCACAGACTACCGCGTTTCATTCATTCGGGGTGGCCGTCAGGCCGTGGAAAACTTGACACAAAATGCCTTGCGCCATCTTCTCTAGCTCTTCCTCGGGTATATCGAACTTGCCGAAGATCGGAGTCTCGATAGGGCCGGGGCTCACGACGTTGACTCGGATGCCGCGCTCGACGAGTTCGGCGGAAAGACCCCGCGCTAGATTCCGGACCGCCGCCTTGGTCGCGGAATAGACGGATAGTCCCGCGACGCCCGTTTGGTCGGCGATCGAAGCGTTCAGAACGATGGCCGCACCCTCGTTCAGCCGAGGAAGCGCTTTTTGGACCGTGAAGAAAGCCCCTTTGACGTTGATGTCGAACTGGCGGTCGAAAAACTCCTCGCTGACGTTCCCAAGCGGCGCCGCTTGAGCGATGCCCGCGTTCACGAAGAGTGCGTCGATCCCCTTGCCACGCTTGCCGACCTCGGCGAACAAGCGGTCGAGGTCTTTGAGATTGGCCACATCCCCCTGGACGCCGTGGCCATGTCCGTTCAGAGAGGCTACGGCATGGTCGAGGGTCTCTTGGTTGCGGCCGAAAACCACGACGTCGGCGCCTTCACGCGCAAAAGCCTGAGCGGCAGCGAGACCGATCCCGCTATTGCCACCGGTGACGACCGTCAATTTCTTCTCGAAACGTTCCATCGTTCTCCTCCGTTTGCTGATGATTATTGATTGAATGGTCAATAAGTGGTCAAATTTTTTTCCTAGTGAAGCAGGGCGCGCACGGCCGAGATGGCGTCGCGCTTATACGCCGGTCCTTGAACTTTGGCGACGACGGAAAGCCCTTGCCCCAGCGTCGTGAGCAGCCGCGCGATCGCTTTCACGTCGCGATCTTCGGGAAGCTCTCCCGCGTCGCGAGCCTTTTCGAGCGTCCGCCGAAACGCGCGCTCGATGCATCCGAGAATCTTTGCCATGAAGGGCTCGAGCTCCGGCTCGCGGGCGCCGAGCTCCGCGAGCGAGTTAGAAAGAAAGCATCCGCGCTTGTTCTGCGCGGCGCCCCACATATCGAGCACCGCCTCGATGTTCGAGATGGGGGAGCCCTCGGTGCCGAGCTGCACGATGATAGGGTCGAGATAGAGCTTGCGATATCGTTCGAGAGACTTCTCGAAGAGCTCCCGTTTGTCCCCGAAAGCGTTATAGAGGCTTTGGCGGCCAAGTCCAGTGCACGCCTCGAGCTCCGAAAGCCCGGTCTTTTCGAATCCCTTTTCCCAGAACTTCTCCATGCAAGCTCCGAGCGCTTGCTCTCGGTCGAATTCTGGAGGCCGTCCGCGCGTCATGATCTCAGTCTAGCCATTATTGACTGGTCTGTCAAGAAATACCGGGCGAAACACACGGAAGCCAAATCTACATAGGTTGAGCCTCGATTCGCTCGCGGTTAAGGTCCCGCATGATGACTCGACAGCTCTCGATCGCTGCTTTGATGATCTTCGCAGCCTGCGCGACGTCTAGCGAGCCGCCGCTCGCAGTCGAGGTCGAGCTCGGACGATGCACGGAGCGCAGCACAACCAAGTATGACGACGTCTCGATCCGCTCGCTTCACATCCCGATGCGAAACGGCGTCCGCATCGCGGTGGACCTCGTGCTGCCGGATCCGCTTCCCGAAGGCGTCAAGCTCCCCGCGATCTTGACGATGATCCGCTATTGGCGCTCGTTCGAAGCGGACGGTGCGAATGCCGTCCAGCGGTTCTTCGCTACGCGCGGCTACGCGGTCATCACGGGGGACAGGCGCCTTATTCGGCACCTGGCCCTATCATCGCGCGCTCGATGAGACCAAGGACTTCGGTGAGATCGTGGACTGGATCGTCGACCAGCCGTGGTCGAGCGGCATCGTTGGCGGTTTCGGCACGTCCTATACCGCGAACACCGCGGATTGGTTGTCGCAGAACAACCATCCCGCCGTGAAGGCCATCATACCGCGCTTTCCTGACTTCGATCCGTATGCGGACCTCTATTTTCCCGGCGGCATCTTTCACGTTGCTTTCGGCAAAGGTTGGGGCGCAGCCGTCAAGGAGATGGACTTGAAGGCCCGCATCATTCTTACTTGTCGAAAGACGCGGCCCCGATGGTCCCCGGTGAGGTTTTCGAGGTCGCGATCGGCCTTCACCCGACGTCCGTCCTGTTGCGCAAGGGCCACCGTATCCGCATCGCGATTGCGGGCGCTGACAAGGACACCTTCACTCGTATTCCGGAGAGCGGAACGCCCAGTTGGACGATCGAGCGCAGTGAAGCTCGGCCGTCTCACGTCGAGCTTCCGATGCGCGAGCGGCCGTGATCGACCTGATAGAAACCAATGTTCACGAGAACTTTGACACGCTGTCTTCTGTTGAGTCCGTGCCTTGCTTGGAACTTGACCCTGGGTGCGGCGGTCGCCAGCCCGAAACCTTGTAGCGATTTTGTTCAGTGGCTTCAGCACGAGAAGCCGGAGAGTAACCCTCGCTTACTCGTCGCTCGGTTTCGTGATCATCTGCTCAGCTCTGGAAGCGGCCCAGCGGACGTTGAACGCACAATGCTCCAGGTGTGGCGTTGCGCCTTTCAAGACCGGGAGGCCCTCCGGCTGTTGTGGAATAGTGTCTATGCTGGTGACGATCCGATCTTCCTAGACGCGCCGAACAGGCTTCTCGTGGAAGTAGCCGAACAGCGGTCCCCCGGTGCGGCGCTCGATGTAGGATGGGTCAAGGACGGAATTCAATTTATCTGGCGCTGGACGGCTGGTGCGTGACGGGGATTGACCCATCCGACGAGAGTATTCGTAGGGCTCGCGCCGCCGCTGCCAGAGCGGATGTCGAGATTACGACGGCGGTGGCAGCGGACGACGAGTTTGATTTTGGAACGGAGAGGTGGGACCTCATCGTTGTGACGTACGTCAAAACCCTCGCGGAGAAGGACGCGGAAAGGATCGCGCGCGCGCTGCGTCGTGGCGGCGTCTTGGTTTACGAAAACGGCGCTGCCGATGATAGCCAAGTGCTTCAGGCGTTTGCGAATTTCCGAATCCTTCGATTTGAGGATGCGCTGGACTACGCGGATTGGAATCCGAACGAGAAAATGAGGATTTATCGGTTGGTTGCTCAACGAAGGTGATCGGTCTGGCGTCCACCGGCAGCTGGAGCCAACGATCTCTGCCGCCCGCAGCTCAGTTTTTCGGTTAGACGGACTTGATGCAATGGCAAAACTTTCTAGCCTCGCGCTCGCCGCTGTGGTGGCGGCCTGCCTGTTGTTTGTTGCCAACCGACTGGTGAATCCGGTTCCGATCCCTGCCGTCGGTGTAATTGTCGGCGGCTTGATCGGCTTCTCCATGCGCAAGGGCTCGTTGTGGCTCGTAATCAGCGGCTCTACCGGTTGCCTAATCGGAGCGGGCGTCCATGCGTACTCCCATTTCGCCGAAGGACGGGTTCAGTCCGCATCGCAGCTCATTTCCCACGTTCTGGGAGATACCGGCGTTGGTATACTGATCGGCACCGCGGTGCTTGGCGCTGTCAAAGCGACCAACTCGCTCGTGCGGCGGTCTCAATCCCAGGATGCGGCCGTCTAACCGAGATGGAAGTCCGCTGCGCCAGTCCAGGTGGCTGTTCTCGTCACGACGTGGGATCGCCAGCTGAGCGTCCAGAACAAGTTCCGCGCGGTTTTAATTCTCCACGAAATCGTCGTCCAACGAGCGATCCGCGACGCCGTACGCATGGCCGGCCCCGCCAGGAGCTGCCTGGCCACAGCAACGTCAGCACCGCCATGATCTACTGTCACTTTCTAAACCGTGGAGGCCGAGGCGTTAAAAGTCCTCTAGACTGTCATTTCAGGAACATGACCCCACCTTTTCAGAGACATGACTCCGGGGTCAAAGGCCTACCCTAGAATCAATACCACAACTTCCTCGGGTCTGTACTAGATCTCTTCCGTCGAGGATAGAGAATCGACGTCCGGGGTGTCGGAGGGAGCGGGCCAAATAAGAGAAGCGAAGCTTCCTTCCCGCTCCCGGAGACAGCCCGGACGTCGGCGCCGAGGGGGGTACCCCAGGTATTGGCCGCTCGACGAGAGGCTGCTCCCGGGCGATGGTGGGGCTTGTTTTCGCGCTTCGTTGGTCGAATACGCACGGTGCCGCTGCTCATCGCACCGTTATCGGGATGAGGCACCCGCAACGCGCCCTCGTACTCAGAGTGCGGTTCGTGCGCGTAGGACTGATGCGGGTATACTGAGAGCCGGGGTTCGACATGGCCAAACGTATTGAGATCCCACCAGCGGGATTTGACAATTTGTCGGTCGACGAACAGATCGACTATGTGCAGGACCTCTGGGGCTGGATCGTCGCAAGACCCGAGGATGTGCCTGTTCTCGATTGGCAGAAAGAACTCATTGACGAGCGTTTACGTCAACATGAAGCCAATCCTGAAGACACGGCCCCCTGGAAGGAAGTGCGCGCGCGCCTTTTGGAGAAGTACTCGACCTAGAGCGGAATGAGTCGCCGACTTGTTCTGCGAGTTCAGGCCGAGGTCGACATCGATGAGGCAGCCTCCTGGTACGAGGTTGAGAGGGCTGGACTCGGCGTCAATTTCATCCAAGATGTGAACTTTCTGTTGGAGAGAGTGGAAGAGAACCCTTTTCAGTTCCCAGTCGTTCACGGCGAAACGAGACGCGCGATGACGAAGCGTTTCCCGTACGGAGTCTTTTTCACCGTCGACGACGAAGAGATTCTAGTCCTGGCGGTTGTGCATCTGCATCGCCATCCCGATGCATGGAAGAAGCGTTGAACTCAAACTGAAGGACCTGATAACAATGAGTTCGAGCGGACGGCGCTGAGTCTTCCTCAAGCTCATGAATCGAATCGAGACGGCTGGGGCTTCGGCAACGTCTTCGCCGCGCCGCCGCTCAACTCACTGTTTAGCTTGCGACACGAAGTCGCATGATCGCATGTGTGAGAAAGGACGAAAAGAAAGAGCACGTGGTGTATCCCCACCATCACCCTACGCGAGCGTGCGGGTTGCACGCAGTGCAACCGGTTCGAAGCCTCGCGGACGACGTAACGAATTGGGTTGATACCTGGCGACAGGCGAACCCCTCCGGAAGCTCCATCCGGTTAAGGGCTAGGGTTGGACGATATGGTGAGAATAATCGAAGGACCGCACGCACCGTCAGTGAGTCTAGACCTACGGGAGCTAACAGGTCGGAGGCATGCTTCCTTGTGTTCGCATGCGTGGCCAGGGTGCAGGTCTTTTAATTAACTGCCTGCATCGGGATCGTAGCGCGACCGGTGTCGAGGTCCCACCTAAGTTGTCCGAGAAAGTGATCACGTGGAACGTGGAAAAGTCGAGACTCCGCCGTGTGCCACGCATGGCAAGCCGACCGTAAGGCAGGCCGACGGAGGGGCGACGATAAGAGGTCGGAAGAAGCGAAAGCCGTTCTGTAACGGGACGGATAGAGCATGGAATAAGGCTCAACGCGAAAACCAAAGGCATCCTGCCCCGGTGAAGCGCGTGCCCACGTCCGACAGGTGTTCCGTTGCGAGAGAAACTGAAGAATCTTCGTAGATGGGAAAGCAAAAGACGGCCTTGGCCGGTGCACCCAGAGATGACGCCGTGAAATGGACGATGGTCGATTGGAACCACGCCCCGGGCGAAGTCAGAAGACTGCAGACGCGTATCGCAAAGGCTGTGAAGGAGGGCCGGTGGAACAAGGTGTATGCCTTGCAACGCCTGCTCACCCGCTCGTCCTACGCCAAGCTCCTGGCGGTGAAACGAGTGACCTCGAACAAGGGAAAGAAAACTCCCGGCGTTGACGGCGTCCTGTGGCAAGGCGCTCGGGCCAAATGGCGGGCGGCAACATGCCTGCGCCGACGTGGCTAAAAACCTCAGCTGCTGAGACGGGTCTATATCCTGAAGAAGAACGGCAAGAAACGCCCCCTATCGATTCCCTGCATGCACGATCGAGCGATGCAGGCGTTGTACAAACTGGCGCTGGCACCGGTAGCGGAAACCACGGCCGACCGAAACTCATACGGGTTTCGGGAAAGCCGAGGCTGTGCCGATGCCGTAGCTGCAGCTTTCAACGCCTTGTCAAAGCCGAACTCGGCACCATGGGTACTCGAAGCGGATATTGCGGGCTGCTATGACAACATCAGCCAGGGATGGATGCTGAACAACATCCCAGTGGACCGTGAAGTTCTTCGCAAGTGGCTCAGGGCAGGGTACGTTGAAAACGGCAGACTGTATCCTTCGCGTAAAGGAACTCCGCAGGGTGGGATCATCAGTCCCACGCTCGCGAACATGACGCTAGATGGACTGGAGCGGGCCGTCCGCAACGCAGTTCCTCTTCGCTCTCGCGTCAACTTCGTCCCCTACGCCGACGATTTCATTGTGACAGGCAAATCCAAACGCCTGTTGGAAGAAAACGTTCGGCCAGCGGTTGAAGAGTTCCTCGCAGAGCGCGGCCTCACTCTACCCGGTCGGATGCTCTTTCTCTATAGGGTTGCTCTTGCATGCTATACGCCATTGGAGTATAGTTGATTGTGCGCTTCGTTGAAACCCCGATATTCACGCGGGAGGTCACGGAGTTACTTTCGGACGAAGAGTACCGAGCTGTCCAGCTTGCCCTATTGTTTCGACCGGCGCAGGGTCCACTCATCCCGAAGGGAGGCGGGCTTCGCAAGATACGCTGGAGAAAGACCGGATCTGGCAAGCGCGGCGGACTTCGCATGATCTACTTCTGGGATAAAGATTCGGATACGATTTACATGTTGTTTGTTTATCAGAAAAACGAGCCAGAAGATCTCACGCCAAACCAGCTCCGCGTCTTGAGGAAGTTGGTGAGAGAGGAACTGAAGTGAGAAAAAGGGACTTTGACAAGCTAGTCGCGAGCATCAAGCAGGCCGGCAAAATCAAACGAGGAAAGTCGAAAGCCTCGCGAACTTTTGAGTTCAAACCGGCGGACATCAAAAGAATCCGAGAACGTCTTGAGGTTTCGCAATCGGAGTTCGCGTTAATGATCGGCGTCAGCATCTCTACTCTCCAGAATTGGGAGCAAGGTCGGCGTCAGCCTGACGGCCCAGCGCGCGCATTACTGAAGGTCGCTGCGGAGAACCCGGAGGCCGTCGCCGAGGCTCTGAGCGCATGATTCACTTGGCCGGGGAACCGGATAACAATGCCTTGAAGCAGACGAGCCGAACCGTTGTGGTCCGTGCTAGCGCACGGCCCGGTTGCGTTCGCCTCGCAGCTTAAGGCACCGTTATCAGACATTTTGATTTGACTTACGTCGCAGGTTCCTAGAAGTTTCCGCTGCGCTGGTTTCGGGGCACCACACGGCCGACCAAATCCGATACCACCCGTACACAACGTCACATTCTGCTGTCAATGCACTTCGACTTCTGGCATTCTTGGGTCGATTCAGCTCACAAGGAGTCGGAGGAACGGTCATGGCCCAAAGCCGTAGAGATTTCTTGACGACCGCGGGTGTGGTGGGTGGCGCGGCAGTGGCTGGGAGCCTGACAGGCGTCCGCGGCATGCGGTCCCAGACACCAGCCGATCAGGACGGGCACATGGTCCAGACCGCAGTGCTCGACATTGGCTATGAAGAACATGGTGACCGCGGAGGGTTCCCGATCATTCTGCTTCACGGATTTCCCTACGATGTTCGGTCGTGGGACGGAGTGGTACCGCCCCTGGTCGACGGTGGATACCGGGTGCTTGTGCCGTATTTGCGCGGCTACGGTCCGACGCGTTTTCGGGATCTCGCTGTGCCGCGCATGGCGGAGCAGGCCTCGATCGCTCAGGACGTCGTGGACTTTGCCGATGCGCTCGGGCTTGAGCTGGTAGCGCTGGCCGGCTTCGATTGGGGAAACCGGGCGGCATGCATCACGGCCATCCTGCACCCCGAACGGGTGCGGGCGCAGGTGGCCATCGGCGGCTACTCGGTTCAGAACACCGTCACACCGGGGCGTCCAGCATCTGCCGTCGCCGAGGCGCGGCTTTGGTACCAGTGGTATTTCAACACCGAGCGCGGGCGCGCTGGGCTCGAGGCGAATCGACGCGACATCATACGGTACTTGTGGGATACCTGGTCGCCCGGCTGGAAGTACACCGACGAGGCGTTCGACCGCTCAGCGCCCTCGTTCGACAATCCGGACTTCGTCGATGTCGTCATCCATTCGTATCGGCACCGCCACGTGAACGCGCCCGGAGAGGAGCGTTTTCTGGAGGTTGAGCAACAGTTGGCGGAGCGGCCTCCGATCGGAGTTCCCGCGATCGTGCTCCGCGGCGCTGAGAGCGGCTTCGGCCGACCCACGCCTGACCCCTCGGGGGACGAGAGGAGGTTTCCTGCTCTCGTCGCGCGCCGCATCGTCGAGGGGGCGGGACACAACCTGCCGGCGCACCGGCCAGACGCGGTGTCTGCAGCGCTGCTGGAGCTCCTGGACTGACGGTTGTCGAGCGCTAGGCTTCGGCCGAGCGTTTGATGTGCATCAGCACCCGCCAGTGGATGCGGTGAAGGATCGGGTCCGAGAATAGCCGCCAGTCGCCAGCGGGCCATATATTGTGTCGATACCAGGTGGTCCCGGTGATGCGCGTGCCTCCGTCAGGCAGACGCGTGAGCCGAAACTCGCCTTGATTGGAGACGAAGAACCCCTGCAGATGCGGCGCGTGGATCTCGCGATAGGGACTCCACTCCTTCATGGGTGCCGGGTTCTCCCGCACTGAGAACCGCAGCAGGCGCGGCTCCTTCCAGACTTCGATCGGCTCGACAAAGGCACCGGTGGAGAACTCGCAATGTCGCACCGCGCCCACGCCGGTCCCTTGAATGCGAGCGCGCATCGGATAGGCGATGCCGGAGCGGAACAGCCAGTCGGCAGGCTCGGGCAGTTCCTGAAACGTCACAAGGTGTTTCCAGACTTGCTTGGGTGGGGCCGCGATCTCGATGGAGGTCTCGACTCGATAACGAGGCGCCGTTCGCGCGGCCCGCGACTCCGCCCCCATGAGCGCGGCATAGCGAGGATCAAGAGCAGGAGCACGGAAGGTGCGTCCTGCTGCGTGGGGCGCAGCTGTATCGCCCAGCCTACGAAGGCGCCGAGCCAGGCAACGGGATAAACGATGGGCGCCGCCATGAGTAGGCAGATGACGCCCTCCATTGCCAGCGCGAGCACGATGAGGCCGAGAAACGCCACCGCGAGAGAGGCCACGGCGAAGCATTCGCCATAGCGTCTCGGGCGGTGGTATCCGAAGAGGAGGGCTGCAAGCAAGCCAGTGACGAAGGGAAGCCCGACGAAGATGCCCCACCCGTACTCTATGAACACGAAAACGCCGAGGCCCATGCCGCCCAGGGCGAAGAGAACCGACGTGATGACCGCACCAGCCGCAGAGCCAAGCCCATCGCGGGGGATGATCGCGTCGAGAAATTTCCTCGCCGAACCTGGCTCGCGAGCCGTCTCTCGTGCTGGCCGGGAGGGAAGTACCGCGAGCAACAGAAAGAAGATCAGGTTCAGAAAAGGAAAAAATTAAAAGGCGACCAGTGCCCCGGGCAGTTGAGCGGCCCGAAGGCGCTTCATTGTGAGCAGAACGCCGACCCATATGAAGGGAAGCGAGACGACGAGCATGGTCAGCAGGAAATTGCGATCCGCGACGGAGAGTGCCGACCAGGTGACGAGTTCGTCCGGTGGAACCCAGTAGTTGAAGATGGACCAGGGTCGGTCGAACACGAACGTCGCGATGAAACGGTCCAGATTGTGCTTGAGCGCGAAGCCGAGGACTCCCACCAGCACGTACTGCCCTCGGTCGGTTGTTCCCTGCCAGGTCAGGAGACTACGGAGCGATAGTTTCATCTGTCCCTCCAGGTATTCTGCGGCCGACTATAATGAGCGGCATTCGTGGAGCGCAACCTCCCGAGCTGATGCAGAATCCCGAGCGATCCTTTGCGTACGAAAGCTGGGCCAACCGACGTGTCCTCGAGCCGGTCAACACGGACTACATCACCTTCGTCCGCGATCCCGCCGGACAGCCGTGGAAGCCCTAAAGCTGCGCAGGCGGACGGCTCTGATATTACTATGCGGACCGGCAGAGTTTCCTGCCCAGACGAGGATCACATGACGCAATATCCCAGCGATCTCGTCGGCTATGGCGGCAAAGCCGCCGGATCCAAGGTGGCCGAACGGTGCTCGGCTCGCGCTCAACTTCGTCCTCAATATCGAAGAAGGCTCGGAATACTCGATCCCCGACGGCGATGGCTTCTCCGAGGCGTCCCTGACCGAAAGCCCAGTGTCCTCCGTGCCGCACGGTGAGCGCGACCTCGCCGCCGAGTCGATGTTCGAGTACGGAAGCCGCGTCGGCTTCTGGCGCGTTCTCGAGCTCTTCATGGTGCGCAAGCTTCCGGCGACGGCCTGTGCCTTGGCGCTCGAGCGCAATCCGCCCATGATCACAGCACTTCGGGACGCTGGGCTCGATCTGTGCTGTCACGGCTGGCGATGGGTAGAGCACTATCGGCTCAGCGAGGAGGACGAGCGCTAGCACATCCGCATGGCCGTAGAGTCTATCGAGCAGATGTTTGGCGCCGCCCCCCTTGGGCTGGTACTGCCGCAGCGGTCCCAGCGTGAACACGCGTCGCCTGCTCGTCGAACACGGCGGTTTTCTCTATGACTCCGATGCTTACAACGACGAGCTTCCCTACTGGGTGACGGTCGCGGACAAAGTCCATCTGGTCGTTCCCTACAGCCTTACGAGCAACGATTCGAAATTTGACGCGGTGTCTTTGCAACGTCCAATGCCTACTTCGCCTTTCTCAAAGACACTCTCGACGTGCTCTACTCGGAAGGGGCGAGGCGGCCGAAGATGATGTCCGTCGGCCTTCACATGCGTCTCGTCGGTCACACGGCTCGAGCCGCCGGCTTGGCACGTTTTCTCGAGTACGTGGCCAACCTTCCCGATGTGTGGATCTGCCGTCGTGTCGACATCGCTCGACATTGGGTCGCGACGCACCCTTACGATTCAGACAGCGCATTCACTCTTTAGGTGTATCCTTTAGCGCGTCGGAGGTTTCCATGCGATTCGAAGTTGCGTCGAAGCGACTCGAGAGCTCTGGCCCGTGAAGCTTGCGGGAGCCAAGACACTCTTGGCGCTTTCGGGGGTCCTGTTGCTCGCCTCGGGCCTCCGCATCGCGGGTCTCGACTACGGGCTTCCACACCAGCTGTCTCGTCCGGATGAAGAGCGCATCGTCGGAAGAGCGCAAACGATCTTCGCCACCGGCGATTGGCACCCGGGAAGCTTCTACTACCCGAGCCTCGTGTTTTACGCGGACACCGCCGTTCTCTTCGGATACTACGCCGTCAAGAAATCGATGGGCGACTACGACCGGCCTTCTGATTTGCTCTTTGATATCGCCGTCACGCGGCCCGGGCTCCACTATTTGCTTGGCCGCTGGGTCGGCGCCGCGTCCGGTATCCTCACCGTGCTCGTGGTTTACGGACTCGCGCTTAGCGCCTATGGGCGCCCCGCTGTCGGACTTCTTGCCGCGGCTCTCCTCGCGACGTGCCACCTGCATGTCCGGGAGTCGCATTTCGCGACGGTGGATATCGTGATGACGCTCTTTATTACGGCGTCGCTGCTCTTCGCCGCGCGGGTGGCGACGAAACCTTCACTCGGGAACTATGTGCTTGCCGGTCTCTTCGCGGGGTTTTCGGTATCGGCCAAATATAATGCCGGCCTCGTCGTGCTCGCTCTCGTGGCGGCCAGCTTTCATGCTCTATCGAGCCTCGACAAAAAGTCCATCGCGGGCCGCCTTTTCTTAGCCGGCTTCGTCGCGTTCCTCGCTTTCGCAATGACATCGCCTTATGTCGTGCTCAGCTATCAGGGTTTTCTCGCCAACATGGACGGGCTCGGAACGTTTCTCTACGAACGGCAGGGTGGGCTCGCGCTTTGGGACCACTTGCGTACGACGTTTCCAGCAGGTTTGGGATGGCCGTTATTCCTCGCCTCGACCGCCGGCGTTGCGCGGGCCTTCTGGCATCGCCGTCCCGCAGATTGGGTGCTGCTCGCATTCTTGATCCCGTGCTTCATTATCATCTCGGGGGTCCGCGTCACGTTCCCGCGCTACGGGTTGCCTCTCGTTCCTGTGCTCGTCGTGCTCGCCGCCGACACCGCGGTGAGCGTCGTCGACCGTTTCGCGGCCGATAAGCGCTGGGCATGGGTGCTCGTGCTCGTTCTTCTCGCGAGTCCTGGAGTCGCGCGCTCGATCCACTACGACCGCATCGCGTCGCAGAAGGACACGCGTTTACTTGCGGCGGACTGGATCGCCGAAAACGTCGCCCCGCAGACGACGATTCTCGTGTGCAAGGGCTACGGCGCAGCTCACGTCAACGAGGATCGCCGGCGACCGCCGGCCTTCGTCGTCGAGGAAGTCGACTGTTCGGCGGGAATCGATGGCCGCGCAGCCGAAGGCCGTTACCTCGTTACACACGAGCACGATCAACTCACCGCGTTCTCCAGTCTCGACGAACGTTGGCGTGATTGGCTTAAGGAGAACGCCGCGCTTCAAATATCCTTCGATCCGTATCGACAGGATAGTGACGTCGCGCCCGTCTTCTATCCTTCCGATGCGTTCTACATTCCGTTCGATGGCTTCGCGGGTGTTCTGCGCGGCGGACCCCGCGTCGGGATCTGGAGGATTGGCGGGCGCTAGTGATCCTTATTGGGACGTCAAAACATACTGGACGAGAACACCTTCGACGAATTGAACGGATAGCTCCGCGGCGTCGAGCAAGTATTCGCATCGGGTGACGTCGAGACCCGCGGCTTGCTCTACAGTTCTCGTCTCGGGAAGGCCGAACAAAGCATTCACCTCATCTTCGGTCATTCCTTTTCGCAGATCCAGCGGATTGGGCAAGCTTCGCATTGAGGAAGACGAAGACGAAGAGGATGCGGTCTCAGCGACCCGATGCGCCGCGAACCGGAACTCCACATAGTCGGCGAGCGCGCGCATCACGCTTTCAGGCGTCAGAGCATCGACGGGAACTCCCCCTTCGTACCACAGGTTGAAGCGCGATCCACCTTGCGCCCGTAGCGCCGGCTCGCTGGCCTTCGCCAAAAGCTTTGCTCGCTCAGCTTCAGCCTGAAGCCGCTCGCTCTCGTACCGTCGTCGCCGCCGCTCGTCTTCGAGATCGTCCTTCAGTCTCCTTTTCCGAGCTGGATCTGTCTCCCGGTCGTACTCGTCCTCGAGGCGCTTTTCCCGATTCGACTTAGGAACGTAGGTGCTGACATACGGCACATCGACGCCACGAGAGCCTCCTCCACCCCAGGTGGAACTCGATGTTCTTCTTCTTCACTTTGACCAACGTCACCATGGCCGCGTCACCCCGGTAAAGAGCGACCCCATATTCTCTGAGCCGACCTCCGACTTTCGGGTAGTCCACGGGTTGCCCGGATTCGGGATGAATATCGACGCCACTCTTGTCGCCGGGCATTTCCAACTTGACGACAACCCGCTTCCCTTCAAAGAAGCTTCTCAGTGCCGCTTCGCTTTGACCGCTCGCGGACGAGTTCAAAGCGAGCAGAAAGGAGACTGAGATTAATATTGACGCGAAGAAACGAAAAGTCTCTGGTCTCATGGAGGCCTTCCTAGGCACCAAGCCTACATGAGCCATTGTCCAGCTTCCAGTTACGCGGAGGGCATCAGAGCTGCGCGACGGATGGCGGGAGTTATATTATTGAGCGTGCGCGTTCCATCTCCTGAAGTACGTATCTCACTCGTTGCCGCTATGTTGCTCCCTCTGTACGGAGCGGCTTGCGCGGCCGCTCCCGATTCGCGCGCCGAGAAAGTGGACGGGCTCTTTTCGGCCTGGGACACTCGCGAAACCCCGGCGCCGTCGTCGCCGTCATCAAAGAAGGTGAGTTTCTCTACCAGCGGGCCTACGGCATGGCGGATTTGGAACGCGACGTTCCTCTGTCCACGCGATCGATTGGCGTGGCTCGCGCGCGAAGGCTCGCGGTGTTGCAGCTAGTCTCTGCCCGTAAAGATTCTCGAAGCAAGGAGAGTGGCGTTATGAAACTTCGATCGCGGTTAGCCCGCACAGCATTGTCGTTCTTGCTGGCGTTCGGTATCGCCGGCGCACAGTCGAGCCCGTCAGGACAGTTCCAGCTCGAGGAGGCCACCATCGATGACGTTCACGCGGCCATGACGGCGGGTGCTTTGACGTGCCGCGAGCTCGTACAAGGATACTTGGACCGCATCGAAGCCTACGACAAGAAAAGTCCCTATTTGAACACCGTCCAGACGATCAACCCGCGCGCGCTCGACCTAGCCGACGAGCTGGACGCGAGCTTCGCGTCTTCAGGTTTCGTTGGCCCCCTCCACTGCATCCCGGTGCTCCTCAAGGATCAAGTCGAGACGAGTGATCTGCCGACGAGCTACGGTTCCGTGCTCTTCGAGGACTTCGTCCCGGAAAGAGACGCGACCATCGTCCTGAAGATGAAAAGCGCCGGAGCCATCATCCTAGCCAAGACCACTATGGGCGAGTTCGCTTCGCGCTATGTCGGTTCCGCTTTCGGCATGATCCGCAACGCCTACAACCCCGACCGGAATCCGAGCGGCTCCTCCGGCGGCACCGGTAGCGGCATTGCGGCCAACTTCGGCATGGTGGGCATCGGGGAAGACACGGGAGGCTCCATCCGAGGCCCGGCCGCCGTCAACAGCCTCGTCGGCTTGAGGCCGACCGTCCCGCTCGTGAGCCGTCACGGCATGATGCCGGCGACGCCGGCCACCGATACGTTGGGCCCGATGACGCGCACCGTAAGGGACGCGGCTGCACTTTTGGACGTCATCACAGGCTACGACGAGAACGACGCGCTGACGGCCTATGCTGTCGGACACGTTCCCGACTCGTACGCGAGCAGTCTTCGTGAGGACGGGCTGCGCGGGGCGCGCATCGGCGTCATTCGTGAGCCCATGGACGACAACACCGACCCCGAGACCGACGACTATAAGAAGGTTCGGGCAGTGATGGATGCCGCCATTTCCGATCTGCGCTCGTCGGGTGCCGAGGTCGTCGACCCCGTCGTGATCCCGGACATGGCATCGCTCTTCGAGAAACTGGAGAACAGCAACTTCGAGACCGAGCAGGCGATGAATGCCTATCTGGAAGAGCACACGAACGCCCCAGTAAAGACTCTTCAACAGATCCTTCTGTCGGGAAGAGTCACGCCGTGGCGAGCGAGTAGTCTGATCAAAGCGGTTGGGAGGACGACGAGCGACGCCGGCTACTTGCCAGTCTTGTTGGCCAAGGAAGAGCTGACGCTCGGCGTGATGAAGGTGATGGCGGATCACGAGCTCGACGCGCTCGTCTACGCGACATTCGATCACCAACCGAGCGTGATCGCCGCGGACGCTCTCACGAATCCTGAGACCGAAGACAAGTATGGTTTAGGCAGCAACCGGGCTCTGAGCCCCATGACGGGGTTTCCTGCGTTGACGGTGCCGGCCGGATTTACGACGGACGCGCTGCCGGTCGGCCTCGAGTTTTTGGGGCGGCCGTTTACCGAAGCGATGCTCTTGAACTTTGCCTACGCCTACGAGCAAGCGACGCGGCGTCGCAAGCCGCCGCCGCTCACGCCTCCCCTTGCAAGCGCGTCGCCGTAGCTCCTTCTTGATCTGTCAGTGTGTTGTGAGCATATCGACGGCGAAGCTCGCCAACCAGTGGGTTCCTGAATAGTCCGCTTCGTACATCGTTTCGAACCCTCGCTTTCCTTGCAGGCTAGCAAAGGATATGTAGGCCGCACGACGACGATCCCCCGGAGGCAGCGCTGCGGCGAGCCGCTTCAAAGCGGCAGCGCGCACGAAGGACAATCCGATGAGATGCGACTTGGCGCCGACGAGGCGTGTCGCGTCTTCCCGATCGCTGTCGACCACTTCCGTTTCCGCCGTGGGTCCTGAGCTCGCTGGGCTCGCCGGCTCACCTTCCGCCGGCTTTTCGATGTCCGCTTCCACTGGCAGCGCACGCGCTTCGATCACGACCGGCTCTCGCATCGGCGAGAAAGATTCGGAGTCCGGTGGTGGAAGAAAATCGTCGAGCCACGCGACGAAGGCCTCTTGTGGCAGGAGGCGGCCCATCAGCGCCGCTTCAGCGAGACAGGGCGAGAGAAAGTCCGAGCCCGACGGCTCGTAACCCACCGGGCAGTCGACGTCATCCTCGAAGAACTCACGGGCGCGGGTCGCAACGGCGGTCTTTAGATTCCCATCACCGACGACATCAGCATATTCGAGCATATAGAGCAAAGCGAAGGCCGAATTGTTGTGCGTTCCCACACGAATCGGTCCGGGCATGTGCGACAGATATTCGACACTCTTCTCGGCCAGGTGCGCGGCTACGGGCGACAGGTGTGTAGCCCATCGTTCCGCATCGTCATCACGAAAGCTTGCAAGCTCCACATAGAGCCTCATCAACCATGCCCACCCATAGGGACGCTCGAATCCGGGTGAAGCCTCTTCCCTGAAAAAGCCGAGCTCTCCTTCGAGGCTTTTGGACGAAAGATGATGCTCGAGTTTCTCGCGGATGAGACCGCCGAGCGGAGCGTCGGGAAAGTCTTTGAGCACTCTCACCATCGCCCATGTGGAGTTCACGGCGGAATGCCAATCGCTACAGCCATAGAAAGCGAGCGTGTCCTCGTAGCGTGGTTTCAAGCTACGGCTCGTCTCGTAGAGATAGGAGCGTCGCTGCGGCCGTTTGTGCGGTCGGTCGATACAAGAGAGGGGGAGCGCGACGAGTTGTTGCGCGATCTCTAGACTCCACTCCAGCTCGTTCGCCAGCTTGGCCATCTCGACAACGGGCGCGCCGTCGACCGTTCCGGCAATCGGCTCCGTCGGCTCGGGAACTGACGGGATCGGCTCGCAGCCCGTCAACGTGAGGTAGAAGAGGGGCGACAAGAGGAACAAGCAAAAATAGCGCGTCCGCATCGGACGCTTCTAGCCTTCAAGGGCCTTTCGTGTCAACTAGGTGAGTCTCGTCAAAGACCCGGATGCCGTTGATCAAACGGCGTGTCGTCCTGCAGCACTTTCGCTGCAGCCAAGAGCTTTTCCTCACCGTAGATTTGACCGACGAGCGCGATCGCGGTGGGCGTTCGCTCGTGACGATCGAAGAGTCAACGCAGGGAGCGTCGACTCAGGAAATCCTCGACGTCGCGGCGGCCATCGAAAACACAGTGAACGTAGACTCGTGTTTCGGAAACGAAGTATAGGATTCGGTAGGGTTTGAAGAGCACTTCACGAAACTCTCTGACGGCGACGTCTCGAAGCTCAGGCACGATACGCCCTCGCTCGGGAAACGCTTCGAGCTTGAGAATCGTTTCTTTGATGCGGTCGTACACGTAATCCGCTCGCTCCGGCGAGTCGTGATGTTCGATGTAGTCGGTGATTTCCTCGAGGTCGGTTTGCGCGTCCGCCGTGAGGAGAACTTCGTAGTCAGCCACGCCGCTTCTTGCGGTTTCTCTCTATGTCTTCGAACGCCTTGCGGGCAGGCTTGACTCTTCCGTGCTCTACGGATTTCCGGCCTAGAACTGCCAGCTTCAACATGGCTATGGTTTCTTTGGCAGACTGGTAGGAATCGATATCTTGAATCACCATTTTACCTTCACCGTTGTGGGTGATGATGATGGGTTGGCGCGTTTCCGAAACCACAGCCAGAATATCGGCGGCGTTCGTTTTCATGTATGTGATTGGTTTGATGAATGCTCTCCTCGTCATCGCCTCTCTCCGCACCATATTATTGTCCGAATTTGGTGAACATGTCAAAGGAGCGCTTGGGCAAAAGCATCATCGTCGATGCTCCGTCGTCGACGGCGGGCCGTAGTCCCAGTAGAGAAACGGCGGTAGTTTCTTTTCCTGTGGCCAGACCATGTCGAGTGTGTCTCCGTCGAAGAGCTCGCCGTTTTTCATCACGTAGCGAACCGTGTTGGTGTTGCGGATGTCATCGAGTGGGTTCTCATCGAGCACGATGAGGTCGGCGAGCATGCCTTCGCTCAGTTGTCCCAAATCGGACTGCATCCCGAATCACCCACTGCCTCTGTCGTCGATGGGGTTGCATGTACTGCTTGATCACGTCACTGCCGAGTTGTTTGTAGTGACGCACCATGGCGCGCGCATCCTCGAGGCTCTCGATCCTGGAATTTCCGGTGGTCATCGCCCGCCAGTGCTGTAGATGCGCGGCCCGAGGCTCGCGCCGCTCTCCACCATCTCGCTGTAAGCGAACGAGTCGTTGCTCGTCGACACATCACGCGTGGTCGTGACACCGTAAGCGAGGTTCGCGAAGTAGGACCAGCTGCTCTCAACGAAGACTTCGCGCGGCGGTCGCAAGTGGGCGTGCAGATCAATGAAGCCCGGTAACATCGTCTTGCCCGACACGTCAATGATGCGCGCTTCGGGCGGGATCGTCACATCACTCGAGCGTCCCACCATGGCAATGCGATTGTCAGTGACCACGACGGTGGCGTTTTCGATCACCTCCTCTCCTCGCATGGTCACGGCTCGGCCACCCCGGAGCGCGACGGTGCCCTTGGGATAGTGGCGTGGAACACTCAGGTCGATGGTGATGACTTCGGGCTGCGGGAGTGTACCCGGCGAGACCAGTGCCAGTGCGTCATCGAGTCCGATACGGTAAAACTTGTTGGCGAAGGACCAGGCGAAGGTCTTCCCGCCGTCCTCCCAGCGGAGGTCCATCCCACCTTCGTGGGTGATCCGTCTGACGGGACCCGGGCCCGTGTCCTCTTTAATGAGGGGGACTTCGCTCGTCCTCGGAAGCGCGGCGAGGAAGATATCATCACGGACGGCAAATGCCAGCCAGCGCTCGTCGGGCGAGGGCACCGCTTCGTAGGCCTCGGCTTCGAGCTCCGCTACGGTCCTCTTGTCGGTGCCATCCAGGTTCACCGACACGAGCACCGAGCGTGCCTTTTTCTCCTCGCGCCGACTCTCCGGCTCGATTTTCGAAAGAAGGTAGATACGCCCTCCCGCCGCGTCGAAGCTCGGCTGGTTGTCGGTCGGGGCGGACGTCACGTAATGGCCACCCTCGCCCGTCGCGGAAACCCACATCAGTTGACCGGTATTTCGTGTCCAGACGTTTCGGAAGGCCGCGGCATCTTCTTTGAGGTAGGCGATCTTCTTTCCATCGGGAGAGAAGCTCGGGCGGAGATAGAATGCCGGATACTCGGTTAGTCGGCGCGGGGCGGTCTCGTCGAGGTTCATGAGCCAAAGATGCCCTCCCTCGAGGTCATCCCAGGACACGTAGGCGATAGAGTGGCCGTCGGGGGAGAACATCGGATGGAACTGACCGAAAGATTGCTCGACGAGCTGGCGCGGGCGGCCGCTCGGAAGGGGCTGAACCCAGATTTTGCTCAGAGCCGAAAAGGCCAGCTTCGAACCATCGGGTGCGCGGGTGATGGAACGGATGTTCTTCACCTGGACCGGGTCGTTGCTATGTCGGCTCTCGAAGTAAACGAAAGGGCCGAGCTCCTGTTCGACTTTGGCGCGGAAAGGCACCCTCTTCATCACGCCCGTGTCTACATCGATCCGATGGAACGTTCCGCCGGTGCTCAGGAACAGACTGGCCGCATCGGGGCCGAAAGTGTGTCGCGGCATGATGTCGAGCACACCCGGTCGCTCGGCGTTGTCCCGGTCGATCGAATAGGCTAGCCAGCGCTCTTCGTCGGTCTCGAGGCTGCGAAGCATGAGGCCTGTCTTGGCGTCCAGGCGCACGCCGTAGACCATGAAACGGCCGTCGCGTGAGACCGCGGGACGGAAAGCGCCGTTCGGTGAGGCCGTCACCGTCGCAACGTCACCCGTCCTGAGGTCGAGTCGCTTGACCTGCCACGAGATGAAGCGGGCGAGATCGTCCGTGGGAGCTCGACCGGTGCCGCCCGCGCTCACGCGCGACGTGAAGTAGACCCACCGTCCATCCATCGGGCGAGAAGCTCGCCCCCATCGCGCCGCTCGCCTCCTCGGAGCTCGTGAGCTCCATTCCGTCACCGCCTCTGCGGTGATAGAGCCAGAGCTTTCGATCGCGGCGCGCAACGAAGTAGTCCCCGTCGGGAGACCACTCCGGCCCAGTGACCGCGTGATCCTTCTCTTTCGTGACTTGCGTCGGTTTAGCGTCCGCGTCAGCACTCGTGCCGATGTCACTATCAATGACCCAAATGTTGTCGCTTCCGCTTTGGTCGGAAACAAAGGCAATCTCGGTTCCGTCAGGCGAGAAAACAGGCTGGATGTCGTACGCCATCCCGCTCGTGAGGCGCGTAGCTTGCCCTCCAGTGACAGGAACCGAGTACAGGTCGCCAAGCAGATCGAACACGATCGTGCTCCCATTGGGCGAGACGTCCAGGTTCATGTAGGTCCCTTCCTCGGTCTCGAACGCCACCGTGCGCTCGGGAACGAGCGTCAAGCCTTCCGGTTTTTTCGACGGATCATCCTGAGCAACGGCCAGGGCTGCCGTACCGAGTGCAGCAATAAAGACCAGACATCGACGTGTCATGATGGGTTCACTCCTGGCGAATGATAAACGATAGGAAGTTTCGCGCGCTTTTGGCAAGGCGGGTCCGTGAGCGACGTCAAAGACTCGGATGACGTTGATGAAACGGCGTTTCGTCCTGCAGCGCTTTCGCGACGGTCAAGAGCTTTTCCTCACCGTAGATTTGGCCGACCAGCGCGATACCGGTCGGCGTGTCTTCCTCGGTGAAACCGTTCGGGATGGTGACGACGGGATGCCCCGTCATACTCGTCAACGGATTGATCGAACGCCAAGGTGCGACGATGGCGTCCACGTCTTCGAATATTCTTGCCGTTTCCTCCATCAACAATCTGCGGATGCGGTTCGCCTGCAGGTACTCGACGGCCGGGACGAGGTGCGACGCGCGGAGCTCGCCACGGTGACGCTGGCGGCGGAGATCACGATCGCGGCGATCGCGAGCAAATTCGTCGAAGCCGGTCGCCCGCTCCACGTACTCGATGAAATAAGTCAAGCGACTCCGAGGAAGCTCGACACCACGCAGCTCAAAGCCCATGCCGCGGAGCGTCTCGAGGCTCCGTCCTGCATTCGCCTTGCTTTCCTTGCTCTCTCCCGGCTGATCTTCATCGAACGCCGTTTCCAAGTAGCCGATGCGCAGGTCACGAGGCGCTGTGCTCGCATCCCAATTGAACGGCACATTGTCGACGACAGCCAGGTCCCTACCATCCGGGCCTGCAATGGCATGGAGCACAACGGCGCAACCTTCCACCGTGCGGCACATCGGGCCTATCTTGTCCAGGCTGTAGCCCGCCGCCATCACGCCGAAGCGGCTCACTCGACCGAAGGTCGGGCGCAATCCGGCAACGCCGCATCGGACGGCGGGCGAGAGAATCGAGCCGCCCGTATCGGTGCCGATGGCGAAGCCGACGAGCCCGGCAGCGGTTGCGGAGCCGGGGCCTGCCGAGGAGCCGCTCGACCCCTCCGCGGGGTTCCAAGGATTGTTGGTTCGTCCGCCGAACCAATTGTGACCGAACGCCAGCTCCCCCGTCGTGAGCTTCGCCACGAGGATCGCGCCCGCCGCATCCAAACGCTCTACGACGGCGGCATCCACATCGAGGACTTGATCGCGGAAGGGCTCGGCTCCCCACGTCGTCGGGTATCCCTTTGCCGCGATGATGTCCTTCGCGCCCCAAGGAATGCCGTGAAGCGGCCCCCGGTAGCGGCCGGCGGCGATCTCCGCGTCGGCCCGCCGCGCTGCTTCCCGCGCTCGATCCGCCGTCAACGTCACGACGCAGTTGAGTAGCGGGTTGAAGCGTTCGAGCCTCTCGAGATACATCTCGGTCAACTCGAGCGCGCTCACGTCGCGGCGCTCAATCAAACGCGCTAGATGCGCGACCGGCCAAAAGGCCACGTCTTCCAAGTTGCCGGGGCGGGCCACGATCGGCGACGCGCTCATCCGAAAAGGTCTCGCGCCCCGCTCGAACTGCATCCCCGGAACGACCGGGTCGAAGTAGAGCGGTGGCACCACCGCGTTATCGAGGTGGGTTTGCCGCATCTCTCGATAGTGGGCGAGGTTCTTGTTCACCTCGTCCATCATCAGTGTGTACTCCTCGTCGTTGAACTCGAGACCGGCCAATCTCGCCGCCTCGAGCATCATCGTTTTGGTGACCCGCGTCTCGCCGGTATCATCCTGTAGACGCGCCCACAGCACACCGGGTAAAAGCGTCGCGGACAGCCCGACGCTCGAGAAGTAGGCCATGAATTGCCTGCGTGCCTTTCGTTGGTCTGGACCCATCATCCAATCCCCCCTTTCCTATAACGCGGCTCAGCCCCGCGAAGCCATCCCGTCCCGCCGAGCTTGCCGAAACGCTTGCATCCCGGCAATGCCGTTCACGCCGCCACCCCCGTGGGTCGCGCTCGAGCCGTTATAGAGTCCGCGAATCGGCGTCCGGAAATCCGCGTAGCCGGGCGCGGGCCGCATGTGAAAGAGCTGCTCGACCGTAAGCTCACCGTGGAAGATGTTTCCTCCGATGATCCCGAGCCCCTGCTCCATGTCGTACGGCCCGATCACTTGCCTGTCGATGACGGCCGCTTTCAGGTTCGGGGCAAGCTCGGTGTACCGATCGATGACACGATCGGCATAGGCCTCGAGCTCGTCCCGGTGCGGCGCCAAGTTCCAGTCATCCGGCACCCACTGCGTGAACATCGAAAAAACGTGCATGCCCTCCGGCGCGAGCTTCTTGTCGACGGTTGTCGGGATCGTGCCGTCCACGAACGGCACCGTGCCTCCTTGGGGGTACCCCCAGGAGCCCATGTGCCCATCACCCACATCGCCTATCGAGTGATGGAGCAAAACGTAAGCCGTCCCCGGCGAGTCCGGCCCCCCCCAAGTGCCGATGACACCGTTCGCCGCGAGCAAACCCTTCACTTCCTCGGACTCGAACCAATCACCGAGAAGGTCCGTCACGCTCATCGAGAAAAGCCGTGTCACGTCCGCAACGCCCCGCATGCCCAGCTTGCGAACCTTCCACCCCGCGTGCGCTTGATCGATAAGATCCCCGAACTTCATGGAGCCCAGCTTCGGTGGCACTTGGGTCAGAAGCGGCCCGAGAACATCCCCGACATTTTTCAACCAAGCTTCCCATTTGGGCAAAGTCACCGCGTCTTTTTTCGAGAACTGCGCAATGGAAGCGTGGCTGCGCGCGTGATCGTCCGCAAAGATCTGCAGCGAACGGCCGTCCGGAAACGCCTGATAGTACGGACCGAGCGACGTGACGTCGTACCCGAATCTCGGAAGCTCGAGGGTGTTGATGAGGCTTGGGGGCATGAGCGACATTACGTACGAATACGTCGAGACTCTTATTTCGGGGTGGTCGGGAAACGGCGCGCTCGTGTCGGCCGCACCGCCCGTTTTGGAACGCGCCTCGAGCACGACCGTGCGTCGGCCTTCGCGCGCGAAGAAAGCTCCGCTGACAAGTCCGTTGTGACCGCCTCCGATGATGATCGCGTCGTAGCGATTGGAAGCCCTCGCCATCTCGACCCTCCCCGCGGCGATTGTCCCACAAGTTCCGTGGATAGTCCGCCGGACCATGGCCGTGAAGTTGGACGAACTCGTCGCCGAGCAGCCTAAAGGCTATTCGCTACGGACGGCGTCGGGATCCCTCTGCAACGCCCGAAGCGCAGCGCGCAGCTCGCCCATGTTCTGAAAGCGTGACGCAGGCTTCTTCGTCAAGCAGCGCCGCACAATGTCTTCGAGTCCCGGCGAGAGCCCGGGGCTGAGAGAGGGTCGATCGAGCGGGTCCGTGTGAAGGATCTGGCCGATAATGGTCGCCTGGGATTCGCCCGGAAAGGCCTTCTGCCCTGTCACCATCTCGAAGAGCACCGCTCCGAAAGAGAAGACGTCCGACCGCTGATCGACGCCACGGCTCTGGAGCTGCTCGGGCGACATATAGCGGAGTGTGCCGAGGATTTCCCCCTGGCTCGTGAGCACTGAGACCGTGACATGATCGCCGCTGTCGGCGATCTCGAACGGGAACCCCGTGGCGAGGCCGAAATCAAGGAGCTTGGAGCCCGATTCCGTAAGCATGATGTTTTCGGGCTTAAGATCGCGGTGGACGATGCCGCGCGCGTGCGCCTGCTGCAGCGCACCGGTAATCTCGATCGCAACCCTGAGGCTCTCGTCCAGGAGCAATGCCCCAGCTGCGATGCGGTCGGCCAGCGTGATCCCATCGACCAGCTCCATAGCGAGGAAGCTCATGCCGTCCTCATGTCCGAACGCGTAGAGCGTGGCGATGTTCGGGTGGTTGAGCCGCGCCAGCACCTTAGCTTCCTGCTCGAATCGCTTGAGGCGGTTCGAATCCGAACCAAACTCTCGCGGAAGCACCTTTAGCGCCACGGGCCGCCCGAGAACCGTGTCCTGGGCCTGATAGACCGCACCCATCCCACCAGAGGCGAGGTGGCGGTCGATCTCGAAATCGCCGAGGCGGTAGCCGGGGCCGATCGGGGCCTCGAGCGTTTCCGTGACGTCCGAGGCGCCCAACCGGGTATCTGAATGGGCCGCCGCGCTGCGGGGTCGAAGGCCCAAAAGTGACGCCCACTGATCGCGCACAACATCGGGAACCATGGCCCCCTCGGTGGACGGCGCCTTCCCGTGGCCCCGTCCCGAGGACGGGCTCGAAATGCCGGGCGCGAGAAACATACCAACGGGCCGCTGGACGAGGCGCACGTCGATGTACGCCAGAGACCAGCGCAACGCCTGAAACGCGGCCACGGTGGCGGTCAGGGCCCGGTGGCGGTCAGGGCCAACAGGCCCAGCGCAAGGTAGAATCCGACGAAGACGAAGCTGCGGCCTTCCTCCGGGGCCAACGGAAACAACATGACGAGCAACACCCAGAACGACAAGAAGAAGAGCGGCGCAGCGCGGTTGTTACCCGTGGGCCAGAAGGCGCTCTCGGCGAAGCGCGCCGCGAGGAGGTTCACCTCTTCGACGGTTGGCTCCTGAGCATAGGGCCAGAATGACTTGGGAAGGAATTCGCGCAGGTAGGTGACGATCGAGCGCTGTACGGTCTGGCCGCCGGTGAAAGGCATCCGCGGCAGGAGCTTTACCAGGGCCGGCAGCGCGATGATCCCGAGCGACACCAGCCAGCACACGGACACAATTATCTGACCGATGTCGGGGAATAGCTTGTTGAATGCACGGCCCTTGAGGAGCCCTTCGACGCCGGCGGGTGACGAGAGCGTGGCGTACATCGCGGCCGTCTGTGCCGCCGAGACGTTTGCGAAGCGGGTGGTCAGGATTCCGAGCCCCACGATCGTCAGGTACAGGACCTGGGTGTTGAACGCTTCGTTCGCCTTTCGGAACCCGAAGCAGCGGTTGGGGTCATCCAAGTCGATAACAATGAACGCGTCGGCCTCGGCTTCGGGCACCCGCCGCCGCTGGAAGGTGCGGGCCAAGAAGAAGACATTGTGTCGGGCAAGAAGAACGGAAAGGAGTACCAACAGCAGGGCTACGGAGAACTGCACAGTATAGGTGCCTTGGTGCACAACTCCGATAGAGGCCGAGAGCTCGCTTGGCCCCGACTCCCATCATCCGATCATCTCGCTATCAGGCATCCCGAGCGCCGTCATGGTGTTGAGAATCTTGCACCCGATCCTTGCCTCGACTCTCTGTGCCGCCAACCCTCTCGCTCGCATCGCTGAGCCCACGATAGCCTTGTAGCGATGGAACGTTGTCTCGACTTTGCTCCGTTTGCTGTAGCCCGATTCTGTGTGCCACTTTCGTTTGCCGAGCCGAGCTTGTGCTGCAATGTTGCGATTGCGCTGTCGGCTGCTCGCCGGCCCCGATGCGAGCAGGGCGCCCTTGCGCGGCGGTATCAGCACCCTCGGCGAGCGATGAGCGCTGTGATTCTCGATTGCCTCATAGACGCCGCTGGCGTCGTATGCGGTGTCAGCTCTGGCCGATGAGATGGGACTGTCGCTCTGTCCGACAAGCGATGCAACCCGCGATGAATCGCGGGCTCTTTTGCTCGTCAGCTCGCCGGCGACGACTTCGCCACTCTGCTCGTCGACACACAGATGGAGCTTGCGATAGTCCCTGCTATTTGGTGCTCTGCGCAGCTGGCCGGCGTGGACAGCGAGACCGCTGCTGTCGATCAAGATGTGCAACGGCGTCTTCTGCTTGTCTTGGTAGAAGGGGACCTTACCCAGCTTCGCCTTGCGCCTCGAGATCGTGGTGTGATCGGGCACATCATTGTCTAGCTTCATCAGAGCGAACAACGATCGCAGCAATCCCTCGCTCTGCCTAGACGACAGATGAAACACCATGCCCAGGGTGACAGCCGTCTCGATGGCGTGGTTCGAGTACTTGCGTTGACGGCCCGGTTTCCTCCTCCTTGGCCGGGGCGCGTCCCAGTTCACAAGCTTGCCGGCGGTGAGCGAGATCCAGACGGTCAGGCTCCCACGGTTGCGTAGACCCGCCTCATATTCACGCCAATTCCTCACGCGATAGGCCTTCTTCACATACTTCCGCTGAGTGCGTTTGAAAATGCTCATGGGGAACCTCGTATCCGCGAGTACAGGACAATTGTGGACCGAGATCGCGAGTTGTGCACCAAGGCAGCGCAACGCCGGACTCACCTTTTTCCGGCGCCGGCCAAAGCTTGGTCGGGTTGAGGTCTGCGTCGCCGCTTTGTGAACAGGGCAACACCTCCTTTTGACTCGACCCTTCTTTGTTTTGCCGCCGCCGTCCGTGCCAAGCCGAAGGAGCAGAAAGGGCTGCCGCACAGCATTCAGAGCACGGATGATGCCAGCTTCACTTCTGCGGAGTAAGGCGATGCCGTAAAGGGCTCTCGTTGTTCAGAATGAACTTCCTTTGGCGGTGGGCATGAACGAGTTCGTGCTCGTGCGCGTTGTCCACTACCATGGCAGAATGCCCGAGCAAAACTGTTCGAAAAAGGTTGCAAGTGGGTTCCTTTGATACCGCCGCTGCCCGAGAATCGCCATATCGGCATCATAGCGTTACGCCGCCGCAGAGGGAGTCGTTGCAGCACAGGAGCGTGTGACCTAAGATTGACCGTGTCGCGCGCCCCCACTTCGAGGGCCCTCTCATGAAACGCTTCGCGAAGTCTGGCCTTTTTTTGCCTATCGCCGCCAGCGCGGCCGCCATTTGCGTCGTCGCCGGGGTCGGCTGTACCGAGTCAAGTTCGCCGGGAAACACCAATACTTCCTTGCCTGAAGAGTTAACGTTCAACAACGACATCGCGCCGATCATGTTTGCCCATTGCGCGGTGTGCCATCGTCCGGGCGAGTCGGCGCCGTTTAGCTTGTTGACCTATCAGGACGTCAAGCAGCACGCCACCCAGATCAAGGAGGTAACCGGGAGCCGGTTCATGCCGCCTTGGCTGCCCGAGCCGGGGGTTGTGAAGTTTTCCTACGAGCGGCGCCTGAGTGATGCGGAGCTCGAAGCATTGCAACGTTGGGTGGATACCGGGACACCCGAGGGCGACGCGGCGGACTTGCCGGACCAGCCACAGTGGCCCCAAGGTTGGCAGCTTGGCGAGCCGGATTTGATCGCGACAATATCCGAGCCGTTTACTCTTCCGGCGGAAGGGAACGACGTGTATCGCAATTTTGTGATACCGAGTCCGGTCACCGAGATGCGGAGCGTGAAAGCCGTCGAAATACGCCCCGGCAATCCAAAGATCGTGCATCATTCTTTTCTGCGGATCGATCGGACGCGGGCCTCGCGACGGCTGGAGAAGGAAGACTCCGAGCCCGGCTTTTCGGACATGAGAACCAGTAATGCGCTCTCCCCGGACGGTCATTTTCTGGGTTGGACTCCGGGAAAGGTACCCTTTCAAAGTAGGGAGGACATGGCATGGCGTTTGGAACCGGGTACCGACATCGTGCTCGAGCTACATATGCTGCCGACCGGCAAACCGGAGAAAATCCTTCCTAGAATCGGACTTTTTTTTGGAGATAGACTGCCGAGCCGTATTCCCTTCGTCGTTCGGCTCGGCTCCGAGGCGATTGACATTCCCGCAGGCAAGAAGGACTACACGATCGAGGACGAATTCGAGTTGCCGGTCGATGTCGACGTGCATGGCATTTACCCACACGCCCACTATCTCGCCAGGGAGATGCGGGGGTACGCGATTCTTCCCGATGGCGCACGGCGTTGGCTGATTCACATTAAAGACTGGGATTTCAATTGGCAGGACGAGTATCGCTACGCGGACCCTTTTTCGCTGCCCAAGGGCACGAAGCTGCGGATGGAGTATACCTACGACAACTCTTCGGAAAACATCCGGAACCAGAACCGGCCTCCGAAGCGAGTCATGTTTGGCCCGAAATCGTCTGATGAGATGGGCGACTTGTGGATTCAAGTGGTGCCGCGCGATCAAAGGGACCATGCGAGGCTGGAGCAAGATTTTCTGCGCAAGCAAACCGAGATCGAGCTGCTTGGTTATGCGCATTCGGTTCAGGTCCACCCAGACGACGTCGACAAGCGCACGAGCTTGGCCACGTCCTTGGCCTCGTTGGGTCGCACTGAGGAAGCGCTGCAGCATTTTCAGATAGTTTTGGATCAACGACCCGACTTCGCGCCCGCCCTCACCAGCCTGGGAATGCTCCATATGGAGCGTGGTCGTCTCGAAGAGGCGGCGGTCCATCTGGAGCGGGCTGTCCGGCTGGAGCCAGATGCCGTGATGTTGCTCAGTCTGGGCGTGGTGTACGGAAGGCAGGGCAAGTTCGACCAGGCGATCGGGCGACTCGAGCAGGCCGTGGCCATCGAACCTGATCTGGCTCAGGCGCACCTTAACCTCGGATTTTTTCTTTCGGGCCAGGATAAATTGGAGCGGGCGATCCAGCACGTCGAGCGGGCGATCGAGATTGACCCGGGGATGGCACAAGCACACTTTGTCAAGGGCAACATTCATCGAACGCAAGGCCATCTCGATCAGGCTGCCGACGCGTTAGCCGGTGCCATACAACTACAGCCAGGCCTGGCGTCGGCCCATTACGAACTGGCGGGCGTTCTGCTCCAACAAGGAAAAAGGGCCGCGGCCGCCGTTCAACTTCAACAAGTGGTGAGACTTCAACCGCAAAACGTGGACGCTGTCTTTGAGCTAGGCAGAATGCTTGCCGCGCAAGGCGACCTCGCCGGGGCGGTAGCCCATTGGAGTCGGACGATTGAGCTGCAATCCAACCACGTTGGAGCCCGCTACCAGTTGGGGCTGATGATGCACCGACTGGGAAGGGACGTCGACGCCGCCCAGCACCTGCGCCAGGCCAACCGCGTCGCTCCCGCGTCGCCGGCGGTCCAAGCCGCACTGGCGTGGCTACTGGCCACCAGTCATGATGCGGCGGTCCGAGACAGGAACGAGGCGCTCCGCTTGGCGAATCACTGCGCCGAGCCGACCGACCGTCGTCGGCCCGCTTTTCTACAAGCGATCGGCGCGGCACATGCCGAGCTGGGCCAGTTCGACGAACCCGTCCGCCGCCAGCAGCAGGCCATCGAGAAGAGCTTAGAGGAGCTGTGCAAAACGGGTAGGTGATTCTATCCCGTCGGCAGTTCTGAGCAACCTCCGAAGGTAGACGTCGCCAGACGACAACGTGATCCAGCAGCTCGCTGCGCACCGTGTCGGCTTGCTAACGTTTTGGCGTTTTAAGTCTCGGGCGCACGGGCGGCCTTCCGCGCCACCGTGCCTCCGTTGAGCTGGCTCAACGGGACCACCGAGTCGGGCGTCGCGCTCTTGAGGCAGATTGCCACCCTAAGCATGCGGTGCTAACATCCCCGCAGGATGCGCTCGGTAATATGCCTTCTGTTTTGCGCGCTCGTGTCCTGTCACCGAACGCCGACGGAAGGGGTGCTCGACCTCGATGGTTCTCCAATTGACATCCTCGGTTCGGACACGCGCGCTAGCGTCGTCGTCTTCACGCGCAGTGACTGTCCTATTGCCAACCGGTACGCGCCCGAGCTTGCCCGGTTACACCGTGAGTTCTCGTCAAAAGGTGTCGCGTTCTGGCTCGTTTATCCCGACGACCGCGAGGACCGAGCATCGATCCAAAAGCACGTGGATGAGTTCGGCTTTCCCTTCACTCCGGTACGTGACCCGGAGCGAATTCTCGTTGAGCAGATCGGCGTGACGACATCTCCCGAAGCCGCCGTCTTCGACTCCCGAAGCCAGCTTGTCTACCGCGGCCGCATCGACGACCGTTTTCCGGCATTCGGGGTCTCGCGAGATCCTATGGAGCGGGATCTGGAGAACGCGATCGTCGCCGCCCTCGAAGGCACGGCGGAAGAGCTCGTGACGACGAAGGCGGTCGGCTGCTACCTGTCGGACCTGTACTGAGCTAAAATTCGGACTCCGGTGCCGGGATCAAGGATACCCTGTCGAGTTCGGCAAGAGAGCTCTTCAAAATGGTGAGGACTGAAACTCTTGCCCTTATAGCTCGAAAACAATTAGTAATTGGCCTGGAACGAGCCCCACCGATACACTGCGTGCCAAGACGTCACCGCCGAGAGGAGGGCGCCATGATGAGATTGTTCAACGTCCGTGTGGTTCTCGTGTTGGCTGCCTTGTGTCTGACGGCCGGCATGGGATGGGGCCATTCACCACAATCCCAGACCGACAGCTCGGGTGCCGCTCGAGCCGCCGATTTCCCGACCGTGGACGCGAGCTTCCTGACCGCGCTCGATTGGCGCTCGGTCGGACCGCATCGAGGGGGCCGCACCCTGGCGGTCGTGGGAGACCCGCAGGATCCGCTCGTCTTCTATTTCGGGGCGACACATGGCGGGGTCTGGAAGACGACGGATGCAGGTACTTACTGGCGCAACGTGTCCGACGGGTTCTTCGAGACGGCGCCGGTCGGTGCGATCGACGTGTCGCTGTCAAACCCAGCTGTCGTCTACGTGGGCATGGGCGAATCGATAACCCGGCAGGACCTCACCCCCGGCGACGGGGTGTACAAATCGACGGACGGCGGAAAGACCTGGACCCACGTAGGGCTGAAAGAAACCCGCCATATTGCGAAGGTACGCATTCATCCCACGAATCCTGATCTCGTCTATGTTGCAGCGGTGGGCGATATCTTCGGGACCAACCCCGAGCGGGGTGTCTACCGTACCAAAGACGGCGGCAAGACCTGGGAGAAGATTCTGTACAAGAGCGAGCGGGCGAGCGCCGTCGACCTTTCCATGGACCCCACGAATCCCAGGGTGCTCTACGCCTCGCTCAATCAGCTGCAGCGTCTCCCTTGGGACGAGATCAGCGGCGGACCGGACAGCGGCCTGCACAAGACGATCGACGGCGGTGACACCTGGACGGACATCACGCGCAATCCGGGTTTGCCTCGGGGGGTGATCGGCAAGATCGGTATCGCGGTCTCGCCGCCCCAACCCAGCCGCGTCTGGGCGCTCATCGAGGCCGAGGACGGCGCCCTGTTCCGCTCCGACGACAGCGGGGAGACTTGGCAGCGAATCAACGAAACACGCGATTTCCGGCGCTGGGCCGCGTCGTACATGCACGTCACCGCAGACAGCGAAGACGCGGACACGCTGTATCTACCGTCCTACCGCTTCTGGAAATCGACGGATGGCGGCAAGACGTTCCGACAGGTGCCAACCCCGCACGGCGACAACCACGCGCTTTGGATCGACCCGAAAAACTCACAGCGGATGATCCAGGGGAACGACGGCGGCGCCACGGTAACTTTGAACGGCGGCGCCACCTGGTCGGACATCCACAATCAGCCCACCGCCGAACTTTTCGGGCTTGCCATCGACGACCAGGTGCCTTATCGGCTCTACGCTGCTCAGAACGACAACTCGCACGTCTCGGTTCCGAGCCGGAGCCATCGTGGGGCCATTCCCTTCGAGCCGATTTCGGGCGGCGAGGGCGGGCAAACAGCCGTCAAGCCCGACGGCAGCGTAGTGTACGCCGCCGATCGCACGGCCATTGCGCGCTACGACAGGACAACGGGACAGGCCCGAAACATTACCGTTTGGCCCGACGACCAGTTCACCCTGGCCCCAAAGGACGTGACCTACCGCTTTTATTACAACTTCCCGCTCATGCTGTCGCCTCACGATCCTAACGTTCTCTATACCGCCGGCAACTTCGTCTTTCGAACCACCGATGAAGGAGAGTCCTGGCAGGCCATCAGTCCGGACATCGGGCGCAACCGGCTGGACAAGATGCAGAAGATCCCAGGCGGCCCGCTCACCACGATGTGGTCCTCGCTCTACTGGGTCAGCCTGGCGCAGTCGCTGGCCGAGTCCCCGCTGGTACAGGGCGAGCTGTGGGTCGGCACGGACGACAGCACGGTTCAGATGACGAGAGACGGCGGGAAGCACTGGGAGAACGTCTCGCCGAAGGACCTGCTCGAGTGGACAACCATCAGCACCATCGAGGTGTCTCCGCACGATCGGGGAACGGCATATCTGGCGGCGCACCGCTACAAGCTCAGCGACCAGGCCCCTTACTTCTATAAAACCACCGACTACGGTCGCTCGTGGCGAAAAATCGTAAACGGGATTCGCGACGAAGATTTTGCGCTCGTGATTCGCGAGGACCCGGTTCGCCAGGGACTGCTTTACGCCGGAACGGAAACTGGCGTGTACGTGTCGTTCGACGCGGGTTCGTCCTGGCAATCGCTGCAGCGTAACTTGCCCGCGGTTCCCGTCTTCTACATGCTGGTCAAAAACAACGATCTGGTCCTGGCCACACACGGCCGTGGGTTCTGGATCATGGACAACGTGACGGCGTTGCGCCAGATCACCCGTGAGGTAACCGAAGCCCCGGCGAACCTGTTCGACATCGCGCCCACCGACCGCTACCTTCCCGTGCGAGTCCTGTCCCCAATGCGGCCCTTCCGTCCGGGCATCCAATTCGCCCGTGGCGCAAACATCGTCGCGTTCGAAGACCGGAAAGGTCCCGACGGCCGGGTCAAGCGGCACTTCCTCAATGCCGGTGAGAACCCACCCGGAGGCGTGATCATCGACTACTACTCGAAGCAACGGCCGGACGGTGCGAGGCTGACAATCCTGAGCGGGGAAGACGTCATCAAGGAGTTCTCGAGTCAGGCGAAGGACGGGGGCTGGATGCCGGCCGACGCAGGGATGAACCGGTTCGTCTGGGACATGCGCTACCCCAACGCACGCGAGCTGCCCCCAGACGGCCCCTTGGTAGGTGCGGAATACCCTCGCGCGCAAGCGCCCACCGCGCTGCCTGGCCGCTATATCGCACGGCTGTCGGTTCAAGGACAGGACTACGAACGCCCGTTCGAGATCCGCAAGGATCCGCGGATCACTGCGACCGACGCGGATCTCGAGGCACAGTTCGAGCTCATGACGCAGATACGGGAGCGGATATCGGAAGTGACCGACGCGGTCGAACGACTACGAGAGGCGCGTCAGCAGCTCGAGCAACGGGGGAGCAGCGCTCGGGCGACTGCGGTCGACGACAAGCTCCGAGCGATCGAAGGCGCTTTGACGCGGGCAGTCGGCCCCAGGCCAACGTTCAACCTTCCCCCCAAAGGGTTGAACAATCGGCTGGCAGCGCTCACCCGGTACATATCGAGCGCGGACGAGAGACCAACCTGGCAAGCCTACGGGGTGTTCGAGGATCTGTCCGCGAAGGTGGCGGAGCAACTGCGCCTCCTGAACGAGATATTGACCACCGAGGTCGCAGCAATCGTCAGTCCGGGTGAATGAATGTATGAAAGATCTAGCCAATCTCATTCACGGCAAACTATCAGGGGAGACGGCCCAGGCGACCACCGACACCATTTGCCAGTTTTATCGCTCACCCGGCTCCTCCGGTTATCATGCGGCTACCGATCTCGTCGCTGTACACTTCGAGGAGTATGGCATCGAGGACGTCGAAGTGACCACCTATCCCTTGGATGGCGAGACCGTGCTACTCCATCGCACGATGCCCATGGCCTGGGAGCCGCATCGTGCCGTCGTGCGCGTGGTCAATCCTACCCAGGAGGACATTGTCGACTTCGATACCTCCCCTTCCTGCCTGGCCTGGTGGTCCCAGGCGACTAAAAAGGGAGGCCTCACCGCCCAGCTGGTGGATGTCGGCACCGGCGAGTCCGAAGCAGATTTTTCGGGCAAGGAGTTGACGGACAAGATTGCTTTTGTCAGCGGCACGGACCGGCCCGCGGGCTGGGGCCATGCTGCGCTTCAGGCCATGAAACGAGGAGCCCGGGGGCTCCTCACCGACTACCTCTACTACGCTACCCCGCCGTTTCGCACCAGAGAAAGCCTTCCTGACGCCGTTCAGCTCTTGCGCTTGCCCAACCAGTCAGGAGAGTTCGATGCCTGGGCCTGTGCCGTTGCCTACCCAGCGGCTCAACGGTTGCGAGAGCTTTTGCGGCAAGGCCCAGTAACCGTGCATGCCGACATCCGCTGTCGCCTCTTCAAGGGCGAAGGAAGAAATCTACTGGCAACCATCCCCGGGCGGGAGCTGCCCGATGAGTCGGTTTTCTTCATTGCTCACGCCTCGGCCGGGACCCGCCCTGGAGCGAATTGTGCTGCCGGCCCGGCCCTCATAGTCGAGATTGCCCGAACCCTCAAGGGCTTGATCCAGCTAGGCCAGATCCGCCCTCCCCGCCGCTCGATCAAGTTCTTGATCATTGCCGAAGGCCTGGGTTCTCACGCTTATATTGCAGCGAACCGCGACGAGCTTCCTCGAATCAAGACAGCCTTCTGCCTGGATAGCGTGGGGCATCATCAGGAGAAGCTGCAATCCAATCTGCTCTTTTACCGCCACCCGGATTCATCGCCGTCCTTCATCAATGACTACTTCGCCGGAATCATGGAGCGAGCCCCCAAGGACGGCAGCTGGGTTTTCAAGAACGACACCGATATCTCGCCGGTTCAGTTCCTTCAGGCGCCCTATACAGTGTGGAGTGATAACCATATCTGGACGGCGTATGGTGTACCCACTCCCTTGATCATGTCCTGGCCCGATAAATACTTCCATACCCAGTTGCTCACACCGGACAATACCGACCCACGGGTTTTTCGCATCGCTGGCGTGACCACCTGCCTGGCAGCCTATGAGATTGCCGATGCCGACCTTCATCAGGCCTTGGCCATTGCCGATGAAGTTTCCGCCCGGAGCCTGTTTCGCCTGGACGACCTGGCGAGCCGTGCGGTTCAGCGCATCTTGAGCACGCGTCAATCGACCAACGGCGGCATCGACGCCCACGCACTGGCCCGGCGCGCCCACCGCGAGATCGTTTATTTCGCGGATCGGGATACTCAAGCGATCGCTTCGGCACTCACTTTGATCCCGAGTGACGTACCTTCATCGGCCCGATCCAGGGCGGCCGCGCAAGGTGAAGCTTTGGTCCGGAAGATGAAACAAGCCAAGCGTCGAGTCGATGAAGCATTGACGGTAGTACAAACAGGAGACGCTTCGTGATGGTGGCCTCCTTGAATGCCATACCACGCAAACGAATCGAGGACATGCCCCCGCCTGCCCTGGCCGGCATCTCTTATCCTGAATGCGCTCAGGTGGCGGAAGCCATGGCCGCCCGCGATGCCCGGGTCATTTTTGACACCATGCGTCCGGTAGGCGATGAGTTTTGGAATCTCATCGATGGCCGACGCACGATCGCCGACATTGCGGAGGCCCTTTGTATGCAGTTCGACGTCGACGTGGACGCGGAGCTGTTCATACCTATTGCAGAGTTGTTGATCCTGGCGGATTTCATCACTTTGGACGAAACGAGAGACCGACCGACGAGTCGTCAGAGTCAATAACTTCAGGCGAGAGCGATGATGTTCTTCCGGCATCCGTTGACCCTGTTGACCAAAGCGGTGCCGGCTCTCGATCTAAACCGGGACAATGTTTGTCTGCTGCTGCAGGATCTGCATTCTCCGTTTGCCGACGCCAAAGGCGGATGGTTGGCCGCTCGGGCCAAATCCAAAGTGCTCATGACCGAGTTTCAAGAGTATTTCCGCGCCCTGGATTCGAGCCTCTCCAACATCACTCGTATATTGAATGTGGTCCGCGCTCTGGGCCTGCCCGTCATTTATAGCTGCCTTGGTTACCGTCCGCCCCAGAGCCCATCTGAATTTCAGATGGCGACGGGGTGGACTTGGAACTTGAATGGTCCTGACGGGACATTCATGGCAGCCGTTCACCCCGCCGATAGCGAATCGGTCTTTAGCAAACCTGGGTGGGGCGCCTTGGCAAACGCCGAGCTCGAGGGTTTTTTGCGTGAGCGTGGTATCCGGTACGTGATCGTGGCTGGCGTGCTGCTCGACTTCGGTATTTACCAGACCTGCGGGGAGCTGGCCGACCGGGGCATCGGTAGCCTGGTCATCTCCGATGGCGTTGCGTCGATCACCGGGGCAGGTCAAACCTACGTTCGTGGTCACGCCGCTCATGGCCTTACGAAGCTCAGGTCAACCGGCGAGATGCTCGATCTGTTGAGCAAGCTCGAAGCCACGGGAAACGTACGTATCTGACCCCGTCCGATGATTCAGACCGTTCTCGGAACAATCCATCCGGATGAGTTGGGCGTCTGTCTACCTCACGAGCACATATGGTGTGACCAGAGACTTGCCCCGCGAGCGGATCTGTTCGACGTCACGCGTTTCACAGACAGCTTCATGTGTCTCAATCACTTTGATCGCATGGTCTCCGAGTTGAAAGCCTATCGAGAGGCGGGAGGCCGGGCCATCGTCGAGGTCACTTGCGACGGCTGGGGACGCGACGTGGAAGTCCTGGCCCGGCTGTCTGAAGCGGCAGAAGTTCATATCATCGCCACGACAGGCTTTTATGTCGAGCCTTGCATGCCGCGCTACGTGGCGGACTGGTCGGTGGCGAGACTGGCAGACCATATCACCCGTGAGATCGAAGAGGGTACGGGTCCGAACCACCGCCGATGCGGGGTTGTGAAGTCGGCTATCCATCGAGCTCGCGTCGAGGGACTCGAGGCAAAAGGGCTGGAGGCGGTGGCCATCGCTCAGAAGAGAACCGGGGTTGCGATTACCACCCACACCACCGGCTCGCGTCGCCAGGAGATCCCCGGGGGTAATGCAGGCGTGGAACAGCTCGAGCTTTTGAAGAGTCGGGACGTGAATCCCACGCGTCTTATCATCGGCCACGTAGACGAACGGCCGGACCTCGACGTTCTCTCAGCCCTGGCCGCCGAAGGATGCTTCATCCAGTTCGATGTCATCGGCAAGCAGCACTGGCTCCTGGACGAGACGCGGGCGGAGCTGATTCAAGCCTTCGTCGAACGCGGCTACTTGGAGCACTTGCTATTATCTCAAGACAGGAATCGGGACGACGAGATGCGATACCGGGGCAATACTGGCTATTGCCATATTCTTGAATCCTTCCTGCCTCGTTTACATCAACTGGGCGTCACCGCAGAGCAGATCCAAGCGATGATGGTCTATAATCCCGCTCGAGCCTTGACCCTCGCTTGACGCCTAAAGATGCCACTTTGCAACGCCACGACGATGATTTCGTCCGTATTAGCAACGTCAAGCCGCTCAAAACAGCTCTTTTTACTTGAAGCAACGGGTGTGTTCGAGTTTCACGAGATTTATCCGGGAATCATTGCTTCTTTCTTGTTATGGTTGCCGTCTCCTTGAGCACGCGGCCGAACACGAGCAAGCCATCAGGGGGTTGTTTGCGACCAACGTGGCAACCGATGTCTGAGATGAGGTGGAATCATGCGTTTTGCGAATAGATCGATTGCGGCACCTTTACTAATGGCGGCCGCAGTGGTCTCCATACGACCAGAACCTGAGGCCAACGCCCAGACCCTTGACTTCAAACATTCATGGATCGACGTTGACGGGGTGAATACGCATACCATCGAGGCTGGAGGAGGTGACCCGTTCGTCCTGGTGCACGGAGGGCTCGCGTGGTCATCCGGCGAGGCCAACTACGGAGACGTCGTCGGCCCTTTGGGCAAGCACTTCAGGGCCATCGCTTTGGACATGATCGGCTATGGCAACACCAAGCCCCGAGGCCCCCAGGACTACTCCGGCCAGGCTCAAGCAGAGTTCCTCATCCGTTTTCTCGAAGCCCTCGACGCCGGACCGGTCTTCCTGACCGGAAACTCACACGGAGGGTTCCTTACGCAGTACGTTGCCCACGAACGGCCGGACCTGGTCAGGAGGCTCGTCATCACCAACAGCTTGAACGGTACGAATCCCATACCCCCACTACCCGAAGGCAGCAGCTATATCTACGGGCCTGGAGGCCACCAACATCAAAGCCAGACCATCGAGCAGATTAGGAGCATGTTGGAACGATACTATCAACACAAGGATCTGGTCACCGAGCAAAGAGTTCAACTGGTTTACGACATCCACCAGAAGAACTACGAGTTTGCCGACCTGAGAGGCAAAGCGGTTTCCCACTCGGTCGAGGCCACCAACGAGAACCTGAGCTACAAAGGGAAGCACATATCGGAGTGGGCCGGGAAGCTCGAGATGCCCGTGCTGCTCATCTGGAGCCAGCCTGGCTCGACGATTGAGTGGGGCCTGTCTCACTTCTTCAAGATCCCCGGAGCTGAGATGCACCTCCTCCCCTGGTCCGGGCACCATCTCTTCACAGATCAGAGTGCTAGATGGGTTCAGGTAGTGACCAACTGGCTCATGAATGAACCCGCCCGTCCGCCCGTTCGTTGAGCTCGACGTTTCTCGTGCTCGCTCACTCTGCGTACGCTCGCTGGCGGCGCTCCTTGCTCGTGTTCAGCCAGGCAACCAGCCTCTCATGAGCGTCGCGATGACGAAGCCCCAGTAGTTCCCCACCGCGTAGCCAAACAGACCCGCCGCCACTCCCGGGAGGATACAATCGGTGTAACCGCGGGCGCTCGCCATCGCCAGAGCAGTTGCCGGACCACCGACGTTCGCTTGAGAAGCAACGACCAGAGTCGAAAGCTCGAATTTTAGCAAGCGCCCGACGCCGAAGATCACGAGACCGTGGATCATCACGGTAAAGGCAGCGTAGTAGAAGACACCTGGACCAACCTGGAATATGTTAGCAATGACCGACTTGGCGCCGTTGCTTGCCAGAAAAAGCAGCAAGATGTAGTTGCCCCACAAGGCACTTCCCGCCAACCCCCGGACCAGGGGTATCTGAGCGGCGAGCAGCGCGATGGTCGTCAACCAGAGGACTTGCGGGATTTGGGGAACCTGTGACGCGATTTCCCCCGAAATCCAGACGGCTCCTACGGCGATGGTCACCAGAGCGGCGGCATCGGCGATGGGAACCGGCCTACCGCTGCTGTAGAGGGAATGCTCCAGAGTCATCTTTTCTTCGCCCGAGGATGGAGCCTCGGGCGCCCGGGCCGGCTCCGCGGTCTGCCTGGGTTGTCCCAGCAACACGGGAACCATCAGACAGGCGCTAAACCAGATGGTGCTCACCACCACGTCCGCGGCAACCGCGGAAGTGAACAGGCTACTGCTGGTTCCGAGCGCTTGTGCCAGCGCGGCGAAGTTCATCCCTCCGCCGGTGTAGGTGCCGGTCAACTGCCCTGCCAGCTTCCAAGTTTCCGGTCCCACCTGGCGGAACAACAGCAAGCCGCCGAGTATCGAGCCAATGGCAGCGCCCAAAGCCCCCAGCGCAAAGGCAGCCAGCATCTTGCCGCCCGCCTGAACGACGGTGCGAACGTCGACGGCCAGGAGGATCAGTACGATGGCGATGCGGACACCGGGCCCCATGAGTAGGTCGTAAGTAGGAGAGGCCCCCGGCAAGACGCCGGCGTTGGAGAGGACGAGGCAGATAACGATTCCAGTCAGCGCCGCTCCAAAGGAACGAAAGACGGTAACGTGCTCCTCCAGACGGAGCGCGACATAGACGGCCAGGGCAAGGACCACGAAAACTGCGAACGGATCTGAGATCATCCGATTACTCTAGCCGCACTTCCATCGATTACGCTAGCCGCACTTCCATGAAGATGTGACAGCTAAGTGGGCGTCACGGTAAATCCTTGCCTGCACGCAAGTCCAATTGATTGTGCTTCTGAGCCTATAAGCCAGGGACTTTCCTGGGTAGGAGTGGGGCGGGATTGTAGCGGAGGGCTGCCTTGGTGCACAACTCGCGATCTCGGTCCACAATTGTCCTGTACTCGCGGATACGAGGTTCCCCATGAGCATTTTCAAACGCACTCAGCGGAAGTATGTGAAGAAGGCCTATCGCGTGAGGAATTGGCGTGAATATGAGGCGGGTCTACGCAACCGCGGGAGCCTGACCGTCTGGATCTCGCTCACCGCCGGCAAGCTTGTGAACTGGGACGCGCCCCGGCCAAGGAGGAGGAAACCGGGCCGTCAACGCAAGTAGTCGAACCACGCCATCGAGACGGCTGTCACCCTGGGCATGGTGTTTCATCTGTCGTCTAGGCAGAGCGAGGGATTGCTGCGATCGTTGTTCGCTCTGATGAAGCTAGACAATGATGTGCCCGATCACACCACGATCTCGAGGCGCAAGGCGAAGCTGGGTAAGGTCCCCTTCTACCAAGACAAGCAGAAGACGCCGTTGCACATCTTGATCGACAGCAGCGGTCTCGCTGTCCACGCCGGCCAGCTGCGCAGAGCACCAAATAGCAGGGACTATCGCAAGCTCCATCTGTGTGTCGACGAGCAGAGTGGCGAAGTCGTCGCCGGCGAGCTGACGAGCAAAAGAGCCCGCGATTCATCGCGGGTTGCATCGCTTGTCGGACAGAGCGACAGTCCCATCTCATCGGCCAGAGCTGACACCGCATACGACGCCAGCGGCGTCTATGAGGCAATCGAGAATCACAGCGCTCATCGCTCGCCGAGGGTGCTGATACCGCCGCGCAAGGGCGCCCTGCTCGCATCGGGGCCGGCGAGCAGCCGACAGCGCAATCGCAACATTGCAGCACAAGCTCGGCTCGGCAAACGAAAGTGGCACACAGAATCGGGCTACAGCAAACGGAGCAAAGTCGAGACAACGTTCCATCGCTACAAGGCTATCGTGGGCTCAGCGATGCGAGCGAGAGGGTTGGCGGCACAGAGAGTCGAGGCAAGGATCGGGCGCAAGATTCTCAACACCATGACGGCGCTCGGGATGCCTGATAGCGAGATGATCGGATGATGGGAGTCGGGGCCAAGCGAGCTCTCGGCCTCTATCGGAGTTGTGCACCAAGGCATCCAATTGCTGGCCCCGACGCATCGTTTCTTTGTAGTTGCTATTGCCACCGTCGACAACGATATCGCCCGCGTCGAGACACTCCGATAGCTCCTGAACGACGCTCTCGGTGGGAGCACCCGAGGGCACCATGATCCAGACGGCGCGCGGCGCGGAGAGCTTTGAAACGAGATCCTGAAGTGACTCGGCTGCTACCGCGCCGCCTTCTGCCGCGACCCGCACCACTCCGGGATTGCGGTCGGTGACGACAACGTCATGGCCGGCCGTAAGAAGACGCGTCGTCATGCTCGCGCCCATCTTTCCGAGTCCTACCATTCCGAGCTCCATTACTTGGTCTCCTTCCCCACCATGTTCTCAGGCCGCACCCATTGGTCGAATTGCTCGCCGGTGAGGTGGCCGAGCTCGAGCGCTGCTTGCCGGAGAGTTGTTCCCTCCGCGTAGGCTTTTTTAGCGATCGCCGCCGCTTTGTCGTAGCCGATATGCGGATTGAGCGCGGTCACGAGCATGAGGGATCGCCCCAAGTTCTCCTTCAGCCTTTCGTGATTCGGCTCGATGCCGGTTACGAGCTTTTCCCGGAAGCTGTCGCAGCCATCCGCGAGTAGGCGGGCGCTCTGGAGAAAATTATAGATAATGACGGGTTTGAAAACGTTAAGCTCGAAGTTTCCCGAGGCGCCTCCGATTCCGATCGTGACGTCGTTTCCGAAGACTTGAGCACAAAGCATTGTCATCGCTTCGCACTGCGTCGGATTCACTTTGCCCGGCATGATGGAGCTTCCTGGCTCGTTTGCGGGGATCGTGATCTCACCGATGCCACTGCGTGGTCCAGAAGCGAGCCAGCGGAGGTCGTTCGCGATCTTCATAAGCGACGCGGCGAGCGTTTTGAGCGCGCCATGCGCGAAGACAAGAGCATCTTTCGACGCGAGGGCTTCGAACTTGTTCGGCGCCGAGACGAAAGGATAACCGGTAAGCTCGGAAAGATAGGCCGCGACGCGTTTGCCGAGCTCTGGATGGGCGTTCAAGCCGGTACCGACAGCCGTACCGCCGAGTGCGAGCTCTTCCAAGTGAGGGAGCGCGTAGCTCAAGCGCCGGACACCATGGTCGAGCTGAGACGCGTATCCCGAGAACTCTTGGCCAAGGGTGAGCGGCGTCGCGTCCTGGAGATGCGTCCGTCCGATCTTGACGATGTCGTCGAACGCTGCGGCTTTTTGCGCGAGCGCGTCCCCGAGCTTCTCGACCGCGGGTAGAAGGCGAGCGCGCAGTGCTTGGACCGCGGCGACGTGCATCGCGGTCGGGATGACGTCATTCGACGACTGACCTTTATTGACGTCGTCATTCGGATGGACGAGCCGCGCCGGGCCCCGTTCACCGCCGAGAAGCTCGCTCGCCCGATTCGCGAGGACCTCGTTCATGTTCATATTCGACTGGGTGCCGCTCCCGGTCTGCCAGACGACCAAAGGGAACTCGTCCGAATGCTTTCCCGCGAGCACTTCGTCCGCGGCCTCGATCAGCGCTTCCGCCTTATCAGCGTCCAAGAGGTCGAGCTCCTGGTTGACGGCGGCAGCCGACTTTTTGACGAGCGCGAGCGCCCGAATGAGCTCGTCCGGCATCCGCTCGCTGCCGATGCAGAAATTCCGGCGGGAGCGCTCCGTTTGGGCGCCCCATAGGCGGTCTGTCGCCACTTCGATGGGCCCGAGCGAATCGGACTCGACGCGCGTCGTTTTCTCCGTCATATCGCCTCCTTCCTCAAAGCCTACACCGGAGAGGTTCCTCTTGCATAAATGGGAGGAAAGCGCCAGAATTCGCGATTCGGATCAAGCCAAAGGAGGAAAACTGAATGACAGACTCGACCAACGGGGGCGGGCTCCAACTCGGCGCCAGCGTTCCCGATTTCGAGCTCGCAACTTACGACCCCACTAAGAACGATTTCGGGACGATGAGCCTCGATCAAAACAAGAAAGACGGGAAGTGGACCATCTTGTTCTTCTATCCCGCCGATTTCACTTTCGTCTGAGCGACCGAATTCGCTGCTCTGGCAGAGCAGCAAGATCGCTTCAAAAAGTTGGGCGCCGAGCTCATTACCGTCAGCACGGATACTCAGTTTGTACATCTCGCGTGGAAGCGGCATGAAAAAAGCCTCGAGAATGTCGAGTTCTTGATGGGCGCGGATCCAACCGGAGAAGTCTCGCGTCTTTTCGGGGTCTACGTCGATGGTGCGGGCCTGGCACTGCGAGGCACGTTCATCATCAACCCCGAGGGCACGCTCTTGAGCTCGGAGGTCAGCTTCTTCAACGTGGGCCGCAACATTGACGAGGTCATGCGGAAGTTCAAAGCGAACCTTTACGTTGCTCGAAAATCGGCCGAGGCGTGCCCGGCGCAGTGGAAGGACGAGGGCGACAAGACGCTCACACCTGGGCCGAACCTGGTCGGCAAGGTCCACGAAGCGCTTACCAAATAGGCGAAAGTGCTCTACGGGGGAGGCTCGCCGCGCGGCGGGCCTCACTCTCACCTTTCCCTAAGCGCCTAGAGCGCGGAGATCGAGCTTGTCGTCCTCGATGCCCGGGCACCAGTAATAGCCGCCGGAAACGGGTTTGGAGAAGCGAAACAAGCCGTCCACGATGCCGTCTTCGCGCCCGGCCATCCGGGTGAGCTGGGCCTCGAAGGCGTCGAGCGTGCGGCCGAAGGCGACGAACATCAAACCTTCGCCGTCGCGATCGGACCACGGCATGGACTGGCGGAGGACAAAGGCAGCGGGCTCGAAGCTCTCTTGCTCGGTCCGGTTGACGTGGGCGGAATCGGGCGCATCCTCGAGCTCCTCGTTGTCGTCAAGGCGCCGTCCGATGACGTCGTCCCGCTCGGCGTCCGTCATCGACTGAAGGCTCACAAGATCGTGCTGCCACTTTTGGACGGCCACGAAGCTCGACCCGTCCAGCCCCGCGCCCAGACCCGAAACGATGGCGGCTGCGACGGCGTCCTCGCCCATCGGGTTCTCCGTGCCGTCCTCGTAGCCCGAAAGATCCCGGCCGCGCCCCTCCGGCGTGGGATCGTGCTTAAAACTATCGACGATTTGCGCCATCTCGAGCACGGGATCGAAGAACTGCTCGAGCTCGAGACAACGGTGGATCAGCTCGCCGCGGTCGGCATCGCTGCGCAGCCAAATCCACAGCGCTGTTTGGGTCGAGGGTATCTCGACTCCAGGGCCCGTCAAGCTCGGAAACGTTCTGAGGCCTTCGACGATGCTCTTGGATGCGAGCACCAGCGAATTGCCGATCCCTATGACAATGTCGTCATCGAGCTCGAGCTCCGCGAGCGCGTCGAGCGCGTCGTGTGGGTCTTCGTCCGAAACGAGGTTGAGGAAGAGATAGCGTCCCAGCCGAGGGCCAGACGCGAGGATGCCGGTTTGTGGCTCACTCATGGTTCCGGTCCCTCTCAGTCGCCGAAGTACAGATCCGCCGCGCGGGCGAAATCGAAGTCCAGATTGGAGATGCCGTCGACGTCGTGCGTCGATAGCGAGATGCTGACTGAGTTGTAAATGTTCGTCCACTCTGGGTGATGGTTGATTCGCTCGGCGACGAGCGCGAGCTGTGTGATGAACGCGAAAGCGTCGATGAAATTCTCGAACCGGAACTTCCGGTGGAGCTTGCCATCGACCAGCTTCCAATGTTCGAGCTTTGTGAGCGCGTTCTCGAGATCTTCGTCCGATAGTTTTTCTCTCTTATGTTTTGTCATGAGTCTAGAAGGCGGGGATGAGTCCCGCTCTGATATCTCCCGTATAGACCAGGCCGTGACGATCGAGAGCAATGCTAGAATGATCCGGATTGCATCACTCCTTTTCGACGGCGTAAGGATATCACCCTGGACGCGCTCACTCGACGCATTGACCGCGTCATGCTTCTGTATCTGGCGCTCACGGGCCTCGCGCTGATCCCGAGCTTCCCGGTGCTCGTCGCTCTCCATTTGGCGGCCGGAATCACGATCCATTCACTGCGCTACTTGCCGGCGCGCCCTCGGGGGATCCCGCGATTCTTGCGAGACTGGTACCCGGCCATCGCGTTTCCGATCCTGTACAAAGAGGTAGAGCTGCTCGCTTCTGCTGTCGGCAACTGGGGGCTCACCGGGCCGGTCCAGAACCTGGAGGCCACGCTCTTCGGGGGCCAACCGAGCCTGTATTTGAGCGAGCGTCTGAGCTGGGTTTGGTTGTCGGAATATGCTCATTTTTGCTACTTCGCCTACGTGCTATTGTTCCCGGTGATTGGCGGCATTTGGTACTTCACTGGCAAGTGCCACGCTTTTCGAGAGCTTCTCTTCCTCATCTCCGTCACCTTCGCGACGAGCTATTTGTTTTACATCCTCTTTCCCGTGGACAGCCCTTATTACTTGTTGCCAAAGCTCGGCGAACCGCTGTCGGGCCGCTTTTTCTACGAGCTCGTGCACTTCGTCTCCTCCCGAGGGGGCGCGCGGGGCGGCGCTTTTCCGAGCTCGCATGTCTCCATCTCGACCGTGATCCTGCTCGTCACGTGGAAGTACCAGCCCCGCTGGCTGTATGGGTTTGTCCCGATCTATGCAGGGCTCGTCTTCGCCACCGTGTATGGCCGCTTCCACTATCTACTTGACGTCTTTGCCGGCTGGGCGCTTGCGCTCGTGGTCGTCGGGTCGTTCAACTTCTTCAAGAAGAAGGAGCACTCCCCGTCGATTCGATCGGTTGTCCATAATTGAAGGAACTCCTTCAAAATCAGGATCTCCAAAAATGGGTGACGAGACCACGATCCTGCCGGTGTTCCTTGCCGGCGTCGTCTTTCGAGCGCTCTCGAGTCCCGCAATCCCGGAGGGTACAATACAGAACGAACGGAGGACGGCCATGTGGAATCGGGCAGTTTGGGCGCTAGCGGTATTGGGACTCTCGGGGCGCGCCGTTGCGGAGGATTGGCCGAATTGGCGCGGTCCCGACGGCAACGGCGTGAGCCCCGAGCGAGGCTTGCCGCTTGCCTGGAGTGAAAACGAGAACATCGCTTGGAAGGCTCGGCTCGGTGGGATGGGCCTCTCCTCTCCGATCATCTCCGGCGATACGATCCTGGTGACCTCGCAGGCGGGACGCGGAGTCGTCCGTGGCGGCAACCACCCGACCCTGGGAGGCGGCGGCGACGCGCCCGTGGAGCGTTCGATTGGCGGGGCAGCCGGCGATGAAGTGTTTTTTCTCGTCGAAGCCTATCAGCGCTCCGATGGAAAAAGACGGTGGCAGCATCGCCTTCCTGCGACCGCGGAGCTCCCTTCCGTGCATCGCAAGACCAACCTCGCCAACCCGAGCCCGGTCACGGATTCTGAGCACGTCTATGCGTGGTTCGGCACTGGCCAAATCGTGGCCCTCGATATGGAAGGGAAGCTCGTCTGGGAAAGGCACCTCGGTGAGGACTATGGCCCTTTCGAGATCACTTGGGGCCATTCGAGCTCGCCGACGATTTATGGTGATTCGCTCATTCTACTGTGCGACCACGTACCGGCGTCCTACCTCCTCGCGCTCGACAAACGTACGGGAAAGGAGCTTTGGAAAGCGAACCGAGGTGAAGGGCTCCGCTCCTACAGCACGCCTACGGTCGTTCCCGGGCCGGAAGGCGACGAGCTGGTGGTCAACTCGAGCGAGCGGATCGAAGGCTACGATCCGAAGACGGGCGAGCGCCTCTGGTATTACGTCGAGCCGAACCGTTTTCCGATTACGGTCCCGTCTTTCTCCTATTCCGACGGTATTATCTATACGAGCCGCGGCTATCGAAGCGGTCCGTATATGGCGATCCGGCCCGGGGGACGCGGCGACATCGCGGGCACCGAGCATCTTGTTTGGCATGTCCCGACCGGTGCGCCTTATGTCTCCTCGGTCGTGCACTACGGTGGCGTGGTCTACTTCGCGAGCGACGCAGGTGTTCTTCAAGCCGCCGATGCCAAGACCGGCAAGCGGTTGTTTCAAGGACGTACTGGCGGTGTTTTCTCGGCAGCCCCTATCGCGGGCGACGGCAAAGTCTACTTCGTGAGCGAGACAGGCGAGACCATCGTGCTGCGGGCGTCGCGCGACTTCGAGATTCTCGCGCGTAACAAGTTGGATGCGCGCTTCCTCGCGTCTCCGGTCGTGTCGAAGAGACAGATCTTTCTTCGGAGCGACGACGAGCTGATTTGTGTGGGTACGCCGTCCGATGCGGAGACGTCCGGCGCCCGATGACTGAGCTGCCGACGTCAGTTGCTCGAAGCCACCCATCCCGTTTGGAACAAGTAGCGCGTGATGAGATTGTAAATGTGGAGCGTCGTGCCTTCGCCCTCGCGAATGGCGTGCGATCGGTTGGGGTAGACCATCAGGTCGAACGGCTTTCCGAGCTCGACAAGTCGGTTCACGAGACGTTCCGTTCCTTGATAGTGCACGTTGTCGTCACCGGTGCCATGGATGAGGAGGAGCTTTCCCTCGAGGCCTTCCGCGAAGTTGATCGGTGAACCGACGCGGTAGCCTTCCGTGTTCTCTTGCGGCAAGCCCATATAGCGTTCCTGATAGATCGTATCGTAAAGTGTTTGATCGGGCACCGGGGCGACCGAGACACCCACACAGAAAATATCGGGGAAGCGGAACATGGCGTTCAACGTGTTCGACCCTCCACCGCTCCATCCCCAGATGGCGACACGGTCCGCGTCGATATAGGAACGTTCTTTCACGAGCGCTGTGACTGCGGCGGCCTGGTCTTTCGACGACAGATCTCCGACGGTCCCATACACGATTTTGCGCCACGCCGAGCCTTTGGGAGCTGGCGTCCCGCGGTTGTCGAAGCTCGCCACGATGAAGCCGGCATTGGCGAGCGCGCGATGGAACAACGAACGCGCGCCGAACCATCGGTTGAGGACGGTTTGCCCAGCCGGCTCGCCATAGACATAGACGAGGAGCGGGTATTTCTTCGTGGCGTCGAAATTGGCGGGCTTCAGCATCCAAGAATCGAGAGCTACGCCTGGCGCGATCTCGAGCTCGAACATAGAAACCGGTGGGTCGAGAACACCGTCGAGCGCCTTTTCTAAAGCCGCATTGTCTTCGAGGGTTCTCATGACAGTGTGATCGGGAAGCCGGACGCGATCGATCCGCGGCGGCTCGTCGAAGCTCGAGAAAGTATGAAACGCCCATCGGCCGTTCGGCGACAAATCGTACGCGTGGGTTCCAGTCGCATTTCGCGGTGTCAGCCGATCCGGGGGAGCGTCGCCATCGAGGCTCGAGCGAAATAAGTAGCGCTCGGTTGCGCTCTCGGGCGACGCGATGAAGTAGAACCACTCTCCGGCTGAGTCGAGTCTCAGCGGTTGGATCACGTCGTCCTCGAAACGGGTCAGGAGCCGCTCGTGGCCGCCGTCCCGGGCTACAGCATAGGCATGACGGTAACCGCCTTTTTCACTTAGCCATACGAGCTCTTCGCCGTCCGCGGTGAAGTCCATGCGCCGGACGACTTCGACCCAAGCGTCGTTGCGATCTTGGTGGATAGGGACGACGTCGCCGGTCGTCGCGTCCGAAAGCAGTACGTCGTTCGTGTTCTGAAGGCGGTTCAAATGCTGAAGGACGAGATGATTGTCATCGGCCCACTCCATGCGAGCCACGTAAGTGTTGCGCGGATCGCCGGGTACTTTCATCCACGCCATCTCTCCGCCCAAAGTACTCACGACCCCAATCCTCACCGCAGAGTTCGTCGTCCCCGCTTTCGGATAGGGAATGCGCAGCAAGCTCGGGTAGAGCTCGTCAGTGTTATTAATGATAGTGAACTCGCCGATACCTTCGGCGTCAAAGTTCCAAAAGGCGATGTGCTTGCCGTCGGGGCTCCACCGAAAGCCGTCGCGAAGCCCGAACTCCTCTTCGTAAACCCAGTCGGAAGTGCCAAAAATCGTTGTCGGCGAGCCGCTTTCGGTCAGCGGTGTGACAGAGCCGGTCGTCAAAGTCTCGACGTACAAGTTGTTGGCCACGACATAGGCGACGCGCGTTCCGTCGGGCGAGAACTTGGCGAACATGAGCGATGAGGTCGGAGCGACCCCGCCGAGCTTTCGGAGAACGCCGCTCGCGACGTCCAGGACCCAATAATCGCCGCGCGTGTTCCGCCGCCAAACACGAACGGTGTTCGTAAACACGAGCAGCCGGATGTACTTTCTTATTCGCTCCTCGTCAAGGCCAACCGTACTCACACAGTACCCCTTCGCCCAAAAATGCAAGCCCGTCATACGACGTTCTTTCAGCAATTCTCGGTGGATGCGTACCGCATTCTTCCCTTTCAGAAAACCGATCGTGTGAGATACGCTGTACTTGGGAGGGATGCTCATACACAGGTGGATGTGGTCCGGTTGCGCGTTGCCTTCTATCAGTTCTACTCCTCTCTGCTCACAAAGCTCTCGAAGAATTCGCCCCACGCGACGCCGAAGGTCCCCATATAACACCCTTCTACGATACTTGGGGATGATCACCACGTGGTACTTGCATTCCCATCGCACTTGCGACAGGCTTTTCCATTCGTGCATGCAGGTTCTCCTTTCGGAGGCCCCACAGGGTCTTCCCGGAGGGGGAACCTAGCACACGCCGGATCGCTCGAAGCTCTTCGGGTCACGCCGCCAGAGGCGGCGGGTTTATTAGCGGACTAAACGAACGCCTCCGAGATTTCCACAACGTCCCAGGGGTGCGCTTTTTCGCCTACGCGATGATCAAACGCGCTCGATGATAGTCGCGATGCCCATCCCGCCACCAATGCAAAGCGTGATGAGCGCCGTCGTTTGATCGCGTCGCTCGAGCTCGTCGAGGGCCGTGCCGAGAAGCGCTGCACCCGTCGCTCCGAGCGGGTGGCCGAGCGCGATGGCGCCGCCGTTGACGTTCACGTTCTCTTCGCTAATCTCGAGCTTTTTCATCGTCTGGAGCGGGATCGCGGCGAAAGCTTCGTTGATCTCCCAGAGGTCGATGTCCGACGCGGACATGCCGGCTTTTTCGAGCGCGCGCCTCGAAGCTGGCGCGGGAGCGGTCAGCATGATAACGGGCTCGGAGCCGTAGGTCGCGGTCGCACGGATGCGCGCACGACCTTGGAGCCCGTGCGCTTTCACGTAGTCGTCGGAGGCCAGGAGCACGGCCGCGGCGCCGTCGACGATACCGCTTGCATTGCCGGCGGTGTGCACGTGGTTGATGGCTTCGACCTTCGGGTAGCGGCGGAGCGCCACTTGGTCCCAAGTCTCGCTGTCGACGGCGGGTGACGCGCCAAATTTCGCAAAAACAGCATCGAGCTCCGCCAAGCCTTCGAGAGTCGTCCCGGCGCGCGGGTGCTCGTCCTTTTCCAGGACGACGTCACCCGTGCGCGGGTCTTTCACGGGCACGAGGCTCCTCGAGAAATAGCACGCTTCTTGCGCCGCCTGCGCACGCTTCTGGGATTGTAGAGCAAAGCGGTCCACGTCTTCGCGCGAGAAGCCTTCGATGGTTGCGATGAGGTCGGCACTGATGCCCTGCGGCACCTGGAATACCTTGTCGCGCAAGATCTCGTTATTGCCGTCGGCGCCCGCGCCATCCGAGCCCATCGGTGCGCGCGACATGCTTTCGACGCCGCCGCCCATTGCGAGCTCCTGTTGTCCGGACATGACACCCATCGCGGCAAAGTTCACCGCTTGGAGACCCGAGCCACAAAAGCGGTTGAGCGTGACGCCCGTGACGACTTCCGGCCAATCGGCGAGCAGGAGAGCGTTTCGCGTGATGTTCGCACCTTGCTCGCCTGCCTGGCTCACACAGCCCATCACGACGTCTTCGACGTCCTTTTGCTCGATGCCGGTGCGCCCGGCGATCGCGTTCACCGTCTGCGCGAGAAGCTCCTGAGGGTGGATCCCGCTCAGAGCGCCCTTGTCTTTCTTGCCACGGCCTCGCGGCGTGCGGGCCGCATCCACAATCCATGCGTTGGTCATATCCCTAGTCTAGCGCCAATCGCATCCGAAGTGAGCACTATCAAATGTCACAGCCGTTGGCGTTGCACGTCAGATCGCCTCTCTAGAAGTCGATGCGTGTGCCCGCGCCTGTTTCGAGTGCTCGCCGGTAGAGAAATTGTGCGGAGGCGAGGTCCTCGACGGCAATTCCGAGGGATTTGAAGAGCGTGATCTCATCTAAGGAGTGATAGACGCAGCCGATCTGTGCGGTGACGAAGCATGACAAAAGAGCCGGAATGGAGGGAAGCAGGAAGGAGAGAAAAATCGCAGGGCCCGTCGAAGCCGCGAGCTCTCCGGGAAGGATGAAAATGGAAGCGCCCACGACATAGCCGACGAGCGTAGCCGCCGCTCCTCCGAGACCGATGCTGCGCTCGAGCTGTTGGCCTTCCATGGGTGCGCATAATACATCGCCCGGAGAGGCGAGAGATTTTGCATTATGATGCGCGCGTGCGTTTGGCTCCACTGATCGGGCTTCTCTTTTTCGCGTCCGCCGTGCATGCGGACGCCCGCGATCGCATCGAGCTCTATACGATCGGCGCCGGCGACGAGCTCTTCAACAAGTTCGGGCATGCCGCGATTTGCGTGATGGCGGACGACCTTCCTGCGGGAGGGCACTGCTATAACTACGGCACTTCGGATTTCTCGCGACCGATAGGCCTGGGCTGGGACGTCGTCGTTGGACGCGCCAAATTCTGGGTGTCCGCTTCCGATGTGTTCTCGATGATCTTTTGGTTCCAAGAGCAGGATCGCACTATCTACCGGCAGGTGCTGCCACTCTCGGACGAGCACGTCGCAGGCTTCAGGGCGGCCCTCAAGCTCGACGCACTGCCCGAGAATCGAGAGTACATCTACAGCCATTTCCTCGACAACTGCTCGACGCGACCGCGGGATTTGATCGACGCGGCCACAGGAGGCGAGCTCCGGAAAACGCTCATCGAGAGCCCGCTTACGTATCGAGACTACGCACGCGAAGGTTTCGCCGGGGCGCACTGGGCGCTCGTGCCCGCGGGGGACTTGATCCTTGGCCGCTGGGTCGACCAGAAGCTCGGTGCCTTCGAGGCGATGTTCATCCCGCGCGTGCTCCGCTCGGCTGTCGAAGAGCGTTTCGACGCCCGTCCGGAAGTCGTCTACGCGCGAAAGAAGCCTCTCGACCCCGGAAGCGTGTCGGGCGCTTACGGGCGCTTCTGGGTCGTCGTTCTCGTGCTCTCCCTCACCGCCTGCGTCTCGCGCAAAGGCGCCGGGCTCGCCGTAGTCATCGTCGCCGTCTTCGGAACGTTGATTTGGGTCGGCGCGGTCGTGTCGCCCTGGCCTGAGCTCCGGTGGAATGAGCTCGCGCTCATTTTGTTTCCAGCCGATCTCTGGCTCCTCAAGCGAAGCGCGTCGACGAGCTACGCGAAGGCTCGTCTCGCGATGCTGGGCGCCGTCGCAGTCCTCGCTGCAGCCGGCATTTTCGTCCAACCGCTTTGGCCGTTCTGGGCTCTGGCGACCGCCGTGGTCGGCGCCTGCTGGTGGCACCGCCGAGCGGGTACACTTCTCGCTTCGAACAGGGGGTGAGCGATGGATCGTAGAGAGCAGTGAAGTTCACGACGTCATCGTCATCGGCAGCGGGGCCTCTGCCGGGATGGCGGCCTACAACTTGACGCAAAAGGGCCATGTACGACACGGCCGAGGAAATCCTTGAAAAAGCCGGCGCCGAAGTCGTTCCCTTCGAACGAGACGCGCAGGACGACCCGGGCTCCGCTATCCACGAGCACAGCACCTGCCGCATGGGCGCGGATGCGAAGCAGTCGGCTTTGAACGCGTTCAACCGCATGCACGAAGTCGAAAACCTTTTCGTCGTGGACGGCTAAGCCTTCACCAACGCTTCGGAGAAGAATCTGACGCTCACGCTCCTCGCGCTCTGTTTGCGGGCGTCGGACTATATCGCCGAGGAGATGCGCGCCGGCAACATATAGATTGAGCTCTACTTGGCTCTTGCCGCGTAGCCCATGCCTTCATGGAGAAAGCGTGCTCCGAGTATGGCCGTCTGAGACTGAAAATCGCGCGGCGGGCTCACCTCCACGACATCCATCCCTATGAGCGTCCAATGTCCACGCCCGAGAAAATCGAGCACTTGCCGCGCGCTCAATCCTCCGGGAACAGGGTGTGATACACCGGGAGCGTAGGCGGGGTCGATGCCGTCGATATCGATCGTCACGTAGACCGAGGCGCCTTCGGGAATGTGCCGAAGCTCCGGCAGTGGGCCGGGCAGCTCGCGCGCTTCGTAAATGAAGAGCTTGTCCCTGTAACGGTCGCGTTGCGGATGCTGCGCGGCGCTCATCGTTCGGATGCCGAGCTGTGTCAGGCTTTCCACATGGCTCATCTCGACGATCCGTGCGCCAGTGCAAGCGTGTGAGCTCGGGTTGCCTTCGAAATCGGGGTAGAGATCTGGGTGGGCGTCCACCTGGATGACATGGATGGGTGCCCTAAGCACCTCCGCCGCAGCCACAACAGGGACAGTGATCGCATGATCGCCGCCGGCGACGAAAGGTACTTTACCGCTTTTCCAAAGCTCTTCTAGCCGGGCTCGATAGACAACTGCACTGGCCTCCCAGTTCTCGCACGGTTTCAAATCGCCCAAGTCGAGGACACTCTCGGCCAAGTCGACACCGTTTTCCGTCGTCGCGTTGAAGCAGTTGCCGTCGTAAGCCTGACGCATGGCTTCGGGCGCTTCCGCCGGGCCGTGCAGATAGGTGGATTGCGTGTCGTCCGCGATACCGAGAAACACCCAAGGCGTTTTCGTCGCGTCACTCTTCGTGAAACAGCCGCCGAAAGGTAAGGGCTTCATCATCGTCGAAACTTGCATGTTATAATAATGCTCTTCCGAGGCAACTCTATCTGCCTTTCCGTGGAGGCTTTGCTGCCCATGGCCTATTTCGACCTGAATCCGCTGCTCGTAAGGATGCTCGACGTCGTCCCCGGTATCTCCGACTTGAATCTCTCTGTAGGGAAACCACCCCAGGTCGAGATCGATGGGAAACTCAAAGGCGTCCCTTACGCGGGAGTCGAGAAGCTCGTGCCGTACCAGACCGAGATCATCGCGTTGAGGCTCTTGCGAGGTAAGCGGGATTTGATCGAAAGGCTCTTGCGTACGGGCTCCGTGGACCTCTCGTATGCGATCCCGCAGAAGACGCGGTTTCGCGTTAGTGTCTTCACCCAGCGCGGATCTTACAGTATCGTGCTGAGGGTCATCCCGAACAGGATCCCGACGGTAGAAGAGCTCGGTATCCCACCTCAGCTGAAAGAGATCACGGAAGAGCGCACCGGCATCGTCCTCGTTACCGGGCCGACGGGGTCGGGCAAATCGACGACGCTTGCGGCTGTGATCAATAAGATGAACGGGGAAAAACCCATCCATATCATTACGATCGAAGATCCCATCGAGTATCTGTACCCCCGCCATGCAGGCGACCATCAACCAGCGCGAGGTTGGCGCCGATACAGAAAGCTTCGCCCTCGCGCTCCGTGCTGCATTGCGGCAAGCGCCGAAAGTGATTCTCGTGGGTGAGATGCGTGATGCCGAGACCATCAATACCGCGCTCGAGGCGTCAGAGACGGGCCATCTCGTCTTGTCGACGCTTCACACCATCGATGCGTCCAAGACCATCGACCGCATCGTTGGTGTCTTTCCCAAGAACGAGGAGCGGCAGATCCGTACGCGCTTCGCGCAATCCTTCCGATGGATCGTGAGCCAACGTCTCGTGCCGAAGATCGGCGGCGGGCGCGTTGCCGTTTGCGAGATCTTGCGGGGCACGGCTCGCACGCGCGATTACGTGAGGGACGGAGAGAAAGAAGGAAGGAGCCTGCTCGATGCCATGGAAGACGGCGCCCTCGACGGCATGCAGAGCTTCGATTCTGAGCTAAACGAACTGTCCGAACTGCTCCAATCGGCTCGTAGTGGATGATGCCAAGGTTCCCGATACCCCGTTCATGCTCAAGTGCCCGAAGTGTCAGGGCACCATCAAACTTCCCGGAAAGGCGGCGGCGGGAGCTTCGTTGCCGCCGCCATCACCACCTGCTCGCTCGCCTGCGCCAGCCCCTGCCACGCCGCCATCACCACCCGCTCGCTCGCCCGCGCCAGCCCCTGCCACGCGGCCCACTCCCGATGCCGGCTCAATGGGTCCGGACCTTCCGACCGAGAATGTTGTCCTGGGCGCCGAAACGTTGCTGCCAGAGACAGTGGCTCATAACGAGCACGTCCTCCGCACCGGGCCGGTCGTCTTGTTCCGTGATAGCACGGTCGTGAATGGGAGGCTGGAACAAGTCGAAGAAGCTCGCGGTCACATAAGCCGCGTTCGTACGCTCGGGATCGCCGTCACCCGTCATGTTCAGCGCAGCAAGCTCATAGGCCGCGATCCCGTCGAAGGTCCGGTTGTGCTCTCGATAGTGCACGTAGCTTCCGAGCGAGAAGCCGAGCCGTGGAATGCTGGCTCCCGGCGCCGCATGCCACACGGACACCAAGCGGTCCGAGTCGGGATAGGGGAGCGGGCTGATGACGACGGCGTGCACCACGCTAAAGATCGCGGTGCTCGCTCCGATGCCGAGTGCGAGCGTCACGACCGCGGCGAGCGCAAACCCTTTTGCGTGAAGCAGTCGACGAACGGCGTAGCGAATGTCTCGGCCCATGGTGAGCTCTCCTTTTTGCTTTTGGGAAGAAGTCTCTCGGGAGCGGAATCGAAGCAGCAAAGCGCTGCGCGCCAAATCGAAGACCACGTCCCACCAGAAGCGGAAGGACCCGACACCGCCGCGATATCTCGGGTCGCGTCGTTGATCGTCGAAAAACGCGTAGAGCTCGTCCTCGTGCCGGTCCCGAAACGTCCTCGGATACGCATTCAAGAGCACGCCGAAGACTTTCTTCATAGCGATTTCAAGGACTTGGCGAAGCGCAAGAGCCCATCGAGATGGGAGAGCTCGCGTTTCAACGCTCTGCGGCCATCTGCGGACAGCTTGAAGTAGCGCCGGCGGAGTTTTTCAGTGCCGGGGCCGGGCTTGCGCGTCTCCGCTTTCAATAGGCCGGTTTTCTCGAGGCGCTGCAGCGCAACGTAGAGCGTGCCGGAGCCGAGGCTCACGCGGCCTTTGGTACGCTCTTCGACTGCGAGCTTGATACCGTAGCCGTGACGCGCCTCTTGGACGAGGCTAAGCAGAATCTCGGTCTCGACGGGAGTGAGTGTTATATCGACCATCGACATAGCGACTGTCGACAGTATAACTCGAATCTCGACGTCGTCAAGAGATCTCGAGCCTACTCGCGCTCATAGATGCTTTGGATGATCAGAGGCTCGTTGAGCTGCTTGTTCTCGAGGCGAACGGTGAGCTCGAGCCGCTCGCCATCGCTCGAAAAGACGTACGTCTCGAGGACCTTGGTGTCGTCGGCCTTTTGGTCGATCGTGATGTTTTGGCCCACGCGGGTCGCCACCGTCTCGACGCGCACGCCGTTTTGAAGCTGCCGCTCGTGCTCCTCGCCGTCGAGATAGTAGATGCGGATGCGGCCGCCGCCGTCATCCACAACGAGCTCGTCCGGCTCCAGCTCGATATAGAGCTCGTCGGCATACTGCATGAACGTTTCGATCGAACGAGTGACCATTTCGGGAAGTTGGGGCGATTCCGCAACTGCTATCCTGGCGCCCCGGCGCTCGCCCGCCTTCGCGAGATAACCTCTGACCGCTCGCTGGATCTTCTCTTCTGGATCATCTCCCTCAGTCGTACTCCGAAACCACGTTCCGTCGACGTCCTGTGTCCACGCCGGAGGGGCCAGCGCCAAAAACGCCCCCAACATCAAAGTCAAGAGCGTGAGCAATCGCATGAAGGCCTCCGAGACCAGATTATAGTCGGTCACGTCGAAGCGAGCGCGAAACCCGCCTCGGTGCGCACGACTTTGCCTTCCTCTTCGAGCTTGATGAGCCCCGAGAGCAGCGAACGTTCGGCGAGCCGGTGCACGCTTTTGGGCACGTCCGTATAGATCTTCTCGACGAGCTCACGGGCACTCTGCGGTGTCTCATCGAGCTCCGCCACGAGCTGCGCTTCACGCTCGGCGCGATGCTCGAGTGTTTTGCGAATGACTTTCTTGCCATCCGACACCGGCGGACCGTGGCCGGGATAGAGCGTCCCCACCGCTTTTGACTCGAGAAGCTCGAGCGAGCGCAAGTAAGTCGCGAGGTGCCCGTCGCGAGGATCGATGAGGATCGACGAAAGGGTCGAGACGAGGTCTCCGACAACGATGGCGCCGTATCGCGAGTCTTGAAACGCCAAATGTCCGCGAGCGTGACCGGGCACGTGATAGACCGTGAGCTTCCAATTCGAGCTCCCGTCGGGCGCCGTTTTCAGATCGATCACATCGCCATGCTCGAGAGGCGTTTTTAAGCGCGCGCCCGGAAGCTCCTTTAGGCAATCCGCATGCGCGTAGGCCGGGACATCGAAGCGGCGTTGCATTTCGGAAAGCGCGCCTACGTGGTCGGGGTGGTAGTGCGTGAGAAGGATCCCCTCGAGCATGCGGCCTTCCTTTAGCAAGTCTTCCAAGAATCCCCAAAGACGCGCCTGCTCGCGGACGTCAACGGGAGACGGGTCGACGACGTAGAGGCGCTCTTCGCCCACGACGCAGGTATTCGTGTGGGTCGCCGGAGGCTGCGTCGGCGTTTGGAGCGGCACGAGAAGAATCCCCGGTGAAAAATAGACACGGTGTGGCGCCCCGCGCTCGTAGGATTGCGTGAGACGCCGGACGCGCTCAAGAAGCCCGTTTTGTCCCTTCGACCACTGCTCGAGCATCATCACCATGGGAGGTGCCACTTGGATCTCTCCCTTGCGCCACCGCTCATGGGCGGCGGCTGGGTCCACGAACGCGCCATCGACGAGCTCTCCGTCCCATATCTCGACTTCGGCGTCTTCAGGCACGAGCGCCCGCAAGAACCACGTGTCGTAGCGAACCGGTGAGAACGGGGGCGTCATGATCTTGCACAAAGGCATCAAGTCGGACGCGTCGATGTGCTGTCCGTCCGCCTCGAGAAGAGCAGCTAGAGTGACGTCCTCGTCCAAAAGCCGTTTGCGGTCGTCGAGCAATCGCGATCGCGACGGCGGCGTCCCTCCCCGCCCCAGCCAAATCCCGGTCTCTTCGAAGAGCTCTCGCGCACCCGCGGCTACGAAGGGAGTGAGCGAGCCGTCGTGCAGCCCGCGAATGGGGACGCGTGCGTCCTCGGCGTCGAGAGTCCCACCGGGAAAAGCCATGAATCCGCCAAAGGAGCGGAGCTTTTGGCTGCGCTCGACAAGGAGAAGCTCTTCCGGACGGTCGCGGCGCGAGACCGCGAGACTGACGGCTAGAAGCTTCATCGGCTTGATTATAGCTGTAGCGCTTTCACCGGTTGCGAATGGAGGTCGGAGGCAGCCCTCAAAAGAGCTCAGTCTCGCACGGGCACGCCGTCGAGCACCTCGCGTACCTTGTCGGCCAGCGATCGCGGCGTGAACGGTTTTTGCAGCAGCTGGGCTTCGTCTTGCACCAGGCCGCGATGTGACATGACCCGGGCGCTATAGCCAGACATATAGAGCACTTTGAGCTCGGGTCTCCGGTCGCGGAGCCGCCCGGCGAGCTCCCGCCCGTTCATCCTGGGCATGACGACGTCCGTGATTAGGAGCTCTGCCTCTAGCTGCTTACGCCTCACGATCTCCATGGCGTGCTCGCCATCGCTCGCCGCGACGACGTCGTAGCCTCGATCTTCCAGGACCTCGCAAGTCAAAGCGCGCACGCCCTCGTCGTCCTCGACTACGAGGATGATCTCAGAGCCTCCTTGCACGCTCGGCACCGCCAGCTCGACGACCGTCGCGGGCTCGGGGACGCGCGGCAGATAGACATCGAAGCTCGTGCCGCTCCCCAGCTCGCTATGGGCGTAGATATAACCACCGCTCTGTTTCACGATGCCGTATACCGTCGAGAGGCCCAGTCCCGTACCCCGGCCGAGCTCCTTCGTCGTGAAGAACGGCTCGAATATGTGGCCCAGCACTTCTCGATTCATACCCAATCCGGTATCCGAGACGCTCAGGATGACGAAATCTCCCGTCGGTGGTCCATCCGTGAGAGAGCCTCCTCGTCCGAACTCGCCATTGGCTGTCTCGAGACGCAGTACGCCGCCACCCGGCATCGCGTCCCGCGCGTTGATCGCGAGATTCATGACGACTTGCTCGATCTGGCCTGGGTCGGCCTTCAAGTTGCCGCATTCCTCCGAAAACGACGTCTCGAGACGGATGTCTTCGCCAATCATGCGTGAGAGCATCCGCTCCATGTCGCGCAAGAGCACGTTGAGATCCAGAACGCGCGGCTGCAGCACTTGCCGCCGGCTGAAAGCGAGCAACTGGCGGGTCAGGGACGTTGCACGCTCCGAAGCAGTCGCCACACCTTCGAGTCGCTCGCTCCCCTTCGGGGAGAGATCTTCCGTGTGAATCACGAGGTCGGTATAACCGCCGATGACGGTCAGGAGGTTGTTGAAATCGTGCGCGACACCTCCGGCCAACATGCCAATGGCTTCCATTTTTTGCGCCTGCCGGAGCTGCCTCTCGCTCAACGCGAGCGCAGCATCGGCCTCTTCCCGCTCGGACAGGTCGCGATTGATGGTCGCGATCGAAAAAGGCTCGCCCGTCTTGTCGTCGAGTACGAGAAAGCTATGGACCTCCACCGGAATTGCCGGTCCATCGCCGAAATGCCGGAAGCGATAGGCCCCGCGCCAGGCGCCGACGTCGTGTAGGTACGGGAGCACTTCCGTTCGCAGCTTCTCGTGGTCGGCTTCGAGAACATAATTTTCGAGCGTCGTTCCCTCGACCGCGTCGCTCGATGCGAGCCCAACCATTTCGAGGCCGGCGCGATTGACGAAGAGCATCTTGCCTTCGAGATCGGCGATCCCGATGAAGTCCCCGCTGTTCTCGACGAGCGAGACCAAACGTCGAAGCTGCGCGTCTGTCTCGACGCGCTCCGTAACGTCCGAGATGCTCAAAGTCAACCCGACGACTTCCCCATCGATCGTGATAGGGCTGACGCGCGTCTCGAACGCGAGAATGCCTTCCGGGCTTTCGTAGTCGCCGGAGTAGGAGTCTTGCTGCCCGGTCTCGAATACACGCGCAAAGCAAGCGTTCATTTCCGGACGATATTTAGGATCCGCGTAGTCGTAGATCGATGTCCCGAGCACTTGCTCGACCGTCAGCCCCGAGACAGCACGGTTGACAAAGACAACGGTCGCGTCCCGATCGAGCCGCATGATGTGACTGGGCGAGCTTTGCATCACTGAGCGCATAAGCTCTTCGGAGTGTTGTAGCGCCGACTCTGCGCGGCGGATGCGCGTATCGTAGAGGTGGAGCACCAAGCCCGCCCAGCCGAGGGCGAGAGCAAGCGTCGCCCAGCGCGACAACGCCGGCTCAACGGGAAACATCCCCATCGTGCCGCCGGCGGCGACGACGCTCGCGACGCCGAAGAGCAACGCGGCCCGCAGCCCAAGCAGCAACGAGGCGAGCACAACGACGACGATGAACCCAACCATCACTGGGGAACCGATGCCGCCGGTTAACGCAACCCCGAACGTGACGACACCGAAGAGTAAAATACAGAGAAGCCAGCTTCCTACTTCGAGACGCCAAGCCGCCGCACGGCGAATGAGAAGAAGCGATAACACAAAGACAGCTGCCATCCAAAGGACGCGAGTATCGAAGGAGCGCTCCAAAAGAACAGAGGACGCCGAGAGGATCGCGCTCGCAAACGCCGCCCAGAGACTGACGGTCATCATGCGCAGCTTTTCGTCCTGGCCTAGGGCCCCGACAACATACATGTGTTCTTGTTCCTGCGGTGACGAAAGAATAGCATGAGTGCATGCAAAACGCTGCTCTGGCCACGCTCGCCCTCACTCTAGGTCTTCAATCGGCGGACGATCTGGCGCGTCGCTTTCTCATCGCGGACGCCAATATCCTAACGTCCTATCGCCTCACTCTAGACGCAGCCGACGTGCTCGTCAGAAGCGATATCGGTGAGTTTGACGTGCCTCGGGCCCGAGACGGCGGTCTCAATCTCGTCTTCGCGGGGCTGCTCTTTCCGACGATGCGTTTTACCAAGTGCTCGCGCAGTCCGAAGCGCCCGTCATCGCCTCTCATTCGTCGTGTCGCGCATTCACGCCCGGCTGGGAGAGAAATATGAGCGATGCGATGATCCGAACGCTTGCTGAAGGGGGAGGAGTCATCCACTTTACTTTCGGCGGATCGTTCCTCAGCACCGAGCTTCAACAACGAGAGCGGCCCGTTTGGGCTCACGTCGAGGATCCCGGCTTCAGCATCAACTCGGTAGAGGGCCGAAGGATGGCGCAGAGATTTCGTCAAGAGAAAGGCATCCGTTATGCGACGATCGGCGACGTCGTGATCATCGACCACGTCCGGGACCTCGTCGGTATCGACCACGTCGGGATAGGCTCCGGATTCGACGGATCCGGCGATTCGATGCCGGACGGGCTGAAAGACGTCTCTGACTGCGCGAGCCTCATCGAGAGCTCTTGAAGCGCGGCTACGTGGACGACGACGTCGAGAAAATCCTTTCGGGGAACCTTCTCCGCGTATAGCCCAGGTCGAGCGGATCGCAAAGCTATAATGTCCAGAACCTAGAAAGCCTAGAAAGGGACGACGTCATGATCACGTTGAAGAGTTATGCGGCGGGGAAGTGGCAGGATAGCAGTGGACGCCCACGGATTCTCCGGCATGCCGTCAGCGGTGAGGAGATCGCTCAACTCTCGAGCGAGGGTGTCGATTTCGGGGCGATGCTCGCCTGCGCCCGCGGAAAAGGTGGGCCGGCGCTTCGCCAGATGAGCTTCCCCGAAAGAGCGGCCATCCTCAAGAAAATGGCCGGCGTTTTGAACGAGCGGCGAGACGAGCTCAACCAAATCGCCGCGAGCTACGGAGCCACGAAGAAAGATGCCGCTTTGGACGTGGATGGCGGTGTGGGTACGTTGGCGTTCTACGCGAGTCTAGGTGCAAGAAAGCTCCCTGCGTCCAACTTTGTCGTCGACGGCGAGACGGCGCGCCTTTCGAAAGACGGCCATTTCGTCGGCCGTCACATCTACGTGCCGCTCGAAGGCGTTGCTATCCAAATCAACGCGTACAACTTTCCGTCTTGGGGCATGCTCGAGAAGCTGGCGCCGTCTTTTCTCGCTGGCATGCCCAGCATCGTGAAGCCTGCATCGCCTTCCGCGTGGCTGACCTTTCGTATCACCGAGATCCTCGTCGATTCCGGTATCGTCCCCGAGGGCGCGCTTCAGCTCATCAGCGGCTCAGTCGGTGATTTGTTGAATCACTTGACGTGTCAAGATGTCGTCGCGTTCACGGGGTCGGCTTCGACAGGAGAGAAAATCCGCTCCCATCCGACGATCGTCCGCGAAGCCGTGCGCGTGAACATCGAGGCGGACTCGCTCAATTGCATCGTTCTCGGACCGGACGTAGCACCCGGTTCGGAAACTTTCGAGTATTTCGCAAAAGAAGTCGTCCGAGAAATGACGGTAAAGGCAGGGCAAAAATGCACCGCCATACGGCGCGTTATCGTGGCTTCCGAACGAGCCGAAGCCGTGGCAGATACGCTGAAAGAGCGCCTCGCTAGAATCCAGGTCGGTGATCCGAAGACCGAAGGTGTGCGCATGGGGCCACTGGTCGACGAGGACGCGCTCCGCTCGGCGCGTGAAGGCGTGGCGAAGCTATCCGGAGAGGCTGAGATCGTCTACGGCGATCCGAGCCGGAAAGATTTCGAGCCGCGTCAAGGGTTTTTCATGGAGCCGGTGCTTCTGCTGTGCCGAAAACCGCTAGGAGCCACCGACCTCCACGAAGTAGAAGTCTTCGGGCCGGCCGCAACCATCATGACCTACAACGATGTCGCCGAGGCCATCGAGCTCGCGCGTAAAGGCGGCGGCAGCCTCGTCGGCTCGATCTTCAGTGAAGACGACGATTTCGTCGCGAAAACAATGTTCGGCCTAGCCCCCTATCACGGCCGTCTGATGGTGATGAACGCGAAGGCCGCTCCCGAATCCACTGGCCACGGCGTGGTCATGCCGCACCTCGTCCACGGTGGCCCGGGCCGCGCAGGTGGCGGCGAAGAGCTCGGCGGCGTGCGGAGCGTCCATCACTACATGCAGCGATTGGCAATCCAAGGCGACCCGGAGCGTTTGGACCATCTACTCGCTGCCGCGATCCCTCAATCCTGAAACCGAGCGACCCGCTCGAGAAGCGCATCATCGTCAAGCTCGAGGCAAAGCGCTTCCATCCCCTCGCGCGAGGCGCCGCGCCATTCGAGATCGTCGAGACTCTCTTCGAGCGGGACGTCCCGACGAAGGGTCGCGAGCTCTCTATAAAGAACCGCTTGCTGCCTCTCGTGACGAAGGCTCGCGGCGAGATCGTAGGCGCGGCGCGGCTTGACCTCCCAATCAGCGGCGTTCACCGGAATCGATTCGATGTGGCCGTAGCGCGCTAAGACTTGCGCCGTTGATTTCTTGCCCCAGCCGAAGACACCCGGGAGTCCGTCCGCGGCATCCCCGACGAGCGCGAGATAGTCAGGGATCGAAACGGGCGCAACGCCAAATTTCTCTTGGACGCCCTTCTCATCGAGAATGATTTGACGGCGGCGATCCCAGCAGACGACGCGGTTTTCCGTAACGCATTGGGTGAGGTCCTTGTCCGGCGACGCGATGACGACCTGCTCGACGCCGTCATGCTCGACCCAATTCGCCGCGGCGGTAGCCATAGCGTCGTCCGCTTCGAACTCGACCATCGGCCACGTCACGAGACCGAGCGCCCGCGTCACTTCCTCCGCGAGCTCGAACTGTCCGGCGATTTCGGGCTCGATGCCGGCGCCGGTTTTATAGCCCGCGAATAGATCGTTTCGAAACGATTCGATCACGTGGTCGAAGGCGCAACCCACATGAGTGACGTCTTCGTCGCGCAGCAGGAAGAGGAGGCTCCGGAGAAGGCCGCTCGCGGCGCCTATCTCTCGGCCAGCGGGGCTCGTCTTCTTGGGAGCGCCGTAATAGGCGCGGAAAAGCTCGTAAGTAGCGTCGACAAGATGAACTTTCACCCACAGATTCTACAGTCTACGGCGCGCGACAGGTGCTGCGGTGACAGAGAGATCACGTCATCATTCGAGGAGGGTGAGCGAACGATGAGGACTCTAGCAACGGTGACGGGATGCACCAGTTGCGAATTACCTGGCCAAAAGACAAGCATAGCGGCTTTCAGCGGCTAATCGTATCTCAGGGCCTCGAGCGGCTCGATGCGGAGAGCGCGTCGAGCCGGAAGCCACGATGCCGCGATGCCAGCTACGGTCATCAACACCGCAGCGGCCAGTGCTGCCGAAGTTGATGGCTGGATGTACGTCAGCTGACCGAGAAGACGTCCGACTAGAAACGAAAGCAAGACGCCACCAGTCGCACTCGCACCAACGAGCAGCGCAGCTCTTTTGAAGACGGCTACGAGAACATCTTGCCGCTCGGCGCCGAGCGCGATGCGAATCCCAATTTCCCGCGTGCGCCGCGATGTGGTGTAGGCAAGAAGCGCGTAGAGACCCACCGCGCTGAGAACTGCGGCGAGAGCGCCCATCGCACCAAGGCTCGCGGTGGCGAGGCGTAGAGGCGTCGTCGGCAGATCGAGATACGCTTCGAGACTCATCGCATCGAAGACGAGCACGCCCGGAGCGGCGGCCTCGATCGCCCGCTCGAGCATCGACAGGGTCGCTCGCTCGGAAAGGGTTGTTCGTACAACCAGGGTCGAGGTGCTGTTGTAGCTCTGTGCGAGGGGAAGCCAGACGGCCAACTGAGGCTCCTCGGTCACCGTCTGGTACTTTCCCGCCTCCACCACGCCGACAATCTCGATGGGCTCAGCATCGGGGTTGAATCGGAAGCGTTGTCCCACGGGATCCTCGACGGTCAAAAGTCGGCGCACGAACGTCTCGTTCACGATCGCCACCCTGGGCGTGTCCGGCTGATCGCGGTCATCGAAGTCCCGGCCCGCCACGATAGATGTGCCCAACGCGTCAAAGAGCCCGGGCGTAGCCTGATACGTGACGGCGGTCGGAGCTTGTGAAACCGGAGGAACGGGCCGCCCCGCGACGTAGACGCTGTTCCAGGATTGGTCGATACTAAACGGGATCGAGTTGGCGAGCCCTGCGGCTTCGATTCCGGGAAGATTCGACGCCGCCTCGTACCTGAACCGCCACATAGATGTCGCGCAGACCGAAACGGCGGATGCCGGTGAGCGTCGTCCCGCTTTTGAGCGCGGACAGGGGATCGACCGCTGAGCTACGCAGCGCAGGCATCAAGCCGATCAGCAAGGCGCTCGCAACGGCTGTGATCCCCGCGAAAGCCAAAATACTCAAATCGACGGGAAGCTCCGTGTTGATGGGGAACGTGAAAGCGGGAAGGGAGGCAACGAGCGCCCGCCCGAGCCAGAACGACAGAAGGACGCCCCCGAGACATCCCGTGAGCGCCACGAGAAGCGACTCAACGAGGAGAATGCGACCGAGCGCCGAGCGGCTCGCGCCGAGCGAGAGCCTCAACGCAAACTCTTTGTGGCGTTCCGATGCTTGCGCCAAGAGAACGTTCGATAGGTTGGCGCAAGCGACAAGAAGCGTGAGGCCCGAGATCATAAACAGACCCGTGCTGAAACCGACGGCTGGGCCCCGGAGAGCACTACCAAGAAGTCCCATCGGTGCGAGCCGAATCTCCATTCCCTCATTCGAATCGGGGTAGTCGCGAGCGAGCTGCTTCGCGACGATTTCAAGAGCAGCGCCGGCTTCGGGCTTCGTGATGCCCTCTTTCAACCGCGCGATCACCCACGCGTTCTAGCATCGCACAGAAGAGCGCTAGCTTCTCACACTCTCCTCTAGCGAGACGGCACCTATGCCACGAACGAGCCGAATCTGAAGCTGAAGCTTGCGATGGAAGGCTCCGAGGCTCAGCCGGGCGCGGCGCCAGAGGCGACGGAGGAAGTTTTGGTGAATTGCTCGAGGACTTTCTGGGACTGGACGGAGGCGCCCAGATTGGACTTGAGCTCCGCTACGGGCTGTTCAGAAACACTCAAATCGGCGTCTACCGCACTAGCGACCGTACGATCCAGTTCTTTGGGCGGCAGCGCTTGCTGGAGCAAGGAACCGGCGGCCCAATCGTGCTTGATCTCTCCCTCGGGATCGAGGGGACCGACAACTTCCAGGAAGATTATTCCCCCCAACTCGGGGTCGTCCTGTCGCGGCGGCTGGGGTCGCGCTTCGCGCTGTATGCATCTCCGAGCTTCGTCGGCAACACGGACTTGTTGAGCCCGGACTCGAGCGACGACGAGGACGACTACACCGTCGTACTCGGTCTCGGCGCACGCGTACTCATCACCGACACGGTTACCATTGTCGCGGAGCTATCACCTCGAATGGCAGGTTTCGACGGACGGCTCGGGGACAAGAGCAACAAATTTCACGCCTCCTTCGGCGTCGAAAAACTTCTCAGAGGACACGTCTTTCAGCTAAACTTCTCTAACGAGGTCGGCACGACGCCTGCCCAAATCGCGAGGGGCCAACAGGGCCCGGACGATTGGTTCCTCGGCTTCAACATCTCTCGAAAATTCTGATTCATCATGAAAGGAAACGACTGTGAGAGACTCGAACAAGCTCACGCGCCGAGACTTCACCGTCTCATCGGCGTTGGCTCTTCTAAGCGGCGTCGCGATCACGATCACAGGATGCGGCGGTGATTCTAACGATACGCCTACGATGACAACACCAACCCCGGTCATGGACGTGACGGGAACGGTCGGCACCAATCATGGTCACACCGCGGTCATCACGGCCGCCCAGCTGACTTCCAACGCCACTTTGATGCTCGACATCACGGGAACTTCCGACCATCCTCACACCGTGGAAATCACCGCCGCAGACCTCGGTCAGATCATGGCCGGCATGCGTGTTACCAGAACATCGAGCAACGCTCAGGCGCACACTCACACCGTCACGTTCAACTGATTGCGGGGGGGTCGCCGAGGAAATCGACTCGAGTCCCACGAACTGCGCCGGTGACAAGAGGATTCCGTTAGTCTCTTCGTTCCGATGCCGAACCGCCATGAACTAACGTGCGGAGCAGTTGTGGGACGGATCGATTGGACTAAATTCTTTGCCCGTGTGGCATTTTGAAACTTAATCAAATGCGTCGCGAGGGCGAAGCGTTCCCTGAACGGCTAGGCGTTTAGTCAAGGTTGATTCGCCGGCAAGCTGAGGCTTTTGCGGCGCGGCGATGACGACGAGAGCGGGATCGACGGACGCGACACGGTACCGCGCTCATTCGACCAGCGAATTCAGGAGCTCGAGGACGCAAGCCACGCAGCCTCCGGCCGGGTGCGTTTCGCGATCCGAAAGTGCCCTACGCGGCCTCGCGCCATTCGAAGCGATGTTGCAGGACTATGAGAACACGGAGCATCGTGCGGCGGAGTTTGCCCTATCTCGCGTTGTAATCTCAAGTGCAAAACCCGCTCTCCGGCCGCGCGAGCGGGACTCGTAACTCTCTGATTTCAAACGCGGACGGTTTTTGATGATGGACAGGTCACTTGCTGTCGCAAAGCGAGGGTTCTTCGCCCCAATCATTTTTCTCTTGACAATCATTATGGTTGTATATACACTATTTCTATGGTCGAACATCGAAAAAGTCGGGCCGGGCGTGAGATCGGGCAGAACTGCCTCGCCGTGCGGATTAGGATGCTAAACCGCATCATCACAAACATTTACGACGACGCCCTCAGACCTTTCGGCATAACTACGAGCCAAGGCAATATCCTGACGGCGATGGATCAAGTGGGTCCCGTCAAACAGGCAGAGCTCGCAGGCTATCTCCATATCGAGAAATCGACGCTCAGCCGCAATCTGTCCCTCATGAAGAAACGCGGCTGGGTGCGTGTGCTGCCTGGGGAGGACGAGAGGAGCCATGCCGTCGCCATCACCGCCAGAGGAAGCAAACTTCTGGAGGAGGCCCTGCCCTCATGGCGGAAGGCACAGCGAGCTGCGATCGAGATTCTCGGCGACGAGGGTGCGGCGACGGTGAAGGCGGTGGCGGACCGCTATCTCCCGGCCCTGTAAAAATTTTTGACGTGTTGGTTGTATATACATTTAACGGAGGTGAAGCGATGAAGACCAAAGGCAGGAAAAAGAAGTTAGCCATGAGCGGGCTTCTAGCGGTCGCCGTGGGGAGCATTCTCGTAGCGCTTGCCAAAGGCGATACCGTCCGCACGGATGTGACGAAACCTGCGCCGACGCGAGTGCTCGTTGTCGCAACGCAGGCGATTCAGGAGCAGGAGAGCTACGCGGTGCGCCGCTCTTTCGTGGGACGCATCGAAGCGCGCCGCAGCACCGATACCGGCTTCGAGCTCGGTGGCGCCGTGCTCCGGATCCTCGTCGACGAAGGGGACGCCGTCGCGGAAGGGCAACTGATGGCTCGGCTCGACACTAAACGCCTCGAAGCGAAGCGCGCCGAGCTGGAGGCAGGCCTTAACGAAGCGGACGCACGGCTCTCCCTGCTGCAGAGCACCCGGGAGCGCACCCTCGAAGCTCTCGAGTTGAACGCCGTGTCGACCCAGCAGTGGGACGAGGCTGATCGTGGATACGCGGCGCAAGAGGCCGTCGTCCGTCGGGTGACGGCCTAGATCGAGAGCATCGATGTCGACATCGAGAAATCGCGTCTGCGGGCGCCTTTCGCGGGCGTCGTCGCCAGACGCTTCGCTGACGAGGGCACCGTTGTCTCTGCAGGGGAGTCGTTGTTCCGGCTACTCGAGATGGGACGTCCCGAGGTCCGGGTCGGCATCAGTGCGGAGCTTGCCAAGTCGCTTGCGGTAGGCGACGAGCGCGTCGTCCGAGCGGACGGTCGCGAGCTCTCCGCAAGGGTCAGAGCCCTCCTCCCGGCGCGCAATCGAGAGACGCGCACGGTCGACGTCGTCCTGACACTAGAGGCGACGGAGAACGCTCTCCGGCACGGTGATCTCGTCGAAATGGAACTCTCCCAGGCGATCAAAAAGAGCGGGTTCTGGCTCCCTCGTAGCGCTTTGACCGAAAGCTCCCGAGGACTTTGGGCTTCTTACGTCGCCGCGCCATTACCGGGCTCGCCCTCTGCTCGGGCTGGGGACTCTCCGACGCACATCTTGAAACGGCGCGAGCTCGAGCTCCTTTACGTCGACGGAGACAACGTCTTCGTCCGAGGAACCCTGAGCAGCGGCGAGCTCGTCGTCACCGAAGGTCTTCAACGGCTGATCCCTGACCAGCGGGTGGCGCGCGTGAAGGAGTGGGACCGATGACTTCAGCCAGCCTCTTCCTGAAGAATAAATACCTCCTCGTCCTCTCGGTGCTCGTAATTCTTGTCGCCGGCCTCTCCGCACTCATCTCGATGCCCCGGCTCGAAGATCCGCGCATCGTGAACCGCAACCCGTTGATCGTAACGCTCGTGCCCGGTGCCTCGGCCGAGAGGGTCGAGGCTCTCGTCACCGAGAAGCTCGAGGAAGAGCTGCAAGAGGTGCCGGAGATAAAAGAGATTCGCTCGACGTCCCGCGCCGGCGTCTCCATCATCGCCGTGGAGCTCGCCGACCGGGTCTACGAGAGCGAGAAGGTCTTCTCTCTGATTCGCGACAAGCTTGCCGAAGCGCAGCCCGAGCTACCTCGCGAAGCGAGCACCCCATTGCTCGACGACCAGAGAGGGCCGGTGGCTTATTCGCTGATCGTCGGGGTGACTTGGGAGCACTCCTCCGAGCCCAAGCTCGGGATCCTGAACCGTCTCGCCGAGGAGCTCGCCGACGAGCTTCGCACGGTTGCGGGTGCTCAAATCGTCCGTCTCTTCGGCGAGCCCCACGAGGAGATAACGGTAACCGTCGACCCCAAGGAGCTCGCGGCTCTCGGCATGACGCCATCGGACCTCGCGGCGAGCATCCGGGCGGCGGACTCCAAGGTTCCCGCGGGTATGCTGCGCAGCGGTCGCGACGACTTGATTCTCGAAGTCGTGGGAGAGCTCGACTCCCCTGCTCGGATCGGGAGCATCCCCTTGCGCGAAGGCACCGATGGGACCCTACTGCGACTGAGTGACATCGCGCGTGCCGAGCGCGACTGGCAAAGCCCGCCCCGAGAGATCGGGCTCTCGGACGGACGCCGCACGGTCTATGTGGGAGCGAAAGTCCAGGCGCACCGGCGCGTCGACGAATGGGCCGAAGAAGCGCTCGAGATCGTGGACGCCTTCGCTGCCGGAGTGGGCGACGGCGTCGCGATCGCGGTCGTCTTCGATCAGACGCGCTACACCAACGAGCGTCTCGCGGATTTGGGCATGAATCTACTCGCGGGAGCGTTGGTAGTGGTCGTGGTCATCTTCTTCGCTATGGGATGGCGTTCCTCCATCGTCGTCGCTTCCGCTCTTCCGCTGACAGCGGCGATCGCTCTTTTCGGAACGGCGCTTTTCGGTGGCGCGCTCCATCAGATCTCGATCTTCGGAATGGTCGTGGCGCTCGGCCTTCTCATCGATAACGCCATCGTCGTGGTTGATGAAGTGAAAAAGCACCTCAAGGGCGGAGATGATCCGTCGGCGGCCGTGTCCGCGTCGGTGCGTCATCTTTTCGTTCCGCTTTTGGCTTCCACTCTCACGACGGTGCTCGCCTTCGCGCCCATCGTGCTCATGCCGGGGAGCGTCGGGGATTTCGTGGGCTCCATCGGGGGAAGCGTCATCCTCGCGCTGATCGCGTCATTCGCGCTAGCGATGACCATCGTGCCCGCCCTCGCCGGGTGGCTAGCCGAAGCGCGGCCCGAAGCCGGGAAGCGCTCTTGGTTGAGGAGCGGCGTCGGCGGCAAGCGGTTTGCGCTCCTGACGAGGCGCGGTCTCGTCCGGGGTTTGCGCGTCCCCATCGTGATGCTTGCCCTCGCCTCAGTGCTTCCCGTTGCTAGCTTCGTCGCTTCTCGAAGCCTCGGAAGCCAGTTCTTCCTGCCTGTCGATCGCGACATGTTCGACCTAAAACTGTGGCTCCCGACGGAAGCTGCGATCGAGCGCACGCGGACCGAAGTCGAGGCGATCGAGTCCCTGCTGCGCGAGGAGTTGGGCGTCCGCCGCGTGGATTGGCTCATCGGTGGAAGCTTCCCGTCGGTGTACTACAACGCCGTCATGAATCAAGATGACGCCCGCCACCACGCGCAGGCCGTCGTTACCGCCCGCTCGAGCGAGGAGGTGAAACGACTCATCCCGGTGATCCAGCGGCGGCTCGACGAGGCCTTTCCCGGGGCGCAGATCGTGGTGAGCCAGTTTGCCCAGGGACCACCCGTCGAGGCCGACGTGGAGTTTCGCCTCTATGGTCCCAGCATCGAGACTTTGCAGGATCTCGGCGATGAGCTCCGCCTACGTCTCGCCGAGCATCCCGGCGTGCTGCATAGCCAAGCGACCATGGGGCGGGGCGAGCCAAAGCTATGGCTCGACGCGGACGAGCAAGAGGCACGGCTTGCGGGCCTGACCCTGTCGGATATCGCCACCCAGCTTCAAGGAGGCCTCGAAGGTACGCTCGGGGGCTCCGTCATCGAGGATTTGGAAGAGCTGGACGTGCGGATCCGCTTCGAGGACGAGCGTCGGAACGAGCTGTTCGACATCGGCTCGACGCAGCTGACGGCCGCCGGTCGGTCAGGCTGGACATCGCTCTCGGTTCTCGGCGAGCTCGCGCTTCGTCCGGAGGTGTCCGCGATCACGCGCCATGACGGCCTCCGTGCCAACTTGATCCACGGCTATACACGAAAGGGCGCCCTTGCCATCGATGTCACCAATGAGGTGCTCAGAGAGCTCGAAGACACGGGGTTTTTCCTGCCATCCGGGTACCGGCTTTCGATCGGCGGCGATGCGGAGGACGAGAAGACAGCCATCGGCAACTTGATGATCTATCTTCCCGTGCTCCTCACCCTCATGATCGCAACGATTGTTCTGTCGTTCAGGAGCGTTCGCCTGGCACTGGCGCTCGGCGTCGTAGCGATCCAGTCCATCGGACTCGCTCTTCTCGCCACGTGGGCCTACGGCTTCCCTGTGAGCTTCACGACGATTCTGGGAACGCTTGGGCTCATCGGCGTGGCACTCAATGACAGCATCGTGGTTCTCGCCGCCATTCGATCGAACCCCGCCGCCCGCCGGGGCGATGTGGAGGCGATGGCCGACGAAGTTGTCGGAACGTTGCGGCATGTCATCTCGACGACCTTGACCACTGTGGGCGGCTTCCTGCCCCTTCTCGTCTTCGTCGGCGGTGACTTCTGGCCGCCGCTCGCGATCGTGTTGGCGGGAGGCGTCTCGGGAGCGACCATCCTCGCGGTGGTCTTCGTGCCTGCTGCTTATCGGCTCGTGATGACAGCGAGTTTCGACTTCCGCCGGCTCGCGGAGCTCGGTCGCTTCGCGCCGTTCTTCTCCGCAAAGAGAGTCGAATCATGAAAGTTAGGAGAAAACCCATGGGTCGTATTTGGATAATACTTTTGCTAGTCATGGCCGCAGGTGGTTGCTCGGTGGGTCCCGAGATCGTCACACCCGACGTTGCCATGGCCTGGAGCTGGATCGAGCCGACGGTCTCGTCGAGCGCGCCCCCGGTTGTTGCATGGTGGACAACGCTCGACGACCCGACGCTTACGTCTTATGTCGAGCGCGCCGTCGCCAGAAACCATGACATTCGGATCGCCGTCGCGCGCGTGCGCGAGGCAAAAGCACTTCGACGCGCCACCGCTGGCGGTCATTACCCGGACATCGCGGCTGGCGGCGGCGCCGCGCGCCTTCGCGGAAGCGAGAACGGATTCGGCCCGGGCCCAGCGCTTGTCCGCGAAGGCTTCGGAAGCCTCGAAGACAACCTCTTCAACCTCGAGCTCGATGCCTCCTGGGAAATCGACGTTTTTGGCGCCACTCGAAGCGCTGTCGACGCCGCGAGCGCGCGGCTCGATGCCGCGATCGAGAACCGGCGGGAGGTACAGCTCATGGTGGTCTCCGAAGTAGCGCTCAGCTACATAGGAGTTCGAGGTGCGCAGCAGCGCTTTTTGATCGCCGAGGACAATGTTCGCATCCAGACCGAGACTCTGGAATTTGTGGACGATCAACGGGCGACGGGTTTCGCGAGCGCCCTGGTATCGGAGAAACTTCGTGGGAAGCACGAGCAAGAAAACAAGATTCTCACGGCGCGTCTCGCAACAGCCGAGAAGGAGTGTGACGAGGGACGTGTCGAAGCTTCAAAGCTCGAAGGGCAGATCGAAGAGCTTCACCGGAGGCTCGAACGCTCGAACGAAGTAGCCGAGGGAGGGCAGGAACGCCACGAGCAAGAGATCGTTAAATTCGAGAACACTCTTACCGAGGAACGGAAACAGGCGGACGCGACGCGTCAAGAGCTCTACGCGCAACTCACGGAACAACGCACGCAACACGCACGAGCCCTCGAAGAGCTCGAGAAGAAGCTCCTGGAGGAACGAGCCACGGCGACGTCGGAGCTCGAGAAAAAGCACCGTGCGCAGTCGGACGAAGTGGTTGGCGGGTGGAAGCGTTCCCTCGCCGAAGCGAGGGATGCGCACGAGAAAGAGCTGTCCACCCTCCGTTCGCGCCTCGGCGCTATGGAGCGCGCCGAGACAGCGGCACGAGAAAGTCTGAAGCGCGCGTCCGAGGAGAGCACGGCCAAGCTCCAGGATCTCGAGAAGCGCTACGAGGAAAAGACTTCATCACTTGTCAAAAAGCACGATGCCGAGCGCGCGGAGCTTCTGGCCACGGCTGCTTCCACCCTCGAATCGAAAGAAGAGGCGTTCGAGGAGCTCACCGAAAAGATCCAAAGAGCGCGGAAGAACCTGGAGGTCGAGAGACGGGACAGCCAAAAGACGCAGGAGAGATACGAGGACGAGCTTTCGAGTCTGCGGGAGACCCAGGCAAAGAATCTGGAGCACGCTGAACAGGACAAAATGACTGCCCTCGCCGAGCTCTCTCGCAAGTCCAAAGAAGCCCGGACGAAGGCACTCGAGATCGAGCGTGCCCGTCTGCAGGAGACGGCGGACGAAGTTCAGAAACAGCACGAGGAAGAGGTTGCGGCCCTCGAGGAGCGGCAACGTGCCGCGCTCAAAGACAGCGACGCGGCGCACGAAAGCGCGTTAGCGCAGAAGGCTCATGATCTCGACCAGATGAGCGCCAAGCACCGTGACGACCTTGCGGATGCACGGCGCGAGTACAAGAAAACGCTCGCCAAGCTTTCTCGGCAGTCCGAAGAAGCCCAGACGAAGGCGCTCGAACTCGAGCGCCGCCGCGCGCGTGACACGGCGGTCGAGGTTCAGAAAAAGAACGAGGAGGAGGTTGCGGCACTCAAGCAGCGGCGACGCGCCGGTTTGACGCACAAGGCCCGTGATCTCGATCAAATGAGCGCCAAGCACCGTGAAGAGCTCGAGGATGCGCGGCGCGAGTACAGCAACGGGCTCGCCGAGCGGGATCGCGCCGCTCAAGCGCTCAATAAGGCCATCGAACGAACGAAAGCCGACGATAGCGAGCGAGAGCTGTTGCGCGGGAAACACGCGGAGTCGCTGGCGGCCCTTCGAAAGGAGCTCGATGCATTGGGGCATACCCATCGGATCACACTCGCCCAACGAGCCGAGACCGCCACGAAGATGCTTCAGGAGGTCGAGGCGGAACGCGACGAAGCGCGTAGGGCGGCGAACGATATTCGCGCTCAGCTCGCGGAGAGCCAAAAAAAGTACCAGACCGAACGTCAGCAGCTCGAGCAGCGCGAGGGCGAATATTCCGCCGAGCTAAAGCGGCTCCGCGCCGCCATCGCACGCGAGCAGCAAGAATCTCGCTTCACGCGACAGGCGGCACGTATTAGTGACGCGATGCAGGATCGCCACGAGAGGGAAATCTCGGAGCTCGACGCGCGCCGCGCGCACGACGCGAAACGGGCAGAAAAAACTTTGATGAAGAAGCTCGAGCATCTCGAGAAAACGTTGAACCAGAAAGCCAAAAACGCCGCGGCCGACCGAGAGCGAGAGTGGACAGCCAGGCTCGAGAGGATGCGGCGTGAGTACGAGACGTCCAACGCGGCCTTGCGCAAAGAGATCGAGCACAAGGTCGGCGTTGCCGGGCATCGCTCGGAAGACGCCTCCGGGGAGCTCGCCGAGCTGAAGGCAAAGCTCGAGGAGCTGTCTCAGGAGCTTAGAAAAGCGCGCAAGGAAGTCGGCCTGCGCGACGAGCTCATTGCCGCAACTGTAAGAAAGACTAATTCCCGCTAAACCGCGGAGCCCTCGAAGAAAAACGCGCCTTTCTGAGCCGGGAAACGACCCTCTCTCCGTGCTCGCAGTAGAATAGGCCGATGCTCCCGAGCGTTGTTTGGCTGCTTTCGCTGCTTGTTGCGTCTCAAGATTGGCCTCAACACCTGGGCCCCAGCCGCGACGGCGTGTACACCGGCGGGCATATTTCGGAAGCCGCGCCGGCGCTCGTGTGGAAAACGGATGTCGGGCAGGGTTTCAGTGCGCCCGTGGTCAAAGGTGGCCGGCTCATCCTCTTTCACCGCGTCGACAACCGGGAGCGCGTCGATGCCCTCGACGCGGAATCAGGTGAGCTTCTCTGGTCTTCCGGTTATGCCACTGCCTATCGCGACGATTTCGGTTTCGACGAGGGGCCGCGGGCGACGCCCACGGTTGACGGCGGCAGAGTGTTCACCTTTGGTGCGCAGGGAGTGCTCCAAGCGCTCGATTTCGAGACGGGTAAGAAGATTTGGAGCGTCGATACGCCTGCGCGTTTCGGCGTGCGCAAAGGCTGGTTTGGCGCCGCGTCGTCCTCTCTCGTCGTCGAGGACAAGCTGCTCCACAACGTAGGAAGCCGCGACGGAGCTGGGATCGTAGCGTTCGACACGGCTACCGGAAAAGTTTTGTGGCAGGCCACGGATGACGAAGTGAGCTACTCGTCGCCACACGGCATCGATGCTGCGCAAGTTATTGATATCGGCCAGCGGATCGTCGTCGAGCACGATAAAGTCGGCCCAGTTGCCGGCTTCGAGCGTACCGATATCGGTGAAGCCCAAACACTGCGCCGCGTCGCCCGTCGCCGACATGAGAATTTGTTTGGCCGGGAAAAAGAAGCTGGAGTTGCACGACGGCCAGAGCTTTCTTGCCGAGCTCCAGAAAAAGGGCAAACGCGCTCGAGCCCCAAAACGCAAAGCGGTCTAAAACCCTACGACCGCTGGCTCTCGCAGCTACAATGGAGGCGTATGGTCTATCTGCACGTTACGTTTCATCTGGAGGCGCAGGACGTGGATCGGTTCGAGACCTTCTACGCCGAAGAGTTCTATCCCGTCATCCAAGGGCACGGCTTCGAAGCCGTTGGGATTTTCAAGACCCTCGTCGGGGTCGCCGGGGAGTTCACGGAGATATGGAGATTTCGCGACCTTCAGGACTACGAGCGAAAATGGAAAGCGTTCATGTGCGATCCCAAAGTCCAAAAGATCTTCGAGACGACCGGTCCGATGGTGAAAGGGGAGTCGTTCAAGCTCACCGAGAGCGCGGCTTTTCTGGACGCGCCTTGAGCTTTTGCTAAGATGGCTTCTGTGAAGCCCTATGGCGGGCACTCGTCCAAAACGCTGCGGCGCGTTTTGGTTTGCGAGCCGCAAACCGCCGGTTGGGGTCAAGCTGCCGGCTGGCGTGAGCTCGGCTATTTCCACGCGCCACGGCTCGACGAGGCCGAATCACAGCATGCCGGTTTGGTCGCCGCTCTCGATAAGGTTGGCGCCGAAGTCTCGCGGCTTCCCGGTGGCGACGGCGTATCGCTCGACGCGGTCTACGCGCACGACGCCTCGTTTCCGACGAACCACGGGATGATGCACATGCACATGGGTAAGTCGACCCGCCGCGGCGAGCCAGATCTCCATCGGCGGTTTTTCGAGGCGCAATCGATCCCGGTGCTCGGTACGGTCGAGCCTCCCGGGCTCACCGAGGCCGGCGACATGCTGTGGCTCGACGAGAGCACGATCTTGATCGGGGAAGGCTATCGGACGAATGCCGAAGGCATCGACCAAGTGCGGAACTGCTCGCGCCTCACGGTGTCGAAGTGATTGCCTGGGCGCTCCCGTATGGTCCAGGGCCCGATGCTTGCCTGCACCTGATGTCGCTCATCAGCATTCTGGACGAGCGCGCCGCCATCGTCGACTTGCGCTGGCTATCGGTTCCCACCGTTCGGCTTCTCGAGGCGCGGGGATTTACGCTCATCGAGATCGAAGACGAAGAGCGCGACGCGCTCGCCTGCAACGTCCTCGCGTCAACAAGCTTCTCACGATTGCGGAGAACGAGAAAACGAACGCGCGATTAGAGGAAGAAGGCTTCGAAGTGATGACCTATGAAGCTTCGGAAATCAGCGCGAACGGCTCGGGTGGCCAACTTGCCTGACGCGTCCCATCTGGCGAACCTGAGACTAAGCCTGAGACTAAGCCTGAGACTAAGATTGACGCGATGTCCAAATCCGTGAAAATCGTCCTCGTGCTTCTCGTGCTCGGAGCCGTGGCCTATATCGTCACCTCTTCGATAGCGACCTCCAAGCTCAGCTGCGAGGTGTGCATCGATTTCAAAGGACGAAAAGCCTGCCGCACCGCGCGCGGACCGACGCGCGAAGAAGCCACTCAGACCGCGCTCGGAAACGCTTGCGCGCAGGTCGTGAGCGGCCGCACGGAGAATATCTTGTGCGGTGGAAGCGCGCCCGCCACAGTGGCGTGTAGCGGCGAATAGATCAGACGACCGCCGCGAGACCGCCTACGCGCATACCCTTGTTGCTCGTTTCGGGTTCGATTCTTTGTGTCTCCTGCCACAACGGTGTCAGCAAAGGCGCGTGACGTTCGACCCTGCTGACAGAAGGCTGTCAGGAGCCCCGGTGCATGATGTTGCTCGAGTCCGATGCGGCGCGATGAGCGCGCCGCTGGCGATGAAGAGGAGATATCCAATGCAGCACCCAGTTGTGTGGTTCGAGGTTATGGGCGAGAACGGTGAACGTTCGCAGTCGTTCTACAGCAAGCTCTTCGGGTGGAAGATCGATGCCAGCAATCCGATGAAGTACGGGATGGTCGAAGCGGTGAACGGCCAAGGCATTCCCGGTGGCGTCGGGCAGCTCGGAGACCAGCCGTGGCCCAAAGTCACGTTCTACGTGTCGACGGAATCCGTGAGTGCCTCGCTCGAGCAAGCCGAAAAGCTCGGAGGCAAGGTTCTGGTGCCGCGCACCGCGATGCCGGACGGCCCCGTTCTCGGGATTTTTACGGACCCCGACGACAACGCCATCGGCCTCGTCGAGGAGAGCGCGTAGAGGTCGATCCTGCCCCGATCGGTGTATCTGCCGTACCATAGCCGGTGTTGTGAGACGCGCCGATCGACTCTTCCAGATCATCCAGCTGCTTCGCGGCCGGAGGCGGGCGGTCACCGCCTCCTGGCTTGCGGAGCGGCTTTCCGTTTCCGAGCGCACGGTATACCGTGACATCCGGGACCTCATAGCCACGGGAACGCCCATCCAGGGCGAAGCCGGGGTCGGCTACACGATACGCCGGGACTACGACCTTCCTCCGCTCATGTTCGACGCCGAAGAGCTCGAAGCTCTCGTTCTGGGAGCTCGGCTCGTGGGCGCCTTTGGCGATGAATCTCTCGTAGGCCCCGCGCGCTCCGCCATGTCGAAAGTCGAAACGGTGCTGCCGTCGCGCTTGAAAGTCGCAGGGCCCCGCCCCCGCCCTCTACGCGCCGCGCACGTTCGGAGCCGAGATGCGCGCTCAGGCGCTCCACACCGTGCGCGGGGCCTTGACGGAAAAGCGCAAGCTGAAGCTTCGATACCAGAAGGAAGATGAAGAGGTTTCCGACCGTACGGTCCTTCCGTTGGGCGCGTTTTTCTGGGGGCGAAGCTGGACGCTTACCGCGTGGTGCGAGCTACGAAACGACTTTCGCAACTTTCGGCTCGATCGGGTCCTCGAGCTCCTGCCAATGGACGAAACATTCACCGACGAGCCCGGGCGAACCCTTCGTGACTACCTGCGCGGCATGGGTCCTACCGCCGAGCAAATCCTTGACGACTGACGACTTCTGTTGACGTAGAATCGGGCGTCACGAATACTGAGGCACGGAGGAAATTCGAGATGATGCAGCAAGCAAAGCGGCTTTCTTCGGATCGCAGGTTGGGCGATGAGTTGATGCGGGAAGCCCTCGAGCACCGAGTAAACCAAAGCAGCGAGTACGAAAAGGCTAAGAACCGGCACCTCAAACTCCTGGAACGTGGTTTCGATTTGGGTTCGGGAGGCAATCTAGCAGTTTCTCGGGACGACTTCATGACCGACGCTAAGGTCTTCCTCGATGCCAACGTCTTGGTGTACGCACACGATATTTCGGCCGGGACCAAGCACCCTTTTTCATCGAGACCTTCTGCCCACGTCTGTTTCAACGTACCGCGTCCCGATCGCCATTAGTCGTCCATCAAATCCTTGAGCGCTTCGGCGTGCGTCTCCAAGAAGAGACGATCTTTGGGACGATTTGCTTTGGCCTTGGACGCAACGATGTGCGTTAGCCGCGCCACCGGAATCTCGACGTCTTCGACACGGAACACACGTTGCTCGTTCCACACTTGCTCGAAATCGAATCCCGCCATAACGAACGTGAGATCGACTTCCAGACCGTGGTCGTCCGTTGCTTTGGTCAGTGCCTTTCGTTCGACGACACGATCAGCTAGCAAATGGTCGAGTGGCTTCCCCAGTGGCTCGGCGCCTGCCCAGAGCTGCAGTCCCTGAGCTTCGATCGTCCGCCAAACGGTTAGCAGGTTCTCCGGGTCCGGCGGAAGGAAAAGGTCGCGGTCCTTCGTCGTGAATAGGGTCGCTCCCGATATCGCATAGTAGTTCACGCCAGCGACGCCGATGAGTACATATCTTGCTGGCTCACGCGAAAGTGCGCTCATGAGCCGGAGGAAAGAATCCGTCACGTCTCAGCGCACGCGAGCGGCCTGTTGGTAGTGGCGATCCCAGTTGCCAATTGCTTTGTCGACCCAAGTCTTGTCCTCACCGCTCTGGTTTCGCGGGAGAGCCTCGACCCGGGCCACCGCCTTCAGGTACGCCTCGGCGAGGGGCACGTCCGGCTCCTCGGGTCGAGGCGCGCGCGCGTAGGCGTATGTTTCGGGCGTTCGATCGATCATGACCACGATCCTGTCCATATAATATCAGGGCGACGTTCTGAGAAGCGCCCAACCCGTCGTCGGGATGTATGGGGCGTAGCTCAACTGGCCCGCGGGGCGCGTGGTCTCGGTCCGGCTGCAAACAAAGCGTTGGGATGATGCCGAACAGCAGGCCGGCCAGCAGCGTCCGCTCGCCTCATTGGTTCGCGGCCGCGCGTTGATGCCGCCGCCAACAACGGCGCTCGTTTCTGTCATTCGAAAAATGAGTACGGCAGGAACTGAAATCCCGCTTCCGAGGTTGATTCTCTCTTCTAAGACCGCTAGATTTGGCCGATGGCTCTCCTCGCCGGAACGCGCCTAGGCCCCTACGAGATTCTTGGGCCGATAGGTGCGGGGGGTATGGACTCCCCACGCCGGATCAAGAGAAAACCTTCTTCGTAGGAATCATCGTCGATTCGCTTTTTGTTGTGGACGACCGCGAGGGGTCGTAAAGAGTTCTTTGTCGAAGCATCGCCATGGCGATGGGTAGAATGCGGTCCATGACGCCTCTGAGAGCTCTGGCATGGCTGTGGCCCGCGTCGCGAAGCCGATCGTAGTGCTTTTTAAAGTGTGGGTCGCGAAGCACGGCAGTGCTGGCCCAATGATGGAGAGCGTTATTGAGGGGCAAAGAGCGAGCTCTCCTCATCAGGATAGTTGGTCGCAACTGACCGCGCTTGCCGCTTTTTTTCGTGACGGGTGCGATGCCGCTGAGAGTCCTGAAGGCTTTGAGATTTCGTAGCCGAATGGGGTCGTGGGCATAGCAGAGCACGGAGGCGAGCACGTAAGCACCGACGCCGGGCAAAGAGGCAAGAATGGCAGCGTCGGAGCACTGCTTGTCGTTTAGTGCTTGCAAGCGCTTGAACCACTTCTCGAGATGCTGGTCGGAGGCACGACGATGTTGTCGAACGAGGAGCAACTGCTGAAGGAGCAGTTCGAGATGCTCAGAAGTAGCTTTGGTGGTTGCATGCGCGACTCGGAGTGGTTTTTGATTGAGGGTATCGAGGATCTGCTCGGGTTTTACGCGTCGGATGCGGTGTTTTTTAACGAGCGTCTCGATGGTGTGGCGGCTAAGAGAGTTGGGGCTGGATTCGAAGAAGAGTTTTAGGAGCTCGCAGAAAAACGCGTCGAGAGCCTTATTCTTTGGCGCGAGCGAGACGAGGTGAGGCCAACAACGAGTAAGGAGTTCTCGGATCTGCGAGCTGAGGGCAACGTGGTTTTTGACAAGTTGGTCGCGGGTGCTCAACAGCCCGCGCATAGCAAGGATCTCCGGAGGTGGAAGTTGCAAGCGCTGAAAGCGGTGACCGTCGGTTCTGAGCGAATCGGCGAGAACGAAGGCGTCGCGCCGATCATCCTTGGCGCCGCTCATAGAATGCCGGTCGCGGAAACGGTCGACCTGCTTGGGATTGATGGAGAAAATGGCGATGGCGTTGTCAAGAAAGAGCTCGACGACGGCTCCATGAGGCTTTTCGATCGCCACTGCGATGCGCTCGGTGTCTTGCGTGGTCAGTTCCAGAAGCCAGCCGATCGTTTCTGAAAGTCCTTCGCGGCTATGAGGAAAGCCGCGCTCCCCCATAAATTGTCCCCTGGTATCGACCACGCTGGCCAAGTGAAGCCATTGGCCCAGGTCGACACCGACGAAGAAGTCGTAGTCGAGCTGATTCCTGGAAGAACTCATTGCCGTCAGCGCATGTGATGTTTCATCGGCCCCTGTACCGGCGCTCGAAGCGCAACTCCCCATTGGATGTCCATCACAAGAAAATTGCCGGCACGCGTGTCCATACCGGGCGCTCGGAGCGCAGGGCGAAGTATGGCGTTGCCGGCAAGCTGCTGACGAAATCGAAAATAGTTCAAGCTCATCGTGAGATTTGCTCTACCACTGAGCTCTCGCCTTCGACGAGCTCCATACAGATGGATGCCGAGATCGTGGATGGTGATGATATTCGGGTGGTTGAGCGCGGCAGCCGCGCGGGCTTCCTGAAGAAGCTGATCGCGTGCGGTGGGATCGCGCGCGAGCTTGGACGAAAGCACTTTGTAAGCGAGCGGTCGGCTCAAGAGCCTATCGAACGCGCGATAAACTTCGCCCATCCCGCCTTTGCCGATTAGCCCGTCGAGATTGTAACGGTTGCCGTTGAGTGCACCCTCGTCGCTGCTGCTCTTACCCTCGACGAGCATCCCGTTAAAGGAGCTTTCTCGCTGCTTTTCTTCTTCGATTTTCTCGAGTAGTCGGGCGTGCCGTTGGTCGACATCCGCATAATTGTAGGAGACGGCCATGATGTTTCGCAGAAGCTCCTCGGCACGCTTCAGCTCTCCGATATCTTCGAGAGCTTCCGCGAGCGGATCCCAGAGCGCGAGATTCTCCGCATCGACGTTTCGTCCCGCGAGCACGGCTTCGAGGCGCTCGACGGCCATCGAGCCCCAGCCGCGACGGATGAATGCGCGGGCGAGGATGACGACGGCTTCGTTGTAGCGCGCGTCTTCCTTTGGCACCTGTTGGAGATATTGAAGCATCTCGCGTTCAGCATTTGCTTCGGAAGCTGCCTGCGCGGCTTCGTAGAAACGTTCGACCAGCGCGAAAAGAACGGCGGCTTTGTCGAAGACGCCGAGCTTGAGATAGAGCTCGGCCGCCCGCTCGCGTTCGCCCGCGCGCTCGAAATAGAGAGCGGCCTTGTTGTCGAGACCCGCGCGTGCCGCCGCCTCCGCGGCCAGCGGCCACGCTTCCACCGCCTCCCAACATTCAGTGGCACGTTCGAACCGTCCGCTCCGATCGAAGAGCTCCGCCGCCGCCATGGTATCGCCGGAGCGCATGAGGGCGTCCCCCGCAGCCTCCTCGTTGCCGTCGTCGAGGTGATACTCGGCTTCGAGCTTCGCCGCACGCAGGTCGTCGCCCGCACGGGCGTACATTTTCGCGGCCTTTTTATTGTTCTTTACTTCTTGATAGAGCTCGGCCGCCCGGGCGAACCGCTCTAGTTGCTCGCACAGCTTAGCTGCTTGTTCGTAGCGTTCGGCCCGCACGAGCACCTCGACCGCTTCGTCTTTCTGCTCGGCCTTTTCGAAGAAGTGGGCCGCCCCACGGGCCGCCGTGTCGAGCTCGGTGCGTTGTTGTGGCGGGAGGTAGCCATCACGTGTGAGCTCCGCGACCCGAGCCGCATAGAGTGCTGCGGCCCGGGTGAAGTCTCCGACCTTCGCGTAGGAGGCGGCGGCCTCGCGGATACGCCCGCTTTTCTCGTAAATCTCGCCGGCCGTCAGGAAATCGCCATGTCTCTGATAGCACTCGGCGGCTTTGAGGAAGAGCCCTACTTTCGCAAAGAGCTCGCCCGCGAGCGCGAGCTCGCCGATCTCTTCGAGGAGCCCGGCGGCTTGCTGCGATTTACCTTCGTTTTCATAGAGGTCGGCGCCCCGACGCACTTCACCGGCGTCGACGAAAGCAGCGGCCGCATCGACGTTATGTCCGGCTTCGAGGAAAGCAAGGGCAGCCTTCTGGTCCTCTCCCAGCTTCCGATAGAGGCTCGCTGCTTGATCCGGCTAGCGCGCCCGCATGTAGTGGGACGCCGCAAGGTCTTCGCGGTTCAACTCGAGGGCCAGCTCGGCGCACTTCGCGTACTCGTCGGCTTTCTCGTAGTAGTCGATGGCGAAATAGAGCTCGCCGAGCTCTTCGTAGAGCTCACCCGCCCGCACGAAATCGCCGGATTTGACGGCTTTTTCAGCGAGTGTTCTCGGGTTCTTGCGAAGCAGCGGCATTTTTCCAGCATTCGGCATTCAGCATTCAGCATTTAGCTGGATGCAGAAAACCGCCTCAAATTGTTGGTGGAATCCCTACTAATATGGTAGCAAACTCGGGTGCACGGATTGACGGGACAAAACTCTACTGCTAAAACAAAGGCAGCTGCGAGCCGGGCTTACGTCCGTCGAGCCGAACCGTCTCGGGCTCGTGGCCCTCGCGAATCACCCACCCCTCGACGTCTCGCCCCGGGAACGCGGCGGCCGCCGCACGAAGCTTTGGCTCGACGTCGCGTGCGGAGAGAGCGAGCACCGTCACACGATGGCGTCCCGCAATCAAGCATCCGATGCTGCCTCGGCTTACATGACGCCCGTGAACGATCGAGAACGGGACGCCGTAGTACATGCGCCCCGTCGCCGAGAGCGCCGCGACATCCTCTCGCTCGAGTAGCTCACGATACGACGCGACATCTTCGTCGGCTATTTCCACAACCGCCGCAGCTTCGGCAGTTTCCAAGGACCCCAGGCGGAGCTCACGGGCGCGTTCGGGACGTTCTTCGTGATAGGTCCGCTCGCTCGGCCGCAGCACCCGGAGGCGGTGCGCCCCCCAGGGTATTTCGCGCTCATCTGTGTCGAGGGCCTGGTGCAGCGCATCGCGAAAGCTCTCCGGGAGGAGACGCACGAAACTCTGATCGGTTTGCGCTTCGTCGCCGAGAACCGTCGATAGCACCAAGTTGCGGCGCGCGCGCGTCAGGGCTACATATAAGAGTCGCTTCTCTTCTTCCTCGACTCGGTTCGGGAGATCTTCCGCGGGCTCCGTCGCGGCGAGCGCGCTCACTTCGACCCGTCCATCGGGAAGCTCGCGGATGCGCGGCAGCGACGTGTCTTGGCGTGTGCGCTGATGCATGTTGACGAGAAAGACGGAATCGAACTCGAGCCCTTTCGCCGCATGCACCGTCATGAGGTTCACCGCGTCGACGGCTTCGAGCACGGCGGGCGATTCCTCCTCCGTCGAGGCGCTCGCGAGGTAGTCTGCGAGGCGCGATAGCGTGAGATAGCCGCGGTTCTCCGCGCGCCGGACCATTCCCAACACTTTCTTGAGATTCTCCCAGCTCTGCTCGTCGTCGCGGAACCACGCGGCGTAGTCAGCGTCGTCGAGAATGTACGTGAGTAGATCCGCGGGCGGCATGCGGTCGACGAGCGCGACCCACCGCGGGACGCACGCGCTCGCGCGAAGGACGGCGTTGCGGTCGTCCTCGGTTAGCGGAAGCGATGTGTCGAGCGCCGCCCCTGAAAGCCACCGAGCGATCGAAGCCTTCCGGCCTGCGGCAACGCGCACCAACCCGTCGTCGGAGATCCCGATGAAGCGTGAGCGCGCGAGCTCGGCCGCGCGGAGCTCCGAAGCGGGCTCCGCCAGGTAGCGGACGAGGGCGGCGATATCGCGCACTTCGGCAGAATCGAAGAAGCCGAGCCCGCGATAGATGTAGGCTGGGACGCCTCTCGCGACGAGCGCCTCCTGGTAGATGCGGTACGAGGAGCGGCTTCGAAACAAAATGGCGATGTCCTTCGGCCGCCGGCCTTCCTCGGTGAGTACGCGCACGATTTCGCCGGCGACGGCGCTCGCCACACCCGGAAGATCCGCCGCGACAGCAAGCGCTATGGGGCGCTTCGCGCTATCGAGCTTCGCGACAGGGAAGTGGTCGCCCTCGTGATATTGGAACGACCAATCGAGATCGCCGCGGACTTTGGGGACCTCGTCGAACAAATCGTTTAGAAAAGACAAGAGCTCTCCGTCGGCGCGGAAGCTCGTTCGAAGCGTCAGTCGTTGTCCGCCCCGGTGGCGGATCTTGAGCAGATGGCGCGAAGCTTTCTCCAGGACTTCCACGCGCGCGTCGCGCCATCCATAGATGGACTGTTTTCGGTCTCCCACGATGAAGAGACTCGGCTCGCTTATCCGGCCGGTGCCCTCTCCTTCGGCTTGCTCCGACAAAATGGCTTCTTGCACGAGACCCTGACCTTCGCCCCAGCTCTCGATGAGCGCTTTCACGAGCCGCCACTGCACTTCGTTCGTATCTTGGAACTCGTCGATGAGAAGGTGGTGGTAGCGCGATTCGAGACGGAAGCGGCTCTGCGCGAACTCGCCGCGGTTCTCGAGAAGAGCGACCGCGTGGGTGAGCACGTCGCTGAAATCGATGCCGGCGCGCGCGCCTTTGAGCTCGGCGAAGCGCTTCGACGCAGCGTCATAGAGCTCGAAGAGCTCACGGATCGCGTAGAAGTCTTTCTCGCGCAACCAAGCTTTGTAAGTGCGCGCGACCAAAGGCGCGAGCCCTAGTACGCGGTCGCGGTGTGTTTCATAGTCTTCTACCCGCGCGAAACTGTTTTTAGCAACGAGCTTCGAGAGGCGGCGCCGCGGCTCTTTGTTCTGTGTCAAGAAATAGGCAGCGATCTCCTCGACATCTGCGCTTCCAATCGTGTCCGCATCGATGGCGCGGCGAAGGGCGAAGCCGAGCGCTTTCAACGCGAGTGCGTCCGGAGGCCCCGTGCCCAAGAACTGCTCCACACCCTCGGCGCCACGAAAAGCACTCCCGAGGCTCTTCGAAACGCGCTTCAAACTCGCGGTGAGGCTCACCGATTTTGGGACGACGCGGCGCACGTAACGCGCGAGTATCTCCTCTTTCACAAGGCGGCTCGTCAGAAAATCGCGCATGCCTCGCCGGAGAGTGCCTTCGTCGAAGCGCGCGATGAGAAAGCGCAGGTCGACATTCGAGCCCCAGAGCACCTCCGCCATGACCTGGTCGATCGACTCTTCGAGCAAGCGTTGATTGTCCACTTCGTCGATGAGCGCGATGTCAGGGTCGAGCCCTGCTTCGAGAGGAAACTCCCGCAAGAGCCCGAGACAAAACGCGTCGATGGTCGTGATGTGGATCTCGAAAAGACGGGTTCGAATGTCTTTCCAGAGATTGGGTCGTTTGCGGAGCTCTTCGATGATCCGGCCGCGCATCTCGCCCGCGGCCTTACGCGTGAAGGTGATCGCGAGGACGTGTCTCGGGCTCGCGCCCCCTTCGATGAGATGGATGTAGCGCTCCACGAGCACGCGGGTCTTGCCCGTGCCGGCGGAAGCTTCGAGCGCGACGTTCAGGGTCGGATCCGAGGCGAGTTCGCGCGCGCGCCGATCGACAAAGCTGACGTCGCCCCTCACGCGTCCTCCTGGATTTCTTTGCGACACACGCCGACGAAGCCACAGCTCGAGCAGAACGTGTCCCGGTGCGGCTTGGGCGCGAAACGGCCGTTCTGGATTGCGTCGAAGGTCTCGACGAGAAGCGCGCTCACTTTCTGGTAATCCGCGCGCGCCGTTGATCGGCGGTCGCGGAAGCTGAGATAGGCGGATTCTTCGATGGGCGTGCCTAGATCTTGCGAAAGGCACATGGCGTAGAGCGGCACTTGGAGCGTCACCGATTTTTTCGGCGCACGGCCGCTCTTGTAGTCGTAAACATGCAGGCGCCCGGAAGTGTCCACGTCGGCGCGATCGACCCGGCCTTTGATCCGTACGAACCACGGTTTTTCACCGCCGGGTCCTTCGGTCAAGCGGAGCGGGGTTTGAAACGGATGCTCGAGCAGCCGCTGCCGGAGCGGGCCGCGCGCCATCTCTCGGCGCAACAACCATTCGAGAGCCCCGGGTTCGCCGGGACCTCCGAACAAACGGCGGAGCTCCACGCGTCGATGTTCGGGCGGGATCTTCTTTGCCGCTATGTTTCGAAAAAGAGTGAGCGCGTCGTCATAGGTCTCGGGCTCGACGGGGCGGGGCTCGGCACGGCCTGCGTCCCATTCCTTGAAGCCTTCGTGCAAGAGATCGTGCAAGATGCGCCCACGCTCGAGCGGCGTCAGCATGGCTTCGACGTCTTCTTCTTCCGTGAGGCCGAGAAGATAGCGAGAGAAATACTTGAAGGGGCAACGGAGATAGAGCTCGAGCGCCGTCGGCGACACGGGGTCCGGGACCGCTCGCTCTGAGCCGACGATTCCGGACCGGTGCTTGGCCGGAAGCGGTGAGGACGGCTCGACGAGACCTCGGCGGAGTGCTTCGCTCTTCGTGACGACGAGCTCGCAAACGGCCTCGGCGTCATCCATAGGAGCTGGCTCGTGATCTTCGAGCCAGCTTTCGACTTCTTCGAGAAACGGCGACGCGACGGTGGGGATCTCGTCTTCGAGCTGGTGGCGAATGAGCACGAGATGCTCTCGGCCCAAATCGAGAAGCTCTTGGAACCGACTTCGCTCCTGCGTCAAAAGCTTGCGATCCGACGGCCAGCCGAAATCGCGCAGGAGCCATTGTGGGAAGAAAATGTTGCGCTCGGCGCGCGCGGGCCACTCGCCTTCGTTGATACCGAGCAGAATTACGAGATCGAAAGCGCCGAACCCTGCGGAGCGGGCGTCGACCACCGTTACGCCACCCGAGCCCGTCCGGAGAGCGAAGGTGTGTGCCTCCACCGCGCGGCGAAATTTTTCGCGGAAGGTGCGGAAGTCGATGGAAGGGTCGCCGACATGCAAAGCCGCCCCTTCCAAGCGTTCGAGGATCGCATCGACGGCGGCGCGGGCTCTTTGGTGACGCTCGTCCAGAATTGTGCGGGTGAAGGTTTTGAGAAAATCGCGTAGGCACCGGATTTTGTCGCCGAGCGAGCTCTCGGTCTCGAGCTCGGCGAGCGCTCTTCCCGTTTCCAGGATGGCGGCGAGTGGTGCCAGCACGCGCCGCGGCGCATCGCCCGTCTCCATTCCGGGGAGGCTCGGTTGCGCCGGTGGCCGGCTCTTCCGTCTCCAAAGCCTCTGCCAACGCTCGAGCCCGCCAGGCTCTTGATAGCGTAGCGTGAGCTCGTCAAGAGCCGCGACCTCGGATGGGCCGACGCCTTTGAAGACGAAAAACGGACTGCGTAAGAGCGCGAGGGCTTCGTTGCGATGCGCGTCGGTCGCGACCAGCTCGATAGCAAGATCGACCGCGGCCATGTATGGCTCGGTGGCGAGCGGAAAGCTGTCCTGGAGCTCGAACGGAATGCCGCCTTCGCCGAGAACTTTCTTCGCGAGGTAGAGATAGGGGAGCGGTCGCGGCACCACGATGGCGATGCGATCGAGAGGCGGCAGGTCGTCGTTGTCTTCAAGGTGTTTCATGAACCGCACAGCGTCGACGAGCGACTCCTCCCGGTCGCGCGCAACGTGCACCGCTGGATTCAAAAGCTTCGGAGGCGTCGCGCGCGCCTCTTCGTCCACGTGGAGGTCGGGTGCGGCCTCCGCGAGTGAGGCGGGAAGCGCAGAAACTTTGTCCACGGCCACTACGCTCAGTGTTTCGAGGCCCCGGGCTTTCGTCAGAAAATCGAGGTCGGCGGGAGCGAGTGTCTCCGAGCCGAGGACGAGGGCGCGCTCGTAGGGAAACGGCTCTCTCGAAAGAGCGCGGCGGACCGAAGGTGGATCGTGGAGATCGAGGCGTTCGAGCGCCGCGCGATAGGCTTGGAGCGACGTTTCGAGAAAGCGCGTCTGTGCGGCCATCCTGGCGGCGCCCAGATCGTCAGGTGCCTCGAGCTCTTCGATCGCGCGCTTGGTGAAGTCTTCGAGCTCGGCACGATTTTGAAGAAGCTCGTCGTAGAACTCCAGCACGCGCGGCGCAAGCCCAGCGCGCACTTTGAACGGCGGCGGGCTCCCGGACTTCGCGGCCTTTTGAAAGCCCTCTTCGAGAAGGGCCTCTCGAAGAAGTGGGTCCGCGAGGCGAACTCTGCCTTGGCTGCGCTCTGTGAGGTTTTCGAACAAAGAGCCCGGCGTCCTGATGACAGGAAGAAACACGACTTCGCATTTCGTCGAGAGGTCGCGCTCGAGCTGGTTTCTATACAGATGCGCGGCGGCGGCCGTCGGGACGAGGACGACGGTACGACTCAGCGCGAGGGGGTCCCGCTCCGCTTGCTTTTTGAGCGTGCCGCTCGCAAAGGCGCTCACGCCGCGCCAACCGCGGCAGAGCACGAGCGCTGGTTTCGGCATCCGACCCATTCTATCCACTCGCGTGCCGGTCTATCCAAAGGGATAGGCCGGGGACGGCCAAAAAATCGTCGACACCTTTTGTTCTCTTTAGTTTAGGTGGGCAGCGGCCGTGGAACGTCCCTTGCACAGGTGAAGGAAGAGCACACAAGGAGGCATGCCATGGCGACGACGACGACCACCATAACGGCAACCCCGGATGACATGACACGAGACCTCGGGAGCCTTCTCTCTAGCCTCGAAAAACGGTGCCTCGTGTGGCTTGCGCGCCGGATGCCCCGGCGAGTCAACTCGGACCACCTGACGGCACTAGGCTTATTGGGCATGCTCGGCGCCGGGCTTTCGTTCTGGGCCGCCACTGAGCATGACCGGCCTCTTTGGCTCGCCGGGGTGGTCCTTTGTCTCTTTCTGAACTGGTTTGGCGATAGCCTCGACGGTACGCTCGCGCGAGTTCGTCACGCACAGCGTCCCAAATTTAGCTATTATGTAGACCATGTCGTCGACGTGTTCGGCGCGTTCTTCTTGATTGGCGGCCTCGGCCTATCCGGCTACATGAGCCTCTCCATTGCGGCGGCGCTCATGGTCGTCTACTTGATGGTCGCCTCGGAGATCTACCTCGCGGCCTACGCTGTGGGAACTTTTCGGATCCACTTCATGCGGCTCGGCCCGACCGAGCTTCGGATCCTTTTCGCGGTTGGAACACTCTATTTGTTGCACAACCCGTACGTGGTGGTGATGGGAACGGAGCACTTGCTCTTCGATGTCGGCGGCGTCTGCGCGAGCGTCGGCCTTTTGGTCACCCTGCTCGTGACCGTCGCGCGCAACACGCGCATCCTCTACCTTCGGGAGCCGCTTCCATAATGGCAGAGCGATGGCGGCATGTTTTCTTTAGATGGCTCAAGTTCAGCGCCGTCGGTTGGGTCGGGGTGAGCGTTCAGCTCACGATGCTTACGCTCTTGGCCGGCCGGCTCGAAATGCACTATCTCGTCGCGACCGCGTTCGCGGTTCAGTGCGCCATTCTAAATAACTTCTTCTGGCACGAACGCTGGACGTGGGGCGATCGGGGACTCTTAGGGGCAACGGGGAGATGGCAGCGGTTTGTGCGCTTCAACGCGTCCTCGGGCGCGCTCTCGATTCTTGGAAATGTCGTCTTCATGAGCATCTACGTCGGACAGTTCGGGCTGCATTACCTCGTCGGGAACATTGCCTCGATTGCGTCCTGCACGATCTTGAACTTCGTGATCAGCGACCGGCTCGTTTTTCTCGCGATGCCCACGGGCATGCCGGCATCGAATAGCTAGCTGGTAGTGACGTTCATCACACGGATATCGCCGCTATTCGAACCGCTGCGGCTAATAAGTGAAATCGCGTCAAGTTCTCCGTATCCGGCGCGCTCGCTAGCTTGACCGCAGCCGAGACATGTCTACGGAGGAGCTGCTGGCAAACCCTATTCAGCCGGACCTACGTCCAGTACGAAGCGTGCGCCACCGAGCGCTGGGGCGTCGGTCGCATAGGCGGAGCCTCTGTGCCTCCCAGCGATCATTCTCACGAGGGAAAGGCCGATACCCGATCCTCCAGTATGGCGGCCGCGCGATTGGTCGAGACGAACGAAGCGCTCGAAGATCCGGTCGCGGTCTGCTCTAGCGATACCGGCGCCATCATCGTCGACGACGACTTGAGTTCGTCCGCCGTGGCTTCGGATCTCCAATTCAACGACGTGGCTCGCGTGTCGAACGGCGTTGTGCAACACGTTGAAAATCGCTCGCTCTAGTTGTGACGCCACGCCATGCACAGAGACCGGATCGGCCCCGCGCCACCTCAGCACAGATTCGGTCGGCGGAAGCCGATTCGCCGCACGGCGGCACACGGCGCTGAGATCGATACGTTCCTCCAAGTCCGTCGGACGATGCTCATCCGAGCGCGCAAGATCGAGCAGGTCTGAGATGAGTACCTCCATACGCTCCGCCTCCGCGCCCACCTCCCGGGCCAGTCGCCCGAGCTTGCGCGGATCCGGACTGAGTTCAGCAACCTCAGCTGCGGTCAGTGCGGTGGCGGCGAGTGTCGTTCGAACGCGGACGGAACCCAAAAACGTGCGCATCTTCATCCGTCCGGGATGAGCCTGTATCCGATGCTTCGCAGAGTGAGGATCGTCTTGACCCCAAACGGCTCGTCGAGCTTGCGACGGAGGTACCGGATGTAGACCTCGACGATATTCTCGTCCACATCGGCATCGATGCCCCACACACGGTCCAAAAGTACCTGCTTCGAGACCGGTCGGCCCCTCGCCCGGAGCAGCGTCTCAAGAACGTCGAGCTCCCGGCGGCTGAGCTCGACCTCGGCAGCGGCGCGTCGCACGGCCGCCGCCGCCGGGTCGAGTACCAGGCTGCCGCAGGTCAGCACGGTCGGACGAACGTTCGATATACGGCGGGCTAGCGCCCGAAGACGTGCCATCAGAACGAGGAACGAGAACGGCTTCGTCAAGAAGTCGTCAGCGCCACTGTCCAGCGCGTCCGCCTCGTCCCGCTCGCCGTGCTTCGCCGTTAACATCAATATCGGAGTCCAGTCCTCTGCCTCGCGAAGCGCGCGACAAATCAAGTAGCCGTCGAGCCCGGGCAACATGATGTCCAACACAATCACGTCATAGCTCCCCTCACGTGCACGCCACAGTCCGGATTGACCGTCGTTCTCGATATCGACCGAGACACCGTGATCTTGGAGGCCTTCGCGTATGATGGCCGCCAATCGTTCCTCGTCTTCGACCAGAAGAACTCTCATTAGCCTCTATCATGACCCATCCCGCCTTGGATGAACCTTAAACCAACCTGAGACCTTCCGTCCGGCGCTCCAAGCTTCGTTTAAGCGGCCTTCCGTATATTACTTTTTTATTTGTTCGTGTACCGAAAGACGTAAAGCTCGCCATTTAGGAGGACATCTATGGACCAGAGCCAAACAACTGCTGTTGCGATCGCCTTCACCTTGATGATTGGGGTGGTCGCCTGTGACAACAACACGATGCCGACTGGCGCGGAAGGCGTGGAGGGCTCCGAAGTCGGTGGCGGCATGGAGGCTGGAGAATCCGGAATCCAATATGGCGTGGCAGACATCTTTGACGAAATTCAAAGTGGTGCGCGTGCGATGGTGCGCTACGACGCGCCAAGCATGACGTTTGTCGGCACGATTGAGAACACGACGAGCGGAATCTTGAGGCGAGTCCGATTCGAAGTCCACTTGTCCAACGGAGTAGAGCTTGGCCCGACGACTCGCATGGATCTCAACCCCGGGCAAGTCATCAACTTTACATTGTCGGCGGCCGGCGAGAGCTTCGTGTGGTTTACCGGCCACCCTGAAGTCGGGTGAGAACGAAGCTCGAGTCGCGGCCCACCGAACCAATCCTATCAACCACCATCTTTTTGCGGTCCACGTTTTAGGGAGGAAGAGGCCATGACCCATTCTCGCAAGACATTTGCCGCGCTCGCCGCGATGTTAAGCGCCGTTCTCTTCGCCATGACCACTGACGGCGGCGGCGAAACGCAAAGCCAGGACCATCGAGCACGAAGGGGCGAACAGGACGGTGACGGTCGTGAGCACGCCCGGGACGATGGCCAGCGGGGCGAGGAGGGCGAGGAATCCGGCACCATGCTCGACCTCGACGAGAAGTACGACGACGTCCGAAACGGTGTGCGACTGATGTTGACTTATGACAGGAAGAGCTACTCATTCACAGGCACGGTGGAGAACATAACGGGCGAGACGCTATCAAAAGTCCGGGTAGAGGTCCACCTGTCGAGCGAAAGAGAGCTCGGCCCTACAAAATCCGTGGATCTCGAACCTGGCGAAACGAAGGAGGTCCGCCTAACCGCTACGAGTCACGGCTTCGAACGCTGGACCGCGCATCCTGAAGTCGGCGCCGGCGAGCACGATCGACACGAGCGGTAACAAGCGGGGCGACCTGGATAACGCCGATATCATAGTGCAGCGATTACCGACGGTGAGCGCCGGGTCCGCTCGAGCCTAGCCACGTGAACCGAACGCAGCACCCCGTGGGACCCATATGGGACTGGCGGCGAATCGATTCTTTGCAGCCTCGATGGTGATTGTGCGACCGACGAGGATTCCGAGCGCCGCGCCGAAGACTACGTCGCTCAAATAGTGTTTGTTCTCGCTTACACGTGAGTCGGCGACGACTCGATAATAGTCACCTCATGAGTATGGCGTCGCCGAGCCAAGCGCACAACTCAGCGAGCGCGGCCAGATGCTGACAGCATCAATGGAAGACCGCTTTTCGAGTGACCGCGGTCGTGGCCGTCGGCGCGAGCGTCGCAAGCAACATTGAGGGTTGAACTCCGTACTGATAGTCGAGCTTTACGTGAGAATTCTGGACGAAAGTGAAAGTATAGTGTATGCTCTGCCGGCGCCCAAGTGGAAGATGTCGGCGCTATGCGGCTCGTGAGTGAAATCGCGTCACGTTTATCCGTACCCGACGCGTTGGTAGTGGGGTCTTTTGAACGCGGCGTCGAACCGATGGCGTTTAGCGTGCGCAGTGAAATCGATATCATTGAGGGCCGTCCCTTTGCGTGGGGCCGGAACGAAGTTATCGTCGGCTCGGGCGCCGCACGCCAGTTCGTCGGTCTCGAACTCGGAGACAGCATTCCCGTCGGCAAGGAGGACTGGATCGTCGTCGGTATCTTCGAAGCTGATGGCGGTATCTCCGAGTCCGAGATTTGGACGGATGCGGGTGTTCTGCAGCCGGCGTATCGCCGCGGCAGCTCGTTTCAAGCGGTCTATGCAAAGCTCGAGCGACCGGAGGGTTTTCAAAGCTTCAAGGATCAGCTGACGACAGACCCACGGCTCAACGTTAAGGTCGTGAGGCAGGAGGAGTACTATGCCGCACAATCGACGGCGACGACCCGCCTCATTACTGGGCTCGGCACGATGATCGCGGGCTTGATGGGGATTGGCGCCGTGTTCGGCGCGCTCAACACGATGTACAGCGCGGTGTCGTCACGAACGCGCGAGATCGCAACCCTGCGGGCGCTCGGGTTCGGCAGTGGCCCGGTTGTGATCTCGGTGCTCGCAGAAGCTCTCGTGCTCGCGCTCGTCGGTGGCGCTGTCGGCGCGGGACTCGCTTACGTGGCTTTCGACGGCTTCCGGGCCGCGACGATGAACTTTCAGAGCTTCTCGCAAGTCGCCTTCGCCTTTGACGTGACGCCAGCACTGCTCGGCAGAGGCATCTTCTACGCCGTGATGATCGGGCTCGTTGGCGGGCTGTTGCCGGCGATACGCGCCGCGCGCCTGCCGGTAGCGACCGCGCTTCGGGAGAGCTGACGTCTCCGGACTCCTCGGTCGCACAGAGCCCCGCGTGGGAGCTCAGTGCCTCGAACGGATAGATCTAGAGAGGTCGGTTCGGGTTCGAGATCGAGCGCCACATGTGGGACGACGGCGAATCGTCCCAGCCGAGACCCTCTTCGGGCTGCTTGAAATGGCGACCGATGATATCGATGAAAGGCTCGATGGAGACTTTGGCCTCGCGATCGAACGAGTATTCGTCGTTCATCGTGATGAGCCGCGCTTCCATGTACCACTTGTGGTCGCGAGCTTTCTTGTAGGCCGCTTTCAGATACGGATCGGGTTCGTAGTCCGTGCCAAAGATGCGGTTGTAGAAGTCGGGATATTCGTAGCCGACTTGGGGATCGGGAAAGAAGCGGAGCGCTTGGTGGTATCGAATGCCCCAGCTCACACGCTCGTCGACGTAGGGCTCGTAGAGTTGCGCACCCCACCAGCCGTGGTCGGGCTTGATCATGTTGAGCACGGTGTCGTGCAGTATACAAGCGAGCACGGTGCGCTCGGGTTGGCCCGTCTTCAGCGCGCGCGCCGCGCTCTGGAGAACGTGCCTGGCGGGGGCGAACCGCAGCTCGAAGAAATCCACGAGAGTCGGCTTCGACGGCATCGGCTTCAAGTTCTTGTTCTCGGCGAAGAGCCGTCCCGCCCCGCGCGGCACGGGCCGCTCGGGATCGTAGAAGTCGAGCGTCCTAGTATCTTCGTCTTCGGTGGAACCTTCCGAGCTGTTCAGTTGCTCGACCATGTAATGCTCGAGCGCCTCAGCACGGGCGTTCGGGCTCATCGCTTGGACTGCCGCCGCGCCCCCCAGGCTGCCGAAAAATGCTCTCCGGTCCATTTCCACGAAACTTACCTCCTTCCCCTCTGCTCGGATCGTCTCTCTAATTGAGGCGCATGTCAATGTCAGTGTCAGTGCCCCAGAATGCCTTGTCGAAGTTCGAGCTATGTGGCGAAGTGAGTCGTCGCGGCGACGACGCGGGGTGAAGTCAACGTAGCAAGCTCCGTCCACCGCGGGCCTACATAGCTACTCAAAGCTTGGAGCCGGTCGTCCTGCTTTGCTGGGTGGCACATGAGCTCCGACGTGCCGTCGGGAGCGCCGTTCAGGATCTCGAGCAGCTGGTCTTCGCTCACGTTGTCGGCGCCATAAAAGCTTGCGAGAAAGTGATCGGTGGTCTCGACACTTGCTCGACGGATCCGCTCGCGCGTCGCGTCGTCGGGAGCGCGCACCGGCACGCCCAGCCTTACCGCTTCTTCCAAAACGGCTGTCAAGATCCCTGGAAAGGCATGGACGTGGTGATGGCCGTCCATGTGGGTGGGCGCGCGGCCGACTCCCTTTTCGAAGCGTTCGAGCTGAGCACGAAGCTCGCTCCGAACTTGCTGTGGCGTGGCTCGCTCATGGGCACCGGATTCGAGCCTGCGGAAACGTCCCTCGTCGTCGATGAGAGCGCCCAGCGGCTCACGCGGGCCGGCGGGGCGCGCGAACGTGAGGACAAAATGAAGCCCGACCGCGAGAGACCTGTGATCCCGCGCCCAGGCGAAGGCGCTCTCCGCCGCTTCGGCGTTGACCATCAAAGATGTTGCGGTCACGATGCCTCGCTCGTGCGCTTCGACGATGCCGGTGACGACCCCGGGGGTAAGCCCGAAATCGTCTGCGGTGACGATGAGCCGTTTCATGCTGCATTCTAGAACATCGGCCACGTCGAATCGTCGAGTCCCGAATACGCCGCGATGCGTGGGATTCTTGGCACTGTACAATATCGTTAGGCACCAAAATGGCAGCTGATAAGGTCTTGCAATGAGTGAGGAGGGGCCGCGGACCACCGTGCAAGGCCGACGTGAAGCTTGGCGAGGGCAAAGCGGATTCCACAATCCGACCGAGTTCATTATGCCGGTAGTGATCATCATCATCATCGTGCTCGCGATTGCCGTCCCATCTTGCTTGAGCGCCTGGGCGCGGGCAAAGGCCGCGAAGGCCGCGGCCGAGGTGAGGGACGCCCTCACCGCCATCGCGTCTGCCGAGGCCGAGTATTTCTTGAGCCACGGGAAATACTTATTTCTGCCTTCCACGCCGCCGGGACGACCGGGGCGCACTCGCCGGCCATGACCCGACGAGCATGCCTTCACGGAGCTTGGATGGGTTCCTGAGGAAGGAAGCAGCTATTGCAGCTACTCCGTCACCGCGACGGACTCGGTGTTTACGGTCCAGGCTGTCTGTGACGTCGATGGCGACGGGGAGCTCGCGGCGTTCGAATCTGCTCACGCCGCACCTGGTGCCGATGAAGGAATCACTGGGCCGAGTGGACGCTGAAAAGGCGACACAGTAACAGGAACTAGCCGGGCCTCAGTTGTGGCGCAAAGCAACGTTGGGATCGACACGCGTCGCACGGCGCGCAGGGACATAACACGCCAGAAGAGCAACCGCGGCCAGCAATAGCGGAATGCCGACGAAGGTCAACGGATCGGTGGCGCTCACGCCGAACAGCAAACTGGAAAGTGCGCCGGTGGCGAGAAATGCGCTCGGGACGCCAATGGCGATGCCTATGAGAATGAGACGCAGCCCCTGCCGAATCACGAGACCGAATATTACCGGCGCCTGGGCCCCGAGGGCCATCCGAATACCGAACTCGCGTGCCCGCTGGCTGACGCTGTAGCTGATGAGACCATAAAGAGCGATCGAAGCCAGGAGCAAAGCGACGCATCCAAAGATAGCGCCGAGAATCAACATGAACCTGGGCTGCGCCATGGCATCTGAAACGTAGACCGTCATTGGGCGCAGTGCGTGCACGGGAAGGTTGGCATCGATGGCATGCACAATATCCTGGACGAGGCCAGCGAGTGCCGAGGGGTCACCGTCGGCGCGAACCCATACATCCATGCTGCGGTTGGATCTTTGACGAAAGGGCAAGTACACCTGCTCCAACCCTTCCCGAGAGAGATCGTGGAAACGCACGTGCTCCACGACGCCTACTACATCCATCCACTCACGCCGCACCCCGTCCAGTCCGAAGACAGGAAGCATCAACCGCTGGCCGACAGCTTCTTGACCGGGCCACGCGTTGTTGGCGAGCACGTCGTCGACGACGACCACCCGGCGAGTGTCGGCCGTGTCGCGCCCATCGAAGAGACGTCCGGCGACCAGCCGCATCCCCGCGGTCTCGAAATAGCGGTCCGTCACCGTTCTCGCATCGGCTGTAACGCTCTCCCAGTTTTGCTCTGTCCGTTCGTCATGGGCATAGGGCGCCTGCGAGCGCCGACCGCCGAGCGGCATCTGAGAAATGGCCCCGACGGAGCGAACGCCGGGGAGCGCTTCGAGTTGCTCTGCCAACTCTTCGTGAAAGCGGTCGCGGTCTTGCGAAGACGGATATCGGTTTCCCGTCAGAGAGACCCGAAACGTCAGGATACCTTCGGGATCGAAGCCGGGCCGTACGTCTTGTAGCAGGACGAAGCTTCGCATCAACAGACCGACGCCGATCAGTAGCACGAGCGATAGCGCCACTTCTCCCGCGACGAACGCGCCTCGTAGCGACATGCCCTCGTGCACCTTCCTTGAGCGATGCCGAAAGCTTTGGCCGAGAAGCTTTGACCGCCGGCACGACGCCGAACACGAGGACCGTTAGAAGACATGTAGCGGCAGTGAAGGCAAAAGCGGACCCACCCACAGTGACGGTCTCGAGCCTGGGTAAATGTGACGGGCGCAGCGCCACCAAGAAATCAATCCCCCAGAGAGCGAGCAACAAACCCACGACACCGGCGGTAAGGGAAAGGAGCGCACTCTCCGTCAGCATCTGACGCACGATGCGGCCGCGGCTCGCGCCGATGGCGGCTCGTATGGCGAGCTCGCGCTCGCGAGCGGTGGCGCGTGCCAGCAGCAGATTGGCGACGTTGGCACAAGCAATGAACAAGACCAAGCCGACGGCGCCGAACAGAGCGAGGAGCGCGGGGCGAACGTTCTTGATGACGTCCTGATGGAAAGCAACGATGCGAATGCGCGTATCCGATTGCCGATGGACCGAGTGCGTTTCGCGCAACTGGGCGGCGATTCTAGCCATCTCCTCCTGGGCCTGCTCGAAGCCAACGCCTTGTCGGAGCCGCGCGAGGACGGTCAACAGAGTCCGGTTTCGAGGACCCGCGAACGCGTCTTGGAGAGGCGCCCACAGATCCGAGTCCTCGAGCGGGAGCGCTTCTTTGGGAAGCAGCAACTCGAACGCGGGCGGCATCACCCCCACGACGTGATGCGCGGCCCCGTTCACTTGTATCGCCTCCCCCACAATCGAGGGATCGCCGCCGAACCGTCGCTGCCAGAGACCATGACTGAGAATGACGACTTGTGGGCCATGCATCACATCCTCGTTGGCGAGGAACCCTCTTCCCAGCAGCGGCTCCACTCCCAATAGAGGGAAAAAATTGTAGGTGACGCTCCCAAGAACCAATTGTTCCGGATCGCCGGCTCCGGTGAGGTTCGCTGTCGTTCCTCTCCCTGCGGCGAAGCCTTCGAACAACGTCGCGCTTCGTTGGTAGTCGCGAAAGTCTAAGGAGGAGACCGCGGGCAGCGATTGGCCGTGCCGGCCGAAATCGACCCAGACGATAGCGAGGCGCTCGGCCGCCCGGTACGGAAGACCTTGCAGCACGACGGCATTCAGCACCGAGAAGATAGCCGTGCTCGCACCGATGCCGAGGGCGAGCGTCACAACGGCGATGGCGGTAAAACCTTTGTGCTTGGCCAGCACGCGTAGGCTATATCGCAAGTCATGGATCCAGTTATCCATTCGAGTGACCTCCCGTTCCAACGGAATTGCAACAGCCATGCCATCGCCGAAGGGATGCGGTTGTTGAAACGATGTGGGTTACACCCGTGATTGTCCCGATACAATCAATGGTGTGACCGGTTGTGAGATGCGACTGTCGTGCGGACGAACAACCCTGACTTTTCGAGGCGCCGCGGGTTCGAAGAACTGAACCCCAAGAATTCGCGAGAAAGAGCTCATCGTAGATAGCTTTCCCTTAGCCATGCGAGGTTGTGTCTCATCATTATTAGTCCATTAATCCGGACAAGCCGACCGGCCGCAAAAAGAAACGTCTTCCGATACGGTCTGCCCACAGGAGGAGTGCGGCTGCGGAAGGACGCGTTTTAACGACAACAGGGCCACGCGCCCGCCCCCAGATGGCCGGGATTGCGTCTTTCAGTACTATGAGTAGTATGGGCGCGACATGAAACGAAACCTATGCCTTTTGGTGCTCGCCGTCTCGTACGTTGCTTGCGCCGGATCGCGCCGCGGGGAGCACGCCGCCATCGCGGCCAAGACGTGGGTCGATGAGACCCTCGCCGGTCTTTCACTCGAGCAAAAAGTCGGGCAGATGATCTATCCGCGCAGCGACGGTGTTTTTGTCAACGCGTCGGATCCCGAGGCGCGTACCCTCATCGTTGCCGCGCGTTCGGAGCGCATTGGCGGGGTCGTGTTCTTCAAAGGAGAGCCCTTCGAAACGGCCGCTATCGTGAATCGGCTTCAGGAAGCTTCGAAGCTCCCGCTTCTCATGGCGTCGGACTACGAGTGGGGAACCGCCATGCGCGTCGAAGGCGGGAGCCGCTTCCCGCGTGCCATGGCGATGGGAGCGGGCGCACGTCGGGTGGACATGGAGTTTCAAGCCGAGGTCACCGCGCGTGAAGCGCGGGCCTATGGGATTCATCTGCTCTTGAATCCTGTTCTCGACTTGAACACGAACCCGCAAAACCGCGCTATTACGACGCGGTCGTTCGGCCAAGATCCGGATCGCGCGGGAGAGCTCGGCGTCGCGTATATCGAGCGCGCGCAATCGCTCGGCGTGCTGACGACTGCGAAACACTTCCCGGGTCACGGCGCGACCGTGGTCGATTCCCATCTCGGGCTTCCAGTGCTCGATCTTGATCTAGAAAGGTTGAAACGCGTCGAGATAGCGCCGTTTCGCGCCGCCATCGACGCCGGCGTGGCAGCGGTCATGCCCGGACATATCGCGGTGCCCGCTCTCGGGGGTGCGAGGGATAGGCCGAGCACGCTTTCGAAGGAAGTGCTTCAGGGAGTGCTCCGAGGCGATCTCGACTTCAACGGGCTCATCGTGAGCGATGCCCTCGACATGCTCGGCGCCCGGCGGAACGCTTGGGATGGCGAGGTGGCTGTAGCCGCGGTGCGCGCGGGAGTCGACATGTTGCTCGTGCCGCCCGACCCCTTGGTGGCCTATCAGTCCGTGCTTCGAGGCGTCGAGCGCGGTGATATCCCGCTCGCTCGGATCGATAACGCGGTTCGGCGCATCCTCGAGGCGAAAGCGCGGGTCGGGCTTCATCGCAATCGAACGGTGGACCTCAAAGCACTTCCTTTGCGCGTCGCCGAACCTGGATTTGCGGATCGCCTCGACCGACTTTTCGACAAGACCATAACACTCGTAAAGAACGAGCGCGATCTGGTGCCGCGCCACCGCGCATGTTGCTCGTGGATTTCGTTTTGTCGAACGACGGGGATTCCGAGCCCGATATTTTCGCAGAGGAGCTCGAAAGACGCGCCGCCACGCTTCGCCGCATCCGGCTGACACCGCGCACCGCTGCAACCCGCGCCAAGGAAATCCGACCCCAGGACGGCGAGGTCGTGCTCGTGGCAAGCTACGCGCGCACGCGATCGTTTCTTGGCCGAGGCGAGCTCGCGTCAGAATTGGCCGAAACGCTGAGCGCACTAGCGAGAAGTGGCACGCGCGTCGTGCTCGCGAGCCTCGGAAGCCCCTACGCACTGAACAGGGTTCCCGACGCCGCCGCGCTCGTGACGACCTATGACGGAGCGCCGGGTTCGCAGCGTGCCCTTGCGCGGGCACTTTTCGGTGAAGTCGCCATTTCCGGGAAGCTTCCCGTTGGCCTTTCGGCGCGGTATCCTCAGGGTCATGGAATTCACGTGGATGCGCGGCGCATGAAGCTCGCTGAAGTGAGAAATCCGGAGGATGTCGGGATTGCGAAGAGCCGACTCGACGCGGTCGGGCGCCTCGTGGAAGAGGCTATCGAAGACGGCGCCGCGCCGGGTGCCGTCGTTCTCGTCGCGCGGCGCGGCCAGATCGTGCTCCAAAAAGCTTTCGGTTATATGAGCTATGACGACGGCGCCGAGCAGATGCGGGTCGATACGATTTTCGATCTTGCCTCGCTCACGAAGATCTTCGTTACGACCACGCTGTCGATGATTTTTTACGAGCGGGATCTCCTGGATCTCGACAGCCCGGTCTCCGCTTACATTCCCGAGTTCCGCGGTGAACACAAGGACCGTGTGCTTGTGAAGGATCTTCTCTCCCATTCGGGAGGGCTTCTCTGGTGGACGGACTTGTATATGAAGTTCGAAGGCCAACCGCCCGAAAAAGCTCGCCGGGGCTATATCGAAGCGATTTGCGAGATGCCACTCGACTACTCTCCTCGCAGTAAGACTTCCTATTCGGATTTAGGGATTCTGCTCTTGGGAGAGATTCTGGAGCGGATATCAGGGAAGCCGCTCGATGTGATGGCCCAGGAGGAAGTCTTCGATCCTCTCGGGATGGACGAGACCATGTTTCGTCCTCCAGCGTCTCTGCTCGAGCGCATCGCGCCCACGGAGAAGGATGCGTGGCGCGACCGGGTCGTGCACGGCGAAGTGCACGACGAAAATGCTTTCGGTCTCGGAGGCCTAGCGCCCCATGCGGGTCTTTTTTCGACGGCGTCGAGCCTCGCACCATTCCCGCAAATGTACCTGAACGGCGGTGCTTATAACGGCCGGCGCATCGTCAACGCGGAAACGATTGAGCTCTTCACGACGCGCGCCGAGCTCGCTCCCGACAGCAGCAGGGCTCTCGGGTGGGATACGCCTTCGGAGCCTAGCTCTTCGGGGGCTTACTTCTCCGCCGCGTCCTACGGCCATACGGGCTTCACCGGCACGTCGATGTGGATCGATCCGGAGCGCGAGCTCTTCGCCCTTCTTCTGACGAACCGCGTGCACCCAACGCGCGAGAACCGGAAGCTCTATGACGTGCGTCCCAAGTTTCACGACGCGGTCATGAAAGCGATCGACGACATGGAGATCCACCCTCGATGAGAGAATTGATGCGGCACACAATTTTGATGAAGTGTCCTGTATCAGAAGGTCGTCTCCTATCGTGCCGTGTTAGTGCTCCGTTTTGTGGCCGAACTGTCCGGAATCGAGAAGGCTCTTGAGATTGTCACGATGGGCGTCGTTAATCTTGTCGAACGCGAGCCCGTGCGGGATCTCGACCGACGTCGCGATGCCGGTGTGGCGGGACTCACTCCAGACAATCGTTGCAACGGCTTCGAGAACCTCACCGCTAAAAAAACTCATGCGGAACTGGTAGCTGTTGCCGGGTCGCAAGACCGTATCGGTCATGATGCAGGCGCCGATCTAGGAGAGATTGCGCACGACACCGTAGGCGACGGGGACGTTGTCTTCGAGGAGGGCGACGGTGACGGAAGTGGTAGGGACGGCGCGACCCGTCCGTCTGCGCACGAAACCGCCGTCCACAGTGCTCATCTCGCTCAACGTGCCTTCCATTTGGCACCCCAGCGAAGACGGCGGCACAGCCTTCGAATCCGCTAAATTCCTGCTTTGAGACGGAACCGCAACGGGAACGGTGGTAATTTAGTGTAGAGTCTCAGGGAATGCAAGCATGGCGTTCAGTGAACGTCGCGAGAATGAAAGGAGCGAAGTAGATGACAGTGAAACGGGGCGCGGCTCCCATGAGAACACTGATGGGACCTGGCCCGCTCGACATCCATCCCAACGTTTACCGAGCCCTCGCCTCCCCGGTTATCGGCCATCTCGACCCCGCTTATCTCGAAGTGCTCGACCAGATTCGGGAACGTCTGCGCATGGTGTTCCAAACGGAAAACCGCTTGACTCAAGCCTCGCCCGGGACGGGGACCTCGGGAATGGAGATGTGTGTCGCGAACCTATTGGAGCCGGGAGATCGCGTTCTCTGTTGCGTCCACGGCTATTTCGGCGACCGCATCCGCCAGATGGTGGAGCGACAGGACGCGGACGTCACCGTTGTCGAAAGCGAGTGGGGCATGCCAGATGATCCTGCGCGCATCGAAGCGGCTCTCAAAGATGGCAGCTACAAAGTCATCACGCTCGTGCACGCGGAGACTTCCACGGGAGTGCTGCAACCGATGGACGATGTCGTCCGTCTGGCGAAGTCGTATGGCGTCAAGATCCTTCTCGATACGGTCACGTCGCTCGGCGGCGTCGATGTCAAGATCGACGAGTGGGGCATCGATGCGGCCTATAGCTGCTCGCAGAAATGCATTGGCTCGCCCCCTGGCCTGGCGCCCATCACGTTCAGCGAACGCGCCGTCGACGCCATGAAGCATCGAAGCCATCCCGTGCGCGGCTGGTATCTCGACGCTCAGCTTCTCGACGAGTACTGGACGGGACGCAAGTACCACCACACGAGCTCGAGCACCTTGAATTACGGCCTTCTCGAAGCGCTCAACTTGATCGAAGAAGAAGGGCTTTCGAATCGAATCGCGCGACATCTTCGCAACCATCGAGCTTTCGTGGCCGGCGTCGAAGCGATGGGCCTCGAGATGTTCGTTGCGCCCGAATATCGATTGCCTTCACTCAATACCGTGCGGGTGCCCGACGGCATCGACGACGCGAAGGTCCGCCGCTACTTGCTCGAGACGTTCAATGTCGAGATTGGCGGTGGGCTCGGCGCCATCGCTGGAAAGGTGTGGCGCGTCGGGCTCATGGGCTATTCGTCTTCACCCGAGCGGATTCTTTTTTTCATGTCGTGCCTCAGCCATTCGCTGGCGGCGCAAGGACACGCGACCGATTTAAAGTCGGGACTGGCCGCTGCGATGGGCACGCTCGAAAAAGAACCCCTCGCTGTGAGCTGATATGCCGCTTAGCCGCCGAACAGCTCGATCCCGAAAATCCGCGCCGCGATGAGGATCGCCGTCATTCCGGTGAAGATCACGAGGCTCGCCCAGCCGAACCACGCATCGAAAGTGCTGGGGTAGAAGTAACGGTCCTTTTTCGAGATAACGGTGAAGCAGTAATAGAGATTTAGCCCGAAGATGATAGGGGCTACGAAAAAGGCGAGCGCGGACGCGACGAGCACGAGCTGGACGGGACGGTCGACGCCGGCAACGAACGCAACGGATGCGATGAGGGAGTAGAACATCGTCAGGCGATAGATGTTGAACTCCGAGTACCATTTGCTGCGGTGCTCGTCCGTAAGATCCTCGCGCGCGATACCGGAGAGAGCCGCCGTCTTTCGGAAGAGATTCCGGCAACAAGCGCCGACCACTCTTGGCCAGCCATCGAAGTAGTTGAACGCCGTCGAAAAGGTTGCCGCGAGAGCGCCAATGAGAAAAACGATCATCATCCACGGGCCGACGCTCTCGGTGAAGATCTGGGCAATCTGACCGATAACGGCCCGCCCCTCGACTTCGCTTGGATAGATCCACACGGCCGCGAGGGCGAGAAAGATCGTCGCGATGATGAAGGAGATGATGTGTCCGGCGCGAAAGTCCCAAAGGCCGATGCGGAACCACCGCCGGCAATATTCGAGGGCATGGGGCGAGAGCTTGGATGTATCGACCGAAAGGTCTTCTTTGCTCGAGCTGAAGGAGTCGAACGTCGCCACGAGCCCGCGATGCTCGAGATGATCGCGGATGCGGCCCATGCCTGCCTTCTTCGCTTTGCCCCATTCCGAAGCCTGGAGTGAGACGTCGATACCCGTGGGAAGAAGTCCGAGAAAGGCTGCGAGAATGAGCCACGATCCGTCCGGCGTCTCGAAGATGAAGAAATGCGCCATCCCGGAAAGCGGGGCAGGCGAGCGCAGAAAAACGCCGACCGTTGAGAGCAGCAAGACGCCCGCGCAAATTTTCGTCACGAGCTCGACGACGCGGTAACGTCCGCTCAGGATGAGAGCCACGCTGAGGACGCCGATTGCGAGGGCAAAAGTGTAAGACGGGATGTCGACACCGAAGTAGTACAGCGAAAAGAAGTAGGCGACCGCCGCAGCCGCCGTGAGCCGTCCCGCTTGGCCAAGAGCGGCTTGCAGAATCGTCGTGATGAGCACGTACCAAACCGGCCACTTGTGCCACGCCGTGGAATAAGCGTCGAGCATGCTGCGGCCTGTGGCGTTCGTAAAGCGAAACGCCATCTCAAAACCGTAATATTTGAAGATATAAGCGACCGGGATTGCCCACAGAAGCGCGAACTCGAACCGGCCGCCCGCGACCGGCGCGGTAACGAGATGACTGGTACCGATGCCGGTCATCATCAAGATCAATCCGGGGCCGAACTGCCGAGCGAGACCGAGCGGGGTCATCTCGGGAAGAGGAAGAGATTCTAGAACGTCGTCGTTGTCCGTCATCGTGCGCACGGCCTTCTGGTAAATCTCACAAAGCGGGACATTTATATAGGGAATCGAACGGTGACGCAACGTGCACTGCTTTGTCCGTGAAAACGCGTTACAATAGTTGAGAGCGGGGACGCTACGTCCAACACATTGTAACGAAACAATTTAGCAGTAGAGGCAAAGATAGATGACGACGGTTGGCGAAATCAAAATCACCCGAACCAAGGCCTCTCGTATAGCCGAGGTCGACTTCGACAACATTCCTTTTGGCCGCGTGTTCAGCGATCACATGCTCGTCGCCAACTACAGCGATGCCGCGTGGCAGTCGCATGAGATCGTGCCTTACGGCCCGCTGCAATTAGCACCGGCCATGCCGACGCTCCACTACGGCCAGGCCATTTTCGAAGGCATGAAAGCCTATAGAAATGCTGCCGGGAAGCCGGTCTTGTTTCGCGCTCGCGACAATTTCGAGCGCATGAACCGCTCGGCCGAGCGTATGGTGATGCCGCCGGTCCCAGAAGGGATCTTTCTCGACGGCATCAAAGAGCTCGTACGCCTCGACGCGGATTGGATTCCGAACCAGAAAGACAGCTCGCTTTACTTGCGCCCTCTCATGTTCGCGAGCGACGACTTTATCGGTGTGAAACCGTCCGACACTTACAAGTTCGTCATCTTTACCTGTCCGGTCGGGATGTATTACTCGGAGCCTGTCAAGCTTTGGGTCACGCGCGAATACGTTCGGGCAGCCCGGGGCGGCGTCGGCGAAGCCAAGACGGCAGGCAACTATGCGGCAAGCTACTACGCGGCGAAACAGGCGCAAGACCGTGGTTACGACAACGTCCTCTGGCTCGATGGCCAGGAGCACCGCTACATCGAAGAATGCGGGACGATGAATATCTTCTTCGTCATCGACGGCGTCGCGGTAACGCCCGAATTGTCGGGAACGATTCTTCGAGGCATCACCCGCGATAGTGTTGTCACGCTCTTGAAGGACATGAATGTCGAGGTCCAAGAGCGACCCGTCTCCATCGAAGAGATCACCGAAGCGCACGAAGCCGGCAAGCTCGACGAAGCGTTCGGTGTCGGCACAGCGGCGACGATCTCTCCCGTCATCGAGATTGGCAGCGAAGAAGGTGTCCTTCAGTTGAAGCCGGATGCCGAACGCAAGATCGGCCCGGAACTTTTGAAGCAGCTTACGGACATCCGTCGAGGTTTGGCCGAAGATGTTCATGGATGGATTGAGCTCGTTTCACCGTAGTTCGTGGCGCTACCCGCTACCTGCTTCCTGCTACCAAGGCGGCGTTGATGTTTTTTTGGGTTGCTCTCGCTTTTCTCTCCTTTCAGGGGGCTGACACTCCAGTTCTTTCCGGGGTTGATGTGCTTCGGAAGGATAGAGGGACACTTTCGGGACGCGTTGGGCTCATTACGAACCATACCGGCGTCACTCGCGACGGGGTGTCCACCCTCCGCGTTTTGCGGGACGAGCTTGGTGTGGACGTCGTCGCGCTGTTTTCACCGGAGCACGGTTATCGCGGGGATGTGGCGGCGGGGGACGATGTCGGCTCCGGTACGTTTTCGGTGATCCCCGTTCACAGCCTCTACGGCGATACACGCGCGCCGACGCCCGAGATGCTCGACGGGATCGATACACTCGTCTTTGACGTTCAGGACATCGGTGTCCGTTTCTACACCTATATCAGCACCATGAAGCTCGCCATGGAGAAGGCTGCCGCTGCGAAGATCGGCTTCGTCGTACTCGATCGACCGAACCCGCTCGGTGGTGTTCGGGTCGAGGGTCCCGTACTGCACCCGGATTTTGCGTCCTTTGTCGGGATTGCTCCGATCCCTCTTGTACGTGGCATGACGGCGGGTGAGCTGGCAGGGCTGTTCGGTGCGTCGATGACGGGGCTCGAGCTCGAGGTTATACACGTGCGAGGCCTCCGGCGCTCGACGCTATGGAAGGACACCGGGCTCTCGTGGAATCCTCCGTCACCGAACATTCGCACCGACCGCGCCGCCCTGGCTTATCCGACCTTCGGATTGATCGAGGGGATCAACGTGAACGAAGGTCGCGGTATCGAAGACACGTTCGAGCGGATCGGCGCGCCTTGGATCGATGGGGAAAAGCTAGCGGCGGCGCTTTCGCAGGCGGAGCTTCCCGGTGTTCGCTTCCGCAGTACCTCGTTTACACCGCGCGCGATCACTGCCTCGCCCCGGCCTAAGTATCGCGATGAGATCTGCTACGGGGTCGCGATAACGATCACCGATCCAACTCTCTTCGAAGCCGTGCGCACCGGACTCACGACGATTGCGACGATCAAAGCACTTCATCCCGAAGCGTTCGAGTGGGTGCGGCGCGGCGAGCGCTACTGGATAGACTTGCTGCTCGGCGCCGATCGGCCACGGCGGGCGCTCGATGACGGGATGGCAGTAGACGCGATCGTCGGACGGGAAGCGTCTGAGCTCGCGCGTTTCGTTGAGCATCGCCGCGCATACTTGCTCTATTGACGCTGCTGTATAATCCGCGCTGATGGCACGTCCCATTTGGCGTCACTCGCATGATAGCTCGGAGGATGAGGAGTGGTCCGAGCCCGATGAGCCCGAGCTCGAGGACGACGATCTCGACGACGATGACGAGAGTGACGAAGAAGATCAGGGTGACGAAGAAGATCAGGGTGACGAAGAAGATCAGGGCGACGAAGAAGATCAGGGCGACGAAGAAGACGAGTCATTGGTCGAGGACGATAGTGTTTGGGGCGAGGACGACGCTTCACTCGACGAGAACGACGAGAACGACGAGGAAGATTGGGATGACGGCGCGAGCTGACGCATAAACTGTAACGCGCTCAGGTCCTGAAAGATGCGATACGAGCTATTCCGACTCTCCATGAATCGTCGTATCGGGCCGATAGTGCTCCCAGGCGAACCAAACCGCGAAAGTCGAGATCAAGCTTTGTAGCTTCTTGCCGAAAAAAGGTCCGGAGACGGCTGCGCCGCTTACAGGGTTCCACCGGGAGCCCGTCTGTGCGTCTTCGAGTTGTTCATCCTTCGTGAGGTGGAAGCTCAGAGCGCGGCCATCGACTTGGCGTTCGTAGACCCGCGCCGTCGAGAGGTCTTTGCTCAAATAGACCGCAATTGGAGCCCCTTCGAACCGTTCTTCGACGAAGCGTTTGTCGGCCAGCCGCCGGAGGAGATAGGCGCGCGCTTCGACATGGCCTTCGAGCCCAACGATGAGGTCGTTGCCGCGAGCGCGGCCCGGGTCCATGTTCGCGACCTTCTCGAAGGTCTCTTTCGTGAAACGCGAGTTGTAGGGAACGGAGCGCTTCACGTAAACGGTCGTCTTCGGGTGAAGCGCTTTCCACTGAGCCCAGGTCGTCATCGTGGAAGGAAGCTTCTCGAGCGCTGCGCCTTGCATCTTCCCGCTCACGGCTTTGCCGAAGAGCTGGCTCCAGTGCGACTGCGTCTCGTCGTCATACATGATGAGCGTGCCTTCATCGACGCCGACGACGCCAAAGTTGTGCTTCTTGCCATCGAACTCACGGGCGTACACGACGCCGCTATGGTCGATGGGTCACCAGGAGGGGGCGATGGCCTCACCGCCGAGCTCGTCGTTCACGATTTCGTTGAAAGGCCCGTTCATGTAGTTTACCGGATAGGCGCGCGGCTGGACGTTGATGACGACACCCATGACCATGTCCACGTCGCCGATCTCGACGTCGTCGGCGGAGACAATCTCGGGATTGACGTTCAAGGGGAAGCCGCCTTTTTGCAGATGCGTAAAGTTTGAGCGGTCCCTCGGCTCGGCGGGGCCAGTCGCGGAGCGTTGCTGCATCTTGCCGTACTCGTCGAAGGTGACGTAGCCGTCGCCATTGGCGTCGAAACGCGCCACGGCCCTCTCCGGGAGACTCAAATCGCCGACAGGAACTTTGGCGTCGATGTCTTTGTCGAAGACGCCGTTGAGATGGAATCTCGCTTCCATCATCTTCTGCATCATCTCTGGATCGGGCCTTTGCGCGGCGAAAAGCAGCACCGGAACCAGCACCATGAAGAGTGTTTTCATCGTGACCTCCTTTCGACTGGATCAATCTAGCGTTGACGGTATCCTTGGTCAAACGAGGCAGCTCGGTAAACGATACGGCCGCCGAACACGGTCATCTCGACCTTGCACTCCGCAATCCGCTCGGGTGGGATTTTCAGGATGTTCTCGGACAAAACCGCGAGATCGCCGAGCTCGCCGGGCTCGAGCCGAGACGCCGCGTAGCGAGGGACGGCGTTCTCGACGTTCAGTTTCTCGCTCGAAACGCGCCGACCATCGAGATCGAGGCCGGTCACGGCTCTGTGGAGCCTGACAAGAGGGTCGATCGTGGTTTCCGGCCAGCCGCTTCCGAAGCGTACACCGCCCCGAGCGTCGCCCCGAGCCTCGATGGTTCGCAGGGGGAGTGCTTCGGGGAGAGTGCTATCGAGCGCGCGCACGCTCGTGATGCCGAAGCGGTGGAGATAGGTCGGGGCGTCGGATGGCGTGACGCCCGTCTCCTCGAGCCAAGCAGCGCCGGCCGCGAGATCCACACGGTCGTCGTGAAAGCCTGGAAGAAGCAGTCGTCCATCGAGGTCGACGATGTGTGTGTCTTCACCGATGAGGGCCTCGACGTTGCCGATCGCAAGGATGCGTCCATCCGCTATCGCGAGCCCGTCCGCCCAAGGGGCCTCGGCATTCAGCGTATAGATGGCGCCGCCCCAAAAGACAAGCTCGGCAGGTGACGATGGCGGGGACGAGCACGCGGTCAGAACTGCGAGTGCTAGGAATCGAATCAATTTCAGCCGAACCTCTCAGGCACTAGTTGGTACCCGTCCTGACAGGTGTAAGAGGTTGAGAAAAAAGGGGTAATCGCAAATTTAGGGCTAGCCTTCTGAGGGAGTGTCGTTTAGTATCGAGTCGACAAAAACGCAGATTCTAAACGACTTAACTCCAAAGGAGACCAGCCCTAAATGCGAAAAACGATCAACCCACAACCAAGCCTATGCGAGCCCTGGCTGGAGGTGGAGCACGCGCGCGAGCTCGAAGCGATCTCGTCGGTGCTCGATGCCCATCCTAAGCTGAATGAGCTGGTACTGCAAGACCTGAGGTCGGTCACCCCATCGGCAGGGAGCGATGTTGGTCGTGGGGGAATGAGCGCGGAGCAGGTTCTCCGGGCGTTGTTGGTCAAGCAGCTGAATCAGTTCACCTATCGGGAGCTGGCGTTTCACTTGGCAGACTCTCGAAGCTATCGGACGTTTTGCCAGCTCGGCATCATAGAGCCGAGCCCGTCGAAGTCGACCCTAGCAGCAAACATCAAAGCCGTGAAGTTCGAAACGCTGGAGAAAATCAACCGAGAGTTGGTGAGTGTTGCCGAGAAGACCGCGATCGAAAAAGGAAGAAAAGTACGAGTGGACTGCACGGTAGTGGAGTCGAATATTCATTCTCCTACGGACTCCGAGCTTCTTTATGACTGCGTCCGAGTTCTCACTCGCCTCATGTGCCGAACTCGCGAACTGCTGGGTACAGTAGTGGTCTTCGGCAATCGAACGCGTCGAGCGAAGAGACGTCGACTGGGAGTTCTAAACGCGAAGGATAAGGAACAAAGGCGTCGCGTCTATCGAGATCTACTGAAGGTGTCGGAAGAAACCTATCGCTCCGCTCAACGCGTTGCAGACCAGTTGGACGAGTCCGGCTTGACCGAGCCGGTGAAGCGAGTGAGTGCGGAGAAGATCGCCGCGGATTTTAAGCACTTTCTCGTCCTCACCGAAAAAGTCATCAACCAAACTCGGCGTAGAGTGATTGATGAAGAGCGTGTGCCTGCGGAGGAAAAGGTCGTTTCGATCTTCGAAGAACACACCGACATTATTCGCAAAGACCGGCGCGAGACTCTCTACGGTCACAAGGTGTGTTTGACTGGTGGCTCGTCCTCGATGATTTTGGATTGCGTGATCTTGGATGGGAATCCGTCCGATTCAACTCTCGCGGAAACCATGATCGACCGTCAAGTCGAACTCTACGAACGGGCCCCGCGCCAGGTTGCCTACGATGGCGCGTTTTCTTCAAAGGCAAACTTGGAAGCCATCAAAGGCAAGGGAGTTGAAGATGTTGCCTTTACCAAGGCTCACTTCGCGGTGACCGATATGGTCAAGAGTTCCTGGGTCTATCAACGCCTACGGCGATTTCGCTGCGGAATCGAAGGCGTCATTTCGTTCTTGAAACGAGTCTTTGGTCTCGACCGATGCACATGGCGCTCATTGCCTTCTTTCAAATCCTACGTATGGAGTTCCATCATCACCTGCAACCTGTTGGTAATGGCAAGGCACCTATTACGATAATAATGATTGCTCTTACTGCGTTTATAGCCATGGATTGCTGACGATTCGCCTCTCGTTTCGTCCAAGATTTTCATTCGCTTCCGAGCCTACGAGGTGCCGACTGAAAACGTATAATACCCACATCTTCGATAGGCCTCTCGTACACCACAAGTTATGGTGTTTCTGGACAGGAACTAGTTGGTCTCCGGTTGAACGAGCTGGATCACGGCGAACGCCGCGCCCTGCGGGTCGGTGACGACCGAGAATCGACCGATATCGGGTATGTTCGAAGGAGGCACCACGACGCGCCCGCCGGTTCCGGAAGCTTTGTCGACCGCTCCGTCGCAATCTTCGACCGCGAAATAGACGAGCCAGTGCGGCGGGATGTCCCCCATCGCGTCGCTCAACGTCAACATACCGCCGGCAAGTCGGCCAGCGTTCTTGAACGTCGTATGCGTCCCCATCGGGCTGTCGGAGTCTTCCGCGGTCCAAGCGAAAAGCTCCGTGTAGAACTTTTTCGCGGCGCCCGTATCGCGGGTGGCGAGCTCGTTCCAGCAGAACATCCCCGGCTTGTTGTCCATCGACGCCGCGCCTTCGTGCCCGCCGGTTTGAAACAGTGCGAAAACGGCGCCGGTTGGATCCCGTAACATAGCCATCCGGCCGACGTTTGGGACGTCGAAAGGTCCCATCGAGAGGGTGCCTCCGAGCTCCTTCGCGCGACGGGCGCTCGCATCCACGTCTTCGACGAGCACGTAGGACAGCCAATGCGGCGAGATCCCCTGCTGCTTTTGGTCTTCACTCAGGGTATAGAGTCCTGCGATACTCTTGTCTTCCAAAGTGAGCAGCGTGTAGGTGCTCGACGCGCCCAAATCGACGTCGTCGCTGCTAAAGCCTAGAAGATCCGTGTAGAAAGTTCGTGCGCCGGAAGCGTCACTCGTCCCGAGCTCGACCCAGCAGAAAGTCTTGGGTGGTAAAGGCATCTGTCCTCCTCGATGGACCCCCGCCCCGAGGGAGACGAAGTCTATAATGGCGTCGCGCGTGGGTTCAAACCGTCCGATTCCACTTTCATGCTTTCTAGGGAGTGGAGAACGTACTGGTGACGAGAATGTGCTGTTGCGCAAGATCGACCGAGGCGGTGTTCAAATCATCGTGGTGGTCTGGCCGATCGCGGTCGCATGACCTACATCCTCCTCCTGATCGCGGTGGTGATTTGGGGCTCGACCTTCGTCGCAACGAAGATCTGCCTGGAGCACATGGGCACGCTCCAGCTCGTAGTGAGCCGTTTCCTCATTGCTGCTCCCAGGTAGGCGGGGTCGGTGGCGCCGGTGAGCGTTTGCACCGTTCCCGCGAGCGCGGCGACATTCTCGAAGCTCTGTTGCTCGCGCTGCAGATCGTCATATTCGGTGAACGTGAGAGGCGCGCGCACCCGTGAAAGGCCCTCGTTCCTGGACCACACGAAGGCGATCGTCTCCGCAGCTTCGAAGGCGAGCGGTGTTATGAGCACCTTGCTCACGATGGAGAAAAGTGTCGTCGTCGTGCCCGTCGCGAGGGCGAGGGTGAGAACGACAACGAGCGTAAACCCTTTGCGCTTCAATAGCATGCGCGGGCCGCATCTCAAATCGCTAAGAAAAGCATCCATACACGGAATACGGCCGAACGGTCCAAAATGTTACAGTAGCGACCTATGAAATATCGCGATGTCGCTCAAATTGTCAGCGCTCAGGAAGCGCTCGAGGGTGCGGGCGTGCGCATTCGCCGCACTATCGGGACTCCGGTGCTCGACTATCTCGATCCGTTCCTTCTTCTCGACGAGTTCAAGTCCTCAGAGGGCGCCGACTACATCGCCGGCTTTCCCGATCATCCCCACCGCGGGTTTGAGACCGTGACCTATATGCTCGCGGGTTCGATGCGGCATGAAGACCACAAAGGCAACCGCGGCGAGCTGGGGCCGGGGAGCGTTCAGTGGATGACGGCGGGGCGCGGCATCGTGCATTCCGAGATGCCGACGCAAGAGCACGGTCTCATGTGGGGTTTTCAGCTTTGGGTGAACCTGCCCGCCGCTCACAAGATGACCGCCCCGCGCTATCAAGACATCCCTGCCGAGGCGATACCGACGGTTACGACCAAAAACGGCGCCACGTTACGCGTGGTGGCGGGCACCGTGGACGGCACCGATGGTCCCGTCGCAGGCATTGCCACTTCGCCTCTTTACGTAGACGTCGAGGTTGTGAAGGACTCCGAATGCGTTCTTCCTGTGCCCTGCGAGCACAACGGCTTCGTCTATGTCTTCGAAGGCGAAGGCGTTGTCGGGGAGAAGCTTCTTGCCTCCGGCCAACTCGGCGTCTTGTCCCGAGGCGAAAGTGAAGCGGTGCGTCTCGTGACCACGGCGCAGTCGATGCGCCTTTTATTGCTGGCCGCCAAGCCCCTTGACGAGCCCATGGCCCGCTCCGGTCCGTTCGTCATGAACACGCGCGAAGAGATCCGCGAGGCCTTCGAAGACTACAAGCGCGGGACTTTTCTCGGCTGAGCATGGTGTCCACTCGACCTCAGTGGGAAGCGCTTCCAACCGAAGCCATCCACGCCTTTAGCCGCAACTTGGACCGGGCTTCGGAGAGCTCGATCCTCGACGCGATGGCGGAGGAAGACCATCGTGCGGTCGAAGCAGTGCGCGGCGAAGCGACGCGGATTCGGAAGGGCGCTTCCAAATTGGCATCGGCGCTCTCCGCGGGAGGGCGCGTTTTCTATGTCGGCGCGGGTACGAGTGGTCGCCTCGGTGTGCTCGAAGCCGCGGAGTGCCCGCCGACATTCGGCACCTCGCTGCGTGAGATCGACGCCGTCATGGCCGGCGGAGACGAGGCGGTCTTCCATGCGAAAGAAAGCGCTGAGGACGAGGTGTCTGGGGGTCGGAAGGCACTACGCGCGCGTCGGCTGAGCAAGAAAGACGTCGTCGTCGGGATCTCGGCTAGCAGCGTGACGCCGTTCGTCGCGGGGGCTCTCCTTTATGCGCGAGAGCGCGGCGCGGCGACGGTACTCGTCACCTGCGGGCCGCGAAGACGAGGCGTCGCCGACGTCGTGGTCGCGCCCGCGGTCGGGCCGGAGCTTCTGGCGGGCTCCACGCGGATGAAGGCGGGAACGGCGACGAAGCTCGTGCTCAATCAGATGACGCTTCTCGCCATGATTCGGCTCAACAAAGTGTACGGGCCCTACATGGTCGACGTGAAGACCACGTCGGCGAAGCTTCGCGATCGGGCGCTCCGGATGGTGATCGCTCTCGCCGGGGTCGACCAGGAGCGTGCGGAGGCGCTACTGGCAGAGGCCGGTGATCACGTAAAGACGGCAGTGGTGATGGGCCGCCTCGAGGTGTCGCGCAGCGAGGCGAGGCGTCGTCTCGAAGAAGCGTCATTCGATCTGCGTCGCGTCTTGAAGTAGAGAGAGACTAGATCGAGGTGGTGGAGACTTGCTCGATGGCGAGCTGCACCGCCCCACGAGCGGGCTCCACGTCGAGGCGGTGTACGCTCACCCAAGGCGCGATCTTCTTTGCGAGTTTTTCGAAGTCCTGATGGATCACGGGGACGGCTTTCCACAGGCCGCCCGAGAGAACGAGACGAAAGTTTTCGCCGGCGAGCCCGAGACGTCCGATGACGGACTCAACCGCTCGCATGAACTCACGCACGGCGTCGTCGATGATCGTCTGCGCGGCTTCGTCTCCATGATCGGCGGCTTGCTGGACGAGAGGAGCAAGAGCAGCAATCTCCGCGCGCGCAAGCTCTTGATAGACACGGTGAACGAGAGATTCCGAGTCCGGGATCCGCAGCTGCTCGAGCACGGCCCCTTTGAGTAACGTTGGCTGTGCCCGCCCGTCATCGGCGCGGACGATGCTCTGAAGCGCGCGCAAGCCCATCCAGTAGCCACTGCCTTCGTCGCCGAGAAGAGGCCCCCAACCTCCGGCCCGTGCAGATTCGCCCTTGCGATTCACGCCGTAAACCGCGGCCCCCGTGCCCACGATGAGCACGACGCCGAAGCGCTCCTCCGCGCCCGCCACGAGAGCAATGAGCGCATCATGGGTAACGATGTTCTCTCGGGCGCGACCGAGCCGGCTCAGAATGCGGCGCATCGCGCGGTGGTCTCGCTCGCGACCGGCGCCGGCTATCCCGAGGCAGAGTGCGTCCACCTTGCCGCGATGGCCAGCGAGCACCCGCATCGTAAGATTCTCGAGTACGAACTCGATCTCGTCTTCGTCGTAGAGTTGGAAGTTCGCACCGGAGCCCCGTCCTTTAGCTAGGATATTGCCTTTACCGTCCGCGAGGAGACACTCGGTCTTCGTCGCCCCGCCATCGATCCCCAACACGCGCATCGTTTGGGCTCAAGATTAGAGAACAGGGACAAGTCTTGTCAAACCATGGAGATGCGCGAAAAACTTGACAGGCGGGCCCTTCTTGAGGTAATTTACTTATCGGTCGGTAAGTAATACTAACGGGCTGATTCTGAACTAGTTATCCTCCACAGAGGAGATCGGGCATGGCGGAACCACAACGAGTAACGATTTTCGATACGACGCTGCGAGACGGCGAGCAATCGCCTGGCGCGAGCATGGATCTCGACGGCAAGCTCGTGATGGCGCGCGCGCTTTCCGAGCTCGGCGTGGACATTCTCGAGGCGGGTTTTCCGATTGCTTCGAACGGCGACTTCGAAGCTGTTCGTGAAGTGGCGCGTCGAGTCGAAGGGCCTGTCATCGCGGGTCTAGCACGTTGCCAAAGCCTCGACATCGAGCGTGCCTGGGATGCGCTAAAGGACGCACCGCGTGCGCGACTTCACGTGTTTCTCGCGACGAGTGCGATCCATCGAGAGTATAAGCTGAAGGTGGCGAAGGAAGAGATCGTGCGCCGCTCTGTCGAGAGCGTCTCGATGGCGCGCGAGCTTTGCGAAGATGTCGAGTTCTCGCCCGAGGACGCGACTCGCACCGAGCCGGACTTTCTCGCTGAGGTGGTCGAGAAAGCCATCGAAGCGGGCGCGCGCACGGTCAACATTCCCGATACGGTCGGCTACGCCATGCCGTCGGAGTTTGCGGAGCTCATCGGTTATTTGAAAAAGCACGTTAGAAACATCGATGAGGCCGTCATCAGCGTGCACTGCCACGACGATCTCGGGCTCGCCGTGGCGAACAGCCTCGCGGCGGTCGGCGCCGGAGCGCGCCAAATCGAGTGCACCATCAACGGCATCGGAGAGCGTGCGGGCAACGCGTCGCTCGAGGAAGTCGTCATGGCGATGAAGACTCGTGGTGACTACCACGGCATCGAAACCGGCATCGACACGACCCGCATCTATCCCACGAGCCAGCTTCTTTGCCAGGTGACGGGGCTCGTCGTGCAACGCAACAAAGCCATCGTGGGGCAGAATGCGTTCGCGCACGAAGCCGGCATCCATCAGCACGGCGTGATCCAGCATCGTTCGACCTACGAGATCATGAAGCCGGAGGACATCGGTCTTGGCGGGGGCGCGCTCGTGCTCGGAAAGCATAGCGGCCGTCACGCGCTCAAAAAACGGGTCGAAGAGCTCGGTTATGAGCTCAGCGACGAGCGGCTAGGAACACTTTTCGTCGAGTTCAAGGCTCTCGCCGACACGAAAAAAGAAGTCTTCGACGAAGATCTCGAGGCCCTCATGAGCGGCGCCGAGGCCAACGTCGTCGATATTTGGGAGCTCGTCGACATGCATCTGAGCTCGGGCTCGGAGTCGGCCTCCACGGCGACGATTTGCCTGCGTGACCGGGTTGGACGCACAGTGAAAGAAGCCGCGTGCGGCGACGGCGTCGTCGAAGCCATCTTCCGTGCAATGGGCCGCGCGAGCGGCGCCGAGCTGTCTTTGACGGATTATCAGGTGCGCGGTCTAACGGGCGGTTTGGACGGACGGGGTGAGGTAAGCGTCGAGATCGAAGAGCTCGGAAACCGTCACCGGGGACGCGCCGCAGGCGGCGACATCATGCGCGCGAGCGCCGATGCCTTCCTAAAAGTGATCAACCGCGTTTTGGCCGCCCGCGAGGAGCAAAAAGAGCTCGTCGACGTTTTCGGTCAATGACAGAGCTTCCTAGCGGAAAGCCGCTCACACTCTTCGAGAAGCTGTGGGAGCGGCACGTTGTCGCGCCGGAGACCGAGGATCACCCGGCGGTCGTCTATATCGACCTCCACTTGATTCACGAAGTCACTTCGCCCCAAGCCTTCGATGAGCTCAAGAGGCGGGGGCTCGCGGTGCGTCGGCCCGACCGCACCGTCGCGACGATGGACCATTCGATCCCGACGCTCTTCGATGGGGACAAACCTCTGTTCGCCGACGAAAAAACGCGCAGCCAAGTCGAGACGCTTCAAAAAAATTGCGGCGAGTTCGGGATAAATCTCTACCCGATGGGTGATGCGCGTCAGGGCATCGTGCACGTGATCGGGCCGGAGCTCGGGCTCACCCAGCCCGGGCGAAGCATCGTTTGCGGGGATAGCCATACGAGCACGCATGGCGCGTTCGGTGCTTGGGCGTTCGGCATCGGGACGACCGAAGTCGGACATGTTTTTGCCACGCAGTGTTTGTTGCAGCGACAGCCGCAAACTCTCGAAGTGCGTATCGACGGCGCGCTCGCGCGTGGCGTGACCGCAAAGGATCTCATTCTCGCTGTCATCCGCGAGATCGGCGTCGACGGAGGCCTCGGGCACGTTATCGAATATACGGGCTCTTGTATCGCGTCGCTCTCGATGGGCGAGCGGATGACGATTTGCAACATGTCGATCGAGGCGGGGGCGGGCGCCGGACTCATGGCGCCGGACGAGACGACGTTCTCCTATCTCGAGGGCCGCGAGTTCTCGCCGAAAGGGAAGGCCTGGCACGAAGCGGTCGCTGATTGGCGCACGCTCCCGAGTGACTCTGGCGCTCGGTACGACAAGACGGTGGTGATCGATGCCTCGAAAGTCGAGCCTATGGTGACCTACGGCACCAACCCGGGCATGTCGATGGCCATCGACGCGTCGATTCCCGACGATGCCGAGGAGCAGCCGCTCGCATATATGAAGATGAAGCGGGGCGATGCACTCGTAGGGAAGCCCGTCGACGTCGTCTTCATCGGAAGTTGTACGAATGCGCGCCTCGAAGACCTACGTATGGCGGCCGGCGTGATGAAGGGGCGCAAAGTTGCGAAAGGGGTGCGCGTTCTCGTCGTGCCAGGATCGCAAGAGGTCAAACGTCTCGCGATCGCCGAAGGGCTCGATCGCGTCTTCCGTGACGCCGGTGCCGAGTGGCGCGAGCCCGGCTGCTCGATGTGCCTGTCGATGAATGGGGACGGTGTCGCGGAAGGCCAGCTCGCCGTCAGCACGAGCAATCGTAACTTCGAAGGCCGGCAGGGCAAAGGCAGCCGAACGATTCTCGCGAGCCCGCTGACGGCCGCCGCCGCGGCCGTTTCCGGCACGATCGCGGACGCCCGAAAGCTCATGGACTAGGACAATAGGTCATGGAGCCATTCAAGACACTCGAATCGAACACCGTCGTTCTTCTTGTAGACAACGTTGATACCGACCAGATCATTCCTGCGCGGTTCCTCACGGTGACGACGCGTGGCGGAATGGGCAAAAACCTTTTCGCCGACTGGCGTCTCAATCCGGATTTCGTGTTGAACCAGCCCACATCCGCTGGCGCTTTGATCCTCGTGACCGGAGAAAACTTCGGGTGTGGCTCCTCGCGGGAGCACGCAGCTTGGGCTTTGGTCGATTACGGATTCCGTGCCGTAGTGAGCACGTCCATCGCCGACATCTTCAAGAACAACGCCGTTAAAAACGGGCTTCTTCCCGTCGAGGTCGACGCCGACACCCATCGAGAGCTCGTCCAAAGCCCGGGCGCCTCGGTTGTCATCGACCTCGAGAAGAAAACGCTTTCGCTTCCCGATGGCCATCCTGCCAGCTTTCCGCTCGACGGTTTCGCGCATCAGTGCCTTCTCAAAGGGATAGACCAACTCGATTTCCTGATGCAACGAGAGGACGCCATCCAAGCTTTCGAAGATTCTTCCCCCGCTAAGCCGACTTGACACGGCTTGGCCCGGCCAGCTAAGGTGTGCTCCGCCGAAACGAAAAAGCGTTCTATCTCTCACGAGGTCGGGGTCGTAGTCCAACTAGCGTAGGGGTTCCGTTTGTCCGAGGTGTCGCAGAGCGGGCTACGCTCGCAATCTCTTAGGGAAAGTCTTCGGAACGACTATGGGCACGTACGTTCAGAAACGGAGGTTCTCGCTTCGTCGATCACGCCCGAGGAGGCGCCGATCCAGTCGATGGAGGACGTGAGCCCGACCAAATGGCATCTGGGCCACACCAGCTGGTTTTTCGAAACGTTCCTTCTTCGGCGCGACGACGCGTATCGGTCGACGCGCGAGGAGTTCAAGGTCCTCTTCAATTCCTACTACAACACCGTCGGCAAGCAGCATTCTCGACCCCGGCGCGGGATGCTCGGTCGCCCCGCGCTCGATGAGATTCTCGATTACCGTCATGAAACGGATGCGAGCATGGGCTCGTTTCTCGACAACGCAAGCGACGCGACTCTCGAGGAATGCGCAGGCACGGTCCGTACAGGGATCCACCACGAGCAGCAGCATCAGGAGCTCATGCTGACCGATATTCTTCACGTGCATTGGAGCAACCCGCTGAGGCCCGCTTATCGCGAGCCGGGTCCGCCGAGCTGTGCGGTCGCGAAGCCGCTCGAATGGTTCGCTTATGCCGAGGGCGTGCAGCGCATCGGCCACGACGGCGATGGCTTTGCGTTCGACAATGAAAATCCGCGCCACCGCGTTTTCGTGCACCCCTTCGAGCTCGCGTCCAGACTCGTCACCGCGGGTGAGTTCATGGAGTTCATCGGGGCGGGAGGCTATCAGCGATCCGAGTTTTGGTTGAGCGATGGCTGGACGCGGGTACAACGCGAGGCGTGGAAAGCGCCCCTTTATTGGGAGTGCGAGCAGGGGACGTGGTGGCGCATGACACTTCACGGCATGCTGCCTGTTGATCCCAACGCTCCCATCTGTCATGTGAGCTACTACGAAGCGGACGCTTATGCGCGCTTCCGAGGGGAGCGTCTTCCTAGCGAAGCCGAGTGGGAGATCGCGGCCGCGAGCGTCCCCATCGACGGCAACTGGCAAGAGAGTGAGCATCTCGTGCCGATGGACGCCGCCTCGAGCGCTCACCTACCTCACCAGGATGCTCCGCGGCAGCTCTATGGCGACGTGTGGGAGTGGACGCGCAGTGCCTACCTTGCCTATCCGGGCTACCGCACGAGCGAAGGTGCTCTCGGCGAATATAACGGAAAATTCATGTGCAATCAGATGGTGCTTCGCGGCGGCTCCTGCGCGACCCCCGCGGGTCACATTCGACCGAGCTATCGAAATTTCTTCTACCCGAAGGACCGCTGGCAGTTCTCGGGCATTCGCCTCGCGAAGGACGTATGACGCCGCGTAGACGTTGCGCATGGAGCGAGTCCGGAAACGAGCTCTACATCGCCTATCACGACGACGAATGGGGCGTGCCCGTTCATGATGATCGCAAGCATTTCGAGTTTCTCGTTCTCGAAGGCGCCCAAGCCGGACTTTCCTGGTCGACGATCCTGAACAAGCGCGAAGCCTATCGCAAGGCCTTTGCGGGGTTCGATCCCGTGAAGGTCGCTCGTTTCAGCGACAAGAAGATCGCGAAGCTGCTCGAGAATCCCGGCATCGTGCGCAACCGACTCAAAGTGCACAGTGCTGTCAGGAACGCCCGAGCCTTTCTCGCGATTCAGAAAGAGTTCGAAAGCTTCGATGCCTACGTGTGGCCTTTTGTCGGCGGCAAGCCTAAAGTGAACCGCCGACGGAGGATGAAGGACATCCCGGCGAAGTCGAAGCAGTCGGATGCGCTCAGCGCCGATCTCAAGAAGCGCGGGTTCAACTTCGTGGGAACCACCATTCTGTATGCCCACATGCAAGCCGTCGGCATGGTCAACGACCACGTAATCCGCTGCTTCCGCCACGAGCCCTGCGCGCGCCTCGCTTGACCTGCGAGCACGCTGGTGTTTTGGAATAGGGCGGCTCATCCTATGCAAGGAACTTTGCTCCGCGAAAGTGCCTCGGACAAGAGCACTGGGATGGTGAACCACAGGATGGCTCGGGAAACGACGCCCACTGCGACAACGTGCGACAAAGCGGGCTGGACAATCAAAGCGAAACGGAGGATCGCCGCGAGAAGACCGAATTGCAGGGTATAGAGAGCGAACCACGGAGCAAAGCGGCTCGACTCCGGGTCGAGATAGAAGTAGCCCGCGTTCGTCGCGACGAAGATGCCGAGCAGGAGGCTCCCCGTCAAGCGACGCCGCTGCGTGGCCACGATGGGCTACACGGTTGCGCTTCGTATCTTGTGCTTCAGGCGCTTGATGTTGAGCCGAGCTCGCTTGAGCTGGACGGCGTCATGTGCTTTGAGCGCGTCGGCGCGTTTTTCCTTCAAAACCGCGATTTGGGCTTTGATCTTCGCTTTGTCGAGCCCGACCACGTGGTGGTGCTCGTGGGCATCGATGCCGAGCGCGCCACACAGTAGCTTGACGAGATCCGGCTTGTGCAGGGACTTGTAACCGTGGACTTTGTCGTGGTCCAGGCCGTCCGCGATCTCGCGCAGCTGCGCCACCGTCTTCTTGCTGAGCTCATCGAAAGTGTGTTCCATAGATTGTGTCCTCCAACTGTCTAAATCTAACCGATCTGTCCCCTCGAGTGCGAGAGTCTCGACTACGCGTTTTGGCGCTCAGCGGGACTCCGCACGACCCACGTCGAACGGTGGGCTGAGCTAAACGGACTCGCAGCTATAGCCTGGCGTCGCCGACCCCGACCTCGCATCGAGGGACCCCAAAGATCCCACCGCGCCTGCCTCGGCGTGCCGGGATAGAATGTCCGCATGGCTTTCGCAACGAGCTTCGACGATGCTCGGCTAACGCAACTGAAGGCACCGGGATCCAGCCTTGCTGAGCGCCCGCTCCCGATGTCCGTCGAGGAGATGCGCGCGCGCGGGTGGGAGCGCGTCGATGTCGTGTTCGTGACCGGCGACGCCTATGTCGACCATCCGAGCTTCGCGATGGCCCTTCTCGGCCGGGTCCTCGAAGCGGCCGGATTTCGCATCGCGATCGTGTCGCAGCCGGATTGGCGCAACTGCGAAGACTGGCGGCGGTTCGGCGCACCGCGGCTTTTTTATGCCATCAGCGCGGGCAACATGGATTCGATGATCAATCACTACACGGCGAATCGCAAAGTGCGGATCGCAAAGTGCGGAACGATGATGCCTATTCGCCGGGCGCCCGCATCGGAAGGCGACCCGACCGTGCGACGCTCGCTTATTGCCAGCGGGCTCGTGAGGCGGCAAAGGGCGTTCCCGTCATTGCCGGAGGCGTCGAGGCATCTTTGAGGCGGCTGGGTCACTACGACTACTGGAGCGACAAAGTTCGCCGCTCGATCCTTCTCGATTGCAAAGCCGACCTGCTCGTCTACGGTATGGGCGAGGGCGCTATTCTCGAGATTGCGCAGCGGCTTCTGGCGGGAGAGACGGTCAAGGACCTCAGGGATATGCGAGGCGTCGCCTACGTATTGGGCGCCTCGGAATCGCCGCCGGACGATGCGCTCGAGCTGCCGGGCTTCGAAGAAATAAGAAGCGACAAGCGCGCCTTCGCCGAGGCCACGAGAATCATTCACAACGAGACCAACCCCTTCAACGCGCGTCGTTTGGTGCAGCGGCACGATCATCAATCCGTGGTCTGCAACCCGCCTCCTTTGCCGATCTCGTCGGGCGCGATGGACGCGATTTACGGCTTGCCGTACACACGCAAGCCGCATCCGAGCTACGAAGAGTCGATTCCAGCGTTCGAGATGATTCAGGACTCGGTCACCATCATGCGCGGCTGCTTCGGCGGCTGCACTTTTTGCTCCATCACCACCCATCAGGGGCGGATCATCCAGTCACGCAGCAAGAAATCGATCCTCGGCGAAGTGCGCGCCATGGCGAGCGACCCTAAATTCAAGGGGGTCGTCAGCGATGTCGGTGGGCCGACGGCGAACATGTATCGCATGCGGTGCACGCGGCCGGAGGTCGAAGCCATTTGCCGGCGCCAGTCCTGCGTGTACCCGACGATTTGCAAGCTGCTCGGCACCGACCACGAGCCACTGATTCAGATCATGAACGAGGCGCGCGAGACCCCCGGCGTGAAGAAGGTTCTCGTAGCGAGCGGTATCCGGATGGATCTGGCACGGCTGTCGCCGCGCTACATGAAGACACTCACGCGCCATCATGTCGGCGGTCATCTCAAAGTGGCGCCCGAGCATACCGACCCGGCGGTGCTCGGTCTGATGCGCAAGCCGCGCAACGACGACTTCGAGAAGTTTGCGACGGTATTCGAAAAAGAATCGAAGAAGGCTGGCAAAAAGCAATACATCGTGCCCTATTTCATTGCTAGCCATCCGGGAAGTGATCTGAACGCAATGATCGACTTGGCCGTGTTTTTGAAGCGAAACGGCTACAAGCCGGACCAGGTGCAGGATTTCATCCCGGCGCCCTTCGACGTCGCCACCGCGATGTATTACACCGGCATCGATCCGTTCACGAAAAAGCCTGTCCACATCGCAAAACACTTGCGCGATCGCAAGCTGCAGCGAGCCTTGATGCAGTTCTTCAAGCCCGAGAACTACTTCGAAGTTCGAAAAGCACTTCTCGAAGCCGGCCGGCGCGACCTGATCGGTCGGGGATGCGATGCGTTGATCCCGGAAAGGCCTCCTCGCGAAGCGCGGGAGCGCCGACGTCTCGATGCGGAGCGGCGGTTCGCGGGGGACTACGTGCACCGTCCACAAAGCGAGAGAAAGAGACGATCTCGCCACGAGACGCAGCCGGGTTATCGGCCTAAGAGAAAAAGCACGAGCTAGTCTGAGCTATCGAATCATTTCAAGCCGAGCTGCTCGCCAGCCGCTAATAGGCTGACCGCCTCGCGAAGACGCTTCTCCCTCGTTTCTACGCGCTTGGCCGAGTGGATCCAACCGACGTAGGCCCGTCGATACGACGGAGCCAGCTGTTCGAAAAACTGCCAAGCACGTGAATTGGCCTTTAGCGTCCTCGTAATGTAGGGCGGGATGATTGGCGCGGACAATTTCGGGGCATCACCGCTCCGACTTGTTGGCGGACGCTTCAACCCGGGTGGCGCCAATAGCCCGCGCGCTTCGAGGCTTTCATATCGACGCCGATTTACCGTCGACCACTTGCTGCGTGCCTTTCGCGGGGTGAACTTCCGCGCGTAGCGGGCATCATCGAGGCGCCTGATGATGCTGTCGATCCAGCCGAAACAGAGCGCCTCCTCGACGGCATCGTCATATTCGATGGACGTCACCCCCGTGTGGCGTTTGTGAAACACGAGCCAGATCTCACACAAGGAGTCGTGGTGCTTCTTCAGCCACTTCCGGAAGTCTCGACGGTTCCGCACATCAAGCGTGTCCAGCGTGTCGGGCGGCTTCGCTGGCATTAGGTTTTCCGGGCTCCACAGGTTGAGGCGCGGTTTTTTTCGAGCCGCGCGTCGACGAGGGTCACGACCTCATCGACGGCCTCGGACTCCATTCCCTGTTGACGGGCGATGCGACGCACGAGGCAGTCGACGCGTTCGATGTGCGTGGCGCCTCCGAAAAGAGCGCGCGCCGCCGAGGACGGCTTGCCGAGGCCTTGCGCAGCTTTGGCGTATTTCTCGAACGGGACCAAGTCGGCATCGCTGGCGCCGAGGCGAACGCATAGTTGCCGGACCCAGTCATAGATCTCGGCGGACGTTTCGACGTCGTCATGGACCGCGTCTTTGATGGAGATCATCTCTTCGCGCTGGACGCACCGGTAATTGCCCGTTAACAACATCAGCCATTTCGCGAGGGGAACGAAAACGGAGTCGTGTACTCTCAGTTTCACGGGTAGCTCGATAGCGCCGGTGCCATCAGCGGAATCGAAACGGATGGCGTTGATGTCGTCTTCTAGGTTTACGAGCATCGCGGTGTGCTCGTCGGATTCGAAGCGCGCCGTTTTGAAGTTTGTCGGAAGGCCGACTTCAAGGACGTTCTTCCCTTCGCCTTGCGGGCGGAATGCTTGAGGGTCGGGGCTCGCCAGCGTGACCACACCTGGCTCGAAGCCTTCCCAGACGCCGGGATCCGAGTAGCACTCGGTCAGTGTCTCGGTTGTGAGCCCAGGAATGCGCTCGAGATAGGGAAGCGGCGGCATGTTCATAATCGCTACCGATGGCGTACGCGCCGCCGCGAGCCGTCCCATCAGCTCGCGGACGCCTTCAGAGCCGTATTGTGGCTCCTGCATGGCCAGCACGACCAGATCAAACTTTCCGGGGTCCACGGACTCGGGAGCGGTTGCAAAGAGCGTACCCTCGAGTCCTTTGGAGGCGACCTCGACAGGTGCTTCGCGCCCACGGATGGGAAGGCGCACCACGGTGCCTTCGCGGTTGATGAGATCGGCCGTGGGTTGGGTACACACGAGCGTTGCTGAATGTCCAGCCAACAACAACTTCGTGCTGAACAAGGAGCCGTAGGAGGCCCCCAAAATGAGCACGTCATACTTGAGATTAGGACTAGGATTCACGAAGACTCCTGTTAGATCGCGCCCTGCTCGCGGGCTGCCTGGATCTCCTCGTCGTCCAGACCGAGCACGGTCTTGAGCACTTCCTCCGTGTGCTCACCGAGAAGCGGCGAGCGCACGACGGCGGCGGGTGAATCCGAGAGCTTGATCGGGTTGCCGACGGTCAGGTACTTGCCGCGTTCTGGGTGGTCGACCTCGACGACGGTTTCGGTCGCGCGGAGCGAGGGCTCGTCGGCGATCTCCTTCATCGACAGGATCGGGCCGCAAGGCACGTTCAACGGGGTGAGGATATTCATGACCTCGAGTTTGTCCTTAGTCATCGTCCATTTCTCGATTTCATCGAAGATTGTGTCGAGTTTGGGGAGCCTCGCCTTCGGCGTGTTCCACTCCGGATCCTCGAGCCAGTCCTCGTGGCCTATTGCTTTGGCTAGTCCGTCGAAGGCTGCCGCTTGCGTGATGACGTAAGCGTAAGCGTCTGGATCGGTCTCCCATCCCTTGCATTTGACGATCCAGCCCGGCTGGCCGCCGCCGGAGGCATTGCCGGCGCGCGGCACGGCGTCGCCAAACGTGCCGTTGGGGTATTGGGGAAATTCCGTCAGTGGTCCGTGAGCGAGACGCTGCTGGTCGCGGAGCTTCACCCGGCAAAGATTGAGCACCGCGTCCTGCATGGCGCACACGACCCTCTGGCCTTTGCCGCTCTTCTCCCGGTGCAAGAGCGCCGCCAGAATGCCAGCGACGAGGAGTATTCCGGTACCGGAATCGCCGATCTGAGCGCCTGTCACCATCGGAAAACCATCGATCTCACCCGTCGTCGACGCCGCCCCGCCGATGCACTGCGCGATGTTCTCGTAAACCTTACAGTCTTCGTAAGGGCCAGGGCCGAATCCCTTGACCGAGGCGTAGATGATACGCGGGTTGATTTCCTGAATCTTCTCCCACGGAAAGCCCATGCGATCGATGGCGCCAGGCGCAAAATTCTCCGCCAGCACGTCACATTCTTCGATGAGCTTCGTGAAGATCTTCTTGCCCGCTTCGGTCTTCGGATTCAGGGTGACGCTCCGTTTATTGTGATTCAGCATCGTGAAATAAAGGCTATCGACGTCGGGGACGTCACGCAGCTGGCCGCGGGTCGCATCGCCTTTACCGGGCCGCTCCACCTTGATGACATCGGCGCCGAACCAAGCCAGAATCTGCGTGCCTGTCGGTCCGGATTGCACGTGGGTCATATCAAGGATGCGAACACCCTCGAGAGCCTTTCCCATATCGTCCTCTCCTTTCCTTCCACTGGTGTTGGGCAGCTGGTAAGGATAGGTAATCTCAGGGTTACCAAGCAAGCGGGGCCGCGTTTTACCCCGACGTGTCGCTGGGCTACGATGCGCACGCGTCTTCCATGAAAGCTTCCGACCGGGCCGTTCTCGTCTTTGCCTCCGTCGCCATTTTGCTCGTGCTCGCACCCTTTTTTCTGCGGCTTTCTCTTATCGAGACACGTGGCTACAACCCTGACGAGCTCGAGCATCTACACTTTTCGTGGTGCGTTTGGCGCGGCCTCGTTCCCTACGTGGACTATTTCGAGCATCACACGCCCTGGCTTCATTTCTTTCTCGCGCAGTTCTTCGATTTCTACGACGTCGAGCGGCTTCCGGAGGATGCGCTCGGCTTCACGTTCATGGCTCGCTACTTCATGTGGCTGGCAGCGGGGGCGACGCTCGGGCTCACGTTCCTTCTCGGACGATCCTGGCGCGACGCGCGGACCGGTCTCGTCGCGGCCTTTCTTCTTGGCAACACCGCGTTTTTTCTCGCGAAGAGCTTCGAGATCCGGCCCGCGGTCCCCGCTGCCGCGCTCCTTCTTTTGTCGGTGTGGCTGGCGCTGCTCGGCACGCGACGCGCCGTCGCCAGTGAGCCGGGGGGACGCACACGGTTGCTCGTGTCGGGCCTGGCGCTTGGCGCCGCCGTGATGATTACCCAGAAAGTCCTTTTCGTCGGGCCGGGCTATGCGGCCGTCGTCTTTTGGCTTCTTCTCGATCGGCGCCTCGAGCTTCCGCGCGCGACACGCTTCGGCCACGTTGCGGTGATTTCTGCGGGCTTCGCGCTTCCTGTCGCCGGCACGCTCGGCTATTTCGCGCTTCACGGTGCGGCTTGGGCGTTCATCGATGCCAACTTGATCGTAAACACGCGGTGGCCCGGTCTTCCGGCGGGACCCTTTCTCGTCGAGCTCGCACGGCAGGACCCATTCTTCGTCATGTTCGTGGTTGCCGGTTTTCTCCTCGAGGCGAAGCGTGCTCTCACGCGCCAAGCCGTTCTTCGCGTGGATCCCATCGTCACCTTCGCGACGCTCTCGGTCACGGTCTCCTTGGCCGCGCATCCGGCGATGTCCCATCACCATTTTCTTCTGATCCTTCCTCTTGCCTCGCTCTATGGCGCTCTCGGCCTCCTTCGAATCGTTGAGTCCGTCACGAACTATGTCCGCGGCAAGGCGCTCCTGGCGGCCGCGACAGTTGCTTTGGGGGCGCTCGGCTTCTACGGGCTCTCGCGCCTCGCGCCCCCCGAGCTGGTCTTGCCTCTTTTTGCGCCGTTCGTGCTCGGCGCGTTTACGTTGGCCCTCGGTGTTTGCCTTTGGCGCGGCTCGCGAGAAGCCGCTCTCACCATCATCGTCGTTCTTCTGAGCGCCTATCCGCTCACGCGCCTTCGCAACACGTTCGATCGTGGCAACTGGGGAACGACTCAGGCGATCGAATATGTGTTGCGTAACAGCGCGCCTTGGGAGACGACGTTCGACGGTTTCACTGGGCTCGGCCTGTTCCGGCCTCAAGCTTTCTTCCACCACTTCCAGCATCCGCACGCGTTCAGGCTTCAGTCGAAGGAAGAGCACAAGGAGATGTACGAGGCCCTTCGCAATGGGCGTGCGATGCCCAAGTTCATTTTCTGGAGCCACTATTTGCGCGATGCCGTCACTCCCGAGATCACGGCGTTTCTTCAAGAGCACTATGTCCCTACGGGGCTCGAGCCAATCCGGGTACGCCCGTTCGATAATGGCGCGGGCTGGTGGTCGGACGAGAAAACGCGCTATATCGGCTGGGTGTCGGACGAAGACGAGGCGCCGCACGTTCTCTTCGATGACGGGTGGCGCCCTCCGAGCGAAGAGTTCGGCTTGCCGATCCGCCGGACGCGAACACGCCGTTCGACGCTGACGGTGCCCATTCGCTATCCGCGCGACTTCAACGTGACGCTCCGCGCTCACGCGGATTCTGAATCCGTGCCGTTCGGGGTAGAGCTCGTGGTGAACGGACGCTCGGCCGGTCGCGTCGACGCTGTACCCCGGTGGCAGGACTACGCGTTTCCGGTCATGGTGCATCAACTGCGCCCCGGTTTCAACGAGCTCCAGCTGCGTTTTAGTGCCGAGCACGGCGATCCGTCCAAACGGTTGGAGCTAGCGGTCCACTCACTGAAGCTCACCGCGACCGCGCGCGGAGAGACACCATGAGCGTCGAGCGCTCGCCCGACGCCGAGACGGCGGCAGCGTTTGCCGGTTCGTGGAATCGGCAGCGAGAGGGCTCCGTCTACACGCGCGAGCAGTTTCTGGACTGGTTCACGCCGCTCGAGCCGGAGGCCTTCTCGGGGAAGGCGGTTCTCGAGCTCGGGTTCGGCAACGGCTCGCTTCTTCACCACATGGCAGCGTGCCGACCGGCTCGGCTAACCGGCGTCGAGCTCGGAGACACGTTCGAGCGAACGAAAGCCAATCTCGGCGAGGCGCTCGCGAGCGAGCTCGATCTACACCAGGCCGATCTCACAAAGGTCGATCTCGGTTCGTTCGATTTTGTTTACTGCATCGGCGTGCTCCATCATCTGAAGGAGCCGGTAGAAGGATTTCTAGCGGTGCTTCGGCATACGGGCGCCGGAGGCCGGTTCCATTGCTGGGTTTATGCGCGCGAGGGAAATGCCGTGATCCGTTACTTCGTCGATCCGCTGCGCCGGGTGACGTCGCGGCTCCCGTGGTGGCTGACAAAATACGGTTTCGCGCTCCCGCTCTCCGCCAAGTACTACCTTTACGCGAAGCTTCTTCGTCTTCTCGCCACGTTACTGGGGGAACCGCTCATTCGACGTTTCCCCCTCGGAGCTTACAGCCTCTGGATCGCGAAGCGGAGCTTTTCGTTCTTCCACCACGTCGCTTTCGACCAGCTCGTGACGCCGACGACGCACTATTTCGACCGGGCGACGGTTGAGGGCTGGCTCGAGGATCCGGCTGTGGAGCCGGACTCGCGCTACATCGTCTTTCGCAATGGGAACTCGTGGAAGTTCGGCGGAAGGAGGAGCTGAGCGAGCTCTTCAACGGCTGTTAGAGTTAGACAGAATCGTTTTTTTTCCGGCGGGTTGTGGCCAGTATTCTCCGGCGTTGTCCTTGTATCAGCTCATGTAGCGTTCGTACCAGAGTTCGAAGACGAGAAGCGTCCAGAGCTGCTTGCGGTTGTCGTGCGTGCCCTCGGCGTGCTGCGCGAGAAGTTTTTGCACGTAGTCCGGATTCAAGAAACCTTCGCGCTTCAGTTTGGCCGGCGCGAACTGATCCTGGACGAGCTCTTTCAAGTCGGTGTTGAGCCAATAGGCGACGGGCACGTTGAAGCCCTTCTTCTTACGCGTGAGCACTTCGTCGGGAAGGATGCCTTCCATGGCTTTCTTGAGGATGAACTTCGACGACTTCGATGTCAGGCCGTGCAATTTGAGCTCTCGAGGCACTTCGGCGACCCATTCGGTGAGGCGGTGGTTCAGAAGCGGCACACGCACCTCGAGTGAGTTGGCCATGCTGGCGCGGTCGACTTTTGTCAGGATGTCGCTGCCTTGGTGCACAACTCCGATAGAGGCCGAGAGCTCGCTTGGCCCCGACTCCCATCATCCGATCATCTCGCTATCAGGCATCCCGAGCGCCGTCATGGTGTTGAGAATCTTGCACCCGATCCTTGCCTCGACTCTCTGTGCCGCCAACCCTCTCGCTCGCATCGCTGAGCCCACGATAGCCTTGTAGCGATGGAACGTTGTCTCGACTTTGCTCCGTTTGCTGTAGCCCGATTCTGTGTGCCACTTTCGTTTGCCGAGCCGAGCTTGTGCTGCAATGTTGCGATTGCGCTGTCGGCTGCTCGCCGGCCCCGATGCGAGCTGGGCGCCCTTGCGCGGCGGTATCAGCACCCTCGGCGAGCGATGAGCGCTGTGATTCTCGATTGCCTCATAGACGCCGCTGGCGTCGTATGCGGTGTCAGCTCTGGCCGATGAGATGGGACTGTCGCTCTGTCTGACAAGCGATGCAACCCGCGATGAATCGCGGGCTCTTTTGCTCGTCAGCTCGCAGGCGACGACTTCGCCAGTCTGCTCGTCGACACACAGATGGAGCTTGCGATAGTCCCTGCTATTTGGTGCTCTGCGCAGCTGGCCGGCGTGGACAGCGAGACCGCTGCTGTCGATCAAGATGTGCAACGGCGTCTTCTGCTTGTCTTGGTAGAAGGGGACCTTACCCAGCTTCGCCTTGCGCCTCGAGATCGTGGTGTGATCGGGCACATCATTGTCTAGCTTCATCAGAGCGAACAACGATCGCAGCAATCCCTCGCTCTGTCTAGATGACAGATGAAACACCATGCCCAGGGTGACAGCCGTCTCGATGGCGTGGTTCGAGTACTTGCGTTGACGGCCCGGTTTCCTCCTCCTCGGCCGGGGCGCGTCCCAGTTCACAAGCTTGCCGGCGGTGAGCGAGATCCAGACGGTCAGGCTCCCACGGTTGCGTAGACCCGCCTCATATTCACGCCAATTCCTCACGCGATAGGCCTTCTTCACATACTTCCGCTGAGTGCGTTTGAAAATACTCATGGGGAACCTCGAATCCGTGAGTAAAGGACAATTGTGGACCGAGATCGCGAGTTGTGCACCAAGGCAGCGGTGCGAAGGGATCCCGCCTTCCCGTCGCGTTAGGAAGAAACCATCCCTGTCACGCGGTCTATCCGCTAAATCACCGACCCAGGCGCTCGCGCGCATCGGCGGCTTCGGGAAGATCCCAATCCGCGTCGCCCCAGTGCTCGAGAAAACGCTCGAGGTTGCGATGGCCTTCTTCCTGTTCGCCAAGATCCATCTGAAGAAGGCCCAGTTCGTAGAGGGTCGCACGTAGAGCACCGGATGATCGGCCCGCTCGAACCCGGGTTTCGAGTGCCTCGACCGCTTTGGGCTTGTCACCCGACGCCAGATAGGCTTGCACGAGACCGTTCCGGAAGGCGGCACCCGAGCTCGACCAGGTAGCCATGAAATCGAAGTATTGGTTTTGCTCGGCGAGGCGCTCGAGGATGAGAAGAGCGCGGGCGGTATCTCTCTCGACAAGGGCCAGCTCGGCTAGAAGCGCGTCGTGATGCATCGGGCCAGAGGGTCCGCTGGCGGTCGCTGCCATTTTAGCTTAGCGAGCCTTTCGAGATGCTGCTCGGCTTTCGCTATGTCGCCTCCGAGCCAGAGAGCGAACCAACCCGAAAAATAGTGACCGCGCGGGCTCGCGGGCTGAAGCGCCAGAGCGCGCTCCATCTCGGCCAAAGCGCCTTCGGAATCCTTCAGACTCAGGAGCGCGGCAAGCGAAATGATAGCTGTGGCAGGCGCACCGGTTCCCAAGCCCTCTCCTTCCCTGAAGACCGCCGTCGCAGCTGCCTCACGATAGTTTTCGATGGCCTTTTCGAAACAACCGCGAGTCGCGAAGAAGTGACCCGTTGCGGCCAGCCGTCCCGCCTTCAAGAAACCTTGAAGGTTACTGAGTGGAACCGTTTCGATCTCTTGTTCCAGGTCCCACCGGGATGCAACCGCCGCCCAAGTCGGCCTCCAAATCAGACCGAAGGGTGTGGCGGGATGCTCGGTGAGACGAAGCGCCTCGTCGTCGTCGACGTCGTACGCAGCAACGACCGCTCGCGCGTCCTGCAAGGCTTTCTCCACCACCTGAGTCAACGCGACCGGCAGCTCCGCCCGCACGTCGGTCAGTGGTGGTGGTTCTGGGTGCAGAACCGCGTCTAGCACTCGGGTGGTCGTGTCTCCGGCAAAGGCGGGTTCCCCGTCGCGTTTTCAAACAGCAGGCTTCCTAGGGAGAACACATCGCTTCTTCCGTCCACCGCCTCCCCAGTGCCTGCTCCGGAGACATGTGCGCGACCGTGCCCATCACCACCCCCGCATCGGTCAACCGACCTACGGTCGACGCGTCGCTCGACTCCGATGCCGCCGCAATTTGTTTCGCCAGCCCGAAGTCGAGGATCTTGACGGCGCCCAGCTCCGAGATCATCACGTTGGGAGGCTTGAGGTCCCGGTGAATGGACATCTGTTTCCCGAAACCTGATATATTCCCCGCCAATTCGGAGGTCGCGCATGGACAAGAAGCCACACGTCCCCTATGTACCCGTTTCGACCGACATGGCGGAGCTCACCTTCAAAGCCGTTTTCCTCGGCGTCATCATGGCGGTCGTGCTCGGAGCGGCCAACGCCTACTTGGGCATGAAAGCGGGGCTAACGGTCGCGGCGACCTTCCCAGCCGCCGTTGTAGCGATGGCGGCTCTCAGGCCCTTCCGAGGCACGATTCTCGAAGAGAACATCGCGCGCACCACGGCTTCGGTGGGTGAAGCGCTCGTGGCCGGCGCCATCTTTACCATCCCCGCCTTCGTCATCGCGGGCGCGTGGGAGGATATTCGCTACTGGGAGAGCACTGCCATCATGTTGATTGGCGGGACGCTTGGTGTTTTCTTTATCATCATTTTGAGACGCACCCTCGTCGTCGAGGCCGACCTCCCCTTTCCCGAGAGTGTCGCGGCCGCGGAGATCGTGAAGGCCGGCCAAGGCGGACAAACGGGCGCATCCCTCGTCTTTGGCGCCATGGGGCTCGCGGGCGTCTGGGAGCTGTTCAAGAACTCGAACGGCATCCAGTTCATCTCGGACAGCGCGAGCCGCTTCGTCTCGTTCGGACGCTCGACGATTCAAGTCGGACAAGAACAGATTTCTTATACCGGTGGCTTGCATCTCGCGACACCCGCGGCATCCCCCGCGCTCATGGGTGTCGGCTTCATCGTCGGGATGCGCGTTTCCGCCATCCTCTTCGCGGGAGCGCTCTTGGGATGGCTCGTGCTGGTCCCACTAGCACTGTTTCTGAATCCGGGATGGAGCAGCCCGCTGGACTCGTCTCTCGCGGAGCAAGTCTGGCTTCGGCAGATCCGACCGCTCGCGGTCGGCACGATGATCGTCGCGGCCTTCTACACGCTCTACAATCTTCGTACGTCGCTCATCACGGGCATCCGGAACGCGGTCAAGAACATCGGCGTAACCCCCGATGATGCCGAGGCCGTCGATCGCACCGAGATCGACATCGACTTCAAGAAGACCGCTATCGGCGTCGGCATTGCCGCCATTGGAACCTTCCTCCTGTATAACTACTTCGCTCAAGCGGTCGGCGGCGCTCTGCTGCTCACCGTCGTGATGGTAATTCTCGGCTTTCTATTTGCGGCCGTCGCCGGTTATCTCGTCGGGCTCATCGGAAGCTCGAACAATCCGATCTCGGGTCTGACACTGAGCGCGCTCTTGATATCGGCGGTACTCATGGTGGCAATCGGCTTGACCGACGTCCACGGCGTCGCCGCCGTGCTCGGGGTTGCCGGCGTGGTCTGCTGCGCCGCCGGCATCGCCGGCGACATGATGCAAGACCTCAAAGTGGGTCATCTCTTGGGAGGCTCGCCGTGGAAGATGGAGGTCGGCGAGATCATTGGCGTCCTGTTCGCCGCCTTCGTTCTCGCGTTTCCGCTGATGGCGCTTCACGAGGTCTATACGATCGGCTCCGCCGAGCTTCCGGCGCCGCAGGCCGGTCTCATGGCTTTGATGGCGAACGGCATCGTCGAGGGCGACATGGCGTGGCCTCTCGTGATCGTGGGCATGTTCCTCGCCATCATGCTGATTTTGATCGGGGCTCCGTCCCCCATGCTAATCGCCGTGGGCATGTATCTGCCTTTCGAGTCGACTTCGGCGATCTTCGTGGGCGGTCTCATCAAAGCGCTCCTGGACTGGCGGCTGAGTCGGCAAAATGCGAGCGATGACGAGCAAGTGCGCGCCGAGAACACGGGGACGCTACTCTCCTCGGGCTTCATCGCTGGAGAATCGTTGATGGCGGTCGTGCTCGCGTTTCTCGTGCTCGGCGCCGATCGCCTTCCCGCGCTCGCATCGTTGCACCAAAGCATGACCTCGATCGGCTCGGCGAGCTATGGGCCAAGTATCCTCATCTATCCCGTCTTGCTGTACATGCTCGTGTGGCTTCCGCTCAAGAAGATGACCGAGGGCCGGAGCACGCAGACGGGCTAGACGATGAACCTTCTCGACCTCACGCCCGTCGCCGCGGCGGAGTCGGAGGAGCAGGGCGGCGGCATCGTCGTCATCCGTCCACGACCGGCCTATCACGGCCTCCTGACGCCTTTCGACTGGATCGTCTACTTGCTCGCGCCTCGGCGCCTACGGCTCGACGAGATCGGGAGCTTCTGTTGGCGTCAGCTCGATGGCCGGCGCACGGCGGGCGAAATTGCCGCGGCGCTTCGCGCTGAGTTCGGAGACTCCGTCGAGCCCGCCGAAGAGCGCGTCGGCCAGTTCATTCGATCTTTGCGCAGAGAGCAGCTCGTGCGCCTGCCCGAGCTCGATACGAAATACCAAGGAGGCACGCCGTGAAGAAATGGCTTCTCGGTCTAGTCCTCACCCCCGGATTGGCGCTAGCGCAAGCTGAGCTCGTCGAGCCCGACGCGAACGGGATCATCCCCCAACCGCACATAGCGCTCACAAATACTCACGTGGTCGACGTGCGCACCGGGACGGTGCTCGAAAACGCGGTCGTGGTCGTGGTCGTGCGCGACGCACGGATCGTTTCTGTGGGACCGGATCCCGCACCCGCGAATGCCATCGTCATGGATCTCGAAGGAAAGTATCTTCTCCCCGGTTTCATGGACGCGCATTGGGATGGGCGAACGCTCGAGAATCTACGCCGGGCGGTCGAGTCCGGCGTCACCACCATGAAGAGCGCGAGCGTCGGCAAGCTATACCGACGGACACTCAGTACGGGCCCCGTAGCGCGACGGTGATTCCACGAGAGATTACGAATTTGGTCGAGCTCGGCATGACGCCTCTTCGAGCGCTCGATATCGTCAACCACTTCTACCCGGACGGCGCTTCGGCCTACAACGTCATTGCCGAGATTCCGGGAACGGACAAAGCCGACGAAGTCATCATGCTCGGCGGCCACCTCGATTCGTGGCATTCCGGGACGGGCGCGACCGACAACGCCATCGGCTGTGCCGTGATGATAGAGGCCGCACGGATTCTCAAAGCCATCGGCGTCGAACCGCGGCGTAGCATCCGCGTGGCCCTCTGGAGCGGCGAGGAGCAAGGCCTTCTCGGATCGAAGGCCTATGTCGCGGAGCATTTCGGAAACGCTGAGGAGCCTAAGGCCGAGTTCGCGAATTTCGGCGGCTATTTCAACATCGATTCGGGCACCGGGCGCGCCCGAGGGGCGACCGTGTTCGGTCCTTCGAGCGCGGCCTCGATCTTGCGCGAAGCACTCGCTCCTTTCGCCGATCTCGGCGTTGTCGGTGCGACCACGACCACGAGCCGGCGAGTCGGTGGATCGGACCACACGTCTTTCAACGGCGCCGGGCTTCCCGGGATTGGGATGGGCCAAGACCCTATCGAATATGGATCCCACTCGTGGCACACGAATCTCGACGTTTATGAACGCGTCGTGCCGGGCGACGCGATCAACTCGGCGACCGTGATTGCCGCCGCGCTCTACCACTTGGCGATGCGCGACGACTTGCTGCCGCGCTTCTCGAGCGAAGAGATGCCCGAGCCCCCAAAGCCGCCAGAGGAGCAACGCACGACGCAGCCATAGAATGCTACAAAAAAAAGAGCGCGTCGATTTCAACGGCCGGTAATCGGGACGAATTCGGCGAGCTCTTCGGTCCAGTTCAGCACGACGCGCAAGCGGTCGATACCGGCGCCCGGAGGGGGCCGCAGAATTAAAAAGCGATCCCCGCCAGGAAAGACATCGTAGGCGGGATTGCTGCCTGTGGTCGGTGGCGCCGGCGTGTTCAAGATGGTCCGGGAGCTGCCTACAGAAAAGCCCGACGCCGTTTGCACGGGCACGGCTAAAAGCTCTTCGCCGTGCCGGTAGTAGAGCTCGCGGCCATCGGGGCTCCACACGGGCTCGGTGCCGCCATCGATTGAGACCGCGGTCACCGGTCCAGGTGGCGGATAGGGTCGCACATAAATCTCGTTCTGTCCGGTCTCGTTCGAGACGTATGCGATGTAGCGGCCGTCGGGCGAGAAAACGGGCGAAAGCTCGTTGGCCGGACTCTCAACGAACGGTACCGGCTCGCTCCCGTTTTTGACATCGATGACCCAGAGATCTCTTTGACGGACATCTCCAATTTCGTAATACGCGAGTACGCCGTCAGTCGACCAGGAGACGGGGATGAGCGTACGCCCGGAACCGGTCAGATGCTCGGGCGGCGAGCTCCCATCCGCTGCGACGATGTACAAATCGCCCGTTCCTCCGCGGCGGCTCATGAAGGCGATACGCGTTCCATCCGGGCTCCATGTCGGGAAGCCCCCGCCTCGGATGGTGAGCTGACGGATCGAGCCAGGCCGGGTCAAGTCGAAGATCCAGAGCTCGCGGCTGTCGCGGCCGCCGATATGCACGGCCGCGAGCCGTCCATCCGGCGAGATCCGCGGCCAACCCGGGGAGCCCATCGACACAGGCATCACGTCGACGTTCCCTTTCGAATCGATCGCGTCGAGAACGGCGGACGGCGTCCGTTCCATGTAGACGAGCGCGCCCGCCGACGAGGTGGCAAAAGTCGACGCTCCGAGAGGATAGGCATGGATGCCTTCGATGAGAGGCACACCCGAGCCGGTCAGGCGAAGACCGGCTGGGTCGAAAGGCGCCACTTCGATAGACCCTCCCCGAACGTAGACCAGATGCCCAGAGGGTAAATAGGACCCCTGGCTGCCAGGGCCGAGTATCGTGACCGTCCCGGATTCGCGGTCGAGAAGGGCGATCTGGTCGACAACACCCGTGGCGGACGAGGAGCGCACGGTGAACAATACGGTGCTTTCTCCTGGTAGCCAGCGAGGCCAGAGATGCTCGAGTACGTTCGGCTCGCCGCCGAGATCCGAGATGTGCGCCGGCTCGCCCCCCGCCGCGGGGACGACCAAGAGCCCTTGGGCGCCGTCCTGGGCGAACACGATCGTGCCATTTTCTCCCCAGCTCGCCCCACGTGACTGCAAACCGGCTTCAGTCACGATCTCGGCGATACCTCGGCTCACAGCTACTTTCTTCATCGCTCCTTGCGCGAAGAACCCAATCCATGCTCCGTCCGGCGAGAAAAACGGGTCGCGCGCCTCGTCGCTCCCACGTATCGCCTTCATCTCATAAGCGCCAAGCTCGCGGAGGTAGAGCATCGCGTGATTCTCTTTTTCCGCGACGAACGCGAGCCGGGAAGCGTCGGGAGAGAGCGCGAGCGTCGATGAAGCACCCACAAACAGACGTTCCTCGGGTCCAACGACGACCGTGCTCCTCGTGAGAGGCCCGCGCGTAACGAATCGACCCCGATCGCCAATCGCTCGAAAAAAAGCCATGCCCGCAAGGAAGGCGGCGAGAGACGCCAGCGCGACCCAACGCCCTTTGGTTCCCCGCTCGGCGCGATCGACCGCCGTTCCCTGGCGCGCGAGCTCGGCGATCTCGATCCGCGCATCGCCAATGTCCTGCAGCCGCTCGCGAGCGTTTTGCCGCAAACAGCGCTTCATCAATCGCAGCAACGCGCGAGGGGTGTCCGCGGGAAGCAGGCCCCAATCGACTTGGTCGCGCAAGACCGCGGCAATGGCGTCGGATGGCGTTTGACCGCCAAAAGCACGCCGGCCAGAGAGCATCTCGAAAAGAAGACAGCCGAACGCCCACACGTCGGTACGTTTGTCGACGCTCTCACCGCGCGCCTGTTCCGGGCTCATGTAACCCGGCGTTCCCAGAACGACCCCCACCCTCGTCGTGGGCGCCGACACGAGCTCGGTCCGTGTGGTGGCTTCGGCGGCGGCCTCGTCGTGCGTTTTGGCGAGTCCGAAATCGAGAACTTTGATACGGCCCTCATGTGTGATCTTGATGTTCGACGGCTTCAGGTCGCGATGGATGACCCCTTTGCGATGAGCTTCGCCGACCGCTTCCGCAATTTGCTCGGCGAACTTCAGGAGCTCGAAAAGCTCGAGCGGTCCGCGGGTGAGACGCTCGGCGAGCGTTGGGCCTTCGACAAGCTCCAAGATCAAGTACCGCTTATCGTCGACACGCAGCAGGTCGTAGATGGAAGCGATGTTGGGGTGATTCAAGCTCGCGAGAAGCTTGGCCTCGCGCTCGAAGCGGCGGAGCGTCGAGTTGTCGTCGGCGAAGTCTCGCGACAGCACCTTGATGGCGACCTCGCGCTCGAGGTCGGGATCTTTCGCGCGGTAGACACTTCCCATGCCCCCGCGGCCGAGCAGACCGAGGACCGCGTACGGGCCGATGTGGTCTCCTGGGACGATACTCGCGTCGTCGCCGCCCTGGAGCTCTCGCGCAACTTCTTCCCAGATGGGCCCCTTCATGGCTCCGCTCGGAAAGAGCGAATCCTCTTCGACGCTCAGCTCGAGCAGCTTCTCCACTACATCGCGAAGCGCCGCGTCGCCATCGCAGGCTTCGGCCAGAAAGCTTGCACGCTCCTCCGGCGGCTTGTCGAGGGCCGCATCTAAAAGCGCGTCGACTCGGGAAAATCGCTTGCGATTGATCACAGGAACCGGTGCGAAGGATATGCGGGAGCGCCGCCAAAAGCAAGATGTCAGAATACGAGAGGCATTAATTGGGCAGATTGTCGACTCATTTCGCGCACGTGCGGAAACCCGCGACCACATCCGCGCGATCGGGCAGGAAGAAATTTCGATAGCTGTTGTTGATGAGGCGCGACCGCGTCGCCCACGCGCCGCCTTTGAGCACTTTGTGATAGCCGAACCACGGAGCCGAGTACTCTCGATAGGGATGATCGACGAGATAGCCGGGAAAAGGATAGAAGGCCGACGCGGTCCACTCCCAAACGTTCCCGATCATTTGGCGACAGCCATAGGCGCTGTCGGACGCTGGATAGGCGGCCACGTCCACGGTCCCGAGGTGGCGTGAGTCGAGATTGGCGAGCTCGGCGGAAGGCTCGGTGTCACCCCAAGGATAGCCGCCGCTCACAGCGGCGCTCGCCGCCATGTCCCACTCGGCTTCGGTCGGCAAGCGGCGGCGCGCCCAACGGCAATAAGCTTCCGCCTCGTACCAGCTCACATGGCATACCGGGGCGTGAGGCTCAAGGCGCACGTAGCGGTCGAAGTTCCTTCTCAGCCAGCCCCGCTCGTCACGCACCCAGTAATTGGGGTGCGCAGCACCCGTGCTCGAGCGGATGACCCACCCCTCGGGGCTCCAAAACTCGCGCTCGGTATAACCACCATCGTCGACGAAGGCGGCGAACGCTTCGTTCGTGACCGGCGCGCGCGCGATGCGAAATGCCTGAACTTCGACAGGATGACCCCACTTCTCGTTGTCGAAGAGAAACGATGCGTCTTTGGATGCGCCGAGCTGATGCCGCCCACCGGGAATCTCGACGTCGCCGGGTAAATCGCCTTCTTCTCCTGGCGCGGCGGCGGTCGCACGCAGCCGGGGCGCCGGATATTCCAGAGTCTGGCGCGTATAGGTAAGCGCCTCACCGTGCATGTCTTCGTGAAGGGTGCAAAGAAGCGCGAGATAAGTCTCCCGAGGGTTCGCTTCGCCGCTCCCCAAGCGTTCAGCGAAGGCCTCGAAGACATCGTTCATATAGGCGATCGTCTTCTCCCGCGACGGGAGCGGGAGCGACCAGCGGGTGTCATGAGCGACGTGAAAGGAATCGAACAGCTCGTCGGCGCCGCGAAGCAGTTGCGGGTCGCGGCCGAGCTCGCGCAAGAAAAAGACTTCGAAGAAAAACGCGATGTGCCCTAGCTCCCAGCGCGGGGGATTCACGTTCGAAATATGCGGGACTTCGAGCTGCTCGTCATCGAGGTCGTCTAGGAGCGCTATCGTTCGCGCGCGCGCGTCGCGTGCTTGGTCGATGAGCGTCGCGGCCGGCAAGCAGTGGTGTTTGTCGGAGAGTGCCACATTGGCAATCTATCAACGATTCCGGGGACGCGCTATTCTTGGCAGTACAATATTGTGGCCAAGACAGCCTCTTAGAGTTATGACTCCTTATCAACGGCGGTGATTTTCTCGGCTGACGTGACGCTTAGGGTCTGTTAAAGATGGCTCTCCATCTTCGGCCGGATTCTCTCTGCCCCCTCTCTTGTTTCTGCGTTCAGAACGCTTCAGGTTTACTTGGCTAGGGTTTCTGGGCGACGTCGATCTCGCTCGCGAGCTCTCGGAGATGGTTGAGATAGGCACGGATTTTTTTCTTTTCGGATTCCGGAATGCTATCGAAAGCGAGTCCCACTCCGCGCTCTCCTTCGGTCGATTCCGAGCGGGCCCAGGCCACACGCGCTTCGGTCGACACGGTCCCTTGGTCGTGAAGCTCGAAGCGTAGCGCGCCGACGTGATCGACTTCCGGCAACGCGTCGCCTTGGAAATAGGCTCCGCCGACACTCAAGTTCGTGAGATAGCCCGACAAGGAGGAGGAGCCCAAGGAGATTTGTGCCTCGATGAGCGTCGGCGCGTAGCGCTCATCGGCGCGCGCATGAACATGAGGCGCGTCTAGAGGTGGCGTCGCGTCTTTTTTGTCGACCAGCGTCGCCAACACCAGGAGGAGCTCCGCAGTCGGAATGGGGGCGGAGGCGTAGAACGGTCTCAAGTCCACGCCGGCGAGCTCGCCGGGGGGCGTCTCATGCTTCGCGAATCGGAAGGCGCCCTTTCGGAGAGAGAGTATTTCGGTCAAGCACGCCATTGCCTGCACGCGACGAAAGGCGCGACGGCTCTGAGGCTCGATCTCTCGCGACGCCTTGGCGAGCAACAGACGCGCCGACGAGGACTCGCCACACACGATGGCGCCCTGGGCGAAGATGATGGTACCGGACGTTTCCGGGCTCTCGACAAAGAGCTCTCCTGTCTGCTTCGAGTAGGCCAACACTTGAAGCACGTCGAGAAGAGGGACGCGCTCTAACTCGCCACTGACGATCATGGATTTTGATGGATTCGGAAGGAGCCGTCACCCATTGTCGCACGAATTCCCGGGCCTGTCTTTACGCTCGGGCTAGACGCTAGTCCCTGTGTTATGTGACGAACTACTGATACAGGGCACTAGGTGCGGGCGACACCCGAAGCCCGCTCGTCGTAGGAGAGTCGGATCTTCGCTTCCACGTGGGGGTGCCGGCCGCAAACTTCGCGCAAGTGCTCTCGGCTCAGCTCGAGGATCTCCGTGTTCTTGACCGCCGTCACCGTGGCGGTGCGCGGCTCTCCCGAGAGCGCGGCCATCTCGCCAAAGAAATCGCCGTCACGTAACGTGGCAACGGGAAGCTGCTGGCCATCTCTGTTGACGGTCGCCCGCACTTCGCCGGTGCTGATGATGAACATCGAATCTCCGGGACCGCCTTCGGTCACGATGACCTCTCCCGCCTTCGCGACCCGCCGCATGAGCAGAAGAGCGACATCCACGAATTCCGCCGTCGTGAGATCCGAAAATAAGGGGATATGGGTGGGCGCTTCGTGCTCGATGTCCTGCTCGCCCTTGGCCGAGATGCCGACGTCGTCGATGATCGAGTCGATCAGCGAGTCGATATCTTCACCCAGAGCATCCACCATAGACTCGACCCCGTTGGCCGCCAGCTCGGGCTCGGAATCGGCCTAAACAACCTCCCTCTCCTCGAGAAACGGAATGTCGGGCTCGCCAGTATTCTCGAGCTCACTCGAAGCGGCCACGTCGAGCACAATCTCGGGCGAGTCCGAAGGCAGCGTCTCGAGACCGTCCAACGAGAGCTCGATTTCCACTTCGCTCGATGGCTCCTCGAACGTCAGCTCGATCACCTCGTCGTCGCTTGGATCCGGGACGATACCAACAAGCTCCACACGCTCTTCTTCGAAGGTCGGAGGCTCGTCAAGCGACACTTCGCCCGGCGGCTCGGTCTGATCCATCAAGTCGAATCCACCCGACTCAGCGATTTCAGCAGGCGGCTCTTCGACAGGCGGCGGCTCGGGCGTTTGCGCCGAGATCTCACCCGAGGTGCCGAACTCCATCTCCATGCTCTCTTCGAGACTGAGCTCCGGATGCGTGACGGGCGGCGGGGATGAGGCTTCCGCCGCGGGCGGCGGGGACGAAGCTTCCGCCGCGGGCGGCGGGGAGGGGGCTTCCACCTGCGGGGCCTCCTCACTAGCGCGCTGGATCGGCGCGTCGGGGTGCATCAAAGCTTCCGCCAGAGACTGACGGTTGCTCGACGTCGCGGAGCGATCCCCCGTCATCGCCGCCAACTTCTCGTGAACCTCCGTCTGGCGCGGATCGATCTGAAGGATTTTCTTGTTGATGGCGATGGCGCGGATCATGAAGCCTTTGTCGGCGAGCTCGTCCGCAACGATCCGAAGCTGCTTGACGGCTTCGTTCTTCTTCCCCGCCAAAACGAGCGTGTCGGCAAAGCGCAAACGAATCTGCGTGTTTTTCTTATCCTTCCGTAAGAGCGTGATGAACCATTCCAAAGCGCCATTGTAGTCCCGTTTTTGCAGGCACGCCTGGATCTCTTTGAACGGCTCCTTTTGCTTCTTACGGAAGGCCATCAGGCGTGTCTCAAACGATTCGGATTTCTTGGATCAACTGGGCTCGACGGACCCAGGGTTGCTTGATCTTACCACGAACCGCCTTCTTCATCGACGTAAAGCCGGAGCACGGACCCTGTGCCCGCTATCGAGGCGCTGCGCCAGCGCGATATCGAAGGGAACGTTGTTGGCCGCTTCGCTGGCTCCTGGTGCTCGCCCCGTTACGAGCGCGCCTCGCGGGCCACCCATCACTTGCCGGCCTTCCAAGCCCTCTGCTACACTTTTAAACGTCTTCGTTCCAACAGCATGCGACATTTTTCTCCACTGAAGCTCGATGACCATCGGTTTTTAGCATGAGGTTTCCCGGCAGCAAACTACTCTCCCAAGACATCTCCACCGAAACCACTTCTTTCGACAGCATCATTCGTCACTGCGAGAACGTCAACCTCTCCGGCTACATGGAGGTGACGTTCGGCGACGCCGAGGGGCTCCTCCTTTTCTACCTCGGCGAGCAGATCAATATTATCTATCGTCACACCAACAAGATCTTTCTCGGGGGTGAGGCGACGCTCAAGCTCCGCAACACCGCCCAGATGCGTGAGGGTAAGATCTCGATCTACGAGCTCCCCCTGGACATGGCGCACATGCTGCGAGGGCTCTCCAACCGAAAAGAGATTTTTGGACAGATCTTCGCCGCCGAGCCGCTGAAAGACTTCATCCGCTAGCGACATGACGACGGCCATACCGGATCGCTCGAAATCCTCACCAACAAAGGTACAGGGATGATCCTGCTAGTCCGGGGGCGTTTTTCCACGGCCTATTTCGAGACCGAAGGCGGCGTCACGTTCGAGAAAAAAGAAGCCCTCAACAAAATCTACGCGCTACTCGAGCGCGACGACACTTCGGCGCAAGTATTTCAATCCGATTTTTCTCCCGACATCTGGAAGACGCGCCAACAGGGCAGCAAGGGTCGTTCAAGCCGCCTTCAAGAGCTCCTCGAGCAGCGCGGGGACGGGCCCGCAGAGCCGATGGAGAGCACAAATTTTAACGAGACGAGCAAGCCGAGAGATAGCACGACTGCGCGCGTCGTCACCATGGCCGAAGTCGCTCCGCCGCCCGAGCCTCCCCCGAGCGCCGATCGAAGACCGCTCCAGGAGCAAATTCTCTCCGATATCGAGGAGCAAACGCCGTCGCTCCTCGCCACTTTCTTCTTCGATCTCGGAAGCGAGGAAATCGATGCCGAACTCGTCACCGCCCCCGACGAGACCGCGGACCGCCTCATCATCGACAAGCTGCCAGCCTTCGTCAAATATCTCGAGAACCTCGCCGCGATGCGCGGCGACGATCACGTCGAGATTCTCTCGATGAGCACGGAGAATTTCTATCTCATCGTCAAATGCATCCCGGAGACCGAGGAAGGCATCGCCATGATCACCGACCGGAGCCAGCCGGTCACCCTCGCAAGCTCACTTCTTCTGAACAGCGCACACCGCTACGTGGCGATGCTCGCAGGAACCGCCGTTTAGAAACGTCAGAGCACCAACCTTCGTTTCTCCTATGTTATCGTGTGCGAGCTTTGGGTTTATTCGTCACGCTCGAGGGGATCGAGGGATGCGGTAAGTCGACGCAAGCCCCGCGTCTCGCCCGCCGGCTTCGTCAGGAAGGCTACGACTGCTTTCTCACGCGCGAGCCAGGCGGCACCGTCATTGGCAGCGAGATTCGCCAGGTCATCCTCAGCCCGGAGAACCATCGCATGTGCGCCGAGACCGAGCTCGGTCTTTATTTTTCCGATCGCGCGCAGCACTTGCGTGAAGTCGTTTGGCCGGCACTCGAGGCGGGCCGTATCGTTGTGTGCGACCGCTTTACCGACTCGACCATGGCTTACCAAGGGTATGGTCGCGGTCTTTCGCTGCGACAGATCCACGCACTCGATCAGGCAATGACAGGGCAGTTCAAACCCCACGTCACCCTGCTACTGGACTTGTCCGTCCAAGAGGGGCTGGCGCGCGCCCGCGAGCGGAACCGTGAAAGCACGTCGCACAGCGATGAAGGGCGGTTCGAACAGGAAGAGATCAACTTTCATCGGCGGGTGCGCGCCGGCTATGCGAAAATGGCCCGCAAAGAGAGTGAGCGCTACATCACCGTGCCCGCCTCGGGAAAACCCCGCGACGTGCACGAAGCCCTTTGGACCGCTCTGAAGAAGACTCGAAAGCTCCCGCGAAAACATGTCGTTCGAAAAGCTCGTCGGTAACCGGGCACTTGTCTCGAGGATCGCGCGCATGGTTCGCTCGGGTAAAGTTCCGCCAAGCCTTCTATTCAGCGGCCCGTCCGGCGTGGGCAAGCTGCAAGCGGCGATGACGCTCGCCAAGGCGCTCAATTGCACCCGGTCCAAAACAGACGCCTGTGGCGCTTGCCCGGCCTGTCTCCGTATCGATCGGGAAGAGCACCCCGATGTTCATATCGCGCGGCCGGAAGGTGCGGGACGTCAGCTGCGCGCGGACGCCGTGCGTGAAATCGTCCGCGAGACACCGTTCCGCCCGTTCGAAGGACGCCGGCGCGTATCGATCCTGGTCGATGCCGATCGCATGAACGACGCGGCCGCCAACAGGCTCCTCAAAACACTGGAAGAGCCGCCGCCCTGGGCCGTCCTCATCCTTGTCACTTCGAACGCAGCGTCTCTTTTGCCGACGATCCTCTCGCGCTGTCAGATCTACCGCTTTGCGCCACTCGCGATCGAAGAGCTCAGCGAGCTGCTCGTCAGCGAACACGACGTCGATCGCGAGCAGGCCACGCTGCTCGCGGCGCTTTCCGGCGGCAGCGTGACCGAAGCGCTTTCCTATAGGGACGAGCCCCTGACCGACCTCCGCCAAGAATCGCTGCGGCTTCTGTCGGTGGTCGCTCGAGGTGGGCGTGAGCAAGATCTCGTACCCTGGGCTTCCCGGCTCGCGAAAGATACGAGACTGATCCTCTTGCTGCATCTGCTCATGGGTATGGCGCGCGACGTCGCCGCGACCTCGGCAGGTGGGGTGATCGTCCATCGCGATTTGAAGGACGAGCTCGACGGGCTGTCCCAAGGGGCGCCTCTCGACGCGTGGCTCGCCGCGTATCGGCTCACCGAAAAAGCCCTCGAAGATCTCCGCGATCGCTATCTCAACAAACGCCTTACGGTGGCTCGGCTCCTCGCCGAGCTGAAGAAGCTCTCCGGTGGACAGCTCTCCCAAGCTCTAGACCACCGATAGCCGGGCAGCAAGTCCTGTGGTAGACTCAAAAGTAATTATCGCCAGTTTTTCAGTGCTGTTTCTCTGACGAGCCTATCCAATTGGTTCCAACGACCAATGATCGGTCGGACCAGGCGTCTAGGCGGGTGAACGCCGGCCCGTAGCGTGTCCGAAGGGTGGGGTACAAAGGAGCGAGGTATCTCGTGAACCGCAAGCTGATTCGGCCAAACTTGACGGACCTCAAGGAACAGATGGGCCCGAAGGGCGCAACGCGCGCTAAGCGAGTGCCTCCGGAACAGACGAACGCGGAGAGCTTCTACTACCTCAAGCAAATGAATAGCAAGACGCCGATGGTAGTGGTCTTGGTCGACGGTGAGGAAATCCACGGCATCATCGAGTGGTACGACAAGAACTGCCTCAAGCTCAATCGCCCCGACAAGCCGAACGTCCTGCTCCCGAAGCACAACATCAAATATATCTACAAAGCCTGCGAAAAAACGGACCCGAAATCTGATTAGAACAAGACCGCCAGACCTCATGAGGGCGCGCGGGCCCTTTTTCTACGTCTCAACGCCGTTGCTTGAGGGCCGCTTCCACGTCGCGCGCCATGTCACGCTCGCGGGCGGCGGCTCTTTTGTCGTGCTGCCGCTTGCCGCGGGCGAGTGCGAGCTCGACTTTCAATCGTCCTTTTTTGAAGTACATGCGAGTAGGCACCACGGTCAGCCCCCTCTCGGTGATCTTGCCGATGAGACGCCGGAGCTCGCGTTTCTTGACTAGAAGCTTGCGTGGGCGCAGCGGTTCGTGGTTTTCATGCGTCCCGAAGCGGTAGGGGCTGATGTGCGCTTGCAGCAGATAGAGCTCCCCGTCTCGTACCGCTGCATAGCTGTCCTTCAAATTCACGGCCCCTTCGCGAGCCGCCTTGACCTCGGTCCCCACAAGGACGAGCCCTGCTTCGAGCCGGTCGAGCAGCTCGTAGGTGTGCGACGCCTTTCGATTGACGGCGACGACCTTCTCGCCCGGCTCAGACGGTCGGGAGCCAGCAGACTTTTTACCCACGATACAATTTGCCTTGGTGCCTTGGAAGAGATTCGAGGCGTCCCTACTCCTCGTCCTCGTTGCGGGAGAGCCAAAACGAACGGATCGCTGACCGTAGGGAAACGCCCCAATATGGTATACTATACGTTAACTTTTAGCCCCGTAAACCCACGGCGGACTGGACCTTACGGCCACCGAGCCGGTGCGTCGCTTTCCAGAATCGCCTCTTCAGGGGCCCCGGGAGAGTTGCGAGATGACGCAGTTCCTCGCCAAGGTGGGCACGCTCGCCGGTGACATCGAAGAGCTTGCCATGAACGCGGACACCGAAAACGTCCTGCGCGACGAGCTTCGAGAAAAAGGATACCACGTCTTTTGGGTCCGGCGGAGCCTCGGCCTTGGCGGGATAAGAAATCCCTTCAGCCGGCGGCAGCGCATCTCCCACACTGAGTTCACCCTCTTTAACCAGGAGCTGGCGGCGCTTCTCAGAGCTGGGCTTGCTTTGCTGCAATGCCTCGACATCATGCTCGAGCGGAGGAGCAACCCGTTTTTCAAGCAAGTCCTAATCGATATCCGTAACAAGGTCAAATCCGGAATGGCACTCTCGGAGGCATTCCGCTCGCATGGCGATCTCTTCCCGCGTATCTACTCGGCGTCCCTCGTCGCGGGCGAGAAGAGCGGCGGCCTCGATACCGTGCTAAAGGCTTATGTGCGCTACCTCAAGCTCAGCGAAGCCACGCGCAAGAAGGTCATCGCCGCGCTCGTCTACCCAGCCTTCCTCTTTGCGACGCTCGCGTTCGCCACGGCTTTCTTGCTCCTCTGGGTGATCCCCCGTTTCGCCGGCTTCTTCGAAGGATTCGGCGCCGAGCTCCCCATCCTCACGGTCATCCTCATGGCCGTCGCAACTACGTTGCGCGATCACATCGTGATCCTCACGACGGCGACGCTTGCGGGATGCATCGTCTTCTTTTTGTGGTCGAAGCGCGACGGCTCCAAAAACATCATCGACCGCTTCCTGCTGAAGCTGCCATTTCTCGGTCCCATATTTCACCTCTTCGCGACTTCGCAGTTGACGCGCTCGCTCGGGACGCTGCTTTCTGGCGGCATCCCCCTCGTCCAGGCCATCGACATCTCCGCGGGCTCGATCAGCAATCGTCATATCGGCAGCGCGGTCATGCCCGTCGCCGAGCGTGTACGTGAGGGAAAAGCCTTCTCGATCAGTTTGGAGAAAACGGGCGAGTTCTCAAATCTCACCATTGAGATGGTAAAGGTCGGTGAGAACACCGGCGATCTCGCCGAAATGCTTCAAAACGTCGCGGATTTCGCCGATGAAGAAATCGACAACCGGTTGAACCTCATGCTCTCCATGCTCGAGCCCATTGTGCTCCTGTTCATGGGCGGCCTCGTGGCCATGATTCTTCTCGCCATCTATCTGCCGATGTTCGATTTGATCAACGCGGCGCGGTCAGGAGTGTAGGACGGAGCCATGGCGACGCCCCGCGACACGAATCAGTTCGTGCCCGAGCTCGACCCGGAAGGCACTGCGCTCACACTGGAAGAGGCGCGGAACAAAGAGAATGACGACGCGAAACGACTCGCCGAGCGTTGCCGCCTCGAGTTCATCGATCTGACGAGCTTTCAGCCCGACCAAGAGCTGTTCCAGAGCGTCCCAGTGGATCTCATGTTCCGCTACAACTTCCTTCCCTATCGGAAAGAGGACGGGAAGCTCGTTGTCGTCACGGCCGACCCGACCAACGTGCCCGCGATGGACGAGGTCGCGTCGATCTTGAATACGCCCGTGCTCGCCGCGGTGGGCACCGATACCGCGATCCAGGAGCTTCTAAAAAAAAGCCAGAGCGCCCAGCGCGTGCTCGAGGAAGCCTCCGAGAGCTTCCACATGGAGATCATCCGCGAGGACGACGCGGGCGAAGAAACGCTCTCGATCGACCGCCTCACGGATACGTCGAGCCCCATCATCCGGCTCGTCGACTCGGCCGTCTACAACGCATTGAACCGCCGGGCTTCCGACATCCACATCGAGACCCGCGACGAAGAGGTCGTCATCAAGTACCGCATCGACGGCGCGCTGACGCGGGCGATGAAGCCCATCCCCAAGGCCCATCACTCAGAGATCATCAGCCGCATCAAAGTCATGGCGGAACTCGACATCGCCGAAAAGCGCGTCCCTCAGGACGGGCGTTTTCGACTCAAGATCAAGGGGCGCCGGATCGATTTTCGCGTCTCGATCATGCCGAGCATCCACGGAGAAGACGCCGTCATCCGCATTCTCGACAAAGAGTCCATAAGCGAGCGCTTTACCGAGCTAAGACTCGACATCCTGGGCATGGCAGAGGCCGAAGTCAAGCGCATTCGTCGTTTCATTCACGAGCCCTACGGGATGTTTCTCGTGACCGGGCCTACCGGTAGCGGCAAGACGACAACGCTCTACGCCGCGCTTTCCGAGATCTACAACGAAGAGGACAAGATCATCACGATTGAAGACCCCGTCGAATATCAGCTCAAAGGCGTCACCCAGATTCCCATCAACGAGAAAAAAGGCCTCACTTTTTCACGGGGGCTACGCTCCATTCTGCGTCACGATCCCGACAAGGTCATGGTGGGAGAGATCCGAGACCCGGAGACGGCGCAGATCGCCATCAACGCCGCGTTGACGGGACATCTTGTTTTCACGACGGTCCACGCGAACAACGTCATCGACGTTATCGGGCGCTTCTTGAATATGGGTGTCGAGCCTTACAACTTCGTCTCGTCGCTCAACTGCATCCTCGCGCAACGGCTCATCCGAACGATCTGCGCGTTCTGCAAGAAGCCGTACAGGGCCGATGCGACCCTTCTCGAGGACTCGGCGCTCGATCCGGCGCGCTACGGCGAGCACACGTTCTATCGCGGTGAAGGCTGCATTCAATGCTCGGGCTCGGGCTATAAAGGAAGGGAGGCTATCAGCGAGCTTCTCGGATTGAGCGACGAGATCCGCGAGATGCTCGTCGAAAGGCGGCCTGCGGTGGAGATCAAGAAAGCCGCGAAGCAATCCGGCATGGTCTTTCTCCGGGACTCGGCGGTCGAAAAGGCGCTTTCGGGGCAATCCACGCTCGAGGAGATCAACCGCGTCACTTTCGTGGCGTCTTGAGGCCCACACAGCAAGACGATAAGGATGAGGATGAGAAGACGCAGCCCCTGGATGCGCTGGCTCCTCGACCCCGAGCCACCGGGGCTCGGTCTGGATTTGCGCACCGGCGAGCTTTCGTTCGCACGCTTGTCGGCGAAACGCGCGAAGCCCGAGCTGGATCTGTGTGTTACCTCGCCTTTGCCGACGAACTGTCTCGCGTTCAGCATGCTCGAGCCCAACATCCTCGACCCGAAAGCGCTCGGCCAGTCGATCGAGAACATCATGTTCGGCGTGGGCGCGAATGGAGCCAAGCGGCTTGCGCTAACGCTCCCCGACTATGTCGCACGCATCTCGGTCGTCGAGCTCGCCGAAGCTCCCCGTTCGACGTCGGAGGTGATCGACATGCTCAAATTTCGACTCAAGAAGTCTCTCGGCTTCGATACCGAAAAAGCGCGGCTCGCGTTCACGCGGCTTCCCGGCATAACACCCGCCTACCTCACCGGTGTCATGCACGAATCGGTCGTCGGGCAATACGAGGACTTTCTCACTGAGCTCGGTTTCGAGGTTGGGCTCGTGATCCCGGCGAGCATGAGCCTGCTCCAGGTCCTCGCTCCCGTTGCCAGCAGCAAATTGGCGCCCGGGGCGGATTATTTCTTCGTCAATGTCGAGCGGGAATATTTCACGGTCAGTCTGGTAAGAGATCGAGAGGTTCCGGTTCTGACACGAACGTTGGGGCTGCGCTCGCAGGGCGATGACGGCCCGCCCGTCATCTACAGTGAAGACGATCTCGTGCGGGAGATCATCCCGACCGCCATTTATTACAGGGAGAAGCTCAAAGGTTCTTCTCTCGAGCGGATTTATTACCGCTCGCTCAGGCCGGATCTGATCCACCTACGCGAGCTCCTGGAGGAACAATTCGAAGCGCCGACCGAGCCGCTCAATCTGAGAAGTGCTGTGGGCGTCGCGGAGAATCTGAAGATGGACGCGGCCCTCGCCGATTCCGTGGGCGCCGCGGCCGGGGCGGCGCTCGGTAGCGCTGCCTGAGACCTGACGGACGATGTCTAACCGTTTCAATTTCGCGCGCCGCCCTTTCGTCAATGAAAGGCTTCCGCGATTGGTTTCCATCGCGGCGGCGACACTCGTCATCGGCCTCACGCTCGTCCACGTTTTCTTCCTCGCCCGCTACCTCGTCCGTGAGCAAGAGGAGCTCGACGTGCAGGTCGCCGAGCTACGGGACGAGCGCACCGCCACCGAATCACGCATCGCGAGCGCCGCGGCAAGCGTCGCTCAGGGTCGAACTGCGCTCGGCAACGAGAGAACGGTGTTTCTCGCGCGCATCTACCGGCTCAAGAGCTTCTCCTGGACAGGCCTTTTCAACGAGCTCGAGGCGATCACGCCGAGAGCCGTGCGCATTACTTCGATCGCGCCGCTCGAAGTCGACGGCGAGATTTCGGTGACGCTCACGCTCGTAGGGCGCACGCTCCAAAACGTGCTCGAGATGGTAAGCGCGCTCGAGGGGAGCTCGTTCTTTGCGACCGTGTTTCCTCTGGACGAAGTCGATTTGGCCGATCAGGGTGCCGGCACAAACAGCGGCATCGCGGCCACGCTACGGCTTCGTTATGTGGATTACGAGCTCACGCCAGTCGAGCCGGAGCCTGAGGCGAAACGTGAGACCGATGAAGACACGACGTCCGGTGACGCGGATTCGGCCGAAGCCGACATCCCTCAAGCGCCCGAGCCCGGACCGAATGCGGAGCGCAACCCATGAACGCGTTTCGCGCTTTTCTGGAGAATCTGAAGAAGAGACAAAAGGCGTTCGTCCGCCTCTTGATTCTACTCGTCGTGAACGGTGTGCTCTTCGCAGCCGTGACCTATCGGCTCGCCAACAAGCAGGAGCTCCTCGCCGACGAACAAGAACGGCTGAGATTCGAGCTCGAAGAGAAACAGACTGAGCTCGAAGCGCTGTCTTTGGAAGAAGCCCGGGCGACGGCCAACACGAACGCCGTCACCGATTTCTGGGCCGATGTCGTCAAAACGCGCGTTCCGGGACTCACGGAAGCTTTGGAGGAGATCGACCGCCTCACCAAGGAATCGAATGTCATCAAAGGCCGCACCGCCTATGATCGCGACTTGATGGATGTCGGCCTCGAGCAGATCAAAGCCACCATGCCGGTCGAGGGCACCTATTTCGACCTCGTGCGCTTCATCAACCGGCTCGAGCGCTCAGAGCGCTTCTTCCTCGTGGAGGAAGTGCGACTCGCGCAACGGGAGACTCAGGGGACGACGATCCGGCTCGATTGCAGCATTTCCTTCTACCTCAAGGCGGGGACGACAACCGCCGAGGAGGCTGGACCGTGACGCGTCACCATCGAGCCCACGCGAGCGGGTTCACTTATATCGAGCTCATTATCGCGACCATGATTCTCGTCATCCTCGCTGCAGCCATCATCCCCGTGGCGACGGTGAACTCCAAACGCGCCAAAGAGATGGAGCTTCGGCGCTCGTTGCGGATGATGCGCACCGCCATCGACGAGTATAAGCGGGCGGTGGATCTCGGGATGATCGGCGGCGTCGATGTTCAGCTAGGGAGCGAAGGCTATCCCGAGGAGCTCGAGGTGCTCGTCGAAGGGGTCGCGCAAGTAGGGACACCCGGCAAGAAGCTCAAATTCCTGCGCCGCATTCCCGCCGATCCGATGACGAACGACACCGATTGGGGCCTCCGTTCCTATCAGGACGAACACGATTCGCGATTTTGGGGCGGTCAAAACGTTTTCGACATTTATTCGAAGAGCGCGGGCGTCGCCCTGGATGGGACGAGCTATCGTGATTGGTAGATTCGAGCGCGGGCCGTCGTCCAACAAGAGGGGTGGGTTTACGTTCATCGAGATGGTCATCGTCGTCGTGATGTTGTCCATCTTGATGGCGATCGCAGTACCGGTTTACATGGCGCAGATACGGAGCACGCGCGAAAGCGTCCTCAAGAACAACCTCGCCACCATGCGCGAGCGGCTCGACCAATACCGCGCCGATCGCAACAAATATCCGTCGAGTCTTCAGGAGCTCGTCGAAGGTGGTTACCTACGCGACCTTCCCGAGGACCCGATGACAGGCGGGAACGAGTGGGAAGAGATCTATAACGACTACGATCCCAACGAGCCCGATGCGGAGCCCGGCATCTTCGACGTCCACAGCCGCTCCGCCGAGACTGGATCGGACGGAAGGCCTTATAGCGAATGGTAGGGAGGCACGCAATACTCTACGGAGCCTTAGCTGTGTTTGCGCTGGCGCTCGCCTGTGGCTGCGCTTCCGAGCCGTCGGCGAGCTCGGAGCCGTCCGAGCGGCGCGCGCCACGACGTGGAGGCCGCACGGTGCAGCCCATCGACTCCGAGCTCGACTTGCAGGCCATGCTCTCGACCGTACCCGAGTACGAAGGACAGGGGCGCAATCTCTTCATCTACGGACCCGAGCCGCCGACGCGGAGCGCCGCTCCGCCACCCCCGCCGACAAGGACGTCGCCAACGCGGCCGCCAGCGCCAACGACCGCGCCGCGTCAAGCGCCTCGTCCCAGCACCCGCTCGGACGTGAGATATGCGGGCTTCGTCGAGAAGACCACCCCCGCGGGCGGCAAGGCCAAGTATGCGATTTTTCTCGACGGCAACGAGATTCTCGCGGGCGCCGAAGGCGAGACCGTTGCCAACCGATTCACTGTGATCGAGATCGGCCTCGAATCGGTGACCGTTTCCGCGGGAGGATCGAGCGCTACCCAGCGCATTCCGCTTCAGGCCAACTGAGGAAATATGAGACGAACCCCACAGCATGCACGGCTCCTTCTGTCGATCATGGCGGTCGCGCTCGGCGTTTTTGCCTGTACCCCCGGTGGCGGCGCTTTTCGAAAAGGCCGCGACGCCGGCCAGAAAGGCGAATGGGACGCGGCCGTCGTGTTCTACACGCGCGCCGTCAACGAGGACCCGAGCAACATCGAATATCGCTTGGGACTCGAGCGCGCTCTCATCGAGGCCTCCGCTTATCACGTGCAGCAAGGCCAAAAACGCCTCGCCGCTGAAGAGCTGGAAGCAGCGATCGTGGAGCTCGATCTCGCCATGAGACTCGACCCGACGAACCGTTACGCCGCCAGCATTCTCGAGGAGACTCGAGAGCGCCTTGCCGAGCGCAAAGCCGCCCAGGAAGACGCGGTGGATTTCGAGGAACGTAGGCGCCGTGCGCGCGAGCTCTTCGGCCAGCGCCCGATTCTCGAGCCGTCTTCGACCGCTCCGATCCAATTGAAGTTCGCCGAAGATACGAGCCTTCAAAAGATTTTCAAGGTCCTCTCGAAACTCTCGGGCATCAATGTCCTGTTCGATGAGTCGTTCCGCGACAAGCGAGTGACGGTGGACCTCGTGGACGTCTCTTTCGAAGAGACGCTCGACAAGCTCGTTTTGATCAACCGGCTCTTCTACAAAGTCGTTGACTCATCGACGATCATCATCATCCCCGACAACGCGCAAAAGCATCGCCAGTATGACGACCTCGTCCTTCGAACGTTCTTCATCGTGAACGCGGAAGTGAACACGATCGCGAACATGCTCCGTACCATAGCCGGGATCCAACGCGTGCAGCCCAACCCCGAGCTGAAATCGATCACGGTAAGGGCCACGTTGGATCAAGTGGCCGTGGCCGACCGCATCGTCGAGCTGAACGACAAGACCAAGTCCGAGGTCCTGCTCGACATCGAGATCCTCGAGGTCAACCGCAACAAGATACTCGATTACGGGTTGCAGCTCGCGGAGCACGAGATCGGCCTTGGCTTCCTTCCGGCGGGAAGCGGCACGAGCGCCGACGCGGATGCGGGCACCGCGGCGACGGGTATCCGGCTCAACCGCCTCACCTCGGTGGACTCCTCCGACTTTATTCTCGCTTTCCCAACAGCGGCATCCTTCCGCTTGTTCAAGAGCCGAGCCGAGGCCCGGCTTTTATCCGCGCCGAAGCTGCGCGCGAGTGAGGGCCAGCCCGCGGAGCTTAGGCTCGGCTCCGAAGTGCCCATCCCCGTGACTTCGTTCGTCTCGCAGTTCGGAACGCCTGGCGGCGTTCCCACAACACCGGTAACGTCGTTCCAATACCGCAATATCGGCATCAATATTGCGATCACGCCAAAAGTCTTCGTCGACGGCGAGATCGAGCTCCAGCTAAGCCTCGAGACGAGCACACAGCTCGATACGCGCGTCATCGGCGGTATCGAGCTTCCCGTTTTCGGCACGCGAAACGTGAACAACGTCGTGCATCTCCGGGACGGGGAAACGAACCTCATCGGCGGACTCATCCAGCAGGAGGATCGCCAGGCCATCTCGGGCATTCCCGGCCTGACGGATGTGCCGCTTCTCAGCAAACTGTTCGGCAACAACAGCGTGGAATCTGTGAGCGTAGATGTTGTCTTTTCCGTGACGCCGCACATCGTGCGAGCACCGCGCGTCACCGAGCGCGACCTCGCGCCCCTTGCGATGGGAACGGAGCAGCAGATCAAAGTACCCGGAGCCCGACCTTACATTTTCGACGCCGCACGCGATACAGAGCCGCCTCCTCCCGAAGAGGAGATCGGCGTCCCCGAGGAGGTCGTCGAGCAACCTGCAGACGTCGCGCCTGCGCCGGAGCCGAGCACGGAGGACGCTGTCGCCCCTAACGACGTGACTACCGACGAGCGCGCCGGGCCCATCTCGATTCTCTTCAGCCCGTCCTCGGCGACGATCACCGTCGGCGAACAGGTCGACGTCGTCATTCTGGCCGGTGGCGCGCTAGGGTTGTCAGCCGGAGAGCTCACGATCACCTACGACGCCGCCGCGTTTCGTCTCTTCGATGTCGAGCCGGGCGCCTTCTTGACCATCGACGGCAAGCCCGTCGATTTCACACCGACCTTCAACCCCGGCCAAGTGCATATCGCCTTCGCGCGACAGGACGACACGACCGGGCTCCGCGGCTCGGGTCACTTAGTCCGATTGAGCTTCGAAGCGCTCACGCGCGGCCAGGCAGGCGTCATCAGCGCGCGCGGCTCCCTTGTCGATCCGGATGGAACCACCATCCCGGCAAGTTTTTCTTCGCTACGCATCGAGGTCCCGTAATGTTTCGAATACGACTCCGAATCCCCGTTGTACTGATCGCGGCGGCCCTCACGCTCGTTCAATGCAAGGCCGTGCCGCTCACGGCGCCCGGCGGGGCGAGCTTCACCATCACCGCCAACCCGACATCGATCCCGGCGGTTGGCGGGACCTCCACGATCACTATCGTGATGTTCAAGGCCGCCGAAGATGGCGGTGGCACCGTGGCCGACGGTACGCAAATCTTTCTGACGACGAATCTCGGCGTCATCGAAGAACGCGTCGCGACCACGATCGGTATCGCGCGCGCCACGCTCCAAAGCAACGGCCGGGCGGGCACGGCGACGATCACCGCGGTCTCGGGAAATGTCACAGCGGAACCCGTCACGGTGGAGGTCGGCGCCGGCATCAATATCGTGATCACCGCCAATCCACCCACGGTGAGTCCGCCCGGCTTCACGACCGAGATCATCGCCACCGTTTTCGACAGCGACAACAGTCGCGTGGCAAACGTACCCATCATCTTCACCACTTCTGCAGGCGCTTTAGCGTCGCAGGGCGCAAGCCTCAGGACCAACGCGACCTGTCAGGCTTTCGATCGGTTGACGCTTCTGAACGAAGCCACCGCCTCGGTAACGGCTTTTTCGGGAGCGGTGGCTTCGAGTCCCGTCACCGTGGGCCGGGGCACCGTACCCGGGCCGCTCGTCACGTCGATCGCTCCGACGTCCGGTCTGCCAGGACAGACACTCGAAGTAACCATCGATGGGCTCAACTTCCAGCCGGGAGCCGTCGTGAGCTTCGGTGAAGGGATCTCGGTGAACTCGGTAGAGTTCGTCAACTCGAACCAGCTCGTTGGGGAAATCACGATCGATTCAGACATCCAAAACACTTCCGCGTCCCGTACGGTGACGGTGACGAACCCAGACGGAACCAGCGGGAGCTTGCCGAGCGCGTTTCGTATCAACACGCCGAATCCGTCGCCCCTGATTACGAGCCTCAGCCCCACGCAAACGGCCGTGCGGGGAGCGCCCGGTGAGACGGTGTTCATCAATGGCCTCAACTTCCAGTCGGGAGCCCAAGTCACCTTCACCTCTGGCTCTGGATCCGTGAACGTCACCTTCACACAATTCAACAGCGCGTCTCAGATGGAAGTGGACATCATCGTGGATCCTGTAGCGAGCGGCGGCCCACCGGTAGGAACCATTTTTTCGGTACGCGTCATCAATCCCGACGGCCTTCAGAGCAATGCCGCGAACTTCACTACAAACTGACATGCGAGGCAAAGTGCCATTCTCGATCAACGCGCTCGTGAGCTTCTTCATCCTCCTCGGGGTCGTAGGCTGTAACGAGTTCCAGGAGCCTCTGCCCACCGCTCCGTTGCCGCCGCCGCCACTCGGTTTCAGCCAGTATCGAATCGTGGGGCATTGGGAGGCCGTTACCGAGCAAGGGCGCCGTATCGCATTCGACGTCACGTCAGACGGGCACGTCGTGAACGGGCGGCTCAACTTCCATCACGAGTGCAACGTCGGCCGCTGGCGCGCTACGGTCGACGGATTCACTGCGGAGATCGTCGACGACGCCTTCTTGACGTCCTTCGACTGGCGGAGAAGCGGCAACGGTTCTATTCTCGCCGGGCTCACGCTCTCCGGGACGTACACCGTCTCGGGAAAGTTCGATTCCGATGATCGGATGCGAGGCGGCCTCATCGACGCCGTCACCGACGTTCGCGAACGCGACCAGCCGACGGGTGTGGTCTGCCAGACCATCCACGTTCCGTTCGACGGAGAAAAGGATCCGTGAGAGCAGGCCTGCTACTTCTCGTCTTCTTCACCGGTCTCGTTTCGTCCGCGCGTGCGGACATCGCGGTCATGTCGGGCGGGAAAATCCTCTACATCGAACGGTTCGAGCGAGCCGATGAGGAGATTACCCTCTTTCTCGAAGGTGGTGGCGAAGTGACGATTCCTGCCGAGCTCGTCACGAACGTCGTGCCCAACGAGATCGTCGAGGATACGAGCCAAGCGCCGCAGGAGATACGCTTGCTGCCCCATCTCAGGGACCTGATCGAGCCGGCCGCCGCGAAGTACGCGCTCGATCCGAATCTCGTGGCGGCAGTCATCTGGGCCGAGTCGAGCGGGGACCCGAAAGCCATCTCGACGAAAGGTGCTTCAGGGCTCATGCAGCTCATGCCCGCTACCGCGCACGATATGGAGGTCTCGGACGTGCTCGACCCGAGCCAGAACGTCGATGGCGGCTCTCGCTATTTGCGGGCGATGCTCGACCGGCACGACGGGGATCTTTCTCTCGCGCTCGCGGCCTATAATGCGGGCCCGGAGGCCGTGCGAAAATATGGCGGCATCCCACCTTTTAGAGAGACGCAGAATTACGTCGGTAAAGTCATGCGCGCCTACGAGCGCGCCCGGGAGACGGACGAGTGAATCGCCACGGTGAACGCGAACGAGGTTACGTTCTCTTCGGCATCGCGATCGGGCTCGTGATTCTCGGTATCGCGATGACGGCGGCGGTGCCGCTGTGGCAGAAGGTCTTGCAGCGCGAGCGTGAGCAGGAGCTCATCTTTCGCGGCTATCAGTACATGCAGGCCATCGAGCTTTATCAGCGAAAATATCCAGGTGCGTACCCCGCTGACACGGAGGTACTCTTCAAAGAAAAATTCTTGCGCAAGCTTTACACGGATCCGTTCTCGGAAGACGGCGGTGGCGCGTTCCGCATTCTCCAGCAAATGTCGCCCGAGCTCCAGCGAGGAGCGCTCGACCAGCAACGCGCGGCGGGCGAAGCGGCGGGCATTACGAGCTTGAACCGCAGCCAGGCGCGCATGCGCACCCCGGGAGGCCAGTCCTTGTCAGGCTCGGGCCAGAAGCCGGCTGGGGGTTTTCAATCGACTTTGGGACGTGGGGCCTCGGATGCGAGCATGGGCGGCATCGTCGGTGTCGCGAGCGCGAGCGACGAAGAGACGTTTTACAAAGTTCCGGGAAAAGAGAAGTACAAAGATTGGTTGTTCGTCTACGGCGCCCAGCAAGCCGGCATAGGACAGGTGGGGCAAGTTGGACTCGGCCAAATCGAGCAGGCCCAGCAGGCCCGACCGGCCCGACGGGCCCGACAGACCGTTCAGGCCGGACAGGCCGGACAGGCCCGACAGCGCACACAACCGAGCCCGTTCGGACAGCAGCCGGGAGGTGGAGGACAACAACGGCTTCCTGGCCAAAGCCAACGGAACGTGAGTCCTTTTCAAGGTCTGCCGCCTCCGCCGGGTTTCACGATCTTTCGTTTCGGCGCGTCACCCTCAGCAGGCGTGCCAGGTCAGGCGGTGCCAGGCCAACCGGGAACGGGCTTGCCGGGTCAGCCCGGCTTGGGCGCTCCGGGAGCGAACGCTCCCGGACAAAGCGGCTTTGAAAAGCCCAGCGCGCGCCAGCCCAACTTGGGCCAACCCGGCTCCCAACCCCGTCAGCAACGGTAGCGGAAACGCCCTGAAGCGATGCGTATCGGCATCGACGCCCACCATCTGAACGGCAAACCTCAAGGGAGCCGCACGTATCTCATCGAGCTCATCCGAGCACTCGCGCCGATCGTCGACGCCCAAGACGAGCTCGACGTCTACAGCTTTGAGCCGATAGCGTCCGAAAGGCTCTTGGACGTGCGCGGCCCGAAACATCATCGCGTGTTCCCGAAGAGCGCGCGGGTGAGGCTGCCCTTCATCGTCCCGGCCCTCGAGCTCGTCCACGGCCTCAACCTCCTTCACTCGCAATACGTCTCCCCTCCTGTTTCCTTCGTCCCCGAAATCGTGACCATTCACGACGTGCTCTTCGAGACGCATCGGGAGCTGTTCGAAGGGGCGTTTTCGGAACGCTCGGTGCGCCTCATACGTCGCTCGGCCACGCGCGCTGCGGCCGTGCTCACGGTTTCGGAATATTCCAAGCAGGCCATCCTCGAGGCCTACGAGCTTCCGGAAGAGCGGGTTTGGGTGACCCCGAACGCGGTCGATCACGGTCGTTTCTACCCATTCGAGCCGCCGTTGGATTTACGCGCTCATTACGGGCTCGAAAGGCCGTTCGTTTTAGCCGTCGGACGGCTCGAGCCGCGCAAGAATCTGGAGAAGCTCGTGCGAGCTTTCTCCGCCCTACCCCGCGAGGTCACCTTGGCCATCGTCGGTATGTCCGATTTCCGCTTCGAAGCAATCCTCGACGCGACGAAAACCCTCCCGGACGGAACGGTGAAGCTTCTCGGCGCCGTTCCCGACGCACACCTCCCGGCGCTCTACAACCTCGCGGAAGCGCTCGCTTATCCGTCCTTGGCCGAGGGGTTCGGCCTGCCCGTCCTCGAGTCGATGGCTTGCGGAACCCCGCTTTTGACGTCCGATCGAGGCGCGCTCTCCGAAGTGGCCGGCGATGCCGCCCTCTATATCGACCCGGAAGATGTCGATTCCATCGCGGACGGCCTCTCCCAGATCCTTACCGACAGCGAGCTGCGCGGGAAACTGAGCGCGGCCGGGCTCGCTCGTTCCAAGCGCTTCACTTGGGCGGAAACGGCGCAAAAAACGCTAGCCGCCTACCGGAGCGTCCTTTGACAGCGTTCTGTCCGGGGTGCTAGGTTAGAATTGAGCGGGTGCGCTCCATCGCCTAAAGGCGATGGGTTCGCGGGCGACTAAAGTCGCCTAAAGGCGCACGGCGGAGGATTACTCGCTTACCCTGAACGACTCGTCGTCTTCCGGCAGCTCTCCTTGCAGCTCGATGTACTTGGCCACAACCTCATCGGTCACGTTTCCGCTCGTCGCTACAAAATAGCCGCGCGCCCACAGGTGCCGACCCCAAAACTTCTTGCGGATCGCTCGAAAATCACGCATCAGCTTGTGCGATGTCTTCCCCTTGATCGCCTGCATTACTCGGCTCGGCGACAGCCGTGGCGGCACGCTCAGCAACAGATGAACGTGCTCTGGCCGTACATGGCCCTTCAGTATTTCTATGTGGTGCGTCGCACAGATCTCTCTTATCAACTCCCGCAGGCGAAGTGCTACATCTCCTCTCAATACCGGCTTGCGGTACTTCGGGATGAATACGAAATGGTAGTTTAATTGATACGTCGTGTGCGATGATTTCCGATATCCTTTCATCCGGGGATCGTACCGCAAGCCTCCTAAAGGCTTCGCCTGAAGGCGAGGGGTTTCAACCATCCCCGAGTGAGACACTAATGAGGAGAAACCCATGATTCAGAGACGCTTTCCTCTCCTTTTGTCATCGTTTTTCGTGCTCGCTTCGCTACCTTTGGGAGCCCAGCCTGTGGCTGTGACCTTCGATGCGGGGCTTGTGAGCATCAGCTGCCAGAACGCGCCTCTTTCTGCCGTTTTCGACGTGCTCGAAGAGGTCACGGGCATGGAGCTCATCCTGGAAGACGCCGTCAAATCGACAAAGCTGAACGCCGATCTCACCGACGTCCCGCTCGCGATGGCGGTGCAGCGGCTATTGGAAGGCAACGGCGTGAACTACGCCGTGATGATGGATCCGCGGGACTGGGGTCGCGTCGACAAGGTCTTCGTCGGCGCCGGGGGCGGCGCTCCCGCACGGCGGCCGGCACCGGCCCCAAGACGGGCGCCCCAGCCACGACCGCAGCCGGTCGAGGACGACGATTACGACGACGAGACGGACGACTTCGAAGACGACGACATGGATGAAATGGATGAAATGAACGACGAAGAGATGGAGGACGACCCGAACGCGTTCCCGCCGCCGGGTAGCACTCCCGTGCCGAGCTATCTGGCGCCAACCCACCGCCGCCCGCGACTTTCCCGTTCTTAGATGCGCTCGGCAAAATACGCCCCATCCCCGTCCCGCCGAACCAGCAACAAATGCCCCATCCCCGTCCCGGCAAAGCAGCAGAAACAGCAACAAAACTAGCTCGCCGGCCAACCGCCATAGCGAGGACGCCCGCGAGGCTGCTATCCTGCAGCCGTGGCGAATCCGGCGGACAAATCGATCGACGCTTACCGGGCAAAGCGTGACTTCGATCGGACCCCCGAGCCCGCTCCAGAAGGGCGCACCGACACGGGCTTCGCGTCGTTCGTCGTCCACCGGCACGAGGCTCGCAGGCTTCATTACGACCTTCGCTTGGAGATGGAAGGGGTCCTCAAATCCTGGGCTATACCTCGCGGCTTCTCCTACGATCCTACGGTAAAAAAACTCGCCGTCCGCACGGAGGATCACCCGCTCGCCTATACAGATTTTCACGGCGTCATCCCGAAAGGCGAGTATGGCGGCGGCACGATGACGATCTGGGACCGCGGCCGCTACGAGCTCTTGAAAGCCGACGACGGACCCGAAGCCGTCGAAGCAGGCAAAGTCGAGATAAAGCTGCGGGGCGGGAAGCTGCGCGGCGAATGGCACCTCGTTAAAACGAGGTCGGAAAAACAAGAATGGATCCTCTTCAAAGCACGGGACCGCTACTCACGCGACGACGCCGAGAAGCAACCTTTCTTCGATCTCGCGCGCGCGAGCGAGGCACCAGTGCCCGAGCGCGTCGCGCCCATGACGGCGGGAGAGCCATCCAAGCGCTTTTCCGATCCGGCGTGGCTCTACGAAGTCGAGTTCGCGGGAGAACGAGCGGCGCTTCGCATCGCGAGCGAGAAGACGACGATCGTCGGTGCGAATGGCGACCTGCTCGGAGACGTCCTCGAGGACGTAGGGCGCTTGCGCTGTGAGCACGCATATGTCGACGGCGTACTCGTCGCGACCGACAAGAACCAACGACCGTCTCGCGCCGAGCTCGATCGCCGTTTCCGCGGAGAGTCCGACGCGACCGTCGTCTTCTACGCGTTCGATATCCTTCACTACGAGGAGTGGGATATACGCGCGTTGCCGCTTCTCGAGCGAAAGCAAATATTGCGCGCCGTCTTACCCAAGCTCCAGCACGTTCTGTTCGTCGACCACGTCGCGGCGCGCGGTGAGGAATTTTGCAGCCTCACCGAGGCCGCCGGGCTTCCCGCCGTCATCGCCAAAAAAGCGGCCGGCTCTTACGCATCAGGACCGTGCGGAGATTGGCGCCGCATAAAAACGATGGACGCGATTGGGGCTAGCGACAAAGATCTCGTCGAGGCCATGAGCACTCGCAAGCCGAGCACGCGCAAGATCAAGTTCACGAACCTCGACAAGATCTTCTGGCCGGAAGAGGGCTATACCAAAGGCGATCTGATCCGCTATTACGAGCATGTCGCCGAGACGCTACTTCCCTATCTTCACGAACGTCCCTGCCACATGTTGCGCTATCCGGACGGCATCCACGGCAAGGCCTTTTACCAAAAGGACGCTCCCGACCACGTCCCCGACTGGGTCGAGACCGAGAGCATCTCCTCGGACAGCAAGGGCGAGGCCATCCGCTACATCGTTTGCAATGACCGGAACACTCTCGTGCTCATGGCCAACCTCGCGAGCATCGACATTCATCCATGGTTCTCGCGCCGAAAATCGCAGGACGCGCCAGACTGGGCGGTCTTCGACCTCGACCCCGACGGGTCACCCTTTCCCGATGTCGTGAAGATTGCACGGACTGTGGGAAAGGTCTTGCGAGGTATCGGGCTCCGGCCCTATTTGAAAACCTCGGGCGCAACCGGCCTTCACGTCTACGTTCCGGTAAAGCCGAGATACACGTACGAGCACACCCGCCGGTTCTGTGAAGCGGTCGCGATTCACATCGTCAAAGAGCACAAAGACATCGCGACGGTGGAGCGCGTCGTGAGCCGCAGGCGCGGGAAGGTCTATATCGACTTCTTGCAAAACCGCAAAGGCCAGACGATCGTACCTGCGTACAGCGTGCGGCCGCGGCCGAAAGCGCCCGTTTCCGCGCCACTCGATTGGGATGAGCTCGACCTCGATCTCGAACCGACTATGTTCAACATCAAGACGATGCTGCCGCGACTCAAAAAGGTCGGCGATCTCTTTCAGGGAACGCTACGCGACCAGCAAGACTTACTGCCCGCAATCGAAGCGTTCCAGAAGCACTATTTGGACGAGCGCGACCACTAGGCTAGCCTAGCCGTCTGAAAGGTCGAGAACGTCGAGACCCAAATGTGTTCTCACCGCGCGCCCGAAACGGGCATCGGTAGTCAAAAGTCGAGCCTCGAGCTCTTCGGCAAGCGCGACATAGGTCGCGTCGTAGGCTGTGAAATTCTCGCGCAATTGAAGAATTCTTCCAAGGAGCGCCGCATGGGCATACCGGGTCAGAGGAAGGTCGACGAGATCGATCGCGGCGTCCGAGGCGCGCCGTGCCGAGAGCACCCCGGCACGCATCGCGCGCCGCAAAACCGCCGCGATCTCAACATCACATAGCGCGGGAACGTGCAAGTCGGCGTCGCGCTCTACGATGACCTGCGTCACCGCCGGCCCGACGGCAGTGCCAAGAAGATAGTCGGCCAACGCGGACGCATCGATGACTACGCGCGTCACGAGCCGATGTGCTCGTTCCGCTCGTCGCGCAACCAATCCGCGGCCGAACGACCCAAGTCTACTCGAGGACGCTTGGCGATACGCTCGAAGACCTCACTCGCCTCAGGACGGCTCACCGCGCGTTCGAGAAGTTTCTGGACGAAGTCGGTCAGCGATTGACCCGCCGCTTTGGCTCGTTTCGTGAGCTCTCGATGCAGTCGATCCGGGACGTTGCGTACTTGGATCATCTTGGACACATCTCCAGCATGGCACATGTGTACCACATGTGCAAATGATTACGGATAAAACGGTGCGAGTTTTTCGTAGATGGCCGCGGTGGCGCGGCAGTCTTGAAGGCAATAGCGCACGATTTCGTCCAGCCGGCCGTCCTCATAGGCCTGGCCGACGGAAGCGCCATCCATCTTCGACTTCGGCGACGCTACGCCAAAGACGGCACAAAAATAGTCGAGGCTTCCGCGGCGTCGGCGGTCGTTCCCCTCGAGCGCTTCACGCAGATCGAAATGGGGGTAGGTGGTGAGCGGCTCCGACGGGATCACGACCCGCGGTCTCAGATCGTGAATGGCGCTGCGGACGTTGAGATAGGGGATGTCGAACCGCTTTCCGTTGAAGGTCACATAGCGCTCCGGCTCGTTTGCCGACAGCCAGTCCCAGAAGCTCGTGAGCAGAGCGGGCTCATCCCCCTCCCAGAAAATATGCTCCGCCTCTCCGTCCGTGTCCACGAGCCCGATCACGATCACGCGCCCCGTGGTCGGGTCGAGCCCGAAGCGCGACACCAAGTCCTCGCGGCGCTTCTCGAGCTCTTCGGGCTCCGGGTTGTCGCGCTCGAGACTTCGAAATAAATAGTCTCGCGCGCGCTCGGGGACCGCGTCGATCGATTGACCGACGGTCTCGATGTCGAGGACTAGCGCCATTAATCGAGCCCCGCCGCAAGCGCCGCGATCTGCGCCGGGTGGTAGGCGCTTCGCCCGGTAGCGTCCGTAATTTGATGTCGGCACGACGTGCCGGGCGCGACGAGGACCGTGTCGAGAGGCGCATCCCGAACCGCCGGCAGGAGACGCCGCTCCGCCATCTGAAGAGAGATATCGAAATGCTCTTGCTCGTAGCCGAACGAGCCCGCCATCCCGCAGCAACCCGCGTCGATGAATTGAACGTCGCTCCCCATCTTTTTGAAAAAAGCCATGAGAGGCTCGATGCCCACGATCGCCTTCAAGTGACAATGGCCGTGCAGAAGAAGATTCGCAGGCGCTTCGGGGAAATCGAGCTCGAGGCCGTCGAGCTCCTCGAGCAGGAAGCTGTGCTCAGCGAGTCTCTTCGCGTCGTCGCCGGGAACGAGATCCGGATACTCGTCGCGGAAGCTGAGGATACAGGACGGTTCGAGACCGACGATGGGGACGCCGTCGCGCGCGAACGCAGACAGCACGTGGACGTTTTCGGTCGCGAGCGAGCGCGCGCGCTCGAGCATCCCTTTCGAGATCGCCGGCCTCCCGCAGCAGACTTTCTTCGCGAGCATCACTTCGAACCCGCCTGCTTCGAGCACGGCAACGGCCGCTTTGCCGATTTCGGGCTCATGGAAGTTCATAAAGGTGTCGTGAAACAAAACGACCTTCTGTGTCGCTCGGCAGGGGGCGCGGCGGGCGAACCACGCCTCGAAGGTCTCGGCAGCGAACGGCGGAAGGCTTCGCCGGCGATCGATCCCCGTGATCGATTCGAGCAGGCCGCGAAACCAACTTTGGCGGATGAGCCAGTTCGCGATCGGGCGAGTGGCGACCCCGAAACGCCCAGCCACATCTGGACGGGTGAAGAGACGATCCCGCATCGGGTAAGGCCGATCGCGATGGTAGAGCGCGAGATACTCTGATTTGATCTTCGCCATGTCGACGTTTGATGGACATTCCGCTTTGCAGCCTTTGCAGGAGATGCAGAGGTCCATCACTTCGTGAAGGCGATCGCTCGCGAAGTCTTGCGGGGGCAAACGGCCGTCGAGAACCGCGCGGAGCGCATTGGCGCGGCCCCGCGTCGAGTGCTCCTCGTCGCGCGTCACCATGAATGAAGGACACATCGTGCCTTCGAGACTCTTCCGGCAGACGCCGGCACCGTTACAAAGCTCGATGGCGCGGGCGAAGCCGCCTTCGTGCGTATAGGGAAAATAGGTTTTTGGCTCAAGCGCCCTGTACGCCTCGCCGTAGCGCAAATCTTCGTCCATCGCGGGCGCGTCGACGACTTTCCCGGGATTCATGAGGCCTTTGGGATCGAAGGCGGCTTTGAGCTCTTTGAACGCACTATAGATCTGCTCGCCGAAAAGACGCTCGTTGAAGTGGCTGCGTGCGAGCCCGTCGCCATGCTCGCCGCTCATTGAGCCCCCGTACTCGACGACGAGATCGAAGACCTCTTCCGCGATGGTGGTCATTTTGGTCACTTCGGCGCCCTCTTTGAGATTGATGAGCGGGCGGATGTGCAGACACCCCGCCCCCGCATGGGCATAGAACGAGCCGACCGTTCCGTGACGGCCGAGAATCTCTTCGAAACGGCGGATGAAATCTGGAACACGCTCGGGCGCGACCGCCGTGTCTTCGACAAACGCGATGGGCTTGCGATCGCCGGGAAGGCCGAGAAGAAGGGGAAGCGCCGCCTTGCGGACCTTCCAGACATTGGCCTGGGCTGCGGCATCAACAACGCGCACCATCGGCTTCGCCGACGCGCCGATGCGAGCTTCGAGCGCGTCGAGCTTCGACAAGACTTCCTTCTCGCTCTCACCCGAGAACTCGACGATCATGAGCGCTTTGGGCTCGCCCTGAACGAAGTGCATGCGGCGCGAATATTCGAGCGATTTTCGCGCGAGGTCCATGACCATTTCATCGACGAGCTCGACCGCGGAAGGCTCGAGCTCTAGAATCTCGGTGCCGCACTCGAGTGCGGGGAGCAGCCCGTCGAAGTGGAGCACCGCGAGCGCCACGGCCGGAGGCAGTGGGACAAGGTTGATTTTCGCTTCGACGACCGTCGCGAGCGTCCCCTCGGAGCCCACGACGACTTTGGCCAAGTTGACCACGTCGGGATGCAAGAGCTCGTCGAGGTTGTAACCGCTCACACGCCTCGGAATCTTCGGGTAGCGGCGGTCGATCGCGTCGCGATGTTTACCGGCAAGCGCCACCGCCTTCCGGTAAATGGCGGCCTCGAGCCCTTCCCCTTCGGTCTTCTTTGGAAGGTCGCTCCGCGGCACCGGGCCGAACGTGACCGGGGTTCCGTCCGAGAGGATGGCTTTGACTTCCAAAACGTTCTCGACGGTCTTCCCGTAAATGAGAGAGCGAGCCCCGGCCGAGTTGTTCCCGACCATGCCACCAAGGTTGGCGCGATTGCTCGTCGCCGTCTCGGGACCGAAGCGCAGCCCATGAGGCTTCAGGTGTGCGCCGAGAACGTCGTGGATGATCCCCGGCTGTACCCGGGCCCAATACTCTTCGGGACAGATTTCGACGACGTCCCGCATGAACTTGGAGTGATCGAGGATGAGCGCCTCGCCGACGGCTTGGCCCGCGAGCGACGTCCCCGCGCCGCGCGGAAGGATGGGGACGCCCTCGCGCGCGGCAATGCGGACCGCACGCTCGACGTCGCCGGCGTGCCGCGGCACGACGACGCCAATCGGCTCCTTCTGGTAAATGCTCGCATCCGTGGAATAGAGTATTTTCGTGTAGCGATCGAAGCGGACTTCACCTTCGATATGCTCCCGGAGCTCTTCGGCCAGACCCATGGCGGCCGATTCTACCATTGTGCTAGATTTGGGCCCCCGTGAAACGCTTCTTCGGTCTTCTTGGTGCTCCGTGCGCGCTCTGCACCCTGCTAGTGCTACTCGTGCTCACACTCTCCTGCGGCGGAGCGGAAAACGGCAAGCTCGTCATCCGCCTGGGACATATCGGCTTTCCCGAGTCCCCCTTCGACCGAGCCTCGCGGAAATTCAAAGAACTCCTCGAAGCGCGCTTTCCCGAGCGCGTCGAAGTACGCATCTTCGGCTCCGGCCAGCTCGGTGAAGATAAAGAAATGCTCGAAGGGCTGCGCCTGGGGACACTCGAGATGCACGTGCCCTCGTCGGTCCTGCATTCCGTCGAGCCCATGTTCGGTGTTTTCGACCTACCGTTTCTCGTACAGGATCGCGGCCAGATCGAGCGCATCGCGGACGGCCCCACGAGTGAAAGCCTCAAAGAGAAGCTCCTCGATCACGAACTTGTTCTTCTCGGTTTCTGGGAGAACGGCTTTCGGATGATCACGAACAACGTGCGGCCGGTCGTGCGACCTGAAGATCTGGCCGGCATCAAGATCCGAACCCCCAAGGACCCCGAGCGGGTGAAGCTCTTCAAAGCGTTCGGAGCCAACCCGACCTCGATGAGCTTCGGCGAAGTGTTCTCGGCGCTCAAGCAAGGCGTCATCGACGGTCAGGAGAACCCGTTCTCGCAAATCGTCCCCGCGCGCTTTCACGAAGTACAGAAATATCTCTCGGTCTCGCGGCACGTATACTCGCCGGCCTACCCGCTGATGAGCCAATCATTTTTCGCGGCTCTCGACGACGACATAAAAGACGCGATTCGGGAGGTCGCCGAGGAAGTCGGACGCTTCCATCGCGAGCTCGGCAAAAAGGAAGACGCTCGCTATCGCATCATGCTCGAAGACGAGCTCGAGATTACAGAGATCGACTTCGAAGCCTTCGCCGCCAAAGCAGGGCCCCTCTACGAAGCGTTCAACGAGCACTACGGCCCCGCGCTCGTCGAGACGATCCAGTCCTACCGAAGTCAAGAATAGGTGCTGGTGACTTTTCTCAGCACCCTGCCAGACCGCGTCGAGAATATTCTTCGCTCCGTCCTCTCCGCCGCCGTCGCGCTCGTGCTCGCTGCCATCGCCGTCATCTGTTTTCTCGAAGTGGTGCGTCGTCCCTTTGGCGGAAGCTTCGTTTGGTATGACGAGTTCGTCGGCTACCTGCTCGTGTGGTTGACCTTTCTCGCGGCGGTCCTTGCCCGATCGCACCACCAGCACATTGGAGTCGACAACGTTCTCGAGAAAGTCTCGGCAGGCGCCCGACGCGCCATCGAGCTCGTGGGCCACGCGATCATGATCGCCGTGCACATCGTGCTCTTCCTCTATGGCGCAGAGCTCGTCTCTCGCTTCCTGACCGAGCGTGCGATCACCGTGGATATCCCGGTAGGGCTCATCTACGCGATCATCCCGCTATCGGCGGCGCTGATGTTGATCGTGGAAATCATCCATGTCGCTCGGCTTGTGAGCTCAAGAGAGTAGCCAGGCCATGGAGTTTCTTCTTCTCCCGCTACTCCTCGTTCTCATCGCCATCGGGGTTCCGATCGGCTACGCGCTCATCGCTGCAGGTATCGTCATCATCGCGCTCACGACCTCGACGCCGCTCGTCGTCGTAGCACAGCGTCTATTCAACGGGTCCGACAGCTTTCCGATGGTCGCCGTGCCGCTCTTCATCCTCGCGGGTGCCCTGATGAACCACGCGGGCATCTCCCGGCGACTCGTGGATTTCGCCGCGAGCCTCGTTGGCTTCGTCCGAGGGGGGCTCGCGATGACGACAACACTCTCGAGCATGTTCTTCTCCGAAGTCTCGGGCTCCGCGGTCGCGGATGCTGCTGCTCTCGGAAGTGTCCTCATCCCGGCGATGAAAGAGCGCGGCTACCCCGCACGCTTCGCCGCTGCCGTTTTGTCCTCATCGGCGACGATCGCTATCATCATCCCGCCATCCATTCCAATGATCCTCTTCGGCGCCATCACCGGAGCGTCGATCGTCAAGCTCTTCATGGCCGGTGTCGTCCCCGGCATACTCGCCGGGCTCGCCATCATGGGAACGAGCTACTGGCTCGCCCGGCGCGGCGGCTTCGCCGAATCCGAGCCCTTCGATATCAAAAAAGTGGGGAAAGGCTTTCGCCGCGGGTTTTGGGCGCTCAGCCTCCCTATCGTCATTCTTGGTGGCATCTTCGCCGGCATCTTCACGGCCACGGAAGCCGCCGCGGTCGCTGTGTTTCTGGCCCTGAGCCTCGGACTGTTCGCCTATCGGGGCATGAAGCCAAACGCCCTCTGGACGATCCTGGTCGACTCCGCGCGTCAAACCGCGGTGGTCATGATCCTGGTGGCGGGCTCCGCCGTGCTCGGCTGGTACCTCGCGAACCAACAAGTCCCGGCGCGGCTCGCGACGTTCATCCTTACAAACGTCACCGGAAACGTCATGGCGCTTCTACTCATCGACGCCATCCTGCTCGCGGCGGGGATGATCCTGCATAGCGCGGCAGCCATCGTGCTGCTCGTTCCCATCCTGCTGCCATTGACGACAGAACTCGGCCTCGACCCCATCCACTTTGGATTGATGGTGACGGTGAGCCTCGCCATCGGGCAGCAAACCCCTCCCGTCGCGTCGGTCTTGATCACGACGTGCTCCATCGCCGATGTCCCGATGTGGGACGTGATGCGGGTGAACATCTACTTCATCCTCGCGCTCGCGGTCGTGCTGCTGCTCGTGACGTTTTTTCCGGGCTTGAGCCTCTTTTTGCCGGAGCTTTTGTCGGCCAAGCCCTAGCTTAGCTGCTACGCGCCCGCGCGAGCTGAACGACCGTCGCGCCCCAGCCGCCGCGGTCCGGCGTGGCTTCCTCGAAAGCCTCGACGAGCTCGCTCTTCTCGAGGACACTTCGCACCCGTTGTTTCTGAACGCCTTTGCCACGGCCGTGGATGATCCGCACCTCTTCGAATCCCGCTTCCCGCGCCGCTTCCAGATAGGACGCCACCACATCGGCGATGTCCCGGGGCGCGAACGTATGAAGATCGATGCTGTCCTCAATGGGGTGCTCGACCGGTCGTTCGTCTTCAGTCATCGTGCGTGGCGGAAGTGTGTGGGAATCGAACCCACCGTCCCCGGGATTAACCGAGGACCATCGGATTTGAAGTCCGAGGAGGCCACCAGACCCCAGTCACTTCCAGATGAATGGATACAACTACTTAGGATGCACTTACCTTCTGCGTTTTGTTGAATTTCAACACCGTGTGACGTGTATGTGCCACCTCTGTGCATCCTTGATCCAGTAATGAGATCGCTTCTCTGGCGGCCACGTCGTGAGCATATCGCATAGTTGTCACGATGGTCGCATGCCCGGCCAGCGCCTGGACTGTGACTAGATCAACTCCTCGGGCAGCCAGACGGCTACAAAACGTATGCCGACACGTGTGAAGTGTAACACCCTTGAGCTTCGCTCTTTGGGCTGCCTTGGCAAACGTCTTTGAGACTTGGGTGCCAAACCCAAAGACCCGGCCGTGGTCGTTCAGTTCCATTTCACTGAGCGCTTCCAGGACTGTTTTACACAGCGGCAAGCGCCGCGACTTCCCGCTCTTCGATCGCCGAACGACAAGCTGAGCATGCTCCTGATCCACGTCGCCGCAGTCAAGCCGCAACAACTCGCCTCTCCGGAGGCCTGTGTATAGCGCCATAAGGTATTGTCAAGTTGACGTTGAGCGAGCGAACCTATTGCGTCGAGCTGATTTCCTTTGCTCTCATCGGACGGCACAGGTTACCTCCTGCCAGACGATGAAAGCGCGGTCTCGTAGCTCCCGATGATGATGCGCTTGCAACAAATGCCGTCCGACGCGAAAGAGGTTTTGCACGAGTCCATGCACGGTCAAGAATCGTTGCGCCTGCCCAGGAGTTTTAAACTTCCGCATCTGTCGTTCCCGTTGTCGCGTCGGTTCGTGCGAGACTTCGGCTAGGTTGTTTCTGTACTGGTCAGTGTCGTGGACGACGGACGGCATGACCTCGCGGTGAGCGGCGCTGTAGCTTCTCAGTTTGTCGGTGACCAGCTGCCAGGGCGGACGGCCTTGCCCCTTCAACAGCTTGCGGAAGAATCGTTTGGCGGCTTTCTGATCACGGCGAGGCTGGACGAGGATATCAATCACATCACCATCTTGGTCTACCGCGCGCCAGAGGTATTGGCGTTCGCCTTGTATCTTTATGAAGACCTCGTCCAGGTGCCACGTGTCACCAAGGCGACCCTGCCAACGCTTCAGTCGCCGAGCGTATTCCGGCCCGAACTTGATGCACCAAAGTCGGATCGCTTCGTAGGAAACCGTGATGCCTCGCTGAGCAAGCAGCTCTTCGACGTTTCGAAAGCTCACGCAGAATCGGTGGTAGAGCCAGACGGCGTGGCTGATGATTTCCGGTGGAAATCGATAGCCGTGGTAGCTTGGCGCATCGGTCTTCATTGGACCATTCTGTCAGTCACCAGCTCAATTTTACAGTACCGGTGTCAGCTCTGGCCGATGAGATGGGACTGTCGCTCTGTCCGACAAGCGATGCAACCCGCGATGAATCGCGGGCTCTTTTGCTCGTCAGCTCGCCGGCGACGACTTCGCCACTCTGCTCGTCGACACACAGATGGAGCTTGCGATAGTCCCTGCTATTTGGTGCTCTGCGCAGCTGGCCGGCGTGGACAGCGAGACCGCTGCTGTCGATCAAGATGTGCAACGGCGTCTTCTGCTTGTCTTGGTAGAAGGGGACCTTACCCAGCTTCGCCTTGCGCCTCGAGATCGTGGTGTGATCGGGCACATCATTGTCTAGCTTCATCAGAGCGAACAACGATCGCAGCAATCCCTCGCTCTGCCTAGACGACAGATGAAAACACCATGCCCAGGGTGACAGCCGTCTCGATGGCGTGGTTCGAGTACTTGCGTTGACGGCCCGGTTTCCTCCTCCTTGGCCGGGGCGCGTCCCAGTTCACAAGCTTGCCGGCGGTGAGCGAGATCCAGACGGTCAGGCTCCCGCGGTTGCGTAGACCCGCCTCATATTCACGCCAATTCCTCACGCGATAGGCCTTCTTCACATACTTCCGCTGAGTGCGTTTGAAAATGCTCATGGGGAACCTCGTATCCGTGAGTACAGGACAATTGTGGACCGAGATCGCGAGTTGTGCACCAAGGCATCGAGAGCGCGGGAAAGCCCCACTCGCCAGCACCAACTTCGGGGGCTGTCCCTTGCCCTGCCATGTATCCGGAAGGGCAAAGGCAGGGTATCGGCAAAGGCCAGGGGGTGAACAACGAAGCAACACTGCTCGTCGGTCTGAGGCAAGCCCCGCTAGTCGGCCGGGGACACGAGCAATCCAGATTAGCGGTTCCCAGTTGTGGGATAATAGGAACTCCATGACTGCCAAGACGTCGACCAGATCCGATCACCCGGCCGAGAAGACCCAGAGCGGAAGTTACTTCGTCTCCAACTACCCTCCTTACGCCAGTTGGACGGACCATGGCTCGAGTGAATTTCACCTGCAGTTGGAGCAGCCGGCAGGGAAGAACGTACCGCTCGGGATCTACATCCATATTCCATTCTGCCGACTGCGCTGTAAGTTCTGCTACTTCAAGATCTTCACCGGTAAGAATGCGAAGGAAATCCAACGCTATCTGGATGGAGCGGTGCACGAACTTGAGCTCTATGCCAAGAGCCCGATCGTTGGCCGACGCAAGCCGCGATTCGTCTACTTTGGCGGAGGAACGCCTTCCTATCTCTCGAGCCGGCAACTGGCCGGACTGGCGGACCGAATGCAGGACCTTCTTGTCTGGGACGAAGCGGAAGAGGTGGCTTTCGAATGCGAGCCGGGAACTCTGACCGAGCCAAAACTGAGGGCCATCCGAAACTTCGGAGTGACTCGACTGAGCCTCGGGGTCGAGCATTTCGATGATGAGATCCTGAGCCTCAATGGCCGGGCCCACCTCTCCAAAGAGATCTTTCGTGCCTATGAGTATGCTCGATCGATCGACTTCCCTCAGATCAACATCGATCTGATTGCAGGCATGATGGGAGAGACCTGGGAAAAATGGCGATCCTGTGTCAAACATGCTCTGGACCTGCAGCCCGACAGCATCACCCTCTATCAGATGGAGCTCCCCCACAACACCTCCATCTCCCGAGAGATGAGGGAGCGGGGAGAGGTGGCCGGACCGGTGGCAGATTGGCAGACCAAGCGCGATTGGGTCCAGCACGGTTTTGAGGAGTTCGAGAAGCTCGGGTACACCGTTATTGATGGTTACACAGCCGTCAAGGACCCTGACCGAACCCGCTTTGTCTACCGAGAGCTCCTCTGGAGGGGAGCCGATATGATCGGAGTCGGCAACTCGGCGATTGGACACTTGGGAGGTGCTCACTACCAGAACGAGGCCAGCTTTGACGGCTATCTCGAGAAAATCGAGAACGACCGCTTACCGGTTTGGCGGACTCTCCAGCTAAACCGGCAAGAGCTTCTGATCCGAGAACTTATTCTGCAGCTAAAGTTCGGGCAAGTCAGCCGCGAATACTTCCAGAAAAAGTTCGACGTCGATATCCGATCCCACTTTGCAAAACCGATAGTCCGGCTCCAGGAGACAGGTCTACTGGAGGCCCGGGGCGGCGATCTGACTCTGACCCGAGAAGGTCTACTGCGCGTGGATGGACTGCTTCCCCAATTCTTCTTGCCCCAGCATCTGTCCTGACGGTAAACCCTCATGGCCTACGAATTCAAACTGACTGATCGGGTCCAGTTCGCGGAAACTGACCTCGCGGGAATTGTCCATTTCACGAATTTCTTTTGCTATATGGAAGCGGCTGAGCACGCCTTCTATCGATCCCTGGGATTCAGTATCCACTCTCCAGGATTACCTCGAACCCTGGGCTTGCCGCGGGTTGCCGCGGCCTGCAAGTACCGCGCACCTCTCTACTTCGAGGATCAGTTCGAAACTCACCTCCTGGTGCGTGAAGTACGAGAGAAGACGCTCAGTTACGTCTTCTACTTCCGCCGCTTGTTGAGCGACGCCAGTCCGGTCGTTGCCCGCGCCGAGCTGACTATCGCCTGTGTAGCGATCGAGGACGGACTGGTATGCATGAAAGGAATTACCATCCCGACGAGCTTGCGCGACCAGCTTGAGGTAGCGCCTGAGGAACTAATGGTCTCCTAGGCTCCGGATGACAACCTGGGAGGTTATCCTACAAGGCTCCGCCCGTGCCGACCTGCCGGCTTGGGCAGAATCGCCCTTGTACTCCAAGCACCTGCTTGGCTTGGAATCAAGTTTGACTGGCTGGGTTTGGTCGAACCCTGGGTCGGCCGAAGGCTGCGCTCCGCTGGCGGCTCTGATAGTTGTGCCCTGAAGTTGAATGGGAGTCGATCACCGGATCTGGGAGTTGGAGTGCCCACTCTCGGAGCGCCAAGCGCCAGCGCGAGCGGAATGTGTGCCACTCTTAGCCCTAATCGCAAAATCTTCGAAGCACGAAAACGCGAAACAGCCGCACTGGGCGCAGGCAAGAAGCTCATTCTGGGGCACCCGCTCGCCGCCACGATAGGTGATTCTGCACGGTATTGTCAAGTTGACGTTGAGCGAGCGAACCTATTGCGTCGAGCTGATTTCCTTTGCTCTCATCGGACGGCACAGGTTACCTCCCGCCAGACGATGAAAGCGCGGTCTCGTAGCTCCCGATGATGATGCGCTTGCAACAAATGCCGTCCGACGCGAAAGAGGTTTTGCACGAGTCCATGCACGGTCAAGAATCGTTGCGCCTGCCCAGGAGTTTTAAACTTCCGCATCTGTCGTTCCCGTTGTCGCGTCGGTTCGTGCGAGACTTCGGCTAGGTTGTTTCTGTACTGGTCAGTGTCGTGGACGACGGACGGCATGACCTCGCGGTGAGCGGCGCTGTAGCTTCTCAGTTTGTCGGTGACCAGCTGCCAGGGCGGACGGCCTTGCCCTTTCAACAGCTTGCGGAAGAATCGTTTGGCGGCTTTCTGATCACGGCGAGGCTGGACGAGGATATCAATCACATCACCATCTTGGTCTACCGCGCGCCAGAGGTATTGGCGTTCGCCTTGTATCTTTATGAAGACCTCGTCCAGGTGCCACGTGTCACCAAGGCGACCCTGCCGACGCTTCAGTCGCCGAGCGTATTCCGGCCCGAACTTGATGCACCAAAGTCGGATCGCTTCGTAGGAAACCGTGATGCCTCGCTGAGCAAGCAGCTCTTCGACGTTTCGAAAGCTCACGCAGAATCGGTGGTAGAGCCAGACGGCGTGGCTGATGATTTCCGGTGGAAATCGATAGCCGTGGTAGCTTGGCGCATCGGTCTTCATTGGACCATTCTGTCAGTCACCAGCTCAATTTGACAGCAATGGCACCGCCCGCGTGGGCGGAGGTCATCGGGGAGTGACCGAAATCGTTCGTTCACTCGAAAGTACCGTTTGACGGAGTGAACGGAGTGAAGCAAACAATCGACCTCCTCGCCGCTCAAGATATCGGGTAACGTTCGAGGTTTCTTGGGCCAAGGAATCTTCGCCACCTCCTCCGGGCGGTTGAGTGTGGTTGCGTAGAGAAACTTGAGAGAGGCGACGTACATGTGGTGGCTGGCCGGAGAGGCCTTCTTCTCGTTAACGAGATGAATCAGATAATCGCGGGTCTCCGGCTCGCCCATCTCGGCGGGTGAGCGCATGTAATGTGCCGCGAAATGGCGCGCTCGCAGCAGATACTCCTCCTGCGTGGAGCGTGCGAACCCCTTCAGTTTCATGTCGGCAAGCATTTTTTCGCTAAGGCATCCCATGATTATTCCTCCAGTGATTTAGCAGACGACGACCATCGCCGCCCGCGGGGGACAGGGATGATGCCATGTGTGAGAGAGCGGTTCCGAGAAACGCAGGACTCGTTGTCCAGAGCGAAGATCGAACGAATGAAGACGACGGCGAAGCCGTCCTCCTTATTCCCTTCTGGCTCCCGTGGCCCGGAAAAACAAGGGAAACGGGTTAGAGGCGAGTGAGTTCACCGCGGCTGGCTTGCCGTGCAAAACCCGGAGTCCGGAGCCCCTGCCGGAGGCACCCGTCCGCCCATCGCCCATAGTGACTCGCATCACGGCGCGTAGGTTGTGTCCAGGGCGGCGCAGCCGGCGCGCGAAGCGCGCGAAACCCTTGACACGACCTGCGCGCCGTGATTCCCTGGAAGGGCGATGGGCTGCGGCGAAAAAGGCGCAGGCAAAATGCCCCCAGTTTGGCTCACCAGTTCGGGAGAGCTTGCAGGTCCCGCCGCCGCGCGAGCGGCTTAGTTCAACCCTCGTTTTGTTGACTCGAGTCATCGGCTTGGCCTAGGATAGGAATTCCTTTTGTGGGGCTGTGGCGCAGCTGGGAGCGCGCCTGAATGGCATTCAGGAGGCCACGGGTTCGATCCCCGTCAGCTCCACCAAAGGAATCAGCAAGTTAGAGGTTACAGAAACTAGGCGCTGTGGAAAAGGGGCTAGTAGGGGACCATGGGGGGCCGATTCGATTTGGGGCGCCCTAAAACCCTCCAACCGTGGAATTTCATCGTCCGTTCCGATCATCGGCTGTGAAGCGTAACCTCCATTTTGGCGGCAAGCTCCGGTAGTGGTCTAGTTGCAATAATCTCGCCCGTGGTCCAGTACATCTCCTTGCCGAGCTTCGTCGAGCTCAACGGCAAGCGCGGACAAGAGGTTGAACTCGGTATCGGAGGGACGCAAGACGTCGACGAAATCCTCGCTGGCGAGGAGCGCGTGGAGGCGCAATTTCTCGAGTGCGCTAGAAAGCGTGAACTGCACGCCGTGTAGCGGCAGGCCCTCGAAGCCCTCCTCGCGCGCCCCAGCGCGGCGGCTCCAAACGACGCGAGCCGCGATCTTGCACAGGCGTGGCTGATGGTAGAAGGAGAGCTTGAGGTAAACCTCGCTCCCGGGAGCCAGAGGTCTGTCGGTCACGAGGCAGGCACCGGTCATCGAAATGTTGGTCAGCACGCCGTAGTCGCGCTGCTGGGAATCCGTGAACACCGCCGCGGTCGCGGCGTGTTTAGGTGCCAGCCGTTGAATCGTTCGCTTCTCCATAGGAACGGCTTCTCCAAAGGAGGTAGTGTCCGCTCGGCGAAAGTCCAATGCCGAGCGAGAGAACATCTGGTTCAGTGTATGCATGAGTTTTTGGTCTCCGGGGTCTCTTTGCAAGTGCTATACCATCGTCGGTGCGGGATGGATCTTTCTTGTAACTGGCTTATTGATGTCGTTTACGCCTTTCTTGTCCAGTCGCCATTCCGGGGATCCACCGGAATGCGCCCGCAAAAGCGGCGGGGCGATAAGAAAGGCGGTGGGTCCGCGGAAAAAGCGGCGGGCCTCCAGGTTCGTGATAGCCGGTCGCCTAATGATGCTACACTTCACCGGTGCCGACGTGCATGAGCTAGCGGCGGCGGCTCGCCCGACAGACCTCGCAGCGTGCTGACGCGCGACAAGAAATCACGTTGTAACCTTTGCATCCATTCATCTGGAAGTGACTGGGGTCTGGTGGCCTCCTCGGACTTCAAATCCCATCTGGACCGAGCACATGTTCGATGGATACGACGCTTGTGTCGTCCTGTCAAGGAGTTAGCCCGTTTCGAGTTCGACTGAGTTCGACCAAGTTCGACTGACTTGCGCGACAAGGTGGCACAAATGTGTCACACGTGGCGAGTCGACGTGCTATTTCTGTTACTCTCCCTAGTTTTGGGAGACGCCGGGCGTGAGTGTGCCCGCCTCGGCGCTTAACTCCCGCTTGGCGAGAATACCGGTTACTTGTTCTTGCGGCGGTTGGAGCGGATGAGGCCGAGGAGCCCGGCGCCGAGGAGGAAGATGGTGGAGGGTTCGGGCACGGCAGCCTGGACATCCCCGTCACGCACGGCCCAAGGGACCCAAATAGAATCGTTCTCAACCCAGCCCCCCGTCTGGTGGCCGGCTGGCTCAAACCTTCGGATGAAAATAAAGTAGTAGGCCCAGTCCACAAGCTCCGGAGTTCCGCCGGGGCCGCAGTCGGAGCACATAACCTGGTCCTGGAGTTTCGTTTCCGACCAAAACCCCCCGTTCCGTCCTGCCTCGAGATTCGCAAACAGCGCGAGGTCTGGATCGCCGCTATCGAGAATCGATTGGAGGTAAGTACCTCCCAGCTCGTTGTAAAACATGTGTCCCATCTCGCTACCGGTGCAGTTTCCCCCGAATGAACTTACGAAGGTGGACATGCCCGAGCATGTCGGGTCCGACAGCAGCGTTATGGGTAGACGCCAGTCGTTGAAACCGAGGTAGCCGGTTCCACCGGCCGCGTTCATTGCAGGCAGCCACTCGTAATGAGCGGTGATCCACGACATCGTCCCATCGGCGTTAATGCCTGACACGCCGAACGTTTGACTCGCTGCAAGATTCGCATCTGCAAGCCAGGTTATATCGAGGTCGGTATCGTAGACGGCTTGCCCACCCAGCCGCGGGATCAGCGTCGCGTGGGCTGGCGCTGCCAACAGCACCAACAAGCCCGTACTCAATAGTAGCTTTAGCACTTTGCGCGTCAGGAACTCCGATCTGACAAGTGAAGCAACTACCACGCCACTTCCAAGAAACGTGGTGTTTCCATACATTTAGGACCAACCGCGACTTTATGAAGAGACCCAGAACGTAAGCTATTCCGACGCAGCACATCAACAGAACAACAAAGTCTAACTACGACTCTTTTTAGAATCAGTAACTTGCCGATAGCGCGTAGGTTCGTAGGCCAAGCGTAGGATTTCCGACAGTTGATCGCTCCGTCGGAGGCTCCCGCTCCTGCTTCTTCGTCTGGGTCGGGTGGAAGCGAGCCGGGCTGAGCACTCTACCCGCTTGGGGACTGTGCCGACGATGAGTGAAAACGACGTTCTAGGTTGAAAACCGACCTCCTTTCTGATTCTATTCACCCCGAGAGGGCTCCATGGATGCGCGTTATTGCCATCGCTCTCGTTTGGCTTGCGACGAGCGCGTTTACTCAGACGTTTGATGCGAAGGTCGTTGGCGTTCACGACGGCGATACGATCACTGTCTATGATGGCCGCGAGCAGACACGAATTCGTCTCGATGGAATCGACTGCCCGGAGAACGGCACGGACTTCTCCCAACGAGCGAAGCAATTCACGTCCGAGCTCGTCTTCGGAAGGCAGGTTCGGATTGACGGCAAAGAGACGGACCAATACGGCCGCCTCGTCTGAATGCGGACTGGAGTCAGTCGACGTTGAAACCGCGTTCGAAGCCGTCGTGGGTGAGGAGACAATGCGCCCCCTAATAGGCGTGGGGCAATCGCCCGGCCGCTCTTCGTGAGGAAGTCGACCCACCAGAAAACTCAGGCACAATGAGGACACCATAGATGACCATATTGGTGGTTGGAGCCACAGGCATGACCGGACGGTCCCTAGTGAAACAGTTGCAGGGCAAGGGTCACAACGTTCGCGTTATTGTACGCTCGTCTCACAAACTCCCCGCCGAGGTTTTGGAAAACTCAAACACGACGGTCATAGAGGCCAGTGTTCTCGACTTAACTGATGAGGAGATGGCGGAGCACGTAAAGAACTGTGATGCAGTTGTCTCGTGCTTAGGACATGTCATGGATTTCCGCGGAATGTTTGGAGATCCGAAAAATCTATGCACAGACGCGACGCGACGTTTATGTGACGTGATCGAAAAGAATGGCCCTCCCAAACCCACCAAATTCATTCTTATGAACACCGTTGGGGTCCAGAATCCCGATCTCGAAGAGAAGAGGACTTGGTTTGACCGGGGACTCCTTATCCTCTTGCGTCACACTTTGCCTCCGGCCAGGGACAATGAAACAGCGGCTCAGCCGCTGGACACCCAGTGCGTGGTATGAAGTTGTTGCGCGAGAACAACAATAAGATGCGAGTGCTTTCCTCTGAGGAGGAGGTGGCGCTTTTGAAGGCAGCTCGAGCCAGCCGGCAGCCTCAGTTGGCTCTCTTTATTGTTATGGAAGGTACTTTCGAGTGAACGAACGATTTCGGTCACTCCCCGATGACCTCCGCCCACGCGGGCGGTGCCATTGCTGTCAAATTGAGCTGGTGACTGACAGAATGGTCCAATGAAGACCGATGCGCCAAGCTACCACGGCTATCGATTTCCACCGGAAATCATCAGCCACGCCGTCTGGCTCTACCACCGATTCTGCGTGAGCTTTCGAAACGTCGAAGAGCTGCTTGCTCAGCGAGGCATCACGGTTTCCTACGAAGCGATCCGACTTTGGTGCATCAAGTTCGGGCCGGAATACGCTCGGCGACTGAAGCGTCGGCAGGGTCGCCTTGGTGACACGTGGCACCTGGACGAGGTCTTCATAAAGATACAAGGCGAACGCCAATACCTCTGGCGCGCGGTAGACCAAGATGGTGATGTGATTGATATCCTCGTCCAGCCTCGCCGTGATCAGAAAGCCGCCAAACGATTCTTCCGCAAGCTGTTGAAAGGGCAAGGCCGTCCGCCCTGGCAGCTGGTCACCGACAAACTGAGAAGCTACAGCGCCGCTCACCGCGAGGTCATGCCGTCCGTCGTCCACGACACTGACCAGTACAGAAACAACCTAGCCGAAGTCTCGCACGAACCGACGTGACAACGGGAACGACAGATGCGGAAGTTTAAAACTCCTGGGCAGGCGCAACGATTCTTGACCGTGCATGGACTCGTGCAAAACCTCTTTCGCGTCGGACGGCATTTGTTGCAAGCGCATCATCATCGGGAGCTACGAGACCGCGCTTTCATCGTCTGGCAGGAGGTAACCTGTGCCGTCCGATGAGAGCAAAGGAAATCAGCTCGACGCAATAGGTTCGCTCGCTCAACGTCAACTTGACAATACCCTCAAAAGGAGTGGAAATGAAGTAGAAGTAAAGGAATTGGAATCCTTCGTTCAAGGGGAAACCGTGGTATCCTAAGAAGCGTCTTTCAATGCAGAAGGGGGCAGTGCCATTTGGAGGAGGACTATGGCCAAAGCGCGAGTGTTGACGAGGTCGGAACTAGCCGAGCATTTGGGCGTCGATAAAAAGATGGTAACAAAATGGGAGCGGTCTGGGATGCCGGTCCACACTAGAGGGCGCGGCGTGGCGTCTCAATTCCGTCTGCGGGAGGTCCGTGCGTGGCTAAAGGTGCGGGAAGCCAAGGCCAAAGCGGCGGAGAAGGCAAAGGTGCGAGAAGCCAAAGCGGCAGAGAAGGCGAAGAAGACAGCGAAGCAATAAGACGCGGCGGCGATGAGATGAGACAAGTCTGACTGCGCGAGTCCTTGGAACTCGCTAGTCTCGCGGTACCGGTTGCCAACGACGCTGCTCGGGGAGCGCGTCGTACTCCTGGTCTTCGGTGACGAGTGCCTCTTCGAAACTGCGAAAGCTGTCGACGGCTTGCTTGCCCAGATGGGACAGCAGGGGGTGGCCTTCCCTGGGATCGTGAGCTTGCTCAGGGACTTGAGGCTGACTTGCTTTCCTTTGATAGGGAAAAGCGCTCTATTCCTGGAATCCACAATTCTACGAGACGGAAGGTGCTTATTGAGCAGCTCCTAGAAAGCGTTCGCCGGGTCAAGTATGTTGAGGTGATCCGCACGCTGAAGCTGAGCAATCGTCGTGCCGACCCGAACGATGATCTGTTCGATCCTTTGAAAGCTGCGATACTGTGTCAGCGTCGGCGGAATATACAAGATGTAAAGTCGAACATGGTCTTTGGACATTTTCTCAACCAGCAGCAACGAGGAATGGTGGCGGCTACAGTGTGATAGCCGCTTGCCTTTTGTTACATATGGTTCGAATTTCGCCGACTGCGTTTATAGAGCTTCGCGTACTTGGCGTGTGCCTGAAGCTGTTTTCACGCTACGCCGAGCGGGCCCACCAAGGGGCTACCGTCGCCGGCGACCATCTACGCGGCACGGCAGTAGTAGTTGAGAATGCCCCAAAGTGAGTCAAGCCCATTCTTAGTTGAAATGTTCTACGGCTCCCGGTTCGTTTAAGCAACGTTCTTCCTCGACGTATTCTTTTTCGCGGTCTCGATCTTCAGTTCACGCTTGAGCGCTTCACGCAGCTTTGGAAGGTGTCGGTAGCCCATCACCTTCCGGAGGCGCGGCTCGATGTCGGTGAGCGCGGTCGCGAGCCAGCGTTGGCGTTGGTTCGAAGTCTTCCAGTGATCGACCTTCGCGCAACGTTCCTCGATAAGCGCATTGACGGACTCGATGCAGTTCGTCGTCTTTAGTGAGTGACCGAGCACCCCGTACACGCCAAGACGATGCAAGGTCAGGGTCTCCTCCAGCCCCTCTTCGAGGCTAGAGGCCGCAGACTGATTCCTCTCTTCCAGCTCGCGGTGGAGTTGCTCGAGGGCCTCAAGCGCCTCCTTGTGCGTCGGCCGGCCGTACGCGCGCTGCAGCCGCTTGCGCCACAACGACTGCTCGCTCTTGGACAAATAGCTCACGACATTCTCTCGTTTGTGCCACTGGCAACGGCCCACGACGACCCGCCTGCGAAAGGCCTTGGTCACGGCTCCTCGCAGCCCCTTGCTGCCGTCGATGACCACCAGCAGCCCTTCAGAGATATCGAGACCCCGCTCGACCAATGAACGCAGAAACGACCTAAGAACACGCTCGTTCTCAGTGTCTGTCTCCACGAAGCCGAGGAAGCGTTTGTCCCCGGATAACGTGATGCCGAGAGCCACCACCATCGTCGCGTCGGCGAACGTCTTGCCGTCCAGGACCATCGCCACCACGTCCTCACCCGAGAGATCACGCTCCTGCATCTCACGCAGCTTCGCTGCGCTTGCTTCGACGAAGCCGCGCGACACCGACGAACTCGACAGACCGATCGCGCCCGGGACCAATTCCGCCGCCGACTCATAGTTCCGGCACGAGATCCCGTACAGCACTCTTCGTAGAAGCAACTTCGCTTGAGCTCCTCGGCACCGTCGAGCGCTTTGCTTCCCTCCGCGTAGTAGTCGAACCAAGCCAGTCCACTGTCTGTATAGGTCTTCGCGGTCGGCGGGGGTGTGGGAGGCTTCTCTCCGGTGATCGCTTCCCACACCAGCGAGTTGGCCAAGTGCACGTAGCAGCGACTGCCCGCTCTGGGAATCGGTGCTCGAACGCGTCTCGTCGCATGGGATATACAAGGATCTGGAGTCCACCGTACTCGGCCTTCCTGGTTACTTGTTCCTCGGCGGTGTATCCACCACCCAGTGGCATCGCCACAAACTGCCGAATGACGCCCTTTTTGACACAGAAGCCGTCGAGCCACGGCTGTTGCGGGACTACCATGTAGTTTTGCGGGCTGCGTTCGGTCTAACTTCCTTGTGGGTGAGCCAGCCTCGGATTGACGTCCGGCGCGCAACACGCAGATCAGCGGGTAGCGGTCCCTGTTGGGAAGCCGGTCGCCATGTTGGCCATGCGCTGGAGGACGCCCGGCCCAACGTCTTGAATGTTCATGTCCACCAGCGGCTTCAACGTGAAGGGTCCAGGACTGTCGTCCGGATCTGGTTCGATCGACACGACAGCCTGATAGCCGATCAGCGAAACCGGTGGCATGATGAAGTCCTGCCCTGGGAATGGCGGCGTGCTTCTCGGACCGGCCGCGTCCGAGTCGGCACCCATCACCTGAGTGAATTGGCCCGTCGACACCGGGCCTTCGGGGCCGACCACCCAGCCCTCGTAGATCCAGCCCGCCGGCAACGCCGGCAACACCAGCGACGCGCCCGGACCAGCAGCAGGGTCGAGCCACCAGATACCGGACGCGTAGTCACGCGTTACAGCGGCAGTGGAGGGTGATTCCAAGATGAAGCTCCCGGACGCGGAAGCGAAGGTGGTGCCCAGCGCTGTAGCGTCCGCCACAGAAAGCGCTGCATTGTTTCCAGCGAAGTCACCAGCGAGATACTTCGTCGCCGACGGCGCTGGGTCGGAATCTGGCGACGGCTCGATGGTCAGGATGAACTTCGTCGCAGACGAGAGCGTGGCTGCCCTCTTCGCTCTCTTGCGAGTTTCCGATCCCGTCGTGTCCGAAAATGTGAACGGAGCCGAAAGCTCGACTCCTAGAGGCGTTCTCGAAATTCACGGAGACCAGCCGACGCGGCACTGGCTCTGCGATAGGCACTCCCGAGCAGACCTCTCCTCCAGACCATCCGTTCCGTCCAGCTGGCGCGCCCGAACTCCTCTCCTATGCGGCGTCGCGGTGGTAATAGCTGAGCAAGCCGCCCAATCGCTTACGACATCGCACCTTCCCGTGAGGACTGCCGACGCATTCTTCCGCTTCGAGCAACGCGTTCCCGAGCCCTTGATGGTTGCGCTCTCCGTGATAATGATGGATGAACTCAGCGACGGCACGGCGCAGCGATTGCTCACTGAAAAAGATCATCCGCTCCAAGCACTCGCTCTTGATCGACAAAACGAACCTTTCGACATAAGCGTCAGATTCGGCGAACGGTACGGCAGCCGAACGACTTCAGTTCCGGCGTGCTCAAGCAAGTCGCGAAACTCCGTGGTGAACTTCTTGTCGCGGTCCAGGATGAGGAATCGCTTGCCGCGCAGAAAGCCGTCGAGCGGGTCGGTGAGATTCCGACCGACCTGCATCATGAACGCGTCGTCCGGCCCGGGAGTTATTCCGGCAATGTGTACTTTTCGCGAAGACAGCTCGATGACGACGAGCACATAGTAGGTCACGAGCCTGCGAACTGTGGCGACCTCGACGGTGAAGAAGTCGGTCGCAGCAACGGTTTCCCAATGGGCGGTGAGAAACGTGCGCCACGGCGTCCGCTCACCTCTCTCCGGCGCAGGCTCGATGCCATGTTCTCGCAGAATATTGGCGATGGTGCTCCTGGCTACGATATGGCCGAGATTCGAGAGGGCGCCGCGAATGCGTGTATAGCCCCACCTCGGATTCGACTGCACCATCCCTACGACGAGCTTGCTAATCTCGGCCATGACCCGGGGCCGTCCGGGCTGTTTCCGCCGCTCGCTGTAGTCCCACTTCCGCGCAATCAGCCTTCGGTGCCAAGCCAGCAGGGTTTCCGGTGTGACGATACCGGCGACTTCTGCCAAGAGTTTCCGGCCAAGCGCCTTACCCTTTACCGCGAGCCGACGTCGCTCGGCGTCCGTCAGGAGAAGCTTCTTCCCGCGAAGCCGAGCTTTGAGGACTAGCCATTGGCCAACCAAGCGTAGACACGTCTATTCCGAAACGTCCCGGCGAGCCGGTCTTGAGTTCGTTTGTGTTTTTGGACACGAGTGCGTCCAGCGAAGGCTGGCATGTTCAGTGGGAGAGAGTCCCACCGGGGAAAAAGTTAGCGCCCCGTAGCTTGAGTCACGTTCGTGGAGGAAACGAGACGGATGAAGCTGACTGACAAAGCCATCTTGAGGATGGTGAGCGAGTCACCGGGCCGTAACACAAGTGAACCCATAGGTGGCCCCGACAAAAAAAATAGACCCCAGAGGCCGAGTTTTCTCGTGTCGGACGAAGGCAACAGGATGTGTCGCCAGACTATCTGATGAGGCACATCCCTCTGGCGGGGTGGTAGGGACAGCACGGTGATAAGGACATGCCAAGCAACTGGAGAAGCCGTCCTCGTCCCGTCGAGAAATCGACGGAGCAAGGTAGACCGCATAACCGGAGGCCCCGGGAAAACGGTCGCAGACGAGACGGTGGCGGCTGGGTCGGTAGTAGCGTTGAAACGGGGCAACGCCCGTGGAGCAAAGGGGCCCTGCTGCACACAACTCCTTCGTCAACAAGCGAGGCAGGGGTGAGATGACAAAATCACCCATCACTCTGCAGGAGCTGAGACGAAGGATATACGTCAAGGCGAAGGCCGAGAAGTCTTGGCGCTTCTTGCGCCAAGGTTTCGGCTGGAAGCGATGGAGTAGGCGATGGATGTACGCGACTGTCGGACTGTTCACAGATTACCGAGTTCGATGTCTCGTAGATTCGCCGAAAGACGCCCCGGCTCGATAGGTCACATAACCCTTCGCGGGAAGTGTGCAGGAGCGCGTAGTGCGGGAAAGCCGCACGCTGCGTGCGATGTGGCGGGGGCTGGAAACGGACTTACGGTGCGGCTAGTGAGGCACTCCCACAGGAAACGGGGAGAAACAGATAGGCCGCGCCTACGGAGCACCGCGCCAGCCCTCGACCCTACCGGCATCCGACCGCGGAGTGGACGCTGCAACAGTTCCGGGAGGCGATTGGGTGCGAGCACGCTTATCGATTCGTCATCGTGGACCGCGATGACAAGTTCTCAGCAGACCTCCGCCGCTCCGTCCGGGGGATGGGTGTTCGGCCGTTGAGGACGCCGCGCAGAGCACCGCAGGCGAATGCCTATTGTGAGAGACTCATCGGCACCACACGCCGGGAGTGCTTGGATTTTCTGATACCGCTGTCAGAGGAACATCTCCGCCGACTCTTGACCGAATGGCGTGACTACTACAATCGGGCGAGACCGCATTCATCGCTCGGGCCAGGCCTTCCCACCACCTGTGTCGAGCTTCCGATGAAACCGGACCAGCACCGGCATCAATTACCCACCCAGCGCGCCGTTGCCTTGAGGCCAGTCCTTGGTGGGCTCCATCACGATTACCGGTTGTCACGCGTCGCCTGACGGACCTAGCTTCTCGCGGGGAACAACGCGTTCTTTCTCGAGCACGTTATTGCGTCGGTGGCCCGGCAGCGACAGAGTGCAGAACCTCCACCGAGGCGAACACGAGTTCGCAGGACCTCAACTCCCATGGCTGTCTGCCCGTCAATACGCGATCTTTTTTTGCGGATCACAACCGACGGTAGCTGCAAAGCCTCGGCCGCCACGACCTCATACTGCCCAGCATCCTAATCGGAAGCCTGGGAACGGATGCCGCCCCACAATCCCGGCTTGACTATGGTCGGCGCTTTATGTTTGCCGGGTTAAACCAAATCGTGTTCTTTACCCATAAAAGAATTGATGGTATTCTGAAGCAGAGTTAGGAGGAACCAAAAGGTGAAAACGTCAGCCGTGTTAGAACTCATCAAGGACAAGGGAATCTTGGCGATAGATCTGCGATTCGTTGACTTACCTGGGCTTTGGCAGCACTTCACAATGTCAGCTCAGGAATTTCTCCGCGCGGACATTTTTGAAGAAGGGGTCGGTTTTGACGGGTCAAGTATCCGAGGCTTCCAAGAGATCCACGAGAGCGACATGTTACTGATCCCCGATCCGGCAACTGCATTCATCGATCCGTTCGCGGACGCGCAGACATTATGTCTCATTTGTAACGTAAAGGACCCGATCAAAGACGAGGCATATACGCGCGACCCTCGCAACATCGCGCAGAAGGCCGAGGTTTACTTGAAATCGACCGGTATTGGCGACACTGCGTACTTTGGTCCCGAACCGGAGTTCTTCATCTTCGACGATGTACGGTTTGGGCAAACCCATAACGAGGGCTACTACCACATCGACGCTACAGAGGGCTTCTGGAACGCTGGACGAGCCGAAAACCCCGACGGAGCCGGCCACTCGCGCAATCTCGGGTACAAGCCACGGTACAAGGAGGGGTACTTCCCGGTGCCTCCCATGGACAGCCAGCAAGATATTCGCACTGAGATGATGTCGGTGCTCGAGTCAATCGGAGTTGACGTCGAGGTGCATCATCATGAGGTCGGTACGGCGGGGCAAGCCGAAATCGACATGCGGTTTGATTCGCTCGTCCGCATGGGCGACAAGCTGATGAAGTACAAGTACGTCATCAAGAATGTTGCCCACCGGCACGGAAAGACTGTCACGTTTATGCCGAAACCGATCTTCCAGGACAACGGTTCCGGGATGCATGTCCATCAGAGCATCTGGAAGGACGAGAAGAACCAATTTTTTGAGGTCGGTACCTACGCCGACCTCAGCGAGATGGCGCTACACTACATCGGAGGGATCCTCAAGCACGCGCCGGCATTGTTGGCGCTGACCAATCCGACGACCAACTCGTATCGTCGGCTCGTGCCAGGTTACGAGGCGCCGATCAACTTGATCTACTCGATGCGCAACCGCAGCGCTGCGGTGCGTATTCCAGTCGTATCGACCAGTGAAAAGGCGAAGCGAATTGAATGTCGGTTTCCCGATTCGACTTGCAACGGGTACCTAGCGCTGAGCGCGATGCTAATGGCCGGGCTTGACGGCATCGAGAATAAGCTGACTCCCCCGGGCCCGCTCGACAAGGATCTTTATAGCCTGCCGCCAGAAGAGCAAGTTGAGATCGACAGCACGCCGGCGGATCTGTCGGACGTGCTCGACGCGCTCGAGGCCGACCACGAGTTCCTCCTTAAGGGCGACGTGTTCACGCGCGATGTCATCGAGAGCTGGATTTCCCACAAACGCGACAACGAAATCGACGCGGTTCGCCTGCGGCCCCACCCATGGGAGTTCGCGCTCTATTTCGATATCTAGGGATACAGGGGATGGTCGGCACGGCTACGTCACCAGTTGTAGTAGTTTAGACTTGAGTTGATGCCTTGGTGCACAACTCGCGATCTCGGTCCACAATTGTCCTGTACTCGCGGATACGAGGTTCCCCATGAGCATTTTCAAACGCACTCAGCGGAAGTATGTGAAGAAGGCCTATCGCGTGAGGAATTGGCGTGAATATGAGGCGGGTCTACGCAATCGCGGGAGCCTGACCGTCTGGATCTCGCTCACCGCCGGCAAGCTTGTGAACTGGGACGCGCCCCGGCCAAGGAGGAGGAAACCGGGCCGTCAACGCAAGTACTCGAACCACGCCATCGAGACGGCTGTCACCCTGGGCATGGTGTTTCATCTGTCGTCTAGGCAGAGCGAGGGATTGCTGCGATCGTTGTTCGCTCTGATGAAGCTAGACAATGATGTGCCCGATCACACCACGATCTCGAGGCGCAAGGCGAAGCTGGGTAAGGTCCCCTTCTACCAAGACAAGCAGAAGACGCCGTTGCACATCTTGATCGACAGCAGCGGTCTCGCTGTCCACGCCGGCCAGCTGCGCAGAGCACCAAATAGCAGGGACTATCGCAAGCTCCATCTGTGTGTCGACGAGCAGACGGGCGAAGTCGTCGCCGGCGAGCTGACGAGCAAAAGAGCCCGCGATTCATCGCGGGTTGCATCGCTTGTCGGACAGAGCGACAGTCCCATCTCATCGGCCAGAGCTGACACCGCATACGACGCCAGCGGCGTCTATGAGGCAATCGAGAATCACAGCGCTCATCGCTCGCCGAGGGTGCTGATACCGCCGCGCAAGGGCGCCCAGCTCGCATCGGGGCCGGCGAGCAGCCGACAGCGCAATCGCAACATTGCAGCACAAGCTCGGCTCGGCAAACGAAAGTGGCACACAGAATCGGGCTACAGCAAACGGAGCAAAGTCGAGACAACGTTCCATCGCTACAAGGCTATCGTGGGCTCAGCGATGCGAGCGAGAGGGTTGGCGGCACAGAGAGTCGAGGCAAGGATCGGGTGCAAGATTCTCAACACCATGACGGCGCTCGGGATGCCTGATAGCGAGATGATCGGATGATGGGAGTCGGGGCCAAGCGAACTCTCGGCCTCTATCGGAGTTGTGCACCAAGGCATCGGTGCGGAGCTTGCTCAGAATCGTCTTGATCTGATTAAACTCCTCGTCATACATCACCACATCAGTGGTCGCCATGACTCTGATATCCTCCGTCCGAGACCTGCACGCGGGATTTAAGACTGCGGGCTTGAATACCTTATAGATATATCGAAAAGATTGCCACTTGGCAAGCGGCGGTGCGTTCTAAATCGCGTAGATTCAGTACTCACGGCGGCCCTCCAAGGCCTTTCCGACGGTCACTTCGTCGGCATAGTCGAGCTCGCTGCCCACAGGAATCCCCATGGCGATGCGGGTCACTTTGACTCCTAGAGGCTTGATGAGCTTCGAGAGATAGATGGCCGTCGCCTCGCCTTCCACGTTGGGATTCGTCGCGAGAATCACTTCTTCGAACTCTCCGTCCGCGAGCCGCGACAAGAGACCCGCGATTTTGAGCTGCTCCGGACCGATACCGGAGAGCGGCGAGAGGCTCCCCATTAGTACATGATAGCGCCCTTTGAACTCGTGGGTCTTCTCGATGGCCACGACGTTGGGAGGCTCTTCGACAACGCAGAGGAGCCGAGAGTTCCGATCGGGGCTCGAACAATAGGCACAGGGGTCCTCATCGGTCACGTTGTTGCAGAGAGAACACGTGACGATTTTGTCTTTCACGTTCTGGATCGCCTGAGCGAGATGCTGCGCCTCGTCCGTGCTGGCTCGTAGGATATGGAAGGTGATGCGCTGTGCCGATTTCGCCCCGATCCCCGGGAGCTCCTTCAGCTCCGCAATCAATCGGGACACGGGCTCCGGATAGTCCTTCACGCTAAAAGAGGCCGGGAATGTTGCCCGCGATAGAGCCGAGCTGGCTTTGGGCTGCTTCGTCGACTTTGCGCGACGCCTCGTTGACGGCCGCGGTCACGAGGTCCTGCAACATTTCGACGTCGTCCTTGTCGACGACTTCCGGGTCGATCGTCACTCCGAGGACGGTCTTGTTGCCGCTCATTTGGACCGTCACCATCCCGCCTCCGGCCGAAGCTTCCACACGGAGGTCGTCGAGCTGTTTCTTGAATTTCTCCTGAAGCGCTTGGGCTTGCTTCATGATTTGGTTCATTTTCATTATTGACTCCAAAGGTTTGGGGTTCGAAACTCACGCCTCCGGTTTCTTCACGCTCTGGATCTCACCCTGAAACGTATCGATGAACTGCCGCACGAGCGGGTCGCGCCGAGCCCGCTCTTCTAGGTCTTCCGAGGATTTGTTTTCCTTGATGGGCGCTTCGACGGGTGCTCGGGGCGGCGCATCCTTGCTGGCGCCGTTTTCCTGGACTCGGACGGTGACAGATAGCTTCCGGTTAGCGAGGCGTGAAGCTTGCTCTTCGAGCAGATCCTTCAACATCTTCTGCTCGAGCTGCTCCGCGAGAACTTTGTGACTAGAAAGAAACTTCAAACTCAGGCGGTTGCCGTCGAGCTCATAGCTCGCGTGATGACTCACGATCGCGTGGAGCATCGGCTTGGATGTTTTGAGCTGCTCGACGAGTTGGTTCATGAAATCGTTCGAAAGCTCGGACTCGGCCTCGCCGAGAGGCGGGACTTCGGCCGTCCAGTCTTCCGGGGCGGCCTGAGTCGCTCGCTCCGGCGGTGGCTCTGGCTCAGTCGGTTTCGCGACCGTGCGGGGTTTCGCCGCAGGCTCAGGCGCTGACCCGGAGGAGGGTGGCGGTGGCTCCCCGGCCACGAGCGCCTCGAAACGCGCGAGCAGATCTTCGAAGGAAGCAAGCTTTCTGAGCTGCGAGAGCTTCAAGAGAGCGACTTCAACGTGGAAGCGCGGCTCGGGTGACGTACGAAGCTCGATCTCCGTCTGCGTGAGCACCTCGAGCCCACGTAGCAAGTCTTCCTCGGAGAGCTCGACCGCGAGCTCCTGGAGCTCCGAGGTCTCACCAGGAAGCTCGAAGAGCTCCGAAGCTTCGGGCGCGACTTTCGCGACGAGGATGTCGCGCAAATATTGCATGAGCGCTGATATGAAATAACGCAGGTCGCGCCCGCCGCGGACGAGCTCGTCCACGATCTTCAAGATGCGCGCGGTGTCCTGGCCCACGAGGGCGTCGGCAGTTTGCCGCAGCACGTCCCGCTCGATAAGGCCGAGAAGCTCCGTGACGTCGTGCTCTTCGATCTTTTCGCCGGAAGCGGCGATCACTTGGTCGAGCGCGGAAATCCCGTCCCGCAGGCTTCCAGTAGCCGCGCGGGCCAACATGCGGATGGCCCCCTCGGGAATCTCGATGCCCTCGGCGCTCGCGATCATCTGGAGCTGCTGCGCGATCTCGGCGGGCGCGACGGTCCGGAACTCGTATTCCTGGCACCGCGAGAGGATCGTGTCCGGGATCTTGTGGTGCTCGGTCGTGGCGAAGATGAACTTCACTGCCGGCGGCGGCTCTTCGAGTGTTTTCAAGAGTGCGTTGAAGGCCGGCGTTGACAGCATGTGGACTTCGTCGATGATGTAGATCTTGAAGCGATCCCGAGACGGGGCGTAGCGTGCTGCATCGATGATCTCGCGAACCTGCTCGACGCCGTTGTTGCTCGCGCCGTCGATCTCGAGCACATCGAGCGAGCGCCCGCGCGCGATTTCTTCACAAGCTGGACACGCGCCGCACGGCCGCACCGTAGGACCGTTCTTGCAGTTGAGCGCTTTCGCGAGAATCCGCGCCGTCGTCGTTTTCCCGACCCCACGAACGCCCGCGAACAGGAACGCGTGGGCAATCCGGTCTTGCTGGATCGCATGGGTCAGCGTGCGCGTGACCGCTTCCTGACCGACTAGGTCTTCGAATACCTTGGGCCGGTACTTGAGGGCTAGAACTTCGTATGGCATGCCTCTCTGGCTAGATGCTATCCTTTTTGCTTCGAATTCGAAGAATATGGAGCCCTGCGGCTCAGGCGGCCCGCGGCACAATCGAGGGTCCGCTTACCGCTGCTCCCTTTCGGGTCTGACGGGGTTCACAGGCTCGACTCGCACGGGACCTGAGCCGCGGGACATTGGCTCGTATTTCGGTGATGGCTACTACTTGCTACCTCTTTGTTAATGACAGATTGGCGGAGGGGGTGGGATTCGAACCCACGGTACCGTTGCCGGTACACTAGCTTTCCGGGCTAGCCAGATAAGCCACTCTTGCACCCCTCCTCCAGGCTCGTGCTCAGGCAAGGGGCAATTATACCGCAGGCGGACTTACCGGGCCTCGCGGACTTCTCGCGCTTGGATCTCCGCTCCCTCGTGGAGCCCGGAGCCCGAGCGATCCGCGCGGCGCCGGCGCCATCGATCCGGGATGGTGGTCAAAGCATCGGAGAGCGAGTCCAGGCTGTGATAGGTAACGGGCACGACGACAAGGGTCAAGACCGTGGCGACCGTTAAACCGAAGATCACAGCCACGCCCATCGGCCCCCACCACTGTGAGGACTGGCCTCCGGGGCTCAGCGCGCCGCGGAAGAAGTCGATATTGATCCCGAGCGTCAGGGGGATGAGCCCGAGAACGGTCGTGACCGCCGTGAGCAGCACGGGCCGGAGGCGGATGATCCCGGCTTCGATCACGGCCTTGGTCTTCTCCATCCCGCTCTCACGGAGTTGACGGATGAAATCACACAGCACGATCGCGTTATTGACCACGATGCCGGCGAGCAAGATCACTCCGATCCCCGTCATGATGATGCCGAACGGCGTCGCCGTGATGATCAAGCCCCACAAAACTCCGATGAGCGACAGAAGCACAGAGACCATGATCGTGATCGGCAGGATGAGGGAGTCGAACTGCGTCACCAGCACGAGCGAAATGAGCAGCACCGCAATCACGAAAGCCCGCTGAAGAAAAGCCTGGGATTCTTGCTCGTCCTGATTCGATCCCGCGAAGGACCAGCGGTAGCCCGGAGGAAAGTCGATCTTCGTGAGCCGTGCCGCGACCTCTTGCCGCACGGAATCTTCTGTCCGTCCCGGCGCGCGCACGACGTCTCCGTCGATGGTCACGACGCGCTTCAAGTCGACGCGGTTGACGGTCGCGGGGCCGACACCGGGCTCGAGCTCAACGAGCGTCCGGAGCGGAATCGGGATGCCGTCTTCATCCGGTACGGTGAGATCGCCGAGGTCGTCGAGCGAGCCGCGCGCTTCGGGAGCGAGCCGCACGGTAATATCGTACTCGTCTTCACCGATGCGATATTTCGAGGCCTCCGTGCCACGCAGCGCGGTCTGCACCGTCGTCGCGATCTCCTGAGTATTGACGCCGGCGAGCATGGCTTCGATGCGGTCCACGCGCAGCCGCAGCTCCGGCTTGCCGCGATCCAAGTCGTCGTCGAGATTCACGAGACCGGGCACACTCCGAATGCCGGTCTTCACTTCCTGAGTGAGCCGCGCGAGCCCGTCGAAGTCATCGCCGACGATGCGGATCGTGACGGGCTTTCCAACTTGTGGGCCTTGTTGGGGCTTGTCCACTTTGATCTCCGCCCCGTCGAGATTCGTGATCGCTTCCCGCACTTCCTCCATCGTAAGGAGGGAGTTTCTTCGCTCGCGCTCCTGGCGATCGACGAGATCCAACGTAATGCGGCTGTTGTTCGAAACCCCGCCGCTACCGCCCCCGAGCACGTCACCGCCCCCGATGCTGATGCCTTTTGAGCCGATATTGGCCACGGTATGTAGAAGGTCCTTGGTATTTCCGGTTCTGGATTCGATGCGGCGCACGACTTCGTCCGAGGTCTCGAGCGTCGCGCCGCTCGGCGCCTCGACGTCCACGAAGATTTGCTCCGGGTCCATCTCCGGAAAGAACTCCATCCCCTGTCCGACAACGCCGTAAGCCACAAGAGTGAACGCGAAAAGCGCTCCCATCGTCCAAATGGCGGCCGAGCGCCGGTCGATTACGTGCTTCCAACCGGCAAGACGCGCCAGGCTCCACACGAGCCATACGGCGCCCTGGAGAGCGAAGGCGGCCGCGCCGATGCCGACGAGCCATTTCGCGACCAAGTAAATCGCCGGGTCTTGGCTCTCGAGCAGCATGGCGGCCATGATGATGAGCATCCCGAGAAACGCGAAGAGAACGAAAACCAACACAAGCGCCCAGTTCCGGAAGAAATAGCCTGTGGTGCCTTCGTCGGGCGCGGGCTCCAGAAGCCAGCCGAGAAGCTTCCGGTAGCGGCTGAGAAACTTGCCTTCGCTTTTGCCCTTGGTCTTGGGAGGCACCGTCATGAAGTAGGCGCAAAGCGTCGGATTGAAGACGAGCGCCACGAGAAGCGAGGCGGAAAGAGCGATGATGAGTGTAACGGGCAGGTAGGACATGAAGTTGCCCACCATGCCGGGCCAGATCAGCATCGGAGCGAAGGCACAAAGTGTTGTAATTGTGGAGGCGATGACCGGCTTCGCGACTTCCCGCGTACCCACGGAAGCTGCGTTGATCCCGTCTTCTCCCATTTCGCGATGGCGGTAGATGTTCTCGACGATCACGACCGCATTGTCGACGAGCATCCCGAGCACGAGGATCAAGCTGAAGAGCACGATCATGTTGAGCGTGTAGCCCATCCATTGAATGCCGACGAACGAGATCAGCATCGAGAGCGGGATGGCGATGGCGACGAAGACCGAGTTCCGGAAGCCGAGGAATGCCATGAGGACGGCGACGACGAGGATCAACCCCGAGAGAATGTTGTTCTCGAGCTCGTTCACCATCTCGCGGATCTGTTGGGACTGGTCGCCGAGAATGGTGACGGCCGTGCCCTCGGGCAGAGAGGCTTGCTGGCGCGCGAGCTCCGCTTTCACGGAATCCGCGACCGCGATGAGGTTCGCCCCGGTGCGCTTCTCGACGGTGAGCGTGACCGACGGATTCTGGTCGACGCGTGAAAGCGTCGCTTCTTCTTCGAAGCCGTACTCGACATAGGCAACGTCGCGAACATAGATCGGCTCGCCATCGCGCACTTCGATCACGAAGTCTTCGATCTCCATCGGGTCGTCGATCTCCGCCGGCAAGCGAACGAGATATTTGAGCCGGCCGACCTCGATTTCGCCCCCTGGGATGTTCAAGTTCTCACGAGCGACGGACACGACGAGATCGGACAAACTGACCTCGTAGAAAGACAAGCGCCTCGGGTCGACATAGACGTGAACCTCCCGCGTCTTGCCCCCGATGATCTGCACGCGATTGACGCCTGGGAGCGCTTCGAGGTCGTCTTTGAGATCTTTCGCAATATCCGTCAACCGCACGAGGCCTACTTCGCCCGCCATGCTTGCGACGAGAATCGGGATCTGTGAAATGTCCACGTCCTGGATGCGTGGATCGTCCACCTCCGGCGGCAAATCGGCTTTGGCGAGGTCGACTTTCTCGCGCACTTTCTGAATTGCGGTGTCGAGATCCACCTCGGGATTGAACTCCACCTGAATCGACGAAAGGCTTTCGGAGCTCGTGGAACGGATTTCTTTGATGCCCGAGATCCCTTTGAGCTCCGTCTCGATGGGGCGCGTGATGAGTGTCTCCATGTCCGCGGGAGCCACCCCCGCATAGACCGTGTACACGATGATGAGTGGGATCTTGACCTCGGGAAAGGATTCCCGCGGCATCGAAACGTATGTGCTCGCGCCGACGATGACGATGAGGCCGATGAGCACATAGATCGTCAAGCGATGACGAATGCTGTATTCCGTTAAGTTCACGTGTGCACCATGCTTTTAGAGATTGTCGGCAACGGATCGAACGCGCTGGCCGTCGACGAGATTGCGCTGGCCCGTGACGATGAGTTCGTCACCGGGCTCGAGGCCCTCGAGAACGACAGTCTCGCCTTTCTCGCTCGGCCCTGTCTTGACGTTTCGGAGCTCCGCCTTGTCTTCTTTGAGGACAAAAGCGACGTTGCCGCTATCCCGTTCGAGAATCGCGTCCCGTGGAATCACGATGACCTCTTCGTAGATCTGCTTCACGAGACGGACGCGCACGATCATCCCGGGCCGGAGCTCACCGTCGCGATTGTCGATCTTTACCTCGGCGGGGAACGAGCGGTTCTTGGCAGTCGCGGCCGGGCTCAAGAAATGTATCGTGCTTTTGAACTTGCGCTCGGGATAAGCGTCAGCTTCGACGTCGGCCTCGGCTCCGACCTTGAAGTAAGAGATGTCGTCTTCGGGGATGCCGACCACGCCTTTGAGCTTCGAGAGCTGGTGTATCGTCGTTACGAGCGAGCCCGCGGGCACGACTTCACCCATTTCAATCTCGCGCCCGATCGCGACACCGAAGAGGGGAGCACGAATGATCGACCGCTGCACCGAAGCTTGGCTTGCTTCACCCTCGCCTCGGCCCGGCGATAGTTGGACGTCGCGGAAGTCAGATTCTGCCGGGGCACCGCTTGGCGGCTGAACAGCTCGGTCGTCTTATTGAACTCCGACTCCGCGTGCTGAAGCTCGGCCTCGACCTCGGCGAGCGCCGCTTCGAGCAGATCCGTGCCGATACGCGCCAGGACTTGACCTTTTCTGACGGCGCGGCCTTTGTCGAAACCGATCTCCTGCACTGTTCCGCCGAGCTCAGTTGAGACTTGGACCTCGACCCATGGCTCGAGCCTTCCCGCGAGCTGAACTTCGTCACGAAGTGTCGCTGGCTTTAGCTTCGACACGGAGACGTTCACGGGAGGCGGCTCGGGGTTTCTGTTCGTTTCAGCTTCCACTTGCGCTTGTGTGCTACAGCCCAACATGAGGGCCGCAGCAGCGAGCGCGACGAGAAGCAGTCCTATCGATATTAGCCGGCTCAAGGTTCCTCTCCTTCTTCATCAGTGTTGTCGGCATCGGCGTCGCCTGCGCCCAGCAGAGAGCGCGACACTGCAATCACCGAGTGTGGTGCGTCGGCACGGTAGCCAACGAGAAATTTCATTTCAGCCAAGGCCACGAGGGCGTCATGGGCCGCTGTTGTCTGGTTGAGCTCCGCTTGACGGAGCGAGGCGGTCGACTGGAGCACATCGAGCGACGTCGCCGCGCCCCACTTGAGCGACTCCTCGGAAACGCGCTCCGCCTCACGAGCCTGCTCGACGGTGAGCCTCGTGACCTCGAGTGACTCGAGCGACCGAATCCAAGTGCCGCCTGCGCGCTTCAAGTTGACCGAGAGCTCGTTTTTGAACGCGTGCTCGTCATGTTCATTCTGCGTCATCTGCGAGCGGAGGGCTCCGACCTGCGAATGGACGCGGTGGCCGTCGAAGATCTTCCAATCGAACGTAACGCCCACGTTCCACGTGTGCAGCGCGAGGTCACTGACGTTTGATGCACCGAACGTGTTGACACCGAAGCCGGCATTCGCCGAGATTTGCGGCAAGAGATCGGACTTCGTCACGCCGACGCGCGCGTTGAGGACTTTCCGGTCCACCGCGTAGCGTCGGAGCTCGGGGCGATGCTGGCCTGCGAGCTCGAGGAGCGCGCCCGTCCTCATGATTCTGGGAGCGGGGTCTTCGATACCAAGCTCCGCGACGACCTCGATGGGCGCGTCGATCGGCCGACCGAGCGTGGTGTTTACCGACGCGAGGGCGACTTGTAGATTGTTGTCGGCTACGAGGATCTCGGGCTGCAAATTTGCGAGCGCGACACGAGCGCGCAGAACATCGAGCTTGGTCGCGTCCTCGAGCTCGAACCGCGTTTGCACTTGATCGAGCTGGCGCTGGCGAGCATTTCTTTCCGTCTCGAGCACCCGCAAATTGCTCTGCGCGAGGAGGAACGCGTAGGCGGCGCGGACCGTGTCGAGCGCGACCTGGTTCTCCAAACCCTGGACGTCGAGGTTGACGCCGCCGCGCTCCTCGCGCGCTGCCGCCATCGCGTTCGAAACGCGACCGAATGTGTAGATTGGCTGCCGCGCTTCGATGTTCCAGACGTAGTTCGAAAAGAAGAACGAGTCGAACGCACCCGGCGGGAAATCGCCGGGATCGATCGTTTTGAAGAACGGACTATTGCTGTTGCGTAAACCCGGGTCGCGCGTCTTGCGCCAGCTCAAGAAGGCGGTGACCTCCGGAAGCGCTTCGGCGCGCGCCTCGCGCACGAGCTGACCAAACTCCTCGGTCTTTTCACGCACGCTCAGCACTTGCGGGTTGACGGCAAGCGCTAGCTCGACGGCCTCGATGAGCGTGAACGTCAAGACGTCTTGGGCAGCCTCTTCGTCCGCCACCGATGGCGATGTGAGCGCAAGGCAGACGAGTATCAAAGATGTATATCGAGAGCGTGACCTTCGTCTTGTCGCTTTCATGGGATCCTCGGAGTACCTAACTAGTACCCGTCCTGACAGGTGTAAGAGGTTGAGAAAAAAGGGGTAATCGCAAATTTAGGGCTAGCCTTCTGAGGGAGTGTCGTTTAGTATCGAGTCGACAAAAACGCAGATTCTAAACGACTTAACTCCAAAGGAGACCAGCCCTAAATGCGAAAAACGATCAACCCACAACCAAGCCTTCGCGAGCCCTGGCTGGAGCTGGAGCACGCACGCGAACTCGAAACGATATCATCGCTGCTCGATGCCCATCCTAAGCTCAATGAGCTGGTACTGCAAGACCTGAGGTCGGTCACCCCATCGGCAGGGAGCGATGTTGGTCGTGGGGGAATGAGCGCGGAGCAGGTTCTCCGGGCGTTGTTGGTCAAGCAGCTGAATCAGTTCACCTATCGGGAGTTGGCGTTTCACTTGGCAGACTCTCGAAGCTATCGGACGTTTTGCCAGCTCGGCATCATAGAGCCGAGCCCGTCGAAGTCGACCCTAGCAGCAAACATCAAAGCCGTGAAGTTCGAAACGCTGGAGAAAATCAACCGAGAGTTGGTGAGTGTTGCCGAGAAGACCGCGATCGAAAAAGGAAGAAAAGTACGAGTGGACTGCACGGTAGTGGAGTCGAATATTCATTCTCCTACGGACTCCGAGCTTCTTTATGACTGCGTCCGAGTTCTCACTCGCCTCATGTGCCGAACTCGCGAACTGCTGGGTACAGTAGTGGTCTTCGGCAATCGAACGCGTCGAGCGAAGAGACGTCGACTGGGAGTTCTAAACGCGAAGGATAAGGAACAAAGGCGTCGCGTCTATCGAGATCTACTGAAGGTGTCGGAAGAAACCTATCGCTCCGCTCAACGCGTTGCAGACCAGTTGGACGAGTCCGGCTTGACCGAGCCGGTGAAGCGAGCGAGTGCGGAGAAGATCGCCGCGGATTTTAAGCACTTTCTCGTCCTCACCGAAAAAGTCATCAACCAAACTCGGCGTAGAGTGATTGATGAAGAGCGTGTGCCTGCGGAGGAAAAGGTCGTTTCGATCTTCGAAGAACACACCGACATTATTCGCAAAGACCGGCGCGAGACTCTCTACGGTCACAAGGTGTGTTTGACTGGTGGCTCGTCCTCGATGATTTTGGATTGCGTGATCTTGGATGGGAATCCGTCCGATTCAACTCTCGCGGAAACCATGATCGACCGTCAAGTCGAACTCTACGAACGGGCCCCGCGCCAGGTTGCCTACGATGGCGCGTTTTCTTCAAAGGCAAACTTGGAAGCCATCAAAGGCAAGGGAGTTGAAGATGTTGCCTTTACCAAGGCTCACTTCGCGGTGACCGATATGGTCAAGAGTTCCTGGGTCTATCAACGCCTACGGCGATTTCGCTGCGGAATCGAAGGCGTCATTTCGTTCTTGAAACGAGTCTTTGGTCTCGACCGATGCACATGGCGCTCATTGCCTTCTTTCAAATCCTACGTATGGAGTTCCATCATCACCTGCAACCTGTTGGTAATGGCAAGGAACCTATTACGATAATAATGATTGCTCTTACTGCGTTTATAGCCATGGATTGCTGACGATTCGCCTCTCGTTTCGTCCAAGATTTTCATTCGCTTCCGAGCCTACGAGGTGCCGACTGAAAACGTATAATACCCACATCTTCGATAGGCCTCTCGTACACCACAAGTTATGGTGTTTCTGGACAGGAACTAACTAGGTTTTTTGAACGCGGGTACGTCACCGGCGCCGAAAAAGAAATGCTCAAGGGCCACGTCGAGCGACATAGCACTGACGCGGCGTTCGAGAGCCTCACGGCGTTCGGGGTACCGTTCGGCCAAACGGTCGACTTTGAAGCGGCAGCTCACATGGGCGTGGATCAAGTTGCCGAGCTGCTCGACAAGAAAGCTCGGGGTGACGCCGGGACGCGGCACGAACTCCCCCGAATCGATGCCGCGCTCGAAGACGCTCTGGATCCTTTGGCGCGTACCCCCGTAGAGGGACTCGAGATCTGGCGTCGGCTGGCCCTCCTGGGGTCCGTAGAGCATGCTAAACATGAACTCGACCGCTGCAGGAGAGCGCTGGACGAGCCCGATATGGGCTTGAACGATCGATACAATGGATTCGTAAAACGGCCGGGGCGTTTCGAGAGCGCGGGCAACCTCCGATTCGAGGCTCGTCATCACGATCTCCGCGACTTTCAGGTGGAGGTTTTCCTTACTCTTGAAGTAGTAGCTGACGAGAGGTGCCGTGACGTTCACCTCGGCAGCAATGCCTCGAAGGGTCGTGGCCGCATAACCGCGGCGCCCAAAGCACCGCATAGCATGCTTCAAGATGAGCCGCTCGATGGCCGAGTGCTCCTCCGATTCCCCAGGCTGGGTGGCTTCGATCTCATGCAGTAAATTTAATGTCGTCAATGCTTTACCGTCTCCACATCAAGAGAAATTAAACGATCGTTAATTCAGTTTAACGCTCGTTTAAAAAGTGTGCAAAACTTTCGGTCTCGTCTCGACGAAGCCAAAGTGAACAGCGTGGGCGAAGTCGGATACACTCTGCGACTCGAGGTGGATGGACAGATGCGTTCACGAATAGGCTCCTTGCTGCTTTTCGCACTCACTCTAGTCACGGCCGGTCCGTCGGCGGGAGAGTCGGCCATACGTTTCCGGCTCTCATATCCGAAGGAGGTCCATGCGGGGCCGATCACCGGGAGAGCCTTCGTCATGATTTCGCGCACGAACGAGAAAGAGCCCCGGCTTCAAGTCGGCCGCACCGGCGTGCCGTTTTTCGGGCGGGACTTCGGCAACGTTTTACCCGCTGAAGTAATCGAGCTCGACGAAAGCGATCTAGGCAGCCCCGTAGGCTCCCTCTCCGAGATCCCGCCCGGCGACTATTTCGTGCAAGGCTTCATCAACGTTTATTCCGAGTTCCCGCGCGCCGACGGTCACACGGTATGGATGCATGACGACCAATGGGAAGGCCAGCGCTTTTGGATCTCTTCCGGAAACCTGCATAGCGTGCCGGTGCGGCTCACGCTCGACGCCGAAGCCGGCTACGATCACGAGCTCGTCCTCGACCAAATCATCCCGGAGGTCGAGCTCCCGCCGGACACCGATTGGGTTAAACGCTTTCGTTTCGAGAGCGAGATCTTGACGAAGTTCTGGGGAAGGCCGATCCATCTCGGCGCCACCGTGCTTCTGCCGCGCGACTACGAGCGCGAACGCATCGACTACCCCGTCGTCTACTACCAGGGGCACTTCTCCATCGAAGATCCGATGCGATGGAAGGAGGGCGAGGACTTCAATCGCGCGTGGAACCGCGACCACTTCCCACGCATGATCGTGGTGACATTTCAGGATCCCACCCCTTATTTCGACACGTCGTACTCCGTGAACTCGGTCAATGTCGGGCCCTATGGCGACGCGATCCTCGAAGAGCTCATCCCGGAGATCGAGCGTCGATTTCGCGTCATCGACGAGCCGTATGCGCGGATTCTGACGGGTGGCTCGACGGGGGGTTGGGAAGCGCTCGCGATGCAGATCTTTCATCCCGACTTCTTCGGCGGGACCTTCGCCTATGCGCCCGACCCGGTGACCTTCACCAATGTCGAGGGCATCAATATTTATGAAGACGTCAATGCCTTCTACAAGCAGCACGAGTGGCGCCGAGTGTCGATCGCCAATACGCGCGAGACCAATGGTGAGATTCGCCTGACGTCCAAACAACGGAACACCTTCGAGCTCGTCTCGGGCACGAAAGGCCGCTCTGGTCAGCAGCTCGACATCTGGTCCGCTGTTTTCGGGCCGCTCGGTGACGACGGATTTTTCAAGCCGCTCTTCGACAAGCGCTCGGGGAAAATCGATCCGGAGGTCGCACAATATTGGCTGGAGAACTACGACTTACTTCACCACCTGAAGAACAACTGGGCGAGCCTCGGCCCGAAGCTCTTCGGAAAGGTGCACGTCTATTGCGGCGATATGGATAACTACTATTTGAACGTCGCGGTGAAAGCGCTCCAGGACTGGATGCGGCAGACGGAGAACCCGCACTACCCAGGGATCTTCGTTTGGGGTGACGGTGCCGGACACCGCTTCGGACGCGAGTTCAGCACCGAGGCAGAGCGCATCCGCCGTATGGCGGAGCACGTAATCTCGAAGCGCCCGGACGGCGCCCCGCACCCTTGGTGGTCGTTTGAGTAGGGCTCGAGCGCCTGCGTTAGAATATCCGCGATGAGCCAAGACCCTACGTTCCGAATCGTCGGCAGCGCCCCGTCCGCCCGCAGCGTGCGTTACGAGGCCTATCGGCGCGAGTGGGACCGTCGCGGCGAAGAGCTCGACGGCGCGGATCACCCGGTCCACGTCGACCTCGAATCTGTCGCCGTTTGCGATCTGCGCTGCGGAAGCTCCGAAGAGGATCCTCAGGGCTTTTGCCAGATCTGGACCCACGAGCACATCCGCAAGCTCGGGTTCGACGAGCACACGTATCAGAGAGGCTACATGGACCCCAAGCTGTATACGGCGTTGTTGCGGCAATGCGCCGAGATGGGGGCAAGCTCCGTCAAGCTCAACTATCGTGGCGAGCCGTCGCTTCATCCCGAAATCGTGTCTTTCGTCCGCCAGGCCGCGGCGCTCGGCTTTCCGGACATCATGATGAACACGAACGGGAATGGCGGCGCGCGGACGCGTCCCGAGCTCTTTGCCGAGCTCGTAGAAGCTGGCATCACGGATCTCATGTTCTCGGTCGACGCCGCGGACGAAGTGTCTTACGACAAACAGCGCGTGGGCGGCGATTGGAAGATCTTGCTCCACTCCGTCCGGAGCGCTGTCGAAGCGCGCGCTCACGGCGGAGGCACGACGGATTGCCGAATCCGTGCGTCGGTCGTGCGAACGTTCCTGAATGCCGCCGATGTCGATAGCGGCCGCATGGAAGCGTTTTGGCGAGACGAGATGGGCGTCGACTGGATGTCCATCAGCGAGTGCTACTTTCCTGCCGGCGCGACCCACCAGTGGAAAGCCGCCGAGTGGCAGTCGCTGAGCGCGGCCGAGTTCCAGTGCCCCGATCCGTTCCGCCGCATGGTGGTCACGTGGGACGGCAAGCATACGATGCCGTGCTGCCAAGGGTTCACGCTCGAGATCGACGGCGGCCCTGTGACAGGGGTTGCGCAAACCATCCAGGAAGCGTGGATGAGCGAGAACTTCGACCGGTTGCGCAGAGCCCATCGTGATCGCACTTGGGATCGGGGGAGGCAAAAAGGCGAGCCCATCTGCGTCAACTGCGCCGTCACCAAGAAGCCGACACCCATCGCCATCTCGGTGTAAGCAGAGTGCCGGAAAAATTGGCTGGACCCTGCCTCGAAGAGCGAGGGAGCATTAAGCACCGTAAATGACGGCGGCTCTAGGCTGCCTAGTCCTAAAGGTTGGGGTTCCACAGCCGTTTCGATCTGCTAGGATCGAACCTACTTGAGTTCCATAACTGCCTCGGCTCTGTCATTCGCCGGCCTCCTCTTACTCGCTTTCGGTGCAGACTGGCTCGTACGCGGATCGTCCCGGCTCGCGAGCCATTTCGGGGTGAGCCCGCTACTCGTGGGCCTTACGGTCGTCGCTTATGGAACGTCGTCGCCCGAGATCGTAGCGAGCGTCATCGCGGCGCTCAGCGGCCATGCGGAGATGACGGTGGGAAATGTGCTCGGAAGCAACATCGCCAATGTCGGGCTCATCCTCGGATGCGCCGCAATCATAGCGCCCTTAAAGGTGGCGGCTTCGGTGCTCAAGCGCGAGCTTCCGCTTCTCCTCGGCGTGACGGTGCTTCTCTTCGTCTGCGCGTTGGGGCTCGAGCTCGGGCGCGGGGCGGGGCGTGTGTTCATCGCGCTTCTCGTCTTCTTCAACTACCTGTCGATCCGCTGGGCTCGCGGCGAGGCGCCAAAAGCCAAGCCGGCCAGCAAGGTCCACGCACCGCGCACGCATAGCCTCGCCTCGAGCTCGGCGTTCGCCGTCTTTGGTCTCATCCTTCTGCTCGGCGGCGCGCAACTTCTTGTTGCGGGCGCGGTCTCGCTCGCCCGCTCGATAGGCCTATCTGAGTTCATCATCGGCGCGACGCTCGTAGCAGTGGGCACGTCGATGCCCGAGCTCGCGACCTCGATCGTCGCGGGTCTTCGGGGTGAGGCGGATCTCGTCGTGGGTGCTATCATCGGCAGCAACCTGTTCAACATTCTTGGTGCGATCGGGGCTTCCGCGAGCTTGCGAACGCTTCCCATCGACGAAAAGCTGTTTCATTTCGAGCTTCCGGTGCTCGTCGGCTTTACGCTCGCGATGGCCGTCTTTTTGTACACGGGACGGCGGCTCGTGAGATGGGAGGGGATCGTGCTCCTCTGCAGTTACGGCGTGTTCATAGGACTACTCTTCCGTTGATGGCGTTGATGGCGCTGATGCGTCGGGTGCCACTACGATCCTTCGCAACCCAGAGAGAAAGCAATGGCGTCGCAGACGAGCTTCATTTTCTCGTCGCTTACTTTGGTGAGTCGACGCCCAATCCCGACTTTCGCGATGGTCACGATATTGTGAAGATTAATGATGCACGGCGCCTTCATACCATCGTCGACGTCGAGCTGAACCTCCGAGGCCACGTCTCGGATCGTGGATGTGATCGGCGCAACCGTGATGCGCGAGAGATACTTGATGGACGCGCCGCGAGTCAACAGTAGAACCGGTCGGGACTTGTCCGGCGGGGCGAACGGATAGAGTCTAATCTCGCCGCGCTCTAGTCGTTCGGCCAATCGGCCACCCTCGCCCAACGCCTTACCTCATCGAGGTCGTCCGGTCGTTGCTCGTATGCAGCCCGCTCCTGGTCCTCCAACTCCGCGTAGCGCAGCCTCTTCAAATGCGCGCGCAACGCCTCACGTATCAGCGCTGAGCGGTTGATTCGCTGCCGCTTGGCAAGCCGATCAGCAAGCTCGAGCAGAGCATCATCGAGCACCACCTGTATGGTCGCCATCTATGTTGAGTATACTCAACATAATATTCCACAGTCAAACCAACAGTTTCGTTCTACTCCCAGCTGCGCTCGTCTCGGATCGGCACCGCGCCGCTCGCGAGGGTACCCGGCGGCACGAGCTCGACGTCGACGCGGAGCTTGAGTTCGTTACGGAAACTCTGGGCGAGCGCCTCGACCTCGACGTCAACCTCGGCTTCCACGCGGATCGCGATCGCATCGCGGCAATTCACACGTCGCACGACCGCTTCAAATCGGGGCACTTCGCCGAGTGCTACTGCTAGCGCCCGCGCAATCGATCGTGGGTGGACGAACATCCCTCGGACTTTTACGCCCTCGCCCACCCTTCCTTGGAAGCCGAGAAGCCGCGGGGTCGTGCGCCCGCACGAACAGGGTGTGGTGTCGAGCGCCGAACGATCGCCGGTGCCGAAACGTACGAGCGGATAGACTTCGTTTTGTGTGCTGACGACGACTTCGCCTGTGTTCTCGAGCACCTCGACGACGCGCCCGGGCGTGATATGCCACCCGCGCGACGCTTCGCATTCGAATGCGATCGCGCCGACATCGGCGGTGCCATAACCTTCGCGGATCGACACGCCGAACTCACGCAAGAGGTCTTCTCTGAGCGACGCCGATAGCGGCCCACCGCTGACGAAGCCGCGCTCGAGACAAATGTCGATGCTCTTCTCCCGCGCGCGGTCGAGAAGCGTCCAGATAAAATCCGGTGTTCCGCAATAACCGGTGCTTCCCGAGCGCGCGAGGAGATCGACTTGCGCGTTCGTGTTCCCGACACCGCCGGGGACGACGGTACAGCCGAGCGCTCGGAGCCCTTCTTCCATCATCGCCCCCGCTGGCGTCAGATGGTACGAGAAGGTGTTGTAGACCGTGTCGCCTTGTCGAAAGCCAGTGGCCCAAAGCGCGGGCGAAAAGCCCCAGAAGTCCGGGCCTTCCCCTTCGGGATCGAGGATCGGGCCGGGAGACAGGAAAACACGCTTCAACGTCTTGACGTCGCGCGCCAGTAGCCCCCCGAAAGGTGGCGACGCTTCCTGCAGCTCGGGGAGGTCGTCCTTCGATAGCACCGGCACATCGGCCAAGGCGGCGACGGAGCGGATGTCCCCCGCGACGAGTCCCGCGTTCTCCAGCCGGCGCGGAAACTCTTCGGTGTGCTCGGCGGCATAGGCCACGATGTTGCGCACGAGCTGGTCTTGATAGACCTGCCAAGCTTCGGCTGGTGCGGCTTCGATCTCGGGCTGGTAGATCGGATTCACGACAACCAGCGCTTTCGCCGTCGATAATGTTTGACGGCGCGATAGGACTTGCGCTCGCCTAGCTCCGAGAGGCCGAGATAGAACTCCTTCACGTCCGCGTTCTCGCGGAGCTCTTCCGGTGTGCCTTCGAGAACCACTCGGCCGTTCTCCATGACGTAGCCATAGTGCGAGGTGTCGAGCGCGCGGGCGGCGTTTTGCTCGACGAGAAGAATCGTCGCGCCGTCGGCCTCGTTGAGGCGACGCAGAACGGCGAAGATCTCTTCGACGATAAGCGGAGCGAGACCGAGAGACGGCTCGTCGAGCAGCAGAAGCTTAGGCTCTGACATCAGAGCTCGGCCGATCGCGAGCATCTGTTGCTCACCGCCCGAGAGAAAGCCCGCAAGCTTCGTGCGACAGTCGTTCAAACGAGGAAAGGTGTCGAACACCTTGTCGAGGTTCATCGAGGAGCTGGTATAAGCGCCCACGCGCAAGTTATCTTCGACGGTGAGATGCTCGAAGACGCGGCGGCCTTCCATGACTTGAAAGACCCCGCGCCGGACGACGTCGTGAGGCGCCAAACCGTGGATGGGCTCGCCTTCGAGCTCGATGGAGCCGTCGGTCACCTCTCCATTTTCCGGCGCCAGTAGGCCCGAGACGGCTTTGAGGGTCGTCGACTTCCCCGTACCGTTCGTGCCGAGAAGACAGACGATCTGACCTCGGCCGACTTCGAGAGAAAGCCCGCGGAGAACGAGCACGACGTTGTCGTAGACGACCTCGACGTTATTCAGACGGAGCATGGCGAAATCCCGTCAGCGGCACCCAGCGGCCTTGTTCGACTCGAAACAAGCGCATGCCTTTCGCGCCGCGATGATTCTCGCCGGAGAATGTAATCGGAAAGGTCACACCTCCGGTATCGAAATCAGCGAGCCCCTCGAGCGCCGCTTTGACGTTCTCGCCGGTGAGAGGCAAGTGGTCGTGGACGACGCGACGGATGCCCTCCGTCAGGACCGCCATCGTCCACCAACCCTGTCCATACGGAACACCTTGGTCTTCGAGAGCACCCCCGTCCCGTTCAAGGAGATAGGCGCGCGCGCCTTCGAGGCCGCTCACGCCTTCGGAAGCTGGCGGCGCAAAAGGCATCGCCCCGACGACGCCTTCGCTCGCCTCTCTCGCGAGCTCGACAAGAAGCTCGTTGGCGCACCAGTTCAAACAAAAGAAAGGGATCGTCATCGAGAGGCTCGCGGCGTTCTTGAGCACGACGGAGACCGGAGCCGAAGTGTTTTGAAAGAGGATGTACTGCGCACCCCATTCGCGCACGCGCGTGAGCTCCGATGTAAAGTCCGTGCTGCCTCGGGGCATCTCCTGCGCTATCATCTCGATGCCTTGGGCCGCGGCGTAGTCGCGCCCGAGTTGCTCGTAAGGCGACAAGCCGAACGGCGAGGCGTGGTGAAAAAGCGCTACTTTCGGGCTCCCTTCGGGATGATTCTCGATAATCCAGTCGAGGGCGATCAGAAACTGATCGCTATACGTCGTGCCCACGAGGAAATTGTAAGGCGCTTCCGCCGGATCGCCGAGCACGTGCGAGTAGGACGCCGACATGAACGGCACCTGGTCTTCGGCGATGCGCCCGCGGAGAGCTTCCGTGTCTCCCGTACCCCAGCCCATGAAGGCGACGACGCCTTCGCTGACGAACTCGCTGTAGAGCTGCTCGGCGCGGTCGACCCGATAGCCGTAATCCTGATAGAGCAGCTCGAGCGGGCGGCCGTCGATGCCACCTTGGCCGTTGACCCAGCCGACATAGTCGCGGACGCCGTCGGCATAGATCGTCCCGACATCCGAAGTGGCTCCCGTGAGCGCGAAGATGGCGCCCACGAGGATGGCATCGTCTGGCTCCGAATCCCCGCGGCCTCCGCAACCCAGGCAAAGCGCTAGCGCTGACGCGCCGACGAGTCTTTTCACCATGGCCGAATTCTAAAGGAATGCGTGGACAGGCGGAAGCGTAACGCACCCGGCGTTTCGAATGGACAAGGATCCTTTACTGTATGTCCATATTGCTTTACACTACGATTTCTTGAGTCAAAGGAGGTATAGACGTTGGAACGGACCAAACGATCGCTTTGGATGTGGTGTGCGATGAGCGAGCGGGATCGCCGGAATCAGTGGCAGCTTCTCGGTTGGATCTTCGCCTGGGTCCTAGCCAACGCTGCGATCAGCAGGGGCTGGGTGCCCGGCGGAGCTCCGGCATTCACGGTCATTCTATGCCACGTCCTTCTGGGTGGTGCGATGATGTTGGCCTACCGGAGGTTTCTGCAGAACGCGGATGAGCTGCAGCGTAGAATTCAGCTGGAGGCCCTCGCGTTGGCTTCGGCGCCGCTCTCGTTGGGGCCGCGGCGGCGGCCTATCGGCTTCTCGAGCGCACCGGTGCCATTGGCGGGACGGGTGCTTCTAATGTGATTATGATCATGGCGGTCGCCTATTCGGTTGGGGTCCTCGTGGGCCAACGGCGGTACGTTTGAAGAACCGGCTCAAAGTCCTGCGCGCCGAGCGAGACTGGACCCAGGCGCGGTTGGCTCTGGAGCTGGACGTTTCGCGCCAGACCGTCAACGCCATCGAGACCGGCAAGTACGATCCGAGCCTTCCCCTAGCGTTTCGTATCGCCGACCTTTTCGGCCTGTCCATCGAAACGTTGTTCCGGCCTAATTGGAAGGAACACGCCTGAAGCCGCGACGCCCGTTTCTGGTTGCATGTCTTTTGACGCGGGCGATAACATCGGGCTCTCGTTATGTTCGATCGGGCGGCCTTTCTCAAAGCCAACACACTACTCGCCGAGTTACCTACCGAAATCGTGTCCGATCTCGCGGGCCGCATGCATGAGGTACGAGCATCGGCGGGTGAGGTGATTTTCCGCGAAAGCGAGCCCGGGGACGCGGCGTATTTCGTCGTCGAGGGGTCGCTCCGTATCGAGAAAGACGGCATCCGCATCGTCGAGATGTCGACGGGAGATTGTGTCGGAGAGTTCGCCCTCATCGACGAAGGCCCACGAAGTGCCACTGCGATCGCGGAGACGGACGTCCTGCTACTCCAATGGCGGCACGCCGAGTTCGAGAGGGCGCTGACGCTCTCTAGCTCCATCGCGCAGGGCATCTTCCAATACCTCACCTCTAAGCTCCGTCGCGATGTGTCGCTTCAAGTAGCCGCCGGCCTCGAACGGGAGCGATGGCAGCAGGATCTGAAGCGAGCCCACGAGATTCAAATGGCGATGCTGCCGCAGCGAGATCTTCTCATCGAACGCGCCGAGCTTTCCGGATACTGCAAGCCTGCTGCCGATGTCGGAGGAGACTACTACGATTACGTGGAGCTCGGGACGGACGCCACCGGTGTAATTCTCGCTGACGTTACCGGGCACGGATTCTACGCGGGCTTGCTCGTTGCGATGGCAAAGAGCTGTTTGCATACGCAAGCCAAGATCGATGCCTCGCCGAGCGCGGTCATGGCGGCGATGAATTGGACCGTGTTCCATTCGGTGCAAAGCGGGCTCATGATGAGCGGCTGCTACGTGCGTCTCGATCACGAGGCGCGCAGGCTGAGCTATTCGAACGCGGGGCATCCTTATCCGTTTCTCTATCATCGCGGTTCCGACCGTATCGACAGGCTCGAGTCGACGGACCTGATTCTCGGCATACCGGACTTCGAGAACATTCCGTTCTCCGTCGCCAAGAGACAGTGGGAGCCGGGCGACCTTCTCGTCCTCTACTCGGACGGCATTCACGAAGCACTTTCGGCCGACGACGAAGAGTTCGGCGAAGCGCGTCTTGAGCGCGTGATCTTGGAAGCCAAGCAAGAGGAACCAAGACAGGTGCGCGATCGGATCTTGCGCGCGGTCGCCGAGCACTCAAGCGGCGTGGCGCCAGCGGACGACGTGACCGTCGTCGTGGCGAAGGCCCGTTAGCCTGAGTGGAAGCCTCGCGCCAACACGTCCAGGCCCGCTGCAAACAACCAGACGGCCTCGACGGAGGTTTCGCGCCTCGTCGCCTTCGCTACATAGGATATGGGCGGTGCGAGGACCTGTCCGGTCCCTGCCTGCCATTTTCGAGTCTGTCGTCATCCTTGACTTCCTCGAGCGCGTTGTCCACCAAACGCGAGCACCCATGGCAATCGCCGCCTTGTTGTCAGTGGCCTCGATCGTCGGCATTGCCCACATGGTCACGAAAGGAGTCACGCCGGTGCCCGTCGTCTCGCAACGTCTCGGACACAACAAGATTGAAATCACGTTGAACGTCTACGCCCACGCGCTACCCTCGATGGGCCGTGACGCGGCGGCGGCTCTAAGCGTTAGCGAGAGACTAAGGCGACAACCTCGCCGTTCTCATTGACCGCCGGGGAAAACGTTGAGCCGTTGGGGACCGTACCGGGAACCGAGTCTACTCGTCTGGTTTGATTGGCCTGAACGTCGTGGATGTAAATATCTGACCAGAGTGCCGAAGGCGAATCAATATTCGTGGCCTCCGAGGAAAACACGACGACTCGGCCATCTCCACTAATCGAGGGGAAGCTGCTTTCTCCATTGCCTTCCGCGTCGGCTCCGTTGCGGCTGATGAGTCGTGTTACTCCTGTGAGCCTATTGTGGAGCATGACCTGTGCGTTCATACCGCTGAGTCCTGGTGTCAAGTTGGACGCGTACGTGCTAAACGCGATCAGCTGCCCATCACCGCTGATGGCGGGCTGGTGCGACCCTCGACTTGAAGGGCCTGCCTGGTGGTGAACGACGGCGAGGTCGTCTTGAATCGCTACTTTCCCAACCCCTACGACGAACCTGACACGAGTCCGGAGACGTGAGCTCGGATTCCTATTGAACCGTGATCGTCACCGGAGAGGAGCACGACTCGTTGCCGGCGGCGTCGGTGGCGCAGATCCGGCACGTCAGCGTTTCTCCAGGTGGCGTTTGGTATCGGCAAAGCGCGTGACCCGTCGAACGAGTCGTATTGGGAATGATAGATTCGATCACCTCCGAAGCTTCACGCATGGATGAGCCGATAAGCGCGATCTCGTCTTGAGGAGGGGCTTGTCCACATCGCTCCGCCGCGTTAACATTGCGACTCCCATCGCCGGTATGCAAACCACGTGATAAGCACTCCGCTCGCCCTTCTCGCGTTCCTGTTTCTGATCATCGCCTTCACTCGGTTCCTGGAGCATCGCTTCGAGGTCCTGAAAAAGATCACGTCCGCCGTTTTGTGCACGCTCATCGGTATTCTTCTATCCAACTTAGGCATCATTCCTCACCGATCCGGCCTCTATGAAGCCGTTTTCGAAATAGCCATACCCTACGCCATCGCGTTGGTGATCCTCGCCTCGAGTTTCTCGGATTTGAAGCGGGCCGGTCCTCGTCTCATCGTGGCCTTCGGGTTGGCGGGTCTTGGAAGCTTCTTGGGTGGGCTCTTTGGTGGAGCGTTCTATGCGAGGTGGGTCGGGGATGAAACCTGGAAGCTCGCCGGACAATTCGTGGGAGCGTTTTTCGGCGGAGGGATGAACTTCGCGGCCATCGGTCGGGGCCTCGAGACGTCGCCGAGTCTCTTCGCAGCTGGCGCGGTCGCGATCAACATGTCCACCGTTCCCTGGCTCTTGTCTCAAATGGCGTTGGCAAGGAATCTGGAAACCAAGTTTGGAGCGGTTCCTGCCGATCCCGTCGGTGCTCCTGCGGGCGCCAGCAGCGACGATCCGCGCCGGGAATGGGTCACCGCCTCGCTCAAAATCACGGACCTATCCTTGCTCGCCGCAATCCCACTCGCCATTCTGTGGGGCGCCCGAGAGCTCAGTTCCGTCCTGCCAGGTTTTCCCGAAGTCCTCTGGATTACGACCCTGGCACTCGCACTGGCACAAGTGCCGGCGCTCCGGAGGCTACAGGGAAGTGCCTTTCTAGCTTACTTCGCGATGCATCTCTTCTTTATCGTGATAGGGGCGCAATCTGTATTGGGCGAAGTACTCAGCGCCGGGCCGAGCGTACTCCTATTCATGGTGTCCGTGATCGGCGTTCACGCGCTCGTGCTCTTCGGGCTCGGTTGGTTGTTGCGTTTCGACATTCAGACTCTCTCGGTCGCGAGCCAGGCGGCGGTGGGAGGACCCGGCTCCGCGCTTGCCCTCTCCATGTCCATGAACTGGTCACGTCTCGTGACTCCCGGCGTCATCGTGGGGATCTTCGGCTATGCCCTAGGAAACTACTTGGGCTTTGTTTGTGCCTACTTGGTGAGAGGTTGGCTCGCGTGACCGGTCCACTGAGACTTGCCGTGCTCGGTCTTGGAAAGGCCGGGCTCCGTCACCTGGAAGCGGCTCGGGCCTCGGAGGTGGTCGAGCTCGTCGCGGCGGCAGATAATTCGGCTGAGGTTCGAGCCCGCATCGAGAAAGAAACGAACTGTCCGGTTGTGGAGAACCTCGACAAGCTACTAACCGAAAACCCCCAAGCCGTTGTCGTTGCGCTTCCGCATGGTTCTCTTGTCGATGCAGCGCTGCGAGTATGTGAAGCGGGGCTCCATCTGCTGCTGGAAAAGCCAATGGCGAACAGCTCGGCCCAGGCACGCCTCGTCGTGCAAGCCGCTGAAGCAGCGAAGGTCGAACTGATGGTCAACTACAACCACCGGTTTCGCGAGGAATATCAAATCGCAAAACGATTGGTTGCGGACGGGCGAATCGGCCGGCCGTGCTTGCTGGTCGAGCAGATGTTCGCGGCACCGGGGCCGCTTCCGGAGTGGGTGTGGGATCCGAAGGTGGCCGGTGGCGGGATGATGACCTACAGCGGGTCACATATCCTAGATCATCTTATTTGGCTGGCTGATCAGCGCGTGGAATCTGTTGTGGCGAGTACGGCAAACTTCCACTATTCAAAACAGCTCGAAGACACGACCGTCGCGACGCTTCGCTTCATCGACGGAAGCATCGGATCCATCGTGCAGCACAAGTCGGCAATCCCACACAATCTCCCGCGATGGGAAACGCGGATTCACGGGACGGAAGGTGTCCTGCGAGTCGTGGCCGGCCGAGGTGTCTATGTTTCCGGCCCGAATGGCGATGAGCGTTTCCGTACTGGGGAAGACCATCGTTTTATCACTGCCCTTTCGGAGCTCGCGGGTGCATTGCGCGAGAAACGAGCCCCCCAACCCGACGGGCACTCCGCTGTTCGAGTACTGGCCTGCTTGGAGGCTCTTTACCGATCCGCACGCGAACGCAAATGGGTGACGGTTGAAACCTCTAGTGCTTAATGCTAGCTCTTCTTTCGTTATGGCTGAGCTCGCCGGGCCTTCGTCGGCGCGTTCCGCGTTCCGCGTTCATCAGTGGGCCGCAGTTTTTGCAAATCAACGGGTCGGTTTTGGACACGGCGGATCCAGTTGGCCCATCGCCGGCGAAGGGTTTTACGCTCGGTGGTGTTGAGCTCGTTTTCGTCGCCTGTGGATCGTTTCTTTCGGGTATGTTTTTCTCTAATGACTCATGCGGCCGCCTCGATCTCGGCGATCAACGCATCGGTCGCTTCTCGCGTGCTCAGCTTGCCGCCGAGATCCGGGGTCACCGAACCGGCGTCGAGAGCGCGATCGACCGCGCCCTCGACGAGCGCTGCTAGATCTGTACGATCGACATGCTCGAGAGCCATCGCAAGGGATAGGATCGCAGCCAGCGGATTGGCACGGCCGGTCGACTGGAGGTCGGGTGCGCTGCCATGAACCGGCTCGAACAGGCCGGCCCGATCGCCGATGTTCCCGGAGGCGGCTAGTCCGAGCCCGCCGACCAGCATGCAAGCTTCGTCGCTGAGGATGTCGCCGAACAAGTTCGTGGTCACGATCACGGAGAAGCGCTCGGGTGCCCGGATCAGCTCCATCGCGCAAGTGTCGACCAGCATGTCTTCGAGCTCGATCTCCGGATAGTGCGTCGCGACCTCTCGGCCGACCCGCCGAAACAGGCCGCAGGTCTCTCTCAAGACGTTGGCCTTGTGTACGAGGGTGACGCGGCGATCGCCACGGGCTCGACTCAGCTCGAGCGCGTAGCGAACGATGCGCTCGGAAGCGCTCCGGGTGATCACACGCTCTGTCACCGCCTCGTCGTGGGAGCTTCGCTCGCGTCCGGCGTAGAGCCCTTCGGTGTTCTCGCGCACGATCACCATGTCGATCCCGGGACGAGTACCCGGACGCGATCGAATCGGGCGGACGCTAGCATAGAGCCCCAGCTTCTGTCGCAGGGACAGGATCGGTGAGCGATAGCCGGCGATGTCCGGCGGAGTCGTGACGGCGCCAAACAGCGTCGCGTCGGCGGTCCGCGCCATCTCGAGGGTCGCCTCCGGCAAAGGGGTTTTGTACTTCTCGAAGGCCCCCAGCCCGATCTCACCGTAGCAGAGCTCGAACTCGAGCGGACGATGCAGTTTCGCGACCACTTCGAGCACCCGTAGCGCCTCGCGGGTGACTTCAGCGCCGATCCCGTCGCCGCCGAGAACGGCGAGTCTCATTCGAGGTCTTCGATGTCGTGTTCGCGCACGTAGGGGACAATCCCGCCCGCCTGCACGATCTTTAGCACGAAGGCCGGTAGCGGGCTGGCCTCGAGGGTCTGGCCGTTGGCCCGAACGTGGATCTTGCCGGTGGCCAGATCGACGTCGAGCTTGGAGCCATCGGCGATGGTGTGAGCCTCGTCGCAGGTCAGAATCGGGAAGCCGACGTTTACCGCATTGCGGAAGAAGATCCTGGCGAAGCTCCGCGCGATGACACACTTCACTCCAGAGCCCTTGATCGCGATCGGAGCATGCTCGCGTGACGAGCCGCATCCGAAGTTCTTGCCGGCCACGATGACGTCTCCGGCCACGACCGAACCGGCGAAGTCCGGGCGTACCTCGCAGAAGACGTGCTCGGCCAGCTCATGCGGGACGATCGTCAAGTTGTAGCGGCCGGGAATGATCTCGTCGGTGTTGACATTGTCTTCGAACTTCCAGGCTCTGGCCATTTCTGTCACTCCAGGTATTTGCGCGGGTCGGCGATGCGCCCTTCGATCGCGGTCGCCGCCGCTGCCGCTGGGCTGCCGAGGTAGATCTCGGCCTCGGGGGAGCCCATGCGGCCGACGAAGTTGCGATTCATCGTGGTGAACGCCTTCTCGCCCGGGGCCAGCACACCGCCGTGCCGACCGATGCAGGCACCGCATCCACTCGAGGTCACGACGCAGCCCGCATCGTGAAAAACCTGTACGAGTCCCTCGGCGATAATCTGATCGAGCACGCGCTGCGATGCCGGCGTGATGATGACGCGAGTGTGCTTCGCCACCTTCTTGCCCTCGAGGATCCGGGCAGCGAGCGCCAGGTCTTCGTAGCGGGCGTTGGTGCAGGTGCCGATGAAGACCTGGTCGATCGCCATTCCCAGAAGCTCCGACAGCGGCTTCACTCGATCGACCCGCGGGTGGCAGGCGACTTGCGGCTCCAGCTCGGCAACGTCGATCGCAACTTCCTGTCGATAGGACGGTTGCCGTGCGCGCAGGCTCGGGAAGGGGCCGCGTGCCTCGGTCTGCGACTCGAGGAACTCGATCGTCGTGTCGTCCGCTCCGATTAGCCCGCATTTCGCACCGAGCTCGGTCGACATGTTGGCGAAGATGATCCGCTCGTGCATCGGTAGGCGCTCGATGAGCGGACCGGAATACTCCACTGCGGCGTAGGTGGCGCCATCCATACCGAGGACGCGCGCCGTCTCGAGCATCACGTCTTTGGCGAAGACTCCCGGCGCCAGGGAGCCGCTCAGTCGTACGTGGATCGTTTCCGGAATACGGAACCAGGTTTTGCCGGTCGCCCAGGCGACGCCGATCTCGGTCGAGCCGAAGCCGGCGGCAAAACAGCCGAAAGCGCCGTAGGTGTTGGTGTGCGAGTCGGCGCCGATGATGATCCGGCCGGGCGCGACGAACCCCTCCTCGATCATCACCTGGTGGCAGATGCCGCGATGAAAGAAGTTCTCGAGCGCGTGCTCACGAATGAAATCGAGCGCGCGACGCTGGTTGATGGCGGCAGCGATGTTCGGCGCCGGGTAGGCGTGATCGAAGTGGATCACGATCCGGTCGGGGTGCTTGATCGGCTTGCCGATTTTCCGCCAGGCCTCGATCGCGAGCGGGGTCGTGTTGTCGTGGCTCATGATCGAGTCGACCTCGGCGATCACGATGTCGCCGGCGGCGACACGGCGCTCGAGGCGGTGCGAGAAGATTTCTTCGACCAGGGTTCCCATCAGCCAGCCTCCGCCTGACGGTCGCTCGCCGCTTGCTCCCGAGAGGTGAGAAACGAAACCAGCTGCTCCAGTTCGCGCAGGCTGACGGTTCGTCCCTTCCGGCCGATCAATTTTACGTCGGCCAGGAGCCTTTCCCGTGTTTCCCAATCGAGCTCGGTCATCCCGATTTGGCGGAGCCCGTGATCGATCGAGGCGCTGCCGGACATGTGGTCGAGACAGATATCCGAGGACCGCCCGAACAGCGTCGGATCCAGGCTCTGGTAATGAAGAGGATTGCGCAGCGCCGCCTGGGTATGGACGCCGGCGCAATGTGTGAAGGCGTTGGCGCCGACCACGGGATGATTGACCGGGATCGGGACGCCGGCGTAGCGACTGACCAGCTCATACAGCTCCGGGAGAAGCTCTGGTCGCCAGTCGGCTCGAAGCCCAAGATCCGAGATCAGCACGGCGATCAACGACGCCATGTCGACGATGCCGGCCCTCTCTCCCAGACCGAGGACCGAAACGTCGACGATGTCGGCGCCGGCCCGGACCGCATCGAGTGCGTTGGCCAGCGCAAGGCCGCGATCGTTGTGGCAGTGGACCGCAATCAGGGGCTCCAGTCCTTGGCTCGCGAGACTCCGCTTCATCCAGTCCACGTAGGTGAACATGCTGTTTTCGGTGCCGGAAACCATCGAGCCGGTGGTGTCGGCGATGCTGATGATGTCGGCGCCTGCGCGAACCGCAGCGATCGCCGCTGTGATCACGTTTGCCGGCTCGGAGCGAACCGTGTCCTCGGGGGTGTACCGGATCAGGAGGTCGGGGTTTTCCCCTTTGGCGTAAGCGATCGAGTCGGCGATCGCGGCGACCGCCTCGGTTAGATCCTTGCGAAAGACGCCATCGAGCCGGCTCTGGGAGACGCAGTAGAAGATGCCGAGCATATCGGCGCCACAGTCGAGGGCGAGGTCGATGTCCTCGCGAACAGAGCGCGCATGCGCCGCGATCTTTGCCCTCAGTCCGGCGGAGCTGAGCTTGCGCACGCCCTCGGCGACCTCGTCCCCCACTTTCGGGTGGCCTGCCTCGATAAATTCGATGCCGACCTCATCGAGCAGCTGGGCGATCGCGAGCTTGATGTGCGGGTCGAAGTAGACCCCGGGTGTCTGTTCCCCCTCACGCAGGGTGGAGTCGAGCAGCCTAACCATTCCTTTTGCCTCCGGGCAGCGCCGGTATTGGAAGTATCGCGAAAAAGGTACGCTATCATAAGGAACACACGTATAGTATATGCCTTGGTGCACAACTCCGATAGAGGCCGAGAGTTCGCTTGGCCCCGACTCCCATCATCCGATCATCTCGCTATCAGGCATCCCGAGCGCCGTCATGGTGTTGAGAATCTTGCACCCGATCCTTGCCTCGACTCTCTGTGCCGCCAACCCTCTCGCTCGCATCGCTGAGCCCACGATAGCCTTGTAGCGATGGAACGTTGTCTCGACTTAGATGACCGCGCTCGGCATGCCCGATACTTACTGCGCCGGGTGACTCTCCGACCGGCACAGGGAGGTCAGCGATTTGCTCCGGGCCGTGCAACAACGCCCCTCGGCTTCGCGGAAGCGCCCAGCTTCCATAGCAGCCACCCCACGCGTCATGGCCTCGTCATAGGACTGAAGAACGAGCCAGAGGGTGAGCAGCCACTTCATCGCGAAAGTCTACTACACACCTCCGGGCTGAAGGAGCGGAACGACCTCTTGTTATTGCGGCATGACGCCGACGGGGAGAACGAGCTGGATGCTCCAACGCGCGTCTTCGCGGCGGTCGAGCCGCACCAGCGACGCTGCATGAAAAACGACCAAGGGCATGCTTTCGTCTTGAGCCAAAAGAGCGCCCGCGATCCGGTTCAAGTATGGCAGATGGCCCACAACCATCACGTTTTGCTGCAAGCCCGCAGCCTCGCGGCGCAGAGGATTGATGTCGTCATCGGGTCCAATACCGCTCACCGGGCGCCGAGGACATTGAAGGATTGTTTCGAACTCCTGCGCGGTTTGCACCGCACGCAGCTTTTCGGAGTGTCGTATTTCGGCGACCCGTACCCCGAGGCGTGCGGCGAAAGTGGCGCATCGCCTCACGTTAGCGAGACCGGCTTCGGTGAGCGGTGGCCCGGCATCCGCGTCTCCCAAATTGGGATCCACATCGCCGTGTCGAACCAGGTACAGCTCCATGAACGCTCCTCTTTTGTTGGGTTTCTCAGGATCTTTGTAGCTCGAAACGAGATTAGTCGCGATGAAATCTAATTCTACCCGGTATCTTGCCAGCTTTCTAGCCACCTCTGTGCTAGGCTTTTCGGCTTTCAGGAGGTCTTATTGCCCGAGAACAAGATTGCCTATTTCTCGATGGAGATTGGGCTCAGCGCGGATATGGCGACCTATTCCGGCGGGCTGGGGGTGCTCGCCGGAGATACGCTTCGCGCCGCCGCGGATTGGGGGCTGCCGCTCGTCGCGGTCACACTCGTCCATCGGAACGGATATTTTCGCCAGCATCTGGACGACGGAGGTGCACAGACGGAGTCGCACGATAGCTGGAATGTGGCGGATCGGCTACGGGAGATGGATCCGCGAGTGGACGTCGAGATCGAAGGAAAGACCGTCACGCTCCGAGCTTGGCTCGAAGAAATCGTGGGGGTTTCCGGACAGAAAGTGGCGGTTTACTTCCTCGACAGCGACGTCGAAGAGAACGACCCCGCGAGCCGGACTCTAACGGACCGGCTCTACGGCGGCGACGAGCGTTACCGTCTATCTCAGGAAGTCGTGCTCGGCGTCGGCGGCGTGCGCATGCTGCAGGCGCTCGGACATCACGCGCTCGAGACCTATCACATGAACGAAGGGCACTCCGCTTTGCTCACGCTCGAGCTCATGCGGAGAACAGCTTTCGATGAGGGACGCGAGGAGCTGTCCGAGGCGGACATCTCCCGGGTCCGCGAACGATGCGTCTTCACCACCCATACGCCGGTCGCCGCTGGCCACGATCGTTTCCCGGTCGCGCTCGTGAGGAGTGTGCTCGGCGACGCGACGTGGAAGCGACTCGAAGGTCTCTATGAGCCAGGCGAGTTCAACATGGCTGAGCTCAACATGGCTGAGCTCAACATGACCGAGCTCGCTCTCCGTCACAGCCGCTACGTCAACAGCGTCGCGCGGCGCCACGGCGATATCACTCGAAACATGTTCGACGGTTACGACGTCCGAGCGATTACGAATGGCGTTCACGCCGCGACCTGGACCTCGGCGCCGCTGCAAGAGCTCTTCGATCGGCATGTCCCGGGTTGGTGCGAGAACAATCAAAGCCTTCGCTACATGACCTACACGCCGCTCGAGGAGATCGAAACGGCGCATCGCGCCGCGAAGAAGAACTTGATCGATTATGTCGAGGCGGCGAACGGTATTCGCTTGAACGAAGAGACCTTTACTATCGGTTTTGCGCGGCGCGCGGCCGCCTACAAGCGCGCGGATTTGCTCTTCGAGGACATCGAGCGGCTGAAAGCCATCGCCTCGAAGTCTGGCCCGATTCAAATCGTCTATGCAGGCAAAGCGCATCCTCACGACGAGCCGGGCAAAGAGATCATCCGACGCATCGTTGAAGCCGGTAAGAACCTCGGGGAGCACGTCATGCTCGTCTATCTCGCGAACTACGGCATCGAGCTCGGTGGTCTCATGACCTCGGGATGCGATCTCTGGCTGAACACGCCCGAGCCTCCAAAAGAAGCCTCGGGGACGAGCGGGATGAAGGCCGCGCTCAACGGTGTCCCGAGCTTGAGTATTCTCGACGGCTGGTGGGTCGAGGGCCATGTTGAAGGCGTCACGGGATGGTCCATCGGCGATGCCCATCCCGACCGCACCCGTGATGCGAACGAGCTCTACGACAAGCTCGAGACCAAGATTCTGCCGCTTTACTACGACGATCGCGATGGCTATAGCGGTGTCCGCCGCTACGCGATCTCGCTCAACGGATCGTTCTTCAACACCGAGCGCATGCTAAGCGAATATTCGCGGCAGGCCTATCGTCACTCTGAATGAAATGACAGTAATTCCCACAGGAGTGCTCATCGACGAGCTCAGAGAGATTGCGGTGAGGGTGAGTCAGATGTTCGTGGCGGACGTTTGGCCTACGACGCTTGAGACACCCTGTGGTCCCCGAACTGATAAGCTGAAGAACATGTCGGACTCGCCGGTGCCTCCTCTCGAGCTTCACATTCGATCGCCGGAGATCACGCTCAAAGGAAGGAATCAACGTGACTTCTGGGCTCAGCTGCGCGGGAACATTCGCCATACGCTCCGTAGCGAAGGCATCTCCTGGCCGATCCAGCGTCGACAAGGACGTCTCTACGTGGAGGCGCGAGATTACACCGAGGCGTCTCTGACATCCGTTGTGAGAACGATCGATCGGGTATGCGGAGTCCATTCTGTAGCCGTGGCTCAACGGCTCGCCCGCGACGAGCTCCTACGTGCTGGCGAGATGGACCGCCCCCGGGTCGAGTCGATTGTCGTCCGACTCGCGCGTGAGAGCTATCGCGCTCAAAAGACTTTTGCCGTGCGTGTGCATCGAGTCGACAAGAATTTCTCGCTGCCGTCGGCCGAGATGGAGCGCTGGCTAGGACAAGTGGTTCGGGATCGCACCGAATGGGAACGAGTGCGGCTCGACGATCCGGATGTGACGATCCATGTCGACATCTACACCGACGCGGTTTTCTTCTACACCGAGCGGCCGACAGGAGTCGGCGGGCTCCCGGTGGCTTCGAGCGGCCACGTGATGAGCTTGCTCTCGGGCGGGATCGATTCCCCGGTCGCATCGTTCCTGATGGCTCGGCGAGGCTGCACCGTCGACTTCTTTCACATGAGCGCGACCCACATGACGGAGGGGCAGCTCGAAAGCTCAGTCCCGGGACGTCTCGCGCGCCAGCTCAGCCGCTTCACGCTGCGCTCGCGCCTCTTCGTCGTGCCCTATACGCATTTCGATCTCGCGCTCAGCGGGCGTAACACAGGGTACGAAACCGTACTCTTTCGCCGCTTCCTCTTCCGGGTCGCCGAGGCGCTAGCGAGAAAAGTGCGCGCGATCGCTATAGTGACGGGGGATAGCCTTTCTCAAGTCGCCTCTCAGACGATCGAAAATCTCGTCTCCAGCGAAAAAGCCGTCGACATCTGCGTGCTACGTCCACTCTTGGCCATGGACAAACAAGCGATCATGAGCGTTGCGGAGCAAATCGAGACCTACGCGATCTCCATCGAGCCCTACAAAGATTGCTGCGCGCTCTTTACCCGGCGCACGCGAACGAAGACCTATGCCGAAGCCCTGGCTCGATTGGAGACGAAACTGTTCCCGGATTATGAGGCGTTGATCGGGTCCTCTCTCGCCGATACTCTTCGCGCGCAATATGACTGCGGCAAGCTTCTCTCGATCAAGCGCGGTGTCGCCGGCGGGTGCGAAGCGCTCCAACCGGAAGCCGCGATGGAGGTGACACGGCTCGACAGTGTGTCTCGGAGCTGACATCGCCGCTCGAAACCGGAGATAATGGCCGGCGATGTCGCTTCTAGGATTCTGCCAATTGCTGGCGGAGACGCCGTGGAGCATTGCGCTTCACGAATCGCTCTGGGTTTATCCCCTCGTCGAGTCGACTCATGTGTGGGCGCTCGCTCTGTTCTTCGGCTTCGCTGTGATTCTGGATTTCCGGCTTTTGGGCTTTGCTTTGCGACAGGTCCCGGTCTCGGAAGTCGCGAAAAAACTCTTGCCTTGGACTATCGCGGGTTTCATCGTGATGGTCATTACCGGCGGGCTCCTGTTCTACGCGATCCCCGTCCGGACCTACCAGAGCATTTTCTTTCGGGTGAAAGTGATCCTGCTCATCTTGGCCGGCATCAACGTGTGGGTGTTTCACGGGACGATTTGGCGTCGCGTCGCCGAGTGGGATCGCGACGCAGTGACGCCGAAAAGCGCGAGATTTGCGGGCGCGGCCTCGCTCGTTCTCTGGATGTGTATCATTTTCGCGGGGCGCATGATCGCCTATAACTGGTTCGACTGCGATCGGCAGCCGCAGCCTGCGATCGTCAACTGGGCGGCCGGATGCGTCGTGGAGCTCGAGTGATGCTTTTACCGCTTTTCGAATGGTTCGAGTTTACGACGGTGGGCGAGATCATTCGCAACTCTACGTGGCTTTTTCCCTTCATCGAGGCGTTTCACCTCGTCGCCTTCGGCGTTCTCGGAGGCGCTGTGCTCCTCGTAGACTTCCGCCTGATAGGGCTAGCGTTTCGAGCGCAACCCGTCGCTCACGTCGCACAGGAGATGACACCGTGGCTGCGGCGAAGCCTGGCGGTAGCTGTCGTCTCCGGGAGCTTGCTCTTCGTCTCCGAATCCGTGAAGTGCTATTACAGCGAGGCGTTCTGGATCAAGATCACGGGTCTCTTCTTCGCGCTCATCTTCACCTTTACGATTCGCCGCAAAGTGACGATGGCGGAGGCCGGGAGCATCGGCCCCATCTGGAACCGGCTCGTCGGGCTCGTGTCGATCGGTCTCTGGGCGACCGTCGCTTGGGGCGGACGCTGGATCGGTTTTTCCTAGCGGTTTTTGGGCTTTTTCTTCCGCGACGGCTCCGTTGGGTCGGCGCCGTCTCGCGGTGCGCCCGTGCCCGACGAGCCCAGGAAGAGCTTCCGCCCGTCCGGGAACGTCACGTTGCGCCCGTTGGCCCGATGAGAGCGATCCTTGCTTTGATAGCCGTCGACGATGATCACCGTGCCCGGCTTTAGCGAGTCCTTTGTGACGCCGCGTCTCAAGAGCGTGTTGGGCGTGCCGCCTTCGACCATCCACGACTCCGTCGTGCCGTCTTCGTTCTCAACGTTATATGGGTGCTGAGGTCGTAATGAGCCTCGTTGAGCGCCTGCCAAATTCCGTTCAAATCGGGATGTCCGTCCGTGGCGCGGGGCGAGGCGTAGTCGGGTCGGTCCTGTCCCGTTTCAGGCGCGGCGGGAGCACTCGCGGCGAGGGCGGCCAAGGCAACCCTGATCAACAAAGGCATCGGTCCTCCTGAATCGCTGTGATTCGGAAGTCGGCTACTCTGGCATCAGAGCGGCCGGGGGTCAAGGTGCTCCGTTTGTCGGCCGCGCTAGGCTAGACTGAAGCATGGCTCAGTTGGTGTTGGTTGCGGCCTTCGTAGCCTTTGTCGTCTGGCTCTTTTCGACATCATTCATTTTTCGAATCGAGTTCAAAGGCGGAGACATCCGGTCGGTACGCGGCAAGGCGCCCGGGCCGCTCCGACGCGGCTTCGAAGAGGTCGCCCGTCATGCGGGCATCACCGGTACGGTGTCGTTATATCCCGGCCGGATCTTGAAATTCTCACGCAGCGTTCCCGCGGACGATCGTCAGCGTTTTCACAACGTACTGTCCTCCCTTCCTTGACGTCACTCCGCGCGCTCGTAGACTTCGATCACAGGGTTTACCTTCGCCATGTTCCCGAGGATGTAGCAACGACGGCTTCACCCAAGTCGTCGCGGAGATTTCCGGCTACCCTCAAGGATCGGTAGGGGCTAGCGGAACGACGACGTGGGAGGTGACTCCGGCGCTCGAATCGGGGCGCTATTTCTGGCGTGCGCGCGCGACCGGAGCGCAAGGGCCAGGACCCTTTTCGCCCGTTTCGGATGTCTTCATCGGATCGAACCCGAGCCCGAGCCCGCCCGGGCCGTCGGGCCCGTCGGAGATTTCCGATCCGCTCACGAACGGGGTCTCGGTCGGCCAAGTCTCAGGTGGTAGGTTCACCGGCTCGGGCTGGCAAGTGATCCATCGCGGAAACTACATCCGATACATCGTACCGACGATTCAGAGCGGTTTCGTAGAATGGGAGAACCGCAATCTGACGCCGCTCAATCCAGAGCGCGATGCTTTTTCGCTCCTAGCCATGTGGGATCCGTCGCGGGGCGCCTATCGCGAAAACCCGTTCCGGGTGCATATTCGTAAGCTCGACACCCAAGGCCACAACTCGCCTTATGTCCGGATGCGTTTCATTTCGAACGGCGATCAGCACGACGTGGGCTGGGATTTTCTGGACTGGAATCCGAGCCACACCTATCGCTGGCGCGTCGAGTGGGGCCCCGGTGGCGGCGGCAACCAGGCCCGGGTGTTTCTGGACGGGCGCGTCATCATGCGCACCAACTACGGCCCGAACTACTCCCCGAGAGACCACTGGATCGAGCTCGGTGTCGAAGAGCGCGCGGAGAGCATCGTGGGCGTCGTTTACCGGAACGTCCGGATCGGGCGTCGCTGATCTTCAGGGCGAGACTTCGTTCCGCTTCTCGAGGTCGATGTGGCGGACCGAGTCGCCCCAAGCAGCAGGCGCTGTGATCACGAAAGCCGTATCGGGAAGATCGCGGTTGATCATGATGCCGTGGGATCTCACGTTCACGACGAGCGCGTAGTCGTCGTAAGGACGCTCGATGCGGACGCGAGAGGCGAATCGGTGGCCGTCGTCGCCTCGAGGCGGCAAGTAATCTGCGTAATCGATATCAGCGACGAGGCGCCCGTCCGCGTCGTAGACCTGCTGGCGTTTCACCAGGAGCTCTGAGGAGCGGTCGAACCAATAGCGAGCTCGCGGCGCGTTCTCACCCAGGCGGACGGCCGTGACCACGTAATAGCTCTTCTTGACTTGGCTGTTCTTCTTGGCCCCAGGGCGGCGATCTGCCTCGACGACGTGCTCTTCTTGAAGGAATGCGACCGTGTAGGGATCGTTGATGGGGATGGGGGAGAGAAGGAACGCATCTGTGAAGTGCTGTGGCCGGATGTTGACGATAGGGCCCGCTTTCTTGAGCTCCGGGTCCTGGTTGAGCTTTTTGACCTCTTCGCCATAGCTCGCATCGTTGTGTCCCTCGATCAGAGCCCGGTAGTCGGGGTGATAGATCAAGAGCTGGAAACGCTCGCCGTCCGACGCCATCTCCGCGATATTGGCGCTCAGGATCGGGGCCTCGATGTTCAGCCGGATACGGCTCGGCCGCTCTAGAAGGAGGCGCCCCTGTGCGGTGCGGTATTGACGGCCTTCGCCCTCCTCCGCCTTTTCTACTGTCTCGAACTGCAAATCGACCCGGAGCACGAGCGAGTCGATCTTGCGCCACTCGTTGATGTGCGCGACGAGCTGGTCGAGCGTCGCGTTCTCCGTCGGCGCCAAGAACGGCACGACGTCGACCGTGCGCGAGACGCACCCGCTTAGCCCTACCGTGAGCAAGAGGACTCCGAACGGTTTCACAACGCCTGATCGTACACCGTCGGGCGTGCGCTTGGGTTTGCTCAATGCAGCAGGTCGAATTGATAGTTGTATTTCACGATGAAGCTTCGATTCTGCGGTCCGAAGCGCTCGTTCCCCAAACCGTTGGCGTTGTTGTAGACGATGAACAAACCCGTTCCCGCTGTGTTGAGCCAGCTGAAGCGGATGTTCGACGTCCACAAGTCGAGGTTGTCGTTATATTGGACGAACGCTTGCAGGTAGATGAGCGGGGAAAAGTTGTAGCTGATGCGGAACTGGCCGAGATTGGTGATGAAGCTTCCTTCGACGAGATCGACGTCGTTGTAGGACCATGTCGCTGACGTGATGATCTTCGCCTTATAGCGGTAGTTGATCGTGGTACCGACGGTGGTCTTGCTACCCGAGAGAAAACCGCCATTCTCCAGGTTGCCTGAATAAGACAGAGGCGCCGCCTGGTTCGTGTTCCACCGCCATGCTATTTCCCAGTTTTGATACGTTCCCGGCTGCACGATAATCCCGTCGGCGATCTCGAAAGACTCTTTCAATCCTTCCACCGGTCGATTGACGGCGGGGCTGAAAAAAGCGCCGTTCTCGAAATCGATATGGGAATCGATGTGGAGATCTTCGGTCTCCTTGAAGCCGTCGAGGTTCCAGAAGCCACTATAAGTGATGTGAGGTCGGAACTCTCGCAACCATGGGACGTTGGGGCGTACGTTCATGAAAACCCCAGTGTTGAGACTGCGGTAGTCGTCGCGACGCAGAAAACCCACCTCGGGGTTGAAGTTCTCGCCGACTTCTGCGAATCCCAGCCAGACGCGGCCTCTCTTCACCTGATATTCGGCACGAGCGTTAACGGCATGCTCGCCGCCTTCGAGGCCCGGTGTTTGGGTGCGCGCGGCAAAGCCGGTTAATGTAAAGGCCTCTCCGATGCCGAGTTTACCGTCTAGGCCGAAAGTCCGGTTCCAGTCGTTCTCGCCCGCCAAGTCTCCGGTCGCGGTTCGGTTGACGAACAAGGCGCCGATGCGGGAGCGGTTCGGGAATTCTCGGATCAAGCTCGCGACGGTGTAGTTGTTGGCCACCGCGACCCCGGCTTTGTCCTGAGTTTGCATGTTCATGACGCCAACGTCGAAATCTCGGAGCTTGCCGCTCAAGCGGGCGCCGCCCAGGATCGGCACGATCTCGCCCTCGTCACTGATGCCGATGCGGCGGCTGAAGAACAGCTCCACCGCCTGGGACTGGCCCATCGTGAAGTTCCCAGCGTTTTCGAGAAAGAAGGGCCGCTTTTCCGGGAAGAACAAGTTGAAGCGGGTTAAGTTGACCTGTTGCGCGTCGACTTCGACTTGGGCGAAGTCGGTGTTGTAGGTGAGGTCGAGATTCAAAGCCGGCGTAACGCCCAATTTGGCGTCCACGCCCCACTCGGCATCTTTGTTCGCGGATTCGTTGACGGTATAGTCGCGATCGCCCGCGCCCAAGGCATAGGGCGTCACTTTGAAGTTCCGTGGCGTCGACAGCTCGAGACCTTCGAGAACGCCCGCGGAGGACACGCGGTTGAGGTTGAAGATGCGCGAGACCGGCGACCAGTACGCGATTTCGCGTTTGCGGCGCACGTTTCTTTGGAAGTTCAAGCCCCAGGTCTGAGGTTTCTCGGACTCATAGCGTAGCGTGCGCAGGGGGATGGCGAACTCGGCCGACCAGCCGTAGTCGCCGCGCGCGGTCGCGACGGCGAAGCTCGTATCCCAGTTCAAGTTGAATCCAGCGCCGGCGCCGCCCTGGGAGCGCCGCCCGCTGCCCCGACCAGGGCCTCCGCCCCCGCCCTGGCCTTCGTTCGTCACTTGGGCGTCGTACTCGATGCCGGCCGGGTTGGTGCCGAAGATGAATCCATTCTGCTTGTCGTGATAGGTGTCGAAGATGATGCGGAATGAATCCGTGTCGTCGAGATTCGAATCGCGGCGTGCGTCCGTTACGATGATCTGATTCGGCTCCGAATCGAAGCAGATGACGCTGATGTAAATGTTCCGGTCGTCGTAGAGGATCCGGACTTCGGTTTTCTCCGTGGCCGGTTGTCCTTCGTAGCGCTCCGCCTGGACGAAATCGGTGATGACCGTGGCTTTTTGCCAGAGATCGTCGTCGACCCGTCCATTGATGACGGGAGCTTCCTCGGTCTTGGCCGCTTCCGCGACCCGTGTCGTCGCCACGAGAGCCTCGCTGCCTAGGACGAGAGCACCGTGGCACGCCACGAACGTCAAAATGAGAAGAGTCGCTTGGAGCTTCCTCTTCGGCGCAGTCTTACACATGGTCACCAATCTAAACAGTGAGACCCGGAAAAGCAATTATTCGGTAAGCCTATATGGTTCAGGTATTTATGCGCGCAGGAGCTGCGCGGCTTCTTTAGCGAAATAGGTGAGGATCATGTCGGCGCCTGCGCGTTTAATCGACGTCAAAGCTTCGAGGACGGCTTTGTCGCGATCGATCCACCCGCGCTCGGCCGCTGCGATAATCATCCCGTATTCGCCCGAAACGTTATAGGCTGCGATGGGGACGTCGAATTGGGCGCGCACGCGCGCGATCACGTCCAGATAGGGAAGCGCCGGCTTGACCATCACAACGTCGGCGCCTTCTTCGATGTCTAGAGCGATCTCGCGCATCGCTTCGCGCTGATTGGCGGGGTCCATCTGGTACGTCTTCTTGTCGCCTTTGCGCGGCGCGGAGTCGAGAGCGCCGCGGAACGGCCCGTAGAAGCACGAGGCATATTTGGCGGAATAGGCCAGGATCCCGACCTCCGGGTTGCCCGCCTCGTCGAGAGCGTCGCGGATCGCTCCAACGCGTCCGTCCATCATGTCCGACGGGGCGACCCAGTCGACGCCTGCCTCTGCATGCGCCACCGCCATCCGGCAGAGGACGTCGACCGTCTCGTCATTCGCGACTTCGCCGTCAATGACGAGCCCGTCGTGACCGTGGACGGAATAGGGATCAAGCGCGATATCGGTTTGGACGCAGATATCGGGGAGCGCTTTTTTCAGCGCGCGGACCGCCTGCGGGATGACACCTTCCGGGTTGTAGGCTTCGCTCGCACCGTCGTCCTTCTTCGTCGAATAGCCGAAGAGGTTGACGGCCCGGACGCCCAGCTCCCAGAGCTCCTCGGATTCGCGCACGAGCTCGTCGCTCGAAAGTCGAAACTGCCCGGGCATCGTCTCGATAGGTTCTCGGAGCCCGCGGCCTTCCTTGATGAAGAGCGGTGCAATGAGCTCTCCCGCGCCGAGCTCGGTCTCTCGCACGAGGGTGCGGATGGGCTCGCTGCGGCGGAGCCTGCGAGGTCGGTGTACCAAATCCATATTGAGCAGGTTGTATCAGAAATAGATGCGGCCTCACAAGATGCGCTATGCTCCCGCCCGTGACCAAGGATCAAGTGCTTTTCACCGAGCTGCTCGCTCGAAACGATGTGATCCGCTTCGGGGAATTCACGTTGAAATCCGGCCGTCTATCGCCGTATTTCATCAACGCTGGCCAGTTGCGAACAGGGAGCGCGATTGCCGGTCTTGGCCGCGCTTATGCGGCGCGCATCCTCGACAGGAAGCTGCCTTGCGATTTCATTTTCGGCCCCTCTTACAAAGGTGTACCGCTTGCGGTCGCGACGGCAGTAGCGCTTGCCGAGCGCGGACGGGATCTCGGCTTCGCTTTCGATCGCAAGGAAGTGAAGGACCATGGTGAGGGCGGCCGCTTCGTCGGCACGCAGCCGGAAAGCGGCATGCGCGCGGTCGTTGTGGACGACGTGATCACATCGGGCGCCTCGATCCGCTATTCAGTCGAGCTTCTGAGAGAAGCATCGGTGGAGGTCACCGGAGCGGTCATCGCTGTGGATCGCGAGGAAAGAGGCTCGGGAACGAGAACGACACTGTCCGAGCTCGAAGAGAGCTTGAAGATCCCTGTGCTCCCAATCATCACGGTGAGCGAAATGGTCGAGCACCTTCACACAAGCGGAAGCTTGAGCGCGGAAATGAAGGCCCGGATCGAAGACTACGTGCGGGAGCACGGAGCGGAGGCGGGTTGATGGGCGCAGGCCGCATCCTGGTTGTTGGAGGCAATGCTGCTGGGATGACGGGCGCTTCCCGTGCGAAGCGGCTCGCCCCCGGCTTGGATATTACCGTGCTCGAGGCAGGCGCGCGCATCGCGTACAGTATTTGCGGTCTTCCTTATTACTTGGAAGGACGTGTTGCCGATATTCGCGAGCTCGAGCTGTTCACTCCCGAGACACTCCGAAACGAACGAGGGATCGAAGCTCGGGTTCGAACGCGGGTGGTCGCGATCTCGCCGACGCAACGCAAGATTGAGGTCGAGGACCTAGGCTCGGGAAGTCGCGAGACGCTCGGATACGACAAGTTGCTCGTGGCGACGGGGTACCGGCCGAGAAGGCCGGACATCGAAGGTGTCGGCCTCGAGGGGGTGTTCACGGCAAGCCGGCTCGCGGATGGCGAAGCCATAGGGTCCTGGCTCGACGAGCGGAAGCCGCGCCGCGCGGTTCTCGTCGGGGGCGGCTATGTCGGCCTCGAGATGGCAGAGGCGCTATCGAAACGCGGACTCGAAGTCACGCTCGTGGACGCGGCGCCGCAATTGTTCGCCGCTCTCGACCCGGATATGGCTCAGCGTGTCGAGGATGCGCTATTGCGCCACGGTGTCCGCGTCCTGACGGGCCGAAGAGTGCGGCGCCTCGAAGGGAACCGTAGCGGTTGGGTCAAGGTGGTCGAGCTCGCGAAAGGCGCGCTGCGCATCCCGGCAGAGCTCGTATTCGTGGATATAGGGGTGGCGCCCGACGTGGAGCTCGCTTCTGAGGCGGGCATCGAGATCGGCCAGAGCGGCGCCGTTGCCGTCAACGAGCGGATGGAGACGAACTTCGCTGGGATCTACGCGGCGGGGAATTGCGCCGAGACGCTGCACCTGGTGAGCGGCCGGCCGACGACCATCCCGCTCGGAACCGTCGCCGCCAAACAAGGACGTGTGGCGGGAGAAAATATCGCCGGCCACCGGAGCCGTTTTCGAGGCGCCGTGGGAACGAGTGTCGTCAAGGTGTTCGGCGTCGCCGCCGCGCGTACGGGGTTGAGCTCGGCGGAAGCCGTCGCGGCAGGTTTCGCTGTGGCGGAGGCGACGATCGAAGGCACCTTTCGGGCGCGCTATTTCGGCGACGCTAAAGCAACGGTGAAAGTCATTGCGGACCGAGGCTCAGGCCGGCTTCTAGGGGCTCAAATCGTGGGGAGCGACGAGGCCGCTCTGCGCATAGATGTCGCGGCGACCGCTTTGACCGCCAAGATGACGGTCCACGACGCGTCCCAGCTCGACCTCGGCTACGTTCCGCCCCTCGGCGCTTTGTGGAATCCGTTCTTGGTGGCGCTAAACACGCTCACGCGCGAGCTCTAGTCCCCTGTATAGTGGTTGGTTACGACGGACGAGGTAGGGCCGAGCTGGGTAAAGACGCGTTCGGGCTAACGTGCCATCGTGGCCGACGTGCTCGACTCCGTCGGTGGGAACTCGCGCACATCATCTTCCTGAGGCAAAGTGTGACGGTTGATGGGCGCTGAGAGCACGACCGACGTCTTCGTCGAAGCCGTGCCGGGGATGCTCTTGATGCGCTGCAGCACCTTCTCGAGCGTCTTGGGCGTGCGCGTCAGCGCTTGTGCGATGTACGCCTCTTCGCCAGCGACACTGAAACATTGCTGGATCTCGGAGATCTCCGCGAGATAGCTCTCGTAATCCTGGGACGATACGCCTGCGTCTGTCGTAATGCGCACCATCGCGATGATGTTGTATCCGAGAGACGCCGGATTGATGTTCGCGGTATAGCCTTCGATGACCCCGCTGCGCTCGAGCTTTTTGACACGGTCGTGCACCGTCGGTGCCGTTAGGCCGACTTGTGCCGCGAGCTCGGCAAAGGTGCTCCGGCCTTTGGATAGCAATGCCGACAGAATTTTCTTGTCGGTGAAATCGATGGAACCATTCAGGAAGGTCACGGGGTCACTCTCTCGCGTCGAAGTGTCGCCAATCCTAGCGAGTCGGATTCGAAAAATCAACCCGAGCAATAGAAGTGGAGTCTGCGATCGTTCCGAGTCATAGTTGTCTTTGCGCTCGTTTTGTGATGTAGGTGTTTTCACGGAGGTGGGCTTTGTTGAAGCGCTGGATCTTCTTGTGGTCGCTCGTCGGCACGGCTTCGATGCCGGATGCGCAAGATGTACGTGAGCCGACGACGAGCATCTTGGTGGCTTACGATACGCGCACGGGTCATACAGAGCGCATGGCGCGCGCGATCGTCGAAGGTATCGTGTTGGTCGAGGGCGCTCAGGCCGTACTGCGCGCGCAGGACGACGTGAGCGATGAAGAGATCGTGGTCGCCGCCGGCATTCTCGTCGGCTCACCGGTCCACTGGGGAATTTGTCGGCCGATACGAAAGTGTTTCTCGATCGTGTCGCGAATCTGCTCGTCGCGCGGAAGGAGCTCGGCCGTGATGCAACGCCGCACCACCGATCGGCCGGAGCTTTCGTGACTGGCGGCAGTGTTTCCTCCGGAAAAGAACTCGCTCGGATCGCGATTTTGACCGCATTCGTCAACATGCGCTTCGTCATCGTGGGCGCGGTGGACGCCGACGGCTTCGGAACGCTCGGTGCACAAGCGACGACGGGAGAGGCCGACCCGGGTTTGAGCGAGCAAGAGCTAGATGAAGCACGAAGCTTCGGAAAAAGATTCGCCGAGGTGACGAGGCGCCTTACCCGCTGAGTGCCTGCGCACCTCTCCTCCCATCCCCGCCTCCTTTCCTCATACACCGAGCGATCCCCGTCGGATTGCTATAATTCCGCGGGCAGCATGGTTTCTACACGCGAGTATCTCGACTTCGCTATCGACACGGCTTTTCAGGCGGGCCGATTCACGTTGGCTCATTTTCAAACCGGCGTCACCGTGGATCGCAAGGCGGACCGGTCGCCGGTGACGGTGGCCGACCGGGGCGGGGAAGAGCTAATCCGCAAGCTCATCGCGAAGCGCTTTTCCGATCATTGTATTTTGGGCGAAGAAATGGGCATGTCCGAGATCGATTCGAAACACCGCTGGATCATCGATCCGATTGACGGGACGGAGTCCTTCATCCGCGGCGTGCCGCTTTACGGCGTTCTCGTCGGTCTCGAGATCGAAAGCGAGATGGTCGTCGGGGTCTGTTATTTGCCGGCACTCGACGAGATGATCGCGGCGGGGCGCGGGGAAGGCTGCTGGTGGAACGGTCGCGAGGCTCGGGTCTCATCGGTGGCGAGCCTCGAAGAGTCGCTCGTAAGCTTGACCGAGCCCGGAAGCCTCGACGCCGAGCATCGGGCTTTCTGGGAGCGGCTCAAGGCATCGTCGCGCGTCATCCGAGGCTATAGCGATTGCTATGGCCATTGTCTCGTCGCTACGGGGCGGTGCGAAGTCATGCTCGATCCGGTCATGAACCCTTGGGATAGCGCGCCCTTTTTGCCGATTCTCGAAGAAGCGGGCGGTACGTTCACCGACTGGAGCGGAAACGCGACCATCTATGGGGGAAGTGCCATCAGCACAAATGGGTTTGTCTATCCTGAGCTCGAGGAGCTGTTGGCATGAAGCGGACAGCCGTTGTCCTGAGCGTGCTCCTTCTTGCTTCTGCGTGCTCGCAATATCGGGCCGCCCGCGCGAAATGGAAAGTGCCGCATATCGTTCTCGTCTCTCTCGACACGCTCCATGTAAACTGGACCGGCCCGTACAATCCGGATGTGCAGACGACGCCATTTCTCGATCGCTTTGCCGCGGAAGGTATTCGTTTCGAGAACGCCTATACCCCAACGCCAATTACACTTCCGTCTCATGCCGCGCTCATGACGGGCGTCACGCCGCCGAGCCTCGGCGTGATGGCGAATGGCGACTATCTGCCGGACGAAGCGACCACACTAGCCGAAATTTTGCGAGAAAACGGCTACCGCACTGCGGGATTCACCTCCCTCGGCGTGCTTCAAGCTCACTTCGGAACGCGACAGGGCTTCGAAAACTATCACGACCCGTTCGTCGAGGGCCCGGTTCGCTGGTATCGCTGGGCTCATGAGATCTTTGGCCCCGTGAAGAAATGGCTCGAGGAGAAACACGGCGAGCCTTTCTTTCTATGGGTTCATTTTTCCGATCCGCACGAGCCCTATGTGACGGCCAAAGCGCCTCCCGATTCCGAGCTGTGGCTCGATAACGAGCTTCTCGGGCGCTATAACCTGCAAAGCGTCGAAGAGCATACGGTTCGCGTGTCATTGCCTCCGGGAGAGCACCGGCTGCGCTGGGTGTCGTTGCGCGAGCCCAAAGAAAACGATCGTCCCGAGACCGCACTCAACCTGCTACTCCTCTCGCTGGACGTCCTCCGGCCTCACACCGATACGTTGACGGAGGAACGCATTCCGTTGACGCCTTCTTTCGACATGACGCTGAGCGGAAAAAGCGAGACGGTCGAGCTCGAGCTCGTCTTCGTGGGCAGTCTGGCGCGGCCGACCGAGGACGACGTGCTCCCCGCCTACGAGGCGAACGTCGCCTATACCGATCGCTTCGTCGGTGAGCTCGATGCCCTTTTGGAGACCCATGGCATCCGCGACGATACGTTGGTCGTCATCGTCTCCGATCACGGGGAGGGGTTGTACAACCACACCATCCTGGGCCACTCGGCGCATGTTTACGAAGACCAGTTGCGCATCGTCTGGATGATGCGCGGCCCGGACCTCCCCCGAGGCGAAGTCATCCGAAATCGGGCCGGCCTGATTACGGATGTCGCCCCCACGATTCTAGACATGCTGGATCTTCCCCAAGACAACATGGAAGGGCAGTCCTGGGCGGGTTGTTGGACGCGCGACGAATGCCCCGATACCGTGCCCTGGTGGTCCTACGGTTTGTCGCATGAGACGCGCGGGCTGACGGGCATGGCGTCTTATCATTGGCCCTACAAGTGGCTATGGCGGCGCGGCTTCAAACGGATTGCTTTCGATGTCTCGCGAGATCTCTGGGAAACCGAGAACCTTCTCGAGGGTCCGGACCCACACAACCCGGAGCCGCTCAAAGATGCCGCCGAGAGCTTCCGCGCCGAGCGCCGCCGACTCGCGAATGTGCTCGAAGAGACGCGCGATAAAAAGCCGGCCAATGCGAACGAGGAGCTTTTGCGGAGCCTCGGGTACATCGGGGGATCCGTAAAACGCTGATCTAAAAGCGCAACGCAGAGCCACAAAGCTGCGAAGGCGCAACAAAAAAGAAAAGAAGAGAAAAGATCTCGAGATGCATAGACTACAGATTCCTTTGCGCCTTCGCTTTACGGTTTCTTAATTTTGATCTTTCGGAGAATTGGGTTCAGTTTTCTCGAGGCTTTCTATAATCTCTGCTTGGATCGCTTTCGCCTTTTCCAGGATCTCTTCGGTGTTCACCGTTCGGACGCGGCCGCCTTGGACGACGATGCGGCCGTTTACGAGCACAGTATCGACGTGACTTCCCTTGATCGCGTAGACGAGGTGCGAATAGACGTCGTAGAGCGGCGTCAACGACGCCTCGCGAGTGTCGATGAGCACGATGTCGGCGAGCTTGCCCGCTTCGAGCGAGCCGATGCGGCCGCGCTGTCCATCTCCTCGAACATGTCGAGATTGTTGTTGCTCGCGGGTCCGTCCGTTCCGAGACCGACGGAAATGCCTGCCGCGAGAAGCTCGGGAACGGGTGAGAGACCCGATGCGGTCTTCATGTTACTCTCGGGATTGTGCGTTGTTCCGGCGCCGCCCTTTTGGATGCGCTCGATGTCCTCCTCCGAGAGCCAAATTGCATGATGCAGGATCGTTTCTTTCGTCAGAATGCCGGCATCGTCGAGAGCATGGATTGTACGTTTGCCGAGCTTTTCGATCATTTGATCATTTTCCTCAGGCGGCTCGACGGCGTGGATTTGAAGCGGCACGCCATGTTTGACTGCAAGGGCGTGCGCTCTTTTCACGACCTCGAGTGGCGTCGTGTAGAGCGCGTGCGGCGCCACCGACGGGACGACCAGCGGATGGTCCTTGAAGCGCTCGATGAAGGCTTCCGCGCCGGCGAGGGCTTCTTCGGGCGTTTTGTAGTCCGGTGCGGGGAAGCCGATGACGGATTGGCCGAGGACACCGCGAATCCCTAATGTCTCGGTCGCGCGAGCCACCTCCTCTTCGAAGTAGTACATGTCTGCGTAGGTCGTCGTTCCACTGAGCGCCATCTCGACCCCACCGAGCATGGTTCCCCAATAGACGAATTCCGGCGAAACATTCCTCGACTCCGCGGGAAAGATGTAGTTTTGGAGCCATTCGAGAAGGCTCAGATCGTCAGCGATACCCCGAAGAAGTGTCATCGCCGCGTGGCCATGAGCGGTGACGAGCCCCGGGATGACGAGATGGCCGTCCGCGTGGATTGTTTGCCGCGCTCGTGGCCGCTGGTCGTGAGGCGAGAGCACCGTTGTGATTTGACGGCCCCGGATCGCGATCGCACCGCCTTCGACAACCCGCATGTCACCGTCCATCGTCACGATGGTGCCGCCCTGAATAATCAGGTCGACAGGCTCCTGCGCCGCCGCGAGAAAAAGAGCTAGGAGGAGGGGGGCCGTCATATCGTCTCCATTTCTATCGTGCGCAATCGATTGAAGCTCGCGGCGACCTCGAAACGGCGCGGGCGGGCAAAATTTCCGGGATGCTCGAACGCGCGCTGGAAAGGCCCCGCAGGCGGGATCTTCGACGCGAGCACGTCGAGCCCTTCCTTGTCGAAGAGCGCATCGAGCGCGTCCATGATGTCGGCCAAGCAGGTCGCGTCGGACCGAAGACGCTTAGCCGCGAGAACCATGGCATATCCTACGGCGCGGGTCTGGCTCGCGTCCACGAGTTGCTCCAAAGCGCGCAGATCGATGGTCTCCTCTCCAAAGAGAAGTTGATCGCGCCCGCGGGCCTCGACTCGGACGTCGCGACGCCCTCTAGACGCATCGACGGAAGCCGGCATGAAGCGTCGATTCTTCGCGAGCGTGAGCGGCGAGTCCGATTCCACCGTACGGCCTGTCGGCTGGCGAGACGCGATGGCCTTGGCCTCTGCGGTAGCGTCTTCGGGGAGGTAGTCCATCATTCTTATGACCGTATCGGCAGGCTCGAAGTAGTCCCCGGACCCGCCCATCACGAGGACGGTCGACACGCCCAAGCGCTCATAGAGCTCGCGCACCCGATCGAGGAAGGGAAGGATGGGCTCGTGCTCTTTGGTCACGAGCGCCTGCATACGGGCGTCCCTTACGAGGAAGTTGGTAGCCGACGTGTCTTCGTCGAGCAGCAGCACGCGCGCGCCCACTTCGAGAGCTTCCATGATGCTGGCCGCCTGGCTCGTGCTGCCGCTCGCGTCCTCACTCGAGAAAGACGAAGTGCTGCGGCTCATCGGAAGGTGTTGGATGAAAGGGCTAATATCGACATTCGCCACCCGGCGACCGTCCTCTGAACGGATCTTGACGGCGTCGTCGCGACATACGACATATTCGCGCCCGTCGCCCGGGATGTGCGGGTAGACGCTGCGCTCGATCGCATTCACGATCGTGCTCTTGCCATGGTAGCCCCCGCCGACGATGAGGGTCATGCCTTCGGGAACGCCCATGCCTTCGATTTCCGTTGCGCCGTCGTCTCGCGGGTGCAGCAGCGGGAGCCGTGTGCGAAACGCCGCCGGGGCCCGGAAGGGAACCGCGTCTCGCATGGGGCGGTCGGAGGCGCCGCTTTCGCGCGGCAAGACCGCACCCTCGGCGACGAAAGCCACGAGCTTTCTCTCGGCGAGCGCGCCGCGCAAGTGCTCGTAATTCTCGACCGTGTCGACGAAAGCTATCGCCTCGCTAGAATCGAGGTTTTGCCAACGCAGGGAGGCGTCGACGATCTTCGGGAGCACGGTCAACAAGAGCTCTTGCGCATGCCTTCCCGAGATGGTGCGGCCGGCGGCGGGTAGGCCGAGCTCGATGCGTGCTTCGACCCATTCTTTTGTGACGACGACCGCGGTGCGCTCGAGGACTTCTTGAGCACCAGCGTCGATGGTGATGAGCCCGCTTTTGCCCGTGCCGCGACGCGTGCCGCTCGGGATCGCCGTCGACAGCGCGCGCCCGAGAAAATCTTCGAGCGCAAGACGCCGCACGCGATTGTCGAACAGATGAGACGGGATCTCCGCGACCGATTGCGCGAGCCGAAGGCGCATCTTGGATGGCGCGGCGAAAGGGTCGCCTTGCACGTGATCGATGAAGAGCGTCCACGTGTCGAAGCCGTAGGCGCCGGTGAGCTGCTTGTAGGCTTTATATCCCCGGCCGTGGATCTTTCGCAGCGTCTCACTCAGATCGGAGGCGCTGCGACTCATGCGCGAGCATCCGCACGCTTAGCCGCGTCCTGGCCTTCTTCAACGTCGACTTGGGTGAGTAGCGCGGTGCCGACGACAAAGAAGAACACGAGCGCGAGAATGGCGAGACGGCCGCCGCCGGTCCAGTCCGCGACGATGGCAAAGACGAGTGGCCCGATGATGTTGCCGAATTTTCCACTCACGCTATAAAAGCCGAAGAACTCGGACGATTTGTATTGCGGCACCATCGTCGTGAAGAGCGAGCGGCTCAGCGCTTGGCTTCCGCCTTGAACGAGCGCGAGTGCAACAGCGAGCGCCCAGAAATGCCAGGGCTCGGTCATGAAATAGCCGAAGATCGAGATCGCCGTATAGACGAGGAGTGCGAGGTAGATCCCGTTTTTGGCACCGATGCGTGCGGCCAGCGCGCCGTAAGCAAAAGTCGCCGGGATACCGAGGAACTGGACGAGAAGCAACGCTCCGATGAGATGGGACGACCCGATACCGATCTCGGTTCCATAGGCTGCCGCCATCTTGATGATCGTGTTGATGCCGTCGTTATAGAACCAGAAGGCGAGCAGGAAGACGAAAAGGTGCCGGTACTGCCGTATCTCGGCGAAGGTATCGAAGACGCGTTTGAAACCGACCCGTAGGGGATTCATCGCCGCGCTCTCATTGATTTCGAGACGCCGCTCCGGTTCGGAGACGCCGCGGAGGATGGGGATGGTAAACACGACCCACCAGAGCGCGACGCTCAAAAACGCCCATCGGGTCGCCTCGGCCGCGTCGGCGAAGCCGAAGCTCTCGGGCCACATCGTCCAGGCGAGCTGGAATGCGAGAAGAAGGCCGCCACCGAGATAGCCGATGGCGTAACTCGCAGTGGAGACGCGATCGATCTCGCTCGGCCGGGCCACGTGCGGGAGCAAAGACTCCCAGAAGACGTTGCCGGAGGCGAAGCCGATATTGCCGATGACGAACGCGGCCGAGGCGAACAGCCAATTTCCCTCGGTAGCGAAGAAGAGGAGAAACGACCCGCTGGCGCCGATGAGAGCGAAGGCCGCGAGAAACTTTTTCTTCGCGCCGAGAAAATCCGCTCCGGCGCCGAGGAAAGGTGACGTCAGCGCGATGATGAGAAGCGCGAATGCTTGCGTGTAGCCCCAATAGGCGGTGCGGTCGGCTTCGAGTAGCGTCGTGCCCGAGACGTTCAAGTAGTAAATGGGCAAAAGGGCGCCCATGATGGTCGTAGCGAAAGCAGAGTTCGCCCAGTCATAAGACGCCCAGGCTAGGAGCTCCTTGCGGTGAAGGCCGAGGCTTTCGAGCCAACGCGTCATTCTCAGTCGCTTGTTTCGAGTGCCGCGATGGCATCCCGGACGCTTTCAGGTATGGGCGCTTTCTTCTTTGCGTGATAGTCGTAGGCGACGATGAGCCCATCGCCGTCAGCGGCCGTCTTCGCGTGGGTCTCGCTCACGATGCTGTAGCGCATTGTGAAGCGATCCTCTTTCACTTCGCGCACGCTCGCCCCGACAAAGATGCGATCGGGGTAGGTTAGGGGGATGCGGAAACGGCAGGTGGTCGTCGCGAGGATGGGCCCGACGCCGCCATTCTTCATCTCTTCGAGAAAACCGACCCGCTCGAAATAGGCGATCCGGGCGCTCTCGAAATAGCGGAGGTAAACGATATTGTTGACATGCCCCATCGAATCCATCTCGCCCCAGGCGACCGGGACCTCGATGATGAGAGGGAAATACTCGCGTAGAGTTTCGAGCTCGCTCACTCGATCCATCCTCTAAGCCGGTACACGAGAAGACCTACGTGCTCGTGCACAAGCATGGGGAAGGCCCGAAGACGATGGTCGCCGCGCCAATTGTCGTGGAGATTTCCGTAATCGAACGTCGTTTCCTGCGCGGGCACCGAAGTCACACGGATGTTCTGAGCCTCGAGAGCGGCCGCAGCCCGACGCGTGTGACTCGGTGACGAGACGACGAGGAGATGCTCGAACCCGAAATCACGCGCGGCTTCGGCGACGGCGATGGCCTCGTCGTGGGTGCTGCGGACGGGGCCCACGCTCACGATCTCGTAGTCGAGCCCGAAGCGATTCATGAACTCACAGGCCGCGCTCCGGTAAGACGGCCCATGAGGAAGCTCGGGCAAGATGAGACGCGGAGCCCAACCCTCTGCGAGGAGCTCGAGCCCTCTCAGCAAGCGGCTCATCGCCGCTGTCGAAAACTCACCATCCTGCTGTAAGTAAGACGCGAGGACGAATACGGCGTCGGCCTTTCGCAGTGCGTCACGTCGCTCGAGGCCTCGCGCCATCCACGTCGTCAACGGTGTGAACGCGGCGGCGGACCACAAGATGGCAAGCGACAGCACGCCCCATCCGAGCAGGCCTCGAAGACGTGTTGGCCAAAGGGCCGCGCCTACGAGAGCGGCGCTGGCTGCAACGAGACTGCGATCGCCCCAAAAGGAGACCACGGTGGTCAAGTCGAGATCTTTAATAAGGATACCGGCCAAGAGTCCATAGCAAGCGCCAGTTAGAACCTCTTTCCACACGGCGCGTCTAGGCTCAGCCACGCGGAGAGTCTACTCGATCCGCGGAGAAACTTGGCGAGCCCACGTTCGAGAGAGCGGTCTTGGCCGAAGAGAATGATTGCTTCTGCCAAGGACCGAGCATTGGCCGCTTCGGGGATCGCCCCAGTGCTCGCGAAACCACGGATTCCTGCTCGAGCATTCAGGGTGGTCGCTGGCCCCCGCCTACGCCATGAATCCCAACCATCATGGCGCTTTGCTGAGGCTCAATATCTCCGAGACCGACAACACGCAGGACCTAGAACTGGCAAGGGAGGTCTACGCTCGGATATCTACCGAATCGCGAAGCAATAGAACAAACCGTCGCCGCCAGAGGCTCGAAAATCTTTCTGGCTGCAGCCTTGCGACGCGTGCGCGGAGCTCCACGACGAGCCGTTCTCGCCGCCCCCCTCCCGGTCGTGGTGGCCGACGACGGCAATCCCATCATTGGCGCTCGTCCAGTTGTTGCAGTTCTTGCCAACCGCCGCGGTACCGTCCGGCAGCGAGCCGGTCAAGATATCGTGACGGTTGGGCTCGTCGCCTCGTCCGTTCACGACGTCTCCTTTCTCGTTCAGCACAGTCATTTTTTCGATTCCGTTATTCGCGTGCAGATCGGCCACCCCTCGGGCCACCAACTGCCCTTTGGCGTTGAACCAGGGACCGGTCCCGATACGATCGCCGGCATTGACCGCGGGCCGCTCCAAAAAGCTCGTGCTGAGGTAGGCACGCCAGGTTTGATCGGCGGCGGCGACGGCCTCGGCCAGCTCTTGACAATGTCGATCCGCACCGGCCAAACCTTCCAGATGACCGCCATTGCCTTTCCCTACGCTGGTGAGGAAGAACGACATGCGATTGGCCGCCGGCGGAATGATGTCCTCCGGCTTCTCCGTGAGGGCGGCCAGGTCGATGAGATATTTAGCTTCCTCACGTTCGAAGACCACGTGTTGGTTTTCGGGATCCGAGAAGTGAAACGCAGAACCGTCCGTGAGTTTCGTGGAGTAGAACCCGAAGTGCTCGGGAAAGCTGGCCCTCAACATGGGGGTGATGGTCTGACCATCGTCGTCGAAGGCGCTACCGAAGGCGTTCAACGCTCCGCCTCCGGTCTCGCTTGCGTGGCAAGTCGCACACGCGGCGAGCTCGTTCAATAGGAAAGGGTCGCTTTGAAGCTTCCTTAGAAATTCTTCGCGGGCGTCTGCAGGCGCTGCCAGCCACCCGAGAAAACCAAACAAAAAACAAGTCCGTAGAAGTCGAGTCATTTTCCTCATTTCCGAATCCGTGCCTGCGCAATTTTGTTGGCGTCGCCGGCTTTGAAGTAATCCGGCAATGAAGGCTTCGTCTCGCGCAGGATCTCTAGAACCGAGCGGCGGTCATCCGCGGACAGATGGGAAAACTGGGCGCCTGGCTGCGGGTTGGTAAGCACGTCGTACAACCTTCGGTAGATCTCAGCTTCGAGGTCCTCGGACAAAGCGTCAAAGGAGCGGCTATAGACCATATAGCTCAGCGGATAACGAAACAATCGCCGCTCGAGATCGAAATCGCGAAGTGACCGCCCTTTGGCGTCCCGTGGGCCACGCTCTGGGAATGTCTCGGTAAAGGTAGAGACGCCCTCGAGCGGCTCGGGCAGAGGGACTTCGCCCGCGAAAAACATGTACGCGACGAGCGCCTCGATATCGGACGCGAGCTGGGAGCGTTCGAGCGGATCCGCATCGTTCTCGTGCCGTGCGATGCGCTCCTCCCAACTCACTCTCGTGAGGTAGTTCAGCATCTGCGTCTGGTGCTCGAACGTCATCAGGGCCACGATGTCGCTTACGGGAGCCAAGTAGCCGGACGGATCGAACTTGCCGAAGAGATGAGTTAGGTTTCGGCCCTGGTCTTCGTCCAGGAGCAAGGGCTGCGCGGGATTGCTCGCTACTGCATTGGACCTGTCTTCTTGCTGTCCGCCGGTCGCGTTGATGTACCAGCCGCCCCATCGATCTTGGAGCGGGGTTCGGTGATCCGTGATGATCGCGTCGTCGCGCGCTGGTCTACCGGTGGGTCCGGGAAAGACCGAGCCGACGAACCACCCGGGAACCCCCGACGTCGCGGGGCCCAGATGACACTTCAAGCAGACTTGACGCCGTTCGAATCCTTGCTTCGCCAATTTCCGAATATCCGCGGTGTAGAAAATCGGTCCTATCTCGGGATCGATTGACGCGAGCTCGATCATGTCACTACCGCGTATAAAGGCGAGCGCCACGTCATCATTGAAATAGATCGCGCGCGGGTTGTCGGGAGCAATCTTCGTTGCTTGGAAACTCGTTTTCGAAAAGACGAGAGCCTGAGAGTCGGTGCGAATGTCCAGATATTCCAGAAGGGCCGGCAGATAGCCAAGCGCATTTTCTCCGCCGTCGAGCTCGACGGAACCGTTGTGCATAGCCCGGGACAGACGCGCGATAGGGTCGTCCACCGAGCGCTCCGCATAACGGATGGCGGGGTGGGCGACAGGCAAGTCGGGAAGGTACTCTTGAGCGCACAAAGTGGCCGCAGGGCTGAACACCACGAACGTGCCCAGAACAAGGAAGCGCCCTAGATTCGCGGTCTTCCGCATCTCGCCTAAGAGCCTCAGGAGCGACAACAGGAGCGACAAGTGGAGCACTATAAGAGGCTCTCTCGCAAAGGTCAATTTTGCTCCTTTCTCGTCCCTTGCCGCGATCCGCGATCCTCGCCCGGTTGTCGTGACCCGTCCGATCGCTTACACTAGCCGGGATAGCCAGGCGGGTTCAAAGGACTAAAAATGAGCTGCGCGTCTCAGTCGACTCACAATTCAAAGGGATTCGTGCGCCTTTTTCTTTTAGCGGCCCCGTTCGCGCTTCATGCAGGCCCCAAGGTAGCGCTCGCCCAAAATGTGGACGATCCGGCGACAGTCGAGCAAGAGCGTGAGTTGGTGGAGCAGTATTGTGTCGTTTGCCACGGAGTCGACACCCAATCGGGAAATTTCTCTTGGGCCACGGTGGACGTTGCGCATCCCGAGCAGAATGCGCAGCAGGCGGAGACGATCATCCGAAAGTTGCGCGCTGGGATGATGCCTCCAGCGGGCATGCCGCGACCCGAGGCCGAAGCGCTCGAAGCCGTGGCTCTGTCGCTCGAAACACGGGTCGATCGGGCGGCCGCTTCCCGTCCTCATGCTGCCCCGCCGGCCCTTCACCGTATCAATCGTAGAGAGTACAAAAACTCGATCCGTGACTTGCTTGCGATCGAAGTAGACGTGAACGCGCTGTTGCCGCCTGATGGGCGCACGGGGAACTTCGACAATATGGCGGACGCTTTGACGGTGACGCCGGCCTTGATGCAGGCCTATATCCGGGCGGCCGACAAGATCGCCCGTCTCGCTGTCGGCGATCCCCATGCCCCGACAGCCATGACGAAATACGATGTCCCCAAAGTCGTCAACCAGATGCGGCACGTCGACGGAACGCCCTTCGGGACGCGCGGCGGGACGTCGAACGTTCACAATTTCCCCGCCGACGGAGAGTACAGCTTCGCGGTGGAACTTCATTACTACTACACCGGGGAACTCATCGGCTCGAACCTTCCGGAGTCGCTTCAAGGCCAGCAAATCGAGGTCTCCGTTGATGGCGAACGCGTCGCGGTCTTTACGATCGACCCGCTCCAAGAGGAATCGTCGGCCGTCATGCAGACGCCGCCCGTCGCGATCAAAGCGGGTCCCCGGCGCGTCGCGGCCGCGTTTGTCTCCACGTTCGACGGGCCGGTCGAAGACCAGTACCGTCTCGTCGAGCAGACACTGATGGACACTAGTATCGCACTTCATGCGGGCATGACGTCGCTGCCTCACCTTCAGACGCTGACCGTGACCGGGCCTCTCAAAGTTACCGGCGTCTCCGAAACGCCCAGCCGTCAGAAGATCTTTACCTGCTATCCACAAAACTCTGACGAAGAGAATGACTGCGCGCACGAGATCCTCGTGAATCTAGCCGCGCGTGCTTTTCGAAGGCCGGCGACGACCGAGGATCTCGAAGGGCTCATGGAGATGTATGAGCTAGGTCGTGAAGAGGGCGCGTTCGAGATCGGAATCCGCACGGCTCTTCAGGCCCTCATCGCGAAACCGGAATTCGTGTTTCGGTTCGAGCGCGTCCCGCGAGATGTGCAGACCGGAAACACCTATCGGGTAAGCGACATCGAGCTCGCCTCTCGCTTGTCCTATTTTCTCTGGAGCACGGCGCCCGATGAAGAGCTCATTCGAGTCGCCAGTCAGGGAAAACTTCGGGATGAGGAAGTCCTCGAACAGCAAGTGAAACGCATGCTGGCCGACACGCGCGCGGAGGCATTGTCGACCGATTTCGCTGCTCAGTGGTTGCGTCTCAAAAGTATCGAGGAAATCCATCCCGAGCCAACGATCTTCCCCGACTATACGAGGAATCTTGCGGAATCGATGAGGCGCGAGGTCGAGCTTTTATTCCATAGCATCATTCGCAAGGACGGCAACGTACTGGACTTGCTGACCGCGGACTACACCTATGTCGACCAGGTTCTCGCCAAGCACTACGGAATTCCGAACGTCTCGGGCAACCGGTTTCGACGCGTCAAGTTGAACGATCCCAACCGATATGGTTTACTGGGCAAAGGAGCAGTGTTGACCTTGACGTCATTGGCCAGGCGGACCTCGCCGGTGGCTCGCGGCAAATACGTGCTAGAGGTTCTGCTTGCGGCGCCTCCCCCAAATCCTCCGGCAGAGGTGCCGCCCTTTCCGGAAACCGTCAACAACGCGAAGATCTTGTCCGTGCGCGAGCGTATCGAGCAGCACCGGGCTAACCCGGCTTGCTCTGCGTGTCATCAGATCATGGACCCCATCGGCTTGACGCTCGAGAACTTCGACGCTATCGGACGCTGGCGTGTCAATGACGGTGGACTTTCCATCGATCCGTCCGCCGAAATGGTCGACGGGACCAAGCTTCACGGGCCGGCGAGCCTGCGCCAGGCCCTTGTGAACCGCTCGAACGCATTGCTCGGCAGCTTTACCGAGAATCTTCTTGCCTATGGCGTCGGCCGCGTGCTCGACTATCGTGACATGCCGACGGTACGTTCGGTTCAACGAGCGGCGGCCACGCGGGACAACCGTTTTTCGTCATTTGTTCTGGGTGTGGTGAAGAGTGCTCCGTTCCAGATGAGGACATTCCATTCGGCTTCGGACGAGGCGGACAACCAGTGACCACGCGTATCGCGACTTGGTAAAAACCAGGAGGGCCTAACCCATGTTCATCACAAAAAAACACCTTTCGCGGCGGACGGTGTTGCACGGTATGGGAGCAACGATTGCCCTGCCCTTTATGGAATCGATGGTGCCGGCTCTGACGCCGCTGCGGAACACCGCGGCGACTCCGCGAAGTCGGTTCACGGCGATCGAGATCGTCCACGGTTCCGCTGGCAGCACGGTGTACGGGAACAAGAAGAACCTTTGGTCTCCGCGAGAGGAAGGGTCCGACTTCGAGTTCACCAAGATCCTGAAGCCGCTTCAGCCATTCCGGGAATACACGACAATCATTAGCGACACCGATTGCGCCCAGGCGGACGCCATCAACGCCGAGGAAGTTGGGGCCGACCACTTTCGCTCCAGTGCCGTTTTTCTGACCGGCACGCATGCCAAACAGACAGAAGGTTCCGACGTGGAGAACGGGACGTCTATAGACCAGATCTACGCGCAGGAGGCCGGGCAGGACACACCGCTGCCGTCGATCCAGCTGAGCATCGAGAATCTCGACTCTTCCGGCACCTGCGGCTATCACTATAGCTGCGTTTATATGGACACGATCTCTTGGTCTTCGCCAACGACACCGCTTCCCATGACGCGAGATCCGCGCCTCGCCTTCGAGGAGCTATTCGGCTCGGGCGGCTCGCCCGAGGACCGGGCGGCCCGGCGAAGGATCAACCGGAGCATTCTCGACGGCATTACCCAAGATGTTGCTCGGCTGCGCGCCGATTTAGACCCTGTAGATCGGCGACGGCTCAACGATTACTTGGACAACATCCGGGAAATCGAGCGGCGGATTCAAAACATCGAGGAGTACAACCAGTCGCGTGGTCTCGAAAGAGAGCAGCCAACTGCTCCGGTCGGGGTCCCCGACTCTTGGGAAGAGCACGTCAAGCTCATGTACGACCTCCAGGCGCTGGCATTCGCCGCGGAAGTGACGCGCGTATCCTCTTTCAAGCTCAGTCGCGACACGAGCAACCGCGTCTTTTCCGTGAGCGGCAGCGAGACGCCGTTCCACACCGCCTCCCACCATCAGCAGAAGCCTTCGCTCATCGAGGACAACGCGTTGATCAATCGCTACCACGTGGAGATGATGACGTACTTCCTGGACAAGCTGAAGAACACGCCCGACGGCGACGGCAACTTGCTCGACCACACCCTCGTCCTCTACGGAAGCCCGATGGGTAACGGCAATATTCATGGTCACAAGCAAGTACCGATGCTCCTCTTGGGACACGCGGCCGGAACCCTCGAAGGGAACTTGCACTTGCGCTGCCCGGACGAGACCCCACAGGCCAATATCCTGCTGACCTCTTTGCAGAAACTCGGGATGAACGTCGAAAGCATTGGTGACAGTACGGAGCCTCTTTCTATCTAACTCACGATGGGTGATGACATGTTCGCCAAACACATAGTTGCTGGCTCGTGCTTGCTCCTGGTGCTCGCGCCGATCGGCGTTTTCGGCGCCACCCCGGCCAAAGTGTCGCTCGCCGACGCGGCCATGCAGGGCGATCGAGCGACTGTTCGAGCCTTGCTCGAGCAGCGGGTGGACGTCAATGTTGCCCAAGGCGATGGGAGCACGGCGCTCCACTGGGCTGCCTATCGAAACGATCCTGAAATGGCGCGACTGCTCGTCGAGGCGGGGGCAGACATCCGAGCCACTACCCGATTGGGCGAGCTCACCCCTTTGTTCATGGCTGCCAAGAACGGCAATGCTGCTGTGGTGGAGGTCTTGCTGAGAGCAGGCGCTGATGCGCGATCGACGAACACGAATGGCACGACGCCTCTGATGCTCGCAGCGGCTTCCGGGGACACGGATGCGGTGAGACTCCTGCTGGATCACGACGCCGAAGTGAACGCGAAAGACGAAACGAACGGGCAGACGGCGCTCATGTTCGCTTCGGCACTCGGGCGTGTTCCGGCGGTCCGGATGCTCGCACGACAGGGCGCCGATTTGGACGCCGTCACCAAAGTGACCGAGATCATCAAGCGAGAATACCGGTACATCGAGAAGCAAAAGGACCGGAACATACGCTACGAGGGCGCAAAGAATCCTCCCGTCATGGGCGGCATGACGGCGCTCCATTTTGCCGCGCGCGAGGGGCATCTGGCGGTCGTGCGTGAGCTAGTTCAGGGAGGAGCAAACGTAAATCAGGTGAGTGCGGCGGACAATATGAGCGCGCTCACGTCCGCCATCATCAATGGCAACTTCGACAATGCCAAGCTCCTCGTTGACCACGGAGCCGATCCGAACCTTAAGAGCAAGACCGGCCTGGCCCCGCTCTATGCGACCATCGATGGAAAATGGGCAGCCCGCACGTGGTATCCGCCGCCGAGTGTTACAGAGGAGAAAACCCACTATCTGGATCTGATGCAGGCCCTCGTGAACGCCGGCGCCAACGTAGACGCACGGCTGGCAAGAAAACCATGGTACCGGACGTTCCACGGAGACTGGATCAAGCAAGAGGGCGCCACTGCTTTTTGGCGCGCCGCGAAATCGAATGACGTCGCCGCGATGAAGCTTCTGGTCGCCGCGGGCGCGAATCCCACCATACCGACGATCCACGGATCGACACCCCTTCAGGCTGCAGCGGGATTTGGCCTCGAGCCGCAGACCAGCAATGTCGTTCCGGATGCTCGGCTCGACGCCGTGAGATATCTGGTGGAAGAGGTCGGCGCCGACGTGAACCAAGCGGACAATCAGGGCTACACGCCGCTCCATGGTGCGGCCTTGACCGAAGACCGCGACGTGATGCTCTACCTCATCGCGACGGGCGCCGATGTCAGAGCCCGGGCCGCGATGATCTTCGGCGGCATCGGCGAAACGGACCGGGACGTCGAAGGGGCAACGGGAGATTCGGTCGCAGACATGGCAAACGGTCCGAGACCACACAACCTTCAATACCCCGAGACCGTTGAGTTACTTATCGATCTTGGTTCAGAAGACTCGGCTCACTGCCGAGCCGCCACGTGCGTGGTCAAGGACTTCCCAGAAGAAGCCGAGAAGAAAGCGGCGAAAAAGAACTAGTAGGTCATCACTCCTGCTGGTGAACTACCGAAGTGGCTCTGCTATCCACGAAGGCACGCTCCGAGACAAGCCTACCAGGTATTGTCAAGTTGACGTTGAGCGAGCGAACCTATTGCGTCGAGCTGATTTCCTTTGCTCTCATCGGACGGCACAGGTTACCTCCTGCCAGACGATGAAAGCGCGGTCTCGTAGCTCCCGATGATGATGCGCTTGCAACAAATGCCGTCCGACGCGAAAGAGGTTTTGCACGAGTCCATGCACGGTCAAGAATCGTTGCGCCTGCCCAGGAGTTTTAAACTTCCGCATCTGTCGTTCCCGTTGTCGCGTCGGTTCGTGCGAGACTTCGGCTAGGTTGTTTCTGTACTGGTCAGTGTCGTGGACGACGGACGGCATGACCTCGCGGTGAGCGGCGCTGTAGCTTCTCAGTTTGTCGGTGACCAGCTGCCAGGGCGGACGGCCTTGCCCTTTCAACAGCTTGCGGAAGAATCGTTTGGCGGCTTTCTGATCACGGCGAGGCTGGACGAGGATATCAATCACATCACCATCTTGGTCTACCGCGCGCCAGAGGTATTGGCGTTCGCCTTGTATCTTTATGAAGACCTCGTCCAGGTGCCACGTGTCACCAAGGCGACCCTGCCGACGCTTCAGTCGCCGAGCGTATTCCGGCCCGAACTTGATGCACCAAAGTCGGATCGCTTCGTAGGAAACCGTGATGCCTCGCTGAGCAAGCAGCTCTTCGACGTTTCGAAAGCTCACGCAGAATCGGTGGTAGAGCCAGACGGCGTGGCTGATGATTTCCGGTGGAAATCGATAGCCGTGGTAGCTTGGCGCATCGGTCTTCATTGGACCATTCTGTCAGTCACCAGCTCAATTTGACAGCAATGGCACCGCCCGCGTGGGCGGAGGTCATCGGAGAGTGACCGAAATCGTTCGTTCACTCGAAAGTACCCTTGAAACACAAGGCGGATCCTGCCTATTGGATTTTCATGGCGGTGATCTTCACTTTCGCGATCTTTGCGAACCACATTTTCCCGAACCCCGTTCTCATGGTGCAGCTCATTGGGCTCGTGAGCCTCGCGGTCGCCCCGCTTCTGTATGGGCTCAATTATTATTGTGTAACACGTCTCATCGAAGATCCGTCGATGAGACCGTCACACGGCTTGCGGATCTGGGGCCTCGCTGGATTCTCCTTCATGACGGCCGCCGTAGTGTTCGCACTCGACGTGCGATGGGGACTTCTATGACCAAAAAGACTTGGACGCTCGAGCCGATCGGCTACGCGCGTACGCCGTTTAAAGAAACGTCTCAAATCTCGAAAGGGATCGGCGCCAAACATACGCGCGAGGGAACGCTCGAGCTCCTGCCTGAGATGGCAGAGGGACTCCTCGATATCGAAGAGTTTTCTCACCTCTTCGTCATTTGGGTCTTCGATCGATCCGACCACTACGATCTCATCAGTTACCCGCCGACGGACGATCGACCTCACGGTGTTTTCGCCACTCGCTCGCCGCGCCGGCCCAACCCGGTCGGCTTGACCGTCGTGCGTTTGATCGCGCGCGAGGGAAACGAGCTTCGCGTGCGCGGCGTCGACATGCTCGATGGAAGTCCCATTCTCGACATCAAACCCTATCTCTCGAGCGTGCCCGCGGAAGAGCTCGAGCGTGGCTGGATCGCGGAAGTGGAATCGCGTTCGGGACGAGGTGAAGATCGAAAATGGTCGGATAAAACCTAAGATGCTGGGTGCGTACTGTCACTCTTCCCGGTAGGCCTTTAGGAATCGATTCGTGTGAGATACACTGTACTTTGGCGGGTGTGGATGTGGTCCGCCTGACCGTTGCCTTCGAAAAGCACACCTTCTCCGCTACGATCTCGAAGGATTTGCCCCAACGCGTCTGCGCAGTTCCACACCACACCTTCCTTCGAAACTTGGTTATGATCATAAATTGGTATTTGCATTCCCATCGCACATGCGACAGGCTTTCCTATTCACGCATTTAGGCACTCTTTTCGGAGGCCCCACAGGGTCTTCCCGTATGGGGGAGCTAGCACTCCACGCCGCATCGCTCGAAGCTCTTTGGGCCACTACGGGTTCATCGGCGGACTAAACGGGTTGTCGAGCTTGGAACGAGACGCGAGAACAATGTGACCAGCGAAACCGCGAGAACCGGGGTGCCGTCAACGAACCGGCTACGCATGCCGATCCAAGAGCACCGCGCTCATGGGCTCGTTTCGGACGTCTCCCGCCTGAGCCATAGCTCGCCAGGGCCCAAAGCGCCCTTGGGCTGGTGGATGGGTCCCGCCTCCCAAGTGGATCGCCGAGCGGACGCTGTCAAGGAGGCCGTGCAGGACACTCAACGACCCGTGATCCTCATCTCGGATCGGGGCGCGTGCGCCCGTGTGACCGGCGGTACCGCCACTCTGGGAACGGATGTCCCCGGGCGCGACGCGCTTCCTATCGTGGGCTACTCGCCGGCCACCCCTCCTGAGCACCTCGGTGACTCGGGATTTCTTGCAGACCATGGCCTGCGCTATCCCTACATCGCCGGCGCCATGGCCAATGGGATCGGCTCGGCCGAGATCGTGGAGGCCATGGGCCGAGCTGGGATGATCGCCTTCTTCGGCGCCGCGGGCCTGCCTCTCGAGGCGGCGGAAGCCGCCATCGACCGCTTGTCGCATTCCATGGAGGGACGACCCTACGGCTTCAACCTCATCCATAGCCCCAACGAACCCGATCTCGAATCTGCCGTGGCCGAACTCTTTATACGGCGCGGCGTGCACCTCGCCTCGGCCTCGGCTTATCTGGATCTCACGCTCCCCGTGGTTCGCTATCGCGTCCACGGGATTCACGAAGATTTTCAAGGGCGCATCGTGACGCCGAACCGGCTCATCGCCAAGGTGTCTCGGATAGAGGTCGCCACAAAGTTTTTCTCCCCACCCCCAAAACGCTTCTTGAAGTCTCTCGTCGACTCCGGGAACATCACGGAGGAGCAGGCTCGCCTAGCCGCTCGCATTCCCATGGCCCAGGACATCACCGCCGAGGCGGATTCCGGCGGTCACACCGACAACCAGCCGGCCCTGACCCTCTTGCCTACACTGATAGCGTTGCGGGATGAGCTGCAGGAACAGCATGGTTACAGCGAGTCCCTCAGGGTCGGTGCCGCCGGAGGCATCTCAACGCCTATTTCAGCCGCCGCGGCCCTTTCGATGGGGGCCGCCTACATCCTCACCGGCTCGGTCAACCAGTCCTGCGTCGAGGCGGGCACGTCGGACACCGTGCGCAGGATGCTTGCCGCCGCCGAGCAGGCCGACGTTACCATGGCGCCTGCGGCCGACATGTTCGAGATGGGTGTGAGGGTACAGGTGCTGAAGCGCGGCACGATGTTCGCCATGCGAGCCCAGAAACTCTACGACCTCTACCGAGCTTGTGAAAGCTTGGAGACGATTCCTAAAACCGAGATGGCCGCGTTGGAAAAGAGTTACTTCCAGGCCCCCGTGGAAGCGGTGTGGAGCCAGTGCCGTGACTTTTTCGCCGATCGGGATCCGGCCCAGCTGGAGCGAGCGGCGAAGGATCCGAAGCACAAGATGGCCCTCGTCTTCCGCTGGTATCTCGGCCAATCGTCGCAATGGGCCAATGCCGGTGATACTTCCCGGGCCATCGACTACCAGATATGGTGCGGGCCCGCCATGGGGGCATTCAATGAATGGGCGAAGGGATCTTTTCTGGACGAACCGGAGAACCGTAGCGTGGTCACCGTTGCCTTGAACATCTTGCAAGGCGCCGCTTTGCTGACCCGCGTCAATGCCCTTCGCAGTCAGGGCGTCCAACCACCACGCTCGTGGAGCGAATACCGGCCGCGGCCGATGGAGGAGCTCTGTGTCCAGTAACGGTCGGATGAAACAAGAGCCTCTGGCCATCGTGGGCATGGCTTGTCTTTTCCCCCGGGCCGATAATGTGGAGGCTTACTGGGCCAATCTAAAGAACGGTGTGGACGCCATTACCGACATTCCTTCCACACACTGGAACGTGAAGGACTTCTTCGATGAGGATCCGAAGGCGACGGATCGCACCTACGCCCGTCGCGGCGGATTCTTGTCACCGGTGGCCTTCGATCCCCTTGCTTTCGGCATCGCGCCCAACGATTTGGAGGCCACGGACACGACCCAACTCTTGGGACTCATGGTGGCGCAGAAGGCCCTGGAAGATGCGGGCTACGGCGAGAAGGGAAGCTTCGATCGGGATCGGGCCAGCGTTATCCTCGGCGTCACGGGCACGCTGGAGCTGGCGATTCCCTTGGGGGCCCGCTTGGGACACCCCTTGTGGCGACGGGCACTCAAACAAGCCGGTGTCGTCGACGACGTTGCCGACACGGTGGTCCAGAAAATTTCCGATGGCTATGTGGATTGGCAAGAAAAATCCTTCCCAGGACTCTTGGGCAATGTCGTGGCCGGGCGCATCGCCAACCGACTCGATCTCCACGGCACAAACTGCGTCGTAGACGCGGCCTGCGCCAGCTCATTGGGCGCCCTTCACCTTGCGGGCCTGGAGCTCGCCGCCGGACGCTCCGATATGGTGCTCGCCGGAGGCATGGATACCTTTAACGACATCTTCATGTACATGTGCTTCAGCAAGACGCCGGCACTCTCGCCCACCGGCGATTGCCGACCGTTCGACAAGTCAGCCGACGGCACGATTATCGGTGACGGTCTCGGCGTTCTGGTTCTCAAGCGGCTGGCCGATGCTCGCAAAGACAAAGACATCATCCACGCGGTCATCCGATCCGTGGGCTCGTCCAGCGACGGCACCGGCACCGCGGTTTACACGCCGCTCGCCCGCGGGCAGGCCAAGGCGCTGAGAGAGGCCTACGCCGCGGCGGAGATCTCGGCGCTGAGCATCGAGCTCGTCGAAGCCCACGCCACGGGCACGAAAGTGGGCGACGCCACCGAAGTCACATCTCTTTGCGCAGTTTTCCGAGAAGCCGATGACGACGGGAAATGGTGCGCCTTGGGCAGCGTCAAATCACAGCTGGGACACACGAAGGCTGCCGCAGGCGTCGCCGGCGTGATGAAAGTGGCTCTGGCACTGAAACATAAGGTTCTCCCTCCGACTTTGAAAGTCACCGAGCCGTTGGATGTGCTGAGCAACGGGAGCTCACCCTTTTACGTCAACACGACGAAGCGGCCCTGGCTTAGTTCGGCGGATCATCCGAGGCGGGCCGCGGTGAGCGCCTTCGGGTTTGGTGGCAGCAACTTCCATTGCGTCGTCGAAGAGGCCGAAGCGGCAAAGGCAGCCCCGGACTTCGATGGTGAGACCGTTCTTCTAGCTTTTTCGGCCGACACGCGAGAGGCGTTGTTGAGCGCCGCCAAAGCGTTCCCTTCCGATCGGCGGGGCAACGAACTACGAAAGCTGGCCGCACGGGCCCGAAGCGCGTTTCGCCATGAGGCCGCCGAGCGGCTGACCCTGGCTACGGAGCCTACCCTTCTCGGAAAGTGTCTCGAAGGCGCCACGGCACTCTTAAAGCGTGCGACCGACAAGAGCTCGTGGACGACACCAGACGGCGCCTTCTACGGCACTGGAGCGCCGGATGGATCTTTGGCCTTTCTGTTCCCCGGCCAAGGCTCGCAGTACGTGGGCATGCTCAGAGATTTAGCCTGTCAGTTCCCCGAGCTTCTGGACAGTCTGAACCAGGCCGGCAAGCCACTCAGCGATATCATCTATCCCCATCCCGCGTTCGACGAGGAAACAAAAAGGGATCAAGAACGAGCCCTGCGCGCGACCGACGCGGCCCAGCCGGCCATCGGCGCGGTGTCGGTGGGGACCCTTGGCGCGCTCCAAAGGTTTGGTCTCGAGCCCGCCGCCGTGGCGGGTCACAGCTACGGCGAACTGGTGGCCCTGCATGCAGCCGAGGTGCTCGACGCCCGAACGCTGGCCGACCTTTCCACGCTCCGCGGCAAACTCATGGGCGAGGGCAAGGGCGATCGTGGAGCGATGTTGGCGGTGGAATCCGATGAGAGCACCATCGAAACCATCCTCGCCGAGGATGATCTCGCCTTGGTGGTGGCCAACAAAAATGCTCCGGCCCAGTTCGTTCTATCTGGCCCCACCGACGAGGTCCAAAAAGCGACCGAGGCCCTCGAGAGGCGTGGGATCCGATGCAAGCGTCTTCCGGTCTCCGCCGCCTTTCACAGCGCTCTCGTTGCCGAAGCTTCGGAGCCTCTGGCCACCGAGCTCCGCCGGCTGGACATCAGAACACCTCGGCGGAAAGTTTATGCCAACACCACCGGCGAGACCTATCCCGATGAGCCCGAAGCCATCGCTGCACTCTTGGCCGGTCAACTCGCCCGACCGGTGGAGTTCGCCGCCGAAATCCGCGCCATGCACCGAGACGGTGCTCGCTTTTTTCTCGAGGTCGGCCCCGGAAGCCGGCTCACCGGTTTGGTCCAGTCGATTCTCGAGAACGAAGAACATGTAGCCCAAGCGCTGGACGCTTCGTCGGGCAAGCGCTCCGGTGCCTTAGACCTCGCCCGGGTCCTAGCCCGTGCCTCCGCCTACGGTTTCCACGTCGATTGGAGTCAGTGGGACCCCGAGGCGTCATTATTACTAACGAGCTCGGACGACGCTGAGCCAGCTCTCACAGTGACCATCAGCGGCGCTAACTATGTCAAACCCAAAAAGAAGGAGGAGGCTCCGATCCCTTCGTCCTGTGCGAAAGCGACGGCGAAAACGCCAGCGAACATGAGTCGTCAACCACCCGAACCCGTCAAACCCCGAAAACCCGTTGAAAACAACGAACCTCTGATGGCCGCATCTTCTTCGGGCAACGTCATACTCCATGACGCGCTACGGATGACACAAGAGAACATGGCCGCGCTTCAGAAGATGCAGGAGCAAACCGCCGCGCTCCATCAGCAGTTTCTGAAAGGCCAGGAGTCGGCCCAACGCACGCTTCAATCCCTCGTCGAACAGCAGCAACGCCTTGTCGAGCAGCGGCTGGGCCTGACGCCATCATCTCTGCCGCGAGCCGAATCTGTTCCAGGGCCCGTGCTGGTTCCTGTGACGCCAGTTCAAGCTGCGGCTCCAGTGGCGGTCCCGGAAAGGCAGGTCGAAACGCCTGCAGCCGCTTCTGAAACGGAAGCGAACGTGCCTTCCGGTCCTACCGATATCGACGCCAGTAAAGTGGAAGGTGTTCTCCTCGAGGTCGTCGCGGAGAAGACGGGATACCCGGTCGACATCTTGAATCTGGACATGGAGATGGACTCGGACCTAGGCATCGACTCCATCAAGCGCGTGGAAATTCTCTCTACGTTGCAGCAGCGCATTCCCGAGTCGCCGCCCGTGGGCCCGGAGCACCTCGGCGCCCTGCGCACTCTAAGACAGGTCGTGGATTTCCTCACCGAAGACCGCGGGAACGCTTTCCCTACGGAAGCAGCGAAGACGTCGACGGACGCGAAGACGAATGCCGACACACCGGCGTCGGCGCCCGCAGTGGATTTCAAAATCAGCTCGAATGTTTTGGCGGCCGTTTCGGCCAAGACAGGATTTCCGGTGGATTCACTCCACATGAACATGGATCTCAACTCGGACCTGGGTATCGATCGCGTCAAGCGTGCGGAGATCTTCTCCTTCCTCAGAGACAAGACACCCTCGATGCCCGACATTGCCAATGGCATCATCAATTCCTGGCGAACGTTACGTAACGTGGTGGACACGCTGTCGGACGCGACGAAGACTTACACTTCATCGAGTCCGCCGACGGTAGACGTGGACGAACCGGTGTGCTCTCGGGCCCGGACGCCGCAGAGAAGCGTGCTCACGGTCACATCCTTGGACGAAGCGGCGGCGCGCAAGAAGCTATCTCTGACTACTGACGCCGTCATATGGATCTCGCGTGACGATTCCGGCCTCTCGGCAAAGGTCGCCGATCGGCTGGAGGCGCGGGGTCATAAGACCCGTCTAGTCGATCTCGAAGACGCGGCATCCCTGGGATCACCGTCTGCGCTGGCCGGCCTCGTCGTGGTAGGCCCGATGAGTCCCGACAGCGACCAGTTTCTTGCGCAATCCCTAACGCTCTTGAGTCGCGTTGCCCCTGCGCTGCGCCGGTGTGGCCGCGATGGAGGGTCGGTCTTCGCTACCGTGTCTCGTCTGGACGGCGCGTTTGGATTGAACGCCATGGGTCCCGAGATGCGGGCTTCGACCGGCGGACTGGCCGGTCTCACCAAGACGGCCAGCATCGAGTGGCCTGAAGTGCACTGCAAAGCCTTGGACGTTGCGCCGGAGACCCCTGACTTGGCCGACGGTATCGTGGACGAGGTCCTCCACGGAGGGCCTCTCGAAGTGGGACTCACGAAAACGGGTCGCGTCACTTTGGAGCTCTCGCCCTGCACCATCATTGCCGAGGACGCGTCCTTCGAGCTCGGTGAGGACGACGTCATTGTTCTATCGGGTGGAGCCCGAGGTGTGACCGCCGCGGCGGCCCGGGAGCTAGCCCACACTTTTGGATCGAAGCTCGTGCTTCTCGGGAGGAGTCCAGAGCCCACCGCCGAGCCCGAGTGGCTTCGAGGTCTTACCGCCGAAGCGGACATCAAGAAGGAGATCGTAGCCCGGGCCCGCGCCGGCGCCTCTCCCAAGCGAGTTGAGGAAGAGTACGCACGCCACATGGCGAATCGCGAGATTCAGCAGACGCTCGACGATTTAGCGAGGACGGCCGGACACGTCGAGTATCGCGCGGTGGATGTCCGCGACACCCGAGCGGTGCGCAACGTCCTTGCTCACGTTCGCACGAAGCTCGGACCCATCACCGGTCTCGTACACGGCGCTGGTGTGCTCGCGGATCAACTCATCGAGCAGAAGACCGCGGAGCAGTTCTCCCGGGTCTTCGGGACAAAGGTCGTCGGCATGACCGCCCTCCTGGACGCGGTGGAGGTCGACGCCCTCAAGTTTGTGGTTTTGTTTTCGTCGTCCACGGCTCGCTTTGGTCGCAAAGGTCAAGTGGACTATGCCGTGGCCAACGAAGTGCTCAACAAGACCGCGTGGCAGCTGGCCGCGAGGATTCCTTCCGCCCGGGTGGTTTCCGTGGGTTGGGGTCCTTGGGACGGTGGGATGGTCACGCCCGCCCTGTCCAAAGTGTTCCATGCCGAGGGTGTGGGACTCATCGATCTTCAAAAGGGCAGCCGCGCCCTGATCGATGAGATTCGCCATGGTAGCCGGGACGCCGTAGAGGTCGTGATGCTCGCGACTCCCTCTAACACGATGGATGAGTCGACTTGGAACGGGAACTTGAGTGTCGCCTTCGAGAGGGACGTCGGTGTGAAGCAGGTGCCGATGCTGAAGGATCACGTATTGAATGGCCACGCGGTCGTTCCCATGGCTCTGATGGTGGAGTGGATGGCCCATGGCGCCTTGCACAAGAATCCGGGACTTCGCTTCCACGGATTCGATGAGCTCAGAATGCTCAAGGGGCTGATCTTGGATGCGGACGAAACCCGCAGCACCCAGGTCCTCACCGGCAAAGGCGTCAAGAAAAACGGCGCGGGCGCCCTTAGCGTTCCCGTAGAGATTCGCAGCACCGGCGCCGACGGCAAGAAGCACCACCATGCCCGGACCCATATTCATCTGGCGTCCCGTCTGCCCAAGCCTGCCGTCCCCCTGCTGAGCGCTAACACCCGTCCCTACCACCGGCCCAGCGACGAGATCTATCGCGACCTTCTCTTTCATGGGCCCGCTCTGCAGGGGATTAGAGAGGTGAAAGGCCTTTCCAGTGATGCCATCATCGCCCGCACCGGCCCAACGGTTGCTCCTCCCCGTTGGATAGACGAGCCCTTCCGAAGCGAATGGCTCGCCGATCCGTTGGCGCTCGACGTCGCTTTTCAACTGATGATCGTGTGGAGCCGCGAGATTCACGGAGCGGCTTCCCTACCGACTTTTGCGGGGCGCTATCGTCAGTTCAGAAACTCTTTTCCAAAGGACGGTGTCTCCGTCGTGATCAAGATCAACGAGAACGGAAACCGTTTAGCCCGGGCCGACATGGATTTCATCGATGGCGAGGGCGGTCTCGTGGCTCGTCTCGAGGACTACGAATGCGTTTTGGACAACTCCCTCAGCGAGGCGTTCACCCGCAATCGGCTTTCAGTCTAGGCGGTCTAATTTCCTTCCGATGAAGCCCCCCATCGCCGTGGTCGGTATGGGCGGGATTTTTCCCGGAGCGCCGGACCTCGATCGCTTTTGGGCCAACATCGCCGCCGGCGTGGATGCTTCACGGGAAGTGCCTCCCGATCGCTGGGTTCTGGATTCCGCTCGGGCTCATGACCCTGAAGTCGGCGCAGCGGACAAGGTGTACTCCACTAGAGGATGCTTTGTTGAGGACTTCCATCTGGACATGCGCGATCTGGATCTGGATCCAGATGTCGTTGCCGCGCTCGATCCTCTCTTTCACTTGGCGCTCCACGCTTGTCGGCAGGCCGTTGAAGACGCTGGGCTTGGCAAGGGTAGCCGCGAGCGCGTCGGCGTCGTTATCGGGAACATTGCCCTGCCCACCGACAGCTCTTCGAACATAGCGCGGGAGATCCTCGGCCGAACTTTTGACGAGAGCACCGGCAACCGGATGGCGTCCGGAGAGCTCGGCCGCACCCATCCTCTCAATCGCTATGTCGCGGGTCTCCCTGCAGGGGTGATGGCCAAAGCCCTGGGGCTCGGTGGCGGAAGCTGCACGTTGGACGCCGCGTGTGCCTCGTCGCTCTACGCTCTGAAGCTCGCTTCGGATGATCTGATCTCCGGGCGCTCGGACGCCATGGTCGCCGGGGGGGTGTCTCGTACCAACTGTCTCTATACTCAAATGGGGTTCTCCCAGCTGCGTGCCCTTTCCCCTTCCGGTCGCTGCTCGCCGTTCGATCGCACGGCCGACGGCCTCGTCGTGGGAGAAGGCGCCGGGATGTTGGTTCTCAAACGCCTGAGCGATGCGCTCAGGGACGGAGACCACATTCACGGCGTCATCACGGGCATCGGTCTTTCCAACGACGTGGAAGGCAAGCTTCTGGCGCCGAGCACCGAGGGACAGCTCAGGGCCATGCGGCCGGCCTATGAGCAGTCGGGTTGGTCACCGCAGGATGTCGATCTCATCGAGTGCCACGCCACCGGCACACCGGTGGGCGACGCGGTTGAGCTCGAGAGCTTGAAAAAGCTCTGGGCCGGGCAGGATGGGCCGTGCGTTATCGGCGGTGTGAAGTCCAACGTGGGACATCTGCTCACTGGGGCCGGCGCCGCGGGATTCATCAAAGTTCTTTTGGCGATGAAGGCGCGGACCCTTCCGCCCACGGCCAACTTCTCCCGAGCCGGATCGAAAATGGATCTCGAGGCGAGCCCTTTCAAAGTGCTCGCCGAGGCGCAGCCCTGGGAGACGCGGGATAGAGCGACTCCGCGCCGCGCCGCCGTAAGCGCTTTCGGCTTTGGCGGCATCAACGCCCACGTGTTGGTCGAGGAATGGACGGGAAGCATTGAGGATAGCAGCCCTGTCGAAACGCCGGTGGTGCGCGGAGACGCGCCGGTGGCGATCGTCGGCATGGACGCTCACTTCGGATCGATCGCATCCCTCACGGCCTTCGCGGAGCAGGTGCTCGGCGACGAACGTCGGGATCCGCAGAAGAACGGTTTATGGTGGGGCGTTCAGGAGTCTTCCTGGTTCAAGGACCGTGGACTCTCGGCAGCTGACTTCAAAGGCCACTTCATGGGCGAGCTCTCCCTGCCCCTCGACCGGTTTCGGATACCTCCGTTGGAGCTCGAGGACATGCTTCCCCAGCAGTCGTTGATGCTCGCCGTCGCCAAGGGCGCCATGGACGATGCGGGTCTTGGCTCCGAAGAGAAACTCTCGACCGGGGTCTTTGTCGGCATCGGGTTGGACCTCAACACGACGAACTTCAACTTCCGATGGTCGGTGCTCGCTTCGGAGAAGGCGGAGCGAAACGCTCTTGCCGACGCTGCCGGTCCACCTCTCACGGCCAACCGAACGATGGGTGCGCTGGGTGGCATCGTTGCGAGCCGCTTGGCTCGGGAGTTCCGCATCGGTGGTTCGAGCTTCACTCTGTCCAGCGAGGAGACCTCGGGCATCAAGGCGCTTCAAGCAGCGGTGCTGGCGCTCTCGACCGGAAGTGTTCATCAGGCCCTCGTGGGAGCGGTGGATCTCGCCGGTGACGTAAGGGCCGTCTTGGCGGCTCACGAGGCGCGGCCCAAGGGACAGCGTGGGACACCCCTCCTCGGTGAAGGCGCCGCAGCTTTCGTGCTCAAGCGTCTCGAGGACGCCGAGGCCGACGGTGATCGGATCTACGCAGTGATCAAAGGCTCGGGAAGCGCCACCGGTGGTGGCGTCGAGACAACCGTGCCCACCGATCGTGCCTATGAGTCGGCGCTCCGCCGAGCGTACGAAGAATCGGGCATCGTCCCCTCCTCCGTGAGCTACATCGAGACCCATGGCAGCGGCATTCCTTGTGAGGATAGGGCCGAAAAATCCGCCTTAGCTACACATTTTGCTAGACATTTTCAGTCTCTGGTGGAGCGGCCCGCCACGGGTAGCGTCAAGAAAGATATAGGTCACGCTGGCGCTGCGTCTGGGATGGCATCCCTTACGAAAACCGCGCTCGCGCTCTACAACCGCGTGCTCCCCGGTCCCGCTCGTCCCTGGTTGAGAAACAGGGCCGAAGGGCCCCGCCGAGCTGGGGTCAGCGGCATGAGTGTCGACGGAAACTGCTGTCATGTCGTGCTGGAAGAGTACGCGCCGGAAAAGTATCACGAGCCTCTAGGCAGCGCACGAGCTATCGCGCCGACGACCGACGCCCTCTTCGCTATCGAGGCGGATGATGATGCAGGGCTCGCTGCAGAGAGCCGCCGACTCACGGACTGGTTGGACTCACAGTCTGCCAACCATGCCGACGACGACGATGCCCGAATACTGGCGGCTCGCTGGCATCACGACAACCCGCTGCAGCCCGCCCGCAAGCTCGGCCTTGCCGTGGTCGCCGAACGAAGCTCCGACGTCGGCGACCTGCTTCGGGGTGCCGACGAGACACGGATCTTCGAGAGCAAGAAACCCTTAGCGAATGAAGGTAGCCTTGCTTTTGTCTACCCGGGTTCGGGAAATCACTACCACGGCATGGGGCGTGAGCTCGCCTTGCGTTTTCCCGAGATCCTTCATCGTCACGACCGCGAAAACCGCTTCTTGAAGCGGCAGATGGTGCCCGAATGGTTTTGGGGCGCTCGGCCTCCTGAAGATTTTGACGAAAGCCACCACGCTCTTATCTTCGGCCAAGTTACCCTCGGAACATTGGCCACCGATGTCATGGAGTCCTTCGGGGTTCGCCCCGATGCCGTCATTGGATACAGCCTTGGCGAGTCGGCGGCCCTGTTCGCCACTCGAACTTGGAAACAGCGAGACGAAATGCTCGCGCGCATGGAAACGTCGTCACTTTTTGTGAGCGACTTGGCCGGTCCTTGCGAGGCCGTCAAGCGCTCTTGGGGGCTTCCGAACGGTTCTCCCGTGGACTGGTTCGTCGGCGTAGTGGACCGCCCGGCCCGAACCGTGAAGGCCACCTTGCGAGAACACGAGCACGTTTACCTGTTAATCATCAACACCCAGGATGAATGTGTCATCGGGGGTGACCGTTCCGCGGTGACGAGATTTGCCTCGTCCCTGGGAGCAAGTCTCGTTCCCATCAACGGCGTCACCACCGTTCACTGCGAGGTGGCCGGCGAAGTCGAGAAGGCGTATCACGACCTCCATCTCTTCGAAACAACGCCACGTGATAGCATGCGCTTCTACTCGGTGGCCGGGGGCGGGACTCATGAGGTCACCCGGGAGACGGCGGCGACGTCCATCACCCGCCAGGCCCTTGACGGATTCGATTTTCCCGCCGTGGTTCACAAAGCCTACGCCGACGGCGTGAGGATATTCGTCGAGATGGGACCTGGTGCTTCCACCAGTCGGATGATCGATAGCATTCTTCAGGACGAGCCGCACCGCGCCGTCTCGGTGAACGTCCAGGGCCAAGGCGAAGTCAATGCGCTGCTCCGAGGCTTGGCCACGCTCATCGCTGAAAGGGTCCCCATCGACTTGGGGCCCCTATACAAAGGGCTCGTCGCGTCAGACGAGACGAGGAGCCGCAGTCGATCCCTGAAAGTCACGGTAGGAGGCCGGCCTTTCACGGCGCCTGCCCTCATGAGTAAGCGCGTAGTCTCAGGGCGGGCGACGCCGGCCACGCCGCTGTCCGGTGTGGGCGTCGACGTCATTCGGGGGCTCCACCAAGCGGTGGTTCGTACCGGGGAGGCCCATGGCACCTACTTGCGCGTGAGCAAAGGCCTTCAGGACGCGGTGGCCAAGAACCTTCTCTTTCAAAACCGATTGCTCCAAAGGATGGGCGATGGCCCGTTGACGATCGCGCCGGCGCCGGCGTCGACCTTGGATCGAGACGCCTGTTTGGAGTTCGCCATCGGCTCCATCGCCAAAGTCCTCGGTCCCGATTTCGCGCCGGTGGATAGCCACCCCACCCGAGTGCGCCTTCCCGCCGAGCCCCTGATGCTCGTCGATCGCATCATGGAAATCCACGGTGAGCCGAGATCCATGAGTCACGGCCGGGTGGTGACCGAGCATGACATTTGTCCTGGAGCCTGGTACCTCGATGGCGGCCGTATCCCCACATGCATCGCTGTTGAAGCCGGCCAAGCAGATCTGTTTCTGTCAGCCTACTTGGGCATCGACTTCGTTACCAAAGGTGCCGCCGTCTACCGTCTCCTGGACGCCGAGGTTACTTTCCATCGAAGTCTTCCCGGGGCCGGCGAGACCATTCGCTACGACATCGCCATCGACCAGTTCTTCAGACAAGGCGACACCCACTTGTTTCGCTTCAACTTCGAGGCCACGGTGGATGGGGAGCTCTTGCTGAGCATGAAGAAAGGATGCGCGGGGTTCTTCAACGCGGAAGAGCTCGCCGCCGGCAAAGGCATCGTTCATTCGCAAATGGACCTCAGACCCCAGCCCGGTGTGCGGTCCGACGACTGGCGTCCGCCTTCTGGATTGGCGGGGATGGGGTTGGTGGAGTCCTACGACGACGACGCGATCCAGGCCCTCTGCGACGGCCATCTCGCGGCGTGCTTCGGTGACGCTTTCGCGAACTTGCCCGTGGAAAATCCAGCTACCATTCCCGGCGGCACCATGAAGCTCTTGGATCGGGTGCTTCATCTCGATCCTCAGGGCGGAAGGTTCGGGCTGGGAATCATCAGGGCCGAGGCGGACATCCACCCCGACGCGTGGTTCTTGACTTGCCATTTCAGCGATGACAGGGTCATGCCCGGCACGCTCATGTACGAGTGTTGTCTCCATACATTGCGTGTCTTCCTTCTGCGCATGGGGTGGGTGGCTGCCGGGGATCGCGTGGCCTACCAGCCCGTGCCCGGCATCGCCAGCGGGCTGAAGTGCCGCGGCCAAGTGATTCGGTCCACAGACAAGGTCCAGTACGAAGTCTCTTTGAAGGAGATCGGATACTCGCCGAAGCCCTACGTCATCGTGGACGCCCTCATGTACGCCGACGGAAAGGCCATCGTAGAGATCACGAACATGTCTCTCCAGCTCGACGGTGTGGATCAAGAGTCGCTCGAGAGAACATGGGTCCTCGGTTCAGGCGGTACGGGCGTCCGTGGCGGGAAACCGGCGATCTTCGATACGGATCGCATCACCGCCTTCGCCATCGGCAAGCCTTCAGAAGCTTTCGGTGAGCCCTACAAGGTGTTTGACGGGGAACGGGTCATCGCGCGTTTGCCTGGCCCTCCTTACCAGTTCCTCGACCGCATCACCGAGATCGAAGCCGAGCCCTGGAAGCTCGAAGCCCGCGGTGTCATCGAGGCGCAGTACGAGGTTCCCCGGGACGCTTGGTACTTCGACGCCAACAACCAGGACACCATGCCGTTCGCGGTGCTGCTGGAAGTGGGCCTTCAGCCCTGCGGTTGGCTGGCGGCTTATCTGGGCTCCGCGTTGACGAGCGAGATCGATCTCTCGTTTCGTAACCTTGGAGGCCAAGGTGTGCAGCATGTTCCGGTCACGCGCGACACGAGTGTCCTGAGCACCACGGTGAAGATCACGCGCGTCTCCCAGTCGGCGGGCATGATCGTGCAGAACTACGACTTCGAGATCCGCTCGGCGCGGGGGCCGGTCTACACCGGCGACACCTATTTCGGCTTCTTTTCCAAAGAGGCCTTGGTCAACCAGGTCGGCATCCGCGACGGCAATCCCTACGCTCCCACCGACGACGAGCGGCGCCGTGCACGGGCCTTTTCGGTACCCCGAAAAGCGCCTTTTCCCGATGAACCGTTTCGGATGGTAACGGAGGTGGAGCTCTTCGTCCCCGATGGGGGCCCGAGAGGCCTCGGTTTCGTGCGCGGTACGACGACGGTGAACCCGGAGGCCTGGTTTTTCAAGGCCCACTTCTATCAAGACCCCGTGTGGCCAGGGTCCCTGGGATTGGAATCCATCATCCAGCTCATGAAAGTCTTTGCAGTAGAACGATGGGGAGAACCAGCCGACGGCCGTCTCGAAGCCATGATCCCCGGGTGCGAGCATAGCTGGCTGTACCGCGGTCAGGTCATTCCCACCGACGAACGCGTTGTCATCGATGTCGGGGTCACCGCTATCGATGATCCGAAACACATCGTCGAGGCCTCCGGCGCGCTTTCGGTGGACGGCCGTCTCATCTACGAAGTGACCGGTTTCAAGCTAGCCTGGGGCGGCGAGTAACGATGAAGTACACAAAGGTATTTGTGGAGACCATCGGATACGAGCTACCGCCCGTCGTGGTCACCTCCGCCGAGCTCGAGGCCCGTCTAGCGCCGGTCTACGAGGCTCTCCATTTCCAGCCCGGGCAATTGAAAGCCTTCACCGGGATCTCCGAGCGCCGCTGGTGGAACCCGGATACACCGGTATCTCAGTCTGCCATTACGGCTGGCCATGCTGCCCTGAACGGGTCGACGGTCATGCCGGGAGACGTCGACGTCCTTATTTATGCGGGCGTGTGCCGGGAAAGCTTCGAGCCGGCCACCGCTTGCCGCGTGGCCCACGGTATCGGCGTCAGCCCCGGCGCCGCGGTCTACGACATCTCCAATGCTTGCCTTGGCGTCATGAACGGCATGCTCGACATCGCCAACCGCATCGAGTTGGGTCAGATCCGTGCCGGCCTCGTGGTCTCCTGCGAGAGCGCCCGCGAGATCGTGGACACCATGATCGACCGATTGATCGCTCAGCCGGAAATGGAGCTCTTCAAGATGTCCCTGGCCACCCTCACCGGCGGCTCCGGGGCGGCGGCGGTGCTCTTGACCGATGGCTCCTTCGGCTCCGCGTCGAAGCATCGGCTCCTGGGCGGGGTGACCCGCAGCGCGCCCGAGCACTACGGGCTTTGCCGGTGGGGGATGGAGGAGACGGGCCAAGAGGGAATGCCCACCTATGGGCAGCTCATGTCCACGGACGCGGTGGCGGTTCTGGAACACGGCGTGGCACTGGGCCTCGAAACATGGAAGGTGTTCATGGGAGAGATGGGTTGGAGCGAAGCAGATGTCAAAAAGACCATCTGCCACCAGGTGGGATCCTCTCACCAGGAGTTCATCCTGCGCACGCTTCAAATACCGGAGGACAAAGACTTCACGACCTTTGCCTACCTGGGAAATATGGGAACGGTGTCGCTGCCCATCACCGCGGCACTGGCCGCTGAGCGCGACGTCCTTCAGTCCGGCAACGCGGTTGCCTTTTTGGGAATAGGTAGTGGTCTGAATTGCCTGATGCTCGGGCTCGAGTGGTAGAAAGCCTCTATCCCTTCAAGAGCCGATATTACGATCTCGGCGGCCTAAAGCTTCACTACGTGGACGAGGGCGCCGGAGAACCCGTGGTTTGTCTTCACGGCAATCCGAGCTGGTCCTTCTACTACCGTAAGCTGATTCAGGAGCTCTGCGGGACCCACCAGGTCCTGGCACCGGATCACATCGGCTGCGGCCTCTCCGACAAGCCCGATGACTCACGCTACGAATACCGACTCGAGCGCCGCATCGACGATTTGGAAGCCTGGCTCGACGCCCTCAACATCAAGCAGAACATCACACTCGTGATGCATGATTGGGGTGGCGCCATCGGGATGGGCTATGCCACGCGTCATCCGCAGCGCGTCTCACGTTTGGTGGTCATGAACACCGCGGCCTTTCCCATACCCGGGACAAAAGAGTTGCCCTGGTCCCTTTGGTTTTGCCGAAGCACCAAACTTGGCGCCTTGTTCGTTCGAGGACTCAACGGCTTTGTCCGGGGCTGGCTTTTTGCCGGTTGCAAGAAGCGCCGTCTCAACGCCTCGGAGAGAGCCGGGTATCTCGCCCCCTACGATTCTTACAAAAACAGAATTGCCGTTCTGCGATTCGTTCAGGACATTCCCCTCCATCAGGAGGATCCCAGCTTCGGCTGTCTAGCCGGAATCTCCGATGCGCTCCACTCCGTTCGGGACAAACCCATGCTCATCCTGTGGGGAGAGAAGGACTTTGTCTTCGACGATCCTGTGCTGTCGGAGTGGAACCACCGGTTCACCGCCGCCCAAGTTGAAGTCTTCCCCGAGGCCGGACACTTGATTCTGGAGGACGCGCGGGACGAATCCCTTTCCCTCATCCGAGATTTTCTGAAGGCGGAACGAGCGTGAGTCTCGAAGCCGGCGGCTTCAACATCGCCTCGCACTTGCCCGCCATGGCCCGACGCCAACCAGACAGCCCGGCCGTGGGGCTTTGGTCCGGTGAATCGCTGACGTTCAAGGAGTTGGACCAAGCCAGCGGAACGCTTGCCCGTGGGCTGGAATCCGTTGGGATCGGCCGAGGCGTCCTCAGCGTGCTGATGGTCAAGCCCAGTTTGGATTTCTTTACCCTCACCTTCGCGCTGTTCAAGTGTGGGGCCGTCCCGGTAGTGGTGGATCCGGGGATAGGCCTCAAGAACCTGGGCGTTTGCTTGGACGAAGCTCGGCCCGAGGCCTTCATCGGGATTCCAAAGGCCCACGCCGCGCGCGTCCTCTTCAAATGGGCCAAGGGAATGATCCGCACCAAGGTCACGGTGGGACGTCGGTGGTTCTGGGGCGGCTATACGCTCGAGGATATCTTCCGTCGAGGACGATCCGACAGCGACTACTCTGAAGCATCCACCGCGGCGGACGAGACGGCGGCCATTTTGTTCACGTCGGGAAGCACGGGTGTCCCCAAGGGCGCCGTCTACACCCATGGCAATTTTTCTGCCCAGGTGGAGATGATCCGCGACACCTACGCCATCAAGCCAGGTGAAAAGGACATGCCGACCTTTCCTCTCTTCGCCCTGTTCGATCCCGCCCTTGGGATGTCCGCCGTCATTCCCGACATGGATGCGACCCGTCCAGCCCACGTGAAACCGGAGAACATCATCGAGCCCATCCGTCGCCACGGCGTGACCAACATGTTCGGTTCGCCCGCCCTCATCGACAAAGTCGGGCGCTACGGCGAAGCCCATGGCGTGAAGCTTCCGTCTCTCAAACGCGCCATCTCCGCCGGTGCACCCATGCCGGCCCGCGTCCTCGAGCGCTTCTCCAAAATGCTCTCCACAGACGCTCAGGTCTTCACCCCCTATGGCGCCACCGAATCCCTGCCGGTATGCTCCATTGGCAGCGCGGAGGTCCTTTCGGCGACCCGGGAGAAGACGGAACAAGGCGCAGGCATTTGCGTTGGCCGACCGGTGAAGGGCATGACGGTGGAAGTGATCCGGATCGGTGAGCATGACGAGGTCATCAAGGATTGGAATGACGCCCTTCGTGTGCGCCCGGGTGAGGTGGGGGAGATCGCCGTGAAAGGCCCCGTGGTCACGCGTTCGTACTTAAACCGAGAGGGTGCAACGAAGCTAGCGAAGATTTCCGTACCTAACTCTACCGACTTTTATCACCGCATGGGCGATCTCGGTTACTTCGACGACGAGGGCCGGCTGTGGTTCTGCGGCCGCAAGTCCCATCGCGTCGTCTCCAGTAACGAGACCTACTACACGATTCCCTGCGAGGGTGTGTTCAACGCGCATCCAAAGGTTTACCGCTCGGCACTGGTCGGTGCCAAACACCTCTCTGAAATCGAGCCTGTTCTCGTGGTGGAGCTCGAGACGGACGCCCGGGAGTCCAATGGACTTCGCCAGGAGCTACTGGATCTCGGTGCCGCGCAGCCCCACACCAGAAACATCAAAACGCTGCTCTTCCACAAGAGCCTGCCAGTGGACATCCGCCACAACTCGAAGATCTTCCGCGAGAAGCTCGCCGCGTGGGCGACCGAGCGTCTCCGGTGAAAGCCCTGGTCACCGGCGGGGGAGGCTTCCTTGGAAGGGCTATCGCCATGAAGCTCCGCGCACGCGGCGATGACGTCAGGAGCTTTTCTCGAAGAAAGCACGCCGGGCTCGAATCCCTCGGGGTTGAGCATATTCAGGGGAACCTCGCCGATAGCAAGGCCGTGTCCGAAGCCGTTCGCGGTGATGTGGACGTCGTCTTCCACGTCGGAGCCAAGGCGGGCGTCTGGGGCCCCTACGCCGATTACTTCGCGACCAATGTGACCGGCACCGAAAACGTCATCTCGGCCTGCCGCCAGGAGGGCGTGCGCAAGTTGATTTATACGAGCACACCGAGCGTGGTTTTTGGCGGTGACGACCTGGAAGGGGTGAACGAGTCCATTCCTTACGCCTCACGGTACGAGACCGCCTATCCCGAAACGAAGGCCACGGCCGAACGCAAGGTGCTACAGTCGAACGGCCCGGCGCTTCTCACCGTTGCCTTGAGGCCCCACCTCATCTGGGGACCCGGGGACAACCAACTGGTTCCGAGAATCGTGGCCCGGGGCGGGGCAGGCAAACTGAGAAAGATCGGACGCCGGCCCTGTCTCGTCGACTCGGTCTATATCGACAATGCCGCCGACGCGCACATTCTCGCTGCGGAAAGGCTCACCCCCGGGGCCGCCTGTGCCGGCAAGCCCTACTTCATCTCCAACGACGAGCCGTTGCCAGTATTCGATCTCATCAACAAGATACTCGCCGCTGCTGGAGTGCCACCGGTCACGCGATCGATCCCGTTGCCCGTTGCCGTGACGGCGGGCTGGATGATGGAGACCGTTTACCGCGCATTATCCATCACGGAAGAGCCGCCAATGACCCGTTTCTTGGCGCATCAGCTCGCCACTTCACACTGGTTCGACATCTCCGCCGCCCGACGTGACTTGGGATACGTGCCGTCTGTCACCATTGACGAGGGCCTGGATCGCCTGAAGCGATCGTTCGGCGCGTGATCGAGCGTTCTCAGAAAACAACAAAACTCGCCGGAAAGCCTACGGTTGCAGCGAAGGCCCTCACGAGACCATGCAGGCCTTTTTCTAAATCTAAAGCTGCGCTCCGCCACGCGACCTATGCTAGCTAGAGCCTGTTGCAAAACGTAACCGCTTCACCGTTGGTTTCAATCCGCGTCCAATCGGGCAGCTGACAGATCTGTGATTTGCCGGCGCCAAACGCGCCTGGATCGATCCGCAAGAATTTTCCCAACTATTTTGTATTTGGTCGTTTTTTTCTTGACTTGTAGCCTAAGGGATGATATTTATTAGGCGTTATAGGGACCGTTACCAGGCAGTCCGCCCTCTTCTACGTCAACTTCTCCAAACAGGCGCCGCTCATCAAGGATGATCTACTCGAACCCGTCGACACGCTCCTCGAGGACCCCGAGCTGATAGAACTGACGAGAGAATCGCTCGCTGGTCGTTTCCCGCTCTCACCGCGTACCGGCCGGGTGAGTATCGCGCCTGACCGCTTGCTCCGCAGCTGTGTACTCAAGCACATCAAAGGATGGTCCTTCCGAGTCCTCGAGCGGGAGATCCGTTCTAGCCTCGTGTATCGGCGCTTCACTCGCTTCGACGACGATTCGATTCCCAACTACTCCACATTCAGTCGCAACTTTTCCCTACTCGGTGATGCGTTCGTAGAGAAAATCCATGCCCGTGTGGTCGCTCAGGCTCGAGACGAAAAGGTGGCTACGGGACGCAAGTTACGCACGGATACGACGGTAGTGGAGAGCAACATCCATTACCCCACAGATAGCTCACTGCTTGCCGATGGCATCCGGGTGCTCACCCGTAGTCTGAAGTGTATTGCAAAGGCTTGTGCTCAAGGTGCGCTCAAGGTGGTGGACCACAGCCGATCAACGAAAAACAGGCAGCTTGAGATCGACCGCGCCAGCAAGTCGTTCACCGAATCGAGCCAAGTCAAGTTCAAGCAAAGTTATCGCAAGCTCATGGGCACGGCGCGCAGCGTGGTCCGGCAAGCCGACGAGGTTATTCAGTCGCTCAAGAGCGGAAAGCTTCCGGTCGTGGGTTCGCTGGTGAGCATCATAAGCAATCAGAGCCAACTCGAACATTATCTGCCACTGTGCAAAAAGGTGTTAGCTCAGACAAAGGCCCGTGTTTTAGGGGGCCATCGTCACCATCCGGACAAGATCGTCAGCCTGTTCGAGGAGCATACGGCCGTGATCCGAAAAGGCAAAACATGGAAGCCGACCGAGTTTGGACGACTCGTGCGAATTGATGAGGTGGAGAACGGCATTGTTAGCCACTACGAAGTTGCCGCAGGCAATCCGGCGGACCAAACTCAGTGGATGCCCGCGCTGGAGCAACACAAAAAACAGTTCGCTCGTGCGCCGGAGATGGCGACCGCTGACCGCGGATTCTTTTCGGCAGACAATGAACGCAAGGCCATAGATCTCGGTGTAAAGAAAGTGGTGTTGCCGGCTCGAGGACGACCCTCGAAAAAACGAGCCAAGGTTCAAAAAAAGCGCTGGTTCCGTCGAGCCCTGATTGAAGACCCATCCGGCGTGGAGAAGTGAAGGATCGCATCGGCCGTTGCCCCCTGCCACGTTGTTTACCGTCGCGGTCACGGAGAAAAAGCAGCAAGGACTCCGAGTTCGTGCAGTACAACGTTCCCAGCGTCACCAAGCCTACCGTGATATCCGGCTCGGTGACGCTCGTCGCGCGCGATTTCTCACCGGTCGCGCATTACAGCACGACCGTCGAGCCTTGATTTACCAGATCCGGCTTCACCATCCGCCTCGAAGCCGTCGGATCCTCGACCATTTCGACAAACAAGACCCACGGGCTCCTCCAAGCAAGAACCTCGATTCTCATTCCGCGAGTGTTTCGGCGAGATTCGGCAGCACGTCACCTTCGGGTCTCGGAATGCCGGGGGGAGGCATCATCCCCGCGGCCTTCTGGCCCACGAGCGTGAGCAGGATGCACAGCACCGCCGATATGGCCAAAGGAGCCTTCATGGGCCCGCCTCCCATCGAGTAGTTAGCGAGTCAGTTTGGCCGGTGAACCTCCATCTTAGCAAGGAGAACCGGTCAGATCCGCGCAGTGCAAGTTATGAGCGTCACGTTGTCCCCAACGCCCGATACGAGCTCCCCAAGTCGCCGAACAGCCAAATCAGCCGCTCACAGTGGTTGGCGGCTCCAAGCAACTGCATGCGGGTCGTGGCGTCGAGCTCGCTATCCTCCGCCAAGTAGGCTTTACGGACGCGCGTCATCCCGTCCTCCGACGTCATTCGCTTCAGGAGGTCCACGTCCATCGTCGAGCGTTCCCGCGCGACATCGAGGAGCGTCAGTAGAATCGCATCGATGCCGTCGACCGCCCGCAGCGTCGGCGTCCTCTACATTTCGGGAACGCTCGGCGGAAGATGACGGAGGAAGTACTCGGTCATCAGCGTGAACAAGTGGAGTTGGGTATTGCCGCCTCGCAGCGAATGGTTGCGCCCGTGGTAGAGCATTAGATCGAACTGCTTGTTGGCCGCCTGGAACGCCTCAGCCACCTCAAGGGTGTTCTGCAAGTGTACGTTGTCGTCCGCAATCCCGTGCACCAGCAAAAGGTGGCCCTTGAGCTTGGGCGCGTAGGTGACGACCGCCTCCTTGTCGTAAGCGGCCATGTTTTCCTTCGGCAGGCCCATGTACCGCTCAACCCAGGAGCTCGAGTGCGAAAGATAGTTCGTGACCGGTGCTTGCGACACCCCGACCGTGAAGTAGTCCGAGCCTTCGGTCAGGGCCAGAGATGTGAGGTATCCGCCGGCGCTCCTGCCCCAGATGCCGATCCGCGATGGGTCCGTGTAGGGCAGGCGGGCCAGGTATTTCGCTCCTTCGATGTGATCGCGCAGCGGCCAAGTGCCGAGGTTCTGGTACATGAAGTTCTCGAAAGCCTTCCCGCGCCCGCCTGTGCCACGATTGTCGATCGTGAACACGATGTAGCCCTTCTGAGTCATCAACTGGTGCCATAGCCATCGTCTCGCTCGACTCGGGAACCACGAGGCGAGATCGCCGCCCCACCGGTTGACCACCGTCTGAGAGCTCACGCCACCGTAAGCGTAAAAGATGACCGGATACTTCTCTTTCAGGTTGAAACCGGCCGGCTTGATCATGACGGCGTTCAAATCCACCCCGTCGCTGGTCCGCACCGTCAGGAACTCTGGCTTCACCAGCTCGAAATCTGCCAAGCCGGGCATCTCACCCCTCCTCACCCAGCGCACCAAGCCGCCATCCGATCGGTGCATGCTGATCTGTGGCGGTGTGTTCACATCGGAGAAGGTGTTCACGAAATGGTTGGCATCGGGTGAGACGGACGCCGCATGCCACCCTGGCTTTCTGCTCAAGCGCTGGAGCTCCTGGCCGTCGAGCCTCACGCGGTAGACGTGCTGCTCGATGACCCCGTCTTTCTTGCCGTCGAAGTACAGCCAGCCATCCGCCTCGTCAACCCCGAGCACTGCGTGGCGCGATCGTGCAGCGTTAATCTCCCACTCGCCACTCGTGATCTGGTTCAGTAAGCTGCCATCGTAGTCGTACAGGTAGGCGTGTTTATACCCGCTCCGCTGCGACGTCCAGATGAAACGGTCGGAGTTCGTGAGGAACGTCAGGTCATTGTCGATTCGCACCCAATACGGGTCGGTCTCCGTCAGGATCGCCCGCGATGCGCCGGTGGTCACGTCGGCAAAGAGCAGCTCGAGCTTGTTCTGCTGCCGGTTGAGGCGTTGGACCGCTACCACCGCCGGGTTGCGTGTCCAATTCAGCCGCGGGAAGTAGACGTCCGTGTCCGGGCCGAGCTGCAGCCAGCTCGTCTGGCCCGACTCGAGGTGAAGGACGCCGACGCGCAGCTTCCAATTCGTATCCCCTGCCTTCGGATACTTCTTCCTGTGCACCTTCGGGTACGGCGTCAGGAAGTCGATGAGGGGAACGGTGCCTACCGCGCTCTGATCCACGCGTACGAACAGGATCCGCTTGCCGTCGGGCGACCAGCGCCAGCCATCCGCCCCCAAGCCCTTGTTCACGCCGTTCAGGATGTCATCGTTCCCGTCGAAGGTGAGCTGGGTCTCGGTGCCGGACGCCCGGTCGACCACGAAGAGGTTGCCGCCCCGGACGAAGCCGATCCTGGTGCCGTCGGGCGCCAGCTTGGCGTACTGCTGAGCGCCGGCGATGCCTGACAACGGCCTGAGGGCGCGAGTCACGGTGTCGTAGAGGTAGTAGCTCCGGTCGGGGGGCGGGGAGCCGCGAAAGTCCGCCTGGCTCCGCGGTCCGGCAAGCACGAAAAACAGGCCGTCCTCGCTCGCCTGGTAATCCGTGAACGGGATGGGCGCACGGCCCGGGCCGAGCACCAGGGACTTGCCATCGACCACGACGGTGCGCTCGCCGTCGTCGACGTTTTCCCGGTAGATGTTCTTGGTTTTGCCGTCCGGATCGGCGTCCACGTAGAGGAACGCAGATCCGTCGGCTTCCCACTGTAGGCTCTGTAGGGACACACCGTCCCAGTCAGCGTCTGGTCCGAAGATGTCCTCGAGCGTCAGCGAGCGCTTCGGCGCGGCGGACGCGAGAGCGGAAAACGCCAGGAGGCACAGGATGGACACGAGTCGTCTAGTCATGGGCGAATCCTTCGCTGCGGGGTAAACGCTCCATCGGAACGAGTGCTGTTACATTAACATCAGTTTGTTTCATTCTTCCCTTCCAGAGATTCACGTCGAAACCGTTTTGTTATCGCCCGAGGACACCCTACTATACCAATGCTCGGCCAGCGGCTCTACGTCACGGCCAGGGGCTCGTACAATAGGACCCGGGAGCAGGAGTTAACCTATTGATAGTTAGGGACTTAGTTGGATTCTGTAACCTATTGAATTGAGGGGGGTTGCGGAGAAAGGCGCTCGGGAGCGCCAGCATCACCGCCATATTTGCCCGGGCTCAATGAGATTCGGTAGAGCTCACGCCACAGTCGACAAGGCCCTCGATCGAGATTCCGGTCGGGAAACTGGGATGTCTGGATCGTTCCGGCCGAAGGCGGCGAGGCCAGCCAATTCACCGTGGATGCTACGGGTGGCCCCCCGCGCTGGTCCCCCGATGGAGAATGGATATTGTTCGGCTCGGACCGCTCCGGCCGTCGGGCTCTGTGGCGGGCGCTCGTCGGTGGAGGGGGAGAACCCGAACCCTTGAACGACGAGGGTGAGGTAGCGCGTTGGTCCCGAGACGGCCGGGAGATTTACTTCCACAAGGCAGGCCACATCTGGTCACTTTCCTGGGATGATCGCAGCGCGCGTCAGCTCGCCGATCTTGACGACAGTGTCAGCCTCGTACGTTTTGGCCTCGCGACGGACGGCGAATACCTGTATTTCATACTGGTGGATGATGTCGGCGACATTTGGGTCATGGATGTCGTGACGGACGAAAGCGAGTGATGCTACCAATCCAATGGTGTCTACGAGGTTGTCGTTCCGGTGAAGGATCTGGCGCGGGCCGAGTCCTTCTATTGCGGTGTTCTCGGACTCGAAGTTGGGATTCGGGACGAAGAACGGAGATGGCTTTTTCTACGCGCGGGAGGAACGGCGGGGATGGTTGTGCTCCAGGAAAACAAGGCGGGGTTTCCCAAGACTCATTTCGCGCTCGCGGTGAACGAGGGCGACATAGACGCCGCAGCATCTACGCTGAGGAAGCAGGGGATCACCGTCAAGGGCCCCATATTGATTGAGTGGATGCCCGCGAAATCCATCTACTTTCGCCGATCCCGACGATCACGATTTGGAGCTGTGTGCGCTCATTGAACGACGCTAGCAACAGAACCCTCGGCGGAGCCTCCCTACCGTTTGACCCCCTCCTCCCAGGCCGCTACATTCCTCTTTAAATAAGGTTACGAATGGCCCTCACTTCGGGAACCCGCCTAGGCCCCTACGAGATCCTCTCTCCAGTCGGCAAAGGGGGAATGGACTCCCCACGCCGGATCAAGAGAAAACGTTCTTCGTAATAGTCATCCGCGATTCGCTTTTTTTGTGGGCCACCGGGAGGGGTCGTAAAGGGTTCCTTGTCGAAGCATCGCAATGGCGATGGGGAGAATGCGGTCCATGACGCCTCTGAGAGCTCTGGCATGGCTGTGGCCTCTGTCACGAAGCCGGTCGTAGTGTTCTTTGAAGTGGGGGTCGTGCAAAACGGCAGTGCGTGCCCAATGGTGGAGAGCATTATTGAGGGGCAAAGAGCGAGCTCTCCTCATCAGGATCGTTGGTCGCAACTGACCGCGCTTGCCGCTCTTTTTTGTGACAGGAGCAATGCCGCCGAGAGTCCTGAAGGCGTTGAGATTACGGAGCCGAATGGGGTCGTGGGCATAGCAGAGCACGGAGGCGAGCACGTAAGCACCGACGCCGGGCAAAGAGGCAAGAATGGCAGGGTCGGAGCAATGCTCGTCGGTTAGTGCTTGCACGCGCTTGAACCACTTCTCGAGATGCTGGTCGGAGGCACGACGATGTTGTCGAACGAGGAGCAACTGCTGGAGTAGTAGTTGGAGATGCTCGGCGGTAGCTTGAGTGGTTGCGGTTGCGACCCGGAGAGGTTTTTGTTTGAGGGTATCGAGGATCTTCTCGGGTTTTAGACGTCGGATGCGGTGTTTTTGAGCGAGGGTCTCAATGGAGTGGCGGCTAAGAGGGTTGGGGCTGGATTCGAAGAAGAGTTTTAGGAGCTCGCAGAAAAAAGCGTCGAGAGCCTTGTCCTTTGGCGCGAGCGAGACGAGGTGAGGCCAGCAACGAGTAAGGAGTTCTCGGATCTGCGAGCTGAGGGCCACATGGTTTTTGACGAGTTGGTCGCGGGTACTCAGCAACCCGCGCATAGCGAGGATCTCCGTAGGTGGGAGATGCAAGCGCTGAAAGCGGTGGCCGTCGGTTCTGAGCGAATCGGCGAGAACGAAGGCGTCTCGCCGATCATCCTTGGCGCCGCTCATAGAATGCCGGTCGCGGAAACGGTCGACCTGCTTGGGATTGATGGAGAAAATGGCGATGCCGTGGTCAAGAAAGAGCTCGACGACGGCCCCATGAGGTTTTTCGATCGCCACCGCGATGCGCTCGGTATCTTGCGAGGTCTCTTCCAAAAGCCAGTCGATGGTTCCCGATAGTCCTTCGCGGCTATGGGGGAAGCCTCTCTCCGCCAAGAAGTTACCTTTGGCATCGACCACACTGGCCAAGTGAAGCCATTGACCCAGGTCGATACCGACGAAGAAGTCGTATTTGAGTTGATTCATGGAAGAACTCATTTCCGCCAGCGCATGTGATGTTTCATCGGCCCCTGTACTGGCGCTCGAAGCGCAACTCCCCACTGGATGTCCATCACAAAAGAATTGCCGGCACGCATGTCCATTCCTGGCGCTAGGAGCGCAGGGCGACGTATGGCGTTGCCGGCAAGCTGCTGACGAAATCGAAAATAGTCCAAGCTCATCGTGATATTTGCTCTACCATGGCAATCGGAGTTGTCGCGCGATGCCACGAGTTCGTGCTCGGTTTTTTCTCGGTAGTTTCGGGCGAAGCACGTCCGAGAGTTTTTCTCGAATGTAAAGAACATAAGGCGGGTCTAGATATTGACTTTGCACTTCCTGGAGCACAGGTGAAAAATAACGAAGGGAGCGAATGGGCTGCAGTGGCTCCTCATGTTCTTGTAGCTCCCTACGAGCGCAACCCAGAAGTAGGGCACACTCGAATTCGTGTAACGGGACTCCTTGGCGGTAGAGCTGCGTCGCGATGAAGCGGTCGTCGCGCCGTGGCCGCTCAGGTGTGTTCGGAATGGAAAGATAGAGGTCCAAAATCGTCCGGACGTAATTGTTTTCTGTCAGAGCATCGCTCGTGAGCGGTTCATTACCCAGCTTCGACATCCTTTAGCCTCCCGCGTCGGCCGCAGATACAGCATTTGGCATATCTGATACTGTCAATCTTCGTTTTCATTGAATGAGCCATCGGGCCACTAGCTTGAATTTCACGAACTCCTAGACTGCCAGAATTACTGGGGTGAATGAACCCTTGCTCCGTCACTATTTTCGCCGCCTGGCGTAGACGATAATTCTGTTGCCGAGCCGCGTGGAGTTTTCGTGAGTTGAAACCTTTCTGGTAATTTCGGTTATTTTCGCGCTGGTTCTCTCGCCGGGTTTCGTCACGGCAGGTTGGACCGCAGTAGCACTGTCCCTGGTAACATGACTTGCAGATGAAGAAAGGCATCCCACAGCTTTTGTTGCGGCAGAAAAGCCGGAGAAGAACGACAGGTTTGGTGGCCATTCGGAACTCAGCAAAGTGCTGGACGATGGCCGCCCGGATGTGAGAGGCTAGCTTCAACTTGTAGTGGAGCGCCTCCTCCGGGGGCCATCCAAACATCAGAGCCCCGGTCGTTTGTAGCGGCTGGGGCTCACTATTGTCGCACAGCAGGTTCACCCTCTTCTTGCCGGCGCGAGACGATCTGACTGACTCGCGCCAAAGGCGCGAGAGGATGCTGGCCTCGCGCCAGAGGCGCGGGATGAGGCCTTGTACACAGACATTTCCTACCGACTCTTCCCGCAACACACGCTTTCGCTGCACTGATGCTTCGGCAAGCGTACAGGGCGAGGTCTACAAAGCCAAAGACACTCGGCTCGACCGCACAGTGGCCATCAAAGTCCTCCCCGAGCACCTCGCAGAAAGCCCCGAACGCAAGGCGCGCTTCGAGCGTGAGGCCAAGGCGATTTCGCAGCTCAATCATCCTCACATTTGCACCCTTTATGACGTAGGCGAGCAAGACGGGGTCGATTATCTCGTCATGGAGTACATCGAAGGGGAAACGCTGGCGAACGCGCTGAAGCGCGGTGCCCTGCCACTCGATAAGGCGCTCGAATACGGCATTCAAATCGCGGATGGTCTGGACACGGCGCATCGCGCGGGCATCGTCCACCGAGATCTGAAACCCGCCAATGCGATGCTGACGAAGCCCGGTATCAAGCTCTTGGATTTCGGCCTGGCGAGGCTCATCAAAGAAGACGACGGTCCCGAGACATCCGATGCACTTACACGGCAGAGAGATCTACCAAGGAAGAATCCATCATCGGGACGCTTCAGTACATGGCTCCCGAACAGCTGGAACGGAGGCCGGCGGATGCGCGGACAGACATCTTCGCTATGGGCGTTGTGCTGTACGAGATGGTTACCGGAAACAAGGCGTTTGCGGGCGAAAGCCAGGCGAGCTTGATCGGCGCTATCTTAAAAGACGATCCGCCGTCCCTGTCTGCGTTCTCCCCGATGTCGCCTCCGGCGCTGGACCATGTCGTCAAGACGTGCCTCGCCAAAGATCCCGACGAGCGATGCCAGTCAGCGGGCGAGGTGGAACGCAACTTGAAGTGGATCCGCGACGCCGGAGCCGATGCCAAAGTGTCTGCTCCAACGGGTGTTACTCGACGCGGGTTCTGGTCGCTTTGTCGACGTACTCCTGGGCGCCGCGCTCGCGACGGCTGTCACGGCCCTTGTCGTCATTGCGCTCATTCGGCCCGACGCACCGCACGTATCTCGCTTAGCTATATCCGCTCCGCTCGGGCAACCCATTTCTATGTCGAATTGGAACGTGGACTTGGCGATCTCACCGGACGGCAGCCGGATCGTCTACGTTGGCCAAATCGAGACAGGAGAACGACAGCTCTTCATTCGTCGTTTGGATCAATACGAACCTGAAGCTCTAGACGGAACGGGTCCTGACCCTCGGAATCCGTTTTTCTCGCCCGACGGATCGTGGGTGGGGTATGTTGAGGACGTCCAGCCTCGGCGCCTGATGAGGGTCTCCACCCTGGGCGGTCCGCCACTTGTCATCGGTGCGGGCGTCTTCGTGTGGGGTGCCAGCTGGGGCGCGGACGACAAAACATCATCTTCGCCGAGCGAGGGCGCCTCCTTCGCGTCTCGGCCAGCGGTGGCGAGCCGGAGATTCTGGCGGCCGCGGATGGGCTCTTCTACTCCTGGCCGGACGTGTTGCCCGGACACTCAACGACAAAAACGACGCTAGTGGCGTGTGTCCGGTCCCTCTAAACGCTTGATACGTGACGACAACGTCGAGAAGTGCCTTAGTGTCGAGCCCATCCGAGGACTTAAAATCCTCGGCATGAATCACAACAAGGCGACCGGGAAGCACTTCGAGTCTTTTCTCCTCATTACTTGCTGCTCCACTTCGTGGTCCGCGACCTTCTCTGCTAGAATACTGCGTGCTCGAGTCGCTCACGAAACTCACGCCGCTCGTCTGTTTGGCAGTTGCACTCACCGGTTGCCGCGGAGAGTCCAACGAGGCGCCCTACGACTTTATAGGTCGCGTCGACGAAGCCCACTTAGCACTCGAGGACGTCACGACGAGCGGGATGGAACGGCTACTCACGCACGCCTTCACATTTCGTAGCGAGACGAGACGCGCGCTCGCGGCTCCCTTCGCGGCTCACATCTCGTTCGAGGTCCGCGTCCCGCGCAATGCCGCGCTCCGCTTTGCCTACGGCGCGTCGACGCTCGATCGGCCCAACCTGCTCACGGCGACCGCCTTTCAAGTGCTCGTGGACGACGGCGATGGCGACGAGCGCGTGTTCTCGGAAACGTTGCGCCGTCCTGAAGCGAATCGTTGGTTCCCGCGGGACGTCGACTTGTTGCGCTTCGCCGACAAGACCGTTCGTCTCACCTTCGCCACTGGGCGCGTGGAGGGCAAGCGTCCTCGTGCGGAGCAGCAGATGCTCCCGGTTTGGGGCAATCCGGTCCTGTTAGACCGCTCGGCGGTGTCGGAAAAGCCGGACATCGTTTTGGTATCAATCGATTGCTTGCGGGCCGACCACGTAGGTGCGTACGGATATTCGAGGGAGACGACCCCGAACCTCGACGCGTTCGCGGGGGAGGCGACGCTCTTCGAGACGGCCATCGCGGCCTCCTCCTATACGCTGCCCACACACGCCGCTATGCTGACGGGGCTTCCCCCATCGCTCCACGGCGCCATCCTCGGACGGGCCATAGCACCGTCGGTCCCTTACACGCCCGAGTCTTTGTCGCGTGCCGGGTACCGAACCACGGGCCTGGTGACGGCGCCTTTTCTGGCTCGCCACTACGGCTTTCATCGCGGATTTCACACGTATCGCGCGACGGGAGGCCGGGCGGCGTCGATCGTTGACCGGACGCTCGAGCTTTTCGAGGAAGGCCGGGGCCAGCCGCAGTTTTTCTTCCTACACCTGTTCAATCTTCACCGGCCGTACTCGCCGCCAGCAGCCTATCGCACACGCTTCGGTGAGCGTCCAGACAATATCACCGAGATTAACGATCGCATCAAGATGCGCCGCCCGCCAACGAGCCGCATACAGGTGGAGCAAGCGATGGCGCTCTACGATGGGGAGCTCGCCTATGTGGACGATGAGCTGGTGCGTTTGTTCGACGCACTGCGAAACGCCGGTATCTGGGAGAACGCGCTCGTGATCGTCACCGCCGATCACGGAGAAGCCTTCTACGAACATGAAGATTGGGACCACGCGCGGCCGTGGATTCACGACACGCCTGGGCTCTACGAAGAGATCGTGCACGTGCCGCTCATCGTCAAGTGGCCGGGACAGCGGAGCGGACGGAGGGTTCGATCGCTGGTCAGCCAGATGGACGTTTCGCCGACGATCTTGGAAGCGGCGGGGATCGAGACGGAGACGCTTTGGGCCGCAGGTTTGCGCCGCTTTTTCGACGACGAGGCTGGACGCGACGAGCCGTCCCGCAACACGATTTCCGAGTTCGTTTCGGAGCGTCCCGACCGCGACGCTGGTCTGCAGATCGCCTTGCGCAGCCAGGACGCCAAATACATCGCTACCTTCCGCGCGGATACGTTGGCCGAGCTCCGCGGAGCCGCTCCCGTGCGCCACGAGCTCTACGACCTTCGCGACGACCCGGGAGAGCTACGCAATCTACTCGAGGGCGACGATGTCGTCCCGAGCGCGTTCAGCGCGGCGCTCAGAGGCTACTTGCGAGCGACGCAGGAGCTCGCTCCGGCCTCCGAAGGCGACGCGATTCTTGACGAAAAGGCATTGGAGGAGCTGCGCTCTCTCGGCTATATCGAGCAGTAGGCGAGACCCGGGTGAGTGCTCTTGGCGTCGCTTCAGCAGAGTCGTCGTCGAACCAGGTAAAGCCTCAAGGATCGAAGAGGACGGTGAAGTCCGCGGTTTTGCCGTTGTCCACGGCGATGAACCCGATCGGGTCGTCGAGCGCTTCCGTACAGGCCAGAGGAAAAGGGGGCTCCGTTCGTAACCCCGGCATGCAATGGTATTTCAGCACCGTCCGTTCAAGGACGGCACCTTCGACGGTGATCTTATCAGGCTCCGCCTGGACTCGGATCGCCGGCTGGTCGAGACCAAACGAACGGACGCCATCCACTTCGAAGAGTACGTATTTTCCCACAATATTCAACCGACGGACAAAGGGCCGGCCATCCAGGTTTCGGCGGGACACATCCGACCAGGCAAGGATCCATCCGACGTTGTAGAGATCCAGGTACCCCTTCAGCTCACCGTCACCGAAATGGTCGATTTCGCGCGCAAAAGCCCGGCCCGACGTGAAATCGACGAAGTGGTGCGCCAAGCGAGAACATTCCATGGGCCCTCCGATGAACTCCCTTTCGACCAGATGCGGAAAGAGCGCGGGGAGGTGCGTATAACCGTAGGCATGTTGGTTCTTTCCGAGGTGGTCTGCGTCTTCGATCATGATGCGCGCTTGCGGGGTGGTGACGGTCCGGAGCAACTGGACGAGTAAGGTCACTTCCGTCGGAAGCGAGTCGTTACCAGTCCTCATCCCAGACGATGAAGGCGCCCCGTCCTTCGGGCCCAACGACCTGAGCCCAATTCCGCAGAGATGGATAGGCCACTACGAGCAGGACTCCGACAGCGACCGCCAGGCGATCTTTCCTACCCGAGAGCCACCGGTAGGTCGCGTCCGCGGCGGCGGGAAGCAGGAAAAATGCGACCCCATCGAGGAATCTCCCGGGCTCGATGGTCTCGACAATCGGTAATGAGGAGCCCGCCGTCCCCAAAAACAAGAGGCCGGCCGCCCCCGTCGCCGAGCAAGCCGCCGCCATCGATCCTCGTTCTCGCGCGAAGGATGGGAGCCCCGCCAGTCCGACGAGGCAGACGACGTTTTGGAGAGCATAGGTCCAGGAGAGCGCGCGGGCGACGAGAGTGGCCGGACCTCCCGGAAAATGTCCGAGCATGGGCACTTGGGCGATGGAATCGCGAAACTCGAGAAACGGTACTATCCAGTGAAGATTCACGAGGAATCCCAGCACGACAGAGATAGAGGCGTAGAGCACCCATGAGCGGTCGGCTCTTTTGACCATCGGGATAGCCGCGCCGACGACGGCGGGGGCCACCACTAACGGAAAAAGGATATGTACAGATGTACCAAAGCCCAAACCCAATCCTGCCAGAGCGGCGCGCGCCCAACCAGGTTTCTGGAACAGCCAGAAAAAAGCTGCGGCAACGAGAGGGGCGAGCACCAAAATGACGGCGTGGCTGTACATACCCCAGCGAATGTAAGCGCTTCGTCCGTGGAGGAAACCGTAGAACAAAAGCGTGGCCAGGACGGCCGCAACCAGTGAGCTCTGATGCGCGAGTCCCAACGCTCGTGTCGAGCCGTAAGACAACAGGGGCGGGACCAAGAAGAGGCCAGCTAGAAATAGAGCAAAGGCTTGCGCTGCCGGCAACCAACGGAGGAGTGCCACGGCGCTCTCGGCAGCGCGGTTGCTCGTGCTGTCCAGGGTGCCGGCAGGAAAGCCCGCCATGAGCTCCGGGCTGTAACCCCAAAGCCGGCCGCTCTCGACGAAGAACTCCCGCACGCGAATCACACTCGAGAGGTGGTACGAGTAATCATCCTGAACGAGTCGATCGCCACGCAGAAGCGGGCCCGGGCCGATCAACCTCACGACCATGAATACGTGCGCCGTCGCGAGCGACGTATATAGAAGGAGTAGGGCCCCCGTGCGGAGGACGTTCGGTGCCAAGTGGGCTCCGTCCGGCAGGGGCTGACCGTCGGGTCCCCGGTCGACGACGAATCGGCCGCGTGCTTTCCCACCCGACCACAGCACGAGACAAAGCACACCCAACCACCAGGCCGCTCCCTGCAAAACCCAAAGAGCGCTCGAAAGCTCTCTCCGGCCGCGGGTGTCGTCCAGCAAAAGCCCGACCTCATGGCTGACATAGGCGTCCAGGGGAACAAGCTCCAGAAACCCCGGACGATCCCATGATAGCTTCAAAAACGCCGGCGCCCCGCCCCGCTCGTAGCGAAGCCAGAAACGCTGGACTCCAGACTCGAGCTCGACCGCCGCCGAGGACGAGCCCGCCCCGTCGAGAAGCGTTTCGTTTCCCACTCTCAACGTACACCGCGAAACGCAGTGCCCTTCGAATCGGTGGAGCCCGGATTCCGGCACCCGCAGATAGCCCGCAACCTCCATCGCCACCACTCGCCGCCGGCCGGCCAGCGTCCTCAGCTGCCTCCGGTCACGGATCGTAAGCGACGCGGTCACGACCTCGCGCTCCTCTACCATCCCTGTTTCAGGAGCGTGGTAGACCGTCACCGCCTTCGCCGGAGCTTCGCTTTCCCCTTCTTTGAGCCAAGTCCACAAAAACGCCGACATCACCATCAGAGCCAGCGTGAGTCCGAACAGACCGTCACGACGGAGCTCGAAATCGGAGGTCGGGCTGACGAAAAAAGCGCCCGCGCCGGCAACGACGAACCACCACAAGCTGACGTCGGGAACCACCGGGCCGACTCGAACCTCCTGCTCACCCAAGGAGCGAGCAACCGCCAGCACGGTGAAAACGCCGAACAGAAACAGCCTGGGCCAGAGCCGATGGATCCCGAGCACGACGCTCTTGCGTGTCATGGGCTCACCACGCCCGATAGAGGCGGCTCCCGGACGAGTGGCGCGTAAAGGCGCTCAAAATGCCACGTCCGCGACTCGCGCCGCGTTCGCCATCAATGTGAAGGTCAGATTCTTAGCAGGGAGGCTGGGAAATGTCGTGCCGTCGACGAAGTAGAGGTTTTCGAGATCGCGGCTCCTGCAGGTCTCATCCGTCGTCGGTCCCGCTCCGTTCTCGGTCATGGGTATGGTTCCGGCGTAGTGGACACTCGCTCCCATTGGACGGACGTGGGTCGCGTTCGACGGCGCGATGCAACCGAGCTTCCTGAGGATTCGGCGATATCTTTTCGTCTCCCGTTGTATCCTTTCGCGCTCGGTGGCGTCCGGTCGATACTGGATCGCGAGGCGCGTCTCCCCGTTCTGTCCATCGACTTCGAGGGACAACTGATTGTCGTCGCGTCGATGATCGGAGAAGTTGATGTTCAGCATCGCCAGAGCGGCGTGAATGTTCCGAAACATAGAGAGCGCCGTCGCCATCGATGTCGGAAAGCTGGCGACGATGGGATGGATCAGCGCCGTCGTCAGTGTGGTCACGAGACCGTACGACCGGTCCTGCGGGTCATCCGCATCGAGAGCGATGACGAGCTGCTGGTACTGGTAGTTCTCGGGATCGAACTGCGTGCCTATGAGATTGAGGTTGACGAAGGGCATGAGTATCTGGCGATTGTCCAGAAGACCGTGTAGCGTCATCCGTTCTCCGGTAGCGCGATATATCGAGTCCATGAATATTTTGGACGACGAGAGCGTTCCTGCAGCGAGCACTAGCGTTCCCACATCAAACTCGTGCTGCCGGTCATCCGAGACCGACCTAGCCACCACCTTGCGGATCCTATTTCCAGGCTCCGAAAGGAAGTGGCTGACACGGACCCCGCTAACATAAGTGAAATTTTCATGAGCGAGGCACTCGCTCAGCGTCAAGGTGGGCACGTAGATCGAGTCCGTGGGACAACCCCAGCGGCAACGGCCGAGATAGCTGCAAGCCTTGCGTCCGTTCAGATCGCGGCTCAGCGTCGCGATACGTGCCCGTCCCATGTAACAGCGGTGCTTCCTGTTGAGCTTGTTCTTGTGCCTGCGGTAGCTCTCCATGAGAACCTGGGAATGCTCGTCGAGAGCCAATGGCTCCAGAAGACCGTCGTGAAGCGGGTAGAACCGCGTCATATCGTCGTCCGTACCCGAGATTCCGATTCGCTTCGCCACTTTCTCGTAAAACGGTGCGAGGTCCGAGTGGCCGATGGGAAACTCCCGAAGGTCCCCGTCCGTGAGCGGATAGCAGCCCGCACACCAGATCTCCGCGAGTCCCCCGGCCGCGAAAGAAAGGAGGGGGCTGAAGCCGGACGTTCGAAGCTGAAAGTCGTCGAGCCCCGAGATGACGTGATTTTGACTCGGTGCGAAGGCGTAATATTCGGAGTCGTTTCCGGGAAGGGTCAGGGCTTCGAAGTTCTCGCCGAGAAAGAACTGCACCGGATCGCTGACGCCGGTCTTCAGCTCGTTGAACGTGGCAGTGGCCGGCTGTGAGCGCGTTCTACCGACGTCGAGCATGAGCACCTCGTGGCCTTTCTCGAGAGCAGACAGCGCGAAGTGGACGCCGCTGGCTCCGGACCCCACCACCACGACCGGATCCACGGTCAGGACTCTCCGCCACGACGAGGGCCGACCCATCGCTGGATCAAGTGCAGCGCTCCGAGGGGGGGTGTGGCAAGGACCAAACGCAACCCGTAGCCCGCAGCTCTGGCGATCATCCTGGCGCAGATCCACGGGCGAGAGCCGTCGTCCGTAGAGTCTAGCTTCGGAAAGCTAGAGGGTGTGCATTCGAGAATTGCCAGCAGGAGAACGAGCTTCTTGCGGACGACCGAGTGCTTGCGGAACACGCTGATGTAAGCGTCGACGAGTCCCGTGGTCAGAGGCGATATTCTCGAGAACCGAAGTAGAAGAGAGTCGAAGCGATCTTCCGCGAGAATGGCCCTGGCATCGTTACGCGAATGATACAGAGCGTACTTTTCCACGACGTAGTCGTTCGGAGTCTCACCTATCAAGTAGCGACAATAGAGACGGCACTCGTGACGGTAATTGAGATGGCACTCGGTTTCTAGCTCCGCCACGTCGGTTTCGGGTTTCGCGCGCGAGAGCGGCGTAGCGAGCCCAGCGTCGACATCTTTCATTAGAGCTCTGCGGCCTTCGACGAAAGCGTTTGCCGCGATGGTGCTGTCGTTGGCGAACAACGCGAGCTGACCGGCAGTGAGGGGAAGGACCGGGAGGAACAGGGGCTCGAGCAGACCCAGCGAGGTCAGGATGGGACGCAGGGGAAGGTGCACGGTCCGCGGTGATTTGTCGAAACGCACACGCCGGATCCGGACCATCAACTCCTCGATGCTCATGATTTGCGGTCCGCCGAGCTCGATAGTCTCTCCGCGAAAACGGCCCTCCTCGATGACGGACAAAATGGAGTCGGCGAGATCGTCGATGAAGATCGGCTGCACCTCCACCCGCCCGTCCCCAAACACGGGCATCACTCCCGCCTTGGCCATCCGGGCGAGTCCCTCGGCCGCCGGCGCTCCGGGACCGGTCACGAGGGTCGGCCTCAGGATAGTATAAGAGAGTCCGGCATCGGCCACGATTTCCTCGGCCTGCTTCTTCGAATGGGCGTAGAAGTAGCGGCGTTTTTTGGCATACTTGACCGCAATCGTGCTGACGAAGAGGAAGTTTTTTACCGTTTGTGACTTCGCCGCCTCGACGAGTGCCCGGGTGCCTTCGCTGTTCACTCGGAAGTACTCCGCGGGCCGCGCTTTGCCGGTCACCGCCGCGAGATGCACCACCGTATCGCAGCACTGCAGCATGTCGCGATAGCTTGCCGGGGTTTTTAAGTCACCCACGACGATGTCGACCTCTTTCATAGCGCTTCCGTTCGAGGCAAACGCGTCGGGATCGCGTATCAGGCAAACGATCCTCGAATATCTCGTGCGATCGAGCCGCTGAAGCAGATGAGTCCCCACATATCCGCTTCCTCCGGTGATGAACACCGCCCTCTTCACGCCGAACCCACTTGGTTCGGAAAGGTTCTGAAACCCATAGGAGCCCTTCTTCCGCGGGGTATTGTCAAGTTGACGTTGAGCGAGCGAACCTATTGCGTCGAGCTGATTTCCTTTGCTCTCATCGGACGGCACAGGTTACCTCCTGCCAGACGATGAAAGCGCGGTCTCGTAGCTCCCGATGATGATGCGCTTGCAACAAATGCCGTCCGACGCGAAAGAGGTTTTGCACGAGTCCATGCACGGTCAAGAATCGTTGCGCCTGCCCAGGAGTTTTAAACTTCCGCATCTGTCGTTCCCGTTGTCGCGTCGGTTCGTGCGAGACTTCGGCTAGGTTGTTTCTGTACTGGTCAGTGTCGTGGACGACGGACGGCATGACCTCGCGGTGAGCGGCACTGTAGCTTCTCAGTTTGTCGGTGACCAGCTGCCAGGGCGGACGGCCTTGCCCTTTCAACAGCTTGCGGAAGAATCGTTTGGCGGCTTTCTGATCACGGCGAGGCTGGACGAGGATATCAATCACATCACCATCTTGGTCTACCGCGCGCCAGAGGTATTGGCGTTCGCCTTGTATCTTTATGAAGACCTCGTCCAGGTGCCACGTGTCACCAAGGCGACCCTGCCGACGCTTCAGTCGCCGAGCGTATTCCGGCCCGAACTTGATGCACCAAAGTCGGATCGCTTCGTAGGAAACCGTGATGCCTCGCTGAGCAAGCAGCTCTTCGACGTTTCGAAAGCTCACGCAGAATCGGTGGTAGAGCCAGACGGCGTGGCTGATGATTTCCGGTGGAAATCGATAGCCGTGGTAGCTTGGCGCATCGGTCTTCATTGGACCATTCTGTCAGTCACCAGCTCAATTCGAAAGTACCGTCGAGACCGTTCAAGAACAGCCGGGTGTTCATGGCAAGCGTGCGTTCGAGTGGCAGAACCGATGGGTGCATGCGTCTTACCTCGTGTAGATTTGGAGGAGGCCGTCCTCCTTCATCAAAGCTTCGATCGCGTCCATATCCATCGGGACGAACCCGGATAGATTCTCCGCTCCGTCCTCGTTGATAAGGATGACGTCTTCGAGACGAATATAGATCTGCTCCTCCGGTACGCGGAACTGCGGCTCGATCGTGAAGACCATGCCGGGGACGAGGCTTCCATCATGGATGCCGACATCGTGGACTGCCATCCCCACACCGTGCCCGAGGCTCGCGGGACGCCGGCTCGCGCGCTCCCGATAAGCGGCAACGAAACGCTCTGCGGCTTCCCGATAAATCGGCTTCGTGAACGGCCACGTTTCGAGAATGCGGTCCATCTTGTCTGCAGCGTCGCTCATGATCGCGTTTACGTCGCCCGGGCGGATCGAATCGAGAATGGCCTTGTAATAGGCTAAATAGAACCCGTAGAGATCGCGCTGCCACGCGTTGAAGCGGCCGTTCACGGGCCACTGGCGGGTGACGTCGCTCGAGTAGTAGCCGACATCGGGAGCGTAGTCCATCAAGAGCAGCTCGCCGTCCATGAGCTCGCGCTTGCCGTGGTGGTAGTGCGGGTACCAGGCGTTCGGCCCGCCCGCGATGAGCGAGTAATAGGCGTCCGACTGCGCGCCTTCTTTGAAGAAGATGAATTTGGCGAGTGCGTCGAGCTCGTACTCCATCATCCCGGGCCGGCTCGATCGCATCGCTTCCATGAGCGCAAGCCCGGAAAGGCGGGTCGCTTTGCGAATCAGCTCGATCTCGCGGGGGCTTTTGACGAGGCGGAGCTGGTCGAGGATCGAAGAGAGATCCTCGATCTTGAATTGCGGGAACGTCTCTCGGAGGCGCGCAAGAAAGTGCGCCCCGCGCGAGGGTCGGCCGTCCCACGGATCGTTTGCAACGTCTCCGGCCGCGCGGGTTGCGAGGTCGCGGGCGCTCGCCGCGCCTTCGGCGGGCTTGAACGCTGCGTACAGCGTCGGGACGCGCCCGCCCCAGGCGAAACGCGCGAGATGCTCACTCAACAGATCCACGCCGTGAACAGCGTCGACACCGGAGAGCTCGCGGGTGAGGTCATCGTCTTCGGCGGACAGAAGCTTGCCTTCGCTCGACTCGCGCCGCGGGTTCCGGTGCAACAGGTAGAGACGGGTCTTGCGCTCAGTGCCGTCGAGCAGAAGATAGGCGTGCGGCGTCTCGATGCCCGAAAGGTAGAAAAACGAGTTCGACTGCCGGAATCGAACGTAGCCGACGGGGCTCGGCGCGCCTTGCACGAGTGCCACCGCGTTCGGGCCGATCGCGTCGAAGACTTTGTCGCGTCTTGCTCGAAACTCCTCGGGCGAGAAATCTTCGGTGAAAAGCGGCACGTCTTGGGCACTCGCGGTGGCCGCGAGCAGAGCGAGGGCGATGAGATAGCCATTCATTCCGTGACTCCGTTGACGGGAAGGGCGAGCTTCGATCTATCAATGACCGCCCCGCCTTTTATCACCATGCGAATTTTCTTGGCGTTTTTGATATCGGCGGTGGGATCCGCGTCGAGTAGCACGAGGTCGGCGCGTTTGCCGGGCTCGATCGTACCGAGCTCGTTTTCCATCCCCAGAAAAACCGCTCCATGTAGCGTTGCCATCCGGATGGCGTCGAGCGGCGAGATGCCGCCTCCCACGAGAAGCTCGAGCTCGCGATGAACGGCAGGGCCGAGGCTCTGGTCGGTGCCGAGAACGACGATGCCGCCAGCTTCGTGCAAGAGGCGCAAGTTCTCTTGCGCGACGGGGGTCATGACCTTCATCCATTGCGTCCAGCGGCGCTCTTCCCATTCGCGCCTGGTCGCCCCTCGCAATCGCTCGATCGCACTCAGCAAAAGCGTCGCGCGGTAGAGAGGCTCATCGAGAAACTCCGGATGGTCGACGAGGCGGCCATAGCCGTCTCCTATCGTGAGCGTCGAGACTTGCGGAACGCGCTTGACCTTCATCATGTTGAGATAGCGCTCGCTGACAGGCGCCTGGATCACGGGATGGGCGAGCGTATCGACGCCGGCATAGATCGCGTCCCAAGCTCGAAGTTCGTTCGAGGTGTGCATCGTCGTGCGGATGCCGTGCTCGTGATAGTAGCGGATAACTTGCTCGAGTAAATCAACGGGCATGTGGCGAATGAGAGGGCGTGTGCCCCAACCGTGCTCGTCTTGGGTGATTTTGAGAATGTCGGGCTTTCTCGCGATATGTTCATCGAGCTTGGGCCGATCGCGGGCGAAGTCTTCGACGGTGACGGCGCCGCGTCCGCCATGGCCGCCTGGAGCGGTCACAACGCTCCCCGCTGCGAAGATGCGCGGCGCCACAATTTCGCCGCTTCTCTCCTGAGCACGCAGCGCGAAGATGAAATCGGGTGCGTTCCCCGCGTCGTAGATCGACGTCACGCCGCTATACAGATAGCCGTGGAGCGCGCGCAGCCCTTCGCTCGGCGAGCTTCCGGCGCGGCCGCCTCTGAGATGCACGTGCATGTCCATGAGGCCGGGCATTCCGAATTGGCCCGACCCATCGAGGCGCTCGGCACCCGGGGGTGCTTCGACCTTTCCGACGGCGACAAAGCGGCCGCCATCGATGACTACGCTCACGCCCGGCTCGGGGGGCGCCCCGGTTCCATCAATGATGGTGACGTTCTCGATAACTATTGGGACGAGCGCGGGCTGTCCTCCCGCGCGGGTTGGCGCCAGCGCAACGAGCCCGAATACGCTGAGCAAAGAATTCCAGCAATGCATGTCGCGCATCATAGCTAGACGCGGCCTCGGAGGCCACAATGGGGTCCAATGTTCAAAGTCATGACGGGATTCTTCAAAGCGATGCTGACAGTCCTACCAGCACCGTGGCTCATTTGGATTGGGACGCTCTTGTTCGTGAACATGGTCGTGCCGCTTTTCTTCCTCGACCAACTCGAGGCGCAAGTCGTGCTCGCCGCGACGATGCTAGGCGCGCTCATTCAGATGTCCATTTTCAAAGCCAAAGGGTTCGTGCGGCTTCTCGGGATCGGCCATCTTCCGTGGCTTCTTGTCGTGCTGTGGCTCGCGAGCTGGACGAGCGCGATTGGGACCGACACGCTGTTCGGGCAATGGATCCTGGCCGTCATCGTCCTCGATGGTCTCTCGCTCGTCATCGATGCCATCGACGTCGTTCGCTACATCAATGGCGATCGCACACCCGCCACAACGCTCGAAGACGCGTGATAAGATTCGAGGCCATTCGGTCCTTCTAGGAGTTTCGTCATGGCCCTTTTTGCCCGTGTTTTCGGTCTCGTTTTCTTGGCGCTTTTGGCGGGCGATGCAAACGCTCAGGAAACCGTCGACTATCAGATGCCGCCTCAGGCGATGGCCGCTATCGCCGATGCCGCGCCCACCCCCGGAATCGTAGTCGACCCGACGAAGACGTGGCTTCTCGTGCTCGAAAGACGGAGCTTGTCCTCGATACGCGAGCTCGCTGAGCCTGAGCTTCGGCTCGCGGGGCTCCGCATCCAGCCGGCAACCAACGCGCGCAGCCGCCGGCGGGTCGCCACGCATGTGGAGCTCGTCGCCATCGCCGATGGTTCGACGCGCAGCGTCACTGGGCTTCCGAGTGGAGCTCAAATCGCGCATATCGATGATGCGAGCTTCTCCCCCGACGGCAGTCTTGCAGCATTCTCGCTGACGACGGCCGCGGGCATGGAGCTCTGGATCCTCGACGTCGCCTCGGGCGCCGCGAAGCGCGTGCTGGAAGATCTCAACGGTGTGTTTCGCGGACGGCCTTACGCGTGGCTATCGGACAGCCGGAGCCTCGTCGCCAAAGTCGTGCCAGACCGCCGCGGTGCTCCGCCAGAAGCTCCTTTTGTCCCTTCGGGACCCATCGTGCAAGAAGCGAGCGGAACAAAATCTGCGGCCCGCACTTATCAGGACCTTTTGACGAGCCATCACGACGAAGCGCTCTTTGAGCATTACGCCCAGACGCAAATCGTTCGCGTGAGCGTCGAGGGAGCAGTCGATAAGCTCGGAGCCCCGGGGCTCGTCGCGCGGGCGGTGCCGTCACCGGATGGCGAGCACGTCCTCGTCGAGCGGCTGGAACGGCCGTTCTCCTACTTAGTGCCGTATTACCGGTTCGGTCACCGCGTCCAGGTTCTGGATAGGTTAGGCGCGCTCGTAAAAGAAGTTGCGCGTTTACCGCTCGCGGAAGACGTCGCCATCGGGCGCAACGCGGTTCGCACGGGGCGGCGCGATTTCGGCTGGCGGGCCGATGCGGACGCGACACTCTACTTTATCGAAGCTACAGATGGAGGCGACCCGCGCGCCGAAGCCAAGTTTCGAGACGCGGTCTATACGTGGAGCGCGCCGTTCCAAAGCGAACCTGACACGCTCATATCGCTCGGCCTGCGCTTCGCCGACGTCCATTGGGGAAGTGACGCTGTCGCTCTCGTTGAGGAGTGGTGGTGGGCGACGCGGACGCGGCGCGTGTTTCGCGTCGAGCCGGCATCGAGCGACGAGCCCCCGAAGATGGTCTTCGACTATTCCTACGAAGATCGTTACAACGCGCCCGGCTCGCCGCTCATGACGCGCACGGCGCGTGGCTCGCTCGTCCTCGCGACTTCGGCGGACGGCAAATCGATCTATTTGAGAGGCGAAGGTGCATCGCCCGAAGGCAACCGTCCCTTCATCGACGCGCTCGATTTGGAAAGCGGCGCCAAAACGCGCCTCTTCCACTCCGAAGCCCCGTATTACGAGATGCCAATCACTTGGATCGACGCCGAGGCAGGTCAACTGCTGACGCGGCGCGAATCTCGCGATGAGCCGCCGAACTACTTCGTGCACGCCTCGGGGGATGTGCGGGCCGTGACGCGCTTTTCCAATCCCTATCCCGGGCTCGAAAGCGTAGGGCGGGAGCTCGTCCGTTACGACCGCGCGGACGGCGTGAAGCTGAGCGCGACTTTGTACACGCCCGCTGGCTACACTTCCGAGGATGGCCCGCTTCCCATGCTCGTTTGGGCCTATCCGCGTGAGTACAAGAGCGCGAGCGCCGCCGCACAAGTCCGGGACTCACCGCATCGTTTCTCGCGCGTTAGCTGGGGATCGCCCCTCTACTGGCTGACTCAAGGCTACGCCGTCATGGAAGGCGCGACGATGCCCATCATTGGCGAGGGTGACGAGGAGCCGAACGATACTTACGTGGAGCAGCTCGTGGCGAGCGGTAGCGCGGCGGTGGACGAAGCCGTGCGGCGCGGAATCGCCGATCGCGAGCGCGTCGGCATCGGAGGTCACTCCTATGGCGCGTTCATGACGGCGAATCTTCTCGCTCATTCCGACACGTTTCGCGCCGGCATCGCGCGAAGCGGCGCCTACAATCGCACGCTCACGCCCTTCGGCTTCCAATCCGAGCAGCGTACGTACTGGGAAGCGCCGGAGATCTATTTTGCCATGTCGCCCTTCATGCACGCGCAGAAGATCGACGAGCCCATTTTGCTCATTCACGGTGTCGCCGACAACAACTCGGGAACGTTCCCCATTCAGAGCCGCCGGCTCTATCACGCGCTCAAAGGACACGGCGCGAGGGCGCGGCTCGTAATGCTCCCGCACGAGAGCCACGGCTATCAGGCGAGAGAATCCGTCATGCACACACTCTGGGAAATGAACGTGTGGCTCGACAAGTACGTCAAGAACGCTCCCCCGCGCAACACGACGAGCGAGGAGAATTGAACCGAGACCAATCGGACGAGAGCGAATATCCATCGCAGGTCACCGAGCTTCTCAACGCCTGGCAAGAAGGCCGGCAGTGCGCGGTCGACGAGTTGATACCGCTCGTCTATCAAGAGCTGCGAAAGCTCGCGCGAAGCTATTTGCGGAACGAGCGCCCGGACCACACGCTGCAAGCGACGGCGCTCGTGAACGAAGCTTATTTGCGATTGTTGGGGCAGAAGAACGTCCAGTGGGAGAACCGCAAACACTTTTTTCGGGATCGCGTCCCAGCTCATGCGGCGGATCCTCGTCGACCATGCCCGCAAGCGCGCCGCCGGCAAGCGCGGCGGCGCCGAGCCTCTCGTCTTCTTCGAAGAAAACAACGTCGCGCCATCGGAGCAGCCCGATCTCATCGAGCTCGACGCGGCTCTCGACGCTTTCGCAAAAATCGACCCGATCAAGCGAAGCTCGTGGAGCTCCGATACTTTACCGGCTTGACTATCGACGAGACGGCCAAAGTGCTCGAGCTGTCTCCTGCCACCGTGAAGCGAGAATGGATCGTTGCGAAAGCTTGGCTTCGGCGAGAGCTCGGGCGCCGGAATGAGTGACTTCCTTAGGGCCGAGCGCACTCGACACGATGGTTTACGGATAGGGCTACGGACAGCTCCCGGCGCCGGCTCCGTTCACGGAAACGAATTGAAACGATCCCGTGAACACACCGCCGCCAGAGGTGTTACAAAGAGGCGAGACGCCGGTGGCGGTGTTGCCCGAGCCTCCCACGGTGACGGCGCCGCCCTCAGCACGGAGCCCTCTATTGTTCTGCATGGTCAGATCGACGTTGTTCAGCAGGAGGGTGTTCCCCGCGTTGATGCGATGCCCCTGCCTCGCATTCAGGATCGAGCCTAACAGCGACAGGGTGGAGCCGCTGCCACTTTGTCGTGAAACCCAAGACGCGCCTGGAGCGGCAACCACCAACCGTCGCCCGCCCACGTTGGCCGGGGCAGTTACGAAAATGCCATTTCTGGAGAAGCCGCTCAGGTCCTGGAGATCGACCGAGCTTGCAGCCCTTACGCGCACTGCGTCTCGGCCTCCGGAAGTGGAGATCCCAATGATGGTAGCGTTGCCCATCGTCGCGACAACGGTGCCACTCCCGACCGCGAGTGACAACACGGGCGCTGACGTCGGCGGGATTGTTTCACCTGAATAGCACACCTCCACACCCGATCCGATGGAGTCTCTGACCGTCCTCCAGGACCACACCCCCGGCATAGTTGCCCGCAAGCACAACGATGGTATCCCCGGGACTCGCTGCACCGCTCGCCGCAGCGATGGTGTTGAATGGGGACCTAAATGTACCGGTCCCTCCCGGAGAGCTGTTGCTGTTCACAAACCAGCTGGAATCCGGAACTTTGGCGCCGGAACAGTCGAATGGACCGCTCACGGGTAGACCAATCTCGATATGCCTTAGACGAGAGCAGTCATCGAGCTCGCCTTCGACGCTCAACCGCACCCGAACGCGCCGCGTTTCGACTTGCGTGATGCCTCGATAGACGTGATCGAAAGTATCTCGAATCATGAACTGAGTTCGGCTTTCGTTCATCGGATCGCCCTGGCCGAGGCTGATCGTCTCGGAATGCGTGGGATCGTTTTCTTCATCCCACCAGATCTGAAGCTTTTTATATCGATGCGATTTTCTCAAGGGTTTCTCTATTCACGAAGGATCGTCTGGCAGAGGCCCTCGAATGCGCACGGCGGCTCTTGAGGGAAGATCCTTTCACGAGCACGCACACCGCACCATCATGGAGCTCTATCAGAAACAAGGTCGGCCCGAGCGCGCGATCGAACAGTTCGAGCGCTACCGAAGAGTGCTACGCGAGCAGCTGAACGTCGAGCCGTCGCCTGAGCTCGTTTTGATGCGCACCCGCATTCGATCCGGGCGACGACACTCATCCTCAACCGAGCCGCGGACGCCTGACGCGCTTCGTGCGGAGTGGAACCGAGCGCTCGCAAGCGATCGCTGGCACGAGCTTGCGGATCCTATGGACGCCGTGACCGAATCCTTCGATATTCGTGGCCGTTTCGAGTAGGGCGCCTCTCTGTTGAGCGCCGCCATCGCTGCGCTGCCGGATGGCGACCCGCTCGTGGGCAAGCTTCTGATCCGGCGGGGGACTCTAGAAGTCTCGAGAGGCTGCCTCGTCTCTGCGCGCGACGCGCTCGTGCGCGGGCTCGTTCAGGTGCGCCGTCGCGGCGAGCTTCGTGAGTCGGCTATCGGTTTCAATCGACTCGGCTATGTCGCTTTCGCGCTCGGCCGGCGGGACGAAGCGTTTCGCTCGCTCAGGCGAAGCATCGCGATGTTTCGCGACCTGAGAGATCATACCGGTCTCGCATGGTCGCTCAACGTTGTCGGGCACTTGAACGTCGAGGCGGGTTTGATCTCGCGAGCACGTGCGCTCCTCGAAGAAAGTCTCGAGCTCGCCTCCGAGCTCGAACAGTTCGCTGCCTTGGTGCACAACTCCGATAGAGGCCGAGAGCTCGCTTGGCCCCGACTCCCATCATCCGATCATCTCGCTATCAGGCATCCCGAGCGCCGTCATGGTGTTGAGAATCTTGCACCCGATCCTTGCCTCGACTCTCTGTGCCGCCAACCCTCTGGTCGCACCCGCAACCACTCAAGCTACCGCCGAGCATCTCCAACTACTACTCCAGCAGTTGCTCCTCGTTCGACAACATCGTCGTGCCTCCGACCAGCATCTCGAGAAGTGGTTCAAGCGCGTGCAAGCACTAACCGACGAGCATTGCTCCGACCCTGCCATTCTTGCCTCTTTGCCCGGCGTCGGTGCTTACGTGCTCGCCTCCGTGCTCTGCTATGCCCACGACCCCATTCGGCTCCGTAATCTCAACGCCTTCAGGACTCTCGGCGGCATTGCTCCTGTCACAAAAAAGAGCGGCAAGCGCGGTCAGTTGCGACCAACGATCCTGATGAGGAGAGCTCGCTCTTTGCCCCTCAATAATGCTCTCCACCATTGGGCACGCACTGCCGTTTTGCACGACCCCCACTTCAAAGAACACTACGACCGGCTTCGTGACAGAGGCCACAGCCATGCCAGAGCTCTCAGAGGCGTCATGGACCGCATTCTCCCCATCGCCATTGCGATGCTTCGACAAGGAACCCTTTACGACCCCTCCCGGTGGCCCACAAAAAAAGCGAATCGCGGATGACTATTACGAAGAACGTTTTCTCTTGATCCGGCGTGGGGAGTCCATTTTGTCCGCCATGAAACGGACTTTCTTCCAATCAACAAGCTCGCGCTCCGCCTCTTCCGCGCGCCGCTCGGTAATCGAGCTGTGCTCGGCGATGTCTTCGAGGCCGTCTTCCGAGGGCTCTTCGGCGCGCCCCAGCTTTCGCAAGAGACGATGCACGACCAGATCCGGGTAGCGGCGAATGGGCGACGTGACATGGGTGTAAGACGATGTCGCGAGCGCGTAGTGGCCCGCCTGCTCGGCCGAGTAGACGGCTTTTTTCATCGTGCGCAACATCGCGAAAGAGATGAGCCGCTCCTCCGGCTTGCCTTCGATACGCCGGAGAAGTTTTTGAAACGCTTTGGACGAGATGGACTCCGACGGCGCCCGCAAACGATAGCCGAGCCCGAGAATGAAGTCCTCGAATTGCTCGACGCGATCCTCATCCGGAGCTTCGTGCAAACGGTGGATAGAAGGAACATCTCGATTCGAAAGGAAGCGCGCGACCTCTTCATTCGCGAGCAGCATGAACTCTTCGATCAGGCGATGAGCGACGTTGCGCTCCGCAACGCAAATGTCGACGATCGCACCTTCCTCATCGAGAACGACTTCCGCTTCCGGCCGGTCGAAGTCGATCGATCCTCGAGCGCCACGACGCGCGCGAAGAATCTGGTAGAGCGCGAGCATTTTCTCGAACTCGGGCAGAAGTGAGGCATATTCGCGCCTGAGGTCCTCGCCGTCCTCGGAGAGAATCCCAAAGACGTTCGTATAAGTCATGCGCGCGGCGCTTCGAATGACGCCGTCGGTAAAGCGGCTTCGAACGACCTCACCGTTCGGCGAGACTTCGATGAAAACGCTCTGCACGAGGCGGTCCACGCCGGGCTTCAAGCTGCAGATGCCGTTCGACAGGCGTTCGGGGAGCATCGGGACGGCGCGGTCGGGGAAATAGACGGAGGTCCCGCGACGGAACGCTTCGCGATCGAGGAGCGTTCCGTCGCGTACATAATGCGAGACATCCGCGATGTGCACACCGAGCCGGTAATGGCCGTTATCGAGAAGCTCCACTTCGACCGCATCATCGAAATCGCGCGCCGTCTCCCCGTCGATAGTGACGATGAGCCGTTTGCGAAAGTCTTCCCTTCCTTCGAGCGCGTCGTCACCTAGCTCGGCCTCGACCGACTCGGCCTCCGCCAAGACATCTTCAGGGAAGACCTCCGCAATGCCGTGCTTCGCGAGCACGACCCGCACATCGACGCCCGGCTCGTCGACGCTGCCGAGAACTTGGATAATCCGCCCCATCGGTGCGCGGTAAGGCGACGGAAAGCGCGTGAGCTCGACGACAACCATATCGCCTGCCGCGGCACCCATCAGATCGTTCGCAGGCAGGAAGACTTCGTAAAGAAGACGCGCATCGAAGGGAACGACCCGCGTCCCGCCGGAGTCGATCTCGAGACGACCGACGAGCGACGTCGTCCGCCGCTCCAAGACATCGACGATGCGTCCTTCGGGCCGACCTTCCCGCCCGCGCCGGTCGATGTGGACGAGCACCCGATCACCGTGAAGCGCCTCGCCGAGATGGCCTCCGGCGACATAGACGTCTCCTTGCCCGCGCTCCACCGGAACGACGAAGCCGAACCCGCCGCGCTTGACCTCGAGCCGTCCAGCGACGAGATCCATCTTCTCTGGAAGCCCAATCCGATCCGCTCGCGTGCGCGCAAGCTCCCCTTTGGCGATCATGTCTTCGATGACACGCTGCGCCTCCACCCGCGCCTCGCCTTTTACCCGGAGCTGTTTGAGGAGATCTTTCTCGGTGGTAGGCCGGCCGAGCTTCCGAAGGCGTTCGCGAATCTTCTCGCGGATCGAGTCTGAATCGAGTGTCATAAGGGAGCCGAGTTGAAAGCCGGGCCGCGTCTTTGTATCATCGTTTGCTCGACCACAATAGTGCCGAAGTGGCGGAACGGCAGACGCGCTGCGTTCAGGGCGCAGTTTCCTTCGGGGAGTGGGGGTTCAAATCCCCCCTTCGGCACCAATTTTTTCGTCTCCCTTATCCATCAACGACTTAGCACAACCGAGGGGGGTGTTGGGTCACATTTGGGTCACATCCGGGGCGCCGCGCAAGGCCCAATACTGCGTATGTCGCAGGCTCATGTTCTGCGCGGATTCCCCAAAACTTTGCGGAAACCTGAGGTCATGGACGCCACCATCGCTTGCTTCAGCGTTGTGTGAGAGTGGTCTCGATAATCGACGGGACTGTTTGCAGGGTAATCGATGGGATCGCTCTAAACAGTCCGCCGTCCATGCCGTATAGCCACTGCAGGTGGTGTTTCCCGTTTCCGCTTCCCGATCTCTATAGAGGCAATGGGAAGCGGAAACGATCCCATCAAATAGCTCCGGGACGCGAACTCCAGGCCAGCCGGTGCCTTGGTGCACAACTCGCGATCTAGGTCCACAATTGTCCTGTACTCGCGGATTCGAGGTTCCCCATGAGCATTTTCAAACGCACTCAGCGGAAGTATGTGAAGAAGGCCTATCGCGTGAGGAATTGGCGTGAATATGAGGCGGGTCTACGCAACCGCGGGAGCCTGACCGTCTGGATCTCGCTCACCGCCGGCAAGCTTGTGAACTGGGACGCGCCCTGGCCAAGGAGGAGGAAACCGGGCCGTCAACGCAAGTAGTCGAACCACGCCATCGAGACGGCTGTCACCCTGGGCATGGTGTTTCATCTGTCGTCTAGGCAGAGCGAGGGATTGCTGCGATCGTTGTTCGCTCTGATGAAGCTAGACAATGATGTGCCCGATCACACCACGATCTCGAGGCGCAAGGCGAAGCTGGGTAAGGTCCCCTTCTACCAAGACAAGCAGAAGACGCCGTTGCACATCTTGATCGACAGCAGCGGTCTCGCTGTACACGCCGGCCAGCTGCGCAGAGCACCAAATAGCAGGGACTATCGCAAGCTCCATCTGTGTGTCGACGAGCAGACTGGCGAAGTCGTCGCCTGCGAGCTGACGAGCAAAAGAGCCCGCGATTCATCGCGGGTTGCATCGCTTGTCGGACAGAGCGACAGTCCCATCTCATCGGCCAGAGCTGACACCGCATACGACGCCAGCGGCGTCTATGAGGCAATCGAGAATCACAGCGCTCATCGCTCGCCGAGGGTGCTGATACCGCCGCGCAAGGGCGCCCTGCTCGCATCGGGGCCGGCGAGCAGCCGACAGCGCAATCGCAACATTGCAGCACAAGCTCGGCTCGGCAAACGAAAGTGGCACACAGAATCGGGCTACAGCAAACGGAGCAAAGTCGAGACAACGTTCCATCGCTACAAGGCTATCGTGGGCTCAGCAATGCGAGCGAGAGGGTTGGCGGCACAGAGAGTCGAGGCAAGGATCGGGTGCAAGATTCTCAACACCATGACGGCGCTCGGGATGCCTGATAGCGAGATGATCGGATGATGGGAGTCGGGGCCAAGCGAGCTCTCGGCCTCTATCGGAGTTGTGCACCAAGGCAGTGATCTGGCAGTACTGACGGACTCGCTTCAATGAAGCTCCGCGCCGACAGGCGTGGAATGCGGTGGAATCCACACTGCACCCGGCTGGTGTCACCGATGGATATCGAAGTTTTGGAAGAACGGCATCACGATGTGCTCGTGCTGCTCCCCATCGGACGCCTGGATAGCGGGAACGCCAGCGCGTTCGAATCGATCGTCATGGAGCACATCAACAGCGGCGAGCGGCACCTGGTCATCGATTTCAACCGTCTCGACTTCATCAGCAGCGCTGGTCTGCGGGTCGCCCTGCTCGCCACCCGGGCGCTGCAGACGATCAAGGGGCGGATCGTCCTCTGCGCCATGAGGAAACACATCGAGGAAGTCTTCCGAATCAGCGGCTTCGACCGGATCATCGTGATCAAGGAGTCGCGCCAAACGGCTCTGGACGTCTTCGCCTGACCCGTGGCACCCCCCCCCCGGCGTTACGATACGGGCGCCCCGCTCCATCAGGGCTTCAACGCCGGTAGGCCCGCAAGGTTTGGACTAGGGCACCTTCTTTTTTTGCCCAGGACGACCGGATCATCTGCAACGCCGATTCGGCGGTCGGCGCCTGCAGGGCCAACGCACGGTTTTTACCCTTCAGCAGCCCCTCGGCGACCGCGTGGTCCAGAAACTTGAACAGGTAATCGTAGTAGCCGTCACTGTTCAACAAGACGCACGGCTTCTCATGCAGCTCGATCTGCGCCCAGGTGAGCGCCTCGAATATCTCCTCGATCGTTCCAAAACCCCCGGGCAAGGCCAGCGACGCGTCCGCCAAGGACTGCATCTTGTATTTCCGTTCATGCATGGTGTCGACCACATGCAGTTGGCTCAGGCCGTCGTGGGCCACGTCCTGGTATTCCAGATGTCGTGGGATGACGCCGGTGACGCTGCCGCCGTGCGCAAGGACGGCGTCGGCCAGGGCACCCATCAGCCCGACCCTCGCCCCACCGTACACCAGACCGATCCCTTCCCTCGCCATCAGGCAGCCCAGGGTCTCGGCCTCTCGGACATGCTCCTCGCGGGTTCCGATGTTCCCGGCCAGATAGACGCAGATGTGTTTTGCGCTGGGCGACTGGGTTGGATTGCTGCCGCATTCGGGGCCGTCTCTGTTCCGTGATCCTTTGGTCGACATCTATGTCCACATCCGAAGCTATGTCCGACCGTCCGGTTCCACCTCCGGGTCCGCGCTTCCAACTGCGGATGGTGGGGAACCCAGGGACAAGGGTGAGCTGCTTTCGATCGGCAGGCCCACCTGCATCCAACGTGGAGAGTTTGCGCTGGCGACCGTGACGTACTTGTAGACGGCGCCGTCCGAGACCCGCGGCGCGGTGTCATGCACGACTTGCGTCGTCCCTTCCGTGAGCCGAACCCGATCATCGGCACGCGGCAGGCCGGCCGGGAAGTGGCTCGCGGGGGACGACGGAAGGCTGGTGTATACCGCATCGCCGCCCAGGGTCACGACGTGAATCTCGCCTATCGTGGTGGAGTCCACGATGCGGCGCAGCCTGCCGTAGATCTCCTCGGTCGGCCACCCGGCCTCCTCGGCAGCCGCTACGAAATAATCCACGAGCGTGGCCTGCACGATCATTTGCTGGCCGAGGATCCCATCGAGGACGATTCTGATCTCGGCCAGCCGGTTGGTATAGATGTTGTTCAGGATCTCTGGCTCGCCGAAGGCCGTCATGACCGGCGAGGTATAGGCATTGCTCAAGACGTCCTGCTCGTCAAAGGCCGGCGCATTGACCACTTGCACAATCCGATGCCGGTCGACACCGCTGACTCCGACGTACTTGTAGATCTCATGATCAATCTCCCGCACCTGCGCCGGCTGTGTCACGGCATCGTCGCTATCGAGGGAAGATGCAAGCAGGGCATAGAACGTCGAAGCCTGCGGTTGGACCGCGGGATCGGGACCGAACCGGAAAGGCACCAGCGCTCCGGTTTCATCCCGGACGGTGGTGAGATAGGCTACGCCCTGCTCGTCCGTGATCCAGATCTCGTCCAGCACCGTGCTCGCGCCGATGGCGGCGAGGGTTTCGATCACGCGCGCCGAGTCATGCCCGGCCGCTTCGGCCGCGGCCACAAGATGTGCAGCGATACGCGCCTGTGCCGTCATCTGATCGTCCAGCATCGCGTCAAGCGCGCGTGCGATCTTGGCGAGCGAAAGTTGGCCCATCTCAGTCAAGCTGGCGTGTCATGCGTTACGTTTCTTGTCGTATGCTGTCGCGTGCCCGTTCTGAGCGGGCTGTGTCCAGCAGCGCCGCCCAGGCTAGCAAAGTTTTCGTATTCTAGCGACCCGTAAAGACCGGCAGCTTGAGCGGCCGTCAGAAGAACCATCGCAACGCTGAGCGGCCGGACTCACCTTGGGCGGTTTCACGCCGAGCGAAGCCCATGCTGGAATCCGGCCAGCCTGACCATGAACGGCCGACTTCACCTTGAATCGGCGGTCGTTTCAGCGAGTACTTCAACGAGCGTTGGTGCACGAATCGGCGTTGGTGCATGAATCCGTTCGTGCTCGCCCGGAACCTTTTGGCGGTCCAACTTGCCCCCCGCCGATCGCTTGTGATTCAGGCTTGTCCAGCTCAGACATCCGGTTCAATACATGGCACCCGAGTCTCGCCTCCCGATTCTGCGATTCGTAGCCGCGCGCGATAAGGCTGTTTCCGAGCGTGCGCTTGTACCTGAAGAAAAGATTCTCGATGGAGCCCTGTCGTCGATACCCTGACTCCCGCTGCCAGCCTTGGCGCCCGATTCTGCGAATCGTCTTGAGGGTCGCGTTCCGCTGCGCCCACGTGCCCTCGGCGCCGTCCAAAGGCAACGCCCCTCGTCGAGGTGGGAGCACGATCTTGATGTCCGCGGTGCCGACCTCACCGAGCAGCTCGTAAACCGACCGAGTATCGTAGGCCCCATCGACTGTGAAACGTCGGATCGGAGAGTCGCTCTGTTCGACCAGACACGCGACAGTGGACGGATCGTCCTCGCGGTGCTTGCGTCATTGACTGTTGCGGGCATAAGGGGAAGACTGTGTAGTGCTATAGGTTACATCAGATTTTAACGTCACCGGACTTCAGCTTGCGCCAAACTGTGCATAAGTGCCGTCCTCGCACGACGACGTGGACGAGCCGGCAACAGTAAACGGAGCAAGCACCCCAAGATGACTTGCATCGTTCTCACTCTGAACGACCACTCCCTCTTTAGCCTCGCAGCTGTACAACACCGCGAGCCTCACCGCAGAGAATGCCCGCTTAGCGGACCGATGTCAACCACCCAGCGGCCCGAACGAAGGCCTTGCCGGAAGCGTCCGGCCCCGCTTGACAACCCCACGGTGAGTCCATATAACTTCCATTAGGCGAAGAAGAAAATGGGACAAGCGTCAGGATGACGGCGTCCTCCTCGAACGTGTCGACGAAGGGCGACCTCGCCTACCAGGCTACAATCCTGCAAGGCGTGTCCCGCACCTTTGCGCTCACGATTCCGCAGCTTCCAGGCGCTCTCCGTGACGTGGTGGGCAATGCCTATCTCCTGTGCCGAATCACAGACACCATTGAGGACGAGCCCACGCTGTCCGCCGGGCAGAAGCAGGTGTTTGCGGAACGCTTCGTCGAGGTCGTGGCCGGTCGAGAAGCAGCGGAGCCGTTCGCGCGCGAGCTCGGCGCGGGGCTGTCGTCGTCGTCGACCGCCAGCGAGCATGACCTGATCGCCAACACCGCCCGGGTCATCCGCATCACAAACGGGTTTCGTGCTGCCCAACGAGGCGCGCTCGAACGCTGCGTGCGGATCATGGCGCACGGCATGGCGGAGTTTCAGCAGCACGTGACAGCCGCCGGCTTGAACGACCTGCCCCACCTCGATCGCTATTGCTACCACGTCGCCGGCGTGGTCGGCGAGATGCTCACCGAGCTGTTCTGCGACTACTCCGCCGAAATCAACGAACGTCGCAACGAACTGCTCCCGCTGGCAGTCTTCTTCGGCCAAGGGCTGCAGATGACCAACATCCTCAAGGATGTATGGGACGACCGGCAGCGCGGGGCGTGCTGGCTGCCGCGGGACATCTTCCTTGAAGCCGGGTTCGAGCTGCGCTCCCTGTCCGCGGGGCAAAATGACCCCCGCTTCACCGACGGGCTGTTCACGCTGGTGGGGATCGCCCGCCAGCATCTGGCGGACGCGTTGCGGTTCATCCAGCTCATTCCGGCCCATGAAACCGGCATTCGCCGACACTGCCTGTGGGCCTTGGGGATGGCCGTGCTGACCCTGCGCCGCATTCACGCGACGCCAACGTTCCGGAACGAGCGGGAGGTCAAGATCTCGCGCCGCAGCGTGCGTGCGGTCACCGTAGTCACCAGCACCCTGGTGCGCTCGAATTTGGCGCTGACGCTCCTCTTCAAGGTACTGACCCGCGGCCTCCCCCAAGCCGAAGCAGCACGGGCTCCGGACAAGCGTAAAAGCAAGCCCTTGAAGAGTATCCCGTGAGGTCAAAATACTCATGCGGCTTCCCGATGGTAGAAACGTAGCAACCCACCCAGCGCTCCGCGAACGAGTTCAAATCCGGGCTCCGTGCGGGCAGCTTGACGGGCGCGACGCCAACCGCCTCGATGATCCGGTGGAACGACTCGCAGAACTTCGAGTCCCGGTCGTGAATGAGGTATCGGCTCGAGGACAGAAGGCCGACATCTGCCATGGTCACGTTGCGAGCCACTTGAGTCATCCACTGTTCGTTCGGATGCGGCGTGATGCCGGCGATGTGGACTCGACGGGTAGCCAAGTGTATGAAGAACACAACGTAGTACGTCACCAACCCGCCCTGAGTCCACACTTCCGCGGTGAAGAAATCTGTGGCCGCGAGGACGTCCATGTGCGAGCGGATGAACTCCCTCCACGTCGTGGTCTTCCGACGCTCTGGTGCGAGCGGAATGCCGTGGCGTTTCAGAATGTTACCGACGGTTTGGTCGGCCACTTCATGCCCGAGGTTGGCTAGCGCCCCGGCAATCCGGTCGTAACCCCAGGACTTGTTCTCCTTGGCGAGACGCACCACCAGCTCTTCGATGTCGGCGTCGATCCGCGGTCGCCCTGGATACTGACGGTTCTTGGAGCTGTCGAACTTCTTCGCAACAAGCCTCCGGTGCCAACCTAGGATCGTGTCGGGGTTCACGATACTCGCGATCTCATCAAGGGCTTGCTTACCCAGACGCTTTCCGAGCTCGGCCAGAGACCGCCGTTCGCCATCGGTCAGGCGCAAGCGACCCTGGATCTGAATTCGAAGAACTCGATTCTCAGCCACAAGATACTCGTTGCGCAGGAGCAACTCCTCATCCACGGATCCTGAGATGTAGCTCAGTATGGTCTTCCAGTCCATCGCGACTCCTTTCGCTGAACCGGAATACGTATCCGACCGCGATGGCCGATTCAAGCGGCCTTTGGAAAGGTGCAAACTGCTGACCCACTGGGCGTTCGAGTATTTTGACCGGGGTTGCTACGTTTCTACCATCGGGAAGCCGCATGAGTATTTTGACCTCACGCGATAATTCATGGTCGAGACGCCGAGGACGTGATAGTCACGCGCGTAGCGGATTTGGCGATGTCAAATGCGGTCGTTGAGGAAACTCTTAGAAACTATAAGTCAGGCTCAGATCGAGGAAGCTGTCGCGTCGCATCTCATAGTGGAGATCCGCCTCATCGACACTGAGAAGGGCGATCGTCTCCATGTGCAGTAACCACTGGTCGGTGATGCGCCGGTTGAATTCGACAGCCAGTGAGCGTGTGGCGCGGCCCGCGTCCGCCAGAACGCCGACAACGACTTCGGTGCTCTGGACGTCGTTGAACACAAGGCGCGTGGCGAGGAAGAAATCGTTCTCGAGAGTATTGGGCGAACGGCTTGGCGTCGCATTTCGGCCCCGCCCATCGTAATTCCATTCGCTGACGACGTTGAGATCGAAGGCGGAACCGGCCACGGAATAGAACGTGTACTCTCCACCGAAAACGGTGGCAAAGTAGTCCTCTTCCCGGCCGGACAGGTTTCGAGCGTCGGCGCGCTGAATGGCCTCGAGCTTGAACAGCCAGGAGCCGATGGTCATCTGGGCGTCCAGCCCGAATTGGCGGATCTGCGCGTAGTACTGAATCAGAGCCGGCCCGCCGTCCGGGTCGCTGCCCGGCAGCAGAAACGGCTCCCGGCTGGTGCCGTCGAATACGCTCACGCCAAGATCGAGTGGTCCGAAGCTGCGGCTGTATCGGGAGGCGAGATCCAGGTGCCACTCCCCAGCCGCGCTCTCGTACTCGATACGCTCGTGGTCCACGACGAACGGCAGGCGCAGGCGGCCGCTGCGACCTTGAAACGTGCGCGCGCGGTGATAGGGCAGGCCGAATATTTCAAATACGCCCCAGTCGCCAAACCAGGTGACGTGCACCATGGGTTGCCCCAGTTTGGCCTCTCCGTTCGGATGCTCGACGAAGTCGACCTGGTTGACGATATCGACCAGGTGCTGCGATTCGGTGACTCCCCAGAACACCTGGTCGACGCCCAGACGCAACTCCCATCCGCTATCGCCGATTTCGCCGAACAGCAGAAGATAGGCTTCGTGCAGATCGAAGTGGGTGCGGCGCGGATCCGAATGATCGTAGCGAAAGAACGGCGCCAGCGTGAGGTTTCTGCCGTCGGCGTCTTCCAGATAGAATCGCGGTGCCGCAACGAAGCCGCTGGCAAGCGAGCGCTGGCCGGAAAAGGCGCCCGCTTCGGGAAACCAACGGCTTTCGGCGCTCAGGCGTCCGGAAAACTCGTATTCGACAGTCTCCTCGGTCTCCTCGGTTCCGGCATGTGCGTCGGTGGCAAAAATGGTGGCCACGAACCAGACAGCGCCCAGGAGTCCGTGGCAAAAAGCGGCACGGGGTCGCATCACCGCGCCCGTCTCAGCCCCGTTTGTGTGAAATCGCTGCCGTCCAGGTCTGTTTGGAACTGAAAATCGGTCTGGGTCAGCACCGTGCTTTTCCCGGTCAAATGATTCACCATCGTCATCTTGCTGGCCCGCCAGTAACGATCCAGGTACTGCGCGTAGTTGTCCAGGGTGAGCGTTTTCAGATGGGCGTCCTTGCGGTCGTAGTACTCAATTTTCCGGATGCGACGCTCGTCCTGGTCGCGCCAGACCAGCTGACGGCGATAGCTCGACTTCTTGTCTACGGGGAAGCGCTCAGTGACCGTGCATGTTGAATCGCCGCACGGCTCGTCGCGCAGGTACCGGTAGGTGAATTTCTCCACTTCCTGGGCGGTCATGTCTTCATACGCAAACTCGCTGCCCATGAAGGAGCCGGACCGGTTGGCCGAGCTGATGCGCTTGACGCGTTTCAGCGCGGGGAGATAGAGCCATTGATCGTCAGCGTCCTCCCGGTGGGCGTGAATGAGGAACGCCGTTCCTTGGACGTCGCGGGGCTCATCGAACACGAACAGGCTCTTGTCCCCGTCGTCGGACACCTCGAGAACGTGGACCCGGAGCTGACGTCGGCTCTCCTGCCCCTGCTTGTTGCGCAGCACCATGACCTGCTGGGCCGTAAAGTTGACGAACCCTTCCTCGCGCGCCCGGGCATCCTGCGCGATCTTCAGCCCGGCTTCCTCGGGCGTGTCGTTTGCCGCGTGAGTGGGCACCGGTGCGCCCAGCCCCGTCACAATGGCCAGCGACAGCGCGCATAACAGGAACAGCAGTCGTGCGGGAAGGCATGCAGGCATCATGAATCTCCCTAGTCTATCGTAATCAGCAGCGTTGGCAGAAGCAAGGAAATCGGCGGCGAGCGCCAGGATGATCGTCATCGTCACCAGGACGCCGAGCGCCCAGCTCACCTCGAATCCCACGTGGCGAACACCAGAAAGCCGGCCGACGGGACCGCGGTCGTCGTCAACAACGCATGGCCCACGGTGCGAAAGGCGGCGCGCACGGCTTCCGGTGCGGGAAGACCTTCGCGCCGGACTTTCAGACTCAGAAAATGAATGGTATCATCCACGACAATCCCGAAGACAACGGCGACGACCACCGAGGACACAATGCCCACGTGGCCCACGAGGTAGCCCCACAGACCGAAGCTCATGATTGCGGGGATGAAATGCGGCAAGAGGCTGAGGAGACCGATCTCAACGCTCCTGAAAACAAAAATGGGTCTTCGGCAAAATTTGTGGGTAGAAACCGTTTGCGATCACCCCTTCATCAGACCATGGCGCTCGCCGACGTTGCTGGCACGCATGGCCTATGGAGGCTGCGGCGATTGTGGAAAACGCGAGAAGCACGTCCGGGAGTGACGCTGGACAGGATGGGTTGTGAGCTGATTCCACGGGGCGTCATGGGGACCGGGATTTGCGCCTTTCACTCATTTTCTGCCGGACGAAGTCCACCCCGTAGGCCCGCTTCGCCATCAGCAAATTGTGCGCCGGGCACAAGAGTCTGAGAACTTGCTCATCGTTGTTGTGAAAGATGCCAAATGGTGACCTATGGTCGAGGTGCAGTCCCACGCGCGACGTACACCGCGTCCCGGAGCAAAATACAAACACTGGTAGCCATCACGTTCGTGAACCCGCTCGGAAACCTCCGAGGCGACGTAGCGACTCTCGGCGCGCTCGTCTTTTTCCCCATCTCGTTCTGAACGAGATGGCTCAGAGGCTGCTTCCTGCCTCTTCCTCCGCCGCTCGAGTTTCTTCTTCGGATCCTTTTTGTCGAGCGCGATGTTGTGGGGCCACGAGCATATGGCTCTCGACGACATCAAGGCCATTGGCATCGACGAAATCCTATGGCACAAAGGCCACCAATACCTCACTGTGGTCTATCAGATTGACGAGCACCGCAAGCGGCTTTTGTGGTTGGGCGACAAGCGTCGAGTTAAGACGTTGCTCAAGTTCTTTCGCTGGTTCGGCAAGCAACGAAGTGGTGCGCTTGAGTTCATTTGCTCTGATATGTGGCAGCCTTACCTGAAGGTCATCGCCAAGAAAGCCTCCCAGGCCGTGCACGTCCTGGACCGGTTCCACATCCTCCGCTCCGTTCGGAGCTATCTCTTGAAGGAAGACTTCCAGTTTTTCTGGGAATACGTCTCTCCTTACTGGGCAGGTCGCTTCCTCGATCGGTGGTGCACTCGAGTCATGCGCTCGCAAATCAAACCGATGAAGAAGGTGGCTCACTCGCTGCGTAAACATCGTGTCCTTCTCCTCAACTGGTTCCGCGCCAAAGGCGCCATCTCCGCCGGTGTTGTCGAGGGCTTCAACAACAAAGCCAAACTCACTACCAGAAAAGCCTTCGGATTCCGGACCTTCAAAGCTGCCGAAGTCGCTCTTTTTCACACACTTGGAGATCTACCGGAACCAGAGATGACCCACAGATTTTGCTGAGGAGGCACAAAAATCAGTATGAACGAAATGAGAACCATGGCGGATATCGTGCCGCCCAGCATGCTGTCGATGTTGCGCTGCGAAATGTGAGCGAAGATGACGCTGACGCACGATGCTTCGTTCGCAAAAGCAGGCGCATTCGCCCGGAGCCAGACCTGTGCGCGCTCGCCAAGCTCGCGTAGCTCTTGAGACCATGAACCCTAATCGCAAATAAACGTCACCGTGTCTGAGGTCTTTGGCCCCGTGAATAGCACCTTTTCCAGGTTCTGCATACACCGTGCAGAATCACCTATAGTGGCGGCGAGCGGGTGCCCCAGCACGAGCTTCTCGCCTGCGCCCAGTGCGGCTGTTTCGCGTTTTCGTGCTTCGAAGATTTTGCGATTAGGGTGAATTATCGGTCGCGACGACCATGCGCTTGACGGACTTGCCGATGTCGATGCGGTCGTTGATGTCGCTGCCGAATGGAAGCGAGAGCTCGCAGAGCAACAGATACTGCGCCGCGAGGTCCGCATCCTCGGGCAGGCGATCGAAGACCGGATCGTCGCCGTTCATGTTTTTGTTCAGGCGTTTCATTAGGCAATCGCGCTTCTCAGTGTGGACGAAGCGGACCTCCACTATGAGATGCGAAGCAACAGTTTCGTCGATCTGGGCCTGACCTACAACTTCTAGCAGCCGGGTTTTCCCCGCAGGCCACGGCTTGACATCGGTCCGCGCTGCTGGTATCATTCACCTGTGGTTTTTTTTTTGTAGGAAGGTGAGACCAGAGAGATCAGCTCTCGAAAAAGAGGGCCTTCCATAAATCCCGTTGTTCCTTCGCCAACTGCCGAAAACTTCACTGGGACAATGTCTCACGCATACCTCGAAGGGTACGAGAAAGCCCGTCTCTACGATCAGGCCGCGGCCGACAACTATCTCAAGCACACCACCATCGGTGATCCCGAGCTCGACCCGATCATGGAGGAGCTCTCAGCGGAGTTGTCTCCAAGCGACCTGCACCGGTTCATCGGGGCCGGCATAGAGCAGAACGAGGAGGTTCTGCGCCTCGCGCCGCGTTCTCTGCGCGATTTCTTCAGGGATCTCAAGGAGCCTCCCTGGCTCTACTACGAAGGTTTTCGTCCCGGGATCCGCGCCTTTCATGAAAAAGTAGACCTGATGCTCACCGCCTTCGTCACGGGAGTGCTGGTAGAAGGCTTTTCGACGCTCATCGCCAAGTCTTTCAATATTACCGGGCGAGTGGCGTCCACCAGAAGACGCCTCCAGCAGAACAACCGCCACATGCTGGAGATCTTCTTTCCCGGCAACTTGCAGAGAAACGGCGAGGGATGGAAGCTGTCCACGCGCATTCGGTTCGTTCATACTCGGATACGGGGCCTGCTGGCGAAGTCGGATGACTGGAATCACGAAGCCTGGGGCACGCCGGTAAGCGCGGCGCACCTGGGTTTCGCCATCTCCGTCTTTTCCAAGCGCCTGCTGGAGTACTCGACGATGCTGGGCGCGAAGTTCAGCCAGGAAGAACAGGAGAGCATTCTCGCCGTCTGGCGCTACGCCGGCTACCTCATGGGGATACCGGAAACCATCCTCTATACGAACGGCGAGGAGGCAGGAAAAATATACAAGATCGGCTACCTATGCGAGCCGAAGCCGGACGCCGATTCGGTAGCCGTGGCCAATTTGTTGATCCAGGCCATTCCAAGGGTTGCGGACGTCGAGGACCCGGCTGAGCAAAAGCAACTGGTGAAACTGGCCTACCGCCTGTCACGCGCCCTCATTGGAAAGGAGCTCGCCGACAGTTTCGAGTTTCCACCGGATCCCAAGTGGGCGACCCTGTTCAAGTACCGGATGAAGCAGCGCGTTCTGCGATTGTTGCGAACCAACAAGATGATCAGATCGGACAATTTCACCCAGCTTCTCCAGATATCGGTGTACGACAGCGAGGGGCTGAGCTACAAGATGCCGGACCACGTCTACACGTCGAAATCGAGCCCGTGGTAACAATCGAGTAGCTCGTCGCTCCCAGTCCGAGATGGTCGAGGCGCTGACTCCTTCGCTGCTGGACCGCTACGTCGCCGCCACTGTGCGCTACCGGTGGCTGGTCGTTGCGCTCGCTGCCTTGTTCATGCTGGTCGTGACGGCCGGCGCCCGCTTCATCGTCGTTACGAGCGACTACCTCGTCCTGTTCAGGGACGACAATCCGCAACTCCTCGCGTTCAAGGCCCTGGAGAATACGTACTCCGCCACCGACCGCGCGTTGATTGCCGTTGCGCCTCGAGAGGGATCGGTGTTCACCCGCGAGGCGCTCGGCGCCGTTGTGGAATTGACCGACGCCGCGTGGGAGACGCCCTATTCCAGTCGGGTCGACTCCCTCACCAACTATTCCCACAGCGAGGCGCTCGGCGAGGACGATCTGGTCGTCGCCCCACTCGTCGAGGACGCGAGTTCGCTGAGCGACGCCGATCTGACCCGCGTTGAAACGATCGCTCTGGACGCAATCGAGATCGTCGGGCGTCTGGTCTCCCGTGACGGGCGTGCGGCCGGGGTGGTGATCAATTTCGTTCTCCCCGAAAACCACGACCAGGCGGTGATCGAGATCACCGAGTATCTCGACCTGCTCCTCGACCAGGCCCGCTGGCGCCATCCCGGCATCGACTATTACATGACCGGTGACATCGCCCTGAACCACGCGTTCGCCGAAGCCACCGCGGATGATCTCCAGACGCTGACGCCAATCGTATTCTTCATCATCGTGGCCGTCACAGCCCTGCTTCTGCGCTCGATTCTCGGCACAGCGGCCATCGTCGCCGTGCTCATGTTTGCCGTCAGCACTACCATGGGGTTCGCGGGCTGGATGGGCGTGGTGTTCAGCCCCACCAGTTCCGGCGTGCCGATCATCGTCACGGTGATAGCCGTCGCGGATTCGATCCACGTCGTCACCACCGTCCTGCTGGGCATGAGGCGCGGACTGGACAGGAATGCGGCGATCGTCGAGTCGTTTCACATCAATGCCTATCCGATATTTCTCACATCGGTGACAACCGCGATTGGCTTCCTCAGCCTGAACTCCGCCGAATCGCCGCCTTTCCACGACCTGGGAAATTATGTGGCGTTCGGTGTGCTGTGCGCCTTCGTATACACCATGACGCTCCTGCCGGCGTTGCTCGCGCTCCTGCCGCTGCGCGCACGCCGCTATCAGCCCGGCCAGGCCGCCTACTTCGACCGCTTTGCCGACTTCGTCGTCGCGCGGCGCACTGTCCTGCTCTGGTCCGTCGCGGCGGCGGTGGTTGTTCTGGCGACCGGAGTGCCGCGCATCGAGTTGAGCGACAACCTGACACAGTACTTCGATGAACGTTACGAGTTCCGGCGTGATTCGGATTACGTCGCCGAGAACCTGACGAGCCTGGACAGGCTGGAATATTCGCTGGACGCCGGGCGCGAAGGCGGCATTACCGATCCCGGGTATCTGCGCACGGTCGATGCGCTGGCCGAATGGTTCCGGGAGCAGCCCGAAGTAACCTACGTCCAGTCTTTTCCGGACATCATGAAGCGTCTCAACAAGAACATGCACGGCGACGATCCAGCCTTCCATCGCCTGCCTGAAGACGGGGACCTCGCGGCGCAGTATCTGTTGCTCTACGAGCTTTCGCTCCCGTTCGGCGCCGATCTCAACGACCGTATCGACATCGCCAAGTCCGCGACGCGCCTGGTCGTCTCGACCAGCAGCTCATGGTCCAGGGAGCTGCGTGAGCTCGATGAGCGCGCGCAGGTCTGGATCCGTGCCAATGCGCCCGGTTTTTCGGCCGGGGCATCGGGCCTCAGCATCATGTCCGCTCACGTCTCGCAGCGAAGCATCGACAGCATGCTGGGCGGCACGATCTCTGCCATGGTTCTTATTTCGTTCATCCTGATTTTCATTTTCCGGAGCATTCGGATCGGCCTGCTCAGTCTTGTGCCGAATTTCATCCCGGCCATCATGAGCTTTGGCCTGTGGGGCTATCTCGTGGGTCACGTGGGTATTGCCTCTTCGGTGGTCGTCGCCATCGTCTTCGGAATTATCGTGGACGACACGATTCATTTCTTGAGCGAGTATCTGAAGGCCAGGCGCGAGGGCCTCTCGGCGGCCGAGGCCGTGCGTTCCGCTTTTCACACCGTCGGCCAGGCGTTGCTTACGACGACCGTGGTCCTGTCGGCAGGCTTCATGGCGTTTGCCACATCCGGATTCGAGGTCAGCTGGTCGCTCGGGCTCCTGGTGACGATGACGATCCTCCTTGCGCTTGCCACGGATTTCCTGCTCCTTCCGACGCTGCTGATTGCCGTCGACCGGAAAGAGTGAGTGAATGCTCCCCTCTTGAGCGCCGTCGCTGACCATCGTAGCGGGCCTGACGGCCCGGCGGGCAGGTGAGAGTTGCGACTCCGTGCCGTTATTGGGGCGCGGCGGCGCGGTCCAGGGCAGACGGCAGGCTGAAGCGGACGTTCTCGACGATGCCGTCCATCGTGGAAATTTCCAGGTCGGTGTGCTCGCGCAGCTTCTCGATCAGGTCGTGCACCAGTTCCTCGGGGGTCGAGGCGCCGGCGGTAATGCCGATGCTCTTCTTCCCCCGCAACCATGCGGGATCGAGCTTCGACGGGTCCTCGACCAGGTAGCTCGGCACGCCGCTGTCGTTGCTGACTTCGCACAAGCGGTTGGAGTTGGAGCTGTTCTGGGCGCCGACCACCAGCACCAGGTCTACGATGGAGGCCAGCGTGCGCACGGCAGCCTGACGGTTCTGGGTCGCGTAGCAGATGTTCTTGACGTCCGGACCGACGATTTTCGGGAATCGCCGCCGCAGGGCCGAGATCACGTCCAGGGTATCGTCGACCGACAGGGTCGTCTGGGTGATGTAGGCGACCTTGTCGGGGTCGCGTACCTGTAGCGCTTCCACCCCGTCCACATCGCTCACCAGAAAAACTGGCCCCGGAATCTGGCCGACGGTGCCTTCCACCTCGGGGTGGTTCTCGTGGCCGATCAGGATGATGTCGTAGCCGTTGGCCGCGTAGCGCCGGCCCTCTATGTGCACCTTGGAGACCAGCGGGCAGGTGGCATCCAGCGGACGCAGGCCGCGCACCGACGCGTCCTGCTCGACCTTCTCCGACACGCCGTGGGCGCTGAACACCGTGATGGCCCCATTGGGAATCTGATCGATTTGTTCGACGAAGCGTACGCCTTTCGCTTTCAGGTTTTCCACGACCCGAAGATTATGGACGATTTCGTGCCGCACATAGATTGGGGGCCCGTACTGTTGCAGCGCCGCTTCGACGATCTCGATGGCGCGCTCGACACCGGCACAAAACCCGCGCGGTTGCGCTAGAATGACTTGCATCGTTCTCACTTTGAACGACCGCTCCCTCTTTGGCTTCGTAGCTGTACAACACCGCGAGCCTCATCGCAGAGAATGCCTGCTTAGCGGACCGATGTCAACCACCCAGGGCCCGGACGAAGGCCTTGCCGGAAGCGTCCGGCCCCGCTTGACAACCCCACGGGCTTATCACCGTCTCCAGGCTAGCTTGTCCGCCAGCAAGGGGCTGTAGCCCATCACGTCTTGCTTTGAGACATTGTGCCATATCGGGAGCAGAACTTGCTCACCGGTGACGGTGCGCGTGACGAGACCGTCGAGTTCGTAGTTCGGCCATCCTTTGTCGAAGAACGCCCGCGACAAAACGACTATGCCGAAACGACTTCGCGCCAAGCCCTCGTCGATCTCTCTTCGCAGGCTGTCTCCAATCTTAAGTTCGAACTCGTCGAACCAGACTTCGAGCCCGAACTCGCGAAGAGCGTAGGCAATAGGCCTAACCACACTCCCTTGGCCAGCTCCACTTTCGCCTCCCTCAGCTTGTGCACGATCTTGCTCGGCGCTGTGTCGCTTCTTCGCCATTCCTACCTCCCTTCCACGACCCAGAGCATGAGGTTACATCTGGATCCGTTTCAAGGGGTCCGGTCAGGGTGTACGTGACCGCGGAAAGACGCGTCGGGGCTGCCAGCGAAGCGGGGAGGAAGGGCGCTGATGGAAGCAGTTGCGGCTATGCGAACCTGACCAGCCGCACGTTAAGCGCACGCGTGGTGCTGCGGGCACCTTTCCACTGGACCAGAATCGGGCTCTGGTAGGTGCCCCAGCCGATCTCCGGCACGCCGTCGCCTTGCCGGTCCAGGATGGGGAGACTGATGCTGCGCTTTATCCGCAGGAAATGAGATATAGGGAGGGCTAGCGCCCGGTTAACCACCTTTTCGACCAGGGAGCGGCGTGTGCCAATCTGGTCCATGAGCTTGTTAAACACCTGGACCGCGTCGTACTGCGCGTAGTTGAGCACCTTGGCCGGTATGGCGCGGGGTGCCTGAAGCGCCTCCCTGCCGAGCTGCGCCGCGAAGCGCAGCGGGTTCCGCAGCACCCCCTGCAGGTCATGCATCATGAGCAGGGTCTCGTACTCGTTGACGGTCAAGCCAGCGTTGCGCTCTTCCACAGACAGCGACACGTCGAACCGGCCGAACGACACGCGGTGCTCGCGCACCAGCTTCTCCAATTGGCCAATCAGGCCATGGTGCGGGTCTCGCAGGTTCTGGGCGTCTATGGAACGCGGCGACGCCGGAACCCGAACCTGGATCTGGGCAACCCCCTCCTCTCCGGTATAAGCGATGACGGTCGTACGTCGGCGGCGGGTGCCGCCGACGTGGACCCCATCCAACTCCACGAACCAGACCGGCTCGTCGCCGTGCAGCTCGTACGAGGTGGCGCTCCGTAGGCCGCTCCCCATGAACACTAGGTGGGAGTCGGCGTTGCGGGGCTCGACGACGCGTTGCTGCTCCGAAAGCTCGGTGCGCAGATGCAGCTTGTCGTGGCCGTAGTCGGCACCGGGCGGAAACAGCTTCAGGAATACCTGGAGGTAGTCCTGAATATTGGCGCTGTCGTGGTCCAACACCTTCGCGAGGCGCTGGTCCAGATAGCCAGCCGTGGTGTGGCCCGAAATGTAGAACGCCTTCGGATACCGCGTGAAGTCGGATCCGAACTCCTCGCGCAGCTTGCCTCGCACATCGATCAGATCCACGCGGGCCGCAGGCTTGATCCGCAGCGTCGCATGGAACGGCCCCTCGCCAGCATGGGTGTACCTACGCACTAGTCCCCTGTAGCAGAAAAAACTAGACAAAGCAGAGCTTGCCGAAACCATTCTAAGTGCATGACTCTTATTAATCTTATGGGCTGGCTAAAAGTATAATTTTGTATAGTAATCAAAGACCCAGGGGACTAGGAGCATGGACGGCTCCTGCGTAGTTTACACGGTATTGTCAAGTTTTCCACGGCCTGACGGCCACCCCGAATGAATGAAACGCGGTAGTCTCTGGAGGTGGCACCGGCTCAACACGACGCCTGAGGGAGCTCGGTTTTGACGTCACTGCCCCCAAACGCTACACCCTGAGTTTCTTATTAGTTTTCCACGGCCTGACGGCCTGTCCTTCATCACTATTGATCCAGCGGGAAGGTACTGTCAAATTGAGCTGGTGACTGACAGAATGGTCTAATGAAGACCGATGCGCCAAGCTACCACGGCTATCGATTTCCACCGGAAATCATCAGCCACGCCGTCTGGCTCTACCACCGATTCTGCGTGAGCTTTCGAAACGTCGAAGAGCTGCTTGCTCAGCGAGGCATCACGGTTTCCTACGAAGCGATCCGACTTTGGTGCATCAAGTTCGGGCCGGAATACGCTCGGCGACTGAAGCGTCGGCAGGGTCGCCTTGGTGACACGTGGCACCTGGACGAGGTCTTCATAAAGATACAAGGCGAACGCCAATACCTCTGGCGCGCGGTAGACCAAGATGGTGATGTGATTGATATCCTCGTCCAGCCTCGCCGTGATCAGAAAGCCGCCAAACGATTCTTCCGCAAGCTGTTGAAAGGGCAAGGCCGTCCGCCCTGGCAGCTGGTCACCGACAAGCTGAGAAGCTACAGCGCCGCTCACCGCGAGGTCATGCCGTCCGTCGTCCACGACACTGACCAGTACAGAAACAACCTAGCCGAAGTCTCGCACGAACCGACGCGACAACGGGAACGACAGATGCGGAAGTTTAAAACTCCTGGGCAGGCGCAACGATTCTTGACCGTGCATGGACTCGTGCAAAACCTCTTTCGCGTCGGACGGCATTTGTTGCAAGCGCATCATCATCGGGAGCTACGAGACCGCGCTTTCATCGTCTGGCAGGAGGTAACCTGTGCCGTCCGATGAGAGCAAAGGAAATCAGCTCGACGCAATAGGTTCGCTCGCTCAACGTCAACTTGACAATACCGTATTGGATGGTAGCGGAGCGAACTCGCGACGGTACTACCAAGTTGGCGAATCGGCCCAATCATGGGGCTCAAGGACGCGCCGTCAACCATATCTTGGGTTGAATCGGCCTTGAAGCCCTCAACTTGACAATCCCAATTTGATTTATCAAGTTGGGAAAGGTAGTCTCGTTGCCTTCGGCCTATGCACCGCGTTCGCTCACTGTTGAGCCCGCAGGACTGGCTCTACTCACTAAGGGCCTGTTACATATTAATATTTACAATACACTGTCATTGCTGCTATCCTCTGCTGGTTGCGAGACTATACGAGGATGGCAACAGATCGAAAGGTACCAGAGTCTGAGCGTCACTGGTTGAGGGTGCTGGGGACGTTGAACGAAGCGCAAGCGCGTGTTTTTGTGGCTCAACGGGCGCTTGAAGAAGGACGCGGCGGGGTCAGTCGGCTGTCACGACTTACGGGGATGTCGCGGCCGACCATCATGAAGGGCGTGGCGGAACTCAAAGCGAAAGCGCCGATAGTTGATGACGACAGCGCCCGAGTGCGCAAGCCTGGCGGGGGGAGAAAGCGGGTCGAGGAGTTAGACCCGAGAATCGAGCGGCAGCTGAAGAAGATCCTCGACGAAAGAACCGCCGGCGACCCGATGAAGCATCTCAAATGGACGAACAAGTCCACGAGAGCGATGGCGGAGGAGCTTGAACGCAAAGGTCACGATGTCTCGCACGTGACAGTTGCTCGACGCCTAGGAGAAATGGGTTACTCGCTGCAAGCTAACGTGAAGAGACTGGAAGGGGATCAGCACCCGGATCGGGACAAACAGTTTCGTTACATCAACAAGCAAGTAAGCAAGTTCATGCGAAGCAAGGATCCGGTCGTGAGCGTCGATACCAAGAAGAAGGAATTGATAGGAGCCTTTGAAAACAGGGGTAAAACGTGGAGGAAGAAGAAGGGCGGAGGTGAGCCGGTTCTTGTACACGACTTCCCCAGTATGGCTGAGGGCAAAGCAATTCCCTATGGGACTTACGATGTGTCCCGCGACGAAGCGCTGGTCAACGTCGGCATTACTCACGAGACTGCGGAATTCGCGGTAGAAAGCATCCGGAGATGGTGGCGCATACTCGGAAAAAAGTCTTATCCGATGGCGAAACGTCTGCTTGTTTGCGCGGACGCCGGTGGAAGCAACGGAAACCGGCTGCGAGGCTGGAAGCTCCACCTCCAAAAGCTATCGGACCAACTGAAGATTCCCATCACCGTATGCCACTATCCACCGGGAACCAGTAAATGGAACAAAATCGAACATCGACTATTCTCCTTTGTCAGCATGAACTGGAAAGGACGGCCTCTCGTGAGCTACGAGGCGGTCGTCAATCTTATCGGCAACACCAAGACCCGAACCGGCTTGAAGGTAAAGGCCATGCTGGACAAGAACTCCTACGAGACAGGCCAGAAGGTCAGTAACGAAGAAATGCAGGAGCTTCGACTCAAAATCCACCCCTTCCACGGCAACTGGAATTACACTCTCCATCCCCGACGTGCTTGATTGAGGGTATTAATTCTTACCGAACTCGTATTTGTAAATATTATTATGTAACAGAACCTAAGCCTGCTCCTCCCAATCGGCCTCTATAACCTCGCCCTCAAATGGGAGCACATCGCGCACATCGGAGCATTGGGATGGCTATCCACCCTGAACTTGATCCGCTCCAATCTCCTCTTCAGTCTGGGGTTTGGCGTTGTCTGGGTGGGTATTCTAGCACTGAGCCGCGGCGGATGGGCTCGGCGGGTTATCGTCGCGTTGATGCATGCCACCTCGCTCGTGTACGCGGTGGTCGTCACCGCCGCTCATCACGTTTTCGCAGTCACCGGATCGTCGCTCGATTACAGTCTCATCGAGCTCGCCATCACCAGCTTCAACGAGCTGAGGCCGGTGATGGCAAGCGAAGTATTTCTCTTGAGTTTCGCGGTCGTCTGCGCCTACTCCCTTTTCGGTCCGGCGCTTTCGACCTTAGCGGCAATCCGTTTTCACTTAATTCCGGAGACTCCGCGTGTTTCAGATCCAAGCCGCCGGCCAGCCCTCTATGCATTGCCCGCAGCAGGGGTCCTCCTGCTTCTGGCATCGGTTCCAGTGTCGGGCCCGCTCGGCAAGTCCTTCGCTCGAGATCCTCTCTTGCACGTCCTCATAACAGCCGTCGACCAGCCCGCAGCCGACTCCGCTGATCGACTCGGGGCCTCTTTCGGCGCTGTCGGTGCCAGACTCATCCGGAAATCATCTGGCGGGCCGATGAACATCGCGCTGATCGTCCTCGAGTCGACCGGGGCATCGTCCGTCACTCCGTACAACAAGGGTATTGCCACCACGCCCTATCTGGACGAGCTCGCGGAAAAGAGCCTTTTGGTCGAGCGAACCTACTCGACTGTACCCCACACCTCGAAGGCTCTGGTCTCGATCGTCTGCGGGATCGAGCCCCGACCCATTCGGCCCATCACCGAGTTCCTGTCCGGACTGATACCTGCGACCTGCCTGCCGGAGCTCTTGCGTCAGCAAGGCTACCGCACCGTCTTCTTTCAGTCGGCGACTGAATTCTTCCAGAATCGTCGTCGACTGGTGGCCAACTTCGGTTACGAGGACTTCTACCCTGGCGAGTCGATGGACAGCCGTGGTTTCGAGCGGGCCAATTACTTCGGTTTCGAAGATGACGTCATGCTCGAGCCCAGCAGAAAGTGGCTGGAAAAGAACGGGAATCATCCTTTTCTCGCTACCTATCTGACCATCACCCCCCATCACCAGTATTTGGCCCCCAGGCGATACGGGAGGGTTCGCTTTGTCCAGCGGGAAGAGCACAACCTCTACCTCAACGCCGTTCGTTATCTAGACTTCTTCGTCAGGAATCTCATCGAGCAGTACCAGCAACTCGGTCTATACGATGAGACCATCTTTGTGATTGTGGGTGACCATGGCGAGGCCTTTGGAGAGCATCGCAGGTCCAAGCACAACAACATCCTCTACGAGGAGGTCATGAGGGTCCCTCTCCTCATCCATTCTCCCGCGATCGTTTCTGCCGGAGAGCGCGTAGCTGGCCCTGCCAGCCTTCTGGACATCCTTCCTACCGCGGTCGATCTGCTAGGCTTCGAGATCGCGAAAGGCTCCTATCCGGGAAGCTCCATCTTCTCGCTCTCTCGGGATCGGCCGCTTTATTTCAGCTGCTTTCGTGAACGTAAGTGCCTTGGAAGCCTGAGTGGTTGGCTCAAGTTCATTTATTACTATGACGATCAGCCGGATCAGCTCTTTGACCTCTTGGCCGATCCTCTGGAAAGGGAGAACCTGGCGGCCGCGGCGACCGAAGACGTTTCCTCCCGCCGCACGGAGCTTCAAGAGTGGCGTACAAATCTCGATGCGACCTACAGGCAGCACCACCGCGATCAAATCGAGCCCTATCTGTTCGATTCCAGACCGCCCATTCAGCACGAAGTAGAGGCGGTCTTCGCTCAGCGCCTGGCCCTAGTGGGCTACGACTTGTCTGAGACGAAGCTGAAGCCTGGCCAGTCGTTCCGCATCACTTACTACTTCGAGGTTCGCCAGCGCATTCCGCGCAAATGGAGGATCGTGGTGGAAGCGTTGGGAGACAAAGGAAAGCCGGGCCAGGACAACCAGGCGGAACGGGTGAGGCTCGAACACCATCCCCTGGATGGTCTCTATTTATCGCTCGAAGCCGATGAACATGTGTTCGCCGAGGCTTTGGTGCACGAATAGGTCTTGACTCCGGCAACCGCTTCGTCTGAGCTTCTCGATACATCGGATCGGCTCCTGAATGGCAGCGCCAAGCGCTACGTCCGCGAGGGGGAGTTAGACGGACTAGGAGGGTCTCGAGTTGCGTTTTCGGAGATGATCCAAGATCTGCCGGATCACGCTGGCTCGGTGATGAACGACACGATGCGCATTTTGCCGCCGCAGTTTTTGCAAATCAACGGGTCGGTTTGAATACACGGCGGATCAAATTGGCCCATCGTCGGCGAAGAGTTTTACGCTGGGTGGCGTTGAGCTCGTTGTCGTCGGCTGTGGGTCGTTTCTTTCGGGCATTTTTACTTATTCGTAGGGCGTAGTTGCTCTTCTTGTCGTAATGGAGTCTTTGAAGGGAGATGGGGCAGCGGACGATATAGCGAGAAATGGTTGCAAGGGCTTGGGTATCGGAGGGATAAAGGTAGAGATCATTATCGATGCTAAAGTGCTCCGGCGCCATGAACGAAGAATTTTGATACGTTCGTCAGAGAGAAGGTCGTGTTCTTGTAGAAGTCGAAAGACTTTCTCCCGAAGCAGAAATTCCGCGGCGTGTGTGTCGATGTAGGGAACGGGAATCCACTGTCCGCCGGCAAGCCAGACGCCTCTGGAAACGACGGAGTGCAGATGTGGGATTCCAAGCCAAGTTGTCAGAGAATGTCTGTATGGACGCGACCATGCCGATGCGGACGTTCTGGTCATCGACAGCGGCGGCCATGAGCTCGTAGCCGGCGCGGGCGAGCTCGGTGAGGAGCTCAGGGCGGAGAGGAAGTAAGGGCGGAGCATTTTGGGAATGGAAAGGTCCACAATCAATGGCCGACGTTTTCCAAAAGCTCGTCCTTGAGAAGGGCGGCATCCGCCTCCGTCAAGAATTCGGCGGGATCTTGCCGAAGCCGCCCGCGCAATACGAGTGGCGGCGAAGGCAGGAAGGCGGCCGCCCGCTTCGCACCACATGACGGGCAGATGCCTCTCTGTTTGCAGCTGAGAGTGAGTAATTTCTCTAAACCGCATGTATCGCATCTGAGTCTTGCGAAATTCTCTGCTGCATGAATCGAGGCTCGGGTTAGAATGCCGGTCTGTCAGCTCGTGCGCGTGACGAGAAATCGCGCCTCAATGGAACCATGAACTGGAACATAGAGACCGTGTCGAGCACCGCGCCCCAGGGTGACAAAAGAGGGTCCGCGCTCGCGGCCGTCGGATTCTTCGTGGCCGTTTCCGTGTGGCTCACGTGGCCACTCGCTCCACGGTTCAGCTCAGGGCTGAGCTCGAGCCCCGATTCGCTCCTCAACGCGTGGGCACTCGCCTGGAATTTTCACATCCTGCTGCGCGATCCATTCTCTCTGTTCGACGCGAATATCTTCGCGCCTCGCCCCGACACGCTCGCCTATTCCGAGCATATGATGGGCATCACCGTGCTCGTAGGGCCGGTCTTTTGGGCAACGAACAACCTCGTCCTCGCCTACAACGTCGCCTTTTTCGGCTCCTTCGTCCTATCGGGCCTCGGGATGTTCCTGCTCACTCGCGAGCTGACCAACAACGGCTGGGCGGCATTGGTGGCGGGAACGATCTTCCTCGCGGCGCCCTATCGCTTTCAGCACGTAGTTCAGCTCCAATTGCTCACCTACCAATGGTTTCCGTTCGTCTTTTGGTGTCTTTATCGATTTCTGCGGGGAGGCGGATTGGGCTGGCTCGGAGGAGTCGTCATTTTCTCGCTACTCCAGATCCTGTCGTGCAACTACTACGCAATGTACCTGGTGATCGCGGTGCTTCTATTCGGCGTTCTGCTTTGCGTCGAAACCGCCAGGGCCTCTTCAACTCCGCAGTCAACTCGGTCGCTGTCGGATGCGCGTCTCACGAAAAGCACGGCTATGCAACTCGTTCTCGGAGCCATCTGCGTCGGCGTCGTGGCTTTGCCATTCTTTATTCCGTACGAGCGAAACCGCGATCGTGGCTTCTATCGGCGCTACGAGGATACGGTGCATTACTCGGCGACGCCCTCCGAGTACCTGACACCGAGCGCATTCAACGACGCTCCCCACATTCGGTGGCTTCCTCGCGGTCGGAAAGCTCTGTTTCCTGGCTTCGTCGCCGTTTTGCTCGCCGCCGCGGGTGCGGTCGCGGGCGCCCGTGAGCGCCGTCTTTTCTGGCAGTTTGGCGTTGCTCTCCTGTTGGTCGGATTCGTACTCTCACTCGGTCCGGAAACAAGAGCTCTAGGGGTACGTATTCCACTGCCGTATCGTTTATTCCAACTCCACTTCCCCGGCTTCAACGGCATGCGCGTTCCCGCACGGATCGCGACCCTGGCGCTCGTGGGGGGCAGTATACTTGCCGCCTTCGCCGCAAGGGCTCTACTCGACCACGCTGGTCGCTTTCGCAACGCCGCGGGCGTCGGACTCGTCGCGCTTCTGTTGTTCGAATACCAAACGAGCTCGCTGGATCGCGTCGTACCGGAGGCGCTCCCGATACCTGCGGCTCACCGATGGCTCGCCACGGCAAAATATCCCGGCGCGGTGCTCGTGCTTCCAATTCATGAAGGAGAGGAGATCGTTCGCGAAGCGAGCTACATGTACTATTCGACGTCCCACTTCAAGCCACTGGTAAACGGCTATAGCGGCTGGTGGCCGAACGATTATTGGGAGCTCGTCGGACGGCTGCGTCACTTCCCAACCTCCCGAATCTTGCGCTTTCTCCTCGAGCGTGCGCCGGTGCGCTACGTCGTGATCCACTACTCGGAGATCCCCGAGCCGCGTCGGCGGCAGCTCGAATCGGCGATGGAGCGGTATCGCGAGCGGATCCCGGAGCGTTTTCGTGATGGCGAGGTCGTTGTGTACGAGATCGTCTCATGAGGAGCCTCCAGCTCGTAGGGAGTTTTCTGGTGACCCGAGCCGAACTACTGACGCTCGTGCTCGCCGTGCTCGCGCTGCCGGTGCGCGTCGCAGTCTCGGCCGGAATGTCCGCAGACGTGCTGCGCTTCTACTGTCTCTTTGTCGCGTTGGTCGCGGCCGTGGTGACGATCCTTCCCGTGAAGAAGGCGTGGCTGGACGGCCCGCGCCTTTGTCTCCTGCTCGCAGCGCTTTGGTCGGTGCCGTCCATCCACGACCGTGTCGGTGGATGAGAGAGGTCTCCCACACTTTCCACTCGCCAGCGCGCTGCTCCTTGCTGATTTTCCCGAGCTCGTCGTTATTGAGAAGCACGTGGGTGATGTTCATGTCGTATTTCACGGCCGTTGTGAGCTCGGCCATGTATTGGCCGAAACCTCCGTCGCCCCCGATCGAGACCACGGGTCGGCCGTGAAACGGTGAGCCGTCTTCCTGCGTCGCTGCCCACGCACCCATCGCCGCGGGTAGCGCGAAGCCGATCGAGCCCAGATAGCCGGACATGAGCACGGCTTGGTTCTGGCACTCGAAATAGCGGCCGAAGCTATAAGTATGGTTGCCGACGTCGACCGCAATGATGGCGTCATCGGGTACGTGTCGGTTCAAGGCGGCGAATACAGCCGCCGATCCCAAACCCACGTCCGAAATGTCGGCTTCGCGACACTTTTTCTCTTCCCGCCAAATCGCCCAACGCTCGGCGATCTCGTTCCGACGATCGATGAAGCCGGTTTCACCTCCGAGTTCGTCCCGCAAAATCGACGCCGTCACAGAAATCTCGCCCCAAACGGGAACCTCCACGCTGTGGAACTTTCCGAGCATCATCGGATCGAGATCGACTTGGATCGTCGGCTTCTTCGGGGTGATGCCGGTATGATTGCTGAAGCTCGCTCCGAAAACGACGAGCACGTCCGACTCGTTCATGAACCAGCTCGCGATGGGCGTCCCGCTGCGGCCGAGGACGCCGCAGCCGAGCGGATGGGCGTCGGCGATCAAACCTTTGCCTTTGAAGGTCGTCAATACCGGGGCGTTCATGGTCTCGGCGAGCTCGCGCACAGGCTCCATCTGAAATCGCGCTCCGTGGCCGACGATGATCACGGGACGCTTCGAGCCGCGGAGAAGCCCGAGGGCCCTGTCGAGCGATTCTCGAGGCGGCGTGATCTCGCGAGCGGTCACGCGGCCTTCCGGGCCGCCCGCTTTGGCGCCATCCGGCACTGGCTGAACCTGGACTTCGTCCGGAAAGATGAGATGCGAGACGCCGCGGTTCAATAGCGCGCTTTTGAGGGCGAGGTTTACGAGCTCCGTGTGGCGGCTACCGTGCAGCACGGGCTGGCTCCATTGAGCGACCTTGCCAAACGCCGCTTGAAGGTCGACTTCTTGGAACGCACCAGGGCCAAGCACTTGCGTGTCGACTTGGCCTGTCAGTGCGAGCGCGGGCGCCCGGTCTACGTTGGCGTCCCAAAGCCCCGTGAGCATGTTGGTGGCGCCGGGCCCGGCGATCGCAAAACACGCCGCGGGTCTTCCCGTCAGCTTGCCGTAGGCCGAGGCGGCGAACGACGCGGCGCCTTCGTGGCGCACGCCGAAATAGCGAAGCCCTCCGGCTTCTTCCTGGCGCCGAATGGCTTCGGCGAGCCCGAGGTTCGAATGGCCGACGATACCGAACACTGCGCGCACGCCCCAGCGCGTCATCGTTTCCGTCATCAAGTCCGACACAGTGCGCGTTACGGCGACTGGCTCTTCGAAAGCGACATAGATGCCGTCTTCGCGATTTTCTACGGAATAAACGGCGATGCCGTCGTCATAGGCTCCGGGCGGCTTGCCGGTAAGGGGATGAAAGTCCCAGCCGTGCCACGGACAGCGGAGAAAACCCTTCTCGATCGAGCCTTCTCCGAGAGGTCCTTTTTGGTGGGAACACTCGTTGTCGAGCGCCGCGTATTCGCCCTCGTAATGCGTCATGCAAACGGTGGCCAGCCCGCAGGTCACGGCCTTCACGCGTCCTTCGGGAAGCTCGTCCGGCTCGAGCGCTTTGTACCAAACTCTTTTGGCCTCGGTCACCGCCTTTCCTTCATGAGAGGTCATGGTGCTTCGACTCCTGCGTAACGAATGCCGGTGAGCTTGGCGATGTCGGGTTTCCACGTCGTGAGATCGCGGAGCTCGAAATCGCGCAGATGCGAGTGGCCGCATGCTCGCGCGAGGATTTGCATGAGCGTGACACTCGCCGTGAAGTAATTCGCGAGCCGTTTGGCCGATTGGTCGATCAGGAGCCGCGCGCGCAAAGTTTCCTTTTGGGTCGCGATCCCGACGGGGCAGTTATTGGTGTGACAGGCGCGCATCCCGAGGCAGCCTATCGCCTGAAGCGCCGCGTTCGATAGCGCGATACCGTCGGCACCGAGGGCCATGGCTTTGACAAAATCCGCGTCGGTTCGAAGGCCACCGGTGGCGATGAGCGTCACGTGGTTCGCTCCGCGCTGGTCGAGATGCCGCCTGGCGCGGGCGACCGCGACGACGGTGGGCACGGAGATATTCTCCTTGAAGATAGTGGGCGCGGCGCCGGTAGCCCCGCCGCGTCCATCGAGAATGATGTAATCCGCGCTGGCCTCGAGAGCGAAGTCGATGTCGTCCTCGATGTGTTGCGCCGAAATTTTGAAGCCTATGGGGATACCGCCCGTGGCGTCACGGACCTCCCCGGCCGCTTCGCGAAAATCCGCGACCGTGCCGAGATCGGGAAAACGGGACGGGCTGATGGCGGGCTCTCCTGGCTTCAGCCCGCGCACGGAGGCGATTTTCTCGGAGACTTTCTTACCCGGCAGGTGTCCGCCGGTTCCCGTCTTCGCACCTTGGCCGCCTTTGAAATGAAACGCTTGGCACTTTTTGACTTTCTCGAGGCTGTAGCCGAATCTTGCTGAGGCGAGCTCATAGAAATAGCGGCTTGCAGCTTCTTGCTCGTCGGGAAGCATCCCGCCTTCGCCCGAGCAGATACCCGTCCCCGCCATCTCCGCGCCCGTCGCGAGCGCGACTTTGGCTTCTTGACTCAGGGCTCCGAAGCTCATGTCGCTCACGAAGAGCGGGATGTCCAGGACGAGGGGCTTTTGGGCTTTGGGCCCGATGACGAGCTCGGTGCCGATGGGAGCGTCGTCGAGAAGCGGCAAGCGCGCGAGCTGTGCCGTCAGGATTTGGATGTCGTCCCAGCTGGGGAGGGTGTCGAGGCGAACGCCCATGGCGGTGACCGCTCCGTGATGCCCCGTTTTCGACAGGCCGTCGCGGGCGAGCGACTGGATATAAGCATTCTTCGGCTCCTCAGGCCCGCCATGCATGTCCTGATAGAGCCCGAGATATTCATCGCGTTTGAAATATTGTGGATGGACGGACTCGAATGCCGCGATTTCCGCAGCGTCCACGAGCACCACGTCCGCGTCGCGGTCGATGAACGTGCTGAACTTCTCAAGGCGCTCCGCGTTGTTGTACTCGCTCACGCCCGTGTCGTAACGGTAGTCCCAACCGTGGATGCCACAGATCAGGTTGTACCCATCGATGTGGCCGTCGGCCATGATCGCGTCGCGGTGCTGGCAACGGCCATACAAAACCGAAACCTCGTCATCAAATCGAATCACCACCAGATCGACGCTCCCGACAAGTGCATAGGCGGGTTCGCGATCCTCGAGCTCGCTAAAGCGCGCGACTTTGGTGTCGTGTCCCGTTCTCGGCAAAGTGCTCAATGAAGTCCTCCTGCATGTCACGGATAGAAAAGGCTCTCATGAGCCGAATCGCCCGTGGATTAGCCCGTTTAAATGCTTGACTGTCCGCGCTTTGCGTTCTGGCGGCCTTTTCTGCGGCGCGGGCGTCGATTGCGATAGAATAGGATCCATGAAATTGTCGGTGTCCCAGCGCGTTGTTCACGAAAAGTACGGCCTAGGGGTCATCTCCGAAGCCGATTCTCAATATACGGTGATCGAGTTTGATGAGCACGGCGGCAAAAAATTTCTGACCCGTCTCGTTTCGTTGCAGTCGAGCGACGAGCCGCCTCCGAAGCGACGGCGAGCGCGGAAGACGACCACGAAGGCCGGGACCACCACCAAGAAGAAGACCACCAAGAAGACGGCGGCTAAAAAGACGACCAAGAAGACGACCACCAAAGCTTCCAAAGCGACGAAGAAAACCACGAAGAAGGCTTGAGCCCCCGAGAGGGGTGGTCCGCGACGGCCTAGCGCCGCGTGCCAGCTGCGATCTCGGACATCACGTAGGATCCACTCTTCTCGTCCTTCGCGATCTTGAAAAGCCCGAGCCGCGCGCCATCCTCGACGAGCTCGCTGAAGTTCGAATAACCGTAAGTCGCTTCGTTGAACGACGGCTCCTTCCTCTTCGCCGTTTGTTTGACCATCGAGCTCCACAGAATTTGCTTGTCTTCACGCCGCAAAGCCTCCATGGCGTCGAGGAGCATCGCGAAAGGCTTCTGTTTCTTTTTCGGGAGGCTCGCGAGGCCTCTAGAGACTCGCTGCGACTTGGACCTGTCAATGAGATCGTCGTAGAAAATGAACTCGTCACACGCGGCCGCGAGCAAGTCCGATGTCGATTTCCGGAGTCCGAGGCCGATCACCGTCTTGTCGTTCTCCTTGAGTTTGGAGACGAGCGGCGCGAAGTCGCTATCGCCTGAGACGAGCACGAAATAGTTGATGTGGTCCTTCGAATAGCAAAGATCCATGGCGTCGACGACCATCTTGATGTCGGCGCTGTTCTTTCCCGTATAGCGCCGTTGCGGGATGTCGATAAGCTCGATTCCGGCTTCGTGGAGCGGCTTTTTGTACTTCTTGTAGACGCCCCAGTCCGCGTAGGCTTTCTTGACGACGATCTTGCCTTTCTCGACGATCCGCGCCAAAACGCGGCCTATTTCGAACTGATCGAACTTGGTTTCCGTAGCCCCTAGCGCAACGTTTTCGAGATCGATGAACAGGGCGAGCTTCGGCTCTGCGGCCATAGGTGCACTTTAGCAGGAATCAGCGTTTGACATCCAATATTCGCACGAGGTGGATGGAGACTAACGCGAGCCCTTAAGTTCTGTTACATAATAATATTTACAAATACGAGTTCGGTAAGAATTAATACCCTCAATCAAGCACGTCGGGGATGGAGAGTGTAATTCCAGTTGCCGTGGAAGGGGTGGATTTTGAGTCGAAGCTCCTGCATTTCTTCGTTACTGACCTTCTGGCCTGTCTCGTAGGAGTTCTTGTCCAGCATGGCCTTTACCTTCAAGCCGGTTCGGGTCTTGGTGTTGCCGATAAGATTGACGACCGCCTCGTAGCTCACGAGAGGCCGTCCTTTCCAGTTCATGCTGACAAAGGAGAATAGTCGATGTTCGATTTTGTTCCATTTACTGGTTCCCGGTGGATAGTGGCATACGGTGATGGGAATCTTCAGTTGGTCCGATAGCTTTTGGAGGTGGAGCTTCCAGCCTCGCAGCCGGTTTCCGTTGCTTCCACCGGCGTCCGCGCAAACAAGCAGACGTTTCGCCATCGGATAAGACTTTTTTCCGAGTATGCGCCACCATCTCCGGATGCTTTCTACCTCGAATTCCGCAGTCTCGTGAGTAATGCCGACGTTGACCAGCGCTTCGTCGCGGGACACATCGTAAGTCCCATAGGGAATTGCTTTGCCCTCAGCCATACTGGGGAAGTCGTGTACAAGAACCGGCTCACCTCCGCCCTTCTTCTTCCTCCACGTTTTACCCCTGTTTTCAAAGGCTCCTATCAATTCCTTCTTCTTGGTATCGACGCTCACGACCGGATCCTTGCTTCGCATGAACTTGCTTACTTGCTTGTTGATGTAACGAAACTGTTTGTCCCGATCCGGGTGCTGATCCCCTTCCAGTCTCTTCACGTTAGCTTGCAGCGAGTAACCCATTTCTCCTAGGCGTCGAGCAACTGTCACGTGCGAGACATCGTGACCTTTGCGTTCAAGCTCCTCCGCCATCGCTCTCGTGGACTTGTTCGTCCATTTGAGATGCTTCATCGGGTCGCCGGCGGTTCTTTCGTCGAGGATCTTCTTCAGCTGCCGCTCGATTCTCGGGTCTAACTCCTCGACCCGCTTTCTCCCCCCGCCAGGCTTGCGCACTCGGGCGCTGTCGTCATCAACTATCGGCGCTTTCGCTTTGAGTTCCGCCACGCCCTTCATGATGGTCGGCCGCGACATCCCCGTAAGTCGTGACAGCCGACTGACCCCGCCGCGTCCTTCTTCAAGCGCCCGTTGAGCCACAAAAACACGCGCTTGCGCTTCGTTCAACGTCCCCAGCACCCTCAACCAGTGACGCTCAGACTCTGGTACCTTTCGATCTGTTGCCATCCTCGTATAGTCTCGCAACCAGCAGAGGATAGCAGCAATGACAGTGTATTGTAAATATTAATATGTAACAGGTCCTTAGGCCAAGTTGAATTGCTCGAGATGGATTCGGATGCGCTCCAGGAACTGGAAGCCGGTCGCGCCGTCGATGATGCGGTGATCGAACGTGAGGGCGAGGACCATGATCGGCCGGATCGCGATGGCGTCATCGACGACGACCGGCTTTTTCTGAATAGCGCCGAGGCCCAGAATCGCGACTTGAGGTTGCGCGATCATGGGGGTTCCGGTAAGTCCGCCGAACATGCCGGGGTTGGTGATGGTGAACGTCGCGCCTTGCACATCCTCGGGGACGAGGCCATGACGCCGCGCTTTCTCGGCGACGTTGTGAATGCTCCTCGCTAGCCCGACGAAGTTCGCTTCGTCGGCGTCGCGGATTACGGGAACGATCAAGCCTTCCTCTAGGGCAACAGCAATGCCGAGGTGAACGTGTTTTTTGAGTGCGATTTGGTCGCCGATGACGGAGGCGTTGAAGATAGGGAATTCTTTGAGAGCGCGCACCGTCGCTTCGGCGACGAAAGGCGTGAACGAAAGCGGCACCCCTTCAGCCTCTTCAAAATGTGCCCCATGCTCGTTGCAGCGCCGCACGATGCGATGCATGTCGCACTCGGTGAAGGACGTCACTTGCGCTGAGATCTGTTGGCTCCAGATCATGTGATTCGCAATTTGCTGGCGCATACCGCTCATCGGGATGAGCTTGTCGTCGGGCTCGGGCCTATAGAGATATTGTGGTGGAGGAGGCGGCGCGGTCGCAGGTGTCGCCACGGGAGGCGGCGCCGGTGCCTGTAAAGCTTGTGGGGAAGTCGCTAAGCGCGGACTCGCCGGCCGGCGTTCAATGTAGGCCTGTACATCCTTCTTGGTGATCCGTCCGCCGCGCCCAGAGCCTGCGATCGACAAGAGCTCCCCCATCGGTAGCCGTTGCCGATTCGCGAGTGAGATCACGGCAGGGGAGAGTTTCTGCCCCCTTTCCTCGGTCGACCCCGCCTCCGTCGCCGCCGGTGCCGGACGCGGTAGCGGCGGTGGCGTCGGGGCCGTGCGCTGAAACGTCATGGGCTCGTGCGACGAACGAAAATGCCCTGCGTTTGCTTTTGGTTCCGAAGGGGCCTCGGTCGCCGCCTCGGTCGCGGCGTTCCCGAGCGTGGCGACGACGGTGCCGACCGCCACGGTCTCGCCTTCCTGGACGAGAATCTGCTCCAAGATGCCGGCCGCGGGTGCGGGCACTTCCGTGTCAACCTTGTCGGTCGTAATCTCGAACAGCGGCTCGTCCCGATCGATGCGCTCGCCGGGCTTCTTGTGCCATTTGACGATCGTGCCTTCCGTGATGCTTTCGCCCATCTGCGGCATCACGACTTCTGTCGACATGGTCTCAATACTCCAATAGCTCGCGCGCCGTTGCTTCGATTTTCCCCTCGGACGGTAGAACTGCGTCTTCGAGTGTCGGGCTGAAAGGGATGGGCACGTCGAGCGCGCCGATTCGTTTGACGGGCGCGTCGAGCGCGTCCCACGCGCTCTCTACGATGATGGAGGCGACTTCGCCGCCGATGCCGGACGTGAGCTGTGCCTCGTGGACCACGAGCGCTTTGCCCGTCTTCGATGCGCTCGCAAGAATCGTGTCTTTGTCGAGCGGCGCGAGACTCCTAAGGTCCACGACTTCGATCTCGACGCCTTCAGCGACAAGCCGCTCCGCCACGCCGAGGCAAGTATGCACCATGGCGCCGTAAGTCACGATGGTTAGATCCGTCCCGTCACGCTTGATGTCGGCCACGCCGATAGGGACCTCGAAATCTTCATCCGGAACGTCTTCGCGAATCCGACGATAGAGATGTTTGTGCTCCAAATAAATGACGGGGTTGTTGTCGCGGATCGCCGCTTTCAGGAGTCCTTTGGCCTCGTACGGAGTCGAAGGCTGGACCACTTTGAGCCCGGCGACGTGGGTGAACCAAGCTTCCGGGTTTTGCGAGTGATAGGGCCCGCCCCGGAAGCCTCCGCCCGACGGTCCGCGAAACACGACGGGAACGGGAATGCCCCACCGGTAATAGCACTTGGCCGCGAAGTTGACGATTTGATCGAAGGCGCAGGCTATGAAGTCGGCGAATTGAAACTCGACGACGGGCCGGAAACCCATGATCGCGGCGCCGCACGCCGCACCGGTGAAACCGGACTCCGAGATCGGTGTATCGATAACACGCTCCTCACCGAACTCTTCGATGAAGCCGCGCGTGACTTTGAACGCGCCGCCAAAAACGCCGATATCTTCCCCCATGAGGAACACGGAAGGGTCGCGCCGCATTTCGTCCCGCAGCGCTTGACTGATCGCATCCAAATAACTGACGACGGCCATAGCAATCCCAAGAAAACGGCGAAGTATAACACGCGCGCCGTGCACAGGACCGCTCGTGTAGGAGAGGTGGAGGAGGTGGGGATATCTCCGCATCCCCCTGCCCTGGGACCGCTCGTTCTAGCGGCGCGAAACAGAGAGGCCTCGGCGCACGTTCCACCGGAGTCGCATGCCTTCCGCGGCGATGGCGAAATTTTGCGCCGACTTGCCGTGGTGTCTAGGCAGACTTTGGCAGCCCCGTTTTCGCGATGTGCTCGAAAACGTCGCAGAAATAATCGAGCTCGTCGAGCGTGGTGTAGATGTTCGGCGTGACGCGCAGGCCGCGAAACTCATCGTGATTGATAGCGACCACGATGATCTTGTGTTTGTCCCAAAAATAGGTCGCCATGGCGCTCGGCTCCGTGCCTTGGAGCTCGACATTCGCGATGGCGCAGCTCATCTTGGGATTCATCGAGGTATGAAGACGAACTTTGGGGATCTCCATCAACTTCTTGGCCCAGTAGTTCTTCAAATAGCGAAGGCGTGCTTCTTTGGGTGCGGCCCCAATCGTGTTGTGGAAAGTGATCGCTTCGCCGGTCGCGAGGTAGGGCGCTTCCGAGTGCGTTCCAATCTCCTCGAACTTGCGAATGTTGTCGTCCATGCGCTCGGGCGCCGCCATGAGTGGCCAGAGTTTTTCTATTTTGTCCCGCTTCACATAGAGCAGCCCTGTTCCCTTCGGCGCGAGGAGCCATTTGTGAAGGCTCGTTCCGAAATAGTCGCAGCCGACATCTTCCTGTTTGAACTCGAACTGAGCGAAGGAATGGGCTCCGTCGACCATGACCTCGATGTCGTGCTCGCGCGCGAGGGCACAAATCTCCTTAACCGGCAGGATCTGCCCCGTGAGATTGATCTGGTGTGACATGAGGATCATTTTCGTTCTCGGTGTGAAGGCGTTCTTGAAGCCTTCGATGAGGGCCTCGTCGCTTTCAGCAGGTGTCGGGATGGTGAACAGCGTCACGTCGATACCCTCCCGGCGGCTGCGTTGATCGAGCGTCGTGCGCATCCGACCATAGTCCTGCGTCGTGGTGATGACTTCGTCGCCCGACTTCAAGTCGATGCCGAAGAGCAGGATCTCGAGCGCCTCGGAGGCGTTGCGCACGAGAGCGATTTCTTCCGGATCGCAGCCGAAAACGCGCCCCAGGCCCTGGCGGACCGACTCGCGGAACGGAGGGAGCAAACGCGCCAAGGTGTAGGACGGAGCTTCTTCCTGCTGCCAAATGTAGTTAACGACGGCTTCGGTGACGATCCGCGGCGAGGGGCAGCAATAGCCATTGTTGAGATTGATCATACGACGCGACACGCTGAACGCCTGCTGGATTTCACGCCAGTAGGTCTCGTTCTGCCCCACGTCGACCGCGCTCTGTGTCGCCACGCTTCGCGTAGCCGCCTCGACACGGCCTAGCGTCGCGGAATCGAAAAGCGAGCTAACACTGTAAGCGCCCATCCCCGCGCCAAGGGTCCTCAGAAAGCTACGTCGTTCCATTCCGATCTCCTAGGTTTTTGGAGTAACGAAAGGAGAGGTGGAGATAGGAGGAGATAAGGAGATAAAGCCGTTTCGCTTTCCCTCATCTCGTCCTATCCGCACCTTCCCTTCGTTTTCATCAGCCTGCTACAACCAAAACTCGGTTCTTATGAACCGGACGATGTCGCGGGTCCATATGTTGGCGACGAAGCTCGTGCCGCAATAGATCTTGGCAACGCCCGTCATGCCTGGCTTGAAGATGTGATCATCGTTAGGAATATGGGCCCGCAAGAGGACCGTCGACGCGTGGCCGTCCGGGGTGGCTACCGGTGCGATCTCGTCCACGGTCGCCTCGAGATCAGCCACTGTCCATCCTCGACGTTCGGGAACGGCCTCACATAGACCTCGTACTGGCCCGAGGCGTCCGACTCGTAGGCCAGCCACCGGCCGTCGGGAGAGATCTCCCCGTTCCGTTCGTTGAACTCGGTCGCCAGAAGGGGCTCCGAAGAGCCCTCGAGGGAAAGCCTTCCGAGGTTGGAATCTTGCCTTCCGAATTCGGAAAACACCAACTGCTTCCCGTCCGGGGTGAAGGCGGATGGAAATTGCAGGTTCTCGCTTTCGGTCAGTCGCTCGACCGTACCGGTGCCGTCGGCCGCTTTCCAGTAAAGGTTAAATCCGCCGTCACGGTTAGAGGCGAACGCTACCTTCCTTCCGTCCGGCGTCCAAACCGGGTAGAAGTCCTCGGCGGGAGCGAACGTTAGCCGCGTCAGTGTCTCGCGGGCGAAGTCCCAGATCCAAATGTCGTTCTCCTGGTCGCGCACATCGAGGGCGAGACGGCCCCCATCGGGAGAGATGCGTGGATACCTATAGGCACGCGGCTCGGCTGCCAGCGCCTCTTCTCTTCCGTCCCGATCCACCCAGACGAGCGTGCGGTCCACTAGACTACTGCCGGCCACATAGACCAATGCACCGGTGTCCGAGACGCTGAAGTGCGCGGCTCCTGTGCTCAAATCAGCGGTCATGACGCCCTCGGCCATGGGTATGGGACCGCTCGTCACCTCGAGCTTGTCCACATCAAACGGCACGGCCAAAAGCGTTCCATCCAAGACGTAGACGAGGTGACCCGTCGATACGTAGCGGGCGTCTCTGCCGCCTTCGATCAGAACCTTTCTCTCTCTGGTCTCAAGAGAATGCACGACGATTTGCGCATCGTCCCAGTTCGTACCGTCTCCGAGGGTAAAGAGCACGGCTTTTTCGCCCGGCAAGATCTGCGGGCCATGCCCGACCTCTTCCGTTGCCTCCAGCTGGATGAGAACCTCGGGCGTGCCTCCATCGCCGGACACCTGCAAGATGCCAGTCCCGCGTTGCCCGAAAACAATGGTGTCATCGGCTCCCCACCGAGCTCCCAAAGGAGGCTGAGCGTCACATAGAGTGACAGGTGCACCACCGCTGACGGCGACCTTCTTGAGTTGCCGCTGCGCGAAGAATCCTACCCACTCACCGTCGGGAGAGAAGAAAGGACTTCGAGCTTCGCCTTCAGTGCCCCGGACAGGAGTCGCCTCGGTTTGGTCCATGGCACGGAGGTAGAGCTGTTCGTTCGCACTATACACGAGGCGGGTACCGTCCGACGAGACAGCCACGACGTGACGACCCCTACCTGTGAGCGTTTCCCCGGGGGGCATTGGAAGTGAAAACCGTGCGACGGGTCGCGGTGGTAGATCGGTCCGCATTACCCTCCACACCCCGACACCGGTGACGACGCTGAGCGCCAACGCACCAGCGACCGTCCTCGAGCGTCGCCAAGCATTGGCCAGAGGGACGACCTCTTCTGTTCCTGCCATGCTCTCGAACGCCCCGTCCATCGCCAAACGCACGACACCGATGTCCGGCAACCGCCGTTTCGGATCTTTTTCCAAGCAGCGGGTGAGAAACATGCGAAGCGTCGGATCGAGATCCGCCGGTAACGCATCCCAGTCCGGCTCCTTCGTCAACACGTACGCGAGTGTGTCCGATACATCCTCGCTCGCAAACGCACGCTTGCCCGTAAGCATCTCGTACAGCACAACACCGAACGCCCAAACATCTGCCCTCTTATCGACCTTCTTGCCCTTAGCTTGCTCCGGACTCATGTAAGCCGCGGTCCCGAGAATCACTCCAACCCGAGTCGCATCTCGTGTGAGTGTGGGTGACATTGAGCTATCAGCCTCAGCTGTTTCCTCTTGGAAGACTTTCGCCAGACCGTAGTCCAGGACTTTGATCTTCCCGTCCTCCGTCTGCTTGACGTTCGCCGGTTTCAGGTCTCTGTGAACGATGCCCTGTTCGTGCGCTTCCTCAAGTGCTTCCGCCATCTTGCGGGCGATGTCGAGAGCTTCTTCTAATGGGATGGGACCGCGTGAGATCCGCTCTGCGAGAGTCTCGCCGGGAACGAGCTCGAGCACGAGGTAGTGGGTGCTGTCGGAATGCTCCAAGCCGTAGATCGAAGCGATGTTCGGGTGGTTGAGAGACGCGAGGACCTTTGCCTCTCGTTGGAATCGTCCCAGGCGTTGTTCGTCTTTGGCGAACTCTTCCGGCAAGACCTTAATCGCCACATCCCGTCCGAGCTTTGAGTCTTTCGCCCGATAGACCTCACCCATCCCGCCTTTGCCAATGGGCTCGATGATCTCGTAGTGGGCGAGCTTGTGACCGGGCTGCACAACGCCGACGATGTTACGCCGATGGTCGACGGTCGGCAACTAGGGAACGACGCGCGTAAAGGTCTCTAGACCGGGAACGCGGATGGATCGCGTGGGACGGGTCGAATTTCTTCTGGCGGAGATTCGATGGCAGAGCTTATAGGAGGCTAACGCCTTGGGGGGCTGGGCGCTCAAAAACACCTCGACGCAGGACGGCAAGTTTGGAAGGGTGAATCCCTTCAGCCATTTGTGACGCGACCCTTCTGTCTGTCCCGCTGAGCCGGAACGCAACCTTGCTACAATTGATGAAAGCGACAATTCAGAACCGCCAGCACTGAGTTGGAGGCGGTTTTCATAGGGAGTCAACCGATGAGGTGCGCGGTCATCGTATTTCTCGTGCTCGGTTGCTTGCAAGATCACGTAGCTGCCGGAGAGCAACACAGCGCGTCTGCTGAAGAGGACGAGCTCGATGCGGGTATGCGGGTGAGAGTTTCGACTCCTGACGTCGACAAAATAACCGGACGCATCGAGAAGCTCACCGCAGATACCCTTGTGATCAAACTCGACAAAGAGTCTCGTTCCATCGATATCCGCGGCGGTGGCGGAACACTTGGAAAACGCCGAACGCGACGAGCGCCGTCGGATAAGCGGCAAGGGCGAGCGGGCGTAGGAATGAGCTCATGGAGTGACCTGCGAGGAGCGGACGGTCCATCCCGAGATCGGGCATGCCCGTTTGGCTGTACCACGGAGCGGTAACGAATAGGAGCAACGGAAGGTAGAGCGCCGCGTTGAAGAAGAGCTGATCGGCGCGGTTGTCGACGGGGTCGTCGAAATCGTCGTTTCGACGCTTGTAAAGCACGAGAAAACCCCAGTGCTGGCGCACCACATGGTAATAGGCCCAGAGGCGGAAGAAGACGAAGAAGACGTGAGAGCCGAGCGCCATATTCGCAGGTGTCAGTGGCACGAAAAGCCCGAGCACGTACGGCCCGAACACAGCGATCGGCCCGAGCGCAAACCAGCCGAGCGACACGAAGAGCACACTTCGCCGCTGGGACCAGTCGTCGGGGTCGAGCCAAGTCCGTGCGAGCGTCGCCCATACGTGCGGGGCATCGATGAGAAGGGACCAGCCCGCGAAGACCAAGAGCCCGAGTGTGAAAGCGATCTCGAAGCCTCCCAGACGGAGCTGGAAAATCGGTTCCCCTATGGGATCATCCAAACCGTGGCCCGCGATTAGAACGAGTGCGACATGGAACCATCCAGCAAGCGACGAGCCGATATACCAGGGGATATCGGTCCTCGAACTGTGAAACCACTTCCACGTACACTTCAATGGATTTGGCCTATGGCGCTGGACCCCGTATACTAAATTAACATCCAAAAAAAATCAGAAAGGTCCAAGCGATGCATGTCGGAACGTATATGACTCGTGATCCGATCACGGTGTCCGAGGACACGAGTATGAAGGAGGCCATGCTACTCCTTCGTACCCATAAGATCCGCCACCTGCCTGTCGCAAACGGCAAACAGCTCGTCGGGCTCGTCTCGGACCGGGATATTCGCCGGGCGTCTCCATCGCTACTGTCCGGCATCGGCAAAAACGAATATGAGCAAGTCCTCGACGACACCACTGTGGCCCGTATCATGACCCGAGAGCCCTTTACCGTGGCCGAGAACACGACTGTCGAAGATGCCGTGCGGGTCTTGGTCGAGCGGAAGTTTGGGAGTCTCCCGGTCGTCGCGGGCACGGATCTCGTCGGCATTTTCACCGAAATCGATGCCCTGAAAGTCCTCCTAAGCCAGCTAAACGGGGCTAGCACTCGAGCCCGCTGAGCGTGTCCGCCTCCGCCAAGGGGCTCGGATGGACCCCAACTAAGCGGATTCGCTAGCTCAAGCGCGGATCTTGATCTTGTCCCGCCCCTCGTCCAAATCTGGCGTACCGAGCTGCCCTTCCGAGGCCGCGACGATCGTCGCCACAGTGGCGTCCCCCGTAACGTTCGTTGCGGTTCTAAGCATGTCGAGGATACGGTCCACACCGAAGATGAGGGCGATCCCAGCGGTTGGTACGTTGATCTGCTGAAGGATGATGACGAGCATGATGATGCCTGCTCCGGGAACGGCAGCCGTTCCGATGGAGGCCAAGACCGCCGTGAGCACGATCGTCATTTGCCCATACAAGCCGATGTCCATACCGAGAGATTGGGCGATGAACACCGCGGCGACGGCCTGGTAAAGAGCCGTACCATCCATATTCACCGTCGCCCCGAGCGGTAGCACGAACGACGAGACTTCCTCCGAGACACCGAGCTTTTCCTCACACCGCTCCATCGTGAGTGGCAAAGTCGCTCCGCTCGAGCTCGTGGAAAAGGCGACGAGCTGCACCGGAGCGATGCCTTTGATAAAAGTCTTGAGCTTCATGGGAGTGAAGGCCTTCAACAAACCGAAATAGGTCAAGCTCATGTGTAAGACGAGCCCTAGGACGACGACGACGCTGTAGTAGCCGAGCGCTCCTAGAAGGTCCAACACTTGGCCAACATCGCCACTTCCGACGAGTTGGGTAATCGTGCGCGCAATCAGCGAGAACACGCCGACAGGTGCCATCAACATGATGAGGTCAACGAGACGGATCACGACAGCGTTCAAACCTTCGAAAATATCGAGCAGCGGCTTCGCTGTATCTTTTGGCACCTGGATCAACCCGATACCCACGAAGATGGCGACGAAGACGACTTGGAGCATGTTTCGATTGCTCGAGGCGGACGATAAGAAATTCGAGGGAACGATGTCCTCGAGTAGCTGCAGGGGGCCGCGATCGTCGACGACTTCGGCCTGCTCCTCACGTTCGCTGACGTTGTCGGCGAACTCAGCCTGAAGCCTTTCTCTCGCCTGCGGAGGTAGGGCGTCGCCCGGGCGCGTGATGTTTACGAGCAAAAGGCCGATGACAACCGCGATCGCAGTGGTCCCGATATAGATCGCGATAGTTTTGCTCCCGATGCGCGACAGCTTGCGCAAGTCGCTCAGGGAGGCCACTCCCGTGATCAAGGACGAGAGAACGAGAGGCACCGCGATCAGCTGAAGCCCATTGATGAAGACCGTGCCGAAAGGAGCGATCCAATCCGAAGTGAATCTACCCCATCCATTGGCGGCTGCGATGACGCCGTAAACGACGCCCAGCAGAAGTCCGACGATGATTTGCCAGTGAAGCTTGCGATACCAAAGCATAAGGCTGGCGATGATATCAGTTGCCAGCCGTCAGTTGCCAGTCAGCGTTAGTTGTTTTGCGGTACGGGTGAGCTGGCCTCGACCTGATCGGAGGAGATGATTCCAATCGCGGTAGCGGTGGCACCAGCTCCCGAAAGTAAAAGAAGCAGACCACCAGGGAGGGTTCCGTCTGCGCCGGTGATGAGGGCAAGACAGGCGGACAAATGAGAAACGCACGTTCTCGGGACCCACGGGGGAACATCCGACGTTCGACGACCGTCATCCGCCGCCATCCAAGCGACTTGTTCCTCACGGTCGATCACGAAACAAAGCTCGGCGACATAGTCGAGCTGAACGTTGAGATCCAAGCGTTGTTTTACTGGAAAGTCGAACCCCTCATGGCGCAAGGTGAATTCGTAAGTACCGACGGGCGTTTCGCGGATCGCGTACTCGCCCGTCTCGTCGCTAAGCTCACTAACAAAAGTGGCATTTGTCGCGAGCTGACGGCCGATGACCAACACCGCTTCACGCTCATCCACGAACTCCATCGCATCGAGCTCCGCGAACGTCTCGTCGAAATCCGAATCCTGCGCACGTTTCGCTTCGATATGTTCGCGGTAGCGCTCTTTGTCGATTTCATAGACACGCCCGATGACGAACCCCTCGAGAATTTTTTCTTCGGCCGAAGCGCCCGGCAAGAAAGATGCCATCGCGATCGCGATTGCGGTGAGCCTATGGTTTCCTATCCTCTTCATGTCTTCACAGATACACACCCGAGACCCAAACGCTTGGGTCTTGAAGTATATTTTGCGTTGTTGACAGAAGCTTGTTATTAGTTTAGCGAGGCGAAGTGATTTGTCAAACGCCCTGATTCTTCGTGGTCGAGTCCGATCGGAAAGCGATGGCGGAAATCTTGCCGCCGTCGACCTGAAGAGCGCGCTTTCCATCCAGAATATCGAGCAAATCCTGGCCCGCGACGTCGCGGCGCCACCCTTCCAATAATGGAAGCTCCGGTAGCACGCCACGGTGATGGCCCGCGGCGAGGGTTTTGAGATCGCCCCGTGTCGCGAGCATCGAGGGGGCGATCTCGGCTTCGAGAGAGCGCGCATAGAGCCAGGCCTCGAGCAGTCTCGCCACCGAATCGATGTGGGGCGGGACTTTGAATCTTACTTTGTCGGGGGCGGCTTTTTTGACCGGATGCTGCAATCCTCTCTTGACGGCTTGAACGATAGCGTCTCCGACTTTAGCAATTTGGTGCGGCTTGAGCGAGCGGATCTGTTTGAGGTTTTGGATAGAAGATGGACGCCGGCGTGCAATCTCTAAGATGCTCTGATCCCGGATCACCCATCCGCGGGGAAGGTTCCGTGTACGTGCCGTTTGCTCCCGCCACGCCGCCACCTCACGGAGAACCCCCAAGCTCGCGCTGCTCAGCCCGCTCGTCTTGAGACGCTGGTAGTAGTCAAGAGGCTCCGGCGTGATGTAAGTCGTTTCCATTTCCAGACGATGGCACTCTTCTTTGTCCCAGCCGGATCGTCCGAGCGCGTCGAGGCGCTCTCCGAGATGTTTGCGGATCTCGGAAAGATAGCGCACGTCCTCGAGCGAATATTCGAGCTGCGCTTTCGTGAGCGGCCGCGCCGTCCAATCCGTCAGCGTCTCTAGCTTATTGAGCTGCACGCCGTTAACTTTAGCGACGAGCTTGGCGTAAGAGATTTGGTCGCCATAGCCGACGAGCGCCGCTGCAATCTGCGAATCGAACACATTTTTCGGAACAGCACCGCCCTTCTCGTAGAGCGCCGCGAAGTCCTGCTCACCGGCATGGACGACTTTTTCCAAGGATTCGTCGACGAGCAATTCGTAGAGAGGCTCGAGTGTAGATAGAGCGCGCGGATCGATCACGGCCTCTATTCCTGGAGCTGCGACTTGCACGATGCCGAGCTGAATGAAAAAAGTGCGCTCGCGGACGAACTCGGTATCGAGGGCAAAGGAATCGAAGGTGCTGAGTTTCTGGCAAAGCTCTTCGAGCTCGTCGGTTTGTTCGATGACTACATGTGACATCAAGACCCAAGTGAGAAACGGAATGAAAAACCCATGTCAACGCTGTTGAGAAACTCGCCAAAGCGAGGACTCGCAAGGTTTGACACGACTTCGCGGGGGTTGTAATGGCTCGCCAAGTTAAAGATCTGAAAACCGACACGTATCTTACGGCCTTTGACGCTGAGGCCTTTCATCACGCGCACGTCGACCGAAAGAAAATTGGGGAATCGACCGCCGCGATTCCGCTCGCCAAGCGGTAGATAACCTTCGCTCGAGACGCTATAGGGAAAGCCAGAGCGCCACTCGACGCCCGGCGACACCGTGATTTCTCCTTTAACGTGCCAGATGCCCCAGAACAGCGCGCGGTGTGGGACATCGTGACGGAAAAGCGACCTCTCATTGGCGAGAAAAAGAGGCGTCCTCAAATCCTGGTAAAGCGCGGCGAAGTCGTTCAGATCACCAGTCGAACGCGCCCGTACGTAGGACAAGAACAGCTCGTTCTTCTCGCGTTTGACGCGCAGTGTGACGTCGAGCTCGCGCGAAAGGGACTTCCCTCGCGACGATAAAAGCATGGCGCCCGAGGCACCGTTTTCAACACGGTCCACGATCAGCTCCTTCGAGCCGCGCCGTTCACGGTAGTTCACCCGCAGCTGAAGGTCTTTTGGGAGCACCTGGCTGAACTCGACATTCCAAGTTGTGCCCCGCGGCATGTCCAGACCTTCGTCAGCCACACTGGGCGCGAAAACGAGCGGAGAGCCTTCCGGCAAGCCGTCCGCTCCAAAATTTCTTTCGACGCGTCTTTGGAAACGATCGAAGCGGTCCGCATAGAGCAACACACGATCGTAGAAGATGCCCCAGCCCGCTTTGATGACCGTGCGACCCTTTCGATCGAGCGCAAACGCCGTTGAGACACGCGGCGCGAGTTGATGCTCACTCACGAGCCGGTCGTAGTCGTAGCGAAGACCGATGTTAAAGCCCAGGCGGTCGGTGAGCCGCCACCGGTCCTGCACGTAAGCCGAAAATTGAACGTCTTCACCGCCAACAGCCGGATCGCCGACGTATTCAACCCTCTGGATGACACCGCCCCCGTTGCTTAGAATCTCGACCGGCCGGCCCATATCCGTGCCGGTGAAGCTCGTATAGGAGACATTGCCACCAATCTTCATGATGTGCTCCCCGAAGAGATCTGGTGGCGCGTGGGTGCACGAGGAGGCAACCTCGAAACGCAGGCTGTCGCGGTCGAGCTCATTGAAGTAGTTGCCGCGCAACCCCTCCGGAGTCAGGCGCGAAGGCGCATCGCCCTTAGGGCCGACGGCAACATCGAATGTCTTCACCGCGATGATCGTTTCGACGAATGTGCGAGAAAAAAAGGACCGCTCGGAGACGGCGAAATTCCAGCCTTTGCTGTTGAAATCCGGCGTGGCATTCGCCGTGACGAGTGCGTTCAAGCCGAGATTGTCGACCTCGAGGGGAAAGTAGGAGAAGGTCGTCGTGAGGTGATGCTTCTCTGCGAAACGAAAGTCGAGTTGAGTAAAGCTGTCGTAACTCTCGAGTACCCGCTCGTCCTCACCAGCCGCGACGTCGTAGACACGCGAGCGCACGAAACGATAGGCGAGGCCTTGCGAGAACCAGGCTTTGCCTTTCTTGATAGGGCCACTGATCTGGATCTGAGGGACGAACGAGCGGAGGCCATGGATCGTGCCGCCTCTGAAGTTGAAGCTCGGCCACAAGTTCCCGTAGTCCAAATCCCATTCATCCGTGCCGCCCCGCGTTTCGATCTTCGCAACGGCTCCGGTGATTCGGCCATATTCCGCCGAGTACGGCAAGTTGTTTACTTCGACCGCCTTGATCGCTTTGAGCGGGAGCTCGACGGCGAACTCCCCCGTTACCGGATCCGTCACGTTCGCGCCGTTCACGAGCAGCGTGGACTGACTGGGACGGGCACCATTGAAGCTCAAGCGCCCTTCCGGATCCCGCACGACGCCAGGCACGAGCGGGAAAGACTCTTGGAAACGATCCGTAGCAAGCGGCAGGACGTCCAGCTGCTCCGGCGTGAGCGTGACGACTTCCTCGGGCTCGTTCGCGACCCCATCGGTCGCAACACCTTCGATCATGACGCTCTCCGAGACCCGCACGATTTGGAGGCCCACCTCGAACCGTGTTTCCTCGCCCGCCACGACACGGACCTTCTCGATCGAATAATCTTCATAGCCGGGAAGCACCACGACGAATCGGCAAAACCCGGCGGGTATATCTCGAAACACAAATCCGCCCATGGAGCCGGTGACCTCGACGAACGAGGCACCCGATTCCGTCGTCATCGTCACGAGCACCCCGGGGAGCGGATTTCCGCCCGGACCGCTGACAGTCCCAACAACGCGCCCAGTACGAGCCTGCGCGAGGGGCGTGCCCGTAGCTGGGAGAACGAAAAGAAGTAATCCGCCCAGGGTCGCTCGAACCGGAATCTTGAACACGCGTGATTCACTTTTGGGGAGCTCGATACAGGACCGGCTGGCGGCTTCCGTCGACGAGTCTATCACGTCCACCGAGTTGCGCAGTTGTGATAGAACTTGCGCTCCAAAGGAGCGAAACGTCGTGGACTCTCCTCCCAGCTGGCTCAGTGTTCTACCCCCCCTGATCGCTATCATCACCGCGCTCGTTACGAAGCAAGTCTTCCTGTCTTTGTTTGCTGGGATCTGGCTCGGCTGGTGCGTTCTCGACGGCGGCAACGTCGTGCTCGGACTCAGGGATGCGCTCCAGGCGCTCGTCGATGTGTACAAGAGTGATGGGAACACACGGACGATCATGTTCAGCGCGCTCATGGGCTCGTTGATTGCCTTGACGCAGCACTCGGGAGGTGTTTCGGGTTTCATTCTTTGGGTGACGGAGAAGGGCTACGTTGTCTCGCGGCGCGGCGCGCAGCTGCTTGCGTCTTTCCTTGGGCTCGGGATCTTCCTCGAGTCTAACATCACGTGTCTCGTGTCGGGATCGATATCGAGACCGCTCTTCGACAAGTTCCGGCTCTCCCGTGAGAAGCTCGCCTATATCTGCGATTCCACGTCGGCTCCTGTGTGCATCCTCATCCCGATGAACGGCTGGGGAGCCTTCATCTGGGGCGTACTCGCAACCCAAGGGATCGACCGTCCGATCGTAGCGCTCTTCACAGCAAACCTCTTCAACTTTTACGCGTTTCTCGCCGTGGCCCTCGTATTCTTCATCGTAATCACCGGCCGCGATTGGGGCGCCATGGCGAAGGCCGAAAAACGAGCTCTCGAGACGGGAAAAGTCATTCGTGACGGCGCCAAGCCCCTCGTTTCCGCGGACGTCCTGGCGCTTCCGACCAAACAAGGCGTGGAGCCGAAGGCGCGCAACATGATCGTACCTCTGCTCACGATGCTCGTGGCGATGCCGGTCGGCCTCTACATCACCGGTAGCGGGGATACGCTCGCAGCGAGCGAGTCTACGTCGGTGCTCTGGAGCGTGCTCCTCACGATCCTCGCAGGGAGCGGGTCCACGTCGGTGTTGTGGGCCGTGCTCCTCGCGATCACGGTAGCTTACGTCCTCTATACGGTGCAGCGCATCTTCAGCCTGAGCGAGTTCATGGAGCTCGTTTTGAACGGCATTGGCGGACTGATGCCCGTCGTGCTCCTGATGATGATGGCTTTTGCGATCGGCGCCGTTTCGATAGAGCTTCGAACGGGTGAGTATCTCGCCGGCCTCTCCGAAGGCCTTCTCAGCCCGTCTCTCGTTCCCGCCATCCTCTTCGTGCTAACAGGCTTCATCGCCTTTTCCACCGGAACATCATGGGGCACATTCGCCATCATGCTACCGATCGGCATCCCCATGGCCGAGGTCGTCGGCGCTCATCTCCACATGACGATCGGCGCCGTGCTTGCGGGCGGGATCTTCGGCGACCACTGCTCTCCCATCTCGGACACGACGATCATCTCGTCCATGGCCTCTGGCTCGGATCACATCGATCACGTAAACACCCAGCTCCCCTACGCCCTCGCGATCGGAGCCCTCGCGACAGTGTGTTTTCTCGTCGCCGGCGTAGCTGCTTGAGTTTCGTGTAGCCACCGGCTAACGGGCGCTTCAATAGCGGCATGGACGCCGATTGGTAGCAGATAGCAGGTAGCGTGTTCGAAACGGGACTCAGAGAGAGCGAATCACCAAGACCGTAGCGTCGTCCGTCGGGGCGCCGCCGCTGAAGCGACGAACATCGCTCAGAACGATTCGGCAGACTTCAGCCGCGGGTTCGCCTTGGTTCTCTTTCAACACGTCGAGCAAACGGCTCCGTCCATAGTCCTCGTCCTCCGCGTTGGTCGACTCGGTGATGCCGTCGGTGTAGAGACAGAGGAGGTCACCGCTTTGGAGTTGGACGAACTGTTCGAAATAGCGGGGGTTGTCGAAAAAGCCGAGCGGAAATCCGCCGGAGCGCAAGAGCTCCACGTCTCCATTCTTACGAAGCACGATCGGAGGTAGGTGTCCCGCGTTGATATAGATGAAGCGCCGCGCTTGCGCATCGAGCACCGCGTAGAACAGCGTGACATATTTAGCTTTGGGACCCGTCGAGACATGGATGAACTCGTTCGCGCGCTGGAGGATCGAGCGCAACGCGAGCTCACGTTTCGCGAGCGTATAGAGAGTCGCGCGCATGGCGGCCACGACGAGCGCCGCCGGTGCGCCTTTACCTGAAACGTCCGCCATCGCAAAGCCCCATCGATCGCTCTCGAGCGGGATGAAGTCGTAGTAGTCGCCGCCGACCTCGTAGGCCGGCTCGATGACGGCGGCGATGTCGAAGCCATCGAGCCGAGGTGCGTCGCTCGGCAGAAGCCCCGACATGACTTGCCGGGCGACCTCGAGCTCACTCGTAACCCGGCGTCCGCTCACATTCTCCGAATAGAGAAGCGCCCTCTCGATGGACGGCGCCGCTGCCCGGCTATAGCTCATCAAGATCTCGAGATCGTCATTCGTGTAGCGCGATGCCTCGTCGGACTCCACCGTGATGACGCCGAGCACACGCCCTCCGCCCCCGATGATCGGTGCTGCAAGCGCGGTGAGAGTGGACTCCCGAAGGTTCGGGCCTCTGTCCTCGTCCGTCACTGCGAGCTCAGACGAGGCGCGCCCAGAGCGAAGGACCCGCCCCGGCAGATCCTCGGCGGACTCGAGTCTCCGCGCTTCACGCGCTGCTTCGCTTTCAGCTCGCGCACGCTGGCAAACGATCGCTCCGCCATGACGTTCGCGAACGTAGATGCTGGCAGACTCGGACGCGAAAAGCGCCCTCGAGCCGGCCAACACGTGGTCGGCGGTGCGGCTCAGGTCCAAGGAGCTCCCTAGAGTCTCCAGGAGATCGAGCAGCACCCGCGTCTCAGAAGAGGCTCGTACCTCACTTGCCAGTTTCGACATAGCCGATCAGTCTAACAAAGGCTCTCAGGCTCGGCTAGATTTCGCGGCGATTTTCCAAATGCCGAGCGTCAATACCGGCAGAAGATAAACGGCCCAAAACCCGTAAGTAATGGCCCTGTAACCGGTGGAGATTAATTCCTCCAGACCAGCCTGCGCGATCAATGTCGCGAGCGCCAGCAGGGCGACCGCGACCACTGGGCGCATTCCGGACGGAAGGTGCTTGCTGTTTTCCTCGAAAGAGCGCGAGAGGCGCTCGTTGAAGGCGTGGATAAGTCCCGTCCCCGTCTCGACGAGTGTGCCGAGAAGCATGATTTGGAATGTCAGAAGAAGGGCGCGCGAGCCGACGCGCTCAAGAAGGAGGATGGACGGCACGGTCTCGGACAAGACTTGCGGGTACAGTCCCAACATGGCCATATAAAAGAAGAACCCTGGGATGATCGCGATGGGCCCCGCGAGAAGACCCGCCGTCAACGCCTCTTTGCGGTGTTGCTGGTGGCGGATGGTGAAAAGAACAGCAGGGAGTATACCGACATTATAGGCCGCATATTCGATCCCCCCCACGAACCAACCCGGCGTGATTTCGAAAGCACGCAGCGTCGAAACAATGTCATCGCCAAAGGAGACAAAGCATGCGACGACGAACACAACGTAGACCGCGTAGAGCACGAGCGACCAGAGAGAGAGAAATTTCTCGACGAGCGCCGTACCCTTCAGCACGAGAAAACCGACGCTGGCCATCATCATCGCAACCGCAACAAGATAAGGCAGCGGAAAGATCTGCTCGACGATGCTCCCTGCCGCCGCCGCGATGACGGACAAAACGATGATCATCAAGATCAGGTAGCAAATCTCATAGAGCCACCATGCTGGACCGAGGAGAACGCGCGAAAAACTTCGATATTCGTACGTCTTCATCAGGCGCGCGAGCTCGAAGGTCACAGCACCTACCGCGCTCCAGATCACGGTCGAAACGAGCGTCATGGCGAGAAGACCGCCACCGGGACCGAAGTTCAGGAAGAACTCGACGAGCTCGCGCCCGGTGCCGTAGCCCCCGGCAATAACCATCGACTGAAAAACGAATCCCGGCAGAAGGTACTTCTGGAAGAACGCGGAATTGAACATGGCGTGCGTTGATACTTCAACTGCCGCTCTGGATGCAAACGGGAACCGCCTCCCGACGGGGGGAGAGGTCCGATCAATATTAAGAAAAGCTTTTCTTATTATTGATCTTTGGGGGGCGGTGCGGAGAAATCGACGATGACCGGTGCGTGGTCGGAGGGTTGTTTCCCCTTGCGCTCGTCACGGTCGACGAAAGCGTTGTGGATGCGCTCGGCTAACGGCTTCGTGACGAGGACACCGTCGATGCGCAGGCCGTTATCTTTTTGGAAGCCCAACCGCCGGTAGTCCCACCACGAGTAGATACCGCCCTCGGGATGCACGATGCGGAAAGCGTCGACGAGTCCCCAGTCGATGAGTCGGTCAAAGGCGCCGCGCGCCTCGCGGTGACACAGCACGGATTCTGCCCACAGCTCGGGGTGTTTGACGTCTTTGTCGTCTGGGGTAATGTTGAAGTCGCCGCAGACCGCGAGCGGCTTCTCGGGATCGGTCTTAGCTTCGAGATATTCGCGAAGACGCGACAACCATTCGAGTTTGTAGGGCCACTTCTCCGAGGTCACATCGCCACCATTGGGCACGTAGACCGAGATCACCCGCACGCCCGCGACATCGACCGCGATCAGCCGCGCCTGGGAATCGTCGGCGCTATCCTCGAGAGAGCGCGTCACGTTCCCGAGCGGCTCTTTGCTCAAGATCGCGACGCCGTTATAGGTCTTTTGTCCATAGATCGCGGAGTGATAGCCCGCTTGCATGAGCGGGAGCGCTGGGAAATCCTCCTCAGCTATTTTCAGCTCTTGCAAACAAATCGCATCCGGCTCGTGGCGTTCGAGAACACCGAAGAGGCGCTCGAGGCGCGTTCTGATCGAGTTGACGTTCCACGTGATGATCCGCATTCGTGCGCCGATTATACCCGCCGCTCTCATTGCCTCCACGTCACACGTTGCGTTAGGATGCCGCGTCCAATCGGTGAGGTGAGAAAAACATGAGAGCGTTCTTCCCGATGCGAGGCAGCGAGGTCGTGGCACTTGCGTTCCTGATCCTCTTCTCGGTCGTGTCCTTCATGCCCCTCTGGCGCACGATCGAAATCGCAGGGATGGCCGCTTTCGGATGGTTCATGGCGGCGCTCATGGTGATTTCGCCCGCGGTCGCGCTCTTCGTCTTCCTTCGCGAGCGACGTTCTTAGATGCTCGTCGAACGCGTCCTCGTCCTGTTCTATCTCGCGGGATGTATCGGCATCGGCGTCTACGCTTCGAAAAGAGTCCACAGGTCGCGCGACGAATACTGGGTCGCCGGACGGCGCATCGGGACGTTCGTCAACGCCATAGCGATCATGGCGAGTCTTGCGAGCGGCGGCTCGATCATCGGGGTCATGGGACTCGCCTATTCTCAAGGCATCCCGGCCACGCTCGCGCTCTTCGCTGGCGCGGTGATTGGCTTTCCGCTCGCTTCACTGCTCGTCGCGCGCCCCCTGCGAAATTTCGGCCGATACACGATCACAGACTTTCTCGCGCACCGCTATCCGTCGGCGATCGTCCGCTACCTCGTTCCCATCCTCATCATCATCGCCTTTACCATTTACATCGTCGCGCAAATGAAGGCCGCAGGCATCACCGCCAACGCACTTCTCGGCATCCCCTATGACACCGCCCTCACGCTAGCGACCGTCGTCTTCATCCTCTACGTCTCGATAGGCGGGATGATCGCCATCACTTGGACCGACGTCATCCAAGGTCTTCTCATTCTCGCCGTGGTGGTGGGGACGGCGCTCGTCATGGTCTGGCGCATCGGCTCACCCTTCGAGCTCATGGACCAGGCGACGCGCGCCGCTCCGGAGCTCGGTCGCGTCACCAATCAGCCCGTCTCGAGTTATCTCGGCTATTTTGTGATCTGGGCCACGGCCATACCCGTCATCCCCCACATCGTCATGCGTGTGTTCACCGCGAAGGACGCGCGCGGCGCGCGGTTGTCACTCAATATCGCGATGATCGCCTACAGCGTGATGATCCTCGCAGCTTGTCTCGCGATCGTGCCCGTCGGCAAGCTGAACTTTCCCGGGCTCGCTGATGCGGATCAAGTCTTTCTCCGCGTGATGGAATCGGAGTTCCCGCCCGTCATCCGCGGGATCGCCGTCGCCGCCGTCTTGGCAGCAGTGATGTCCACGACCGACGCGCTCCTGCTCGCGTGCAGCTCCGCCATCGCGCACGATTTGCTCGGGAGCCTTTTGCGTGAGCGCGCGAGCGAAAAAACGCTCACCGCCATCCGCATCGGCTCCGCCTGGGGAATCGGACTTCTGGCGCTCTACTGGGCGTTCTCCCCGCCCGAGCTCATTTCCCAGTTCTACACGGCCGGAGTGGGGATTCTCAGCGCGAGCCTCTTCGTCCCGACCGTCGCCGGCATTTGGTGGAAGCGCGCGAATTGGCTAGGCGGCGTCCTCGCTCTCGTACTCGGCGCCGTCACATACGTCGTCATTTACGGCTTCGGGCATTTCGCTATCCTCAACGTCGGGCTCTCGCCCATCCTCGTGGCCCTCCCCGTGAGCGCGGTCGCAATGCTTACCGGTGGTCTCATTGGGAGCCCCGAATCCGACGCGATGATCGAGCACATCGCGAGCCTCCACAGGAGTGACGCCGAGACGACGTGAATTTCGACCCCGTCTTCAGGTGGTTTCTCGGCGTCACGCTCGTCGCTTACGTCGTGGGCCTCTACGCACTCGCGTTTCGCATGCGCGGGCGCATCCAGAGCAGCGAGGACTTCATCGTCGCCGGTCGGCGGCTGAGCTTCACGCTCGCGACAGCGACGCTTCTGGGTACATGGTTCGGCGCCGGGACGATTCTCGCCGCTGCGGACGAAGTTCGCCGCGAAGGATTGCAAAGCGCCGCGCTCGAGCCCTTCGGCGCCGGCTTCTGTCTCATCGTCGCCGCGTTGTTCTTCGCACGACCGCTCTGGGAGATGAAACTCCTCACGGTGAGCGATTTTTTTCGCCGTAAGTTCGACAAACGTGCGGAGGTCGTTTCCGCCGCGGTGATGGTGCCGAGCTATTTTGGCTGGATCGCCGCTCAGTTCGTCGCCTTCGCGGGGATGCTCGATCTGTTCTTCGGCCTGGACATGACTGTGGGTATCGTGCTCGTCGCCGTGGTGGCCGTCGGCTACACACTCATAGGCGGCATGTGGTCGGTCACTTTGACCGATGCGTTTCAAATCAGCCTCGTCATGATCGGGCTCGTCGCTCTCGCGTGGACCACGCTCGCGACGCTCGGCGACGGTAGCGTGCTTTCTGGGCTCGTCCGGCTCTGGGCCGACACCCCACCCGAGATGCGCGAGCCCATCCCCATGGGATCAATTCAGCTTCTTTTCGAGTGGCTTGCCGTTTTCGCCGTGGGCGCTCTCGGGAACATCCCAGGCCAGGATTTGATGCAGCGCATTTTTTTTGGCGCGATGGGCGCGCACCGCGGTGAAGGCCTGCTATGCCGGCGGGTTTCTCTACATCACCTTCGGCCTCATCCCTGTCACCCTCGGGATCGCGGGGCGCATCCTGACACCCGACAGCCTGGAGCACGCCATTCTCCCTGCGCTCGCGCTGAGCTTCTTGGAACCGATCCCTGCCGTCTTCTTCACGGTCGTTCTCGCTTCCGCCGTGCTCTCCACGATCGATAGCGCTATCCTCTCCCCAGCCAGCGTTTTGTCGCAGAACGTTCTCGAATATGTGAACCGCGGCTTCTTCTCTTCTCTGACGTTGACGCGGATCGCCGTCGTGATCGTGACCATCGCTAGCCTCGGCTTCGCATTTGCCGGCGAGAGCGCTTACACGCTTCTCGAAGACGCTTACGAGCTTCCTCTAGTCGGTATGTTCGTGCCGCTCGCCATGGGCCTCTACCGTAAGCCGGTTTCGGCGATGCCGGCGATCGCGTCCATGCTCGTCGGGCTCGGGCTCTGGCTCGTTCACTACTTCGCCGACTGGAGCTATTTCTTCGAGCCGTGGACATCGGGCCTTCCGTTGAAGCCTGAAGCGTCTCTCACGATGACTGCGTTCAGTCTACTCGCCTATCTCGTCACCGAGCTCGCCACGAAAGAAAGGCCGACATGAGCGATCGCGTGTCCTCTGATGCTCAACAATCGCCTAGGGAGCCAGGCTGACGGCGGCGGGATCGAGCAGAAAAAGACCTTGCTCGATGCCGCTCACGGCGACGACGCCGCTCGGGAAGAATGGATAAACGCTCCAGGCGCCGTTGAACGTTCGCGCGTTGTCTAGAGGGTAAATATCGAAGAAACCGGCGGGATTGAGCTTTCCATCCGCGACGCCGTCGAGATTGAACAAGCGGAGCCCCGCGCGGTAGTTCGCCTGATAGACGAGTCGGCCGCGAACATAGAGATTGTGATCGATCGCGGGATAGGGAGCTTCGTGTATGCCAATGAGCAGCGGACGGTCGAGGTCGGTCAGATCCCAGACCCTCGTCAGCGTGTTGTGGGCGAAGTCCTGCTCGTCGGCCTCGTCGCCAAGAAGTAGAAACATGTGGTCGTCGCTCGTCCAGCCCTGATGCGTATAGCCGACGCCGGGATAGCTCGTGCGTGAGATCGAGCGAGGGGCCGCCTTGTTCGTCACATCGACGATGGTGAGCGTGTCCTCGTTGAACGCGAAGCAGACTTCGCTGCCTCGGTAGTCGCTATCAGGCCCAACATAAGAGACACACTGCGCGTCGTGCGTATAGCCATCGGCGCTGAAGCACCCGGCGAATTGCGGCTTCCGCGGCTTGTCAAGGTTGACCATGTGCAGGCCGCCGCGACATGTATTGGACCCCAAAATGTATCCGAATCCCGAGTCCTCGTTGATCGCGATGTTGTGCGCATTCGACAAAGATTCCGTGTCGTAATGCGCTACCGTCGAGAGCTCGACAGGCGGCACCGCCACTTCGAGAAGCGCCTTGAGGTCGAAGACTTGCATGCCGTGGCCGGGAGCTTCGGAGACGACGAAAGCGTGGTGTTTGTGGACCTTGACGTCGCGCCAGGAGCTCGACGCCGTTCGCGTGGGGAGCCGTCCCATATAGATCGGCGCAGTCGGGTTCGTGATCTCGACGAAGGCCGTGCCATTTCTCATCCCGAGGAGCACGAATTCCCGTCCCGTCTCGCCGTCGGTCCATCCCCAAAGGTCGTGCGCCTCGACCGCCCCACTTCCCAGTTGCTCGAGCGGCATGAAGGCGAGCAAGTCGACACGGTTGCAGGGAAAGCCGCCCGCTGTGCCGGCCACACAAGGTTGGGCCCCACTCGTAAGGGACGTCGTGAGCACGATCACGAAGCCGAGCGCCCCGAGTACTGTTGTCGATCGCATGCTCACATTGTAGAGGATATTTACGGATGAACTGGTGTTTTATAGACCACGCCGCCTTTCATCACGAACTTTAATGAAACCCGATTCGAGCGTGATCTTTGGCATGCGCGACGCTGTAGATCGCTTCATAGGCAACCGACTCTTGAAGCTTGTGGGTGTCGCCGCCATCACCAGGCCTCCCCGCTATGTGGACGTGGCAATCGATGAGCCCCGGCAAGACGGTATAGCTACTGAGATCGATCACGCGCATACCGGACGGAACGGCGACGTTGGCTCCGACCCTTTCGACCTTGCCGTCACGGATGACGATAACGGGATTCTCCATCGGCGCGTCGAAGCTCGGATCCACGAGAAGCGACGCGCGCACAGCAACGTCCTGGCAGAAGGCCGGCACCGAGACCACGGCGAGAACAGATATGACAAACAACGATCGGATGCGACCCATGATTATCCTCCCCGGTGAGCGAGGCGAGGATGCTAGCACAGATCTTCGTCGAGAAAGCCGACGACGTGCTCAGCGATAGCGAGCGCGCTCGTCGCTGCAGGAGAAGGCGCGTTCAAGACATGGACGACGTCGTCGATGCGCTGGATGCAGAAATCGTCCACGAGGTTGCCATCGTGCTCGAGGGCCATGGCGCGCACACCCGCGCCGCCCACCTCGAGATCGTCGCCTGTGACTTCCGGGACGAGGCGTTTGAGCGCGCGAACGAAGGCGACCTTCGAGAGCGATCGATAATACTCGAGAGCCGCCCGAGTCCAATGTTTTCTTGCCATGCGCCAAAAACCAGCGAAACGCAGCATCTCGCCGACATCTGTCCAGTCGACGTCCAGCTTGCGATAGCCTTCCCGCGCAAGCGCCAGCACCGCGTTCGGGCCCGCCTCGATCTCACCGTCGACGCGCCGCGTAAAGTGCACGCCGAGAAAAGGAAATTGTGGGTCGGGCACGGGATAGATGAGGTTTTTGACGAGACAACGCCGCCGCGGCTTCAGGCGATAATACTCGCCCCGGAAAGGGACGACGAGAAGCTTCTTCGCACCATCCGAAAACTTGGCGACGCGGTCCGCTTGAAGGCCCGCGCAACACACGACGCGTCTCGCTTCCATGTCGCCCGCGCTCGACACCACGACGGTAGAGCCCGAGCATCGTTCCAGACCGAACACGCGCGCGCTTTTTTGTATCCTCCCGCCGGCGCTTTCGATCCGCTCGCCGAGTTTTTCGGCGACGTCACGATAGCCGACGATGCCAGTCTCGGGCGAGAGCAACGCCGCAACACCTTTCGCGTGAGGCTCGATCTCCTCGAGCGCATTGCTTGAGAGAAGCTCGAGCCCGGAGACGCCGTTCGCCAAGCCACGCTCGTAGAGACCGTGAAGGCGCACCCGCTCATTCTCATTGGTAGCGACGATGACTTTGCCGCAGAGATCGTAAGCAACATCGTTGGCCGCGCAAAACTCCGTGAGCTTGCGGCTGCCTGCGCGGCAGATGCGCGCTTTCAGAGATCCAGGCTCGTAGTAGATGCCTGAGTGGATGACCCCGCTATTATGTCCCGTCTGATGAGCGGCAAGTGTCTTCTCTTTCTCGAGTAGAACGACCGATGCTTCCGGCTTCTTTTGCAAAAGCTCGTGGGCCGTTGCCAGACCGACGATTCCTCCGCCCACGACCACAACATCGTACACAGACCGATTTATGGATCGGAAAGGCGGAAAAGGTCAATTCCCGCCTCGTGCCCGAAGCGCCTCTGCTACGCGAACAGTATCGACGAGTTTCTCGATGGCCGCACGCGACCACGTCGCGCTTCGGGTACGGGTAGTGCTCGAGCTAGCGTAGTAAGAAGAGGGAGTACGATGCAAAGAAGTGAGAGCCGAAGCCTTCGAGCGTGAGCCACCTACTTACCTCCAGTCTCTCTGTTCTCACCGCTTCCCTGTTCATGTTGGACGAAGAGTCCGTGTGTAAGTTCGGACTCAAAACTCACTTCGATAATGTTTTTTTTTATCGCTCGACACGACTTCATTCTATTGAACGAAAATTCAACGAAATAGTTGAACTTCCGCTAAACTGACGACATGTCAAGTAAGAGCCGTCGATGAGTTCAAAGTGCCGCGTCGTCGCGTTGTCGCTTCTTCCGCTCGCTCTGTCGGGCTCCTATCTCGCTTTCCAGTTCCCCGCCGTCACCGATGCGCTCTACTCGAAAAGGTTGTACCTGCTCGCCGTGCGCGGTTTCGCGATGTTCCGACTTTTGCCGTTCTCGTTGGCAGAGCCTCTTTTCGTAGCGCTCGTCCTGCTACTCGTCTACCAGATCTACCGTTCGTCGAGAGACAAACGACACCGGATCCGACGAGCCGTCGTTGCGATTTGGGTGGGTGCCGGGGCGGTCGCGCTCGCGTTTCTGTTTCTCTGGGGATTCAACTACGCGAGACCTTCTCTTCAAGACAGGCTAGGCTTGTCGAGAGAGGGAATCGAAGCCAGCGCGGTCCTCGACGCGGGAAGGCGCGCTGCGATGCTCACTTCGGATCTCTATGAAGAGCTTCTTCCCGTGGCGTCGCCGACTGCCTTACCGTTCGATTTCGAAGAGTTGAACCTTCTGCTCGACGACGCTTACGATCGCCTCGCGCTACCTGGGGATGCGCTGTCGTTCCAACCCGCACCGGCGAAGCCGCTCTTAAGCTCTACGTTTTTCTCTTATCTCGGTATCAGCGGGATCTTCATTCCTTTCACCGGCGAGCCTTCCGTCAACGCGCTTCAACCCGATGTCGCGCTTCCCATGGTCGTCGCGCATGAAAAAGCGCACCAGCGCGGGATTACCCATGAAGGCGAAGCGAACTTCGCGGCGTTTCTCGCCTGCGCCCAGGCCGATAACGCGACCTATTTCCGCTACGCCGCCTATCTCTTCGCGACGCGCTATCTCCTAGGCGAAGCGTCCAACTATCGCCCGCGCGATGAGGTCGACGCAGCATGGGAGCTTTTGAGCAACGGCCCCAAAGACGACATTCGAGCCATCCGAGATTTCTGGCGCCGCTACGAAGGCCCCGCGGCTGTCGTTGTCACCACGATGAACGATCAATATCTCAGGACGATGCAGGTTCCCGATGGTGCCCAAAGCTACGGCACCGTCGTGAAGATGCTCTTGGCACTTGACCGGGAAGGGGGGCTTTTCCCGGGGCACTAAAACGATATAGGAAGAAGGCGAGGGGAAGAAGGCGCAACGAAAAGACTCTTTGCTTATTCGCGTTGAAAAAAATGGCTAGAACGATTCGGCTAGTTCGACGAAGGTCTTGACTCCGAAGCCGGTTGCACCTTCGGGGTAGTACTTCCATTTTCGTTCCAGGATGAACGGGCCGGCGATATCTAGATGAGCCCACAGGGCGCCGTCGGGGACGAATTCCTGGAGGAAGAGACCTGCGGTGATAGCGCCTGCGAATTTGCCGCCGATATTGTTTAGGTCCGCATAGGGCGTTTTTAGAAGCTCACGATATTCCTCGATCAGAGGGAGCTCCCAATAGACTTCACCGTGGCGCGCGCCCGCATCGATGACGGCCCGCACGAGACCGGGATCGTTTCCCATGATGCCCGCGACCGAAGTTCCGAGCGCGCGGATGACCGCGCCCGTGAGGGTTGCGGCGTCGACGATATGGGTCGCTTTCTCTTCTCCCGCGCGAGCGAGTGCATCGGTCAGCACTAGGCGTCCTTCCGCATCCGTGTTGTCGACCATCACGGATTTTCCGTTTTTGGCGACAAAGATGTCGCCCGGCCTCTGCGCTTTGGGGCCGGGGAAATTCTCCGCGGCAGCGACGATGCCAGTAACGGCCACCTTGGGCTTCAACTTCGCGATCGCTGCCATGGCGGCGAGCACCGCGGCACCTCCCGCCATGTCGCCCTTCATCGTCCACATGCCTTCGGAAGGCTTGATGGAGATACCGCCGGTATCGAACGTGATGCCCTTGCCTACAAGAGCGAGGTGGTGTTTCGATTTTTTCGCCGGCCGGTAACGAAGCACGATGAGACAGGGCGGGTAGAGGCTTCCCTTCCCCACCGCGACGAGGCCGGTATAGCCCTGCTTTTCGAGCTGTGCGCCCGAGACGATCGTAGCTCGGAGCTTGCCCGCGGTGGCGATCTTCCGCGCAAATGCTGCGAGTGTCTTGGGGTAGACGCGATCACCAGGCTCGTTGACGAGATCGCGAGCGTGGTTGACCTGCTCGCTCACTACTTTGTAGCGAGTCAGAACGCGCTCCGCCTTTTTTTGTTCGGCAGGGCGACAAACGAGACTCACCGATGCTTTGCGTCCGCTCTTCTCTTTGCGATATTTGTCGAAGCGATAGTCGCCGAGAACGAAGCCCTCCGTAGCGCTTCCCACATAGTCCAAGCCGTTCGCGCCATCGAGGACTAGTGCTAATTTCGAGTGGCCGTAATCCGAAGCGAAGGCGAGCGCGCGCGTCGCGAAAATCTTTACGCTCTCCTTAAGGTCGTAAACCTTCTCGTGCGTCGACGAGTAAACGACGAGCGTTTTACCGTCGAAGGTTCTCACAACTTCCCGATGAACCCGATCTTTACGAAAATCTTTGCGCACTTCGGCGAGCGCTTTTCCGAGCGGCGAGCTACCGGTCCCGAACAGTTGCACGTCGGGGTCGTCGATCGCGATGACGAGGTCCGCTTTTATCCTTTCGATGCTCTGTGTCGTCAGTGATAGCTTCATCGTCTCCTACTCCGCTTCATCAGCGTATTTCTCTTTGAGTTTTTCGATCACCGTCGGGTCCGCGAGCGTCGTCGTATCGCCGAGCGCTTTGCCTTCCGCGATATCGCGCAAAAGCCGCCGCATGATCTTGCCGGATCGGGTTTTTGGTAGATCCGCGGTCAGAATGATGTCGTCGGGACGGGCGATGGCCCCGATGCGTTTGACCACGTGCTGTTTCAAATCATCCAAGAGGGACGGCGGCGCCGGCCGCCCTTCCTTGAGGGTGACGAAAGCTGCAATCGCCTGGCCCTTGATGTCGTGCGCCCTTCCTACGACCGCGGCTTCGGCAACATCCGGATAGTCGACGAGCGCGCTTTCGACCTCCATCGTCCCGATTCGATGGCCAGAGACGTTCAAAACGTCGTCGATGCGCCCGAGAATCCAAAAATAGCCATCGGCATCGCGCTTGGCGCCGTCTCCTGGAAAATAGACCTCGTTCGACCACTTGCTCCAGTAGGTCGAAACGTAGCGCTCCGGATCACCGTAAATGCCACGGAGCATAGAAGGCCAAGGACCTTTGATGGCGAGAAACCCGCCGCCGACCTCGACCGTGCTCCCCGTGCCCGTTACGATATCCAGCTGGATCCCGGGGAACGGCTTCGTCGCCGAGCCCGGCTTGGTATCCGTTACTCCCGGAAGCGGCGTACACATGATCGCGCCGGTCTCGGTCTGCCACCACGTATCCACGACGGGACAACGCTCGCCGCCGATGTGCTCGTGGTACCACATCCACGCTTCCGGATTGATGGGCTCGCCCACCGTTCCGAGGAGTCTCAGAGACGACAAGTCGTGTTTCTCCGGCCACTCCGTGCCCCACTTCATGAAAGCGCGGATGGCCGTGGGCGCCGTATAGAAACACGTCACCCCATATTCCTCGACGATCGACCAGAAGCGGTCTTTGTCAGGCCAGTCGGGCGAGCCTTCGTACATCACACCGGTGACGCCGAGAGCGAGTGGCCCATAGACGATATAGCTGTGGCCCGTCACCCAGCCGATATCGGCCGCGGCCCACCAAACGTCATCGTCTTTGAGATCGAAGACATATTTAGTCGTGGCCGCGACCTGCGTCAGATAGCCCCCCGTCGTATGGACGATGCCCTTGGGTTTTCCCGTCGTGCCAGAGGTGTAGAGGATGTAGAGCATGTCCTCCGCATCCATCGGCTCGGGCTCGCAATAGTTGTCGACGTCGTCCACGAGAACGTGCCACCAGTGATCGCGTCCCTCTTCGAAGCGGATGTGAAAATCGCCGCGTTTGACGACGACGACGTGCTCGACACTCGGCGCACCTTCGACCGCCTCGTCGGCCAATTTCTTCAACGGAACGATGTTTCCGCGGCGGTACCCGCCATTTGCAGTTATCACGAGCTTGGCTTCGGCATCGTTGATGCGATCTCGAAGCGAGTCCGCGCTGAAGCCACCGAAAACGACACTATGCACGGCGCCAACACGGGTGCAAGCCAGCATCGCGATCGGAAGCTCGGGGATCATCGGAAGATAGATCGCGACCCTATCGCCCTTGCGTACGCCCAGTTTCTTCAGCACATTGGCGAACCGATTGACCTCGCGGTAGAGATCCCAATAGGTGAGCGTGCGTCGGTCGCCAGGCTCACCCTCCCAGATGAGCGCAGCTTTGTTGCGGCGGGCGGTCGCGACATGACGGTCGATACAGTTGGCGCTCACGTTTATCTTTCCGCCAACGAACCACTTCGCGTGAGGAGGATTCCAGGAGAGCACCTCGCTAAAGGGCTCCATCCACTCGAGCTCACCCGCCATCCGGGCCCAGAAAGCCTCGGAATCCTTGTCCGCTTCGTCGTAGAGCGACACGTCACTCACGTGAGCCTTTTCCCGAAAGGCCTCGGACGGAGAGAACTTCCTACCCTCTTGAAGCAGAGCGTCAATCTCAATCTCCGCGCTTGCATCCTCGCCGTCACTCATCACAAACCCTCCTTCCACGAAACTCCCATCCGAGATTCTACGACATGTCCTCCTGTCGGTATACTGGATGTAGTCCCACGAAACCGAGACAGGTGGCCGAAGATGCTGATCCCGCTGACGCATGAGCGCATGACGGTACAACGTCTGCCTTGGGTCACGATCGGCATCATCGCGATGAACTTCGTCGTCTTTGTTTCTACTTGGCCCACCGCCAAGCAAGACGACGCCCGACGCACCGAAGCCTGGGACGAGCTCGTCGCCTATGCCGAAGCCCATCCGGGCGTTTGGGAGGACGACTGCGTGCGCTGTCCGGGGCGCGCCGATTTCGACGCCTTGAGCGAGCATTTGCAGGATGTCGCCTCCGCGCACATTTTTTCTCGATACGGCTACGTCCCGGGAAAGCCTACCCTCCGTGGCCTGTTCGGCTCGATTTTTCTTCACGCAGGCTGGTCGCACTTGTTGTGGAACATGTACTTTCTGTGGCTCTACGGCTGCAGCATCGAAGATCTTTGGGGGCGCCCACTCTACGCGGTCGTCTATCTCACGGGCGGCGTGGCCGCCGCGCTCGCCCAAGGCGCCTATGAGCCCAACGCGCTCGGCCCACTCGTAGGCACCTCGGGAGCGATCTCAGCGCTCACTGGTGTCTTCCTCATACGCTGCTGGGACACGCGCATCCGATTCTTCTGGATGTTCATTATTTTCTTCGGAACGTTTCACGCACCCGCCTGGATCATGTTGGGTTTTTGGATGATGAAAGAGCTGTTCAACGCGTTTGTCTATGCGGGCGTCTCGTCGGTGGCATTCTGGGCTCACATTGGCGGCTTCCTGTTCGGCGCCATCGTCGCCTCCGTTCTCAAGTTGACGCGCGTCGAAGAGAACATCCTTGCACCGGCGCTCGATCGCAAGACCAATCTACTCGGACGCCAGGCGGAGGCTGCCCGCGCGGTCGAGCTCATGGAGGACGGTGATTATTCGACGGCTACGCGCGCGCTCAAATCGGCCATCCAACAAGCACCACAGGACAGCGATAGCTACCGGCTGCTCGCGCAGTGCTATCAAGCGCGCGGCCGTCCGCAAGAAGCGACGCGTTGGCTCCGTCAGGAGCTGAAGCTCCACGCCCAAGCGCGGGACGACGTCCTCGTGGCCGAGACCTATCAAGAGCTAGTCAATACGGCGCCTGAGCTGTCACTGACGCCGAGAGAACTTTGGAGCGTGGCGACCTCTCTCATGGCGACCGGGAATGAAGGCCTCGGCGTCCCTCTCTATCATCAGCTGCTCGAGGGCGCGCCGGAACCCATGACGCGCCTGCGAGCCGGTCTCGCACTCGTCGAGCATTATCAGGCCGAGTCGGACCCGGTACGCGGGCTCGAGATTCTGGACCGCGTCCAGGAGTTCGCCGCGCCGCACGACGAATGGCGCGCGTTCGTCGAGAACAAGCGCACCGCGCTCCGCGACGCCGCGCCGGCCTTCCTGAGACGGTAGAGCTTCTCTCTAGCCCCTAAGCGAGTCGGCGGAAGAACAAGATCACCATCACCGTGTACAGCTCGAGCCTGCCGACGATCATCAGGATCGCGAGAAGGACTTTAGCGGGAGCCGGTAGCCCCGCATAGGTCAAACTGGGCCCGACCTCCCCGAAACCGGGCCCGATATTGCCGAGGCACGCCGCCGCGGCGGAGAACGACGTGAAAGGATCGAGCCCCATCACCGTCAAGCAGACGCCACCACTCACGAAGAGAAGCACGAAGAGAACGAAGAAGGTCGTGACTGAAGAGACGACGTCATCCGGGATGGCGCGCGCGCCCAGCTGGACCGGAAGCACCGCATGTGGCTGGAGAACGCGCTTCACGTCGACGGCGATTTTCTTGAAGACGATGAGCAAGCGGACGATCTTCACCGAGCCGCCCGTGGAGCCGGCGCAGCCGCCCGTGAACATCAAGAGAAAGAGCAAAGTCCTTGTGAGCTCCGGCCAACCGTCATATTCCGCCGTGACAAAACCGGTCGTGGTGACGATGGATACGACCTGAAACGCCGCCAGCCGCACGCCCTCGAACAAGGACGGCGTCACGCGGCCGAGCATCAAGTTCAGGAGGACGACGGCGCTCGACACCACGAGGATTCCGAGATAGAGCCGAAGCTCGGAATCTTGTTTGAGGGCCGAGAATTTGCCCCGAAGCCATTGGTAGTGAATCGCGAAGCTCGCGCCGGCCAAGACCATGAAGAGAGTTACGGTCCATTCGACGCCTGCGCTCCCGAAAGCGCCGATGCTCTCGTTCTTGGTCGAGAAGCCCCCTGTCGCCATCGTGGCGAATGCATGCGCGACCGCGTCGAGCGGACCCAATCCGAGGAGCAGCAGGACGACCACTTCAAAGGCGGTGAGCAGGACGTAGATACCCCAAAGGGCTTTAGCCGTCTGAGCGATCCGCGGTGTCAATTTCTCCTGAATTGGACCGGGCGCTTCCGCCGCAAGAAGCTCCATCCCGCCCACGGCGAGCTTTGGAAGGATCGCGATCCCGAGCACGATGATCCCCATGCCGCCAATCCATTGAGTCAGCGCGCGCCAGAGCAGGAACGACTTGGGCAAACGCTCCACATCGGCGAAGATGGTGGCGCCTGTCGTGGTGAAACCGGAAGCCGATTCGAAAAAAGCGTCGACCGCGAAGCCGAAGCCGAACTCGATGACGAAAGGCAGCGCACCCACGAAGGCAGCGACGAGCCAAGCCGACGACACGAGAAGAAATGCCTCGCGGCGCGCGAAGGTGAACGCGTCACCTTGATGAAAGAACCGCTCGAGAAAGAGACCGAGCCCTGCGACGATGAACGCCGCCACGTAAAACGCCCAACGTGCATTTTCGCCGGTAAGTTGTCCGACAAGCCCGGGCACGACCAGTGCGAGGCCGAGTGCCAATAGTAAGCGGCCGAGAAGGAAGAGAACGCCCCCGATATTGACGTTGATGCGAAACCGGCCTCCCGGGCGAGCTTTCGCTTCAGCCATGTCCCGTTATCGGGCTCGAAAAAGCTTCTCCAGAGCTGGCAGCGCTTCTGTCAAACTGAAGACGAGGGCGCGATCGCCGACCTGAAAGGTGAATTCACCGTCCGGAACGTAGCGCGCCTCGCCTCGAATCACAGCGCCGATGATACTGTCCTTGGGAATCTTGAGCTTGCGTAGAGGTGCTTTGAGCGCACGAGAGCCGTCGGGAATCTGAAACTCCACGACCTCGGCGTCCCCGCTGGCGACGAAATCGAGACTCAAGATTTCGCGGCGATGCACCATTCTCAGAATGGTACCCGCCATAATGAGCCGCGGGGACAACCCGATATCGACACGTGCCGCGCGCAAAACGTTCAGAAATTCCGGCCGCTGGTACAGGCTGACGACGATGCGCGCGCCAGCCTCATGCGCCAAATAAGAACTGATCACGTTGCTCTCATCGTCCTGCGTTGCGGCCACGAAATAGTCGGCCTCCGCGGCGCCCGCCTCCTTCAAAAGCGCCGTATCCGTCGCATCACCATGAAGGACGAGCGCCTGTGGCACGTCGGTCGCGAGAGCGAGCGCTTTTTGCGCTTGCCGCTGGATGACGGTGACCTGCACGTCGTCTTCGACGAGTTTCTTGGCGAGCCAGCTCCCGACATGACCAGCGCCCGCGATGACGACCGTGCGAACCGGCGGCGCTTCAACGCCGATAGCTTTCAGGAATAGTGTAGCCGTCTCGGTCCGGCCCACCGCGTAGATGCGCCGGCCCTGCTTCAGCTCGGTATCGCCGCGCGGGATCGTGAGCCGTCCGCCGCGCTCGACCCCCACCAAGACCCAACCGTCGGGGCCACGAAGCTCCCGCAGCGGTCGGCCGTAGATGTTCGCATCGCGCGAAGGCCGCACCCGAAGCAAAAGAAGCTTCCCATCCTCGAAAAAATGCGCTTTGCTGACGCCCGGAATCCGAGTGAGCCCTAGAATCTCCTCGGCGACGAGTCGTTCCGGATGCAGAGGGATGATGTTCTCGTCCTCTCGCAGCAGAGGATTCTCACCATATTGAGGGTTCCCGAGGCGGGCCACGCATTGCTTGGCGCCGAGGCCCCGCGCGGTCAGCGCGGCGAGCAAGTTTACCGCGTCGGAGTTGGAAACGCTGAAAAAGAGATCGGCCTGATCGATGCCGTGCTCTTTCAGAAGGCTCGGCTGACACCCGTCGCCATGAATCGCCATGACGTCGAGCTCGGCCTGCACCTTGTGTGCTTGTGCCGAGTCGGCTTCGATGACGACGAGGTCGTGCCCCTTCCGTGCGAGGGAGGTCGCGATATGGAATCCGACTTCCCCCGCGCCCACGATGAAGATGCGCATCGAACCCAGAGTTCTAGCTCATTGTGCGTGCTCGACGCAAATCGTCGATGCTAGCTTTGGTTTTGAGGCAGCCTTGCAGCGAACCATAGCGCGACCCACAGATACTTGACACTAGTAATTTGGGATTTTGGGTGCGAACATAGACGAACACCCGAAAAACTGATGTCCAAAACTGTCATTCCCGACAAAGTCGGTAGGTACGAACTACGCGGTCTCGTCGGCGGTGGCGCCATGGGCGTGGTCTATAGCGCCGTCGACCCGGGGCTCGGACGCTCCGTGGCCATCAAGACCATGTCGATCTCTGATTCGCCCCATGAGGCGGAGCTTCGGAAACGCTTTTTGCAGGAGGCGCAAGCCGCAAGCCAGCTTCAGCACCCGAACATCATCACGGTGCACGAGCTGTTCGAGGAAGGCGATACCGCTTTTCTCGTGATGGAACTTCTCGAGGGCGCGTCCTTGTCGGCCCTTCTTCGGCGGAAGAAGGTGCTCTCGCTAGCGGAGAAGATCTCTATCATCGACCAGATAGCAGCCGGTCTGTCCGAAGCTCACGCAAATCGGATCGTCCATCGTGACATGAAGCCTTCCAACGTCTTCGTTGTTCGAAGCGGCGTCGTCAAAGTTATCGATTTCGGTGTCGCCAAAGTCGGTGAGGGAGAGCTCACGAAAGCGGGCACCGTATTCGGAACGGTCGAATATATGGCTCCGGAGCAAGTCCGTGGACAAAGCGTGACGCAGCAAGCCGACATCTTTTCCCTCGGTGTCGTCGCGTACGAGCTCCTGAGTGGCCGCAATCCGTTTCGTGCGGATACGCTCGCCGCGTCGGTGTTCAAGATCATGTCCGATAACCCGGGCAAGCTGAGCGACGACGCCAATGTTCCTGAAGAAATCGACGCCGTCGTGTTTCGCGCCTTAGCGAAACCGATGGTCGAGAGGTTCGAATCTCTGCGCGAGCTCCGCGCACATCTGCAAGACGCCGCGGAACAACTCGGGGTCACCCCCAAACCGCCCTTACTCGCGGATGAAGATATCGAGATCACCAAGGAACGTGGGGACATTGTGGCGGTATCGGCCACTCCCCGAGTGTCGCAGTGGTCCAACGTCGCCGCGCAGGCGGATCTGCTCGAACAGACCTATCAGCTAGGCGTCCAAGCCTACGGCAGAGGTGATTATGAGGACTGCGTTTCCAAGATGAGCCAAGTGCTCGACGAAGTGCCCGTCCACGCGATGTCGCTGCACTATCTCGCCTCGAGCGAGGAGAGGCTGAGACGCCAGCGTTTGAGCGACGATGCGAGGCAAAAGGCGTCCACGCTTCTGACCGCGATGCGCGACGCCCATCGCCAAGGCGACTCGGACCTGGTCACCGAGAAATCCAATGCTTTTCTCTCGCTGGATCCCGAATCCATGGAAGCGCGGTAGTATCGTCGCAATGCAGAAGCGCGCAAACGGGCCGCAACCGTGGGCGGTTCGCGTCCGCGCGCCGCCGCAGGTCATTCCCAGATGGGAAGCCTAGGAGGGCAAGCCCGAGGGAGCTTCGGCTACACGTCATCGCCTGGACGCACGATGAGCGCCGCTCAAACACCGCCGGCATTTGCGCCGACTCCAAGTGCTCTTGGCTCGTCCGCCAACGGAATGTGGATCCTCGCCGGCGTCGCGATCCTCTTCGTAGGTCTTATCGTGGTGTGGCTCGGAAGCTTGGGGAGCCCGGATCTTAGCGTTTCGGCCAGCCCCGGCCGCGGTCCCAAGGTGCGCGTTTCGCCGTTTGATGGAATGGACGATAGCCAAGCCGTGCAGCTGCAGCTCCAACGACAAGATCCGGAGCCGGCCCCGACCGCGCCGCCCGCGGGGTTCTCGGTCCAATACGTCATACCGACCAAGATCGAGGTCGGCCGACCCATGACGCTGGGTCTCTTCGGCGACGGTTTTCCCGAGGACGCCAAAGTTTCTATCGCCGTAGAGGGGGTGGCCATTTTGTCGACCCACGTGCGGAGCCCCGAGCACATCGAAATCCAGATCCAGGCAGACCAAGCACACGAGCAGCTCGACATCGTGGTCGAAGACTCCGAAGGCGCTCGGGTCGCGGTCGCTCTCACCGTGCATGAGCGGTAGCCAGATGTACCACAACCACGCACATCGAGTGCGGTAAATTCACCACGTTACATCATAAGCCACTCGAACAACTATCCCATTTACAACGGGTTGCGACAGAACACTTTCCTGGCACACGGATTGCTACACAAGCGAAGCGGGTCCACTTTCGAATTTCATTGGAAATCCAACACACAGCACGTTTTAAGACCACGTCTCTGCCGAGCGTTTTTGATTCAGTAGGTTCATGGGATGGAGCTGAAAAAGAGCGAACAGATGTCCAACGCGAATTGGACTCCTCCACCAATGCCGACATCCGAGCCGGAGTCAGCCGAGTTCCATCCTCCCGAATCGGAGAAGCACCTGAGGGACTATTGGTACGTTATCTTGAAGCGCCGCTGGGTCATCCTCGCGGTTTTCGTTTCGGTCCTGTCCTACACCGCGGTAAAAGCGCTCATGCGCCAGCCGGTCTATAGCGCGTCCACCGTCCTCCAGATCGATCGCGGCAAGATCAATCTTGTCCAGGACGTGATGGTTCAGGACTACTGGAGCGGCTACGACGAGTTCTACCCCACGCAGCAGCGCGTTTTGATGAGCCGCAATCTTTCGCGGGGCGTCGTCCGAAGCCTCCGTCTCTGGGAGCAACCCTATTTCGGAGGCGACAAGACGCACACACCGGACGAGCAAACCGTGGAGGGTCTCGCCGGGCGCGTGGTCGGGATGCTGCAGGTCACGCAGATTCGGAATACACAGCTCATGGAGCTGAAGTTCACGAGTACGGATCCGCAAGTCGCCGCGGATCTCGCCAATGCGCTCGCACGACAATACATGACGTTCAGCATGGAAAAAGAGACGACCCTCGCTCGTGACACCGCCGGTTTCATCCGCGAGCAAGTCGAGAAAATACAAGTCGAGATTCAAGAGCGGGAGCAGCTTCTTCAGGAATACAGCCAGCGCCAAGACCTCATGATGGTCGATGAAAAAGAGCTCCTCGTCATGCGACAGCTCCAAGATCTCAACAGCGCCGTCGCGGTGGCGCGCACGTCGCGAGCGAACGCGGAAGCCAAATATCGGAGTCTTCGGGCGGCTGACACGCAAATACTACCTGCGGTTCTCGCGAACCCGACCGTCCAGGGCCTCGTGCAGCAACGCGGCGTGCTCGAAGGCCAAGTCGCCGAGCTCGCCGCCAAGTTCAAGGACGACTGGCCGGATCTGCGCCGCGCCCGCGAAGGGCTCGCCGACATCAAGAATCGGATCGAAACTGAGCGTAGAGCTTTGACGGTCGACGTCGTGGCGAAGGCCCGGGTGGAGTATCAGGCCGCTGTCAAGCGCGAAACCCTCCTGCTCGCGGAAGTCGAAGCTCAGAAGCGAGAAGCTCAGAAGCTCAGTAAGCTCACGACAGATTACAGTCAAATCAAAGCCGGGATTGACAACCAACGTTCCATGCTGCAGCAGCTGTTACGCAGGCAATCCGAGACGGGTCTGAGACGGGTCTGAGTGCCGAGCTCGGAGCGCGGGAGCCCGTGAACGTCCGCATCGTGGAGGCGGCGCTCGTTCCGAAAGCACCCTCCGGCCCGAGCCTTTCGCGAAGCCTATTGCTCGGCAGCGTCGTCGGTATCGCACTTGCCCTCGGACTCGCGCTGTTCCTCGACTATTGGGAAACGAGCATCTACACGATCGAGGATCTACGCCGGCAGGTGCCGCTTCCCTATATGGGGATGATCCCTCGACTTAATTCCGACACCATTTCGCGCTGGGACGCTCTTGCGGCAGGCGCGATGGCCCCGCACGGCAAGAACATGAATCACACACGCTCGGCACTTGCCTTGTCGCAAAGCACCAAAATCGCTTCCCGTGCGAAGGAAGACATGTCGCTGATCGCGGAGCGCTTCAAGTTTCTGCGCGGCTCGCTCTTGCTGTCCACGCCCGGCCACCCGCCACGAACCGTTATCGTAACGGGTCCGGACAAGAACGCTGGCAAAACGTTCGTCGCTTGCAACCTCGCGACCTCGCTTGCCGATCTGGACAAGAAGGTTCTTTTGATCGACGCAGACCTCCGCAACCCCCAGATCCACAAGGTCTTCCGGTTCAAAAACCGCGTTGGCCTTTCGAGTGTCCTGTCGGGGCAAACGGCGGTCGAGAAGGGATGCGTCTTTTCGACGATCATTCCGAATCTCTACGTGCTGCTCGCTGGCCCCCCCAGCCCGACTCCCGCCGAACTTCTCGGCTCGAGCAAGATGGAGGAGACGCTCGAGCAGTGCATGCAGCTTTTCGACTACGTGCTGCTGGACTCGGCGCCTCTCTTACCTGTTTTCGACTCTCACTATCTCACCGTACGCGCCGACGCCAACCTCCTCGTCGTCCGGAGCGGACACACTTCGAGAAATGCTGTAAGCCAGAGCCTCGACTTGATTGATCGCGTCGGTGGCAAGGTCACGGGGGTCATCTTGAACGACGTGAACCTCGCGGACTACGCTCAGAATTACTATTACAGCTATCACAGCTACGAGTACGGGACTTACGGCGAAGAGCCGGCGCGAAAGGTCAGTTAATCGTGCCCCTCACCCGCATCGTTCTCGCCTGATGCCTTCGGTGACGGCCCCCGGGCTCGACAAGCTCACGAGGGCATGCGCCAAAGAGCTCGCTCAGGGCGCACCTTCCGACTATTTTGTGCGCTCCGAGGTCGAGCGGCTCTCCCCCCTCCTTTATTACGGGTTCGACCGTCTCGGATGGCCCGACACCGTCCCAGAGGATGAACGTCACCACTTCCGCAAAGCTTACTACGCGAGCGCGGGCCGAAACGTCGAATTGTTGGACGCTCTCGGTAACGCAGCCGAGGCCCTCTCGGCACGGGATATCCAGACGATCGCAGTGAAAGGCGCGGAGCTCGCGACCAACGTTTATCCGAGCGTCGCACTCCGCCCGATGAGCGATATCGACCTCTGTGTGTCGCCCGAGCAGGGCGAAGCTGCGGAGGCTACATTGACGGAGCTCGGATACCGCCCCTATGCGCCGGAAATGACTCCGGGGCTCGCGCGGAAGACACGGCACGCAAAGTTGTTCATCGGTGGTGCTCGGGACAACATCGCCATCGATCTGCATTGGTCGTTAGTCGGCGGTCTCGGCGACACTCGCGCACCCCATTACGATTGGCTTCGCGACAATACCGTGAGAAGCGACGCGCCCTACGAGCGGCTTTCGGAGACGGCGCATCTCGCTTATCTGGCCGCACACATGAAGCTTCAGCACTACGACGAAGAGATTCCACTCCTGTGGCTCGTCGATTTCACGCTTCTCGCTTCTTCGTCCTCGATGGAGTGGGAGGTGCTCTTCGCCGATGCGCGCGCTCTTGGGTGGAGCGACGCGCTGGCCGCAACGGCCCGCGATGTGCAACGACGCCTGGGTGCCGATTTGCCCGAGCCGCTCGTGCGGTTCACTGACAGCTGGCCGCTGCTGCCGCAGATAGCGGAACTTCATCGGCGGGACGGCCGCGACGAGCCCGAGCGCGTTTGGAACGAGCTCACCACGCTACCCTGGCACGCACGTTGGGCGCTCCTCTGCGCTCTCGTTCTACCGTCGTTGAGCTACATGCGCTTCCGCTATCCCTCGCTGCCTAGTTGGGCATGGCCGCTCGCTTATCCGCTTCGATGGGCCCGATTCGTAGCTAAATCTGCAGCGCTCGCTAAGAGGTATGTAGGCCGCGTTGTGCACCGGGAAACACGAACGAAACCGCTTCTCGCGTCCCCGGATCGCCGCAAAAGCTGGTAGAATCTAGGCATACACTAATACATAGGTACAAATGCGTGGCTGTGAATTTCGCTGCCTGTAAAACTACGCCTTTCGGCGCTCGCTATCTGAAAAACCCAGCCATGTTTCCCCTTGGTTTGGACGGAGAATCGTGGGGAAGCCGCGAGCTATCGCTCGGGGTCTTGGACAAGCGGTTTCTCGTATGCGGGCTCAGCGCGGCTCAGGAACATACGATCCGAAGCTTGTGGCCCCGCTTCGTCATCGACGATCCGGACCGCGCGGACGTGGCGCTGTTCGTGCACCGCGCACCGACGTCCATCTTTATCAAGTTCGACCGCTGGGAGTACACCCTCGATTTCGATTACACGACGAAGTCGCTCTCGATGGCGGGATTGGATCTCATGGGGCGACTCGAGCTCGTGCCCGAGCTGCGCGCCGCACTTTGGGTGGCAACGGAAGAACACGATCTGTTTCACAGCGCTTTCGAGAACTTCTTGCGAATCCTCGTCGCCTACGCGGCGCTCGATCTCGGAGGCGGGTTGTTTCACAGTGCTGCCGTCGTGGAGGGCTACTCGGCTTGGCTATTCGTCGGCCATTCCGGCGCAGGCAAGTCCACCGTCTCCCAACTGGCGCTCGACTCCGGTCGCGCTGTTTTGAGCGATGATTTGAACCCGGTCCTGCCGAATCCACGCGGCGGCCTCGACCGTCGTCGGGAGCCCTTTTCTCGGCGACGAAGGCGCCCGCGCGCCGACGCGCCACGCGTTGAACGCCATCTACCGGCTGGAGCAAGGCGCAAGAGACGGCGTAAGAACGATGGGCGAAGCCGAGACGCTCGCTTCACTCATGGCATCCTCGCCCTATCTCAACCGCGATCCTCACCGGACCGAAACGCTGTGCAAAAACCTAGCGACCCTCGCGGGGCGTGTCCCGCAGCGCGTTTTGACTTTTCGGCGCGATGGAACGATCTGGCCCCTCCTCGAACGGAACGGGGCAAAATAATTTGAAGTCAGATATTTAGATCAACGTTTTCTTGCAGTTAAAGGAGCAACTCTGATGATCGACAGGTCGCTTGTTCTCAAGCGTAGGGATGACGTTCGGTACCGGATCGTCGGTGATGAGGCGGTTGTGATTCGGCAAAGTGCGGCTGAGGTTCTAGCTCTCAATGACGTGGGGGCGCGGGTGCTCGAGCTCATCGATGCGGGAGAGACGATGGGCGCTTTGATCGACACGATGGTCGAGGAATACGATGTCGGGCGGGAAGATCTCGCTCGTGACGTCGTGGGGTTCGTCCAATCGATCCGCGAGGCGGGCATCGTCGAAGGCGTCTCGAACCCGTCGTGAGCTACGAGGCAACCGTCGTCCGAGCGTGGCAGGATTTTCATCTGTTTTCAGCTCTGCTCGAGCTCACTTATCGATGTAACCTCGACTGTTCGTTCTGCTATAACGACCTGGAGCTCGAAGGCGAGCCGCTTCGATTTTCCCAATACGAGCTTTTGCTCGAGGAGCTTCGCGAGCTCGGCTGTTTGCATCTAGGCCTTTCCGGCGGGGAGCCGTTGGCTCATCCTGATTTTTTTGCGATCGGCAAAAGAGCTCGCGAGCTCGGCTTCGTGACGCGTATCAAGTCGAATGGCCACGCGCTCGGCGGCGAGATTTTGCGCCGCGTAGAGCGCGAAGTCGATCCCTTCGTCGTCGAGATAAGTCTTCACGGAGCTATCGCGAGAACCCACGATCGCCAGACGCGCGTCAGCGGGAGCTTCGATCGCCTGATATCGAACCTGGCCGAGATGCGCGAGCGTCACTTGCGTGTCAAGCTCAAATGCGCGTTGACCCGGTGGAACGAGAGCGAGATCGAAGAGATGTTTGCGATCGCCGACAGATTCGAGATGCCGCTCGTGATCGACCCAGAGGTCACACCCCGCGACAATGGAGACCTCGAACCGTTGCAGCTCACCGCGTCGCCCGAAGGCTTGAAGCATCTCGTCGCGGTGCAGTCACGACGTGCGCTCGCGGCGCGCGCCGAGATCGCACGCGAAGGAGAGGCCGACGCCCCGGACTCAGACAGGCATTGTGGGGCTGGAACGGCAGGCATCGCCGTGGACCCCTACGGAAACGTCTATCCCTGCGTCCAATGGCGGCGTCCGATTGGAAACGTTCACCAGAGCCGCCTCGCCGATATCTGGAGTGACAACGCGCGACTCGATGAAATCCGGCATTTGACGGTCGAAGCGAAGTCGATGCTCGGTGATAGGGAGGAGGCGCCGTTGCTCGCTTTTTGTCCTGGTATCGCGGAAAGTCTGACCGGCGATCCTCTCGTCGTGCCCGAAGCGGCCTCGAAACGGGCGGCAATACTCGCGGAAGCGGTTCTCCCTCTACATCCATCTAGCCGTCTCAGAACGTCTCTCGCTGTCCCTCCCGATCCCACCGTTTCGATAAAATCAACTACATAGAGATATCGCCGTTCGCGAGCCGCAGCCTCGCAAGAAGAGGTCATGCTCTGTCCGGCGACCGGAGCTTCTCCAGGAATCTGCCCATGTGAGGGTGGCTACGGTCGAGTGGGACTGCGTCCTTGTGAAACCATCGTACGCTCCGAAACTCGGATTCATCGAACACTAGGTTCTGCCTACGGTCACCCTTCATGACGTACCAGAGGCTCACACCGGTATGACCCGCCAACAGATATCTGCTACGATGAGCCACTTTTGCCCGCCCGAAACTCGGCTTCGAAGGAGCATGTGGGCGCAATTCGAGCGTGACGTTGAGCGAGGTGCTCCGACGAGGCCGGGTCGTCACGTGGTTTTCCGGATATTCACGAGGAATCGAAGCTACAGGTTTCGTGCGTGGTGGTGCAGCCGACGCGAAGGATGACGACGAGCCGACCTTTCTTGCACTCAGGGCGGACGTCGGATTCGGTATCGGTGCCTACGGAGTATGGGGCTGAGGGGAGCGTTCTATACTCGCGGAGTGGTGCTTCCTCTACATCCGGTACAGCGCAGCTGATGATTAGGCCCTTACGATCTCTGGGCGAGGGGACAGGTGCCTACCGTGGCTTTGGCGGGAGGCGACGGGGTGCACAACGCGGCCATGGCTTCGAGGGGTTCGCGGTAGAGTATCTCGGGACGGCGGTAGGCCTTTTTCTTGGCCGTCCCGTTCCCCCGCTCCTTCTTGTTGCGACTGTTGTCTTGCTTCATGGATCCACCTGTTTTTCTAGTTTGATAACACGCTCTTTCCGGACATCGTCAGGACAGTCAGTGGGCTAGCATCATGAAGAAGTTCACCATTAGCCGATTCTTCTCGAAGAGGACGACGTTCGAGCGGCGTTCCAGATACTCCGTAGTGACGCCGACGTCCAACCCCCGGCGTATCCTACAAGTGAGCGAGAGACGATAAGTGATGTGCTCGTCCATGATTCGCCTATGGAGCTGCCACCGAAAAGAGCCGCCGAAGCGTTGCTCGATGAAGTAGGAGTTCTTCACTGAGAACGGACGTCACCGCGTCGCGGGAATAGATTCCCGCCAGCCGATGCCCCCCACTCGCAACGTACGTGACGTCCACGGAACCGATGAGGCCCGCATATTCGACACGGTTCGCATCCACGGGGATGAGTCGGCGAAAACCGAGAAGAAGTTGCCCGGAGAGGCCTGCGGAAGGGCTCAAGGGTACGATGGAGCCCGACGACAATGTGGGAGAAAAATCAAAGCCGGCACGCATCCCGTAAGAATCACTATCCCGGGTCGGGTCGTCGATATCGAGCTTCTCGTAGAAGATGTCGGCGAGGGCGTTCGTTTTGGCGCTCACCCGGCGTGAGAGATTCATGGATACGGAGTCTCGGACGAAGTTGAGACGATCGAGGATGGTGCTGTCGTCGTTCGGTGTCTGGATGATCCTCGATCGCGTTTGCTCGTAGCGTGCGCTGAGTTGGTGACGCCATCCGAGTGCTAGAGTCATCGCCGCGTCGAACTGGTTGGTGCGCATCTCGACAGGAAAGTCGAACTCCGTGCTGGGCCGGCGGATGTCGTCCCGAAACTCGTTGTTGATTTGAAGTAGATAGCGGCGCCCACCCCAGCCTCCGCCGAGACGGGTGATGTCGAAGATGCGGCGCAGGTCGGCGTTGTTCTTGTAGTAAACGAAGTCGACTTCTTGGAACATATCGAGAAACGCATTCGAGCCCATGGGCACAGCGAGCCGTATCCCGGGTCCGAGTAGCGCGGCGATGTCGGACTGCGCCGCCGGCGTCGACAGAGCATTCGAGTCGTATCCACCGGAGAATCGAATGCTCGGGGTGGCGTAGAAAGGACCGAGCTCGAAGAATCCGCTTCGCACGTCAGTAAGGCGCTCTTCGATGAGGTCCACGGATTGGGCGGCGGCCGGAGCGGCGACGAGCAGCGCTAAGAGCGTGAGACGAAAGCTCCACATCACGCGGCGCCCAGAATGCGACCCACGGTCGTATTTTGAAATACCGCGTCAATCAAACCGCGGTGCCAGTCGAAATTCGCCTTCTCCCGAATCAAGCTCGCGAGCCCTTCGCGCCGGGCTAGAGACATGAGCCGCTCGATGCCCCAGTCGCTCATGAGCTTGAAGCTCCGCCGGAGCTTGAGCCCAGTCTCGATCTCATCCTGCAGAAGATCCCGCCACCGCTTCTCGTACGCGCCGAGGGTCGAGCTGTCGAGACGATCTCGCTCGAGCCCAAAGGCGATAACGTCGGCCGCGATTTCTCCCGTCAGCATGCCGTAGTAAATGCCGCCGCAAGTCGTCGTCTTGATATGGCCGGCCGCCTCGCCGACGACGACGACCCGATCCGCATAGCTCTTCGACAAGAATCCAAGAGGAAGGACACTCGTGCGGGTCTCGCCGGCCAGCCCGTTGATGTCGATGCGCTCCGCAATGTCGGGCCGCGACAAGAAACGCTTGAGCACGCGAGGTCCGTCGCGGCGACACAGAAGGCCGACTTTCGATCGTTGCCGTCCCAAGGGCACGATCCACGCGAAACCCTCCGGTGCCCATTTGTGGCCCAAATAGACTTCCACGTGCGATGCAGGAAGCTCCAGCTCGGTTTGGACACCCAAGAGCTTGGCAGGAATGTCGTCGAAGCCGAGCTTGCTCAGAAGCGGCATGCCGGCTCCCGTCGCCACGACCACCACGCGGCACCTCAGAGCCTGTGGCTCCAAGCCCGCGCCTACGGACACGGTCACAGCGACGCCTCCAAATACGTTGCGGATGTCGGTGACTCGATGCCCCAACAAAACGGTCGCTCCAGCTTCGCATGCCACGACGCCGAGCTCCGCATCGAACTCGCTCCGATCGACGACGTGGGCGAGCGGGGTGTCGGTTCGAAACTCCCAGCGCACGCCTCTCGGTGAGACGAACTCCACGCTGTCAAGGCTGTGGCGTACGAGACGCGACGACAGATCGAAACGTCCGAACGCTTCCAAGCCGATAATGCCGCTGCAGTTGACGGGGCGTCCAATCTGGACGTGCTCTTCGAGAACGCCGACATGGAATCCGGCGCGCGCTAGGCTCGCGGCGGCCGTCAACCCGGCCGGCCCCGCGCCGACGATGAGCACATCAAATTCATCTTTAGCGGTCAGAGCTTCTTCTCCCTTACTTCCCACTTGCCGCGGAAGGTAATCCAAAACGACAGGAAAATGAGTTTGAGATCGAGCCAGAACGATCGATGGTCGACGTAGAGGCGATCGAAGCGAAACTTCCGCCGGCGTGAAATGTCACGCCGTGCGTAAATCTGCGCGATCCCGGTGAGCCCGGGAACGACCGCATGCCGCTCGCCATAACCTGGGATATCCGAAAGAGCCACGTTGCCGCCGCCTCCGGTCTCGGCTTCGTGAGTCGCGAGCGCTCGAGGGCCGACAAAAGACATGTCTCCTCGAAAGATGTTCCAAAGCTGGGGCAGCTCATCCATCGCCGTCTTGCGGAGCACTTGGCCTATCGGGGTCACGCGCGGGTCGTGTTCTTGAGCCTGCACGGGACCTTCTGCGCCATCTGCGTTTAGGATCATCGATCGAAATTTGAAACTCCGGAAAGGCTTGCCGGCCTTGCCCACCCGATCCTGGGCGAAGAAAACCGGGCCACCATCGCCGAGCTTGATGGCAAGCGCGATGAGTCCACCGAGGGGCGTCGCGAGCACAAGCCCGGTTGCTGAAAGCGCGACATCAAGGCCTCGCTTCGCAAGCGGCGTGGGCTCGAGCACCGGGCTCGAGAAGCTCGGCTTCGAATAGGTCGTGATAGGCTCGAGCTTGCTTCCGGCGGTCGAACTGAACACCGGCTCTTCGAGCGTGGCCGCCGAGCTTGCGGGTGAGTTCTCGATCGCGGTGAAGCCGCGTGATCTCATCGACCATTCCTCCAACGTCGCCCGGGGCAACGACCGCCCCGCAATCATATTCGCGGGCAATCGAGGCGACTTCTGTTTCCGGCTCCACCGCCGCGACGTAAGCGCGGCCCGCTGCCAGAATTCCGTAGAGCTTGCTGGGCACGATGTAACCCGCAAGCCCGGCTTTCAACGAAACGATGAACAAGTCCGCCGAGGCATAGGACTCCGTCATCCGATCTCTCGGCTGGTACGGAAGAAAGAGAACGTTTTTCAGCTCGCGGCAACGCACGTCATCCACGAGAGCCTGTCTTCGGACGCCATCGCCAACGAGTAGAAAAAGGATCTCCTCGCGTGATGCGAGTTGCGCGGCTGCTTCGACCACCATGTCGAGATTCTGGGAAAGCCCGAGATTGCCCGACGACGAATCGGTCCTCGAGCCCGTGCTCTCGAGAGAAGGCGTTGTCCTTTTCGCCCGGCGTCACGATCGAGGTATCTGCCCAGTTGTGGATGACGGTGATTTTCTCTGGATCGGCGTTCTTGCCGTCGACGAGCCGGCGCTTCATGCACTCACCGAGTGCGACGATGCGGTCGGCCCTACGCACGAGAAAGACGTTCACGCGCTGCAACACGGCGTTGACCGTCTCGCTTCGAAAATCTTCGAGAAGGCTCGCAACTTCGGGAAACACGTCCTGGCACAAGAAGACGAAGCGCGCACCCATCCGTTTGGCCGTCATCCACGCGACGAGCCCGATAATCGGCGGATCGGTCAGAGCCACGACAACGTCTGCCGGCGGGAGACGGAAGCTCGCCCACGTCGCCGCAAGAAAATATGACACGTAGTTGACGAATCGCCCCAAGAAGCCTCTCGGGGCGAGCCGCGTGCTCTTGGCGCGAAGGATCGTGACGCCTTCGTGCGTTTCAGAAACGCTGAGACCACGAGGAGCGGCCGCGCCCGGTGCCGGGCCGGCGACCACTGTAACCTCACAATCATAGTCTCGCACGAGGTCTTGGGTGAGCTCGCTGAGAAGCTGCCCCGTCGCGCCGAGGTCAGGGTAGTATGAGCGGTTGAAGAACACGACACGCATCAATCAGCGCCTCGCCTGCTCCGAAACCACGTTCTTCACGAGCTGGGCTTCCCGAAACCAAGCGATGGTCCTCGAAAGGCCTTCGCGAAACCCGGTCGTCGCGCGGAACCCGAAGGTCGTCGCGGCCCGATCGACGCTCAGGCAGCGCCGCGGCTGCCCGTTGGGCTTCGTCCTGTCCCAGAGAATCTCGCCGGCAAAGCCAATGAACTCGGCGATGAGCGTCGCCAGATCCTTGATTGAGATTTCGAAACCGGCGCCGAGATTGACCGGCTCGGCGCTGTCATAGGCCATCGTCGCCGCGACCACGCCTCGTGCGCAGTCCTCGACGAAAAGAAATTCTCGCGTGGGCGATCCGTCGCCCCAACAGACGAACTCGCGGTCGCCGCGCTCAATGGCTTCCTGGCATTTGAGCACGAGCGCTGGGATCACATGGGAGCTCGCGGGATCGAAATTGTCCCACGGTCCATAGAGATTCACCGGCAACAGATGAATCGCGTTCATCCCGTATTGAGCCCGATAAGCTTGCCCTTGCACGAGGAGCATTTTCTTCGCGAGCCCGTAGGGCGCATTCGTTTCTTCTGGATAGCCGTCCCAGAGGTCGTCTTCTGAGAAGGGCACTCTGCTGTGCTTGGGGTAGGAGCAAATCGTACCGACGCTTACGAACTTCTCGACGCCGTTTCGGCGCGCATATTCGATGAGCTGAACGCCCATGATGAGATTCTCGTAGAAAAAGCGGCCAGGATTCTCCCGATTCGCGCCGATGCCCCCGACGACCGCGGCAAGATGGATCACGATGTCGGGCGCATGGACGCGATAGAGCCTTGCAACCGTCTCTTCCGCGGTAAGGTCATATTCCGCGGAACGTACGATAACGACGTCCCGCGCACCTTGCGCGATGAGCTCTTCGTAGACGTGGCGGCCGAGAAACCCACCCCCGCCAGTGAGCACGATCCGTTTCGAGCCGAGATCGATTGGCGGTTTCTTCATGACGCTTGTCTCGTTTCCGCGACTGCGGGGGCCGGCACGACTTTCCGCTTGTCAAAGCGCTTCTCGAGGACATGGCTTCCGAGAACGAGCACGTCCATATCCGTTCGCAAAAAACAGTCGATTGCCTGTCGTGGCTCGTGCACGATGGGCTCGTTCTCGTTGAACGACGTATTCAGGAGCACCGGAACGCCGGTACGCGTTTCGAAAGCCTCGAGGAGCCGATGGTAGATTGGGTTTTGCTCCCGACTGACCGTCTGCAATCGCCCAGAGCCATCCACATGAGTTACCGCCGGTAACACGTCACGCTTGTCTTTCGCAACCGGGTAGACTTGAAGCATGAACGGATCGGGGAGGGCGCCTTCGAAGTAATCGTCCAGCCGCTCTTCGAGGATCGACGGTGCAAAGGGCCGAAATTTCTCACGACGCTTGATCTTCGCGTTCAAGATATTGCGCATGTCGGACCGTCTGGGATCCGCGAGGATGCTGCGATTGCCCAACGCTCGCGCTCCCCATTCCATGCGGCCTTGAAACCAGCCGACGACCTTCCCCGCCGCCAACTTCTCCGCGGTCCAATCGGTCAGCGCGTGAAGCTCGTGCATCTGCTCGGCCGCGCACGCGCGCTCGAGCTCACCGTCGCGTCCCCGCAGGGCCGCGAGCACGCTGGCATCGTCGAAGGCCGTACCCCAGTAGCCGTGCTCCATGGTGAACTTGCGGGGCTTTTTCAGAACTTGATGCCACACGAAATAGGCGGCGCCGAGCGCAGTACCGTTATTCCGCGGCCGCGGGCTGGATGAAAACGTTCTCGAACGGGGTCTCGGCGCGAAGCTTCCCATTGGCAACGCTGTTCATGGCACATCCACCAGCGAGGCAGAGCCGTTTCGATCCGGTACGCGCGTGCAGCTCTCTCAGAACGTGAAAGGCTGATTTTTCGAAGACTTTTTGGAGCGACGCGGCAATCGCGTGATGCCGCGTTGTCACCTCTTCGTTCGGCGCGCGAGCGGGGCCGAGCAGCTTTTCGAGCTCTTCGGTAAAAACCTTATCGATGGTGGGCGCCCCGTCACCCCAAGTCATCACCACCTTTTCGGAGCCGTGGCGGAAATAGCGCATGACGAGTGAAACCTGTCCGTTCTTCTCGAGCCGGACTAGCTTCGAGATCGCCTCTGCGTATTCGGCCTCGCCATAGGGTGCGAGCCCCATGACCTTGTACTCGTCTCCGTAGCTCGGAAAGCCGAGGAACTGCGTGAACGCAAGATAGAGAAGTCCCAGGGAATGCGGGAAGTAGGTGCGGGCGTGAACGTCCAAGCTGCTCCCCGTTCCGTGCGCCATCGACGTACTCACAAAATCACCGAAGCCGTCGATGGCGCAGACGGCCGCCTCCTCGAAAGGCGAGACGTAGAACGCGCTCGCCAAGTGTGCCGGGTGGTGCTCTACATCGTGAAAGCGCGCTCGAACGTGGGACGGCGAAAGAGAAAGCGTGTAGGCGACCTCCTCGACGACGCCTCGCACTTTGGACTGGTTGCGCAAACGGTCCCAAAGAAACGAAACGTTCGGCTTACGGCAAAGCGCGTAGAGAAACTTCCGGCTTATGTGAGCTTTCGGATCCCTCGAGACGGCGAAGTAGTCGATCTCTTTTCCGTTGATGCCCGCGATCGCGAGGCAGGCGCGGATGGCCTCCGAAGGAAACCCAGCACAGTGTTTCACGCGGCGAATGCGCTCCTCTTCGACCGCGGCGATGAGCCGCCCATACGAGATCAACACGGCGCTCGCGTCGCCGTGATAGGCGTTGATGCCGAGAATGTTCATAGGTCGACTGGCTGGAGAAGCCTCCCCGTAAGACCGAAGTCCCGGAATCGGCGTTTCGCGTGATTTAGAATTGAATCGGATGATTGAAGCTTTGATTTAATTATACGCAACGGATAAATGGGTGTAAATCCCTGCATGCACGTGCCCACCCGCACAGAATGCTGTATTCTATGAGCACACCCTTTTCAATCAAGGAATCGTGAGTCAATTTTTTTTGTGGCTGCCGTTTTCGCCTGGGCAGCAGGTACGACGGACCATCTCCGAGATGGGACGCGCAAGCCGCTCGCAGCCAGACGAGCTCGAAGACCATTGCCAGCTGCCGGACCTCGGCGTCGGAACGCTCGAGCGGGACAGCGCACCGTCAGCACAGCCCGCGACGCTCGCCGGACACCATTTATGGTTCTTCGGCGAAGCCTATGACGGCCATGGGCTCGGCAACGTTGAGGCGGTTGAGGCGGTCGAGGCCTTCGACTTCCGGCGAAAGCTCCTCGAGCTCGTCCTCGATCAAGGACCCGACGTCTTGCGAGCGCTGGATGGCGCGTATGTCGTCGCCCTTTGGCGAGCAGAGAGCACAACGCTCAGAGTCGTGAACGATCGTTACGGCACCCTCCCTCTCTACTGGTCCAACAACGGCGACGGCTTCGCCATGGCCAGCACCGTCCGAGCCATATTGATGGCCCCGGGAGTCGAGCCTATGCCGGACATCCAGGCGCTTCGTGAAGCCGTGACTTTCGGAGGCTACCGCCTCGGAGAGCGTACCAACGTCGAAAACGTGAAAATGCTTTACGGAGGGACCGAGCTCTCTGTGCGCGGCAACACGGTCACAAAGAAGCGCTACTGGAGCTATGCGGCGATCGAAGAACGCGACTCTGGACTCGACGTCGACGTGCTGATCGAGCAAGCAAGCGAGCTCTGGACCCGAGCGATCAGGCGTCGCTTGCCGCGAAACGGGCGATCGGGGCAGACCTTGAGCGGCGGCCTCGATAGCCGCGCCATCCTCGCCGAAGCGGCGCCTTCGTGTCCTGAATGGGTCGCGGTGAGCTACGGCCTTCCGAATAGCGATGACGTCCAGATCGCGAAACGCGCTGCCGAAGCTTCCGGCGTAGCGTGGGTCTACCACGATCCTTATATGCGCGAGCCGCACTGGCTCGAATCCCGCACGAGCTTCGTTCAACAGACGGACGGGCTCATCGACCTGACGGATCTGATGCACGTCGCTTCCGTCCACGCACAGGCCCAACAACTCGACGTGCATTTCAGCGGTTATATCGGAGACGCCGTGTGCGGCCCCACCTTCACCGATGTCGAAAACGCTTTGGACCTCAAGAGCGCCCTTCCCTTTTACGGGACGCGTCTCGGGATGGACGATGTCGACGCCGAGCGCCGGATCGAGGAGATCGTCGCAGGACTTTCCGGCGCTCCGCCTCGTTTCGCGCTCTTCGAGCACAAGATCCCACAATCGACGAATCGATGGGTCGACGCGTGGCGGCCATGGCTCGCGGTACGGCGGCCGTTTCTCGATTACGACCTATTCGATTTCTGGCAAGGCTTGCCGGTCACGCTTCGCCGTGAAGGTCGCCTATACGAACGCTGGCTGACGCACCGCTTTCCGGAGCTCTTCCGAACGATCCCGAACCAGAAAGACATGGTCCCCGTTCTCAGCTCACCACTGCGTCGCCAGATCGTTCGAAGCGTTCGCTTTGCGACACGCAAAGTGCTCGGAGTGGTGAATCTGAAGACACGCTCGCGCAGCTATCACGATGAGCACGGGCACTGGTCCCAGCCAAAGAATCGGAGCCGGATCTAAGAAGCGATTCTTCGCCCGGAATCGGTGTCTTGCGACGTCTTCGGGCGCAACACCGTCCGAGCGTTTCTCACACATTGGTTCGAGACGAGCTTGAACCCTACCCAAGTGATCGGTGCCTTATACGTCTTCGAGACCTATCATCGCGACCTCGCGAGTCATCTTGGAGAAAGTGCGCAGAAACAGCACGAACAAGCTCCGATCACGATGCTCGAGACAGCGCCGCCAAGAACCGCTCGCGAAAACGGGCCGCCGTAAACTGCGTTTCGAATCGCCTTCGGGCCTCGGCGCCCATCGCGCGCCTTTTTTCGGGCTTTCCAAAGAGCTCGACGATGAGGTCTGCTAGTCGCTCTTTGGCGTCGAGTGCATCGGGGGCGACGACGAACCCCGTCACGCCGTCTTCTATGATCTCGCTCGGAGCACCTTCTCCACCGATACAGAGTTTGGAAGCGCGCATGGCTTCGAGAAAGACGAGGCCAAAGCCTTCGCCGCGGCTCGGCATGATGAAAAAGGCGCACTCGCTGTAGAGCTTCTCGAGCTTCTCGTCATCGACCGTACCGACAAAGCGAATGCTCCCCGAAAGCTTCAACGCGCGCGCCTTGTTCTCGAGGCGATTCCGATCGTTTCCGCCACCCACCACGACGAGCTCCGCGTCGGGGTGGCGCTCGGCAACGTCGTCCCAGATTTCGAGCAGAAGATCGTGTCCCTTGTACTCCGAAGAGGAACGAAGGGACGAACATCGATGGGAGCCCGAAGTCCAGATAGGCTTCCGCCGCATATCCGAAAGCGATGCTCGTACCTTGCTCCGCCCCGGCGACAAAAACCCCGGAATAGGTGCGCACCATTTCACTGTCCGATAAAAGCGCGCCTTTGTCCGGAAAGAGAATTCTCGGTGTCACGACCAAATCCTCATCCCCCCCGGGCTCCTGAGCCCTAGACGAGATACAGTTGTGGATGAGCTCAATCTTCTCGGCAGGAACGCCCGACTCGTGACAGCGCCGCGACGAGAACTCCGAGTTCACCACGATCCGCGTCACGAGCGGCGAGACAAAAAAGCGCCACAAGCGCTCGTAAAAACGTCCTCGCTCCGGCGCGTTCGGAACGCGCATGATCACCGTGCGCCCGAGAAGCCGCAGAACCGCGAGAGCGGGCGCGTTCCTCAAGACCGCGCCGAGCTCCGGCAAGAGCACGTGCGTAGCCCTAAAACGGAAACTGTCGCGAAGCATGCCCAGGCTCGTGAGCAAAATGTCCCAGGCCAAGCGCAAGATGCGCACCGGATTCCTTGTATGTCGGTCGAGGTCGACCAAATATCGACCTGTCGACCAGCTCGCGCCAAGTTCGTCGACGACGGGGTGAATCCGCTCGTTGCCCCAAGAGTTCAGGATGAAGTGAACCGCAACCCCCTTCGAACGCAGCGAGCGAACCACCTCGAAAGTCAGCCGCTCCATTCCCGAGATGATGACCATCCCTCCGCCGCAAACGATCACGCGGGGTCGATCTTGGGCGCTCACCTAAGGGCCTAAGCCACCACCGTCTCGCAAGCGAGAACGAGGCCTCTAGTGGCGTGCTCGTAGGAATATTGGCTCACGCGATCGCGACACTTCGCCCTACGCACCACGCCGTCCGCCTTCTCCAAACGGAGTCGCGTCAGCTCACACGCCAGGGCTTGGACGTTGCCTGCAGGAAAGACCTCGCCGGTCTCGCCGGGGACGATCAAATCAGGCGCGCAGCCCACACCGTCGCTCACGACACAAGGGAGTCCTGTAGCCAAAGCCTCATTGACGACGAGTCCCCAAGTCTCGTGCTCGCTCGGTAAAACGAGACAGTCCGACGTCGCATAGGCACGCCCTAATTCACTTTGATTCTGAAAGCCGCGCCAAACTACCGGGATATCTTTTCGCTGCGCCTCCTCGCGGCACCGCGACTCGAGCCCGCCACTTCCCGCCACCAAGAAGACGCATTCCGCGCTCATGGCGTGGATGGCTTCGATGACATCGAGAGGTCGTTTATCTGGAACGAGCTTGCCGACGAAGAGCGCGACGAAGGCATCCTCGGCTATCCCCCACCCGCGGCGGGCTTCAGCTCGAAGCTCCGTGCCGGCAAAGGCCTCCGCTTCTCGCGCGAAAAACGCGTTGTCCACGGCGTGCGGTGAATCGAATACGCGATCCGTCGGCGCGACGAAATACTCCAAATACGCGTGCGCTAGAGCACCCACACTCAACCAAGCATCGAAGCGACCGAGAAGGAAACGCGTGCGCCTTTGCCAGGCCCAACGCCTCACGCCCGATCGATTTCCTGCGAGATTCGTGTCGCCTCGATAGACGAGCGGGATGCCCGCTCGTCGGCACTCCCAAATCGCGCGGAGCAGATAAGCGGAATGCCAGCCGCTCACGAGCGCGACGTCAGGCGCCGTAGCGCGGATGGCACCACCGAGCTCGGCAACATCCAAACCAAAGAAATGCTGACTCGAGATCGAATCACTGTCCTTCGTCGTGCGCAGCACTTGGTTGCAATAGCCCTCGCGAAGAGAGCCATCCCACGTGAACGCGCGGGCGAACGCTACACCCTGTTGATTTGCGGTAGGCTCGATCGCGTAGAGCACGGTCAAGTCCAGCTCGGGAGCTTCTTGCGCGATGAAACGAAACCACGGCGAAAAATACTGGATCGGATGGGTCATAAACACCGTAAGTCGAATCCGTCGATTCATGGCTTACGCGTGACCTGATCGAAAACGCCCGCCAAACGTCCAGCGAGAGCGCGGGCGGAAAAATCCTCGACGACGCCCGGGTCGGCGCCTGCCGCTGTTTCGGCGGGTTGGTCGCAAAGTGCTTTGAGCCGTTCGTAGATGGCGTCGACACGTTGCAACGCCCCTCGTTCGCGATTGTAGGTAATGAGTCGAATACCCGGCGCTTCCCCTGCCCGGCGTAAGATCGAGACAACGCTGCTTTTCTCATGAAAGACAGCCAGTAGGGGTCGCCCCGCCATGAGCGCGGGATAGAGCTTGCTCGCGGTGTAATGCGCCTCGCTGCTCCCCATCAAGAGAATCGCGCTCGAGTTTGCGAGCACGTTTAGCGCGTCCAAATAGTCGATGCGGGCCGGCCGCTCGTCGACGACATCCGCGACGCCGAGCCGCTCCGCTTCTGGCAATACACGCCCGGGCGCGTTCTCCGTCGTCTGGTTGCTCGTTCCGTAGAAATGAAGGCTCAAGCGCGCATAGGCCTCTGGGCGTCCGTCTCGGAGACATCCCACCGCTTCGAGCACCGCGCGAAGGGTCTCGAAGCCGAGGGGCAGGAGAGTCCCTACATAGGAAATGTGGAGCCGCCCGTCATGGGCATCGAAATAAGGGTTGGGACGCGCTTGGGCACGGAGTGTTTCGAAATCCCGGCGGTCCGAGCCGATCGGTATCTCGACGCAAGGTGTATTCTCCGCCGCGCGGATGCGCTTTTGCACCGCACGAAAAGTCCCTTCGGACACGGCGGTGATGGCATCGGCCGCACGCACCGCCACGGGTTCGAGACGAAGCGCCAGCGCTCGCGACACCCGGCTCTTCAAATCCGGGGTTCCGTTCTTGCCGCCCCCCGTCATCTGGCCCCAAGAAGACACCCACGGATCCTGATAGTCGAGCACCAAGGGGAGCGAAGCCTTCCGCTTCAACGCCGGTCCCATCAAAGCGGGATAGGTCGGATAGATGGTGATGAAGACACAGTCGAACGTCTCGCGTAGGACCAGTTCGAGTGCCGCGCGACGAAGGCCACAATAGGCGCGAAGGCCGAGATCTCCCACGCGCATCACGCGCGTCCATCGCGGCGACCATGCACGGATCCGGACCACGCGCAGCTCCGGCGGAACGAGCTTCTCGAGATCCCAATCGAGCCGCCCTTCATAGTCCCGCGGATCGACTGTCAAGACGGTGGGCTCGAAACCGAAGGTCGGCAGATGTGGGGCGATCAGCCGGACACGGTGAGTGCCTGCTGACGTGTCCGGCGGGAAATGCGGGCTCACCATCAATACGCGGCGCACGTCTATGGACATCTCACGGGTCATCTCTGGGATCTCGAGCGTCGATCGCCCGCTCGCCCCCATAGAGGCGGAAATAGTCGTCGGCGATCGCATCCATCGTTCGTGGCGCCGGGAGCGCATCCCGCCATACGGCGAGGGTCTTGCGAGGCGCAGCGACGACCTCCTCGATCGCGGCGGCGAGCGCCGCGGGCTTGCCGGGCGTCACGAGCCGACCGCTCACTCCGTCCTCGATGATCTCGGCAAGCCCACCGATACGCGTCCCGATCACTGGTGTTCCCACGGCATGGGCCTCGAGTGCGGGGATCTTCGAGAGCACGGCGCCCGCGCTTCGCACCAGAGAGCCGTTCGAGACGACGCAAGCGGTACATTTGCCGGGTGCGGCGAGGCCGTCGCAAAGCTCGCGACCCCGGCGCATCATCGTACCCCTCTGGCAAACATATCCGAGACCCGGCGTGTGAAAGGTGACGATGACGCGAGCACCGAGGCGCTTCGCCACCTTCAATTCGTCGAGCCCTAGTCCCGTCACGAGCGAGTGACAATGAAAGATGGCGGGAGACTTTGTCTCGAGCCAGCGATGTAACGCCTCCACTCCCGGGACCGGTTCCCGGCCTTGCGCCTGCGCTCGATTTGGGAATGCGGGGATCGGGTAGCGGAAAACTTCGACGCCCTCGACTTCGTACGAGTGACCTTCGATAATTCTTGAGTCCGGCACCGCGATCGCGACGCGATAGCCATGGTGGCGGAGTCTCCGCGCGAGAGCTCGAACGTAGATTTCGGTGCCCCCGAGTTTTTCGGGAAAATACCACCCAAGCGCCTGGACGACGGTCGTCATGCCCCCACCATCCGCCAGGCTACCGGACGAATCTCTTGAGCCGGCAGATCTTCACGAGACGATGCGCCGATGGCCTGGAGCCGTTCGAGCCATGTGCTATAGGCTATGAGCGCCCACGGACGCGACCAGTGCACACGCCCACGCGAGAGCGCGTCCCAGAGCCGGTCCACCGCTTGGCTCTCGAAAATTCCTGGCGCGAGCGCCCGCTCGCTGAGCTCCTCGCGGTGGTCGACGAGCCAGCTTTGAAAAGGGAGGGTGAAGCCTTGTTTCGGCCGGTCCCATACTTCCCGCGGAAGGGGCACATCGAGAGCACGCATCAAGAGCGGTTTGTTGACACGGCGTGAAAACTTGACGTGATGCGGCAGTCGAAATACGGCCTCCACGAGCGCGTGGTCCAGGAATGGCACGCGCGCTTCGAGTGAGTGCGTCATGCTCATGACATCCGTATCGCGAAGAAGTTGATGTGGCAGGTAGATCCCGAACTCGAGCCGCATGGCGCTTCGGAGAAGATCGTCGCCCTCGAGCGTTGACGGTAGATCTCCCCGTATCTCGTACGGCTCGCTTCCAGGGACGAGCTCTAAGATTTGCCCCGGACTGAACAGACCACGAAAAAGAAGATAGAGATTGCGCGCGTTCACGCTCGCGAGATATTCGAGCTTGCCACCCGAGTGCCCCGCCATCGACGCGCTCACCAAAGGAAGCGAGGTGCCTTCGCGCAAAACGCGGAGAACGCTCGAGCCATCGGACGAACGGGGCGAGAGCGCGCAACTTTCGGAAGTGGGGATAGCCGAGAAACACTTCGTCGCCGCCGACGCCGCTAAGCACGACGGTGAGGCCGGCCTGGCGGGCGGCGTGTGAGACGAAAAAGCTGTTCACGCCGTCGACGGTGGGTGAATCCATCGCTCTAAACACATCCGGCAGTGCGCCGAGGAAATCCTGGCCGTCGAGACGTATCTCTCGATGGTCGGTGCCGTATCTTTGCGCGACGACACGGGCATAGCGAGCTTCATTCAGCCCCGGCTCGTCGAAAACAACGGAAAGGGTCGTGACCTTGGAGCTCGAGAACTTCGCCGCGAGTGCGATGAGCGTGGCGGAATCCATACCGCCGCTCGAGAAGACGCCGAGAGGGACGTCGCTGACGAGCCGCATACGGACGGACTCCGCGAGGAGCTCTCGCACGTGCTCGATGTCATCGTCTCGCGCATCGTTAATGGCTGCGGGAGCAGGCAGGCTCCAGTAGCGATGGACGCTCCGCGAACCCTTGCACACCTCCATATAGTGCGCGGGCTCGAGCATGAACACGCCTTCTACAGCGGTTCCCGGTCCGGGGACGGAACCAAGAGCCAGAAAAGACGTGAGCGCCGCCTCGGCAGGCTTCGCAGGAACGAGCCCGCTCGCGACGATCGCCGATAGCTCCGAGGCAAATACGAGCCGGTCTTCCCCTTCGGCATAGTAAAGCGGTTTGATCCCTAGGCGATCCCGCACGAGATAGAGCTTCCGTTCGTGCAGCGGGCGAGCGTCGTAGAGAGCGAAAGCGAACATGCCACAGAGTCGCGGCAAAAGTCCTTGGAGGCCCCAGGACTCGTAGCCGTGAATAAGGACTTCGAAATCCGAATTCGAGCGAAAACGGTGTCCAGAAGCGCGTAGCTCCGCACGAAGCGCCTCGAAGTTGTAAATCTCCCCATTGAAGCTAACCCAGACATCACCCGTTTCATTCGGCATCGGCTGCCGCGCGGAGGCGGTGAGGTCGATCACGGCGAGCCGGGCGTGACCCAATAGCACGCTAGAAGTGCTGAAGGCGCCTTCGTCATCGGGGCCGCGATGGGCTTCGGCGCGCAACATCCGCGCGAGCGCCAAACGATCCATTGCGTCGATCCGCCCACTTCGACGAACGACACCGCCAATGCCACACATTTTTTTGGAGGAATGCTTTCGTTAAAGATGATAAGCCTTCTTCGCACAAAAGGCTACGAGGAAGCTTTGACAGAGTCGCCCGTCGCCGCTAGACTTGAAATAACCTTTTCTTCACAAGACAAATCGACCGTGTCAACTCTCGTGGTTCTGAGTTTCGCCGTTTCCTATGCCCTCGGCTTGCAAGCAACGGCGAATTCCAACATCCCTTCCAATGTGAGCATCCAGCCCGGCGAAGTTCCTCTGAGCCTGTTCTTTCGTACGGCCACCCGAGAGAACATAGATTACCGACTGGGGCGCGAGGACGTCATCGAGATTCGCGTATTCGAGCTCGACCAGCTCAACCGAACGGTGCGGATCTCGGGTGACGGGAGCATCGAGCTGCCTCTTGTCGGACGGTTGCCCGCTTCGGGCATGACAGCGGAGGAGCTTGCGGAGGAGGTCGCGTCACACCTGCGCGATCGCTACGTCCAGAATCCCCAGGTCTCGATTTTCATCCTCGAGTTCAACTCGCGAAAGGTTTCTCTTCTCGGTGCTGTGCAAGCGCCAGCGTCCTACGCCCTCTTAGGCCAGCGACGTACCGCGCTCTCGAGCAAGCTCCGTCTTTCTATCAGTCGCCGTTCCTCCTCGCAGCGTTCTACGCGAACCGTCTCGAGCAGCCAGAACGGATCGAGCAGAGTTTCGAGGCCGCGATTCGCCGGTTTCCCGCCAATGGGCGACTTCATTTGACTTTTGCCGAGTGGCTCTTGACGCCGCGTATGACGGGGCCGTATCGCGCCTATCGCGAGACGGAGGGCTAGAGTGGGCTCTGGAATCGTGCTCCTGATGCTCACCGTTTGGATCGCCCTCTCGCTCGCGCCGCTCCCTTCCTCTTTGCTGTCCATCCTCTCGCCTCGAGCGCTTCAGCTCAAGACCGAGGCTTTGAGCTTGAGCAGCGCTTCCGGGGAGGCCACGGCGTTCGCGTGGAGTCTCGTTCCGTTTGCTCTTGATGCACTATCGAGAAGGCATTCATCTCGCCCGCGACAAAACGAGCGCTCAAGAAGCCAAAGCTCGTACCGTGCTCTTGGGATTAGGCGTCGGCGTGATCGCTCTCAGCTTGCTATTTTCACTATCGCGCTCCGGCGTGACCTTCGCCATGATCGGTTGCGCCTTTTTCTTCTACGCGACCCGGAGTCGCGGCGAGTCACGAGGCTTGCTCGCGGCGGGCGCTATCGTCCTCACGGTGAGTGCGCTTTGGATCGGCGTTCACCCGCTTCTCTCCCGCTTCGAGGCCATTGAGCTCACGAGTGAGCAACAAGGCCGTGCGCTCGTCTGGCGGGACAGCCTCGATACAGTCTCCGATTTCTGGCTTGCCGGGTCCGGGATGAGCTCGTTTCAATACATCTTCCCTGCTTATCGAAGCTTCGGTGGGCGACGCTTCTTCTCCTGGGCCCACAACGACTACCTGCAGCTCGCGGTAGAGCTTGGGTTGCCAGGTCTCTTCTTGTGCGGGCTGCTGTTGTTCTGGATCGTCGGCCGGGCCGTCCAGGTACGCCAAAAACTCGCCCACCAAACAAGGCTTCGCGATCTGCATGCCGGCTATTGTGGCGCGACCCTCGCTGTCTCACTCCATAGCTTTACCGACTTCGGCCTCCATCTGCCAGCGAATGCCGCTCTTTTTGCCGTTGTCCTCGGAGTGGTGACGGGTCTCTCGCCATTGCGCCGCTCGGCGAAGAGCGCGACGGCCAAGGGGGACAAAAGACTCCGTCGTTCACCGCCTATTGCTTGATGCGCATTCCGTTCACGTTTTTGGAGCTGGTCTAGCTTGAAACCCAACAAATCGCTTTGCACACATCCCCACATCCCCATTTCTTACGGTTGTTGGCAGCCTGCTAGAGCTTGACGGGCCGCGGCCCGTTCCTCTACGCTCTTCGCGTCAATGACATCCTTACCCGACGGGAAGCTCCCGAATCAGCTCTTGAAAGAGCTTTTGGCGAAGCTGGCTATGGACGATGTCCATCTCAAAGTCGGCCCTTCACCCGGAGAGGACGCCGCCGCCATCGACCGTGGCGATCACTATCTCTTGCTCGCGGCGGATCCGATCACGTTTTTGCCGCAGCGCATCGGATGGTACGCCGTACACGTCAATGCCAACGACATCGCGGCCATGGGCGGCACGCCAAAATATTTCATGTCGACGGTCTTGCTTCCCTCGGGCGCGGCTACCGACGAGATGGTGCGCGACATTCTCGGGGATATCGCGGCCGCGTGCCGCGAGCTCGGATGTCTCGCCGTCGGAGGTCATACCGAAGTCACCGGTGGCATCGACCGTCCGATCGTGGCGGGCGCGATGGTTGGCGAGGTCGAACGGGAGCGGCTCGTCACGTCGCAAGGCGCTCGGCCGGGCGACATGCTCCTTTTGACCAAAGGTGTCGCGATAGAAGCAACGGCGATCCTCGCACAGGAGCGTCCGCAGGAGATTCGCGAAAGCTTCGGCGAAGAGTTTCTCGACAAGGCGGCGCGCTTTCTCGACGATCCTGGACTCTCGGTGCTTCCCGATAGCCGCGCGGCGGTCGCCGCTGGCGGTGTCACCGCCATGCACGACGTGACGGAAGGAGGCGTCACAACGGCGCTCTGGGAGCTTGCGGAGGCCTCGGACGTGGGTCTCGTCGTGAGCGAAACCGAGATCCCCCGCTTTTGGGAGTCGAGCTCGCTGGCCGAGCGGTTTCATTTCAACGTTCTCGGCGCTATCGGTTCAGGAGCGCTCGTTCTCACCGTCGGTGAGAGCGAGACCGAAGGGGTGCTCGAGAGTCTCGAGAGCCACAGCGTCGAGGGGTTCGTGATTGGCCGCGTGGTCGAGCAAGACCAGGGGATACATTTGATGCGCGGCAAAGAAAAGACCACGCTGCCGAGGTTCACGACGGACGAGATCTCTCGCGTCCTCGGAATGTCCGGAGATGTCGTCCTCGGAACGTTTGAAGATCCAGAAAGTGACGTGAGCTGATGTCGAGCGCGGCGACGCTCGCGCTCCCGGCGTCGGCAGGGTTTCTCCTTTTCGGACTTGTCACAGGCGTTTGGAAGTAGATGACCTTCGGGATGCTCCTTCTCATCGTGGGTGAGTTCGGCAGCATTTCCGTTCTCGTCTGGCGCTTTCTCGTTTATGCAACGAACCACTGATACAGGACAGTGCTTGACACGGCTTTTCAGGTGGGTACCTGTCGCCATACTCATGGCACTTCCCTTTCTCTACCATTTAAAGCTTTTTTCGCCGAATCCCGAAGAACGAAGGATTTTTCGGGGCGATTTTCTCAACCAGCACTATGTGTGGAAAAGCTACGCACTCTCGAGAGCTCGCTCCGGAGAGCTCGCTCTCTGGAATCCCCACGTCCTCGGCGGCGTTGCCATTCACGCCAATCCGCAAGTCGGGATCTTCTATCCGCCGACATACTCGCTCCTGCCATTCACTAGCGAAGGACGGCTCGACTACATCGCCCTCGAGATCTACCAGCTCCTCCATCAAGCTTTCGCCGGCCTGGGCATGCTGCTTCTGATGCGCTCGATCGGGAGCCGACCGGCCGGCGCACTGTTGGCAGCGCTCATTTTCGCATTCACAGGCTTTTTCACAACGCCTGGCCACCATACCATCGTGATCACAGCCACTTGGATCCCGTGGGCGCTCCTCGCCACGAGGCGAGCCATGAGGCAAGGCGGACCGGGATCTCTCGCTGTGCTCGCCGCAACGCTTGCGCTCATGGTGCTCGCAGGGCATCCGCAAGTCGCTTATTACGGCCTTCTACTGACAGCTCTCTGGGCTATCGCTTGTGGAGGATTGAAACAGAGCGCAACGCGATTCTTGCCAGCGTTGTTTCTCGCTATCGCCATCACCGGAGTTCAGCTGATCCCCACCTATCGCCTCGCCGAGGATTCGTCCCGAGCCGCACTCGGCTACGAATATTCGACGTCGTTCGGATTCTCGCCCTACTTTCTCGCTGCAGCCTTCATCCCGAAAGGTCAAGTTCGCCTCCCGGGTCAAGACGATTCCGCGCCACTTCACCTCTATGTCGGGGTCGGCACGTTGCTTCTAGCCGCCGTGGGCTTCCTGCTGTCGGAGACTAAAGGTCATCTTTTTTTCGCCGCTTCCGCTGCGACGGCTTTGTTTCTCTCGTTCGGGCGGGAGTCCCCCCTTTTCGATTGGTTCTACGCGGCTCTCCCTGGCTTCGATCGCTTTCGTGTTCCGTACCGACTACTCGGAATCTATACGCTCGGTATGTCCGTCCTAGCGGGGCTCGGCCTCTCGGTGCTCGAAGAGCTCAGCCGCAAGCAGCGTTTGCGCCTGCGCAGCATCGTCCGGAGCGCATTCGCCTTACTCGTGGTGCTCACGTTGTGGGCAGGGTTCATGCACACGCGTGTCGTTACGCTCTCTGGCTCCTCTGAGCTCACAGCACTTTCGCCCGCTCAAGTGGAGCGCCTCGTTGGCGGCGCATATTGGGCCGTTCTGATCGTGACGATCCACGTGCTCTTCTTGACGCTGCTTCTTTGGCGTCCACGCGAAAAATGGGTCATCTATGGGCTCGTGGGCGCCGCGATCCTGGACGTGGGCACGTTCGTGAAGGACCGCGGCGAGCGTCCGTATCGGACACTCGTACGGGCCGGAGAGCGCGCGGAGCATCGCCTGGTACAGGCACAAGGCTATCGAAGCCGCTACGTCTCTGAGTCCAACTTGGAGAACTATGCCGCACTCCACGAAGTAGACTTCGCGGGCGGACACGAGGCTCTCGTCGACCGCCACTACGCCGAGCTTCTCGATGCGAGCCATACGAGCGCGAACGCGCTGTCGCTTTTGAACGCCAAGTTCATCGTACGACAAAAGCCTCAATCCGCCTTCCCCTGGTGCGGTCCGCGCTACGCGTCGCCACTTCCCCTGCTCGACATCCCGGCCGGCATGGCGCCCGCGCGTTTAGAGCTTTTGCCGCCTGTGGACGTCTCGAGCATTCGCCTCGATTGGCATCCGCTCGGCCCGGGCGGAACGGCTTCTGTCGACTTCGGTGGAGAAGTGTTTCCCCTCGAGCCCGGCCGGCCGCTCGAGCTCCGCTTCGTCGAGCGGAGGTCTATTGACGTGTTCACGGTCATGGTCGACGGCGACAATCCGGGGATCCAAATCGAAGGCATCGAAGTCGACCTCAACCCGCTCGCGCTCGTCACGGATTTCATGCGCCTCGGCAACATCAAGATCAATCTCCACGCGCTCCCCCGGTCCTATTTCATGGTGCCTTCGGACGTCCCGGAGGAAATCCAAACGCTCGACGCGCTCCGGTGCTGGAGCGTCCACGAGGGGGTTCAAGCACGGCACCCCGAATCCGGTGAAGGCGCGTCAGGTTTTTTCCGGAAGGACGCGACCGAAATCACCATCTATGAGCCCGAGCTCATCGAGATACGGACCCGCTCGCCGCGGGCGGGCTTCGTCATTCTCGCGGACACGCTTCGTCCTGGCTGGGTGGCGGAAGTCGATGGCATCGAAACACCCGTCCTTCGGGCGCAATGGTCCATGCGCGCCGCCGCCGTACCCGCAGGCGAGCACGTCGTCCGCTTCCGGTACCAACCGCGCGCTCTCACGGCCGGAATGCTCGTGAGTTTGTCGGCGCTTCTCGTCCTCGTCGCACTCGCTGTGGCCGAATGGCGCCCACGCCGCAAGAAAATACCTCTCCAGGCGGACGAAGACTTCGTCAGCACCGAGCACCAGTGAAGCCCATGACTCGTTGGAAAAACAAAGAGAAGTGGGACGAGAAAATAGTTTTCTCGGCTTTATCTCCATGCCACACCCGCTGCCTTAGACAGTGGCTTTTTCCCAACAGATCGACAAAAAGCGTGACGCGTTTTCTCGCCTTTTTCGGGCGCAGGCGGGGCATTAACCCCTTGGAATCTGCACTTTAGGATTCGGGCCGGACTGGTCCAAAACTTGCATCTCCGAAAGCCTTGGAGCAGTCCCCGCCAATAGCCACCGAAAACGTGCTGACAGACGAATCCGTTTCAGAAACCGGTGAGAGCACTCGGGCCGAGCAGGTTCGCGAGCTTTTGCGCTTGCTCGTGAAAGCCCAGAAAGCGCAGCGCTTGTATGAAGGGAAGAATGCGGTCTCGGAACGACTCGAAAAAGGTTTCTACGATCGACTGACGGACTTCCTCGAAACCGACGGAGAGATTCAACTCGCGGTGCACGAGTTCGAGCTCAAATATGAGCACGAAATCGTCTACGATAGCCACGACCGAAAAAACAGCCTGGCTTTTCTTCTCTATCGCGACGGCCTGAGGCGGCTGTCTCTCCACCCGGGAGTCGAGCGTTGTGAGCTCGAAGCTTTCCTCACCTGCCTCAATAGTGTCGCGCTGCACGGGAACGACCAGGACGACCTCGTTACGCTCCTGTGGGAACAAGACTTTCACAGCATTCGCTATTTTGCGGTCGAGGAGCTCGCCACCACTGCTGACTTCCCTCGCTTGGACGAGCAGTTGGCTTCGGGTGAGCTGTCTTGCGACGGCGACGGCACAGCCCAGGCCGTGAGTTTGGACCTCGAACAGCCCGTAAGCTCCGTCCCGGTCGAAACGTGCCGTCTCGACGAAGGAGAGATCGAAGAGCTACAAGCGGCGCGCGCGCGCGAAGCCGCCATCCCGTTCGAGACTCTCGTCACGGAGCTCGCAATCGAGCTGACGCTACTCGAAGAGAACGAGACGGAGAGGGACGAGCTCATCGCGAGCCTGGTCGGAATCAGCGATAGGCTCATTTCGGAGGGCGCGCTTCGGGAGCTCGCCGCCATGGTCGAGCATATGGACGGCCTTGCGACGATGCTCAAAGACGAGCCGGATGTCGCACGGCTTTTTTCGACGCTTTTGAATCGTCTCCGGGAGCCGGAGCGGCTCGCGCGCTTTCTCGCGAAAGTCGACGAGCACCATGCACCCAGGCCCGACGTGCTAACAGCCTACCTCGCGCGCTTCGGGAGCCTCGCGGCCGAAGCGCTTTTGCCTTGGATGGGACGGCTCTCGTCATCCGCTTATCGACGCGCTGTGACGACCGCCGTTCTCGCGACGGAGGACGGAGGCCTTTCGGCACTGTTCACGAGTTTTCCTGTCGGTAGCCAGAGCGAAGGTGTCGAGCATCGTCAATATTTACGAGAGTTTCTCCATGCCCTCTCGCATCACCCGGGCGAGCGCGCGCTTCCCGTGTTGACGCGAGTACTGGACACGCAGGACGTGGAGACGCGTCGAGAGAGCTTCGTCGCCATCTCACGTTATCCGGATCCCGAAGTGGACGACCTGTCGCTCGAGCGGCTGGGAGACCCGGACCCGGAGATCCGCGCCACGGCACTCGACACCCTCGTGCGACGTGGAAGTCAAGAGCTCGGCGAGAAGATACTCGAACGCTCTCTAACTGCAAGCGATTTCGACTCCCGCAGCCTGAACGAGAAGCGCCGCCTCTTTGCAGCTGTCGCGAAACTTTGCGGTGAATCGGTGCTCGATCTCCTCAACCAACAACTGATGGGGAAGGAAATCCGCTGGTTCACGTCGAAAAAAGAAAAAGAATTTGCCGAAGCCGTGGCCCACGGGATGCGCGTCGTCGGCACGCCGAAAGCGAAGGAGTTTCTGCAGCACGGCTCCAACGACGGCGCCCGCTTCGTGCGTGCCGCTTGCGCCAAAGAGCTCGATCTCTGATATCGCCATGGCTACCCTCGCAACTGCACCGCTCACATCCCCTGACGTCGTCGAGAGCCAGTTTCTCGACGGCGCCAGAGACGCGTTGCAGCAGATCGCGGTCTTGCTTCGAAACTCCTACTTGCATGATCTCGGCAACGAGGTTTTCGAGGAGCCGCTCGAAAAGCTCCACGAGACTCTCGGCCGGCTGCTCAAAAACGAAGGACAGTTTCAGCTCGAGCTCTCCGAAGAAGAGGTCTTCGCGAACGGCGTGCGCGTGCGGATGGAGATCAAGACACTTCACGCGTATAAATACGTTATCGGCGAGCTCCGCAAGCGCGACATCGGCGGCATCTCGTTCTCGCGACCGTCGGTAGAGAGTCTCTCCAAGCTGCTCGAAGTGCTGGCGAAAGTTCGGGGTGCTTCGGAGGGGGGCATAGGGGCGCTCAACGCGATGTTGACTGAGCGAAAGGCTAGCGGGATCAAGCTGCTACCGGAGCGCGTTGAAGCTCCTGTCCCAGAGGACGACCCCCGTGCACCCGATCGCCGCGATCGCGCCATCAACGCTTACCAGCAGGCGCTCGATTTCATTCGCCAGTCCATGATGAGTCTCAGTTCGCCCGCACAAGTGAATCTCAGAAAGGCGAAGCGCACGGTACAAAAGCTCGTCGACTTGAGCTACGAGGAAGGCAACGGGTTCTCCCTGGCGGGCATGGCCTCCATCAAGGAGCACGACAACTATACCTTCAACCACATGGTCAACGTCTGCGTGCTCGCGATCGCCTTCGGACAGCGTCTCGGCCTGAGACGCCATGAGGTCGCCCAGCTCGGCTTGAGCGCGCTCTATCACGACATGGGGAAGCTCCACATTCCCGTGAAACTCTTGAACAAGCACACAGACCTCACTGAGAAGGAATGGGCGGTGATGGGCAATCACACCGTCTTCGCCGCTCGGACGCTGTTCCCTCTTATCGAGACCGACCGCAGCACGGTGCACCGCATCCTCACGGCGCTTCAACATCATCTTCGATATGACGGCAGCGGCTATCCCAAGCTTCGCCTTCGCACCCAGCAGAGCCTTTATGCCCGTATCACGGCCATCGTCGATACTTTCGACGCGATGACGACGAAACGTCTCTACCAGCGCCAATTTCTTCCCGATGAAGCCATAGCACTCTTGTACAAGCTCGCCGGCGGACGCTATGACCCCACACTCGTGAAGGCCTTCGTCAACTGCATGGGCATCTACCCCATCGGGTCGACTGTCTCGCTTTCCACCGGAGAGCTCGCTGTCGTGGTCGAGTCGAACCCGAACCCGGACGCTATCCACCAACCCAAAGTTCGCGTCGTCACGGACACTCACCAAGACTTGGCGCCACCTTCTCTCGTCGATCTGACGCATCCCAGCCAGAGCGAGCGACGCATTCTGCGTTGCGTGAACCCAGAGAAATACGCCATCAACAGCGCTCATTATGTCTGCTAAGAAAAAAGCATCGAAACCACCGACCACCCCGAAGTTCGAAAGAGCCAAGCGCCCGATCGTCTGGATCGGCGGCTCGGGGCTTCCTGGAGGAGCCACGGGGAAAAAACTCATCGCCCTCGGACACCCTCTGCACTGGGAGCCCGGCTCGTTGAAGGCCGCGGGCTCCGTCGCGACTCTTCAGCCCGTCATCGTCGTTGTCGAGTCGGAGCGCATGTCCGAGACGCTTCAGGCGCTCCTGGTCACGCTGACCGAGTTGAAATCCACCATCGACGTGGTCGTGTTCCAGCTTCGCCAGCGGGAACCGCGGCAGATAGCGGACGGGGTCGATGGGCTCTTGCTGTACGGCCCGTCGCTCGTACAACAAATCAAGACGGTCCTCGCAACGATGGCCGGCAGTAGGGCATTCAAAGCGACGGGGCTGCGGGCTCAGAAACGCCTGAAGAAAGTACGAAGCGAGCTCGACCGGCTGCGCACGTTAGCTGTGAAGGATGACCTCACCTGCATCTACAATCTCCGCTTCTTCAACCGCTCGCTGGAGAACGAGCACCAGCGCGCCTTGCGCTTCGGTCGCTGCTATTCACTCATTTTTCTCGATCTCGACGGCCTCCGCGAAGTCAATAGCCGCAAGGGCCACCTCGTTGGCGGGCAAGTCCTGAAGCAAGTGGCCGCGTTCGTGATGGACCGCGTCCGGCGCATCGACCTGCCCGCGCGCATCGGCGGAGACGAGTTCGTCGTTATTTGCCCAGAGACGGCGAAGCCTGCTGCCCGCCTCGTCGCCGAAAGGATACGCAGCGGCATCGAAAGCCTGCAAGACGGTAAGGGGAAGCCTCTCGACATTACTGCGAGTATCGGCGTCGCCTGCTTTCCCGAGGACGGCCGCCTACCCGAGGAAGTGTTGCAGCGCGCCGACCGCGCTCTCTACGAAGCCAAATCCCAAGGCAAGAATCGCGTCTGCAGCTGGGGAGAGTTCGCGGCCGACGGGGACGACATGAGCTTCGTAGGGTCGGTCCACAATACTATCGACACTCCAATCATCGAAAAGCCCGACGGGAGCGAAACGATCAACTAGCAGCCTGTGACAGTGCCGAGATCTATGTAACGAATCACTGATACAAGTCGGGAGCGAAACGATCAACTAGCAGCCTGTGACAGTGCCGAGATCTATGTAACGAATCACTGATACAAGTCACCAACATTCAGAGCTTAGGTTCTGTTACATAATAATATTTACAAATACGAGTTCGGTAAGAATTAATACCCTCAATCAAGCACGTCGGGGATGGAGAGTGTAATTCCAGTTGCCGTGGAAGGGGTGGATTTTGAGTCGAAGCTCCTGCATTTCTTCGTTACTGACCTTCTGGCCTGTCTCGTAGGAGTTCTTGTCCAGCATGGCCTTTACCTTCAAGCCGGTTCGGGTCTTGGTGTTGCCGATAAGATTGACGACCGCCTCGTAGCTCACGAGAGGCCGTCCTTTCCAGTTCATGCTGACAAAGGAGAATAGTCGATGTTCGATTTTGTTCCATTTACTGGTTCCCGGTGGATAGTGGCATACGGTGATGGGAATCTTCAGTTGGTCCGATAGCTTTTGGAGGTGGAGCTTCCAGCCTCGCAGCCGGTTTCCGTTGCTTCCACCGGCGTCCGCGCAAACAAGCAGACGTTTCGCCATCGGATAAGACTTTTTTCCGAGTATGCGCCACCATCTCCGGATGCTTTCTACCTCGAATTCCGCAGTCTCGTGAGTAATGCCGACGTTGACCAGCGCTTCGTCGCGGGACACATCGTAAGTCCCATAGGGAATTGCTTTGCCCTCAGCCATACTGGGGAAGTCGTGTACAAGAACCGGCTCACCTCCGCCCTTCTTCTTCCTCCACGTTTTACCCCTGTTTTCAAAGGCTCCTATCAATTCCTTCTTCTTGGTATCGACGCTCACGACCGGATCCTTGCTTCGCATGAACTTGCTTACTTGCTTGTTGATGTAACGAAACTGTTTGTCCCGATCCGGGTGCTGATCCCCTTCCAGTCTCTTCACGTTAGCTTGCAGCGAGTAACCCATTTCTCCTAGGCGTCGAGCAACTGTCACGTGCGAGACATCGTGACCTTTGCGTTCAAGCTCCTCCGCCATCGCTCTCGTGGACTTGTTCGTCCATTTGAGATGCTTCATCGGGTCGCCGGCGGTTCTTTCGTCGAGGATCTTCTTCAGCTGCCGCTCGATTCTCGGGTCTAACTCCTCGACCCGCTTTCTCCCCCCGCCAGGCTTGCGCACTCGGGCGCTGTCGTCATCAACTATCGGCGCTTTCGCTTTGAGTTCCGCCACGCCCTTCATGATGGTCGGCCGCGACATCCCCGTAAGTCGTGACAGCCGACTGACCCCGCCGCGTCCTTCTTCAAGCGCCCGTTGAGCCACAAAAACACGCGCTTGCGCTTCGTTCAACGTCCCCAGCACCCTCAACCAGTGACGCTCAGACTCTGGTACCTTTCGATCTGTTGCCATCCTCGTATAGTCTCGCAACCAGCAGAGGATAGCAGCAATGACAGTGTATTGTAAATATTAATATGTAACATGCCCTTAGCTGGATGCTGGGGGTTGTTCCTGCTACCTTATGCGCGTGAATACGCGCCGGATAGGACTGTCTCTGGGGGCCGACCTCTGCTGGCCTACCTGCTACGAAGAAATCCTCAGCCGCTTTAATCCAAGATTCGAGATCCGTGGGGAGACCATTGGCTTCGACGTCACGCGGCTCGATATCGAGCCTTTCGACCTTCGAAGACCCTGTCCCTATGACGTAGTTCTAGACCGCGTGACCCATTGGTACCACACGAGCCGCGAGTGGATCAAGAAATCCATCCTCATGGACGGTCTCTATGTGCTGAACAACCCCTGGTCGATCCAGTCGATGGAAAAGCAGACGACCTATTGCGCGATGATGCATCTCGGCCTTCCCGTCCCAGAGACGTGGATGTTGCCTCCCAAGGAGTACGAGCCCACGCCGGATCTCGAGTCGACGCTCGAGCGCTACGCGAAGCTATTCGATCTCGGTGAAGTGGGGACCCAAGTCGGCTACCCGCACTTTATGAAGCCGTATGATGGCGGCGCCTGGGTCGCGGTGACCCGGATTGCGAACGAAGAAGCGCTACGAGAAGCCTACGAGAAGAGCGGACGGCGTGTGATGCATCTGCAACGAGCCATCGAGCCCTTCGACCTGTTCGTTCGATGTCTCGGCATCGGGCCCGAGCTACGCTTCATCCGATACGACCCCGACGCGCCGCTCCATGCACGCTACCGCACGGATCGTGACTTCCTGACGAAGGAGGAAGAGGGCCTTGTGCGCGACATGACGCTCATGATCAACGCCTATTTCGGATGGGACTTCAACTCATGTGAAGTCATCCGTAAAGACGGCGTCTTCTACCCCATCGATTTCGCCAACGCTTGCCCAGACGCCCAGGTAACATCGCTCCACTATCACTTCCCCTGGCTCGTCAAAACAATGCTTCAGTGGTCACTCTACTGCGCAGCGACAAAACGCAAGATGCGTACAAATATGGACTGGAACCTCTACGAGGAGATCCGAAATAAAAAAGGCGGCTACCGCGAACGCCTCGCCGCATACGGCGCCGTAGCTAGAGACCGATTCGAAACGGAGGCCTTCGACACCTTCCGCGAGCAACACTTGAAGCCCCTCGACGAGATCACGTGGGACTATTTCGGCACCCCCCGCGCAAAAGAGATAATCCGAGCAAAAGTCGCGACCCTCTTCCCTAAGCACGAGCACGACGAGTTCACCGACCTGTTCTGGACCCAAATCCAGGAATGGCGCGACAACGAAAATCCGTAAGAGCGATCAATATTCAAAAAAGCGTAACGCAAAGGCGCAAAGTCGCCAGGGCGCGAAGGGAAAAAACGAGGAGCGTGAGAGCTTCTGCTCTTCTTGCGTTTGTTTGCGTTTGTTTGCGTCTTTGCGGCTTGGCGCCTCGGCGTTAGGCTTTTTTGGAATATTGATCGCTTTTTCGTTTTATTTGCGGATGGTTGGATAGGTTATTCCTAGTTGTTCCAGGTATGTGTCGTATTTGGATTCGTCGTAGTAGAACGGACGCATTTGTTCGCGGAAAGTGTCCATTTTTTCTTTGTTTAGATGGATGGCGGGGGGGTCGCTGGCGGTGATGAACGGAGTGTATTGGTGATCGCTTGTTTGTTCGTCTTTGAAGTATTTCCAAGCTTGGTTGACTAGCTCTGGGTTCATGAATAGCTCGAGGGCGGTCATTGCCATCACTTTGGCGCCGGCGGTGGCGCCTTTGTGGGCGATGGGGGTGGCCATGGCGACGGCGTTGGCCCAATGATGGCCGGGGCCGCCGGGGACGTTGGACGGGAAGCGCATGGTTACGGTGGGAACGGTCCACGAGATATCACCAATATCGTCGGACCCCCCGCCGAGCCGGGGCTCTTCTACTGGCCCGCGTAGCTCACCGAGCTCCGTTTTGAGTCCTTCCTCCTCGACGCCCAGCTCAGCCTGCAGACCTTTGGCAAGAGCCACATCCGCGTCGCTCCACTCCGGGAGGCCGACCTTCTCGATGTTCTTCCACATGGTTTCGGCGACGACTTTGTTGAAGTGACGGGGATAAGCGTGTCCGAGAATGCGCCAGCTGACTTCGGTATCCGTCATCTGCGCAGCGGCTTGGGCCACGGTGTTCCCGATATCGAAGAGACTCTCCAGATGCTCATGGTCGAGCTCTCGGAAGTAGTACCACACCGATGCTACGGATGGTACGACGTTCGGCTGATCTCCACCATTCGTGATGACGTAATGCGTCCGCTGCGGAAGGCGCAGGTGTTCGCGGCGGAAGTTAATGGCCGTATTCATGAGCTCCACGGCATCGAGCGCGCTGCGGCCGCGCCATGGGGCACCCGCGGAATGCGCGGATTCGCCGAGAAAGGTGTACTCGACCGAGATGAGCCCGTTGCCGCGTCCCTGGCCCCAGCTGACGGTGAAATCGTTCGAGACATGCGTGAACATGCAGATGTCGACGTCCTTGAAGTTCCCGTCGCGAACGAACCATGCCTTGGTTGCCACGAGCTCTTCGGCCACACCCGGCCAAAGTTTCAGCGTGCCTTTTATGCCCTCGCGCTCCATGATGCGCTTGACGACGAGCGCGGCCGTCACGTTCACAGCCTGGCCCGAGTTGTGACCTTCGCCGTGGCCCGGTGCGCCCTCGACGAGCGGGTCATGATAGGAAACGCCCGGCTTTTGCGAAGCTTTTGGGATACCGTCAATGTCGCTCCCGAAGGCGATGACGGGCTTTCCTGAACCCCAGGTGGCCATCCATGCCGTAGGGATGCCTGCGATGCCTTCTTCGAGTTCGAAGCCGTGCTCGCGGAGCACGGCGACAAGGTAGCGCGACGTCTCAAATTCCTGAAAGCCGAGCTCCCCAAAGCTGAAAATCTTGTCCACCATCACTTGGGTGAGCTTGGCCATCTCACCTACTTGTGCGCTGGCCGCCTCTTTCAGGTCATCGACTTCGTCGCTCGCGGCTGCGAAGGACGCGCCCATCAGAGCCAACGCGAGCATCCGTGAGATGAAACCGAGCGTACGCTTTACCAACATGAAGGCCTCCTTTGCCCCACCGCTCTGAGCGCTCTATTGTATGCGATTCGCCGGAAGAGACCGCGACGAGCGCGCTAAAGAGTCGAGGACAACTTGCAAGAAGGGGTGATGGCCAAGCGGCGCAGCGAGGGATGCCGTGTCAAAACGAGCGCGAGCTCCGTCATGATGTCATAGCTCCGACGGAGCTTTCGATGACGCGCTTCGTATTCTCGAAACCCGCCGCCGGAACTCAGCGAAGCAATCAAGTCGCGAGCGAAACGGAGGCCGAGCGCCACCCCTTCGCCGGTGAGCGCATCCAGCTAACCGGCAGCGTCGCCGACGAGGGCAACATTCCCGCGATGAACCAACCCGGAGAGCTTCAGCAGCGGAATGCTGATGACTGAATGCTGAAAAATAAAGATTGGGCGGGCCTATCTCCGAGCGTTCCGTCTCAGTCACTCTCGAAGAAAGACCCGCCCTTTCCATAATGCCATGGAATGAGTAGGTCGTATCCGGGCTAACTCGGCAGGGTATGTGCCGGGGGCTATTAACGTCGCTCCCTGTTGCACCCCCGGCACGATTTCACTGGAACGAGCTCGAGCGGAGTGGGTGCCGGCACGCCGCCCGAGCTCAGTTCCTGTGAATCCCTTGAAACTCCACCGTTTCCGATGTCCGCTGTCCCCCCAAAAACCCCAACCGCAAGTTCCGGTGCGGAACAACTTTCCACCAAATCGGAAGAGCTCCGAGCTGATAATTATTGAAGGTGCAACTGGTATGCCAAAACCCGAAAACCTCCTGAATTCGTGTATAACCCTATTGTGCAAAATAGGTTACGCGTTAGTAACGCCTAGAAAGGACTTTTCGAGACTGGCCCGAATAGGAACAACTCGCTGTTCCACACCACGTATGTGAAACAGGATTTGCTCGGGTCTCGGATCCGTACTAGCATCGTCTCAGGGAGGACATTTTCATCGTGCGGATTCGAACACATTTGGTTCTTCTCGCAAGCATCGCAGTGGCTATCCTCTGGGGATGCAATTCGAACAGCCAGGGAACACTCCCCGATGCTGACTTTTTCGCGAGCGACGGTCAGGGTTTCTCCATGCGCGTCGGAGAAACTGCGGGCGTTCAAACGGTCAGCGCCATCAACGTCATCCGCTTCAGCGGCGTCCTCAACGACAGCCGGTGCCCCGAAAGCGTGCAATGCGTAGACGCGGGCTTCGCGACGATCGTGCTCGCGGTGCAATCCGCCCTCGCCGTCACTGAAGTACAGATTCAAGTCCCCCCAAGTGGTGAGGCGCAGATGGTGGTCGAAGAGCTCACCATCGACGTGATCGAGCTACGTCCCGCAGCCCAAGAAGGCGTCGAGATCAATTTACTCGACTACGCAGTGGCGTTGAGGGTACGGCAGACTAGCGACCTCGGCGTTACGTAAGAAACGCAAAGTCGCCAGGGCGCAAAGAAAAAAACCAGAAGAGCAAGACGGTTTCTGATTTTCTTTCTTTTCTTGCCTTTTGCGTTACGCTGTTTCTAAGATTGATCCGCTTTCTTAGTTAACGCCGCGGCCCGCCCCACAGTAGGTTCGGACGAAGGCTGTTGCAGGGAGCTCTAGCCCGAGAAGGGCCTTGACGACTTCCGCCGGGCGAAGGGACGGTGTGCCGCTCGTCGCGACGAGTTGGAAGCGGAGCACTTCATCCGTGGGTGAGCCGTCCCAAAGCTCGGCGGCCGTCCCCGCCTTTCCGAGCTCAGCACCGAGCAAAGCGGCCTTGGCGTCGAGACGCTTTGGTTTGCTTTTTCTCGTGACGTCGACAAAGAAATGCTCCGAGCCGTCGAATGTGGCTAGGCGGTCGTCATAAGAACGATCCCTGGATGCATCGGGCTTCGGCAGCCGAGCGATATAGTCGACGGCCGCGATGAGCTTCGTGAGCGCGGGGTCCGAATCGGAGAGCTTCTCGAGCTCGAGAAAGTCTAGGCCGTCTTCACTCGCGCGGCGAAGAGCGTCGAGCGCTTCTCGAACTGGGAGCTCCTTCGTGAGCGCGAAATCCAGATATTCGGCGAGGGACTGCATCCCGAGAGCGAGCGCCGGTCCAAAGCTCAATTGCGGCCGCGGCGAAAAGCCCTCCGTGTAGTAGATGGGAAAGCCCGCGCGACGAAACACGCGCGGAAGCACCCGTACGATATCCAGATGTCCACGAAGGCTCATCGGCATCGTCTTGCGGTAGCGCAACCGATAGCGCACCGGCGCGCCCTGAGCGAAGTCGTGGGGCGCAAGGCCCTTGTCGACGCGCACACGCGCGCTCTCGCGAACGGTCTCGCTCTGGTGCGCAGGCTTCTCATAAGCCCCCATCTTCTCGAGGAAGACGAGCCGCTCAGCGCGCATGCCCGTCAGGTCACAAGCGACTCCGCAGTGGTAACAAACCAGTTTGCGATCATCCGCTTCGGCCTCTTCGAGATTCGTGTGGTGGACTTTGGCGTGGACGGGCTTACCGCAAGGCGGCGAAAAACGGCCTTTTAGGGTGCGCTTGTACTCCATCTCGAGAAAGCCGTCCGCAAGGCCGACATCGATATGGTCCCACGGCAAGCGTCCGTCGAGCGGAAGCGTCGCAAGAAACGTCGATTTCGAAACATTTTCGTCGCGCTCCCACGCGTCCAGCGCCTCGAGCCAGATATCCCACGCAAAATGCTCATCCCAACCGTCGAAGCGCGCGCCGTGGCGCCATGCCCGCTCGATCAAGCTTGCCGTGCGCTCGTCGCCGCGCGACAAGATGCCCTCGAGGTGGCTCACGCGGAGATCGTGCGTTCTGAGCTTGAACCCGTTCTGCCGGGCCGCGCTCTGGAGCATGCCTTGTTTTCGAGCGATGTCTTCCATCGCGTCTTGGGCGCACCATTGAAACGGTGTGTGAGGTTTCGGGACATGGCTCGAGACGGAAACAGTGACATTCGTGTTCCGTTTGTGGTACGTCCGCCCAATATCCCGGGCTTGTTTTCCCATCGCCGCGATGCCGACCACATCCTCGTCGGCCTCGGTTGGAAGGCCGATCATGAAATAGAGCTTGATCTTGTTCCACCCACGCGCGAAGACGCGGTGGCACGTCGTGAAGATGTCCTCTTCGGTGATGTTTTTGTTTACCACATCGCGCATACGCTGAGTGCCGGCTTCGGGCGCAAACGTGAGCCCGGTGGCCTTCACGGTGGCGATTTCGTCGAGAAGATCCTCATCGAGCCCGTAAGCCCGCAAGCTGGAGATCCCGAGAGAGACTTTCCTCGGCCGAAGCTCGGACATGACTTTCTTGACCAAAGGCGAGATGCAAGAATAGTCAGCCGTCGAGAGCGATGTGATAGCCGCTTCGTCATAGCCGCCTTTTTCGAGCGAGGACACGATGGTGTCGACGATTTGCTGTGGGTCGCGCTCTCGCACCGGACGGTAGATCATGCCGGCCTGGCAAAACCGGCAGCCCTCGGTGCAGCCGCGCGCGATCTCGACGGCCGCGCGGTCGAAAATGGCCTCGGCCACCGGCACCGGCGAATCGTCGGGATAAGGATAGTCGTTGATGTTCTCGACGAACGTGCGCTCGACGCGGGCCGGCACGCTGTCATATTTCGGCTTCGAGACGACCTTCAATCCGGAGCGATCGCAGATTTCGCGCTCATAGAGCTCAGGGCAATAGACACCGCCTTGTTTGGCGAGCTCGACGAGGATCTCCGTTCTGTCGAGTTCTCCCGCTTGTTCGAGCTCCGCATAGTGCCGCATGAGCCGCGGGAGACGCTCCTCGGCATCTCCCACGAGGAACACGTCGATGAAAGGCGCCATCGGCTCGGGCTGCGTGGCCACGGGGCCGCCCGCCACAACAAGGGGGTTCGAGAGAGAGCGATCTTGTCGACGTAACGGGATGCCGCCGAGCTCGAGCATAGTGAGGATGTTCGTGAAGGTCAGCTCGTATTGCAGTGAGAAACCGACGATGTCGAACGCCGAGAGCGGCCGATGGTTCTCGAGACTGATGAGCGGAAGATCGCGCTTTCGGAGCTGTTCTTCGAGGTCGAACCAAGGGCAAAAAGCGCGCTCCAGGCAGAGGTCTGGCTCCTTGTTGATAATCGAGTAGAGGATCTTGGTCCCCTGGTGACTCATCCCGATGTCATAGACGTCGGGGAACGCAAGGACCATTTTCGAACGAAGCGTCGTCCAGTCTTTCACCACCGCGTAAGGCTCGCCGCCGGCGTAGCGGGCGGGCTTCGAGACTTCGTGCAAAAAGTCCGCATATGGATGGTTCTGAAAGCTGGTAGCACTCATGGCAGCCTTCTAATGTAGCACTGACGAAGCTGACCCGAAAGTGGCGCTACCACACGAACAAGTGCTCGAAAAAAATTCAATGTTAAGAAAAGCGTAACGCCAAGGCGCAGAGAGGCAAAGGCTCGCATCCCAACCCCAAAAGATCATGCAGACCGATGGAGAGAGCGTCAGATCTCCTCTCCTCTTTTTTTTCTTTGCGCCTTTTACGCTTGTTTGCTACTGATACTTTGTTTTCAACACGCGACTAATAGGTGCGTTTGTCGGGGAGGCGGCCCCAGTCGTCGAGGAGCTTCAGGCAGGCGTCGCGCATGAAGGCAGGAACAATCTCGAGACGGCTCCCCCCCAGTGTCTTCAGCCGCTGATTCGAGATCACGAGCTCGTTGAAGCCGAGCCGCTTGACGTCGCGGACGGTCGTGCCGAACGTGACGCGACGCATTTGGGCCCAGTTGATGGCGGCAAAGCACATGACGCACGGCTCGGTGGTCGAGAAGATCTCCACCCCCTTGAAGTAAGGCCGGCTCATCTTGCGCGCCGCCCGCGAGATGGCGCACATCTCGGCATGGCGGGTCGGGTCGTTCGTTTTCAAGACTTCGTTGTGACCCTTGGCGAGAACCTCCCCTTGCTGAACGATCACCGCGCCGAATGGGCCGCCATCGCCGCGTGCGATGCCGCGGTAAGCTTCGCGGAGCGCAATCTTCATGAAGGCCGCATCCCTCCGTCTCATGATGTCAGCGGTGCCACTATCGGCGCGACGCCGTCCCCATGACGGCCCCAAGCGCGTTTCCCTTGGTCAACGCAGGCGACAGCGATGAGGCAGCTGCGTCTTGGTCGCCGACAAGCGTTTTCACCAGCCCAAAGTCCACAATCTTCGGCTTCCCATCAGGTCCGATCTTGATATTCGCAGGTTTAAAGTCACGGTGGATGATCGCCTTCTCATGCGCAGCTACTAACCCCTCGGCAATGTGGATGAACAGCGGGATCGCTTCGTCGATAGGAATGCGACCCTTCGCAATCCGTTCCGCCAGCGTCTCGCCTTCCACCAACTCCATGATGATGAGCTGTTGCCCGTCGTGCTCTTCAAGCCCATGGAGTGTGGCGATGTTCGCGTGATTCAATCGGGCGAGGAGTCGGGCCTCTCGTTGGAATCGGTCCCAACGTTCTTTGTCCCGCGCAAACTCCTCGGGTAAAACTTTGAAGGCGACATCTCTACCAAGTTGGGTATCTCGTGCTCGGTAGACTTCACCCATGCCATCCGCACCCATGGCTTCGACGACTTCGTACTGACCGAGCTTGGTTCCGGGGGTGAGGGGCATGGCTAGTACTCGTCTCCCGTATCGAGCCAGCCGTCTTTCAAAGCGCCTCGCATCGCCCCGGACCCCCGATTACCAGCCTAGCGCATCAACCGCTGGTACCTCATCCAGTCTTCGTCCAGCAGTGAGTCATACAGCAACTCGAATCGATAGTTCTTGGTCTTGCCCAGTCCCAAAAGGTCTGTTTCGTATGTTTCAACGTTGAGGACCCTGCGCCCGTCCCGGTCCATCAACCCAATGTTATCGAAGTGCCAGCTCCACTCGTGGTCCTCCGAGGAGAATCGGATCTCTAGCGCTCCTAGACTCAAGGTGCCTGTGCAGCTACCGAGGCGGTGATTGTGCTTGGCACGGTACGAGAGAGGCAAGGTCTTCTTCCAGAACTCGTCGTTGACCGCGACGAGTAATTCGGAAGCACCCTCAAAGGAAGGATGGGTTCGAAGAAGTGCTGTGAGCTGGTCCCTGCTACCCTCGAAGTCTCCATTTTCGAACGCGAGCCTTGCGCGGTAGAAGAGTTCCGCCTCCGCGCGTGGCGCGGAGCGTTTGGGGCTGTCTGGAGCTGGCTCACGTTCGGGATTTCGTAGTTCGCCGCGGAGCTGCTCGTTTACTTTGACAAGGAGCTCTGGAGCTCCCTCGAAGCCGGGGTTGCCGCGGATGAGTTGCTCGAGACCTGCCTTCGCGGCGTCGAGGTCACCCCGCTCGAAAGCGATACTGGCTTGGTGATAGAGCTCGGCATCGCTTCGTTGTTCTGGTTCTGTCTCGCTCGGCTCCTCTGCTGTAATGTGGAGCTTTGAGCTTCTTGGGGGCTCGTCCGAAAAGGGGCTCGGTTCTGACAACCTCGGAGGTGTTGCCTGTGGCTCCGGAGAGACGCTCTCGTCCGCTGGCCCACCTGAGAAGGCGACGACTACACAAAGCGCGGCTGCAACGACTGCTGCAAGAGCCAATCCGAAATGGAGGCGCTTGCTTCCAAGCTGCACGGGCGCGACGTCAGCGACCGTGCCGATCTTCGATTTCTCTCCGGTAGGGACCCCTGTGCCTATTGCCGGAGCCCCCGCGCTGGTTTTGGAGGAACCCATCTCTTTGTGCGCGGCGATGCCGTCACCAGACGGAACCTGCAATATGCGCTTCAACTCGTTGGCGGTCGCGAATCGTTTAGCAGGGTCCTTCGCAAGGCAGCGAACGACAGCAGTACTCAGATGGTCCGGAATTGTGGCGTCGAGGCTCGACGGCGGCAACGGCTCCTCAAAAAGAATAGCCTGCGCGATGGCGGCGAAGGAGTCACCCGACAACGGTAGCGCGCCGGTGAGCATTGCGTAAAGCATCACTCCGAACGTAAAGAGATCGGTCCGGGCGTCGATAGCTCCTTTCGAGAGCTGTTCTGGAGCCATGTAGGCGGGGCTTCCAAGAACGTCCCCGGCCTGGGTCAACTCGGAGCCGACAACATGGGCGATGCCGAAATCCATGATCTTTGTCCGACCATCCTCGGTCACGAGAATGTTCGCGGGTTTGATGTCCCGATGAACGACTCCCTTCGAATGAGCAAAGGCTAGGGCCTCAAGGATCTCGACCGAAAGCCGTTGCACTTCGTCGGTTTCGAGGTTCTGGGACTCGAGTATCTCGTCGAGCGTCCTCCCGTGAACACATTCCATCACGATGAAAGGTGTTTCTTCGTTCGTATGGCCAACATCAAAGATGGTAACAATTCCCGGGTGGAGGAGCTTTCCCGCCGCCTTCGCTTCTCGGTGGAAGCGTTCCCGGTACTTTTTGAGCTGCGAAGGACCTAGCTGCGCCGCAGTTTGCACGAGCTTGATCGCGACCGTTCGGTCGATTGCAGGGTCTCGCCCCTGGTAAACGGCCCCCATAGCGCCGCGACCGAGGAGTCTCTCCACTTCGTAACGCCCGAGTTTCTTGGGGAGCTCGTCACTGGCAGTGGGGCTGTCTGGCGGTGATCCGTGCTGCCCGAGAGTCATCTGGGGCGTGTCGGCTATCGTAGGTAGAACTCCCTCTGGGTTCTCGACTTCCAAAACGCCTGCAAGCACGAGGGCGTAGATAGATAGTAGGGTCTTGTCCTCGTCAAGAGGCGAGTTTGAAACGATCTCTTCTATCGTGGAAACGCCGTTCGCCTGGAAAAGAATCCACTCGACGGAGGAGCTCAGGTTCCCATCCTCGTAGGGGACGAGGGGGTTGGGTGGCTGGCGGAGTACGGCTGTCAAATCGCCGAGGCCTCGCCGGACGAGCTCAGGGTCCTTGATACTGCGAACCGCCTCTCGGATCATCTCGTGGGTCGAGAGCTCGAGTACGATGTCGTTGACGCCCGTCGCCCGCTCCTCGAAGTAGAAAGTTCCAGACGAGCAAGTGAATAGCGAACCTATGATCGACTTCGTCCTTTCGAGGGCGTGCGCTGCGATGTCCGCGGGTGAGATAAAGCCCATTTCGGTGATTGTTTTCGCGAGACTCTCTCCGGTCTCCTTCATGACCTTCAAGGCAAGTTCGAGATCGGTGTGCTCGAGCTTGCCCGCGCGGACGAGAACCTCTCCGAGACGTTCCTGTTCGTCGTCGGAGCCCGCAAAGATAATGGAGCCCCCGCCGACGTAGATGCGCTTGGAAACACCGTCGTTCGAGATATGAAGAATCCCTTCTTCACGGCTTGCCGCAAGCCCGCGCAGGACGCGCGCGAGCTCATCTGGGGTCAGGCTTCCGCGCATGGTGTCTGGATCTAGGTGGGGATGACTTCTTTTTCGGTTCGGTCCCGGTTGTTCTCGACGACCATGTAACAAAGCAGGTTCGGGGCTTTTCGCACAACGTACGCCTTGGAGTTGACCTCGAAGGCGCTCGGAAGGCGTACGAGATCCCTGTCGGCCTTGTTTGAGAATGGAATCGTGTATTTGGGCATGTTGGCTATCCGGTCCCGGAGGAAGCGGCAATGGGCCCCGGCCGGGGGCCCGCCCCCGGCCTGGCACGTGTCGCTATTCGCTTTTGGGGAACCTACAAAAAGGTAACGGCGATTTAATGGCAGACGCAAACGGTAGTCTCTAAAGCACAGCATTACCGTCGGGTTCCACCGACGATGCTTCGGGCGCGGACACAAGATGCAGAGTACTCGCGGTTCGAGCCAGCTGCTGCCTCGGTGGACTTTCGGTGCGCAGCTCATGCGCTAGAACTGCAACTCAAACTCCCACAGCCGCAGCTTGTTTCCTAGAACCGCGGCTCGTAGAGGACCCAGCCACGAGCTCTATCCGTAGGGTGCTCATCCACGTCTCCGAGCTCGCCGCGTGCCTGTCGATCCGATAGACGTCTATTTTTTTGGAACTGGGGACGACACTGTGGTTCCTTTGCCGGTAAAATCCCTCTGCGCGACGTTGGCCCTCTCGGCACTCTTCTAGAAGAAATCACGACCTACGCATTCCGCCGAGTCCATTGCAACCACGCTGTCAACTTGGCTTGCACCCGGAAGATTCGCCGGCGGATGGTAGGGACGAGCGGGAAGTCAAGCGCGAGCCGCTTCGATAGCGGTTCCGAAGGTACTGGACTCGGATTTCCAAACGGCGATATCCGGGCCGCCCGCGCATCGACGCGGAGATTCGCGAGCTCATCCGAACGATGGCGCAGGACGGCTGGGGCGCACCGCGCATCCACTCCGACATGGAGCTTCTGCCATTGTCGACGCGCCTTCGAGCTCTTGTGTGCCTGTGGGCGTGCCTCTCACCGGCACCTCGGATTTTCAGACCCGTGGAATCGACGATCAGATGAATCGGGTCATCACGCGCTCTGGTGGGAGAAGGCACGTTGACGTCTTTGTTCCGCCGTCGTGTGGTCCGGCGCTTTCAGGTCGACGAGATCGATGAACACGAGGGCTTTCCGTTCATTGCGATGGAGTATGGGAAGGGGAAGACGTTGAGGGAGATTCTCGCGGACGGTCCGCTCCCTAACGATAAGCTCATACGCTCAGGCGTGAGGTGATCGGTGTCCGCCTCCGAGAATCAGCCCTACTCATTTCTGCGAGGGGACCGACAGCGAGGGCCTCATTCCTCTTTCATGACCGCCATCCCGCTCGCGACTTGAGTGGCGCCTTCGACATCATCGACGCCGAGAACAACATCGCCTCCGACGGTGACGTAGACGCAATCGATGTTGATTCCCGCCTCCGACATCACGAACGCCACGTCGCCCAACGTGCCCGGCTGATCCAGAACGTTCACCACGACGACGTCGCGCTTGCTGTAGGGAATACCGGACTGCTCAAGGGCAGCAGCAGCCGCTTCGGTATCGCTCGCTACAAAATGCACGACGCTTACCCCGCGGCCGCTCCGGCCTTCGATCGCTTCGAAGTTGACGTCGGCCTCGCCGAGCACCGAACCTAGCCAGGCAAGCGAGCCCGGTTTGTCTTCGAGACTGACCTGAAACTCAATGGGCATGACCCTTGTCCCTCCGATCATCACAGCGTTCCGTCACATTTTACTTCGGAAAGTAATTCCGGCCGTATGGGTCGTCCTGGGGTCTTCCGTGAACTCTTGGCGACGGCGACATCGTGGCAGATCGTCTCGTCGTAGCAGCGTTTGAGCGATAGGAAAAATTAAAGTTTGTCTGCCGGGGCGACGCAGAATCCCATTCTTGAGAGGTTGGCGAGAGTCGTGGTTCAAAGCCGAGCTGAGTGCGACGCTCCGCTAGCGGAATTCGTGCACAGGAGCGCGCTTGTCGTTCATCATTAATTAATCCGCCGGAACGGGAGCCGTCCGGCTCGATGAGGGACGACCGAAAACGGGGTCGTCGCCGTGTGGGCAAAATACTCGAACGCGCTGCAGGCCAGCAAGTTCCGAGGTTGTCTCGCCGTGTGCCTTCCATAAACTCGATCCGCAATCCTGAAGCTGCTCTCGACCCTGGGAGAGAGTTCACGCGCGTTGAATGCTTCGGTCGGCGTCGCGGTCATCGCGTAATCGGACGGGTGCTTCCGCCATCGATTGTTGCTACGCCGCGACGGGCATTTGAATGCTCGTGTCCGTTGCCTGCGTACGAGCGATACCGAAGGTGATCACGTCGTATTCTATTACTGCGGAAGCACCTTTTGGAGTCCAATGGCTTGGCTTGCCGGATAGCCGTCAAAACCTGCTCAACAGGGGGTTTCCATTATTCACAGTGTCAAGAATGATGAGTCTAACCCAGAAGGTCGTCAGGCAATTCTTCTTGGCAAGCGCTAGACTAATTTGGGAAGGAAGAGATGCAGAGAAAAGGAGTTTTGGCTGCCAAAAAAACTCGTTATTGGTGCAGCAATTGGTTACGATTTTAGTGACCTCAACTTGTTTATTTCATCGCTACGTCAAGTGGGGTATAGGGATGATATTGTCATCCTGGTCAATTGGCTGGATCCCTGGACGAAAAAAAGCACTTACCCATTTTAACGTAACACCAATCCGTCTCAGCTCGGGGATGGTCGAGTAGCTCAGCCATTCGGCTTTCGCCCTCACAGATCCGAGCGTGCGGCTTTCCCGCACTCGGCTCCTCCTGAAGGTATACCCGAAATCAGACAAGGCAAGGTAGTCGGGACGGAGTGAGGTGAAGGACTGGTAGGGGAAAGCGCTCCAACAACAAGTGAAAACGAGGCCAGGTCATTCGGCGCTGACTCCGCCGACGAAGGCTTCGAAACCACAACCGTGTCACCTCCTCAGAAAAGGATTGGAGAGAGCGGATGTTGCTGGGAAGTCCGTAGTACGCGTAGTGACCGCGCAGCACCTGGCAAAGCCAGCGATGCTGGACGGCGACTGGAGCATGCATACGTTGCTTCGCGCGAAGCCGTAGCGACTTGAGTTTGGCTCGTAGCCGCTGGCTCTGCGTTTTGCGCTTCACGACGAAACGGCCATCGCGGGTTCTCCCACAATAATGAGTGAAACCCAGGAAAGCGAACGTCGCACACCGCCGAAGGCCCCGTTGCTCGCGTGACAAGGAAGGTAATCTCCCGAACTCGAGCAAACGGGTCTTGTTCTCGTGGAGCGCAAGCCCGAATCGGGCTAGTCGCTCCTTGAGCGCTCTCATCATCCTGCTGGCATCGGTCCGATGCTGGAAGCCCATGACGAAGTCGTCAGCGTATCGCACGATGGAAATACGGCCTTGTGCTTCGAGCCGGCGCCATCGATGAACCCACAGATCTAGAACGTAGTGCAGAAAGACGTTAGCCAAGAGCGGGCTCACACCTGCCCCTTGCGGTGTCCCTTCAGTTGTCTCGCTCCACTCTCCTTTCTCCAGTACGCCGGCTCGCAACCACTGACGGATGAGTCGAAGGATGCGTTTGTCGGCGACCCGGTGCGAAAGCATCCGCATCAACCACTCGTGGTCCACCGAGTCGAAGAACTTGCGGATGTCCGCGTCGAGAACCCAGTTCACGCGTTGCGTCATGAGCGCGGTGTGGAGCGCGTGCAACGCTTGGTGCGGGCTCCGTCCGGGCCGAAACCCGTACGAGAACCCGATGAAATCGACTTCGTAGACGGCGCTCAAAACCTCGGCTACCGCTCCTTGGACAATCTTGTCTTCCAGTGCGGGGATGCCAAGAGGGCGCTTTCCGCCATCCGACTTAGGAATGTACACGCGCCGCACCGGTAGTGGTCGGTAGCGACCGGCGTGTACCCGCGAGCAAAGATCCTTGATGTTGCTCACGAAGTTCTTCTCGTAATCGGCGAAGTTGGATCTCCGTCGCGATCGAAGTCTGGTCTCGACTCTGGCCCTCCACGAGCTTCGCGGAGTCGGACGTCGAAGCTACCGGAACACCCTTGCCCTCTTGCGCGATGTCGCGAACCGGATGGATTTCGAGCGTCTTCCCCTTATCGTCACTGACGGATTCGATTTCTACGAGAAGGTGGTGCGTCGCATCTTCGGACCGGCGGCTCTCTACGGCCAAGTGCTCAAGACACGAAGAAATGATCGCATCGTGAAGGTCGAACGACGAGCATTGATGGGCGCCGGGACGCGCTCTACGAAGCGGGGCGAAGGAAGGACTTCTTTGGGGTGGATATCCCGCGCTGCTCTCGATTCCCGAAGACGAGGAGCGACGTGCATGGCTTCGTGATTATCGTCGAACCTACTTGGAACGTGACCTTGCTGATCTGGGGCAAGTCGCCGATCTCGATCGATTCGCCATGGCGCAGGATCTCGTGGCACTTCGTACGGGGCAGCTTCTGTCGTACTCCGATGTCGCTCGAGATTTAGGCGTCGCTCCCAACACGCTAAAACGATATATTCGTTTTCTCGAAATCTCGTACCAGGTCTATCTACTGCGTTCCGTGGCATCGACACGCCGGGAAGCGCTTGGTCAAAAGTCCGAAAATCTATTGGACCGATACCGGGCTAGTGCGTGTCTTGGGCGGTTCGTCAGGCATCGCCCAAGGAGCTTTGTTCGAGACGTTCCTGCTCGGTGAGCTTTTGAAGTGGCGGTCGTTTCAGCCCGATCCGCCGGAGCTCTATTTCTTTCGCACGGGCGCAGGGGCGGAAGTAGATTTCCTCCTTGTCGGCCGAAAAACTGTCCTCGCCATTGAGGCGAAGTCATCGAATCGGATCACGCCACATGACGCGCGGCACGTGTCTGATCTGCTCGATGATTCCGATGCGCAGCTTCCACACGCGTCGGTCCGCGTTGGGTTGGTGGTCTACCCCGGGCGTGAGATCCATGACCTGCGGCCGAACGTTTGGGCCGTTCCGGATTGGATGCTATTTGCCTCATGGGAGCAGGCTTTCTGGGGCGAGACACGGCGAGGGCGCAAGAAATAGTGGCCTCCTTCACCGTGAAGACGACTCAAGGTTGTCCGGAATCCGTTGCTCTGCCTGAAGCCGTTTCGTCTTCCAGGGCGGAAGCATGGATGGCGTTGAACAACAGCTTGTACGTGTTGAGGGATTGAGCCCTGAACTGGGGCTCGCCGAGACAGTGGATCGCCCATCACCGCGTGCGATGCCGCGGTAAGCTTCGCGGAGCACGATCTTCATGAACGCCGCATGTCTCCGTCTCTTGATGTCAGCGATATTACATCCACCTATCGAGTGAAGGCTCACCGCTTCATCCAAGGATCACTTGCACAACTTTGGATCACTTCCTTGGCTACCCCCATGCCTTCGAGGGCATGGGTGTGTGCAACCGCACAATAGCGGCAGTCATTTTGCATGGCAATCGTCATGGAGATCATTTGCTTCACGGTAGCAGGAAGCTGTCCCTGCAACAGCAGTCCTTTGAACAGCCCCCAGGTAGCTTCCAGAATATCCGGCCGCCCGGATTGAGCGGTAAACAGATTGAGGGGGATGTCTTCGCCCAAACCGTGCTCGACGATTTCCTTATAGAGAGATCCCAGTTTGGGGTTATCGGAGGGATCTCTGATTTGGTTGAAACGTGACATCGTTTCCCCCTTTCAATGAGGGTGTCCTTGGTTCATGAGGAGCAGCGTACGGACCGACAGGAGTTTTCGTACGGAAAGGACAGTAGCACAAACGAGGTTCACGAAGCGAAAGGGGACAGCGCTAGCGGCTGCGCGTCGTCGTGCGGTCACTCCTCGCGACTCGAATGCCGCATTCAGATACCACCCCGAATCCGGCTTTCGATCCCTCTATTCTCAGGAGGCGAAAACTTTCTTGGGCTCGACGAGGGAGGCGGACTTGCTCTTGAGCAATTCTGTTAGTCCCAGGAAACGCTCGGCAGCGGCTCTCGAAATGAGGTCGCGGCAGAATACAACGATGACGATCATCTCGCCGCCCGAGTATGCGCCTCCCATGCCGAAAACGCTTTTGACCTTGTAGTCGGAAACAAAATCCTGTGCCGCGATGATCTTTCTTCCCTGGTCATCGGTTGCTTCCGCGGCGTTGTCCACGAAAAACAAGCCCGCCGTACCGCCGATGGTCTCTACGATGATTTGTGCGTCGTGGCTATCGACCCAGTCCAAGGGCACCCCAAGCTCTTTGAGCAGGCGCGAGATCATCGGGACCGCGCCGACGAAAGACGAGGACATCAAGGGTATTCCGACGTGGCCTTTGGATTTACGCCGGTCCGTCCAGTCCTTTTCCTGGCCATGGGTGCCAACAAGCGACAGGACAGGCGTGCTCGCCTTCAGATCGGATCCCGAACCTGCCGATTCCGCCAGTTTTCGAACGAATTCCTGGTTCGTCGCGGGCAGCTCGCCGAAAGGAACCGTCACAAAGATCCGGGCGATAACAATCGACTCGTCGAGATGCGTATGCAGCGCAGTGGCCAACTCCTGCGCAGCTTCTTCCAGGTAGCTCGCTTGCTGCGCCCTTGACTCGACGCGCGACCATATTTCGTTAACGGTCGACGAAGTTGCTTGGTCGATTCTCATGCTCGTTCCTCCTTGCATTCGGACAGTGACGAGGGCTTCACCCTACGACGGTCCGTGAACGGAAACATCAGGTAACTCCTGCCTGACGGGCGAGATCGCCCGCGGCTTCGTTCAAGGAGCCCTGGCGATAACCCTGTAGGTCGACGGTGACATAAACGAAGCCTTCTTCCCGAAAGCGTCGGGTGATCTCGTTACGCATCTCGGGAGCCGTCAACCGCGATAGCTCCTCGGGAGCGACCTCGACCCGGGCGAGCGTGTCGTGGTAGCGGACGCGGTAGACGCGGAAACCGAGCTCTCGAAGCACGCGCTCGCAGCGCGCGATCTGAGTAAGACGTTCCGTGGTGATTTGGGTGCCGTACGGAAACCGACTCGACAGACACGCCAAGGCAGGTTTGTCCCAAACGGGAAGATGAATCGAGCGGGCCGCTTCCCGGATGTCCGCCTTGGTGAACCCCAGCTCGTCGAGAGGGGAGCGCACGCCGAGCTCGCGTGCGGCTTGGCGGCCGGGACGCCGATCGCCTCGGTCGTCGACATTGAAGCCGTCGAGCACGTGGGGAATTCCTAGACGAGTGGCGCGCTCAACGGCCTTACCGTACACCTCTGTCTTGCAGAAGTAGCAGCGGTTGACCGGGTTGGCGGCGTAGCGCGGATCGTCGAGCTCATAAGTTTCGACGAGGAGGTGGCGCGCGCCCAGTTGGCTGGCCAACCGCTTCGCGTCTGCACCCTCCTCCTGAGCGAGGCTGGGGGAGACAGCCGTCAGCGCCACCGCGTTCCGGCCCAAGACACCGACCGACTCGGCGAGCAGGAAGCTCGAGTCCACGCCTCCCGAGAAACAGACCACCACCTGCTCCATCTCCCGAAGCAGGTCTCGAAGCTGCCCGACCTTGGTCTCTAACGAATGCACCGCGCTGAAGTGTAGTCAAGAGATCCCGCCCAGTCAACGGCGCGGATCACCGGGCCAGATTGACGAGATGGGATGGACGGGCGGCCTCGATGGCGTTTCGGACTATAAAGAATAAATCGAAGCTGCTGTTATAGCCCCGCTCGGTACGCGTTCCAGAGTGCGATGAGCTCGGTCTTGACCTCGGGGTGACGAGCGGACAGCTCCTCCGTCTCTCCAGGATCTTGGACGAGCTGATACAACCGCCAGTCCGGCGGCGCGGCGTCGGGAGAAGCCGGCCGACCGCGCCTCTCTTTGATGATCTTCCACTCCCATCGAACGAGCGCGGCCTGTCGGTCCGTCGTCATCCACGGGATCGCGTCGAGTTTCCCATGAACGGGCTGCTGGCTGCCGCGCACACGCTGCCAGAACGATCGGCCGCGGATCGGTAGAACCTTACGGTCGTGAAACTCGGTTCCGGGAAGTCGTGCTCCGGTGATATCGAGAAGCGTCGGCAAGACGTCCATCATCGTCAAGTAGCTCCGATCGACGCCGCCACGATCGGCCACCGAGCTGTGCGTTAAGAACGCCGCCGCCAAGGTGCCGCCTTCGTGCAGAGATCCTTTCACGTCGCGATAAGGTGCGGTTGCCGCTTCCGCCCAGCCCCGGCCAATGGCGACGAACGAGCCTTCACGTCCCATGTTCGGCAAGCTCGAGTCGTAGTCCGTCCTCGGGAGCGTCGTCGGCCGAAAGCTCGCGTCGCTTCCGGAAGAGCCGTTGTCGGAGAAGAAGAGAATCACCGTGTTCTCGTATTGCCCGCTTTCTTTCAAGTAGTCGACCACGCGGCCGACGTGGAAGTCCATGTTCTCCACCATGCCGGCGTAGAGCTCCATCGCACGGGAGTAGATTCTCTTGGACTCCTCGTCCAGCGCGTCCCACGCCTCGGCTTGTCCCCGGAAGCTTTCGAGGTCGAGCGCCTCGGGCAACACGTCGAGCTCCCGAGCGCGCGCGTGACGCGCTTTTCGAAACAGGTCGTAGCCTTCGTCGTAGCGCCCGGCATGCCGGTCGATCCAGTCTTCCGGTAATTGAAGCGGCCAGTGGGGTGCGGTGAGCGCCAGGTAGCCGAACCAGGGAGTGCCATCGCCTTCGTTAGCTCGGATGTAGTCGAGAAGCTTGTCGGTGTAGAGCTTAGAGGAGAACCACCCGTTTGGAAGTCGGTCGACGGGCGTGCCGTTCTCGCGGTAGGCGACGTCCTCATCGGGAAAGATGCTCGCGCCGAGATGGTTGTCGCCGGCGCGCACGAGCGCGAAAGAAGACTCGAAGCCGCGCGCTCGAGGGCTTTGCGCGTTCTCGTGCCCGAGGTGCCATTTGCCCGCCATGTAAGTGTGATAGCCCGCGTCGCGAAGGAGTTGCGGGAGCGGCGCGACGTGGTCGGCGAGCGCGCCGCCGCGTCCTCGGACACCGGCTTCCCAGCTCGTCACGCCCGACATCAACATCGCGCGAGACGGGCCGCAGCTCGGCGCGGCGTGGAAGTTCGTCAAGCGCACACCTGTCCCTTCTATTTATTCATCCGCGGGCGTCGTTATTGATTTTCTCGCACGTCGACGTCAGTATCCCGGCATGATTTGGTCGCTTCTCTGCTCGCTCATCGCGGCTTTCAAAACGCGTCGTTCACTGGGTCTTGAAAATCTCGCTCTGCGCCAGCAGCTCGTCGTCCTCCTACGGTCGGTGAAACAACCGCGGTTGTCGAATGTGGACCGTGGTTTCTGGGTGCTGTTGCGAAGATTCTGGACCGACTGGACTAGGGTTCTCGTCATCGTGAAGCCCGAGACCGTTGTCCGGTGGCACCGCTCCGGGTTTAAACGCTACTGGACATGGAAGAGCCGGAGGCGTCGGCCGGGTCGACCCGGCGTCGCTCCCGAAGTACGCGAGCTGATCCGGGATATGAATCGAGCCAATCCGCTCTGGGGAGCGCCTCGAGTGCACGGCGAGCTCACGAAGCTTGGCATATCCATTTCCCAGGCCGCGGTGTCCAAGTACATGATTCGGCATCGAAAACCACCGTCTCAGACGTGGCGGAGCTTTCTCGACAACCATGTCAAGGACTTGGTATCGGTCGATTTCTTCACGCTTTTAACCGCCACGTTTCGAGTTCTCTTCGTCTTCATCGTTCTCCGTCACGATCGGCGACGGATCGTTCACTTCAATGTCACAGACCACCATTCTGCAGAGTGGACCGCGCAGCAGATCGTCGATGCCTTTCCCTGGGAGAGTGCTCCTCGCTTCATGCTGCGAGACCGAGATGGAGTCTATGGTCCGTACTTCAGCCAGCGAGTCGCAGGAATCGGCGTCGACGAGGTTCGGACGGCGCCGCGCTCGCCATGGCAAAATCCATTCGTCGAAAGAGTCATTGGTACCATTCGCCGCGACTGTCTCGACCACGTGATCGTTCTAAACGAGCGGCACCTGAGGCGAATCCTACGCGAATATGTCGACTACTATCTTTCCTGCCGGACTCATTTGTCGCTCCAGAAGGATGCACCCGAGACACGACCTGTGCAGCGGCCCTCGATGGGGCGAGTGATAGTCGTTCCCAAGGTCGGCGGCCTCCATCATTATTACAGTCGCTGCGCAGCCTGAGCTCGCTGGTTTTATGACGCGATGCCTTGCGCGAGTACGGCGCGCCGTCTTGCGCTGGCTCCTATCTCGCGATACCGCGACGCCGACCCAAACATTCAACGCACGGAACACGCTGTTTGGGTCAAAGGCGGCTCGAGGAGCGCGGATCGAGTTTATGGAAGGCACAGGCGTCAACGTGGTGGGTTGACGCCTCAGCGTCAACCCGGACACTGGCTCGGCGCCAGGCGCAAGACGCTCACTCCCGCTCGCCCCTCAAATCATTGCCATCACGAGCTCACAAGCGCCGCTGCAACGCGCCGGCGGTTATTCGAAAGCCGATAGGATTCGGTTCATGATCTGCAGGTTCGAGAGCTCGTTCTTGTCGCGCTGCACTAAGGACACCTACATCGAGTCGGTCGAGGAATAAACGGCATCCCGTTGAGCTCGCCGAGACAGTGGATCGCCATCACCGCGTGCGATGCCGCGGTAAGCTTCGCGGAGCACGATCTTCATGAACGCCGCAACTCTCCGTCACTTGATGTCAGCGATATTACATCCGCCTATCGAGTGAAGGCTCACCGCTTTATCCAAAGCGGCGCGTTCCCGCGAACTCATTTTCGCCATGCGTCCTCAACACGTTAAAGGAACCGTTCACCGCTACGCAACGGCAAGACCCGCGTCCCCACCGACGGTTGAACGTGTCAGCCGGCGAAACGGCGCGCCGCTTCGCCGCGCTGCAGTTTGCCGCTCGACGTTCTCGGTAGCGAGCCCGGGTCGAGCAGCTGGATCCGACAAGGCACGATGCCCGTTTGTGCGGAGAGGATGTCTCTGATCGCCACCCGCGCCCATTCGCTGGAAGTGTCTCTCTATCGGCGTCTCACTTCGGCCAGAATACAGAACTCATCACCCTGCTCCGTCACGATGCCGACGGCGGCGACGTTTCCGATGCCTTCCAAACTGGCGACGATCTCTTCGAAGTGCTCTGGCGCATAGTTCGTTCCGCGCACCACGATCCTGTCGCGGTTGCGGCCCGTCAGAAAAAGCTCGCCGTCCTCGACAAACCCCTCGTCTCCCGTATCGAGCCAGCCGTCTTTCAATACGCGCCGCGTTGCATCCGGGAGGCCAAGATAGCCGGACATGAGCGATGGGCCGGAAACGAGTATCTTGCCGACGCCACCGCTCGCCCCACCCGAAATGCGCACACGAAAATCTCCGAGCGGCGGGCCCGCGCTCACGAGCGTGCGCCCCTCAAACGCGCGAGTGCGATAACTACCGCGGATCGAAGAACAGGTCACCGCGAGTCCCGCTTCAGCGATCCCGTAAGCTGGCGTCAGGGCGTTGTCTCTCAAACCGTAGGGACGAAAACGTTCGAGGAATCGTTCGAGTGTTTTAGGCGTCACCGACTCAGCGCCGTCGAGCGCCAGAAGCCAGCTGGACAGGTCCACACCTTCGAGCTCGTCGTCACGAACGCGATCCACACAAAGTGCATAGCCGAAATGAGGTGCAGGGCTGACGCTCGCGCGGTGTTTCGAGATCGTTTGCAGCCATCGCGCGGGGCGAGCCACAAACAGCTCGGGCGTCATCAAAGTGAGCGGCCCCGGTCGTACGAGCGACGTGAGAAGCGCACCGACGAGTCCCATATCGTGGTAGAGGGGCAGCCATGACACCGCGCTGTGCCTGAAGCCGTTATCTTCCGGGTAGGCCTTCAAGAGCTCGTCCAGGATCGCGCGAACGTTCGCGAGAACCTGCTCGTGGGTCAGACCGATGGGCTTGGCTACGTCTGTCGTCCCCGACGTAAACTGCACGAGGGCGAGGTCCATCGGCGCGACCGGCACCGGCGCGGACCGACGGCGCGGAAGGTCTTGAAGCAAAAAGACACCGAGCTCGCAAGCCTCTCTCGGAATGGCGCCTTGTGCTCGCTCCGAAGCGATCGCGAGACGCGCCCCGCAGCCATCGATCATAAAAACCGCGGCGCGGGCATAGTCGCTCCTCCCGCCCAAGCGGCGCGGTTGGGGCAACGCGGCTGGGACCGCACCGGCGAAAAGCGCCCCGAAAAAAGCTTCATAAAAGGCAAAGCTCGCGGGAACGGCAATCGCGACCCGGTCCGAAGCTTCGACGCCGAGCATCCGGAGCGCCCCGGCAACTTCGAGCGCGCGCTCGACAATCTCGGCATAGGTGCAATGGGACTCCTCGCGTCGGCCGACGAACTGCACGCCGAGCCCGACTCGACTCGCGGCGAGCTCCAGGCACGCGGGAAGTGTGTCCGGGCCTCTCACAAGGCGGAGAGCCTGGCGAAAAACGACGTGGTCCCAGTTTCTTCGCACCCACTGGGATACCCTCGCCGCAGCTGACTTCTTCACGACCGAAATCTGGACTCCCGTAGGCCTCGTCACGTTCTACGTCTTCTTCGTGATTCAGATCAAGTCTCGTCGGGTTCACATCGCGACGCCGACACCGAACCCGGATCGGGTCTTCATGAAACAGGTCGCGCTCGACGTCACCGCGTTCGACGACAGCTTTCTCCGAGGCTACTCGCACCTCATCATCGACCGAGATTCGAAATACACAACGGGGATTCGAGAAATTCTGGGGGCGAACGACGTCGACGCCGTCCCGATTCCTCCGAAATCCCCGAGCGGAGCGCTTCGTTCGTTCGATCAAAGAAGAGTGCCTGGACCGGATGATCTTGTTTGGTCGAAGCGCGCTGGAACGCGCCCTCCGCGAATATCGGCTCCATATCTGCGCGAGAGAAATCACCAGGGTGTCGGAAACAAAATGCTCGGTTCCGAGTCCACAAGGTCCGCCTGGGCCCAGCATCCAGTGCCGCGAGCGACTCGGTGGGCTGCTTCGTTACTATTATCGTGCGGCGGCCTCAGCAGAACGTTGGAATGATGCCGTCGTCGAACATCTCAACGCGTGGAGCTTTGTCGGCCAGCTCTGCCGGGTGGCCCAACGCCGAATCCTTCGCACGGCCCGGCGCCGATCGCGTCCTCCCGTCATGCCCGAACGTCGAGCTCGACGCACCTTCTGCACCGTACGGGGTTTCGGCTCCTGGTCGAGATTTTTCTCGAATTCCTTTCTTCCGCTACGTACATCGTCTCAGAAATTTCTCCAAACAAGTTTTTTCGTACAACCTCCAACGTAACGTTTCAGCGGCCGCGAGGTGCCTTGGTGCACAACTCCGATAGAGGCCGAGAGCTCGCTTGGCCCCGACTCCCATCATCCGATCATCTCGCTATCAGGCATCCCGAGCGCCGTCATGGTGTTGAGAATCTTGCACCCGATCCTTGCCTCGACTCTCTGTGCCGCCAACCCTCTCGCTCGCATCGCTGAGCCCACGATAGCCTTGTAGCGATGGAACGTTGTCTCGACTTTGCTCCGTTTGCTGTAGCCCGATTCTGTGTGCCACTTTCGTTTGCCGAGCCGAGCTTGTGCTGCAATGTTGCGAATTGCGCTGTCGGCTGCTCGCCGGCCCCATGCGAGCAGGGCGCCCTTGCGCGGCGGTATCAGCACCCTCGGCGAGCGATGAGCGCTGTGATTCTCGATTGCCTCATAGACGCCGCTGGCGTCGTATGCGGTGTCAGCTCTGGCCGATGAGATGGGACTGTCGCTCTGTCCGACAAGCGATGCAACCCGCGATGAATCGCGGGCTCTTTTGCTCGTCAGCTCGCCGGCGACGACTTCGCCAGTCTGCTCGTCGACACACAGATGGAGCTTGCGATAGTCCCTGCTATTTGGTGCTCTGCGCAGCTGGCCGGCGTGGACAGCGAGACCGCTGCTGTCGATCAAGATGTGCAACGGCGTCTTCTGCTTGTCTTGGTAGAAGGTGACCTTACCCAGCTTCGCCTTGCGCCTCGAGATCGTGGTGTGATCGGGCACATCATTGTCTAGCTTCATCAGAGCGAACAACGATCGCAGCAATCCCTCGCTCTGTCTAGATGACAGATGAAACACCATGCCCAGGGTGACAGCCGTCTCGATGGCGTGGTTCGAGTACTTGCGTTGACGGCCCGGTTTCCTCCTCCTCGGCCGGGGCGCGTCCCAGTTCACAAGCTTGCCGGCGGTGAGCGAGATCCAGACGGTCAGGCTCCCACGGTTGCGTAGACCCGCCTCATATTCACGCCAATTCCTCACGCGATAGGCCTTCTTCACATACTTCCGCTGAGTGCGTTTGAAAATGCTCATGGGGAACCTCGAATCCGTGAGTAAAGGACAATTGTGGACCGAGATCGCGAGTTGTGCACCAAGGCATCGCGGAGGCAGGAAGTTGCTACGGATGCCGAAGCTGGACGTTGGAAACGGTAGCACTTGGCCACAGAGTTCTCTTGATTAGAGACATAAACCATCGGGAGCGGCATTGCATTAGCTCGCGGACACGGGACCGCTTTACGCGTGCGGCCGACGCCGCGCGCGGTCACGCAGCCGTCGGCTTCACTCTGTCGACACCGGTGCGTTCGTCCTGTTGGGTAGGCAGGACGAGCGTTGCCTCGTTTCCGGTGTCGCTGCTCAGATAGAGCTTCGACGGGCCACCAAAGGCGGGCGTTTTGACCGGAAGGAGATCCAGCAGAATCGTACGGTTCTGCGTCGAGTTGAGCGACACGAGCTCGCCGCGGCGCTTTTATCCGCAAAGTGATGTAACGCGATGAGGTTCGTCGTCTTGCCGCCTGCCGCCGGGCCGTAATAGAGTATCTTCGTCCGAATGTAGCGTTCACGACGGTTGATGTCTACCATGGCTCCTCTTATCGTATCGGCCGCCGTCCATACTTCGTTAGTCCTTCCGCGAGGTCACGACAGCCAGATCAAGACGTAGGCTGTGGCGAGGGCGATGTGCACGATCGCGAAAGGCAGGGCGAGGGTTACGAACTTGAGGAAGGAGACCTCGAGTCCGTGCTTGTGCATGATGGTGACCGCCACGAGGGTCGAGGCCGAGCCGATCGGAGTGAGGTTCCCGCCCAGGTTTGCCCCGAAGATGACCGACCACCAGAGAGGTGAGTCCGCGGGCGTTTGAAAGCTCCCCGAAGTAAGGATCTTGGCGAGCATCGCCGATAGCGGGATGTTGTCTGTCACGCTGCTGGCCACGGCAGCCACGAGAAGTAGAAGCCCGCCACCGACCCTTTCCCCCATCCCGATGATGGGCGCAAATCCTCGCCCGATGAGCTCCAGAACGAGCGCCTCTTCCATGACGTAGATGGTCACAAAGAGAAAGGCGAAAAAGAGAATCAGATCCCAATCGACCGCGCTATAGAAAGTATGCGGTTCAGACTTGTAGCGAAGGAGCATCACCATCGCAAAGCTCATGGCCACGAAGCCCATGCCCAGTTTCCCAATGGCCCAGCTATCGAAGGAGGCCCCGGCGATGAAGGCGATGAAGAGCACGAGCATGACCGCCCCGAACCAGAAGAATCCCATGCTCTCGATGCCGTCGTTCTCGTCGAAGGTAGCGACGCGCTCTGCTGCTTCCGCTTTCTCTTCCGAAGCGAGCCGTTCGATCCCGAATCGCCTGGAGCCGAGCCAGATGGTGATGACGGTGACCACGAGCACGTAGGGGCTGGATTTGACAAAGAAATCAACGAAACCGATGCCGGCCGTCGTACCGACGATGATGTTGGGAACGGAAGAGATCAGAGTGAGCAGTCCTCCTACGTTCGTCAGAAGACCCTCGATGAGCAAGAAGCCCAAGAGCTTGTCGTCTCGCCCGAGCTTCTCCAACGACACGGCGGTGAGAGAGCCGATGATGATCATCGCCGTGACGTTGTTCAGTACTGCGGAGAAGACGGTGGTCATCGCTCCGTAGAAGACGAGCAGCAGCAGGGGATCCCCTTTGGAAAGCTTGGTCAGCTTGATGGCGATCCAGGTGAAGAGCCCGGACTTGCTGGTGACGTCGACGAAGATGCTGGCCCCGAGAATGATGGTAACGACGCCCCAGTCGATGGAAGGAATGAAGACCGGGAGCTTGATGTGATGACCATCGGCGAGCGTCACCTCACCGAAGGGCAGAAGCTCCATGAACGCGCCGAGCGTGAGACAGACGATGGCGAAAAAGCCGGCAATCACTGATTTTTTTGCGTGTAGTTTCTCTTCCAACGCAAGGCAAAGAATCAAACCGACGAGAATGGCAGCAAAAAGAAGCGTTACCGAGGGTGGTACTTCTTTTGGATGCGGCGCGGTGACGCCGGATTGGACAGCGGCAAATGTAGCTTCGGGCAGCATGGTGAAGTGTTGCCTCAGATCATGAGCAAAGGAATCTGGCGAAGCTCGACGGCAAGGGGGAAAGCAAGGCCGTGCATCGCGAGCTGGTCTTCGTCCTTCGTGTTCAGCACCAGAAGCTGGACCGACTGGTCCTCGACGAGCTGCTTGTACTCGGTCAGACGGTGACCGGTTCGAACCTCGGAATGAACCCGAAGGTCCAAGCCTTCTCCCTTCAGCTCCCGCGTGCAGCTTTCGATATAGTCGCGAGGCTCTTTGAGCAGTTGTTTGATGATCTGCTCCCGAGCGTTTTCTGTATCGATAGAAGGAATCTTCGAGATCGCCTCGATGTAGCGTTCGAAGGTAACGTCGTCCTCGATATGCGTGAGAAAGAGATCGCCGCTCTCCTCGGTGAAGCGGGCCGCGTAGCTGACCAAGCGACTGTCTCCGACAAGATGGTCGGTCACCGCCATGACCACTTCCGTGTGCTGCATCGACGCGTCGAAGGACGCATCGTCGCGCGGGTGCGGAATGACCATGACGGGGCAGCTCGTCCCTTGAGTGAGGACGTCGAGCCGAGGCCCGAGGCTGTAGGGCCAACGCCAGGCCGCGCTATGCAAGTTCCGGTACGTCACGAGCAGTTCCGGCTTCTCCTGCTCGACGAGTCCGAGAAGCTGCTCGACCGTCTTCGACTGGCTGCGGTCGAGCACCATCCACTGGGGGCCGTCTCCGAGAACGTGCAAGAAAGCACGAACCCTCGCGGCGAGCGTCTTGGCCTCTTCCGCGTCGAGGTCGGTAACGACGGCAATCTTCTCGAAGGACAGCTGTTGACGTTTGAAGCTGAGCTTCGCCGCCGATTTGAAGACGCTTTCGAATTGGTCGACTTTGATCAAAGCGATCTCGATACCGACAAGAATCGATGCGATCTTGGCGGGAGACAACTCTACCGCCGGACCGGTCTGACCGCAACCACAGCGAGCCGTTCGATCCGTGACACTACAAGACATGCGAGCGTTGAGGCTCATGGGAGTAAGCGGCCACGATCACAAGCTGCACCGGCAATTTCCAATGCCATTGAAAGGACCGTCCCGGCATTGAGAAGAAGTTGCCCTTTCTCGTTGATGACCGGGCGGGTGAACCCGCAGGCCCGGCTCCGCCTCTTCGATGAGTGGGTTCCCACAATCCTATGACCTAGCAGCCCAGTGCATGGACGTGCCCGGCCGCAATTCACTCAAAACCCCAATCGGCTGGCACCAGCCCAAACTTTAGGGTGGCTTTGCGGAACGCCGCAACGAAGAATCAGGAAACCGAGGCCAGCAGCTTGCTAATGCACGATCTGGCGGTTCACGATGGCGAGTATCTCTTGTTCGAGAGAGATGGCTTTCGTCTCAATCTCCTTGCCTTTTTTGAGCATGTCATCCACGAACTTCTTGTCCGCGAGTCCCGCCGCGTTGGTCTTGATGTTGAGATACGCTGCCGCCACGGCTGTGCGGGCGCAGAGCGCGCCGACGCCGGCATCGGAGGCTGAGCTCGGGTTGCCGTTCTCCGCCATCGCCTTGATCACTTCCATAGAATCGTAGGAGCTCTGCATCACCCTGAACGGAACGTCCATCGCGTATCTTGTCGCCTCCTGCATGGCGCGTTTTTTTTCGGCCTTCTGCGCTTGCGTGTCTCTCGGCATGGAGAAGACGTCCATAACCTTGTTGAAGGCTCGGGTGTCTTCGTCCACAAGGGCTAGTAGCTCGTCGTGAAAGCGTTTGCCTTTCTCCGCCCAGCTCGAGAACTCTTCCCATCGATCGTCCCAGCCCCGCTTGTGAGCTGAGAGGTTCGCCACCATCGTCGCGAGCGCCGCGCCCAAGGCGCCAACCGCGGCGGAGATGGAACCACCTCCTGGAGCGGGCGATTCACTGGCCGTCTCGTGGGTGAAGTCTGCGACCGTCAAGTCGATCAATCGCCTTTCTGAGCGATCGGCCATGGCGTATTCGATGATCTTCTCGTCCGGTTTGAACGGATAGAGATCGCTCAATCCGAGCGACTTGACGGCGATCTTGATGAGCTCCTCGTCCGAGACGCCGGTCGAGCGCTGCTGCTTTCTGAGAAAGAAGCGGCCCGCATCGAACATCGCCTGCAGTGGGATGAGGCCGACGAGCTCGCTGCCGGTTACCCGGACACCTCTCAGCCGCGCCTTCTCGCAGACTTCGTCGAAGGCCACGTGAACCGGAGTCACGCCGAGATGGGTGAGGTTCATCGAGATCTGCGCAATTCCGTACTCCTTGATGAACCAGCCGATGGCCTTGACACTTTTCAGGGACCCTGGATTCCAAACGTCCTCGCCCTTCTCGTCCTTGACGATGGGACCCGTTAGCGGGTTCCCCTCGCGTTTCTTGCGCCCCTTCTCGCGCACGTCGAAGGCGATGGCGTTGGCGCGCCGGGTGGACGTGGTGTTCAAGTTGACGTTATAGGCAATGAGAAAGGCCCGCGCTCCGACGGCCGTGGCCCCCGACCTCGGGTTGAATGTTGCGGGACCGAAATCCGGCTTCCAATCCGGACTCGCGAGCCTGTCCTCGAGCCCCTCGTACTCACCTTCACGCACGAGAGCCAGGTTTCTTCGCTGTTCTGTTCGCGCCGCGTGCTCATAGCAATAGATCGTGAGACCCACTTCCTCTCCCAGCCGTCTAGCGAGCTCGTGGGCCTGCAGCACCGTCTCTTCCATTGTGATGTTCGCCACCGGGATCAAGGGACAGACGTCGATAGCGCCGAAGCGAGGATGCTCACCGTGATGCAGGCTCATGTCGATGAGCTCGGCGGCCTTTCTTGCCGCGCGGACCGCTGCTGTGATCACCTCCCGCGGCGCCCCCACGAAGGTGACGACCGTTCTGTTCGTCGCCTTTCCCGGATCGACATCAAGAAGCTTCACGCCCTCTACGCCCTCAATCTCCGACGTGATTTGTTTGATGACGGACAAGTCGTTCCCTTCGCTGAAATTGGGAACGCATTCGATGAGTGGTTGTGTCATTGCGGTCCTATCCTTGCTAGCCTGACAGGAGGTTGAAGACACGAAAGGCGTAGGCCTCGCAGATGCTGATGGATCAGCAGAGCGCCGGCGACGTTCCACGAGCGGTTGAATTCGACCGATGCCGTCATACGTTCCTTGAGAAAACGCCGGCCATGGATCCGGTAGGATAGCACGCTAGGTGCTAGTCCCCTGTATCAGTAGGGCGAGCTCGACAAGGCGGGAAAGCCCTCGAGGAGCTCGAGCGAGAGATGGAAAAGCTTTTACATGCAGCTCCATGTCGGCCGTGCGATCACCAATTTCTATCGCGCGGAGCACGATCCGCTGTCGAACGAAATATTGGTGGCGGGGGGCTATGACATCAAAACGGTACCGCCACCCTTCCCCAAGAACCCGGCGCGGGCATCAGTATCAATGAATCCAAATTTGGCTCGGACGCAACGATTCGCTTCGACGTGAGCGCATAAGCACTTCGCGCCGAAACCGGAAGCGGGAGCGTCGTTGTCGAGGAAACCGCTGGCGATGTCGAAGTCGAAACAGGTTCCGGCCCCGTCCGCGTGCACGGCATTCGCGGAGCTTTGGAGGTCAGCACCGGAAGCGGGGGCATCGAAGCCGAGGGCGATCTCGCAGCCGATTGGCGGTTAAACGCTTCCTCCGGCGGCATCCGCGTACGCATCCCTACCGACGCTCAATTCGAGCTGCATGCGCGCACGCGCTCCGGTAACATCGACTCCGATCATCCCGTCGAAGTCGTGGGCAAGTTGAGCCGTAAAGAAATGAATGGGACGGTTCGCGGCGGCGGTCATCGACTCGATTTGAAGACCTCTTCGGGGAGCATCCGCATCCGCTGATCGCTGCTTGAAGCACTCGAGGAAAGTGTGCGCTAGAATCGCTCTGCTATGCCACGAACCTTTCTAGCCATCACGCTAAGCGCCGCTTTCTCGGCCGGGGCTCTCTCTGAGACCCTCTTGATCGCCGACAAATCCTCGGACGCTCTACTGTATTTCGACACGGCGTCGCTCGAAGTCACGCGCACCGTGCCCGTCGGCGGAAACCCGCACGAAGTTGTCGTCACGCGCGGGGGCCGCTACGCGATCACTTCCAACTCTCGTAGCAACACCATCTCGATCGTCGACCTCGCAAAAGGTGAGGAGGTTGACCGGCTCGCATCGCCTCGATTCCATTATCCGCACGGGATGGCCTTGCATCCAAATGGGCTGTGGCTCTATCTGACCAACGAACAGACTGAGCGTATTTTCACGATCGATTTGGAAGAGCGTCGGATCGTCGACGAGGTCTCGACCGGGATGGGCGGCTCGCACATGGTCGTTCTCACCGCGGACGGCGCGCGCGCCTACATTGCGAATCGCGAGGCCGGCACCGTGAGTCTGTGGAAGACGGCGAGCCCAAAATCCATCGTCCACGCCGAGGCCGGAACCGGAGCAGAAGGCATCGCGCTCTCGCACGACGAACGCTGGCTGCTCGTCGCGAATCGCAACGATAACGACTTGCATTTATTCGATGCATCGGATCTGAGCCTCCAGGCCAAGATCGCGCTCGGCGAGGGCCCCGTGCGCGTGGCCGTAGCACCCGACGATCGGCACGCGTTCGTCACTCATCGCGCTTCGGCCCAGGTTTACGTCATCGACCTCTCCGCTCGCAAAGTGACCGCCAAGATCGCGGTGGGCGAAGGACCCGGAGGCATGGCTTTCGACGTCGCCGGCACCCGGCTTTTCGTCGCGAACACGAGCGCGGGGACGGTATCGGTGCTCGACCTCGAGACCTTAAATGTCCTCTCGACCCACGATGCGGGCAAGGGTCCCGACGGCTTGTGGGTCACCGCCCTTCGCTAACCAACTTGCCGTCGATATAGACCCATCTCGGCACAACCCGATAGTCGAACGGGTGTCCTTCGAAGACGAGGAGATCGGCATCTTTGCCGACGTCGAGGCTCCCGAGACGCGCATCCATGCCCATCATCTCGGCCGCGTTCAGCGTGAACATCTTCAGCGCTTCCTCCTCGGAGACGCCGTGGCGAAACGCCCAAGCCGCGTTGAGCGCCGGCTCGCCGCCGAGCCGCCCCGTCGGCATCCCGCGCCGCGAGCCGCTCGGCCCGTAGAAAGAGACGGTAACACCCGCCTGCGAGAGGATAGCGGGAGCCTGGACGTCGTAGCCCTCTCCGCCGCCGCGGATGGCTTCGAGCCGCGACGCGGTGTCGCCAAGGATGACGCCCACGCTGGCGCGCGCAAGCTCGGGCGCAAGACGGTGGGCTTGGACGGCCCCGCTGACGATGAGACGCAATCCGAACTCGTCCGCGAGCCGTATCGCCTTTCGGATCTCGGCTTCCGTGCGGGCGTGAAAGATTGCGGGCACCTCACGCCGTAGAGCGGGCCCGAGCGCTTCGAGCTTGGCATTGAAATCGCCGCGCGGATCTCCCCGCGATCCTCTTCGACCGAGAAGACGAGGGCACTCGGCTCTTTCCGCACCATCGCGTCGAGATCCATCCCCGCGTTCTTGATCACCACGCCGCTTCCACCCACGAGGTTCCGGTGTCCGGGTGTTACGTTCTGCGTCGTGATACCGATGTCGCGGATGACGTCGAAGGACGGAAACCAAGGGTCCACGGCGAAGCGAGCGTTCATCTCGGGTGTTACCCGATCCGTGATCTCATCGTTTTGAAGCTGCCATTTCAAGTCGCCAATCCAGTCGTTGGGATAGGCGAGTGCCGAAACGAAGCCCGGCAAGACGACGCGGCCGCCAAGGTCGAACGTCGGATGTTCCTCGAGCGGAGTCGCCTCGGCGCCGACGGCGATAATCTTGCCGTCTTCGACGACGAGCGTGGCGTTTTTGGCAGCGCCTTTGGTCACCGTAAACAAATGCGCGTTCACGAAGCTGAAGGACGGGCCGGCCGGGACCGCGCCGCGCATTGTCGAGAGGGGCGAGAACGGGCCGACAGCGGTCATGGAGCGGACGGGGCGGCTCGGTCGTTCGTACTCGACGACGCCGTCGACGAGGACTCGCTCGATGCGATCGCCCGTCATGTCGAACGGGTGGCCGTCGAGGAGCACAAGGTCCGCGTCCTTGCCGACCGCAATGCTTCCAATCCGATCGTCCAGCATCATCGCTTTCGCCCCGTTCAGCGTGAGCGCTTGGAGCGCGTGCTCTTCGCTCAGGCCGTGACGCACGAGAAAAGCTCCATATTCGCGGAAATCACCGAGCTGCTCGCGCCCTTGATCGGTTTGCACGCTGGTCACGACACCGGCTTCCGCGAGCTCTTGCACGACGTTATGGCTGCTCTCGTCGCCGTAATACTGCACGATCATCACGGGGCCGACGACCGCGATGACGCCCCTCTTCGCAAGCAGCGCGGCGATGGGAAAGGCTTTCTTCGACGTGCGCGAGCGCCACCCGATCGAGAAAGCCGTAGCGTTCGGCAAGATGGAGCACCATCTGGATCTCGCTCGGATAGTGGCTGTGCGCATGGACCATGACGTCCCCACGGAGCACGGCAGCGAGAGCGTCGAGCCGCGCGTTCCCCGAGGCGTCACGCTCCAAGTAGTCCTTCGCGCGCCGAAAATAGTCGTCCGCGATCGCATACCAGCCCATCACCGTCGCGGGTGCGTCGTCTGGTCTCAAGTTGATGAGCGGCCGCACCGCCATCTTGAGGTCCACATAAGGTTTCAGCACCGTCGCCGCGCCCGAGCGGCCGCGAAGCTTCAGCGCAACACCTTGTCCACTCGAGACGATTCCGCTTCCCGGACGCGTGACGAGCGAGGTCAGGCCGCCGGAGAGCGCCACTTGGAGCATGGAGTGTTCGAGGTCCACGTGATCCACAGCCCGCCACTCCGCCGTGACCGGCCCAGGTGGGTGCTGCGAGCGATCGAGTGCAACGTGCGTATGCGCGTCGATGAAGCCGGGCACGACGGCGAGCGCTTCGAGCACGCGTGCCGATTCGGGTTCGGAGACATCGTTCCCGACTGCCCGGATCTTGCCGTCGCGGACGAGGATCTCCCCGTTTCGAATCACGCCGCCCGAGACGGTGTAAATCGTCCCACCACGGATGACCGTTACCTCCTGGGCGAAGCCCGCGGAGGCGCCCCATAGCATCAACGCAAGTGCGGATCGCATGTCAGTACAGCCTTTCCGTGTCGAGCACGTTCAAGAGAGGCTCGTCGTTCAGAAAGCGGCGCAGGTTCTCGCAGAACAAGTCCGTGAGACGCTCGTTCTCCCGGTTGCTCGTGCTCGCCGAATGCGGGCTCACGAGAACATTGGGCATCTCCCATAACGGACTTTCGGGCGGCAGGGGCTCTTTCTCGAACACATCCAGACAGGCGCCGCCGAGATGGCCGGAGTGCAACACCGCCACTAAGGCGGACTCGTCCACCAGGATGCCCCGACCCAGATTGATGAGGACAGCGCCTTTCGGCAGGAGCTCGAGCTCAGCGCGCCCGAGCAATCTTTCCGTCTCCGGGGTGTGAGGCGTTGTGAGGACGAGAAACTCCGACCGTGACAACACGTCGCGGAGATTCGCGAGCGTGTGCAGCTCGTCGAGATGAAGCGAAGCCGGCTCGATGTCTTCGATGTGCCGTTTGATGCCGAGAACGTGCATCCGCATGGCGCGCGCCATGCGGCCGATCTCGGCGCCGACGGCACCGACGCCGACAATGCCCAAGGTACGTCCGTCGAGATCGGTGCCCGCGTGACGCTCCCAATGTTTGCGCTCCTGGTCGCGCTTCAGCCGCACGAGCTTCTTGTTGAACATCAACATCGACAGGAGACAGAACTCGGCGAGAGGCTGTACATGGACACCTCTTGCCGTCGTGAAGATGACCTCTGGCAAACGTTGGTCATAGCCTCGACGTTTCACGAACTGGCCGATGCCGGAGCTCGTCGCCTGGATCCATCGAAGCTTGGGCACGAGCTCGGGCAAATCTTCTAGATGCGTCGCGTCGAAGTCGAAGAGAATGTCCGCGCTCTCGAGCAAGCTCTGCCAGCGTCGCTCTTGCTCTTCGGTGCGCTCGAAAGTCTTTCCTTTGTGATCGGCGGGGTATCGAGGGGGTCGCAGCAAGTCTGGCTCGTAGACAACGCGCTGTCTCGCATCGACATGCCGGATGCGCTCGACGTGCTCCGGCTCCAAGTAGCTCGCGATGAGAATGGTGTAGCAGTCTCGCACCGTCATAGGAGGGCGAGTGTACACTTGTCTAGTGCTTAGTGCTCACCCTGCTTGTGTTTCTCGGGCATCGATCTCACGAACGGAGCGCGGTCACCGGATCGATGCGGGCGGCGCGGAAAGCCGGCAACAGCGTGGCGGCGAAAGCCACGAGCACGAGCACCACGGTCGCCCGGCGTTGTTGCACCGCTCTTGGCTGAGCGCGAAATCTACCTATGGTGGTGGCCGAGGTAATGTTCGACCATGAAGTATCCCAAGCGCAGCCAGTACAAACACGCGAAGCAGAAGAAGTACCACGTTTCCAACTGGGCGGAATACAACGAAGGGCTGCGCCGCCGGGGCGATTTGATGGTCTGGTTTGACGAGGAGGCAATCGCGAACTGGAAGGCCGACAAGAGCGGTAAGCCTGGCGGTCAACGGGTCTATTCAGAGATGGCGATTGAAACGGGCCTGGTTGTCCGGATGGTGTACAAGCTTGCCTACCGCCAAACCGAAGGCTTCTTGCACTCGATCGCCTCGCTTCTCGGGCTCGGTATCGAGATCCCGGACTACTCGACGTTGTGTCGGCGGTCGAGGCTGCTCCGCAAGAAGCTGCGGATTGGGAAAGCCGCAAGCAATCAACCAATCCACCTGATGATCGATAGCACGGGCTTGAGGATTCATGTTGGAACCACCCGCAAACCGCCAAAGCAGCGCGCCTGGCGCAAGTTGCACATCGCCGTTGATCGCAAGACCGGCAACATTGTTGCGTCCGAACTGACGGCGTCACGAGCTCGCGACGCAACGCGAGTCCCCCCTTTGCTAACACAGATTCAAGCACCTATAGCGTCGGTGGCGGCGGACAGTGCATACGACAAGGAAGCGGTCTACGAAGCCATCGAAGCGCACAGCCCTGGACGAAGGACGCGCGTGGTGATTCCGCCGCAACGAAACGCCACGCTCAGTCAGAATTCGAACACCGCCATGCGGGAACGCGACCGCCATATTCGTGCCATCGAAAGACACGGCCGACGTGAATGGTACAAGCTCTCAGGCTGCACCGAGCGAAGCATGGTGGAGAACGCGGTCTATCGTTACAAGGCGATCATGAGGCCCGAGATGCGGGCTCGAACGTTGGCGAGGCAACGAGTTGAACACCGAATTGGGTGCGAGATACTCAACAAGATGACCGCGCTCGGTATGCCCGATACTTACTGCGCCGGGTGACTCTCCGACCGGCACAGGGAGGTCAGCGATTTGCTCCGGGCCGTGCAACAACGCCCCCGGCACGCGCTCTTGCCGATACTTTCGCTCGAAGCCGAAGAGGCCTATTACGACCTCGTACGGGTCGAAGCGGTGAGTCATCTGCCCGAAGACGCTTCGGTGTCGCTTCTACGAGATTCTATCCTCCAGCGAACGGAGCGCGCTAGACGGAACGCCCATCAGATTCTCCGCGCGGCGTTCATGGGCGAGCCCGGAATGCGCCTCATCTTGAGCAATTTGAACCACCCGGATCGCTATGTACGCTCGAGCGCCATCGAGGCGCTCGAAGTTCGAGTGGATCCGTCCGCGCTCGGGGGCATTCTGCCGCTGTTCGAGCACGAAAACGCCCGCGTCATCGCCGAGCATGGCGGCTCGCAATTCGAGCTTCCAATGCGCAGCCGGCGTGAAGTGCTCGCCGAGCTGACGCGCCACCGCTCCCCTGGGTACGCGCCTGCGCCATCTATGTCGTGGGACGGGCGGGAGACACCAATGATTTAGAGCCGCTCGAAGAGCGCCTCGACGATCCGTATCAGCTCGCGCGGCTCAACGCCATCGAGGCTATCGGCCGCCTAGGCAACCAAGAAAGCCTGCAACGGCTCGAAACCTTGAGATCCGAGAGCGCGGGAACCGTCAAAATCTATGCGGACGCCGCGATGGACGAAATCCGCGCCCGAATCTAGATCAGCATTCACGGAGTATCCCGAGAAAGTTGCGACGCCACCGCATGCGTGGCCTTCGCAACTTTCTCGGGATCTCCCAGATAGTAATGCTGGACGGGTTTCAGATCGTCCTCGAGCTCGTAGACGAGTGGGATACCGGTGGGGATGTTCAGGGCGACAATCTCCTCTTCCGATACGTTGTCGAGATATTTCACGAGGGCCCTCAAGCTATTCCCGTGGGCCGCAATCAGGATTTGCTTCCCCGCCGCGATATCGGGGGCGATCGTGTCGTTCCAATAAGGCAGGAAGCGGTCGACCGTGTCTTTCAAGCACTCACCTAGCGGTAATGCGCTCTCTGACAGGCCCGCGTAACGGCGATCGTTGCCGGGGAAGCGATCGTCGTCGCGCTTTATGGCTGGCGGTTTTCTCGCATAGCTGCGGCGCCAAATTCTGACTTGATCCATTCCGTGCTTTTCTGCGGTCTCGGCTTTGTTGAGACCCTGGAGCGCTCCGTAGTGACGCTCGTTCAACCGCCAGTTGCGTCGCACCGGGATCCACATGAGATCCATCTCGTCGAGCGCGAGCCAGAGCGTTCGAATGGCGCGCTTGAGAACCGACGTATAAGCGATGTCGAATCTATAGCCTTCTTGCTTCAGGACACGTCCTGCCTCGATAGCTTCGGCGATACCCTGCTCGGTCAAATCGACGTCCGTCCACCCGGTGAACCGGTTCTCTTGGTTCCACACGCTCTGGCCGTGACGAAGAAGAACGAGCTTTTTCATCTAAATCGGCAGCTTTTGGTAACTAGATCGCTCTTGCAAAATCGCTACATCGGAGACTGGCACTCATGTGGCCTCCGGTCGAACGTTTGTCGGTCGTCCGGAAAGGCAACCCCATCGCTCTTCTTCGGTGGTCAGTCAAGCTGTGGCAGGGGCCGCGGCGCGGACCTCTTCGGAGACGTCGTCGCGGAAGGTCTCGAAGTTCTTATCGAACATCCCGGCGAGCTTGCGCGCTTGGCGATCGTAAGCTTGCCCATCCGCCCACGTGCCTCGCGGGTCGAGCACTTCGGATGGAACGTTTGGACAGGAGCGCGGCACATGGACGCCGAAAATCGGATGCTCCGCCGTCTCGACTTCGTCGAGGGCTCCGCTCAACGCCGCTCGCACCATGGCGCGGGTGTGACTTAGTTTCATCCGCTCGCCTTCGCCGTAAGCCCCGCCGGTCCAACCCGTGTTGACGAGCCAGACGCTCACGGCGTTCCTCTCGATGTTCTCGCCGAGCATTTTGGCGTAGACCGCCGGCTTGCGCGACATGAACGGCGCGCCGAAACACGCGCTGAAGGTCGCCTGCGGCTCGGTCACCCCGCGCTCGGTTCCAGCCACTTTGGCCGTGTAGCCCGAGAGGAAGTGATACATCGCCTGCCCGGGCGTGAGCTTCGCGATCGGCGGCAGGACGCCGAAAGCGTCAGCAGTGAGCATCAAGACTTGTTTGGGCGGTCCGCCCGAGCCAGACCGAGCGGTGTTCGGGATATGGCTAATCGGGTAGGACGCGCGCGTATTCTCAGTAAAGACGTCGCTGTCGAGGTCGAGCCGCCGGGACGTCGAATCGATGACGACGTTCTCGAGGATCGTACCGAACATGCGCGTCGTCTCGTAAATCTCGGGCTCGCCTACCTGGGAGAGTCTGATGACCTTCGCATAGCAGCCGCCCTCGAAGTTGAAAACGCCCTTATCACTCCATCCATGCTCGTCGTCACCAATCAAGGTCCGTTCCGGATCGGCGGAGAGCGTCGTCTTGCCGGTACCCGAAAGTCCAAAGAAAATCGCGAGATCGTTCTCGTCCGCGCCGTAATTCGCCGAGCAGTGCATCGGGAGCACGTTTTTCGGCGGCAGCAGATAGGTCATGACGGTCAGGATAGATTTCTTGATCTCTCCGGCGTAATCGGTGCCGCCGATGATCACTTCGCGGCTCTTGAAGCTCAAAACGACGAACACTTCCGAGCGCGTCCCGTCTTGCTCGGGAACGGCGTGGAAAAGCGGCGCGTCGATCACGGTGAACTCGGGGACGTGATTCGCGAGCTTCGCGGGATGGTGCTCGCGGATGAACATGTTGCGGGCGAAAAGATTGTGCCACGCACGCGTGTTCACGACGCGGATCGGGATCTGATAGTCCGGGTGGGCGCCGGCGTAGCAATCCTGGACGAAGAGGTCCCGGCCCTGGAGGTAGGCCGTCAGGCGCGCTTTGAGCCTCTCGAAGTTCTCGGGCTCGAACGGCTTGGCCGCATCCCACCAAATCTCTTTCTCGCTTCCGGGCTCGCGTACGATGTATTTGTCGTTGGGCGAGCGGCCCGTGTACTGACCCGTTTGAACCACGAGCGGGCCGCGATGGGCGACGAGACCCTCGCGTCTCTGGACGGCGTGCTCGTAGAGCGCCGGAGTCGAAAGGTTCCACCAAACTGCATTCGCATTGACGATTCCGTGATTCTCGAGACTATGATGGCTCCGGGATTCTCCGTATTTCATATTGGTGATTCTCCCTCGATTTCGATGCTCGTTCGCAGGCACTAGAGGCCAACGAAAACCGCCAGAACGTGACAATCTACACTAGATCCGAGACCAGCACCAAGCATATCGGCACAGAGTTCGCCAAGAATAGTGAATCCCTTGTGGCTGACGCCGCAGAGTATCGAGTACGAGCGGGATTCTCCCCGCAGACCGCGCTCAACGCATCGGGAAAGCGAACATCTCCGGGTTCTCGCGTTCGATACCGACGAGCTCGTAACGGGAACCGTTCTTGCGGAGGTAGACGGAAACGGCAGTGTTCCAGTAAAGATTCTCGTCGTTGAGCGAATGGATCTCGGCGCGGAGAAATTCGCTTCCGCTCTCTGGAAGCTCGAGTCTCGGCTCACGCGATGTGACTGGCTCGCTCAATCGTTGATGCTCACCGAAACGGTTGTCGAAGCTAGACCACGACATCTGATACCGCGTCTCCGCGTCGACGAAACCATATTGCTCGGACAAGTTGGTGAAGTCGAGCCAGCCCCCTTCGATGCGGAACTCGGCAATCGGGTTCATCACGTTGATGCCGAAGCGGCCGCATTTTTGCTGGCGCTCGACCAGCACATCCACGAGATAGGGACCATGGTCTGGATTGCTGAACGCTCCCGTTTCGACAATGGCTTCTAGCTCTACGCGGGTGAAGCGCATGAGGATCTTGGCCGCCCAGAACGCGTCGCGCGCGGTCATGCGCATGAAAGCCGGGTTCGGGTAGTCGTTGCGCCAAGCCACGCAATCGAAGAGCTCGCTCTCGATTCGCCCGATCGCTTCGTATTCCGGATAGGGGGGCCACTTTGCGCGCCGGTATTCCGGCACGCGGAAGCCGAAGCCGAGCATGTTTCGCTTCGCGTCTCGGAAGTCGAGCGTGTACGTAAAGGTGAGGGGCGCGCCTTGCATGTCGACCGAGCCGCTTCCCAGCGTCGAGCCAAAATCCAGCATGAAGTGTCGAACGTGGTGTTGGCCATTCTCTTCGACCCAGGCATCCTGCGTGTTCTGCGCGCGGGTGTCGTCGTGATTGAGCCAGGCAGCGAAGAGCCTCAACCCTCGTAGCTCGCGGCGGTCTTCGTGCGGGATCACGTCGTTCGGATCGTCGCTGCGTGTCTCGTAATAACGGAACGGCCCGATGGGGATTCCGGGGAGATATTTACTAGCCGTCACGCGCATCGTGCCGTCCGGAAGCAGCGGCACGAGACGGATGGTACGGCGGAAACGAAAATCCGTGAGCGGCATCTTGTCGCCATAGGTGTCCTCGACCTCGGTGCCGGGCTCGATCACGAAACGCTCGGGGTGGGCGTGCACGATATAGTTCTCCGGAGCGTGATAGCCGAGCGCGTAGAAGATCTTTGTCGCGATCGTTTCCGCCGCGGAGGCGATCTCCGGGATCTCGATGGGATCGAGCTTGATCACGTAGCGCTCGTCCTGCTCGTCGTAAATTTGAAAGCCAGGGGTGAGACCCTGACTCTTGCTCCGGAACACCGTCCACGTTTCTTCCGGATCGGGACCGGACCCGCGATTGGAACCGCGTACGAGCTCTTCGATGCTCATGCGCTCGAACCCGTGCCGGTTCGTGAACCAGCTGCTATTCGGCACTTCGTCGAGCGTGTTGACGTTCGTCGCCTCGCTTCCGATGGGAGAGGCTCCAAAGTCGTGAAACATGTGGCCGAAGCGGTCATACATGTCGGACAGGTCGATCTCTTCTGGCTTTTCGGGAACGTCGAGCTTGTCGTTGTCCGCGAAGAGAGGATCGTACGGATAAAACTTCTGCGCTTTGAGCGACGAGCTCAAGAAACTCATGACCATCAACGAGAACAAGATTCGTCGATGCATGGGTCTAGAACGCGGGTCCAGCACTGATGTGAAACTTGAAGCCTTCGGTGCTGTTCGCGAAATCCATCCGAAGGGTAATGCCGCCCGGCGCGTGGGTGCGGATACCAAAACCGTAGCCGGTATGCATGCGATCGAAATTGAAATCGCTCTTATCGGCGAACACTTTCCCCGCATCGAGAAAGACCGTAAAGTCCACAAAAGGCATGACCTCCCACCTATACTCCGCCGCGACATAAAGATTGCGCGTATCCCGAAAACGCCATTCACGAAAGCCCCGGACGGTCGTGGCGCCGCCAAGCGTCTCCATCAAGTAGAACGGAACTTCTTTTCCGCTATCGGCTATGGAGTGCGAAGTGTAGAAGCGCAGCGCCAGGACGCGGCTTCTGGGTCCGAGGGGGATATAGCCTTTGACATCCGCTATGACCCGCGTGAAGTCGTGTTGGCTCAAATCGGTATCCTCGTAGCGCTCACCGGTGACGCGGGCCACGACGCCCACGGCGGGATCCGACCATTTGTCCCGCAGGTCGAACTCAGCCCATCCGCCAGTGACAAGGAAATCGGTCCGCGGGTTCATGAAGCCGGGCACTCTCCCCGGATCGAAGACGTCTTCGATGGAACTCTCCGCGTCGCCCGAATCGGTCCTCGCCGAGAGCCATCCGCCTTGAGCGCCGAGAGAGAGAAGCCCGCGAGGGTTGAGCCAGAAATAACCCATCGCCCTCTGGTCGTTGAGCAGATAAGTCGAGCGATCTTCGACCCTCGAGTCGTTCCCGAGGCCGTAGAAGCGCAGCGACGTCAAGTCACGATACTCGCCTCGGAATTTAACCTCGACGCGCCGGCCGATTTGCGGAGGCGGGAAGACGACTTCCGCGTCCGCGGTCGTGTAGCCGCGGGTCGAGTAACGGCCGTTGGCCTGGAACTGAACGTATTGGGACTCGAGGCCGTGGATATAGCCGCCGCCGAGCGCGAAGCCCGAGCCCGAGGGCATACCGCCGAAGACTGGACGAAAGCCATGCCAGCCTTTGACGAGCCAATTTTGTGGGAACTTCGCTTTCTCCCAATTCCGAGCGCGTTTCTCGGCGCCCGAAACTTCATAGGGCTCGAGATTTGCCGCTTTCTCGCGCCTCTGCTTTTCAGGATTTCCTGACGGCTCACAGGCTGTGGTTCTTGTTCTTCCTCCTCCTGAGCCAACGCGACGATGGACGACGCCGTCAAAAAGAACGTCATCATGACAAGACGCATCAAGGTTTCTTCCTTTCAACTTCAACAGATATTAGCGCGACGATCCACGCAAAGGAATCGAGACGTCAGTGTCTTCGGCGGCGCGTCCCGCTTCGAGCGCCTCCGCCCGCTCGCCAGTTCTGATAGCCCTGAGCGCGCGCCGCACCGGTCGCGCGTCCTTGGAAGTCGCGGTTCAATTGGTTCATCGTGCTCCTGTCGACGTTGCGGTTCGCGGGCGCTTGGCGTTGTCGCTCCGCCTGCGACCAGGATCCGTTGTCGTATTTCTGCCAGCCACCTTCCGAGCGGCGATAGACATTGCCGTCTTTGCCGGCATAGACATTGCCTTGATTGCGAACGATCGCACCGGAGTTTCCCGAGGACGTTTGATAGCCGGCGATACCGCGGCTCGGCGTCGCAGCCCGCGCCGTTCTCGCCCAGTCGTCGCCCTGGCGTACGGCCGAGCTTCCCCAGCGGGCGTATGGGCTTGCTCCTTGGCGTGTTTGTGCATAGGTCCCGGTGCGGGGATTGTAGGCCTCGGCGAATCCGCGCGCTTGATAGGGCCCCCAAGCCGAGGCGCCGCGGGCATAACTCCCCGTCCTCGGGTTATAGGCCGCGCTCCGGCCCATACCGCCATAAGGGCCATAGGCGCGCGCCGCCCGACCATAAGTTCCAGTATACGGGTTGTAGAAGGCGGCGACGCCATAGGTGTGCGGGTACGGATAGTAAATCGGATAGATACCTCCGCCGTAATAATAAGGTGGGTAGTAAAAGCCGGTCCCGAAAGCGACCGAGCCCCAAGAGTAATAAACGCCGACATACCCCGCTGTATAGCCGAAGGTTACATGGGTAGAGGTCTGGTCGTAGACACTGACATAGCTCGTGTGATGGACGGGTGAGCTCGGCGGGATCGTTTGGACCTCGTCGGGGATCTCGTCCGCCACTACCCATCCCCCGGACGGCGAGGTCGAGACGAACCAAACACCTTCGAAACACAAATAGTAACGTTCGTCGATGCGCAGCACGTCGCGTCCCGTATTGACCGCATGGGCCATCGTCGTGCTCGTCGTAGTATTGATGGGCTCGAACTGAGGCTCGCCCTGATACGACACGACCGGGGGTGTTACCGCGTCTCGCGCCACAATTGCCTTCTGAGGGATCTGGGCGAGCAAGATCGCTTCGTCCGCCTGAGGCGTGCCTGGCACGGAAGGTAGGACACGGGCGCGGGGGTGGCTTTCGGGAATGTTCTCGAAATCCTCCGGAAGGTCTTCGGAGGCGAACGTCCAAGCGCCACCGTCGAGCGAAGGCGTTCGGAACCAGCGGCCCGCGACCAAGTAATAGTAGTGCTCGTCGCCCTGATGGAATAGAAGGTCGCTCTCCGTATTCATCACCCAGAGAATCTCTGTCTCGGGCACCAAGCCCATGTCGGGCTCGCCATCGATGAGGATCAGCTCGGAGGGCTCCTGGCTCACGTAAACGATGGGCACGTCCGCCGATGCGATGACTCGCCCGGGAACGTTCTCGCGCACGCTTTTCCAGTTGTCGTCATCGGGCAGCTCGCTGAGCGCTTCGGGGAGCGACGCCGCGGGCGACCACGAGCTCTTCAAGCTCGACGCGCCGAGCCAGCCGTCTTCGTCGAGCAAGTAGTAGCGGCCATCCGTCGGATCGACGAAAAGATCCCAATTCGTGTTGACGACGAAGCGCAAGTCGAGCTCTCGGACGGGCGCTTCCACCGGCTCGCCGTCGATCATCACGAGGATCGCGGGGCGCCGGCTGACGAAGATCTTGGGCGGCTCCTTCGAAAGCGCCACCGCGGCGAGCTGCACCTCGCCGCGATCGAGATTCGCGAGCACGCGGTCGAGCGAGACGATGACCCCGTCGGCTGGAAAGTGCGATTCGACTTCGGTGCGAAGCTCGATGGACGTCTTCGACGACCCCGGCGGCAAGGACGGGAAGCTCGCTTTCAAAATCTCGAAACGCGTGATGCGCACCTTCCGGTTGTCGAGGTCGACCTCCGTGTCCGCGGCAAGCTCGAAGGCTCCGAAGACCGGCGGAGCACTCGCAGACGCAGAGTAGGCCAGAGCGAGCCGCGCCCCCACTCGAGTCTGATCGTCCCAGCTCTCGATTTGCGGCTGATAGAGAACGATGCTTCGCGCCGTTATCGCCAGGAAATTCCCGAGGCCAGCTGAGCTCCTGAATCGGCTCGGCAATTTGAGTGGGCTGAGTGGGCTGTACCGCAAGCAGGACGAGAGGGAAAAAAAGGCGTGTCATGAGCTTTCCGATCTCAGCTGCGATTCAATTCTTTTACCCATGTTTCACATCTCCTTTTTTGCGTAATGGGCGTACTGTGCGCTCGTGTCGTCAGAGTGTGAGGAATCGTCACCGACTCGCAGCGTCGAGCTCCGCGATGAGGCGCTCGAGAGAAGGGTCGCCGGGACGGAGCTTCAGAAGCCGGCGTCCGTAGCGGCTCGCCTCTGCCTTGGTGCACAACTCGCGATCTCGGTCCACAATTGTCCTTTACTCACGGATTCGAGGTTCCCCATGAGCATTTTCAAACGCACTCAGCGGAAGTATGTGAAGAAGGCCTATCGCGTGAGGAATTGGCGTGAATATGAGGCGGGTCTACGCAACCGTGGGAGCCTGACCGTCTGGATCTCGCTCACCGCCGGCAAGCTTGTGAACTGGGACGCGCCCCGGCCGAGGAGGAGGAAACCGGGCCGTCAACGCAAGTAGTCGAACCACGCCATCGAGACGGCTGTCACCCTGGGCATGGTGTTTCATCTGTCATCTAGACAGAGCGAGGGATTGCTGCGATCGTTGTTCGCTCTGATGAAGCTAGACAATGATGTGCCCGATCACACCACGATCTCGAGGCGCAAGGCGAAGCTGGGTAAGGTCCCCTTCTACCAAGACAAGCAGAAGACGCCGTTGCACATCTTGATCGACAGCAGCGGTCTCGCTGTCCACGCCGGCCAGCTGCGCAGAGCACCAAATAGCAGGGACTATCGCAAGCTCCATCTGTGTGTCGACGAGCAGACTGGCGAAGTCGTCGCCGGCGAGCTGACGAGCAAAAGAGCCCGCGATTCATCGCGGGTTGCATCGCTTGTCAGACAGAGCGACAGTCCCATCTCATCGGCCAGAGCTGACACCGCATACGACGCCAGCGGCGTCTATGAGGCAATCGAGAATCACAGCGCTCATCGCTCGCCGAGGGTGCTGATACCGCCGCGCAAGGGCGCCCTGCTCGCATCGGGGCCGGCGAGCAGCCGACAGCGCAATCGCAACATTGCAGCACAAGCTCGGCTCGGCAAACGAAAGTGGCACACAGAATCGGGCTACAGCAAACGGAGCAAAGTCGAGACAACGTTCCATCGCTACAAGGCTATCGTGGGCTCAGCGATGCGAGCGAGAGGGTTGGCGGCACAGAGAGTCGAGGCAAGGATCGGGTGCAAGATTCTCAACACCATGACGGCGCTCGGGATGCCTGATAGCGAGATGATCGGATGATGGGAGTCGGGGCCAAGCGAGCTCTCGGCCTCTATCGGAGTTGTGCACCAAGGCAACGCATCCCCAACCGATCGCCGGCCGGGTCATTGGGACCGAGGACGCAACCCCCCTCGAGTTCTGGGTGGCCGTATCCGAAGGACAGTTCCTGCAGCTCGACGACGTCGTGGCGCTCGAGCGCGAGCTTCCGAGCGGCGAGACCGTCCATATCTTCGGGATCGTGACCCAAGTTCGCGCGCGCCACGAAGGCGCGCGGTTCGACTCCGACGTCTTTCTTATACAGGACGGTGTCCTGCCGGCCCAAGTCAGCCAGGCCGCGCACATTATCTCGACGCGGTTCGAGCCCGAGATTTTCGTACCGCCTCTACCCGGCCAGGCTGTGCGTCGAGCGGTCGGGGAGGAGCGCGAGCAAGCGCTCTTTTTCGATGGGATGAAATCTTCAAAGCGTCTCCCGGCGGGAATGACGCGGGATGAAGAGCCCGTCTATGTGAACTTGGAGTTCATCGACGGAACGCGCGGCGCGCACATCAATATTAGCGGTATCTCGGGTGTGGCGACGAAAACCTCCTACGCGAGCTTCCTTCTCTACAGCCTTTTCAACTCCGGAGTCCTCGGCGACGATGTCATCAACACGAAGGCCCTCGTTTACAACGTGAAGGGCGAGGATTTGCTCTTTCTCGACCACGCCAATGCCCGCCTCAAAGACGAAGACCGAACACGTTACAAAAAGCTCGATCTTCCGGCGGAGGCGTTCTCGAGCGTCGAGCTCTGGGCGCCCCCTCGCCACAGCGATCGCAGCGCGGCCCCGGACGTAGCGACTCGGCACACCGGGGTTGATTCTTATTTTTGGTCCCTAACGGACTTCTGCCACGGGAATCTTCTTCCGTTCCTGTTCACGGATGCCGAGGACGATCGTCAGCAATATACGATCGTCATTCAGAACGTTGCGGCGCGTCTGCGCGATGCAGAGCCGCTCGGTGACGGCGGCGTCAAGATCGAAGGGCGTGAGGTACGCACATTTCGCGAGCTCGTGAAACTTCTCGCGGAATGCGTCGAGGACGACTTGACGCGGCCTTCTTGGGCGGGCGCGGCCATGGGGCGAGGAACGGTGAACGCCTTCGTACGAAGAATCTACGGCTCGGTGCCGCATATCGAGCATCTCGTGCGCGGCGATGTAGCGAACGCGTCGCGCCACGCGATCCGCCAGCAAGCCCAGCTCACCGTCATCGACCTCCACAACTTGAACGATCGCGCCAAACGTTTCGTCGTCGGGGTGACCTTGCGCCGCGCGTTCGAAGAGAAAGAGCGCTCGGGTCAGCCGAAACCGCTCTTGTTCGTCGTCCTCGATGAACTCAACAAATACGCTCCCCGCGACGGTAGCAGCCCAATCAAAGAAACGCTTCTCGACGTCGCCGAGCGCGGACGCTCTCTCGGGATCATTCTCATCGGCGCAGAGCAAACCGCGAGCGAAGTCGAGCGCCGCATCATCGCGAACTCTGCCATCTGCGTCGTCGGCCGCCTCGACACGGCGGAAGCCAACCGTGACGAGTACGGATTCCTAACTGCCGTTCACCGGCAGCGCGCCACCATCGTGAAACCGGGGACGATGATCCTCTCGCAGCCCGAGCTTCCCATTCCGCTCGTGACGCGCTTTCCCTTTCCATCCTGGGCGACCCGCCGAAGCGAAGCTGTGTTCCACAGCCCGTCGAAGACACCGACCAACGGGGGTGGCGACCCATTCGAGGGGCTGACATAGAGTGCTTAGTGCTCGCTCTCTCTTTTCCTTGCATCGAGCAGCAAGGTGCCGATGACTTGCTTGAGCACCTGACGTAAATCCCGATGCGCTTTCTTCACACGGGTGACTGGCATGTCGGCAAGACGCTTCGAGGACGAAGCCGGGCTGACGAGCATCGCGCCGTGATCGAGGAGATGGCCACGATCGCAAAGGAGCGGAAGGTCGACATCGTTCTCGTCGCCGGCGATTTGTTCGACACCGCCTCCCCCACTTCGGAATCCGAAGCGATCGTCTATCGCGGCCTTTTGGACCTCGCCCATGCGAGCGAGTGGGTCGTCGTCATCAGCGGAAACCACGACAACCCGAGACGCCTCGCGGCCGTCGAACCGTTGATGCGGCTCACGAACATCCGCGTGCTCCCTTCGATTGCGCGGCCCGATGAAGGCGGCGTCCTTACACTTCAGACCCAAGTCGGCGGCGCGCGCATCGCTCTTCTGCCCTTTCTCTCGCAACGTCTCATCGTCAAAGCCGACGACCTCATGATGACCGACGTGTTCGAGCATGTGGGCTCTTACGCGGAGCGGGCGCATCGAATCATTCAATCGCTCTGCGCCGACAAAGCACCGCCCAAGACCGTGGACATCTTGCTCGCTCACGCGATGGTGCATGGCGGCGTCATGGGCGGCGGCGAACGCCAAGCCCATACCGTCTTCGAGTACAGCATCCCCACGACTGCCTTTCCCGCGACGCTTCACTACGCGGCCCTCGGTCATCTTCACCGCGCGCAAAAGCTCCCGGGAGCTTGCCCAATTTGGTATTCCGGCTCGCCTCTGCAGCTCGACTTTGGAGAGACACGCGACGCGAAGAGCGTCAACATCATCGAAGCCGATCCGAAAACCCCGGCGACGGTCGAATGCGTGCCGCTTGTCTCGGGCCGGCGCCTACGTTTCGTCAAGACGACGATGGAGCGTCTCATCGAGGTCGTCTCCGAAGCAAGTGACGACTACCTCCGCGTCGAGATCGACGCACCGCCCACACCCGGCCTTGCGGACGAGGTGCGCGAGATGCTCCCGAACGCCGTCGACGTTCAGCTCGCTACCCATCATCCCGGCCCGAAGGACGACGTTCCAACACCGCAGCGCATCGGCCGCTCTCCGCGCGAGCTCTTCAGCGAGTATCTCGCCGATCGCGGCGAGACGGACCCGCGTCTCACGGCGCTCTTTAACGAGCTGCTCGAGGAAGTCTATGCGCCCGATTAAGCTGGAGCTCGAAGGCTTCACCGCCTATCGCGAGTTCACGGCGGTGGATTTCGCGGGCGCGGACCTCTTCGTTCTCACCGCACCTACAGGCTCGGGCAAGTCGAGCATCATCGACGCGATTAGCTTTGCGCTCTACGGAAGCGTCCCACGCTATGCCAACCCGAACCTCGTCCATCCCGTAATCAGCCAAGGAAAGGTCGAGGCCAAAGTGCGTTTCGACTTCGCGGTCGAGGATAGTCTTTACACGGCTGTTCGCGTTGTCCGGAAAACACCTCGAGGCGGCGCAACGACGAAAGAAGCACGGCTCGAATCCAAAGGCCGGCTCCTCGCTGGTACGGCGGACGAGATGACACGGAAAGTACGTGAGCTTCTCGGTCTCAACTTCGAGCAATTCACGACCTGTGTCGTGTTGCCCCAAGGCGAGTTCGCGCGTTTTCTTCACGAGACGCCTGCACAGCGGCAAGACCTTTGCCACGGCCATTCTGAAAGAGCTTTCGAGCGGGCAATATTCGTTCGAGTACGACGACAAGCTCAACTTCGACGTCGTCGATCACCGCAACGCGGACGCTTTCAGGAGGCGAGACTTTTCTTGCCTCGCTCGCCCTCGCTCTCACGCTCGCGGAGCAGACCGCCGAGCTCGCAGCGGAAGGCGCGGCACGCCTCGAGTCGCTCTTTCTCGACGAAGGTTTCGGGACGCTCGACAACGATACGCTCGAGATCGTGGCCACGGCCATCGAAGACCTCGGCGCGAAAGGACGCATCGTCGGCCTCGTCACCCATCAACAAAGCCTCGCCGACAAGATCGCGGTGCAGTTTCGCGTTGCCAAAGGTCCGGTCACGGCTACCATCGAGAAGATCGTCGCCTGATGCCGCAGCGCATCGCCATCGAAGCATGGAACCCAGATTTTGGCTCCACACGAGCGAGCTCGAGCTCCGAGCTCGAGCCGTCGGACGCCCACGTGGATGCCACCGTCGAGCTCGCGCCGGCACGATGGAAGCCGCTCCCGGCCGTCATGAGGATCGGTCGAAGGCGCTCCTTGCCTCCGAGCTCGATGGCCGTTTCCCGGTCGTATCCCTCCCGCCTCAAGTTATTGATGTGGTCGATGAGTACGATGCCGTTTTTGACGACGATGCCCATGAGCACGAGAAGGCCGATCTGCGCCATGAAGTTGAGCGGCGTATTCGTCACGAGCAGAAACCACGTAACCCCCCACAACGCAAACGGGATCGAGAAAAGGATCGCGAAAGGATGCACGAGCGACTCGAACTGCGACGCCATCACGATGTAGATGAGCGCTACCGCCAGCAAGTAGTTGACGATCATCTGTTCGAGCTGGCGGTCCTGCTCCTGGATGCGCTCGCCGAAGGACCAACTGTAACCGACGGGAAAAGCCATCCCGTGCAGGCTCGCTTCGATTTGCTCGCGTGCACCGTCCCAGTCCTCTCCTTCATAGCTCGAGCGGATCGAGACTTGGGTCTTCCGGTTCTCACGTTCGATCGTTTTCGGCTTATCGACAACTCGGAATTCCGCCAAGGTACCGAGCGTAACGCCCCGTCCGTCCTCGCCGCTGACAACGAAGCTTTTCAAGTCGTCCAAGGTCGAGACGTCTTGCTGCGACATCATCAGGAGAAGCTCGACTTCTTTGTCCCCCGCGTTGTATCGCCTCAAACGGCGGCCGCCCAAAGTGAAGGCAAAGGTCTGGGATACAGTCTCCGGGCTCACGCCGTAATTGGCCGCGAGCTCCTCGTTGAGGGACACCTGGATCTCCTGGCGCGAGCTCCCAACGGAGCTCGTGGCGTCCTCGATGCCCTCGATGGTGGCGAGACGCCGCTCGACATCCAACGCGAGCAGAGCGAGCCGATCGATGTGCTCGCCGAAGAGGTTCAACCGAAAGAAAGTGCTGTCACCTCCTGTCTCTGCGTCTTCATCGTCGAACGTAAGCTTGGCGCCGGCTATCTTTGGAGCCTCGTTTCGAATCCGCTCCCGGACCGCTTTTGCTTCATCCTCGCTCACGTGGGACGCCGCGAACGTGAGGGTCGTGGACGCTTCGTTCTCAGCAAAGTGGCTATACACAGAGTCGATCTGGAGCTCATCTTGGTGCTCGAAGAACCAGGCTTCGACTTCATTCACCGCTAGCTCTGCCTCTTCCTTGTAATGGAAGTCGGTGAACTCGTAGCCGAGTCGCATCTGTTTCTGGTTGACGCCGGCGAACATAGCCGTCTGGAGGCCGAGCCAGAACGGCAATGCCGTGCTGGCAAAAATAGCGACGGTAATCCCGAAGGTCGCCCAGCGATGGCGGAACGTCCACCTAAGAAGCCGCGCGTATTGCTCGGAGATCCGGACGGTCCAAAGCGGCGGCCCCGCATCTTTCCCGCTCAGAAGCTTCGAGGCCATGAGCGGGATCAAGGTCATCGAAACGACGAGAGAGCTGAAGATGCACAAGGTTATCGCCCAGCCGAGCTCTTCGAGAAACACGGTGAGCTGGTTGCGCTGCCCCACGATCATTGGAAGGAAAACGATGGCCGTGGTGACGGTCGAGGCAAACACCGCACCCCACACTTTGCGAGCTCCGGTGATGGCTGCGCGTGAGGCGTCTGCGGGAGCTCTCGCTCCCACGCTATTGTGCTCCCGGAAGATCGACTCCAGCACTACGATCGCGTCGTCGACGAGAAGCCCTACGCCCAACATGAGTCCCATCATCACAAGGACGTTCAATGACTTGTCGAGAACGAAGAGCCCGACCGCGGTCGCGATGATCGACATCGGGATAGCGAGGCCTACGATAACCGTCGTATCGAAACGGCGGAGGAAGAAAAAAAGGACCACCATCGCGAGGGCGCCGCCGAGAAGACCTTCGGTCATGAGCCCCCAGAGCCCGCTCGTGATCTCGGCGGCCTGGTCGTTGAAGACGAAGAGGTTGATGCCTTCGAGCGTCGGGTCGGCGGCGATTTCGTTCTCGATGAGCGCCGTCACTTGCCGCGCCGTGTCGACGGTGTTCGCCGTCGCTTCTTTGAAAACGGAGAGCGCGACGGCGTATCGGCCATTCAAATGACGCCCGATGCGGATGGGTGGCTCGCGATAGGTGATATCAGCCACGTCCATGAGCACCAGCCCCCGGTCGTTCACGGGAAACTGTTCGATGTCGCCGAGGTTGTCGAAGGCTCCGAAGCTGCGAACGTGGATGACTTGGCCTTCGGAATCGAGCTTTCCGAGCGACACGTTCCGGTTGGCCGCCATGAGTCTTGCGGCCAAGTCCCCGAGGTCGACGCCGTGCTCGGCAATCTTCCCGAGCCTCAAGTTGATACGCACTTCGTTGGGCTCGACCCCGTTCAGCTCGACTTTGGCGACGCCGGGTACGCGGGTGATCGGATTGACCACGCGCTTTTCGAGCAGATCGTAATTCCCCGATAGATCAATACCCGGCGCCGAGATCCGTGCTTCCACGACCGGGATCTGCGTCGTGCTGAACGTGTTGATGACGGCGGACACGGCGGCCACATTCACGCCGGCGCGCGCGAGGCGGTCTTCGTGCACGTCGACTTGAATCTCTCGCTCGAGACCACCTTCGACTTTAACCGACGCCACGCCGTCAACGGCATCGAGCTCCTTTTTGAGCTCTTCCTCCGCGTATTGACGGAGATCGGCGAGATCGTTCGAGCCAGTGACGCCGAGCCGCAGGATGGGATCGCTCGAAGGATCGAACCTCAGGAGCGTCGGCTTGTCCGCATCGCCGGGCAGCTGCACGAGGTCGAGTTTCTCCCGGACAGTCGAGCGCAGCGAAATCCATGTTCGTGTCCCAGAGAAACTCGAGAGTCACTTCGGACGTGCCGGCGCGGGAGAGCGACGTCAAACGCTTGACGCCCGAGATCACGCCTACGGCTTCTTCGATGGGCCGGCTCACGAGACTTTCGACTTCCGCGGGCGCCGCGCCTTGATAGCGGGTCTCGACCGTCAGGCTGGGGTAGGAAATGTCCGGAAGTAGATTGAGCGGCAAACGTGTAAACGAGACGATGCCGAAGATGACGATCGCCACCGTGAACATCGAGACGCTCACCGGGCGCCGGATGCAGAAATCGACCAGGCGCGTCATGACTCGAGACGTCTACCGGGTCAAAACGTCGACCGTCTCCCCGTCGTCGAGTGCCGTGTGGCCCGCCACGATGACGCGCTCACCCGCCGAGACACCGCTCACGACCTCGATGGCACCGCCGCGGGTATAGCCGAGCTCGACGACACGTTTTTCGGCCACGCCGTTCGCCTCGATGAAAAGAAAGTCTTGGCCGCCTTCTTTCACGACGGCGAGCTTCGGAACGAGCACGGCCCCTTCGCGCCGATCGGTCTCGATTTCAGCACGGACGAAAGCGCCAGGACGGACAGTCGTCGAGCGATCGATGACTTCCACCGTCACTTTGACCGTGCCCGTTTTTGGGTCGACGACCGGGCTGAGGTCGCGCACGCGGGCGCGGACGCCGACGTCCTCGCTCGAGGCTCCGGCCGCGAGTGCTTCGGGGACGAGTCGGACGGGTTGTCCGGGCTCGAGCTGAAAGACGTCCTTTTCCGGGAGGAACAGCTTGACGATGAGCGTACTGAAATCGGCGAGGGTGAAAAGAGGGTCGCCCGGCTGGGTCGCTTGACCGACGACGATCTCCTTCGCCGTAACCCGTCCGCCGAAGGGCGCTTTGACGTCCGTGTAGCGGAGCTGGAGCTCCGCCGTCTCGCGCTCGGTCCGGGCGAGCTCGCGGTCGAAGACCGCTTTTTCGTAGTCGAACCTCGAGATGAGCTCCTGGTCGAAGGAGATCTGATCCCATGCCGCGCTCAGCCAATCGGCCGCGAGCGCCGCGGGAAGCGTGCCGCCGATGGCCCACGCGAAGAAACGACCGCCCCCGCTCGTCAAGAGCCCGCCTTCGACCCCGCGCGCGAGCTCGTCGATCACCTGCTCGTCCGGCAAGCTTTCGTCTTGGAGCGCGATGTCGAGCCGGTCCGTGAGCTCTTCTTGAGTCGCGGTCGTTGCGACCGAAGGCATCCTCCGAAAATCCTCCAACTGAAACCGAACTGAGAAGGGTCGAGAAACACTCGAACTCCGGGACTATGTCCTCAGTAGAGGGCGTATGTGATTCAGCGCCCGGAATTTGCGTGACTGAGGAGGGTCTAGAAGGGTTTGGACGGGTTCTCGACCGTCCCCTACGAGATGTTGACAGGGCATAAGGCGCTTCGAGTATCGGTGGCGTTGAAAAAGGAGGCCAAAGTGGCGGCGGGAAGGTATCCAGGCTTACGGTTGCGTGGTGGAACGAGGAGAGTCAGAAGAAGTGTCTTTAGCGTGGGCGGTATGAGATCTCCGAGCGCGGAAGGACTTGCCGTTGATTTTGAGGATGATGGCGCCCTCGACGAGTATGTCGAGAAAGGCCATGGCGAGGGGTCCGTCGGCGAGATAGTCGGCCCACTTTTCGAAGTCGACGTTGGTAACGAGGGCGGTGGAACGGTACTGATGTCGGGCAGCGATGATCTTGTAGAGGAGATGTGCGGCTTCGGGGCATTCGGAGCGTTCGATTCTGTCGAAGCCGAACTCGTCGATGATGAGCAGGTCTGGGCTTTTATATCGGCGGAGTTTTTGAGGAAGAGTTTTGTCGGCGAGCGAGGCGGTAAGATCGGCGATGAGATCGGCGGAGGTTCGGTAAAGGGGACGAAAGCCCAGGGCGCAAGCCCTGATGCCGATGGCCTGCATGATGTGAGATTTACCCACCCCGGATTGACCGACGAAAATCAAGTTAGCGCGTCGGCGAATGAAATCGGCGGAGGCGAGTTGTTCGATCTGTAATTTGTCGAAAGCCTTTGGATTGAACTTCCAGTCGAAAGTCTCGAGAGTTTTTCGTTCTTGGAATCTGACTTGGCGAATGCGTCGCTCGGTGGAGCGTTCACGGCGTTGGTCGACCTGGTGTCCGATGAGATTTTCGAGAAAAGCAAGGTGAGAGAGTGCATCGTGGTCAGCTTTTTCGAGGGCTTGGTCGAGCTGAGCTGAGCGCAAGGGGATGTTCAAGGTGGCAAAGTGAGCAAGACAACGCTCGCGGAGCTCATCGGGGCTCTTGGATTTATTGTGGTTCGTCGTCATCGGTTTTAGATCCGTCAAGCAGTTGTTGGTACTCGGATGCGGGCCGCGGTGACACGGCGGGTTTTCGCAGAAGCTCGTCGAGGCTTTGTCGTGCAGTTTCACTCAAAGACTCGAAAGTGGTTTTGGGCTGAGCCTGAGCCGCGAGGATGCGCTCGATGGCAGAACGGGAAAAGGCACGGTATCGAGTGGCCCTCTCCAGTGCAGTCTTGAGGTCGTCGAAGCGATAAAAGGCGTGAAGGGCGAGGATTCGGAGAGCTTCATCTTTGCCGAATCGCCGATTGCGGAGCAGTTCGTCGAAAAAGCGTTCTCCGAGGGCACCGAACTCGGCAAAGCGTTTTCGGAGTACTTCGATGCGCTGCTTGAGCGAGTGCGGGGATCGATGGCTTTGCTCTGTGGCTTTTTCGTCCGAGACCGACCGAGCGAAGAGTTTGTGGCGCGCGATCTCCTTGATATTGGGAGCGTAGACGACGAGCTCGTTGAGGGAGTGGGTTTACTCCCGACGCTCAAGTCTCGGAGAGGAAATGCTTGTTCCTCTCCGAGGCGTCTCTATGCTTGCGGACGCCCCGCTACTTTAGCTCACGTCAAGTCTGGACGTAACGAAGTTTACGTCCAAGCCTATCCGGAGCTGGGCGCAAAGACTTTGATCTCTACCGATGGAGGCACAGAGCCCGTCTGGTCGACCGACGGAACGGAGCTTTTCTACCGTAACCGCGACGATGTGCTGGCCGTTCGCGTGGACTCACCGTCGCCTGGAAAACCCGAGATGTTGTTTCGAAGAGCTTTTCGCGTAGGGAGCGACGATCTCGGTGAACGGCAGTACGATGTCTCACCAGACGGCCGCCATTTCGTGATGGTCCAACGAGGGCGCTCGAATCAATTCAACGTCGTCCTCAACTTCCTCGACGAGCTCGAAGAGAAAATACAGGCGCGCTAGAGGACTTCAGGGACGACGACCTGCGGCGTGTGTGCCAGGGATCTCCATCTTTGACATGCGATTTTGATGAAAGTAGACTATTCGCATGTCAACGATGATCCAGATTCGCAACGTTCCCGAGAAGATTCACCGACAGCTGAAGGCCAGGGCGGCACTCGCCGGGACGACGTTGTCCGAGTACATTCTGCAGGAACTCAAAAAAGACCTGACGCGACCGACACGAGAAGAGCTCCTGGAGCGCATCGCCAAGCTACCCGGCGTGAGCCTTTCGAAGTCCCCAGCGGAAATCCTCCGGGAGGAACGAGACCGCCGTTGATCGTTCTCGACGCATCGGCACTCATCGAGCTCCTGTTGAATACGGAACCCGGCCGCCGCCTCGCCACACGAATCGTCAATCCTCGTGTGATGCTCCACGCGCCACATCTCGTTGACCTCGAGGTCGCGCAAGCGTTGCGGAGGTACGTTCGCCATGGCGAGATTAGTGACGCACGTGCACAGATCGCGCTTCAGCACCTCGCTCTTCTCGATTTGAATCGCTACGCTCACTCTGATTTCCTGCCAAGGATTTGGGCGCTCAAGGACAACGTTTCTGCCTATGACGGCGCCTACGTGAGTCTCGCCGAGGCGATCGGCGCCACTCTGGTAACCGGAGATCGCCGACTGACCAAGGCCGCAGGCACGCGAGCCGTTATCGAGTTACTCGACTAGCCGTTGCGCTGAACGCCTCATTTCGATCTTGTAGCAAGGACGTCTATTCGATGAAGAGCTCGACCTCACCGCCTTCTTTTAGCGACGCGATCGTTTGGTCGATGCCGGCCTGAATCGCCTGCTGCTTCAAATGTTGCTCGATCCGCGGCTGAACGTCTTCGAAAGACATCAGCTGTCCTTCGATCTTCTCCGACAGCTTGATGATGTGGTAGCCGAACCGTGTCTCGATGACGGAGCTCAGCCCGCCAGGTTCGAGCGCGAAGGCGGCTTGCTCGAAGGGCGGCACGGTTTGACCCCGCGTCACGGTGAGCTCGCCGCCGTTTTGTGCCGAGCCTGGATCTTCAGAATGCTCCCGCGCGAGCACCGCGAAATCAGCTCCGGATTTTACTTCTTCCAAGACGCTTTCGATAGCCGTGAGCACGGACAGGTAGCCGTTTCTATCCTGAAGGCCAACCGTCGGAGCCAGATTGAGCAAGATTTTGGTCTCGAGGTATGCGTTTAGAATTCATCCGGACGGATCGCGAGAGACAAAAAGTTCGACGCGGTGCCTGTAGGTGGGCATCGAAGCCTGTTGACGAGGTTCAAGACACACAAAGAGCGTGTCCCTAACGGTTAGGCGTCAATGGAGGTTGAGCGTCGGGTTGGGAGGAGCTCTTTGTCGCGAGGGGTTGTTGTTCTGGTGCGCCAGAATGCGACGGATGGAGGCGGGCCCGTGACGAAAGCGACGATTTTCATCTGGGCGCCGCATCGGCAGGTCAAAGGGTCGACGTTATTTCCTTATTACTCCTGTGGAAAACTCATCCACAGGATCTTTTATGGGAAGACCATACCAGGAGCTCAAGCGTCTCGTCCCTACCGAACAGTGAAGAAATGTTGGCCGCACGTTGGCTTTTGGAGAGCCTGCGCCGCTAAACGACTGAAACCAAAGGAGCGGCGTTCAGTTGGTGCCGGAGGGGGGATAAGAACTCGCACACTAGCGTGCTCAGCAGCGGTCCCGTTGGACTCGAACCCGCGTTACGGCGTCCAAAACCACCCTCCGTCTCCAAATCGTCTCCAAAACTGGGGAGGACTCCAGAGGACTCCTCCTTGATTTCGCGCGTGGACGAGTTTTGACGAGGGACAGGTGATCACCACGTGGTGAGCACCAACGTCTTTGCCAGGCAGTTTCTTGAGCTCGGAAGAGTTCGCTTGACCCTCCGATTACCCTGTCGTCGAGCCGCTGCTCCGGTTCGAGCTGCCCGCCGCCCCTTTTCGTTCTCAGCTCCGTCGGTCGCTCGAACTCAAACACCGCGCGAGAGCGCTGAGTCGGTGGCCGTGCCGTGTGGACTGGGCTCTTTCAGCCGCCGAGAAAAGTTTTCGAGCCAACTCACCGTTGCCTGTCGCGAGCTGACGCCGGGCTTCTTGTCTCAGTCGGTAAGCGCGAACCGCGAGGACCATCAACGGTTCCAGGTCGGCGCCACAGCGCGAGCATTGTTTAGCGGCGCGGAAGCGAGCCTTACATACCGGGCAGCGCGGATGAGCGACGGCTCTTGGGCCCGTCATGTTTCGAGAGGGGGAGCTCAACTGCCTTCGACGAAGAAAAGGAGCTCGTTCAATTCGTTGGTCGCTTGGGAAAGTGCCTCGGAGTCGCGCTCGGCCATCGCCCGCTCGATGTCTTCGTTCAGGTCGATGGCTTCTTCTTTGTCCTCGTCATGCATGCGCTCGAGGAGCTTGCGGGAGCGCTCCACCTGGCGGCGTGCCTCATCGGTGGCTCTGACCCAGGTCTCGTCGACGGACGGGTCGGCGTCTTCGCTGGGGACCGGCACGCCTGAGGGCGCAAGGCTCGACAACTCCGCTTCGGTCGACTCGCTCACCGTGAACAGGTCTCGAGTTGGGCCGTCTCCGTTCGCCCAAAATGTCTCTAGACGTTCCCGCGCCGCGTCGATCTCCTCATCACTTCTCGCCTCGAGGGCCTCTGTGATGGTGATGTGTTTTCTTTTGCCCGTCTCTTTCTCGATGGCGCTGACTTCGAGGATTCCGTCCACGTCCAACCGCATCCGACACAGCACCTCATTAGGCTCTTCGGTCTCCGTCAGCCCTTCGACGGTGAAATTTCCGACCGGGATGTTGTTCAAGGCGTCGGCGTCGTCGCCCTGATAAACGAATATATCGACCGTGGATTGGTACGGCGCGGACGTGAAGTAGCTCTCGGTGCGGGTGATGGGAAGGGACGTGTTGCGTCGAATGATCGGACGGTAGCAATGGGGGTAGGGAAATCCATCCTTTTCGCCCAGATGAGAGGGGCCGAAAGAGTAAGGGGACACGTCCACTAGAACTCGCGCGACATCTTCTCCCGCCAGTCTCGAGGCCAGAACCCCGGCGCCAAGGGCCACACACAGATCCGGGTGCACTTCTTGTCTGGGGACGATGCCGGTTCGCTCTTCGAGGATGGTCGAGATCAAGGGAATCCGGGTGGAGCCGCCGACGAGGACGACCGCATCCAGATCGGCCGTCGTCTTGTCCGCGTCGCTCATGGCGTTTGCGACGCTCTCGAGCGTGGACTCGACGAGGGGCCGTATCAGCTCCTCGTACTCCTCTCTCGAAACCTCCCGCTCCAAGTGGACCGGCCTGCCCTTTCGAACCACGAGCGCCTCCTCGCGAATCCTCACATAGGGCTCGAAGCTGAGCTCTTTTTTGGCTTCCTCGGCCGCGCGCCAGAGACGCGAATGGGCGACCGGCTCACTCTGGCACATGTCGATCCCATGCTCTCGCGAGAACTCCTCGTTCAAGCGATCCACGAGGAGCTCGTCGAAGTCGTCACCGCCGAGGCGGTTGTTCCCGTGAGTCGCGAGAACTTCGGTCACGTCGCCTTCCATGTGAACGATGGAGACGTCGAAGGTGCCACCACCCAGATCGTAGAGGAGGATCGTCTGGCTGTCCGAGTCACCGTAGCCATAGGCGAGGCTGGCCGCGGTGGGCTCGTTCAATAAGCGAAGGACCTCAAGGCCGGCGAGCGCGCCGGCTTCGCGAGTGGCCTGGCGCTGCGCATCCGAGAAATAGGCGGGCACGGTAATGACCGCCCTTTTAGCAGTCTCGCCAAGCTCGCGATTCGCGTGCTCCGCGAGGGTTCGCAGAAGGATGGCCGAAACCTCCGGTGGCGTGAGCTCACGGTCTCCGAGCCGTACCTTGGCCTCCGAGCCTATCTTGCGCTTGATGCTCCGAATGGTCCTGTCGGGATAGAGAAGCTGTTGGTTCCTCGCGGCATTCCCGACGAGAAGCTCGCCCGATGGCCCGAGTCCGACGCAGGAGGGGAGTATCTTCGCGTCCCCCGTCCCGAGGACTCGAACACCGCCATCCACGAAGGCCGCCACCTCCGAGTTGGTCGTGCCCAGGTCGACTCCCACCGCCATCGCTTTGTCGTTCAATGCTAGTCATTCCTTTCAGCGTCTGGCCTTTCAGCGTTTGGCTGTCGGGCAACCTTGACTTCGGCGGGACGAAACACGCGTCCCTTCCATTCGTATCCGGAGCGGTAAACCTCGAGCACGGCGCCTTCCGGGGACCGGAACGTCTCTTCGATGTCCACGGCGTTCATTCGATTGGCATCGAAGGTATGTCCCTCACATGGAATCTCACTCACTTCCAGACGCTCGAGGGCTTCGTCGATGCGCTCGACGCTCAAAGCAGTGCCTCTAGCGAGCGCTTTCGCTCCTTCGATCGAATCGGCGGCCGCGCGGCGCTGACGCTTCACGAGCTTCTTCCACTTGCGCCGTTTGGGGAGTCCATTCGCGGATTTCTTGGCCAGTCTAGTCTGCGCGCGCTCGGTGTACATGTGCGACGAGGCCAATCCTCGTTGCAGCCGGTCCCGCAAGTCGATCAAGATCTCGACGGTATCTTTGTCGGCGCGTGAGTCGGGATCGCGCGCTACGGTCCGGACCACGTCTTCGAGTTGTTTGAAGGTGCGCCCCTGAAGCTTGACTTCCTGAGCCAGAGTGGTCATCGCCGCCCATAGGGAGTAGAGATCGACGGGACGACTCTCGGAATCGGCTTCGATCTCAGCCAGGATCTCCTCGGGAACCCCGGCTGGAAAGGCTTCGTCCAACAAGGTCTCGTCCAGCCAAGACTCGAACCGGCGAAGCATGCGGGCGCGGGTCGTTGTGGAATGCACCGCAGTCGATTCCCCGGCGTCTGCGGGATTCTTCGAATCGCTGGTCATGGCCTTTCGGGGTCTTCTCCCTGCTTGTTCGGCCCGGGCTTCGTTTGGCGGAGCGCCTCCATCCAGAGCTCGGGGCCCACGAAGTTTCGAGCCGTCTGGCCCTTGAGTAAGCCAAGAAGGGGCTCCGACGGATCCTCAGAAGTGAACAAAAGCTCCCGTTTGTGTTTCGGATCGCTCAGTGCCTCGTAGGCATCGCGCACCACCTCGAACATCGTTGGGTCACGATCGGGCGGATGCTCAGCGACCTTTCTGAGATAAGCGGCCCGGATCTCTTCGGGGCCAGCCTGAATCGAAACACCGAGGACCACATGGGGGGCTTCGGTCACGGTCGGATTCTCATCGTTTGGAGCGTTTCTTCGGCTTTCTTCGGCGTCTTTTCTTTCGACGATTGGTGCCGCGAGCGGGTGGCCTCTCGTCGTCTTCAAAACGGCGTGAGGCACGTTGGAGGCGGTCGAACAGTGCTGGATCCTGCTCCGCAATCAGGTCGAGCGGAGGCAGGCTCCCGTCCTCCGTGGCGTATTTGAAAACGAGCTCGGCCATGGGTTCCACCATGGCAGGAGGAAAGTCCGGGAACTCGGTCGGGTCGATCCCCTTCCAGGGCGCCAGGGACTCCTCGTCGTCCCAGAACGGCTCGTCGAAAATGGGCTCGTCGTCGAAGACGTCTATCGCTCTTTGATCCTGCCTGCAGGCAGGGCACAGGCAGGGCTCGGCGTCGAGCGGCTCGACGCGCCGGAAACGGGGGTAGCTGAGGGCCCGTCGCTCCGTTTCGAGCACCTCTTCTATCTCACCGTTGCTCATGGAGTCGTCGGGCTCGACGACGTTCACCCAGGGGGCGATGCCCTGCCGGCCGAGGTGGACGGCTTCCTTCACGAGATCCATGTTCCGCTCGCGGCGGGCGAGCTCCGCGGAAGCGGTGAGGCACTGCTCGAATCGCTCGGGCTCCCACCTGGGCAGGCTCCGAGCCCGAAGGAGCAAGAATCTGGCGATGTAGGCGTCGGGATGGATCAGGCCGAGTCCGGAGACCGCGTAGCCGAGCTTCTGATTTCCCCGGCGCAACGAAGCTTCCGCGAGCGTGCGCAGCTCCTTGGGCTCGAGCAAGGCCGCTTGTTCGGGGAGCTCCCGCAGGAGTCGCTTTTCCCAACCCGCCGGAATCTCGATTGCGAAGCCGACGTCTTCACCCAGAACGCAAGCGCGGGCCACCGCCCTGGCGAGCCGTCCCACCTCGAGGAGCGCGGGCTTCTTCCAACTCATGAGGCTCCGGCTGTCGAGCCCGCAGGCTCGCGCGAGCGCATCCATGACGATGAAAGCGGTCGGATCGTCCAGCTGGGCGATAACCTGATCGCGGTACCGTGAAGCTTCTGGATCGCCGCCAAGCGAGCTCGAGAGCGCGCGCAGCGAGGTCACGATGGCGGGCCGGTCACCGGTGCGAGTCTCCGGGAGCTCCCAAAGAGCATCGATGTCCTTGGCAGCCAGTCGAAGCTTCCGACTCTTCAAGTGGCGGATAGCGGTGGCGATGAGGAGGCGCAGCCGCCCTCGTTTCACGTCTGGATTGAGCTTGTCTCGGAGCTCTGCCTTTTCCAGATAACCGAGCGCCTTCTTGAGAGCGTTTCTTTTTTCGCTCGCCTCCGAGAGGTGGAGCAGAGGCGCGCTGTCCTCTGGAAGCTCCCGATGCCATGCGAAAGCGGCTTTCTCCGCGGTTTTGAAACCCGGTTGCCCTTTCGCCCAGTCGAGCCAGGCACGGAAGGTCTCCCGATACGGATCGCAACCGGCGGCGCGCTCGAAGAGGAGAGCGGGGCTGACGAAATAAGGGTCGGGACGTCCGGGCGGCGGAGCAGCCGCGCGTACCTCTTGCGGCTGGTTCACGTAGAAGTCGGCGAAGCCCGTATAGCCCTTTGGGAAATGCGCCGCGGCTTGCTCCAGGGTCTGATCGTCCACGCGCTGTAGAAGCTCGAGCATTCTGAGATAGATGGCGGCCTCCTCGGGGCCTTCACCCTGAATCCATCCCTGCGCGATCGCGTTTCTCCGAAACTCTTCCCAAAGGCAGCCGGCCATGACCCAGTCGGCCTCCTCCTCCATCGCCCGTGCCATCATGCGCCAAAACGCGGCGTCGTGGAGCGCCGGTCCGCCGACGGCCGCACTCACGCGGTCCGGCCGTATCTCGTTCAAGAAGCACCGCGCCCATATCCGCTGCTTCAGCTTCTCGGTGACATCCGGCCGGCTGCGATTGCACCGGCGGAGGGCTTGTCTCACCGCCGTCAGGATTCGGGCTTCGCGCCCCTGAACGAAAGCGTCGTCCAATTTGACCAGCGCCGCGCGCAACGGCGCGGTGTTCCCACTGATTCGCGAGACGAGCTCGTCGTCGTTGCCCGCCGCCGGAAGCTTTCCGGAAACGAGATCGTGCAACGTGGGCGCGAGTCGGGCGGGGACGGAAGTCGGGTCGATCGACTGCAGGAGTGTCTCGCACTGGTCGTCCTCGCGTCGATAAAAATGTGCGATGGCCCTTATGAGTAGCTTCCAATCCGCGAGCGGGCTCCGGCGTGAGAGCTCGGGAAGGGCGAGCGTACCATCCTCCACCGGTCCGCGGGTGACGGCGGCAAAGGCCTTCGACAACGCCGCGGCGGCGACTCGCAGAGAATGCTCGCTGGGAAGTACGGGACATTCGGCGAGGGCCTCGAGATCGGTGACTTCCTGCTTCACCGCGTCGTCGATGCGACGCTGGATCGAGGGTGGGATACCCGGGTCCTCGAGCGGGCGGAGAAGGGCCGCGAAGTCGCCGTGGCGCGCGGCGACGAAGGGTTGGAGCGCCTCGAGCGCGGTGCTGGCAAAGGGGTAGCGCCGGGTCGCCGAATCCATGAGGGCCTTCGCTTCCGCCCCCATTCCGGGAGCAAAATACCAAAGTCGAGCCGCGTAGGCCGCGGTAATGAGCTCTTCCGATTCCGCTGACGGGGATTGCTGGTGGAGCACCTTCGCCGTCGAGATGGCTTGCTTGTGCTGTCCCTGCTTGACGAGACGCTGGATCGCGAGAGGCGTCGGCGCCGACGGGGTCTTCCTCTGAGATCGAGCGGCAGGTTCACCGCGGCGATTCTTCTTGGCTTTCCGGGCCACTCTCAGTGCCACATGCGGGGTTGGTTGCCCCTCACCTTCCCACGAAAACTACATCCGGAAAATGGAGCACACCTGCTCAGTTCGTCCGGATAATAGAAGATCCCCAGGAATCCGTCCAGGACAAAAGTCAGCCTTCCGCGCGCACACAAAGATCTCCCTGAGCGTCACGCGCCGGGTGGCGAGTCCGGCCTGCATCGCCGGAGTCCGGATCTCGCGTCCGAACTTCAGAGCGCCGTGGGGCCTGGCGAACTTGTAGTAACAGCGGACCAGTTCCAGTTGCTCTTCGAGCTTTTCCTTCGACCGAGCGTGCGAAAGCGTTCGTCGCGCCAGATACGCCAAGCTTTGCCGGATGGTCAGATTCAGGCGCTCGATAAACGAGGTGTTCAATGTCGACGAATCTTCCGAGTTTTTGAGCGCTTCTTCGAAGCGCCACCTGGCTCCCAGCAGCTCTCTACGTTCGACCTTCACGATACGATCGTTGCTTCGGGTCTTCAGGACCTGCGCATAGAGCACGGCCGGCCCGAAAACGCGGCGGACTCCGTGACGCTCTTGTCGTAGAAATCGAATCCGTCGGTGACGATCAGTGGAAGACCCTGGAAATCCATCCGGTCGGCGACGTCGCGCACAAGGGCGAGTGTATTCCGGTAGCTTCGTCGCCCGACGATTGTCGACGGCCAGAGACGAGACCCAACTTCGATCGCCGCGAAAATCCACGTTATCCGGTCCTTGCTGCCGGCGAAGGAGCGAATCTCGTCGGCTTGGAACTCCTCGACGCCGAATCCACTGATTCGTGCACTGTTGAAACGGCGGCAAGCGTCCGCCGCCTTCTCGAGCCAGCGCGCGACGGTGTTCCAGGCAATCCCCTCGACCCGAGCAACCGCGGAAATACTGACACCCTCGACTCTGAGAGCGACGACCGTGTCGAAAGTAGCTCTTCGATGCTGGAGACGGTAGTAGGGCGTGCCCTTGGTCGAAGAGAACGTCTTTGCGCAACGGACGCACCGGTATCGACGCCGTTTTCCGGATCTCGTTGTGTAGAAACCGTGGCGGACGATGTTCCCGGAACCGACTTTTCCGTGGAATGTACATGCGGGATTGAGACATCTGCGATTCTTCAATTCGGCTTGGCCCTTGTCAGACGAAAGATCTGCGACTCTCGAAATCGGGCTAAAACTCTAGCACGCGAGCGGCTAGGAGCAGACGGCCAACACTTGATTGCGGAAGCACCGGAAAAGGGTGCCGTCGCCTCCAGCGACAATGTTCTCGATGCGGCCGTTCGCAAGGCGCCAATCCTGCATCGGGTTGGCCCAGTATTCTGGCCCGATCCAAACGCGCTCGGCTTCATCCGTCCACCCGCTCTCAAACCCCGAATCCGTTTCCCGTGAACAGGCGGCCGCCCACAGGAGGAGCGACAAGCGAATCCATCTTGGAGGGCCGACTTGCTTCCAATAATTATTCACGCAGGCGTTCTCACGAAGCGCCGAGAGTCTATTCCGCATCGCGCCGGTTTACCAGCTGCGTTTCCGATGTGGTCGATCGGGAGTAAATTAGGGAACCGTGCCGAATGACGGCCGGTGCAACTTCACTGATTTTAGTAGCTCTCGTTACTCACATCATGATAGGCTCACTCTCGTGAGCGCTCAACCGAAGCGGGATCTCCTCGCGGAGCTTTCGCTCTCGTCCGCGCGCTGGACCCGCATCTGGGGCGTACCGGAGCTCGAGCACCGCAGCTCCATCGAGTGGAGCCCGCGGATGACCCGCAGTCTTGGCGTTTGCTATCCGCGTAGAGGTAGGGTCCGTCTCGCCGCATATCTCCAGACGGCGGAGCGGCGGCTCGTCGAAGAAGTGCTATGCCACGAGATGGCGCACCTCGCCGCGCGCGAGCTACACGGAGACAGAATCCGTCCTCACGGCCGCGAGTGGAAACGCTTGATGGAAGCCGTCGGCTACGTCCCCCGAACGCGACTTGCTGTGCCGGCCGGTCTGCGGCCAACCCCCAAGCAAAGGAAACGGCGCAGCTTTGGGCTCTACATCCATCTCTGTCCGGTGTGTCAGCGCATACGCGTCACGCGCCAACCGATAAAGCGGTGGCGCTGCTGCGCCTGCGTCCATGCCGGCCGCGACGGCGTTCTCACGCTTACTCGAAGACTATGAGCAGCGGCCAGCTTTAGGCCCTTTAGCCCGAGAGCGCGCTCAGGCTGGACTCGTAAACGGCCGCGCAACCAAGAGCGACGGTCGCGAGACCCACGACCCACTGAAGCCCATCCCTAAATCGCGTCAGGCCCTCGGCGGAGAAACGAAAGGGAATCGCGATGACCGCGGATAGGAGCGTCATCCCGAGAATCGAGCCGAGGCCGAACAGCAGCATGTAGATCATACCGACCGCGACGGAAGGCGTGCGCTCCAAAGTAAGGAGAATCAAAGCAGCGGAGCCTGCCATCCCGTGCACGAGGCCAATCACAAGAGCCCGAAGGCCGTTGACCCTTACGTGAGTATGCTCGTGAGCATCATGTGTCGGCTCGCCCGCATGGGCGTGTAGATGCAGGTGGTGTGTTCCATCGCCGTGCTCGTGCTGATGAAAATGAACCTGGTCGCGGCGCACTCGTCGGATGACGTCGAGACCGAGAATCACGAGCATGACGCCGACAGCGAGCTCGAGCCCGGCGGCAAGCCGGCTGGGCATCACGCTGTCGACGAGAAGCACGACCGTCCCAAAAAGCGAGAGCGCGATCGTGTGGCCGACGCCCCACAACGCCCCGTGGCGGATGCACTCCGCCGGCGTTTTGGCGCCCGTCGCGAGCGTCGCGACCGCAGCGATATGGTCCGCCTCGAGCGCGTGGCGCATCCCGATGAGAAAGCCCAGAACCAGAAGTCCGACCATCCAAGAATTCTACAGCGCCCGATGGCGCTCGAAGGACTGCTGGTTCGTACCGGAAAGCAACAGGTGCGACGGAAGACGTCGCCCGAGAAAGCCTTCGATGAGACGCGCGGCTTCCATGACACGATCGATATCGATGCCCGTTTCGAGATCCATCTCGTCGCACATGTTCACGAGATCCTCGGTGGGGATATTTCCCGTGGCCGCGGGCGTCACGGGGCATCCGCCCAACCCTCCAATCGAGGAATCGTAGGTATCGATCCCCGCCTGAAGGCCCGCAAGCACGTTGGCGAAGCCGAGACCTCGCGTGTTGTGAATGTGGAGCGACAGCTCTACGTCCTCATCGAGCTCTTCCTGCAGACGCAGCATGAGACGTGTGACTTCTGTCGGATTGGCCATTCCCACGGTATCCGCAATCGAGATCTCACGAATGCCCATGGCTACGAACGCATGCGAAAGCTCCGAGACGCGGTCCGGGGGCGTCGGCCCTTCGAAGGGGCAGGCGAAGGAGACGCCGATGGCGACTTCCACCGGGACGTCGCGCTTCGATGCGATCCCGACGATCTCCTCACAGTCGCGAACGGACTCGGCGACCGACATCCGCACATTTCGCTGGTTGAAGGTCTCGCTGGCGCAGACGACGAGGCGGAGGGCGTCGATATCTTCCTCGACCGCGAGCTCCGCCCCCCGGGTATTGGGAACCAAAACAGTGTAGCGCACGCCCGGCGCGCGTCGGATGCCCCGCATGACTTGACGCGCATCCGCCATCTGCGGCACCGCCTTGGGGCTGACGAACGACGTCGTCTCGATCTTGCGAACGCCGGAGCAAGAGATGGCGTCGATGACTTGGATTTTCAAGTCCGTGGGAATGAACGCCTGCTCCGTCTGGAAGCCGTCGCGCGGCCCCACGTCCACGATGTCGACCTTGTCCGGCAAGCTCATTCGTCTGGATGTTAGCACGTACCTCGACGGAATAAATTTTCCGCCGGGAAGTAGGAACTTTAGACGGTTTCGGGTGTCTAAAACGGATAGATGGACACCTCGCCGCCGGGGAGGAAATCATGCATTCCATCTCTGCGCTCGTGGCGTTTTCGATTCTCACTCCGATCCCACAGGTCGAAGAGCCCATTACCCACGGAAAACTTACCGTTTACGTGGTCCGCGCCTCGCAAACGGACCCGCGCTCGTACATCACGCTCGACGAAGGCCTCGAATCCGGAGCCGTCGAGGTGCGCGAGCGGGGTAGCGGTGACGTCAATAGCCTCGAAGTGGAGAACGGCTCCGACAGACACCTATTCTTGCATGTCGGAGACATCATTCGCGGGGGCAAGCAGGACCGCACGATTGCGACCGACGTTTTGATCCCACCGCGGTCGGCCCCCATCGCGGTCGATGCGTTTTGCGTCGAGCACGGCCGGTGGGCCGCCGATGCGCGCGCGGGCTCCGCCTTTTCCTCCAATGACGCCCTCGCGAGCGGTGCCAAGCTCAAGAGAAGCATCCAGCGCGCCCAAAGCCAGCAAGAGGTCTGGGACGCCGTCTCGGTTGCAGAAACGGTTGTCGCGGTATACGCAGCCGCTCCATCCAACCGTCTATCTTCGTCGGGCACTTATAGCGCGATCGTTGAGAACGAGCCACTGCGGGCGGAACGCGAAGACTACGTCGAAGCTGTGTTGCCTCGAGTGCTCGCCCACGAGGACGCGGTTGGCGTGGTCGTCGCCATCGATGGCGAGATTGTCGGTGCAGACCTCTATCGTTCTCACGAGCTCTTCGGGAAACTCGCCCGCAAAGTGCTCGACGCCTACGCGCAAGAGGCAATTCTCAGCGGAGACGCGCCGGCTGCAGCGCCTCCGACTATAGGCGCGGTGTCGCGATTCCTGGACGATGGAGCGAACGTGACGACCGAATCCTTATCGACCACGATGGAACGAAGCTCGTCGGAGAATGCCGACGCCGACATATTCGAGTACCGCTTTCGCGAGGACGCGAAACCCTTGCACTCGAGCTACGTCAAAAAGAGATAGTGGCTGTTCTCAACCGCCGATGCCGTCGGCGGTGAAGAATGCTTCGAGAGATCCGATCTCGTCCGAGAGCCTCTCGATGGTCTGCTTCATCAAAGGCTTCGTCGTGGCGAGGCCGACGACTTTCTCAGCGTCGTCGACGATCGGAATGTGATTGAAGGGTCGGCCCGCCATGACCTTCATCGCTTCCGGGAGCTCCATGTCCTGAGACATGACCTCTACCGGTGCCGTCATGACCGACGCGATGCTCGTCGAGCCAGGAGGCAGTCCCTTCAGCACGACGCGCTCGATCGCGTCACGGCGCGTGAAGATGCCGGCCGCTTTTTCGTCCTCGAGCACGACAACCGCGCCAATCTTCTCCGCGGTCATCACCTCGAGTGCTTGGTGGACGGACGCGTCCGAGGGAACGGAAATGGCGGGTTTGCGACACACACGCGAAACACTCATCACTCAACTCCCTCAGGAGTCATCCGCTCTTTCGAAAATATCGACTTCCGTTCCTTCCAGTTGGAACTCCTTCGGAATTCGGACCGCCTGGCTGTTGCCGCTTGATCTTCGCTATCTTGATGGCCATCTGCTCTCCTAAATGTATATACGAACGTATATACATTTACAACGGTATCAAGTGAGAAGCGCGCCGCCGGCGTCTGCGTCGTTGGAACTTCTGTCACCGCGTGGCCATGAAGCATGGTAGCGCTCCCACCTCGCTCGAACCCATCTCGAGCTCCTGCATGTCGCTCTTTGATTTTCCCTACCGGGGTAAGAGAGATTGGCGGAGCTCCAAAATTTCTGAGCTCTCGAGGATAGCGCCACCGAAACGTGCGCGGTAATAGCCTTCGATGACACGTGCGCCAGCTTCTCGAACGGAGACCGGCATATCCTCCAATGGAAGGCTCGTCCAGTGCTCGAGAGGCGCTCGACTTTTCGGGCGCGGCCACCCGAGCTTCTCGACGGTCGCGTCGAGCTCGCGCAGCAATCGCTCGAGCTCGGGACGCTCCTCGCTCTCGAGCGACGACGCCCATCTCCCAGGAAACCGAAACTTCACCCTTCGCGCCACCGCCCACCCGACGATGGCTAAAACGAGAAGCCACATGCCGGGCTTCACCCAACGCGACCCATCGAAATGGCGAAGCGACGCGTAGAGGCTCGCACAAAAAGCTCGTAGCCACTCACCGACTTTGGAAAGAAAGCCGTCATCGAGCGCAGCATGGAGCGCCTCGTACTCCGCCGCGGGTGTCGGGTCGTACTCGAGCCATCCCTTCCCCTCGATAAAGGCTTCGATCCAAGCGTGGCGATCCCACTCCCGGACGACGTAGTGGTCGCCCTTTTTCTGGCTCCCAATCACGTTGAACCCACGCACGTAGCGCGTGGGGATCCCCTGCGTGCGGAGCAACACCGCCGCTGAGCCCGCGAAGTACTCACACCAGCCTTCACGCTTGCGAAAAAGAAAGTCGGCGATTGGATCCTGGCGGTCCATCGCCCCTACATCCAACGAGTAACGGTAGTTTTCGCGGAGATGCGCGACCACCCTCTCGACCACGGTCTCGTCTTCAGAAGCGCCTTCCGCCAAACGCGCGGCGAGATCGCGGACGCGAGGATCGAGCGCTTCGGGAAGCTCGAGGCTTGCTTCGAGCGTCGCCGCATCGGGCGCGGCCTCTTGAACGCGCTGATGGTTCACGTCGTGAAGAACACCCCAGACGTGTACCCGCGCGCGAGGTGGCAGGAGCACGACCGCGGCCGGATCGATCTGAACCTTGTCGGCAGGAGCACGCACCAGATAGGAGCCACCCGGCGTCGCCAGCCCGCCCCCGTCCACCCGCACCACCCTCGTCCGGATCAAGCGCTGGCGATGCAAGCTTTCCGGTAGCGGCACGAAATCGGCGCCGGGCAGCTCGGCTACAAAAGCCTGCGCAGCGGTATCGAGAGCCACCGTGCCCACGACCGGCGCGAGCTCGCGGAGGCCAGCCGCATCGCGTGACCAACCCGTGCCATCGAAGTGGACCAACACGCGACTTCGGAGCCGCTGCGGCCGCTCGCTCCAGACGCGCATCACAACCTTCCTCGAAAGCTTCAGCCGCTGCAGCTCGCCGAGCTGAGCTCGATGCTGCGCCGCATTGCCGTCTCTGGATGGCGTGTAGATCGTCATCATCGTTTCTTCGACGCGGCTTTGCGTCCACGGCAGCACGACCAAGATCGCCGCTCCGAGCGCCAAAGCCATCACGGCCACGCCGCCGAGAAGTGCCATCCGTCGCCACCTTCGGTCATCATCCGAAGGCAAGCTGTCGATCGCAAGATAGATGAAGCCCGTAACCCCGGCGAGCAGGAGATAAGCATGGACCTCGGCTTCATTCCGGAAGCTCGCCACGACGAGGAGCGCTGCGGCTGCCGGTATCGTAGTTGACCACACGGACATCGTGGAGCGGCACACTACGAACACGCTTCCGAGACTCCCGAGCGTGTAGCCGAGCGCAAGCGACCAAAACTTCATGTTGTCCCATCGCCTTCACCCGGCGAAGAAACTCGGCCCGTGGTCGGTCCCAGTCCTGAACGACGGCCACGACGCTCGTGATTTGACCGAGCTTTTCGAAAAGCGCAGGCCCCACGACGTCGAAAGCCGGCTCGGGGCAGGGCTCGAGACACGCCAGCACATCGAGAATGTTCTCGAGATAAGCGAGGCTCCGACCGGCGCTGACTTCATAGATATCTGGCCCCGCGGCAAAGATGTCGACGACGTGATCGCTCCGGCTGAAGAAATCCGCCACCGACGCAACGACGGAGATCGCGGCTTCGAAAGCCTGCACGTCCTCGGCGCGCGCTCTTTTAGGAACGAACGTATCCAAAATCAGCGCGATCCTCGAAAAGTACTCTTCTTGAAACTCCATCACGACCGGCTTCCCGACGCGCGCCCAGGACCGCCAGTGAATGTGCCGTATGGGATCGCCTCGCTGGTACTCCCGCGTCCCGAGAAACTCCAGGCTGTCGCCTGTGTGCGAGGCGAGTGGAATGCCTCCGGGTTGATAGCGCCGGCCGAGCGGAAGATGAAAGGACTCCATCGCGTAGAAACGCGGATAGACGAGCAGCACTTCTTCGGCGAGTGTTTGTGCACTTCCCGCGACGAGGCCGAGCGGGTCCGTCGCTCGCACGGTGGGTGCTGGGATCACATAGCGGCCCCGCCTCTCGATGCACACCGAAACGCTCGAGCGCACATGGTCGGCATCCCCCGAAACCACGACCGACTGGCGCGGCTCGACGGAAACGTTGCTGCCCCACCTTCGAGGACGCGGGAACGAAACGAGAAGTGGACGGAGCAGGCCCTTGGAGGTCACGCGCATCGGGATCTCGAGGGTCTGTCCCGCGGACATGCGCAGCGGCAGGCTGCAAGAGAGCTCGACCCGAGGAGGACGCGCGAGCGCGAACAACGCCGCGACCACGAGGATCGCTGCGGAGACGGCAAAGACTTTGAACACCTGGCTCCCGCGGGTGTCCAAACCCATCATCGCGAGCGCCGCCGTCAGCCACAGTAGATACCGCCCCCGGGGCGTTAGCCGCTCGCGATATTGGTCGAAGACCGAGCGGATGAAAGGGAAGGGCCGCCGCACGGATCACACTCCGACGGGCGTCGCGTCCAAAATCTCGCGGACGACGTCTTCTTTCTGGGTACCCGAATATTTGGCCTTGGTGTCGAGCGCGAGACGATGCGCGAGCACGGGAACCGCTATCGCCTTCACGTCTTCCGGGATCACGAAATCACGGCCGAGAACGAAAGCTCGCGCTTGCGAGGCCCGGAAAAGCGCCAACGTTCCGCGAGGCGAGCAACCGGTCTTGAGCGACGGATGCTGCCGCGTCGCCTCTGCGAGCTCGACGAGATACTGCCCTATCTTGCGATCGAGCCGGGTTGCGAACACCGTCTCCTGAACCGCCACGACGTCCCGTGCGTCGAGCACGGACTCCACATCCTCTAAAGGATGATGATGAAACTGGCTATAGAGCATCTCGACCTCTTGCTCTTTGGGCGGATAGCCGAGCCCGACTTTCATCCCGAACCGATCGAGCTGAGCTTCCGGAAGCGGATAGGTACCGTGAAACTCAATTGGGTTCTGCGTGGCGATGACGAGAAAAGGCGATGGAAGCGGCCGCGTCTCACCTTCGGTCGAGGCCTGTCGCTCGCTCATCGCCTCGAGAAGGCTCGACTGCGTGCGAGGAGAGGCTCGATTGATCTCGTCCGCGAGCAGAATATTCGCGAAGATAGGTCCTTTCTTGAACCGAAAGCTCCCGTCCGTGGGGTTGTAAATCGAGCTCCCGAGAACGTCTGCAGGAAGCAGATCGGGCGTGAACTGGATGCGGCTGAACTCGCCTGAAATCGAGCGCGAAAGCGCTTTGGCGAGCGTGGTCTTCCCCACCCCGGGAACGTCTTCCATGAGGATGTGGCTCCCGCTAAAGAGTGCTATGAGCATGTTGTCGAGCACTTCTGGCTTTCCCAAGATGACTCGAGCTAGCTGCTCTTCGAGCCGATCGACTTGGGCAGGTCTCGTTTCTTGTTTGAGCATAGAGTACCCTTCGAACAGAGCGTCACGCGCACTTTTTTTGGACCGCGCGGCAGGTTTCCTTCGAGTATGTGGACCGGTTTCCGGCGTGTCAATTAAGAGCGCGCATCGCCGCGGCGGGCGGGAGAAGCTCACGAGCGCGTGGCTCTTCGGCGACAAAAACGATGCCGCGTGCCACCTTGATGGCGGTGAGGCTAGGGCGGTCGGCCCTCATGACACGGCCCACTTTAGCATCGACCCGCCCGGGTGACGACGCGGGGAGTCGATGGACTTCCGGGGCGAGAACCTCATACACTTGCGCCCGAGCTCGCTCCGGCGAGCAAATAAATCAGGGGTGGAATCATGAAGAAAAAGAACGTTCTCATCGGCTCAGGGCTTCTCTTGGCCCTCGTCGCGCTCGGCATAGGGCAGCTCCAGCTCGAGCGCGTCTCGGCCTCCCAGACGGAGGCCGCCGAAGCGCCGATGTTCGAAGTCGATCCCTTTTGGCCGAAGCCCTTGCCCAATCATTGGGTCATCGGCTCCGCGATTGGGATCACGATCGATTCAAGAGACCACGTTTTCATCATCCATCGTCAAGGCACGCTCAACCCTTCGACCGAGGTGAGCGCGGCGGCCGACCCGCCGACGGCCACAGAGTGCTGCGTGCCCGCGCCTAACGTCCTCGAGTTCGATCCCGATGGCAACCTCGTCGGCCACTGGGGCGGCCCGGCCGACGGCTATGATTGGCCCCAGTCGAATCACGGGATTACGATCGATCCGATGGACAACATCTGGATTGGCGGCAACGGAGCGAGCGACGCCCACGTGTTGAAGTTCACCCGTGAAGGCAAGTTCCTGAAACAGTTCGGCAAACCCAACGCACGGCGCAAGCCGGGCTCGTCCGACGCGGAGCCGACCTTCGTGGGTAATAGCCACGACAAGGAAAACTTCGGCAGGGTCGCCAAGATTGGCTTCGATGCGAGCGGCACAGAGGCGTTCGTCGCCGACGGCTACCTGAACAAACGCGTCGCGGTCCTCGACTCGGAAACGGGCGCCATGAAGAGGTATTGGGGCGCTTACGGCAACAAGCCCGACGACGCCGACGCTGGCCGCTACAACCCGAGCGCTCCGCCCGCACAGCAGTTTCGCAATCCCGTGCACTGCGCCGACCCCTCCGTCGATGGGCTCCTCTACGTATGCGACCGCGTGAACAACCGTGTTCAGGTGTTTCGCAAAGACGGGGAGTACGTGGACGAAGTGTTCGTGGAAAAAGAGAGCCTCGGAAGCGGCGCTGCTTGGGATGTTTCCTTCTCGAACGATTCGGAGCAGCGCTACATGTACGTTGCCGACGGCAAGAACGAGCGAGTCCACATCGTCGAGCGGAAAACGCTCACGGTGCTGACGAACTTCGGGGACGGCGGCCGGCAGCCCGGACAGTTCTTCGGCGTGCACAGCATCGCCACCGATTCGAAGGGCAACATTTACACGACCGAGACCTACGAGGGGAAGCGCATCCAGAAGTTCGTCTACAAGGGGATGGGCCCCGTGCGCAAGAAGAACCAGGGTACGATCTGGCCGACATCTTCGAATTGATCACCCGGGACAATAACCGCGCATGGCGAAGCGGCTGGCGCTTGGGTTTCTGACCGTAGCGCCCTTCGCCATTCTCTTGATTTTCTTTTTCACACCGGGGGCTCTGTCGTGGCTCTTCGCCGTGGTCGTGATGAGCTTTCCGATAGCTCTCGTAGCGCTCGCCGTCAGCCGCGACGGGCGGGTGGGACCGCGCCTACGCCTCCCTCTCCTGGCGCTGTTCGCATTGCTCCAGGTGGGTGTTACCGGTGTGCTCGCCTTCAGCGCGTCGAGCGTGAACGGCTTCTACGGATTCCCCCTGTCGCTACATTTTCTGTTGCTGCTGATTTGGCTCGGCCCTCTCTGTGTTACGACCCTGACCTACGCCGTCACGTTCCCGGAGCTCGGCATAGACGACGAGCTCCTGGAGCGACTCGACCAGCTCAAAACGATGCGCCGCGACCGCGAATCCTAGATGACGGGACTCGACAGGCCGCTCATCATCGCAGCCGCGAGCATTTACCTGCTCCTCGTTCTGGCGGTCGGGCTCTGGTCCGCACGGCGGACGCGCACCGCAAAGGACTTCTGGATTGCGGGTCAAAACATCGGCCTGTGGACGACCGGACTCGCGACAACATCCGCCGCTTTCAGCGGTTTCGTTTTCCTCGGAGGCCCCGGACTCACCTACCGACTCGGCACGGGTTCACTTTTCATCGTGGTCGCCGGCGGTTTCACCGCCAGCGTGATGTGCTGGGTCCTGGCGAAGCGACTTCGCCTCCTGGCAACGGTGCGTGAGATCTACACGATCCCCGACGCCATCCTCTGTCGTTACCGAAGCCGCTCCGCCTCAGGAATCGCCGCCATTGCCGTGATCGTGGGGACGCTGGCCTATTTGGGCGCGCAGTTTCTCGCACTGGGGCGGCTCGTCGAAGCGGTGTTCGGCACGCGTGAGCTCTTCGGCCCGCAAAGCCTCGCGATCGCCGTCACGGCGGGCGTCGTGGTCGTCGTGTTGTACGCGTGCCTCGGCGGGATGATCGCCGGGGTCTATACCGATCTGCTTCAGGGGTCGTTGATGACGCTCGTGGCCGGTGTCGTATTCGTCCACGCGATCGCGGAAGGCGGAGGCCTCGAGCGCATCGCGACGAGCATCACGGCGTCCGAAGCCTTCGGACGCTCATTCCTCGAGCCGCTCGGACGCGTACCGATTTGGACCGCCGTCGGTTTCTACTTCGTCTTCGGAATCGGCGTCCTGGGACAGCCGCACATGCTTCATAAGTTTTACATGATAAAGGACCCCCGTGACTTGAAGTGGATCCCGCTCGTTGTCGGCTTCACGCAAACGCTGTGCGTTCTCATATGGTTGGGCCTCGGCCTCGTCGTCCCAGCCCTCGTAGCGCAAGGGCGACTCGCCCCTCTCGCGCAGCCCGACCATGCCGCACCGATCTACTTGCTGGAGTTCGCACCCACACTTCTAGCAGGGTTGGTCTTCGCCGGCATCCTCGCTGCCATCATGTCGACGGCAGATTCTTTCGTGAACATCGGCTCCGCCGCCCTCGTTCGCGATCTGCCCAAAGCACTAGGTCGCGAGCTGAAGCGCGAGCTTTTGTGGGGACGCGTGGCGGTCGTCGGCTTTGCCGTGGGCGCGGGTGCGCTCGCGACTCTTTACGGAGACTTGATTGCGATACTCGGCACCTTCGCCTTTGGAACGTTTGGTGCAGCGCTTGCGCCAGCGCTTGCGATAGGGCTGAACTGGCACCGCGTCACTGCTAAAGCCGCCGCGGCCTCGATGCTTACGGGCATCACTCTGAATCTCGGGCTAGAGCTTTTCGCCCGAAATGGTGTGGTACTCCTGAAGCCGGGGATACTTCCCACCGCCGTCTCCCTGGCTGCATCCTTCTCGGTGCTATTTCTCGTGAGCTGGCTATCGGATCCCGACAACAACAAGATCGACGAAGACGTCGCCTACGTGATGGAGCACTGAGTGCCGTCCACGCCCAGGCCATGATTTCAAAGGGCCCGCGAGCCCTATACGCCGGGGCCATTCGTGTTGAGCGCAGTGGCAGAGCTTCCATTCTTGAGCGATTCTTCCGAGGCCTTGTCGGTGGCTTTCTGGCGCGTGCAAGACAGGCACCCGTCGGAGGCGAACGAACCTTTCTCAAAGAACTCCGGCCCCTAGCTGGCTGCTTTCACCGTCAAGAGTCCAGGGTTGGTGACGCGCTCTTCTTCGAACATGTTCCGAACGCAGAGCGCGAAGCGCTGCTGTCCTTCGATCTTCGACGTCACGATGAGGGGGATGCGGAGCTCGTCACGGCCCTCGAAATCCATGGTGAACTGCTTGACCTTGCCGCCGCCTTGAATCCAGGACATGCTCGCCGGCAAGCTGACATGCGCCAAGTCGCCGACGTGGTAGCCGTCGAGAAGAGTGACGACGAGCTCGGCCTTGTCGCCCATACGGAAGTGGGTTGCCTTTTTGGCGTTCGTATCCCGGAACCCCACGCGCACCGGAAACCCTACGTCGTAGTTGTTCCAGTCCTCTTCGTGAACGCGCGTGACCTCAACCGCGGCGACACCTTCCAGAACCTCGACGGATTCAATTTGGTCGCTCAGGGACGTCGCGTCGAGCGCCGTCATTTCCTTGCCATTCACGCGGAGTCGCCCCTCGCCGCTGACGAGCCCCGACGAGCGCAGCTGGATCATGAGAACGATGGCCGCCACCGAGTCGAACGTTGAGTAGAGTCGGCCCTGCTCGTTGAACTGACGGGTGACTTGATTCGCGATCCGCACACCCTTCTCGAGCTGACTCACTGCGATGAAAGACGCGGCGGCGTAAGCGAGAGCGGCGCGGCTATCCACGCGGCTGGGCGCGTCTCGGACCGTGACGTCGTCTCTCGAGAAATCGAGTGCTTCCGCGAAATATCTCTCAGCAGAGGACGCGTCACCGCTCGTGGCGGCAGCGTAGGCGTCCGCGGCGGATTGGACGCGTCGGGGCAGCCGCTCGATGTCGTGCGCCTCGGCAGCTTGGTCGGCTAGGGCCATCCCTTCCGAGGCGGCACGTCGTAGATCGGAAGATAGGTCGGAAACCTTTACGAGCTGGTGGAGGTTCCAGAGGTATCGTACGGCGGCGCGGCTGTAATAGTCATTCACGCCGTCGGTCTCAGGATACATGGCGAAGCCTCGGCCCGGGCGGATCATTCTCTTCTCGCGCTCGATGCCGGCCAAGATGATCTCCTTCGCGTTCCGGCGCTCTACGTCGCTCTCACTGGCCAAGTATATAAAGGTGGCAGCGAGGATCTTGGCTGCAGTTTGCTCGCAGCAGAGGTGGGCGTAGCCCGCCGTTGCGGTCAGAAGGCACTGGAACGACTCGTCGACGGCGGGGAGGACGCGTAGCGTGAGGGCGTCCGCCGAGCCCAGGGTGATGTGATCGCGTGCGAGCAGCAAGCCGAGCTCTTTCACATAGGACTTCAGCACACCGGGCTCCCCGACGGTGATCTCCACCGCGTCCGTCTCACCGCTCGTGAGGTCTTGAACGACAGCAACGTAGGTGCCGGGAACGACGTCGAGCTCGAGCTCGACGGGAGTGTCGAAAGCGTCACCGTCGGTGCCTCGAAGAGTTACGGGCTCTCCGTCGCGCGTGAGTCGGATTTTGCCTCGGCCGGAGCTCGTCGACGCACGAAGCCGTCCCACGACCTTGTCGTCTTTGTGAACGGCGGGTGGTAATTCCAAGTCGGCGCGCACCGGCTTGTCCACGACCACAGTGCTCCGCACGTCGGTCCAATTCCCGTCCACGAGCGCGAAGGCTTCGACGGCAAAACTTCCCAGAGTATTGCCAAGGGGAATCGTAACCTCACGGCTTCCAGATACGGGGACGAGACCATAGAAGAGCACCGACGGGAAGTCGGCGCGTGGCGGTTCGGTTGGGCTATCTATGTCTCCATCGAGACACAACGCGCTAGTCTCTTCGAGGGACCCGTCAGCGGCATCAAGCGCCACGCTGGTGTCCTCGAGGTCGAACGCGGCACCAAGGGTCATGCTCTCGAGTTCGAAGGCGTCCATGCCCGCGGCCGATGCCGGTCGTCGAAATCGCGCCGCCATCGCCGGTGGCGGTGTCGGAAGAATCGCGTCGCTATCGAAAAACCCCTCATCCATCCCCCTAACGGCGTCGCCGATGGCCTTCTTTGCCGACGCGCCGAGAGTGACGGAAGGCCGATCGGCCGCCGTCAGCCGGTGATCGCGAACGGCGAGAAGCACAGGCACTTCCTTCGACACTCCCTTGCAAGAGAGCTGCACGTTGAGCTCATCGCCGGGCCGGACGCTCTCCGGAACTTCCAGCTCGAGGGCCAGACGGCTGAGGCGGAAGAAGCTCGAGTAGCCCTCGAAGGGCTTGCCGTTGACAACCGCACCGGCGAAGACGGTGCAGAGCGAGCTCTCGGTGTCGACGACGACGTCGTCACCAGACTTCGCGTCACCGTGATCGATGACGCTCATCTCGCCGCTCGCCAGATCGAGCACGACCAGGCGCAAGGATTGAAGATCCTGCTTGGCGTGGAGCACGAAGCGATCGCCCACGGGCTCCTCCACCACCAGCGGGGTGGCGAGAAAATCACCCTCGGTAAGAAAACCGCCACGGAGAGGAAGGGCGTCCGGCTGCGGCATCATGGAAAAGAGTTGCTCCTTGCCGAGCTCGCCGATGACGGTCACGCCGCGCTCGCTCGCACGGCTTCCCGGAATTGCCACTTGAGCGACGCGCTCGGCGTCTTCGGCACTGACGAGCTGCAACCGAAACGGCCCCTCACCCTTCATCATTAGACGCCCGACATAGCGGCCGGCAGCGTCGGCCTGGAGCCGTGCCGACGAGACTTCGCGAGTCATGTCGACGAGCGACACTTCGAGCTCCCCGTCGAACGGCACTTGATAACTCTCGACTGCCAACTCGAATTGGATCGTCTCCTCGCTCCGGTCGAGCTCATGAGAAACGAGCCGTCCGGTCAGGGGTGCGAGCGTGTACTCGGCCACGGTAAAGTCGACCGGCGTTCCGATCTTCTTGCCGTCCACGGATAGCTGCGCCTGATAGTCTCCGGGGAGAAGCATCGACAGGGTCTCGATGGCGACGCCATCGTCGAGGTCGAGCGTGCGCGCGGTCAGCGGCTCGCCGTTCCACTCCACCACGAGCGCGAGCCCCGTCGGAGGCTCCGGCATAGCGACGAACAGATAGACGGTGTCTTGTTCCGCCCGGTAGAGATCGCGATCGGTCACGACCGCGCCCAGCGGATCGATCGAGCGTTTCCGCGGCGTCAGCGTCATGCCGGCGACGGAAAAAGACTTCTCGACGAGCGGAATGACACGGTGCACCAACAGTCGTGACAGGCGACCGTGGGTGGGATCGGCCTTCGCATCCACGAAGGCGAAGTAGTGTCCCAGCGTCAGCGAGTTTTTCATCTTCATAGCCAGGGAGTAGTCGTCGATTTTCACGTCTACGGGAAGGTTCATCAGCTCTCTCCTTTGTTGTCTTCTTCGTCGCTTCCTCGAAAGGAGCGCACGATGGCGTCCAGCCGATCGGCCAACTCGGCTCTCAGTGTAGGGTCTCTCAATACGCTTTCCGGCACGTCCAGCGAAGCGCCATGCCCGAGCGCGCGGCGCTGAAACGTCTCGGGCTCCGATGTGGGGCTCGAACCCGAGGCCACGACGAGCCGGTCCGCCGGGATGCGTTTCAAAGCCGCCGGCTGCCGCTTCTTGATGGTTGGGAAGAGCTCGCGGAGAACGTCCTCGTCACCGGCCGTTTCGAGCACGCTCGCGATGCGCTGCAGAGTGTGATGCTCGGCCTGGAGCTTCTTGATGAGCAGCAGACGGGCCAAATGCTTACCGGAATAGCGGGCACGACCGCCCTCGTAACTCTCCGGTTTCGGCAGAAGCTTCTGCGTGATGTAGTAGCGGATGGTGCGCGCATCCGGCCGCTCCGTGACCTTGTAGCGCGACTGCTTCGGCGCTAGCTCCCGCAGGAGCCCTTCGGCTACCTCGACCAGCTCCTCGATCGTGAGGTCGTCTCGACTGAGATACCGACGCAGCCGCGCTTTCATGGCTTCTCTCTTCACAATCGTATTATAGTATAGACAGTATATACTGTCAACACTCGACGCGGGTCCGATGGTGTGGGAAGACTTCTCAGCGGCTGGCTTCGGGAGCCACTCGAGGGAGCCGGGGGCGGAACGTGTCGTCCTGAGAAAGTGGCGAATCATACCGAAGTATCGGGGAAATGTGTCGTATAGGATGGAGTTGTCAAGTCGATCAGATCCTGTTTGGTGGAGAGCACAGGCCGCGACTCAACTTCTTCGCGGCGGCTCTCGAGAAGAAGTAGGAAGAAGGAGGAGGACGGAAATGTCTCACGTTACCGCAGAGCTTCGAGAAGGTACGGTCGCGACGATCCACGCTCGTCAGTTCACCTGGAGCGCTGACGAGCCGATTGCAGCGGGCGGCACCGACAGAGGGCCGACACCTTACGAGATCCTATTGGGGAGCCTCGCCGCCTGCATCACCATCACGTTGAGGCTATATGCAACCCACAAGGGCATTGAGCTCGCTGGGGTCGACGTCCGGCTCGAGTTCGACCGCGTCCATGCCGATGATTGTAGTGACTGCGACGAGCGCGCCGACGGATTCATCGAGCGCATTCAATCGCATGTCACCCTTCGCGGATCTTTCGATGACGCGCAACGAAAACGACTTGCCCAGGTAGCCCAACGCTGTCCGGTGCACAAGACGCTCGCGAACGGTGTGCACATCAGCGACGCCGTTAGTTTCGACAGTCCCTAATCTCCCTCGGCTTCCCTACGAGGCGACGCTGTGTGCTGATCGACGAGGATCGGGTTTCCGTCAGGGTCCTCTGCAACAAAGCTGGCGGGGCCCGTCGTGCTCCCGTCTGCGGTGTTCTTCAACGCCACGCCTCGCTCCTTGAGCTGGCGCTGAAGATCGCGTACGTCTGTGAAAGTATCGAGCTCGCGGGCGCTACTGTCCCACCCAGGATTGAAGGTTAGGATGTTCTTTTCGAACATCCCCTGAAAAAGACCGATCGTGTGATCGCCATTTTTCAAAATCAGCCAGTTCTCGGAGGCATCGCCGCCGAAGGCCTTGAAGCCGAACTTTTCGTAGAAAGTCCTCGATGCCTCGATATCCTTGACAGCCAAACTGACTGAGAATGCGCCGAACTCCATACGGTACTCCTTTCGGTGGGTCATGGACTAAAAATCCCTTTCGGCATGTGCATGCTGACCAGGTAGTGCGGCATGTCCACAGCTTCTGAAATCTTCAGGTCCCCTGCAAGCGAGCACAGCATGTACGCGTCTACGCGGGACAACCCGCGCTCGGCCTCGAGGTAATCGATCATGAAGAGTGTTGCCTTTCGTGCGGCCTCGTCGATCGTCTCACCAAAGGCCGTCACCGCGTAATACTCATCGGTCTCGTATTCGGGCTCCGCCGGCAGTCGACCACCCTTTTGTACTTCAACCTCCAGGACGATGCGCATCGGGGCTTCGACACCGGTGCCGCCGACCTCCCCGTCGCCCTGCGCGGCGTGAGTGTCGCCGATGGACAAAAGCGCCCCCTCGACGAGAACAGGCAAGAAGACCGTGGTACCCACCCCCAAGTAACGGTTGTCCATGTTGCCGCCGTTCTCGCGCGGTGGGATGGTGACCAGTTCCTCCTCGGTAGCCGGTGCGACTCCGATAACTCCGGGGAACGGGCGAACTGGAATCGAGATATTGTCGTCGAACGGCACGTGGGTCTGGCCTTCTTCAAAGCTGAACGTCTTCAGCTGGGCGTCGGGAAACTCGTCGGCCAGGAAACCGAAACCGGGAGCGACGCCCGCCCAACCCCAATCCAGAACTTCGATCTCATGGAACGTCACCGCGAGTACATCACCCGGTTCGGCGGTTTCCACGTAGATCGGCCCTGTGAGGGGATGGATCGGATCGAAATCCATGTTCGCCATCGCGTCGATTCCGGAATCGAGCGCGAGTTGACCGTCGGTCGCCTCCTTCGTTTCGATCTCGACGATAGCGCCGGAGGGGACCGTCAAGACGGGAGGGATCGCACTGCTCCAGCGGTTGTGGGTGTTCTCAGTGCCCAGCGTGTACTCGACCTCCACCGAGGGCACCGAGGACGCCGCGGGCTCGGGGGGCGGAGGCGGTTCGGGTGCTGCGCAGGCAGTCAGGGCCAACGTGAATGGGATGACGATGGACCAAGCGGTAGCCGATCGGCTCGATTTCATGGACAGTCTCCTCTCAACTTGGATCTTTCTGAAACCATTCCATTCGTTTCACGTGCGAATTGCAACTGTCGCTCGTACATGGATGCCGCTATCCTCATCCGGCAGTGGAAGACCTTTCGCTGCTCTAGGAGTAGACTCGGAACAGCACATGAACGCCAATGATGGTCTGAAGACTGGAAGATGGCCGAAGTAAAAGAAAAGCGTTTTGGGCAAGGTCTCGAGCCACTCGGGCGCACGCGGGCGCGCCGCATCCTGCTCCGCCTTCTTCTGTACGGGAGTGCTACCTTCATCGGGCTACCGTTCGCGTTGTCTCACGTCATGACCCGGACATACCCGGGCGGCGGCGCCGAGACACCACCTCTTGGCTATGTGGCCGTCGAGCTCGACTCGGGTGAGCTCCGGCTAAGAGCGTGGTTGGCGCGTGGCGAAACCGACAGAGCCGCGTTCGTCATCGTCCACGGCCTTGGCGACACTCTCGAAAGCTATCAGGTGCATGCACGACCTATGATCGAGCGCGGCCACACCGTGCTCCTGCCGGACCTCAGGGGGCACGGAGGGAGCGAAGGCCAGTACACGAGCCTTGGCGGCCTCGAGAGCGGGGACGTCCGCGCCGCCATGAATTACCTGCGCGAAGCCGACCTCGCCGGCGAAGGGATCGTGCTGATGGGACACTCGATGGGAGCCGTGGCCGTCCTCTTGGCCGCCGCAGACCAGCTCGATATACGGGCGGTGGTCGCCGAGGCCCCGTTCGACACCTATCGCAACACGGTCGCCCATCACGCGTGGCTTCTCTACTACCTCCCATCCTGGGTTCCCATCATCCCGCTTTCGATCATGGCCGCCGAATGGCGGGCCGGCTTCGATGCGGACGCGATCGACACGGTCGAGGCAGCACGGCGTATCGATGCTCCACTCCTCGCCATCGTGGATGGCCTCGATGAACGCATGCCCGAACCCGTGATACGACGCATCGTCGACGCCCACCCCGGCAGAAACGAGCTCTGGGTCGCATCTGGCGTGGGCCACGTCGGCGCGATCTTGCACCCCGACTGGGAAAACGTCGTCCTCGGCTTCCTGGGCAAAAACGGCATCTTAACGGAATCGTGAAAGCCCGCTTTGCGTCTGTCGAACGAAGCCGTCGCTGGAAAATCGAGCTTAGCGGAGAGACGGACGGCGCATCGCCGAAAAGAGCTCCATGTGGCCCTCGACCACTCCCTTGCGCGCCTCCTCGTTCGGCGCAAGCGACCACTCATCGTGCTCAGCGGTGCCGCCCAGCGCGATGCCGTCCGAACGCGGCGTCTTGTGTCGGGAGACACCAGCCTGACCGCTCGTGGTGCGGAGGCCGCCACCCGTCTCGTAGTCGACTTCGGATTGCGGAACCAAAAGCGTGAGCTGGCCTTTATACGGAACGATCTCCTCGTCGTCGAACAAGTCTTTTGCGCCGAGACCAGGGGACGTTCGATTCCAAGCAACACCGGCGCGTGAACGCAGGATTCGCTGGTCGCTCAGGTCCTTGCCGTCGGCCGATCGAGTGATCGTGGCACCCCGATATTCTTTGACTTCGAGCCCAGCGAAAGCGTTCACGCAACGTCAACGCTCCCGGTGCCAGACCAACTCGCTGTCTCCCTCGAGGGGGCGCAGCGCCAATGTGTCCGCATCGACGAGCTCGAACGCCCGCACACGGTCGGTTCCGATCCATTCAGGCGCGTTGCACGCCTCGACGTGATGCGTGACCGTTCCGGCGTCGGCGTCCACGACGTAGCCGGCGCTGTAGGCGAAGAAGCCTTCGTCCTCGCGCGATGCGCCGCCCGAGGCCATCAGGACAACCGTCATCTTTCCGTTATCCGCATAGACGATTCGGCCGAACGCGTCCTCGCCCATCGGGTAGACGGCCTCCCCATCGTCGCCTTTGCGGGTAAACGAGCCTAGAGACCAGCTACCGATGAACTCGGCGCCGAGGTCCACCGATTCACTGGCGTCGACCGTCTTTTCGACCGGCGCCGGCGGAGTGCAAGAGCTCAGAACGAACGCGACCGCGATCCAACCAATAACGAAACGCATAGCTCCACCTCCCCAAAGCACGAAGATTTGGTCACTCATAGTGGAAAACGAAAGGCTTTACAAGACACATGAACCATTGGCACCAATCCGACATCGGACCGGAACGCGCCGCGATTCGCCTCCCCGTTGAGCGATATTGAGCGATATTGAGCGATGTCGAGCAATATCGAGCGATATCGCGTCCGCCGACCGCCTTCAGTCTTCGAGAAGCGCTTCAGCGTCGATGGTGATGAAAACGTCATTGCCGACGACGACGCCGCCATTCTCCAATTCCCCTTGCCAGCTGATATCGAAATCCTGGCGATTGATTTTGGTCGTGCCGGTGAAGCCGGCTCGAGTTTTGGGTCCCTTGTCTTCATTGCCGACCCAAAACGGTGTCGGCCAGTGACCGAGGTAGTCCACGTCCATGACGATGGGACACGTGATCCCGCGGATCGTCAGCTCTCCGGCGGCCGTGTAGTCCGTCTTGCCGAACTGCTCGGTGAATCGACCTTTGAACGCAATCTTCGGATGATTCTCGACATCGAGGAAGTCGGCGGCTTTGAGATGGCCGTCTCGACCGTCGTCTCCTGTCCAGAGCCTGTCGGCATTCATCGTGACCTCGATGACGCCGCCGACGGGACTGTCCAAATCGAGCTCGAGCGTCCCTTTCACCGCTGGAATAATGCCGCGAACCCAAGTCACCATCATGTGCCGCACCCGAAATTCGGCGGCCGTATGTCCAGGTTCAAATATCCATTTTGCCATCTCCGCACTCCTCCGTTCTGTGTTTTGCGAGCGTCGTGAAATGCTCGCTACGATACGTTGAGCTTCATCCACGCTTCGCTCGATCGAGCCTGGTGCTCAACGCCTCTCTGCTTTTCCGCGAGCTTTTCCTGCGCACGGCGCAGTGAGCTACCGATCATCGAATGGACCAGCGGCTCGCCTTCGCTCATCCCCACTTGCGCCAAGAGGTCACGCGTCGAGCTCCCGAGGACTTTGTTGAGCCATGGTTCATCCAGACCGACGTAGCAGAAAAACTTGCTCGCCGGCGGCAAGATCGCGTGGAGATTGAGCACGTGATCGTCCCGATACGGAAGCGGAAAGTGCTCCGCCAGATGAACGTGGCAGGCTCGCTCAGAGGCCGCGTCCGAGCGAAGCGTTTGTTCGCGTCCTCGCTTGACCTCCTCGGGAATCTCGTCGGAAGCGAGAAGCGCGGCCGAAGAGCCGACCCGAGCATACAAGTTCTCGAGCCATTCCGTGCCGGGTCTTTGCAGAAGCTGACAGTCCGAGCCGGCCTGCTCGAGCCGGGACTGAAGGTGTTCGCCGGTGTCGGGAAAGTGATAGATGACGAGGCAGTCGACGGTATCGTCGCTTCGATCCGCGACCGCCTGACGCGTCAAATCCTCGAGCTTGAGCTCCTGAGAGAGCCACGCTCGGTCCTCGAAGGACGGCTTCTTGCTGAACAAGCGATTCAGAAAACCCATGACAACGAGCCTTTCGTTGAACGCCCGAAGTGTACTCGGTCGCCGAATCGCGAGCAATTCACGACGCGCCCAGCCCTGCTATCCGCGAAGGACCGCGTCCCAGTGCTCGTATAGAAGCGATGCTCGAACCGTACGAGCGCCCTCGAACAGGCCGCTGCTGGAGCATGAATCCCGTCCAACATCGCCCAACGCCAAGCGAGGTCGAGCAGATCTTCGCTCATCATTAACAAACTGATTCCTCCTCGGCAAAATCTGTGGATCATCTCTGGACGTCGAAGCACCCGGAGACGAAGCGTTGATACCTGGCCAGCCATTGCAGCAACACGATGACCACGCCGGGCCATAGTCGGAGCGGCTTGTGTCGAGTCGGCTCGTCGATCGGTTGTTTTCTTGCTTCTATCGTTAAAATCCGATACCTCGGCTATTCCTCCCGGAGAGCCTGTACGGGATCGATCTCCGACACGCGCCAAGCGGGAACTGCGGAAGCGATAAGCGCAACGAGCGTGAGCAGAAGAGCGACGAGGCCGAGCGTGCCGATGTCGGTGGGTGCCACGTCATGCAGCAGTCCGGAGATGAGCTGGCCGAGAAAGAGCGAGGCCGCAAGCCCGATGGCGAGACCGAAAAGCGCCAGTTGCGCGCCTTCTTTCAGGACGACGCGCATGAGGAGGGACCGATCGGCGCCGTCCCGAACTCGTGTGTCCGCTGGCTGACCCCGAACGCGAGCACGCCGGCGACACCGACCGCCGCCACGGTGAGCGCGAGGAACGCAAACACGCCAACGAGCGCGGCATTCAGCCTCTGTGCCGAGATCGATTCCGAACGGATCTCGGCGAGCGTCGCGATGTCTTCGATCGGCTGCTCGGGATTGAGCTCGCGAATCTGACTCATGATCGGCCGTATGACCGCATCCGGCTGAGGGGTCCGAACGAAGAGTGAGCTGACGATTGCGAACTGGGTGAACGGGTTGAAAACCACATGCGGCACGTCCTCGGCCACACCGTATTCCTTGGCGTTGGAGACGACGCCCACGATCGTCCGGTAGTCGCCAGGGATGTATTGAAGCATTTCGCTTCTCCAGCCGATGCGCTGTCCCACCGCCTCGCGGTCTGGAAAGTAGTGATCGGCCAAGGCCTTGTTGACGACGACGACCTTTGCAGCATCCGGCTCGTCGGCCGCGTTGAAGGAACGACCCTCGATAAGCGTCATGCCGAGTGTTCGGAAGTAGTCGGCGCCGACGGCGCGAAGTTCGGCTCTCGGCGGTGGAGCCCCCGGCTCGGTCGGCCGCCCTTCGATCTCGAACTGAAGCGTGGCTAGCGCGGCCAAAGCGCCCTTGGGCGTTCCCTTCAAAGGAATCATGCTCCCCACCGCCGCGGAGCGCACGCCGGGTAAAGCGGTGACACGTTCTACCATGGTCTGGAAGTACGTGCGCAGCTCGGCCGACGTCCGCGCGCCGAAGTCGATGGGAACCTTCATCGTCAGCACTTCTTCGAGAGCAACACCGCCGTCATCTTCTTGAAGGTTCTTCAACGACTCGAGCAAGAGCCCGGCGCCAACGAGAAGCACGAAGCTCACGCCGACCTGCGAGACGACGAGGAGCCGCTGCATGCGCCGACCCGACCCGCCCGCGGTCGCGCGCGTACCGGACAGCCAGGAATGGCTTCGGGAAACCGTCCCGGGTAATCGCGGCAGGAGAGCGAAGAGACATGCGGACGCCAATGCGACTCCGAGTGCGACGGAAAGCACGGTGGTGTCGACGGTGATCTCGGACGCCCGTGCGGAATAGCGGGCGATGTACGCCGCCAGTAAGTCGACACCGGCGACCGTGAGCAACACACCGAGCGCGGCGCCCGCAATCGAAGGGACAACGTTCTCGATGAGCAACTGGCGCCGGATCGTCCGGGTCTTCGCACCCAGCGAGACACGAAGCGCCCATTCGTCCCAACGGCGCATCACGCGAGCCAGCGTCAGGTTGGCCACGTTCGCACAGGCGATCGCGAGGACGAAGGCGGCAACGCCGAGCAGCATGAACATCGTGGTTCGCGCCTCGGCGGCGAGCTGATCGCGCAGAAGGACGAGCGACACCTGATAGCCGTAAACCGCACCGTAGGCCTCGGGATGCTCGTCGTGCAGGCGGCGAGTAATCGCGTCGACCTCCGCATGTGCCGATGCCAAGCTAGCGTCCGGTGCGAGGCGTGCGAACACCTCCGTCATTCGGTGGACCCGATCGTGGGTCATGCTCGCGTCCAGGTGGTGCGGGCTTGCGACCATGTTGACGTAGATGTCCGTCTCCGCGGGATACGGAGGTGCGGGCTCCGCTACGCCGACGATCTCGACGCTCCGGCCGTTCATCGTCACCGTCCGACCGACCACGTCCGGGTCCGCGCCAAAATGGCGATGCCAGTAGTCGTAGGTAAGCACGGCTACGGGAGGTGCGGCTTCTCCGTCCTCACTGTTCGAAATGACCCGCCCAACGCGGGCACCGAGTCCCATCACTTCGAAGTAGTTCCCCGTCACGATCCCGGCACGCACGATTCTCGGCTCGTCGAGTCCGAGAATGCTGAACGGCATGGAGGAGAACTCCGCGACGCCATCGAGACTGGGACTCTGCTGCCGGTAGTCGTCGATCTCGGGGACGGAAAAGAGTGCGTTTTTGATCCCCGCGAGGCTCGCGGAATGACGCAGGTAGACGATACGATCGCCGTCGCGGTATGGGAGAGGGCGGAGCCAGACCCCGTGGATTACGCTGAAGATCGCGGTGTTGGCGCCGATACCGAGGCCCAGCGTTAGCACGAAGGCGATGACATAGGCCGGGCTTCGCACGAGCCCGCGGAAAGCAACGCGCAGATCCGAGAACCATCGAGTCAAGCTGGACAGGACAGACAACGCCGCCCTCGTCTCTGGTAAATGCAAGCCGAGCAGACGGCGCCACGCCGGAACGTCCGCATGAGGATCGATGAAGCTCGGCGCTTTGAGAGCACCGTAGGCACGAGCCACGCGCGAGGCGGTCCCGAACTGGGAAAGGGCCGTGGTGGTCGCTGCCTCGTTGGTGGCGCCCTCGTCGATGAGCTCCGCAATCGCGTCCTCGAGATGCGCGTCGGTCTCCTCGAGGATCCGCTCGATACCGGGGTGGCTCGCCACGACACGAAACTGCGCGGCGAGCTCCTTTCCGAGCGCGAGACGGAATGCTTGAAGCATCCGGGACGATGAGCTCATACCGTATCCAGAACCGATTCAACCGCCTGTGCGAAGCTTCCCCACAGAAGACGCTCCTGCGCCAGCGCTTCTTTTCCGGCCGGGGTCAGGTCGTAGACGCGGCGGCGGCGTCCGCCGACCGTGGCCCACGAGCTCGCCAGAAGCTTCTTCGATTCGAGCCTGTGAAGGGCGGGGTAGAGCGTTCCCTCAGGAAGATCCAGGACCCCATCGCTCGCTTCCGCGAGACGGCGGGCGATGTGGTAGCCGTGGGCGGCGCCGGCGCCGACCACCGCAAGCAGCAGGAGATTCAGGTGTCCTTTCAACGTTTCTCTCTTCATACCTCCGGATACTACACCTCGGTATACGATGTATACAAGGGTAAAGTTCCCGTTCTCCTCGCCGCCCAGCCGCATCAGCGCGGCCGTAGGCAAGCACTTCACGGGGTAGGCGCCCATCGCTCGATCTCGTCGAACCCATTCCACACTTGAGAGCACGGAGCATGGCGGCGGCGCTTGCCTTTTCCGTTCCCTGATCTCGAGCGGAAGCTCCCCTTGTGACGGGCAAGGAGGGCGCGTAAGTCTCTTAATTCGAGCGCGGACGGATATTGGCGAAGGTTTGGGCGACAGCAACGCTCACGACTATTCATCGGCTCGCCTTACCGGTGAGCAGGCTGACGGATGCGTAAACGACGAGCGCCGGGACCAAACCGATAACGTAGTGGTAGGGGATGTCGATCACTTTCAGCGTGCTCAACGACACGAATCCCACGCCGACGACAAACGAGGCCCAAGCCCCCTGTTCGGTTCCTTTTTTCCACACCAACCCGCCAACCACGGGTATGAGTCCGCCACAAACTTTGATCGCGTAAGAAAGAAGGAACAGATCGATAATCCTTGGGACGAGGTACGTGACCCCGAGCGCGCTGAGCCCAATGAGGACGCTGGCTATCGTCGCGATCCTCAGGAGCTCCTTGTCGGTGGCATCCGGCCGGAGGATTTGTTGATAAATGTCCCGAACGACGTTGGCAACTCCGGAGAGCAGCACGCTGTCCGCCGTGGACATGATGGCGGCCAGAATCGCGGCGATGAAGATCGCCGCCACGACGGGAGGGAGCTCCTTCTGTCGTGGAGAAGGAGTGGCTTCAGCATCGACGATTCCGTCCGTATCCCCGCAGGGGGAGAGAAAAACTCTCGAACACGTCGCCCGTTACATGCTCCGTTCTCCGGTGAGCCTTTCCAGAATGCGATGGACCCCGGGCTCTCCTCATGTTCTCTACGCCCCCAAATCCTCTCACGACGACCCGATGGAGCTTTTCCCGCGGTTGCTGAAGATCGACGCTCTCGAGTTTTTGGCGCGCGTCATCACACAGGTCCCAGAGCCGAAGCGACACTTGCTCTTCTACTACGGGCACTACTCAAACGTGGCTCGAGGACGACGCCACAAAGCTCAACAGCCCGAGCAGGATATTTCTTCTCGAGTCGAGCGACAAGATAACGAACCGACCCTGAGCCCCGCCCGAAAGCAGGCTCTGCGCCGTCGCTGGGCAGATTTGATTAGAAGAGTTTTCGAGCTCGACCCCCTTGTGTGTCTATCACCCGACCAAGCCATCCGTTTGACACAACACCACTGCCGCTTCCGCAATACTCGTGTACCTCGCCGCCCTTATAACTCCCTCACCAACACCAGCCCATAACCATCGGGCCTCCCAATGACTGACTTCCGCTCCCCAACCCACGTGTTCCCATTCGCTAGCACAGTTTTTCGACACGGCACTCACCGACGTTGCGGTCAAAGTTCCTATTCCTAACGGTCGGCTATATGTCTCCCGAACAGGCGAAGGGTGAGCCTGCGGACTTCCGGTCGGACCAGTTCTCCCTGGGAGCCATTCTGTACGAAATGGCCACCGGCCGCCTGGCGTTTTCGGGTGCAACAGCGGCCGACCGCCTGTCTGCAGTTCTGTGTGATGAACCTAAGTTCAGGCTCTTGAGTTAGTTGACATTGTATATACAATGCAATATCGTTGATGTAGATGGAATTTGAGTGGGATGAAAAGAAAAACCTCTCGAATTTCCGCAAGCATGGAATCTGGTTTGAAGAGGCTCAAACTATATGGGCAGACGAATCGAGTTCCGAGTTCTTTGATCCCGAGCACAGAGAGTCGGAAGCTCGGTTCATCCGAGTTGGCCACTCTAGCGTGCATCGCTTGTTGCTCGTGGTCTTTTGTGAGCGATCGGGTGGCGACATCATGCGCTTGATTTCAGCGCGGCGGGCTACAGAGAGCGAGAGACGGCAACATGAAGAAGGAATATGATCTGAAGAAACTGAAGAAGAGACCGGGGAAGGTCAAAACCGATAAGGATGCGGTGAAGGTACCAGTCTCGATTCGACTGGATGGATCTGTATTGGCCGTAATAAAGACTGAAGCTGAGCGGTTAGGAGTTCCGTATCAGACCTTGATTGGGAGTATCCTTCATCGTTACGCGTCGAATGAATTGATCGACCGCCGAAATCTGAACATGGTCAAGTCCATCAACGCATCTTGAACAGTAAGCGTCACGCGAACGATTCGTTCCTGGACGGGTGGGCGACAGAGCATCGGTCGGCTCTCGGTTTGCTCACTCAAGTGACAGGAAGTGAGACGTGGTGGCGGGGGCGGGATTTGAACCCGATCCGGCCACTTTTCTAACTAACCGACCACGCCCATAGGGCGTGGGTTTAGGAAGGCCCCCCCGAGGGGGCCGATGACGTTGGGAAGGCCCCGTTGGGGCCGTCTCTCGTTATAACTCAGGTCGAGATCACCTTGGCGAGACTCAAGCTTTTCTTGCTCCCGGATGTACTTTCTTATTCGCTCCTCGTCAAGGCCAACCGTACTCACACAGTACCCCTTCGCCCAAAAATGCAAGCCCGTCATACGACGTTCTTTCTCGGTGGAGCAATTCTCGATCGTGGATGCGTACCGGACTCTTACTCCTTTGCTCACAAAGAAAACGCCGATCGTGTGAGATACGTGCTGTACTTGGGAGGGATGCTTCATACACAGGTGGATGTGGTCCGCGTTGCGCGTTGCCTTCTATCAGTTCTACTCGAGTCCTCTCTGTCCTTCCCTTCACATCGCCGCGTTTAGATTCTCGAAGAATTCGAAAAAGCCCCACGTGTGTGGGAACGACGCCGAAGAGTGACCGGATATAACACCCTTTCTACGATACTTGGGGTGATCACCACGAAATACCCGTCGACGAGCTTGCATTCCCATCGCCCCACTCTGCGACAGGCTTTTCTTCATTCGTGCATCTGCAGGTTCTCCTGGTTCGGAGGCCTATCGAAGATGTGGGTACGTTTTCCCGCACCTCGTAGGCTCGGAACCTTACGAAACACATCGTCAGCAATCCGGATCGATCGAATCTCTTCGTCACGCCGCCAGAGGCGGCGAACTCCATTTAGGATTTGAAAGAAGGCACTAATTGATGGCGCGCGACTTTCGTCACTAAGTGGTTCGTGGCCAACGCCTTCGGCTCGAATCGAGTCCTCTCCAGTCCTCTGGAGTCCTTCCCTTCGGCACCAATTGATCGCCGTTCGTTTAGATTCAGTCGTTTTAGCGGTGTAACCCTCGAAAAAGCCAACGTGTGGCCAACATTATTTCAATCGTGTGTGGGAACGAGCCGCTTGCCAGCTACTTGGTCGCGAGTTCGGCACAGAATGACTCGGAGCAGTCGTTCCGTTGCTGATAGCGACTCCCTCCCAGCTCGACTTTTCTTCCCGAACGCGGTCTTTGGCCTCACCAACGAACGCGAACTTCAGGCTTTGATGTGCTGCTAGGGTCGACTTCGACGGGCTCGGCTCTAATGCCGAGCTGGCAAAACGTGCGATCTTCGAGTCTGGTGAAACGCCAGCTCCCGATGGTCGGGAGCTTGGCCCGGAGAAGCGCGCTCAAGTCGAGCACGAGAAATACCCTGCTGGGGTGACGAGCTTCTTGCAAACAGTGACCTTGGGCATCCCTACGTCTGGCCCGGCCCATTATGGATCGTAATAGGTGCCCTCTGGCGCGCGATACAAAGACACTCCCTCAGCGCTGGCCCGAGATCTTCATTACAGCCCGATCAGGTGCATCTGAACGGGTACTAGCTAGGGGATACCTTCGACGCAGTGCATGGTACGAGCTTCTGATGCGCTATGACCGCGGGGAGCTCGAGCGCAGCCTCGAAAGCGCTTGGGGTAATGACAGGCGCGAGAGCATGTATCTGAAGGAGAAATCCACGCAGCAGTAGCGCGCCCCTCACTCGAGCGTTCCGGGGAAGTGCGGGAACCGTCGGGTACTGCTTGCGCAGGTGACGCGGGGACAATTGCTAACCTTGCTGATTTTGTATATAGTTGCCGCTACATCGTGAGGGGGGGCGCGAATGTGGTAGAAAAGCTCAGCCGTTTAACCGTTGCGGGAACCTGCGCGCTTTTTCTGGTTAGCTGGCCTCACGGCGCGCTGGACGCCGCGATGCCCGAGTTACTTCTGTTCGGCGGCAGCGGTCATGAGGACTTTCTCGGGTGTTTGACTTGCGGAGAAATCGAGACCCGCTCGGTTTGGAATCCCGTTGGCCATTACGGGTCTTATTCGAGCAGCAAGTCAGTATGGAATGCATTCAGCCAATACGGCGATGAATCCAACCCCTTGAGCCCTTGGAACGAGTTCTCGGAAAGTGCACCCGCAGTAACCGATCGAGACGGTCGATTCTACGGCTATTTCTCGGTGAACGAAGGCCATCCAGAGCGCACGCAGGTCGAGTTCCTTGTCCTGATTCTCGATAACGACGAGTGGGTCAGAGACAACTTGGATAAAGTCCGGGCCGCGATGGCGTCGAATCGGACCACTCGACCACTGGGCCAGGAGCCGGATGCCCGGGGGCCGTTTCTCTCGAAGTGGGCGTACGCGTACAAAAAGTTGAAGGACGTCTCTCGTCCCGCGGCGGTTCCAAAAGCCGCCTCCGAGGATTCGACAACGGCGGCGGAGAACACCATTCCTGCGCCCATTGCGGAAAATTTACGGCGTAACTCCTACATCGGGAACTTTAGTCGCCCAGCCTCGTTCGCGATCTCTCTCGCCGAGCAGGCGGACCGTTACAAAAGGTCGACGGACGGACGCGTGCCGGCCCAGAAAGCCAGACCAGGAGATTCGGGGACGGCAAAGCGAAACGACCCTACTAGCAGTTTAACCATTGAAGGTGTCGTGATTGCAGAAAAGCTACGCCGCAGCTCCTATTTTGGGAATTTCAGTCCCCAACTCCCGTTCGCCGTCGTGTCCGATCGAAGCGATAGTCCAAAGGCTGCGGTTCAGGATCGCGCGGGACCGTTCGTCATGCTCAAGGATGGCAGCCGACTAGATGGCGCGCTTCAGAAGTATGAAAACGGTCTCGCATACGTCTTGGTATGGAATCGGAGGGGGACGAAGCTAATACTGGCCACAATCCCTCGAAGCCAGATTCATGAAGCGGGCACGGCTGAGGCCCAACAACTCCATCGGCGCTAGTCCTGGTTTCCGCTTTCGCTCGATCGCAAGCGCCGGACCCGGGCGACTCGTGGCATCGAACCGGTCAAGTTGACGTGGCGCGTCATTTTTCTTGTGCTGCGTCGTGCCGGGGATTACCGATTGGCATGACGCGGCGCCTGGTAGCTTCTCAGCTTTTCGGCGACCGAACGTCGAGACACGTCGCCTTTACCTTTCAACAGCTGGCGCGCGTTGCAAAAGTCCATCGACCCAGTCGAGGTGGCTTTGCGCTGCCTTGGTGCACAACTCCGATAGAGGCCGAGAGCTCGCTTGGCCCCGACTCCCATCATCCGATCATCTCGCTATCAGGCATCCCGAGCGCCGTCATGGTGTTGAGAATCTTGCGCCCGATCCTTGCCTCGACTCTCTGTGCCGCCAACCCTCTCGCTCGCATCGCTGAGCCCACGATAGCCTTGTAGCGATGGAACGTTGTCTCGACTTTGCTCCGTTTGCTGTAGCCCGATTCTGTGTGCCACTTTCGTTTGCCGAGCCGAGCTTGTGCTGCAATGTTGCGATTGCGCTGTCGGCTGCTCGCCGGCCCCGATGCGAGCAGGGCGCCCTTGCGCGGCGGTATCAGCACCCTCGGCGAGCGATGAGCGCTGTGATTCTCGATTGCCTCATAGACGCCGCTGGCGTCGTATGCGGTGTCAGCTCTGGCCGATGAGATGGGACTGTCGCTCTGTCCGACAAGCGATGCAACCCGCGATGAATCGCGGGCTCTTTTGCTCGTCAGCTCGCCGGCGACGACTTCGCCACTCTGCTCGTCGACACACAGATGGAGCTTGCGATAGTCCCTGCTATTTGGTGCTCTGCGCAGCTGGCCGGCGTGGACAGCGAGACCGCTGCTGTCGATCAAGATGTGCAACGGCGTCTTCTGCTTGTCTTGGTAGAAGGGGACCTTACCCAGCTTCGCCTTGCGCCTCGAGATCGTGGTGTGATCGGGCACATCATTGTCTAGCTTCATCAGAGCGAACAACGATCGCAGCAATCCCTCGCTCTGCCTAGACGACAGATGAAACACCATGCCCAGGGTGACAGCCGTCTCGATGGCGTGGTTCGAGTACTTGCGTTGACGGCCCGGTTTCCTCCTCCTTGGCCGGGGCGCGTCCCAGTTCACAAGCTTGCCGGCGGTGAGCGAGATCCAGACGGTCAGGCTCCCGCGGTTGCGTAGACCCGCCTCATATTCACGCCAATTCCTCACGCGATAGGCCTTCTTCACATACTTCCGCTGAGTGCGTTTGAAAATGCTCATGGGGAACCTCGTATCCGCGAGTACAGGACAATTGTGGACCGAGATCGCGAGTTGTGCACCAAGGCAGCAGATGGGTGCATGTACGCTTTCGAGAGATGCCTTTCGTTTCGGCGATGGTGTCGAGCTGAAAGCTGCGACACAGGTTGTGTGCGAGCACGTTCAACTGTTGCCAGGCGCTATTGGCGGCATAGCTTTTAGTGGGCACGACGTCGAGAGCGAACTGGCTGCGCAATTCGGCGAAGGTTTTCTCTTGGCCGCCTCGCCCAGCAGCGAAGTACCAAAGGCGTTGGACGGTGAGCGATTTGTTGGTGGCGACGGCTGAGTACTCGAAGTAGCCGTCGTCTGGAGAAAACAGGTCGAGCTGGAAGTTTTTCGGCGTTCGATGTCGAACTCGCTTCCGATAGGTCGCGATCCGGACGGTGATATTCCAGGGCTCGATGAAGTGTTTGATGGAGAAGCCATCGATTTCGTCACTCACGCGGTGCCATCGCTTGCGCCCAGCGACGACCTCCTTTAGGCCGAGCCACGGCCAGAACGGAGCCTTGATCGCGAACTCGCTTCGGGAGCGCTCTAGCCTCTTGAGAATCTTTTCGTTGAAAAACGCGGCATCCGTGCGGAATTCCAGCTTTCGGGACCGACCGAACTGGCCCCGTAGCTCGCCTATCAGCTCCCGTAGAAACGCATCGGCACCCTTGGAGTCGTGAACGTTGCCAGGACGATTTCTGGATTTGAGAATCTGGCCCGTCTGAGCCAGGTGAGCGAACAAAGGGTAGTAACTTTTATTCTTCTTGCGATGAGGATTGAATCCTCGAAACGCCCATCCAACCTGATTGCCTGCCTGAACCACGGTGCCGTCCATATCTACCGTCAGACGGTTCAGACCCAATCGCTCGATCTGCTCGTGGACCAATACACCGTTCAACTCCGATAGGCCCTTGAGCCGCTCTCCCGTGAATTGCTTCAGCCAATTCACGATCGTCGGACGGCTCGGTAGTCTTCTCAACCCACAGAAGCGAAGCAGCATCGGGTCATCACAGACATACTGCAGGTGCTCTAGACGACGAGCTCCCACGAGCAGCATCCCAACCAACACCAGAACCAGTCGGACGCTCCCGTAGTCCGACCGAATGCCTTTTCCTCTGCACGCCTTTCCTACCCGGCGGCTTAGCTCAACCCGGCGCAAATATCGTGAAAACAGTTCCAGTCCACCAAACGAGCTCAGGTTCTGCTTTGTGAACTCGATCGGAAGATCCTTGTTGAAGTTCCGGCGAAATCGAGATAGTTTCAAGCGCACTATAGGGGCCTCTGGTCGTTTGGGGTTTTGTTTGGAAGCAACGCTCCAAACATAAACCCAGAGGCTCCTTTGTCAATACTTTCGCGCTACTTTGCTCTCTTTTTTTTGCGATTAGGGCTAAATGACTATCGCAGCCGGCTCGAAGCCATCGACGGAAGCGGCTGGCAGGTCGCACAGCAAATCGACCACCACCTCGTGCGGGCCGATTCCGGTCGCCATGCGGACCCACAGCTACCACTGGGTCGAGCTCGCCACGATGGAGAAAGAGCCGCACGCGAGCCCGATACGCCGCACGCCGTCGCTCTACAACATTTTCGACGCGCGGTCGGAAGGCCTCGCAACCGGAATCGAAGAGTGGTTGATGCAGGCCGGTCTATTCGACGAGCGGCCACGCGCGAGAGAGCTCATCTACATCATGCTCGCGCAACGCGCAGCGCGGGCGATCGGCGGATTGATGATGCACGGCAACGAGTACACGATCGAAGAGGCCGCCGAGTTCGCCGCCGCTTGGACGCCGCGCGGCTGGATGCCGGCCGGCAGCAACACCGTTTGGGGCGAGCAGCACCTTTACTTGGCGCAGCCCGGATACGGGACGAGCTACTTGATGGGCAAGATCCAGATCGAAGAGCTCATGGCTGAGAGAGCCCATGAGCTCGGCGACGCATTCACGCTTCGCGGTTTCATGGACGAGTGCGCCGCCGTCGGCGTGATTCCTGTCTCGCTCGTCCGCTGGGAGCTCACTGGACGCGACGTGACAAACGTCGCTCCCTGACTGGCGCCGCTTCGAGCTAAAATGGCTCCGGAGACTAGCATGCGAAAATGCATTTCACTCTGGGTCCTGGCATCAGCATTGTGGGCCGGGCTCGCACAAGCACAGTCTCAACCGGACCAAGCGGATGTGTGGCTTCAAGAGACCGTTCTTAAGGTCCTTGCGGGCCGAGGCTACGAATCCTTGCGCGTTCAAGCAACGGACGGTGTCGTCACGGTCACGGGCCGGGTTCGCAGTGCCCGGGACAAGATCCTCATCATCCAAGCTGCGTTCACCGTCGCCGAAGTCGAGGCCATCGAAAGCGAGCTTCAACTGCAGGTCAGTGGCACACGCCAGCTCGAGGAGGAGATCTGGCTGACTCTGTTTCAAGAGGGATTGGGCGGGGAACTCGAAGAAATCATCGTCAAGAACGGGGTCGCCGAAGTAAGCGGCCGAGTCCCCGATGAAGCTACACGTGACCAAGTCTTCGCCATCGTGCGTCGCGTCCCTGGAGTCGAAGCGATCACGGGCGCGCTCATCGTCGCGGAGGCCGCCCCCAGCGCACCCGAGCCCACGCGGACGGCGATGGCGGCGACCCCAGAACTCGCATCCGTGCCCACACCAGCGCCCGAGCCAGAGCATGCGCCTGAGCCAAAGCCAGTGCCCGCGCCCGAACCAAAGCCAGGGCCTCCGCTCGAACCAGAGCCTGCGCCCGAACCAGAGCCTGCGCCTGAGCCAGAGCCTACGTCTGTGCCAGAGCCTGCGCCTGAGCCTACGTCTGTGCCAAAGCCTGCGCCAGAGCCTGCGCCTAAGCCTGCGCCTGAGCCAGTGGCGGTGCGTGTGCCCGAACCCGCGCGCATCCTAAAAGCCGCACCGGCGCGCAAAGCTGCTCCGGCTCGGAGCGAGAACGACATTGCCAGGGAAATCGCCCAACGAATCCTATCGTCGGACTACACGGTGTTCGACCACATCCAATTCGGCTTCGACGAGGGCGTAGTGGAGATCGATGGCTCTCTAACGACTCGAGAAAAGAAAGATGCGCTCGAGGACAGTATCGCGAACATCTCGGGCGTCGTCTCAGTTAAGAGCGACATCCGCGTCCAATCCGACTCGTCCGCCGATCAAAGGCTGCGACGGAACCTGTTTCGCCGCATCTATGACGATCCTGCCTTCGCCGAGTTTGCCGACAAACCGAACCCTCCTATCCACATCATCGTCGACGGCAAGCACGTGACGCTGACGGGCGCCGTGGACACGCTCGTCAAACAGATGGCGGCGGAGGCGATCGCGCGTACGACTTTCGGCGTGCGTTCGGTGAGAAACCAGATCCGCGTTCGCGAGTAGCGGTCAGATCTTCAAGCCAAAGCACCTCGAAGCGCTGCGACCTGCTCGCGCACATGATCCGCCGACACATGACCCACTGGAATCGGTGCGCCCACGGAGATGCCAACGCGGCTCGAGAGCTTCCCGAGCGTCAAGTCGCGAAGCCTTTTTTTGGCGCGTGAGAACAAGCTGCCCCAGAGCCCCGAGAGGCCCATGGGCACAACAGGGACCGGCGTACGTGCCACGATATGCTCGATGCCTTTGCGAAACGCACGTACCTCGCCGTCATCCGTAAGGCTGCCCTCCGGAAATATGCAGACGGCCTCACCGTCGTCGAGAGCCTCAGCAATCTCATCCATCGCGTTTTTCAAGATCTCGGGGCTCTCGCTCCGTCCCGCTATCGGGATGACGCGGGCCCAGCGCAAGAGCGTGCCGACGAGAGGCAGCTCGCCGAATTTGTAATACATGACGAAGCGCACCGGCCGCGCGAGCGTCGCCGCGAGAATGAACCCGTCCACATAGGTCACATGGTTCACGGCGAGGAGCACCGGTCCATCCCGGGGGATGTTCTCGAGTCCCTCGACCCGAGGACGGTAGACGAGGCGCACAACAAGCCAGACGATCACGCTGGCGAATAAGTCTGGAACGAGCTTGAAGATATAGACGACGACCGCGGCGTTCATCAAAGCGACCACGAGATAGACGTGGACCGAAGGGATGCCCAAGGACGCGTAGCCATAGGTCATCGCCGCAGAGACGACCATGAAGAGCGCGGAGAGAATGCCGCTCGCCGAGAGCACGCGCGAGCGCCGGGAGGCGGGCGACCGCTCCTGCACGAGCGCGTTGAGCGGGACCACGAACAAACCGCCACAGATGGCGATACCGAGCAAGTCGAGCACGATCCGAAGGCTACGGCCCGTCAACAGGAACGCCCGGAGTCCAGCGAGTTCGCTCGTCACGATCGGCTCGTAAGCGAGGCTCGCAAAAAAAAGGTCCAGCGAGAAGACGCTCAATCCCAAAGCACCCGTTGGTACGAGCGCGCTCTCCAATCGATGCCGCGCGAAACGCCCGCAGGCGAGCGAGCCGACACCGATGCCGACGCAGAACAACATGAGAAAGAACGTGACGACTTGTTCGTTGACGTAGAGGATTTGCTTTCCGTAAGTGGGGAAGAGGGTGAGTAGCGTGGCGCCGAAGAACCAAAACCAAGACACGCCGAGAATCGAACGCAACACGGAGCGGTCTTCGGCCGCGAAGCGGCACGCTTTTGCCGCCTGGCGAACGGGATTCCAGTCGAAGCGCAGCTCGGGATCGCTCGCACGACCTTCCGGAATCCGACCGCTCGTGAAGTATCCGGCGGCCGCCACGAAGAGCAAAAGCCCCGCCGTCGCGCTCGAGGCCCAGCCACCCGCTTCCATAAGAAGCCCGCCCAGAATCGTCCCCATCAATATGGCGAGAAACGTCGCTCCACCAACGAGCGCGTTTCCGGAAACGAGCGTCTTCGGGTCGAGAGATTCCGGAAGGATGGCGTATTTCACAGGGCCGAAGAAGGCCGACTGCGTCCCCATGAGAAAGAGCGTACCCGCGAGCAGCCACCCGTTCTGCGTGACGAAGCCGGCCGCAGCCACCGCCATGACGGCGAGCTCCCACAGCTTGATCAACCGCACGAGTTTGGCCTTTTCGAACTTGTCCGCGAGCTGGCCGGCGAAAGCGGAGAACAGAAAGAACGGAAGGATAAGAAGGCCGTTCAGAAGCGGCGTCCAGAGCCCCCCGTCATGAGCGCTCGAGAGCGCGCCGAACGTGATGAGGAACACGAACGCCGTCTTGAACAGATTGTCGTTCAACGCCCCTAGAAACTGCGTCCAGAACAAGGGGCCGAAGCGCCTTTCGCGAATCAATTGAAGCTGGCTCATCTATTCCTCCTGAACGGAGAACATAAGAGCAAGAGCCGTACCAAACACAAGAGTATTGAATACAATAACTTACGGCGTTTCTTGTGCAGTGAGTTTCATGCGGGCCTGCATGCTCGGGACAGCGTGCTAGGATCGCGTCGTGCCTACCGCGAAACCGGCCGCGCTAGTGCTGGCTGCGGTGCTCGCCATCTCCTGCCGAACAGGGATTCAGGGGCGAGCCGACAAAGTCCAGGTGGTCGTCCTCGGATTCGACGGCGCCAACTGGGAGACGATCGACCCGCTCATCGAAGCTGGGAAGCTACCGCTGCTCGCGAAGCTGAAACAAGAGGCCGCCTGGGCGCCTCTCAGAACGTTCAAACCCACGAAATCCCCTGTCATTTGGACGAGCATCGCGACGGGAAAGTCGATGGAGAAACATGGCATCCTCGATTTCGTCTTCATGGAGCAAAACGAGATCCAGGTTCCCTACAGCAATTCCGAGCGACGTGAGCCTTCGATTTGGCAGATCCTCGATCACGCCGAGCTCCGCTCTGTCATCGTGAATTGGTTCGTGACCTACCCGCCGGATGCGATCGACGGCGTCATGGTGTCGAACCGTTTTCGCAAGACGCTTCTCCTGAAACAAGACCAGCGCCCACGGATGGCGGACTCGGTGCACCCGCCGCATTATTTCCGCGAGCTGAAACCGTTCTTGAGCCTCGACTACGAGGACGTCTGCGCGCAACGCGAGCTACCGGATCTCCCCGGCTTTCACGAAAGCTTGAGCCCGTCGAACAACGCCGAAGACATTCAAGTACTGAAGGACTATCGGATCTATGTCCTTCAAGAGGCGCTCAACGAGAACGTCGCCAAGCATCTTTACGAGAGCGAAGATTTCGATCTCTTTGCCGCCTATTTTCGTTTGCCTGACATCGTGCAACATACAGCACTCAGCTTGATCGACCCCGACCAAGTCGAGAAAACACTCGCCGCGATGCGAAAGGGCGAGCTCACCAGTGACGACCGCGCTCTGTTCCAGGAGAGCCTTGCCGCCGTGCTCGAGCCGTTTTATCGCTACATGGAGCGCCTCATCGAATCGTATCTGAGCTCGATGCCGGAGAGCGCTTATCTCATCGTCGTCTCGGATCACGGCTTCTCACTACACGGCGGAGGCTACGACCACTATCACATCCCGGAGAGCTTCCCCGCTCCAAGCGGCATCTTCTTGATGAAGGGACCCGGAACGAAGCCGGGCCTCGTGCCGTCGGTGAGCGTCTACGACATCGCCCCGACGATCCTCCATCTCTTCGACCTTCCTATTGGGGAGGACATGGACGGAAGCGCTGTTACCACAGCACTCACCTGGGAGCGCGACACGGGGAAGAAGCGCTATGCGCGCGAGCTCATGGAGCCGAAAGAGCATCGCCGCGACGCGGAGATCGACGCGCGCACGCTCGAAGAGCTGCGCTCGCTCGGCTATATCAAGTAGTCACGTCGAGCACGGCTAGAACGCGAAGCGCACCTCCCCGACCACCTGGCGCTTGATGAAATCCCCGAAGATGTGCTGCTGGACGTCCGCATTGTTCAAGTTCGTGACCTTGATGGACGTCGTGAGCCGATCCTCCGCCCATCGGATGCCGAATCCACCACTAACGGTGAAGTAGGAATCGGTAGGGCCGTGGAAGCGTGCCGTCAGAACGTCGGCCCAGAACGCCTCATCCGTATAATTTGCAGAGAGATTCCAAAAATAGCGTCCGCGACTGTAGTTGAAGCCGGCGTTGAAACGATTTTTGGAGGGGAAGTTTAGCTCGGCCAGTGTGTCCGGGCTCTCGGTGACAGGATCCGCTTGGAACGAGTAGTTGACGAAGACGTTCAAGTCCGGTGAAGTTTGCGCGACGAGCGAAAGCTCGACGCCCTTGTCCCTCACTTTGTCGAAGTTGAGATACGTGAACTCGGAAGGGATGCCTACGCCCAAAAAATTGAGTAAATCTAGAACAGCCGGAGGCAATGGCCAGCCCGGTGGCGGATTGGCACTGTTATAGGTCGCCGACTGTGTAAAGATGATGTTGTCGCTCGTCTCGTTCACATAGAAGGCCGCACCGACCGTGTACTTCTTGGCAAAAGTTCCGGTATAGCCAATCTCATAAGCGGTCAAGCTCTCCTCGCTGAGACCCTGGTTCCCGCTGGCGCGGATGGGGACGATAAACTGCTGGCCCTGGAGCGCCGGATTGATTAGCCCGAGATCGATAGGCTGCACGAGCGTCACGTCGAGAAAGTTGTTCACGAGCGACGGCGCGCGGAAAGCTCGATTGTACGAAACCCGGATCGTATGATCCCGGCCGGGCTTGATCATGAACGTCGTGCGCGGGGAGAAGACCGCCTTGTCGAGAACGCTGAACTTGTCCACGCGTCCGCCGACGAGCCATCGAAAATGATCGGAAATGAAGATCTCGTCTTGAATGTAGAAACCCGCTTCATTCCGGCTGTCGTCCCCCTGAGCGATCGACAGGTCGAACGCCGTGTTACGAATGTTGCCTCCGTAAGTGAGCAAGTGCTTCGTACCGAGCGCTTGTGTATTTCCGACTTCTAAGTCATAGGTTTGGGTATCGAAGAGAAAGTTGATTGGCTGTCCATCGACACCGATCGCCAACAGCGCGGGCGCTTCGCCGTCGAGAAGGTTGGCGAAGAAATTTACCTTCCAGTTGTCCCTTAGATAGTTGACCTTGCCGTAACCCAAGCGCGTTCCGCGCTCGATCTGAAACGGTCCGATGCCCGTGTGAATGATGCCTTCGGTACCGCCGAAACCGCCGTCGAAGATCCATTTCTGCCGCCCGTCCGGGTTGTCGTAGTCGACGCGGATGTTGAACTTGGGCTGTACGGTGCCGTCGTTCGGAAACGGCGGATAAGGCGCCCCCCCGGTGCCACGATCGGGGTCGAGAGGTATGGTCCCCGTCGGACGCGGCAGGGCATCCATCGAGAAGAACCCGGCGGCAACTTTGTACGCCCAACGGTCGTTCACCGCCTGCGCGTGCGTCGCGTTCACCCGGAAGAGCCCTCCCGTGTCGAGCTCGTTGCCGGGCGCATCCCGGTTGATCGCGCCGAAGCCGAATGTCACCGAGGTCGAGTCGATCTCACGCGGTGTCTTGGTGATCACGTTGACGACACCCGTCATCGCATTGGCGCCCCAAACCGCCGAGGCCGGACCGCGAATGACATCGATTTGCGCGATCTCGCTCATATCGACGGGCAAGAAGTCCCAGGCGACGAAGCCAAAAAAGTCCAAGTAGATGGAGCGTCCGTCCAGAAGCGCCAGCTGCGACGTGGCGAGCGTGGACGTCGCGCCGCGCGTGGTGAGGTTGATGTCGCGGGCGGACGTTTGAGTCACGTTCATTCCTGGAACCGAGCTCAGGAGCTCACCGAAATTTTGGGCCGGTGAGTTCTCGATGATGTTGCTTGTAATGACGCTTACTGTGGCCGGAGCGTTGATGATCTGATGCTCCGTCCTAGAGGCCGTGACCACGACCGTCTCCGAGTAGGAAGGGATGGGTTCCTCTCCCTCTTGCGACGATGGTTCTTGTGGCTCTTGTTGACTCTGAGCCTGAGTCCCCCCCGCGGCAGCCGGCGCAACAGCGAAAATGACAATGGCGACGCATAGCGTGATGGTGCGTTTTGTCATGGTGAGCTCCTTTGGCCGCGTTGGGATGACGGCGTGAATTCGAGCATATTTTCACGAAACGCGACCCCGCTGCAATAACGCTGGTCGGATTCATTTTTAGGGAGGACAGAGCAGGAGGCGATCCATCCATTGTGCACTCAGCTGCTGTCAGCCCCAGTGCTCACGACCTTAGGGCCCGGGGCAAGAACAACTACCGATTCTTGGGCGCCGATGCATCCGGTCTAGCTCACCGCCTTAAGCAGCGAGCCTGTCGAGCGGAGGGCTAGGACGCGTCAGCGGCCGCACTGGAAGATTGCTCATATATCCGGATATTATTCGCTCCTCGCGCCTTGCCGAAGCGGCGCCCTCTATTAGATTGGGCCCAAGAATCGGCATTTATTCTTGCCCGGACCCTTAGATTGAAAGATACAATGAAATCCAAAGAAGTGATCGCACACGTTACCCAATGGCTCTCCGACTATCTGGAAGGGTCGAGAAGCTACGGTTTCGTCATCGGTATTTCGGGCGGTATCGACTCCGCGGTGGCCTCGGCCTTGGGGGCGCGCACGGGAAAGCCTCTTCTCGCCGTCGAGATGCCCATCCACCAGAGCCCGGCTCACGTCAGCCGCGCGCGGGAGCACGTCGAAAAACTCGCGCAAGAGCACGAACAGGTCACGTCGATCGAGGTGGAGCTCACCAGCGTCTACGAGAAGCTCGTGGAACTCTTGCCCGAAGGCGCTGACGCCAAGTCGACGGAGCTCTCGCTCGTGAACACACGTGCCCGGCTCCGGATGACGACGCTCTACTACTTTGCTGCGCGCGACCGCCGCCTCGTGGTCGGAACGGGGAACAAAGTCGAGGATTTCGGCGTCGGCTTCTTTACGAAATACGGAGATGGCGGGGTCGACTTGAGCCCCATCGCCGATTTGACGAAGACGGAGGTCAGAGCACTCGGCGCCGAGCTCGGGATCGACGACACGATTCTGGACGCGGCCCCTACGGATGGCCTATGGGGTGACGACCGCACCGACGAAGAGCAATTGGGGGCGAGCTATCCGGAGCTGGAATGGGCAATGAGCTTCTCGGGAGACCCAGACTTGCTCGAGGCCCGCGAGCGCGACGTGCTCGAGATTTACCGGCGCTTCCACGCAGCAAACCGCCACAAGATGGAGCCCATCCCCGTCTGCGAGATTCCGGAATCGCTACGTGAAAGCTAACCGCGCGCGAGCTCGTCGAAAGCGCCCAACGGACAACCGATGCAGATGGCAGATCGCCGACAACTGAGTCATGGATTACTTCGACGACGGCGGCGCAGGCGTGATTTTCTTGGAGCGTAATAACCTTCGCGGACGCGCACGACCGTTCCCGAGGCTGCTGTCAGGATTTGAAGGCGCCGCCACTTGCCGTCCTGCTCGCTATTCGTCGAGACATAGCCGAGGCTGTATTGACTCTTGAGCTCGGTCGCGATCTCTTCATAGACGCCGGCCAAGTCTTTGAGCTCCTCCGGCGCATAGGACTTCCCGGCACTCTCACGCGCTAGCACATCGAGCTCGTATTTAGCGTTTCGATATTTTTCCTTCTTGAGATCCGCCTGGTTCGCACGGAGCGAGATCGCGTAGATGATGACGTTGCTCTTCCGGGCTTGTGTTTTGACGTCCTCGAAACCGAGCCTGGAACGCGTGTCATTGCCGTCCGAGAGAACGACCACCGCGCGCCGGTCGAGCTCGTCCCGTCGGTAAGCTTCGAGATCTTTGATCGAGACATAAATCGCGCGGTAGAGCGCTGTCGCTCCTTTCAGCTTCGTCGAGCGGATGGCGTTCGCGACATCGTCGAAATCCGAAGTGAACTCGACCAGTGTCAAGACGCGCTCGCCGAACTCGACAACTTGAACTTCGTCGCCAGGCTTGAGTGATTCCGCGAAGCGTATCGCGGCTTCCTGCGCCATGGGAAGCTTCTGACGCATGCTTGTCGAGACGTCGAGCAAGATGACCATCTTCAGAGGAAGCTCACCGTGCGAAAAGAACTGGACGTCCTGCTCCACGCCGTCTTCGAAGATGGTGAAGTTGTCTTCGTCGAGCCCGGTCACGAGGCGGCCTTCCTCGTCGAGAAGCGTGAGCGCGACGCTCACCGTATTCACGGCCACGCGGAACTGAGGACGATCCGCCTGTGGATCCTGGCCGAGGGCCGGGACAGCCAGAAAACAGAGGGCCAAGCGTTCGAGCGAAGTGTGTCTCACGATTTCGATTCCCGAACGGCGGCGAGTCGCTTTTCCGCCTGATCGAGCACCCTAGCGGCTTCTTGCGCCGTCTTCTCTTTCACTCCCGCATCGACAGCCTTTTGGACCCACCGACGACCCGTCGCGAGCTCTTCATCGAGCTCGTCCATCTCGAGCGTCGTCAAGCTGAGCCGCTTGGACGTCACGAACGCCTCGATCCAGGAGCCCTTGGCCTCGATCGCTTTCAAGAGGAGCTCCGGATCGTTGGGCGCCAAACGATAGCGGAAATAGTAGACCTCGGAGGCGTCCCGAAGCGCTTCGGGGTGTTTCTGAGTCGCGAGACTGGTGGCGAACCGGAGCGTCATGTCCTTATCATCGGCGGCCATACCGATCACTTGTTCCAAATAGTGAGGAGGAAACCAAGGTCCTCTTCCACCTGGACCACCGCCATCGGACGAGCCTTCTTCCAGACTGACCCTCAGCGTCGCGTGCTTGAGGCGTGAGATAGACGAGCGCCGAGACGTCATCGAGCCGCGGCCAGAAATGGCCCACAGGCTGAGCTCCAGTACACCGTCTTCGAGCATGACGTTCCCGATAAAAGCGCCACTATCGGCGGGAAACCCGCCCTCGGACTCGACATCGGTTGTGTGCTGGAGCGTGATGCTCAGCGTCTCCGGATTCAACTGCGCTTCCGTGACCGCGGCCTCGAGCCGGTCACGCCCGAAGGACTTTCGCGTTTGGTCCTCTGGAACGTGGATGCGAAGCATGCCGAGCCCCGAGAGCAGCCGAAGACGAAGCTCGTCGAGCCACAAGCTGTCGAGCGCGTCGTGGTAGAGCAGAAGCTCGTCGGCGAGCTGAATCCGGTCGCCGGGTCTCAAGGGCCGCTCTTCGTGCGCACGCACCGGATCGCCGTTCAGCCGGCTTCCGTTCGAGCTCCCAATATCGACGAAACCCACGCCGGCGTCGGTCTTACGGATGGCGGCGTGCCGCCTGGAAACACGCGGCGAGCTCAGCGCCACGTCGTTCTCCGGGAGCCGTCCGAGGCGGTTGTCATCGCCCGCAAGCGCGTAGACGCGGAGCGTACGGAACGCGTAGACGTAGCCCCAGGGCTCCGGCAGGTCCTGCGCAGGGGCGGGCGCCGTCAGGGTCACGGCCAACAAGACGAAAATGAAACGTCGCATCATCACTACCGCCAACGGCGAGTGGACAAGATTAGGCTTCTCCTTCGAGGGCGTCAAGTGTAGTTAGTGTAAGACGCGTTACAGAACTCTTAATCCACCGGCTTTCGCACGTCGCTCGAAGCCGATACCATAGCCACGCTTTGATTGTGCTTCGTGACGTGAGCAAGCGCTTCGGGGAGCTCGAGGCGGTCCGCTCACTCTCGCTCACGGTCGAGCCCGGTGAGCTGTTGGTGCTTTTGGGCGGTTCTGGCTCGGGCAAAACCACCACCCTCAAGATGGTGAACCGCCTGGTCGATCCAAGCTCCGGCGCCATCCTTCTGGACGGCGAAGATACCGCCGACATCGAGCCTCACGCGCTCCGGCGTCGCATCGGCTACGTGTTCCAACAATTGGGGCTTTTCCCGCACATGACCGTCGCCGAGAACATCGCGGTCACACCGTCGCTTCTCGGTTGGGACGCCGAGCGCACGCGCGCGCGGGTCGACGAGCTCCTGAAGCTCGTCGAGCTCGACGCCCACATGGCGGAGCGCCCGGTCGCGGAGCTTTCAGGAGGCCAGCAGCAGCGCGTGGGCGTGGCGCGAGCCCTCGCGGCTAAACCTAAGCTCATGCTATTGGACGAGCCGTTCGGCGCGCTCGATCCGATCACGCGCGAGCGACTGCAGCAATCGTTCGTGCGCATTCGCAAGGAGCTCGATTTGACGGCGATCTTCGTGACCCACGACATGCTCGAAGCTCTGCTGCTGGGGGACCGGATCGCGGTGATGCACGAGGGGAAGCTGGCTCAAATCGGGACGCCGAGCGACTTGATGCGCGCCCCCGCCACGGACTACGTGGAGCAGCTCATGAGCACACCGAAACGACAAGCCGGTGCGGTCGAGCGCCTGCTCGATGACGGGAAGGTCTCGTGAGCGACCAGCTCGCATTGCTGCCCGAATATCTAACGGCTCATCTGCAGCTCTCTCTTCTCGCACTCGCGCTCGGAGCGCTGGTGAGCGTCCCTCTCGGCGTGGTCGCGACCCGCATAGGCTGGCTCGAGCAACCCGTCTTGGGGGTGGCGAGCATCATTCAAACGATCCCGAGCCTCGCACTCCTCGCGGTGATGGTGCCGGTGCTCGCGGCCATCAACGTACAGAGCATCGGTTTTCTCCCGGCCTTCATCGGCCTCATGCTGTACAGTATTTTGCCCATCCTGCGGAACACGGTCACCGGTATCGCCGGCGTCGACCCCGCGCTCATCGAAGCCGCTCGTGGCGTGGGTATGACACCGAGGCAGCGGCTGTTCCGTGTGGAGCTTCCGCTCGCGGCTCCGGTCATCGTTGCCGGCCTGAGAACCTCCGCCGTCTGGATCGTTGGCACCGCAACGCTCTCGACGCCCGTAGGCGCGACGAGCCTCGGGAACTACATCTTCAGCGGGCTGCAAACCCGAAACTATGCCGCCGTCCTCGTAGGCTGCGTGGCGGCGGCAGCGCTCGCCGTTCTGCTCGACGGAATCGTTTTCGCCCTCGAGCACGGTGTTCGTTTCCGAAAGCGCGCTCATACGGTCGGCGCCACCTCGGTGCTCGCCGCCCTCTTCGCGTACACAACCGTCACCTTTGCCCTCCCCTTTCTCGACGACAGAGAGCGACCGATCCGAATCGGCGCGAAGACCTTCACGGAGCAATATATCCTGAGCGAGCTTCTCGCACACCACATCGAGCGGCAGACGGGACTCGAAACCGAGGTCCTCTCGTCCCTCGGCTCGACGGTCGCCTACGACGCGCTTCGGAGCGGTCAGATCGACGTCTATGTCGACTACTCTGGGACGATCTGGGCCACCGTCATGAACCGCCCGTCGCTAGGAGAGAGTCGAAGCCAGGTGCTTCATGAGGTAGCGCAGTGGGTCAGCGAGACCCACAGCGTGACTCTCGTCGGCACCCTCGGTTTCGAGAACTCATACGTCCTCGCGATGCCCGAAAGCGAGGCCGAGCGGTTGAGCATCACGACGATCGGCGACCTCGTTCCCTACGCGTCGGACATGGAGATCGGCGGCGACTACGAGTTTTTCGCCCGGGCGGAGTGGACGGCTATCCAGGAGAGCTACGACCTACAGTTCGCGGGCCGTCGAAGCATGGACTCGTCGCTGATGTATCAGGCGGTGGAGCTCGGAAACGTGGACATCATCTCAGCCTACACAACGGATGGTCGCGTCGACGCACTCAACTTGCGCGTACTCGAGGACGACCGAAATGCCATCCCGCCTTACGACGCGATTGTCTTGACGTCGCCTGGGCTCGGAATGGATCGTAGCGAGGTGATCGCGAGTCTCGAGATGTTGATAGACACGATATCGGCCGAAAGCATGCGAAAAATGAATCGGGCGGTCGACGAGGACAAACGCTCGCCCGACGACGTTGCGATGGAGTTCCTCGAATCGGAGGGGGATTAGAGTGCTCAATGCTCGCTCGCTCTTAGAGCCTAAGCTCGCTCCATCCTGCGAGAAGAACCGTCCAACTGAACGAGGACGAGATCCGCCATACCGACGAAGAGACCGCTATCGACGACGCCGGGCACTTCGTCGATGCTCGTCTCTAGCTCTTTGGCGTTCGCGATGTGCTCGAAGCGCGCGTCGATGATCTGATTACCGTTATCGGACTCGAACGGGATCCCGGCATTCACCCGCAGCACAGCGTTCGCGCCGAGCGTGGTCAAAGCCCGGCGCGCGGCGGGAACCGCGAAGGGCACGACTTCCACTGGGATCGACATCTTCGCACCGAGATGCGGGACGAGTTTCTCCTCACCGACGAGCACGACGAAGCACTTCGAGATCGACGCAACGACCCGCTCCCGCAAAAGAGCGCCGCCGTGACCCTTGATGAGATTGAGCTCGGGGTCGACCTCGTCGGCCCCGTCCACATCGATGTCGATCGTTTCGACATCATCGAGCGTCGTGAGCGGCACGGAAAGCTCTTCGGCAAGCTTCGCTGTTTTGATCGAGGTCGGGATAGCTCGAATATCGAGGCCTTCTCGGAGGCGCCCCGCGAGCGCACGGACGAACATCGCGGCGGCGCGGCCGGTCCCAAGCCCGACGACCATTCCAGGCTTCACCATATCGGCCGCATCCACGGCGATAGGCCATACGTCGTTCGACATGTGGTGGCGGAGTGTATCACTCTCAGTATTCAGGTATCGGTATTCAGGTTTGAGGTTTCGGGACTCAGGTTCTCGGGGCCTTTGTGGCGTTCTGCGCTTCGGCATCCGTTAGAATCGGGGCATGTTGGAAGCGCCTCCGCTTGTTCCTACGCCTTGGAAGTTTCTATCGCGCGACGGTGCCTTTCCGGTGACGGAAGGCACGCCTATCGTCTTGCCTCCGCAGAGCGACGACGGGAGCTTTCGGTCCGCGTGTGCGCTTCGTGACGCGATCGCCGGGCGTCTGGGTCGGGTCCTGCCCGTCGAGACGCATGCGCGGGTCGCGGATCTTGGACCGAGGATCGAGCTTCGGCAGCGGCGTGGGAACGGGCAGGGCTATCGCATCCGGGTGCGAGGCGAGCGCGTCACGGTGGACGGTGAAGGCAGTGCAGGACTTCGCTATGGGGTCGAAACGCTTTCGCAGCTCGCGCGAGCTAGGATCCGGGCTTGCGATGTTGACGACCGGCCAGACCTTCGCGAGCGCGGTCTTCTTATTGACATCTCGCGCGGCAAAGTACCGACGATGAGGACGCTCTTTGAGCTCGTCGACCTCATGGTTCGGCTCAAGTTGAACGTGCTCATGCTCTACACCGAGCACGTCTTTCGCTTTCGGCGACATCCGGCGATTGGAAAGGGCGCCTCGCCGATGAGCGCCGCCGAGCTCCGCGAACTCGATCGCTACGCGGCGGAGCGCCACGTCGAGCTCGTGCCGACTCTACAATCACTTGGGCACATGCACCACTTGCTGAAGATCCCGCGTTACCGGCATCTTGCGGAAAGCGAACGACGGTGGTCCATCTCGCCGGCGGTGAAAGACAGCTACAAGTTGCTCGAAGAGCTCTACGGCGAGTACCTCCCGAACTTTCGCTCCGAGTGGCTCAACGCGAACTGCGACGAGCCCGTCGACCTCGGCAAAGGACGCTCGAAGAACTGGGCCGAGCGTGACGGCCGCGGCGCTGTGTTCCGGACGCATCTCGATCGCGTCGCCGCGCTGGGTGCCAAGTTCGGAAAGAAGACGATGTTCTGGGGCGACGTCGTCCACGAGCACCCCGAGCAGATCCCTCTACTGAGCCGCGAGCTCATGCTGCTCGATTGGTGGTACGAGCCCGATCATGACTTCAATCGTGTTCGCGTCTTCAAGAAAAACGACATCCCGTTCATGGTCTGCTCGGGAACGTGCAGCTGGAACACCCTCTTCCCGCGGGTGGCGGATTCGCTCGCCAACATCACGGGCCACGCCAAGGCCGGGAAGAAATACGGTGCGCGGGGTCTCATCAATACGGACTGGGGCGACAACGGACACTACAACTTGCTCGGCAACTCTCTGTTCGGAGTTGCATGGGGCGCACAAGCCAGCTGGGGCAACACGGGCATCCCCCGCCGTGCGTTCGACCGCGCCTACTCGCAACTTCTCTTTGGGGACCGATCCGGGAAAACGGCACGACTTTATCGAGCTCTAGGCGGGCTCCATCAGACCGGCTTCAAACACTTCAACAACTCTCCTCTCAAGACCACCTATTTCGACGACATCCGCGAAGCGAGTTTCATTTCCAAGGTGAATCAGAACGTCCTCGAGCGCACCCTCGCGAGACTGCGAGAGCAACGAGAACGCTTTCGCGATGCCCATGCGTCCTTCGGAGCACAATCGCAAACGCGCGACGAAATGGGCTTCGCCATCGACGCCTCCATCCTCGCGGCCGAAAAAGGCCTTGCCTATGCCGCCGAGTCGTCGAGACGCACTTTCTCGACGCTCGCGAAAGCGCAGTCACAATTGATGGAGCGGCATCATGAGCTTTGGCTCGCGCGCAACCGGCCCTCGAACTTCGAGCTCACGGCCAAGCTCTACGCCGCGTCGATAGAAAGCATGAAGGGCGGCTGATGCAGTTAGCCGTTGAGCCGCCGGTCAAACCGATGTTGGCCAAGCGCGTCGACGCCCTCCCGAAAGGCGACACGTGGCTCTACGAGCCGAAGTGGGACGGCTTTCGCGCTCTTGTGTTTCGAGATCGCAATGAATGGTTCCTCCAAAGCCGTGATTTGAAACCCCTTAAGCGCTACTTCCCCGAGCTCGAAGAGCCCGTGCTATCCCAACTGCCTGGGCGCGCCGTCCTCGACGGCGAGCTCGTCATCGCCGCCGACCACGGACTGGACTTCGACGCGTTGCAACTCCGACTGCATCCGGCCGCGTCGCGCGTCCAAATGCTCGCTGAGAAACGCCCGGCGTCTCTGGTGTTCTGGGATCTCCTCTGCGCAGGCGACACGGATCTGAGAGCGGAGCCCTTCGCCGCCCGCCGGGCACGGCTCGAGAAAGTGCTCGCAAATGCCCGACCACCCCTCTACCTCACACCCGCAACGCGCGAACGTGCTGTCGCCGCCGATTGGTTCGAACGGTTCGAAGGCGCGGGCCTCGACGGCGTGATGGCGAAACCGCGCAACGGCATCTACGAGCCCGGCAAGCGCACGATGCTCAAAGTGAAGCACAAGCGAACCGTCGACGTCGTGCTCGCTGGATTCCGCTGGCACAAAAACGCCGTGGCGAAAGCTCTGGGCTCCATGCTGCTGGGACTCTTCGACGACGACGGCGTCCTCCAGCACGTCGGCGTTGCCGCGAGCTTCACGGCGAAGCGCCGCGCCGAGCTCGTCGAAGAGCTCGCGCCCCTCCGAGACAACGCCCTCGACGGTCACCCGTGGGAATCGTGGGCGAGCCACCAGCGTGTCCCGGGCATGAAAAGCCGTTGGAGCGCGGACAAGACCCTCGAGTGGGAGCCGCTCTGCCCCGAGCGCGTGCTCGAAGTCTCGTTCGATCATTTGCAGGGGCAACGATTCCGCCACACGGCGCATTTCGTGCGGTGGCACCCTGACAAACCGCCCCGCGATTGCACCTACGAGCAGATCGACATCACCCCACCCTACGAGCTCGAGCGCATTTTCTCCCGAGGGTTCCAAGGATCGTAGTCGGGGTCCGGCGGCTCCTCGGCGGGCCGTTTGTCTTTCGGCACGTTTCGAAGGTTGACGCGGATGCGTGTCCAAGTCGTGTAGCGCCCGCGCATGGCGTCGACGAGAACGTCCTCTACTGCGATGACGGTGGCGGCTTCGGGGTGGCGATTTTTCCAGCGCTCCAAGCCGTCGAGCGCGTCTTGTTTCTTGGCGGCCTTCGCGACGGTAATGAGCGGCATCGTTTTGCGCTTCGTAGGCTGAACGCGCCGCGGCTCCCCCGCTTGCTTGCGGTAGTGCGGCGGCCACGGCGCGTCGCCGAGGCCTTCCGCTTCGTGACGTTTCACGAGCTCGAGAAGTGGCTCGAGCGAGCCGGCCGCCTCGGCGTCGTCGATGCCCTCGGTCAAATCACCGAGCTTTAGAAAACGCGCCGGCATCGTGGTGAGGGTGAAGTCGCTCGGCTCGCAATCGGGAACTTCTTCCCATGTCAGAGGCGCGGATACGCGTGCATCCGGCGTCGGACGGACGGAATAGGCTGAAGCGACGGTCCGGTCTTTGGCGTTTTGGTTGTAGTCGATGAAGACGCCGTGGCGCTCTTCTTTCCACCACTTGCTCGTGACGAGATCGGGCGCGCGGCGCTCGACTTCGCGGGCGAGGGCCAGTGCTGCGCGGCGCAGCTCGTCGAAGCTCCACCGTCGCTCGATGCGGATGTTGACGTGCATCCCGCGCGAGCCCGACGTCTTTGGCCAGCCAGTCAGTCCCAACTCGTCGAGCACTTGGCCCACGAGAACGGCCGTTTCGCGGACCGCGGGCCATGCAACGCCTGGGCCCGGGTCGAGATCGACGCGCAGCTCGTCAGGATGATCCAGGTCATCGCCGCGCACCAAGTGCGGGTTGAGATCGATGCAGCCCAAGTTGACGATCCACGCGAGCTGCGCGAGATTCGTGACGACGATCTCGTCGGCGATGCGGCCCGACGGAAACGCGAGTTGCACCGTCTTTACCCAATCGGGCCGCTTGTTGGGAGCGCGTTTTTGGAAGAAGAACGCGCCTTCGGCGCCATGCACGTAGCGTTTCAAAACGACGGGCCGGTCTCTAATCCCGCGGAGCGCTCCTTCACCGACTTCGAGATAGTAGTGAACGAGCTGGAGCTTGCTGAGCCCTGCCGTTGGGAAATAGAGCTTGGACGGATTCGTGATCTTCACGTCCTGTCCCGCTATGGACAGGAGCTCCGCTTCGACTTTCTTGGCCACTGCGGTGACTATAGTCGTGGGCCATGGGCAGTCCAAATGACATCCGTAGCGCGCTTCGAATAGAGTTACCCAGATTTGACGAACGAACCCGAACCCATCCAAACGGCACGGCTCGATCTCATCGCGGGCGGTGCGACGGTTCTTCGAGCGGAGCTCGAGGGGCGGGAAGCATTGGAGGCGACGCTCAGAATTCGTATCCCGCACACTTGGCCGCCGGAGTTGTATGACGCCGACGCGATCCGTTGGATGCTCGCGCGACTCGACGAAGATTCTGGGTTCGAGCTCGTGGGCGACGGATCGGAACCCGGAGTGATTCGCTTCGAACATGTTGGAGTTACTCTCTTGTGAGCGGTCCCAATGACGTCCTCGTGGCTTTGTTCCGTGAGCTCGCCCAGCTGACGGTTCTTGACGAAGGCTCTCCCAATGCTTTCCGGGTACGCGCCTACGAGAACGCGCGCGAAGCCATCCAAACGCATCGCGGCGACTTAGCGGCGCTCTCCGAGCGGGAGCTGACACAGATCGACGGCATCGGCAAGAGCACCGCGCAAAAGATCCGCGAGTTCTTCGATGAGGGCAAGATCGCGAAAGTCGACAGGCTGCGCGAGAAATATCCGCCGGCGTTCGTCGAGCTCAGCAAGATCCCGGGGCTCGGCCCGAAAACGCTGCTGCGCCTCCGAGACGAGCTCGGCATCCACAAAGTGGCCGACTTGCGCGCCGCCATCACCGATCAGAAACTTCGTGACCTGAAGGGCCTCGGCGCGAAGATGGAAGAGAAGCTCTCCCATGCGATCGATAGGATGGGACTGACGGGCAAGGACAAGCGGACGCCCATCGCGGAAGCGCTACCCATCGCGCGGGCGCTCGTCTCGGAGCTCGAGTCGCTTCCCGAGGTCGAGCGTGCGCGCTACTGCGGGAGCTTGCGACGCTTTCGCGAGACGATCGCGGATATCGACATCGTCGTCGCCTCCCAAGAGCCTGTCGGTGTCATGGAGAAGTTCGTGAACCTACCGGGCGTGCGTGACGTCATTGGCCACGGCGAGACCAAGACTTCAGTGTTGACGTCTAGCGGACTGCAAGTCGACCTCCGTATCGTGGAAGCCCACCAATTCGGCGCCGCATGCCAGTACTTCACGGGCTCGAAGGCGCACAACATCAAGCTCCGGCAAAGAGCCATGGACCGCGGCTGGCTTCTGAACGAGTACGGGCTCAGTGATGCCGAGACGGGCAAGGTCATCGCGTCTGAGACGGAGCAAGAGATCTACGAAGCTTTGGAGCTCGCGCTCGTGCCGCCACCCATGCGCGAGGACCACGTCGAGATCGAGCAAGCCCAGGCCAAATCGCTCACGCCTGCGGTAGCACTCGAAGACCTGACGGGCGATCTACATGTGCATACGAGCTTGTCCGGCGATGGGAAGAGCTCCCTCGAAGAGATCGTCGCGAGTGCGGCCGCGCGGGGCTACACCTATCTCGCGATTACCGATCACGGCGAGGATCTCGCTCTCAACGGGGTGAACCGCGAGAAGCTCCGAGAGCAACGCAAACAAATCGACGTGCTCGCGGGCCAATATCCCAAGATGAGCTTGCTTCAAGGCGTCGAGCTCAACATCGGGCCCGAAGGCGGCCTCGACTACGATGCCGCCTTCCGGCGCGAGCTCGATTGGTGCGTCGCGGGTGTGCATTCGCACTTCGATCTCGACGCTAAGCTTCAGACGCAGAGGATTCTGAAGGCGATGGAGGATCCGACCGTGGACGCCATCGCGCATCTCACCGGCCGCAAGATCGGAAGCCGGCCGGGGATCGAGCTCGATATCGACGCGGTCCTGCAAAAGGCGGCCGAGACGAACACAGCGATCGAGATCAACGCGGCGCTCGCTCGGCTCGATGCCGCGAGCGACGTGCTCTTCCGCACCCGCGACCTCGATGTGACGATCGTGATCAATACGGACGCACACCACACACGAGAACTCGCACGCATGGAGTGGGGCGCTCTGCAGGCGACCCGGGGCTTTGTCGATCCCGCGCGCGTCGCGAATAGTTGGCCACAGAAGAAATTTCGCGACTGGGTCGAAAAACGCCGCGCCCGGAAGTCGTGACCAAGCTATGACCCCTCGAGCGGTTCGTCGCTACTCGAAGGTTCGGCAACCCCTTCCTTTGACAGCTCCGGCGCGTTGTCCCCACTCGAAGGTTCGGCAACCTCTTCCTTCTTGGGCTTTGGTTGGAAAAAGGCCGGTAGCGCACCTTCCTCGCCGCGCCGCGCTTGCTCGGCGTTGGGAGGCGCGGGTGTGGGGGGCGGCGCAGGCGGCGCGGCTTCAGGCTCGGAAGCTTTAGCGCTGACTGGACGCGGCGGGACCGAGGACTGGAAAAAGCTCGGAAGATGGGCGATCTCTTCCGGAACTTCTTCCTCGGGAGCGGTCGGCTCGTGTGTTTCCTCGGGAGGAGCTTCGACAACCGGCGCTGCCTCTACGGGAGCAGCTTCCTCGGGAGCCGCCTCCTCGGCGGTGGCGGGAGCTTCCGCGCCGGCAGCAGGATGCGGTGCTTGCTCTTCGAAAGCAGAGTGCGCCTCGGCTTGTACCGTCCCGGCATCGCTCGCCGGCTCTTCTGACGGCTCTCGGGCGGGCGCGGCTTCCTCCGCAGCGCTCGCTGGATCTACGGCGGGCGCTTCGATTGCGGACTCGGGCGGAGGCTCCGGCGCAGGCTTCGGGCGGTCGATTTCGACCGTTTCGATCTGGGCTTGGTTCGGCGTGACGGCGTCAGCAGCCTCGCCTTCCGGCGTTTTCTGTTCGCGCCGCTTCGGCTCAGGCTTCGAGGACAAAGCACTCGCCTCCCGACGCCGGCTGTCCTTAGGCTCTCTCGCCGGACGCGCGGAAGCGCGAAACACGTGCTCGTATCGATCGAGCAGCTTCTGCCACCCGTAATTCTCCTTGATGTAGCGCTGGCCGTTCTTGCCGAGGGAGCGCGCGAGATTCCGGTTGGAAAGCAGGAGTTTGAAAATCTCTTCGAACTCTTCGAAGTCTCGATAGTAGAAACCCGCATTCGAGTTACGGCAGTGGTCGACGAGCACACGTGACGCTCCATTGACGACGACCGGTGTCCCCACCGAGAAAGCTTCGAGCGTCACGATGGAGAAGCTCTCCAACTTCGACGGCTGCATCACTGCTATAGCCCCCGCCATCGCCGAGAGTTTCTCTGCTTCGTCGACGAAGCCGATATAGCGAATCGATGAGTCCTCGGGAAGTTTCATACCGAGCTTGCCGATGAGAATGAGCTGCAAGTTGCCCGACGCGGGATTCTCCTCCTTGTAGAAGCTAAAGAAGCGAAAGAGCTCTTCGAGGTTCTTTCCACCGTCGATGCGGCCAGCATAAAGGAAGTACTTGGCCGAGATGTTGTGACGCTTGCGGAAGACGGACGGGTCGGGCTGATCGAGAAGATCGACCCCCACGCCCACCGTCTCGCGCATCTTCTTGTGGACCGGAAAGCGATCGAGAACGAGCAGTTCCTCGGCTTCGGTGTTGAAAAGAAACGAGCTGGGAAACTGGAACATCTCTTTGAAAATCCCGAGCCGAAGCGGCGGCTCGTCATGAGCGGTCGGCAACAACACGCTCCTCTCAGGTGCCACCTGAAGCCCGTAATAAGTCGGATAGTAGAGATAGGTAAAGAACAAGAGCAGGTCGAAGCGTTCGTGCTCCTTTTTCAGAAACTCGATGAGCTCCGGTGTGACCGGGCCCTGCCGGTCAAGCCATTCGAGCTCCTGCTCACGCGATGGCTTTTCCTTGTAGATCGCCTCCGAGAAACGATTGAACTCCTCGATGTCACGCTCGCCTTCCACCGGAAAACGGTGGACGCGCACGCCTCGGAGCTTGTCTTCGCCCGCTTCATATTCGTTTTTCCACGTGATGTAGTCTTTCGCTGTGGTAGTGAGGACGGTGATTTCGTGACGCCGTGCAAGCCGCTCGGCGAGCTGGCGGGCGAGAGTCTCCGACCCTCCGAGGATCTCTCGACCGTAGCGCTGCACGATGAATGCGATTTTCACGAGCACACCTCCTCGACGTAGCCTAACAGTTCGGCTTCCACGCGTTCGGGACGGAACCGCTCGCTGCGCGTGCGCTCGGATTGGATCACCGCTTCTCTCAAGCTCTCATCGAACGTTAGTAAATGGGCCATCTCGGCCAACTCCTCGTATGCCTTTTCGTTGAATTGAATGCCTGCACCGCCCAGCGTGTCGGGCACCGCGCCCGCGGAGAACGCCATGATCGGAAGCTCCGTTACCATGGACTCTATGAGCGGGACGCAAAAACCCTCATGCTCGCTCATACTGACGAACACATCGGAGCAACGATAGCAGGCGAGCAAGTCTTCGAAGCTCACATGCCCGGTAAAAAGAAACTCACTCGGCCGCAGGCCCCACCTATCCGCGAGCGCCTGGACCGATTGTTGATAGCGCTCCATCCTGCCGGCTTTACCCACCAAAATGAAGCGAAAGTCTTCGGAGATATATTTCTTGTAGAAGAACGCGAGCCGCGCGAGATCCTCGAAGCGCTTGTTCGGATAGACGCGCCCCACGAAGAGGAAGTTCGCGCGCCCGTCGCTCAAGATCTCCTCCATCACTGGCACGGGCCCGGGCTCATCGTTTTGAAACGGCTCGAAGTCCATCAAAATAGGGAGAACACCCGTGCGCTCAAAGCCCAGCTCTTCGAGCTCGAGACGGTTGAACTCGGAATCCCCTAGCGCCAAATCGCAAACATCCGCCAAGGTCGCGAGCTCGACCGTGGCCGCAGTCGAGATGCGGACGAGCTCGTCGTCATAGCCGCGGAAAAACTCCGGCGGCGTGATGTTGTGGTAGATGACGACTTTCTTACCCGGCGCCTCCGCCAAAGCTGCGGTGAGCGCGGAGGGGAGCGCAAAGTGGAGCGCGGTCACGTCGCTGTCCGGTCTTTCGGAGAACGGGTGGACCTCGCCTTCCGCGTCCTCGTCGATGTCGAGGGCATAGACATCCGATGTCATCCCAGAACGCCTCAAGACGTCGCGAATGCGGATGGCCTCGTCGCCAATCGCGTCGCCGCGGTGTGCCGCCGGAAGCCATTGATCGATGCGCACCTTCAGCCGCCCACTTTCTCCGTCGAGAGCGCTTGGTTCACGAATCCCATCAAGAGCTCGTGGTCGCTACGCGCGCTCATGCGCTCGAGCACCCGGTCCTGGCCGAGAACGATCGCCCGAGAGAGTTTCTCATCGACCACGATGGCATGCGCCATCAACGCAATCTCGTCGATACGCTTTTCTCGAATCAAAATGCCGGCATTGCCCATCGTCTCCGGGACGGCGCCCGCATCGGCCGCCATCACCGGCACGCCGAAGCGAAAGGCTTCGACGATCGGCACACAGTAGCCTTCATGCTCGCTCAGGCAAAGAAAAAGATCCGCGACTTCGTAATAGGCCGTCAGATCGTCGTCTTCCACATGGCCTGTAAACACGACGTCTTTCAGCTCCATGTCGTCCACGAGCCGCATCAGCGCTTCGAAATATTTCTCGAAGCCAAACCATTCGCCGACGAGCAAGAGCCGCGAGTTCCGGTCGATGAATTTCTGGTAGAACGCAAATACTTTGATCAAATCGTGGAAGCACTTGTTCGGGATCACGCGGCCGACGAAAAGAAAATTGGTCTTGTCGTCGTCGAACATCTCGAGCACCGTGGGGCTCGGCGGATCCGAGAGCCGGTCTGGATCGAGCAGGAGCGGTAAGACGCCCGTCGGGTGAAAGCCCACGGCTTCGAGCTCTGCGCAGTTGAACTTCGAGTCGCCCAGCGCAAGCCGCGTGCGTGGGACGAACGCCGCGAGCTCACGCCGTCCGTGATAGCAGAGCCCGGCCAAGTGCTGATGGAAGGAGGCAAACCAGCGCGCCGGCGTGATGTTGTGATAGATGAGTAAAATCGGGTCCGGCAGGTGATAGGCAAACGTGCTGACACCGGCGCCGATCGAAAAGTGCAGGATCAGAAGGCTGTCTGGTGACGAGACCTTCTCATAGTGCCAGAGCTTTCTCGCCTTTCCCGCCATCTCTGGATGGACGGATTCGGCAAAAATTTCGGAGTCCAAGCCCGCGTCGAGCAAGACCTGCTGGATCCGCAAAGCTTCATTGCCGATGGCGTCTCCGTAGGAGAGCGCCGCGAGCATCTGATGAACCTGCATCGCTTTGTGCTACCCGAACATCCTAGCGAACAAGCCTCGGCGTGGGGCTCGCGGATTCCTATGATCGTTTTGGCGCAGCGAGGCGAGAATCTTGTTGTACTTGCCTTCGACGACCTGCCAGCGATAGTGATCGCGGTAATAGGCACGGCCGTTTTCTCCGAGCCCCGCCCGCAGGTCCCGATCGGATTCGAGCCGTAGGAGCGCTTCTCGAAACTCGTAATAGTCGTCGAAATAAAGGCCGGCATTCGATCGACGGCACTGCCCTCTCAAAACGTCACACTTTCCGTTCGCGAGCACGGGCTTGCCCACTGCCCAGGCCTCGTTGGTCACCATCGACAAGCTCTCGAGCTCCGACGGCATCGCGAGCATTAGAGCGCCCGCGAGAGCGCTCCATTTCTCTTCTTCCGACAAAAACCCAGCATAAACAATGCCGGGTGTGTCCGGTATCTCCATCTTCTTTCCGCCGACGAGCACGAGCGAGAGGTTCGAACCGGTGTCTTCGCGGTAGCGACGGTAGTGGTTGAACAACGTACGGCAGCCTTTGTTCTGATCGATTCGCCCGATATAAATCATGTAGGGCGTAAGGTCTCGGTAGCGCTCGCGAAACAGACCGGCGTCGATTGAGGTCGGGATTTCGGAGCCGACGCCCACGACATCACCGTAGACGCCGCGGTTTTCCGTAGCCTTCCAAATCATCGCGCGCTCCTCGACCGAGTTGTAGACGATGGCGCGCGGTAGCTGAAAGAGCTGTTTGAAGATCCGCAGGTCGATGACGTCGTCTTTCTCGGCTGTGGGCACGAGGATCGCTTTGTCCGCGTGCGCCCGCACTCCGTAAAAGCTGTGGTAGTAGCGATAGGAGAAAAAGATGATGTAGTCGTACGCGTCTTGTCGGCGCTTCAGGTATCGTAGCAGCGCAGGCGAGGTCGGTCCTTGCTCGTCGAGCCAGTCGAGCTCGTCCTGATCCACATGGCGGCCCAGAAAGACTTTCTGCGACAAGAGCCCGAAGCGATCCGGGTCGCGCGGCCTCTTCACCTTGAACCGCCTCACCGCGATGCCGTTGACGTCGTGAAGGCCGGGCGGATGCTCGTTCTTCCAGCTGATGTAGTCCTTGGCGCAGGAAGTCAGGACTTCGACACGGTGCTGACTCGCCAGGTGCTCCGCGATAAGCCGACAGTGATATTCCGCGCCGCCATTGACGTCTTCGCCGTAGCGTTGCACGACAAAGGCGAGCCGAAGCGATTCCGGCGCAGGGTCGTTGCGCGGAGCGGTTCGGCTTCGCGAGCGGCGGTTCGCTGCCCCGGACTCTCTAGAGCCTCCCGGCGCCGTGTTAGCGCGAGCCTCCGCCGCCACCGCCGCCGCCTTCTTTCGTACCATCTTCGCCGCCCGCACGGCCACTGTTGGGCCGTCCGCCGCGACGACGGCGATAAGGCCGCCGCCCGGTACCTCCACGGCCACGGCGACGTCCGTCGTTCGAAACCGACTCCCGCGATTCGCGGGACGCCCGCGGTTCTCGCGACTCTCTCTTGGCGCCCGCCATCTGCTCGAACGTCTTCTCACGCTTCGTCTGAAAGTCGACGCGCACGCCAAGCGTCCGTAGCCGCGCTTTGAGGTTGGTGAGCTCGAGGTTCAGACGAGTGACTTCCGTCGTCATGTTGTTGAGAAGCAGCACGTAGTAGCGGTTCAAGTCCGATTGACGCGACAGCGCGCTGATTATCGGGTTCGGGTTGAAGAAAAGCTTCAAGAGCGGGTTCAGGAGAGAACGCAGCTTGCGGATGAGCCCACCCTTGCTTCCGGCCGAAGAATGGTAGATCGTCTCCGGAGTGAACGAGTAGTTCCACTGCGCGTCGCGCGCGCGGAACGCGGAGACGAAATCGCTGTTGAACTCGTTACTGTCCAGGATCGCGTCGAGCCGCATTTCCGCGATCTCCTTGACTTCTTCCTCCGTGTAGAGTCCTTTCCGTTTCTCCTCGATCTTCTTCCGGATATTGGCCATGATGGCCTCTACATCAATGTCAGAGCCCTTCGCACTGAAGGTAGACATAGCCCTCCTTACCGCCGCCGCCTGACGTCTGTCTTCCCGTTCCCGTCAAGGGCGAGCGTGTCGTCGCTTGGGCGGTTCTTTGTTTTGGAGAGTCTAGCCCGACTGGTTTCTGTGGTAGATCAACGTGACTAACGTCGCCGCCCAAAGCGCCAGCGTCACGAGAATCGGCCTATCGTTGAGGAGCACCTTCGTAGGGTCTCCTCCTTCTTCCTTTCGATGAACGAGATACAAATAGCGAAAAATCCCGTAAAGCACGAAAGGTAGGGTCCATATCAGTCGATCCGTACCGAACTTTGCCACGGTCTCCGGCGCCGAGGTATACAAGGCGTAGGAGACCAGGGTAGAGGCCGTTACCACAGCTATCATTTGATCCAATAGATAGGGGCTGTACTCTCCCAGAATCCTCCGATGCACCGCCGCTCCACCCGCAAGGAGCGTGAGCTCCTGTCGCCGTTTGGCGAGAGCGAGAAAAAGAGCGCCCAGCAACGTACAAATCAAAAGCCAGTTGCTGAAGGCTACGTCGATCGCCAGAGCTCCGGCGATCGCCCTCAGCACGAAACCAAAAGCTACGATGAGAACATCTAGTATAACGACATTCTTCAGAATAAAGGAATAAGCGGCCATCGTCACGAAGTAAATCGTGGCGACGACTCCGAATCCCAGCGCGAGCCAAAAAGAGGAGGCGAGCCCCCCTATGAGAAGAACGACCGCCGCACCGGCGGCGAAACGCGGGGACAGCTTCCCCGATGCCAGGGGACGGTTTCGCTTGACGGGGTGTTTTCGATCCTGCCCGAGGTCTGCCAGGTCGTTGATCAGATAGATTGCGCCCGACAGCAGACAAAAAATAACGAACGCGCCACTCGCAACCAAAACCGACGGGCCGTCGAACAGACGCTCTGCGAAGACCAACGCAGCCAAGACGACGAGATTCTTCGTCCACTGGTGTGGGCGCAGGGAAAGGAACAGTTGCTCGAGACGGCTCACCACCACTCCCCCTGCAGATTACGGGCCGGTGAGCCCGATAGCTGCAGGACGCCCGCTCGCGCGATAACTTCCTTACTTTTTCTCGATGTAAGGCTGTCCCTTGCAAACAAGCGCTTCGTTATTTGAAGCTCTTGACGGCCTCGGACTCCGTGTCATACGTGTCGAAGACCGTAAGAAGTTTCGTGATCGAGAGCAGATCGTGAATCCGCTTGGTGAGATGCAGAAGCTTGAGCTCTCCGTTCTTGCGGCTCACGGGTAGTGTAGCAGCGAACGATTTCACCCAAACCGGCACTGTCGACATAGGGAACGTCTTCAAGATTCAGCGCGATTTTCTCGGTCCCGTTCTCGACAAGACTGTTGATCTTCTCGCGCAGCAGCTCGTCCCCCTCACCGATGAGCATTTTGCCTTGCAAATCCAAGATGGTAACGCCCTCGACGGCTCTTTCCTCGATTTTCATTGCCAAGAATTCCTCCAAACTCCTGTTAGGGTCAAACGACCCGATTTAGCCGTTCAGAATTATCATACTCGGAGAGAACCTGTCAAACTTCCTGAGCCCGATGCATTTATCCTATGCTAGACTTCGTGACGATGCCTGACCGGCCTGACCCGTTTCTAACCAGGCTTCAAGAGCGCGCCGCCTCCGAAAAGAAGCGGATTGCCTTGCCGGAATCCACCGAGCCGCGAACGCTCGAAGCGGCGGTAGCCATGAAATGGCGCGGGGTCGCCGAGCCCATCCTCATCGGCGGCGCCGACGCGATCGCTGGAGCGGCCCAAGCGGCGGGTGTCGCGCGCGCTCAGCTGGCCGGCATCGAGATACGATCTGCCAGCGATGCCCGCGCCGACGTTTACGCGGACGCGCTCTACCAAAGAGGCCGCCACAAAGGCATCTCTGAGGACGAAGCGCGACAAAAGGCACGTGAGCCTCTGTACTTCGCCGCGCTCATGGTGGGCGCCGGGGACGCCTCGGGCTACGTCGCAGGCGCCGAGAACAGCACGGCTAACGTGCTGCGAGCGGCAATCCGCGTCTTCGGGACGAAGCCCGGTATAAGGCGGGTCTCGAGCTTCTTCCTCATGAGCTTCGCCGACGGCTCGAAGTATCTGTTCGCCGACTGCGCCGTGCTGCCGGACCCCACGGCCGACGAGCTCGTCGAGATCGCGCAGCTCGCGGCCGCCAATGCCCGTCTTTTCCTCGACACCGAGCCCCGCGTAGCGCTTCTCTCGTTCTCGACGAAAGGAAGCGCCGACCATCCGCGCGTGAGGAAGGTCGTTCGGGCCGCGGAAACGCTGCGGGTACGTTCACCAGAGCTCGCCGCTGACGGGGAGCTTCAAGCCGATGCGGCGATCGTTGCCGAAGTAGGTGCTATGAAAGCCCCGGGAAGCGCTGTAGCCGGGCGAGCGAATACGCTCATTTTCCCAGACCTGGATTCGGGGAACATCGCGTGCAAGCTCGTCGAGCGACTGGCGGGAGCTTCCGCCATCGGTCCGATTCTCCAAGGGTTAGCCGCGCCGGCGAATGACTTGTCGCGCGGCTGCAGTGCAGAGGATATCGTCAACGTCGCGGCCATCACCTCTCTCCAAGCAGGAGAGAGGTGACCGTCGCTTGATTCTAGTCTGTGGTCTCGCGGCGCATCTTCTTGCGCTGCCGCTTCCGAGCGAGCGCTTGTTTCGCGCGCTTCTTGTCACCCGGCTTCATGTAGAACGAGTGCTTCTTGATCTCTTTGATGATGTCCTCTTGCTGCACTTTTCGTTTGAAGCGCCGCAGAGCACTTTCGATCGACTCGTTATCGTTGACTCTAATCTCGGCCAAGTTTGGAGCACCTCCCTTCCTTCCAAGGAACATCGAGCCGGCACGCCGACCACCGAGACAACTTCCCCGCTACTAGAGACAAATAAGAAAAGGCTCTGAGGAGGAGATTGGACGCCGGCTGATCGCGATGGTGCGGTTTTCGAAGCCCGCTCGACTCGAAATTACTATAAGTAACCAGGTTACAGCTTGTCAACTGGACTTCTCGGTTCTGTACGCCATATTGTTGACACTTCCAGAAGCTCCATGGGATAATCAGCTAAAATATAGACTGTGTAAACTACTGTTATTATTACGCTTAAAGGATATTAAGTGAGAGTGCTCATCGTCGGAGGTGGCGGACGGGAACACGCGCTCGCCTGGAAGCTGAAACAGAGCCCCGAGGTCACGGAGCTTTTTTGCGCTCCAGGAAACGCGGGTATCAAGAATCTCGCCGACTGCATCGATATCGACCCCTCCGACATCGTGGAGCTCGCCGATTTCGCCGAGAACCTCTCGATCGGGCTAACGGTTGTTGGCCCGGAGCTGCCGCTCATCCTCGGGCTCGCGGATGAGTTTCAACGACGCGGCCTGCCCGTGTTCGGGCCCAATCGCGCCGCCGCCGAGCTCGAAGGCAGCAAAGCATTCGCCAAAGATTTTCTCAAGCGCGGAAACATCCCGACGGCCCGTTATCACGTCGTGAACACGATGGACGAGGCCACTGCCGTCATCGAGAGTGGTGAAATCGGCATGCCTCTCGTCGTGAAGGCGGATGGGCTCGCTGGCGGCAAAGGTGTTTCCATCGCCACGAGCCGCGAGGAGGCCCTCCAACAAGTAGCGACCCTCGTGGACGACCGCAAGCTGGGAAGCGCGGGCACGCGGCTCGTGCTCGAAGAGTTTCTCGAAGGCGACGAAGTGTCGTTCTTCGCGCTCTCGGACGGACACAACGTGCTCCCGCTCGTCGCTGCGCAAGATCACAAGCGCGCCTATGACGGCGACGAAGGACCGAACACGGGCGGCATGGGTTGTATCTGCCCCGCGACCAATATGAAGGCGGAGACCCTCAAGCACATCGTCAAGGACATCGTGAACCCGACGATCAAGGGCCTTGCTAACGAAGGCCGCAAGTATCAAGGCATCCTCTATTGCGGGCTGATGCTGACCGCGCACGGCCCGAAAGTGCTCGAGTTCAACGTGCGCTTCGGCGATCCGGAAGCGCAGGCGATCTTGCCTCGCCTGAAAGACGACCTCTTGCCGCTTCTTCTCGAGGTGGCGGAAGGCGGGCTCGGACAGCATCGGCCCGAATGGACGCGCGAGCCCGCAGTCAGCGTCGTGCTCGCTTCGGGCGGCTATCCCGGTAAGTACGAGACCGGCAAAGCCATCCATGGCCTCGAAGACGGCAAGGTCGAGCTCGACGAAGGGATCTGCGTTTTTCACGCGGGCACAAAAGAAGAAGACGGTAAGCTCGTCACCGGCGGCGGGCGCGTGCTCGCGGTGACCGCGCTCGGCAAAAACCTCAAAACCGCGATCGGTCGTTCTTACGAAAGTGTGGCCCGCATCCAGTTCGAAGGCCAACATTTCCGAAAGGACATCGGACAAAAGGCGCTAACGCGCATCGCCGAAGGTTAGAAATGTCTGGTCCAAAAGTCATCATCGTCATGGGGAGCCTCTCCGACAAGGACGTCATGGTTGAGGCGGCGACGGTTCTGCGCGAACTCGACATCCCTTACGAGATGGGCGTCTACTCGGCCCATCGCACGCCGGCGCGATCGGCGAAGCTGGCCTCAGAAGCAGCCGGGCGCGGGGTCAAAGTCCTGATCGCAGGCGCGGGCGCGGCGGCGCACCTCGCGGGCGCTTTCGCCGCGCACTCGACGCTTCCCGTGATTGGTGTTCCGCTTTCGGCGACCTCCCTTGGCGGCATGGACGCGCTTCTCGCTACGGTGCAAATGCCCGCAGGCTTTCCCGTCGCGACTGTCGCCATTGGGAAAGCGGGCGCGCGCAACGCGGCGCATCTCGCGGCGCAAATTCTCGCGACGTCGGACGAGGCGGTCGCCGTAAAGATCCGTGCCTTCCGCGCTCAAAAAGCGAAGGAAGTCGAAGAAGCCTCCGAGTCGCTCGAAAACCTCTAGCTGTTTTTTTCTCGCCGTTGTAGTCCCAACGAATCGTCCCACAATCGTTTCATTATCAATCGCTTAGTAGCGCTAAACTACTTGTTTGCAATAATTACTCGTTGCATATATCGTTTCACTAGCCCATGTTTCCCTTTTAGGTCTCTAAGTCATCATAAACAAAGGACTGAGATCCGCGGTTTGTCTCTACGCTGACAGCACCTCCTCGGAGAAGGCTGGCGGGTCGCGTTCAACGATTCCGAGTGCAGTCAGGATCGAGTTGGCGCGAGCGGTGCCGCGCGTGACGACGCGCTTGGTCCGCCCAGAACCCAGCTGTAAGTCGACGAGCCGGACCGAGCGTAGCGCTTGTAGTGCCTCGGTTGCGGACAGGTCGAGTTCGGCGACCTTGAGCTTTTTCTCAAGAGCCCGATGCACAAGGAAGGCCAGCGTAGCTACGAAAAGATGTGCCTCCACACGCTCATCGGTCTGGTGGTAAACGGGACGCATCTCAATGACATCCTTAAGGCATGAGAAGGCTCGCTCGACCTCGTTTAGGTCCTTGTAAAGGCGCACGGCGTCGACCGGAGAGAGGTTTTGCTCCTCGGTTTGAATAACGTACTTACCCTCGTAGGCTTGCTCGCGCTTGAGGTTGACCGGGTGCTCGAAGAAGCGGAAGCGAGCGTTTTTGTACTCCCAGTCGTAGTAACGGTGACCGTGGTGGCGTGCCTGTATGCGCGCGGCGGCGGCACCGATTTTCTCGGGGGCTTTCAATCGTCCCTCGCGCACGCGGCGCTCGAGGGCCTCGAATGCCGCACGGGCACGTCCCATGGCCCGCAGCCTCTGCCCGCGCTCGTAGGCGAGCCTTTCGTCGCTGTGAACGACGAAGATGCGCACGCCAGACTGCTCGGAGCGGACTTCTTGCACACGAGTCTTAGGTGGCTCGGCTTTTTCGCTCACCGTGATGCCACCAGGGCAGTCGATCCACTCTCCGCTGGCGCGCTCGATGTAACGATAGACCTCCTCGCGCCGTCGTCTTTGCAGCCCGACGAGATAGCCCTGCTTGCGCGAGCGCACCACCGCCAGGCTGTCGCTCGTTACCATCCCTCGGTCGCCGACAAAAACCACGCGGTGCAAACCGAATCGTTCGTTGAGATCGTTGAGCACCTGCGGCACCGTTTTCGCGTCACGCCAGTTGCCGGCGAAAACATGGTGGGCGATCGGCCAACCGTCCACCATCACCAGACCGACAAGCACTTGCCGGTTACGCGGTCTGCGGTCGCGACTGTAGCCGTGGGCGCCGAGCCCCGGAGGGCCTTGACCTTCGAAGTACGTCGACGTCAGGTCGTAAAACACCATGTCAACCTCAAGCGAAAACAGATCCCGCAAGCGCAAAAACAGCTCTTTCTCGATCTGTTCTTTGCGGGCATGCAGCTGGTCGAGCGTTCGGTACCATTGCTTGAGTTGGCGAAACTCCACGCGAACCCGCGGGGAGCGACTCGCTCGCCGCTCCCCATCATCGCGCCACTGCGGCACCCACCGCCGCCCCTGCCGGTCGCAGACGAAGTCGGTCTCGAGCCAGCGCGCCAGACCGTGCTCGCTTGACGGAGCACATAGCCGGTTGGCGACCAGCACCAAAGCTCGCTCGCTTAGCGCCACTCCGTCGCGCTTGCCGCGGCCTCCGAGCCGGTCGAGAATCTGCTCCAGTCCGAGCTCGCGCCACAGCGTCGCCGTCACCACCATCGGACCCCAATCCCACGCGTCTGCCCCCGCGATCTGCTCGGCTGCTCGCTCGGTGTCGGCCGGTTCACCGGCCCCAAGCAACCGATTGAGGGAGTCGAGATTGGCAACTAGGAGATCCTTGCGCCCCAAGTTGCACACTACGCGTTGCTTCGGCTTGCCGTGCTCCCGATACGACTCGACCAAGCGGACATACTCATGTTGAACCCCTTTGCCGCCTGCGGCCCGAACGATGCGGAAGAACATAACCTGTCCTCACGCATACTACATATCATTGTCCACGATTACAACGTATTAATGGCGCACAAAGCACAATATCTGTCTCTACGTTTTGGGCAAAATTCAACCCCCGTTCCTTTGAATTCAGTCACTTACGAGCGTTAGGGTGCCCATAAAGGGTAAACATGGGCTAGTGATAGATTTGAATGAGATCTTACGCCAAGGTCCGCTTCCAGCGCGAGAGCTCGCGGACACGGCAGGCTCACGTGCCACGCTGTCTCGAAGCCTCCGCCGAATGGGCCCCTCGGTGGTTCGCATCGGGCGAGCTCGCGCAACCCGCTACGGATTACGCCGAAGGGTCACTCGTCTGGACACGAGCGAGTTGCCTGTTCTCGAAATCGATGAAGAAGGGCGTGTAAGAGCCGGCGGGCGCCTCGTCTTTCTCCAAGGGGATGTCACGGTCTGGCAACCGGGCGACGAAACTTATGCGGGACTGCCGCCCATCATGGCCGACATGGCACCGCAAGGTTTCTTGGGACGCAGATTCCCACAGCAACACCCGAGTCTAGGACTCCCCCCCCGTCTGAGCGACTGGAGCTACGAGCATTTGCTAACAGCACTCGCACGCTGCCTTGGTGCACAACTCGCGATCTCGGTCCACAATTGTCCTTTACTCACGGATTCGAGGTTCCCCATGAGCATTTTCAAACGCACTCAGCGGAAGTATGTGAAGAAGGCCTATCGCGTGAGGAATTGGCGTGAATATGAGGCGGGTCTACGCAACCGTGGGAGCCTGACCGTCTGGATCTCGCTCACCGCCGGCAAGCTTGTGAACTGGGACGCGCCCCGGCCGAGGAGGAGGAAACCGGGCCGTCAACGCAAGTGCTCGAACCACGCCATCGAGACGGCTGTCACCCTGGGCATGGTGTTTCATCTGTCATCTAGACAGAGCGAGGGATTGCTTGCGATCGTTGTTCGCTCTGATGAAGCTAGACAATGATGTGCCCGATCACACCACGATCTCGAGGCGCAAGGCGAAGCTGGGTAAGGTCCCCTTCTACCAAGACAAGCAGAAGACGCCGTTGCACATCTTGATCGACAGCAGCGGTCTCGCTGTCCACGCCGGCCAGCTGCGCAGAGCACCAAATAGCAGGGACTATCGCAAGCTCCATCTGTGTGTCGACGAGCAGAGTGGCGAAGTCGTCGCCGGCGAGCTGACGAGCAAAAGAGCCCGCGATTCATCGCGGGTTGCATCGCTTGTCAGACAGAGCGACAGTCCCATCTCATCGGCCAGAGCTGACACCGCATACGACGCCAGCGGCGTCTATGAGGCAATCGAGAATCACAGCGCTCATCGCTCGCCGAGGGTGCTGATACCGCCGCGCAAGGGCGCCCTGCTCGCATCGGGGCCGGCGAGCAGCCGACAGCGCAATCGCAACATTGCAGCACAAGCTCGGCTCGGCAAACGAAAGTGGCACACAGAATCGGGCTACAGCAAACGGAGCAAAGTCGAGACAACGTTCCATCGCTACAAGGCTATCGTGGGCTCAGCGATGCGAGCGAGAGGGTTGGCGGCACAGAGAGTCGAGGCAAGGATCGGGTGCAAGATTCTCAACACCATGACGGCGCTCGGGATGCCTGATAGCGAGATGATCGGATGATGGGAGTCGGGGCCAAGCGAGCTCTCGGCCTCTATCGGAGTTGTGCACCAAGGCACTTCCGCGGCGGATTTTGCGGCGTCGAAAAACCGGTTGGACTTAGCGAAGAGAAGGCTCGCTAGATCGAAATCGCCGAGCTCGAAATAAAGCTCGGCGGATTTTTCTTTGTTGCCTGCCTTGAGGAACAGATCCGCGGCCCGTCCCTTCGCTTCCGCCTGGAGCGCTGCGCCGGCGGCGTCACTGTAAGCGTCGGCTTGTTCGTAGCACTCCGACGCACGCTCGAATCGTCCCGCTGTCTCGAAGATTTCGGCGGCACGGATGGGATCGCCACCTTTCAGAAAGGATTCCGCGGCCGCATCGGCGTCACCGCCCGAGAGCTTTTCGTCGCCAAGGAGATTCGCCGCCTCACGCGCATCGCCCGCTTTTTCGTAGAGCTCGGCGGCTTTGCGCGTCGAGCCGGCCTTTCTCCAGAGCTCCGCAGCGCGTCGGATCGCGCCACTTTTTTCCGCGAGCGCCGCCGCGAGGCGCACTTGACCACCGCGCTCGTAGATCTCGATCGCTTGATTTGTCTCGCCCGCTTTTTCGAAACACCGCCCCGCGCGATGGCTCAGCCGAGCGAGCTCGGCACCTTGGCTCGCCGCGCCGTAGTGGCTGCTGCGCGCGTCGATCTCATGGACTTGGCGCGCGAAGCTCTCGCCGGCTTTCTCGAGATCGCCACCTCGCTCATAGGCTTCGGCAGCGCGAATGTGGTTGTCCGCGCGCGCGTAGATTGCCGCCGCTTTTTCGAAATATCCGGATTCGAGGAACTCCGCGGCGGCTTCGAGAGACGAGCCCGCTTTCAGGTAAGCATCTGCGGCGTTTTCGTGCTGGCCGAGGTCTTTATAGAGCTGGGCGGCGCGAAGCTTCTCGTCCGAGAGCAGAAACCAATCCGCGGCAACTTCTTTGTGTCCGAGACGAAGGCACATCTCGCCGGCGAGGTGATACTCCCCGGCCTTTTCATAACAATCAAGCGCCTTGTCAAGATCGCCGAGCTGGTCGTATTGAAGCCCGGCGGTGAGCCAGTCGCCGGACTTCTCCGCCGCCAGGGCCCCACCTTTCGCTTTCAGCCCCTCGACTCGAGAGCCGAGCAAACGCTCGCCTACGCCCCCAACGAGCGCGAGCACGCCTACTTTCTGATTGACGATATGGATCGCCCAAACGACGCCGAGCGTGACCGCGAGAATCTTGACGTTGCCCCAGGAGAGATAACTCGCGAGCCCGCCTATATGTCCAAGAATTACTTCTGCGAATTCTGCCATGGCGCTCGTGCCCTAAAGGTCCAGCTCTTTCAGATAGTCACGAAACCGCGCGCCGAGATCGGGTCGTTTCAGCGCATAATCGACAGTGGCCATGAGAAAGCCCAGCTTGTTGCCGCAATCGTGACGAGCGCCCTCGAACTCGAAGCCGTAGATGTCGGACTCTCCGAGCAAAGACTCGAGTGCTTCGGTCAGCTGGATCTCACCGCGCTGATCTTTCGCCGTGGTCTTCAAATGATCGAAGATCCCGGGCGTCAGGATGTAGCGGCCGATAATGGCGAGGTCGGAAGGCGCGTCCTCCACCGCCGGTTTCTCCACGAGCTTTTTGACTTTGTGAAGCCCATCGCCGGCCGGCTCCGCGGCGATGACGCCGTAGCTCGAGATATCCTTTTTAGGGACGCGCATCACCGCGAGGACCGGAGCTTGGACTTTTTCATAGACGCCGACCATCTGCCGGATACAGGGGACGTCGCTCGCGACGAGGTCATCGCCGAGAAGCACCGCGAAGGGCTCGTCTCCCACTAGGGGCTCCGCAACCGAGACCGCGTGGCCGAGCCCCAGCGCTTCTTTCTGCCGGACATAGGACACGTTGACGAGATCCGAAATCGCCTTCACGATCTCGAGCTCCTCGCTCTTTCCTTTGTCTTCGAGAAAACGCTCGAGCTCGAACGACACGTCGAAGTGATCTTCGATGGCCGTCTTTCCGCGCCCGGTCACGATGATGACATCGGTGATGCCGGATCCGGCGGATTCTTCAATCGCGTATTGGATCAGGGGCTTGTCGACAAGAGGCAGCATCTCCTTCGGCTGCGCTTTCGTCGCTGGTAGAAATCGCGTCCCCAGCCCGGCGGCGGGCAAAACGGCTTTGCGGATGCTCATGGCGTCAATTGGATCCTTTTCCGAGCTAAGTCCTGGGGTGGTTTCACGGGAAGCTAGATAAGATAGGCTCGCATGCATCACGCCGGCGCGCAAGCAGGATCTGCGTCGATGCTACAATGCGCCCGTGCTCGACGTAAAGTTCGTTACCGAAAATCGTGACCTCGTAACTCGCAAGCTCCGCGACCGTGGCGCCGATGTCGACGTCGAAACTTTCGATAAGTTGACTGGCCTGAACGCCGAGCGGAAAAGCCTCCAGACCGACGTCAGCACGATGCGACACGAGCACCAGACAGCGTCGAAGAAGATTGGGGCGCTGTTCAAGGAAGGCAAGAAAGACGAGGCAGAGGCACTGAGGGGACGTCTTCGACTGGACTCCGACGCGATCAAAGCCAAAGAGGACCGGCAGCGCGAGGTCGGCGAGGCGCTCGACAGTCTTCTGGCCACGGTTCCAAACCTCGCTCATGACAGCGTCCCTGTCGGGCCGGACGAGTCCGCCAATGAAGAAGCCCGGCGCTGGGGCGAGCCGCCCCAGATGGACTTCGCGCCAAAGCCGCATTGGGAGCTCGGCGAAGCGCTCGGCATTTTGAATTTCGAGCGTGCGGCAAGGATCTCGGGCGCGCGCTTTGCCGTGCTCGACGGCCTCGGCGCGCGGCTCGAGCGAGCCCTCATCAACTTCATGCTCGACGTCCACACGAAGGACCACGGCTATCGCGAAATGCTCCCGCCCTTTCTCGTCGGCTCGGGCGCACTATTCGGTACCGGTAACCTGCCGAAGTTCGAAGAAGATCTGTTCAAGGTCCGGGAGCACGATCTATATCTCGTCCCGACAGCGGAAGTGCCACTCACGAACTTGCATCGGGACGAGATTCTCGAAGCGTCCGATCTTCCGCGCTGCTATACGGCCTTCACCCCTTGTTTTCGAAGCGAAGCGGGATCCCATGGAAGGGATGTTCGGGGGCTCATTCGCCAGCATCAGTTCAACAAAGTCGAGCTCGTGAAGATCACCGACGCGGAAAGCTCCTTTGACGAGCTGGAAAACTTGACCGCGGACGCAGAGTCCATTCTGAGAAAGCTCGAGCTTCCCTATCGCGTCGTGACCCTCTCGACGGGCGACATGGGGTTTTCAGCTGCAAAAACCTATGACCTCGAAGTGTGGCTCCCGTCTCAAGACACGTATCGCGAGATCAGCTCGTGCAGCAACTGCACCGATTTCCAAGCGCGGCGCGCCAAGATCCGCTACCGCCCCGAGCCGAACGCGAAGGCGCGCTTTTGTCATACCTTGAACGGATCGGCCCTCGCCGTCGGCCGCACTTGGCTCGCTATTCTCGAGAACCATCAGAACGCGGACGGCTCGATCACGATCCCAGAGGCGCTGCGTCCCCACCTGGACGGTCTCGAGGTGCTTGCGAAGAGCGAGTGAGCGCCGAGGCTCTGGACTACTGCACCTCGACGGTTCGTTCGTCGGCCGCGAATTCAACCTGGGTGCTCTCGGTCTGCTCGCCTCGCCACGCGGGTGGCGAGGGCCGGCCGAGAAGGAATCCCTGGCCGTAAATGATGCCGATATCGAGAAGCGTCTCGAGCTCTTCGCGGCGCTCGATCCCTTCGGCGATGATCGTCGAGCCCATCTTGTCGGCGAGCACTTTGAGCGCGCGAACCATTTCCCGGCGCACGAAGCTCGTGTCGAGATGACGAATGAGACCGATGTCGAACTTCAAGTATTTTGGCTGCAGCCACGCGATCCGCTCGAGTCCTGAATAGCCGGCGCCGATGTCATCGATCCCGATGCTGATGCCGAGCTCGGTGAGCTGTTTGACCGCGTCGCCGAACAAGGTGTAGTTCTCGATGACATAGCTCTCGGTCAGCTCGAGCACCAACTGCCGGGGCTCGAGCCCAGCTTCTTCGAGAAGATGCAAGAGGTTGTCCCCTTGAAGCGCCGGGTCGTAGATAGACGTTGGCAGCACGTTGACGAAGAGCTTGGTGTTGCTCGGGAATCCTCGGGCATTTCTAAGCGCCTTCCGCCGGCAGAGTCGGTCCAGCTCGAACGAAAGGTTCCCTTCCTCGGCCGTCGAGAAGAGATCGAGCGGGCTGGCAAAAGGCGAATCCGCCGGTCCGCGGCTTAGAGCTTCGAAGCCGATGGTCCTGCGCTCGCCCATGTCGACGATCGGTTGGAATACGGTACCGAGCTCCTCGTGCATGAGAATCTCTTGTAGAAGACCGCGAGCACGAAATTGTCGGTCGGCTTGAACGAGGCGCACGCATTCCCAAGCGTCTTGGACGAGACGCGCGACGAGACGCTCGGGCGTGATGAGCGGGTTATTTAGGACGAGACTGAAACCCACCGTGATGCGGGTCGGGCCGCTGAGATAAGGCGAGACGAGCCGACCGAGGCTGGCATTCAAATGGTTCTCGACCCGCTTCGCGACTGCCTCGAGCTCGGCAAGCCGCAGAGCGCCGCCGCGCCGCTTCGGCGGACTCAGGAAAACGAGAAAGCCATCGCCGTTGCGATCGTTCGAAGCAAAGATGTCGCTGCCACGAACTTCGGTACCAGAGAGCTCGAGAATCAGCGCCGTCGCGCTTTCAAGGACCTCGCTGTAAATCTTCGAGCCATAGTTCATCTCGACTTGGTTGAGCGGCGTGAGGTCGACGAGGATGGCGCCGAGACCTCCCTGCTTTCTCAGAAACGGCAGAATTTCTTCGACGTGATCGAGATAAGGCGCGGGCTTCGATGGTTCCATGTGAATCCTTCTCTCGTGCAAGAAACATGCTGGTTTTTCCGTGCAGCCGCAACGACCGGGCGCTACCCACAAGTGATTGATAGAGAACAGGTTCTATGGAACGAGCGTTGTCGCACCGCTTTTGAGGACGGTGGCAAATCCCTACACCGCAGTGGGAATGCCCATGGTTCGGTTTCTCTCTGAGGATTCGGCGCTACAATGCTTCCCCTGGCCGGAGGGATGGCCGAGTGGTCGAAGGCGGCGGTCTTGAAAACCGTTGACCGAAAGGTCCGGGGGTTCGAATCCCTCTCCCTCCGCCACCCAGTCTGGCCAATTGTGGCACTGCAGAGACGGATGAGATTTTCCGCGCGGTTGGCGGGGTTTTGCAGGGGTAGGTGGCACCAGAGACGCGCTAGAAGGGCTGAACGGGCCTCATTTTTGGGATTCGTCTCTAATCGCGATTTTCGAGTGCCACGTTTGCGCAAAGTAGGAGAACGGGCACTGACCGGGCCGTGCAGCGTCGGAAAAGAGGCCACCCGAGGGGTCCAGAATCGAGGCCAGGGCTACCGTGGCGTAGCCGGCTAGCACGTTCTGGTCCAGGTGGGCTTGGGCCTCCTTGGTGTCCTTACTTGCCTCGGATTCGGCCTCAATCAGGGTCCGGCAATGCTTGAGCATGTTCCCGAACTGATCGTTGAAGGTCTTGAGGATGTTCGAGAGGCGGTCGAGTTCGGCTTCCGGCCTGTGGCCGCCGCCGGTAGTCGGCACCGGCTCGATCTCGGCGTCCTCATCCGCCTGTGCCTTCTATTTATTCATCCGGGCGCCCCAAACTTGATTAGTCTCCGGTCTGCCCGGCACCATGCCTGCTTGATTTCGTCGTTTGTTCGCGCTCTCATCTCCGCCTTCAAGGCTCGTCGCGAGCTGGCTCTCGACAATGTCGCTCTTCGGCAGCAGCTCGCCGTCCTCCGCCGTTCGGTGAAACGGCTGCGGCTCTCGAACGTCGACCGCGGGTTTTGGGTAACTGTAGAGCCTAAGGGCCCTTGGCCCAGTCGCTAAGCTGCTGATTTATGGTCTATTTCAAAAGGGCTGAGTTTTGGCACAGGACGGGGTGTACGTGTCGAGGGCGCCGTCGCCGGTGAGGTCCAAAAGCTGCGGTAGCACGTCGTCGGGCCAGCTCTCCATCCTCTGAATCCGCTGGGGCCCTCCGTCGAGATAAAAGTTCATCGTGTCTCCGGTGAACAGCACCTCCACGTCGGTGAGCGCCTCCTTGAGGTCGCCACCGGCCGCCGTGCTGCGATGGACGAACTGGCTCCCGATGTAGAGCGATCCGTCGTGGGGATCGATGGCCATCCCCGGGTTCCAGTTGTAGCGGAGATCGATCCCCTCGGGATGGGCCGGCCCGATCGTGTGGCGCTCACCGGTTTGAAGGTCGGATCGGACGATGTAGCCGGCCTCCCTGTCGAGCGCATCTCCAAGCTCAATGCCTTTGGCCGGGTGCAAGACCTTGTCGCGAACAGTCTTCAGGTCCTCGATGGCGGCGCTCTTTGAGTCGAACAACTCCTCAAGCGGACCGAACGCAAGACCGGGATCCCGTCTTGACGCCGAGCGGTAGTTCTCCAGCTCGACATAGAGCAGACACAGATACATCTCCCAGGGAACCATGTTGATGTAGTCCACCATAGGACGACTGTTCACATCCGCTCCCATTCCCTGCTCTTCGAACAACACGTTGAGCACCTCTTTGGCATCTCCCTCTCGGCCCAGATCCCGGATGCCCAGGCGGGTCATCGTGCGTATCAGATGATTGATGTTGCGCACCGCGATACGCCGGACGCCCTCAAGTATCGTGCTTCTGTGCCGCCGAAGATTACGGTAGTGCCGCAGCGTCGCGTTCGGCAGCCTATCCCGCCCGTCACCGGCATATGGCCTGAGGGTTATCTCAGCGCAATCCACGTCAGTTCTCATCCGCCCGCCACGCCTCCTTTGTCACGTCCAGCACGCGACGCATGATCAGCACCGTTAGGGACCGTCACCGCCGACTCCTTTGTTGTCGCCAGCCGGGAGACGCTCTACGAGCATCCCGATACCGGTGCCGCGACCGAGCTGGTTGAGATCGTCCGCCGTGACAGGCTGGAGCCCACGACTGCCGAGGCCGCACTCGCCATCGGTACGCGCGACCCCACCCCGCCGGGCAAGCCGCAACTGGCCGTGGCCGAGTTCAGAACCTGTCAGGTCAACTTCCTGTCGGCCAACAATAGGGTGGCAGACTCACCCATGTGCCGGATGCATGTCCCTTCCACGAGTTTCCCACTTGGCAGATTTCCCCGAATTGTCAATCCAACGAGTGACTCCATCCTATCTGCGCCCTCCAGATGAACGCGAATACTGCGAAATGTTCCGAACGTTTGAAACATCCAGGATGCTTCACCCCTGCATGAGACCGGCCTTCCATCCGAGTATCGCCTCAACTCGGCCAATGGTTCGTTAGATGCCTCTTCCCAATTGCATGGGAGTACTACAGTCCTGTTCTCAATCTTTATCATCCAACAAGGCACCGGTTCACTCATCAACAAAATATCTCTGTCTGGCATATTTTCAGTACTGTCGATGACATACTTGCCAGCAACACCCTGGTTTAGCGGATCCAATATCTGTTTCCGTACCGCTGCGAGCAACTCTGAGTGGACATAATGATACCCTTCCGACGACCCCAACAAAGAGAACATCGCCAAGTAGGCAGCCTTCAGCCACGATGTGGCAACCGCTTCTCGATTCGGAATCCTTAAACTCATGGTGAAATTGCCGGTCTTCGAATTCCTAAGGCTTCGAAAGTCTCGTTTCGAGAATCCACCAAAGGCGGGCGTAAGTTCCTTGCCCTCATCTGACAGATAAAATGAATCGCGCTTGCCAAGAATATCGACCGTTACTTTAGTCGGCTGTCTGGTAATTGCAGCGATTTGATCAATGTCGCGTCCTGTGCCAGCATTGCACTTCTTGCAGGTGAGACATCTCGCCCTCCCGCTAATAAACTTCGGGGGTACGTGCTCCAGCGTCACTATTCTTCCCGCGTTTGCCTCCTCTCTGGTGAAAGGGGTCAAACAAATGGGACATTCCACATTGCCATTATCGTATAGCTGCAATCGTGTGCTTCTACCGGTTTTTCTTGCCACGTCCAAACCTCAAGAAATGACTTCCTCTGAACCTATGCTCCGCAAAAACTCGATCCGTCGTTGATTCCGCAGTTTAGACCTGCCAGGATTGGCCGTTTCGCGGCGAACGGATGACGTGATCCGACATCATTGTAAACGTGGAAAGGTTCGGTCTTGCGCGTCGTGTCCGAAAATACGAACGGAGCTGAAATCTCGAATCGTGGAGGCGTCCTCGAAATTCGCGGAGACCAGCCGACGCGGCTCTGGCTCTGCGATAGGCGCTTCCGCACAGGACGAGGATAGCTGCCGACGTTCGCCTGGCCGCCCGACCAGACAACGGCTGCCTGATCAACAGCGAATGTCGATGGAACTCTCAAAGAAACTCTCGCCGCGCTTTAGCCAGCTCTACTCGATCGCGGTTTACTGCCAGGACACTTCCCAGTTATAGAAAAAGTCGTAGAAGCCCGAGGCATCGTCGAGGTTTCCGGTGATGCTCACGACCCCCGGCTCGATGTAAGGAAACGCTACCCCGTCCTGTGCCAAAACTCGGCCCTCTTGAAATAGCTGATAAATCAGCAGCTTAGCGTCTGTGTTTGCGACTGGGCCAAGGGCTGTAGGCTCTACAATCGTCTTGGGCGGGCGGGTCGTCACCATGCAGATGACCACCTACTCCGAGAACGAATATCCAAGCGTGTTCCTGAAGTTGTGTTTCCACGCTACGCCGGTCGAGTCCACCGAGGGGCTACCATCGTCGGCGACAATCGACGCGGCACGGTAGTAGTACTTGAGAATGCCCCAAAGTCGCTCTCGCGATATGATGAGGCCAGCGTCCTTCGCGCTTGCCGGCAGAGGGGTGATGAGCTCGTTGCCGAGACCTTGGTGGTTTCGTTCTGTCGGTCGCAAAACACAGACGCTAAGCTGCTGATTTATCAGCTATTTCAAGAGGGCCGAGTTTTGGCACAGGACGGGCTACGCGGCGGCCACCAACACTTGATGGCGGAAGCACCGCGCAATCAACGCTGGATCGACTTTTTGCGGAGCACAGCCGTTCGTAATGGAAAGAGCGCGGGATGGAAAGGTGGCCGCAAGCCCTGGCGGGGCCGGTTGGGAAAAGTTGGGATTCGCGCTGTGCCACGAAAGCGGGGCGACTCCAAGATGTGGGGGACACATGAGCGACTTGTGGAATGGGAAGGCAGGATGATCCGATTACTCACAGCCGGGGCTCGAATCGCGCTTGTCGCAGTTGCGATGACGGTGACTGTTCCGATGATTACGTTCCCGCAAACGAGCCAAACCACCACTGAAGGCGAGCCTACGGCGGCCGAGGCAGCAGTCGCCAACGCCAGCCCAACGAGCGACGAGAACAGCACGGATAACGACACGTCCGTGAAAACCGGTCCGCCCGCCAAGTCGCCGATCCCTGTTGCGGTCGAAAACGAACTCCGACGCGAGCTTCTGGATGACCGGGCGGCGTATATCGATCGCTGGCTCTCTGTCATCGCTATTGTCTTCACATTCTTTAGCATTGTCGCTGTCGTGCTCGGCTACATAGGCTTCAAACGATTCCGGGAAATCGAGACCGAGGCGAAAAACAGTGTCGATACCGTTACTAAAGATGCGGAAACGGTTAAGCGCTACGTCGAGGAGATTGAGAGGAACCGAGATAAATCCGACGAGATTGTCCGGGACATGAACGCATCGACTGCTGTCGATGACCCTAAAGAGACGAGTCAAGCCATCGAGAATGTCCGTGAAAACCCCAAGGCACCGCTGATTAGTAAAGCAATTGCCCTCGCTGTTTCTCTCCAGCAGCAAGACAGGACAGAAGATGCAATCGAGAAATGGCGTGGCGTCGCCCACGTTGCGGAAGACAGCGATAACGATCAAGCCGCGAGAGCGTGGTTATCAGTCGGTTATTTGCTTGCGAAAGAGTCCCCGGAAGACAGCATATCGGCCTATGGTCGAGCAATCCGCCTGAAACCAGGCTACGCCGAAGCCTACTACAATCAGGGCGTCTCGAAGGGTGAGTTGGGGCGACACGATGACGCCATCACCGATTATGACGAGGCGATCCGCCTGAAACCAGACTTCGCCGAAGCCTACTCCAACCGGGGCAACACAAAGGAAGCGCTGGGGCGACACGATGACGCCATCGCCGATTATGACAAGGCGATCCGCCTGAAACGAAACCTCGCCGAAGCCTACACCAACCGGGGCGTCTCGAAGGGCAACCTGGGGCGACACGATGACGCCATTGCCGATCATGACGAGGCGATCCGCCTGAAACCAGGCTACGCCGAAGCCTACTACAATCGGGGCCTCTCGAAGGACGAGCTGGGACGACACGATGACGCCATCGCCGATTATGACAAGGCGATCCGCCTGAAACCAGACTTCGCCGAAGCCTACTCCAACCGGGGACACTCAAAGGAAGCGCTGGGGCGACACGATGACGCCATCGCCGATTGTAACGAGGCGATCCGCCTGAAACCAGACTTCGCCGAAGCCTACTGCAATCGGAGCGTCTCGAAGGCCAACCTGGGGCGACACGATGACGCTATCACCGATTATGACAAGGCGATCCGCCTGAAACCAGACTTCGCCGAAGCCTACTCCAACCGGGGCAACACAAAGGAAGCGCTGGGGCGACACGATGACGCCGCCCCAGGTTGCCCTTCGAGACACCCCGGTTGGTGTAGGCTTCGGCGAAGTCTGGTTTCAGGCGGATCGCCTTGTCATAATCGGTGATGGCGTCATCGTG
>CBDCYI010000005.1:0-2303423 GCA_965224085.1 Candidatus Marinacidobacterales bacterium
GAAAAACGATCAACCCACAACCAAGCCTTCGCGAGCCCTGGCTGGAGCTGGAGCACGCACGCGAGCTCGAAACGATATCATCGCTGCTCGATGCCCATCCTAAGCTCAATGAGCTGGTACTTGCAAGACCTGAGGTCGGTCACCCCATCGGCAGGGAGCGATGTTGGTCGTGGGGGAATGAGCGCGGAGCAGGTTCTCCGGGCGTTGTTGGTCAAGCAGCTGAATCAGTTCACCTATCGGGAGCTGGCGTTTCACTTGGCAGACTCTCGAAGCTATCGGACGTTTTGCCAGCTCGGCATCATAGAGCCGAGCCCGTCGAAGTCGACCCTAGCAGCAAACATCAAAGCCGTGAAGTTCGAAACGCTGGAGAAAATCAACCGAGAGTTGGTGAGTGTTGCCGAGAAGACCGCGATCGAAAAAGGAAGAAAAGTACGAGTGGACTGCACGGTAGTGGAGTCGAATATTCATTCTCCTACGGACTCCGAGCTTCTTTATGACTGCGTCCGAGTTCTCACTCGCCTCATGTGCCGAACTCGCGAACTGCTGGGTACAGTAGTGGTCTTCGGCAATCGAACGCGTCGAGCGAAGAGACGTCGACTGGGAGTTCTAAACGCGAAGGATAAGGAACAAAGGCGTCGCGTTCTATCGAGATCTACTGAAGGTGTCGGAAGAAACCTATCGCTCCGCTCAACGCGTTGCAGACCAGTTGGACGAGTCCGGCTTGACCGAGCCGGTGAAGCGAGCGAGTGCGGAGAAGATCGCCGCGGATTTTAAGCACTTTCTCGTCCTCACCGAAAAAGTCATCAACCAAACTCGGCGTAGAGTGATTGATGAAGAGCGTGTGCCTGCGGAGGAAAAGGTCGTTTCGATCTTCGAAGAACACACCGACATTATTCGCAAAGACCGGCGCGAGACTCTCTACGGTCACAAGGTGTGTTTGACTGGTGGCTCGTCCTCGATGATTTTGGATTGCGTGATCTTGGATGGGAATCCGTCCGATTCAACTCTCGCGGAAACCATGATCGACCGTCAAGTCGAACTCTACGAACGGGCCCCGCGCCAGGTTGCCTACGATGGCGCGTTTTCTTCAAAGGCAAACTTGGAAGCCATCAAAGGCAAGGGAGTTGAAGATGTTGCCTTTACCAAGGCTCACTTCGCGGTGACCGATATGGTCAAGAGTTCCTGGGTCTATCAACGCCTACGGCGATTTCGCTGCGGAATCGAAGGCGTCATTTCGTTCTTGAAACGAGTCTTTGGTCTCGACCGATGCACATGGCGCTCATTGCCTTCTTTCAAATCCTACGTATGGAGTTCCATCATCACCTGCAACCTGTTGGTAATGGCAAGGCACCTATTACGATAATAATGATTGCTCTTACTGCGTTTATAGCCATGGATTGCTGACGATTCGCCTCTCGTTTCGTCCAAGATTTTCATTCGCTTCCGAGCCTACGAGGTGCCGGCTGAAAACGTATAATACCCACATCTTCGATAGGCCTCTCGTACACCACAAGTTATGGTGTTTCTGGACAGGAACTAGCTAGAGCCTGTTGCAAAACGTAACCGCTTTCACCGTTGGTTTCAATCCGCGTCCAATCGGGCAGCTGACAGATCTGTGATTTGCCGGCGCCAAACGCGCCTGGATCGATCCGCAAGAATTTTCCCAACTATTTTGTATTTGGTCGTTTTTTTCTTGACTTGTAGCCTAAGGGATGATATTTATTAGGCGTTATAGGGACCGTTACCAGGCAGTCCGCCCTCTTCTACGTCAACTTCTCCAAACAGGCGTCGCTCATCAAGGATGATCTACTCGAACCCGTCGACACGCTCCTCGAGGACCCCGAGCTGATAGAACTGACGAGAGAATCGCTCGCTGGTCGTTTCCCGCTCTCACCGCGTACCGGCCGGGTGAGTATCGCGCCTGACCGCTTGCTCCGCAGCTGTGTACTCAAGCACATCAAAGGATGGTCCTTCCGAGTCCTCGAGCGGGAGATCCGTTCTAGCCTCGTGTATCGGCGCTTCACTCGCTTCGACGACGATTCGATTCCCAACTACTCCACATTCAGTCGCAACTTTTCCCTACTCGGTGATGCGTTCGTAGAGAAAATCCATGCCCGTGTGGTCGCTCAGGCTCGAGACGAAAAGGTGGCTACGGGACGCAAGTTACGCACGGATACGACGGTAGTGGAGAGCAACATCCATTACCCCACAGATAGCTCACTGCTTGCCGATGGCATCCGGGTGCTCACCCGTAGTCTGAAGTGTATTGCAAAGGCTTGTGCTCAAGGTGCGCTCAAGGTGGTGGACCACAGCCGATCAACGAAAAACAGGCAGCTTGAGATCGACCGCGCCAGCAAGTCGTTCACCGAATCGAGCCAAGTCAAGTTCAAGCAAAGTTATCGCAAGCTCATGGGCACGGCGCGCAGCGTGGTCCGGCAAGCCGACGAGGTTATTCAGTCGCTCAAGAGCGGAAAGCTTCCGGTCGTGGGTTCGCTGGTGAGCATCATAAGCAATCAGAGCCAACTCGAACATTATCTGCCACTGTGCAAAAAGGTGTTAGCTCAGACAAAGGCCCGTGTTTTAGGGGGCCATCGTCACCATCCGGACAAGATCGTCAGCCTGTTCGAGGAGCATACGGCCGTGATCCGAAAAGGCAAAACATGGAAGCCGACCGAGTTTGGACGACTCGTGCGAATTGATGAGGTGGAGAACGGCATTGTTAGCCACTACGAAGTTGCCGCAGGCAATCCGGCGGACCAAACTCAGTGGATGCCCGCGCTGGAGCAACACAAAAAACAGTTCGCTCGTGCGCCGGAGATGGCGACCGCTGACCGCGGATTCTTTTCGGCAGACAATGAACGCAAGGCCATAGATCTCGGTGTAAAGAAAGTGGTGTTGCCGGCTCGAGGACGACCCTCGAAAAAACGAGCCAAGGTTCAAAAAAAGCGCTGGTTCCGTCGAGCCCTCAAGTGGCGCGGGGGCGTCGAGTCCCGCATCAGCACCCTCAAGCACCGCTTCGCTATGCTTCGCGCCACCTACAAGGGCGACCGAGGATTCAAGCGTTACGTCGGGTGGTGCGTTATCAGCCAAAACCTCATATCGATCGCTCGAGTCAAGCGGCGAAGAAAGGACAGCGAAAATGCCGAACCCTCATTCCGATCCACGTAAACGTCGGGACCAGCTCCTACAACAGATTCAACAATATGCGCGAAGGGCGATCTTCGGCACACCCTCCGAAACCTATCGTACCTGCGGTACGCCCACTTGTCGGTGCCACGGGCCCGGGCCAAAGCATGGCCCTCACCTCTATATCAATTTTCGTGGCAAGCACGGCAAGACTACCGGCTACTATGTGCCCCAAGCCGCACACAAGCGTATCCGCGAAGGCGTCGCCGCATGGCAGAGCTTGCAGGATTGTCTGCGAGAACTCGCGGACATCAACAAGCAAAATACGCTCGACCGTGCCCGACAGGCGCGTTCCTAACAAGCAGTACAACCAACGGCCTCACTCCTGTGCTCAAACAAATGAACGCCTTGACGCTAAACGGGCTTTTGCAACAGGCTCTAGCTAGTTCCTGTCCAGAAACACCATAACTTGTGGTGTACGAGAGGCCTATCGAAGATGTGGGTATTATACGTTTTCAGTCGGCACCTCGTAGGCTCGGAAGCGAATGAAAATCTTGGACGAAACGAGAGGCGAATCGTCAGCAATCCATGGCTATAAACGCAGTAAGAGTAATCATTATTATCGTAATAGGTGCCTTGCCATTACCAACAGGTTGCAGGTGATGATGGAACTCCATACGTAGGATTTGAAAGAAGGCAATGAGCGCCATGTGCATCGGTCGAGACCAAAGACTCGTTTCAAGAACGAAATGACGCCTTCGATTCCGCAGCGAAATCGCCGTAGGCGTTGATAGACCCAGGAACTCTTGACCATATCGGTCACCGCGAAGTGAGCCTTGGTAAAGGCAACATCTTCAACTCCCTTGCCTTTGATGGCTTCCAAGTTTGCCTTTGAAGAAAACGCGCCATCGTAGGCAACCTGGCGCGGGGCCCGTTCGTAGAGTTCGACTTGACGGTCGATCATGGTTTCCGCGAGAGTTGAATCGGACGGATTCCCATCCAAGATCACGCAATCCAAAATCATCGAGGACGAGCCACCAGTCAAACACACCTTGTGACCGTAGAGAGTCTCGCGCCGGTCTTTGCGAATAATGTCGGTGTGTTCTTCGAAGATCGAAACGACCTTTTCCTCCGCAGGCACACGCTCTTCATCAATCACTCTACGCCGAGTTTGGTTGATGACTTTTTCGGTGAGGACGAGAAAGTGCTTAAAATCCGCGGCGATCTTCTCCGCACTCGCTCGCTTCACCGGCTCGGTCAAGCCGGACTCGTCCAACTGGTCTGCAACGCGTTGAGCGGAGCGATAGGTTTCTTCCGACACCTTCAGTAGATCTCGATAGACGCGACGCCTTTGTTCCTTATCCTTCGCGTTTAGAACTCCCAGTCGACGTCTCTTCGCTCGACGCGTTCGATTGCCGAAGACCACTACTGTACCCAGCAGTTCGCGAGTTCGGCACATGAGGCGAGTGAGAACTCGGACGCAGTCATAAAGAAGCTCGGAGTCCGTAGGAGAATGAATATTCGACTCCACTACCGTGCAGTCCACTCGTACTTTTCTTCCTTTTTCGATCGCGGTCTTCTCGGCAACACTCACCAAGGTGAGCACCCGGATGCCATCGGCAAGCAGTGAGCTATCTGTGGGGTAATGGATGTTGCTCTCCACTACCGTCGTATCCGTGCGTAACTTGCGTCCCGTAGCCACCTTTTCGTCTCGAGCCTGAGCGACCACACGGGCATGGATTTTCTCTACGAACGCATCACCGAGTAGGGAAAAGTTGCGACTGAATGTGGAGTAGTTGGGAATCGAATCGTCGTCGAAGCGAGTGAAGCGCCGATACACGAGGCTAGAACGGATCTCCCGCTCGAGGACTCGGAAGGACCATCCTTTGATGTGCTTGAGTACACAGCTGCGGAGCAAGCGGTCAGGCGCGATACTCACCCGGCCGGTACGCGGTGAGAGCGGGAAACGACCAGCGAGCGATTCTCTCGTCAGTTCTATCAGCTCGGGGTCCTCGAGGAGCGTGTCGACGGGTTCGAGTAGATCATCCTTGATGAGCGACGCCTGTTTGGAGAAGTTGACGTAGAAGAGGGCGGACTGCCTGGTAACGGTCCCTATAACGCCTAATAAATATCATCCCTTAGGCTACAAGTCAAGAAAAAAACGACCAAATACAAAATAGTTGGGAAAATTCTTGCGGATCGATCCAGGCGCGTTTGGCGCCGGCAAATCACAGATCTGTCAGCTGCCCGATTGGACGCGGATTGAAACCAACGGTGAAAGCGGTTACGTTTTGCAACAGGCTCTAGCTATGGGTTGGTCCACGAGAGGCTGTTGCTGGGCGCTGGTGGGGCTTGCTTTTGCGGTTCGGTGGTTGGATTCGCAACGCCACTGTCTGACGGCGTCGGAAGGCCCGGAAAAGGTTCATCGAGATACTAGGCCGCTTGGGCAATCTTCGCCCAGGCACCTAGACAAAGAAGGCGCCAGAGAATGGCCTGGTGGTCCTGGATGCCTTTTTGTTGCTCTTCTATCAACCGGGCGACCTCGGCGGGGTCGATCCAATCGCGGTATAAGGGCAAGGCGAAATACCCGTCGAGCCAGCGCCTGGCATCATCCACGATGTCGCGACGCATCCAGGTTCCGAAGGGAGTGGAAATCCCATTTTCATGCGGCGCTTGAGGACCCGGGGCGGGATTCGTCCCCGAGCCACCTCGCGGAAAACCCACTTCGTGGTTCCACTCCGTATCTTGAGCTGCGACGGCAGGGACGAAACGTAAGCCACCAGCCGATGATCCAAATAGGGACAACGGTTCTCAATGCCAAAAGCCATGCTCAAGCGGTCTCCGTAGCGCAGGAGAGCGGGGAGAGACGTCTCGGTCAGCGCGGCCCGGAGAACCTCGTTGAGACTCCCGTTAGCATGACTCCACCGAGGCAGCTCTCCGCGAAAGCTGTCCTCCCAGTCACGGTTCAACGGAAGGCGTCGATGGACAGTCCGTTTTCCCCGGATCCTCTCCACGACCAGGGCGAGGGGGTACTGACTCAGCAAATGACGGTTTTGAAGAATCGTCAGCATCAGGTCGGGCGCCCGCAGGACCTTATCCAACACCGAGCTCTCCCGCCACGCCGCAGGTAAGAAGTAAAGATATCCGCCCGCCAGCTCGTCCGCACCCTGGCCGTCGAGGAGCACTTTCACTTGACCCGATGCCCGCTGGGCCACCATCCAAAGGGAGAACGGGCCGGGTAGGCGACTCGGCTGCCCGAGATACTTGACGAGCTTCTCAAAATCTCTCACGAAGGCCGTCGCGTCGGAAGCCGCCCAATGGGGCCGGCAAGATAGTCCGTCGATCGCGGCTTGAAGGTAGCTTGTCTCATCGTAACCCCGATGGCTATAGCCGGTCGAGAAGACGGGGAGCTCCCGCTCTCCCGCCTCGTTGGCCAAGGAAAGCAGTAAAGTGCTGTCGAGTCCCCCGCTCAAACTGATGCCCAGGGGCGCGTCGGAACGGAGACGCAAGCGCACGCTTTCGAACAGCAGCGACTCGGTGGTCGTCACGGCTTGAGACTCCTCGACCTGCTCTTCTTGGTTAGGAAGCTCCCAGTAGCGTTCTCGTCGAACGCTTCCATCCTTTGGGTTGAAAAAGAGGTTGGTCGCCGGGGGAAGCTCGCAAATGGACTCGAAAAAAGTTGACTCAGCGTTCTCCATCTCGGAAAAGGCCACGTAGCGATAGACCGTACGCTGGTTGGGACGCCGAGGCACTCCCTCGAGGCAGAGCAACGCTCGTATCTCCGAGGCGAACGCCAAGAATCCTTCCTCCTCGTCCCGGAAGATGTAGAGAGGTTTCTGTCCGAGGCGATCCCTCGACAGGAATAGCCGTTCGCCGTCCCATATGCCGAGCGCCCACATCCCGACGAATCGCTCCACACAAGCAGGCCCCCACTGGCGATAAGCAGCAAGAATAACTTCCGTATCGCAGGAGGTTCGGAAGGCGTGACCGAGCGTCTTCAACTCCTCCCGGAGCTCGCGGTAGTTGTAGATCTCCCCGTTAAAGGTGATGACAAAACCCTCCGACCTCACCATGGGCTGGTGCCCTTCCGGGCTCAAATCCAGAATGGAAAGTCGCACGTTACCCAGACCCAGAGTGAAGGGGCCACCCACACCGGTACCTTTCCCGGACCAGATACCGGAGTCGTCGGGTCCCCGGTGGGCGATTCGATGGAGGGCGCGTTTGAGCTCCGGTTTTGGGTCGCCGACCCCACGTCGAAAGACCACCACGATCCCACACATGTCAGGCCTCCCCCACTTTTTCCCGGAGGGTGTTCCACTGCCACTCCGAGACATCAACCGAGCACGCCAGCATTTCCAACCGCTTCCTCTTCGCCTCCGCCTTCACTTCATCGAGTCGAGAAAGCCAGTCCCGGGTCAAATTCAGGAGGTCCTCGAAAGCGTCGGGCAGGAAACCTCGCGTCAGTTCGTAGGTCTTTTCCAGCTCCGTAAGGTAACTGATCCGACCGACAAAGGAGCTGCAGCGAAGCGAGGGAACGCCGAGAACGGCAGCCTCGGCGGCCATCGTCTGGCTGTCGCCGACGTAAAGCGATGCGAAAGCCAGAAGATCGTGCAGCTTGTCCGGGCTCAGCGGGAAACGATAGCGCTCGAGCCCCGGATGCATCTCGTCCTCCACGGTAATCAAGACCCTTCCGCGGCCGACAAGTAGCTCCACGAGCCTTTCCACGGAAGCGTAAGGAATTCCGCGGGCCCCCCGATCATGGTGCGCGCGGAGGGCGGCGAGCCGCAGAACGAAGTAGGGCCTGTCCGGGTCAAGACCCATGGAGCGAGGAACCGCTGGATCGGGAGTGAAGTGGTCCGGGTGAAGATAAGCCAGTTCGTGATAGCCGGGGTACGTTAGGTGTCTTTCGCCGTAATTCTCGTGGGCCAGGCACCGGGGCGTCACGACATAGTTGCAGAGGGGGTACGCGACCGTTGTAGTGATCGGGACCGCCTTCCGATCATCTTCATTGAAGACAAAGGAGGGTTTTCCAATGAGCCGTCCCACCAACCCGATGCTCATCGAAGTCCCCAGCAGGGCGTGAGGCTTGAATCGTCTGGCCGCTTCCCATACCTTCATGGTGCGAGCGAGAAACTCCCGTGCTCCACCGAGCAAGCCCGGGCGCGCCCGAGAGGCCACATAATGAGGGATCCGATACCGCTCGCAAAGCCTCACGGTAACGTCCTTCTCGCGGGCGAGCACGAGCGCGTCCCCGCCGTCCCTCTGCGACCTCTAAATGAGGTGTCGGAACAAATGCACTTGCGCGGGATGAAGAACGTCGAAGAGAAGACGCATAGGGCACCGAAGTTTCGCCGATTGGATTCAAAGACCGGAGAGCACCTGGACGATGCGGTTCTGATCGTCCTCTCCCAGATAGGCATGGATCGGAAGACTGAAGATCTTGCGCGATGTCTCTTCGGCGCGCGACAGCGAGACTGGGCTTAGCGCGCGATCCCGGAAGGCCTCCTGCTGGTTCAAAGGCTTCGGGTAGTAGACCGCCGTCGGAACGCCCGCCTCTCGCAGGCGCTCGCGATCGATGGTGCGTTGGTCGCTGAGTACAGAGTACTGCGCCCATACGGACCGGTTGCCCGCGGGGATCTTCTGAACCGTTCGCGCTCCACGCAAGCCATCCGTGTAGCGCGCGGCGACGATCTGTCGCTTCTCGACTTCCTCTTCGAATATCTCGAGCTTCTCGAGAAGCACCGCCGCTTGAAGCGTATCGCAGCGGCCGTTCAACCCGATGCGCACGTTGTCGTACTTGTCACGGCCTGCCCCGTGGACCCGCAGGGAGCGCAGCGTTTCCGCGAGCTCATCGTCGCTCGTGAAAACCGCCCCAGCATCTCCGTAGCATCCGAGCGGCTTCGCTGGGAAGAACGACGTCGTCGCGATCGGAGCGTTCGACCCCGCGCGTTGGCCCGACGCCGATGCGCCGAAGGATTGGGCAGCGTCCTGGATCACGAAAAGACCATGTTCATCGGCAAGGGCGCGAATCGAGTCGTAGTCCGCAAGGAGGCCGAAGAGATCCACCGCTATGACGCCGCGCGGACGGCCGAGTCCTTCCTCACGGACGCGGAGGACGGCGTCCCGCAAGCTATCCACGTCCAGATTCCAGGTCTCCGGATCGATGTCCACGAAAGCTGGCATCGCACCGATGAGCGGCAAGACCTCCGCCGTCGCCACGAACGTAAACGCGGGCGTGAAAACGATGTCTCCAGGTACGACGTCCATCGCGAGAAGAGCCATGAGGAGCGCGTCCGTGCCGCTAGAGCAAGTCACAGCATGCTTCACCCCCACGAACTCCGCGAGTTTTTCCTCGAGCTCGAAAACTTCCGGTCCTGAGATGTACTTCCCGTGATCGAGCACTCTTCGGATCCGCTCCTCGATGCGCTCGCGCAGGCACTGCTGTTGGGTCTCTAAATCGATGAACTCCATCTTGATACTCAAGGCGCGGCGCGTGTGTGCTCTTCGACGAGCCTCGCGCTCACCCGATCGCCCTCGAGCCGATACTCGCAATCTCCCACGACGCACGTTGGTCCGTTCGAAAAATCCAGCTTTCGGCCGTCGCGGCTCATCCATCCCACGATCCGTCCGGGATTTCCGACCACAAGCGCGTGATCCGGGACGTCGCGAGTGACGACGGCACCGGCACCGATGAAGGCGTACCGTCCAATGGTGTGACCGCAGAGGATGGTCGCGTTCGCACCAATAGACGCGCCGTGTCGAACGAGCGTCCGCACATAATGCTCGTTCCCCCGCTGAGGGTACTCACAGCGGGGGTTCTGAACATTCGTGAAAACCATCGAGGGACCGCAGAACACGTAGTCCTCCAGCTCGACGCCCCCGTAGATCGAAACGTTGTTTTGAATCTTGCAATGGTCGCTGATCCGGACATTCGTTCCCACGTTGACATTCTGGCCAAGACTACAATGAGAGCCGATCGTCGAGCCCGATTGGAGGTGCGCAAAGTGCCAAACCTTCGTGCCGATACCGAGCGATACTCCCTCGTCCACGACGGCAGTCGGGTGCACGAATGCACCTTCGTGTCGTTCCGGCCGCGGCGTCCCGGAGCCGAGGTCGAGGGAACGCTGCGCTTTCTCTAGCGTCTCGAGCACGGCGATTGCGCTCGCGATATCGGCCCGTGGCAGAGCACCCGTGGCCGCGCACTCTAGGAAGTGCTGCTGCTCTGCAGTAAGGGGCTCTTCGGGTTCGAAGTCGATAGCGCTGGCTCCTTCGTCGCGCGAGATTGGCTCTCCTCGGATCCGATCGATGCCCTTGGTGTGCAGAAGGAGCTTGTTGTCCGTATCGGTGTCCTCGAAGACGATCATGTTCTTATCTCCGATGACCACGAGACGGTGCTCCTTGAAGGGGTGTAGCCAGGAGACGTGGATGTGCGCATGGATGTTCCCCGGGTATGTCAAGTGGGTTATCGTGACATCGTGGGTGCCCGGTTGCAGAAAAACGCTGCCGTGGGCTCGCACGTCGATTGGGTCGGCGCCGATGAGATACCGAAGGACGGAGACGTCGTGAGGCGCAAAAGACCAGAGGATATTTTCCTCTTTTCGGACGGAGCCAAGATTGAGGCGGTTGCTGTAGACGTATTGGAGGCCCCCCCAAGGAGCCTTCTTCGATCATTTGCCGGATCTTCACGATGGCCGGATGAAACAAAAGGAGGTGCCCCGGCATCAGAACCCGCTTCATTTTTCTCGACAAGTGGGCTAGCTCTCTCGCCTGCTCGGAGAAAAGCGAAAGTGGTTTTTCGACGAGGACGTGTTTCCCAGCCTCGAGGGCCTTTTGCGCGAGCGCGTAGTGCGTTTCAGCCGGAGTGGCGATGATCACCGCGGAAACGGTTGCGTCGCCAAGCACATCCAAGATGTCGGTAGTGAATCGCGACGTCAGTGCCGCATCCGGAAGCGCCTTCGCGCGTCCTTCATCGATGTCACAAATCCAGCGTAGACGCTCACCGTACCGCTCGGATGCCACCCGGACGTGGTTCCTCCCCCAGCGGCCGCAGCCGATCACGGCAAGATTCAACTCGGCCCCTTCGGGCTTCGTGTTCATTGAGCGCCAAGGATAGAGTATCGCGGCCGCACGAGCAAATCGCTACGAAGGAGAGCATGTCGCAAACGACCGGCCTCATGACTCGAAATCTCCGTGACTCTCCACCACGAGCGAGACGCGCGTCCCGACGAGGTCTGTAGAGGATATTGGAACAATCCGAATCCTAGAAGCCATCAGGCTGATCTTGCCTTCTCGATCTCCAAGAAGTGGGTTGGTAAGAAACCCCCGTTCGAACGTCCACGACTTGAAGCGCACGGATCTTGTGATAGCCTTCCGTGGTACGCATCGTGGCTGTCACGCTGGTGTTCAACGCATTGTGAGCAAGATTTCCATCATCGTATGCGCTCTCCTTCTTCTGCTCTTTGCGCCCGTCTACTTCGCAGCATACCAGGCACAGAAGACGCGAAGCTTCAACATCGGGTCGTGGGACAAGCGCTATCTCGGAAATCCTGAAGCCTTTTCCGCTAGATTGGAGATGACTGGCCCGTTCCGACACGAGGACGGCTCCGTCGACGTCATCGGTTTCGACGGGAGGCTGTCCGGGAGGACGGCTACACTAACTCCCCTTCCACGCGATTCGTTCGCCTTTGAGAATCTGGATTCGAAGTCACCGTTTCGGTCTCGGCGGAACCGTACGAATGAGCGTCAACGACGTTCTTGTCGATGATTTCGTCTTTGCCGAAAGTTCCTATCCATGGGCAGGCATCCGCGCGGTCATCCCACAAACGGTGGCGGAGCGCGGTGCCCTCGACATCGATCTCGTCACTTCGGGGGGCAGGTCACCTCCGAGTCATTTGCGCTCGGACATCGGTCTGGGCATTGATTGGGTCGAGGTCGATCCCATGTCGCGCGGGGCGATGTTGTTGCCAACTGCCTACGAGTGGGTGGTGTCCTATGTCTTTCTGGTCCTGGGAGCGATCTCCTTTCGCCTCTTCGGCGTCTCCACCAGAGTGTCTTTCCTCGTCCTCGGAGTTCTGATTCTCGCCCTTGCAGCATTTACCGCACTGCGGCCAGTGGAAATCCATATCGTCTTGGCCTGGCTTTCGTTGATCTTTCCTGTAGGTCTCGTGTTGCAGCGCGGGGTTCTCTTCGCCTGCTCGCGAAACAGGCGCGTCCTCTTTCCTGTCATCGCTACCACCGGGAGCGCGCTCGTGGCCCTGACGGCGGCGGAGTTGTTTCTGAGAAGCTACGAGGCCTGGCAGCAGGAGCAGCAACGGTTGCCTCCAGAGAAGCTATCGCTTATGGAGCCCAACCCCGAAGGGACCGGCTCCTATCGACTCAAACCGAATCTCGATCTCGTGACGAGCGTTGCGGGCTCCGAGGTGAAGATTCACACCAACACCCAGGGCATGCCTTGGCGAGAAGTATCGGTCGAGCCCTCCGGGAAAAGGCGCATTGCCTTCTTCGGAGACTCGTTTACGTTTGGAAGTTGGGCGGACTCCGTCGAGAGGAGTTTCGTCGGCATATTCGAGGAAAGCCTTTCCTCGGACGCTTGGGAGGTGCTGAACTTCGGAGTAGGTGGATACGGCTTCGCCGATGTTGAGCTGCTCCTCTCAGAGAAAGGTATCGATTTCGAGCCGAGCTTCGTCGTCCTCGTCATGTTCAATGGCAATGACTTCCGAGACACTTACCTCGGTCTCCGGAAGGAGCTTCTCGTTGACGGTACCGCCGTCCTCGATGAGCAGAACCTGAGAGAGAGAGTTCCGGAGCGGTTCGTGAACGCGCCTCACACAGTGGCGCGTCCGAGTCCCGAGATGTCCATCCTGAAGGGATGGCTTCGCCGTCTCGCCGTGTTCCGGTTCGTCGCGCCCTTTTTGAGGATGGAGAACCTGGCGGTGGATTTCGCGGCGAGCGGCCGCTTCGTCTCCTACTCTTTCTGGTCTCAGTTCCCCTATCCCGAGGTTGCGGTCCGGGCCAAGGATGTCACTCTAGAGACGCTGACGAGAATCGAAGAGCTGGCCCGCGTGAACGGTGCCAGCCTGATGGTCGTCGCCCTTCCGACGCGCGACCAGGTCTATAGTCGGCGTATTTCCGGGGACCACTACGATATCGATTTACCGCAGGCGTATGTTCGTCTTTTCGCCCGAGAGCGGAACATTCCGTTCCTCGACCTGCTCCCGCCGCTGAGAGCCTACGTAGCCGAGACGAACAAGAATCTCTTTGTGCGGGGCGATACCCATTTGAACAACAACGGACACCTTCTTGTCGGACGATACCTTGCCGACTGGTTCGACTGCTGCGTAAACTGAGACCGGACGTTCGATGGGCGGGAACAGCTTCGTACAATCGAACCAGTGACTTGACGTGCGAATTCGCTATTTCTCGGACATCCGATTTCCACTTGAGCGAGCCAATGGCGTACAAACGATGGAAACGTGTCACGCTCTCGCCGCGCGTGGGCACCAAGTCTTGCTGGGCGTGCGTTCGGATACCGCACGACCCTCACGGGACCCGCTCAACTTTTACGGGTTAAAAGCTCTTTCAACCCTGACCATTGACCGTCTACGTGTTGTCGGTCCACCGGCAGTCCGTCGGGCCCTCTATTTCGCGTTCGCTGTCGAACGTTCGGTATGCCATCGGTCCGATGTAATTCTGACTCGTGATCTTGGCGTCGCTTCCGTACTTTTGGACCTGCCGCGGTGGTTGCGTCCACCCATTGTGTTTGAGTCTCACGGATTTGCTCCGGTGTTTGCCGAGACGAAGGACGAACTCGTGTCTGGGGGGCGCCGTGCAAGGCAGACCCAAAAGGACCGTCTTTTTAGGCGTGAAGAGCGAGTATGGAAGCTTGCGGATGGTTATGTGACCACGACACGAACTCTCGCCAGTGAGCTCGAGACGCGTTTTGGTCGGAGAGATGACGTTATGACTATCCCGAACGGTGTTCGACTTTCGTCAAACAGGCGATTTACACCACCGAGTTGGGTTGAGTCGCCGGTCGTCCTGTACGCGGGACATCTGTATCCATGGAAGGGCGTCGAGGTTTTACTCCGTGCCGTCACCCGTTTACCAAAGGTTCGAACAATTATTGTCGGTGGCCATCCTGAAGAGGGGGACCGTCTCCGACTGCAGGATTTAGCACGGTCTCTTGGCATTAGTGATCGGGTGGACTTTGTTGGGATGATTTCGGTGGCTGATGTACAGACGAGGTTAGGGACTGCTGACGTGTTGGTCCTTCCGACAACGTCGACTGAATCTGCAGATCGCTATACTTCACCCCTCAAACTATTTGAGTATCTTGCCGCAGGAAAGCCAATTGTCGCGTCTGACTTACAGGCCACGGGTGAAGTTCTTGAGGATGGGCGTAATGCAGTTCTTGTGACTCCGTCAGATGCAGACGCGCTCGCTGACGGAATAAATCGTGTTGTCGATGACCTTTCGTTGGCAACTCGAATTGCTGAAAAATCTTTCCAGGACGCTAATGGCTTTGCGTGGGAGCACCGAGCCGAACGGTTAGAGCATCTATTGAAAGCCGTTCAACGATCCAATTAAAGTCTCGAGAGCCGGTTTCAAGGCCGGCCAGAGCAGAACCGTAAACAGGGTGATGAAGATGATCGCGATGAGGGCGATGATGAGGATGTACTCGATGGTTATAGCACCTCTCTCGTCGCGCGCCTTCACCGCCAGCACCTTGACGCGCGTCTTTGCGCTACACGAATCCGCCTCGTACCGGAATCCCTACTTGCAGGTGGGAGGTTCAACATCGGATTTGTCGTCTCTATATCGAGATGGCGCTTCCGCGTCGGTGGCGGTGGAGCCGAAAGTTTGACAACATACTTTGGAAGAGAGGTCTGACAGGATGACTGACGGACGAGAGGACAGCGAGGATATTCTACGTTTCCTCGCCTCGAACGTGGAAGGCATACGCGACAAGGTCGGCGGGGTCGAGAACCACTTAAGCGGAATAGAGACTCGGATTGGGCGTGTTGAAGACCACATGGCGACGAAGGAAGACGTGACGGCCATCCGCGGGGATATCGAGCGCGTCGACTTGCGGATCGGAAATATCGACCGCACCCTTTTGACGCGCATGGATCAAGTGGACGGCGCGATCAGCCGGTTACGGAGTGCTGTGTATCTACTTGCCAAGGATCGTCCAGAGATCCTCCGGGTCCTCGGCGAGGAATGAGGAAAAACTTCTGACTTGTCTTCCGTAGGTAGCCGTAGCTGCTACAGCCTATCGATTGAGGGGATGAAAGCCGCCGGTGACGCCGTCGACGAGCAGCGTGTAAGCCTCGGCGCAATCGACGATCCAAAACGTTTTATAGACGAGTCGCTGGTCCAGGACTTCCATCTTCGGCGTGACGAGCGCCTTGCGGCGGTTCTTCACGACGTAGGACGCGTAGCGCTCGGCAAGCCGTAGCCCTTCGGCCACGTCGAGGCGCGGCGCGACGACCTCAGCCTCATCCGCTTCGACCGGCTCGAGCTCGAACGGATCGGAGGTCGAGCTCACCTGGGTGCGCGCATCCACGAGACATTCGACCCGAAGAGCACTCTTCCCGAGCCAGGTGCCCACCTCGTAGCGCAGCTGTAGCCAGAAATAGGGGTAGAACAGGCGACGACGGGCTAGCGGGCTCAACGCGCGCGATGCCGTCCGGATGACACATTCACACGCCTCCGCTGAAAAATCTCCCCTTATTGTCAAAAGCTCGGTCTTCACGGCAGGTCACCGTCTTTGAGGAGCGACTCGATCTCCTCCGCCTCGGGCCGGAGGGCGAAGTCCGCTCTCGCCATCATCTCTCTCGGGACCGGTCCGAGCCTCGTCGTCTCCTCCATCGCCGCGAGCACGTGGGCGGGAACGGGAGAGGAGCTCTGGGTGGCGAGACTCACGACGACGATCGCGATGCTCGAGACAAAGAGGCCGACGGTCACAGGCGCCAAGGTCGTCGGCCCCGCGAGCCCCGCCAGCTCCCATGTGATGGAGACGACCGTACCGCTCACCATCGACGCGATGGCGCCGGGGGTATTGGCTTTTTTCCACCACACGGCGCAGATGAAAGCCGGTGCGAAGGCGCTTCCGAGAATAGAAGTCGCGAAGATGACGACGAAAGCCACGGCGGGCGGCTCCAGAAGCGCCACGACGTAGCCGATGACGCCGATGGCGAGCACGAGGACACGCGACACCCAGACCATCTGCTGCTCCGATGCCTTCGGGTCGATGAAGCGCTCGTAGAGATCCCGCGACGCGATCGAACCGGTCTGCAACAGCAAAGAATCCGCCGTGGACATGATCGCCGCCATGATCGCCGCCATCACGATTCCCGTTACGGCGGCCGGGAGAAGGGTGTCCGCCACTTGAAAGATGGCGAGCTCGGGGTCGTCTAGTTTGGGCAGGATCAAAATCGCCAGGAGGCCCACGATGTAAGGGGCCGAGACGAACAGCAAGTTCCAGAGCGTGGCGTAGGTGCCGGCGAGTCGCGCGGTCGTAGGCCGTTTCATCGCCATGTGCCGGGTCACGACATGCGGCCAACCCACATAACCGGCGGAGAAGACGAGCACCGCGCCCGCGACAACGCCCCATTGACCTTGGAAAGCCAGATCGCGGCCCCAAATCGAGAGCAGCGTCGGGTCGATCTCCGCGAGCGCGAGATTGGCGGCGGTAAAGCCGCCCACATGGATGAGCGCCGCTGCGAGAATCCAAACGACCCCGACCAACATCACGACGCTTTGAAAAAAGTCCGTGTAAGCGACCGCGAGATAACCGCCGAGAAACGTGTAAGTAATGATGATAGCGAGAGCGATGAGAAGCGCCCAGGCATAGGGAAGCCCGGTTACGAGCTCCATCCCCTTTCCCCCCGCGATGAACTGGGCAAGCACATAGAACGCCAGCACGAAAACAGAGACACTCGCCGCGATGAGGCGCGTCGCGGACGATGGGTACCGGGCCTCGAGATATTCGATCGCGGTAAGCGAGCCCGTGATCTGCGACAGCTTGCGCATCCGGCGTCCGATGATGGAGAGGTTGAGAACCCCCCCACCAATATCCCCGGCCGCGAACCAAAGCGACCAATAGCCGGTGGTATAGGCTAGAGAGCCGGCGCCCAAGAACATGTAGCCGCTCATCGACGTGCTCTGAAGCGTGAGCGCCGTGACGAGCGGTCCGACCTCACGGCCACCCAGGAGGTAGCCCTCGAGACCCTCACCCGCCCCGCGCCTCATGGCCCAAAACCCGATGCCTAGGACCACGAGGTAGTAGAGAACGAGAAATGCAAGAACCGTCGCGTTCACCGAGACTCCCCTTCCTCGCGGCCCCAATCTCGGGTCACGAGCAGAAAGCCCACGGTATAGAGAATCCAAATGAGAGGAAATCCGAAGACGAGAAGCGTGGTACTCCAAGGCAAGCCGAACATCTTTGTCCCTCGTGGCGCGACATTATACGGGGGAAACCTCCAGATGCGTCCGTCTGTTCGAAAGCAAGGATTCCCGCTCCATCACGGGGTTACCAAGAGCCTATCGCTTCGTGTCAAACCTGGCGCCCAGCCACCTTTTGACCACCGCTGCGGTCCGGAAAACGTGATCGGTCGCTCCGAGGCAGCCGACGTGTCCATCCCCTCGCACCGGTTCATCTCGAAAGAGCACGCCCGCGTGTTCGAGGCGAACAGCGACTGGTTCGTCGAAGACTTGGACTCGACCAACGAGACCCTCTTGAACGGCCAGGCCGTCGCCAAGCCGACGCAATTATTCCGGGGTGACGTCATCCAGCTCTCGAACTGCGCTATCGAAGTTGGCGCGCCACTCAGCTCGGATGGGCTCGTTACCTTTCGCGCGCTGCAAAACAAGAGCGATCAATAGTAAGAAAAGCGCAAAGCTGCGCGCTGGCGTGGCGCTATTTTTTTTTCGGCCTTGGCGCGGCCACTCGTGCTGTGGGCGATTACTACGGCGCCGACGGTTAGGGTGGCGAAGGTCGAGATTGCCTCGACCGCGGCGCTGGCGTCTTCCCAGAGAACGAGGCCGTCTCTTGCCATCGCGATCGCGACGCCGGCCAATAACAAGTAGATCGTCGCCACAGCGAGGATCAGGACACAGCCACTAACGAGATCTTCATCATTCACGGTATCACCTTCGATGCGTGTACAGACTCCCCGCGCCCAAATCTGGGCTCGAGTCGTGTGGAGGGTTGTGTGAGCGGTCGTGAAAGCCGCTTTTGTAGGTCGTTACTCATGTTAGGAAGCGGAGCGGGATCTGTCAAGAGGTGCGGAAAGTTTGTTCTCGCGGGGCAGGAATATCGCGAACAGAAAGGTGGCGAGGGCAACGCAAGCGAGCAACACATAGATGAGCGACGGCTCCTCGGTTCGTCTCGTGGTGTAGGCGACGAGCCCGACTGCGAGGGGCGCGGCACCGAAGCTAAGCGCAAACTTCAAACCGAAGGCTAGGCCATGATGCTTCTCCGGTGTGTAGCGCGCGAGAAGAAGGTTCTCGGCGGGTAGAGCGCTCGCGCCGGCCATCACCATCGTCGTCACGACAAGCAAGAGCGGGAGGCCCCCGAGCCTAGAAGCGAGCCACAGGGTCGGGATCTGAATCGCAATCGATCCGATATAGACCGGTTTCAGCGGAAGCCGATCGGCGAGGTGACCGCCAAGCACCTGCATGAGCCCCGCCACCCCATAGACGATCGCCACAAGAAGCCCGACACCTAGAGCACCCTCTCCCGCGAGCCCGTCGCTCTGGAGCTCGAAGAGCTTCGGGAGCGACGTCTGGGTGCTGTGGAAAATGAGCCCGCCCGTGAACATCGTGACAAGAAGAATAGCGAAGGCCCGGCGCGAGTCGGAAACAGAAACCGGCTTTTTGGCGCTCGAGCGTGGCGTGCTTTCTCCGAGGCCGCCCGCTACCCAAAAGGCGAAGAGAACCACGCCCGTCGAGACACATAGGATCCCGGGGACGACGAACGCGGCTCGCCAGCCGGAGAGCTCGATGAGCGCCCCCGCCGCAAGCCCCGCAAGGGCGGAGCCGAGCGCGCCAAAGACCCCGTTGATGCCGAGCAATTTCCCGCGGCTCGTCGAAGCGCTCCTAACGAGCCATGGGATGCCCACCGGATGATAGATCGCTGCGAAGAGCCCGATACCCGCAAGGGCTACGAACAGGCCGGGCGGAGACGGCGCGGAGCCCGCGGCAATGGAGGCGCCACCCATGCCAACGAAGAACAAAACCATCATCGCGCTCGCTCCTATCCGGTCGCTCAAAAGCCCCGCCGGGACTGCCGCCACACCGACAAGAAGCGATCCGAGCGTCCACAGCTCGAGGAGCGCGGGATAAGGAAGTTGCCAGTCCTCCTCGATCGTCAACACGATGACGAAATAGAACGCCGTACAAAGGTGGACGTAGAGATGTCCGAGGCACGAAAAGACAACCGGGAGGAGTTTTGACTGCGTCGCCTCCGAAGCTTCCGAGGGAAAACACACCATGGACGCATAGTATAATCGGAGCCGTGCTCAAGGCCGTTTCGAAACCTATCGCGATCCTCTGTTTTCTGACGATGTGCGCCTCGCTCTATGCCATATTCATCTATGCGCCTACCGAGCGCACGATGGGTGACGTGCAACGTATCTTCTATTTCCACGTCTCGGCTTGGTGGATCGCAGGCCTCGCGCTCACCGTTACGTTCGTGAGCGCCGTTTTCTATCTCTGGAAAAAGGATCGACGTTTCGACGCCGTCGCCCTCGCCTCGACCGAGATCGGCGTCTTGTTTATGACCATCGGGATCACGATGGGACCCATCTGGGCGAAGCCGATCTGGGGGATCTATTGGACCTGGGATCCGCGGCTCACCTCGGCACTCATCTGCTGGCTGATGTATTTCGCAATCCTCATGCTCCGCCGCTACGTTCCCGAAGAGACGAAGCGCGCTAATCTGGCTTCCGTCACCAGCATCATCGCCTACGTAAACGTGCCTTTCGTCTTCATGGCGATCCGGCTCTTCCGCACGCAACACCCGCAGCCCGTCATCGGAGGGGGCGACGATTCGGGGCTCGCGCCCGCGATGACGCACGCTTTTCTCGTAACGCTTCTGGCGTTCACCTTTCTCTATCTCTGGCTCATGGAAAAGCGCCTTGCGGTCGAGGCGACCTCCGGCGAGGTAGACCACCTCCACAAGGAGCTCGAGCTCGCATGAGTTATCTCTTCGCGGCCTATACCGTCACCTGGGTCCTTCTCTTCGCCTATATCTGCGCTCTCGGGGGCAAACAAAAAAAACTCGACGAAGAGCTGACGACGCTCAGGAAATTGATTGAGCAAAGAAAATAGGTGCGTTTTGGGGCTCAAAAATCATTTTGGACTTTTAAGGGGATGAAATGGCCAAACTGTGACCGGAAGACTCGAAGGAAAAGCGGCCCTAGTCACCGGAACAAGTAAAGGGATCGGAAAAGGCATCGCCGAGGCCTATCTCGATGAAGGTGCTTCGGTGTTTCTATGCGCACGCGGCGAGGAGCGACTCGCGAAAACGGCGGAAGAGCTCGCCTCACACGGTGAGGTCGGCTATCTCGCCGCAGACGTGGCCGACCCGGACGACGCGGAACGTCTCATCGTGCGTGCCATCGAAAAATTCGATCACCTTTCGATCCTCGTCAACAATGCGAGCATTCTCGGCAAGCGCGCCAAAATCACCGAACTCGACGTCGCTACCTGGGACGAAGTGCTCAAGGTGAATACCTCGAGCTTGTTCTATGTCACGAAGCCTCTCTTGCCTCACCTGAAAGCCCGCGGAGAAGGCTCCATCGTTAATGTTAGCAGCACCGTCGGACGCCGCGGGAAGGCCAACTGGAACGCGTATGCGGTATCGAAGTTCGGCCTCGAAGGCTTCACTCAAGTGCTCGCGGCCGAGCTCGAAGCGGAGGGCATCCGCGTCAACAGCGTGAATCCCGGTGCTACCCGCACCGAAATGCGAGCCGGTGCTTATCCGGACGAAGATCCCAACTCTTTGCCCAAACCTAGAGACATCGCGGAAGTCTTCATCTTCCTCGCGTCGAACGCATCCGAGACGACGACCGGCCAGGCTTTCGAGGCCCGCGACTATTTGAACGCCACTTGGAGCTGAGGCTCTCGCATGGACATCCGAACGATATTCGACGCTTGTCGTTTTTCGCCCGAAAAGATGCAGAAGGTCAATCTTTTCGCGACCAACGAGTTATTTCTCGACCTCTATTGTCTCGAGCCCGGACAAAAGCAGAAAATCCATATCCACGACGCCTCGTCCAAGACCTATGTCGTTCTCGAAGGTCAGGCGCGCTTTCATATCGGGGACGAGACCAAGGATGTCCGGCCGGGCCAGGCCGTGGTCGCCCGCGCGGGTGAGCCCCACGGCGTCGAGAACGAGACCACCGGTCGCGTCGTGCTTCTCGTAGGGATGGCCCCACCGCCGACGGATACTTAGAGGCCTTTTCGATGAAGCTTTACTGGCATTGGAGCCGCGGGAAGGCGCTCGCCGTTCTGATCCCCATCCAACTCCTCATAGCACTCCCTTCGATGGCGAGCTCGGACTTTCTGCAATGGAACGATCGGATCTGGGGCTCGACCATGCAGCCCATCGGAAGCGCTCTAGCACTCGTGGCGCTCGGGTGGTCGTTGCAGGCGGTAAGGCGCTCGCCGAGATCAATCGCGGGAGCTCGATGGCCATCGGTCCTTTCTGGGTTTTCTGGATCCGGTGGGTCATCCCCGCCGCCATCATCGTCATCCTCGTCTCCGGATGGTGGCCGCAATAGAATAGCGGAATGAGACTTCGCGACCGAAAGGCTTTCATCACCGGCGCGAGCCGTGGCATCGGCCGCGCGGTAGCACTCGCCTATGCAAAGGAAGGCGCCGTTGTCGCGGTCGGCGCCCGCTCGATGGAGCCCTTGGAAAGACTCGCGGCCGAGATCGACGGGGCGGGCGGACGCGCAGTTCCGATTGCGATCGATGTCGGGAGCTCGGAGTCCATCGAGAAGGCGCACGCAGACGTGACGACGAAGCTCGGAGAAATTCAGATCCTCGTCAACAATGCCGGTATCGCCAAGAGCGTCAAAGTGCTCAACATGGACGACGAACACTGGCAGTCTTGTGGGTTAAACGGCCAGGCGATCAATATCGACGGCGGAGCTGTCGTCTACTGATTGGCGATTATTCCTCGTAAACCGCCGGATACACCTTGATGATAAATAACTAGGGAGCTCGTGGTCGAACGGTCAGTGCCGGCGGTGACTGTTTGGCGGTGAGCCGACGTTATCGCCCGAGACTGGGACGCCTTTTGAATCCTAGTTTCGGGTGATGATGTTCGTTTGCTCCAGCAGCGAGCTCCCTTCCTCGAGCTCGAACACTCTCTTACGAATCAGCGCGTGCACCTGCGTCATGACGCGCAAGTCGGTCATCGCACAGCCTTCGATGACTCCGCCGAGCGTCCGGTCGCGGATGACGGCCTGGAAGACCTCGAGCTCAGATGGAGTGAAGTCGCAGATGCGCATCTTACAGCCTTCACGGAGTCTGAGCGCAGCTTCCGGCGGCGGTAGCTTGGTGATGAGCTCGTCGAACTCTTTCGCTTGCTGCTCGCCTTCCTCGACGAGGGTTTCAACAGGAACGGTCATCGCACGAGGGATCGAGTCGTTAGCGGGAAACGGCTCCGACTTGTACTCACCCCGGCGCCATTCGAAGACGCGGTACAGCGCTTTTTCGGCGCGCGCCGTTCCCGCCTCGGCGTAAACGATGCGTCCATCGTGTGCGTAAACGATGATGTAATCGCTCTTGTTCCGAGCGAGCGTGAGGCGTACGGACTTTTTCAGCGCGCACAAATTCAAAAGAAGCTCTCCTACGGTCGACCCGGGACCGGCGCGCCGGAAGCTTCCGTGCGTCGGAACACTCGGGGTGCTCGGCTCCGACTTCTTAGCGTCCTCGTTCGTGAGCTTGACGGTGATCTCGCTATTTCCGATTCGGATGCGATCGCCGTGCTGGAGTTTCCGCCGTTTGACCCGCTCCTCGTTGACGTAGGACCCGTTGGTGCTCCCGAGGTCGTGGAGGACGAGTGCATTGCCCTCGCAGAGAATCTCGGCGTGATAGTTCGACACGTTCCGCGAATCGAAGGACAAGTCGTTCGAGTCGTGCCGACCCATCGCGACCCGGAAGGTTTCGAGAAGATTGAAGCCGAATACTTGCTTTTCCGTAGCCAAGCTCAACATATTCTCGGCCGCGGTTACGCGCACGCTGCGCTGAAGTTCCACACTCATGTCTGCCCTCTTTCGAAAGCTCCGAAAGCACCGTTGTTCGCAATGCAAGCAAAGTGCCAGGGTGGCTCAACATACAAGATATTTGGAGTGAGTCACTTGGAGCTCTCGAGCCGTGCTCTCCTTTTTCAAAGCTCTGGGTAATCCCCTACACCGTTCAACCAAACCCCACACCAAGACGGCGCGAAGCCGTGATAGCATCCTCTGCCCGACAGAAGCCGGAACCAGCGTCATGACCGAGACTTTGTACGTCCGCCACGGACGCCTACACTATTTCGTTCGAGAGGCTCTCAAGAGGTTGCGGCTCCCCGCAACGCATGCATCGAAAGTGGGCGATGCTCTCGTCGCGGCCGACCTCGCGGGCGTCGAAGGCGAGGGCGTGGCCCGCCTCCCCGTGTTCGCTTCGCGCATCAGCGCCGGGCTCATCAATCCGAACCCCGATGTGCAAGTGAGTCACCAAGAAGAAGCCACCGCTACCATCGATGGTGACAACGGGATGGGCCACATCGTGGCGACTCGCTCGATGGATCTCGCTATGTCGCTCGCCAAAAGTTTCGGCGTCGCGGCCGTCGCAGCAAAGAACAGCAACGATTTCGGGATGGCCGGCTACTACGCACGTATGGCCGTCGAAGAGCAAATGCTCGCCATCGTCGTCTCGAACGACGCACCCGTTATGCTGCCGACCTACGGCAAAGTACCGATGCTCGGGTCGAACCCGTTGGCGATCGCCATCCCTGCCGCCGAAGACGCGACGCCGTTCGTCCTGGACATGGCGACGAGCGCTACGTCACGGCACCGACTCGAGGACGCGGTTCGAAGCAGCGAAACGATCCCGCCAGGGCTCGCGCTCGACAAGTCGGGTAAGCGCACCGAAGATCCAAAAGCTGCTCTCGAAGCGATGGCCCTCTTGCCTCTGGGAGCGAGCGTGGAGGCAGGCTCGCACAAAGGATACGGGCTCGCGCTCGCGATCGACATTCTTTCAGGCGTCCTCTCGGGCGGAGCTTTCGGCCGCCACCTCGCGGGGGAGACGAGCGGCCATGGAGCGGTGTCGGGAATCGGGCACTTCTTCATCGTCGTCAGGCTTCGGGCGTTCGGCCCATGGGTGCGCTTTCGCAACGGCATCACAGACATGATGCGCGAGTTGACCGGCACGAAAGCGGAAGGAGCTCCTCGGGTCTACTACCCTGGAGAGGCCGAGTTCGCCATCGATCAGGAGCGGCGCACGAGCGGCATCCCCGTCCACCCCGACGTCGCCGTCGAGGTCGAGGGCCTCGCGCGCCGTCTCGACATCTATGACGCCTGGGAGCACGTGGTGGAGGGGAGCAAGTGACATCGTTGTCAGCGTTCAGCATCCAGCGTTCAGCGCTCTCCAGGTTGAGGAGGCGCCCGAACTGAAGGAATAGGTAACGGTGTTACATACGGACAACTGACTGATCACCGATCACCGGTGCACGAAGTTGGCTTTTTTGCGGGGGCCGTTTTTTTGGAAGTTGTCGACGCCAATGCGCATGTCTTCCAGGGTGCAGATTTCGCCGAAGCATTTAGCTTCGAAACGGAGTCCCTCATCGAGGGACATCTGGGTGCCTTTGCGGATCGCTTTTTGGAGCACCGCGTCGACGGCTCGGGACAAGTGGCCGAGATCGATATCGGGGAGCTCGTCGGGTACGTCGATGGGGTCTTTCTCTATCGGCTCGAGCTTTGTTCTGCCGTCGGCGACGTCGCGTGCGAGCGCCGCAGCGGCCGCGACGAGGTCGCCCTCGACCTCTTCGCGAATCAAGCCGAGCTTCAGGGAATCGGCACTCGAGATGGGGCGGCCGGTGCGCAGTAGAGTCCAGGCGTTGTCGAGCCCTATCAGCCTCGGAAGCCTCTGAGTCGCGCCGGCGCCAGGAATGATGCCGAGATTCGGCTCGGGTTGCGCCGCGAGCGGGGCGAGTCCTTTACGAGCGAGGCGGGCGTGACAGGCCATGCCGAGCTCGTTCCCACCTCCGAAAGCGAGTCCGTTATAGGCGCAGACGACCGGCTTCTGGAAGTTCTCGATCGTCAAGAGAATGGATTGTGATCCGAGAGAGGTGCGCTCACCTTCTTCCGCCGAGGCGATGCGCGCGAGCATGGACACATCCGCGCCCGAAACGAACGCTTTTCGTCCGAATCCAGTCAAGACGACGCCTCTTGTCGCTTCATCTCCCGCGACGTCTTCGAGGTGGCGTCCAATTTGGTCGAAGACATCCTGGTTCAGCGCATTCAAGACCGCGGGGCGACGGATGGTTAGGACGGCGATCCCGTCGTCGTCGCGACGCAAAACGTAGGGGATGTCCCATGGCTCGCCCGAGCCTTGCTGCGTGACGAGCGCATCACCGATGGGAAAGTTTGGATGCACATCGCGATAGGTACGCACTTTGTCGAGCGCTCGGTCGAGCCCGAGCTCGTTCATGAAAGCGAATGGCGGCCGCACGACGAGACTGATTTGGGTGCCCATCTCGAGGTCGGCGACATTCGTGATGCCGCTAGAGACCACTTCGTTGACGAGTCCAAAGTACGCCCCGATCATCCGCTCCTCGATCACCTGGGCACGCTCGGGAGAAACGTCTACTTTCTCACCGCGCGCCGCGACCTCCCACGGTTCTCCGGAAGCCAGCGCCTCTTTCATTAGCGCGGGCGTCTGAAACCATTTATCGACGCGTTCATGTGCCACGTCTAGGCCGTGAGCGGTGATGCGGTTTCCGCCCGTTAAGTTCATCGCGGTGAAAGGACCGATGCCGAGCCCGAGACACTTCCGCGCGACCCAGTCGACTTCCTTCGTGGAGCCGAGCCCTTCCTCCACGGCAAGCGCCGCGGCTTGAAAGAGACCTTCGAAAATAGGATCGATCGCATAGCCGTAGCGGCTCGCGACGCGGATGGGGACTTTGCCGATGGCTTCATAAAACGCGAGCAGCCATTCGACGATCGCGCCATCGGTCTTGTCCGCGGGTACGACTTCGACAAGAGGGTTGCGCTCCGCGGGGAAAAAGTAATGGGTGACCAGGGCGCGCTCGGCGGCGCGCGAGTTTTCAAAGATCCGCTCCGGCTCCAGGTGCGACGAGTTCGACGCGAGGACGCCGTCGGGCGCCGCCAAATTCTCGACCTGAGAAAAGATTCGCTGTTTGAGATCCAAGTCTTCGGTCGCGGCCTCGATGACGAAGTCCGCATCGCGTAGCGCCTCGTAATCTTCGGTGAAGACGACGTTCGACTTCATCGCAGCACCTTGCTCGGGCGAGAACGCTTTCGTCTCAACACCCTTGTCGACTTTCTTGTCGAGCTTGGCCCTGCCCGCCTCGAGAGCCTTGGGCACGATGTCGACCACCACGACCGCGACGCCGTCCGGCTGGAGCACTTTCGACATGTGGAGCGCAATATCGGGTCCGATCTGACCCGAGCCGACGATACCCACTTTCTCGAGGGAACGAGAACCTAATACGAAAGCCAAGGTCTACCTCCGATCGTTAACGTAAAAGAAGCTCGGCTTGCTCGTCGAGGGCTTTTATCAAGGCATCGACGTCTTCTTGCACGTTGTAATAATGAAAGCTGACGCGGATGCCCGAGTCCCGGGCCGACACGACGATATCGCGAGCGGCGAGCGCCCCGACCACGGCTTCCGCCCTTTCAGCGTCCGCGGACTCGATCACCACGAGCGGCCCGCGCGCCGAAGGCTCGTCGGGTGTCAGCAACGACCATCCTCGCTCGCGCGCTTCGGACGTTAGTTGGGACGCGAGCTTCTCGACATGGGTGGAGACCGCAACGGGGCCGACCTCGGCGGCAAGCCGAATACCGGCGAGACCCGCATAGAGATTGGGCACTGGGGGGGTGCCCGTCTCGAATCGGCGCGCCGAAGCATGATAGGTGGCGCGCTCGATGTCGAAGTCGAACGGCCTCTCCTGACCGAACCATCCCGTCATGAGGGGCTCGAGCTTTTCGATGAGCTCCCCTCGGACATAGAGAAAGCCGAGCCCGGATGAGCCGAGCATGTATTTGAGAAGGCCGGTCACGAGAAAGTCGCAGCCGAGCTCGCTCACGTCGAGCGGGAACGTAGCCGAGGATTGGTAGTCGTCTACCAGTGTATAAGCGCCGACGCCCCGCGCTGTCTCGATGACCCGCGGCAAGTCTTGGCGATAGCCGTTTCGGTAGCAGACGTGCGCGACGCAAACGAGACGCGTCCGCTCGTCGAGAGCGCGCGCGTAGGTTTCGGCCGGGAGACGATGGTTGCTGGCACGCACGTGAACGATCTCGGCGCCCCGCCGCCCCTGGACGATAACGTTGTGGGCGATCGTGGGAAACTCGAAGTCGCCGATCGCGATACGGTTGCGCGCGCCGTCGAACGAGAGCGCGCTCAAGAGACTCGCGGTCGCGGTCGAGGCGCTGTAGCTAACGGCGATCTCGTCCGCATCCGCCCCGATGAAAGCCGCAAAAGCCGCCCGGACCTCCTCTAGTTTGCCGACCCAGTCCCCCCACGCCGAGCCTTCGTGCCTCCACGAATCGAGATAGTCGCGGTAGGCGTTCTCGACGTCGTGCGAGAGCGCACCTTTCGAGCAGCTGTTCAAGAAAACCTTGCGCTCGAAGATTGGGAAACGCTGGCGGAAGGCGTCTGGCGTCATTTCTTGCGGGTGCTCGGCTCACGCTCTCGCAGGATGAGGGTCTTCAGACGTGTCGCGAACTCTAGGGGGACGGGCGTCGCGCGAAAAGTGCCGCGCGCCACGGTCGCGATCGTCACTTGGCCGTCCGCGAGATGCGTTCTCTCCGGCAACCGGACGGCATCGTAGCCCAAAGTGTAGCTCGTCCGTCCGAGACGCTCGAGGTGGAGCTCGATGGACAAAACGTCGGCGAGATGCGCGGGTGCGTGATAATTGCAGTGCGCCGCCACACGAGGCATCCAAATCCCGAGCCTTTCAAGCATGTCCTCATAGGACCGTCCCTGGCTACGATGCCACTCCATCTCCGCCATCTCAAAATAGCTGAAATAGCGTGGAAAATAGACGATTTTGGCGAGGTCGACATCCGCCCAGGGCACGCGGTGTTGGATTGTGAATGGGGCCATAGCAAAAGTGCGCCCCGGCTCCCTGCAGGGCGCACGCATTCTATCAGTGACAGAGCTAACTCTTTAGACCCTCGCGCCACTCCTCGATTTGTTTCGCCGCCACGTCGCGGCCGCCGAGGCCGAAGGCGATGGCCGCCGCAACCGCGATCGAGCCGAGCAGGAGCCCGAAAGCGAGCTCGATGATCTTGTTGGCGATGCCCATCTGACTCAAAGCAATGGCAGTCGAGAGCACGAGAATACCGACCCGTGCCGCCGTCGCGAGGAGCCCGGCCTGCGGGTTCCCGCTCGCACGGATCGTGCTCGCTGCGAAATTCGCAAGAAACAGACCTACGCCGAAGACGACGAGACCAAGAGCGAGCTGGCCCGTGAACTCGAGCAGGCTCGCGAGGAGCACCGCCAAGTTCGCGAAACCGAGAAGGCCGGCGGCCTCGATCGATGCGAAGAGCATGATGATCGTGAGAAGCACCGTGCCCGCAAGATCCGAGGGCCGTTTGCCCGAGCTCGTCGTCGAGCTCATCGCGAGACCGAGCTTGTCGAGGACCGAATCGAAGCCCGCTCCGGCAAGAACGCCCACAAGGAGCTGCGCGACGAGCCGGCCGACATAAAACGCGAGCGCGAGCAGCACGCTGGCGGCGAAGAGCCTCGGGATAGCCTCGAGCACTTGTCCGAGCATCTCGCTCGCGGGGCGCGTCACGGCTTCGAGCGCGAGCGCGCTCAGAGAGGAGAGGATCACGTTGAACAAAATGAAAACGTAGACGACGAGGCCCGCGAGCCCGGACAGTTTGCGCGTCCCGAGTGCGGTACCGAGGCCAATCTTTTCTCCCAGTCGATCCACCCCGACGGCGCCGAGCAAGGTCGTGACGATCCGCTGCACGATGCGGGCGAGGAGCCAACCGGCCGCCAGGATGAGCCCCGCTGCAAGAATGTTTGGGGCGAAAGTCAGCAGGCGACCCATCATCGCTTGGACCGGCGTGAGCAGGCCTTCGAGCTGAAGCGTTCCGAGAACGATGGGGAGGAATAGCAGAAAGACGAGCCAATAGATCGCATCTCCGAGCGTTCTCCCCACGCCGGGTGTGGCATCTTTGTCGAGACCTGCCTCCCCGACGACCTTCTCGTCGAGGCGCCAGCTATCCGCGGCGATCGAGACGGTCTTTCGCGCCGCGGTCGCGACGAGCCAAGCAAGGGCGATGAGGAGAGCCGCTCCCAGAACTTGCGGCACATAGCCAGTGACTTTGTTCAGGAGCGTGACCAAGGGCTCGCTCACGAATGTGAGCTGCAGCGTGTTGAAAAAGAGAACGAGCGCGAAGAGCAAGAGAATGTAGTAAACGACCTTGCCGACCCAGGCCTCGACTTCGAAGCCTTCCCCCTTCTCGTCGCCGAGCGCCCACTTCGCAATACGGTTGTCGATCGTCGTCTTCTCGAGGCCCTTCTTGACGGCCCAAGCGCCGATCCTCGCAGCAAGCCACCCGGCGAACAGAACAAAGATCGCAATGAGAATACGCAGAACATCAGGTCCGAAGAGCGCCGTTAGTTCCGGCACCATATCGCCTAGCGAACACATAGTCACCTCCCTTTCGAAAAAGCTCGGAATTTCTGGAAATTTTGATTGGAGACACGAGTTATCGAAGCGGGAGTATAGCATTCGAATTGTCTACGCGAGCCAACGTGCAATACACTCCGGAGCGCAGCCATGAAGCATCTCGTTCTCATCGCGCTCCTTTTCTCTCCGAAAAGCCTTTTCGCATCCTCCTTCGAGCTCAGCGGCACGATTCTCGATGCATCGGGAATCGGGCTCGCCGGCGCCGAGCTCACGCTCTTCAGTGAGTCGAGCAGCCTCGTGCGGGTCACGCAAACGAACGATTCTGGGCGCTACACCTTTCCCGTAATGGCGCCGGGCGAGTACACGCTCGAAGCGCGACTCGACGGCTTCGCCACGTCCCGTTTCGCGGGCCTGAGATACTTCGCCGATACCAAGCCGATCTTCAACATCACCTTGAGACTGCGATCGGTACAGGAGTCGATGACGTTCACGGGAGAAGCGCCTCTCATCAACGTGAGCCAAGCCCAAGTTGGGCTCTCGGTGGAAGAGCGCCAGCTCGATGAGCTTCCGCTCGGAGGCCGCGATTACTTGAATCTCGTCGACCTCGAAGGTGCTGCTCACGAGCTTCGCGAATCGCCGCCCGGAAGTGATGTTGGAGGCGACGTTTTCGGCGCGCCGCTACAGACGCTCAGCGGTGCCGGAGCGCATTACACGTCCTACCAGCTCGACGGCTTTGCCAATACGCGCGATCAACACGGTGTCGTGCAGGTCGACGTGGACGCCGACGCGGTGGAAGAGTTTCGCGTGATCAGCGGGCAGTCCTCGGCGGAATATGGCGAGAGCCTCGGCGGGATCGTAAGCGCGACGACGCGCGCGGGCGAGCAGGATTTCCACGGAAGCGTCTTTTTCTATCTCAGGCCGGGGAGCTGGGACGCCGCAGACCCGCTCACGGGTGCTACGACCGCGCTCGATCGCCAGGAGCTCGGGTTCACATTGTCCGGCCCCTTGGACCCCCACGATGCAAGGACGCAGTTGTTCACGAGCTTTTCGTATCAACAGCAAGACGAAGACGTGGTCGTTACCGCTCCCTACGACAACAGCCGTTTCAGAGGGCTCTTTACCCTCCCGAGCGAGCGCTATCGTCTTCTCGCCAAGGTCAGTCATGCTTTCAACTCGAACCACGATTTATCGATCAAAGCGGCCTTTTCGAATCTCGACACCGTCGATGGGGTCGGCGGCTTCGACATTTTCGACAATCGACGGGAGACGCGTAACGACGATCTCGCGATTCACGGCAAGTTCGTGTCCGTTTACGGACGAGCGCTGAGCGAGCTTCGCGTCGGCTTCAGCTCCGAGCGCTTCCGCGCGGACGGCGTCGCGCCGCCACTCGAAACGGTACGGATTTATCCGACGGAGGGGAATATCGGCAATCCGACGCTTCTTGACCGCGTCGACGAGGACCACTTTGTTCTCTCGGAGACATTGAGTTTGTCCGCCGGCAATCACGGGATCAAAACCGGCTTCAGCTTTCTACGGATCCAAAGCGATTCGGAGCTCGTACGCTTCAGCGACGGCCTCTTGCAATTCGCTCCGGGAGAAAGCGAGAGTCCGATCCTCCTTTGGCAAAGTGTTCTGGCGACGGGCGCCGAGACACGGCTCGAGAGAAGCGAGACTCACCTCCAGCTCTTTTTTCAGGACGACTGGCAGCTCACACCTTTCTTGACCGTGAATCTCGGCCTGAGGTGGCAAAAAGAGAGCTCGGTTCCCGGCAACAACAATTTCGCACCGAGACTCGGCTTTCACTGGGACGCGACCCGAGACGGGCGTACCTCAGTACGCGCAGGCTATGGTATTTTTTACAGCTTCGTCTTTTCTATCGTGGATTCCCTGGAGCAGCTCTACGGTCCTGGCGCCCGCCGCGTTGTCGCGACGTCTCCCGGTGCCGTTGTGTCAGCCGAGGCGTTTCATTTCTACTTGGACGCACCCGCCTTCGCTGAGAGCGCGCGCCAAGCACCCTATGCTCAGCACGTCACGATGGGCGTCGAACGCGAGATCGCGCCCACGTGGACGGCCGCGCTCGATGCGAGCTATATCCGCGGCAGCAATCTCATCCTGCCCGTGGATGTCAACGCGCCGAGCTTTTTCGACTACACGAGGGGAACCACGCGCTCCACTGGCGCCGCTGACGCGACGCGCCCGTTTGGCGTCCCCGGATCGCCCATCCCGCCCGGCGTGGTGCCGGAGCTCCCCGACGGCTACCCCATCGGCGGCTTTCGCGATCTCTACTTGCTCGCGTCCCGGGGCTCGAGCCGCTTCTGGGGGGTGAAGCTCAACGTGACGAAACGCTACGCGACCGACTTCACCATCCAGGCCATGTATCACTGGTCGCGCAGCGAGAACGACGGGGACGATTTCCGCATCGCCGAATCGCTCCCGTTGGACCCCGCCAACCGAGACGGCGAATGGGGCCGGAGCGGCGTGGACATCCCGAACGCGCTCGTCGTCAACGGCGTGTGGAACGCTCCGTTGGGCTTCCGCTTGACGGGCATCGCCCGGTTCCGATCCGGCCGGACGGTCGACCCTCGCGTCGGTGACGACCTCGACGGCGATCTCAAGCTGCGAGAAAGGGCGTCGAGCCCCGGTCGGGTGCTCGAGCGCAACAGCTTTCGAGCCCGCTCGGTCGCGGGGCTGGATCTTTCGATCGGCAAGTCGTGGGAGATGGGCGAAGGACGCCGCATCGTGGCCGCCCTCGATATTTTCAATCTCACCAACCGTCTCAACCCGAAGCAGTTTTTGCGCTCTTTCGGAGCGAACGCCGCCGACCCGCTTCCGAGCTTTCTCGAGATCGTCCAAGCTGGTCCTCCGCGACAGTTTCAGCTTTCGGTCCGGTTCGCCTTTTAGTTACAATACTCGCGTCAATTAGGGCTTCCTGGGTGCCCAACACGAAGGGACGTAGAGGTGCCTTGGTGCACAACTCGCGATCTCGGTCCACAATTGTCCTTTACTCACGGATTCGAGGTTCCCCATGAGCATTTTCAAACGCACTCAGCGGAAGTATGTGAAGAAGGCCTATCGCGTGAGGAATTGGCGTGAATATGAGGCGGGTCTACGCAACCGTGGGAGCCTGACCGTCTGGATCTCGCTCACCGCCGGCAAGCTTGTGAACTGGGACGCGCCCCGGACGAGGAGGAGGAAACCGGGCCGTCAACGCAAGTACTCGAACCACGCCATCGAGACGGCTGTCACCCTGGGCATGGTGTTTCATCTGTCATCTAGACAGAGCGAGGGATTGCTGCGATCGTTGTTCGCTCTGATGAAGCTAGACAATGATGTGCCCGATCACACCACGATCTCGAGGCGCAAGGCGAAGCTGGGTAAGGTCCCCTTCTACCAAGACAAGCAGAAGACGCCGTTGCACATCTTGATCGACAGCAGCGGTCTCGCTGTCCACGCCGGCCAGCTGCGCAGAGCACCAAATAGCAGGGACTATCGCAAGCTCCATCTGTGTGTCGACGAGCAGACGGGCGAAGTTGTCGCCGGCGAGCTGACGAGCAAAAGAGCCCGCGATTCATCGCGGGTTGCATCGCTTGTCGGACAGAGCGACAGTCCCATCTCATCGGCCAGAGCTGACACCGCATACGACGCCAGCGGCGTCTATGAGGCAATCGAGAATCACAGCGCTCATCGCTCGCCGAGGGTGCTGATACCGCCGCGCAAGGGCGCCCTGCTCGCATCGGGGCCGGCGAGCAGCCGACAGCGCAATCGCAACATTGCAGCACAAGCTCGGCTCGGCAAACGAAAGTGGCACACAGAATCGGGCTACAGCAAACGGAGCAAAGTCGAGACAACGTTCCATCGCTACAAGGCTATCGTGGGCTCAGCGATGCGAGCGAGAGGGTTGGCGGCACAGAGAGTCGAGGCAAGGATCGGGTGCAAGATTCTCAACACCATGACGGCGCTCGGGATGCCTGATAGCGAGATGATCGGATGATGGGAGTCGGGGCCAAGCGAGCTCTCGGCCTCTATCGGAGTTGTGCACCAAGGCAGCTCGCAGGCGACGGCTTGGAGCTCCACGTGTTTCCGGGCACGCCGAACACGACTTTTGAGTCGCCTTCGGTCGAGGTGCTCGCTGCCAAGGTGCGCGATTGCTTACGCGCGAGTCAAGAGTCCGTTGCACCCGACACGGCCACCAGGTGATCGGAGCTCCATGACCACGAAGGCGAAGGCTGAGAATGGGCGATGTGCCGCCCGGCCTTCATGGAGCTGCTCCTCTCCTTTCGGCATAGCGGGATGTGATTCCAGCAATGCACCCAGTGTGCGTTTTGTCACCGGGCGGTCATTGTTACTCAACTCCCGCTTAGCAAGGAAGCCCTCGGGCTTCTCTATTCGTTTTCTCTGTCTTTGCCCTCGATCTATCCAAACTTCGCGCGATGAGGCAACTCGCGATCATGGACTCTGTAGTCACGCATCTGCTCGCACTAGAATCATCGAATCGCCGCACGACGCCGATCTATCTCGAGAGCTCCTTTTTGAAGCTCGTCCTACCGCCTCCATATGATCGATCTTCGCTCGCAATCCCCTTCGCGAATCTGCCTAGAATCATGAGTCCCAGTACGCCCACGTCTCCCGTATACTGTTTCCGGGACTGATTGACCAATAAAGTTTGGTCGCGCTCTCAAAGGATGCTGAACGTATTCATCACGATCGACGTAGAAGTCTGGTGTGACACCTGGGACGCGCTCGACGAGAGATTTCCGTCGGCGTTCCGGCATTACGTCTACGGACCGACGAGGTCCGGGGACTGCGCGTTACCGTTGACGCTCTCGGTGCTTCGGGATCACAATCTTCAGGCCTCATTCTTCGTCGAGCCGCTCTTTTCACTGCGATTCGGAGAGGAGCCTTTGCGGGAGATCGTCGGCCTCATTCAGGAGACGGGACAGGAGATTCAGCTTCACCTGCACACCGAGTGGGTCGACGAAGCCAAGGTTCCCCTCTTCCCGGAATTTCCGCAGAAACGACAATTCATGGCCTATTTCTCTCTTGGAGAGCAGCGCATGCTCGTGCGGAAGGGCCTTGATCTGTTATCGCACGTTGGCGTGAACGGTGTTCGAGCTTTTCGAGCTGGAAGTTTCGGCATGAGTCGCGACACCTTCGGCGCGCTGGCTGCAAACGGGCTCGAAATTGATTGCAGCTACAACCACTGCCAGACATTCGCGCGCGACGTCGTACGAGATTACGTGCTTCATCAACCTTCGCTCATCGAGGGCGTACACGAGTATCCCATGTCCGTGTTCGAGGATTTTCCCGGCCATTTTCGTCACGCGCAACTCGGTGCTTGCTCCTATCGCGAACTGGAGCAGCTCCTGTGGAGCGCCCTCAAAGAAGGCTTCGAAAGCGTCGTGATTCTTTCGCACGGTACGGAGCTTTTGAATCACGCCAAGACACGGCCGGACCCTGTTGCCATCAAAAGGTTCTCGCGGCTTTGTGGTTTTCTGGACAGAAATCGGCGGGATTTAAACGCCTGTGGTTTTCGCATGCTTCAGCTGCGAGCTTTGGAGAAACAGCCCCCTCCCACCACCTCGGGCCGCATCTACACGGTCGGTCGGTACGCTGAGCAGGCTTGGCGGAGGTTGTACGGATGATGGACAAATGGCACGTCCGGGATGTGATGCTTCGATTCCGAGTAAGCGTCCGTACGCTGGGCAGCGTTCGACTTCGGGTCAAGGTTCGCGTGGCGCAGCTCGCCATAACCCACACGGCGGAGCTGCAAGCTCCATCCGAATCACTCGAGCCTGAAATGTCGGGATTCTATTTGCCCTCGCTTCCGATTCCGGAGGACGCGCCGACGATTAAGCGTGGGCCTTCCTTCGTCTGTTACATCGAGAACCGCTACCGGCGCTACTTTATCGACATGAATGGCTCTTTCGAGGAGTACGCAAAGAAGTTCTCCCCCAAATACCGTGCGACGATCCGGCGAAAAATACGTAAGTTCAAACGCCACTCCAGCGGGGAGATCGACTCCCGCGTCTATCGAACACCACAGGAGCTGCGTGATTTTCTAGATCTCGCTCGATCCGTGTCGGCTGTTTCCTACCAAGAAAAGCTCCTCGATGCCGGGCTACCCGACTCCAAAAAGTTCGAAGAAGAAATGGCGGCTGCCGCGCGTGCCGACAGGGTCAGAGCGTTTCTGCTTTTACACGGAGGCCGGCCGGTAGCCTACCTTTATTGTCCGGTGCGAGACTCGAATCTGATCTTCCTGTATCTCGGCTATGACCCGAACTTCGCAAAATGGTCCGTCGGGACCGTGCTGCAATGGTTAGCTCTCGAATCGCTCTTTCGGGAACAACGCTATCGACTGTTCGATTTCACCCAAGGGGAAAGCGAGCACAAACGCTTCTATTCTACGGGCGGCATCGATTGCGGGAACGTTTTCTTCCTAAAGAGAACTGCGTTTCACGAAGGCCTCGTGTTGGCGCATCGCTCATTCAACTCCGGTGTCGAATTCTTGAGAGACGGCCTGGACACGCTGCAATTAATAAAGCGCGTTGCCGAGACGGTCGAACGTTCCATTGCGGTGCAGCTCGAGGCCGCAATTGAGGGCGGTCTGTCCCCCGAACGAGAGTAGAACCGCGTCCACGTCTTCCTTTTCCGCGATGTCCGCGACGATGTCCGGTGTGACGGCTTGGAGGTAGATGCGATCCGCGAGTCCTGGGCTCGTTTGGACCGTGGCGATGTTCGGGTTTACGAGAACCGTCTGGATGCCCTCTTCCTGGAGCGCCTTGATCGCTTGGGAGCCTGAGTAGTCGAACTCGCCCGCTTGACCAATCTGCAAGGCGCCCGAGCCAAGGATGAGGACGCTTCGAGGCTTTTTCGGAAGGTAGATGCCGTGCATATCAGATGGACATAGAACCGACGAGGCGCAGGAAGTCGTTGAAGAGAAACCCTGCATCCTGCGGGCCGGGGCTCGCCTCCGGATGGAATTGCACGCTGAAGTGTGGGCGATGGCGCGAGCGGATGCCTTCGTTGGTTCCGTCGTTGATGTTCACGAACCACGACTCCCATTCCTCGGGCAAGGTCGACTCATCGACGGCATAGCCGTGATTCTGACTCGTAATGTAGGAGCGTCGCGTCAGCAGATCCTGGACAGGCTGGTTCACCCCACGATGGCCATAGGAAAGCTTGTACGTCGTTCCGCCCGCGGCACGGGCGAGGATTTGATTCCCGAGGCAAATCCCGAAGATGGGCTTGTTGTACAACGCGAGTAATCCGCGCACTTGCTCGACAAGTGTATCGAGATCTCGTGGGTCGCCCGGGCCGTTTCCGATCACCACGCCATTGGCTGTGGACACCTCTTCGTGCAGATTGGCCGTCCACGGTATCCGTCGGACGCTCACGCCACGCTCCAGCAGGGACCGCACCATGTTGTCTTTCGCGCCGACATCGACCAGCGCGATCTTCAAAGGACCGCCTTCGTAGTCGACGCGTTCGAGCGGCGCCACCAGATCGAAGACTTCCTTCTTCATTTCCACCCGGGCCGCTTCTTTTCGCGCACGCGACAACTCCAACTCTGAGGGAAAGAGCCATCCCGCCATGGTCCCGTGCTCCCTCAAGCGTCGCGTGAGCGTTCTCGTGTCGATTCCCGTGACAGCAGGAACTCTTTCTTTTTCGAGCCACGCACCGAGCGAACGCTTGGCTGCGTAGTGGCTGTACTCGCTGACGTAGTGCTGCACGACGAGACCTTGCACTTGGATTTGGCTCGACTCGTAGGGGCGGTCGATTCCTTTGCGAGGGCGGGCCGCCGGCACACCGTAACTCCCGATCAAGGGGTAGGTGCAGACGAGAATCTGCCCACGATAGGAGGGGTCCGTGAGGGTCTCAATGTAGCCGGCCATCGCGGTGTTGAAGACCACCTCGCCCGCTACGGGCTTCACATCGCCAAAGGCCGTGCCCGTCATTTCCGTGCCGTCCTCGAGGACGAGCTTCATCTTCGTTTGATTCATTTAGTTATCTTGCTCTGTTCTGTCGCTTATCATATCCTGATCCTAGGTCCCTTTCCCGAACGTTCGGAGCAGGCGAATGAACATTCTTGGTATTTCAGCTTTCTACCACGATAGCGCCGCCTGTCTCGTGCGCGACGGTGACATCGTTGCGGCAGCCCAGGAAGAGCGCTTCACCAGAAAAAAGCACGACTACTCTTTTCCGAAGCACGCGGTGGATTACTGTCTTGGCGAAGCCGGGCTCGCGCCCGCCGAGCTGGATATCGTCGCGTTTTACGACAAACCGCTGCTCAAGTTCGACCGCATACTCGAGACGTATCTCGCCTACGCCCCTCGCGGCTACAAATTGTTCCTCAAGGGACTTCCTCTCTGGCTGAAGGAAAAGCTCCATACGCCGAGGGCGCTGGACCACGGCCTGGATGGACAGTACCGAGGACGCTATGTCTTCACACGCCACCACGAGTCGCATGCCGCTAGCGCTTTTTTTCCATCACCGTTCGACAAAGCCGCCATTTTGACGCTCGACGGCGTGGGCGAGTGGACGACGGGCAGCATCGGCGTCGGCGAAGGGAATCAGACGCGACTCCTCAAGGAGCTCCGTTTTCCGCATTCGATCGGGCTTCTGTACTCCGCCTTCACTTACTTCTGTGGCTTTCGGGTCAACAGCGGTGAATACAAACTCATGGGGCTCGCTCCGTATGGCGAACCGAAATATGCCGACCTCATTCGCGCCAAGCTCATCGATTTGCGCCCCGATGGCTCTTTTCGCATGGACATGTCCTATTTCGCCTATTGCCACAAGGACGTCATGACCTCGGTGAAGATGAACGAACTCTTCGGAGGCCCGCCACGAGCCATGGAGGGGCCACTCACCGAGCGCGAGATGGATATCGCCGCGTCCATTCAGGAAGTTACCGAAGAAGTCATGCTCGGGGCGGCGCGCTACGCCCACGAGTTGACGGGGCTGACGAATCTCGTCATGGCGGGTGGCGTCGCTTTGAACTGCGTTGGGAACGGGAGAATTCTCAGAGAGGGCCCGTTCGAGAATCTGTGGATCCAGCCGGCCGCTGGAGACGCGGGAGGGGCGCTCGGGGCGGCGCTCTTCACTTGGTACCAGCTCATGAACAAGGAACGCGCGCCGCTCGAAGAGGGCGATCGCCAGAAGGGATCTCTTCTTGGACCGAATTATTCCGACGAGCGCATCCGTTCCTTCTTGGACGCGTCGGGCGCTGTCTACCGTTATTTCGATGAGGAGCCGGAGCTCGCTGCCGAGATCGCGAGGCTCATCGACTCCGAACAGGTTGTCGGACACATGGAAGGGCGGATGGAGTTCGGGCCGCGCGCCCTGGGCAACCGCTCCATCATGGGCGACGCACGGTCAGAAAAGATGCAGTCTGTCATGAACCTGAAAATCAAGTTTCGGGAATCCTTCCGACCGTTCGCACCATCGATCCTGCGCGAGAGTGTCGAGGAGTATTTCGATGTCCGGCCAAAGGAAGATAGCCCATATATGCTTATCGTTGCTCCGGTACGTCAGGACAAACGGCTCAATGTGCGCGAAAATGGCTCCGAGGGGCTCGACAAGCTCAAACAGCAGCGGTCCGTCGTTCCCGCCATTACGCACGTAGACTATTCGGCTCGAGTACAAACGGTCGATGCCGACCGGCACCCCAGATTCCATCGGATCCTGAACAGTCTGAACGATCGGGCCGATTGCCCGATCGTCATCAACACGAGCTTCAACGTACGCGGCGAGCCCATCGTCTGCACACCGGAAGATGCCTATCGCTGCTTCATGGCGACAAACATGGATGCTCTCGTGATCGACAACTTTCTGCTCTTGAAAGACGAACAACCGCACGCGCAGCAACACGTAGCAGACGCGTACCTCGCTCAGTTTCAACTCGACTAGACGAGGTAGACGCCATGCTCGCACAGCTGAACTTGCAACCGACGACGAGCCAACTGAAGCAGTTCGGCTTCATTGCCGTTGTTGCACTCGGTGTCCTCGGCGGTGTCGTCCAATGGAAGGGCGGTTTGCTTGGTTTCGATTTTGGCGCGTGGACACCGGCCGTGGCGTACAGTTGTTGGTTCGCAGGCGGGCTATCGACGCTCTTCTCTATAGTTTGGCCCGCGGCGAACCGACCGTTGTTCACGATCCTCAGTCTGGTCGCATTTCCCATCGGCTGGATCGTGTCTCACATCGTTTTGGCGTTTCTGTTCTTTGGTATCTTGACACCATTGGCGCTCTTCTTTCGGCTGATCGGTCGCGACCCGCTGACACGATCGTGGGAATCGCACCGAAAAAGCTATTGGGTGGATATGCCCCCACCTCCGAACAATCGCGACTATTTCCGGCAATTTTGATTTCAGGAGTTTGACGTGGAAGATCGAAACGACGATGTTACGCAGCTCGCTCAGGAAGGCCGCCAGGGCCTTGTTTCCGAGTTTTGGGATTTCTTGAAGCACAACAAGAAGTGGTGGCTGCTCCCAATCATCATCGTGATCTTGGCCCTCGGAGGCCTCGTGTTCCTGAGCGGTAGCGGAGCGGCCCCGTTCATTTACACACTCTTTTAGCTTCGCAAGATCATTGACATTGAGATCCGCAATTGATATTTCTCCCAACCAAGGGTAATAAGTATTAGAGCTAACGTCGGAAGGACGTTTGCCAAGTGTACGTAATCGGGGGATTGCGAACACGGTGTTAACCCGGGCCGGGGGTTAGCGGCGAAGAGCAATTCAACGCGTCTTCGCCCGCTTGGAATTTGACTTCCAGCGAATCCGGCCTTCCCGACCGAAGACTACTATGGATGGGTGTAGGTTTCTTTGAGCGGGGTATTTTTATCAGCACCGTCCGTCCGGACGCTGGCATGCATGGCGGCGGACGTATCCATTATCGCCGGGACGCTGTGGTTGGCCATCGCCGTCCGCTTCAGTAAGCTCCTCCCGTCGTCATACGAAGGCGGGCTTGTGAAGGGTGCCGTCTTGGTGGTCACCCTGCTCCTTGCGCTTTACTACAATGAGCTCTACGGCGGCCGAGCACCCAAGAGCGTGACAGCGCTCGCCCTGCGCGTCATCAAGTCGTTTGCTGCGGGCGGTATCTTCCTCGCGCTCCTCTACTATGCAATTCCGGATCTAGCGCTCGGGCGCGGCATCTTGCTCATCCACCCGCCCTTCGCTTTTGCGGGGCTTCTAGCGTGGCGCATCAGCTACTACTGGGCCATCCAGCGGGACACTTTCGTCGAGAACGTGCTCATTCTCGGAACGGGGAGCGCCGCCGTGAGCCTTGCTCGCGAGGTGCTTCAGTACCGGAACGATGGCTATCGGGTCGTAGGATTTCTGGGTAAAGACCCCGAAGAGGTCGGGAAATCGCTCTTCAACCCCACCGTGGTGGGCACCCATGATGAGCTTCTTCCGCTCACTTTGCGGTTCAACGTTCACACGATCGTCGTTGCCCTCGAAGAGCAGCGTGGTGAGCTCCCTCTCTCGGATCTTTTGACGTGCAAATTACGTGGCGCGCGCATCGAACAGGCGGCAGAGTTCTATGAAGCCGTTACGGGTCAACTCCCCGTTCGGAACTTGCGGCCGAGCTCGTTGATCTTCTCGCCCGGCTTCCGCCGCCCGCGGTTTTTCAACAACACGCGACGTGTGCTCGAGCTCGTGGCGGCCCTAGTCGGGCTCGTGCTCGCTATCCCTTTGGTGTTGCTCGGCATGCTTTTGATCGTCCTGGAGGACGGGTTGCCGGTTCTCTTCCGGCAGGAGCGCGTGGGCGAGAACGGCAAGACCTTCGCGCTCTATAAGCTCAGGTCCATGCGGCGGGATGCGGAGAAAGCGGGCGCCGTTTGGGCTTCGGCCAACGGCGACACGCGTGTCCTCCGCGTGGGTCGATTCCTGAGAATGTCACGCATCGACGAGCTTCCCCAGCTCTACAACGTTGTGCGTGGCGATATGAGCTTCGTGGGACCCCGTCCGGAGCGGCCTTGCTTCGTCGACGAGCTCGCGACGCTCATCCCATTTTACGGGGAGCGCCATTCCGTCAAGCCTGGCATCACGGGCTGGGCGCAGGTTCGCCACGGCTACAGCTCGAGCGTCGAGGAATCCGAGGTCAAACTGTGCCATGATCTCTATTACATCAAGAACATGAGCTTTTGGCTCGATCTCCAGATCGTTCTGGATACCCTGAAGGTCATTCTCTTCGGGCGCGGCGCGCGTTAGACTTAAGACTCCAGCATCTTTTTCCCCGTAGGAAACGCCATGCTCGACGTGTCTACTTTTTTCGACAAATTGGACTCGGGTGACGTGCCCATCGGCGTCGTCGGCCTCGGCTATGTAGGGCTGCCTTTGGCGGTCGCGCTCGCGAAGCATTTTCGCGTCATCGGTTATGACGTGTCGCCGGAGCGCATCGAGTTATTGAGACAGCATTCCGATCCGTCGCAGGAGCTGACCACCGACGAGCTCGAGAGCGTCTCCATCGCTTATACGAGTACCCCGGAGGAGCTTTCGGAGACCCCCTTCATCATCGTCGCTGTCCCCACCCCTATTGACGACAACAGGAACCCGGATTTGACGCCGCTCGAGAACGCGTCACGCGCGATAGGGAAGCATCTCACCGAGGGTACGATCGTCGTCTACGAATCCACGGTCTATCCTGGTGTCACCGAGGAGATTTGCGGGCCGGAGCTCGAGAAGGCTTCGGGGATGCGCGCGGGGCGGGACTTTTTTCTCGGCTATTCGCCGGAGCGTATCAACCCAGGAGATCGGAAGCGCACTATCGACAAGATCGTCAAGATCGTCTCTGGCCAGACGCCTGACGTGCGCGACATCGTGGCGAAGGTCTACGAAAGCATCGTCACCGAAGGCATTCACACAGCGAGCTCCATCCGGGTCGCGGAAGCGGCCAAAGTCATCGAGAATGCACAACGCGACATCAACATCGCTTTTGTCAACGAGCTCGCGATCATCTTCGACAAGATGGCCATCGATACGCGCGATGTGCTCGAGGCAGCGGGGACTAAGTGGAATTTCCTGAAGTTTCGGCCGGGGCTCGTCGGGGGGCACTGTATCGGCGTCGATCCTTACTACCTGACGTTCAAAGCTCAGGCTCTCGGACACAGTCCGCAGACCATCTTGTCCGGGCGCCGGATCAATGACGGCATGGGGCGCTGGATTGGGCGCAAGCTCATCAAGATGCTGATCGACGCCGATAGGAACGTCAAGAATGCCCGCGTTCTCATTTGTGGGTTGACGTTCAAAGAGAACGTCACCGACGTGCGCAATTCACGAGTCAAGGACATCGTGGACGAGCTCCTCGACTACCATGTCGACGTGTTCGCCTACGATCCGCACGTGCCGGCGGAGACCGCCCAAAAGGAGTTTGGCGTGCGACTCGCATCCGAGGACGAGCTTCACGATTTCGATGGCGTGATCGTTGCGGTCGCCCATGACGCGTTCAAGACCCTTAGCGTGAGCGAGCTCGCCAATATGGTGCGTATCCAGCCGGCGCCTTTGCTCGATCTGAAGTGGCTCTACGACCGCTCGGAGCTCGAGGAGGCCGGCTTCCACTACTGGCGCCTCTAGCTACTAAGCCGGGGCCCGATCCTCTTTCTTGATCGAAAGCTTGTCCATCAGCTCGTAGAGCGTCGGTCGGCTGACTTGAAGGTCGGCCGCGGTGCGCGTCATGTTGCCGTTGTGCCGCGCCAAAGTACGCAGGATGAGCCCGCGCTCGAGCTCCTCACGCGCATCTCTCAGGCTCACGCTCTTGTACCCTTCGCCCTCGCCATCCGCTAGCTCCAAGTCCTCCGGGGTCAATTTGCGCCCTTCGGCCATGATGACGGCGCGCCGGATGCGGTTTTCGAGCTCGCGCACGTTTCCCGGCCAATCGTGCGTCTGCATGGCTGTAATCGCGTCCGCGCCGAATCCGACAAGGTTTTTCTTGTTCTCCGACGCACAATGCTCCAGGAACACTTTGGCGAGAATCGTGATGTCCTCACCGCGGTCTCGCAGGGGCGGCAGAGACACCCCCACGACCGCGAGTCGGTAGTACAAGTCCTCGCGAAACTGCTCCGCTTTCATCGCCCGCTTGAGGTCCGCGTTCGTTGCGGCAATGACACGGACGTCGACGTCGATCTCCTGTCGACCGCCGACGCGCTCGATGCGGTGCTCTTGCAGGAATCTGAGCAGTTTTACTTGCAACCCGAGCGGTAGCTCCCCGACCTCGTCGAGGAACAGCGTTCCCTTATGGGCGGTCTCGATACGCCCCTGCCGGCGGGCATGCGCCCCGGTAAAGGCGCCTTTCTCGTGGCCGAAGAGCTCGCTTTCGAGCAGGTTCTCCGGGATGGCGCCGCAATTAATCGCGACGAAAGGACCCTGGGCGCGGTGGCTCAACCGGTGGATTGCGCGCGCGACGAGCTCTTTTCCCGTCCCGCTATCGCCCCCCACGAGAACGCCGGCGTCGGAGCTCGCAACCCGGCGCACCGTCTTGAATACGCTCTGCATGGCGGGGCAAAACCCGATGATGCCCTGGAACGAATCGTCCGAGCTGTTTCGCTGAAGCTCTCGGTTCTCTCGCTCGAGCTCGTGCACGTAAAGAGCCCGGCGCAGGACGACGTTGAGCTCGTCAATCTGGATAGGCTTGTTGAAGTAGTCGTAGGCGCCGAAGCCGATCGCGCGGAGCGCGTGCTCTCGCTGTCCCTGCCCGGTGATGACGACCACCTTCGCGCCGCCCTGCTGCTGCAGTATCTCGTCCAGAACGAGAAAGCCTTCTTCGACACCGTTCGAATCGGGCGGAAGACCCAAATCGAGCGTGACGAGCGGCATGCCATGCTCTTCGAAAAGCAGCATTGCCGAGGGCCGGTCCTCGGCTTCGAACACTTCGTAGTCTTCGGAAAGCGCCCACTTCATCTGGGTGCGGATGTCTTCGACCATCCACGATGAGTAACTTTGGTTTGTCCATCCTCTAACCCTGCGTCGTCGCGCGGCTCTCGGAAGGAAGCAACACCCGGAAAGTGCTCCCCGCCCCCTGCTCGCTCTCGACCTCGATCCTTCCCCCGTGGGCCTCGACGATCTGCTTGCTGTGAAAAAGACCGATGCCGAGTCCCTGTTTTTTCGTCGTCTGGAATGGCTTGAATAGCGCGTTTTGAACGAACGCGTCGCTCATCCCGCACCCGTCGTCTTGAACGCTCAGGAGAACCCAGCCATTCTCCAGCGAGGTGCGCACCGCCACGTGCCCGTCACCGCCAACCGCCTCCTGCGCGTTCAACATCAAATTCGTCAACACCTTCTGGATCTGGTCGCGATCCAGCCAGACTTTGGGAATCTCTTCGAGCTCGTCCGACAGGCTCGCCGTCATCGAGCCGTTCAAGCCCTCGAGCGTTTCCCGCACGAGCTCGTTCACATCACATTCCACCGTGCTCAGCTCCATCCCTTTCGTGATCGACGACAGTCGCGCGGTCATCGAGTCGATCTTGCTCACGCTCTTCGCCATCGTCGCGAGTAGGTCCTTTCGGAAGTCCGGATTGTCGAAATGGGCCGGGAGGTTCTGGAGCGTGAGAGAAAGCCTCGAGGCGAGATTTTTCAAGTCGTGCACGAAGAAAGTCGAAAGCGTCTGGAACGCCTCCATCTCCTTCGCTCGCTGGAGCTCCTGGGTCATGCGGCGATTTGCCACGATGGCAGCCGTTTGATCCCCGAACGTCTTCAACAGCGAGAGGTCTTCGACGTTGAAAGGCTGTTTCGTAATCCGCTCGTTGAGCGACAGGAAGCCGGTCGGCTCGTCTCGGTCGCTTCCGAGCGCGACGACGTAGCGGGCTTCGATGTGGCGGCAGAGCTCGCGCGCCGCGTCGGACATCTTGTGCCGGCCAAGATCCACCGCTTTCGCGGCGGTCGGCTCCATGAGGTCGATGAGCGCTCGGCCGCCATCGTACTCGGTCAAGATCTCCCGAGCGCGCGCTTCCGAGAGCGCGGTCGTCCCGCCGAGCGCGAGCCTGCGCTCACCGGGTTTCACGAGCCAAATCGTCACCACTGAGCATCCGAAGGTCTCCGCCACCGTTTTCGTGATCCCGGCGCATAGGGGCTCGATCTCGACGATCGAGCTCGTGTGTTTCGTGAACGTGTCCCAAACTTGCCGATAGTCGTAAGACGGGCGCTGCAGGTGCCGGTTCACGAACCGGCGCACACGTTGACGCAGTTCGCCCGACAGCAGCAGCGTCGCGAGCCCGAGGATCGCTACGAGCACGACGAAAGCGACGAGCGGTGCGCGATGCGTTCCCCCCCAAGCGTCGATGACATCGACGAGTCCGGCAACCACGAGCAAGTACGCCCCGACCACGAGAAGCGTCAACGAATTGAACAGCAGCGACTCTGACGGATAGATCTCTAGCGAGCCGGCTCGGCGCCTTACGAAGGCCACTACGACGAGAGTGCTCCCGAGCAGCAGCGCGCTCGAGCCGAACGGAAACAGCGGTGTTTGAATCCAGGAATGAAGAAGCACCTGGCTGTGGAGAAAGAGCTCGACGCCGAAGATTACAGCGATCGCAAGCACGAGAAACTTGATTTGCCAGAGGACACTCCCCGTCGCCGAGCGGAGCGTCAGTTCCAGATTCATCAAGACGACCACGGCAGCCAAAAGAAAAACCACGTGGACCCAAAACCCGGCGGGGCCGATGGGCACGAGCCAACTCGGGAGCGGGATTGGGGGGGTCGACCACGAGGAGCGATTGCCACCATCCGATCACGATGGCCGGGGGTATGACGAACGAGGCGACGATTCCGAGGCGCCAGCGGCGCCTTAGCTCGGTCGCATTCGCGCGCGCGAACGTCAGGCTGAACAGAATCCAGAGTCCTGGCACGAACGCCTCGGCGAGCAGCCGGTATCGATGGAGCTCGAGCGCGTCCGTCTTAGAGAACGCCTCGACGGCGAACGCACCCACGACTTCGCGCGTCGCGAGAACGAACATGCCGAGAGCGAAGGCGAGATAAGCGGGGCGGCCGCGTTCTCGCCGAAGCATCGCGAGGCCGAGCATGACCGCGACCGTGGCGGCTAGATACGCAAGCCCAGTCTCAAGGTTCAGTTTCGGCACGCCCTTCTAACCCATTTCATCCAAGGTACTCAAACCTATCGCCGGCGCGTACGGTCGGGGGGGGGCCTTTGCCGGCTCGAGGGGTCCAGTGTCGGGATGCAGTTATTTGTATAGGCTAGGGCTATCTTTGTCAAGTTTTCCACGGCCTGACGGCCACCCCGAATGAATGAAACGCGGTGGTCTCTGGAGGTGGCACCGGCTCAACACGACGCCTGAGGGAGCTCGGTTTTGACGTCACTGCCCCCAAACGCTACACCCTGAGTTTCTTATTAGTCAAGGGTTTGCAGCGGAACTACGGTAAAATGGCCCTGATGCGACGCCGTCTCTCGATCCTCATCGGCCTCGTTTTCTTGCTGATTCTTCTTCGCGGGCTTTTCCTCGTCGGCTACGAGCCCGCTCGCTCCGACAGTTATCTCTGGGGAGCGTTTCACGTGCATTCAACGCTTTCCGACGGGCTCGCGCCGCTCGAGGAGATTGCGCGCCAAGCCTGCGACGCACGCGTCGATTTTGTGTTCTTGAGCGACCACGGCGTGCCCCATCCCGAGGCGACGCTTCTGAACGAAACGGTCGGCGGCGTGCGTTTCATCGGAGGCTCGGAGGTCGGCATCCCCGAAGGCCACCTGATCGTCTCGAATGTCGCATCCTTACCGAAATACCACCTCCCTCCCTTCCCTCCCGATGCGGCCGCGGAGGCTCGTGCGTGGGGCGGCTTCTCCGTTCTCACCTATCCGGAAGACCCGACACACCGCTGGCTCTACTGGGAAGAGGATCTCGTTCCGGACGGGATCGAGATCATCAACGTCACTTCCTATTTCCGCGCGAGCTCTCACTGGACCAAGCTCGCTTGGGCGGTGTTCTCGCTGTTCAACCGCTTCTACTACGTCAGCAGCTTCGAGCCTCCAACTTACGCGCTCGCGCGCTGGGACGCACTTCTCGAACGGGGTGACGTCTTTGCTATCTTTGCCGCGAACGCCCATGGCGGCTTTCCCCTCACCGAGGCTCTCAATCTCGGCGTCCCGTCCTACGAGACAGCCATGGGGTTCGTCGGGCTCGGGATCGAGCCGCGTTTCGCGAACGCCCCCGAGGAGGCGATCCGGCAAGGAGAGTTCTTTGCCATCGTGCGCGGCGCGGGCGAGCCGCGTCGGTTCGAGTTCACGCGATCCGGGGACGCGCTGCGCGTCGTCGTGGATGTGGACGACCTCGCGCCTCGCCTCGTGCTCAAACAAAACGGCGCTGTCGTAGCGGAGACCGAAGAAGGCGAGCTCGTGCACCGCGCGCGCGAGCCAGGCATCTATCGTGCGGAGGTCTATCTTCGCGATCACAAGCTCCTCGATCCATTCGTCCCTTGGATCCTCTCGAATGCCATACGCGTGGACGCCGACCCCGTTGTCGCTGCTTCTCTCGGGCTCCAATGCGACGCGGTCGACGCGATCGATCTTGAGGAGCTCACGGTCGAAAAAGACGACGCCTCGACCGCGAGCCTCGAGGGCTCGATCGAGCTTTCCTACAACCTCTCGCGGGCCACCTCGGACGATATCAACCGTTGGGTCGCGCTCGCGCGCCGGAAGCCTTTCGATCTTTCGGCATATCGTGGCATCTATCTCGAGGCCGCTTCACCGGAGCCCATGCGGTATTGGCTCGAGCTGCGTGCCGGCGAGAGAAGCCACTACGCATCGTTCAAGCTCGAAGGAAACGGCGTCGACAGCGTCACGATTCCTTGGCGCCAGTTCTACGTGATGTTCGGGGGCCGTGAAGAGATACCGCTTTCGGAGATCGAGGCGCTCTTCATCACCGTGAACACGTCGAACTCCAGGACAGGGTTCTCCTCCACCCTCCGGCTTCAGAAGCTCGGCGCCTGTCGTTAGCGGCTGGAGTGTCAGGACCTTCACGACTCGTCCGCAAGGGCTTCGTGCATCTTGGTCAGGAGATCGTGCGCGTGGTCTTCGGTAAGCTCGGACCGGTTCCACTGAAATTTCAAGCCATCGCCCGCGACGCGCGGGATGATGTGAAAGTGCACGTGGAAGATCGCCTGCCCTGCCTCACTGCCATTGTTCTGGAGAACATTATAGGCCGAAGCGCCGGTGGCCCGCATTACCGCCCGGCACAGTCGTGGAAGCACGCGTCCGAGCGCAGCCGACGCGTCGTCGGAGAGCTCATGCAAATGCGCTATCGATTTTTTCGGCACGACGAGTGTATGGCCGTGGCTCTGAGGGCTTACATCGAGAAAGGCGTAGACGTGGTCGTCTTCGTAGACCTTGTAGCTCGGGATTTCCCCACGGATGATCTTGTCGAATAGCGTCGACGCGTCGCTCATGGACGGAGAATTTATCGCCTTTCCGGCGCCACCTCAAGCCCAGATTTCTCTGCTCCTCGATCGAGTCACCTACGAAAGGAATAGCCCCGGGATGTTTCCTCTCCGTTTTTTCGTCTGTACCTTTCCAAGGGAGGCGCAGATGGGCCACGATCACCGGTTGAAAGAGCTGCTGCAGCTCTTCCCGGGACTTTCTGGACGGCTCCTCACAGAGCGACTGTCGAGCTAGAATAGTCGCCGTGCGCCGTTATCAGTTTTCGTCCTTTGGACTCGACCAGCTGAAAGCCACCGAGAGCGAGCCCCCGGCACCCGGGCCTGGCGAAGTCGCGATCGACGTCCGTGCGCTCAGCTTGAACTATCGCGACTTGCTCGTCATCAAAGGTCTCTACAATCCTAGGCTCGCTTTGCCGGCGGTGCCCGTGAGCGACGGTGCCGGCGTCGTGGCTTCTGTTGGGGAAGGCGTTACGGACGTTCGCCAAGGGGATCGCGTCATGACGCAATTCGTCGCGGACTGGACGAAAGGTCCTTTCGAGGCGCGCCACGCGGGCTCGACGCTCGGCACCCCCGGTCCGGGCCTCGCGGCGGAGCGCGTCGTGTTGCCGGAGCGCGCGGTGGTTCCGATGCCCGACGGCTACGATTTCGCGCAAGCTTCGACGTTTCCGATCGCGGCGCTCACGGCGTGGAGCGTGCTCGTCACCGAAGGCAAGATTCAAGAAGGCCAGTGGGCGCTCACGCTCGGAACGGGCGGCGTTTCGATCTTTGCCGTTCAGCTCGCGAAGGCCCTCGGCGCCAACGTCATCATCACTTCGTCGAGCGATGACAAGCTCGCGCGCGCAAAGGAGCTCGGCGCCGATCACGGTATTAATTACAACGACAACCCGCGGTGGGACAAAGAGGTGCTCGAGATCACCGGGGGCCGAGGCGCGGACGTCGTGGTCGAGACGGCGGGCATCGCGACAATGACCACGTCCATGAAGGCAACGGCCGCCGGGGGCCTCATTGGTGTTCTCGGAGGCGTCACGGGTCTCTCCGGGGAGATCCAAATTGCACCGCTTGTCATGAAGCGTCTGCGCGTCACAGGCGTTCTCGTGGATTCTCGAGCGCATTTCGAAGAGCTCGCGGTTTTTCTCGGCAAGCATTCGTTGGCACCCGTGATCGATCGGAAATTCGAATTCGGCGAGCTACCCGCAGCGCTTCAGCACATGGAGTCGGGCGGACACTTTGGGAAGATCGTGGTCGAGATTTAGCTATCGGCTATCAGCTGCCCGCTATCCCGAATATTGAGTCTTCGGCGGCAGTAGAATATAGCGGCGTAGAAGATCGGCGTGTCCAGAAGGGCGAAGATCCATTTGAATATCACGCCGTTCATGAAGAGCTCGGGGAAGCGTTCCCACGTGATGCCCGGGGTCCCCAGAGCCGCCAGGAGGCCGTTCACCAGAGCCGTATCCACGACTTGAGAAGCAATCGTGCTCGCGTTGTTGCGGAGCCACAAGTGCTTTCCTTTCGTGAGACGTTTCCAGAAGTGGAAAAGGCGGATGTCGAGGTACTGCGCGCCCAGATAGGCCACCATCGAGGCGCTCACGCCTGCCCATTGAAGGCCGAAGACTTTCGAGAACACCGCGTCGTCGACAGGACTCCACGAGGTCGCTTCGACGAGCGACGAGACGAACACAAGGCCCAGGACGAAGAGGCTAGCGACCAGGCCGCTCGTTACAACACGGTCCGCACGCTCTTTGCCGTAGATCTCGGAGAGGATGTCTGTCACGAGAAAGGTGACCGGGTACGCAAGAATCCCTACCGACTGTTGAAAGATCAGTGGCTCACCAAACCAAGGGATCTCCCACGTAAAAAACTTTTGGAAGATCAGATTGCAGGCGACGAGCGCGGCGATAAATATCGCGGCGAGGATGAGGTAGAGCTGCTCGTAGGCGGCGCTCGTTTTTGGGTCGGGCAGACTCACGTGAAGGCGGCTTCCGTCTCCTTGTTCAGCAAGATCCAGAGGCCGTAGAGCCCTAGCGCCGTACCGAACGGAAAGTTCAACAAGTTGAGTGCCGAGAGGATCAAACCGCCGATGCGGGCCCAGCTCTTGAACTTGACGAGCCCGATACCGACAACGAGGCCGGGAATCGACATAACGGCGATGATGCTGAAGAGTACGACGGCCAGGCCACCGAGGATCGGCACGGCGACCGCGGCGTCGGGCTCTTGATCCGAGACCATGCTTGCGATCCCGGCGGCGCCACCGAGAAGCACGAGCATAGCCACGGCAGCGACGAGCCCGATCGCGCTAAAAAGCAATGTAGAGCACACCGAGTATAGAGACATGCTGTTTCATCGATCACGCTCCTAAAACCAGAAAATATCAGAATTGATTCCCAACGAGCCGATGGCCGACGGATAGAAAAGGAGCTCGGATCCTTGGAGAGCGAAGATCCGCGCGACTTCCGGATACCACTCATCCCAGCAAATCCCGACGCCTATTTTCCCGAACGCCGTCTGCCAGACCGGTAGCCGAGGTCGCCGGGCGTGAAGTAGAACTTCTCGTGATATTGCGGTCCGTCGGGGATATGGGTTTTGCGGTATTTTCCGAGCTCGCTGCCATCGGCATCGAAGAGCACGACCGAGTTGAAATAGATGCCGGGTCGCGCTTCCTCGTAGACGGGAACGATGAGTACTACTCCGAGCTCTTTCGCGAGCCCTCTCATGCGCTTGGTGGTCTCGGAAGGAAGCTTTTCAGCATGGTCGACATTCAGAGCAACGTCAGCCGAGGCCGTGAGCTGTAGCAAAGCGATGCGCATCGTCAGAGCATGAATCCTAATCCAAGAAAGAGCATCGTGGATAGTGCAGCGGCGATGAGCACATAGGGAAGCTGGGTCATCACTTGGTCAAAGACGTCACAGCCGCGGCTCGAGGCGGCAAGCACGGTGGCGTCCCCATCCTCAGTCACGAAATTTATTTCAAGAATGCTTCAGCCCAGCGCTCGAATACCATCAGTGGGAAGAGCTGGTGGGCGTGGTTGCGGTTTCCAGCGACGTGCTCGCGCCGCAGGCGCGCGACTTCGGCCGGCTCGAACAGGCCGCGGGCGCGGATGCGTTCTTCGCTCAGAAGCTCGTCCATGAGCGGTCTCAGCTCGCGGCGGAGCCAGTTCTTGAGCGGGATGCTGAAGCCTTCTTTGCGCCGGTGCAGGATGCCTTCCGGTAAAACGCCCGTCATCGCTTGCTTCAAAACGTATTTACTCGTATCGCCTCGAAGCTTCAGATGCCCGGGCATCCGGAAGGCTAGCTCGATGACGTCCCGATCGAGAAAGGGCGCCCTCGCTTCGAGCGAGGTGGCCATGCTCATGCGGTCGACTTTCACGAGGATGTCGTCGGATAAGAAGAGCTTGAAGTCGGCGAAGAGCTGCCGATTCAGAAAATCGTCGCCGCCCGCTCCGAGTGTTTCGAGCACGTGAAGCTTCGGGTCGTAGCTCGTGAGCGCCTCGGACAAGCTCGCGGTGTAGAGCCTCTTCTTCTGCTCTATGGGAAGGTGCCAGAGCCAGCGATAGTGCTCGAGCTCGGGTGCGGCCTGGCTTCCCTCCAAAAACCGCTTGGCTTTGTTGATGAGGCCTTTTTTCTTCGCGCTCGGCGGTACCCATTCGCTCATCGCGTGAAGCAGGCGGAGCGCGCTCTTACCGGGAAAGCGTGCGAGCTTTTGGGCGAGCCGGTCGGCGACGTACCAGTCATAGCCCGCGAATAGCTCGTCCCCGCCGTCTCCCGACAGAACGACTTTGACTTCTTTCGCAGCAATTCGTGAAACGAGATAGGTTGGGAACAAAGACACGTCGGCAAAGGGCTCGTCGAGATGGACGATGAGCTTGTCGAAAAGCTCCCCTACATCGGGCGCGACCGTCTCTTCGTGATGCTCGGTCGCGAAGAGCGATGCGATCTCGCGCGCACAGGCCGACTCGTCATAGCTCGCCTCCGGAAACGCGATCGAGAAGGTCTTGATCGGCCGATCGGACGCCTCCGCCATCATGGCCACGACGGTGCTCGAGTCGATGCCGCCCGACAAGAACGCACCGAGAGGCACGTCCGACATCATCTGCGAGCGCACCGCGTGTCCGAGCGTTTCCCGAAGCTCCTCGATCCATTCGCGATCCCCGCGTCCGTCGACGACGTCGGCCGGCGGGCTCCAGTAGGGCCACGTCTTTACCTCGCCGCCTTTGACAGACATCGCGTGCGCCGGCGGGAGCTTCCTAACACCCTTGAAGATCGAGAGCGGTGCGACGATGAACTCGTAGGTCAAGAAACAGTCGAGCGCTTCCGGGTTCAGCTCGCGCGGCACGTCGGCGCGAGCCAACAAGGACTTGATCTCTGAAGCGAAGACGATGTCTTCGCCCCCATCATAGTAGTAAAGCGGCTTCTCCCCGGCTCTGTCGCGCGCGGCTAATAGACGGCGGCGCGCTACATCCCAGAGCGCGAAAGCGAACTGTCCGTTCACCCGCTCGGTAACGCGGTCGCCCCACTCTTCGTAGCCGTGGACGATGACCTCCATGTCGGAGCCCGTCCGGAAACGATGGCCTTTTCCCAGAAGCTCCTCGCGTAGCGCGCGGTAGTTGAAGATCTCGCCATTGCCGACGAAAGTGATCGTCTCGTCTTCGTTTTGGATTGGCTGGCGTCCGCCGGCGACGTCGATGATCGAAAGCCGCTTCAGACCAAGTGCGACGCCGGGGAGCGCGATGGAGCCCGTGTCATCGGGGCCGCGGTGGTGGAGCTTTTCCACCATCCGGTCGATGACGGCAAGGTCGGGTTGCCTCGTCGCGTCGCGAGCCACGACGCCCGCGATGCCGCACATGGAGGATCAGACCCCGTCGCCATGGCTCGAGAAGCGGCCGGCAAGTTTTTCACCACCGAGCTCCGCGACGAACCGGAGGTAGGGGAATACACGCTTCATCGCGGCCGCGTTGACGAAGCACGGGCTCGCGCAGGTCGGACAGACTTTGTCGAGCACTTCCTGGCGCATGGCCAGATTCTTCTGGTCGTAGTAGAAGTCTCTCGGATCACCGTCGCGCACGTTCCCGATGACGCGGCTATTCTCGCAATAGGTGATCTCGCCATTTGGGTTCAGGAGAAGCCCCTGATCCATCGACGGGCACGGCATCGTGCGCTTCATGCCGTTTTGGAACATCTTGACATAGGCCTGGTACAAAAGCGCATCCCCGTCGGCAATGCCGGATTCCCGAACGCGCTTGCGAAAGAAATCGACGAGCTTGGGAAAATCCTCGTCCTTCAGATCCGTCGACTCGACGAGATCCATGTTCCCGAAGGCGAGCTCGGAGTAGCGCGCGATCGCAAAGACGACGCTCAGATTCTCTTTCTTGCAGAGCTCGTAGATGCGTTCGCCCTCTTCGAGGTTCTGGGCCGTGAACGTGAACGAGACCCCGAAGTTGAAGAACTTCTTCTTCTGCAGCTCCTGCATCTCGCGGACCGTGTCCATGGCGCGCTCGAAGGCGTGCCACACGCGACGGATGTCCTCGTGCGCATCGCCGACGCCGTCGAGGCTCACCCGGGTTCCGAACATGAAGTCCCGCTCGTTGGCGACGTCGATGATGCGATCGAGCGTCGAGACGACCCGGTCCTTTACGAAGCCGTTTGTGTTGAGGGTCATTTTCCGGAGCTTTGGCATGTTGTCCGACATGATGCGGACGATGTCGACCATGTCCTTCCGGAGCGTCGGCTCTCCGCCGGTGATGCCGACATATTCGATCGAACGGAAGAGCTCGCTCGAGAACGCTTTTCGATATTCGTCCGTTGTCAAGTCATCGTGGTATGGGAGCTTCCACGAGTTGCACATGACGCATTTGGAGTCGCACTTGTAGGAGACGTTGAAGATGAGCACGGTGGGCGCGATGGCTTTGTATCGGCCTACGATCTGCGTCTTGAAGAAATCCGCCGGAAGCGACGGAAGGCTCGTTTTGAGAAGCTTGCCTACGTAGTGATTGTTTCCGAACATCAGCTTTTGTTTGATTGGCGTCTATCGCGTACCAGTTTCGCGGGAACGCCGGCGGCGACGTAATAGGCGGGCACGTCGTCGAGTACGACCGCGCCCGCGCCAATAATAGCATGCGCGCCCACATGAGCCCCGCCGCCCACGACGGCGTGGGCTCCGAGCCAGCAGCCGTCGCCGATCCGAATCGGAAGCCCGATACGGCCTTGTTGCGAGACGGGGATGTCGACACGGTCGTGCATGTGGTTGCCGCCTACGAGGTAGACATAGGCCGCGAGCATCACGTCTTTCCCCACCGTAATCTTGTCCGCGGAGAAAATCTCGCAGTTGAAGCCGATATTCGCGCGCTCTTCGAGGTGGATATCCCCGTTCTTGCACGAAAGGATCGTGTTCCGCCCGACGAAGACGCCGTCATCGAGGCGGATCCCGGCATTGTCGACACCTTTCGCGTCGAGAAGCACGTTGTCGTCCACCACCACGTGGTTTCCGATGCGGATTTTTCGCGGGTGGCGCAGCACGACGTTTTGGCCGAACACAACGTTCCGGCCGCAGGCGCCGAGAAGACGCGGGTAGAGCTTGCCTCTGAGAAAGAGCCCCAGCGCCCCCGGAACCCAAGCTGACAAGAGAAGCACGAGCTCGTAGCCCACCATCGCCAAAAGCCCCGGTCGGCCGACGACGAGCTCGCCGTATTTTCGGATCGTGCTCTTCTTGGCGTCCCAGAGCTCTTTTTGGGCGATCGGTATGCGCCCGTCATTGGGTTGCGTGGCTGAGTCCATTTCCACGGACATCTTAGACCCATCCGGCCTTTCGGTACCACTGAAGCGTTTGCTCGATGCCGTTGTCGAGGTCGATTTCGGGCGCCCACCCGAGCGCCTTCTTGGCTTTGTCGATTTTGAACGCGCGATGCTTGAGAAAGAAATCGAGCCGGCGTCGGTAGAGCGGAGGCTCGATGCCGAGCGGCCGGCAAACGTCTTCGCAAATCGCCGCGGCGGCGTAGAGCGGCATCGACGGCCAGCGGAAGCGCGGCGGAGCGACACCGGCCTTTTTGGCGATGAGTGCTATGATCTCGCGCACGGTGGCGTATTCGGAACCCGCAAGGATGAACGCGTCGCCAAAGGCGCTCGGAGTATCACCCGCCCGGATGAAACCGCGTGCAACGTCCTCTACATGCGTGAGGTGGTAGAACACGTCTCCTTTGCCGATCATCGGAAAGCGTTTCTTGGCAACGCCACGAAAGAGCTTCAAAAAGCGGCGATCGCCGGGACCGTAAATGCCCACGGGCCGCAGTACGACCACGGGCAAGCCGCGATCCCGATGAAGCGCGAAAACAACGCGCTCCGCTTCCACTTTCGTCTGCTGGTAGATGTCACCAGGATTGTAGGGAGAGGCTTCGTCGGCCGGAGGCTCCACTTCACCGTGCACCCCACAAGTGCTGCAATAGAGAAACGGAATGCCACCTTCCCCGAGCGAGGCCTCGGCGAGAAGGCGCGTGCCTTCCACGTTGACCTCCCGGTAATAGCTATCCGGAAGCTTGGCTTGCCGGTACACGGCGGCGATGTGGAAGATTCGCTCGACCCCGGAAACCGCCGCACGCAGACTCGCCGGGTTCGTAAGCTCGCCTTCGAAACGCTCGACATCGACCCCCTCGAGCAGCGACGGATCGCTCGAGCGGCGGATGAGAGCGCGCACTTCGTGGCCGGCCTCTCGGAGCAAACGGGCTAAGTGGCTTCCGGTGAAACCGTTAGCACCGGTGATGAGAACTTTCAGTCGCGTCTCCTGCCGACATTATAGGTGGCAAATGGTTGGATCTCACCCATGATCCTGTGATAGCCTATGCGATTTGGTCGGCCCATACGTGAGTTGTTCCCTGTGACTGGCGTGGCGGGCCACAACTCTTAACGGAGGTAGATCGACTCTTATGAGCACACAACTACTTAGACGCTTCAGCTTTGGATGCTTGCTCACTCCCATAGTCGCCGCCGCCATCGGCTGTAGCGACAACAATAGCGGCAATAGCGGCGGCGGCACGATGCCTACCGTCACGATCTCGGCACCGGGCATCGTCAGCCCGAACACGCCTTCCCCGATTGGAGATAATCCTCCGACGCTTACAGTAACGAACGCCACCGCGAGCGACGGAAGCGGGCTCACCTATACTTTTCAAGTCGCGACCGACCAAGCGTTCGCAAGCGTCCTCCGTCAAAGTCCCGCCGTCGCTCAAGGGTCGGGCCAAACCAGCTGGACGCTCGGCACCGCCCTCGCAAACGGCGCTTATTTCTGGAGAGCGCGCGGGGCCTCGGCCAGCGCCGTCGGCGCGTGGTCTGTCGTCGCGCAGTTCTTGGTCGGTAGTGGCTCGGGCACCGGTCCTGGCGAGACCACCTTGGTCTCCGACGTTCTCACTGACGGGATGACGATGGGCGAGCAATTCGGCGGCAGCTTGACGCCGCAAGGCTGGCGCGTCAACACCAACGCCGACTTCATTCGCTACGAAGTTCCGACCGTCACGAACGGCTATGTGCAATGGCAGAACGTGGGCCTCACACCGCGCGGTGCCAACGATGCCTCGCATATGCTGATGGGCATGTGGGATCCTTCGGCGGGAGGGTTCCGTCAGAACCCATTCCGCGTGCACGTTCAAAAGCTCTGGAACAATCCGCACAACCCGCCTTTCATGCGATTCCGCTGGATCTCGCAAGGCCGGGAGGAGGACGCGGGCACCAACTTCACCAACTGGAACCCGGGCCAGGTTTACACCTTCCGCGTGGACTGGGGCCCGGCCGGCGCCGCCAACCGGGCTCGTGTCTTCCTCGACGGCGTGGAGATCATGACGTTGGGTTACAACCGCACCTACGCGCCTAATACCCACTTCATCGAGCTCGGCATCGGCGAACGTGGCGAATCGGTCATCGACGCGATTTATCGCAACTTCACGGTCGTGCGAAGGGACTAGTCGTCAACGAGGAGGCAGCACCATGATTCGACAATTGAGCATTTTCGCCATGCTCGCGGCGGCGGTTCTTTCTCTTGCGGCGTGCAGCGACAGCGGTAGTGGTGACGGCGGCTCTACCGGAGCGAGCGTCACCATCTCAGCACCCAGCCAGGTGAGTCCGGCGAACGGCGCGCAAGTCTCCGGCCAAGTCACGCTCACCGTCTCGAACGTGCAAGTGACAGGTGGAAGCGGCGTCACGACCTATACATTCCAAATCGCCTCCGACGGCGCGTTCGCAACGATCGTCGCCCAGGCGAGCAATATTCCCCAAGGCTCCGGTCAGACATCTTGGACGGCCGGCTCGGAGCTCGCCAGCGGACAGTTCTTCTGGCGCGCCCGAGCGAACGTGGGGACGACGAACGGCGCTTTCTCGAGCGTCGGGAACTTCTCGTTCCAGGGCGGCGCGAGTACGGCGGGAAGCACCGATCAAGTACTGCTTTTCGATCCGCTTACCGACGGCTCGAGCTTGGGCGATGTCGGCGGAGGCGAGTTCACGCCAGAAGGTTGGAAAGTTATCGCGAGCTCGAATTTCATCGTCTACGACATGCCGACGATCGAGTCCGGTTTTATCGAGTTCGACATCTCCGGTCTCGATATCCGCAACCCGACGCGCGACGCCCGGCATTTGTTCTTCATGTGGGATCCCAGCCTCGGGAGCGACATGACGGGTAACCGCTTCCGAGTCAGCTTGCAGAAGCTCGACGGCCGAAGCTCTATCAACGACCGCTGGCTCCGACTTCGTTTCATCACGCAAGGGCGTCAAATCGATGTCGGGAGCACCTTCCGCGGCTGGGAAGTCGACAACACCTACCGCATCCGCTTGGAGTGGGGACGCGAAGGAGAGGCTCTCGTCTGCCGTCTATTCATCGACGATCGCGAGATATTCTTCTTCCACTATCCACGCGCCTACAACCCCGTGATCCACCGAATAGAGCTAGGAGCCGCTGGCCGTGCGGAAACCCCAGAAGACGCTGTCTATTCCAACGTGGTGATCGGAACGCGCTGATTTCGACAAAAGGCGATATTGAGGCGCGAAGTCGCGAGGGTCTCGTTCTTTGCGGCTCCGCGCCTTTGCTGTGCGTTCTCCGACGCCGCTCTGGACCAGCCAAGAGAAACGAGGAAGCAGGGGACTTAAAATCCCCTGTCCTATGGGCACCGCCTTCGCCCTTCGGGCTTCGGCGCGGCAGGCCGAGTCCCGCGCCTTCACTTACCGTGCTACGCGCTCGGTGCGGCTCGCGCCCATAGCCGAGGTACCAGGCTTCGCTCACGGCTGACATCACGATGGTGTGCTGGAGTCTCTTATGCGTTCATGGCCGGGAGCAGGATTCGAACCGTCGTTCCTTTGCCTTCAGTGCTGTCCAGTAGGAGCTCGCCCCCGGCCTCTTCGACGCTTCGTTTGGCCATTGGTAAGCCCAGCCGCATTCTGACACGCGTCCCTTTCTGGCTCAGGGCGATCTCGAAGAGTTGGGGACGCATATCGTCGGGGATACCTCTGCCGTTGTCGGTGATCTCCACCTCGACGCGGTCTCGGTCCGCTCTCACGCTCACCTGAATGACGCCCTGGTGGTCGATGGCCTGAACGGAATTCTGGAGAAGACTGAACAACGCTTGATTGAGCCTGGCGGGATGGCACAACACCGCGGGGAGCGAATCCTGATAGCGGCGGTCGACGCGGATGCGATCGCCGATAGTGTCGCCGAGCAGACCCAGGGCGCTGTCCACACCCTCGCGAACGTCCACTGGCTTCGTTTCCGCTTCGTCGAGAGCGACGAACTTCTTGAGACTGTCCACCACTCCGGCGATGCGGCGGCTGCCGTCCTGGATGATACGGGAGAGGTCGGAGCCGGCATCAATCGCCCTCAGCGTCATCCTTGAGTCGCGGTCCTCGGCGTCCGCCCGCTCGTCGACGTACTGCCGGCATCGGTCCAGCGTCCGGTCCAGCGAATCGGCCGAGGAGGAGAGTGCGCCGAGCGGCGTGTTGATCTCGTGGAGAATTCCCGACACAACCCGCGCCAGGCGGGCTTGGTTTTCGGACTCTATGAGCCGTGCCTGGGACTCCTGGAGCTGGCTCAAAGCGATCGCGAGCTCGTTCGAGCGCTGCTCGATCTGTCGCTCCGCCTCAGCCGCGCTCTTGTGAGCGTAGAAGGAAATGGCGCCGGTCATGACCGCCGCCGACACGAGCGCCAGGACAAAGTAGGATCGTGTCGTCTTCCCGTCGAGCTCGACGATGGGATCGATCCCGGGTCCGAGAACGAGCAGCAAGACGAAGACAACCAGGGAGGCTCCCGCGAGCGCGAAGGCGGTCTTCGAGTAGCGGCCCGGAAAGACGAGGAAAATGGCGCTGATGATCGGGAGAAAGAAATACTGGTTGCCAGCCTGGTCTCCATAGATGAAGACGAATCCGACCTGGCTCGCCGCACCGACGATGAAGATCCAGGCGATGGCCAACCGATAGAACCCCCGGTGGTTGAGCCATAGCGGCACCACATAGGCGAGGGCGTAAACCAACGGAGCAGCCTTCAAGACCGCCGGAAGGGGTGCCAGCGAGTTGGGAATCAGATAGAAAGCGTTCAGCGCCCCCGCAACGATGCTGATCGAGTTCGTGAGGGCGATGTGCTTGGCGTCGTGGGGAAGCGTGTCTTCACGGATGCCGAGCCATCTAAGTCGCTGTATCGTTCCGTGAGTGCGCTCTTCCACCGGTGGGTTCCGTTCGACGTGTGAGGATAAACGAGATGCCCGGTGCGGTGCGAGAAAAGTTTCCGCGAGCCGGGGCACGGTCGGGGGAGCTTCGTTCGCGACACTCGCCGCCGAAACCGGATCGTAACTGAATCAACACTTCGATCACGATCTCGTCACACTAGTCAGCGACTGCGAACGCGCGAGCGTCCCAGGCTGAGCGGTCCCAACATGGAGAATCTCGTCGGTCATCCGGCGAGCGGGGTAGATCTCGTCCACTCAGTGATTGCGAGAACCCTACGTTACCAGTTCTCGGTTGCCAGTTGTGTGCACACCGATGTGTGTTGGCCAATCTCCGATGGCCAATCACCAAAAGCCAATAAGACTTTTACGAAAAATCCGTTTCGTACGCAATCCGTTTCGCGAGGCTCCGCTCAAACACGAGCCCGCACTTCAAACCTGCGGGATCGCACTCGCGGACGAGGACCCGGCCGATCGCTTCCTCCTCGCAACGGCGACACGGCCCGTGACCTCACTCTCGTGACTGGAGATGAAAGGTCTCTCGAGGAAACGGGGTATTCAGTGGCGCCAAACGATTGAAGCGGCCTTAGTCCCGCGGTCTAGAAAATGTACCCGTCAATCACCGCTGAGGACTTCGCGGATGGAATAAGAGGGGCGCGCGCCGCTTTCTTGATTCAGTCTGACGAGAAGCTCCCCGACTAGGCCCAAGCTCACGAGTTGTAGGCCACCCAGCATCAATAAGCTCGCCAGCAACAAGAGCGGTCGTCCACCAATCGGCTGTCCCAGCCCGAATTTGACCCAGGTCAAATAAGCCCCAAAGGAAACACCCACGAGGCCCATGAGTAGGCCTGCGGAGCCGAAGATCTGGAGCGGACGGCTCGCATAGCTCAGAAGGAACTTGACGGTCATAAGGTCGAGGACCACGCGCAAGGTTCGCGTGATTCCGTATTTTGACTCGCCCTGGCTTCGCGCGCGGTGACCGACGACAACTTCGTCGATCGAAACGCCGATGCTGCTCGCGACGGCGGGAATGAAGCGGTGCATCTCGCCATAGAGATGCAAGTTCTTGACGACATCCGAACGGAACGCTTTGAGCGTGCAGCCGTAGTCGTGCAGACGCACTCCCGTCGTGACCGAGATCAACCAATTAGCGATCGTCGATGGCAGGACGCGTGACACGAACGGGTCTTTCCGATCCTTTCGCCAACCGCACACGATGTCGAAGCCTGCGTCGAGCCTCTCGACCAAACGAGGGATATCCGCGGGCTCGTTTTGTAGATCCGCGTCGAGGGTCACGATGACCGGCGCGCGCGCTTCGGCAAAGCCGGCTGCGAGAGCCGCTGTTTGGCCGAAATTTTTTCGGAAACGGACGACCCGAACGCGTGGGTCCCGATGATTTAGCGCGCTCAAGAGCGCAAAGCTCGCATCCGTGCTGCCGTCATCGATGAACACGATCTCGTAAGTGCGCCCGTGGGGCTCGAGCACTTCGGTAATCTCGCGATAGAGGTTCGGTAAGTTCCCCTCTTCGTTATAGACCGGGATGACGAGAGAAATCTCAGGTACGGTCAAAGGTTTCGACACCTGTGTGGACGGCGTCCGCGTCTCCGCCTCGGAAGTCATAGCGAAAGTATATACTAGCGCTGCTCAGGAGTAAGTATGGAGAAGCTCGACGATCGTGAAGTGCGGAAGCTCGCCGAGCTCGCGCATATAGCTCTCACGGACGACGAGCGCGCGGGCTTTCGAGGGCAGCTCGAGGCGTTCCTGGGCTACGCTGAGCGCATCCAAGCGCTCGACACGGACGGCGTCGAGCCGACGTCCAGAGCACTTCTCGAAGTAGGCTTCGGAGGCGGGAGCCGACTCCGCGACGATCGCCCGAACGAGAGTCTCGACCGAAAGGCCGTTCTCGACCAGAGTCCCGACGGGAGCGACGGCTTGTTCAAAGTTCCCAAGGTGTTACCTTGACGCTTTGGCAAGAGACCGTTACTTCCCTCTCGCGAAAGCTTCGAGCCGGCGAGCTCTCTGCGGCAGAGACGACGCGAGCTTTTGCGGAGCGCATCGAGAGCGTCGACCCCTCCCTCGACGCGTTCCTCGATCCCATGACCGCGGTGGCCACCGAGCGAGCACAGGCACTCGACGCGCTCGTCGAAAGTGAACGCGGCCCGCTCCACGGCGTTCCCATCGCCGTAAAGGACATCATCTCCGTCGCGGGAAGCCGCTGCACTTGTGGCTCGCGCATTCTCGAGCATTACATCCCCGTTTACGACGCCACCGTCGTCGAACGTCTCCATGCGGCCGGTGCCGTCGTGCTCGGAAAGACCAACATGGACGAGTTCGCGATGGGCTCGTCGACGGAGAACTCCGCTTTCAAAACGACGAAGAATCCGTGGAATATCGAGCGCGTTCCCGGAGGCTCGAGTGGCGGCTCTGCAGCCGCGGTGGCTGCCCGCCTTGCCCCTGGCGCGCTCGGAACCGATACGGGCGGCTCTATCCGCCAACCGGCCGCGCTCTGCGGCGTCGTCGGGCTCAAGCCGACGTACGGGCGCGTGTCACGCTACGGTTTGGTGGCTTTTGCATCCTCGCTCGACCAGATCGGACCCATGAGTCAAACGGTCGAGGATGCCGCTCTTCTTCTCGAAACGCTCGCCGGGAACGACCCGAAAGACGCTACCTGCGCCACCCGCCCGGTTCCGCGCTATTCGCGAGAGCTCGACGCCGACGTCGCGAAACTCCGCCTGGGAATCCCAAAGACCGCGACGAGCGAAGGTATCGATGAGAGCGTCCGGGCGTGCTTCGACGACGCCGTGCGGCTTTTCGAATCCCTTGGTGTCGAGACCGAAGCCATCGAGCTCCCCTCCGCCGAGCACGCGGTCGCCTGTTACTACTTGCTCGCCACGGCCGAAGCGAGCTCCAACCTCGCGCGCTATGAAGGGGTGCGCTATGGGCTCCGCAAGGGTGCTACAAGAGCTCTTCGCGAGATGATGGCCGAGACCCGGGCGGAAGGGTTCGGGCCCGAGGTCAAGCGCCGCATCCTCCTCGGTACGTTCGTTCTCTCCGCGGGCTACTACGACGCGTATTACCAGAAGGCGCAGCGCGTACGGACCTTGATTGCAAAGGACTTCGCGAACGCTTTCGAGCGCGTCGATGCCGTCCTGATGCCTACGACGCCCACGACCGCCTTTCCGATTGGCGACAAAGTCGACGACCCGCTGTCGATGTATCTCACGGACATCTTCACGATCACTGCAAATCTCATCGGCGCCCCGGCATTGAGCCTGCCCGCGGGGTTCAGCGAGAACGGTCTACCGGTGGGCGTCCAGCTCGTCGGACGGCATTTCGAGGAAGCGACGATCTTGAAGCTCGGACACCACTTCCAGCAAAGCTCGGATTTTCACTGCAAAGAGCCCGACCTGCCCCGGTGAATCCAGACATAGACGGGCACGCCGAGCATCAAGAGCAAAAAACCCCAATACACGATTTCCTGCCCGGCCCCGGCAATCGCCCATAGCGAAAAGGCGAAGGCGAAAACCGAAACGCCTGAGAGTGAGAATGACGCGTGCGAGAGCTTGCGGCGGATCATGAGCTCAGCGAGCGAGCAGAACACGTAAGGCACAAGTGTGTTCATGTCGCAAGCAAAATGATGAACGTGAACTGCTCTACGAGGCTCTTGGAGTAGTTCATCATGAGTAGCACGCTCGCGGGAAAGCTCGAGAACACGAGCCCATGGGCAGGCGTGTCATATTTCGAGATACGGCCGAACACTTTTTGGAAACAGACCATCGCGTGCGGCAGCGAGAGGTATCTGACCTTGAAGCAGGAGCCAGCCGTTCAAAGCGCCGAAGCAAGAGCCGACCTGATCCCGCCAAAAGACCCGAGCGATGCAGGGAGAAGAAAGATGCCGGAGCCGATCATGTTGCCGACGACGAGCGCGGTCACCATCCACATGCCGAGCTTGCGCGTTGCCATGGTCAGCTTCGCCTCTCTTGAAAGTGATCCCAACCGCTTGTGCTCAGCGGCTCTACCGATCCGTCGCGCCGCACGAGCTCTAAGGCGTCACCATCCGACGTCATTTCACCGATACGCGTGAACGCTATATCGCTGGTATCCCGAAACGCTTCGATGGCGGACGCATTGCGCGCAGTGAAAAGGAGCTCGTAATCCTCGCCGCCCGAAACAGCGGCGTACACGGGGTCGCGGCCATGCTCCCGTTTCCACGCGAGGGCGCCGGGCGCCAAAGGAAGCGCCTTTTCTTCGATTCGCGCGCCGGTGCCGCTCGCGCGGCACAAGCGATGTAAATCGAGACTCAAGCCGTCCGACACATCGATGCAGGCGGTGGCAAGGTCGCGCGCTCTGAGCTCTCTTCCGAGCGCGAGGCGCGGCTCCGGATCGAGATGCGCCCGAATACAGGGCTCGGTGAGTGGAAGCGGCCCCTCGCGCAGGGCGGCCGGACCTCGGTCCGAGAAGACAAGACCTCCCGAAGGTGACAAAGCCGCGCCTTTTTGCAAAAGCCAGAGGCCCAAAGCACTCGCTCCAATCTCGCCCGAGACGTAAATCGCGTCGCCCGCGCGGGCGCCTCCGCGGCGGAGCGTCTTGCCGGCCTCGGTATGACCAACAACCGTGACATCAACGACCGCAGGCCCATCGGAGTGCGCCAGGTTTCCGCCCACAAGGCCCATCCCGAGCTCTCCGCAACGCTCTGCCGCACCGTCAATGATCTGCCATAGCGTTTCCACCTCGATGTCACCGGAAACACTCAGAGAAAGAAGACTCGCGAGCACGTGGCCCCCCATCGCCGCGATATCGCTCGCGCTGACCGCAACAGCCTTCCGCCCAAGAAAAACTGGAGGCGTCGTCACCCAGGAAAAGTGCGTGCCTTCAACGAGCGAATCGACCGAAAGAAGCACGAGCTCACCGTCCGGCACAGAAACCGCAGCCGCGTCATCCCCGATTCCGATAGAAACGTGCTCGAGGGGTGAGAACCGGTCCTGGAGCTCCGTGAGAAAAGCGTCTTCCCCGAACGCGGCAAGCTTCATAGAACCGCGACTGAATGCCGAACGCCGCATCCTGAATGCTGAATGAAAAGACCCCCGCTTTGCCGTGTAAGAGAATCTATTTGAACCACCCGCAAAGGTGGGCGACCCTTCCTGCGTCCTTCGCGAACTCTCGAGGAGCCATGCTCCGATCCGCCGGGGGGGTCTCCCCTTCAAATAGACGTTGGCTCAATAGTTTTTCCCTATCACGCGCAAAGCAGGGTACTCAGGCTCAATTATACCGCTCCAGAAGTCTCTGTCGGCTCGCGTAGAGACTCCTTGAGCGATTTCACGAGCGCCGAGGCGTCGCGCGCGAGCTCCTCGTCGGCGTCGCGGGCCTTTTCCTCTGCTTTGAAGAACTCATCAGCGATATTCAGCGCCGCGAGAATGGCGACCTTTAAAGGCTCCGCCTGGCTCGAAGCATCAGCGATTGTGGCCATCTTGGTATCCACGAAGCGCGCGAGCTCCTCGATATAGGCGAGGTTCTCTTCCGCACGTACCTTATAGGTTTCTCCCATGATGACCACTGGGACGAGACTCGAATCCGGTTGACTTCCATCGCTCATAGGGCGGTTATTGTAGGCGACGGAGCCAGCTCGCTCAAGGGCTCGCTTCGAGCTTTCCGATCCGCTCGAGAAGCTGTTCCACCTTGGTGCGGATTTTCTTGCGCTCTTCGCGGAGCGCGGCAAGCTCGCCCCGGAGCTGAGCGGCGTCCAGAGCGGTGTCGTCCGAAGGAGCGGCGCCGCCAGCAGAAAGCAATTCCACCTGCCGCTTCAGCTCGGTGACTTCGCTTTTGAGCGAGTAGTTGGATTCGCGCAGCTGTTCGATGAGCGCGGTCGCTTGCTCGACGCGCCCCTTGAGAGCTTTTAGACGGCGCGACGTCTTGGGTGCGGCGCGTTCCGTCTCAGCCGCTGTAGGCACTGCACTCAGCTCGCCAGTGCTTCTTTCGCGACGTGGGCGAGCTCAGAAAACGCCTTTTCATCGGCGAGCGCTAGCTCGGCAAGTTGTTTCCGGTTCAAGGCGACGCTTGCTTTGGACAGCCCCGCCATGAACGTGCTGTAGGACATGCCGTTCAAGCGCGCGCCCGCCCCGATGCGGATGATCCACAGACGGCGAAAATCCCTTTTGCGGGTACGCCGGTCGCGATAAGCATAGGATAGCGCGCGATCCACCGACTCCATGGCCGAGCGATAGAGCTTGCTCTTGGTGCCGCGAAACCCTTTCGCGAGCTTTAGTATTTTCTTGCGGCGATCGCGCCGGTTCGAACCTCGTTTGACTCTTGGCATTTCTCGAACACTCCGAAACGATATCAGCCTAATACGGAATCAGCGGTGCTACGAACTTAGCGTCAGCCTTCGAAACAAGGCCTGACTTACGCAGCCTGCGCTTCCGGTGGCGTTTCTTCTTCGTCATTATGTGACCGGCATTAGCGTGGCTGCGTTTGATTTTGCCGCTTGCCGTCTTGCGAAAACGTTTGGCAGCCCCGCGATGCGACTTTGCTTTCTTTCCCACTTGTGAGTTACTCCTTCTGGCTCGCACGAGGCGAGGGCGCTACGTCACGCCGATTCCGGCTCTTTCTCGTCGCCTTCCTCTTTCGCAGCTTTCATCTTCTCGATGACCGCCTTTCGAGGCGCCAGAATCTGATGCATCTGGTTTCCTTCCATCCTCGAGCGCGACTCGACGTTCGCGATCTCCCCGAGGTCCTTCGACAATCGATCCAAAATCTTTACACCGAGCTGGCCGTGCGAGCGCTCCCGACCGCGAAACATGATCGTCGTCTTGACTTTGTCGCCCTCCATCAAGAATCGCGCGACGTGGTTTTTCTTGAATCCGTAATCATGGTGATCGATCTTCAAGCGAAATTTGATTTCTTTGACTTGAATTTGTTTCTGGTGCTTCTTCGCTTCATGAGCGCGCTTGTTCTTCTGGTACAGGTATTTGCCATAGTTCATGATCCGGCAAACTGGCGGGTTCGCTTTCGCAACGATCTCCACCAAATCCAACTCTTTCTCGCGAGCCATCCGGAGCGCGTCTTCCGGCCGAACGATGCCGACCTGTTCTCCGTTCTCGTCGATCAATCGAATCTCTCGTGCTCGAATCCGCTCGTTTACGCGAGTAGACCTATCGATGTGTCACCTCCTTCGTTCCCGCCCATATACATCCAGCTATTATGCCTGGCCCGTCATCTCGATTTCCACTGTGAATACCATAACTCAAGGCCTTAGTGCTCGTTTGTGGACCAAGGCCTGAACCGATTCGATGAAGGCCGGGATCGTCTCGCGCCCCTGGTCGCCGTCCTTTCGGTCGCGAACGGATGCCGTCTCACTTTCGATTTCCTTGTCCCCGGTAACGAGCATGAAGGGGACTTTCTGAAGCTGCGCCTCGCGGATCTTTCGACCGATTTTCTCGTTCCGGTCGTCCACGTCGACGCGCAGGCCCGCCGCCTTCAGCTCGTCCGCAACCCTCTGGGCGTAGTCGTGATGTTTGTCGGAGATCGGCAGCACCACCGCCTGCACGGGGGCTAGCCAGACCGGTAGAGCGCCTTTTGTATGTTCTATCAAAAGCGCCATGAAGCGCTCGAGCGAGCCGAGAATCGCGCGGTGGATGAGCACCGGCCGCTTGCGTGTCCCGTCCTCGGCTGCGTAGTGCAGGTCGAAGTTGTCGGGCTGCGCGAAATCGACTTGGATCGTCGCACATTGATGCGTGCGCCCAATCGCGTCCTGCACGTGAAAATCGATCTTGGGGCCGTAGAAAGCTCCGTCGCCGGGATTGATGCGATAATTCGTGTTGGCCACCTTGAGGCCCCGGACGAGGGCCGCCTCGGCTAGCTCCCATTGCTCGTCCGTCCCGACGGTCTTGTCCTTTTCCGGCCGCGTGGAAAGCTCCACGCGCACACCTTCGAACCCGAAATCGGCATAGACCTCGTCGGCGAGCTTGATGAGGTCCACGATCTCCTGCTCGATTTGCTCGTAAGTGCAATAGATGTGGGCGTCGTCCTGGACGAAGGACCGCACCCGCGTCAGTCCCGAGAGAACGCCCGAGCGCTCATAGCGATGGCAATGGCCGAACTCCGATAAACGCAGCGGGAGCTCGCGATAGCTCCTCAGAGCTGAATCGTAGACGATCGCCGCGCCCGGGCAGTTCATCGGCTTCATGCCTGCTTCCATGTCCTCGGACTCGACGAAATACATGTTGTGTTTATAGTGTTCGTAGTGGCCGCTGCGCTTCCATACGTCAACGTTCATCACGATCGGCGTCTTGATCTCCTGATAGCCGCGCTTGTCGAGCTTCTCGCGCATGTACTCCATGAGGCCGTTGACGACTTTCCAACCTTTGGGAAGCCAAAAGACTTGGCCCGGCGCCTCGGGCCGGATGACGAAAAGCGAAAGCTCCGTCCCTAGCCTGCGATGGTCACGCTTCTTGGCTTCTTCGAGCCGCCTCAAGTGATCCGCGAGCGCTTTCTTATCGTAGAAGGTCGTGGCGTAGATGCGCTGCATGGGTGCTCTCGCCTCGTCGCCCTTCCAATAGGCAGCGGAGCTCTTGAGAACTTTGATCGCCTTGATGACGCCGCTATGCGGCACGTGCGGCCCTTCGCAAAAATCGTAGAACGCGCCGACGCGGTAGCACGAGACGACATCGCCTCCCTTTTCGCTGACGAGCTCTCCCTTGAACGGCTGACCGAGCTCCTCGAATTTCGCGATAGCCTCCGGCTTCGGTATGTCCTGTCGCTCGTAAGGAAGCTTCCTTTTGGCGAGCTCCTTCATTTTGTCTTCGATCTTCTGAAGATCGTCCGGCGTGAAGGGCTCGTCGACAACGAAGTCGTAGAAGAACCCGCCATCGATGGGCGGGCCGATCCCGTATTTTGCGTTCGGAAAAAGCTCGGTGACGGCGGCCGCCATTAAGTGGGCTGAGCTGTGGCGAAATATCTCGAGCGTCTCCTCGTCTTTCGGCGTGAGGATGCGCACCTCAGCGTCTTTGTCAATCGATCGGCTGAGATCGTACGGCTCTCCATCGATGAGCGCCGCGATCGCAGCGGAGGCAAGTCCCGGGCCGATATCCTCCGCGATCGTGCGCGGGGTCACGCCCGCGTCATATTGCTTTGCCGTCCCATCTGGGAGTTTCACCGTAATCGGCATAACGAAATCAAAAACGCCCGCGGCGAATCCATCGCGGATTTGCCGCGGACGCTAAGCATTGGTAGGCGCGGGCGGATTTGAACCGCCGACATCTACCACGTCAAGGTAGCGCTCTCCCACTGAGCTACGCGCCTAGTGACTCTACTCCGACGTGAATACTAGCAATGCCACGTCACGGTGTCAAGACAACAAACTCCTCTCTGAGTTGAAGATACACGCATGAGGGAGGTTCTGGGGTCTTTTTCTCGTCTCATTGACTGGAGTAGGAGGTGAGGTGATAATTGCGTAGGAGAAGTTTCCCCGTCCAAAGTATGGCTAGCGCGCCCCGTCGCCCGACCGCCCCAACTGCCGAGTCCAGCTCTATCCCGGATCTCGTTGAAATCCTTAAAGTGCAGGGACTCCTGACGAGCGGAGAGGAAGACCAGATCCAGCGCTACATCCAGCTGCAGCGACTCAGCGAAGAAGCGGCCGTCCGGCGGCTCGGCAAGCTCGACGAAGACGAGATCACGCAGGCGGTCGCAAAACACGCCAAGCTGCCTTACCTCAAGATCAACCCGCTCGATCTCGACCTCGACGTCGTCACTAGAGCGCTCCCCGCGCCCTTCGCGAGGCGTCACACGATGTGCGCGGTGTCGAAGCACGCCAACACCGTGACGCTCGCGATCGCCAACCCGTTCAACCGGGCACCGCTTCGAGACCTGCAGCAATTCGGGGGCATGGAGGTGCGGCTCGTCGTCGCGTCACGGTCGGACATCGAGACCGTCAACAAGGGCTTCTACGATCTCAAAACGTCCCTCCAGGCAGCCGAGTCCCAACTCACCGATGGCCGGCTCACATCCATCGACGTGACCAACCAGGAATTTCTCTCCGGTCCAACCGTAGAGATGGACCCGACGATGCAGCCCGTCGTCACCGCACTCGACAACATGTTGACGCATGCTTTCGATCAACGTGCCTCCGACATCCACATGGAGCCGAAGCGCAACATCGCGCTCGTCCGCTTGCGTTATCGACGGTGTTTTGACGTTCACGTCATCCCGAAGATCGTCTACCAGGCCGTGGTAAGCCGGGTAAAGATGCTGAGCGGGCTCAATATCGCCGAGAAGAGGCGGCCTCAAGACGGACGCATCAAAAGAAACGAAGGTGGCAAGGAGATTGAGATTCGCGTTTCCACGATGCCGACGGTGTTCGGCGAGAAAGCCGTGCTGCGTATCTTCGACCCGGACATTCTTTTGAAATCGATCGAAGAGCTCGGTTTTTCCGAAACGGACCTTCCGCGCTTCTTACCCTTTCTCGAGAACCGGGAAGGCATCGTCCTCGTTACCGGCCCCACGGGAAGCGGCAAGACGACGACACTTTATTCCGTCCTGAAACATCTCTCGAAGCCCGAAGTCAACATCGTCACGATCGAAGATCCCATCGAGCTCGTTTACGACGACTTCAACCAAGTTTAAATCCGACCGGATCTCGACGTGACCTTCGCCAACACCATCCGCACCGTGCTCCGCCAGGACCCGGACATCGTGATGGTGGGTGAGATTCGCGACAGCGAGACCGCATATATGGCCATCCAGGCCGCGCTCACCGGCCATCTTGTCTTCTCGACCCTCCACACGAACGACGCCCCGTCCGCGGTGACGCGTTTGTTGGATCTCGGAGCGCCGCCTTTTCTCATCACCTCGACGCTCGTGGGCGTCATCGCCCAGAGGCTCGTCCGCACGTTGTGCCCGAAATGCATCGACGGCGTAAAGCCTACGGAGGAGGACGCTTTCGGTTTGAGCGTGCCCTTCGAAAAAATCCGAGGCCTGACGTTTCGCCAGGGGCAAGGATGTATCAACTGCCGCCAAACCGGCTATCTAGGCCGGAGCGGCATCTACGAGATCATGCCTGCATCGCGCAAGATAAGAAAACTGATCGTCTCGAAAACCGAGGCCCCCGAAATCCTGAGGACCGCCCGCGAAGAGGGCATGCGCACATTGAGAGAATCGGCGATCCAAAAACTGGTAAAAGGCGACACGACCGTCTCGGAAGTCATAAGAGTCACGGGTCGCTAGTCCCTGTATCAATAGTTCGTCACACAAATCTCGGGCCCTTTTGCGCGCTGGCTGCGACTAGTGGACTGTAACAAATAAGAATTTAGTGATATACTTCTCTCATGCAAGAGAGGACCAGCGTTGTTTTGACTCGAGCGGAACGTAGGGAACTTGGCAAACGAGTTTCGAGCCGTAGCGGTCGTGCTGACGACGCGCGGATTGCTCGCGTGTTGCTCTTGTTGGACGAAGGTGCGAGCTACACGCAGGTGCAGCAGTGGGTAGGCTGCACGGCGCCTTTTGTCAGCAAGTGGAAGCGCCGATTCTTGGAGGAGCGGCTGGCAGGTCTGTACTCGCGTCACGAGGGACGTCCGGTTCAGGTGCTCACGCCTCGGATGGAAGCACGGATTCTTTCGTGGACTCAAAAGAGCCCGACCGACGGCTCGACTCACTGGAGCACGCGCCGACTTGCGAAGAAACTGGGAATCCATCACATGATGGTGGCTCGTACTTGGAAAAAACACGGTCTACAGCCACACCGAATTGAATATTACAAAGCGTCCAACGACCCGGATTTCGAGAAGAAGGCAGCGGATGTCATCGGTCTCTATATGAATCCGCCTCAGCACGCTGCGGTGTTTTGTATTGACGAGAAAACGGCGATCCAAGCCCTGGATCGACGGGACCCGATCTTGCCGTTGTCTCCCGGGCGGGCCGAAAGACACGGTTTCGAGTACGTCCGGAATGGAACGCTTTCTCTCTACGCCGCCTTTGACACGAAGACGGGGGAAGTTTTTGGCAAGACCGTCCGCCGACATACCAGCCAGGAGTTTGTCGCCTTCTTGGAGCAGCTGGTTGCGAGCCACAAGCGAAAGCGTGAAATTCACGTCATCCTCGACAATCTCTCGGCCCACAAAACTGCCAAGGTCACCGAGTTCCTCCAGGCCAATCCGAAACTCCAATTGCACTTCACACCCACCTACTCCTCCTGGCTGAACAAAGTCGAGCTCTGGTTCTCCAAGATCGAGCGCGACCTGATCCATCGAGGAGTGTTCACCTCCACCAAAGACCTAACCCGCAAGATCATGCGCTACATTCGCAAGTACAACAAAGACCCTAAGCCCGTGAAGTGGACCTACAACGATCCGTCACGGCGCATCAAAACTACTAAACGTTCAGCTGTTACAGTCCACTAGTCGGTACCTGCTAGCGGCGACTAGCTTCGTGCGACCGGTTCTTGTTCCGTAAAACGGTCCGTTTCGAATCTTTGGACCACGGTGTCGGCGCTCTTCCAACTGTCTTCCGGGAGGCCGGCTTTCAGGCAGGTCTCAGCGAGGAAGCGATCGCGGGTCCAATTTCGTTCAGAGGCGACTTCAGGTAGCAACAACCCTCGGGCGCCGTCGCGCTCGACAATGAGGCCATCACGGCCGACCTCGATCGCGTCGACCTTGTCGATAGGCTCTGGCATGGTCAGAACGGAAACGCTGATGCGCAGTCGCGACACCTCACCCAGCTGCACGTGCTGGAATCTCGGATCTCCCGTCGCAGCGACGACGACCGCGCTCGCGATCAGTTTCGAAAGCTCGGCCGAGCGGCCGACGTAGCCGATACAGCCTCTGAGCTCGCCATCGAGGCTCAACGTAGCGAAGACTCCTCCCGACTCAATGGCAAGATCCAACGGCGGCTCGGGACGCTGACGCGCCGCGATAGCGAAATGATCCTCGAGTGCATAGCGCGCGCCGAGCAGTAAAGTGGCTCGCTGCTCCTCCGTTAGTAAGCGCGTCATTCTACGATTACCCTGGCTCACGATCGCCTTGGCATTCCGTAAACGCGGCGGAGGCATAACCTACGACGCCCACTATATCTCCCGTGACATCGCCTGAATCTCCGTAGGCGAGAACGCGTGACTGCGACGCGCCGAGGGTGCGGGCCGCCTCGAGCACCGCGATCATCGGACCGCCTCCGCAAGCGTGATCGCGACGTGCCTCGAGAAGCTCCGCGAGCCCGCGAGGGTCGAAACGCTCGAGACAAGCGACCACTTCCGAGTCGAGCTCACGCGCTCGGACGCGCGGCTCGAAATGAGAAAGGTCCGAGCTCGCGACGAGGAGCACGGAACGTCCCGATTGTTTGACCGCGCTCTCGATCGCATGGATCGCTATAGCGATCGTGGAACGCGTTTGATAACCCATCAACATGGGCGCAACGGGAACGTCAGGAAGAAAACGCTGCAAGAACGGGTATTGCATCTCCAAACTGTGCTCGTCGAGATGGACTTCGGGCGCGAAACGGATGCGGGACGATGCGCGCTCGAGCGTCGCGACGAGGTCCCGGTCGATTTGAACGACGCCGAGCGGGGTCTCGATACCCCCTCCCTGAATCAGAAAAAGGCCGTCGCCCCCTTGATGGCACGGCCCGAGCAACACCACGCTGTCGAAACGCTCACGCTCCAAAAGACTATAGGCCGCGGCGGCGATACGCCCCGAATATCGAATCCCCGCATGCGGCACCACGAGCGCACGTAATCTTCCCGCCAGGTCACAGGTGAGAGCGTCAGCGACACAGCTCTCGAGGAGCGCACGAAGCGCCGCCGGCTCGGCGGGGTACCACGTTCCCGCCATGCGCGACGGACGGATCGCTTCATCCATCGGCTTTCAAGGGGGGCCGACGACGCTGAAGCAGAAGGAAAATCCCGAACGCGATGACGAACACGAGGAGCGTACCCACGAGAACGGCCGATGCGTTGTCTCTCAAATACACGATCGCGACGTCGCCGAAACGCACTGCCAGAAACGCTTCTCCGAAATAGCGAAAGGAGCGGCCGAGGATGATCGCCAACAAGAAGCGACGATAGGGAAGCCCCAAAACGCCGGCGGAGAGAACGAAAATCTTGAAGGGGAACGGTGGAGGCAAGATTGCGGGCACGGCGACGGCGAGCGCTCCGTAGCGCGCGAACAAACGAAACACGGAATGGATCTTCCCGTCGGAGAACTTCTTCTTGAGAAAGCCGTATCCCTTCCATCGCGCCAGCACGTAAAGAAGGCTCGCGCCGGAAGCCGAACCGAGCACGGTCATCAAAGCATAGTAATAAGCATGGGTCGGGAAGCGTGTTCCGAAATAGATCAACAGAAGGTCGTTGATCTCGGGGAGCGACAGAAGCGAAGAGTCGAAGAACGCGACGACGAACAGACCAAGTCCGCCCGTAAAGCTCCCGAGGCCGCGCACGGCCTCTACCAAACGCTCGGCTATGCTTCCCATCCGGCGATACCGCCGGCATTATAGATCTTTACTCGAGCCGGACAGGAATCCAGAGAAAGCTCGACTGCTGGCCTCGCACGACTCGCTCGATGCGCAAGAGCAAGTCACCGCCCGGGGGAACTTCACCGATTCGCCGCTGCAGATCGTCCACGTTGCGCACGGGCTGGCGGTTCGCTTCGATGATGATGTCGCCGCGCCGAAGCCCGCCCTCCTCTCCCGGTCCGTCCGGGTCGACATCCATCAGCACGACCCCGGCCGCCGAGCTCGCGCCGAGCTCGCTCGCGAGCTCATCGGACAAGTTCTGACCGCTGATGCCGAGACGACCCCGGTCTTCAGCAGGTTCCTCTGGCGCGAGATTCGCGTCGACTACGCGAAGCGCCATCGTGACGTCCGTCGTCCGAAGCTCGCCGTCACGGAAGAACTTCACCGGAACGGTCTGATCGGGTCGCACATCCGCAACGATGTGGACGAGGTGATTGTTGGACTCGATGGGCACGTTGTTGAGCTCCACAATGATGTCACCCGCCTTCAGGCCTGCTTTAGCCGCGGGCCCGTCGGACTCGAGAATCTCGGAGATGATGGCGCCCTTTTGTCCCGTGAGACCAAAGCTTCTCGCAAGTTCCGGCGTGAGATTCTGGATGCTGACGCCGAGCCAGCCGCGCGTCACTTTCCCGACCGAGACGAGCTGGTCGTAAATCTTGCGCGTCATGTCCGACGGGATAGCAAAGCCAATTCCCATATTGCCGCCGGAGTTCGAGATGATGTTCGAGTTGATTCCGATGATCTCGCCATGCATGTTTACGAGAGGCCCACCTGAATTGCCCGGATTGATGGCGGCATCCGTCTGAATGAAATTGTCGTAGTTGCCCTGGCCAATGAGACGCCCTTTGGCGCTCACGATCCCAGCCGTCACCGTATGGCCGAAACCGAACGGGTTTCCCATGGCGAGAACCCACTCGCCGACCATCGTGTTCTCGGAGCTCCCGAAGCCAACATGCACGAAAGTGCGATCGGCGTCGATCCGCAAGACGGCGAGATCGGTCGCCGCGTCGGTGCCGATGACTTCGGCGTCGAAGCGGGTTTGATCCGAGAACCGGACCTCGATTTCGTCGGCATTCTCGATCACGTGGTTGTTGGTGATGACGTAGCCTCTAGGATCGACGATGACACCAGAGCCGAGACTGCGGCGTCTCTGTCCTTCTGGTTGGTCGCGAAAAAACCGCTCGAAGAAATCGTCCAAAGGTGTGCCGGCAGGCGGCCGTTGAGCGCGCTCGGTGCCTTCAGTGAAGATGTTGACCACCGCGGGCTCGAGCTTGCTCGCGACGGCAGCGAAAGCGCGAGAGAGCTTGTCGACCTCTGGGAGATCGTCCGTATCCGTGAGCGGCCGTTCCGCAGGAGCGGCGGCGGGTGTTGCCCGCACTTGAGAAGGCTCCGCTAGCTGAACCGACGAATTATGCGCGGGCGGGGTGGGAGCTCCGGAAACACTAGGGCCCACCGCAATGGCCAGAGCGATCAAAACGCCGATGAGGCCGAGCCCGAGCGCGGCCACGCGGCCCAAAGTCGAGTGCTTGCCAGGCTCGCGTCGCGTTTCGTGATTGTCGGTCATTTATCTCTCCGCAGACTAAGATTAGCCAAGGTTGGCAAAGAGTTCCCTCTACCATTCGATGTTAGTTACACCATTATAACAAGTCCGTTAGAAACGCAGATTGACACCGAAACTGGCTTGTTCAGAGGCCAAATCGAAGCTTCCGAAACCGCGAAAGTCGCCGCCATGCGTGCCGCGCGCCCAGTGCCGGCGATACTCCCCGAAGACGGAAACCGACGGGCTCACAAGCACTTAGACGCCGCCGGCAACGTAGACACCATAGGCCAAACCGCGATCCACAAAGGTGTCGATAAAGATGTCGAAGTTCGAGAAATCGATGAATTCCCCTTCCTCCCTGTACTCGTAGAAGTAAAAGCCCGCGCCGCCCGACACGTAGGGAAAGACGCGATGAGATTCACCGGTAGGGAGCACGCGCACGCCAGCGGTCACCGGCGTCGTGCGGAGCCTCAGATCTTGTATGACCTCGGTGCCATCATCACGCACGAAATCGTGATAGGACGTGAACGCGGTTCGTGAGCTCGACTCCACGCCGAACGCGAGATCGACATACTCGTTGAGCTCGAGCGCCACTTCAACACCGCCGATCAAAGCATCGAAATCCCCGAGCTCGAGCGTGAACGACTCGAGGTTGTCCGCCCACAGAGAACTTTCGACGTGAGGCGCAAACCACCCGAGCCGAAAGGCTACCGAGTGCGCCGCGGCGTGCGGGACCGGAAGAAACGAGATGAGACCGAGCATTGCAGCCAGTCGATAAACCATCGTGCTCCTCTTTTCTGGCGGCGATCGTCGATCGTTGCTGCATGCTACGTGCCAAGAGAGAACGGGAAATGGAAGCTCAACCGTCCTATCGACAGGACACACGAGCCGAGCTCAGTGTCCGACTAAGAATGGGGTGGTTATTCTCGCCCAGACCCTTATTAGGAGAGAATCGCAAGCATCTGATCGTGCAGACGTCCGTTCGACGCCACGATCGCTTTTTGAGAGTAGTGGAACGAGTTGCCCGTCATTCCCGTAACTAGCCCGCCTGCTTCCTGAACAAGCAACGCGCCGGCGGCAGTGTCCCACGGGCCGAGTTTCTCTTCCCAGAACCCATCGAAGCGCCCGGCGGCGACGTAGCACAAATCGAGAGCGGCCGATCCATCTCGCCGGATGGCCCGCGCCGTTCCCATGAATTTCTTGAAAAGGCGCAGATTCCCTTCGAGGTCGTCCTTGAGGTCGTACGGGAATCCCGTCGTGAGAAGCGCGTGCCGGATCTCTGACGTAGCCGACACCTCGAGCTTCTTGCCGTTCAAAAAAGCGCCGCGACCACTCTCCGCGGTAAAAAGTTCCTGGTGCACGGGATCGTAGACAACACCCGCACGTACTTCATCATCTTCCTCGTAGCCGATGGAGACGGCGAACATCGGATAGGCATGAGCGAAGTTCGTCGTCCCGTCCAATGGATCCACGACGAATCGCTTCGACGTGTCGCCGGTCGGGCCACCGCTTTCCTCCGCGAGAATGGAAGCGGCCGGCATGCGCGCGTTCAAGATCGAGAGGATCGTCGCTTCGGATTCGAGGTCGGCTTGGGTGACCAGATCGAGCTCGCCCTTGAATGAGATCTCGAAAGCGCCGCCATAGTAGGACTCGAGAATAGCGCCGCCGGCGAGCGCAGCTTCGATGGCGACCGATAGTGCTCGCATCTCTTGCTAGTGATTGGTTGTCAGTGCGTAGCGCCTATTCGACCCGTTTCATCATCGTGACGCGGGTGCCTTGGTTGGGCTCGAAATGATAGCTGACGTCGTCCATGAAGTTCTTCATGAAGAAGATCCCGCGGCCGCTGGCGCGCAGCAAATTCTCTTCTGCGAGCGGGTCCGGAATTTCTTCCGGGTCGAAGCCTTCTCCTTCGTCTTGCACGGAAACGCTGAACTCGCTCGCCTCGTATTCGAAGCGAACGATCACGCGTTTGGACACGTCGAGCTTGTTCCCGTGACGGACGGCGTTGGTCACCGATTCGCGAATCGCGACGCTCATCCAATGGGACGCGTCGGTATCGAAGCCGACTTCCGCCGAGACCGACTCGAAGACAATCTGCACCAGATCGACCATATCGAAGCTGCTCTGGATATCGATCTGAACGCAGTTCTTCTTCGTCTTCACCATCCCTCCGGCCGGATAGGCTACAAGATTCAACGAGTTGAAACAACCCACACTCACTCGATTCCGAGCCTACGTGCTATCATCATTATCCATGTCACCCCACTCTAGGGTTCGGCTTCGGGGTCACTTCGCACCACCTGGGGACAAATCCATAGGTCACCGGCTCGCGCTCCTAGGCGCGATCGCGAGCGGGCGCACGCGCATCGAAGGTTTCCCACCAGGCCAGGACTGTGGCCGCACCTTGGACCTCGTTCGCTCGCTGGGCGTCGAGGCACAACAGCGGGACGCCGTTGTCGAGATCGAAGGCGTCGGCCTCGACGGCTTGCAAGCAACCGATCAGGACCTCGACGCGGGAAATTCGGGCTCGACCGCGCGCATGGCGTGCGGCTATCTCGCGCCGCAGCGATTCGAATGCCGCATCGTCGGCGACAAGAGCCTGTCGCAGCGGCCCATCGACCGCGTCGTGAAGCCGCTAGCGGCGATGGGTGCCTCCATCAAGACCTCTGGCGGCCGGCTCCCGCTCACGATCCATGGCGGTCGCGAGCTTCACGGTATCGATTACGATCTACCCATCCCGAGCGCTCAAGTGAAGACGGCACTCCTCCTTGCCGGACTCCACGCGACAGGCACAACGCGCGTGCGAGAAACGCTCCCATCGAGAGACCATACCGAGATCGCCCTCCGTGGGTTCGGCGCGGAGCCTGTCATCGACCATGGCGTCGTGTCCTTGCGCCGTGTCGCGCGCCTGAGTGCGGGGCAATTTCGTGTTCCAGGTGATTTTTCATCTGCAGCGTTCTTCGTGACCGCGGCGGCGTTTCTGCCCGACTCCGATCTCGTCGTCGAGAATGTCGGTTTGAACCCGACCCGAGCGGCGCTACTGGATGTGCTCCTCGACATGGGTGCGGATATTCACGTCGAGCCGCACGAAACGCGTGAAGGTCAAGAGCCGGTGGGTAATATTCGCGTGCGGGGTCGCGAGCTCCACGGGGCGGTTGTACCTGCCGATAGGCTTCCAGCGATGATTGACGAAGTTCCCATACTCGCAGTCGCGGCGGCCTTCGCTAACGGCACGACGCGAGTGGAAGGTGCTTCGGAGCTTCGTGTCAAAGAGAGTGACCGCCTCGCTGCCATCATCGAAGGCTTGGATGCCCTCGGAGCCGAGGTGGCCGCGATCCCGGACGGTTTCGTCATAGAGGGCAGCCATCAGCTCTCCGCGGCATCTCTCAAGACCTACGGCGACCACCGGATGGTGATGGCTTGGGCTATCGCTTCACTTGGGCTGGACGGAGACTGTACAATTGATCACTTGGATAAAGTAAAGATCTCCTATCCAAGCTTCTGGGAGACTCTCGACTATTTGGCGCGGTAGACGGCCAATGACGTGGTTCTTCCTCGTAGGATTCATGGGCACCGGTAAGACGACGCTCGGAAAGGCGGTAGCCGCTCAGTTGTCGCTTCCTTTCTTCGATTTGGACCGTGCCGTCGAACAGAACGCAGGTGCGAGCGTCCCGGATATTTTCGAGAACGAAGGAGAAGAGAGTTTCCGCAAGCGTGAAACAAAGGCCTTGTTGCAAACGCTCGAGCAACGACCGGAAGGCATGGTCGCGACTGGCGGAGGTGCGTTTATGATCGAGGAGAACCGACGAATCATGATGGAAGCGGGCATTTCCGTCTGGCTCGACGTGCCTACGGACGAGCTGCTCGCGCGGGTAGGGGGCGACGGCCGCCCGCTGTGGAAAAACCCCGCGGAAGCGCGCGTCCTTGCAGAGCAGAGAAAAGCGTATTACCGTTTAGCCAATTTGCGCTTGGAGCTGGAAGGCCAATCTATCGAACAGAATACGACGTGCCTATACCGGCTGCTCGCACCTCATAGAAGTGATTCATGAGATACCTCGTACTGAGCGACATCCACTCGAACCTCGAAGCGCTGACCGCGGTGCTGCAGCGCGTGCGCCGCAAGCGCTTCGACCGGGTCGTCATCCTCGGCGACCTCGTCGGCTACGGCGCCGACCCGAATCCGATTGTCGACAGAGTCCGCAAGCTAAAACGTTCGGTGATCATCCGAGGCAATCACGACAAGGTATGTAGCGGCATCGACAACGGCGACATGTTCAACAAAATCGCGCTCCAGTCCGCGCGCTGGACCGAGGATCAGCTGCTCCCCCGGCACCGCAAATGGCTCCGAGCGCTCCCCAAAGGGCCCGTCAAAGTAGGTGACGTTTTCTCGATCTCCCATGGAACGCCGCTCGACGAAGACGCCTACATCTTTGGAGAGATCGAGGCTCTCAACATGTTTCAGTACTTCGAGACGCCCATCTGCTTCTTCGGTCACAGCCATTTTCCAGTCGTCTTCGGACTCGACGACGAAGCCCTAACGACCCACATTCCGCTGACCCATGGCAGCGACAACTGCCGAATAAAGCTCGACAAAACAACGCGCTATCTCATCAACCCAGGCTCGATCGGCCAGCCCCGCGACGGCGACAACCGCGCAAGCTTCGGCATCCTCGATGACAAACGGATGACCATAACCATCTACCGCGTAAAATACCCCTACGAAAAAACGCAGCAAAAAATCCGTGCCGCCGGTCTCCCCGCCCCACTTGCCGACCGACTAGCCCTAGGCCGGTAGGGAGGTCCCCGTATTCCGGGTAGCATTCAGGATCGGGACTCCGGCAGCATAGCTCGGTTGTCGGGAGTCTTGATCTGCCGGAGTCCTGAGAGCAATGCTGAATGCTGGAAAACGAAACCCCCGATGCTGGCGGGCGGGGGCCAGCACCGAGGGCTTCTTGAGTGGCGGGCTGCTCTTTTTATTGTGGGGAAAATCTATTCATTGACAGCGCGATTGATCGCTCGTCGCAGGCCGTGTTCGCCGGCACCACGTCCCTCGTCAGAGGGCGTCGTCCCAAACCGCAGTACAAAGCGTCCTCCCGTGGACAGCGAGAGGTTGTCAATCAGCTTGCGCGTCAAATCCTGCCACCGCCAGGTTCGCTTCCTGCCCAAGAGCGTCCGGATAGACTTCCGGAGCTCTTGGTCGGCGGCAGAGTACGTGACTTCGCCTTCGGCGGCACGAATGCCGATATGGAAGCGAATCTTGCCTACGCGCTCTGGACCACGGTAAACGCCGATCCCGAATTCCTGCTTGTCTAGCAATGCCATCGTCGCCATTTTCGCTGACTCCTTCGTTGGGGCCCGGCATTTTCAGGCCCCGTCAGAGTTATTGTTTGTGTTGATGTACGCGTTGTATTAGCAAGAAGTGTGCCCAAGCGCACGTTTTGGCCGACTACACAATCGGGGGTGTTTTGTTCTGGCAACCACTAGGGGTTGCGGCGTTTATAGTCACAACTCGGCCCGGCATTGAATTGCGCACGGTTCCATGGGTCCATCGTGTAGGAATTTCCCCACAAGCGCTTGGGGGCTGTCCCCCTCTAGCCCGTCAAGCGTTGATTTTACGCGAGTTTCGGCGGTCTTTCAGCCCGCTTGTAAAACCCCACACCGCTTCCGGAGAAGCCCACGCCTCGACGACGCGCACCGAAGGCCCGCGCGGCGCCCACTGTCGCGGATCGGTGGCAAGGAACAGTGCCAACGTAGGGGCGCCAGCTGCCGCCGCTAGGTGACTGACGCCTGAATCGTGGCCGATGAAGACGGCCGAAAAAGCGAGAAGGGTAGCGAGATCGCGCAGCGGGAGCTCCGCCGCGACTGGGCCCGGCACAGCGCGCGCAAGGCTCGAGACGACGTCATGGTCAGCTTCGCCCTGGACCCAGAGCAGGTCCTGTCCCGCAGCACGGGCACAACGCGCAAATTCGGCGAACCAATAAGGCGGCCAGTTCTTTTTCGGACTGCCGCTCGACGGGTGGATCGCGACGAAACTCGCCGGCGTGAGGTCGTAGCGGTCAAGGAGCGGACTAGGGTCGCCGAAACGAAGCTCGGGCGGTTGTTTGGGTGCTTGGAACCCGAGCGCGCGCACGGATGACATCAGATGGTCGCTCGCGTGCACGGCTTCCGGTGGATTCGGCGAAGCTTCGACATAACGGAGCTGCAGCCGGCGGGCTTTCACGCCGAGAAGCGGAAGTCGCGCCCAGGCAACGATCAAGTCGAAAGCTTCGAGAAACGCGAGGAGATCACCATCCTCGGCGCGCGCGTCGAAAAAGGCACGGAACCAAGCGCGGTCGATCGAGTGCACGTCGTGGGCCAGGCCCGGCGTTTTAGCGAGCTCGGTGTACGGCAGCGTCCCGACGAGCTCGACGCAGTTGCCCGGAGCCGCCAGGGCCGCAATCGCAGGAAACGTGAGAATCGTATCGCCAAGCGCGCCGGCACGAATGGCCAGGACGCGCTGTCCTCCGGCTGGGCTATACGTCGCGCCGAGCATCCCTCACAGGCCTCACAGGATAGCCCACCGAATAGGCCTATTTCCTGGCGACGATCTCGTACTGCTCCTGATACATGTTGTGATCGGAGCGGAGGTCGACGTCGCTGCGCAGCATCGATTTAAGCTCCTCCATAACCGGAGCATCTTTGCCTCGAAAGGCGCGCGCCACCTCGGGGTGTACGCGTAGCGTGAGCCCTTTGGAATATTCGACGAAGTCCTTACGCACCTGGTCCACGATTTCGTAAGCCAGGGTGGTCGGCGACTTGATCCAGCTGCTTCCCTGACAGGACGGACAGGGCCGGCACAAGACGCGCTCGAGCGAGCGCTTGACGCGCTTGCGCGTGAGCACGATGAGCCCGAACTCGTTGATCTGGATGCTTTTGGTGGGCGAGCGATCTTTTTTCAACGCTTGTTCGAGAGCTGAGAAAACCTTGTTTTGGTTTCTTCGCTCCTCCATATCGATAAAGTCGATCACGATGATGCCGCCCAAATCCCTGAGCCGCACCTGGTGAACGATCTCCTCGAGCGCTTCGAGATTGATGCGGGTGATCGTGTCTTCGAGCCGGCGGTCACCGGTATAGCGTCCGGTATTGACGTCGATGGCCACGAGCGCCTCTGTCTGGTTGATGACGATGTAGCCGCCGGATTTCAGCCAAACCTTGCTGCGCAGCGCTTTGTCGATCTCGGACTGGACGCCATACTCGTCGAAGATCGGGTAATTCTTCGAGTAATACTTTACCCGATGCAGGATCTGCGGCTGGATTTGGCGCACATAGTTCAACACCTGATCGAAGAGCTCCTCTGAGTTGATACGGATCGCAGAGAATTCCGGGGACAAAATATCGCGGATGTACTTGAATACGAGGCCGAGGTCTTTGTGGATGAGCGCGGGGGCTTTGACGTGCTCGGACTTTTCCAAAATCTCGACCCACTTGTTCTCGAGATAAGTGAGATCGGCGACGATGGCTTCATCGTCCTTTCCCTCCGCCGCGGTGCGCACGATGTACCCGCCAGGGCGCTTTTTCGTATTCTGGATGAGACGGCGAAGGCGGGAGCGCTCTTCGGCCGATTCAATCTTCCGCGAAACACCGATGTGCTCGACCGTCGGCATGTAAACAAGAAGCCGCCCCGGAAGGCTCACGTAAGAGGTGATCCGAGCGCCTTTGGTGCCGAGGGGCTCCTTGGCTACCTGCACGAGGACCTCCTGCCCTTGTTTCAATAGCGCGTCGATGGACTGGTTGCTACTGCCCTTCGCCGCTCGGATCTCCCGCTCCGTCTCGACGATCCTCTCCTCCTCTTCGCTGAGGATGTCCTCGTCGTCAATGACGTCCGAGACATAGAGAAACGCGTCCCGCTCGAGCCCGATATCGACGAACGCCGATTGCATACCGGGAAGCACTCGGTTCACAGAGCCTTTGTAGAGATTCCCCACAACTCCGCGGCTGCGCTCGCGCTCGAAAGCGACCTCTGAAACCACGGAATCCTCGACGATCGCGAGACGCGTCTCGAGCGGGCTGAAACTGATGATCATTTCTTTGTTCGGCATAGTAAGCCTCGGAGGAGGCATGCCGAAGAAGGGCGGCTGAGAACGGAACTTTTGTGGACTACACGTTTACGGTCAGCGCGCCAAAAGCGCCCCGATCGAGGTCTCGTCTTTACCCGAAAACAACGAAAGCGTTATTGCCAAACCAACAAAAGTCCTTAGGGGACGTGGCGACACGACTATAACCACCGCCGAAAGCGATACCAAACGTCCCACGCGCAGGGAAACCCTTCGCTCCATCGAGCCGGCCCAATCTTAGGCGCAGCCTCCTTTTGCAATATCAGGAGGGTGTACCCTCCGAGAAAAACAACAAAATCGTTAAGCACCACACATCAAAAAGGCGCTCCAACTAAACTCTATCACAAGACCAGCATTCAGCATTCAGGACCACATTTTCGGTAAAGGGACTCTCAGCGGTCTCGGAATGCGCTTTGAATGAGAGGAGACCGTCATCGGAATCAGAGCTGACAACTGAAATGCTTAGTCTTAATGCTAATCGCTGAATGCCGACTAATTTACGAAACGGCGCATCCTTACGTTCAAAATTAGGCCAAAGCCCACCAGGGTGGCCAGCAACGACGAACCTCCGTAACTCATCAGCGGCAGGGGAAACCCTTTTATGGGAACGAGCCCCGCCACCATGGACAAGTTGTAAAGGCTCTGGAAGACGAACATCGACAAAACCCCGAAGACTAGATAGATCCCGAGTCGATCGCGCGCGCGCCGGGCGGTCTCGAGGGAACGGAGCGCAATCACCAGGTAAAGAATAATGACGGTCACGACCCCTACGAAACCGAACTCCTCCCCCACGACCGCGAAAATGAAGTCGGTATGCGGCGTCGGGAGGAACTGCAGCTGGCTCTGAGTGCCCTCGAGCCATCCTTGGCCGACGAGGCCCCCGGCCCCGACGGTGATCATGGACTGGATGCTCTGATAACCGGCACCTCTTGGATCGCGTCCTGGGTCGAGAAACGAGTACACTCGCTCCTTCTGGTAGTCTCTCAACGCGAAATTCCAGGCGAGCGGGACGGTCAGAACAACGACGAAGACACCGAGCAGAAGGAGCTTGGCCCGAACTCCCGCGAGCAGTGCCATCGCCGCATAGACGATCCCGATCGTGGCCGCCGTCCCGAGATCCGGCTGAAGCGCAATCAGGATCAATGGGACCCCGGCGAAGAGCCCGGCAATGACGACCTCGGAGGTTGCGAGCTGGTCCTTTCGCACACCGGAAAAGTACTTGGCGAGGAACACCACGACGGCGATCTTCGCGAGCTCACCCGGCTGAATCGTCCCGAAGCCGAGCTCGAGCCAACGATTCGTGCCCGCGCGCAATCCGCCGAAGAGCACAAGATAAATCAGCAGGCCGATGATCCCGACATAGAGAAGTTCTGCCCGATCGACGATCGTGTGATAGTCGAAGAGCATGACCAGGAACATCAAGATCAGCCCAATGAGAAGTCGCGCTATTTGGGCCTTGTATAGCTCCGGCGTCGGTCCGGCCTGGCTTGCGCTGTAGATAACGATCAGTCCGAACCCAGCAGCCACGAACAGCCCCAGGATCGTCAACCAATCAACGGAGCGCCATAGTTGTCTGTCGAGCACGCAGGTTCCTCCGGTCCAGCTTTCCGTCAAAATAGGCCTTCAGGACTTGTTGCGCGATCGGAGCCGCTGCGCGGCCGCCACTACCGCCATGTTCCACGAGCACGGCAATCGCAATCTCCGGATTCACCCTGGGCGCATAGCCGATGAACCAGGCGTGATTGCGTAAGTGCTCCGGCCGGTCCCCGTCCGCGGACGCGGCCAAGCGGGCGCGTGAGGCGACCATGGACGTCCCCGTCTTTCCACTCACATCGATACCACGAAGCCGAGCGCGCCGCGCCGTCCCGACGCCGTTCACCGCCTGGAACATCCCTTCTTGCAATGCCCGCCAATGTTCCTCGCGCAAGCCGACATGCCGGGTGGCCGGCTCGAGCACCATGTCCGAGTAGGGCTCGGGAGCAGCCCCAGCGGGTAATCGCCGCAAGAACAGCGTGGGACGGTGCACATCGCCAGAGGTCCCAACGGTGGCCGCGAGCTGAGCCATTTGGAGCGCGGTCACGAGCACCGCTCCTTGTCCAATGGCCACGGAAATGGTCTCCCCCGCGTACCACGGCTCGTTCCGCACCCTTTTCTTCCACTTCGGGTCAGGCACTAGTCCGGACACTTCATGGGGCAAGTCGATGCCCGTGGGAGTGCCAAGACCAAACAGCCGCGCGTAGTGAGCAATGGTCTCGATCTGCAGCTTGGAGGCGAGCTGATAGAAATAGCTGTTGCACGACTGCGCCAACGCCTCGATCAAGCCCAGGCTCCCGTGCCCTGCGCGAACGCAGTGAAACACATTGCCGTAGAGGCGCACCCATCCCCTGCAACTCATCTCGGTTTCCGGGGTCGCGAGACCCTCCTCTAGCGCGGCAGCGGCCACGACTAGCTTGAATGTCGAGCCGGGCGCATAGCGGCCTTGGGTAGCGCGATTCGAAAGCGGGAACTTCGGGTCGTTCCTCAGAGCGCGCCACGCCTCGTCGTCGATGGCCCCGGAAAACCTGTTCGGATCGTAGGCGGGAAAGCTGCCGAGAGCGAGCACTTGACCGTTTCGCGCGTCGAGAGCGACCACAGCGCCCGCCTTGTCGCCGTACGCGACTTCCGCGGCTCGCTGAAGATCGAGGTCGATCGAGAGTTGAACCGATTCCCCCCAAATGGGCGGCACTTGCTCGAGAACACGCTCGCGTCTCCCGCGGCTGTTCACGACGAAACGCTGCACACCGTTTTGTCCCATCAAAGAACGGTTATAGATCCGCTCGACACCGGACTGACCGACATAGTCGTTGCGCGCAGCACCCGCAAACTCGTCCGAGCCCCGCTGCTCTTCGCTCAGCCGTCCCACGTGGCCAACGATGTGGGCCGACAAGCTTCCTGCGGGATAGTAGCGGCGAGGGACGAACTGTATCCGCGCGCCCGGAAGCTCGAGTTGGCGCGCCTCGACCCTCGCTACTTCTTCGATAGGAAGGTCCTCTTTAACGAGCGCCGGCCCCAAGCGCACACGCCGCAAATGCGCCTCGAAATCCCCGTCCATGGGGAGCGCCACAAGCCGGTCGAGGGCTACGAGGGTCTCCGGACGGTCCTCTTCGAGCGTTAAATTAAAAGACGCGCGATTTTCCGCAATGATGCGACCGTGGCGGTCGAGTATCAACCCTCGCGGTGCGGCCTCGGAAACCGGCCGCACGTGATTGGCCTGGGCCTGGCGCTCGTAGGCGGTCGACCGCACGACTTGCAACTGCCAATAGCGCAGCGCGAGCCCGGCAAACAGCAGAATGAAGAGCGCGCGCCACCAGACGAGGCGATTTTGAAGCGGCCTCAAATCTTCATATATGTTCATCGTGCACAACCGGTTACACCGTGTCGGAGGATCCCTTCTGATCCACTTGTCTTACTAACAGGATACCAGCGATCGCGTTGCCGACGCACAAATAAAGCGGGGCCAAGCCTTCACCGAGAACCCGTGGTTGTTCAGCGAAACGGCCCACGCCCGCAAGGATCGCCATATCGAGCAGTGTCGCCCCTACGAAGAAGAAAAGACGTGCGGACCATCCCCGGATGATCAACTGGTGGCCCGCAATACCGGCGAGATAACCCACGGTGGTCTTCGAGATACCGTTGAATCCGAGCAAGCCTCCAGAGAACGCGTCCTGCAGCAGTCCGGCCGCGGTGCCGGTACAAAGCCCGACCATTCGCCCCCGGAGAAGGCCGAAGGTCGCCGCAACCACGGTGAACAGGTCGAGGTAGACGTTCAGGAACACGAAGTAGCGCCCGAGCACAGTCTGGACGAGGAACGCGACCATAATCGCGAGAGCGATGTCCAGAAACTTCACTCGACCTGTTCGGTGATCTCGATGTCCTCGAGAGCGGGAAGGATAAAGACCTCCTCGAGGCGCGCGAGTCTAGCAGCTGGTTCGACGGTGATGGTTTTGAACAGACGCGGCCCGTCGCGCACGGAGGCGACACGCCCAATGGCGATGCCTTTGTGATAGATCCCGTCGATTCCCGACGTCACGATGGGATCCCCTTCGACCACGTCCTCGAGATTGCTGACGTAGTTCAACACGAGGCCGGACGGGCTGGACTGCTCCCCGCTTCCCGCCACGATGCCACGGATCCGCGTGCGCGTGAGAAGCGCGCCGACGGAACAATCCCGATCGGTCAAGAGCTGAATCTGCGCGACGTCCGGACCCAAGGAGATGACGCGGCCAACCAAGCCGCCGGCCGCGACGACGGGCGCGTTCAGCACCACGCCGCGATCCTTGCCTTGATTGACCGTGATCGTGCGAAACCAGGCACTCGCGTCGAGGCCTATCACCTCGGCAACGATCGGTTCATATGAAAGGCGCTCGGCGAGCTCGAGCACGCCAGAGAGGCGGCGATAACTCGCGACGAGATCGCGCTCGAGCCACACAGCTTGCTCGAGCCGCGCAACTGCTTCGCGAAGCCGCTGATTGTCTTCACGAACGCCGCGCAAATCGACATAGCCATTCCACGCGGAACGAGTGCCGACGACGATAGCGTCAGCCCCGCGCTGAAACGGTGACAGGAGCGTGACGATGAGCCCGCGCAACGCCGTGTCTCCCCGCTCGGTCGTCACTTGCGACGACAGTAGAAGCGCCTGCACAACGAGGACGAACAGAAAGAAGAAATGTCCTCCGCGGGAGCCCAGCGGAGCATTTACCGTGCTAGCCATGAATGATTGGGGTTGGCGTGGAAGGCCAAGTCCCACCGACAGGTTCTTGACTCAATCCAGGCAGACTTTCCTGAGTAGCTTGACGTCCTCGAGCATGCGGCCCGTGCCCAGAACGACAGAGGAAAGAGGGTCCTCTCCCATAGAGACAGGAAGGCCCGTCTCTTCACGAAGACGTTTGTCCAGATTCTTGAGAAGGGCACCGCCACCCGTCAGAACGATGCCACGATCCACGATGTCCGCCGAGAGTTCAGGCGGAGTCCTCTCGAGCGCGACGCGGACCGCACTGATGAGGATGCTGACAGTCTCTTCGAGCGACTCGCGGATTTCCTCATCGGAGATGACCAGCGTCTTGGGGATGCCCTCGATCAGGTTGCGCCCCTTGATCTCCATGGTGACGGGTTTGTCGAGCGGGTAAGCCGAGCCGACTTCCATCTTGACTTGTTCCGCGGTGCGCTCTCCGATTAACAAGTTATATTTCTTGCGGAGGTACTTGATGATGGCCTCGTCCATTTCGTTGCCCGCAACGCGAACGGAGCTGGAGTAGACGATTCCTGCCATCGAAATGACCGCGATGTCCGTCGTGCCGCCGCCGATATCGACGACCATGTTTCCCGAGGGCTCCGTGATCGGAAGGCCCGCGCCGATGGCGGCCGCCATCGCTTGGTCCACGAGAAAGACCTCGCTCGCTTTGGCACGAAGCGCGCTGTCCTTGACGGCCCTCTTTTCAACTTGTGTGATCTCAGACGGAATGCCGATGACGATGCGAGGCGCGATCCAGACCTTGCGGTTATGGGCCTTCTGAATGAAATAAGCGAGCATTTTCTCGGTTATCTCGAAATCCGCAATGACCCCGTCCTTCATGGGTCGGATGGCAGTGATGTTGCCCGGCGTGCGCCCCAACATCTCCTTTGCCTCTTTGCCAACCGCCTCGACTTTTGTCGTGACGTCATTGATGGCAACGATGGAAGGCTCGGAAACGACTATGCCTCTATTCTTCGCGAAGACCAGCGTGTTCGCAGTCCCTAGATCAATGGCGAGCTCGTTGGACATGAAACTAAGAATAGAGCGAAGGTTCATTCGACTCCGACTCAAATCCGTACCGTTGAATATCAACTTTTTTGGCTGTGTAAATGTGAAATCAATGGGCGAGACCCACTGCGTCTTTGCCTTGTTCTTTAACACTATACATTGCCTGGTCCGCCTTTTGCATGAGATCTTGAGGGCTACGCCCATGTTCCGGGTAGAGACTTACGCCGAAGCTTGCGGACAGTCGCGCTTCGAGCCCGAAATCCTCGAGAAACAGGTGCGCGTTCAGTGACGCGCGTTGATCGTGCTACGCTTCACGGTAAACCACTCGATGTGGATACCCGTGTTCGTCTGGTACGGGTTCTGCCTCGCCATTGCCTACACTACTGATTCTAAAGCAGTTTAACATATCGGCCCGTCCATTTGCAAAGCGCGCTTGATTGCGCCAAAGGGTTTCGATAGCATATTCGATCGAGGTTCATCGAATGCTGAAGTACTTTCGCAATAGGAAGAGCGTGGGCTGGTTCATGGGGGCATTTCTCCTCGTGCTAGTGATCGTTGCGTTTATCGCGCTCTATATCCCGGATTTCATGCAACCATCGAGCGCCGCGGGAACGACCGGCGATGTTGCGTGGGTGGATGGCGACCCGATTTCGTCCCGGGCGTTCATCCAAGGCTACGGCGTGCAGGAATCGATGTACCGGCAGCAAATGGGCGCCCAGTACAACCCCGACTTGCTGAGGCAGCTCGGTCTCGACAACTACATCGTGCAGCAGTTGGTGCAAGAAAAAGCTCTCACGCTCGAGGCGAGGCGCCTGGGGATGAGTGTAAGCGACGGCGAGGTCAGCAGCAGCATCCAAAACGATCCGAGCCTTCAACAAAACGGACAGTTCGTCGGGCGCGACGCTTATCTGAGCTTGCTGAGCGGAGCAGGTTTGACGCCGTCCGATTACGAGCAACAAGTTCGCGAGGGCCTGCTGCGAGCGAAGCTCGAGAATCTCGTCAAAGACGGCGTCGTCGTGAGCGATGCCGACGTCGAAGAGGAGTATCGCCGCCGCAACGAAAAGATTCACTTGGAATATACGGTCGTGAGCAAGTCCGACTTCGGCGGCGATTACGAGCCGAGCGACGACGAGATCCGCGCCTTTTACGATGCCAATCCGAGCGACTTCGAGCGGCCGGTGCAGCGCAAAGCCCGGTTCATTGCCCTCACGCCGCAGCTCTTCATGGGCGCTGTCACGGTGATCGACCGGGAGATAACGCGCTACTACAACGAGAACCTTGCGCGCTTCTCGTCCCCCGAGCAAGTCCAAGCAAGCCACATTCTGTTCAAGACAGGCCCGGAAGTAGACGAAGCCGAAGTCCGTGCGAAGGCCGAATCAGTGCTTGCCCAGGCGAGAAGCGGGACCGATTTCGCAGAGCTCGCGCAAGAGCACTCCGAGGACACAACGGCGTCAAACGGCGGCGACCTCGGCTATTTTGGCAGGGGAAAGATGGTCCCAGAGTTCGACCAGGTTGTGTTCGCGCTCCCGATCGGCGACATCAGCGATCTCGTCCAATCCCAATACGGGTTCCATATCATCAAGGTCACGGGCAAGCAGGACGCCATGACGCAGCCTCTCGAGGCGTTGCGAGAACAGATTCGTGGCACGCTGACGCAAGAGAAAGCTTCCGCCAAGGTCGACGAAGCCGTCGAGAGCGCCGCCGAGAAGCTGCAACGGAGCAGATCCATCGACGCCCTGACGGCCGAGTACGAGCTCCTCGTGCCGCAAGACACGGCGTTTTTCGGCAGGGCCGACAGCATCCCGCAACTGTCGGGTTCACAGGCCGCGGCCAACGTTGCTTTCGAGACCGAAATCGGACGCATCACATCGGCCATACCTCTCGGATTCGGCCGCGGCTACGCTTTCTTGCAGATCCTCGAAGAACGAGAGGCCGGCACCGCTGATTTCGACGAGGTTCGCGTTGAAGCGGCGGAGCAACTGCGTAGCAACCATCAGATGACTCTCGCGATCGCGCGCGCCATCGAGATACGCGTAAAGCTCCTGTCGGGGGATGCGGCGGACATCGAGCTGGAGGCGAGCGAGAATTTTTTTCGAGGGACGGAGCTACCCGGAGCCGGGCGCTCCGTCACCGCCCAGGCGAAGGCTTTCGAGCTTTTGCCGGGAGCGGTCTCGGGGCCGCTCGAAGCTCAAAACGGTTACGTCATCATGCGCATCATCGAGAAATCCGGCTTCGAGCCTAGCGAGTTCGAGGAGCAAAAAGCAGGCTTCGAAGAGCAAATCTTGACCGAGCAGCGCAGCCGGGTGTGGAGCGCATTCGTCGCCAAATTGCAATCGAGATATGAGGTCGAGGTCGACTGGCAAGCGATCCGAGTGATCACAGGTTGAGCCCACACGGAAAAAGGTCATGAAACTAGATCTGCGGGAAAAAGATGGAATCAGCATTCTCGTCCTTGGAGGACAACTGACGGGAGGCGGTGGTCACGAGCAATTTCAAGAGGCCATCGACACGCTTCTAGCTGGCGGCCGCAATCAAATCCTCGTCGACTTCACCGAGATCACCTTCATGGACAGCGCCGGTATGGGCGAGCTCGTCTCCGGACACCGCACGGTCGAACGCTTCGGCGGCAAGTTAAAGCTTCTAAACCCCAACGAGCGAGTCCAAAACTCCCTCACGATTACGAAGCTCTTACCCATCTTCGAAGTCTTCGACAACGAAGAAAAAGCCTTGGCAAGCTGGAGCGCCAACGCATAGCACCGCTCAATAAGACAAAAGAACCAAAACCATCTCTTCTCTTATACCTTAGCGACTTCGCGTTGTCTTTCGAGCCGCGATAGAGGCGCCTGGAGCTATTCATGGCGGAGTGCTTCGACGGGGTTTTGTTGGGCGGCTCTCAGGGCTGGGTAGATTCCGAAGCCCAAGCCCGTCACGACCGCGAGAAGCATGGCGGCCAGGACGGCTCGGAAGCTGAGGGCTGTTGGCCAGTCGGCGTAGCTCGAGACGGCGTAGGCCGCGACCGCACCCACAACGATGCCGGCAAGGCCGCCGCTACCCGTGAGCAATAACGCCTCCATCAAGAATTGCTGCACGATGTCGTCGCGGCTCGCACCGAGCGAGCGGCGTACGCCGACCTCCCTTATGCGCTCGGTGACGTTGGCGAGCATGATGTTCATGATGCCGATGCCGCCTACCACAAGGGAGATCGCGGCCACCGCGCCCACGACGACATTGAACTGGAAACGCGCGCGTTCATAGCCCGCGATGAGCTCTTGCGGCACGACGAGCTCGAAATCCCGAGCGCCTCGATGACGGCGCGACACCACCGACTCGATGAGCCTCGCCGAATCGCGCACCGCTTCCGCTTCGTCGATACGGATGGCGATCTCGTCCACCCGTCCGGTGGGCTCGGGAATGACGGAAAGTGGGATGAAGGCAACGCGATTCACATTCCTACCGGCGAGGCGCGAGCCCCGGCGCGAGCGCTCGCGCGGCTCGAGCGCCCCCACGACCGAATACCACTCCAATTCGATACGCACGCGTGATCCGACGGCGTCCTCGTAAGGAAATAGCGACACCGCAAGGTCGTGACCTAGCACGATGACACGGTTCGCCTCACGCAGATCGGTATCCGCAAGAAAGCGACCCTCGCGCAGCACTAGCTCCTCGGTACCGATATAGGACGGTGTCGTCGCCACGACCATGGCCTCGCTCCGGCGCTCGTCGCGCACAATTTGCTCCGAGAGCTCGCGTAGCGGCGCGAGGCTCGCGATAGTGGGACAGACATCGGCGATGGCTCGCGCATCCGCGATCGTAAGCCCGGGCGATTGAAGCGCTCGTGCATCGTACTCCGTTTCTTCGGACAGCGCTCCGGCGCGCACCGACACCCTTGTTACGCCGAGCCTTCCGACCTCGGCGAGGATCTCGCGACGTGCACCTTCGCCGACGGACAACATCGCGATGACGGCCCCCACACCAAAGACGATGCCGAGCGCCGAAAGCATCGACCGCAATCTGTGCTGCATCAATCCTCGCCACGCGAGCCGGGTCAACGCGCGAGGCTTCACGCCGCACCGTCTGTTCCACTATCGTGCACGAGTCGGCCGTCCGAAAGCTCGATGACGCGGTCCGCGCGCGCGGCAATGCTGGCGTCATGGGTCACGAGCACGAGAGTGCGCCCTTCGGCGACGAGGTCTTCGAGAAGCGCCAAAACCTCCTCACCGGTTCGGGAATCGAGATTCCCTGTCGGCTCGTCGGCGAGAAGAAGCTCGGGCTCGTTGACTAGCGCGCGAGCGAGCGCGGCGCGCTGGGCTTCGCCTCCGGAGAGCTCCGTGGGACGGTGAGAGCTGCGCTCGAGAATGCCGAGACGATCGAGCAGGCGTTCCGAGCGCTCGCGCCATTCCTTCTCGGGGCGGTCGCTATAAAGAAGGGACGTCTCCACGTTCTCGAGCACCGTCATCTGCGGAATGAGGTTGAACGACTGAAACAAGAACCCGATGAGGCGGCTCCGGAGCCGGCTGGCTGCCTTGTCATCGAGCTCGGCCGTGTCCGTCCCCTCGAGAAGGATTTGGCCGCGGGTCGGCTGGTCAAGGCAGCCGAGCAAGTTCATGAGAGTCGATTTCCCCGATCCGGAGCGGCCGACAATCGCCACGAAACTCCCGCGCTCGATATCGAGGCTCACGCCTCCGAGAGCGGAAAGCTCAATTCCTGCGCGAGGGTAGATACGATGGACGTCGACGGCTCGAACGAGGTCGGTCAAGAGCTCAATGGGATGGCGCGACGACGTCGAGAAATCCGGGGAGAGCGTCGCGACCGACCGGATTAATGTCGTCGTTCGGATCTCGCAATAGAACTCGGTCCCCCGGCTCGAGCCCGGTCTCGATCACGGTGTGGTTCTCGTTGCTGGGCCCGACGAGGACTTCCTGCACTTCGGGCGAATGGCCGCGCATGACGTAGGTATAATACCGGCCGGCGCGCTCGAACACCGCTTCGAGCGGCACGTAGCGCGCCTTTTCGAGCCGCTCGACGAGTAGCTCCACACGGGCCGACATGCCCGGCCGCAGCCTCGGGTCGGCGTTTTCGACAAGAATCGTGACCGTGAAGTACTTGCCTCCCCGGCGCGCTTGGTCTTCTTGCGCGAGCGTCCCGATGAAGCTGACCTCACCCTCGAGCGTGAGCTCGGGATAGGCTTCCACTGAGATCAACACCTGCTGGTTCTTTTCGACTTTGTAGATATCCGTCTCGCGGACTTGTGTCTCGACCGTCATTTGAGAGAGGTCGGGAAGCATGATCAACGGTTGATTGGGCCACACCTGATCGCCGACCTGCACCCTCCGCTTCTCGCTCCCGAAGAAGACCTCCTTGTAGATCACGAGTCCCGAGACGGTGGCTAGGATCTCACAGCGGTTCAAATTCTCGCTCTGGAACTCGACGCGAGAGACGAGCTCGGAATACTTGCTGCGTGCGAGATCGAGCGTCGCGTCCGCTTGCGAGAGGCGAAACGTATTCGCGCGCTGCGTCTGGCGGAGCCTTTCCTTGCTGCTAGTGAGGGTCGCACGCGAGCCCTCCATTTCGGCCGGCCGCGTGTACTTTATATAAGTGCGGTGCTTGATCTCGAGGAGCTTCAAGTCTTCGGCTGCCTTGTCGACAGCTTGCTTGGCGCGGTCGAGCTCGAGCTTCGTGATGAAGCCCTCCGTGAGGAGTGGCATCAAATCCTCATAGCTCGATTCGGCTTTTGCGAGCTCCCTTGTCGCTTGAGCGAGTCGAGCCGCGGACTCGGCTTCCGCGACCTTGCCTTTACCATCGACGACGCTTTCGAGCTCGAGCTCCGCAAGCCGCACTTTGTCCGCCGACTGGGTCTTTTCGTCCCTGGCGGCGATGAGTAACAGCTTGTGCTCTTCGGTCGCCTTGACGAGCTCGGCTTGCGCTTGAGCGAGCTGAGCCCGGGTTTGCTCGAGCTCCTCGGCAAAAGGCTGCGAGTCGAACTTTACCAGCATGTCTCCGACGTCGACATGCGCACCCTCGGAAACGATTTCCAGAATCTTCGCCTGGCTTCCAGGAATCGCAGAGGAATAGGTTACCGAGCGAAGCGCCTGAAGCGTCCCGCTCTCGACGATCTTCACCTCGAAAGGGCCTTGCTCGACGGCAGCCAAAAGCATCGGCCCCGACGAGCGCGTTGACTGGATGACAAGGCCAATCGCGAAGAGCCCTAGCGCGAGACCGCCCCCCGCAAAAAGTGCGCGGCGCGGATGCACCAACAGCCACGAACCCCGCGCGCGCAAGCTGCTCCGGGTCTCGACCGGGGTCTCGACTCCGGTCTCGACCGGGCTGCTGCGACGGAAAGTGCCAGTCGTCTCGCTCACGGATGATGCCTCGCACCCGGAAGAAAGCTGCCAGGTGCAAATTCCGTTTCGATGTCCAGCGTTCCGGTGACGCGCTTCAACCGCATCTGCGAGACGTGATAGTCCGCGAGGAGCGACACGTAGTTGCTGCGGGCTTGAATCAAGTTGTTCTCCGCATCGATGATATCGAAGTTGCTCGCTAGCCCGCGCTGATAGCGCAGCGTCGCAAGCCGAAGCTGCTTTTCCGCAAAATCGATATTTCGCTCCTGGAGCAGGATGCTCTTTCCGAGGCGCTCGACGTTGCGTGCGGCGGCTCGAACCTCGTTGGCGATGTTGTACTCGACCAGTCGGAGCGAGCGCCGGCGCGCGTCGACATCGATCTGCGATAAGGCAAAAGAAGCGTTCTCAGAAGATCGGTCGAGCGCATAGCTGGTAGACAAGAACACGTTGAACGCGCTGTCTTGAAAATCTAGGCTCGAATAGAACGACTCTCCGATACCCCGCTGCTCATAGCGCATGTTCAAATCGAGCACCGGCAACAGATTTTGCTTCGAGATCGATAACGATCGCTGCGCGTCTTGGATGCGATCCTGCTCCTCGCGCACCTCGATGCGGTTTTGAAGAGCGAGGCGGGTGAGCGTGTCGACGTCGATCTCGACCGGCTGATATTCCGGCTCGACCATCTCCAGAGAAACGCGCTCGAGAGGGCCTAGTCCGAGGTTGAACTTGAACGCGTCGATGGCAAGATCGAGCGCTTCTCGTCTCAAGATGACGCCTTCTTCGGCTTGCGAGAGCTGGAGCTCGGCGCGAAAAACATCGAGCTTTGACGCAAGGCCGACTTCGAGTCGCGCTTCGGAAGCGCGAAGAAGCTCTTTGTTCCGCTCGAGAGACTTCTCCGCAACCTCAGCGAGACCTCGCTGTCGAACGATGTTGTAGTAGCTCGCGACGACATCCACGGCCAATCTTTGACGCGCGAGCTCGAGATTGCGCTCAGAGCCTTGCAGGCTCCGCCTCGAGTTCTCGAGCTCGAACACCGTCGCTTTCTTGCCGAAGCCACGCAGAAGAGGTTGGGTCACGCCAAGGGAGAGCGCGGAGTTGTTGAAGTTCCCGAAATCGTTGCTGGCGGAGTCGGTGCGATAGCTTCCCGTGATCGTCGCGCCGTACGATAAAAGCTTCGACGCGTCGAGCCCGAACCTCTGGTCGACGACTGTTTGCTCTCCGACGCCTCGAGAGTAGGACGGCGTGATTTTGAGATTGAATCGCGACTCGGCCAAGTTCTCGGAAATAAGAGCGCCCTGTACAGCGTCCACGGTCGACATCAGATGCAAGTTATTGATCAGGGCGAGCTTGACGGCTTCTTCGAGGCTGAGCACACGCTCTGCTCGCCCCGGATCCTGCGCGACGCCGTAGGCTTGGCTTGCCAAGAGGACGACCGCGCATACCACCCCGCAAAGCCGCATAGGTCTATTTTACCACTGCTTGGTGCTCGTTCGCTCCTCGAGCGGAGTGGTGTAGAGAATGAAGATGTGGGGATGGGAGGGATTAGGGAGATGTCTGGCTTTATCTCCACCTGTCCACACCTCCCCGCCCGACCTTTTCTTTGCACATCGACAGGTGTTTCGAGTGCCTACAACCGTACCTTTTCGAGGCCAGCGTTATTCGATCTGGAGCTCGACGCGGACGGGCTCCCGGCCCAATCGCAGGACGATTCGCCGGCCGTCTAGCGAGAGAACTTCCCCACCGAGGACGCGAAGACTGCCGGAAACGAGACCGGCCGTGCCGACGAACTCAAGTTGAAGGACACCGATCGACGACGAGGCACCGACGAGCTTTATCGAGACATGGTTTCTACCCGCTTGGCCCTCGAGGCGAAAGCGGCTCGGAGCCCCCGAACGGAGCGCCGCGATTTGGGTATCGTTCGACACGAGGCGCGCCCCTAGGATTGCGCTACCCGATGTCGGTTCGAGACGCGCCATGAGATCCATCTGGCGGGAGCCCGTGGATTCCTCCGCCCGTTGAAACTGCACCACGACGGACTTCGTGATCGCGTCGCCGTCACCTTTCGCGTTGTTCACCGTGAGGGAAACGGTCGTGTCCAGCGGCGCGGAACAGTTCAGCCAATCTTTGACGACCGTCTGGCCCGAATAGTAGTCGTTACCGAACTCGTCCGAGAACACCCAATCGTAGCTCGTTACATCCCCGTTGGAGCAGGAAGCATCCACTCGGATCTTGCATCCAGTACCGTGGTCCGCATCTGCGGCGGTAAAGCACGCTCCAACGCGTTCCTCGACGACGATTTGTCGCTTCTTGCTGTCCTGATTCGGACGGGCTCGCGCGGACGTGCCGCCGTCGGTGACCGTCTGCGTCACTTCGTAGATGCCGGCTTCTCGAAAGACGACGGTGACGACGCGGCCCGTTTCCTGCCGACCGTCGCTGAAATCCCAGACATATTGCGCCATTCGATCGCCACTATCGCCCTCGCTGTCTGCTCGAGAGCAGCTCCCATCGAGACGCAGCGGCTCACCCGTCGCGACGACCGCGGGGTTCGGATCCACGGCGAAACAGGCAATGAGCTCGGTATCGCCCGTAGGTGCCGCAGGCATCGCGGCGGCAGTAATCGGCGCGTGCAAGCTCGGATGGCCGTCGAAAGACCAGCACTCGTTTTTCGGATCTAGCGAAACCGAAGGCCCTATGGGCACCGTCTGTCCGCCGAAGCAAAGACCGACCGTGACGACGAAGTTCGACTTTCCCGTCATAACCAAAGACCCCAGGGCTGAAAGCGGCCCGAGCTCAGGAATTCAGATTGTGTGGTTATGACTTCAGGCTACCGGGTGGCAGCCGCCACGTCAACGCTTCCGCGTCGGATGACAACCGCGAGCCGATGCGCTCAGGGCCCACGCCCGCGAAAGAAGCTACCTCTTCTTCATGGGATTGAATTCTGCGACGCCTGTTTCCTCGAAGTCCTTGATTTTTTGGCCTTGCTTCGCGGAGGTCGCGTTGACGACGAGATTGGAGATGCGCTCGGGGTCCTCGTCGATGACGGGATAGGAGCAGCTCGAGCTTTCCGACATCGAAATCTTGTGAGGCCGGGTACGTGCCGTTTGAAACTCGTTGTCGACCGACCAGACGTGCGCTCATCCTTATCCTTCATGAGCGCCTTGTCCACGATCGCCTGGAGCTCCGGCATCTCGCCGCCACCGTCGGGAAGCACCAACTCTGGCGCCTCCTGATTGAGTACTTTGAAGAAGACCGCCTGGATGCTGTCTCCGGTGAACGGTTTCTTGTTCGTCAAAAGCCGATAGAGGATGACGCCAGCGCTGAAAATGTCGGAGCGGCCGTCGACCTTTTGCCCGCGGATCTGCTCCGGAGACATATAATCCGCCGTTCCGAGCACGGTGCCCGTTTGCGTCTGCGAGGACTGCGTAAGCCGCGCGACGCCGAAATCCATGATCTTCGCGATGCCGCTCTCGGAGATGAAGATGTTCGCGGGTTTGATATCTCGGTGAACGATATGGTGCTCGTGAGCGTGCGCGAGACCACGGCAGGTCTGCGCGACCACGTCCAGTTTTTCTTTGAGCGTTAGTGGACTTCTCCGGATCCGCTGCTCGAGATCTCTGCCCCTTCAAGAACTCCATCGCCATGTATGGCACACCTTGATCGTCATAGCCAAAGTCGTACACGGTGACGATGTTCGGGTGCTGCAGCCGCGCCGAGGCCTTGGCCTCCTGCTCGAATCTCTTTTTCAGCTCCGGATCGGACAACGTCGCGGCGCCCATCACTTTGATGGCGACTTCACGCTCAAGAGCAGGGTCGAAGCCCCTATAGACGACGCCCATAGCACCTTTACCCAGCTCCCCTTGGATTTGGTATTTGCCAAGTGTCTTTTGTGGAGTCTCTGGCATGGTTGACTTTCCGCAGACGGCGTCGCCCCACAGTTTAGCAAACCCTTCGAAGACAATCACCTGCCGGTATTCGGCTCCCGGTAGACCGACGGCGGTCGACTTGGACGGCTTGGAAAGGACCCCCTTCTACCGTATCCTATTGGGACGCCTATCGCCTGAGGTTTCTCCTCTATTGAGCTCAAAAAGTAGTTTTGGCACCGACATGGACATGGCGACGCTCGCCGACCGACTCGATGGACGCGTCGTGGGCGATTCTAGCCGGAAGCTCACTGGCCTTTCATCCCTCGCCGAGGCGGGTCCACACGATCTCGCGTTTTATTCCGACGCGCGTTATCGCGCGGCACTGAAGGCGACGAAGGCGGGTGGGCTCATCACACAAGAGCCCATCGAAGGGCTCGCGATCCCGCAAATCGTGCACCCGGATCCGTTTCTCGCCTTTGTCGAGCTCGTAGACATGTTCTTCCCCGGTGACGCGGTGGCGGCAGGCATTCATCCTCTGGCGCACGTGGACGATTCTGCTCGAGTCGGATCCGACGTCACGATTTTCCCGTTCGCCTGCGTCAGCGCCGACGCCCGTATCGGCGCCGGCTGTGTTCTGCATTCCGGTGTCTATCTCGGCCGCGGCGCCACCATTGGTGAAGCATGTACGCTATGGCCGAACGTCGTCATTCGTGAGCGTGTCTCGCTCGGCGCGCGCGTGATCGTCCATCCCGGCGCCGTCCTCGGCGCGGATGGCTTCGGCTTCGCGAGACGCGAGGCTACGTTCATCAAAGTGCGGCATGTGGGCTCCGTCACCATCGAGGATGAGGTCGAGATCGGCGCCAACACGACCATCGATCGGGGCACGTTGGGCGATACGGTGATCGGCCGCGGCGTCAAGATCGACAACCTTGTGCACATCGCGCACAACGTTCACATCGGTGAGGGCACGGCGATGGCCGCGCAGTCGGGCGTCTCGGGCAGCACCGTCATCGGCAAACGCGTTCTGATGGGCGGCCAAGTCGGGATGGTGGACCACCTCAGCATTGGCGACGACGCCGTGCTCACCGCGCAGTCGGGCGTCATCGGCGACGTCCCCGAGTCTGCCATGGTGTCCGGCTATCCAGCACGTCCTCATAGAGAGGTGATGCGATCGACAGCGGAGCTACGGAGGTTGTCGAAGCTTCGACGGAGAGTTCGAGCTCTCGAAGAGCAAATCCGCGCCCTCACTCTCGAAGCCGAGCGCAGGAGTGTAGATGATTCCCGTCGATGAAGCGCTCGCTCTCGTGCTCGACAATGTCGAACCCCTGCCGGCAGAGACGGTTGATTTTGCTGAGGCCTGTGGCCGGCTTCTCCGAGAGGACGTCGCTTCCGATATCGACATGCCGCCTTTTCCGAGATCCGCGGTCGATGGGTTCGCGCTACGCGCAGAAGATTTAGCCAGCCTTCCCGCGCGCTTATCGGTGATCGGCGAAGTTCCAGCCGGCACACTTCCTGACTTCCGCGTTGGCGTCCGGGAGGCTGCGCAGATCATGACGGGCGCGCCCGTACCCGAAGGCGCGGACGCAGTCCAAATGGTGGAAAGCTCGAGATGGGTCGATACCGATGTGGAGATTCTCACGTCCGTTAAATCTCGTCAAAACGTGGCGGCAAAAGGCAGTGAAGTCCAAAAGGGCGATATCGTGCTCCGAAGTGGTACGCGGCTCGACCCACCCGCGGTCGCCGTGGCCGCCACCGTGGGCAAGACACGTCTCGAAGTGGGCCCGCGCGCGAAGGTCGCTGTCATCGCCACAGGGGACGAGCTCGTAGCTCCGTCCGAAACGCCGGGACCTGGGCAAATCCGCAACAGCAACGGCTTTTCTCTCGTCGCACAATGTCGGGCTGCGGGCGCGGCGGTGAGCTATCTCGGCGTCGCTCGCGACGATGAAGCGTCCCTCGAAACACTGATCGGTCAAGGGCTCGACTTCGACGTCCTGCTTCTTTCGGGCGGCGTTTCCGTGGGCCGTTTCGATCTCGTCGAAAACGTGCTCGAGACTTTCGGCGTTCGCTTCTTGTTCGACGCCGTTCGGTTGAAGCCCGGTAAACCGCTGGTGTTCGGGCTCGGAGATGGTACGCTGGTATTCGGACTTCCGGGAAATCCCGTTTCGACGATGGTCACCTTCGAGCTTTTCGTGCGAACTGCACTGGCGCGCCTCGAAGGCGCCGCGGATCCGACGCGCGCACTTCTTAGAGCGACGCTCGAGAAAAAGCTCGCAAACCGTGGTGTTCGGCGCGCATTCGTTCCGGGCTGGGTACGTACCGGGGAGAGCGGAGAGCTCCAGGCATTCCCAATCGCCACGCGAGGCTCGGGCGACGTCGTGGCGTTCTCCAAGAGCAACGCGCTTCTGATCGTGCCGGAGGATATCGACAAGCTCGAAGCAGGCGACGACGTCCGCTTCTACCCCCTCGACAGTTTTCTAATCAAAGAGGACTTATGGCAGGCCGGACGAAACCCGAGCTGAGTCACATAGGCGAAGGCGGCGCCGCGCGCATGGTCGACGTGCGCGCTAAACAGGACGCCGATCGTGAAGCCGTCGCTACCGGCGACATTCGGATCGCTCCGGAGGCTCTAAAGCTCGTACGCAAAGGTAAGACCAAGAAAGGCAACGTCATCGAGACAGCGAGGCTCGCCGGGATCCTCGCGGCGAAACGTACGTCGGATCTCATCCCTCTCTGCCATCCCCTAGCCATCGATTACGTCGATGTCGACATTCGTGACCACTCGAGTGGGCTCGCGATCGAGGCCACCGTGCGCTCCCACGGACGCACCGGCGTCGAGATGGAAGCCCTCACCGCCGTCTCGGTCGCGGCCCTCACGATTTACGACATGGTGAAAGCAGCTGACAAGACGATGGTCATCGAGAACATACGGCTCATGCGCAAGCTCGGGGGCAAGAGCGGCCTGTACGAGCGGGACGCCTCGCAATCTCGAACCCAATCTCGAAATGGCTAAGAAGCTTCCACGTCGGCCGGGCAGCAAGAAGTCGCTGCCACCGCCTCCTAAAAAAGGACCGAAGCCCGGAGGCGCGGGTAGGGTGACGCCGGCGCGCCCCGGACCGCGCAAGATGGCGCCTGGCCGACGGACACGAAGCGGAGGCGGCGGTGCCTCGCGCTCGCTCTTCAAGTTACTCTTCCTCCTCGTTTTTATCGTTTTGCTCCTCGCAGGAAGTGTCGCGGGTTACTTTTTTTATCGCGGCCAGCAGTCGCTCCCGCAAACGGACGGCGTCGCAACCCTTCAAGGGCTGACGGCTTCGGTCGAGATCCAGCGCAACGAGCGCGGCGTGCCGCATATTCGTGGAGGCGACGTCCGCGATCTCGCGCGCGCTACCGGATTCGTCCATGCGCAAGATCGCTATTTCCAAATGGAGCTCGCGCGGCGGATGGGGACGGGCCGGTTGGCGGAGCTTCTTGGCAGCGAAGCCCTCGATCACGACCGTCTTGTGAGAACAATCGGACTAGCCGCGGCAGCAAAACAAGAGCTCGACCGGATGTCACCCGAAGGGCGCGAGATCCTCGAGGCCTATACCGGTGGCGTCAACGCTTATCGGAGTGCGCATCTCGAAAAGCTCCCTCCCGAGTTTCAGATCCTGGAGCACATCCCGGAGCCGTGGAGTGCTACCGACAGTCTCGCGGTTTCTAAGTGGCTGGCGTTCAACTTGTCTTTCAACGCACGCGCGGAGCTCTTGCGCGGAGAGCTCGTCAGAGCGGTCGGTGTGCAAGATGCCTACACGCTCACCGGGCTCGCGGCGCCACCTCTCGAAGACGAAGAGAGCCAAGAAGCTCGGCAAGGTTTTCGACTCGCGGCGCTCACCCCACTTCCAGAGACCGTTCGCTTTGGCGCTAGCAATTCTTGGGTCGTGGCGAGCGAGCGATCCGCCTCTGGGCGGCCTTTGCTCGCGGCCGACCCTCATTTGAGCCTGTCGATGCCGTCCGTGTTCTACGAGATCCATCTCTCGGGTGACGGTTTGGAGGTCGCCGGTGCGAGCATCCCGGGCCTTCCGCTCGTTCTGTTCGGCCAGAATCAACGTATCGCCTGGGGTATGACAGCGCTTGTCGCGGACGTGCAAGATATCTACCTCGAGACGGTCAATCCACAAAACCCGTCGCAATATGCCTCCGGCGAGACGTGGCGCGATATCGACGTTCTCCCCGAGAGCATCCCCGTCAAAGACGGCCCAGCCATCAACGAAGAAGTTCGTGTGACGCATCACGGCGTCATCATCGGCGAAACGGAGGACGGACGACTGCTCGCAGAGCGATGGGATGCCGTCTGGACCGGGGATCACGTGACGTCGATACTCCAGATCAATCTCGCCGGGTCGTGGGAGGAGTTCACTGAAGGACTTCGCTCTTGGGCCTCTCCAGCTCTTTCGTTCGTCTATGCGGATGTGGAGGGCAATATCGGTTTCTTTCCCGCCGGCGACGTACCCGTACGTGTCGGCTTCGATGGCGTGGTCCCGATCGATGGAAGCGTGGTGGAGTTCGAGTGGCAAGGCAGCGTGCCGCACGAGCTGAAGCCGATGATCTTCAATCCGGAAGAGGGACTCATCGTCAGCGCGAACCAACAGATGTTGCCAGAGGACACGCCCTATCCGCTCGGACCCGACACGTTGGCCGACTACCGCGCGCGTCGCATCACGGACTTGCTGCAATCGAGTCGCTCGATTAGTCTCGATGACTTCGCTCGTATTCAGCAGGACCGCTACGACCCGTCGACAGAGCCGGTGCTGCGCATCGCCGTGGCGCTGTCGCCTTCGGGTGAAGCTCAAAAAAAGGCCGTCGACTATTTGAGAAATTGGAACGGACAAATGGACCGAGGGCCCGCTCCTGCGGTCTACTATGCGCTCTATCGCGAGCTCGTCGAAAATACGTTTCGAGACGAGCTCGGCGAAGAGCTGTTCGATAGGTTTCTGGAATTTCTCGAGGCCGGGCATGCGGGCGGTCTACACGCCATCATCGAGGACGAAGAGGCGCCCCTCTGGGACGACAAGAACACGCCCAACGCGGAAACGCGCGCCCACATTTTCGAGCGCAGTCTCGATGGCGCCGTCAGCGCCTTAACGGCACGACTAGGCGATGACATGGACGGCTGGGATTGGGCCACCTTGCACGGCACGACGTTCCGGCACCCCTTGGGTCGCGAGGAGCCGCTCAGTTGGCTCTTCAGCCGCGGGCCCCTGCCCTTCGGAGGCTCGACCTATACGATCGCGAATGCGGTGGTCTCGTTGCGCTCGCCCTACGACGCAACCGCCGGCACGTCGTTTCGCTTCTTGGCGGACCTCTCTGATTTGACGCGGTCGCGCTCGATCGTTCCGACCGGCGCCTCCGGCCATCCCTTGAGCCCCCACTACTTCGACCAGAACCGAGGCTGGCTCTCCGGGGATAGTGGCCTGCTCCTCGGGGGCGCCACGTCGGCCACGCTGAGCCTTCAGCCATAGCGCTACTCACGAGCCGGGCGCTATAATCCTCGCTCGGACGATGGCTGCAACTTACCCTTTCTGTCCCGCGTGCGATTTCGAGATCGAGCTCGACGAGCTCGATGTCGACCGCGGAGAACGTATTGGCTGCCCCGAGTGCGGCGTTACGTTAACGGTGCTTCGCATATCGCCCATCGAGCTCGACATCGCCGACGAAGAAGTCAGCGAGTGGCGTGATAAGTGAACAACCACCGCCTAGAAGGCGGTGGCTTCAAGGGCTGTCAATTGGAAATTGACTGTCGTCGTGAAGAGGCTCGCCATCCTGGGAGTCTATGTACTCCTTTACCATCTCGTCCGTTATGCTTCCTGAACTCACCGCCAGATATCCTCGGGCCCAGAAGTGCCGGCCCCAAAACTTCTTCCTCAGGTGAGCAAACTCCTGAAGGAGTACTCGGGAGCTTATTCCTTTTAGCCACTGCACGATCGTACTCAGGTCCTGGTGTGGTCGGTAGGATACGAACACGTGGACGTGGTCGCGTGCAACCTTACCCGAGATTATGTGCAGCTCATGTTCCATCGCGATCTGACGAATCAGATCGCGCACACGAACCGCTACTGGACCGATCAAAACCTTTTTACGGTATTTCGGTATCCAAACGATGTGCGCTTTTAGGTCCGTTTTCGTGTGCGCTCCGTGCCTGTAGTGACGCACGCGACCACAATACCACGATCTTCTCTTCGCCTAAAGGCGAGGGGTTTCGACCATCCCCGGAAGAGACACTAAGAAGCCCTAAAATGAATATGGAGACCGAAGCTCACGTCAAACGCGACAGTCTGCAAGTCATTCTCAGGGAGATGCGCTCCGTCATCGTGGCTTTCAGCGGCGGTGTCGACAGCTCCTATCTCGTGGTCGAAGCGCAGCGGGCGCTCGGGGACCGCGCGCTCGCGGTGACGGGCGAAAGCCCGAGCTATCCCGACTATCAGCGCCAAATGGCTCTTGACGTCGTTTTAAGGTTCGGACTGCGCCACGAGTTCGTCGAGACCAAAGAGATCACGAGTGCCTCTTATCTCGCGAACAACCCCGACCGCTGTTTCCATTGTAAATCCGAGCTCTATTCATGTCTCGAGCGGCTCGCGAAGGAGAAGAGCATCCCGGTCATCGTCGACGGCGCCAATGCCGACGACCTCGGCGATTACCGCCCCGGACGTCAAGCCGCGAAGCTTGCAGGGGTTCGGAGCCCACTCGAGGAAGCCGCGCTCACGAAGCAAGAGATACGCCTCTTGTCGCGGGAGCTCGGTCTTCCCACTGCCGACGAGCCTGCTTCCGCATGCCTGTCCTCTCGTATCCCGTACCACACGCCCGTCACGATCGAGAATCTCGGAACGGTTGAAAAAGGCGAGTCGGTGCTTCGCAGCTTCGGCTTCGGCCACATGCGCGTGCGTCATCATGACGCTCTTGTCCGTCTCGAGTTCTCGCCGGAGGAGCTCCCCCGCGCTCTCACCGAGTCGATGCGGTGCGACCTCACGACAGCGTTCCGAGCACTCGGCTACAAGTTCGTGACGATCGACCTCGAAGGCTACCGAACCGGAAGTCTCAACGAAGAACTGTAATTCGGTGTTGGCTACCTTCTGCCTGCCAAAAGCTTCCTCAATGTTAGTGCCCGAACCCGGTGGCAGGTAGCAGAACCGAACGGCAGGCTACAATCAATTATGCGCGTCGTCTTTCTTGGGACGGGAAATGCTTTTGCTAGCGGGGGGCGATACGCGATGTCCATTTTGCTCCTCGCGGACGGGCTCGGAGTGTTGCTCGATTGCGGCCCCACGACGCTCGTCGCGCTCAAGAAGCTCGGGCTCTCGCCTTCCGATATCGATGTCATTCTTTTGTCGCATCACCACGGCGACCACTTCGCCGGCGTACCGTTTCTCGTGCTTCACGAGTGCTACGGGGGCTCTCGGACGAAGCCGCTTTTGGTGTACGGCCCCGACGGTACGCACGAGAAATTGACGCAAGGTCTCGAATGGTTGTTTCCCGGCATTGGCACGCTTCCCTTCGCGCTCGAATATTGCGACCAGAATCCCGGGGACGAGCTTCGCTCGGGCGCGCTCGAAGCGCGGCCTTTCGAAGTTGACCACTATTCGCGCGGCACGGCCTTCGGCTACCGGGTGACCCTCGACGGAAGCGTCATCGTTTATTCAGGGGATACGGCGTGGACCGAGGCGCTCGTCGCGCAAACAGCCGGCGCGGATTTGTTCATCTGCGAATGCTCGAGCTTCGAACGACCGGTGGAAAAGCACATGACGCATCGAGACCTCGAGCGGCATCGCGCGCGTATCGGCGCCAAGCGCACGCTTCTCGTCCACGCGGGCGACGACGTTCTCGAGCGCGAGCGGGATCTAGTTTTCGAGCTCGCGTATGATGGGATGGAGGTGACGCTGTGATCTCGGCAATATTGTTCGCGCTTACTCTTCTTCAAACACAAGAGGCCAGGGAGACACGGATCGATATCGACGTGAAGGAGGCCGACGTCCTCGATTTGCTGCGTTTGCTCGCCGAGATTGGAGATTTCAACCTCGTCGCCGATCCGGACGTGTCCTGTCACGTAACGTTGAGGCTGGTGTCGGTGCCGTGGCCGCAGGTGCTCGAGATCGTTCTCCGAACGTGCCGGCTTGGAGAGGATCGAATAGGCGACAACATGGTACGGGTAGCGACGGCCGAGCAGATCCGTCGTGAGTACGAAGAGCGCCGAAAGTACGAGGAAGAGAAAAGACTCGCCGGGCCGCTCGTTACGACCTACAAGAAACTCGCTTACGGTAGGGCTCGGGATCTGGCGCCCGTATTGGAGAGATTCTTGTCGGCGCGGGGCTCCGTCACGTTCGACGAGCGCACGAATACTCTAATTGTTGTGGATGTCGCACGCTAGCTCCGTATCAGTGATCAGTGATCAGTGATTCGCTGCATAAAGCTCGAGATCATTTTGTGTGCTGGCGAGGCGTTATGTGACGAACTACTAACCGACCACGCCCATAGGGCGTGGGTTTAGGAAGGCCCCCCCGAGGGGGCCGATGACGTTGGGAAGGCCCCGTTGGGGCCGTCTCTCGTTATAACTCAGGTCGAGATCACCTTGGCGAGACTCAAGCTTTTCTTGCTCCCGGATGTACTTTCTTATTCGCTCCTCGTCAAGGCCAACCGTACTCACACAGTACCCCTTCGCCCAAAAATGCAAGCCCGTCATACGACGTTCTTTCAGCAATTCTCGGTGGATGCGTACCGCACTCTTCCCTTTCAGAAAACCGATCGTGTGAGATACGCTGTACTTGGGAGGGATGCTCATACACAGGTGGATGTGGTCCGGTTGCGCGTTGCCTTCTATCAGTTCTACTCCTCTCTGCTCACAAAGCTCTCGAAGAATTCGCCCCACGCGACGCCGAAGGTCCCCATATAACACCCTTCTACGATACTTGGGGATGATCACCACGTGGTACTTGCATTCCCATCGCACTTGCGACAGGCTTTTCCATTCGTGCATGCAGGTTCTCCTTTCGGAGGCCCCACAGGGTCTTCCCGGAGGGGGAACCTAGCACACGCCGGATCGCTCGAAGCTCTTCGGGTCACGCCGCCAGAGGCGGCGCGTTTATTAGCGGACTAATACAGGGGACCGCTAGGCCTTCGATTCCTCGTTGCTTTCGTCTTCCGGCGTCTCGTCGCCGGAGCCCTTGATCGACTTCTTGAAGTTCTTGATGCCTTCGCCGAGCCCTGAGCCGAGCTGAGGAAGCTTGTTGGCTCCGAAGATCAAGAAGACGATGGCCAAGATGATCAACATCTCGGGCAACCCCAGCGTACCGATCAAAAGCGGGTGCATCGACATGATATTCTCCTTCGGACGCGAGAACCGCCCGATATCAGAGCTACTATACCACGTGGCCGATAGCCGGCCAACGGGACCCGGAAACCGCTATCATGGGGACCCATGGCTCTTTCGGATGAAGTTGTCGCCGACCCACCCGTGCTCGCGGCGATACGGGCCCGCCTCGAGAGCCTCGTCAGCGAGCTCGGGGCCCGCGCCGGCTTTCTCGTCGACGAGAAAGGCACGCCGTTCGCAGCCGTAGGCAACGTAGAGTTCGGATTCCCGCACCCGCTCGAAAGCCTCGGCGACGACGACGTCGTTCTGAACGCGCTTGTCGGCGAGACGTCCGTTTCCGACACAACCTCCCCCTATCTCGTTGAGCCCGTCGGCCGACGGGCGCTCGTGGCACTCGCGCGGCCGGAATCCGCGACGGCGGAAAACGAGCACGCGATCCGCCGCCGCCTGCGACAATCGGCGAAGGAGATCGAAGCACTCCTTTGATCCCTTCAACTTGACGTCGTACGATGCTCTTCGCCGTGGCAGCGCCGAATAAACGTCTCACCGTTATCGAACACCGGGTGCGCATCGATCGAGCACCGCTGGATGTTTTCGCGTTCTTCGACCGGCCTCGAAACGTCCAGCAAGTGACACCGAAAACGATCGCGGTGAGCCTCGAGTCTCACCCCGAAGACCTCCGCCTCGGGACGATTTTCGGTTATCGCCTCAAACGCTGGCCGGTGGACTTCGTCTGGGACGTTGTCGTCTCCGAATACGAGCCGCCTCAAGGATTCACCAACGTGAAAGCGAGGGGCTTCTTTCCGAAATGGGCCCACCGACACTCGATCCTCCCCGACGGTAGCGGAACCGAGCTTCTCGTCTCGTTGGAATACGAAGTGCCTTCCGGCCTCTACAACGCGCTCATCAACAACTACGTGATCGAATCCGCCATGAAAGAGCTCGTCCAAGAACAATCCCGCGCCATCGCCCAAACCCTCGAGCAACAAGCGTAGCCCGTATCAAAGAGCGTGCGCGAAGACTTCATCCAGGTCGATCGTCCGCGCCGTCGTTGCGAGATAAAACGCCGCTTCCCGACCTCCGAGGCCCCGCTCTCCAAACGGTGACGGATACGCTCGAGCAGGCGGCGAATGCGTGCGTAGAGAGGCTTTGCGTCCACGTCCAGAAGATGGTGTGCCCGTCGCCAGCCTCGACCCCAAATGCCCCTCGTTTCTGTCTCCGCCAACCACCTTTGCCTCCTCGCCCGCCAAAACTAGAAAACCCCACCCGGTATGACGAGGTCATTCTCACGGGCGGCCCCGTTCGCGCGATGAGCGGGCGATTGTCGCCGACGAACGGACGTGGAAGTCTGCCATCACACCCGGCTTTTTGCGAGTTTCACATCACACCGTAGCGAGATATGGTTGTGCTGTGACGCGCCGGGAAACGAACTTGAAAATAACAGCGGTCAGAGCCGCCGGGTTTCTCGTCGCCTATTTTGCACTCGCAGAGCTCGGCGTGCCGATGCGGTTGGACGCCATCAACGCGTCTCCGATCTGGCTTCCGACGGGGCTCTGTCTTGCGGCGATCTTCTTGTTCGGCTGGCGTTTCTGGCCCGTGGTGGCCCTGGCGGTAGCGGCCCGAACCCTCGTCGGCGACCTGCCGGTGACGATAGCTATCTGTTTGGGCCTTGCGAAAGCCGCCGAGGTGCTCGTCGCCTCATACCTGATGAAGGGTCCCGGAAAATTCAAGGGTGAGCTCGACAGCGTGCGCGCGGTCCTATCTCTCGTGCTCGGCGCGGCCCTAGCCGGCTCGATCGTCGGTGCCCTCACCTCCACGACAGCGCTTTGTAGTCTAGGACTCGCACCCTGGTCCCGCTTCGTCGAGCTGGCGAGCACGTGGTGGCTCGGTGACGCGATGGGGATTCTCATCGCGGTACCCGCCATCTTGTTCGTCTCGCACCAAAAACGTTGGTCGCTCGATCGGCGCGCCGCGCTCTCCGCGGTAACGATTGCACTCCTGCTTCTGGCCACCGGCGAGATAGCCTTCGGTTCTTTGTTTCCGGTACGGGGCCTCCCTCTCGCCTATCTCTCCTTTCCGTGCATCTTCTGGGCGTCCTTACGTTTTGGCGCAAACGGGGCCGCCCTTTCGTCGGGGCTGGCCTCTTTGCACGCAACGATCGGCACACTTCGCGGCTACGGGCCCTTTGTGCGCGAGTCGGACGTGGAAAGTCTGGTTCTGCTGGAGACGTTTCTTGCCGTTATCGTCGTCACGAGCATGCTTCTCGGCGCGGTCATCGCGGAACGCCGCAACGCGGCCCAAGCTCTACTAAAAAGCCAGGTCCGCTACAACTTGGCATCGGCGGCGGGAAGCGCGGGTGTGTGGGACTGGGAGCTCGCAACGAACGAGCTCTACGTGGACCCCGTGTTCAAGCGCATTCTTGGATATGAGGAGCACGAAATCAGGAACCATCTCGACGACTGGACACGCTTGGTGCCCCCGGAAGACGCGGAAGCGGTACGGGCCGCGACGACGCGCCACATCAAAGGTGAGACCGCGCGGCTCGAAGTCGAGTACCGTATCTTTCACAAAGACGGTAGTCTGCGATGGTTCATGGTTCGAGGCGAGGCGCAACGGGACGCCTCTGGCCGCGTCTTTCGCTGCACCGGGACCGTGGTCGACATCACGGAGCAAAAAGTTGCGGAAGAGGCACTGGAACATGGAGAGCAAACGATCCGTCACCAGCTCGAAGAATTGAACTATCTTTATCAAACGACGCCGGTGGGCCTTTGTGTCATGGATCGAGAGCTCCGATACGTGCGTATCAACGAACGTCTCGCGGCCATCCATGGCAGAACGGTAGAAGAACACTTGGGCCGGACGATTTTCGAGCTGCTCCCTGAGATCGCGTCGAAAGTCGAGCCGATCTATCGCAATGTCTTCGAGACCGGAGAGCCCATCATCGATCTCGAAGTTCGTGCGCCTGATCCAAAGGATCCGGGCGTCGGGCGGTACTACCTTGCGAGCTTCTACCCGCACAGCGTTGACGGCGAAGTGCGCACCATCTCGAACGTCGTCCAAGATATCACGTCGCGCAAACGCGCGGAACGGATGCAGGCGGCGAACAACCGCGTTCTCGAGCTCGTGGCCCAAGGCAGTGACCTGTCCGAGGTCATGAGCCTTCTCGCGCATAACCTCGAAGTGCAAACCGAGCGTGGATGCATCGCACGACTCATGGAACCGTCGGGTGACGCCTTGCGCGTCGTTGCCGCGCCGAGCTTACCCGCGGAACATGACGCAGCGCTCGACGTCCTTCCTGTCGGATCGCGAGGAGGAACTTGCGGACGCGCCGCGGCCGAGCGAGGACAGGTCGTGACGGAGGACATCAACAAGGAAGCGTCGTGGAAAAATTACGTGTCGGCCGCGACCGCCGTCAATATCCGCAGTTGCTGGTCGGTGCCGATCTTGTCGAGCTCGCACGCGGTCCTCGGTACGGTCGGCCTCTACTCCAATGAGTCGCGAGAGCCGGACGAGCAGGAAACGGAAGTCCTACGAAACGCGGCCGATCTCGCAAGTGTGGCGATCGAACATGCGCATGCGCGCGAAGCACTGACGACGAGCGAAGCGTCGCTTCGGGAAAGCCACGAAGAGATTCGCCTTCTCGCCGCCCGCCTCATCGCCGCACAGGAGCAGGAACGCCAGCGCGTTTCGAGAGAGCTTCACGACGGGTTGAATCAGCAGCTCGCCGCGCTGTCGTTCGAGATCGGAAGGCTCCGCACTGAAGTCTCGCAGGAGCAGCCCGGCATTCGCCATCGCTTGGGGGAGCTCCAGGCGCGCGCCATCGCTTTGATAGATGATGCCCGCCGGATGTCGCACGAGCTCCATCCGTCGACGCTCGAGCATCTCGGTATCGTCGCGGCGATTCGGGCCTACTGCGGCGAGGTCAGCCGGCGCGGCGAGACGACCGTGCGTTTCGATTCCATCCATCCGCCGGAGCCCATAGCTCCTCCCGCTGCGCTTTGTCTTTTCCGCGTCGTTCAGGAAGGTGTCCAAAACGCCGCCAAGCATTCGATGGCAACCGTCGTCCAGGTCACGCTTCGAGGCTCCGACGATAACCTCACGCTCGCCATCTCTGATGACGGCCGCGGGTTCGACACCGAGCGTACGAACGGAGGTCTCGGGCTCGTCAGCATGGCCGAGCGCGTCCGCGTCATCGGCGGCGAGTTCAGTATTCGCTCCTCGCTCAACAAAGGAACCCGTCTAGAAGTGCGGCTTCCCTCGTCACCAGTCGCCCAGTAATCGCGGCCACTCACTGTTCGAACGCGGCAACTCGAAAGAAACGAGCCTCCTTCGAGAAACTTCCTCCCCGGTCTTTCCGTCCACGGCGGCGAGAAGAGGCAAGCACGATGTTGACGAGACGATCCCTATTGAACATCGACCGCCGCGGACTCAAGGCTGCGACGATTCAGTCATCCCACGGTTTGGTCTGGGATAGGAGCCCCTACTCGTTTGGAGAGCGCAGCGCTTCCCAGCTGAGTGGATAGTGCAGAAAAGTCCATAAAACCAGTCATTTATCGTGAACGTGATCGTAAAAATGTTTTCAAAAACTCTGCTATTCTGGTCTCAAAGATATAGTTAGCCAGTTGGTCGGGAAAGGACGCCAAAGCGGGCTCGAAAGCCGATCGACAGCAGATGCTCGAGGAGAATTCAAGGAAAAGAGTCGGTGACTATCGGTCATAGAACGCTACTTATTCTTGGCATTCTGTCGGCAGTTTCGATACTGCTGAGCTTTCTTGTGCTGCGGGCGACCGTGTATCCCACGTTCTTAGTTCTGGAGAATCAGGCTGCAGACGAAAATTTGGCAAGAGTCACCGCAGCTATTCAAAGTCAGCTGGACGGTTTGGCAATCCTCAACTCCGAATACTCCAAGTGGGATGACACGTACGAGTTTCTGCACGAATACAATGACTACTATGTTCCTACCAACGTAAACGCGACAACGCTGGATAATCTTGACGCAGATGTCCTGGTTATTTTGGACAGGAAGGGGGATATCGTTGTAGGTATCGGGCGCGATCCAAATAACGCCGGAGCCATTCCAACAAACGACCCCTTTGAAGAATTCGAATCGGCCCGTGAAGCTTTCTCGGTGAGTGATAGCTCGTCCAACCGGCGGGTCGGGGTTGTTCGAACAAGCAAAGGGCCTTTCCTCGCTACCTCTTTGCCGGTACTGCCAACGAGTGGAATTGGGGAGCCTGCTGGGTCTGTGCTACTTGGACGGTTCTTGGATGCTGGGCGGACGGAGCGAATCAAGAAACAGCTTTCCGTTGAATTTGTGCTTACACCGGCGCCGACCGGGCCCAATGCGCAAGAAGAATTGGAAAAGTCCGATCCGGTAGCGGTTGAGCTGCCGCGGCTGCAGGATGCGACCACTATTCTCGCCTATCGCTACATTCAGGATATCTTCGGGCGAGCGGCGTTCCTGTTGGAAGTGTCGACACCAAGAAGTGTGACGGCAGCCGGCAGGCAGGCGGTGACCGCCGCATTGGTTTTCTTGGCTATTACGAGCCTGCTCTACCTTTTGGTCAGCACTTTTTCACTCAGACGACTGATCATCAAACCAGTGGTGGAGCTCACCCATCACATTACCGAACTGAGCGGGTGCGCTCCATCGCCTAAAGGCGATGGGTTCGCGGGCGACTAAAGTCGCCTAAAGGCGCACGGCGGAGGATTACTCGCTTACCCTGAACGACTCGTCGTCTTCCGGCAGCTCTCCTTGCAGCTCGATGTACTTGGCCACAACCTCATCGGTCACGTTTCCGCTCGTCGCTACAAAATAGCCGCGCGCCCACAGGTGCCGACCCCAAAACTTCTTGCGGATCGCTGCCTTGGTGCACAACTCCGATAGAGGCCGAGAGCTCGCTTGGCCCCGACTCCCATCATCCGATCATCTCGCTATCAGGCATCCCGAGCGCCGTCATGGTGTTGAGAATCTTGCACCCGATCCTTGCCTCGACTCTCTGTGCCGCCAACCCTCTCGCTCGCATCGCTGAGCCCACGATAGCCTTGTAGCGATGGAACGTTGTCTCGACTTTGCTCCGTTTGCTGTAGCCCGATTCTGTGTGCCACTTTCGTTTGCCGAGCCGAGCTTGTGCTGCAATGTTGCGATTGCGCTGTCGGCTGCTCGCCGGCCCCGATGCGAGCTGGGCGCCCTTGCGCGGCGGTATCAGCACCCTCGGCGAGCGATGAGCGCTGTGATTCTCGATTGCCTCATAGACGCCGCTGGCGTCGTATGCGGTGTCAGCTCTGGCCGATGAGATGGGACTGTCGCTCTGTCCGACAAGCGATGCAACCCGCGATGAATCGCGGGCTCTTTTGCTCGTCAGCTCGCCGGCGACGACTTCGCCAGTCTGCTCGTCGACACACAGATGGAGCTTGCGATAGTCCCTGCTATTTGGTGCTCTGCGCAGCTGGCCGGCGTGGACAGCGAGACCGCTGCTGTCGAACAAGATGTGCAACGGCGTCTTCTGCTTGTCTTGGTAGAAGGGGACCTTACCCAGCTTCGCCTTGCGCCTCGAGATCGTGGTGTGATCGGGCACATCATTGTCTAGCTTCATCAGAGCGAACAACGATCGCAGCAATCCCTCGCTCTGCCTAGACGACAGATGAAACACCATGCCCAGGGTGACAGCCGTCTCGATGGCGTGGTTCGAGTACTTGCGTTGACGGCCCGGTTTCCTCCTCCTTGGCCGGGGCGCGTCCCAGTTCACAAGCTTGCCGGCGGTGAGCGAGATCCAGACGGTCAGGCTCCCGCGGTTGCGTAGACCCGCCTCATATTCACGCCAATTCCTCACGCGATAGGCCTTCTTCACATACTTCCGCTGAGTGCGTTTGAAAATGCTCATGGGGAACCTCGTATCCGCGAGTACAGGACAATTGTGGACCGAGATCGCGAGTTGTGCACCAAGGCACCGCACCGACGCCAACGCGAAACTGGTTTTTCTGGTCGACAAGAACGGTCAGCAAATCGCCGCGCACGGCAATATCGACAATTTGGACACCACGTCATTGGCATCTCTCACTGCCGGCAATGTTGCGGCAACAGATGCTCTCGCCAAGCTCATCGGTGAAAAGGAATTCTCGGTGCTCTTTCACGAAGGTGAGAGAGACAATATCCATATTTCCATCGTTGGGCTGCGTGTCATTCTCGTGGTGATTTTCGACGAGCGCTCCTCTCTCGGCCTGGTTCGGCTGCGTGTCAAGAAGGCCGCGGTGGAGCTCAACGGCGTATTCGACAGCATCATGCAGAAGGTCGAAGCCGAGAAGTCTACAGGGGGGAGTTTCGAATCCCCATTCGCGGAGATTACCGACGAAGACATCGATAGCTTGTTCAGTGAGTGAGGCCTGGCGATGACATTCATCAACTACGCCTCACGTGAAATCAACTGCAAGATCGTGTACTACGGTCCCGGCCTGTGCGGGAAGACCACCAATCTGCAATTCATTTACGAAAAGACGAATCCGAACGCCAAAGGCAAGCTCATTTCGCTGGCGACGGAGACCGACCGCACGCTCTTTTTCGACTTTCTGCCTCTCGAGCTCGGAAACGTGCGCGGTTTCAAGACACGATTCCACCTCTATACGGTGCCCGGGCAAGTGTTCTACGACGCTTCCCGAAAGCTCATCCTAAAGGGCGTGGATGGTGTCATCTTCGTTGCCGATTCCCAGCGCGAGCGCATGGACGCGAATGTGGAGAGCCTCCGAAACCTCGAGCAGAACTTGAAGGCTCAAGGCTACGAGATTCGAAGCCTGCCTTACGTCCTTCAGCTGAACAAACGCGACTTGCCGAGTGCGCTTCCTGTCGAGGAGATGAAAGCGAAGCTGGGCCTCAACAACGAGCCCGTGCTCGAGGCAATTGCAGCCTCGGATGAGGGGATCGGCGTCTTCGACACGCTCAAAGCCGTCGCCAAGCTCGTCTTGCAGGACTTGACCAAGACGACGTAAGTTAGACCCGTGCTATAATCCCGGGCTTTCATTCCCCGGTAGCTCAATTGGTGGAGCGACGGACTGTTAATCCGTAGGCTGTTGGTTCGAGTCCAACCCGGGGAGCCAAGCCCTTCACATGACGGTCGGTTGAAGGACATTGTCATTGGCAAACCATTGAAAAGAAGTGGTTTGTAACGGAATGTTGCCTACACCACCCTCGATTCTGGATCGCGGTCGGTTATCAGAGGGTCAAGGCGGGATCGCCGAAGAGGTTGTAGACGCTCAGGAGCTCGGGGAAGGCTCCCGTTTCGGCGTAGGCTTGTTGGGCGGCGAGCACCGCGTCGCCTAGACGCTCGTGCTTGCCTTCGAACTCCACGAGCTCGCGCAGAAGCGCTTGGTGGAACCGATGCGCCGGTGCGTTCAAGCTCAGACCGCTCGGGGAGAACGCTGCAATCGCTCCTTTGTCCGTTGCCTTCACGAGCTCTTCGCTTAGCGAGTCGAGCGTCGGCAGGTGGAAGAAGCCGTTCAGGCAGTTCATCGTGAGGAGTATCGGCTGTTGCGATTGAGGCGACAGCGATTCGACGTCCGTGTAGTTGAAGACGTTCTCCGAGGCCCATACCACGATCCCGCCGTGGCCGATGTAGCTCACGATGGACGCCCCAGCGTCGAAGCTTTGCAGGATCGCTGCGCGCGTCGCGGCGGTTCCGAGATCGCTCAGGAAGATCGTCTCGGTGGGCTTCGACGCTAGCACGCTACCCGCGAGAGTGTTCGCATCTGCTTCGAAGTCGCCGGCTCCGTCCGCGTTGTCCACAACCAACACGGCGGGTCCCGTCAATGTCGCGTCGCCCCGCTCGTAGGCCAGGATCTTCGCCACCATTTGCTCCGCTTCGTCCACGGTGCTCGCCGCTAGACGGCCAAGCGCGAGGTCGGGCAGAAAGTCGTCGCCGTTCACGGCCGCATAGCCCGGGTCCGAGGCCGTCCACATGTACGTGGTCTTCACGATCAAAGGTGGCACTTGATTCGGGACGCCCGTCTCCATGTAGTCCTTGTAGTCATACGTCGCGTCTCCCAAGAGCACCACGTAGCGTAGCGACGGCTTGCGCCAGTTGTGGTACGCATAGCGCAGAAACTCCCGAAGAGCCTCGGGCGTCGACTCTCCGTAGCCGAACTCCGCGTAGACGTCCTCGATCGCCACCGACTTCACTTTGAGTCCTTGTTGGCGGCGGTGCTTGAGAAGTGGCGTTGCCGCGCCGAGGAAAGCTCGCGGGCCGACCAACAGATATTCGGCACGGTTCCTTCGGTTCTTCAAAGTCGTTGAGGGCACCTCGCGAACTTTGGGTCGGCGCACTGACGCAGCGCTCACCGCGTAGTAGCTTTCGCCAGATTCCGCTCGGAAGCGCGCGGTTCCCGAATCGCTTTGGACTCCCCTCAGCCAACGCGGGTGCTCGCCGCTCAGCTCCAGCACGTGGACGTCCGGGCCCCAAACCGCTCACCGCCGCGACTCCCGATTCCTTCCACTCGCCTTGGAGCTCTCCGCTTTCCGCCATCGGCACGCGCGGGTAGCTCAATGCGAAGCGGTCGAGCATCACCATCGAATACGCCGCACCGGTATCGCCGACGTTCTCGACCTCGAGCCTATTCTCTCCTTCAACGAGCACACCTGGCAGGAGCTCCACATCGATACGCCGCGAGCCTTTCCCGTCCCAGCTCGACTCGCCCACTAAGCTTCCATTCACGTACACCCGCACGTGGTGGTCCGGATCTGCCTCGAAGTCACTCACACCCTGGAGCCATACGCTCAGGCTCGAGATTTGGGTCGTCGACGCGAGCGCGCTCACTTCGAACGGGTAGCTCTTCGTCACCGGTGCAAACAGCAGGTCCCACAGCCATCGGTCGGGAGCCTCCATAAGGGCGGCCTGGTAATAGCGATTTTGCTCTTGCTCCACGTGCTTCATGTAAAACGTCGTTGGCTCGCCGGACGGCGCTGCCGCGCTGTCGGGCATCATCGTGCCCTTGCTGCCCACTTCGAGCTCGTATACCGCCTCGTTGCCGTACGGGTTTAGCGAGGCGCCTTCGCTCATGAAATACAGCGTCGAGCCTGGTTGGAAGCGCGGTCGGTTGGGCTCCAAATGGAACGCCACCGCTTTACCTTGACGGCTCAGGCTCAGCGAGCGAGCGGGAACACTGCGGCTTCCGCTGAGCACGTCTTCGTAGCGCACTGCGTAGAGACCTTGCTCCGTCGTTACGAGCCGTTTCGCCACGCTTCTTTCGTCGTGGCTTCTTCGCCTTCGGTAGCGGCGGCCTCGTCGTCCGCGTGTGGCTTCTTCGGAAGGATCCGGCGTCCGGAACGACATGCGCACTACGAGACGACGTGCAAGGAGCAGCTGACCTCGCGCCGCATCCCAGCGTAGCGGCGCCAGCTCTACGAGAGCTTTTTTCACCTCGCCCTGAAAGCCAACGTCCAAAAGACGCGCCGCGCTCGACGGGCTCAGTCCTTCCCCTCGAAACGCTTTCCGCGCTCGGCGGTTCACCGCGCGCACCGTGCCATCGTACGACGCCACCACCTCGGGTATCGCCGCTTGCGATGGACGCAAGCTCGTAAACGCTTCGACCTCGGTCGCTTTCACCGACAAAAGCTCTACTTTACGGCCCGCGATCGCCTCCACCCAATGACGCTTCACCGGAAGCGCCGGGGCGTCCGCTTCTCCAAGCTCAACGAAGCCCGGGATGCTCAGACGCACCGAGCCGTCTTCTTGCGGCAGCGCGTAGAAGCCGTTGGTCTCGAGCTCAATCTGGATCTGGTCACGGCCTCGTGGCGTCACGCGCCACATGCTCGACGAGGGCTCGCCATACGTAATGAGCGCGTCCTCGGACTCGGACGCAGGGGGAGCCCCCTCGTCGGGCTCGTCGGGCGAAGACGTCACTCCCGCGCCGGGCGTCGCCGAGACCGGTCCGTGCTTCTCGGTCTGTCCCGTCGTCTCGATGTCTTCCAACTGGTAGTAGTAGGTCGTCCCGTTCACGAGGCCCGCGTCGCGGTAGCTGTAGCCCGCGCCTTCCGGCGAGGAGCCGAGACCGGGGATGAGCCTTTCCGTGAGCCGCTCCCACGGGCCGTCTTCGGAGACCGCGCGGTACAGGTGAAAGCCCAAGTTGTTCAGCTCCGAGCCGGTGCGCCACTCGAGGTCCACGGCGGCGTCGGCCGCTCGGGCGAGGAATGAGTGCAGCTCCACTGCCGTCGTGGCGAACTCGTCCGCGCCGATGTCCGGGTTGGTCGCGGGGCGAAGCCCCCGCTCGAAGTCGGTGATCACGGGCAAGTTGGGATCTTGATCCAGGTCGGCGCCGTTGACCCCCCAGAGCGTCGGGGAATCGTTCAACAGATGCAGATCCTCCAAACCATTGTTGATGTTCACGAAGTAGGTAGCGTACGCGGTTTGGCCGGTCGCGCTTCCCGCCCCCGGGGCTGTTCCGTCCGAGGAGACGTTGTTGCTGCTGCTGGCGTCGAAGGGCCCGAAGAAGCTCTCGTTGCCACCGGCCGCGTTCATATCGAGCACGAGGTTGTTCCTCGCGATGACGGTGCCGAGGCTATGCCGGATCCCCCGGGCGTTGGCCCCGCTGCCACCGGCGGGGTTGTTGAGCCTGAAGATCGTGTTGTTGTGGAGGTAGAAGGTGCTTCCCGCGTCGCTTGTCCTTACGCCGTAGACATCGTCGCCCCCTGCCGTGTCGCTCTCCGACAAGTCGTAGATGACCGAGTTGGACAGCTTGACGTTGCCGCCCCAGAGGTCGAGTCCCACGACATCGTGGTTCCCCCCGAACGTCCCACCGTGGAGGTCGTGCACGATCAGGCTGTCGAACCGAACGTCCGTCATGCCGGCATCGACCTGGAACCCGCCGAGGCTACCTACGTTGGTGATACCCGCGCCATCGACCTCGATGCCCGTGAAGCGCACGTGCTCATCCAAAACGGCGATGACGTCCAGGTCTCCGCCTGGGGATGCGATCGGCGCGATGCGACAGCCGGTTCCCGCCTTTCCGTTGTGGCGTTGGGTGGCACCGACCTCGCCGATCGAGAACGGTGCATAAAGGTGGATGTACGTGCCCGCGCCGGTGGTGTAGCCGTCGATGGTCGCGGTGTCGTCGATGGGGCCGTCTTCGTAGCAGGTCCAGTTGAGCTGGAAGCCGTTCCCGGAAGTGAGGTCCCAGGTGCCCAGGTGGTTGGCGTCAGAGCTCTGCGCCACGGCATCGGAGACCAGGTTGAAGGCGCGGTAGATCTCGATGTCCGAGAGTCCGAAGTTGATGTCGACGTCGCCGGGCGTGCCGGTGGCCGCCGAGTCCTGGATCGTGAACTGGGTCGAGGACATGCGGCCGCTGATGTAGTACCGATCCGCCGTCCCGCCCGGTGAGCACCCTCCACAGGGGTCAAACCGAACCTCGTCACCCACACCGATCCGGTTGGCGGCCGCGGCGCTCAGCGTCATCACGCCACCCGTTGCGGTGGCCGTGCCCGAGTGCAGCGCCGCGGTCTCGGTCCCGATTGAGTAGTACATCGGCGGCCTGAACTCCACCACGAACCAGCCCAGGTCCGCGGTGTCGTTGGCCACCCCTCGCTCCAGCAGGAGCTGGGTGGGGCTTACGATCTGCTGGGTGAAAAAGGAGTTCCCGGCAACGGTGTCGGCGATGCGGGGCGTCTTGCCTCCCCTCTGCCAGGCGCCTCCTGCGGCGATGGAGTACGCCAGGTTCACCGCGGGGGTGATCGGCTCGGTCCTGCTGAACTCGCCGTTCGCGAAGTTGGCGTCGCCGCGCCGGACTGTCGTCCCGTCCGTGAACTCGACCAGGTACCAGGTGAGGTTTATGAAGTAGCCGGGGTCGGGCCCGGTGACATCGCGGTCGAAGTCGAGGGTCGTGGAGTTGGTGAGCCGACCTCGAACCATGCGTGGCCCGATTTGAAAGTTTTGGCCGTTCGCGGAGTCGTAGGTGTAGAGGAGCCACGACTTCGTGGTGTCCACGGCGGTGATGGGCCCGACGGTCTGGGACAGGGACCCCGCTCCGAGATCCGGGAAGGTGACGTTCCCGCTCTGGACGCTGGCGCTGCCGTCGGTGTACTCGACCACCTGCCACGGGACCCTCGTACTTGCGGACCCTCGCTGCACAACCAGCCTGAGGTTCGTGGTGCTCGTCAGCTCCGCCCGCACAAATTCCTTGCGAGTGAAATTGAAAGTGCTGCCGATCTTTTGGCTGATCAGGGGGAAGGAGTTCGCCAGGGTGACCGGCGCGATGGGGACGTCGACAACATCGGGGGTGGGGGCCCCATCCGGAAGGTCGGCAAAGCCGCGCTGTACCGACACGCCGGACGAGAACTCGACCACGTACCATTGGATGGTGATGGGGGTGGTGGTCGTGGGACTGGCTCGGCTGAACTCGAGGGTGGTGCCGCCGGTGAGGATCTCGCCTGCTATCAACACGTCCTGTGGGCGGCTCACGTCAAGGCTGCGGTAGTTGAAGACGAGAAAGGCGCGGGTATCGTCCACCGGTTGGAATTGGGGGGCCGTGACCTGGATAGATTGGGAGGGGGGCCCCCCACTGAGGACGACGGTACCGGACTGCACTGACCGCACACTCGCCGCCTCGGTCGACGGGACGAGAACGGCGGCGCCGACAAGCGCCAGACAGAGGAGACGCGCTCCGTGAATGAGGTGCCTCGGAATCATCGTCCGTTCTTTAGTCATCACAGCCGCCCGCCATCGTCGGGTTTGCAAAGAACGCGCCAACGTCGTCGGTCGGACAATCTTGGTAAGTTAATGCATTTGAAAGAGTTGAGCGTGGTGAAACACGCGCGCGGAAGCGTCGTTGTGGGGAATATCCGGGCTCGACGATGGGGTTTCGCCTACATCCACCGATGCCGTGTTCGCGGGAACCTGCGCTAGCCGGGTCCATTCCTCCCGGGAACTGGTGAAAGGGAAGGCAGTCGCTTCCACTCCGCGGACGAAGCAGAAGATTTGTCTAGGTCGCGTCGGACATCCAATAGAGTGCTAAAAGGATCCGTAGCGCGTCCTGCGCGGTGTCCCCTCAGCCCCAATTGCAATCTAGAGCCACGAATCATCAGTCCCTATCGATATCGTTCAAGATATTATGAATCGTGTCTGGCTGCGCGGCATAGTTGTGCGTCATGTTGGTCGTGAAGATTTCCTTTGCGGCCCGGTCGCCGGCGTCCTCGGAGGATAAGCCCTGGTTCGTAAGCGCACGTACGCGGTCCCTCCATTTTCTAACCTGGGCAGGCGTTGGCTCGTCCTCAAAGAGGCCATACAGAATCCGAAGCTTGTGCTGCGCATCGCGAATGCTCATCCTTTTTCTCCTGTCGTCGCTTGTTTTTTGAATGCTGCATTACGACAACCTGATTTTTCAGATCGAGCGTAGGCATAGCGTAGTGAAATAAACGGCGATTCTGGAGGAATTCTGGGGAATGCGCGGGCTGAATGCCAACGGTCGTTCCAACGCGGACCGTTTTATGGTGTTGGGAAATTTGTTGGGACTCAGGTGGCGAAACTCGGGTAAAAGCGGGGAATCAATCCCTGTTTTCAACAGGTTGCGGCTAATCCTCGTCCGGGACTGTTAATCCGTAGGCTGTTGGTTCGAGTCCAACCCGGGGAGCCACACCTTTCCCCGCTTCAGCGAGAGATCAAGCCTTTAGGGCGAGTCCGTGTACGTTGCTCTCTCGTAGCTCCAGAATGCCCACCGAGAGATGTCCGAGCACCGCGCGCGCGGTCTGCTCTTCGGTGAGTGGGCTCAATGCGAAAACGGAACGTACCGGTTCCATGCCGTTGATGCGCGAGAGGATGAACGCTTCCTGCGGTTTCATCGTCACGCGCTCCATGAGCACGAAGGAGTCTTTGGTGAGCGAGAGATGACGGTCATCCTCCAGAAGCGTTTTGAGATGATTGTCGATCGAAGGCGTTCGGCGGGCGGCCTCCATGATGATATCGAGAATGGCGACGGGCTCGACCACGACTTGGGTCACGTCGGTCGTCTTCTTGAAGGCCATCTTTTTCGGAGGTTGGATCATCACGTTCGAAGAGATTTCGAGAATTTGCATCCGAACGAAATCCTCGACTTCTTCCGACTGGATGATGTTCAGCTCTACGAGCACTTCGCCGAGGCGTCTGCCCTTCCTGGCGAAAAGGGTCGCGTCTTTCAAGTGTTGCTCGGTAATCGAACCCTGGCGCACCATCACTTCGCCCAGCCGTTCCGAGTCGTCGGAAGAGCGCGCCGACACAACACCTCCTTCTCGAAACACCACGTGGCGCGTGACCGACTCTCCCTGGCACGTCAAGATACCGGTGCGTCGCTGCCTTGGTGCACAACTCGCGATCTCGGTCCACAATTGTCCTGTACTCGCGGATACGAGGTTCCCCATGAGCATTTTCAAACGCACTCAGCGGAAGTATGTGAAGAAGGCCTATCGCGTGAGGAATTGGCGTGAATATTAGGCGGGTCTACGCAACCGCGGGAGCCTGACCGTCTGGATCTCGCTCACCGCCGGCAAGCTTGTCCACAATTGAACTGGGACGCGCCCCGGCCAAGGAGGAGGAAACCGGGCCGTCAACGCAAGTACTCGAACCACGCCATCGAGACGGCTGTCACCCTGGGCATGGTGTTTTCATCTGTCGTCTAGGCAGAGCGAGGGATTGCTGCGATCGTTGTTCGCTCTGATGAAGCTAGACAATGATGTGCCCGATCACACCACGATCTCGAGGCGCAAGGCGAAGCTGGGTAAGGTCCCCTTCTACCAAGACAAGCAGAAGACGCCGTTGCACATCTTGATCGACAGCAGCGGTCTCGCTGTCCACGCCGGCCAGCTGCGCAGAGCACCAAATAGCAGGGACTATCGCAAGCTCCATCTGTGTGTCGACGAGCAGACTGGCGAAGTCGTCGCCGGCGAGCTGACGAGCAAAAGAGCCCGCGATTCATCGCGGGTTGCATCGCTTGTCGGACAGAGCGACAGTCCCATCTCATCGGCCAGAGCTGACACCGCATACGACGCCAGCGGCGTCTATGAGGCAATCGAGAATCACAGCGCTCATCGCTCGCCGAGGGTGCTGATACCGCCGCGCAAGGGCGCCCAGCTCGCATCGGGGCCGGCGAGCAGCCGACAGCGCAATCGCAACATTGCAGCACAAGCTCGGCTCGGCAAACGAAAGTGGCACACAGAATCGGGCTACAGCAAACGGAGCAAAGTCGAGGCAACGTTCCATCGCTACAAGGCTATCGTGGGCTCAGCGATGCGAGCGAGAGGGTTGGCGGCACAGAGAGTCGAGGCAAGGATCGGGTGCAAGATTCTCAACACCATGACGGCGCTCGGGATGCCTGATAGCGAGATGATCGGATGATGGGAGTCGGGGCCAAGCGAGCTCTCGGCCTCTATCGGAGTTGTGCACCAAGGCAGCTCACAGGCGCAAGATGAGTGTCTGTCGGGCTCGAATCGGACATTTTGACTTTCATCTCACCAAGTTGTTTTTGGATGCTCCTGTGTCGGCTCAAAGCGTATAAGAAACAGTAGAGTATAATTAATTACCGAGGTGAGAGGATGATCGAGAAATTCAAGAGCTACTGCATGAAGCTCGAAGCACTTCCCCATGACGCGCTCGTTCGGTCCGCCGAGAAGCTGGTTCTCGCGGAGAACACGAACATTGCCAAGCTCATTGCGCATCTCGCCGAGATGTCGGCGCGGAAGACCGCGCTCGAGCTCGGCTACAAGAGTCTCTACCAATACTGCATAAAGCACCTGAACTTGAGCGAGGGCGCCGTGCCAGCACGCATACAAGATGGGGTTGACGTCGATGCTGACGGCGCGCTTGGAGGGCGCTCTGCGTTCCCAGGGGGCTTGGGGCGCTTTCGGATGGACGGCTCGAAAACAGGCTTCGGCCTCAATGTCACCACATACTCCTCGGTCTTCGTCTTCGGAGTGCTCGAGTACGGACTTCAAAATTCGCGCGGCGTCGAAGGACCGGCGGATGAGCGGTGGATCGGTTGCCAGAAGCAGCAGTCCGTGGAGAAGCCGCTCCGATTTCATGGCTTCGGCGCGGATGAGCGCGACGGCGACATGGTCGCGAAGCGGCCGTTCAGGCTGTTCCAAAAGGGAAAGCGTCGAGACGATCGTCTGAAGGCTCGACTCGAGCATGGAGCTCGCGGAGGCGCCGAGGGGCTGCTCCGACACACTGGAGGGCTGCGGGCCGCTGGTCCGGCGGTTGGCGGCTTCGGCCAGACGGCGCGCTTCGACATCGTCCACCTCGTGAACGAGGCAGGGCACCTCTTTCAGACCAGCATCGAGGGCAGCCGTTAGCCGTTTCGACCCCGCGAGCAGCTCATAGCGTCCGTGACGACGCCGAACTAGAAGCGGTTGGAGGATACCATAAGCTTGAATCGAATCTACGAGGCCGACGAGACTTTCCGTGCTGGTCGTAGCCCCCTCGATCTCGCTCGCCGCCACGAGCCGGAGCTGCGGCATGCTTCCCGCGGCGACGAGCTCGTCGACAAAGTGTTCGTCGTGACGCATGCGGTAATCCTCAGGTAGTCCTTCTCTTTGGAATGAAGTTTCATTGGTGGACAACGTGGTACCCTCAAAGTATTCATCAATCCGCGACGTTTGGTCCGGATTGGTGGATTTGTTTTCGGGTTTGCGTCTCTCGATGTCGGACAAACGTCGACTCTAGTTACGACAAGGAACGTGAAACTGGGGTTGACGCGAGTTTAATGAATGTCCCGCGAATAGTTTAATGAGTGCGTTCTACCATGCCGACCCGGAACCCCTTCCCCGTCACAATTAAAAACTGTCCCATTTTACTGATGCCGACGCATTTGTCGAGAGGAAAAGAGACTTTTTTGAAGGCACGAAAGATTCCAAGGCCTTTAGAGCGAAACGCCGACGGAACAGAGACAACGAGGTATGATGAGCGCGCGATGTTCGAGGCGGCCGAGCTCGGCAGCAAGATGAGCAAAGAAGAATACGAGAAAATCGAGCCATCCCTTCGGGTCAGCCTGCTCACGGTTCAGTACGAGCTTCGCGAAAGCGATTTTCCGTTGATCCTCGTACTCGCGGGAAACGACCGGCTGGGCTGCACCGAGGTGGCGAACCTTCTCCACGAATGGATGGACCCTCCTTATATCACGGCGCATTTTTTCGAAGATGCTACCAGGAGGAGAGGGCTGGGATGCTGCGGGCAAAGGCGGGGTGATCCGTCGGCTGACGCACGCGATGGACGCCGCACTTTATCGGGTCATTCCCATCGCGTCACCCACCGACGAGGAGCTCGCGCACCATTACCTCTGGCGCTTCTGGCGCAACCTGCCTAAGAAGGGCCACGTCGCCATCTTTGATCGCAGCTGGTATGGCCGCGTGCTCGTGGAGCGCGTCGAAGGTTTCGCTACCGGGGAGGAGTGGAAGTGCTGAAGGCCGTCTGCCGCGCTTTGAAGACGATCCTGTGGTCAAAAAGTAACCCCGAAAGGCCCTCTCAAGGCGAAGGCGAAGACCATTGAGAGCACGAAATAAATAATCATCCAGTGGATCTCGAGGCCGAAGACGCCCACGTTCACGTTTGCGTCCGGATAGGTAACGGTGATGGATTCTATCGGCCCGTCTCCGGGAAGCGCTGCTTCGGCCGGATAGAGCAGCTCGTCGACGAAGCCACGCACGCGCGTCGGCGAGCGGCGGCCGATGTTGTCCATGACGCGCACGGTCTTCGTCGCGGCAGCGGTTCCGTTTCGGATCTCGAGCTCGTAATCGCCGGGCGCTTCGGCCGTGAGTCTCCAGGCCATTTCTCCGAGCGTAGGTATCCAGACCGCGGGCTCGCGCAGACTCAAGCCGTCCGGCAAGTCTACTTCGAAAGCGGGCTTCACGCGTTCGCTGTAGGCGCCGGATTCCAGCTGCACTTTGAGCAGCACGTCTTTGCCGACCTCGAGACCTTCATAGCCGTAGTGGAACTGGAGCTGCGCGATGATGAGGATGAGCGGTGGGAGGGTCCACACCATCGGAGCCAAGGAATAACGCATATAGGTCAAGTTGTGCCGGAGGATGTCGCGCTGTGCCCGCATGATGGCTCGAAAATCGTCGTTGAACAGGCGAATTTCGAAAAGACCCGCGTGAATGTGCTGCTTCACGTTCTCGAGGGCCTTTCGGTTCGATGTGTGCTTAAAGACGATGAGAAGTCCGATCGCGGTCAGGAGCGAGACGACGGTGATACCCACCATCGCGGGCAAATCGCGAAACGGATAAAGAAGCGCGTCGAAGAGAGGGCGCATGAGCGCGTTGATGAATGACATGGGCGGCTAGGAAATGTAGCCCAGTCCTTTCAACCGTTTCTTGATTTCTTCTTCGTCGCCAGCATCTTCGAGCTTGGCGAGCTCTTTTTCGAGCGCGTGGGAGATGAACTCGGCCGGCGAGGAATAGCCCGCGATGTCGGAATATTTCTTCACCCGGGCGAGAAGGTCTTTGTCTAGTTTGATCTTTGATCCAAACATTTTTGCCTCTTATTCGTCGGTATTCTTGGTATTGATAGGCTCGTCGATCCCGAACTCGGCGAGGATGGCCGCCGCGAGGTCTTTTAATCTCGGCGCGCTCTTCTCGAGCACGCGGCTCGTCAACAGAATTCCTGGCACCGTCTCGTGATCCATCAAGTGACTGCCGCTCCAATCGTCGGTGTTGTCGGTAATGATTTCTTTGCCGACCGAACCCAAAGCCGTTCGTCCCGACGAGCGCGTGCCTTTCGCATAGCCGACAATAATGTCGGGCCCGATCTCGATCTCCCCTCGATCCTTGTAATACTCGTCGCGCTTGTACACTTTCGTCACCGCGTTCGTCTCGGTCACGGGATCGATCTCTGCGAGCAGGTCGTCGCAAATTCCGTCGATGAGCGCCTTTCGCTCGCCGTCCGGCACGATGCCGTGTTTCTCACGCCCGCGCAGGTTGATGTAGAGGCCGTTGATCCCGAGTGCGTAGGCCTGCGTCTGGGTCCAGTCGACGTTAACGAACAAGCCTGGATCGTTTTCCATGTCCGGATTCTTGACGGTGAGATAGCCTTTCTCTTTCAGCCAGGCATTGAGATGGAACGACCGGCGCCACGATGTGAAGCCATGATCAGACATGACGATGAGCGTCGTATCCTCGTCCATGTTCTCGAGTGTGTAGCCGACCATGTCGTCGAGGCCAACGTAGAGAGACTCGATGAGGTTGGCGTATAGGGGATCGACTTCGGGGTCATAAGCGGGATGCTCGGGATCGAGCGTCTTCCACATCACGTGGCTTATCTGGTCGACGTTGCCGGTGTAGTAGAAGAGCAGCCCCTCGTCGAACTGCCCGAGCACATAGGCATACTGCTCCTGAATCTCCCGACCTGCAATCTCGGCTTGCGCGAGAAACTCGTCCACAGCGAGAACACCTTGTTCGACTACTTTGGTGTCCTCGGGCATACCCTGCGTGTAGAAACGCCCTGTCGCGGCCGCGACCTCGGCGGCGTAGTCGTCAGGCGTCGAGATGGGAGCAGCAGGTGCCATGGGGTCGAAGTTCACCGGCGACGCGTAGAGCTCGAAATCGGGCCGGACGGAGCGCAAGTAAAAGCGTGCCATTCCCGTGAGGCTCTGGGTCGGGATCATGGGGAAGTCGACGGGGACCCAGTCGCTGAACTCGCCCTCTTCGAGGATGAGCTCCTGATCGCCAGCGACGATCTTGACTGCAGGGTCGATCGGATCGAGATAGACGGTGAACTCCGAAGTGAGCTTCTCCTGCTCGACGAGGAACGGGTTGTCCGGGCCGTAGAGCTTCGCCTCTACCAGATCGTCGAAGATGTCGACTTCATAAACCTCGCCGCCCGTGATGTCCTCACCGGCAAAAGCGAAGAGCTTCGACGTGTAGAACGAAAACTCGCCAGAGCTGCCGGTGATGTCCGTCGTTCCCATTCCAGAGAGCTCAAAGGAAGCGGTTCCGGAAGGAGGAAAATTAGCGGGCATGCGCAGGATGGTCGTCTCGAAGCCGTGGTTCTCGAGAACCTCCCAGAACGCGCGTCCTTTTCGCAAGAGCTCGACGGTGCCGCCCGAGAGGGGGAACTGGTACTTCCCAACGGTCAGCGTGCTTCCCGCGTCGCTCGCTCGGCTCGTCGACATATAGGGGATCATCGTTTCCTTGTCGCGGTGCAAGAAGTCGTAGATGCCGTGTCCCCCGGAGTCGAGCCCCGTCATGAAATCGGACCAGGCGACCGGGCTTTGCGGTGGCACCGATGTCTCGAGCGGCCCGAAGCTCCCGCCTTTGGCTACCTTCGAAAAATTGGGCAAGCGGCCTTCCTCCATAAGTTTCTTGGTGAGGGCGTAGTCCATGCCGTCGAAGCCGAGCACGATGACTTTCGGCCCGGCGGCTGTGGCGTCTGGGCCGCTCTGGCAACCTGCGGTCGCCGCGGCGGTCAAGAGGACGAGAACGAATTGCTTCATCATGCTTTTCCGCCTTTGCCAAACGTCCCTTCCGAGTAAAGAGGTGCTCCCTCCATGTGTTGGGGTGGCTCCAGCCCGAACATCTTGAGAGCGCTGGGGGCGATGTCCAGAAGCGTCGGCTCGTCTTTGTCGATCTTGTGATTGCTGAAGAAAACGCCGGGCACGAGCCTGGGGTCGACGCAATGATCGCCGCTCCAGGCTTTGACGTTGTCTTCGAAGACGGGCCCCGCGACCATTCCGGTGGCGCAGTCCCAAGAGATACGATAGCCGTCGTTGTAGCCGATGATGAGGTCGGGCGCGTTATCCGAATAAGGCCCTTCATAGATCACTTTGGTGTCGAAGACTTCGCGGATGCCGACCACACCGCGCTCCTCGTCTTTGATCCCGCCGAGTCTTGCGATGATCGCGTTCTTTACGGCTTTTTCCTCCTCGCCGGGCTCGACGATGCCCTGAGCTTCACGCCCCTTCATGTTGAGAAACATGCCGGTGAGACCGAGCGAGTAGGCTTCGGTGCGCGACCAGTCGACGTCCTGCAGCCATTCGGCTTCGCCGGTGGCGCCTTCTTTCAGCGTGAGAAAGCCTTCCTTTTGCAGCCAACGGTTCAAATTGACGCCGCGCTGGAAGGAGTTGAATCCGTGATCGGAGAGAACGATGAGCGCATCGTTTTTAGAGAGACGCTCCATGACTTTGCCGACGAGCACATCGTTGTGTTTGTAGATTTCCTCGATAGCGTTTCTGTGCTCGGCCTTTTCGATGTTAGCGCCTTTATTAGCCGGGTGGTCTTTTTCAAGATAGTGCCAGAACATGTGCTGGATACGATCCGTGGCGTCGAAGACGCAAACGAGCGAGCCTCGGCGCAAGCGGTCGAGCGCGGCGAAGAACATGTCTTGCCGCTCGCGATCGATGTCGTAGGTCTGCGTCAGAAACGTCCCGTCGTCGGTAACGCCCTCGTTCAGAGCCCACGTATCCTCTGCGAGGCCGAGCGTACAGAAGTGGCCGACCATCTTCGAAAGATAAGTCGAATAGTATGACGGATGCGAGATCGGCATTGCCGGCTTTTCGGGGTCGATGTTGATGGGCGTGACGTAGAGGGAGAAGTGGTCCTCCACTTCCGTCACCATCATGCGGCAGATCCCGGAGACTTTGATCGTGGGCGCTGCTTTGAACGAAAGCGGGATCCAGTCCGAGAGCTTCATCGGCTCGAGCTCGACCGTCTCGCCGTCCACCGTCAGCTTGGTCGTCTTCTTGGCCCGGTCGATATCGATGACGAGCGGGACTTCGAGCGGGGGGGAGCCCTCGAGGAACATATTCTCCGGGCCTTGGAGCGTCGTTTCCATCCGGGTCCCGTTCTTTTCGAGCTGGAAGCGCAAGCCGCCTTCCTTGAACTTCTTTTCCGCGGGCCGCGTCGTGTAGATTTCCGCGGGCCGCGTCGTGTAGAGAAGAAACGTGCCCTGAGTGCCGAGAAGATCGGGAACGCACATTGCGGAGAGCTGCGCGCCGTAGAACTTGTCCGGCGGAAACGTGATGGGGACGCGCAGCACCGTGCTCCAGATTTGGTGCTCTCCCAGAATCGACCAAAACGGCTTCGATTTCCGGAGGAGCCGCACCTCGGGCTTGTGTAACGGAATTCTGTAGGGGCCGATCTTGAGCGATTTTTCGACGCTCCCGATATGGGTCGACGAAAGGAGCGGCAAGTAGTTCCGTTTGTCCCGGTCGAGAAAGTCGAAAATGTTGTGCCGCGCCGGGTTCGTCCCTGTAGCGAAAGAGGACCAGGCGACCGGCGAGATCGAAGGGTAGGTCGTTCCGATTTTCGCGTAACAACCCGCCTCGGCGAGCTTCTTCATGTTAGGAAGAAGCCCCTTCTTCATGAATTTGTCGGTCAGTTTTGGGTCTTGTCCGTCGAAGCCAACAATAATCAGGCGCTTCACCCAGGGTTTGGCTTGGGTTTTTCGGCGAAGAAAGCGCCACGTCATCCGGAAAGGCCAGATGAGAAGCGAGAGAAGTGCTATGACGATGGTCGTAAAGACGACGAGAAAGGACGACACGAGCGCAAAGCCGGCGCCTGGGCCGATATAGGCGTCTGCGGGCGCGGGGAGGAACAAAAGTGTCGCGACGAGCGCAGCAAGTGCCGCGGGACCCGCCGAAAACCAAGGTCGATTTCTCTCAGATTTGCGTCCAAGCATAACCAAGCAGTCTACCGCAAAATCCGACCTGGATGTTATAGGATCGATGGCCGTCATGAAGAGACTCTATCGAAGAATCCGCTACGGCGAGCCCATCATCATCGTCTCGGGGCTTCCTCGCTCGGGAACGTCCATGACCATGCAAATGCTAGCGGCGGCAGGCGTTTCGGTCGTCACCGACGGCGTGCGCAAGGCCGGTGAGGACAACCCCAAGGGCTATTACGAAGACGAGCGGGTGAAAGACCTTCTCAAAGATAACGAGGACAGGGCGTGGGTCCAAGACGCCCGCGGTAAAGCGATCAAGATCATCTCGTTCCTGTTGAAAGACTTGCCGGAGACCAACAACTACAAAGTGATCTTCATGCGGCGAGATCTTTCTGAAGTCCTCGCCTCCCAGCAGAAAATGCTGGACCGGCGCGGCGAGGACAACGACACGGATGACGAGCGGATGCTCGAGCTCTGGAAAGACCATTTGTGGAAGGTGAACTATCTGATGACGCACGCGGACCCGTTCGAGTTCCTGAACGTGCCCTACCGGGACGTTGTCGCGAAACCCCTCGAGCAGGCTCGCCGCATCAAGGAATTCCTCGGCCTTTCCGTCGACCCCGAGCAGATGGCGAGTGCTGTCGACGAAAAACTCTATAGAAACCGCTCCAAAGCTCGACACTCGAAAGTGGTGTGCGCGGATCTTCGCACTTCTGGGACGTCGCGCCCGTGATCTAGATCATGTCTGGATAACGTCGCTGCTGTCATCATCGATGACAGTATTCCTGTAGACATCAAGACGCCACCGAATCGGGCCATTTCGAGATGATCGATCCTTCCACCTCGACGTGGCCGCTCGTACGCGACGCCGCGCGCGACCTCGTCAAAGATCAATAGTAAGAAAAACGTAACGCCTACTAGTTTTGATCTCGATAAGCGCGGCCGTGGCGCTCGATCGCGGCTTTGACGTCTTTTTCAAAGTGCTGTGGATGGGCGACGAGCCCGCTCAGCAGCGGATCCCGTCGATTGAATAGGCGAGGCGTGCCGTTTGGCTCGTAGACCTGCCCGCCCGCGGCGAGCACAAGAGCAACCCCCGCGGCCACGTCCCACTCGTTCTTGGGAACGAGTGTCCACATCGCGTCGGCGCGTCCCGCCGCAACGAGTGCGAGCTTGTAAGCGACGGAACCCATCGGTTTCACATCGAAAGCAGCATCCTCGAGGATGTCCCACTCGCCGCGCTTCGATTCGCTGCGGCTTCCGAGCACCACCCCGCCAGCGAGCGCCTCGCGGGTGCTCATCGCAGCCTGCTCGCCGTTTCTCGACACACCGATGTCGCGGCCCCCAACGATTTTCTCCCCGGATTGCGGGTTCAAGATGCCGCCCGCGACGGGCACACCGTCCTCGACATAGCCGATGGACACGCACCATTCGGGGATGCCGAGGACGAACTCCTTCGTGCCGTCGAGCGGGTCGACAACCCAGACTCGCTCGGCGGCCAAGCGGACCAGATCGTCGGTCGTTTCCTCCGAGAGCCAGCCTTCGCCCTCGCGCGGCAGAAGCTCGTGGAGCACGTCGTTAACGGCGTTGTCCGCCGCGGTGACCGGATCGCCGCCAGCTTTTTTTTCCGCTTCGACTTCGCCGGGTGTGAAGGCCGCCAGCACTTTCTCCGCGGCCAGCAGAGCTTCGCAGATGCGCTCGATAGGCGTCGTGCCCACTGCCTATGCTCCGATGAACCCGAGGCTCTCGAGGTGCAAGATGATCTCTTGCGCCGCCTCCTCGGGGCTGATATCGGTCGTGTCGATCGTGAGCGCGGCGTTCTCGGGCACTTGATAAGGATCCGAGATGCCCGTGAACTCTTTGATGATGCCCTGACGCGCCTTCGCGTACATGCCTTTCCGATCGCGCTTCTCACAGACGTCGAGGGGCGTCGACGTGTGGACAAGAATGTAGCCACCGAGCGGTGCTATCATTGCTTCGACTTCCTTACGCACCGAATCGTAAGGTGCTATGGGGGCGCAAATCGCGATGCCTCTGTTTTTCGTGATCTCCGAAGCGACATAGCCGATGCGGCGGATGTTGATATCGCGATGCTCTTTCGAGAAGCCGAGCTCCGAGGACAGGTTCTTGCGTACGATGTCGCCGTCGAGAAGCGTGACCGGCCTTCCGCCCATTTCGAGAAGCTTCACTAGCAGCACGTTCGCGACGGTGGATTTCCCCGAGCCCGAGAGGCCGGTAAAGAAAACGGTGAGGCCTTGCTGCTTCCGGGGAGGATGCGTGCGTCTGAGCTCCGTGGCCACGTCTTCGAACGTGAACCATTCCGGCAAGTCCTTCCCCGTCGCGAGACGCTCCCGCAGCTCCGTTCCAGAGATGCTAGAAACGCGAGCGCCATCGGGCACTTCGTCCTGCGGCATGTACGCATCTTTATCCTCGAGATAGACCATCATCTTGAACGGCACCATCGCGACGCCAAGCTCTTTTTCGTGCTTTTGCAAAAGCTCCTGCGCGTCATAGGGGCCGTAAAAGGGCTGGCCGCTCGAATCGCTCCCCGGGCCGGCGTGATCCCGGCCGACGATGAGGTGCGTACATCCGTAGTTCTTCCGGATGATCGCGTGCCAGACCGCTTCGCGCGGGCCGCCCATGCGCATCGCGAGAGGCAGAAGCGAAAGGCGCGCGGTGTTGCGTGGATAATGCTCCGAAATCGCTTGGTAGCAGCGCACGCGCGTGTAGTGGTCCAGATCGCCGGGCTTGGTCATGCCCACGACGGGGTGGATCAGCAAGTTGGCCTCGACCTCTTTCGCCGCTCTGAGTGTGAGCTCGTGGTGGGCGCGGTGCATGGGGTTTCTCGTTTGGAAGGCGACGATCTTCCTCCAACCGAGCCGCGTGAACTCTTCGCGCAGCCGCTTGGGCGTGAAGCGAAGCGCGCGAAAGTCGTAGTGGCTCGGAACCTGTAGGCCTTCGAGGCGCCCGCCGACGTAATAGGGGTTGGCTTGGTCGAGCGTGTAAGCGACCGCGGGATGCTCACGATTCGTCGTTCCGAATACCGACTCGACTTCTTTGTCGCGGTCCGGCTGCCACACTTCTTCGACGTGAAGCACGGCCAGCATCACACCTTCCGGATCGCGAAGCGCGAGCTTGGATCCCGAAGAGAGTTTTTTCGCGAGAGTTTCCGGTAGATCCAAGGTGATAGGTATCGGCCACAGGATGCCGCTCGCGAGCCGCATGTCGGAGCACACACCGTCATAGTCGGCGCGGCCGAGAAAACCGGTCAACGGTGAGAAGCCGCCATTGAGCAGAAGCTCCAGGTCGCAAAGCTGACGGGGTGTGAGGTCCCAGGACGGCCAATCCCGAGATTCCGTTTTGATTTCCTCCTGCCGCTCTGGCGTGGCGATGACGTCGACGAGACTCCCGCCATGGGGCTCAACTAGATGTGTGGACATTCCTTCTCCTTGAATTTTCGGGCTCAAGCCTCGAAATCCACGTCCGCGGCGAGCTCCGCGAAACGTTCCAAACAAAGGGCGATTCTTCTCTTGCTATCGGGGGAGAACTCGAGAAAAGAGAGCCCGACACCCTTTTTAGGTTCGGCCCCTTCCGAGCGCTGCCAGGCCACTTTGACCTTGGCTCTGCATTGCCCGAGTCCCCAGGGGAGCTCGAACCGCACTCGGCCCACGGCGCCCTCATCGGGCAACTCGTCCGTATGAAAGAAGGTACCGCCCCGGCTCAGATTAGTCAAATAGCCGAAAACGGTCAGATCGGAAAGGAATAGCTCGGCCGGGATGGTGAAGGGCCCGTAGCGCGGCTCAACGCGCGCTTCTTCCCCTGCTTTCTTGGGCTTGTTGTCGTACTCGACCGTTGTGACCGCGACTTCCTCGCTGTCCGGATCCATCGCTTTTTCGAGCACGAGCAGGAGGTCACCGGTATCGAGGGCACCGGCCGCGTAGAACGACTGGATGTCCAGGCCTTGAAGCTCGTCCACGGGCTCTTCGCGTTTGACGAAACGGTATTCGCCCTCGGGGATTTCGAGGAGCTCTTTCAGCGCTGTGAGGACTTGGATGCGACGAAACGTGAGACGGTGATCGGCATCGGCTTCCTTGGCGGCCTTCACGAGCAACGTCAGCGCGCCCGGTGAGTAGGCACAAACCACGTCGCCATTCTTGAAAATCACGAGGCCTTTGCTCGTAGCGCCTTTGATCGAGAGCAGCCCACTCTGTTGGGAATAGGCCACGATTTGGACGATGTCCAAAAGTGGGGAGACTTCGAGACGTCCGCTTAGGGTATTCAGTGTTTTGTCGAGCATTTGGGGCCGGGGTATCGATCTATGTTAGCGGATCCCGGGCGGGAGCGTAAGTTCAGAGAGGACGCGAAGTGGAGACGTATCGTTCGAGTGCGTCCAAGAGCTCGTGGGCCGGGAGCGGACGACTGAACAAGTAGCCTTGCACCTCGTCGCAGCGATGGTCGCCGAGAAAGGACATCTGGGCTTCGGTCTCGACGCCCTCGGCCACGACGTTCAGCTGCAGCCGGTGGGCCATGACGAGAAGAGCTTTTGTGATCGCGGCGTCTTTCACGTCGCTCGCGATCCCCTGCGTGAGGGACTTGTCGATCTTGAGCGTGTCGAGCGGAAAGTGTTTGAGATAGTGAAACGTCGTGTGGCCGGTTCCGAAATCGTCCACCGCGAGACGCACGCCCATCTTCTTGACTTCGCGAAGCACATCGAACGTCTTGCGATCGTGCTGCATGACCCCTCGCTCGGTGAGCTCGAGCTCGAGCTCCCCCGGGCGCATCTGCGTTTCTTCCAGTATGCCCGCGAGGTTCTCGAGGAAACCAGGCGCGCGAAATTCGCGCGGCGAGACATTGACGGAGACCCGCAGGGCGCCAACCCCCTGTTCGCGCCAGCTACGTAGCTGGTGGCAGGCCCTTCGGAGAACCCAGCGACCGATGGAAATGATGAGACCGGTCTCTTCGGCTAGAGGGATGAATGCGTCCGCGCTCAAACGGCCCTGCGTGGGGTGTTTCCAACGCGCGAGTGCTTCGACGCCGACGCATGCCCGTGTCTGCGCATTGACCAAAGGTTGGTAGAAGAGCTCGAGCTCGTCTTGCGTCATAGCGCGCCGCAGATGGTTTTCCATCTCGAACCGCTCCACCACGGCCGCGTGCAGCGGCTCGTCGAAAAACTGAAACGCGTTACGGCCAGAGTCCTTCGCGCAGTACATCGCGATCTCGGCTTGGCGCAGCAAGTCTTCCGCCGTGGCGTCGGCGCTCCGGCTCATCGAGATGCCGATGCTCGCCCTGATGTAAACGGTCTTGCCTTCGACGCGGAACGGAAGGCGGAGTGCTTCGAGCAGTCGTCGGGCGGCGGACGCTGCGTGGTGCGCCTTATTCACATCGTTCAGAAGAAAGAGGAACTCGTCCCCACCCCGATGGGCGATCTTGCAGTCGCTTTCGTGAGCGACGACGTCCGCTTTTCGCAGGCAATGGACGAGCCGCTCGGCAACGTCTCTTAGCCCTAATCGCAAATAAACGTCACCGTGTCTGAGGTCTTTGGCCCCGTGAATAGCACCTTTTCCAGGTTCTGCATACACCGTGCAGAATCACCTATAGTGGCGGCGAGCGGGTGCCCCAGCACGAGCTTCTCGCCTGCGCCCAGTGCGGCTGTTTCGCGTTTTCGTGCTTCGAAGATTTTGCGATTAGGGTTAGAAGTGTGTCTCCCGCGCTGTATCCAAGACTCTCGTTGGCCTCCCTGAAGCGATCGATATCCAGAAGGAGTACAGCGACGGCGCGCGATTGGCGCTGGCTTTGCTCGAGTGCGCGGCGCACCATATCGAGGAAAACGTGCCGAATCGGGAGTCCCGTCATCGCATCGCGATTCGCGAGAGTTTGGCTCTTGCGACTAAGCTCGCGGAAAGCGCCTGCGGCCACTACCAGGAACCGAAGGCGTTGCCGGAGCATCGTAGGGCTCGCATTGTCGGGCCAAACGTCGGTGGCCCCCGCCTCATAGGCAAGCTCGGCGTGCTCTGGCTCGGTCACGGCAACGAGGGCCATTTGCTCGCGACCCGCGGCCTGCAAGAAGCTGAGGTCCTCTTCCAGCGAGGCCTGGGTCAGACCCGCGATCACGATATCGGGCGCGTTCTCCTCTAGGGTACGGAGAGCTTCCTCGGTTCCGCTTACATGGAGTACGTTGAAACCAGCCTGTTCGAGCGCGAGTAGTTCAGTGCCCAGGTCGTAAACGACGAGTGCTACGAGCTTTTCCTCGAGAAGCGTATCCGTTGCCGAACCACGTGACGTTTTCGATTGGATCATTTGCTACCTGCTTTGACTTGTGAAAAAGATTGCACCAGAGTGGGCCGGCGGTGGCGCGAGTCGCGAAGTGCTATGACACCTTCGGCAACGAGCTCTTCGAGCTCGTGATGGATGCGCTCGAGCAGTCTCGGCGACTCGAGCGTTTCAGCCGCGTGCAGGCCGACCCAGCCGTTTTTGCCGCTTTGTTTGGTGACGTAGAGCGCCCGAACGGCGATTCCGACGATTTGCTCCCACGAGAACATCTTGGGCGCTTTCCGGTCGAACGGATAAAACGCGAAACCGATGGAGCAGCTCAAATGGACGTTTTGCTCGAGTCCGATGTCGAATCGCGTTGACTCTATGCTGTTGTGGACGCGCTCCGCGAGATTTTCGGCGCTGACAGGGTCGGCATTCTTGCCGACGAGGAGGAACTCGTCGCCGCCCCAGCGAACGATGATGTCCGATTGGCGGCATACGTCGAGGAACATCTTGCGAACTTGAATCAAAACGCGATCGCCAGCGGCGTGACCATAGGTGTCGTTCAGCTCTTTGAAGCCGTCGAGATCGAACATCAAGAACAGCAGGCTTTTTCCCTTGGCGGGATCTTCCTTCCCATCCTTCTCGAGCGTCAGGTGACGGTCAATCTCCGCGACGTCCGCGGGGATCTGCTGCAACAGATAGCGGCGATTCCAGAGCCCGTGAGAGAGTCTGTCAAGCTCGCTTCCTCGAGCTTCTCGTTGAACGCTTCGAGCTCCCGGTTGCGACCGGCGAGCTCTTCGGTCCGAGCGGCTACTTGGAGCTCGAGCTTGCGGTTATATTCCGCCTCGCGCTCGAGCTTCCGTGCCTGGACGCGCGTATAGGCATAGATGATGCCGATGACGCTTTGGCCATAGATTATGTAGGCCCACCACGTTCTCCAAGGTGGCGGAATGACGTTTACCTGGATCGCGAGGCCTCCATCGTTCCATACCCCGTCGCTATTGGCGGCCTTGACCCGGAAAGTATATTCACGCGGCGCGAGATTCGTATAGGTGGCTCGGCGGAGATCCCCGGCCTCGATCCAGCCTTCGTCGAAGCCTTCGAGCTGATACATGTAGCGGTTTTTCTCGGGCTTGGTATAGTCGAGCGCGGCAAATTCGAAGGCGACGACGTAGTCCTTGTGGGTAAGCTCTATCTCCCGCACATCTGTGATTGGCTGGCCGAGATCCACGGATTCGTTGAACTTCAGAAAAGCTCTCAAAGCTACTGGCGGTGCCTGTTGGTTGTCTTGTATCTCGCTCGGCCGGAATCTGTTGAAGCCGTTGGGTCCTCCGAAGAACATCTCTCCATCTGCGGTTCGATAGGCGGCGCCATTCTGAAACTCGTCGCCCTGAAGACCGTCATCCTCGCTGTAGTTTTTGAAAGTCTCGCGCTCGGGATCGAATTTCGAGATTCCGCGATTCGTACTGATCCAAAGGAGTCCCGCGTCGTCTTCGAGGATCCCGTTGATGACGCTGCTGGGAAGACCGTCCGTTGTCGTGTAACGTCGAAACTCTCCCCGGTGCGCACGCCTTTGTGCGGCGTCCCAGCGATTGAGCCCTCCGTCTCGGGTGCCGATCCAGAGCCGCGATTTGCGATCCCGATAAAGGACGCGGACGTTGTCGCTCGCTAGGCTCATCGCGTCTTTTGAGTCGTGCCGGAAATGCGAGAAGCTGGCATCGGTCGGGTCGAATCGATTGAGACCACCTCCGTCGGTCGCGATCCAAAGCGTGCCGTCTTCACCCTCGATGATGGCGCTGATGCGATTGTCGGAGAGGTTGGTGTTCGCTGTCGTGTAACGGATGAACGTGCCCTTTTTTCTTTGAAGCTTGTTCAAGCCGCCGCGATGGGTACCGATCCAGAGATCACCGCGACTGTCCTCGAAGATGCGCGTGACTCCATTCCAGGAGAGCGTGTTCTCGTCATTGGGATCGTGACGATAGTGCTCGAAGCTATCGGTCCCGGGGTCGTATCTCTTCAGGCCGTCCTGGAACGTACCGACCCAAAGCGAGCTTTCGCTGTCCACGAGCAATGACGTAATGCGGTCGTCGGCGTGTCCAGACGGATCTTCCGTCGCGGCGCGATGGTGCGTGAAAAGCTCCGTTCGGCGATTGAAAAGGCTCAACCCGCCGTCGTAAGTGGCGACCCAGAGGCCGTCATCCCGATCCTCGGCGAACGAGAAAACGATGTTTCCACCGGGCTCATTCGCGCCGCCTGGGTCTTGCCTGTAAAGAGCGAAGCTTCCCGCTGTCAGACTCCAGGTGTCGAGGCCGCGATCGGTTCCGACCCAGAGCACCGAGCCGCGGTCTTCCATGAGAGCGGTGACGCGGTTGTCGCTGAGACTTACTGGGTTGCTCGAATCGTGAAGGTAGCTTCGGCAGCGGCTTTCACGGCGCTGCCATTCGCAAAGACCACCATCGGTCGCGATCCAGAGCGTTCCCCGCGAATCCTGTCGCATGGCAACGACGGAGTCGTCTGCGAGGCTTTCGGGCACGTCCGGATCGTGTCGAAAGCGCACGAACGTGCCGCTCGCGCGATCGAACCGATTGAGCCCGGATTCGTGGGTACCGACCCAGAGCACGCCCTCGTCATCTTCGTACAGGCTTTGCACGCGATCGCTGCTCAAACTCGTGGGGACTTCAGGCTCGTGACGGTAGTGATCGAATCGTCGGCCTTCGGAATCCGTGCCCTCGAGACCGCCGCCGTCGGTGCCGATCCATAGGTTGCCGTCACGACCTTCGAAGATCGCGCGGATGCGGTCGCTGCTGAGACTTTTCGGATTTGCTGGATTGTGAATGATGCGCTCGAAGCTTCCGTCCTCCTTCAGACGATTGAGCCCGCCTCCATTCGTTCCCACCCACAGTGTATTCGAGCTGTCCTCGTAAAGGACGCGCACGCTGTTGTGACTCAAGCTTTCCGGGTTGCTCGGGTCGTGTGTGAAATGCGAGAAGCCCTCCGTCCGGGGGTCGAAGCGATCGAGGCCGGAATCCGTGCCGACCCAAAGTGTGTGCTCGCGATCTTCGTAGATGGCGCGGACGGTACTGTTGGAAAGCGATGTCGGGTCGACGGGGTCGGGAACGAAGCTCGAGGTCTCGTAGCCGTCATAGCGATACAGGCCGTCTCTTGTGCCAAACCACATGAGGCCGTGATGGTCCTGAACGATGGCGTGAATGGCTCCTTCCGACGTTTCCGGCAGAGAGACGTGGCGAAAGCGGATGTTGTGTGGCCCCACCGCGAAAAGCTCGGCAGGGAGTAGTGCGAAAACGATTAGCGAGGCGAAGAAGGCACGCTCGCAGGCCGTGAAGGCCACGACGCTAGTCCCCCCTGTGTAACGTGTCGTTGTCTCACGCGCCTTCTTCGTCGCCATCGGCGAGCTTTGTTCAGTGGATGAGGAGATGATGGACGCGCCCGCGGAAACCGCGGACGCGTCCGTCCCCTCGCTGTCAACCCTTACACTCGTCATAGAAGCAATCTTCAAAGAGAAGAACACTCGTGGGTATAGCAAGCCACATGCCAGAGATCACATCTGGTAGGGCTACGGACAAAAAGGCCTAACTTCAATCGTTGGGTCAGTTGTCATGCGAGCGCTGCAAGAATAGCGTGAGGGACGCCGGAAAGCTGGCGGGGGTTTTGTGAAAAACCGGCGGACGGACGCGCGGCCGCTGCAAAAGCGGCGGATGAAACCAGGCGCTTTAGCAACTTCAAGCTTTGCCTGGCTGGCGTTAGCTCAAAAGCGTGGACCGGAACGTGGGTAACTGGAAGCCGGCCCCAACTCGGATCGAAGGAACTAGACGGAGACGCACGCTTTCTGGTCGAGTGTGTTGTCGGGTCGCTCTTCCATCCAGCGGCGATAGGTTCGCACGGTCACTCCCATCAAAGCGGCTCCGAGGGCGGGATCGTCGGCCCGGGCGCTGACCGCGGACAAGACCAAGTCGCGCGCTGTCTGCAGCACATCCGTGAGCGCGATGTCCGGCGTCCGCAGAAGAGCGATGATATGAGGCGCTACCTCTTGCCAGGGGGACTTTCTCATCAAGAGCTTAGCCTTTGCTTTCGATGTCGCTTTCCGCAAGCGACGGCGAAACGTCGTCTCGGGAATGCCCAGCAGGGCACTGGCGCGCCCTGAGACCTCGCCGGTGGCGGCATAGGCCTGTAGGACGATGTCTTCCATGAGCCATGTGCCCAGCGGCACGGGCTGACCCGATGGATCGTTGAGTGCTGCTTGGATCTGGCGTGTCAGCGCAGAGCCGAGTGCGGCCCAGGATTCGACTGGCGTGAGCTCCGAGAGGTCTTCGTCGCTACCCGCCGCCGCCACTTCCAGGGCCGCGGGTCCATGCAATGGCTGTGGCCGAATCGAAGGCGGATCACACTCCTGCGTCTGTTCCGGTGGCACGGCGTCGAGATCGAGCTTGCGGATACCGATCTCGGGTCCTTCGGTGAGAATCACCGCTTGCATGATGCGGTTTTGGAGCTCGCGGACATTCCCGGGCCAATGTTGTTTTTGCATCAAAACCCGTGCGGCGGGGGCGAAGCGCAACGTACCCTTCTGATACTGGAGTGCGAAACGATTCAGAAAGTGCTCAGCGAGAAAGAGGATGTCATCAGGGCGCTCGCGCAGTGGAGGGACATTAATCCGAACGACGTTCAAGCGATGGTAGAGGTCTTCTCGGAATCGTCCCGCCGCCGCTTCGACGGAGAGCTCACGATTCGTGACCGCCACGAGTCGCGTGTCGACGCGTAGCACCCGAGTTCCTCCAACGCGTGTGATCTGACGCTCTTGGACGAAGCGCAGCAGCTTGCTTTGAACTTCTAGGGGAAGCTCACCGATCTCATCGAGCACGACCGTGCCGCCTTCGGCTTCCAAGAGCCGGCCGATCCGGCGCTCTTGGGCTCCCGTATAAGCACCCCGCTCGTGTCCGAACAACTCGCTCTCGATCAACGTCGTCGGGATGGCGCCACAGTCGACGACGACGAGCGGTTTTTTCTTGAAGGGGCTGAGCTCGTGTACCATCCGCGCGACGAGCTCTTTGCCGGTGCCGCTTTCTCCGATGACGAGTACCGTTGCCTTGGTTGGCGCGACCCGCCGCACCGTATCGACGATCGATTCCATTTGTGAAGATTTGTAGACGAGCTCGGCTCTTTGGAGCGACGTTCGAAGGTCGTCCACCTCGGCGCGCAGCCGCGACTGTTCTTTTTCGCTTTGCTCTCGCTGTTGTTCTCCCAAGCGCGCACGGTCGAGCGCCACGGCCAGCTGGGTCGCAAGCGCTCGGAGGAACACGAGATCCGAATGGCCTTCGAGCGCGAGCACTTCGGCGCGCCCGTCGAGGTACAGACATCCGATGCAAGTGTCGTTCAGAAGCAGCGGGACGGCAAAGCACAGGACTTTCTGGCCCGACGCGTCATGGGAAAAAGATGCATGGACCGCGTGCCGCCCGCGCCGCGCGTCCTCGATCAGTGCTTTCTCGCTCTCGCGCAGCTCGATCGGCTCACTCATGGGAACGCTGTTCGCTCCCTGCGGCGGCCGCGCCAAGCTCTCGAGCACGTCGAACTTTTCGTCTCTCCATTCGAGGATGCTGATGCGATCCACCTTCAACGTATAGAAGAGCCGCTCCACGACTCGATCGGCGAGCTCTCTCACATTGCCGCTCCCCGCGACCGCGGTCATTGTTTCCGAGAGAAGCGTCATGTTTCGGTAGTCTTTGGCCATGTTGCCGGTATAGACACCGGTCATACGATCGAGACTCCCGAGATCTTTCTCTTCCAAGTCGGCGTCCCAGGCAACGATGTGATCCCCGCCGAAGCGCTTGGCGGCGTTCAAAGCTTTGTCGGCCCGTCGGATCAGCTCGAGCGAGCCTTCGACGTCTTGTTTCCTCGGATCGAATTCTGCGACGCCCAAACTGATCCCAAGGCGAACCGAGCCGTCCATATATTTAGTCTCGGAAAGTCGCGACCAGATCTTCTCCGCGACGACGCGCGCGGAGGAAATATCGGTATCCGGCAGGAACGATGCGAAGATAGCGCCGCCATATTTAGCGATCCCATCCGACACGCGCTGCGTGTTCAAAAGCCTCTCGCCGATCTCGCGAAGGACGCGATCCCCAGCCTCGTGGCCGTTGTCCTCGTTGACGGCGGTGAAGTCGTCCGGGTTGACGAATAAGAGGCTGAGCGGCCGGCCGCTCCCGCGAGCGGTCTCGAAAGCGTGGCTCAAGCTCGCTTGGAACTCTGCGCGCCCTGCGAGCCCGGTGACCGGATCATCGAGGATCGATGAGATCTCGCGGCTATACCCGGCGAGGACCCCGCCCAGGTCCAGAAGGGATACCAGCTCGCCATCCATGGCTTCGGAGTCGGCTTGGTCGCCGCCCAACGAGCGGAGCACGGCGGACTCTTGGGAGCCGCCGAACTTCTCGAGTCCGAAGCGAAGTCCAATCCAACAAACGACAGGACTGTCCGTCCTGCCGGACTCGTCCTCCGCCCGCCGCCGCAACGCGTCCGAAGTCTCTATGTCCGGCGGAATGCGTGAAGGCTCGCATGGGACGCCCATGAGCCAGCCGCCTTCGGTATCACTCTGAATCCTGAGAATCTCGTTCTGGGCCGTAGCTTTGCCCTGCCGCCAAAACGTGGCGGCGGTTTCCAAGGACGACAGCTCGCCCACCGTCGGCTCACCGTCGTGGAGCAGAATGGGCGTGCGCTCGCCTTCGGGAGGGAGGTAGAGGCAGACCGAGGCGGCTCCGCTCACGCGGCGGATTAGCGTCGTATAGGCTCGAAGAAGTCCCGTCGATCGGTTCACGACCTATGGAGTGACTGCAAATTGTGTGCCCGCCATTTGCGGCACTAACTGCAATAGCGACCGCGGCAGCCGCCGATGAGCGAAGTGGATTGGCTACAGGAAGAGGATGGAGTGTGGGGGGAACCCTACGAGATTTGCTCGGCGTTCGCGATGTCTTTGTGATGAGCCCAAATGCCATGGGCGAGCGCGACCACGCCCACGACTGCGATACACGCGGCAGCGACCGATCCATGACGAATCACCGGTTGACGCCACAGACGGGCCCAACGTGCCTCCACAACGCTCGCTGGAGCGACTCTCACCGGACTCACGCGTTGTCGAGCTTCGACGGGCGCCGCGGCGAAGACGGGCTCCTCGGTCGGCGGCATGCGCCCTGCGAGTCGGTCTCCGAGATAAGGCGGGTTGAAGTTGAACGCGAATTCCGGGATCTCGTGATGGATGCGATGATGCTCGATCTGGCGAAGACGGAGCGCTCCCAGCAACGGAAGCCGTGCGATCGCGCGATCGACCGTGTTGTACTCGATATGCGTCAGCCAGTGCGATATCTCGAACGCCAAGTAGTGAAGGACCGATCCCAGAAGGAAGGCCAGACATGCCGCAGGCGCCAAGATCCAAACGAGCACAGCGTAGTGAAGAAGGAACAGGAGCGGGAACGCCCAGTAGCGCCCGGGGATGTGCTCGAGCAGCTCCGCTTCTTTTGCCTGAAAGCTCTTGCCGTGGAACATGCGATGGTGTTGGATGTGACCGAGGCGAATGAGCTCGAGCAGCTTCACGCGGCGGTGCATCGGAACCCGATGGCACCAATATTCCACGAACTGAGTGTACAGGGCACCTAAAAGGACCCATCCCATGAGTCCGAGTGATAGGGTGGCCGCGCCCAAAGCGTCGAGATGGAGTAAGGTAACGGCGAGGAACGAGCCGATCGCTGCGAGAGCGACCTTAATGATGGGCCATTGATGTTGCATGGCCGCCTCCCCCCGTTAGAGAACGGTAATATCCTATACTTATATTATCCGCGATCTGGACGGAAAAAGCAAGATGGCGAGCGGCTCACGCGACTTGGGGCCCGATCTGTCGGACGGCTATCGTTGCTCCCGACCAACAAGCTTGAGAAAACCTTTTTCCTTTAATCCGCGCACACTCTTCATGAACTCCGGAGGCGTCATCTTCATCGACTCTCGGATCGTGCCGAGGTTGCGCCGGCCGTCGACCTGCGAAAGAAGCTGCCACTCCGCGACAGTCAAAGCAAAGGGCTCATTGACGTTGATGTCGTTCCCTCGTTGCGGGACGAGATCGAAGGCGCCGTCTTGGGGGTCAGCGTCCTTGTCCAATCGGAGCACGCCAACGGTGATGAGACTATAAACGACGCGCCCTGCCTCGAAGATATCGGTCTTCAGCTCATCGACGATTTGACGAATGGAGCGGCGCCCGTCCACGAGGTGGATGACGGCCCAGTCGGACTTCGTCAAACGAATCGACTTGGCAGACATAGGCAACAATTTGGGTATGAGGTCGAAGTTCTTGACCTTGGACGCGATCATGTTCCACGCGTCCAACCGGCGACTCGCCTCCACGAGAAGGTGCCTGGTCGATGTCGTGATGGTCCGTTTCCTGGCGGGAGTCCCGTCCTGGAACTCGAAGCGTCCCTTTTTCCAGAGCGCGAGCTCGTAGAAGGCCTTTTCGCCGACGTGCTGGTCGTGGGTCGCGTGGACGACACCGCCCTCGTCGACGAGTACCGTCCCTTCGTGATTCGCGTTTCGGAGCTCGACGACGCCGCTACTGCTGTGTGCCAGGACCAGCTTCATGGCATCCGGGAACGGGACGCGTTCAAGAGGTACCGATACCGCTGAATCCGAGCTCTCGGTCGGAGCCACACGAGCGTTTTTGGCCGCTTCGGATTTCGCCTTTGGCTTCGCTTCGGCTTGGGGCTCGGGCTGGGCCGTGGCGGCTCTAGCAGGAGCCACGGCGGCCTCATGGGCCACAGGTGTGGGCGCAGATGCTGGAGCGCTCTGCTCTGCCCCCATGATGGCCAGACTCGAATATTTCTTGGCGCGTTTCAGCACGGACTCGATGCGGGTCCGTAGCTCGTCGGGCTCCACGGTTTTCAGCACATAGTCGTCGGCACCGTGTCGGAACCCATGGATCCGGTGTGACATCTTTTCTAGACCGGTAAAGATGATGACAGGAATCCATTCGGTCTTGGGGTTCGTCTTCAGCCGTTCGCACGCCTCGAACCCGTTCATCTCGGGCATCTCAAGATCCAACAAGACGAGATTGGGTGGATCGGACTCGACTCTTTCGAGCGCGATTCTGCCGTTCTTGGCCGCATCCACGACGAACCCCCAGCTGGAAAGGAAGTGGGTGATCATCGCCCGGTTGTCGGGGTCGTCGTCGACGACCAGAATGCGGTCTTTTCCCATGTTTTTGACTGTGCGGAAGCGTTTGCCCTCAATTGTAGCAACTCGGTGCGAAAAAGGGCAGGGAGATGTATCGTAAAGACCTGCCGAGACGCGCCTTATGGGCGCACTTGGGATAGGATGCGCCAAGCCCGAGGTTTTCTAGATGGCCTTTATCGTTCTCGCTTTGTCTGTTGTTTTCATCATTTTGGCTATCGTCGTTGTCGATCTCCATCCTTGCTTGGCTCTCGTGCTCGCTTCCGTGCTCGTGGGCGTTGTCTCCCCACGCCCCTTGATGGAGGCGGAGCTCGAGCGCGCCGAACGCCGCCACCGCGACCTCGCACCGGAAGAGCTCGAGGGTGTACGTTCCGAGATTCTCGCCGGCAAAGATTTGCCGCAACCGGTCTTGGCTCTGGAGCTCACGGCAGAAGGATTCGGCGCGACGGCGGCGAGCATCGGGATCGTCATAGTCCTGGCCGCTGTGATCGGGCAGTGCCTCATTGGAAGCGGTGCGGCCGATCGTATCGTTTCTGCGATGCTCGCTCTTTTTGGCGAGCGCCGCGCGGGAGCAGCGCTCATGGGCAGTGGCTACGTCCTGTCGATTCCGGTCTTCTTCGACACCGTGTTCCTTTTGCTCGTGCCGCTCGCGCGCTCGCTCAGACGGCGCACCGGCGGGCACTACGTTCTCTATGTGATGGCGATGAGCGCGGGTGCGTCCATCACGCACTCGCTCGTGCCGCCCACACCCGGCCCGCTCGTGATGGCCGAGACGCTCGGCCTCGATTTGGGAACGGCCATCATCGGTGGCCTTTTCTTGAGCATTCCCCCGGCAGTGGTTGTACTGTTCGTCTCCCATCGCGTCGATAAAACGCTGACGCCCTCCAATCTCGACAAGGGGATTTCTGATCCGGCGGGTCTCGAACCGGTTTTGCCGGGGCTTTGGGTGTCGGTGTTGCCCGTTCTGCTCCCCGTGGTGTTGATCTCCGGTCATAGCATCGTGGGCCTACTGGGGTGGAGTGAGCTTTTGGCCTGGACCGCGTTTTTCGGCAACAAGAACTTCGCTCTTCTTGCGGCCGCTTTCATCGCCGCGTGGGTGCTCAAGCGGCAAAGAGACTTGACGCTTCGACAGCTCAGCGAATTGCTCGAGCCTGCGATCGTGAGCGCGGGCGTCATCATTCTTATTACGAGCGCCGGTGGTGCTTTCGGCGGCATGTTGTCGCGTATCGGCATCGAGACGATTCTGCGTGACTGGTCCGTCGGGGGTGGCGGCGCGACGTATTTATGGCTCGCCTTCGCCGTCGCCTCGGTGATGAAGATCGCTCAAGGGTCGGGAACGGTTTCCATGATCACGACGGCAGCCTTGATGACAGCCGTGTTGCCGGAGAGCTTGCCGTACCACCGTTTCTACGTCTACGCCACCATCGGATTCGGCTCCGGCATCCTTTCGTGGATGAACGATAGCGGGTTCTGGGTCGTTTGTAAGATGAGCGGTCTCACGGAGACGGAGACGCTCCGCACTTGGTCTCTCGCCCTCGTCGTCATCGGGGTGACCGGACTTTTGGAGGTGCTCGTTCTGAGCACCATTCTTCCACTGGTCTAAAGGCGGCGTTTGTCATATGCCGTCAGCCTAGATAACATCCTTCGCGGCGAGGGGTTTCGTTAGGAGTCGTGTCATGAAGAAAATAGCGATGGCTTTGGCTGCCTTGGGGTTCGTTCCGACCGCGATGGCCGAGTATCCCACCAATTTGTTCTCAGGCCTCGAGTACCGGATGGTGGGCCCGTCCCGCGGCGGACGCGTCACCGCCGTGGCCGGGCATCGTGCGCAGCCGTCGACGTTCTACATGGGCACGGTCGGCGGCGGTGTCTGGAAGACCGAGGACAATGGGATCCATTGGCATCCCATCTCCGATGGTTACCTCGCCACGGGCTCGATCGGCGCGATCCGGGTTGCGGATTCGAACGCTAACATTATTTATGTAAGCACCGGCTCGGACGGATTGCGCAGCAACGTCATCATCGGCAAAGGCGTTTACAAATCCACCGATGCGGGCGAGACGTGGACGCATGTGGGCCTCGAGAAGACGGGCAATAGCGGTGCCGTTCTCATCCACCCCGAGGACTACAACCTCGTCTATGTAGCGGCCATCGGCAACCCGTTCGCTGCGAACCCCGAGCGCGGTGTCTATCGCTCGAAAGACGGCGGCGAGAGCTGGGAGCAAGTCCTCTACGTCTCGGACGAGACAGGTGCTGTCGACCTGGAGTTCGCTCCCGACAACCCGAACGAGATATATGTCTCCATGTGGCGCGCCGAGCGCAAACCATGGACCATCATCAGCGGTGGGCACGAAGGCGGTGTTTACAAGACGGATGATGGCGGCGATAGTTGGGAGCATTTAACGACCGGCTTGCCCAATGGGCTTCGCGGCAAATCGGACCTAGCGGTTTCCGCGGCGGATCCCAACCGTGTCTATGTGCTCATCGAAGCGCCGGGACAACAGGGCGGTGTCTACCGCTCCGATAATCGCGGCGTCGGCTGGCGTCAAGTGTCGGACTTCCAACCCATTCGGAACCGGCCTTTCTACTACTGCAACCTCGAAGCGCATCCGAAGACCCCGGACATCATTTGGGGAATGGCGGAGGGCTATTTCAAGTCCGAGGACGCGGGCGCCACGTGGACCCGCCAATCCGTTCCCCACGGAGACAACCACGATATGTGGATCAATCCGGACAACCCGGATATCTTCGTCCAGTCGAATGACGGCGGAGCGAACGTCACGCTCGACGGTGGCAAGACGTGGTCCACGCAGCACAACCAGCCCACGGCGGAGCTCTATCAAGTAGATATCAGCGACGAGTTTCCCTACCGTCTCTACGCTGGCCAGCAGGACAATTCGACGATTTCGGTTCCGAGCCTACCGCCCCGGAGCATGCCCGGCGGCCATACGGCGCTCTGGGAAGCGCAAGGAGGCTGCGAGACCGGCCCCGCCGTGCCGAAACCGGGAGATCCGTCCATCGTCTACGCGGATTGCAAAGGCCGATTCGGGATGTTCAATCGTCGTACCGGTCAGGAGCAACATTATTATGTAGGCTTCTGGAACATCTACGGGCACAACCCGAAAGACCTTCAGTATCGGTTCCAGCGGGTGGCGCCTATCCACGTGTCGCCGCACAATCCGGATCGGGTGTACCACACTTCGCAATATGTCCACGTGACCGAGAACGGCGGGCGCGTCTGGCAGACCATTTCTCCGGATCTCACCGCGTTCACATCGGAGACGCAAGTTGTCTCCGGCGATCCGATCACGATCGACGTGACCGGTGAGGAGCACTTCGCGGTGATTTACGAGATTCAAGAATCCCCGCAAGAAAAAGGGGTCATTTGGGTTGGCGCCAACGATGGACCGATCCATCTCACGCGAGACAACGGTGAGAACTGGAAGGACGTCACGCCTCCCGGGATCGGGCCGTACGGACGCGTGCAGAATATCGAGGTGTCACCGCACATGCCGTCTAAAGCCTATGCGGCGATCCTTCGTTACCAAGTGGGCGATTTCGAGCCCCACGTTTACAAGACCGAGAATTACGGTGAGAGTTGGAAGCGCATCACGACAGGAGATAACGGCATTCCTAGCGACCATCCCGTCCGTGTCGTGCGCGAGGATCCCGACCGCGCCGGGCTTCTCTATGCCGGCACCGAGTTCGGGATGTTCATCTCTTTCGACGACGGCGTGAGCTGGCAGGCGTTTCAGTTGAATTTACCGGTCACGCCGGTAACGGACTTGAAAATCGTCGACAAAGACCTCGTCATGTCCACGATGGGACGAAGCTTTTGGATCCTTTACGATTTGACACCGTTGCACGAGATCGACGAGCGCGTCGCCTCTGCCGACGCGCACCTTTTCGCGGTCAAAGATCCTTATCGGCTTCGGATGCCTCGTCGCGCGAATCGCTCGGCGATGTCTCCCGACGAGCCTCAATATCCCGAAGCTGGCGCCAGCATTGACTACTACCTCGCGAGCGAGCCGACGGGAGAGATCGAGCTCGAGATTCTCGATGGTGAGGGCCAGGTCGTACGCAGCTTCTCGAGCGACGCCAGCGGTGAGACCAACGTCTTGCCGGAGGAAGCGAGCATGCGCGAATGGCGGCTCGAACGCGTGGGCACACCCAAGCTCGACAGGAGCGCGGGCATGCACCGATTCAATTGGGATCTGCGCTATCCGGGGCCGTGGCATGAGGATGCCTCGACGTCCGGACGCCGGGGCCCGATGGCCGCGCCCGGCACCTATCAGGCGCGTCTCAAAGTCGGTGACTGGACCGAGACGGTCTCTTTCGAAGCCCGCATGGATCCCCGAATAGTGAGAGAAGGCTACGTATCCGCGGAAGATGTCACCGGCCAGGTGAGCTTGGCGCTGAAGGCACGCGATGCACTCAGTCGAGCTCGGCTCGCGGCTTCGAGACTCGACAAAGCACTCGAGAGCGCGGCGGACGGGCAGAAAGCCGCTCTCGAGCAAATCGACGAAGATCTCATCACGGTATCTCGGCGGTATTCGCAGCCGATGCTCGTGGATCAGATTTCCTACTTGTATCAGAACCTGGACCGCGCCGATCAGCGCGTAGGACGCGATGCTGTCGAGCGCTACGAGAGCCTCGCCTCTCAGCTCGAAGAGCAGATCGGAAAGCTCGACGAGATCTTGGGCGCAACCGAAGAGGATCGTTAGCGCGTCGGAACGAGCCGTTCGAGCTCAGGGACCCAGTCGTGGATGACTTGAATCTTGTTCGTCTTTGAGCGTGGCTAGCCAGCTAATACGACCGCACTAGCGCATCAGCTCACCGTTGCCACGCGGAATCGGAGCGACTTCGAGAAAGCTGGAGTCGATTCGTTAGCCCCCTTTTCTTAGAGCGTCGCTCGAGAGCGTGAGCCCGTCGAGCGATGAGTTCCCTCAGTGGGAAGAATCTTGATCGCTGCGAGCCGGCCGAGCCTAGTCTCCCGGGCAACTTGCACTTCAGACTCTCGTGGTGTCTTATCGAAACACCGACGTTTCGCACGCCAACCGCTACGAAAATCTGCTCACGGAGAGTCGAGGCCTGCAGGTGATCGAGATCGACCGTCCTCTACTGCGCCATGCCGCGCAGCTTCGTGCCGTGTCGGGCGTCAAGACCCCCGACGCCCTTCAACTCGCCGCCGGGATGATCGCCGGGTGTAAGGTGTTTCTCACTCATGATCGCGATCTTCCCTCCATAGGAGGGTTGGACGTGCTGCAAAAAGGACGCTACTTGTAGAACTGTTCCATCTAGCGAATCCTCACCTCATTACGACGCACTCTCGGGAGGACCCTCCCAGCGCGCGAACAAATCCTTGCCCAGCTCGATGTCGAGCACGTCGAGGACGCGATTGACGGTTTGATTGATGATGTCGTCGATCGTTTTCGGGCGATGGTAGAAAGCGGGCATCGGGGGCATCAAGATCGCACCCATCTCCGTAACTTGCGCCATCAGACGGAGGTGTCCGAGGTGAAGCGGTGTCTCGCGGACGACGAGAACGAGCTTGCGGCGATCCTTCAAAGCCACGTCGGCGGCACGCAACAAGAGATTGTCACTATACGCGTTAGCGACACCGGACAGCGTCTTCATGGCGCAAGGGATGACCACCATCCCGGTCGTCTTGTAGGAGCCCGAAGACAGCGACGCGGCAATATCGCCGAAGCTGTGGACTTCGCTGGCTAGTGCCTCCACTTCGCTCACCCCGAGGTCGGTTTCGAGGACGATCGTTTTTTTCGCCGCGGGACTCATCACTAGGTGTGTCTCGACGCCTTCCACCTCCTGCAGCACCTCGAGCATGCGAACGCCATAGATGACGCCGCTGGCGCCGGACATACCGATAATCAACCGTTTCAAATCGCAATCTCCTCACGGTGTCCGAGCTTCACCGAATTGTCGATGAAGAACATGCGCTCCGGCGTCACTTCGTACCAAGCGATCTTAACTCGCGTAGATACGGCCGCGACCCCACACGCCTTCCGCTCCATGGGTGGCGAGCGTCATCAGGGTATGGCCCTCCACGTAAGCCGCGGCCCGGTCTTCTCGTCTCAACGCGTTTGCTAGGTTCGAGCGACATGAACGACGATCTTAGGACGACGCCGGACTGTGAGCAACCGCATAGATCCTCGAAAAGGGATTTGGAAGCGGTCGGTTCACTTTACTCGAAGCGTTCCGCGAACTAGTCATGACGATGAGACGCGAGCTCGCGCGCAAAGACCGTTTTGCGATCGTGATGCCCGTCGAGTTCGTTCGCCGAAAAACTTTGAGACGTTAGATTTTCGATCTATCGAAATCTGAACAGGTACTCCGCCGTTCTGTTTCGCAGCTGGAATCGGCGTTCGACCGTCAATCGAGGTGTCGCGCGCGCGAGCGTGCGCTCGGAGTGATTCGGCGATGGTCGTACCCGTGACGCCCGAGTCTCGTTGAGCAACGTCTGCGCGTCGACGATACTGTAGTTCGACGGTGTCCCCGGAGACCAGCCCTAAATGCGAAAAACAATCATTCCACAACCAAGCCTATGCGAGCCCTGGCTGGAGGTGGAGCACGCGCGCGAACTCGAAGCGATATCATCGCTGCTCGATGCCCATCCTAAGCTCAATGAGCTGGTACTGCAAGACCTGAGGTCGGTCACCCCATCGGCAGGGAGCGATGTTGGTCGTGGGGGAATGAGCGCGGAGCAGGTTCTCCGGGCGTTGTTGGTCAAGCAGCTGAATCAGTTCACCTATCGGGAGCTGGCGTTTCACTTGGCAGACTCTCGAAGCTATCGGACGTTTTGCCAGCTCGGCATCATAGAGCCGAGCCCGTCGAAGTCGACCCTAGCAGCAAACATCAAAGCCGTGAAGTTCGAAACGCTGGAGAAAATCAACCGAGAGTTGGTGAGTGTTGCCGAGAAGACCGCGATCGAAAAAGGAAGAAAAGTACGAGTGGACTGCACGGTAGTGGAGTCGAATATTCATTCTCCTACGGACTCCGAGCTTCTTTATGACTGCGTCCGAGTTCTCACTCGCCTCATGTGCCGAACTCGCGAACTGCTGGGTACAGTAGTGGTCTTCGGCAATCGAACGCGTCGAGCGAAGAGACGTCGACTGGGAGTTCTAAACGCGAAGGATAAGGAACAAAGGCGTCGCGTCTATCGAGATCTACTGAAGGTGTCGGAAGAAACCTATCGCTCCGCTCAACGCGTTGCAGACCAGTTGGACGAGTCCGGCTTGACCGAGCCGGTGAAGCGAGCGAGTGCGGAGAAGATCGCCGCGGATTTTAAGCACTTTCTCGTCCTCACCGAAAAAGTCATCAACCAAACTCGGCGTAGAGTGATTGATGAAGAGCGTGTGCCTGCGGAGGAAAAGGTCGTTTCGATCTTCGAAGAACACACCGACATTATTCGCAAAGACCGGCGCGAGACTCTCTACGGTCACAAGGTGTGTTTGACTGGTGGCTCGTCCTCGATGATTTTGGATTGCGTGATCTTGGATGGGAATCCGTCCGATTCAACTCTCGCGGAAACCATGATCGACCGTCAAGTCGAACTCTACGAACGGGCCCCGCGCCAGGTTGCCTACGATGGCGCGTTTTCTTCAAAGGCAAACTTGGAAGCCATCAAAGGCAAGGGAGTTGAAGATGTTGCCTTTACCAAGGCTCACTTCGCGGTGACCGATATGGTCAAGAGTTCCTGGGTCTATCAACGCCTACGGCGATTTCGCTGCGGAATCGAAGGCGTCATTTCGTTCTTGAAACGAGTCTTTGGTCTCGACCGATGCACATGGCGCTCATTGCCTTCTTTCAAATCCTACGTATGGAGTTCCATCATCACCTGCAACCTGTTGGTAATGGCAAGGCACCTATTACGATAATAATGATTGCTCTTACTGCGTTTATAGCCATGGATTGCTGACGATTCGCCTCTCGTTTCGTCCAAGATTTTCATTCGCTTCCGAGCCTACGAGGTGCCGACTGAAAACGTATAATACCCACATCTTCGATAGGCCTCTCGTACACCACAAGTTATGGTGTTTCTGGACAGGTACTAGCTAGCGGCTCTGACTTTTTTCGAATCGAGCCAGGTGTCGTGAGAGGTGGGTTGGATTAGGCGGAGCTCAGTAGCGTCGACCGCCGCCGCCGCCGTCACGATTCTTTGGCCGCGCCTCATTGACGACGAGCGTGCGTCCATCGAACTCATGCTTGTTCAGCGAATCGATCGCTGCCGTTGCGTGATCTTTCTCGACCATGGAGACGAAGCCGAAGCCGCGAGAGCGTCCGGTGTCCCGGTCGGTGATGATGCGGACTTCTTCCACGTCGCCGTGCTCTGCGAAGAGGTCCCTTAATGCGCTCTCAGAAGTGTTGAAACTTAGGTTACCCACGTAAATCTTCAACGCTACTTCCTCCAGCCTGTGACCCGATGAGACCTGGAGCCAATCCAGGGGCACAGGGCAAGGCTCATCCAAAAACGCGGCCAGTATACACCATTTCCCGCCGCCGTTAGTCGAGCGCTAGTCGTGCCGGAGGGCGCGAAGAGGATTCACACGCGTGGCCGTGAGTGCCACCAAGTTCGTGTCGAACACCGCGACATCGGCCAACTGAGAATACCCGTGAGACGGCCGCTTGCGTCCTTGGCGATCTCGCCGTCAGGAGGGGAAGGCGTGCTCTCATCGATGCCGGCAGCCTCGAGCGCAAGACTATTGGCAAGATGCATGCTGCGGTCGAAACGGCTGACAAGAACGGGATGATCGGCCGTGACCGCGTCGATCAAACTACGATTCGGCGTGAACGGGCCATCCTGAGCTGGTCCTGGCGGATTCTCGCCGCTCGATCCCTCCCCCAATGATCGTAGGCGCCCTACATCCCGCGCGCAATCCAGCTACCCTCGGGGAGTCTGGATGCGGTCTCTTGAATCCGCTTCTTGAAACCATCCGCGGTGTGAACGTCGAGGAGGTTCACGCCGGTCAAGAGCCTGCCGGTGCTCTCCACATGGACATGGGAATCATTGAAGCCGGGCGAGACGAAGGCGTCGCCGGCATCGATCGCGCGCGTGTCCGGGCCTTTATACTTCTCGATCTCCGCGTTCGTACCGACAGCGAGAATCCACTCGCCACGGATGGCCAGGCCCTCGGCCCAGGGTTGGCCCTCGTCGAGCGTGTATACGCGGCCGTTGACGATTACGAGATCGGCGACCTCTTGGGCTCCGTCCGCCGGAGCGAAGAGGAAGACTGCAAGAATCGATGCGACGGCGAGCGTTATCATGTTTGGTTGCCTCCCGAGGGCGCGTAGTTTATCAGTGATCAGCGACATGCGGATGTCACCAGCTGCCGGTTGGTCTCCGGCGTGCCGTTGAGCCAGAATAGGGCCGCGTGAGGGGCGAGAGGAGCAAAAATGAGATTCGAAGTCTTGGTCTTGACCACCGTGCTTGGGACGGTGAGTGCGCCGTCCACAGGGGCGGGAGCTCAAATCGACCAGAAAAAAGCGCCCGCGCAGCAGATCGAAGAGGCGCTGAGCGCACTGCCGGAATCGATGCGGGAGGATGCCACGGTGGAAGGCTTCGACGACAGTGGGAACTTGGTCGTGCTGCGCGAAGGCTCGAGCTCCATCACTTGCCGCGCCGACGATCCGGGCGTTCGCGCATGGATCGTTCATTGCTATCGGAGGAGCTCGAAGCGTTCGTAGCGCGGAGTGAAGAGCTGAGGAAAGAAGGTGTGGATACGCCCGCGCGTATCAAAACGCTCGCGTCAGAAATCGCGTCCGGGGCGATCCAGCTTCCCGACATCGCGGTCGTCTACGCACGCCAGGGGAACAGCGTCGATGTCGCGAGCGGCATCGTCATCGCGCACGTGCCTAACGCCACCGGCCGCTCGACCGGGCTTCCAACGTTGCCGACGCGGGTCACCGTGGCTGGCGGAAACGGGAACCCCGATGGCGAACATTCGCATCGCCGTACGTTGACTAGCCCAAGAAGCGGTGGTTAGGATGGGGGTGACGGACTTGGAATCGTCATGAAGAAAACTAAAGTTTTGTTGGCGGACGATCACACCATCGTTGCGGAAGGATTGGCGAGCTTGCTCGAGCCGGATTTCGAGCTCGTCGGCCGCGTCGATAACGGACGGGATTTGCTGCGGAAGGCGGAGGAGCTCTCTCCCGATGTCATTGTAACGGACATCTCGATGCCGCTTTTGAACGGGATCGAGGCGCTGCGTCAGCTGAAGAAGACCAAGCCCGACTTGCGGGTCGTTTTTCTTACCGTTCACGCCGACGTGTCTTATATTACTGAGGCGTTTCGCGCCGGCGCCTCCGGCTATGTGCTCAAGCAATCCGCCGCGGAAGAGCTGCGCTCGGCGATCAAGGCCGTGCACGAAGGCCGGACGTACTTGACGCCTCTCATCGCCAAGGACTTCCTGAACGATATTCTCGACGCGGACGAGGGCGTCGACAGCGTCACCGTTACGTTGACGCCCCGCGAGCGTGAAGTGCTTCAGCTGCTCGCCGAGGGTCGCTCGGTCAAAGAGATTGCCGCGATTCTCGACATCTCGCCGCGCACGGTCGAATTCCACAAATACAACATCATGGAGAAGCTCGGCCTGCGAACGACCGCGGAGCTCACTCAATATGCCATCAAGCATGGCGTCGTATCGGTCTGAGATATAGCTATCGCCTATTTCCGTACGGCTCGAAGCTCGCGCGTCCAATTGAGCCCGAGGCAGACGTTTCCGCGGACACGTTCGCTGTGGAAAACTCCAACAAGTTGTGTGGAAAACCTGTGGAAAGCGGCGTCACTTGAGTGACGGCGGAGCGACATTTGGACGTGAGAAAAAATTCAGGATTTCGCCCAGGGCCATAGTGCGGATCGGAAAGACCGGTACTGAAGATATAGAGGCTTCGAAGCAATCCGCTTGGGCGCTGCCTGCCCCGTGAGCCAGGGTGCCCTCGTCGCGTCGAGTCGCCATGTGTGTCTGGACACAGTTGAAACGACGGTGGCGGTTCGCCGACACGGTCAGCCGAACCACGATACCGCACAAATGCAGACTTTTTCGACCCTCCTTGTTTGCGCATGATGCGCGCAAACACTTCGAGACACTTTCGAAGTCTCCATAAACGTTGGGACATGATTGACGCTTCGATGACGTAAGCAGAGACGCACCGCTGGCGGTGCTTGAAACATTTTGCGACTTGCTTCAAATAACCTGTAAAGGAAAAAGAGGAGCCGACACGTTTTTTCAAATGTGTCCGGAGCGACTTTGTCCGGACGAAGTTGGCGTTTCGCGACAACTGGATCCGAGTGCGAGGCGGCGGCCGTTTTTGCTGGCGGGGGACATTGCTGGTAGTCTGGGTCGAGCGATGAGCACTGAGAATGACACACAACAGTTGGAGCGCGCGATCGATGAATTGGTCGACGAGTATCGCCACCAGTGTCTCTGGTTCCTTCGCTCCGATTTCTATCCGAAGACGGTCGACCAGAAGCTGCGTACACTGAAGTACATCGAGCGGTACGGCGATCGCACGGCTTATCGCAAGGCGGCTGAGGTCCGACAATGGCTCTTACAGAGTTCCAACGAGACGTCTGCCGGCTGCTAGCGCAGAATAGAGTCGCCGCCGGCGAGGCCTATCTTGCCGGGGGCGCTACGCTCAACGAGCTCATCGCGTCGTCTCGGATTTCGCGGGATGTCGACCTTTTCCACGATACCGAGGAGGCTTTGGCGGCCACCTGGGAGGCGGACCGGCGCCTGCTCGAGACCAGCAGATTTTCCGTCACCGTGCTTCGGGAACGCCCCGCGTTCGTCGAGGCGAGCGTCGAACAGGGTGACGCGTCTGTGCTGCTTCAATGGGTGAGGGACAGTGCTTACCGTTTTTTTTCCCTCGTCGAGCACGAGGAGCTAGGACTCGTGCTCCATCCGTTCGACCTTGCGACGAACAAAGTCCTTGCGCTGGTGGGTCGACTGGAAGTCCGTGACTGGGTCGATGTGATCGAGTGCGACGCCGCGATACAACCTATGGGCTACCTCATGTGGGCAGCATGCGGCAAGGATCCCGGCTTCAGCCCGGCGGCGATTCTGGAACACGCCGGACGATCGGCGCGCTACTCTGCAGATGAGGTCCTGGAGCTATCCTTTGCCGGCGACCCGCCCGATCCTGGCGAGCTATCGAAGAGATGGCATCACTTGCTCGACTCCGCCGCGAAAGTGATCGAGCTTCTTCCCGCAGAGGAGGCTGGCAAATGCGTTCTCACACGGAAAGGTGCTCTCTACCGCGAAGGCGTCTCAGAGCTACGGGAGGCATTACGTCGCGACGAGATCGTGTTCCATGCGGGATGCATTCGCGGTGCCTTTCCGCGTGTCCTCGACGACCGATAAGGCAAGACCGGCGAATCAATACTCCACGCTCAGCCGAAATCGAACTCCGGCCGCTTCCGCGGCTTCGAGCACCGCGCGCATCGCGTGGAGACCATCGCGGATGGCCGCGGCCTCTCTGACTTCGTCGGGATTCTCATCGAGGAAGTCTTGGATGGCGCGCACCACCTCGAGGCCGCTCGCGCAGGAAAACCAACGTCCCGTCGAGTCACCAACGGTGGGGGCGTCGAATTTCATGTCCGCGGCAAGCGTTTCCGCTTCGGCGTGCGAGAATGCGACGAACTCGCCGAGACCGGGAAGACCCATTTCATGCGCCGCTGCGTCCAATGTGTGACGCTCGGCAGCGAGCGCGCGCCCGTCGACTTGACGCGGGTCGATCCCGTCGAGCTCGCGCTCCAAAACGACGACATATCCGAGTCCCAAATGTTCCTCCCGATGATGGCTAGTCCTCTACCGGGGCACGGCGTTTGAGCTCCTCCGCCCAGTTGAGAACGAGGTGGAGCCGCGCCGGTCCAGACTCGCTCTCACCTTCGACCATCAGGAAGCGCTGGCCGTCGGGCGATACGTCGTAGATTGGTGCAAAGACCCGCCCAGAGACGATCTCACATCGGCCCAGTCTTTTTCCCGATGCGAGCGTCACAACCGGCAAATGATGTCACATTCGATCGCGACGTCAAACAGAGCGCTTTACGAATCTGGAGGTTCGTCTTCGCGATGCTCAGGTCGGCAGGATCGAATAGGATAAGCGGGTATGAAACGCTGGCTGCTGGCTCTATCGCTCGTCCCGCTCGGGGGCTGCGCCGATTCGGGTCCCGCCGGTCCTACGACCGTTAGTCGGGATCTATCCGCGCCGGCCGCATCTTTCGGCTTCGTTGCTGGTACGAGCTTGAGCTTCGTTTCTGGGGAGACCGGTCAGCCCGTGCCAGGGGCGCGCGTCGTGATTGCGGGCCGCGATTTCGTCAGTGACGGCGCCGGTCGGGTCTTGCTCTCGGAGCTCGCTTCGAACGGCGCGACGGTGGATATCCAGGCAGACGGCTTTCTCGATAGGAAAACGCTCGTGCGTCAAAGTGAGGTCACCATCTTCGAGCTCTGGCCTTCCGATAGCCCCACCCGGATGGACGCGGACTATTCGCGCGCTCTCGTTTACGATAGTGCCACGCTCGAGAGCGCGGGTGCGCCCGAGCCCATGGATCGTCCCAGCCTCGATACTCCTCGTGTGACCTTGATAGCGGACGGCGTCCTTGCAGGCGACGAGCGCGCGATGGTCGCCCTCCGGTCCGCTGCTCTCGAGCTCACCGACGCGCTTCGAGGTGCAATCGTTTACAACGTTGGCGACGATCCATCGGCGATGCCCGTTGCGCTCACGGTCGAGCCCCAGAATCCGCAGATCGTTTCGGAAAACCTCAGGGCCCTGACCCGCTGCTGGCGCTCCCGTCTCGTCATCACGCGGTGCGAGATTGTTTTCAAATCGGTCGAGGTCGCGCGCTCGGACACTGCGCTACACGAGCTCGGGCACACGTTCGGCCTCAACCACTCTCCGGACCGGCGCGAGATCATGGGGGTGCGCCGCCTCGCCGCGCCCGAGCGTTTCTCACCACGCGAGCGGCTCGTAATGGCGATGATGTTGAAACGGCTTCCCGGTAACCTATTCCCCGACAACGATCGACAGGCGCCTGCCTTACGGGTGTCGCAAAACGTCAGCACGGTGGTATGTCGGCATCCTTGAGCCAGGTTTCAAGGGTTCAGGGGACGTTGTTCAATCCTTCCTTCTTGCTGTGAAGGCTATTCTTCCTTCGAGGAGTTTCTTGTTGCCGTAGGTTCGGCTCGTCTTTGCTTCGAAGCCTTTGACGTCGAGCTTTCTTAGCGCTTCGGCGCGACGACACAGCTCTACTTCGTGGACTTCGGTTTGACTGTCGGTAGGCTTTGCCTATTTTCCGGAAGGTTGTGATCTTTCTCCTCAGCAACCTGTGCCTCGAGTGGTCTTCGACCTCCATCATCAGAGCCCAGTCTTTGCCTTCGAAGTGGCGGCGCGCGCTCCAGCTCGGTCCGAGCTCCGGTAGATCGAATAGGAAAAGGCCGCCTGGCCGGAGAGCGTCGTACACCCGTCCGAACAACGTATCGAGGTCTCGAGCGCTGTCGGAGCAGTAGCTCAGGACCTCGCCGATGGCGGTGACGGCGTCGCATTGAGGGAGCTCGGCTCGGTACAAAGACACAACGTGAAAAGGTGCCGAGGGGACGCGCCGGCGCGCGTACTCGATGAGCTTCGAAGAAACATCGAAGCCCACGACGTTGTAGCCGGCTTGCGCGAGCCCAGCTAAGAAGACGCCGGCACCGCAACCGAGATCCACGACGCCGCCGGAATCGACACCGGCATCTCGCAGGATCGTGACCACGCCCATCGCAGCGTCGCTGGCGAAGCCGCCAAAGGCGACTTCCTGGATGTAGGCGAGGTCGGTACCGTAGTGGGTCAAGCGTTCCAGATTTCTGCAAGCACCCGCTCGAAGTTGCCGCCCAAAACGAGCTCGATATCCCGATCGCTATAGCCGCGCCGGATGAGACCTTCCTTCAGATCGAAGACTCGCTTGGGGTGTGCGAGCGCGTCGGGTAGGAGCGGGAGGCTTTTCAGAAACTCGCGTCGGGTTCGCGATTTCGAGGTCATGGGACGAGATTGTCACCCAATTCGGGCCAGGAGCCAAGCCGATTCGATGGCAACGCGGGGCACGGGTTGATATCCTCATCGCGTGTTCTGTCGACGCACGGACCCCGGAACTGCTCTCGCCTTCCTCTTCTTGCTCGTGACGCCAGCAATCGGCCAAGAAGCCCCGGAAACGCCCGCTCAACCGGAGGCAGCACCGGTCGCGATCCCTTTGGCGGTTGTCGCGCCTCGGGCGGAGGAGCTCGCCGCCAACTTGCGCCGTATCGAAGCGCTCCTCGAACCGAGCGTTGAAGTGGCTGCCATCGAAGCCGTGGTGTCCGCGCAGGCCGACACCTTCGTCGAGCTTCGGCGTGAGCTCGATGACCTCGACTCCTCCGAGGTCTCGGTGCGCATGCTCGACGACCATCGCCTGGCGTGGTCGGAGCAGGACGCGATGCTCGCGGACGGGCTGTCTAGGCTGCAGGAACGGTGGCAGAGTCTTACGCATGAAGGTGAAGAGCTCGATGAGACGAAGCGTCGATGGATCGCGACGCGGGAGAGTGCGATCGCCGAGGACGCGCCCACGGAGATGCTCTCGCATATCGATACGCAGCTCGAGAGGATCGCTGAAGTAGAAGCGAAGCTAGAAGAACGAGGCGTGGCGGTGGCCGCTGTGCTCGCCCGCGTGTCGCGCAGCCGGGAGATTGCGCTCGAAGGCCTCGCGCGGCTCAGCGACTTCGCCAAAGATATCCGCCAGCGTTTGTGGATCCGGGACGCCCCACCGTTGTGGAAATGGACGGTCTCGACAGAAGGGAGCTCGCTTTCAGAAGAAGCCGAGAACGCGCACCGCTACTGGCTCGACACGCTCGTCCACTTCGTGAGCGCCCGGCAAGGACCATTCTTGTTTCTAGCCGCTCTCTTCCTCGGCTTTCTTCTCGTGGGCGAAGTCGCTAAGCGCCGCAGCAGCACTTGGCCCGCCGAGAACCATGAGCTCGACGCCGCGCGATTCGTTGTCTCGCGGCCCATCTCGATGGCGGTCGCGTTCACTTTGGCTCTAATGGTTTTTGTTCTGAACAACCCGGCCGGGCCGATTTCCGACCTTATCGTGCTCGTCGCGATAGCACCTTTCATTCGTCTCGGGACGGGCCTTTTCGCTCCGATAGCCCACTCGGCGCTCTACAGCTTCGGAGTCCTATCGCTCCTGAATCGATTCTGGACGCTGACACCGGATGGCTCGTTCCTGCGCCGGCTCTTGCACTTCGTCGTCACCGCGCTCGCCCTTGCCGTTGTCGGCTGGCTGATCGCGCGCTGGCGCTCGGCCGACGAGACGAAATCGAGTCGTTGGTGGTCGTTCGCCTGGATGCTTCTCGCGACAGCAGGCGTGACGCTCACTGTCTCCTTGATTGCTAACTTCCTCGGATGGACCAATCTTGCACTCGGGTTGACGGATAGCACGATCCAGGCCGGGTTTTCCGGGATCGCGTGGACGGTTGTTGTCCTGGCACTCAGAGCACTCGTGCCGGTCGTGGCACGGAGTCAGCTCGGGGTGACGCTACCGAGTCTTTCGCGACACAGCGAGATGTTCACGCGCGCTACGTTTAGAATCGCCGCCGCCTTGGCGTTTGTCTTCTGGACCCGAAGCGTGCTGCGCTTACTTTCAGCTCCTGGAGCCGGCCACGGAAAAACTTACGACGATGCTCACGGCGTCGGTGTCGTTTGGGGGCCTCGAAGTTTCGGCGGGTCGCGTGTTGGCGTCCATCTTCATTTTGGCGGCGACGTGGCTTCTGGGACGCACGGCGCGCTTCGTACTTCGTGAAGAGATTTTACCCCGCGTACGCTTGCCGGAAGGTGCCGATCACTCGGTCGTCTCGATCATCAACTATCTGATCTGGGGCAGTGGGCTCGTTCTTTCGGCGGCGGCCGCGGGTCTGAGCGGCACCCAGCTCACCGTCGTCTTCGGCGCGCTCGGTGTCGGCATCGGATTCGGCCTCCAGTCGATCGTCAACAACTTTGTCTCCGGGCTCATCTTGATTTTCGAGAGACCGATCAAGGTCGGGGACCGCGTCCAAACGGCCGACTATTTCGGTATCGTCACCGGCAACGGTATCCGGGCGAGTACGATCCGGACATTCGATGGCGCGGATGTCGTCGTCCCCAACGGGGATCTCGTTGCCAAGGAGTTCGTGAATTGGACCCGCACCGACCGGACGCGACGAGCTGAGGTACTCGTCCGTGTCGCGCTCGGTACCGACCCCAAGCAAGTGCTATCCATCTTACAACGCGTGGCGGAGCGGGAGAAGATTTTGGCAAACCCCAAGCCTACCGCCTTGATGACGGGTTTCGGCGAAAGCTCGCTCGATTTTCGTTTGCTGGTGTGGACGCGGATCGAAGACTACATGACGGTGGCGAGCGACCTGCACGTTGAAGTCAATGACGAGCTTAAGCGCGCCGGCATCCGCATCCCGATCCCGCAACGAGATCTTCACCTGCGTGCGGCCGACAGCGAAAAACTGGAGGATGTGGTCGCGGAACCGACGAAGAGCTAGCGCGGAAAGCTGCCTTGCGGACGCAAGCCATCCGGCCCGCGGCGGGAGCAAGGTCGCTTGGTGTACTGAGTGGTGGCAATCTGAATCTTATCTGCTCAACGAAATATGACGTGGAACTAGAATGGTCAGCATAGTCGTCTTCGTCACGATGCTCCTCGCCGTAACGGTCGCTTCGATTCGCTCGGCGCATTGGAGACGCCGTCTTCCCTTTGTCGGCGCGGCCGCCCTCGCGTTGGGAATAATGGTGTTCGCCTTTTTCGTTTTCGCGCCGAAGGACTATCTCGTGCGGTGGCCTTCTCTATCCTCCTGGTTCCATCCTTTTCAGCTCGTCTGGTACTCCGGTCTTCTGTGCCTCTTCGGCGGCGGGATTCTCCTGGGCTCGGCGGTCAGGCGAGTGTTTCGACCGCATGGCAGCGTGCGTTCTCGCGACACAGAACTGAGAGGCTAGGGCCGCAACGAGCTCAGCCCGACGAAAGCGCCGCCGTTGTCGCGGCACAGAAGCCGCATCAGTGTCGCGAAGCGAACGCCCGTGTTCTCCTGAAAGCCGATGCGCGAGAACATGACGGGAAAGCCGATGGAATGGATGCGCACGAGTCGATTGCCGTTGCGGTCTTTCTTGTTGATGCGGTCCACCGTGTCGACGACGGATTCCATCGAATCGCCCGTGAACTCGTCGCCGAAGACGTAGAGGCTTATTTTCTTGTTCGGGGAAGCGAAGGCGCTTATGGCGCGGGTGATCCCTTCCACGGGGCTCGAGTTGCTGAACGGGGCCCATCCGCGCAGTCGGTCGAGAATGATGCGGCGCCGGCCCGGAGTATCGGGGATCCATTTTCCGGAATAGTTCCGGAACATGTATTGACCCATATCGTTCATGACCTGGATGCCTTTGACCTTGGGATAGACGTTCAGGACTTCTTCCATCTTCTTCACGACGAGCGGCCATGCATAGTTGTGCATGCTTCCAGAGGTGTCGATGATAAAGATGATGTACTCGCTGTCTACGGGTATGCCGCCAATCGTCGCATCGGTTTTGGGGCGACGATAACTTCGTCCGAGAAGCCTCTGCATCTCGGCGGTGAGCTCTTGCTGGGCGGCGAGAAGGCGCCCTTCGACGATATTGTTGATCTCCGAGAGCTGCTCGGTGGCGGCATATTCTCCTTGGATTTTGGAGAGGTCAGAACGGAGGCGCGCGATGGCTTCGCGCTCGGTCGATACTTGCTCGACTTTCGTTTTCAGATCCCTCTCGAGGACATTGGTCTCGCCGCGGATCTCGTAGAGCTCTTCTTGAAGCTTGGCTACGAGTCCCTCGAGCTCCGTGCGAATGTCCTCTAGGGCTCGAGGCTCACCAATCTTCGTGAGCACGAGAAGCAGAATGATCGCGCCAAAGCCACAGCAGATGACGTCGAGGAAGGAAAGACTGAAACCGTCGAAGTTCCGGTTTCTTTTTCTAATGGTCTTCATGGCCAGTCTTTCGAAGGACTGACGAAGGCCCCGCCCGAGAAGAGAGCGAGCTTCCAAAACGCACTCGCCGCCGCGGGGTCGCCTTCCATGGGAAACAAGATGACGTTGATTGGGGTGGAGTCGCGGAGCTCTTTGACAGCTTCGTTGAAGAGCTTGATACGGTCCCGTCCCGATATCGTTGCACGCCGAGGTAGTCTCTGACCTTGGGTAGGGAGGCCGTCTGTCAGCAAATAAATATTGTCGGGCGCGGGCCGGAGCGATCGGATCGAAGCAAAAGCCTGATAAAGGTTCGTGCCCCCTTCGGGAACGATCCCTCGCACCCGCACGACGGCTTCGTCGAGCGCTTCTCGGTCGCCGCCATCGAGCCACTGGGCGCCTTTGTCGGGAACCACTGAGCTCGACTTGGTATTGAAGGCATAAATCTGAAAGCGGCTTTCCGTTGGGATCTGCGTGGTGAGCCAATCCACTGTGGCGACGGTTTGCCGCCACTTTTCCGAGTTCTGCCGGATCTCGACCGTTTGGTTGCGCCGCCTCAAGACATTGACGACGGTTTCATCGATCATGCTCGCCGAGGCGTCCACGAGGATGAGGATGCGGCGGCCGCCGACTTTCAACCCCGTGAGATATTGACGGTCACCGTCGCCGACGAAGGTCCGCAAGCGATCCCCGGGGGTTTCCTCGCTTTTCGCCGCGGCGGAGAGTCGCTTGACCTCTTCCTCGAGCGTCTTGAGGTCCGTCTTTAGCTTGTTGACGTGTTCTTTCTTGGCGAGCGTCGAGTCTTCGTAAGTGGCCAGCTCCTCTTGGATGGTGGTCAGCGTCTCGAGCAGCCGGCGGGAGAGTCCCGAGGCGACGATGTCCTCCTGATCGATTTCCAGGATCGAGTTTCGAAGCTCCACGAGCTTGACGTAGCCTTCGAGGACTTCCTCTTCGAGGCGGTTCACCTCGCCGTGAAGGTCGGCGCTCATACGGCCCGAGACGCGGCCGAAACTCGCATTGACGATCATGTAGAAGAGCACGACGGCGCCGAAACCGCAGGTCATCGCGTCCAGAAAAGACAGGCTGAAGACGTTCAAGCGGCGGCGGCGAGCCATCAGCGAGCCACCTCGATGAGGTGGAGCTCGATGCCCGGAGCTCCCAGCTTTAGCCGGTCGCCCTTTTTGAGCACGGCCTGTTCGTGGATTCGTTTGTCGTTCAAGAACGTTCCGAACTTGCTGTGATCCTCCACGACCACTTGTCCGTCCACGCCGTAGATAATGCAGTGATCGCGCGAGATGCCGCTGGTCTCACCCGCGAGATTGATACCTCGCTTCCCGTCCGGAATGGAGACGCCGAGAAAAAAGGGTTCGCTCTTGAGTGCGTAGGCCACGCCGTCGTGCAGAATGTGCGTCGGTGGATCACCCGCGCGCGCGTTCTCCGCGATCGGCGCGCCGCTCGTAGCGACGCTCGCGTCAGCTTTAGCGCCGAGCGCTAAGGTCGTTAGAAAAGTGAGCGCGTCGTCTTTGGTGGATGGGGTGGATGGGGTGGATGGGGTGGATGGAGCGAGCCGTTCATAGAGAAGCGCGCCCGACGCGGCCGCGGTGGCCGGAAGCACGATGATGTTCTCAGAGACGTCGCGGGCGAGTTTTTCGACGAGGCCGGGTAGCGCGGCAAGCCGGTTCGCGATCAAGAGCATCGCGGGCTCGTCTGGAGGCATCGACATTGCCGCAAGCGACGTGATGGGCTTGTAATAGGGAAGCGCGGCATCGACGATTTGCTGTCTCGGAAGCTCGATGACACGCCCCTTTCCGGCCGATTCCATCTGGAGCGTTGCGACGTCTTCGTCGTAGAGCGCGTCGAGCCATCCCGGGAGCGCGTCGTAGAGCTTCTGCTCGCTCTCGGCCGAGTGGAGCGGGTCGAAGCGCGTCTGTCGAACGAAGGATTGCGCGACGAGTGTGGCCCACGCGTCTTGGAGCGGAACGAGTCCGACATCCTCGTTGACGACGGTGTTCTCGCGGACGAGCTTCTCGTCGCGGAAGATGCTGGTTGCCGAAACGCGATGGAGGTGCAGATCGAGGTGGACAAGAGCGCGACCCTCGGTTACGCCCGCGGCGGCCGCGAGTGCTGCGTCCATCATGCACCCGACGGCGATCCCGATCGCTCGCGCCATCCCGAGGATCAAACCCAGCTGGTCCAAGGAGTACCAGCCGGGGACGGCTAGCACGGCACGATCCCTGTCGGAGCCTTCGGCTTCGTCCCACAGGTGGCTCAGATGCGCATGAGCTAGATCAGCTCGGCTCAGCTGGCTCGGAAATGGCCGCGAAAGGGGAGTCGTATCGAGAGCGTCCCAAAACCGTGTATGGGTAAAACGTGGCGTGAGGCGTAATCGCGACCGCGCTTTTCTGCCGGTGAAGATGGCATCGCCGTCGACGACGGCAATGCCCGGGCTCTCGGGCAGCGCCAGCACTTTCGGTGCGCTGTCACGCACGGCAACAATGCCGGCGTCGTTGAGCTCGAGTGCGAGAGCCGCCATCCCGCCCTTCAGGGGACTTGCAGATGCTGGATGAGGTGGTCGTCGAGATACGTCTCGGTATCGAGCACCAGGCGCTCTTGATGCAGCTGTAGCTGATGCAGAAGGAACATCAACACGATCGAGATGAGCAGCGCTATGAACGTCGAGTTGAACGCGACGCCAAGACTCTGCGTCACGCCGGCGATATCGCCTTCGACCGCTTTGTGCGCTTGTCCGAGAGCATCGCCGATCCCGCGCACCGTGCCGATGAACCCGATCGACGGGATAGCCCAGGCGATGTAGCGGACCATCGACAGCTCGGACTCGAGTCGCTCCGATTCGCTGGCACAGACTCCATGCGCCGTCGTCGACACGTCCTGGATGTTCCCTGTCGCGCGAAATCGGTGAAGCGCCGCGAGCAGCGAGCGCGGCAGCAAGAAACTTTGCTCGCCGGCCGGAAGCGATTGGATTTGCCGTGCATATTCTCGGGCGTCTTCCGGCAGGATCCGCGTCCCTTCACTGACGGGTACGAGATCCGTTTCCAAAAGGCGATTTTCTTTCACGGCGATGACGCCTTTATACGCCATGATGGCGATAGCCCAGATCATGAGCACGAAACAAGCTTCTTGCTCGAAATCACGAATGATGACCCAGACCGAGCGCTCTTGAGCATAGGCAGGGTCGATCTCCATCATGGCGCGCTGCTCGCCAAGAACGATCTCGGCCTTTGGCCGCACGACGAGCACGTAGACGGCATGCACTACGATGAAGGCGATGATGAGAGACAGCGCCTGATAGACGAACTCGACCGGGTAGGACTTCTTCATTTAGATGTCCACGGGAAAGGAGACGGAGCTGCCTGCGGGAACTCTCTCCGATGGGATGAAATCTTCGTCCTTGGTTTTTTGGCGTTCTTGCACCGGCGGCGCGCCCGCCGGCTCGATGGTTGCCACAGCACTTCCCACGAAAGCGCCACTCAAGAAGAGCGCGATACTCAGAGAATAGATAATCCACTTCATGGCTTTACTCCAGATATCTCGCGATCCGAAACCCCACATCGGATCGCGCTTTGTTTCCATAATCGCGAAAGCTCAGACGAAGCTGGGTGACGGTTCCGTGTAAGAAGCTCCCTCCACGGATCACGTGGAACTCACCCTCGGCGGGACCCATCGGGTCCTGCAGAACGTTCCGGCGCCCGGATGCATAGATCGTATACAAGTCGTGAACCCATTCCGCAACGTTGCCGCCGAGGTTGTACATGCTGAGAGGGTTGGCGTCGAAGCTTTTCGAGGGAGCGGTCCCGGGGAAGCCGTCGGTATAGCTCGGTACCGTGGTCAGAACGAGCCCCTTTGCGGTGGCATCCGCAAAGTTCCCCGCGCCCGCTGGAACCGGAAGTGAGTTGCCCCAGGAATATTTGAGCTTCTCGCCCTCGGGGTATCGAGCAACGAGAGCCCACTCCGCTTCGGTCGGGAGGCGGTAGCCCGTCGTGGGCGCGTTCGCGGGCCCGAGCTTACCGCCCACGTTGACATAGGCGGGCGGAAGGGATTCCTGCTCGCTCAGCCAATTGCAGTACGCGGCTGCGTCTTGCCACGTCACCTTCACCACCGGGTGGTGATCGATTTCGAGGTTGTGCCCTTGGACGGCGCCCGATCGGTGGCCGGCGCGAAACTCGCGAAACTCGCGATTCGTGACTTCCGTCGTGGCCACGTAGAACGCGCGCGTGAGCTCCACCGTGCGAAGCGCTTCATTGGCACGACGGCCCGGCTCGCGGCGTGATGCTCCCATCTCGAACCGTTTGGGCTTTATGAGGCGAAGCTCTTGACCTTGGGACGTCTGGATCACGGGCAAGATCGACGCGGCTTTGATCTCGGCTAGCGTCTTCAATTGGACTTCGATCGTCTGCGGGAAACCTGGCCGCGGTGTGACCTCGGTGGCGAAGCCCTCATAGAGATCTTTCTTGATCTCGATTCGATGCGGCGCTGCGGGGAGCTTCAAGGTCTGGTGCGCCGGGCCGTGCGCTTCACCATTCACGAAGAGATTGGCGTCAGGCGGGTCCACGACGAGCTCGATCTCGCCGATCAGGGGCTCGAGCGTGACGGTGATGGTCTGGCTCCGCGAAGAACTTACCGATATTTCACGGTTGACGGACTCGTAGCCCGCGCGTGACAGCTCCAGCTGATGGTCCTTGTTGGGCGGGAGATCTAGCTCCAGAGGTGTTTGCCCGGCATATTCGCCATCGACGGTGACGTTCACAGCGCCCGGGACGCTGAGCACAACGAGATTGCCGTCGACGAGCTCGAGCGGCACCGGGCCGACCGTCTTCGCCGTTTTCGAAACGACGTGCACCCGGCCTCGATAAGGTTTATGGCCGTTGAGAATGACGTCGTAGTTGTGCGTGCCCTCGAGTAGATTGGCGTCGACGGGTGTCGGACCGTAGGTTGTGCCGGCGACACGGATCATCGCACCTTTTGGCTCCGAGGTGAACGTGACGGAGCCCCAAGCGGGCTCGAGCGTGGCTTCGAGCTCGACGATGGTGCCTTTTCCCTCCATCGTGACCGTCTCGACGAAGTCATGGTGCAGATCGGCTCGAATGACAACCGTGTACTCACCCCGCTCGAGCTCGAGCGGCTCGAGGGGCGTGACGCCGACTTCTTCGCCGTCGATCAAAACGACAGCTCCTTCCTCTGGTGACGTCGTCAGAACGAGCTGCCCCGACAATTGCTTCAAGAAAAAGGAGACTTCCTGATTTCGATCGGAACCGACGGTGAACGTCGTCTCTAAATGACGATAGCCTTCTTTCTCGGCAATCATCGTATACGCGCCGGGATGGGCGAAAAAGCGGTCGCCTATTTGGAGAGCGAAGGGCGGCCCTTCCACACGGTAGGTGTCGGGAGCCGGGTCGAACTCGAAGGCGACCGAACGCGCGCCAAAAAGCGCCCAGGCCACCGAGCCGAGAAGAAGGACGAGTACCCAGAAGACGATCGCCCCCGCCCGCACGCGAGGCCGTCGTCGACGCGCTTCGGCGATCGGCGTCGGCGTGAACGCGACCGGGCTAATGGTCTCTCCCGAGCTCTTCGGTGCGGTCGCGGTGGTGTCAGTGGTATTCGTGGGGCCGACGATGATGGGAGGATCGGTCTTTTTGTCCTCGATGTTGTTGAGACAAAACTTGAAGTCGCCACCTTGCGCTTCGATCTCGATGCGGGCCCCGCCGATGGCGATGACATCGCGGTCGCGGAGCCATTGCGACGTCTTCACGGGAGTGCCGTTGACCCTGACGTTTCCGGATGCGGCTTGCACGAAGACCTCGTCGCTCGATAAACCGAGATGAGCGAGCGGCTCTTCAGTTTGAGGGCCAAAAACGGGGATATCGGCGTCGGGCCCGCCAACGGATAACGGGAAAGCGCTCGCCTCGACGCGACGCCGCGTGCCGTTCGCCTCACGTATAACGAAGCGCCAGCTCAAATCTCCTCCTCGCAGCGCACGAGTAGAGGCTCGGGTGGTGCCGTGGCTTCGACGACGAGCCGGAGCCTTACGTCGCGGTAGCCCAGGCGTGTTCCGACCACCGTGTAGGTTCCGGGCCGCAAGATGAGGGAGTGACGGTCGAACTTTCCGAGCGTTCCGACTTTGTAGACGACGACCTCGGTCTTTTTGTCGGAGAGCAGATAGACTTGTACGGGCGTCGAATATTCGCGCACGAGCGCATCGAGCCGCTCGATCTGGCCTGCGAGCCGGGGACCTTTGTCCGCGATTTCCATCGCCCGCTGAAGCGACGCGGAGGCTTCATCGAGCACTTTGGCCTCCGAGAGCCGTGCCGGGTTTTTTATGTGGAACGAGAGCTCGGACGAGAGCTCGGCTCGGTCCTCGGCGCGTGCCTTGCCCGCCTGTGCGAAGCGGATGGTCGCATCCACGTCCAACACGGCTTGATAATGTTGGGCCGCGGAGCGCCACGCTTCGTGGGTCTCGAAGCCGCGTGCTTTCTCGCGATTCTCGGCGATCTTGGCGAGCCGTTCACCTTGTGCGACCGCCAGAAGCCCGCTCGTGACGTCTGGCGCGTCCGGTTTGATGGCGCGGGCGCGCTCGAAGGCCTCCCGCGAACGCGGGAAGTCTCGTGCGTTCAAGGCCGCCACCGCCTCGGACATCGCGGCGGTGAACACCTGCTCCGAAGAGTGCTGGTCGATGCGGGCCAAGCCTTGCTGGGCGGCCGTCGTGAGCGGGTCGAGCGACACGGCTTTGCGGTAGCGCTCGGCGGCGCCGTCCGAATCACCTCTAGCCTCGAGTTCCTCCGCGCGCGTTATGAGCGTGCGAACTTCGTCGAGGACGCGGCTGCGCTCGAGTCCCTTGCGGGCGGCGCTTCCGCCCGGTTGGACCTGGAGGGCGAGCGCGAACGCCTCGGCGGCTTCAGTGCTTCTTCCTGCCGCGAGCGCCTCGCGTCCACGGGCGAGCGCTTCTTTGGCGACTCCGCTAGCAAGACCTCGCACGGTGTTCCAGTGCGTGAGCGCCTCTTCATAGCTCGTCTCGGCGCGCGCGAACTCGCGGCGCCGCATTTGCTCGCCACCGGCCGTCATGGCCTCGACGCCGAGGCGATAATCTGCGCCACCCCAAATCTGCGCTTGTCTCGCCTCGAGCGAATCGCGTGCGCTCGTAGCGCGTTGTTGTGCTTGCTCCGCCAGCGCCTTGCCTTCGGCGAGGGTTTCTAGGTCGGTGGTCTCGACCGCTGGCACGGCTCGTGCGGCCGGCTCCGATTCTGTTAAGGGCGGGGCGGTGTCGACGGCAAAGCGCGGGAGCACGAAGAACACGACACCCGCAAGTGCTACGAGCACCGCGAAGGCGGTGAGCGTCTTGAAGCCCATCCCGCCGCCGGAATCTTCACGTCGCTTCACGCGAGCCGCTGGTGTAGGCGGTTTCGCCGCATCGAACGCGATCGCCTCGATCTTCTTCGCCACAAGCGGAGGCGGCGTCAGTTTGACCGCGGGCGTTTCGGTGATCTCTCGCCGAATCTCTTCGAGGCTCGCCTGGATCGACCGCATGTCGGTTGGGCGGTGGCGCGGATCCCAGTTGGTCGTGGTACTCAAAAGTGCTTCGAGCTTGGAAGGGAGCTTTTCGCCGCTCGTCAAGTCGCGCACGAGCATGCCGAAGGCGTAGATATCGTCGGTGGGTGATGGCGTTTCGCCGGCGAGCTGCTGCGGGCTCGCTGTTCCTTCCGAGCCGCCGCCTCTGATCTCGAGCACGCCCGGTTTCCGATCGATAACGCCAGCAATCCCGAAATCGAGAAGCTTCGGTTCGCTCGAAGGGTCGATCAAGATGTTCGAGGCTTTGAGATCGCGGTGCACGATCCCCTGAGCGTGCGCATAGGCGAGCGCATCGGCGACGGAGATGAGCGGCGCGAGAACCTCCTTCAGTGGACGCCCGCGCAAACAGCCGATGTTCCCGCCTTCGACATAAGCCATCGTGATGAAACTGGTACCGGAGCCGCGATGAAAATCGTAGACCGGCACGATGTTTTTGTGGACGAGCTTGCGTGCGTGGCGGCACTCGCGTCGCAAAAGCGTGAGCGCATCTTCGGAGGCGCCTTTGGGGATGACTTTCGCCACCACGCGATCCTCGAGCTCACGATCGTCTGCTAGCCACACTTCGCCCATACCTCCTTTGCCGAGTGGACGGATGAGTTGAAAGCGCTCCCCGAGCAACTGACCGCGAGCCAGACTCGTCATGGCACGGCCATTCGGACGCTTAGTTCTTGGATGGACCCCCAGACGCCGGAATGGGTGCGGCGTTCGGGTCCAAAGGCAGCCCCGTCTCGGCTGCAAACATTTGACGGAGAATCTCGCGCCACGTGTCGTATTGGGTAGAAACGGAACCTGTGAGTCGCAGCACTTCGCCTTCGACGTCAATCAAGATGGGGGCGACTTCCGAGTCGAAGGACGCTGCGAGCTCGCGAAGCGCCTCCCGATGCATTTTCGCCTCTTCGGACTTTTGGAATCCATCGTTCAGGACCGCCATCCCGCCCAAGATCCCGACTTGTCCGACGCCCTGACCTGCACGTCCGCCGCGGGTTGCGGCGATAACGCCACCGATGATGGCGGCCCCGCCGAGGATTTTTTCCAAGCGGCCTTGTTTGGTGAGCTTCTCATAGGCGAGCCGCTCTTCATAAGCGTAGCTGCGCCAGCTGTCATAAGCGGGATCGATTTGTGCGTGGAAGTCGGCGTAATACTCGTTCAACGTGTCGACGAACATGAAGTCGCGCTCGCGGATATCGGCGAGGTGCGACATCATCGGATCCTCATAGGACGGGAGCTTTTCGATCTTGTACTTATTCTTCTTGACTTCGAGATAGTGGCCAAAGGCGATGGGCGCGAGGTAGTTTGCGAAACGCAGCTCAGCTACCCGGCGCACTTCCTGTACGTCTTCTTCATCGAGCTTTTGGGCCACTTTCAGAAGATCGTTCGCGATTTCGTTGTAGAGGCTTTGAAACGGCTCGCGGTCGGTCTCGGTATCTTTGTAGACGATAGGATTGGCCTCGCCTTTGTACCTACGGTCGAACCACTTTTTTCCGCGCGCGTCTACGACGATGAGATCGATTTCGAGGTCCTTCCCGTTGGACTTGTGGATAGTCCCACCGATCCGCAGATCGACGACATGCGATGCGGGAACGATGCGCACGGCGCCCCAATAGCCGGACATCTCGAGCGTCTGTTTGAGGCGCATCGGAAAATAGCGCGCTTCCGACTTGCGGACGTCGGCATAGACACCTTTTTCTTCGAGCATGTAGCGCTCGTACTCGTCGTTGGGGAGACCCGGGTCGAAGAGCTGGATGCCGACATCGAGGAGCGATTCTTCCGGCACTTCGGACTGCGCCAAGACGAGCTCGACGGGTTTGTCGTCGAGCGCCCACGACGGTGTCGCAAGCGCTAGGCCGAGGATGCCTAGGAGAAGGGTCGCTCCTGATCCGCGAGTCGGCGCTTTTCTAGTCATGTCTGTCTCCCCACGCAACTACTTCTTCGTCGCGCTCTTGTAAGCACGATACTCCTCCCAGAGCTTCTCTCGAAGCACGGGGTCGCTCTCACTCATTGCAGCTTCACGAAGCTGTTTGGCGACGATGTCGTCGTCGCGTCCGTCGCCTACGTCTTCGGGAACGGGTGGCGCTTGTGTATCGTCCCCGGCGGGCGCGCTCTCGACGCGGGCGCCGCTCTCATTCGTCGGCGGCTCTTCGGGCGCATCGGGCGATCCGCCCGTGCCACCCGCCATTTGTGCCGAGCGACGCGACTCCAACTCGTCTTCACTCGTACCTTCGCCAGCGTCTTCCCCGCCGCCACCACCGCCCGCGGCGGCTGCGGCTTCGCGCCGGCCTTCGAGGAGCTCTTGCTCCTTCAAGATCAAACCGTCGAACTCGCGCAAGGATTTGTCGAGCTCGCCGTCCAAACCGGCGCGCTGTTCATCCGACGTCCGCGCTCCTGGCGGTGAGCCGCCTGCCGTGACCGCCGTTGTACTCGCCGCCTCGCCTGCTTCTTCGCCGGCTGGGCCTTCTTCGCCGGCTTCGCTGTCACTCTCGTTGCTTTCGGAAGCGGCGCTGGCCTCCGTCGTGGGGGTACTCTCGCTGCCGCTGACCGGTGTCGGAGTGGGAGCTTCGGATGTTACAGAAGGCTCTGAAGGAGGTTTGGGCGGCTCGGGAACCGATGGCATCGAGGACTGACTTGCGGAACAACCGATCAAGGCGATCGAGGCAACCAAGAGTGGTATCAGCTTCCACGGCGCCAAGTTTCTTGCCAAGCGTTCCAGCATGGTCATCCGATGGGCGTTAGACATTGGGTCCAGTACCTCCACATGGTAACCCATCTGCAAAGTCAGGGCCACAACACCTCTATGGCGCGTAAAGACGCGGAAATCCCCGGATGGCAAGGACTTCCGGTTCCGCCGATCCTGCTGTCAGAGAGTAAGTTACGCTCAGTCAAGCGACGCGGAGAGGACGAAAACGTCCACTCGAGATGACAGGGCCGCATGCTATTCTTCACAAGCTTCTACCATGATTGAATGGGTCGCCTCGCATCTCGTTCTCGCAGGCACGGCGTTGGTGGCGGTGTTTGCCGGGGTAGCGGTCGTCCACGCGCTTTTGTTCAAGGATGAAGTCCGCGCGGCGATCGGGTGGGTGGGTCTCATTCTCCTCGTGCCGCTCTTTGGCTCGGTTCTCTACTACTTGATTGGTATCAATCGCATCCGGCGGAGGGCGGTGGCGCTTCGCCGGCAAAACAAAGAAAACGCACAAGGCCCGCTCCCCGCGGCCGGCCTCATCCCGGGGGATGTCGCGGCGATCTTGGGGGCTACCGACCAAGCGGTGGAGCTTGCTCATCTTGTCGGCAACGTGACCTCGCGGCCGCTGCTCGGCGGAAATCTTGTCCAGCCGCTCGTGAATGGCGACGAGGCCTACCCTGCCATGCTCGAGGCCATTCGGAGCGCCGAGCAGAGCATCGTGCTTCTCACTTATATCTTCGACAACGACTCGGCGGGCCGACAGTTTCTCGACGCGCTCACGGATGCGACCCATCGCGGGGTTGAAGTCCGTGTCCTCATCGACTCGGTCGGCTCGCGCTACTCGCATCCTCCGATCTCACGGCTTCTGAAACGAAACGGTGTACCGGTCGCGTCGTTTCTACCTACGTTTTCGACGCGGTTACCGTCGTTCAACTTGCGCAACCACCGCAAGGTCATGGTCGTCGATGGTCGCATCGGTTTCACCGGTGGGATGAATATTCGTGAGGACTTCGTTCTCGATCCGAAGCCGAAACATCCCGGGATGGACTTGCACTTTCGCGTCGAGGGGCCGGTCGTGCAGCATCTTCACGAGACCTTTGCCGAGGATTGGGAGTTCACGACGGGGGAGTCACTCGACAGCGCGCGCTGGTTCAAAAAGCTCTTGCCCATCGGCCAAACGATCGCACGCGGCATCGTCGACGGCCCCGACGCGGATCTGAACGTTTTGAACTTTACGCTCATGGGCGCCATCGCTTGCGCTACGCGCTCCATCAAGATTGTCACGCCCTATTTTTTGCCGGACCAAGCGCTCGTCTACGCCCTCAACACGGCCTCGTTGGGCGGTCTCGATGTCGATATCGTTCTGCCCGAGAAGGGCAACTTGAGACTAGTGAACTGGGCGATGGGGGGGCAGATCGATCAGGTTCTCGAACATGGGTGCCGCATTTGGCTTTCACCGAAGCAGCCTTTCGATCACACCAAGCTCATGGTAGTGGACGACTATTGGGTCTTGTTCGGGTCGATCAATTGGGACCCGAGAAGCTTGCGCTTGAACTTCGAGTTCAACGTCGAATGCTACGACCGGGAGCTCGCCGAGCAGATGGGGGACCTCGTGCGGGAGCGGATTGCGAAAGCGCGTCGGCTGACGGCCGAGCAGCATGGGCAGAGAAAACTTCCGGTGCGCCTTCGAGACGGAGCGGCACGTCTGCTGACACCTTATTTGTAGTGCTCGCTCTCTCTTCAAGCATCGCTGAGCTCGCTCGGCGTGTCGTCGGCCCATTCGGGGCCGCAGGCTGCTAGAGTGCTATGCTTTCGACCTCACATGAGTCCTGATGACCGGAGTTAGCCGGAAGCAGCTTTATTCGCAGCTCGGCGAGACGTGCTTCAGGGAAGAGATGTTGATTCTGGGCTCGGGGCTGGCTTCGATCAGAAGCCCCTTGATGCGCACTTTGTGACCAAGATGTTTCGGGGCGCTAAACTCGTCGAGGGTACCTATCAGATGAAAACGCGCTTTGCCTTTGGCGGTGGGATCCAAGTTCTCGTCGATGTCTACCGCCGGGACGGGCTCGGTTGCGTCGGTGAGAAACCATTTATCGTCTTCTTCTTGAACGAGGCAGCCCACGGTGCCCATGAGTTGCATGGGTTTGCTCTGGGGAAACGCTATCGCCGCTAAAGCTAGGAGCCCCAGAAGGACCAGAGCCCTCGAAATCAAAATCAATGCTCGTTCTCCGACGTCGTGCTCACCGGAACGAACTTTTGTAAGCGTTGTCCGTAAGTGTCGCCGACATAGACAGCGCCTTTGGAGTCGACGGCCAGGCCGTGGGCCCAGTCGAACTCGCCGGGCCCGCGTCCTTGCGCGCCCCAGCGGGTGACAATCTTGCGGTCTCTCAGTGAGACTTTGAGGACCTGCTCCGATTCGTGCTCGGTCATGAACATGTGCTTTTCGTCGGGAGCGAGCGCGATGCCCCAGATATAGCCGAGGCCGTCGAGCTGGCCTTTGTAGTTGCCGTCGGTGTCGAACATCTGGACACGGTGGTTCTCGCGGTCGAGCACGTAGACTTTATCGTTCGAGTCCACGACGACCGCATGCGGCAAATGGAACTCGCCGGGCTTCGTGCTCGTATCCTCGGGACCACCGCCCCATTGTTTGATGAACTTGCCGTCGGGCGAATATTTTGCCACGCGGTTGTTGCCGTAGCCGTCGGCAATCAGAATCTCGCCTTTACTCGTGGTCGCGACATCCGCCGGGCGGTCGAGATGGGTCGCGTCGTAGCCCGCCTCGTCTTTCACGCCGATCTCGACGAGGACCCTCTTCATCTCGGGATCCATCTTGAGGATCCGATGCGCATCCTCATCGACGAGCCAAACGTTCCCATCACGGTCGACTTTGATGAAGTGCGGCACGGTGCCCGTGACGCCAATGGCGCCCGAGCGGAGGTACTTGCCGTTCGCGTCGAACACGATGACGGGATGCTTGCCGCGATTAAAGACATAGATGTGGTCGTTCTCATCTATCGCGACGCCCGAAACGCCTGGCTGGAGATTGGGCGTCCGCGGCGGTGGCGTTTCACCTCTTGCTACCGCCTGTGCGCGCTTTTTCTCGCGCTCCGCCCGCATTTCAGCGCGAGCGTCCGGCATGGGGAAGTCCTGCGGGTGGCCGAGATACATCCCGTCTGGGATCGTCGGCCAGTTTTCGACGAGACGATACTCGGGCGCATCTTGGAGCCCGAGAAGCGCCAAAGAGCTCAGCATCAATATTAGTGTCTTCATCGTCTTTCGAACTCCTTCCGCCACCACGGATGTCCAAAATTGGTAAAAGGGCCGCCGTCGACGGAGATCTTGGTTTGGACCTTGAAATTGACGGGCGAGACCATCCGCGTCTGATATTGGAGTTGTACCGTGTGCCCATTCGCCGGAAACGGCGGCGTTTGATAATGGATGGTGTAGAAGCCGCCGAAATCGCCACCGATGGGCCCCGTCTTGAGGATCTCGAAACCTCGGCTATCCTTTTCGAGGCGGACGAAAATCTTCTGCTCCTTCTCGTAGACGATGGTCGCGTCCACGGTGAAGGGACCGTCCGGGCCTACCGCTTCGATCTTGCTCGTGTAATAGCGGCCGTCCTCGCTCGGTGCGAAGACTTCTGTGCCCTTGATGGTCCCCGCGGCGCCGAGTGGGCTTTCGGGAACGCGCCACTCGAAATCCCATTTGCCGGGGAAGTAGATGTCATAGTCGAAGAGCGGAACTTCGTCGTCCTTTTCGGTAGGCCGGCCGTGATCCGGAATCTGTCCCTTGGGAAGATCCGGCTTTTCCTGCTGCGGGTGCGCGACGCTCAGAGCGAGCGCGACGACCCAGATGCAAACCTGAAACATTGCAGGCTATTGATTGTCGTTGTCGGTTGCCGTGTCGAGCTTGGTGAGATCCTGGCTGTCGATCGTGTACTCGGTGAATGCCTGGTACATCTCGTCCCAGCTCTGCTCGCCCCAGTAGACCTCGAGCTGCGGTCCCGGATTCCAGCGATTGTAGAGCGAGTTGTCGTAGACCCCGATCGCCGTAATCTTGCTGCCCGCCGTGATTTTCAAGGGTTCGACGAGCTCGTAGTGAATCTGCCAGTTGAAGTCGAACTCCGGAACGTCGAGGATGATGTCTTCCCGTCCGTCGGGCCAGGTAACGATCCACTTCAAGCTCTTGCCGCGCAAGTGCATGTGCGGCGACAAGCCATAGAGCGTGATGTCCTCGGTGACGGGCGTGATGCCGGTGATCTTCCAATCTTCCGCGTATGCCGGAATCGTCGGGATCTTCGGGCGCACGGGCTTGCCGTTCTCGTCGGTCGTGGAGACGATCTCTTCACCGTTCACGATATAGATGTCGTGGCCGAAAGGGTCGGTCGGGACCGGGTTGCCGCCTTGGCGCGTCAACACTTCGTGTGTCACGGGCTTCGTGTTGAACCATACGCCGAGCTTCGAGCGATCCGTCTCGGGCTTGCCGGTGGGGTTGTAGTGCATCGTGAAGCGGACATATTTGCCGGCTGTGATGCGCTTGCCGGTCCCGGGGCGATGGCTCTCGACGCCACGTCCCGGCACGAAGGAGAGGAGCTTGCTCGTACCCTTTAGGTTGAACTGGTTGAAGACTGCTTGCTGGATACGATTCTCGGCATCTTCCGATTTGCGCTCGCGCTCGCGCTTGTTGGCCTCGCTGCGCGTGAGAGGCTCGCCCTCGAGCGTGACGAGCTTGCCTTCGACCACTTTCGTATCGGGCGGCAAGTCGACGACATAGGCGCCCGCGTGGTGAACGATTGCGGGGTTACTTGGACGCAGCTCCAGGATCTCCGCGAAGCGATCGACGACCCACGGGACCTTGACGTAGAAATCGAGATACTCTTCTTCACCTTCCGCCGGGATCTCGCACTCGACCGGTAACTCGAACACGAAATCGGGGACGCGTCCTACCGTCCACCCGTTGGAGAACTCGGGCATGCTCGGAGGCTCGCCGTCGCCTCGCGGCGCGCCACCATCGGCCCAAGCGGCGATGATGCCGATCTCCTCCTCGGTGAGCCGGCGCTCGTTACGCATCGGGAAGGAGTGAGCCGGATCGGCCAGCCACGGGGGCATTTCACCGGTTTCGGTGGTCGATTTGATGGCCTGGGCCCACGGGCGTACTTCCTTATAGTCGCGCAGCGGCATCGGCCCAATCTCGCCAGGGCGGTGACAGCTCACACAATTCTCGTAGAGAATCGGCGCAACATCTTTGGTGAAGGTGGGGGTCTCCGCCGCCGCCATGGCGGACGCGAGAACCAACACTATCAGTAAGAACGAGAGGCGTTTCATCGGCTAGCCCTCCGAGATCAGTGCAATCTACGGGCTGACCGTGGAGATGTCAATTGGGGCCTAGTATCATTCCAGTGCTTGCCGATGACCTTTTTTCAGCATCCTGCTAGTACGAAGGGGGCCGTGCGCGTCATCCTCAGTGTCAGTTTTTTGCTCGCAAGCTTTTGCGGCTCGAGCGCCTTGGCGCATGATTTGGAGTTCACCTACACCATTGTCCTGCTGCGGGCCGACGGTAAATTCCAAGTGGATGTCACCTGCGATCTCGACGCGCTCGCTCTCGGCGTCGCGCCGGGGGTCGACTCGGAGCAAGCGGTGCGGCGGCTGCGTGCCCTCCCAGTCGGAGAGCTCGAGCGCCGGGTCGAGCAAGTTCGCGATCGACTCGCGGACCTGGTGACGGTGAGCTTCGACGGTGTCGCGATGTCGATCCGCCCGCGTCTTCCGGATTACGGCCACAGCGAGGAAGCCCCCATCCCGACCATCCTCGGGCTGACCGCACGTTTCCGAGGTGCGATCCCGCCGGATGCCGAACGGATCGGGCTTCGCGTCGACCGTTTGTTCCCGCCGGTCTATCTGACGGTCATGGACGAAGCGGCGGATATCGTCGCGCACCAAGTCCTGACGCGTGGCGACGACAGCGATCCTTTTGCGCTGATCCCGAGCTCGAGAACGCCACCATCTAGGCTCACGGTCGCCCGGCGCTATTTTCGCCTCGGGATCTGGCACATCGTCCCCGAAGGCCTCGACCACATCTTGTTTGTTTTGGGCTTGTTTCTTTTGAGCACGCGGCTGCGTCCGCTGCTCATTCAAGTCACCGCGTTCACCGTCGCGCATACGGCAACGCTGGCCCTCTCGGCGTATGGCATCGTGCGCTTGCCGCCCTCGGTGGTCGAGCCACTCATCGCTTTTTCCATCGCTTATGTTGCCATCGAGAACCTCGTAACGCGCGAGCTCAAGCCGTGGCGTCCCCTTGTCGTGTTTCTTTTTGGGCTTTTGCACGGAATGGGCTTCGCCGGGTTTCTCGGGGAGCTCGGCATCCCCGAGCAACAATTCCTCACCGCGCTCGTGAGCTTCAACCTCGGTGTAGAAGCCGGCCAACTCAGTGTTGTCACCGCCGCGTTCTTGACGATTGGCTGGTTTCACGACAAGTCGTGGTATCGCGCGCGAGTGACGATCCCGCTTTCGCTCGGGATCGCGGCGATGGGCCTATACTGGGCAGCCACGAGGCTATGAGCTACCGCGAGCTGACGCCGTCTGGATTTGGCTGGGAGCTATCCGAGCTCGATCCGGCGCGAGCGATGGAGGCGTTCCACAGCTCGGGCGGATTCATCTTGATTCGCAACCAGCAAAGGTTGGAGCCGAGAGAGCTCATGAACGTTGCGACCCTTTTCGGCGAGCTCGAGCTCAACGAGAAATACGACCCGAATTTCCTGCTCCCGGATCATCCGGAGATTCTTCGCCTCGGTAATCTTCGGGAGAACGGCAAGTATCGCTCCCTCTTCGTCCAAGCCGACCCGCCGCCGCTCCTGTGGCACACGGACGATTCTTTTCGCATCCCACAGCCACTCGGATCTTGTCTCTTGTGCGTGAAGACGCCGCCGTCGGGCGGCGAAACGGGCTTCGCGGGCATGGCGGCTGCCTATGACGCGCTGCCGGAAGCAACGAAGCGCCGCATCGACGGCCTCACGACGACGCACTCCTATCATTATTTAAACGAGATCCTGAGGCGCCGGAACCCGCACCGGCAGCCTTTGAGCGAGGAGCTCCGGGCGAATCACCCGCCGGTCGAGCGGCCCTTGGTCGCGCGCCATCCGGTGACGGGTCGCAAGTCCCTGTATCTTCCGAAGTGTCACATCGAGTCGATCCACGGCCTCTCGCCCGAGGAGGCCGAGTCACTTCTGAGCGAGCTTCTGGAGCACGCGACGGGAGAGGATTTCGCCTTTATGCATCGCTGGGCGCCTGGGGATATTGTCGTGTGGGACAACCGCTCGGTCTTACACGCGCCATCGCCATTCGACGACACGCGCTACGATCGTCTGCTTTATAGCCTTACGATGAAAGGCGAACAAGTCTCGTGAATGAAGAGCCGTTCATCGCGACGCTCGTTCCCGCCCATCGAGCATCGCACGTGGACGGTGAAGATCACCATGAAGCCGACCTGGGCCGTCAGGATGACCAGCATGGGAATCGCTACGTGCGCGAGCTGCGCGAGGTCGACGCTCATTGCGGCGACGGCGAGAAACAAATTGAGGCAGAGGAACATCATGAGCGCTACGACCCGATCGCGGATCCAAGGACGACCGGTGAGCTCGAGACTGCTGCGAAGCGCGATGCCCACGATCATCGCGCCGATGTAACCCGGAAGCACGAGAGGGGCGCCCGCGAGCTCGATCGAGCCGAGCCCATAACTCACCCACGCACCCAGCTTGAGGGAGACCGCCCACCACGCTGTGATCTCCAAGGGTCCGGGCTCTAAGGACATATTTGGCCGTGCACGTTGCCTTCTTCTCTAGGTTATCCTAGCAACTTCGGCTGAGGCCTTTCCGCGCGAACCGTTGGAAGTAAAACCCCAGTCGACTCCAGGAGGACGCGCATGGTTTTGAATCTCGCACGGTGGATCTTTATCCTTTTGGCGATCGTGCGGCCGCAACGAGGCTTCACTCAGCCACCGCTCGACGATACGGAGCGCTTGCTCGAGGAATTGACCAATGCGCACGGGGTGAGCGGATTCGAGGGCGAGGTCCGCGAGATCCTTCGTCGCGAGTGGCGTGAGCTGCTCCCCGATCTTCACACCGACGGTATCGGCAATCTTCTGGGCACGCTCCCCGGCGGTCCCGACGGGCCGCGCGTTCTCGTCATGGCGCATATGGACGAAGTCGGCTTTCTTGTCCGCCATATCGATGACGACGGATTCGTCTACATTAATAATGTTGGCGGTTATTTTGCTCAAAGCGTGCTCACGCAGCGATTGTCGATCCTCACGGCGACGGGACGCGTCGTCGGCTATACCGGGATGAAGTCGGGTCACATCCTCCGCCCCGCGGAGCGAAACCAGATGGTCCCGCTCGAGCGCATGTTCATCGACGTGGGGGCGCGCAGCCGCGCTGAGGTGCTGGCGATGGGTATCCGACCCGGTCTCCCCGTCGCCTATGAGACCGCGTTCGAAAAGCTCGGCGACACAGGCCGCTACCTCGCCAAGGCCTGGGACGATCGGGTCGGGCTTGCAGTGTTAACCCAAGCCCTTCGCCAGCTCGGCCCTCATCCCAATCAAGTACAGGTCGCGGCGACGGTCCAAGAAGAGATTGGCTTGAGAGGGGCCGCGGTCGTCGAAGAGAGCCTGCACCCGGATATCGTCATCAACCTCGAGATTGGTATTGCTTCCGACTTTCCACTCTTGACCTCACCCACTTTGTCCCAAGAGGCTCTCGGAGACGGCCCTGGGATATTCGTCTTCGACCGAAGCATGATCCCGAACAACCAGTTCATCGATTGGATTATCGACGTCGCCCGCCAAAACGCGATCCCAATCCAGTTCGAGTCGGTCTCGGGCTATGGGGAGGATGGCGCCCAGCTGCAACGCTCGGCCCGAGGCATCCCCGCGGTGAATATTGGTATCCCGACGCGCTACGGACACAGCCAATCGGGCGTGATCGACCGCGCGGATTACGACAACACCGTGAAGCTTGTGCGGTGCATGATCGAAGGCCTGTCCGATCAAGCCGTCCAGCAGATTCGAACGTTCGAGTGACGGTCAACCATCGATGACTGTGTATGGCGTTGGCGGCCGTAGCCCATCGACTTCACGCATGCGTTTCGCGATAGGAGCAAGCGAGTTTACCTCCCCTGGACGAGGCGTTCAAGTTCTCACCCGCGGCGTAAGCAATACTCTACGAGGCACAGCCTGAGTCCGGAAAAACGGATGTTATAGTGTGTTCTTGTGCGTCCAGGCTTCCAACACCGCGCCGTGGTTTCGGTACGGATCCCGTTCCAGGCGAGATCGACTAGTCCCCTGGAACAGAGGTTCGTGGCCTAAAGCTCGAGGTCATTTTGTGGGCTGGCAAGGCGTGACGACGAAGTCATATTGGGATATTTCGAGGAGAAACAACGCAGCCAGCGCGCAAAAGGGCCCGAGATTTAGGTTACGAATCTCTGTTCCAGGGGACTAGCGTGACACGTCATCCGGAATGGCTGGTGCCCGGCGCTCTCTTAGTGATGACGGCTTGCGGAGGGGAAACGCCGTCCCTTCACGAGCCGGTTCGCCTGGCGGATCGAGTCTTCGACCAGGCGGCCCTCACTCCCGTGACCTTCCAGGATGAGACGCGCTTCAGCGTCGCCCCCAACGTTCCGTCCCAAATGCGTTTCGAGATCCGGGTCCCCATGCGAGGCGTTCTCGAGTTCGGTACGGGGGCTCGGGTTGCCGACGGAGCGGTGCTTCCCGCCCGCGTCGAGTTCCGGGTCGAGCTGCGTTCCGGAGACGAGCGAGAGATGGTTTTTTCACACACCATTAGGCGCTTCGAGCCCAACGCGTGGTTCGACCACGAAATCGATCTGACGCGGTGGGAAGGCTCCGTCGTCGATTTGAGCTTCGAAGTGTCGGCACTGGCACCGCGCGGGGACCGTGACGGCACACCCGCGAGTGTGGATGGGCTCACGCCCCTGTGGGCCAATCCCGTGATCTTCAGTCGCGAGGCCCCACGCGATCGCCCCGACGTGATCCTCGTCTCCATCGATTGCTTGCGCGTCGACCACGTGAGCACCTACGGCTATGCACGCGAGACCACGCCCTGGATCGATCGCTTCGCGAAGGACGGCGTGGTGTTCGAGACGGCAGTGGCTTCGGCTCCGGAGACGTTGCCTTCGCATATGTCCATTTTAACTGGGTTGACACCTCCGCTCCATGGCGCGAGCAAGCGTTCGAGGCTTCCCGCGAGCGTTCCCTATCTTCCCGAGCTTCTCGCATCGAACGGATACGAGGTGGACGCCATCGTCACGGGAGCGTTCTTGTCCCAGGCGTTCGGTTTCGAGCGAGGTTTCCACTCCTATCGATTCTTGGACGTGCCCCGCTCGGAGGCGGCGGTCGACGCAGCGCTACGCCTATTGCATCGCGGTCGCGGACGGAGCCAGTTCTTGTGGTTGCATCTGTTCGAGGCTCATTGGCCCTATCTTCCTGAGCGCGATCTGATCGAAAAGTTTGGCCCGCGGCCGCGCGACATCACGGCGCTCATGAGCAAAGTTTCGAATCAGGATCTCGCGCCGGACGGACCGGATGAGATCCAGGCGGTCGTGAACCTCTACGATGCCGAGGTCTTCGCTACCGACCGAGCGGTGGGCCGCTTTCTTGAGAATCTGAAGTCGCGGGGTCTCTACGAATCCTCGCTTATCATCGTCGTGGCAGACCATGGCGAGGCCTTCTATGAGCACGGATTGTGGCAGCACACGCTGGCGCTCTACGAAGAGATGATTCGGATACCGCTCGTCGTCAAGTGGCCGGGAGACTCTCCCATCGGGAGAAGCGACGTCCGCGTCCATCAAGTCGACTTGTTCAGCACGATGCTCGACATCGCGGGCATCAGCCCCCCGCCGAACGAAGGCCGGAACCTGAGGAGCTTTGTGGACGCCTCGAAAACCGAGCCCCGAGTGCTGTGGAGCGAGGCCGGATGGGCCTCCGCGGGACGTTTCTTCCGCATCCTCTCGTCCCGGGACGACAAGTTTAAGTATATCGTCAGCATGGAGGACGACGAGGAGCGCGGTTGGCCCCCAACGCGGCTGAGCCGCGAGGAAGTTTATCGGTGGGTCGCGGACCCTGGCGAACGCGAAGAGCTGTCGGAGGGAAACGGTGCCCAGCCCGATGTTTTCCGAGGCCACCTGCGAGCGTACTTGAAAGAAACCGCAGCACGCCGCGCACAGACTCCCAAGATGACCATCGAGCTCGACGAGACGACGCTCGAGCAGCTCAGGGCTTTGGGTTACCTCAAGTAGGGCCGGGCTCGAAGCGAACCCACGCTTGTGGAAGCCGCTGACACCGTTGCAGATTCGCAAGAGCCAGCCAACGACGGATAAAGCCACTTGCACAAGGCAACCGTTCATCAGGATGCGTACCGTATCCCTCATCTGGTTCCGGCGGGTCCTATGCGCCGTGATCGAGTATGACTTGGCTCCTCGCTTCGAGGCGTATGGCCAGTGAAAAATGACGCACGCGGCACGTGAGCCCCCAAGCGAAGCTCAGACCAAATCGCCCACCGAGCGCCATGTACCTCGTCTGCGGCGGGCATGAGATCAGACCGCCAAGGGGCCGCGGCGGCACGGGTTCTTGGCCGACCAGGGAAAAAGCGATGTACGATGGCGCATGAGATCACTCACACGACAGACGGCTCTCCGGCCGCTCTCGCGCTGCCGATGGGCACCGTTTCTGATCGTTACTTCGACGCTGGCTGCGGGAGCGTGCAGCTCTCCAGCAACGAACGCGCCGGACCCGGTCTTTTCCTTTGTCCGTCGTATCGCGGATGCAGAGGGCGCCTATGACGAGCTGCAGTTTCGGTCGGTTCGCAAGGACGGCCAGCTCACCTCTCCGGTGACCATCGAGGGGGAAACACGTTTTTCGTTGACACCCCCTGTGCCTTCGAAGCTCAGTTATCGGGTGGAGATACCCACTGACCCGGTGCTCGCTCTTTCGGTCGCGGTGTCTCCCATCGGGTCGGATTTCTTCCACGCGGCGATCGAGTTCAACGTCTTCGTGGATACGGGTGAGGGCGACGAGTTGGCGTTCAGTGAAGTGATATTGCCGGACCAGCCGAACCAGTGGATGAGGAGTCGCGTCGAGCTGGATCGTTTTGCCGGCAAGAGCGCACGGGTTACCTTCGATACCAAGCTGTCGGCAAAATATCGTTCTCGCCCGCCCTCATCACGTCAGCAAGCGGTGCTTGCGAGTTGGGGCGATCCCGTCCTCAGAAGTGAGACGACGGAGCCGGATGGTAGCAACTTGATTCTCGTCTCCATCGATTGCCTTCGAGCGGATCATCTGAGCGCCTATGGCTACGAGCATGCGACCACCCCCAACCTCGACGCGGTAGCAGATGAGGGCGTTCTCTACGAGAACGCCTATGCCAGCGCTTCGTGGACCCTGCCGGCGCACATGTCGATGCTGACCGGGCTTCTTCCTTCCTTTCATGGCGCTACAAAGTGGGAGAAGCTCTCGACCTCCGTCCCTTACCTGCCTGAGCTTCTGGCAGGGCAGGGCTATCGCACGGCCGGGATCGTTTCCTGGGTCTATCTGTCCCAGGTCTACGGCTTCGAGCGAGGCTTCGATTCCTATCGTGTGCTGGACGCGCCCAGGGCCAGTGACATCGTCGACGCCGCTATCGAAGAGCTGGGTCGCGGGAAGGGACAAAATCTGTTTCTGTTCCTTCACCTCTACGATCCCCACTGGCCTTACATGCCTCCTCGAGAGTTCCACGGTCGCTTCGGGCCGCGGCCGGGGGACATCTCGGAGCTCATGGATTTCATGGCCGAAGCAAAGACGCCAGACACGGAGGCCAAATCGGAAGAGATCATCCGCCTCTACGACGGCGAGATTGCCTTCGCCGACCGGGAGCTCGGTCGTTTCTTTCGGGCGTTGAGACAACGCGGAGTTTACGATGACGCACTCCTCATCCTGACTTCGGATCACGGTGAGGCCTTCTATGAGCACGGCCATTGGCAGCACACCCAGACACTTTACGACGAGGTCACGCGCACTCCACTCATCGTCAAATGGCCGGGGGGGAAGGTGCGCGGCCGCGACCGGAGGCTGGCCAGCCAGGTGGATATCTTCGCCACGCTTGCGAAGGTAGCCGGGATCGAGACCTCCGAAACGGAGAAGACTTATTGGGAAGGCCGCTCGCTGCAAGATGCTCCCGAGCGAGATCGAACGCTCTTGTCCGAAGTCACCTGGCGCTCACCCAAGGGCACGCTCATGAAAGCGGCGCTGCGGGACGCGGCAAAAGTACATCGCCACCCTAGCTGGGCCTACGGGGGACGATCTCGGTGTCTCCGAGCTACAGGAGGAAGAGCTCTACGATCTGCACTTCGATCCCGAGGAGCACCAAAACCTTCTGGAGCGGGACCCGACACAGGCTGGCCGATTCCTGAGAGAGCTGAAAGCCTTTCTCGAAGCGGCCCGGGCGGCACGGGCGCACCGGCGTGGCGAAGCCGTCGAGCTCGACGACGCTACGCTTGAAAAGTTGCGAAGCCTCGGCTACACCCCATGAGCGAGTCTACGGCGCGCAGGCCATGGACGTGAACGACTCTCCTCGTTACCGTCGGCGCGCTCCTCATCGTTGTGGGTGCTCGCGGCCGCTCAGAACGATCGAGCGCCCGGCAATCCGAGCCGTCGTCGAAGTGACGATGTCTCGCTCCCGAATCCTTCGAGCTATTCTCGAGCTTCGATGAGCGCGCGTGGTCGGTTGGCGTTGGTGCTCGGGCCAGGGATCGTGGCCGCCGCGGGCGTTGTTGTCGTGGAGGCGCCACGGGTAAGGATCGATTCTGGCTCTGCCGGCTGGAGGCGGCTGGTTCTCGGAGCCGAGCCACGAGGTCACATTCCCGAAAGAGCCGTCGTCACTCTGCCCGGTGTGGATCGCAGCTCGGCGCGCCAGCTCGAAATCCGAGTCGCGCGGGACCCGGACGCCCCCGCAAGGCCCACGCTGGCCGTGTCCATTGACCGCGTCGAAGCGTACCCCATCCGTTTTGGACGTCAACCGACGGCGCTCGTCAATATACCGCCTGCCACGACGCCGGGACTCCGCGTCGAGCTCGTCTGGAGAAGGGTTGTCGAGCCACCGCCACGGCCACCACGGCCACCACGGATCGAAGCGCTGATCCTCGAGAAACGTCCGACGCCGTGGAGGCTGGCACTCTTGGCACTTTTCTCGACGAGCGCGGCCGTTCTCGTGTTTGTAGAGTGGAAGGGCCCGTCGTTTGGCATCGCGGCGGGTCTCTTTACTGCGGGGCTCGTCACGTTGGCCTGCCAGCCGGTGCTGACGTTGCTTACGTTACCTGCGTGGGTGTCCGTTTTTCACCTTCTGGTCCCGGTGACCCTCCTGGGCAGCAGCTTCGTGCTGGTCCGCGTTTTTCTGGACGCGGCAAACCGGCGAGGGTTCTATCGGCTCGCGGCCCTGCTCTGTGCCCTTTTCTTCGGCGTCTGGGTAAGAATCTACTTCTTGCCTTCAGCCGGCTCCTTCGACACCGAGTACTGGAAAGCCTGGACCCGGCAAGCGAGCACCCACGGCCTCAGTCAGGTTTACGGATCGGCCGAGACCGTTGCTGAGGGTCAGTTCTTCCCCCAGCTTCGCGGCGAGGAAGAAACGTGGAGAGCACCCTACAGAGGGAGTGAGTACGGCGTGGACTATCCTCCACTGGCGATGGCGCTCTGGCTCGGCACGTGGCATGCCGTTCGTTGGACGATGCCGTTTCTTGAGTACGGCGAAGCCGAGAACGTCGCCGTCAAGCTCCCGGCTGTCCTCGGGGACCTGGGAGCCGTCGTGCTACTGCTTTGGGCCTTCCGCAACCAGCCCGATCGCGGGCTCATGTTGGCCGCGCTCTACTGGGCGCTTCCTGTCTCCTGGCTCAGTAGCGCCGTGCTCGGGTTTCAGGATGGAGCCTACGTCCCGCTCGCCGCCGCCGCCTTGGCCGTTGCGGGACGAGGACGGGCCGCCCTCGCTGGCACGCTTCTGGCGCTCGCGTGCTGGGTGAAGCCACTGGCCGTGGTCGTGATCCCGATCGCGGCAGCCGCCGTCGTGGTCAACCGCCGGGGAACGACCGTTTTCAAGCAGCTCTTCGGCTTCTCGGTCGGAGGGCTTGCGGTGACCGTCGTCGCCATCGCTCCGTACTTGATTCACGGGACGATGGCCCCCATGCTGATCCACATCCTGCGAGCTTTCTCTCCGGGCAATCTGTCGAGCGGCTCTGCCAACCCCTGGTGGGTGGTCACGCATCTCATCCATGTGGCCGAAAGTGGCGTCGCGCTCACGTCTCGCGTTGCGTTCCTCAAACTTCAGGACGTCACTTTTCCCGCTGGGCCGATTGGAACCGGCCTGGTTCTCCTGACCGCGGCCGGCTTGGTTTGGCGGCTTCGCGAGTGGAGTGGGCCACCTGCGAGCCTCCTATCCGGGGCGACCGTGGTTTTCGCTTTTTGCATGATGTCCGTCGGGGTCTACGAAAACCATGCCCATCTGATGTTTCTGCTCCTCTTGTCCACGGGGCTTTTGAGCTCCCGACATCGAATCCTCGCTGGGGTCACTTCGGCGAGTTACGTTTCAGCGTTGCTCTTGTTCTCCGGTTTGGGTCGCTTCTACGGTCCGAGGCACGCTTTCCTGGAGCCGGCGGGCCGGTGGATTACGGGCTGGCGCATGGCAGCTGGGTTCGATCTCACGTTGCTACTCGCTTGCGTCAACACCGTAGGTTTCGTCCTGCTGCTCCTTTCGTTCGCATCTCGAGCGCCGAATCCATGCGGCACGGCAAAATGAGAGCCGAGTCCCTTCTTGGAGCTCCCACGCTCGAGCTGCAGGAATTCCAGCGCGCACCTGCTGCTCGGCCTACTCGGAGCGAGCCCGGGCCGAATGGGCGGAAACGCCGGGCGAGTGAGCGAGGAGCGAGAGAGCTTTAAGCACTCTACGGCTCGATGGCGACGACCGTGACTTCGAAGCCCGCCTCGGTGCTGTCTTCCGACACGGTCACGCGCGCCTCCGAGACCCCGCGATCCAGAATCGCCTGCGCTACGGCTTGAGCGCGGCGCGCAGGAAGCTCCGGATCTTCGAGTGGCCCTCGATGGCCCTGGACGTTCGCCGAATATTCGGGACGTGCGTCGAGCCACTGCGCGATCGCGTCGAGCACCCCGCGTGCGCCGCGGTCGAAGGAATCTTCGCCGCGGCTGAAGACGATCGTCGCGCTCGGTGTCCGTGCTTCGTCGAACGACGTGTGATCCGGAGGCGTGTCTTCGACGATCTCGAGCGTGTACTCGCCATCGGTCGCCCAGACGCGGCACCAGGTATCACCGCCATCTTCCCTCAGAAAGCTGAAGATGAGGCGGTTGCCGGCATCCTGGCGGATAGTGCCGTAAAGGCGCTCGCTCTCCGCCTTGAAGTGGTCGATGATGGCCGGGCGTTCGACCTCGTAAGGCAAGTTGTATTCGAGGTACCAGTACGGGCCGCCGACCCGTTTGCGCCGCCTCACTTCGCCCTTGCTATAGGTGACGATCATCTGCTCGTTCGCTTCTTGCTTCTCGACGACGAGCTTTGCCTGCGAGACAGGCTCGATTTGAGGATGGCCCTCCATCAGTAATGTCATCAGAACCCACGCGATTTGCATGATCTCCATCCTAGCGCGCTCAATGCGCGCTCACTCCTCATTCGCGCGTTTGGCGCCTCGCTGTCCATCCGAAAACTGCCGCCGACGATCTCGTGAAGGTACGTCTTTTTGGCGCCGTGATTGGCCTTAAGGGTACATGAAGTCCGTTTGAAACACCCCGACGCGTGGCATAACATAAACGGCTCACAAGGTGCCCCCTAACATGCGCAGGATCATAACGATGCCCGCCCATAAAGCGGCCAGGACCAACGCGCGGACCTATCGGGACATCCCGAAAGACTGTTACGACGCGGTGCTAGTCGTGGACGACGCGAGCCCCGACAACACCGTCGAGGTCGCGCAAGGACTCGGGCTTCCGACCCGCCGGCACCCCGAAAACCGCGGCTATGGCGCCAATCAGAAGACGTGCTACGACTGGGCGCTCTCGGAAGGCGCCGACATCGTGGTGCTCCTTCACCCCGATTACCAATATTCGCCTGAATGCGTGCCCGCGCTCACTGAGCCCATCGCTTCCGGCCGGGCGGATTTCGTCTTCGGGTCGCGGTTCAAGGATGGCGGTCGCCCCTTGGATGGCGGCATGCCGCTCTATCGTTATATCGGCAACCGCCTCACGACCGGCGTCGAGAACTTCTTCCTGGGAACCAACTTCAGCGAGCTTCACAGCGGCATGAAGGCCTATTCCCGAAGATTCCTCCAGCTGGTCGGATACGAGGATTTCTCCGACGCGTTCGTATTCGATTCACAGCTTCTCATCCGCGCCGTGCTCCTGGACTTCCGCATCGAAGAAGTGGCGATTCCGACGCGCTACACGGACGAGTCGTCTTCGGTGGGCATCCGGAGCTCGATCAAATACATCCTCGAGACCTTCGGCGCGCTCTGGAGCGCCCGTCGAGACCGGAAACGGGTCGAGCGGGAATTCGAGGAACGTACGAATGCCCTCAGCTCCTGAAGCGCCGCCGTGCCTTTTGTGCGGCCGGCGGCTCGTGCTCGTCTCCCTGAGCGTGCCGAACGGTGCGTCCGTCGAGAGCAGAGAGCTAGCGCGCACGATCGCACACCTCTTTCTCATCGAAGCGCGGGGCGCGTGAAACTCTCGGTCTTCACGCCGCTGCCGCCGGCGCCGACTGGCATCGCGGATTACAGCGAGCTCTTGCTGCGTGAGCTCGCCAAAGCGAGCGATTGGGAAGTCGAAGCTTACTGCGAAGGCGAGACCTGCAAGCAGCCATTCCCGGTTAGAGACGCCGCGTCTGCGACCGCGGGCGCTCTGGGGCTCGCAATGTACCACGTCGGCAATAGCGCGCATCACGATTTTCTCTACCGCCATATGCTCGCGCGGCCCGGCGTGCTCGTGCTCCATGACCTCGTGCTCCACCACGCGCGCCTGAACGGCTATCTCCAGAGTCCCGCCATGCGCGCCTACCGCGCGGATTTAGGGAATCGCGACAAACGCGACGAAGCGCTCGCCACGCTCGACGCCTATCGTGAGGAAGTCATGGAGGCCTACCCCAACGAAGGCGACACGATCGCAGAGATCGCGATCCGCATGGGCGGCGGGCGGCTTCTTTACGCTTACCCTCTTTACGAGCACCTCGTTCGCCGGAGCCCGCTGACACTCGTTCACAGCTCGACCGCGCGCGACGAAATTCTAGAGCGCTGCCCTGACGTAAATGTCGCAAAGGTCGCGCGCGTGCGGATGGGCATGCCACTACCGGGCCTGATGAGCCGCGAGAAGGCTCGCAAGAAGCTCGGGCTCGATGACGGGCTGCTCTTGGCGTCCTTCGGATTAGTCACACCCGAAAAGCGCATCGGGATGGCGCTCAAAGCACTCGCGCGTCTCCGCGCGAGCGGACTCGACGCGCGTTACGTGCTCGTAGGCGGCACCGTGGACCACTACGACGCGGCCGCGGAAGCGGAAGCGCTCGGTGTGAAGGACGCCGTTCGTTTCGCCGGCCGCGTCTCGGAAGAAGATTTTTGGCCCCATGTCTTCGCCGCCGATATCTGTTTGAACCTCCGCTATCCTTCCGCGGGCGAAACCTCGGCGACGCTCCTCCGCCTTCTCGCCTGCGGCCGGCCCGTCATGGTGACAGACCAAATCCACGCCGCAGATTTCCCGAGCTCGGTCGTCGCGCGCTCACACCTCGAAGGCGACGAAGATGGCCTCTATTGCGATTTGATGGATTTGATCCGCGCTAAAAAGCGCCGCCGCGATCTCTCCTTGAAGTCGCGCACTTTTGTCGAGCGCGAGCACAGCCCAGAGGCCATGGTGGCCGACTATCTAGAGGCGCTTTCTGATCTCGGTCGCGATTCGACGTGAGTTGTCAGTTATCCGTACCTGGATCCGCCCACGGAGTGCGCGGCCACTGTTTGCAGCGCCGCCGCGTCAGGATAAAACAAATCAAGCCATAGCCGCACCCCGTCAGAGCCTCGTCCGCAAGCTCAGGAACCGTGTCACACGGACGCGGCGGGCGCATCACGTATGACGGTAAAGTGCATTTCTGCCCTTTCATCCGCGTCGAGGTCGAGGGATTTGCGGAAGCAAAAGCCTGTCCGCGATCTGGAAGCGTTATGTCGAGCTTCGCAAGAAGCTCCTAGAGCGCGGGATCTTCCCGGTGTGCCAGCGCTGCTGCTAAAGTGGAGCTCGATTATTCGGATCAAGAAGTCTTTTCGAAAATGGAAATCGCCGAGATCCCAGTCTAGCGTCCCTTAACTTCCAGTGAACAACCACCGCCTAGAAGGCGGTGGCTTCAAGGGCTGTCAATTGGAAATTGACTGTCGTCGTGAAGAGGCTCGCCATCCTGGGAGTCTATGTACTCCTTTACCATCTCGTCCGTTATGCTTCCTGAACTCACCGCCAGATATCCTCGGGCCCAGAAGTGCCGGCCCCAAAACTTCTTCCTCAGGTGAGCAAACTCCTGAAGGAGTACTCGGGAGCTTATTCCTTTTAGCCACTGCACGATCGTACTCAGGTCCTGGTGTGGTCGGTAGGATACGAACACGTGGACGTGGTCGCGTGCAACCTTACCCGAGATTATGTGCAGCTCATGTTCCATCGCGATCTGACGAATCAGATCGCGCACACGAACCGCTACTGGACCGATCAAAACCTTTTTACGGTATTTCGGTATCCAAACGATGTGCGCTTTTAGGTCCGTTTTCGTGTGCGCTCCGTGCCTGTAGTGACGCACGCGACCACAATACCACGATCTTCTCTTCGCCTAAAGGCGAGGGGTTTCGACCATCCCCGGAAGAGACACTAATTCAACAAGATAAGACTCCGACCTTTCCTTGCGGTGGCAGAGGGCAGGCCAGTATAATGCGAGGGAGAGTTCAATCCATGATCACGAAGAAACTCAAATTCGTTGTTGGAACCGCTGTCATTCTGTGCGCCGTTCTCGCCCTCGCGATTACGGGTATGGAAGAGAGCAAGGCTTACTATCAGACCGTCCCGGAACTCAAAGCGATGGGCCAAAGGGTCGAAGGACGCCGGGTACGCGTCGCGGGCAATGTAGTCGTCGGATCGATCGAGCGCCACGGCGAGGGCGTCGTGACGTTCGTGATCGACTACGAAGGTGACACGCTTCCAGTGAAATATATCGGACGGGGCCCGCTTCCGGACACGCTCGTCGATCGCGCGCAAGCGGTCGCCGAAGGCATGCTGACCCCCACGGGAGAGTTCGAGGCAACGCTCGTGCAAGCGAAATGCGCATCGAAATACGAGGCCGCCTACGAAGAAGGCTCGACCGTGGCCGAATAACCCGGCCTCGGCTGGAACGATTTCATAGCGACTTCCATTCGGCAACAAGAAGGTTTCGAACGCGATGCATCATCTCGGCAATTTTTCACTCATGGCGATCGTGGTGCTCGCCACTTACGCGGTGGTCGCCTCCATCCTCGGCAGCCGTCGTGAGAGCGCGCGCCTCGTCAAAAGCGGAGAGCGCGCCCTTCTGACATGCTCGGCGCTTTCGACCGCGGCGTGCTTCGCGCTCGTAACGCTTCTTCTCAAGAGTGACTTTCGCTTCGAATATGTTGCGAGCTATTCGAACCGCGACCTTCCCTTCTTCTACAAGATCTCGTCGCTCTGGGCGGGGAATAACGGCTCGCTTTTATTCTGGAGCTGGCTCATCTTCGTCTTCACGGCCATCACGATCCTGACGAATCAGAAGAAGAACCGCGAGCTCATGCCTTATGTCGTCGCGACGCTCGGGGTGATCACCCTCTTTTTCACCTATTTGAACTATTGGGTCTGTAACCCGTTCGTCGAGCTCGGCGTAGTGACAGCCGCCGGCGCGGAATCTTGGGCTCCAGCCGATGGCCGTGGCCTCAACCCGCTCTTACAGCACCCCATCATGGCGATCCACCCGCCAATTCTCTATATCGGCTATGTCGGCTTCGTCATCCCCTTCGCGTTTTGCGTTGCCGCACTCGCGTCCGGCCGTCTCGGCGCCGAATGGATCACGTCGACGCGCCGGTGGACGCTCGTCGCTTGGTTCTTCCTCGGCACCGGCATCATCCTCGGCGGGCGCTGGGCTTATGTCGAGCTCGGCTGGGGCGGCTATTGGGCATGGGACCCGGTCGAGAACGCCGCGCTCTTACCGTGGCTTACAGGCACCGCCTACTTGCACTCCGTCATCATCCAGGAGCGCAAGGGCATGCTCAAAATTTGGAACGTTGCGCTCGTTGTCATCACCTATCTTCTCTGCGTCTTCGGAACGTTTCTCACGCGCAGCGGCGTGGTTTCTTCAGTGCATGCTTTTGCCGAATCTGATTTCGCGCAAATCTTTCTCTTCTTTATCATCGTGGCCGCCGCGGTCTGCACCGGCCTCATCCTTTACCGGCTAAAAGAGCTCAAGTCCGAGAACGAGCTCGACTCCGTCGTCTCCCGGGAATCGAGCTTCTTGTTCAACAACTTACTTTTCCTCATCGCGTGCTTCGCCGTGCTATGGGGCACGATGTATCCCGTCTTGTCGGAATGGCTTCACGACGAAAAAGCAACGGTGGGCCCGGCCTATTTCAACAAGGTCAACATTCCCATCGGCCTCGCGCTTCTCGCACTCACGGGCATCGGGCCACTTCTCGCGTGGCGGAAGTCATCCTTCGAGAGCCTCAGAAGAAACTTTACTTGGCCGTCCGTTGTCGGCGGCGCTACGTTCGTCGGCCTTCTCGCGCTCGGCATGAGACATCCCGCGGCGCTCATGACCTTTTCTCTTTCGACCTTCGTGACCACGACGATCTTGCTAGAGTTTCACAAAGGGGCGCGGGCGCGACAGGCCCATCGAGGCGAAGGCTATGCCAGCGCGCTCGTCGACCTCACGCTCGTGAACACGCGTCGCTATGGCGGCTACATCGTCCATTTCGGGATCGTGCTGATTTTCATCGGCATTGCCGGCATGGCTTTCGACACGGACATGAAGGCCGATCTCGCCACGGGCGAGTCGATTCAAATCAAAAGCTACGACGTGAAGCTCGCGGGCTTGAAAGACGGCCGCACGCCGAACTATGAGTGGCTCTCGGCAAAGCTCGAGATCCGCAAGCACGGCAAGCTCGTCGGCACCTACGAGCCGCAAAAGCACTTCTACTTCGCGAGCCAGCAGCCGACTTCCGAAGTACGCCGGCATGCGAGCTTCGTCGAGGACGTGTATCTCGTTTTCGCGAGCGTCACCGACGACGACAAGGCCACGGTGCAGGTCTTCGTCAAGCCGCTCGTGCGCTGGGTTTGGATAGGCGCCATCGTGATGTTTCTGGGAACCGTCGTGACTCTCGTGCCGGACAAACGCGAGCTCAAGCTCGTGCGCAAGACCGAGGCCGAGAAAAAGGCGGCCGCTCAGAGTAAGAAGAAATATGAAGTCGCTTAGCGCCGTCGCCGTCATTTTACTCTTTGCCCGGGGTGGCTCTGCTCAGGTAGAACGTCCGCACGGTCCGGAGTTTCGCGCCGCTGGCGATGCGCTCATGTGCCAATGCGGCTGCAATCAGACCATATCGTCCTGCTCGATGGAGCACTGTCATTCAGCGGAGCCTATCCGTGAAGAGATCTGGGACAGGATCGGCAAAGGCGACGGCATCCAAGCCATCGTCGAGACGTTCAAAGAGCGCTACGGCCTCGTGATTTTGTCGGCGCCGCCTACGGCGGGCTTTCACCTAACGGCCTGGATCATGCCGATCCTCGCGTTTATCTTCGGCGCCTTCGTCATCACCCGCGTGCTGCACGCGTGGAGACAGCAGACCGTCGCCGCCGAAGCCGGTGGGCCCATAAGCGACAAAAACCGCGCCCGCATCGAGAAAGAGCTCCAGGACCTGAGTTGATTCTCGCCCTTCTCGCTGCGCTCGGCACCGTCGTCGTCGCCTTCGTGCTCTATCCCGTCTTCGCGAACGCAGCCGCCGAGTCGATTTGGCTCAACGAGACCCAGAGCGAGCTCCGCGACCTCGACGAGAAAAAAACTCAGATTTTGACCATCATCAAAGACTTGGACTTCGAGAAAGCTTCCGGCAAGCTGTCCGACGCGGATTACGAATCTTCGCGCAACGACTACCTCGCTCAAGTCTCGGCAGTGATGACCCGAATCGACGAGCTCGCGCCACAACAAGAGCAAAAGCCCAAAAAGAAAATTTCGGTGAAGGCTAAAAGGACGCCGCCGAAGAGAAAAGCGGAGACAATTGCTTGCGCGAGCTGTGGCGAAACCAACCCGAAGAGCTCGAAGTTCTGCCTCGATTGTGGGAGCCCTTTCGAAGCTCGGTGCGCGGCTTGCAGTGAAACACTGCCCCCTAAGGCCAAGTTCTGTAACGCTTGCGGCGAAAAGGTGAGCGCATGAAGGCTCGTGTGCTCACGCTCATCATGGTGCTCGCGGCGACCGCGGCAGTGGCGCAGCCACGAGGCGGGATCTTGACCGTGGAGCTCGTGAACGGCACCACCGGAGGACCGGGTTCGGGCGAGAAGGTGACACTCTATCGCCTCGCCACAGAGATGATGCCGGTGAAGGAGCTCGGCGCCGTCTCGGGCCGCTTCGAGATCACCGATATCGAAGTGGAAGGCGAGCGGCCGATGCTCCTGCAAGTGACTTCATCGGGTGTCAATTACAACCAACCGGTAAGCTTTGGTCGCGGCTATGAAGCGCGAGCCGAGATCACCGTCTACGACGCCTTCGACGAGTGGGACGATACCGTTATCGCGATCACGACGTCGCGATTTCTCTACCGCCGCGAAGGCGACAAGCTTCTCGTCGATAAAGTTTTCGTCATCGAGAACCGGAGCTCGCCGCCCCGCACCTATCACAACCCGGACGGCACGTTTCGGTTCAACTTGCCTACGGACAACCTGCTCTCGCTCCATTCTGTCTCGGCGTCGAGCGCGAGTGGGATGCCGGTGCCGCAGCAGGCTTCGCCCATCGCGACAGGCCCCGGCTATGTGACGAAGACGGCGTTCAAGCCGGGTGAGACGCAAATGTCGATCTCGTACGAGGTGGCTTATGCCGGTGGCCGCTACGCCGTGGACGCGCAAAGCTTCTTCGTGCTGCCGGAGCTTCTTGTCTTCCTAGCGCCCCCCGACGTGAACGTCGAGGCCGCGGGATGGGAAATTCTCGGGGTCGAGCCGCAAGGGCGTTTTTTCGCCATTCGAAACAACGACGTTGCCCCCGGCGATCCCATCCGCTTCGAGCTTTCGGGCGGTAGCTCGGTGGCGGAAGATCTCGTGCCTTCTTCCGGCGAGAGCGGAGCGGGCGCGGCACCCCCCGCTACGAGCGGTGGCACCGTGACACGGCTAGAAGACCCTACCCGTGCGTCGAAATGGGTCGTGATCATCTTGATGGCAGCGGCCCTCGGCTACGGCCTTCTAGCCTCGCTTTATCCATCTTCGACGCGACGCGCCGACTGAGGTTTTTTTGGGGTTGACGGAAACCTTATCGGGCGCGGCCGTTTTCGCAGCGAGTCGTCTGACGAAGCAGTTCGGACGCATCCCCGTTCTGAAGGAAGTCGATCTCGAGCTCACCCGCGGCCGTTGCCACGTGCTGTTCGGTAGAAACGGCGCTGGGAAGTCGACGCTTCTCTCGGTGGCGGCGACCTTGATGAACCCGACTTCCGGTGAGCTTTTCTACGACGGCAAGCCGCTCGCCGAACTCACGAGCTCCATGCGGGCCAAGATCGGGCTCGTGAGCCATCAGAGCTTCGTCTACGCCGATCTGACCGTCCGGGAGAACCTCGAGTTCTACGCTTCGCTCTATGGCACGTCACGCGACGTCGACGAGCTTCTCGAATGGGCGGACCTCGCGCTACGGTCGGGCTCTCCCGCGCGAAGCCTCTCGCGCGGGATGCAGCAGCGGCTCGCGATTACGCGCGCGCTCGCGCACGAGCCAAAGCTGCTCTTGTTCGACGAGCCGTTCACAGGTCTCGACGCGGTCGCCTCCGAGCGGCTCAGCAATCTTCTGAACGACATCAAGGGCCGGGATGTCACCGTGCTCCTCGCCACGCACGACATCGAGCGCGGCGTCGCTCTTGCCGATCGCGTCTTGCTCATGGACGGAGGTCGTATCGTGTTCGATAAAACCGACGCGACCGATATTATCGACGAGCTTCGCCGCCTCCTTCTCGAGACGAGCTCGCTCGGGAACTGACGTGAGTCCTTATCCGCGCGTCGTGCTCGCCATCCTTCGGAAAGATGTGCGCAAAGAGCTACGCACCAAAGAGATCGTTTCCTCGATGTTCGTCTTCGCGGTGCTCGTGCTGGTCGTTTTCAATTTCACTCTCGCGCTCGACGAGACGCGGGCACTCGAACTCGGCCCCGGCATTCTCTGGACTGCGTTCATCTTCGCTTCGACGCTCGGGCTCAACCGGAGCTTCGCGGCGGAGCGCGAGAATCAGAGCCTCTCCGGTCTCATGCTAGCGCCGGTCGATAGGAGCGCGATCTATTTCGGGAAGCTTCTCTCGAACCTTCTCTTCATACTCGTGATGGAGAGCTTTGTTCTTCCGCTCTTCGTCGTCTTCTTCAATTTGAACGTGCGTGCGACCCTTCCAGGCTCGGACCTGGCCTGGTTCGGCCTCGTTCTCGTGCTCGGAACGGTAGGCTATACAGCGCTCGGCACTATCCTCGCAGCGGTCGCCGCCAATACGACGATGCGCGACGTGCTGCTGCCAATGCTTCTGTTCAGCTTCGCGATTCCCATCGTCATCGCGGCGGCCGAGGCCACACGGCTTCTCTTCGATGTCGATCCTTTATCAGGCCCGGGCACATGGGTGGCGCTTCTCGCCGGCTGCACGACGTCCTATCTCGCGGTATCGTGGATGGTTTTCGAATACGTGCTCGAAGACTGAGCCCACTTGCACCCAACTGTCGCTCTTCTAACGACCCTGCTGGCGCAAGCCCCGGACGGCCGAGGCCTCGCTGTGACCGCGCACGAAGTCGAAGAGCTTCCACGCATCGACGGCGTGCTGAGCGAGCCTATCTGGCAGCGCGCTGCGGATGTGTCCCGAGGTCCGTGGAAAAAGAACAGCGCACCTCGACTCCGTCATCAGGGTATCAGATCAAGCGGCAACCTCCGCGTGTTCGAGAACCTCGCTCAGACGTTGGTAGCCGTCGATGCGTCGCAGTTGAATCTGGCCAGAGGCGATAAGCCCAAACAGCAAAGCGACCGCGGACTCCTCGCTGGAGAACGACGCTTGGGTTTTCGTCCGGCGTCGAAACTCGCGGTTGAGATTCTCCAGAGCATTGGTCGTGCGAATCGATTTCCACATGGCACGAGGGAATTCGTAGAAGGTCAGCAGCTGATTGCCGGCCTCCTCTAGGCTTCGGACGACGGCCGGCGCGAGAGGCGTCCACTTGGCGACGAGCTTGTCATAGGCTTTGCGAGCATCGATACCGTTTTTGCTGTAGACGATCCGGTTGTAGTCACGCCGGAGCTCACGGCGTGCGTGCGCCGGACAATGTTCGAGCAAGTTGGCGCGCTTGTGCTCGGTACATCGCTGCAACCGGCACTCCGGCCACTTCTCGAGCGCCTTCGTCAGCCCCTTGTGGCCGTCGCTGATCACCAGCTTGGGAGCCCGTAGTCCTCGGGCCTGGAGTCCTTCCAGCGCGGAGCCCCAATGCGTCGAGGATTCGCTCACTGCCAGACGCAACGACAACAGCCGTTTCTGGCCGTCTGGCGCGACCCCGAGCGCTGCCAGCACAGGCACGCTGATCACACGCTTCGCCATCCGCACCTTCAGGTGGAAGCCGTCCAGGTAAACGATCGCGTAGACTTCATCGCTAAGGTCACGGCTCTGCCATTCTTCGAAGCGCTCTTTTAGTCGGCTAACTACGCGAGACACCGCGCTTTTCGATAAGTGCTCTTCACCAAGCAGCGGTTTCAGCGCCCTGCGGATCCGAAGGCTGTTCGCGCCCGACAAGTACGTCCCCAAGATCACCTCGTCGACCTCACGAGTACGGCGCGCGTACCGGGGCAACAGCTCGCTTTTGAACTCCGTCGTCTCTCCCGTTTCCTCGTCTCGCACACGGGCTCGTGGCACTCGCAGCTCGCGTGTTCCCACCGATGTCGTCACGCGGCGGGTCTCGGCGCCGTTGCGATAACCACGGCGTCCTTCCGAACGCTCGTAGCTAACACAACCCAGCGCTTGGTCCACTTCCTCCTCGAGCACAACCTCGATCGCCTCCAGTACCCGCTTGCGCAACCGAAGCTGGACGAACTCCCGGTACTCGCTTACAGACTCCTTGGATATGGTGGTAGGCTTCTTCATGGCGTAATCCTCCTCCTCGCCTTTTCAGGCGCGGTTTTGATTTTGGTTAACCGGAGGTTACGCCATTCTTATTTCCACGGAACCCGGGACAGATCCGCGCGCTGCCGTCGTCACCGACTTCGTACAAACCGAGCCGCGCGCGGGTGAGCCTTCTGAGCAGCGCACCGCAGTACGCATCATCTATACCCGTGACGTGCTTCTGATCGGTGCCCGAGCGCATCGTCGGAACAGAGCATCGTCGTGACGGGCTTCTCGAAGCCGAGGACAGTTTCGAGATCGATCCGGGCTACGAAATTCCGCAGCTTCCCGCCTGAGCCTCGTCTCAACCAGTACCGTCGGAATCCGTCGCTACTCCATTAGGTGACGTTGTCTGTCTTCACGAAGTCCAGGCAGCTAGCCGATCCGGGCCCAGAGCCGCGAAGGACGACCCAGAAATGCCCGATCGGTGTGATCGAGCGTCGGCCGGGGGCCGTCCCTTGTGAGCGCTGTCACTCGCTGCCGGAGCAGCAAGTTTTCGATCACGAGACAGTTGAGCTATCGCAAGTTCTTGTTGTACTCCATATCCATCCACATGGCGAACAACAGGGCCTGCATGGCGGTGACGATCAAGAACCCGGAGAAGATGACGGCAGGGGCCGCGATGGATCCCAACGTGAACCGCAGGTAGAAGCAGTACAGGCCGAGAGCGACGCCAAACGCCAAAAGGAATAAACCGAACGAAAGGAAGAAAATCAAAGGGTGAAAGTCGCGAATGATGTACTTCTCCTTGAGCCGCCAAGCGAAGGACTTGACGAGGAGCCAAGAGATTTCGGTATCACCTTGGGAACGCGCATTCCGGACTGCTCCCCGATCCCGTAAACGGGGCGCACCGCCACATCCGTCACGCGTCGGCTGTAAATATTGAGGAGCACGAGAAAATGGTTGGGAAATCCGTAACCGGTGTAGAGCTTTTCCAGGGGAAGATCGGCCAGGGCCTCACCGGAGATCACCGTGTAGCCCGACTGGGAGTCGGCCACGTGCAGTAGCCGGATGCGATCTTCGTCAACAAGGAAAGAACGGCGTTTCCAAAATATCGCACCTTGGGGATGATCCTCCAAGCTTCCCCGCTGAAGAGGCGATTGCCCTTGCTATAGTCCACCTCGCCACGGGCCACCGGGCGAAGGAGGTTCGAGAGATCCGCTGGATCCATCTGAGCATCACCCCCCATGACCCCGATCATATCCATTCCGTCCTCGAGGGCCCGGCGGTATCCGGTTATGATTGCGGCTCCCACTCCCCGATTCTTTGAGTGCTCCAGAAGAAAGACACGGCCGTTCATCGAAGCTTCGTGTGAGCGAACTTTCTCCTTGGTGGCATCTCGGCTGGCATCGTCGACCACGTAAATCCGATCGACCGCGTCCGGCATCGTCTCGATGACCCGGCTGATCAGCTTTTCCTCGTTGTAAGCAGGAACCACGATCCCCACTTTGCGATTTTCAAACATGACCTACCACCCCATGCCGGGCCTTCCGCGCGCGCGCCTCGGCGCCGAAGTCAAGCGAGCCGCCAAGCGAGAAGGACACCGGGAGCCTCGAACGCTGCCGACGGAAAGAGGCTCAAAGCACCGCGAAATGGATACGTCCTCGCCGTCGAGCGCCTCGTTTTCATGCATCACAGGGTCTTTTCCAGGACGAAATCTCCCATGATCAACGCATCCAGACCCGTGCCGTAGAAGCAGCGCAGCGCGTCCCGCGGGGTGCAAACGATGGGCTCGTCCTTCACGTTGAAAGACGTGTTGAGCACTCCCGGCACTTCCGTGATGCGGCGAAAGCAATCGATGAGCTCCCAGTAGCGAGGGTTGGTTTTTCGGCTCACCGTCTGGGGTCTCGTGGTCCGATCGATCCAGTGCATGGCGCTCGGAATGCTCTCCCGTTTGTTTTCCGCGACCTCGAAAGCCATGTTCATGAAGGGCGAGGGAGCGGGCTTTTTCACGTACTCGGGAAACGACTCCTCCAGAATGGACAGTGCGAAAGGACGCCAGCTCTCGCGAAACTTTACCCGATCGTTTACCAGGTCTTTCATGTCCGGCCTCCGGGGATCGGCCAGAATCGAGCGAGCCCCAAGAGCCCGCGGCCCGCACTCCATCCTTCCTTGGAACCAGCCCACAATCTTGCCCTCCGCAATCATCCGCGCTCCTTCCTCGGCGGCGCACCCAGAGAGGCGGTGAGGAACTCGATTCGCCTTCAAAAGCGCCTCGATCTTCTCGTTGCTGTAATCCGGCCCCCAGTACAGGTGGTCCATGGTGAAACGGCAGTCGTCCCCTCGCTCCATGGCCGCCACCATGGCCGCCCCCAAAGAGACGCCCCCGTCATAGGCAATGGGCTGGATGAAAATCTCCCGGGCTATCCCTCGCCGGTGAATCTCGCCGTTCATCTTGCAATTGAGAGCGACTCCGCCCGCCAGGCAGAGACGATCGGTGCCGGCCAGGCGGATGGCCAACGAGGCGAGATGAACGCCCGCCTCCTCGAGACGATTCTGAACGGCGTAAGCTATTTCGCGGTGGCGGTCGTTGAGCGGGTCGCCCTTCGCGCGCGGCAGGCCTAGCTGGTCGACGAGCACGTCGCTGAAGAACTTTCCATAGCTCCGCTTTCCGTAGAAGAGATAGTCGGCGTTCACCCGGATGCCGTCGTCGGTGATCATGAGGATTCGCTTCACGAGCTCCTCTATCTCCGGATTCGGCTTCCCGAACGGAGCCAACCCCATGAGCTTTACCTCGCCCTCGTTGGGGTTCCATCCCAGGAACTCGGTGAAGGCCGAGTAGAACCAGCCAAGCGAATGGGGAATGTTGATTTCCTTGAGGAGGCGAATTCGCTTCCCCTCGCCGCGGAAGATGGTCGTAGTGTTCTCCTCACCATGGCCGTCGAAAACCAAAATCGCGCTTTCATCGAACCCTGAGCAGTAATGAGCGCTGGCGGCGTGAGCGAGATGATGCTTGATGAACGAGACGGGCGGGATCCGTCCGTCCTTGAAGCCGGCGTCGCCGAGACCGAGAACGATCTTTTCCATGAGGGCCTTGGGCTGAAAGCTCACCAGGCTCCTGATTCCGCTGAGGACGGCCGAGCCGAGCTGCGGCCTTCCCGGAGAAGCATGAGGAGCGCGGGGGTGTCGCCACGCCCTATGCTTCAAGAAAGACTTGGCGAGGAAAAGGGGAAAGCGCCACCGATAGGCATTGGCATCCCAGCCAAAGGCAATACAGTCGATATCGTCGAGCCCGAGCTTCGCACGCTTGAGACAGTAGCGAATGGAATGGCTCGGCAAATAGCCGAGGGCCTGCTTGACCCGAACGAAACGTTCCTCCTCCACGAAGGCGACGAGCTCGCCGTCCTTGAGCACACAGGCCGAAGGGTGTCCCCCCACGTCGACGGCAATGATCCCGAGGATGTTCATGAGCGATGGGATTATACACGTCTCGCCTCGGGCCGCCTCGATGCCTCGATGGAGCGGCTCGCAGCTTCGGTCTCGAGGTGATAAGGTGTCGGGCCGCTAATAAGTACGAGAGCCACTTGAAGCTGAGGCTCACTCATGGCCAACGAAATCTTGATGTCCGTCGACGTGGACGAATGGTACCAGTGTCGCTGGGCAACGGGCTCCGAGTTCGCCCTTTGGCCTGACACTCAGACCTTTTTTCGGGAGTATTACGGCAGCGACAAGCCCTCAGGAGAGATACTCCCCCTTGTGGAGAGAATACTGGAGCTTTTCGCCGAGAATGAGATCCGGGCCACTTTCTTCTTCACCGGGGAGATCGCCTCCTTTTACCCCGACTTGGTGAAGAGAGTCGCCGCCGAAGGTCATGAGATCGCCTCGCACAACCTGATTCACAAAGACTACCACCAGGTGGCTCTCTACGAGTTCACCGAGCACTTGAAAAAAGCGAACGGCTTGCTAGAAGACCAGAGTGGGCAAGCCATTTCGGGCTATCGCGCTCCGAACTCCGCCGTCCACCCGGACATGATACGCTGCTTGCTGGAGCAGGGCCTGCGCTACGACTCCTCGGTCACGCCCACGCGGCCCTTCATGGGCAAGTTCGGCGAATTCACCAAGGCTTCTGTGAATCCCTATCCCCTGGGGGAAAACAGCTTCGTCGAGCGGGGGAGCTCGGGCTTATGGGAGTTTCCCCTGCCCGTTTTCCCTTGGGGAAAGCTGCCGGCCGGCTCCGGCATCATGACTCGGATCGCCGGATACCGATACACGGTTACCGCCTTGGACCGAGCCCTCGAAACCGGCGACACGGTCTACTACTTCCATCCTTATGAGATCGGCCCCAGACCCCAGCTCGACGGGATCGATCTCCGCACCAGGATCTTCCTGCGCAATCTGGGGGAGAGTTATTTCCGGAGCCTGAAACGGCTCATCGAGCGCTACCGCGGCCGTTTCGTCTGCGGGTGTGACCTGCTACGCCGCATTCAACGTTCTGCCGGGAGCCCGGGCGCCCAGCCTCCCGTTCTCAATAGACCTCGGATCTAGGCGCTTCACACCGACATCGCGATCGGGTACTGGCGGTGTTCAAGGTCCTCGACTTACAACAAGACCGCGGCTACGTCTTCGACTCGCTGGAGTCCGTTTTGCGCGACAAGGTTTACGAACGAGCGGACATTTATATAGGCCGCGTCGGTTTGTCCTGAATCCATCGTTGGTTCGAAGACGGCCCCAAGGAAAGCGTCAACGAACCGGTCGAATCTGACGCGATGAGGGAATTGTTCGGGTCTTATGGTCTGAGGCAATAACGCACACACCTAGCCTGCCTATTGCGGTCGCACCGCAACGATCAACGAATCCCTGCGGCTCGACGCTCTATGACGCCAAATCGGTACTTTAGCTTTTGCTATCGAATGTAGCCTAGCGCCCTCAGCTGACGCTCTAGCTCAGGGTCGAGGGGCGCTTTGGTCCTCTCGATAGGAGCGCGAAGGTACCAGAGCCTCGCCTGTGCCCCGGTTGCTTTCAGCAGCTCGGTTGCTTCCTCCAATGAAACGTGAGTGCCAACCGGATCTGCTTGAAAGGGCATCCTCCCGGGGTGAGCTCCATTACCTCCCAACTCGATCTCTTCCGTGCTCAAGGGCTGACCCTCCACCGACAAGCGAAAGCTGACCGGGGCTCCGACCGGCTCGGTGCCAAGTGCTAAATGCCGGCGGAACTCGCCGGCCCGGAACCGGTAATCAAGTCTCTTACTATCTGGGGAAAGCTCCAACGTCTCTTCGAGAGCAATCGAGAACCTCCGGACACTGGCAAACGTGGCGTCGGTCCATGCCTCTACATGAACCCAGCTCTCAGGATAGGGATGAGAGACGGAGAGGTGATAGCCGTGTTGTCCGGTTTGCACGTAATTCAATAGATCTTCCCTCAACTCCCGAGCCGACATCGGGTGAGAAGAAAGAATGTTTCGTTGCTCTTCCGGATCCTGTTCCAAATCAAATAGCAGCTCTTCGGGTTGGGGGATCAATCGGTAGATGTACTTGAAGCGCCTATCTCGAGCCGCGTACAGCACATCCTTCGAAGAGAGCTGCTCGGCGTAGAGTCTCTGACGCTGCGGGCTGTCTCCTCCATCGAAAAAGGGCTGCCAGCTCGAGCCCTGGAAGCTTTCCGGCTGGGGGATACCGGCATAGGCGAGAAGGGTAGGAGCGATGTCGATGTTGCCGGCCGGCTGATCGACCCTCAAACCTTTGTGACGAGACCCGGGGAGCTTGAGGATCCAGGGGATATGAATGGCCGGCTCGAACAATGTGTGTCCGTGACGGTAGTAGCCATGTTCACCGAACTCTTCTCCATGGTCGGCAGTCAACACGATGACGGTGTCGTCGTATAGGCCGAGTCGCATGAGGGCCGCGAGGAGATTTCCGACCTCACGATCGTTGTACGCGATCTCGTTGTCGTAGAGATCCTTCTCCTGATCTAAACCTTGCCTATCCGGGCTTAGGAACAGATCATCAAACGGCGGGCGCGGCAAATAATCATAGTGGACGTCCAAGGAGTGCAGATAAAGGAAAAATCGGCGGTTCCGGTTCTGGTCCAACCACGGCACCACTCCACGAGTGATGTCGGCGGCGTCCGGTTGAAGCAGGATCATGTTCTTACCAGGGGGTGGTTCCACCAAAGCAACCACTCGATCGAATCCGCGGGTGAGACCGAAAGAGCGGGCATGCACCATGGGATTAGCCAGCCAGGCGGACGTGGCATAACCCCGCGCGCGGAAAAGCTCCGCCAAGGTAGGCACTAGGGAGTCCAAGACATCGTCCAGGGTCCGGGCTCCATGGTAGGGGGGATAGAGCGAGGTGAAGAGACAGCCGGTGGAAGGCTTGGTCCAGGAGGCGCAGGAGTAAGCCGCCTCGAAGATAACACTGTCCTCGGCAAGCTTGTCTATCTCAGGCGTCGTGGGTCGAGAGTAGCCGTAGGCTCCCACGTGGTCGGCGCGGAGACAATCGACGACGTAGAGGATCACGTTGGGGCGAGACTCCTCTTCTACGATTCCGACGAGCTCCGGATTGGCAATGGACACGGTGGCAACCGCTCCGTCTAGTGACATCTGGAGGTCGACGTATTTACCCTTGAGGTGGCTCAAGTCGACCTGCCGCTCCACCCAACCTCGCTCCCGTTGCCACCGCTCCTCGTAGAGGGTTCGCGTGCCTTCGGATTGACGTTGGAGCAAACGAAGTTGCACCGGAGCGCGGGGAGGACGTACCGCCAATGCAAAGCGAAAGCTTCCCTGACGCGGCACGATGGCGCGAAACCCGAAAGAAGCCGGAGCAGAGACCACCAAGCTCATGCGTTGATCTCCGGCGATTTCCACGGGGCGAGTTGTGGGAGGGCCACCGCGATAGACTTTGATACCCCAAGGCTCGTGCGCAAGCCCGGCTTGGCTCTCTTGCGGTTCTATCAGGCGCAGCGAGCTGCTCAAGGACACCTTCGGTTCCGTACGGCAACCTACAAAGAGTAAGAGAACCGCGGCAAGTAGACCCAGCGCACGATCCCTCTCCCCCTTTGGGGGGGAGGGTGGGTGTGGGAGAGACTTCCCTGGATCGAGGGAGTCTTTTGGAGCATGGGTTACGCAAAGCCTTCGGGAGCATTTGGCCTTGGCCTTTCGCTTAATAGTAGCTTTCGCTGTCGGGGGCTTCAGAGCTAGGAGATCAAAGCGCGGAGCCACAGGGGAAGCCGGTGGTTGCTTCCTGACTACAGCCTGGAAACCGTCGCACCGTCTAGAGACGATAGACATAATGTATTGAACTGCCGTACCTTGAGAGCGTGGATTATGCTTTCAAGGGTCACGAAGCGTCAAGCCCATTTGAAACTCTCCACGGCTCACGAATACACGACGTTGTTCTTCGATACGGGGTGCTTCCGTCATCAACTGTTAGTCAAGCCGCCAGAAGCTCGTCCACGATCGGGGCGGTCGGCAGCCGGCGCGGCACGGCGCACGTGATCGCGCAAATGCTTACCAATAAGGATGGCGCCGGACATACGAATATCTGGCGGAAAGTGACTCGACGGGTGGCGAGTCCGGCCTGCATTCCCGGAGTCCGGGTCTCACGCGCGAACTTCAGAGCGCGATGCGGGCGGACGAAGCTGTAGTAGCAGCGTAATGCCGATTACAGGATTATGCCGCGTAGGCTGACACTTGCTGCCCAAATGGACTCACCATCGGGAGACTCTCATGCTCTCGGTGCTTCACCACGCACTAGCTGTGCTTTGATTCTCAACGCAATGGACAGCACGGCGATTCCTTGTTCCAGAGTTACGCGTGGCTTATGACCGTGAACGGCAGCTTGGAGGAAATCGTTCATACTGGACACGATTCCCGTGGAAATAAGAATGGCGTAACCTCCGGTTAAGAAAAACCAAACCACGCCTGTAACGGCGAGGAGGAGGATTACGCCATGAAGAAGCCTACCACCATATCGAAGGAGTCCGTAAGCGAGTACCGGGAGTTCGTCCAACTTCGGCTGCGTAAGCGGGTACTGGAGGCGATCGAGGTTGTGCTCGAGGAAGAAGTCGACCAAGCGCTGGGGTGTCGTAGCTACGAGCGTGCGGAAGACCGCCGTGGGTATCGCAACGGAGCCGAAACCCGTCGCGTGACGACGTCGGTGGGAACACGCGAGCTCCGGGTGCCACGAGCCCGCGTGCGAGACGAGGAAACGGGAGAAACGACAGAGTTCAGGAGCGAGCTGTTGCCCCGGTATGCACGCCGGACTCGTGAGGTCGACGAGGCGATCTTGGGGACGTACTTGTCGGGCGCGAATAGCCGCCGGATCCGCAAAGCGCTGAAACCGCTGCTCGGTGAGGAGCACCTATCGAAGAGCGCGGTGTCTCGCGTGGTTAGTCGTCTGAAGGAGTGCTTCGAAGAATGGCAGAACCGTGATCTCAGCGAGGAGGTCTATGCGATCGTTTACCTGGACGGCTTCCACCTGAAAGTGCGGATGGCGAAGCGTGTGATCAGCGTACCCGTACTGGCCGCGCTCGGGGTCACGCCAGACGGGCAGAAACGTCTGTTGTCATTGCGTCTGGCGGTGAGCGAAGCCTCGACGCATTGGGGCTCCATGCTGGAGGGACTCCAGGCTCAAGGACTCCGGGCTCCCAAGCTAGTGATTAGCGATGGCCACAAGGGGCTGACGAAAGCGCTCGAGAAGTGGCCGGGGTGCCGGGTGCAGCGATGTACCGAGCACAAGCGCGCCAACTTGCTCGAACATTGCCCGGCGCACGCACGCCGTGAACTCCGGCGTGACTACAACCGGATCGTCTACGCCAAGAACGGGATCGATGCTCGCAAAGCCTATGGCGAACTCGTCGCCAAGTGGACGCCTCTCACACCGGCCGTCGTCCGAAGCCTAGAGGAGGCCGGTAATCAGCTGCTGACCTTCTACGAATTCCCTCGTGTCATGTGGAAATCGATTCGCACGACCAATGCTCTGGAGAATCTCAACCGCGAGTTTCGACGTCGGACGAAAACCCAAGCGTCGTTCTCCAGCGAGGAGTCCGCGGTCGCTTTGCTGTTTGGGCTTATCGCCTCTGGCCAGATTCAACTACGGCGCATCGACGGCTACCAAGGTCTGAGCGAGGTTCTCAAACACGCGGAGGTTGCCGCCTGATCTGATACCCTGATGACGGAGTGGAGGGCGCCGTTCCGATACTGTTCATGGGTAGCAACTCACCAAAAAGCCAATAAAGATAATCGACCTCGTGAATCAAGGTCAGGATGACTCCGCCTCCCAGCTCGCGCCGCGCCGCGTAACTCTCCCGATAGTCCTCCCAAGGATGCCAGGTGGGTAGAAACTCACCGGTATCGACCCGCCCGCTGAGAATGCGACCTGCCGACCCTTGCTCAAGCCAATGCTTGATAGCGATCAGGTTGGGGTGAAAACGAAGCTGACACCCCACCATTGCCACCAAGTTCTTACTGCGAACCGTCTCGAGGAGATTGTCCGTTCCGGCAAGAGCCTGCGAAACCGGTTTTTCGACGTCCACGTGCTCGGAAGTGGGGTTACTTACCACGACAGCGTCGTATCCGGCTCTCAGTGCGTCATCCAGCTCCACGTGAACGGAGACACCGGAAAGATCGATTGGTTTATGGAGCGCCTTGTTTCGAACGCGAAGAGCGCCCAGATGCCGACAGCCCAACTGTCTGAGATTGGCGAGGTGCCTAATGCCGATGGATCCGAGGCCGACAACCAATACTCGGAAGTCACGCAGAGTCTCAGTATTCCTCATGCTGAAGAAAAAAACTCAGCCCATTCCAGACTAAGAGGCTGATCGATGTCAATCACGAACTGCTCTTCCATAACGTAGGGGAGTATACGCTCCCCGGTCATCGATTTTTTTGACAGGATCGTCTGGACGCGTGTGACATCAACGTAACCATTCTGCCAGTACGCGACGGGAAGCTTCTGTCGAGGTTGATTGTATGGTTCTCGAACGTCCAGGTCTATTAGGGGCTTGAGGAACGGGGAAGACAGTTGTTACGTTGCAGTACCAATGACGGGCAGGAAGGGTTTCGTTACAGCGTGAATGTCAGAGGAGCGGGCGTGTGACGCGTTGATCTCTGGCGGCCTCAAGTGAGAGAGTAAGCCCACAGCTTCTGGCGGTGACCAGGAGCTGTGGGCTTTTCGCATCTAAACCCTGTTTCGCAAACAACAGATGCGATGCCACGAAAGGCAATGCAGTGTGCCACGAAGCGAGCCGAAAAAGCCAGTATGAAAACGCTGCGCAGCGGCCATTTTTGAGTACCCCCTATTTAGCGGACGAGACGGCCAGGATGTCTCCGTCGGGTCGCATCGATCAATGCCCTTGGGCATCGGAAGGCGAGTCATGCAAGATTCGCAAACATGATCGGCGTCAACGAAAGAGCGGACCTTCGATAGGGCTGCGGGTCTTGCGCTGCTTGACCCATGGACATGATTTCACGGTTTACCCGCCGGGTTACGTTCCGTATGGGCGGCAAGTTCTCGTGCCCGTGGATCTTGGTGGCCATCTACTGAAACAGCTCGAGCAAGCAGACGGTAGCTTTCGGGGGTGTGAGTTTCGAAGCCGCGGTGGACGCAAGTAACAAAAGGCTTTGGCTTAAAGAACCTCTGGGAGAGTGCCAGCCAGCGAACTACACCACTCAGCGTCAACGGGTAGAGCGAGCCGGTGGCGTTTTGGGATTAGCCGCTAGGGTTTCGGAGCCGGAGGCTGAGCAGATCCGCGAGCTTTTGGGTATCGATGGTGTGGAGCATGACCAAGCTCGCCGCATGTATATCGCGGCCCGTGGTCTTCACCAACGCGGAGAGGCGGTGCACAGCGTGCTCCAGCGGTTACCGGTGAACGAAGGGCTATGGGTTCGTTTGCTGGGCGCTGGGTTTGTGGGTGGTGTCTGGGCGACACCGTGGCTATGGCAGCCGCGGTTGAATCGTAGGCTCTCTCCGCTTTCTCGCATCGTCCGAGCTGGCCGGCATCCTCCGTAACCCACCCATGAATTGCTCTCTCGATTGCCTTATCGACAATTCACTACGCTGTTGAAAATTTATTGAGGCCAGGGAGCAAAAAGCAATGCCACCAGAGTTCAGATTTCCGCTTTCTCCAATAGCTTTATTTCGATACCAGGCGGTCTGTGCGGTTGAGGCGCGCATTGACGGCGGCGTGAGCTTGATTCACGCTGTCACCGATGTTGCGCAGCGACCTCTCAGGGACCTGTTCGGTCAAACTCGGCGAGTTTCCGAGCGAAGTCTTTACCGTTGGGTGAAAGCTTACCGAGCAGGAGGGGTTGAGGCACTCGAGAATGAGCCACGACCAAAAATAGCCGACTCCACTGTTTTGCCCCGGGAGTTCGTCGATTTCATCCGCGTCGAAAAACAAAGAGACACCCTCGCTTCGATTCCCGAGCTGCTCAGACGCGCGCAACGCAAAGGCATTGTCGCGGACGATGAATCCATCTCTCGCGTCAGTCTTTGGAGAGCTTGTCGTCGCATGGAGCTTCCTACCGCGCGCCGCAAAAAGGCGGGCGACGACAAACGTCGCTTTTCCTATCCCAACCGCATGCTCATGGTGCTCGCCGACGGAAAGCACTTTCGCGCCGGAGTCAATCGTTGCAAGCGCGTCGCCTTGAACTTCCTCGACGATGCTTGCCGCTTCGGACTCAACTCCATCGTCGGCACCTCGGAGAACGCCGAGCTCTTCCTGCAAGGGCTTTACCAGACCATTCTCAAATACGGCTTGATGAGCGCCCTCTACCTCGACCGCGGACCCGGATTCATCTCCGCCGACACCCTGCAGGTCGTCGCCCGACTTGGGATTCGGCTGATTCACGGAACCGCCGCCTATCCCGAAGGACACGGCAAGATCGAGCGCTTCCACCGTACCTTGCTTCAACACTGCGTTCGTGGACTCGACCGAAATCCCGAGATCAACCCCGAGCCTGCATCGCTATCGCTCAGACTGACTCATTGGACGCGTGATATTTACAACCACACATCACACGAGACCCTTAAGTGCACTCCCGCCGAGAGGTGGTCACTCGACTCCCGACCGCTCGACTTTCCCAAGGATCTTCACTGGGTAGAGAACCAGTTCATCCTCAGCTTCGAGCGACGTGTTTCCAAGGACAACATCATCTCCTATGAAGCAACTCCCTTCGAATTACCTCGAGGCTATGCCGGGCAGCGTCTCATCATTTTTCGAAATTTGCTCACTTCAGATGTTTCCATCATTCACGACGGCCGACGCGTCATCCTCCAGCCCGTCGACCCCGTGCGAAACGCCTACGCCAAACGAGGCGCTCGTTCCATAGATAGCCCAAAACCCTCCGCCCCTGTCCCCACAACTGCCGCAGAGATGGCTTTTGATTCTTCCTTCAAACCCTCGTCGACGACGAGGGCAACTTTCCCGATTCCAAGGACGCGGGGCACCGAACCGCTCTGTCTTCATCGCCACTAGCAGCATGCGGACATCGGTGGTACGGCTTCGACACCGATCGTCGCCAAGATGTATCATCCTCGCGATATTACCCGCGGGCTGGTCATGACCGTCGCGGGCTTACTCTCTGACGATCTACGGAGCCTTCCAATACGCGTGGCTGCGGAGATCGTGGGCGGTTAGTTCCTTGCGCGAGTGCGCCAGCCCTGCGCCGGTGCGTACTCTCGCCAAAGCACTAGTTCGTTCCTGTCCAGAAACACCATAACTTGTGGTGTACGAGAGGCCTATCGAAGATGTGGGTATTATACGTTTTCAGCCGGCACCTCGTAGGCTCGGAAGCGAATGAAAATCTTGGACGAAACGAGAGGCGAATCGTCAGCAATCCATGGCTATAAACGCAGTAAGAGTAATCATTATTATCGTAATAGGTGCCTTGCCATTACCAACAGGTTGCAGGTGATGATGGAACTCCATACGTAGGATTTGAAAGAAGGCAATGAGCGCCATGTGCATCGGTCGAGACCAAAGACTCGTTTCAAGAACGAAATGACGCCTTCGATTCCGCAGCGAAATCGCCGTAGGCGTTGATAGACCCAGGAACTCTTGACCATATCGGTCACCGCGAAGTGAGCCTTGGTAAAGGCAACATCTTCAACTCCCTTGCCTTTGATGGCTTCCAAGTTTGCCTTTGAAGAAAACGCGCCATCGTAGGCAACCTGGCGCGGGGCCCGTTCGTAGAGTTCGACTTGACGGTCGATCATGGTTTCCGCGAGAGTTGAATCGGACGGATTCCCATCCAAGATCACGCAATCCAAAATCATCGAGGACGAGCCACCAGTCAAACACACCTTGTGACCGTAGAGAGTCTCGCGCCGGTCTTTGCGAATAATGTCGGTGTGTTCTTCGAAGATCGAAACGACCTTTTCCTCCGCAGGCACACGCTCTTCATCAATCACTCTACGCCGAGTTTGGTTGATGACTTTTTCGGTGAGGACGAGAAAGTGCTTAAAATCCGTGGCGATCTTCTCCGCACTCGCTCGCTTCACCGGCTCGGTCAAGCCGGACTCGTCCAACTGGTCTGCAACGCGTTGAGCGGAGCGATAGGTTTCTTCCGACACCTTCAGTAGATCTCGATAGACGCGACGCCTTTGTTCCTTATCCTTCGCGTTTAGAACTCCCAGTCGACGTCTCTTCGCTCGACGCGTTCGATTGCCGAAGACCACTACTGTACCCAGCAGTTCGCGAGTTCGGCACATGAGGCGAGTGAGAACTCGGACGCAGTCATAAAGAAGCTCGGAGTCCGTAGGAGAATGAATATTCGACTCCACTACCGTGCAGTCCACTCGTACTTTTCTTCCTTTTTCGATCGCGGTCTTCTCGGCAACACTCACCAACTCTCGGTTGATTTTCTCCAGCGTTTCGAACTTCACGGCTTTGATGTTTGCTGCTAGGGTCGACTTCGACGGGCTCGGCTCTATGATGCCGAGCTGGCAAAACGTCCGATAGCTTCGAGAGTCTGCCAAGTGAAACGCCAGCTCCCGATAGGTGAACTGATTCAGCTGCTTGACCAACAACGCCCGGAGAACCTGCTCCGCGCTCATTCCCCCACGACCAACATCGCTCCCTGCCGATGGGGTGACCGACCTCAGGTCTTGCAGTACCAGCTCATTGAGCTTAGGATGGGCATCGAGCAGCGATGATATCGTTTCGAGCTCGCGTGCGTGCTCCAGCTCCAGCCAGGGCTCGCGAAGGCTTGGTTGTGGGTTGATCGTTTTTCGCATTTAGGGCTGGTCTCCTTTGGAGTTAAGTCGTTTAGAATCTGCGTTTTTGTCGACTCGATACTAAACGACACTCCCTCAGAAGGCTAGCCCTAAATTTGCGATTACCCCTTTTTTCTCAACCTCTTACACCTGTCAGGACGGGTACTAGTTCGTCTCCTGGAGGATTCATGGCTATCAAAGACCGAGAAGGAAAAGGCCGCGCAAGCGAAGGTGGCACAGAAGAAGAAGCTCGAGCGAGCGCATTGCAGGACCGAGGCGTCAAGGCGGGGGCGTCATGAGTCGCGCGGCCCGAGTACTACGAGCACTCCTCCTTCTCGGCGCCGCACCCGTCGTGGGCCCCGTAACGGCCACCGAGCAATCCGGGCCGGAGCTCGCCCGAGCGTACAGGGAGGCCAACGAAGCTTCACTCGTTCGTGACTTCGCGGAGATGCTCAGCTATCCGAACCGGGCTCATACGCTCGAGATCCATGGGACAGCGGTCTATATCCGCGACCAGATGCGTGCCGTGGGGGTCGATACCGGGCTCCTCGAAATCGACGGTGTGTCCCCGCTAATCCTGGGAGAGCTGAAGGTCCCCGGGGCGACACGCACGCTGGGCATCTACGTACACTATGACGGGCAACCGGCCGACCCCACGAACTGGACACACGACCCGTTCGATCCAACGCTTTACTCGGCTGCTATGGAGGCGGGAGGCGAGCCGATTCCGCTGCCGGAAGACGGTCAGGCAGTCGATCCCGAGTGGCGGCTCTACGCCCGCTCCGCGGGCGACGACAAAGCTCCGATCGCAGCGATCCTCCCCGTGTTGCGGTCGTTCAGAGAGGGCGGTCTGGCACCGACGTCGAGCCTGGTGTTCATGTTCGATGGAGAAGAGGAGGCGGGCTCCAGGAACCTGCGGACGTATATGGAGATGGCGTCAGAGACGCTCGACGATATCGACATCTGGCTCTTCTTCGACGGCCCGGCCCACCCCAGCGGCCGGCCGCAGATCACCTTCGGAGTCCGTGGCTCCGTCGGCATGGAAGTGACGGTGTACGGCGCGACCCGGAACCTCCACTCCGGTCACTACGGCAACTGGGCCCCCGACACCGGGAACGTCCTGGCTCATCTGCTGGCGTCGATGAAAGACGAGAACGGCAACGTCCTCATCGAGGGATGGTACGACACTGTCGAGCCGATCGGTGAGGAAGAGCGGGCGGCGCTACAGGCGATGCCGGACTGGGATACCGAGCTCCGCAGGGAGCTCGGCCTCGTGAAGACTGAGGGCGCGCCACAGTCACTCCCAGAGCGTCTCCTCCATCCGGCGCTCAACGTGCGCGGCATAACGAGCGGCAATACCGGCTCACTCGCCCGCAACGTGATTCCCAACACGGCCGTTGCCTCGCTCGGGATCCGGATGGTGAAGGGCAATACGTCGGAGTATATGCGCCAGTGCGTTCTGGATCACATCGAACGGCAGGGCTTCTACGTCGTCGAGGAAGACCCGGACATGGAGACGCGGCTGCGCTATCCACGGATTGCCAAGGTCACGGGCGGACGAGGTGGGTCGATCGCTGCGCGCACGTCGATGGCGGATCCTTTCGCCCAGAACGTGATGGAGGCCGCCTCGGCAGCTGCCGACGGCGCGTTCGGCGAAGGTTCCCTGGTGCTCGCGCCGGGTATGGGCGGTACGCTTCCGCTCTATCTGTTCACGGAGGTCGCGGGCAAGCCGGCGATCGTCGTGCCGGTCGCCAACCACGACAACAACCAGCACGCGCCCGACGAGAATCTGCGCATCGCGAACCTCTGGTACGCGATCGACCTTTATGCGGCCTTGATGACCATGCCGAACACGGTCTTTTAGCTGCCCGAGCGGCCGTCGGAGCTAGCCTGCCCACGGACTGTTAGTGCGTGAGGACACCGTGCGATGCGATCCGCCACGCGTTGCCCGCCTTGGTCCACAGAACCTCAATACAGGGGAATGATCGCCCGCAGTTCGAAGTCGAAAAGCTGCGGCGTAGAAGTGAACGGATCGGAGTACTTCTGCGTGACGAGGGACCGCCGACTTAAGCATCAGCTTGCCGGTTCGATCAGCAGCAACTCCCTCTGAGTCGGGATGAGCTGCCCTGGTGCACAACTCCGATAGAGGCCGAGAGCTCGCTTGGCCCCGGTTTCCCATCATCCGATCATCTTGCTATCAGGCATCCCGATGGCCGTCATGGCGTTCAGAATCTTGCACCCGATCCTTGCCTCAACTCTCTGTGCCGCCAACCCTCTCGCTCGCATCGCCGAGCCAACGATCGCCTTGTAGCGATGGAACGTTGTCTCGACTTTGCTCCGTTTGCTGTAGCCCGATTCTGTGTGCCACTTTCGTTTGCCAAGCCGAGCTCGTGCTGAAATGTTTCGATTGCGCTGTCGGCTGCTCGCCGGCCCCGATGCAAGGTGGGCGCCTTTTCGTGGCGGGTACCAGCACCTCGGTGAGCGATGAGCGCGGTGACTCTCGAGCGCTTCATAGACGCCGCTGGCGTCGTATGCGGTGTCAGCTCTGGCCGATGAGATGGGAGTGTCGATCTGTCCGACAAGCGATGCAACCCGCGATGAATCGTGGGCTCTTTTGCTCGTCAGCTCGCCGGCGACGACTTCGCCAGTCTGCTCGTCGACACACAGATGGAGCTTTGCGATAATCCCTGCTCTTCGGTGGTCTACGCAGCTGGCCAACATGGACAGCGAGACCGCTGCTGTCGATCAAGATGTGCAACGGCGTCTTCTGCTTACCTCGGTAGAAGGGGTCCTTGCCCAGCTTCGCCTTGCGCCTCGAGAGCGTGGTGTGATCGGGCACATCATTGTCCAGCTTCAACACAGCGAACAACGATCGCAGCAATCCCTCGCTCTGCCTGGATGACAGATGAAACAACATGCCCAGGGTGATAGCCGTCTCGATGGCGTGATTGGAGTACTTGCGTTGACGGCCCGGTTTCCTCCTCCTCGGTCGGGGCGCGTCCCAGCCCACAAGCTTGCCGTCGGTGAGCGAGATCCACACGGTCAGGCTGCCGCGGTCGCGTAGACTCGCCTCATATTCTCGCCAATTCCTCACCCGATAGGCCTTCTTCACATACTTCTGCTGAGTGCGTTTGAAAACGCTCATGGGGACCTCGGTTCCGCGACACGACAATTATGGGCCGATCGCGAGTTGTGCACCAAGGCAGGCCCCGCCTACTATCGGGGGCTTCTGTTTAGGGGGTGGGTGATACTCGGCTGGAAGCGAGATGAACGTGCTCGACAAGGGCCGCGACTTGGTCCACGTTGGTCTGCGGCAAGATGCCGTGGCCGAGATTGAAGATGTGGCCCGGCCGCCCCGCGGCCTCAGCGAGCACGGCGTCCGCTTTCGCGAAGAGCACGTCCTGCGGTGCCAGAAGCGCCAGAGGGTCCAAATTGCCTTGGACGGCGACGTCATGGCCGAGCGCTTCCCAGGTTCGCCCGAGATCGACACGCCAATCCAGGCCGACGACGTCCGCGCTTTCGCACATCGAGCTCAAGATGCCCGCCGCTCCCGTGCCGAAATGGATGCGAGGCACGCCGCACCCGGCGAGCGCATCGAGGATCCTACGGGTATGCGGAAGTACGAGCTCGCGATAATCTCCCGGAGCAAGCGCGCCAACCCACGAGTCGAAGAGCTGGACCGCCTGGGCTCCCGCTTCGACCTGCGCCAACAGATAATCTCTGACGCACACCGAAAGTTTCTCCGCGAGCCGATGCCACGAAGCCGGATCCTCATACATCAGCGCCTTGGTGTGCTCGTAGTTCTTGGAGGGGCCGCCTTCGATCGCATATGACGCCAACGTGAAGGGAGCGCCGGCAAAACCAATCAACGGAACGTCGAGCTCCTTGCGCAAGAGAAGGATCGTATCGAGCGTAAAGGATAGATCATCCTCGGGCACCACCGGACGCAACGCGTCGATATCGGCCGTCGAGCGTATCGGGGTGTCGATGCGCGGCCCCTCGCCTTGGACGAAGTCGAAGCCTATGCCTAGCGGGTCGAGCGGAATCAGTAAATCGGAAAAGAGAATCGCGGCATCGACCCCGAGACGATGAACCGGCTGGAGCGTTACTTGAACGGCAAGCTCGGGTGTACGGCAAATCTCGAGGATGGGATGACCCTTACGTATCGCACGATATTCAGCCATGTAGCGGCCAGCTTGCCGCATGAACCAAACTGGCGTCCGGTCGACCGGCTCGCCCCGGCAGGCTTTCAAGAAACGATCCGTTCGGGGGTGCGACACAGGTGACCCTGTCAGCAAAGTCAATGAGACGGTCGGGCGCGCAGCCGGATGAGCTTGTTCGCAATCAGTGGATAGAGAAGCCGGCAAGCGTGATATTCGGAGACCGCCGCCGTCCGAGCGATCTCTTGAAGATTCCGCTCACCATCGATTTTCGAGAGCACCACCCACTCGCTCGTGTTGAGAGTGATCTGTTGGCCAGCATCGCCCTCGTCGGGCAAGACGAATTCCGGGATCATCCTCATGTCGGGGATATGTTTCGACAGCACGCTCCACTCGTCTTTCCGCCGCGCGCCTTCGAGCAATAGATTGGTGCTGCTCTGTCGGACGGTATTCTTCTCGGACAAAACGTCGGGTTCGAACGCGAACTGGCCTTCACTCCACACCATCAACTCGAAAAACGCCTCTTCTCCCACCAGGTCGTCGACGGCCGCATGCACGACCGAGCCGTCCACGAAGGCGATCCCGCCTTGACGGCCCGTATTCCGCGCGTGCATCTGGAGCCGGCCGGTCTTTTTCGAACCGCTCAGAAACTGCACGATGTCCGAGAGAGTGAATTCCTGAATCGAGCCTTCGAACTCTGCCATGAATCTAGAACGCTAGCACAGCAACTTGTTTCAGGTCAACATCTTGAAACCGACAGCCGCCCGGGGCGCCCGAATCCCTCGCGAGTGTTTTCTGATCTATAATGTCGGCAGGGATACGCTGGTGCATCCTCGGAAAATGAAGTGGAGAATCGTCATGCGTAACAAATATCTGTTGTTTCACGTCTTGGTCCTCTTGGCGGTTGGCGCCTCGGTCGCGCTCGCCCAGATGGGCACGGGGCGCATCAGAGGCTCGGCCGAGGACACCAACGGGCAGCCAATCGAAGGGGCGGTCATCACCGCGACGAGCGCGGACGGCAAAAAAACCCTGGAAACGACGAGCGGAAGCGACGGGAAATGGGCGATTCTTGGCTTCCGCTCCGGCATGTATGATCTCACCGTCGTCGCGGACGGCTTTATCCCGCAGGCCTACAAGCAACAGGTTAGCGGGTTCGGCCGCAACCCGACGATGGATTTCGTCCTCGAGCCGGTCGCGGAAGCGCCAAGCGGCGGTTCGATGCTCGTCGAAGCCAACGCGATGTTCGAGAACGGTCAGTATGAAGAAGCGTTGATAAAATACGAAGCGTTCCTCTCCACCGAGCCGATGGCTTATCAGATCCATTACAACATCGGGGTCGTCTATGCCAGGCTGGAGGAATATGACAAGGCCGTCGAGTCCTACGAAAAAGTACTTGCCGCAGAGCCCATGCATAGCGGCTCGCTCATCGCGATCGGCGACGTCATGGTCCAACAGCAAAAGTACGACGAGGCCGTCGTCTATTTCGAAAAAGCTATCGACCAGACGGAGGACGAGGTCGTCCCATTCAACGTCGCCGAGATCTATTTCAACCGCGGAGAGACCGACAGAGCGATTGAGCTCTACACCCTCGCGGCCGAGCGCAAACCCGACTGGCAGGACCCGCTCCTCAAGCTCGCCTACGCCAATTTGAACAAAGGTGATATGGACGCGGCAAAGACGGCACTCGAGGCCTGCGTCGCGGTCGCGCCAGACACGGTGGAGGGACAAACGGCGGCGCAGATGCTGCAGTCGCCGGCATTCGCTAACTAGTTCCTGTCCAGAAACACCATAACTTGTGGTGTACGAGAGGCCTATCGAAGATGTGGGTATTATACGTTTTCAGTCGGCACCTCGTAGGCTCGGAAGCGAATGAAAATCTTGGACGAAACGAGAGGCGAATCGTCAGCAATCCATGGCTATAAACGCAGTAAGAGTAATCATTATTATCGTAATAGGTGCCTTGCCATTACCAACAGGTTGCAGGTGATGATGGAACTCCATACGTAGGATTTGAAAGAAGGCAATGAGCGCCATGTGCATCGGTCGAGACCAAAGACTCGTTTCAAGAACGAAATGACGCCTTCGATTCCGCAGCGAAATCGCCGTAGGCGTTGATAGACCCAGGAACTCTTGACCATATCGGTCACCGCGAAGTGAGCCTTGGTAAAGGCAACATCTTCAACTCCCTTGCCTTTGATGGCTTCCAAGTTTGCCTTTGAAGAAAACGCGCCATCGTAGGCAACCTGGCGCGGGGCCCGTTCGTAGAGTTCGACTTGACGGTCGATCATGGTTTCCGCGAGAGTTGAATCGGACGGATTCCCATCCAAGATCACGCAATCCAAAATCATCGAGGACGAGCCACCAGTCAAACACACCTTGTGACCGTAGAGAGTCTCGCGCCGGTCTTTGCGAATAATGTCGGTGTGTTCTTCGAAGATCGAAACGACCTTTTCCTCCGCAGGCACACGCTCTTCATCAATCACTCTACGCCGAGTTTGGTTGATGACTTTTTCGGTGAGGACGAGAAAGTGCTTAAAATCCGCGGCGATCTTCTCCGCACTCGCTCGCTTCACCGGCTCGGTCAAGCCGGACTCGTCCAACTGGTCTGCAACGCGTTGAGCGGAGCGATAGGTTTCTTCCGACACCTTCAGTAGATCTCGATAGACGCGACGCCTTTGTTCCTTATCCTTCGCGTTTAGAACTCCCAGTCGACGTCTCTTCGCTCGACGCGTTCGATTGCCGAAGACCACTACTGTACCCAGCAGTTCGCGAGTTCGGCACATGAGGCGAGTGAGAACTCGGACGCAGTCATAAAGAAGCTCGGAGTCCGTAGGAGAATGAATATTCGACTCCACTACCGTGCAGTCCACTCGTACTTTTCTTCCTTTTTCGATCGCGGTCTTCTCGGCAACACTCACCAACTCTCGGTTGATTTTCTCCAGCGTTTCGAACTTCACGGCTTTGATGTTTGCTGCTAGGGTCGACTTCGACGGGCTCGGCTCTATGATGCCGAGCTGGCAAAACGTCCGATAGCTTCGAGAGTCTGCCAAGTGAAACGCCAGCTCCCGATAGGTGAACTGATTCAGCTGCTTGACCAACAACGCCCGGAGAACCTGCTCCGCGCTCATTCCCCCACGACCAACATCGCTCCCTGCCGATGGGGTGACCGACCTCAGGTCTTGCAGTACCAGCTCATTGAGCTTAGGATGGGCATCGAGCAGCGATGATATCGTTTCGAGCTCGCGTGCGTGCTCCAGCTCCAGCCAGGGCTCGCGAAGGCTTGGTTGTGGGTTGATCGTTTTTCGCATTTAGGGCTGGTCTCCTTTGGAGTTAAGTCGTTTAGAATCTGCGTTTTTGTCGACTCGATACTAAACGACACTCCCTCAGAAGGCTAGCCCTAAATTTGCGATTACCCCTTTTTTCTCAACCTCTTACACCTGTCAGGACGGGTACTAACTAGTTCCTGTCCAGAAACACCATAACTTGTGGTGTACGAGAGGCCTATCGAAGGTGTGGGTATTATACGTTTTCAGTCGGCACCTCGTAGGCTCGGAAGCGAATGAAAATCTTGGACGAAACGAGAGGCGAATCGTCAGCAATCCATGGCTATAAACGCAGTAAGAGTAATCATTATTATCGTAATAGGTGCCTTGCCATTACCAACAGGTTGCAGGTGATGATGGAACTCCATACGTAGGATTTGAAAGAAGGCAATGAGCGCCATGTGCATCGGTCGAGACCAAAGACTCGTTTCAAGAACGAAATGACGCCTTCGATTCCGCAGCGAAATCGCCGTAGGCGTTGATAGACCCAGGAACTCTTGACCATATCGGTCACCGCGAAGTGAGCCTTGGTAAAGGCAACATCTTCAACTCCCTTGCCTTTGATGGCTTCCAAGTTTGCCTTTGAAGAAAACGCGCCATCGTAGGCAACCTGGCGCGGGGCCCGTTCGTAGAGTTCGACTTGACGGTCGATCATGGTTTCCGCGAGAGTTGAATCGGACGGATTCCCATCCAAGATCACGCAATCCAAAATCATCGAGGACGAGCCACCAGTCAAACACACCTTGTGACCGTAGAGAGTCTCGCGCCGGTCTTTGCGAATAATGTCGGTGTGTTCTTCGAAGATCGAAACGACCTTTTCCTCCGCAGGCACACGCTCTTCATCAATCACTCTACGCCGAGTTTGGTTGATGACTTTTTCGGTGAGGACGAGAAAGTGCTTAAAATCCGCGGCGATCTTCTCCGCACTCGCTCGCTTCACCGGCTCGGTCAAGCCGGACTCGTCCAACTGGTCTGCAACGCGTTGAGCGGAGCGATAGGTTTCTTCCGACACCTTCAGTAGATCTCGATAGACGCGACGCCTTTGTTCCTTATCCTTCGCGTTTAGAACTCCCAGTCGACGTCTCTTCGCTCGACGCGTTCGATTGCCGAAGACCACTACTGTACCCAGCAGTTCGCGAGTTCGGCACATGAGGCGAGTGAGAACTCGGACGCAGTCATAAAGAAGCTCGGAGTCCGTAGGAGAATGAATATTCGACTCCACTACCGTGCAGTCCACTCGTACTTTTCTTCCTTTTTCGATCGCGGTCTTCTCGGCAACACTCACCAACTCTCGGTTGATTTTCTCCAGCGTTTCGAACTTCACGGCTTTGATGTTTGCTGCTAGGGTCGACTTCGACGGGCTCGGCTCTATGATGCCGAGCTGGCAAAACGTCCGATAGCTTCGAGAGTCTGCCAAGTGAAACGCCAGCTCCCGATAGGTGAACTGATTCAGCTGCTTGACCAACAACGCACGGAGAACCTGCTCCGCGCTCATTCCCCCACGACCAACATCGCTCCCTGCCGATGGGGTGACCGACCTCAGGTCTTGCAGTACCAACTCATTGAGCTTAGGATGGGCATCGAGCACCGACGAGATCGCTTCGAGCTCGCGCGCGTGCTCCACCTCCAGCCAGGGCTCGCATAGGCTTGGTTGTGGGTTGATCGTTTTTCGCATTTAGGGCTGGTCTCCTTTGGAGTTAAGTCGTTTAGAATCTGCGTTTTTGTCGACTCGATACTAAACGACACTCCCTCAGAAGGCTAGCCCTAAATTTGCGATTACCCCTTTTTTCTCAACCTCTTACACCTGTCAGGACGGGTACTAACTAGTTCCTGTCCAGAAACACCATAACTTGTGGTGTACGAGAGGCCTATCGAAGATGTGGGTATTATACGTTTTCAGTCGGCACCTCGTAGGCTCGGAAGCGAATGAAAATCTTGGACGAAACGAGAGGCGAATCGTCAGCAATCCATGGCTATAAACGCAGTAAGAGTAATCATTATTATCGTAATAGGTGCCTTGCCATTACCAACAGGTTGCAGGTGATGATGGAACTCCATACGTAGGATTTGAAAGAAGGCAATGAGCGCCATGTGCATCGGTCGAGACCAAAGACTCGTTTCAAGAACGAAATGACGCCTTCGATTCCGCAGCGAAATCGCCGTAGGCGTTGATAGACCCAGGAACTCTTGACCATATCGGTCACCGCGAAGTGAGCCTTGGTAAAGGCAACATCTTCAACTCCCTTGCCTTTGATGGCTTCCAAGTTTGCCTTTGAAGAAAACGCGCCATCGTAGGCAACCTGGCGCGGGGCCCGTTCGTAGAGTTCGACTTGACGGTCGATCATGGTTTCCGCGAGAGTTGAATCGGACGGATTCCCATCCAAGATCACGCAATCCAAAATCATCGAGGACGAGCCACCAGTCAAACACACCTTGTGACCGTAGAGAGTCTCGCGCCGGTCTTTGCGAATAATGTCGGTGTGTTCTTCGAAGATCGAAACGACCTTTTCCTCCGCAGGCACACGCTCTTCATCAATCACTCTACGCCGAGTTTGGTTGATGACTTTTTCGGTGAGGACGAGAAAGTGCTTAAAATCCGCGGCGATCTTCTCCGCACTCGCTCGCTTCACCGGCTCGGTCAAGCCGGACTCGTCCAACTGGTCTGCAACGCGTTGAGCGGAGCGATAGGTTTCTTCCGACACCTTCAGTAGATCTCGATAGACGCGACGGCCACCGTGTATTGGGACGACGCGATTTCTCAGAATCACTGTAACGTTGAAATCTCCCGGAACGAGCGGAAAATCGTCTTGATAGGCAAATGGGCGTCCGCCAAGCTCTCGCATCTGGGTTGGCGTGAGCTCGATATAGGCCTCTTTATCGGTCGCGAGTACGAGCTTCCCGTCCGCGCTAGTTGCTTCGATGGAAAAGTCCAGTGTCGTGTAGAACTTCGTCCGTTGTTCGTCCGTCTCGAGCGTAAAGTTTTGGGGTTCGATCTCGATACTAAAATGCACGAGCGCGATCCCCGAAGGATCCGCGAGCACTGAGAAGACACTCCGCGACGGCACGTAGTTGAACGAGTATTCCGCCGAGACACGATTGCCATACCTCATCCACGCATCGGCGTAGTCGGTCCGGATCGCTCGTCGGGGAGACTCTTCGATCCGCGCCATCATCACCTGGCTTCCCAAGGAGGCGCGACCTCTCTGTGCATCGCCAGGCTCGCTAGGGTCGAACGACAGCGAGGCCTGCGCAAGCTCTCCCGCAACCTCCCGAATCCTCTGATACGCGGCACGCTCGTTTCCGGCCCCGGGCAGGTTCTCCGACGAGTTCAGAAGAGCTTGCGGCCCGTCTGCCATGGGGCTGTAGAGTCTGTACTCCCCGAAATCGTTCCGTTTGAAAAACAGCAGATAGAAGAAAGCCGGCGTGCCCGAGCCGGCCTGTCCTTGATAGAACCAGAGGTGCGACGAGACGAGCTCCGAATAGCCGTCGAAACGCATGATGCTTTGAGGCTCACCGAGAATGATGTAATAGCGTCCCCGGTCGGTGCGCCATCCGTCTCGAAACGTTTCCCTACCGAGATGGCTGTTGGCATATTCGAGTCGGCGATAATGCTCGATCTTGAACTCGTTCGCGGGGGTGGCGAGATTGGAATCTCTTTTTCTCCAGAAGGCCTCGATGAAGCGGCTGCGCTCTTCGAGCGCGCCGAGCGACAAGAACACCTCTCGTTCACGTTCGGTGATGATGTAGACGACGTCGCGCTCGATCCAGAGCTTGTGCTCGGGGGGCAGTTTGTCGATGCGCTCGTCGGCCGAAACAAGCGGTGCCAGGACCGCGAGCGTCAGGAGCTTTAGAACATATCTCATCACAAAAGCGCTAATTGTCTTGTCAGTGCGTGGACGATGGCTCTTTCCTCTCCAAGCTGATGTTATGGCGCTTGATCATCTCATTGAGAGTGGTCGGCTTCAAGCCGAGCAAGCGCGCGGCTTTTTTCTGAACCCCGCCCGAAGTCTCGAGGGACGATTCGATCAGCCTCTTCTCGAAGCCAGTGATGACGTCACGGAAGGAGATGCCTTCTTCCGGCACCACGATTCGAGGCACCCGAAACATCGGGCCAGAGCTGACGTGATCGGGAATGAGACCGCGGCCGATGAGCGGACCCGAGGCGAGCACTACTGAGCGCTCGATAACGTTCTCGAGCTCGCGGACGTTCCCCGGCCAATCATATTCGAAGAGTGACTGCACGGCCTCGGGAGAAAGGCGCAGATCGAAACGCCCGTTCTCGTCGCCATATTTTTTGAGAAAGTGCTGGGCCAGAAGAGATACGTCTTCTTTTCTCTGCCGGAGCGGCGGCAAGAAAAGATTGATGACGTTCAGTCGATAATAGAGGTCTTCACGAAAGTTGTTCTCGTCGACGAGGACTCTGAGATCGCTGTTGGTGGCCGCAATGATCCGCACGTCCACCCGAATATTGTCGACCCCCCCGAGCCGCATGAACTCCTTTTCTTGAATGACACGCAGCAGCTTGGCTTGAGTCTCGAGGGGGATCGTTCCGATCTCGTCGAGAAAAATACTGCCGCCATCGGCGATCTCGAAAAGACCTTTCTTGGGGCTGACCGCACCGGTGAAGGCGCCTTTTACGTGGCCGAACAGGTTGCTCTCCAGCAAGTCCGGGGGAAGGCTCCCAGAGTTGACCGTCACGAAAGGCTTCGATTTCCGCGCGCTGTGATTGTGGATCGCTTTCGCAACGAGCTCCTTCCCCGTGCCGCTCTCACCCATAATCAACACCGTGCTCTTCGAAGGCGCCACTTGTCGGATGAGTGAGTAAACTTCCTGCATGCGCGGAGACTTTCCGACGAGAACGTCAAAGCGCTGCCGGTCGCTCAAAGCGGCCTTCAACGTGCGGTTCTCGTCGACGAGGCGCCGCTGCTTCATGCCGTTCGCGACGACCACACGTACTTCGTCGTTCTTGAACGGCTTCGTCACGTAGTCGAAGGCACCCCGTTTCATCGCTTCGATAGCGGTCTCGACCGACGCGAATGCAGTGATCATGATCGCGACGAGCTCGGAGTCGACGCGTTTGAGCTCATCCAAAACGTCGATTCCGGACTGGTCGGGGAGCATGACGTCAACGATGGCCAGGTCGATCGGCTCGCGAGACGCGACGGCGATACCGTCCTCACCCGTCGCCGCGAGCTTGACGCGGTAGCCCTCCGACGTTAGAAGCGATTCGAGAATCTCCCGCATCACCTCTTCGTCGTCGATGACGAGAACGGTTCCCTTTTCTGTCATACCAAGAACCCATTGTGGCGCGACTCATTCGCAAGTCCAAAAGACGACCTAAGCACTTCTCGAATCGAAAACCCGATACGTTCACTCTCCTCACGCGGCCGGGGGCGACGTAGCGCGGCGTCAGAGAGTTTGCCGGGCCCGCTCTGTGGTGCTGTCTTCGTCCGCCGCGTCAGAAGCCTTCATGAGACGTACCAGGAAGCTCGTGCCCTTGCCGAGCGAGCTTTCGACATTGATGTGACCGGAATGCTCCTGAATGATCCCGTACGTGATCGAAAGCCCCAAACCGGTTCCACTGGAACCCGCTCGCTTCGTCGTAAAGAACGGATCATAGATACGTTTGACATCCTCGAGGCCGATGCCTTGGCCGGTATCCGCCACGGTGGCAACGACCTCGTCACCGCGCATCGCGGTCGAGAGCGTTAGCCAGCCCCCCGACGGCATCGCATCCTGGGCGTTGAGGATGAGATTCAAGAAGACTTGCTGCAATTTGTTCTCGTCTCCCATGACTTCGGGGAGAACTTCCGCGAACTCGAGTCTAACCTTGATACGCGAGCGCGTCAGCTGGTGCTCGAGTAGCGACAAGACGTCACGGATGACTTCGTTGAGCTGAACCGCGACAAAACCCGCGCGGCCTTGCCGGGCAAAGTTCAGAAGGTTGTTGACGATCTTGGAGGCGCGCTCGGTTTGGCGCTCGATCTTCTCGAGAAGCTTCGATTTCGGATCGTCCTCACCGGTCTGGTCTTGGAGCATTTGGGTGAAGCTGCTGATCCCGGTCAAAGGCGTGTTGACTTCGTGGGCGACGCCGGCGGCGAGAAGGCCCAGAGAAGCCATTTTCTCCCGCAGCTTGAGCTGCGTTTCCATCTCGACACGCGCGGTCACGTCTTCTAAAATGACGATCGTGCCCTCGGGATCGGCCTTGTCGGTCACAAAGGGCGCGACTTGAAGCTTCACGACTTTTTCCTCGTCGCGGAGATTCGTCAAGTTCAGGCGCGAGATCCCGCTGGTTTCGGCCCGGCCCCACCACGCCTCGCCCATCGAGGCCCCGAGAGTGTCGCACAATGAGGCAGGAAAAAGGTCTCCGAAGGAGCGTCCCATCGCTTTTTCACGCGTCAAACCGTAGAGGCTTTCTAGCGCTCGGTTGAAGCGCACCACCCGACCTTCGAGATCGAGCACCAAGATTCCGGCTTCTAGCGATTCGATGGTGTGCTCGCTGTGCTCCTTGAGCGCTTCGAACTCCTCCGCCTTGCGCTCGAGAGATTGGTACAGCCGGGCGTTTTCGAGCGCGGTCGCCGCCTGCCCCGAGAGCATCGTGAGCAAATCCATGTCCTCGCTCGATAACGCGCTTTGGTCCCAGCGCCTCCCCAGCAAGATGACGCCCACGACTTTGTCATGCGAGCGGCATGGGATGGCGTATTGCAGGTTGTCGATGGCGAGACCGTCGCCCTCTTCACCTTTGGCGAAGTTCCTCATAGGGTCCCAGTCGAACTCCCCGTAATAGACGGCCTCTCCCGCAGCGAGCCGATTGTAGAGCGGCGAGTCCTCGGCAACCTGAACGCTCTTCCGCTCATCGTCGGTGAGACCGAGGCCCGCTTGTAGGCGCAGCGCATCAGCAAACGGGACGAGAAGAGCGACCTTCTCGACTTCGAACGTGTCGCCGATCCGCTCGACGAGGCGCGAAGACAGACGATCGAGGTCGAGATGCGCGTTCAAGTCCCGTGAAAAGGCGAGAAGCGCACGGCGGTAGTCGTAACGCTCGCGGTAGAACAACCGATCGATAGTGTTTTGGATACGGCTCTTGATGGGCGTAAATAGCAGTACCACGACGATCGCGGACAAGAGCGCGAGAATCGTGCTGTGCTCGTCGCCCACCATGTAGTTCGCGCTTGCCAAAAAGATCGCGAGGTAAAGGCCGCCAATGACCGCCGTCGCGAGCGTCAAGACCATCCCGCGCTTGAACAGCACCTCCACGTCCATCAAGCGGTACTTGACGATCGCGTAGGCAAACGAGAGCGGGATGAACGCGAGCGGTACGACGGAAAGCTCCATCGTAAGCGTCGGGCTGACCCCGAACAAGTAGGGCACGGCATAAAACAGCGCGAAAGGCAGCGAGCCGAATCCGGTGCCCCACACGATCCACTTCGTCTGTTTCTTGACGGTGATGCTGCGCGAGCTCCGATGCGAGCTCACGAAGGCCGCGAAGGCCAGCAGCGACATGAGGGAGCCGAAGGCCGGGATGATCCGGTTAAGGAAGCTGCTCGTGCCCACGAAGAGTTGAACACCCCAGGTGAAGCTCGAGAAAAAAGCTATCTCGGCAGTTAGGCTCGCATAGAGAAGAACCACAGAAGGAAGGTAAAGCGCCCACAGAACCAACGGGCGCCTCTCGACCATCGTTTGTTTGGTCGGAAAACAGAGGGCGAAGTGCAAAAAGATTGGCGGGAAGAACAATAGTCCCACGCGATCGATCCAGAAAAAGGCCGTGTCCCAACCGTCGAGTGCCCCGGTAAAAGAAAAGCCGTAGCCGAGAAACCAGAACAAGCAGAGCAAGTAAAAGTGCGCGGTCGCCGCGACCCCGCGACGACGCACGTAGACGACGGTCCCGACGCCGAGCGAGAAAATACCCACAGCCGCGAGAAAAAAGTAAGCGGGAACGTTGCCCTTCGGGAGTGGAGCGACGATCAGTGCGAGCGCCTGTCGCTCTTGCTCGCGGATGATCTGATAGGCGAGCTCCTCACCGTCGCGCGAAGCGTCGAGCGCCCGGCGCACGTCTGACGCCGCCACCACGGGCTCGTTCGCGAGCAACACGAGAACGTCCCCGACACGAAGCCCGGCCCGTGACGCTGGGCTGTCGGGATCGACGCGTTTCGCATAGACGCGGCCTAGATGGTCGTCCCAAAAAACGCCGTCATCGAGACTTTGGAACCCGGACTTGAGCTGGATGTTATGGAGCGAGAGCGCGAGCAGGATCGCGCTCGTCAGCAAGACGAGCGGAATTTTCCACGATCCGGAATCACGCTGCGCCACGTTGGTCATTCACTTCTCGATACGATTCTTCGTACGCTATCCTACTTCCTAATAGCAAGTTCTATACCGGGTTCCCGTCGACTGCCGATAATCTAAATCACTCAATTAGAACAAGTTAACGTTCGCATCCAAGGCAGTCGCCGACACGAATCCAGAATAATGGATACGGAATCCAAAAACAAGGATCGTGAGGGGGTGAGAGGCGGCGCTAAAAGCGAACGGTTACGCCGCCCAATACGCGCCGGGGAGCGTGGATGACGGCCATCTCGTCCAAAAAGGACGCGCTTTCGAAGTCTTCGTAGAACAGGTTCCGCAAAGCCACCATGACCTCCCAGCTCGTGCCGTCCCAGCTGACGAATGGAAGTAGCTGATAGACTTGGATGTTGAAGCGAGAATCGCGCTTCGAGCTCGTCGCAAATCCCTGGCCGCCGGGCGCGAAGGTCGGATGGCTGATGAATCGATAAGCCGCTTGAACGCGCGTCTGCGTGCGGTCGATGGACGTGGCCACTTGAGTGGTCAGGTCGTGGATTTCGTCGTCGGGTAAAGCCGCAGCGCCGCGCCGCGGCGTGAGCGCGCTCCCCATGCCGAACGTGTAGGCTACCGAGCCTTCCGTGGCACCAAAGCTCTGGGAAAGGGATAGGCCAACGCCCCGGGTGCGAAAATCACCTTGGTTTCGGACGGTGAAATGCCCGGCACCCTCCATACTCGCATGGTCTTTCGTATAAACCTTCGCGAGTTGATCGGCGGCGTTTTCCTGGAACATGCGAACGGCCACCCGAGTTCGCTGGCTCAGCTGCCGCTCGAGACCGAGCTGGACACTCGCCGTGCGCTGACCCTTGAGAAACGAGCGTTTCGCCGGCGTGGGACCGTAGACATCCGAAAAAGCCACCTGCGACAACAGGCCAATGTCCTCACCGCCCGGTGCAAGAACGCGATAGTCGACCGATCCGCGAACGACCGTCCGTGAACCCGAGCCTACAGGATAGGCGAGCTCCATCCGCGGGGACACATAACCTGACTTGTCCAGAAAACTGTAATGCTCGTACGCAACTCCCGCGTGAACCGAGGCGGAGCCGATCTCGAACGTATCCGATGCGTAAGCCGAGCCAAACCACTCGATGGAACGTGCGCCCATCTGGCGAAACGAGAGCGCTGCTTCCGGCGGGCGGAAATCGTCGAGATCTCCGTAAAGGTAGTTGCCGTAGGTCACGCCCGCCGAGAGCTGATGGTTACCCGCGGTTGCTTTGGAGTACTCGGCTCGACCGGCCCAAGAAGAAAGGGCCGACTCGAGCACTTGCGCGCTGACAAGCCAGTGACCGTTCTGGTTTTCGTTCGGGATGAACAGACGCGCGTAGGCGAGCCGACCGTCCAATCCAGCACCGGCGCCTGGAAATTCGTTGAGCCCGTCGTCGAAGGCGGCCACGCGCACCCCGAACTCCCCTCCAATCGAGGCTTCGCGGAACGCGAGCTCGGTCCCCCCCCCAAAATCGTCGAGCTCGAGCGCGACACTGGGGATGGACCATTCTTCATCTCGCAATAGGTTGCGATCGGCGTGCTGCAACAACCAGCGCAGCTCCGCCAGAGCGCGCTCGCGGCCGGCTTCGACTGGCGGCTCCGACCCATCGCTCCCATCCGTTGTCGTCAAGCTCATCATGATCGAGCCGACTTGCTCCATCCCCTCTTTGATCACGACGCGCGCATAGGCGGAAGGCAGAAATCCCGAAAGGTAGGCGCGCAGCCGGTAGATACCCGGAGGCATCGCACTCACTTGGAACTGTCCCGCCTCGTCACTCACGGCGATGAGGGCTCCCCGGGCCAGGTTCTTGCCGAACACCGAGATCACAGCGCCGACGAGAGGCTCCCCGACCTCGTCCTGGACTTCGCCTTGGAGCTTGATAGTGAAGCGCGACGGGCCTTCAGCGGAAGCCACCCCGGGCCCGAAAGCCCCGGGCCCGAAAGTAAGACCCAGAACACTGCAGAAGAACAGGCAGCGCGTATTCGTCATGGTCGCATCCCACAAGTGGGCGCCTCCGCCGATTCTATGCGTATGGGACTCCACAGCTTGAAAGGATATGAAGGCAGATCCATACCCAAAGACACTCCCGTCGTCATTCGATAAAATACCCCACTGCTGACCTGTTTTGATACCACAGGGCGTTGGGCGTGTCAATTGGGACCCCCACGTGGCCGGCGGGATGGATAACACGAGGATTCAAGATGACCACAATCATAGCAATCGAAGCTCGGCAAATCCTTGATTCGCGGGGAAATCCTACCGTTGAAGCCGAAGTAAGCCTCGGGGGGGGAGGCTTCGGACGGGCCGCGGTCCCGTCGGGCGCCTCGACCGGGGCGCACGAAGCCATCGAGCTGCGGGACGGAGACCCCGAGATCTATGGCGGCAAAGGCGTGGCGCAAGCGGTGACCCACATCAGGGACGAGATCGCCCCCGAACTCGTGGGAGAGGATGCTCTCGAACAGGTACTCGTCGACCGCCTTCTCCTCGAGCTCGACGGCACCCCGAACAAAGGCCGCCTGGGCGCCAACGCCATCCTCGCGGTCTCGCTCGCCTGCGCCCGGGCTGCGGCCGACGCCCTCGAGGTTCCGCTTTATCGTTATCTCGGTGGTCCCATGGCGAGTGTTTTGCCCGTCCCGCTCATGAACGTCGTCAATGGAGGCGCGCACGCTGACAACAATCTCGATATCCAGGAGTTCATGATCGTCCCCGCGGGGCTACCGAGCTTCAGCGAAGCGCTGCGTGCGGGTGTGGAGACGTTTCACGCGCTCAAAGCAATTCTCGAGAAACAAGGTCTCACGACCTCCGTTGGCGACGAGGGCGGTTTTGCCCCGAGCTTGAAATCGAACGACGAGGCGCTCGAGCTGATGATGACCGCGATCGGGGAGGCCGGCTACGCGCCGGGCAGGGACATTGCGCTCGCGCTCGATGTCGCGGCGAGCGAGTTTCACGATTCGGATCAATACGTCATGGCGAAATCCGGCGGCGACCGGCTATCCGCAAGCGATTTGATAGCGAGATACACGGAATGGGTGGACCGCTATCCCATCGTCTCAATCGAAGACGGCCTCGATGAAAATGATTGGGATGGGTGGCGGGAGCTCACGACGGCGCTCGGCTCCCGGGTGCAGCTTGTGGGGGATGATCTTTTCGTCACCGATGAAACGCGGCTGAAGCGCGGCATCGACGAAGGCGTGGCCAATTCCATCCTCATCAAGCTGAACCAAATCGGGACGCTGACCGAGACGATGGAAGTGGTCGAGCTAGCTCACCGCAACCGCTACACGTCGATGATCTCGCATCGCTCCGGAGAGACCGAGGACACGACGATTGCGGATCTAGCCGTCGCGACCAAAAGCGGCCAAATCAAGACGGGCTCCGCTAGCCGCAGCGATCGCGTCGCTAAATACAATCAACTGCTGCGAATCGAAGAAGAACTCTTCGACGTCGCCCACTTCGCTGGAGCCGACGCCTTCAAGAGATGAGAGCTGAAGACTGAAGGTTCTACTTCTCTTCGTCTATCGCGATTTTTAGCGAGCGGAGAAATTTCCGGTCGAGCGTGCTCATCCGAAATTGCGCGTCGCTTTCATTGACAACGCCGGCAACTTCCTCGACTTGTTTTTGATCGAGCTCGCCGACGGGAGCGAAAGCGAGAGTTGCCTGCAATACGAGCGAAAGCTCATAGCCCTGATCGCGAACCCGCGTCAAGCATTCTTCGACTTGCGGCGAGCTTGAGATGGCCTGTTCGATACTCTTCTCGAGGTTCTGAACCAGCCGCAGGAGCTTCTCGTTACCTTGTTGCAAAAATTGGCCTCGCGTATAGACCCATACGCCTAAGCCGGATCATAGCAAACAAAAAGCGCGGACGCATGCTCCGCGGTTCAGAACAGGAGCGCTTCAACGTGGTCCTCCACGTGCCACACATAAGTGAAGCGTGGGAAGAAATTCATGAACAGCTCGTAGCGGACGTCGATAATCGTCTTGCTCTGCTCCTGGTCGCGCGTAACGTGGAGGTTCTCCGAGACCACAACGATGCTACGGCTCGCGGCAGCGTCCATAACTTTCTGGCGCAGAACAGAGGCGTCCTCTAGCACAGGAGAGTTCGCGATGACCGTGAGCTCGTTCAAGAAGCTGAAGCGCGCGATGACGGCCGGCGTGGCCTGAAACACGAGATAAGCGACCAGACAAAGGAAGGTGAGCTCGATCATGGTTCTCACCCGGATAGCACCCGTATGACTTTTAGTGCTCCGAGCAGACCGAGCGCGGGTGCAGATACCGTTTTTCAGCAGCCTGCTAGCGCGACTCTGCATATTGACCCTCTCCCAGAGCAACTAGACAGACTAGTCGAATTCCTGGGTGAATCTGTTGATTCTAGTGATCACGGGCGAGTAGGGAAAGCACTTTTATGGCGTCGTGGTATCGTCGCCCAGTGCTCGGAACTCCCAAGTCACGGATTCCGTTAAGTTCTCTGAGTACAACATGACGTTACTACGCGCACACGACCTCACCGTTCGATACGGCAACAAAGAGGCGCTCACTTCTCTCTCGCTCGATCTCGACGCGGGTGTGATCGGCCTTTTAGGACCGAACGGAGCTGGCAAGTCCACGCTTCTCAAGACGCTCCTCGGCTTTCTCGAGCCGAGTCGGGGAAGTGCCGAGGTCCTCGGGCTTCCGATTGGCAAAAGCGGCCATTCGCTCCGCCAACGCTTGGGCTATTTTCCGGAGCGTCCCGTCCTCGTTCCCGGTTTGACCTCAATCGAGACGGTTGCGCTCGCGGGCGAGATCGGCGGCCTCGCACGGACGGATGCGCTCGCGCGAGCGCATGAAGTTCTTTGGTTCAGCGGGCTCGGCGAAGCCCGCTATCGCCTTGTCGAGGAATTCTCGACGGGCATGCAACAACGAACGAAGCTCGCGATGTCGCTCGTACACGATCCTGACTTCGTCTTGCTCGACGAGCCGACGAGCGGTCTCGATCCGGTGGGACGCCGGCAGATGCTGGACCTCGTGCGGGAGATCGGTGAACGCGGCGTCTCCGTCCTACTTTCCACCCACCTTCTTCACGACGTGGAGAGCGTCTGCGACAGCGTCGTGCTCCTGGACAAGGGTAAGCTCGCGCTTCAAGGCAGGCTGTCCGAGCCGAAACAGCACCCCGGATGGGTCTACGAAATTCGCGTCCGGGAGGACGAGCCGGGCGCTTTCCGAGACGCGCTCGCGGGGCGCGGGCTTCCGATCGAAGAAGATCAGGACGGACAGCTCCGCATTACGCTCGAGGAGCGCCCTACGCGCTTTCTGTTCGAAGTTGCGCGCGCTTCCGGGGCCGAGATTGCCTTGGTGCACAACTCGCGATCTCGGTCCACAATTGTCCTGTACTCGCGGATACGAGGTTCCCCATGAGCATTTTCAAACGCACTCAGCGGAAGTATGTGAAGAAGGCCTATCGCGTGAGGAATTGGCGTGAATATGAGGCGGGTCTACGCAACCGCGGGAGCCTGACCGTCTGGATCTCGCTCACCGCCGGCAAGCTTGTGAACTGGGACGCGCCCCGGCCAAGGAGGAGGAAACCGGGCCGTCAACGCAAGTACTCGAACCACGCCATCGAGACGGCTGTCACCCTGGGCATGGTGTTTCATCTGTCGTCTAGGCAGAGCGAGGGATTGCTGCGATCGTTGTTCGCTCTGATGAAGCTAGACAATGATGTGCCCGATCACACCACGATCTCGAGGCGCAAGGCGAAGCTGGGTAAGGTCCCCTTCTACCAAGACAAGCAGAAGACGCCGTTGCACATCTTGTTCGACAGCAGCGGTCTCGCTGTCCACGCCGGCCAGCTGCGCAGAGCACCAAATAGCAGGGACTATCGCAAGCTCCATCTGTGTGTCGACGAGCAGAGTGGCGAAGTCGTCGCCGGCGAGCTGACGAGCAAAAGAGCCCGCGATTCATCGCGGGTTGCATCGCTTGTCGGACAGAGCGACAGTCCCATCTCATCGGCCAGAGCTGACACCGCATACGACGCCAGCGGCGTCTATGAGGCAATCGAGAATCACAGCGCTCATCGCTCGCCGAGGGTGCTGATACCGCCGCGCAAGGGCGCCCTGCTCGCATCGGGGCCGGCGAGCAGCCGACAGCGCAATCGCAACATTGCAGCACAAGCTCGGCTCGGCAAACGAAAGTGGCACACAGAATCGGGCTACAGCAAACGGAGCAAAGTCGAGACAACGTTCCATCGCTACAAGGCTATCGTGGGCTCAGCGATGCGAGCGAGAGGGTTGGCGGCACAGAGAGTCGAGGCAAGGATCGGGTGCAAGATTCTCAACACCATGACGGCGCTCGGGATGCCTGATAGCGAGATGATCGGATGATGGGAGTCGGGGCCAAGCGAGCTCTCGGCCTCTATCGGAGTTGTGCACCAAGGCAGCGTTGCGCCAGTGACGCCTCGTCCGGGACCCGGCATTCTGACGAGCGATGAATTTATTTATCAGCGGCGAGACAGTTGATCGGCCGTAGCGATCTTGCCGGCCTACAATTCGCTTCGTTTAGTCACTTGCACACAACGTGCTCTGATTCTAGAATGGGCTTCGTATCGATCTCATTTTGGAGGCAGGATGGAACTCCTACCACTGGAGCACTTCATAGCAGTCGTCGAGGAGAGATCCTTCTCTCGGGCGGCCGAAAAGGTCCTTCGAACGCAGCCGGCGGTCAGCCAGAGCATCAAAAAGCTCGAAGAGGAGATCGGAACTCCTCTCTTTGCGAGGGATACGCCCGAGCTTGCCTTGACCGAGGCCGGCAAAGTCCTGCTTGACTATGCGCACCGGATGCTCAGTCTCCGCTACGAGGCCTTCGACGATTTGGCGCAATTGAAAAGCTTGAACGGCGGCACAGTCACGATCGCCGCGCACGAGTCCGCCGCACATTATCTCCTGCCCAGTGCGCTGCGAGACTATGCGAAAAAGTTCCCCAGAATCAAAATCGAGCTTCACGGCACTCCGGTCAGCGAAATCTCGGAGAAAGTGTTGGAACGGGAGGTCGACCTGGGTTTCGTCGTCGAGAAACCCGCCTTCCATGAGCTTCGCTCGGTACCGGTCTACTCAGACGCGCTCATTCTGCTCGCCCCGGCCAGTCACCCGCTGGCCGGGCAGCGGACCGTTTGCTTCGAGGACCTCGAACAAGAACCTCTCGTCGTGCACAACCGTTGCAAAAGTATCTTAAGCATGACGATGCAGCTATTTCGCCGGAACAACATACCCTTCCGAGTCGCTGTCGAGCTGCCAAGCTTTGAGTGCATGAAGACTTTCGTTCGAGAAGGTGTGGGACTGGCAATTTTGCCCCGTCTAGCAGCGCTTCGAGAATTGCGAGAAGGCACGTTGGTGGAGATCCCGTTGCAGGGCCTCGACATCGAGAGGCGAACTTTCATGATAGATAGGGATGAGCGCTACCTGTCGCACCCAGCACAAGAGTTCCGCAAACTCGTGAAAGCCTTCGTGAACGTCGCCTCGTGCAGCGAAGCGCATCGCGACGAGGCAGTACTAGCTTCCTTGTACGACACCGAGAGAGAAATCGCCCACAAATAGATCGAACGCCAGCCGGTCGTGGCTCATGATCTGGCCTTTGTTACCTAACCGCCATGCTCCGTGTACTCATTTTCGTCGTCTCTGGAGGCACAAAGCTTACCCACTAGAAGCTGCCGGAAAGTTTTCGACCGCCCGCTCGAAACGGTCCATGCCCCCTTCTATCTGTTCGATACTCGGACAGAAGCTGACGCGAAGGTGTCCCTCCCCGCTCGGGCCGAACTGAAACCCGGGCACCACCAAGACGCGTCCTTCGCTCAGCAGATGAGCGGCTAGATCGAGGGACGCATGGCCCAGCTCCCGGATATCGGGGAACACGAAGTACACTCCCCGGGGCACATTGCAGTGGATGCCGGAGATACGGTTCAGGCGTCTTATCAGGTAATCCCGCTTCGCCTGAAGGTTGGCCGTACTGTCCTTCAGCCATGGTGTCATGTCGCCGGTAAGGACGGCATGGGCAGCGCGCTGGCCAACCGCCGGGCAGGCCTGAGTGGAGAAGCGCAGAAGGCTATGCATGTGGTCCATGATCGCTGCCGGGCCGACCATATAGCCGATTCGATATGCTGTCATTGCGAAAGGCTTGGAAAAGGAGTAACCGGTGATGGTTCGCTCCTTCATGCCCGGCAGCCCGGCGATACTGTGATGCCTTACTCCACCGAACAACGTCTTCTCGTACTCCTCATCGGAGAAGACCCAGAAATCCAGCGTCCTGGCGAGGTCGGCAATCTGCTCGAGCTCTTCCCGGCTATAGACGATCCCGGTCGGATTGTTGGGGTTGCTCATAACCAACAGTTTGGTCTTGGAAGTTGCGCGTCGTGCCAGCTCATCGAAGTCAAAGTACCACTCCGCATCATGGCGCTTGAGCGGCACCGGCACCACCCGGCCGCCAGTCAAGTGAATCGCCGGCGCGGTGCTAGAGTACTCGGGATCAAAGAGGAGGACCTCATCGCCAGGGTCGACCAGAAGGCGGAAGGTACTGTCGATGACCTGTTGGCAGCCGATGGTAGGCAGGATTTCGTCATCGGGATCCGCCAGGATGCCGTTTTCGCGTTCCAGCTTGCGGGCAATGGCTTGGCGCAGGTCACGGTAGCCCTTGACACCGGGATAGTGCGGGTACGCCTCGACGGCGTCCCGCGCGGCATCGCGTACGAACTCCGGTGGCAGCATGTCGCCGATGGTGCCGCCCGAGAGGCTGATCACCCCGCCGAGCTCCTCGGCCGAATCGCCCAGATAGCGAGCGGACGCGACGGGGTTCGGCCCACCATGCCCTTGGTAGGTTGGCTTCGAAGTGGTGTCCTTCATGCGCTTGGCCAGCCAAGGCAGCTCCTGGGCGCGAGCCATTCGCTCCTTTCGGATGGTGCTTTTGCTTTGCTTCATCAGTCCCCGGTAGCAGGCCTGAACACCAGACATCAGGCGTTGGCCCGGGCCCGGGCCATAAAGCTGCCTATCCTTTCAACTACATAACTCACGTCATCCTCGCTCATCTGCGGGTAGATCGGGAGCGACACGATCTGCTGGGCCAGGCGTTCAGCGACGGGGTTCTGACCTACCTTCGCGCTGTAGCGTTCACGGTAGACGCGGTCCAGGTGGATCGGTGTGGGGTAGTGCACCGAGGACTGGATACCCTGCTCCGCGAGGAATCGGCGGAGCTCATCACGATTTGGAGCGCGAATCTCGAAGCGGACGTAGGAGTGGTAGGCGTATGCACGTTCGACCGGCAGGCCAATAGGAACGTCCAGCTGATTCAGCAGCGTACAGTATTGCGCGGCTCTCGCTCTTCGCGTCTCGATCCAAGCTGGAAGAAGGCGGAGCTGCACACGTGCGATGGCAGACAAGATTTCTGACTGCCTGTACATGTAGCCAACTTCATCGTGCTCCTGCGAAAGGTAGGCCTTCTCGGCTTTCCTACCTACTTGGAAGGGTTCTCCTCGAGCGTGGTTGGCCAGGTTGAAGACGCGACGGACCTTGGCGGTATCAAAAGACGCCACGGCCCCCCCCTCGCCTCCGCAGGTCATGGCCTTGTTCTGCACGAAGCTGTAGCAGCCCATGTCGCCGATGGTGCCGACGGCCCTGCCTCGGTGGCGGGCGGCCACAGCCTGGCAGGCATCCTCGATGACCAGCAGGTCATGTTTTTGGGCAATGGTCATGATGCGGTCCATGTCCGCTGGGTGCCCGGCCGTGTGCACCGGCATGATGGCGTGCGTGCGCGGGGTAACCGCGGCTTCAACCGCGTCGGGATCGAGATTGTAAGAATCCTCTTCAACATCCACGGCAACCGGATCGGCACCGACCAACCAGACGCAGTCGGCTACGCTGCTGAAAGTATTGGCCGGGATGATGACTTCGTCGCCAGGCTCTAGCCCGTGCACCAGCCACGCCAGATGCATGGCAGCCGTACCCGAACTCAAGTTGGCAACCGCCGGACAGCGCGAGTCAGGTCCTTGAATAAACGCGGCAAATTCTTCCTCGAACCGCTTGCCCTCGGAGTCACTATCGGGATCTGTCCGGATATAACGGCCGCTCTCTAACACCCGGGCCGCGGCTTCCTTCATCTCCTGAGTGAGGACCGGTCGAAACGCTACTTGGTGCATGGCCACTCCTTCAAGTCTTTCACATCCGAATCGATGCTAGGCGGCTGGAGTCTTTAAAAAAAGTCGGGCCGGTTGGGATCCCGACGTACCAGCAGGGGCGCAAATCGCCGCCGCGACCACCGCCAGCATTCCAGCCAGGCCACCGGCAGCACCCTTGCGCACCGAGAGATGCGATGAAAAAGATCCTTCCACCCTTCCCAGCACGGTTACGCCGTTAATTGTACCGGATTCACGGATCGATCATGGCGTCGTCGCTTGGGTCAACCAACAGGTTCACAAACACGACGATGAGGGCGAAGATCAACAATGGCGCCTAGGAGGGTGGGGCTTTGACCGATAACCTGCGGGTGATCAAGGCGTACAGAAGCGATCGGCGCTTGTTGCGGGTGACGGACTTCAGTATAGTCCTGCTAACCCGTTGGTAAATCTTCGCGCCGCGGGGGTCCACCCGTCCACCATCTGAGGTCGTCATCAGCTGCCGTCTCGCGCGCGCGCGTTTCTTTAGGCTTGGGTCTTCCGCCGACGGGTGCGATGGGCGCCTAAGTGGCACCGGAGGAAGGATCGTGGCTCGGAAGGTGACAGTCGGCTGCATGCAGATGGAGATAAAGTTTGGCGACAAAGTGTACAACCTCCGCCACGGGTGCGATTTGATCCGCCGGGCCGCGGCAGGCGGAGCTAGGATCATTGCCCTCCCAGAACTGTTCTCTACCGGATATTTTCCCGGTGGAGGCACGGTCAATAACGACTACTTCCAGTGGGCCGAGGCCGTTCCCGGCCCCAGCACGGACCGGCTCCAGAAGCTGGCCAGTGAGCTCAAGGTCACCATAGTCGCACCCATTTTCGAAGTGGACCCGGTGCACAATACCTTTTACAACGGCGCTTTTGTCGTTGGCCCTGACGGTGTGGTGGGTAGGTATCGAAAACGGCACATTCCCAGCACCCCCAACGGACTAGAGAAGCACTACTTCTCGGTGGGCAACCTGGGATACCCGGTTTTTGAGACGCCTCAGGCGCGGATCGGCGTATCCATCTGCTACGACCGTCACTTTCCCGAGACCTTCCGCCACCTCGCCTTGGGTGGAGCTGAAGTGGTGTTCAGCGTTAACAGCACCTCGTCTTCGCGGAGCAAAAAGATGTGGGCTCCCGAGATTCAGGTAGCCTGCTCGTCCAACGGCATTTTCATCTTGCAGGTCAACGCCGCGGGAGAAACGGCGGGCTATTTCGGACAATCCTTCGCCTGTAGCCCCTTTGGCGAGGTACTCGCGCAGCTCCCCGAAGATAAGGAAGGCGTGCTTGTCCAGGAAATAGATCTAGAGGAGATTTCGCGAGCGAGACTGCAATACAGCTCGATCAGAGACACCAACTGGTCGGACTTGGGTTTGAGCGAGAGTTAAAGCGGGTAAGTGATGGCGAAGCAAAATTTTTACGTCGAGGTCGGGGGCACCTTTACGGATTGGGTGCTGGTAGAAAATGATCGTGTGACGAAAACGGGTAAGGTCCTGTCAACCCCTGATAAACCCGCCAAGGGGGTGATGAACTCTGTGAAGGATGGGCTCGCCACTCTGGAAGGGGTGTCCGCGGTTGTTCACGGCTCTACCGTGGCGACCAATGCCGTGCTCGAGCGCAAGGGCGCGGTAACGGGACTCCTGACCACTAAGGGGTTCCGAGACGTTCTACAAATTCAAAGACAGTCGAAAACGCGCCTCTTCGACCTTTTTTACCGACAACCCGAACCCTTGGTGCTTCGCGATCGCATTATCGAGGTTTCCGAGCGCATGGGGCCTCACGGAGAGGTGCGGCAACAGCTGGCGCTCGATGGTTTGACGGATCAGCTCTACCAGCTCGTTGAGGAGGGTGGCACAGAATCCGTGGCGGTTTGCCTCCTCCACAGCTACGCCAATCCCGAGCACGAGCTCCAACTGGCCCGTTATCTTGAGGATCACTTTCCTCGCCTCTACGTCACCCTCTCCTCAGAGGTGTTGCCACGCTTCCGCGAGTACGAACGCATGAGTACCTGTACGATCAGCGCTTACGTCAAGCCGCGGGTAGATCGATACGTGGCGAATCTCGAACACTCGTTACACCAAGCTGGTTTTACTGGCCACCTGTCGATCGTCCAGGCCAACGGTGGCACCATACCTGCCTCCGAAGCCCGGCGACACGCGGCCAAGATGATCTTGTCAGGCCCGGCAGCCGGCGTTATCGGGGCTATCGCCTTTGCCCGGGCCAGCGGCTTCAGAAACCTCTTGACCTTTGATATGGGCGGGACCAGTACGGATGTCTGCCTTGTCACAGAGGGCCAAATAGAGATGTCTACCGAGTACAAGATCGGCGGGCTTCCCCTGGGCATCCCCATGATCGATATTGTAACGGTCGGTGCCGGTGGCGGGAGTATGGCCACGGTCGATAGCGGTGGCGCCTTGAGAGTCGGGCCAGAAAGCGCCGGGGCGGATCCGGGGCCGGCTTGTTATGGTAAGGGGGGGCGTCACTTCACCGTAACCGACGCGAATGTGATCCTCGGGCTGCTAAACCCCGCAACCTTTTACGGCGGCCGCATGCCGCTCTCGACGGAGGCTGCCTTGAGTGCTCTTGACCCCCTGGTCGAGCACCTCGGTTCGACTCGTGAGCAGGTAGCTGACGGCGTCGTCCGTCTGGCCAACGCGACCATGGCCCAAGCCATGCGGTTGGTGTCTGTCGAGCGAGGTCACGATCCGCGTGACTATACGATCGTCGCCTACGGTGGCGCGGGCCCGCTGCATGCCGTGGCGCTGGCTGAGGAACTGGCCATCAGCAACGTACTAATCCCTTACAATCCCGGCCTGTTGTCGGCCTACGGGCTGACGCTGGCGGATGTCAGGCAGGATTATCTCCGCTCTCATATCGTAGCGTTGAAGCGCCTCGGACCCGAAACCTTTTACCGGCTCTTCGAGGAGCTGCGCGAGCGGGCACGGCAGGAGTTCAGCAGGTATGGCCTTGGCTGGGAGAAGGTCGAGGTGAGCTATTCACTCGACATGAGATATGAGGGACAGGCCTACGAACTGATCATTGACGTCGACGACCTGGTTGTTAAGACCTTCAGTTCGCGCGAGCTCATCGCTCGCTTCAAAAAAACTCACCACTTCCGCTACGGACATACCCCGAGTGGCGACGAGGTAGAGATCGTCAATTTTCGTTTGACTGCAAGGCACCCGAGCGGGACGCCTCTCTTCGAAGATGAGGCCGCGACGCCGCGAGGGGAGGTCCAGTTCGCGGATAGAGACACCCTCGTCGTCGGGGTCAGCACGCTTTGCCGGTTTTACCAGCGGCCGAGCTTGCCGGCCGGCTACACCTTGGCCGGTCCGGCAGTGATTGAGGAGGCCACGGCGACCACCTACCTACCAAAGGGTTGGCAGGCACGCGTTGACGACGTTCTAAACCTGGTGCTAAGCCAGGATGGGAGTTAGTGAGCGATGGATCCCGTAACTCGCAGCGTTATTGGCTACGCCATGAACGCTATCGCCAAAGAGATGGGCGTGAACCTCTACCAGGCGGCCCACTCCACCATCGTTCGGGAAATCCGTGACATCGGTACGGCCATCTTCGACGCCGAAGGCCAGACCGTGGCGATGGCTCACTGGATTCCCATGCTTTCCAATGCCCTGGAGCCGGGCATGCAGGCCGCCATGCGGCACTATGACATCAGAGCCCTGCAACCCGGCGAAGCACTGTTGACGAACGACCCTTTCGATGGTGGGCAGCACGTGAACGACATTCTCCTATTCACGCCCATCCACTTCGCCGGCCGAGTCATCGCCTATGCCTGTGCCAGCGCTCATCACCTTGATGTAGGCGGTGCGGCACCCGCCTCCTACGCCGGAGCCACCGACGTATATCAAGAAGGTATTGTGTTCCCCCCGATAAAAGTCGATCTGGGAGGGAACTGGACGGAAAGCGTCTTCGGCAAGATCTTCCAGGCAAATATACGCGCACCGGACAAGTCCATTCCTGACTTTGACGCTCAGATTGCCGCTTGCCGCACCGGCGATAGGCGCATCCTCGCCCTGATCGAGAAATACGGCGTTGACACTATTCAGGATTTCATGAAGGAGATCGAGGTGTATTCCGAGCGGGTAACCCGCGCGTCTATTGCCGAGATCAGAGACGGTGACTATCACGGTGAAGCGTACATGGAAGACGACGGGACCGGCTCCGGTGGACCTTTCACCATTCGGCTTGCGGTGCGCGTAAGAGGGGACGAGCTGGTGGTGGATTTCAGTGGCACCGACCCTGAGGCCTCCGGTTTCATCAACATCCCCCTGGCATCCACCTACTCGACGGTTCGCACGACGATCATATCCATCCTTGGCATCGAGCTTCGCCACGTCAGCGCCGGAGCCTTCCGGCCCATCAGGCTCGAGACACCTCTGGGAACCCTGGTGAATCCCAGACGTCCGGCTGCCACCCGTGCCCGCACCAGCACATGCTACAGGATTTTCGATGCGATCAACCTTGCCCTGGCGCCGGTCTTGCCCCACCAGGTGGCGGCGCCGGGTTTCGATAGCCAGACAGGCGTCTCGTTCGCCTACCGGAGCGAAGAGGGCATCGCCATTCTCAGTGAGGCGATAGGCGCCGGTAATGGAGGCATGTACAATCAGGACGGTGCTGACGGTATGATCATGCACCTGACCAACGCCACCAACACCCCAGTAGAAGCGGTCGAGATCGAATTTCCCTTTCTAGAAGTGCTTCACTACCGCCTGGTCAAAGACAGTGGCGGTCCTGGCAAGTTCCGGGGGGGGATGGGCATCGAGCGAGCCTTTCGCACGAGGGCGGGAGGTGTGACCTTCGGCCTTCATTCTGATCGCCATCACCACAGTGCCCCCGGGCTTTTTGGCGGCCACTCTGGCGCCTCCGGTCAGTGCGCCGTGGTTCGCGAAGGCAAGGAAGAGGTATTGGGATCCAAGGTGCACACCACGCTCAACAAAGGCGATATCCTGACCGTTCGCACGGGCGGAGGGGCAGGCTATGGCCTACCGGAAGAGCGGGACCCCCAGCGGATCCTCCAGGACCTGCGTGAAGATAGAATCTCTCAGGAAGCCGCTCTCCTGTATGAGCACTTACCTCGCGAGAGCTAACCACTACGGCCAGACCGTGAGCTCGGTTAACCATGAAATATTAACATGCGATATTAATATTTCATGGTAAATAAAACCTCTTGAACTAAGCCGCTCGCGCGGCGGCGGGACCTGCAAGCTCTCCCGAACTGGTGAGCCAAACTGGGGGCATTTTGCCTGCGCCTTTTTCGCCGCAGCCCATCGCCCTTCCAGGGAATCACGGCGCGCAGGTCGTGTCAAGGGTTTCGCGCGCTTCGCGCGCCGCTGGAAATGTTGGATTGGCTGGGGCAGTGCGGGTTGCACGATTGCTGCGCCGCCCTGGAGGTTGCGCGAGACGCGGTGTTCGGCACGGCCACGAGCGAATTGCTGGAAATGTTGGATTGGCTGGGGCGCGGTTGCACGATTGTAGCTGCGCCGCCCTGGACACGACCTACGCGCCGTGATGCGAGTCACTATGGGCGATGGGCGGACGGGTGCCTCCGGCAGGGGCTCCGGACTCCGGGTTTTGCACGGCAAGCCAGCCGCGGTGAACTCACTCGCCTCTAACCCGTTTCCCTTGTTTTTCCGGGCCACGGGAGCCAGAAGGGATTAAGGAGGACGGCTTCGCCGTCGTCTTCATTCGTTCGATCTTCGCTCCGGACAACGAGTCCTGCGTTTCTCGGAACCGCTCTCTCACACATGGCATCATCCCTGTCCCCCGCGGGCGGCGATGGTCGTCGTCTGCTAAATCACTGGAGGAATAATCATGGGATGCCTTAGCGAAAAAATGCTTGCCGACATGAAACTGAAGGGGTTCGCACGCTCCACGCAGGAGGAGTATCTGCTGCGAGCGCGCCATTTCGCGGCACATTACATGCGCTCACCCGCCGAGATGGGCGAGCCGGAGACCCGCGATTATCTGATTCATCTCGTTAACGAGAAGAAGGCCTCTCCGGCCAGCCACCACATGTACGTCGCCTCTCTCAAGTTTCTCTACGCAACCACACTCAACCGCCCGGAGGAGGTGGCGAAGATTCCTTGGCCCAAGAAACCTCGAACGTTACCCGATATCTTGAGCGGCGAGGAGGTCGATTGTTTGCTTCACTCCGTTCACTCCGTCAAACACCGCGCGATTCTCATGAGCGCCTACGGCGCCGGGCTGCGCGTTTCCGAGGTGTGCTGTCTGAAGCACTCCGACATCGACTCCAAACGCATGCTCTTGCACATTCGTCACGCCAAGAACTCCAAGGCCCGCTATGTCACGCTCAGCGAACGTTTGTTGAGCTTCCTGCGCTACTACTGGAAAACCACTCGCCCTCGCGGAGAGTACTTGTTTCCCGGCCGTAATCCTGGTGCCCACATCTCAGACGATGGCGTTCGCTGGGCTCTTCGTAAGGCCGTGGCTGAGGCGGGGCTCACCAAACGTATCACTCCTCATTCGCTGCGCCACGGTTTTGCCACACATATGCTCGAACTGGGTGAAGACATTCGTACCGTGCAGCAACTGCTCGGTCATGCCTCCATCCAGACCACGGCCCGTTACACAAAGGTAACAGCAAAGCACTTGGGGCGCATCAAGAGCCCTCTCGATTTGCTGGGAACGAAGAAGGGCAAAAAGCTCGGCTAGCTCATCATGCAGCCCCATGGGCTGTGTCCTTCCCGCGTCGAGTCACCACCACGGCCACTGCTCGAGATCGCGGAAATCTTCCGCGAACATGGTCCACGCTTTCGCCAAACCCATGCGCTGACAGCCGAGCAGCGCAAGGTGATGTGGGCTATAGAGAACTGTCGCACGGCGGTGCTAGGTGGCCATCTCGACGTGTGTAACGCTTGCGGATACGCGGCGCCTTCGTTTAACTCGTGCCGCAATCGGCACTGTCCCAAGTGTCAGAGCCTAGCCCAGGCGAAGTGGATGGAGCAGCGAGCTCAGAGGATTCTTCCGACTCACTATTTCCACGTCGTTTTCACCCTCCCGCAGCAACTCAAGCCTCTCGCCCGAGACAATCCCAAGTTCATGTTCAACCTCCTGTTTCGCGCCGCCTCGCGAACTCTATTGGAGTTCGGCCAAAGCCGGCTCGAAGCTCAACTTGCCTTCACCGCCGTACTGCACACCTGGACCCGGAAGCTCCTGTTCCATCCACACCTGCATTGCATCGTCTCCGGGGGCGGGCTCAACCACCCTCAGCAGCTGTGGAACGCCGCAAACCCTCGCTTTCTGTTTCCCGTCAAGGCCATGTCGCGGCTTTTTCGCAGCAAGTTTCTCGATGCCCTTAGGCTCGCTTACGACCAAGATGAGCTTGAGTTGAGCGCAAACGCTTCCCACCTCAGAAACCCACCTCGCTTCCGGGAGCTGAAAGACAAGCTCTACCGCATCGATTGGGTCGTTTACAGCAAACGACCCTTCGGTGGCCCAGAGCAGGTTTTCAACTACCTCGGCCGATATACCCACCGGGTCGGCATCTCCAACCGCCGACTCATTCGCATCGACCACTACGGCGTCTGCTTCGCCACCAAGAATGGTAATACCGTTACCGTCCCCCCAGAGGAATTTATCCGCCGTTTCCTCCTGCACGTACTGCCGAAAGGTTTCGTCAAGATTCGCCATTTCGGCTTAATGGCCTCCTCCAATGCGACCACCAAGCTCGTAGTCGCGCGCCAGTTGCTCGATGAGAAAACAAAACCCACGACCGACGCCGACGACGTGCAAGTCAGCTCGCGTGCCACCGAGGACAAGGACTGGCGCGAGCGGCTCAAGGAGCTCACCGGCATCGACCTCACCATCTGTCCCCGCTGCAAGAAAGGTCGCATGCTCCGATGCCCTCTCTCCACGAAGCTTCGACGGATCAACCTCCAGATCCGCTCCCCTCCAGATGAGTCATGATCACGATGCTTTCGCTCCGCCTCTCACAACGCCGACCGGTCGTTGAAACGGACTCGTGTGTCTCGTCGCGAACTCATAACGCTACCGTGGTGGTTACCGCACCGGGTAGGCCCTTCTTCTATCTTCCCCGCCATATCTCTGTCGATTCGCAACTCCCTGACGTCCAACTCCGACTTCCTGTCCGACCGTCTTCTCACTCCAATTTATGCATAGTTGCCGCTAGCTGGGCGGCTTAGTTCAATTACGGTTTGCACGAATGCTCGCTCTACAAGCATCGTGCCTCGCGTAACGCCGTGCTTCGCTCGATTCCTGCAAACCGCTATTAATTTCTCGGAAAGTGCCAGACCATTCCTTGATTAAATCATGTCTACTCCGTGGAAGTCTACAACGAGAACAAGACCTACAAGGGGAAGCATATATCCGACTGGGGCGGGGATCTCGAGGTTCCCGTGCTGCTCATGTGGAGCCAGCCTGGCTCGAGGGTGGAGTGGGGCCTGAAACACTTCTTCAAGGCCCCCGGGGCCGAGATGCGCATCCTCCCGTGGTCTGGGCACCACCTCTTCACGGATCAGAGCGATAGATGGGTGCAGGTCGTGACCAACTGGCTGCAGAACGACTCCGCCCGTCCCCCGAACCCGTGAGTCGTTTCGAAATGGCCGATTTAGAGCTCGTCGACGAGCGGCAGCACTTCCTCTAGTAGCTCGAGCTGTCGCGCCACTTGAGCCGAGAGCCCCTCGAACACCAGGTAGATCTGCCGCGTCGGTTTCGCGTCCGCCCTCCCAACCACCCCGCTGAGCGACGCCAGCTTGAGCGCCGGTCCCTTCGGCGGTATGAGATTTGGATAATTCGGGTTGACGAGGCGAACCAGGCCACTCTCGATTGCGAGCAGCTTCCCTCTGGCACTCGCCGCTGCACGCGCCACCGCAGGGTCGCCGCCGGCGGCCTGCACGCGCTCGTCTATCTGCCGACGCGCGACGCGCAGCCGGTTGACCGCGTCGGTAGCCTCCGACAGCCGATCCCGAATCTGCACCATGAGCGCGAACTGCTCCTTTAGATCGACGTCGGTCGCGGTGATCCGCGGAACTTTCCGGATCTCGAACGGCCGCTCGAGCTCCTGCCCGCCTACCGCCAACCGCGCACGGTAGCGGCCCGGCGGCGCCGAGGCGCGCGCATAGTCTCCCGGTCCCGTCAACAGCGGATCGCGCCGAACTCGTTTTCGGGCCAGACGCTGATGGTGGGGGCCTGGCCCGTCCGCATGTCGTGGCGCACGATGGCGGTTCGATCGCCAGCGTACACGACGCTGCCGTCGGGCTTGACCGCCGTCTGTCCGCCCTCGCCACCGCTGATCCGCTCCCAGGTGATGGCGCTGCCGGTGGTCCGGCTCGGCACCGTGAAGTGAGAGTTATCGTTCTGGGTGGCGTAGATCCGATAGGGAAACTGATCGTCGATGGCGAGACTGAACAGGCAAGCCGTCGGCTGATTGTATATCGTCGACCACGAGGCGCCTCCGTTCAGCGTCACGGTGGCGCCGCCGTCGTTGCCTTCGATCATCCGGTCGGAGTTTTTCCGAGAAATCGCTAGCCTCCGACCATGTGTCGCACCAGCGTGGCCACCGCGAGGCCAATGTAGTTGCCGGCTGCATATCCGAGCAGCCCCACCGCGATTCCCGGAAGCAGGCTGCTCGGATAGCCGCGCGTGCTGCATAGCGCTATAACCGAAGCCGGACCACCAATGTTCGCCTGCGACGCAACGGCGAGTGTCACCGCGTCGATTCCCACCAGGCGTCCGATGCCGAAGATGACTGCGCCGTGCACCGCCACGGTAGTAGCGGCGAAGTACAGCACCGCGGGGCCGAGGTCAACGATGTTGGCGATCACGGCCTGCGCTCCGTTGCCCGCCAGAAAAAGATGGAGCAAGTAGTTGCCCCAGACCGCGCTGCCCGTCAACGTCTTCACGGCCGGCACCTGGGCGGCGAGCAACACCAACGTGGTGAGTATGAGCACTTCCGGAACAGGAATGAGGGTAGCGAGCCGACCCGCGAACCAAACGAGCCCAATCGCGATCATGCCCAGGGCAGCCGCGTCGGCCAGCGAAATCGGTCGAACGCTGCTGGTGAGTGTGTGGCTCAAGCTCTCGGATTCTCTGGAAGCGGAGCCCGTTTCAGAGGCCGGTGACTCCACGGCCGCCTTCTTCTCTGCATCCACATCTGCGACGGTGGACTGCGCCCCAGGCCCGAGCAACATGGGGATGGTCATGCAAGCCAACAGCCAGACGTTGGTCATGACGACGTCGCCCGCGATCGCCGCGCTGAACATATCCGCGCTTGTGTCGAAGGCGCGAGCCAGCGCAGCGAAGTTCACGCCCCCGCCGGTGTAGGTGCCCGTGTACTGTCCGGCCAGCTTCCACGTTTCCGGGCCTAGCACTTGGTTGAGAGCCAGGCCGGCTCCCGTCGCGCCAATCGCGGTCCCCGCGCCTCCGATAGCGAACGCCACCAGCATTCGCGGCCCGGCTCGGATGATCGAGCGGACGTCGACGCTCAGGAGGATCAGGACAATTGCGAAGCTGACGCCGGTACTTCTCAGGAAAACGTAAGTCTCAGACCTTCCGGGCAACAGGCCGATGTTGGACAGCGCCATGGCGGTAAGAATCGCCACCACCACCGATCCTAGCGATCGAAAGAGCCGGTAACGCCCTTGCAGGCGTATCGCGACATGGACAACTATTGCAAGAACGAGGAGAACAGCAGTCGGATCCGAAATCACTTTGCTGGTTCCGAAAAGAGTACTTCTCGCCAAGTCTATATCATCGTGGAACGAGCTATGGCAACCTTTCCTGTCAGTTTTAGGTGACAAGCTCTTTGCTGGGAATTCCCTGGCTTATGGGTTTAGAAGAATAATCAATTGGACTCTGCGCAGGCGTGGATTTACTTTCCTGTAGCGTCAGACATTTGGCGTGCAATCATGGATTAACCTTAACTGTAGGACACAGCTATCCTCGCGCTGGTTCAGCGTAACACCATCTAAAGGGGTGCATGATGAAACGATCCCGGGTTTTTCTTGCGTTCATGTCTTCGTTCTGGTTGGGCGTTCTCATCCTTTGCCAGGCGATGGCTGTGTCCTGCCAGGCTCGAGAAGAAAGCGGTTCCCAAGAAGGAGAAACGGCCGAATTGAACGAGAGCGTCGTGAGCTTCGAGCTCCACCAGGCGGAGCTTTTTGCCGAAAGAAGCTCGCACACCAATGCCTGGGCGGATTTCGACAACGACGGAGACCTGGACTTGTACGTCGGCTTCGGTGGAAAACCGAGCCGTCCCAACGCCCTCTATCAGAATGACGGAGGGAGATTCACCGATGTGGCGGGGCAGGTGGGTGTTGCCGATACGGAACAGACCCGGTCGGTCGGCTGGGGAGACTACAACGCTGACGGTCACGTCGACCTGTACGTGGGATTTTCCGGCGGGTCCCAAACGGGCCCGTCGTTCATTGGGAATCGGCTTTACCGTAACGATGGAGACGGGAAGCATTTCACGGACGTGACCCAGTCGGTCGGTCTCGAGCTTGAAGCGGGAGGAGTGAGCCGGCAGATCAGCTTTGTCGATTACGACAACGACGGTGACGTGGATCTGTTCGTCGCTTTTCGAGGGCGCCCGGACCATTTGTTCCGCAATGATAATGGAAAGTTCACCGATGTCACCAAATCCATGGGTGACGATCCGGGGTCTTCCATGGGGGCTGTGTGGTTCGATTTCGACGAGGATGGCGACCTCGATATGTACCTCGCCAATATGGACGGATATGCGAACTGCTTTTATCGAAACGATGGCGGGCGTTTCGTAGAAGTCGCCCAGGAGTTGGGTCTGGACACCGGGGGACGGGAGATAGCCAAAGAACCAGGTTCACATGCCTTTGGAAGCATCCGACCCGACCTCATCGATTACGACAACGATGGCGACCTGGATATTTACATGACCAACCTGGGTACCGTAGACGCGCTCTATCGAAACGACGGCAAAGGCCAGTTCGTCAACGTCTCTGACCAGGTGGGTTTGACCAATGACGGTTATCGGGGCACCGCTACCTGGGCGGATTTTGACAACGATGGGCGGATCGACGTTTACGTCCTGGGAACCGTGTATCGCAACGAGGGGAACGCGTTTCGCGACGTGACGCCGTCGGTAGTAACTGAAAATGTTGGAGGCTATGGCGTGCAGTCGGCTGATTTCGATGGTGATGGAGATATGGACCTCGCGTTTTCGAGCAGAAACCATTACCTCTTTCGCAACCTGCTGGGGGAAGACGGCCGTCGCCGTTCTTTGCAGGTGTTGGTTCTCGATGGAAAGGGCCACTACACGCGCGCCGGCTCGGAAGTACGGCTCTACCGGGCCGGAACACGGAATCTGCTCGGAACACGAATCGTTGAGACGGGTTCGGGTTACGGCTCCCACAACGCCATCCCCGTTCACTTCGGATTGGGAGAGGAAGGGCAGGTTGACGTGGAAATCACCACCATGACCCCGACTGGACGCAAGGTTGGCCGCCTCTCGAACGTCGATCCAGGATCTCAGGCCGGCTCCGCCATCACCGTGAAGGTGGATGCCGACGGGAAGGTGGTGGAGTAGAAGAGCAGTTCAGCAGCCTATGCTCCCACCTGCATCTTTCCTGCGCGGAAGTCTTCCTGGAATCTGTCGATCTGCTCCAGGCCCGCGCGCACGTCGGCCGCCGGCGTGCCCGGACCGAAGCCGAGGCGCACGTAGCCCTCGTAGCCGTAACAGCTGCCCGGAATGATGTACGTCCGGTAGGGCTCCTTCAGCAGCCCGACACACAGGTCCCAGGACGGAAGGTCCAGCTCGAACGACGGGAAGGACAGGAAGCCGCCCTCCGGCGGGACCCAGTTGAAGACGTTGCTGGATCGCATCCACTGGGAGATGAGGTCATAGCTCTCTCGCGCCGCCTCCATGCTCTTGCCGGCGAGACTCCAGAGCTTGTCCTTCTCGAGCGCCGCCATCGCCACCGTCTCGTCCAGCCGGCTTTCCTGGTGGAGCGTGATGTAGTACTTCAGCTCCATGCAACGCTCGAGGAAGTCGCGGTCCTGGGTCGCGAACCATCCCAGGCGGGTGCCGCTGAGGCCGAGGATCTTGGAAATGCTGCCGGTCGCCACGCCGCGCTCGTAGACATTGACGATGGTTGGCGACAATTCCTTGCTCCATTCCATACCGCGATAGATCTCGTCGGAGATGACGTAGGTGCCATGCTTGCGGGCCAGATCGCAGATCGTGGTGAGCTCGCTTTCGGTCAGCATCGCCCCGGTCGGATTGTTGGGATGGCAAATGTAGATGAGCTTGGTCTTGTCGGTGAGCAGGCCCTTCAGCTCGTCGAGGTCGAACTTCCAATTCAGCTCCGGTCGGCGGCGTAGAAGCTTGACCTTTGCCTTCAAGGCCTCGCCCAGCACTCTCGGTTGCTCCCAGGAGGGGGTTTCGACGATGGCTTCGTCGCCCGGCTCCAGAATCGAGGTCATGGCGATAAAGTTCGACATCTGGGTGCCGAGCGTGATCAGAACGTTGTTCGCCCCCAGGTCATAGCGGAAGGTGTCGGCAACACGCGCTCGCAGCGGCGGAAAGCCGTAACGGTTCCCCGACTTGATCAGCGGTGTCTCTGGCGGGAAGCCGCCGTCGATGATGTCGCCCAGCGTCCAGGCAATCCCTTCCGGGCTGATGAGCTGGTTGACCGTCCATTTCTGGTTCTCGACGTCCCAACCGAGGTCACGGCCGATGTTGAAGAAGTCACTGAGTTTCTGCGATCTGATTTCCACCTTTTTACTCCACTACCACGTCAAGAAGTCAGCGCCTTTCAACGCCCTGAGCTCCCGGACGACGTTTGTCGGAGACCCGCTTTTCCTCGCCGCTCGAAAACAAGCTCGCCGTCGATGAAGACCATCTGAGGAAGCACATGGTAATCGAAGGGGTGTCCTTCCAGAACCATGAAATCGGCGTCCTTCCCCACATCGATGCTACCGATCCGATCCTCCATACCGATCATCTCGGCGGCGTTCAAAGTGACCATTTTCAGCGCCTCCTGCTCGGGCGTGCCGTTGCGGAACGCCCAGGCCGCGTTGAGGGCGGGCTCGCCCCCGAGGGTTCCGGTTGGCATGACCCGGCGGGTGCCGTTGGCTCCGAAGAAGGACACGGTTACTCCAGCCTTACTCAACAACGCCGGGCTCTGATCGTTGTAGTTCTTGCCACCGCCGCGGATGGACTCGTACGAGCCGTTGACCCCTCCTGAGTTTCCAAGAATCACGCTGACATGAGCTCGCGCCAGGTCGCCTGCGATTTTGTGGGCTTGCACGGCGCCGGCAATAATCAGACGCAGGTTGTAGTCTTCAGAGATCTTCATGGCGGTCCGGATCTCCTCTACCGTATTGGCTTGAAAGATGGCGGGAACGTCTCCTTCCAGTAACGGACGGAGCGCCTCGAATCGCTGATTGTAGGCTCCCGGCTCAGCCTGCTCGAGATATTGCTTTGCCGCGTCCAGGGTGTTCCGGATCATGTGAACCGCCGTCTCCAGGGTCACTTCCACCTGAGAGTCCTTCGCCCAGAAACGGATCGAGCTGGGCGCGGCAGAGAACACCACCGAGCTCGGTGACATCCTCACCATCTTTTCCACGTTCATCCCCGCCGTCTTGATCACCACCCCTCGTCCACCGATCAGGTTGAGAATACCGGGCGTGATATTCTGAGCGGTAACGCCGACCTGGCGGATGACCTCGAAAGACGGGAACCAGGGATCGAAAGCAAAGCGGGCGTCCATCTCGGGCACGATGGGCTCGATGTTCTCATCGTTTTGAATCTGCCACGTCAGATCTCCCATCCAATCGTTGGGAAAGGCACGGGGACTGACAAAGCCTGGCAAAACGATCCGTCCGCCGAGGTCCAATGACGGGACGCCCCGCGGCGCGCTGCCGCCGGCGCCCACGTCGGTGATCTTGCCATCCTCGACGAGAATCCTTCCGTTGGGAATGTTTCCCTGACTCACGGTAAAGATGTGGGCGTTGGTCAGGGCGAAGGTCTTCTGGTCCGCCTGCAATCGGCCCTTGACCGGCCGGAACGGTCCCACCTTGGTGGGGGCCGCCGTTTGCCTCCATTGCTTGCGCTCGAACTCCAGGACGCCGTCCACGAAAACCTTTTCGATCCTCTCGGCATGGAGGTCGAAGGGTGGACCGTTCATGAGAACCAGGTCGGCATCCTTGCCCACTTCGATGCTGCCGATGCGCTCATCGAGCATCATGGCCTTGGCGCCGTTGATGGTCAGAGCCTCGAGCGCGTGCTCCTCCGTAAGCCCGTGGCGGATGAGGAAGGAGCCGTACTCCCGGAAACACTTCGCCTGCTCGGCGCCTTTGTCGGTTTGAATGCTCGCCGCGACTCCGGCTTCCATCAACTCCTTGACGACGTTGTGGGAAACGCGGTCGCCGTAGAATCGAACGATGAACCCCGGACCGATCACCGGGATGATCTTGGTCTTGGCGAGGATGTCTGCAATGGGGAAGACGTCCTGGACGTGACTGAGAGCCAGCCGGTCGATGAAGCCGTACTCCCGGGCCAGGTGCATCCCCATCATCACTTCGCCGGGATAATGAGAATGGAGGTGAACCATCACGTCGCCTCGCACAACCGCAGCGAAAGCTTCCAGCCTCTCGTTCACTTCCGGTTTATCCCGCTTGCCTGCTTCGTAGTCCTCCCAATCCTTCAAGTACGCTTTTGCCCGCCGGAAGTACTCGCTGGCGGTGGCGTACCAGCCCATGATCGTGGCCGGGGTCTGATCGGGCCGTAGCCGGATCAAGGGACGGATGGCCATTTTCAAATCCACATACGGCTTGAGAATCATGTCCTTGGACGGATCGCCCTTCAACTTCACCGCCACCGCCTGGCCGCTGCTGATAATCCCGCTGCCCGAGCGGGTGATCATGCTGGTGACGCCTCCGGACAGCGCGATGGGGATCATCGGATCGGTAGGATCGAAGTGATCCACCGCTTTCCACTCTGCCGTCACGGGCCCGGGCGGTCGATTCCCTCCGAAGCTCCGGTCGAGGGCCATGTGGGAGTGAGCGTCGATCATGCCAGGCATGACCACCTCGGCGCTGAATTCGCGAGCCCCCGCCGGGGCATCGACGTTGGTTCCCACCTGCTGGATCTTTCCTCCCTCGATGAGAATCTGACCGTTTTTGATCGTTCCGCTCGTCACCGTATAGATTTTCTTGGCTTTGATAACCGTGGGGAGGGATTGCGCAACGACCGCGGTCGATCCCAGAGGCAAGGCCAATGAGAGAAGCGCAACCTGGACTGGCCTGGTTTTCATTTCGAATCCTCCACCCTCACTCTTACCCACATCTACGCTAATTCGGCTCCGGCTGCTGAGTCCAATTGATTGCGCTTCTAAGGCTATAAGCAAAACTGTGCTGTTGCTTAGCTCTGGTCGCTCGTTGCCTGGACATAGTTATCCAACATATCTACCAGGTACTTCTCCGCGTCGGCCAGCCCGGCGATTTTACCATCTCCTTCAATCACCATGTACTCGTCAATGTTTCCGCGCCCTCCGCCCCCGATGACCCCACCTCGAATACAGGGCACGCCATATGTATTCGGAACGACCGTCCAGGGGCCACCGCCGGCTTGAATCGGCCAGATCACACTTTGCACGCGCCAATCCTGTAGGGTTTTGAGCGTCGATTGGACGGCCGGCTCAGAGAGCGACGTTTGAGAATGGCTGAAGGCAGCAAACACTTCCAACTCGATGTCTGAGTAACCTTGTTTGTCCAAGTGGCGTCGTAGACAGCCGATGATCTCCTCAGGAGACATATCCACCACCAGCCGCATGTCGAGCGTCGCCGTGGCTCGATCAGGGATGATGTATGGGATCGTGGTCGTCTCCGGTCCCAGAAAGCCGCTCCGTAGGCCGGCGATATTTAAGGTGGGTCCGTACAGGAAATTGATCAAGGGATCCATCCCCTCAGTGCCCCCTGTCGGCAGAGGGACATTATTGGCACCACCCAAGGGAAGCGCATCCCGCCAATCCCGGCCGGCAAAACGAGCGGCCAGCCTTTCCAGTAGCTCCTGCTCCTCGGCGGTCAAAGGCTTGCGGTAGGTCCAAAGCTTCTCCAACCCTTCGACCTTGCAACCCCGCCCGTGTTGGTCGGTTAGGGTAGCCAGGGCCTGGGCCAGACGAAAAGGCGGGCAATCTACCAGAGAAGCCGCCGCACTGTGCAAAGTGTTGACCGGGCCCCGACCCCAACTGGAGCCGCTGGCGGTGAGCTCGACAACGACCATGCCTTTCAACCCCAGACCGATGGAGACCGTTCCGCTGGCATCCTGAGTGCTGGCCGGGCAGAAGCTGGCTTGCACCTGCTTTAGACGATCATGGTAACGCTCCACAAAATCGTAGTAGCTAGGGCTACCCATGATCTCTTCACCTTCTGCCAGAAACATGATATTGACCGGTAGCGTACCTTCGACTGCAATGATGGCAGCCAGGACATTGAGCCAGGCCACATAGGGCCCCTTTGCCCCCATCGCCCCCCGACCCACCAGGACCTTGGGGTAAGGTCCCACCGAAACGAGCTCAGCTCCCCAGGGATCATAGTGCCAGTCACCCGCTTGGACGGTTCGGGTGTCGAACATGCAATAGTTGTGGACCGTCAGAGGCGCCCCCGCATCGTAATAGGCCCACACACCCGGGTGGTACCGTCCTTCGATGATTTCTACTTCCTGACAACCCAGGTTCCGGTAGGATTTGGCGACCAATTCAGCGCATTCGCGCATTCCCAGATTGTCCCAACTAACGCTTTTCTGTCGTACCCATTGCTGGATATGAGAGATGTGCTCATCTTGATGATGATCGATGTAACGTTGGATTGCTTCACGATTCAATTTAGGACTCCGCTTTTCGACTACATTCAGTTTGCTAGCTCGATACTTCGATGGAATGCACCCGGTGATTAGCTTGATTCGTGCGGTGGTAATTGCAGACCTCTCTATCGTACCCCGTCCTTCTGGATGAGCACTACCACACTGGGGCCCAACAGGTTCCTCGTTGGCCACTCGCTTCTTCTTTACCGATGCCACGCTTCTCCCGGAAGGCCGCGACAGGTCATCTTGAGCCGCTCCGCCGTGAAGTTAGGAACCAGATCACTGAGGCGCTTAGCGCTGACGCTCACGAGGTTCCGTTTTTTCCGCAGCACCACCTGACAGGGATTCGATGAAAGGCCGAATTCTCACGAGGGCTTCGGTCACTCGCTCTTCGGGTTGGACTAGGGAGATACGAACGTAGCCCTGCCATTGAGCTCCAAACGCGTTGCCCGGAAACAGAAGCACCCGGGCTTCGAGGAGAAGGCGCCGGCAAAATTCGTCGGCGGGAAGACCGTAACGCGATATGTCAGCCCAGACGAAGAACGCTCCGCCGGGGCGGCTGTAGGGAATGTTCATCGCATCCAGTCCCTGCATCATGACCTTGCGACGTCCCGCGAAGGTACGGAGACTCTCTCGGGTGACATCCTGAGGCCCGGTGAGAGCCGCTAGCCCGGCGCATTGCGAGAAAAGCGGACAGGGCCCGGAAATAACTTCCTTCAGACGCGCTACGCCATCGACGAACGCGGGTGGGCCAATGAGGTACCCGACGCGGAAGCCGGTCATCGCATAGGTTTTCGAAAAAGCGGAGAGCGTCACGGCCCGTTCACGCATACCTTCACATTGAACAACCGACATGAACGCGGCACCGTCGTAGATCTGTCCTTCGTAAACCTCGTCCGAGACGACGACAAGTCCCGTCTCGCGCGCTACCTCCGCAATTTCGAGAACACCTTCCCGCGGGACCAGCGCGCCGGTGGGATTGCTGGGGTTCGGGAAGATGAGGAGCTTTGCGGATCCTGCGCGGGCGCGAAGCTCTTTGGATTCGAGCTCGAAATCGTGCTGCCGGTCCGTCGGCACGATCAGGATCCGGCCTCCGGCGGCCTCGACGGCCTGGTCGTAGGAGGAGTACCTCGGGTCGGGCACGAGCACAGCGTCACCGGGGTTGACGAGCGCCAGCACGGTCAGGAACAGCCCCTCCTGGGCTCCATTCGTGATGAGAATCTCCGCTTCAGGATCGAAAACGATGCCTTTATCCTTCTGGTAGCGCGCCGCCACCGCCGCGCGGAGGGGTTTTAGACCGCGTGGATCTAAGGACGATTTATGCTTCGCTATCTCCCGCATGGCGTCTCGGATGATGTGAGGCGCTGTATCGAGATCGGGGTCGCCGATACCGAGCGCGATCACATCGCTCAGCGTGGCTGACATCTGCATGAGGCTGTAGCGACTCTGGGTTGCTCGTTCACCGGGCGAAGCGACCGGATTCTCCATGGTCTCTACTCTTCTCTCTACTCTTCGTCTCCCGCGAGAGCGATCAACGCAGCCCGCTGCGACGGCGCAGGACTGCAAATGGAAAACGCCTGTTTCCAGACACGGATTCGGGCGACCAGACGCTCAGGCCCCATGAGAAAACCGACCCGGAAGCTCGACATCCCGGGAAGGGAGTCCAGATTCCCCACCACGATCGTACGGTCGTGCGAGAACCGAGGGAACCAATCGCCGGCCTCTCCCTCGCCCCGCGTGCGACCGGCAAGATCACCGCAACCGAGAGCATCTTCGAGGTTGAGAATATCGGGAAGGTCGTGCTCGACGGCGAGCCGAATCAGAGCCGCCTGGGTGTCCTGGTTCGAGCTCCATTCACGATAGATCAGTCGTGTTTCTCGCGCTGGCCGTGTGATCTTCGCGGCTGACTTGGCTCGCAATCCCATCAGGTGGAAGAGCGCTTCGTGAGCGCAACGTCGGGACGAGGCGACGAGAATCTCTCCCGGGCCGGGCGCCAGTCCAATCAGGGCCACGAAAAGCGCCTCGGACTCGCCGGTTGTGATCAGGACATTGTCCACCGAGTCGTAGGACGGCCCGCCTTCTTGAGTTAACCTTTGCGCCAGACGACGGCGAAGCTCGGGAAGACCCGCGCGAACCGTATAATGCGTCTCTCCGGCCAACAGCGCTTCTTCTACCGCCTTGAGGAGGTCCGCAGGGATTTCTCCCGTCGCTTCAACCCGATTCACTGCCGGAGCGTCGCCAAGCCAGAGCAACCGATCCGCCAAGGCCATTCCATCGTTTCCCTTCATTCCGCCAGCTCCTTCACGCGCTCTGGTGTCAGATCGAATCCTTCTTCCGCTAGGTACTTCCGCTAGCCGGTAGAGGTCGAACCATAACCCGCTCACTCCTCCACGCAGGGCAGCAAGGAAAACAAGGCGGGCGGGAGCTCCTCCGAATCAGTCCATTCTGCGTTTTCCCTGAGGGGAGTCCCTATCCGTCATCGCGGCGGACTTTATCCGACTGCCAGGCGTGACCGTATTCACGCTCAGGTTCAGCTCGCTCAGCTCGGGCAAGCGCATGAGTCCAGTCTCGGCGTTCCTGTGGGGTGAAAATCCTACAGAGAACCTGCCGCTCGACTGCCATAACATTAATTGAAGTGAACAACCACCGCCTAGAAGGCGGTGGCTTCAAGGGCTGTCAATTGGAAATTGACTGTCGTCGTGAAGAGGCTCGCCATCCTGGGAGTCTATGTACTCCTTTACCATCTCGTCCGTTATGCTTCCTGAACTCACCGCCAGATATCCTCGGGCCCAGAAGTGCCGGCCCCAAAACTTCTTCCTCAGGTGAGCAAACTCCTGAAGGAGTACTCGGGAGCTTATTCCTTTTAGCCACTGCACGATCGTACTCAGGTCCTGGTGTGGTCGGTAGGATACGAACACGTGGACGTGGTCGCGTGCAACCTTACCCGAGATTATGTGCAGCTCATGTTCCATCGCGATCTGACGAATCAGATCGCGCACACGAACCGCTACTGGACCGATCAAAACCTTTTTACGATATTTCGGTATCCAAACGATGTGCGCTTTTAGGTCCGTTTTCGTGTGCGCTCCGTGCCTGTAGTGACGCACGCGACCACAATACCACGATCTTCTCTTCGCCTAAAGGCGAGGGGTTTCGACCATCCCCGGAAGAGACACTAAGCCGCTCGCGCGGCGGCGGGACCTGCAAGCTCTCCCGAACTGGTGAGCCAAACTGGGGGCATTTTGCCTGCGCCTTTTTCGCCGCAGCCCATCGCCCTTCCAGGGAATCACGGCGCGCAGGTCGTGTCAAGGGTTTCGCGCGCTTCGCGCGCCGGCTGCGCCGCCCTGGACACGACCTACGCGCCGTGATGCGAGTCACTATGGGCGATGGGCGGACGGGTGCCTCCGGCAGGGGCTCCGGACTCCGGGTTTTGCACGGCAAGCCAGCCGCGGTGAACTCACTCGCCTCTAACCCGTTTCCCTTGTTTTTCCGGGCCACGGGAGCCAGAAGGGATTAAGGAGGACGGCTTCGCCGTCGTCTTCATTCGTTCGATCTTCGCTCCGGACAACGAGTCCTGCGTTTCTCGGAACCGCTCTCTCACACATGGCATCATCCCTGTCCCCCGCGGGCGGCGATGGTCGTCGTCTGCTAAATCACTGGAGGAATAATCATGGGATGCCTTAGCGAAAAAATGCTTGCCGACATGAAACTGAAGGGGTTCGCACGCTCCACGCAGGAGGAGTATCTGCTGCGAGCGCGCCATTTCGCGGCACATTACATGCGCTCACCCGCCGAGATGGGCGAGCCGGAGACCCGCGATTATCTGATTCATCTCGTTAACGAGAAGAAGGCCTCTCCGGCCAGCCACCACATGTACGTCGCCTCTCTCAAGTTTCTCTACGCAACCACACTCAACCGCCCGGAGGAGGTGGCGAAGATTCCTTGGCCCAAGAAACCTCGCACGTTACCCGATATCTTGAGCGGCGAGGAGGTCGATTGTTTGCTTCACTCCGTTAACTCCGTCAAACACCGCGCGATTCTCATGAGCGCCTACGGCGCCGGGCTGCGCGTTTCCGAGGTGTGCTGTCTGAAGCACTCCGACATCGACTCCAAACGCATGCTCTTGCACATTCGTCACGCCAAGAACTCCAAGGCCCGCTATGTCACGCTCAGCGAACGTTTGTTGAGCTTCCTGCGCTACTACTGGAAAACCACTCGCCCTCGCGGAGAGTACTTGTTTCCCGGCCGTAATCCTGGTGCCCACATCTCAGACGATGGCGTTCGCTGGGCTCTTCGTAAGGCCGTGGCTGAGGCGGGGCTCACCAAACGTATCACTCCTCATTCGCTGCGCCACGGTTTTGCCACACATATGCTCGAACTGGGTGAAGACATTCGTACCGTGCAGCAACTGCTCGGTCATGCCTCCATCCAGACCACGGCCCGTTACACAAAGGTAACAGCAAAGCACTTGGGGCGCATCAAGAGCCCTCTCGATTTGCTGGGAACGAAGAAGGGCAAAAAGCTCGGCTAGCTCATCATGCAGCCCCATGGGCTGTGTCCTTCCCGCGTCGAGTCACCACCACGGCCACTGCTCGAGATCGCGGAAATCTTCCGCGAACATGGTCCACGCTTTCGCCAAACCCATGCGCTGACAGCCGAGCAGCGCAAGGTGATGTGGGCTATAGAGAACTGTCGCACGGCGGTGCTAGGTGGCCATCTCGACGTGTGTAACGCTTGCGGATACGCGGCGCCTTCGTTTAACTCGTGCCGCAATCGGCACTGTCCCAAGTGTCAGAGCCTAGCCCAGGCGAAGTGGATGGAGCAGCGAGCTCAGAGGATTCTTCCGACTCACTATTTCCACGTCGTTTTCACCCTCCCGCAGCAACTCAAGCCTCTCGCCCGAGACAATCCCAAGTTCATGTTCAACCTCCTGTTTCGCGCCGCCTCGCGAACTCTATTGGAGTTCGGCCAAAGCCGGCTCGAAGCTCAACTTGCCTTCACCGCCGTACTGCACACCTGGACCCGGAAGCTCCTGTTCCATCCACACCTGCATTGCATCGTCTCCGGGGGCGGGCTCAACCACCCTCAGCAGCTGTGGAACGCCGCAAACCCTCGCTTTCTGTTTCCCGTCAAGGCCATGTCGCGGCTTTTTCGCAGCAAGTTTCTCGATGCCCTTAGGCTCGCTTACGACCAAGATGAGCTTGAGTTGAGCGCAAACGCTTCCCACCTCAGAAACCCACCTCGCTTCCGGGAGCTGAAAGACAAGCTCTACCGCATCGATTGGGTCGTTTACAGCAAACGACCCTTCGGTGGCCCAGAGCAGGTTTTCAACTACCTCGGCCGATATACCCACCGGGTCGGCATCTCCAACCGCCGACTCATTCGCATCGACCACTACGGCGTCTGCTTCGCCACCAAGAATGGTAATACCGTTACCGTCCCCCCAGAGGAATTTATCCGCCGTTTCCTCCTGCACGTACTGCCGAAAGGTTTCGTCAAGATTCGCCATTTCGGCTTAATGGCCTCCTCCAATGCGACCACCAAGCTCGTAGTCGCGCGCCAGTTGCTCGATGAGAAAACAAAACCCACGACCGACGCCGACGACGTGCAAGTCAGCTCGCGTGCCACCGAGGACAAGGACTGGCGCGAGCGGCTCAAGGAGCTCACCGGCATCGACCTCACCATCTGTCCCCGCTGCAAGAAAGGTCGCATGCTCCGATGCCCTCTCTCCACGAAGCTTCGACGGATCAACCTCCAGATCCGCTCCCCTCCAGATGAGTCATGATCACGATGCTTTCGCTCCGCCTCTCACAACGCCGACCGGTCGTTGAAACGGACTCGTGTGTCTCGTCGCGAACTCATAACGCTACCGTGGTGGTTACCGCACCGGGTAGGCCCTTCTTCTATCTTCCCCGCCATATCTCTGTCGATTCGCAACTCCCTGACGTCCAACTCCGACTTCCTGTCCGACCGTCTTCTCACTCCAATTTATGCATAGTTGCCGCTAGCTGGGCGGCTTAGTTCAATTACGGTTTGCACGAATGCTCGCTCTACAAGCATCGTGCCTCGCGTAACGCCGTGCTTCGCTCGATTCCTGCAAACCGCTATTAATAATGTTGGCGCCTAGGGTCGTGCCTGGTTCGAGCCTCATGTTAACCGGTGGGCCGTTGGATGCGAGTCATCATTCTAGCACCGGGACGCGGATCCCCTGTCGTATGGCCCCCTCGCTGCCGTAGATGAGAGTCTCCCACGCTTCCAGCGTTCTCGATGCCACGGATTTGTGCTGCACCATCCTGTCTTTGCGTCTGAAAAATGTAACTACCGCTATTATTTCATCGCTCTCGGGCTGAGGGTTTGCTGGATGCTGTCGCCAACGAGGTTGGACGCGAGGACGAACAGCAAAAGCGCTGTCCCTGGCCCCAGCACGAGATGGGGGGCGTGTCGAAGAAAGTTCCGGGCCTCACTGAGCATGGCTCCCCACTCCGGGGTGGGCGGTTGAACCCCCAGCCCGAGAAAGCTCAACGCGGACGCCGATAGGACGAGTGCCGGAAACATCAAGGTGGCCTGCACGGTGAGCGGAGCCGATATGTTGGGCCAAACGTCGCACAACAAGATGCGCATTCGGCTCGCGCCCAGCGCCGCCGAGGCCTCGACGTAGAGCTCCCGCTTCACTGCCAGCGTCGCGCTCCTCGCGATTCTGATGAACTGAGGCATCGCGTAGAGCCCTAGGGCACCAATGACGCCATCTTCACTAGGCCCGGTCACCGCCATGACGGTAATCGCCAGAAGAATGGGCGGAAAGATGAGAAGGACGTCCGTTGCCCGCATCACCAGGGCTTCCGCTTTGCCTCCAACATATCCGGCGAGCATTCCCAGCGGAATCCCTGTGGCGAGCGCCATCAAAAGTGCGCTCGCAGTGATTCGGGTGGTGACCCGCGTCGCCAGGATGGTGCGCGAAGCCACGTCCCTTCCGAACTGGTCTGTCCCGAATGGGTGCGTCAGGGACGGGGGCGAGAACGCATTTCTCAGGTCGACGCCGTAGGGATCGTAAGGCGTGATCCACTGAGCGGTCACCGCCACGAGGAAAAAGACGAGGAGAACACCGCCAAAAAAAGCGGCAAACCTGTCACCACCGAACCGCCACCACCCCATCACTGCTCCTCGACCCGCCTCACGAATTTACGCACTCTCGATCCTGGGATCCGCCATCGAGTAAAGTACATCGACGATGAGGTTGGTGGTGATGAGAGCGGCGGCGAACACCAACAGGGTCCCTTGAGTTAGAGGCAGATCTCGGGTCAGGATGGAGTTGACCATCAACCGGCCGAGGCCCGGCCACGTGAAGACTACTTCGGTGACGACCGCCCCTCCCAACGTATAGCCAAAGCGCAATCCCATCACGGTCATGATGGGCAAGAGCGCGTTCGGCAGCGCGTGTTGGAAGAGAACTCTGAACTCGGGAACGCCTCTGGCTCGCGCGGTGGTAATGTATTCCCGGTCCAGAGCATCCAACATGCAGGCGGTGGTCATGCGCGTAAGAAAGGCCGCCTGGTAAATCGCCAGGCTCATCACCGGCAACACATAAGCTTGCCAGCTCCTCATCCCGCCGAGCGGCAAGAGGCGTAAGCGAACCGAGAACAGGTATAGGCCGGCCAACCCGATGAGAAACAAGGGCGTGCACACCCCAAGCAGAGATATCGTCTTGATACACTTTTCCATCATGCGGTGGCGCCATATCGCGGCGAGGCATCCAAGCAGCAAACTCCATACCGCCGCGAGCGACATGGCGAGGATCGCCAACTGGGCGGTGTTGACGAAACGGGGGATGATCAGGTCGATGACCGGCTCTTGGTTGTAGATGGACACGCCGAGATCACCTCGAAGCAGCCGTGAGAGGTATCTTTCGAATTGAGCGAGAAGGGGTTGATCGAACCCGTAGGTTTTCCGAATCGCTTCGACAACTTCTTCCGATGCCTTGTCCCCGGCGATGAGAAGCGCCGGGTCACCCGGCACCAGGTGAATCAGGGCAAACGAGAAAGAGACAACGACCAGTCCGGCCGGCATCATGAACAGCAGTCTGCCGAACAAGAGGTTCAGCACGCGCATGGTTTCTAGGCCGGTCTCGTCTGCCAGATGTGCATCAAGGGATCCCCGGTGTTGACGACACCGACGGTGAAGAGCATGCGCACAATTCCAGCGAAGGGGGAATGAACAGCCTCCAACACCTCGTCATCGATATTTCGGATCTCTCCCAGCGCCCCTCCCTCCTCGACTCGGTCTCCGGTGACGACCGCGGGAAGGAAAATGCCGCCGTGGTTGACCCGCGGCGTGACCTCTGCGACGACTTCTTCGTACTCAGAGACTTTGGCGGGATCTTGATCGGCCAAAACGCCGATGTGGCGGAGAAAATTGAAAACCCCGCGTTTGTGGAACTCCACGTCCAGCTCCACATCGCGCTGGCTCAGCCTTCCTTCGCTCCCCGCCTCGGAGATGATGCTCGGGACTCCTGCTTTTGCCGCCTCCATGAAGAGCGCGCCGACCATGGTTCTCTTTTTGGGGTGGATCGGGTGGAAGAACCTCTGGGTAAACGCCCGTGCCATCATTCTCGAGGCCCGGTCCACCTCATCGTTGTCGGTGAGGTAGTACTTGACGTGTGAGAGCTGCCGTTCCCAGAAATCTCCGGAGTGCAAATCGATGGCATACTGGGCCCGTGAGACCACGTTCTCGAAGATCACCGAGGCGAGCCGCTGCGTGAAGGAGCCTTCTTTGTTTCCGGGAAAGACACGGTTCAAATTCAGATTGTCGATGGGGCTCACGTACCTGGTAATTCTGGAGAAGGCCACGGGATTGCAAACGGGGATCACGACCACCGTCCCGTTGAGCTCGGAGGGGTCCAGTTGCCCAAACACCCGGATCGCACCCAGGATTCCGGCATACTCGGCCCCGTGAACGCCCCCGGTCACCGCAACCATGGGTCCCTCTTGCTTCCCTGCAGCCACCCAGAGCGGAAGCCGGACTTCCGAGAGCGGGTCCGATCCAACCGGCAGCCAGGTCTTCGTTTTCTCGCCGACCGGTACGCCAAACGTCTGTGCGAAGGAATCCATCTTGATATACTCCTTTCCTGTGGTCTTATGTCTCTATCGCTTGATCCCTTGACGGGCCATTACCCTCTTGTCCAGCCAAGCGAATCGGGTCGGATAGTTCTCGACGGGTAAGATCTGATCGCCATGGACATAGGTCCTCGTTGCTAGATTCAAGCTCAAGGTGGGCAGAAAGATGACAGGCGCATCCTCGATAATCAAGCTTGCCCACTCCGCGACGAGCTCGATTCGGCGCTCCGGATCGACCGCATGATGGGCGGCGAGGGCCAACTGGTCCACCCTTTCGTTTGCGTAGAACATTCTATTCGAGCCGATCGGCTTCCATGAGCGGGAATAAAACAGGAGCATCATCGGCTCATCCGCGTCGGCCGTCGGAATCCCCCAGGACAGCAGTGCTAACTCATACTCGGCCCGCTCGGGCGGGAGCGAAAGCATCGAAGCATAGGTGGCCCACTCCCAGAACCTCAGCGAAACATCCACCCCGATGTCTCTCAACATGATGTGGACGAGCTCGGCTATCTGGTCGTCTCCCTTGGAGCGACCTTTGGCGGCGATGAGACTGAGTTTCAAAGGGCTACCGTCCCGGTCCTCAACCACGCCGTCTCCGTCTTTGTCGGAATATCCCGCCTGCTCGAGAAGAGCCCTCGCCCGCTGCTCACTGTAGGGGTAGAGGGATTCCTCGCCCTCCGTCATGTCCACGAAACCGACCACGCCCTCCGAGAGGATAGGTGCCCGGGGAGGCGATGCTCCGACACCGGCGAACACGCTGGCCACCATCCCGACTTTGTCCACCCCGTAGTTCAGCGCCCTTCGCACGAGCGGATCTTTCAGTCCCGGGGCGAGGTTGTTCAGCACGACGTAGTACTGCCGGGTGCTGGGGACGGTACGAACGGTGATGTGCGGGTCGGCGTCCAACCACTGCAGGTCGAAATCGCTGAGCTGGACGGCCCGGTCGGCCTCGCCGGTCTCCAGCATCATGGTTCTCACGCTGGCCTCCGGTACGATCACGATGGTCAAGCCGTCCAGGTATGGTAGCCTGGGTTTCCAGTAGCGCGGATTCCTCACGAAGCGGATAAACTCGCCGTGCCGCCACTCGTCCAGGAGGAAGGGCCCGGTGCCGGTGGGGTGAGTGTTCATCCACTCCGCGCCATGCTCTAAATAAGCCCTGTGGTTCCAAATACACAGGGATCGATAGGCAAGATTTGGGAGAAAGGCCGCCAACGGGGCGTCGAAGCGAAAGCTCACGGTGTGCTCGTCTACCGCTTCGATTTCGTTGATGCCTTCTAGCAGGTACGTGGCCACGAACTTGCGAGCCCGGATCTCGTCGAAAACAGACTTGACCGCTTCGGCGTTCAGGGAAGTGCCATCGGTGAAACGGACTCCTTTTTGAAGCTCGACCGTGCATACCTTGTCGTCGTCGGAAAAGTCCCAGCTACTCGCCAGCCAGGGTACGACTTCATTCTTCTCGTTGATTTCCACGAGGTTCTCGCAAACGTTCAACCAGATCTCCTGAGCGTTGCTGGCGAGCTCGAAGCCCGGAAACAGGGTCCGGGGCTCGACCCCGTAGGCGTAAATCAACTCGCCACCGTACCGGCTGTCGTCGTCCCCATGGATATCGGTGCCGTGGGACCCCACGCGTGATGCGCCGGAGGCTCGCGCCCCGCCAGTCGCTTCGATTTCAATGGAGCGCCCGAGCTCCTCGCTCGGGCGCTTGGGTGGCGGACCTTCGTCTGTTCGAGGCAAGATGGCCCAGCCAACGGCCAGCAAAACAACGCACGTGGTCGTAATCATCAACCAGGTTCGCATCGTGACCCGTATTCTCAGCTCGACGCCCCGGCAGTTGAGCGAACCGTGGCCAGCTCACCCGTCTTGCTGCCCAGCAAGTCGGTCAGGTTGGAGTCGACGATTGCCTCCAACCGTTTGACTTGCACCGCCACCCGGGCCGAGAGATCCTCGAACACTTCGTAGGACTGGCGGGTAGGAGCCATGTCGGTGCTCGACACCACCGCGGTGAGAGCGGCCAGCTTGTTGTGGAGCGCCTTCTGAGGCAGCGCCATGGGGTTGGGGCCCACGAGCCGCGTCAGTTTCCCTTCGATGTCCAAGAGCTCCTTGATCCGTTCGGCCGCCGCTTCCGAAACCTCGCCGCCCGCGGCACCTTCGCGCTCCTCGATCTGCTCCCGCGCTTCCCGAATCCGGTACACGGCATCGGTGGTCTCCGATAGCTTGTCGCGAATCTGGATCATCAGCTCGAATTGAGTGACGAGATCTTCCTCGGTCGCTGGGACTCGGGGGTCTTTGCGGATCTCAAACCCCTGCTCATACGTCTTGCCAAGCCTGCCCTGGGCGGGAGCGAAGGGCCCACAGCGCATCGCGCAGGTCTATGGCCTCACTCTGACGTATTTCTGCAACTTCCGGGGGCGGGGCTCCCCACCGTACAGGTTGCCGTCGCGATCCACCGCAACGAACTCCGCCCCATTCCCCGTGGTCTCACGCGGATCCCCCCACGGATAGAGAACGAAGGCGGTCACCCAACCGGTTCGGGCGTCCCCGATCCTGATCCCCATCTCCCAACCCGGATTCTGCACATCGTCTGACTCCGAGTCGGCCACATAGATCTGGTCGTTTTCGTCGAAGAAGATCCCGCTCGGTCGCCCGAATTGCGTCCACCTGGACAGGAAGTTCCCGTCCTGGTCGAAAATCTGGATCCGGTTGTTCGAGCGGTCGCCCACGAACACCCGTCCTCTGGAATCGATGGCGATGGCGTGCAGCGTCCGGAACTCGCCCGGCCCGTAGCCGGTCTGTCCCCAGGTCTTGATGAACGTCCCGTCACTCGAGAACTTCACCACGCGGTTGTTTGTATTGTTGCCATGGCCATCCGCGACGAAAATGTCGCCATTGTCAGCCACCACGACATCGCTCGGGGCGTTGAAGCTGTACCGACCGTCTCCGGGAACTCCCGGGGTGCCGAGGGTCATCAACACCTCTCCGTCCGGGCCGAACTTGATGACCTGGTGTCCTCTTGTCCCCTCTGGCGTTCGCGCGGCGCCCACCCCGTCGGTCACCCACACGTTTCCGTCCTGGTCCACGTCGATCCCGTGGGGCCATATGAACATCCCGCTCCCGAAGCTCTCCACGACATTGCCTTCCAGGTCGAACTTGAGGATCGGGTCCAGATCCGAATCGAGACACTCGTTGCCGAACCGGGCCGGCCAGTCGGACTGGTAACATCGCACCACCGCCCAGATATGCTCGCCATCGGGGTCGATCGTCACCCCGCCCACCGCTCCCATCTTCCTCCCGTCGGGAAGCTGGGCCCAGCCATCTACAGCGCGATACGGATTCGGGAGGACCTGGGCGAAGGCCTCGACTCCAGTGCCGAGCCCTGTGACGAAGGCCAACGCTACCACTAACCTCCGTCGACTTGCATTCGACATAACCACACCTCACCTCGAAAAGAATGACCTAACCCGGGATTTCCATTGTGGCCGTTTCAAATTCCGCTGCCTATTGTACATCGAGACCTGAGTCAAGTCCTTTCTTAGTTGAAACTCTCCAGGCTCACGATTACGCGACCTTCTTCTTCGTCGATACCAAGGTGCCAGGGCGTTCTCTTACGAGGTCGGGAATAGGCGAGTGGCGTTTCGCGGCGCCGGCCTGGCTTCGGCGTAACGCTAACGGTTCATAAGGCAACGTTAGTATCCACGCCACTACTGGAGTTGTGGCTCATCATTATTAATGCTAATCCGGACGGACCCGTAGCCACGCGCCATTGTCGGACACGGAGGCAGCGATGCGATCCGCGCGCCACGGAAGCATGTTTGGGCATGGCGAGGACGTCTGTCGGTACGAGTTCACGTGGGTCGAACCATCGCCGCCCGCGGGGGACAGGGATGATGCCATGTGTGAGAGAGCGGTTCCGAGAAACGCAGGACTCGTTGTCCGGAGCGAAGATCGAACGAATGAAGACGACGGCGAAGCCGTCCTCCTTAATCCCTTCTGGCTCCCGTGGCCCGGAAAAACAAGGGAAACCGGTTAGAGGCGAGTGAGTTCACCGCGGCTGGCTTGCCGTGCAAAACCCGGAGTCCGGAGCCCCTGCCGGAGGCACCCGTCCGCCCATCGCCCATAGTGACTCGCATCACGGCGCGCAGGTCGTGTCCAGGGCGGCGCAGCCGGCGCGCGAAGGTCGTGCAGGGCGGCGCAAAGCGCGCGAAACCTTGACACGACCTGCGCGCCGTGATTCCCTGGAAGGGCGATGGGCTGCGGCGAAAAAGGCGCAGGCAAAATGCCCCCAGTTTGGCTCACCAGTTCGGGAGAGCTTGCAGGTCCCGCCGCCGCGCGAGCGGCTTAGTTCAACAACGATTATGTAGAGCTCTACAATAATCACGGACTCCGCATTACAACAACTCTCGTCGCTGAGGATGGCCGAAGTGTGGCAGCTCTCTCGTTCGGCGTATCCTTGCCAATTGCTGCGCGGCGCGAGGTTTTCCATCACGAGGTCGGCTCGGCACCGACAGATCGCGCGCAGCGCGTTGGCGCCGAGTGAGACGAGGAAGATGAGAACACGGAGCATAGCGCCGGAGTGTCCACCGCCCTCGGCGCGATCTCAAGCGCAGCACCGGGCGCTTTGGCCGAAGAACGGCGCGTAAGTATTGTGATTTCAAACACGGACGCATTTTGATGAGGCACAGGAGGGAGAGTTCGTCTATTATTAATGATTGTTCACGCGGGTCGTGGATGCGCGAGTAGAGTCGAGGAGGCGGGAGGAGAGCGCCGCATCGGGGACGAAGACAATTCCCCGAAGTGGCTCGGGCGTTTGCACGAGCTTTTTTTTGGCCATCCGTCCTCACCGCGAGGAGGGAAGATCACGATGTCAGGTCGTACGCTTTCTTCTTCCCCGGAGCCCGGCTCCCACACATACCTTACGTATCGTCCTCCGAGCCTGGAGGTTGCTGTACGCCAGTCAGTCGAGAGCTCGTATTAATCGTTCCCAGCTCTTCTCAAGGAGGAAGCATGATGAAGCGATCCTGGATCGGTTGTCGCGTCCTGGCTCTAGCGGCCCTCTTAGGAGTCGCGTCCGCTGGCTCCGCGCAGATGACGGGCCTCGAGAACGGGGAGTGGCATTACCTGGGAGGTGACGCCGGGCACACCCGGTCCAATCCGCGGCTGAACCAGATCAACGCGTCCAACTTCTCCGATCTGCAGGTAGCCTGGACCTGGCGGGGGGACAACTTCGGGCCGAGCGTCGAGTACACGTTCCGGTCCACGCCGGTCTTCGTGGACGGCGTGTTGTACACGGTTGTCGGTCAGCGGCGGCAGGTGGCGGCGATCGACGCCACCACGGGCGAGACGCTCTGGACCTTCCGGGAGCCCGAGACGATGAGGTATCTGCGCTCGCCGAGGACGGACTTCGGAAAGAGTGTCGCCTACGCGGAGGTGGACGGACGGGGCGTGATCTACATCACGTCGCCCGCCTTCTTCCTCTGGGCGCTGGACGCCAAGACGGGGCGGCCCCTGGAGGACTGGGGCACGCCCGTACCGGTGGAGGATTTCTCCCGGACCGGCGTCGTTGATCTGATACCGGACCTCGTGGCGGACTGGGAGCCCTGGCTGACCCGGACGACCGGGCCGTACGACGCGGACCACGGGATCCCGAGGCAGCTGGGCATGGTCACCAGCTCGTCGCCGCCCATCGTGGTGAACGGGGTGGTCGTGGTGCTTATCGGCCACGAGCCCAGCTACGACCAGACCCGGATCGAGAACGTCCCGGGCGACATCATGGGCTACGACGGCAGAACCGGAGAGCATCTCTGGAAGTTCCACGTCATCCCGCGGCCCGGCGAGTTCGGCCACGACACGTGGGAGAACGACGCCTGGCGGTGGTCGGGCGACATGTCGTCGTGGGCTCCCGCGTCCGCCGACCCGGAGCTGGGGCTCGTGTACATCGTGACGAACGCCTCGACCGTCCAGTCGTACACGGGCCATCGCCCGGGCCACAACCTCTTCGGCGGCAGCGTCCTCGCGTTGGACGTCAGGACGGGCGAGCGGAGGTGGCACTTCCAGATCCACCACAGTGACCAGTGGAACTACGACATTCCCGCCGCGCCCATTCTGATGGATCTCACGGTGGACGGACAGCGAATCCCCGCGTTGATCCAGAACACGAAGCAGGGCCTCATCTTCGCGTTGAACCGGGAGACCGGTAAGCCGATCTGGCCTATCGAGGAGCGCCCGGTCATGCAGACCCAGGTCCCCGGCAATTATACGGCGCCCACGCAACCCTACCCGACCCGGCCGGAACCGCTGGACCCCATCGTATGGAACGGGATCACCGACGAGTTCGTGATGGACTACACGCCGGAGCTGAGGCGGCGCGCCACGGAGATCCTGAGCGAATTTCGGGTCGGGGGCCTCTACGTACCGCCGCTGCCCTATCCCCACAACAACGACTACCGCAACGTTGTCGGCTGCAGCGGCGGGTTGAACATGTACCATCCGCCGGTTGCGGATCCGACGACGGGAATCATGTACGCGTCGCACCGGCGGGGCTGCAGAGCCCCCTCGTTCCTGGTGCCCACGAACGGGGAGGACGAGGAGCGGGGGTTGCCCGGACTGAGTGCGGTGAGCTGGAGAGGGCGGGAGCGGCATACGTCCACCACAGGTACCACGGTCGCAGCGTGGGCGCCCGGCGGCCGCCGCGCGTTTCTGCCGCTGATCGAGGGCCTGCCGGTCTACAAGCCTCTGTACCAAGGGCTCGCCGCCTACGACATGAACACGGGCGAAAAGCTCTGGGACATTCCGGTCGGCGAGACGCCCGAGCGGATCAGGAACCACCCTCTTTTGTCGGGAGTGGATATTCCCAATACGGGAGGAACCGGCAACTCCATCCAGATGGTCGTGGGCGACCTCCTGTTGCAAACCATGGAGGACCTGCGGGGCGATGCCGAAGTGAGCGAGAACGGCATGCCGCTCCTGCATGCCCGCGACAAGCGGACGGGTGAGATCCTGGCGAGCGTCGAGCTCCCGATACCCGGCCAGTACGGGATGATGACCTACATGCACGAAGCAAAGCAGTACATCGTGGTGCAGGCGGGCAGCGCGAAACGCAACCAACCGGGCTCGCTGGTGGCGCTGACGCTGCCGTAGCCTCGCGATCGGTTCCTCGATGGGGCCGGCCCGGGGGGAACTCCTCCTCGGGCCGGCCTCTGTTTGTGCGCCCGACGCCTTCGCTTATCGAGTGCGCCCGATAACTCGCCTGGACGACGAGGGCTCCGAGACGCAGAAGGCTGCTAGAGAGATCCAGCCGGTCGCGCAGGGCGGCGGCTAAGAGGTCAACCCGCATCCAAGTGCCGTCCACACCCTTGTACTCCGCCGCTGCTTGTCCGCCCACCAGCCCAGGCGCCATCAGCGGAACAAAACGAACTAGCTTCCGCCTCGGCGCTCTTTTTTACTTTTCCTTCCGCCGATGCCGACCAGTGCCTCTTCAGCTCTTCGTAGTTCAACCTCAAGGCACGCGACGTCCCATGGACTCCACACTCGCTCGCCAGTCCCGCCCCAACCTTCCACAGTGCTTCCGGGATTCTCCGCCTCTGCCGAAGAGTCGCGGTCTCTTTAGGGTCGCTTTCCTATCCGATCCCGTCCCTCCTGCCTAGGGTTGGGTAGAATCCTTTCCTTTCTCGTCATCTCCGGTGTCGACGGGCACCTTTTCCCATGTATAGTCGCGGCCCATCGCGTGTTTCTCGAACCAATCCAACTCAGCGTTCATCTTGAACAGTTGATGGCGCAGCTCTCTCCATCCGTGTCCTTCTCGGGGTGCGACGTAGAGGCGCGTCGGAACGCCGTTGGACTTGAGCGCTCGATATAGCTCGACCGACTGAGGAGCCGGCACCCGCACGTCGTTCTCTCCTACCAGAATCAGCGTAGGCGTCTTCACTTGCGAGATCTTGCTCAGCGGGGAATGCTCCCAGTAGTTCGAGAAAGGGGCGTCTTGCTCCCACGGGGTGCCACCAAACCAGGCCGTGCGGAAATGCCTTAGGTCGCTCTGCCCGTACATCGAAATCCAGTTGACTGCGCCCGCCCCCGATGAGGCTGCCTTGAAACGGTCCGTAAATGTGATCATCCAGTTCGTCTGGTACCCGCCGCCGCTCCATCCCATCTTGATGAGGCGATCCGGATCGGCGATACCCATGTCGATGACAAGATCGACTCCAGCCAAAATGTCGAGGTGGGAGTTGTTGAAGAAATGCCGCATCCGATCGCGCTGAAATGCGGCGCCGTAGCCGCCACTCCCGCGAAAGTTCGTCTTGAGCACAGCATAACCCTTGGCCGTGAGCACCTGCACGTAGTCGATCCATCGACCAAAGCCAAACTTGTCCGATGACGCGCTGCCACCATGGTTCTGCGAAACCAGCGGGTAGCGCTTACCGGCTTCATACGCAAGCGGATAATAGAGAAGTCCCTCGATCGTCACGCCGTCGGCGCCCGTCCACTGAAGCTTCTCTTGCCGCGGCAGCTCGAACTCGCGCGCCAGATAGTCGAACACGTGGGTGATCTGGGTCGGGGCAACGTCGTCACCCGCCGCCGGGAACATCCAGACGTCGCCTGGGTTGGTCGGCTCGTCAATGGTAAGTACATGCTGGTTGGCCGGTAACGCCAGCGTCCACCTGATCGCATGTCGGCCATCGGTCAACTGCACCGGCTTACCGTCGTCAAGATCGACCCGAAATAGCTCACTATGGACACCCATGTTAGCGACGAAGAAAATCGACTGCCCCGTAACCGACCAGGAGGCATCCACCACGTCGTATAGCAGATCCGGAAGCAGCATCTGCGGCTGGCTACCGGTGGCCGAGACCAGGAACATGCTGCTCTTGTACAAGCCAGCAGAACTCAAGGGATCAAACCGCTCGTTTGCCATCGAAAAGAACAACACCTGCGAATTATCGGGCGAGAGCTGAGCTCCACGCCCTCCGCAACAGCTCGGCGCTTCGGGCCAGCTGTTCTTGGTAATCTGAACCGCGTTTTCTCCTGTCGCGTCCATCACCCACACTTCGCCTTTGTGTGCATCGCCGCCCAGTGGCGTCGGTGCGCGGTGAAAGACAATCCTCCGTCCGTCTCGCGACAGTTGATAGTCGAGTAGCGAGAAGTCCCCCTTCGTGATCCGTTCCTCAACTTTGTCGGCAATGGAAATCCGCCAGAGGTGGCGGTGCGTGTAGTTCTCGTCGAACGGGTACACGTCGTCGTCTACCTTCTCGTGTACCTCCTGTTCTGCAGTCTTTGGCTCGAATGCCAGGAAGTAGACAAAGGTGCCGTCGGCCGCCCAGGAAAGCCTGGACACCGAGGTGGCGTGATGAGTTACCTTTTCGGCCTCGCCGCCGGCGCTCCTCATGATGTGGACCTGGGGCAGGTCACCGCGCCGGCCGACGAAAGCGATCCGCTGGCCGTCGGGTGACCACCGAGGCTCACTTTCTCCGTTGCGTCCGTTCGTCATCTGAATAGGAGCGTTGCCATTTGGCTCAGCGCGCCAGATGTGGCTCACCCGCCCGTTGATCTCCCAATCGGGCTCGGAGAGAACGAACAGCACGTGACGACCGTCGGAAGAGAGTTGAGGATCGCTCAATCTTGGAACTTCCAGGAGATCGACGAGCGTCATAGGCCGCTTCTCGGCCTCGGCCCGGAGCTGCCCCGCCAAGAGGCTTATCAAAACGATGCCATGGCTAATCGGAGAATGTTTCGAATTCTGTCGCATGGAACACCTTGCCTTTTGTGCTAGATGAGATCAGGAACAATCTTCCTGGAAGCGGGGAGGTTACGCTTGGGAAACGACCTACGCCCGGCTCCTTTCGTAATCTACAGCGAGGCCGGCATGGTGTCCAACGCTAAATCGCTCGGACTGCCGAGTCCAATCGATTGCGCTTCTGGGCTCATAAGTCGAGCTGCCAGGATCCGCATATCGAGCGGGCCACGGTCTCGACGAGACTGGGCGGTTAACTGGTTCCGCTCTTGCAACTCAGAGTGAAGTTGCTCGATGGGCCTTGTCGCCTATCACCGTTTATGCAAGCATACGCATTGCGCCGTGATCCTGGCCGAGGCAAGCCTGAGTTGTCTCGGGAGGAGCGAGTCAGCATCGATCCAAGCATGAAGAGCGTTAGCAGGAGTTGCCATGCACAAAGTATCGTTTCGGCCGGTCGTCACTGAGGAGATGAAGGAGGCCGCGGGCCAGGTGTTAGAGAACGTTATATCCGGACGGATCCGGATAGTGATTCCGAGGGCAAGCGGTTCGAGGAGGAGTTCGCCGCGTTTGTGCAAGGACCGGACGGGCGCTACCTTGCAAAACTGGGTACCATAGGCGACGACGCTCGAACCGAATCCTGGATCCGGCACCTGATCGAAATCGATTCGTTCTGGTAATCGTCCTCACTGGATGCTGGCGAGCCCTCTTCTCGGTCAGGGCAAGGTTCGAGAAGCCCAGCAACACGCTGAAATCGCCCACCACCTCGCGCCGTATGTGCAGCTTGTGGGCAGGCTCCGAGAAGCAACGAAACGGTTGTTGGAAGCTGAAGGCAACTCCGAACGGTAGATCGTCGGTCGGGGGACCAAGTACGCTGCCTTGGCCTGTAAGGTGGGACAGAAAGTTGTTGCTGTGTTCTTACAATTTGGAACCGCCCCTGTCTAGTTCGGGTTCGCGTCGGTTTGCTATAAACAATGGAGGTTGCTATGGACTGGCATTCAATATGCGATTTTCACGGTCTGCTCCGGGAGGTCGTCGCTCGAACCGGCATTTCCAGTAGTCCCTGCCGGAAGGGCTTCGCTGGAATCTCCGGTCGAGGGGTGCGGCGAAAGAGCCAGCGGTGGCTCGTCACCGCGGTCCTCGCCGGCGCCGCGTCGCTCATCCATGCGGGGATGCTCTCCGCCCAGGAGCCTACGGACTGGGGCGTCTCACTCCCCCGGGGCTAGACCCGGGAGATCGACTTCACCACGACCGAAGGGACGTGGATGTCGGTCGACGTTTGCCCCGACGGATCGTGGATCGTCTTCGACCTCCTCGGCCATGTCTACCGCATGGACGCGGAGGGAGGGACCACCGAGCCACTCACCCAGAACAGCGGCGTCGCGCTGAACTACCACCCGCGAATCTCGCCCGACGGCCGGACGGTGGCCTTCATATCGGACCGGGGTGGCCAGGACAACCTGTGGATCATGAACGCCGACGGCTCCCAGCCGCGGGTCGTGTTCCACGACCTGAACTCCCGAGCGTTGACACCGGCCTGGACGCCGGATGGCGAGTACATCGTCGTCCGACGCGACGGCATCGGGCGCCGCTCCAGTGGCGGCGCGTTCGCGCCCGAGATCTATCCGGAGGGACGCTGGCTCGCCTTCGGGCGCCACATACCCGACGGCACCGTGTCCTTCAAGGGTGGGATCTCGTCCGCGTCCCCGCAGACGGCGGCGACCCGACACCCGTCGCGCGGGTCGCGCTGCCGACGGGTAGCGGTCCCCAAAGGGTCCAGCGCCGGGCGATCCTCTCGCCGTCCTGGGGGCCCGAAGGTCGCGTCTTCTTCCCGGAAATCATCGACGGGGGCACCGCCGTCGTCTCGGTGCGGCCCGACGGCGAGGACCCGCGTGTTCACCTGATCCTTCCGTCCGCCGACGAGGTCGCGGCCTCGCCCGACGGCCGCTGGATCGCCTTCCAGGAAGCCAACGACGTGTACGTCGCGCCGCTGCCGCGGACGGGAGGACGGGAGTCGGCGACGCGCCTTTCACACTCGACAGACGAAGCAGCGGCCTGCCCGTCCGCCAGCTCAGCCGCACCGGCGGCCTGTTCGTTCGCTGGCGTGACGCGGACTCGCTGGAGTTCGGCAGCGGGAGCCGGTACTACCGTCACGACCTGACCACCGGGCAGAGCGAAACGTTCGACGTCCGCCTGGTCGTGCCTCGCCGCACCGTTGCGGGCACGATGGCTCTCACCAATGCGCGTATCGTCACCTTCGCCGGCCCGGGCAACGACGAGGTCATCGAGAGCGGCACGATCGTGGTGAACGGACCGCGCATCGCCTGTGTCGGCACCTGCGACACCAGCAGCCCCGACCGGGTGATCGATGCCTCGGGCCGCACGATAATCCCCGGGTTCGTCGACATGCACTCGCATCACCACCGCGAGCACCGCGGCTACCGGCCCCTGCGGGACTACGAGGTCGGCCTCTACCTCGCCTACGGGGTCACGACCAGCCTGGACAATTCGATATGGGCGCAGAACATCTTCCCCACGGCCGAGTTGATCGAGACCGGTCGCATGATCGGTCCCCGCACGTTCAGCACCGGCGACCCGCTCCCGTTTGGCGAGCTGGCCAGTCGGGAGGTGACGGCCGAGCACATCGCCCGGCTCCAGTCCTGGGGCGCCGTCTCGCTGAAGCAGCACTCGCACCCCCGCCGCGACCGGCGGCAGTGGATTGCCGACGTCGCCCGGGAGAAGGGGATCATGCTGACGACCGAGGGCTACGACCTCGAATACAACCTCGGCCATGCGATGGACGGCTACTCCGGATGGGAGCACCCCCTCAGCGTCATTCCCATCTACTCCGACGTCGCGAAGTTCTTCGCACAGGCGAAGACCGTCTATTCGAACCCCTTCATCTTCGACAGCTCCACGGCGGCCAACGTCGAGTACTGGTACGCCGAATCCGACGTCTGGAAACAGGAGAAACAGCGCCGCTGGATGCCGTGGCGGATGACCACGTTCCTGCGCCGGCGCATGCTGCGGCCGGACACGGACTACAGCTTCCCACTGATCGCACAGGGGCTCGCCGATATCCTCGCCGAGGGCGGGCGCAGCGCTCTGGGTGGGCACGGCGAGCACCACGGCACCAGCATCCACTGGGAAATCTGGATGGCCGCGACCGCGCTGGGCCCGATGGGCGCGCTCCGGACCGCGACGCTTGGCAGCGCCTCCTTCCTGGGCGCGGACCGGGACCTGGGCTCCCTGGAGGCCGGCAAGCTCGCCGACCTGGTCGTACTCAATCAAAACCCGCTGGACAACATCCGCAACACGATGGACATCCGGTACGTGATGAAAGGGGGAGTCCTCTACGACGACGATACGCTGGACGAGATCTGGCCCGAACAGCGCCCGTTCGGCCCCTACTCCTGGGTCGACGAAGACGCCCTTCGGAACGATGACCGGCCTGTCGACGCCTGGCGGCGACGCTGAGCCGATAACCGCGATGATATCTATCGCGCGAGGGGAATCGGAGAGATGTCTCGGGCCTTGGTGTCCGACAAATCGCGCCGGCCACCGGAGAACTCGCTCGTAAGAGCGGGCGTTGCGATGGAATTGAGGTGCGTCCAGGGCCACCGCGGCGGTCTGGACCGCGGGCCCGAATCGCTGGTATGGTACGCTGAACTGTATCTGGGATGATGCCCGGCAGAGGGGCCCGTTCTGAACTGATACAGAGCTCCTCTGCACTAAAAAACCATGATATGGTCGTGACGTGAGGCAAGACCGATGAGAATCACGGTTGCGATGCTTGGCACCGCAATTGTTTTTCTGAGTCTGGCTGCGGAAACCGAGCCCGCCGTCCACGGCGCCCCCCGACCCTTCCCGCAAGCGGTCGCCAGCAACCACGGCGGCAGCACGTCGATGCCCGAAAAGGTTGACGCGGCCCAGGCAGTGATCGAAGACGTCTGCCAGCAGTGTCACAACGACGTGACACTTCTGGGAAGCATGTCCCTGGATTCGTTTGAGGTGGCTACGGCTGAAGAGAAAGCGAAGCTCGCGGAGAAGATGATCCGCAAACTGCGGGCGGGCATGATGCCTCCCGCCGGTGTGCCTCGGCCGAGTGAAGAAAGCCTCGCAGCGCTTGCCACCGAGCTCGAAACCCGCCTCGACGAAACGGCGGCTACGAGTCCGAATCCCGGTCGACGGACCTTCCAGCGCCTCAATCGAGCCGAATATGAGGGCTCCGTCCGTGACCTCCTGGCGCTAGACATCGACGCGGGAGATTACCTTCCGCTCGACACGAAGAGCGCCAATTTCGACAACATCGCGGACGTCCAAATGCTGTCTGCGACGTTGTTAGAAGCGTATCTCCGCGCGGCGAGCGAGGTGAGCCGCCTGGCCGTTGGCGACCCCAAGGCCGGCTCCCGGGAAGCCACCTACAAGGTCACGCGTTGGGTCTCGCAAACCGAGCACGTGGAAGGTGCACCCTACGGAACGCGTGGGGGGACCTCCGTGGTCCACAATTTCCCCGCCGATGGCGAGTACCTCTTCAGGGTGTCCTTCCACCACGAGATCACCGGAGTACTCTACGGTAGCGGTCGATCGGCCCTTCACACGAGAGATGATCCGGAGCAGATCGAGCTCTCGGTCAACGGCGAGCTGGTTGCGCTGCTGGACATCGATCGATGGATGCACGAGTCGGACCCGAACGGCGTGAACATTCGGACCGAGCCCATCTTCATCCGGGCAGGTCCGCAGCGGGTCTCCGCCGCGTTCATCAGGAAGACCGATGGACCCGTCCAGGACCTCATTTCCCCGCACGATTGGTCCCTTGCCGACACGAGCACGGCCGAATCCTTCGGGCTCACGAGCTTGCCCCACTTGCGGGATCTCGCTATCACTGGGCCGTACAACCCCAGCGGGGTTTCGGAGACGCCCAGCCGGCAGAAGATCTTCACGTGTCGCCCGGCTTCGCCTAGTGAAGTGTTGCCTTGCGCTCGGAAGATCGTCTCGCGACTGGGCTCCCAGGCATACCGAGGGCCTCTTGCTTCCAGTGAACTCGAGGCGCTGATGAAGCTGTTCGAGGTGGGCGAGAAGGAAGGTGGCTTCGAGTCCGGAATCAGGACGGCGCTCCAGGGGATTCTGGCGAGCCCCCTTTTCACGTTCCGTTTCGAGAAGCCGCCCGCGAGCGCCGACCCCGGCCAGCCCTACCGAATCGGCGACGTGGACCTGGCTTCACGCCTGTCGTTCTTCCTGTGGGGCACCGGCCCGGACGATGAGCTGACGAACGTCGCCCGCCAGGGTCGTCTCTCGGGTCCAAAAGTGCTCGAAGGGCAGGCTCGTAGAATGCTGGCCGACTCCCGCTCGAAGGCGCTGGCCACCCGCTTCGCCGCCCAATGGCTACGATTGCAGGATCTGGAAACGTTGCATCCGAACGTGCGGACGTATCCCGACTTCGATGATCAGCTCAAGCAGTCGATGCGGCGCGAAACGGAGCTTTTCTTCGGGAACCTTGTCCGGGAGGACCGGAGCGTGCTCGAGCTGCTGACCGCGGACTACACGTTCCTCGATGAACGCCTTGCCAAGCACTACGGCATTCGGAACGTCACCGGCACAGACTTCCGGCGTGTCCCGTACCCCGATCCCGAGCGGAGAGGACTGCTGGGCCACGGCAGCATCTTGACGCTGACCTCCCACGCCAGCCGGACATCTCCCGTGCTCCGGGGCAAGTGGATTATGGAGGTCTTCCTCGGAAGCCCGCCGCCGCCTCCGCCTCCGAATGTGCCGGAGTTGGAGGAGGCCGGAGAGTCGGAGGGTGGCAGACTGCTTTCGGTCCGCGAACAAATGGAGAAGCATCGTTCGAGTCCCGCGTGCAATTCTTGTCATCGCATGATCGATCCGCTCGGCCTCGCCCTCGAGAACTTCGATGCCACCGGGGCTTGGAGGATCAACGACAAAGGGGTTCCGATCGATGCGTCAGGCGAGCTCTACGACGGGACGCCGCTCCAAAGTCCGGGTGACCTGCGGCAAGCACTTCAGAACCGTTCGACTTCGTTGATCCGAACGTTCACCGAAAACCTCATGGCCTACGCCCTGGGCCGACGCGTGGAGTACTACGATATGCCGGCGATCCGTGCGATCGAGCGGGCGGCGGCGGCCAACGACAATCGCATGTCCTCTTTCATTCTCGGCATTGCGAGGAGCCCGGCATTCCGGATGAAGGCGGCAGTCGCGCAAGACACTGAAGCAAGTGGGAGCCAGTAATCCCTAATCGAGGAGGCCAGTCCCATGGGTTTAATAACCGGAAAACACATTCCACGTCGTACTTTTCTCCGCGGCCTGGGCGCCACGGTGGCGTTGCCGTTGCTGGACGCGATGGTGCCCGCCCGGAAAGCGTGGGCCGCGACGGCGTCCGAAGCATCGCTGGATCGAACCCGCCTGGTCGCAATCGAGATGGTCCACGGCGCTGCCGGCAGCTCAAAGTGGGGAGCAACCCAAAACTTCTGGTCACCAGCTGACGTCGGCCGGGACTGCGACCTCAGCCCCACCGCCTTGAGCTCCCTGGAGTCGTTCCAGGACTACCTGACCATCATCAGCGATACGGACGTGCGGAACGCCGAGGCCTTCATGCCCAAGGAGATCGGCGGCGATCACTTCCGCTCGAGCGCGGCGTTCCTGACCCAGGCCCATCCCAAGCAAACCGAGAGCTCCGACGTTTTCGTTGGAACGTCGATGGACCAGCTCTATGCGCAGCGATTCGGCCAGGACACGCCGATTCCTTCGATGCAGCTCTGCATCGAGAACGTGGATCAGGCGGGCGGATGCGCTTACGGCTACTCTTGCGTGTACACGGACACCCTTAGCTGGGCCTCACCCACCGAGCCGCTTCCCATGATTCGGGATCCCCGAGTTGTTTTCGACATGCTGTTCGGTGCCGGTGGCACGCCCGAAGAGCGGGCAGCCCGCAGGCAGGCCAACAAGAGCATTCTCGACTTCGTCACCGGGCAAGTGTCTCGGCTGAAGCGGGAGTTGGACCCGCCCGACCGTCGGCGAATGGACCACTACCTCTCGGACATCCGCGAGATCGAGCGGCGAATCCAGAAGGTCGTAGCGCGTAATAGCAGCGGAGAGATGAGGGAGCTACCCGAGGCGCCCGCCGGGGTGCCCGATTCCTTCGATGAGCACGTCAGGCTGATGTTCGACCTACAGACGCTGGCCTTCGAGGCGGACATGACCCGCGTGTTCTCGTTCAAGATGGGCCGGGATACCTCCCACCGCGTCTACCCGGAAAGCGGAATCGACAAGGCATTCCATCCCACTTCCCACCATCGCGACAAGGAGAAGAACATCGAGGAGTTCTTCCAGATCAATCGATACCACGTGGGTCAGGTCCCGTACTTCCTGGAGAAGCTTTCGAGCATCCGGGAGGCCGATGCCAGCCTACTGGACAAGACGATGGTCATCTACGGATCGCCGATGGGCGATCCCAACGTCCACAATCACAAGCGATGCCCACTCATCGTGGTCGGAGGCGCCAACGGCAAGCTCGACGGCGGCCTCCATCTGAGGGCGGCGCCCGGAACACCTATGGCGAACGTGATGTTGACCCTGATGCACAAGCTAGGCTTCGACGACATGGAGAGCTTCGGCGACAGCACCGGCCCATTCTCGCTCTCCGTCTAAGACGACTGAGGGAGGTCGGAGGTCATCCGCGAAGGAGGAGCGAATGCACAGGTCGAAGGCAGGATTGCGAGAGACCCTACGGGTAAACTTGTTGGGTCCGCTGTGCCTGACGGCACTCTTCTGGACCACGACCGCAGAGCTTGTTGGCGCGCCCGAATCCATCGCCACTTCAGATATCACGGTCGCCGGCGCGGCCATGGGAGACGACATTGAGAAGGTACGTTCCTTGCTCGGACAGGGCGCCGATGTGAACGCGGCCCGCGGGGATGGCATGACCGGCCTTCACTGGGCGGCGAGCAACGGCAACCCGCAGATGGCGGAGGTCCTGATACGCGTGGGGGCCAACCTGGAGGCGGTGACCCGGGTCGGCAAGCACACGCCGCTTCACGCGGCAAGCACGGCCGGGAGAGCCTCGGTGGTCAAGACCCTGCTCGAGGCCGGAAGCAACGCGAACGCCACTACCACGACCGGGGCGAGTCCGATTCACTTCGCGGCCGCCGCGGGTAGCGCCAAGGCCGTCGTGGTCTTACTGGAACACGGCGCGGACTCCAATGCGAAAGAGCCTCATTGGGGACAGACGCCGCTGATGTTCGCCGCCGCGGCGGGTCGGACGGAGGTGATCAACGCGCTGCTCGAGCTCGGGGCGGATCCGGCGATCACCGCCAAGGTGGTGGACGTTGTCGTGCGGGACAAAGAGGAAAAGGCCGAGCTCCGCCGTCGACTCGAGTACATCGCGGAGCTCCGGGCAGCGGCGAAAAAAGTCGAACCGTCGCCTTCGGAGAAAGACCAACTGGGCGAGAGCCCACAGAATGAAGGCCAAAAGGCTAAGAAGCAGGCTCCTGAGGGGCAGCCGGAAGATAGGGACGTGGTGGCGTTGCGGCGACTAGCCGAGTCCCGCAACTACGTAGACCTCATCGGTAGCCAGGGCGGTCTGACGCCTTTGCTCCTTGCAGCTCGAGAGGGCCACACGGATGCGGCGCTTTACCTCATCAAAGGCGGCGCCGACATCAACCAGGGGAGTGCGGCGGACCACACCACCCCCATGCTAATCGCCATGATCAACGGCAACTTCGACCTGGCCATGCTGCTCTTCGAGCGTGGAGCAGATCCCAACATGACGAGCGACGCCGGGGCCACCCCGCTCTACGCCGCCCTGAACATGCATTGGGCACCCAAGTCGCGCCATCCCCAGCGCGTGGACTACCAGCAGCAGGAAACCTCGTACTTGGAAGTGATGGAGACGCTGCTGAAGGCTGGAGTGGACCCGAACGTTCGGCTGAAGAAGACCTTGTGGTACACGACGTTCAACGACGACAACCTGGGTGTAGACCGAACTGGCGCGACACCGTTCTGGCGCGCTGCCCACGCACTCGACATCGAAGCCATGCGCCTGCTCCTCGCCTACGGGGCGGTTCCGAACGTCTCCACCATCAAGGTGCCAGGACGGCGCCGGAGGAACGGTGATGAGACCGATCACTCCGGGTTGCCACCGGTTCCCGTCGGCGGACCGGCCGTGTACCCCATCCACGCCGCCTCGGGAGTAGGCCACGGTCAGGGCTACGCCGCGAACGACCACCGCCATGTGCCGGACGGCTGGCTTCCGTCGGTGCGGTTCCTGGTCGAAGAGCTCGGCGCCGACGTCAACGCCAGGGATCACAACGGCTACACGCCTGTCCACCATGCCGCGGCCAGGGGAGACAACGAGCTCATCCATTACCTCGTGTCGAAGGGCGCGGATGTGACCGCGGTGAGCCGTAGAGGACAAACGACGGTCGACATGGCCAATGGCCCGGTTCAGCGCGTGCAGCCGTTCCCGAAGACGGTGGCACTCCTTATGAGCCTGGGCGCGAAGAACAACAACAAGTGCGTGAGCTGCTAGACTTAGCCTAATACCCCCGATTCCGGTCGATTAAGGCCCGGGACAAGCCCGGCGCGGAGGGGAGGCATCATTGTCACCTTTCGGTCCCTGCCCGGCCACGGCGGCAGCGGGACCGCCCGGGGAACATCATTCCAGATAAGCTAAAAATCCACCTCGAAGATGACTCCGAATTTCTTGTCGTAGTCTACGACCTCGCTCGGGTTCGGCGACACGTTGAGCATGAGAAAGCTTGCACCACCTGGAGCAAGGATGTAGCGATTGAGAGAGTGCCACGTGCCTACTTTGTAGGCCCAGCCCTTGGTTCCATCAATCAGGAACGCATGCACGTCCTCTGGCCGGGGGACATCCTCCGGATCATTGGGGTCGGTAGGAGCTGATACCGCCACCACGGAAAGGGGTCCCTGAAGCGGTACGAAGCTTTGCGTCACATTGAAATGACGCTCCAGTTGCGTGAATCGCAAGCCCAGGCTCGGCTGCCAGATAACGCGGAGCACCGGCTTCCCGTCAACAATGGTTTCTATAGGGAAAAACAGGCGCTTGTCAGCCGGCCGCTCCTTTGCCTCGATGACTTCGCCAAATGGCCGGAACGACTCTGCAGTCATCAATTCGATTTTTAGCTTGTGTACCTTGAGATTTGGATTCGCCGGATCCTGCGACAGGGCCGGATCCTCGGACAGCGCCTCCTCTCTAGGCTGAGATGCGTCTGCCACTGTCGCCCGCATAACGCCTCCCATTCCCTTCTCGCTGTAGGCGACAACACCGCTCAGCAGCACGAGACAACCTATAACCGAAAAACGTCTCACCATCCACCTCCTCTTTCTGGTCGACCCGTTGATCGCGAGCGACATCCTAGGTCCCAGACCGGATCGCCTTGCCTTGCTCGAGCTGGTTGGCGCGGCCATACTTGCGGCACGACCGCGCCAGCCCGCTCTGGGTGGCTAGAGATCCTATGCCTTAGAACCGGTAGTTGAACTGCAATTGCAGCCCTCGAGGTTCGACGAAGCATTGGTTCCTCTCCTGTTTGCTAACCGTTCCGTCAGTGTAGTCGGCTAAGTAGTGGGGGTTGGTAATCTCAAGAGGACCGTAGCAACTCGCACACCAGTAACGGCCTGAGCTTGCATAGTTTACTCCCGGCTAAAATTCGGCGCGGGCGGCGGCAGGTCGATGACACCTGACACTCTCCCTAGGTACCGCATCTTAGCGTTCGAGTCGACGGTAAGTCAAAATAATTATGCTTCTAACGCTAAAAGCGAAGGTAACCCCAACTTGGTTGAAAGTTGAAACGGCTCCTAAAACCGTGGCTGGATTTCTGTTGAAGAGAGCACCGTCCTGTCAGTTTTCGGGATCGTCAAGGCCAATCCGTCTAACTGCCGCGATTCAGCCATTAGCAACATTGATAGAGCGATAAATCGAAAATAGTATTGACCGGCGATCCGAACAAGCGTAACATCGGCGCCGCGACGAGAATCGGTAAGGGTGGGCTAGAAATCGCACCAGTATTCTGAGCGTCTTCAGCAATGGCAAACTGGCATGTCCCCCCGGCTGGTGCCGGTCCTACATCAGACAAGAAACTGGATGTAGTTTCGGATCAGCGGGATGAGTCAATAAGGAGGTGTTGCCCTATTCACAAAACGGCGACGCAGACCTCAACCCTACTAAGCTTTGGCCGGAGCCGGAAAAAAGGCGAGTCCGGCGTTACGCTAGTAACGAGTCGGTCGGAGGACGCGCGGCAGTCCACTTTTCGTGCTTCCTCGAAGGGTCTCTGGACGCGACTCCAACGATAGGAGAGGAGAAAACCCGATGGAACGACAACCGAAAATCACGCAAGGACGGCTGCTGAGCGTGTTCTTGGTAGCCCTGGTAGCCAGTCCATTGGCGGCCACTGAGGAGAAGAACAACCTCATTTCACTGCTTGAGGCGGGCAAACCCGCCATCGGCATCTGGACCTCGGTAGGCTCGTCGCGGATGGCGAAAGTGCATGCCACCAGCGATTTGGACTTTATCGTCGTTGATATAGAGCACGACGTTCAGGACTTTCCCGCGTTGCGTCGCTTTCTACTCGAAGTCCAGGATTTTCATCACCGCTTCCGGACGGAGGCGCGACCGGCGCCGGTTGTCCTTATCAAGACCGGCCATCGGGCGACTTGGAATGCGCAGTTTGAAATCGCTCAATCTCTGAAGGCGGGACCAGCGATGGGTGTGTGGGTGCCGTTTGTCGAAAGTCGGGCGGATTTGGAGCAGGTTATCTCCGCGGTTCGGCACGCGGAAACGTTGTACGGGTCCGGCATTAATGTACCCCTTGGGGAGGCGGACGTGTGGCCGCTCAACCCCAAAGGGCAGATCCTCGTGGTGGCTATGATCGAGTCTGAGAAGGGCGTGCGCAATGCGAGGGAAATCATTGAGACGCCGGGAGTGGGAGCTATCGCCACGGCCCACGTCTCGCGAGAAGATGCCGCTCTCATCCACAAGATCTGTTTGGAGGTCGGGGTGGTCTCGGCGGCGAATGCTAGGCCGGATACGATCAAAGCCAGGGTTGATGCGGGTTACAAGTTGATAAGCCTCGGTTGGGACTTCGGAATGTTACATCGTCATCTGTCCGAGACTCTCAAAGGTATGCGCACCGCGTTGTCGAAATAGCTTGTTCTATGCGGCTCTGTCGGAGCCGACAGGAGAGGGCATACCGACACAGCCGGCTCTCAAGGAGTAAGGTTTCATCAGTAGAAGCTGTCGCCGGAGTCATTGAGTGGGAGGCTCTGTGCATTTTACTTATCCCGGATAGGTTATTCCCTGCCAGGAGGTGAACATGGCGCCCGAAGACGTCGCTTATTCTAGTATGACCGAGCTGTCCCGCCAGGTCCGATCCAAAGAGGTGTCGCCGGTGGAGCTCACTGAGCTTTACCTCAGCAGGATCAAGCGGCTAGATCCTCAACTGCTGGCGGTCATCACGTTGACCGAAGAGCTCGCTCTTCGTGAGGCGCGGCAAGCGGAGCAGGAGATAGCGAACGGTCAGTATCGAGGACCGCTCCATGGCATTCCATATGGCGCCAAGGATTTGCTGGACACCAAGGGTATCCGCACTACCTGGGGGATCAAATATCACGAGAACCGGGTGCCGGGCGAGGACGCCACAGTGGTCACGAAGCTTCGCGAGGCCGGCGCCGTTCTGGTCGCCAAGCTGGTGACGGGCGAGCTGGCTCGAGGAGCCCGATGGTACGGCGGCACGACCCGCTGTCCCTGGGACACCGCGCGCTCCAGCGGCGGTTCCTCAGCGGGACCGGGCGCTGCCACGGCGGCGGGCATGGTAGGTTTTTCCATTGGCACTGAGACCTTCGGCTCGCTTCTGGGCCCGTCGGCCGCGAATGGCCTGAGTGGCCTCCGACCCACCTATGGCCGGGTGAGCCGGGCGGGTGCGATGGCGCTGGGGTGGAGCATCGACAAGATCGGTCCCATGTGCCGCAGCGTTGAGGATTGCATGACCGTTCTAGAGGCGATTAGCGGTTCGGACCCGCGCGACCCTTGCGCGGTTGACATGCCGCTTCAATGGGATCCCGGCGTGCCGGTGGGCAATCTTCGGGTGGGTTTCGTCGAGGAGGAGTTCCAAGCCCTGAGCGGGGAGAAAGGGACCGTCCTGGGCCAGGCGTTCAAGGATATCGAGAAGCTTGGGGTGAGGCTAAAACCGATCCAGCTTCCTGACTATCCGTATCAGGAGGTTTTTCAGATGGTGAGGGGGGGGGAGGCTGCGCTATTCCATGAAGACCTCATTCTCGAAGATCACCTTGCCACACTCAGTGACGACGCCCCCAGGGCATGGAAGAACCTGCTGCCGATGGCTCGACTAACTCCGGCGGTGCTTTATCTCAAAGCCCAACAGATTCGCACTCTGATGCAGGCGGATGCCAGTCGGATCCTGCAAGAGGTGGACGTGTGGATCGCACCGGCGGGCGGGCCAGCCCGTCTGGTTGAGCGACCCCGTTCGGAGGGGCCGGCGGCCCCGCCATCCGCCCGCCCACCGCGGGCGAAAACCAGTCCAATGACGAACCTCAGCGGCCACCCGGCCATCTGCATTCCGGCGGGTTTCGTGGAGGGACTTCCAGTGGGAATGCAAATTGTAGGCCGCGACTTTGACGAAGCGACGACTTGTAGGCTTGCGCTGGCGTATCAGGCAGCCACCGGCTGGCACGAGCGCCATCCCAATTTGTAGCCAATAGAAGAAAGGGTAGACGAGATGAGTCAGGTAGAACGACGAACTTTTGCCGCGGCCCTAGGGGGCCTCATGTTGTCTCCGGCTTTACTTGCGACCGCGACCCAGGAGATCCAGGATACGGAATCGATCTCACGACAAACCCTGGCCGCGATCCTCGAGCTAAGTGGCCAGACGATGACCGAGGAGCAGATGAACCGCACCCGCCAAGCGCTCGAGATGCTGATCCGGGATTTCGAGCCGATCCGGAAGTTCAAAATGCCCCCGGGCGTCGAGCCTTCGACTTGCTTTCGGGCGCGCTGAGCCGATCTCGCCGGGTCGACATTCTGTTCACTTCTGGGGGGTTCTCGCCGGGACCCCGCATTCCCAACCGTCAGGGCTAGCGTCGTTATTTTCATTCCCCCCCTGCCACGGTAGTCGTTGTACCGCCAGCTTACACTCGAGCTGAACGCGTTGAGTCCGCCCACGCACCCTGATTGGCTTTAGCGGGTCGGCTACGCGCACATGGCGCTCGCTGGCTCGACCTCGAACGAGGTCTACTTCACGATGCGGCGCCGATTTACAAGCGACCGGGCGTGTTGTAGGGTGTTGGTCAACAAAAGGGGTTCTATGCAAGCTTTGACGTTCAGGGTGGGTCTGATCGTGCCGTCCTCCAACACCGTAATGGAGCCGGATATGCACTGGCATCTCGGTGAAACATGTGCGGTCAGCACATCGCGGACGATGCTTGAAGAAGCCACGCGGAAGGCCGAAACCCGGATGTTGCGGGAAGACCTGCCACGCTCCATACGGCTGATCGCCACGACCGACCCGCACGTGACCGTCTTCGGTTGCACCTCGGCGGGATCGCTTGGTGGGGTCTCCCACGACACGCAGATCAGAGAAGCCATCGAACGCGAGACAGGCGGACGAGGAGTGACCGTTGTCGCTTCGGTCTTGTCCCAGCTCGATAAGCGCCAGGTGCGCCGGTTGGCGGTGTTCACCCCCTACCTGCAGGAGCTGACCGAGTCCGTGACGGGCTGCCTTACGGAAAGCGGATACGCACTCGTCAAAGTCGCGGGCATGGGCATTCTCAAAAACCGCGACATCGGTGAGGTGACACCGGCTGAGATAGAAGACTTCGTCGTCGGCCACATGGATGGAATCGATGCCGACTGTGTTTTCCTTTCGTGTACGAACTGGCAGGCGATCGGCGCGATCGAAGCTTTGCGCGCGCGGTTCGGCATACCCGTTATTTCCAGCAATCAGGCGACGATCGAGACGGTCCGCGAGGCAGTCGCCGAATCAGCCACGACCGCAACAAGAATTTAAACTGTATCCGTACAGACCGCACCGACACTCCATGGGGGGCGTCCGGTGTTTGAGTTCCCGCGAAACGCGAGTTAGGACAGGTCTTGGAGCACTCGTTCACGTTGGGGTGCGTCCTACGCTAATAGGTTACGGATGACCGTTTATTGGATCCTGGCGTCCGCGCTGGCCATCGCGCTGGTCCCGTTGATACTAACGCTGGCACTAAAACGGATCGAGCGTAAGGATCGCCGCTAATGGACTACGTGCTCTTGGCGGCTTTCATCGTCTATTCGCTGTTCGTCCTTTCGGTTGGAGTCTGGGGCTATCGGAAGGAATCCTTCGCCGCCTATGCCGTCGCGGACCGGTCGATCGGCACGCCTCTCGCCACGGGCGCGTTCGTCGCCACGTTCCTCTCAGCGATTACGGTCATCGGGGTGTCGGGCTATGCCTCGCGCTACGGCTGGTCCGCGGCCGCGCTCACCTGCTATGGATACGCGCTGGGATGGATACTGTTGGTTGTCGCAGCCAAGAAGATGCATCGATCGGGGTTGACCACCGTCCCGGAATTCTTGCGAACGCGATACGAATCCATCGGCCTGGGCGTCTTTTCGGCGGTGGCGATCATCTCGCTCTATTCCATCACTCTCATCGTTCAGCTGCTCGGCGTCGCGATAACGCTGAACATGCTGATCGGCTTTGCCATGCCCCTGGCGATTCTGCTCGTCGGAGTCATCTTCGTGACCTACACCGTGCTGGGCGGTCTCACCTCGGTTGTTCGAACGGACATGATTCAGGCGGTTCTGCTCGGCGGCGGGGTTTTGGTCGGGGCGACCGTCGTTCTCTGGAAGACCGGTTTTGCCGTGATCCATGCTCCTCCGGAGCCGTTATCTCATTTCTTCGGAGGCAGCGTCTCGAACGCGAGCGACCTCATCGGCTGGGCCTTGGTCTGGGGGCTGGGCATACCGACCCAGTCCTACTATCTGCACCGTTTCTATGCCAGCCGCGACACCAACGCCGCGCGTATGCAGATTGCCCTGGGTAGCCTCGTGATCATGGTGCTGCTGCTTTCGGTGATCATCTGCGGCGTCGGCGCCGGAATGCTGATTCCGCCCGATCAGGTGGGCGATGGAGCGTTCGCCTATCTTTTTAAGAACGTCATCGGAGGGTGGGTCAGCGTCTTCATCCTGCTGGCCGTCACGGCTTCCGTTCATTCGACCACGGACGGATTGCTGCATGTGGTCGGTCTGTACTTTGCGGTCGACGTATACAAGTCCGCCAGGAACGAGGCGAGCGAAGCGCAACTGCTCCGCGTCAGCCGGCAGGCGACACTTGTTTTCGGGATGACGGTCACGCTGCTCGCGGCTTACGTCTCCTTGAACCCGGTTCCGCTGATCAGCTTGATCGGCGCTATCGCGTGGGGCGGCATGGCGTCGACGTTGTTCGCGCCACTGTTCTTCGGACTGTTCTGGCGGAGGGCCACGCGCGCCGGCGCGATCGCGAGCTCGGTGGGGGGGTTGACGTTTGCGGTGGGCGCTTTCTACCTGAAGCAGTTGGGTGTGTTTGCATTTCACGAGATCTATCCGGGAATTATCGCTTCTTTCGCGTTGATGGTTGCGGTCTCCTTGGGCACGCGGCCGAACACGGAGCAAGCCATCAACCGGTTCTTCGCAGCGAGCGTAGGAACCGACTAGGAGTTGGGGCTCTCTCGAGACCTCTGCGTTCGTTCTTTGCATGCGAGAAGTGCGGTCGTCATAGATGGTGCAAATATGCGAAGCTTGACGCGCATGTTCCGGGCCGTTTGACGGACATTCAGGAGGTCGCGGGTTTGACATTCGTCAGCTCCCACCAACTTACAGGAATTGAGAACGCGAAGATCAACTCCCGATCTTTCTCAATATTTGAGCGCCCGCCGTCGAGCAGCATCGAGGGCGTATCTCCGTCGATAGTGAGCTTGGACGGGGCACGCGTTTCTTGATTCGTCTCCCGCTCGATGGAATCGAGTCCACGGATACGGCGTCCGCTTAGGTGCCCGCTGCTCTTTTGGTAGCCGCGGTGAGGTGCATGCCGATGAGCCTCGCCACGATGACCGCCAAATACAGTTGCCCGCAAAGGGCTTCGACAACGGCGAGCGAACGAGCACCAGAGCTCACCGGCGTGATATCGCCGTAGCCGAGCGTGGTCAAAGTCACGAAGCTGAAATACACGAGTTTCGACGTCCGTTGAAGAGGCGACAGTGGCTCTGGCAGGATGTCGAACGAACCGGGGTATCGCCTGTTCGACGAGGACATAGAGCGAAGACCACATCAGCCCCAGCAGCATGTACACGGCGAGAACGCCGCAGATTCTCGCCGCCGTGACGCGGCCGCTTCGGAGACAATCAACAAGAACGATCCAGGAGGCGAACCCCAAGGAGGCAAGAGAGAGGACCTCGGACAACGTTGCTACGGCGTGGCCGCCCTGCCAGAACTGCAACCACCGGAGTAACAAGGCCGGCACGACCAGCGTAACGGCTACGAGAAAGTGGTGACGCCGTCGCGCTCACGGAGAACAGCGCTGATACTAAGACCCCGGTGAAAAGCAGCTGCAAAAACATCGGCGCGAAAGCACGATGCTCCACGAACGGGTACGCGAGAAAAAGGAGCAAAATCGAGACGAGAAGCGTCACGAGACGTTTCGGATCATTAGCGTCATTGGACATAGGAGCTCTCCATTCGCTTTAGTTCTGGTGCCGTGTCGCGGCGTTTTTTGCCAACACGAACGATAGTCAAACTGTGTACGGTCTTTGGTCCTTGAATTGCTACGACTCCACCTCCGAGGACCGAAAGGCCCGCAACCGGTGTCGGATCTGGGCTCTAGTTGCCCTCTACATAGCCCATAAATCCGTGCAACCCCGCCCTATCTGCTCTGAAATCACGGTTTTCGCAAGCTTGACGCTGGCTCGGTGCAAGTAAGTCGCCGCGCGCGCGCACCGGAAGTGTCCTGTCTCGAATACTTACAGCGATCTCCTCAAGAATAGTCACGCGAACGGCTCACCGCCGGGAGATGCCCCATCCGAGGGGCACCAGCCGCAATCGTCTCGAGATCACGCTTGGGGTGCGTTCAGGAGACGGTCGAGAAGGCCAAGTTCAACGGTGAAGTCTTGGTCATCGATTTCTAGTTCGACTTTTGCCGCGATACGGAGTAACTCTTCCCGGTCACGTGATCCTGGGACGAGCGCTAGAGCGTACTTACGAACGTCCGGTTCGTTTGCGCGTAGCAACGTCTCCACTTCTTCTCGTCCAAGCGCGACCTTTTGTGCAGCCAAGCGCTCTATCGCGATGCGCCTCACGTCAGCATCGCGAGCCGAATCAAGGGCGTCGACTAGCGGTTCCAGGACGTTCTCGGTCGAACTCTGGTGGCTCGCCACGTTCAATAGCTCGGAGGTGTCACCACGGAGAGCCATCGGTAGCGTTGATACGAGAAAGATGCTCGCGCTCTGTCGAATGAACGAACCGCGGCCCGCCTCTCGATCTCCTGGTGCGACGAGAAAAGTCGGCACACGATCCACACTCTGTTGATAGACGTCGAGAATGTCGGGGTCTCGCATGGAAGTGCCAAGAAAAACTGCAAGCTCAGTATCATTTTTCGATGTGCGCCGAAACTCGTGGTTGATGTCTGGGTACGGCGGTAGATTGATCTTCTTCTCGCGTGAGGGCAGTACTGCCGCGCTTTGAACGACTAGATTCGGTGTGACCTGAATGTTGACTCTGCCATACAAAGGCATCGCGTGCCTCAGCTTAACAACACGATTGTCCTCATTGGCGTGTCGTAGAGTGGGCACATCGCGCCCAAGCCCGAGGATCCCGACATTGTGATCGCCGGAGCCATCGGAAGTGGGCCGGGTGGAGTCGGCATACTCAAAAAGTACAATCACCGCACTGGACTGGGTGGTGGCCGAGTCATCAACGTCTGGCCGGAGGATACGCACAGCTCGCACAGCGTCAAGGATCAGAAGTACCGCTTCAATTGGATCTACCCGATCCTCTTCTCGCCGCATGATCCCGATATCCTCTACGTGGCCGGGAACGTGGTCTTTCGGTCGATGGACCTGGGGCAGAGCTGGGGACATCATCAGTCCCGACCTCACGAAAAATGACATGAGCGTGATGGTGCCGGTCAGCGGGGGGCCGATCAGTTCTTTGGGGTTCGGGCAAACCTTCACCAGCGTCATCATGTTGCTCGCCGAGTCGCCTCTGAGAGCCGGTGAGTTATGGGCTGGCTCGGACGACGGTCTCGTTCAGCTGTCCCGCGACGGCGGCAAAACGTGGACGAACATCTCGTCGGCGGATTGGCCCGTTTGGCTCCGAATCAACACCATCGATCTCTCGCGTCACGATCCCGCGACCAGCCTACCTGGCCGCGAATCGTTACCTCATGGACGATCAGCGCCCGTATCTCTTCAAGACCACCGACTACGGCGAGACATGGCAGGAGATCACTAACGGATCGGCGAAAACGACTTCGCGCGAGTGATCCGCGAAGACCCGGTCCGCCCAGGTCTGCTCTATGCCGGGGCCGAAAGGGTGTGTACGTGTCCTTCGATGCCGGTGCATCCTGGCAGTCGCTGCAGCTCAATCTGCCGGCGGCCCCGGTTCACGATCTCCTCGTGAAAGACGCCGACGTGGTGATCGGCACACACGGGCGCTCCTTCTGGATCCTGGACGACGTGGCACCGCTTCGTCAGATCACGGACCGAAGTGACACGGTCTTCGGTGCACCTGTTCAGCGTCAAACCCACGTACCGTCTCATGGGCCGCCGCTCCGCCAGTGTTAGAGCAGGGGAAGCTCTTCGCGTATACGGCTACGGACGGGCCGCCGGTGATGCCGTCGCTTTCCGGGAGGTCGAGGGTCCGAATGGCGAGATCAAACGTTACTACTTGAACGCCGGACACAACCCGCCGGATGGGGTTGCGGTGACCTACTATCTGAAGGAGAGGCCAGCGGAGGAGGTCAGTCTGACCTTCAAGGACCAAAATGGCGATGTGATCAAGCGCTTCTCGACCAGTGCGGACCCGCGGGTGCCTGCGCAGGCGGGGACGAACCGCATCGTGTGGGACATGCGCTACCCCAACGCGCGCCAGCTTTCCCCGGGTGCGGCGCTTTCCTCAATGGAGTGGAGGAGCGCGAGCGGCGCGCCGGGCAGGCACGGATCAAAGACGCAGCCGAGCGCATCAAGACAAGACTGGCGACGATTGAGACGGGCCTGACGCGCGTCGTCGGTCGAAATCCTATGCACCTGCCTCCCAAGGGACTGCACCAGAAGCTTGCGACCTTGACGAATGCGATCGGCAACGCCGACGGCGCACCGACCCGCTGGACCTATACCGTGGTCGAAGAGCTGTCGGCCCGGCTGGCGGAGCACGTCAAGGAGCTGAACGCCCTCGTAGATTCAGACCTCACGGCTTGTCTCAAGTAGGCGCAGACCCGGCATGCCGGCGCGCCGGGTCCACCACTTGCAGACGGAAGCGGGCCTGTCACTCCACCAGCCTCAGCCTGCTTACACAACGCACAAGCTTGGATTTTCTATCTTTTCCGCGGCCGAGCTGCCGGCTCACTCTTTGGCCAGGTCCTCGTACAAGCGACGGGCCTCCCGCCAAATCCCGAGTACCTCCCGCTTTTGCTCCGGGTTGTCAAAGCAGACGTTGATAAAAAAAGACGACGAACCCAATTCCTGCTGGCAAGCAGCTTCCTCCAACATCGGCAGTATCTCGTCAATCCACTCCACGAAGTACCGAGCATCTTCAGGTGATCGCACCGGCTTGCCCCGCTGGGTGACGTAGATGGGGCTGGTATGGGCGTACACGTAGCCGTCCATGACCAGGTGCTGTCTCTCCGGTCCGGTCACGCGCGCCGCCAGCCAACCGCTTCGGTCCACCGCGAGACTCCGGTCGAGCTTCACGTGATACGGATCGTCGGCGCTGACCGACAGCACGACCTCGCCGTTTTGCAGGATGTCGAGCTTTTCCATGGGAACCACGGAGCTTGCTTCGGCTTCAACCCGGACCGAACTGGGGCCACCTCCGGGAAGGCGCAGCTCGTCACCCGCCTCCTGCCCCTCGACTCGCAAGAACAGCAACGGCCCGTTCGTGACGAATGTCCGGCCCGTCGTAAGTCCGCGAATCCAGTCCCCGTACGTCAAGGTAGAGCCGCTTTGCACGTAGACGCGCACGGTCCCCACGGCGGCGCTCCGCCAGAAATTCGGGAACGCGTCGGTGCCCGCGGAGGCGGGAATTCTGAAGCCAAGGTTCAATGCCCGATACCACTCGCTGGCGGTGGCGCGCTCATCGGACGGGATGCTCATCACGTCGTAGTAGTCCAGCTCGCCGAGGGCGACGGTGACTGGAAACTCCTTTGAGCGCCTGGGAAAATTACCCTCGTCCCCGTAAAAAGGATGAACGTATCCGCCCACGGCGCCCTGAGCGTGCACGGCATCCAGAACCTGGGTGTTGGTCGGATGGTAAGCCTCATGGGGCGAACCGACATAGGACGTGTACGAGGGGAAGAAGTATTCCTTCAGGTTCAGCAGCGACAGGTGCCCGGGAAAGCTCGGACGGAACTCCTGGTTGAAGTACAGTATGCGACTCGAGTTGGACAGGGGGTGTGGCTTGCCCTCGAAGTACTGGAGATCGATGATGCGGCTGTTGTGATTGGCGATCAGGTCGTTGATGACGTGCACATCTTCGGCTTCAGCCTCGAGCAGGAGCGATTTCGGCGTCGAGCCGAAAATTCCGCCGTAGTTCATGTGGATGTGGTTGTCCCCGGAATACCAGCCCCGTGCGGGCAAATCCATGAATCGTTCGAGGCTGAGCTCCACGGTTAGGGTCTCGCCCGCCACGATCTCCACTTCCTTCGACTGGGGGTGATACTCGAAGCCCTTCATCACCTCGACCGAGGCCCGTCCCGCAGGGAGGTCGATCATGAAGTGGCCGGGAGTATGGAAGTAGTGCTCGGTGTTGCCGGGTAGGCGGTCATATCCGGCCACGTTGGCGCGGTGATAAGCCTCGAAAGGCGCGTAGCTCTTGCCATCGCCGGCCCGGACGTAGGCACGGGCCGGAGTCTTCTCGCCGGTCACGCCGTCACGAATGACGACGCGAAGCCGCCCTATGGGATGCCGGTATTTGAAGTCTGTGATCTCGATCGCCGAGGGGGCCGCGCCCACAGCGGATATGGTCCAGAGCTTGAATCTATGCTCGGCGTTGGAAACGTAGGCGATCCGACCACCATCCGGAGACCAGCGGGGCGTGAAAAGCTCCGCTCCCTGCCGGGTCAACTGCACCGGATTGCCCGAGGCCGTGTGGATCATCCAGATTTCGTTGTGCCCCGTGCGATGAGAAATGTAAGCGATCTTCCTCCCATCGGGTGACCAGTGGGGTCGAGTGTGATAGAGGGTTTCTTCCTTCAACAACTGCTTGAGTGTCTTGTCGGCCACGTTTATGGTCCAGATGTCCCCGGTGCCGTAGAGACTGTCGCGGCTGCTGAGGAACACGATCTGTGCTCCGTCCGGAGCCCAGCTGGGCTCGAAGTTCTGGTGCTCGTCTTCGAGCAAGGGCTTCTGTGGTCCCCCGGCCGGCGAGATCCGCAACAAGTTCAGGCTCTGGCCGTCGGCCATGGAAGCGTAGACGATGCTCTCACCGACCGGCGACCAGGCTGGGTTCACGTTGATCTGACCCGCGCGGGTGAGCTGACGGGGGTTCGCGCCGTCGGCGTCGACGACCCAAAGGTGAATCGCCTCATCATCGTCTCGAGTAAAGACAAGTTGCCGGCCGTCCGGCGACCAGGACGGCTCGGAGTCGTATTGGGGGGCGGACGTCAACTGCTTTGCCTCACCGCCGTCAGCGGAGATCTTCCATATGCTCCCCTGTATCGAGAAGGCGATCTCGCGGCCGTCCGGCGACCAGGACGGCGACCATGGTCCTGTCGTGACCGGCGGCAGGAAGATCATTTCCATGTAGCCGCGCGCGCCGGGGTAAACGAACTGGCTGTGCGGAAAGGCCGCAGAGGAGAGGGCGAGCAACAGCGGCAGGAAGGATAGGCGTCTCAGTCCGTGAGCTCTCATTTCGCTGCCTCCTGAGGCTTGGAACCGGAGACCGAGCGGGTGTTCCCGCACGGTCGTTTCCCGGTCTCGGAGAAGGGATCCTAACATGATGGAAGCGGTCATCGTTCTCGACGCGCACGATCGAGTGCCGCGAGTGCCGTAAGACTTTTGAAGGCGATACGGGTTTCTGGCGGATGATTGGAACCGACCGGAGCGACCTGGACGCCATGGTTGAAGGCATGGGACGCGAGTACGAGATTTTGAAGGTTCAAACAGTTTCCCGCGTGCCGGGTGATTCAGAGCACCATTGAGACCGCACTGGCGTGTGTCAAGAGACATCGGATCGACGTGTCGTCCATTGATCGGATTCGGGTCCGGGCCGTCCCAAGGGCCTGCAACGGCCCCTTTTCGAATCCCCGGCCGAAGACATGTGGGCGGCGCAGTTCAGCACTGCCTATTCCGTCGCGGTAACCCTTAGGGGGTAGAGCCGGGACCGGAATGGTTTGCTGCACGGACTTTGGGTGACCCGATGGTGTGGAATCTGGCCGCGCGGGTGAAACTCATTCCTGACCGGAAGGCTCTCGCGCGGAATCGACGACATTCCGGCCAGGTGCCTGTTGAGGTGGAAATCGAAGCGAAAGGCAGCAGGTTCCGCGAGCACCTTCTCACTGCGCGCGGGGAATCGTCCCACCCGCTTTCACAGCGCTTGGGAAAGTTCCTTCGGCTCGCCCGCTGGCGGATTCCCGAGGAGCGGGCGGCGGCTCTCTGGGATGAGCTGGGTCGTCTCGACCGAGTCGGTTCGGTGCGCGAGTTGGCGGCCGGCATGGCGAAAGGGCGAGCGATCCTTCGGTGATCCTGAACGCTACGTAGACGACGGGACGTGCAACCCCGGCGCAGGAAAGGCGTTTATTTCTCGGACACGGCAAGGACGTGGCTCCTCGTTCTGAAGTACAGCTTGCCCTCGGAGATAGCTGGCGTTGCCATCGCGACCTCGTCGAGAGAATTCGTGGCGAGGAGCTCGAACTCCGGTCCAGCCCGAACCACGAACACATCGCCGAGCTCGCTGGTAAAGTAGATCTTCCCATTGGCAGCGACCGGGGAGGCGGAGAATCCCATTCCGCCGCTGCCCAGACGCTTCCGGTAGACGCGCTCGCCGGTCTCGGCTCTGTAGCAGCTCAGCACGCCGTTGTCCCGACAGTTGTAGAGATACTCACCATAGATCAGCGGTGTCTGCATGTAGGCACCTCCCCGGTCGACGCTCCAGGCAACGTAGTCGTTTGAACGAGAGCCTCCCTCGAGAGAAATGTCCCCCTGGGCATCGAGTCGAATCGCGTAGATCGGCGCCATGGAGCCATGCGCGTTGGTGAAAAAGGCCAGATCATGTGCCACGACCGGCGAAGGAACCGGGATGTCACCTCCACCTCGAAGTCGCCAAATCTCCTTGCCTGTCGTCGCGTCGTATCCCCCGATGTGCTTCCATCCGTTGACGAGGAGCAACGTTCGATCGCCCCGTCGGTGAACGGTGGGCGTACTCCATGTGGGGACGTCGTCGCGCGGTGTGCGCCAGAGCTCTCGGCCGTCTTCGAGGTCGAAAGCTGCAAGAAAGGAGCCCTCAATGACGTCGCACTGAACGAACACCACATTCCCATGGATGATGGGAGAGCTGGCGAAGCCCCACCCGCGATCCGGTTCCCGGAAGAAGGCTGCGTCGAGAACACCGAGGTCCTTCTTCCAGAGCAGTTTGCCAGAGAAGTCGTAGCAGTAAAGGCCCTCGGAGCCGAAGAAAACCACGACGCGCTTGCCGTCGGTCGCGGGAGTGGGATTGGCTTGAGTCGCCTTGGGGTGGCGTTTCACTCTGGGCGCGCCCTCGTGCGCCGTCCGCTCCCACAGAATCTCGCCCGTGTTTTTGTCCAGCCGGTAGACGCGCCAAGCATGCACGGTGTCGTCCTGAACCGACTCGAGTCTTCCTAAACTCTCCGGGAGTCCAACCCGTAGGTTGGATTCCTTTTTCCAGCTAATCGCCGACGTGACGAAGAGACTCGAGTCCCAGATGACCGGCGAGGAATGCGCCAGTCCTGGGATTCGTGTTTTCCACTGGATGTTCTTGGGTTCTTGGGCACTCCAAACGGTCGGAGTCTCATATCCTTCGGCGATACCGTTTGCGTTTCGGCCGCGAAAGCTCGGCCAGTTTTGCTCCCCCTTTTCGCCTTGAACTGCTCCAAGGCGCGCTGTGGACGCCAGGATGAGGCTGATTGTCAGGAAGACTGTTCTATGGGTCATCGTTCACTCCTCTTTTGGATGGGTCGCGACCGACCCGCTTCTTCCCCGATATTAAACGAGCCGGCCGCGGGGCGCCTGGGAGCGGCGCTTCACGACGACCCCTCCCACCGACCGGGGATCAGTTCTTCCGCGGTAAGCTCGAAATCAAGAACGCGAAACGCAAGACTGCTACTGACTTCCAAACGTGCCAAACGCGTACCGAACGCCTCGGTTATGGATTGTCAGCCTTGGCCACTCGCCGTCTGGACATAGTTATATAAGAGATCGACCACATAGTCATTGAAAGAAGCACCCCGCTCCGGAAGCTTTCAGGTTTACGTGGCTAGTAGTAGCCCAGCCCGGCGTCTTCGACGATAATCAGCCCGTGTGGACGCCCCGCCATCGCGCGGTCGTCAACAGTGTTCAATCAGGAGCATGATGATCATGAAACCTTCGTTGAAACTGGTCACCCTGGCATTGGTGCTTCTTGTTGGCAGCCAAGCCGACGCCCAGACTGCCAACGCTAGGCCGGCGCCGGGCTCGCCGACGGCAGACAATCTTCCCATCTACGAGGTGGATTCCACCTGGCCTCCGACGCTTCCGAACGACTGGATCCTGGGGGATATCAGAGGGCTGTTCGTCGACGACAACGATCACCTCTGGGTGCTCCACATGCCGTCGAGCCTGACGCGTCAGGAGATCGGGGCGGCCCTGGAGCCACCGATCGCCGATTGCTGCTTCCCTGCACCGCCAGTTCTCGAGCTCGATCCTGAGGGCAAGGTTCTCCGCACCTGGGGTGGCCCCGGCGAGGGCTACACCTGGTATGACCGGGCACACGGGATCTACATCGATCACGACGGGTTCGTCTGGACGGGCACGAGCAATGGGTTCGACGTGATGAAGTTCACGCAAGACGGCGAGCATGTTCTGACGATCGGCGAGCCGGGCGTCAACAAGGGGAGCGACGATCCGGACCACCTGGGCGGACCCGCAAATTTCTACGTCGAGCCCAAAACGAACGAGATCTTCATCGCGGATGGATACCGCAACAAGCGCGTGGGGGTCTACGATGCCGAGACCGGGAAATATCTCCGTCACTGGGGCGCGTACGGAAAGCCGCCGGACGACACCTACGAATATGACTATCCGGTCAAAGTGGACGACCCGCCGCTGCAATACTCCACCCTTCATGGCATCGTCGGCTCGAAGGACGGTCTGATTTATGTAGCCGACCGCCGCGGCAACCGCATCCAGGTCTTCCGGCAGAACGGCGAGTACCTCATGGAGCGATTTGTTCGTCCAGAGACCGGCGGATCCGGGAGCGGATTCAGCCTCCAACTCTCGCGGGATCCACAACAGAGCCTTCTGTACCTCATGGACGGCACGAACCAGCGTGTCTGGTTACTGCGGCGTAATGACTTGCGGATTCTGGACAGGTTCGGGAAGCCGGGTCGCCAGGCAGGCGAGTTCATTCGAGCACACATGATCTCGATCGACTCGAAGAACAGGATGTACACGGGTGAGGCGGGGAATGGTCGACGGATCCAGCGGTGGATCCTCAAAGGGACCAAGCCCGCCGCGAGCGTCAAGCCGCCGGCGCAATAGCTTAAATGGGCGTTTTGGGGGCCAATATGAGGGGGTTACGAGGGGTTTATACCCTTAAAAGACGGCCATTAGAGCCCGAAAGCGACTCGACTGCAGCAGGTTACAGTCGATCACGGACAAAGAATCCACGAATCGCTTCATGGCGTCGACGATCCGGTCTTGGGACGTTTTGTTTATTGAATCGGTGTTAATCTGTACGAATCAATGGCTAATTAATTTTTTATTGATCTCACACCCACACAAGACGAGATAAACCCAAATAGAACACAATCATTTTATCGGAAGTGAAACATGAAGAGAAGAGAATTTCTATCTTACACCGCCGCGGCGTACGCGGGCGTAGCTTGCACCAAGACAGAATCTGGCGAGCAGGCGACATCCGGCACGCACGATCTTGTTCTAAAAAATGGTCGAATCATAGATGGTTCCGGTAACCCGTCGTTCAAAGCAGATATTGCGTTGAAAGATGGAAGGATAAGCAAAATTGGCAGAGTAGACGAAGAAAAAGCTGACAGAATCATTGATGTTAAAGGACTCTTCGTCAGTCCAGGTTTCATCGACGTCCATAACCACTCTGACACTAGCATGTTCGTTGATCCATGGATCGAAAGTAAGATCAGACAGGGCATCACCACGGATGTAAACGGTAATTGCGGAGGAAGCCCAGCGCCACTCAATGAGAAAACGAAAGCTAGAGCAGCAAGACGCATGTCACAAGAGGACATTGACTGGTCGACAATGGATGGGTACTTCAATCGACTCGAGAAACATGGGATCGCCCAAAACATGGTCACTCTCGTTGGGCATGGCACCGTGAGGAACTATGTGATGTATGGAAACCAAGGTGCGCCTACCCAGAAGCAACTCGACGAGATGAAGGAACTCGTAAGAGAAGCCATGCAACACGGCGCAGCAGGACTCTCCACGGGTCTCGCATACTCCCCAGGTTGCTATGCCCACACCGACGAGGTTGTAGAACTAACCAAAGTAGTAGCTGAGTATGGGGGCATCTACGCCAGCCATCTCAGAGACTTTAGCTCACAAGTTCTCGGGTGGTCAGGGGAAGAAGGTTCGGTGTATAAAGCTGTTGCTGAAGCCATAGAGATTGGGAGAAGGTCTGGAGTAAGGGTTGTCCAGCTTTCCCACCTCAGCAGCAATTCACCCTACTCTTCTGACCCAGAACTCGATGAGAAGGTTCGCGACATGATATACAAAGCGAGGGAGGATGGAATTGATGTCTTAGCAGACATCCTGCCCAGTGACTGGGGTTCGGTCGCCCCATGGCCAGGACGATCGGTCTTCTCCCCTAGTTATCTCGCAGACGGAAAGGAGAATCTCCTTGAAAGACTGCGAGACCCAGATCAGAGGGCTGTACTGAAGGAGGAACTACTCACAAAGTCTCTGGCGGAGATGCGTTTCGAGAACACCACAGCTCGGCTACAACTCATTCGAGCTGGCAAGGGGGACGGTGTGTGGATATTCCCCCCGCTCAATGGGCATTTCAAGAACCCTGAATACGAGAGAAAAACATTGGACGTGATCGCCGAAATGAAGGGGGTTGACCTACTTGACGCCTTATTTGATCTTCTCATCGAGGAAAACGGAGAGATATCTGTCGCGAACAGGATAATGGAGGATCGGAATAGCCAGATGATTTGGTCGGTCGCCATACCGAGTAGCGACGGGGGAGGCACGGCCAAGCCGGGTGAGGGTACTAGACGGGTCCGACCGACTGCGTATAGTGGATTCAGTGACGCTCTCGTGTGGGTCAGGGAAAAGAAGCTAGTTGCACTCGAGGATATGATCAGGAAGATGACATCGTTTCCGGCACGTACCCTGCGACTCCGGGATAGAGGTTTAATCAAGGAGGGCTTACAGGCGGATATCACGGTGTTTGATTTCGAGAACGTCAAGAGTCTTTGCACCTACGAGAACGATGCAAGACCCGCTTACCCAGAAGGGATACCCTATGTCATCGTCAACGGCGTACCTGTGATCGATGATAATCAGTTGACAGAAGCGTTACCAGGAAAGGTGCTGAGACACGCCGCTGCCTAACTCACCCACGATATACTCGTCGGTAAATGGCCGGTGCAGATCCGGAGCAAACTCGAATCCTGCCAAGCTCGCCCCGAGGAGTGGCGTGAGGATCTCGGTCTCGAAGACGCCGTCCAAGTCATTGTCGTAAATGTCTCGCTGACTCACCCTGCCGCCGCCGGCGCGGCTGCTACTCGGACCGTCGCGGCCGTTCACCGCCTCGTGTACGCGCCTTTAGGCGATGGAGCGCACGGGCTCAGTAACTAGGTAAGGAGGAAATAACAAATGTACGACTTCTACAAGTGGAAGGTTCCATACCGCGTGCCCATCGTAGATGAGCCGGTTGTTGATGCGATAGTCCGGGTGATGAAGAAGGGTGTCATCTTCCGGGGCGACGATACCACTGGTTTCGAGGAAGGCTTGGCCGCTTACATCGGAGTCAAGCATGGCGTGAGTGTTAACGCTGGCACCTCCGCCCAGCTTCTTTATTGGCTGGCCTGCGGTTACGAACCCGGCAGTGAGATCATTAGCCAGACCAACAGCTACATTGCTGGCTTAACAACAGCCATGCATGCGGGGCTGAAGCCTGTCTTTGTGGAACCCGACAAGGACACGTTCACCATCGACGTCAACAAGGTCGAGGCGGCCATCACGCCCAAGACCCGGGCCCTGCTCGCTGTGCACCTTTATGGGCACCCAACTGAAATGGGACCGCTCATGGAACTATGCGATCGGCACGGCGTCGACGTGTTCGAGGTCATCGCCCATTCCACCGGCGGTGAATACGGGGGACGAAAGTTGGGTTCCTTCGGCCGGGCGGCCATGTCCACCTTCGGCAGCAAGGTGCTGACCGTCAACGGGCTGGGTGGCATGCTGCTGACCAATGATGAGGAACTGGCGAAAAAGGTTTCCATTTTGCGGAAGAACGCCCGGGAAACGTCTGAAGAGTATCTCAATCTGGACGTCCTGCCGTATAACTTGCAGCTCAGTGAATGCCTGGCCGCTATCGGAGGGGTTAACCTGAAGCGGCTTGACGCGCACGTCGAAAGCCGCCGGCATAATGCCGCCCGCCTGCGCAAGAACCTGCTCGAGGCGGACCTGCCGATTATCGTGCCGATCGAGAAGGATTGGGGGCGCCATGCTTACCTGCACTTCGTGATCCGGTCCAAGAAGCGGGATGCATTGAAGGCTTTCCTCATCGAAAAGGGAATCGAGGTGCGCGTTCACTATCCCATACCCGCGTACCTCATCGGTCCGATTCGCACGGCCGGCGGGCACAAGGAAGGGGACTTTCCTATTTCCGACGAAATGGCCAAGACCGTCCTGTCGCTGCCGGTCGGCCCCTGGTTCACGGACGATCAGATCGACTACGTGGCCGATCAAGTTAAGGCGTTTTTCAAGAAGTAGGAGCCAGCAGACGGCAACCCGTAGCTAACGTCACTGTCCAATATTTGGGGGAACTTATGACTTCCTCGGCCCGAAGCGTAGGACGACGGGGCAGGGTGAGGGAAGATCGTCTCAAGAGCAGGCGGACGATAGCCCATGCGCTATGCGGGATTTCTCGCGGTCATGGATTTCTCCCAGAAAAAATGAATACGTATTCTTTTTTCCTCATCACGGTTGGAGCCGGACACAGGATCCACCGTCCAACCATAGGCTACCCACCTAGTCTGGTAGGGCCTTAAAATATTACGTGGCTTCAATGATTTAGGTACGCTGGACCAGTACGAAGACGTACTTTGGCGCCAAACAGGGAGAAGCAATCATGACCCGGTTAGGTTTTCAGGATCGACCTGCGACGCCGTTAAGAACGCGGACGGAACGGCGAACATTCATACGACTTGCAGGGAGCGCCGCCGGCTTGGCGGTGTTCTGCTTGGCAATGCTCGGCACGCCAGTCGGTCAGGCGAGCGGGGCGGCACCTAAACAGCTCACCGTCGGGGAACTCTTCAGCCTCCGAACGCTCGACCCCGGACGGACCCAAGAGGTCACTGCCTTAATGATCAACAAGGGGTTGTACGACACACTCGTTACTTTCCATGGCGAAGACGTGAAAACAATCCGACCTTCGATCGCCACGGAGTGGTCGGTATCGGCGGATGGGCTCAGTTATATTTTCAAGCTGCGATCCGATGTCAAGTTCACGAGCGGGAATCCGCTGACCTCCGCGGACGCGAAGTGGTCGCTCGATCGGATTATCCATCTCAAGGCGACGACGAAGTTCTATGTCAAAACTCTTGATAGGGTTGAGGCGCCGGACCCGACAACCCTGGTCATCCACTTGAAGCATCCGGACCCGTCTCTTCTGGCGAAACTCACCACGCCGTCTCTCGGAGTCGTCGACAGCAAGCTGGTTATGCACAACGGCGGCGATGCAGGCCCGGACGCATCAACCAAGGACAAGGCCGAGGCGTACCTCAACGCCCATTCTGCGGGGAGCGGCCCCTTCATCCTGGAGAGCTTCATTACCGATCAAGAAATTGTACTGGTAAAGAACCCGAACTACTGGCGGGGGCCCGCGAAGTTGGACCGCGTCGTCTTTCGCCACATCAGCGAAGGCACCATGCGGGAGCTGCTGGTCAAGAAGGGTGACATCGATCTCGCCCTTAACATCAGTCAAGACCAGCTCCCAGCACTCAAGAAGGCGGGCGTGACGGTAAAGTCGACCCCCATCGCCATGATCTTCTATATTCAGATAAACCAGGATCCGGCGGTTTCCAACGACTTCGCCAATCCCCTGGTTCAACAAGCCATACGGTACGCGATCGACTATGACGGACTTATGACGATCGTCGGCGCGGGCGCGAAGCCTTTGGCCAGTCTGATGCCGTCGATCTTCCCGGGTGCCCCGGATTCAAAGGAGGCTTACAAGACGAACCCCGCAAAGGCGAGAGCTCTTCTGAAGCAGGCGAACGTCAAGAACCCGAAAGCAGAGATGATCTTCTACGCGAGCTGGATCATTAACGGCATCCCTATTGATCTTATCGCGCAGAAGATTCAATCGGATCTCGCCGCGGTTGGCATTAATCTCGTGCTGGGTCCCAAGCCAAACGCGTTGGCTCGCGCGCAGTGGCGGGGTGGCAAGGCGCAGCTCGGCCTGTTCCGTTGGGTCGCCGATTACGCCGATCCCAGCAACTACATGGGCTTTCTCCCCGACGGGTCAGTCGGGAAGCGTGCGAGATGGACCTCGGAATCGAGTCCGGAAGCGAAGGAGCTCGCCGAGCTCGGTCATAAGGCGATCACGGAAACAAATGACGCGAAACGTACGGAGATGTACGAGGACGTCGAGCGCCGGCTGGCGAAGATTGGGCCCTTCGTTCCCCTCTTCCAGCCGGCGGCTCCGGTCGCCTTCAATACAAAAGTCAAAGGGATAACTTTCCACAGCGTGTGGTCAGTTGATTTCTACCCCGTGAGCAAAGATAATTGATTTCTAGTACGTGGTCTGGAGCGTTCCAGACTGAGGTAAGACCCTGACGGCGTTTTCCTATGGGATATCTGTGGCCTTTCATCGGGCGACGTCTGCTTCACCTTGTCCCGACGATGCTTGGCATCACGGTCATCAGCTTCATTCTCTCCCAGGCTCTACCGGCGGACCCGACGACCCTTAACCTCGGCGAGCAAGCCGCGGCGGACCCCGAAGTGGTCGCCGCCTTTCGCAAGGAGTGGGGGCTCGATAAACCACCCGTCGAACAGTACCTACGTTATCTTTGGAACCTGCTCCATGGCAACATGGGCATCTCGATCTCGTCCCGCCGTCCAGTGATCGAGGATCTCGGGCGGGCGATACCCGCAACGGTGGAGCTGACCGCGATGAGCATGGTGGTCAGCATCCTCTTCGGCATCCCGCTCGGCATCCTTGCCGCCGTCAAACGCGGCACCATTATCGACCAGATCAGCCGGGTCTTCTCCCTGGTCGGCGTATCTGTGCCTGCGTTCTGGCTGGGCTTGGTCGGGCTAATCGTGTTCTATGGTTGGCTCGACTGGGTCCCGGGACCCGGCCGAATCAGTCCGGCGATCCCTCATCCCCCGTTCGTGACTGGCTTGCTGGTTATCGATTCGCTGCTCGCCGGCCGAATGGACGCAGTCGAGAACACGCTGTGGCACCTAGTGCTACCGTCGCTGGTCCTCAGCCTGTACAACCTGGGCACTCTGGCCCGGCTCATGCGCAGCACGATGCTCGAGGTGCTTGGCGAGGACTACGTGCGTACGGCGCGTGCGAAGGGAGTGCCTGAGTGGTCCGTTCTCTTCCGACACGCGTTGAGAAATAGCCTCATTCCGATCATCACCGTGATTGGCCTGGGATTCGGGCGGCTCCTGTCGGGCGCCGTGGTCACCGAGAGCGTATTCGCCTGGCCGGGCCTCGGACTCTACGCTTTTCGCAGTGCGACGTCGTTGGACTTTCCCGCGATCATGGGCGTCGCAATCGTCATAGCAAGTATATATCTCGTGGTAAATCTTCTCGTCGATATCGTGTATGTCTTCGCGGATCCGCGTATCCGGGTCGCTGGTTAAGCACGTGTCGAAGCAAGTTCCAGTATTGGACATCATTGCGCGCAGTTCGATGCTGAGCCTGATTGCTGTCGTAGTGCTCGTGCTATGGATTCTGGCCGCCATCGCGGCGCCTGTCATGGCCCCGTACGATCCGCTGCATTTGGACATTCCCATTCGCTTGTCCCCGCCGAGCGCCGAGCACTGGTTCGGTACCGATCCACTCGGGAGGGACATCTGGAGTAGGGTCCTCTACGGCGCACGGATCTCCATCGCTGTCGGCATTACCGCGGTCGTGGTCGCTGCGTCTCTCGGGACGGTGATCGGATCCGTGTCCGGGGCCGGGAGCAAGCTCGTGGACGAGATCCTGATGCGCATAGCCGACTTGATGCTCGCGTTCCCGAGCGTGATTCTTGCCCTCGTGATCACCGCGGCGCTCGGCGCCGGAATCGTCAACGCCCTTATCGCCATTTCCATCGCTTGGTGGCCGCAATACGCGCGGGTTGTGCGGGGATTGGTCCTCTCGATAAAAGAGCGGGATTACGTGCAGGCGGCGTACGCGATTGGCGCGTCGGAGACTCGGGTGATAATCCGGTATGTGCTTCCCAACGTTATGCCCTCCATCATCGTCCTCGGCACGCTCGACGTGGGGCACGCAATCCTGACGTTCGCGTCCCTCAGCTTCCTGGGTCTCGGTCCTCCACCAGAAATTGCGGAGTGGGGGTCGATGATCGCGGCGGGACGCAACTACTTCGAACAGTGGTGGATCGGCACGTTCCCGGGCCTTGCCATCTTGAGCGTGGCGCTGACGTTCAACGTGCTCGGCGACAGCCTCCGCGACATGCTGGATCCACGAGTGCGCAAGCTGTAGGCGTTTCGGATGGAAACTGTCGACACTATTAGGGTGGCGCGGTGCCGCAATCGCGAGCTAGGTCCTTGACGACGGCCAACAGAGCGGACGCACTCCTCGATGTGAGGGATCTGAAGACGCATTTTTTCGCGGCCGAGGAAGTGGCCCCCGCGGTGGACGGCGTGTCGTTCACGGTGCGGCGCGGCGAATCGCTCGGGATCGTCGGGGAGTCGGGCTCGGGCAAGAGCGTCACGTCCCTCTCGATTCTCCGCCTAATCCCCGATCCTCCAGGCAAGATCGTCGGCGGCCAGGTCCTCTTCGAGGGAACCGATCTCCTGACGGTCAGTGAGCGCGACATGCGGAAGATCCGGGGCAACAAGATATCCATGATTTTCCAGGAGCCGATGACCTCGTTAAACCCGGTCTTAACCATCGGCAACCAAATCATGGAAACGATCCTCCTTCATCAGAATGTCAACAAGAAGGAAGCGTTCGCGCGGACCATCGACATGCTTCAGCTTGTCGGTATCGCCTCGCCCGAGCGCCGGGTGATGGAGTACCCGTTTCAGTTCTCTGGCGGCATGAGGCAGCGGGTCATGATCGCGATGGCGCTGGCATGCAACCCAAACCTACTCATCGCCGACGAGCCGACGACCGCGCTCGACGTGACCATCCAAGCGCAGATCATTGACCTTATCGTTCGCCTCAAGGAAGAGTTCGGCATGGCGGTCATCCTCATCACCCACGACCTCGGCGTCATCGCGGAAACGGTGCAGCGGGTCTGCGTTATGTACGCCGGTAAGTTTGTCGAGATGGCGCCGGTCAATGAACTCTTCGCGAACCCCCAACACCCGTACACGCAGGGCCTCCTGCGCGCGCTCCCAAGTGGCGAAAAGGTACGGCTCCAGGAAATTCCCGGTGTGGTGCCGTCCTTGACGAACCTGCCGGGCGGCTGCCAGTTCTGCCCTCGGTTTGAGCGCAGCGCGGAGGTCTGCAGGAAGGAAGAACCGCCGTGGGTGGAGATTACGCCGGAACACTGGGTCCGGTGCTGGATAGTATCGCACCTCTCGGGTCGTGCCGAGGTGGGGAGGGGCGTTGATTATAGCGTGCGACCCGACGACGAAGACGACGGCCAATTTCGGGGATGATGATCGATGACCACCAAGCAAAGCGTCCATGAAAAGGCCCCTGCGGCTATGGGCGAGACGCTGCTTGAAGTCCAGAATCTGGTCAAGCACTTTCCGATCACGGGCGGCCTCTTCGGCAAGCAGGTGGCCACGGTCGACGCGGTTAGCGGCGTCAGCTTCACTCTCAAAAGGGGTGAAACGCTCGGCCTCGTTGGCGAATCCGGTTGCGGCAAGTCGACCACCGGACGGCTGATCCTGCGGATGATTGAGCCGACCGGCGGCAAGGTGCTGTTCGACGGTCATGAAATCTTCGGCCTTGACCGACGTAACATGCAGACGCTCCGCCGTCGCATGCAGATTGTCTTCCAAGACCCCTACGCCTCATTGAACCCACGAATGACGATCGGGACCATCATCGGGGACGGTCTCAAGATCCACAAGCTTGGCACGCCGAAGGAGCGCAAGGAGAAGGTCGCCCACATTCTTGAGAAGGTCGGCCTTAGTGCCGAGCAGGCCGGCAGGTACCCTCACGAATTCTCGGGCGGGCAGCGCCAGCGGGTTGGTATCGCGCGGGCCCTGGTGCTCAATCCCGACCTTCTCATCGGGGACGAGCCGGTCTCGGCGCTGGACGTCTCCATCCAGGCGCAGGTCATCAACCTGCTCGGTGACCTGCAGAAGGAGTTCGGGCTCTCGTACATCATCATCGCCCACAATCTCTCGGTCGTGCGCCACATCAGCGACCGCGTAGCGGTGATGTACCTCGGCAAGATCGTCGAGATGTCGGACGTGAGCGCGCTCTACAAGAACCCGCTCCACCCCTACACCGAGGCGCTCCTCTCGGCGAATCCGGTCCCCGATCCGACCGCCAAGAAGAAACGGATCATCCTCGAGGGGGATGTCCCGTCGCCCATCAACCCGCCGTCGGGCTGCCGTTTCCACCCACGCTGTTCCTACAAGCAAAAGCACTGTTCCGAGGTGGAGCCCGAGTTTCGTGAACTCAGGCCCGGTTGCTTCGTGGCCTGTCACTTCCCGCTCGGGATGCCGGACAAGTGGATAAGTACGTGAGCCCGGAGCCGTCGGTGTCGAGCCCGGCGGCCACGTAAATGGCGGCAGGCCGGAGCCGGTCGCGCAGCTCAAGGTACTTGGCGTCGATGAACGGGGCGAGCAAGTCGGTGTCGAGCGGGCGAGTGTTTTCTCAGCTCGAGCTCCTGGATGAACTCGTTGGCGACGGTCTAAAGCTCTTGCTCGGAGACAGACAAGCCGAGATTTCTCAGCGCGGTCTTGGCCGCGTTGATCGAGCGGCTGGAAGCGATGCTACGTCTTTTTGTGACGATCTTGCACGTCTCTGTTACCGTCCAGCCCACGGAATCTGACGCAGCCGAGCTGCCGACGATCTCCTGGCCCCACGATCAAAGAACAGTTGCCTGATCAACAGCGAATGGCGCGAACAACCGTCGATAGGCTCACCGCACCCTGACTGAGCCTCAACGAGCTATGGAGACGCGCTTGCAAGGGGAGGCGTGAGCGGCGGCGGCTTGCGACGCCGCGTCGCTTGCTCGTAGGCGTAGGCGAAGTTCAAGAGCATCGCTTCGGTAAACGGCCGCCCCAAAAACTCGAGGCCGACCGGCAGCGCGTCCGTCGTAAATCCGGCCGGCACCGTCAACGCAGGAAACCCCGTCATGGGGCTCAGAGCCCGGTTGCTGCCTAAACCATACTTGTCTTCGGTCTCAGGATTCGTGAGAGCGTCCGCGGCGATCACGCTTGGTTGGTGGTCGGATGTCGCGTAGACGAGTGCGTCGAGCCCGTGATCCGCCATCACCTTCATCACGCCGAGCGTCAGCTCTTCCTTGGCCAACAAGACTGGCAAGTAGCCGGCGTCGCTCGTCGTCCTCCCAACCGCTTTGATCAGACTACTCGCTCGCCACGGCGTGACTCTTCCCGACAAAAGGATCCCTTGAAGAGTCTTTACTGGGGAGTTTCCGTGCTCTTCCAGATAGGCATTCATCGCCTGCTCAGTCTCGAAGTTGCGTTTCTTCAATCTTTCGAAGAGCTCTGCCATGTTCGGGATCACGACGGGGTCGATGACCTCGGAGCCCGACGAGCGCAAATCGAAAATGGCGGCATCCATCACCGCCCGGACCTTCTTATAGTCGTCAGTTTCGGGGTCGGTCTTGTCATCCATGGGCTCACGAATGACGCCGATGCGCGCCCCTTTCAGCCCGTCCTTACGAAGACCGCTCGCGTACGAGTCGGGAACGTGTCCGACAGCATAGGCCGTCAGCGCGTCGTTTTCGTCGTAGCCCGCGAGGACGTCCAAGAGTGCAGCCGCGTCGCTTACGGTACGCGTCATTGGACCCAAGGTGTCGGTGGCCGGCGTCGCCGGCATCATGCCGTGACGGCTCACGAGCGGGACGGTCGGCCTCAGACCGACGAGGCAGTTGATGGCTGCAGGGCCTCGAATGGAACCTCCGGTATCTTCTCCAATGCCGACCATGCCGAAGTTGGCCGCAATGCCGCTACCCGTGCCGCCCGAGGAGCCGCCCGGATTCCGGTCGGGGTCATAAGCGTTCCGGATCATGCCGAAGGCCGAACCGACATAGCGCGAAGCGAACTCGCCCATAGTGGTCTTGGCTAGGATGATGGCTCCGGCGCTTTTCATCTTCAGGACGATGGTCGCGTCTCTTTCCGGGACGAAGTCCTCGAAGAGCACGGAACCGTAGCTCGTCGGCAGATCACTCGTCTCGACTTGATCCTTGAGGAGCACCGGGATGCAGTGGAGGGGGCCAACGAAACCTGAAGACGCGAAGCTCGCGTCCAGCTCGTCGGCTAGCTCGAGCGCGTGCGGGTTGATCGTCTGGATGGTGTTCAAATTGGGACTTTTCTTGTCGTAGGCTTCGATGCGGTCCAAGTAACTTTGTACGAGATCGCGGCACTTCAAAGCACCCGCGGTCATGGCTGCGTGAACGTCATCGATGGTGGCCTCCTCGAGCTGGAACTGTCCCGATGGGCTCGACTGTGCGCCGGCGATACCGAACGCCAGCAAGAACCACACTGCTGTGTGGGCTAACCACGATCTAAGTTTCATACGCCGCGCTCCTTGCGTCGAGATCGTATCAAAGCCAGGCGGTGCACGTAATCTCGCCTCCGAAGGCCGAAGGACGCTGCGGTGCACATCCCTTCATTGGCTCTGTTTCGCGGGAAGAGTGGTTCCGATGGGGATATCTCCATGCCGACCACCACCTTCGCCAGTTCGGTCACTGAAGCTCGCCGGAGAAACAACTCCGACTCCTGGGAGGCGAGCATGGGGGTGTGGTTTTCCCTCGCGGTCGTCGGACTCTGCCTCGCTCCGAGCGCGTCGCCCGGGCAAGCGAATCTCCCTGAGACCATCGGAGGTTGTAAGGGCGCGCCGCCACAGACGACGAAAACAGCCGACCCTTCGAACTATCTGGCGAAGCTCTCGACGCTCGCTCCCGGCGAGCAGCTGCTCCTCGATCCGGGAACCTATTCTCGCGAGCTTCTGGTCCACCGGCTCAAGGGAGGTTCCGCATCGCTCGCGCGGAATCCTACGACGAGCTCACGCATTTGGGGGCCCCCGCGGATCCGGTGGTAGTATTTGTTCGAGAAATACGCGATGGGTCACGAGTATACATGGGCAATGGCGCCCATCGAAACCGGGGATGACGGGAAAGGAACAGGTTCCATTAAATCAACCCCCGGCTTAAGCCGGCTTAAGCCAGGGGATTGCGCGGGCGCGTCGACTGGAAGTCGACTTCATGCGCCCGCTTCATTCTCAACCCCCCGACTTCAGTCGGGAGTCTCGTCCCCTCTGGGGACTTCGACAAATCTTCTCTTCGCCTAAAGGCGATACCGTCCTTGGGCATAAATGCCTTTGCAGAATGGCTGACCATAATCCAGAATCCAGGCTCCTGGCCTGGCTTAGGTCATCAAGCCCAAAAATATTCCTCTCAAGCGCCCCAAACTTTTTCCAAAACGCGAATCCAATTCTCTCCCATTGCCTTGCGAATTTCACCGGTAGACCAGCCCCGCTTGATAAGACCCCGGACAACATTGGGCAGCTCAGCAATGCTTTCGAAACCCTTTACATAGGTCCGATAGTAGTTATATATTTCTGGCGACATCACCGCCGGATTAGCCCCCCTCCGGACCTTATCTGCATCCTCACTAATATTATCCGTGCCCAGTCCGACATGGTCTACTCCCACCAGCTTACGGATGTAATCGAATTGATCGAGGTACGTATCCAACCCGACCTGAGGACTATTTTTTAGATGCGAATTTGTTGGGTTACGTGACATTAAAGAGCTCATCGTAGCGAGGCCAATGACTCCCCCGGTCTTAGCAATGGCCTCGATCACGCGGTCACTGTCATTACGTGGATTATTGTTGAGGGCGAGTACATTGGTATGAGTGTCAACCACAGGTATCTCAGGCGCCATTTCAATCGCATCCAGGGTTGTCTTCTCGCCGGTATGGCCTCCCACATCAAGCACGACCCGCAGCTTGTGGATCTCTTCCACCAGGCGTCGACCTGCACGAGTCAGGCCGACGTGAGCTTCAAGACATCCCCCGCCGTAGATATTGACGACGTTGTAGGCGATGCCACAAAGCCGCAACCCCTGCTCGTAGAACTCGGCCACGGGCGGACGAGGATCCCCCCGCGATCGATTATGCTCGGTGCCCAGGAAGTCAGCCGATTGCGGCCCATAAATCTGAGCAATCTTGCCCTGCTTATAGGCTTGCTGGATTTCTCTCACAGTGGTTGCCAACACCATTTTATCGGGAAACGGTATCCTCCCTCCTCCTCCAACTCGGGTAGTCAACCCTACAGCCTTCAGCTTCTTTAGGTACGTCTCATTCATCGGTCCACCATTACATCCATCGGAAACTATGGTGGATCGAAGGATAGCCATCGGATCACGACCAGGACTGCGATCCGACTCATCCAGCTGGAAAGACGCCATGGCCCACGGCTCGGCTGCTCGTACAAGCCCAGCTGTTGCCCCTACAAAAGCAACATTTCGTACAAAATCTCTTCTTTTCATGATTCCTCCTCAACGTCCGAAAGCTCACACAGAATCGGTAGTAGAGCCAGACGGCGTGGCTGATGATCTCGGGCGCAAATCGATATCCGTGGTAGCTCGGCGTGTCACTTTTCATCGGCCTAGTTTGCCAGACACGGCCTGAACTTGACAGCAATGGCACCGCCCGCGTGGGCGGAGGTCATCGGGGAGTGACCGAAATCGTTCGTTCACTCGAAAGTACCTGTGCAGCTGTTCAGCCCCAACTACCTGCGCTTCGCTTCCGCACCATCCAGCCGCCCGGTAGCGTTCACGTCACCGCGCGATTCGCATTCTAGCTTGCTGAAATCCCGGGCTCCTCCAAGGAGCAGGACGTGAAGGATGTTCTCGAAGAGGAGACATCGAGAGGTATTAGCCGGTGTTGCAACTAGCTTTCCCATGTAGTAGGAATGCTTGGTTGACCTATGCTTTTCGGTGAGTCGTCTTTGACTTAATCCAAGGGAGTGAGCAGATGCCCATCATCGCAAAAGGCGCGACGGGCGCCACGGTGTTGGTTTTGCTTTCGGCGGCGCTCGCGGGCCAGCCGTCGCCAACGGCAGAAGAAGCGTGGGACGTGACCTTGGCTCGCGGCGAGACCCGAACCATCGACTTCACCACCGACGAAGGCACCTGGATGACGATCGATGTCTTCCCCGATGGCGAGCGGCTGGTCTTCGACCTCCTCGGCCACATTTATACTCTGCCGGTAAGCGGCGGCGAGGCCACCCTTTTGACCACGGACTCCGGCGTTGCCATCAACTTTCAGCCCGCCCTTTCCCCCGACGGAGGGCGCATCGCTTTCATCTCCGATCGAGGCGGGCAGAACAACCTCTGGGTCATGAATGCCGACGGCTCCAACGCGCGCGTGGTTGAGCAAAACCTCAAAGTGCGCCACTCCCTTCCCGCGTGGACTCCCGATGGCAACTTCATCGTCGCCCGGCGCGTTCCCCTGGAGCAGCGACAGCGACGAACACAGGAGCTCTGGCTCTATCACGTCGGGGGGGGAAAAGGTGTAAGGCTCACCGATGCCAAGAAGCATCCTAGCGCGAGCGGCCCTTCCGTGAGCGATGATGGCCGCTTCCTTGACTTCAGCGTCGAGATGCCCAACATCGAGGATCCGGCGAAGGGCAAAGTCCAGCTCCGCCGCCTCGATCTGAAAACGGGTGAGGTGCTCAGAATCACTGAGGGAACCGAGCGCGGAGCCGGGGGCTCCGCCCGCACCTCGAGCGGGGGAGGGTTTACCCCGCGGGTCTCCCCCGACGGCCGCTACCTGGCATTCGGGCGGAGGCTCGCTTCCGGAACGTTTTCTTTCAAGGGGCACCAGCTCGGGCCGCGCACGGCGCTCTGGATCCGGGATCTCGAGACCGGTTCCGAAACCCTCGCACTGGACCCGGTGGAGCGCGACCTGCAGCAGCGCAGCCGGGACTGGTCCGGCTATCTGCCCGGTTACTCCTGGGATCCGACGGGTCGTTTCGTCTACGTGGCGCAAGGAGGCAAGATCCGTAAAGTGGATGTGGAGAGCCGCGAGGTCGAGACAATTCCGTTTCGGGCGCGGGTGGCGCGAACGATTTCGGAAATGGCCTACCGGCGCTTCCGTATCGACGATGCCGCTCCGCTGAAGATCCGGTTCACCCGTTGGCCCGCCCTCGCTCCGGACGGAAGCGCGTTGGCTTTTCAGGCGGTAGGCAGGATCTGGCACCAGGAGCTTCCCGATGGCTCTCCCCGCCGCCTTACCTCAACTTCCTTCTCGCCACATGAGTACGCCCCCGCATGGTCTCCCGACGGCGAGTGGCTCGCCTTCACGAGCTGGTCCGACGAGGAGCGTGGTCATCTCTTCAAGGTGGGCGCCCGCGGGGGAGAGCCAGTACGACTGACCGTCGTCGCCGGGGAGTACCTTCATCCCGTCTGGACACCGGATGGCACCGGCATCGTCGTGGTGCGGAGCTCGGGTGCGACCCTCAGGGGGCGCATGCTGAACGAGAACGCCTGGTACGACTTGGTGCTCGTGCCCGCCGATGGCGGGGAGCCGCGGCACGTGGTGACGGTGAACCCTCCGATGGGTCGCATCAGCCACCGCCGCCACGTAGTGCAGCCTTCCTTCGGTCCCGAAGGCCGGTTGTATTATCCGGAAATGATCCTTGCGGAAGGCGAGGATGGCGATGCGCGAACCGAGCTTCGGTCGGTTCGGCTCGATGGCCTCGACAAAAGAACTCACTTGACGCTGCCGTTCGCGGACGAAGCCGTCCTCTCCCCCGACGGAAACTGGTTGGCCTTCGAAGAGGGTGACAACGTCTACTTGAACGCCGTTCCCACGAACGGTATCGGTGGCACACCCCTCGAGCTGGAGCGTGAGGAAAAGCCCGTCTGGGCCATCACTCCCCTTTCGCACGAGGGTGGGAATTTCCCGCGATGGGTCGGAGCCACCACGCTCGTCTTCGGAAGCGCGGACAAGGCCTTCGCCTATGACGTCGACACCAAGCAAACGAAGACCTACGACATCGACCTCGAGCTGCCCCGCGATCGACCGATGGGCACTCTTGCTCTCACCGGGGCGCGCGTCATCACCATGGAGGGGAACGAGGTCCTCGAGGAGGCGGACCTCGTGGTGAAAGATGGTCGCATTGCAGCCTTGGGGCCGTCCGGCTCGGTGGCCGTCCCCCCTGCTGCCCGGAGAGTGAGCGTCCAGGGCAAGAGCATCATTCCCGGGCTGGTGGACCTCCACACCCACAATCACCGGAGGCCGAACGGCCTTTTGCCTCAGCGCGATTTCGAGATGGCTGCCGTGCTTGCCTACGGCGTCACAACGTCGCTGGACAATTCCATGTGGTCGCAAAACGTTTTCCCTCAGGCGGAGATGGTGGAAGCGGGCGAGCTCGTCGGGTCTCGCACGTTCAGTACGGGAGATCCCCTTTATGCGGGTGATCACGCGCGCCAGAACGAGCTCAAAGGCTCCGAACAAACTCACGAGGAGGTGAGGCGGCTCAAATCCTATGGCGCGGTGTCGTTGAAACAGTACCAGCAGCCCGAGAGGAGGCAGCGACAGTGGATCACCGAGGCGGCGCGTCGGGAAGGCCTGATGGTGACCGCCGAGGGCGGTGATTTCCTCTACGTCCTCACGATGATCATGGACGGTCAAACCGGCTGGGAGCATCCCATTCCGCAAGTACCGGTTTACCAAGACCTGGCCGAGTTCCTCGGCAGGGCCAACGCCTACTATTCGCCGACTCTCGTGGTCGCGGGACCCGGACCCTGGAACGATCAATACTTCACCCAGGAGGTGGCTCTCTGGAAAGATGCGAAGCTTCGCCGGTTCGCACCCTGGAGAAAGCTCGAAGCGCACACACGCCGCCGAGAGCTTCGGCCGAAGACGGATTACACCTACCCGCTACTTGCGCAGTCGGTGGCCGATATTGTTGCCGCCGGCGGATTCGGCGCGATCGGCTCCCACGGCCAACAGCACGGCATCGCTTCTCACTGGGAAATCTGGATGCTGGCGGAAGCGATGAAGCCCCTCGAGGCGCTTCGGGTGGCCACCATCCATGGAGCCATGATGATCGGTGTCCAAGAGGACATTGGCTCCTTGAAGCCGGGCAAGCTCGCCGATCTCCTGGTGCTCAACGGAAATCCCCTCGAGGACATCCGCGAGACCGCCAATATCCAGTACGTCGTGAAAGGCGGTCGTCTCTATGACGGTGACACCTTGGATGAGATCTGGCCCCGCCAGAGGGAGTTCGGTCGCTTCTTCTGGGAAATGGAGGAAGCACGTCCGGACGATGTCAAAGTGATCAAGTAATCGCCAAAGGGAGGTCGTCATGAGACGTCTTTTATTGATTCTCGCACGGATCGTTTTCCCGGTCATGGCAACGGCGCAGACGCGTCCCATGACCTACGAGGACATCCTCGGTGTCAAGCGCCCCGCCGACCCGCAAAATCTCCCCCGACGGATCCCGCATGGCCTTCGTGGTGAGTGAGCGGGACCAGAAGGAGGACGTCTACAACGAGGACCTGTAGGTGGTCGCCGCTCCGGAAGGGAATCTGGTGAGGCTGACCTATGCGCAGAAGAGAGATCACTATCCGAGGTGGAGCCCGGTGGGAGACACTCCTCAACCGCCTTGCCCTGTTTGCTCGAGTTCTGCTACGCTCACCCGGACTCAATCGGAGTGCACCGTCCCATCCCAGTGGGGAAATTTCGTGCGGACCGGGGCCGGACACGTTTGAATTTTCCTAATCCTAGTTTCGCCAGAAGGACACTAGCAAGCCTCCGCGTCGAACCGGCGATGCAAGGCTCACCAAGCCTGCTTATCTCTGTAAACAAACGTCTGGAGGAAGGCATGAGAGGTGCAAGAGTATTTTTCTGGCGCTTGAACCTGGCTCTAGTGGTGACGGTCGGCCTGCTATGCAGCCCGAACCGGGCTCAGGCACAGCTCGTTGATGAAACTATTCTCGACAACCTTTTGTTGCGCTCCATCGGCCCCGCCGTCATGGGCGGACGCATCCATGACCTGGCCGTGGTGGAAGATCGTCCCTGGATCTTCTACATCGGTTCGGCTTCGGGAGGACTTTGGAAGACCACCAACAACGGAACCACCTGGGATCCAGTCTTTGACGATCAGGGGACTTCCTCGATCGGCGACCTCGCTCTCGCGCCTTCCGATCCCGAGATTGTCTGGGTGGGTACTGGAGAGCCCAATAACCGGCAAAGCTCGAGTTTCGGCGACGGGGTCTATAAGTCGACGGATGGCGGGAAGACCTGGAAGCACGTCGGCCTGCGCGACACCCATCACGTCGGACGCATCGTGATCCATCCCCAGGATCCCGACACCGTTTACGTCGCCGCTCTGGGACACCTGTGGGGACCCAACGAGGAGCGGGGCCTTTTCAAGACGACTGACGGGGGAAACACCTGGGAAAAGATCTTATATATCGATGAAGACACCGGAGTCGTCAACGTAGCCATGGACCCGGTGAATCCCCGGATTCTCTACGCCGCCGCGTACCAGCGACGGAGGACACCCTGGGGATTCAGTGGAGGGGGGCCGGGAAGCGGCCTCTACAAGAGCTCCGACGGCGGGAAGACATGGAAGAAGTTGACCGAGGGCATTCCTGATGGCCCGACAGGCAGAATCGGTATCGATGTCTATCGCAGCGATCCCCGAATCCTCTATGCGCTGATAGAAAACCGTGAGGGAGGGGTTTTCCGATCGGAGGACCGGGGCGAAAGCTGGAAGAGGGTCAATGAGCTCAACCCCAGGCCCATGTACTACAGCCAGATATGGATTGATCCGAGCGACTCCCGGCACGTTTACGTGCTGGGCGGGCCCTTTTATGTTTCCGACGACGGCGGGAGGACGTTCGAGCAAAACACTGCCATGACGCCCACGTTCGATGTGGGAGTGCACGGCGACCACCATGTGCTGTGGATCGACCCCGCCAACGGCAAGCATCTTATCCTGGGGAGTGACGGCGGTCTCTACTTCTCCTGGGACAGGAGCCGCACCTGGGACAAGGTAAACAATTTGCCCATAGCCCAGTTCTACGCAGTGGGCGTCGACATGCAGAAGCCTTACTTCATCTACGGCGGTGCTCAAGACACTCACTCCTGGGGAGGGCCGAGTGCTACCCGGCACCACATTGGAATCATTAACTCCGACTGGGTTCAGATTGGCCCTGGCGACGGCATGTACCAGCAGGTAGACCCCGCCGATCCTAATATCATCTACACCGAGTCACAGGGAGGAGACATCGTTCGCCTCAACCATAAGACCGGGGATCGGAAAGACATCAAACCGCACCCCGGGGACGGCGAGTCGGAGTATCGGTTTCACTGGACTTCCCCCATCCTCATTTCCCCTCATGACCCGAAGACCGTCTATCTGGGCGGAAATCGGCTCTTCATCTCGAAGGACCGGGGAGAAACTTGGACGGCCACGGAGGATTTAACCCGGGCAGAGGAACGAGACAAGCTTCCCATCATGGGGGTAGTTCCCGACGAGACCACGCTCTCGCGGCATGACGGGGTGGCGGCCTGGGGTACCATCACCACCGTGGCCGAGTCTCCGCTGACTCCCGGCTTACTTTACGTGGGCACTGATGATGGCATTGTCCATGTGTCGCGGGATGGGGGTCGAACCTGGACTAGCCTGCAGGATAGGTTCGCCGGCGTGAATGAAGAAAGAGCTACGGTGAGCCGCGTCGTAGCCTCGCATGCCGAGCCGGGTAGAGGCTACGTCACATTCGACCGTCACCAGCTGGATGACTTCTCCCCTTATGTCTTTACCACCGACGACTACGGGAACACCTGGAAGTCCATTGCCGGAAATCTGCCTCGGGTAGGTTGGGTTAATGTTCTCGCCGAGCATCCTCGAAACCCCAATCTTCTCTTCGTCGGTACGGAGACGGGGCTCTTCGTATCGCTGGATCGGGGCAACCGGTGGATTCGGCTTACAGGTAACTTCCCGACCGTCCCGGTAGATGATCTCGTGATTCATCCCCGGGACAACGACCTCGTGGTGGGCACTCACGGCCGTTCCATCTACATCCTGGACGACCTCGCGCCGCTCGAACAGCTGAGTGAAGAGGTGCTGGCTTCGGAGGTCCACTTGTTTGACATCCGCCCAGCCATGGAGTTCGTGCTCGTCAAGCATGAAAGCTACGGGGCCCAGCGGCAGTTCATCGGGGCAAACCCGCCTTTCGGCGCAGTCATCTCTTACTACCTGAAGTCGGAACCAGCGGGAGACGTCGAGCTTTCCATTGTCGACAGGAGCGGAAAGGCCCTTCGTGAGATCTCCGGGACAAAGCACTCGGGGGTAAATCGGGTGAGCTGGGACCTACGCCTTGCTGCTCCTGAAGGCGTTGACCAGGCGGTTGGCCCCCTTGTCCCCCCGGGACGCTACACGGTTCGGCTTAAGTTAGGTAAAAAGGAGCTGGCCAAACCGCTCGAGGTGGAGGCTGACCCACTCTTTCCGGTCCCGGAGGAAGAGCAGGTTGCGCGCTACGAATTCCTCGTCACCGTGAACGGCTTACGCCAGACGATCCAGGAGGCCATCGATTCGACAGAGGCAATTTCAGAACAGGTCCAAAGCCTTCTCGAGGGCACGCAGGGAGATCCTGAGGCACCGGAGGCTGTGATTTCGGCGGCTCGAACCATTGCCGAGGAATCGGAAAAGATCCGGCGCGCACTGGCGGGCGATGGTGTAGCACCGTTCTTCGCTGGACAGAGCCTGCGCTCGCGAGCAAACCGGCTCTTCACAAACCTCGATGGTCGCGTCTTCTTCACTCCCTTCGGAAACGCTGTCCGTTACCCTCAGGGCACGCTGAGTGGGCCGACGCGCGTTCAGCGGGAGCGGCTGGCGTCGCTCACCCGGCAGCTGGACGAGCAGCTGGAGTTGCTGAACCGGCTTAGCCAAACCGCGGTTTCGGATCTAAACCGCCAGATGAACGAGGCGAACCTGTCCCATATCAAGGTGGGTGCACCGGTGCGCAGGCCGCGTTAGGTTAGGCCATAGCTGCTCCGCAACGTCGCCGAAACCTTCGTGTACTTCCGCTGACGGTACTTTCGACTGACACTCCCGGCCGAAGGCATTTTTCATGATATGGATTGATCGGGAACGAGGCTGAAGCCGAGTCGGGTAGCTTTGCGTCGGAGATTACTCAGGAGGCGTTGCTGGTATTGCCTTTCATAGGCGTCCTGACCGAGCTCAATGAACTCCTCTCCAGTCGCAAGCATGCGGAAGTAGATGGTCGCTATTTTACGGGCGGTAGCTGTGATGGCCTTTGGAGCACCTCGTCGCGATCGGATTCGTCGATAGAAAGCGCCGAGCGCGGTTTGGGTATTGCGGACAGCGCACGCGGCGAGGCGAAAGAGTTTTGCAGCACGACTGGAGCTCATTGGGGTTGCCCGGCGAAAGATTCGACCAGCGGACTCCTTATTATTCGGTGCGAGAGCTAGCCATGAGGTGAAGTGCTTGTCACTTTTCCACGGGCTCATGTCGCAACCGGTTTCTCCTACGAGCTGCAGAACGGCATAGCTACCTAAGCCGGGAACCCTGGTTAGGTCCACCCCCGTGAGTCCCAATAGAGACTCAGCGAGCGGAAAGCGCGGCCCGTTGCCGCTACGCGCTCGCCGTGTCCGTGGTTTCGGCTTAGGCCGAGCGTCCTGAGGCCGGGTCTCCAATTTGGACAGGCATCTCTCGATCCGCTTGTCACAGTCTTCCATTTTCTCTTGATAGAAATCGTACAACTCCACCGACTGTTGAAGAGCGAAAACATGCTCGCTCCGATAGTTACCTTCTAAGGCTTTCGCGATCGTGGCCTCATCGTTGTGGCAACGTTCATGCCTCAGTTTTGCTAGGTCACGAGGATCTCGCTCTCCTCTCAAGATCGCTCGGATGATCGCAAGGCCGGTGACTCCGGTCACGTCGCGCAGGACGTGTTGTAGCTGGAGCCCCATTTGGTTGAGCGCTTTGTGCATATGCTGAATGTGGCGAGCCGCTGACTCCACCAGCGAGCTTCGTTGGCGGGTGTATGCCCTTAGCTCGCAAATCGCCGATTCCGGCCGAAAGGTTTTTGGGAGTAGCCCGAATGTATGCAGCTGTTGCAGCCACTCCGCATCCGACACGTCTGACTTGCGCCCAGATACGTTTTTCACTTTGCGAGCATCGACCAGATAGACTTCAAATCCCTCGTCTTCCAACAACTCGTACAGTGAAATCCAATAAACTCCGGTCGACTCCATCGCCACCGTGCACACGCCGCACGCCTTCAGCCAATTGGCCAGCTCTCGCAGCGAGCATACAAAGCTCTGAAACGTGCGGACATGTTCGCCCTCAGGAGTGCGCCCCTTCGGGACTGCCGCCACGATTGACTCCGCTCCAATATCAATCCCTGCAGCATCTAGATTTACCGTGTCGAGCTCGTGCTCCAATTTTTTCCGTCTTGCTTGACGACTGCTTTTTGTCCTGACGCGACGTGCCATTTCTCGCTCCTTTCGGCGCAACCAGGAGAGAGGGGCGATTCAAAACATTCTTTCGAACGGGGTCATGCCTCGCGACATGCCACCACGGATACTCCCGCTAACCCTCCAGACCTTGCTGTCAAACGGGCACTGAGCACCATCGTACCTTCGGCCTTGACTCCCGGCTGCACTCGATCGGAGTCTACTTCCTCCCACAGATCTCAAAGGGTCAGTCTCCGATTACCTTCGCCCGCCCGGGCGATGCCATTGCTGTCAAGTTGAGCTGGTGACTGACATGAGCATGAATAGCGTCGACCGATGATCGTCCGGCGCGACCTCCAGTAAGTCAATGGCGCGACAGGTTCTCGTCAATGGCGCGACAGGTCCGGGTCTAGTCTGCGAGCCACTCGCCGGAAGATTGTTTCCGCTTTGGCAGATGCGGACTTGGCGAACCTGGCAAAGCGTAGAGGACGCTGGGAGAACGACTCGCAACGAGCGGAGAATGTCCTCAGCTTGAAGGACGAATTGAGTGGCAACGACCTCCTCCAGGGCAAGTTGTACGAGGTGACTGCCACCGGGGGCATGGACTCCCCACGCCGGATCAAGAGAAAACGTTCTTCGTAATAGTCATCCGCGATTCGCTTTTTTTGTGGGCCACCGGGAGGGGTCGTAAAGGGTTCCTTGTCGAAGCATCGCAATGGCGATGGGGAGAATGCGGTCCATGACGCCTCTGAGAGCTCTGGCATGGCTGTGGCCTCTGTCACGAAGCCGGTCGTAGTGTTCTTTGAAGTGGGGGTCGTGCAAAACGGCAGTGCGTGCCCAATGGTGGAGAGCATTATTGAGGGGCAAAGAGCGAGCTCTCCTTCATTTCCGCCAGCGCATGTGATGTTTCATCGGCCCCTGTACTGGCGCTCGAAGCGCAACTCCCCACTGGATGTCCATCACAAAAGAATTGCCGGCACGCATGTCCATTCCTGGCGCTAGGAGCGCAGGGCGACGTATGGCGTTGCCGGCAAGCTGCTGACGAAATCGAAAATAGTCCAAGCTCATCGTGATATTTGCTCTACCATGGCAATCGGAGTTGTCGCGCGATGCCACGAGTTCGTGCTCGGTTTTTTCTCGGTAGTTTCGGGCGAAGCACGTCCGAGAGTTTTTCTCGAATGTAAAGAACATAAGGCGGGTCTAGATATTGACTTTGCACTTCCTGGAGCACAGGTGAAAAATAACGAAGGGAGCGAATGGGCTGCAGTGGCTCCTCATGTTCTTGTAGCTCCCTACGAGCGCAACCCAGAAGTAGGGCACACTCGAATTCGTGTAACGGGACTCCTTGGCGGTAGAGCTGCGTCGCGATGAAGCGGTCGTCGCGCCGTGGCCGCTCAGGTGTGTTCGGAATGGAAAGATAGAGGTCCAAAATCGTCCGGACGTAATTGTTTTCTGTCAGAGCATCGCTCGTGAGCGGTTCATTACCCAGCTTCGACATCCTTTAGCCTCCCGCGTCGGCCGCAGATACAGCATTTGGCATATCTGATACTGTCAATCTTCGTTTTCATTGAATGAGCCATCGGGCCACTAGCTTGAATTTCACGAACTCCTAGACTGCCAGAATTACTGGGGTGAATGAACCCTTGCTCCGTCACTATTTTCGCCGCCTGGCGTAGACGATAATTCTGTTGCCGAGCCGCGTGGAGTTTTCGTGAGTTGAAACCTTTCTGGTAATTTCGGTTATTTTCGCGCTGGTTCTCTCGCCGGGTTTCGTCACGGCAGGTTGGACCGCAGTAGCACTGTCCCTGGTAACATGACTTGCAGATGAAGAAAGGCATCCCACAGCTTTTGTTGCGGCAGAAAAGCCGGAGAAGAACGACAGGTTTGGTGGCCATTCGGAACTCAGCAAAGTGCTGGACGATGGCCGCCCGGATGTGAGAGGCTAGCTTCAACTTGTAGTGGAGCGCCTCCTCCGGGGGCCATCCAAACATCAGAGCCCCGGTCGTTTGTAGCGGCTGGGGCTCACTATTGTCGCACAGCAGGTTCACCCTCTTCTTGCCGGCGCGAGACGATCTGACTGACTCGCGCCAAAGGCGCGAGAGGATGCTGGCCTCGCGCCAGAGGCGCGGGATGAGGCCTTGTACACAGACATTTCCTACCGACTCTTCCCGCAACACACGCTTTCGCTGCACTGATGCTTCGGCAAGCGTACAGGGCGACAAGACAACCCATCTTTTGCACGAGGCGCGCCTGTAAGCTCGAAATCAAGAACGCGAAACACAAGATTGCTTACTACTTCCAAACGTGCCAGGGTATGCGTACCGAACGCGCAGCCAGAGGCAACGTCCACGCATCATTGCTGCGCAGCGGTTCGCGCCGGATCCGCCTCCTGACCGCTGACCGCCTCTTCCGTCAGCGTCTGGTCCAGCAAGCGCAGTTGCTCCATCACGTGCGCCGATAGATCCTCGAACACGGCATACATCTGCTGGGTCGGTCTCGCGGCCGCCCCTCCCACGACCCCAGTGAGCACCGCTAGCCGGTTGTTCAACCCCATGGGGAGCAGGTTGAACGTTGGCTTGGGACCGACGGCGCGCGTCAATGCGCCCTCGATCGCGCTCAGCTTTTCCCTGGCGCTCGCCGCCGCTGCATCGCCACCGGCGGCCCGCTCCTCCAATTGGCGACGTGCCTCGCGCAGCCGTTCGACCGCGTCGGTCACTGCCGAGAGCTGATCGCGAATTTGGACCATGAGCTCGAACTGCGCCCGGAGGTCGTCGTCGGTTGGCGCAACCCGTGGGTCCTTCCGGATCTCGAACCAGCGCTCGTACTCCTGCCCACCCACGGACAGCCGTGTGCCGTAGCGGCCCGGCGGCGCGGTCGGCGCCTGCGCGCGCGGGTACTCCCTACGCAAGAGCGATTGCGAAGTCAGATCGAGAATCGCCCCGTCGGGGGGTAGCTCGCGTGCGTTGGGATAGCGCATGTCCCACACGAACCGGTTCATCCCCGCGTCGGCCGGCATCCACAGATCGTCGTCCGCCTGGCTCGAGAATCGCCGAATCTCCTCGCCCTTCGCGTCCAAAATCGTCAGCGTTGCCTCGCCCGACGGCGGTTGCTTCAGGTAGTAATCGATCATCACGCCTTCGGGTGGATTCTCACCCGCGTTGAGGAAGAACCGCTTGACCCGGCCATCGGGACCTCGTCGGTCCTCGAACCCGACGATGTCTCGGGCGCGGGCGAACTGGATGCCCGGACGGAACGACCGCATTGGGGAGAGCGACCGCACGGGCAGGTGGCGGTCGGTCGGCGCGATCTCGAACAGATGCGTCGAGGCTGTCGTCACCTCGCGAGTGATCTGGCGCAAAGCCGTCACGTTGTCCATGATCCAGAACCCCCGGCCGTGCGTCGCCAGAACCAGATCGTTGTTCTTGACGAGCATGTAGAAGACCGGAACCGCAGGCAGGTTGCGCTGAAGCGACTGCCAGGACGTACCCGCGTCGAAGGACACGTACACGCCCGTTTCCGTCCCGGCATACAGCAGTCCCGGGTGAGCGGGATCCTCGCGAATCACCCGCGCGAAATCCTCGTCGCGAATCCCGTTCGTGATCTTTTCCCACGTGTGACCGTAGTCCGTCGTTTTGTAGAAGTAAGGAGCCCGGTCGCTGACCTTGTAGCGGTTAGCCGCCAGATACGCCGTGCCGCGATCGTGCGGAGACACCTCGATGGTGCTGATCGTTGTCCACTCGGGCATGTCCTTCGGCGAGACGTCGTTCCAGGTCTCCCCTCCATCCTTTGTCATATGAACCATGCTGTCGTCCGTGCCGACCCACAGCTCGCCTTTTTCGAGCAGTGACTCCGAAAGGGCCTGCGCCAGACTGACCCAGTACGACGAGGCCGACTGTGTATGGAGGGGGCCGCCCGCTATCTTCTGCATCTTATCCTGCCGGTTGGTCGTGATGTCTGGACTGATGGGCTCCCAGGAGTCTCCCTCATCGGTCGTTCGAAAGACATGGTTGCCGGCGGTGTACAGAACGTTTGGATCGTGAGGCGACAGCAGGATCGGGAAGTTGTAGAAGAAGCGGTACTTCACGTCCTTGAGCGCAAACGTGAACTGGTCGTCGGGCCAAACGGTGATGTTCCGGGCCTGTCCCGTCCGTCGGTCGTAGCGCGTAATGCGGGTCCGATCGCCGGCGTACACGACGCTGCCATTGGGCTTGACGGCCGTCTGCCCGCCCTCGCCGCCGGGAATCACCTCCCACCCGATGGCAGCACTGTCGGTCCGGCTCGGCACCGAGACGTGCGAATTGTCGTTCTGGGCCGCGTAGAGCCGATAGGGCACCTGATCGTCGATGGCAAGACCGAACAGTTCGGGCGTGGGTTGATTGTGTATGGTCGACCACGTGGCGCCGCCATTGAGCGTCACCGTGGCGCCGCCGTCGTTTCCCTCGATCATCCGCTGCGGGTTCCGCGGATCGATCCAAAGTGCGTGGTTGTCGCCGTGCGGCGTCGGTAGGGTTTTGAACGTCTTGCCGCCATCCGTCGATTTCCAGAGCTGGTAGGACGGGAGATACACTGTGTCTGGGTCTCGTGTGTCGGCGGTCACGTGCATGTACGACGGGGCGTTACGTCGGAAATCGCGTCTTTCGTTGATCCGTTGCCAGGTCTGTCCGCTGTCGTCCGAGCGGAACAGGGCACCGTCTTCCGCCTCGATGATCGCCCAGACGCGGCTCGGACGCGGCGGCGAGACCGCGATGCCGATTTTCCCGACCACCCCCTGCGGCAAGCCTGGATTGCGAGTAATGTCGGTCCATGTATCACCACCGTCGGTCGTCTTGAACAGGCCGCTGTCGGGTCCCCCGCTGATCTGGTCCCACGGAAGACGCTGCAGTTGATTGAGCGACGCGTAGAGCACATTGGGGTTCGTCGGGTCCATCGAGAGGTCGAGCGCGCTCGCCCGCTCGCTTTTGTACAGGACCTGCTCCCATGTCTTGCCACCGTCCTTCGTGCGATAGACACCCCGCTCGGGGTTGGTCCCGAAGATATCGCCCGCCGCCGCCACATATACGATGTTCGGATTCGTGGGATGAATCCGGACCTTCGCGATGTGCCGGGTTTCCCTGAGCCCTACGTGGGTCCACGTCCGTCCGCCGTCGGTCGACTTGTACACCCCGTCGCCAGGTGTCAGGTCCTGTCGCATTAGCGATTCGCCCATGCCGACGTACACAACGGCGGGGTTCGACAGCGACACGTCGATCGCCCCTACGGGCGCCGTCTTGAAGAAACCGTCGGACACGTTCCGCCAGTAGGTGCCCGCGTCAGTGGTCTTCCAGACCCCGCCATGTGTCGACCCGAAGTAGAAGACCAGTGGATCTTGCGGGTCCGCCACGACCGCTATCGAACGGCCCCCTCGGTGCGGGCCAATCGACCGCCATTCGAGTGCGGCGAGAAAGCTCGGATCCACGCTTGGATAGTCGGCCGCCTGGGCTGCGCCCGAGGCGCTGGCTCTGGATTGCCGAGAGTAGCCCCATTCCGCAGCGACGAGCAGACACGCCGCCGATATCAACGCCACACCGAATCTAGCAGTTCTCTTTTTCATGGCACGTTCCTTTCGCCAGAGGGCATCCTGCAAAAGAAGGCCGTGGTTGACCTTGGCCAAGAGTATCCGTCGAAGGGGTTGGCATTCGCCCCTTCCGCCCTTGAACTTGACGTTAAGGCGGATGCAGATGATGCGCCCGGCACGATGGAATAGGCGCGGCCTTACGCGCCGGAACGTAGCACGGCCAGTCCTTGAAATCAAAATTCGCAGGGAGTGTTAATAGGCAGACCCTGATACTGGCGATGGCCCTACCGGACCGTCCGCAAAATCGGGGCAACGTCAGTTTGCGTTCATACCATGCACTGGGGTAGCGTGTGCGCCGCGTGACCTTGACGGCCCGCCAGCGACCTCTGCACGCGGTTCCGCGGAAGTAGGATCTTCATCCCGGCACGAGGTTTGAGCGTGGCGGGCGTTCCCGATGAGTTCATCATGGCTGCAGCACACGTGACTGAGAGTCAGGCAGAGACCAATCGGAGGACATGATGATGGTAAGGTCGAGAATCCAGTGGGTAAGCAAGGCTCACCAAGCCTGTTTATCTCTGTAAACAAACGTCTGGAGGAAGGCATGAGTGGTGCAAGAGTATTTTTCTGCTGCTTGAACCTGGCTCTAGTGGTGGCGGTCGGCCTGCTATGCAGCCCGAACCGGGCTCAGGCACAGCTCGTTGATGAAACTATTCTCGACAACCTTTTGTTGCGCTCCATCGGCCCCGCCGTCATGGGCGGACGCATCCATGACCTGGCCGTGGTGGAAGATCGTCCCTGGATCTTCTACATCGGTTCGGCTTCGGGAGGACTTTGGAAGACCACCAACAACGGAACCACCTGGGATCCAGTCTTTGACGATCAGGGGACTTCCTCGATCGGCGACCTCGCTCTCGCGCCTTCCGATCCCGAGATTGTCTGGGTGGGTACTGGAGAGCCCAATAACCGGCAAAGCTCGAGTTTCGGCGACGGGGTCTATAAGTCGACGGATGGCGGGAAGACCTGGAAGCACGTCGGCCTGCGCGACACCCATCACGTCGGACGCATCGTGATCCATCCCCAGGATCCCGACACCGTTTACGTCGCCGCTCTGGGACACCTGTGGGGACCCAACGAGGAGCGGGGCCTTTTCAAGACGACTGACGGGGGAAACACCTGGGAAAAGATCTTATATATCGATGAAGACACCGGAGTCGTCAACGTAGCCATGGACCCGGTGAATCCCCGGATTCTCTACGCCGCCGCGTACCAGCGACGGAGGACACCCTGGGGATTCAGTGGAGGGGGGCCGGGAAGCGGCCTCTACAAGAGCTCCGACGGCGGGAAGACATGGAAGAAGTTGACCGAGGGCATTCCTGATGGCCCGACAGGCAGAATCGGTATCGATGTCTATCGCAGCGATCCCCGAATCCTCTATGCGCTGATAGAAAACCGTGAGGGAGGGGTTTTCCGATCGGAGGACCGGGGCGAAAGCTGGAAGAGGGTCAATGAGCTCAACCCCAGGCCCATGTACTACAGCCAGATATGGATTGATCCGAGCGACTCCCGGCACGTTTACGTGCTGGGCGGGCCCTTTTATGTTTCCGACGACGACGGGACGACGTTCGAGCAAAACACTGCCATGACGCCCACGTACGGTGTGGGAGTGCACGGCGACCACCATGTGCTGTGGATCGACCCCGCCAACGCCGAGCATCTTATCCTGGGGGGTGACGGCGGTCTCTACTTCTCCTGGGACAGGAGCCGCACCTGGGACAAGGTAAACAATTTGCCCATAGCCCAGTTCTACGCAGTGGGCGTCGACATGCAGAAGCCTTACTTCATCTACGGCGGCGCTCAAGATACTCACTCCTGGGGAGGGCCGAGTGCTACCCGGCACCACATTGGAATCATTAACTCCGACTGGGTTCAAATTGGCTGTTGCGACGGCATGTACCAGCGGGTAGACCCCACCGATCCTAATATCATCTACACCGAGTCACAGGGAGGAGACATCGTTCGCCTCAACCGTAAGACCGGGGATCGGAAAGATATCAAACCGCACCCCGGGGACGGCGAGTCGGAGTATCGGTTTCACTGGACTTCCCCCATCCTCATTTCCCCTCATGACCCGAAGACCGTCTATCTGGGCGGAAATCGGCTCTTCATCTCGAAGGACCGGGGAGAAACTTGGACGGCCACGGAGGATTTAACCCGGGCAGAGGAACGAGACAAGCTTCCCATCATGGGGGTAGTTCCCGACGAGACCACGCTCTCGCGGCATGACGGGGTGGCGGCCTGGGGTACCATCACCACTGTGGCCGAGTCTCCGCTGACTCCCGGCTTACTTTACGTGGGCACTGATGATGGCATTGTCCATGTGTCGCGGGATGGGGGTCGAACCTGGACTAGCCTGCAGGATAGGTTCGCCGGCGTGAATGAAGAAAGAGCTACGGTGAGCCGCGTCGTAGCCTCGCATGCCGAGCCGGGTAGAGGCTACGTCACATTCGACCGTCACCAGCTGGATGACTTCTCCCCTTATGTCTTTACCACCGACAACTACGGGAACACCTGGAAGTCCATTGCCGGAAATCTGCCTCGGGTAGGTTGGGTTAATGTTCTCGCCGAGCATCCTCGAAACCCCAATCTTCTCTTCGTCGGTACGGAGACGGGGCTCTTCGTATCGCTGGATCGGGGCAACCGGTGGATTCGGCTTACAGGTAACTTCCCGACCGTCCCGGTAGATGATCTCGTGATTCATCCCCGGGACAACGACCTCGTGGTGGGCACTCACGGCCGTTCCATCTACATCCTGGACGACCTCGCGCCGCTCGAACAGCTGAGTGAAGAGGTGCTGGCTTCGGAGGTCCACTTGTTTGACATCCGCCCCGCCATGGAGTTCGTGCTCTGGAAGCATGAAAGCTACGGGGGCCAGCAGCAGTTCATCGGGGCCAACCCGCCTTTCGGCGCAATCATCTCTTACTACCTGAAGTCGGAACCAGCGGGAGACATCGAGCTTTCCATTGTCGACAGGAGCGGAAAGGCCCTTCGTGAGATCTCCGGGACAAAGCATTCGGGGGTAAATCGGGTGAGCTGGGACCTACGCCTTGCTGGCCCGGAACGGGCATTCTGGTTGACGTCGCCTGCTCCTGAAGGCGTTGAACAGGCGGGTGGCCCCCTTGTCCCCCCGGGACGCTACACGGTTCGGCTTAAGTTAGGTGAAAAGGAGCTGGCCAAACCGCTCGAGGTGGAGGCTGACCCACTCTTTCCGGTCCCGGAAGAAGAGCAAGTTGCGCGCTACGAATTCCTCGTCACCGTGAACGGCTTACGCCAGACGATCCAGGAGGCCATCGATTCGACAGAGGCAATTTCAAAACAGGTCCAAAGCCTTCTCGAGGGCACGGAGGGCAACCCTGAGGCACCGGAGGCTGTGATTTCAGCGGCTCGAACCATTGCCGAGGAATCGGAAAAGATCCGGCGCGCACTTGCGGGCCCGCGGGGTGATGGTACAGGAGCGTTCTTCGACAGACAGAGCCTGCGCTCGCGAGCAAGTCGGCTCTTCACAAACCTTGATGGTCGCGTCTTCACTCCCTTCGGGCGAAACGCTGTCCGTCAGGGTACGCTGAGTGGGCCGACGCTCGTTCAGCGGGAGCGGCTGGCGTCGCTCACCCGGCAGCTGGACGAGCAGCTGGAGTCCCTGAACCGGCTTAGCCAAACCACGGTTTCGGATCTAGACCGCCAGATGAACGAGGCAAACCTGCCCCATATCAAGGTGGGTGCACCGGTGCGCAGGCCGCGTTAGCTTCGCCATCGATCGGTAACATGCTCCGCGACGTCGCCGAAACCTTCGTGTACTTCCGCTGACAGCAAAGGGGCCAGCCTCACAAAAGGGCGTGGGTCGCCGGTTGCCGAGGCTGGCCCCAAAGGTCAAGGCCGTATCGATGTCGGTGATGATCCGATTTGCCGGATTTCGGGGATAGACGGCGAAGTAGATCTTGCCGGCCACCTTCTCGTAGCCACCAGCCAAGCCGAACTCTCTTCCCGAAAGGACATCCGCGCGCGCGGTGACCTCCACCTTGACCACTTCCGAGTGAGCCGTGCCGGAAACCAGGCAAGACCACAGATAACCCACAGTCTGGTGTGTCGCAGCATGGTATCCTCCCAGGGAAACGGTTTCGTGCCCCGTCCACTTTCCCGGGCTCAGAATGTTTTCCAAAAAACGGCTTGACCAACATTAGAATCCTATCTTTTGAAGGAGGCTCTCATGAAGAGGATGCGAGTTCGGCGAGGAAGGAGGCCGTTAATGCTCGAGTATAGGGTTGCCGTTTCTTCCGGCGCTTGCCTTGTCGTGGTGGGCTTGGCCCTTTCACTGTCCCCGCCGGTTCTGGGCCAAAATGAAACGGAAAGCTGGATCCCGGAGCTGGCTCTGAAAGTCAGACGGGTCAGTGACGTTCGCGTGTCGCCTGACGGCCAACGGGTCGCTTTCGTGGTGGCACGGGCGGTGATGGAAGGGGAGACGAGCGAGTGGCTGTCGCATATCCATGTGGCGGTGGCGGACGGGTCCGAGTCTTTCCAGCTGACTCGAGGAGAAAAGTCGGCGACCTCGCAACGCTGGTCACCGAACGGAAAGTGGATTGCCTACCTCTCTTCCCGTGGTGGGAAGCCAAACCTGTGGCGAATCCGTGTGGATGGAGGGGAGGCCGAGCAGCTAACCGACGAAAAGGGGGGGATCGTCGGCTTTGCCTGGTCGCCGGACGGCTCGCAGATCGCGTTTCAAATGCCCGAGCCGGAGAGCGAAGAAAAAGAAAAGGCAAAGAAGGAAAAGCGCGACGCCCGAGTTGTCGATGAAGACTTGAAGATGGTCGACCTCTACGCCGTGCCGGTGGAGAAGGGGGCCGACGGCAAGCGGGTGGTGCGGAAGCTCACCCGCGGGGAGTTTAGCGTGGGCGGCCCCTTGGGCGCGCATAACACCGGCCCACCGAGCTGGTCTCCCGACGGCAAGTCCATCGCCTTTGCACGTCAAACAACTCCCAAGGTGAACGACTGGCCTCAGGCGGACATCTCGGTGGTCGACCTAGGGTCTGGCGAGATCCGCACCCTCGTAGCGACCGAAGCGGCCGAAAACCGACCGGTGTTTTCTCCAGATGGGCAGTGGATCGCCTACGCCGCCAGCGACGTACCACCAACTTGGGGGCTTACTTCGCGGGTGCACGTCGTGCCAGCGTCAGGCGGAAACTCAAGAGCACTGGCCACAAGCCATGACCAACGGGCCCGGATCGTCGGCTGGTCCGAGGACGGCGGGCGCATTCTCATCTCCGAGGTCCACCGGACCGTAGAACAAATGCGCGCACTTCCTCTCGACGGTGGGGCCCCGGTGGCTATCACTCCCGCCGATCTCATGGTCGGCGGCCCGGTCCTCAATGCGAAAGCTACCCACGTCGGCTTTGTCTCGCAGTCTTTCGATTCGGCACCCGAGGCTTTCGTGAGCCGCGTCGACCCCTTTGCTCCAAAACAAGTGAGCCAGGTGCAGGACTTGCCCGATCTACCCCTGGGCAAAACCGAGGTCATCCAGTGGAAGTCGACGGACGGCAAATCCATTGAAGGGCTGCTCACCTATCCGGTCGGTTACGAGTCGGGTACGAGAGTGCCCTTGCTCGTTGTCGTACACGGAGGGCCGTCGGGCGTTTTCGTTCGACGTTTCATTGCCCAAGGCGGAGCCTCGCCAGCCTATCCCATTGCCACTTTCGCCGCGCGGGGATACGCGGTTTTACGCTGCAACGTAAGAGGCAGCAGTGGGTACGGCCGCGATTTCCGCTACGCCAACTACCAGGACTGGGGTGGCGGGGATTACCGCGACATCATGAGCGGAGTGGATCACGTGATTCAAATGAAGGTGGGCGATCCGGATCGGCTGGGCGTCATGGGCTGGAGCTACGGCGGCTTCATGACGTCCTGGATCATCACCCAGACGGACCGTTTTAAAGCCGCGTCGGTGGGGGCTGGTGTTACCAACCTCATGTCCTTTACCGGCACCACGGAGATCCCCGGATTCATCCCCGACTATTTTGGAGGGGAGTACTGGGATGTCTTCGAACGTTGGCGCTCTCATTCCGCGATGTTTAACGTCAAGGGGGCCTCGACGCCGACTCTGATTCAACACGGCGAGCGAGACGCCCGGGTCCCTATCTCGCAAGGGTACGAGCTCTATAACGCGCTGAAGCGGCAGGGTGTTCCGGTGAAAATGGTGGTTTATCCCCGCCAGCCACACGGCATTCGAGAGCCGAAGCTCCAGCTCGACGCGATGAAACGAAACCTGGAGTGGTTCGCGCGCTGGATCCCGGCGGGCACCCGCACCACGTCAGGACAATGAGGCGGGGCCATAACTATTCTGACCGGCGCGAGGTGCTTTTGAAGACAAGATTTAAATCCGAGTAGTCTTCTGATAGCAAGCGCTTCGTTTCGGTGAAGGAAGATCTGCGCCGGCGGACCTCGAAGAGGTCAAGCTGGGTTGCCCGACAGAAGCGAGGAAAGTTCGACGGCCCAGAGGGCCGTTAGCGCCAGTTCTCGAGCCGTAGCCCTCGAAGGGAGGAAGATTTCGGTTCTGGGCCGCTATTAGCGAGCCGCTCGTCGCCGAAGCCACGACTTCCGTATGCCGGGCTCGGCAGTTCCACTTATGGGCCCAGAAGCGTAATCAATTGGACTCGCTCGTCGGCGCGATTTAGCGTTAACACCTGGTGTGGCGAAGGTGCCCAAAGAAAGAGCCACCCGCCCCCGAGGAGGGTGTCGCTAATCGGAGTCGCCGTCGCCATCGATCTGCGATTTCTTTCGCTCGTTAGGGTTAGGTGCCACATGATAACAATATCGAATCACATGAGTCATGCCATCCTTCTGGCAGGCCTTTTGTCGGCTCCGCTTTGGGCACAGCCGGAGAAGCGCCCGATGACACTCGTCGATCTCCTGGAAGTTCCAAGTTTGCGCGACCCCCAGCTTTCTCCCGACGGCCGTCACTTGCTCTTCGTTCTGGCCGAGCCCGATTGGGAGATCAACGGGCGGGTGAGACATATCTGGCGTGCCGATCTGAAGGGCGGCGCTTCTACCCAGATGACGAACGGGTCCGGCGGTGAGTGGAGTCCGCGTTGGTCGCCCGACGGAAAGTCCGTCGCTTTTCTAGCGCAGCGCGGCCCATCCCAGTCCCCTCAGATCTACCTGATGAACCCTGGAGGGGGCGAGGCCCGGCAGCTAAGTAACCATGTGGCGGCACGTCCGGTCGAAGACGCTCACTTTCCGCCTCTGTCCGAAATCCACTGGTCGCCGGACGGTGACTGGATCTACTTCGCGGCCTTCGATCCTCCCTCGCGGGAAGAGGAGCAGCGAGAGAAGAGCAAAGATGACGTCTACGCCTTCAACGAGAACTACGAGCAGAGACATGTTTGGAAGATCTCACCTGCCGACGGTGTCGAACACCGCATCACCAAGGGGGATTTCTCGGTTCTCGGCTACGCCCTGGCTCGCAACGGAAAAAAGGTGACTCTCCATCGAGCGCCGAACCCCCTTTGGGATTACACCAATCGGGGCGAGGTTTGGGTGATGAACGCCGACGGAACCGAGCCTGTCCAGCTCACCCGCAACAACGTTCCCGAAGCTCCCAATTCTTCTGGAGGTTTCGGGGCGAGGCTTTCTCCTGACAACCGACGGGTTCTCTTCTTGACGAAGTCGAACGAGAAGTTCGAGTTCCAGTACAAGGCGAGTATCTTCGTGGTGCCGGCGAGCGGCGGCGCGGCTGAACTCCTGCTCCCCGACCTCCCCTATGAGGTGAAACAAGCGAGCTGGTCCATGGAGGGAGACGCGATCTATTTCGTGGCAAACATGGGGGTTCACAGCGAGCTGTTCCGGCTCGAGCTCTCAACGCAAAAGGTCCACCAGCTCACCGATGGAAAGCACAGGGTTCACACCTGGAACTACCAGCCATCGGCCGACCTCCACGTTTTTGCCATCGACCAGCCCGGGAATCCCGGAGACTTCTGGGTGCTTCCCGCCCTCGGGGCAGGAACTCCTACTCGGGTAACGAAGCGCTTTGACTATCTGACACAGGACTTCGAGCTACCTCGCCAGGAGATGACCGCGTGGAAGGGTGTCGACGGAGTACGCATTGAGGGGATGCTTCACTATCCGCTGAATTACGAGGCCGGAAAGCGATATCCCCTTGTCATGCAGCTCCATGGCGGCATGGGCAGCTCGAACCAGTACGGTTTCGGTGGATGGCGCGATTTTATTGCGATGTTGGCGGCCCAGGGCTACGCGGTCCTGGAGCCAAACTATCGAGGCAGTGGTGGTTACGGTAGCGAGTTCGAGCGCGACATCATGGGGCACTTCTTCAACAACTCACATCTCGACGTCATGGCTGGCGCCGACCATGTGATCGAGATGGGCATCGCCGACAGCGATCGAATGGTGGTGAGGGGCTGGAGCAGTGGCGGGTACCTCACCAACAAAATCATCACCTTCACGGACCGTTTCAAGGCGGCTTCCTCCGGGGCGAGCGCCGTCAACTGGATCTCCTTTTACTCCCAGAGCGACCTTCGCTTTTTTCGCACCGCGTACTTCGGAGGCACCCCGTGGCAGAAGGATGCGCCCGCCGATTTCTACTGGGAGCAATCTCCCCTCAGCCAGATTGCGAATGTCACCACGCCGACGCTGGTTCTGGTAGGAGAGGAGGATGTGCGGGTGCCAGCTCCTCAGTCGGTCGAGCTGTATCGAGCGCTCAAGTCCAACGGCGTTCCGACGCGCCTTTACATGGCCCCTCGAGAAGGACACGGATGGAGAGAGCTGCGCCATCAACTGTTCAAGATGAACGCGGAGTTGGATTGGTTCGAGAAATACGCGATGGGCCGCGACTATACATGGGAAAGGGCGCCCGTCGAAACCAGGGATGACGAGAAAGGAAAGGGTTCCATAAAGCCCTAGGCAGCAGAGAAAGGATTCGAAATGAAAGCGAAGCTGGTCTGGAGCACTTTTCTTACGTCGATCTCCCTGGTACGTCAAGTATGAGCCAAGGTGTTAAATGATTCCGCGTGGGACTTATGGCTTGAAAACAATTATTGATTTGCCTCAGGCGAGCATCCAGATACACTGCCTGGCAGGCCTAATGTCACGGTGCGCGGCAGATATCTGGTGCCCCTTCGGCACGATCATCCTTTCGCGGCTCCTCGGCTCGCTGCTATGTTCAACTGGGAGTAACGCGGCCACCCCCGGAGTCGCTGCCGCACATTTCTGCGTAGTAGGTGGAGGAGGATGCGTCGCTGGCCGGAGCTGCCAGGTTCGTGCGACGCACCACCTAGCCGCTGTCTGATTGTCTGAACGTCACCTAAACGTCACTACCGAGAGGAGGGCGCCATGAGAAGGTTTTCCACGGTCCGTGTGGTACTGGTATCAGCCTTGTGTCTGACGGTCACTGTCGTATGCGGTTGTTCGCCGGAGTCCGGCGGTGGCCGCTCGGGCGCCGCCCGTGCGGTCGACTATCCCAGCGTGGATGCGAGCTTCCTGACCGCGCTGGAGTGGCGTTCGCTCGGTCCGCACAGGGGGGGCCGGTCGATAGCGGTCGCAGGAGATCCACAGGATCCCCTCGTCTTCTACTTCGGGTCGACACATGGCGGGGTCTGGAAGACCACTGATGCGGGCATCACCTGGCGGAACGTGTCCGACGGTTTCTTCAAGACGGCGCCCGTGGGGGCGATCGATGTGTCGCTGTCGAACTCCGCCGTTGTGTACGTCGGCATGGGCGAATCGCTAATGCGACAGAACCTGACACCCGGTGACGGGGTCTACAAGTCGACCGACGGCGGACGGACGTGGACCCACGTAGGGCTCAAAGAAACCCGCCACATTGCGAAGGTCCAGATTCATCCTACGAATCCGAACATCGTATATGTGGCGGCGGCGGGCGATGTCTTCGGGACCAATCCCGAGCGGGGTGTCTATCGCACCAAGGACGGCGGCAAGACCTGGGAGCAGGTCCTGTACAAGAGCGAGCAGGCGAGCGCGCTCGACCTCTCGATGGATCCGACGAATCCCAATGTGCTCTACGCGTCGCTCAATCAGTTGCAACGTCTTCCGTGGGACCAGATCAGCGGGGGGCCGGACAGCGGCCTCTACAAGACGACCGACGGCGGTGAGACCTGGACGGACATTACTCGCAATCCGGGCTTGCCGCAGGGGGTCGTCGGGAAGATCGGCGTCGCGGTCTCGCCGGCGCATCCGAGCCGCGTTTGGGCGATCATCGAGGCGGACGACGGCGCCTTGTTCCGCTCGGACGACAGCGGACAGACCTGGCGGCGGATCAACGAGAGACGCGATTTCCGACGCAACGCCCCGTCGTACATGCACGTGGTCGCCGACACACGAGACCCGGACACGGTGTATCTCCCCTCCTACCGGTTCTGGAAATCGACGGATGGCGGCGAGACCTTCAACCAGGTGCCGACGGCGCACGGCGATAACCACGCGCTCTGGATCGATCCGCGGAACCCGCAGCGGATGATCGAGGGGAACGATGGCGGCGCCACCGTGACGCTGAACGGCGGCGCGACGTGGTCGACGATACACAATCAACCCACGGCCGAACTGTTCGGCCTCGCCATCGACGATCAGGTGCCCTACCGGCTCTACGCGGCCCAGAACGACAACTCGCACGTCTCAGTGCCGAGCCGGACCAACGGTGCTGCCATCCCCTTCGAGGCGATTCCTGGTGGCGAGGGCGGGCAGACGGCCGTCAAGCCCGACGGCAGCGTCGTGTACGCCGCCGACCGGACGGCCATTGCGCGCTACGACCGACGGACGGGACAGGCGCGGAACATCAGCGTTTGGCCGGACGACCAGTTCACGCTTCCGCCCAAGGACGTGAAGTACCGCTTCTTCTACAACTTCCCTATCCTGCTGTCGCCTCACGATCCGAACGTTCTATACACCGCCGGCAGCTACGTCTTTCGAACGACCGATGAGGGAGACTCGTGGGAGCCCATCAGTCCCGACATCACGACCAACCGGTTGGATAAGATGCAGACGCCCCGGGGCCGCCCCCTCACAACGTCGTCGTCCTCGCTGTACTGGGTCAGCGTGGCGCATGCCCTTGCGGAGTCACCGCTCGAACAAGGCGAGCTGTGGGTCGGCACGGACGACAGCATGGTTCATATGACAAAAAACGGCGGGGAGACCTGGAACGACGTCTCGCCTGAGGACCTGCCCGAGTGGACACGGTTCAGCACCATCGAGGTGTCTCCGCACGATCGCGGCACAGCATATCTGGCGGCTAACCGCTACAAGGTCAGCGACCGGACTCCCTACCTCTACAAGACCACGGACTACGGTCGGACGTGGGAAAAGATCACGAACGGAATTCGCGACGAGGATTTCGTGAGGGTGATTCGCGAGGATCCGGTTCGTCCGGGACTGTTGTATGCCGGGACGGATACAGGCGTGTACGTGTCCTTCGACGCGGGTTCGTCCTGGCAGTCGCTTCAGCGCAACCTGCCTGCGGTTCCGGTCTACTACATGCTCGTCAAGAACAACGATCTGGTCCTCGCGACGGCCGGCCGGGGCTTCTGGATCATGGACAACGTGACCGCTCTGCGTCAGATCAATCCGGAGGTCACAACCGCCTCGGCGCATCTGTTCGACGTCGCGCCCACCCATCGCTACCTACCCGTGCGAGCCCTGTCTCCGATGCGCCCGTTTCGTCCTGGCATCCAGTTCGCCCGCGACCGAAACGATATCGTCGTGTTCGAGGATCGGCGAGGTCCCGACGGCCGGGTGAAGCGGTTCTTCCTCAACGCGGGTGAGAACCCGCCAGGCGGCGTGATGATTGATTACTACCTTAAGCAACCGCCGTCGGGCGACGTGACGCTCACGATCGTGGACGCGAAGGGCGAGGAGATTCGGCGATTCTCGAGTCAGGCGGAGGACAATCTGTGGATGCCGGCCGAGGCAGGGATGAGCCGGTTCGTCTGGGACATGCGCTACCCCAACGCACGCGAGCTACCCCCCGAGGGTGGGCTCGTGGGGGCGGAATATCCGCGTGCACAGGCACCCACCGCGCTGCCGGGCCGCTACGTTGCACGGCTGTCGGTTCAGGGGCAGGAGTACGAACGGCCGTTCGAGATCCGCAAAGATCCGCGGGTCACCGCGACCGACGCGGATCTCGAGGCACAGTTTGAGCTCATGATGCAGATACGAGACCGCCTGACGGAAGTAACCGACGCGGTGGAACAGCTCCGCGAGGCGCTCGGCCAATTGGAAGAACGGGAGGGCGCCGCCAGTGGTGATACAGCGGTGGCTACGGCCAAGGACAAGCTCCGCGCGATCGAGGGCGCTTTGACCCGCACCGTCGGTCCCAAGCCATCGTTCAACCTTCCTCCCAAAGCGTTGAACAATCGGCTGGCGGCGCTCACCAGGTATGTGGGAGGGGCGGACGAGAGACCGACCCAGCAAGCATACGGCGTATTCGAGGATCTGTCAGGGCGGGTGACCGAGCAACTGCGCCAGCTGGAAGAGATTCTCACCAAGGAGGTCTCGGCGGTCATCGGTCAGCACGAAGCGGGCGCGGAGCGAACCGCCTCCCGGCCATGATGCACTGGCGTACCCTGTGGTTGGGCATCCGGTGTGCATTCTACTGAGCGCAGGTTGAGAGCGCGCTCGCTCGCGGCTCAAATAGGAACCTCCCGAGGTTTTCGCCTCTTGGGCATTGAACCGTCATCTCCCTCGGCCATCCTTCACTCTGACAGAAGTCGCTGCAAAGAAGCGGTTTGCCGATTCTGGATTTGTTGGCGAGTGCGTAGGTACTTCACCGAAGATGAATCAATGAAAACGTTTCACCTTAGTCTGTTCTTTGGCGTCGCTTCCCCGCGTAGTGAGACTTAGAAAGCGTCGCCGAAACCGGCGGGCCACGGAGCAGAACAAGTATATGCCGGGTGAACGCCGTCGCCGAGAACGGTTACAGACGAAGGCACCCGGGGCGGCCCCCACTGGCCCCAGCTGACGTTTCTCATTGGCAAGGGCTGCTCGTCGCCGAGCCACGACTCCGTATGCCGGGCTCAGCAGTTCCACTTATGGGCCCAGAAGCGTAATCAATTGGACTCGCTCGTCAGCGCGATTTAGGTTAACACCTGTTGTGGCGAAGGTGCCCAAACAAAGAGCCTCCCGCCCCTGAGGACGGTTGCTTTCCGCTCGCTAATCGGAGTCGCCGTCGCCATCGATCTGCGATCTCCATTCTTTCGTTAGGGTTAGGTGTCACATGATAACAATGTCGAATCACATGAGTCATGCCATCCTTCTGGCAGGCCTTTTGTCGGCTCCGCTTTGGGCGCAGCCGGAGAAGCGCCCGATGACACTCGTCGATCTCCTGGAAGTTCCAAGCTTGAGCGACCCTCAGCTTTCTCCCGACGGCCGTCACTTGCTCTTCGTTCTGGCCGAGCCCGATTGGGAGATCAACGGGCGGGTGAGACATATCTGGCGTGCCGATCTGAAGGGCGGCGCTTCTACCCAGATGACGAACGGGTCCGGCGGTGAGTGGAGTCCGCGTTGGTCGCCCGACGGAAAGTCCATCGCTTTTCTGGCGCAGCGCGGCGAATCCCGGTCCCCTCAGATCTACCTGATGAACACGGGAGGGGGCGAGGCCCGGCAGCTAAGTAACCATGTGGCGGCACGTCCGGTCGAAGACGCTCACTTTCCGCCTCTGTCCGAAATCCACTGGTCGCCGGACGGCGACTGGATCTACTTCGTGGCCTTCGATCCTCTCTCCCCGGAAGACGTGCAGCGCGAGAAGAACAACGATGACGTGTACGCCTTCAACGAGAACCACGAGCAGAGGCATCTTTGGAAGATCTCACCTGCCGACGGCGTCGAGCATCGCATCACCGAAGGGGACTTTTCGGTTCTGAGCTACGCCCTCGCCCGCGACGGAGAGAAGGTCGTTCTCCACCGGGCGCCCAACCCGCGTCACGACTACGGCAACCGCGGCGAGGTTTGGGTGATGAACGCCGACGGAACCGAGCCTGTCCAGCTCACCCGCAACAACGTTCCCGAAGCACCGAATTGTTGCGGAGGAAGCGGGGCGAGGCTTTCTCCCGACAACCGACGGGTTCTCTTCTTGGCGAAGTCGAACGAGAAGTTCGAGTTCCAGTACAAGGCGAGCATCTTCGTGGTGCCGGCGAGCGGCGGCGCGGCTGAACTCCTGCTCCCCGACCTCCCCTATGAGGTGAAACAAGCGAGCTGGTCCATGGAGGGAGACGCGATCTATTTCGTGGCAAACATGGGGGTTCACAGCGAGCTGTTCCGGCTCGAGCTCTCAACTCAAAAGGTCCACCAGCTCACCGACGCAAAGCACAGGGTTCACAACTGGAACTACCAGGCATCGGCCGACCTCCACGTCTTTGCCATCGACCAGCCCGGGAATCCCGGAGACTTCTGGGTGCTTCCGGCCCTCGGGGCAGGAACTCCTACTCGGGTAACGAAGCGCTTTGACTATCTGACACAGGACTTCGAGCTACCTCGCCAGGAGATGACCGCGTGGAAGGGTGTCGACGGAGTACGCATTGAGGGGATGCTTCACTATCCGCTGAATTACGAGGCCGGAAAGCGATATCCCCTTGTCATGCAGCTCCATGGCGGCATGGGCAGCTCGAACCAGTACGGTTTCGGTGGATGGCGCGATTTTATTGCGATGTTGGCGGCCCAGGGCTACGCGGTCCTGGAGCCAAACTATCGAGGCAGTGGTGGTTACGGTAGCGAGTTCGAGCGCGACATCATGGGGCACTTCTTCAATAACTCACATCTCGACGTCATGGCTGGCGCCGACCATGTGATCGAGATGGGAATCGCCGACAGCGATCGAATGGTGGTGATGGGCTGGAGCAGTGGCGGGTACCTCACCAACAAAATCATCACCTTCACGGACCGTTTCAAGGCGGCTTCCTCCGGGGCGAGCGCCGTCAACTGGATCTCCTTTTACTCACAGAGCGACGTTCGTTATTTCCGCACGGCCTACTTCCTGGGAACACCCTGGCAGAAGGACAATCCCATTGAGAACTACTGGGAGCAATCTCCCCTCAGCCAGATCGCGAACGTCACCACGCCGACGCTGGTTCTGGTAGGAGAGGAGGATGTGCGGGTGCCAGCTCCTCAGTCGGTCGAGCTGTATCGGGCGCTCAAGTCCAACGGCGTTCCGACGCGACTTTACATAGCGCCTCGAGAAGGACACGGTTGGAGAGAGCTGCGCCATCAACTGTTCAAGATGAACGCGGAGTTGGACTGGTTCGAGAAATACGCGATGGGCCGTGACTATACATGGGAAAAGGCGCCCGTCGAAACGACGGATGACGAGAAAGGAAAGGGTTCCACCCAACCCTAGTGGACTGTAACAGCTGAACGTTTAGTAGTTTTGATGCGCCGTGACGGATCGTTGTAGGTCCACTTCACGGGCTTAGGGTCTTTGTTGTACTTGCGAATGTAGCGCATGATCTTGCGGGTTAGGTCTTTGGTGGAGGTGAACACTCCTCGATGGATCAGGTCGCGCTCGATCTTGGAGAACCAGAGCTCGACTTTGTTCAGCCAGGAGGAGTAGGTGGGTGTGAAGTGCAATTGGAGTTTCGGATTGGCCTGGAGGAACTCGGTGACCTTGGCAGTTTTGTGGGCCGAGAGATTGTCGAGGATGACGTGAATTTCACGCTTTCGCTTGTGGCTCGCAACCAGCTGCTCCAAGAAGGCGACAAACTCCTGGCTGGTATGTCGGCGGACGGTCTTGCCAAAAACTTCCCCCGTCTTCGTGTCAAAGGCGGCGTAGAGAGAAAGCGTTCCATTCCGGACGTACTCGAAACCGTGTCTTTCGGCCCGCCCGGGAGACAACGGCAAGATCGGGTCCCGTCGATCCAGGGCTTGGATCGCCGTTTTCTCGTCAATACAAAACACCGCAGCGTGCTGAGGCGGATTCATATAGAGACCGATGACATCCGCTGCCTTCTTCTCGAAATCCGGGTCGTTGGACGCTTTGTAATATTCAATTCGGTGTGGCTGTAGACCGTGTTTTTTCCAAGTACGAGCCACCATCATGTGATGGATTCCCAGTTTCTTCGCAAGTCGGCGCGTGCTCCAGTGAGTCGAGCCGTCGGTCGGGCTCTTTTGAGTCCACGAAAGAATCCGTGCTTCCATCCGAGGCGTGAGCACCTGAACCGGACGTCCCTCGTGACGCGAGTACAGACCTGCCAGCCGCTCCTCCAAGAATCGGCGCTTCCACTTGCTGACAAAAGGCGCCGTGCAGCCTACCCACTGCTGCACCTGCGTGTAGCTCGCACCTTCGTCCAACAAGAGCAACACGCGAGCAATCCGCGCGTCGTCAGCACGACCGCTACGGCTCGAAACTCGTTTGCCAAGTTCCCTACGTTCCGCTCGAGTCAAAACAACGCTGGTCCTCTCTTGCATGAGAGAAGTATATCACTAAATGCTTATTTGTTACAGTCCACTAGTGCCGTTCCAATGAGTTTCCATCTTAGGCAGAAATAGTTGGAACGCAGCAGAGAAAAGGATTCGAAATGAAAGCGAAGCTGGTGTGGAGCACGTTTCTTACGTCGATCTCCCTGGTGGTTCTAGCCCCCCCTCGGGCCGTCGCCCAGTCAACGCCCACGGTGATCAAAGCCAAGACGATCTACACGGTGACAAACGGCACTCTCCAAAACGGTGAGATTCTCATCGAGGCGGGGAAGATCAAACAGGTGGGGTCTCACGTCGATGCGCCGGCCGACGCTCGCCAGTACAGCGCCGAGGTCGTCATTCCCGGCATGATCGATGCCCACTCCCACATGGCCTTGGATCGATGGAGGGATCGGCCTCCCGAACCGGTCACCGCCGAGTGGAAGGCGGTGGAGCATTTCGACCCCACCGATCCGATGATTCCCATCGCTCTCTCCGGAGGGGTGACGAGCATGATCACCCGTCCGGGCAGCAGCATCGTCAGCAGCGGTCAGGCGGTGGCGGTGAAGCTGAAGGCTGATCCTTCGAAGAACATGATCCTCAAGCCCTACGTGGACTTGAAAATGGCCATTCGTCCCTTGATCGGGCTGCGCCCGGGCGAAATCCCGGCCACCATCATGGGTTGGTATGCCAGCGCGAGCGAGTACTTCCGGCGGGCAAAAGCGTACTTGAAGAATTGGGAGGACTACCAAGCAGGCAAGCGGGATAAACCGGAAGTGAACGAGAGGCTGGAAGCTTTCGCGGCGATTCTGCGAGGCGACGTCATGGTTCACGTACACGCTCATCATCCAGGCGAGGTGATGATGGCCATGCACCTGGCTCGGGAGTACGGTTTCATCGACCAAATGGCCCTCAGCCATGTCCAGGACGTCTTCCCCATTGCAGACATCCTCGCCAAGACCAAGATCATTCCCGTCATCGGTCCCGAGTTCATCGTGCAATTCTATGGAGATACTCGCTCTCATAATGTGGTGAAGGAGCTCATGGAGGCCGGTGTGGCGGCGAGCATTCAGACGGACACGAGCGCGGAGCAGGCCAAGTGCTTTCGCGAGTACGGTGCTTTCCACATCCGTCACGGCCTGAAGGAGCAGCATGCCCTCGAGGCGCTCACCATCAACGGGGCCAAGGCGATGATGCTCGATGAGCGCATCGGAAGCATCGAAATCGGCAAGGACGCCGACCTGGTTCTCATGAACGGTCCACCCTTCGACCTCCATGCCGAGAGGATCGAAAGGGTTTTCGTGGACGGCGTCCTGGAGTTCGAGCGCACGGAATGGAGGCAAACGGCGGCCCCCACCAAGGTGGGACCGTTCCGGCCGGTCAAGGGCCGATTGCAGCCCCACCAGAAGACCTTCGCCCTGACCAACGCCCACATCTTTACCGTGAGTCAGGGAAACATTCCCAACGGAAGAATTCTCGTCGAGGATGGCAAGATCACCGACGTGGGCGCCGGCGGCAGCGCGCCTCGGGGCGTCCCGTCATTGGACCTCGGCGGACGGATCGTTCTGCCAGGCTTTGTCAGTCCCCGTGCCTTTCCCAACGATTGGATGGGAGATCTGAAGTGGCAGATTCAAAACGATGAGAACATCGAGCCCATCGTGCCCGAGATGGATGCGCGCTTCGCCTTCGACCCGTGGTTTCCCTCGTTCCAAGTTATCCGCCAGATCGGTATCACCGCTCAGAACGTGACGCCGGGACACCTCAACCTCATCGGCGGTCGCGGAGTCGTGATCAAGACTCGGGGAATGGACGCCGAGATAATGGTGAGAAAGTCCCCGAGCTCGATGGTCTTTTCTCTCGATCCAAGCTCCATTCGCTACTGGGGAAGGGACTCCCAGATCCCCCTCACGGTGGAGAGGGCCGTTCTGGCGATCCGGACCACCTTGGACGGAGCGAAGGCGTATCTCGAGCAAGGTGACGCCTTTGAGTACAACCAGCGATCCGAGGCGCTTCGCCCATTGCTTCTGGGAAAAATCCCCGCCATCGTGCGGGCCAGCACCGTGGAAGAGATCCGGGCGGCGATGAAGCTGGCCGAGGACTACCGGATGCGCCTTCTCATCGCCGGAGCGGTGCAAGCCTACAAGCTAGCAGCCGAGCTGGCGAGAGCGAACGTGGGTGTCATTCTAGGGAGCTCGGGCACCTCATTCAACATTCGCGGCGGCGGTGAGGGCTATACCGATGAGAGTCCTGCCCTTTTGAGCCGAGCCGGAGTGAAGGTGTCTTTTTTTGGAGCCAGCGGTAGCCGACGGTGGATGCCCACCGGCGCGCTGGGGGGCGAGCCCGCATTGAATGCAGCCTGGGCCTTCCGCAACGGGACGCCGGAGCGGGAGGCTCTCCGTATGGTGACCCTGAACGCCGCGGAGATGCTCGGTATGGGGGACCGCATCGGCAGCATCGACGTTGGCAAAGACGCGGACTTCATGGTGCTGGAAGGACACCCCTTCGATTATCGCGTGCTCCCCCAGATGGTCTTCATCGACGGGGAGCTCGTGTTCAGTACTCGTCCAGAAGATGGCTTCCTCGAGCGGACTAGCTCCGGAGGGCCCGAGCTGTGACAGCCGAGACGCCGGATTCCTCAGTCGTCATTCAGGCCGATCGTTTGATCGATGGTGTCAGCCCCGAGCCTATCTCGCGGGCGGTTATCCGCATTGAAGGCGAGCGCATCGTCGACGTGGGTCCCGATCTTCCCATCCCTTCCGGTGCCCGCGTCATCGATCTGAGCGGCCATACGTTGCTCCCCGGTCTCATCGATGCGCATACCCATGTCTGCTACGCGCCTCTAGACGGCAAGAATCCGGTATTGGAAAAGTCGGTCGCCTTCCGAGCACTGGAGGGAGCTGCGGCGGCACGGGCCAGCTTGAACGCCGGTTTTACGACTCTGCGCGACACGGACTCCGAGGGCGCCCAATTTGCCGACGTCGCGATTCGAGACGCCATTCGGCTCGGACTCATTCCCGGGCCTCGGCTGTTCGTCTCCACCAGGGCTCTGACCATCACCGGCGGTCACTTGAACCACACCGGTCTGGCTCCGGAGATCGATGAGCGCGTTCCCCAGTTGGGTACGGTGGCGGACACCGTCGATGAAATGATCAAGGAAGTACGGCGCGGACTGGATCAAGGTTTACGCCACCGGCACCACTCGACATATCGATCGCAAGAGCTTGGAAGCCCTCCCACAGTTCAACGAGGAGCAGATCCGGGCGGTGGTCACCGAAGCTCGCCGATGGCGCAAGGATGTGGCCGCCCATGCTTACGGGGGTGAGGGCGCCCGGGCCGCCGTACTGGGAGGGGCCCGCTCCATCGAGCACGGAATGCTCCTCGATGAAAGCATCCTGAACCTCATGGTGGAGCATGGCACCTACTTGTGTCCCACTCTTTCGAACTTTACTCCCACCCAGGCTCTCGTGGGATACCCCGAGTCTTTCATCCAAGCCATCATGGCCCGTCACACGGAAGCCTTTGAGATAGCGTTGAGACTCGGGGTCAGGATCGCCTTCGGTACCGACGCCGGCAGGGTGCGTCACGGAACCAACGCGGGGGAGTTCGCGCTGATGGTGGAGCGCGGTATGGACCCCATGCGAGCCATACAAACCGCCACCTCGGTGGCCGCGGAGCTGCTCCGCATGGAAGACGAGATAGGCGCGGTAAAGACGGGGCTTCAGGCCGATTTGGTGGCCGTTGCCGGAGATCCTCTCGAGGATGTGAGCTTGCTACAGGACGTGCCGTTTGTCATGAAGGGCGGCCAGGTTTTCAAGAGCCCGGAGGGGGAGTGATAGCGGATGGCGCCGTCATGCTTGCCGCACGACGGCGCCAGCGCTCCTCCCGCTAGATCTCTCTACACTTAGAACCGATAGTTGAACTGCAGTTGCAGCCCGCGAGGTTCCTGTCGGTTCAGGTGTGTCCGGTAGTTCGGATCAAAATTCTTGGTGCCTCCGCGGTAGTTCCACTGCCAGAAGACATCCGTGTTGAATACGTTGAAGATGCTGGCCGCAATCTCAACCTCTTGGGTGTCGGCGAATCGAAACTTCTTGCCGACCGTCATGCTGACAACTCTGATCGTCTCTGCTTGAATCTGAACACCGCGGGTCTCATTGATGATGCGAAGCGTCGTCGACAGCGGGTTGGTCTGGGTGCCGCCTTCCACCGGCACCCTGGCCGGGCCAAATCGGGTCACGTCCGGGTCATTCCTGTCGAGTCTTTCTATTTCGTACCCCAGCCAGGGACCAGCCTGATTGCGCAGGTTGCCGGACACTTGGATCCCACCGGGGGCAAGCCACAACCCGGAGAGTCGTATGGCGTACTTTCTCCACGAGGGGCCATAGCTCGAGGCAAAATTCGAATAACTGTTGTTGTCGTAGAACCCTCGCGGCTGCGTGATCTGTTTGTTGCTCGGGAATTTCTCGGGCTCGATAAACCCGGCCGGGTCCGTGGGGTTCCAGTCGCCGTCCTTGTTGTAATGCTGCCATTGACGGTGGATGCCCACGAGGAACTGAAAGTTGTTGGACAAGTTCTTGGTGACCGTGATCTCGAGCGCATTGTATTCCAGCTTGTTCCAGTCAACGTTGACTAACTGATTCAGAATGCCGCGGGTCGGATCGACCCTTCCAAAGCCGATAAACGGTTGGCCCGGTCCGTCCGGGTAGATGCCATTGACATCTACGCGGGCGTATCGGTCGTTGACGACGCGGCGGACACCGGCAATATCGAGGGCAATCTCTCCGGGGAACTGCTTGCGGAATCCCACGATATACTCGTCGGTAAATGGCTGGTGCAGATCCGAAGCAAACTCGAATCCTGCCAAGCTCGCGTCGAGGATTGGCGTGAGCCTCTCGGTCTCGAAGACACCGTCCAAGTTATTGTCGTAAATGTCTCGCTGACTCACCCTGCCGCCGCCGGCGCGGGTGCTGCTGGGACCGTCGCGGCCGTTGACCGCCTCGTGGACGCGCCCAAAGCTGGCTCGCAGAACGTTGCGTGCATCCTCGGTCACCAGGAAGGAGAAGCCCACCCGCGGACCGATAGCGGTGGCATTCATCCGCGTGACGTCAAAGAGGGAATCGTGTCGCCGGACGAAATCCGCCCGCACGCCGACGCTGATGTTGAGCCGTGCGATGGGCCTCCAGTTGTCTTGCACGTAAACGCCGTAATCGCGGTCCCGCATCGCAAGCTCGTCTCTCACGATGGGATCTACGAATCTCTGGTGGAAAGCTTGAGTTTCTGCGAATTGATCCTGAAGCTGAGTGCCCGGAAAGCCCGGAGTCGTCACGACCCGCTCTTCGTAAACGAAGCCATCATTCACATAGTTGACGGTACGGTTATAGTGGAGACGGGGAGCCAAGAAGACCCCGGTCTTGAACTCGTGAGAGCCGCCCCAGTCCTCTACGTAGCGCGTCACGTCCCCGCGGAAGATGAGCATGGACGATGGCCGGAAGGTGAGTGCCTCTACGTTGCCCCCATCCCCGACGTTACCGGTTCCTCGGATGATTCCGCCCTGGAGGAAGGTATCGGCGTGAAACCTCAACGCGAGCCCGCTTCCCGGCAAGGCGTCCAGCGTGGATTGGTCAGCCCCGCCCTTGTTATTGTACGAGACGTTGATCTGCGAGGTCGTTTCGGCGCCCCATACCGATGTCAGCTTTACGCCGAACAAGCTCCCGCCAACCGAAGATAGACGGATTCGTTCGTAAGAGTCCGCTCGGTTGTTATCCAGGTTGGTCCGGTCGTACTGGTAGTATCCGTTGAGCTGGTGGTTCGGATTGAGGTGAGCAGTGATTTTAAAGAAGGGCTGGTGGTTTTTTTGGGCGTTCGTGTACTGTTCCCAACCGGGAACGAGAGCTTCATAGTTCGTCACTTGCGTGCCGTTGAAGCCGATCTCACCATCCAGGTTCGCACGGCGATAGGCGCCGAAGAACCAGACCTTGTCCTCTTTAATCGGACCTCCGAACGACGCGTCGAACTGATAGATCCTGGTTTTCTTCGGAAGGGCGGGATCGTCCTCCGGTACGTTATTGCCGAAGAATGCATCGGGTTGGAGGGTAAAGCCGGCACTGCCGCTGAATTGGTTGCCTCCGCTCTTCGTGACGATGTTGATATGGGCGCCGGTGCCCATGGGATGCTCCGCTTGAATCCCAACCAGCTTTACATTGACGTCTTCAATTAAGTCCGTGCTCATGGTGATATAGCTGAGCTGGGCATCCGTATAGGCGTTGACGATGTTGCCTTCGATCGCGGGCACGTGCGCGAAAAGATCGGTGGCGTGGCCGAAATAGAGCAAGCGGCCGGTATTGTCGTCGAACGGCCGCTGGAGCATGCCCGTCGTCATTTCCAAAAAGTCGCTCCAGTTTCTGCGGGCCTGCACGGGTATGGACTTCTGGAATTCCCCATCGATGTTGACGGCCAGGGTGGGCGATGTAATTTCAAGCATTGGGCTCTCGCCCGTCACCGTGATGGTCTCCTCGACCCCGCTCAGCGAGAGCTGGAAATCGACGGCAAAGGAGGCACCCGCGCGCAGGAGGATTTCCTCTTGCTTCAACGATGCAAAGCCCTGAAGCTCGGCCGTCAGTGCGTACGTGCCCGGCGGCAGATTGACGATTCGATAGTGCCCGGTGCTGTCGGTGACGGCGGTACGCACACCCATGACGGCGGGGCTAGTCGCCGCCACGCTCACGCCCGGGACGACGCCCCCGGACTCGTCTCGGACGTAGCCGCTAAGGCTACTATCACCACTTTGTGCAAAGGCTCCCGTCGCGACGCAACAAGCCGCTAACAGGAGTATCCCGATTGATCTGAGCATTAGTACCCCTTTCTTCACTACTATTAGAGAATCGAGTATAGGAACCGATGCATATGTAGGTTTGCTGAGTGCGAACATTCCCATTACCTTGATTTGCAAGCAACTCGCGTGCCGAGTCGTGCCAAAGCGAGTGTTTCGTGTAAACCCTTTTTTTGAAGCCAGTTGAGAGATCCCCACTAGCCTGAGTGTGGGCCCGACTACACCTTGATATCCCATTGTTTGGATCAAATCTACGAACTATTGGATTGCCACTATTGGATTGCCATTTAGGAATCTTCGCGCTCCATCCAATTCGACATCGGACGTCCGAGATACTGACCGGGCCGCGGGGCGTGGGTGCACGCATCGCTCTTGACTCCGGCGACCGATTAGGCCCAGCTTCCTGATCGACATCGAAGATCGAGGCCGCGCACAAGCCCAGCCGAGTGAACCGCAAGTACAAGACGAAGGATCGCGTGACTAACTGGCGGGAGTAGCCTAAATGCTCATGACGCCAGAGTCGCAACGGACCTCTTCCTCGCAAACCCTCGCGGCAGGCAAGCTCCGTACCAAGTCATTCAGCTCCGTCTCGATTTCGCCATATCTCCGTACAAGCTCCACCCGCGTCTACGGTAATGATTTGTCGGCACGCGAGTCCAATTGATTTTACTTTTGGGCCTATAAGCTAGCCCATGTTTACCCTTTATGGGCACCCTAACGCTCGTAAGTGACTGAATTCAAAGGAACGGGGGTTGAATTTTGCCCAAAACGTAGAGACAGATATTGTGCTTTGAGCGCCATTAATACGTTGTAATCGTGGACAATGATATGTAGTATGCGTGAGGACAGGTTATGTTCTTCCGCATCGTTCGGGCCGCAGGCGGCAAAGGGGTTCAACATGAGTATGTCCGCCTGGTCGAGTCGTATCGGGAGCACGGCAAGCCGAAGCAACGCGTAGTGTGCAACTTGGGGCGCAAGGATCTCCTAGTTGCCAATCTCGACTCCCTCAATCGGTTGCTTGGGGCCGGTGAACCGGCCGACACCGAGCGAGCAGCCGAGCAGATCGCGGGGGCAGACGCGTGGGATTGGGGTCCGATGGTGGTGACGGCGACGCTGTGGCGCGAGCTCGGACTGGAGCAGATTCTCGACCGGCTCGGAGGCCGCGGCAAGCGCGACGGAGTGGCGCTAAGCGAGCGAGCTTTGGTGCTGGTCGCCAACCGGCTATGTGCTCCGTCAAGCGAGCACGGTCTGGCGCGCTGGCTCGAGACCGACTTCGTCTGCGACCGGCAGGGGCGGCGGTGGGTGCCGCAGTGGCGCGATGATGGGGAGCGGCGAGCGAGTCGCTCCCCGCGGGTTCGCGTGGAGTTTCGCCAACTCAAGCAATGGTACCGAACGCTCGACCAGCTGCATGCCCGCAAAGAACAGATCGAGAAAGAGCTGTTTTTGCGCTTGCGGGATCTGTTTTCGCTTGAGGTTGACATGGTGTTTTACGACCTGACGTCGACGTACTTCGAAGGTCAAGGCCCTCCGGGGCTCGGCGCCCACGGCTACAGTCGCGACCGCAGACCGCGTAACCGGCAAGTGCTTGTCGGTCTGGTGATGGTGGACGGTTGGCCGATCGCCCACCATGTTTTCGCCGGCAACTGGCGTGACGCGAAAACGGTGCCGCAGGTGCTCAACGATCTCAACGAACGATTCGGTTTGCACCGCGTGGTTTTTGTCGGCGACCGAGGGATGGTAACGAGCGACAGCCTGGCGGTGGTGCGCTCGCGCAAGCAGGGCTATCTCGTCGGGCTGCAAAGACGACGGCGCGAGGAGGTCTATCGTTACATCGAGCGCGCCAGCGGAGAGTGGATCGACTGCCCTGGTGGCATCACGGTGAGCGAAAAAGCCGAGCCACCTAAGACTCGTGTGCAAGAAGTCCGCTCCGAGCAGTCTGGCGTGCGCATCTTCGTCGTTCACAGCGACGAAAGGCTCGCCTACGAGCGCGGGCAGAGGCTGCGGGCCATGGGACGTGCCCGTGCGGCATTCGAGGCCCTCGAGCGCCGCGTGCGCGAGGGACGATTGAAAGCCCCCGAGAAAATCGGTGCCGCCGCCGCGCGCATACAGGCACGCCACCACGGTCACCGTTACTACGACTGGGAGTACAAAAACGCTCGCTTCCGCTTCTTCGAGCACCCGGTCAACCTCAAGCGCGAGCAAGCCTACGAGGGTAAGTACGTTATTCAAACCGAGGAGCAAAACCTCTCTCCGGTCGACGCCGTGCGCCTTTACAAGGACCTAAACGAGGTCGAGCGAGCCTTCTCATGCCTTAAGGATGTCATTGAGATGCGTCCCGTTTACCACCAGACCGATGAGCGTGTGGAGGCACATCTTTTCGTAGCTACGCTGGCCTTCCTTGTGCATCGGGCTCTTGAGAAAAAGCTCAAGGTCGCCGAACTCGACCTGTCCGCAACCGAGGCACTACAAGCGCTACGCTCGGTCCGGCTCGTCGACTTACAGCTGGGTTCTGGGCGGACCAAGCGCGTCGTCACGCGCGGCACCGCTCGCGCCAACTCGATCCTGACTGCACTCGGAATCGTTGAACGCGACCCGCCAGCCTTCTCCGAGGAGGTGCTGTCAGCGTAGAGACAAACCGCGGATCTCAGTCCTTTGTTTATGATGACTTAGAGACCTAAAAGGGAAACATGGGCTAGGGGACGGAGATTTGGCAGTCGCCACGAGCGTCCCGCAACCGATGGTCTTGTGGATTAATTGCTTTACGCACAGCACATTGGGTATGGTCGTCTCCAGAGAGACGGCTCTGCACAACGTCCCCTACCGATTCCGTCCAAAAACCTGGATCGGTAACGCCTGCCTCCGGCGGGCGAGATCGGGTAAAACGTCCTATCTGGCCGGCAGCGAAAGCGCCTCGTAGTCTTCGAAGAGAGGGAGGCCGGCAGCTTCGACAGCTTCTTGGTAGGCCCGCATGTCTTCGCCGAAGAAGCGATTGACCTCGGTCAACACTTGTCGGAGCTTGGTCTCAGAATGGCGCAGATAGATTCGCTGGGCTTCGGTGGGCGCTTCCCAACTAGATTGAATCGATCGATACACCGAGCGGAGGCGCACACTGACGAGATCCGGATCCGGCCGATTCCCCTGAATCTCGGGTGCGTTGATAAGCTCGACTATCTCCTCGATGGAAACTTTGATCGTCTTCTCCTGCCGGTGGATCTCCTGTAGCGCGGGATTCTCTTGGCCCGAGATGCGCTTCGAAATCCTCTCGACCGCTTCTTGGGTGTCGCGAAGATGGTCCACCGCTTTGGCCGCAACTTCGAGCTGCCGACCGACTCTCAGGATCATCTCTTCTTTAGCGCGCATATCCGCCGCTGAAATTTCCGAACGTGGATCGGGTAAAACCTCGACCGACTTCGTCTGTTGCTGATCGCCGTAACGGACACGCAACGTGTACGTACCCGGCAGCACCAGAGGACCGGCCGCTTCCTCGGCGTCGGGACCCGGTGGATCGGCTGAGGGGCTGCGGAATGCTTTTCGTTTGAGTCCCCAAGACGTCCGATTGACGCCGGGCTCGGCCGGCCCCTTTCGCGTTCGAATGACCTCACCGTCCTTGAGAATCTCCAGAACAACTTCGTCTTTGGCTTCCGATTCCTCGGTCTCCAGAGGATTGACCACGTAGGTGATCAGAGCCCCGTAGGGCCGGTTCTCACCTTGAAACTCAGCATGGCCCGGTCCGCGCAGTCCCTTGGTCTCCTTGACGACATACTGGATGGCCTCGGGCACCTCGAACAGATGTAGCCGCTGGTCGAGGATGTCGGCGCCGCTCCGGGCCAGCGCTCGGAGTGGACGAATGTCGTCCAGCACGTAAATCGCGCGGCCGTGGGTTGCCACCACGAGGTCGTGATCCCTCGGGTGAACGATCATGTCCTTCGCCGAGGCGGTGGGAAACCCGTGCGTCCACTTGGTCCAGTGTGCTCCGCCATCGATACTCACGTACAGACCGAACTCCGTTCCGAGAAACAGGAGATTTCGCTCGACCGGATCCTGTTCGATGACGAGAGCGTAGCCTGAGAGCTCATCCGTGGCCAGACTCCGCCAAGTTCGACCGAAATCGGACGTCTGGTAAACGTAGGGCGTCCAGTCGCTTCTACGGTGGTTGTCGAATACGAGGAACGCTTCCCCGCTCTCGAACGTCGAAGCCTCGATGTGAGGAATCCAGGTATTGCGAGGCACACCCTGGATGTTTTCGATGACGTTGGTCCAGGTTTGGCCACCGTCCCTGGTAAGCTGAACGTTCCCGTCATCCGTGCCCACCCAAATGACGCCGCGCTCCACGGGTGACGGAGCAATGGTCATGATGGTGGTGTGGTTTTCAGCGTTGGAAACGTCGATGGTGAGCCCTCCGCTGTCCAACTGCATCTGTTTTTCCGGGTCGTTGGTCGTGAGGTCGGGGCTGATGACCTCCCAACTGTCACCCCTGTCGGTGCTACGGTGGACGAACTGGCTCCCGTAGTAGACCGTCTTCGTCTCGAAAGGCTCGGCGGCGATCGCCGCGTTCCAGTTGAAGCGCAAATGTACGTCCTCGGCGTGCGCCGGCCGGATGCTTTTCCTTTCGCCGGTTACCAGATCATAGCGAACCAAGTTGCCACCCTGTGACATGGCGTATCCATAGCGCGGGTCACTCGCGTCGGGCAGCACCTCGAACCCGTCCCCCGTATTCAACCGGTCCCAGTAGTAGTTGAAGATCCCTCTGAGCGACCACGACTGGCTCGGGCCGCGCCAGCAGCCGCTGTCCTGCACGCCGCCGTAGACGTTGTAGGGCGTATCCATATCCACGTTGACGTGGTAAAACTGGGCCAGAGGAAGGTTCTGGACGAACCGCCACCGCTCTCCCCCATCGCGGGTTATCGCCAATCCGCCGTCGTTTCCCGAGACCATGAACAAGGGATTCTCGGGGTGAATCCACAGATCCTGATAGTCGCCGTGAATCGTCGCGGAAGGAACGACGCTCTGGAAGGACTTCCCCGCATCCTCGCTCATCATGAGCCGACCGTGCAGCGTGTAGATGCGGTTCTCGTTGTGCGGATCCACTCGGATGTCGGCATAATAAAAGGGGCGCGGATGGACGTCGTCCGAATCATTGATCAGGCTCCATTCGTATCCACCATCGTCCGAGCGATAAAGAGCGTTCTTCTCCGCCTCGACCAAGGCGTAGACGACTTGCGGACGACTACGGGAGATGGCCAGTCCGGTACGCCCCAGGTCCCCTTCGGGCAAACCGTCTTCATGGGTCCGTTGTGTCCAGGTTTTGCCGCCATCGACCGTCAGGTGAATACCGGAGCCCGGTCCCCCCGACTTGAAAAACCATGGCCAGCGACGGTATTCCCACATGGCGGCGATTAGCTTTTGGGGATTGGTTGGATCCATGACCAGATCCGCCGCCCCCGTCTTCTCGTCAACATAGAGGACCTTGTCCCATGTCTGACCACCGTCGCTGGTCTTGAAGACGCCTCGCTCAGGATTCTCATCCCAGGTTTTTCCCATGGCCGCCACATAGACGGTGTCCGGGTGGTGCGGATCGATCCGGATACGGGCAATACGTTCGGTTTCATCTAGACCGACGTGAGCCCATGTTCTTCCACCATCGGTGCTCTTGTAGACACCGTTTCCGACCGAGGCGGTGTTGCGCGGATTTCCCTCTCCCGTCCCCACCCAGACGACATCCGAATTGCTGGGATCGACGGCAATGGCGCCGATCGAATGGACCGGCTGATCGTCGAAAACCGGCTGCCAGGTGATGCCTCCGTTGATGGATTTCCAAACCCCGCCGCTGGCCCCTCCCACGTAGAGCAGGTCCGAGTCGGTGGCCACGCCCACGATAGCGCCGATGCGACCACTCATGCTCGCCGGGCCAATCGAGCGTGCCTTCATCCCGGCAAGCTTCGCGCCCTTCACTTGGGCCAGGGCGGGTGTTGCACCGATGAGCAACATGAACGCAAGCGAGATTGGCCACCGCCGCGCGGTGAGGGGTTGTTTGTGATGAGCTGAAGGGAAGTGCTTTCGTTTTAGATGACCCGATCGATCCGTCACGATCTTTCCTCCGATCTACGGCGAGGACGTCCTTCTGTCAACCGCCTCCGGTACCTTCTCCCACTCGTATTCCCGTCCCATGGCGTATTTCTCGAACCACTCTAACTCTGCGTTCATCTTGAATAGGCGGTGGCGAAGCTCTCGCCAGCCGTGTGGCTCACGAGGCGCGATGTAGAGCCGGGTGGGAACGCCGTTGAATTCGAGTGCGCGGTAGAGCTCGATCGACTGCTCGGGAGGCACCCGAACGTCGTTCTCCCCTACGAAGATGATAGTGGGCGTCTTGACATTGGAGATGTAGCTGAGCGGCGATTGCTCCCAGAAGTTATCACTGGGGGGATCCTTCTGCCACGGAGACCCCCCCAGCCAGTCATCTCGGAAGTGGCGGATGTCGCTTTGTGAATAGAAAGAGATCCAGTTCACCACGCCGGCCCCGGAGGAGGCTGCCTTGAAACGGTCGGTGAAGGTGATGATTTTGTTGGTCATGAAGCCCCCCGCGCTCCATCCTCTCTTGATCAAGCGATCGGGGTCGGCGATGCCCAACTTGATGACGTGGTCCAAGCCCGCCATCACGTCCAGGTGCGAGTTGTTGAAGTAGCGCCCGATCATGTCGCGCTGGAACGCGTCTCCGTATCCGCCGCTGCCACGATAGTTGGTTCTCAGCACGGCATAACCTCGGGCGGCAAGCACCTGAATGTAGTTGCTCCACCGCCCAAAGCCGAACTGATCGGAGTTCGCCATGCCGCCGTGCGACTGCACCACGAGGGGATAAGCATTTCCCTCCTCGTAATTCAGAGGATAGTCAAGCAACCCCTCGACCGTTACGCCATCGACGCCTTTCCATTCGACCTTCTCTTGCCGAGGTAGCTCGAAATCGCGCGCGAGATAATCGAAAACGTGCGTCACTCGACTCGGCGATGCCTCGCTCTCGCCCACCGGTAGCAGCGAGACGTCACCGGGGTTGTCCGGCTGGGCAAGGGTCAGCACGTGCCGCTCGGAAGAGAGTGCGAGTGTCCATGACCGAATCGTATGCTTCCCATCAGTGATCTGTCGTAGCTCTTCGGTGGCCAAGTCGAGCTCAAACAGCTCATTGCGCACGCCCATGTTTGCCAAGAGAAAGATGGAATCTCCTTTCTCCGACCAGCGGGCCGCTCGAAGCTCATAAGGTAGGTCAGGAAGCAAGAGCCGTGCCTCTCCACCCGAGGCGGGGATCAGGAACAGGCTACTCTTGTAGTAGTAGTCGAACTGCTGGTTGGCCTTCGCCAGGAACAGAACTTGCGCGTTGTCCGGGGAGAGCTCGGCTCCTCCGGCGCCGCAGCAGGAAGAGCTCTCGGGCACTTCGTTGCGGGTGAGCTGGAGCGCGTTTTGTCCATCTGCGTCCATTACCCAGACTTCGCTCCGGTGCGGATCCTCGTAAAGCGGGGTGGGTCCGCGGTGATGGGCGATCTTCTTCCCGTCGCGGGAGAGTTGGTAACTGAGCACCGAGTAGTCTCCCTCGGTAACCCGCTCGACCGCCCCTTCGGGAACAGTCACCTTCCACAGGTGCCACTGCTTGTAGTTCCTGTTGAACGCAAAGACATCATCTGCCAAAGCGGCGCGCTGTTTTTCTTCGTCACTCGGCGCATCGGGAGCGAGGAAGTAGATCGCGGTGCTATCCGGCGCCCACGTGATGTTCGACACCGAGGGGGAGCGTGCCGCCACCCATCCGGAAACCGAGAGCAAGGAAGGCCTCGGCGACGCGACCTCCAGGTCGGTGATGGGCTCGGCCTCCGGGCCCCCAAGAAGTCTCTCCACGAAAGTGGGCGGTTCCAAACTCTTGAGATAGATCTGGGGTTGTTTGGATTCCTCGGGTCTGGCCAGATAAGCGATCCATTTTCCGTCGGGAGACCAACGAGGGCTCGATCCCGAGCGGCTGGTCAACTGGACCGGTGCCGAGCCATCCACGTTTGCCCGCCAAATGTGACGGGAATAGCCGTTGGCGTCCCAGTCGACTTCCCCCAAAACGTAGAGCAGTTCCTGGCCGTCGGGCGAAAGCTGAGCGTCGCTCAAGGACGGAACTTCCAGCAGATCGACCATGGTCATCGGTCGTTTAGCCTGCGCAAGCGCTGCCGAGCTCCCCAGGAGGACGAGGCCAAGCCCCCATCCGAGAAGGGTCAATCGCGGTTTGTTTTTCATTGCGCTCTCCTTAGATTATGAACTTGTCTGGCTGTTACCTAGCCCCTTCTACCGAGGAATCGCGCGTCGACAACCCCTACAAAACGCTACTTCGAGAGGGCACTGCGCATCCGTTTGAGCCTCTCGTTCAGCTCGTTCCGCAAAATCCCGAAGTCCCAGCCCAGGCTAATCAGCTTGTAACCGGCGTCGACCTTGGCTTTGACGTTGGATGCGTTCGCGTTCGTCCCGGAGATGACGCCTTGCTCGAGACACATCTGATGTATTCGCTGAGCATCCTGCTCCGAGATGTGTACGGTATGCACGGCCGACAGACCGGGAGTCTCGACGATTTCCTTTGCGTTACGGACCCCTTCCTCGGACTCGATCATCGCGACCAGCAACATCTCTCCCTTGGGGTTGAGCGGCCACAGGTCTCGGCGTTCTTTTGGGATGTTCACGCCTGCCATCGTAGAAGTTTCCGCGTCACGGATTGCGGAGATCGCTCTCTCCACGTCGGCCCGGCTTTCCACAAAGGGGAGCCACATGCCCATCGACGGACCCACCTTGAGTGAAGTGGCGATTTCGTAACGCGGATCCCACATGCCGCGGTGGCCCAGTTTGATCAGGACGACCGGCGCGGGTCTCGGCTGGGTCCGATAGCGGTGGCTGAAGTCCTGAACCTCGAGAAGGAACCGATGCAAGGCGTTGAAATCGTAAATATCGTGCTCTACATCGGCGACGATGAAGTCCAGATCGCTGGTTGCGTGCACTTTCGCAATCCGCGGCGCGGAAAGCGCGCCCGTCCAGACGCCGATCACGGGCTTGCCAGCCTCGAGAAGCGAAATAAGGGGATTGGCATGGTCATCGGCGGCAGAGGCATTCGCCAAGATCCCCAAGGAAAAAGTCAGCAACAACCCTCGCGTTAGGTTCGTCTTCGGCTTCATCTGCACTCCTCCTCGATTTATTGTGTGCGGAGGCCTGACTTGTAACCGTGGCGAAGGGCTCGGATCAGGCACTCATCGCCGCGCTCGCTTGTTCGACCGCACGCCTACCGGCTGAGGCGATTGAGAATGTGGGACACGGTTTCTGCGTGCTGGGCCATAGGCCGACTCTGCGAGATAGTGCCTGCCTTCCTGCACTGGTCAATCAGACCCTCGGTAACCTACCGCCTCCTATGAGACGAGTCCAATCGATAATTCTTTTGAAGCTATAACGCATAGTGATTGTCATTGGGAGTCATTTCCTGGAATGCTTGGGTGGAGACTATGGGCAAACACAGCAGAAGCGGCAGGCCGGTCATCGCTCCGTACATGGTTTTTTGTTTGACCGATTTCACATTTACGAAGCATTACACCGGATTGACACGGAATTGAAGCTCTTCCGACTGCCCAGAGAGGCGTGTCCGATGGCTTTAATACTTAAGGAACAGGAGGCTGAACCGGTGCAGCAGTTTTCCGCTGGCACGGAGCCGGGCCGGGCCCCCTCGGCATTGATGGAAGCTCGGGGAGGGGGGAGCATGGGTCACCCCTTCAGTCGCAACGACCAAACCATTGAATGGAGGTTGTCATGTTGATTCGTCGATCAGTCCTTTTATGGAGTTTTGTCTTGCTGTGGTGGGCTGGCCTCGAGGCCGCACCGCAGAGGGAGCTTTTTACCCTCGAGCAGATTCTCAGCGCTCCCTTTCCCACCGGTCTCGTGGCGGCACCCCGTGGAGGTCGGGTGGCCTGGGTCTTCAACGCAACAGGGGAACGTAATATCTGGGTGGCCGAGCCTCCTGATTACAGAGGACGAGCTATCACTTCCTACCAAGGAGATAATGGTCAGGAAATCAGTGATCTCGAATGGACGCCCGACGGCAGCGCCTTGGCCTACGTGCGTGGAGGCCGCAGCAATCGTCAGGGGGAGTATCCCAATCCGCTCAGCGACCCCGGCGGCGTCGAGCAGGCGGTTTGGGTCATTTCCATCGAAGGCGGGGAGCCCCGCAAGCTCGACGAGGGAAGCTCGCCGTCCGTATCGCCGAAAGGTGACCGGGTGGCTTTCGTGAAGAAGAGCCAGATTTGGTGGGCGCCGCTCGACGCCAGCAAGCCGGCTTCCCAGCTCATGCACACCCGCGGGGCGCAGTGGATCCCTTCGCTGGTCTTCCGATGGGTCCCGCCTGGCTTTCGTGAGCAACCGAGGAGATCACAGTTTCGTCGGTGTCTACCATCCGGAGACGAAGGCGCTCCGCTATTTGGAGCCCAGCGTGGACAGCGACTCGAACCCCGTTTGGTCGCCCGACGGAGGCCGCCTCGCCTACCTTCGTCGTCCCGCTTCACGGCTTTACGGGCGTTACGGGCCCCACCGCACCAATGAGCCATGGTCCATCCGAGTGGTGGAGGTCTCCACCGGTCGGGGAAGTGAGGTCTGGAGAGCCGAGGATGGTCGAGGAAGCGTTTTTCGCAACGTGGCCTCCGACAATCAACTGCTGTGGGCCGCGACCGGCCACATCGTCTTTCCTTGGGAGCGGGACGGATGGACGCACCTCTACTCGGTGCGACCCGAAGGCGGCGAGGCAAAGCTCCTGACTCCTGGAGACTTCGAGGTCGAGTTTGTGGGATTGAGCCCCGACGGCCGCCGCGTCGTCTTCAACTCCAACCAAAACGATTTAGACCGCCGCCATCTGTGGGACGTTACGGCAGAGGGAGGCCCGCCAAGACAACTGACCCGTGGCACGGGCATCCAATGGTCGCCTATCGTCACCAGCGACGGAAAGGCGCTCGCTTTTTTGCGCTCCGACGCCAAACGGCCCGCGCATCCGGTCATTCAGTTGGGCGAAGGCCAAACCCAGGAGCTGGCGCCGGGGACCATCCCCGCCGATTTTCCCGCGCAGGCCCTGCTGGAGCCTCAGTCGGTTGTTTACTCGGCGGCGGATGGCATGAGCATCCACGCTCAGCTTTTCCTACCGGGCGGCACCCGGCAAGGCGAGCGTCGGCAGGCCGTGGTTTTCCTTCACGGTGGCCCCCGTAGCCAGATGCTCCTCGGATGGAGCTACCGCGGCTACTATCACAACGCGTACGCGTTCAACCAGTACCTGGCCAGTCGCGGCTACGTGGTGCTTAGCATCAACTTCCGTAGCGGCACCGGGTATGGTCTCGAGTTTCGCGAAGCCCTCGACTACGGGCCGATGGGCGCCAGCGAATTCAGTGATGTCTTAGGCGCCGGGTTGTACCTGCAGTCCCGAGCCGATGTGGATCCGGAGCGAATCGGGCTTTGGGGGGGGTCCTACGGAGGCTACCACACGGCGATGGGGCTGGCCCGTGCATCGGACTTGTTTGCTGCCGGGGTGGACCTTCACGGTGTTCACGACCGAAGAAACAGGGTGATCCGAGAGTATGGTTCTTCTTTCGTGGACCCGGAGGAAAGGCAGGCGGCTCTGAGGCTTGCCTATCAGTCTTCACCTATGGCGTCGCTTGATAGCTGGAGCTCGCCGGTGCTCTTGATTCACGGCGACGACGATCGCAATGTCCCCTTTCACGAAACCGTCGATTTGGTAGAGGAGCTCAGAAAGCGGGACGTGGAAATCGAGCAGCTCATATTCCCCGATGAGGTCCATGGGTTCCTGGCTCATGCTCATTGGCTTCAGGCCTACCGCGCGGCGTTCGACTTCTTCGAGCGACACCTAAACGGGGGCGCGAAAACAACGCGTACTTCTGGAATGAAGTGAAACCACTCCAACGGAACGCAACCAGGGTGAGAGATCGAGGGTGCCACAGGGTCGTTCTCGAGCGGATACTCGCGTGCGCGATCGACCCCGCCTATCGGAATGGTGGGGGCGTGGCGCTTTGGAGCTCTTTCAGAAGACCCTTGACGGATTCCTGGTCGGGATCGAGCTCCAAAGAATTTTCCAAGTACTCCACCGCCTTGTCGTAATTCCCGAGTCGCATGTGCGACACCGCGAGTGCATTGAGAAGATAGGAAGCGGGCCGCCGCAGGACGAGGGTAGATTCGAATAGCTCCACCGCCCGCGGGTAATTCCCGACTTGGAAATAGGCGTCACCCAGAGTCAGCGATACTTCCACGTTGTCTTCGTGGTCGGGTTGGACGGGCTCGAGAAGCTCGGCCGCCTCCTTTGGTCTTGCCTCGTCGAGGTGAAAGCGGGCGAGAAGAAGTCGGGGCGTCAGCAAGCTCGGATCATCGCGGATCGCCTGTTCGCAGAGTTCCATGGCCCTCTGCGTCTGGCCTTTCTCAAGGTGCTGCTTTGCAAGCTCAACTCTTATCAACCCCTCTTTCTGCCCGTCGATGTTCTCCCGGAGGACCCAAGGCCGCTGGACGATGTTTCGGGGTGTAATATCGAAGTCTTCCCACCGGCTGGCGATGGCTTGGCCGGACGAATCGAGAAGATCCACCAGCAGTCGATAACGTCCTCCGTCGGCGCCTTCCAAGCTCAGGGTTTCCAGGACGGGAGCGCCCTGGTAGGTCTTAACCGGAGTCACGTTCGAGACCATCACCTTGGAGACTTCCTCTCGATTCACGAGGCGCAGGGAGAGCCGGTGCTGGTCGCTCGCGTTTTCGAGCGGAACATGGGCGAGCAAGATGTTTCCCATCGCGTACACGTGTTTGGCGTTGGGCTCGAGCATCAAGGGGCCGACCTGATATGTGCCGTAGGTAAGCGGTGCTTCCGGGCTCGCCTGTTTCCCGGCAGCGTACAAGAGGACCGGCTTGCCGAGATAAACCGCCTCTGCACTGCGATCGCGCACGAGCAGTGGCGTTTCGAAAATCGTATACTCACTTCGTGCCCGGTTCTTCAGTACTAACCGGAAGCGATACTCACCGCTCACGAGTGCGAACATGTTCTGATAGGCGAAAGGACGGTGCTTGACTCCTTGAAGCTGGGATTCGGTCAGCTGCAAATAAGGCTCCTTGGAGAATTGTAGAACGACTTCCTCACTATTCTCCGCGGTCACCTCACCCTGCAGCTCGAAGGTCGTGTAATAGGCGTTATCCTCCTTGGCCAGTGTCAGATGCTGAGGTTCCAGCTCAATACTGTAATGCACAAAGCTAGAGTTGGCTGGACCGGGAATCACGTTTGCAATTCCGTAACTGGGCACATAGTTGAAAAGGTACGCACTCTCGACCAGACCCCGCGCTTCCCGCGCCGCATCCACATAGCGCGTGTCGACTCGACGATGGGGAGAGAGCAGGATGTCGGCCAATAGCACCTGAGTATCGAGAGCCGAGCGGTCCGGCTGGACAATGCTGACGTAAGCGCCCCGATCCGCTCGCATGGTGACTGACGCGTGCGCTAGTTCAGCGGATATTTCCTGAAGCATCTGATACGCATCGAGCCGGTAGCTCGCGCTATCGAACCGCTCGCCGGGCATGAGTTTCTCCGGCCCATCCAGCGCATGGTTGAACATGCGGTAGGGCCCAGCAAATCCCTCCTGGAAGAAGAGTAGATACAGAGGAGGCAGACTCTTGTCCTTGTTGGGATCGTAGAACCAGATTTCCGCAGGGTAGAGGAATGGTACGCCAAAGAACGTTTCTCGGTCGCGCGGTTCCCCGAGGATGATGTACATCTTGCCCCGGTCCGTCATCCACCCAGGAACAGCGGATTCTCGTCCCAACTGCCGGTTTGCGTGGGCGATTCGGCGATAGTGCTCGTCTTTGAACTCATTGGCCGGTGTCAACGGATCGGGATCTCGCCTCCGCCAGAAGGCGTCGATGAACGCTTCCCGCTCGTCCACCGACTCCAGATCCCGAAAAGCTCCCCGCTCCCTGTCACTGATGATATAGACGACCTCCTCCTCTAGCCATGTACGGTGCTTCTCGGGAAGCTCTTGAGCTGCGCGCGCAAGCGGGCTCGCCAGGAGGCCGGCGGGTAAAACGAGCGTTAGAAGCGGCAGGAGAAAGCCACCAAGCTTATACAAGCGCGGCCGCGTTTTTTCGGTGGAGGGCAAATCTGTCATTCTCTGGCTCCCCGTCACGTCACCAAGGTAGCTAGTCGCTTCTGCAAAAGTCAAACACGTGTCCTCGATACGAAGTCTAACTCGACAAGTAACGCGTCGATGGACGATTTTCTCGACTGGCGCGAGCAAGCACGCTCCTTCGACGTTCTCATCGGCGGCGTCGGTACGTGGGCGTGGGCATTTACGGTGTCATTGCGTTCGCGGTCAACCAACGCTCGCACGAGATCGGGATCCGGATGGCGCTCGGTGCGAAACCGTCCGGCATTTTGAAGCTCGTCATCCGTCAGGGCGCGGTGGTGACGCTGATCGGTACGGTGCTCGGGGTGGCCGGGGCCGTCGCTTTCGTACGCTTTCTCGGCGCCGAGCTCGAAGGGATTAACGTCGCCACCGCATCGGGCGCGCTCACCTATGTAAGCGTCTCGCTCGTGCTGCTATTCGTAGCGAATCTCGCTAGTTTTCTCCCTGCCAAAAAAGCAGTCAACGTCGATCCTCTCGTAGTGCTCCGATACGAGTAGCTCGTCTCCGGAGCCGGCGCTCCGCTGGAATCTCGCGCCATGGAAGCTCATGGAAGGCGCTACAACTGAAACCGCGAGCCGCGCCGTGGCAGACGATGGTACAGTCCGGCGAGCCGACGCGCTGAAGCGCTGACGGTCAGCGCCCGCGGTGCGGTAGAGAGGAGGCCCGTGCCCCTCCAATTTGAACTCATCGAAGAGACGGACTACCTGCGGGTTGTAGTGACTGGCCGTTACGATGCAGTAGACTACAACAGATTTGTCGAGCCAGCTGAACCTGGCTAGGCTTGGTCCGCTCAGCGGCGCTCAAAGAAAGGGTCCGCGGCAGCGTAGGTCGTGGTTCGACGGCCATGCGATCCAAGCTGTTTCGAAGCCGCGGGGAAGACCCGGTTCCGTCCGTTGCGCTTGGCCTCGTAGAGCGCTTCGTCGGCGGCGCGGATGAGTTCCGTACTCCCGTGGCCGTCTCTCGGATAGTTCGCAACCCCTCCGCTGAAGCTGAGAATCCCGAGCGGCTGCTTCTCTCGATGGGGAAAGTCGTGTTCGGCAACATGACGCAATATGTTCTCGGCGGCTTTCAACGCTTGCTCGGACGTCGCTCCTGGAAAGATCAAAATAAACTCTTCTCCGCCATAGCGTCCGAACACACTGTTCACGCGCGTGTGGTCCGCAACGACTTGAACGAATCTCTTGAGCAGACGGTCGCCCTCATCGTGGCCGTTGACGTCGTTGTAGTTCTTGAAGTTGTCGATATCCAATAGAAGAATCGAAACCTCCGCGCTCGTCTTCTCACTTTCGACTATCTTCTCGGACAGATGGGTCAAAGTGTATGTCTTGTTGTAGATCCCCGTGAGCCCGTCGATCTCCGCGGTCTCCTTCATCGCACCATAAGCGGTCGCGTGCTGTAGCGCCATAGCGCCGATATGGGCGATGAGGCGAAGGACCGCTTTCGCGCTTTCGGAATGGAGGCTCGGGCGCGACATCGCGAGAAGCCCGAGGGTGTTGCCATCGAATACCATTGGCGCGACCAGATCGCAGTCGAATCCTTCGATCACGTACCGCTTGAGCTCGGAGCGCACGTGATTCGAAAGCTTCGAGAAATCGTCGCGGCTCATCACCTGTTGGTTCTCGGCCACCATCCCGAGCTCTCCATGTTCGGACGGAAATTGCATGCCGGCATCGATCTTGTTGTCCGAGCTCGAGGCCGCCGCGACGATGAACTTGGTTCCATGGCTCGGATCGCCCGTCTTCCGTTTTCTACGAAGCAGTACCATGGACCCCCACGGCTCGAACGTTCGGAGCATTATCTTGTTGAGCTCGGCCGGGATATTGCGCGGGTCTACCTTCGAGTGAAGCTCACGCGACAAATGCGGAAACTCTCTCGCGAAGCGCACGACGAACTCGCGCTCGCGCGAAGTCTGCGCCGCTGGTCGGATCGTTTCGAGCTTGTCGCGGAGCGTTCGGATCGTCTCGAGCGCTTTCGCATACTCCAACCTGAGCGCAAGAAAGGCGCGGCAACCGAAAACGAGCAACGCGACAATAAGCACGATCGCCACTGGTATCATGCTGAAATACTCATACTTGCGGGTAGCCACCCTCGCCTGGCATCCGCTCACCAGCCTAAAATTGGTTCGATTCCCGGAGAATGGTTGTTGTTGGGATTGATTTACGTATCGTTTATTCTACCGACAAAACGGGACATCAGTCCACCGGAAAAGTCAGGGGCCAGATCGTCCCAGAGCGCCACGGCGTCGAGGCGAAAGATCTCGCTGGCCTTCGGGCAGCTCCCAGACGACGATGCGGCCTTGCGGGCCGACTCGCTACGTGCTATGGCTTCAAGTGACGCTCCATGAACTCGAACACCATCGTCCAGAGATGGATCACTTCGTTCGAGCCGCGTATCCCGTGCGTCTTGTTCGGATAGAACATGAGGTCGAACTGTTTCTGGTTCTTGATGAGGGCGTCGATCAGCTGAAACGTATTCTGCGGGTGCACGTTGTCGTCGTGGCTCCCGTGGATGATGAGCATCCGTCCGTTATAGTTCGAGGCGTCGACAACGGAGGAGGTCCGCTCATAGGCTTTCGGATCTTCCTCGGGAACGCCCATATAGCGCTCGGTATAGATCGAATCGTAAAGATACCAATCAGTGACGGGTGCCCCCGCGACGCCGATCTTGAACAGATCCGTATGCGTCATGTGGAATGTGGTCGTGAAGCCCCCGCCGCTCCAACCCCAGACGCCGGTATTCTCACTATCGATGTAGGGCAAGCCGGTGAGGTACTCGACCGCGACCGCGTGATCTTGGACCGCAAGCGGACCGATATTGTGATCTCCGAGCACCGCATATTTCTTTCCCCAAATCGCCGAGCTTCGATCGTCGATTTGCGCGACGACATAGCCCTCCTGGACGAGGAATTGGTGAAATAGAAAGCGGTTCCCTCCCCACGAGTCACGAATGGTCGGCGCCCCCGGCATCCCGTAGACATAGGCGACGAGTGGATATTTCTTGCCGGGCTCGATCTCGCGGGGCTTCATCAACAACAACCCGACCTTGTGGCCGTCCGGCGTATCGAGCAAGGTCCGCTGCGGCTCGACCAGATCGTAGCCTTCGATCGGCTCGGGCTCGTGAAAGACCGCGGCGCCATCCGAGCCGACATTTCGCAGCGTGGTGCCGCCGGGCTCCGTCATCGAGGCGAAGCGATCGAGATAAGCTCCTGTCTCCACGTTCAAATTGATCTGATGTGTCCCGATGCCGTCGGTCAACCGCTCGACAGGCGAGCGGTCGAGTTTTACCCGGTAGAGGTCGCGGCCGATCGGGTTGTCGCGGTTGGCGGAGAAGTAGACGAGCTCCTTGTCGCCGTCGAACCCGTCGAGCCCGAAGACTTGCCAATCACCGTCCGTCAGCTGTTCGAGGACCCTCCCCTGCTCGTCGTCGTAGAGATAGAGGTGGCGGAAGCCCGATCGCTCCGACGTCCAAAGGAAGCGGTCGCCGCTGAGGAAGGTCAAGTCGTTGGTCAGGTTGATCCAATGCGCGTCGGTTTCCGTCATGACAGTACGCGAGCGGCCGCTTCTGGGATCCACGTAGATGAGCTGAAGCTCATCCTGGCCGCGGTTCAAGAGCTGTATCGCCACCTTGTCGCCGTCCCTCCAATCGATCCGCGCGATGTACTCGGCGGAGCGATCGATCCAGACCGTACGGCCGTTTTCCACGTTCACGATACCGGCACGCACGCGCGGGTTCGGATCACCGGGCTTCGGGTACCGCTGAAGATCGACGCTCGCTTGGCGTGAGACGATCTCTGGAATCGGGTAGGTGGGCACGAGCGTCTCATCGAGCTCCAGAAACGCGATGCGCCGGCTGTCGGGGGACCAGTGGTAGCCGGTCCTGACATTCAGCTCTTCGGGGTAGACCCAGTCGAGATCGCCGTGGAGGATCAATTCGCTCCCGCCGAACGTCAGCTGCTTTTCCTCCCCGCCGGCCCCGGAGGCGGGGACCACCCAAAGGTCGTGCTCATAGACGAAGGCGATGGACGCTCCGTCCGGGGAGAACTTGGGGTCGTGGACGTCGTTCTTGGACGGAGCGAGGTGCGTGGCGCCGCCGCTCTCGAGGTCGTAGACGAGGATCCGGCCCGAACTTGCCAGCAGAAGCGAGTTGCCGTCGGGGGACCAGTGATAATCGGGAACGCCGAAGCGCGTTCGGCGGGTGCGCTCACGCTCCGCGTCTGTCACTTGCGTGGGCGACGGCGCGATATCGCGGAGGATGTCCTCCGACACGATCACGCGTCGCTCGAACGTACCGCTGTCGAACAGCCAGAGATCCCTTCCATCGTCCGAGGACAGGAAGTAGCTGAGATGCCCTTCGGGGGTCCAGCGTGTCTGAGAAGGAGCGGGCGAGGACAAGTCGCCGCCGTAAATGGCTTCGATGGTGAGTTTCTTGGGCTGCGCTTCCGCGAGCGTGAACGGCACGAGCGACACGAGGACGATAGCAATCGAGCGATACATAGCGCGTGGAACCTCCAAGGCGGCAAGGGTGGCCTGAAAGGTACCAGCCTTGGTCGAACGGTTCAACGTGTAGCCGCTGGCAGCCGCTGCGCCGCGAAAACCAAGGCGTCCGCGGCGGCTCAGAAAGCGACAACCACGAGTGTGTCTTGATTGCGGAGGCTCCCTCGCATCACGCGCTTGAAGACGTGCGAGCCGAATCGAACGACACCCTTCGTGTTTGTGTTGTCGAATCCTTGCTTGCCATCGAGCTGAGCGATTTGCTCGCTCAACAGGCGAAGTTCTTCAGGATGGTTCGTGAACGGCTGTGATCTCGTCGCTGAAAATGCACATCGCGCACCCTCCGGATCCAGTCTAAGACACAGGCCGGAGACTGCAACCGGTCGCGCAGTCAGGGAGCGGGAAGGTTCGACTTTGTAGCGCGTAGAATTTCCGCGCTCACGGCATGCTCCTCGCTCGCCGCCATCTTCATGAGAAGCCGGGCGTAGAGCCGGTCGCGAACAGACTGTGGGAGACGGTCGAACAAATCGCTGTAGATCATGTAACTCAACGGATAGCGGAAGAGACGCGTCTTCAAATCGAGCTCACGCAATGACCGCCCCTCGCGATCGCGCGGCCCCCTTGCAGAAAACGTCTTGGCAAACGCAGAGGCGCTTTGGACCGGCTGTGTCAGCGGGACCTCGTCCTCGAACAGCATGTAGCTGGCGACCTCTGCGATGCGCGCCTCGAGAGCACCATCTCGCGTGTCGTCCTCGGCCGCGATGCGCGTTTCCCATCCGAGACGGATCAAGAGATTCGTCATTTGCGTTTGATGCTCGAGGGTCATGAGAGCGGCGAGGTCGCTCGTGGGCGCCAAGTAGTCGCTCATGTCCAGAGGCAAGCTCACACCCGCTGGGGCGCCGCCCGTGGGGCTCGAAGATACGGTGTTGCCGCGATGCGCCGCAGCACCCAAATCGCTCACGAACCATCCGCCCCAGCGGTCTTCGAAAGACGTGCGATGATCAGAAACGATCGAGCCTCGGTAGTCCGGCCGGCCCGTCGGAGATACGTATACCGAGCCGACATAGACGCCGGCCACGCCGAGCGTCGCGGCATCGTGGTGACACGCCAAGCAAAGCTTCGATCGATCGAAGCGCGGCGGACCGATCTTCGCTGCGCGCATCGTATAAAAGATCGCGCCCCGGACAGGGTCGATCGCGGCGAGCTCGATGACGTTCGCACCCGGCACGAATCCGATTGCCACGTCGTCGTTAAAATAAATTGAACGCGGCGACGTCCGCGAGATGAGCTGTCGTTGGAGACTCGTCTTCGAGAACACGAGCACCTGTGAATGGACGCTCACGCCGAGTGCCCGAAGAAGCGCCGGGAGGTATCCGTGCCCATCCGCTACGTACGCAAGCTCGAGCTCGCCGCGCTCGAGGCGCTCGGCAAGCCTGGTGACGGGATCCTCGAGCGGCGTGTCCCAGTACCGAATGGCGCGATGGTCGAGCTCGAGATTTTTTTCGTAGATCTGCCCGACCGCCGCCGGCGCAAGCCATATCGTCAGAGCGCCCGCCAAGACCAGCCCACGTTTCGTCAGCATGAGTTAACATTATTATAGGCGGGGGCGCTCGCGACGCAGTTGCAAATGGTCTCGATATCCAATAAAAATAATCGGGGATCTCGGGGCGTTCATACGGCTGCGGTAGGGCAGAGGATCGATGAAGAAGTCTTTCTTGGCAGGGGTATACACCCTCACGGCTGCGCTCGCGGCATCTGGCAGCGAGTCACCAGAGTCGGTGGCGGCGCGTGCCGAGTTCGTTGAAAATTTCTGCTCGACCTGCCACAACGATGCGCTCGAGGTCGGAAATTTCTCGCTGGAGCAGGTCGATCTCGCCCAGCCCGCCCGCCACGCCGAAGCACTCGAAAAGGTCGTACTGAAGCTGCGTTCCGGAATGATGCCGCCCGAAGGGATGCCCCGACCGGATGCGTCGGAGCTCCATCGTTTCATCACGGATATCGAGACCGGGATCGACGACGCGGCGAGCGTCCATCCGAATCCGGGCAGGCCGATCCTCCATCGCTTGAATCGCACGGAATACGCCAACGCGATCCGCGACTTGCTCGCCCTTTCGATCGACACCGAGAAGCTCTTGCCCCCGGATGACATGAGCCAGGGCTACGACAACATGTCCGACGTCTTGACCGTTTCGCCGACCCTTCTCGAGAGCTACATCCAAGCGGCGGGAAAAATTAGCCGGCTTGCCGTGGGGGATCCGGGCGCGACCCCCATCGTCGAGACCTACCCGATCCCGCTCAAAGTCTCCCAGCTCCATCACGTCGAAGGAACACCGTTCGGGACACGCGGCGGGCTCGCCGTCACGCATAACTTTCCCACGGACGGAGACTACGTCATTCGCTTGAGTCTCTATTTCCGGAGCCTCGGCCCGCTCTTCGGCGACAACAAGCCCGCCGAGGGCGAGCAGCTCGAGGTCGCGTTGAACGGGGAGCGCATCGCGATATTCAACATAGACCGGAAGATGAAAGTCTCGGAGATCTTCAAGACGAAACCGACGCCCGTAGAAGCGGGGCCGCAAACGATATCGGCGTCGTTCATCCAGCGGGCCGAAGGCCCGGTTCAAGATTTCGTCATGCCGTTCGATCAATCGACCGCGGATCTCACCACCGGCAACGTGCAAGGTTTGACGGGACTTCCCCACTTGAGAAATATCGGGATCGACGGCCCGTACGACGTCACCGGCGTGAGCGAGACACCGAGCCGCGATAAAATCTTTACGTGCCGCCCCGCCGGAACGACCGCTGCGGACGAGCTTGCCTGCGCGCAGGAGATTCTGATGGGTCTCGCGCGGCGCGCTTTTCGCCGGCCCGTGGCGTCTGAAGACATCGCGAATATCATGACGCTCTTCGCCTCCGGCCGCGACGGCGCAGATTTCGACGCCGGTATCCGAACGGCGCTTCAAGCCATTCTCGCGGACCCCGAGTTCATCTTTCGTTTCGAGCGCACACCAGACGACGTCGCTCCGGGAGCGAACTACCCGGTGAGCGAGCTCGAGCTCGCCTCGCGTTTGTCGTTCTTCCTCTGGAGCAGCGGACCGGATGACGAGCTCATCACGGTGGCGAGCGAGGGCAAGCTGCGCCTGCCCGAGGTCCTCGAAGCACAAACCCTCCGTCTGCTACAGGACCGGCGCGCCTCCACGCTCGCGACGAGCTTCGCCTCGCACTGGCTCCATCTTCAAAACCTGGAGGAAATCCAGCCGGACATCTTTCTCTATCCGGACTGGGACTACAACCTGACGAAATCCATGCGGCAGGAGACGCTGCTGTTCTTCCACAGCATCGTGCGCGAAGACCGAAGCATCCTCGACCTTTTAACCGCCGACTACACCTTCGTCGACCAGCGTCTCGCGCATCACTATGAAGTGTCGAGCGCGCTCGGGAATCGATTTCGCCGGGTCGCCGTCGAAGACGAAACCCGCCGGGGGCTCCTCGGCCATGCCAGCATCCTGACGCTCACGTCGCTCTCGAACCGGACGTCGCCCGTCATTCGCGGCGCTTGGATCATGGCCGTCTTGCTCGGCACGCCCCCTCCGAAGCCGCCAGCCAACGTCCCGCCGCTCAAAGAGAATGAGCACGGCGGACACGTGCTCTCGGTCCGTGAGCGCCTCGAGGCGCATCGGAAGAATCCCGCATGCGCCGCATGCCACAACATAATGGATCCGATCGGCTACTCGCTCGAGAATTTCGATCCAGTCGGGGCGTGGCGCACCAAAGATAGCGGCTTCGACATCGATCCGTCCGGGACCTATTTCGACGGCACCGTCGTCGCTGGGCCGGCCGATTTGCGAAAGTTTCTCCTGGAGCGCGAGACGCTCTTTCGGCGGAATTTCACGCGGCACCTCTTGATGTACGCGATGGGCCGCGTCATTCAGCACTACGACATGCCGGCCGTGCGCGCCGTTGCTAAAGAGGCGAACGCGCACGGTGACCGGTTCTCGTCGTACGTTCTCGGCATCGTCCGAAGCACCCCGTTCCAGATGCGACGAATGGTAGAGCCCCGCGCCGCGACCGACGCTGCCGAGTTCCAGCAATAAAGTAGAGGCCAAACGATGTTTATTACCAAGAAGCACATTTCGAGGCGCGCGGCCCTTCGCGGCCTCGGCGCTACGATGACGCTGCCTTTTCTCGACGCGATGGTGCCCGCGCTCGCGGCCACGCGCAATAGCGCGGCCAATCCGCGCACGCGCTTCGTAGCACTCGAGATGGTGCACGGCTCTGCAGGCAGCACGGGGGATGGGACGCGCAAGCACTACTGGTCGCCCGCCACAGTGGGCCGCCATTTCGAGACGACGCCCATCTTGCGCGCGCTCGCACCGCATCAGGACCACATTACGATCGTGAGCCACACGGATATCGCGCCGGCCACTGCCCAGATCGAGGCCGAGGCCGGCGCCGACCATACACGCTCGTCCGCCGCGTGGCTGACCTGCGCCCACGCCAAGATGACCGAAGGCGCCGACATCCACAACGGCATCTCGATGGACCAGCTCTATGCGCAGCAATTCGGCCAGGACACGCCGCTGCCGTCGATCCAGGTCTGCGTCGAGGACGTCGGCTCGCTCACCGGCGCTTGCGGCTACGGCTATAGCTGCGTTTACGCGAACACGGTCTCTTGGGCGTCGCCGACGACGCCGCTCCCGATGGAGCGCGATCCGCGCGTCGTCTTCGAGCGGCTTTTCGGCGACGGCGCTACGCCGGAAGAGCGGGTCAAGCGGCGCCAGACCAAAGCCAGCATCCTCGATGGAATTCTCGACAAAGTGAACAAGCTCGAACGCGGCCTCGACGCCGCCGACCGTGCTCGGCTCGAGGACTACCTCGAAGACGTGCGCGAGATCGAGCGCCGCATCGAGAGGGCCGAGACGCACAATGCCGTCAAGTCAACGACGGCGCTAGGGGCGAGCCCCATCGGCGTGCCGGATACGTGGGCGGAGCACGTCAAGCTGATGTTCGACCTCCAAATCCTTGCATTCCGAACCGACGCGACGCGGGTCTCCGCATTCAAGATGAGCCGCGACGTGAGCTCGCGTGTTTTCGCCGGAAGCGACGTGAAGACGCCGTTTCATTCTCTCTCGCACCACATGGACAAGCCGGACAAGCTCGCTGAATTCGCGCGGCTCAATGAGTTCCATGTGAATCACGTCGCTGATTTCATCGACAAGATGAAGAACACACCGGACGGCGACGGCAGCTTGCTCGACCATTCGATGGTGCTCTATGGAAGCCCGATGGGCGATGGCAGCGTGCACAACCATTTGCGCGTCCCGCTCTTCATCGCGGGCCATGCCAATGACACGCTCGAGGGAAATCTTCACGTTCTCTGCGAGGACGGCACTCCCATGGCGAATGTGCTCCTAACGCTTCTTCACAAGCTCGGAGTCGAGGTCGATCGCTTCGGCGACAGCAACGGCACGGTGGCGATTTGATCGGAAAGGGACGAAAAATGCTGGGCGGGGAGCTCCTGAGCGTATCGATTCTGATGGCGATGGCGATGCTGGCATCCGCCGACGATACGGATACGTCCACGCGGCTCGCGGAGGAAGCCAAGAGCGGCCGTGTCGTGAACGTACATGCGCTCTTGCACGAATATGTCGACGTGAACGCCGCTCAGGGTGACGGGATGACCGCGCTCCACTGGGCCGCCTATAACGACGACGTCGAGATGGCGGAGCTTCTTCTCGGTGCGGATGCGAACTTCGAGGCACGCACGCGCGTGGGCGGCATTACGCCTCTCTTGCTCGCGAGTAAGAACGGAAGTGCTTCGATGCTCGAAGCGCTACTCGAAGCGGGCGCTAACGCCAACCACGCGAGCGAGACCGGCGCGTCGGCGCTGATGAGTGCCGCATTGACGGGGAACGTCGGGGCGGTCCAGGTGCTGCTCGATCACGAAGCGGACGTCAATGCCCGTGAGCGCGCCCATGGACAGACGCCGTTGATGTTTGCCGCGTGGGAGAACCGGCCGAAAATCATCCGAAGGCTCATCGCTCATGGCGCGCATCCAGAGCTCGCCTCGACGGTGCTGCCGCTCAACGAGCAGCATTATGACGATAACGGCATGCCCCGCAAGCGCCGCGGCAGTCAGCAATCTGGCGGCAATTCTGCCATGGGCGGAATGACAGCGCTCTTGTTCGCCGCGCGCGACGGCCACATGGAAGCCGTCGCGGCCCTTCTCGACGCCGGCGCCGACATCAACCGCGTGAGCGGCGGCGACGCGTCGAGTCCCATCGTTATCGCCATTGCGAATGGACACTACACGCTCGGGCAATATTTTCTCGACCGCGGCGCCGACCCGAACGTGGCGAATTTGGACGGGGTCGCGCCGCTCTACGCCACCGTCAACATGCGTTACGCCCCGGTCTCCTGGGCGCCCAATCCGCGGATCGACCAAGAGGTCGTCGATTCTCTCGAGTTGATGCAAGCGCTCCTCGAGGCGGGGGCGGACCCGAACGCCCAGATCGCGCGCAAGCTCTGGTTCAGCCCAACCTCGCACGATCGCGGATGGATCGACCAAGCGGGCGCGACGCCGTTTTGGCGCGCGGCGATGTCGACCGACGTCGAAGCGATGAAAGTGCTCGTGGCCGCGGGCGCCGATCCGAGCTTGAAAACGGACGGAGGCGCGACGGCGCTCATGGTCGCGTCCGGCCTAGGCTGGATCGGCAATTTCAGCCAGAACCCGCCCGATTCGTGGGTGGAGGCTGTCGAATATTGTCTGAATCTCGAAAACGACATCAACGCCGTCGACAAAGACGGCTTCACGGCCCTACACGGCGCCGCATCTCGCGGTGATAACGAGACCGTCCAGCTCCTCGTCGACCGGGGCGCACGGGTCGATATCGTCAACGAGGACGGCAACTCGCCGGCGGATATGGCCTTCGGCCCGTCGCGCTTTTTCATCCCCAAGCCGGAGACGGTGGACCTGCTCATAGCACTCGGCGCGCCGTTTTTGGACAATTGCCGCTCGGACCAGTGCGTCGACGGGAAGTTCCTCGGGGGCGCGGTCGCCAAATAGTCTCGAATCCCGCCCCAAACCCTTCCGAAGGCAATCGGAACCCTTTCCTAACCGCGGTCTAGCGTTAAGCTCGAGACTCCGTCCAGCGCACGACCGAAGTCACGCGCGTCTTGGCGCGCCTCGTTTGCTCAAGGGGGCTAATTTATCTATCCTTGCGACCCACATGATGAGCACGGCCAAGAAAAGGAGTAGGTCCATGAAGCATTGGAGTATCGTTTTTCTCCTGGCGTCGTTGTGCTGTCAGCCTGCTGAAGAATCGGCGCCGACCCCGGCCGTCGAATTGGTGGGCTTTGCCAACCCGGACCTTCTCATCGAGACCGATTGGCTAGCAGAGCACACGGGTGATACGAGAGTCCGAATCGTGGACGCGCGGGCGGCCGAAGCCTACGAAGCGGGCCATATCCCGGGCGCCATCCACATCGCACGCGAAGACACCTACGATCCCGACGCCGAGATCCGCGCCACCGTTGGTCCTCCCGAGCAGATCGCGTCTCTGTTCGGCGCCAAGGGCATCGACGAGTATGCACACGTCGTCGTGTACGACAAGGGCGTCGCAACCAGAGCAGCACGGATCTTCTGGACGCTCGAATATTACGGCCACCCCAACGTCTCGGTTCTGAACGGCGGCTTCGACAAGTGGCAGGCGGAAGCGCGCGACGTCACGACTGAAGTTCGAGAAGTCGCGCCCGTAACGCTCACGGTTCAGAGGAACGCGAGCGCGCTGACGACCAGGGATCGGATCCTCGGAGATCTCGACGCGACCGACGCCGTCATCTTGGACGTCCGAACGTCGGAGGAGTTCTCCGGCGAGGATGCGCGCGCCGAGAGGGGCGGCCACATTCCGGGTGCCGTTCACCTCGAGTGGACCGAGAACTACACGTCGGGCGAAGCGCCGATTCTCAAATCCGCGCTGGAGCTATCGAACATGTACGAGCAGGCAGGCGTTACGAAGGACAAACGCGTCCATGCTTACTGACAGGGCGGAGGCCGGTCGTCGGTGACGTACCTCGTGCTTCGACTGTTGGGCTTTGAAGAGCCTTTGAACTATGACGCGTCCTGGCTGGAGTGGGGCAACGATCCGGATACACCGATAGAGAAGTAGGTCGCGTCAACAAGCCAAACGAGTGCTCATCGCCCTAGGGCCATCCCCCCGAGCCCAAAGAAAGCGGCGAGCCAGAAAGCGACGAACAAATACGCGACGAAACCCACGAGGCAAACGACAACCGCTTTCCCCGTCGATTTGTAGTCGAGCGCTTGCCGAACGGCAACAACCGTCGCCACCAGCTGCCAGATCCATACGACGAAGCGCACCAGCCAGCCCAAGAGCGGGACGATGCCAAGAATGTTCAAAATACCCGGTGAGGCGGCGAAGCCTATGGTTCGAAGAAGCTGCCCGAAGTCAGCTTTGGTCGATGGCTCCGGCAGGAGCTTCGTCCCGACGACGAAAATAATGCCTGCCCAAACGACCCAGCCGACGCCCGCAGCAATGAGCCCACCGACGAGACCCCTAGAGCCGCCGAAACCCGCGGAGCCAATCCCGGATGCGATGACCGACAGCGCGACGACGGCCATCGCTTGCGGTAGCGCGTTCTCATCGTGCTCAACTTCTTCATAAGTCTTGACGTTCAGCGTCGCGGCGCCGATCATCCTCTCTGTAAAGCTCGCCATCGTACTCCCTCTCCTTCTCGACTAAAAGAGATATCCTCTTGAACTGGATTTGTGAGACGAGGGAGCGCGCCAGGGCCGTCTGACCCCACTAATAGGCAGGGATACCCGTGACATTTTGTCACGGACGCTGTCACGGACGCTGTCCCGTCACGTAAATCCGTTGGCGCGGTTTCACCTCTATGACTTGCTCGTGCCGCCCTCCATTGGGCCACTCGAAAACGAAGACGTGACGGCCGGCCGCAATAGCGAGACCGGCGATCGGAGGTGGCTCCGAAGAAATCCCGTTGATGCGCAAGGTGCATCGTTCGGGAAAGGCGCGGATCGAAGCGCTACCGAGCTCCGGTGCGTAGAGCCTCGTCGTCTGGCCTTGTTCGATCACGACCTCGAACTTCTAATTCAAGAAGACGTCCGGAGCCAAAAGCGTGACTTCGTGACGTCCAGGGCTGAAGGTCGCGACCGGATTGCGCGTCACTGCCGTAGGTGGCCCGTCGACGGAGCCGATCGAGACTGGGTACGGGCTTCGCGCCAAGAGCGTGCCCGAGATCGGGGCCTCCTCTTCTTCGGGTGCTGGCGGAGATGGTGGCGCTCCGCTCTCAGCGGGCGCTGCGACCGCGACCTCGCTTTCCGGTGCATCGCTCGCGATCTCTTCCTCCCCAATCTCAATGGCCGCGTTGGCTTCCTCGGGCGGAGCCGATACCGGTTCCTCGGACGGGCTCGATGCGTCCTCCTCTTCGATGACGGCGACGGGTGCGCTTGTCTCGTCTTGTTTTGGCTCGGGCGGCGCCGATACTGATTCCTCGGGGGGGATCGGTGCTTTCAGCTCCTCGGCCACGGTGACGGCCGCATTGGGCTCCTCTTCATCTGGCTCGGGCGGCGCCGGCTGGCTCGGTATTCCCTCTTCGTCCGTTTCCGGCGGTGCCGAGCTCGCTTCGATCACCTGCTCTGGGATCTCCGGGACGGAAGCCGTCTCGGCAGAAGCGGCGCCCGGGGAGCCGGAGAGGACCTCTACCGTCGAAACGTCCGGACTGATTGCGCCAGCGGGCAGATAGGCCCGTCCGAGAAGTGCGGCCCCGATCAGTGCAAGCAAGACGATCGCCACCGCCGCGAGCCTTTTCGATCTCCCTCGTTTTGCAGGAGCGCTTTCGGCGTCGCCCCTGACGGTCGCGGTCATCGCCTCGCTCGACCCACCGGTCACCGCCACGGTACCTTGCGAGAGCGGAACGGAGCCGACCCTGTCCGAGCTCTCGGGCTCGGCTACGAGAAACATTTTCAGCTCGTCCGCAATCTCGGCAGAGTGACGGGACTCTTCTTCCGGAGAGCGCCGGCGGTCTGTCTCCGCCCGGCCCAGCTCGCGGTGAGCCTCGCGTCGGATGCGCGCCGGAAGGACCAAATCGGGCCGGGCCGCCGACAATTTTTCGGCGAGCGGAAGGACTCGCATCCACTCTCCTTTTCGCTTCAGCTCCTCGAGACTCGCAAGCTCTCTTTGAAACGCGCGCTTCGGCCGCGGATAACTCTTGCGCACGACTTCGAGGACGGCGTCGAGCTCCCGACTCATCTCCCTGGCACTCACAAAGCGATCGGGTGTCTTTTTGGCGAGAGCGCGCGCCAGGATGTCCTGGACTTGCTCCGGAAGCTCGGGACGAGAGTCGAGAATCGGCGGCGGCTCCTCCCACACGATTTTGTAGAGCACGGCGCTCGCTTCGTCTCCGCTAAAGGGAACGCGGCGCGTCAGCATTTCGTACAAGATGCAGCCTGCGGAGAAGACGTCCGTGCGGCCATCCAGGGGTTGTCCTTGCACCTGCTCCGGCGACATGTAATGCATCGTTCCCATCAGCACGCCGCTTTGAGTAATCTGAGGAGTGCCCGCCATTCGGGCAATGCCAAGGTCCATGATCTTCACGAGACCGTTGTCGAGGTAGCGTATGTTGGAAGGTTTCACGTCCCGATGGATGACGTCTCGTTGGTGCGCGAAGTCGAGTGCCCGGCAAATCTGAGAAACGACATCGAGCGCTTCGGCCAATGGAATCGCGGTGTCTTTTCGGATAACGGAAGTTGAACTAAGCCGCTCGCGCGGCGGCGGGACCTGCAAGCTCTCCCGAACTGGTGAGCCAAACTGGGGGCATTTTGCCTGCGCCTGAAGGAGGCTTTTCGCCGCAGCCCATCGCCCTTCCAGGGAATCACGGCGCGCAGGTCGTGTCAAGGGTTTCGCGCGCTTCGCGCGCCGGCTGCGCCGCCCTGGACACGACCTGCGCGCCGTGATGCGAGTCACTATGGGCGATGGGCGGACGGGTGCCTCCGGCAGGGGCTCCGGACTCCGGGTTTTGCACGGCAAGCCAGCCGCGGTGAACTCACTCGCCTCTAACCCGTTTCCCTTGTTTTTCCGGGCCACGGGAGCCAGAAGGGATTAAGGAGGACGGCTTCGCCGTCGTCTTCATTCGTTCGATCTTCGCTCCGGACAACGAGTCCTGCGTTTCTCGGAACCGCTCTCTCACACATGGCATCATCCCTGTCCCCCGCGGGCGGCGATGGTCGTCGTCTGCTAAATCACTGGAGGAATAATCATGGGATGCCTTAGCGAAAAAATGCTTGCCGACATGAAACTGAAGGGGTTCGCACGCTCCACGCAGGAGGAGTATCTGCTGCGAGCGCGCCATTTCGCGGCACATTACATGCGCTCACCCGCCGAGATGGGCGAGCCGGAGACCCGCGATTATCTGATTCATCTCGTTAACGAGAAGAAGGCCTCTCCGGCCAGCCACCACATGTACGTCGCCTCTCTCAAGTTTCTCTACGCAACCACACTCAACCGCCCGGAGGAGGTGGCGAAGATTCCTTGGCCCAAGAAACCTCGCACGTTACCCGATATCTTGAGCGGCGAGGAGGTCGATTGTTTGCTTCACTCCGTTAACTCCGTCAAACACCGCGCGATTCTCATGAGCGCCTACGGCGCCGGGCTGCGCGTTTCCGAGGTGTGCTGTCTGAAGCACTCCGACATCGACTCCAAACGCATGCTCTTGCACATTCGTCACGCCAAGAACTCCAAGGCCCGCTATGTCACGCTCAGCGAACGTTTGTTGAGCTTCCTGCGCTACTACTGGAAAACCACTCGCCCTCGCGGAGAGTACTTGTTTCCCGGCCGTAATCCTGGTGCCCACATCTCAGACGATGGCGTTCGCTGGGCTCTTCGTAAGGCCGTGGCTGAGGCGGGGCTCACCAAACGTATCACTCCTCATTCGCTGCGCCACGGTTTTGCCACACATATGCTCGAACTGGGTGAAGACATTCGTACCGTGCAGCAACTGCTCGGTCATGCCTCCATCCAGACCACGGCCCGTTACACAAAGGTAACAGCAAAGCACTTGGGGCGCATCAAGAGCCCTCTCGATTTGCTGGGAACGAAGAAGGGCAAAAAGCTCGGCTAGCTCATCATGCAGCCCCATGGGCTGTGTCCTTCCCGCGTCGAGTCACCACCACGGCCACTGCTCGAGATCGCGGAAATCTTCCGCGAACATGGTCCACGCTTTCGCCAAACCCATGCGCTGACAGCCGAGCAGCGCAAGGTGATGTGGGCTATAGAGAACTGTCGCACGGCGGTGCTAGGTGGCCATCTCGACGTGTGTAACGCTTGCGGATACGCGGCGCCTTCGTTTAACTCGTGCCGCAATCGGCACTGTCCCAAGTGTCAGAGCCTAGCCCAGGCGAAGTGGATGGAGCAGCGAGCTCAGAGGATTCTTCCGACTCACTATTTCCACGTCGTTTTCACCCTCCCGCAGCAACTCAAGCCTCTCGCCCGAGACAATCCCAAGTTCATGTTCAACCTCCTGTTTCGCGCCGCCTCGCGAACTCTATTGGAGTTCGGCCAAAGCCGGCTCGAAGCTCAACTTGCCTTCACCGCCGTACTGCACACCTGGACCCGGAAGCTCCTGTTCCATCCACACCTGCATTGCATCGTCTCCGGGGGCGGGCTCAACCACCCTCAGCAGCTGTGGAACGCCGCAAACCCTCGCTTTCTGTTTCCCGTCAAGGCCATGTCGCGGCTTTTTCGCAGCAAGTTTCTCGATGCCCTTAGGCTCGCTTACGACCAAGATGAGCTTGAGTTGAGCGCAAACGCTTCCCACCTCAGAAACCCACCTCGCTTCCGGGAGCTGAAAGACAAGCTCTACCGCATCGATTGGGTCGTTTACAGCAAACGACCCTTCGGTGGCCCAGAGCAGGTTTTCAACTACCTCGGCCGATATACCCACCGGGTCGGCATCTCCAACCGCCGACTCATTCGCATCGACCACTACGGCGTCTGCTTCGCCACCAAGAATGGTAATACCGTTACCGTCCCCCCAGAGGAATTTATCCGCCGTTTCCTCCTGCACGTACTGCCGAAAGGTTTCGTCAAGATTCGCCATTTCGGCTTAATGGCCTCCTCCAATGCGACCACCAAGCTCGTAGTCGCGCGCCAGTTGCTCGATGAGAAAACAAAACCCACGACCGACGCCGACGACGTGCAAGTCAGCTCGCGTGCCACCGAGGACAAGGACTGGCGCGAGCGGCTCAAGGAGCTCACCGGCATCGACCTCACCATCTGTCCCCGCTGCAAGAAAGGTCGCATGCTCCGATGCCCTCTCTCCACGAAGCTTCGACGGATCAACCTCCAGATCCGCTCCCCTCCAGATGAGTCATGATCACGATGCTTTCGCTCCGCCTCTCACAACGCCGACCGGTCGTTGAAACGGACTCGTGTGTCTCGTCGCGAACTCATAACGCTACCGTGGTGGTTACCGCACCGGGTAGGCCCTTCTTCTATCTTCCCCGCCATATCTCTGTCGATTCGCAACTCCCTGACGTCCAACTCCGACTTCCTGTCCGACCGTCTTCTCACTCCAATTTATGCATAGTTGCCGCTAGCTGGGCGGCTTAGTTCAATTACGGTTTGCACGAATGCTCGCTCTACAAGCATCGTGCCTCGCGTAACGCCGTGCTTCGCTCGATTCCTGCAAACCGCTATTAAAAAGGTCGAAGCCTTCGAGATATTCCATGACGATGTAGGGCTTTGCCACGCCGTCGAAATTGCCTAGCTCATGGATGGTGACGATGTTCTGATGTTGCAATCGTGCCGCGGCTCGGGCCTCGCGCTCGAAGCGTCGTCGAGAGTCCTCGCCGGCGAGCTCTTGCGCGAGGAGCGTTTTGATCGCGACGCGACGATGTAGCGACGTGTCGAAGGCTTCGTAGACCGCTCCCATGCCGCCTCGTCCAAGGCGGCGCACCACCTTGAATTTGCCGATTTTCAAGTCTTTGGTGAGATGCATAGGAAGCCGGCCCGCATCTCAGATTCTAACTCTCGGGAAGGGCTCGAATAAAGCTCGCGACGATGGCTAGGTGTAAGGTAGTTCCTTGACACCGATAGCAACCTGTGTACTTATGTCCGCCGGGAGGCTTGTGTCTATGCTGGTGATCGAGGGATCGGGAGGTTTTTCTGAGGGGTCACGGCCATGAGCGCGACTTTGCTGGCTGGGCTGGGCTTGAGCGCGCTCTTTCTTGGCTACCGCTTTTACTCCCGCTTCATTGCAGAAAAGATCTACCGGCTCGATCCTGATTTCACCACGCCGGCTCACTTCAAGCGCGACGATATCGATTACATCCCCACCAACCGATTCGTTCTTTGGGGACATCACTTCACTGCTGTGGCGGGCGCCGCCCCCATCATCGGCCCCTCGATCGCCGTCGTGTGGGGATGGTTGCCGGCCTTCATCTGGGTGGTCGGAGGAACGATCTTTTTCGCCGGCGTCCACGACTTCGGCGCGATTTGGGCGAGCGTGCGCCACGACGCTCGGTCCATCGGCGCCTTGACACGGGACGCGGTCGGCGCGCGGGCACAGCACCTTTTCATGATCGTTATTTTCTTTCTTCTCCTGATGGTGAATGCTGTTTTCGCTGTCGCGATCTCAGCCGCGTTGATGGCCTCGCCGAGCAGCGTGATCCCTGCATGGAGCGCCATCGCCGTGGCGCTCGTCATCGGTGTTCTGATCTACAAACTGCACACTTCGATAGTCTGGCCGACGATCGGAGGAACGGTGATTCTCTACGCGATGATCTATGTCGGCGACCGCATTCCCGTGTCACTACCCGACACGTTCCTTGGCCTCGCGCCCGGCCCGACGTGGATTATCATCCTGTTCCTCTACGCGATGATCGCTTCACTTCTACCGGTCTGGCTCCTGCTGCAGCCACGGGATTTCATCAACGGCATCCAATTGGCCGTAGGGCTCGTCCTCTTATATGGCGCGGTGCTCATAGCCAGCCCAACAATCGTGGCACCCGCCTTCAACACGGACGTACCCGGCGGAGCACCACCGCTGGTACCACTCCTCTTCGTGACGATCGCTTGTGGCGCCGTCTCAGGCTTCCACGGACTCGTTTCCTCGGGCACGACTTCGAAACAGCTCAACAAGGAGACCGATGCGCGTTTCGTCGGCTATCTGGGCTCGCTGGGAGAAGGCTCCGTAGCCCTCGTCGTCATCATCGCCACGACCGCCGGGTTTGCGACGCTTACGGAATGGCAGGGCCATTATGGAGAGTTCGGCGCAGGTGGGATCCCGATGTTCGTGCTCGGTGGCTCGCGCATCGTGTCCGCCGGCCTGGGACTTCCCATCGAATTCTCCGCGACTCTCTTGACGGTCATGGCGGTTCTCTTCGCCGGCACGACGATGGATGCCGGCGTCCGGCTCCAGCGCTACATCATTCAGGAGTGGGGCGTCATCTACAAGATTCGGCCGCTTCAAAACGGCTATGTCGCCACCGTGGTGGCGGTCGGCGCTTGTCTTGCGCTCGCGTTCGGAGCCGGCGGCACGGGAGGTGCAGGTGGCATGCTGCTTTGGCCGCTCTTCGGAACGACCAATCAGCTGCTCGCTGGATTGACGCTTCTCGTCCTTAGCGTGCTCCTGGTCAAGCTCGGCCGACCGAGCCGCTACACGCTCGTCCCGATGGTATTCGTTACCGGGATGTCCTTCATCGCCGCTCTTTTTCAGCTGGGAAGCTTGTATCAAGAAGGGAGCTACGTCCTTCTCGTCATGGATTCGATGATCATCGTAGCGGCCATTTTCGTGATGCTCGAGGCCGCCTCGGCACTGATGGCAGCAAGAAGCGCACGTGCCAACCCGGCGGCCGCCGACGCTAGAGGCTAGAGCATTCCTAGTTCAAGCTTCGCTGCTTCGGTCATCTTCTCGGGAGTCCAGACGGGCTCCCAGACGACCTCCACTTTCGCCGAGGTGACCTCGTCGAGAGCGGCCACTTTGGACTCGACCTCGGGCGGCAAGGTGCCTGCGACCGGGCACGCCGGGGACGTGAGTGTCATGTTGATCGCGACGGCGCCTTCCTCGCTGATGTCGATGTCGTAAATGAGGCCGAGCGCGTAGATATCGACCGGGATCTCGGGGTCGTAGCACGTACGGAGCACGTCTTCCACTTTGTCTCGAAGTGTCGGCTCGCTCGCCGGCGGGTCGGTTGTTCCGGTTGCTTCTTTGTCGAGCTCTTCGTCTTTCATCACATCACTCCGTCGAAACCGCTTCTTCGGCTTTTGCGAGCGCGGCTTTCAGCGTGTGCCATGCCAGCGTCGCGCACTTCACCCGCACGGGATAATCCCGCACGCCCCCGAAAACGGCGAGCTTGCCGAGAACGTCGCCATCAGCCTCGGCGCTTTGCCCGGTCACCAAATCGTGGAACGCGCCGAATATCGCTTCCACTTCGGCCTCGCTCTTGCCCTTGAGCGTCTCGGTCATCATCGATGCCGACGCCGTCGAGATCGCGCATCCGGCTCCTTTGAAACCGACATCCTGGATCACGCCGTCTTCGACCGCGAGGTAGAGCGTGAGCCGATCTCCGCACAAGGGGTTGTGACCTTGAGATTGATGAGACGCGTCGTCGAGCTCTTTGAAGTTTTTCGGATTCTTGCTGTGGTCGAGAATGACCTCTTGGTAGAGCTCGCGCAACTCGTCTGTCGCCATCACCTGAAAACCTCCACCACGGTCTCGAGCCCCTGAACGAGGCGGTCGATATCGGCGCGCGTATTGTAGAGCGCGAGCGAAGCCCGCGCGGTCGCGGCAACGTTGAAGCGGTCCATCACGGGCTGGGCACAATGGTGTCCGGTGCGGACCGCTATCCCCTCTTGGTCGAGAATGGTGCCGATATCGTGAGGGTGGATGCCCTCGAGCACGAAGGAGAGGACACTCGCTTTGTGGCTCGCTTCTCCAATGATGCGAAGCCCTGGCACGGCTCGAAGCGCTTCGGTGCCATAGTCCAAAAGCTCTTCTTCGTAGGCCGCGATGGATTCCATCCCGAGCTTGTTCAGATACTCGATGGCTGCGCCGAGCCCAACCGCCCCGGCGATGTTGGGAGTTCCCGCCTCGAAGCGGAATGGCAGCCGGTTATAGGTCGTCTTCTCGAAGCTCACGGAGCTGATCATGTCGCCGCCTCCCTGATAAGGCGGCATCTTCTCCAGGATCGACTCACGCACATAAAGAGCGCCGATCCCCGAAGGCCCGAACATTTTGTGACCCGAGATGGTGTAGAAATCGCAATCAAGATCGACGACATCCAAGCTGACATGAGGTGCGGCTTGGGCGCCATCCAACAAAACGGGGATGCCCCGCTCGTGGGCGATCTCGATAATCTCGTTTACTGGGTTGACCGTTCCTAGCGCATTAGACACGTGCCCGAGGGCGACGAGCTTCGTACTAGGGCCGATGAGCTCCTCGAAAGCATCCATGTCGAGCTCACCCTGGTCGTTGATCGGGCCCACCATGAGACGGGCGCCCTTCTCTTCACAGAGCATTTGCCACGGAACGATGTTCGAATGATGCTCCATCGTCGTGATGAGCACCTCGTCGCCTTCGGAGACATTGGCGCGCCCATAGGTCTGCGCCACGAGGTTGATGCCCTCCGTGGTGCCACGAAGGAAGATGATCTCGCGCTCCGACGGCGCACCCAGGAATCGCTGAACCTTCAGCCGCGCGTTCTCGTAGGCTTTCGTCGCGCGCTGGCTGAGCTCGTGGACGCCGCGATGAATGTTCGCGTAGTCATGAGCGTAGAACTTCGAGAGCGCATCGATGACTTGCTGCGGCTTCTGGGAACTCGCGGCGCTATCGAGATAGACGAGCGGCTTGTCGTGGACCGTCTGATGCAAACCCGGAAAATCGCCGCGGACCCGATCGACGTCGAAATCGCGCTTCGAAGCGCTGCTCGTCGAGATTTCTGCATTACTGCTCACGGTCATGGCTGTACCTCGAAAATTAGGCCGCGTCCTTGAACAAGAGCCCACGTAGCGCTTTTCGCACGGCGTCGACTCGAATCCGGTCGCTCACATCGGCCATGAAGCCTTCCGTGAGAATCTTGCGGGCTTCGTCGAGCCCAATCCCACGAGACCTCAGATAGAACAACGCCTCCGCATCGAGTTGGCCGATGGTGGCGCCATGTGCGCACTTCACGTCGTCGGCGTGGATCTCGAGCTGAGGATTGCTATTCACGAGCGCCTCCTTCGAGAGAAGAAGGTTCTTGTTCGATTGCTTCGCGTCAGTCTTCTGCGCATCCGCTCGGACGATCACGCGGCCGTTGAAGACACCGCTAGCCTCGTCGTCGAGAATACCTTTATAGAGCTCACGACTGGTGCAATGTGCGACTTGATGGTCGATGACCGTGTGATGATCCACATGCTGGCTGCCCCTGACGACGTAGAGGCCGTTGAGCGTCACCTCAGCCCCATCCCCACCGAGCTCGGCACGGATGTCGTTTCTGGCGAGCGCGGCGCCGAGCGAGAGCGAATAGTTCGAGACCGAAGCACTCCGCTGCTGAGAGAGATCGAGGCTCGCCACGTGGAACGCTTGCACGCTTTCGCGCTGCACTTTGTAGTGATCGACGACCGAGCCCGGCTGCGCGACGAGCTGCGTAACCGTATTCGTAAAGTAAATCGAGCCCTCTACCCCGGCATAGGTCTCGATGATGCGGGCCTCGCTCTGCTCCCCGGCCACGATCACGTTTCGCGGGTGGTGGACGAAAGGCTCGCCAGTGGGCACGGTCAGGAACACGCAATGGATAGGCGCGTCGACGACGACGCCTTTACCGATGTGAACGAAGGCGCCATCGGCGACAAAAGCTTCATTGAGGTCGAAAAAGGCGGTCTCGTCCGCAGGGCTACGACAGAGCACAGGTTGGAGCTGTTCGGTCGAGTGCGACCAAGCGTTCTCGAGGTTCGAGACGACGACGCCGTCCGGAAGATCGGAGAGCGAGGACAGCTTTTGCGAGAACTTCCCGTTCACGAAAACGAGCTCGTGCCGAGAGAGTGCCTCGAGACCGAGGCTCGCAAGAAACGCGCGCGCTTCGTCTTCGACTTCAGCCCCACCGCTCGCGAGCTCGAAAGCCCGACTCGCGATAGCGCCCACATTCGTGAAACGCCAGTCTTCGTTCCGTGTCGTCGGAAAACCCTTCTCGAGAAAACGCTCGAAGGCGTTTTTGCGCACGAGAGCGAGCCAGCCGGGCTCGCTCTCGCTGCTGCGCTCCGTTGAGCGCGCGAGAAACAACGAGCGGAGCTCTGCTTCTAGAAACTCTGGTAGAAACTCTGGTAGAAACTCTGGAGAGGTTTTTGGCGAAGATTCTTGGTCGATCGTGGCCACGGCTCAGCTCACCTTCGTCTCGAGCCATCCATAGCCCTCTTCTTCGAGCTTAAGAGCCAAGTCCGTGCCGCCGGAACGGACGATACGGCCGTCGAAGAGAACGTGGACGAAGTCCGGAACGATATGGTTCAAGAGGCGCTGGTAGTGGGTGATGACGAGCATCGACCGCTCTTTTGCTCGAAGCGCGTTCACACCCGCGGCCACGACTTGGACAGCGTCGATATCGAGCCCCGAATCGGTCTCGTCGAGGATGGAGAAGGTCGGCTCGAGCACCGCCATCTGGAAAATTTCGTTGCGCTTTTTCTCGCCGCCGGAGAATCCTTCGTTGACCGGGCGGTTGATGAGCTCCTCGTCGAGCTCGATGAGCTTGACTCGCGCGCGCACGAGCTCGAGAAAATCCATCGCGTCCAGCTCGTCTTCGCCCCGGTATTTGCGGACGGAGTTGAGCGCCGCCTTCAAAAAGTAAGTGTTGTTCACGCCGGGGATCTCGACAGGATATTGAAAGGCAAGGAAAACACCTTCACAGGCGCGCTCTTCGGGCGTCATCGAGAGCAAGTCCTTTCCCTTGTAGAGCACTTCCCCTTCGGTGACCTCGAAGCTGTCACGTCCCGCCAGCACCTGTGACAACGTGCTCTTCCCCGAGCCGTTCGGTCCCATCATGGCGTGCACTTCGCCAGGTTGAATCGTCAAATCGATGCCGTGAAGGATCTCGCGCCCATCGGCATTCGCGTGCAGGTTCTTGATCTCGATCAATGCAGTCATAGGTGTCTATCCAACGCTTCCTTCCAAACTGACTCCCAATAATTTCTGGGCTTCGACCGCGAACTCCATTGGGAGATTGCGCAAGACTTGCTTGGCGAAGCCGTTCACGATCATGGAAACGGCGTTCTCGGTGTCGATACCCCGCTGGTTGCAATAAAAAAGCTGGTCTTCCCCAATCTTTGCGGTCGTCGCTTCGTGCTCCATTTGCGCCGTGGGATTCTTGACTTCGATATAGGGGAAAGTGTGCGCACCGCACTTGTCACCGATGAGAAGCGAGTCGCATTGTGAGTAGTTGCGCGCGCCTTCGGCACCTTTGAGGATCTTCACCTGGCCGCGATAAGTGTTCTGGCCGTGGCCCGCGGAGATCCCTTTCGAGATGATGGTGCTTCTCGTATTCTTCCCGATGTGGATCATCTTCGTACCGGTATCCGCTTGCTGGTAATTGTTCGTCAGAGCGACCGAGTAGAACTCGCCGATCGAGTCATCACCGAGCAGCACGCAGCTTGGATATTTCCAAGTGATGGCCGAGCCGGTCTCGACTTGCGTCCACGAGATCTTCGACTTGACGCCCGCGCACTTTCCGCGCTTCGTTACGAAATTGTAAATGCCGCCTTTACCGTCTTTGTCGCCCGGGTACCAGTTCTGCACGGTCGCATACTTGATTTCCGCGTGGTCGAGGGCGACGAGCTCGACGACGGCGGCGTGAAGCTGGTTCTCGTCCCGCATCGGCGCGGTGCAGCCTTCGAGATAGCTAACGTAGGCTCCCTCGTCGGCGATGATGAGCGTCCGCTCGAACTGCCCGGTCTCGGAGGCGTTGATCCGGAAGTAAGTCGAAAGCTCCATCGGACAACGAACGCCTTTCGGTACGTAGACGAAAGACCCGTCGCTGAAGACCGCCGAGTTCAACGTGGCGAAGAAGTTGTCGCTATAGGGAACGACGGTGCCGAGATATTTCCGCACGAGCTCCGGATGGTCTTTGACCGCCTCGGAGAAGCTACAGAAAATGATGCCGAGCTCGGACAGCTTGTCCTTGAAGGTCGTGGCGACGGAAACAGAGTCGAAAACGGCATCGACCGCGACCCCCGCGAGCCGCTCCTGCTCCTGGAGGGAAATACCGAGTTTTTCGTAAGTGCGCAGGAGCTCCGGGTCGACTTCATCGAGGCTCTTCGGCTTGGCTTCGTCACTTTCTTGCTTCGGCGCGGAATAGTAGCGCAGGTCTTGATAGTCGATCGGCGGATAGTGGACGTTCGGCCATGTCGGCTCCGTCATTGTGAGCCAATGCCGGAAAGCTTTAAGACGCCACTCGAGAAGCCATTCGGGCTCTTCCTTCTTCTCCGAAATGATGCGGACGGTCTTCTCGTCGAGCCCTTTCGGGATGGTGTCTTGCTCGATATCCGTGACGAAGCCATACGCATAGTCGTTGTTGACGAATTCTTTGAGCTTGTCGGTCGTGGTGCTCATCCTATCCTTCTAGTGATTAATGCTCGCTCTCTATTGAACTCTGCGCCGAGCTCGCCCGGCGTGCTGTCGGCCCATTCGGGCCGGGGGAGCGTTGCGAGCGCAGGGCGCAGATGACTTTTTCAGCACCCTCTAGTCCTGGATCACAGGGAGCTTTATATCGTCCGCGATGGCGACATTCGTGCGTTCCCCGGCAAAAGAGGCGTGGTCGTCATCGCACATTCTGGCGATGGTCACGCGGGACAACATCAGGAGCACTTCGTCGTTGAGCCTTTGCAGCGGGCTCTTGATGGTGCAAGTATCGAACTGCTCGCATGCCCCCAGATCGGTGAGGCATTGGGTCAAAGACGGCTGCCCTTCGACGACCTCGATCACGCGCGCGACGGTTATCGACTCCGCGGGCCGAGCCAAGCTGTAGCCGCCCTTCATCCCTTGGCGGGACACGACGAGCCCGGAACGCGTCAGTTTCTGAAGCACCTTGGCGAGGAGATCATGCGGCATCCCGTAAATGGTCGCCACCTCGCGGGCCGAAGAAGCACTTTCGTCCTGTTGCGCCAGATGCATCAGGGCAATCAGGGCATAGTCGACTTTCTTGGAAAGTTTGAGCACGTTGCAGCGCCTTTAATTAGGACTATTCTAGTCGGATATATAATAATACTCAGCGAACGCGTTGTCAAAGGCTAAGTGTCACCAGAATAGGGACATACAATATAGGACTCAACCGGTCCGATATATATTATCCACGCCGGCGGGCCGCGTCAAGTCAATGAGGCGTCAGGAAAGGCGTTCAGCCAAACGCTCCAACTCGGAGGTGACGTCCGGGCCAAGATGGGCCCGCAGCACGCGTCGGCCGCGCTCGCGGAGCACTTCGAGATCGCCCTGGGCCTGAAATCGCGTCAGGAGGCCGAACGTGTAGCGCCGGCCCGGAATCTCGATATCTTGGTTATCGCCCGCAGTAATCTGGAGAAACACGCCCCGATTGGGGCCCCCTTTGTGGAACTGCCCCGTCGAATGCAAGAAACGCGGGCCGTATCCCAGGGTCGTCGCGACACGCCGCGTGTCCCGCACGCGCATCCGGATGGACTGAAGAATGGCATTGTTCTCCGGGCTCATATCGACATAGGCCTGGATCGCGAAATAGTCGTCGGGCTCGAGCTGGTCGAGGAAGGCGCGGAGCTCCTCCGCTAACGGGAGGGCCCCGTTCTCGGCGGGAAGCTCGCCGGTCTCCTCGTATTGGTCCGACAACACGCGTGTCTTGACTTTGCTCGCTTCGACGTCGGGCTGATCGAAAGGATCGAGCTCGAGCACAGCGCCGAGCACGGCGGTCGCGAGCTCCCAGCGAAAGAATTCCTGGCCCAAGTCGTCGACCGAGTCGAGAACTATCTTTACGCAAGGGTAGCCCGCGGAAAGCTTCAACGGATCGGAGGACAGTGCCAGGTGCACGAAGATTCGATCGTCCCCATAAACGGTCGGAGCCCCGAGCGATTCGAGAGCGACCGGGAGAACGCCCTTCCCGTGCTTGCCGGTCGACTCGGCGATGAGCTGCTCGAGCCACGCCCCAAAGGAACAGAGAGCCTCTGACGTCACGATGGTGACTTTGTCACGCCCTTCGAGCGCGGCTACACCGAGAGCGAGCCCGAGCGCGAGCGCGGGGTTTTCTTCCGGCGCGACGCCGGGCCCACAAGCTTCGACCATGGCACGAGCACGCGTCAAAAAGGCTATAGGATCGAGCCCCATCACCGCCGCCGGCACCATCCCAAAATTCGAGAGGGCCGAGAATCGCCCGCCGATCTCGGGCTCTCCTGGAAAGATACCGCGATAGCCCTGAATGCGCGCGAGCTCTTCGAGCGCCGAGCCCGGATCGGTCACGGCGATGAAGCGTTTGCCTTCTCCCGATCCCGCAAAGAAATATCTCTCGAAAGCGTTGGGCTCCGACGTCGACCCGGACTTCGAGGCGACGATGAAGAGCGTTTCGTCGAGAGCGAGCCTGCGCTCGAGACTCAGAATCTGCGCCGGCACGGTCGAGTCCAAGATATGGAGCTCGGGAAATCCTGGCTGGGTCGGGAAGGTCCGGCTCAAAACGTCGGGACAAAGGCTCGAGCCTCCCATACCGAGCACGACCGCATGACGAAAGCCAGCCTCCACGATGTCCTGTTGGAGCGCCGCGAAAGTCTCCGAGGCGGCGAGTTGACGATCGATGACATCGAGCCAGCCGAGCCAGCGACCCTCATTGCCTCCCGTCCAAAGGGTCGCATCCCGCTCCCAGAGTCTTTTGACTTTGTTCTTCGCCCGCCAGTCCTCGAACTGAAGCCGTAAGGCCGCATCGGAAGGACCGAGATCGATGGATTGCGAATTCGGTCGCGCTTCGGTCATCGCTCGGCTGCTAGTTTACTCCCGTTTCCCGAACCGGCACCGCTTTGTGTTAGCCTGGCGCCAGAAGGACTTCACGATGCACAGAGCTCCCGCGCCGACCGGTCTTCTGTTGGGTGCTTTGACCATCATCGCTTCCACTCTTGTCGCACAGCCGACGTTCCAAGCAATCCCCGAAACGACGCTTCTCGCCGGCTCCCCAATCCACATCCCTCTCGATGGACAGAATCCGAGCAGCCAAACCTTGAGCTTTACAGCGGTCTCGAGCGATCCGCTCGTCACGCCGACCGTGCTGACCGGCAATCGCAGCCTTCGTATTCACGTCGCCAATTACGGTGTCATGGTCTTCGAGCTTTTTGACGGGCGCGCTCGCCGCGCAACGAATCGCATCGTGGCGCTCGGGACTAGCGGTTTCTACAACGGGGTCATTTTCCATCGCGTCATCAACGATTTCGTCCTACAAGGCGGAGACCCGACGGGAACCGGAAGCGGCGGCTCGCCCCTCGGGAGCTTCGACGACCAATTCCACATCGATCTGCAGCACAACCGAACGGGTCTACTCTCGATGGCTAAATCGAGCGACGATTCGAACGATTCGCAGTTCTTCATCACGGAAGGGCCGCAGCGTCATCTCGACTTCAACCATTCCATCTTCGGGATTCTGGTGGAAGGAGAGGCCGTCCGTCAGAGGATTAGTAATGTAGCGACCGGTCCAGATGATCGCCCAGTTGTGGATGTCGTGATGGAGTCCGTCGAATCTTTCACCGATACCCAAAACGCCGTGCTCATGCTGAAAGCTCCCGAAGGAGCGACCGGGGCCGTTGACATTACCGTCACTGTTCAAAACGCATCCGGCGCGCAGACGCAGCAAGCCTTCCGCGTGAATGTCACGCCGGACCTCGTCAACAGCCCGCCTTTTCTCGAAGACATTGCAGACATCAAAACACCGGTGAATACCGCCGTAACCTATCAGCTCACGGCCCGGGATGTTGAAGGAGATCCCGCTCTGTTTCTAGACCAGAACAGCATGGCGGCGAACGGGCTACAAGTTCCGGTGGTCGCCAACGAGAACCTGCAATATGTCGTCGACTTCGATACCGGGCTCATGACGGTAACACCGACGGGCGGCCTGAGCGGAAGGCATTCGATCTCCGTCGCCACGGCAATGAGTGCAGATGCCGTCGACTATCAAGTGGTCCCAGTCATGATTGGCCCCCCGCTCGAGAATCCCTAGCCGGCGCCGAAACAAAGGCTCTATCAGCCTTTTCTTGAGAAAAAACAAGTGCTAGCACGCACGTGATGCGAAACCAGTTAGATGGATCCGTACGGCTCAAGTCAACCTCACGTCGCGCCCCCAATTCCCGCGTAAATGACGTCCCCCGAGCAACGATAGTAGCGAATGATAAAGCCAAGTCACGCCGACAAGCAGGAAGGCGGGTGCGAAGGTCCAGGGTTCGGCGGCAAGGAGGCTCCCCCGTGGCAGATCGGCCAGCATATTGCCCCAACTCGGCAGGGGCTCGCCGACGCCGAGGCCCACGAAGGAAAGCGTGACTTCGGCGAGCATGTAGGCGGGCACGAGCAAGGTCGCTTGGATCGCTATCGAGCTATAAGCCTGTGGGAGCACGTGGCGCCGGAGTAGGTGGACGTGCCCGGCGCCGGCGCCCCGGGAGGCATCGACATATTCGCGCGCGCGCGCGCTCAACACGATGCCGCGCACGATCCGCGTCGGCGCCGGCCATCCCAAAAGGCCGAGAAGCACGACGACTACAAAAAACGCCGTCCCAGGCGCCATGTCGAGGGGGAGAAAAGCGCGCGCGGCGAGAAGCATGTAAATCCAAGGCAAGCTCAGGAACACGTCCACGAGTCTCATGATCGCAGAGTCGATGAAGCCGCCGAAATAGCCGGCGAGCGATCCAAGACTCAGGGCTGTCGTGAGAGCGAGCGCCGCAGCGACGAAGCCCGCTGACAGCGACACTTGTGCGCCGACGACGAGCCGCGAAAAATAATCGCGCCCGAGAGCATCGGTACCAAGAAGAAAGACGCGATGAGGCTCATCGACGCCGTAGAGATGTAAGTCCGATCCGAACAGACCCAAAACGGAATATGAGCTACCGCGAACGAAGAAGCGAAGCGGCACCAAAGCGCCGCCCGCGAGCGGGCTCTCGACCGAAGGCCGCAGATGCCACGCGCCGCTCCCATCAACCCATCGCAGCTTGGTCGGCGACGCGAGAGGCACCTCACGATTCTGCTCACGGTAGGAGTAAGGCGAGAAGAACCCTGCGAGGATCGCGACTCCATGAATCGACAGCAAGAGCAACAGGAGTGCTGTGAGCTTGGTGTCGTGCCTCATCGCGCCGCCATCCTGGGATCGTTGAGGTAGAGAACGATGTCTGTCAGAAGACCACCGGCGATGACGAGCACCGCCGAGCACATCACGCCGCCGATAACGACATGGACGTCGCGCGCGCGGATCGCCTCGAGAAGAAACGGCCCTAGCCCCGGCCAGCCCATCACGACCTCGACGATGAAGGAACCGCTGAGAAGTGACGCGACGGACAGGCCCGCAATCGAGATCAGAGGATTCGCGGCGGGACGTAAGACGTGGTGGAGCACGAGCCTTCGTTCGGTGACGCCGAGAGCGCGCGCGTTCCAGACGAACGTCTCTTCCATCACGTCTTCGACCGCCGCTTTAACGTGGCGCACAAGCACCGCAAAGGCGGGGAGTGCTAAGGTCGTAACCGGAAGCACGAGATGCCACAAAAGGTCGCGCGTACGTCCCAAAGTCGAAAGATCGTCGGCGCCGATCGAGCGCATCCCTCCAATGGGAAAGGCCCCCGACCGCTCTGCGAGCACGAGCAGAGTAAGCCCCAAGATGAGCTCGGGAAAGCCGAGGATGACGGAAGTAAGAAACCCCATGGAATGAACGGCCGTGCTCCGGCGCGTGGCCCACCACACGCCAACGGGCAAAGCGAGTGCCCAGGCCACGGCGGCCGCGCTCGCGCCGAGCACGAGCGTATTGATGGCGCGTCCCCACACGAGCGGTGCCACCGCGATGCCGTAAGCGAACGAAAAACCCCACGTGCCCGTGACGACCGCACCAAGCCACGTCCAATAGCGCTCCACGAAAGGGCGGTCGAGGCCGTATTGAACGCGCATCGCCTCGAGTGTTTCCTGGGAAATCTGCGGGCTGAGCCGCATACGATCCAGATAATCTCCCGGCGCAAGCTCGAGAAACAGAAACGCCAGGATCGACACCGCGAAAAGCGCGAAAAGCGCTTGGGCTATGCGACCGATCCAGAAATTCACGGTCACTAGCGTTCGAGAATCATGGCGCCGGCCATGCCGCCGGCAGCACAAATACTCACAAGTCCCAGGTTCTTGTCGCGGCGTGCCATTTCGTTCGCAAGCGTCGTCACGATCCGCCCACCGGTCGCGGCCCACGGATGCCCGATCGCAATCGAGCTTCCGTTCACGTTCACGCGATCCCAATCGACGGGCCCGGTCGGCTCCCCTTTCCACCCCTTCTCCCACGCCGCCGCGTTCGCGAGAACTTGAGCGCCGAACGCTTCGTGCATCTCGATCAAGTCGATCTCCGACAGTTTTAGTTCGCTCTGTGACAGTGCGCGCGGCACGGCGATGGCGGGCGCCATGAGCAGTCCTTCGGATGGATCGAGTGCCGCGAAGGCCATCGTACGGATGAAAGCAAGCGGCTCCAGGTTGTCGCTGCGCGCCCTCTCCTCGCTCATCAGCAGAACCGCGGACGCGCCGTCCGTCACCGGCGAGGAGTTGCCCGCGGTGAGCATGCCTTCGGGATCGAAGACGGGCCGGAGCCCGGCAAGCGCTTCGATCGAAGTATCGGCTCGCGGGCCGGAATCGGCGTCGATGCCGAGCACCGGGCAAATTTCTGCAGCGAGCTTGCCCCGCGCAGCGACCGCGTGGCGATGGCTCGCGAGAGCAATCTCGTCTTGACGGTCTCGAGAAATGTCCCACGCCTTGCGCGTCAGCTCGGTGTGCTCTCCCATGCTGAGCCCCGTCGAGGGCTCTTTGAACGTGCTCGGATCCGAGTGATACTGCATCACCGGTCTCCGCACGATTGCGAGCGTGGCCGAAGCCATCGCAACCGGCCGGATCGCATGCGGTATTGCGGGAGGCGTGGACTCTCTATCTAGGATGAGATCGTTTGCGCTTCGATATGGCTCGGAAGCCCTTCCTCGAAGACGATCTCGCGTGCGAGATTGGGCTTGCCTCGTTCGGGAACAACAACGCCGAATGCGAGAGACTCGACGGCTTCCGCGTCGAGGCCTTGCTTGTTTAGGAGAGCGCGTACCGACTCCCGCGCCAGGCGCAAGGGGCCGAGATCCTTGAACGCTTTTCCCGATTTGACGAACGGGGTTCTCATACCGGAAACGACAGCGACTCGGTTCATACTTGTCTGCTCTCTATTCACACGTTGCTCGGGTCTTTGACCGGCCTTTATATAGGTAAGATAGCGCTCCAGAGAACGGATGCCCTCGGGAATCAAAGGACACGTCCTGCGCACGAAGTCTTCTCGTTCGGCTGTCGTCGAAGGCGGGCATCGACGCCACTCGGCAAGAGCGGCGTCCCCATCATAGTCGATGTAACTACAGCGGAAGGCAAGCTCGCCGTCATCGAGGAGCAAAGCGCTCCCGGGGAGCATGGCCGTATGCTCCACGTGCAACACATGCTCGGCGACCGCGGCGCTCGTGTCCAGACCCATCTTCGTGAAAGCGTCGCGGTCACGCCCGAGATCGACGAACAGATAGAAAGCACCTTCGGGCGCGCGTGTTTCGAAGCCGCCAGTAGAGAAGAGCGCGGACGCGACGCCCGCGACCGCGCGGTTCACCGCTCGGCAATCGCGGATGGTGCTCTCGACGTCGTCGTCGAGCGCGTAGGCATGGATGGCGGCATGTTGGATGGGTGCAGCAACCGAAGAATAGGTCGCGCCGGCGATCTTCAAGACGTCGCTCAACAACTGCTTCTCACGTGCCGGAAAAAGGCCGATACCAACGCGATAGCCTCCCGCGCCGCGATCTTTCGAGAGGCCACCCGTGACGATCGTACCCTCGGGATAAACTTCGCCCATGCTCGTGAAAGCTTCGGGGTCGAACGCTGTCAGCGCATAGATTTCATCAGAAATCACGACAACGCCATGCGTTCGACAGACCTCCGCGAGCGTCTCGAGCTCGCCGCGGGCATAGACAGCACCCGTCGGATTGTGCGGGTGGTTCAAAATGAGGATCGATGGCGAGCCCGCCGCTTTCTCGATCCCGTGGCCTAGGCGCTCAGGCGTCAGCTTGAAGCCTTCCGAAGCGTGCAATCGCAACGGAACGATTTCCTTTCGCAATATTGCCGCTTGCGGCATGTAGCTCACCCACGACGGGATGGGCACGAGGACAGAGCCCTCGAGAGCGGCCAAAAGCATCGCGATCATTTCCTTACTGCCCGGGCTCACGACAATCTGCTCCGGTGCTACCGTCATTCGAAAATGGTGCTCGTAGTAGCGAGCTATTGTTTCGCGGAGGGCGGGAAGACCTGCGGTCGGTAGATAGCCATGCTCGCCGGCATGTGCCCGCAGTGCTTCAACCACGGAAGGTGGCGGCGAGAAAGGCGACTGCCCGAAAGCGAAGTGGTGATAGGGCCGTTTGCAGCCCATGCGGCGGCACGCTTCTCGAAATCGCTGAATCTGATCGTTGATGCGCAGATTAGCTGGAATTTCGACGGCAGCGAGGTGGGCTTCGGTACGCACGGTCATCTCGATCCTGCCTGTATCATACGACGTCTCGTTGGCCACAATGATAAAGTAGTTCACCACCATGCCGGATTCAGAAGCCTACGACGCCATCATCATCGGAACGGGGCAAGCCGGCAAACCGCTCGCCAAATCCCTCGCTAAATCCGGAAAGAAGACAGCCATCATCGAGCGCGACGACAGGGTTGGCGGCTCCTGCGTCGTCTACGGCTGCACTCCGACCAAGACGATGGTCGCGAGCGCGCGGGTGGCTCACTTGGCCCGGCGTGCGAGTGATTACGGCGTGCGCACCGGCGCTAGCACCATCAGTGTCGAGCTCGACCGCGTGCGTGAGCGCAAGCGCGCCATCGTAGATCTCTTCAGCGACGGTAGCCGCAAAGGTCTCGAGCGAGAAGAGAACATCAAGTTGATCTTCGGCGAAGCGCGTTTTACGGACGCGCACCGCATCGCGATCGGAGACGAGCTCGAGCTCACCGCTCCTTGGATCTTCATCAATACGGGTACGAAGCCCACGGTCCCGGACATAGAAGGTCTGGCCGATATCCGGTTTCTGACGTCGGGGACCGTGATGGAGCTAGACACCGTTCCCGAGCACCTCGTCATTCTTGGTGGCGGGTATATCGGGGTCGAGTTCGGCCAGATGTTTCGCCGCTTCGGAAGTGCCGTGACGATCGTGCAACGCGGCCGTCAGCTCCTCCCGCGGGAAGACGAAGACGTCGCGGATGCGATACTCGAGATCTTTCGCGAGGACGGCATCGACGTTTTGCTCGAGGCGACCGTCACAGGAGTGGCGCGCGACGGCGAAGGCGCCACTTCGATTACGGTGGAGACCGAAAACGGAACACGGGTCCTCGAAGCGCCAGAGCTGCTCGTCGCCGCCGGCAGAACGCCCAACACCGGTGCTCTGTCCCCTCGAGCGGCGGGGATCGAGCTCGACGCGCGCGGCTTCATCCCCGTGAACGACAATCTCGAAACGAGTGTCGACGGGATCTATGCGCTCGGTGACGTGACCGGAGGCCCTGCCTTCACCCATATTTCCTACGATGACTACCGCATCGTCGAAGCCAACCTTCTCCATGACGGCGATGCGAGCACAGCGGGACGGCTCGTCCCTTATGCCGTGTTCATGGATCCTGAGCTCGGTCGCGTGGGCCTGAGCGAGCGCGAAGCCGAGAAGCTCGGCATCTCCTACGAGGTCGTCAAAATGCCAATGAGCCATATCGCCCGCGCGATCGAGATGGACGAGACCCGCGGCTTCATGAAAGCGCTCGTCGACCCGAAGACGAAGCAGATTCTCGGCTGTGCCATTCTCGGCATCGGCGGCGGCGAGATCATGTCGGTCCTGCAAGTCGCCATGATGGGTCAGGTTCCTTACACCTCGATCCAAAACGGTGTGTTTGCCCACCCCACGCTCGCGGAATCCCTCAATAATCTCTTTATGCGGCTCGGCGGATGAATGAACAACGTGTGAAGGCCGCCATAGACGACACACCCCAACTTTTCCGATCATCGATAGGCAGAGGTGATGATGAGGATTGGCTTGGGCGATAATGACGGCCGTAGTGAGCGAGAGCGCACCCGTCGATTCAGAGATCAGCGAGCTCATGGTGCACTATCAGGCCGGGCAGCTCAAAGCGTTCGATGCGCTCTACGCGAAGCTTGCGCCCAAGCTGCGCGGATTTCTGTCGTCTCTCACCTACAACGCTTCCCTGACAGAGGATCTGCTACAAGAAACGTTCTTGCAAATCCATCGTTCGCGCCATACCTATACGCCCCCACGACCGGTCGGGCCCTGGGCCTTAGCCATCGCGCGTCACGTGTTCCTGATGCATCGACGCGCTTCCGCGCGCCGGTACAGGGTGGAAACGGGCGCACTCGAGCAGCTCCCCGAAGTGCCGGTGCCGCCCGCCATGGAGCAGCTCGGCTCGCACCGCGACGTGTGGAGAGCACTCGCGGAGCTTTCGGACGACCGGCGCGAGGCGGTGTTGCTGCACCACGTCTGGGGATTCACCTTCGGAGAGATCGGCGCCATGCTCGGCATCCGGGCGGGCACGGCGAAGCTAAGAGCGCATCGCGCGCTCGGCGCGCTGCGGACACTCTTGGCATCTCCGGACGAACGAGGGGCGGCAAGTGATCCAAGATAGCTCTTTCGAGAGGATCCGTCGTGAAGTGGCGCAGGACCTGAAGCCGGTGCGCCCACTCCGCCCCGCTTGGGCGAGTGCTTTGATTGCGTTTCCGGTGGCGCTTTTCTTGTTAAGCCTCGTGCTTATGGTCTACGGGCTTCGCGGCGACGCGGCCGCAATCCGGGCCGTCCCTCTCTGGGTCCCGGCGAGCCTGGCGGTGGCCGCGGCTTACGCCGTGCTCGTGCTCGCACTCATTCAGCGCGCGCCCGAGTCGACCGTCAGTTGGACTTGGTGGGTCGCGCTCCCGCTCGCCGCCATCGTGTTCCAGGTCGGAAGCGCTTACTGGACGCTCGCGCATAGCGGCTTCCCAACCTCCGTGCGCTGGCAGGCGGAAGCGATGTGCTTCTGGCGCATCTCGATTCTCGGTTTGCCGCCGGTGATCCTCGTGCTCGCGCTTTTGTCGCGTGGGTTGCCGCTTCGGCCCAAAGTCGCGGGGCTCCTCGGTGGTCTCGGCGGCGGGTTCATCTCCGAGGGTGTCTATCGCCTTCACTGCGGCATGTCTCATCCGGGCCATATCGTGCCGTGGCATACAGGCGCGGTTCTCGTGATGGGACTTCTCGGCCTTCTCGCTGGCATGTGGTGGGAGCGCCAGCGCCTCCGGAGCGGAGCGGAGAGGTAAAACCTCTCCCAGCTTGTTAGAATCCCCTGTACTGGAGGTCCGCTGTGTCGAAACGCTTCACCCCAAGAATCCCGTCTCATGCGGTCACGCCCGAATCGGTCTTTCTTAGTCGGTTCGATCGGCGCCGCTTCATGACGGCCCTCGGAATCGGACTCGCAACGGGCCCAAGTCTTTTCGCGGGCGAAAGCGAAGCCGAACTGCTCACACCGCCTTACGAGAACACGGATGTCTTCCCGGCGCCTCGTGACGCTTCGTTCAAAGTACCCGAGGCGATCGAGCGCAAGGCGCTCACGGCCCGCGAAGTCGCCGCGTCGCACAACAATTTCTACGAGTTTCTACCCGGACGCGGCGGCCCCGTATGGCAGCACACGGCGGATTACGAAGTCGTGCCATGGAAGATCGAAGTGAAGGGTGAGTGCGCGAAGCCAGCGACCTTCGACCTCGACGACCTTCTCGCTTTCGATCAGGAGGAGCGGATTTACCACTTCCGCTGCGTCGAGCGCTGGGCGATGAACGTTCCCTGGACGGGGTTTCCTCTCTCGAAGCTCCTGGCCAAAGTAGAGCCCAAAGACTCCGCCAAATATGTGAGCTTCGAGAGCGCGCTCAAACGGAACCAGATGCCCGGCGTCCGCGAAGCGGACTACTATCCTTGGCCCTATCACGAGGGGCTCCAGATGGAAGAAGCGATGAACGCGCTCGCCATGGTGGTCACCGGCGTCTACGGGAAGCCTTTGCTCAAGCAGCACGGCGCTCCTATCCGCATCACCGTCCCGTGGAAATACGGCTACAAGAACCCGAAAGCCATCGTAAAGATCGAACTCACGTCGAAGGAACCGCGCACGTTCTGGCAAATCCAGAAGCACGAATACGGCTTTATCTCGAACGTGAATCCCTATATCCCGCATCCGCGCTGGAGCCAGGCCACCTCACACTGGCTCGACAACCGGGAGCCCTTCCCGACGCCGATTTTCAACGGCTACGAGAGCTACGTCGCCGAGCTCTACCCGGATGAGCCGCGAACGCTTCATGAGCCGTTGAAACCGGGGCAGACCGCGAGATAAAAACGTCCTAGGCTGTAACCAAAGGCCTCCTCCCGGCAAACTACTCGACGAAAGCCGGATGCCGGCGTTCGGAGGAGATGATGAAGCTACGACGAATGTTGGGCCTGCGCGATTTCACGTTGTTCGAGGATCTCGAGTCAGAAGAGATCACGGAGCTCGAATCACGCGGCCAGACGCGCATCGCCGAAAAAGGGCGTCTTTTGTATCTGCCGGGCGACCGTTCCGAGGCCGTCTTCTTTCTCGCCTCCGGACGCGTCAAGATCTCGAGGCTGTCCGACAACGGCAAGGAGCTCATCCTCGAGATCGTCGAGCCGGGTTCTTTTTTCGGGGAGACCGGCGTCCTCGACGAGGAGCCGCGCGAGACTGTGGCGGAAGTCCTCGAGCCGTCCACGTTTCACGCCGTGCCGGAAGCGACGTTCCGCTCGATGCTGCGACGCCGTACCAAGCTCTTGATGAAGCTCGCACAGCTGATGGGTCGACGTCAAAAGAAGCTCGAAAAACGCCTGATGGACGTCGTTTACAAAAATGCGCCGCAACGGCTCGCCGACTTACTGCTCGAGCTCAGCCAAGACTACGGCGTGCGAGACAGCCGCGGCATTCTTCTCCGCATCAAGCTGAGCCAATCCGCACTTGGAAACCTCCTCGGCGTGAGCCGCGAGATCGTGAACCACACGTTCTCGGGCCTGAGGCGCCGGGGCGTCATCATCGTGGCGGAAGGCCGCGTCATCATTCAAGACCCGGATGCCCTCGCCGCACTGGCCGCTTGAGTTAGAATCCACCCGTGTTTTGGATACGGGTAGGAAGTGCACTCATGTTCTTGGCCGTAGCGCTCGGCGCCTTCGGGGCGCACGGCTTGCAAAAGCGGCTCTCCCCTGACATGCTCGCCATCTTCGAGACGGGCGTCCGCTACCACGTCTATCACGCACTCGCGCTGCTGGCGGTGGCGTGGGTTGCCGACAAGAACCCGGAAAGCTTCGCGAACGCCGCCGGCTGGGCCTTCACCCTCGGGATCGCCGTCTTTTCCGGAAGTCTCTACATTCTCAGTATCAGCGGCATACGCTGGCTCGGCGCGGTGACGCCTTTCGGCGGCGTCGCCTTGCTCGTCGGCTGGGTTTTGCTCTTTCTCGCCGCGGCTCGCTGAGCCCAGCTACGTCCCTGGCTATCGGAGCTCGATGGGCTGGCAGCTGTAGACCGCGTCCTCTTGTTGCCTTATGCCCAAAATGGGCATTATAATGCCCATAATGGGCATACGAACACGCGGCCAACAGCCGCCACGCCCGCCGGCCACTCGAGAGGCTGAGCGCGGGCCCGTCGGCCTCGCGGACGCGCTTTTCACGAGCACGCAGCAACGCGTGCTCGGGCTGCTGTTCGGCCAGCCGGAGCGCAGCTTCTTCGCGACAGAGCTGATCGGGCTGACCGGCTCCGGGTCCGGCGCGGTGCAGAGAGAACTCAAGCGGCTTGCCGCAAGCGGCCTCGTGACGGTCACGCGCGTCGGCAATCAGAAGCACTTTCAGGCCAACCACACATCTCCGGTATTCGACGAGCTTCAAAGCCTTGTCACCAAGACTGTCGGCCTCGCCGACCCAATACGCCATGCCCTTGAACCGCTGGCGGAGAAGATCGAGCTCGCACTGCTCTACGGCTCCGTTCCCAAGGGATCCGATACGGCTAACAGTGACATCGATCTGTTGGTCGTTGCCGACGAGCTCGCGCTCGAGACGCTCTATGCGGCGCTCGCCCAGGTAGAAACGCTACTAGACCGCAAGATCAACCCAACGTTGTACACTTCGAGGGAATTCAAGAGGCGCCGAAACGCGCGCCATCCGTTTCTGACCCAGGTTCTGAAGGGCAAACACACGGTTCTTCTCGGCGACGACCATGGCACATCCGCAACTCGATAGCCTCGTCCAAATCGGACAGCTCAAGGCCGAGCCCCCAGCCGAGAGCGAGAGCGCCGGACTGATACGGTCCGGCCTCGTGCGCCTGAACGACGCCGAGCGCGAAGACCTCAGCTTGGAAAGCCGTTTCGACCTCGCCTATAACGCCGCCCACGCGCTTGCCCTCGCAGCTCTGCGGAACTTGGGTTATCGGTCCGAGTCGCGGTACCTCGTTTTCCAGTGTCTCCCGCACACACTCGATCTGCCCAAAGAGCAATGGCGGGTACTCGACGAGGCGCATCGCAAACGCAACCTGGCCGAGTACGAAGGCGATGTGGACTTAGACGAGCAGTTGGTGGCTGCCCTTGTGCGGGTTGCGCGCGAAGTCGCTAAGCGCCTTCAGACCAGTGGAGAGATTGGCACCGAATAGCGTTAGGTTCGGGCTCCGCTGTCAAACTATTTTCGAGGAGGTCGCGCATGACGGAAAAGAGCTTTCAAGAGCTCTACCCCGAGGAAACACAGCATTGCTATGGATGCGGCGTGCTCAACGAGCACGGGCACCGGATCAAGAGCTTCTGGGACGGAGACGTGTCGATCTGCCGTTTCGATCCCGAGCCGCACCACAAAGCACTTCCCGGTTACGTCTATGGTGGGCTCATCGCATCGCTCATCGATTGTCACGGCACCGGGACGGCGGCGGCCGCGGCGCATCGAGCGGAAGGCCGCGACATGGGGACGGAGCCGCCGCTTCGATTCGTGACCGGCTCGCTGCACGTCGATTACTTGAAGCCCACGCCTCTCGGCGTCACGCTCACGCTCCGAGGGAGCACGAAAGAAATCCGACGGCGCGTTGTCACCGTGGAGGTCACGCTGTCGGCGGAGGCGATCCAAACGGCGAAAGGTGAAGTCGTCGCCGTGCGCATGCCCGAGGAGTGGCTGCGCACTCTGATGGAGCCCAAGACGCGATGAACTCTCTGCTGGAGCTCCTTCCGGACATGGAGGCGCTCCGCGACCGCGAGGCCATCGTCCTCGCAAGCAGCTACCGCACACGAAAATGGAGCTATCGCGAGCTCTACCGCCACATCAAGGGGGTCGCCCGCGAGCTCGACGCGCGCGGTCTCGCGCCAGGCGATCGCCTTCTCCTTTGGGGTGAGAACCGGCCGGAGTGGGTCGCGGTTTTCTGGGCGGCGCTCGCCCGCGGTGTCACGGTGGTCCCGCTCGATTCTCGCTCCTCGAAGACGTTCGTCACGCGCGTCCAGTGCGACGTCGGGGCGAAACTTCTCGTCCGCGGCGCCGAAGTCGACGCGGAAGCGATAGCGCCGTCGCAACTTTCCCTCGAGGAAGTCGGCGGGCTCGATTCGGAAGTGCCTTTGAAGCCGGTCGCTGCGAAAGCCGGCGACATCGTGCAAATCATCTATACCTCGGGAACGACGGGAGAGCCCCGAGGCGTGGTGCATCGCCACAAGAATCTCGTCGCGAATCTCGCGCCCATCCAAAATGAGATTCAGAAATATGCCGTCTATGCACGCCCGTTCCAGCCGATCCGCTTTCTCGACCTCTTGCCGTTGAGTCACGTATTCGGACAGTTCACCGGGCTCTACGTCCCCGCTGTGATGGGAGGCTCTGTCGCCTTCATGCAGGCGATCCACCCCTCGGCAATCATCGAGACGATCCGACGCGAGCGGATCTCGGTGCTCACCACGGTTCCGCGGTTCCTGTCCGGCTTGCGCGGCGAGCTCGAGCGCCGGTTCGATCTCGAGCCGGAGGAAGAAACGGGCGCCCAAGGCGTGCTCGGCGGGCTCGCGCGCTGGTGGCGCCACCGCGAGGTGCACGCCGCTTTTGGATGGAAGTTCTGGGCCATACTTTCCGGCGGCGCGCGGCTTGCGCCCGAAGACGAAGCGTTCTGGTGGCGGCTCGGATTCGTGCTCGTCCAAGGCTACGGGCTGACCGAGACCAGCTCGCTCGTCGCGACGAATCATCCCTTAAACCCGAAACGTGGAGCGATTGGCAAAGCGGTCGGAAGCCAGCAGATAGAGCTCGCCGAGGACGGAGAGATTCTCGTTCGCGGCGACAACGTCTCGCTCGAATATTTCGGCGCAGACGTGCCTTCCGAGCCTTCCGAGCCTTCCGAGCCTTCCGAGCCTTCCGAGCCTTCCGAGCCTTCCGAGCCTTCCGAGCCTTCCGAGCCTTCCGAGAAAGAGTGGCTCCACACGGGGGACCTCGGCGAGATGGGCGATGACGGCACGCTCTACTACAAAGGACGTAAGAAGGACGTCATCGTCGGCGCGGACGGCATGAACGTTTACCCGGCTGACGTCGAAGCCGTTCTCGACGCGCAGCCGGAGATTAAAGAAGCCGTCGTTGTCGGCCAGCCGACCGACAAGGGCGACGTCGTTCATGCGGCGCTCCTCGGCCAACCCGGAGCCCAGGTTCTCGACGAACGTCACGCCGAGGCCGCGGTCCAGCGCGCCAATGCCGAGCTCGAAGCACACCAGCGGGTACGCGCATGGACCGTCTGGCCCGAAGACGACTTCCCGCGCACGCCATCGACGTTTAAGATACGGCGCGGCGAAGTGCTCGCGCGTCTGAAAACGCCCGAGTCAGCCACACCAGCTGAACCATCTCGTCGCGTGCGGGCGCTTGTCGGGGAGCAGCTCGGACGATCCGGCGAGACGATGGGTGACGCCGACCAGCTGAGCGAAGAGCTTGGCCTGAGCTCGCTCGATCGCATAGAGCTTTTGACGCGCCTCGAAGAGCAAACAGGACGGGAGCTCTCCGAGGAGGAGATGGCCCGGGTCACGACGCTCGGAGAGCTCGAGCGCTTTGTCGAGAGAGCCGTTCCGGCACGTGCGCGCGAGCCCGGTTCCACACCACTTCGTGGCCTGGTGCGCTATGGGCGCATCGCACCGCTTCGCTTCGCTCGAGCGGCTTTTCGGGAACTCGTCATCCGACCTCTCTTTCGGCACTATCTTCCGCTCACGATCGAGGGGAAGCTCGAGAATCTGAGCGGCCCCGTTATCTTCGCCGCGAACCATCAAAGCAACCTCGACACGCTCGCCATTCTCACCGCGCTACCTTTTGCGTGGCGTGGGCGCGTCGCACCGGCCGTGCAACAAGAATATTTCGACACCTATCTGAAGAAAACGGGGAGCGCCTCGGAGAGGCTTTCCGCCGCGATCCAATATTGGCTCGCCATCGTGCTCGTCAACGCCTTCCCCCTCGCGCGCACGAGCGCGGGAACGCGCGACGGGCTCCGCTTCGCCGGTGCCTTGGCCGATGGGGGCTACTCCATCTTGATCTATCCCGAAGGCCGGCTGACGCGGGACGGCTCCATCGAGCCCTTCAAAGCGGGCGTCGGGCTTTTAGCGGCGCGTCTTGAGATCCCCGTTATCCCAATCCACTTGAGCGGGCTCTACGACGTCCTGTCTTTCGACGACCGCTGGCCGAAGCGGGGACCCGTACGCATCCGTTTCGGCAGGCCGCTATCGTTTCGCGAGAGTCAGGACTACCGAGAGGTGACGCAGACGATCGAGGGGGCGGTTACGACTCTGGCTCAACGACCGGATTAGTCGCCATCGACTCCAGGTGGAAATGCGTGAGCCGCCAGCGGTCGTGCTCGCGCACGAGGACGTAGGTTGTTCGACCCGTATCCCGATACATCTGACCTCGAACTTCGTAGAGGGACGTCCCGCGCTCGAGCACGATCGCAACGTCGCCGTGAAGCTTGATGGTCTCGATCTCGCCGTCGAGCGTTCGAAACTTCGCTTGCTGCACGAGAGATCGAAGATATTCGATGGAGTTTTCTTTGCCGACGAAGATGCGCGGATCGTCGAAGGCTAAAACGACGGCGTCGTCCGTGAAATGCTCGCGAAAGAGCCTGACGCTACCTTCCATGAGGTCGTGTCGAAGCGCATCGAGCAACTGCTGGATCTCCCGGCGTTCGCTTTCGAAATCCACACTCACTACATCCCCCACACCGAAGCGATGGTATTGCAGTCACGAAGCGGGTACAAACGATGAGCGGCGATGGTACGTTCACACGGGCGCTTCGGCGCCGGGCAGACGGCCGGCGAGCACGTCGGCGAAAGGTCGGGTCGTCTCGAACCGGTCGAGCACAATCCGCAGCACCGCGGTGATCGGCGCGGCGAGCAGCATGCCGACCACCCCCCAAAGCAAACCCCAAAATACGAGAGCGAGCAGGATCGAGACCGGGTGGAGCTGCAGCCCTTCCCCCATGAGCTTCGGCTCGATGACGTTTCCGATCGTCAGCTGGACCGAGCCGGGAAGAGCCAGGATCAGGCCTATATGCACCCAGCTGTCGAACTGTACTACCGCAAGCGGCAGCGGGAGCAAGACCGCGATGAGCGAGCCGACATTGGGGATGAAGTTCAAAAAGAAAGCCAGAACGCCGAAGACAAAAGCAAGGTCGAGCCCGAGGATGCCGAGGAGGATGCCGACGAGAATACCAGTCGCTGCCGAGGTCGTGACTTTGGTTACGAGGTAGCGCCGGATCTTGTTGTCGATCTCACGATAGATACCGACGCGCACTTCACCCGGCGCCCTGCCGGCGAGCAGGAAAATCGTAAACACCAAAACGAGAAAGCCGTTCGTGATGAAGCTGACGACCCCCCCAGCCGTGGACCGGACAAAGCTGAATACGGGAAGATCTTTCAGAGCGTCGAGGATAGCGGCCTGGCCGAGGTCGATCTCGAACCGGTCGAGGATCGAGAAGATGCTCTCCGCCATGCTCGCGAGGCGCTCGCGATAAATAGGAGCGCTGTCGGCAATTCCGCGCGCCGAGACCGTGATGAGCATGATGAGGAGTGTAATGAGTCCGAGCACGACGAGAAGCGCGAAAAGAATGGAAACGCCGCGCGGCATCTTCGCCCTCATCTGCATCCAATCCACGATGGGACCGACGAGATAGGAGAACAGCAACGCGAGAACGAAAGGGACCATGACCGCGCGCGTATAGATGAGTGCTACCGCGAGAGCGACTCCGGCGACGGTTAATAATGATACTGTGCTGAGCCAGGTGAGCTCGTCCGATCTCTCCGTCATGGGGCAAGCCGACGATAGGACCTCTTCGGCCCGATGTCAATGACTGTGACCGAGTTAAGGGTCCTAAGCTCGGGCCTGCTGTAAGACTCACCGCAGAAGCGCAGAGCACGCGGAGAAGAAACATCTCCTCTCTGCGGTTCGAACGCTTTCAGGTTTTCTAGAACAGCCACTGGAACGTGATGCCCTTCCAGATCGCTTTACCGAACGCCTTGAAGCCGCGTCCGATCTTCTGGAACTGCACGTCTTTGACATCCTCGTTGGACATCATGCTCGGATAGTCGTGCGAGTTCCACTTCGGAAAATAGACCGTGCGCAGAAGCCGCTTCCCCAACTCGTGCGAGACCTGGCTCGAGATGCGCCCCATCACATATTCATCCTGTTCGAATTCCGGATCGAGCTCCGTGAGGATCCCGGCGATCGTCAGCTGCGCCTTGATGAACATCGTCGCGTCGAAGCGCAAGGAGTAGCCTTCCCGCGCGAGACGCGCGACGAGCTTGTCGAGAAGCGCGAAAATCCCCTCGCCGCTCTCCTCCTCTAAAAGCTCTTTAACCCGCGCTTTCATCGCGGCGATATCCTCCCGACCTTCGGGCGCCCACTCGATGAGAACCTCGACGTTGTTCGTGAGGCGCTTCGCATGTCGCAGAGTGAGACCGAGCATCAGCTGCACCATCTTTTACCGATCCCGACGATTGAACTCAGCTGCGAGGCCCCAATCGATAAGGGCAATGCGATACGGGTCCTCACCCCCTTGCTCGACGTGGAACACATTGCCTGCGTGCGGGTCTCCGTGAAAGAGCGCGCTCTCGTGGGGTGAGAACAAGACATCGTACATCAGGGCGTCGCTCAGCCGGCGGGCGAGCATGGCACGTTTCTCGGCCTCGCCGAGATAAGCGTCGGTGATCTTGACGCCACGAACGAGCTCCATGCACGTTACGTTCTCGCTCGAGAACGGGTAGAGCGCGGGCACTAGGATCTTCGGCTGGTCGGCGTAATAGGCGCGCGCCCGCGAGAGATTCTGCTGCTCATCCTCGACCCGCACTTCCCGCGACAGCGCTTGACGTATCTCGACGAAGATCTCGACGAGCGGCGTCGCGCCGAGATCGTAGAACTCCGCGTTCTCCTCTAGATAGAGAAGGATATGATCGATGATCGCCAGATCTTCGGTGAGCGCCGCTACCGCGTAGGGTTTCAAAACCTTGCACGCGGCGCGCTCCTTCTCTCCCGTATCGGGATCCTTGAAGGTTGCGGCGACGACGGCGCCGACGCTCGCCTCCGCCAGCAGCGTATCGTCGAGCTCGAGCTCGTAGCTGTCCCACACGTCCTCGCTCAGCTCGCTCCGGATCTGCGCAAAGACGGCATCATATTGCGCAGTCTCGAGCCCATTCTCCACCGTCTGCAGCGCCAAGCGGAAATCCTCGTCGATACCCTGGTTTCTCGCGAGGATTTGCGCGAGTTTCTGGAGACTCGGCGTATTAACGATGAACGCGAGAGCGCGCGCGCCCCGGTTCGCATTCCGCGGCAAGTTCGCTTGAGCGACAACACGTTCGATGAGCCGCTCTTCGCTTAGCCGGTCGAGGAACAACAAAAGCGCGTCATGAACGAGTGGCGTCCAGTGCGCATAGTCTGTCGGCACGACGCCGAGAACGTTCGAGCCGTGCAGCAAGAGTCGCAACAGGTCGTGGCGGAAATCGGTCCAATCCGCAGATTCCAGCAGCTCGCGTGCCTCGGCGACCGTGAGCACGTGCCGGTCTCCGGCCTTCGCGCGCTCGAATAGCTCCATCGCCCGTGCGCGGAGGGCTTCGGGAACCCGCACCGCGAGTTGGAGCATAACTCTCTTCGTAGAGCACCAACACTTCGATCGATCGACCCGCGCCAAAGCCCGCATCATCACGAGGTGGAGGCATGTTCTCCACCGTTTTCGGACAAGAGGCGTCTTTCGACTTCTCACCACCGAGCGACTAGAATGCTTTCTGTCAACTCGTCGGCCAGGGGCGTGTGTAATCACGAAAGGCATGGAGGAGTCACGGATCATGGAAACGAACAAAACGCTTTCCCGTCGCGGTTTCGTAGGCAGCTTGGCTGCGGCTATCGGCTATCTCGGCCTCGGTCCGAAAAGCGCGCTCTGGGCGCAGACTGGGCGGCGGCGGCGCCCGCGTCCCACCGAGGCCGAGTACGACGCTTTCGCCAAGCTCTCGAGCAACGAGAATCCCTATGGACCGTCGGACGCGGTGATGGAGGCGATGAACCACGCCTTCAAATACGCCAACCGATACGGCTATCCCGACGGCAACATCCTCCAGGCGATCGCAGAGCATCACGGTGTCGAGCGTGAGAACGTTCTGCTCGGCGCCGGCTCGGGCGAGATTCTGAAAGTCGTAGGCAGCACTTTCCTGCGGGTTCGCAAGAAGGTCGTCGGCGTCGAGCCTTCTTACGGCTCGGTGTACCGGCAGGCGAGCGGTATCAAGGCCGATGCCATCAAACTGCCGCTTCTCCCTGACTACCGCCAGGACATCCCCGCAATCATCGACGGCACGAGGAAAAACTACCGAGATGTCGGCTTCGTCTATATGTGCAACCCGAACAACCCGACGGGCGTCATCGTCACGAAGCAGGAGATCGACTCGCTTCTCGAATCCATCCCTGAGGACATGCCGGTCCTGGTGGACGAGGCCTACCATCACTTCGTCGAAGACCCCGACTACGCGACCGCGGTTCCTCACGTCCTCGAAGGGCGCCAGGTCATCGTCGCGCGGACGTTCTCGAAGATCTCGGGCATGGCAGCCATCCGGCTCGGATACGCCATCGCACCTAAGAACCTCATTGCTCAGATGCGCGCGAATGGCACGGGGAGCATCAGCGCTATAGCGAAGTGGGGTGGCGCCACCGCCATCAAAGACACGGCGGAGCAAGAGCGGGTTCGGGCCATTACCCTCGAGCTGCGCAAGAAGACGACCACCGCGCTCGAAAAGCTCGGCTTCGACTGCATCCCGTCGGAGACCAACTTCTTCATGGTCCATCTCGGCAGGCAGGTACGGCCGGTCATCGAGGAGTTCAGGAAGCGCACCGTTCTCGTGGGGCGTCCCTTCCCACCGATGCTCGAGCATTTGAGGGTCTCGGTCGGTACCGCGGAAGAGATGGAGCGGTTCATGGTCGCGTTCAAGGAAATCTTCCCGAACGGCAAGCCCGCTCCCACTGGGTCATAGCGCGAACGCTTTAATACCGCACAGGATGTAGGAAACTACCTACGCGTTTTGGAGCGAACGTAGGCGCAAAGCCCCTGCCCGCGTTCGCACCGACGTATCCAGTCGTTTCCTGAGTTACAGTTAGCGTCCCTCGCGTGGCTGCGCCCATGGCATCGTTATTCTATTTTTACTGAGGTTCAATTTAGAGAGCGCGAATGGCCGAAAAAGTCTTGATCGTCGATGACGAGGTGGATTGCCTGGAGCTCACGCGCGCTCTGTTGCTGGATTGGGATTACAGCGTGATCGCCGCGTCGAGCGGTCCGGAGGCATTCGAGAAAGCCAAACGCGAGCTTCCCGATCTGATCCTCATGGATGTGCACCTGGGAGACATGAATGGAGCGGACGTCTGCGAGAAGCTCCATGAATATTTCGCCACGCGCTTTATCCCCATCATCATGTTGACGGTGGATGACCAGGTGGGCTGGAAGGTTGAAGGCCTCGCCAAGGGCGCGTATGACTACGTGTTGAAGACCATCGATCGCGAGGAGCTCAAGGCCCGGGTCGAGACGCTCATTCGGCGGACGTGGGATCAAGCAAATGTGAATCCTCTCACGAAGCTCCCGGGCAATCTCGTGATCGAAGACGTCGTGCGCGAGCGGTTTCAGAGAGGCGACACTTTCTCCGTGTGTTACTGCGACCTGGACAACTTCAAGGCCTTTAACGATCGCTACGGCTACACGGCCGGTGATCGCGTGCTCCTGCACACGTCACGATTGATCGTGCAAACCGTGAACAAAATGGGCGGAGCTCAGGATTTCGTAGGACATCTCGGAGGCGACGTTTTCGTCTTCGTGACCACTCCGAACAAAGAATCCGTGCTCAGCGATGCCATCCATGTTGAGCTTCGACGCGAGCATTGCCCAGTTCTACGACGAGGAAGACCGCCAGAACCAAGGCACTACACTCGACTCCCGTGATGGCGAAGCCCAGCACTACCCGCTCATAACGATCACCATCGCTGCGGTCAATAACGACAAGAAGAAGTTCGAGAGCCACCGCATCATCGGCGAGCGAGCAGCCGAGATCAAGCTCCACTTGAAGCGCTTCGAAGGCAGCAATTTCCTGTCCGATCGGAGGGGCGTGGAAAAGAGGCCAGACAACCAAGCTCCGATGGTCAGCTAGTTTCGGACCAGCCCCGCGCACCCGTAATCGCGCAGATATAACAGCCGCCATGCCGACTGCGCTATGATCACGGCTCTGTGAGCCCAATCGCTGCAACTCTGGCCACGCTAGTCATTTTCTTTGCTCCGGGCCTACTCCTGGTGTCGGGCCTCGGCGGCACGCGAAGCGTTTTTCTGACCTTCGCAGAGCAGCTCTACTTGTCGGTGGCAGGAAGCCTCGTCATCTCCGGCTGGGTGGGGCTGGGCCTCGCTGGGCTCGGCCGTTTCACGCCCGTTCATGTCGCCGCGCTCGTTGCTGGGCTCGTGGCGCTCTTGGCGTTTGTCGCAAGAAAACGGCTATCCCTTCGTCCGGGGACGTTCGACGGACGGGAGCTGGCCGTGGCCGGCGGATTGCTCGCCTTTGCCGTCGTGATCTATTTCCCGCCCTTCGAGCACATCCTTGGCGGACGGGATCCGGGCATCTACGTCAATACTGGATTCCACTTGGCGCGCGAGGGGAATCTCACGTTCACGGATCCGCTGATCGCAAGCGTTCCACAAGAGGACTGGGCCTTGTTCTTCCGCGTCGACAAAGAGATTCCGGACTGGAGCCATTTGCGCTTTCAGGGTTATGCGCTCGAGTCGCCGGCCACGGCGCGCGTGACGCCGCACGGCCTTCACCTCTACTCGACTTGGGTCGGCACCGCCGCCGCGATCTTCCAAATGAAGTCGGGCCTCTACGCAACGCCTTTTTTCTCCATGATGGGCGCACTCGGCTTTTTCTTCGCGATCAAGCGCTTATTCGGGTTCGAAGCCGCCGCCTGGGCGGGTGCTTTCCTCACGGTCTTTCAGATCCAGATCTGGTTCGCCCGTTTTCCGAACTCCGAGGTCGTCGTGCAGTTCCTCTATGCCACGGCACTTCTGCTGTTCTATTTCATGGAGGAGAAGCGCTCAGCGCTCGCGGGTGCTTTGGCGGGCGTGGCTCTCGGCTCGACGCTTCTCGCACGCATCGAGAACGTTCTCTTTCTCGTACCCGTTGCTCTCTTTTTCGGGTGGAAGAGACTGCGCCGCGAGCTCGGCGCTCCGGAGCTCACCTTTCTCGGCGGCTTCGGCCTCGTGGCCCTTCATGCAGTCCTTCACGATCGATTCATCGCCTGGCCTTACGTGTCGAGCGTACTCGGCCGGCACTATTGGCGCTTTCTCGGAGAGAACCTCTTTCTCGTTGCTCTCATAGCGGCAGGCGCCGCTGTCGCCATCGACCGCCTCGCCACAGCACTTCCGGCTTCGATTTACGATCGCTTGCGATCGGAAAAGCTCCGCATCTTCGTGGCAATAGCGCTCGCGGGCTTGGCGCTTTTCACTTATTTCGTGCGCCCTTTCTGGCACGGCCCGCGCACGGCGCCCCATGACGCCGAAGCGTTTGTGCGCATGAGCTGGTATCTCTATCCGATCGGGGTCGGCTTCGCGGTGGCGGGGGCCATGTGGCTCATTGTGCGGGCCCGGAAAAGCCAAGTCTTCTTCCTCCTCGTCGGGCTCACGTTCTCGCTCTTCTTCTTCTACAAAGTCCGCGTATGGCACGACCACTATTTCGCGATGCGTCGGTTCATCCCCGTCATCTTGCCGAGCTTCATCGCTTGCATGAGCCTCTTTCTCGCGAGCCTCCACGCGCCGACTCGTCGATTCATGAGCGCGGGCTCGCGCGTCATCGCTGTGCTCCTCCTCGTGCTCTACCTCTCCGAAGGCCGGCGCCTCTGGGCGGTGTCTGGACACGAGGAGTTTCGCGGGAGCCTCGACTTCGTGGAAGACCTCGCGCGCCACATCGGGGATAACGACGTCGTCATCTTCCCTCGTCGAGAAGGCCTGCACCTGCTCGAGCTCCCCTTGGCCGAGCTCGAAGGCAAAAAGGTCCTCGAGTTCTACTCGTTGAAACCTCCTCGCGATCAGCTGGAAGATTTGCTCGTGCAATGGCGCGGCGTCTACGGCGACGTCTACTTCGTCACCAACTACAAAATCTCGCTTTCCGGGCTCTTCACCCGGCACGTCAAGGATTTCTGGTTCGCGACCGAGAAGTTCCAATATGCCTATACGAGCCCGCCGGCGGGGGCGGAGCCGTTCCACCTTCGCTTTACCTTGTCGAAGGCGGTAGACCTCGACGATTTGGCCGAGCGCGTCCCCGAGCTTCCCTTCCTGGACGTGGGTGGGAGTGATGATCTACAAGTATCCTGGTTTCACGAGAAGGAGCTCGATGAAGAAGGGACGAGCTACCGATGGAGTCAAAGGATATCGCCCATCTTTCTCCCCGCCATCGGCGGCGGCTCGAAACACCTCGCGATCCGCCTAGCCGGGCCAAAGGAAGAAGACGCGCCCAATCACTCCGTCGAAATTAGCCTCGGCGAAGAGGTTCTGGAAACGATCACGCCGAGCCGAAGCTTCGAGAATTACCTTCTCGACATCCCAGAGGCCCTCGCCATGCGCGAGGACGTCACCTATTCGATCCTCACGCTTCGAAGCAAAACGTGGCGCCCTTCGAACTGGATAGCGGGCTCCACGGATGTGCGCGATCTCGGTGTTCGGATCGAATCGATTGAAGTGCGGTAATCGACCAAAGGAGGACGCCATGCGGTTAGCGATGCTACTGCTCACTTTTGCAAGCGCGTCGGAAGCGGCACGAATCAACAAAGCCATCGAGCTTCTCGCCCAAGGACAGCCCGTCTATTACACGACGAGCCGCGGCGGCTACGAAGAAGGCAAAGCGCTCGCACAAACCTGGGCGGATTACATCAACTACGAGCTCGAGCACGGCGCATTCGACGTCACCAAGCTACGAGAGTTCATGCAAGGCCTCGTGGATGGCGGGCCGACCCCGAGCGGGCATCGCACGCCCGCCGTCGTCGCTACCATCCCCGCGCTCGGTCTCGATGAAGCGATGATGCGCGCCAACGGATGGGTCGTGCAACAAGTGCTGGCGGCCGGAGTGCACGGCGTCATCCTCTGCCACGCCCGCACGGCCGGCGCCGTGGGCGCGTTCGTACAAGCGGCGCGCTACCCGTTTCACGAGCAGGAGGTCGGCGGCGGCTTGGAAGAAGGCCTGCGCGGCAGCGGAAGTCAACATTTCGCGGCGCAGATCTGGGGGATTTCATCGGGCGACTATCTGAAAGTCGCCGATACGTGGCCGCTGAACCCGGAAGGCGAGATCTTGCTCGGGTTGAAGATCGAGGATCGCCACGCGCTCGAGAACACGGAAGCCACAACCAAAGTGCCGGGCGTCGGATTCGCGGAGTGGGGTCCGGGCGACATGAGCTTCTCGTACGGTTTTCTCTCGAGGCCGCGGCCCGACCCGCAAGTGCTCGTTGACGCGCGGGCGCGGGTTTTGGCGGCGACCAAAGCCGCGAGAATTTTCTTTCTGAACTCCGTCACGTCGGACAACGTTGAAGCCCAGATCGACGACGGGATGATGATCGGCGCCGCCAATGAAGAAGCGGCCCGTAAAGGGCGCGTTTACTCGCGCCGCTAGCCCTCGACTAGTGGACTGTAACAGCTGAACGTTTAGTAGTTTTGATGCGCCGTGACGGATCGTTGTAGGTCCACTTCACGGGCTTAGGGTCTTTGTTGTACTTGCGAATGTAGCGCATGATCTTGCGGGTTAGGTCTTTGGTGGAGGTGAACACTCCTCGATGGATCAGGTCGCGCTCGATCTTGGAGAACCAGAGCTCGACTTTGTTCAGCCAGGAGGAGTAGGTGGGTGTGAAGTGCAATTGGAGTTTCGGATTGGCCTGGAGGAACTCGGTGACCTTGGCAGTTTTGTGGGCCGAGAGATTGTCGAGGATGACGTGAATTTCACGCTTTCGCTTGTGGCTCGCAACCAGCTGCTCCAAGAAGGCGACAAACTCCTGGCTGGTATGTCGGCGGACGGTCTTGCCAAAAACTTCCCCCGTCTTCGTGTCAAAGGCGGCGTAGAGAGAAAGCGTTCCATTCCGGACGTACTCGAAACCGTGTCTTTCGGCCCGCCCGGGAGACAACGGCAAGATCGGGTCCCGTCGATCCAGGGCTTGGATCGCCGTTTTCTCGTCAATACAAAACACCGCAGCGTGCTGAGGCGGATTCATATAGAGACCGATGACATCCGCTGCCTTCTTCTCGAAATCCGGGTCGTTGGACGCTTTGTAATATTCAATTCGGTGTGGCTGTAGACCGTGTTTTTTCCAAGTACGAGCCACCATCATGTGATGGATTCCCAGTTTCTTCGCAAGTCGGCGCGTGCTCCAGTGAGTCGAGCCGTCGGTCGGGCTCTTTTGAGTCCACGAAAGAATCCGTGCTTCCATCCGAGGCGTGAGCACCTGAACCGGACGTCCCTCGTGACGCGAGTACAGACCTGCCAGCCGCTCCTCCAAGAATCGGCGCTTCCACTTGCTGACAAAAGGCGCCGTGCAGCCTACCCACTGCTGCACCTGCGTGTAGCTCGCACCTTCGTCCAACAAGAGCAACACGCGAGCAATCCGCGCGTCGTCAGCACGACCGCTACGGCTCGAAACTCGTTTGCCAAGTTCCCTACGTTCCGCTCGAGTCAAAACAACGCTGGTCCTCTCTTGCATGAGAGAAGTATATCACTAAATGCTTATTTGTTACAGTCCACTAGGGTGCTGACGTGCGCGGTGGCGGCTTTGGCCAGGCCATCGATGTTGTAGCCCCCTTCGAGTAGAGATACTAGGCGGCCGTCACAATATTGGTCGGCGACGTCCATCGCCGTCCGCGTCATGCGGCGAAACGCGTCGTCGGTGACGTCGAAGCAGCCAAGTGTATCTTCTTTGCGACTGTCGAAGCCGGCCGAAACGATGACGAAGTCAGGCTCGAACCTGGCGGCGGCCGGGAGCAGCTTTTTGTCCCAGGCGCGCAGCATGTCCACGTCTTTGGAGCCGCATTCGAGATGGACGTTGATATTCAACCCGCTTCCCTCCCCTTTACCCCCGAGAGAGGGATCGCCCGTCCCCGGATAAGCGTGCCAGTCATGGCTTGAATAGAAGAGCACGGTGGGATCGTCATAGAACGTGTTCTGAGTGCCGTTGCCGTGGTGATAGTCCCAATCGATGATCAGGATCTTCTCGTAGCCGAATACGGACTGTGCATATTTCGCCGCGATCGCGGCATTGCTGTAGAAGCAGAACCCTTCTTCCCTGCCGGTATTGTTGGCGTGGTGGCCCGGGGGCCGGATCGCGCAGAACGCGTTGCGCACCTCTCCATGCGACACGGCGGAGACCGCAGCTAAAGCCCCTCCCACCGCGGCTTTCGCCACCCGACCCGTCGTTTCGATTTGTTGAATGGAGGCGACGTGCTCGGCGGTGTGATGGGCCCCGATGTGTGGAAGCGGCTCGTCGAGCCTCGAGATTGGCGTAACCTCCTCGTCGAGGCACTCGCGTTTCATTTCGAGGAGGATGCGCCGGAGCCGTTCCGGAGATTCCGGATGATCGGGTCGAAGCACATGGTCCAAATAGATCGCGTCATAGACAAATCCTGTGGACGGTCTCGATTCTCGAGACAAGGCCAGAGGCGCGAGACTCAGCGCTCGGACGAATTCGCGGCGAGTGGTCATGAGAACCTCCCGGCCAAGTCTATCGAAGCTTTTGGACTTGCGCAGCTCTCAGGGTCGGGTGACACCGTGAAACGGCACTGGCTCAGCCAACGTGCGACCTAGCCGGCGCGCAAGATTGAAAGCGGCTTGTGGCGGAGGACGTCGAGCGTCACGATAACGCCGATGAGGCTGACCGAGGTGGCGGCGACGAGCACGGCGACCGTGTTCGTCAGAAACGCGACCCGAAACGGGATCTCGAGCACTTGGCTGCTCAAAAGAAACGTCAGCACTTGCGCACCGAGGGCGCCGATTAAGCCCGCGACAGCGCCTAGGGTCCCGTATTCGAACAACATCATCGTCGCTACCCGGCCGCGGCTCGCGCCGAGCGTTCGGAATATCGCGGTCTCGTAGCGGCGTTGATATTTCGTCATCGCCACCGAGCCGAGCAGAATGAGCGCGCCGCTCACAAGCGCCACGCTCCCGACGACGGAGATCGCGAGCGAAATTTTCTCTACGACTTGCGCGAGCGCATCGAGGATGTCGCGAAGGTCGACGACGGAGACGTTGTGGAAAGAAGCGAGAACGCGGCGTTGAAACTCCGCGCGCTCGAGAGCGTCGTTGGGTGCCTTGATGAAGCCGGCATAGGTGTTCGGAACTTTCTCGAGCCCGCCCGGCCGAAAGACGAACATGAAGCCGCCATTGCGCGCGTCGCTCCACTCCACATCTCGGATGCTCGTGACCGTGGCTTCCATCGGTCGTCCCATGATGTCGAACGTGATCTTGTCGCCTACGTCCATCTCGTAGCGCCGGCGCAAGCTCGATTCAATCGAGACTTCGAGGTGCGGAGAGTGGCTTTCGTCCCAGAACCGTCCGGCGGCGATGCGCTCGTTGTCGTCCAAATGATTGCGGTAGGTAACCGTGTACTCGCGGCCGAGCCCGCCGTACTCGCGCACTTTCTCGTAGGATTCGAGCTGGGCCTTCGTGCCGTCGACGCGCACGACACGCGCGCGCAGCACCGGCACGAGGTTCACGTGACTCGCGCCTGAATCCCATGCCCGGGCTTCGAGAGTCTCGACCTGATCTCTTTGTATGTCGATGAAGAACATGTCGGGTGCACCGTCCCGCAGCTCGACGGCGAACTCCGCGAGAAGATTCTCTTGGATGCTGCGAACGGTCAGGACGAAGCAGGCGCCCACCCCGACGGCGAGCAAGATCACCCGCGTCTGATTGCCCGGGCGGCTGACGTTCAAGACGGCGTGCCGCAGCGGGAAGTACGCTTTCTTGGCGATGGGCGCTACCGCTCTGACGAGACCGACGCCCGCAAAATGAAGGCAGAGGCTGACGACGGCAAACGTGCCGCAGACATACGCACCGACGAGAAGCGAGTCCGCTTGCCACGACGCGAGCCCCACCAATGCTGTGAGCAGGAAAAATCCCGCGCCGACTTGAAGCCGGTCGAGCTTTTGGAGCCGCCCGCGAAGACCGCCGCCTCGCACCTGGGGCTCCAACTGCCCTTCGGGGCGCAAAAGCCAAAGTGGCCGGACGAGACGGACATGCAGGAGCGGAATGAGCGAGAAGAGCGTCGAGACCAAAAGACCAATACCCACGCCTTGCACGATGGCCGACCCCGTGAGGCTGAGCTCGACATCCTGGAGATCAAGCCCTAGCCCGGGCGGGATGGCTGCTATCGCCCCCGCCGCGAAGACGACGCCGGCGACGCTTCCCAAAGCGCTTAGTGCCATCACTTGAAAGAAATAGATCGCGAGCACTTGGCGCGTGCTCGCGCCGAGACACTTGAGAACCGCGATGCTCTTGAGCTTTTGCGCGACGAAAACGCGCACGACGCTCCAAACGCCTACGCCGCCAAGGATGAGAATGACGAAGCCCGCGAGGCTCAAATAACTCTCGCCGCGATTCAGGCGGCGAGCGAGCCGGTCTCCCGCTTCGCGATAGGACCGAACCCGGACGAACTCGTTCGCAAGCGCGCCTTGTAGATCCCAAACGAGATCTTGGATCCCCTCTTCTTCCATGCGCACGAGAATTTGCCGCCAGACGCGGCCGCCGAAGTCGACAAGCCCTGTCTCCGCAATATCTGCGTAGTCGACGAAGACCCTCGGCCCCATCGTAAACATCCTGAGGCTACGCCCCGCTTCGCGCACGACGATGCCTCGGATCTCGAACCTGTGCTCGCCAATCCGGATGTTGTCGCCGACTTCTAACTCGAGACGGGTGAGAAGCTCGGGCCGCACGACAGCCCCGCCATTGTCGAGGAGCGCGTGCTCGTAAGTCGCACCCGCGAGCTCGATCTTCCCGTAATACGGGAAGCCCTCCTCGATGGCGCGAAGCTCCACCAGTGTCGAGGCCTCGCTCTCGTCATCATCGCGCCGCGCCATCGTCGTCGACTCGATCGCGCGAGACGTCCCGAGCACACCGTGCTTCTCGAGCTTTTCCTCGATGATGGAAGCCGCATTATCGGTGTAAGCGCGGTTGCTATATATGAGGATGTCCGCGGCGGTGAGACTCTTCGACTCTTTCATTAGCGCCGTGCGGACGCTCTGAATGACCGAGCGGAGTGCCACCATCGATGCAACACCCACGGCGATACAGAGAAAGAAGAAAACGAGCCGGCTCCACGAAGCGCGCATCTCCCGCCCAGCCATGCGTAGGACGAATCTCACTTGGGCTCAGCTCCCGGCCGCGGCCGTTTGAACGTCCGTGGCGTCGTGGGTCTCGATGAGGTCGATGCGCCCGTCTTTGAGGACGAGAGTAACGTCCGACATGCGCGCGATCTCGGTATTGTGGGTCGCGAGCACGATCGTCGTCTTGCGCCGCTCATGGACGGCGAGGATGATGTCAATGATGTGCTTGCCGTTCGAGCTGTCGAGGTTCCCCGTCGGCTCATCCGCGAGCAGAATAGGCGGGTCGTTCGCCAAAGCGCGTGCGATGGCCACTCTCTGCTGCTCGCCGCCTGATAGTTGCGACGGGTAGTGATGCGTTCTTTCCGAAAGCCCGACTTCGTCGAGAAGCGCGCGCGATTTCTTCTCCGCATCCGCAATGCCGAAGAGCTCCATCGGCACGAGCACGTTCTCGAGCGCCGTCAGCGACGGCAGCAAGTGAAAGAACTGAAACACGAAGCCGATGCGCTCGCCCCGGAGGCGCGCGAGCTCGTCTTCGCTCAACTCGACGAGATTGACTCCGTCGACAAGGACGCTGCCATCCGTTGGCGCGTCGAGCCCGGCAATCAAACCGAGGAGCGTCGACTTACCGCTTCCCGACGGGCCCACGATGGCGAGGAACTGCCCTTCCGGCACTTCGAGATCGAGCGGGTGAAGAATCGTTAGATCCTCGGACCCGCTGGCGACGACTTTCTTGACTTGTTCGAGGCGAATCATTGAAGCATCGGCTTCAAGTACTTCCAGACGTTGTCGGCAACGATACGAGCGCCGGCGGCGTTGGGATGTTTGCCGTCCGACTGGTTGAGCGACGCCACGCCCGCAACGTCTTCGAGCAGATTGGGCATGAATGTCACATCCCGCTCCTCGGCGAGCTGAGCATAGACAGCGAGCAGATTTCGAATGTAGCGGTCGTCCGGCACCTCCTCCGAGCCGAGCCCGGCGAGGAGGACCGGGATGCCTCGTGCCTCGACACCATCGATAATCGTCCCGAGATTCTTTTTCATTTCGCTCGGCGGCAAACCGCGCAAGCCGTCATTGCCTCCGAGCGCGAGGACGAACGCCGCCACGTCACGGTCTTCGAGAACCCAGTCGAGCCGGCGGACCCCACCGGCGGAAGTGTCCCCCGAAACGCCGGCATTGATCACTTCATAAGGATAGCCGGCGGCATCAACGAGCTCCTGAAGGTCCGCGGGATAAGCTTCGTTCTGACCGATGCCGAAGCCGGCAGTCAGGCTGTCGCCGAAAGCAACGATCTTTCGCTGGTGGTGACGATCTAGGTGGGCCGGGTCGGCTAGGGCTTCTGCGGCCGTGGTAGGCTCCGGCCGCTCGGGAGGCGCCTGCTCGACTGGGCGCTCGTCACAGCCCAGGAGGCAGAAAAGCGCGATCCACCCGCCAACAAGCCGCATGGACCTAGACTAACCATCCCTTCCGCTGGACGCCAGCGGAATCGCTTGAAAAGACCAGGCACTCTGTCTAGAATCCGCCCGCACAGAGATAAGAAAAGGAAGAAAAATGGCGAAACTCACCAATCCTGAATCCTTGGCCACGGACGTCCAACAAGCCTTCGAGGCGCTGCGCTCCGAGCACAAGCTTCGCTCGGTCACGGACGAAGAGAGCGGCACCGGCGTCGACCGGCTGGCCCAGGGCGTGTACGGCTTCACCTATTCCCCTGCGGTCGAGAACTTTCCGCTCTTCAAGGAACGCGATCTGCGCAGCTACGAAGGCCACAAGCTCGCGGACGGAAGCGTCCTCGTTCTCGGTTTTCTCACGGCGGCCGAAAAACAGACCACCGACGAGGCGTCCGGCACCGGCACGATCCACCTTTTCGCCGAGCCCAAAGACGACGCCACCGAGCTCGTTCGCATTCCCATGAAGCGCGTGAAGCGCTCCGTGGAACATTCTCAGCGTGGCGACAAAGGGCTCGAAATCGAGCTCGGCTAGTGCACTAGCGCATGGTTGCGAGCATGCGCTGCGCCACGTCCTGATTGATATCCGCGGGGACAGGCTGGGGCCCGTTCACCAAACCAATCGTTTGCCCGACGCCGTGCTGGTTCTCTACGATCGATTTCAGAGGCTGTCATTGATGACGATGACCGGGAATTTCACCTGGCTGCTGAGCTCTTCGCGAAGGCGGTTCGCGCCCGTCGTCGTCTCCTCCGTGCCGCCGACAATCATCGTGCGTTTCAAGAGCGCGAGGGCCGCCAGATCAGCACCGTTGTCGAGGAGCAAGCTGGGCGTGTGCTCGACAACGCGCTCGAGGTTTTGCAGCTCGAGCAGGTTCATGCTGTCTGCGGACGGCCGGAAAGCGCAATCCTCCGAACGAAGCCCGTCCGTGGCCCAGTGATAGCGAAAGGCTAGCCCGTCGATAAAGCGGGCAAAAACCGTCGTTCCTGAGAGCACTTCGGGATGGCCGGAGATCTCGTTCCCAAACATGGTTTTCAGCGCTTACCACCAACCCGTGCTAACCTGCGTGTATGACAGCCAACCGTGCATGCAGCATCGCCATGGGAGCTCTTTTGCTCGCGGGGGCTTGCAGCGACGGTAACTCGCCGAGCTCCCCGACGACGGCCCCGCCACCACCGAGTTCGACGGTGAATTTGGCGGTCTTCGCGGACCCGAGCTCCACCTTCCAGACCATCGACGTCTTCGACTCGAACGGCGAAGTGGTTCGCTTCGATACCGTGGAGAACACCTTGATCTGGGTCGCGGGCGACTTGCTTTTCGACGGCTGGGTGGTCGACGGCAACATCCTCGACGAAGGTCGTTTGTACCAGGCACGCTTCGGGACTGCCGACGGCCAAAGGCGAGCGTACTTCACGGAGCGACTTCGTGGCACGATTTGCGACCTGTCCGTGGAGGACGGTTTCCTACGAATCCGCCCAACGGATCTGCTCCCCCCGTGACGCTTGCAGGCTTCTCACAGGCGGTGTAGTCTAGGGGAACTCTCGCCGCCCGAGAGGAGATTCGATGGATCGCTTCAAGAGCACCAATAGCATACCTTTCGTCGTTGCGGTTCAAGCTCTGGCCCTATTCGTGGTCGCGTTCTTCCAAACGCCGCAGCTCGAGTCCGACGCACAGTCGGTAGGAGCATTTGGCCAGTATGAGCCAGCCCCCGAAACGCTGACGTCGTTGTCGGAGCTCCCCCGCGACTTGCAGCGCGAAAAGCTCCCGATCCCTCGATTTCCGGAGCGCGAAAAGCGCAACGAGCCACCGGTTGCCACGCCTACGGAAGACTCTTCCGAGACCACACCTGGCGGCGAAGGCAGTAAGCTCGCGGCTCTCCGTGTCGCGAACGTCGCGATGACGGGACCCGTCGCCATTGCGATTGCCGCACCGATGTTGGGCGTTCCCGACAGCCTCGACGGATTATCGCTCGACGGCGGCAACTGGCTCGGTGGACGCCCCAGGGGCAGTCGCGGCACGGGCCGCGCTGGGGGTCCAAGCGACGTCGGCGGCGGCGGCTTGGGCGGCCGAGGAATCGGCGGCTACGGCGGTGGTAGCGGCGGCTACTGCCCAACGCCTGGACGCACCGGCGGCGGCGGGGGCGGCCGACCGGCTGGTGGCGGTGGTGTCAGCGGCGGTCGCGGCCGACCGGCCGGTGGCGGTGGCGGCGCGACGACAGGCGCTCCGAGCGGCGGCTCACGTGGACGGCCCGCAGGCACGAGCGGCGGCTCCCGTGGGGGCAGCGGCACCAAGGGCAAAACCGGCCGCAGATCGTAGCCCGCCCAGCTTCGTCACCGTTGCGCATCCCATCACGAGTCGAATAACGGCTCGATGTGTCACCCCTTGATTTTGATACGTACCGTGCCCAACATCGGGTGCTGCGGGTGGTCGATGGTACGCGTGACGGCGATCGGTGACGATCTATTTCCGCATTCAAGACTCTTGACAATTTTCCGAATTGTCCGTACGATGAATTACACTCAATAAACATCGAAACAAGCCAAGGGTTGAGGCAAATCTTTACTAGGCGGCCCTGTCATTTCTGACGGCGCTTCCGGAAAGATCTCGATCTCACGCGAATCAAATCCAATCAAGGATGAGCTCAACATGACAAACGAGGAAAAGTTAGCGAAGCTTTGGACGAGAGAATCGATACTCGACGTCGAGAACAAGATCCTCCAGCAAGCGATGTCGGTCCGGACCCAGGAAGGGTCTCAGGCCTCCATCGCCTTCGCCCGATTTCTGAAGATCTCGGGCATGACCGCGGAGAACTATCCGCTGTTTCTGAAAATGCTCGAAATCGAGAACCATTGGGTGCCCGACGCACTCATTGGCGAAGGCGACCCCTTCCTGCTCCTTTCGACGATTCCTCCGAACCAGTACCTGACTTCCAAATGCTTTACGTTTCTGACGCGCTGGAAGAGGTCGCGATTCACGCTGCAGCCATCCGGAATGCCTTCTTCGATGACCGGAAGCGTATGGAAGATGTCATCCCGCCCGTGCTTCTCGTGACCGTTGAAGAACGCAAGGAGATCGCGCCGCGCCGTGCGCACCGCGTAACGCCTGTTAAACCGAGCGCCTCTAAAGCCAAACCCGGCGAGGCCAGCAGGAAATCCGGTGGCAAAACCGGTCACGCCACGAAAAATGGTTGAAAGCCGGCGACGTCAGCGAGAACACCGGTGACAACAAGAGTCAGGCGGACAAAAAAGGCGCCGAAGCGGAGCGTCGCAAACGGCAATAGAGGATCCGGCCGGACGGCCAAGAACGGGTCTGCCCGGCCGAAAAACGGCGTTCACCGGGTAGATCTAAAGGCTGAAGAGCTCGAGGTTATTGTCCAAGCGTGCAGGAAGTACCGCGCCTTGCTACCGGGTTATCTCGCCTCCGCGCAGGACGATATCGCGCGCGCTCAAGCGCTCATCGACAAGCTAGAAAACATCATCTAAAAGCGAGCGGTCTGACCTCCTCCCTCTCACGCTGATTTAGGGAGCGATGGACGTTGTTTCAGGGCGGGCGGGCGTCGGTTGCCTCGAGCCCGACTGAAGCGATACGCTCGGCTCCTTGAGCCTCGATCGACGGACCTTTATCGAACATTCCCGCACCGCCGCGAGCGGTCTTCCGCGCGGCGCTTGCTTCGCCGCGCGCACGTCGGTGGACGGGCTCACCGTCCTCGACATGCAGCTCGGATGGCTTGCCGGCGGGAACCAACTCGGTGAAGTCGTCGCGAAGCGGCTCGGTTATCTCGAAGAAGTCTCGGCCGCGCAAGCGATGCGGCTCCCCGCGGTGATGAAAGCGCTCGGCTCGGAAGACGCTGAAGAAGGCGTCCGCGCCTTCCGCGAAAAGCGTCCGCCGAATTGGTCCGGCAAGTGAAACGCCTCCGCTTCGCGTTCGCGGCCCTGTTACTTTTGCTACTGGCGGCTTCGTCGGCGGCCGCGCAGAGTTTTTCCGAGCGGTTCGATACCATCAAGCGCGAAGCCACACCCGAGGAGCTTTACCGCATTCTTTACCGCGTCCCCAAAGGCGGCGATCTCCACAACCACCTCGGCGGCGCCGCTTACGACGAGATGCTGTGGGAGCTTGCGACTGATACATCCGTCAACGGTAATCAAACGTTCCGCACACGCGTGCGGATCAACGCATGCGATCGCACGTGCCCGCAGCCGCTCATCTACTTTCACACCATCGGCGAGACGAGCTTCAAAGCGCTTCCTGAATGCTGCCGCGCCGAATACGAGCCTCTGACCGAGCTCTCCGCGGCGAAGCGCGAAGCATGGCTGTCGTCGACACGCATCGACCAGAGCGGCGAAGGCCGAAACGAGTTCTTCGAGACGATCTGGCCGCGTCTCGGCGAAGTCCTCGATCAAGCCCATCTCATCGCGGAGATCGCCGTTTTGAACATGAAGCTCTTCGCCGACGAGGGCGTCCGCTATATCGAGTTTCAAATCAGCCCGTGGGACCGGCGCGACGGAAATCGCGCGCTCACCGACGATGAGTTCCACGACATTATGGCGGCGAGACTCGAGCGTGAGGACGCCAAATCTACTGGTGTCACCGTTCGATTGCAGCCGAACGTCGTGCGCTTTACCCAAAATGCCGAAGCGCTGGTCGAGCAAGGCTTTGCTTTTGTGGACCGCCATCGCGAGCTGTGGTCGAGCGTCAACCTCGTCGGCCGCGAAGACAACGACAAAGGCTACCCGCTGCGCTTTCTCCCCACTTTTCGCAAGATGCGCCGGCGCTATCCGCGCATTGCCCTCGCCATCCACGGCGGCGAAGTCGACGAGCCCAACCACCACGTGCGCGACACCTTGCTTCTCGGCGCCGATCGCATCGGCCACGGGACGAACTTGATCACCGATCCGGAGACACTTCTTCTCATGCGGACAGGAAAATTCGCGGTCGAAGTCAGTCTCGTGAGCAACCTGCTTCTCGGCTATGTCGAGCGCGTCGAAGAGCATCCGTTTCCCGAATATCTTCGGCTCGGGATCCCCGTCGCACTGGCGACTGACGATCGCGGCATGTGGAACTCCAACATGACGGATGAATATTTCAACGCGGTCACCGCCTTCAACTTGAGCTGGGAAGAGCTCGTGACCATCGGCCACTATAGTCTCGCGTTCGCTTTCGTTCCCGAAGCGGTGAAAGCCGAGCTACTCGTCGACTACGAGCGGGCCATACGCGCCTTCGTCGAGGAATATTCAGAGGGCGATTTCAGGGAGCACGCACGCCGCGTGCCCGTGAATATCTCCGGCTTCGCGCGCACTCACTTGCTCCGCTGAATTCGCACAGAAACGATTTTTCCTCTGGGTCCGTCCGACCTTATTGTGAGGGCCGTCAGAAAGAAACCGCGGGCGAAGCGAACCGAGGGAATTCGATGAAGACTGTCAGCGTGCGTGACTTGCAGAAGAACGTCAAAGAGTGTGTCGACGAGTAGCAGGAAGGTCGAGTCGTCGTCACGCGGCACGGTCGGCCGGCGGCGGTGCTCGTGGGCGTTGAAGGCCACGACTGGGAGGACGTCGTCCTCCAGACCGACCCGTCGTTCTGGAAACTGATTCGGAAACGCCGGAAAGAAAAGACGATATCTCTGGACGAGCTCAAGGCAGAATTGGAGAACGGCTAGAAGCATAAGGGTGTCGCTCTGCGGAAGCCAGCACGCGCTTCCACGCCGGGTGGCGCCGGATCCGGGCCAGCGCTTTGGCGAGCAACGTTTTGCCAGGCTCGGTGCGATGCCAGGTCGACGCCCCCGAGGGATGAGGGAGCGGGATAACGTCCGCCTCCACACCGTGGACGTCGAGCCGAAATTTCGCGCCGACGACGTCGACGAGCTTGTCGAAGGACATCAGCTGCGCGATGGCGAGCTTCCCCACCGGCAGGACAAGCTCCGGCTGTAGGAGCTTTGCTTCCGTCTGGAGCCACGGAGACATCACCCTGTACTCTCGCCGACAAGGATCCTTCAGTTCACGAACTGGGAGACGAGCGAACTGGGCTGGATTGGCGTAGGGTGACAAGTCGGGGGGGGAAGCAAAAACCTCGATCAGCGAACTCCCTTGCGGGCTCGACCGGCGTCCTTTGTTTTTTGCGGACCACAGGGCTATTTCGAAGCTCTCCGCATCCGAAGAGCGATACCCCAGATCGCCGCCGCAAGGACGAAGTTCGCCATCTTTGCCATCGTGATCGGCGGCTCGGTCGGCATTTCGCCGCCGGTGTCGTCGTAGATGAACCGATAGAGCGGTACGAAGAGCCCGATGACGAGGAGCGCGATGTTGATCCGTGCTTCTAGGAGCCCGAGCCGTGCCATCCAGTCGGGAAAAACCGAAGCGGCGAAAGCAATCCCGATGCAGAAGACGTAATAGGCCGCTTTCCAGAACGTGTGGCCTTCGAGCGCCGCCGTCCTGAAGTTCGCGCCGAGAAACTCATCGACGAGCCAAAAGGCCGGTGTCAGCCAGTAGTAGACGAGGATAGGCTGCATGGGATGGTTCCAGAATGCACCATCTCGAGCGAGCGGTCGAATTCGGAGCAGCTTCGCGTTAGAATTTCTTATCGACCGCATCCTATGAAGGTTTTGGCTTTGACGCCGGGGCCGAGATTCGTCTCGCCCGGACAGCGCTACCGTATCGAGCAGTGGGAGCCCCTGCTGCAGGCGGAAGGGATCGCACTCACCCACGCGCCTTTCATGGAGAACGGTCTTTCATCGGTTCTCTATCAGCCGGGGAGCCTGTTCGAAAAAGCCGCCGGGGTAACAGCGGCGTTTTGGCGACAGCTGAGCACGATTTCAGAATCACACCATTTCGATCTCGTCTACATCTTTCGTGAGGCCGCGATCATCGGACCAGCGTTCATCGAGCGGCGCATTGCTTCGGGCGGCACGCCCATCGTCTTCGATTTCGACGACGCAGTGTTCCTTCGCTATCGAAGTGCGTCCAACGGTTATTTGAGCTATCTCAAATTCCCCGGCAAGACGGCGACGATCTGCCGCCGGGCCCAGCACGTCATGGCCGGTAACCGGTACCTGGCTGATTACGCCGCACGACTAAACGACGCGGTCACCGTGATCCCAACGACGATCGATACGGAGATCTATCGGCCGGAGCTTCACCGCCCGCGCGCCGGCGCTCCGGTCACAATCGGATGGACCGGAAGCCATAGCACGCGGCGACATCTCGTGCGCCTCGTCCCCGCGCTCGCAGAGCTTGCCCGCACCCACCCGTTTCGTTTGGTCGTCATCGGCGCGCAAGCCCCCGACGTGCCCGGCGCCGAAGTGGTGTCGCGCCACTGGACCGCGAAGACGGAAGTCGAGGACTTGAGCGATATCGATATCGGGCTCATGCCGCTTCCCGACGAGCCGTGGACGCGCGGCAAGTGCGGGCTCAAAGCTCTTCAATATATGGGTCTCGGCATCCCCGCCGTCGTATCTCCGGTAGGGGTGAACACCGAGATCGTCGCCCACGGCGAGAACGGTCTCGTCGCGAACAGCGACGCGGCGTGGATCGACCACTTGAAAACCCTCATGCACGACTCGGAGCTGCGGCGTCGGCTCGGCGCCGAAGCGCGCACGACCGTCGAGACGCACTACTCGGCGCGTGTTGTCGCCCCGAAGGTGGCGGAGATTTTTCGCCGAGCGAAAGCCTAGCGACATCATCGAAGTGACGGAAGCTCCCGTCATCGCCTCGCATTCGTCGGTGGACGGCGTCAAAGAGCACGCTCGCAAGATGTCGGACGTGATGCTCCGCGCCCTTGCGGAAAACGGCGGCGTCATCCGAATCAATGCCGTCATCAAATACATCGATCCAATCGAGCGCGAGCACAGGCCGATCTCGGTATTCATGGATCACATCGATCACGCCATCGAGGTCGCAGGAGCGGATCACGTCGGCATTGGGCTCGACTACGGCTATACGGCGCCGGCCCCGGTCGATCTCGAAGACATCTCGGTCGACGAAACTGAAGTCGATGCTCGCCGGAAAGTTCGGTATGTCGAAGTTGTTGTAGGTCCACATTTCGCTCGGCCGCTCGCCGGGATTCCTGCCAAAGGGATTCCGCTGAAGCGCGTGCGGCGGGCCCAGGATCAGATAGAGCCGGCCGCGATCGGTGGACCACCCAGGACGGCCGGCGCTCATGTAGTTCGCGACGAAGGCATAGCGCTCCAGATATTCCGTTCCCTCGCGCTCGGATCAAAGCCGGCTTGCGCGAGCCATCGGGGGCGCATAGGATAGATTTGTGGGCACTGCTGGGAGTATTAGTGGACTACCTTCATCGAAGCGCTCCTTCGTCTCGCGTCAGCCACCTCATGTCTCGTTCGAGTTCTTCCCTCCGAAGACCCCGGCGGGCTGGGACAAGCTCAAAGAGACCGCCGCGCAGCTGGCCGAGTTCGAACCGGATTTCACGTCCGTAACGTTCGGGGCCGGTGGCAGCGGTAACGTTCGAACGTTGGAAGCATGCCTCGCCGTCCAGAGCGTGCTCGCGGCGGACGTCGTGCCCCATCTCTCCTGTATCGGCCAGACGCGCGACTCGATCGAAGCTCATCTGGCAGAGTTCCGCGACGCAGGTTTCACGCGGATTCTCGCGCTCCGAGGCGACGTCCCTATCGACGCCGAAAGCGCCGAAGTTTCGTTCCCACCCGGCGGTTTCCAATACGCCAGCGAGCTCGTCTCCTTCATCAAGAGCCGTGATGACTTCCACGTCCTCGTCGGCTGCTACCCAGAAGGGCATCCCGAAGCTTCCAGCTTGCAGACCGATATCGACCACTTCATCCGGAAAGTCGAAGCCGGGGCCGACGCTGCCGTCACACAATATTTCTTCAACAATGCCGGCTATTTCCATTTCGTGGACGAAGTGCGCCGGCGCGGCCTCGACATCCCAATCGTCGTCGGTTTGATGCCCATCTGGCCTTACGAGCAAGTCGTGCGCTTCTCTGGGAAGTGCGGCGCCGATGTGCCGCTTTGGATCCGAAAGCGCATGGAAGGCTATGAAGACGATCCTTCGTCCCAGTTCGATTTCGCCGTCGAAGTCGCCGTGACCCAGTCGGAGGAGCTTCTCAGAAACGGCGCCCCCGGTATCCACTTTTACACGTTGAATCGCCCCGAGGCGACGGTCCGGATCTGCAAGAACCTCCGCGGCAAGAAGATCGAGGGCGGCCCCGCGTCCGATGACGTCGCCTATGGTGATGTCGAAGTCCCTGCGAGTCTTTCTTGAATCAGTTGTCAGGCACGCCTTCGATCACCACGTGGTAGCGATCGGCCGCCAAGTTCGTGAGCACCGTTTTTTCTCCGCTCGGCCAGCGGACCCGGATCGCGTCGACGACCGTCGAAGCGCCTAGTCTGAAATGGAGGCGGGGATCGCTCGACGAGAAGATACTTCCGGAGGCGTGGACTTCCTTCACCTGGGTTCGCCCTCCGCTCTCGAGCCACACGCGGGCGCCGGCAGCGTCGCGATTGCTCTCACGCCCCACGAGCGCAAAACGCACCCAATGCCGGCCGACGACGTCGTTGCGCAAGAGCGACGGTACCTCGTCGATATTTTGACGACCACGACATCGACGTCTCCATCGTCGTCCACGTCGCCGAAGGCTGCGCCCCGGCTCGGAGCCGTTTCTGCCAAGGCCGTTTCTTCCTCGAACGTGCCATCTCCGCGGTTCAAGAAAATCTGGTTCGCCTGTCGATAGGTCGTCGCCGTCATTGTCCAGATCGACAAAATGTATCCCCCAGCCGAGCTTCCCCAGGCTCGGTGTTCCGAGACCCAGCACATCGGTGGCATCGGTGAAGAGCCCGTCCCCCGAGCTCTCATATGAGGGTGTTGGTCTCGTGAGAAAAGTTGCTGACGATGATATCGAGACGGCCGTCGCCATCAGGATCGCCGAAATCGACGCCCATCCCGGCCTCGGCGTCTCCGGTCGCGTTGTAAGCAGCTCCCGAGAGCAGACCGACATCGCGAAAGTGTCCGCGGCCGTCATTCTGGTAGAGGAAGTTCGGCAAGATGTCGTTGGCGACATAGAGATCGATGTCACCGTCGTGGTCGTAGTCGGCCGCGATGACGCCCAGCCCGTAAGCTCGCGTGGGATCGTGAAGACCGGCAGATTTCGTCCCCTCGACGAAGCGGCCGGCCTCGTTCCGATAGAAGACATCGCTTTGCCCGTTCAAACCGCGAGGCCCGCACATCACCGGCAGCCCTAGCCATACGCAGGTCGGATCCGAGCCGGGCGCCGGGATCTTCGCCAGATCGGGATCAACGTAGTTTGCAACGTACAAGTCGAGATCGCCGTCACCGTCCGCGTCGAAAAACGCTGCGCTCGTGCCGAATCGCCCATCAACGGCCTCGGAGACTTCGAAGAACGTGCCATCGCCGCGATTCCGATAAAGAACGTTCGGTCCGATGTTCGTAACGTAGAGATCGGGCAGGCCGTCGTTGTCATGGTCGGCGATCGTGCAGCCGACACTCCACCCGTTGTTCCCGACTGAAGCGCTCTCTGTCACGTCGAGGAACCGCCAGGAGCCCTCGTTGCGATAAAGGCGGTTGCCTCCCTCCGTAACACGGACACCGTCGGCGAGCCTCATCCCGTTGACGAAGTAGATATCGAGGTCGCCATCGCCGTCGTAATCGAACAGAGCGGCGCCGCCACCGAGGGAGCTCACGATGTAATGCTTTTTGATATCTCCGCTGACGTTCACGAAGCCGATGCCGCTTGGCGTGCGCATCTCGCTGAACCCGAGAAAAACAGTGACGATCAGCACAGCCCGCGCCATAGTCTCACATGTTACCACTGGGCTAAGTGCGCGCGAGAAATGCGTTAATAGGGTACTTTCGAGTGAACGAACGATTTCGGTCACTCCCCGCTGACCTCCGCCCACGCGGGCGGTGCCATTGCTGTCAAGTTGAGGCATTCAGGGCCGATCCGACCCCGAGATGTTGGCAACGGTGGCTCGAGCCCCATTATCTAGCGGCCCAATCCGAGCTCGAGACCTCAACTTCACAATACCGCTCGCTGTATTTCGTCGTGACCAGCAACGAGTTGGACATCTGGCTCATCTCTTTCGACGAGACACCGGAGACTCCCTGACGGGCTGTCGCCGCATAAACCATCCTCCCACATTGCCTCGCGGGCGGCGCTTGTGCTAGTTTCCGAGCTTCGTGAGAAGACATTCCACGCTCCGCGTGGGGCTCAACGCCGCGATTCTCGCGGTGACCGGGGACAGCCCGCGGGTGCTCACCGTGGCGCAGGAGCCGAGCGGGATTTCCGCCCTTCCCTTCGGACCTCTCGATCCCATCGAGGACCGGACGCTCGAGCTCGGTCTTCGAGGCTGGGTCCGCGAACAGACGGGCCTCGAGCTCGGCTACGTCGAGCAGCTCTACACGTTCGGCGATCTCGACCGCGATCCGTTCGCCAGCGGAGAGATGCGCGTGATCTCCGTGGCGTATCTCGCCCTCGTCCGCGAGGAGGCGCTCGTGAAGGGCACGGCCCGGTGGCTCGACGTCTACTCGTTCTTCCCGTGGGAAGACCGTCGGGAGGGACCGACTTCCCAATTCCAGAAGGAGCTTCTGCCTAGGCTCAGGCGCTGGGTCGACAAAGCCCTGAAACAACGGAAAGAGCGAGTCCATATCGCTTTCGGTCAAGGAAAAGCACCGTGGGATCCCGAGCGCGTGCTGGAACGTTACGAGATTCTCTGGGAGGCGCGCCTGGCAACGCACTCCGGCCGCGACATGGCCCTTGACCATCGGCGCATCCTCGCCACCGCGCTCGGCCGCCTGCGGAGCAAGATCCGCTACCGGCCCATCGTCTTCGAGCTTATGCCGGAGACGTTCACGCTGCTCCAGCTTCAGAAGGTGGTCGAGGCTCTGGCCGGGGTGCGCCTGCACAAGCAGAACTTCCGGCGACTTCTCGAGACGGGCCGTCTCGTGGAAGGCACCGGCGCCAGCTTTGCCGAAACGGGCGGACGTCCGGCGGAGCTCTTTCGGTTTCGACGCGATGTCGTGCGCGAGCGGCCGAGTGCCGGAGTGAGATTCCCCCGGCTTGGTTGACAGCTTCTCCAGGCTACCTTATGCTCTTCCAGAGCATAGTCGGGCGCGTTGGCCCGCTTTTTATTTGGCGCCAGTTGTTCTCCATATGAGCATAAGGAAGGGACGAGAACCATGACACACGGCCATACCGAGCCCGGGCCGCCCCCGTGGACGCCCGAGATTGCGAGAGAGACCGAGCCGCTCTACGAGAGACTGCGAGCCGTCGTGCCGGCGCTCGAGTGGCGCGTGCACGCCCCCTACATCCACGCTATCGAGCAGTGGAAGCGCAGGCGAAACGCCATCGTGCTCGCCCACAACTACCAGACGCCGGAGATCTTTCACGGCGTGGCCGATCGCTCGGGGGACTCGCTTGCTCTCGCCCGACTCGCGGCGGAGACGGACGCCGAGGTCATCGTCGTCGCCGGCGTGCACTTCATGGCGGAAACTGCCAGCCTCTTGAACCCGGAGAAAACGGTTCTCATTCCCGACACGGAAGCCGGTTGCTCTCTTGCCGCCTCCATCACGGGTGCGGACGTGCGGCTTCTCAGGGAGCGCTACCCCGGCGTTCCGGTCGTGACGTACGTCAACACTTCGGCCGAAGTGAAGGCGGAAAGTGACGTTTGCTGCACCTCGTCGAACGCCGTTGAGATGGTCGAGTCGCTCGGCGCCGAACGGGTCATTTTCCTCCCCGACGAGTACCTCGGGCGCTGGGTGAGCCAGCAGACGAAGGTCGACGTCATTCTCTGGAAAGGCCACTGCGAGGTGCACGAGCGTTTCACGGCAGAGGATCTCCTGAGCGCGCGTGAGCAGTACGGCGACATCACGATTCTGGCGCACCCGGAATGCCCACCCGGTGTGCTCGCGGAAGCGGACTTCGTCGGCTCCACTTCCGCGATGAGCGGCTTCGTCTCGGACCACAAGCCCGGCCGGGTACTCATGGTGACGGAGTGCTCGATGAGCGACAACGTCCAGATCGACAACCCGGATACCGAGTTCATCCGTCCCTGCAATCTCTGCCCCCATATGAAGCGCATCACGCTCGCCAACATTCTCCACGCGCTCCAGACGATGACGCATCGGGTCCAGATCGCCCCGGAGGTCGCGCCGCGGGCGCGACGAGCCGTGGAGCGGATGCTCGAGCTGTGAGACGTCGCCGATGAACAGGCCGAACAAGCTGCACCCGCAGCCGCCCGATGCGACCGTCACCGACACTCTCGTCAAGGAAGCCTTGAGAGAGGATTTGGCGGCCGCAGGTGACATCACCACGAACGCGATCGTGCCGCTGGAAAGGCAGGCGATCGCGCACCTCGTTGCGAGACAGCCCGGGCGCCTCGCCGGCCTGTTCATGGCGGAGCGCGTCTTCGCCCGGCTCGATCATGAGCTCGTCTTCGAATCGCTCGCGGCCGACGGCAGCGACGTGCAGTACGGTGAGCCTCTCGCTCGTCTCTCCGGAGACGCCCGCTCGATCCTCACCGGTGAGCGCACCGCGCTCAATTTCGTCGGGCGGCTTTCCGGCATTGCGACCTCTACCCGCACGTTTAAGGAGGCCATCGGCCGCACTCCCCCCGACCTCGTGAGCACGCGAAAAACGACGCCGGGGCTCCGCGTTCTCGAGAAATACGCCGTCATTGCGGGGGGAGGAGGAACACACCGCTACGGGCTCTACGACGCCGTGCTCGTCAAGGACAATCACGTCGCGCTCGCCGGCGGCGTCCGCCAGGCGGTCGAGCGGGCTCGCGAGAGCCTTGGGGCTCTGACGACGATCCAGGTCGAAGTCGACAGCCTCGATCAGCTCGAAGAGCTTCTCCTCCTCGGAGTCGATGCCGTTCTGCTCGACAACATGGACCCCGACACCCTGCGGCGCGCGGTCGAAATGTGTGCCGGGAAGATCCTCACCGAGGCCTCCGGAGGGATCACCCTCGAGAAAATTCGGGCCGTGGCCGATTCGGGCATCGATCGGATCTCGGTGGGCGCCTTGACCCATAGCGCTCGCGCTCTCGACGTCGCCATGGACGTCGAGCCCTGAGGGTGGACAGCCAGGAGGTGACGACGAAGATCCATCCGTTGGATGCCATTCGTGGCGAGCCGCGCTGAGCCGGCCTTCGGGAAAAGGGTGCTACCTCGCCTCGACACTAGATCCGTTTCGGGGGCGCCCGAGCCCCTCCACGACGGTCCATCGCGAACCACTCGGGATCTCACCGAGCTCTTCCACTAGACCCGAGGGCCAGCGGATCTCCACGTGCTGAGCCGAGTCTACTTCCCCCAGACCGAAGAGGACCTCGAGAGGGCTTTGCGACAAATAGCTACGACCTGCCTTGACCTCTTTGAAATAACGCCGGCCGCCGGCCTCAATCTCAATGGTCACGCGCGCACCAATCCCGTCACGGTTCGAGCGACGTCCGACGAGTCGTAGCGCAATCCAGCCGTTCTCGTTGCCACCGAGGTTGCGCAGCAGGCGCACGGGCTGGCCACATTGCGTCAGGAGAATGTCCTCGTCACCGTCGAGGTCGTAGTCCCCGGGCACGGCGCCACGCGCAACATTTTCTTCTTTCAGAGCGGCTCCGAGCGACTGGGCCACCTCCTGAAAAGTGCCGTCACCTAGATTCTGGAAAACGAAGTTTCGCTCCTCATAAGTCGTCGTATCTTTGAATAAATGAACGTTGTCGATGATATGTCCATTGGCCACGAACAGATCGACATGAGCGTCGTTGTCGAAATCGAAAAAGAAAGTTCCGAAACCCACATAGTTGAGCGACGGCTCGGCGATTCCAGCATCGAAGGATTGCTCCACAAAGATCTCGCTCGAATCACCGCGGTAGAGCGCGTTGTACTCGAAATCGAGATTCGTTACGACGATGTCCAAAAAGCCGTCGCCGTCATAGTCGGCCATGTCCGTGCCCATGCCGGCCTGCGCCTCGCCGTCTTCGGAGTATCCGACTCCGGCTAGCAGTGTCACGTCGTCGAACTTGCCTCCGCCGTCGTTTCTGAAAAGGAAGTTCCTCATCGAGTCGTTGGCGACATAGAGATCGGCGTCTCCGTCGTTGTCGTAGTCTCCCCAAACGACACCGAGACTCTTGCCTTCTCCATCCACGAAGACACCGGCGTGCTCCGTAATGTCCGTGAACGTGGCGTCGCCGTTGTTCTTGAACAGAAGACTTGGCAAACGATGAACCCACGTCCTCGAAATGCATGTTCTTGCGCGGACTAGGACCCACAAGGAGTGCGGATGCAACGAGCACCGCGAAACGTGCACGACCGGTCACCATGGTCGACGAGTATGTCAAAAAACGCTGGGTCGCAGTGCGAAAGGGCCGGCCCCGGAGCACCGGGGCCGACCCGTACTGGAAACCCGATAGGACGTCAGAAACGGTAGCGGATACCGAACTGCGCCTGTCGTGAATCGCCGACCCGGTTCAATGCTGTGAACGTGGAGCGACTGAAGTTCGTATTCGTGGTCCTTCGATTGGCGCTGTTGAACAAATTGAACACGTCCAAAAGAAGCTCGAGACTCCCCGCCGAACCGAAATCGAGCGCTTTCGAGAGGCGAATGTCCACATTGTAGAAACTCGGCTGGCGAGCGCTGTTCCGCGGCTGGAGGCCGTCCGGGGTATCGAGTCCGGATGGACAGTTCGAGCTGTCGATCACGGGACGATCATTCCGTAGGCCGTCTCCGTTGTCGTCGAAGCCGGACGTGATGTTGTAGGGATCGCCGGTGTTCATGATGATCGTTGAGCTGAGCTGGACGTCCGCTGGCAATGCCCAGACGACGCTTCCAACGAAGCGGTGGCGCACGTCACGATCACTGGGTCCGCGATCGACACCAAAGCTCTCGGGTTGCGACGGCCCGATCCCGGTTGCGCTGCGCTCATTGTCGTCTTCCGAGACGTTGTCCGAATAAGTGTAGTAGGCCTGAAAGAGCGAGCCTCCCGACAATCGTTTCCGGGCGGAGAAGACGAAGGCATAGTAGCGGCCGTTGGCATTCGACTGGTTGAGGGCTAGCCGACGGAAGCGTGGACCGGGACGGTTCCTGGAATCGAATAGCGCGCGTCCAAGCCCGTCAGTTTGCCCTGTATCCGTAATGTTGAGATCGACTCGCCTCTGGCCACGATCGGAGTCTGCATAGACGACGTCGACACCCACGGAGAGATTCTGGACGACCTCACGCTCCACACCGACGTTGAAACGGGTGATTCGAGGGTTGCGAAAATCGGGATCCCAGAAAAAAACGTCCACCGGAATCGCTTCCAGCTGTGCGGAAAGAGGATCGTCGGGCGGCAGGCCCGCTTCGGGAAAAATTCCCGGAAACGTAAACGGCAGTACATCGAACCCGCTGCGAAGATCCACGGTTCCCTGACGAAAACCGTTATTAGTGAGGATGTTGGCGATCAAGAGCAGGGGTGTCCGTGAATAAAAAATACCCGCGCCGCCTCGGATGACCGTCCGACCGTCATTGTTCGGGTCCCAGGCGATGCCGAATCGAGGAGCCCATTGGTTCCAGTCGTCAACGACCTCCTGTTGATCGAGGCCGAAAATATCGCCCGGTTCTTTGGGGTTGCGCGTCGGATTTCCGAATTGCTCCGTTGGGACGGTCGGATTGTCGAGTCCTTCCCACCTGAGGCCCGCGTTGACGGTCAAACCAGGCTTCGGACGCCACGTATCCTGAACGTAGAGCGCGTACTCGTTTTGACCGAAATCGACGCTGCCCGATTGAAGTGTCGTGAAGCCGTTCAGCCCAACGAGCTGCCGGAATCGGTTGGGGTTGCTGGCGATGTAGTCCTCGAGCGTGTTGAAGTCCCACTGCCCGCCGGAAAAGCCGATAAATGCTTGCTTGGTGTTCGTGAGGTTGATATCACCACCGACTTTCAGATCATGAGTACCGAACAAATACGTGAAGTTATCCGTGATTTGAAGGCGCGTATGCTCTGATGTGATCGGTAGAAATCCGGTGCGGCCAAAGTCTCCGACGTCACCGATGTTGACCTCGGGAACCTCGTTGGTAGCCCCGAGACGCGGCCGGCGCACCGGCTTGAACCGGGTGCGTGACGTCGACACAACCCACCTCATGATGCGCGAGCTCGACCTCCAACAACAGCTTCGCGCGATCGAAGATCCGTCTCGCAACATCACCCTCGACGAGCTCGTGGAGACTCGGGCCAGCTTCGATCATCTTCCCGTTCTCGCCGCCGCCGGCATTGTCTATGGCGGGGCCGAGGCCAAGATTCCGGTGAGCTTCGCCGTGCCGTACAGCGCATTGGGCCGCGAACGCTCCGCCGAACAAGTGCAATACCGTCTCGACTATCTTGTGCGGCTCATGAATGACGAAGAAGTAGAGGTGGCGCGTCGAGAGGACGCTCTTACGATCCGCCTTCCCGCGGATCAAGAGGCACGATCGAAGCAGAGAATGCTGAACTTCGAGGAGAGTCTCACCGCTGAGCCCGGCCGCTATCGACTCCAGGTGTTCGTCCGAGACCTACGTCGTGAAGCGCTCGGGGTATTCGAACGTGACCTCGAGGTCGCGCCGGCGCGAGACGGCGGCCTGTCTCTCAGCTCTCTTTTCGTTGCGGGTGCCATCATCAAAGGAGCCTCTCTCGCGACACCTCGGCCGTTTCGATTCGGGCCGGTGCGCGTCGTACCTAGCCTGGATGCAAGCTTCGGGCAGGATCAGAGTGTGGCGTTCTACCTCGAGGCATACGGAACTCAGAACGACGTCGACGAGCGCAAACGTATCCGAGTCGAGATCTTCGTGATGCGGGACGACCGGCTGTTCATGGGCATCCCTACCAGTTTTCTCCGACCGGCCGCCGAACCCGTAGGGATCAGCGCGATGATTCCACTCCGCAAGTGCTCCCCAGGCGACTACGTGCTTCGCATCCGAGTAACCGATGAAGTGACGGGCGAGCGATTGGAAAGGGAATCGTCATTCACCGTCCGCGGCGAGTAACCGCACTATGCTACAACGACATAATGTCACCGCAACATAGTAATGCACCAAGCGGACGCAACGTTTTTGAAACTCCGTATCGGAGCTCCACGTTAGAATCAGGCCGGCGTCCGCTGCAGCTGGTAGCCTAGAGCTGGCCGCAGCTTTCGGAAGGCTCGCCCCCGCGGCGGATCCGGCCGTTTCGTTTTGATGAAACGTTACCGCGACAGTCGATGGGATCCTCGTTGCCGGAGTTGCGATCCTCGCCTACGTCAACAATCTAGGCAACGGCTTCGCCTACGACGACCGTTTCATCATCGAACAGAACCCGCTCGTCCAGAGCCTCGATTGGTGGGGACTCGTTACGGCAAGCTATTGGGGCGAGATCGTCCACGCTGAACTCTATCGACCGCTCACGCTCACAAGCTTTGGACTGAACCGAGCGCTAGGCGTGAGCTCCTTTGGCTTTCACCTCGTGAACGATCTCCTTCATGCAGGCGCGAGTGTTGTGGTTCTACTCGTCGCGCGCGCACTCGGTCTGTGCCGCTACGTTTGTCTCGCGGCCGCGCTTCTCTTCGCGCTTCACCCCATCCAAACCGAAGCCGTCAACGCGATCGTGGGGCGCGGCGAAATCCTCGCCTTCGTTTTCGCGATCGGCGCGTTTCTGCTCTACGTACGAAAGAAGCACGCGGTTTTGGTCGGCCTGCTTTTTTTTCTCGCACTGTGCTCAAAGGAGAGTGCGGCCTTCGCCCTCCCGCTCTTCGCGCTTTATTGGCTCCTGTTCGAGCGTCGCGATCTGCTCCCCATGGCGGGCGCTGTCATCGTCTATGTGGCGCTCCGAGTGAGCGCGCTCGGCGGATTTGGCATCGGCGGCCGCGAGATTGGCTTTCTCGACAACCCCATCGCTGGCGCGCCCGTCGCGAGCCGTGTGTTGACCGCACCAGCCCTTCTCGCGAAATATGCCGGGCTCGTGCTTTGGCCGGGACCACTCTCCGCGGACTATTCCTACAACCAAATCCCCATCCCGAGCTCGCTCGACTTTCGCGTCCTCGTTGGGCTCGCCATCGTCGTCGGGCTTTCGTTGCTGGCGTGGAAGCGGCGCGGAGCGGTCGCGTTCGCGGCGATGGCGTTCCTTCTGCCGCTCGCGGGATTTCTTCACATCATCTTTCCGCTCGGATCCCTGTTCGCGGAGCGGCTCACCTACCTCCCGATGCTCGGCGCGGCCCTTCTCATAGCACTTGCACTGAATGCGCTCCCTCGCCGCTCGGTGCTACTCGTGGTCCTCGTCGTCGCCTGCGCGGCGCGCGTCGTCGCGCGCAACCGAGACTGGCTCGACAACGAGACACTGTTTCGCCGGACGGTGGCCACGTCGCCGCAGAGCGCGCGAAGCCACTTCCTGCTCGGCGCCGAGCTTCTCGAGCAAGCACGCTTCGACGAGAGCGCGGCTTTTTTTGAAGCCGGGCTCCAAATCGCCCCGCAGCATATCGGCGCTCGGATGAGCCTCGGTGAGACGCAGCTAGGAGCGGGAAATCCTGTCGAGGCGCACGCCGCCTTCGAGGATGCGCTCGCGCGCGCGCCCGGGGACGAGATTCGTGAGTGGGCGCTCAGGGCCGCGCTGGCAGCGGGACGGGAGCGCGCACGCAACGGCATCTGGGACGACGCCCACCGCCTATTCGAGCGCGCGCTCGAGCTCGACCCTCGAAACGTCGACGCAAGAAACTCGCTCGGCCTCGTTGCCGAGCGACAAGGCGACGCCGACACCGCACGAGGTCACTACGAGAGGGCGCTCGTCATCGAAGCCGACTACACGCCCGCCATCCTGAACCTCGCCAGCGTGCGCATGCAGATGGGCGAGCTTGAAGCCGCGGTCGAGCTTTTTTCGAGAGCCGTGGCTCTCGCGCCGAGCTCGTACGAGGCCTACAATGGCCTGGGGATCGCCATGGCACGACAGGGACGAAACGACGAGGCCGAAGCGGCTTTTCGAAAAGCGCTCGCGATCGATCCCGAGCTCGATGCCGCGCGGGACAACCTCCGCGCGCTCGGGAAAATGCCATGAGCTTCGTCCTCAGAGCGCTTCTTTTTTTGGGAGCTCTCACGCAAGATCCTGTGCAGGAAGCCCGGGCGCTCGTAGAACAAGGGCAGAGCCTTCAGGCGCTCCAGGTGCTCGAAAAGGCCTCGCGCGCGCGGCCGGATGACGCCGCAATCCAGCTTGCGCTCAGCGCGCTCTATGCGGCCGGTGGACGGGTCGAGGAGGCCCTCCGGCACGTCGAGCGCGCGGTGGCGCTAGCGCCGAACGACACGTCCTACGCCTACGCCCAGGGAGAGCTTCTCTACCGCAGCGGGCGTATCGAGGAAGCCAAAGCGGCGCTCGAAAAGGCCGCCGACGTTCCCGAATCGCTAATCCTGCTCGCCGCCGTCTACGAGAAGCTCGGGCCGAAAGACGCGATGTTCTCTGCGCTCGGCCGCTATCTCGAGCTCCGGCCAGAAGACCAAAGCGCGCGGCTCATGCTCGGCCAGAAGCTCGAGGCGGAAAAGCGCTACGACGACGCGCTCGTTGCATACCGGGGCGGCCCGGACGATCCCCTGCTGCTCTATCACGTCGCCAATCTGTTGAGCCGCGATCGTGAGAGCTATGCAGAAGCCGAAGCGCAAGTGCGCAAGGCGCTCGAAATCTCTCCCGAGATGCTCGCAGCACGACTCCTTCTCACGCGCATTCTCGAGCGCACCGAGCGTGATGAGGAAGCGCTCCCGGAGCTCGAAAGAGCACGGAAGGACCATCCGGAAGCATCCCAGGTCTATTACAACCTCGCGACGGCTTATCGGCGGGCGGGCCGGATCGACGAGGCCCAGGACGCGGCTGCGCGGTTCCAGGAGCTCAGCCGAGAAGAGCAAGCCAAAGACGAGCGCGAAGCTCGAAGCGCCGCAACTTACAAACGCGCCGTCGATCTTCTCACTCGCGGGAACATGCGCGAGGCCGAAAGCGTTTTTGCGAGCGTGCTCGATATCGACCCAGAGCACTCCCTCGCGCGCTCGATGCTCGCGAAGATTGCTTTTTCCAAAGGCGACGTCCAAGCCGCCTATGAGTGGATCACCGAAGCCATCGAAAAAGACGACGGTGTCGGTGAGTTCTACTATCTCGCGGCTCTCTTTCTCATGCGGGCGGGAAAACTAGCGGAAGCGAAGCCCGCCGTCGAGCGGGCCGTACGCCTCGACGAGGCCTTCCCAGATGCGTGGTCGCTTCTGGGCTCTATCTTGATGGATTCGAAGGACCCAGAACAAGCGGTGGAATGTTTCTCGCATGCGGCCGCGCTCGAGCCCCAAAACGCCACGACCCAGCTGAACCTCGCTTCAGCCTACGCCGCGCTCGGGAACACGGCCGAAGAGCAAGCCGCGATGGCCCGCTATCACGAGCTGAGCGCACGGCGCTAGAGCTAGTCTCCGCTCGAGTCGCACCCTCATCGCACCTTCACCACGATTTCGACGGTCGCGGCGCCGGAAAAGACACGTCCCATCGACGTCTTCGCAAACGTAATAGAGAGCGTAAGCGGGAATCGTAACGTCTCCCTCGAAATCCGAGGGCGTCTGCAGCTCGAACTCGACATGTCTCGGCTCTCGACTCACCGGCTCGGGCGGGATGGCGACGGCGTGGCGCCGGGCATCCACTTGCCATCCGTCGGGAACGTCCACCCAGAAGACGGTGTCGTCCACTTCGTTGTTCCAATGAGCTTTCTTCGAGAGGTCGGGCCGAAAGACGACGTGCACCCTCACACTCTTGCCGGGAGCGACCCTCGACGGAACCATCACCGTCTCGACGCCGATGAGCGGCGCTTCGTCTCGGAAGATGCGCCCCTCTGGATCGGGCGGCTCGCGCTCGGTTCCCGAGCTGATGAACGCCTTCACGGGCTCGGCAAACTCGGCGCCCCTGGGCTCGACCGCGAGTGCTATGGCCGTCTCTCCGCGCGCTTCGATCGCGGCGCGCGCTTCGGGAACCCAGTCATAAAAGGGGTACGGCTTGTCGAGCGGGGGTCCATATTGCTGGATACGTCGGCGGAAGATGTACTGGTTCGGGTCGAGCTCGAGAGCTTGCACCCAGTGCTCGACCGCCTTCGCGAAGTCGTCAGGCTTCCGCGCGTCGGAGTCGTAGCGCTTGCGATAGGCTACGCCGAGACGAAAGTGCGCGCGCGCGTCGGGCTCGGCGACGCGCTTTAGGAGGCCGGCAATCGCGTCGCTCACGTCGCCGCCCCAAAGGAGCACGTGCTCCGGCGAATCCTCGGCAACGTCGAGCTCCGTTCCCCGGCCGGGCACATGCGTGTAATCCGTCGTGAGGAAAACCTCGAGGTCCTCGTCGCTAGGCCGTTCGTAGCGGACGATGCCCGCTTCGTCGATGAGATAGGTGAGCGGCACCGCCAAGACGTCGAGCAAGTTCAGCGAATCGATGAGAAGCGGCCAGCTCATTTCCTTCCACTGCATGAACAGGCGGGTACGGTCGGGATGTTGCTCTTCGATGATGCCGACCATCTGGAGCTTGCCTTCGTCTTGAAGCGTCTTCGTTCTCTCGTGCCACCCGGGCACGTGCTTGCGGCAGCCCGCTCACCAGGAGGCCCACACATGGAGCATCACCTTCTCGCCGCGGAAGTCCTGGAGCGAGAGCGGGACTCCGTCATCGCTCGATGGAAGCGTCAGCGCGGGCGCGGGCGCGCCGACCGTGAACGGCGAAGGCGCGGCCGCGAGCATCAAAGCGAAAGCAAAAGCCGGCATAGCGAACACCTCTCGACCATCAATCTACCATGACCACGCAACGCTTCGATTGTCGGCGGGAAACGGTACCATTACCGCATGAGCGAGACGCCGACATCCATTCTCTTTCTCTGCGTCGCCAACTCGGCGCGGAGCCAAATGGCGGAAGGGCTGGCCCGCTCTCTCGCGCCCGAAGGAGTCGCGATCCTGAGCGCCGGCTCGATGCCGGCCCAAGTGAACCCCTACGCGATCGAGGTCATGAGCGAGATTGGGATCGATCTTTCGACGCATCACGCAAAGTCCGTCGACGACATCCCCAAAGAGGAGGTCGCGACCGTCATCACGCTCTGCGCCGAAGAGGTGTGCCCGGTTTTCCCGGGCGAGGTGGAAAAGCTACATTGGCCGCACAAAGACCCCGCGGGCACCGTCGGATCGAAAGAAGAGATACTCGAATCGTTCCGCCGCGTTCGCGATCAAATCCGCTCCAAGCTCGTCGCATTCTTCGAAAGGTAGACCCAGATGTTTTGGATGCTGAACTGGATGCTTCTTCTGCTTCTCGCCGCCGAGAACTCGCCGTTCGCTGAGCTCGAGTGGCGCAATATTGGCCCTGCTGTCATGGGAGGCCGCGCCTCCGACATCGAAGGCGTGCCGGGCGATCCGCGCATCGTCTATGCCGCGGCCGCTTCCGGCGGTGTATGGAAGACCACCGATGGCGGCATCAAGTGGCAGCCGATCTTCGACGAGCAGCCGGTCGCTTCGATTGGCGACATTGCGCTCGAGCCGGGGAATCCGGCCGTTCTCTACGTGGGCACGGGCGAAGCCAATCTTCGCAACAGCGTCTCCTTCGGAAACGGTGTCTACAAAACGACCGATGGCGGCGAAAGCTGGAAGCATCTCGGCCTCGAGGACACGCGCCACATCTCCCGCATCCTCATCGACCCGAAAGAGCCGAAGCGGGTCTACGTGGGCGCTCTGGGCCACGCTTTCGGACCCAATGAAGAGCGAGGCGTCTTTCGAAGCGTGGATGGCGGCGAGCATTGGGAGAAGGTGCTCTACGTCGACGAGCGACAGCACGTCGTGCACCGGAACCCTCGTCGGACCGAGGCACGTGGTGACGGCGGGACACTGCGTCAAGGGCGGCGGCAACATATGGTATGACTTCTTCGTGATCCCGGGTCGCGATGGAACACTCTCGCCCTACGGGTCGGCTCACATGAGCGACACCGAGGGGCTGAACACTGGATTTCGCTGGTACTGGATCCCGGCGGCGGCTGTCAACACCCCCGGCAACTGGTACACGGGCCTTGACATCGCCATCCTCATCCTCCCCCAGCGGCTGGGAGACGTGGCCGGGTGGATGGGCACGGCAGCGCGATCGGAGAACGCGCTGACCTCGTCGTACCAGCGGAATCTCGGCTACCCGGCTCAGTCCGGGGGATCGCCCATCGGCTACCACGCCAGCCTGGTCGAGGGTGCGCTCTACGGGGACCTCAACCAGTGCAACGTCGGCGACTACGACCACTACGACGCCCAGGGGTGGGCCCGGCTGGCCAATCACGCCTGCGACCTCACGTCGGGCCACAGCGGCGGCCCGATCTACCACTGGTTCTTCGATCCCCCAAACGGGTCGTTTCCAGTGGTGAGCCTGATCATCAGTCACCATTCGGCCTTTGCGAACGACTTCGACTGTCCTAACAATCCCCGGCCGTACAGCGCCACGAGAATCACCGCGGAGTACATCAACCAGCTTCTGTTCATGTTGAGCTGGAAGCCCTGAGTGCTCAGCACACCTATCTATTGAAAGAACCCATCGCTATCCCGAGCGGAACGCGCATTTTCGTTACGGCGCATTTCGACAACTCCAAACGTAACGCGTTCAATCCGGATCCGACTACGAGCGCATAGGCTTTCGACTTGTCGAAGCGGGCGCCGTAGCCGCGAAAATATCCGCCCTGCAATATCGTGATGTACGCATCGCGAGGATGGTGATGCGGGGGCTTCGAATATCCGGCGGGATAGCGCAAGCGCAAGACGAAAGGCCCGGGCGCGTCCGGGTCGCCGTACAGAACGGCTCGCTCGACACCGCTCGGTAGAGTCTCCCAGTCCAGCGCGTCGCTATGCAGAACGACAGGATCCTCGAGCCCTGCAGCGAAAGCCAGGGTGAGTCCCAGGGCCAGAAGGACAGTGAGGAAAAAGCTGGCTTTTTTTTCACTTTCGTTACTTTCATTTTTTTCGATCCTTTAGAAACGGACTTTTCAGAACGACGACGACGAAGTCAGTGGATGCCGATCGGGTTCAGCCGTGCGAATATCGGTCTGTGCGAATACCGAAGCCCAGCGCCGGCCAGCCTCGGAAGGAGCATTCCGGCCAGTACAATCGCCATGACCGACCACTGCTGCGAGTTCGGCACCTCGCCCAGGAGCAGAAAGGCGAACAAAAGGCTCATCGCCGGGTTGAGCAACTGACTATTGGCGATCGTCTTGACCGGGAGCATGCTGGTCGCCCGCAACCATAGGAGCTGCGCCGCCACCACCGCGAGAGCGGCGTAAGCGATCATGATCAACCAAAGCTCGCCGATAAAAGCCATCGCAAAGTGCTCGAACCCAAACAGGACTATCGCGATCGCGAAAAACACCATCGCAGAGACGAAGTTGCGAAAAAACACATAGAGCGGTACCGAGCAAAACTGCAGCACTCGCTGAGAGATGAACTCGGTCAGCGCTAAAAAAGGCGCTGCGATCAGAACGAGCAGCTCTCCCGTTTGGATGCGAAGGCCACCGTTGTTCATGACCACCAGAAAGAACACACCGACTCCGATGAGCGCGTAACCCGCGACATCGAGCTTTCGAAGTCTCGAGCCGAAGAACATCGCCGACAGTACAACAAAAACAATGCCGTTGAATCGGGAGAGCAACACGATATTGATGACGGAGGTCTGCTCGAGCGCGGTAAATAGGAGGGCCGGATAGATGGTGGACACCAGAGCCCCCAAAAGCAAAAGCCCGATGGTTTTCTTCGACTGCCGAGCGAGCTCGGTCGCGAGTTTCCCGGCGCCGTGGAAAATCACCATCGTCAGTCCGGCACACAGATTGCCGACGAACAAAACGTTGCAGAAAGAAATCGCTCCAGGGTAGCGAACGCCGAGCGACCCACCCATGGTGGTGAGAAGCTTGAGAAGAGCTGGCCCCAGTGCGAATAGGGCCGTAGCCGAGAACAGAAGAACCAACGCCAGACGCTTTCCACTTTGAGTCATCATCGAAACACCGCCGCTGAGAGCCGCTGAGAGTCGTTGAGTCGTTGAGCCGTTGAGCGGTTGAGCCGTTGAGCCGTTGAAGTTGACCCGCCAGGCGCCCAGAAGCCTGAGTCGAGACTTCCGGGCACCGAGCCGGTTTCACGAGATGCGGAATTAGCGCGGGATGCGCTTGAAGACGAATGTCCCGACGGGAACGCGATTTCCGTTCTGGACAAAGTCGCCGTTCGTGAGCGCTTTGGTCGCGGCTTTCGGGTTCAAGTCCTGATCGTCCGCCATGTAGCGGGTACCGGCATCTCCACCCGAATCCCAGGCGTAGACGGTGACCGCCATCGAGGAAACCCAGCGGCCATCTTGCTGCAGGCTGACGTCGGACACGCCGTAGAACCAGTCCGGGCTCGGCGCGATCATGCCTACCAAAGATACCCGCGGAAAGGTTGTCGAGACCTCGAACATCGAGCTAATGGTCGGGTGAACCGGGCCGGGGCTGGCATCGGCGAAACGGATGAGTGTCCCGACCTTGCCGCTGTGTATGGCTGATTGAATCTCTTGATCGAGAGGATCATGCTTGCCCATTTCGGACAGTCGCTCCAAACCCGGAGACGGCGTTTTTCCTTTCGCAAACAGGCTGAACGCGTCCGCGTGCGTCGCGCCGATGACGGGCGTCAGAAGCCCCTTCTTAGCGTGAGTGATTGGATAGTCCGTGGGATGCGTCGCGGGGTTCCAGGACGGCGCAAAAGTGACCGTGTAAGCCGCTCGGTCCACGGAAGAGGCCCCATCATCCTCGGCCAGGGAAACTATCGCGCCGAGACAAACTATGGAGCCAGAAAGGGCCATTTTCGCGATCGTGCTTTTCAAATACATTGAAAACCTCCTGAATTCTGTTTGTGAGAGCCCCACATTTCGCCTCGTCCGGAGCTCGTTAACGGATTCTTAGGCTTGGATTCCCAGCTTGCCCAAAGGTTTCAGGAAATTTCATCGTGCTCTGTTTTCGAGCCAGGTGACACGTCGCTCGAATAAGCGGTCATAATAGTCATCCAAGAAAGCGTACACGGCGTATCAAGAACGAGACACTAGAAAGGGCACGTGCTTGAGTGAACTAGCCACATCGGCGACGTCTCCCGCTTCGGACGGGGAGCTGCTGTCCGAAGTGCGGGCCGGCTACGTCGCGTCTCTCGAAGCGCTCTATGACCGCTACGCGGGCTACGTGCACGCGCTCGCGATTCGGATCGTCGGCAGCAGCGAGGAAGCCGAAGAGATCACCCAAGACGTGTTCTGGCAACTTTGGAAGAAGAAGCTTCTGTACGACCCCGAGCGGGGCCACTTCAGCACATGGCTCTTCGCCGTCACCCGGAACCGCGCGCTCGACCGGATTCGATCGGCGAGCCGCCGGCCGGAAACGGAGGCCCTCTCGGTCGACAAGGCTGTGCCGCCTGGCGCCAGTCCCGAGGACTCCGCGTATTTTGCCGAGCGCCGACGCCACGTCCGGCGCGCGCTCGAGGAGCTTCCGCCGGCGCAACAGCAGGCCGTCGAGCTTTGTTTCTTCCAGGGGATGACACATCGCGAGGCGGCGGCGCGCCTCGACGAACCGTTAGGCACGGTGAAGAGCCGAATCAAGATGGGCATCGACAAACTGAAGCAGAGTCTCGCCTCTTCGGGAGAGCTCCGATGAAGCCACAGGACGAATACCAGGAGCTGGCGGCGCTCTACGCGCTCGGCGCTCTCGACACGCCCGAGCGGAAAAGCTTCGAGGCTCACCTGGCGGCGGGCTGCGCGGCGTGCCAAGAGTCTCTTCGTGAAGCGCGTGACGTGTCCGACGAGCTCGCTCTGTCCATCGACCCCATCGATCCGCCGGCACGGGTTCGCGAGCGCCTCTTTTCCAGGGTGGGCAACGACCCTGTCCGGGCGGACGCCTCTCTGAATCCCTCCGGGCAAAAAAGCACGGCTCACGTCTATTGGGCAGCTCTCGCAACCGCCGCGAGCCTAGTTGTGGCAACGGGACTCTGGATTCAGACGCGTTCCCTCGCGCGCGAGCTCGATAACGAGACGTCGAACCGCCTCCTGCTCGAAGAAGAGCTGGCCCGGGTCAAGGAGATCTTCGACGCTTTGAGCTCACCGCGAAACCGAGCGGTGTCTCTCGATGCTCAGCCCGCGGCGCCCGGCGCGCGTGCGAGCGCCTTTCTCGATTCACAGAATGGACGATTGTTCCTCTATGTCGAGAACCTCGACCCGCTCCCCGCGGGACAGACGTATCAAATCTGGCTCATCGTCGACGGTACACCCGTGAGCGCGGGTATCTTCGACGTCCAAGCGGACGGAAGCGCTCGGCTGGACGGTGAGCCGCTTCCCGGTTTCGAAGGCAACGTAACGGTGGCCGTCACCGTAGAGCCCGCGGGCGGTGTCCCGCAGCCGACGGGTCCCATGGTGCTGCTCAGCTCCTAGCAGCTAGGACCCTCTTCCTCTCTTCATCGCTCATCCAAAAACGCCCCGGCGGCGTATCACCAGCAAAACGTTCTTAGATGAACAAGGAGAGCTAGATGAAGAATGTGAAACCAAAAACGATTGTCTTGGTCGTTGGCCTGGCCGTGGCTGCTGCCGTGGCGCGGTCTTCCAACCACCGCGAAGCTCCAATCACCGCGCTCGACCACAAGGCGGACATCACCGACGTCTATGCGTTCGTCAGCTACACCGCCGACCAAGCTCCGGAAACACCGCCTTCGAACGTCACGTTGATTATGGGGGTCGATCCGCTGCTCGAGCCCGGGAACGGCCCGAACCTCTTTCCCTTTGACCCGAACATTCTCTACGAGATTCATGTCGATAACGATCATGACGCGCGGGCCGATGTCACCTTTCAATTTCGATTCGAGACGGAATTCCAACTTCCCGGTGTTTATACCGCCGTCGCGGGCATCGGTGACGATGGCGCCTTCGACCCCAACACCGGCACCCTCGTCGTGCCGCCACAAATTCGCGACTTCTCGAATCCCGGGCTCAACCTGCGCCAGACCTATCGCGTCACGATGTCGAAGGAAAACGGAAAGCGAACGAAAAGTAACAAGAGCAATAAGAGCAATAAGAGCGAGAAGGACAAGACCGAGCTCCGGAACGACGACGGCTCTCCCTTCTTCGTCGTGCCCGGCAATGCCGGCCCGCGAACCATGGACTACGAAGCTCTGTTCGACGCCGGTACCTATGGGCTCTCGAACGGTATTTCGTTATTTGCCGGGACCAGCGACGACGCGTTTTGGATCGATTTGGGAGCCGCTTTCGACACCGCGAACTTCCGCACTTTGTCGAGCGGTGTTCCGGGCGTGCTCACCGCGGACGAGGATGGCGCGGCGATGAATTTTGCGAGCGACACCGTGTCGGGTTTTGCGGTGAACTCCATCGCGATAGAAGTTCCCATCGACATGCTCACGCGTACTGGCATATTGGAGCCAGCGGGCTCACCCGATGCCACGATCGGCGTCTGGACGACCACTTCTAGACGGCGCATGACGATCCGACGCTCTCCGGAAGAGGCCAAGCACAAGGGCCCGTGGCGTCAGGTCCAGAGAATGGGAAATCCGCTCATCAACGAGCTCCTCATCGGCATCGGCTCGAAGGATCGCTTCAGCATGGACGAGCCCAGAAACGACGCTCAGTTCGCGGATTTTTTTCTCGACCCGCCGATCGTGAGCATCGTAGAAGCGCTCTACGGTGGCGCGCTCGCCGTTCCGGCGGCGCCTCGCTTCGACCTCCTGCCGCTCGTAACCTATGCGCCACCCATTGCCGCTGCTGGAACCGAAGCCGGCCCAATTGCTGACTTGTTGCGCTTGAATACTGGCGTTCCCGCGACGCCATCGGCCATGGCCAGCCGGCTGGGACTGCTCGCAGGCGACGGGGCGGGCTTTCCAAACGGCCGGCGAGTCTTCGACGACGTCGTTGACATCACGCTCCGGGTGGCCATCGGCGGCGTTCTTGCCCCAGGCTTCACGGGTTTCGTTGCCGAGGTGAATGGACGTCTCGGGGACGGCGTCAACGTCAACGACGCCGCGTACCGCGAGGCGTTTCCTTATCTCGCTTCCGCGCCCGACGGCCGCAACCGTCGCCACGTGGATCCAGGCGAGCCGGGCGGCGGTCCCATATCATGAGGAAGAGACACAAGAGAGCTCATCTTGCAATGCTGCTCGCTGTGAGCGTGGCCGCGCCGCCCGCTTTCGCCCAGTCGCCTTCGCCGGCGGAAAAGCGCATCGACGCCGCGCGGGCCAAAATCGCGAAGAGCCCGGGCGCCTCAGAAGGCTACAACGCGCTGGCGCTCGCGCTCACACGGCGTGCACGGGAGACCGCGGACACTGAGTATTACGCAAAAGCCGAAGACGCTCTCGAGATGTCGTTCGACCTCGCCCCTGATAATTTCGCGGGGCAGAAGATCCAAGTATGGGTCTTGCTGGGCCAACACGAGTTCGAGCGCGCACTCGAGAAAGCCAAAGCCTTGAACCGTCGCGCGCCGGACGACGTCATGGTGTACGGGCTTCTCACGGATGCCCACGTCGAGCTCGGTGACTACGAGGCCGCCGAAAAGGCCGCACAGTGGATGCTCGACTTGCGACCGGGGAACTTACCCGGCGTCACGCGCGGGGCTTACCTCCGAGAGCTCTTCGGGGATATCGACGGCGCGCTCGAATGGATGAGGCGCGCCTACGAACAGACCTACTTCAATGAGAACGAGGAGCGCGCGTGGTTGCTGACACAGGTCGCTCATCTCGAAAGGTCGAGAGGAGCAATCGGAGCGGCCGAGGAAGCCGCAGAGCACGCCCTCGAGCTCTTCCCCGACACCACTACGCGCTCGCGGAGCTCGCGCACATCCGCATGGCTCAGGGCAAGTCTGACGAAGCTGTGTCTCTTTTCGAAGCGCGCTACCGCGTTGCGCCCCACCCGGAGAACCTCTACGACGTGGCGAAAGCCAAACGCCGCGCGGGACGAGGCACTGAGGCCGAGGCCGCCGACCTCTTTTCCGAGTTCGAGCGACTTGCTTTGATGGAGTCCGAGGCCAACGACAATGCCAACCGGGAGCTCGTCTTCTACTATGCAGATGTAGCAAACGAGACATCCCGAGCGCTTGGAATCGCACGTACGGCGTCGGGGCGCCGCCGGGACGTCTTCACTCTCGATGCCTATGCTTGGGCGCTTTTCCGCGCGGGAAACTCCTAGGAAGCGTGGGAACAGATGGAGACCGCACTCGCGCCCGGGATAAAGGACGCGAAGTTCTTGTATCACGCAGGATGTATCCGCGCGGCGCTTGCGGATTCAGAGAGAGCAACAGGTTACTGGGAGCGCTCACTTCGGCTCGACCCCTATTCGGAGGTGGCCGCAGCCGCGAGGCAAGCCCTCGCTACGCTCACCGATCACGGGGCGACGGAAGGCAGCTAGATTCCCATTGCGGCGGCGCGGATCGATGGGACGCTCCGCGTCGCCGATACGTCGGTCATGCATGACGTGCCTTCTCAAGGCTGAACGTTGATGAGAAAGTCCGCCTCGAGCACTGCGGAGCTTGTGCCGAGCTCGATATTCTGGAGACTCAACGTGTCGAGGCTCACGCGCCCCGCCCCGAGCGTCGTGAGCTCGGCGAAGTAGCTCTCGATGTAAGTCTTCGCCCGGATCTTCATTTGCGGAGCGAGCTGGCGCTCGATGAGCTTCGAGAACACGTCGAAGAGCTTGTGCTCAGCTTCGAATCTCAGTTCGTCGAGAAAGAGCTCTCCGTTCCCATAACTCGGAACGCCGCTCACGACGATGTCGAAATTGTCTCCGGGCCCAACGCACTTGCTCGCCACTTCTTTACCCGCGCGTGCCGCGAAAAGAAATCGTATCTGGAGCCGCTCCCCGACCGCGCTGACCCTGGGCTCCTGGATGAACGCATAAGCGCATGTGTCCTCCGGACCTCCCTGGAGATAGCGCCGGCCACCTTCGGTCAAAAACGTCGTCGTGAGGATCCGTTCGACGGACGCGTAGGCCACGTCGAGCTTGGCCGCCGCGCCCGCCACTTGGGCGGGGACGAGAAAAAGTAGAAACACCGTTCTGAACGCTTTCATTCTGCCACCGTTCCTTACTGGATGCGGCGTGCATCATACCAATGAGCGAACGCAAATCGTTACCTGTCCTCTTGCTTACCCCGCCGCCTGGAACGTATCGCAAAGTATCGCCTCCAGACGAGCAAATCGGCGAGGACGTTCGGCACGAAGTTTTTCGTCATAGCTCAGACCTGAACGGTCACCTCGAGCGAGAGCGCGTTAGGGCTCGACAGCCCGAAAACGGACGCGCTCGCCCGGTAGAAGCTGCGCGAGCTTCGCGACGTCTTCGCCGACCACAGTGGCGATCTTCGGATAGCCGCCCGTCGTGGCGTGGTCGGCCAGCATCACGATGGGAAGGCCGTTCGGGGGCACTTGGACGGCGCCCAGCATCATCCCGTCGGAAATGATCTCCCGAGCGTCTTTGTGCTCGAGCGCCGGCCCTTCCAACCGATAGCCCATGCGGTCCGAGAGGGGCCCAACCATGTACACCGATGTCACGAGCGTCGTGCGTCCTTCGTCGGTGAAATAGTTGTCTTGCGGACCCCAGACGATGCGGAGCGTGACGTCGCCTTCGCTCGTCTCGGGCTGCCCATGCAAGGACGAGACACGGCCAACGGCGATTTCTTTGGATTCCAAAAGCGTTAGGCCATCGCCCGCTTGGAGCGCGCGGCCTTCAAAGCCGCCCATCTCGGCAATTACGTAGGTGGAGCGCGAGCCGAGAACGGGTGGAACGTCGATCCCGCCCGCGAACGCAACGTAGGCGCGCGCACCCGAGCGCCGGCCTTCGAACGTCAAGACGTTGCCTGGACGGAGCCGAAACGAGCTCCAGGGCGGCACGCGCCAACGGCCGAGGTCGCGGCGTTCGACGACCGCGACCAAGTCGGCGCCCGTCACCGAAGCGATCGTCGTTCTGAGGCAACGGAGCCTCGGCCCGCTCACGGTGCATTCGAGTGCGGCCGCCCCTAGCTCGTTCCCCACGAGCCGATTCGCCGCGCGAAGCGCGGGAGCGTCGACCGCACCCGCGACCGGGACACCGTAGCGCTGGTAGCCGATGCGGCCGAGGTCCTGCACCGTCGTTAAGAGGCCACCGTCTTCAACCGTAAGACTCGGGCTCGTCGTCGGCACTTTCGGATTCGGGGCCGATGGGGGCTCGTATGCCGGAAGCCTTTTAACAGGCACGAAGCGAACGCGGTCGCCCGGAAGAAAGCGGCTCGGAGGATCAGAAGCGATGTCGAACATCGTTCGGTGCTCCGCCCGGCCGAGAAGATGCCATCCGCCTGGCGTCGACTGCGGATAGATGCCCGTTTGTCCCATCGCGGTCGCCACCGCGCCCGCTGGCACGCGCGTGCGCGGCGAGCTGCGGCGTCCGAGCGCGAGCTTCTCGTCCGTCATTCCCATATAGGCGAAGCCAGGCGTGAACCCGACGACGTAGACGAGGTACTCCGTCCCACTGTGAAGCCGTATGACGTTGTTCTTCGTGACGCCGGCGAGCCGCGCGACGTCATCGAGATCCTCTCCGTCGTAAACAGTGGGAACTTCGTGCGATCGCGTCGGCGGTCGCGTAGTCGAGGCCTCGAGTTTCTTCGCTAGGTTTTGGACGTGCGCCCTTATGCCTTCGAAGCTCGCCGTCGGCGGCTCGTAGAACACGAGCAACGAGCGGTAGGTCGGTATGGCCTCGATGTAGCCATCGAAGGGCGCGTCGAGAATCGCTTGGTCGAGCGCGCGGACATATTCGTTCAAGTCGGGGTCGATGGCGTTTCCGAGCTCGATCACAACGGCAGCGTCACCGGCCCGAAGAAAACGAAGCTCGCTCATCCCCTCACCGACTTAGTGTCCTGTACAAGTGAATTCGCACTGGGGAGACGCGCAACATCACCCGACAGAGCGGACGTCGACGCCGCTCTTCCTAAGAGCGCGCCGCACGATCCTCGCATTATCGAGCGCGGCTGGGTTGTCGCCGTGAAGGCAAAGCGTCTCCGCGTCGAGCGGCACCACCGTGCCGTCGTGCGCGGTGACTTGCTTTTCCGCTGCAATCGACACGGCTTGAGCGGCGGCCTGTTCGGGATCGGTGATGACGGAGCCTTCGATCTTTCGCGATTGCAGCGTCCCGTCCGGGTTGTAGACGCGGTCGGCAAAGGCTTCGCCTGCATAGCGGAGCCCATTCGACTCGGCCGCCGCGCGCATCACCGCAGACCCCGCGAGGCCGACGAAGATGAGGTCACGGCTTACGCGCGCCACGCCGCGCGTGATAGCACCGGAGAGCTCTTCGTTGGCCACGGCTTGGTTATAGAGCGCGCCGTGCGGTTTGACGTGGACGAGCGGCACGCCGTGCGCTTTCGCGAAGGCAAGAACGGCTCCCACTTGATAGACGATATCGGATTCCACGTCATCCGGGCTCGCATCCACGTTCCGCCGCCCAAACCCTCGGAGGTCGTGGTGGCTCGGATGAGCGCCCACGGCGACGCCGTGTTTCACGGCGAGACCGACGGTGCGGTCGATGATGCTCGGGTCGCCCGCGTGAAAGCCGCAGGCCACGTTGGCCGACGTTACGAGGTCGAGCATCGCGTCGTCATCGGCGCCGATGCGGTAGATGCCGAAGCTCTCCCCCATATCGCAGTTCAGATCGATGTGCATGCCAGCGATTGTATCCCTTCGCTTTCGCGCGCCGAAAGCGCTAAAATTGCTCTCCCATGGGTAAAGGCGATCGAAGAACCAAGCGCGGCAAGATCTTCCAAAGCAGCAACGGCAAGACCCGGCCCAAGCCGAAGAAGAAGAAAAAGACCTCCGCCGCACCGACCACTGGGAAAAAAGAAGGCTAGCAGGCGGCTGTTTTCTCTTCGATCAGCCGGTCGAGCTCCTCTTTGAGCCGAGGCAGAATCTCCTCATAGGAGAACGCGCCGAGGCCGTCCCCTCCTTTTTTCAAGTTCACGTATTGCGGAGCGCACCAGAGGCCCAGATCGGCGTCGTCGGTCTCGCCCGGCCCGTTCACCCGACAGCCCATCACCGCGATCGTGATCGCGTGGTCCTTCGCATAGCGCGTCATCTCCTGCACTTTTTGCGCGAGCTCGACGAATTGCTCGTTCTCGACCCGAGAGCAGGACGGGCAAGAAATAATGTTGAGCTCGTTGCTCAACGTCTTGGGCACCGAGCGAAACCGGCCGGAAGCGATGTCGTCGAGGATTTGATGCCCCACCTCGACCTCTTCGTGTTTCGTCGCGTTCGGCAGCGTGAGCGAGACGCGGATCGTGTCGCCGATGCCTTGCGTCAAGAGCTGCTCGAAAGCGATACGGGTTTTGATGATGCCGTCCGGCGGTAGACCGGCCTCGGTGACCCCAAGATGAAGCGGCACGTCCGGACGCTCTGCCGCAAAGCGCTGATTGCCTTCGATGACTTTGGCCGGGTCGGAATCCTTGAGGGAGACGCAGTAGCGCGTGAAGCCAAGAGCGTCGAGCATTTCAGCGTGCTCGAGCGCCGAAGCCACCATCGCGCCCACCGAGTCTTCGCTAAATTCATCGGCGCGCGCCGGGTCGATCGAGCCGCAGTTGACGCCAACCCGCATCGCGCAGTCGAAAGCACCCGCGATGTCCACGAGAAAGGCTACTTTGTCGCGAGCGGGTTTTTCGCGCTCGTGATGATAGAGATGGCCCGGGTTGTAGCGGATCTTGTCGACGTGGGGCGCCACCTTCTCGGCGAGACGGTAGCTTTCCTGAAGATCGACAGAGAGGTTCGCGGTCGTGCGCTCGCGGATGGCCGCGACGGCTTCCGCGTCCTTCGCGCTGTCGACGGCGATACGAACCACGCCAGCCCCAGCCCGGCGAAGCTGCTCCGCCTGCTCGACGGTAGCGACGACGTCCTGGGTCTTGGTCGCGCACATGCTTTGCACGACCACCGGCGATCCGTTACCGATCGTGACGCTTCCTATTGCGACGCTTCGCGTCGGGCTCCTCCGTAAGGTCATCTTCCTTATTGTAGTGTTCCCGGCTCCCCTAGCACCATAGATCGACCGTAGGCTTGCCGATTTCGGACTTTACTAAGAGGCTCTACTCGGCATAGCATGAGAGCAGAGGAGCATCCATGGAGAAGCGTTCTGAGTCTCGTCTCAGGCCGGACGGCGCCATCAAATGTATGGTGGAGTGGGAAAAAGGCCGGGAAGAGGGCCAAATTCACAATATCTCCCCCAGAGGCGCACTTCTCGAATCGAGCAGCGATTTCGGCATCAACCGCGTCAAGCTGATCCTCGACCTTGAAACGCTCGACGAACCACTCACGCTCGAAGCCTCCATCCGCTGGCACGCCGTCTCACCCGAGGACGAGACCGACCATTACGGCCTCGTGTTCCGCAACCTCGAGGAGGAGACTCAGGAAAAGCTCTACCGCGCCATCGACGCTCTCGCCGCCACGAGCTGACGGACGCTCCACGAGGCGCGCCGCGCAGTAAGAAATCAGGAGACCCTCGAATGAAGCTAGTACCTTTCGTCATGGAGCGCACCCAATCCGTCTGGGAGAACCAGGTCGAGCTCAACATCTCGGAAAGCGGCGTCACCCCGCTCACGCTCGGGGAACTTCTCGATGGCGCGTCTGTCGACGACACGAAGCTCCTCTACCCCCAGACCAATGGCACTTCGGAGCTGCGTGACGCGATCAGCGATCTCTATCCCGGCTCGGGCGCCGAGAATGTTCTCGCAACGAACGGCACGGCTGAGGCGAACTACATCTCGGTTTTGAGCACTCTCGAGCCCGGCGACGAGGCGATCGTCATGACCCCGAACTACATGCAAGTGGCAGGCATCGCGCGATCGATGGGCGCGCGTGTTACGCCGCTCCCTCTGCACGAAGAGCTCGGCTGGACGATCGACCCCGATGAGCTTCAAAAAATGGTCACCGCCAAGACAAAGCTCATTGCCGTATGCAATCCCAACAACCCCACAGGTGCGGTAATGAGCGAGAACGCAATGCGAGACGTCGCGAAAATCGCGGGAAGCGTCGGTGCTTGGATCCTCTCCGATGAGGTCTATCTCGGCGCCGAGATCGACGGCAAGCCCTCCGCGACCTATTGGGGCTGGTACGACAAGCTCATGGTGACCGCGGGCCTCTCTAAGGCCTATGGGCTTCCAGGCTTGCGCATGGGCTGGGTGGTCACCGACAAGGATCACGCGGACCACCTGTGGTCCTATAAGGATTACACGACGATTGCGCCTTCTGCGCTCTCGGATCGCCTGGCGACCCACGCACTCGAGCCGGCACGCCGGACCAAGATCCTAGAGCGGACGCGCGCGATCTTGAACGACCAGCTGCCGGTTCTCACAGCCTTCGTCGAGCGGCACGGCAACCATATGTCCTGGGTGAAGCCGAAAGCTGGCGCCATCGCCTTCATCCGCTATAGCTGGGATATCAACTCCACGAGGTTGATGGAGCGCCTCCGCGACGAGAAAGGCGTGTTCATCGTGCCGGGGGATCACTTCGAGATGGACCACTACATGCGTCTCGGCTACGGGTACAAAAAAGAAGAGCTCGAGAACGCGCTTACGCGCTGCTCCGAGTTTCTCGAGGGCCTCGACTGAGACAAAGCGTGCGCATCGAGGACGCGTCCTGGCTCCCCGATCGGCCTCTCGCCTGGTGGGTCCATTTCAACGCCGCTGGCCCCACGCGCGGCGGGCAAATGCCGGGGGCGCATGCAGGGCTATAGCGTGAACTACGTTTTCCGCTACGAGACCGCCACCCGTGCGGTCGAACTCGAACAGCACGGATGGGTCACGTAGAATGGTTTCAAGGTGTTTTTCTCGAACGTCTCGCCGAACAGAAGATCCGGGCCGCCCTCGAGCGGGGCGAGCTCGACAATCTTCCGCTCTCCGGCAAGCCGCTCCGGCTCGACACTCCGGGCCTCGTGCCTGAAGATCTAAGACTCGCCTATAAACTCCTCAAAGACGCGGGGTTCCTGCCCCCCGAGATGCAGCTCCGGAAGGAGATCGCGACGCTCAAGGAGCTTCTCCAGGCGATCCATGAGGGAGGCGACGAGGAGCACTATCGCCTCGCCCGCGAGCTGAACGCCAAAGTACTCCGGCTGAACCTCCTGTTGAAGCGATCGTTCGACCGCGAGGACCGCCAGGTCTACGCGCGCAAGCGGTCCGTGGCTTTGCGGCACCCGGCAAACGTCGACCTGCAGCAAGTGCGAGTCACCGCTCACGCCGGGCGCGAAGTTCTGCTCGAGCCGCGGTACCGCAACTGGTTAGCTGCGGTCGGCCATCGGGATGAAGTCGCGCTTGTCACTTCCCAGGTAGAGCTGCTGCGGGCGCGCGATCTTCTGATCGGAGTCGGTAATCATCTCCACCCACTGCGCGACCCATCCGGAAGTGCGCGGGATCGCGAAGAGCACGGGGAACATGCTCACCGGAAAGCGCATGGCTTCGTAGATGATGCCCGAATAGAAGTCGACGTTCGGGTAGAGCTTCCGCTTTGCGAAGTAGTCTTCTTGTAGCGCGATGCGCTCGAGCTCGAGGGCGATGTCGATCAAGGGGTTCTTCCCCGTCACCTCGAAGACATCGTGCGCGGTCTTCTTGATGATCGTGGCGCGCGGGTCATAGCTCTTGTACACGCGATGGCCGAAGCCCATCAAACGCACTTCCCCATCTTTGACCCGCTTGATGAAGCTCGGGACGTTGTCCTTCGAGCCGATCTCGTTGAGCATGCGCAAAACGGCTTCGTTGGCGCCGCCGTGGAGCGGGCCGTAGAGTGCCGCTGCCGCCGCCGCGGTCGAGCAATAAGGGTCTGCTTCCGAGCTTCCCACAGCCCGCATCGCATTCGCGGAGCAGTTCTGCTCGTGATCCGCATGCAAGATGAAGAGCTGGTCGAGCGCTTTTTCGAGTACGGGATCCGGCGTGTAGCTATTCGACATGCAGAACATCATTTTGAGGAAGTTGCCCGCGTAGGAGAGATCATTGTCCGGATAATTGAAACGCATCCCGATCGTGTGCCGGTAGGCGAACGCCGCGAGCGTGGGGACTTTCGCGATGAGCCGATAGGTCTGGAGCTGCCGCGATTCCGGATCGTGAACTTTCTTGGCGTCCGCGTAGAACGTGGAGAGCGCGCTCACCATGCTGACGAACATCCCCATCGGATGCGCGTCGTAGCGAAAGCCTTCGATGACCCGTTTGATGTATTCGTGGATGATCGAATGATGCGTGATCTCGTGATCGAAGGCGTCGAGCTGCGACTGCGTCGGCAGCTCGCCATTCAAGATGAGATAAGCCACTTCGATGTAGCTCGACTTTTCTGCGAGCTGCTCGATGGGGTAGCCGCGGTAGCGCAGAATCCCCTTTTCACCGTCGATATAGGTGATGCGGCTCTTACAAGAGGCCGTGTTCTTGAAGGCGGGATCATAGGTTTTGAGACCGTAGTCGTCGTCGCCGACGCGGATCTGCCTCAGGTCCATGGCGCGGACGGCCCCGTCCTCGATCGAGATCTCGTACGTTTTGCCGGTCCGGTTGTCGGTGATGCTGAGCGTGTCGCCCATGTTTTTTCTCTCCCTTTTTCGACGATGGCCTGAGCCGAACCTGTTATTGTACCGTTCTCGGTCACACCATGAAAGCCCGTGATAAGAGAGCTCCCACCGCTCAGGAGCTGATGGTGGCGACAGCGGCCCGCGAGATTCAGGACGGCGAGCTCGTCTTCGTCGGGATGCGCTTGCCGCTTCTCGCGTTCATGCTCGCCCAGGCCACCCACGCGCGGAGCGCTGTAGGCTCTACGAGAACGGCGTGATCAGAGAACGCGCAGCGAGAGCACTTCTGTACACGATGAGCGACCCTCGTGGTCCTTCTCAAACACAGGCGGCGCCGGCTCGTCGAAAAAGTCCACTACGTCACGTCGCCGGGCTACGGGGATGGCAGCGACTGGCGTGACGCGTCGGCCTCGTTCGCGGCGGGCCGTCCGCGGTCATCACGGATCTCGGCGTTGTTCGGTTCGACCCCGAGACGAAAGAATCGGTGCTCGCCGAGGAGATCGTCGAGCCGGAAGTGATCCGGAGCGATCCGAACCGCACCGTCATCCCCAGCTTTCTCGTCACCGCCGTGGCCCACGTGCCGAACGGGTGTCACCCATCGCCATGCCCGGACTATTACGGCCGGGATCACGCATTCTTCGATGCGTATCACGAGAGGTCGCGCACGCGCGAAGGGTTCCTCGAATGGCTCGAGAGCTGGCTCGTCAGGAAAGAGACACTTTGAGCACGGCGCGACGACGCTCGAAATCGTCATCGTCCACCGCTGGCAGAACCCCTTCGAAATCGACGTCGAACGGGAGCGGCACGAAGAGCGCGTCGCCTTCGTTCTCTGAAACGTTTTTGAACTTGTACGTCCTCGGAAGCTGATACATGCGTAGCACGACGGCGACCAACCCGGGCTCGCCGAGATGGAATCGTCGTGCCGCCTCGACGCCGGTCAAGGCGTGCTCGCGGTCGATCGCGGCGAGAGCGCCCACCGATTGGATCGGGATCGTCTCGACGATCTCTGCGCAGTCGCGGATCCGCGTATGGCCCTCCTTGGGAGGTTTCAGCTCGTGACGCCAGCTCATCCAAGTATCCGGTTTGATCGCGTCCGGATCCTGGCCCGCGTAACTCGGAAAGATGACGAATTCCTGGTTTTTCGAATCCCAGGCCTTGTGGAGCATCACGATGGAGCCACCTTCATGAAGGTCGCGAGCGATCACGGACCAGGTTTTCACAGCCAGCTGGTCGGACACGTAGTCGTCGGTGGCCTCGGCCGAGGTCTCGGTATTTTCTGTCACGACTTCGGATCTCCTAAGAATGCGTGAAGGACTATAGTAAGGCTAACATGACCCAAGAGCATCTATCCGAGAAAGTCACCCTCGTCACCGGCTCGACCCGCGGGATCGGGCGTGCCATCGCTTATGAGCTCGCGAGAGTGGGCGCCACCGTCGTCATCTCCGCTCGGCGCGAAAAAGACGTCGCCGAGACGGTGAGCCAGTTGCGATCCGAAGGTTTTCGGGCACTAGGCTCGGCCTGCGACGTGCGAAGCTACGAGGAAGTCGCTAGCTTGATGAATTTCATCGCCGACGAAGCTTCGGGGCTCGACGTTCTCATTAATAATGCGGGCGTTGGTCTGTTCGGACATATCTCCGAGCTCACTTCTGAGAGCTTCAACCAAGTCATCGAGACCAACTTGACCGGGGTATTCAACTGCTCGCACGCGGCGATTCCTCACTTGAAAAAGCGCGGCGGCGGGGCCATCATCAATATCAGCAGCCTCGCCGGCAAGAACGCCTTCCGGGGCGGAACCGCCTATAACGCGTCCAAGTTCGGCCTCGAGGGTCTGAGCGAAGCGATGATGCTCGACCTCCGCTACGAAAATATCAAAGTCGCCTACGTGATGCCCGGGAGCGTCGCGACCGACTTCGCCGGAAGAACGCCGGGAGACGGCGACGACTGGAGGCTCAGCTCGAAAGACGTCGCCGACGCCGTCATGGCTATCCTCGCGCAAGACCATCGAGCTCTCGCGAGCCGCATCGAGCTACGCCCCTTTCAACCGCCGCAGAAAAAGTAGAACGTGGTTGAGCGCGTAGCCGAACAGGATAGCGAGGAAGGGCTCGATCTCCCAGCGCATGCGATCGTTCTCGCCGATCTCGATGAGGTTCGTGATCGCAGTGACCCACAAGATCGTGAGCACCAGGTACGCGAAGACCCCTCCTGGGCCTTCCCGCGTCGCGCCGAGCACCCCGAGGCCAAGCACGAGGGGGAAGAGCACGAGCCAGAGGTTCGCAGGCGGCGCGAACATGCGGATGGGCCGCTCGATGGGACCACCCCAGAACAAATAGCGGGTCCACGCCGCGCGGTAGCGGTGCACGCGCTCGAAGTCGTATTCGACGAGAAAGTGCACAGAGTTCGGTCCCGGCTGCAGATAGAGGAGGAGCGCCGTCGTCACCCGGCGAAAGTAGCGCTCGGGGTGATTCAAGAGGATATCGATGTCGGCTTGGAACAGGGCGTCGGAGATGGTGACGTAGTCGCGGTGATTGAAGTTGGGCTCGCCGTTCGACTTGTAGAGCGCGTCGAGCGCCGGGTGCACGTGCTGTGGCTCTTGGAAGAAACCAAAGGCCTCGTAGTAGTCCGGCTCCTGAAACGGGCGCCTTTGCCAATAGGCAGGGATCACGCGCCGCTCTTTGAGCTCGTCGACCTCGTTTTGGGAAAGCGGCCACCGCTTCGTCAAGCTCAGGCCGAGCCAGCTGCTCGAAGCGTTGCTGCCGACGACTTCGTAGTTCTTGAGAGACCACAAACTCACGATAACGAGCGGGATCGTAGCGGCGAGCAGGAAGCGCCGTCGCCCCTCGACGAAAGGCGTCAACGCGAGTGCTATGGCGACGAGCCAGAGAGGATGGAACGCGGAGCGCGTCAACATGACGAACGTCACGAGCGAGAGGAAGAGGGCGAGCATGGCCCGGCTTTGGCGCTCGAGAAAAAAAGTGAGCGCGATCGCGGAGGCGAGCAGCAAGAACGCTATCGGCAAGGTATAGAAGAGCCAGTTGCGATAAACAGGAAAATTTGGTGCGAGCGCGAAGGCCAGACAAACGGCGCCGGCAATCGCATCAGCGATCCCGAGCCGGCGCATGAGCCACGCCGTCCCGAGAAGAATGGCGAGCGCCATCGCGCCGAAGAGAAAGGAGAAGACCGCAGGATAAGATTGTGGGAACGCCTTTATGACGATTCCGAGAAATAGGTTGAAAAGAGGCGGCTGCGCGTGAAGGTAGTAGAGCCCCTGCAAGAGGTCGTCTTGAAGAATCGAAGGATCGAGATATTGGTAGAGCGTGCCGAGCGTCTCCGCGGCGAAGCGGATGCCGAGAGCGCGGCCCAAAAGCTCGCTCGCACCGAAGGCCGCGAGGACAAAGAGGTAGAGAGCGCCTTCCCGAATCCGGTTCATGAGCATGAAACCGCGCGAGGATAGCACCGCGCTCTGGGCGGACGCGAGTCGTTATAATCGACACGACAAGGAGGGACCCATCAATATCCCGAACCGGCGGCGTCGATCAACGCCTCTCACGATCGATCGTATCGACGTCGCCCATGGCTCCCGCGAGCCCGTGGAAGACCACCTCGCGGTGGAAGAACCGCTCGAGATCCGTCTCGACGGAAAAAACGTCGCCGTGGTCATGCGCAGCCCCGGCAACGACGAAGAGCTCGCGGTCGGTTTTCTCTATACCGAAGCCATTCTGAAATCCCACGACGAGCTCGGCGGGGTGGAGCTCAAACAGGACCCCAAGAATCCCGAGCTCTCGAACGTCGTCGAAGTCACTTCCGCCGAAGGCATCGATCTCGAAAATCGCGGCTGGCAGCGCAACTTCGTCTCGGCTTCGAGCTGCGGGCTTTGCGGAAAACTCACGATCGAGTCGGTGCGCCTTCACGTTCCGTCGGTGAGGAAGGACGCGCTTCACGTTTCCGCCGAGCTCCTGAGAGCGCTTCCCGACAAGATGCGCCGCGAGCAGGCGGGCTTCGACGAAACGGGAGGCCTCCACGCTGCCGGGCTTTTCGACCGCGACGGCGACCTCCTCATCATTCGCGAAGATATCGGCCGCCACAATGCCGTGGACAAAGTCATTGGCACCGCATTTCTAGCTGGTGAGCTTCCGCTGTCGGAGCGCGTGCTCATGGTGAGCGGCCGCTCGAGCTTTGAGATCGTGCAAAAGGCACTAGTGGCCCGCATCCCGATCGTCGCGGGTGTGTCCGCCGCGTCGAACCTCGCCGTCGAGCTCGCCCAATCCTGCGGGATGGCGCTCGTCGGCTTCGTGCGAGGCTCATCGCTAAACGTCTACACAGGGAGCGACCGCATCGCGCTTTAGATCGAGCGCTTCTTCCAGTAGCTAGAGCAGCATCACGGGGACGATTCGTTGCTGGCGGTGAATCGTGGTGACTGCAATAGCATGGCCCGCAGGACGGCTGGACGCCGATCAGCGAAGGTTTCCAGGTCGCGGATCGCGGTTTCCCAAACCGCGGTATCCTTTATCTTCGGAAAGTTCCTCTGCAGATCCTCCAGAATGTCGGGAGCGATGCCGTCATGAAGACGTCGGATGCGATCACGGACGTTATTGGGCAGGAGCGTGCCCGCGAGCTGTCGCTCCGCTTCCTCGAGAATGAGCGTCTGAAAGCGAGGGTTTCGCATGAGACGCACGAATAATCTCGCCACCGGTGCATTCCTCAAGCGATAGACGTGCTTCAGTGTGTTGGCCTCGAAGCCGACCGGCCAACGTCCGACGCCGGCCTCGGCATCCCACACGAGGAACCTCCACTTTCCGTTCGGACGTCTGGGACGAGTCGCATAGTAGTTGACGTGTGGCCAGTCGTGGTTTTGCGCCCACAGGTTGAGAATCATGTATCGCGCGAATGCGACTTCGTCCATCATCTCCATGGCGCGCTCATAATGAGCATCGTCGCCGAGCTCGTAATCGGAGACGAAACTCAACAGCTCTTGCCAGGCGGTGAGGTCTCCGTTCATGGCCTGGCCCTCTTTGATCACGTCCCAATCCTCGCCCCACTTTGGAGAGCGAGACCCCAGGAAACTGGGGTCGATGCGCTCTACCACGTTGAACAATCCTCGATAACGCATGTTCACGAAAAGGTTGTACCAGGCGCCTCGCACCGCGGGCGCTCCCATCTGTTCATGAAGAGATCGAACAAGGCTGTCTCGAATGAAAGAGGCGCCCGCTCCTTTTCTGAGCCCATCGCTGAAGTTGGCCCGTAGAACGAGCGTGTCGAAACCCTCGAGCTGCGATCCCGGTATCAACGGGTACCTTAGCTTCCCAACGCCGTACTCATCGCGAAAGTGGATTCGGTACGATTTCTTGGCGCTCAATCCCCCGCTTCTTCCCAGGCCTCCATGAAGCCTCAACCCGATCCCACTTGCCGCCACCCGGCTGCCGTTCGGCGCAAACACCTCCACATGGCCTTCGCGCTCTCCCGTGCGACCACGAGCCTCTCGCTCGAGGTGGACCTGTCGGAAATCAAACGGCTTCATGGCCACGGACAGAATCGGCAGCTCGAGCGAATCGACGGAAAAAAAATAAGAATGGGTCTCCACCGGCGTGATGGCCTCGCCTTGTTGGAAACCAGCCGCCCGGACCACGGTCCCCGCTTCGCCGCCGGGTCGAAGGGTGAGCGGCGTCTCGTACAACCGACTGTCGGTCGTAGGCCTCGAGCCGTTCGTCGTATAGCGGATCGAAAGGCCGGGAAGCGATTCCAACGTGATGCGGACGGTTATGGGCTCTCGAAACTCTCCGCCCGCGGGGTCGAACTCCAGACGAGATGCTATGGGCGCGGCGAAAGCCGGTGACCGGTTCTCCTCACCAGGGCTAGGACGGAGATGATATAGGAAGTCTCCGGTTCCGTCAGGAGCGCGCCCGTAGGACCGGTCGCTCGTTTGAGGGGGAATGAGCACCGCATCGACAATCTTCCCGTCCGGAGCTGCAAGCAACAGAACCTCCTTCGCTCGCAACTGGAAGTTGGCGTGAACGGATGACGGATATCCCTGCGTCTCCGCGAGTAGGTCGGTCGATCCTGGTCGCTCCTTGCCGGTACACCACACTAGACTATATTCACCGGGGGCGAGAACCAACCGAGGGAATATCCATTTCCGATCCCGGTGGACGTCGTCACTCAAGCTGTAGCCCTCGAGGTCGACGGCGCGTTTGCCGACGTTGTAGATCTCTACCCAATCGCCGCTTTGGCGATTTTCGTCGAAGTTTGTAGACTCGTTGGAGACGAGAAGCTCGTTGATAACGACGTCCGTGGATGGGCGCCGTGCCGTCCCGTCCGTGCAGCTTGCAGCGAGCCAACCGAGGAGACTGACGCTCAATTCTCGCCCGAGCCACCGGAGTCGGCCGCCCCCCCCGGTCATGGTTGCGTCGCCGGCCGGCTGTTCGAATCGCGAAGAACTGTCTCCCGGTTTCTTGATGGGACTCGAGCCGCGTGAATTGTAGGTTGCATTCTTTCGAGGTAGATGCGAATCCAGGCTCGGTCGTTTGCGGGCGAAAAACCGAAGATGTTTGACGTTCTCTTTCCGAACCCCGCCGGGCTTATAGACCTCGAGCTTCCCCTTCGGTCGATGTGTCGTACAATCTCCGGCTCGTACAATGTTCCACTCGTCGCTCATGCGCACTATTCGCTCAGCGCTGAATCCGCGTTCAGGCAGACGGCAGTGCGCTGGATCAGCCTAGCTAGTACCCGTCCTGACAGGTGTAAGAGGTTGAGAAAAAAGGGGTAATCGCAAATTTAGGGCTAGCCTTCTGAGGGAGTGTCGTTTAGTATCGAGTCGACAAAAACGCAGATTCTAAACGACTTAACTCCAAAGGAGACCAGCCCTAAATGCGAAAAACGATCAACCCACAACCAAGCCTTCGCGAGCCCTGGCTGGAGCTGGAGCACGCACGCGAACTCGAAACGATATCATCGCTGCTCGATGCCCATCCTAAGCTCAATGAGCTGGTACTGCAAGACCTGAGGTCGGTCACCCCATCGGCAGGGAGCGATGTTGGTCGTGGGGGAATGAGCGCGGAGCAGGTTCTCCGGGCGTTGTTGGTCAAGCAGCTGAATCAGTTCACCTATCGGGAGCTGGCGTTTCACTTGGCAGACTCTCGAAGCTATCGGACGTTTTGCCAGCTCGGCATCATAGAGCCGAGCCCGTCGAAGTCGACCCTAGCAGCAAACATCAAAGCCGTGAAGTTCGAAACGCTGGAGAAAATCAACCGAGAGTTGGTGAGTGTTGCCGAGAAGACCGCGATCGAAAAAGGAAGAAAAGTACGAGTGGACTGCACGGTAGTGGAGTCGAATATTCATTCTCCTACGGACTCCGAGCTTCTTTATGACTGCGTCCGAGTTCTCACTCGCCTCATGTGCCGAACTCGCGAACTGCTGGGTACAGTAGTGGTCTTCGGCAATCGAACGCGTCGAGCGAAGAGACGTCGACTGGGAGTTCTAAACGCGAAGGATAAGGAACAAAGGCGTCGCGTCTATCGAGATCTACTGAAGGTGTCGGAAGAAACCTATCGCTCCGCTCAACGCGTTGCAGACCAGTTGGACGAGTCCGGCTTGACCGAGCCGGTGAAGCGAGCGAGTGCGGAGAAGATCGCCGCGGATTTTAAGCACTTTCTCGTCCTCACCGAAAAAGTCATCAACCAAACTCGGCGTAGAGTGATTGATGAAGAGCGTGTGCCTGCGGAGGAAAAGGTCGTTTCGATCTTCGAAGAACACACCGACATTATTCGCAAAGACCGGCGCGAGACTCTCTACGGTCACAAGGTGTGTTTGACTGGTGGCTCGTCCTCGATGATTTTGGATTGCGTGATCTTGGATGGGAATCCGTCCGATTCAACTCTCGCGGAAACCATGATCGACCGTCAAGTCGAACTCTACGAACGGGCCCCGCGCCAGGTTGCCTACGATGGCGCGTTTTCTTCAAAGGCAAACTTGGAAGCCATCAAAGGCAAGGGAGTTGAAGATGTTGCCTTTACCAAGGCTCACTTCGCGGTGACCGATATGGTCAAGAGTTCCTGGGTCTATCAACGCCTACGGCGATTTCGCTGCGGAATCGAAGGCGTCATTTCGTTCTTGAAACGAGTCTTTGGTCTCGACCGATGCACATGGCGCTCATTGCCTTCTTTCAAATCCTACGTATGGAGTTCCATCATCACCTGCAACCTGTTGGTAATGGCAAGGCACCTATTACGATAATAATGATTGCTCTTACTGCGTTTATAGCCATGGATTGCTGACGATTCGCCTCTCGTTTCGTCCAAGATTTTCATTCGCTTCCGAGCCTACGAGGTGCCGGCTGAAAACGTATAATACCCACATCTTCGATAGGCCTCTCGTACACCACAAGTTATGGTGTTTCTGGACAGGAACTAGCTAGAGCCTGTTGCAAAACGTAACCGCTTTCACCGTTGGTTTCAATCCGCGTCCAATCGGGCAGCTGACAGATCTGTGATTTGCCGGCGCCAAACGCGCCTGGATCGATCCGCAAGAATTTTCCCAACTATTTTGTATTTGGTCGTTTTTTTCTTGACTTGTAGCCTAAGGGATGATATTTATTAGGCGTTATAGGGACCGTTACCAGGCAGTCCGCCCTCTTCTACGTCAACTTCTCCAAACAGGCGTCGCTCATCAAGGATGATCTACTCGAACCCGTCGACACGCTCCTCGAGGACCCCGAGCTGATAGAACTGACGAGAGAATCGCTCGCTGGTCGTTTCCCGCTCTCACCGCGTACCGGCCGGGTGAGTATCGCGCCTGACCGCTTGCTCCGCAGCTGTGTACTCAAGCACATCAAAGGATGGTCCTTCCGAGTCCTCGAGCGGGAGATCCGTTCTAGCCTCGTGTATCGGCGCTTCACTCGCTTCGACGACGATTCGATTCCCAACTACTCCACATTCAGTCGCAACTTTTCCCTACTCGGTGATGCGTTCGTAGAGAAAATCCATGCCCGTGTGGTCGCTCAGGCTCGAGACGAAAAGGTGGCTACGGGACGCAAGTTACGCACGGATACGACGGTAGTGGAGAGCAACATCCATTACCCCACAGATAGCTCACTGCTTGCCGATGGCATCCGGGTGCTCACCCGTAGTCTGAAGTGTATTGCAAAGGCTTGTGCTCAAGGTGCGCTCAAGGTGGTGGACCACAGCCGATCAACGAAAAACAGGCAGCTTGAGATCGACCGCGCCAGCAAGTCGTTCACCGAATCGAGCCAAGTCAAGTTCAAGCAAAGTTATCGCAAGCTCATGGGCACGGCGCGCAGCGTGGTCCGGCAAGCCGACGAGGTTATTCAGTCGCTCAAGAGCGGAAAGCTTCCGGTCGTGGGTTCGCTGGTGAGCATCATAAGCAATCAGAGCCAACTCGAACATTATCTGCCACTGTGCAAAAAGGTGTTAGCTCAGACAAAGGCCCGTGTTTTAGGGGGCCATCGTCACCATCCGGACAAGATCGTCAGCCTGTTCGAGGAGCATACGGCCGTGATCCGAAAAGGCAAAACATGGAAGCCGACCGAGTTTGGACGACTCGTGCGAATTGATGAGGTGGAGAACGGCATTGTTAGCCACTACGAAGTTGCCGCAGGCAATCCGGCGGACCAAACTCAGTGGATGCCCGCGCTGGAGCAATGCCTTGGTGCACAACTCCGATAGAGGCCGAGAGCTCGCTTGGCCCCGACTCCCATCATCCGATCATCTCGCTATCAGGCATCCCGAGCGCCGTCATGGTGTGGAGAATCTTGCACCCGATCCTTGCCTCGACTCTCTGTGCCGCCAACCCTCTCGCTCGCATCGCTGAGCCCACGATAGCCTTGTAGCGATGGAACGTTGTCTCGACTTTGCTCCGTTTGCTGTAGCCCGATTCTGTGTGCCACTTTCGTTTGCCGAGCCGAGCTTGTGCTGCAATGTTGCGATTGCGCTGTCGGCTGCTCGCCGGCCCCGATGCGAGCTGGGCGCCCTTGCGCGGCGGTATCAGCACCCTCGGCGAGCGATGAGCGCTGTGATTCTCGATTGCCTCATAGACGCCGCTGGCGTCGTATGCGGTGTCAGCTCTGGCCGATGAGATGGGACTGTCGCTCTGTCCGACAAGCGATGCAACCCGCGATGAATCGCGGGCTCTTTTGCTCGTCAGCTCGCCGGCGACGACTTCGCTACTCTGCTCGTCGACACACAGATGGAGCTTGCGATAGTCCCTGCTATTTGGTGCTCTGCGCAGCTGGCCGGCGTGGACAGCGAGACCGCTGCTGTCGATCAAGATGTGCAACGGCGTCTTCTGCTTGTCTTGGTAGAAGGGGACCTTACCCAGCTTCGCCTTGCGCCTCGAGATCGTGGTGTGATCGGGCACATCATTGTCTAGCTTCATCAGAGCGAACAACGATCGCAGCAATCCCTCGCTCTGCCTAGACGACAGATGAAACACCATGCCCAGGGTGACAGCCGTCTCGATGGCGTGGTTCGAGTACTTGCGTTGACGGCCCGGTTTCCTCCTCCTTGGCCGGGGCGCGTCCCAGTTCACAAGCTTGCCGGCGGTGAGCGAGATCCAGACGGTCAGGCTCCCGCGGTTGCGTAGACCCGCCTCATATTCACGCCAATTCCTCACGCGATAGGCCTTCTTCACATACTTCCGCTGAGTGCGTTTGAAAATGCTCATGGGGAACCTCGTATCCGCGAGTACAGGACAATTGTGGACCGAGATCGCGAGTTGTGCACCAAGGCACATCGAAGTTGCAACCACCTTGCAGGACCCGACCAATCCGGACTCCAAGAAGTTTCCGGAGAATCGCGAGCCAATGACACTCGAACAGGCGATAGAAGCCGTCACGATTGGCCCAGCCTGGCAAATCCGAATGGAAGACAAGATCGGCAGCCTCGAGGTAGGCAAGTATGCCGACTTGGTGATACTCGAGTCGAACTTGTTCGATATTGCGCCGCGGGACATCGCTGATGTGAACGTGCTGGCAACGATGATGGACGGCAAGTTCACCCACCGAGACGGCTTCTAAGACCCGGGTCAGAATGAAAGGTCTCAGATTCCGCGGGGGATTGCGATACACGGTGCACTTGGCGCTTGCTTTGTTGTTTGTTAGCAGCTCTGCTCGAGCGAATCGCCTTGCAAAGCTTGAATGCGTGCAAGAGGGTCGCGGGGATTCCGTTGCGGACGAAGAAGAGGCGCAGGATAGGGAGGACCCCGAGGGCCGTACCCTGAAACCGTTGGTCATTTCGAGCAACCCAAAACTCGAGGTGAAGCTCAGTGGAAGAATCCACCGCATGATTCAGTTCACGAGCGACGGAAGCAGTGGGGGAGCCGACGCGTTCTTTACGGACAGCCTCCAAGGTCCCACTATCCTCCGCGTCGATGTTGCGGGGAAAGCCAGCGATACGCTGACTGTCGGCGGCGCCTTGGAGCTTGGGCTTCAGCAGAACAGTCCCGTCTTCGTCAGCCAAGACAACGCCGATGCCGGGTTCAACGTGACCGGTCGCGTCGCGGAGCTATATTTGGATGCAAAGATAGGAAAGTTCAGCCTCGGTCGTGGCTTTGCGGCCGCTTGGGTATCCCCCGAGATAGATCTCTCGGGCACTCAGTTCGCGAGCCTCTTGCCGGTGGGCATGTTGTTTCCTGGCCTAAAGTTCGTGGACAACCTCAAGCGAAAACAGATCCCGCAAGCGCAAAAACAGCTCTTTCTCGATCTGTTCTTTGCGGGCATGCAGCTGGTCGAGCGTTCGGTACCATTGCTTGAGTTGGCGAGACTCCACGCGAACCCGCGGGGAGCGACTCGCTCGCCGCTCCCCATCATCGCGCCACTGCGGCACCCACCGCCGCCCCTGCCGGTCGCAGACGAAGTCGGTCTCGAGCCAGCGCGCCAGACCGTGCTCGCTTGACGGAGCACATAGCCGGTTGGCGACCAGCACCAAAGCTCGCTCGCTTAGCGCCACTCCGTCGCGCTTGCCGCGGCCTCCGAGCCGGTCGAGAATCTGCTCCAGTCCGAGCTCGCGCCACAGCGTCGCCGTCACCACCATCGGACCCCAATCCCACGCGTCTGCCCCCGCGATCTGCTCGGCTGCTCGCTCGGTGTCGGCCGGTTCACCGGCCCCAAGCAACCGATTGAGGGAGTCGAGATTGGCAACTAGGAGATCCTTGCGCCCCAAGTTGCACACTACGCGTTGCTTCGGCTTGCCGTGCTCCCGATACGACTCGACCAGGCGGACATACTCATGTTGAACCCCTTTGCCGCCTGCGGCCCGAACGATGCGGAAGAACATAACCTGTCCTCACGCATACTACATATCATTGTCCACGATTACAACGTATTAATGGCGCTCAAAGCACAATATCTGTCTCTACGTTTTGGGCAAATTCAACCCCCGTTCCTTTGAATTCAGTCACTTACGAGCGTTAGGGTGCCCATAAAGGGTAAACATGGGCTAATGAGGTTCGCCGGGAAAGTTGGATTCACTGACCGGTCGGATGCTGTCCCTGCCGGAGGACAGGATTGTAGGGGACTAGTGCTCGGGCTCCGCTTCGGCGGCAAGCACCCAGACGCGGACCATGCTGGGGCGTAGGCCGGGAAAACGCGCGCCGGCGCGGGCCGCCTCGAGCTTCGCGTAGAGCGCGTTCACATCCGCGCCGCGGATATCTTCGACGCGGCGATAGCCGAGCTGCCGCAAGTGCGCACCGTGGTGGTGTCCGATCCCTTTATGGGTGAGCAGCCTGGTCTCTTCGTAGAGCTCCGTTATGCCGTTTTTGGTGAGCTCGAGGCTTTCTCGAATCCGATCCCGTGTGCCCGGCTCTTCGAGCGCTCGGAGAAGATGCCGCGGACGTCGAATATCTTCGGCCTCGAGGGTCGCCGCGCCGCCAGGAGGAAGCGTTTCGAGATGATCGAGCTCGAGCTGAAGGGAGCCCACGTTCGTTGTCATCGCCAGAAGGCCGACGACGCCCCAGAAGACGAGGTGCAGCGGGAGCATTGCCGCGAAAGCTCTCGTTTTGAGAGGTGCGCGCGGCTCGAGCCGTTGGCTCACGTCGTCGGGGTGCTCCCAAGTGGCGTTTCCGTGGAAGAGATAGGCGAGCGCGGCGTAAGCGGCAAAGGCGTCGAGCGCGAGCGCGGGAAAACCGAGAAAGCCGAGAGCCGGCATCTCGAAGAGCTTGAGCTCTTCCAATCCGCGGACCGTGTAGATCCATTTTTGCGGCGCGAGAAAATTGAAACTCTCCCAGACGAGCCCGCAGAGAAGACCAGCCACGAGCAAACGCACGACGATGCCGAGATGGCCGCGCTCGAAATCGGCGAGGATCGATCGCGCGCCGCGCCGGTAGTTCCAAGGGTCTGCAAGAAAGGTCAAGCTTCCCCAAACGAGCGGTGCGAGGTAGTAGGAGAACACAAGCGATAGCGTGACCATCACCGCGCCGAGACTCTGCACACCGTAGCTGACCCAAGCTGGGAGCTGGCGCGGACGTATCTCGACGCGCCTCGCGAGCTTTAGCGCCGTCAGCATCTCATAGGTTTCGAAGAGTCCCATGAACACGGTCGCGAAAGCCGCCGCGCCGAAGAGCGCACCTAAAAGCGCGTCCCCGATCGAGCCCACTCCGAAAACGCCGACGTAGTACCAGTTTTGATAGCGAAGGTTCAGGACCTCGAAGAAATACCAGAACGTGACCGACCAGAAGAGGATGCTCGGAACATATTGGCGGCGCGTCGTGAGAAGCGAGCTTCCGCGTCTCCATGCCACGAAGCCATCGAGCATGAAGATATAGCTCCACCACGCATAAGCGTAGAATGGCTGCGCGATGAAGCCGATGTCGAGCCATAGCCCCGCGAAGGAGATCGCGAGGCCGAAGGCGCCGAGCAGGATGAGCTGTGGTCCCACACGACCAATATAGCGGGTTTACATGGGCTCGACGTCGTAGAGCTCGAGTCCGGGCGCGTTCTCGAGCGCATAGCTCAAGTTCCAGTTCGAGTCGGTGAGCACGACGGGCAGTCCGTTGCGGTCCTCGACAACGCGGTAGCCGTGCGTGGCGCGAAGCCACTCGAGCCCTTCGGGCTCCCCGCCTACCCAGCGGGCGCGACTGAACGACGCTTTTTGGAAGACCACCGAGATCTTGTACTCGTTGCGGAGTCGCTCTTTGAGCACTTCGAATTGCAAGATACCGACCGCGCCGAGGAACGGGTTCTGCCTTCCTTGTCCCGGCGTGAAAAAGAGCTGGATGACGCCTTCCTGCGAAAGCTGTTCGAGGCCCGTATCGAGCGCTTTGCGCTTCATCGGGTCCTCGAGCCGGAGCTGGCCGAATTGCTCGGGCGCGAAGCGCGGGATGCCCGCGAACGTGATACCGCCCCCGTTCGACAGAGTGTCGCCGACGCGAAGCTTCCCTGTGTTGTAGAGGCCGACGATGTCGCCCGGCCACGCTTTTGCGACGAGCGAGCGCTCCTGCGCCATGAAGGTGTGCGGTTTCGAGAGGCGCAAGACTTCGTTCGAGCGTCCGATCACCGCGTCCATCCCGCGCTCGAACTTGCCGCTCACAACGCGCATGAACGCGATCCCGTCCCGATGGCGCGGGTTCATATTCGCTTGGATCTTGAAGACGAAGCCCGTGAAGCGATTTTCGTTGGGCTTTATCTCTTCGCCGTCTTCCGTTGTTCTCGGCCCGGGCGGCGCAGCCTCTTTTGCGAGAAAGCCGAGGAGTTCTTCAACGCCGAAGTTACTCATGGCCGAGCCCCAGAAAAGCGGGCTCACGTCGCCGGCGAGAAAGCGCTCGCGGGAGAACACGTCGCCCGCGTGCTCGATGAGCTCGAGCTCTTCCGAGATGCGATCGAAGGCTTCGGCGCTGACAAGGCTCTCGGCCTGGTCGAAGCCGGCGCGCTCCGCCGCCACTATCTCGCTTCCGTGGCGGCCTTCGGCTTCATAAAGAATGATTTCCCGGGTCGCGAGGTTCACGACGCCTTTGAAATCCGTCCCCATCCCGAGCGGCCAGTTCACTGGAGCGACTTCGAGGTCGAGGGTGTCGCGGACTTGATCGACGAGCTCCAGCGGATGGAGACCGTAGCGGTCGAGCTTGTTCATGAAGGTCACGACCGGGAGGCGGCGCATGCGGCAGACTTCGAAAAGCTTCAACGTCCGCGGCTCGACGCCTTTCGCGTGGTCCATGAGCATGACCGCGGAGTCGACGGCGGCGAGCGTTCTGAACGTGTCCTCGGAGAAGTCTGCGTGACCCGGCGTGTCGAGGAGGTTTAGAGCGCGCCCCTCGTAGTCGAATTGCAGCACCGAGGAGGTCACCGAGATGCCGCGCTCTTGCTCGATCTTCATCCAGTCGGAGATCGTGGAGCGCGAGGCGCGCTTTGCTTTCACCGATCCCGCGAGGTGGATGGCTTTAGCATAGAGAAGAAGCTTTTCCGTGAGCGTCGTCTTCCCGGCGTCGGGATGCGAGATGATGGCGAACGTTCGTCGCCTTTGCACTTCGTCTGCGAAACTCATCGGTGGGGACGTTCAGTGGCGGCGACGCCTACAGTGAGCGCGTGGCCGGTCTTGCCGACGAAGCGGTCCACGGCGCGCTCCAGGATCGAGCGGCGGGCGCGGTACCATCAATGCTCGTCCTCGAGCGCGGCCATTCTGGCACGGAAAAGCTCTTGCATGACAAAGTGAACAACCACCGCCTAGAAGGCGGTGGCTTCAAGGGCTGTCAATTGGAAATTGACTGTCGTCGTGAAGAGGCTCGCCATCCTGGGAGTCTATGTACTCCTTTACCATCTCGTCCGTTATGCTTCCTGAACTCACCGCCAGATATCCTCGGGCCCAGAAGTGCCGGCCCCAAAACTTCTTCCTCAGGTGAGCAAACTCCTGAAGGAGTACTCGGGAGCTTATTCCTTTTAGCCACTGCACGATCGTACTCAGGTCCTGGTGTGGTCGGTAGGATACGAACACGTGGACGTGGTCGCGTGCAACCTTACCCGAGATTATGTGCAGCTCATGTTCCATCGCGATCTGACGAATCAGATCGCGCACACGAACCGCTACTGGACCGATCAAAACCTTTTTACGGTATTTCGGTATCCAAACGATGTGCGCTTTTAGGTCCGTTTTCGTGTGCGCTCCGTGCCTGTAGTGACGCACGCGACCACAATACCACGATCTTCTCTTCGCCTAAAGGCGAGGGGTTTCGACCATCCCCGGAAGAGACACTAACCGACCACGCCCATAGGGCGTGGGTTTAGGAAGGCCCCCCCGAGGGGGCCGATGACGTTGGGAAGGCCCCGTTGGGGCCGTCTCTCGTTAACTCAGGTCGAGATCACCTTGGCGAGACTCAAGCTTTTCTTGCTCCCGGATGTACTTTCTTATTCGCTCCTCGTCAAGGCCAACCGTACTCACACAGTACCCCTTCGCCCAAAAATGCAAGCCCGTCATACGACGTTCTTTCAGCAATTCTCGGTGGATGCGTACCGCACTCTTCCCTTTCAGAAAACCGATCGTGTGAGATACGCTGTACTTGGGAGGGATGCTCATACACAGGTGGATGTGGTCCGGTTGCGCGTTGCCTTCTATCAGTTCTACTCCTCTCTGCTCACAAAGCTCTCGAAGAATTCGCCCCACGCGACGCCGAAGGTCCCCATATAACACCCTTCTACGATACTTTGGGGATGATCACCACGTGGTACTTGCATTCCCATCGCACATGCGACAGGCTTTTCCATTCGTGCATGCAGGTTCTCCTTTCGGAGGCCCCACAGGGTCTTCCCGGAGGGGGAACCTAGCACACGCCGGATCGCTCGAAGCTCTTCGGGTCACGCCGCCAGAGGCGGCGCGTTTATTAGCGGACTAACGAGTATAGCTCAACCGGAGAGGTCGAGCGCGTCGGTGGCAAGGAGCGTTTGCAGGAGCACGTTCGCGCCCGCTTCGATAGCCTCGGGGCGCGAATATTCCTTGGGGGAGTGGCTGATGCCGTCGACGCTCGGGATGAAGATCATGCCCACGGGCGCCAGTCGCGCGATGCTCTGAGCGTCGTGGCCGGCGCCGCTCGGCATCCAAAGCGTTGTGAGCCCGAGCACCTCGGCAGAGCTCGCGACGATCTTGCGCAGCCGCATGTCGGTGGGCGCCGCGCGGCTCAAATAGTACTGGTCGAGCTCGATCGTGGTCTCGTTTCTCACAGCGCGCTCCCGGGCTTGCTTGGCGATCGCTTCGAAAACGCGGTCAATCTTGTCCATCTCCAGATCGCGGATCTCAAGGCTCAGCTCGACGCGACCAGCAATGACGTTGGGCGCTCCAGGATGAGCTTCGATCTTGCCGACCGTTGCGACGTGACGTCCCGACATCTCGGTCACGACAGCGTTCACCGCGTCGACGAAACGGCCCGCCGTGAGCATGGCGTCGTGGCGCTGGTCCATCGGCGTCGTCCCCGCGTGGTTCGCGAAGCCGGTAACCGTGACGTTCCAGCGTTTGATGCCGACGATGCCTTCGACGACACCGATATCGATCGACCTCTGGTCGAGGATAGCTCCTTGCTCGATGTGGAGCTCGAGATAGGCGGCGATGTCGCCTGGTTCGCGCCGCACTTCATCGAGCTTCGCGGGGTCGCCGCCGATGAACGCGATGCCCTCGCCAATGGATTTGTCGGTGTGAGACGGAAGGTCGAGCTCGCCGTCTCGGATCTCACCCGATAGCGCGCGGCTTCCCGTCTTCCCGTTCTCTTCGTTCTGGAAGAGCACGACTTCGAGAGGATGGCGCGTGGTCACTCCGGCGTCGTCCAGCGTGTGAGCGATTTCGATGGCGCCCATGGAGCCGACTTGCCCATCATAGTTGCCGCCGTGAGGAACGGAGTCGATATGCGATCCGAACATGAGCGGCGGCAAGTTCGGGTCCGTACCATTGCGGCGACCGAGAACGTTGCCGGCATTGTCGATACTCGCTTCGAGCCCCGCGCCGCGCATGAGCTCTATCGCGAAGTCGCGTCCTGCGAGATCGGCATCGCTATAGGCCACGCGGCTGATGCCACCTTCGGGCGTGCGCCCGAAGCGCGCGAGCTCTTCGAGGTGTCGATTCAAGCGTGCGCCGTTGACACGAAGCTCAGACCGCTGATAGGTCCGAAACGCAAGAAAGCCGAGTGCCGCGAGGAAATCACGCCGATGCATCCGAAGAGTGTAGCAAAGGATGAAGTGGGCCGCCGCCTACCTGCTACCTTCCGCTCAACGAGAGAACCGAACCGCGACACTGTTATGCGGAGGACTTCCCGGAGAACTTCGCGGTGTTTACGGATGCAGGCTACGTGTCTACCGTGCACGAGGATGACGGGCCCTGCACCGAGTGCTCGGACAATCCGCTTGTCGCCGCGCAATACGCTCAATGGGGCAATTCGCCCGTCGACTCGATGTCCACCCACATCTTTTTGAAGGGTGATCCTTGGCAGATCCAAAGCGGCTCGTCCGGCAACTTCTTGACCGAGGACGTCAACTTGCGGAGTGGCGAGGTGACCACGTGGTCGGACAAGTACGGGATGAGGATCGTGATCGAGCGAACGCGCTGAAGGCAAAAAAAGCGGGGTGTCCGATCGCAAAAGGGGTTGAGGTTGGACGCCCCGCCGGCTTTTCGCCAGGGGGAAAGGGTTACATCGTCGGAAGCTCGAGATTGATCTTGTGCTTTTTGCCTCCGCTTTCGATGAGCGCGAGCGCGTGCGTCCCATCCATACGGAGCGCACGTCGGACTTCGTCGAGCGAGTATTGGCTCGCGGGCTTGCCGTCGATTTCCGCCACCATGACCTCTTCACCAGCGACGCGGACCACGTCCGATATCTTCAGAATCTGCGAGAAGTGCTCGTCCTTGAATGCCTGGAACAAGGGGCAGGGGCAGCACGGTATCGAGTTGAACGTCAGCCGGGTCATCGTTTCCATAGGTGCTGCTCCTGCACGGATCCGCCAGGACCGCGCGGCGGGAAAGAGAGTTCAGCCTGTTAGTGGTTACTAAGATGATAGGCAACTGGACCTGCCGCTGGGAAGCTGCGAAATTATGTGCTCCGGCCAACGAATATTTCTGCCAGCGCCTCGCAACGGCCGTTGGAATCGACGTCCCTCGATGCGAGCTCGTGAGGGTGCCCGAGCCTATCTACGTCGTGGCGCGGTACGACCGCTGCATCGAGCATGGTCGATGTAGACATCCGCCGTTGAGCCGGGTGGAGCTTCCGGCTACAATAATGGGCTTGCCTCGACGAGAATGTGGCGGGGTAGCTCAGATGGTTAGAGCGAAGGACTCATAACCCTTAGGTCGGCGGTTCAATTCCGCCCCCCGCTACCACAAACAGGCGGCGCTTGTCCTGACCAGTCTCGTCCTTTCCGTGCTCGTGCTGGTCGAATCCGATTTGAACGCATTTGGAAAAAAACCGGAAGTCGAACCGTTTTCGACGCGGCTAACCCGCCGGCAGCCGTGATGGCGCTGGTTGGGGCGAGCCAGTTCACAGCCTATGGGCAAGTTAGGATCGACGGAAGCGCTCAGGGCAACGATCTCACCGTCAAGGCCAAGGCCTTCGGTACGCGATTGCAGTTCACCGGTGATGACAAAAAGCTTGCCTGCTTCGCGTAGGCCACCCCGAGGTTCGTGTAGAGCGCCGGATTGAAGGGCTCGAAGATCGAGCCTTCTTCGAGCACGTCGATCGCGTCCCGCACGTGGCCGGAGCGAAGGTGGGCGAGTCCGAGGGCGAAGTACACGTCACCCTCACAAGGTGCGACGGCTATCGCGTCTTTCAAAACGTCGATGGCTTCGCTTACGCGACCGAGTTGGAGGAGCACGCATCCGAGACGGTACGCGTGCAGCCACTGCCCCGGCTCTCGCGCTGCGAGCCACGCGAAGATCTCGCGCGATTCCTCGAGCCGGCCAGTGTGGCGATAGATCTCCGCCACCTGCCGAATGGCCCCCTGGTGCAGAGGCCGTAGCTTCAGCGCGATCGAAAGCTCTGAAAGAGCGACCCGTGCCTGCTCGCGCGATTGGCGCTCGAGCTCGTCGAGGTGCGCGCGCCACTGTGCAGGGGCGATACCCGAAGACGGGCGCGTCTCGCCATCGGCCCTCCACCGGTAACGAACGTTATCGCTTTGCCACTTATGGAGGCTGCCGAGCTCGTAGTGCGCTTCGAACTGGCTCGGACGCTTGCGAATCAGCTCTCGATAGGCGTTCGCGGCGGAATCGCTCAGCCCATGCAGCCGATAAGCGCGCGCAAGTAAGAACCAGGCGTCGAGGAAGTCCGGCGCTGCCGTGGTCGCTCGTCGAAGTGCCAGGATCGCCTCTTCCGTTTCCTTGCGCTCGAGGTGGCCGCGCCCGAGTAGGTAGCTCGCGACCGGCTCAGACGGATACGCTTCGAGCTCGATGCGCGCGTCTTTGAACCGGCGTCGCTCGAGATGCAGAAGGCCGAGGGGTATTGTCAAGTTGACGTTGAGCGAGCGAACCTATTGCGTCGAGCTGACTTCCTTTGCTCTCATCGGACGGCACAGGTTACCTCCTGCCAGACGATGAAAGCGCGGTCTCGTAGCTCCCGATGATGATGCGCTTGCAACAAATGCCGTCCGACGCGAAAGAGGTTTTGCACGAGTCCATGCACGGTCAAGAATCGTTGCGCCTGCCCAGGAGCTTTAAACTTCCGCATCTGTCGTTCCCGTTGTCGCGTCGGTTCGTGCGAGACTTCGGCTAGGTTGTTTCTGTACTGGTCAGTGTCGTGGACGACGGACGGCATGACCTCGCGGTGAGCGGCGCTGTAGCTTCTCAGTTTGTCGGTGACCAGCTGCCAGGGCGGACGGCCTTGCCCTTTCAACAGCACAGCATGAGCTTCGACGAGGAGACCAACGCGCTCTACGGCGGAATCGCTCCGAAATGGCGCGAAGTCGAGCTCGCCTCTCGGCTAGAGACGCTGGACCGCCTAGTCGACGGCGACGGCTCTCTCCTCGGGAGGTTTCAGATCCACCAGCGAAGCTACGTCGTACCGGCGAACAAGCTGGCGACGGTCTTCGAAGCTGCCATCGAAGAGTGTCGCCAACGAACGACCGAGCACATCGACCGGCCGGCCGGCGAAACCTACCGGGTGGAGCTCGTAAAAGGCAAGCCCTGGGCCGCGTATAGTTGGTACCAGGGTGGTTACGAAAGCCTCATCGAGCTCAACGCCGGCTTCTCGTTGACCATCGATTCGATGATCGATTTGGCCTGTCACGAAGTTTATCCAGGGCATCATACGATGCAGGTGCTGCTCGAATCGCGCCTCGTTCGAAGTTTGGGCTGGCAGGAATACACGCTGACACCACTCTTCAGCCCCTTCTCGGCTTTCTCGGAAGGTCTCGCCGAGATCGGCGTCGAGCTCGTTTTTCCGCCGGAAGAGAGGCGTCGATTCGAGCGGGAGGTCTTGTTTCCACTCGCCGGCCTCGCCACGGAAGACTACGAACACTACGATGCCGTACGTCGAGAGGCCAAGAAGCTTCGCGCCGCACAAACGGAAACGGCGCGACGATATCTCGATCACGAGCTCACCCGACGACAGGCCCGCGACTGGCTCCAGGATTACGCGCTCACCGCCGACGCGGAATCTGCCCTGCGGTTCGTGATGATTTATCGCTCACATGTCGCGAGCTACGCAGTGGGCGAACGGATGATGGACGACTATGTCGAGAGCCGCGCAGGAACGTCTCAGAAGTGGGACGTGTTCGAACAGATGCTCAGCGCAGGTGGTTTGCCTCTCGATATTGAGCATCCGCGATGAATCATCTTGTTCGACAACGGCCTTTTTCCCAAGCACCGGAGTCACAACGGGCAGACTTTCATCATCGAGTTCGACCCGACCACGAAGGAAATTGTTTGGAAATACGAAACCGAAGGCTATGCCAACCTAAAGTTTTTTAGCAAGACCATGGGATCACAAAGGCGGCTTCCCAACGGCAATACTTTCATCGCCGAAGATAATTCGGGCAGGCTCTTTCAAGTGAAGCCCGACGGCGAGATCGTTTGGGAACTTGTGAACCGAGGCGGCACGACGCGGCCTTTCCCCGTCCCTTACGATTTCACCCCGCAGCTGAGGGCGCTCGCCCAACCTGAGGAGCTAGCGGTCACACCACCCAACAACCTCGAGTGGCACCTAGAGCCCGACGTACTACGAAACAGAAATTGAACCGGCTAGAGCCCCTCCTCGGTCTCTAGGATGGAGGTAAGCTCTCGAGCGGAACGGGCATGATGTTCCATGTGAACCGACCGAGATCGTCTTCGAACGTCCACAACGTCTCTCGCTGCCAGCCTGCGTCAGAAAGAACGTAACGCCTCAGCTCGGCTTGATCGTCGCTCGCGACATAGAGCTCGTCCCGACCGTCCTCATCCAAATCAAGAAGAATCGAGGCGTGCTCGAAACCTGAAGAGTCCGAAGCGATGAGCTCTTTTTCCCACATTCCCTCGCCCGGCCGCAAAAGCCAGAGGCCGGCTTTGTGCGTCGCCGCCACCATTTCTTTATCACCGTCGCCATCCACATCGCCGACCGTGAGAAAACGACACAACTTGTCGTCGAGCGTGGCCACGATATTGGCCGCCGTTGGATCCGTGTCTTGATTGTAGCCGCGAATCTCCACCTTCCCCCCAGAGATTGCTTCCACAGACACGTAGAGCTCGTCGCGCCCGTCGCCATCGACGTCGTCGACGAGGATCTCCTTGGCGTGGCGGTCCCCGAGATCGACGACATCCGCCCGGCCTTCGCCGGAAGCGGGGACGTAGCGTGCGACTTTGCCGGGCTGTGCCGTTCCATCCACTTTGTTGGGTGCGGTGGGCGTAGCGTAGATCTCGACGATGCCGTCGCCGTTCAAATCCCCGAGTTCGATCTCATGGACGACGGTATCGGGGGTGCGGTCGAGCTCTTCGATAGAAAAGCCGCCCGCACCATCCGGCCGCAGGACTGCGACCACGCCTTGGTCATGCGTGGCGACGGCGATGGCTTGGGAGCCGTCGCCGTAGATATCTCCGATCTCGGCGTCTCGCATGCGGCTGAACCTTCCACCGAAATCCACGTCCCAGAGCGTGTCCAAGCTGCCATCGGCGCCCCATAGCTTCACGGCGGCCCTCATGCCGCCGAGGGTCAGCAAGCTCTGCCGATAGTCCATCGCCTTGTGGAAGACGTTGCTGTCAGGGTCCTCGATGAAGCGGTAGCGCCACGCTCCACCTTCGCGCGTGAGTATCCCAACGCGCGCCGGGAGCGGGTTGGGGGAGCCGTCCGCGTTCTCGCCGAGAGCGGCCATGCTCAAAACGAGCGCCTGATCGAGATCGGGACCCCCGCCGTCGCCGCAGGCACCTAGAAACGAAGCGGCCGTGACCACAGCCAACCATTGCATGTGTCTCATCATGCGCCACAGCATACAATACATGTCCCAATTAGGAGGCTGAGCCATGAATCGAGCTGTCCTGGCCCTTTCGTTTCTTTTGGTCCTATCCCTCGGAGGCGCCTCTGGCGCGCAAGACACGAGCCCAGTGGATCTCGTGCTGAGCCAGCTCGAGTGGCGCAATATCGGGCCCGCCATCATGGGCGGGCGCATCGACGACTTCGCCGTCGTCGAGTCGAATCCGCACATCGCGTTCGTCGCGACCGCGTCGGCCGGCATCTGGAAGACAACGAATAACGGTGTGACGTGGAAGCCACTCTTTGACGACCAGCCCAACTCGAGCATTGGCAACATTGCGGTGGCCCCGTCCGACCCCTCGATCGTCTGGGCGGGAACCGGCGAGGCGGCGAATCGCCAGAGCTCGTCCTGGGGCGACGGCGTCTATAAGTCGACGGATGGCGGCGAAAGCTGGACCCACATGGGCCTCGAGAATACGCATCACATCGGCCGGGTTCACATCCATCCGCGAAACCCCGACGTCGTTTATGTTGCAGCGATCGGCCATCTCTGGGGGCCCAACGAGGAGCGCGGCGTCTACAAAACGACCGATGGCGGCGAGACTTGGACGAATACGAAATTCATCGACGAGAACACCGGCTTCATCGATATGGCCATGGATCCCGAGAGCCCCGACACGCTTTACGCCGCGGCGTATCAGAGGCGGCGCCGCGCCTACGGGTTCAACGGCGGCGGGCCGTCGAGTGGTCTCTACAAAACGACCGACGGCGGCACGAGCTGGAAGAAGCTCACCGAGGGGCTGCCTACTGGAGATATGGGGCGCATTGGAGTCGATATCTATCGCAAAGACCCGCGCATCGTCTACGCGATCATCCAGAACGCGGAAGGCGGCATCTTTCGCTCCGAGGACAAAGGCGCGAGCTGGACGAAGATGAGCGACACCAACCCCCGGCCGATGTATTACAGCACCATCCGCATCGACCCGCAAAACGACCAGCGCATCTGGGTCATGGGCGCGCGGATGTTCAACTCGGTGGACGGTGGCAAGACGTTCGTCGACGATCACGTGACGATGATTCACGGCGACTATCACGCGATGTGGATCAACCCGGAGAATTCCAACCACATGCTCCTGGGCTCCGACGGCGGCATCCACTATTCCTACGATCGCGGTCTGACGTGGGATTTCGTCAATACGCTCGCGCTCGGCCAGTTCTACGAAGTTGGCTTCGATATGGAAACGCCGTACAACATCTACGGAGGGCTCCAAGATAACGGGAGCTGGGGCGGTCCCGTGCGCACCCGCTACCAGCAGGGAATCACGAACGAAGATTGGTTCCGCGTTGGCGGAGGCGACGGTTTCTACACTCAGATCGACCCCAACGATCCAAACACCGTCTATGTCGAGTCCCAGAACGGGAACTTGCGGCGGCTCGACCTCGAGAGCCTCGAAACCAAGAGCATCCGGCCCGAGCCGGACGATGGAGAAACGCGCTACCGGTTCGACTGGAACTCCCCGGTGCTGATCTCACCGCACGACTCGACGACGATCTACTACGGCGGGAACCGTTTGTTCACGTCCAAGAATCGCGGCGACGTGTGGACGCGAAGCGTGGACCTGACGAAGAACATGGACCGCGACGAGATGCCGATCATGGGCGTGATGCCGAGCGAAGAGACCCTGTCACGAAATGACGGGATCTCGAGCTACGGCCAAATCATCACGATCAGCGAGTCACCGTTGAAAGCGGGGCTTCTATATGTGGGGACCGACGACGGCAATCTGCAAGTCTCGCGCGATGGCGGCGAGAGCTGGGCCAATGTCTTCGACCGACTCACCGGCGTTCCCGACCCGACCTATGTGAGCCGCGTGGTCGCCTCGCAGCATGCGGAAGGACGCGTTTACGCGACACTCGACGGGCACCGCAACGACGACTTCGGCACCTATGTCTTTGTGAGCGACGACCACGGAGAAAGCTGGCGCCGGATAACGAACGGCATGCCCGAAGGCCACACGATGAACGTCATCCGGGAGCACCCACAAAACGAGAATCTGCTCGTCGCCGGCGGCGAACTCGGCGCTTACATGTCGCTCGATCGCGGCGCGACGTGGCACGAGCTTACCGGTCCACTCCCGCGCGTACCCGTCGACGACATCGCCATCCACCCACGCGAGAACGATCTCATCCTTGCGACCCACGGACGCAGCATATGGGTGCTAGACGACATGACGCCTCTCGCAAAGATGAGCGAGTCCGTCATGAGCGCCGACCTCCATCTGTTCGAGATCCGCGACGCGATCGGCTACCGCACCTTTCGTCACAAGGGAAATACTGGACACAAGATGTTCATCGCCCCCAATCCGCCCGAAGGCGCGCTCGTCTCCTACTATGTGAAGGAAGAGGACGAAAACGACGTCCACATCACCGTGACCGACGCATCGGGTCGCGTCGTGCGAGAGCTCGAAGGCTCGGGGCAGCGCGGGCTCAACCGAGCGAACTGGGACTTGAGATATGAGGGGCCGATACCCGACGCGTCAACGGGCGGGGGCGGGTTCGGTGGTCCGCCACCAGGGCCAAGGGTGCTCCCGGGGACGTACACCGTCAAAGTGGCGCTGGGCGAGCACGAGGCGACGCGCTCAGTGAGCGTGAGCGATGACCCCAATGTGCGCGCCACATCAGGCGATCGGCGGGCCCACCTGGACTACTTGCTGGAGCTGCGGCGTTTGATCTCGGAGATGCACGAGGCCCATCAGATGGCGGCCGACCTCGACGAGCAGCTTGCGAGCCTCGAGACGTCGCTCGAGAACGCGGACACGGTGCCCGAATCGGTGACGACGGCACTCGCCGCCGCTCAGGAGAAAGTCGGTGAAGCCGCTAGACTCTTGTCTCGCGATGAAGGCCGACGCGGCTTTGGCGGGGGCGGCCCACGGCCTTTATTCCAAAGAATGTCACGGAACGCGCGCGCCGTTGACGGATACACCGAGGCGCCCAGCGCGAAGCAGAAGTCTCAGTTGACTGCCTGGGCGCGGGCGCTCACCGAGCGCAAAAGCGCGCTCGACGCCGCCGTGAGCGGAGAAGTGGCGGAGCTCAACCGCGCGATCGAGGAGAGCGCCGTTCCCCGGATTCTGGCAAGACCGGTAGGACGCCCGACAACTCAGTAGTTAGGGAGACGTGAGCCCGGCGATGAGCTCGGCGACTTCGGAGTCGTTTGGCCGGTGTTGTCGAGCTTTTCGCAACGCTTCGAGAGCCCGCTCCCGATCTCCCAGCTGGGAATGCGCCCGACCCAGGACTAGCTGGACGTAGAAACGGTCACGGCTCTCCTCGGGCAGCGCGACTTTCCCCGCTCAAAGCGCCCAAGGGTGACATCGATCTTGAACCTGGCGCGAACCGCAAAACGGTGCGGCGCGATTCTGCCGGGCGGGTGCGTTGGGCCGTTACGTTTCAAGACATCGCTGACGTCACGCATCAGTGATCGGTGATCCGTGACCCTTACGCGACCCACGTTACGCGACGAGCATCCGAAGACGGTGTCCCTCCCAAAGCTGTCGAGCGTACCTAGTCACGCGGTCGCGGCGATCGCTTCAACCGTACCGTCGTCAGAATGCCAGTGTCGGCGACGCCGCGTTGAGGACAGCGCGTTTGTCCGCCGATCCCCCGTCGAGCTCTTGGTCCAACGCGTCGAGAAGTGCCCGAAGATCTTCTTCCGCCGAAGCGTGTAACCCCTCGGCAACGACGAGGGCACGGCGGGTCTCGGCGCTTACGGTGGACTTGCGACTCTGCCGGAAGGTCCAGCGTCGAGCGTGAGCGTGATCGGCCGCGTCCGCAAAGATGACTTCGCCCTCCGGAATAGTTTCCATCTCGCCACTCCACGCAAGGTAGGTCTCGGTGCCGTGGGCATGGCGCACTTCGAGGAACTCCTCCACCTGCGCGAGGTCGAAAACCGCGACGGGAAGTGCTACGGCGAGGGACATCGCGTTACAGAGGTCGATGAGCGGGTGGAGTCGCGGCAGCTCACCCTCGCGCTTGAAGCGACGGAGGAGTGCCTCTGCGGCGGAGCGGTACTTCGTCGGCTTCAGGCCCATCTGTGAGTAAGCCCGGCGCCACGCTGCGATCTCCGGCATTTCGGCCTCCGGTCCCTTCTCCATGCGCGCCCGCGCTCGTCGAAGCCAGCGCTCGAGCCGATGCTCCAGGTCGACGATGGGCTCGACAGGGTCGAGCACCAGAACCGCGGGAACGAGTTGTGGGAACTCCCGCCAGAGTGTCTCGGAGTGACGGAAGTGCATCGCGGTTCCAGCTCAGCGGGTCAGCGCGTCAAGCTGAAATAGACGGCGCGCACCAAGCGCTCGCTGTTGCCCGTCCAATTTGCATCGAAGCTCGCATGCGGCTTGGCGGCGACGACCGCATCAATACTCTTACCCTCGTCCACCAGCGTCTGCACGCGGTCCCGAATCGTAGCGAGCATGTTCCGGTAGGCCAGCAAGTCTCTAGGGCCGGCGACCTCGCCGTGTCCGGGAATGATCTTCGTCGTGTCTTTCGTCATCTTCAGCACTCGATCGGCGGCGGCAATGATGCCTTTGACGTTTCCCCCCGCGTCGATGTCGATGAACGGATACATGCCGTTGAAAAAGACGTCACCCATGTGGAAGACGTCGGCTTCCGTAAAATGGATGATGGAGTCTCCGTCGGTGTGGGCGTGCTCGACGTGAAAGGCGCGGATCTCCTCGCTGTTCCAGTAAAACGTGACTTCGTCGGTGAAAGTAACCTTGGGCCAAGCGCCCGGCGGCGAGGCCGGCGTGCGATCTTGTCGCAAGATCGTTCTCACTTGCTCGGTGCTCAAACGTTTGCGCACGTTTTGGTGTGCGACGATGATGCTCCCCCGCTTCCCAAAGTTCTCGTTGCTGCCGGCGTGGTCTCCGTGCCAGTGCGTATTGACGAGAAATCGGACGGGGTCGTCGGTCACCGTGCGCACGGCGGCGACGATTTTGTCCGTGAGCGGAGCGTACTGATCGTCGACGAGAAACGTCCCATCCTCGCCCACGCACAAACCGATATTGCCGCCGCGGCCGAAGATCACATTCACGGCGCCGCGGACGGGCGTGGCGCGCACCTCGACGGCGTCCCAGTCGATCTGCGCTCGAACGAGTCCGACGCTCAAAGCACTCGAGACAAGAAACGGAATGATAAGTCGCACGCGTCACCTCTCTTCCACCGTGGGGAACGATATCATGGCGCGAGCTGCTTGCTAGTGATCCACCATCGTCTCGCGTTGCGGTCGAGCTTCAGTCGTCCCGTGAAATCTGGGTGTACGACCTCGAACGTGGAACGCGAACACGTGTCACCGCGAGCGGAAGTGCAACCGACCCCGAGTGGACGCGAGACGGGACGCATATTTTGTTCTCATGGTTGCGAGACTCCGCAGCGGATTTCGATATTTACTCGAAGAGGGCCGACCGGAGTGGGGAGGCGGAGCTCGTTCTTTCGACCGTGGGGCATGCCTTTTAGCCGGAGCCGTCGCCCGACGGACAGTCCCTTGCCTATTTCTTGGGTCCGGGAAATGACGTGTGGGTGGCGCCTGCGGACGGCGAACCGGTGCGCTTCTTGGAAACCGCGTTCCGCGAGCACTCCGCGGTGATCTCACCCGACGGCCGATTCCTCGCGCTCGTCTCCGACGATTCGGGTCGCAACGAGGTCTACGTGCATTCCTACCCGGACGCCCAGAGGCGATGGACCATCTCGAGCGCGGGCGGCACCGAGCCGGCCTAGTCGGTGGATGGCAGCGAGCTCTTCTACCGGAACGGTGACGAAATGATGGTTGTCGCGATCGAAACCGATCCCGAGCTCGACCCCGGTGTTCCGCGAGCTCTCTTTCGAAAAGCCTTTATCATGGGTCCGATCCCGAGCAACTACGACGTCTCGCCTGATGGTCAGCGATTCGTCAATGGTGGAGGGCGGAGCCGAAACGGCAGAGATTCGCATCGTCCTCAATTGGCTCGAAGAGCTCGAGCGGATCGCACCGTCGGGCAACTGACGCGAATCAGTCGAGGCGGCTCCTGGACACTACGAAGGCGTGGAGCTCCAGAATCTGCTCGTTCGTAAGCAATGAGCCAAACGCGGGCATCGTCGTTCCCGGAACACCCGCGGCGGTCTTGTCGACGAAGCTCGATACCTCGCGCGTCGTGCCGAAGATATTCGGGCCGCTCCCGCCAGCGGATTTGTGGCAACCCACGCACCGGGCGCGACACGTCCGCTCGGCCCGGCCCATCGCGTCGGCGTCTCCGATGAACGGATTTGCTGAGTTAGAGGAAGACTGCGTTGGCATGGGCGGGCCGGATCCGGTGATCGGCTCTGCGCCTTCGGTCGCGGGAAAGCCGTAGCCGGGCAAGACGCGGCCGCCGAGGGTATGGCCGGGTTCGCCGACTCTAGGTATGCCGCCCTCGAGGGTGACGAGGTTGCTTCCCGGACCGATCCTCGCCTGGCCGCCGCCGTCGATGGCGAAGACCCAGAGGTTTCCAGCCTTCGGCTCCGTGTAATAGAACGTCATGTCGCCGCCGATGCCGCCGGAGGGGACGGCGAGATATTGCGTGCCGTCGAGCTCATAGGTAATGGGGCTTCCGATGATGCCCGAGCCTGTCTGGAACTGCCACAGCACGGTGCCGTTTCTTGCGTCGAGGGCCATGAAGTAGCCGCGCATGTATCCGGTGAAGACGAGCCCCGTTGACGTCGCTACCGCGCCGGCCCAAAAAGGCGCAGGGCTCACCGCACGCCAAACGACCTTCCGCTCGACGACGTCGAAGGCGACGAAGTTGCCGGGGTTGTCGCTTGTCATGTATTGCTGGTAGTCGGCGCCCAGATACCACTCGCCGTTCGTGGGCACCTCGAATTGGTCCTCTTCCCACATCTTGTAGCCCATGGCCCACTGGTTGGACATGAAGTACAAGTATCGGAGGTCGGGGTTGTACGCGAGAGGCTGCCAATCGATCGCTCCTTCGAGGCTCGGGATGATGGGGCCGACTTCAGGGCCGCCCGAGAGCCCCACCATGTCCATGTTGATGTCGGGGCGACCGGTCTCGGGGTCGAGGCCGTGGGCCCAGTTGATGTCGGGCACGATGGGCTCGCCATAAATGAATTTTCCGTTCGTGCGATCGAGCGCGTAGAAGAAGCCGTTCTTGTCGTGGTGGAAGAGCGCTTTGACGAGACCGTGATCGCCGAGCTCGACATCCGCGAGCAACGGCGTGCTCACGGCGTCGTAGTCCCAGCAGTCCCACGGGGTGTATTGGAAGCCCCACTCGATGTCGCCGCTATCCACGTCTATAGCGATCGTCGCGGCCGTCCATTTGTTGTCGCCCTTGCGGACGTGACAGTTCCAAGGCGCTGCGTTTCCCGTGTTCCAATAGACGAGGTTCAAGGCCGGATCGTAAACGCCTGTTGTCCACGTCGGTCCGCCGCCGTTTTTCCAAGTATCGCCGGGCCATGTGTCGTTGCCGGGCTCGCCTGGGCCGGGGATAGTATAGGCCGTCCACCGCAGCTCACCGGTCTTCGCGTCGAAAGCTTTGACGAAACCGCGTATGCCGAACTCGCCGCCGGCCACTCCCGTGAGAACCATGTCCTTTACCACGAGCGGCGCTCCCGTGATGCTGTAGCCTTGCCGCCAGTCGATGACTTGGGTCTCCCAAACGACGTCGCCGCTCTTCTTGTCGAGCGCGACCATGCGGGCATCCATCGTCCCTACGAGCACGAGCTCGCCCCAGAGCGCGACCCCGCGATTGATTGAGCCACAGCAATAGACGCGCTCGGATTCGTCCGAGAGCTCGGGGTCGTAGCTCCATAGCTTCGCGCCCGTGCGCGCGTCGAGCGCGAAAACGCGGGAGTCGTCTGCGGAGAGGTACATCACGCCTTCGTGGATCAAAGGCGTCGCTTCCAAACCGCGATTGTCGCCTCCTGTCGTGAACACCCATGCGGGGTGGAGCCGGTCGACGTTCGCCGGCGTGATTTGATCGAGGTCGACGAAGCGCTGGCCGGAATAGTCACGGCCATAGGTGAGCCATGACGCGTTGTCGTGAGCGGCGTTCTCGAGATGCTCGGTCGTAACCGGCTGCGCGAACAACGTCGAGCAGGAGAGAGCGAGTAGCAGGAACATGTTGGCGACGAGTGAAAACGAGTGCGATTCAGAAGAGTCCATGAGCTAGAGTGTCTCAAAAATACTTTGTCCTTGTTTCTCTCTCGGTTACGTTCTCGCTTCGGCGATGGCGCGCTCCAACAAATCTAGCACCTTTAGCTCAGAAGCCCACTTATCGAGATATTCCATGTTGAGATGCCCTTCTTTGACGCTTAGCACGCCAATGACATCTTGCCATTGGCGCTCCGATACCTCCCCGCCGTTTCGATACCAGTGGATTTTGTGAAGCACAATATCCTCAGCGCTCGTGACATAGAAGGTGTCGTTCTCCGTCAAGTGCTCGAGCTTTCTTCTCTCGAGCGACGATCTTTTGAAGGCATCCGAGCCGGAGACGAACACGTCTACTTTGAACATCGTTTGGAAGTGTATGGCGTTGAACGAGGAGCCTTTTTTAGCCGCGGCGAGTGCCCTTACCTTAGGAATGTAGTAGTCAGGTTCGAGCTCCGCAACGAGCGCGTCGACTTGTTCGGGTACGAGTGACGTCAACACGTCGACATCGAGACTGGATCGTGCGACGCCATGAACGGAGCTGGCGACAGAACCACCCAACTGATATTCGATACCCAACTCCTCGAGCGTCTCGATCAGCGGGACGAGAGCTCCAAGAAGTCTCGGATCCATTATTCGGACTGGGGCTTTGCGAAGTGATCCCGGAGCTCTTTCTCGAGCTCGGAGCCATAATGGAGGCTCACCCACTCGAGAAGAATTTCTCGCTCCGAGGCTTGTGGCCGCTTTTTTCGAAGGGCGCGTCTCGAAAGCATGACGACCGACGTAGTGAGGGCATCCATGAGCGCGAAGCGTTCGCGGACAGACGCGTTTCGCAGAAGCCGAAGCATCTCGGCCTCGGTCTCTGGATCGGTGTCGGCCCACAGCGGTTTCATCGGCGAATTGTAACGACTTCCGGGGTCTTCGGAAAGCGCGCCATCCCGCGATAAACTACGACTCGTGATCGATATTCGCGAAGAGCGAGCGGAGGACGATTCCGGCGTGCGGCGTGTCAACACGGAGGCTTTTGGCCAGCCGGACGAAGCCGACATCGTCGACGCGCTTCGAAACGGCGACGCGGATCGTCTCTCTCTCGTTGCGCGCGACGGCGACGACGTTATCGGGCATATTCTCTTCACCCCCTGCGACACTGGAACACGTCGAGGGGAAGGGGCTCGCGCCGATGGCTGTGCTCCCGGATCGACAACGCGACGGGATAGGCTCGAAGCTTGTACGCCGTGGGCTCGATGAGCTGCGCGAGCGGAACTGCCCATTCGTCATCGTTCTTGGCCACCCCGAATATTACCCGCGCTTTGGATTCGAGCCCGCGAGCAAGCGCGGCGTCCGGTGCAAGTGGGAGGTTCCGGACGAAGTCTTCATGATTCTCGTTCTCGACGAGGCGGCGATGGCTGGCGTCTCTGGTCTCGCGCACTACCGGAGCGAGTTCGGGTGAAGCTCTTTGCTCTCAGCGATCTTCACGTAGGATTCAAAGAAAATCGTGAAGCGCTCGAAACGCTCGGCGCGCATCCCGACGACTGGCTGATTCTCGGTGGCGATCTCGGGGAAACACTCGAACATCTAGAGATCGTTCTCGAGATAACGACCGAGCGCTTCGCTCGCGTCTTTTGGGTGCCCGGTAATCACGAGCTCTGGACTCATCCGCGTGACGGGCCGCGCGGGGCTGCCAAATACGACGCGCTCGTCCAGTTGTGTCGCGACTATGACGTCGTGACGCCCGAGGACCCGTTCGTCGTTTGGGAAGGGGAGGGTCGTCCCTGCGCGCTCGCGCCGCTTTTTCTGCTCTACGATTACTCGTTCCGTCCCGACGACGTCGCGGCGGAGGACGCTCTTGATTGGGCGGCCGAGGCGGGCATCATGTGCGCCGACGAGCGTTATCTACATCCTGCGCCGCACGCGAGCCGGGAGGCATGGTGCCGCGCGCGCTGCGACGCGGCCGAGGCGCGGCTATCGGAAGCTGCGGCTCAGCATCCGCTCGTCATCATCAATCACTTCCCGTTGCGCGAGGAGCTCGTGCGTCTCTGGCGCATCCCGCGCTTTTCGCTATGGTGCGGGACGAAGCGCACAGAGGACTGGCACCGACGCTTTCGCGCGAAAGTGGTCGTGTACGGCCATCTGCACATGCGCGCCACCGATTGGATCGATGGTGTGCGCTTCGAGGAAGTCTCGCTCGGCTACCCGAAGCACTGGCGTGTGGAGGACGGCATGGACGCCTATTTGCGGGAGATTCTTCCCGGCCCTTCCGCTACTTGAGCGGCACGACGTTGCGCATGACGAGGCGCACGTCTTCGCCGGCCTTGCACCGGAAGCTAGCGGCGACCGCGTGCCGGCGGCCATAGGATAGTGCCGTGAACTGCCAGCTTTCGGCGTCATCCTCGAGCCGCGGGTCGAACGCTATCGAGATGGCGTGGCCGAACAAGCCTATATTGAAAGAGAAGTACGACAGAGGGATCGCAAGGCCCATCCCGCGCGCTTTGATGTAAGACTCCTTCAGCGTCCAGTACAGAAAGAATCGATCGAGCCGTTCTTTCTCGGGAAGCTTTCTAAGCGCCGCCACTTCCGTCGGTGAGAAAAACCGGTGGGCGACATCGAGAAGCTTGCCGGTCCTCTCCCGATCTTCGACGTCGACGCCAATTTCGCGCTCGCGCGCGACGATACATGCGATGAGACCGTTCGTGTGCGAGAGGTTGAATTTGAGCGATCGCGCGCCTTCGGGCTCCGCGATCTCTGGCCGCCCGTGGTCGTTCGTTACGAAGCGCCAGTCCTTCGGGTCGACGTCTTCGTAGCGGGACAACACCGTGCGGACGAGCGCTCGCGTAACGAGGCAGTTGTGCTGGTCTTTCTCGAAATGAAAGCGATCGCGTTTGACGCGCTCGTCATGCGTCAAGAGCGCGTCATAGGCACGAAGAAGCTCGGGGTCTCGTATGCGCTCCGGCTCGACCATCCAGAGATGGGCTTCGTGCTCACCGAGCTTCGTACTTCACCTCGCCTCCAATGATCGTGTAGACGACTTCCGTGTCTCGGATCTCGTCGTCCGGGATCGTGAGGATGTCTTTGGAGAGTACGGTGATGTCGGCGTACTTGCCCGGCGTGAGCGTTCCTTTCACGTCTTCTTCGAACGCCGCGTGAGCGTTATTGATGGTGTAGGACTCGAGCGCTTGCACGCGCGTCATCGCTTCGTCGGCGTTAAAGATGGAGCCGTCGGGGAGGCGCCGAGTCACCGAGCAATCGAAGCTCGCGATCGGATCGATCTCTTCCACCGGTGGGTCGGTGCCGTTTTGCACGATGGCGCCGGAGTCGATCATCGAGCGGTAGATGTAGCCGCGCTCGCGCGTTCGCTCGTCGCCGAGTCGCTCGTCCACCCACGGCCCGTCGGAGCACGCGAAGATGCCTTGGATACCAGGGATGACGCCGAGCTCCGCGAAGCGAGGAAGATCGTGGGGGTGGATCACTTGGGCATGCTCGATGCGCCATCTCAGATCCGCTTTCTCCGGATGGTTCTCGAACTCTCGCTCGTAGATGTTGAAGAGCTCGCGCGCGGCGCGGTCGCCGATCCCTTGGATGGCCATTTGATAATCGTGCTCGATGGCGAGCGCGGCTGACGCTTCGATCTCGATCACCGGGGTTACTTCGAAGCCGACGCTTCTGGGTAGATCGGTGTAAGGATCGAGAAGCCAGCCGCCATGGGTGCCGAGCGCGCCGTCGAGGACTTTCTCGCCGATGGTGCGGATCGTGAGAAAGCCGCCGCCATAGCCGACGAGGCGGTAGTCGTCGAGCTTGTCTTTCATGTCTTCCGCGGTCTCTTGGATCGCCATATAGAGGCGGAGCGGCAAATTGCCTTCGTCGGCCATCGTCTTCAGGAGGTCGAGCGTCTCGAAGCTCGAGCCCATGTCGTGGAAGCTCGTGATACCGTTTTTTAGCGCGTCCTCGGCTGCGAGTGCTATTTGGTGGCGGCTCACGCGGTCGACCTCCTCGGGCGAACGCTCAGCCCGATAGTCGGCGAGTGCTTGGCGCGCGGGGTCCGCGGAGCCTTCCCGCAGCATCCCGATGGCGTTGCCATCGGCGTCCCGGACGATCTCACCGCCCGACGGGTCTTGGCTGTCACGGGTGATGCCGGCGGCCTCCATCGCTTTCGCGTTGACGAAGACGCCGTGGCCGCTCGTGTGGCTCAGGAATACCGGGTTTTCGGGGCTCACGGCGCTCAAGCTGTCATGGGTGGGGAGTCCCTCAACGCTCGGGGTCGGGCGCTGTTCCCATTTGTCCTGGTGCCAGCCTCGCCCGACGATCCACTGCCCCGGCTCCACTTCGGACACGGCTTCTTCGACCATGGCGACGATGTGATCCCAGTCCTTCGCGTGACGGAGGTCGAGCTCCATGAGCGAGGCGCCGTAGCTCATCCAGTGGCCGTGGCCTTCGATGAGGCCGGGAATCGCGAGCCGGCCGTCGAGGTCGATAACTCGTGTGTCGTCACCGATATAGGCTTCGATTGCCTCGTCGGCGCCGAGTGCTACAATCCAGTCCCCGCGGGCGGCGAGCGCTTGTGCCTCCGGCAAGGACTCGTCGACGGTGACGATTTTCCCGCCGCGCAGGACGAGGTCGGCGGGCTCGGTGCCGTCTCCGCCGCCGGTGCAAGCCGGGAGCGAGAGGATCCAGAGGATCCAAAGGACGCAAATTCGTTGATATTTCATGGTTGCCGAGTCTACAACACGCGGAGCGTGCGTAGCATCCCGGACATCTTGACACCGTTCCGCCAAGCGCTATACTGAAAGCAACAGAAATCATGAACGGCCAACGCTTCGACATCACGAGCATCGTCATTATTAGCGGGAGGTGCGGTCCTCCCTAGGCATCTATCGAAGCCTAACGGCCCCGCATCCTGAAAGGATGTCGGGGCTTTTTTAGTGTCTCTTCCGGGGATGGTCGAAACCCCTCGCCTTTAGGCGAAGAGAAGATCGTGGTATTGTGGTCGCGTGCGTCACTACAGGCACGGAGCGCACACGAAAACGGACCTAAAAGCGCACATCGTTTGGATACCGAAATATCGTAAAAAGGTTTTGATCGGTCCAGTAGCGGTTCGTGTGCGCGATCTGATTCGTCAGATCGCGATGGAACATGAGCTGCACATAATCTCGGGTAAGGTTGCACGCGACCACGTCCACGTGTTCGTATCCTACCGACCACACCAGGACCTTGAGTACGATCGTGCAGTGGCTAAAAGGAATAAGCTCCCGAGTACTCCTTCAGGAGTTTGCTCACCTGAGGAAGAAGTTTTGGGGCCGGCACTTCTGGGCCCGAGGATATCTGGCGGTGAGTTCAGGAAGCATAACGGACGAGATGGTAAAGGAGTACATAGACTCCCAGGATGGCGAGCCTCTTCACGACGACAGTCAATTTCCAATTGACAGCCCTTGAAGCCACCGCCTTCTAGGCGGTGGTTGTTCACTTTTGGGCGAAGGTTTAGGACGAAACCATGAACGGTTCCGCGATACTCATCCAATGTCTCGAGCGCGAAGGCACGGACGTCGTGTTCGGTTATCCCGGCGGCGCAATCATGCCGGTCTACGACGCGCTTTACGACGCCGAGTTGAAGCACGTGCTCGTGCGACACGAGCAAGCGGCCGTGCTCGCGGCCGACGGCTATGCGCGGGCGACCGGCAAGCTCGGCGTGTGTATCGCGACTTCGGGTCCCGGCGCGACGAACCTCGTCACCGGGCTCGCCAACGCCTTCATGGATTCGGTGCCGCTCGTGGCCATCACCGGACAAGTTCCGACGAGCCTTCTCGGGACGGACGCGTTCCAGGAAGTCGATATTTTCGGCATCACGCTTCCTGTCGTGAAGCACAGTTTTCTCGTGCGACGTGTCGAGGAGCTTGCCGAAGTCGTGCACGAAGCTTTTCGGCTCGCGCGATCCAAGCGGCCCGGTCCGGTGCTCATCGACTTGCCGAAGGACGTCGCGAGCGCGCCGTGCGATCTCGAGCTGTCCGAGCTCCCGCCCTGCGACGTGACGGCTCCCCTGTCGACCGATTCGCTCGACGAAGCCCGCTCCCTCCTGGCGTCCGCGAAGAGGCCCATCCTCTATGCTGGAGGCGGTATCGTTCTCGGCCGCGCCGTCGATGCCTTTCGGCGTTTCGTTGAAAAGACGCGCATTCCCGTGACCACGACCCTCAAGGGCCTCGGCGTCCTCCCCACGGATCACGAGCTCTTTCTCGGCATGCTCGGTATGCATGGTACGAAGGCCGCGAATCTGGCCATCCGTGACTGCGATCTCCTCGTTGGTGTTGGCGTGCGCTTCGATGACCGTGCGACGGGGAAGCTTTCGGAGTTCGCACCCAACGCCAAGGTTTTGCATCTTGACGTGGATCCTGCCGAAGTCGGTAAGCTGCGGCGTCCCGATGTTGCCCTCGTCGGCTCGCTCGAAGCTTCGCTCGAGGCTTTGTTCGAAGCTGGCGCGGCCTCCCTCGATATCGTGAGCTGGCGCAGGGCATGCGCCCGGCTGAAGGAAGAGCACCGGTGGGACTACGACATGCCGGCCGACGGGATCTACGGTCCGCGCTTTCTCAAGAAACTCTCCGAAGCGGCCGACCCGGGCACGATCTTCGCTTGCGATGTCGGTCAGCATCAGATGTGGGTGGCGCAACACTGCTGCCTTGGTGCACAACTCGCGATCTCGGTCCACAATTGTCCTGTACTCGCGGATACGAGGTTCCCCATGAGCATTTTCAAACGCACTCAGCGGAAGTATGTGAAGAAGGCCTATCGCGTGAGGAATTGGCGTGAATATGAGGCGGGTCTACGCAACCGCGGGAGCCTGACCGTCTGGATCTCGCTCACCGCCGGCAAGCTTGTGAACTGGGACGCGCCCCGGCCAAGGAGGAGGAAACCGGGCCGTCAACGCAAGTACTCGAACCACGCCATCGAGACGGCTGTCACCCTGGGCATGGTGTTTCATCTGTCGTCTAGGCAGAGCGAGGGATTGCTGCGATCGTTGTTCGCTCTGATGAAGCTAGACAATGATGTGCCCGATCACACCACGATCTCGAGGCGCAAGGCGAAGCTGGGTAAGGTCCCCTTCTACCAAGACAAGCAGAAGACGCCGTTGCACATCTTGATCGACAGCAGCGGTCTCGCTGTACACGCCGGCCAGCTGCGCAGAGCACCAAATAGCAGGGACTATCGCAAGCTCCATCTGTGTGTCGACGAGCAGACTGGCGAAGTCGTCGCCGGCGAGCTGACGAGCAAAAGAGCCCGCGATTCATCGCGGGTTGCATCGCTTGTCAGACAGAGCGACAGTCCCATCTCATCGGCCAGAGCTGACACCGCATACGACGCCAGCGGCGTCTATGAGGCAATCGAGAATCACAGCGCTCATCGCTCGCCGAGGGTGCTGATACCGCCGCGCAAGGGCGCCCTGCTCGCATCGGGGCCGGCGAGCAGCCGACAGCGCAATCGCAACATTGCAGCACAAGCTCGGCTCGGCAAACGAAAGTGGCACACAGAATCGGGCTACAGCAAACGGAGCAAAGTCGAGACAACGTTCCATCGCTACAAGGCTATCGTGGGCTCAGCAATGCGAGCGAGAGGGTTGGCGGCACAGAGAGTCGAGGCAAGGATCGGGTGCAAGATTCTCAACACCATGACGGCGCTCGGGATGCCTGATAGCGAGATGATCGGATGATGGGAGTCGGGGCCAAGCGAGCTCTTGGCCTCTATCGGAGTTGTGCACCAAGGCAGGTCGGAGCCGCAGACTAGCCACCCGCAGCTTTTTTCTCTGCTTCTTTCTTAGCGGCTTCTTCCTCTTCTTCGATCGCCACCCGCTCGGCGTCCGTCAGGACATCCATGAGCTCCCAGGCCTGCTTCTGCGGGCCGGAAACCATACCGATGAGGTCGGGGTCCTCTCCAGATGCATCCACCTTGACGCGGTCAGTATTCCTCTGGATCCGCCTTTCCGCTTTGATCCGCTGTTTCTCCTGACGTGCACGTTCTTTTTGACGCTTGATGAACGTCTGTCGACTTCGATTCGCCATAGGCAAACCTCCTGGTTTGTGCTGCTTTTTTAACCGCGCCAGGTTGAGGGTACCTTTCAAAACCCACCGAACAAAAGCGTTAGCCAAAGATGTATTTTAGTACAGTAGAAACGCCCGGGCAAGGACACATCAATCCGTGGGCGATCCGTCCAAAAACCCCTCGAGGGGGCGCTCCTCGGCGCCATTCTCGTTGCAGGTCGCGTAGACTTGCTCGCCCGACGCGTACATCGCGACCCCGGCATATTCGCCTTTCTTGTTCAGGACGAAAAACCGCAGATTGAAGCTCGGGAGCCCCCGATCGTTGAGGAGCCGCTTTTCGACGGTGTTGGCCCGAACCCGCCGAAGTGCTTCCATACCAGCATCTTTCGGGTGTGTGCCGCCGCGGAGCTGCTCGACGATGAAGAACGAACATAGATTGTAGAGGTTTGCCTCTCCTCGTCCGGTGGAGCCAGCCGCCCCGACATCCCCGTCGACGTAAAGCCCGGCGCCGAGTATTGGCGAATCCCCCGTGCGCCCAGGGATCTTGAATGACAGCCCACTCGTTGTGGTAACGCCCGCGATCTCGCCTTTCTCGTTGATGGCGTCGCAGTTGGTCGTGCCCCAGAAGTGGTCCTCGGAAATCAGCCCGTCGGCGACCATCGTGAGCCCGGCGCGGTAGCCCTCATCCGCGCGCTTTTTGGGATCGAGGTAGTGGCTCGGGTCGACACGACGCTTCCATTCGAGCCAGTGTTTCCGAGATTTCTTGGTGTTGAGGTCATCCTCGACTTTCACGCCCATGTTGCGTGCGAAGCTCTGCGCCCCGTCGCCCACCAGTAGATGGTGGTCGGTGTTCTCCATCACAGCCTTTGCCACGACGGAGGGCGTGCGCACGCCTTCGATGGCCGCGACTCCGCCCGCCCGCTTGCTCGGCCCGTCCATGCAGCAGGCGTCGAGCTGCACCACGCCGTCGGCGTTTGGAAGACCTCCGTAGCCGATGCCGCTCTCTTCCGGATCGTTCTCGGGGATTTGCACGCCGGCGACGACGGCGTCGATGACCCGATCGCCTTCGGCCATGCGATAAAACGCCATTTCCACCGAGCTCATCGGCCCGCCATTCTTGAAACGGATGCCGCTTACATCGGAAATGACGACGGGCTGGACCTCGGATGGAATCAACATCGTCGGCGCGGCTGCGATGGCGGCGGGCGCGACGACGCTACTCTTCACGAACTCACGACGATTGACTTTGCGCGGCATTGGGCTTTCTCCCTGTACGCGACGTATTCTTGGTTGCAGGTGCTATTATAGAGCTAAATGTCAACGAAGAAACAGGTTAGCCACATCAAGCTCACTTCACACCCCGGGCAAACGAAGCCCATCCCGATCCGCTGGGACGCTCCGACGGCCGCGGAGCGCGGCCCCGTCGTGGGCACGCTGTCCGATCCTCAGAAACGCAATGTCATCGGAACTCATTCTGGTTCCTACGCGGTCTACCGCGCGCTCGCGGTCGCCGCGAAAGCGCTCGATCCCGAGCACAAGCCGGATTTCACCGACACGTCGCCATGGCACGCTATCGGGCCGCACCCGCAGTGGGCCAACGAGAACCGCATCGTCTCGATCGATCCTTTTGGCGCCACCGTGCACGACGCGTTCTCGGACTATTACGACCAGGGATTTGACATCCGCCCGAGCATCGCGATTACGAAAGCGCATCTTCAGATGCCGGAGATCAAGGAGGCGATCGAAGCGGGGAGGCTCGAGGCCGACGGCGAGATCTTGAAAGAAGGCGGCAACTGCGCGGTCACCAAGGCTGCCATCGAGCCGTGCTGGTACCTACCCGAAGTCGCGAAGCGCTTCGGCACGGAGGAGGGGGAACTCCGACGGATTCTCTTCGAGCAAACGGGCGGTATGTTCCCGGAGCTCGTCACGCGCGGCGATCTCGGGGTCTTCTTGCCACCGATTGGCGGGAAGACGGTCTACATCTTTGGCGATCCCGAGAAGCTCTCGGACAAAAAGAGCCCGGTGACCGCACGGGTTCACGACGAGTGCAACGGCTCGGACGTCTTCGGCTCGGATATCTGTACATGCCGTCCTTATCTCGCTCACGGCATTGAAGAATGCATCCGCTGCGCGCAGGAAGGCGGCGCCGGTGTCATCGTCTACTTCCGCAAGGAAGGCCGCGCGCTCGGGGAGGTCACGAAGTTTCTCGTGTACAATGCGCGCAAAAGGCAAGAAGGAGGCGACCGCGCCGAGGAATATTTCGCGCGCACCGAATGCGTCGCCGGCGTTCAAGATATGCGGTTCCAGACGCTCATGCCGGACGTTTTGCACTGGCTCGGCATACGGCGCATCGATCGCTTCGTCTCGATGAGCAACTTGAAATACGACGCGATCGTGAGCTCCGGGATCGAGATCGGTGAGCGGGTACGCATCCCGCCGGAACTCGTGCCGGCGGACGCGCAGGTCGAGATCGACGCCAAGATGGCAGCGGGCTACTACACCGATGGCGAGCTTCCAGACGAGGGCGAGCTGGGAAAGCCCAAAGGGCGCTCTTTCGGATAGTGCCGACCTCTCCCGTCCAATTTCTTCGAACGCCCGAGGCCGTCCGCGAGCGAGCGGAGAACATCTTTCGCGCCGAGCGTGAGCACTTCGATGTGCGGCTCGACCGGCTGCCCAGGGTGGTCGAGATGGTGCACGAGGTGACGCAATCCGCCTACCCGAAGGGAAACATCCCAATCCACGGGCGCTTCCGTCACTTCGGTGAGGCGCGCCTCGCGCTTCTCGACAATACGATCTCGGGTGTCGACCGAGCGGCGCGAGCGTGCGCACAGATCGATCTCGTCGTCACGAGCGTTCTTCTCGATGCCGGCGCGGGGGCGCGGTGGCGCTACCTCGAGCCCGGGACGGGCGAGGAGCTAAAGCACTCGGAAGGCTTGGCGGTCGCGAGCTTTCACATGTTCATGGCCGGCGCTTTTTCGCATGAGGGCGGCGCGCAGGCGACCGCCGCGGGGTTGGCATCGATCGACGAGACCGCCCTCGCGGACGGTTTCCAGGTCGAAGCCGACAATCCGCTCGTGGGTCTCGAAGGACGCACCGAGCTCCTGCGCGCACTCGGCCGAGCGCTCGAAGCAAAGCCCGAGCTCTTTGGCGAGACGGGGCGTCCGGGTCATTTGTTCGATACGGTCGATGCGAATGCCCGGGCGCTCCTCGACGCGGTGCTTTCCGGGCTCGGCTCGATCTGGCCTAGGCACTTGACTCTCGACGGCGAGAAACTCGGCGACGTCTGGCGGCACCCGCTCGCGGGCGGCGACGGCCCGAGCGCCGGTCTCGTGCCGTTTCACAAACTCTCGCAGTGGCTGACTTACTCGCTGGTCGAGCCTTTCGAGCAGGGCGGCCGGAAGGTCGCGAATGTCGACAGCTTGACGGGGCTCGCCGAATATCGCAACGGCGGACTCTTCGTCGATCTCGGCGTCGTCGTGCCAAAGCACGACGCGGTGACGCGCGAGGCGCACCCACCCGATTCGGAGATCGTCGTCGAGTGGCGCGCTCTCACGATCTCACTTCTCGACCGTGTCGCAGAAGCTTTGAAGATGCCCATCCCTCGTCTGCTCGAGGGAGGCACGTGGCAGGCGGGGCGGATCGCCGCGCGCGAGAGGCGCGAAGACGGCTCGCCCCCGATCCGCATCGAAAGCGACGGTACGGTTTTCTAGACAGGAGCTCTCCCCATGCCAGAGTTACACGTCATCGATCACCCGCTCATCACACACAAGATGACTCATATGCGGAAGAAGCAAACGAGTACGGGACAGTTTAGAGCGCTCGTGCAAGAGGTCAGCATGCTTCTCGCGTACGAAGTCACGCGCGATTTCCCGCTGAGCCCCATGCCCATCGAGACCCCGCTCGAAAAAATGACGGCGCAAGTTCTCGACGGCAAGAAGATCGTCTTCGTGTCCATCTTGCGCGCCGGTAACGGCATCCTCGACGGAATGTTGCGTATTCTGCCTTCCGCCCGCGTGGGTCACTTCGTTGAAGCGATACTGACGTCGTTTCCCATTATCAGCTTCGATTGCGTCGCCGCGCGCACCCATGCGCGACTCTGGGCGAGCCTTTTGTCCAAGGGGGCGCACAATTGGCGCGCACGATCTGCTTATCGCTGCGACGGCCATATCCAGAGGACTCGGCGTCGTGACTCGCGACCAGAGAAGCTTTCCAGAGATCCCCGGGTTGAGCGTAGACGTCTGGTGAACAATAGGCGCGAGGGCGTCGCTTTCCTGTTGGACAACTGCACCTCTATTTTCTTTGCTTGGCGGATCAATGCCTCTGAACGAAATACGAGCCCGTTACGACAAGTAGCGCCCCGAAGAAGAGCTCGGGGCCTACTTGCTCCCCAAGGACGAGCCAGCTCAACAGAACGCCGAAGAGCGGCTGTGTCAGATACACGGTCGCGACTCGCGACGGCGGAAAGTTCTTTAGAAGCCACGTCTGCAAGAGAAAGGCGAAGCCGGCGATCACAATGCCTTGATAGAAGAGCGCCATTCCGAAGCGGGCCGTGTACTGTGTCGGGTCGGTCTCGAAGAGCGCGCTCGCGGCGAGAAAGCTCAACGTGCCAACGCCCGCTTGGGCAAGCAAGAGCTTTTCCACGGCGATCCCTTGCGCCGAGGCCGACAGGACGATCTGCCGCCCGCCGAGCAAAAGCGAGGAAACGACGAGTAGGCCGTCACCGAGAAGCGTTCCACCGTCGCCGCGAAGGCTCGTGATGAACACCACGACAACACCGCTATAGGCCACGATCGCGCCGAGCGCGCGCGTGCGTGTGAGCCTGTCACCAGGCACGAGAAAGTGAGCCAACACCGAGGTCCATAACGGATAGGCACTCATGATGACCGCAGCGTGGCCGGCGCTCGTGTGGTTTTGTCCTATGTTCATGAAGGCGAGCTGGGAGGAGAACAGGCAACCGAGCCCGATGAGCGCCGTCCACTCATGGCGCTCCACGCGGAGCGACTGACGGCGGAAAGCCGCCGCCAGGAGCACGATGAGGCCGCCGAGCACGAAACGCATCCATCCCAGACGCAAGGGCGGGCAGTCCCGTAGCCCAGCTTTCACCGCGACGGGGTTGCCTCCCCAGAGTACGGAAAGCGACACCGCGAGCCCGAGCGCGCCTTTCGTCAGTTTTTCGTGTCTCAAGCCCGCACATCTTATAGGATCGCCCGTCTGGAACTTGACGATGGACGAAACCACAGAGCCGAATCTCGGCGCTTTTCGAGACGTTCCGTTCATGGGCGTCATCTTCGTCGTCCACGAAGCCATGAAGCGCGGCTTCGTGAACGGCCATCCCGACTGGAGCAATCTCGGTCAAGGCCAGCCCGAAATCGGCCCGATGGAGGGCACCCACGCGGATCAAAAACGTCCAAATCGAGCCCGAGGACCACGCCCACGGGCCTCTCGAAGGCGTTTCCGAGTTTGGCTTTAACCGATGGGCTCGCCGTCCGGGTCGAGGCGGATCACCTCGCCGAACTCGAGCGACGCCACATCTGCCGCAACCTTCTGCGCGTCACCGATGACGAGCAAGATCGCATCTTCTGTGCTCAAGTACTTCGACGCAGCGGCTTCGAGCTGACCCCTCGTGACCGACTCGACCTTGTCCGTGTAGCGGCTCATCTCGTCGAGCGAAATCCCGTAGCCGTCGAGCTCAGCGACTTCCCCCGCCACTTGTCCGAGCGTCTCGAAGCGCTGGGCGAAACCGCGCACGAGATTCTCCTTCGCGTGTGCGAGCTCGTTATCCGTGACCGGCCGATTCCACGTGGCGAGCGCGTCGAACTCAGCGATCAACTGTTCGAGAGCGTCCTTGGTGACCGAGCTCTCCACGGGCGCAGAGCCCACGAGGATACTTTGAAGCGTCGCGAAGCGGATCGACGAGAAGGCGCCGTAGGTGAAGCCTTTGTCTTCACGAAGGTTCAAGTTGAGACGACCGGAGAAGCCGCCGCCGAGGATGTTGTTGAGCACTTCTAGGACGTAATAGTCCTCGGTGTTGCGTGCGGGCGCGAGCTTCGCGAGGCGGAGCTCGGATTGCGCCGAGCCCGGGCGGTCGACGAAATAAGTGACGCGCGACGGAGGGGCGACTTTCTCGACCTTTGCTTCACCGAAAGCCTCGACCTCCCAATGCCCGAGCGAGCGCTCGGCGAGCGATTCTGCTTCCTCGAGACCGATATCACCGACCATGATGAGCACCGCGTTGCTCGGCGCGTAGTGCGTCAAATAGAACTGCTCGAGCGCGGCGCGCTGCATCCCTTCGATGGTTTTGTCTTCTCCTGAGATCGGCCAACCGTAGGGGTGGCTCTTTCCGAAAAGGGCCTTTCGGATTGCCTTTCCGGCGATCGCGCCCGGGCTCACGCGGTCCTGGAGAAATCCGTCGAGCCGCTGCTTGCGACACCGCTCGAGTTCCTCACTGGGAAAGCCCGGATGGAGGAGTACGTCCGTCATCAACTCGAGCGACTCGGGAAAGTGACGTTTCAGCGCGTCGAGCGACACCACGCTCCACTCGCGGCTTCCACCGCTCGAGAGATGACTTCCCATGCGGTCGAGCTCGGCTTCGATTTGAAGAGACGTTCGGCTCGTCGTCCCTTCTTCGAGCATCTCGGCGGTCATGCACGCGAGACCGCTTCTCTCGAAGCTCTCGGCGGTCGCGCCCACTTTCACTACGAGCGCCGTCGCGATTTTCGGAATCTCGCGACGTTCGACGACGTGCAGCTTGAGTCCGTTCCCAAGCTTCGTCGACGCGACTTCGGGCACGTGAAAGGCGGGGCTCGGCTTGAGCACCGGACTATTCTTACGATCGGGCTCATCGCGATCCTCGGTCGTCGAGGTCTCGGCAAGATAGCTCACCACGAGCCTCGGCTTGAGCAAGTAGCGCTTGGCCGCTTTTCGAAGATCCTTGGCCTGGACCTCTTGATATCTTTCGTAGTCCGCCTCGATGAAATCGGGCGAGCCGAGAAAGGTTTGATACATTGCGAGACGGTCCGCTTTCCCGCCGAAGCCTCCGATGCGCTCGAGCCCGGATAGGAAATCGAATTCCTGCCCCGCCTTGATGCGCTCCATCTCGTCATCCGTCGGCCCGTCCTTGGCGAGGCGGCGTATCTCTTCGTCGATGAGCTCCTCTAATCTCGCGAGTGGCGTCCCAGGTCGAGCGGTAGCGACGATGCCGACGAGGCCGGCAATCTCGAGGCTGTAGTTGAAAGCGCTCACGTCCGACGCCAATTGCTCGTCGTAAACAAGCCGCTTGTACAGACGCGAGTTCTTGCCGTCCGCGAGCACTGTCGAAACCAGGTCGAGCGCGGCATCATCGGGCTCGAAGAAAGCGACAGCAGGCCAAGCCATGTAAACACGTTCCTGCGGCACACGGTCGTAGACCGTAACGCGTCGGTCTGTGTCGAGCGTCACTTCGTAGCGCTCGGGACGCTCCAGCGGAGGGCTGGGCGGAAGCGGCGCGAAGTACTTTTCGATGAGCGCTCGGGTCGCCTCGCGATCGAAAGCTCCCGCGACGGTGAGGACACAATTGTTGGGCGCGTAGAACTTCTTGAAAAAGCCATGGATGTCGTCGAGAGACGCGCTTTCGACATCCTCCATGCTGCCGATGATGTGCCACGAGTAAGGATGGCCTTTGGGAAAGAGATTCTGGAAGAGCACTTCGACGGCAGTCCCGTAAGGAACGTTGTCCATGCTCTGGCGCCTTTCGTTCTTGACGACGTCGCGCTGGTTGTCGAGGTTCTCCTGCGTCACCGCGTCGAGGAGATAGCCCATCCGGTCGGACTCCGCCCAGAGCACGAGCTCGAGCGAGCCGGAGGGGACCGTCTCGAAATAATTCGTGCGATCGAAATTCGTCGTGCCGTTGATGCCGCCTTGCGAGATATTCGCGCCGGCACGCTCCATGAGCGAGACGTACTCGCCTTTCACGTTGCGCGAGCCTTCGAACATCATATGCTCGAACAGATGAGCAAAACCGGTCTTACCGGGCTGCTCGTTCTTCGAGCCCACGTGGTACCAGAGATTGACGTGCGAGACCGGAAGCTTGTGGTCCTCGTGAAGGATAACCTGAAGGCCGTTCGGGAGGCGGTAGGTCTCGAAATCGATGTGAGGAACAACGCCAGCGTGCGTTTTCTGGCTCAACGAAACTCCTTCCAGTGGGGTGAACGTGTTCTCTATCTGCGGGCTCTCTATATAATACCGTTTCGGGAGGCATTATGAAGCTCGCGATTTTAGCGTGGTTGGCCCTATCTCAGGAGTTTTTCACCGCCACGAAGTCGCTCGAGGAGATGGCGAACCGGCAGGCGGTCTTCGAGACGACGCGGGGCGAGTTCATCATCGAGTTTTTACCCGAAAAAGCCCCGAATCACGTCGGCTACTTCATGAAGCTCATCGAGGAAGGCGCCTATAACGGCACCGCCTTCCATCGCCTCATCAAATACGGCATCGTGCAAGGCGGCGACCCGAAGACCAAGGACGTGGACGCCGTCGCCGAATATGGTACCGGCGGTCTGGGCTTTTTGAAGCGCGAGCTCAGCGACGAGTTGCATGTACGGGGCGCACTCTCGGCGGTTCAAGTCCCCGGCGACCCGGACAGCGCCGGTTCGCAGTTCTTCATCGTCGTCACCGATCAACCGGCTCTCGACGGCCAGTACACCGTCTTCGCCCGTGTCGTGGAAGGAATCAACCTCATCCAAACGATCTCGGAGACGGAAACGGGCGAGAACGGCCTCCCCACGGAGCGCATCGAGGTCGTAAACGTCACTCTGCGCGACAAGCCGCCACCGGAGATCCCGCCGTTCTCGACGGAGACCGTGGAGGAGCTCGCGACTTATCGCGCCGTGCTCGAGACGTCGTTCGGCGAGATCACCATGGAGCTCTTCTCCCACCTCGCACCGAATCACGTGCGGAACTTCCTGCGTCTCGCGAAGATTGGCCTCTATGACGGGGTCACGTTCCACCGTGTCGTGCCCGGTTTCGTGATCCAGACCGGGTTCGTCGAGACCCGCACCGAGCCGCCGTCAGAGCGCATCATGAAATATTTCGGGAATCTAGAGCCCGAGTTCAATGACACGTCCCATGTAGCGGGCATCGTTTCTATGGCCCACGGCGAAGATCCCGCAAGCGCCAACTCTTCTTTTTTCATCGTCACCGGACCCGCGTCGCCGCTCGACAATTTGTACACCGTCTTCGGCCGCATCGTCGAGGGCATGGACGTCGTCCAGCAGATCGAAGCCGTGCCCGCAGAGAACGAAGCGCCACTCCAGCGCGTCGAGCTCACGACGGTCCGCATCGAGCGAATAGATCCACATTAGAAGAGCTGACGCAAAGGCGCAACGACGGCAAGAGAGCGAAGCGCTTCGCGATATGATGCCACGATGACGCGGAGAAACGCGGATAATGTCTGACATAGACGTCGCCATCATCGGCGGCGGGCCGAGCGGGCTAGCGGCTGCAATCGAATGCACCAAGAACGACCTCTCTTACGTGGTGTTCGAAAAAGGGTCGCTCGTAGATGCGATCCGCCGCTTCCCCATCAATATGGTGTTCTTCACGACACCGGAGCTACTCGAGATTGGAGAATTGCCGCTCGTCTGCGCTCGGGAGAAGCCGACGCGTCTCGAAGCGCTCAAATATTACCGTCTGGCCGCGGAGTTCTATCGCTTACGCACGAAGCTCTATGCGCGCGTGGACGCCGTGCAAAGAGTAAATGGACGCTTTCAGGTAGAGAGCTCTTTCACGCGCGGCCAGGTCGGTACGTCCGAGCCCATTACCGCCAAGAAGCTCGTCGTCGCAACCGGCTATTACGACAATCCCAATTACCTGGGCATCCCGGGCGAAGATCTCTCGAAAACGTCGCACTACTACGTCGAAGCGCATCCATATTATGGGCTCGATGTGGCAGTGATCGGGGGCGGGAACTCGGCGGCCGAGACGGCTCTCGACCTCTTTCGCTCCGGCGTCAAGGTGCGCCTCATCCATCGCAACAAAGAAATGTCGACGCACATCAAGTATTGGGTGCGCCCCGATATCAATAACCGCATCTCGCGCGGCGAGATCGAAGCGCATCTCGAGACCGAGGTCGAAGCGATCTTGCCCGACAAGCTCGAGCTAAAGAACAACAAGGGCGAGCGCTACACGATCCCGAACGATGCCGTGTTTGCCCTAACGGGATACCGACCGGACTACACGTTCCTCGAATCGATGGGTATCACGATCGACAACGAAAGCGGCAAGCCGCATACGGATCCTGAAACGTGCGAGACCAATGTCTCTGGCATCTATCTCGCGGGGGGCATCGTCGCGGGACGGCAAACGAACAAGATCTTCATCGAGAACGGCCGGTTTCACGGACAGAAGATCGTCAAACATCTGTCCTCCTCGTGAGTATCGACACCGTTATCCGAAACGCTCGAATCATCGACGGGACCGGCGCGCCCGAGAGGATGGGCTACGTCGCCATCGAGGGCGGGCGAATCATCGCGCATGGCGCGAATGACGACACTATCAGGGCGGAGCACGTAATCGACGCTTCCGGTCGAGTGGTAGCACCCGGATTCGTGGACATCCACTCGCACGGGGATCTCGTGCTCGCTTGGCCGTCCAAAAAGAGGCTCCCACTCCTCCTCGGCCGCATCGCTCAAGGCATCACGACAGAAGTGATCGGCAATTGCGGCCTCGGCGCCTCGCCTCTCTTCGGCCATGGCAGCGAGCTTCTTCCTCAAATCAACGGCTGGATGACGCCGGCGCCGTTCGACTGGAGCTGGCGCGACCTCGACGGCTACTTCGCGCATCTGGAGACGCTCGGCCTTCCCGTCAATGTCGGAAGCCTCGTCCCTCATGGCGCGCTGAGACTCGGCGCCGCCCATCTCGCGCCCGGAGAGACCGACGACGACACCCGGCACAGGATGACCGCGGCGCTCGATGGCGCGCTCGAACAAGGCGCTTTCGGCTTGTCGGCCGGACTCATCTACCCGCCGGGCATGTACACATCGACCGACGAGCTGACCCTGCTTGCCCGCCGTCTCGCTTCTTACGACCGCACCTTCACATGCCACCTTCGAGGCTCGAGCGAAACGCTTCTCGACGCCGTCCGCGAGCTCATCGCGATCGGCCGTGACGCCGGCGTTCACGTGCACCACTCGCACGCGGAAGCGGTCGGGAAGGCGCACTGGCCGAAGCTCGAGTCCTTCCTGCTCATGGAGCGAGGCGCCCTCGATGAAGGCGTGCATCTAACGGCAGACATGTTTCCTTATCCCGTGGCGGCAACGATGATGCTCGCCATCTACCCGCCATGGTCGCTCGAAGGCGGGCTGCCGCGTCTTCTCGAGCGCTTGCAGGACACTGCCACGCGGGAGCGCATCCGACACGACATCGAGACGGTGGCTCCGGAGTGGCCGTCGTGGAAAGAGGGCGGTTGGCCGCACAACCTCGTAATGGCCGTCGGATGGGACCGCATTCATATCTCCACCGTGGGCTCCGAGACCAACCGGGCGGCCGTGGGGCTGTCGCTGGAAGAGCTCGGGACGAAGCGCAAGATGACGTCGTTCGACGCGATCTCCGACCTCATGGTCGAGGAAGGCGGCAATGTCGGTCAGTTCGTTCTCGACATCACCGGCGAAGAGGGCCTGCGCGAGCTCATCCGGCGACCGGATATCGCGTTCATCACCGACGCCAACGACTACGGCAAAGGCAAGCCCCACCCAGCGGCCTATGGAAGCTTTCCGAGAGTGCTCGGCCGCTACGTGCGCGAAGAATCGATCGTGAGCCTCCCCGAAGCGATTCGCCGAATGACGTCTTTACCGGCCGATACGATCGGCCTGAGAGGGCGCGGCCGGATCGAGAAAGGCGCCTTTGCCGACCTCGTCATCTTCGACGCGGCCGCGATCCACGACGAAGCCACGCTCGAGCAACCGCGCCAGAAAGCGAAGGGAATCGAGACGGTCCTCGTGAACGGAAAGGTCACCTACGAGAAAGGGCGTCCGACCGGCGAGCTACCGGGGGGCGTCCTGCGCGCTTAGTTTCCGCGATCAGGTGAGCGCGGTTCCCATCGAGGGGCCGAGAACGCGAGCTGCCGTTCTTCTCGCCCGACCGCGAGTGGTTGGCTTTTTTTCGCGACAAGGCCCTGTGGAAAGTATCGCTTTCGGCGGGAGCGCCTCAACGGGTGTGTGACGCGCCAAACCCTGCCGGCGCCAGTTGGAGCTCCGACGACACGATTGTCCTGTCGGTTCAGGACGGCGACTTGCTCTCGGTGCCGGCGACGGAGGGAGCCCCCACGATTCTCGACACGGGCTCGCTGTCTTCTATTCACTCTCCGTTTCGTTTGGAAGAGGCGGGGCCTCTGCTGTTCGTGAGCTGGGGAGGTCTACCCCACTTTTTCTCGTCCTCTATAGAGGAGAGCTACGCACACGGCGAGCTCATTCCTGATTTGCTTTGTAAAGTATAACTGTTATACCATTACGGTGAGACTCAAGTTCGACGCCAAAAAGAGCGCGGAGCTCAAAGCGAATCCGAAGCGAGGAATCGGATTCGAGGAGACGGTTTCTCTCTGGGAGAGACCGTATTACTTGGACCAGCGTATCGATTCACCGGAGCAGTTCAGAGCGATCGGCTGGGTCGAGGATAAGTTGTACTCGGTCATCTTCGAAGTTCGTGAGGACGAAGACGGCGAGTTCTACCATTTGGTGACTTTGTGGAAGGCGACACGAGAGGAACGCGAGCTGTATGAAGAAAACGCGTAAGACGAAGAACACCAAGAAACGGATCGCGAGCGCCGATGAGATCGCGGACCGCGCCGACCGGGGCGAGGACATTTCACCGTTCTTCACGAACGACGGCAAGATGAGGCCGCCGATTCAGCGCGTCAATGTCGACTTCACGCGCGAGATGCTCACGGAGTTGGACGAAGCAGCTCGCCGGCTCAACATCAGCCGCCAGGCCGTCATCAAAACATTCGTTCGCGACAGCCTCGACCGTCGGTACGTGGCGGCGGCGGCCGCGAGAGACGCGTCGTCAAAGAAGGGTTCTTGACAGGAGCCATGGTCACCGCGGCGCGTGGGATCCGGTCGAATGGAGGTCTACGTCGAGACCTGGGTATGGACGTTGTCGATGGCGGCTTCTACAATAGGCGCCATGGCTTTTCTCGACCGCTTCGTTTCGGACATCATCAAGAAATCGACCGGATTCAACACGCGCTCTTTCGTGCGGACGGTCGGCGGCAAGAACATCTTGCTTCTCGGAGGCGCGGCCGTCGCCGCTGCGCTCGCGGCAGATAAACTTGGCGGGTCACAGAAGCCGTCTCAGCCCGCCGTCCCGCCGGTACCAAATGACGCGCTTCCTCCGATCCCCCCGCCGCCGCCTCCGCCTCCGGAGCTTCTCTTCGCGATCGTGCGTACCATGGTCGCCGCGTCTCTCGCCGATGGCCAGCAGCACGACGACGAAAAAGCGCTCATCAATAGCCGCCTCGGAGAATCGGGGCTCTCGCTCGAGCAGATCCAGCAAGTCCACAGCGACCTCGCCACGCCGCCCACCTCCGCCGAGCTCGCGGCGCTCGTCGACAACGCCCACGACAAAGAACTCCTGTATCGCTTTGGCGCGCTCGTGGTCCTCGCGGATGACAATGTGAGCGACGACGAGAAAGCATGGCTCACCGGAACCGCCACGGCGCTCGGCATCGACCCGGCGCGACGTCAGGCACTCGATCGCGAAATATTCGAAGCTACTTGATTAGCAGAATTCTCTGGTTCACCGGATAAAACCACTCAACCCCTCTCTCGGTCACGATCGCGTCGTCTTCGAGCGGGATCCGCACTTTCGCGCCTCCGAACTCCTCGGCTTTCGTATAGGCGAAAAGCTCGATCGAGAACATGTTCGACGGCTTGATCTCGTAAGTGAGACGCGTCGGGTTGAACCACGCGATCGACGGCCCGGTTCCGTGGCCGAGGTTGCCCACCGAGTGGCAACCGATGACAACATCGGTCGTGTCGGCGTCCGTCGGCTGATTGAACCCGATGAGCGAGAAGCCCGCTTCCTGTAGCGCGTGGTTGACCTGCTCGAGCATCTCACCTGCGGTGGGACCGGCCTTGATGCTCCGCCGCACGACGTCGCGTGCTCTGAGTCCTTGATCGAAAGCGTTTTGAATTCCTGGTGGCACCGCTGTCTCACCTGCCTTCAGGACGTAAGCGATACGCTTCATGTCGGTAAAGAAGTTCAGATAACCGACGCCCCAATCGATCATGAGGAGCTCGCCGCGCTGAATGATGTGCTCATCCGATGTCGCGACGATACCCTCGGGGCCGGTCACGTAGACCGATGGCATGCCGAACGAGGATTCTAGCCCTCGCTCGAACTGCTGCTCCTGCATCCACCACGAGACGTCCTCGAGGGTCGTCACTCCTGGCGTGATAATGGCGTTCGAGAAGGCGCGCTCGGCTATCTCGCGGGACATCTCTCCAGCCTCTCCAAAGGCGACGATCTCGCTTGCCACGCGGCGTGAGCGAAAATCCGAGACGAGCTTCTCCGCGGAAGTGAACCTCTCTGAATAGTCCTCTCCGAGCGTGCGCACGAGATGCTCGAAGCCGGTATGGGACAGGCCGTCCGCCGCGCCGATGCTCTCGGACATGTTGAGGCCGATACTTCTGGGATCGCGCTCGGCAACGAAAGCCGCGAGGTCGAAACTTCCCGTCACGACGTCGTAGACACCGCAAGCTTCGAGCCTGCGTCCGCCCACGCCGAGCGCCGCCCGCTCGATCCTCCCACCGCCGCCGTCGGTGAAAATGTAATAACCGATATTGCCGACATAGCCTTCGCCGAGATCGTAGTAGAGTGGATCACGCAGTCCCTCTTTCTGCATCACGATCCACATGTCGATGTCGTTCTCCTTCATGGCCTCGGGGAGAATGCGGTCGAATTTCTCGTGCCGGATCTGGCACATCCGTTCCCATCGTCGGCGCGCTTCCTGCGGGAGGGCCTCGGAAGCGGCAAAAAGACATAGGACGGCGACAACAATCGAGAATCTCATGGTTACTCCATCGGCTTTTTTGATCCGCGGCGGTATCCTACAGGAACGAGCAGTTGCTTGGGAAGTCCGCAGCTGACAGAATCGCGCTTCATCAGGAGTGGGTCGTTGAGCAAGAGCGAAGCGGAGGGCAGGAAACCGAGACGGCCGTCTCGAGTGAATCAGCGCCGGGGTCAGATCCTCGAAAAAGCGGCGCATCTTTTTTGCGTCAAAGGTTACGACTCCACCTCCATGAGCGACATCGCCGACGAAGTGGGCATCACCAAAGCGGGCCTCTACTATTTCGTCGAGGGCAAAGAGCACTTACTCTACTTGATTACGGATTACGGACTTGACCTTCTCGACGAAACCGTCGTGCAACCGTTGAAAAAGCTCGAAGACCCCAAGGACTTCCTCACCGAACTCATCAAGCTCCATACCCACATGGTGTTGAACCGTCCGAGAGAGGTCACCATCATCCTCCACGAGCGAACCGCATTGACCGGTGTCTACCGGGAAAAGATATTGCAGCGGAAAAAGGAATATATCAACTACGTGCGCAGTCTTCTCGTACGCCTTCAGCAACGGGGAGAGGCGCGCCAAGATCTTGACCCCACCGCGGCAACCTTCTTCCTGCTCGGCTCCCTCAACTGGATCTATCAGTGGTACAAGTTAGACGGCCCTCTAACGGAGGAACAGCTGGCGAGCGAGCTCACGAAGCTGTTTACGGCGGGCTTCCTTAAATAACAATCCCCCGCCCTCGCTAAACTTATCGGGAAACGCTGCGCGCCGAAAGCTCGATGACCTCGAGGAGTTGATCCTGCAAGTCCGGGTTTCCGATCTTCCGCCAGTGACCGAGAAGTTTTTGTTCTTCCTTGTTTTCGGCAAGCGGTTTTCGGGTGCGGCTGTCGGGGATGAGATCCGAGACAACCACGTTTAGCGACTTGCTGATTTTTTTGAGCCAATCGAGCGACGTGCGCCGGCGGCCTTGCTCGAAATTCGAGAGAGCCGAAGGCGATAGCCCCGCTTTTCGCGCAAGCTCCTCTTGGAGCATGCCCCTTTTTTGTCGCAGCTCACGAATACGCTGCCCGACTTCTGCGTGCATTGGAACCTCCTTTTGTTCCAAAAAGACAATCATGAAATCAGTTTCACGGCACCGTAGCATGAAACGTGGCCCCAACGCACCACGGGTAGTTTCTGGTGTAAGAAAGGCGTTAGTTCCAAGAGAGTTCTGCCACCAAATCCGGCTACGACGTGTTAAAATAGGGAGTTTTTCGACATTGAGGAGGCAAGCACCGTTGGATATCAATGACGCCGGTCTATTCATGAAGGTGAACATCGCCGCGCAAAGGGCGCGTCAGATCATGCAGGGCGCAGCCGTGAAGGTTCACAGCGACTCCCGCAAACCTGCCGCGATCGCGATCCGAGAGCTCGAAGACGGCGTGCTCGAAGCGTTTACGCCAGCAGAGCTTCCTGATCCTCCCGAAGAAGGGTTCCAAGAAGAGGATTCAGAAGAAGAGCTCTGAGCCCGGCGCTCAAGCCTTCAACTCACGATCCCTTCCACGTTCTCGTTCTTGAGAAAACTCTTCAACGTGTCCGCCGTCGCGGTTACCCGGTCGAGATGGTACCGCGACAATACGTCCTTCATGTAAGGATGGTGGCGCAATAGCTCACCTATCCCTTCCTACACAGGACTTTATTTTTTTCGTTAGCCGCTTTCTGACTCGCGTTCTTTCAGGAGCTCGGCGAGACGTTTATGGATCCGCGCCCGATAGCGAAGATCACCGAGGCTAGATGCCTCGAGTGGCGGGTTGACGTTCGTTACGAGGTCGTCCACAGCGACCCAACGCGCAGCTTCGAACGCGTCGCGGTCTTGGGGCCCGATCGGCCCGTCCTCGGCATGAGCAAGCATGACATGCGTCATCCACGATGTTTTCTTACCGTCGAGCATGAAGACCGCATGAATCTGCAGCAGATAGTCCTTCACGCGCACCGCGAGGCCCGTTTCCTCGAGCGCTTCGCGGGCGGCGCCGTCGACAAAAGACTCTTCGGGGTGGATACCTCCCGAGGGGATTCGAAAGGCGTCAGGAGGATCGCCCGGCTTGCGCACGACCGCGACGTGCGCGTCCTTCACAATGAGGAGGCTCACGTCATGTGCTCGGCCCAGAGTGATGTGTTTCTCGACCTCGCGGAACTCGGGCTCCGTCAACGGAACGTCCCAGCGTTCGATGATTGGCGCGCCGAACTCGAATACGAGCTCTTGGACGATGTGCCTGCTGATATGCATATCGCGGTGGCTCAGCTCGCGCTGCTCGGCGCGTTCAAGAGCGCAACGAGGTCACGAATCACCGACGGGGCCACCCAGTCCCGGGCACCAACGACTTTCGATTTCAGGCGGCCGCTTCTATCAATGATGTAAGTCTCGGGATATTTGAAGGTCTGATAGGAGCGGGAGACCTTCATGCCGTTGTCGTGAAGAACGGTGAACGTCAAGTTCCATTCATCGACGAATCTTTCGATATCGCTGAAGCGCTCGTCGACGGAGACGGCGACGACAACAAGCCCTTTGGACGCGAGCGCCTCGTGTAGTTTTTCGAGAGACGGCATCTCTTCGATGCAAGGAGGACACCATGTCGCCCAATAGTTGAGCACGACGACCTTCCCTTTGAGCTCGTCGAGCGCGCGCATCCGACCTTCGAGGTCTGGAAGCGTAAAGCCGGGCACGGGCGCCCCTACTTGCGCTCCCGGATTCTCTTTGCACGATATCGAAGCGCACGCAAAAAGAGCCGTGAAGAGCAGCGTCGCACGCGAATCAACTAGCATGAGGAGTATCTCGCACGTGGGCGAGTGGCTTGAGCGCCTCGACATTGGCCACGGCACAAGCTGGATCGTCGGTCATGATGCCGTCGACGCCCCATCCGAGTAGACGGGTGATGTGGATTGGCTCGTTCACGGTCCACACGTGCACTTCCACGTCGAGCTCGTGAACAGCATCGATGACGGGTTTCGAAACAACCCGTCTCAAGCCCTTATATTCCGGCACTTGGAACGCGGTGCCCGGTGGCCGATAGCCGGCAAGGCTTCCGCCTCTCACTCGAAGGAGAAAATCGCGCACCTCTTCCTTGCTGAAGCTCGTGGCCACTTGCGGCGCGACACCCCGGAAGCGCTGCAGCACGTCGTGATGGTGCGAGGCGACGATGACACGTTCTTCGGCACCGTGCCGGCGCAGACGAGTGGCGACAACCTGCTCGACACCCGAGCGGGTCTTCTTGATCTCCAAGGTAAGACCCACATCGGGAAACTTGGTTAGGACTTCGTCCAGCGTCGGCATCCTCAAGCCCTTGCCGCGATAAGGGAAGGTGCGTCCATAATCCATCGTAAACTTGTATCCCGCATCGAGCTTTTGAAGCTCAGCGAGGGACATGTTCTCAACCCGTCCCCGGCGGCCCGTAGTTCTGGACACGGAATTGTCATGGATGATTACGGGCTCGCCATCCGCTGTCAAGTGGATGTCCATCTCCAGATAGGACGCCCCTTGCTGGCACGCGAGGCTGAAGGAATCGATCGTGTTCTCGGGCGCGCGGGCACAGGCGCCACGGTGGCCGAAGAGCCTTGGCGAAGGACCCGAGAAGAAGCCGTTATTTGAGGACACTTTGATCTGGTCGAGTTTCTCAGCGATTATGTCGACGAAGATGCCTCGAAAGAGAAGCGCCTCCGATTGACCCGTTTGCGGGAACCAGTGTTTATGTTTCTATTATCCGGACGCTACCGCGTTTCGTCAAAGGCGGTTATGCGCAGGAAGACACCGAGCTCTCGGCGGTCGGGGTCCTTCGGGTCGAGCTCCGAAGGCCTGAATCCGCCTTCACTGAAAACGGTGAACGCGGCGAGACCTTCTTCGATGGCAACACGAACGCGCTTCTTCTCCCAGGCTCTGAGACGGAAGCGCCTGCTGTCCGACCCTGTCTCGACGCGCACCCAGTTCTCTGAGCCGCCGTTCGAAAGCTCGAGCTCGTCGCCCGTCGTGGATTCGAGCGCGAAGGCCGCGCGCGCGCCTCGCTTCACCCAGAAGCCGCGGCGATCGAGATAGGCTCCGTCATCAAAACTGTGAACACGCTCGTCGCCGGGGAAGACGAGACTTCGGTTCACGACCGGTCGCGGCCCGAAGAGCTCGTCCCAATGCACCCGTGGAGGACCTCCGTCTTCGAAACGTCGCAGGCGCACGCGAAAACGGCCGAGCGCGACTTTCGACTCGAAGCGGGCGCCGTCCGGCTCGAAGCAGTTCTGGTCACTGCACGGCGCAAAGCCTTCGAGGGCGACTCCAGATATGCGATAACGTCCCGCCGGGATGTGGTACGGCAAGCTCCACCAATGGAGAGGGTCGCCGTCGGGACGGAAAGGACGGAGGCGCAGCGAGACGCGCGCCTTGACATCGTCCCCGCTCAAGCGCTCTCCCGATGGAAAGGCGCGAAAGGCGTCAGCTCTGCCTACGCTGAGCTGTCTCATGAGCTCCGTCACCCAGCGGCCTTCGAGGCGGCGCGAGTGCTGCGCTCCTGTGAGGTCTTGAGCCCAGGCCGCAGCGAGCAGCAGGAGAACGAAAGGCGGCAGCCGCACGGGGCGAGCGAGAAACTGCAGCACGAGAGCGAGAAGAGCCAGCGCGAGCGCGATGCTTGCGAAAACGATCGAACGCGCGTCCGCGGTAATGAGCGATGGAAGATAGCTCGTGAGATCCCACGAGCTGGAGAGTGCCTCCCAAAGCCGCCCCGTGCCGTCCTTGGCGTTCAAGTAAAGAGGCTGCCCTGGCAAGAAAACGGTAAAGAGCGAAACGGAGAGACCTACCGCGAGAAGCGTCGGCAACCACGGCGTCACGCCCTCGTGGCGCTCCCTCACCCACAGACTAGACGCCGCTAATGCGAGAAGCGGGAGCGCTGGGAAGAGAAAACGCGCAGCGGGAGAATTGCCCCCGGACCAAAGCGGATGGGCGGCACCAGGAAGCGCGACGACTGCGAGCACAAGTAGCGAAACGACTCCAAAAAAGAAATGGCGCCGTATCAGTGGGACGAGCCCCGCGAGGCCGATGAGGTAGACGGGCGAGACCGGGAGAAGCCCGAACTCTTGGTCGAAGAACAAGCCGAGAAGACCTATCGGGATACCGGACAGGAAAACACGCTGGCGTCCATACGAAGCGGTGGGATCGAAGCTTCCCGTTGTGACGAAGAAGAACACGAGGAGCGCCAAAGCACCCACAGCAGCTCCAGATAAAACGGGGATGCGCCCACGCTGAAACCGATAGGCGAAAGCACCCCACAATAGGGCGGCGAGCGGGATGAACTTCATGTGAAAGAAAGGAAGCGTCCCGACCAGGAGTGCCCATCCGAGCGCAAAAAGACGCGTCTCGGGCTCGCTTCGGAGAAATCGTGCCATCACGAGCGTCACGATTACCGCGACGGGAAGCTCGGGATAAGCGGAAACGGAGAGAAAGAGCGCCGGCGAAGTCAGCCCGAAAACGCAAGGCGCGAGGACCGACGCCTCGCGGTTGCCTGTGAGAAGGAAAGTAGCAAGATAGATCCCACGCCACAGCATCGCACCCAATAGCGCGAGCGTGATGAGAGCGCCCGTTAGTCCCGCGACCGCGTAGCCCGGGAGGAGAAGGATCGGCAGTCCAATCCCGTGAATGGAGTACGGTGTTTCGGCGGCGAGATGCGGCCCGATCTTTCCCAGATAGAAATTACGGTAATCCTCCCGAAAGTAGTTGTTCTGTACACGAAGATCGCCGTCGTGGACGAGGCTGTGGGTGATAAGGAGATAGTGGGGTTCGTCGCCCGAGAGGCCGACATCGTTCGATATCTTCAAGCCGACGGCGAGATGAACGCAAAACCCGACAAAAGCTATGCGACGCGTCGTCGCGATGTGGCGCCCGAGCCCGCGCGGCGCGAGCGCACGCCACAGCCACAACAACGTTGCGGTCACGAGTAGAAAGTCGAGCAGTCGCCCCGAGAAGAGAGCCGTGAACGGCGCCACTGAGAAGAGCGACGGGACGAATACGGCGCCCGCCAGGCCGGCCGGGAGAAATGGCGTGATCCAGCTCGCCTTCCCAAAGCGGTGAGCCGCAAAACCGAGCGCGGCCCCGAGCGAGACAAACGCCGCAACGACAAAGATGTTAGGGGTCGAGCTCAGGAGCCAGGGCTCGACATTGATGTCGACGTCCCGATCTGAGACCGGGAAGACCGGAAAGCGCAATGTTGCGCGCATCGCGAGCGCGAGGCCAAGCGCCATGCCCGCCACCACCGCGATCCAGATGGATTTCAAGGCGCGTTGTGTTGCGCGAAGGCCGGATGGGTGCGGAGGTAGGACAAGGCGATGATCGTCTTCGCGTCCCGAACGTCGACACCAGCGACGAGCGACATCGCTTCCTCCCAAGGGAGCTCTACGATCTCGAGGCTCTCGTCCTCGTCGAGTGACTGCGTCCTCGCTTCGAGATCGGTCGCGGCGAACAGGTGCATCTTTTCTTCGAGAACGCCGGGAGACGGGTAGAACTCGAGCAGCTTTTCGAGCCGCTTCGGGAAATAGCCTGTCTCCTCGACGAGCTCGCGGCTCGCGGTCTCTTCGGGACGCTCGCCGGGATCGATCGTGCCCGCGGGCACCTCGAGAAGAAACTCGCCAGCGGCATAACGATATTGCCGGACGAGCACAACCCGACCATTGTTCGTCACCGGCACGAGCACCGCGGCGCCTCGATGCCTGAGGACTTCGCGCTCGACCTCCATGCCCGACGGCTCCACGACGCGATCCACTTCGAGCGTCACGAGTCGTCCTTCGAAAATGCGCCGGCGCCCGAGGAGCTGCGCTTCGCCCTCGACACTCATTGGTCGCGATTCTAACACGCGCTCTTGTCTGGTACATTCGTTCAAGATGAACGTGCTCTTGCTGTCGTTACTCGCCGCTTCGAGCCCGGCCCTCGGGCTGAAACTTCGGCCCTCGAGGCTGAAACCTCAGTTGCCCTGGCGAAGCTGGAAGAGCGAGGCCGCTCTCACCTCTACAATCTGGAATACGACGATGCCCGCACGATTTTCTCGAGCCTCGGGGAGCTCGCACCCACTTCGCCCGTCGGCCCCTATTACGAGGCGACGACGATTTGGATGGAAGAGTTCACGAGGCGCGGCGGAATGACCGGCTCCACGTTTCGGACGGGCCGTTACTGGAACGACAACCTTCACGAGCCGCCGGCGCCGGAGCTCGATCGAGAGTTCAAAAACCTCGTGGCCGAGGCCGTCGAACGTGCGGAGGCGGCGTTGGCACGGGACCCCGAAAACGCCGACGCGCTCTACTTTCGAGGTGCTGCCGAGGGCGTTATGAGTGCGTATCTCGCCATGATCGAACGCAGCTATTACAGCTCCTACAAAGCCGGAAAGCGGGCCAAGAGCTATCACGAGCAGCTCCTCGAGGTAGACCCGGAATATGCGGATGCGTATCTTCTTCCGGGCATCTACGAATACACCGTCGCCACGCTTCCACGGACGCTCCGCTTCGCAGGGTTTCTCATCGGGATCCGCGGCTCTCGCGAGAAGGGGCTCGAGCTCGTGAGAAAAGCGGTGGAGGGTGGAGACCGGACGCGCTGGGTGGCGAGGCTTTCGCTCAGCGTGATGGAGCAGCGGGAGAAGAAATACCGGCGCTCTTTAGCCGTGCTGCGCGAGCTCGAGGCAGCCTTTCCTAAAAACCCGCTCTTTCCCCTCGAGCGCGGCTCGGTTCACTTGTTGCGAAAAGACTGGTCCGCCGCGCGGCGCGCCTTCGATGAAGTGCGGAGAAACCAAGCGGCAGGAAAGCCGCATTTCGACGCCGCCGAGCCCTCGCTCATACTCCTGAAGATCGCGGAGAGCTATCTCTTCGCAAAAAATTTCCGGCGTGCGAACGACAACCTGCGCAGAGCACTCGAGATCCCGGACATTCCCGACCGCATCAAGGCCGTAATCTTTCTGCGGCGCGGAATGGCCAGCGACGCCACCAGCCGTCGCGACCGCGCCCGCGCCGACTACCGCCGCACCCTGGCGCTGAACGTGGACAAACTCACCAACAACCGAGCAAAACGCTACCTAAGAAAGCCCTACCGCTAAGTTCCCGCAATCCAAAAGGTAACCGGCAGCCGGCAGCCCATCGAATGACGTTCACATCGTAGGCTGCTCAGGAAACGCGTAGTAACCCTGGCGCGTTCGCACGACGAGATCGTCGCGGCCTTTGATCTGCACTTGGATCGTACGCCATTCCCCGTTCTGCTCGAGATTCGAGGGTGTGTAAGCGAGCCGGTACTGGCTATGAAGCTCGTTCTGGATCTGCTCGAAGCTCCGGTTCAGATCCCCGATCCCCTTCGGGAAGAAAGCTTGGCCGCCTGTTTCCCGGGAGATCTTCTTCAAGAAGCCTTTGTTCACGCCGCGGGAGCCGGCGGAGCGCCGCCCTTGAAAGCCGACCGAGTAGATCGAGACTTCCGAGAACTTGGCACCTTCGATGGCGTCTTTCGACGTAGCCTCGCTCCCCTGGCCGACCGAGCGCGAGTCGTCGCCGTCGGTGAAGACAAGAAGCGCTTTCCGACCTTCGGCCTCGGAGACTTTTTCGAGTGAGTAAAGGATCGAATCGTAGAGAGCCGTCCAGCCGGACGGGTAGAGCGACTGGATGGTCGAGACGAGGCGGTCGATGTCGTCCGAAAAATACGAGCTGAAGCGAATGCGCTCATTGAAGTCGGCGATGATGGCTTTGTCGCCGTCCCAGAGCTTGCTGACGAAGTTCGACGCCGCTTCTTTGATCCCGCCCATGCTCGGACGGATGCTCGTCGAAGCGTCGAGCAAGACCAGTAGCGTGACCGGCGTGACCTCGGAGGTGAAGAAGTCGACCTCCTGCCGAGCGCCGTCCTCGAGAACGACGAAATCAGACGCTTCGAGGTCCGGAATGAAGCGGCCTTTATTGTCCGTCACGACGACGCTCAAATTGATGGCCTGGACCGTGGCACGAAACTGAAAACGATCCCCTTCTTGTTGTTGCGCGATCGCTTGCCGCGACACCAGAAATCCAGCAAACATCAATGGAATTAGAAAGATAACGATGCCTAGGACGCGACGATCAAGACGATGAATCATGAATTCGCCTCCCCGTGCCGGCGTTAAATGGAGGGTTCGCACGTCGACGTGCGGCCCGACGGGGCCGCTTTCTGCGGGTAGTCTAACACAATCGCCCGACGTCAACTGTGACGTGCGCAGCGATTTGTTCACTTCAGGGATTTTAGCTACACTGATCGAGGCGATGGACGACAAACACCTGTTCACCGTTCGGGAAGCGAACGAGCTTATTCCCTTTCTCAGCGACAAATTGGAGGAGCTCGGCCGTGTACATCAGAAGCTCGAAGTGTGGTCGCAGGACACGCCTTCGCAGCAAGAGATCGCGCTCAGAGGCGGCATGCTGGCCGACCCTCGATACGTCGCACTCCTGACACGGCTTCAAACCCTCGTCGACGATATCTGCTCAGAAGGCTGCTACTTGAAAGACCTCGAGTCCGGTCTCGTCGATTTTCCCACGCTTTGGGAAGGCCGGGAGGTCTATCTCTGCTGGAAGCTCGGCGAGTCCGAAGTTGCTCACTGGCACGAGATCGAGGCGGGGTTTGCGGGCCGCCAGTCGCTGAAGAGCGATTCCGCAAAATAGCGAAGCGTCGTGCAAGCTCTTGCCGTTTGCTTATTATCATCGCCTAACGAAAGCCCAGAGAAGAATCTACGACGAGAGCAATAGCATCGGTGCGATCGAGCTTTATCGCCCTGAGCTTCAGCGGGAGCGCGTCCTCGCGCTTCAGACAGCGCTCGAGAGCGGCGAGCGAGCCCCGACCGAGCGCGCCACCCAAGAGCTCGCGGACGGGCTCACAGAGGCTCTCGGAGTGCCGAAACTACGGATTCAGCTCGCGGAGCGCCGGCCCTCGTGGCAGACGGGAGAGCTGCACGGGCTCTACGAGGCGGATGAAAAAGGCCACTACAAAGTCTCGCTTTGGATGCGGACCGCTCAGCGACAGCAAGTCGTTAAATTCAAGACGTTTCTACGCACGATGCTGCACGAGCTCGGCCACCACCTCGATTATCAAAAGTTTCGGCTCAGAGACTCGTTTCACACGGAGGGGTTCTACCGGCGGGAATCGAGCTTACTTCGCCAGCTCTTTGTCGGCGAGCCGGCGAGCGACAGGAAACCACGGCCGCGCTTGCGTCCGCCGCCCAGGATTGTGTAAGCTTATTTGTTTGAGTGCCGGTCTCGGCTTGCTCGCTACGACCTTTTAGAAAAACAACACGGGCCTCGCGCGCCCCCGTAGGGGAATTCAGCAAGTGGTTCCCTTTCAATTTCTGAAAATCGGAGGAAACTGAAGAATGAAGAAGCTAGTCCTGATTGCATCTCTCGCTCTCGCGCTCATGGTCGCCTGCGGCGGTGGCGGAGAGGATGTCTCGGCACCGGCAGCGTCAGCGGCTCCGGCCGCACCCGCCTTCGACCCCGCCACCGCGGGCGCCGTGACGGGCACGGTCACGCTCGCAGGTGATGCGCCAGAAATGAGCACCATCCAGATGGCCGCCGACCCGAACTGCGCTCGATTGCATTCCGAGGCGGTCACGAACGAGTTCGTCGTTGTCGGCGAAGGCGGGACCCTGGCCAACGCGTTCGTGTACGTCAAGAGCGGTATTGAGGGATCGTTCCCTCCGCCAAGCGAGCCCGTTGTGCTCAACCAGGAAGGCTGCCTCTACACGCCTCACGTCCTGGGCATTCAAGTCGGCCAGACGCTCCAAATCGTCAATAGCGACGAGACGCTCCACAACATCCACGCCATGCCGAAGAACAACAAAGAGTTCAACATCGGGCAGCCTATCAAAGGCTTGAAAACGGACAAGACCTTCGACAATGTCGAGGTTATGGTTCCCTTCAAATGCGACGTGCACAAGTGGATGAACAGCTACGCGGGCGTTCTCGATCATCCATATTTCGCGGTGACCGGGCTCGACGGCTCCTTCAATATTCCGGACCTTCCCCCTGGCAACTACGTCGTCGAAGCGTGGCACGAGCGGCTCGGAACGCAAGAGATGAACATCACGGTTGGCGAGAAAGAGACCGTCGAAGCGAGCTTTGCGTTCAGCGGAGAGTAGATTTTTCGAAAATGGCCCTCGCCTAATCGGGCGAGGGTCCTTTTTTTTGTCCCGCTACCGGCTGCCTGCTACTTGCTGTCGGGTCAAAGCTGTGGCAGCTAGTAGAACTAGCAGGATCCAGATGACGTCGGAGACGGCTAGGTGGGCGAGCTGCATCCACACTGGGGCCTTGAGGTAGACGTTGGCGGCGCCAACGGCGAGTTGGGCCGATAACATCATTACCAGCGGCCGGCCGTATGGTTTCTCCCTCCATCCCACCCACGCGGCGAAGAGGGCGACTCCGATGGCGACGGTCGGGTGGTAGAGTCGGGTTGCCAGCAAGCTCGCTAAGAGGGGAGATTCATCGGGCCTAACGCCTTCGGTCAGCAGCAGCGTGTCTCCCAGTGCTGTAACGGCGCCGCTCGTACCCACGAGGAGAACACCCGCGAGGACGAGCGTCAGCGGTACGAGGCTCGGTCCCCGAAGAGCAAGCTTGCGCTCGCCGCCCGCGAGCCAGGCGGTAAGGGTCACGGCGCCTAGAAGCAGGAACGTATTCAAGAGGTGGAAGGCCATCACGTAGACGCGCTCGACGGAGTCATTCGCGGCCACCCACTCGAACGTGACGAGTCCCGCGCCCAGAAGCGATTCCGTGACGATGAAAAAAAGCGAGCAAACGGCACCTTTGCGGACGGCGTGGCCCCGCGGATAGACGCGGAAAGCCGCCACAACGAGACCGAGAACGAACACGCCCAAGAGGCCGCTCGTGAGGCGGTGGCCGAACTCGATGAGAGTCTCGACTCGTGGCGAGTGCGGGATGACCTCGCCGTTACAGAGCGGCCAGTGGCTCCCACAGCCAGCACCGGAGCCCGTGGCCCGCACGAACGCTCCCCAGAGGATGACGAGAACGGTGTAGCCGAGAAGGAACCAAGAGACGGAAGCGAATCGCCGATTCACGACCAACCTCCCCCTACGCGGGAGAGGTACCTTTGTTCACGCGGCGAAGGCCCTTTTCTCGCTGGTGGCGCTTCCACAGCCATGAGGCGCCGACCACGCTGAAAACGAAATACGGCATGGCGAGCAGGAAGAGGATTCCGCGGTTGAAGCCGGCGGCCATCTCGCCGCCATTTTGCTCGAGCGCCGTCACGCACATCGCGCACTGCGCCTGCGCGAGCCCGGGCGCGAGCACGACGGCCGCGACGACGGCCGAGAGCGTCAAGACCACACGGCCCGTCATTTGTGGATGCTGTTCTCCAGAATGTGGCCGCCGTCATAAGCGGGGACGAGGAACATCAAAACGCTCGTCAGGAAAATACCGACGAGGACCGTCAACACCAATCCTTTGTGCTCGAAGCGTAAATGCATGAAGTAAAAGATGATCAGCGTCGCTTTGGTGGCAGATCCAAGAAGCAGCAGGATCACTTTCGGCGCCTGCGACAGTGGCGATTCTCCGATGAAGATCATCGTGACCGTGAGCACCCCGAGGACGGCCAGGATCTTCGCATATTGGAGATAGACTTTCTTTCCTGATTCAGCTGGATGTTCGGACATCGCTGATTACTCCTTGCCTCGTTTACACCAAATAGAACAGAGCGAAGACGAAGACCCATACGAGGTCGACGAAATGCCAATAGAGCCCAGCGTTCTCGACGCCCATCGCCGAGTACTTCCCCATCGCCGAGCGGATAGCGACAACGAGCAGAATGATGACACCCGTGGTGACGTGCATTCCGTGAAAGCCCGTGATGACGAAAAAGCTCGCGCTGAAAGTACCGATACCCTCGGCTTGCCACGGGTTGCTCGTGAGACGCGCACCCTCGTGAATAAAATGGCTCCACTCATAGACTTGCATGCCGAGAAAGGACACGCCACCGAGAATCGTCAGCCATAGAAACGTCGTGACGTGCTTCTTGTTGCCCGCGTTGGCGGCAGAGACGCCGCACGCCATCGTCCAGCTGCTGGCGATGAGGGTGAACGTCATGAGCGTGATGTAGTTCATGTCGAAGGCGACGTTCTGATCGGGCCAAGTGGGGCTCGCCACCCGGACGACACCGTAGCTAACGAGAAGGCCCGCGAAGAGCAGAGCATCGGTGATGATGAAGATCCACATCATCAACTTTTGCCAGCCGATATCGAACGGGAGACTGCCTTCGCCGAAAAGCGAACCCGCTGCCACTCCAGCGTGTCCAGCCTGGCTATCGCTCATATTCACCTCCTCTTTCGCCCACGCTAATTCGCTTTGGGCGAAAACTCGCCATAGCCCCCGCTATTCACGGTGGGCGACGGCGGGCCCTACAGATAAAACAAAACCACAATCAAATAGACCCAAATAGCGCCCACGAAATGCCAATAAGTCGCACAGATGCTAGGCGAGCTCGAGTCCCCCGGCGTCAGCTGGTATCGCGTCGCCAACATCAAAACATAGAAAAGTGCGAGAACGCCCACGAGCAGATGCACCGCGTGAACCCCCGTCAACACGTAGAAGAACGAGCTGTGGGGATGACTCTGAAGATAAATCCCCTGGCTCGCGAGCTGGTTCCAAGCAGCCACCTGGCCCGCGATGAACAAGGAACCGAGCATCGCTGTCACTGCAGTCCACTTGCGGAAGGCGACCGGCCGCCAGCTCTGAAAGGCCCGCTTTCCGAGCTCCATCGTCACGCTCGAGAACAGAAGGATCGCCGTATTGGCCCAAATGAGCGATGGGGCAGCGAGCGGGACCCAGTCCTCCCCGGCGCTCCGAACGATATAGGCACTCGTGAAGGCCGCGAAGAGCATGGTGACGGAGCCGAGTGCTACCCGCAAGCCGAGCTTGGCCGTCTCCGCGCGCTTTTCGGACTCGCCGCCCGAGCCGTAATCACCGAAACCTCGGTCGACGAAATCACCGCTGCCCCCGTCGCCGCTTTTGGTCTTCGGTATGGTTAGCGTTTCGGCCACGTCACCCCACTTTCCCGTCGAAGGCAAGCAAGGCGAGAACCAGCGGCAAGTAGAAAAGCGATGCAACGAGAAGCTGCACGGCGCGCGCTCGGGCCGTACCGTCACCGAGCCGCGCGGCGAAGACGACCAGCAGGGCGCCGAGCACCGAAGCACCCACGAGATAGACGACTCCGGTCATCCCGCCCATCGCAGGCACGAGGCTCACGAGAAGCAACAGCACGCAAGCGGTGACCGTGCGAAGCTGGGTCCCACGGATCGGCATGGCGCAGTAGCCGATCTTCGCATAGTCGTCGCGATAGGCCGCCGCGATCGCCCATGTGTGCGGGAACTGCCAAAAGAAGAGGATGGTAAACAAGCTCCACGCGAGTGGGCCGAGACTGCCTTGAACCGCGCTAAAACCCATGAGCGGAGGGATCGCACCCGAGATGGCGCCTGGAAATGTCGACCACGCCGAGCGCGACTTCATCGGGGTGTAAACCAGGACGTAGATTACCGTCGCGGCGAGCGCCAGCACGCCGCAAAGTGGGCCGGCCTCGATGAACAAAATCGCATGTCCGGCAATCGAGCAAACGCTCGCCACCGCAAAAGCTTCCGATGGGCGCAGGCGGCCCGCTGGAATCGGACGCTCGGCCGTCCGCTGCATACGCGCGTCGGACTCGTGCTCGAGGACTTGGTTGAACGCGTTGGCGCTGGCGACGACGAGAAAGGTGCCGATGCCGAACCAAAGAAGATGCCCCAGCACCAGCTCGCTCGATGCGAGCCAATAGCCGACGAGCGCCGACATCAACACCATCGCAGAAAGTCGTGCTTTGCCGAGCTGGACGTAATCGCGCAAGCGCTCGCGGATCTCGAAACTCCACGCGCCAGATGCCAGGTGAACGTCGCCTCCCACGGACATCGGTTGGATCCTATTGGGGCGCCTTTACTTTGGCCGGCGGCTGCCACTGTGGAGCATGGTCCCCTTCTTCGTCCGGGTGCTGATAGTCGTAGGGCCAACGGTGAACTTCGGGAATCTCACCCGGCCAGTTGCCGTGGCCGGGCTCGATCGGCGTCGACCACTCTAACGTGTTGGCATGCCAAGGGTTCTCGGACTCGACCTTCTTGCCTTTGAACATGCTCCAGAAGTAATTGACGAGGAAAATGACTTGGGCGACGCCAAGAATGAAAGCGCTGATGCTGATGAACGTGTTGACGTTTTGGAACGGTTTCAAGTAGTCGTAGGTATTCGGGTCGTAGATGCGCCGCATCATGCCCGCGATCCCGAGATAGTGCATCGGGAAGAACACACCGTAATACGTGAGGAACGTGAGCCAGAAGTGCACTTTCGAAAGCGGCTCGTTCATGTGGCGCCCGAACATCTTTGGGAACCAGTAATAGACCGCCGCGAGGAGCCCGAAAAGGCCGGCACCCGCCATGATGAAGTGGAAATGGGCGACGACGAAGTACGTATCATGCAGCTGGATATCGACGGCGTTGGTACCGAGAAAGACGCCGGTCAGCCCGCCTGTCACGAAGAGCGACACGATCCCGAGCGCGAACAGCATCGGTGTCGTGTATCGAATCTTCGCCTTCCACAGGGTGGCGAGCCAGTTGAACACTTTCACAGCGGATGGAACGGCGATGCAAAGCGTCGTCATCGTGAACATCGTTCCGAGGAAGGGGCTCATCCCGGAGACGAACATGTGGTGCCCCCAAACGACGAAGCTGAGCATCGCGATCGCGATGATGGCGTAAACCATCGAGTGGTAGCCGAAGATCGGCCGCCTGGTGAAGGTGCTGATGATGTCGGACGTGAAGCCGAGCGCCGGCAGCATGATGATGTAGACCTCTGGATGACCGAGGAACCAAAAGAGGTGCTGCCACAGAAGCGGGGAGCCGCCCGAATGCGGGAAGAGCGTGTCACCGATGAAAATGCCCGCGGGTAGATAGAAGCTCGTGCCCAGGCCGCGGTCGAACAGAAGCAGAATTGCGCCCGCTGCGAGCGCGGGAAAGCTGAGAAGGCCGAGAATGCCGACGAGGAACTGCGCCCATGTGGTCAGAGGGAGCCGCATCATCTTGAGGCCCTTGGTCCGCAAGTTCAGGATCGTGACCACGAAATTAAGGCCGCCCATCGTGAACGACGCGACGAAGAAGATCATGCCGACGATCCAGAGCGTTTGGCCCATCGCCGATCCGGGAATGGCCGAACGGATGGCGGAGAGCGGAGGGTAGGCCGTCCAACCAGAAGCCGCGGCGCCGCCTTCGACGAAGAACGAGATCAAGATGATGATCGCCCCCGGAAGCGCCGTCCAGAAAGACAACATGTTCAGGAACGGAAACGCCATGTCGCGGGCCCCGACTTGGAGCGGGATGAGGAAATTTCCAAATCCGCTGACGGGCCCGAGCGATAGCACGAAGAACACCATGATGGTGCCGTGCATCGTGAAGAGCATGATGTAGAACTCCGGCGTCATCACACCCGACGCCATCCCGGCGGGAAAAAGCGTCTCCCAGAACTGGGCATGCTGCCCGGGCCAGCCGAGCTGGAGCCGGACCAACATGGCCAGCGATCCACCAACGACAGCCATGAACATGACCAGCGTCAAGTACTGCTTGGCGATCATTTTGTGATCGAAGCTGAAGATGTACTTGCTGATGAAGCTCTGTTCGCCATGGCCGTGGTCGTCGTGACCTTCGCTCATGCCATCATCTCCTTCTTATGAATCCAAAACGCTAAATCAATTGGCCTGACTTTGCTCGGCGAGCCAAGTGTCGTAATCAGCCTGGCTTCGAATGCTGAGAAAACCCCGCATGCGGTAGTGCCCCAGACCGCAGAGCTCGGCGCAAGCAATCTCGTACTCGCCGATTTTCGTCGGCGTGAACCATACCGAAGTCTGAATGCCCGGCATGAGATCTTGCTTCACTCGGAAGTGCGGAAGAAAGAAAGCGTGCTGCACGTCCTTCGAGCGCAGCAGGACGCGCACCGGCTGGTCGACAGGAAGCACCATCTGGTTGATGAGATGGAGGTCATCGTTACCGGCGGCGTCATCCGGATCGATGCCGAGATAGTTCTCGAGCGAGTAGAGCTCGGGGCGCCATGCGCCGAACTGACCGTCCTCGCCCGGATAGCGCATGTCCCATTGGAACTGGGCGCCGACCGCTTCGATCGTGAACACGTCCGTCGGGGGCGCGGCTTTGACGTCCTCCCAAAGCACGAGTCCGGTGAAGACGATCGGGACGAGAACAACGGCGGTACCAATCGTCCACGTCACCTCCATCTTGTGGCTATCGTGCCAATAGCTGCCCTCGGCGTCGTCGCGGTGGCGAAACTTCCACATGTAGAAGGCGAGAAGACATTGGACGACAATGTAGAGAACGCCGGTGATGCCGAGGATGACGTAATAGAGCGAGTCCAGGGACCCACGATCCGACGCAAGCTCGGGGACGTCGTATTTGAAAAAATAAGCGACGGAGACGAGCACGATAGCCCAGAGGGCAACGGCCAAAGCCATCCCGTGCTTCGCGTCTCGGTTTGCCTGGATATTCTCTGCCATAAGTCGTCCTTATGAAGATTAAGGTGTCGGAAACGTCTTCTATCTATTCCGCATAGCGCATCAGGTACGCAGCTACGGCGCGCATCTGCGCTTCCGAGTCGCCTTCCAGAACGTTCGGGAGCGGCGTGATGTGATTGCCGTCGTTGTCGAAGGGCCAGAACTGCGGCATCTGGGTGCCCGGAGTAATCGATTGCGGATCCTTCATCCAGTCGACGAGCCATTCTTCGCGCAGCCGCTCACCCGTCAAGCGGAAGCTCGGCGCGAGCTGCGAAGCCTCCATCACTCCCGCCGCCTCCGCGACGTGACAACGCTCGCATTGCAGGCGGTCCAGAAGCTGGCTTCCTATGCGGAGCGTCGCCCCATCCACCGGCGCCGCGGCCGACGTCGCGAAGGGGTGCGTCTCGTCCATCGCCATGAAGCCCGAGACGACCGTGTTGAGCTGCTCGTCGTCGAAGTGGAAGGTCGGCATCCGTACATTCAACCAAAACCGAACTTCTGTCGGATCCTGGAAAAATTCGAACAACCAACTCGGCTGGGTGCGTGCGCCTTGCGAATTGAGGTTGGGCGGGCGGAAGCCGACATCTTCGCTCATCACTTCTGTCTCGTAGATGCCTCCACCGAATCCGTCCACGAGGTGGCATCCGCGGCAGTTGTACTCGTGGATGAGAACACGCGCTTTCTCCCCGATCGCCTCATTGGCGCTCAAGTTCTTCCTCGCTTCTCTAGGAAGCTCGGTCCGCGTCTGGCCGAGTACTCTCGTTGCGATGGCCTGGACCTCGTCGTCGGTAAAGCCGAAATAGCCCATCCGAAGTTTTTCGGGCGCGCTCTTCTCTTTGCCCCGGTCGTAGCTACGCGGTTCGTGGAGCTTGTTCTCGAGCCACGTTTGACGTGTATGCGGGATGTCGATATAGCCGAAATCGAGGCGGGTGACCATTTTCGAGCCCCACGTCGAAAGATCGACACCGATCTTTTGCGCCTCCTCGAAACCTTCGATTTCGTGGCAGCCGAAGCAGCCATAGCGAAGAATGAGACGCTCACCGCTATAAAGCGTTTTCTCTTCCGCCGACATTCCGCCGAGCTGGTCCTCCGCCTGTGCGTTCGGAAGTCCGGTACGGAGAAACTCGCGCGTGATGTCGTCGAGCGCGGCGCCATCGATCTGCGGTACCGGGAGCCGCTCGAAGGTCTCGTTCCGGAGCGTCATCAAATAGGCCGCTACATCGGCCGCTTCTCGATCGGTGAGCCGCAGATCGGGCATGAAAGTCTCTTCCCAGTAATGCTTGGGATCCTTCACCCAATTGTAGAGAAACTCGCGGCTGACTTTGCTTCCGACTCCTACGAGGCTCGCGCCGCGCGTTCGGTACCAGTCGACTTCCGCCAAATTGCTCTCATCGGTGACGTGGCAGCCAAGACAGCCGACGCTCTCGACGAGGGCGCGGCCTCGATCGACGTCTCCGCCTGGCACGACGCCGTAGGTGAGCGGCTTCGCTTTGTCGAAGATGTAAGACACGATGGCGGCGACTTCGGTCCCGTTGCGGGCGCCGACCTCGGAATCGAGATTGTTCTCGAGATCCCAGAATCGCGGCATGTAAGTCGATTGCTTGAAGCTCTTCGGATCCTTGACCCAACGTGCGGCCCATTCAGGCGTCGTCTTGGCGACGATATGCTCGAGCTTGGGCCCGACATTACGTTTGTCTTCGAAGCCCACCGTGTTGTGGCAGCCCCAGCAGCCGGCCGCTTCGTAGAGCTGACGGCCCCGGTTGAATTCCTCAGCGCCCGGAAGAAGAACCTGGTCCCCGTGGCACTTCTGGCATCCAGCCTCGGCCATGCCGTTCTGATACATCGGCTTGTCCCAGTAATGGTCCTCTTTCCATCCGTACTTCTCGACCCACTCGTGCTCTTGCTCTTCGTTTTGTGGCGTGTGGTTCACGCCGACGAAGTCGATGGCGCGGCCGCGTCCTTCGTGACAGGAGGTACAGCCGAAGCTGTCGCGAGCATGGACGGCCTCACCGGAGACATAGAGGTCGAGGTTCGGATGCGTCCGGAACGGTTGCTCCGCATCGGCATAATCCGGGTTGTCGATCCCGAGATGGCACGTTTGGCAGCGATCGATGCGCGGCACGACCGCGAAGTTGAGATCCTCGGTGACGTTCGCCAAGAGGACTTGCTGAACTTCGATGCTCGGATCGATGAAATCGACCATCGGCAAGTTCCGGAAGGTGTTCGGAACATTCTGCGCGATCGCGTTCGCTTTGCGCCGCAAGAGCGTCGCCGCCTGGGTCAGGTCTTCCCGCTCACCGCTGAGCGCACTCACTTGCGCCTGCGCGTCTCGGATGTTTCTCTGAACGGCGTCGAGGTCGTACTCAATGGCCAGACGGTCATCGCGGGCGGCGAAGAACTCGGTCGAGAGCGCCTCGAACTCTTCTCCACTGACCCGCTTTCCATAGGGCGCGGTCGTCCCTTCGTGCTCGGTCTCTTCGAAGAAGAACTTCTTCGAGTCATAGACGGATTTGAGACTGCGCTCCTGGATGTCCGCTAACGTCCACCGATTGTCGAGCGTTTCGCGCTCAGCCTCCATTTGCTCGATTTCGGCTTGCTTCACGTCGAGCTCTTGCGTTGCCGTGGCGAGCTCGCCTTCGATCCTCTGAAGCTCACGCTGATTGACGGCAGCGTCCGCCTCCGCGATTTGACGTCCGGTCAATTCCCGTTCCATTTGGGAGAACTGCCGTTGGTAACCCTTCCACTCGCGCGAGTAGTCCGCCCAAATCATCCAGAGGGTCGTGACAAACAACAAGATCGATGAAATCCCAAAAACAACGTTGAGCCCGCTGATGTCGTAAGCGTGTCCTGGAGCCGGTTTCGCCACGTTTCACTCCACCTCTAAGCTAGATATTGAAGAAAATCTCGGGAAACGCCACGATGTATTTCAAATCCCACATCCATCTCATGTACATCTTGATGGGTAGACTCATCATGAGAAGAAACAGTGTGACGCCCACGTAATAGCGAGCCGGGCCCATCTTCTCGTAGTACTTGTGGAGGCTCATCCATCGCAGAAATCCTGGGAATTTTTCCTTCGGAAGCGCCAGCGCCACAGGAAGAACGCCCATGTAGAAGAGAATCATGAGGATACCGAGCCACTCGCGGTAGATAGGGTAAATCAAATTCGTGACGAAACCGGAACCCGGCGCTGGGCGTGGCAGTGGCACTTCGAGAAACCTCACCCAGAAAAAATCCGAAATATTGACGTTTAGAAGCGGCTCGACACGATGCTGGTCCCAATATTCATAGGGCCCAAAGAAGTTCCAGTTCGGCCCGCGCAGAAATGTCCCAGAGATCACGAGGAGCACCCAGAGCACGAGGAACCCGTAGAGAAAGATGGCGATCTCCGCGCGACGCTCTTTGAAAGTGAAGTAGCCGTTCCCTTTCGGGTTCGTGTCGATATAAGGAATCGCCATGAGACCTACAAGGATGAGCGTAGGAAAGACGACGCCCGCGAGCCATGGGTCGAAGTAGACGAGCATTTCCTGAAGGCCGAGGAAGTACCAGGGCGCTTTCGACGGGTTGGGCGAATCTGCGGGGTTTGCGGGCTGCTCGAGAGGCGCCGGCAACAAGATCGACCAGACGACGAGCCCGATGGTGAGAAGAACCATGCACAGGAGCTCGACGTAAACAAGGTCCGGCCACACCCAGACCTTGTCCTGTTCCTGCTTCTCCATGGGCTCTTCCCCTGCCGCGATCCGCTTGTCGTTCTCGACGCCTTGATGCATGGCGAACCAGGTAAGAAACGCCACGAGAAACAGCATGAAGGTGATCGGCACGTTGTCCGGTTTAGCGACGATGAGAAAGAAGTTCGGATCGAACATGCTCAGGAAATAAACGGTCGTCAAGATGCCGAAGAAGATATAGGCGACCTTCTTCGACCATACCTCGGTGTATTTGAGCGATAGCCCGAACGCGATCGTGGCCACGGTAAAGAGCACCGTCGGCCCGGAAGACCAATTGATGATGTTTTTGAGGAAATCCATAACGCTCAGCCCTGGGTTTCGAACGAGAAGCGAAAGCGATTACATGGGACCGGAGATACCGCCATCCTTACGCACCCTCCAGAAGTGCACGGACATCAAAACAGCCGCGACCAGCGGCAACCCGACACAGTGAAGCACGTAGAAACGCAGCAGCGTGTTCTCGCCCACAGAGCGTGCGCCGAGCAAGGCGAAACGAGCGTCGTTGCCGGAATTGATGAGATTGATATCCCCTAGTTTCAAGGCCGCGCTGAGCGGCCCCTCCGTTCCTAGCAGCGGTGTCGCTCGAGCCATATTCGAGCCCACGGTGATGGCCCAGATAGCGAGCTGATCCCAAGGAAGAAGGTAGCCCGTGAACGAGAGCAGGAGAGTGAGCACGAGAAGGATGACGCCCACGCCCCAGTTGAACTCGCGCGGCGGCTTGTAGGAGCCCGTCATGAAGACGCGGAACATGTGGAGCCACACGGTAATGACCATTGCGTGCGCGCCCCAGCGATGAAGCTCACGCATGAGACCGAGAGGCACGTGCTCGCGGAGATCGATGATGTCGGCGTAAGCGTACTCGACCGTGGGCCGGTAGTAGAACATTAATAGAAGGCCCGTCAAGGTCAAGACGAGAAACAGGAAAAAAGTGATGCCGCCCATGCACCAGGTGTAGCGTAGCTTGATGCCGGCTTTGCGTGACTTCACCGGATGAAGATGAAGAAACACGTTGGACATCATCACGAGCACGCGGTTCCGATTACTCGTCAGGGCCCCGTGGCGGAAGATGGACTTCCACACTTGGGATTCCGTCATCGCGTCCCACGCGCCGCTGAATGCGTTTAGAACCTTCTGCACCGAAAACTCCTCAATTTCGCTATTCGGAATGAATCAGGAGAGACTCAAAAATGATTCCGGATCGCTCCATTGCCCGGCTTCCTGCTTATAGATGCGGCTCTTGTCGATTTCCACTTGGCCATCTTCAGCCATGACGATCCGATGGCGCTCGAGCGGCCTGGGCGCGGGGCCCTCGAAATTGATGCCGGTCATGTAGAAGCCGCTCCCGTGGCAGGGGCATTTGAATTTGTTCTCTGCTTCGAGCCAGTTCGGCGTGCATCCGAGGTGGGTGCAGATCGTGGAAAGCGCATAGATGCCTTCTTCGTTCCGCACGATCCAGACTTGGTAGCGTTCTTTGAAGCGCGTGTCGACGACGCCGATGGCGAAGTCGGCGGGAAAGCCTGCCTTGAAGTTGGATGGCGGCTCGGTCAGGACGTTCGGAAACATGAAACGGCCCATGGCCGTGAGGCCAGCACCGGCCGCAGCCGCGAAGAACGTCCACCCGAGCGCAACCCAGTTGAACTCGCGTCGCGTCACGTCCTTTTTCTTCTTCTCTGTTTTCGCGGCGGGAGCCGCTGCTTTCTTTGTCTCGTCAGGCTTTGTCTCGTCAGCCATACGTCCACCTAGATTCGAGGGTCTCTCAGGGACTATTCGACTCGAAATGTGTTAACGGCCACGCGTTGGGAGCTTGGAAGGAATTCCATGCCAACAAATGATTGTATTCGCCACCAGCAAAAGGTGTCAAGGCTCGAAAACGTTCGAAAACGCTCACCCAACTCATTGAAAAAAGGAGCCGTGTCACGGCTCGGGGACCGGGTGAGCGATCGCGTTCTCGGAGAGAGCCGCCAGGGCGGAAAGAGCCTCCTCGCGAAGAACGAGATTGGCGTGCGCGTCCGCCACTTCCTGAAGTTTCGCGGTCAACGTCTCGCCACCGACGATCGCCACCGCCTGTATGGCGCTCTGGGTAGCGAGGAGCTTTTGCGACCGGTCCATATCCGTGAGCCCTTCGAGAAACGGCTCGTCCAGCATCTGCAGAAGTTGCGCCTCTCCGGAGGTGTCGTGAAGCTGCGCGAGCGCAACTGCCGCATTCCAGGACACGTCGCGCTCGCGATCGGAGAGCGCCACTCGAAGCCGCGGGACCGCTTTATCGTCGCCCAGTGCGCCCAGAGCGTAGACCGCCATCTTCCGCACGCCGGCATCGCTATCCCCGACCAGCTCGAGGACAGGATCGAGGGCCCGCGCGTCGCCAATCGAGCCGAGTGCCCACACCGAATACAGCCGCGTGCTCGGCTCGTCGTCGCCGAGTGCAGCGACGAGCGCCGGAACCGCGGACGGATCGGCGAGATGCCCCAGGGACAGAGCAAGATAGTGCCGCACTCTAGGGTCGTCCTTCTCGGCTTCCTCGAACGCAAGGACCATCTCTCGTACGAGGCCTTCCATCCGGCGCTTCTCGTCGTCCATCGTGATGATCTTGGAGAGCTCGAAAGCAGCCTGCCAGCGCCGGTTCGCGCTGCCGGCGCGCACCTCGTTCAGATAGTCGACACCCGTTTTCTCATCCGATACCAGCCAGGCAAAGAAGACGAAGACACCCACACATGAAGCGACCACGAAAGCGGGGACGACGAAGAACTGCAGCGCCGTCCTCCCGAAATCGAGGTCGTCGTCGAGCTCCGGCGGTGCCGGTGAGGACTCGGGAGGGTTTACGGTGGGCGCTTTCTCGTCTTCCGTCATTATTATTGGGGCGCCATCTTATCCCGACCCGCCAACAGATCAAAACTCTAGATAGTACCCGTCCTGGCGGACGTAAGAGGTTGAGAAAAAGGGAGTAATCGCAAATTTAGGGCTAGTCTTCTGAGGGGTTGTCGCTTAGAATCGAAGTCGTCAAAAACAAGAGTCTAAACGACTTAACTCCAAAGGAGACCAGCCCTAAATGCGAAAAACAATCATTCCACAACCAAGCCTATGCGAGCCCTGGCTGGAGGTGGAGCACGCGCGCGAACTCGAAGCGATCTCGTCGGTGCTCGATGCCCATCCTAAGCTCAATGAGCTGGTACTGCAAGACCTGAGGTCGGTCACCCCATCGGCAGGGAGCGATGTTGGTCGTGGGGGAATGAGCGCGGAGCAGGTTCTCCGGGCGTTGTTGGTCAAGCAGCTGAATCAGTTCACCTATCGGGAGCTGGCGTTTCACTTGGCAGACTCTCGAAGCTATCGGACGTTTTGCCAGCTCGGCATCATAGAGCCGAGCCCGTCGAAGTCGACCCTAGCAGCAAACATCAAAGCCGTGAAGTTCGAAACGCTGGAGAAAATCAACCGAGAGTTGGTGAGTGTTGCCGAGAAGACCGCGATCGAAAAAGGAAGAAAAGTACGAGTGGACTGCACGGTAGTGGAGTCGAATATTCATTCTCCTACGGACTCCGAGCTTCTTTATGACTGCGTCCGAGTTCTCACTCGCCTCATGTGCCGAACTCGCGAACTGCTGGGTACAGTAGTGGTCTTCGGCAATCGAACGCGTCGAGCGAAGAGACGTCGACTGGGAGTTCTAAACGCGAAGGATAAGGAACAAAGGCGTCGCGTCTATCGAGATCTACTGAAGGTGTCGGAAGAAACCTATCGCTCCGCTCAACGCGTTGCAGACCAGTTGGACGAGTCCGGCTTGACCGAGCCGGTGAAGCGAGCGAGTGCGGAGAAGATCGCCGCGGATTTTAAGCACTTTCTCGTCCTCACCGAAAAAGTCATCAACCAAACTCGGCGTAGAGTGATTGATGAAGAGCGTGTGCCTGCGGAGGAAAAGGTCGTTTCGATCTTCGAAGAACACACCGACATTATTCGCAAAGACCGGCGCGAGACTCTCTACGGTCACAAGGTGTGTTTGACTGGTGGCTCGTCCTCGATGATTTTGGATTGCGTGATCTTGGATGGGAATCCGTCCGATTCAACTCTCGCGGAAACCATGATCGACCGTCAAGTCGAACTCTACGAACGGGCCCCGCGCCAGGTTGCCTACGATGGCGCGTTTTCTTCAAAGGCAAACTTGGAAGCCATCAAAGGCAAGGGAGTTGAAGATGTTGCCTTTACCAAGGCTCACTTCGCGGTGACCGATATGGTCAAGAGTTCCTGGGTCTATCAACGCCTACGGCGATTTCGCTGCGGAATCGAAGGCGTCATTTCGTTCTTGAAACGAGTCTTTGGTCTCGACCGATGCACATGGCGCTCATTGCCTTCTTTCAAATCCTACGTATGGAGTTCCATCATCACCTGCAACCTGTTGGTAATGGCAAGGCACCTATTACGATAATAATGATTACTCTTACTGCGTTTATAGCCATGGATTGCTGACGATTCGCCTCTCGTTTCGTCCAAGATTTTCATTCGCTTCCGAGCCTACGAGGTGCCGACTGAAAACGTATAATACCCACATCTTCGATAGGCCTCTCGTACACCACAAGTTATGGTGTTTCTGGACAGGAACTAGATAACCTCAAAGACTCGGGCTTGCCTCGACGAAGCCTTGGCGAAGTCGGGCGATTTCCTGGTCTTTGTACTGCAGCTGATAGAGCTTGTAGTAGATGCCACGCTCGGCAAGAAGCTCCTGATGGGTGCCCACCTCCCGAACCCGCCCTTTGTGAAGCACAACGATACGATCGGCTCGTTGGATGGTCGAGAGGCGGTGGGCGATCACGATACTCGTTCGGTTCTCGAGCAAGCGCTCGAGCGCTTCACGGACCAGGATCTCTGTGTGGGTATCGACGTTCGACGTCGCTTCGTCGAGAATCAGGATCTTGGGATCGTGGACGAGGGCGCGCGCGAAAGAAACGAGTTGTTTCTGCCCCGCGGACATCGAGGCGCCCCGCTCCGCGACTTCCTCGTCGAGACCACGCGGCAGCGTCGCCACCCACTCGTTCAAATTGACGACGCGGGCGGCCTCGGCGACGGCTTCATCCGAGATGGACTGGTCCCCGAGGCGAATGTTCGACGCGATGGTCCCCGAGAACAAATGGACGTCCTGAAGAACCATCCCGAACTGCCGTCGTAGCTTCTTCAGATCCCAGTCGCGCACGTCCACGTCGCCCACAACCACCTGTCCCTTTTGGGCATCATAGAGACGCATGAGCAGGCTCGTGAGCGTCGACTTCCCAGCGCCAGTATGCCCTACGACCGCGACCGTCTCACCCGGACGGACGGTGAGATCGACGTCTTTCAAGACCCAATCCTCACCGTCATAGGCGAATGAAACGTTATCGAAACGGATGTTTCCATCGTCGCGCCCCGCTGCGACGATATTAGATGGCGTGGCAGGGGTTCGAATCTCGACTTCGGTATCGAGAAGATTGAAGATGCGCTCCGAAGACGCCATCGCGCCTTGCAGTATGTTGAATTTCTCCGAAAGATCGCTAATGGGGCGGAAGAACTTCTCCGAGTATTGGATGAACGCGACGAAGCCGCCGAGCGTCAGAGTCCCGAGAAGGAGTTGTCCGCCGCCGTACCAAACGATGAGTCCAATAGCGACGGCGCTCAAGACTTCCACGACCGGGTAAAAAATCGAGTAGTGAAGGATGGACTCGATATTGGCTTCCGTGTGCTGCCGGTTGAGCTCACTATATTGGCCGAACTTGCGCTCTTCCTGACCAAAGAGCTGCACGACCTGCATCCCGACGATGTTCTCCTGGATGAAGGCATTCAGCATGGCGACACGGGTGCGCACTTTGCGGTAAACCGCCCGAACCCGCCGTTTAAAAATCATCGTCACCACGAAGAGCGCAGGGAGCACCGCGAAAGTCACGAGCGCGAGCTTCCAATCGATGTAGACGAGGACACCCATAATGCCGAGCAACATGAAGAAATCGCCGAAGATGGTGACGACGCCCGAGGTGAAGAGCTCGTTGAGAGCATCCACATCGGTGGTGACGCGCGTCACGAGACGCCCCACAGGGTTGCGGTCAAGAAATGACGATTGGAGCTTCTGCAAGTGCGAGAAGATCTCGCGTCGCATATCGGCCAGCACGCGTTGGCCGGCCAGGTTCATGATGTAGATTTGGAAATATGAGGCAACGAATTGGAGGGCGAGCGCGAGAACGTAGACAGCAGCTATCGTGTTGAGCCCAGACAGGTTACCGACCGCGATGTAATCGTCGATGGCGATTTTGGTGAGGATGGGGCCGACGAGCTTGAGTGCGGAAGCGACGAGAACCAAGACGAAGGACACCACGACCCGAAGCTTGTACGGCCCGAGATAGGCCAAGAGACGGCGCATCAAGCGGCCGTCATATACTTTGCCTAGGGTCTGTTCTTCATTCAGCATTCAACACTCAGGAATATCAAACCGTTCTAGATGCGGTTGAGCTCCTCCTCTAGTAGTTGCTTTTCGTACAGGCTGGCGTATAGGCCTCCGTGTTCTATCAGGTGTTCGTGGGTTCCTCTTTCGACGATTTGACCTTCGTCCAAGACGCAGATTTGGTCGGCGCCTTTTACAGTGCTGATGCGGTGAGACACCAATAACGTCGTTCTTGATTTCATTACGCTGCTCAGCTGCGACAGGATGCGTTCTTCGGTCTCGGTGTCGACCGCCGACAAAACGTCGTCGAGAATCAGGATCGGAGGGTCGACGAGAAGCGCCCTTGCGATCGTGGCACGTTGGCGCTGGCCGCCCGATAAAGTGATGCCGCGCTCACCGACCATCGTGGCGTAGTCGTCCGGAAAATCGGCGATATCGCCGTCGAGGCCCGCTAAGGTCGCGGCTTCCGCTATCTGGTTATCGCTGACTTCGGCGCGGCCGAAAGCGATGTTCTCTCCGACACTTTCGGAGAAAAGAAAGCTTTCCTGCGGGACGAAGCCGACCGCGCACCGGAGTGCTTTGAACGAGAGGCGTCGCACGTCGTTGCCGTCGACGAGGACGGCGCCGTCCGTCACGTCGTAGAGCCTTGCGACGAGCCGGGTCAACGTGCTCTTGCCAGAGCCGGTGCGCCCAACGAACGCCACCGTTTGCCCAGGCTCGATAACGAGATTGATGTCGCGCAGCACGCGACCGCCATTGCCATCCCCTGCATAGCTGAAGCTCACCTCCCGGAACTCAATGCGGCCCGAGACAGGCTCTTCGAATCGCTCGGGGCCATCGCGCAATACGGGCTCTTCGTCGAGAATGGCCGTGAGCCTCTTCATCGACGCGGCCCCGCGCTGATAGATATTGACGACCCAGCCAAGGGCGATCATCGGCCAACTCAGCATGTTGAGATAGGCGAAAAACGCGACGAGCCCGCCGAGTGTGATCTCCTCGTTCACAACCATAGCTCCACCCCACCAGAGAACGAGCGCGGTCCCGATGCCAATGAGCGAGGCGAGCAGAGGATGGAAAGCGCCGGAGAGCTTCACGAGCCGCATGATGCGCGCAAAATAGTCCTCGTTCTCGTCCGCGAACAGTCTGCGCTGGTGATCCTCCTGCGCATAGGCTTTCACAACACGCGTTCCAGACAAATTCTCCTGCGTGAGCGCCGAGATATCGCTCATCTTTTCTTGAATGGACACGAAGCGTTTGTGGATCGCAGAGCCGAATTTCTTCACCGCGTAAGAAATGAGCGGTAGGACAGCGAGTGCTATGAGGGTGAGCTTCCAGCTGATCGCGAGCATGAAGCCGAGCGCGCCAACGATGACGATAAGCGTTTCGGCCGGGTACATGATGCCAGGGCCGACCACCATGCGCACAGCGCTGATGTCGTTCGCAGCGCGTGACATCAAGTCGCCGGTGCGCCAACGCTGGTAAAAGGACGAGCTCAAACTCTGCAGGTGCTCGAAATAATCTCCGCGAAGGTCGTACTCGACGCGGCGGGAAACGCCGATAAGAAGACGCCGCATCCAGAAACGAAAGAACCCTCCGAAAACGGCAAGCGCTACGATGATACTGGCGTAGAAGGCAAGCTTCTGCACCGTGACGGCGACGGTGAGGTCGTCGATCGTCAGCCTGAGCACTTGCGGCGTAAGAACCGACGCGGTTTTCGTAAGGACGAGCGCTATCATCCCGAAAACCATTGCTCTCGGGTAGCGCGCGATATAGGGGAAGAGGCGGCTCATTTTGGCAAAGCGCTGAAGAAACCAGTATAGCGCTTCGCCAGCAATCCGCATGCATGCACGCACGCATGCATGCATGCAGCAATCAGGGTTCAGGACCGTGTTTCGGTGTTGTTCTCTACTTTGTTAGGGTGAAGCGGAAGCGGACTACGTTCGTGGTTTTGGCGGGGACTCGGAAGACCACATGTCTTTGGTCTAGGGTTAGGACTTCGCCGCTTTCTATTCTTAGGGTGCCTGGGATCAGGTTCCGGGTGGTTTGGAAATTGAAGTGCCAGCGGCCAGGGTCGATGGGTTGAGTCAGGAGGCGGGCTTCTACGATGTTTTCGCCAGGTCGGGCGGTCAGGTGGTGTTGGTGCGGTGTGGTCCCACTCGTGGTTTCGGCGGTAGAGTCGTTTAGCGATATTTGGGCGCGTTGAGTTTGGTTGCCTTTTGGGAGCTCTAGGTGGCTCGTGAACGAGACTTCGGTGCGTTTTGTTCTCGACTCTGTTGCGGCGACGCTTTGGCCTTCGACCACGATGAACTGCGTGGTCGTGTCTTGCCTTCCCTCTCCGTTGGTCACGGTCAGTCTCACGCCGTAGATGTCGGGCTTTGCGAATTGTCGTGAGACAAAGACGCCTTCGGCGCCCGGACGGCCATCACCGAAGTCCCACTCATAATTCGTGATCGCTGAGGCGCCACCGTCACGATCGCCAACCGAGCACTCCCCATTGAAGTTGATGGACTCGTTGGCCGCGATCCGTGGGGGGTCTGGCGTCGGGGTGAAACAGGCGACGGGAGTCGCGCGCACGCGGACGACGCGTGAGGTGTTGTCGGTTCTTTGTCCCTCGCTCACCGTGAGCCGGACCGAGTAGATCCCTCCCGGCCGAAAGAGATGCTCCACGCTCGAGCCCGTTGCGGTCTGCCCGTCTCCGAAATCCCAGGTGTAGGCCATAACACTCGCCGGCGTGGTGCACGATGCGTCGAAGAGGATCGTTTCTCCGGACTCGATATCCGGGATCGGGTCGGGCGTGAAACAAGCTCGAATCGCGCCGGGAGGTTCGGGTGTTGCTCCGCCATCCTGCGGTGACTCTTCTCCGGCGATCACGAGCGCAGCCACACCCGCCCCCGCGCCGGCAGCCGCAAGGACGCCTAGCGTCGTGCCAGACCACGTGCCACCCGCTCGAATCCCGTCGGAGCTGAAACCGTTCGGGAACTCGCTCTGATCGCTCGCCGTGCGTTCGACGCGAACGTCGTCGGTGACCGCGCTCGGGGCGGTTCGGGCGCCGGGGCAGCCCCCCATCAACACGTTGACCATGTGTACCGGCGACTGAAATTCGGGCGCGCTCGACTCAATAACATAGAGGACACGGGCGGCCTCGGGAAACGGCTTGGGAAGAGCGACTTGAAACAAAGCCCCGCTTGGAGGCCGGAACACGACCTCGTACCAACCTGAGTCCGTCTCCGCCTTGAATCGAACTTTGAGTCCGCGAATCACCCGCGCCGCTTCCGCACTCGACGTCCGAGCTTCGATCAGCGGAAACGCTTCGGTATCCATGCACGGGGCGGGGCTGTGCTCGATCGGCTGCGCGAAGCTCGGTGAGCCTGCGGCCAAGAGAGCGACACTGAGGGTCACTAGGGTGATTCTGGGCGAAGCCGCGGTCAAGAGAGCGACACCGGTAAGGGGCACTAGGGTGATTCTTGCCATGCGACACGAAACCCGACAACGCTTTCCTTGGCCTCGGGATGCAGAAAATTGCGACCCGCCGCCGACAGATAGCGCTCGTCGTTGAAATAGGACCCGCCTTTCAACACACGCGTATGGGTCGTAAGGGGGCCCATGGGATTGACCGGCGTCGTGTTTTGCCGTGTTGGCGTCGAGCCGTCCTGGCACCACTCCCACACGTTGCCCGCCATATCGTAGAGCCCTTCCGGCGTCGCGCCGTCTTCAAAAGAGCCGACCGGCCTCGTGCCGCCATCCTGCCTGCGATTGACGTTGAAGTTGGCCGTGGCCGCGGTGGGAGCCCGCTCCCCCCAAGGATAAGGCCGCCCGGACGGGCCGCGGGCCGCGAACTCCCACTGGGCCTCGGTGGGTAGATTGCCGCCGAGCCAAGCGGCATAGGCCATCGCTTCGTACCAGCTCACTCGCGTCACCGGATGGTCGTCGGGCGCTTCCGGATCATATTTCGGATCGAATCGCCGGTACTCGGAATTCGTAACCTCGGTGCGCTGAATGGAGAACCGGGAGACCCGCACCTGCCAGCCACCGTCATCCGCGGTCATCCCCAAGTCGAAGGCACCGCCCGCGAACGAGACACGCCGAAGCCCGACCGAACTGGGCGGTGCGGCGTAACCCGCCTCTTCGCAGAACCGCTTGACGAGCATGTTCCGAAGCTCCCGCTGTCGCTGTGTGGACGGCTCCCGTTCCAACGCGTCCAAAGCGACGAGAAGCGGGACGAACTCTCTCGCGGAGGCAAACCATCGCTCGTCGACACGCGCCAAAACTGCGTTCGAATCCTGGCTTCCCCTCACGAGGATATCCAAAGCTCCCACGACTTCCCCCGGGTCGCGGCTAGAAAGCCGTATCCGAAGAGCCTCGACCAGAGCATTGTTCGTCTCTTGAACTTGTTTTTCGCTGTCCTCGATCTCTTCTTGACGCTCCTCTGCAAGGCTCCGTTGCCGATCCGCTAGATTTCTCTGGAGTCGCGCGTCCTCGGCCGCGCTCTCGGCATCCGCCCGCGCGCTCACCGCCCCCTGCCGCTGCAAAACGGCCTCCTCACGCTGCGCATCGGCGATGCCCTTCAAGCGGGACGCTTCGGCCGCGGCTTGCTCGGCAAGCTCGCGCGTGTTCTCCGCCTCTCGCTGCTGACGTTCGGCCTCACGCCGCTCGGCTTCCGCGATGCCACGTTGCTCTGAAGCTTCCGACGCAGCTTTCTCGGCAGCCTCTTTCGCCGCCGCGAGCGCATCGGCTTGCTTCTGCGCGAAATAGGCCCAGGCCATGCCGCCGAGTGCACCCACCGCGAGCACGAAAACAAGGAATAGAATAGCGGCTGTCTTCAGGCTCTTTCGGTGACGCTCCTCCACTTCGCGCACCGCCTCGGCTTCTCGCGCGCGACGGCGGCGCTCGTCCCGGCTAGTCGTCACTACTCCGGTGAGAAGGTCGTGGGTGAGCTCCAGAAGCTGCAAGCGCCCTCGCTCCTCGACACGCACGAGCCGCCGTCGTACCAGCTCTTCGATGTCGTCCTTCGTCACTCCCGGAACGCTCAAAGCTTCGTCATACACGACAAGATTGCGAAAGCCGCGCCTCGTGAGAAGTTTTTCCTCGACGAAAGTGCGAACCGACTCGCTGAGATCCGCGACGCTACGCTCGTAGAAACCGTGGAGGACCTGCTCTTGCGAACCCTCGACCATCTCGCCAGTGATCCGGGACTCGCGCCGTTCCTGGCGCTGGCTGTTCAGCTCTTGGCAGACGACGCTCAAGAGTGCAGGCTCGACTTCGAGGTCAACGAGCTCCTCGTCTTTCTTCGCAGCGGCGACGAAACGCACGATGCTTTCGGCGACGTCAGGAGCGATGATCTCCGGTGCCTGGTTGACCACCTGAAGGGCAGCCACACCGTTCATGCGTCCGAGACGAAAACGGTTATGGGCGATTCTGCCCATGCGCTCCCCGAGACCTTCGAGGTCCGGAAGAAAATCCTCGCGGAGCGTCAAAAGAACTTTGTATCGGTGGCGGTCGAAAGCAAAACGGTCTGCTTCGCTCTTCTCCTGATTCGGGGGCTCCATCTCGAGCCGTGACTTCAGCTGCACCGGCGGCCGCCCTTCGACGAGGTCAGCGAGCTCAATGATGAACGCGTGCGTCGCTTGAGAGCGCGCCGGGTCGCGCTCTCCGAACGTGAAGACCTCTTCGAACTGGTCAAAGACGAGCAGAGGCCTCAAGACCTGATGCCGTGGGCTCCAAAACTCGACGTCGCTACGGTGAAAATATTCCCAGAGCGTTTCTTTCGTGAGCGGCTCGGGTGCTTCGACGCGCGCATGGGCCGTCGCCTGCACGACGGCGTTCTTCACTTGAGCGATAAGATTGGGTTTACTAGGCGAATAGTCTAGACGGATATAGACGGGGAACACGTTCTCGCGCCGAAGACGCGGGAAGAGTCCAGCCTGAAGAATCGAGGACTTGCCGAGTCCCGAAGGCGAGAAGAGGATGGTTAGACGCTCGCGCTCCACCCGCCGAACGAGCATCTCGGACTCGAACTTGCGCCCGTGAAAATACCTCCAGTCGTCCTCGCCAAAGGGCAGCAGCCCCGGCCACGGATTTTCGTCGCTGAGCCCGACCCCGGCCGGAAGTGAGGAGGATTCGACGTTCATGCAAGACTCGCGCTGCGATAGCTACGCTGAAACTGTACGACCTTCTCCACGAACTCGGAGCTCGGCCCGCCGTGCGGGAGGCTCTCCCACGGGGGCGCGCCGAAGTCGTTCGGGAGCACGTCTTCTGACGTCCGGACATCATCGACCGCAACCGGAAGAATGAACGGTCCCGAAGGCACTAGTCCTTTAGCCTCCAATATAGCCTCGACCCAGTCGGGGCGGAAAAAGCGTCTCCGCGCGGTCGAAGCCCGCCGCGAAAGCACCGGCACGAAGAGCGCACAGCTGGTGACCACGTTTCGGAGCTTTCGCTCCCACTTGCCGCCCATATCCAAATCGTCATTGCCGAAGATGACATCCACTCCGGCCCGATCGAGAGCGTCGCGAATCGACTCGGCCGCGTCGCGATCGGCCTCCGCGTAGCTCACGAACACCGCCCCGGATTGCATGCCGGACGAGGCGACCAACGACAAGATGGAAGACGGCGGCTCGGACTCCTCGATCGGCGCGGAATCGTGGACACGCCGGGAAAGCTCGTCGATGAAATCCAAAGCGCCCGCAGCGTGGAAGATCTTCGCGCCTCCTCCGAAATGCTGCAGCAAAACAACGTCTCCTCGCACGGAATTCTGTCCCCTCGTGGGGACCAAGTCGACTTTCGCCTCCAGGCGGCGGCCGCTCTTCGTATGACCCACGAAGAAGTTGATGAGCCAATCGTCGAAACGGCTCCCAAGGACCAGAAGGTTGCTTCTCTTGAGCTTGTCCAGCAAGAGATTCGGAGCGTCCTCGCCTTTCGACTGCAAGAGCCGGACGAACTCGCCAATATCTTCCCGGGTAACAGCGTAGCTCTGCGGCGTCGCCGAGAGACGGCCGAGTAGATGAAACACCGCGGGCCGGTTCAAGCGGTCGAACTCCCGAGGAAGATCCTGTTTGTCTGTGGGCGCATGGGTAAAAACGAGCGTTTGCCGCTGCTCGTCGAACCGTTCCTGATTGATCGCCCGCTCGATCAAGAAGTCAAACGTTGTCGTGACGTAAAGCTTGAAACTCGTGATCCGAGCAAGCTTCAACAGTGGCTCGGGCACCGCAAGCCCGTCGAGCTCCCGCAGCACGACGCGAAGACCGTGGTAGAGGTCCTGAACGTCGTTTGAGCCAGCAAGATAGCGCCGCGCCACCTCAAAGAGCTCTTCCCTGGCAGGCAAATCCCGCGCTGACACACCCAAATACTCGGCAAGCCGCTCCGCAAGAAACGGATAAAGAAGCCTCTGGTCCCCCTCGTTCTCCACGAAAAGAAGATCCTGCCCCACCACCGGGACCACCGACTCCTCTTCAACGAGCTGGATCAACTGCTCCCAAAAAAGCTCAGAATGAACGATCGCAAACCTCCTCCACGCTTCTAGTGCTCAATGCTCGCTCTCTCTTGACCTTGCCCCGAGCTCGCCCGGCGTGCCGTCGGCCCATTCGGGCCGGAGGAGCGAAGCGAGCAGCAGGGTGCAGATGACTTTTTCAGCACCCTGCTAGTCCGTTCCAAAGGACTCTACCGAACCAGAACCCCCCCCCGCGCAAACCCATTACCCCAAAGCCTCCCGTCCCTTTTTGCGTGCCTTTCGTGGCATCTCGGCTTCGTCTAACGCGGCGCCCCTTCAATCCGCCCAGCCCCCTCGTCTACAAGGCTCTGATACCCCACATCCCCAAGGCTCCGATAAAGAGCAAGCGCCTCTCGACGCGCGCCCTGCTCTTCGAGAGCGCGCGCCCTGTTGTAAACGAGGTCAGAAGCATCATACGGCGCAACCGGATCGATGTTTCCCAACGCCTCTTCGAACGCGGCCATCGCACCCGCGAAATCGCGCTGTTCGAAAAGCTGAAGGCCGCGCTCAAGGGCGGTGTCTTCATGCTCCAAAAGAACATTTCTTCTGAAATAAACGGGCCCGCCCGGGAAGGGATCGACAAGGGCGCTCCTGACTTCGACGAGCTCGCCATCGAGGACGGCCGCCGCACAATTTTCGTACACGACCTCACCGCCGCGCACGAGACGGAGCCCGCTGCAGTCCTCTCCGGCGGCGTAGTAAAAAGCAGCGTCATCGCCCACCGCTTCGACACCGCGAGGAACGTCATCCTCCGGAGCGAGAAAGACGAGCTTCAAATCGTGACCATCATCCTCGAGCACGAAATTGAAGTGACGCAACCCATCGCTCGTTTGAAACGGTCGCTGCATCAGAACCTGTCGCGGATCGCTCTCGATGACGTGCACGAAGGAAAAGCCTCGAGCTGGCGGGGCCGTGCGGCGTACGTTCGCGTCGATCTTCCGGACCTCTTCGAGAAGACGATCACCGATATCGGTCCCGAGAAGTGCGAGCGTCCGGGTCTTCGAAGCGCTGGCGCCTTCGAGTTTAGAGAGGGCGGCCATGACTTCGAAGCCTACGTCGCGGCTTCGCGACCCGCGCGCAACGCGCTGGGCCAATCGCCGCAGCTGTTCGTAAAGATCGTCGAGTGGCGCGGGTCCCGCCTCGAGCTTCTCGATCTGGTCGATCCATTCGTACAGCGCGCGCTGCTCGTTGACTTGCCGCTCGAGCGTCACGATAGGAACACTCGCGTGCTCCGGTCTCTCCTCGGTCGGCAGGTCCGGATCATCGAGGAAGTGAAAGATCGCTTCCACGCGCCGGCGGATCTCGCTCGCGCGAAGATCCGGATACATGGGAATGCGGATCTGCGTGATCCCGCCGCGAGCGACGACGCGAAGCTCGCCATCCCCGTAAAACCCAACGCTCGGCGGCAACCCCGCGAGACGCCCAACGCCCACCGGGATCGCAAGCAGACGAACGATGCGCCGAGCGATCGGAAGCTCCGATTCTGGAACGAAAGCAGCGACAAAGAAAGGCGCGTCACGCTTCCTAGCTTCCGTGACGGGGACCATGAGACCATCGAGCTGCTCGCTGCAATAACCGCAGGCGTCCACAGGAACGTAGACGACAAGACGCCCTCCGAGCTTGTAGAGCTCGCCTGTGTTCAAATTTCCCGCATCGGTCACGACTTGGAACGAGGGGAAAGCGCCCGGAAGCAGCTCGATGTCGGGGAACTTACTCTGAAGCTCGGGAAAACGCCGCGCGTCGAGGCTCGCTTTGAGCGCATTGCGCGAGCGGAACAACCCCGACTCGAGGAGTCTTGCTTCGAGGCCGATGCGGTCCGCTTCCGGACTCAGATAAGCATCGAGCACAAGCGCGACGCGCTCGGCCCCGTCCAAGTCTTCGTCGTCCGCCATCAAAAGAAAAATCTCGGGGTCGAGTTTCATCTTCGCCGCGCGCCTATAGGCTTTGCGCGAAGCGCGCCATTCTTCCTGGGCGGCCAACGCGTCACCAAGGGTTCGAAAATAGGCCGCTCGCCGTTCACGATAGGTCTCGCGCGCCTCTAGAATCATGTCCTCGAACAAGAGGCCTTTGTCGGGACGCGATTCGAGCTCTAGCTCGGGGAGGAAGCTCAACGAAAGCGCGAGCGCCTCGCGCGCCTCGGCTTCAGCACCGGCTGCATCTGAAGCTTCGAGTTTCTGGCGCGCATTCTCATGTGCCGTATCGGCGCTGGCTTGAACGAGAAGCGCCAGAACGACGAGGGTATTCACGCTTCCTCCAAAAGCTTCCCGAGACGCTCCGCGGCCGCGTCGAGCGTCTCCGTCTTCTTGCAGAACGTAAAGCGAAGCTTTTGAGCGCCGTCATCGGGAAGGTGGTAGAAGCTCGAACCTGGAACCGCGGCGACACCGACCTTCTCGATGAGATGACGGCCGAAGCCGACGTCATCGGGGAAGCCGAAGCCCGAGATGTCCGTCATGATGTAATAAGCGCCTCCGGGCGGGTAACAACGAAAGCCCGCTTGCTCGAGGCTCTTCATGAGTATATCGCGCCGCACTTCGTAACCCTCGGCAAGCTGGTCGTAATACGAGGGCGGTAGACGGAGCGCCACCGCCGCTGCTTCTTGAAGCGGCGCGGCGGCGCCTACGGTGAGAAAGTCGTGCACTTTGCGGATCGCGCTCGAGAGCTCCTCGGAGGCGACCGCCCATCCGACGCGCCAGCCCGTCACGGAATAGGTCTTCGACAGGCTGTTGATGGTGACGGTGCGATCGGCCATCCCGTCGAGCGACGCCAACGGAACATGCCTAACACCTCCGTAAACGATGTATTCGTAAATCTCGTCTGTGATTGCGATGACATCCCATTTCTGACAGAGCGCCGCGATCGCCTCGAGCTCACCCCGCGTATAGACCTTGCCGGTAGGGTTGTTCGGCGTATTGATGATGATCGCGCGGGTTTTGTCGTTGAAGGCTTTTTCGAGCTCGTCTGCGTCGACGTGCCAATCCGGCTCGTGAAGCTTGACGTAGCGCGGGACCGCGCCGGAGAGGATCGCGTCCGGGCCATAGTTCTCGTAATACGGCTCGAACACGATGACCTCGTCACCGGGATCGACGACCGCGAGCATCGTCGACATCATCGCTTCGGTCGAACCGCAAGTAACCGTCAGATGAAGCTCCGGATCCACGTCCATCGCGTAGACGTCGCGATAGCGGTCCGCGAGCGCGTCACGAAACGATTTCGCCCCCCATGTAATCGCGTATTGGTTGACGTCGCGCCGCACGGCATCGACGGCGGCCTCTTTGATCTCGGACGGCGCGGCAAAGTCCGGAAAGCCTTGCGCGAGATTGATGGCATCGTGCTTCGCCGCCAGCCGGCTCATTTCTCGAATGACCGACTCGGTGAATTGAAGGGCTTTTCGGGAAGCTAGCGGACGGGTTTGGGACTCGGGCATGGCTTTATCGTTACCTCGGAGCGGTGGAAAGAACGAAGGATTTCAGGGCGCCGCGGCCGCGGCGACGTCCACCCCACCGTAGAGGCGACGATACAGCATCTCGTTTCGGAGCACCAGCTTGACGTATTTGCGCGTCTCGTCGAAAGGAATTTCTTCGATGAAGACCTCAGGGTCGATGGACATATCCATCCCGGTCCAGCGCTTCACGCGATGAGGGCCCGCGTTGTAGCTCGCGAGCGCGTAGTCCACACGCCCGTTGAAGCGGCCGAGAACGTCTTTCAAATAGCGCGTACCGTAGCGGATGTTGATCTCTGGATTGTAGAGCTCCCGGGTGCTGTAGCGGCGGCGCTCCTGCCTCGCGACCTGGCGTCCGGTCGCTGGGATGAGCTGCATCAGGCCACGAGCTCCGGCGCGTGAGCGGACGCGAGGATTGAACGTCGATTCCTGGCGAATGAGCGCAGCTACGAGATAGGGGTCGAGACCGCGCGCGTTCGCGTAGTGGTCGATGTGTTCGCGATACAGAAGAGGATAGAAGAGCTCCCACACAGCACGCGGGAGCAAGTCGCCCGTCGCGGATGCGTGAAAAGGGAACGCCTCGCGTATCGTAATGATCGTTTGAAGCGGGCGTCCCTCGCTGTAGTGGATCCAGGCCGCCATCAGGAGAAAGGCCGCATCATCCCGCTGGCCCCGTTTACTATCGACTGCGGCCTCGGCATCCTCGAGCGCTCTTTTCGGAAGACCAACGGCCAGAAGCTCAGCGATCCGTTTCTGACGTTCGACGCGGTGAACGCTCATCGCGTCGGAAAGATCAATCCCTTTCCGCGCCTCCTCGATCGTCGCGATCGAGCTTTGCCGCCCCTTCATTTCAGAGAGATGCTCAAGCGCCCGCCGGCCATAGTAGGTATTCTGGTAGCCGAGCATGACCTGGCGGTACAACGCGTCCGCACGTTCGAACTCTCCGGCTTCCTGGTAAGCACGTCCAGCCCAGTAGAGAAGACGCGCGAGCTCGCCCGCCCGCGGCCGTTCGCGGCCGTTCGCGCGCGCTCTCTTCGAAGCCGCGTCCCGCCTCCTCGAAACGGCCACGACGGTAGGCGTGCCAGTGCACGCGCCATCGGGCGTCGAGCGTGTGCTCTCCCTGGGGGAACTGCTTTATGACCTGGTTGAAGCGGGTGAACGCTTCGTCGAGCTCGTCGTTCTCTTCGTAGTGGTCTGCGAGCCGCACCAAAGCCGCCGCCGTCCACTTGCTGTGGGGAAAGCGTCTCTCGAGCTCCGTGACACGCGCGAGTTGCGTCTTCTGGCGTCGAAGCCGCCGCGCGACTTGTGCTTGATAGTAGAGCGCCTCGGGCGCGAGCTCGTCGCTCGTGACGCGCTTGAAGTTCGCAACCGACACGGTGAGCTGACGGCGTCGATACTGACTGACCCCCATGCGCAGCCGGACGAGATCGACATCGGCAACTTTGCGGTAGCGCTGCAGCAAGGACGCGTAGCCGTTATGGGCGTCGCGATAGCGCCCCTGCTCCATAAGAATCCCGGCGCGTTTCATGCCGAGCTCGTAGTAACGAGCAGGCTCGACTTCGGGAAGTTTCTTACGAAGGCCCGTCAGGCGGCGTCCGCCATTATTCGCTCGATTGTGCTGAGGGAGCTCGTAATAGAGCGTCTCGAGCACATCGACAGCGTCCTGGAACCGGCCGAGGCCGATGAAAAGATTCGATAACTCGTCGAGCGCGTCCCCGCGCGCCGCGTCATCGGTGCTTTGGGTCAACGATCCGAGCTTTCGAATGGCTTCCTCGCGCTCACCTTTGGCTTTTAAAATCCGGGCGTAACGAAGGCGCGCCTCGTCCATCAAAGGGAAATCCGGATGGGAAGCCTCGAGCGCAGCGATTGCTTTGAGCGCGTCCCCGGGCTTCGAGGCTTCGAGCTCTCGTGCTATGTAGAAGAGCGCGAAGCCTCCGAGCTCGGTGTCATCAATCTCCGGCGTGCGGAACGACTCCACAGCCGGAGCGATCCGCTTCCTCTCGAGCTGGTGGAGCCCCAAAGCAAAAGCGGCGAGACCGCGTGTGCGCGGGGACTGGCTTCGGTCGTTCGAGAGCTCTTCGAGCTGGGCGAACTTCTCATTGCGAGGCGTATTACTTAATAATGTTGAGACTTGCCGCAGCGCCGGGGCCGGGTCACCCAACGGCGCCCACGGAAGCTCGCTTGGAGCCAGCGCCTCGGGCTGGGATGCGGGAGATGACGACGGGGACTGGGCGGCGAGCAGACCAAGAAGAACGATAGCGAACACGAGGAAGAAGACCGGAGCCAAGACCTTCCCCGACCCTAGATACATCGGATTTCCCCGCGTCCCTTTCTTTGTTTAGACGGCCGAATCCGCCGGCCTCCCGGAATTGTATTCTTTGATTGTAGCAAACGCGCGGTCAAAAGCCTCAAAAACAGGAGACGAAAACCGCTAAAGCGTGTCCGAATAGGCGCTTAGCCTGCTGCCAAGTCCTGCCCCATCGCTCCAGAGTCCCCATCAGCCAGGATGCGGATGAGCTCGTCGTTGAAATAGGACGACTGAGAGCGGACAGGCTCGGGTACGCGTTCTTTGTAGAGCTGCCGGCTGCGCACCGTGCTGGGACCGCCCCTCTTGAACCTTCGTTTCGTTGTACAGCTTGATCTCGGAAACCAAAAGGCGCGCGAACCGCATGGCCTCTTCGTGCTTCGTGCGGGTATCCGAGTCCATCGAGTCCAAGTCGAGCGCCCCTGTGGCGGGAGGGGCGGCGGTCGGCTTTGGGGTGTCCGTCGCAGGGCTGACAGCAGCGAGATCCGCACTTTTGAACATGACTGTTCCGGATTCTCCGTCCTCTGTGTCGGGAACGTCGGACGCGGGAACCGCGGGCGGTTCAGTAATCGGCGGGGGTGATACCGGTGGCGCCGGCGGCGGCGGTGGGCGTGATACCGGTGGCGGCGGCGGCGGGGTCGCCGGTGGCGCCACATGCTCGCCGGTTTTCACAGCAGATTTCTGAGCGCTCAGAGCATCGAGAAGTTTCGAGGAATAAGCGGTGAGGATCTCGAGCGCTTCCGTCTCCCGGAGTGGGTTCGGACCATCACCGCTATCGGCATAGACGATCGCGGCGATACGATCATGCAAGACGAGGGGCGTGGCAAAGATGGACGAAGGCAACACGTTGCCGATACGCGAGAGCAGTTGGATATTGTCCGGGTGCTTGTTGCTCTCACCAACAAAAGACGAACGCGAGTTGATGACCTCGGTGAAAACCGTATCGGCCGTTGTCGGAACCGAGATGCGCTTGATGCCTTCATCGTCGAAGCCGGGACTGTCGTCGAAGCCGCGTCCGTTCCAACCAAAGCAAGAGCCCCCTTTGAGGATGAACAGCGCAACGCGCGGGGCGAACTGAGCAAGCTCTGCGAGAAGCAGCGTCAATACCTCGGTCAGCGACGTGCCGTCGTCGATCTTCGTGAGCGACACGCGCACGCTTTTGAGCGAACTCCCTCCCCCGTCACCACCACTGCGGCCGCCGCCGGTCAAACTGGAGACCTCGCGCACAAAAGCGAGAATGCGTTCCTCGTCGATGTTCTCCTCGTACTTCGACATCTGATCTTGAAGAACATCGAGTTTCTTGAGGAGATCGTCTTGAAGACCGGAGACCTCCTCGCGGAGATCATTCGACCACGTCGACACGAGCGCGTGAAACACGGCTAGCGATTTGGCACGGAGTTGATCGTCACTCATCGGGGGCTGTGGTGTAAGTCTTGCTAAGAGAGAGACATTGGCCGGCAACCGGCCCGAATACACTTATCCCTTAATCGGTAAACCATTATGTGTCCTACTTCCACATAAGTCAACACGAACAAAGACGTTGCCGTGTGCAAGCCGGCCCCGAGTCCCTCCTTGCCAGAAACTTGTGATCGGAGTAAAATACTTGTGAAGAAGAACTTGCAGGGGGCGCCCTGGGTTCGACGGAGATAATTGATTTCGAGGTGGCATGCCGAGCTCCCATCCCTCGTTAAACGGTGGGAAAACACACAATTGCTGACCAAGAGTTAGCTTTAGCCGCGTAAGCCGGCTACGTTCTCCCGGGTTTCGCCCGCCGTGCTCGGGAAGAACGTCATTCAGGTGGGCTAGCCGGACATTCGCCCCGCGTGTCCAGCGAAACTTAGGGGATAACTTTCATCAGGTCCTTGCCGGCTCCTAACTGATTGGAAGTGAAGCTTAACGGGAACCGGACACGCATGTAGAGGCCTCGGAAGAAGATCTTCGGACGCGGGTTCGATTCCCGCCGCCTCCACCATTTAAACTACTCTAGTTCCTCGTGTTAACTTTTTCATCCAACCCCGTCTCCACAATGTCTCCAAAACGAGAACCGGTTTTTGGTTGCTCCAACAAACGAATCGCACCTTCCACCGCTGCCGGGCTCAAGTGCATGTAACGCTGCGTGGTCGTGATGTCTTTGTGACCGGCAAGCTCCTGAATCGCCCGAGTGGGTGCCCCGCGCATCGCGAGGTGCGAACAAAACGAATTAATAGCGGTTTGCAGGAATCGAGCGAAGCACGGCGTTACGCGAGGCACGATGCTTGTAGAGCGAGCATTCGTGCAAACCGTAATTGAACTAAGCCGCCCAGCTAGCGGCAACTATGCATAAATTGGAGTGAGAAGACGGTCGGACAGGAAGTCGGAGTTGGACGTCAGGGAGTTGCGAATCGACAGAGATATGGCGGGGAAGATAGAAGAAGGGCCTACCCGGTGCGGTAACCACCACGGTAGCGTTATGAGTTCGCGACGAGACACACGAGTCCGTTTCAACGACCGGTCGGCGTTGTGAGAGGCGGAGCGAAAGCATCGTGATCATGACTCATCTGGAGGGGAGCGGATCTGGAGGTTGATCCGTCGAAGCTTCGTGGAGAGAGGGCATCGGAGCATGCGACCTTTCTTGCAGCGGGGACAGATGGTGAGGTCGATGCCGGTGAGCTCCTTGAGCCGCTCGCGCCAGTCCTTGTCCTCGGTGGCACGCGAGCTGACTTGCACGTCGTCGGCGTCGGTCGTGGGTTTTGTTTTCTCATCGAGCAACTGGCGCGCGACTACGAGCTTGGTGGTCGCATTGGAGGAGGCCATTAAGCCGAAATGGCGAATCTTGACGAAACCTTTCGGCAGTACGTGCAGGAGGAAACGGCGGATAAATTCCTCTGGGGGGACGGTAACGGTATTACCATTCTTGGTGGCGAAGCAGACGCCGTAGTGGTCGATGCGAATGAGTCGGCGGTTGGAGATGCCGACCCGGTGGGTATATCGGCCGAGGTAGTTGAAAACCTGCTCTGGGCCACCGAAGGGTCGTTTGCTGTAAACGACCCAATCGATGCGGTAGAGCTTGTCTTTCAGCTCCCGGAAGCGAGGTGGGTTTCTGAGGTGGGAAGCGTTTGCGCTCAACTCAAGCTCATCTTGGTCGTAAGCGAGCCTAAGGGCATCGAGAAACTTGCTGCGAAAAAGCCGCGACATGGCCTTGACGGGAAACAGAAAGCGAGGGTTTGCGGCGTTCCACAGCTGCTGAGGGTGGTTGAGCCCGCCCCCGGAGACGATGCAATGCAGGTGTGGATGGAACAGGAGCTTCCGGGTCCAGGTGTGCAGTACGGCGGTGAAGGCAAGTTGAGCTTCGAGCCGGCTTTGGCCGAACTCCAATAGAGTTCGCGAGGCGGCGCGAAACAGGAGGTTGAACATGAACTTGGGATTGTCTCGGGCGAGAGGCTTGAGTTGCTGCGGGAGGGTGAAAACGACGTGGAAATAGTGAGTCGGAAGAATCCTCTGAGCTCGCTGCTCCATCCACTTCGCCTGGGCTAGGCTCTGACACTTGGGACAGTGCCGATTGCGGCACGAGTTAAACGAAGGCGCCGCGTATCCGCAAGCGTTACACACGTCGAGATGGCCACCTAGCACCGCCGTGCGACAGTTCTCTATAGCCCACATCACCTTGCGCTGCTCGGCTGTCAGCGCATGGGTTTGGCGAAAGCGTGGACCATGTTCGCGGAAGATTTCCGCGATCTCGAGCAGTGGCCGTGGTGGTGACTCGACGCGGGAAGGACACAGCCCATGGGGCTGCATGATGAGCTAGCCGAGCTTTTTGCCCTTCTTCGTTCCCAGCAAATCGAGAGGGCTCTTGATGCGCCCCAAGTGCTTTGCTGTTACCTTTGTGTAACGGGCCGTGGTCTGGATGGAGGCATGACCGAGCAGTTGCTGCACGGTACGAATGTCTTCACCCAGTTCGAGCATATGTGTGGCAAAACCGTGGCGCAGCGAATGAGGAGTGATACGTTTGGTGAGCCCCGCCTCAGCCACGGCCTTACGAAGAGCCCAGCGAACGCCATCGTCTGAGATGTGGGCACCAGGATTACGGCCGGGAAACAAGTACTCTCCGCGAGGGCGAGTGGTTTTCCAGTAGTAGCGCAGGAAGCTCAACAAACGTTCGCTGAGCGTGACATAGCGGGCCTTGGAGTTCTTGGCGTGACGAATGTGCAAGAGCATGCGTTTGGAGTCGATGTCGGAGTGCTTCAGACAGCACACCTCGGAAACGCGCAGCCCGGCGCCGTAGGCGCTCATGAGAATCGCGCGGTGTTTGACGGAGTGAACGGAGTGAAGCAAACAATCGACCTCCTCGCCGCTCAAGATATCGGGTAACGTGCGAGGTTTCTTGGGCCAAGGAATCTTCGCCACCTCCTCCGGGCGGTTGAGTGTGGTTGCGTAGAGAAACTTGAGAGAGGCGACGTACATGTGGTGGCTGGCCGGAGAGGCCTTCTTCTCGTTAACGAGATGAATCAGATAATCGCGGGTCTCCGGCTCGCCCATCTCGGCGGGTGAGCGCATGTAATGTGCCGCGAAATGGCGCGCTCGCAGCAGATACTCCTCCTGCGTGGAGCGTGCGAACCCCTTCAGTTTCATGTCGGCAAGCATTTTTTCGCTAAGGCATCCCATGATTATTCCTCCAGTGATTTAGCAGACGACGACCATCGCCGCCCGCGGGGGACAGGGATGATGCCATGTGTGAGAGAGCGGTTCCGAGAAACGCAGGACTCGTTGTCCGGAGCGAAGATCGAACGAATGAAGACGACGGCGAAGCCGTCCTCCTTAATCCCTTCTGGCTCCCGTGGCCCGGAAAAACAAGGGAAACGGGTTAGAGGCGAGTGAGTTCACCGCGGCTGGCTTGCCGTGCAAAACCCGGAGTCCGGAGCCCCTGCCGGAGGCACCCGTCCGCCCATCGCCCATAGTGACTCGCATCATGGCGCGTAGGTCGTGTCCAGGGCGGCGCAGCCGGCGCGCGAAGCGCGCGAAACCCTTGACACGACCTGCGCGCCGTGATTCCCTGGAAGGGCGATGGGCTGCGGCGAAAAAGGCGCAGGCAAAATGCCCCCAGTTTGGCTCACCAGTTCGGGAGAGCTTGCAGGTCCCGCCGCCGCGCGAGCGGCTTAGTTCAATGACGGCTATGCCGAATTCGGCATAGGCGACATAATGCACTTCAGCGACGCTCTCGCTCCAGGCGGGAACGCCGGTGCACGTCGTCTCGCAGCGTCTCGGGCACAAGAAGACCGACATCACGAACGACATCTACGCGCACGCGCTTCCTTCGATGGGCCGGGACGCGGCCACGAAACTTTCGTCGCTCTTGAGGTGATTGGATGGTAGAGGACCGTATCGATAAAGCTACTAAATGGGCCACCACCCACGAGGCGTGCGGTGGCAATGTAGAGCCGAAGGAACCCTCCCGTGAGGATTTCAAAATAGTCGGTGGCGTATTGTTAGGCTCGTACCGCGAGGTTACTTGCACCGGTTGCGGCGGGCTTTATCGTGACTTTGTGCCGATGGAGCAGGCCCTGGAGCGTGTCGCGTTCCTCGAGGAAATATGCAAGAAAGAGGGGATTAACCTCGAACCTCGAATTCCTCCCAGCAATGCTCTTCTGCCTCTTGATTCTCGGTTTTAATCGACTTGGGTTTGTTCTCGACGAGTTCAGCCGGATTGACGAGGATCTTTTTCTTGCGCTGTGCGAGCTTCAGAATGTTGAAAATAATCGCCGAGTGTTGTTCTAGAGTTGATTGAGCGAGTGTCTCTTGTTTGTCGAAGTAGTATTCTTCTATGTGCTCGGGTTCGAGCTGTTGCAGACGAATCGAGCTTAGAGCTGGCTTGATGTGCAAGTCGAGGACGCTTCGATAGGTTTCTATCGTTCGCTGACTCTTGCGAGACTCGACGTAGGTTGAGAACCAAGTCTCTGACCATTCGCCAAATGTGAGCTTCGAGGGATCTACGTATTCACCACGGCGAACGTCACCGAGGAACTTGGTGATCTGATCTTCAACCTTTCGTTTGGTGCTCTCGGTGATGGTAAGTTGCTTGCGCCGTCCTGTCCCGGGATCTATACCCACGTCAATACGAGCGAACCAAGAATTACCACGTTTTTTCGGTTTCGATCCTCTCATGCTGTCATTCCTAGCCGTTTGTAGATCTCAATTCGGGAGATTCGGATCACACGTTTTCTTCCGTAACGCTCAGCGGGAAGCTCTCCGCCGTTGACCATTTCACGCACGAGACCGGGACTGATATTTAGCGCGTCTGCGGTCTGCTGTACATCGCACATATCCGGAAGGCTCTCGATCTTAATCTGTCGTTTGATTCTTCGTTGCTTGGCGCGGGAGAGGCGCTCGATGAGGGTTAGAGTACGAGGACCGAAGATAGCTTCCTCGCGCTCCCATTGCTGCTCGGCGAACTCATAGCCATCTTCGAAGTGCTGACGCCATGCGGGATCGTCGACCATTGGTTTATGCGCGCTCATGAGATTCCCCCTCTAGCAGCTACTAATCCACCTTCGTCACTGGGGACGTAGTAGTACTCTCCGAGCCTGCCGTGGCATACAGAACACAGCAGCGTTCCATCATCACACCCGTTCGGTATGCCGTGGCATACAGAACACAGCAGCGTTCCATCATCACACCCGTTCGGTATGTTCATCCATCTCATGTTGTTTCATCCTTCCGTTGATGTCGGAGTCAATTGATTGTGCGTAGTTTGTACCGTGCCGTGTCTGTTGCTACTCGCTACGAAGCTCTAACTCCATGTTCTTCAAGCGCCAACGCATCGCTTTGACCCGCTCTTGTGGCTCGCGAATGTCGGCGCTCTCAATCCGAATCGACTCTTGAAGCTGCTCTTTTGTTGCTGTATCGATTCGATGAATTGCTCCGAGTCGATTCGGATGAACGCCGGAATCGCCATTTTTTTATCGTGGGTGGCATTGGCTGCTCCCTATCGAACACTACCTTCTTTACCGTGGGTGGCATTGGCTGCTCCCTCTTTCTGTTTGGTGGCCAGGATTGGCTACTTCTTTCGCGTCCGTCGTGCAAGGTGAGTAACCAAGACGTCACGGACATAATCGGAGAGCGTGCGATCCGCTAGGGATGCTCTGCGTTCCAGTAGCTGCTTAATTTCATCCTCGACCAACACGATGACGCGCGAAGATCTAGGTTTGCTTCCTACAAGTGGTCGTCCGCCTAGATTGTTTCGTCTTGCCATAACTCGATTATAAGTGGTTTCAGGTAAGTTAACTCCCGAGCGATTCACATTTTTTTTATCCTGTGGAGGGGCGACAAGTAACTGGAGATGAGTAAGTTGCAGTAGATTGTCTTATCGCGGGCGTGGGGAGGTGATATAGGAACGCGAATTGTCATATGAGCAACATAAAGTGTCATATAGGATCAAGCAATCGAGTCGAAAGTCGCCATGAGGACATTTGAGCGCATTCGGCAATGCAACCATCGATTGAAGATCTCCTTCAAGACACTATGGTGCGCACATACCAAAAGGCGGCACCTTTCGAAATCTACCGCCCCATCTTCGTTGCGATCCTGTCAGCCAGGCCGGGAAGAGAGGCGTTCGCAGCCCGCTCAAGGAATTTTGCTTTGCTCGGGTGGGTCTCATGCACAATGGTGGCGTAGTCCACAAACTCGCCTCGTACGCTAGCGCCACCAAACGCGACCTCGAATCGGATTCCTCGTGCAGAAGCACTCCGCACTAGGTGGCCAGAATCGCGAAGCCGCCCGGTATCGACAGGAGCCCGCTCTTTGGCGTCCTTGAGCAACGAACGCAGCTCTGCCTCAGTTTCTGTCGCGATGTTCTTCAAGATGTCTTTGCCGAATGTCTCCATGGACGTTGAGATGCGCCTCGTCTCACGCTGTAGTCGACGTGTATCGATTAGTGACTTCCTAGGCATAGCAACTCGTCTTTGTTAGCGGTCAGCACGCGAGCGTGCAGGAGAACGCTCGCCCGCAAACTGGTGGGGTGCTGCGGGACACATCATCGATAGGAGGCCAACCGTGATGAGTCGTGCTGCCGCCATCTCCGTCACGCTCTACTCGGTGTTGGCCTCGGACTGACGCAGCCACACCTGCTGAGCCAACGGTGACGATTCCAATTTCGAGACAGCATCCTCAAGAATGTTTTGAATCTTGCTGTGATCTACCGGAGCGGCCTTCTCCACACGCGGGCCTTCTCCTGATCGTTCGCCGTAGATTTCGGGATTGTCGGCAAGGTACCGAACAATCGCCATCGGCTCGCTCTCGTTCGGATAGCTCTCGGTGGCTTCTTTCTCGAGAGCTACATGGACGCTGGCAACGAGGCTCGTTGGACGGCCAAGCGAGGTGATTTCCTCGCTATGTGCGCAATCAATCAGATCAGATCAAAGAGACCTTCTGAGAATCCTTTTCAATCACGGACCGCTCATGTTGTCCGGTCGTTGAAGCATCCAGACGAGGTCCGGACGCTGCGGCGCGTATACGGTTCAGGATTCTTCCTAATCGGAATATTTGGCAGCGAACAATCGCGGCTAACATTCTTGACGGAGGACAAAGGAATTGGAAAACAGAAAGCGAAGAAGCTCGTCCGACGCGATGCCAGCGAGGAGAATGAGCTTGGTCAGCGCACCAAGGATACGTTCCACTTGTCGGATTTTTTTGTATATCTTCACGCGGATGACACCAGGCGTAAGAAAGAAATCTGGCGTCGTCTAGAACTGATTTTCGCCAATCCCTTTGTGACAACGACTCCGGACGAGTATGCGATGTATCTCGCACACGCAGCGTCGCTGCGATCCGCGGATCTATCTCGCGAGGTTGGCGCTGTCATTATGTCGAAGGACAACGACATCATTGCGACTGGGGCGAATGACGTACCCACCGCACGGGGAGGCTTGTACTGGCCGGGTGCGAACGACCGTAGAGATTACAAGATGGGATACGATTCGAATGCGCGCATTCGGAACGAGATCATCATCGACGTTATGAAACGATTGCATCCAGAGGCTTCAGCGATGGATGAGGCAACCTTGTTGGCGCGAGGAAAAGAACGGCTTAGAGGCAGCGAGCTTTTAGGTATTACCGAGTACGGGCGGGCGGTACACGCCGAGATGGAGGCAATCCTCCATTGCAGTCGTGTCGGGGTGACACCTACGAACGGGACACTTTATTCGACCACGTTTCCGTGTCACAATTGCGCGAAGCATATTGTAGGTGCCGGGATTAAGCGTGTTGTATTCATTGAACCTTATCCAAAAGGCCGCGCCGAGGAGCTTCATTCCGACTCGATTCTCATTGGACCGGCAAAAAGAAGTCCCAAGAAAGTAGTTTTTGAACCTTTCTTTGGAATTGGGCCTAGGCGATTCTTTGATCTTTTCTCAATCAGGCTGGGCTCCGGTTTCCCCTTGAGGCGCGCAGAAAAGGGTAGGAAGGTGGAATGGAAAAAAAAGGGGGCACAGCCCCGTATTCCGATGCTCCCAACTTCGTATCTTGACAGAGAGACTTTCATCGCGGATGAGCTGAATGGGCTAATTCCTGAGGGAGACGAGAAATGAAAAAGGCTCGCAAAGCGACCGAGAAGGAGATCAAGGAATTTCGCACTGCCGCTAAGCTGGCTTCCCAAGAGGTGGCGAATTGGCCTGAGTGGAAAAAGACAGGACTCAAATTGGCGTCCCGTGAGGATTCCCGCAAAAATGCTGACAAAGTCACTGAGGAGCCGAGTTGACACGCGACAATTCCTAGATCGCTTTTCTAAACAGCAAGGGGAGCCATCGATCACTACGGACAATCGCGGGTTGTCCGAAACCCCGACACAGGGGGGGTATCGCGGGAGCGCGCTGGCCGCTGACAAGCGATCCCTGGGAAGCCAAGGGATTCCCCCAAGAACTGTTAAACACGTTTGCAGCGGAAGTCCAGGTGTCGGATTATTGACGTGGGTCAGGGTCGGTTTATCCAGATCAATGCCTTGGCGACTGTCTTGTCAGTAACGGAAATCCGAGCGGCGATTCTACGTAGACTTAGGCCGAGGGCGTGCAACTGCGCTACCTGGCCAGCAATACGTTGATAAAGAGGTGGCTCCACAGTCTCGAGCAAGGCGACCTCCAGAGTAATCTCCGCCGTGGTTCGAATTCTTTGCGTCCGTGTCCACCAATCAAAGTACTCTAGTTCCTCACCTTAGCTTTTTCGTCCAAACCCGTCTCCACAATGTCTCCACTTTCAGAGACGGGATTGCGGTTCTCCAGCAAACGGATCGCGCTTACGACTGCGGCCGGACTCAAGTGCATGTAGCGCTGTGTCGTTGTGATGTCCTTGTGGCCGGCAAGCTCCTGAATCGCCCGGGCTGGTGCTCCGCGCATCGCGAGGTGCGAACAAAACGAATGACGAAGCACGGGTTGTGGTTTCCATTTACTCGTCCGGGCGCGTCCCTATTGATCTTTCTCGGCTGTGGCGGTCACTATGCCTTCATGCTCCGATCGCTCCTGTGCTCACTCATCTCGGCGTTCAAGACGCACCGCTCGCTGGCGCTCGAGAATCTCGCCCTTCGGCAGCAGCTCGCTGTGCTCCAGCGCTCGGTGAAACGGCCACAAATCTCGGATCTTGACCGCGGTTTCTGGGTGCTCTTGTGCCGATTCTCTGCCTTGGTGCACAACTCGCGATCTCGGTCCACAATTGTCCTGTACTCGCGGATACGAGGTTCCCCATGAGCATTTTCAAACGCACTCAGCGGAAGTATGTGAAGAAGGCCTATCGCGTGAGGAATTGGCGTGAATATGAGGCGGGTCTACGCAACCGCGGGAGCCTGACCGTCTGGATCTCGCTCACCGCCGGCAAGCTTGTGAACTGGGACGCGCCCTGGCCAAGGAGGAGGAAACCGGGCCGTCAACGCAAGTAGTCGAACCACGCCATCGAGACGGCTGTCACCCTGGGCATGGTGTTTCATCTGTCGTCTAGGCAGAGCGAGGGATTGCTGCGATCGTTGTTCGCTCTGATGAAGCTAGACAATGATGTGCCCGATCACACCACGATCTCGAGGCGCAAGGCGAAGCTGGGTAAGGTCCCCTTCTACCAAGACAAGCAGAAGACGCCGTTGCACATCTTGATCGACAGCAGCGGTCTCGCTGTCCACGCCGGCCAGCTGCGCAGAGCACCAAATAGCAGGGACTATCGCAAGCTCCATCTGTGTGTCGACGAGCAGAGTGGCGAAGTCGTCGCCGGCGAGCTGACGAGCAAAAGAGCCCGCGATTCATCGCGGGTTGCATCGCTTGTCGGACAGAGCGACAGTCCCATCTCATCGGCCAGAGCTGACACCGCATACGACGCCAGCGGCGTCTATGAGGCAATCGAGAATCACAGCGCTCATCGCTCGCCGAGGGTGCTGATACCGCCGCGCAAGGGCGCCCTGCTCGCATCGGGGCCGGCGAGCAGCCGACAGCGCAATCGCAACATTGCAGCACAAGCTCGGCTCGGCAAACGAAAGTGGCACACAGAATCGGGCTACAGCAAACGGAGCAAAGTCGAGACAACGTTCCATCGCTACAAGGCTATCGTGGGCTCAGCGATGCGAGCGAGAGGGTTGGCGGCACAGAGAGTCGAGGCAAGGATCGGGTGCAAGATTCTCAACACCATGACGGCGCTCGGGATGCCTGATAGCGAGATGATCGGATGATGGGAGTCGGGGCCAAGCGAGCTCTCGGCCTCTATCGGAGTTGTGCACCAAGGCACCCGTCCGGTGTGATGAAGACGTTGTGAACGCCGCCAAGCGTCGGGATCCGCTTCACGACTTTCCCTTCGTCGAGGTGGATGACGTCGACGAATGCGTCTTGCCGCGTGATGGCGACATAGATCTTACGCCCGTTCGGCGTGATGGCCACATTGTTGGGCCGGCCGGTGAGCGGGATCTGCTTCGACACTTTCAGGGTGTTCGTGGGAACGATGTCGAGTGTGTGGTCGACCTCATTGCTGAAGTAGAGCGCGCTTCCGTCGGGCGCCGAGGTCACGCCATGCGCCATGGGAAGCCCAGGGATTTCGTCCACGATCTCGTGGGTTGCCGGATCGATGATGTGAGCGTTGTCGCCTGCGGCGTTCGTTTGGATGATACGCACGGTTTGGGCCCCAAGGGGAGCCGCGAGAAAGAGTGTCGTCACCGATAGGCGAAGCGCTTTGGCCAGTTGGGTCATGTCTGCCCCCTTTGTGAGTCCGCTAGACGGGCACAGCCTGTACGAATTCGGCGAAAGTTTCAACCGATATCGGCCTGCTCTTTCACATATTCCGCCGCTTGGCGATGGGTGGCGAACCAAACGCCGTCCTTGGTGCCTATATAGTCGATCAGCTCTCGCAAGATGACGATGCGGGAGCGGTGGCCGATATAGTGCGGGTGCATCGTGAGAAGGAACATCGTGCCTTCCTCGTAGGCGACGTCGAACTCGTCCTTGTAGACCTGAAGGACGTCGCGCGGCGCGCTGTAGCGGCCGCCTAGCGGGTTCAGGAGAGGCGCGTCGTCGAGGATCCATTCGACGGGAAGCTCGATGAGCCCGGTGGGCTCGCCTGCCGTGTTGAGCTCGTAGGGGCGATCGTCCGCCATTAGAGAGCTGTCGTACAAGAAGCCGAGGTCCCGGATGATGCCGAGGGTGTTCGGGCTGAAGTTCCACGACGGAGCACGGTAGCCGACGGGGCGCTCTCCGGTGGCCTGCGTCAAGTAGTCCACGGCACGTTGGACGAGCTCACGTTCCACGTCGGCGGGGAGGTCCGAGTTTCGCTCGTGAATCCAACCGTGGACGGCGAACTCGTGGCGGCCGGATGACTGAATCACGCCGCCCATTTGTGGGTTGAGCCTCAAGCTTTCCGAAGGGATGAAAAACGACGCGGGGATCTCGTGACGGTCGATGAGGCCAACGACGCGCTCAAGCGCGACGCGTGCGCCATACTCCCCTTGGGAGAGCGAGCCGATGGTGGGCTCTCCGTAGCGCAGCGCGATCGTCTCGTTGTCGACATCGAAGGAAAGCAGCACCGCGACACGCGCGCCGCCGGGCCAGCTGTCTGGTTGGAGATTGCGGCCAGCGCGGACTTGGTTGACGGTCTCGTCGATCTGGTCGACCGTCCACTGCCAACCGGGGACGACGGTCTGTTGGTTTTCTACCTCGGCAGGGGGTGACGGCGACACGCAGGCGGTGGCGACGAAAGCTGCCGTCATCGCAGAGACAATGAGGTTGGTTTTCACGGGATTCTCCTGGGCTTAGTGGTTCGGCAGGACTTTGCTCGTCCCGACCGTGCGATTGACGCTGATGCGGCCATTGCTCATGACAAGGAGGGGGTTTTTGAGCACGGACGGTTGCTCGAGAGGATCTCGGTCGAAGACGAGCAACTCCGCCTCGAGGCCGGCTTCGATGGCTCCCGTCTGATCATCGTACTCCTAAGTGCGGTGGTCGATCCCCGCAGGGCGAGGATATTAGCACTGGAGGCTTGGGAGCGAAAAGCTAGCCGTACTTTTTCTTCATGTACCCGTAGGACTTCGTCACCAATTCCTTCAAAACCCTGGTGCCGAGGTCTTCCAGCTTATTGAAATACAAGCAGGACCTCCCCGTTTTGTGCTTCCCGAGCTTCTTCATCAAGCTGCTGTAGCGCTCGAAGCCAGGCATGACGTAGACCACGAGGTTCTTGCTGCGGGGAGAAAAGCCCGTCATGAGCATATCTCCCTCACGGCCGGTCTCGTACTTGTAGTGATAGCTGCCGAAACCGACCATGCTGTCACCCCAGATCTTGGGTTTCTTGCGCGTGACCGACTTCATCATCTTCAAGAGCGCAAACGCGTCCCCGCGCTGTCTTTCGTTTTTCAGGCCTTTGAGAAACTTCTCGACGCTCGAATCGGTCGGTACGGTTTTCATGTTCGCCACGGACGGACTACTCCTTTTCGGGCGATCCAAATTTCGTGAGCGGCACGTCGACCCAGCTCTCGTTCTCCCACACTTGGAACAGCTCGCGGAGCTCGGACGAGTCTAAGCGCAGGATGTGCCGTAGTAGTAATGATGTTGGGACGATGACCGAGTCGAGGTTGCGCAAGAGCCTTTAGACCTGTAAACTGCCTCTCCAGTAGGGGCTAGGGAGGCGACCCTCGTGAAGGGACGACTTGTAATCTGCGCAATACCCGTGCTGCTCGTGATGGCGGTGTTTTGCGGCTGGGCGGCGCCCGAGAACCCCGCCGTCGACCTCAACGGCATCATTCAGGACAACTGCGTCACTTGCCACAACGACGCCACGCTACTGGGAAACCTTTCGCTAGAGCTGTTCGACGTCACGGCGGCCGCGGAGCACGGGGAAACCGCTGAAAAAATGATCCGTAAGCTTCGCGCCGGGATGATGCCTCCCCCCGGCATGCCGCGGCCCGAGGGCGACGAGCTCTTCCTGCTCGCCACGACCTTGGAAGAGATCGTCGACGCGGCCGCCATGCGCGACCCCAATCCGGGCGTCAAGAGCTTCCAGAGACTCAATCGCCCGGAATACAAACTTGCCATTCGTGACCTTTTGGCGCTCTCCGTCGAAGCGGGAGACTGGCTACCGCTCGACCAGATGAGTGCGAACTTCGACAACATCGCCGATGCGCAGACACTATCGCCGATGCTGCTCGAGGCCTATCTCAACGCGGCGGCCGATATTAGTCGCTTAGCTCTCGGGAATCAGAACGCCCCCACCGTCGACCACACATACAAAAACCCGATCTATCTCTCGCAACACCCTTGGGACCACATCGAAGGCACGCCCTACGGAACGCGAGGCGGCATGGTCGTCGACCACGTGTTTCCCGCCGACGGTGAATATGTGTTCGGGATGACCTTCGGCTCCGGGGACAACTCGAGGCTCGAAGACGTGGACGTCTCCATCAACGGAGAGCGCGTCGGCTTGCTTCACTACGCGAAAACGAGAGGTGGCGCGGACGGACGGGGCGGCACGCCCATTCGAACCGAGCCGATCGTCGTACGTGCAGGACAACATCGCGTCTCCGCTGCGTTCATCCGCAGGTCCGACGGCCCCTACGAAGACCTGATCCGCCCTCACGACTGGTCCTTCGCTGGAGGCGGTTCGGGGGGCGCTGGCATTACGACGCTGCCGCACTTGCAGAATTTGATCGTGAGCGGCCCTTACAACACAACGGGACTCTCGTTGACGCCGAGCCGTCAGCGGATCTTCTCCTGTCGCCCGACGGCCGAAAGCGAAGAGCGGCCTTGCGCGGAAACGATCCTTGCTCGGCTCGGGAGCGAAGCATACCGGCGGCCGATGACTCCGAGCGATATCGACGGACTCATGGGGTTTTATGATACCGGCGCTAAGAAAGGCAGTTTCGAGACCGGTATCCGCACGGCGCTCGAGGCGATGCTAGCGAGCCCAAACTTCGTGCTGCGGCTCGAGCGGCAGCCGGCAAACGCGGCACCTGGTGAAGTCCAGCGAGTCGCGGATTTGGATTTAGCGACCCGTCTCTCGTTCTTTCTCTGGGGCACACCGCCAGACGACGAGCTGCAAACGGTGGCAAGCGAAGGCAATCTCTCGAGTCCGTCTGATCTCGAGCGCCAGGCCAAGCGCATGCTCGCCGACCCGCGCGCCGAAGCACTCGGGACGCGCTTCGCCGCGCTGTGGTTCCGGCTCCAGGACTTGTACAAAGTCCGCCCCGATCCGAACTTCTATCCCAATTTCGACGAGAACCTCGCCGACGCCATGCGGCGCGAGACAGAGCTTTTCTTCGACAACCTCGTGCGCGAAGACCGCAGCTTGATGGAGCTGTTCGACGCCGACTATACGTTCGTGAACGGCCGCCTCGCCAAGCATTACGGCATTCCCAACGTCGCGGGGAAAGAGTTCCGCCGCGTCACCTATCCCGATGACACACGTCGTGGCCTTTTTGGTCATGGCAGCGTGCTCGTGCTTACGTCGATGGCGAACCGTACGTCTCCCGTTCTCCGCGGCAAGTGGATCATGGAAGTGCTGATGGGGACGCCTCCGCCGCCGCCGCCGCCCAACGTCCCAGCCTTAGAAGACACCGAAGGCGTTCAAGGAGGCCGGGTGCTCACGACGCGCGAGCGCCTCGAGATTCATCGCGCGAACCCGACATGTAACTCCTGCCATCGGTTCATGGACCCGATCGGGCTCGCGCTCGACAACTTCGATGCGACCGCGAAGTGGCGGCGACGTGAGAACGGCGCACCGCTCGACACGCGCGGCGAATTCTATGACGGCACTCCGATCGCGAATCCTCCTGAGCTCGTCGAGGCGCTCTTGAAGCGCCCAGCGCTGCTCGCGAGAAACTTCGCCCATAATCTCCTCGCTTACGCTTTGGGCCGACGTGTCGAGTATTATGACCAACCTACGATTCGCGCGATCACCAAAGAAGCCGAAGCGAACGACTATCGCGTGTCGACGTTCATCTTGGGCGTGGTGATGAGCGACGCATTTCGGATGAAACGAGAAATACCCGTCGCTGCTGATCAAGTCGACGACAGCAGGACCACTGCAGTAACAAAGACCAAAGGAGCTTAGCGAAATGTCGACTATCAAGGGAAAACACTTGCCCCGCCGAACGTTTCTTCGCGGTCTAGGCGCAAGCGTCGCGCTTCCCTTCTTGGACGCGATGGTGCCGGCCGGACGCCGGGCAGCGGCGGCAGCCACGGCAGCGGTCGACCGCACGCCGCTCGTGTGCATCGAGGAGGTCCACGGCCTCGCAGGGTGCAACGAGTGGGGAGCGAGCCGGCATCTGTTCGCACCAAAGACGACGGGCCCGGATTTCGAGCTGAGTGAGGAAAACGCGTTGAGCTCTCTAACGCCTTTCCAGGACTACCTCACGATCGTCAGCAACACCGACGTGCGCATGGCAGAAGCGTTCACGCCTCCCGAAATCGGCGGCGATCATTTCCGCTCGAGCGCTGTGTTTCTGACGCATAGCCATCCGAAGCAGACCCAGGGCTCCGACATCTTCGCGGGCACATCCATGGACCAGCTATACGCGAAGCGCTACGGTCAAGACACACCGATGCCGTCGATGCAGTTCTGCATCGAGAATCTCGACCAGGCCGGTGGCTGCACCTACAACTATTCCTGCGTCTACACGGACTCGATCAGCTGGGCTTCGCCGACACAACCGCTCCCGATGATCCGCGACCCGCGCGTCGCGTTCGACATGCTGTTCGGCGCCGGCGATTCTCCCGAGGAGCGAGAGGAGCGTCGCCAGACACGCCGCAGCATTCTCGACTGGATTGCGGAAGACGTCGTGGGGCTGCGCGGGCAGCTGGGCGCCACGGATCGCCCGCGCCTCGATCAATATCTCGACAATGTCCGGGAGATCGAGCGGCGCATCCAGATGGTCGAAGCACACAATCGCGGGGGCGATGTCCGCGAGCTTCCCGAAGCACCGCCAGGAGTTCCCGATTCCTTCAAGGAGCACATGAAGCTCATGTACGACCTTCAAGTACTGGCGCTCGAGACCGACATGACGCGCGTCATTAGCTTCAAGCTCGGACGCGACTCCCAGAACCGCACTTTCCCGGAAAGCGGCTCGAACCGGCCGTTCCACCCGGCTTCGCACCACCGTAACTCCGAAGAGGGGGTCCTCGAGTTCAACAAGATCTGCCGTTACCGCATGAGCATGCTCCCCTACTTCCTGGAGAAGCTGAAGGACTCGCAAGAGAACGGCGTCTCGCTCCTGGACAAGACGATGATCGTTTGGGGCTCTCCGATGGCGGACCCCAACATCCACAACCATCGGCGCTGCCCGCTCGCGCTTCTCGGAAAGGCGAATGGCCACCTCAAGGGCAACTTACATCTCAAGGCCGCCGATGAGACGCCGATGGCAAACGTCATGTTGACCTTGCTGAACGAGCTCGGATTGGACGACTTGACCACCTTTGGAGACAGCACCGGCACGTTCGACTTGACGACGAGCGCAACTTGAGAATCGGGCTAGGCCTCATGGCACTCGGCATTCTCAGTGCCTTGCTCTTTATGGGGGGCGTCTTCGCGGCGCCTTCGAGCTCCCCAGTCGCGGACTTCGCCACACAGGGAGATCGCGACGCGGTGCGCACCCTTCTTCAGCAAGGGGCGGACGTCAACGCCGCGCAAGGCGACGGCATGACGGCGCTTCACTGGGCCGCCGAGCTCGGCGACGCCGAGATGGCGGAGATGCTCGTCTTTGCGGGTGCGAATGTCGAGGCGGAAACGCGCGTCGGCCACTACACGCCGCTTCACATCGCCTGCCGGAACGGCAGCGTCGGCGTAGCAGAGGTTCTGCTCAAGGCCGGAAGCAACGTCATGGCACGCACCATGCCCGCGGGGTCGACCCCGCTTCATCTGGCGGCCGCATCGGGCAGCGCAGACATCGTGCGCTCGCTCGCGAGCCGGGGCGCCGAAGTGAACGCGAAAGATCATGAATGGGAACAAACCCCGCTCATCTTCGCATCCGCCCAAAATCGGGTCGCGGCGATCCAAGCGCTTCTCGAGGGCGGCGCCGATCCGAGCATCGCGAGCAAAGTGATCGATCTCGCGGCGGATCGCAAGCTAGCCGAAGCCGGGGAAAACCGTCAGAAAAAAGTTCTTCGCTCGTACATCATGAAGAACGAGATCGAAGGCGAATTCATCCCGAGTGCGAGCCAGTTCCAAGCGGCAATCGTCGCGGGCCGCGATCTCTATCTCTCGGGCGAGCTCCCCGAGATCTCCGAGGCGGATCCTAACGAGCGCCGTTTCACTCCGCGCATGGTTTTGAAGAGCAAAGGCGGTCTGACGGCCCTTCTGCATGCCGCACGTCAGGGTCACACCGAAGCCGTCATGGCGCTTCTCGAAGGTGATGCGGACATCAATCAAGTGAGCGCGGGCGACGGCACGAGCCCACTTCTCATGGCGACCATCAATGGACAGAACGATCTTGCGCTTCGACTATTGGGGCGCGGCGCGGACCCGAACGTGGCCGCGAAGGTCAACGGGGTGACGCCGCTCTGGGCCGCCGTCAACGCAAAGTGGCAGCCTCGCACACGTTTCCCGCAACCGCAGGAGCATGATCGCCAGGACGTGACTTATCTCGACGTCATGGACGCATTCTTGAAGGCGGGCGCCGATCCCGACGCGCGGCTTCTGAGCCACCCGTGGTATATGGTCTATACCGGCTGCGGCAATCGGAACTGCGGCCTCGAAGACACCAAAGGCTCGACGGCTTTTTGGCGCGCCGCCTATGCGACGGACGTCGACGCCATGCGTGTTCTCGTCGCTCATGGCGCCGACCCGCACATCCCGAGCTTGACCCCACCGCCGCGGCGGCCTCGCGCAGGCACCGCTTCGGAGTTCACCGACACCGCCGAGATACGACCGGTGCAGCCTTTCGGACCCGGCCTTTGGCCCGCGACGGATGAGCGCACGGTCAACCCAGATCCGTCCGGTCTTCCACGCGTGAAAGAAGGTGACCCAGGCGTCTTCCCGCTTCACGCTGCCTCGGGCGTCGGCTATGGTGAAGGTTTTGCCGGCAACGCGCACCGCACCGCGCCGGGCGCTTGGCTCGGCGCCGTCAAATACCTCATCGAGGAGCTCGGCGTCGATGTGAACGCGCGCGACTTCAACGGCTACAACGCACTTCACCACGCCGCCGCGCGCGGGGACAACGAGATGATCTTGTATCTAGTGGAAAAGGGCTGTGACGTGACCGCCGTGAGCCGCACCGGTCAAACGACCGCGGACTTGGCCAACGGTCCTGTGCAGCGCGTGTCTCCGTTCCCGGAGACCGTGGCGCTTCTCGAGAGCCTCGGCTCGAAGAACAACCACAACTGCGTGTCGTGCTGAGGGGAAGCGTGAAAAAGGCGCTCGTCGCGATCCTGATAGCACTTGCCGCGCCTGCGATGGCACAGGAGAAGGCACCTCCGCCTTGGGTGCAGATGAACGTCATACAAGTCGATCCGCAGATGGTCGACGAGTTCATGGCCGTTCAGCGCGAGTTCTCGGCACGCGCCAAAAAAGCCAAAGTTCCGTGGCGCAGCGTGAGCCGCACGCACGTTTTCGGGGACACTTATCGCTTCGTCGTCATGTCGCCGGTGCAGAATCTCGCGAGTTATGACGCCGCGCGCGACGCCGACCCGGAAACCGAATCGCTCATCAACCGCCTCCGGCGGTGTGTAACCAGCCGTACGAGCTACGCCGTCCGCGTACTTCACGACGTCTCAAATCCGTTGCCGGAAGGAGAAGAGCCAGACCTAATGGTCGTGAACATCGTAAACGTTGCGCCGGGACACGAGCAGGACTACATGAATGTGATGATGGAGGACTTTCTCCCGCATTTCAACGCGGCTGAAGTTCACCATGCCACGGGCGCGATGACTTTTGGCGGCGAATCGGGCTTCGTGCACGTCTTCTACTTCGACGACTTCGCCGAGCTCGACAAAGGCTCTCCCGTGATGCGGGAGCTCGGCGCGCAAGGCGCTCAGAAGGTGACCGCCAAGTTCGGCGGCATCGTCTCGAGCAGCGAGACCTGGATCATGAAGCGCGTCCCCGAGCTCAGCTATGGTCCGGAGCCCGAAGCCACTAACACGACACGCCGTAGTCGGTCGTTCTGACTAACCCACCACCTCCCCGAGCAGATACTTTGCTTGCGGAGCTTCGACGCCTCGAAGTCTCGCATGTTGTGGGGGTTCCGGATAACAGCTCGGCCGCTGGCGAGGCCTTCGCGGTCGCTTCGGGTCTCTGGCTCGGAGGAGCTCACCCGGTCGTGCTCATCCAGAACACGGGACTCCTCGAGAGCGGCGACAGCTTGCGCGGGACCGTGATGCGCATGGGCGTCCCCCTGCTCTGTCTCGTGACCTACCGTGGGTACGACAAGCTTTCGAATCAGGACGGTGCGCAGGACGAAATGACGCATGCAGACGTGGACTCCGCGGCCGTCGTTACCGAGCCGACGCTCGACGCGTGGCGCGTTTCTTACGAGCTCTACCGCTCCGCTGACGACCTGACCCGCATCGCGCGTGCCGCCGCGCGCGCCGAGGCTGAATCGCGGCCCGTAGCCCTCCTCTTGACCCGATCTCTGGTTTGACCCGTGCTGACGAAACAAGACCTCCTCGAGCCCCTCGCGCGCTTGCGCACCGACGAGGTCGTCATCACAAGCATGGGCGTCGTCCGACCGTGGGGCCGGCTGTCGAAAAGCGATCTCGACTTCGCTTCGGCCGATAGCGCCATGGGCCACACCGCCGACCTCGCGCTCGGCGTCGCCCTCGCCCGTCCCGAGCGGCGCGTGCTGTGCTTGAACGGCGACGGCAGCATGCTGATGTCGCTCGGCACTCTCGCCACTATCGTCGAAGCCGGAGCGGACAACTTCGTGCTCTTCGTGATCGTGAACCGCACTTACGAGATCACCGGCAATCAGGCGGTTCCCGGAGGTGCTTTCGTCGATTTCGCGGGGATGGCGAAGGCGGCCGGTTTCGCGGTCGTCCATCACTTCGACGACGCGAATACCTACGCGTCCGCGCTTCCGGGCATTCTGAAAGACCCAGGACCGGTTTTCGTCAGCGTCACGGTGACGCCCGAATCCGAGGGACCGATTAGAAGAAGCGATGCCGAAGAGGCACGTTATTTGAAGACGTCGCTCTTCGACTGGTCGCGCCGATTCCGACAGGCACTGAGGTAAACTCTAGCCTTATGGAGACACCCCAATGAACGCGAGCTCACTCATGTCCGGCGTACTCGCGCCGGTCGTCACCCCTTTCAAAGACGACTACACGCCCGACAGGGACCGATACCTGAAGCACTGCCAATGGCTCGCGGCGCAAAATTGCGGCCTTGCTGTGTTCGGGACGAACAGCGAAGCCAACTCGCTCTCGATCGAGGAACGGATGTCGCTTCTCGACATGCTCGTCGAAGGAGGCGTCGACCCGAAGCGCATGATGCCCGGCACCGGCTGTTGCTCGATCCCCGACACCGTGAAGCTCACGAAGCACGCCATCGACCACGGCGTGGGCGGCGTCCTGATGCTGCCACCTTTCTATTACAAGAACGTGAGCGACGAAGGCCTCTATCGCTCGTTCGCTGAGATCATCGAACGCATCGGCGACGACCGCTTGCGCATCTACCTCTATCACTTTCCGCAGATGTCTGCGGTGCCTCTCGGGATCGAGCTCGTGGGACGCCTCACCGAAGCCTTTCCCGAAAACGTCGTCGGGATGAAGGATAGCTCCGGCGACCGCGAGAACTTGGCAGCGATGCTGCGCACCTTTCCCGGCTTCGGATATTTCGCGGGAAGCGAGTCACTGCTTCTCACAAACATGCGGGCCGGAGGCGTCGGCTGCATATCAGCGACCGCCAACATCAACCCTGGGGCCATCGACGGTCTATTTCAAGAATGGCAAACGGACCAAGCGGACGCGCTCCAGGAATCTCTAAACCGGGTGCGTATGACGGTTCAGCAATTTCCGCTCGTCCCAGCGCTCAAGACCATCATCTCGCACTACGCTTCCGACTCGGAGTGGAACCGGCTGCGGCCACCGCTCGTCGAGCTCGACGACTCGCAGCGAGAAAAACTGATCGCCGAGCTGCAGTCGCTGAATTTCGAGATGCCCGGCCTAGCCGATTAATCGATCTCCTGCGCCAGCACCGCGAGGATCACCCGAATCCCTTCGACGAAGTGCCCGACGCGAATGTTCTCGTTCGGGCTGTGCTGATTGTTGTCCGGGTTGACGCTCGGGACGCCTACCGCCGGAACGCATAGGGTTGCTACGAAAGGCGAGATGGGAATCGAGCCCCCCGCCGTCCGGATGCGGATCGGCGCTTCGCCGTAGACATGGGTCATCGCGGCGGTGAGCCAGCGTCCGGGCTCGGAGTCGAACGCGGTCCGAAATGCGCGATAGGAGATTTCAGACTCGAACGCCGCAAGCTTCGAGTGGGCCTTTCGCTCCGCGTCGGTCGGCTCGCCGTCCACCAAGTGATATCCCTGATCCACGATGTGCTGGCGGATCGAGGCCAATAACTTTTCGGGATCACTCTCGACCACGAGGCGCACGTCGACCTCCGCCACCGCTTCTGCGGGGATGATCGTCCGCACCTCGTCACCCACCCAGCCAGCCGAAATACCGCGCACGTTCAAAGACGGGTACTGCACCGCTTCCTGCAGATTTCTTCCAACCTCGTCGGGCTCGGCGATCCCGAGCCAATCGTGGATGAAGGCCTCGTCATCAGGCACGGCTTCGAGGATGGCTTCGGTTTCTCGATCGAAAACAATGCCGTCGTAAAAGCCCGGGATCGTCACACGCCCGCGCTCGTCCTTCATCGACGCGAGGAGCTTCGCAAGCCGCAGTACTGGATTCGGCGCGTAGTTTCCGTAATGGCCACTATGGACGGGAACACGGGGCCCGAACACCGTCAGCGTAACCGTCGAGATGCCGCGGGCGCCGAACTTCAATGTAGGCCGTCCCGAAATATGCGGCGGCCCGTCGAGAATGAGAAGCATGTCGGCCGCAAGCAGGTCCCGGTGCTCCTCGACCGCCGGGGGAAGGTTCGGCGAGCCCATCTCCTCTTCGGTGTCGACGATGACTTTAAGATGGAACGCGGGCTCGACACCTGCCGCCCGCATCGCGTCGAGCGCCGTAAGAAACTGCACGTTCGGCCCCTTCGAATCGGAAGCCGAGCGCGCAAAGATCCGCCAATCCCGCCAATTGCCTTCACGCGGGCTGAAGAGCCGATCCCAAGGGATCTCCTCCACGCCGCCGGAGCTGCTCTCGGCCTTCAGCACAGGCTTGTACGGATCCTCTTGCTCCCAGCGCGTTTTGTCGACGGGCTGGCCATCGGACTGAAGATAGACGAGGACGGTCTTGTCGGCCCCCTCGACTTTGCGTTCACCGAAAAGGAGCGCGCTTCCTTCTGTCGGCAGCTCCCGCGTGTCGAAGCCACGCGCCGTCAGCGCCGCGTCCATCCAATCGAGGACTTTTCGGATGTCCTTAGGGAAATGCGCATCGTTCGGGATGCTCAGATAATCACGAAAGTTTCGAAACGCGGCATCGAGCTCGGCCTCGGTGAGCGCGTCGAGTTGGATTCGATCGAGCTGCTGCGCTCCGATGGGTTGGGCCAGCAATGAGATCAGAGCGACGAGAGGAGGAAGCATATGGAAAGAACGCATAGTGGCTGCATTGTAGGAGACGCGCGCCTGCCGGTGTTACCCCCAGATCGCTGTCAGAGGTAGAATCCGAGGTCGCGTGCAGCAGAGATGGAGGGTGTCATGCGCAGTCGAATCCTCGCGTTCATGGGTGTTTTCACGGTCGCGCTCGTAGGCGTCGCTCCGGCAGCGCTCGCGCAACAAACTGGCGCCGACATCCCCCGGACGTCGGATGGCAGGCCTGATCTTTCAGGCACCTATGACACGGATTCCACGCGTCTCGGTCCAGGCCTAGGACGTGAGAAAAAAGTTCAGGATTTCGCCCAGGGCAGGAGTGCGGATATCGGAAAGACCGGTGCTGAAGATATAGAGCTTCGAAGCAATCCACTTGGACGCCGTCTGCCCCGTGAGCCGGGGCGCCCTCGTCGAGTCGAGCGTACGGCGTCGATGCGCGATGTTCAATAAGCGGGCGCGGCTCAACTCTTCCCAGACAGAGCTCAATCGACGGCACCGGTTCACCGACGCGGTCGGTTGCTTTGCCGAAGTCCAGCTCGGCGATGTATAGGTTTCGTACCAATCCTTGACGTGCGCGATGAAGGCATCGGGACCGACGCCGGAAGCTGTGAGCTCGTCACGCGTCGGAAGGCCAAGATATCTGAGAAGCGCGTTCTCGATTCGGAGTCTCGATGAGCACTCACTCGAAAATGGAATAGCCGCTGGTCGCGGTTTCCTGCGCAAACAGCTCCGAGAGTCGCTTCGTCGTCGCGCCCACTTCGCCGCTACCGATCCTCCTTCCGTCGAGAGATACCACGCCCGCGAGCTCACCCATCGTTCCGGTGCAGAACATCTCCTCTGCGCGATAGGCATCGGCCTGGGAGATGCGTGCGATCCGGGACACGATCGGTTCGCGCTCGCAGATATCCAGAACCGTTTGTCGTGTGATCCCCTCCGGGCAGGCGTCTGCGGGGCTCGTCGTCACCAAGCCGCCCGTTACCAAAAAAACGTGGGTCCCGTTCGCCTCGGCGATGAACCCCTCCCGATCGAGCATTAGCGCCGTGTCGACGCCCGCGACGTTGGCTTCGACCTTCGCCAGAATGGACTGGATCAAATTGTTGTGGTGAATCTTGGGATCCAGGCAATCGGGCGGAAACCGTCGGATGGAGCTCGTGATCATCGTCAGGCCGGTCTTGTCGTAGACGGGCGCTTTCCACTCCGGCAACACGATGAGGGTCGCGCCTGATTGGTTCAGCCGCGGGTCCATACCGGACGTGACCTTGTCACCGCGGGTGAGCGTCAGCCGGATGTGGACTCCGTCCGTCATGTGGTTGGCCTCTAACGTGCGGCGAATTTCGCGGATGATCTCCTCGTGCCCTGGGATCTCTGCAAAGGCCATAGCCTTTGCCGACCCGCGGAGCCGATCCAAGTGCTCGAGCAGCCGGAAAATACGTCCTTGGTAAAGTCGGAGTCCCTCCCAAACCCCGTCACCCCCCTGTACGATGCTGTCAAACGGGCTCACACCGGCCTGGTCGCGGTGCACGAGAGTGCCGTTGATGTTGACGATGAGGTCCTTGTTGCGGGGATCTGCGGTCTGAAGCATGACTACTCCTAAAGGGATGTGTCGCGGCGGCGGCCGCGCAGCCAGAAAAGCGAGACGGGAAGGCCAGAGGCCACGAAGGCGATGTCGACGAGCGAGTTCTCCCACTCGAGCACCGCCCGACTCACGAGCAACGCGAGGACTCCCACCAGATAGATGGCTGGAAGGACCGGATAGCCCGGCATTCGAAACGCCGTCTTTTCCCCGACCTGCTCGCGACGCAACTTGAAAAGCGCGACGGTCGTTAGGCCGTAGAAAACGAGGATGGCGAAGACCATCCCGGAAGCGATGCTCTCAAAGGAGCCGCGAACGACCAGAATGACGGCCGCCCAGCCCACGTGTGCGAGGATGGCCCGCGAGGGGCTACGGAAGCGGGAGTGCACGTGGTGCAGCCACTGGAAGAACAGCCCGTCCTTCGCCATCGCGTAATAGACGCGGCTTGAGGACATCGTCGTGCCGTTGATGCTGCTGACGGCAGAGATGATCGCCAGCACGGCGACGACGCTCGCACCGAAGGGGCCGACCATCATCGTCGCGACGTCCGACGCGGGAGTAGCCGTTGCCCGCAGCCCGTCCATACCGAGCGCGTAGTGATAGATCGTCACGACGGTCCAATAGATGAGAAGTACTATCCCGAGCCCCAGGACCATGCTGCGCGGGATGACATCGCGCGGGCTCTTCATTTCTCCGGCGACATAGCCCACACGATCCCATCCCGTATGCGTGAACACGATGAGCATGAGCGCGGGGATCACATTGCCGAGAAAGCCACGGTCTGGAAGCGGCGGCAACCGCGCGCCGAGGTGATTCTCCGTTTCGCGGAGAAGCACGGCGAAGAGCACGGCGAAGAGTATCAACCCTCCCACTTTCACGACCGTCGTCATTTTCTGGAAGCGACTCGCCCACCGGATGCCGATATAGTTGAACGCACCCACGAGCGCGAGAATGGCCAAGGCAGAAGCGGTGTGGGACCACCCAGAGTGCGGTACGAAATACCCGATGTAGTCCGAGGCAACGAGGGCGAGGCCGGCACCCGGGCTCGTCCGGATGATGAGAAGCTGCGCCCAGCCAAACATGAATCCCGCGAACGGCCCGAAACACGTGGTGATATAGGCGTATTCGCCACCCGTCGCAGGAAGCCGCGTCCCGAGCTCGGCGTAGATCAGACCTCCGACGAGAACGAACAGGCCGACCACTACCCAGCAGGTCATGACCGCCGCATAGGACTCGAGGTAGCCGGCGATGAGGTAAGGAGTGGAATAAATGCCGGAGCCGATCGTGATCCCGATCAGAAGGGCAACGCCGTCAAAGGTCCGAAGGGATTTCTGAAGTTTGGGCTGGGCCATTCAAATGTACGCGCTGAAGTGCCACTTTATGGCATGCAGACTCGCGAAGCGTCGAACGCGTAGGTCGGGCGACTCCCCGACGCGCTCCGGCTACCATCCCTCCTGCAGATGATCGAATCGGATCAGGCGAGGGGCACACTCGTCATCCTTCATGGCGGGCGGAAGGTGAGCTTCCATATCCACCGAGGGGTGGTGCGCGTCATGCGAGCGTCGGTCTGGCCAAGGGTTGGCCATTTCCAGTGCCTTTCGTCCCAAGATGTCGGCGACTAGACGTACGGAATCACACGGCGGCGACGGTTGAGTTCGAATTTTGAGCTCCGGCGTCCAACCGCCGTGCCATCACTCCGCGCTTTCGGCTGTCCAACGCGCGCTCAAGGCGACACGGTCGACCTTTTCCCCGCGCAAGTACACCGCGAAGACTCGCCGCGTGTTGGTGATGTCGTCGAGCGGGTTCGCCGTGAGCACGACGAAGTCCGCGCTCTTACCCACTTCGACGCTACCGATCTCCGTCAGGCCCGCCACGTCTGCGGCGTTGCGCGTGGCGGAGACGAGCACCTGCCCGGGTGTCATCCCGGCCGCGACCATATCCTCCATCTCGACGTGCGGGGCCCAGGGATTGTTGCCGTCGGTACCGAAGGCGATCCGCATGCCCTCCTCGCTGAGCCGCGCCAGATTGCGCGCCTGGATGGCGAACGATGCCTGGGCCTCCGGCCGCTCCGTCGCCGCGGCCTGCATCTCCGCAAGCTCCTCAGGTGGCATCGAGCCGCTCAACCAATCGAGGTCCGTGGGTATGCCACGATTGGGCATATTCGGCACCAGCACCACGTTCGGGCGCTCTTTAACGAGCTCCACGAACTCGTCGTCGACGTCCTGGTCGCGGACGCCGTGCGCGAAGGCATCGATGCCCGCGCGCAGGAGTCCTTTCGCGTCTTCGAGGGCGAAGATATGGGCGGTGACCCGCACGTCGTTCTGGTGTGCCTCGTCGATGATCGCGCCGTAGAGCTCGGGGCTCAGCTTCTCGTACTGCCGGTTCCGGTTGTCGACCCAGATTTTAATAATGTCGACGTTGCGGGCCGCTTCGTCGCGAACGGCCTGCCGGGCTTCTTCCTCGGTCGTCACCCAGTGGGGCACGTCCGAGCGTCCTGGCTCGGGCGACGTGATGCCGCGCCCGGCCGACCGGTACTGCCCCGCACCTGGAATGAGCTCGCCGCGTACTTCGAGCGGCGCACCCTCACCATCATGCCCCAAGCTCATGGCCGCCCCGACCCCGTGATAGGCGCGACGCTCGAGATCCTCGATGAGCGCTTCACGCGTGGTGCCAAGGTGCGTGTGGGCATCGACGATCGTAGGGATCACGGTCATGCCGGCCAGATCCACTCGTTTCGCGCCCGCGGGCACGTCCACCTCGCCGGCCGCGCCCACCGCCAGGAACTGGCCGTTGTCGACCGCGAACGTGGCGTTCTCGATAATCTGCCCGTTGCCCACGATGAGCCGCGCCCCCTCGTACACCGTGGCGGTCTCCGGCTCTTCGGCCGCCTGTTCGGGGTCCGGACCCGAGCAGGCTGACATCGCCAAAAAGGTCAACAACAGCCCGGCGGTGACGTTCGGTACGTGCCATTCGTTCTTCATTCGGTACATCAGATCCTCCCAGCAAAAAGAAGTGATAGGACTAGCACTTTGTTCCGCTCTCTCGGCACGCTTTTACCGAGCGACCCGAACCGTTCCTTCTCCAACAAGGACCGACGCACACCCCTGATAATCGCATGGTCTTTATCCCAGGTTCGGCGCGGGTGCCGGAAACCGGTCGCATCCCCTGTGAAAACGCTTGTTATAACACAAATGGTAATTAATCTAGTGACGGGCGTCGGGATAATGGTCGGCGTCGGCGTAGATGATGCGCCAGCTGCCGTCGCGAAGACTCCAGACGAACGTCGTTGGCCCTCGCAGTCGCGTCGTCACGCCATCTCCGTCGGTCACGATATCTCGAAAGACAAGCGACACGAACGCCTGGTCTCGCGCAAGCACCGTCACTTCGACGTCCGACCACGTCGTCTCGAACCGCTGCAGTGCCGGCATCGTCGACCGGATCTGCGCCGCCACCGATTCGTAGTCGACCCGAGCCCCGTCCGCATACATATAGAAGTCGGGTGCGATGAAGTCAAGGATGGCCTCGACGTCGCGCCGGCGCTCAGCGTCCGCGAACGCATCCACCGCCGCCAGCACGCTCCCCTCGTAGTTGCCGATCGCCTCGTAAACGAGGGACTTGTCGCCGAGTTCGCGGTCCAAGCGCGCAATGGATCGTTCCAAGACGTCGGGCTTAAAGAGCACAAAAGCCCGGGAGGGATCGATCCTCCCCCGCTGCTTGTGAAACCGCCATTGCCGCGACGAGAACGAGCAGGGAGTGGTAGGGCATCATGGCATCCTCCTTTGCTCGAAGAGTCTAAACGCCAGGGCGCGTCGCGTCATCTCCTCGGCTCGGTTGATGAGTTTCATGATGCGTCGGCGCATGAGCGAGCACGCACAAAGATGACGTCTGTCGGTGAAGGTGAGAACTAGAACCGAAAGAGACGCGTGAGCTTCAAGACGACGCTGCGGTTCTCGAGGTGCGGGTAACCGGAGGAGAAGGTGTCGCGCCCGTCGCTATAGACGACGAAGAGGTCGCTTCCCGGTTTGTACTCCCAGCGGAAACGAACGTTGGTCGAAAGGCTGTTCGCTTCGGAGTTGTATTGAACCAAAGCACCCACGAAACTTCGTGGCGACATGGTGTAGGTCGCGCGAAGTCGAATGAGATTCGTCGTGAAGGACCCTTCGGCGAGATCGATCCAGTTCAATGACAAGTTGGGCTCGAGAGAGAACCGTGAGGTAACGTCGACGCGGCCGCGCCAGGTGAGCTCGGTTCTCGTTCCGCTGAAAAAGCTTCCCACCTCGGCTCCCAAAAAGCCGGACACGGGGCGGTGGCTGCTGAAATAGAAGAACATCCGAACCCGGTCGAAGTTGTACGCGCCCGCCGGGATCGTCACCCAGTCGCTAATCTCGAAGGGCTCAAAGAGAAACTCGAAGCTCCGCTCGTAAGTGACGTTCGAGAAGTCGCCGCTCTCGAAGCGGGTGCGCGCCTCGAGCTCGAACTGCTTCGTTTCGACGTCGCCGGCCGTCGTCTCGAGGTAGTTGTACTTTGCCTCGAACTCGAACTGGCGTATGGCGGCGATGCCTCGCGGCCGTGGACTATATCGTAGCGATCCGGACGTCTTGCGGATATCGTCGCGACGGACGAACCCGATCTCGGGGTTGAAGTTCGGATCGATCAAGAGGTGTTCCGCGTCGAAGCCGTATTTATCGTTTCGATAGCGAACGGAAGCGCGGTAGCTCGTGTCACCTGCCTCTACGTTCGGTGTGTCCGTACGCGCGTAGAAGGCGTTGAAGTTGAGGTTCTCGTAGAAGGTGAAATTTCCATCGAGCCCGTAGGCGGCGTTGGACCCGGTTCCGTCGAGGTTCTCGTTTCGGTAGGTTCCGATGAAGCCGATGGTGCTTCGCCTGAGCACGTCCCGCTTGATCCGCATGACGGAGAAGTTCGTCTGCGGAATCCCCGCCTCGTCGACGGACCGCGTCGAGATGTTCAGGAGCCCGAGGCTGAAGGGACCGGCTCTACCGGTAAGTCGGCCACCAGTAAGGATGGGGACCTCGCTGCTCCCGCTCAGACCGATGCGCCGACTGAAAAAAAGGATCGGTGTGTCCGACTGGCCACCGAAACCTCCGCGCCGACCGGATTGGCGTCCACCGAAGTTGAAGATGCCCTGGCCTTCGAGGAAAAACTCGCGCTTCTCGGGGAAGAACAGACCGAACCGCGTCAGGTTCACCTGCGACTCGTCGTCCTCTACCTGGGCGAAATCTGTGTTGTAGGTAAAATCAGCCACGAGGCTCTTGGTCACTCCGTACTTGACGTCGACGCCGAGATCCGCATCACCCTGGTTCTCGAAAGGAACATCCGCCTCCAAGTTGGTCGTCGAAGACGCCGTCGCGTACGGCTTGACTTCGAGGTTCATCGACTTCGCGGGCGGTTCGATGCCGACCAGAGCGGCCGCCACGGACAGCTTCTTGATCCCATCGCGATTGAAGGCCGCGGGCATGGGGGTCAAGTAACTTCGCTCGTTCTTCCATTTGATGTTGCGCCGGAAGTTGATGCCCCAGATTTGCGTGGCGCCGGCACGATACCGGAGCGACTTGAAGGGGATCGCCATCTCGACCGTCCAGCCCTCGGCGAAGCGTCCCGATTTGACATACCAGATCGTGTTCCAGTCGCTGTTCGTATTGCGCTCGTCTGTGACCTGCGCGTCGTAGAGCGCCCCGAGGGGATTTGTCTGGAAGAGAAAGCCGTTTCGGCGATCGTAGAACGTGTCCAAGATGACGGCGAAGCTGGAGCTGCTGAACTCGATTCTCCGGTTGTCGCGCCGCATCTCGTTGGCAACGATTCGTTCCGGGTGCGAGTCCCAGAGCCGCGCGGAAAAATAGACGTTCGACTCGTCGTAGAAGACCCACACCTCGGTCTCCTCGGTCGCAGGTCGCCCTTCCAGAGGTTCCTGCTGAATGAAACCGTCAATGGCCGGGGTCGTCGCATAGGCGCGTTCTTCGAGGCGCCCATCGACGTCGAGCGGTTCGTTCAAGCGAACGGCGCGCAGTGTGGCACGCCCTCCCTCGTCGCGCGTCAGGACCTCCGGATCCTCCGGCGCCGGAGGCCCGTCGATCAGGAGAGCTGGTGCGGCGTCGGCAGCCGGCCCGGTCTCGGTAAGGAGCGCGACGATGGGTGGCGCGGGTGTCACCGTCTCCGTTGGTAGAGGTTTCGGCTTGGGCGCGGGTGGTGGTGGTGAGGGCGGTGGTGGTGGTGGCGACGACGCCGGTGCGGCGGCCGCCAAAGGTGGGGCGCTACCGCCATTGGCCTCTTCGGTGGCCGCGAGATTGACATAAGAGCTCGGCACCGAGCGGAGCTTCCCGTCGGTAGTCGTAAACTGAACGGATGCACCTCTGATTTCGTAGGCCTGAATCGCCATGCGGCTGCCGTCGACGAACACAAGGGTTTGATTCGCCGTGGCGGCGGACGCTCCGGCCACGCATAGAGAAACAATCGCTACGAGGGTGAGGCGGGGTGTCATCGTCAGCCGGGTTGACATCTGGACGTGCACGCGACTTACAGTAACACTCTACGCCCCCGGCCGCACCAGCCATCTTCAGTCCGGAGTCCCAACGAATATCCAGTACCCGGCGATGGGAGTTCACCTCGTCCGGCTCGCGGCGGCCGTGGTCCAGTTCGGCATTGACACGCGAACCCGGTCTGCATTACAATAATGAATATGAAATCGGGTTTCATGTTTAACTTATGAGCACAACCTACGAGAAGGTGCCCGCCGCGTCCATGTCCCTGGCCGACCAGTCTCCCGGGTTTCGGGGCCGGATCCTTGCTCACAAGAATGGCGGTGTCGCTTTGCGCCTCCGGGAGCTCGGCTTTGTCGCGGGCACGGCGGTTTCCGTGGTTCGGCGCGGCCTTCTAGGCGGTCCTTTCGAGGTCGAGCTCCGCGGTTACCGTATCTGCTTGCGCAGAAACGACATCGCTGCCATCGACGTCGAGCCCTTCATGTCCTGAGCACGGAATGAGCACCGCGGCTGTCCCCGTCTCGCCGCTACGTGTGGCGTTGGTCGGAGCGCCCAACTCGGGAAAAACCACCGTCTTCAATGCCTTGACGGGCGCGCGCGCAAGGGTCGGGAACTACCCTGGCGTCACGGTGGAGCGTCGCGAAGGCGCGATGCGGAAGAGCACGCGCGCAGTAAACGTGCTCGACCTGCCGGGAAGCTACAGCTTGAGGGGCGAGACCCTCGACGAGCAAGTCGTCGAGCGCGTGCTCGAGGGTGAGCTCGACGACAAGCCGGACGCGCTTCTAATCGTCGTCGATGCGACCACGCTTCAGCGAAGCCTCGCGATGGTGCTCGAAGCGCTCGAAGCGCACGCCGAGCTTCCTTCGGCGGTCGTCGTCACGATGATCGACGAAATGCGCGCCCGGGGCGGCAAGATCGACTTCAACAAGCTGTGCAAGACGCTCGGGACCCCTGTCTTTCCCGTTGTCGGTCACCGCGGTGTGGGGATCGACGCGGTCTTTCGCGCGCTCGAAAAACCGGAGGATTGGTCGCGGCCAAAGACGTTTCCGCGAAGTGAAGGGCCCGAAGCCCGCTTTGCGTGGGTCGACAAAGTCTGCGTGGACATTGGCGCGACGAAGATCAAGCCCGACAGCCGAAGCGACCGTGTCGATCGCTGGCTACTCCATCCTTTCGTCGGCGTCCTCGTCTTCGTGGCCGTCATGGTGCTCGTCTTCCAGAGCATCTTCAGCTGGGCCGTCCCCGCAATGGAAGGGATCGAGGCTTTCTTCGGTGAAGTGGGGCGGCTCTCCCGCGCCGTGCTGCCGGCAGGTATTCTGACCGATCTTTGGGCGGACGGCATCGTCGCTGGAGTCGGCTCCGTCCTCGTTTTCCTGCCCCAGATCATCATCCTGTTTACGCTCATCCACTTTCTCGAAGACGTGGGCTACATGGCGCGGGCCGCGTTCGTCGTCGACCGGATCATGGGGTGGGTGGGCCTCCAGGGCCGCTCCTTCGTCGTGCTGCTCTCCTGCTCAGCTTGCGCGGTTCCGGGGATCATGGCGGCGCGCACTATCCCGTCGCCTCGAGACCGTCTCGCAACGATCCTCGTGGCGCCTTTCGTGACGTGCTCGGCGCGACTTCCGGTCTACACGCTTCTGATCGCGGCTTTCATCCCTGCAGCAACCATCGGCGGTTTCGTCGGCGTGCAAGGCCTCGTGATGTTCTCGCTTTATCTTCTTGGAGCGCTAACGGCGCTCGCCGCGGCGGCCGTTCTCAAGGCCACCGTGGTGCGCGGCAAAATCGCCACGTTTTACATGGAGCTCCCTCCTTATCGGATGCCGACGTTGAAGCTTTTGGCCACGCAGGTCGCGCATAGCGCGCGCGCCTTTGTCCGGCGGGCCGGGACCATCATCTTTGCCGCGTCCGTCGTCGTCTGGGCAACTCTCAACTTTCCGCGCGCGGATGCCGGGGCCGAGATGACAGCCGAGGCGGCGGCGCAATCGCAGCTCGAAGTCAGCGTCGCGGGGCATATCGGCCGCGCCATCGAACCGGCGATCGAGCCTCTCGGCTACGATTGGAAGATTGGTGTCGGCCTCATTGCGAGCTTGGCGGCGCGCGAAGTCATCGTCGCGACCCTCGCTCAGATCTACGCCGTGGGGGATCCAGACGATTTCGACGGCTTACGCGGCGCGCTTCGAAGCGACCTCAACCCCGAAACGGGAGAGCCCGTGTTCAACATCGCGGTCGCCCTGTCGCTTCTCGTGTTCTTCGTGTTCGCGCTCCAATGCACGTCGACGATCGTCATCATGGCGAAAGAGACGGGCTCGTGGAAGTGGCCGGCATTCGCTTTCAGCTACATGTTCGCGCTCGCCTATCTGGCGAGCTTCATCACCTTCAAAGCAGCCTCCGCCTGGCTTCTCTAACGGCTCCGCTCAGCCCTTCACGCAAACGATCTGCTTCAGCCGATGAACGATCTCGACGAGATCGCTCTGCGCTGCCATCACCGCGTCGATGTCCTTGTAGGCCGCGGGAGTCTCGTCGATGACGCCCTTGTCCTTGCGGCACTCGACGCCTTGAGTCGCTTTGACGTGATCGTCGAGCGTGAACTTCTTCTTCGCCGCGGTTCGTGACATGACCCGGCCAGCGCCGTGGCTGCACGACTCAAAGCTCTCAGGGTTACCTTTGCCGCGGACGATAAAAGAGCGCGCGCCCATGCTGCCAGGGATGATCCCGAGATCGCCGATGCCGGCTCGAACCGCGCCCTTGCGGGTCACCATGACATCGTCCCCGTAGTGATGCTCGCGCGCCACGTAGTTGTGATGGCAGTTCACGACTTGCTCTTTCGCACGAAAAGCTGGCACGAGATTCGTGTCGCGCACCGCTTCGGTGACCGCCTCCATCATGAGCTCTCGATTGGTCGCGGCGTAACGCTGCGCCCAGTCGACCGCAAACCAGTAATCGTCAAAATGCTCACTCCCCTCCTCGAAATAGGCGAGGTCTTTATCGGGCAGATTCTGCAGATGACGCCCCAAGTCCTTTTGTGCGAGCTGAATGAAGTGCATGCCCGTTCGGTTTCCGACACCGCGGGATCCCGAATGCAGCATGAACCAAACGTCGTCATCTTCATCCAAGCAAATCTCGATGAAGTGGTTTCCCGACCCCAGCGTGGCGAGCTGGTTCACTGGCGGATTGTTGCGGTCGAGCTTCGGATATTTTGCGACAACGCGCTCGTAGCCTTCGCGCAGACTTTCCCACGCCTTGACGTTCCGCTTCGGAACATTGCCGAACGCACCGCGGTCGCGCCGGCCACCGTGATGCGAGCGGCCATGAGGGACGGCTTTCTCGATCGCGCTGCGAAGCGGCGCGAGATTATCCGGCAAGTCGGAGGCCGTGAGGCTCGTATGCATGGCGGCCATGCCGCAGCCGATATCGACGCCCACGGCCGCGGGGATGATTGCCTTTTTCGTGGGGATGACGCTTCCGACCGTTGCGCCCAGCCCCCAGTGCACGTCAGGCATCGCCGCGATCCAGCGATGGATGAACGGTAGCTGCGAGGTTCGCAGGAGCTGGTCCTTTGCCTTCAGATCCAGGGGTACGCCTCGGACCCACGCCTTGACGGGACGACTGGCCGGCGCCCCCTTGGGCGTATCGAATGTGACATATCGTTCGCTCATGGCGGTTTTCCTCCGCTAGATTCGATTCTTGCACAATCAACGGCGCTTGCAGAAGACCGCCGTCAACCCTTACCCTTGGCTCTGCGAACGGACGGACGCGCGGGAGCCTATGACGACGACGACATTCGAAGCCGCACAGATCGTATTGCCCTGCAAGAACCTGGACGCAACACTTTCCTTTTTCACCGACCGGCTAGGCTTTCGCCTCGAGACGATTCACCCCGCTGACGATCCGTCGGTAGCGGTGATCTCGGGATACGGCGTGCGTCTCGAGCTGGGCGCGCGGAGGCGACGGCGCCCCAGGCGTGCTTCGCCTTCTGTGCGACGACCCCAGAAAGGTCGCCGACGGTGCCGCCGAGCTCACGGCGCCGAACGGGACCCGCATCGAGCTCGTCGACGCCAATCCACCGCTCGTCGTACCAGCCACGAAATCGTCTTTCGTCTTGAGTCGGAACGACGACGACGCCCTCTGGCACGCGGGTCGCGCCGGCCTGCGCTACCGCGACCTCATCCCGGATCGGCTCGGCGGCGCCTTCATCGCTTCTCACATCCAGGTTCCGGACGCCGGTCTGGTCCCGGACTACGTGCACTTCCACAAGATTCGCTTCCAGATGATCTACATTTACAAGGGATGGGTTCGCGTCCTCTACGAAGACCAAGGGCCAGCGTTCGTGATGCAGCCGGGCGATTGCGTGTTGCAGCCACCGCTCATCCGGCATCGCGTGCTCGAAACGTCGGATGCTTTCGAAGTGATCGAGATCGGCCACCCCGCCGAGCATGAAACCTTCGCGGATCACCAGATGGAGCTTCCGAAACCAACGAACGACCCGGACCGCGATTTCAGTGGGCAGCAGTGGCTCTGCCATTACGTCGCCAAGGCGACGTGGTCGCCCTTCCGTATCGAAGGCTTCGAGTCTCGAGATATTGGAATTTCTACGGCGACCAACGGCCTTGCCAGCGTCCGCGTGGCGCGTCTTTCGAGCAAGCCCTCGGGCGAGCTCGTCCGCCACGACGCGGAGTTCCTCTTCACGTTCGTGCTCGAGGGCGGGATGACCCTCCGGCGCGGCGGTAGCGACGACGAACACCTCGGCGCCGGCGATGCGTTCGTGCCCTCTGGTTGATACAGGCGCAGCGTGAGAAGCACAAAGAACGCCGCCTGCACCCACGTGAGCGCGAGGCTCATGAGGCTCGCGAGCAAGAACAGCCCGCCCATGACGAAGGGGAGAAACAGCATCGAGCTTTGAAACATCGCCACGAGCCATCGACCGAGACCCGCACCGATGCCGAAGGCGACCGCCGAGAAGAGCGCGCCGCCGAGCGCCCAGACAACGTACGCGGCAGCGAGCCCGACGCGATGGCCTGACGTGCGTGTTTCGCTCGCGCGAAGCGCCAGAGAAGGCCGGACGTCTTCGAACAAATGAATCGGAAGAGCGAAGGCCCAGCCGATGAGCTTCGGAACGAGGACGCCCGCGAGACCCGCGACGATCACCCCGATGATCGCGATGGCCATCCAAAACTCCGGCGGCCTTTCGCTCAGGTAGTAGTTGATGTCGTATTCGGTGAGCAGCTGCCAGAAAACGAGGGCCGCGAGCGCGCCAAAAGGCGCAACGATCAGTAAAACGCGTGCGACGAGCCGGGCGGTAAGAAGAAAGACCGAGCCGAGATAGCGCGTGGCGCCACGAAGTGCCGCCATCACGCCGAGACGCTCACCGGCGCAGATGGTCAGAAGGGCGGCTTGCTCGAAGGTGACGAGCGTGATGTTCGTCGAGGCCACGACCACGAGAGCGACGAACCCGAATGGGCTCAGGACGAAGAACAAGATGTCCTCGTCGGCGAGCACGACATCGCCGGAGAACGAGACGAAAGCGCGCAACGCAAGCGCCACTACCGGCGTGAGGAACACGAAGGCGGCAATCTGGTAGATGACATGCGCTCCGAGCAGGCGCGGCCCAAACGCCGGCAAAATCCCTGCTTACGTCGATGAAAAGCGCTTTGGTCTCCTTGAGGAGCGCGCGGGGGATGCGCTCTTTTAGCACGACAGACCCGTCCGGCTAGCAGTTATTAATGATGACCGCTCAGTGGTATGCTACGCTGGCTATAGCGTAGGGATGAACGCCAGGGCTCTGGGGCCCCCCCCTCGGCTAAAGGCCCGTAAGGTGAGGCAATTAATGAAGTTCATGGCGGCAAGGCTGGGCGCCGCGACCTTCTTTGTGACTTTCGCGTCGAGCGTCGCTGCGGCGCCTAACGAAGGCACACAAGCCGCCCAGGCTCTGCTCGAGGACACGTGTCAGGTTTGTCACAACGACGTGACGCTCGTGGGCAACATGTCCCTCGATGCGTTCACCGTGTCCGCGGCCGAGCAGACGCAAGAGCTGGCCGAAAAAATCATCCGCAAGCTCCGAGCCGGCATGATGCCCCCCGCGGGCATGCCCCGGCCGAGTGAAGAGAGCCTGCAAGCGCTCGCTGTCGAGCTCGAGACGCGGCTCGACCAAGTGGCGTCTCTAAACCCGAACCCCGGACGGCGTACGTTCCAGCGCCTCAACCGCGCCGAGTACAGCGCCTCGATAAAAGCGCTTCTCGATCTCGACATCGATGCGGGCGCTTATCTTCCCCTCGACACGAAGAGCGCCAACTTCGACAACATCGCCGACGTGCAGCTCTTATCGGCAACGTTGATGGAAGGCTACCTGCGAGCGGCCGGCGAAGTCAGTCGTCTCGCGGTCGGCGACGCCATGGCCTCGCCGAGAGAAACCACGTACAAAGTCACGCGGTGGGTCTCTCAAACGGAGCAAGTCGAAGGCGCTCCCTACGGAACAAGAGGCGGCACTTCCGTGGTCCATAACTTCCCCGCCGATGGTGAGTACCGTTTTCGCGTCTCGTTCCATCACGAAACGACGGGGGCGCTCCATGGGAGCGGCCGCGCTGCGCTGCATACGGTCGACGAGCTCGAGCAAATCGAAGTCTCCATCAACGGCGAGCGTAAAGCGCTCCTCACCATCGATCGCTGGATGCACGCTTCCGATCCGGACGGCATGGACCTCCGCACGGAGCCAATCTTCGTCGAGTCCGGACCGCAGCGCGTCTCCGCCGCGTTCATCAACAAGGTCGAAGGCCCTCTCCAGGATTTGATGTCCCCCCACGACTGGTCGGTCGCAAGCACGAGCATCGCGGACTCCTACGGCTTCACGAGCGTGCCTCACTTGCGCGATCTCGCCATCACCGGCCCGTACAACCCGACCGGCGTCTCGGAGACGCCAAGTCGGCGAAAGATCTTCTCGTGCCGTCCGGAATCACCGGACGACGCGTCCGCCTGCGCCGAAGCGATTGTGGCGCGGTTGAGCGCTCGCGCCTATCGAAGGCCTCTCTCCGATAGCGACCTCGCAGCACTCATGAAGCTCTATGAAGTCGGTGCCGAAGACGGCGGCTTCGAGTACGGCGTCCGCACGGCGCTCGAAGGCATGCTCGCGAGCCCGCATTTCGTCTTTCGCTTCGAGGAGCCGTCACAGGCGAGCCTATCCGGTGGCGCTTATCGCGTGGCTGATGTCGACCTAGGCTCGCGCTTGTCCTATTTTCTCTGGGGAACGCCCCCGGATGAAGAGCTCATGCGTGTCGCGCGTGACGGCCGCCTCTCCGAGACGAACGTCCTCGAGCAGCAAGCGATGAGAATGTTGGCCGACCCGCGCTCGGAAGCACTCGCTACCCGCTTCGCAGCTCAGTGGCTCCGCTTGTCGGATCTCGAGAAGATGCATCCGAACGTGCGAACCTATCCCGACTATCACGACCAGCTCAAGCGGTCGATGTATCGCGAGACGGAGCTTTTCTTCGACAGCCTCGTGCGCGAGGACCGCAGCGTGCTCGAGCTTTTGAGCGCGGACTACACGTTCGTCGACGAGCGGCTCGCGAAGCACTACGGCATCGAGAACGTCCTGGGCGATGAGTTCCGTCGCGTCGTCTATCCGAACGAAGATCGCCACGGCATTTTGGGCCACGGCAGTGTACTGACGCTGACGTCGCACGCAAGCCGCACGTCTCCTGTTCTTCGCGGCAAGTGGATCATGGAGGTCCTACTCGGGTCGCCGCCGCCGCCGCCGCCGCCAAACATCCCAGAGCTCGAGGAGACGGGCGATGCCGAAGGGGGCCGCCTGCTTTCCGTGCGCGAGCAAATGGAAAAGCACCGGGCGCGCCCGGCATGCAATTCCTGTCACAGGATGATCGACCCGCCCGGTCTCGCGCTCGAGAATTTCGACGCGACGGGTGCGTGGAGAATCAAAGATCGCGGTGTACCCGTCGACGTCTCCGGTGAGCTCTACGACGGAACGCCGCTTGCGGGCCCGAAGGATTTGAGAGAGGCGCTTCTCGAGCGCCAGACGTCGTTCGTGCGCACGTTCACGGAAAACCTGATGGCCTATGCGTTGGGTCGGCGCGTCGAGTATTACGACATGCCCTCGATCCGCGTCATCGCGCGCGCGGCGAACGAGAACGACCAGCGAATGTCTTCTTACATTTTGGGCGTGGTGACGAGTCCCGCGTTCCGTATGAAATCGATGTCCTTCGAAGCGGAGACGGAAGCTGCTGCCGAAGGATTGCATTGAGCACAAAAGGAGCAGAGACATGGGGATCCTTACCGGTAAGCACCTTCCTCGCAGAACCTTCCTCCGCGGCATAGGAGCCACCGTCGCACTGCCGTTTCTCGAGGCGATGGTGCCCGCACGCAAAGCATTCGGTGCGACAACATTGACAGGGGCCGATCGCACGCGACTCGTCTGCATCGAGATGGTGCACGGCGCCGCGGGCAGCACCAAATGGGGCTCGACACAGCACCTATGGTCCCCCGCCGCGGAAGGTCGCGATTTCGATCTCGGTCCGACGGCCCTGAGCTCGCTCGAGCCTTTCCAAAAGGACTTGACGATCGTAAGCGACACCGATCTGCGAAACGCGGAAGCGTTCATCCCCGAGGAGATCGGAGGCGACCACTTTCGCTCGAGCGCTGTCTTTCTCACCCAATCCCATCCCCGGCAGACCGAGAGCTCGGACGTCTTGTCGGGCACGTCCATGGACCAGCTCTACGCCCAGCGCTTCGGCCAGGATACGCCCATCCCGTCAATGCAGCTTTGCATCGAGAACGTGGACCAAGCCGGCGGATGCGCCTATGGCTACTCGTGCGTGTATACGGACACGATTAGCTGGAAGTCTCCAACGGAGCCGCTCCCGATGATCCGAGACCCCAGGCTCGCATTCGACATGGTCTTCGGCGCGGGAGGCACGGCGGAAGAGCGCGCCGCCCGACGACGCTCGAGCCAGAGCATTTTGGATTTCGTGACGGGAGAAGTCTCCGAGCTGAAGGGCACGCTCGACGCTCCCGACCGCCGTCGGGTGGATCGCTATCTCGAGAACATCCGCGAGATCGAGCGACGCATCCAGAAAGTCGTCGAGCGCAATATGAGCGGCGAGATACGCGAGCTACCGCAAGCGCCCACGGGCGTTCCCGACTCCTTCGACGAGCACGTGAAGCTCATGTTCGATCTCCAGGCGCTCGCTCTCCAAGCGGACATGACGCGCGTGTTCTCGTTCAAGATGGGCCGGGACGCCTCGAGTCGCGTCTACCCCGAGAGCGGCGTGGACAAGGGATTCCACCCCGCATCCCATCACGGCGACAAAGAGAACAACATCACGGATTTCTTCCGCATCAACCGCTACCACGTAGGCCTGCTCCCGTACTTTCTCGAGAAGCTCGCAAGCATTGAGGAAGCCGAAGCCGGGGAGACGATTTTAGACAAAACGATGGTCCTCTACGGCTCGCCGATGGGCGACCCGAACGTGCACAATCACAAGCGCTGCCCTCTCTTCATCGTCGGCGGCGCGAACGGCAAGCTCGATGGCGGCCTGCACCTCCGCGCCGCGCCGGGAACCCCAATGGCGAACGTGATGCTGAGCCTCCTGCAAAAGCTCGGCTTCGAGGAGATGGAGAGCTTCGGAGACAGCACGGCTCCGTTCTCGCTCTCGGTCTAGAGGAGAAGAGCGATGCGCGTGTGGAAGGCTGGAATGCTTCTCGCAGCACTCTTCTGGGCGGCAACCGCCGCGACGGTCGCGGCTCCCGAAGCCCCTATTACTACTGTCGCTTCTGTTGCTGACGCCGCGATGGGCGGCGATGTTGTCACGCTGCGCGCGCTTCTCGAGCAAGGCGCCGATGTAAACGCGCGGTTCGGCGACGGGATGACGGGCCTTCATTGGGCAGCTCGCAAGGGCAACGCGGCGATCGCGGAAGTTTTGATCGGTGCCGGCGCCGATCTCGAAGCGACGACGCGGATTGGAGCGCATACACCGCTCCACGTCGCGAGCGCCGCAGGCCGCGCTTCCATCGTGAAGGTGCTCCTTCTGGCTGGCGCCAACGCACACGCGAGAACGACAACGGGAGCGATACCGCTTCATTTCGCCGCCGCCTCCGGTAGTGCTCTGGCCGCGGCCGCTTTGGTCGAGCACGAAGCGGACGTGAACGCAGCCGAGCCTCAGTGGGGACAGACCGCGCTCATGTTTGCGGCCGCGGCGGGACGGACCGAGGTCGTCGAGGTCTTGCTCGAAGGCGAGGCGGACCCGTCGATCGCGGCCAAGGTTGTGGACGTCGTTGAGCGGAACGAGCACGACCGCTCCGAGCGCCGCGAGCGCATGAAGCACATCGCGGAGCTCCGGTGGGCAAAAACGAAGAACGCGCCGAATGACAGGAACGCGCCGCGCGAAGCGGAACCCGATCCCGAAGATCGAGACGAAGCGCTCCGGCGCGGTGGCGAGCCGGTGCCCCTCAACTACGCCGATCTTGTCGCGACCCATGGCGGCCTCACCCCTCTTCTTCTCGCCGCGCGCGAAGGTCATGTCGGCGCCACCCTCGCACTCATCAAGGGCACGGCAGACATCAATCAAGTGAGCGCCGCCGACAACACGAGCCCGATGCTCATCGCGATGCTCAACGGACATTTCGACCTCGCCATGCAGCTTTTCGAGCTCGGCGCCGACCCGAGCGTCGCGAGCGACGCGGGAGCCACACCGCTCTACGCCGCGCTCAACATGCACTGGGCTCCGAAAGCGCGCCACCCACAGCCCGTGGCTTACATGCAGCAAAAGCTCACCTATCTCGAAGTGATGGAAACACTCCTGAAGGCAGGCGTCGACCCGAACGTCCGTCTGAAGAAGACGCTCTGGTATACGACCTATAACCGCGACCTGCTCGGCGTCAACCGGGCCGGGGCGACACCTTTCTGGCGCGCGGCGCACGCACTCGACATCGACGCGATGCGCCTTTTGCTCGCCCATGGCGCGGACCCGAACATGCCGACGATCAAAATTCCCGAACGCAAGCGCCGAGACGGAAGCGGGTATGGGGTCGGAGGTGAGGACGATACAGACCACTCGGGCTTGCCGCTCGTTCCGTTGGGTGGTCCCGCGGTCTACCCGATCCACGCCGCTTCGGGCGTGGGCCACGGTCAAGGCTACGCCGGCAATTCGCATCGCCACGTGCCGGATGGATGGCTCCCCGCCGTGAAGTTTCTCGTCGAAGAGCTCGGAGCCGGCGTGCACGCGAGAGACTACAAGGGCTACAACTCAGTACACCATGCAGCTGCACGTGGCGACAACGAGCTCATCCGCTACCTCGTCTCGAAAGGCGCGGATGTGACCTCCGTCAGCCGCAAAGGTCAGACGACGGCCGACATGGCGAATGGCCCCGTGCAGCGCGTCCAGCCTTATCCGGAGACGGTTGCGCTGCTCGTGAGCCTGGGCGCTACGAACAACCATAACTGCGTCAGCTGCTGAGCATCACCCAAAGCTTGGTGCCCAGCCGCAATGCAGCGGGGTACGACCTGTCTCGCGACGATCCACAACGCCATCCCAAATGGACTCGCGTCCTCTACATCGTGGATCGCGACGGCAAGCTCGTCGAGAGCTGGGACCAGCGCAACGCGATGTTCGTCCGACCGCATCGGGTCAAGATCAATCCCTACGGTCGTGAGCGCCACGTCTGGGTGGGCGATGACGGCGCGCACCACATCACGAAGTTCACGAGAGACGGAAAGAAAGTCGTCATGCAGCTCGGGAAGTTCAGGGAGCCCGGCAATAAGGAGACGAAAACCTTAATCGCCCACCTGCTTTGGGGGCGAGATGTGGGAAAAGTTAAGAGGTGCGGACGGCGTGAGCGTTGTATACTCACCATCCTTCGGGCCTGCCCGCTACGTTCCGCCGGCCGCGCGGCGACGGGAAGTGGGCAACGATCGTTCGCAACCTGATTCACAAGGAGGAGTTGATGTCCAAGCTCAAGCTCGAGCAAGCGAACCACCATCATCGAGAACGCCTTCGTGAAAGCCGCTGAGATGAAAATCAAGCCACTCGGTGTCGTCGTTCTCGACGACGGCGGCAATGTCGCCTCCGCTCAGCGGCAGGACGGCGCCAGCATGTTTCGCCTCGATGTCGCCCGCGGCAAGGCGTGGGCGTCGGTGGCAATGGGAGCCTCGAGCCGGGCACTCTTCACGCGTGCGAAGGACAACCCCAACTTCTTCGTCACCTTGGCGGCGACCGCAGACGGCAAGTTCCTGCCGCAGACAGGCGCCGTGCTGATCAAGAACGCGCAAGGAGAAATTCTCGGCGCTGCCGGCGGCAGCGGTGGCTCCGGAGAGGAGGACGAGGCGTGCTGCGCTTATGGCGTCGAGAAGACGGGGTTGAGCGCGGACGCCTCGCCATGAAGCGCAACGCTTCTTTGACGAAGCTCCCGTCTTTCCGAAACACTTGAATGCGATCGTTGGTGCGGTCGCAAACGTGTGAACTTCAGAATCTGCGCGTCCTTGGGGCCCCCTCCCGCGACCCACACGTTGTTCTCGTCGTCGACGTGGATGGCATGTTCGAGATCCGGCCATTCGTAACCCGAGCCTTGTCCACCCCAGGACGAGACGACCCTGCCTGCAGGATCGAATTCGAGCACGGGCGGAGCGGCATCCCACACGGAGCGTGTCTCGTTGGGTTGAAGCGTTCCGGGACGGTGGACGATCCAGACGTGGTCCTGGGAATCGACGGCCACGCCAACGACCGCCCCGACGAGCCAGCGCTCGGGAAGCGCCTGGGGCCACATGGATCCACCTGGAACACTGGTGCCTCTCGGCGAGGTTCGAGAGCGATTCCGTCGCGCACCGTCGTCCCGAGCGATCCGATTGCGGCCATGGCGGAAATGGCAATGATCGTTTGCGTGTAGCTCATGAAGATCCTCCGGGCGTCGAGCTCCGAGCAACCAGCGGCCGGCGGCACTGAGCCGCCGAAGAATAGCACGAGGTACGCGTTGCGGTCCGGTCAAATTGAGCGGGTGACTGACGGAAGGGGCCAATGAACAGCAAGTTGCTGATTGCCACGGATCGCCCGAGATCCGGGCGAGGCGCCTCACGAGCGGTCCAGGGTCTCCCTTATTTTGCGTGCCAGAGAAGGCATCGAGAAGGGCTTTTTCAAGAACACGGAGCCATCCTCCACATGGCGGTCGTTGGCGTCATTCGAGTAAACCCGACATGTAGAGGACCATCATATTCGGTCGTCGCGATAGCGCCCGTTTAGCCAACTCGCGGCCGTTCATACCGGCATCACCATATCGGTTAACAGGAGGTCGATGGAGTTCTCCTGATCGTCGAGAACTCGAAGGGCTTCGAGTCCATCACGGGCCGTGAGCACGGTGTAGCCTTGGGTCTCGAGGAACTTGCGGATCAGACTTCGGATAGCGATTTCGTCTTCCACGACTAGGATGATCTCCGATCCGCCGACGGGCGCGCCCTTCGACAATAGATCGGGAGCTTCGACGTCACCGGCTCTCGCGACGTGCGGCAAGTAGACTCGGAACGTCGTGCCCTGGCCCACCTCACTTTCGACCCCGACATATCCACCGCTTTGCTTGACGATGCCGTAGACACTAGCGAGCCCCAACCCGGTTCCCTTGCCTTGCTCCTTCGATGTGAAGAAAGGCTCAAAGAGATGCGAAAGAGCCTCAGAAGCGATTCCGACGCCCGTGTCGCTTACTTCCAAGAGAACGTGATGCCCGGGTGTCGCGCCATCGTGCCGCGCGGCGAAAGCCTCGCTCAGCTCGACGTTCGAGGACTTGAAGACCAGCTTGCCGCCCTTCGGCATAGCATCGCGCGCATTGAGGGCCAGGTTGAGGATCACCTGCTCGATCTGGCCTCGATCGGCCTCAATGGGATCCAAGTCCGGTTCCAAAACCATCAGCACCTGGATATCTTCGCCGATAAGGCGGCGAAGCATTTTTTCCACGTCGGTGACGCTCGAGTTCAGGTTCAGAACCGTCGGCCGCCGCACCTGCCGGCGACTGAACGCGAGGAGCTGCTGTGTGAGGGACGACGCGCGCTCGGCCGCCCTTCGGATTTGCCGGATGTCGTCCCGTCGTCGATCGCCGGACGGGAGGTCGCGTGTCAGAAGCTCGCCATGGCCGAGGATGACCGTCAGTAGATTATTGAAATCGTGGGCCACACCACCGAGCGTCGAAACGAAACCTCGGTTCCGCGGACTTTTTTCTACTCTGGGCCGGGGTTGCCATCTCCCTCGCGGAGATTTGGGCCGGGGGATTTCTCGCACCCATGGGGTTTTGGCGCGCGCTGTTGGCCATCTTGCTCGGGCACGCGATCGGCAACACCCTCATGGCGCTCGGCGGCGTTCCCGGCTCCGATCACGGCATCCCGTCCATGGTGTCCGTGCGCCCGTCCTTCGGTATCCGCGGCTCGAGCTTCGCCGCCATCCTCAACGTGATCCAGCTCGTCTGCTGGGCGTCCATCATGCTCATCATCGGCGGCCGCGCGGGGGCGGTGCTGGGCGGGCCCATCGGAGGCATCTGGGCGTCGCATCGGTTCTGGATCGTCGTCATTGGCTCCGGCACGCTGGCCTGGGCGCTCTTCACGGGCCGCCGTGTCTGGAAGATCCTGCAGGCAGGTGCGGTCGTCGGTCTTCTCACCGTCATTACAATGTTGAGCTGGGAGACTTATGAATCTTTCTTGGCGTTCACGGCGAGCGCGACGGGGCAGACGGACGGCGGCGAGATGCCTTTCATGGTTGGCCTCGATCTCGTCATAGCCATGCCCATTTCATGGATGCCGCTCGTGGCAGACTACTCCCGCTTTTCCCGCAGGACGACATCTTCGTTTTGGACCACGTGGATCGGCTATTTCCTCGTATCGTCGTGGATGTTCGTTCTCGGTCTGATGGCGACCCTCGTCACGGGCACGGCCGAGCCGCACATCCAAATGCTCGAGCTCATGGGCGCGGCCGGGCTCGCCATCCCGGCCCTTCTCATGGTGGTCTTCTCGACTATAACTTCCGATTTTCCCGATCTTTATTCCGCCACGTGCTCGATGCTCAACGTCTCCGAGAAAATCAGCGCGCGGGGCTTCATGTGGGTAACGGGCATCGTCTCGATCCTCACAGCACTCGTCTTTCCGATGGACCGCTACGAGAGCTTCCTTTATCTCATCGGCGCGATGTTCACCCCGCTCTTCGGCATCGTCCTCACCGACTATTTCCTCATCAGGAAACGCCGGCTCGAAGTCGACGGGCTCTACGACGACGCCGGTCCGTATCGCTACGCCTCGGGATTCAACCGCCTCGCGCTTCTCTGCTGGGCGGCCGGCTTCGCCACCTACAAGCTCATCGAAGTCTCCGGGCTCCCGTTGGGCGCAACACTCCCTTCCGTCCTCGTCTCAGGCCTGCTATATCTCGCATTCACTCCCCGGCAAGCGTGAGCCGCGGCTTTGGGTTATAATCTTTACGATCAGTCTCTTCAACCAGGTCTGTGCTTCAACTCCTTGATAGCTTCCCATTCAGACACGACACCATCGAACTCCATGACCACAACCGAAATAGACACTAAAACTTTCCAAACGTTTGGCTTGGGCGAAGCCACGCTCCGCTCTCTCGAGGAGATGCGCTACGAGCTTCCCACGGACGTGCAACGGGAGGCGATCCCCCTCGCCCTCTCAGGCAAGGACCTCGTCGTGCAATCCCGTACCGGCACGGGTAAGACCGCCGCCTTCGGCATCCCCATCGTCGAAAAAATCGAGGCGGAGGGAGCCTTTGTGCAAGCCATGGTATTGACGCCGACTCGCGAGCTCACGGCTCAAGTGTGTGAAGAGCTCGGCCGCATCGGCCACGATAAAGGCGTAAAGGTCGAAGCCATCTACGGTGGCGAGTCCATCGGAAAACAAATCGACGGTATCCGCGCCGGCGCTCAAGTCGTCGTCGGCACTCCCGGGCGCGTGCTCGACCTTTTGAGACGCGGCGAGCTGAAGCTCGGCGGCGCGCGCTTCCTCGTGCTCGACGAAGCCGACAAGATGCTGGACATGGGTTTCGCTCAGGAAATGAGCGACATCATGCACTTCGTCCCGAGCGAACGCCAGACCTGTCTGTTCTCCGCAACGGTCCCGCTCGGCATCCGAGGCCTCATCCACAACTATTTGAACGAGCCGAGCCGGGTCTCGCTCTCCGAAGACTTCGCCTATGTGAAGGAAGTTCGGCACACGTACATCATGGCGCCGGCGGCGCAAAAAGAAGATGTGCTCTACAAAGTGATCGAGCACGATCAGCCGACCGCGTCCATGATCTTCTGCAATACGCGCAACGAAGTGCGCTCTGTCTCCACGTTTCTCGCTAGACAAGGGTTGCCCGTCGCTATGATCTCGAGCGATCTCACGCAGAAAAAACGCGAGCAGGTCATGTCCCGGTTCCGCGCGGGCACGATCCGTCATCTCGTCGCGACCGACGTCGCCGCCCGTGGGATCGACATCGACGAGCTCTCCCATGTCTTCATCTACTCGACTCCGGACTCACCCGAGGACTATATCCATCGCGCAGGCAGGACGGGCCGCAGCGGGCGCAGCGGCAATGTCGTATCGCTCGTCTCGGCGACCGATCTCGTCAGCTTCAACCGGCAGGCCAATCGCTACGAGCTCGAGCTCACCGAGCGCGAGGTGCCCACCGAGGAAGAAATAACGAAGCGGCGCACCGAACGCCTTCTCGGCCGCCTCGAAGAGGACGCGCTCAAGAGCACAGGCGAGCTGACGCCTCTCGTGAACGCGATTTGGGAGCATCCAAAAGGCAAGCTCATCGTCGCAGCTCTCGTGAAAAAGCGCCTCGACGAGACTTCGAAGGTCGAGTTGGAAGAAGACGATGAGAGCGACGCACCAAAACAGAGCGAGCGAAGCTCGAGGCAGCAGCGACGCCGCCGTCGTGGCCGCAGCCCGCGCAAAGGGAGCTGACCCGCTTCAGCTCACCTCATAGACGGTCTCGTTCTCCGTGCGATGAACGCGATTCAACCCTGAGAGCTCGTTAAGCAGCTTCTCCATCTCGGCGGCGCGACCGCGTAGATAAAGATCGCGATGGAGAATGACGTAGCGAAAACCGAGGCGCTCGAGTAGCACGATCGCCGCGTCGTCGGGCACGGGATTGCACGCTTCGAAAATCTCCGCATAGACAGGAGGTACGACCGTACCATAGCCATTGGCCAGTGGCTTGAAGTGTGTCGTGGACCAATAGAGATAGATCGCGTTATCCGCGTCACGCTTCGGCGGCGGAAGCGGAAGTTCGACCACAGGGACCGCGCCGGGTATATCCGAGAGCCATGCATAGACCGCTGGTATCGGGGGCGCTTGTGTGTAATGCGTCGGGCCAACGGACTCGACGAGCGGGAATAGAACGAGCGCAGCGCCGAGAGCGTGGCTCGGAAAACGCTTCAACACGAGGGCGGCGCCGTGAGCCGCGAGCATCGCCATGGCGAAGAACACGTAGATCGCGAAGCGTGGGGGTACCCGGACCCCGTCCAATCCCGGGATGACGGCATGGAGGACACGATAGAGACCCCATGCCGGGCCGAGACTCGCCCAGGCGGCGACGATCGCGAGGATCAAGTAGAGGCCGCTCGCACGATTCAACCGAGCGATCGCGAGGAGCGCGAGTCCCACGGCGAGGATACCGGGAAAGAGGGTGCGCTCGCTACTAGGCGGCTTCAACCCTAGCGCTTGATGGAGATGGGAGCCCGAGCGCAGGTAATCGCCCGGACGCGCCGAGGCTCGTTGCAAGCGGCGTGTCGGCCGGGACAACCCAAAATCGTCGCCGAGCCGCATGAAAGGGAGCGCTAGCGGCAAGAACGCGAGCCCCGCCAGAACAAGTGCGACGCCGAGTCCGATAACGCGGCGGCGATCCGTAGTCATTCGCGTTCTAAAGAGCTCGAAAGGGATCGCCACGCCGAGCAGAATCCACGTAAAGATGCCGTAATACGCGGACGACGCGCAGACGAACCACAGGAACACGGCGACGCCAACCGCGTAGCGGAGCTTCCCTTCTTCGAGATAACGCGTGAGACACAAAAAGAGAAGCGGGATAAAGCCCGCGTTTTGGAGCTGTATATGCGCAAGATGGTTGAGGCGATAGGCATCGAAGGCGAAGACGCTCCCGGCGACGGCCCCCGCGACGCGCGACCCCGTGAGATGCCATCCAAGCCGGTAGGCGCCATAGCCCGAAAGCGCAAACGCGAGGAGCGTCGCGAGGTTGAACGTCAGCAACGCGTCCCCGAAAAGCCACGTCACCGGCGCCATGAGGATCCCGAGACCGACCATCGGGTCGTTGAACGCAAGCGTCCCCGCCTCAGGGTAAAAGCGGTTCGAGTCGAACAGGTGCACGGGATCACGAGGAAGCTGATGCGCCACCCAAGACAAGGCCCAAGCATCGAGCAGCGGATCGTAGCGATCTTTCGTGGCTGTACGGATATCGCGCACGAGCGGGTACGTAAAGACGGCAGCCCCTGCAAGAAAGAGGACGAATACGACCATCTCGCGCCATCGCATGAGCAGCGCGATTATATGCTGCTATCGCCCCTCTGCCTTCCGCGATTAGAATGACGAACGTGATCCGTCATTTCTTTGCCGTCTTGGCTCTGTCACTCGCTTGTTCCGGTTGCGCGAGTGATGAGCCATCGCCGCTCGTCGTGCTCATCGCCGTCGACGGCGCGACACCCGAGCTCATCAACGAGCTTCGGGCACGAGGCGAGCTTCCCAACATCGATCGGCTCATCCGCGAGGGAAGCTGGGGTCCCATGGAATCACTCGCCGCCAGGCGCCGACTTCGACCGAAGCCGCGCCGGGGCTATTGGTCACCGATCGTCTGGGCTTCGATGGCGACGGGAAAAATTCCCGACAAGCACGGCATCGTGGATTTTCTCCTGCCTCGGCCTGGAACTTCGTTCGTCTGGGCGGGGCAAAACGACGGAGCGCCTTTGGCCGAGATCCGGCTCCCCGAAATCTCCGGCGCGTCGCCCCACACGTTGAACGTGCGCCTTCGCAACTACGCGCCGAACGGGACCCAAAACGTCGAGCTTACGATGAACGGACAGACCCTCGGTAGCGTCGAGCTCACCAACAACTGGAAAGATGAAACGCTCGCGATCCCGCGTGACGCTTTGCGTCCCGCGGAGAATCGTCTCAGGCTCGCCTTCGAGCGCCAAAGTCGTCCGGCGGATCACGGACCGTCGAACGATCAGCGCTCGCTCGCGGGAGCCGTCGCGTCGCTGTCGATCCATAACGCCGGCGAGGTCGTCGTCACGTTCGACCCCGTTCACGGAAGGTTCGATCTCATCCGCGGCTTCCATCCACCCGAAGCCAAAGTCGTCGAGGCGCAGAGCACGCACCTGCGCGCGATGCCGGTCTGGAACCTTCTTGGCGATGCCGGACATCCAGTGGGAATCGTTGGCTACTGGACGACGTGGCCCGCTTACGCCGTCAACGGTTTTCTCGTGAGCTCGCATCTCGGCATACGCGGCGAACGGAAGAAGACGTCGACCGCACTCACGTGGCCGCCCGAGCTCGTCGACGAGATTGAGACGCTCGCTCCCGATGACGTGGCCATCGCGCGCATGACCGCCGAGCTCTTTCCCCAAACGTGCCAGCCCCTCTCGCCCAAGAAGCTCAGGAGCTTCGAGCGCATTCTATGGCAGGACGCGTTCTACCAGCGCATTGCGCGCAAGCTCCTCCCGACGATGGACCGCGGCTTTTTCACCGTTTACTTCGAGTCGATCGATGCGAGCGCCCATCTCTTTCTTCCCTTCCGCCACGGGAAGGCCATCCCGCCAGGTTGTCCCGACACGGTGCGCGACGTCGTCGACAAGACCTATCTTCAAATCGATGGTTTTTTTGGCGAGCTCGTTGCGGTACTTCCCGACCGCGCCACCGTCATGCTCGTCTCCGATCACGGCAGCTCATCGGGCGGCGATCGCGGCTATCATGCGCCGTTCGGTGTGTTCGCCGCTCGCGGACCAGGCATCCGCGCCGGAGGCGAGGTGCGCGGCACGATGGTCCTCGACATTGCGCCCACGATTCTCTACGCGCTCGGCGAAGGCGTGCCGCTCGACATGGACGGAAAAGTCGCGGTCTCGAGCTTCGAGGCCGGCTGGCTCGAAGCCCACCCCGTAGCCTATCTGGAGACCGACACATCGATGACCCCCGAAGGCGCGACGGAGACGGAAATCTCAGAGGAAATGCTCGAGCGCCTTCGCTCATTGGGTTATGTAGATAGTCGGGAGGCTGAGCGCCGGTAATCGCCCGAACGGGCCGAGGCTCGTTGCAAGCGGTGTGTCGGCCGGGACAACCCAAACCCGGGACGCCGAGCCGCCGACGCCTGTTACCTATGACTACCACGTCGTAAGCGATCGCGTCGCGACGTACCACGACATGCGGCGCGCCATCGGGGATCCGGAAAGCCTCATTCTGGACACGCGTAGCGATGGTGAGTGGTTCGGCACGGATCAACGAGCCGCGCGCAACGGCACGATTCCTTCTGCGGTCCACCTGGAGTGGGTCCATCTATTGAGCGACGACGGACAGTTCAAAGCGAAGGACGAGCTCCAAGCGGTCTTTCGAAGCCGTGCGATCAATCGTGAGGATGAGATCCTCGCTCTTTGCAACACGGGCTATCGGTCGGCCCACGCCTACGTCGCCCTTCGGCTCCTAGCCCATGTTTCCCTTTTAGGTCTCTAAGTCATCATAAACAAAGGACTGAGATCCGCGGTTTGTCTCTACGCTGACAGCACCTCCTCGGAGAAGGCTGGCGGGTCGCGTTCAACGATTCCGAGTGCAGTCAGGATCGAGTTGGCGCGAGCGGTGCCGCGCGTGACGACGCGCTTGGTCCGCCCAGAACCCAGCTGTAAGTCGACGAGCCGGACCGAGCGTAGCGCTTGTAGTGCCTCGGTTGCGGACAGGTCGAGTTCGGCGACCTTGAGCTTTTTCTCAAGAGCCCGATGCACAAGGAAGGCCAGCGTAGCTACGAAAAGATGTGCCTCCACACGCTCATCGGTCTGGTGGTAAACGGGACGCATCTCAATGACATCCTTAAGGCATGAGAAGGCTCGCTCGACCTCGTTTAGGTCCTTGTAAAGGCGCACGGCGTCGACCGGAGAGAGGTTTTGCTCCTCGGTTTGAATAACGTACTTACCCTCGTAGGCTTGCTCGCGCTTGAGGTTGACCGGGTGCTCGAAGAAGCGGAAGCGAGCGTTTTTGTACTCCCAGTCGTAGTAACGGTGACCGTGGTGGCGTGCCTGTATGCGCGCGGCGGCGGCACCGATTTTCTCGGGGGCTTTCAATCGTCCCTCGCGCACGCGGCGCTCAAGGGCCTCGAATGCCGCACGGGCACGTCCCATGGCCCGCAGCCTCTGCCCGCGCTCGTAGGCGAGCCTTTCGTCGCTGTGAACGACGAAGATGCGCACGCCAGACTGCTCGGAGCGGACTTCTTGCACACGAGTCTTAGGTGGCTCGGCTTTTTCGCTCACCGTGATGCCACCAGGGCAGTCGATCCACTCTCCGCTGGCGCGCTCGATGTAACGATAGACCTCCTCGCGCCGTCGTCTTTGCAGCCCGACGAGATAGCCCTGCTTGCGCGAGCGCACCACCGCCAGGCTGTCGCTCGTTACCATCCCTCGGTCGCCGACAAAAACCACGCGGTGCAAACCGAATCGTTCGTTGAGATCGTTGAGCACCTGCGGCACCGTTTTCGCGTCACGCCAGTTGCCGGCGAAAACATGGTGGGCGATCGGCCAACCGTCCACCATCACCAGACCGACAAGCACTTGCCGGTTACGCGGTCTGCGGTCGCGACTGTAGCCGTGGGCGCCGAGCCCCGGAGGGCCTTGACCTTCGAAGTACGTCGACGTCAGGTCGTAAAACACCATGTCAACCTCAAGCGAAAACAGATCCCGCAAGCGCAAAAACAGCTCTTTCTCGATCTGTTCTTTGCGGGCATGCAGCTGGTCGAGCGTTCGGTACCATTGCTTGAGTTGGCGAAACTCCACGCGAACCCGCGGGGAGCGACTCGCTCGCCGCTCCCCATCATCGCGCCACTGCGGCACCCACCGCCGCCCCTGCCGGTCGCAGACGAAGTCGGTCTCGAGCCAGCGCGCCAGACCGTGCTCGCTTGACGGAGCACATAGCCGGTTGGCGACCAGCACCAAAGCTCGCTCGCTTAGCGCCACTCCGTCGCGCTTGCCGCGGCCTCCGAGCCGGTCGAGAATCTGCTCCAGTCCGAGCTCGCGCCACAGCGTCGCCGTCACCACCATCGGACCCCAATCCCACGCGTCTGCCCCCGCGATCTGCTCGGCTGCTCGCTCGGTGTCGGCCGGTTCACCGGCCCCAAGCAACCGATTGAGGGAGTCGAGATTGGCAACTAGGAGATCCTTGCGCCCCAAGTTGCACACTACGCGTTGCTTCGGCTTGCCGTGCTCCCGATACGACTCGACCAGGCGGACATACTCATGTTGAACCCCTTTGCCGCCTGCGGCCCGAACGATGCGGAAGAACATAACCTGTCCTCACGCATACTACATATCATTGTCCACGATTACAACGTATTAATGGCGCTCAAAGCACAATATCTGTCTCTACGTTTTGGGCAAATTCAACCCCCGTTCCTTTGAATTCAGTCACTTACGAGCGTTAGGGTGCCCATAAAGGGTAAACATGGGCTAGAGTACCCACGTGTGCGCAACTATGTTGGCTCGTGGCAAGAATGGGGTAACCGAGACGGGCTGCCGGTCGTAACGCCCAAGGACGCGACGCGCGCGCCCAATCGTGCCCTCGACTAGCAAGTTGAAGTAGACTTGCCCGGCGTTGCCTGGAGGTTTTATGCTCGCGAAAATCTTGCCCCTGTTTCTACTCGTCGCCGTCCCACTGGCGGCCCAAGACGTCTCTGAAGAGCTCTATCAAGATCTGAAATACCGCCACATCGGCCCCGTCGGCAACCGCGTCGCGGCCGTCGCGGGCGTGGCCGGCGATCCGCTCACCTACTATGCCGGCGCGGCTTCCGGCGGCATTTGGAAGTCCGAGGACGGCGGCGAGTATTGGCGTCCGATCTTCGACGATCACCCCGAGCACGCTATCGGTGCGCTCGCCGTAGCGCCCTCCGATGCCCAGATCGTTTGGGCGGGGACGGGTGAGCCGCACATCCGATCGAACGTTTCCATCGGAAGCGGTGTCTACAAATCCACCGATGGCGGCGAGACGTGGACGAAGATGGGGCTCGCTTGGCCGAGCCGCACGGCGCGTGTGCTCATCCACCCCAAGAATCCCGACATCGTCTATGTCGCCGCGCTCGGGCACAGCCACGGCCCTCAAGCAGAGCGGGGCATCTTCCGCACGATGGACGGTGGTGAGACGTGGGAGCACGTGCTTTTCGTCGACGAGAACACCGGCGCGTCGAGCCTCGAGATGAGCCCGAACAACCCGCGTATCCTCTTCGCAGGAATGTGGAACGTTCAAGTGCACACGTGGGGCCGCGAGAGTGGCGGTTCGGGAAGCGGCATCTACATGTCGCGCGACAGCGGCGACACTTGGACCAAGCTCGAAGGCAACGGGCTCCCCGAGCTTCCTGTCGGCAAAGTCGACATTTGTTTGACACCCGCGGACTCGAATCGCATCTATGCGCTGATCGAGACGGGCGACGGTGTCCCTTGGCACGGCGAGAAGACCGAGAGCGGCGAGTTATGGCGCTCGGATGACGGCGGCAAGAATTGGCGCTTGATGACGCACGACCGCAACCTCGGCGGCCGCACGGGTTACTACAACAACTGCGTCGTCCTGCCGGACGACCCCGATGAAGTCTTGTTCTTGACGGCCGCCTTCGTGCGTTCGATTGACGGCGGACGTACAGGTATTCCCCTCCGTGGGCGCCAACGTCCAGGCGGCGACTACCATGACTTGTGGATCGATCCGACGGATGGTAACCGGATGATTGTCGGAAACGATGGCGGCACGGCCGTCACGATGACCCGCGGCAAGAGCTGGCACCGGGTGCAGCTTCCTATTGCCCAGATGTACCACGTGACCGCGGACAACGCGATCCCCTACAACGTCATGGGCAATCGTCAAGACGGGCCGTCCACGCGCGGGCCGAGCCGGAGCCGTACCCGCGGCTTCGGTGGCGGCAGCATCCCGCGCGGGATGTGGCATTCCGTCGGCGGCGGCGAGAGCGGCTTCGCCAGCCCGGATCCGACGGACCCGAACATCATCTGGTCGAGCGCTTCCGGCGCCGGGGCGCGCGGCGGCATCGTCGTCCGCTACAACGAGACGACGCGCCAGTTCCGTCAAGTCGAAGTGTGGCCGGAGAGCACAGGGGGCTGGCCCGCGGCGGAGCTCCGCTACCGCTTTCAGTGGACGTTTCCGCTCCTCATCTCACCGCACGACAACAACACCGTGTTCGTAACGAGCCAGAACGTGCATCGCACGACGAATGGCGGCCAGAGCTGGGATGTCATCAGTCCCGACCTCACCACCGACGACAAGTCGAGGCAAGGCATTTCAGGTGGCCTCACACCGGACAATATCGGTGTCGAGTATTGCTGTGTCATCTACGCGTTCGACGAGTCTCCCGCGCAGGCAGGTGTGCTGTGGGCGGGCTCTAACGACGGCATGGTGCACGTCAGCCGTGACGGCGGCACCAGTTGGGCCGACGTTACCGGCAATCTTCCCGACCTGCCGCCCGACGGCGTCGTCCGAGGCATCGACGCCTCGAAGTGGGACGCCGCGAAAGCCTACCTGGCGATCGAGCATCATCAGCAAGGCAACTTCGACCCGCATGTCTACAAGACCGACGACTATGGCGCGAGCTGGACGAAGATCGTCGACGGCATCACGGATAGCCCACTCAGCTACGCGCGCGCGGTCATCGAGGATCCGGTCCGGCCCGGCCTTCTCTATCTCGGCACCGAGAACGCCGTCTACGTGTCGTTCAACGACGGCGAGCTCTGGAAGCCGCTCCAGAACAACTTGCCGGCCTCGCCAAACTACGGCCTCGTCGTTCAAGAACACTTCAACGATCTCGTCGTGGGCACTTACGGACGCGGTTTTTGGATTCTGGATGACGTCAGCCCGCTTCAGCAGCTGACGGACGAAGTCGCCTCTTCCGAAGCGCACTTGTTCGAACCGAAACCGGCCTACCGTTTTCGCCCGATCACGTCGCCGATGTCGATGCCGAACGATCCGTCGGTCGGCGAAAATCCGCCAGAAGGCGCGAGCATCAACTATTGGTTATCGGGCGAGGCGGAGGAAGGTGTATGCCTCGAGATCCAAAGCGCCGCCGGGGACACGCTACGGACTCTGAGCGGAACGAACCATCCCGGCATCAACCGCGTGTGGTGGGATTTCCGCGGCGAGCCGTCGACCGAAATCAAGCTTCGGACGGCGCCCCAATATGCGGATTGGGTCGAGCTCAATCAGGATCGTTGGCGTCCGGCTTTCGTCGGCCGCATCTCGGTCGTCGAGCCGCCGGGCACGTACACGGTGGTCTTGAAGGTCGGCGAGCACGCGATGCGCCAAACGCTCGAAGTCCTCAAAGATCCGAGTTCCGAAGGCTCCGAGGCGGACATCCGTGTGCAGACCGAGATGGTGCGCACGCTGAGAGACGAATTGAATGCCGTGGCGGAATCGATTAACAAGATCGAGTGGATCCGCCGGCAGCTCGAAGACCTGCAGGCCGTCGCGGAAGATCTCGGCAACAACGCGGCCGCGATCGTGTCGAGCGCCCAAGAGCTCGACGGGACGTTCGTAGCCCTCGAAGAGAAGATCGTGCAGCTCAAGATCACCGGGACCGGCCAAGACCGCGTGCGCTGGCCGATGCGCGTCGCGGGACGGGTCGCCTATCTCGCGAGCGCCGTGGCGGTCGCGGACTTTCCCCCCACGGATCAACACCGCGAGGTGCATCAAGTCCTGAGCGGCCGCTACGCGGAGTACCAAATCGAGCTGGATCGATTGCTCAACAATGAGCTTCCTGCGTTCAATCGAACGCTGGAAGAAAACGGTCTCCCCCGCGTGGTCACGGGGGGCGAGTGAGCTACGAGCTCGTGCCACGAGCGCCGGGCGTCGCGGATTATCGGCGCGTTCGCCTCGCCGCAGGGCTTCAAGACAGAGGCATCGACGCGGCGGAGCTGGGGCTCAGCAACATATCTGGACTCCTCAATCAACACCTTTCTCAAAAAAGTCTTCCTCAGAGCTGCTCGTCCAAATCGGTGACGAGTGGGTCAGACTGCAAACATATCTACGGCCTCAGTGAGGAGCGTCTTGGGTGCTCCGGGCCATGACGGAAAATCCGCGCGCGAGGAGCCAATCACTTTGAGCGACCTCTGAGGGCCAGTGTTGCTATCGGCTTGACCCCGCGCCGGTCCGACCGGTACGCCATCAGTTGGATGGGTATCGTCGCAGCCTCTGTTGGAAGGGAAGAAGGAAAACACGAAAGTGGAGCCTCTATGCGGCCGCGGGCACCGACTGGAATTCACTCTCGCGGGTGGAGACGGCCCAGACTATCCGGGCGAGTTTGTTGGCGACAGCAATCGCGGCTTTGTTGTGTCCCCGCGAGCGGTGGACCTTCCGCGCCCAGGCGCGGAGCTTGTCGGGCGGGCTCTTGCTGACGTTGGCCGCTCGGAGCACGGCGCGTCCGCCCTGCGTGAGGAGCGTACGGAGGTAGGAGTCGCCACGCTTGGTGATGCGCCCGAGGCGGCGAATGTCACCACTGGAGTTCTCTTTGGGAACGAGGCCGAGGTAACTCGAGAAGCGGCGTCCCGATGGGAAGCGGCGCAGATCCCCAACGAAGCCGACGATGGCGGTCGCGGTCAGAAGTCCGATGCCGGGAATGGTGAGAAGTCGTTGCACCTCAGGAAGCTGCTTGGCGAGCGCCTTGAGCTCGTGCTCGATGCCAGCGCACTTGTCCTTGAGCTCTCGAATCTCGGAGCACGCATCACGCAGGTGCGGACGGAGCACGTCGGGCAAATCAGAATCAGCGTCTTCGACGAGCTCGGAGATGGCGGGCACGACGAAGTGAGCGCCCTTGGGGATGAAGAGTCCGAGCTCGCGCAGGATCCCGCGTACGGCATTGATGCGTGCGGTCCGTGTGGAGAGCCATCCTGAGCGTAGGCGATGGAGCGCGGCGAGGGTGTGCTGGCGCACGGACTTGATGGGCACCGAAAGAATCTCCTCGTTCCGGTAAGCCTCGAGCAAAGCTTTGGTGTCCGCGCGGTCGTTCTTGCTCCCGCGTCGATACGGCCTTACGAGGTGAGGTGGGAGCAGGACGACGTCGTGTCCCAACCGTTGCAACGTCCTTGCTCAGAAGTGAGCCGAGCCGCAGGCTTCAAGAAGCACGGTGGCAGCGCTCTGTTTTGCAAAAAACGACACCAACTTGGGTCGACTCACACGGAGTTGCTTGGACACCTTCCCCGCTTCGCGCGAGATGGCAATCTCGAAGACGTTCTTTGCAAGATCCACAGCGATCGTCGTATCTTTCATTCGGACTCCTCCTTTTTCGATGCGTTCTTTCGACTGACTTTGGCACATCGATGCCGTCTATGTCAGCGGAGGAGTCCATCCCATCACTTGATACGGCGTCTCCATCCTCGACGACGGCGAGGTCGTCGGGATGGGGCGCGTCATTAGTAAACGGGGAGACGGCGGCTGTTTTTTCCAAGTCGTCGACATCGCCGTGGTGCCGGAACATCAAGGCCGAGGCTTGGGTACGCGGATCATGAAAGCACTCGTCCACCGTCTGCAGCACCACGCACCACCGTCCGCTTATGTCAGCTTGATCGCCGATGGCAACGCCCATCGCTTGTACAGCAAGTTTGGATTCGCGGCGACGGCGCCTGAGTCGATCGGCATGTATCTCAAAATTTGACGATGGCGAACGACGCGGCCCAAGAGCAATGGTCGTCTCAGCGCGCCTTTCTACTTGCAGCCGTGGGAAGCGCTGTCGGTCTCGGAAACATTTGGCGCTTTCCGTACATCACCGGCATCAACGGTGGGGGCGCTTTCGTGCTCGTCTACTGCGCCTGCATCGCGTTGATTGGCGTCCCCCTTTTGATGGCGGAGATGGCCATCGGTCGCCGCGGCGGCCGAAGCCCCGTCGGCACGATGCGGAGCCTCTCGAAGGAGCACGGCGGCAGCCGATTTTGGGAAGGCGTCGGCTGGCAAGCCGTGCTCGCGCCGACCGTCGGGCTCATGTACTACGCCGTTGTCGCCGGGTAGACGATGGACTACGCGTTGTCGGCCTTGAGCGGCGCGTTCGGAGGCATCACGGATGCGGACGGGGCCGGCGCATTGTTCGGAGCCCTGACCAACAACATCCCACGGATGATGCTGGGGCACGCGATTTTCATGGGTGTGACGATCGTGATCGTCGCCGCCGGCATCCAGAAAGGCCTCGAGCGCGCCGTGAAGTTTCTCATGCCGTCGCTCGCCGTGCTCGTCCTCGTCGCCTACACGGCGCTGACGGCCGACTTCATTGGCGCTTTGGCCTTTCTTTTCAAGCCCGACTTCTACAAGCTAACGCCCGCAGTAACATAGGCATCAGCTTCAGCTTTCGTGACGGAATTCCTGGCAGTGTCAGGCTGGGCGGCCTGCCGAATACTAGCGCCATGAACAGTACTACCGACGATTTTACCCTTTTCTTTAGCGGCTTAGACCAGACTGCGTTTAACATGACGTACACCGTCGCGACTGAGGTTGGTTTCGTGAACCACGAAACCCTGGCTGGAAGCTTCACTTTTTCCGAATTACCCGAACCCTCGACCCTCTTTCTCCTCGGCACCGGGGTTGTCGGGCTCGCGGGCTACGCGCGGAACAGAAAGCGCTAGCGTCATCAGCGCGACCAGGCTTGCAAGCGTTATGGCGGGCGCTCTCGCGCCCTGCCCTCGGCTTTCACGTTCATCGCGGTCGGCGCGGGAGACGTCTCGCCCCGTTGGGCGGTCGGTCTCGCGGCACGGCGCCAATTACCAGATGGTGCTTGAATGAGAGAATGTCCAACCGGTTAGACATTTCGGCTGACTTGCGCGCGCTAGAAACATAGGGTCGTCCCCGGTGAGGCTTCCACTTATTCATCCGGCGCGTCCCTATTGATCTTTCTCGCACGCGGGAGTCAGTATCCCATCATGATCTGGTTGCTTCTTCGGTCACTCATCTCGGCGTTCAAGGCGCGTCGCTCCCTGGCATTTGAGAATCTCGCTCTGCGCCAACAGCTTGCCGTCGTCCAGCGCTCACTGAAACGGCCTCGGCTCTCGAATCTCGACCGCGGCTTCTGGGTGCTCTTGCACCGAGGACGTGAGAAAAAATTAATACTTGACTAGTGTTATCGCTATGCTTTAGCGTAAGCCCATCATGGGATACGTGACGAAGCTGCAGGTGATAAAGCGAGCCAACGATACGCGTCAGTTCTATGTGATTTGCCCGTCGCCTTTGGCGCAGGCGCTGGAGATGGAGCCTGGCGAGGAGCTTGAGTGGGTCGTCGAGGATCGGAACACACTGATAGTTCGTCGGACGCCGCGGGTGAAGCGTGGTAAACGTGGGTAAGAAGCAAGCATCGCTACCTGGTATGCCGAGTCCGCGAAAACGTGGCGATGACGGTGATGAAGGAGCGCGCGCGACACAAGCTCGGTTGAAGGTTGTGGATCGGGCGCAGCTGCTGTTGCGGACGGTGGACGTTGAGCAGTTGATTCCAGAGGATCACGCAGCGCGAGCGATCTGGGAGTTCGTGGGTCGGCTGGACCTCAGCGGGTATACGGAGCAGGTCCACTCGGTCGAGGGTGGTGCAGGGCGGCCTGCATTCGATCCGCATCTACTGGTGAGCCTTTGGGTCTACAGCTACAGTCAGTCGGTGAGTTCGGCGCGCGCGATTGAGCGGCTGTGCGAGCATCACCCGGCGTATCAATGGCTGACGGGAATGCAGAGCATCAGTGCCCATACGCTATCGGACTTTCGGGTGACCCATGCCGAGGCGCTGCACGAATTGTTTGTACAAACGTTGGGTCTTTTGAGTGCGGACGGATTGATCACGCTCGAGCGAGTCATGCTGGATGGGACGCGGATTCGGGCGAACGCATCGGGGAATAGTTTCCGCACGAAGGGTCGAGTCGAGGAATATCTGGAGCATGCACGTAAGGCAGTCGAGGCTCTTGAAAAGCAGACGGAGGAAGATTCAACGCGCCAGGGACAAGCTGCACATCAACGCGCCGCGCGAGAGAGAAAGGAGCATCTGGAATCAGCGTTGAAGGAATACGACAAGCTGAAAGCGGCGAAAAGCCGGGTCGACCGCGCAAGCACGACCGATCCGGACGCGCGTGTGATGAAGCAAGCCGAGGGCGGCTCGGCCCCTAGCTACAACGTGCAGGTCTCAACGGATGCCGCGCATGGCTTGATTGTCGACATCGAAGCCACGCAGGCGGGCAGCGATTATCGGCAGCTGACACCAGCGATAGAGCGGATTGAACAGAGCATGCAGCGTGCACCCGAGCAGATGGTCGTGGATGGGGGCTACATCAGTAACAACAACATTACGGAGATGACGAAGCGTGACATCGAGCTTATCGGCCCCCAATCCGACAACAAGGCAGCAGTGCTCAATCGGGGTAAGTCGTATAAGCACCACGGAGTGAGTGAGGAATACGAGGCGTCGAAGTTTGTCTTCGATAAGGGGACGAACACGTATGTGTGCCCGCAGGGCAAGCACCTACGCTACGACGCTAAGCTCGAAAGCCATAGCTCGATGCGCTATCGATACAAGGTGTCGAAGCAAGACTGTCAGAGCTGTCCGGCCAAAGATCAATGTTGTCCTCGTACGCGGCACGGCCGCTCGATCGAGCGGAGTGAACCTTTGCCCGACATCGTCGAGTTCCGATGCAAGATGCAGACCGACGAGGCCAAGGAAATCTACAAGACACGCTCGCAGGTGGCCGAGTTTCCGAACCTCTGGATCAAAACCAAGTTCGGCCTGCGGCAGTTTAGCGTGCGCGGAATCACCAAAGTGCGCACCGAATCTCTGTGGACCGCCCTCACTTACAATATCCAGCAATGGAATCGCCTCAGATGGAGGCCGAAGTTCATATCGAAACTCGCACCGGCATAAGCGCCAACTGATCGGCGATTGACCACCCAGCCGGACGTTTCACTGCACACCATCGAAACTCAAGGCCACCGACCAATCCGCCTTTGCGCGATCATCATCGAGTCCTGGACGTCGCCCTCAGCACAAAATCTGGATTCTTTCTCACGTCCAGAGTCTGGACTGACTGGGACAGCGTCCTCGTCATCGTGAAGCCCGAAACCGTTGTCCGGTGGCACCGCGCCGGGTTCAGACGCTATTGGACTTGGGAGAGTCGGAAACGTCGGCCCGGTCGACCAGGCGTCTCTCTGGATGTACGCGAGCTGATCCGGGATATGTGTCGAGCTAACGTCACCTGGGGAGCACCTCGCGTACACGGCGAACTCATGAAGCTTGGCATATCCATTTCGCAGGCCGCCGTATCGAAGTACACGGTTCGGCATCGAATACCACCGTCGCAGACCTGGAGGAGCTTTCTCGACAATCACGTTAAAGATCTGGTCTCCGTCGACAGACTTCTTCACTTTGCCGACAGCAACATTCCGGGTTTTGTTCGTCTTCATCGTGCTTCGTCACGATCGTCGTCGAATCGTACACTTCAACGTCACAGACCATCCTTCTGCAGAGTGGACCGCGCAGCAGATCGTGAACGCCTTTCCGTGGGATACGGCTCCGCGTTACATGCTGCGAGACCGAGATGGAGTCTATGGTCCGTACTTCAGCCGGCGCGTCGATGGCCTCGGCGTCGACGAGGTTCGGACGGCGCCGCGCTCGCCATGGCAAAATCCGTACGTCGAACGGGTGATCGGCAGCATTCCGCCGCGAGTGTCTCGACCATGTGATCGTCCGCGACGAGCGTCGCGTGAGGCGCATCCTGCGAGGGTACGTCGACTACTATCATTCGTGCCGGACTCACTTATCGCTGGGGAAGGACGCGCCTGAACCTCGTCCTGTCCAAGCACCGTCGACGGGCAAAGTGAGCGCCGTTCCGAAGTAGGCGGACTCCATCATTACTACAGGCGCCTCGCAGCCTGAGCTTCCTGGACTTCACGCGATGCCGGCGGTGTCCGCGGGATGGGCCCGATTCTTGTGATCACCACGACGTTGACCATAGTCTTCGACTCCCGTGAAATCGCAGTTCCGATGGTCGTGTGGCCGGCGTCAACCACTATTCCCGTCCTGGATCGGGTTTATGGAAGCGGCACGCAAGCGTTTCGTGCCTGGGAGATTTGGGGCAGGTCCCCCCACTGCGCTGCCCTCGATTCCCCACGACGCAGCTCACAGATTGTATGATGGCCCACCCGTACAATCGAAAACAGTGAGGATGACGAAAGATCGACACGAAAAAGGGAATCGCTGGGAACAGATAAATTTGGAGAGCGGAAGCAAGATTGGGATTTGCACCCAACGTGCTCGCATAAGTCACGGGTCAACAAACCCGAGTGATTGCATCGAGCCCCTGAAGCGGCGCCGGCGGGATTTTACAGCTCGTACGAAGCGTGTTACTTTTGGAGTCGCTTAGAAGGAGCCGCTTCCGGCGCGTTTTTGGGCGGGGTTTCCATTATGCTCGATCGATAAGCACCAAGCGGGTGACGAGCTTGCTCCAAAGCCGCTTATCGACACGGAAAGGGGGCGATGATGAGACCATCCTGGTCTTCGACGCACAAGCGCGAGCGCGCCGGTAGCTCGCGCCGACGTGCCTTGCGCCTCGTTTTGGGCGCTTCGCTCCTTTTCCTCTTTGGCTGGGAGCTCGTATCCACACTGAGACCCGCCGTCCAAGCCCAGGGACGTGCGCGCGGGCGGAAGCTGCGCGTGAAGGATCGCTCGCTGGCAGGCCGACTCCTTAGCCTCGGGGGCCGCCGGGGCCGACTACGGCGGCTATCTTCTTTACGACGTGCCGGACAGCGCCGCCCAAGAGCTAGCCGGCCATCCTTCGGTCGAGGCCGTGGACGAGTACCGCTTCGTGTTGCTGAACAGCGGTCCCATCGATACCGAAACGAGCGCCGCCGCCGGCCCGCGACGTGCGGCTCCGGAGAACTTCGATGGCAAGCGCTTGCAGATCGTTCAGTTCGTGGGCCCGTCGCGGCCGGAGTGGATCACCGCTCTCAGCGATACCGGCGCTGATCTCGTCACCTACCTTCCCCATAACGCCTATCTCGTTTACGCCGACGCTGCCAGCTTGGGTGCACTCACCGAGCTCGAAAGCTCGGATCGCATCCTCCAATGGCAGGCGCCCTATCAGACGGAGCACAAGGTTCATCCGGGCGCTTTCCGGGCGGCGCAACTCCGCGCTCTCCGTCGCCAAAGGCTCCGGCGATCCGCTGCCGCGCGGGATGAGGACCTCTATGCCGTCCAGCTCGTCGACGACCCGGCCGCCAACGCCGTTACTATCGGAATGGTCGGTGCCATTTCTAGCGGCGCGCTACGTAGTCAGTTCCGGGTGCGGGACTACCTCAATCTGATCGTCCCGCTCGAGCCTTCTGACTTGGACGCCGTCGCGGCGCGGCCAGATGTCGTCTCGATCCATCCGTTCGCCGTTCCGGAAAAATCCGGTGAGCGACAAGGCCAGATCATGGCTTCCGACCTCACGGGAACGACGCCGGGTATCTAGACTTCCTGGCCGCGAGCGGCTTCACCCAGCAGCAGTTTACGGCATCGGGCTTTGCGGTCGACATTTCCGACAGCGGCATCGACAACGCGACAACGTCACCCAACCACCCCGGCCTCTATATCGGCGGCAATACTTCCGCCCCGAGTCGCGTGCTCTATAACCGCCTTGAGGGCTCGCCCATCTTCGGTAATACCCTGGAAGGGTGCGACGGGCACGGAAACATCAACGCTCATATCCTAGCCGGCTACAATGACGGGTTCGGCTTCCCTTTCGCCGACGCCGACGGCTTTCGCTTCGGCCTCGGAGTCGCTCCGTTCGTCAAAGTCGGATCCTCGGTGATCTTCGCGCCGGACTACACCTTCCCGGATTTCCCCGACCTGCAGTCGAGAGCTTACGCCGACGGCGCCCGTATCAGCAGCAACAGTTGGGGCGGTCTCGTCTACGGGGCCTACGACGTCACCGCGCAAACCTTCGATGCGCTCGTCCGCGACGCGCAGCCAGCCGGAGCGGCAGTGGCTTCAACTGGAAACCAGGAGATGGTGATAATCGTTGCCGCCGGCAACGAAGGCTTCCAGGGCCTCCGCTCTCCGGCAACGGCGAAGAACGTGATTACCGTCGGTGCGAGCGAGAACATCCATTACTTGGGTGACGCGGATGGCTGCGGCCTCGATGACAGCTTCGCCGACAATGCGGACGACATGGCAGACTTTTTGAGCCGCGGCCCCACAGAGGACGGGCGGATCAAGCCGGACCTGGTCGCTCCGGGGACGCACGTGAGCGGAGGTGTCTACCAAGCCACCACCCCCGGTGCGACCGGACAGGCGAATGCTTGCTTCGACGGCTCGGGCAATTGCGGGCTCGCCACCGGCTTCTTCTTCCCCGCCGGTCAGCAGTTCTATGCGACCTCATCGGGCACCAGTCAGCCCGGCCATGACCAAGGGCTTTTTTGATGAGCTCGGCCCGCTACCTGACGGGTGCGGGGGCGAACGATACACTTTGGTCCAACAGCCAAGGTATGGGTGCGGTGAACCTCGGCGCGGGCCTTCGACACACCGCCCCGGCTCTTGTACGACCAGCGCCCAGAAGAGATGTTCACCGCCAGCGGCCAGAACTTCACGGTAACCGGCACGATCGCGGAGCCAAGCCGTCCGTTCCGAGTCACGCTGGCCTGGACCGACGCACCCGGGTCAACCACCGGTCCGGCCTTCAACAACGACCTGGATCTCACGGTCACGGTGGGCGGCCAGATGTACAAGGGGAACGTCTTCTCGGGTGCTTTGTCGACCACGGGTGGCGCCGCGGATATGCGGAACAACGTGGAAGAGCGTCCATCTCCCCGCTGGCACGATCGGGGATTTCACCGTCTCGGTCAGCGCCTCCAACATCAACTCGGACGGCGTTCCCAATATTGGCGGCAACCTGGATCAGGATTTCGCCCTCGTCGTCGAAAACGGTGACGAAATCCCGCGGCCCGCGATCGTCGCTGCAAGGCATGCGCGTCGAGAAGGTCGATGTGGATGTCGAGGAGGTCGCCGCTTGGTGCACGGCCGCTGGCCGGCCCTTCGACTCCAAGGCCCGTGCCGAATATGCGAGCGAGACGCTCCGGAAAAGGGATTTGCCAGGCGCCTCCTAAGAAACTACAACCTGCGATTCAGGCCTTTCATTCCATCGATACCGCGATGGAACTCGACGTCAGGGTTTTCCACGAGGACGACGGCTAACGCACCCCCTCGAGTAGCTCGGCAGCGTTGTTGTGGATCTCGACGTGATCCCCTCGGCGCCGCAACAATACGAGGTTGGCGTCCCTCGGGACCGCCTGCGAGACCGTGCGGTTATGCGCCGTGCAGATGAACTGCGTTTTCGGAAAGACCTCCGTGAGAACTTTCATCAAGTTGCGTTGCCACCTCTGATGCAGATGAAGATCGATCTCGTCGACGCAAACCACGGCGGGTGCGGCGAGGGGATCGGCGCTGCGCGGGTTCAACACATATAGTCGGCGGGCGAAGTCCACGATCCAGGCAATCAGCGTGCGATAGCCCATGCTGAGGTCTCCCAAGCAGACCCAGCCGTAATGCGTCTCGAACTCCACTCGTCCTTGGTTCGAAGCGATGCGGATATCGTTCACGTCGAGCAAGACCGCATTGAGCAGATCGCGCACCTTCTTGGCGGCGCGAGCTTCGCGAAGCTGACGGCGCGCCGGCCCGAGATGACTCATCTGCACGAACCACTCTTCGGCGTTCAGAAGCTCGGCGTCATCCACGAAGAGGCTTTCATCGGCAGACGATTCGAGGGGCTTGCGCCCCGAGTCGGCGGCCTGTCCGTGCCGGCGAGACGCGCCATAGCCGAAATAGATCAGCGTGCCGTCTCGGTTGAAGTCCCAGCGCGGCGGCGGGCTCTGGCGCCGGCGCGCGGGGCTGTATCGCACCGAGAACTCCGCGACCTCCCGAGGCCTCAGCAGGACATTTGAGCGCACGAGGGCAGGCTTCGTCGGTTTGCGTTGAGGCCACCAGTTATAGCGAATGAACGAGGGGACTTCCTTGTGATCCTGCAGCGTCGAGGCGATGCCGCAGACCGCTTGCAAGAGCGTCGTCTTGCCAGCGCCATTGTCGCCGAAGATGACCGTCCAGCCATAGGGCTTTCCTCGCTCGTCGGAGAGCTGCAGGGTCTGAGCCGGGCCGAAGCAGCGTACGTTCTCCACGTCGACGGACAATAAATAGAGCGGTTTGCCCAACGACTTTGCGGTCTTCTTGCTTTTCTTACGTCGCGCGGGCTTTTTCTTGCGCGCGACGGCCTTGCTTTTTCTGACTTTCTTGGCCGGTCGAACCCGCGCACTCGGCTTCTTCTTCACGACTTTCTTGCGTTTCGCCGGCGCTTTCTTCTTCGTGGCTTTGCGTTTGGCAGAAGCGGATTTTTTCTTCGACAGAGACTTCCGCCCACGGGTAGACCCGACTTTTCTTGCTGGCATGGCATTTTGTACCACGGAAGCTCCTCGCCGTCTAATACTTGTTGGAATTCTTGTGCATCACGCAACGGCTGTTCGAATTTCAGCTAGGTCAACAACATCGTGTGCTACGGAGTCCATCGCACTTCCTCTTGAACAACCGTCGAGCTCGAGGAGCTAGCCTCCTTTGCCCGTGAACCTCGAACGCGTGTCCCAAGCCGACCGGGAAGCTGCCCTCATGGCGGAAGCACCGTGCGGGTTGCCATGAGCTGCAAAGTCATCATAATGGCCGCTCATGCGAGGGAGGTTGGCTCGTGGACGTCAAAGTCTACGCGCCTTTGCACCACGGCGACGGACGCGCCGACTGGACGTTCGCAACGGAGCTCATTTTCAAGAACGACACAGAGTTCATGAAGCCGTCACCCGCGCCGGAGATCGCCGCGCGCCTGTTCTCGGACATGGAGACGTTCCACGCCGAGGAACGACACCGCTTCGAGATCCTCGACGCCCACTGGGACGTGCCGCTCATCGAAGTGCCGATGGAGTGAGTCACGAGGATCGAGCTCTAAGCTGGACACCGGCCGGGCGCCGCACTCTACCGCAGTTCAGTCGAGCCGTCTTGGTCTCTTTCAACGGAAACGACTTTCGAGATACCTACCTCGGCGCCGGAAAGGACCATATCATCCATGGCACTGCCGTCCTGGACGACCATGTCCTGGAAAAGAAAGTGCCCGCGCTCTTTCTTCGAAAAGACCGCACGACATCACAGCCGAGCTTCGAAATCTCGGCCCTCCGCAGAACCCTCCGGGGCTTCGCCCTTTTCCGTCTGCTCGCGCCGTTTCTCGAGATGGAGCACCTCGCCATCGATTTCCGGGTGAACCAACGCTTCATTGCCTACTCGTTCTGGTCGCAAGTCCCGTACCCCCTATCGCCGTCGAGACCAAGGACGTCTCTCTCGACACGCTGGAACGGATGGCGAGGATCCTCGATTACAAAGGAGTAGGGCTCGCCCTGGTGGCACTGCCCACGCGGGAGCAAGTTTACAGCGGTGAGCCCTATGGTCCAGGTTTCGACATCGACTTTCCACAGGCTTATCTCCAGCTCTTTGCGCGCGAGCAGGGCATCCCCTACCTGGATTTGCTCCCCATCTTTCGGGAGCACGTCTCCCGCACCAACGAGAACCTCTACGTCAGAGGAGATACGCACCTCAACAATGGAGGGCATGCCCTTGCCGGTTGGCATATCTCAGAGTGGTTCCGGTGCTGCGTCAAGAACCAACCCATCGGCAAAACTTGGATAGAACTTCAGCGGGAGATGCCCCAGCGCTAGTCCCCTGGAACCAGAAAGAGCAGCGAGGTGACGACCACGACCGTGACACCCCCGGTTCAGCGAGGATCTTGAGGTCGGTCCGGCACGCCAAGTAGACGTGAATGCCCGCATGGTCAGCGGCGGCGTCTGATAGGAAGCCGCCTTCGATTCACTCCAGCCTGGCGGGAGTGTACTCGAAAATACGCACCCAGCGGCGAAGACGGAACCGCTGTTCAAAGAGGGGGCTCTTCTCGAAAAACGTAAAGTCCAAGATGGGGCCTTTCTCGTCACGGGCGGGCTGGTCGAGCCTTCCCCAAGCCACATGGGTGAGGTTCCACGTGGCCGCCGCCGAGGCTATCGCTTCGGCATCTCTCGAGAAGGCGAATGCGCGCTGGGATTTCTCTCGCGTGACGAGACTCAACGGCTCCCCGCCGGCGAGGAGCACGCGCCGTCCGGCAATCGCCGGAATCCAGGGGGCGTAGCTCGCGCCCGCCACGAAGACGGCGTCGGGCTCGGTCTTCTCACGGATCGCGTCCGACATAGATAGAAGGTTCCCCGAGAGCGGCGCGACGCTTGCCACGTAAGTCGGATCCATGCGAACGGGCATCCACCAGTAGGGAAAACACCAGGGGAGGGAAAGAAGAAAGAAGGCCGATAGCCCGACCCGCGCCGCGGAGTGCCGGCGCAAGCTCCGAGGTACGAAGCCCCACTCTTCTGGAAGCTCCGGATAAAGCGAGCCCGCGTGCGCCAGCCCTCGATAGAGTCCATAGGCCGCCGTCACCGAGAGTAGCATACGCACCGACGCGCTGAGCGTGCGGAGACCTAGCGTTTGCGCCATGGCGGGAGAACAAGACGCGAGCGTCCATAGAGCGAGGACGACGAGAGTACACGTTCCGAGAAGAGTTTCTCGAGGCCGGCCGGAGCGCAACAAAAGCCCGACGCCGATGACGGCAAGCAGAAAAACGAGCCCTAGATCCACGGTGACCGATAAGATGCGGCTGACCGCGTCGTACCAGCTTCCAAAAGTTACGGGCAAATCGATCCGGGGAGGCGCAGCGCGAAAAGGAAAGAAAAGGACAAGACCCGAGGCCAGTACGAGAACCTGGCGCCATCCTTTCGCCTATCAGCCAGGGCAAAGCACCGGCCGCGAGAAGCAGAGCGAGACGAGGATCCATCCATCCCACGAAAGCAAAGGAGACAACGGCCGCGATCGACGCGGCAAGAGAGTTGTCGGCAAGCCATCGCAAAAACAGGCAGAGGGCGGCCAGAGCGATACCCAGTTGAGGCGTGCTCCAGAAGGACTCCGACCAGAATGTCGACTCCGGTTCGTGGAAGCTCAGACGATGCGAGCTCAGAAACAGGACGAAAAAAGTGGCGAGGCCCGGCAGCGTGCCTCGTTGTAGCTGCTCGCGCTCGCCGAGAACGTCCGAGAAGAAGGCGACGGCGCACCCGAGACAAAGCAGAGAGAGCCAAGGCACGAAACGGTACAGCCTCCACAAACGCTCTCCATCGAATCCAGACATGGCAGCCAGAATCAATCCCCACAACGGCTGGGGATTCGCCTCTCCCACCACACGCCCGTCGCCGGTGACACCACGCGTCGCCGTGACCATGACGTGACCCAGGTCTTCGAGACCGCGTCCTTCTTCGATGACACCGTATGGCCGTCCGAGCGGCCGTTCAAAGCCCACGAAGGCGACGGACGCCAGGACGAGCGTACCCGGCAGAATCCAGGCCGGGCGCGGCCAACGGAAGGACCCCGCGGCAAAGACGATGAGCAGGAGGAAGAAGAGATACTTGAAGTAGACGAAGTAAGTACCGAGAGACGTCGATGGACCTCCCGGCCACAACTCGATGATCTCACCCAGCACAGCTCAAGTAGATATCACATCAACCGCCACGTCCCGTGCTATTTTCCGCTTACCGCGCAGAGAAGGAAAATCTGTGTTGGTGGTGAGAGCTCGGCTGAGGCAGTACACCCTCGAGCTTTTGGTGGCATCGAGCTCCGCAAGCAGGTGCGGGCGATGAAACACCCGCGCCAGTGATGAGTAACACGTTCACTGCATCAAGCCGGCCCGAGCCGGGGAGATTGTCTCGCACTTTGCCGTGGTTCACTGTCGCGATGTCGTCCGCCGGCCGTCAGAAATATTGTTGCCAACGGAGCCGCGACTTTCGTACACCTCGTCGACGATGTACATAGGCCTCTGCTTTATCTCGTTGAAAATTCGTCCTATGTACTCTCCCATGATCCCCAAGCAGATTAGTTGCACCCCTCCTAGAAACAGCACTCCCACCATGATGGTGGCCCAGCCTTGAACGGTATACCCCAAGATCTTTTGGACAAAAACACTGATTGCATAGAGGAAAGCTAGCAGGGACGCGAAGTATCCCAGCCACGTCGCGAACTGTAGCGGTATCGTAGAAAACGAAGTCACACCATCCATGGCGAAATTGATCATCTTCTGATATGGGTATTTCGTCTCCCCCGCGTAACGCTTATCCCGCGAATATCGAACACCAATTTGTTGGAAGCCGACCCAGCTAACCAGACCTCTCACGAACCGGCCCCGTTCCTTCATGTGATTCAGCTGCCGCACAACACGTTTGCTCATCAACCTGAAATCGCCAGCATCCAACGGGATATCGATCTGAGCTAGAGGTTTGAGGGCACGATAGAAAAGGTTGGCCGTCACAAGTTTCAACCAACCCTCTCCTTGCCTCTTTTCACGAACACCGTAGACCACATCATAGCCGCTTCTCCATTTTTCGACGAATGTCCTGATAACCTCGGGAGGGTCCTGAAGGTCCGCGTCGATCACAACGACCGCGTCACCTCGCGCTTCGTCGATCCCGGCAGTGATGGCTATCTGATGTCCAAAGTTTCTGGAGAGCTTAATGATCCGGACGCGTGAATCCGAATCCGTGATCGCCTTCAATTGTTGACACGAGTCGTCGCTACTCCCATCGTCTACGCAAATCACTTCGTACGACATAGATTCCAGCGAATCGACGACCTTTTTCAATCGCTCGAAGAAGGCGGGAAGCACTTCCGCTTCGTTGAATACTGGCACGACAACGGATAACAACTGATTCTCGGACATGGCTATCACCCCGCGCTGAGCCAAACAGGAGCTACGACTCCGGGCTCAGCGTCAATGAGCGGACCGCAGTGACCAGAAGGCGTGGCGGGACGGAGAAGGCGGCGTCGCTCCAACCCGACACGAGCTCGCACCCGCCCACGTCGGTTCCGTTGTCGGCCAGATCCATCGCGGCCGGTCGGTTCTCGAGCTCGGACCGAGCGTGGAAAAGCGCCTTCGAGTCGTCCGGTCGCACCACCGGAACGCGTAGGGCTGGGTTCATCGCTAATCTTGCCGCTCCATCTTTAGATATTCCACAGCCATGACGGTATTCCTGCCTTGGTGCTGTGGATCGTCTTGCCACGGTACCCTGGAATACGTGAAAAGAAAACTGTTCACCCCGGATCTCAATGAGCGAGCGGGAACCCGGAAGTGGTAATCCCTGAAACCTTCGGCTAGGCGCGCTCTGCCGACCGGCGTCCCATTCACGCTGAGCTCGAACGTCACCGGCCTCGTGAACCACTCCAGTCTGGTGCGGACGATGGCGCGAAATTCCCCGGGCACGCGGATTGGCACTCGCAACCAGGACCGCCGACCGCGAGAGCGGCGAAAGCTCATTCCTCCTTCGGATTCCGGCTGAGACCACCCGGGCCCCACCAGATCGCTCCCTGGTGCTCTGCCCAAGTCGAGCCTTCCGAAAAGAGACGACGAACTGTCGTCGAGCCAGATATCCTTCCGCCGCCAGATGACATCGTGGTCGAAGGGCTCGTAGTTTTTCTCGACGAACTCGGCGACGTCCGAAGAGAACAGCCTCAAGTTTCGATCCAGGAAAACGAGTTTGGGCGTAGCTCTTCCCGATCTCAGATCGGCGAGAAGCCCGACCCGCTGTTGTCGGGTAACCACGGGGAACTCCTCCTGCAGAAGCCAGTAAAAATGGGCGTGGGGACGAAACACGCCCCACCCGGTGAAACCATCCATGACCGGATCGGTTGGTTTGGTGTTCTCCATGACAAAAGCGATCTGCTGGAGCGTCTCCTTGTATTTCGTGTTGAGGGGACTCAACGCTCTGAACATTCGATTCAACGGACCGACACTCAAAGCGGCCAGGCAAATCACGAGTACCCAGTCACGCTTTCGCGCCAGGAAGAAAGGAAGGCTGGCCACCACTGCGCTCACCCAAAGCCAGATATAGGAGGGCTCGATGAGGACGGGCGGTCCTACCCACCGTATCAAGAGCCATAGGCCAGCACCGGTCGAAAACGTCAGTGTTATTCCGAGCCGCGCCCAACCATGCCCCCGCTCCCCTCGTCCGAGAGCAGCCACGAAGAATTCCACAAGTTGGACGAGAGAGGTTGCGGCGAACAATGCGAGCAGGGGTAGGAACATCACGTAATATTGATGGTAGGGAAGTGGCGTCAAGAACAGTCCCACGAACAGGGACATCGCGGACAAAACCAGGACATAGTCCGCCCGTCGCAAGTTCACACTCCCGAACATCTCAAAGAAGCCTCGCGCGAACCCGATCAGTCCCAGGACGACGATGAAGGGGCTCTCTCGCAGGAGGAATTTGAGCAGAGGCAGTGGTGACATGTCAGTCGTCGCGCCATAGGTCAGGTTCAGCAACAGATTGAACCAGATGAACTCCCGTAAGGCACCACGAGAAGCGAAGTAGCCCATCGTCAGGGCGAGGGGCACGGCAAAACCTATCGATTGCCAGATGACATCTCTCAGCCTGTGTCCGAAATTTCTCTGTCCGCGGGGATCACAAACGTACCAGAGCATTGCCAATGCAAAGCCTGGCCCCATCAGCAATATCTTCGGATGGAACATGAGTGCCGCGCCAAGGAACGCTCCGGACAATGCAAACCGACTGCGTACACCAAGCCCGGATCCCTCGGAGCGAATCGCGCCGATAACAGTAATCAGGCATGCCAAGAAAAAGGGTAGTGCGGGAACGTCCGGCCGGATTTCGATGGTCTTGTCCAGGAATACCGTCGTAAGGCTGAGAAAAACCGTTCCCACCCAAGCGACCGGAGCATTTCTCCAGAGTATTCCGAGACGAAAGGTCAATACGAGGCTTATGCCCGCCGCAAGCCACATCAAGTACCTGGCGCCAAAGAAAAAGGAGAAGGCGTCCGAGATGTTGGTCTCGACGCTGAAGAAGGAGAAAAGAGGTGCGACGAGGAAATAAAACCATGGGGTATGGTTTTCGAAGAAGTCCCGGTATATCAACATGCCCTTTGACACAGACCAGGCGCAGTGCAAGTGCGACAGCTCGTCGGGATCGATTGGGGAGACGCGCAAGAGCGGCAGGCGCAGGCCGAAGAGAAATAATGTCATGGCGAGCGCCACGATCAACAACGGCAAGCCTGTTTCGACGCCAATCGAGTCCGCGAATCTCGGGAATCGCCTTTTCATGCTCTCAAGGACTGCTCCAGGTGCCAGGAGGGATCTACCATGCGGGCGATACATGAAAGGCTTCGAAATTTACGACTAGGGAATAGATTGTTGCGCCGTTCCATATCAGGATGCCTGAAAACAAGATGCCGACGAGGCCGAGTCGACCCTTTCCCATCGTCGCCCACTGGACCGGGGCGAGATGCAAAGGAAGCATGAGAGGCATCAGGTGCTTGGTCATTCTCCAGTCCACCATACTGAAGACGACGGCAGTCAGCGCCGACCATGCCAGCCAAAGGCCGAGCGATGACCGGGTCGTCTGTCGTTTGAGATCATCGCGAGTGCCCAGCATCAGAGCCAGAGCTCCCAAGGGCAGCAAAGCATACCCGGTGTGCCGCCAAAATTCGATCCATAGTTGTAGCGGGTTGGGGTACCCTTGGTATCCGAGAGGATTATGATGCGTGAGCCGGTCGGCCAGGTGGGTTCGCACGTGATCCACCCAGAACCCTTCGAAGTCTACGGCCAGGCCATACGCCCAGAACGCTGCGGAGCCAAAGGCGAAACCGAGGATCACCGGATGCAGTGGAATCCTCAAAAGATTCCTCCCGTTCCAGGGCTTCGGCATCCCCCAGAGCTCGAGCCATAGCTTGAGAAAGATGATGGAGATCGGTAGCAGGACCAATTTGTGATTGGCCAAGGCGGCCAAGAACGCCGTCAGGAAGCAAGTCGCGAACGAATACGCATCGCGGCGGCTTGACCATCTCTCTATGGCCAACAAGATCAACAGCAGACAGAAGTTCGAGACCGCGAAGTATCCCCCGTAGCTCGACCGAACGAAGACCTCGGGGCTCGTTGCGTAGGAAAGGCCGACAAGGATGGCAAACCATACCGGCGCGATCCTATGAACCCAAACCCCGAGGAGCGCCACCGTAAGTGCGGCCATGAAGACGTTTGGTGATCGCGTAGTGAGTCTGTGCGGACTGCTAGCGTAGTGCCCATAAATCATTCTCTGTTCGAGAGCTTCGACCGAGATGCGGCGGCTTCCGTTCTCGAACGGTGGGTCGACGACGTAGTTTGGACCCTCCACCCTGAGGATTCGGCGCTCGCTCGTTCTAGTAGGGTGGGTAAAGGGCTCACCCCTCGATGCCGCCAATGCCCGCTGCGAGGCGTCGTCGTAGTAGGCCAAGTGGTCGATCTGATTGAAGTAAAGGAATGTTCCGGCCACGTAATAGTGCAGTAGGAAGGGGTGGGCAAAGTAGTAGAACGTTCCGCGATCCGTCAGCAAGAGCGGTTCCAACCGCGTTAGCAGGCCGTAGCCCGTCCCCTGGACCTCCAGATCGTGATCCGATTGCGGAGGCACGACTCGGCTGGCGCCGAAGAAGTAGAGGAGGTAGGCGATCAGGAACAAAGTACCGCCAACCGTCCACCTACGCATGTCGAACGAGAGGGCCCAAGTGGTCGGTCTACCCGAATGCACGCACACGAAGAGGCCGATGTTGGTCACGATCCAAGTTGCATTCCAGGCTCTATCGCTGCTCAGCGGCCAGCCGGCGAGGTGGAAGAGGGTCACAACAGCGACGAAGATACCGAACGACAAGGCCACGGCCCACGCTAGCCCTAGTCCGGGTTTCCTGCGTCCGAAGATGGCGCCAGCGAAAGGTATGCCGGGGACGAGGAACAAGACGCCGTTGATCGCGAAGGAGCGCAGGAGTGGAAGCTCGACGAGCGCCCATTCTGGATGGAACAGCACGAACGGCAGGTTGAGCATTGCCGCCGACAGAAAGGCCGCGGCGAACACCGAGATCCCGTTGCTTGTAGATTCATCGTCGGGGTATTTTTCCCAAAGCTTTGGCGAAGTCGGCGGCTGCTCTCTTGGCCCGTCGGGCGCGTGGCGGCGGCGGACAACCCAATATCCACGGGCCCTCGCGCCTACCAGAACGAAGAGGGAGATCGTGCAGAGCCACGAGGCAATTCCCAAAAAGATGCGAAAAGCGCTGGTCGAGATTTTTGAGCGCCGGGCGTCGGCTGACAGAAGGCCGACCTCATGACTGACGTAGTGATCGAGGGGGAGGAACTCCAAGAAACCGGGTCGATCCCACGCCACCGCCAGCGCGGCTGGTCCGGCTTCTTGCTCGTAGTAAAGCCTGAAGCGGTGGATTCCGGCCTCCAGAAAGACTTCGGCAGCCGCTGAGCCCGCCTCGTTCAGAACCCTCGCGCTGCCGATTCGGAGCGAACAACGGTCATTGCATTCGGTAGTGAAACGATGGGTCCCGGATTCCGGCACGATCAGGTAGCCAGAGAATTCCACTCCGACCATTCTTCTTCGTCCGGCGATCCGATTTAACTGCTTGCGACTCTCGATTTGCATGGAATCGATCGAACCCGTCCGCTCTTGTGCGGATCCGGTTCGCGGGAGGTGGTAGACGGACACCGCCTTCGGGGGAGCTTCGCCCCCGTTTTTTTCGAGCCAAATGGACAGGGACCAGGCAAGCACGGTGAGAGCCAAGGTGACACCCAACAGCCGATTCGGGCGTAGCCGCAAAACAGAAGGGGGGTTGAGAAACAAGGCTATGGCACAGGGAAAAAGTAACCACCACAGGCTGATCTCGGGAACGAGCGCGCCGACTTGGATCTCTTGGCGGCCCAGAGCTCGAAGACCGGCTACCATCGTGACAAAGCAGAACAACAGAAAACTTGGAAAGATCCCTCCGATCCCCAGTAGCAGGTTCCTGCGCTCCATTGGGTGATGTCTTGAGATTCCGTCGAAGAAGAATGGTGTATGGTTCCCCCGACTCAAAATCGTTCCGAAAAGGTCGGAAAAAGAGAACCTTACATCATGAGGCAAGGTACTACCGAGTCAGCGATTACTCAAGCGGCCGTCTTGCGACGCTCTGAGCTCGGCCGCCCAGCGTGTCGACCGCTTCTACACCGCGGAGAGCATCGTGACGCGCATCCCTGTTGGAGTACGCGGCGTTTGGCCCACAGCCTGTGTGAGTGAGAGGCGATGAAAGTAAACAAAAAACGGTTGATGACACTTAGCTTCTTGCAAATTGCGATTTATTTTCTCCTGATCGAATCCATTTCTGTTCTTCGTTCTACATCTTTTGACTCTGTCGTCATCGACATTTCAGGCGATCTCTTTTCGAGAACTCTGAACATCCTGGCATTGATAATCGGCATTCCTATCATTTATTTTACGCCTGGCTTTCTCTGGATTACCAAGAAGAAGGACTGCACTCTGTGGGAGCTGACAATAAAATCTGCGCTTCTCTCCGTCGTTTTTTATACCGTAGCTTTCTCCATCCCGAAGCTCGTCTTTGCAATTGAGTTGTCCAGAAGTTGGATGCTATTGACGTGCTCGGGTATCACTGTAAGCTGGGCCATCCTGGACAAAAGACAATTCGAGATAAGTTTTTCAAGAGAAGAGATCCGCTCTGCATTGATTGGGGGTCTCACGATCATCTTCTTGATTGTCATCTTCCACGGAAAGATCTTCCTCGAAAATTTTACCGGCGACGGGACGGAGGCCTTCGAATTTTCGCGAAGTCTCAAGACAAAAATACTTCCATACTGGGACCTCGAGAATGGCAGGTGGGGATTTTATCCCCGCTTCATGTTCTTTGCGTACCCTAACATCTTGTCTATTTTGCATCTCGGTGAAACAGAGGCATCGGTACGCTTGCCATTTTTCATATTTTTGTTTTGCATCCACCTTCTGATGGCAGCTCTCATACAACACGAATCTGGTCGCTCAAAGGCCAGTGCCTCGGACAGCCTATTCGTCAGCGGGGCCATCCTGCTTTTTGCGATATTCAACATTTTCTATTCAACGTGGCACCCGTACTTTGCCGACATTGCAGAGCCAACCCATGTGGACACCATGGTCGTGTTGTACTTTCTGGCCGCTATTCTTTTCTTGTTGAACGAGCAACAAGAATGGTTGTTGCTTTGTTGTCTTTTTACTTGTCTATCGGTAGCCAATGGTGTCGCCGTGACTTTTTTATTGTTTTCGACGTTCTTCTTGCTGGGGAGAAACAGGAAACGAATCTTCTATTTCGGATTGAGCTTCACGGTGGTTTATCTCGCCTATCTGGGATTCGTAGCGATTTACGACGCATTGCATCCCTTGGGGTTCCAGCGGTGGTCGCTTCAAGGAATGCGGGAATATTTCTCGTGGGATGATTTACTTAGTCCGAACAGATATTTTCTTCATCTCAAGTATCTCTTGTTGATGACTGGCGTGATTCCGGTCTTCTTCTTTCCCTTCATGAGAAAGAGCGATGATCTCGCCATCAAGGTCTATCTTATTTCCGCCTTATATACTTCGGGGATATTCTTGTTCGATCGCTACAATCCTCATTATTTTACTAGCGTGGCACTGTTGTTTTTCATTCCCTTTTTGAGAACGGTCAATGGGATGGAGAGAAAGAACGCGCAGTATGCAAAATTAAGCTACGCCGTCGTGGTCGGCATAATCCTATTGTCGATTTTTCCTTTTCGTTACACTTTGAACCAGACGGCACGCTATTTGGGAAGCCAAACCTGCATCGAAGCAACCGACTATCAGGCTCAGGTCGGATTGGCCGAAGTTGTCCATCGTGTGTTCCCATTCAGGAGATATGGGGTAGGGCACCACACGCTGGTTTACTATGCCGCAAACGGGCAGTGTCCGGGGGACGAGCACAACTACATCTTCACGACAAGAGACCCCTCGGAGGCATTCATCTCAATCGACGACATTGATGTATTGATGCGGAAAGGGGTGCAAAAGCCAGACCCTCCTCGTAAGAAATATGAAGGCAATTACAGGTACTTACTAAGAGAGATATACCGCAGAAATCGAAGAGATGACTAGATGTCACCGACGAACTTTACTCGTGGTAAACTTTCTCGCGAAGTTTTTCTTACCATGAATCAACCAAGCCAGAGAAGGTGTGGGATTCTCGGAACGCTGCTGGCCGTTGTAAGCTCGTACTGCCAATCGCCCAGCCCGAGCTCAGAGCCTAGGCCGACGCCTGCGCCCGAGTTTCTTGTCGAGACCGTCCTCGAGGATCTTACCCATCCCGTGAGTCTGAACTTCGCTCCCGACGGGCGTCTCTTGATTCTCGAGCGCGGCCAAAGCGTGGATGGGATGGAAATTCCGGCCAAATTGAAAATTTTCAACTCGGCGAACGGGAAGATAGTCGAAGTTTCTGGCGCGCCGGAGGCTTTCCCTCAATTTGATGACGAAAGCATCAACCTGGGCGGCGCCGTCGGAATGGAGCTCGATCCCGACTTCGCCCAAAACCACCGCCTCTATATCTGCTACCACAGGCGAGTTGCGCCTAAAGTGTTCGAGAACCGCTTGTCCGCCTTTACTTTGGAACCGGGCGGGCTCACGCAGGAACGTGTCATCGTCGATCACGTCCCGGGCGACCCCGCACACAACGGCTGCCGTGTGGTCGTCGGGCCCGATGACAAACTCTACTACTCGACCGGTGAGGCTGCCTTGAGTAGCAACGCACTCGACCTGAGCTCGCTAGCCGGAAAAATCTTGCGGGTCAATCGAGACGGGTCGGTGCCTGAGGATAACCCTTATCCCGATTCTCTGGTGTGGAGCTCCGGCCATCGAAACCCGCAGGGTCTGGGATTCCATCCGGATACTGGAGACTTGTGGTCGACGGAACACGGTGCTCTCACCAACGACGAGCTGAACCTGATCGAAAAGGGGATGCACTACGGGTGGCCAGCTTGTCGCGGCGAAGCGAAGCTGGGCGAGCGGTTCTGGGTTCGTCGACCCGACGGGCGAGTGAGGCGAGTGAGGTGCCGCCTAAAGCCAGCTCTTCGCGACAACTATCGACCAGCGGTCAAGGCCTACAAGCCCAAGGAGACGCTCGCCATCTCCGACCTGACCTTTTACCGCGGTGACGCTTTTCCGCAATGGAACGGCAACCTCTTCTTCGTTACGTTGAAAACGGGCCAGCTCGTCCGCGTGGCGCTCGACGGACATTCGGTGAAGCAAGAGCAGAGGCTCATCACCGGTGAAGGGGAGGCCTTCTATGGCCGCCTTCGAGACGTAACCGTCGGGCCCGATGGATTCATCTACGTCGTGAGCAATGCCGACGCGTGGAGGAGGGGTCACCAGACCGGCCTTCTCCTCCGTGTTCGCCCACCCAAGAGCATCGATGCGGGAACCTGACTCTTGCGGCGGACAGGAGGCTCGCAGGCGGGCCGCTCCGCTCGCGAAGCCGCCAAACCAAACCGGCCGGGTCAAGAGAACTCGAGCAGCGTAACTGGTCATTACAAGTAGAGCCTGAGCTCGTGGCGGCCGTCGACAAGCCACGCTTCGAACGCGTGGCGCCCTAGAATATGCGAAACGTTGCGCAGTGGATCGCGCTCCCGGTCGTCGCTTTCGTCGCCACGGCCGCGCTCTACCGGAGCGCGTCCGAGATCGTCGTCGATTTCGAGCGCGGCTATGAGGACGCGTTCGTCGAGAATTTCCATCCCCGCGAGCGCGCGGACGATTTCTATTTCCGGTGGACCCAAACCGTCTCGAGCCTCGTCTTCAGGCATCTGCCTGCGAGCGGTGATATCGGTGTCGAGGCGACGCTCGCCGCAGCGCGCCCTCGAGAAGGAACGCACCCGCTCATTCGCTTCACCGTCAACGGCGTGACCGTCCACCAGTCGGAAAGCCGCGCCGGAAAACACGACTATCGCTTCGATTTCCCCGCTCCCGGCACCTCGGTAACGATCGGGATCGAATCCGACACCTTTAGCGCCGCGGACGGTCGAGCGCTCGGTGTTCAAGCTCGGCAGGTGAAGCTCACGCGTCCAGACGGCGGCTCTTGGCCGTTGCCTGCGCTCTTGATGGCACTCGCCTGCGCGCTGCTGTTCGGCGCCGCCAGGCTTGCCGGCGCGCCGATCGCGGGCGCCGTCGGCTTTTCCGGAACGTTCACCGCAGGCTTCCTGTTTCTGCTCATGCAGCAGGGCCTGCGCTTTTCGAGCTATCCAAGCGAGTTGGTGCTTCTCGCGGCTTTTGCTCTCGTCATCACGGCCGCATTGCGGCTCGCCTTCGATCGCAGCGACTGGCTTCACGTTTCGGAAAGGCCCCTCGTCACGCTCGTCATCGTCGGGAGCTTTCTGCTCAAGATCGGGACGCTCACCTACCCGCTGATGCTCAGCTCTGACGCGCTCTTCCATGCGAATCGCCTCAGCGAGCTTCTGGCCGGCAACTGGTATCTCACATCCGTCACGCAGCACGCCCCTCCGTTTCACATTCCATATCCCTTCGCGCTCTTTGCGATCTCGGCACCGCTCGCTTCGATGGGGCTCGATCGGGTGCTCTCGCTAGAGCTTGTTGCCGGCCTCACGGACGTCGCTGCTGGACTCGCCATCATCTTCTTGGCGCATCGCTTCCTCAACGACGTCCGCGCCGGCATTCTCGGCGCCGTCTTGTATCAGCTCGTGCCTCTGAACGGCCTCGCGTTCTCCGCCGGCAACTTGTCGAATCTGTTCGCCGCCGGTACCACGACCATCGCGTTCGCGCTTTTCGCCGCCGTCATGTCGCGCCCTCGCACCGCCACATCCGTCGGTTTGTTGCTTCTCGTGAGCCTATCGCTCACGGCACATTTCGGGATGTTCATCGAAGGCATGGTGCTCTGGCCGGCGTTCCTCTTGCTCGTCGGCTTGGCCGTACCGCCGCGTCCGGGCGCCCTCAGCCGGAGACCGGTCGTCTTGGCGACGACGGCGGCGCTCGTTCTCGTCCTTTTGTACTACGCAGGCTACTGGAACCTCTTCATCGGACAGTGGGAGCGCGCCCTGGAGCGCGACTACGCTTCGGGCGCCGCCGCCGTGTCTGGACCCCTCGAGAAGCTACGCTTCAATCTCAGCAATCTTTTCGAGCAGCTCGGTCCGGTATTCGGGGCACTCGCGCTGCTCGGAAGCGTCGGTGTTGTGAGCGCGTTCTCGCGCACGCCGTTTCACGCCGGCGCGGCGGCTTGGCTCGTGACAACGTTCCTATTCTTCTTCGTCGATTTGCTCTCGGCGCTCGAAGTCCGCTACGCGCTTCAAGTGCTCTCGCTCCTCGCGCTTCTGGCCGGGGTCTATCTCTCTTCGGCGTGGGAGCGCGGCGGGGTCGGGCGGCTCGCTGCTTGGGCGGCGACCGCCTACCTCGCACTCGCGGGGCTCTGGAACCTCTATGAATGCCTCTTGTTTCGCTACCATTGATTCGGTGGAGATCTGGAACTGTGTAGAAGCGAACCCGACAAAGAAGAATCGCAACAACCCCGCTCCTGAGTTAAAGTCGCCATCACATGCGATTTCCTCGTTTTCCCGTGTTCTTCGCGCTCGTTCTCTCCGGCCCGCTGTACTTGTTGGCCTATCAAGCGAACCCGTCGCGACATTTCGGCATTGGTTATTGGGACAGCTTTTTTCTAGCCGATGAAGAGAGTTTCTATCCGCCGCTCCGGACGAGCGGGCCGTTCCGCCATCCCGATCAATCCGTCGAGATCAGAGAGTTCGTCGGTCGGCTCACGCGAAGAGACGCGGGCTTCCGAATCCCGTATCACGCACTCAGAACCCCACTTCGTCTGTCGATGCGGTGCCATCGGTTCGGGCTTTCGGGCAGCGTTGCGCTCACGGTCAACGGAGAACGCATCGATGAGTTCGTCTTCACCGAACGCTCCTATCCTTGGGGCGGCATCCGGGCGATCGTACCTCAAAGCGTCGCCGAAAAAGGTCCGCTGAGAATCGACCTTTCGACGAAAGGCGGGACGCCGCCACCCGCTCACCTGCCACCGGATCTTGGTCTCGGAGTGGACTGGCTCGAGGTCGAGCCGATGTCCGAGGGCGTCTTGTTGCTTCCCACGGGGGCCGAGTGGATGCGACTGTTCCTCTTCCTTTTGCTCGCCTTCGTGTTTCTGCGCTTCCTCGGAACGAAACCGGCTGCGGCTGCGGCGGTGATGTTCGTGCTCGTCGCGGCGGTCGCCGCGGCAGTAGCGATTTATCCAGTCATCACGTCGAGAATGCTTGCCTCCGCGTGGTTCGGCTTTCTCGGGCTGATGCTTCTGATTGGGCTAGCCGAGCTTTCCGACCGGCGCTCCCCCGTCGCGGAGGTCGCTCGGGGTCGTTGAGAGGCGTGGCCCTTGAATCGGCTTCAGGAAAGAGCTAGCGCGGGGAGTGTCACAGAGGTCGTGCCCACCGACCCACTCACAGCGGCGTCGCAGCTCGCACCTCGCTTGGAGCGGGAGACGCAAGTGTTCAAAGCCGATGCTCGAAAGCTGGAGAGATTGAAGCCACGCGTCGAGCCCACGGCGCCGAAGAAGGGTTATGACTCCGGGATCAGGGTCAGTGACTGCACGGCAACGACCGTGTTCCGCCCGCGGCGCTCGGGATCGATCTGGTACGGGGTCTTGGAATAGGTCAGAACGAACGCGTTGAACCCCACCCTCAGAAGGCTTCGCGGGACGGAGAACGCGTAATCACGCCAGCCCGACAGGAGCTCTTGCGCACCCACGGCGGTTCCGTTGACGGCCAGCTCCATCACCACCGGTCGGTCCTCGAGCTCGAGCCTGGCGTGGAAGACCGCATTCATGTCGTCCACCTGCATCACCGGAACCGCCAGATGGGAGCGTTTGCCACGTGAGCGTCGAAAAGCCATGGCACCCTCTTGCTCGGCGTCGTGCCAACCCGCCTCGACCAGGACATAGGGAGAGGAAGTCGACGTTTTCGCGATGAAGGGAGCAGTTAGAAGTCGGGGCGTTTTCTCCTCCCAACTCGAAGGCAGGACTCGTGCGCGAATCGGATCGTGTCCCACCGGCAGATAGTGCGTCTCGATGAACGCCCTCAGCTCCAGCGGAACCGCCTGGAGATGTCGATCATAGAGGACGAGCTTGGGCGAGATCGTGCCGTTCTGCAGCCCGGTTGCGAGTCGCTCCCAATCCCCTTCCTCGAGCATGGGACGGATCTCGTTATGAAGAAAGAAATAGAAGAACGCATGACGGCGAAACACCCCCAAGCCACTGAACCCATCCAGGATCGTCTCGTCGGGGCTCACGTTTTGGATAACCCAGGCGATATTCTGAAGGGTCGTCCAATTCCTCCGCTCCCAAAACACCAGCGATTGGAAGAAAGGATAGACGGAGATAGCTAAGAGTATCGCGGCCATGGTCCCCGGCCGTGACCGCCTGGCCTCGAGGACGGGTCCGTTCACTGTCGAAGCACGCCGCCGAGTGGCTCGCTGAACGACGTCGTCGAGCGCTCCCCCGGCAAAAACGGCGATGAGGGGCAGGAACGTGAGAGCGTACTGCCGGTGCGGAACCGGAATGATGAAAGCTCCCACGACGAGAGACAGGGCGGTTAGGACCGGAAAGCTATCACCGCGAAACCGAGCCGAGGGTCGACTCATGGCCATCGTTGCCTTCAGCAACCCAACGGCGCCCAACACGAATACGAACGGATTCTGGAGAAGGAGCTCCTGGAACAGAGGCCAAGCGTCGAGTCTCGTTTTCCACCCGAGGTTCATGAGGGAAGTTGAGCTCGATGAATGGCGCCAGGGCTCCACTGTATGTGAAGAAGCCGAGAGTGACGAGAATCGGAAGAGCGAAGCCAAGAGCTAGCCACGCCGCGCCTCGCGAACGCTGCCCGCGCTGGCCGGCCTCTCGCCCATCGTACAGATAGAGAGCGAGAGCGGCCGCGAAGCCAGGGATGGCGAAAAGCACCTTCTGCGTGAACATCACGGCGCTCCCGAGGAGGACTCCGCTCAGAAGGAAAGGCCAATGCCCTGCCTTGGTGCACAACTCGCGATCTCGGTCCACAATTGTCCTGTACTCGCGGATACGAGGTTCCCCATGAGCATTTTCAAACGCACTCAGCGGAAGTATGTGAAGAAGGCCTATCGCGTGAGGAATTGGCGTGAATATGAGGCGGGTCTACGCAACCGCGGGAGCCTGACCGTCTGGATCTCGCTCACCGCCGGCAAGCTTGTGAACTGGGACGCGCCCCGGCCAAGGAGGAGGAAACCGGGCCGTCAACGCAAGTACTCGAACCACGCCATCGAGACGGCTGTCACCCTGGGCATGGTGTTTCATCTGTCGTCTAGGCAGAGCGAGGGATTGCTGCGATCGTTGTTCGCTCTGATGAAGCTAGCCCATGTTTACCCTTTATGGGCACCCTAACGCTCGTAAGTGACTGAATTCAAAGGAACGGGGGTTGAATTTGCCCAAAACGTAGAGACAGATATTGTGCTTTGAGCGCCATTAATACGTTGTAATCGTGGACAATGATATGTAGTATGCGTGAGGACAGGTTATGTTCTTCCGCATCGTTCGGGCCGCAGGCGGCAAAGGGGTTCAACATGAGTATGTCCGCCTGGTCGAGTCGTATCGGGAGCACGGCAAGCCGAAGCAACGCGTAGTGTGCAACTTGGGGCGCAAGGATCTCCTAGTTGCCAATCTCGACTCCCTCAATCGGTTGCTTGGGGCCGGTGAACCGGCCGACACCGAGCGAGCAGCCGAGCAGATCGCGGGGGCAGACGCGTGGGATTGGGGTCCGATGGTGGTGACGGCGACGCTGTGGCGCGAGCTCGGACTGGAGCAGATTCTCGACCGGCTCGGAGGCCGCGGCAAGCGCGACGGAGTGGCGCTAAGCGAGCGAGCTTTGGTGCTGGTCGCCAACCGGCTATGTGCTCCGTCAAGCGAGCACGGTCTGGCGCGCTGGCTCGAGACCGACTTCGTCTGCGACCGGCAGGGGCGGCGGTGGGTGCCGCAGTGGCGCGATGATGGGGAGCGGCGAGCGAGTCGCTCCCCGCGGGTTCGCGTGGAGTTTTGCCAACTCAAGCAATGGTACCGAACGCTCGACCAGCTGCATGCCCGCAAAGAACAGATCGAGAAAGAGCTGTTTTTGCGCTTGCGGGATCTGTTTTCGCTTGAGGTTGACATGGTGTTTTACGACCTGACGTCGACGTACTTCGAAGGTCAAGGCCCTCCGGGGCTCGGCGCCCACGGCTACAGTCGCGACCGCAGACCGCGTAACCGGCAAGTGCTTGTCGGTCTGGTGATGGTGGACGGTTGGCCGATCGCCCACCATGTTTTCGCCGGCAACTGGCGTGACGCGAAAACGGTGCCGCAGGTGCTCAACGATCTCAACGAACGATTCGGTTTGCACCGCGTGGTTTTTGTCGGCGACCGAGGGATGGTAACGAGCGACAGCCTGGCGGTGGTGCGCTCGCGCAAGCAGGGCTATCTCGTCGGGCTGCAAAGACGACGGCGCGAGGAGGTCTATCGTTACATCGAGCGCGCCAGCGGAGAGTGGATCGACTGCCCTGGTGGCATCACGGTGAGCGAAAAAGCCGAGCCACCTAAGACTCGTGTGCAAGAAGTCCGCTCCGAGCAGTCTGGCGTGCGCATCTTCGTCGTTCACAGCGACGAAAGGCTCGCCTACGAGCGCGGGCAGAGGCTGCGGGCCATGGGACGTGCCCGTGCGGCATTCGAGGCCCTCGAGCGCCGCGTGCGCGAGGGACGATTGAAAGCCCCCGAGAAAATCGGTGCCGCCGCCGCGCGCATACAGGCACGCCACCACGGTCACCGTTACTACGACTGGGAGTACAAAAACGCTCGCTTCCGCTTCTTCGAGCACCCGGACAACCTCAAGCGCGAGCAAGCCTACGAGGGTAAGTACGTTATTCAAACCGAGGAGCAAAACCTCTCTCCGGTCGACGCCGTGCGCCTTTACAAGGACCTAAACGAGGTCGAGCGAGCCTTCTCATGCCTTAAGGATGTCATTGAGATGCATCCCGTTTACCACCAGACCGATGAGCGTGTGGAGGCACATCTTTTCGTAGCTACGCTGGCCTTCCTTGTGCATCGGGCTCTTGAGAAAAAGCTCAAGGTCGCCGAACTCGACCTGTCCGCAACCGAGGCACTACAAGCGCTACGCTCGGTCCGGCTCGTCGACTTACAGCTGGGTTCTGGGCGGACCAAGCGCGTCGTCACGCGCGGCACCGCTCGCGCCAACTCGATCCTGACTGCACTCGGAATCGTTGAACGCGACCCGCCAGCCTTCTCCGAGGAGGTGCTGTCAGCGTAGAGACAAACCGCGGATCTCAGTCCTTTGTTTATGATGACTTAGAGACCTAAAAGGGAAACATGGGCTCGACAATGATGTGCCCGATCACACCACGATCTCGAGGCGCAAGGCGAAGCTGGGTAAGGTCCCCTTCTACCAAGACAAGCAGAAGACGCCGTTGCACATCTTGATCGACAGCAGCGGTCTCGCTGTCCACGCCGGCCAGCTGCGCAGAGCACCAAATAGCAGGGACTATCGCAAGCTCCATCTGTGTGTCGACGAGCAGACGGGCGAAGTCGTCGCCGGCGAGCTGACGAGCAAAAGAGCCCGCGATTCATCGCGGGTTGCATCGCTTGTCGGACAGAGCGACAGTCCCATCTCATCGGCCAGAGCTGACACCGCATACGACGCCAGCGGCGTCTATGAGGCAATCGAGAATCACAGCGCTCATCGCTCGCCGAGGGTGCTGATACCGCCGCGCAAGGGCGCCCAGCTCGCATCGGGGCCGGCGAGCAGCCGACAGCGCAATCGCAACATTGCAGCACAAGCTCGGCTCGGCAAACGAAAGTGGCACACAGAATCGGGCTACAGCAAACGGAGCAAAGTCGAGACAACGTTCCATCGCTACAAGGCTATCGTGGGCTCAGCGATGCGAGCGAGAGGGTTGGCGGCACAGAGAGTCGAGGCAAGGATCGGGTGCAAGATTCTCAACACCATGACGGCGCTCGGGATGCCTGATAGCGAGATGATCGGATGATGGGAGTCGGGGCCAAGCGAGCTCTCGGCCTCTATCGGAGTTGTGCACCAAGGCAACGGGGTGGCGGTTTTCGTGAGCGGCCGCGTGCCGGCCTATCCGTTGCTGGCGGATACGTCGCTGTATACGCCGGGCGGCAACATTCTTGACGTGGTCCTGGGAGGGACGATACCGAATCAGTCTCCGGTGGCCGAGCACGGGGGTCCCTACAGCGTGGAGGTGAACTCGTCTCTGACGTTCGATGGCAGCGCCTCTCACGATCCGGACGGCCTGGTGACGAGCTATGCCTGGGATTTTGGAGACGGAGGCTCGGGCACGGGGGTAAGCCCGAGCCATACCTATACGTCCACAGGGAACTACACGGTAACGCTGACGGTGCAAGACCAGGATGGCGCGACGGGCAACGCGACGACGGACGTGACGGTGACGGCACCGCTGCCTAGCACGAACGTGGTCTGGACGAACCTGGTTCGAGCCTCGGCAAGCGGCAACGACTTGACGAAGACGGGGACGAGCTTCACCTACGACGCGGGCGCCTCCTCGACGAAGTCTCTCCCTTCGGGCAACGGTTACGTGGAGTTCACGATGCCGGATACGACGGCCTATAGGCTGATTGGTCTGAGCAATGGCGATACGAACCAGAGTCTGGCGGACGTGGACTTCGGAATCTTCACGCGGGCAAACGGCACCTTCTCGGTCATGGAGAACGGAGCGGTCCTCAACACCCAGAGCTACGCTGGGGGGGATCGCTTTCGGAGATGCATGAGAGCGAATCAGTCGATGTCGACGGTCCCGACGATCTGGCGCTCGCAGAGTTTTGGCTGCGCTACAGAGCCACGAAAGACGAGGAGGACGCTCGTCGCGCGAAAGGTAGTGGTGACGCCCCTTGAGCTCGTCGGCACCAAAGCAGGCAGCGTCCTCGTCCGGTTCAGGTCAGGTCGCGCCGTCGCCGCTCCAACCGGCGCGGGCTCCGCGGATCCCATTTGCCGAAAACGTCTATGGCAAGGTCAAGCGAGTGCGAGTCTTCTGGAGCTGGATCGAGCGATTTCGAGCGGCGCGAGGAGGCGGCCGTCTCGAAATCCTCGACTTCGGCTGTGGGACGGGAGTCGATCTAACGTCGCCCATCGCTCACGCCGGCGATGAGATCCTCGGCGTTGATATTCATGTGCCCTCGATCGAGCGGGCGCGTAAGATGCACCCTCTTTCCAATCTGAGGTTCAGCCACGAGTCTGCGGCCGAGCTCGAGGAGCGAGGCGCGCGCTTCGATGTCATCATGTGCTCCGAGGTGCTCGAACATACTTTCCAGCCTGCGCAGCTCCTGCAGCAGTTCCATGGCCTGCTTCGTGGCGAGGGGCTGCTTATCGTCTCCGTGCCCAACGGCTGGGGAGCCTTCGAAAACCTGCAGCGCATGGACAAGCTTCTGCATCGGTTGGGGATCGGGTATATCATCGACTATGGAGGATGGCTCGTGCGAGCCTCTTATTCCGTGGAGAGAAGCAGGACGTTACCCGCGAGACCGGGCGCCCGCGTGGTCGAAAACGAGGCAGCCGGATATTTGAACTTCGACTCGAAGCACGTTCAGTTCTTCAGGCTCCAGCGTCTCGAAGGGCTCTTTCGCGAGGCGGGGTTCGCGATCGAGGATCGCCGCGGGCGCATTCTGCTGTGCGGGCCCTACGCGGACTTCTGGGCGCGCGTTTTGGCTTCCGCCCGCGTCTTGTTCCGTCTCAACAACTGGCTCGCCGATTGGCTTCCCTTTGGCTGGGCTGCGGACTGGATGTTTGCGCTGCGACGGGTACCGAAAGACAGGCATGGAGCCGCGTCCCGATAACCTTCCCCGCGTGCTCATCGTGAGCTCGAGCGTTTTCAATCCCTACTCTGGGGGCGGCATCACGCTGACCAATCTCTTCAGCGGCTGGCCGAGGGATAAGCTCGCCACCGCTCATGCCGATAGCTTCGAGCCAGACGAGACGATATGCCGCAACTTCTATCACCTTTCGGCCGACGAGATAGGTTGGGTCTGGCCTCTGAGCCTGCTGGCAGGTCACACTCGGAAGGCGGCGCCGCCTGGAGGCGAGGTTTCGGGCGGTGCGCCGGAGCCGCGCCTCAGCAGAAGATCGGTCGTCCAGTCGTCGGCAGGGAAGACCGTGAGACGCGTTCTGGGCGCTCTGGTATGCGATGAGGGGCTTCAGGACCGTGTGCGGATTTCCAGCGGGCTCGTGTCGTGGGTCGAAGATTTTCGCCCGCAGCTCATCTATACATTGCTGGGCTCGTTGGGCTTCATCCGGCTGGTACGACAACTCTCAACCTCTTCCGGTGCCGGAGTCGTCGTCCATATGATGGACGATTGGCCGACCACCCGATACAAGACCGGCATGCTCGGCGCTTTCTTCCACCGCCGAGCCGAACGGGAGCTTCGCGCGATGCTGGCGGCGGCCTCCGTACGGCTCGCCATCTCCCAGTCCATGTGCGAAGCCTACGGGCGGCGATACGGCTTACGCTTCCTGCCCTTCCATAATGCTCTCGACCTGGACGATTGGACGTCCCAAGCGCGTGGGAGCTGGGAGAAGAGTGCCACCTTTCGGATGCTCTACTCGGGCTCCATCGAGTCCTACGCCCAGCTGGAAAGTCTGGCCGATGTCGCACGCGTTACCGGCCAGCTGCATCGCCGCGGCGAACCGGTGGAGCTTACGATCCGAGCCCCGGCACATTGCCTGCAGATCCATCGCGCCCGATTCGACCTGTCTCCGGCGGTTCAACTAAAGCCCGCTCCCGAGCCCGACGAGATAGCTCGCGTGCTGGCCGGGGCCGATTTGCTCGTGCTGCCCGTCAACTTCGACCGCCGTTCTTTCAACTACATTCGCTACTCCTTTCCTACCAAGCTTCCCGCCTATCTTGCCTCCGGAACCCCAGTGCTCGCCTATGGACCGCGCGGCGTAACGCAGATTCACTTGGCTGAGGAACAGGGCTGGGGACGCGTGGTTTCTCGTCGCGACGATACCGAGCTCGCGGCTGCGATTCGTGGGCTCATGTCCAACCAGACGGAGCGAGAAGCCTTTGGTCGACGCGGGCTCGAGATCGCCAGCTCGCTCCATACCGCGGCCAGGGTGCGACCGGCGTTTCAAGATGTGTTGGCACGGGCGGCCGAGCCCCGAGCGTCATAGCCCCTATGAAGCCGAGCTCGAAAACCTACTTCGACTCGATCGCGCGGGGCTTCGCGCGACAGTACGAGACCGGCGACCCCATCTTTCGCGAGCGTTACGAAGTATGGACGGCGACGATCGATCGCTACCTGGAACGTCTCGAGGGTGGGCTTCTATGTCTGGACCTCGGCTGCGGCCCCGGCCTGTTCAGCCTTCACGTGGCTCGACGGGGGTATCGAACGCTCGGCATTGATCAGTCCGAGGTGATGGTGACATTGGCCCGCGCGAACGCACAGGAGGCGGGACTCGAAGGCTCCCTGGAGTTCCGTATCGGCGAGCTGCCCGTCTCGACGGCGCGGGACGAATCGCTACAGAATCGCGCCGGATTGCTGTTGTGCTCGAGCGTGCTGGAATATATCGAGGACCCGGACGCGTTCGCGCGCTCCTTTCGTGAGCTTCTGGCTCCGCAAGGGGTCGCCCTGGTATCCGTTCCCAACCGGGAGGCTCGCTACCGCAGGTACGAGCGGCTGAGGAGCCGACTTCGCGCGAAGCGTCAGTCTTGTTTGAGATGGCATCGACACCTGTTCGGGCTCACAGAGGCGCGAGCGATGCTCGAGCGTAATGGACTCCGGTTGCTCGAGCATCGCTATCTTGGACCGCCTCCGCTCGCTCTGGTCTTTGGACGACAGCCTGGGCCGAGCGTCTCGACCATGATCCTATTGATAGCCGAGCTGGCTTGATTGATTTACGTCCTCAGACGATGAGCTTCGGAAAGGTTAGGCCGCCGCGGGCGCCAAGTAGCCTTGAGCGCGCACAACTCAGCGAGGATCCGGCACGCCTTCCAGCAGTCCTCGCCGAGGCGGCCGAGTCGAGCCGAACTTCAGTACAATGCCCCTAATGCTTTCGAATCCATCGCGACACGGGTAAAGGAGTTAACGGCCCGCGCGTGCGCATTTCGGAATTTCTGAGACGCGGCTCGGCATACATCCGCCGAGTTTCACCCCGCGAAGCCCCATCGGGGATACGTCACCATCTTTCCAGGGCGGTACGCCTGGCCCGAAGCCGCCGGGACTTCCGACGCGGAACCGCTTCCGTGACGGAAACGGAACTGGCCGGCGCGCTACTTCCTTACACGGTTACAGATGTGGCGAAGAGCCTTGGGCGACGAGCGCCGGGAGTCGCCGCCCTGGACGCCGACGCTCGCCGTCAGTTTTTCAAGGAAGTCGCGAAGCGCTACCCATCGATTACAAGGCGCATCATCTCCCAGGCCAACGATGCCTGCGCGCACCGCTTCGACGTGTTGGGTTCAGGTCCTGTGGAACTCGGTGAAAACATCGACTGGTCTTGCGACTTCAAGACGGGATTTCGATGGCCCCAGGGGTTCTACTCAGACCTGGTCCCGGTTGACTTATCGAATCAAGCCGACGTGAAGGTGCCCTGGGAGCTGAGCCGCTGCCACCACTTCGTCACTTTAGGACAAGCCTATTGGCTCACTGGTGAAGGCCACTACGCTCGAGAGTTCAGAAACCAGCTCCGCTCCTGGATCGATACGAACCCTGTCATGGGCTCGATCAACTGGGTTAATGCCATGGAGCCGGCGATCCGGATCGTCAACTGGCTCTGGGCTTGCGCGCTCTTCCGGGACGCTCAAGAGTTTACGGAGTCGGACCGCAAGCGTCTGCTGGCGAGCGCTCTCGAACATTGTCGGTTCATCGTCGATAATCTGGAGTTGCTTCCCGGAAACCCGCCCGGAAACCATTACATCTGCAATCTAGTGGGGCTCCTTTACCTGGGGATTTTGCTTCCGGAGTTTCAAGAGGCGGGTCGGTGGCTCGACGTGGGTTTATCCGGCCTTCTTGGCGAGCTGGATAAACAGGTGCACCCGGATGGTGTGGATTACGAGTCGTCTACCGGCTACCACCGCTTGGTCACGGAGCTATTCGCTTCGGCCTTCCTACTCTGCCGCCAAAACGGCGTTACCGTGCCAAAGTCGGCATGGGAGCGGCTGGAGAAGATGGTCGAGTTCACCTTGTGGTACACACGGCCCGATGGACATTCTCCCCTACTCGGCGATGCCGATGATGGGCGCCTCCACAAATTGACGCCGGCCGAGCCCGACGACCATCGCCACCTGCTTGGAATGGGCGGCCCCCTATTCGAGCGACCGGACTTTTCCGCAGCTGCCGGAGAGACATCACACGAAGCAGCCTGGTGGTTTGGTGTCGACGGCGCGAACGCCTTTGCACCCTCGGCAACTGCGGCGAGCACCTCTGAGCTCGAATCGCGAGCTTTCCCTGACGGAGGCTTCTATGTAATGCGCAAAGACGACCGGTACTTGATCGCAGACTGTGGGCACCCTCTCGAGCACAGCGGGCACGCCCATAACGATACGTTGAGCTTCGAGCTCGCGGCCTTGGGGCGCTCGTGGATCGTGGACAGCGGAACCTATGTCTATACCGCCTCGCGTGAGTGGAGGAACCGATTCCGCTCGGCGCAAGCCCACAACACCGTGATCATCGATGGCCTCGAGCTCAACACCATCGTACCAGACGAACTCTTCGACTTGGCGCGCGAGGCGCTCCCCATCGTACACCAGTGGGAGTCTACTAAAGCTTACGATCTCCTCGACGCGCAGCACAGCGGGTACGAGCGAATCGCCACGGGAATCGTCCACAGGCGACGCATCTACTTCGACAAGCACGATGGATACTGGAGGCTCGAGGACTCCGTGACAGGCGGAGGTATCCACCGCATAAACGCCTTTTTGCACTTTGCGGCTGGGCTGCGCCTGGAGCATCAGACGCCCTCCTCTCACATCGTGGTCGGAGAGGGGCCGGCGGGGCTGGTGGTGGCCCTGGAGTCGACCAGCCCCACTTGCAAGCTGTCACTGCGGGAAGATTGGATTTCGACGGAATACGGCCGGAAGTCTCCGGGTTATGTTTTGGAGCTCGAGATGAACGAGCACCTGCCGGTTAAGTGGAGCTGGCTGCTTCTACCCGTGGTCGACCGGAGCGTCATAAAGCTTCCCAATCGGCGATCGCTTCCCGCGTCATGATGGAAGGAAAGCAGCGACGCCGGTTTGTCTATCTGGTCTCGGGTGGACTTGCCTCAACCGTTATTGACTCCCAGGTGATCACGGTCTTGCAGCGCATGGCTGAGCGTGGGATCGTCTTCGACCTGTTTATTTACCAGGTCAGACCGCACGAGGGCGAACGAGCTGCCGCGTCGAGACGTCTGGCGGAGGTGCGGCGTCTGCTTCCCGGAAAGGTCCGTTTGTGGACGTGGCCCAATGTGCAGTTCCTAGTGAGGCGAACCATTGACGTCACCGAGTCGACCGAGAAGCCCGCCCAGCCTCGTGCAACCGGGTCGCTGGAGCGCATCCTCGGCGCCGTTCGTATAGAAGCGCTCAAGTGGAGAGGGCTCGTGATGCAGGCTGTGATTGTTGCCTGTGTAGCCCGGTCCATCTGGCGCCGTGAAGTCATCGTTCTTCACGCCCGCGGTGGGACTTTCGACGTCGCCATGGGGTTGAAGCGCTGGTACTCTGGTTTTCGCGTCCTCGCGGACTTCAGGGGAGACGCCCCCGCCGAATACCTCTACAACGCTGCTAGGCACGGGCTCTCGCTGGACGATGCTAAGGTGCGACGTGAGCACACGCTGCTGCGAGAGCTGGACGGAAGGGTCCTGGTGGGCGCGGACGGTGTTCACTGTGTCTCCCAGGCGCTCAAGAGCCACTTGGAGGGCGAGCACCAGGTAAGACGGGCGAGAATTCGCGTGGTGCCGGGTTTGGCGGACGAGGGAAAGTTCTATTTCGATGAGGAAGCACGCAAGCGAGTGAGGCAAGACCTTGGTCTGGAAGGCAAGAGTGTGTTCATTTACGCGGGCTCGATGTTGGCCTGGCAAGCACCGCACGCGCTTCTGCGAGTGTGGAAGCACCTGAGCGGTCGACTCGCATCCGTTCAGCTCGTCCTTCTGACCCCCGAAGAAGATCGGGCAAGGATCCTGGCTCGGAGAGCGGGGCTCAGCGAAGGGCGGGGGTTGATCATCTGCTCGGCACACCACGATGACGTTCGAGGGTACCTCTCCGCGGCAGATGTGGGCTTGCTTCTTCGCGAAAGCCACCCGCTCAACCATGTAGCATCACCTACGAAGTTTGCGGAATACCTCTTGTGCGGACTGGCTGTTTTGATCAGTCGCGGCATCGGGGATAGCGCTGAAATTGTTACGGGAGATGGCCTCGGCGTGATACTGGACAGTGACACGAACCTAGCCGAGGTGGAACGGAAGGCGGTGACCGCTATCCAGATAGCTGATGACGGACGGCGCAAGGAACGAGCTCGTCGGGCGGCAGAGAAGCTCGGATTGCACACGCGTTTCGACTCCTGGGTTGCGCTGTACAAGCAACTGTGAGCGCTTGAATCGGAAGTCCTAAACGCGGTGGCGCTCGACTGCGCGAAAACGCCCTGGTCGCAAATAGATGACTTTCCGGGAGACCTATCCAGCCTGTCCGAGCGGTCCGCGTTTGGTGTCGGGGCGGCGATGTTCTCCTTGACGCCGCGTCAGGCTCTTTGCAAAATATGTGCGGAGTGCATGAGTCATGATCCTCTTTTCAGGCGACTTCTTCAACGCTGCCGCTGCTGAGCCGCTAGTACGCTTCGGAGTGGCGACGGGAGTCCTCCTCTGGGGTCTACTGAGCCTTCGCGGAGGTAGGCCGGTCGCGGTCGTGCTTTTCGGGGCACTGCTTACCGGGCTTGTATACGGATACTGGATGATGGCGCTCCCTCGTCCCTACGGGATGCTCACCGATCCTCATATCACCGAGCGCATGGCCACTGCCTCGGCCATCGCCTCCACCGGAGATCCCACTCAAACGAGCCACTCCAAAGATCCGAATCCACACCCTCTTCGGGACTGGGTGCTGGCGGTGCTCAACCCGGAACCGCGAACTTTAATGGCCGTTTTCCGTCTCGGGCCCGTCCTCCTCGCGCCTCTGCTCGCGCTGGTCCTTTAATGGATCCATCCCGCGAGGTCACACGCCTTGGTCACGTCGGTCAGCATTCTCCTCTTTTGGTCCGCTGGCTCTCAAATGCTTCCCGAGGAAGCCCTTCTCCCTCCCATTCTATTTTGGGGGGATCCCTGGGGCGGTCTGGGCTTGTGCGTGATGGTGGTAGGAGCGATGGCCCTGGATCATCGGTCGTGGTGGGTGCGAGTCCCCGTCGCGATTCTTTGTCTGCTCCTCGCTTGCTTTCTTGATTCTAATCTCAGTGTGGTTCTCTTCGCTTTTTGTTTTGGCGCGTTGTTGCTACAGGCTGTACCCCAGACTCGCGCAGATCGTTGGCCCGCTTTGGCACTCTCCCTGACCGCCATGGTCGTCCTGGTCGCGAAAGCGATGTTCTCGTCTCCGCCGGAGCTCTCCATCGAGAGAGCCGTTCTTGCGGACCTCTGGACCTGGGCCACGCTGGGGCAGCCTATTTGGGTGGCCCTCGCGATTCTTGCAGTGAAACGAAGACCCCTCTCCGAGCTGAGACCGGGCCATCGAATGTTAGCCGGCAGCGTCGCGCTCCTGCTGGCCCACGAGCTCGGTCTCTTTCCCATACCGCTCGGGTCAGTCTTGGCCACGTACCGCCTCGGCCTGATCTACACCGCCGCCCCCATGGTCTTTGAGTTCACCGCGGCCTTGGGTCGCCGATTGTTCTCGAATGTCCCTCCTGAGCGAAGCTTCATCCGCAGCCAAGCTGTGATTCTCGTTGTCGCCGGGGTCCTTTCGCCACTAATACGCCTTCAGCCCGTTCTTGATGGATGAAGATTATCGATTGGGCTGTCAGCCGATGTCCTTGAGCCAAGTCGGCGCGGCTCAGAGGGTCCACGAAAATACGCCTCCCGATGCGGTTCTTGTGGCGGACACGGACCTTGCTCCGATTCTTAGCTATCGTTGGGGACGTCGGCTGCTCCGCACCAACAGGCTCCCGGAAAGGCCAGATGACCTTCCGCATTTGGTGACGAAGAGCCCTTAAGTCAATCCGTAATCCTCCAGGGGCCATCCGCTTCTAGGTTTTGAAACGCTCACAGGCTTCCAGAAGCTCCGTCCAGGTGCGGGTGGCGTTTTCTAAAGAGTATTCGTACGATCGTTCCTTTCGAATCTGCAGGGCGTTCAACGACAGCCGGCGACGGAGCTCCGGGTCGGTGAGTAGGCGTTTGATGCTTCGCGCAAATCCATCGATGTCCCCCACCGGTACCAGCAAAGCATTGTGCTCATGTTTCGCCACCATCTTGATGTCTCCATCGTCGGGTACGATGCACGGCAAGCCGCAACTCATGGCTTCGATCATGGCCATGGGAAGCCCTTCCGCTTCGGAAGTCATGATAAAGACCTTGGCCTGCGGAAAGAAGGGATAGACGTCCTCGTGCTCTCCGAGAAAGTCGATGCTGCGCTCGATGCCAAGCTCTTGCCAATGCATTCGGGAAACTTCGTGTTTTCCAAAACCACCCGGAGGTCACTCTATGAGTAACGAAAGCCCATCAAAGCCCACGAAGAAATGGGGCAACCGTCCGCCACTCCACAAGCGTCAATACATCGTCAACAAGCCCTTGCAATACCGGTTTATAGGCTTGTTGTTCACGATCTGGGGCGCCAATTCGCTGTTCTTCTCCATCGTGCTCTACCTTCTATTCGAAAGCCACATAGACCGGTTCTATGACCTCGTGCCCAAAGAAGGGATCTACCCGCTACTCACGATCCCCGCAATGCTCGCGTCTGCAGTGGCTTTCGTCTCGGTGTTCGGGGTCGTCGTGATCGGGATCATGGCGGTATTTATCAGCAATCAGATTGCCGGTCCTCTCCACCGGACGAAGCTCAGCTTGAATCGCATCATCGCGGGCGATTGGGCTTTCAACCTAAAATTCCGGGATACGGATTTTCTCAACGATCTACCCCCTGTTTTTAATGCGATGCTGGACCACCTCCGGCAACGTTCGGCCTCCGAAATCGAGGACTTGAAGGCCATCGAAAGCGCCTCTTCGGATGACGAAGTGGTAGCCCTGGCGCGGAGAATGAGAGAGAGCAAAGAAACGCTTATCGGGATCGGCGCCGAGGGCCGTGTGAGCGAAGAGAAACATCAGGAGGTCGTTTCCGCCGCGGTTCATTGAAAAGTCGACGACGCGCTGGGACCGGAAGGGTATTTTGTCGTATGATTGGGGCTTCCAAAAACTCGAAGGCGACCAGTGCCTCTGACGGGCCCATGACCAAACGCAAAGACGCCGCTCTCTTCGACGAAAATGCCACCCATGGTGAGCTTCTCGGCGTCGACCCGAGTCAGGTTCGAAGGAAAATTCGACGCAAGGCGGACACGGCCGATCGCGGCAGCCTTTTGACATCGACAGACTTGTTCGGCGACATCATCGACGACTTCAGCTCGGTGGAATCGGAGCCCGTCTCCGGGGACGCGCCCGTTCAAACCCCTTCCGAGCGGAAAGAGCGGGCGGAGGACAAGAAGGAGCTCGGCGCGATGGAAGCGGCCGCAGAATTGCTCGGCGCCGATACCGATCCTTATCAAGGGTCGCCGCCCGCGAGGGAGGACCAATATTCGCTCCTCGACGCCGCCTACTCCACGCTGCTCAAAGACGAGAAGCTGCAGAAAAATGTCGAGCGGCTCGACAAGTTCGCCGACGACGATTCGCAGCGCGATGAAAGCTCCGACTACGGTGAATATGTTCTGCTCGACCGTGTCGCCACGGGCGGGATGGCGGAGGTTTTCCGGGCCAAGCGAAAGGGCGTCGAGGGATTCGAGAAGATCGTCGCTGTCAAACGTATCCTCCCGCATATGTCAAACAATCCGGATTTCGTCGAGATGTTCATCGCCGAAGCGAAGATAGTCGCTTCGCTCACCCATCCGAACATCGCGCAGATTTTCTATCTGGGAAAGATCGCCGCTAGCTACTACATCGCGATGGAGTTCGTGGAAGGCAGGGACCTCCGGACGATTCTGAGTCGCGCCGGCGATCGCGACACGCACCTCGGTGTCGATCTCGCAGCTACCATTGCGCCCAAAGTCTGCGCGGCGCTCGAATATGCCCATCGCCACAAAGACGAACAGGGAAAAGAGCTCCGAATCGTCCATCGTGACGTGAGCCCTCAGAATATCCTCGTTTCGAACGAGGGGGAAGTGAAGCTTGTCGATTTCGGAATCGCGCGGGCCGCCACTAAGGCCTCGCACACGGATAGCGGCTCGCTCCGCGGGAAGCTTCTCTACATGTCTCCGGAGCAGGCGTGGGGCAAGACACTGGATCGTCGCTCCGATATTTTTTCGCTCGGGTCGGTGCTCTACGAAGCACTCACGGGACACCCGCTCTTCAGCGGCAACTCGGAGATGAGCGTTATCGAGAGAGTTCGAGATGCGCAGTTCCTTTCGCCGTCCTCGTTGAACCCGGCCGTTCCCATTGAAATCGAAGCTATCGTGACGCGAGCGTTGCAGAAGAATCCCGACCAGCGTTATCAGGACGCTGCGGAAATGCTTCTGGATTTGGACACGTACTTGAGGTATCGGCCCGCCGTGGGCTCGAGCGAGCTGGCTCGGTTCATCGGCGGACTCTTCGAAGAGAAATGAGACTTGTGCGAGGGCGAGTGGTTCATTCGAAACCGTCCTAGGGAGTCATACGTTGTCTAGTGGAACCAATCAAGACATGGCGCCTCTGACCCAAGAGGAGGCTGCAATCTTCGAAAGGCGCCTTCTAATGGCGCGGAGTCAGCTCGACGAGATCGAAGCTCAAATCGAGCGCGAGCTTGCCGACGTGCGGGAGCGCATCAGCGCGCTGCAGGAAAAACGAGCCGCCTCACTAAAGGTATACGACGCTGCGTGCACGATGCTCGGCATCGAGAACGAGCACGAAACCGAGCCTGCAGTCGCTAGTTGAACCCGCCTACCCGCCTACGCCCTTCGGGCTACGGCGAGGCGAGGCGCCCGCCTCGACGAAGCGTTGGCGAAGTCGGGCAGTCGGGTCCTTGACCCCCCTTAGATGCGGTTGCTAGGATCCTGGGCTAACGTTATGAGTTGGTTCAAGAAGGAAAAGGCTCCGCTGGCACCGATCCAGCAAAGCCGGATGCCGGAGGGGCTCTGGACCAAGTGCCGCGAATGTTCGGAAATCCTCTACACGAAGGAGATCGTTCGAAATCTGAGTGTCTGCCCCAAGTGCAACTACCACATAGGCCTCAGCTCGGTGGAGCGCGCGAAATCGATTCTTGATGACGAGAGATTCGAAGAGATAGAGACCGGTCTCCTTTCGAACGACCCGCTCTCCTTCTACGACACCAAGAATTACGGCGACCGGCTCAGCCGCAGCAAGAAATCGACTGGCCTTGATGATGCCGTTCTCATCGCTCGCGGGTGCATCGACGAAGTCCCCGTTGTGCTCGCGGCCATGGAATATGGTTTCATCGGTGGAAGCATGGGCGTTGTTGTCGGCGAAAAGATCACGAGAGCCATCGAGCACGCTCTCGAAGAGCGCGCGCCGCTCATCATCGTGTCACGGTCCGGAGGAGCGCGCATGCAAGAAGGGGCTATCTCCCTCATGCAGATGGCCAAGATCAGCGCGGCGCTCGCGCGTCTCGACGACGCGAAGGTCCCCTACATCTCCATCCTCACCGATCCCACCACCGGAGGCGTGACGGCGAGCTTCGCGATGCTCGGAGATCTCAACATTGCCGAACCCAAGGCTTTGATCGGATTTGCCGGCCCACGCGTGATCGAGCAAACCATCCGCCAGGCTCTGCCTCCGGGTTTTCAGCGCTCCGAATATCTACTCGAGCACGGTATGCTCGACATGATCGTCGAGCGCAAGGACATGCGGGGAACGCTCGGAAGAATGCTGCGCTTCTTCACACACTCGGCGAAGCCTGCCACTGGTAGCGGCTCGGCCGCCGAGACGTCGAGGGTCCGCAAGGAAGAGTCCGTTTCTTGACGCGAACCTACGACGAGGCTGTCGCCTACCTGAGCAGCCGCGAGAAATTCGGCATTAAGTTTGGGCTCTCGAATATCAACCAGCTCGCGGAAGCTTTGGGTCGCCCCGAACGCTGCTTCCCGTCCATCCTCATCGCGGGCACGAACGGCAAAGGCTCGACGGCCGCGCTTTTGACTTCCGTTCTGCGCTCTGCTGGTTTTCGTGCCGGCCGCTACACGTCTCCTCATATCCGACGCCTCACGGAGCGGATCCAAGTGGATGGTGCGCCCATCTCGGTCGATGCGATGACGGCGGTCGTGAGCCGCGTCGCCGAAGCGTCGTCGCGGGTGGGGGAGCCGACGTTTTTCGAAGCCGTCACTGCCTGCGCCTTCGCCTATTTCGCCGAACAATCGGTCGACATGGCCGTTGTCGAGGTTGGGATGGGCGGGCGTTGGGACGCCACCAATATTGTGCCCGCGGCTATTTCGGTTATCACGCCCATCGGTTTCGACCACGAAAAGTTTCTCGGTGACACGCTGGGCGCCATCGCGGCGGAAAAGGCCGCGATCATCAAAGAAGAACGGCCGGTCGTCGTGTCCAAGCTCGACGGCGAAGCGCTCGACGTCGTGCGCGAGCAAGCCCAGCGCAAGCGCGCAAAGCTCGTTCTCGCGCACGAGGGTGTTCAGATTTCCGCGCGAGCGACTGAAACCGGCCATCTCGTGTCCTTGAAAACGGCCAAGATGGACTATGGCGAGCTCGGATTTCCACTTCACGGTGTGCATCAGCTCGACAATCTCGTTTTGGCTGTCCGCGTCGCCGAGATTGCGCATCCTGATCTCGAAGCCCATCATGTCCAAGAGGGCGTCGCCCAAACGGCTTGGCCCGGTCGCCTCGAGCGGATAGCGGGAAGCCCTCCTCTTCTGCTTGACGCCGCGCACAACGTGATGGCGGCCGAGCAGCTCGGTCGGTTCCTTTCGGCGAATCCGCGCGAGAAGCGCGTGCTGCTCTTCGGGGTCATGAAGGATAAACGCGTGCACGAGATGCTGTCCCAACTTCTGCCGCACGTATCTCGCTTCGTGGCCACGCGTCCCGAAATGTCACGGGCGCGCGGGCCTGTGCCGCTCGCCGAGTGGGCACAGGACCAAGGCACACCATCGGAAGCGGTTCTTTCATCGCCTCTAGCGCTTGCCCGGGCGCGCGCGATCGCGGGCCCATCGGGAGAAATCGTCGTCGCGGGCTCGATCTTCCTGCTCGGCGAGATTGTCGAGGCTCTCGAAGGCGCGGCTAACGCGCCTCACATGGCCGCGCAAACTCCAGCGTGAAGTAGAGAAAGCCGTCGTCGCCCCGAGCGATGCCCACGCCGAGCATTTCGAATCTCGTGTCCAGTAGGTTTTCGCGGTGGCCAACGCTTGCCATCATGTCGCCGATGGAGTACTCGATGTTCGTATGTTTGGACACGTTCTCCCAGAACATGCAGCTATTGGGGAGGGCGTCCTTGATCCGCTCCTCCACCGACCGATCCATCTTGTGATTCACCTTTCCCGTGGCGGCCATCCGGCGGCTATAGGTACGCGCGATGGCGGCGAGCTCGCTCTTGCGCTCGAGCGGTGGGATCCCGCGCGCCTCCCGTTCCACGTTGATGAGCTCGACCATCTGGAGCTCCAGGGCGACCAGATCTTCGATCGGGCTGGCCAAAAACTGTGGAACGAGCACCAACAACCCCGCTAAGCCCGGCATCACCCTATCGTAGCGTGGTAAAGTTTAGGGTTGCTATGAAGCATCTTTTGCATCTCAGCGTCAATGGAGAGCCGGTGGAGATCGCGGCGCCGCTCCACCATACGCTTTTGGAAGTGTTGCGGGAGGACTTGCGCCTGACGGGCACCAAGCACGGCTGTGAGCTCGGTGAATGCGGTACCTGTACTGTTCTCGTCGACGGCGAGCCCGTTCTGTCCTGCCTCACGCTGCCAATCGAGCTCGAGAGTGCGGAGATTACGACGGTCGAGGGGTTGACCGAAGACGGACAAGCCCACCTGCTCCAGATTGCCTTTGCGGAGACCGGGGCCGCTCAATGCGGCTATTGCACGCCTGGAATTTTGATGGCGGCCAAATCGCTCCTCGCGAGGAACCCGCGACCTTCGCGCCGGGAGATCCAGGAGGCGTTAGCGGGGAATCTTTGCCGTTGCACGGGCTATATTCAGATCCTCCAAGCCGTTGAGCGCGCCGCCGCCGGTGACACCGCTGACGTTGCTAAACCGATTTCTGTCTGAAACGATGCCGACCAAGACCGACGTTACTCCCGAAGAATCGACCCCGACCCAGGAGGCGGAGCTACTTTCGATCATCGGCAAGCCGCTGATGAAAGTGGACGCGATGGCGAAAGTCGCGGGAGAGACTCTTTTCGCCGACGACCTCGCTTTCCCGCGGATGCTCTTTTGCAAAATCAAACGCAGCCCGCATCCGTATGCCCGCATCGTAAACGTGGACACCAGCAAAGCGGAAGCGCTTGCAGGAGTTCGCGCCGTGCTCGTGGGATCTGAGCTTCCTATTACGTTCGGAATCCTACCCGTGTCACAGGACGAGCACGCGCTTTGTCTCGACAAAGTGCGCTTCGTGGGTGACCCGGTGGCGGCGGTAGCTGCGGTCGATGAAGAGACGGCGGAGGCCGCGCTCGAGCATATCAACGTCGAGTACGAAGAGCTTCAGCCCATCATGAGCATTGAGGATGCACTCGCGGACACTGCCGAGCCGATCCACGCGAGCGAGCGCATCGACGGGAACGTTCACAAAGCCGTGACACTTCAGTTCGGAGATATTGAAGAAGGCTTCGCCGAGGCCGACGTCGTCCGCGAAGAATCGTTCTTCTTCCAAGGCAATACCCATCTTCCCATGGAGCAACACGCGGCGATCGCCTCCTACGGTGCGGATTCTAAGATGACCGTATGGTCTTCAACCCAGACGCCGCACTACGTGCATCGGGCGATGGCGAAGGTCCTCGAAATGCCGCCATCCCACGTGCGCATCATCGCCTGTCCCAATGGCGGCGGTTTCGGAGGCAAGAGCGACCCGTTCAACCACGAGATGGTCGTCGCAAAGCTTTCGATGAAAACGCGGCGGCCGGTGAAAGTTACGCTGACGCGTGAGGAAGTCTTTTACTGCCATCGCGGCCGGCATCCCGTGAAGATGTGGGTGAAGACTGGTATCAAGAAAGACGGCTCGATCACGGCCATGCACTTCCGTTCGTTTCTCGACGGGGGTGCCTATGGCAGCTACGGTGTGGCGAGCCTCTACTACACGGGTGCGCTTCAGACCGTTACTTACAAGATTCCACGTTACAAGTTTGAAGGCCTGCGTGTGTTCACCAACAAGCCGCCTTGCGGCCCCAAGCGCGGCCACGGTACGGTGCAGCCGCGCTTCGCGATCGAATGCCATCTCGACAAGCTTGCGGAGGAGATCCAGAAGAGTCCGCTCGACATCCGGCTCGACAAGGTAGTCGAGCCGTTCTCGATCACCGCGAACCAGCTCGAGATCCGTACGGTTGGATTGAAAGAATGCCTCGAGCGCGTCGCCGAGCGCTCCGACTTCCGCAAGAAGCACGGCAATCTCCCGCGCGGACGGGGAATCGCTATCACCGCGTCGAGCTATCTCAGTGGCGCGGGACTCCCCATCTACTGGAACAAGCTGCCGCATAGCGGCGTGCAGCTTCAAATCGACCGCGGCGGCGGGGTTACGGCGTTTTGCGGCTCGACGGATATCGGCCAAGGCTCCGACTCGGTGCTCGCTTACGTCGTGGCCGAGGAGCTCGGCGTCGACGTCAAGGACGTGCACGTCGTGACGGCGGATACGAGCCTGACGCCCGTCGATCTCGGAAGCTACTCGAGTCGCGTAACTTTGATGACCGGAAATGCCGCTATCGAAGCGGCGAGACGACTTAAGCCGCTTTTGCTCGACCAGGCTGCGGAGAAATTGCAAGTTCCCGTTGAACGCCTCGCGATGGCGCACGGGAAGATCTTCGATCGCGGGCACCCCGACGTCTCGATGGCCTTCGCCGAGGCCGTCGTGCTCGCGGAAGCCCGGCACGGCACGCTCGGCTCGACCGGAAGTTACACGCCGCCACGCGCTCCCGGACGCTATAAGGGCGCGGGCGTGGGACCGAGCGCGACCTATAGTTATTCGGCCTGTGTGCTCGAGCTCGAAGTCGACGAAGAAACCGGGTGGGTGAAGATCGAGCAAATCTGGATTGCCCACGACGTGGGAAAGCCCATCAACCCACTGCTCGCAATTGGGCAGATCGAAGGCAGTGTCTATATGGGGCTCGGCGAGGCGCTCATGGAAGAGCAAGTTTTCCGCAAAGGTGTCCACAAGATCCCGTCGATGCTCGACTACAAGAGCCCGACCTTCGTGGACATGCCGCCGGTGGAGTCGATCCTCGTCGAAACACTGGACCCGCAAGGTCCCTACGGCGCGAAAGAATGCGGCCAAGGTCCGCTCCTACCGGTCATCCCCGCCGTGCCGATCGCGATCTATGACGCAGTTGGCGTGCGCATCGATGAGAGTCCCGTGACCCCGGACAAGATTGTGAGCGCGCTCGAAGGTCGGCTTGCGAAACCGACCGTTCCCGAATACGAGTTCCCGCCGCCTGCCGAGGTGCCCCCGATGCGTGAAGACTCATGATGAGACTTCCGCCATTCCGGTATTTCGCGCCCAAGACGGCGCGAGAAGCGGCGAAAATGATCGCCGACCACGCGGCCGACGAAGCGATGCCGGTCGCGGGTGGCACCGACCTCTATCCCAACATGAAGCGGCGGCAGTTTACGCCCAAGGTCCTCATCGGCCTTTACCGGCTCGAGGAGAGCCGCGGCATCGAAGGGAGCAGTGAGGACGGCGACGGCGTCACGATTCGCGGGATGACGACGCTCACCCACGTCGAGAACAACGAGATGCTACGGGCGGACTATCCCGCCATCGCGACAGCGGCGCGCCTCGTGAGCGCACCGACCCTGCGCAACATGGGGACGATTGGCGGAAACCTGTGCGTCGACACCCGCTGCAACTACTACAACCAGAACTACGAGTGGCGTAAGTCAATCAACTTCTGCATGAAGAAAGACGGCGAGATTTGCTGGGTCGCACCTTCGAGTCCCCGCTGCTGGGCGGTGAGCTCTTCGGATACCGCCCCCGTGTTCATGGCGCTCGACGCAGAGTGCACGCTCGTCGGCCCCAAAGGCGCGCGCCGTGTTCCGGTGAAGAGCTTGTACCAGCACGACGGCATCGACTTTCTGAAAAAAGAGCGAGAAGAGATCTTGACCGAGATCCACGTGCCCAAGATTGACGGGACGCGTGCGACTTATTTGAAGCTTCGCCGGCGCGACAGCATCGACTTTCCGATTCTAGGCGTCGCGGCAGCACTCGAAACGGCGAAAGACGGTACTGTCGAGAAGGCGCGCATTGTTTTGACCGCGGTCGAGTCCGCGCCGGTGCGAGCAGAAAAAGCGGAAGCGCTTCTCGTCGGCAAAAAGCTCCGCGAGGAATCGATCGACGAGGCGTCCGCTATCGCCTATCGTCCAGCAAAGCCTCTCGACAACACCGACCTCACGCACGCCTATCGAAAAAAGATGGCCCGTGTCTACGTGGCCCGGGCGCTGAGGGAATTGTCGCGCGCGTAACCGCGAAATGCTCGACCGCAGACAATTCCTGAGCCTTGTGCCTTACCGAGGTACTTTCGACTGACACTCCCGGCCGAAGGCATTTTTCATGATATGGATTGATCGGGAACGAGGCTGAAGCCGAGTCGGGTAGCTTTGCGTCGGAGATTACTCAGGAGGCGTTGCTGGTATTGCCTTTCATAGGCGTCCTGACCGAGCTCAATGAACTCCTCTCCAGTCGCAAGCATGCGGAAGTAGATGGTCGCTATTTTACGGGCGGTAGCTGTGATGGCCTTTGGAGCACCTCGTCGCGATCGGATTCGTCGATAGAAAGCGCCGAGCGCGGTTTGGGTATTGCGGACAGCGCACGCGGCGAGGCGAAAGAGTTTTGCAGCACGACTGGAGCTCATTGGGGTGGCCCGGCGAAAGATTCGACCAGCGGACTCCTTATTATTCGGTGCGAGAGCTAGCCATGAGGTGAAGTGCTTGTCACTTTTCCACGGGCTCATGTCGCAACCGGTTTCTCCTACGAGCTGCAGAACGGCATAGCTACCTAAGCCGGGAACCCTGGTTAGGTCCACCCCCGTGAGTCCCAATAGAGACTCAGCGAGCGGAAAGCGCGGCCCGTTGCCGCTACGCGCTCGCCGTGTCCGTGGTTTCGGCTTAGGCCGAGCGTCCTGAGGCCGGGTCTCCAATTTGGACAGGCATCTCTCGATCCGCTTGTCACAGTCTTCCATTTTCTCTTGATAGAAATCGTACAACTCCACCGACTGTTGAAGAGCGAAAACATGCTCGCTCCGATAGTTACCTTCTAAGGCTTTCGCGATCGTGGCCTCATCGTTGTGGCAACGTTCATGCCTCAGTTTTGCTAGGTCACGAGGATCTCGCTCTCCTCTCAAGATCGCTCGGATGATCGCAAGGCCGGTGACTCCGGTCACGTCGCGCAGGACGTGTTGTAGCTGGAGCCCCATTTGGTTGAGCGCTTTGTGCATATGCTGAATGTGGCGAGCCGCTGACTCCACCAGCGAGCTTCGTTGGCGGGTGTATGCCCTTAGCTCGCAAATCGCCGATTCCGGCCGAAAGGTTTTTGGGAGTAGCCCGAATGTATGCAGCTGTTGCAGCCACTCCGCATCCGACACGTCTGACTTGCGCCCAGATACGTTTTTCACTTTGCGAGCATCGACCAGATAGACTTCAAATCCCTCGTCTTCCAACAACTCGTACAGTGGAATCCAATAAACTCCGGTCGACTCCATCGCCACCGTGCACACGCCGCACGCCTTCAGCCAATTGGCCAGCTCTCGCAGCGAGCATACAAAGCTCTGAAACGTGCGGACATGTTCGCCCTCAGGAGTGCGCCCCTTCGGGACTGCCGCCACGATTGACTCCGCTCCAATATCAATCCCTGCAGCATCTAGATTTACCGTGTCGAGCTCGTGCTCCAATTTTTTCCGTCTTGCTTGACGACTGCTTTTTGTCCTGACGCGACGTGCCATTTCTCGCTCCTTTCGGCGCAACCAGGAGAGAGGGGCGATTCAAAACATTCTTTCGAACGGGGTCATGCCTCGCGACATGCCACCACGGATACTCCCGCTAACCCTCCAGACCTTGCTGTCAAACGGGCACTGAGCACCATCGTACCTTCGGCCTTGACTCCCGGCTGCACTCGATCGGAGTCTACTTCCTCCCACAGATCTCAAAGGGTCAGTCTCCGATTACCTTCGCCCGCCCGGGCGATGCCATTGCTGTCAAATTGAGCTGGTGACTGACAGAATGGTCCAATGAAGACCGATGCGCCAAGCTACCACGGCTATCGATTTCCACCGGAAATCATCAGCCACGCCGTCTGGCTCTACCACCGATTCTGCGTGAGCTTTCGAAACGTCGAAGAGCTGCTTGCTCAGCGAGGCATCACGGTTTCCTACGAAGCGATCCGACTTTGGTGCATCAAGTTCGGGCCGGAATACGCTCGGCGACTGAAGCGTCGGCAGGGTCGCCTTGGTGACACGTGGCAGCTGGTCACCGACAAACTGAGAAGCTACAGCGCCGCTCACCGCGAGGTCATGCCGTCCGTCGTCCACGACACTGACCAGTACAGAAACAACCTAGCCGAAGTCTCGCACGAACCGACGCGACAACGGGAACGACAGATGCGGAAGTTTAAAACTCCTGGGCAGGCGCAACGATTCTTGACCGTGCATGGACTCGTGCAAAACCTCTTTCGCGTCGGACGGCATTTGTTGCAAGCGCATCATCATCGGGGGTATTGTCAAATTGAGCTGGTGACTGACAGAATGGTCCAATGAAGACCGATGCGCCAAGCTACCACGGCTATCGATTTCCACCGGAAATCATCAGCCACGCCGTCTGGCTCTACCACCGATTCTGCGTGAGCTTTCGAAACGTCGAAGAGTTGCTCGCTCAGCGAGGCATCACAGTTTCTTACGAAGCGGTCCGACTGTGGTGCATTAAGTTCGGGCCGGAATACGCTCGGCGACTGAAGCGTCGGCAGGGTCGTCTCGGTGACACATGGCACCTGGACGAGGTCTTCATAAAGATACAAGGTGAACGCCAATACCTCTGGCGCGCGGTAGACCAAGATGGTGATGTAATCGATATCCTCGTCCAGCTTCGCCGTGATCAGAAAGCCGCCAAACGATTCTTCCGCAAGCTGTTGAAGGGGCAAGGCCGTCCGCCCTGGCAGCTGGTCACCGACAAACTGAGAAGCTACAGCGCCGCTCACCGCGAGGTCATGCCGTCCGTCGTCCACGACACTGACCAGTACAGAAACAATCTAGCCGAAGTCTCGCACGAGCCGACGCGACAACGGGAACGACAGATGCGGAAGTTTAAGACTCCGGGACAGGCGCAACGATTCTTGACCGTGCATGGACTCGTGCAAAACCTCTTTCGCGTCGGACGGCATTTGTTGCAAGCGCGTCATCATCGGGAGCTACGAGACCGCGCTTTCATCGTCTGGCACGAGGTAACGTGTGCCGCATGACGAGAGCAAAGGAAGTCAGCTCGACGCGATAGGTTCGCTCGCTCAACGTCAACTTGACAATACCGTGTCGGCTGTTCGTGACCGATGGCTCCAAGGCGCTACGGGTCGCCGTCGACGCTGTGTTCGGTACCCACAACAAGGTCCAGCGTTGCAGGAAGCACAAGGAGCGCAATGTGCTCGGTTATCTGCCGCAGGAGCTGAAGCCGCAAGTGCAAGCGAGCCTGCGTTCGGCCTGGCAGCTCCCAGCAAAGAAGGGCAAAGCTCGGTTGGAGCAACAGGCGAAGTGGCTTGAGGACGACTACCCCTCGGCGGCGGAGAGCATCCGGGAGGGGCTCGACGAGATGTTCACCATCAACGAGCTCGACCTCCCCGCATCTCTGAAACGCTGCCTTGGATCGACGAACATCATCGAGTCGTGCTTCAGCGGTGCGCGAGGTCGTACCCGTCGCGTCACCCGCTGGCGCAATGGCAAGATGGTTCTGAGATGGGCCGCTTCGGCTCTGCTCGCCACGGAGAAAAATTTCCGTCGTATCATTGGATACCAATCGCTACCGATCCTCGAAGCGAAGTTAGCGGAGGTCACTGAGAATCAAGCGCTCGACAAGCACGCCAAAGTCGGGTAAACATGTGTCAGGAGCCGCCACCACCTCGAACCTTCAACTATGGTGGGGGCACCTCCCGGTCGAGACACTCTCGACGTATGGAGAGAACGAATCTTTCCGCATATGCGTTCAGATTCGGACTATTAGCGGGAAGGCGAAGGGGCTTCACGCCTGAATCTCTCAACAGCCCACGTACCGCCTCGGTGAATAGCGGGTCCCGGTCGTGGATGAGGTATCGCTTGCCAAGGAGGAAACCATCCCACATGTCCGTGAGGTTTCTTGCCACCTGCTTCATCCACTCCCCGTTGGGGTCCGACGTTATCCCACCGATGCACACGCAGCGAGTGGCGATATCGATGACAAACAGGACATGGTAGCGGACGAGCCCGAACGGGTTCACAACCTCGACGGTGAACAGGTCTGTCGCAGCGATGGCGCCCCAATGAGCCTTGATGAAGGTGCTCCACGACATGCTCCTGCCCCGCTCCGGCGCAGGAGCGATACCGCGTCCTGTGCCAAAACTCGGGCTTTTTGAAATAGCCTATAAATCAGCAGCTTGGTGTCTGTGTTTGCGACCAGGCCCTTAGCTCCTGGAAACAAGATTTCAACCCTTGACGAGCTTGAGCGCCCTCTTGGCAAGCACGGTCACGACCCCGGCATAAAGAGAGGTACTGACCTGATCGACGATGGCGTCCAGGGAACCGCCAATCACTTGGATGTGACTCAGTACGTCCGCACCTGCAGTAGCACCGACTGCAAGAGTCAATACCAAGTAGGCTGTCGCGTCCTCAGCGTCGATCGCCAACCCGCCATACACCAAGCCCAGAACAACCAGTGCGAGGGCCACGATCCCAGCGGGAACTGCCTCAGCGGCCAAGCCCTGCACAATCGCCAATAGCCAGATGAGGCCAACAATGATTCTGATTGCCATTTTTATCTCCTAGAATAGTTGCGCGTGATGGCCCGCTCCGTCGGCCAGCCGTAACAGTCACGGACACGGTAACAGGGCCGCCGGAATTATACCAATACGGGGCCCCTGTTGTCATCCGAAAGAAAGAAGATCGCGTACCGCTGGATCGACTTTTTGCGGAGCACAGCTATCGAGGGTTCCTCGCATCTTGCATGCTCGAAATAGGAGCCGGCGTGTACACATCGCCCCGAATGAACCGCGGCGTGCGAGAAAGAGTCTGGCGGGTCTGTGTCGACTGGTCCACGGAACTCGCCGTGGATGCGAGCGTGCTCATGACATGGCGCGACAGCAGCGCCCCGGGTGGCCAAGCGATTCTCGCGCTCGGAGAGCCCGCGAAGGAACTCTTTGACCATGAGGGTGTCCTTCTCGTTCGGCAGAAACCACACGATGCACTACCGTTCTTTGAAAACTGAAGATTAAACGGGGGATGCGCTACAAAGAGCTAGAACTTGCGTCACGGATCCGGTGTGCGCGGCGTATTCAAATCCCAGCGGTCGTGCTGCCTTGGTGCACAACTCGCGATCTCGGTCCACAATTGTCCTGTACTCGCGGATTCGAGGTTCCCCATGAGCATTTTCAAACGCACTCAGCGGAAGTATGTGAAGAAGGCCTATCGCGTGAGGAATTGGCGTGAATATGAGGCGGGTCTACGCAACCGTGGGAGCCTGACCGTCTGGATCTCGCTCACCGCCGGCAAGCTTGTGAACTGGGACGCGCCCCGGCCGAGGAGGAGGAAACCGGGCCGTCAACGCAAGTACTCGAACCACGCCATCGAGACGGCTGTCACCCTGGGCATGGTGTTTCATCTGTCATCTAGGCAGAGCGAGGGATTGCTGCGGTCGTTGTTCGCTCTGATGAAGCTAGACAATGATGTGCCCGATCACACCACGATCTCGAGGCGCAAGGCGAAGCTGGGTAAGGTCCCCTTCTACCAAGACAAGCAGAAGACGCCGTTGCACATCTTGATCGACAGCAGCGGTCTCGCTGTCCACGCCGGCCAGCTGCGCAGAGCACCAAATAGCAGGGACTATCGCAAGCTCCATCTGTGTGTCGACGAGCAGAGTGGCGAAGTCGTCGCCGGCGAGCTGACGAGCAAAAGAGCCCGCGATTCATCGCGGGTTGCATCGCTTGTCGGACAGAGCGACAGTCCCATCTCATCGGCCAGAGCTGACACCGCATACGACGCCAGCGGCGTCTATGAGGCAATCGAGAATCACAGCGCTCATCGCTCGCCGAGGGTGCTGATACCGCCGCGCAAGGGCGCCCAGCTCGCATCGGGGCCGGCGAGCAGCCGACAGCGCAATCGCAACATTGCAGCACAAGCTCGGCTCGGCAAACGAAAGTGGCACACAGAATCGGGCTACAGCAAACGGAGCAAAGTCGAGACAACGTTCCATCGCTACAAGGCTATCGTGGGCTCAGCGATGCGAGCGAGAGGGTTGGCGGCACAAAGAGTCGAGGCAAGGATCGGGTGCAAGATTCTCAACACGATGACGGCGCTCGGGATGCCTGATAGCGAGATGATCGGATGATGGGAGTCGGGGCCAAGCGAGCTCTCGGCCTCTATCGGAGTTGTGCACCAAGGCAGTTTATTGGCAGACCTATTCTTAGGCCGGCCAAGGAGCCGCCGCTACCCCAAATTCAACATCCGGCGGGAGTGCGCTGGGCTAACTGAAAGGAGCCTATGGGTGGAAGTCCAATCCGACCAAAAGTCGTAGCGGACAGGTCGGGACCGAGTCTTGCGGGCGTCGTGGCAACGCGGGGTCCGAAGCGTAGACAGGGGTCGTGCAGGGTGTGTGAATGTAGCCTCGAAATGCTGAATATCGCGGAAGGCCGAGTTGATTCCCGTCAATGAAGGCAGCATGTGGGCCATCGCTATCGCGAGATGGTTACGCTCCGCCGGGGTCGTGGACCACATCACGTACGAAGAGTTCCTTTCGGGACCCAGGAGGTCCGGCCGGGTCCATCGGAATGGTCACCGATGGGGGCGTCGCGCAAGGGAAAACCGAAGCGCGGTGCTGAGCTGAGGCCGGAAGTCGGACCGATTCATAGTACTGAGGAAGCTATCGAAGGCAACGAGATGGTGGAGGGAAGGGATCGGCCTGGAGGGAACCCACGGGAGAGGGCTAAGGTCCGGACACAGCGCCGGGTCGCCTTACCGCCAAATCTCACGCGGGTGAACGAAGCAGCGAAGCGAGATAGAAAGGCTCGGTTCACTGCGTTGCTGCATCACGTGGATCACGAAGCGCTCTATCGAGCGTTTCGTCGGTTGAAGCGCAGCGCAAGCGCTGGTGTCGACGGAGAGACTGTTGGAGAGCAACATCCATTACCCCACAGATAGCTCACTGCTTGCCGATGGCATCCGGGTGCTCACCCGTAGTCTGAAGTGTATTGCAAAGGCTTGTGCTCAAGGTGCGCTCAAGGTGGTGGACCACAGCCGATCAACGAAAAACAGGCAGCTTGAGATCGACCGCGCCAGCAAGTCGTTCACCGAATCGAGCCAAGTCAAGTTCAAGCAAAGTTATCGCAAGCTCATGGGCACGGCGCGCAGCGTGGTCCGGCAAGCCGTGACAGCCGTCTCGATGGCGTGGTTCGAGTACTTGCGTTGACGGCCCGGTTTCCTCTTCCTCGGCCGGGGCGCGTCCCAGTTCACAAGCTTGCCGTCGGTGAGCGAGACCCAAACGGTCAGGCTCCCGCGGTCGCGTAGACCCGCCTCATATTCACGCCAATTCCTCACGCGATAGGCCTTCTTCACATACTTCCGCTGAGTGCGTTTGAAAATGCTCATGGGGAACCTCGAATCCGTGAGTAAAGGACAATTGTGGACCGAGATCGCGAGTTGTGCACCAAGGCACCAATCCGGCAGAAACACCACTCCCCAATAGAGCTCTCTTCGGTTTTTCTTCAGAAACATGGCTACTCCTCGCTTTGAGCTCGTTTCGTCGCTTACTCATACCGCCACTCGCACCGATGACGCACTCCGGTCCGTGTAGGCAGGCTCCGTCGAATGTGGTACACGTATTGCTCTGCCGTTGGAGCCGGGGTCGGTCACGGCAGGCATCGCTGGGAGGAAAGCCATGCGAATGAGGAAACGAGCAAGCGTTCTTTGCCTGTTGCCCCTGTTCCTAATCGCTGCCAGCGGCGAGAGCGGGACGCAGTCGAGCCGGACGACGGCCATCGTTGGGGCCACGGTGATCGATGGTACGGGAGGTCCACCACTCCTGGACGCGACGATCGTCGTGACCGACAAACGTATCGCGGCCGTGGGGCCGCGAAGCTCGGTGGACGTCCCGGAAGGTGCCCTCGTCGTCGACGCGAGCGGTCAATTCATCACTCCCGGATTGATCGACACCAACGTGCATCTCTCGGTCACCTTTGCTCGGTCCGGTCCGAGCAAAGAAACGGCCGTCGTAACGCCGAGCTGACCCTCGAAGCGGCCCAGATGCAGTTGAAATACGGCGTGACCACCGTGCGTGATAGCTACGGAGCGCTCCTTCCGCTGAAAGAGTTACGCGACGCCATCGCACGTGGGGAGGTGATCGGACCACGCATGCTGGTAGCAGGCAACATCGTGGGTTGGGGAGGACCCTTTTCGGTGAGCTTCTCGCTCGTTCGAGAGGAAGGCCTGTCCCTTTGGGAGGAGCAAATCAACGATGCGGTCACCCAGGGGAGTGGCGAAGAGCTCATGGAGATGTATCCGGAGGAGCTTCGCGAAGCCATCAGCGCCTACCTCGACAAGGGGCCTGATTTCATCAAGTTTGGCGGGACGTCTCATTGGTCGCCGACGTTCATCGGCTTTTCCGAGAAGGCGCAGCGGATCCTCGTCGAAGAAACGCACAAACGGGGACGGATAGCAGAAACGCACGCCACCAGTCCGGAAGGGCTTCGGATATCCATCGAGGCGGGAGTCGATCTCATCCAGCACCCGGAGGTGCTGGCGGGAAGGGAGATCTCCGACGAGCTGGTCCGACAGATTCGCGAGCGCGAGATCGTCTGTTCGATGCTGGTCAACCGCTGGGGCGGGCAAGGCTATCAGGAGCACCTCGAAGCCCGGAAGGCGGCCGAAGCCCGCCTGGCGTCGGAGGAATCCGTGGCCCGGAAGCCCGGGCTGAAACGAGCGGTGAAGAGGGAGAAGGCCTCCGCGGAGCGGCGGCGAGAACGGGCGCTCCTGGGTCTCGACACCGAGATGAACCGGGGGAACGCAAAGAAACTCATCGAGGGCGGCTGCATCGTGACGGTGGGGACGGACAACGCTCCCGTGGCCGCGCCGGAGTTCTCGAGAACGCCGACCGGCTTGCGGTCCGTCTACCGGGAGCCGGGCTACGGGACCATCTCCGCCATCGAGAATCTGGTGGAGTTCGGCATGAGCGCCGAAGAGGCCATCGTGGCTGGAAGCCGAAACGGCGCCATCGCCTCGAAGGGCCTCGAGGATTTCGGCACCCTCGAGGTCGGCAAATTTGCGGACTTGCTCATCCTGGATGCCGACCCCATCGCGGATATCTCGAATCTCAGAAAGTTGCGTTGGGTCATGAAGGAGGGCCAGAGGATCGATCCGAAGACCCTGCCCACCAACCCGATTCTCTATGAGCGATGATCTTTGATTTCGTCGAGGAAACGATGCGAAGAATGAATGCTCGCGCGGTGCTGGCCTCGAGTGTGCTGGCCCTCCTCGGGATCGGCACCGCAACTCCACAGACCGGACTCGTCCAGAATCCGATGGAGGGAGACCCGAAGGCCCTCGAGCAGGGCATGCACATGTACAGGCACCGGTGCGGCGTTTGCCACGGGCTGGACGGGCTCGGCTACCAGGGACCGGATTTGAAGAACGGCCCGTGGCTCCACGGCGACAGCGACGCCGACCTGTTTCGGGTCATCTCGCGCGGTGTTCCCGGATCGGAGATGGGGCCGGCTCGACTTCAGGAGGACGAGGTCTGGATGGTGATCGCTTATCTGCGCAGCTTGAGGAGCTCGGGAACGGATCAGGAGGAGCCGGGCAACGCCGCCGCAGGTGAAGAAATCTACTGGGACAAGGGCTCGTGCGAACAGTGTCACCGGATCAACGGCCGTGGGGGACGGCTCGGCCCCGATCTGTCCCGCATCGGCGCGGCGCGCTCCAGAACGGCGTTGATGCGGGAGCTCCGAAGCGCGAGCGAGTATTTCCCCCCCGGATACGAGCCCGTCACCGTGCTCCTCCGCGACGGGCGGCGTATTCCCGGCGTCAGGAAGAACGAGGACACCTTTTCGATTCAGTTGATGGATGTGAACGAGGAGCTGCACCTGTTACTCAAGAGTGACTTGTTGGAGGTCATCGACGAAGAGCACTCCCTCATGCCAGACTACGGTGTCGAGCAGCTCACCGACGCCGAGCTCGACGATCTCTTGAGCTATCTCCGTACCCTGGGAACCACGGCAGCTTCCGCCAGGCCGGTGCAGCAGAGATCACGATGAACAGGCGGGCGAGCTCGGTCACCGTCGTCGGAGCGGTGTGCATCATCGCGACCTTCGGGGTAATCGCCTCCGCTCAGGAGGTTCGTCGCGAAGATCTTCTCGATGGGCTCGCGAACCCGGAACGGTGGCTGACCTATTCGGGAAACTACACCGGGCAGCGGAACAGCCCGTTGACCCAGATCACGACGGAGAACGTCCGGAGGCTGGCGCCCCGATGGACCTTTCAAACCGGGGTTCTGGGGAAATTCGAGGCAACTCCCATCGTCCTCGACGGGATATTGTTCGTCACCGGACAGGACAACCATGCCTGGGCCCTCGACGCCCGGACGGGCCGCTCCATCTGGCATTACCACAAGCCGCTGCCGGACCTCCTGAATGTCTGCTGCGGCTCCGTCAACCGTGGCTTCGCCATCTACCGGGATCGACTCTACATGGCTACGCTCGATGCGCGTCTGGTCGCGCTGGACGCGAAGACGGGAAGCCTGATCTGGGACGTGGACATCGCCGATCCCGAGCGTGGTTACTCTGCCACCGCCGCCCCCCTCGTGGTGAAGGACAAGTTGGTGGTGGGCATTGCCGGCGCCGAATACGGTACGCGAGGCTTTCTGGACGCCTACGATACCGGTACCGGAAAGAGGCGCTGGCGCTTCTGGACGGTGCCCGAGCCCGGCAAGCCGGGCGGCGACACCTGGGCGGGGGACGCCTGGGAGCGCGGGGGAGGTTCGACGTGGCTGACCGGAACCTATGACCCCGAGCTGAACCTCATCTACTGGGGCACGGGGAATCCCGGACCGGACCTTCTCGGCGAAGTACGCCCGGGGGACAACCTCTACACGGACTCGGTGGTGGCCCTCGATGCCGACTCTGGCGAGCTGCGCTGGTACTACCAGTTCACGCCGCACGACACCCACGACTGGGACTCGAACCAAGTGCCGGTGCTTGCCGACATCGAAGGGGAGAGCGGCACGCGAAAGCTCTTGATGTTGGCCAACCGCAATGGGTTTTTCTATACCCTCGATCGGACGAACGGGGAGCTGTTAGTGGGAAAGCCCTTCGTTCACACCACCTGGGCCACGGAGATCGGCCCCGACGGCAGGCCCATCCTCCTCCCCAACAACACGCCGAGCGCCGAGGGCACCTTCACCTGTCCCGACGTCGAAGGGGCGACGAACTGGATGTCTCCTTCTTTCAACCCCTCAACGGGATGGCTCTATGTGACGGCCCGTGAAGCCTGCGCCACCTTTTATGCGTGGCCCCAGGAGTTCATCGAGGGCCAGTACTACTTCGGCGGAACCTACCGACCTTCGGGCCCCCGTGCATACAGCGCCCTGCGGGCCATCGATCCGCTCACCGCGGAAGTGAAGTGGGAGTTCAAGTATTTTACCGCCTCGATGGGAGGCACCCTTTCCACGGATGGGGGCCTCGTCTTCGGCGGAGACATGGATGGAAACGTGATGGCGTTCGACGCCCGCACCGGTGAGAACCTGTGGCACTTTCAGACGGGTGCCTCCATCTACGCGTCACCCATCACTTACATGCTGGACGGCACGCAGTACGTCATGATTCCGTCGGGAACGACCCTCTTTGCCTTCGCCCTTCCGAAGGAGTGAGTGTTATATGCACTTTGAACAAGGACGGGCGTTGTTGCACGGCCCGGAGCAAATCGCTGACCTCCCTGTGCCGGTTGCAGAGTCACCCGGCGCAGTACGTATCGGGCATCCCGAGCGCAGCCATCTTGTTGAGTATCTCGCACCCAATTCGGTGTTCAACTCGTTGCCTCGCCAACGTTCGAGCCCGCATCTCCGGCCCGATGATCGCCTTGTAACGATAGACCGCGTTCTCCACCATGCTTCGCTTGGTGTAGCCTGAGAGCTTGTACCATTCACGTCGGCCGTGTCTTTCGATTGCACGAATATGGCGATCTCGCTCCTGCATGGCCGTGTTCGAATTCTGACTGAGCGTCGCGTTTCGTTGCGGCGGAATCACCACGCGCGTCCTTCGTCCAGGACTGTGCGCTTCGATGGCTTCGTAGACCGCTTCCTTGTCGTATGCACTGTCCGCCGCCACCGACACTAGAGGTGCTTGAATCTGTGTTAGCAAAGCGGGGACTCGGGTTGCGTCGCGAGCTCGTGACGCCGTCAGTTCGGACGCAACAATGTTCCCTGTCTTGCGATCAACGGCGATGTGCAACTTGCGCCATGCGCGCTGCTTTGGCGGTTTGCGAGCGTTTCCAACATGAATCCTCAAGCCCGTGCTATCGATCATCAGGTGGATGGGTTGAGTGCTCGCGGCTTTCGGAATCCGCAGCTTCTTGCGGAGCAACCTCGAGCGCCGACACAACGCCGAGTAGTCCGGGATCTCGATACACAGCCGGAGAAGCGAGGCGATCGAGTGCAAAAAGCCTTCGGTTTGTCGGTAGGCGAGCTTGTACACCATCCGGACAACCAGGCCCGTTTCAATCGCCATGTCTGAATAGACCCGTTGACCGCCAGGCTTACCGGTCTTGTCGGCCTTCCAGTTCGCGATTGCCTCCTCGTCAAACCAGACTGTCAAATCGCCCCGGCGGCGCAGCCCTTCGTTGTATTCCGCCCAGTTGCGAACGTGGTACTTCTTCTGCTTCGCGTGCTTGTACTGGCAGCGCTTGGGATACTTCATGCTCGAACATACCTCGGCCACCACCATAGGCGGATTTCGCTCTCAGCCAGAGCGGTGCAACAACGCCTCGATCAAGTAGACGATAGCGGCCTGTTGCTCACGCTGGATCCAACCGGCGACGGCGACGACGAGGAGTGTCCAGGGTTGGATAGGCGCGCTCATCACGGATTCTACCTTGCGTTGCCAATCAAAGCGGAGACGCGTCTATCAGAAATGCCCCGGTTGACGAGGGCTGTGGTCCGCAAAAAGTCGATCCAGTCTTCATTGCGGGGTTTAGACCTGCCTTCCACGAGACTTGGTGGGATCCGCCTCAGCTCTGCCTGACGGACCCGGATACGGGGATCCTCTATGGGTTCCGGGACGACAAAGCCTAGTCTGAGCGAGGTTTTCGAACACGCGGAGGTTGCCGCCTGATCTGATACCCTGATGACCGAGTGGAGGGTGCCGTTCTTTTTCCACGGACCTCGGGACACATCCCTACGGTCTTGAGAAAACGAGTTACGAATCCTTGGTCTTGAGCTGGGCTTTGTTTTCTTGAATGAAGGCGCGGATGTCATCTGTCATCTCGAGCAGTTTCTCCCACTGATCCTTGTATAAGGTCACCGGGAAACGGCCCAGTCCGTAAACGGAGACGCCGCCCTTCTGGCTGACTTTGAGGGAGAGCTCTTTCTCACTGCGCTTCTTGAGCGTTTCATTCTCAGCTTGCAAGCGCTCCAGTTCTTTCTTCATTTCTTCCGGTGTCATGTCGCTCACGATTTGCCTCCGTGCTTTCGACTGTGTCGCCTCTATCCGATGAAACAGATGAGTCCCCGAGTGAGACACTAAAACGTAGCCCTGCCCCATCCCCGTCCGCGTACGATGCGGCCGGGCTTCGCTGGATAATAGCAGGTACGAGATTTGAACCGCCCCGGGTTTCCCGGAGACTCCAACTCTTGAGAGGATGGAGTCATGACAAGACGAAGCAAGGTATTCACCGGAGATGAAAGAGCGCGCAGTGCGGATGGTTTTCGACCAGCAGGCTCAGCACGAATCACAGTGGTCGGCGCTCTCATCGATTGCGTCGAAGATTGACTGTACGCGGGAAACGCTACGCACGTGGGTGCGGCGAGCAGAGCGTGATGCTGGGAAACGAGCGGAACTGACGACGGACGAGCGTCAGCGGCTGAAGGAGCTTGAGCGAGAGAACCGTGAGCTAAAGCGGGCGAACGAGATCCTTCGCAAGGCGTCGGCGTTTTTCGCCCAGGCGGAGCTCGACCGCCGACCGAAGTGAAGGTGTTTGTTCGTCGACCTCGGCTGTGGCGGGCGTGATGCCGAGCAGGGCCGCGAATTCATCCGGCCCCCCCAGGGCCTCCAAACGCGTCCTGTGCCAAAACTCGGATCTTTCGAAATAGACCATAAATCAGCAGCTTAGCAAGTTCGGTGCGCGCGGATGAATAAATAGAAGGCACAGCAGGGCGGTGCGTTCAGACTCCAGTCGTACTCGTGATCCAGCGACCCGTCGAAGCCTCGTAGCTGCTCCGCCAGCGCGTCGTCCGCGTACTTCAGCAGGTGTGCGAGCACCCCGGTGTCCGAACCGCCGAAATCCTCATGGTACCAGTAGTAGATGCTGGACACGACGGCGAACGCCTCGTCCAGAAACTCGACGCCGCGCGGGTGATTCACGTATTCCCGCGCGCCCTGATCGAGCATACGCTCCAGGTTGGCGGCGGTATAGACCTCCGGGGACAGATTCGGACAGCCGATGCCCGCACAATTCACGGCGTAGTGGATCCGGTTATCCCGCCAGATGGGCCGCAGGATGTCGTGCTCGATGTTGTTCAGGGTCAGTTCTTTTCCGGCAACGGTCGCGTGGACATCGTCCCACGGCCCCAGCAGGGGGATCAGACCCTCGTGGATCTGCTTGATCGAGTCCACGGGATACTCGCCCAGGACCACCTGCACGGTCAGCGCGTTGTAGAGATTGATCCAGTACGCCATCTGCTCCGCCTTCGCGTAGCGCCTCGGATCGAGCCCCTGGAGGTAGTCGAGATAAACGGCGAGACGCTGCTGGTCGGCGACGTTCGCCTGCAACGCCCGGTAATCGACCAGATTGACGCCGGACGGGTCATCGGTGATCAGATAGATGTCCAGGAGCGCCTGCCAGTCGCGGTGGTCGATTCGCTCGTTGCTGGCGGCGTCGTGGTCGGCCCAGGAATGATCGTCGGGCGGCGACGTACAGGACGCCGAGGCCAGCGCCAGGAGACCAATCAAGCTAGACAGCGCCGAGTCGAAGGCGCATCTTCCTCGCGCGTGCGGCGTGCGTGTCATCGTTGTCCTTCCGTTCCGGCTTGCTAACCTATGCACGATGACTGACCTGCCCGGTATCACCTACAGCAGTACTGTCAAGTTTTCCACGGCCTGACGGCCACCCCGAATGAATGAAACGCGGTAGTCTCTGGAGGTGGCACCGGCTCAACACGACGCCTGAGGGAGCTCGGTTTTGACGTCACTGCCCCCAAACGCTACACCCTGAGTTTCTTATTAGTTGACGAAAAGCAATCATCTGCACCGGCTTCACCGTCGGATGCAGCACAAGCTCCTCCATCCGGGTCGCGAGCTTGAGCGTCGCTTCGAGGGCTTCCAGCGCAATTTCCAGGCGACCGGCCAGGTGCTAGGGGAGAGGTTCGAAATTGCCATCGTCGATCCAATCGAGCCAGCCGATCCAGCCGAAGACGAACCGAGCGACGATCCCGCGGTGGGCTAAACCCTTCCTGAAACCCACACGGTACAAGAGGGTACTTTCGACTGACACTCCCGGCCGAAGGCATTTTTCATGATATGGATTGATCGGGAACGAGGCTGAAGCCGAGTCGGGTAGCTTTGCGTCGGAGATTACTCAGGAGGCGTTGCTGGTATTGCCTTTCATAGGCGTCCTGACCGAGCTCAATGAACTCCTCTCCTGTCGCAAGCATGCGGAAGTAGATGGTCGCTATTTTACGGGCGGTAGCTGTGATGGCCTTTGGAGCACCTCGTCGCGATCGGATTCGTCGATAGAAAGCGCCGAGCGCGGTTTGGGTATTGCGGACAGCGCACGCGGCGAGGCGAAAGAGTTTTGCAGCACGACTGGAGCTCATTGGGGTGGCCCGGCGAAAGATTCGACCAGCGGACTCCTTATTATTCGGTGCGAGAGCTAGCGAGGGCACCTCACCCGTCGTCTCCCTACCTAGGGTCATTTGGAGCTCGCCAGAGTTTCAAGATCAACGGGCCAGCGGGGATGGCGTGCGGCCCGGATTTTTTCGATGGGACCCACGATGACCGTCACCATCTGGTCGCGCGCTAGATACTTGCCTGGCAACGCTCTTATCTGCTCCAGCGTAACTGCCCGTACTGCTTCCGGCCACTCGAGCACACGGTCCGTTGTGCCGTATCGGGCCGTCTCGACCGCGTACGTCTCACTTGCCTGACGAGCACCGTCCAGTGCCGCCTGCCACTTGCCCAGCACGAGCGCACCTTTTGCGCGTCCCAGCTCTTCCTCCGTGATGGCGTCCTCTGGCTCCTGTATTCGGTCAATCTCGTCAAGAGTGTACTTCACGAGGGGTGCGACCGATTCCAGGCGACCACCCGTGCGGACGTGCGCCAGCCCGGCCCCGCTGCCGGTCTCTGGTAACAAGAAAACCGTTTTGTTCGCCAGCCCTCGGATCTCGCGGGCTGCGATGTTCAAGCGGATGCCGAAGATATGCGCAAGCACCGACACGGCGGCACGCTCCGATTCCGGAACCCCATCAAACGCGCACCCTACGGCTATCCAACCCTCGAGGCTCGGCGCGTCGACGGTGTGTACCAACTCCGGCTCTTTATCCAACTGAGGGAGGGACGCCGTCTCCGGTAATCCTTTTGCTGGTTCCCACCCCATCGTCAGGTCATTCAGCGCAGCCACGACCTCGGGGCGCGGCACGTTGCCACCGATGCCTAGAACCACAAGGTTCGCTCGCAAGCTCCGCGAGACGAGCGCCTGCACCCCCTCAGTCGTGACCGCCAGTCCAGGCTCTGGCGGCGCGAGAGGATAACCGCCAAGGATCCGCTCGAGCTCGACCTTCGGCCGGAACCCCTTGTCCGCGACACGGCGGGAGAAACCGTAACCTGGGCCGGTACGGTAGCTGCGAATAAAGCTATCTTTGAACTCGGAGCGCCGAAGGACATCGATCATCAGAGAGAGCGCCTCGCGCCAGTCCTCCGCCAGAACTTCCACCGAAATACGCGTCAAATCCATTGCTTCCTCGACCTCGAACCGGGTGGCTAAGCGATCGAGCCGCAGAGACAACGGACGCTCCGGCTCTGGCGGGCCGATTCGGGTCAGGATGCGAGTGATGAGCTCGGAAGCTCCAGCCTCGTTGGCTCGCTCATGGAGCCGGCCCAGCGGAAGAGCCGTGGTGATTCGCACAAGAGGATCCGAGCTCTCAGCGATAACGTAGGCGCGAACGCCACTATCGGTCGTCACCAAGGCCTCAGCAGGATCCGGTGGCTCGAAACGGCTCGGCGCAAATTGGTAGTCGCGGGGATGGGGCCAGTCATGAGCGAGCAAAGGGCGAGTGCGGCCTGGCAATGTTTCCTCTCTGCCCGCGGTGCCACCGTTACAAGCCACTGACCCCCAGGCGGTGATTACGGCGAATAACACGATGAGCGCTACCGGCAAACGGCGCCACTCTTTGTTGCTCATGTCCCTGACCTCTCTCTAGTGCTCCGCGAGCGGCCTCTGACGCGATGTGGCAATCACCCGGTTATAGGGGACAAGATATCGCTCGGCGACCCGCCGGACGTCTTCTGCCGAGGAAGTCTCGCGTGCTTCCATGTGTGAGTGGAGAACCTTCCAGCTATCCATCACGTCGAAACTTCCCAGCACTTTGGCCAGGCTGGCGCGATTCGAGCGCAGATCGTCCCAACCCAACCGCATGTGTTTGCGTGCTCGCTCGAGGGCGCGCGCATCGATTCGTCCTTGCCGCAAGTTCTCGACCGCTCGAAGGATGGCTCTCTCGATGGCGGGGAGGTCGTCATCGCGCCGTCCAGAGCCGACAATGCTAATCACGTACGGCACCCCAACGCGCGGCGCGGAGGCCTCGAAGTCAACCGGTTGCATCAAGGCGCCGCCGTCGCTCCCTGCCATGAAACCGGTGCCGATCATGCCATGCGATCCTGTCAGCAGTGCCGCGATCGTGTCGAATACCGGGCGATCCGGATGACCCACACCCGGCATGCGGTAGCGAATAAAGACCCGAGGGTCCAGGGGTTCCATCCACTCGAGCCGGATGGCGCCTCCCGGAACCGGCTCCGCCTCGTAGTCCATGCGGGCGGGCGGTTCCGCACCTTTGCTCACGCTGCCGAAGTATCGCTCGGCCAGAGGTCGTACCTGAGAAAGCGTGAGGTCTCCCACGAGAACGAGTCTCGCATTGTTGGGCACAAAGTAAGCGTCGTACATGGGCAACATGTCGGCGCGATTGAAGTACGCGAAATCCCGTAAATGCCCACCGGCGGGGTGAGCCACGGGGTGAGCCAGGAATGTGACCCCGTCCAGCGCCTCATAGTCAAACCTGGTCGCCGCACGGCCCTGTCGGTTGAGCCTTTGCTCCAGCACAGTAAACCGCTGGGCCTCCCAGCCTCGAAAGACAGCGTTGACCATCCGGTCCGCCTCGAGCCGAAAGAACAGCTCGAGGCTTTCCTTGGGCAGGTCGATATCAATCTCGATGTGCTCCTTGAAGGTGGTCGCCGGGACGGGATCGGTATGCTGCATGAGGGCGCCGTGGCGCAGATACCAGTTGTACTCTGCCCAGAAATCGCGGTACTCGGAATCCTGGTCTTCGAGCTCGTGAAGCCGGTGACGCACCTCGTCCATGCCGCTGGTCGTCGGCCACTCGAGCTCGTCGTAGAAGACGTCTCGCTCTCGCAGGCGATTCCTCTGCCCATTCCTGATCTGCAGTAGCCTCTGCTCGGTCTCGTAAATCTCGCGGAGGATCGGCACTTCCGCTTCAAAGTCCTTGGTCCCGACCGAAGTCGTACCCTGGAACACCATGTGCTCGAGGAAGTGCGCCGCACCGTGCTCGCCCTGGGCCTCTGCGATCGACCCCACGCGATACCAGAGACTCGCGGCGACGCGGGGGACCCGGTGATCCTCCATGACTAACACCCGGAATCCGTTGTCGAGCACGAGCTCTTGAATCTCCACCGCCGGGAATTGGGAGGAGGGGGGGCTCGATAGCAGTGCATCGGTTCCCAGCAGCACTCCGATCGGGAACAAAGCTACCCTCATCCATGTCTTGGTCATCTTGCTACTCCTCTTCTTCCGAGGTTACAGAGAAGCCCGGAGAGGGATACCTGGCGGAGCCCTCCCCCGGCTTCCAGCTTACTTAGAACCCTGCTGCGTGGCCGAGCCGTCGCGGATCGGTAACCCCGTGTAGCTTCCCGGTGGTTGGGTCACGCCAGATGATTTGCATCGACCCGGTATGCCAGTTGTAGGGACCCAGGTGTTCGAGCTCGATGCCGCGCGCCGCCATCCCTTTGCGTACCTCCTCGGAAATCCTCGATTCGATCGCGAGGACACGCTCGGCGGTGCGGAACGCGAAGAAGCGGGTTTCATCGGCCGCTTCTGTGGGATGCATGCCGAAATCGATGATATTGACCAGCACCTCCGTCACCGGCTGGGGCGGCACACCCGGAGAGCCCAGCGACAGCCAAGGTTTGCCGTCTTTGGCCACGATCGTACCGGTGCTGTTGGGACTGACGCGACGCCCCGGCCCCACTGTCTGCCCGGGGAATCCGCTACCCCTGGCTCGAATGCCATCGATGAAAGTTCCCGGAGCTCCTCCGTGCCCGGTATGCAACGAGGAGATCCAGTTTCCTTCCGCGTCCACGATCACATTGTGGTTACTCTCGTCGACTGTCGGCAGCCCCTCCAGCACGCGGGCGAGACGAGCGGCTCCGGTCTCGTTGCTTGCCGTTGTCGACTTCTCGGGCGGCGTCAGGTCCACGTTCGGCAGCACCATGGTGGCGCGCACATAGTCGGCCCCGATCTTGGCGTAGTCCTTCGAAAGCCAGATCTGGGACGGGATCTGAAAGCTCAGGGGGTCGGCGATCGCGTAGCGAAGATCGTCCTCGACCCGGCCGAAGGCGCGTGTCATGATCTCCAGCGTATCCACTGACTCGCTATAATGCCCCAGGCTCTCGAGGTCGAAGTTTTCCAGGATGTTCAAGTTGTAGCCGATCTGGATGCCGCCCTTCTTCGGAGGCGGCTCGCTGAAAATCTCATACCCCCGGTACGTCGTGCGCACCGGCTCTCCCCACCGCACCTCGAAACCTGCCATGTCCTCCATGCTCACGCAGTAACCCTTCTTCCTGGTCTCACGCACGAACTTCTGTCCCCAGGCGCCGGTGTAAAGGTAGTCCGCTCCCTCGGAGGCGATCTTCCGCAGAGTCTCCGCTAACTTTGGCATCTTCCAGCGATGACCCACCGGGACCAGATGCCCGTCCGGCATGTAGAACTCGCTGGCCTCTTTGTTTTTCTGGATCAAGTCGCGGTTTTCCCAGGAGTTGTAATTGCTGGCGAACATGAACGAGGTGACCAGGACGCCTTCCTCTGCCGCGGCAATCGCCGGTTCGACATAGCTCGGCCACTCCCGGGTGCCGAAGCGCTTGGCCAGCGCCTCGAGGCCGAGAACTTTGCCTCCGATCGCCACCTGTGATGGGTCGCCTTCGCCGCAGCGTCCGGCGAGCGGCCGCTCGGAATAGGACTCAAAGACGTGATACTTCCCCGTGGTTGCCTCATAGTAAAGCCCTCCCATCGCGCCGAAGAGAGAGACCTGGTGGTAGTCGACCACATTCTGCAGGAACACCGCCGTGATGAAGGCGTCGATGGCGTTTCCTCCCTCGCGCAGCACCTGGAGCGCAGCTTCCGTCACAATGGGTAGCTGCGTGCTCACCATCACGCTCTCTCCCACCGCCTCCTTCTTTGGTCCCTGGTTGAGCAGCGGATCCCTCGGATCCGTAGGTAGGTTGGCGAGACTCTTCTGCGCCCTGGTCTCCGGAGCGATGCTGCCGGCGACGACGAACGCCATGAGTGCCAAAGTCACAAATCTCAAACAACGCACGACTGCCTCCTTTCTTGTCTTGCGGAGCCCGGTCCTCCTTGCGTCACGCAGACTCTCGATGATCGCAGACTGGGTGTATCGCAATCTCGATGCCAACAAGAACCCGGTTGGCAATCATCCTCTCGAGCAACGAGCTCAAGCTAGGGGCTAGTCCACTGGATCTTTGATTACTATACAAAGTTAGGCTTTTCGCCAGCCCATAAGATTCATAAGATTCATGCACTTAGAAGGGTTTCGGCAAGCTCTGCTTTATCTAGTTTTTTCTGATACAGGGGACTAGAGTACAATGGCCACCCCACCTCATCGTCACGCAACTGCGACAGAATCGCGAGGTGGCCATACTTCCGTTCAGACCAGACCCGAACTCTTTCTATCTCCTCCAGTCCTCCAGCTAGATTAGAAGGAAAACCGCGCGCCCACCCGCAGGGTACGAGGAAGATCAATTTGGGCCGGCCTGAGGAAATTGCCATGGTCGAACCGCAGCGAATCCACCGCGAGGACGGTGCTTCTGTTCAAAGCGTTGAAGATGTCGGCCACCAGACTCAGTCTCCCCCTGCCCATTTCAATCTGTTTTTCCGCGCGGAACGAGAGCAGGTGCCGGAAGTCTTGGCGGTTCGTTCCTCTCGGCTGACCGGCGACGTCGATGAAGCTCTCCGCGACAATCTCTGGGTGATCGCTGCGGCTGAAGCGAACCGTGTACGCACCCAGTATGTCCGACGGGAAACCCGAGTTGGGCTTGATCGGAAAGCCGGAAATCCCCTGGTAGAACGCGCTCACCATGATTTCGTAAGGAGCCTCGTAGCTCCCGAAGAGCTTGAGCTGGAAGGGAGAGTCCAAGTCGAGCGGACCGTCAATATTAAGAAAGGTGTTCGGGTTGTCGTAGACTCGGTGCCCTCCCCAGGTGGCGCCGAAACTGTTGCCGATGTTGCCGTCGGAGCGGCCGAGGTTGAGCGAGCCAGTAAACTGCCAGCCGTCGCTCATCCGCTTGCGAGCTACGATCTCGATTCCTTTGTAGTCCCGCTTGAGAACCACCGGATCGGTGGGGTTGGTGAGAAATCGGATCCGCTGCACACCTTGAAGGCTCTCGTCCAATGCAAAGATGGTCAAGGGTTGGCCGTCAATTGGGTTGATTACAGTGAACGGGTTATATTTGTCGAAAGGCTTGGATAGATCAATCGTTTCGATAATGTCCCGCTCTCTCTTGAAGATCCCGGCCACGGACACGACGAAGTTATCTCCCAGCTGCTGGTCCACGCCCAGGTGAAGCGTATCTACGTACGGCTGTATCAAGTCGGGGTCGAAGCGATTCAGATTTGACCGCGTATCGTTGCGCAGGGTGCCCTGCTCGCCGTCCTGGAACTTGAGGTCACCGTTGAGGTCCATCCAGTCGAACTCCTGGTAGCCGGCCTGGCCGCGGTTGGCAGTGAGAACGTGCTGGTTGAGAAGGGACATGTAATAGCGGCCATAACTCGCCTTGACAGAAGTCTTTTGATCGCCTCTGACATCCCATACCGCTCCGAGCCGTGGCGCCGTGTTGAACCAGCTGATCTGGTCGCGTTCCTCTGGGAAGTTCTCGACGGGGAACCACATGCCCCCTCCACTTTGCTGGTCGGGCTGCCAGCCTTCGGTCCACTCGGAGCGCACGCCCAGGCTTAGTGTGACGCGGTCTCCTATGGTCCACTCGTCCTGGAGGAACAGGGCGTTAAACGTCACATTGGTTCTGGGCTCCCTCGGTGTATTGTAGAGTCGAACCCGGTGCGGCACCCCGCTTCGAGTCCGGAGGTGCGTGTCCCCGAAAATGTCTCGGACCCGCGCAAAGGGAGAGAATTCGTTAATATACCCTGCCTTGATGCTGTGTGTGCCAGCCCACTCATCGACGTAGTGCGAGATGTTGCCCTTGATCGTCCTCTTGTCCCGCCGGAAGGTGGGGCCCCGTGTGCCGGTCCAACCTCCAGAGTCGAGCCCGGTCACGAGGTCACGAGTGCCTACTGCGTCGAGGCCGAATTCCTCTCGGAAATTGACGAGAGCCTGGCTGAACAGCGCTTCCACGAACGTGGAGTGGCTCAGCGTGTGAATCACCGAGCCTTGAATAATGCTCTGGTCCCTGAAGGCTCGCCGCCAGGTCTCCGGTGCATCGTTGGTCCTGAAGCTGGCGTTGCCGGGAAATTCCTCGCGGTTTATCTTGGTGTAAGAGCCGAGTGCCCGGGTCTGCTCAGTGAGCTGCGCTGTGAACTTCACGAAAGCGTGCCGTTCATCGAGTCTGGGGTCGCGAGCTGGGAAGTCCGGCTGGGTCCGTTCTACATCGAACCAGCGGACGTTACCAAAGAACCAAACCCTATCTCGCTTCAGTGGCCCGCCCAAAACGAATCCGTACTCCAAGTTCTTTTTTTCGGTCGTTCCTTTTTCGAGCCCCTGGGCACGAAGTTCGTCGGTGAGGTTGTCCCCTTGCAAGCTATCGTTCACCAAGAAGAAGTTGGCCTCGCCGCTCAGCTCGTTCCCTCCCGACTTGGTGATGAGATTGAAAACCGCGCCACTGGCCTGGCCAAACTCGGCAGAAATGCCCCCCGTGGTGATCTGAACCTCTTCCACGATGTCATATGGGATAGGCATGGCATTGTATCCGACCGTGGTGTCGTTGGTGCCGGCCCCATCGAGGTTATAGAGGTTGTCCCGAACCGAGCTACCGTGAACTGTTTGGGCGGGCGAGAAACCATACTGGCTATCGACGATGCCCGGAGCGCTAACAAGGATCTCCTCAATCCTGCGATTGGTAGGAATATTCTCGATGATTGCGGTTTCCACTGTCCGCATCGTCTCCGCGCCTCTGACGTCAACGAGCGGCGATTCTCCGATGACGGTAATGGTCTCCTCGACAGGACTCAACTTGAGGTTAAAATCGATTTTTATTGATGAACCCGCCTGCAGCTCGATACCCTCGTGAGTGATGGTCTGGAAGCCTTGAAGCTCAACCCTCACGGTGTAGAAGCCAGGGGGGAGGTTCGGCACGCGATAGGTTCCGGTCTCGGTAGTGACACGAACCTCCGCCTCCTTGATAAACTGTGGACTGTTTATTGTGACCGTCACTCCAGGGACGGCCAGGCCGGACTCGTCGGCGACCTTCCCATAGAGGGTTCCCGTCAGCTCTTGCGAGAAGACGGTGCCCGCTCCGACTAGTAATACGAGCAGGGTCAACATAGGCGGAGGCGCCAAGTTGCGCACCACTTCGGATAACTTGTGCGGCATTTTCCTGTCTCCTTTCAGGATTTGAATCGGACCCAGTTAACGAACGAAAGGGAAACTTCGTATGGGAGTTCATCCGACATGGACCCGTGGCGAATAAATGCTTTACCGTCAAGAGGTTCCATTGGGAATAATAAGGTTCTGTTCGGAATGAGATACACTCCTGATAACCCACTTCTTATTCGGCGCAAACTGTGTGCCATGTATGGGCAGACCGCCCCTGGCTGTAAGTAATTCTAATACAATGGGTTAGAGCCGAAAGGAGAAGACCGAGAGATTAACCTATCCAGATGTTTGGATGTTACTAACGATTTAGTTAACAAACCTTCACCAAAGCCATATCCCCACATCGATTTTAACCCCTTGAAAACAAGAAGATGGAAATCTCTATTCGATGGACTTATACCTATTCAATCTTTTGGAGTCAAGCCCATTCTTAGTTGAAATGTTCCACGGCTCCCGGTTCGTTTAAGCAACGTTCTTCCTCGACGTATTCTTTTTCGCGGTCTCGATCTTCAGTTCACGCTTGAGTGCTTCACGCAGCTTTGGAAGGTGTCGGTAGCCCATCACCTTCCGGAGGCGCGGCTCGATGTCGGTGAGCGCGGTCGCGAGCCAGCGTTGGCGTTGGTTCGAAGTCTTCCAGTGATCGACCTTCGCGCAACGTTCCTTTACACTTCGAACGGCCACATCTGCTTTAAACGTACGGGTTTACATGCGTTTAGCCGGCGGAAGCTCCGCCTAGGGGGTCTCCAGTTCCGTGAGCGAGGATGTCCTCGTCGGGCACCTCAAGAACGGGGAAGCCGGGCCCTTCGAAGAGGCGGCCCCGAACTTGGGCCTCCTGGATCGCCAGCACGCCTCGGCAGAAGGGGTCGTGGTTCCAGTACCCGCGCTTGAGCGTGCCGTAGACGAAGAGTCTTAACACGCCGGAAGTGTTCTCTTTCAGGGGTTCTCTGGGTTTCACTCAGGAGTTGTCCTCCAGTCCGTGAAAGGTGACCTGACCCCACGGTTAGCACCACGTTGTATCTCAGTCATTCGGTGCTGACAATGGCTGGTTGAAGCCGGCGGAGCGGAGCCGGTTTCAACCGAATCGTTTCCGGCGCTGGCGGTCGGTAACCTAACGAGCTGTGGGGTCTGAAGCGATTGAACTCTTGCCGCCACCTTTCGATCAATACCTTGTCCTCCTTCAAGTGCTCAGGGAAACAACGTCCAGAAACGGGATGTCACGCTCCCGGGCGAAGATTTGGACCCAGGTCCTGGGGAAAGATGGATATCAATAAGGCCAGGGCCGCACCTGGACCAGAACGGGCTAGGCCAGCTACGCCGCGGTAGCCCCGATCTCGATTCTGGGCCTCCCGGATGGCTTCTTTTCCGACGCTGCACGGCCCTGTCAGCGGCCCGCTCCCCCCTTTGGCGCGAACATGGCACTCGAAAATCGAGATTAGAGACGAAAACCGGTGCTTCCGCAATCAAGTGTTGGTGGCCGCCGCGTAACCCGTTCTCGTGCTAGAGGTTGAGCCTGATTTCGAGAGACGCAGTTCTTTCGGCGATGCCGGCTGCGCTGACCACGTGGTGCCTGACATTCAGGGACATCTTCGTGTGCACGCCGACATCCTTATTTATGGCGTTCGCCGACACGGGCAGGCCAACTGACACTAGCGTACCAATCACTCTGAAGTTAACTTCTCGCTCGCGACGCGTGGGCTTATACTCGCCACATGGATATGTGGGATCAACAAGATGGTGAGAGTGCGAAGGCGTGGGCGGCGTTCATCGTCTATCGTAGTATGGGCCCGAACCGTACGTTGCGGGCGGCGGCTGCGGCTGCTGCGGAGCTTTCACCTAGCCTGAACACTTGGAAGGGCTGGGCGAATCGTGGGGCTTGGCGTGCCCGGGCAGCGGCATGGGATGCGGCGGCGGACCGCCAGGGGATGGAGGACCACACGGTGGACGATCGACCGCAGCGGAAGCAGGACTGGGGCCAGGTGCTGGACCGAGCCCGCGCGGACTCGCGAACGCGCCCCAGTGTCAGCCGCTACCGAGTACGACGCGGCCTTCCGGAATGACGCGGGCGGCTACTTTCTGCCTGCCGACGCCAGCTCTCCTGCATTTGGTCGTAAACGTTCCCGCGCGGTTTCAAAGATAATCCGTTGTGTCCGAAACTTCCGCGCCAGATTATCCAAGTCGATGGCCTCGATCTTCGTCACGTCCAGCTTGCCCTCAACGATTGGGGCACGCTTCGCGATCTTTATGGTCTATTTCAACAGGGCCGCGTTTTGGCACAGGACGGGGAAGTCCCTCGTAAATGGCACGGCAAGCCCACACGCGGTCGACTGCATCCACAGAGGACAAACCAAAAAAGGTGTTGACACAGGGCGCATTAGCCGCGCGCGAAATCGCCCCTGCCCTCACCGTTGTTGGGGTTCTGTCACTGAAGCACTTTGAGGCAGTGTGTCCGCGGGAATATGCTGGTGGAAAAGGTCTTCATCACCTAGTTGATCAAGTTCGCGAATCCTACTCATAGGTTTGTCGGATCTTACCTATGCGGCTGTGTCGCCTGGCGCTACTCCTCTCAGATTCGTCGGCCGGCCGATAAGGTGATGTCTTAAGATTCCTGTCAAAGAAAAACGATGTATGGTTCCCCAAGCTCAAACCCGTCCCCGTCATGGGGACAGAAAAGGAGAACCATACATCATGGGAAAGGTACTACCGAGTCAGCGATTGCTCAAGCAGTTCGAGGAACAACTGGTATTTGGGGAGATGAATCTCTCGGAGATCGTCCGGTCGGGAGCTCAGATGATGCTTCAATATGCGTTGGAGCGCGAGGTGACGGAGGCGTTGGGTCGAAACTACTATGAGAACGCTCCGGCAACGACGAAGGAGAAGGGACGACGCAACGGGTATGAGTCGCATCGGGTCCTCACGGGCGAGGGAGCGGTAACGGTGCAAGTGCCGCGGGTACGAGAAACAGAGAAGGTGTTTCAACTGCAGTAAGGGAGAACGCGCGGTAGCGTCGAGCACGCGAAAGCGCGTGAGCGACATCGTTTTGTGCGTAGGTCGCGAGTAAGCCGAGCAGCCGATGAGCCTCGTCCTTGCCGTAGCGTCGCGTGCGCACGAGCTGTTCGAAAAATACGGGTCCATCAGGGCCGAGCTCGGCAAAGCGTGCGGCGAGAAGTTCTACCCGACGTTGCTCGTCACGGCTCGGCCTGTGCTCGGGCGTCGTGAGCTTTTGCTGCGCCCCGGGAGACGCCAACGTGTGACGAGCAAGCTCGGTGAGCTGGGGAGCGTAGACGATGAGCTCGGAGTCGGTGACCCGACGTCGAGCACTAACTCGCCATCGCGGTCCTCGATTCGGAATGTGGAAAGCGCGTTCGAGATGATCTTCTGGCGCGTTCCGCCATGAAGATCCTTCTCATCGATGTTCGAGCGCATCCTTTCGGCGCAGGCTCAGCCCAAGTCCGTGATGGACTCGCTCCTAGCCGAAGCCCAGCCACATCTTCGCCTCCTTGTCGGTGACGAGCCCGTCCTACCGCGCTCCACCGCGGATTATCTTTCTCTGCTGAAGCCTCATGACGGACCCAATGACGAAGAGCCTTCGTGAGAACAGAGAATCGATTCATCGATCCGCAATCCTCGCTCGAGAAGGTCCTGCAACATCGCGGTGCACACCTGAGAGTTCTCCGTCGAGCCCAGCCATATACCCAGGGGCACCTTCGTTCCATCTATTGTGATACCGAGAGTTACGACGACGGTCTGTCCGGCCACCTCAAGGCCATCCATCATCAGTGCCGCAAGCTCGTACTCCTCTAGCCGTCAAGACAGGTATTGCTCGAGCTTCTTAGTCGTCTGGCTCACGAGGTGACGGCTGGCGGCACTCTTGCTCGTGTCACGAGACTTCAACTTGGCCGCGGGTTTGTCCAGACTCGATTCGTAATTTCGGGTCGATACCCCCACCAAAATCTGATTCAACACTCGCTCTGGAAGCGGGTCTTCTTCGCGGAAGGCTTTGAAGTGTGGGAGCGACGCCTCCTCGCCAGACTTCGAACGCACTTGAGGTCGCGACACTTGGATTCGACGTGTCCACGGAGTTGAGAAAAGCCAGGAACTTGGGAGGTTTCAATGAAAGACAATAGAATGATTGCCGAGTTGATATCGGAGTTTGTAGCACAGTTGGAGAAGCAGCTGCATGAGCTAAATTCACGAATTACTACTGTTCTTGCTGAGCCGGAGGCTTCTGAACCGGAGGTTGCTGAGCCAGAGGTTGCTGAGCCAGAGGTTGCTAGCCAGAGGCTTCTGAGTCAGAGGCTGCCGAACCGGAGGCTGCTGAGCCGGAGGCTTCTGAGCCGGAGACTTCTGAGCCAGAGGTAGACGATGGCGATTCGCAATCCCAGGAAGACCGCGCAAAGTAATGGACGGCAATAGAACTGAGACAGGGGATAGGCGTTAGTGCATGAAACCTGTGATCCGCAAAAAAGAAGATCGCGTACCGCCTGGATCGACTTTTTGCGGAGCACAGGAGGTGCCAACGGGCGAGGGAGATGTTGGCGAACGGGTTGCTATCTTGTGGTCCTTTCCTTCATGGCGGTGTCTCCTTCCGTAGGTCCCTTCAGGCCGTGTTTCGACGACGCGGAAGGTTATACTTCCACCTTTACTCTATTTCCACACCTTCTGAGGTAGCTCTATGGACATCGTCCTTGCCTTTAGCGCGTTGTGCATCTTGCTGGTGGTCGGCAAGATCCTGCGAGTCGAGATCCGCCTGTTCCAGAAGCTTTACCTGCCAGCATCGGTGATCGGGGGTCTGCTCGGGCTGATCCTCGTCCAGACGATCGGCGGCTTCCTACCCGAAGCGACGACGGCGGGCTGGACTCGGCTGCCAGGATTCCTCATCAACATCGTCTTTGCGGCCCTCTTCCTGGGAGTCTTCATTCCACCGATCAGACGCATCTGGGGGCTCGCCGGGCCGCAGTTGGCGTACGGTCAAATCGTGGCCTGGGGCCAGTACGTCGTCGGCCTTGGGGTGGCGGTCGTGCTTCTAACACCGGTTTTTGACATCCCGGGGGCCATCGGCACCATCATTCCGGTCGGCTTCGAGGGTGGGCACGGCACGGCCGCTGGTCTGGAGCTGGTCTTCGATGCCTATGCCTGGCCCGAGGGCAGGGACCTAGCCCTCACGTCGGCGACCTGCGGCGTCCTGTTTGCCATCATCGTCGGGATGGCGCTCGTCAACTGGGCGGCGCGCCGGGGCTACACCCAGCAACTGAAGCGCATTGAGGACATGCCCGAGAGCAGTATCGTAGGCGTCTACGACCCAGCCGAACGGCCGAGCGCCGGGAGCCAGACCGTGTCGGCGGCGTCAATCGACAGCCTCAGCTTCCATCTCGCCATCATCGGTCTCGGTGTCTTCATTGGCTATCTGATCCACAGCGGCTTGGTGCGCGTTGAGCTCCTGGTGCGGTCTCCAAGCGCCGACGGTCGCGCCTTTTTCGACAGTTTCCCGCTCTTTCCGCTGTGCATGATCGGTGGTCTGGTGGTGCAGGTCTTTTTCGCCAACTTCACCAAGCGCAATCCGCTCGACCATCGTCTCATGCAGCGCCTCTCGGGCACCGCCATGGATTTCCTGGTGGTGGCTGCGATCTCGACCATCAATGTGGAGGTGGTGCTGGGGGGGCTCGTGCCCTTGGCGATCCTGGTTGCCGCCGGGGTGCTGTGGAACGTCTTCTGCGTGGTGTGGCTGGCGCGTCGCCTCTTGCCAGCGGATTCGTGGTTCGAGCGCTCGATCGCCGAGATGGGGCAATCGATGGGCGTCACCGCCACCGGCCTCTTGCTGTTGCGCGTTGTCGATCCCGAGGGCGACACGGACGCCACCTCGGCCTTCGGTTACAAGCAGCTCATGCACGAGCCGTTCATGGGCGGCGGGCTGTGGACCAGCGCCGCCATTCCGCTGGCGCTCGCCTACAATCCGGTGTTGGTTCTAGGCATCAGCGCCGGGGCGGTAGCGCTCTGGTTGCTGGTGTGGGCGCTGTTGTTTCGCGGTCGGCTCGGCCTCGGCTGAATCGGCACCGGCGGGCGTGGGGTAGGTGCCTGATGGGGTGCTTCCGCCATTAAGTGTTGGTGAGATGACGCTAAGATTTTACGGTGCATTAGCCCTAATCGAACAATAATTCATGACGCTAGCGCGAGTTCGATTCTTTCAAAGAGTGTCTGAGTGGAGGAGTTTGTGGCCATTCGGAGCGCGTTTCGACCACTAACGCGAACGAGGCGGCCGGCTTTGTTGATGATGCGGAAGCGGATGGTGCAGATGGTGTTCAGCAGATGGGTGCATGTACGAGAAAAGGAGAACCATACATCATGGGAAAGGTACTACCGAGTCAGCGATTGCTCAAGCAGTTCGAGGAACAACTGGTATTTGGGGAGATGAATTTCTCGGAGATCGTCCGGTCGGGAGCTCAGATGATGCTTCAATATGCGTTGGAGCGCGCGGTGACGGAGGCGTTGGGTCGAAACTACTATGAGAACGCTCCGGCAACGACGAAGGAGAAGGGACGACGCAACGGGTATGAGTCGCATCGGGTCCTCACGGGCGAGGGAGCGGTAACGGTGCAAGTGCCGCGGGTACGAGAAACAGAGAAGGTGTTTCAGTCAAAGATTCTCGACGCCTACGTGAGCCGGACCGAGAAACTCGATGAACTGATCGCGCGGATGTACGTCCACGGGATGTCGACGCGTGACATTGAGGCGACGTTCGCGGACGTGCTGAGCGGCACGGGTGTCTCGAAGTCGGTGGTGAGCCGGGTCACACGGTGTCTGTCGGAGGATTTCGAGGCGTTTCGAAAACGGGATCTCTCGAACGAGAAGCTGTTGTATCTCGAGCTCGACGGCACGTACCTGCGCTACCACCAAGGAGCGGAGAGGAAAGAGCCCATCCTCGTTGCTACCGGCTATCGCGCTGATGGGACGCGAGATCTTCTTCATATCGGTGTCGGCAACAGACCGGGGACCGGCTGACGCCGAGCCACACCAAAAAGAAAAACGGGCAACGGCTCCGCTACTACGTCTCCCGGCGCCTCATCCAGCACAGTGGCCAAAAGGAGACCTCTCCGGCTGGCGCCTGCCCGCCCCGATGCTGGAACAGACCGTCGTGCATCTCATCCGACAGCATGTGGATGCCACGACCTTCTCGGCCTCGCTGACCCATACTCCGACGATGCAAGAGCTCGCCTCGGTGCGTCGCTTTTTAGACGGGCTGTGTTCCGGCAGTAACAATGATAGTGCCTCGGTAGCCCCCCTGCTCCGTCTTATCCGGCGGGTCGATATCAGCCCCGGCTCTGTGTCCATCCTGCTCGACCGCAATGCGTTCGCTGCTTGCCTGTCTATGGGGCCCCCGACCGCATTCGCGAGGATGCACTCCGCATCCACGCACCGTTCCGCTTGCGTCGACGCGGCGTCGAGACCAAGCTCGTTCTGGGCAACCCCACGAAATCCGTCGACCGCACACTCCTGCGCAATATCAGAAACGCCCTCTCCTGGCTCGACCGAATCAAAGCAGGCAAAACCTATGAGCAGATTGCCACCGAAAACGCCATCCCAACGGACCGCGTGCGCAAGGCAATCCGCTATGCCTTCCTGGCCCCCGACATTGTCCGCGCCATTGTCGAAGGTCGCCAGCCCGTTGGGCTGACCTCGAGCTACCTGTGCCTTCTATTTATTCAGACGCGCGCCCCGAACTTGATTAGTTTCCAGTCTACCGGCACCCAATGCCTGCACGATTTAGTCATTTGTTCGCGCTCTCATCCCTGCTTTCAAGACTCGTCGCGAGCACCCGGCCGTCTCGCGCTTCTTAGGCCGTCCTGTGCCAAAACTCGGAGCTGGTAGTCATCAAGATGGACGCCGACATTGGCGAGGATATCGTCCGTAGCAAAATGCGGACGCTTGGCATTTCCCGTAATCGATTCGACGAGCTCTGTAAAAAGCGAAGAGCAGCACGATTTGTGGCGAATAGCGCGCACCTTCCCGCTGATAGAAAAGAAACTCTTGATCGGTGCTGTATCCGGCAGTGCCTCCGTTGATCACTTCCACCGGACATGTGCCTTACCGGTTCAGCGTAGTTTCTAGCACCTGGGTCACCGTTCGCTCGATCGGCACCGTATAGGCTTCGAGGAACGAATCACCGAGCGCCAGAATCCGCGTAGTGCCGGCAGGCACTGCATACCCCCGGTTCGGATCGCGCAACCCGAGCGAATTGATCGCCACCTCGACTGTGTATTCACGACGCCGATAGGTGACGCGGGTGTTGGGTGTGTGCCTCCAGCCGAGCACCGGATCGAATTCGTGGTATCGCGTGACCTCCGCGGCTTCCTTCCCCGCCCCTCGAAACATGCGCTCCACCCGCGCCACGCCTTCCATTGCGAGCAGGGTGATGGCGACCGACGCGACAGCGAGCAACAGCTTGAAGAACAGCGATTTCATGAATTCCGGTCTCTCGAGCTTCAGCGGATTATAGATGAGCCCGGCGAGTTGTGCTTGGCCTGACTTGCCGTTTGCCGGTCCGCTGCCGCCCGGCCCCCGGTTCAGCACCCGGCTCCCCTATTTGGCGCAAATGTGTCCCTCGGAAATCGAGATTAGAGACCAAATCCGAAAATGAGGCCCGTTCCGCCCTTCTAGCGCGTCTCTGGTGCCACCTAATCCTGGAAAACCCCGCCAACCGCGCGGAAAATCTCACCCGTCTCTGCAGGGCCACAATCGGCCAGACTGGGTGGCGGATGGGGCAGTTTGGAGCTATCCGGTCTCGGCTGAAAACCATCAATAACAGGGAATTAACAGGGAATTTGGGCCATTTTTTGCCGATTCGGCCGTTTTTCACGTGATAACTCTCTATATTTCAAATGGTTAGATGGCAATTCCCTGTTCCGAAAGAACAGGGAATTTGAAATAGGCGAACAGCGAATTGCTCTGGGAAAACAGGGAATTGAGATGAGCGAACAGGGAAATATCACGAGCAGCACGTGAGGGGTTCAATTCAAAAGAGTTCCATCTCCGACCTGGGGCAAGAATGTCCGGGTCGTCGTTCCGAACGCTGTTCACTCCGGTGCTAACGGCACGTTTCTCGTATGAGCCGCCATAGGGTTCACGCGTGTGTCTGCCCGCTGCCGACGTGACTGATACAATGGGGCTTCGGGGCAAGCGTCTCAGGCTTTCTGACGACGATTGGCGCAGGCTCGCCGTCAAGGCCCAGGCTTTGGGGCCGCGAGGCGCTGGCCCCGATTGCGTCCGTTGCCACATCCGCTACGCTTCTGCGCTGGTACCGCTACCTCATCGCAGCCCCAAGTACGATGGCAGCAAGAACCGGAGCCCAGGCCGACCTCCGACGGCGAAGGACATCCGTGAGCTCATTGTACGCGTGGCGCAGGCGAACCCGACATGGGAATATACGCGCCTGCGGGGCGCACTCAAGAACCTCAAACACAGACACTAAGCTGCTGATTTATAGTCTATTTCAAAAGGGCCGAGTTTTGGCACAGGACGCCGTGGCCCGTTGGCATCGCGACCGATTCCGACGGTACTGGGCAAAGATCTCGCAGCGCCGCCACCCCGGTCGACCTCGGATTGATGCCGAGATTCGTCGCCTCGTCCGCACGATGGCGCAAGACGGCTGGGGGGCGCCACGCATCCATGCTGAGCTCACCAAGCTCGGTTTCATCATCTCCGAGAGCACGGTGTCGCGATACCTGCCGCGGCGTCCCGCGGAGCCCGACCAGCTGAAGCGATGGATGGCTTTCTTGCGCAACCATAAAGACGATATCGTCGCCATGGATCTGTTCACCGTGCCCACCGCATCGCTCCGGCTGCTGTACGGCTTCTTCGTCATCGAGCACGGCCGTCGGCACATCGTTCACTTCAACGCCACGTTCCACCCGACGTCTGCTTGGGTTATTCAGCAACTGCGTGAGGCGTTTCCCTACGACACCGCTCCGAAATATCTCATCTTAGATCGCGACTTTATCTTTAGCGCTACGGTCATCGAGTTCATCAAGGCAACGGGCACAAAACCCGTTCGCACTTCGTTTCGCAGCCCATGGCAAAACGGAACCGCGGAGCGGTGGGTCGGCAGTTGCCGTCGCGAGCTCCTTGAGCACGTCGTGGTTCTCAGCGCATGTCATCTCATCCGGCTCGTGCGAGCTTACATCAGCTACTATCATGAGGACCGTTGCCACTTGGGGCTGAACAAGGACACACCGAGCTTGAGAGCGGTCACGCACCGACCGTCTCCTACGGCGAAAGTCGTCGTACTGCCGCGAGTCGGTGGACTGCACCACCGATACGAGTGGCGAGAGGCAGCCTGAGTCAGCTTGGTCGCTCGCGTTACTCGGCTGGTCGCCGAGAAGTTCGTCCTCAGCACCTTCCCTCGCGCGCTGACCACGCTCTCCAGCATGGGTTTGAGGGCGGTCCGGGCCTAGATCCAGTCCCGGACTAATAATGATGATGGACAGACGGAAGAAACCTATCGCTCCGCTCAACGCGTTGCAGAACAGTTGGAAGAGTCGGGCTTGACCGAGCCTGTGAAGCGAGCGAGTACGGAGAGGATCGCCGCGGATTTTGCGCACTTTCTCGTCCTCACCAAGAAAGTCATCAACCAAACCCAACGCCGAGTGATCGACGAAGAGCGTGTGCCTGCAGAGGAAAAGGTCGTTTCTGTCTTCGAAGAACACACCGACATTATTCGCAAAGACCGGCGCGAGACCCTCTACGGTCACAAGGTGTGTCTGACTGGTGGTTCGTCCTCGATGATTTTGGATTGCGTGATCTTGGATGGGAATCCGGCCGATTCAACTCTCGCGGAAACCATGATCGACCGTCAAGTCGAACTCTACGAGCGGGCCCCGCGCCAGGTCGCCTACGATGGCGCGTTTTCTTCAAAGGCAAACTTGGAAGCCATCAAAGGCAAGGGAGTTGAAGATGTTGCCTTTACCAAGGCTCAAGGTTTCGCCGTGACCGATATGGTCAAGAGTTCCTGGGTCTATCAACGCCTGCGGCGATTTCGCTGCGGGATCGAAGGCGTCATTTCGTTCTTGAAACGAGTCTTTGGTCTCGACCGATCGTCACGCCCCGACCATCACCGACCGCAAAAGTCGTCGCGTTGCCGCGAGTGGGTGGGCTCCACCACCGCTACGAATGGCGCGACGCCGCCTGAGCCAGTTTAGTCGCTCGCGTTACTCGGCTGGTCGCCGAGAAGTTCGTCCTCAGCAGCTTCCCTCGCACGCTGACCACGCTCTCCAGCATGTGCTCGAGGGAGGTCCGGGCATGGAGTCCAGTCCCGGATTAATAATGATGATGGACAACCGACTCGACCCTCAAAACGTCCTACATGAAGACGACCAAAGCATCCTGGTTGCAGGCAGTTCGCCGATCTCCTGCAACTCGAGTTTATGGAAAGGACACCTATGATGGAGTACCTACTCCCAGACAGCAACGGTGGAACTCCCCCAAGTTGACTGGCTCAACCGGATCAGCCAGGCTCAAGTCCGAGCGAAATCGCAGTTGTGACACCCCTGGGGGACAGTCCCCCGACGGACGCGGAATGTCCGCTACCTGGTAGAACGCGAGCGACTCGACGGCAACGTTCCAATCACCGGAAAATGTTCGACCCGCGCCAAGATCCTGACCGAGGGACTGGGCGCAAACCCGTTCAACCTTTAGGCGGGCCTCTGCGCTTGGAGCTGCATCGACCACTCTGTCCCATAGGTATCCAAGGGATTTTCCATTCGTCTGTTCCTCGACATGTACCGAGGCAATGAGAACGGATGCCCTGCTGGGCGGATACACTTGTTCGAAACTGAACATGTGCTCACGTGACCGCATGGACGACGACTTGACCTCAAGTCGCTCGCTTCCTAGACTGAAGTCGAAGTGCTCCATTGACTGGCTGTGCCACGCGCCGATCATTGCACCAAACATTGACTGGCTGTGCCACGCGCCGATCATTGTAGCCGGATCGCTCGTGGAAAGGATAACGAAAAGCTCTGCCCACAGCCCATGAATAGTCCGTTCCCGTGGTTTTCCAACAAGCCTGAAAAGCACAACTAGTCGATCAACAAGGTCAACCAAATCCTTCGCTTTTACGTGCCCGTCCAATCCCACCAACACACCGCCAATTGTGCGCAGAAAGCACGCCTGCACGGCCGAATCGCTACTAAGACACTGGATAATCGAGTACCTTGCGATCTCTACGCCACCGCCTTGTCGAGAAACACTGCAGCGCACGTTGTGCTCCACTCGCAAGTTTGCCAAATCTACCCCCAGCGGTTTGTCGCGCCCCACCGGCGCATCCACGGCAACAAGTACGGCGGGCAGCCCGCTCTCGCTTTTCGCAATTCGCCATTGATCTCGACCTGGAACCGGTCGCGCGTCGAACGTGTCCTCACAAGCTGAATCGGCCTGCGGCGCGTTTAGCTGCTCGAAGATCGCTGGCAAGTCCTCCATGGCATAGAACTCCGGTCAGTCCGTGTCTTGCGGCTGCACAATTAAATCCTGCCGCACTTGCGGCGCCATCCATATAGTTGCGAACTTCACCTCCTCGGCGACGATTGGGCTGCCTGCCTCGCGGCCCGCGCGAAGCGTGACCGTGTGAAGTTGCACTGTCACCGCTGCGTCTCGCAACTCGCGATCTCCGGGATACACATCCCGTGTATCCACAGGGTAGGCCCCCTGAAACAAGTTCACGATCCGACCGTCCCGCACTAGCCGCCGCGTCGCTGCGCCCGGACGCATTCGGTATACCGTACAGCACGCCCCATCTTGGTTCTCCGCAACATAGCGGTCAATCAGAATAAGCGCCAACGTCCAAGTCTCGCCATCCTCTACGTTAACCTTGAGATGGGTAAGGAGTTCGTCGTATACCACACTGAGCGGAACTCCGCGCGCGACCAAATGCCTCTGGTGGTCCTGCCGATCAGCGTGGCCCTCGTCGGGCACAAACCTGGCTTCATGGCGTTTCACAAAGGCCTCGACAATACCTCGGTTCGCTGCGACATCCGCGTCATGCGGCTCACGTGGCATGCACCAGCCAGAGCCAAAAGTTGTTCGCATATAGTCGATATCAATAACGGACTGCCGTGTTGGTCGGAACGCTTGGTCGAGCAAGAACACGCGCCTGAATTCCGACAGTGGCCGTCTGCTGCCGATGTGGGCTATCAACCGCGCGCGCATGTCCTCCTCGTGACGCACATAGCTCCTGTATAGGTGCACAACGCCCGGTTCAAGAAAAACCCGGCAATACCCCAGATACGGTCGCTTGTATCCCAAGAATCTCGCGCGCTGCTGGATCGTGTCCGCGTTTCCCACGCCCGGGCCGCGCGGCATGTACGTCACTGTCAGTCCTTCAATGGTAAAACCGCGGTCGAGAACTTGCCCACCGACCAAGATCCATGAGTAGTTTCGCCTCCAGTGAATGTTGCGGTCCGCGTCCGCAAGCGAGTTCACCAGCCCGAAACGTCGGTTTGGACGGTTTGGACTTCGCCAGCTTACGGCGGGTCTGGGAGCAAACCTTTGGGGCTACTCCTCCAAGCTCGCTCTCGTGCGTTTTCCTGCGCCGTGTTCTGGCGTACGAACGCCAGTGCCGGACCCATGGCGGGCTTTCGGCCGCAACCCGGCGCGCTCTGGCTGCCATGGCGAACGAGACACCAAGCCCCGGCGCTCCCGCAGAATCCGTTTCTGCCGGCACCCATCTCGTCCGCGAGTGGAATGGCCGTACCTACCAGGTCGAGGTAATCGACAACGGCTATCGGTTCGATGGCAAAACCTATCCGTCCCTCACGGCCATCACAAAGCAAATCACCGGCACCCACTGGTCAGGACCACGCTTTTTCGGTCTGACGCCCAAGCGCAAGGCCTAACATGAAGAAAATCCGCTGTGCCATCTATACGCGAAAGAGCGCGGAAGAAGGTCTCGAGCAGGAGTTCAACTCCCTCGATGCGCAGCGAGAAGCCTGCGCCGCGTATGTCGCGAGCCAGAAAGCAGAGGGCTGGGTGCTGCTGCCAACCGTCTACGAGGACGCGGGGCTCTCGGGAGGAACCCTGGAGCGCCCAGGCCTGCAGCGCTTGCTCGCCGACATCGACGCAGGTCTCGTCGAGCAGATCGTGGTCTACAAGGTCGACCGGCTGACCCGTTCCCTCTCCAACTTTGCGAAGCTCGTCGAGCGGCTCGAGGTGGCCGGCGCGGTTTTCGTCTCGGTGACTCAGTCCTTCAACACCGCGACCAGCATGGGACGACTGACGCTGCATATGCTGCTGTCCTTCGCACAATTCGAACGCGAGGTCACGGCCGAGCGGATCCGCGATAAGGTCGCTGCCTCCAAGCGCAAGGGACTATGGATGGGCGGCCGCGTACCGCTCGGCTATGAGAAGGACGAGCGCACGCTGCGCATCAACGAGGCTGAGGCCGAAACGGTCCGGACGCTCTATGCGCTGTACCGGAAGCACGGAACGCTCCGGCAGGTGAAGGCCGACGCGGACCGTCTGAGACTGCGTACCAAGCAACGCTTCGCCGCTGATGGAACCCGGACAGGCGGGCTGCCGTTCCGTCGCGGACACCTCCACTGCCTGCTGACCAATCCTCTCTACGCCGGCCGCATCCGGCACCAGAGGCGTGTCTACGAGGGCCAGCATCCATCGATCATTGCTCCGGAGCTCTGGGACGCGGTCCAAACGCAGCTGCAGGCAGGGGCTGCCAAACCAAGGAGACGCACGACGAAGGGCCGCGTAGCCCGTTCCCCACTGGCAGGCAAGCTCTTCGACGAGACCGGGGACCGGCTGACGCCGAGCCACACCAAAAAGAAAAACGGGCAACGGCTCCGCTACTACGTCTCCCGGCGCCTCATCCAGCACAGTGGCCAAAAGGACCTCTCCGGCTGGCGCCTGCCCGCCCCGATGCTGGAACAAACCGTCGTGCATCTCATCCGACAGCATGTGGATGCCACGACCTTCCCGGCCTCGCTGATCCACACTCCGACGATGCAAGAGCTCGCCTCGGTGCGTCGCTTTTTAGACGGGCTGTGTTCCGGTAGTAATGATGATAGTGCCTCGGCAGCCCCCCTGCTCCGTCTTATCCGGCGGGTCGACATCAGCCCCGGCTCTGTGTCCATCCTGCTCGACCGCAATACGTTCGCTGCTTGCCTCTCTATGGGACCTGACCGCATTTGCGAGGATGCACTCCGCATCCACGCACCGTTCCGCTTGCGCCGACGCGGCGTCGAGACCAAGCTCGTTCTGGGCAACCCCACGAAATCCGTCGACCGCACACTCCTGCGCAATATCAGAAACGCCCTCTCCTGGCTCGACCGAATCAAAGCAGGCAAAACCTATGAGCAGATTGCCACCGAAGACGCCATCCCAACGGACCGCGTGCGCAAGGCAATCCGCTATGCCTTCCTGGCTCCCGACATCGTCCGCGCCATTGTCGAAGGCCGCCAGCCCGTTGGGCTGACCTCGAGCTACCTCTTGCATCATCCGCTTCCCGACGATTGGGAGAAACAGCGAGTGCTCGTCGCAACGCTGTGAGCCTGCCAGCTGCATCTGCCAGCGCCCACTCCGTGAATGGGCTCGGTTAGCAGCAAGCTGCTCTCCGAGGGGACGTACTTGTCGGGCGTGAATAGCCGCGGGATCCGCAAAGCGCTGAAACCACTGCTCGGTGAGGAGCACCTATCGAAGACCGCGGTGTCTCGCGTGGTTAGCCGGCTGAAGGAGCGCTTCGAGGAATGGCAGAACCGTACTCTCAGCGAGGAGGTCTACGCGATCGTTTACCTGGACGGCTTCCACCTGAAAGTGCGGATGGCGAAACGTGTGATCAGCGTACCCGTACTGGCCGCGCTCGGGGTCGCGCCAGACGGGCAGAAACGTCTGTTGTCATTGCGTCTGGCGGTGAGCGAAGCCTCGACGCATTGGGGCTCCGTGCTGGAGGGACTCCAGGCTCGAGGACTCCGGGCTCCCAAGCTAGTGATCAGCGACGGCCACAAGGGGCTGATGAAAGCGCTGGAGAAGTGGCCGGGGTGCCGGTTGCAGCGATGTACCGAGCACAAGCGCGCCAACTTGCTCGAACATTGCCCGGCGCACGCACGCCGTGAGTTCCGGCGTGACTACAACCGGGTCGTCTACGCCAAGAACGGGATCGCTGCTCGCAAAGCTATGACGAGCTCGTCGCCAAGTGGACGCCTCTCGCGCCGGCCGTCGTCCGAAGCCTAGAGGAGGCCGGTAATCAGCTGCTGACCTTCTACGAATTCCCTCGTGCCATGTGGAAATCGATTCGAACGACCAATGCTCTGGAGAATCTCAACCGCGAGTTTCGACGCCGGACGAAAACCCAAGCGTCGTTCTCCAGCGAGGAGAGCAGCAAGGTCACGCCCTTGGCGGCCAGGATGCGCAGGATGGCGTTGACGATGGTCGTCTTGCCCACACCCGGCCCGCCGGTGATGACCAATGCCTTGGAGGTCAGGGCCAGGCGAACCGCATCGGCCTGGCTTGCCGCCAGCGACAGGCCCGTCTTCCCCTCGACGGTATTGTCAAGTTGAGGTCTCAAGCTCGAAGCGGGCCGCTAGATGATGGGGCTTGAGCGCATGGCGTTGCCAATATCTTGGGGTCGGATCGGCCCTGAATGCCTCAAGTGAACAAACCGCCTAGAAGGCGGTGGCTTCAAGGGCTGTCAATTGGAAATTGACTGTCGTCGTGAAGAGGCTCGCCATCCTGGGAGTCTAACTCCTACCATCTCGTCCGTTATGCTTCCTGAACTCACCGCCAGATATCCTCGGGCCCAGAAGTGCCGGCCCCAAAACTTCTTCCTCAGGTGAGCAAACTCCTGAAGGAGTACTCGGGAGCTTATTCCTTTTAGCCACTGCACGATCGTACTCAAGGTCCTGGTGTGGTCGGTAGGATACGAACACGTGGACGTGGTCGCGTGCAACCTTACCCGAGATTATGTGCAGCTCATGTTCCATCGCGATCTGACGAATCAGATCGCGCACACGAACCGCTACTGGACCGATCAAAACCTTTTTACGATATTTCGGTATCCAAACGATGTGCGCTTTTAGGTCCGTTTTCGTGTGCGCTCCGTGCCTGTAGTGACGCACGCGACCACAATACCACGATCTTCTCTTCGCCTAAAGGCGAGGGGTTTCGACCATCCCCGGAAGAGACACTAATAAGAAACTCAGGGTGTAGCGTTTGGGTGCCTTGGTGCACAACTCGCGATCTCGGTCCACAATTGTCCTGTACTCGCGGATACGAGGTTCCCCATGAGCATTTTCAAACGCACTCAGCGGAAGTATGTGAAGAAGGCCTATCGCGTGAGGAATTGGCGTGAATATGAGGCGGGTCTACGCAACCGTGGGAGCCTGACCGTCTGGATCTCGCTCACCGCCGGCAAGCTTGTGAACTGGGACGCGCCCCGGCCAAGGAGGAGGAAACCGGGCCGTCAACGCAAGTACTCGAACCACGCCATCGAGACGGCTGTCACCCTGGGCATGGTGTTTCATCTGTCGTCTAGGCAGAGCGAGGGATTGCTGCGATCGTTGTTCGCTCTGATGAAGCTAGACAATGATGTGCCCGATCACACCACGATCTCGAGGCGCAAGGCGAAGCTGGGTAAGGTCCCCTTCTACCAAGACAAGCAGAAGACGCCGTTGCACATCTTGATCGACAGCAGCGGTCTCGCTGTCCACGCCGGCCAGCTGCGCAGAGCACCAAATAGCAGGGACTATCGCAAGCTCCATCTGTGTGTCGACGAGCAGACTGGCGAAGTCGTCGCCTGCGAGCTGACGAGCAAAAGAGCCCGCGATTCATCGCGGGTAGCATCGCTTGTCGGACAGATCGACAGTCCCATCTCATCGGCCAGAGCTGACACCGCATACGACGCCAGCGGCGTCTATGAGGCCATCGAGAATCACAGCGCTCATCGCTCGCCGAGGGTGCTGATACCGCCGCGCAAGGGCGCCCTGCTCGCATCGGGGCCGGCGAGCAGCCGACAGCGCAATCGCAACATTGCAGCACAAGCTCGGCTCGGCAAACGAAAGTGGCACACAGAATCGGGCTACAGCAAACGGAGCAAAGTCGAGACAACGTTCCATCGCTACAAGGCTATCGTGGGCTCAGCGATGCGAGCGAGAGGGTTGGCGGCACAGAGAGTCGAGGTAAGGATCGGGTGCAAGATTCTCAACACCATGACGGCGCTCGGGATGCCTGATAGCGAGATGATCGGATGATGGGAGTCGGGGCCAAGCGAGCTCTCGGCCTCTATCGGAGTTGTGCACCAAGGCAGCGAGTTGCTGCAAACGAGCTCGGCAAATCCATCGGTGCGATGGACCGGCGTCAGTTTGTGAGGCCGCATCTCGAAAAGACGCACCGAAACGCCCCGAAGCGCGGTTTGCCAAGCCGCTTCCGCCCCCTCAAGGCCAGCACCAACGACCGTAACGAACGGAATCTCCACAAACGCTATTAAAGCGCAAATCGATCAAGAAAGCAGTCCTGAATGCTGAATGCTAATCAAGCCCTTGCTGGCTCGGGCTCTGGCTCGGGCTCTGGCTCGGGCTCTGTGCTCTTCTTGTACTTGCAGCCTTCCTGGGTGCACGCGAGATGTGGACCGTCACGCTTGGTTTTCTTCTCGAAGATGACGGGAAAGCCGCATTCGGGGCAAGGCTCCTTAACCGGCATGTACCAGCTCGTAAAGTCGCAATTTGGGTACTCGCTGCAACCGTAGAAAAGCTTCCCACGGCGCGAGCGGCGCTCGACGACTTGTCCTGGGCAATTCTCCTTCGGGCAGGCGACGCCGACTTCCTTTTGTTTGATGAACTTGCAGTCGGGATACGCGCTACAGGCGGTGAACTCGCCATAGCGTCCGTGTTTGATGACGAGTGAGTTCTCGCATTTCGGGCATTTGTCGTCGAGAAGCTGATCTTTCTTTGTCTCGAGCGATCCATCGGCGCCTCTCAAGATGCGCCGCGTATTCTTGCAGTCGGGATATCCCGAGCAGGCGAGAAACTGACCGTAACGGCCTTTCTTCAGCACCATCGCGCGTCCGCATTTCTCACACTCTTCGTCCTGGAATGCGTCCGGATCGGCGGAGTCTTTGTCCTGATAGTTCTGGATCTCACGCGTGTTGCGGCAGTCGGGATAACCAGAGCAGGCGAGGAAGTGGCCGAATCTTCCCCACTTGATCACCATCTGCTTCCCGCATTTGTCGCAGATTTCCTCCGTCTCGAGCTCCATGGCTTTGATGTTAGTCATGTTCTCTTTGGCGTCTTCGAGATCCTTCTTGAATTTCTCGTAGAAGTCGTCAATCGTCGTGAGATAGTTGGCGCTCCCTTCCTCGATCTTGTCGAGGAGCTCCTCCATCTGTGCCGTGTACTCGATCGCCATGATGTCGGCGAAGCTTCCCAGCAGGAGGTCGGTGACGAGAAAGCCGAGCTCGGTCGGCACGAACTTCTTCTCGACTTTGTTGACGTATTCGCGATCGATCAGAACGGAGAGGATGCTCGCATAGGTGCTCGGACGTCCAATGCCTTTTTCCTCGAGCTCTTTGACGAGCGATGCTTCGGTGAAGCGCGGCGGCGGCTGAGTGAAATGTTGCTCGGGCTTGACCACGAGTAGTTTGAGCACCTCACCTTCCGTGAGCGCTGGAAGCTGTTTGGGCCCATCCGCTTTGGAGGATCCCTCGGCCTCTTTCTGGGACTCGGACCGGACCTCGTCCTCGTCCTTGCCTTCCTCGTAGATCTTCAGAAAGCCCCTGAACTTGAGAACGGAGCCACGCGCTCGGAGGCTGTATCGGCCGGCCTCGATCTCGACGATCGTTTCGTCGAACATCGCTGGCCTGACTTGCGAGGCAACGAACCGGTTCCAGATGAGCCGATATAGCTTGAGCTCGTCGCGACCGAGATAAGCGGCGATGGATTCCGGGTCCCGCATCACGGAGGTGGGACGGATGGCTTCGTGTGCGTCCTGGGCGCCCTTCTTGCTCTTGTACACGTTTGGCTTTGCGGGAAGCATCTCCTCGCCATAGCGCTCGCCGATATATTCGCGGACTTCCGCGATGGCTTCGTCCGCAATGCGCGTCGAATCGGTTCTCATGTAAGTAATGAGGCCGACGGTTTCTTTGCTGAGCTCGATGCCCTCGTAGAGTCTTTGGGCGACCATCATCGTGCGCTTCGCGGTGAAGCCGAGCTTGCGGGCCCCCTCCTGCTGCAACTTGCTCGTGATGAAAGGCGGGACGGGGTTGCGCCGTCGCTCTTTCGCGGTGATCTTCTTCACCGTGAAATCGTTTTTCGAGAGCTCGTCGACGACGGATTGGGTCGAGCTCTCGTCTTTGAGCTCGATGGTCTTCCCGTCCATCTTGTTGAGCTTGGCGACGAACGGTGGCGGGTTCCCGCCCTCGAGATCGGTGTGAATGGACCAGTATTCTTCGGACTCAAAGGCCTGAATCTCGCGCTCGCGCTCGCACACAATGCGAAGCGCGACGGATTGCACGCGCCCCGCGGAGAGGCCGCGCCGGACCTTCTCCCACAAGAGAGGGGAGATTTGATAGCCCACGAGGCGGTCGAGCACCCGCCGGGCTTGCTGCGCGTCGACTTTGTACTGGTCGATCTCGAGCGGGTCCTTAATGGCTTCTTGGATCGCCTTTTTCGTGATCTCGTTGAAGAGGATGCGGTGGATTTTGCTGTCTTTGCCTCCGAGCTCTTCGGCCAGGTGGAAGCTGATGGCTTCGCCTTCGCGGTCGGGATCTGGAGCGAGGTAGATCACTTCGGCCCTACGCGCCTCGCTCTTGAGCTCCGAGAGGACCTTCTTCTTTTTGGGAATGACGACGTAGTCCGGTACGAAGCCGTGCTCGACGTCGACACCGAGCTTGCTTTTCGGCAAGTCGCGCACATGTCCCATGGAAGCGCGGACGATGAAATTCCGCCCTAGAAACTTGTTGATGGTCTTCGCCTTGGCGGGCGATTCCACAATCACGAGTGATTTCGCCATGGGAATAGTGTAGCTAAAGACGGGAGATCTGCAAACTCGTGCCAGTTTCGGTGCCCGCGGCTCGCTCATGTGTCAGGCAAGGGGATGTGCGGGCAACGAGCGTCACGGCTTCACCTGGTAGAGACCGGAGCCGAGCCTCCAGATCCATCCTTTGACTTCGAGGCCGCACAAAACGGACAAAGCGCGCTCGGTCGGCATATCGACGCGCAGAAGCAGCGCGTCGACATCCACCGCGTTCTGCGCTCGGCGGAGCTCGGTGAAAACAGCGCGCTCGTGCTCGTCGAGCTCGGGCCGCGCCGATGCGGCAGCGGGGCGTCTTTCGCGAAGCAGCGCGCGTATCTCAGGCCGCAGCTCATCGACGACGTCTCGAGCTTCTGTCACCAGCGTGGCGCCGTCACGGATCAATGCGTGCGCGCCAGCGCTGTTCTCGGCCCGGGCCGGGCCGGGCACGGCGAAGACTTCGCGGTTTTGTTCGAGAGCGTGTCGCGCGGAAACGAGCGACCCACTCTTCTGGGCGGCTTCGACGACGATCGTACCCAGTGTCATCCCTGTAAGGATACGATTGCGCCGCGGAAAGTTTCGAGCGCGTGGGGGCTCGGCCATCGCGAATTCCGAGACAACGGCACCGTTTTCGGCAATTTGCTCGGCGAGCCGTCGATGCTCGCTCGGGTAAATATCTCTCAAGCCAGAGCCGAGTATCGCGATGGTCCGACCGCGCGCGTCCAGAGCTCCACGGTGTGCCGCGCCGTCGATCCCGCGTGCGAGCCCGCTAACGATCGTGAGACCCGTGTGAGCGAGCTCGCGCGCGAGCCGTGCTGCCATCTCGAGCCCGTAGCGGGTCGCGCGCCGCGAGCCCACGATTGCGAGCGAAAGCCCGTCGCTCGGATCGAGCTGACCCCAGAGGGTCAGAGCCAATGGAGGGTCCGGCACCATCTTCAGCAGGCGAGGGTAGCGCGCATCGGTGAGCGCCAGGGCCTCGAAGCCGTCGGCGTGGATAGCGTCGAGCTCGCGCCGCGCGCGATCGAGCAACGAATCCGGGGTCGAGGTGAGCGCCTGGAGCGCTTTTTCGCAAGAGCCGACACGGCGCACGAGCTCTACGCGATCCCGGCAGGGCGTATGCTCGGCGCGCGCGAGCGCGAGCGCGGCGATGAGCTCGTAGAAACCAGTTGTGGAGCGTTTCACAGACATCTATAGGGTCTCCGGAGGACAATCGGGTCCATCTTGGCCATTTCGGCCCATTTAGGAATACCGTCCGATACGTTCGAATAGAATGACGAGAAACGCGCTCCAGGCCCTCCCTCGGCTTGCGAAGTTGCTTGCGCACCTAGGGGGGGTGGGCTACCATAGCCTAGCCGCCGCCATCACAGGGTTGATGGAACCTCGCGATTCTCTGTAAGTTAGAGGTAGATTTGTCCTTACGTGTTCGGCCTGTCATCACATTCCTAGCTCTTCTTGCGCTTTCTACCTGCCCGCTGCTCGCTGACGATCGCGAGGAGGCATCCCGCGCCCAGGTCGCTTTCGGTATCGAAGTCGCCAAAAGGGGTCTTTGGCGGGAGGCGATTTATCGTTGGGAGAAGGCCGTCGAGCTCGACCCTGACAACGCCAGCGCTCGGAACAATGTAGCGGTGGCTTTCGAGCAGTCGGGTCAGTTCGACGAAGCGAACGAGGAATACGAAAGGGCGCTCGAGCTCGATTCCGCTAACTTATACATCCGCCAGAACTATGAGCTCTTCAGAGAAGCGTATGAGAGAAAAAAGCGATCCGACAGGCGGGCGCGCCGGAACTGATCGGCGTCGGTCCCCGCTTTTTTTGGGTCTAATAGGTCTATCGTTGGGGTTTTTCGTGGCTTCCTGCACCTCGTATTACGAAGTGCCCATCGAAGTTCCCATCGAGGCCAAGCTCGACGTCTCGCAGTTCAACCGCATCCTCGTCGCGAGCTTCACGACGCAGACTAACGAACGTCTCGACCTCGACTCCGAGACGGTGCGCCTGCTACGGAACCAGCTCCGTATGCGCTCCAACCTCCAAGTGCTCGACGCGGAAGTCGAGCCTCTCGGCGACTTCTCGGAAGAGGCGCTTGAGGATGCCGGCCTTCTCATTGAGTTCGCAGAGCTCGAGGAGCAGGCACGCGCGGACGGTGAAGAGGAGATTTCTCAGCAAGAGTGGATCGATCTCGAGCAGGACAAGCTTCTCGAAGATGAGGATTATTGGATGCAGCTCGGTGAGGAATATCAGAACCCGCTCATCGTAACGGGAAAGCTGAGTTTCGGCTCCGAGTCCCGATCGGGCTTCACCCGGCGCGATCGCTATACGCGTGACGCGTTCAACCGGCCCCAGCTGCAGCGCAGCCAGCAGTTCCAGGAGCGGACTGGCTTTACCTTGAACGCCGAGTTCTTCTTTATCGATGGCGAAACGGGTCGCACCATTCACCGCGAGCGCTTCACTGAAGAAGTTATCTACGGCCGTGACGAGCAGACCTCGGCGCTGTCGTCCTATTTCGAGCTGATGGATCGGCTTTTACCAAATTTCTTGAGCATTCTTTCGCCTCAAACGTTTCGGGGCACGAGGGTTCTCTTGAAATGAATAATGCCGGAACATGAATAATGAAAGACGTGGTGGTCGTTACATCCTTATGAATACAACGGGAGAACACTGCGCCTCACGAGCGCCGGGCTTTTTTCGCCGCTGAGCTTTGCGTCGTCGGGCAACACTGAAGCGATAGCTTCGGGAACTGATAACGATACGAGGTAACCGATGAGGAAAAGCTACAAGGGAATTATGGGAAGAGCGGCGCTCGTTGTTATTGCCCTCTTTTTGTCCACGGTCGTCGCCTTCGGCCAATCCTTCACCCCGTTCTACGGCAAGAACAAAGTCAAGTACGACAAGCATCGCTGGGAGGTCTATCGGTCTCCGCATTTCGAGGTCTATTACTATCCCGAGTTCGAACAGGAGCTCGGCCGACTCGTCAGCTATGCCGAGAGCGCCTACGAGAAGGTCTCGAACGAGCTCAAGCACGAAATCTCTTTCGCCATTCCGCTCATCCTCTATAAGACGTTCACCGAGTTCGCTCAGACGAACCTGTTGCCGATCGAGATTCCCGAGGGCGTGGGCGCCTTTGCCGAGCCGGCGCGTGACCGGATGGTGATCCCCATCGACAATCCTCCGGACGAGCTCCAAGAACTGTTCATCCACGAACTGACCCATATTTTTCAGTTCGACATCATCCCGCGCTCGCTCGTCCGCCGCTCTGTTCCCGTATGGATCGACGAGGGGATGGCGACCTATATGGAGGACGAGTGGGATCCTCTCGACCTCATGGTCATTCGCGACGCGGCCGTGACGGATCAAATCCCGAGCTTCGAGGCACTGAATGTCGGCTTTGCCCGCGCTGCCTATAGTTTCGGAGCGTCGGTTTTCACCTTCATGGAAGAACGCTTCGGTAAAGAGGGCGTACGGCAGTTCATCTTTGCTTTGCGCCGGGCTGTCGTCGGAGGTGTCGGGGAGGAAGTCTATCAACAAGCCTTTCGCTTGACGCCGGAAGAGTTCTATCGCGAATGGAAGCGATGGCTCGTCGACAAGTACAAGCCCTTCCGCGACAAAGAAATCCCGGACGATTACAGCTTGGACATGTCACCCGACCCGCGCCGCGGGAACTTCGTTGCCGCCTTATCGGCCGCGCCGTCGCCTTCGAAAGAGATCATCGCGGTCATGAGCGTCAACCGCAAAGAGGGCGAGTTCGACATTATTCTTCTTTCGGCCGCGGATGGCTCCATCATCAAGAACTTGACGCCGGGATATACCCGTTCTTTCGAGACCATCGTGGGTTTGGTTGGCGAGGACTCACTTATCGGACGGAACATCGCCTGGACGCCGGACGGTGATCACATCGTGTTCTTCGGCCGCTATCGGAAACGGCGCGCGCTCATCGTCGTCGACGTGCTCACAGAAAAAGTCGTGAAGCGCATTCAAGTCCCGGTCGACAGAGCCTATTTTCCACATGTCGGGCCAAAGGGCCAGTACGCCTACTTCACGGCGCTTCGAGACGGCATTAGCGACGTTTGGCGTGTCAACATGGATACGGAGGAGTTCGAAAACGTCACCGACGACAATTTCTTCGACAAATTTCCGACCGTCACGCCGGATGGCGAATGGCTCTATTACAGCCGGCGTATCAGTGGCTACGACAAGATCTACCGTCTCAATCTCAACGACACCTCGAAAAAAGAACAAATCACATTCGGAACCCATGACGATGCCTCACCCGTTTTTTCGGACGACGGGCGTGTCATGTTCTACACCTCGAACGAGGACGATGACATCTACAACCTGCGCTCGATGGATGTCGAGACGGGCGACATCATTCAGTATACCGATGTGCTCGGGGGCAATTTCTCACCGGCGGTCATCAAGGGTGGCCCACGCTCGAACGACGACATCCTCTTGTTCACGAGCTATTACAAAGGGAATTACGGCCTGTACAAGCTGCCGATGGACGAGCCCGTCAAGGAGCTTTCTTCGGATCTCGTCGTGCGCACCGAAGGACCCGTGATCGATTTCGTGCCGCCGGTGAACCACCAGATCATTTCCGAGAACAAGCGCCGAAAAGGAACGTTCGAGAAATTCTACATCGACGGCGCGCCGCCGATTAACGTCGGTGTCACCTCCGGTGGCGATTTCTTCGGCGGCACGGGCATCAGCTTCTCCGATGTGCTCGGCGATCAAAACTTCACGTTTTTCGCTTTGTCGGTGCGGGAGTTCCGGAGCTATCTCGGGAGCTATACCAACCGAGCTGGAAGGCTTCAATACTCGCTTAGAGGCTTCGATACAACGAGCTTCTTTTTTGCGAATCCTTTCGGTTTCGCTGGGATCAACCAATTCTCGCGGCAGGATGCTCTTTCCACCATCCGGCAATACGGCGCTACGATCTCGGCCGTTTATCCGTTGAGCCGCTTCCGTCGTTTAGAGATGTCCACCGGTGTCATCCGCCAACGCACGCAGTTCGAAGACCCGGTTCTGAACCCGTTCCTCAATCCGGGCGGCGCCGGCTTCGGCGGTGGCAACTTCGATCAATTCCAGACAGCGATCGCTCAACGCTACCCGAACGGCACCGCTTTACCAATATCGGCGACTTTCGTTCAAGAAACGACGCGGTTTCGAAATTTTGGCCCTATCGCGGGCAGCACAATATCGGCGGGTGTGTCCATCTCGCCGTCCGGCCCGTTTCTCTCGCGGCAGACGTTCAACCTCGACGCGCGAAAATATCTTCAGATCGGCGGCGGGAGCTTGCTCGCCCTCAGGATGCGGGGTCTTTGGAGTGACGGGGAGAATCCGGACTTGTTCTGGTTCGGCGGCAACGGTGATATGCGCGGTTTCGATTACCAGTCCTTTGTCGGCAACAAAGGCTTTTTCGCCAATGCGGAGCTTCGCTTCCCTATCATCGACGCCGCGATTACGCCGATAGGCTTTTTCGGTCCGCTACGGGGGCTCTTCTTTGTGGATATGGGCGGGGCCCACTTCATCGACCAGTCGTTCAACATCTTCTCGAGCGAGAGGCGGTTTTCCTCGCTCGGAGCCCGCTGCGGCCCGGGCGGCAACGCCCCTTGTATCTCCGAGGGATTCGGGCTCGGCGATGCTGTGGCCTCTTACGGAATCGGCCTCTCGTTCAATTTCTTCGGCATGCCGATGAACGTCAACTGGTCGAAGCTCACAGACTTCGCGACCACCGCAGACGGCTGGAAGACGGATTTCTGGATAGGATTCAACTTCTGAGGCGTAGCGTATTTCACATAGCGCCACCGATGCTGAATGCGTGTCAATCTTGACGCAGAAGTTTTTGATCGCTACAATGGGTGGATATACATAGGTAGAATCGGAGCAACAATTGTACGCAATCATCGAAACGGGCGGGAAGCAGCAGAAGGTGACTCCCGGTGAGCAGCTCAGAATCGAGAAGCTCGAAGCCGAAGTTGGGGATACCGTTCGCTTCGACAAAGTCATGCTCGTGAATCGCGATGGCGAGGTCGCGCTCGGCAAGCCTTATGTCGATGGCGCCTCGGTGACTGCCGAGGTAGCGGAGCAAGGGCGCGCCAAGAAGATTCTCGTTTTCAAGAAAAAGCGCCGCAAGCAGTATCGGCGCACGCGCGGCCACCGGCAATCGTTTACCGCGGTGAAGGTCGAGGCGATCGAAGGATAGCCGGACTTGCAGAAATGGCGCACAAAAAGGGTCAAGGAAGCTCACGCAACGGACGCGACAGCAACGCGCAGAGGCTCGGGGTCAAGGCGTTTGCTGGCGAGAGCGTGAGCGGCGGCTCCATCCTCGTTCGGCAGCGTGGCACGCGATTCAAGCCGGGTCGCAATGTCGGCCGCGGCAAGGACGACACGCTTTTCGCCAAGATCACGGGCATCGTCGATTTTCAGACCCGCGGTCAGAAGGGGCGATTCATTCACGTCGACCCTGCGGGTGCCAGCTAAGCCCAGTCAAGGATGGTTCTGAGGGCGCGATGGCAGTTCAATTTGCGCCCGCGGAGGCTAGTTGCTGCCCGGTTCTTGCTGCGGCCTTTTATGGGGCGGCATTGTTCTAGGTGCGTGGTTAGCAGGCAGCAAAGTCGAGCCGGTAGAGCCAAGAGACAGACGTCCTCGAAACGTCGCACTCCGAAATCGACCTGCTTCGTTCATATAATGGATTGATGTGGATTGACGAGGCTGTTCTCGAGCTCGAGGCGGGGCGGGGCGGCGACGGTGTCATCAGCTTTCGCAGAGAAAAGTACGTTCCCCGCGGCGGGCCCGATGGCGGCCACGGTGGCGGAGGCGGCTCCATCTGGCTTCTGGCGAGCACGGCCCAGAACACGCTCGCCGGCTACCGCTATCGCCCGCACTACCGTTCCGAGCGTGGCAGAAACGGCGAAGGCGCTAAGCGGGCTGGGCGCCGAGGTGAGGATATGGAGCTTTCGGTTCCCCTCGGCACTCTCGTGCACGATAAGGAAACGGGAGAGCTCCTTGGAGATTTGACCGACGAGAATCAGAAACTGCTCGTCGCTCGAGGCGGGCGTGGGGGACGAGGGAACGTGTCGTTCGCGTCTGCGACGAATCGGGCGCCTCGAAAATGCGAAACGGGGAGCCCGGGCGAACAACGTCGCGTTCGGCTCGAGCTGCGGCTGCTCGCGGATGTCGGCCTCGTCGGCTTTCCGAATGCCGGGAAGTCCACGTTCATCTCGGCTGTCAGCGCGGCGCGACCCAAGATCGCGGATTATCCGTTCACGACCCTCGTGCCGCATCTTGGCGTCGTCGAGATCACCGAGGAGAGCTCCTTCGTCTTGGCCGATGTACCCGGTCTGATCCCGGGAGCGAGCGATGGTGCTGGGCTCGGCGATCGTTTCCTGCGGCACTTGAGCCGAACGGCTTGTCTCATGTACTTCATCGATGTATCCGAAGGCTCGGGAAGAGAGCCCGTCGACGACCTCAAAGCGCTGCGGCAGGAGATAGAAGCTTATGGTAAAGGCATGGATGGAAAGCCGGGAGCCGTGGCTGCCAACAAAATGGACGTGCTCGAAAATCCGACGCGGCTCGCTGCTCTCGAAGATGCGACGGCGGGCTTTGGGCTTCCGTTCTTCACGGTCTCGGCAGCGACCGGCGACGGTTGTCAGAAGATGGTTCGCGAGATCTACGGCCTCGTACAGAAGGAGCGGGTGACGTGAAACATCAGGAGTCGTTTCGGTGCCACTCGTTATCATCTAAGTTCAAAGAGGTTCGAGAAACTTGACCGAGACTAAGTTGACCTTGAACTCGCTGGACCCCGAGCTCAAGAGCGCGGTTTTGGCGGCGCAGGAAAAAAAGGCTGTCGATATCCTGGTTCTCGATCTGCGCGGGTTGGCGAGCTTTACCGATTACTTTCTGATTCTCACGGGCGCGAGCCACCGCCAAATCAAGTCCATCGCGGACGAGGTGGAGAAGTCGCTCCGATCGATGAAACGGCGGCCCTCGCACGTCGAGTCCTATCCGCGTGGAGAATGGATCTTGATGGACTATGCGGATTTTGTCGTACACGTCTTCACGCCGACGAGCCGCGAATATTACGATCTCGAACGCCTCTGGGGCGACGCGCAAAAGCTCGCTGTCGCCAGTTGACCTCATGCCCGTTACGAAGGTGGGTCTAGATGCCACGATCATCGCCCACGATCCGCAGATGGTGGAGATCGTCCGGCTTCTCGAGCGTCTCGCGATCGCGTCCAGCAATGTCGTTCTGAGCGGGGAGAGCGGTACAGGAAAAGACCTCGCGGCGCATGCGCTGCACTTGTGGGGAGAGCGGTCCGGACTTCCCATGGTCACGGTCGACCTTTCGAGCATTCCCGAGAGCTTGCTCGAGAGCGAGCTCTTCGGCTACGAGCGTGGCGCGTTTACCGGCGCGGCTCAGCGAAAAGCAGGAAAATTTGAGCTTGCCGGCAAGGGCACGTTGCTTCTGGACCAGATTGGCGAACTTTCTCCGCTCCACCAGGCCAAGCTCTTGCGTGCGGTCGAGGAGCGTCGATTCGAGCGGCTCGGCGGGACAGAGTCCGTCGAGCTCGAGGCGCGCCTCATCGCCTCCGCGAGCGCCGATCTCGAACAGGCCGTGGAGCGAGGGCTCTTTCGCCGCGACCTGTTCCATCGTCTCGGTGTTTTCTGGATTCGGCTTCCATCTCTTCGGGAGCGGCCCGACGACATCGTTCCTCTCGCGGAACTCTTCCTTGAAAAAGAGGTTGCGCGCAGAGGCCGCGCCCCGCGTCGATTCTCCCCCGATGCGCTCCAGGTATTCACGACTTACGCGTGGCCGGGAAACGTGCGGGAGCTCAAGGGCGTCGTCGAGCACGGCGCGATTTTGTCGAGAGGTGAGACTTTCGAGAGGACCGATATCCCCGCACACGTTCTCGACGCGTGGGGCGTCACGCTGGACAAGCGCCCTACCCTCGGCGCGGTCGAGAAGAGCTATATCGAGCGGGTTCTGCGCGATGTAAGCGGGAACACGACCCGCGCCGCAGAGATACTTGGGATCAGTCGCAAGTCGCTTTGGCAGCGCCGCAAGAGGTTTTAAATTGACTAAATCAGCTTTGTTCGCGCTTCGCACTCACATCTGACTCCTTCGAAGGAGCCCGAGCGGGGACGATTCAGCATCTGTTCTCGGCTTTCGGGGTGGAGCTTCAGGAGGTAGACTACGTCAATCATGCGGGCTCGGACTTTTCTCACGATGCTTGTTGTTTTTGCGTTCGTCGGGTTCGTGGTTTGGACGATTCGCTTGAACGAGGCGCTCGTGACGGTTCAGTTTGCGTTTTTCCAGCCGGTCGTGCTCGAGCTTTGGATGGTCATGCTCGCAGCTTTCGGGATCGGTGCGGGCGTTATCTTGTTCTTCGACCTCGCGGGAGGCGTTCGGCGTTTTGCTCACGCCCGCCGCCGGCGTCGTTTGCACGAGGCCCATCAAGCGGTCGAGGAGCTCTACATGGCCGGGCTGGACATGGTCTCTTCCGTCGAAGAGCGCGCGCTCGAGCAGGACATGCCGAAAGGCGTCCAGCTTGGCTTTGGCGTCGCGCAGCTTTCTGCCGGAGGAGCTAAGGAGGCGATCGCCGCCTTTCGGTTGATACTTGCCGACGATGAGAGCTTCGTTCCCGCCTACATTCGCTTGGGAGAGGCGCTCGCTGCGAACGACCAGACTGAAGAAGCGATACGCACGTGGCACCGCGGCTACGAGCTCACGGGCTCGACGGAGCCCCTCTCTTCGCTCCAAAATTTTTATTTGCGCGCCGAGCAGCCGGAAGCAGCGATAGGTGTGTGGAAGCAGGCCCTGATTCTCAGCGAGAACGAGGTTCCGCTCCGCTACTCTTTGGGAAAGCTTCACTACCGCTTATACATGCTCGATGAGGCGCTTCGCGAGTTTCAGATGATCGAGGATCGTGTGAGCGGCCTGCCCGCGCTCCATCTCTATGTGGCTCGAATCCTGGAGAGTAAGAACGAGCTCTCCGCCGCGCTCAGAAAGACCAAGTTGCTCGTCGCCGAGGTCGAAGGGCTGATGATGGACTATGTGTGCGAAAGCTGCGAGTGGCGCACGTCGGAATGGACGGAGCGCTGCTCACGTTGTGGGCACTGGGACACGGTGGGCCTGCATCTTCCCGCTGTCGACGCGCCCGAAGCCGTGATCGCGCCCTCGCCGACCTGGTCGACCCCGTAAAGCCCGCGACTTGATGGATAGAGGCGCGAGCTTTCTGTCGTGCTGTCTGCAATGACTGCTAGATACGATCGCCTGGAGCGGCTCGTGCGCGCCTGTATCCACGGGCTCGGCGCGCTTGCGTTCCCGGCCGAATGTCTCTTGTGCCACGAGCTCTTGCGGCGGCCGCTTTTGGGCCCGCTCTGCGAGCGCTGCATTGAGGCGCTGCCTCGTATCGAGCCACCATTTTGCGGATCCTGTGGTCTTCCCTACGCTCGGAGCGTTGCCCCCGGGCTATGCGGGCCGTGTCGCGGAGGCGAGCGGGTCTTCCGCAAGGCGCGCGCTGCGCTCCTCTACGATGATCGCGTGCAGCGTGTCCTGCATGCGTTGAAATTCGGCGGACGGGCGCGCCTCGGGACGCTTTTCGGGGGGCTGGCCGCCGAACGTTGGTGTCGGGCGGGAGAGCTCGAGGGCTACGCTGCCGTCGTCCCTTTGCCGCTTTCTTCGAGGCGGCGGCGTGCACGCGGATTCAATCAAGCGGCGATCGCGGCCCGCGCAGTGGCGACGATCGCGGGTGCTCCGATGCGCCCGCGCCTGCTCGTGAAGACGAGAGACAACCCCCCGCAAGCAGGGCTTTCGGCATCCGCGCGAAAGACCAACGTGTCAGGCGCCTATCGCGGCCGCATTCCGCAGAAGCTGGCCGGCTGCAGACTATTGTTGGTCGATGATGTTCTGACAACGGGCGCCACGGCGAGCGCTGCCGCTCGAGCGCTCCTTCGAGCCGGCGCTGGCACGGTGGATGTTCTTACGATCGCGCGGGTTCCGTGACCCGCCTTCGCCCTTCGGGCTACGGCGGGGCACGCCCCCTGCCTTTCGGGCTACGGCGGGGCTTGCCGCCGCCGTTTTATACTAGCCAGACCAGCTGCTAGAATGGAGAACCTGCTGAGGTCTCTCTACGCAGCTGATTTCAGACCGAGGAGTAGTTAATGGCAACACGTATACTCGCGCTGACGGCGACGGCATGGCTCGTTTTCGGCAGCCTTGACACCGGGCTCCCTTGGAGCGAGGAGGGCGTCAAGCTCTTCTTGGAGAAAGCCATCGACAGCCTCGACGGACCCCTTAAAGGGTTCTATGAGGATCGAGAAGTTTCTATCGTGGAGACCGCGAGCGATCCGACGATCTTCCCTCCACGCCTGCTCTTCGAAGTGGACCGCCTGGAGCCGTTTCCGTTTGCAGATCTCCCCGCCGACCGCAAGCGCGCGGTTCGCAAATACGGTGAGGAAGCGCTCGAGGAATCCGGGGATTTGCCGTGGCGCCTGATCGAAAGCTACCACGCGCTCACGGAAGCGTTCAGGAGCTCGGATTATGAAGCCGCCATTCTACACTCCGCCGAGATCGCTCACTATGTCGGCGCCATGTATGTCCCGGTCAATGTCTCGCGTGACGGTGATGGCGAGCCGACGGGGCAGCACGGATTGCGGGAGCGATTCGATTCACGCCTGGTCGAGGTGTACAGCAACAAGATCGATGTGCACACGCCCTCCGCTCTTTATCTCGACTATCCGGAGGAATATGCGATCTCGATACCTCGCAAGAGCTATATCTGGGTCGACAACCTTCTCTATTTCGATTACTTGTCACGATTGGGCGTAAAAAGCTACGACCGCTTCTATTACGAGGGTATGTTTCTTCGCGCCGAGCCTTTGTTGGAAGAGCTTCTCGAGGGCGCCGCGCTCGATACCGGATGTTTCTGGTACACCGCATGGGTCGCCGCGCGCCGGCCTGAGCTCCCAGACAAATAGGCGGACGCTCGGCCAAAAAGACGAGCAGTAAGTACTAAGAGGGTATTGGGATTGCCAGATAACGGCGAGTCTGTTTCTGTCAGCGAGCTCGAGGATCGGGAGTTGATCAAACGCTGCCGCGGCAACGGAAGTGTCAAAGAGCAGGCCTGGGAGGAAGTGGTCCGGCGTTTCCGGCGCCGCGTCTTCGGGATCGCGTACAAATTCACGGGACGCTACGAGGAGTCTCAGGATCTGACCCAGGAAATATTTCTGCGTGTCTTCCGCTCGCTGGACAAGTTCGACGCCAATGCTGATTTCGGAACGTGGCTCTATTCCGTCAGCCGCAACCACTGCATCGACCACTATCGCAGCGGTCGCCGCGAAAGAGAGTCCCTCGTCCAGCACGAGGTCCATCTCGAGGAGTTGGCGTCTGTGCGTTTCGACCCTCATCGCGCGGTCGAGGTGCGCGACAAGCGAGAAATGCTCCTCGAGGCGCTCTCCGGTCTACCCGATAAGCTGGGGGAGGCGGTGGTGCTGCGCGACATCAAAGGACTGTCGTATCAAGAGATTGTGGAACAATTGGAGCTTCCGGAAGGTACCGTGAAGAGCCGGATCAATCGTGGACGACTCGAGCTCGGTCGAGCTCTCGTCGTGATACGAAACCGTTCGAAAGGGCGAACGGAATCAACGGGTAACGTATTATGAATCTTCGAATCGACACTCAAGATGACATCAAAATCGTTCGTGTCAAGGAGGAGCGGCTCGTCTACGCCATGCTGAGCTCTTTTTTCTCGGAGGTCTCGGCGGTCGTCGAATCGGGCGCCAAAAAGCTCGTGATCGACTTGAGCGATGTCAACTATATCGACAGCGCCTCCGTGGGCTGCCTGATGGATATCTACCGTTCCGTTGCCGAAGGCTCCGGCACGATCAAGCTCGTAGGGCTTCAAGAGCGCGTCGAGACCATGGTGAGCATGACGGGTCTTCACAATTTCATGGAAATCTTCCGGGACGAAAAAACCGCCCTCGAGAGTTTCTGAGGGATGGCGAGCACGGGGCGGAAGCTATGAAGAAAGTCAAAATGTTGACGGGACAAGAGATTCCTCTCGATGGGGATCTTCTCTTTGTGTTGGAATCGCTCTATCGCGAAGTCGCGCTCAAACGCGAGCTCAGAGCGACGTTTGATGACATGATGAGCGAGATCGTAAACATCGTGGAGGGCATGGACGAAGAGACGCGCAAGCAGTACCTCATCGAAAGCCTCTTCTTGAATACGGTGACATACGAGAACGAACGACTTGGAGCTTACATGAAAAAGCTGAGCGGTCAGGCGGGCGAGGACAAAGGATCGAAGCTATGAAACGCGACCGAGCCCTGCACGTCGTCGGGATTCTGATGCTCGTCGCAGCGGGAGCGACGGCCTTTGCCGGGACGGCGCAGATTAACAAGAGCGGCCCGCGTATGGAAATCGAACCGAGCGATCACGACTTTGGCGGCGTCAAACCGAATCAAGAGCTGCTGCACGTATTCACCGTGTCGAACGTAGGTACCGAGCCTCTCGAGATCCGTCGCATCTCCACATCCTGCGGCTGCACCGCCGCGATCGCGAAAACCCGTGTTTTGGACCCCGGTGAATCCACGACGCTCGAAGTGGCGCTCGAGACGCGGAAGTACAAGGGCGTCATCGAAAAGAGCGTTTCCGTGGCGTCGAACGACCCTGCCCGCGTGCACACGGTACGCGTGAAAGCCTTCGTGGAAGTGCCCGAGGTGCACTAGCCTGCCCGGACACGGGGGAGCGATTCTGACGGGTTGCAGCTAGATCAATACTCAGAAAAGCGTAACGCAAAGCCGCAAAGGAAAGACAAGAAAAGGAACGAAGATGAGAGGAAACGCTCTTGTCGCTAAATTTTGCCGCGGCCTGGCCTATCAGGGGGGTAGCTGGAAGCCGGTAGCAACTCGGATTGCGGGACTAGCGGGACGTTCGGGCGAGTAGTGGCTGGGCGACTTTGGCGGCGATCGGTGTTGGCGTCGGCTCCGTGACGAGCTCCCAGTTTTCCGGCGTTCCGAGGATGGCCTGGACAAGCCTCGTGTGCAGCTCGTGGCCGGCGCGCATCGCGACGACATGGGCGTGGAGCGGTCTTCCGAGCAATACGAGATCGCCGAGCAAATCGAGAACCTTGTGGCGTACGAACTCGTCCGGGAAACGCAAGGGGTTGTTCAAAACACCGGTTTCACCGAGAACGACGGCGTTATCGAGCGAGCCGCCTAGGGCGAGGCCGCTCTGCCGCATGAGCTCGACGTCTTTCAGGAATCCGAAGGTCCGCGCGGGAGCAATTTCTTCGACGAAGCTGGTCTCATCGATCTCCGCCGAATATTCCTGGTGCCGGAGAAGAGGGTGCGCGAAGTTGATGGTGTAGCTGAGCTTCAATCTATCCGAAGGATAGGCCGTGACGGACCGTCCTCCATCCGTCACGGAGATAGGGCTTGTTAGCTTGATGACGGAACGGGCCGTCGTGAGCTTGCGAATGCCCGCCTCATGAATGAGGTAAATAAACGCTGCTGCGCTTCCGTCCATGATAGGCACTTCGGCGCCATCGAGCTCTACGATCACGTTGTCGACGCCGAGCGAGCGAAACGCGGCTAGCAGGTGCTCGACGGTCTCGATGCGCACGTTATCCCGCGCCAGGCACGTGGCGTGATTGATGTGGGAAAGATGTTCCACCGTGGCAGGGATGTCCCTATCGGACCCGGCAGCTATGGCAGGTAAATCCACGCGTCGAAAAACGATACCATGATCGGCGGGTGCGGGCTTGAGCGTCAGTTCGACTCTTCGGCCAGAATGAAGGCCAATCCCGACGCAGCTGGTGACTTCTTTGAGGGTTGTTTGCTTCTGCATGCGTCTGACGTTCCGGGGCCTGATTAAAGCAACTATCATGCCAGGCGATGAGCCGGCCGTGCACGCTCAAATAGTGGCTGGGGCGCAGTTTAGAAGCCTATCGCATCTTCGCGTTGAGAGGGTGTATCGCGTGAGACACACCTCATCGCTGCCGGGTGTATCTTTTACGCACTTTTCGGGAGCTCCCGACGTTTCTGATAGGATAGGGCTTCCCCCAAATTTGGAGGCCGATTTTCGGACATGCGACTTGTGGGCAAGACGGCCTTGATAACGGGTGCGGCTTCCGGGTATCGGCCGCGCGGCGGCCCTGTTGTTTGCGGCAAAGGGCGCGAAGCTTGCGTTGAACGACGTGCACGGCCCGTCGGCTTGGCAGCTCGATCGCGACGTCTATTCCGAGCATATCTTCCCAGCGACGAAGCGAGCTATATTACAGGGCAGGTACTGTTCTTCGATAGCGGCGTGAGTGTGGGCCTCCTGAAGATTGTGACGGGTCGGAGGAACACGGGCCTATGATCGCTGAACAGACGCCGTCGGAATCGGAGCAAGGCGATCGCATGGATTTTGGTAGTTACCTTCAGCAAAGTATCCAAATCCTACAGCTTGATACCGACGCCATTCGGGACGTCTCTAAAGACGAAGATGCGCTCCTCCCAGCGCTGATTTTCTTTGCCGTGTCGGGACTTGCGATCGGTGCAGGCCGCCATAGTTTCGAAACTCTCATCTTCGGACCGATCCTTGCAGCGCTACTTTCTTTCGTCTTCGTCGGTCTTCTGAATATCCTCTCGCGACTCTTCGGTGGCTCGGCGAGTTTTCTCGATCTCTATCGTCCGCTCGGGCTGGCTGCACCGGTCCAGTGGGTGCAAGCCGTTCCTATCATCGGACCTTTTCTAGGATTCTTTGCGCTCGTCTACCTGGCGGTGATTGCCGGGCTGACGCTCGAATGTGTCGGCGCCCTCTCACGCCCAAGAGCCGCAGCCGTCATAGCACTTCTCGCCGGCATCAGCTTGTTTCTCTTTCTCGTGTTCTTTGCAATGGTCGGCTCGCTCCTGCTCTTCCGTGCGCTCTTCTCCTGACGACAGAGCTCGAAAGAGAACTACTTGCGTCTTCGCCTTCTTTTCTCTACCTTAGTGTTGGAAATAGGAGGCAACGGGCCCGTTGGCGAAGAAGAAAGCCAAGAAAGCATCGACGAAAAAAAGGGCGAAGTCGTCGAAAGGTACTCGACCTGGCGGCAAGGCGAAGGCGCCCGTTTCCAGAGCCGGCACGCGAAAATCGGTGCGGCGGCCGCAGCAGCTTTCCTTTGATGACGTTGTTCCTTCCAGTGGCGGTGGGGCGGCTTTCGATGGCGCGGACGGCTCGGTGGTCGAGCTTCACGAAGCGGCAGAGACGCGTTATTTGAACTACGCGTTGTCGGTTATTACGTCGCGCGCGCTTCCGGATGTGCGCGACGGGCTGAAGCCGGTTCAACGGCGCATCCTCTACACGATGTGGCAGCAGCGTCTGAGCGCGGATTCGAGGTTTCGTAAGTGCGCCAAGGTCGTCGGTGACGTTATGGGTTCGTACCACCCCCATGGCGATAGCGCTATCTACGACGCGCTCGTACGGATCGCTCAGCCTTTCGCCACCCGACTGCCGCTCGTCCAAGGCTCCGGTAATTTCGGCTCGCTCGACGGCGATCCAGCAGCGGCCATGCGCTACACCGAATGCCGCCTCGCGCGCGCTTGCGACGAGATCCTCGGCGAGATTGGACAGCGCACGGTGCACTTTCGCCCGAATTATGACAACACGCGTAAAGAACCGGTGGTGCTACCGACCAAGATCCCCGTGCTTCTCGTCAACGGCGCCACGGGTATCGCTGTCGGGATGGCGACCAACATCCCGCCGCACAACCTCGACGAGGTCATGACGGCTCTCGTGAAGATGCTCGACGCCCAACTCGAGGACAAAGAGCTCTCGACTCGCCAATTGTGCCGCTACATCAAAGGTCCGGACTTTCCGACAGGCGGCCAGATTCTGAATCATGCCGAGGAGATGAAGCGCTTCTATACGAGCGGAAGTGGCACCATACTCGTGCGCGCCACCGTCGAGCCGGGTGAGACGAAGCGTGGCACCAAGTTTCTCTACGTGACCTCGATCCCTTACCTCGTCAACAAAGCGCAGCTCGTCCAGCGCATCGCCGATGTGGTCCTTTCCCGGAAGATGCCGTTTCTTCTCGACGTCAAGGACGTCTCGACCGATGATGTGCGCATCCAGCTGAGCCTAAAAGCCGAGGCAGATGAGCAGAAAGTTCTCGCTTATCTCTACAAGAACACGCCGCTTCAATCCAATTTCAGCATCAATTTGACTTGCCTGGTGCCGACGGAGAACCCCGAAGTAGGGAGCCCGGCGCGGCTCGAGCTGCGCGAGCTGCTGTGGCACTTTCTTCACTTCCGGATGGAAGTCGTCACCCACCGGCTTGAGAACGAGCTCGAAGGTATCAAGAGGCGGATCCACATCCTCCAAGGTTTCGAGACGGTTTTCGACGCTCTCGACGACATCTTGCGAATGATCCGGCGCTCGAACGGCAAGCAAGACGCCACGAAGAAGATTATGGCCAAGTTCCCGCTCGACGCGGAACAAACCGACGCCATTCTCGAGCTCAAGCTTTATCGCCTCGCGAAGCTCGAGATCCTAATGGTCCGGAAGGAGCTCGGCGAGCGCAGAAAGCGTGCGACCGAGATCCGCAAACTCTTGAAGAACGAGGAAGCGCGCTGGAAGATCGTGCGCAAGGAGCTCGTCGAGATCCAAAAAGCTTACGGTACGCCCGATCCGAGGCGCACGATCATCGAAGCCGTGAAAGACGAGCCTTCCTTTACCGCGGACGATTTCATCGTCGCCGAGGATAGCCATGTACTCGTCACCACGGATGGCTGGCTGAAGCGTCAGCGCGAGATCAAAGACCCGACGAAGACGCGACTTCGCGAGGGCGACTCCGTCATGGCCTGTTTCGCTGGGGGCACGCGCGCTACGTGCGCCTTCGTGTCGAACTTCGGCGCGATCTATACGTCGCGTATCATCGACCTTCCTGCCACGACAGGCCACGGCGATCCGATCCAAAAGCTCTTCAAACTCCGCGATGGGGAGCGGATCGTCAGCTCTTTCAGCTTGGATCCGAGGATCATCGGGAACATCTTTGTCGACGAGGCCCATCCCGACTATGCGCCTGAGACGCACGCGATCGCGGTCGCGACCGACGGCTACGCCCTCCGTTTCGGTCTGGAGAACTTCGTCGAGCCGAGTACGCGCAATGGCCGACGGTTCGCCAGGCTCGGCTCGGGAGCGGAAATCGTCAATGTCCTTCCTATCCATGGGGACGAGATCATCATCGCCGCGACGGTTCAAGCGCGCGCGCTTCTTTGCAAGTCCGAAGAGGTGAACTATCTCGAAGGCCCGGGGCGCGGCACGATCCTCATCAAGCTCGCGAAAGAGGACCGCGTTCTCGGTTTCATCGCCGCGGCCAACGGTAGTGACGCCTTGACAGTGTTGACGAATCGCGGTGCCAAGAAAATCATCAGCCGCGGGCGCTACGGCGTAACGTCGCGCGCGGGCCGCGGTCGTGAGCTTCTCAAAAACGGAACATTCGCGCAGCTCGTGCCCGCTGAAGTGGCGGCTCCTGAGCCGCTCGAGATCGAAGAAGGTGCCAAGAGCACGGAGACCGCAAGCTGATGGCGTCTTACACCGCGAAGGACATCACCGTTCTTCAAGGCCTCGAGCCGGTGCGGAAGCGCCCCGGCATGTACATTGGGGGCGTTTCATCGCACGGCCTTCACCATCTCATCTGGGAGGTGCTCGACAATAGCGTCGACGAAGCGATGAACGGCTATGCGAGCGCGATTCAGCTCACGCTCCACGCTGACGGCTCCTCGGTCACAGTCTCGGATGACGGACGCGGCATTCCCGTCGACAAACACCCGCGCGCGAAAAAGTCGGCGCTCGAGATCATCCTCACGACGCTGCATGCGGGCGGCAAGTTCGAAGGTCAGAACTACAAGACGGCGGGAGGGCTCCACGGTGTCGGTGCCTCCGTCGTGAACGCGCTCTCATCGCATCTCGTCGCGACCGTGAAGCGGAACGGAAGCGTCTACGAGATGAAGTTCAAGGCGGGAAAGCCCATTACCAAGCTCCGAAAAAATGGCGCGGGGCGCGGCACGGGGACGAAGATCACTTTTCATCCCGACCCGAAGATCTTTCCGAAGACTCGCTTCAACCCGAACACCATCCGCGAGCGGCTCGAGACGACGAGCTATCTGCACAAAGGCCTCCGCATCACGTTCATCGACGAGGTCAACAAGACAAAGACGGTGTTCGAGCATTCGGAGGGGATCAGCGCCTATCTTGCCCGCATCCTCTCTGACCGACGAGCGAAGCCGGTGCACGAGGCGCCTTTTGTGCTCGAGCGTGCGCAGAATGGGGAAGGCACGCGGATCGAGCTCGTAGGTCAATGGACGGAGTCGACCGACGAGCTCGTTAGAAGTCACGTCAATGGCATCCCGACTGCCTCAGGAGGCTCACACGAAAACGGCCTCCGCTCCGGCCTTGGAAAGGCGATCCGCAACTACATCGAAACGCACAAGCTCGCGCCGAAAGGCGTCACGCTTTCTTCGGAAGACATACGAGAAGGTCTCGTCGCGGTGCTGAGCATCTTCGTGACCGATCCGCAGTTCCAGGGCCAGACGAAAGACCGCCTCAACAATCCCGAAGTCCAGCAATATATCGACGGAGCGGTGCGGCCCGGGCTCGAGCACTGGCTCAACCACAATCGCTCGGCGGCCGAAGCCATCGTCGCGCGCATCATCCTCGCCGGTCGAGCGCGTGAAGCCTCCCGCGCGGCTTCGGCGGCGGTGACCCGCAAGAGTGCAACGACCGCGCGGCTGATGCTTCCGGGAAAGCTCAGCGACTGCACCGCGACCCGCTCGGCGGATACGGAGCTGTTCATTGTCGAGGGCGACTCGGCTGGCGGCTCCGCCAAACAAGGACGGGATCGCGCGCGACAAGCCGTGCTGCCGCTTCGCGGCAAAGTCTTGAACACCGAGCAAGCATCGCTCGCGAAAGTCCTCGAGAACAAAGAGCTCGCCGATCTCGTTCAAGCGCTCGGGTGCGATCTTGGCAAGAGCTTCGATTTGTCGAAGCTTCGCTATCAGCGCGTGATTCTGCTGGCCGATGCGGACGCGGACGGCCATCACATCACAACCCTTCTGTTGACCTTCATCTATCGGCACATGCCGGAGCTCATCCGCGCCGGGCGCATCTACATCGCGCAGCCGCCCTTGTACCGAATCGATATCGGCAAAGAGACGTTTTGGGCGGCCGACGAAGCGGCGCGGGCACGCATCATGGAAAGACACGGCAAGGGCAAGAAAGCCGACATCACGCGCTTCAAAGGCCTCGGTGAGATGATGCCTAAAGTGTTGTGGGAGACCACGCTCAACCCCAAGACGCGCCGCCTTCAACGCGTCCGCATCGAGGACGCGCTCCGAACGGACCGCATCATCTCAGCTCTGATGGGGAAAGATCCATCGGCGCGCTTCAACTTCATCATGGAGCGCGCCGTTACGGCCGAGCAGCTCGACGTGTAGGATCGGCCCGTGAAGCATGTGAAGAGAGTTGCTCTCGGGGCCGTTCTTCTCCTCGTGCTGCTCGTTGTTGTCGTGTGGTCGGTCGACGTCGACGCCACCGCTATGGGGCGAAGCGCGCTCAGGGCGGCTAGCGCCTCCACCGGGACACGGTTCAAGGGCTCCCAGTTCCACTTCGATCTGTTCCGAGGCCTTCGGATAGAGGGTATTGATGCCGGCGCGTCTTTTCCGAGCGTGCGGTACGAGCTTGCGATACCGGAAACGCGGTTCGAACATCGCTTCACGCCGCTTCTGCGTCGCCAGGTCGCCATCGAACGCGTGGTCGTGAAAAAACCGCGTGTTGAGTTCGTCTACGGCCTTCCCATCGAGAACGAAGCTCCCCCCTCGCCCGTGCGCAGCGACCCTCCGTCGCAGAGGTCCGGCGCTGAAGGCCCCTCGCCCCCGCGGTCGCCCAATCTATCCCCCAATCTATCCCATAATCTATCGATGACACCGTCGGAGATCGTGATCCAAGACGGAACGATCTACTTGAGGGATGCGAGGCGGCGAGGCAACGGCATTACGGTGGGCGGACTCGACCTCGCACTGAGCGGTCCGGAAGTCGCGACCGGCGCCCTGACGCTGCTGCACGCGATCACCGGTTCGGGTGTGCTCGCCGCGCGCGCGCTGCGTTTCGGTGATATGCAGGCGCGAGACGCGTCCGCAGCGCTCTCGATGGCAGGAGGGCGTATCGACTTGGAGGGCGAAGTGCTCCTGGAAATAGGCGTCGTGCGCGGTAGCGTGCATCTCGATTTCAATTCCTTGCCCTTCCGCCACCGGATCTCGGTCCAGGGCCGGCTCGCCGGCGTCCCGGGCGTCGTGAGCTTGGACTTGGCGGGGTTTGGGCTCGATCCGAAAAACATCTCGGGCGACGGACACCTCGCGATCCCGGACGGCCGTTTCGATGACGCGCCGCTCTGGGAAGCGCTCGGTCTCGTCGGACAGGACCATCACCCCGACGAAGTCTCGATCAAGATCGGGGATGGAAAGATTCTTCTTGACGGCAGCTGGCTAAAAGGGTCGATCGATTTCGGGGGTGCGCTCGAGCTTCAAGTGCAAGGCGAGTCCGTCTCGGGAACGTGGGAGAGGCCGGTGGGCCATCTCAGTCCCGATGGGTCTTCTCGAAGCGAAGCGCCGCGATCTGCTCCGAGAGAAGGCCGAACAGAAACAGCCCCGCCGAGCCCGCCAATAGAAGCACCGACGTATTGGTGACGTGCATCTCGTCGATGATTGTGTAGACCATGTAGCCCGCGCCGACGATGAAGAACGTGAGCGCTACGGGGAAAAAGATCCTGAGCGGGCTGAAGAGTGTGATCATCCTCAGAATGAGCATGACGAAACGCCAGCCTTCACGGGAGGGACGCATCTTGCTCTTTTCCTTGCCCCCGCGTTTCTTGCCTTCGATGGGGACGAAACACACGCTGTAGCCGGCTTTAATGAAAGCGAGCGTGCTCGTGGCCGGATAGCTGAAGCCGTTCGGGAACAAGTGGATGAACTCGCGGATTCGATCGCGCCGCGCCGCGCGGAACCCGGAGGTCAAATCCCAAATCTTGAAGCCCGAGAGCATCGTGGCGAAGCGGTTGAGCGCGGCGTTTCCGAGGCCTCTCGATAGCGTCGCCTGGTCGCTGAAGGATCGAACTCCGACCGCGAGGTCGTATTCCGGAAGCTTCGCCATCAGTTTTACGATCTCTTTCGGCGGGTGCTGTCCGTCCGCGTCCATGAGCAGGACGAAATCGCCTTCGGCGGCGCGCAGAGCACTCTTGACAGCCGCGCCGTTGCCCTTGTTGTAGGGGTGGCAGACGACTTTGGCACCCGTCCCTTTGGCTCGGGCTGCGGTCCCGTCGGACGAGCCGTCATCGACAACAACGATCTCTTTCCAGTTGCCGAGGCTTTGGACCTCGGCGATGACGCTGGCGATGCCGCTTTCTTCTTCGAAGGCGGGTATGAGAACACTCGTCCGCTCGACGATCTTCATCGATGGGTTTCCTGATGCTCTCGTTCCCTCTTCTTGGCCTCTGCGGCCATCCGGTCGTCGAGCACGCGCTGGCGATAGAGCACTTCTTCGAGGAGCCGCCTCGACGACACGTTGATATCCGCTACGAGACCGATGAGGAAGAACATGAAACCGAGGATCAGAAGAACGCCGGCGAGCACGACGGACTGGACGTGCCCTTGTCCCTCACCGAGGATTTCTCGAAAGTAAAGATAGCGAAGCCCGAGAGCGGCGCCGGGGACGATTAATGCCGCGCCGGCATAGCTGAAGAACTTGAGCGGCTCGAACATCGCGTAGATGCGGACAATGGTCGAGGCCGATCGCTTCACGTAGTCCCAGTTCGAGCGAATGAGACGGCTAGGCCGGGTTCGCCGTGCTTCGATGGGGACGTGGGCGATAGCGAGCCTCTTTTTCCCCGCCTGGATGATCGTCTCGAGCGTATAAGTGTAGTCGGAGACGAGGTTCAAACGCTGCGCCGTCTGTCGCGTAAAAGCGCGGAAGCCGCTCGTCGTGTCGGGCACATCGGTCCCCGAGACTTGCCGCACGACCCAGCTTCCTAGCGTCTGAAGCTTCTTCTTCGTGAACGAAAAATGTTCGACGCTCGCCACTTGCCGATCGCCCACTACCATGTCGGCTTCACCACGAAGTATCGGTCCAACAAGCTCCGCAATGGCGGAACCAGGATATTGGTTGTCCCCGTCGGTATTAACGACGATGTCCGCCCCGAGCCCGAGCGCCGCATCGATCCCGGTCTTGAACGTCGCCGCAAGACCCCGACTCCGAGTAGATCGCACCACGTGATCAACACCGTGCTGACGCGCAACCTCAGCCGACCCGTCCGTCGACCCATCATCGAGCAGCAATATCTCAATCTCGTCGACACCGTCGATATGCCGCGGAATCTCCGCAAGCGTCTCCGGAAGCGTACCCGCTTCATTGAGGCAAGGAATCTGAACAATAAGCTTCATACTCTAGGCCGGAGGATCAATAATAAGAAAAGCGTGACGCAAAGACGCAAAGTCCAAAGGCGCAAAGGAAAAAAACGCAAGGACACTCTCTTGGCTTCTCTGCTTTGAGCTCTCAAACGTTGAACCGAAAGTAAACCACATCTGCCTCCGCGATGGGGTATTCTTTTCCTTCGAGGCGCAAGACGCCTTTGTCGCGACAGGCGTTCCAAGAGCCTTCGCGGACGAGAATATCGTAGTGCACCACTTCGGCTCGAATGTAACCGCGCTCCATATCGCTGTGGATCGTGCCTGCCGCTTTGACCGCTTTGGTATCGCGCGGAATGATCCACGCCCGTGATTCGGTGTCTCCCGCGGTGTAGAACGTGATGACGTCGAGCAGATCGAAAGCAGCGCGAACGACGCGCTCAGCCATCCCATCGGAGAGGCCGAGATCGTCGCGAAACGTCTTGGCGTCGACGGGCGGAAGCTCCGCGATCTCGCTCTCGATGCGCGCCGAGACGTAAGTTAGCGCGAAACCGGGGGCCTCTCGCCACGCTGTCAAACCGAGCTTCTCGGTGAGAGCGGAACCGCTGGCTTCGTCCTCGCCGACATTGACGACCGCGAGTAGGGGCTTCGCTGTCAAGAGCGCGTAGCCCCGGAGCCGGTCGCGATCCTCGACGGAGAGTGCTGCGCGAAGCGGCCGGCCGTCGGAGAGCGCCTTCACGGCCTGCTCGAGCGCTTTGAGCTCGTGCGCGTCCGTCGGGCGCCCGTTCTTGTCGTCTGCTTTCATCCGCTCGTAACGTTTCTCCACGACAGCGAGGTCGGCGAGGGTGAGCTCGAGCTCCATGAGTTCGAGGTCGCGCGCGGCGTCGACGCGGTTTTCGGGGTGGGGCACAGAGGGCTCTTCGAAAGCGCGCACGACGTGGACGAGCACGTCGACGTTGCGCAAGCTGCTCACGTCGAGCTTGTCCGAGCGACCTTTGACGAGGCTCGGAAGGAGAACGAACTCGATGGTCGCCGCCGTCGTCTTCTTCGACTCATGGAGCCGCGTGAGCTCTTCGAGCCTTGGGTCGGGGATGCGGAGGATGCCCATTTGCTCCGCGCGCGACGTGGCCGCACCCGTGACTTGGGTCAGGAGCGCAAAGAGCGTGCGCTTTCCTACTCCATCGAAGCCGACGATGCCTGCTTTCATGGAACTTCGCGCATCTTACTACAACACGATTAGAGTCCGTGTGACGGCCAAATGAGGGGAAAACACTACGCTAGATATGGGGCGTCGGTGGACCTGAAGCCCCTTAAATGCTTCTTGACATTACGCTAGTGGCTATTTTAGGATCTGAGTGGATCAAGGTGGAACAAAGTGGTCTGAAACCTGAAAATCTGGCCTGTCGTCGGTGGAAGTTTCGACTAGGGCCGGGGAGAGGTGTTTACATTGCTCCGGGGTAATCATCCTGCTCGGGTCGATGAAAAGGGTCGTCTCAAAATTCCGACGAGCTTCTTGCAGCTCATCGAGACGAATTTTGGATTGGATGTTTTCATCACCAGTTTGGGCGGGGACAACGTTCGGGTTTACCCCATTGAGTCCTGGGCCGAGTTCGAGAGAAAGCTCGGCGGGATGCCCGATTTCCACCCCACAAAACAGAAGCTTTTGAAACGCGTGCATTTCTTTGGACAGGCTACCACACTTGACAAGCAAGGCCGGCTCGTCATTCCCGCGCAACTGCGAGAATCCGCCCAGATGAAGGGAAGTGTCGACGTGTTGGGAATGCAGGACCATTTGGAGGTTTGGAATCACGACTATCTGGCGGATCAGATTCACGGTGAGCCGTTCGGTGAGGACGATCAACGTGCCATGGCGGAGTTCGACATCTGACGTGGAACAGAGAGAGAAGGTTTGGCCGTGGGGAAGCTGGCAGTAGGGGCGTGGTACGCATCCGAGAGCGAATCTGTGATGGAACGAGACGTCTCGACACATAGGCCCGTTCTGCTCGGAGAGGTCATCCGTTTTCTCAATCCACGATCCGGCGGCATCTATGTCGATGCGACGCTCGGTGGTGGTGGGCATAGCGAGGCCATCTTGCGCGCAAGTGCTCCCAACGGACGGCTCCTGGCCTTCGATCGCGATCGGGAAGCGATCTCCCGCAGCTCGAATAAGCTCGCGGACGAGGCCGAACGTTTGCGGTTCATCTCGGGCTCCTTCGCGGAGCTGGGGGCGCATCTGGATGAAGACGGGACCAAGGAAGTCGATGGCATCGTTGCTGACTTGGGGCTTTCGAGCGACCAGCTCGGCGATCCAGATCGAGGATTTTCCTTCGCGCTCGAAGGCGCGCTCGACATGCGCTTCGATAACCGTTCAGGACCTACGGCCGCGGATCTCGTCAACCAGCTCGCCGACGGTCAGCTCGCGGACCTCCTCTACGAATATGGCGAAGAGCGCCACTCGCGAGCCATCGCGCGGCGCATCGTGCAAAGGCGGCCCATCCACACGACGAAACAGCTCCGCGCCGCCGTCGTCTCGGTTCTCGGTCCCAGGCGCCGGGGGATCGATCCTGCGACGCGCACGTTTCAAGCGCTTCGTATCGCCGTCAATCAGGAGCTGGCTGCACTCGATGTCTTCTTGGAGCAAGCGCCCACCCGCTTGCGGCCTGACGGACGCGTAGTCGTGATCTCGTATCATTCGCTCGAGGACCGCGCTGTGAAACATTCGTTCCGTTCGTGGGCCGTCGATATCCGCTATGACGTGCTCACGAGAAAGCCTGTCGTCCCGGACGCCGCCGCGATAGCGGACAATCCCCGCGCGAGGAGCGCCAAGCTCCGTGCGCTCATGAGGGTCTCATGAGTCGGGGCGAATTTCGCATGAGCAAGGAAGTGCGAAACGAGCAGCTCGTGCGTCAGCTCGATCACAAGCGCCATCGCGAGTTCTTCATGGTCGCGCTCACTGGGCTGGCTCTGACGGCCGCCATCATCGCTTACGCATGGCCTCACTTCGAGATGATCCGGCTCGGCTATCGCATGGAGGAGCTCAGACAGACACGCGAGGACTTGCTCGAGGAAAGACGCCATCTCGAGCTGCAGCGTGCGACGGAGATGGCGCCGGCGCGGATCGAGGCGATTGCTCGGGAGCAACTCGGTATGGTCTATCCCAATCGGGAGCACACGGCGATATTGGAGCCCATAGACGGCAGCAAATTCCTCGAGGCGCTGCCGAGGCCGTCCGAGTAAAGAGACCATGAGCGACAACCGCCAGACGCCGTTCCAAATGAGGCTCTTGTTCTTGGGCCTTGTGACGTGCATGTGCGTCTTTTTGGTAGGCGGGCGTTTGTTCTACCTCATGGTGACGATGCGCGAGACGCTTCAAGAGCGCGCCGCGCTTCAACACCAGCATACGCTGAAAGTGGAGGCGCGCCGCGGCACGATTCGCGATCGCCACGGGCGTCAGCTCGCAACGAGCGTCGAAGTGGAATCGGTCTACGCGGTCCCGAAAGCTTTCAGCGGTGCGCTCGTCACCGACGCTTCGCTAAAGCTCTCGACCTGTTTTTCCCTTCCTGCGTCGAGAATCTCGGCGCGCCTTGTGGGTGACAGGAGCTTCGTGTGGCTCGAGCGTAAGGCGAAGCCACGTGTGGTTCGCTGCGTGCGCGAGCTCAACGTCGCTGGTATCGGCTTTCTCAACGAGAGCCGGCGCTACTATCCGAAGCGCAGTCTCGCCTCGCACATTCTCGGATATGTCGGCCTCGACAATGCAGGGATGAGCGGGGTCGAGTATGGGCTCGAAGACGAAATCCGGGGTGAGCCTGGACGCCGCATCATCTGGATGGATGCGCTCAACCGGCGCGCGGCTAGCCGCGTTGATACCAAGCCGCGGCCGGGCCGCGCGGCCTTTCTCACCATCGACGAGAACCTACAACACATCGCGGAGTCGGAGCTCGAGCAAGCCATCCGCGAGAGCAACTCGAAGAGCGGTATCGCGATCATGATGCGCCCGGAGACGGGTGAGCTTCTCGCTATCGCGTCGTTTCCGAGCTTCAACCCCAATCGTTACGGCGACTACCCCGAAGGACATTGGCGAAACCGTGCGGTCACGGATGTCTATGAGCCCGGCTCGACGTTCAAATTCGTCGCCGCGGCGGCCGCGCTTCAAGAAGGCGTCACGACCGAGGACGAACGCATCGATTGCGGCCGCGGGATGATTCGCGTGGGCGGCAGCGTCATCACGGACGCGCACTTTTTCGATGTCTTGACGTTTAGGGAAGTCGTCGAACAATCCTCGAATGTGGGGATGATCCGGATCGGCCAACGTCTCGGCAAAGAGCGGTTCGAGAAGTACATCCGCGCCTTTGGTTTCGGAGAAACGACCGGCATCGAGCTTCCCGCAGAAAGCCGGGGTATCCTTCGCCCGTCGAAAGTTTGGGGGCCGCTGACGCTAGCGTCGATCTCTTTCGGCCAAGAGATCGGAGTGACGCCGCTCCAGATGGTCACGGCGACCAACGTAATCGCAGCCGGCGGCTACTTGATGCGTCCGCGTCTCTTGCTTGGGCAGAGAGGCGCGGATGGCAGTCTCGAAGCGCGAGTTTCTCCCGAGCCAGTTCGTCGGGTCATCGACACCGAGACGGCGCGCCGATTGACCGACGTGCTCGTTGGCGTAGTGGAACGCGGCACGGGACAACGTGCCAACCTCCCCGGCTACCGCGTGGCGGGCAAAACGGGGACGGCTCAAAAGGCCGTCCGAGGTGGCTATTCCAAGACCGACTACATCGCGTCTTTCGTTGGTTTCGCTCCGGCGGATCGGCCCGCTTTGACGACGCTCGTCATCCTCGATTCGCCCGAAGGGAATCACTCGGGCTCGAGGGCCGCGGGAGTTTTCGCGCGGATCATGCGGCGCGCGCTCCGATATCTCGCGGTGCCACTCAGTGACGAGGCGCCCATCCGCATCGCCAAAGTTTGGCCACAAATGCGGCCTATGCTGGGAGGGACCGACTCCGGCGCACCGGGCGCGCCCCCGCCGAGGCGCGCGGGAAGGAAGGCGAGAAGTTTTGGCCAGCGGGCCTGGACGCCCAAAGAGATACCGAGCGACGTCGTGGTGGGCGCTCCAGATGTCATTGGGCTTCCGGCGCGAGACGCTCTCGTCAGATTCGTGGCGCACGGCATTGTGCCGGAGATCCTCGGCGAGGGTCGGGTGCTCGAGCAGATCCCGCGGGCCGGCTTCCCCGTCGCGCCTGGGACAAAGGCGCGACTCGTTCTTGATCCGGTTCCGCTTGAGCCTGGTGTGTTTGAGCTTCAGCGGCAGGACGCGGTCACGGTGGAGACTTTTTTCTACGAAGGACATCGAATAGCAAACGGAAGCGCGCGGAGAGACGGTCCGGTACGACGGAATGAAACCGCTGATTGATATCGAAACGACTTCAGGGAGTTTTCCCGTGGGCAAGAGGCGGCAGGAGAAAAAGGTCGAGCTCGCGGAGCTTCTGCGCCTCATTCCTCTTCAGACCGTGAAAGGTCCCAGGGAGCTCGTGGTCAAAGGCGTTACAGCGGACTCGCGCGGTGTTCTAGAAGGCTTCGTCTTCGTCGCGATTCGGGGTGAGACGACGGACGGGCACCTCTTTCTCGACGACGCGATCGGGCGCGGCGCCGTGGCGGTAGTGAGCGAGCAGAAGCCCGAGCGAGACGACGTCACCTGGATCCAGACACCGGACGCTCGGCAGGCGGCCGGTGTTCTCGCCGCCAAGACGGCCGGCAACCCATCGTCCAGCATGAACCTCGTGGGCATTACGGGAACCAACGGAAAAACGACAATCGCCTATCTCGTGGATGGGATCCTCTCGCGCCTATCGCCCCCCTCGGCAATGAGGGGGACGGTCGTCGCGAAAATCGGTGTACGTAGTCGGCCGACGCGTCATACGACGCCCGAAGCTCCCGTGATTCAGGCGTTCCTCGAGGAGGCGGCTCGGGAGCGTTGTGAACATGGGGCTCTCGAAGTTTCGTCTCATGGGCTCGCGCTCTCGCGTCTCGAAGGCACGGAGTTTCAAGTCGCGGTCTTCACGAACCTGTCGCGCGATCACCTTGATTTCCACCGCGACATGGAAGACTACTTCCAGGCCAAGCGCCGGCTCTTCAATCGCTATCTGCGCCCTGGTGGGACCGCGGTGATTTGTATCGACGACGCCTATGGCGAGCGTTTGGCGGCGGAGCTTCCGATGGAAGTTGTGACTTACGGGCGTTCGGAAACGGCCGATCTCTCGATCCGAGACATCGAAGCGTCGCTTGCAGGCATTCATGTGCGCTTTCAAGAAGGCGACACAGCGCACGCCATCGAAAGTCCTCTTCTCGGGCGCTATAACGGGTTGAACCTCGTGGCTGCGTTCGCGGCGTTGCGCTCTCTCGGCTTCGAGACCGCACGCGTGCTCGAGACGTTGAACGAGGTGAGCGGAGCCCCCGGGCGATTCGAGAGGGTCGCTGTTCAAAAACCCTTCGATGTCGTTGTCGACTACGCCCATACCGATGACGCTCTGCGCAAGCTTCTCGAAGCGGCACGCCCTTTGACCGACGCGAAGCTCACAATCGTTTTTGGTTGCGGTGGCGAGAGGGATCGCACAAAACGTCCTTTGATGGGCGACGTGGCCGCCCGGCTCGCCGATCGAGTCGTTTTGACGTCGGACAACCCGCGCGGCGAAGACCCGCTCGCCATCATCAACGAAATTCAACTCGGCACCAAGGGTGCCGATATCGAAGTGGAGCCCGATCGTCGCCGCGCCATCGAGTTGGCGATGACAGGGGCTCGTTCCGGCGACTTGGTCGTGATCGCGGGTAAGGGGCACGAGCCTTATCAGATCGTCAAAGACGAGGCGTTGTCTTTCGATGATCGCGAGGTGGCTCGACAAATTGCGAGTGGTGTCGAGGATTTCGAATCGTGAAACTTTCGGCGAAAGAGGTGGCGCGCTTGACCCGAGGTGAGCTCCTCTCGGGGGCGGGCGACGCAGATATTTCCGGTGTCTCCATCGACAGCCGGACGGTTTCGCCGGGCGAGCTGTTCATCGCGATCCGCGGTCCCCATCATGACGGTCACCGATTCGTCGCGAGCGCGCTCGAACGCGGCGCGAGCGGCGTCGTCGTCTCCGAGCCAGTGGCGTGGGGTGACGCGCCGGGTGACATGTTGTGCGCGTTTTGTGTCCGCGTCGCTGATACGTCGAAAGCGCTCCAAGAGCTTGCTCATGGCGTGCGTAAAAGCTCCGGCGTGCGGATCGTGGCCATTACCGGGAGCATGGGGAAGACGACGACGAAAGATGCGGCCGCCACGGCCATCGGGGCCGCGCACAGCGTTCTCAAGTCCGAGGGGAACTTGAACAATCTCTTCGGGCTTCCGCTCTCTTTGCTGAAGCTACAAGACGAGGACGTCGCGGTGCTCGAGATGGGGATGTCGGAGCCCGGCGAGATCGCGAGGCTCACCGAGATCGCCGAGCCCGACGTGGGGGTGCTCACGAATGTGGACGCCGTCCATCTCGAGTTCTTCTCGTCAACCGCAGCGATTGCCGAAGCCAAAGGCGAGCTTCTGGTCGGCCTTGCCGAGGATGCGGTGGCCGTCGTCAATGCCGACGATCCCCTCGTGCTCGAGCAGGCCCGGAAGTTCGCCGGGGTGAAGCTTTCCTTCGCCATCGACGCCTCCGCCGATCTCGAAGCGAGCGAGATTCGAACGACCGCCGCTGGGCTTCGCTTCCTCGCTCGTGAAGGTGAGCGTGTCGTCGAAGTCGCGTCGCCGCTCCATGGACGACACAACATCTACAACTTGCTCGCCGGGCTCGCGGCGGCGCGTGCTCTCGACGTTCCTCTCGATCGTGCCGCGTCCGCGCTTCACACGCTCGCACCTGCGCGGCATCGCGGCGAGCGCCTGTCGCTCCCGGGCGGCGTGCTCGTCATCGACGAAACCTACAATTCGAGCCCACGGGCGCTCGCCTGTGCCATCGCGGCACTGGCCGAGGAGGCTGGGGGGCGCCTTGTCGCGGTTGTCGGCGACATGCTGGAGCTCGGACCGCAGGCGGAAGCTTTTCATCGCGAGATCGGTCGTGACGTCGCCGCGCGGAGGCTCGGCCTCGTTGTGGGTGTGGGCCCCCTCGGCCGCACCATCGTGGACGCGGCGCGTGAGGCTGGGATGGCCGACGCGAATCTCTTGGTTTATGCGGACGCCGCGGCGGCCGGCCGCGAGCTCGCGGCTCATCTGCGCGAGAATGACGTCGTCTTGTTCAAGGCCTCGCGCGGAATGGGTCTCGAAAACGCCATCGAGAGTGTTCAGAAAAAGATGGAGGAGACGCGCTGATGCTCTACCATCTCCTTTATCCCCTTCACACGGAGTACTCGTTCTTCAACGTTTTTCGATACGTTACGTTCCGCACGGCGTCGGCGACGTTGACGGCGCTCGCGATCTCTTTTTTGCTCGGGCCGTGGCTCATTGCGCGACTCCGGCAGTTCCAGATCGGCCAGCACATTCGCCAAGAAGGCCCCGAGGCGCATCGTTCCAAGGCGGGGACCCCTACTATGGGCGGCGCGCTCATTCTCACCGCTATCGTTGTGCCGACGCTTCTGTGGGCGAACTTGACCAACGTGTTCGTTTGGATCGCGCTCGGAACGACGATCGCCTTCGGGCTCATCGGCTTCTCGGACGACTATCTCAAGATCGTGCGCAAGCAGTCCAAAGGATTGTCGGCGCGCGCCAAGCTTCTGCTGCAGACTGGTTGTGCCTTCGTGATCGGGTTCGCGCTCTTCGACATGTCGCGTCAAGGGGACTACAGCACGGCGCTTCTCTTTCCCTTCTTCAAAGAGGTGCGTCCCGATCTGTCGTGGCTGTTCGTTCCCTTCGCGATACTCGTCATCGTCGGCGCCTCGAACGCAGTGAATCTGACCGACGGGCTCGACGGGCTCGCCATCGGGACCGTGCTCATCGCCGCGGCCGCCTTTACCGTTCTGACTTATGTCACCGGGCACGCGCAGTTTTCTGCTTATCTCGATCTGATCCAGATCCCGCGCATCTGGGAGCTCACCATCTTCGGCGGCGCGATGGTCGGCGCGAGCCTCGGCTTCTTGTGGTTCAACTGCTATCCCGCTCAGATGTTCATGGGCGATGTTGGCTCGCTAGCACTCGGAAGCGCGATCGGAACGGTCGCGCTTCTCATCAAGCAAGAGCTTCTGCTCGTGCTCGTGGGCGGGGTTTTCGTGCTCGAAGCGCTCTCGGTGATGATCCAAGTCGCCTCGTTCAAGCTCACCGGCAAGCGTGTGTTTCGCATGGCGCCTCTTCATCACCACTTCGAGCTCGCAGGCTGGAGCGAGCCCAAGATCATCATCCGGTTCTGGATTCTCGCGATGATGTTCGCTCTCGCGAGCTTGACGACGTTGAAACTGAGGTGAGGAGGAACGGGTTGACCTCTCATGAGCGAAGACTACCGAAATCGACGGGTCCTGGTCATCGGGCTCGGCCGGAGTGGTCTCGCCGCCTGCGCCTTTTTGAGCTCGAAAGGCTCCACGATCGTGGCCAACGATCGACGTCGTCGCGGGGAGCTCGATTCCGATGTAGTTGCGCTCGAGAAGATCGGCGTGAAGCTCGTTCTCGGCGCGCATCCTCCCGAGCTCGCAACGGATGTCGACCTGGTCGTTCTCAGCCCGGGAGTTCCGTTGGATTTAGCGGTCCTCGTCGAAGCGCGGCGGCAATCGATCCCGATATGGGGAGAGCTCGAGCTCGGGTTTCGGGAGGTGTCAGGATCGGTCGTCGCGGTCACGGGCACGAAAGGAAAATCCACGACCGCAACCTTGTTGCATGCGATGCTTTCGGCTTCAGGACGAGACGTGAGGCTCGCGGGGAATATCGGTGCTCCTCTCACCGCCGAGCTCGAGACGGCCACCGATGCGACTGTCTTCGTCATCGAAGTCTCGAGCTTTCAGCTTGCGACGATCAGAAGCTTTCGACCGGACGTCGCCGTGCTGCTCGACATAAGCCCCGACCATCTCGATTGGCATCCGAGCTTTCTAGATTACGTGAAGGCGAAGGCGCGCATTTTCGAGAACCAGCGCGAAGACGACTGGGCCGTCGTCTTCGGAGGAAATCCGTTGACGGTTGATATGGCGCGAAGAGCGAAGTCCAAGAAGTTGTATTTCGACCTTGATTGTCTCGGTGAAGTCTATCCGCACGTGCACAAAGAAGGGCCTTGGATCGTCCGACACGAGAACGGTGAGACGAGAGCTCTCGCTTCGCTAGAAGAGTTCACGGTGCCAGGTGCGCATAACCGCTCGAACGCGATGGCCGCCTCGGCGGCAGCGTCGCTGCTCGGGGTCTCGGGCGACGCTCTCGAAGACGCTCTCGAACATTTCGAGGGACTCCCGCATGCGCTCGAGAAGGTCGGCGAGCTGGGCGGTGTCAGCTTTTACAACGACTCCAAAGCGACCAACATCGAGGCGGTGCGAGCCGCGCTCGAAAGCTTCGATCGGCCGATCGCGCTGATTCTCGGTGGACGCTTCAAAGGTGGAGATTTTCGCGATCTGCGCGACCTAGTTTCGCGACGCGTCAAGCTCGCCTTCGCCATCGGAGAGAGTCGGGAGCTCGTGAGAGACGCGCTCGATGAGGTGACCACGGTGCAACTCTGCCAGGACTTGGAATCGGCGGTGCGCGACGCCCACCGCCAAACCGAGGAGGGAGACGTCGTGCTGCTCTCACCCGCGAGCTCGAGCTTCGATATGTTTGTCGATTACCGGGAGCGCGGAGAGCGATTCCGCGAGATCGTAAGGGGACTGGTCGCGGAATCGTGATGGCGCTCGTTGACGCTAACTGCTGCCGGCTACCGGCTACCTGGCGAGGTTTCCCTTGGCTGTAAAGCTTTCGCCGGATCGGACGCTTTTTGTGGCGACCGTTTGTCTTGTTTCGTTTGGGCTTGTCATGCTTTACAGCGCGTCGGCGGTTGTGGCGCATGATGCGCATCGGAGTTCGCATTTTTTTCTCGTCAAGCAGTCGGCGTGGGCTTTCGTTGGACTTGTTTTGATGCTCGCGCTGACGCGATTCGACTATCGGAGGCTCAAACATCCGATCGTCATCTACGGTTTGCTCGCGATAACGGTGGCGCTTCTCGTCGGGGTGCTGTTTGCGCCGCCCCTCAAGAATGCCCATCGCTGGATTCGCGTCGGGCTCCTGTCGTTCCAGCCGTCGGAGTTCGCGAAGCTCACGCTCGTTGTTGCTCTCGCCTATCAACTCGACCGCCGCTACGAGCGTTTGTCCGAGCTCGCCTCCGGCTGGCTGCCCTCACTCATGACCATGGGCTTTCTCGCTTTTCTTGTCTTGATCGAGCCCGATTACAGCACCTCGTTCTGTCTCGTCTTCATCGGAGCGTGTCTTTTCTACGCGGCCGGGGTTCCTATTCGACAGCTCGCCTGGCTCGCGGTCGGATCGGCGCCCGTGCTTCTCTGGCTCGTGGTGAGCGAGGATTATCGGCGCGAGCGGCTTCTGATTTTCCTCGACCCGTTTCGCGATCCGCTCGGGAAGGGCTTTCAGATCATCCAATCACTCATTGCGGTGGGCTCTGGCGGGCTTTTCGGAACGGGCTTCATGAGAAGCCAGCAGAAGCTCTTCTATCTCCCGGAGCCTCATTCGGATTTTATCTTCGCCGTGATTGGTGAGGAACTCGGCCTCATCGGCGCGCTCGGCGTCGTCGGCGCGTTTTGCGTGCTTCTCTGGCGTGGTCTCGTCATCGCGGGCCGTGCGACGGATCGATTCGGCTCGCTCGTCGCGACCGGCCTCACGATGCTTCTAGTCGGGCAAGCGCTCATCAACATGGGCGTGACGCTCGGCATGCTCCCGACGACCGGGCTTCCTCTTCCGTTCATTTCCTCCGGCGGCACTTCACTCGTGACGAGCATGATCGCCGTCGGGCTTCTCTTGTCGGTGTCTCAGCATGCGCGATGAGCATTTGGTCGTCGCGGCAGGAGGCACCGGTGGCCATCTCTATCCGGCCCTCGCGGTCGCGGAGCGCTTTCGCGACTTGCTCGAAGGCGCCCGCGTCACGTTCATCGGCACCGAACGAGGGCTCGAATCGCGGATCGTACCGAAGGCGGGATTTCCGCTCGAATATGTGCGCGCACAGCCGCTCCGTGGCGGCTCTCTTTTGAAAAAGATGAAGGGAGTCCTCGCCGTTTTACCGGGAATGATCGACGCGAGACGGATCTTGAAGAAGCTGCGGCCGAGCGTCGTCATGGGCCTCGGCGCTTATGTCTCGGGAACCGTGCTCTTCACGGCGGCGCTTCGCGGGATTCCTACGTTAATCCTTGAGCCGAATGCCGAGCCCGGGCTCGCGAATAAGTGGCTCGGCCCGTTCATCGACGAAGCGGCGCTCGCGTGGGAGCAAACGTCCCGCTACTTCGGCGCGAAGGCTGTCGTCACCGGAAACCCCGTGCGGCAAGCGATCGTCGACGTCCCGCCGCTCACCGAACAAGCACAAGGGCCGGTTATGCGCGTGCTTCTTTTTGGCGGTAGCCAAGGCTCGTCGATATTGAATCGCGCCATGACCGACAGCTTGCCGCTTCTCGCGGACGTTTCCGAGCGGCTGCAAATTCTTCACCAGACGGGATCGAGCGATTTCGAGCGCGTGCAAAGAGCCTATGACGAGAGTTCGGTGAATGGACGTGTGATTCCCTATATCGACGCGATGGACGAAGCTTATGCCGGGAGTAATCTCGTTGTCTCCCGCGCGGGCGCGACGACTTGCGCTGAGCTCGCGGCCTCTGGTCGTCCCGCGTTGCTCGTGCCGCTGCCTCTCGCCGGCGACCATCAAGAGGCGAATGCGAACTTGCTCGAGCATGCCGGCGCTGCGCACAGCATCCGGCAAAGCGAGCTCACGCCGGAGAGGCTGGCGCAAGAGCTCGTGAGCCTTCTGGGTGCTCCGGAAAAGCGCCTCGTGATGGCGGCCGCGGCGCGGGCGCTAGCGAGGCCGGACGCCGGCAAGAAAGTCGCCGAGCGGCTTGTCGCTCTTTCCGAAGGAGCGGCGTCGTGAGCGCTCTTTTCTCGAAAAAGACGCGGGTTCACTTCGTGGGCATCGGTGGGATCGGCATGAGCGGTATTGCCGAAGTGCTTCTGAACCTCGGCTATACCGTGAGCGGTAGTGATCTGAAGACCACGACGTTGACCGAGCGGCTCGCGAAGCTCGGAGCGAAAGTGGATGCCGGTCACCGTGTCGAGCACGTGCAAGATGTTGACGTCGTCGTCGTTTCCTCTGCGGTGCGTGACGACAACCCTGAAGTAGTGGAAGCGAACAGGCGGCAAGTACCGCTCATTCCTCGGGCGGAAATGCTTGCGGAGCTCATGCGGCTCAAATACGGTATCGCGGTCGCGGGCTCGCACGGGAAGACGACGACCACGTCGATGATTGCCGTACTTCTCGACGACGCGGGCCTCGACCCGACGATGGTCATCGGCGGGCGCATCGCGGCGCTCGGCGGGAACGCGAAACTCGGGGGCTCCGATCTCATGGTGGTCGAGGCGGACGAATCGGACCGGAGCTTCCTGCAATTGTCTCCCGTTCTTGCCATCGTCACCGGGATCGACTACGAGCACATGGAAGCCTATCGGGACATGGACGATCTCGAGACCGCTTTTGTCGACTTCGTGAACAAAGTGCCTTTTTACGGCACGTCCATTCTCTGCCTCGACGAAGAGCGGGTACAGGACATCTTGCCAAGAATCCGCCGCCGTCACGTGACCTATGGATTTTCTTCTCAGGCCGATATCTCGGCACAAGACGTGCGACTCGAAGGCGCGGGCTCGCGTTTCGAGCTGAGGCTCTCCGGCGAGTCCGTCGGTGAAGTGCGCCTTCTGATTCCGGGACGCGTGAGTGTCCTGAACAGTCTGGCCGCGATCGGCGTCGGTCTCGAGCTCGGCCTCGAGCTCGACCAAATCCGCTCCGGTCTCGAGTCTTTTTCGGGCGTGGACCGTCGTTTTCAAGTGAAGGTTGACGCGGCGGGGATTATCGTCGTCGATGATTACGGGCATCATCCCACGGAGATTCGCGCGACGCTCGCGACGGCAAAGGACGCCTTCGCGCGGCGCACCGTCGTCATCTTTCAGCCTCACCGCTATTCGCGTGTCGAGGCTCTCTTCGAGGAGTTTTGCCGAGCTTTTCATCAGGCGGACTTACTCGTCGTCACGGATATCTATCCGGCGGGGGAGGAGCCTCGGCCGGGCGTGAGCGGTGAGCAGCTTGCGGAAGGAATCAAGAAGCACGGGCACCGGCACGTGCGCTTCGTTTCCGAGATCGACGATGTGCCGGAGGCGCTCCGCGACACGCTCGAGGAGGGCGATCTCGTCTTGACGCTCGGAGCGGGAAGTGTGACGACGGTCTCGGACAAGCTTGCGGAGGTTGTGCGTGAGCGGCCCTGATATATCTGACACGCCTGTCACGCCTGACAGAATTTCCGCGATCACGCGGGAACTCGAAAAACGGGAGATCCCTTTCTTCCGTGAAGAAAAGCTGGCGCGCTATACCACCATCCGGATCGGCGGGCCCGCTGAGCTATTCGTTCGTCCCCGCACGGTGGAGGAGTTGAGCGCGGTCATCGACTTAGCGCAGTCGGAGGCCGTGCCCGTACGTGTTCTCGGCGCGGGTAGCAACGTGCTCGTGAGTGACGAAGGGGTCCGCGGCATCGTGCTGCACACGCGAGCGCTCGACGAGGTTCGCTTCGAGGAAGGTGGCGTGGTGCAAGCCGGGGCCGGCGTGCATTTTCCGACGCTTGTGCGCAAAGCCACCGCCAAAGGCTTGCGTGGGCTCGAAGCTGGGGTGGGCATACCAGGCTCGCTCGGCGGTGTCTTGACGATGAATGCCGGGGCCTATCAATTCTCGATTGGGCCCCTCGTCGAAGAGGTTGACGTTATCGCTGTTTCACCCAGTCGGGGACTTTTGACGCTCGCCGGGGACGCGATCGATTTTCGCTACCGCGCATCGTCCTTCGGCCGAGACTTGATCGTCGCGCGTTCGCGGCTCGTGCTGGCCGAGGACGATCCGCGGGCCGTCCGCACCGACATGGATCAGCACATGCGCTTCCGCAAGGAGACGCAGCCCGTCGGTGTCAAGAGCTCTGGATGCATTTTCAAGAACCCGGAAGGCGGCTCGGCGGGAAAGCTCCTCGACGAGCTCGGGCTCAAAGGATTCCGCCTCGGGAAAGCGCGCATCTCGGACGTGCATGCGAACTTCATCGTGCATGACGGCGTGGCCCAAGCGTCGGAGATTCTCGATCTTATCGATGTCGTAAGAACACGTGTCCGAAAAGAGATGTCGATCGAGCTTGAGCGGGAGATCATGACGTGGAACTGAAAAAGACGTCGACCCCGCGCGAGCGCTTTCTCCGCGGCAAGATGCAACGTGTCCGGCCGGGTCGGCGGGTCGGCGGCGTGCTCCGTTGGTTCGGTTTGCTCGCGGCGCTTACCGGGCTCGCCGCCGTTTTCGTCTGGACGGTGGCGACCGCGGGACAGGCACCGGAGCTCGCAGTGGCCCGTGTGCTCGTGGAAGGCAACGAGCAGCTTTCGGATGGCGAGATCCTGGAGCTGCTCGAGTTCTCCGAAGGTGCCAATATTCTGACGCTCGATCTCGAAGTCGTACGAGAGAGACTTCTACGTTCTGCTTGGGTGCGCGATGTCGAGCTCGAGCGGGTATTGCCGCGCACGCTGACGCTAAGGATCGCGGAGCGCTCACCGGTCGCGATCGCGGTCTTGGGCGAGCTCTATTTGTTGGCTGCGGACGGCACGATGCTCGACGAATTAGCACCGCATTACGACATCGAGAAGTTCGTGCTGATACGCGGTCTGCGGGATGAGGATGGTGTCGTCCCCGCACGTGCCGCGCTCGCAGGACGAATAGCTGCGGCGCTAATGGCGCGGGAATCGCTTGCGGCTCTGGTTTCGGAGCTCGACGTCTCCGAGGGCGACGGCTCGGTGACCGTTCGACTTCGGGAGCCGGCGATCACGTTCCTCGTGCACAGCGCGACGATGGTCGTGCGCCTCGAGAAGCTTGTCCCGCTCTTGGACGGGTTACAGAAGCGCTACAGGGCGCTCGATGTCGTCGATTTGAGATTCGATGGCAGGATCTATTTGCGGCTGAGAGACGTCGCAGGAGCCAAAACATTCAAAGGACGCGAGATCTATACCGCGGCCACATTCGTCCCCGGAGGTGCGTCATTCTGAGCAAAAGAGACAAATACATCGTAGGCCTTGACATCGGCACGACGAAGGTCACGGCTATCGTCGCCGAATTTGCGGAAGCAGGGCGCATCGATATCATCGGTATCGGCTCCACCGGGTCCAAGGGACTGCGCAAAGGAATGGTGATAAACCTCGAGCAGACTGTGGATTCCATCAAGCGGGTGGTGGACGAGGCCGAGCTCATGGCCGGTGTCGAGATCGAGCACGCGCATGTGGGCCTGGCGGGCAGTCACATCAAAGGATTCAACAGCCGAGCGGTGGTCGCGATAACGAACGAGAATCGAGAGATCACCCGGGAAGACGTCTTTCGTGCCATCGACGCTGCGAAAGCGATTTCTCTTCCTAACGATCGCGAAATCGTTCACGTGCTCCCACAGGAATTCGTGGTCGACGGCCATGACGGTATCAATGATCCAACGGGGATGACGGGATCGCGTCTCGAGGCGAACGTCCACATCATCACGTCCGGGGCGACGGCGACTCAGAATATCGTGACTTGCGTTAACCGCGCCGGGATGGAGGTCACGGAGACCGTCCTCGAGCAGCTCGCGGCTGCGGAAGCGGTACTGACGCCGGACGAGAAGGAGCTGGGGGTGGCGCTCGTCGACATTGGCGGCGGCACGACGGATCTCGCGATCTTCGACAAAGGCACGATTTGGCACACATCGGTTCTCCCGACGGGCGGCGACCACTTCACAAACGATGTCGCCGTGGGTCTGAGGACGCCCATCGCCGAGGCCGAGAAGATCAAGAGGAAATACGGGTGCTGTCTCTCCACGATGGTCTCGGACGAGGACACGATCGAAGTGCCGAGCGTCGGCGGGCGCAAAGCCCGCATTCTCGGGCGGCAGCTTCTCTCCGACATCCTGCAGCCGCGGGCGGAGGAAGTTTGCCACCTCGTCTACGAAGAAATCCGACGTGCGGGATATGAGCGTGTCTTGAACTCGGGCATCGTTTTCACGGGAGGGAGCGCGGCCCTCGAGGGTCTCGCCGAAGTCGCCGATCGTATTTTCGACATGCCGATCCGCTGCGGCACGCCGAGCGGTGTTGGAGGCCTCGTCGATGTCGTGGCCAATCCGTCCTACGCCACCGCGGTAGGGCTTGTCCTCTACGCGCACCATATCCGGAGCAACAAGCTGATCCCGTCGAGCACTTCGGGTCCGTGGTGGAAATTTTGGGAACGGTTTCGCCGTCTGGTGAATGTTTCCATTTCAGGAGGTTGAAGCAGTGACAGAGCAAGGGAGGGTACAGGGATGATTCGTTTCGAAGACGACAACCCCGCTTCGAGGGTGTCTTTCGATGACGGCACCGAGACCAAAGCCCGCATCAAAGTCATCGGGGTCGGAGGCGGCGGGAGCAACGCCGTGAATCGAATGATCGCATCCAGAATTGCGGGCGTCGAGTTTCTGGCGGCGAACACCGATCAGCAATCGCTTTCGGCGAGCCATGCGCCCGACAAGATCACGCTCGGTGCGAAGCTCACCAAAGGACTCGGCTGCGGTGCGGATCCGGAGATCGGCCAGCAGGCCGCGCTCGAGGATACCGAGAAAATTCTCGAATCCATTGAGGGCGCGGATATGGTGTTCATCACCGCGGGACTCGGCGGCGGAACGGGCACGGGGGGGGCTCCGATCGTGGCCTCTCTCGCAACCGAGCTCGGGGCGCTCACGGTGGCCGTTGTCACCAAGCCCTTCACCTTCGAGGGGCGCCGCCGGCAGCAGCAAGCGGAAGAAGGTGCGCGTGAGCTACGGGATCAGGTCGATACGCTCATTTCGATCCCGAACGATCGTTTGCTGCAGACGGTCGAGCGCACAACATCGCTCTCGGAAGCGTTCAGCACCGCGGACGATGTGCTACGTCAAGCTGTTCAAGGTATTTCCGATCTGATCACGGTGCCGGGTCTCATCAATCTGGACTTCGCCGATGTGCGCACCATCATGCGCGGTATGGGCGATGCCGTGATGGGGACGGGTATCGCGGAAGGCGAGAAGCGTGCGGAAGATGCCGCCAAGATGGCCATCAGCAGCCCGCTCCTCGAGGACGCTTCGGTCGACGGAGCGAAGGGCGTCATCATCAACATCACCGGAGGCGAAGATATGGGCCTTCTCGAAGTGAACGATGCATCTTCGATTATCTACGAAGCGGCTGACGTCGAGGCGAACATCATCTTCGGTGCTGTCGTCGATCCAAAGATGACGGGCAAGATGAAGGTAACCGTCATCGCGACAGGCTTCAACCGTTTCGAAGGTAGCGGTCGGCGCCAGACGGTGACGCCGGTCGATATCCAAAACTACAAGCCGCCGAAGGAAATGGCCGCGGGAAGCGAGGAGTTCTATCGGAAAGGCGAGGACAACCTCGCTGCCGACCTCGATTTCGACACCGTCGAGACGGAGAATGGAGAAGACCTCGACGTCCCGACTTTTCTGAGAAGGAAAACTTAATCACCCATCAGCTATCGGCTTTCAGTTGCGGTCGGTCGGGATCCACCCTCCCCCCCTCTCGACCGACCGTCTCTTTCGGCAGAGCGTTCTCCTCCTCGAAATCTTTTAGATGAATGACCAACCGCGAGCGGGCGAGCGAAGATGGAGGCGCTTCGTCGAGCGCGTCCAAGGCGGCGAGAGCCTGCCTTTTTCAGAACATTGGAGAACGTTCAAAGGCGCTTATCGTGATTGGCCAGCTGACGATGGGCCGCCTCCCGCATGGTGGCCGAGTGCGGCGACCCTGGAACGTTCGAACCTATCGTCTTTTGCGGCCGAGATGGGTCTCGACGATTACGAAGCGCTCCATCGCTATACCCTCGAACATCGAGGGGAGTTTTGGGAGCGGGTCGTCGCCCGGCTCGGAATTCTCTTTGAGAAAAACGCGGACATGGTCCTCGACCTTTCGGACGACCCCGAGCATCCTCGTTGGTTTGCGGGCGCGACGCTCGAGATCACGCGGAGTTGCTTCCAAGCTCCGGGAGAGATTTCCGCGATCGTCTACGGGCGTGAGGAGGACGGAGCCGTCGAGCGTTTCAGCTACCAGGAGCTCGAAGATCGTGTGAACCAGTTTGCCCACGGACTCGCCGAGCGCGGGCTCGAGCCCGGCGACAGCGTGGCCCTCTACATGCCGATGACACCGGAATGCGTGGTTGCCTATCTCGGCACGGTCAGGTCGGGCTGCCGCGTCGTTTCGATCGCGGATAGTTTCTCGTCCGAGGAGCTCGCGAGCCGAATGGATATCGCCGCTGCCCTGCCTTGGTGCACAACTCCGATAGAGGCCGATAGCTCGCTTGGCCCCGACTCCCATCATCCGATCATCTCGCTATCAGGCATCCCGAGCGCCGTCATGGTGTTGAGAATCTTGCACCCGATCCTTGCCTCGACTCTCTGTGCCGCCAACCCTCTCGCTCGCATCGCTGAGCCCACGATAGCCTTGTAGCGATGGAACGTTGTCTCGACTTTGCTCCGTTTGCTGTAGCCCGATTCTGTGTGCCACTTTCGTTTGCCGAGCCGAGCTTGTGCTGCAATGTTGCGATTGCGCTGTCGGCTGCTCGCCGGCCCCGATGCGAGCAGGGCGCCCTTGCGCGGCGGTATCAGCACCCTCGGCGAGCGATGAGCGCTGTGATTCTCGATTGCCTCATAGACGCCGCTGGCGTCGTATGCGGTGTCAGCTCTGGCCGATGAGATGGGACTGTCGCTCTGTCTGACAAGCGATGCAACCCGCGATGAATCGCGGGCTCTTTTGCTCGTCAGCTCGCCGGCGACGACTTCGCCACTCTGCTCGTCGACACACAGATGGAGCTTGCGATAGTCCCTGCTATTTGGTGCTCTGCGCAGCTGGCCGGCGTGGACAGCGAGACCGCTGCTGTCGATCAAGATGTGCAACGGCGTCTTCTGCTTGTCTTGGTAGAAGGGGACCTTACCCAGCTTCGCCTTGCGCCTCGAGATCGTGGTGTGATCGGGCACATCATTGTCTAGCTTCATCAGAGCGAACAACGACCGCAGCAATCCCTCGCTCTGTCTAGATGACAGATGAAACACCATGCCCAGGGTGACAGCCGTCTCGATGGCGTGGTTCGAGTACTTGCGTTGACGGCCCGGTTTCCTCCTCCTCGGCCGGGGCGCGTCCCAGTTCACAAGCTTGCCGGCGGTGAGCGAGATCCAGACGGTCAGGCTCCCACGGTTGCGTAGACCCGCCTCATATTCACGCCAATTCCTCACGCGATAGGCCTTCTTCACATACTTCCGCTGAGTGCGTTTGAAAATGCTCATGGGGAACCTCGAATCCGTGAGTAAAGGACAATTGTGGACCGAGATCGCGAGTTGTGCACCAAGGCAGGCAGCCGATAGCAAACCCGAATACGAGCTACCGTATCATCGCCCTCCTGGACTCCCCCGAGTAGTTGATGAAGACCGTCTTGAGCTCGGTAAAGAAGTGCAACCCTTCTTCCGACATCTCGCGGTCTCCGACGCCCGTCGATTTCACGCCTCCGAAAGGAAGCTGCGCTTCCCCGCCAATCGTCGGCTCGTTGATGTGGACCATACCCGTCTCGACCTCGTCGATGAACTTCATGACGTGGTTTATGTCTCGGGTGAAGATGGAAGTCGTGAGACCGAACTCGACCGAGTTCGCCACCTGCAGGGCTTGTTCGAGGTTGTTCGCGCTCGCCACGGAGAGCACCGGCCCGAAGACCTCTTCCTGAAAGATTCGCATCTCGGGTTTCACGTTGTCGAAAATCGTTGGCTCGACAAAATAACCGTCCCCGAGCCCTGCCGGCTTGCCGCCGCCGGTCACGAGCGTGGCGCCTTCGCTCTTTGCAATCTCGATATATTCGAGATTGGTACTGAACTGACCTTCGTCGACAGCCGGCCCCATATCGACACTTTCATCGAGCCCGGAACCGACTCTGATGTCTTTTGCGAAGGCCGCAAGCCGCTCGACGAGCTCCGCTTTCACGGACTGGGCGGCGATGACGCGAGAGGTCGCGGTGCAACGCTGACCCGTCGAGCCAAAAGCACCGTCACGAATCGCAACGGCCGCCTTTTCCAGATCGGCATCCGCCATGACGATGACGGCGTTCTTTCCGCCCATCTCGCACGTGACTTTGGCACCGCGCGACGCCGCTTTGACATGAAGAGCGCTGCCGATCTCGTTTGAGCCGGTGAACGAGATGATGGGGATGTGCGGTGAACTCACCATGACCTCACCGACTTCGGAGCCCGAGCCGATCACGAGGTTGAAGACACCGGCTGGCAAGCCTGCTTCCTCGTAGATCGCGGCAAGTACCGCCGCGGTTGCCGGCGTAAGCGATGCGGGCTTGAAGACGACGGCGTTTCCTGCGACGAGCGCGGGCGCGGACTTCCAGACCGGGATCGCCCAGGGAAAGTTCCATGGGGAGATGAGCCCTACGACGCCGACAGGCTGCCGGATGGTATAGGTGAAGGTGTCCCTCACTTCCGAGGGGAGCGTCTTGCCGCCCATGCGAAACCCGGCACCCGCGTAATATTCGATGAGCGAGATACCTTTCATGACTTCGCCCCGCGCTTCGCGGAAGATCTTCCCTTCTTCGCGCGTCATCAGACGGGCAATCTCGTCGACTCGTTGGCGCGCGATATCCGCCGCGCGCCAGAGAACGCGGCCCCGCTCCGGAGCCGGCGTCTTCTTCCACCCAGCGAAAGCCCGCCGCGCAGCGTCGATGGCACGCTCTGTATCGGCGGCCGTCGCCATGGGAAACTCACCGATCACGTCCTGGGTATTCGCGGGGTTGATGTTCTTGACGAGGCGTTCCGATTTGGATTGAAACCACTCGCCGTTGATGTAGGAACCACTATGCATGCGAACCTCCGAAACCGCATAGCGTACTACAGTCTGCTATTCGCTGTTGCTGCGGCGAGCTACGTCTTCCGGCGTGTTGCAACGGCGGCGGTGGCACGCTTATTCTCTGCTCATGAAGATAGACACCGTCATCAAGGGTGGGACGATCGTCACCGCCGAGGACACCTATCAGGCCGATATCGGCATCGCCGACGGAAGGATTGCCGCGATCGGGCTCGCGATCGAGGGGGAAGCCGCGATCGATGCCTCGGGAAAGTACATCATGCCCGGCGGGCTCGACGTGCACACGCATCTCGACATGCCGTTCGGAGGGACGACGACGGCGGACGATTGGGAGAGCGGCACGGTCGCGGCGGCCTGTGGCGGCACGACCACCATCATCGACTTCGCTATCCAGGATTTTGGGGAGACGCTCCACGCGGGCGTCGACGCTTGGCACCAGCGGGCGAACGGCCGCGCGGCGATCGACTACGCGTTTCACACCATCGTGCGCGAGCTCCACGACTCCCATTTGAAAGAAATGGACGAGCTCGTCGGCGAGGGCATCACGAGCTTCAAGCTCTTCATGGCCTATCCCGGCGTCTTCATGGTCGACGACGCCACAATCTTCAAGGCCATGCTGCGCACGCGCGATAATGGCGGGCTCATCTGCATGCACGCCGAGAACGGCGGTGTCATCGACACGCTCGTGGAGCGCGCGCTCCGCGAAGGGCATACCGAGCCGAAGTGGCACGCGTTGACGCGACCGATGAGCGCCGAAGCCGAAGCCACGCGTCGCGCCATCGCACTGGCCGAGATGGCCGACGTACCCGTATACATCGTGCACTTGTCCGCGGGTGACGCGATGGAGGAGGTCCGCCGTGCGCGCGAGCGCGGCCTTCCGGTTTTCGCCGAGACCTGCCCTCAATATTTGTTTTTGTCCTACGAAGACTACGAAAAGCCGGGCTTCGAAGGCGCGAAATACGTGATGTCCCCTCCCCTTCGTCCGAAGGGGAACGAAGAGCGCCTCTGGAACGGCCTTCAGACCGGCGCGCTCCAAGCGGTCTCGACCGACCATTGCAGCTTTTGCATGAAAGAGAAGAAGCTCGGCGAAGCCGACTTCAGTAAGATTCCAAACGGTGCTCCCGGGATCGAGAACCGTTTGATGCTGCTCTATGACGGCGGCGTCCACGGAGGGCGTATTAGCGCCAATCGTTTCGTCGAGCTCGTCTCCACCCGCCCCGCGAAGATCTTTGGCCTCTACCCGCGCAAAGGCTCCATCGCCGTGGGCGCGGACGCGGACTTACTGTTGTGGGATCCGAAGCGTAAATGGACGATTAGCGCCGAGACCCATCGCATGAAAGTGGATTACAGCGCCTACGAAGGCCGCGAAGTCACAGGCATTCCCGACAAAGTGCTTTTGCGCGGCAAAGTGATCGTGGATGACCAGAAACACGTCGGGAGCATAAAAGAAGGCGCGTTCGTGAAACGCGAACCAGGCTCAGCGCGTACGCCCGAGGGCACAAGTTGAGTCGACATTAGGCTGACACATTCTATTGGATCCATGTGTCGCCTGAAGACACCCTACAACTGTGTCCCCGCCAGTTCTCACTAATCCATCTTTCACATCTCGAGTACTTTGCCTACGCCTTTGGCGCTTCCCCTCTCGTAGACGTGTTTCGCCACGGCTACGTCCTCGATCGCCAGTCCCTGGGACTCGAAGAGAGTCATGTCGTCCGGGCTTCGACGTGCTGTGACGTTGCCTCCGACGACGTCCGCGATTTCGTGCACCGCTTCCCAGGACAGCTTCCCCGTCTCTACGACCGCCGCCACATCGCCGCATTCGATTTTCGCCTGCTCGATGGAATCCGCCGCGATGAAGCTCATACGGGTCACGGCCTCTTCGTCGATCTCGATCCGACGAAGCGCGTTCGATCCGATGGCGTTCACATGCTGCCCCGGCTTCAACCACGCGCCGCGCAAGACCGGCTCGCGCGCATTCGTCGCTGTCACTACAATATCAGCGTCTCGCGGGACCTCCTCCGGTGTTTCGACCGGACGCACCGGGATTCCGAGCTCCTCGGTCATCTCGTTGCAGAACTGTTCCCGGCGCGCCGCATCACGCCCGTAGGCGACCATCGACACGATCGGCCTCACTTCAGCGATCGCTTGCAGCTGTGAGCGCGCCTGCCACCCCGTACCATAGATACCGACGCGCGTCGCATCTTCACGAGCCATATACTTTGTCGCCACACCGCTCGCCGCGCCGGTGCGAATCTGACCCAACCGATCCGCTTGCATCATCGCCACGAGCTCACCGCTCCTTGCGTCGAACTGCACGAAATAGAACCGCGCGCCATCCGGGCCGGTCGTATAAGCCTTGAGCCCGACATAGCCGAGCTCACCGCTCCCCGCGGGCAGCACGTGCATCAGGAGCTTGTCGACGCGGACACGCTGCCGCGGCAAGTTGACGGCTTTGTCCTCCGCGAGCAAGCGAAGCGCGCGCTCAACACACGCGACAGCGTCGTCCATCGGAAGAAGCTCCCCTACGTCCTTCTCTGTATAAAAACGGGTCATATCGTTTTGACACCTCCGGGAGCGAATGATAGATCAACGCGGACCGATGAGCTCAACTTTCGATAAAACGCTCGAGTTCCGTTATTGCCCCAAATGCGGTGCCGAGCTCGTAGTCAAGCGTCTCAAAGACCACGAGCCCGAGCGAATGGTCTGTCAAGCGTGCGATTTCGTCTTCTTTCAGGATCCCAAGCTCGCGGCCGGGACGGTGTTCGAGAGTGATGGCGGGCTCGTTCTCTTGCGGCGCGCCATCGAGCCGGCCTATGGAAAGTGGGTGTTTCCGGGAGGTTTCGTGGACCGGGGTGAGCGTGTTCTCGATGCCGCGATACGCGAGACGCGCGAAGAAGCGAATGTCGATGTCGCCATTCGTGAGCTCATCGACGTCTACTCTTATGCCGGCTCACCGATCGTTATCATCGTCTATGCTGCCGAGATTTGCGGAGGGGAGCTCCGCGCCGCAGACGAAACGCTCGAAGTGAAGATTTTCGAGCCGTCCGCCATCCCGTGGGATGAGCTCGCCTTTCCGAGCACGCGTGAGGCTGTCTCTGCCTACATAGAAAGGTTTCTCTAGAACATGCATCGATTTGCCGATAAAGTCGTTCTTGTCACCGGAGCGAGCCGCGGGATCGGCCGCGCGACCGCCGAGGCTTATCTCGAAGAAGGCGCCAAAGTCGCTCTTTTGGCCCGCACACTGCCCGAACTCGAATCTCTCGCCGACGCGTGGAATCAAAGTCGACGGCGCGCCCTCGCACTCGAGTGTGACGTCACATCGCGGGAGTCGGTCGAGCGCGCGCTGCACGAGCTCGAGACGAGTTGGGGTACGCTCGACATCGTCGTCAATAACGCGGGCATCTCCGGAAGAACCCCCATCGACGAAGACGCCTACGAGCTCTGGCAGAAGATCCTGGACGTGAACCTTACCGGGAGCTACTTCGTGAGCCGCGCTGCCCTCGCGCTCATGACCTCCGGGGGCGGCCGTATCATCAACATGTCTTCCGTGCTGGGACGTTTCGGCGTTGCCGGATACGCCGCATATTGCACATCCAAGCATGGCATCTTGGGCTTCACGCGTGCCCTTGCGCTCGAGCTCGCGCCGCGTGGCATCACGGTGAACGCGATCTGCCCGGGATGGGTCGAGACCGACATGGCGGACAAGGGGATTCGCGAGACGGCGGAGGCGCTCGGCATCACTCCCGATGAGTTTCGCGATCAGGCGATCGCCGGGGTCCCGTTGAAGCGCTTTCTCGATCCCAAAGAAATCGCCACGCTGACCCTTTACTTGAGCTCGGATGAAGCGTCCGCCATCACCGGGCAGACCTACAATATGTGCGGCGGACAAATCATGAACTGATCATGGCCGAGCGACGCGTTTCAGTTTTCTTCTACGGCTCCTTCATCAATCTCGACGTGCTGAAGCAAGCCGATCTCGAGCCCGAAGGGTTTCGCGTGGCTCGGCTTCACGCTTGGGACATCCATATCGGGCCGCTCGCAACGCTCATGCCCAAGGATAATGGCGTCGTCTTCGGTATTGTCGTCGAGTGCACCCACGCTGAGCTCGACCGGCTCGACGCCCAGGACTGGGTCGGCGCCTATTTGCCCGAAGCAGTGCTCGTAGAAGTCGACGGTACGTTCCTTCCCGCCCTCACCTACGTGAAGTGGGACTTCGGTGAGGGCGGGGAGACCGCCCCGCCGACGCAGGAATACGTCGAGCGGATCGCCGGCCCCGGAGAAACGATCGGCTTTCCAGAGTGGTACATCGAGCACATCCGGAGCTTCATCTGATACGATCGGTAGTTATGGCAGACCCGATCAAGATCTACGGCAAAGCTGGATGACCCTACACCGCCGCGGCCCGTGAGGCCTACGCGACCCGGGACATCGAATATTTCGACGTCAAGGCAAACCCCGCACACATGGAAGAGATGCTCTCCGTCAGCGGCGGCGAGCGCGCTGTTCCCATCATCGTGGACGGCGACAACGTGACCGTCGGATATGGCGGCACGTGAGCGGTTTGACGCCCGGCAGTCCGCCGAGCCCGAGCCAAGAGCGAGAGACGCCGCATCCCGAGTGGAAGCACACTATCGGCATCATCGGAGGCCTCGGTCCCCACGCGCATATCGAGTTCGAGACATTGCTCTTGAGCTCTACCGAAAAAGCGCTCGGGGGTGCGGCGCTCGATCAAGACTACCCGTCGTGGGTGCTGTCTTCGATGCCCACTACGCCGGACCGCACAGCTGCACTTTTGAAAGGCAAGGCGTCGCCCGTCGACGCGCTCGTCCGAAGCGCAGAGCGCCTCACCGACGCCGACTTTGCCGTCATCCCGTGCAACACCGCCCATGCCTTTCTCAGCGGTATCCGCGCGCGGGTCGCCATCCCCATCCTGGACATGATCCAAGCAACTGCGGAGCGGGCACTCTCGCATGTCGGCAAGACGGGCTCGATTGGCGTTCTCGCCGCGTCGGGGACGCTTCAGTCGGGGCTCTATACGAGCTGGATCCGAAGGCTCGCGCCTGACGCGAACGTAATCACGCCGCTCGAGATCATGGGCGGCGAGAAGCTACAAGAAGAGCTCGTGATGGAGCCTATCTTCGGCGAGCGCGGGATCAAGTCGGGTGCGTTTCGTGACCCCGATCGTAAAGAAGAGCTCGCCGAGCCGCTTCGCGAAGCGGCGCGCACGCTCGCACGCGCGGGCGCCGAAATTGTCCTCACGGCCTGCACCGAGATACCGCTCGCGCTCGGCCGCGACCGCGTCGACGCGATCCCGCTCCTCGATCCAATGGCGGTGGCCGCCGAGGAGTCCGTCGCGGTAGCACTCGGCCGCCGTCCCTTACCTTCGTAAGCTCGCGCCGCACCCGTTATACTTTTTCGATGAGAATATTGACAGCTGCCGAAATGCGCAGGGCGGATCGCCGAACGATCCAGGACATCGGCGTCCCGGGCCGCGTGCTCATGGAGAACGCGGGGCGCAGCGTCGCGGGTGCTTTGGAAGATCACCTCCCCGAGCTCGCCGACCAACGGATATTCATTGTCTGCGGCAAGGGCAACAATGGCGGTGACGGGCTCGTGCTGCTACGGACTTTGTTCGGGCTAGGTTACGACGCGCGTGCGGTCGTGTTGTCGCCTTTCGAAGATCTCAGCACCGATGCGCTCGACAACTTGCAATCCGCGGTCAAGCTCAACCTTCCCGTCAATGCCGCGAGCGACGAAGCCGCATGGCAGACCGCATTCCTCGAGATGTCGGATGCTGATGTCATCGTGGACGCTATCCTCGGGACCGGGCTTGCAAAAGGCGCGCACGGACTGCCCCTTCGCGCGATCGAAGATCTCTCCGGGCTCGACGCGTTCAAAGTCGCGGTGGACATCCCGTCGGGGCTATCGTCGGATTCTGGGAGTCTCCCCGGCGCGGTGCTCGAGGCGGATCTCACCATAGCACTCGCAGCCCCCAAGGTGTGTCATTTCGTTTCGCCAGCGTGCGAGCGTTGCGGCACGATCGAAGTCGTCGAGATCGGCATCCCGCCCGTCTTCCTGGAAAGGAGCGCACCGCGCCTCGAGACCATCGAGACTATCGAATCAGGGGACGTCGAGCCTTTGTGGCCCGCACGGCATGCTTCAGCGCATAAAGGAAGCTTCGGCCATCTGTTGATCATCGCCGGCTCATTCGGGAAGACCGGTGCCGCGGTCATGGCGGCTGAAGCCGCGCTCCGTGCGGGCGCCGGGCTAGTCACTGTAGCCTCCGCAAAGAGCGCTGTCCCTATGATGGCGTCCCAACTGCCCGAAGCAATGTGGGAGCCTCTCGAGGAGACCGCGACGGGAGCGATCGCCTTCGGCGCGCTCGAGCGACTAGTGGAGCTCGGGGGCGGGCGTTCTGCCATCGCGATAGGTCCCGGGCTCGGCCTTCAAGACGATACCGTCCGCGTCGTGCAAGAGCTGCTGCAAAAGCTCGCGTCGCCGCTCGTGGTCGACGCCGACGGGCTCAACGCGCTGAGAGGCGCCGTCGACGAGCTGTCTCCGCGTGCCGATCTCGCCTTGACACCGCATCCCGGCGAGGCGTCCCGGCTGCTCGGTGTGGAAACGGCGGACATCCAGCAGGATCGCCTCCGCTACGTGCGCGAGCTCGCCGCCCGCACCCAATCGGCCGTTCTGCTCAAAGGTTTTCGGACGCTCGTGTCGAACGCTGACGGCCATGTGAAGGTGAACTTGACCGGCAACCCTGGACTCGCATCCGCAGGCTCTGGCGATGTGCTAACAGGTATCGTCGGTGGGCTCCTCGGGCAAGGCGTTCCCGCCTTCGAGGCGCTCACGCTAGCCGCGCACGTGCACGGGCTCGCGGGCGACCTTGCGAAAAAAGACGTCGGCGAGACCGCCCTCGTCGCTAGGGACGTGCTGCGGATGCTCCCCGCCGCCATGCGAAAGCTGGGGGCGGATTGACGAGAGAAACCGTCCACAACACGAAGACCCCCGACGAAACCCTAGGCGTTGCACAGGCCCTCGCCAAGCAGCAACCCGATTGTCCGGCTTACTACCTCGAAGGCGAGCTCGGCGCGGGCAAGACCCTCTTTACCAAAGGTCTCGCAGCCGCCTACGGCATCGACGCCGCGCTCGTCGTGAGCCCGACCTTCGCCCTCGTCAACCGATACAGTGGCAGCTCGCGCGATCTCTACCACCTCGATCTCTATCGCATCGAAAAGGAGCGCGAGCTCGACGAGCTCGGGATCGAGGAAATGGAGGAAGAGGGCGCCTTGGTAGTGGTAGAGTGGGCAGAAAAGCTGGGACGCTGGCGACGAGAAGACGCGACCATCGTGCACTTCAACGTCCTGAGCGAGACCGAAAGACGACTCCGTATCGAGGCTCGGCCGCAGGCCTGAATCAGAGATGACGAAGGCGCTCAAAGGCATCATCGCCGCCATTCCTACGCTGTTCGACGCGTCGGAAGAGCTCGCGCTTGACGCCCTCGTCCCCGACATCGAGAAGTGGAACGAGACTCGTTTAGCTGGCTACACGGTGCTCGGAACGACCGGCGAGTTCGTTGCCCTCGACACGGATGAAAAAAAACGCCTCTTGGAGCGTGCGCGTGACGTCATCCCCGCGCACAGAGTGATGCTCGCGGGGACGGGCGAAGAGTCGACCCGAGCAACAGCAAGTCTTTCCCGCTGGGCCGGCGAGATCGGCTGCGACTACGCGATCGTGGTGACACCTCACTATCATCGCGGGGCATTCTCGTCCTCACCGGAGCGGCCCACGTGCTCTACGCGGCTTTCACTGTTGGTGCGGAGGGCGCTATCCTGGCGGATGCATGCTCGGCCTATGATGTTTGCGTGGATATCGAAGAAGCTTTCCAAGCGGGGAAGCTCGAACGGGCTCGAGAGCTCCAGGGGCGCCTCGCAATCTTCTCTCGGGTTTTGATTGGAAAGTATGGGATCCCGGGCGTGAAGGCGCTTCTCGAAAAACAGGGATTTTACGGAGGCCCGTGTCGGATGCCTTTGACGGCGCTCCCGAGCGAAGCGGCGGAGGAGCTCGTCGTCGCTTTTGCCAACGTTTCCGGTGAAAAGACTGTCTCATGAAGAGAAGCATCGTCGTTTTGTGCCTTCTCGTGTTTGCTACCTGCGGCGATTCCGGCAAGTCCGGACTCGAGCCCGTCCATCGCAATGCCGGCATCAACGTTGTCTTGATCACGGTGGATACACTCCGCGCCGATCATTTGAGCGCCTACGGCTATCCAAGGAACACGAGCCCCAGAATCGACGAGCTCGCTTCGAAAGGCGTTCTCTTCGAAACGGCCTTCACCTATTGGCCGAAAACGCGCGGGAGCTTTGCTGCGCTCTTCACCGGCCTCTACGCGTCCCAGCACGGGCTCACGGTCAGAAACCGCGACCTGCCCGATTTCAATAAAACCCTCGCCGAGACGTTCCGAGAAGCGGGCTACCGCACCGGCGCGGCCCTTGACAACGGTAACCTGGACCAGGCTCTCGGCTTTGCTCAAGGCTTCGACACCTACGAGCAGACGTGGCTCACCAGCGAAACGGAGCTCGAGCGGACCGAAGCCATTACCGAGTTCGGGCTCGACTACCTATCCGCGACCGGCGACGAGCGCCCGTTCTTCATGTGGCTCCACTATGTCAACCCGCATACACCTTACGACCCTCCTCAGGAGCTTCTTTCGCAATTTCGCGGGGACGGCGTTATCCCCCGTGGACCTGAGCTCGAGAAAGTCACCGGCTATCACGGCGGGGTCAACCGGCACCTGGCCGTCGAGGGTGAGACCCATTGGGGTGACTACGTGGATCGTTATGACGCGGAGATTCTCGCCGTCGACGCACATATCGGTCGCGTGCTCGACGGGCTCGCCGCGAGCCAGCATGCGGGAGAGACGCTCGTCCTCTTCACCTCCGATCACGGAGAGAGCCTCGGCGAGCACGACTACTTTTTCGACCACGGTTTCAATCTCTTCAACCCGTCGCTCCGGATCCCGCTCATCGCATCGTTTCCCGGATTTCTTCCCGCGGGCGAGCGCATTCATGGGACGGTCTCGACCCTCGATGTCTATCCAACGATTCTGGATCTAGCGCAAGTATCGTTCCCCGCAGGACTCCGGGGAAAATCCGTTTTGCCGCTCGTACGCGGTACGAGAAACCGGCTCCACCCTCAGATATTTTTCCAGAACGACCAACATCTCATGGCGATCACGAACGGTCGGTTGAAGCTCGTCCGATATCCCGAGACGGAAGGTAGGGGCGCACGATTCCGGCTCCTCGACATGTATCGCGATCCCGCCGAGGTCGAAAATCGCTATGAGGGATCGGCGGCCCGCATCGCTCCTTTCGAGGCACAGCTCTCGAGCTTCCGGACGCAAACCGTCGCCTGGCAGCAAGCCACCGAGACGAAGCGCACCGGCCCTTCGACCGGAGACGAGGAGCTTTCCGAACAAACGCGCCGAAGCCTCGAATCCCTCGGCTATATCGAAAAGTAGCTTCCGGCTACGCCTGCTCTTTGATCTCCGTGATGATCCACCGAGATATCGGCGTAATGTTGCGCTCCTTGTCCGCGAGCTCGTAACGTTTCAGCATGAACACGTAGCCCTTCTCCGCCGAGCCGTCATTCACTTTGAGATGGAGCTCTTTGCCTTTCACGTTCCCATCGAATTTCTCGCTGACGGAAGTGTTCAAGGAAAGCCCCGCCGCGGATTTCAGGTCGTCCATAATCGCAGTTATCTCTTTCTCTTCTTCCTCGAGCTTCGACTGCGCTTCCATGCGCTTTTCCCACTCTGTCTGAAACTCCCCGAGCTCGCCCTCGAACATGGAGTCGGTATCCTCGGCTTTTTTCTTCTTGTACTCATCGAACAACTCGCGATGGTCGCCGGCATAGTTCGCATTGGTGCCATTCTCAATTTTGATCTCGCTGCGTTTTTTCATCAACTGCTCATGGAGCCCGGGAAGCTCGAACGGCGCGACCGATTCCGGCCCCATCTCGACGAGCTCCCAAGTCTCAACCCCTCCTTCGAACGCCGCCAGCGAGACGCTCGCCAAAACGGCCGCGTCGCCTCCTTTTACCGCCTCGAAGAAGTTGCTCAAGACCTGTTGCTCCTGGCCAGAGCAGGACACAACAACGACAATGGCAACCGCGACCGACATCTTTCTCAAGCTTCGCACAAATCCCTCCTCTTGAATCGGGCCGCCAGCCCATAGGGCGCCTCGAGACGAGGGTCCGTTTTTTCGACTGCCGCGCTAAAGGGGCCAACGTCCCACGGTCGTGTGTGGGGTGGGATTGCCCAGGGGCAGGTGACCACCGTGAGCGCATCGTAGATCCGTTCGCTCCCGGACGCAAGCACTTGGTAGTCTGTCTCAGTAAAGCGTTTGGTCTTCGCCGCGCACGCGGATCAACTCTTTGTAATGTTCCAGAATGAATGATGAATGATGGCGACGAGTGAGCTCTTCGCTCGAAGGCACGATGGTTCCACTCGTCACCCCTTTTGACGACTTGGACTGGATGGCGCGCACGAACAATCCGACCGGCATCATCAAAGCGGGTCTACGGGCCCAAGAGCTCCCGTGGGCCTCCCGCGCGCGCCTGGCCGCGACTTGGAAAGCGACGAGCTCGCGAGCTTCGACGAAGCGCTAGAGCAGTTACTCGCCTACGGGCTTTGAGCTCACGAGCTCCTTCGCCTTTCGGATTACCACAGCGGGGGTAATCCTCTTTAGACATTGGCTGTCCCCATCGCAGGGCGACGCGCGATGGTTGTAGGCCATAACGCACGGCGAACAAGAGAGGTTCAAGTAGAAGTGATGCACTTTTTTTTGGAGGCTTCCATAGAGCACCGGCGTTTCCGGGCCATAGAGAATGATGCTCGGGATGGGTGCCATCGCCGCGAAATGTCCCGGCCCACCATCGTTCGTGACGAGCAAATCCGCCACATGGAAGAGCACCATGAGCTCGCGCACCGTCTTGGTGTATCCGGTCACGTCGAGACAATCGGCTTCGCCAATCGCCTCCTGGAGCTTCGTGGCCAAAGGCTTGTCGGCCACGAGGCCGATCACGCCGACGACGAATCCCTCGTTAGCCATTGCCGAAGCCAGCTCGACATAGGACTCGATGGGCCAGGCGCGGATGGGCAGAAGGCCCCCGCCAGGATAGAGGAGCACGAGGCGCCGGCCTCCCGCCGCGGGAAAGCTGTCTTCGAAATGTCGCCGCGCCGTCTCGAGCTCCCCCTCCACCAGCTTCATCCGCGGCAGCGTGAGGTCGGCGTCCACGATGGGGCGCTTCACCGTGGGCACCCCGCTTCCTTCGATGGCCTCCGCAAGCGTCAAGAACTGCTGTGCGGTGTGCTGATAAGGGTTGTAGAGAACCGGGCGATTGATGAAGCTTCCCCGGTAGAGTCCTTCTTGCGTGTGCCGCTCGAAGCCGACACGCACACGCGCTCCACTCGCGATCGAGTAGATCGAGCTGACGCGGGAGAAGAGCTCGCAGTCGACAACCGTATCGATGCCGATGAAACGCAGCATCTTGATGGCTGCGAAGCTGTCTTGCCGGAGCGCCTTCAGCGAGCTATTTCGCACCGTGAGGATATGACCTTCTGGAATTATTTCGAGAAGCTCGAGCACTTCCTTGTTCTGTTGAAAGACGAGCGCATAGAGCGCGGCCTCGGGGTACTTCTCTCGAAGCCGCAAGAGCATCGGGCGTGCGAGAAAAAGACTCCCCATCTCGGAGAGCAGGATCACGAGGATCTTCTTGGGTCGCGGCGCGTCCGCGGCGCGATCGCGTGCCCGCGGCAATAGCGACAGCAACCGGCAAATCGGCACGCCGAGATAGCGGTCGACGCGCCGCTGAGATTCGATGTTCACATTCGGCCCCGGCGAAAACGGCGCACCACGAGCTCTTGGCGGACGAGGAGGTGGAGCTCGCGCTCGAACGCGATGCGCCACATCTCGGATAGCGAATGCCGTGACGTCAGATCGAGACGGCGCGCGAGAACCCGGAACGGTCCCGTGGCCGTCTCGCCGACAGCTCGACGCACGACGACCATCCGACCCGATGCGAGGAGGTGCTTTAGGCGAGCGCTGTCCGACGGGTCGTAGCTTTCGACGCGCATTCCCGGAAGGAGAAAACGGTGTTGCTGGTGCCTACGAACGAAATCCTCGGGGACATAAACGCGTCTGCCCGCGAGGCGCGCGACGCGGGCCGGTTCGAACCGGCCCGCGGGCCCCTCGAAGGGCGCGGTCGCCGTCGTGAGAGACAGGAAGCTCAGAAACACTAGGGCATGGAAAAGTTGGGGCGCTCGACGCACCGAGAACGTGGCGAAGAGCCAGCCGCCGAGCGCTAACACGGGCACGGCGAGCTGCCACGGAGCATAGCTTCCGGCCGGCAGAAAGTCGCTCCGTGCGGCCCACATGAGGGAGATAAGCACGACGAGCATCGCGATTCCGGGGAGATGGAACAGACGGAACCAGCGAGGGTCGATCGACGGCCACCGCATCGCGAGCAAAATCGAAAGCGCCGGGATGGTTGGGATCAGATAGTTTTCCTGGCGCTGGCTCGGGACGGAAAACACGATGAGAAAAGACAGCACGAGAATCCACAAACCCTTCTCGTCCACCGTGGCGCTCTTGCGTTCGCGCACGCTCCGGACCACGAGATAGATGAGAGGGACGGCGAAAAGGCCCGCATTGCCGATGTGTCCGAGCCAGAGACGGTAGATCGGATAAGGCTAGGCAAAAAGCTTCTGAAAATAGCCTTCGCCGCCGAGCTTCCGGAGATTCTCTTCGAGGACGAAGTGCTGCAAGATCGCACCGGGCTCGGGATCGAAGAGGGGCCATACCGCAAAGCAGCCCAGCGCCACGATCACCGCCACCGCAATCCGCAGCGCGTCTCGAACGAGAAAATCACCTCGCTCCATGAAGGTAAACCAGGTTAGGGCGAGTCCCACCGGTGCTACCAGCGCAAAGGATTTGAACAAGCACGCGATTCCAAGAGACACACCGATGCCCACCCAGAGCGCGAGCCGATCCCGGTATCGACGCCCGAGAAGCAGGATCGCGAAGGACAGAAACACGAACAAGGATTCCAGTTGGTTTGTCAGAAAAGGCCGGCCGTATTGAAAGCTCGAATAGAACCCGAGAAAGGTCAAGCCACCAAGTACGCCCCGCATGCGGTCTTTCGTCAGCCGCTCGGTCACGAAAAAGACGAGCGCCGCCAAGAGAAACGTGCACAGGGCGATGGGCAGCCTCAATCGAAAGAGCGTGAAGTGACGACCCCAATGGGTCGAGGCGATCCCAATCCAATATAGAAGCGGCGGCTTCGTGTTCTCGAGCCCGGGCGCGGTCTTTAGCGGAAGCCAGGCGCCGCTCGCGCCCGTCAGACGCGTGATTTCAATATACGGCGCTTCGTCCCCGATATGCGGGATGTAGAGACCGTCGAGCGCGTACAGATAGGCGACGACGGCGAGGACAAACACCCCCAGCCACCAGAAGCGCGCGGGTTTCCAGGTGGCGCTCACTCCACGCGCAGCGCCTCGATAGGATCGACGCGGGTGGCGCGCCGCGCCGGCAGGTAGCTCGCGACGAAGGCGGCGAGCCCGAGAACGACGGCCACCGAGACGAATACGGCCGGGTCGAGCGTGCCCACCCCATATAGCTGCCCTGATAAGAACCGGGTGAGCCCGAGCGCTGCGATGAGCCCGAACGCCATCCCGAGGCCGACAAGGGTCATGCTGTTGCGCACGACGAGACGCACGAGGTCGACTCCGGAGGCGCCGAGCTCCATGCGGAGCCCCATCTCCGTCGTGCGCTGAGACATCGAATAAGCAATAACGCCAACCACTTCGGCCTTACCGTGTGGATTGTCTATGATCTTGCCGATAGGATCTTTCCAATCGAGAAAGGTCGGCGGAGACACGAATTCAGTGCCGCCTTCCGGTTTTCGCTCCCAGGCCGCGACGAGCTCCTCCGAATCGTTGTACGGAAGGGCATCGAGCAAAACACCTTTGACGAGGCTAAAAATAGCCGTGTTCGCGCCAATGCCGAGCGCCAGCGTAAGAAGCGCCACGACCGAGAACACCGGTTGGCGAACGAGTGTGCGGAACGCGTATTTCAAATCGTGCATCATGAGCGCGCAAAGAATATCACCGAGGCCTTTCGGTCGCGAGTCGGCTCGTGACTTCTAAGGCCAAGGCCACTAGAATCCACGCGTATGAATCTTCGACACGGTCTCCTTACTGCTATCGTCGTGCTCTCGTGCTCCACGCTCATGGCTCAACATGGAGCTCAAAATGGAGAGTGGCCTTATTACGGAGGCGATCTTGGCAGCACGCGCTACGCCCCGCTCGACCAGATCAACCGGGACAACGTCTCCGAGCTCGAGATCGCCTGGCGCTGGAACGGTAACAATCTCGGTCCTGGCCCCGACATCAACTTCCGAGCGACGCCGATCATGATGAACGGGGTGATGTATACCACCGCCGGCACGCGCCGCGCCGCAGTGGCGATCGACCCCGAGACCGGCGAAACGCTCTGGATCTATCGTTTCGAGGAAGGCGAGCGCGCGAAGAGCGCGCCGCGCAAGACATCGGGCCGCGGCTTGTCCTATTGGACGGACGGCGAGGACGAGCGCATCTTCTTCCTCACGCCAGCGCACTACTTGGTAGCACTCAACGCCAAGACGGGACGGCCCTACCCGGATTACGGGCGGGATGGGATCGTCGACCTCAGAGAAGGCTTGGACCAGAACGTCGACCTCATGAACGATCCCGTCGGCTCGAGCACGCCCGGGATCGTCACCGGAGATGTCATCGTCATCGGCAACGCTTTTCCGGCGGGCGGCGTGCCACCGACCAAAGAAATGCCCGTGGGCCACATCCGAGGTTATGACGTGCGGACCGGCGAGCGGAAGTGGATTTTCCACACCGTACCGCGACCTGGCGAGGAGGGGCACGACACTTGGGAAGGCGATTCTTGGAAATATACGGGGAACGTTTCCGTGTGGACGTCCATGTCCGCGGACCCGGAGCTCGGCTACGTGTATCTTCCGACCGAAGCGCCGACTGGGGACTATTACGGCGGTCATCGACACGGCGATAATCTTTTTTCTCAGAGCCTCGTGTGTCTGGACGCGAGAACGGGAAAGCGCGTCTGGCATTATCAATTGGTCCATCACGGCATCTGGGACTACGACCTTCCGGCCGCTCCCGTGCTCGCCGACATCACCGTCGACGGCAAGAAGGTGAAAGCCGTCGCCCAAGTCACGAAACAGGCATTCACGTTCGTTTTCAATCGAGAGTCGGGTGAGCCCGTTTGGCCGATCGAGGAACGTCCGGTCCTGCAGACTAAAATCCCTGAAGAGAAAACGGCACCGACCCAACCCTTCCCGACGAAACCCGCGCCGTTCGATCGCCAAGGTGTGAGCGAGGACGATCTCATCGACTTCACTCCGGAGCTCGAGAAACAAGCCCTGGAGATTGGCGCGACCTACACGCTCGGCCCGCTTTTCACGCCGCCGACCGTTGTGACCGAGACCAACAAAGGAACGCTCAATCTGCCGGGCTCTCAAGGCGGCGCGAACTGGCAGGGCGCGGCCTTCGACCCGGAGACGGGCTATCTCTACGTCTCGTCCTCAACCGACCCGACACCGATCGGTCTCGTGCATTCCCCGAACTTGTCCAACATGGACTACGTCCGCGGACGACGGTTGCGCCTACCCGAAGGGGGTGGCCCACAGGGACTCCCTCTCATCAAGCCCCCTTGGGGCCGTATCACAGCCATCGATTTGAACACGGGTGAGCACGTGTGGATGATGGCGAACGGCGAAGTCCCGGACTATGTCCGCGAGCACCCAGCGCTCGAAGGTGTTGCGCTTCCACGCACCGGGCGGCCGGAGCGCGTAGGCTTGCTCGTCACGAAAACGCTCTTGTTCGCCGGTGAAGGCAGCGGTCTTTTCGGCATGTTTGGCGGTGGCGGCCCGCTTCTTCGAGCACACGATAAGGCCACCGGCGAGATCGTTTCGGAATTCGAGCTACCGGCGCACCAGACCGGTGTGCCAATGACCTATATGCACGAAGGCGTGCAATACATCGTCGTCGCCGTAGGAAAGCGCGAGCACTCTGCGGAGCTCGTAGCGCTCCGGCTACCTTAGAGTGCTCGTCGGTAGCGGGCGAGAAGAGATCGGTATTCCGAGGCCTTGAAGACGGGATAGCGCAAACGCGCGAATTGGGCGAGCTCCTCGGCGGTAGGAAACGTAAAGTAGTTCCCCGCACCGGCCTCCTGTTCTCGCGTCTCGAGCGTTTCTCCCGCCGCGAGCTTCGCGATCGCTTTTTCGACGAGTCGCGCGCCGGGCGCGTAGAGACTCAAGACGTGGCCGAACAGAGAACCATTCGCGTCGACGGCGACGCGAGCTTCATCGACGATGGGACCGTTATCAATGGTCGCGTCCGAGATGACATGGAGCGTGCAGCCTATTTCGTCGTCGCCAGCGAGAAGAGCTTGAAACGTCGCGAGAATACCGCGATAGCTCGGCAACAAACCAGAATGCAGATTGAGTACGCCGAGCCTCGGGACGGCGACGAACGCGTCCTTGAAAATACGTCCATAGCGGATCGAGACGACGAGGTCGGGGGCGAGGACTCCGAGCCGCTCGATGAAGGGAGGCTCATTCGGCTGATGAACGGTCTCGAGACGACTCGCGAAGCGACGGCCGAGCTCCGCGAAGCTCAGAAGCTCGCCGGGCTCGTCGACGCCGGGATACACGTGCTCGTTGGGGATGTCCTGCTCGATGAGGCGCAGAAGATCGAGCGTCTCGTGCCCCGGCGCGCGACCGACCTTATCGGAAAAGAAGAGCGAGACCTCGTGATCTCGAAGCACGTCCTTCAAGTGGTTTAACGCAACGTTCGCGTGGATGTCACGATTGAGGAAAAAGGCGATCTTCATGGCCCGGCGGGCCAAGCATACCGCGCCTAGCGGATCCCGCGCGCCGAGTTGCTCTACTCTCACCTCTCATTGGGCGCCGGTTTGCTCCTGTTGACCCGAATCTGAGACTATCCTCCCGGCCAGCATGGTCGTACTGTTTTTTGATGATCAACCGCTAAATGGAGGAAGTTATGACTGACAGCGTTTACAAAGTCGTCGAATTGGTGGGCTCGAGCGATGTTTCCTGGGAGGAAGCCGCCAAGAACGCCGTGGAGACTGCCGGCAAGAGTCTGAAAAACTTGAGAATCGCAGAAATCAACAAGCTGGACATGGCCATCGAAGACGGGAAGGTTACCTCGTACCGTGCACGGGTGAGTCTGTCTTTCAAGTACGATCATGGCAAATAAGCGGACAGACAGGAAGAAACCGCCGGAAGACGCGAAACTCTCGGACGCAACAAGCGAGAAGCTCAAGAAAAAAACGTACAACAAGGCTCTGGCCAACTTTCAGGTGGAGCTCGTCAAGCTCCAGAAGTGGATCCAAGACAAGGGACTCCGCGTCGTCGTTATTTTCGAAGGACGCGACGCCGCCGGCAAGGGCGGTGCCATCAAGCGCATCACCCAAAGCCTCAACCCACGTATCTGTCGCGTGGTAGCCCTAGCTACGCCGACAGAGCGGGAGAAAACCCAGTGGTACTTCCAGCGCTACGTTTCTCATCTCCCGGCCGCTGGCGAGATGGTGCTCTTCGATCGGAGCTGGTACAACCGCGCCGGCGTGGAGCAGGTGATGGGATTCTGCAGCGAGGAGGAGTACCGGGAGTTTTTGCGCTCGTGTCCGGAGTTCGAGCGCATGCTGGTTCGCTCCGGGATCAAGTTGATCAAGTATTGGTTCTCAGTGAGCGACGAAGAGCAGGAGTCTCGATTTAGACAGCGCATCAACGATCCCATTCGCCAGTGGAAGATCAGTGCGATGGATCTCAAGTCGCGGGCAAAGTGGGTCGAGTATTCCAGGGCCAAAGACAAAATGTTCGACCACACCGATATCAAACAGGCCCCTTGGTTCGTGGTGCGAGCGGACGACAAGAAGCGGGCGCGACTCAACGTCATCGCACATCTGCTGAGTCAGATTCCCTATGACGAGCTCGAGGACCCCGAAATCAAACTTCCCCCGAGGCAAAAGAACGTCGGTTACGTACGGCCCCCGTTGTCGGACCAAACGTTTGTGCCGGAAGTGTTCTAGATCGTTAGAAATTCACCTGTACGAAGAGCTCGACATCCTCGCGGAGCGTTGCGAGCGCGAGACGCGTCATTATCAGGCTTGGATTTGAACGAGCTCCGGCTCTTCGACGCCTTTGCACACCCGGCATGTCTTGGACTCGAGGATGTCCTCCCACATCGTCTCGCGCAGCCGGCGCCATTTAGGCCCGGTCCAAATCTCCTCGATGGATTGTTCGTGGACGTTTCCCATCGCTAGCGTGCCTTCGTAATCCGTGCAGCACACGGTCACGGTTCCATCCCAGAGAATGACGAACTGCTCGTTCGGCGCCGGGCAATAACCGTCGACCTTTTGCTTCACCGCCTCACCTTGAATGATGTTGCCCCATGTGTGAAGCTCCTTCCAGAGAATATCGACGCCGGGAAGGATTTCGTAACGGCCCGTATCGGCGTCGTGCTCGAGAAAGCGAAAGCCACCATCGACGAAGTTGAGGTCGTGCTTTTTGGGCTCGAGCCCGTATTTGCGCTCGATGGAGCGCGCGAAGGAGATCCAGTCGAGCATGACCCGATCCGCCTGGCTGTTCGCCCCGACGATCTGGATGCCGGCAGAGCCGAGCGTATTCATGATGTCGATCTCGAGCTTCGTCGAAGCACCTGTCGCGATCTTGCGCTCGACGGCCATTCTCACCTTCTCGAGATAGATATCGAAGGTGAGCTTCTTGTTCTTGACCTTGCGCGTCTCGAATGACTCCGCGTCGGGCGTCTGGTAGCTGAGGATGTAATTCGTGAGCCCCGCGCCATACAGGCCGTCGACGAGCTCGGGCGTCAGGAGGCTGCAATTGGTATTGAGCTCGATGGGAAGGCCTTTCTCCTGTTCGGCGTAGCGCACGATGTCCACGAGCCGCGGATGGATCGAGGGCTCGCCCATTTGATGGAGCTTGATGGGATAGAGCGGGCCGAGGCGGTTTTTCTCGCGCGCGACCTGGTCGAAAATCTTGCACGCGTCCTCGAAATCCATCAGGCCGCGCTTGCGCTCCATGATCTCGTCCGGGCAGAACGTGCAGTGGAAGTTGCAGAGGTTCGTGATCTCGACGAAGAGCCACCAAATGGGATAGACGCGCTCGGGAGATTTTCGAATCGACGGGAGAGGTGCACGCGCGGTGAAGCCCGTCATGTCTCCGGGGAGCTCGCTTTGGACTTTGGTCGAGACAGCCACGCGGCCGATGTGGAAATCCTGGCGGATCTCCATCCGGAAGCTTGCTCCAACGTTCTGCGAGCGAGCCCCGCCATCGACACCGAAGTCGAAGTCCTCAATAAGAAATCGCGCGCGCTTCCACGTCGGCTTTGCGGTCGTAACGCCGTCCCAGCGCTGCTCGGCTTCCTTGTAGAGCCCGCCATAGGGTGCGTCCTTGTCGGTCGAGACATATTGCAGCCGGAAGGTAGCGAACTCGTTGCCGAAATAGTCGACCTCGATGACGGCGCGCGGCGCGAGCTTTCGTTTGAGCGCATCGCTCAAGCGAAAGTAGAGATATTGCGACCACGCTTCCGGCGTGACGGCAGATCGACCCGCTTTGTCGACGATGTCATAGCGGCCGTCGCCCTCGTTCACGAGCTCGATGGCGCCGTCCGCACTCGCGACTCTCGGGAGCACGAACTCGGCAACCTGCGCGCTCGCCGGACGCCCGAGAACACGATCGATCAAGGTCGCCATTGATTCGTCCTTCTCTCCAGGCTAAAAAAGCTCCCGACGATCTCATCGATCCAGGGCTCGATGGCATAGTACACCCGATTGCGCGCGTTGAACTTGTAAATGAAGCTTTTTCGGTCGTTCACGAAATAAACCGTGCGCTCGAGATGACTGGCGAGCTGAGTCTCGACGGCGTAGAGGGTCGAGATCGCGCCCACCTCTTCCATGACTTCGTGCTTCAGGAGCCGATAGGTATCGCCGAGTAGCTCGGCGCGCTCGACATAGAAACTCTCGACGGTGACTTCGGGCGCGACTCGATTCACGGTGACCTCGAGCGTCGCGTGTACCGTCATACCATCTTTTTCGACCGCGAGCGGCGTGCTGCGAAAGCCGACGAAGAGCGACTCGCCGGCTTTGGCGGCCGCGTGGGTGCGCGCCCAGCTACGGGGATGTTTGATCACGAACTCGCCGTCCGGCGCCTCGTAGGCGTCGAAATACTTTCCCTGCTCGAGCGAGAACTCGCCGTACATGCGGTTGACGGCATCGCCATACGCTTCGAGGGTGCGCGTCTCGCCCGTGACATAGAGGCCGTAGAGCCGGCCATCCACATCGGTAAGCATCAGCTTCGAAGCTTCGTCGCCGTCCATGGAGAGAAACGACCAGAACTTCCCATCCGAGCCGTGTAACGAGTAGTTCTCTTCGCGCTCGATCTCGAGCTCGCGGCGAAATCGCGCCGCCACGTCGTCCACGGCGCCGTCGGGCATCGGCCCCGCCAAAATCTGCGCGCGAATACCCGGCCGATCGGGAACGTCGATGGAGCGCCCGGTGAAGGTCTGCATGTGAAAGCCGGCCTGCATGACGGCCTCGTCCGCCGTCCAACCTTGCGGCAGAGGGAATGAAACTTGCTGGGTCGAGCTATAGACCGTGATGGGCGCAGGCGACGTTCGCAGCTCGCAGCCAATGATGATGATGCCGAAAGCGACACAAATGCCCAAGGGCCACTTACCGAATCGTTGCATGCCAATAACTAGTCGAGCTGATAGTTCGGAGCTTCTTTGGTGATAATGACATCGTGCACGTGGCTTTCACGATGACCCGCCGCGGTAATGCGCACGAAGCGCGCTTTTTTCTGCAAGTCCTCGATGCTACCCGCGCCGCAATAACCCATCCCGGAGCGGAGTCCCCCCACGAGTTGGTCGACGACACCATGCAGGGCACCTTTGTACGGCACCCGTCCCTCGATGCCTTCGGGTACGAGCTTCGAAGCTTCCACTTCCTGCTGGAAGTAGCGATCCTTGGTCGCGTCGCTCATGGCACCGAGCGATCCCATGCCCCGATAGGTCTTGAAGGTCCGGCCCTGGTAGAGAATCGTCTCGCCCGGGCTCTCGGCGGTGCCGGCAAAGAGGCTTCCGATCATGACGCTCTGCGCTCCTGCCGCAATCGCCTTGACGACGTCGCCGCTAAACTTAATCCCGCCATCGGCAATGAGAGGCGTGCCATGCTTCGCCGCGACCTCGGCGCAATCGAATATGGCCGTGATTTGCGGCATGCCCGCTCCTGAGACGATCCGCGTCGTGCAAATCGAGCCGGGTCCCATGCCGATTTTGACCGCGTCGACGCCGGCTCGGATCAAGTCTTCGGCCGCTTCGCCGGTCCCTACATTGCCGGCGATGATGCCGACGTCTCTGACCATGCCGCGAAGCCTCTCTACCGTTTCGAGAACCCCGCGGCTGTGGCCATGCGCCGTGTCCACGACGATGACGTCCACTTTGGAATCGATGAGGCGCTTCGCGCGCTCGATAGAATCGTCACCCGTTCCTATGGCCGCGCCCACGAGCAGCCGTCCCAAGTCATCCTTGGCGGAGTTCGGGTACTTCATCGCCTTCTGGATGTCTTTGACGGTGATGAGCCCTTTCAGCTGGTAGTCGTCATCCACGACGAGAAGCTTTTCTACCCTATGTTGGTGAAGCAGTGCCCGCGCCTCATCGAGGGTCGTACCGACAGGAACAGTGATGAGGTTTTCCTTCGTCATGACCTCCGAAATCGGAAGGTCGTGCCGCGACTCGAAGCGGAGGTCGCGGTTCGTGAGAATCCCGAGAAGCCGTCCCTCCTCAGTGATGGGAACGCCCGAGATGCGATATTTCGACATCACCGCCAAGGCGTCTTTGATGGGTCGGTCCGCCGTCATTGTGATCGGGTCCACGATCATTCCGCTCTCGGAGCGTTTGACCTTGTCGACCTCGTCCGCTTGGACCTCCGCGGTGAGGTTACGGTGGATGACGCCGAGCCCGCCGAGCTGTGCTACGGCGATGGCGAGCCCTGATTCGGTCACCGTGTCCATGCTCGCGCTCAAGATCGGGATCTTGAGGCGGATTTTCGCGGTGAGCTGGCTGGAGACGTCGACCTGGGATGGAAGAACTTCGGACTTTTGCGGAATGAGAAGAACGTCTTCGAAAGTCAGGGCTTCTGGGAAATTCGGCGCGCTCACAATTTCCTTTTCATGTAATAGCAGTGGTTCGAAAAATCAAACATTCGCGCCGCAGCATTTCTTGTATTTCTTGCCGCTGCCGCACGGGCACGGAGAGTTCCGCCCAACTTTGGCCTCGGTGCGTTTGATGGTCGTCACCGCGGCGTCCACACCACCCTGCGACTCTCGCCTTGGACCCGCCGCTCGCGGCGCGTCGAAAGCCGAAGTCATAGCACTCGGATCGTTGAACGATAGGCGCGCGGGCCGGGCGGCCGGACGCCGCTCGAAAGCCGGCTCGCGTACCGGGCGTAGCAGGAACAAGAGCCGCACGATCTCTTCTTCGATGCGATCCCACATTGCCTCGAACATGCTGAAACTTTCTTTCTTGTACTCCATGAGGGGGTCGCGTTGCCCGTAGCCTCTGAGCCCGATGCCCTCTTTCAAGTGATCCATCGCGTAAAGATGGTCCTTCCACTGCGAGTCGACCACCTGGAGCATGATGATGCGCTCGTGGGTGCGCATCAGGTCGGGACCGACGACTTGCTCCTTGCTTTCGTAGCGCTCTCGATTCTTCTTCGCGAGCTCTTCCCGAATCTCGTCGCGGTTCAGTCCGTCCCAGTCGATAGCAGAGAGGGTCCCACTATCGAGGCCGTATTGTCCCTGCAGAGCTTTATGGAATCCGTCGAGATCCCACTCTTCGACGTCGATTTCCGCTGACAAGTGCTGGTCGAGAAGAAAGTCGAGAATGTTGTCGGCGAGCTCGAGAATGTAGTCGCGCTGTTCCTTCCCATCGAGGATCTCGCGGCGCAGCCGATAGATGGCAACGCGCTGCTTGTTCATCACGTCGTCATATTCGAGCAGATGTTTACGGATGGAGAAGTTCTGCCCTTCGACTTGCTTCTGAGCGCGCTCGATGGCGTTAGTGACCATTTTGTGCTCGATGGGAACGCCTTCCTCCATGCCGAGCCGCTGCATCAGACCGCTGATGCGATCGCTCCCGAAAATACGCATCAAGTCGTCTTCGAGGGACAAGAAAAAGCGCGAGCTTCCCGGATCGCCTTGACGTCCGGCGCGCCCGCGGAGCTGGTTGTCGATGCGCCGTGACTCGTGGCGCTCCGTCGCTAGGATGTGCAGCCCACCGGCCTCGACCACCTCTCCATGCGCCGTCTCCGCTTCTTCTTTCGCCTTTTCGACTGCTTTGTCCCAAACGTCTGGCTCGACCTCGAGCGGATCGAGCTTCTTCTTCTTGAGGGCGACGCGTGCCGCATATTCGGGGTTACCGCCGAGCAGAATATCGGTTCCGCGACCGGCCATGTTGGTCGCGATCGTGACCCCGCCCGGACGGCCCGCCTGGGCGACAATCTCGGCTTCCATTTCGTGATACTTGGCGTTGAGGACAACGTGCTTGACACCGCCACGCTTCAGCCGCTGTGACAACGTCTCGCTCTTTCCGATCGAGGTCGTGCCGACGAGCACCGGCCGACCTTCCTCGACCAAACCGCGAATCTCGTCCGTGATGGCGGTGAGCTTCTCGCGCTCGGTCCGGTAGACGACGTCGGGATATTCATCGCGGATAAGCGTCCGATTCGTGGGGACCGGTATGACCTCGAGCCCGTAAATTTTCTCGAACTCCGTCGCTTCTGTCTCCGCCGTACCCGTCATACCGGCGAGCTTGTCGTACATGCGGAAGTAGTTTTGGAAGGTGATCGTCGCAAGCGTCTGGTTCTCGCGCTCGATCTTGACGTGTTCTTTGGCTTCGACGGCCTGATGGAGCCCGTCCGACCAGCGGCGGCCTGGCATGAGGCGGCCCGTGAACTCATCCACGATGATCACCTGATTGTCCTTCACCATGTAATCGGTGTCGCGCTTGTAGAGCGCGTGCGCGCGCAATGCTTGATACACGTGGTGGAGGATGTGCATCTGCGAAGGCTCGTAGAGATTGTCGACACCCATCAGTTTTTCGACGCTAGGAACGCCCTCTTCGGTAAGCGTCACCGTCTTGGTCTTCTCGTCGACGGTGAAATCGAGATCGCGCCGGAGTTTGGGAATGATGCGATCGACGTTGTAATAGAGGTCTGTCGACTCCTCGGCCGGGCCGCTGATGATGAGCGGGGTGCGGGCCTCGTCGATGAGGATCGAGTCCACCTCATCCACGATCGCGAAGTGGAAGAGCCTTTCGACTTCTTTCCCGTCCGCGTCCTTGGTGATCTTCGGGAAGAGGCGATGCACGAAGAGCGACGGATCGAACTTCATGTTGTCGCGCAGATAGTCGAAGCCGAACTCGTTATTCGTGCCGTAGCTGACGTCGCAGCGATAAGCTTCCTGTCGCTCGGTGTCGGTCATGTCGTGCTGGATGATGCCGACGGTGAGACCGAGGAACTTGTAGAGCTGGCCCATCCACTCCGCGTCGCGACGGGCGAGATAGTCGTTGACGGTGACAATGTGAACACCCTGACCCGTGAGCGCGTTCAGGTAGACCGGAAGAGTTGCTACGAGGGTCTTGCCCTCGCCCGTTTTCATCTCGGCGATGCGGCCTTCGTGGAGCACCATCCCGCCGATGAGCTGCACGTCGAAGTGACGCATCTCTAAAACACGCCAACTCGCCTCGCGGCACACGGCAAAGACCTCAGGAAGGAGCTGTTCGAGCGTCTCCCCTTTTTCGCGGCGCTCTTTGAACTCGACGGTTTTCGCTTGAAGCTCTTCGTCGGAGAGCTTTTTGATGGACGGCTCGAGCTCGTTGATGGTGTCGACGACGGGCCGCATGCGTTTGAGCTCACGCGCCGAGCGGCTTCCGAGGATTTTCGCGAGGATGACGTTGACGAAAGACATAATTGAGTTTACGACCTAGTAAAATATCCCAGTCTAGCAGAGGGGTTTACGGCGGGCAAACCTTGCTGAGATCCAATCAAGGTTCGACACCTACTTCTTTCAAGAGCTCGCTCACGGGCAAACTCCCCCGTGAAAAAACACGTGACCGCGGCCGTAACTAGGGCCCCGTGGCGGTGGCGATAGGTCGGTTTCTCGGGTCGAAGGAGCGGTAGTATTCAAGGATGTAGTCGAGTGGATGAACCGTCGTGTCATCGACCCAAACTTCGTAGTGGAGATGCGGGGCGCGACTGCGGCCGGTGTTCCCCACATAGCCCACGACGTCGCCGCGTTTGACGCGGGCGCCGGCGCGGACGTTGAACTTGGACAAGTGCGCGTAGCGGGTCATCATCCCGAATTTGTGATCGATGACCACGATGTTCCCATAGGTGCCCCGGCGCGCCGCATAGAGGATGATGCCATCCGCTGTGGCAACGACTGGCCGTCCCGTGGACGTCGAGATATCGATGCCGTAATGCATGGCGCGCTCGCGCGTGAACGGGTCATTGCGTTGGCCGTAGGTGGACGAAAAGTAGCCCCGAACGGGCCAAATCGACGGTGTCGAGGCGAGCATCAGCGTGTTCTGCTGGTAGAAGCGCTCGAGGACACGACCGCGCTCCTCGAGGTGGGAGAGGTCGCCGCGCATGCGATCGAGCTCGTCCTTCACCTGCGCATAGGCGCTGGTTTTAGTCGAGAGATCTAAGTCCAAAGAGCCGCCGACGCCCGCATCCGTGAGCTGGGGCGTCTCATCGAGCCCGGCCATGACCGATAGCTTCATGACGAAGTCTTGCAGCGAGGCCACCTGCTCGTTCAGGTGCTCTACGGAGACTTCGTAATCGATGTTCTGCCGTTTGAGCTCGGTATTCGCCAATCTGAGCTCACGAAGATCCGTAAGGCCTTGGTAGAAAGCAACATAGTGCGCCACCAGCACGCCGGTCGCGATCAGAGCCAAGCCAGCGAGAGCGGCAAACGCCTTCACTATCCCAGAAGAAAAGCGCCATTTGCGAAACTGCTCCCCCGTGTGCGGCACGAGCATCACCGTATATAACTGTTTCATCATAACGGACTCGGTTGGATAAGACCGTGCAAGGTATTTTCTTATGAAAGTGACTTCCATCTCGAGATAGCGATGAAAGATCACCTTAGCCAGAAAGCGGCAAGAAACTACTACGGGATGATACTGGTGTCAAGTATAACAGGGGTGTAGGGGTTTTTAAACCGTTGGGGCGCAGCGGGTTGGACTCAGCGAATGTAGCCGAGAGCCCGAAGTTCGCGTAGAACTTCTTCATCCACAGGACTTTCGCGAGTCCCCCCCTCTCGCGAGCCGGTATCGTGGGAAGCGATGAAAGTTACAGGGCGAAAAGCCAACAGTTTCCGGTCGAGAGCTTCCGTAAGCACGCGGCCGTCCATATCACGCCCCTGGGGAAGCCCCATCAGATACAGCGCCGTCGGCGCCACGTCGAAAAGCGACGGCATCTCGAGACGCACGCCGGCTCGTACGGGCCCTCCCCAGAGAAATATCACGCCGGGAGTCTCCCGGACCCCCCCGCGGCCGTCGTCGTAGTGGTTGAAGCCGTAGTTGCGAAATTGAAAGCCGTGATCGGACAGCACGATGAGCACCGTGTCCGATTCCATGCGCTCCATCAACCGACCCAAACGCGCATCCTCGTGTACGTAGACGGGCTCGAGCACCCGCGCATAGGCTTCATCCATCGTGCTCGAGATAGCCTGGGTCACGGGCTTGCCTTCTCCGCGAAGCTCGTCCCACACGCGCTGCGCGACGCGCCGCTCGATGAATCGCCACATGAAATGCGTGTAGACGTCAGCCGTCCGGAAGAGTGCGGCGACGAGATCCGCTTGCCCGCGTGTCTCTAGCAGGTGAGTCAAGCTCCGCTCCGTGATCATGTCGTCGTTGAAGACACCGGCGGCCGTCTGGAAACGCGCTCGAAAATTGGTCGAGGGCATGAAGGCGCTATCCGCGAGCTCCCGAGAGAAGACCGGCATCCCCGCCGCCGCGAGCTCCGCATGGGCTGCCTCCCGCCCGGGAAGCCCCAGTGCTTCAAGCTCGACCGCGAGCTCCTCCGGGTAAGTCACTTCCGCGATGTCTTCGTGGAGCGAGCGCGGAAAATGATTGGAGACGATCTCGCCTATCACTTCTTCCGCAGGCCACGTCGCCCACCAATTGAGGATCTGCACTGATTGGTTCGCGGTTGTCGCGATGTTCCAAAACGCTTCGGTGCCACGCGACTGGCCAGAGGCCAGCACTTTGCGCTGTCCGTCTTCGGAGAGCAGCTGCCAATCCACAATGCCGTGCTTTTCCATCCGTTTACCGGTCGCGACCGAAGTCCAGAGTACGACCGACTTCGTCGGCTTGAACGTCTGGCACGCAGAGAAAGCACCTTCGTCGATGAGCTTCTGAAAGTTCGGGAGCTTGCCTTGCGAGAGAAAATAGTCGAGGAACTCGGGGTCCATCCCGTCGAAACCAAAGATCGCGACCTTGTAAGAGGACGCGTCCGCGGAATCGGTAGCATCAGGCGTCCTTCCACCCAGGAGAACGACGAGTGTCACAACGATCGCGGTTCCCAAAATCCACAAGCGCATCACGGTCTTTTCACTCTAGCTCACGAAGGTCCATCGTCGGAACATCTTCGAGATCCCACGTCACGCTCTTCCCAGCCCGTGCTTGCTCCGACTTCTCGAGACAACGCAACGCTGTCGTGACGAGCGCCGCGACGTCGAGACTTCGGCTCTCAGGCGCGAAAGGCTCGAGCCGCGCGATGCCGCGCGACAAAAGATGGACGGCGCCGGGATGGTTCCCGGCCGCAACATGGTAGAACCCGACCGAGATCTCGATGAGCGCTTTGAGAAATGAACGGTCATCCCCCCGGGCGTCGTTCCAAGCTTCTTCGAGCAAGTCGTGGCATTCGAAATACAGCTTGTCGTTGAACAAGCCCGCCGCCTCGCGCATTACTCGCTGGTCAACCACCCTGGGCCGCTGTCTCCGCTCCCACGATACATCACGGCTTCAGGTTGATGTTTTGTAGCATGAGCTGCGGTTCTAGGAAACAAGCTGCGGCTGTGGGAGGCTGAGTTGCGATTCTAACGCATGGGCGACCTGTCAGTCATCATTATTGATCCGGACGGGCTGCACAGGCCATGCTCGAAAGCGACGGACGACGAGAGCGTGGTCGACACGCGAGAGGACGTCTTTCGGTGACGAGTTTTACGGGAATGACACCTTTCCCTGCCCTTGCCGTTGATGCTGTTCGGGTCGTGTCTGGCTTGTTCTTCCGCAGTGATCGGCAGACTCTTTTTGAAGCGAATCAGGTATCAAAACTCACAATTTTGAGAGTTCTCGCAATCTCCTTGAGAAAAACAGTTCCTGAGTTTGCCAGGAGGAAGACGAGCATCAGGTCTGCTCGAAAATGAGGATGGGGCAGACATAAAAACACGTTTGAGTATGAGATAGAGTTCTAACCAAACACTGAAAAAAGTTATGGGAAACCGGGCAGCTGCTCTGAAGAAAACGATATCTTGCGAGAAAAAGAAATTGGTTGCTCAAATAGGACCAAGAAATGAACCACCCCAGCAGAATAAGTTCTGAGTCACCGAAAAGACTGCCAAACCCGGAGTGTCTCACTGCATAAATCGACATTCCAACGAGGGCTAAAGAACGGCCAATGGAATCGCAAAACTGGTCAAGGTAGCCACCCGGTCCATCGAATGTTCCCCTGAGTTTGGCAAGCTTGCCGTCAATCCCGTCAAGAAGAATCCCAAATTCAAATAAAAGGACCCCGATTACCCCGATACCCAGTGGAGAGAGGGGCTCAAAAACAAAAATAAGAGCTCCGCTCAGGAAAGAAATAAGACCCAATAGCGTTACGAATTTTGAAGTAAGCCAGGTCTTGAAAAACAGAGGAGCCAAGAAAGTGGATAGGGGATCGTTCAGATAGATATCAACCAAGTTAGTTATGACTGAATCTTCATATTTTTGCTTGCTGATTTGCATTTCGTCAGTGCTTCAAACCGATCGGACCCGTACAGAGGGGTTTTTCGCCGCTGTTGAAAATAGGTCAACAGCCCCCGAATGAAAGAGCTGATTTACCTCACGGTGGTTTCTCCGCAATCAAAACGATCTCCTCGCCGACGCGTCTCGAGAGCGGGCGTAGAAGTTGCTCGACGAGTCCGAAGGCCAAGCCCTGGAGCTTCAGTGCCGGCGTAAGGTACGTTGCGAATAGCATTTGGAAATCGTCCACGTGCCCAGCGATATGGCCGCGGCCGGTCAAGTCGTTCAGCCGGAGCAGTTCGGGACGGCTGTCACGCCCCGCTAGCCGCGAAAACCTCGCTCGTAGAAGTGCCTCAAGGGAGTTGAACCCGCGCCAGGCAGAGACTTCGCCTGGCGTAATAACATCGGTTATACTCAGGTGTGGAGGTTCTATGGCTTCCGTGAAAGTTGTCGCAGTGGGAAATTCGACCGGGATTATCTTGCCGAAGGAAATCGTGCAACGCCTGCGCGTCGAGAAGGGCGATATGCTGTATTTGGTGGAGACGCCCGACGGGATCGAGCTGACGCCCTACGATCGCGAGTTCGCCGAGCAGATGGAGGCGGCGGAGAACATCATGCGCGAGGATCGTGACGTGCTGAAGAAGCTCGCCGAGTAGCACTTGCCCGACGAGCCGGTCTGGATTCGAGACGATGTCGTCCGCGCCATCCACAGGCGGCAGCTCGCCGAGCACGGCGGGAGCGAGGGTGTTCGCGACGCCGGTTTACTCGACTCCGCGCTGGCACGACCGAAGAACCTGTTCGCCTATGCGGACGCCGCACCCGAGCTGGCGGCGCTCGCCGCGGCCTATGCGATCGGGATCATCAAAAACCATCCTTTCGTCGATGGCAACAAGCGGACCGCGTTCGTCGTGTCGCGCACGTTCCTCGTCTTGAACGGAGTGGACATCGATGCGACGAAGGAAGAGAAATACCGGACTTTCATGAAGGCGGCTGCGGGGATGCTCACCCAGGACGAACTCGCGGACTGGTTTCGCGTGCACTCGGTCTGAGTACGTTCCGAGACCGTCTACCTAGGTATCGGCTCCACCCTATAGACAGGGACCCGGTGGCGGATGCGGGTGTAGTGCTCGGACCGCCCCCCGGCGGCCGGGAATTAATTAATTACGTAGTAAAAGACGTAACCGTAGCCGTACGTGCCGGCGTAGACGTTTGGTCCATCATCCATTGCCGTTTTCTCCGCTCGCACGATAGACCACAGCTTCCTGAAGATGCGGCGGCTCGATCGTCTCGGTTTCGGCGAGATCGGCGATCGTTCGTGAGACTTTCAGAATCCGGTGGAAAGCGCGCGCTGACAGACCGAGACGATCGACGGCTCGTTTCAGAATAGCCACGCCGCTCGGCTCGAGCGCGCAGTAGCGTGCGATCTGGCGGGGCGTCATGGCGGCATTCAGCTTCGCCCGACCTCGGCGAAAGCGCCGCTCCTGCGCGCGGCGCGCCCTCACGACCCGGCGCCTCACGTCGTGAGAGCTTTCCCCCGTCCCCCGTCGCAAAAGGTCGTCCGATGAGAGCGTGCGTACGGGAACGCGAAGGTCGACGCGATCGAGCAGCGGCCCCGAAATGCGAGCTTGGTATCGACGCACCATGCCCGGCGTGCACTGGCATGGCCGCGCCTCCGCGTCCCGATAGCCGCAGGGACAAGGATTCATCGCGGCGACGAGCGTGAACCGGGCCGGCAGCGAAGCGACCCGTTCGACGCGTCGGATACGAACGCGTCCGTCCTCGAGCGGCTGGCGCAACGACTCGAGGGCAGAGCGTGAGAATTCAGGGAGCTCGTCGAGAAACAAGACGCCGCGATGCGCCAAGCTCGCTTCGCCCGGCGTGAGCCTGCTCCCGCCTCCCACCATCGCCGCGGTAGAGAGCGTGTGGTGAGGTGAGCGGAGGGCGGCGCTTCGACGAGCGCGCCGTCGTCGAGAAGGCCGGCGACCGAGTGGATCTTCGTGACTTCGAGCGCTTCCGCGGGCAAGAGCGGCGGAAGAATCGACGGCATTCGCATCGCTAGAAGACTCTTGCCCGCTCCCGGCGGGCCGGACAACAAGAGGTTGTGGCCGCCCGCCGCAGCGACCTCGAGGGCGCGCTTCGCATGACGCTGCCCTTTGACGTCGGACAGATCGAGTGCTACGGACGGGCGCTGACGGCTGCGCGTCGCTGTTCTCGGATGAAGCTTTTCGGCTGACAGAAACTCCACGGCCTCTCGCAAGCTCGAAGCGGAGTACACCTCCGCAGCCTTTACGAGGCAAGCTTCGGCCAAGTTGTCTTCGGGCACGACGATGCGGGACACGCCTTCCTGCACCGCCTGCGAGACGATCGGCAGAACCCCGCGAACGCGTCGCAAGTCGCCGTTTAAGGCGAGCTCACCGAGAAAAGCGTGTCGCCGAGCCGCCCCGGCGGACCGTAATAGCAGCCTCGCACTTCCAGAACCCGCTATTCGCGAGTGCCGAGCGCACGCGTACTTGCGCCTCGCGCACGGCCGCATCGGGGAGCCCAACCATACGAAACGCGGTAAGCCCCGAGCCGAGATCGACCTCGACCCGGATCACGAGCCCGTCGACACCGGTGACGGCGCCGGAATACGTCTTAGCCAACATGATGACTATGGACGAGTTCCGGTCGGTGAATCCTCTGTCTCGCTTCCGCATTTTGTGAAACTCACGCGTTTAGGTTAAGTTCGGGACGGAGACCGAGACACGCACAAGCACAGCAGCGACCCGATCGGGTCCGGATTCACGTGGAGATAGAAGAAAAACGCGATGACGGTCCTGCGTCGGTTCGTGGGCGCCCTTTTTGCCGCCGGAGTGCTGGGAATCGGCATCGAGCTTTGCCTCCTCGGCCATACAGAAGATCGCTGGCAGCTCGTTCCGCTGGTGCTGCTCGGGCTCGGGCTACTCGCGCAGATTTGGCTCGTTTGGCGCACAAGCGCCGCGAGCGTTCGCGCGTTCCGATCCCTGATGCTTTTATTCGTGCTCAGTGGTTTCGTGGGCCTCTACTTGCACTACAGCGCCAATGTCGAGTTCGAGCTCGAGATGTATCCGTCGCTCAGAGGACTGAACCTGGTTCGGGAAGCTTTGACCGGCGCGCTGCCGGCGCTCGCTCCCGCGACCATGATGCATCTCGGGTTCTTGGGATTGGCGTCTACTTACCGATATCCGAAAGGAGTTACACCATGAAAATAAAAGCTTCGCTTGGGTTCGCCATAGCGCTACTCGTCGCCTTTACCGCCGTGCATGGCGTCGCCCAGGTCGGTAAGAACGACGATGTGGTTAATCCGAACCTCGCCGGGAAAGACGAGCTCCTTCGCCTGGTACATCTCGACGAGACCCTGGTCGAGTCGATCCTCGAGCGACGTCCGTCCATCGGCATGCTCGATCTCCACGGACTTCTGAAGCAAACCTTGAGCGAGGAAGCGCTCGAGCAGCTCTACGCGCAACTATTCGTCCCGATCGATCTCAACACGGCGAGCCGTGAAGAGATCCTTCTCGTCCCCGGTGTCGGCCCCCGAATGGCCCACGAGTTCGAAGAATACCGCCCCTATCAGGCCATGGCGCAATTCCGGCGAGAGATGGGCAAATATGTCGACGACGACGAGGTCGCGCGAATGGAGCAGTACGTTTTCGTCCCCATCGATCTCAACGCGGCCAGCGAGGAAGACATTCTCACCATTCCGGGTGTCGGGCAACGCATGCTTCATGAGTTCATGGAGTACCGTCCCTACCGCAGCATCGCACAATTCCGGCGCGAGATCGGCAAGTATGTCGACGACGACGAGCTGAACCGCCTCGCGCGCTATGTGACGCTTCGAACCGAGTGACGGACTGTCGAAGGCGCTTTGTTAGATAGGCCTCGCGCGCCACAGCCCGAGCGGTTCTTCTCTCCGTCGTCTCAGTGACATTCCGGCGACGCCCTGTACGCTTGCCGAAGCATCAGTGCAGCGAAAGCGTGTGTTGCGGGAAGAGTCGGTAGGAAATGTCTGTGTACAAGGCCTCATCCCGCGCCTCTGGCGCGAGGCCAGCATCCTCTCGCGCCTTTGGCGCGAGTCAGTCAGATCGTCTCGCGCCGGCAAGAAGAGGGTGAACCTGCTGTGCGACAATAGTGAGCCCCAGCCGCTACAAACGACCGGGGCTCTGATGTTTGGATGGCCCCCGGAGGAGGCGCTCCACTACAAGTTGAAGCTAGCCTCTCACATCCGGGCGGCCATCGTCCAGCACTTTGCTGAGTTCCGAATGGCCACCAAACCTGTCGTTCTTCTCCGGCTTTTCTGCCGCAACAAAAGCTGTGGGATGCCTTTCTTCATCTGCAAGTCATGTTACCAGGGACAGTGCTACTGCGGTCCAACCTGCCGTGACGAAACCCGGCGAGAGAACCAGCGCGAAAATAACCGAAATTACCAGAAAGGTTTCAACTCACGAAAACTCCACGCGGCTCGGCAACAGAATTATCGTCTACGCCAGGCGGCGAAAATAGTGACGGAGCAAGGGTTCATTCACCCCAGTAATTCTGGCAGTCTAGGAGTTCGTGAAATTCAAGCTAGTGGCCCGATGGCTCATTCAATGAAAACGAAGATTGACAGTATCAGATATGCCAAATGCTGTATCTGCGGCCGACGCGGGAGGCTAAAGGATGTCGAAGCTGGGTAATGAACCGCTCACGAGCGATGCTCTGACAGAAAACAATTACGTCCGGACGATTTTGGACCTCTATCTTTCCATTCCGAACACACCTGAGCGGCCACGGCGCGACGACCGCTTCATCGCGACGCAGCTCTACCGCCAAGGAGTCCCGTTACACGAATTCGAGTGTGCCCTACTTCTGGGTTGCGCTCGTAGGGAGCTACAAGAACATGAGGAGCCACTGCAGCCCATTCGCTCCCTTCGTTATTTTTCACCTGTGCTCCAGGAAGTGCAAAGTCAATATCTAGACCCGCCTTATGTTCTTTACATTCGAGAAAAACTCTCGGACGTGCTTCGCCCGAAACTACCGAGAAAAAACCGAGCACGAACTCGTGGCATCGCGCGACAACTCCGATTGCCATGGTAGAGCAAATATCACGATGAGCTTGGACTATTTTCGATTTCGTCAGCAGCTTGCCGGCAACGCCATACGTCGCCCTGCGCTCCTAGCGCCAGGAATGGACATGCGTGCCGGCAATTCTTTTGTGATGGACATCCAGTGGGGAGTTGCGCTTCGAGCGCCAGTACAGGGGCCGATGAAACATCACATGCGCTGGCGGAAATGAGTTCTTCCATGAATCAACTCAAATACGACTTCTTCGTCGGTATCGACCTGGGTCAATGGCTTCACTTGGCCAGTGTGGTCGATGCCAAAGGTAACTTCTTGGCGGAGAGAGGCTTCCCCCATAGCCGCGAAGGACTATCGGGAACCATCGACTGGCTTTTGGAAGAGACCTCGCAAGATACCGAGCGCATCGCGGTGGCGATCGAAAAACCTCATGGGGCCGTCGTCGAGCTCTTTCTTGACCACGGCATCGCCATTTTCTCCATCAATCCCAAGCAGGTCGACCGTTTCCGCGACCGGCATTCTATGAGCGGCGCCAAGGATGATCGGCGAGACGCCTTCGTTCTCGCCGATTCGCTCAGAACCGACGGCCACCGCTTTCAGCGCTTGCATCTCCCACCTACGGAGATCCTCGCTATGCGCGGGTTGCTGAGTACCCGCGACCAACTCGTCAAAAACCATGTGGCCCTCAGCTCGCAGATCCGAGAACTCCTTACTCGTTGCTGGCCTCACCTCGTCTCGCTCGCGCCAAAGGACAAGGCTCTCGACGCTTTTTTCTGCGAGCTCCTAAAACTCTTCTTCGAATCCAGCCCCAACCCTCTTAGCCGCCACTCCATTGAGACCCTCGCTCAAAAACACCGCATCCGACGTCTAAAACCCGAGAAGATCCTCGATACCCTCAAACAAAAACCTCTCCGGGTCGCAACCGCAACCACTCAAGCTACCGCCGAGCATCTCCAACTACTACTCCAGCAGTTGCTCCTCGTTCGACAACATCGTCGTGCCTCCGACCAGCATCTCGAGAAGTGGTTCAAGCGCGTGCAAGCACTAACCGACGAGCATTGCTCCGACCCTGCCATTCTTGCCTCTTTGCCCGGCGTCGGTGCTTACGTGCTCGCCTCCGTGCTCTGCTATGCCCACGACCCCATTCGGCTCCGTAATCTCAACGCCTTCAGGACTCTCGGCGGCATTGCTCCTGTCACAAAAAAGAGCGGCAAGCGCGGTCAGTTGCGACCAACGATCCTGATGAGGAGAGCTCGCTCTTTGCCCCTCAATAATGCTCTCCACCATTGGGCACGCACTGCCGTTTTGCACGACCCCCACTTCAAAGAACACTACGACCGGCTTCGTGACAGAGGCCACAGCCATGCCAGAGCTCTCAGAGGCGTCATGGACCGCATTCTCCCCATCGCCATTGCGATGCTTCGACAAGGAACCCTTTACGACCCCTCCCGGTGGCCCACAAAAAAAGCGAATCGCGGATGACTATTACGAAGAACGTTTTCTCTTGATCCGGCGTGGGGAGTCCATTCCCCCTAAAGGCTAGATTCCGAGCCGTCGCTTGTCTGGAAGCCGGGCCTCTTTTGGAATGGACTTCATCCACTTGGAGACGCGGGCGACTATCCGGTCTTTGGTTCTCTCTTTTTCAAGCGGGTCTGGCGACTCGTGCAGGTGGATGTCGAGCGCGATCCTGCCTGCAGCCTCATCTGCGTAGACACTTCTCTCTCGGGACCATTTACCCTTTACTCTCCACAGCCTGTCTCCACCCATCCATCCCTTTTCCTCAACCCATCTTAGGCTGTGGATTCTCATGAGGCTCACTTCAATTTCTCGCTCAAACAGCTCCCATCGTTCGGGGTCGTAGCTCGTCTTCAAAACGCCTCCTCGGGAAAACGACTGGAGGAGAGCTCACACGCTTGCGCCTTGATCCGCTCAATGCGCCTCGGTCAGCTTGGTCCAGGCTAATTGATTCTCTGACACAACCCTGCAATTTAGCATATCTTGTGGTTCTGGCGTTTGGCAAAGAAGTCTTGACAAGAACGTCTTTTTGAGGCACCTACAGCCGTTCCTCTGAGGACCGGATGCAAGGATTCTCACTTTTCGAAGCCCAGGCCGGCACCGCCGCACGGCGTTTTCTCTATTCCTCTATCTTTTGGCTGCTGCTTCCGGGGGCCTTTGGCTTGGTTCTCGCGTCGCTTCTCTATGTGCCCGAGCTTCACGACCGGCTACCCATGGCGGTCAAGCCCTATCTGAGCTTCGGCCGGCTTCGGCCAACCCATGTGAATTTGACGGTTTTCGGATGGCTTTCGATGGTTTATTGCGGGGCCATCCTTTATATCTTGCCTCGGCTCACGCGGGCGCCGAGGAAAAGCGCAACAGAGAAGAGCCGTTCGGCGGGCGCACCGCTAGTTCGTGCCGGCTGGAGCGTAAATCGTAAGGCGCTCTCCAGCTACGATGCGGTCGGAGCTCATCTGATTCCACCGGCGGATCTCTTCGACGGTGACGCTGAAGCGGCGAGCAATCGTCGAGAGCGTATCGCCACGCCGAATGCGATAGCGCGTCGTTGTCGATGCGGAAACTTCGGCTATTGCCGTCGCTTCACGGACACGAAGCTTCTGGCCGGAAACTATCCGCGTCTGGCGGCTCGAGAAACCGTTCAAGCGCCGCAGCACCGAAAGACCGAGGCCGTGTGCTTCGGCGATGTGCCCGAGTGTGTCTCCGGGCTGCACGATATAGATGTCGGTGTCGCTCGGCACCAGCGACGAGGACGATGCCGAGCGCGTGTTGCGCGCGGCTCGCTCGATGACGACGAGCCTTTGACCGGGATAGATGCGGCTTGAGCGCGGCCGCAATCCGTTCAACTCACGCAGCAGTCGAAGTGACATGTTGAACGAGGTCGAGATCTCACCGAGCGTATCGCCCCGTTGCACGAGGTAGACCTCCTGACCGTTCTCGGCCACCGCTTCTCGCCTCTGCACGGCACGGATGCGCTGGGCGCCCGCGCCCGGAGGCACGGGAACGGTGAGCACTTGTCCAGGATGAATGAGGGAGCGCCGGCTGATGTCGTTGGCGGCGGTGAGCGCATTCACGGTCGTACCATAGCGGCTCGCGATCTGGGACAGCGTGTCGCCGCGGCGGACGACATGCGTCCCGAAACGCACCCGCTCCGCCTCCGGAATCTCTGCGAGCGCGGCGCGAAACACTTCGGTGGTTCCTTTGGGGACACGCAGGGCGTAATTTTCGCTGTCGAGAGGAGTCACCCAACGGCGGAGCTCGGGGTTCAGAAACTTCATGTCGTCGACGCTCACGCCCGCGGACTTGGCCGCAGTCGCGAGATCCACGGGATATTCGACACGCACGACGTCATATTCGAGCGGCGCAGTCGTGGGAGGCTCGAAGCCATACTCCTCGGGGTTTTTGGCGACCACGATCGCGGCGAGAATGAGCGGCACATAGCTCCGCGTTTCGCGCGGGAGCACGCGGCGTTTCGCGTGAACCCAGAAATCACGGCTCCCGGTGCGCCGGATCGCGCGCTCTACACGCCTAGACCCGGAGTTATAGGCAGCCATCACGAGATACCAATCGCCAAACTGTTCGTAGAGGTCCTTCAGGTGGCGTGCCGCCGCGCGCGTCGCTTTTTCCGGATTGAAGCGATCGTCGACCCAAAAATCTTGCCGAAGGTCGTAACGCTGTCCGGTGCCGCGGATGAACTGCCAGATGCCTCGCGCACCTGCTCGCGACATCGCGCGAGATTTGAAAGCACTCTCGACCATCGCGAGGTAGAGCAGATCCTGGGGCATGTCTTCTTCGGCAAAGATCTCTTCGATCATCGAGCGGTAATAACCGGAGCGGTCGAGGGCCTCTTGGAACCAATCGTGGCGGCGAAGCTGGTACATCTCGATGATGGAGCGCACCCGCGCATTCAGCACGATCGGGATGTCGTAGGTCGCGGTGGGCAGATCGGCCTCCGCCGCGGCACCGACGTCTTCGGGAAACTCCTCGAGCGCATCGCTCGTCAGCTCGTCGACGGCCGCGAACTCGAATTGCTCCTGCGCATCCGCATCAAGAGCGCTGCGTTCCGTTTCCTGGACGGTCGCGATGATCTCGTCATAGAGTTGCGCCGACTCCGGGTAAGCGGCGATGCCACCGGGAGCATCCAAAAGCAGGTCGACCGCGCGATCGAGAGCGAGCCGCGCTTCGCTCCAATTACCGCGATGCGCGAGCTCCTCGCCTTTGTCGAGCTCGATGCGCGCTTGGCGCACGGCTGCGCGCTGGAGCGATGCTGTGACTTCCGCGGTCGGCGGCGGTTCGGGTCCAGATGCGGGCTTCTTAGACGAGCAGGAAGCGGCCACCAGGCCAAAAGAACAAATCCATATCCATCGCCAAATCCATGGGTGGGAAAGCTCCAGCACGCGCAAACCTCCAAGTAGTCTTGCTTTCACACCCGCACGAAAATATTGTGATCGTTGCCGAGCTCACGTGCCGATGGCGTGATGACCGTCGCGGGACTGACGGGCAGCTTTCGACCGTCGCTCACGGCGCCCCGTACATCGTCCTCCGAAACGAACTCGAGTGCAACCACTGCCGGGGCGGGCCCTTCGCTCGACGAAGCGGTCGTCGCCTGGGAAGCCTCAGCTTCGAATGAAGCATCGGAGCCACGGCTCCGAGGCGACGTCACGCCGCGGCTTTCGAGAAACGAGGAGACGCGAGATTCGAGCGGGACCTGTCGCGCGCCCGTAGCGGTCGAGGGCACGGCCCGAGGCGGCGGCGCGGTGATCTCCCCCGTATAGCCGTAAGCCTCGAGCGCTTTGGCGACGTCGACACCGCGAATCTCATAGGCGAGCCGCTTCACGTTGATGAGGTGAAGCGGCGTGATGTTGTCGGAGGTGATGTTCCCTCCGTAAGAGCCGCAGCCGAGAGTCATCGCGGGCGCGAGCCCTGTGCTGAAGCCCACCGCGCCATGAGTGGCCGACGAGTTGGCCACTATCCGCGAGGCGGGCTTTTGAAGCGCAAACTCGCGGATGATGTCGTTGTTTTTCGAGTGGATGGAAAGGGTGTGTCCCATGCCTCCGTAGCGGAGCACTTGCTTCGCGCGCTCGCAGCCCTCTTTCCAGTCCTTGACCACGTAGAAGGCCAAGATGGGCGAGAGCTTCTCGATCGAGAGCGGATAGTCGCGGCCCACTCCGTTGAGCTCGACCACCAGGGCGCGCGTGCCTTCGGGCACTGAGGAAGAGAAGCCGACCTTTTCCGCGATGAAGCCCGCGCTCTTCCCGACGATTTCCGGATTGGCGAGCCTCGACGGCAAGACAGCGACCTGCGCGAGCGTCGCCGCCTGCTCACTCGAGAGAAAGTAGCCGCCTTCGTGTTGCACTTGCTCCCGCACCTCGCGCTCGATGGCGCGATCGCAGATCAACGCTTGCTCAGAACAGCACAGGGTTCCGTTGTCGTAGCTCTTGCCCGTAATGATGTCGCGCACTGCTTTGGGAACGTCGGCCGAGGACTCGATATATGCAGGCACGTTTCCCGGACCGACGCCGAATGCGGGTTTTCCCGAGCTATAAGCGGCGCGAACGAGCCCCATCCCGCCCGTCGCCAGGATCACGGACGTGCGGCGATGGCTCATCAGCTCTTGCGTTGCTTGCAGCGAAACCTCGCTCAAACAGGCCACAATCCCTTCCGGCGCCCCCGCAGCAATGGCAGCACGCTCCATGACCTCGGTCGTCTTTAGAATGCAGTTCTTGGCCGCTGGATGCGGCGAGAGCACGACGCCGTTGCGTGATTTGAGACAGATGAGGATTTTGTAGATGGCGGTCGAGGTCGGGTTGGTCGAGGGGATGACGGCCGCAACAACGCCCACCGGCTCCGCAATCTCGTACACTTTGCGTTCAGGGTTCTCGCGAATGATTCCGACCGTCTTCATGTCGCGGATGAACGCGTAGAGGTCTTCGGCAGCGAATTTGTTCTTGATGAATTTGTGCTCGACGACACCGTAGCCTGTCTCTTCGACCGCGAGCTTCGCGAGCTCGTACGACGCGTCGGAGGCCGCGACAGCACTTGCGGCGACGATGCGGTCGACCTCCTCCTGGCTCGAATGCGCGTAGCTCTCCCAAGCTTCGCGGGCGGCGAGCACCAAGTCGCGCGCTTGTTGTATCGACCGGAGGTCCTTGTCGCTAGCCATGTCCACTCGGATTAGGGCTTGGGCAACACCGCTTCGACATCGCCATAAGGTCTTGGGATGACGTGCACCGCGATGAGCTCGCCCACGCGACGCTCGGCGGCGGCGCCTGCATCGGTGGCAGCCTTGACCGCAGCAATGTCTCCGCGCACCATGACTGTCACATAGCCGGCGTCGATCGTCTCGTAACCAACGCAATCGACGCCCGCCGCTTTGACCATCGCATCCGAAGCCTCAATCGCGGATATGAGGCCGTGCGTTTCCACCATGCCTAGCGCTTTACCCTTTGCAAATGGATCGGCCATTAACTAGACGTGCTCGTCGCTAAGTTGTTCAAAATGTGGCCCCTTCGATTGGTGACGACTATAGCAAAGCGGTCGAAACCAGGTCAAGAAAAGGAGCGTCCGCGCCCCGTCGCCCTCAAGATATTGACGGAGGCGAGGCGCTATGACATACTCCCGAGTTTGCTTGCGGAGATGTTGGCGAAAGCCGCAACGGATTCGGGAGCGAACGCAAACGAGGAGGTTTGTAGGGCATGAAAACGCAACAACCGAGATTCGAGATCTTCCGCGCGACGATCTTGGGCACTCAGCCTCGCCGGCCTAGCCATGGTCGCGTGCGGTGGAAACGAACCCACGGAGAGGCGGCCCATCACGGCGAGCTTCGAAGTCAACAAGCCCCGGGCGCCCATCGGAAGCCCCATCGAGATCACATATAGCTTCGACATCGCCGCCGACTCTGAGCCGATTTCGAAAGACTACACCGTGTTCGTCCATTTTCTGGACTCCCACAACGCCCAGCTTTTCACCGACGACCATCAGCCCGAAATACCTACGAGCGAGTGGAAGGCCGGATCCAAAGTCGAGTATATGCGGACGTTCTTTATCCCGCTATACCCTTATCTCGGCACGGCGACGGTGGAGCTCGGTCTCTACCTCCCCGGCGAAGGCGGAAGCCGTCTCGGTCTCGACGGCGCCGATAGCGGGCGCCTTTCCTACCGAGCCGGGCAGCTCGAGCTTTTGGACCAAAAGGAGAATATTTTTCTCGTCTACAAAGAAGGCTGGCACCAGCTCGAATCCGCTCCCGAGAACCCTAACTTGGAATGGCAGTGGACGAAAAAAGAAGCCGTCTGCTCGTTCCGGAACCCGAAAAAGGAAAGCGTTCTCTATCTCGAAGCCGACGCGAACGTCGAGGCTTTCGAGGAGCCCCTGAACGTTTCCGTATTGATTGGCGAGACCGAGATCGCCGCGTTCGGCGTGACTGGAAGGGACCCGTTCCTGCAGAAGCTCACCATCCCGGCCGACGCCCTTGGCGAGGAGGATTGGGTCGACCTCCGAATCGTGAACAGTACTTCGTTCATCCCGTCGGATGCGGGCGTGGGAGACGACACGCGTGATCTAGGGCTTCGGGTTTATCACTTGTACATCGATACGTTCGCCGGGACCTAGTGCCCTGTATCAGCATCGGGATTTAGCTGTCGTCCTCTGTCAGGTCGAGTTCTAGGCGTAGGCGTGTTTGGGTGCCTTTTTCTCGGGGCGGGAGCTCGACTCGAATCGCTTTCGAGACCGTGTAGTGCGTGTCGTCACCCACGAGCTTGAGGTTGACGACGACGCCCGACGCCTCTTCTAGAACTTTGGCAGGGATTTCGACAACGGCAGCGCCTTCGACCAAAACTTTCTCGTCTTCCTTAGGCCCTTTTTTCTTCTTTGCTTTTGCGGTACCGAAGGCCATCTCGCGAAGATTCGACAGCTCTCGATCGATGTCGAGTTTCGACTGTGTCCGAACGCGCAAAGGCCGAAGCCCGGCTAATGTTTTAGAGGAGTCGATTGTCTCCCTCTCGGTCCTGTTCGCGGCGAACTCTATCTGGACCTCGGACGTGTCGCCTGGCGGAGTGGTTGCCGCGGGAAACGTTTTTTCCTCGACACGGTCGGCCGCTTCGGGGTCGACATCGTCGAGCTCGGCAAAGGGGGCGTCCCGATAGACGCGCTCGTCGTCTCGTCGCTGGCCGGCTCCGCGACGTCGATGAGGGGCATCGGAGCGTCCGCCCCGCCAATGGCTTTGTCCGTCATCGTTTCGGGCGGCGACACATCGACCTTGACCGCCGTGGCCTCCACCGCCTCCGAGTCCTCGACTGCGGGCTCCCGGATGGAGGCGCCGACGAGCACGGGCTCTTCCTGGGTCCCAGAGATCTTTCGGTGCACCGCGGCCAGTGTTTTTTTCGAGATCGTCTTGAGCGTTTCGAAGACGCCAACGCTGTGGAGCGCGGCCCCTTCCAAAACATCGTAGCCATCGTGGTTCAAATGCCGGTCCAAGGCTTCGACGGGCAAGATGTTTCGAAGATCGCGCTTGTTGTACTGGAATATGAACGGAATCTTGTCGAGAGGCTGGCTCAGCTCTTCGAGGTTCTGCTTCAGGTTGTGGAAGCTCTCGATGTTCGCGTCGAGCGCCACTTCCTGAGAATCCGCGACGAAGACGATCCCGTCGACGCCCTTGAGTACGAGCTTTCGTGTCGTGTTGTAGAACACTTGGCCGGGAACGGTGTACAGCTGCAAGCGCACACGCATCCCTCCAATCGTACCTACCTCGAGCGGCAGAAGGTCGAAGAACAATGTTCGATCCGCCTCGGTCTCGAGGCTCACCATCTCCCCGCGTGAGTCCGGGTCCGTGCGCTTATGGATTTGGTGCAGATTGGTCGTCTTGCCGCAGAGTCCTGGGCCGTAATACACGATCTTCGCAGACACCTGCATCGTCGTGTAGTTGAAGAAAACCACGGGCTGGCTGTACCCTTATTCCTTTGAAACTCAGATAGATAGAGATATCCAAATCTTAACCGGAGCAACGTGAAGCGTCAAACAATACCCCCGAGCGCAGAGTCTCATCTAAGGGCCCGGAGAAGAATAACTACCGTTATATCTGGATATTATTCGCTCCTCGCGCCTTGCCGTACGGGCGCCGTTTACTAGATTGGGCCAAGAATCGGCATTGATTCTTGCCCGGACACTATGGCTTGAGGATCGCATAAACCGGAAGACCCACCCCTTCGAATCGTTTTATGACCTCACGAGCCGGTGAGGCCTCCGGGTCCTCAGCTCGAAATTTGATTTTCACGTAATCGTCGAGACGTGCGAGCACGTCCGGGTCTTCGAACGTAGTTTTGTCCATCGTGAGACAGTTCTTGCACCACGAGGCCCAGATGTCGACGAGCACCATTTTGTTCTCGGCCTTGGCCTGTTGCAACCCCCCTTCGAGGGAAGGCACCCAACCCGAGTCGATCTTCGCCTGAACGCTCTCCGCGACGGCCGCCCCATCCACCCAGCGCTGGCTCACGATGTCATAGCCTAGATATCCGTAGTAAGAAGCGAGGCCCAGGATCAAAACGCCGAAAGCTTGTTTGACCCGAACCATCCAAGCACCCGGCTTCGGAAGCAGTGAGATACCCGCACCCGCGATCGGCCACGGGATAGCCATGCCGATGCCGAGAAGAAACGGCAGCGCAAGGGCAGCGACTTGGCCTTTCGCATAGAGGTCGCTCGAGAAGATGACGACTTGAATGACGACGGGCGCCACACAAGCGCCCGCGAGAAGTGCCGCGACCGCACCCATGCCGAACGCCACGAACAACTTTCCCGTGCCGGCGGAAAACTGGACCTTGGATTGAAAGCTCGAGAAATCGATTGTGATGACGTCGAACATAGCGAGCGCGAGCACCACGAAAAGGACGGCAATCCCAAAGTTGAACCATGGGGACGCATTGATCGTTCCAAAAGTTCCGGCAGTGAGGATGACGACGAGCCCGAGAGCGCCGTAGACAATGGCCATTGCCAAGCCATAGGCGCCGCCAAGCGCAAAACCGCGCGCTTTGCTGCCCGCGCGAGCGCCGGCCCCGATGATCCCGAGATTGATGGGGATCATGGGAAGGACGCAGGGTGTCAAGTTGAGCGCGAGCCCACCGAAAAGCACGATGGTGACGATGGCGAGAGGCCCCCTGGCTTCGAACCATCCTTTCCGAGTGCGGCCCGCCTCGGCGTCATCGATGAACTCGATAAACGCATCCTTCCCGAGAAACCCGCCGGTAGTGCCGGAAAGGGTGAACGCGTCGAGAAGCTCGTGTGTGTTTCGGTCGCCGCTCCCCGTCGCAGCGACCACTTCATTCAAGTCGAGCGCAGGCAGTTCCTCTAGCATCTCGACAGGGCTCGTCTTCGAAAAGTCGATCGCATCGAAGACGCTCGCGTATTGGGGCGCGGCCAGCTCGTCCGGCGAAGAAACGCGAAGCGCAATCTCAACGGGTCGCTTATCCGGCCGATAGCAGACGTTGTCGTCGCAAGCTTGGTAGTTGAGCTGGCCCAAGAGCGCGTGGTCGCCGGGCGACACGCTCGCATCGATCGACATCAACACTCCGATCGCAAACTCTTTTTCGAACACCGCAAGCGGCGTCTCGGATCCGCCAGTGACGAGGTGAAAGGCTTCAGGATAGGCGAGCGAATCGACGCTCACACCCTCGAGCGGTGCGAATTGCAGCGAAGTCGGGATGAGGTACTTCTCGAGCGGCTCGTTCGAGTTCACGTGAAAGCCGTCCTGCAACCGAACCTGAACCGCAGCCCGAACCGACTGTCCGGGATGAAGAACATCCGCCTCAACCACCGGCATCACATCCACTTGAATACGCCCCGGCTGCCCCCAGACACTCCCCGTCCACAGGACCAACAAAACCGCGCCCAACACTTTCCGCATAACACTTCATTTTACTCCAAGCGCATGTGGCCCGCTGTGAAGATCCGCATTCCGGGTCTGCTGCCTGCTCCCTGCTACCGCATGTTTTTCGCCCCTGCTACCCGTCCGGTGGAGGAAGCTGCAGCGAAACACGGACCTGTGATATCTTCCGCCGCTCATGCGGTTCGCCGTCACCATCGTTCTTGGGATTCTGGCGCTCTCCGTTAGCAGCTGTGGCGGGGATGCGGGCGCATCGCCAACTCAGCCGATCGCGTTTCCTCACAAGCTTCATGCGGACAACCAAATCGATTGCGCGTTTTGTCACGAGTTCTACGATCGACAGGCCGCGGCCGGTATCCCGCGAACCGAGCTCTGCGGCGCGTGCCACATGGCAATGCCTCAGGAAAGCGAGGCCACTCAGAAGCTCATGGAATATGTGGATGCCGAGGCGCCCATCCCGTGGGTCCGTCTTTACAAGCTTCCGCAATTCACCTATTTCCCTCATAAATGGCACGTACGGGCCGGGCTCAGCTGCGAGACGTGCCACTCGGATATCGGACAAAGCATGACAGCAGTCCGCCACCAGGTCCTCGAGATGGAGTGGTGCATCGAGTGTCACGAGCAGGAACAGGTTTCGGTGGACTGTGTTGTCTGCCACAAGTAGACCGATGGATCGACGCGAATTTCTCAAAGGCAGCGTATTTGCCGCGACCGCCGGGCTCGCTCTCGACGCATGCACCCCCGATTCTTCCCAGCTCATCCCGATTCTGATCCCGGAAGAGCCTTTCATCCCCGGTGAGGAGATTTGGACGCGGTCGACTTGCTTCGAATGCAAGTCGGCTTGCGGCATCGAAGTTCGCAAAATCGACGGGCGGCTCGTCAAAGTCGAAGGCAATCCCGAACAACCGATGAGCCGGGGCGGGCTTTGCCCGCGCGGCCAGGCGGCGCCCCAAGCAATGTACCACCCGGATCGCATCCGCACGCCTATGGCGAAGCAAGCTGACGGCTCCTTCGACGAGCTGACGTGGGACGAGGCGCTCGAGCGCGTGGCTACCGCACTCGGCAGTTCCGATCGCACCGCTTTTGCCTTTCTCACTGGCACCCTCACGGGACATCGGCGCACGATCGTCGAGCGATTCTTGAAGGCGTTCGGATCCTCGGACCATATCCTTCACGAACCCTTCTCGACCGCGACGCTCGAGCGTGCGGGCACGCTTGCGACCGGCCACCACCGGCTCGCAGATCCTGATCTAGAGAACGCAGGCTACGTCGTATCTTTCGGCGCAGAGATATTGGAAGCAGATGTGTCGCCGGTGCGTTTTCACCGCGGGCTGGCCGAGCTGCGGCAGGGCCGTCCCGGACGCCGCGGCAAGTTCGTGATGGTGGGCCCACGCCTGTCCCTGACCGCGGCCAACGCGGACGAGTGGATCCCGGCGCGTGCCGGCGAAGCGATCGAGCTCGCTCTAGCCATCGCGCATGTGTTGATCCGGGATGGCCGGAAGGCCCCGTCGGGATCCGAGGGTTTCGAAGCATTCCGCACCCTCCTCGAGGAGGTCGAGCCGAGCGCAACCGCAGAGCGATTGGCGCAAGAGATGGCCGAGCACGGCCCAACGATTTGCCTCACAGGAGGCTCGGCGGTGCGGTCGGGAGCAGGACTGGCCCTCGCTCTAGCGGTGTCCCACTTGAACGCGCTCTCAGGCGCGAACATAAAGCCAGCCGAAGCGCCACCTTTCGCTCCGTGGGCCGCGATCGAGGGACCCGAGATCAAGAAGCGTGCTCTGACCGAAGCGCTCGGCTCCGAGCCTCCGAACGTTCTTTTCATCGCGGACACGAACCCGCTCTACAGCCTACCAGCCGCGTTCGAGGCCGAAACCTGGCTCTCCTCCGTCTCGCTCCGGGTGAGCTTTAGCGCGTTCATGGACGAGACGACCGCAGCAGCCGACCTCGTGCTCCCAGAGTCCATGTCGTTCGAGCGTTTCGAGGACGCCGTCCCCGACGGCGCTCCTGTTCCCATGGCCGCCCTCTCACAGCCGCTTCTCGTACGTACACTTTACGACACGCGGTCGATGCCGGATGCGCTACTCGCTATCGCAAAGAGCTCGGGTCGAGCTGACGCGTTTCCGTGGAGCTCCTACGAGGCGGCGCTTCGCGAAGCTTGGGCCGGCCTCGACACTTCCTGGAGCGATGCACTCGCTCGCGGAGGGTTTTGGAGCGCGAAAAGGGCGGGCGAGCCCGGACGCTACCGCTTCGACATCGCGGCTATCGCTGAGCGGTCTCCCCCGTCACCAGGGCTCGAGCTCCACGTCTACGCGTCGAATGCTCTAGGTGACGGGCGGAGCGCCCATCTCCCCTTTCTTCAAGAGCTGTCGGATCCGATCACAGGCATCCGTTGGGGGAGCGTGGTCGAGATCAACGCGGATCGGGCCGACGAGTTCGGTATAGGGAGCGGAGACCTCCTCGAGCTCCGATCCGAATCGGGAGCCATCGAGGCGCCCGCACACGTCACGCCAGGTCTTCATCCCGAAATCGTCGCGATCGCCGCCGGGCAAGGCCACACCAGCTACGGCCGCTACAGCGAAGGGCGCGGCGTGAATGCCCTCGCACTACTGGACCCTGCATCGGATGCGGATGGGGCGCTGCTCGCGGGGACAAAAGTTACGGTACGCAAGCTATGACCGAATGGGGCATGGCCATCGACGTCGACCGCTGCACCGGTTGCGAAGCGTGCGTTGTTGCGTGTCGCGGTGAGAACAACGTTTCTTTTGCGGGGCCGGTCGAATCTTCGCGCGGCCGTACGACCGAATGGCTCCGCATCGAACGATTCATCGAAGGCGCCTTTCCTGACGTCAGGATGCGGTTCAAACCCGTCCTCTGCGTTCAGTGCGACAACGCGCCTTGCGTCAAAGTGTGCCCCGTATCGGCGACCTACGAAACGCCCCAAGGTCTGAACGCGCAAATCCACCCGCGTTGCATCGGCACCCGGGCTTGCGCGCATGCTTGTCCCTACACCGTCCGTTTTTTCAATTGGTCCGAGCCGAGCTGGGAAGCACCGCTCGAGCAGACCATCAATCCTGACGTCGCCGTACGCTGGAAAGGCATCATGGAGAAATGCACGTTCTGCGTGCAGCGCATACGGCGCGCCGAGGACGCAGCCAAGGAGGAAGAGCGGTCGGTCAGGGACGGCGAAGTCGATCCCGCGTGCGCTCAATCCTGCCCGACCCGCGCCATCACGTTCGGGGATCTCGAAGATCCGGATTCGGTCGTAGCACAGCTGTTCAAGAGCCCGCGCGCAGAGCTTCCGCTCGCCGATTTGGGTACGGGCCCGCGCGTCGCCTATTTGAAGGAAGGAGAGTGGCGTGGAAGCGTCCGAGCGCGATCGCAAGATTGAGGACTCGCTTCTCCGTCACGTCTTCGAAACGGGGAGAGGCTTCTATCTCGTCGTCTTCGCCCTTTTGACGGTCATTGCCTTCGGTGGGCTCGCGTGGATGGGACAGCTCCGCGGCGGTCTCGGCGTCGCCGGCATGAACCAGCCCGTTTATTGGGGCCTCTACATCACGAACTACATCTTCTTCATCGGCATCAGCCACGCAGGTACGCTCATCTCCGCGATACTGAGGCTCACCGGCGCCGAGTGGCGCCGTCCTATAACAAGGGTGGCCGAAGTCATCACCGTAGTCGCGCTCATCATGGGCTCGAGCAATATCCTCTGGCATCTTGGACGGCCCGAGCTGATCTACTTACCGATGATCGAGCCACAGTTCTTGTCACCATTGATTTGGGACGTCGGTGCGATCTCGCTCTACATCACCGGCAGCATCGTGTATCTGTATCTGCCGCTCATCCCGGACCTCGCATTGCTGCGCGATCGGAGTCCACGATTGCGTGGGCTCTACAAGGTTTTAGCACTCGGATGGACCGGCACCGAACGCCAACATGCGCGTCTCGAAAAGGCGATTTCTATGATGGCCGTCGCCATCATCCCGATCGCTGTGTCGGTGCACACCGTCGTGTCCTGGACTCTCGCGATGATGCTCGTTCCGATGTGGCACACCGCGATCTTCGGGCCGTACTTCGTCGTCGGTGCCATCTTCAGTGGCATTGCTGCTCTTATGATCGCAATGGCTATCCTTCGCAAAGTCTTTCATCTCGAGAGATTTATTGGGGCCCTTCAATTCAACAACTTGAGCCTCCTCCTCGTCACGATGAGTTGTCTCTGGGCTTACTTCACGCTTGCCGAGCACCTCACAGCCTGGTATGGACACGAGCATGCCGAGATGGCGGTCTTGTCGAGCCGCCTCACAGGCGCGTTCGCACCTTATTTCTGGGGAATGGTGATCGCGTGTTTCGTCATGCCGCTCGCTATACTCGGGCCGAGCAAAACCCGGACGATTACAGGCTCCGTCGTGGCGTCGACATTCGTTTTGACCGGTATGTGGCTCGAGCGGTTCATCATCGTCATCAGCTCGGCCGGACGTCCTCGCTCGGAGCAGATGTGGGACGCCGGCACGTATAGCCCATCGACGGTCGAGATCGCGATAACGGCGGCCGAGTTCGCCGCTTTTATCCTTTTCTACGTCGTCTTCGCCAAGCTCTTTCCGCTCGTCTCCATCTGGGAAGTGAAGGAGGCGCCCGACGGGACTTCCGATGTCGGAGCAAGCTCGGGAGGTGTCTTGGTATAATGACGTTGTTGAAGGAGGCGAGAAACGGATGCGCAACGTTCTGTTCACGGTTCTGCTGGCAAGCACCTGCGGCCTCGGGCTCGCAGTAGCGCAAGAAATCTGGGAAGTCCCCGACGAGGCCAAGGCCGTCGAGAACCCGGTCGAGGCGACGGCGGAAGCCGTCACCGCCGGTTCTGAGCTTTTCAAGACGCACTGCACGATGTGTCACGGCGAGACCGGAAAAGGTGACGGGCCCGCAACCCAGTTCATCAAACCCACCCCAGCGGACATCTCGACCGCCGAGGCGAAAGAGCGGATGTCGGACGGAGAGATCTTTTACAAGATCACGACCGGCAAGAGCCCCATGCCCTCCATGACACGGAAGATGAACGAGACCGAGCGCTGGCAAGTCGTGCTGTTCGTTCGGACGCTCCAACCAGAGTAGCGTTTTTATGGGCGGAAGGTGGGCATTCCTGATCCTTGCCTCGGTGGCCGCGCTCGGGTGTCAGGAGTCGGTCGCAGAGTCCGACTCGAGCGAGCCCGGCGAGCCCAGCGAGCCCGGCGAGCCCGGCGAGCCCAGCGAGCCCGGCGAGCCCAGCGAGCCCCGCAATCATGCCGCACCCGATCTCGTTCTGAGCAAGATCGATGGCAGCGGCACCGTCTCGCTCGTCGAGAACCGAGGCAAAGTCGTCCTCGTGGATCTGTGGGCCACCTGGTGCGTTCCGTGCATCGCGGAGCTCCCGCATCTCGAGGAGTTGTCCCAAACTTTTGGGGAAGACGATTTCTTGATGCTCGGGATCGTGCTCGAATCGGGCGAGCGCGAAGATGTCATGGAGTTCGTCGCGAAGCACAACGTCACTTATACACAGGTCATGGGCGAACAGGACACAAGCGAAGCCTTCGGACCCTTTCTCGCCTACCCCACGAAGTACTTGATTGACCGTCGAGGTAACGTCGTCAAACGTTACATCGGCAACGTGGGTAAAGAGCTCTCGGTTGACGTTCAGACCCTCATCGAGAACGGCGTTCTCGATGACGCCGACAACTGACCCGCTGGCACTTCCCTCGTTTGCAGGGTATATTTTTAAGTTAGGCCATCCACGATCGTCGATGGTGTCGTCGTCCTAATTTTGAAAAAATCCTAGTTCGAAGGCCTAACCTTCCGGAGCGCGGCCAATTCGCGCGAGTAAAGTCGAGGAGCTTATCAACGTGGTAAACGAAGAGACGATCCTGGCGGCCAAAACGAGCTTCAATGGCAAGCTCGATGGCGCCAATATTACCCTTCAAGGTGAATTCCGTGGCGATCTCAAGGCAACTGGAATCGTGCGCATCCTCGAAGGCTCGGACGTAAACGCCAAAGTCGAAGCCAACGCCGTCGAGATCGGCGGCCGCTTCCGAGGCAACGTGCTCACAGAGTCGCTGCGGCTTCTCGGTCCAGCGCGAGCGACGGGCACTTTTCGCGCGAAGAAGTTGACTGTCGAGGAGGGCGGCCAGCTCGACGGGGATTTCGAAATCGGTGAAGGCCCACCGCAGCGCTTAGCGCAGAAGGCACCCGTCTGACGGGACAGGACCGCAATAAGGGACCTCGATCGAGTGTCAAAAACCAAAAAAAAGAAGAAAAAGGCGGCCACAAGAAAACGCGCCGCGGCGAAGCCCAAAGACAACTCCACCGAGATTGTCTTCTCTCACGGAGAGATCGATTTTCTGCGTAAGATCACTGGGAAGGATGCCGACGGCTCGACACCCAAGAACCGGCGCGCGCGTCTTTCGCTTCGCGACAAGCTTCTCGAGATCAATTTCGGCGCCCCCGAGGCCGGCGGCGGGCTCATCGTCCTAGAGCTCGTCCGGCCCGAAGTCGAGTTCCTCCAGCGGACGACGAAAGAAGTCTACAGCTTTATCACAGCGGAGGAGCGTCGCGCGCGGCTCATCCTCCGCGAAAAAATCCTCATCGCCGTTGAGAAAGTGACGGGCAGGAAGATCATTCCAGAGTAGCCCGCCTACGCCGTTTGAGCGTCCGACGGACGGTCTAGCGAGAGCGTTCGGTAAACCGGCAGCAGTCAGGCTCGTAATCGAACGTAACGGAGGTGGCGTCGTCGCTTTCCGCCTTCAGGACTTCGAGCTCGACCGCGCCCGCCGCCGACCCGCGAAAGATGGCCGCGAGGTCCACGTCACGAGACGAGAGCAAGGTCGAGTCGGTCGTGGCGGCAAGAATCAACACATCGAGCGAGTCTGCGAGCGTTTTCAGCTGGGAGACAACAGCCTGAGACGACCGGCCGCCGCGCGCGACTTTGTCGAGTGAGTCGATCACCACGATGCAGCTTTCGTCGCCGCTATCCGCGAGCAGCTTCTCCACGAGCTCTCCGGCAAACACGAGGTCCAGCTCTCCATCCACCTCGTAAACGAATACCTGCTTGAGCCAATCCGCGGCCCGGCGACCCTCCGCGTCGAGCCGCTGCCACTCGAGGGAGTCCTTCTTGAGCCGACCCCGCTCGAGGTTGCTCGTAGCTCTCCGGATCGATATAGACGTTGTGAAACTCGGGAAAGGGTGCTTCGGGCGGGTTCAGTTCGTTGGGCGTCAACGGCGTCCCGACATAAATCCACTCTCGATACCCGGTCGGCCGTATCAAACGGCCCTGATCATCGTACTGGACGATGGCACGTGACTGGGCCGTGCTCGCCGCGAAAAGCGCCTCTGGACGCGAGTCGATGAAGCCAACGAAAGCCACCGCGACGAGCATCCCGATGACGGCCAGCTTGACACCTCTTCTTGAGAAAACTTGGTCGTTCATTTTTTTAGCTCCTTTGTCATGCAACGTGTGCGGCCGTCGAGGATGTTGCTCGTTCGGCCTGATCTTTCGTCGCGCGAGAAACGACTCGGTTACGTTGCAAGAAGTGTCAAGGGAGCGTCAGGAGACAAGAGTCGTCCGTCATGAAGGCACTTGAGAAGAAGCGGTGTAACGCTCGACGCCGAGGCGCGACTACTCCCGAGAGAGTCCGAAATGAAAACAAAGCCGTTCGTTGGCGTCGGAACCCGCTACAGGGTCGCCCCGGTCGAAGCCCCGAGGCTTCGCGAAATGAACTACCGGGAGCTGTCGCTTACACCGCAATCGCCCAGTGAGACCGGCGATTTCAAAGTCATAAGGAGACAGAGCATGAACAAAACACTCTACGAGCGTCTTGGTGGCTACGACGGCATCTCTGCCGTAACCGCCGACTTGATGCAACGCATCAAAGCGGATTCGGAGCTGGGCCGCTTCTACCGATATCGAGGAGAGGACGGCATCGAACGTGAAGAGCAACTTCTCGTTGATTTTCTGTGCTACTGTGCCGGCGGTCCCATGTACTACACCGGACGCGATATGAAGACTTTGCACAAAGGGATGAAACTCAGTGAAAGCGACTGGACGGTGTTGTTGCGGCACCTGAACGACACTCTAGAGGTTTTCGAGGTTCCTCGAGCTGAGCGTGACGACGTCGTCGCTTTCATACAAAGCACCAAATCAGAGATCGTCGAAATCCAGACGCCGACCGAGGCGACTCCTTGAAACGCGAGAAGCTCAAATTCGTTACCGGAAGCGCCGTCATTCTCGCCGCTGTTCTCGTCCTCGCCATCGCCGGAATGGAGGAGAGTACGGCCTACTACCACACCGTGCTCGAGCTCAAAGAAATGGGCGCCAAAGCGGAGGGTCGCCGTGTGCGAGTGGCCGGCAACGTCGTCGCCGACTCTATCGAGCGACGCGACGAGGGCGAAGTGACTTTCGTTATCGACGGTGAAGACGAGACGCTTCTGGTTCACTACGTCGGTCGAGGCCCTCTGCCCGACACACTCGTGGACCGTGCGCAAGCAGTAGCGGAAGGCAAGCTCAGGCCTGACGGGACGTTCGAAGCGACGAACGTCCAGGCGAAATGCGCGTCCAAGTACGAAGCCAACTATGAAGGCGAGTTAGTGAGTGAGGCCGCTGGCGGGCTCTTGGGGGCCGCCTCCTGAAAGCCTAGGCAGCCTAGGCGGAGACGCGAGCCTTCCACGAGCTTTTGAGCATTTGCAATCTTGCGCCGACCCTACGATAACGGACCCGCGATTCGGAATCGCTGCTTGGTGTAGGTAATTCCCCCAGCTTTCGACTCGGATTTCCCCACGACGAGGCCGCCGCGCTCAGTTCTAAACGGCCCAAGTCTTTCAAACGTGGTGGCTTACAACAATCACTGAGCGACCGTGTTGGCGCGTTCTTTGCAGAAAGACCAAAGACCTGACGATGAGGGGATTCGACGTTCACGCTGCGACCACGCCACCACATGCCCAACGGACCGTAGGTCGGGGCGCTCGACAGCGTTGGGCAGGGTTTTTTCATCAAGAGCTGCCACACTAGGGATGATCCTGGCTCTCGCTCATTCCGCTACGGCACAGAGCACCGGTACTTATTCAGGGAACGGAAATGACAACCGTGCCTTCACGGGATTGGGCTTCCAGCCCGTCGTGGTGATCATCAAAGGCGACTCGGGCGCCGAAGCCTACATCCGCACCTCGACCATGTCAGGCGCCAAGAGCCTTGGGTCGGGGTCTCCGATCGTCTCCAACCATATCCAATCGCTGGATGCGGATGGGTTCACCATAGGAGACGACAACAACGTCAACGAATGCAGCGTCGATTTTTACTGGGTCGCCTTCCCGGCGTTGCCGTGGCCACAGATGCAGCGTGGGTCGTATGGAGGCAACGGCAGCAGCCAATCCATCACCGGGATGGCGTTTTCGCCGGAATACGTCATCGTGATGTCGGCCGCGGGCCACGAACCCGTCCATCGCTCGGCAAGCATGACGACAACCTACCAATTCAAAGGAGATGGGGGGAGTTCCGGTCGGGTCACGTCACTCGACGCGAACGGCTTTACCGTGGGGGGAATCCTGAGGTCAATGAAAGTGGCACAACCTACCATTACGTGGCCTGGAACAAAGTGCTCGGGAAAATGAACGAGGGCTCGTATCTGGGAAATGAGCTCGATAATCAGAACAAGACAGGGGTCGGCTTTCAACCCAAATATCTGATCATCAAGGACTCCGCCGGCGAACGGGGCGTCCATCGGACGGAATCCTTAACCGGGGATAGTACGCTTGACTTCGAAGGCAATGCCAACATTCCAAACGCCATACAGGCACTTCAAGCGGACGGCTTCCAGGTAGGCTCGGACGTCACCGTAAACAAAGACACTGCGACGGATTACTGGATCGCCTTCGCTAACGCGACGACGAAGGTCACCCTCGCTTCCTTTGAGCCCACCGGCTATGACGGTGAAGTCCTTCTGGAGTGGGAGACAGCGTCCGAGCTCAACAACCTGGGGTTTCAACTGTATCGCTCGACGTCGCAAGACGGTCCCTATGAGCGGATCACCGCTCAAGCGATACCGGGGTTGGGCTCGTCCGTTGTGGGCGCGAAGTACAGCTACCGCGACACGGACGTTACGAACGGGACGACGTACTACTACCGATTAGAAGACATCGAAACGACGGGACAGACCGAGATGCACGGACCGGTCTCGGCGACGCCTCGGGCAGGTGGTTCGTCGAGTAGCCGGGATCGCCGTCGTAGGGCGCGTCCACCGTCAGACGAGACGCTGATCACCTATGGAGAGCCTTCCGCGAGCTCATGGAACGTGTTGCAGCGGGGTCGCGATCAGATACTCATCGAGCTACGGACGGGCGGTTTCTACGCAGCGCCGCAAGAAGATGGAACGGTACAGATTACGATCCCGGACTTTGTGGAGCTCCGCGAAGCGGGCGCGCCAGCGATTCCGGTCAAGCGAGCGAGGGTGGAGGCGATCGCGGGTCGCAAGGTGCGGCTGGTTTCCGTGAGGGCCCATGACGTGGAGGCCTTCACGAGCTTGCGTCCCGCGCAAGCGGAGATGCCGGAGATCGTGGCGTCGCAAGACGGTACCGTGCGGGCCTCTCGTCGTCGAGCGCGGTCGGCGTTTCGAGGAGAGGAACTGAGCCCGTCGAGCGCGGCGCGGATCGTCGAAGTGGGATTCCAGGGCGACGTGAAAAAAGCTCTGGTGGAGCTGGCGCCCGTTCGTTGGGATGCGGCAAGGGGACAGCTTTTGCTCGCGCGTCGTCTCGTCGTCCGGCTGTCCTTCAGAGAGCGAGAGCCTTCGGAGACAACGACGCGGGGTAGACGTGGTCGCCGCTACCGAAAGCGGGATAGCCACGACGAGCGCAGCGTCGCCACGCGTCTCGCCACGACCGAGAGAGGCCTCTACGCTTTGCGTTACGAGGACGTGTTCCGTCTGCGCCGCGGCGTACGTGCGAGCGAGCTCCGTCTGAGTCGTCAAGGCGAATCGGTGGCGTACCATCTCGAGCCGAGCCCGACGCGCTTCAAGCCGGGATCGACACTCTACTTCATGAGCGAAGGCGCTGCGGTGAACCCTTACGGCAACGAGGCTGTCTACGAGCTCGAGGTGGGCCGGGCGGGAGCGATGATGCTCTCGAGCTCACAAGCGCCCTCCGGAGAAGACACGACGTTTTATATGAAACGGGTGGAGCAAGAGCAAAATCGCTATTACCAAGCTGCTCTCGTCGCAGCGCCGGATCGATGGCTATGGGACCTGTTGTTTGCACCCGTGACGAAGAGCTACCCGTTCGAGGTGAACGCTCTCGCGCCCACGACGCAACCCTCGACACTCAGTGTATGGCTCCAAGGAGTGAGTGATTTTGACGCGGACCCGGACCACCACTTGCGCGCCTACGTGAATGGGACGTTTGTCGGCGAGGTGAGCTGGGACGGCAAAGCGTCGCGGCGCATCGATGTGGAGCTACTGCCGGGCGTTCTCTCCGAAGGGGAAAACACTCTGGAGCTCGAGAACGCGGGAGATACGGGCGCCTTGTACTCGATGGTCCTGCTCAACCGATTCGCTTTGAGCTATCCGCGCGTCGCGGTGGCCGAAGGCGGAACGCTCGAAGGTAGGTGGATGGAATCGGGAGTAGCGGAAGTCAGCGGGCTGAGCGGGGAAGCTCATGTGCTCGAGCTGAGCGGAGAGCACCCGCAGTGGCTGAGCGGAGCCCAGCTCCCCGAAGCGGGGACCGTGCGATTCCGAGCGGAAGCGGGTGGGAGCTACCTAGCGGTGAGCGCGGAAGCAGTGCGTCGTCCCGAACTGCGCCAGGTCTTCGCGAGCAGCCTTCAACACTTGAAGAACCGGCGCAACCGTGCGGACTACCTGCTCATTGGCCCTCGGAACTTCCTCGTGGCGGCGACGCCCTTGCTCGAGCACCGGAAGCGCCAGGGTCTGAAGGTGAAGTCGATCGCCATCGAGGATGTGTACTCGGAGTTCGGCTATGGGGAGTCGGCGCCCGAAGCTCTTCGCGAGTTCTTGAGCTATGCGTACCACAACTGGCGTGAGCCTTCGCTGCGCTACGTGGTGCTTTTCGGGGACGCGACCTACGACTTCAAGGACTACCTAGAGACGGGAGTGCAGAATCAAGTGCCACCGCTCATCGTGAAGACCAGCTATATGTGGACGGCGTCGGATCCGGGCTATGCGGCGGTCAACGGTGAGGACCTCCTACCGGACCTGCCGATCGGACGACTGGCGGCGAGCACGGTGGACGAAGCGCGGAGTATGGTGGAGAAAATCCTCACCTACGAGACGGGCGAAGCGACTCTCGCGGCGCCGGTGGTGTTGGTAGCGGACAACGCGGACGAGGCGGGAAACTTCGAAGCTGATGCCAAAGCACTTGCCGGGAGTGTTCTCGCTTCGAGGCATCCCGAGAAGATCTTCCTAAGTCAACTGGGGACCGCCGCGACGCGCGACGGGATCATCCAGAGCTTCGACGACGGCGCATCGATCGTGAGCTACATCGGCCACGGCGGCATCGTGGTTTGGGCGTCGGAGAATGTCTTCAACTACACGGACGTCGAGGCCTTGGCCCCTCAAGCGCAACAGCCGGTGCTTCTGACGATGAACTGCCTCAATGGCTTCTTCCACTTGCCACACATCAACGCGCTCAGCGAGGAGCTCGTCAAAGCGACGGACAAAGGAGCGATAGCGGCGTTCTCACCGAGCGGTCTGAGCTTGAACGATGCGGCGCATATTTATCATCAGGCGCTTCTGCGCGAGCTCGTCGATTTCAAAGGGCGTCACGAGCGTCTCGGAGATGCGGTGCTCGCAGCACAGGCGGCCTACGCCGAGACGGGAGCCTTCCCTGAGCTTTTGAGCATATATCATCTATTCGGCGATCCCGCCTTGACCCTCCGGTAACCGGCGAGGACTTGTTGCCGGATGTGGCTCTCGGGCGCCTTCCCGCGGCGAGCGTCGAAGAAGTCCGAGCTCTGGCAGACAAGATCCCGTGCGATCTCGGCGAAGAGTCGAGTTTGTAGGAGCTACTGGACGTAGCCCAAAGCGCGCAGCCGTTCGAGCTCGGCGGCGTCGATCTGGCCGGTCGCCGCTTCGTCGTCGAGGCGCGCCGCTTCCGCGAAGCCGCGCCAGTTGTCGAGCATCTCGGTGAGGCGCTCGACGATCTCGGGGTGCTCACCGGCCACGTCGCTCTGGTCGAGCGGATCGTCGCGGTGCGCGTAGAACTCGAATCGCGGCTCGTCCCCGCCGTCGAACCGCACGAGCTTCCATCCGTCCGAGATGATGGACCGCGTTACTGTGGTGAGGCGCAAATTGGGTAGCATTTCCGTGATGGCGGGACGATTCCACCGCGCTTCGCCACTTTCTTCGAAGAGCGACGTGAGGCTTTGCCCTTGGGCCGCGTCGGACGCGGGGAGCCCGCTCAGCTCCAGCAGGGTGGCATCAAGTCGACGGTCTGGACCATCGTTCCGACGCGTCGTCCCGCGGGGACGAAGCTTGGGCGCCAAAGCATCATCGGTACGCGGTTCAGCTCTCCATAGACGCTGTGGCCGTGAAAGTGCGCGTCGTGCTCCAGGAGCTCCGTTCCGTGATCGGCCACGACGGCGACGAGCGCGCGCTCGGCGAGCCCGAGCTCGTCCAGCTTCGCGAAGACTTTGGCGAGGGCGGCGTCCATGCCCCGGATCGAGCCGTCCATGCCGTTCGTCTCGTGGCGCACGAAGAGATCGGGATCCACCTTGGCCTCCACGAGCTCGGATGTCGTCGGCATACCGAATGCCTTCATGAGCGGGTCCTGTATATGCGGCCGCACCTGTTCCGTCAGCGCGTCGAGCTCGTCCATGTCTCCGGGCTCGGCATAAGTCGTTTCATAATCTTCTGTAGGGCGAAACGGACTATGAGGATCGGCCACGTGGAGCAGCGCGAAAAACGGTGTGTCGCGGTGCGACTCGATCCACAGCAGCAGACGCGGCACGAGCTCAGGCGAGCTCTTCAGGTTCTCCCAATCCGGTAGAGAGCCCGACTCGTGCATCACCTCATAACCCTGGTGCAGATTCGTGAGCTGCCCGACGAAAGGGATAGATGTCAGGGCAAGCGTCGCGTAGCCGGCGGAGCGGTAGGCCTCGGCGATCGTCGCCGCCGATGCGGGCAGGCGATCCGGGATGTCTTCGACGGCGTGCGTCGTGGGGTAGAGTGATGTCTGGATGGTCGTGACCGAGACTTTGGTCCACGTCGCCTGACTGATTGTATCCTCGAACCAGACACCTTCACCCGCGATGCGCGCGAGCGTTGGCGCCGTTTGCCGGCCGTAGCCGTAGAGTTCCAAGTGATCGGCGCGCAACGTGTCCGTGATGATGAGAATGACGGCTTGCGGCTGATTTTCGGGTGCCGCATTCGAGCGTATGGCGGGTGCGCCCCAAAATCCGAGAGTTCCGGGATCAGCGGCATCGATGCTCAGCGTAACGTCGACGCGCTCTCCACCCATCCCCTCGAGGTCGAGCGAGGCGGCGTGCCAAGCGTCCGGTTCGTCGACGACGGTCTCGAGCACGCGGTCGCCGACTTCGACACGAAAAGTCACGGGCCCCGTTTCGATCGTGGCAACGCCTAGATCCAGAAACGGTTCGGCGGGAAGATCGACTTGATAGCGCACGCGTTCCGGCGCGCGGGTCACGATTGCCTCGTTGTAAATCTCGGACATGCCGTGCCAGCCCACGCCCGAGGCGATCGAGCGTAGATGCTCGCCTCGGAAAATGAGCCGTATCGTCTCGATCTCGAAATCGGCGTCGGCTTCGTTCGTCGGGACCAAGAGCACGTGCGCCATCTCTTCCGGCGACCGCTTCGACGTGGCCCGGATCAGATAGGTCTGCATGTCGTCCCCCGGCCGGACGGGTGTCGTGAAGGCGCCGAGGGGATCGCCGAGCGTTACGCGGGAGCACGAGCTCGGGGCCGCTGAAACGCACCGTCATCTGTGTCCCCGCGCTGACGCGCGCACGGACCTCGACGGCGTAGAGCATCTCGGACGCGGGCACATCTCCACCACGCGCGACGATTAGGACGGGTTGGTCCGAGCTCGAACGTCCGCGTAGGAGGCCGTCCTCGATACGCAGGCCTTCGATGCCCTGGACGGCGTCCCAACCGAGCCTGCCCTCGTCGAAGCTCCATACGGTGGGCGCGTAATCGGCGCCTACGGGCTCCGGCGAACCCTCGACGATGGCTTCGGAGAAGATGTCGACGAAACGAACCGGCGCGGAAGACGGCGGTGGTCCCCCGCATCCGGCAAACAACGCTACCACGACGAGTGTTTTACGCATGCGTTACCTCTCCTTGACGCCTTGAATGGCGCCTTTGATGAGATTGTAGGCCGCGAGACGCGAGAGTCCGCCGACATCCCGTGCGCCCCACGACGTCGACGCGATCCCGAGAGCCGCCGCTTTCTCGTAGCGGAACATCTCGGTGAGCGCTCCGGCGAGCTCCAAGCTCGTCGGACCGTTCGGCACCGTCAGCGGGTGGCCGGCGACTTCCTTCGGATCGAGCACGTCCATGTCGATATGGATGTAGATCTTGTCGACGAGCGAGGACAAGCGTTCCATCTGCGCGTGGATCTTCTCCGAGCGTTCGCGAATGTCGTCGGTCGTTATGTGCTCGACCTCGCTGCGGTCGAGGAGCTCTTGCTCGAGCGGATCGGTGTCGCGTACCGTGGCCTCGACGATATAGCGCTCGGGGAGCGGAACGTCGAGGCCGGATTCGAGGCGCAAGTTCCGTAAGCACATGCCTACGGCCACCGCGACGGGCATCCCGCCGAGCATCCCGCTCAGCGTCGTCTCGGGAGCGTTGATGTCGCCATGGGCGTCGATGAAGACGAGGCTGATCTTGAGCGGCCGGCGCGATGAACCGGAGCTCTGGAGACCGCCGAGAACGCCGGAGAGCGAGCTGCAATTCGCAAGGAGGCCGACGGTCAAGTACCCCTCGCGCTCGTTATCGGCGACGATGTCCCCAAGATGAGCGTTGGCCATCCCGAGACGATGCCACTCGCCGTAATCGTTCTCCTCTTCTTTGGTGAGCTTTACCGTGGGGATGGTCCTCACCGTGCCGCCGGATTCTTCGATTACCTGAACTACGCCGCCGTCGTCCGAGCTCTCGTATTTCTGCGCGGAGGCGAGCACCGGTGCCAGCAAGGCCAAAATGAGCCACTTCTTCATTGGGGCTCTCCTTCGGTCAACACCGCGTCAAGGATTTTGTCGGCGTCGTCCCATCCGTGCTCGTACTGGACCTCACGACAGCGTGCGAGTATAACGCCGAAAGACTTTCCCGGTTGCAAACCCTGGGCGATCAAATGCCGCCCGAAAACGACGTCTTTCGGCGCTGCTACTTCGAGCTCCAGTGCTTGCATCTGCTCGCGGAAGTGGTCCCCTGCGGGATAGGAGCGCGCGAGGGCGCCTTTCGTCGTTCGGCCGAAGTGATCGGCGGTTGCGACACGCAGGAGAAGCTCCATCGTGGCGCCGCCCGCTTCGAGATCACGCGCGAGGCGGCGGTAGCCTCTGGCGGTTGCGCCGTTTTTGAAATAGAGGCCCGGGGCGAGGTGGTGGCGTACGAGCACACGGACGCGGTCGACGAGCTCGGTTGAGGCGCGTAACCGCTCGAGAAACGCGGCCGCGATGGGGACACCTTCTGTGTCGTGTTTGTGCGAGCGGATCCGGCCGTCGACTTCCTCGGTCGTTGCGGGCTTCCCGAAGTCGTGACAAAGCGCGCCATACATGAGCGCGAGATCGTGCTCGTCGCTTTGACGCAGTCGAGCCGCTTCGTCGATCACCATCAGCGTGTGGACGAAGACGTTCCCTTCGGGATGCCACTCCGCGTCTTGCGGCGTTTCGATCATGGCTTCGATCTCAGAAAAAAAACTAAGCAGCCCCGTCTCGCGAAGAAACTCGAACGCGACGGAAGGCCGCTCCGCCATCAAGAGGATCTTGTTGAGTTCGGCAAAGACCCGCTCCGCCGGAAGCTCCGAAAGGTCGAGTGCCGCGCAAAGCCGCTTCAGCTCGTCATCCGGCGTCATCCCGAAACGCGCCGCGAACTGTGCCACACGGAGGCCGCGAAGCGGATCTTCCGAGAAATGTGACGGATCGCTGGCCCGGAGGACTTTGGCCTCTAGATCGTCCTGTCCGCGGAAGGGGTCGACGAGAGCCCCAGTCCCGATGTCGTAGCCAACACTGTTGATAGTGATGTCGCGTCGCCTCGCGGCCTCCTCGAAGCTCATGTCCGGGTCGTAGGTGACGTCGAACCCCGTATGTCCTACGGCGACCTTGCTGTCCTTGCGTGGCAGTGAGAAGTCGGCGTCGATGCCCTTCACGCGAAGGACCCCGAAGGCCCGCCCGACATGGGTGACGCTGCCGAAACGCGCGAGCACGTTTTCCACGCGCTCCATGGACAGACCGAAGACTTCGATATCGACGTCTTTCGAAGGGATGTCGAGAAGGCGATCGCGCACGGTGCCGCCGACGAGAAAGGCCCGCCCGCCCGCCTCACGAAACGCGGCCGCGATCTGGGGTAGCGGCTTTTCGAGATGGATATGGATATTGACGCGCAACGTCCTCAGGGCTCGCGCCACTCTACGGGATCGCCTAGCGCAATCTTGCCGTCATCGAGGACCTCGCCAAAAGCGCCGCCTAACCATTCGGAGCGCATGGCGCTTCGGAGACCTTGATGCGCTTCGTCCATTCGCTCGCAGGGTCTCGTCTCCCCGTAAATGCGGATGCGTACGGCGCCGATGGCGAGAACGCGTCCGCCGGCGTCTTTCAAGTCGACGCCGCTCACCATGAGATTGGCGCGGCGCGACGACGGGTCGGCGTTGCCATTCGTCTGCTCCATCAGCTCTTTCCATGCTTCTTGGGAAAGGATGGTGACTTGGCGTTTGCCGCCCTGGTTGGCGTTGCCGTCGATGCCGCGGCCTTCGACCAAAGTGGCTTCCAATTTAGGATCCATGGGCCCGCGTTTGAAACGCTTGACCCAAATGGCTTCGAGACGTCCCTGATGTGTCATGTCGGACACTATTTTAGACGAGATTCGCGATATTCTCTTGTGTGGCGGTTTGCGAGGGCCCGCTTGACGGGGGGTAGGTCGAAGCCGGGCTAGGCTCTTCATCGGTGATGACCACGACGGAGCTCGCGTCAGCGATGAGGGATTCGAAACTCTCCGGATCCGTCTGGATCATTTGCGGCGTGGCTGCTGCCGGACGCCCCGGCGGTGTTGGCGCAGGCACGACCGGAGGAGGAGGCGTGAGTTCGGGGGCAGTCTGATCGCTGTCTGCTGTCTGAGCGACGAGGAGAAGGGCTTGTGTCTCCTCGGGGCGGCCTGCCTTCGTGGTCGTGCTGAGAGAGAGTATTTCGTTCGCGAAGTATAGTCGCCTTTCGGCTGACCACGTCGTCGAGAGCAGGACCAGAAGCTGCAGGCAAGCGGTCAGGCGCGATACTCACCCGGCCGGTACGCGGTGAGAGCGGGAAACGACCAGCGAGCGATTCTCTCGTCAGTTCTATCAGCTCGGGGTCCTCGAGGAGCGTGTCGACGGGTTCGAGTAGATCATCCTTGATGAGCGACGCCTGTTTGGAGAAGTTGACGTAGAAGAGGGCGGACTGCCTGGTAACGGTCCCTATAACGCCTAATAAATATCATCCCTTAGGCTACAAGTCAAGAAAAAAACGACCAAATACAAAATAGTTGGGAAAATTCTTGCGGATCGATCCAGGCGCGTTTGGCGCCGGCAAATCACAGATCTGTCAGCTGCCCGATTGGACGCGGATTGAAACCAACGGTGAAAGCGGTTACGTTTTGCAACAGGCTCTAGCTAGAGGCTGTTGCAAAAGCCCGTTTAGCGTCAAGGCGTTCATTTGTTTGAGCACAGGAGTGAGGCCGTTGGTTGTACTGCTTGTTAGGAACGCGCCTGTCGGGCACGGTCGAGCGTATTTTGCTTGTTGATGTCCGCGAGTTCTCGCAGACAATCCTGCAAGCTCTGCCATGCGGCGACGCCTTCGCGGATACGCTTGTGTGCGGCTTGGGGCACATAGTAGCCGGTAGTCTTGCCGTGCTTGCCACGAAAATTGATATAGAGGTGAGGGCCATGCTTTGGCCCGGGCCCGTGGCACCGACAAGTGGGCGTACCGCAGGTACGATAGGTTTCGGAGGGTGTGCCGAAGATCGCCCTTCGCGCATATTGTTGAATCTGTTGTAGGAGCTGGTCCCGACGTTTACGTGGATCGGAATGAAGGGTTCGGCATTTTCGCTGTCCTTTCTTCGCCGCTTGACTCGAGCGATCGATATGAGGTTTTGGCTGATAACGCACCACCCGACGTAACGCTTGAATCCTCGGTCGCCCTTGTAGGTGGCGCGAAGCATAGCGAAGCGGTGCTTGAGGGTGCTGATGCGGGACTCGACGCCCCCGCGCCACTTGAGGGCTCGACGGAACCAGCGCTTTTTTTGAACCTTGGCTCGTTTTTTCGAGGGTCGTCCTCGAGCCGGCAACACCACTTTCTTTACACCGAGATCTATGGCCTTGCGTTCATTGTCTGCCGAAAAGAATCCGCGGTCAGCGGTCGCCATCTCCGGCGCACGAGCGAACTGTTTTTTGTGTTGCTCCAGCGCGGGCATCCACTGAGTTTGGTCCGCCGGATTGCCTGCGGCAACTTCGTAGTGGCTAACAATGCCGTTCTCCACCTCATCAATTCGCACGAGTCGTCCAAACTCGGTCGGCTTCCATGTTTTGCCTTTTCGGATCACGGCCGTATGCTCCTCGAACAGGCTGACGATCTTGTCCGGATGGTGACGATGGCCCCCTAAAACACGGGCCTTTGTCTGAGCTAACACCTTTTTGCACAGTGGCAGATAATGTTCGAGTTGGCTCTGATTGCTTATGATGCTCACCAGCGAACCCACGACCGGAAGCTTTCCGCTCTTGAGCGACTGAATAACCTCGTCGGCTTGCCGGACCACGCTGCGCGCCGTGCCCATGAGCTTGCGATAACTTTGCTTGAACTTGACTTGGCTCGATTCGGTGAACGACTTGCTGGCGCGGTCGATCTCAAGCTGCCTGTTTTTCGTTGATCGGCTGTGGTCCACCACCTTGAGCGCACCTTGAGCACAAGCCTTTGCAATACACTTCAGACTACGGGTGAGCACCCGGATGCCATCGGCAAGCAGTGAGCTATCTGTGGGGTAATGGATGTTGCTCTCCACTACCGTCGTATCCGTGCGTAACTTGCGTCCCGTAGCCACCTTTTCGTCTCGAGCCTGAGCGACCACACGGGCATGGATTTTCTCTACGAACGCATCACCGAGTAGGGAAAAGTTGCGACTGAATGTGGAGTAGTTGGGAATCGAATCGTCGTCGAAGCGAGTGAAGCGCCGATACACGAGGCTAGAACGGATCTCCCGCTCGAGGACTCGGAAGGACCATCCTTTGATGTGCTTGAGTACACAGCTGCGGAGCAAGCGGTCAGGCGCGATACTCACCCGGCCGGTACGCGGTGAGAGCGGGAAACGACCAGCGAGCGATTCTCTCGTCAGTTCTATCAGCTCGGGGTCCTCGAGGAGCGTGTCGACGGGTTCGAGTAGATCATCCTTGATGAGCGACGCCTGTTTGGAGAAGTTGACGTAGAAGAGGGCGGACTGCCTGGTAACGGTCCCTATAACGCCTAATAAATATCATCCCTTAGGCTACAAGTCAAGAAAAAAACGACCAAATACAAAATAGTTGGGAAAATTCTTGCGGATCGATCCAGGCGCGTTTGGCGCCGGCAAATCACAGATCTGTCAGCTGCCCGATTGGACGCGGATTGAAACCAACGGTGAAAGCGGTTACGTTTTGCAACAGGCTCTAGCTAGTTCCTGTCCAGAAACACCATAACTTGTGGTGTACGAGAGGCCTATCGAAGATGTGGGTATTATACGTTTTCAGTCGGCACCTCGTAGGCTCGGAAGCGAATGAAAATCTTGGACGAAACGAGAGGCGAATCGTCAGCAATCCATGGCTATAAACGCAGTAAGAGCAATCATTATTATCGTAATAGGTGCCTTGCCATTACCAACAGGTTGCAGGTGATGATGGAACTCCATACGTAGGATTTGAAAGAAGGCAATGAGCGCCATGTGCATCGGTCGAGACCAAAGACTCGTTTCAAGAACGAAATGACGCCTTCGATTCCGCAGCGAAATCGCCGTAGGCGTTGATAGACCCAGGAACTCTTGACCATATCGGTCACCGCGAAGTGAGCCTTGGTAAAGGCAACATCTTCAACTCCCTTGCCTTTGATGGCTTCCAAGTTTGCCTTTGAAGAAAACGCGCCATCGTAGGCAACCTGGCGCGGGGCCCGTTCGTAGAGTTCGACTTGACGGTCGATCATGGTTTCCGCGAGAGTTGAATCGGACGGATTCCCATCCAAGATCACGCAATCCAAAATCATCGAGGACGAGCCACCAGTCAAACACACCTTGTGACCGTAGAGAGTCTCGCGCCGGTCTTTGCGAATAATGTCGGTGTGTTCTTCGAAGATCGAAACGACCTTTTCCTCCGCAGGCACACGCTCTTCATCAATCACTCTACGCCGAGTTTGGTTGATGACTTTTTCGGTGAGGACGAGAAAGTGCTTAAAATCCGCGGCGATCTTCTCCGCACTCGCTCGCTTCACCGGCTCGGTCAAGCCGGACTCGTCCAACTGGTCTGCAACGCGTTGAGCGGAGCGATAGGTTTCTTCCGACACCTTCAGTAGATCTCGATAGACGCGACGCCTTTGTTCCTTATCCTTCGCGTTTAGAACTCCCAGTCGACGTCTCTTCGCTCGACGCGTTCGATTGCCGAAGACCACTACTGTACCCAGCAGTTCGCGAGTTCGGCACATGAGGCGAGTGAGAACTCGGACGCAGTCATAAAGAAGCTCGGAGTCCGTAGGAGAATGAATATTCGACTCCACTACCGTGCAGTCCACTCGTACTTTTCTTCCTTTTTCGATCGCGGTCTTCTCGGCAACACTCACCAACTCTCGGTTGATTTTCTCCAGCGTTTCGAACTTCACGGCTTTGATGTTTGCTGCTAGGGTCGACTTCGACGGGCTCGGCTCTATGATGCCGAGCTGGCAAAACGTCCGATAGCTTCGAGAGTCTGCCAAGTGAAACGCCAGCTCCCGATAGGTGAACTGATTCAGCTGCTTGACCAACAACGCCCGGAGAACCTGCTCCGCGCTCATTCCCCCACGACCAACATCGCTCCCTGCCGATGGGGTGACCGACCTCAGGTCTTGCAGTACCAGCTCATTGAGCTTAGGATGGGCATCGAGCAGCGATGATATCGTTTCGAGCTCGCGTGCGTGCTCCAGCTCCAGCCAGGGCTCGCGAAGGCTTGGTTGTGGGTTGATCGTTTTTCGCATTTAGGGCTGGTCTCCTTTGGAGTTAAGTCGTTTAGAATCTGCGTTTTTGTCGACTCGATACTAAACGACACTCCCTCAGAAGGCTAGCCCTAAATTTGCGATTACCCCTTTTTTCTCAACCTCTTACACCTGTCAGGACGGGTACTAGCTAGTACCCGATGCGGTCCACATATACGTCGTCTTTACGATCAAAGGCGGCACTTGGTTCGCGATACCTGTCTTCAGGTAGTCCTTGAAGTCGTAGGTCGCGTCTCCCAAAAGCACCACGTAGCGCAGGGACGGCCGACGCCAGTTGTGGTACGCGTAGCGCAGGAACTCGCGAAGCGCTTCGGGCGATGTCTCTCCAAAGCCGAACTCCGCGTAAACGTCCTCGATCGCCACCGACTTCACTTTCAGTCCTTGTTGGCGGCGCTGCTTCAGAAGAGGCCTTGCGGCGCCGAGGAAAGCTCGCGGGCCGACCAACAGATATTCGGCGCGGTGGCTTCGGCTCTTCAAAGCACTCGAAGGCATCGCGCGCACTTCCGGTCGGCGGACGGACTCCGCGCTCACCGCGTAGTAGGTTTCTCCCGTTTCCGCTCGGAAGCGCACACGGCTCGCATCGTTCTGGACGCCGCTCAGCCAACGCGGGTGCACGCCGCTCAGCTCGAGCACGTGGGCATCGGGGCCCAAACCGCTCACTTCCGCGACACCCGACTCCTTCCACACGCCTTCGAGCTCACCGTTTTTGGCCACAGGCACGCGCGGGTAGCTCAGCGCGAAGCGGTCGAGCGGACCATCGAGTACGCAGCACCCGTGTCGCCCACGTTTTCGACTTCCAGAGTGTTCGTCCCTTCTGTCAGAACACCAGGCAGCAACGCCACGTCGATGCGGCGCGACGCCTTGCCGTCCCAGCTCGACTCACCGAGCAAGCTTCCATTCACGTAGACGCGCACGTGGTGGTCCGGGTCCGCTTCGAAATCGCTCACGCCTTGGAGCCACACACTCAAACCCGCGCTCTCACTCGTCGACGCAAGCGCACTCACTTCGAACGGGTAGCTCTTCGTTACCGGGGCAAATAGCAGGTCCCATAGCCATAGATCGGGAGCGGCTTTCTCAGTGAGGGCGGCTTGGTAATACCGGTTTTGCTCTTGCGCCACGCCCTCCATGTAAAACGTCGTCGGCTCTCCGGAGGGCGATGCCATGCTGCCCGCCATCATCGTCCCGCTTCGGCCTACTTCGAGCTCATACACCGCTTCGTTGCCATACGGGTTCAACGAAGCGCCTTCGCTCATGAAATACAGCGTCGAGCCCGGTTGGAAGCGCGGTCGATCGGGCTCCAAGCGGAACGCCACAGCCTTACCTTGACGGCTCAAGCGCAGCGAGCGCGCGGAAACACTGCGGCTTCCGCTGAGCACGTTCTCGTAGCGCACCGCGTAGAGACCTCGCTCGGTTGTCGCGAAGCGTCTCACCACTCTTCGTTCGTCGTGGCTTCGTCGCCTTCGGTAGCGGCGGCCTCGTCGTCCGACGGTCGCTTCTTCCGTTGGATCCGGCGTACGGAACGAGACCCGCACCACGAGTCGACGTGCCAACAGGAGCTGGCCTCTCGTCCCGTCCCAGCGCAGCGGTGCGAGCTCCACCAGAGCTTTTTTTACCTCGCCTTGGAAGCCGACTTCCAAGAGCCGTGCCGCGCTCGACGGGCTCAGTCCTTCGCCGCGGAACGCCGTGCGCGCTCGGCGGTTCACCGCACGCACCGTGCCGTCGAACGACGCCACCAACTCCGGTATCGCTGCTTGCGACGGGCGCAAGCTCGTGAACGCTTCGACGTCGCGCGCCCAAACCGACACCATCTCGACTTTGCGGCCCGCGATCGCTTCGATCCATTGACGCTTGACCGGGAGCGCCGGGGCGCTCGCTTCTCCAAGCTCCACGAAGCCCGGGATGCTCAGCCGTACCGAGCCGTCTTCTTGGGGCAGCGCGTAGAAGCCGTTCGTCGTCAGCTCGATCTGGATTTGGTCGCGCCCGCGCGGCGTCACACGCCATGTGCTCGACGCCGGCTCGCCATACGTAATGAGTGCATCTTCGGACTCTGTTGACGGTGGCGGCCCGTTATTGGGCTCGCTAGGCTCGTCGCTCAACGACGTATCGCCCTCGCGCGGTACAGCGCTCACCGGTCCGTGTCTCTCGGTCCGCCCCGAGCTCGCGCCCACCACCGAGGAGCCGAGCCCCGGGATCGCGCTCGACGTGATCCGCTCGAACTGGCCCGCTTCGCTTTCGGAGCGATACAGGTGGAAGCCGAGGTTATCGAGCTCCGTCGCGGTCTCCCACTCGAGCTCCACCGCACCGTCGACCCCGTGCGCCGAGAACGACAGCAAATCGACTTCCGTCGTCTCGATGCCCTTGTTGTAGAACCCGCAGTTCGGGTTCGGGGTGGGGTCGGGCGACGGCGTCACCGTCGCGTCCGGCCAAATCTGGTTGTTGTACTGCGCCTTGATGTAGCACGCCGAGTGAGCGGCGTCGGCGAAGCGCACTTCGTCGAGGATGCCGTTGAACATCTCGCCGGGCGGGTTCGATGCTCTGAGATGGCGCCCCATCATCGCGAACTGTCCGGTCGTTTCCCATGTCCCGGTGGTGAGGTCCGCGATGGGGCCCCCGTCCAGCACGCCGTCGATGTAGATACTCTGTGTGTCCGCCCCGACGTCCCGCACGGCGACCACATAGTGCCAGGTGTTCAGAGTCACAGAGCCTGTCGAGGCAAGAGAGTTAGCCCCCGTGGATGGCCCGAAGCTAGACCTCACTCGGTTGGTACTGTCGATACGAAAATGATACAGCGTCCTTGGACTGATCTCGTCACCGTCGGCGCTGTCGTAATCGTCGTATCGGAGGATAACTTGATGATTCGCCGAGCCCCTCGTGTTGACCCAAGCGGAGAACGTCACGGACGTGCTCTCGGTCATATGAAGCGACGCATCGTCGCCCAAATTGAACCAATCGTTCGACCCGTCGAAATCCAAGCTGCCGTTCGCCTGGCCCGCTACTTGATCGGTGGTGGTCATACCCCCGTTCATCGTGCCGTTGTTGCCGGTGCCGGTGCTGTCCGCGATCTGAGGTGCCGCGCCCGAGGGGTCTTCACTCAAATGCCACACGGCCTGGTAGCTCATCGGACTCCACACGTCGGCGGGTTTTTGGGTCTGGGTCGAGGAGGTGATGTCGGTGTTGCCGTAGACGATCTGGATGACGGTGTTGGAGCCGGCCATGTTGGTGTTCACCGACGGGAGCCGCACCCATGCGACGAGGTGGCCCGTGGCCGCGTTCCAGCTCTCGACCTCGTGGTCGAGGATGCACGGGGCGAGGCCGGCGCCGCCGCACGTCGTCGCGTCCACCGCGGTGAAGATGATGTCGTCGCCTTGAGGATCGGTGACGTGATCCCGAAGGTTGGTGTCGACGGAGTTGAACAGCATCGGGAAGTTCGTGAGCGTCGTCCCGCAGCTCGGATCGTCGATCTTGGTGCGGTCGATGGTGATGTTCTTGAAGTAGCTGTAAGGGCCAATCGAGCGGAACTCGTCCGCCCCGATGTCAGGCGTCGTCGCGTGACGCGAGTGCTGGTCGAAGTCTTCGGTGACGGGAAGGTCGGCATCTTCGTCGAGATCGGCGCCGACGGTACCGAAGAGCGCTTCGGTGGTGTCCACGAGGTGCAGGTTCTCGGTGCCGTTACCGATGTTGAGGAAGTACGACGCGTACGCCGTTTGGTTCGTCACGCTTCCCGCGCCAAACATAGCGGCCGTCCCATCCGACGAGACGTTGTTGCTGCTGTTGGCGAGGTCGAAGGTTCCGGTGAAATTGTCCGTAATTCCATCGGTCGCGCTCATATCGAGCACGAGGTTGTTCCTCGCGATGAGGGTGCCGTTGTTTTGCTTTATGCCGAAGGCTTGAGCACCGCCGTTGCCGTCGATGTTGTCTAGGTTGAAGATCGTGTTGTTGTGGAGGAACACCGTACCTCCCGCGTCGTTCACTTGCACACCGATGACGTTGTTGCCGGTTGCTGAGTTCTCCGACATGTCGTAGACGACCGAGTTCGAGAGCTTGACGTTCCCGCCCTCGAGGGAGAAGCCCCGAACTGCGCCGACCCCCGCGGCTACGTCGTGGAGGTCGTGCACGATGATGCTGTCGAGCAGAACATCCGTCGCGACGGACTCAACTCGGACCCCATCGATGCCGGATGCATTCGTGAGACCCGAGCCGTCGATCTCAATACCTGTGACGCGCACGTGCTCGTCCGAAATGTTGATGATGTCCTCCTCGACGCCCGGGGACGCGAACGAGGGCGCGATGCGACATCCGGAGCCCGCCACTCCGTTGTGCCGCTGGGACGTCCCGACCTCGTTCGTGGCGCTCGGCGCGTAGAGGTGGATGTACGTGTCCGGGCCGGTGGTGTAGCCGTCGATGGTGACGCCCGCTGTCTCCACGATGGGGCCGTCGTCGTAGCACGTCCAGTTGAGCTGGAAGCCGTTCCCGGCGAGATCCGCGGTGCCCAGGTGGAGGGCGTCGGAGCTTTGCGCCTCGGCGTCGGAAACCAAGTTGAACGCGCGGTAGATGTCGACGCTTGCGAGGGGGCCGAAGTTGATGTTGGTGTCGCCCGGCGTGCCGCCGCCCGCCCCCGAGTCCTGGAGCCTGAACTGCGTGGACGAGATGCGCTCGGCGATGTAATACCGCCTGGCACCGACCTGGACCTCGTCGCCCACGCCGATCCGATCGGCGGCCGGGGTGTCGAGTGCCATCAGACCCGCGGTAGCTGAGCCCGTCGACGAGTACAACGGCCCCGGGGCGGTCCCGATCGAGTAGTACATCTTCCGCTGGAACGCGAGCACGGCCCAGCTTATGTCCGCGGAGGCGCCGGTGAAGGTTCGCTGGAGCTGCAGCTGGGTCGGACTGTTGATGTTCTGGGTGAACCAGGAGACGCCGGGAATGTCGTTCGCGACGTAGGGCGACTTTCCCCCTCTTTGCCACGCTCCTCCCCCGGCGATCGACCAGGACGGGCTCACGGGCGGGGTGAGCGTCGCGTTCAGAGGACCAGCCTGGCCACCGGGGAAGTTCATGTCGCCGCTCCTGACCGTCGTCCCGTCGGTGAACTCGACCAGGTACCAGGTGAGGTCCATGGTTAACCCGCCCCCGGTGGCATCGCGGTCGAAGACGAGGGTCGTCGGGCTGGTGATCCGGCCTCGGACCAGGCCCCTCCCGATTTGCGGGGCGGTGACAGCTCCGATTTCGTAGGTGTAGAGGAGCCACGACTTCGAGGTGTCGACGGCAGCGATGGGCCCGGCGGTGGGTATCGTTCGGGTCGTGGCTGTCACGGACGAGGTGCCCGAGGCGAGGCTGAGGCTCCCGCTCTGGACGCTGGCGCCCGTGAACTGGATCACCTGCCACTGAACCTCGTTGTTCGGCCCACCGTTGCGCGCATCTAGCCGGAGGGTCGTGGGGTTCGTTAGCTCCGCCCGCAGCCATTCGTTGGCGTCGTAGCTACTGCCGCCACTCCGGTAGCTAATCAGGGGGAAGGAGCTCGCCAGGTCGACCGGCGTGCCGAGGTTGACGTCGATGGGGAGAGGGGGAATAAAAGGGTTGATCTGGCCGCGCTGCACGTTCACGCCGGAGGAGAACTCGGCCACGTACCATTCGATCGTGACGCTGCCACTGGTTCCTGTTCGGCGGAAGTCGAGCGTCGCGCCGCCGCCGATGATCTGGCCCATCACCAGCCCGTTGGGTGGGGCTGCCTGGTTGTTGCGCATGTTGAAGACGAGAAAGGAGCGGTTGAGGGTCACCGGGTTGAATGCGGGCGCCGTGACCTGGACGAACGTGGAGCCGCCGGGGAGGACGACACTGCCGTTCTGGACCGACTGGATCGTCGCCGCCTGGACCGGCTGGACGAGAGCAACTGCGCCCACGAGCGACAGGCAGAGATAGCCGGCGACGCGCATCCAGTGCCTCGGAGTCATCGTCCGTTCTTCAGCCCGCAAAATTCGCCCCCATCGTCGGGAATCTTGCAAAGAATACGCCAAGACCGTCGCTCGGGGACTCATGTAAACCGTTATGTTTGAGTAATTTGTACCGGCAAAACGTACACGCGGCAGTGTCTGTGTGGGGAGTATCGGGGCGGACGATGGGGATTCGCCTACAAACCACCGATGCCGCGTTCGTGAAAGTCTATTCTTGAATATCGAATGTTGAACATTCGATTTTCGTGATCTAGAATGGCAGGATGATTCTACGCCCAGAGCCAGTCTCGAGGATTCGCCGCGCACTCCGTCGAAGCCGGGTGGTGGCTTTGATAGGCCCACGCCAGTGCGGCAAGACCACGCTCGCTAGGCAAATCGTTCCGGAAGACTCGCTCAATTACTTCGACCTCGAACAACCCGAAAGTCTCGCGCGGCTGGACGAGCCGATGACCGCGCTCCGGAAGCTCCGCGGTGTCGTCGTGATCGATGAGGTGCAACGGCGTCCCGAGCTCTTTCCGATCCTGCGGGCTCTCGCCGACAGGCGACCGCTGCCAGCACGTTTTCTCGTTCTCGGTAGTGCTTCTCCCGGGCTGATGCGCCAATCTTCGGAATCTCTAGCGGGACGTGTCGAGACCATTACCTTGTCGGGTCTCAGCCTCGGGGAGGTCGGCGCGGACGCGGTGTCGCAGCACTGGCTACGCGGCGGGTATCCTCGTTCCTATCTTGCGGCGAGCCTTCCCGACAGCTATCGGTGGCGGCGCTCATTCGTTCAGACGTTTTTGGAGCGTGATTTGCCGCAGCTAGGTGTCACGATCCCGTCGGTAGCGCTCTTTCGATTCTGGACGATGCTCGCTCACTATCACGGTCAGATCTGGAATGCGGCGGAGCCGGCTCGCTCACTGGGCGTGAGTGAACCGACGGTGCGTCGTTATCTCGATCTGTTGACCGGGTTGTTCATGGTGAGGCAGTTGAAGCCATGGCGGGCGAATCTCGCGAAGCGTCAAGTGAAGGCGCCCAAGATATATCTCAGAGATAGCGGTCTCTTGCACCAATTGCTAGGCATTCGAACGCGCAAGGATTTGTTGTCCCATCCGAAGTCGGGCGCGTCATGGGAAGGCTACGCGCTCGAGGAGCTGCTGAAGATCGCGGATGTGGACGCGTACTACTTCTGGGCCACCCACGGTGGAGCCGAACTCGACCTGCTGCTCGTCGCCAACGGACGCAAGATCGGCGTCGAGTTCAAGCGTGTCGATGCCCCGAGGTTGACGCGCTCGATGCACATCGCGCTCGACGATCTCGGCCTCGACCACCTCGCTGTCATCTATCCGGGAGAAAAGGAGTATCCTCTCGGCGATCGCGTCACCGTCTTATCCGTCGCTACGCTCGGCTCCGTCGACGTGATGACGACTCTGATAACCGGCAAAAGGCGCTCCGCGGCGAGGGCGCTTCACGGTCGTCGCAAGAAGTAACAGTCGCGTCATCCCTTCAACGCTACTGCAGATACCTCCCGTGGGCGAAACGACCTAGCCCATGTTTCCCTTTTAGGTCTCTAAGTCATCATAAACAAAGGACTGAGATCCGCGGTTTGTCTCTACGCTGACAGCACCTCCTCGGAGAAGGCTGGCGGGTCGCGTTCAACGATTCCGAGTGCAGTCAGGATCGAGTTGGCGCGAGCGGTGCCGCGCGTGACGACGCGCTTGGTCCGCCCAGAACCCAGCTGTAAGTCGACGAGCCGGACCGAGCGTAGCGCTTGTAGTGCCTCGGTTGCGGACAGGTCGAGTTCGGCGACCTTGAGCTTTTTCTCAAGAGCCCGATGCACAAGGAAGGCCAGCGTAGCTACGAAAAGATGTGCCTCCACACGCTCATCGGTCTGGTGGTAAACGGGACGCATCTCAATGACATCCTTAAGGCATGAGAAGGCTCGCTCGACCTCGTTTAGGTCCTTGTAAAGGCGCACGGCGTCGACCGGAGAGAGGTTTTGCTCCTCGGTTTGAATAACGTACTTACCCTCGTAGGCTTGCTCGCGCTTGAGGTTGACCGGGTGCTCGAAGAAGCGGAAGCGAGCGTTTTTGTACTCCCAGTCGTAGTAACGGTGACCGTGGTGGCGTGCCTGTATGCGCGCGGCGGCGGCACCGATTTTCTCGGGGGCTTTCAATCGTCCCTCGCGCACGCGGCGCTCGAGGGCCTCGAATGCCGCACGGGCACGTCCCATGGCCCGCAGCCTCTGCCCGCGCTCGTAGGCGAGCCTTTCGTCGCTGTGAACGACGAAGATGCGCACGCCAGACTGCTCGGAGCGGACTTCTTGCACACGAGTCTTAGGTGGCTCGGCTTTTTCGCTCACCGTGATGCCACCAGGGCAGTCGATCCACTCTCCGCTGGCGCGCTCGATGTAACGATAGACCTCCTCGCGCCGTCGTCTTTGCAGCCCGACGAGATAGCCCTGCTTGCGCGAGCGCACCACCGCCAGGCTGTCGCTCGTTACCATCCCTCGGTCGCCGACAAAAACCACGCGGTGCAAACCGAATCGTTCGTTGAGATCGTTGAGCACCTGCGGCACCGTTTTCGCGTCACGCCAGTTGCCGGCGAAAACATGGTGGGCGATCGGCCAACCGTCCACCATCACCAGACCGACAAGCACTTGCCGGTTACGCGGTCTGCGGTCGCGACTGTAGCCATGGGCGCCGAGCCCCGGAGGGCCTTGACCTTCGAAGTACGTCGACGTCAGGTCGTAAAACACCATGTCAACCTCAAGCGAAAACAGATCCCGCAAGCGCAAAAACAGCTCTTTCTCGATCTGTTCTTTGCGGGCATGCAGCTGGTCGAGCGTTCGGTACCATTGCTTGAGTTGGCAAAACTCCACGCGAACCCGCGGGGAGCGACTCGCTCGCCGCTCCCCATCATCGCGCCACTGCGGCACCCACCGCCGCCCCTGCCGGTCGCAGACGAAGTCGGTCTCGAGCCAGCGCGCCAGACCGTGCTCGCTTGACGGAGCACATAGCCGGTTGGCGACCAGCACCAAAGCTCGCTCGCTTAGCGCCACTCCGTCGCGCTTGCCGCGGCCTCCGAGCCGGTCGAGAATCTGCTCCAGTCCGAGCTCGCGCCACAGCGTCGCCGTCACCACCATCGGACCCCAATCCCACGCGTCTGCCCCCGCGATCTGCTCGGCTGCTCGCTCGGTGTCGGCCGGTTCACCGGCCCCAAGCAACCGATTGAGGGAGTCGAGATTGGCAACTAGGAGATCCTTGCGCCCCAAGTTGCACACTACGCGTTGCTTCGGCTTGCCGTGCTCCCGATACGACTCGACCAGGCGGACATACTCATGTTGAACCCCTTTGCCGCCTGCGGCCCGAACGATGCGGAAGAACATAACCTGTCCTCACGCATACTACATATCATTGTCCACGATTACAACGTATTAATGGCGCTCAAAGCACAATATCTGTCTCTACGTTTTGGGCAAATTCAACCCCCGTTCCTTTGAATTCAGTCACTTACGAGCGTTAGGGTGCCCATAAAGGGTAAACATGGGCTAGCCTGTTGTGCGGCAACTGGCCAGCGGCCGAGTACTCTGGACGTGAGAAAGAATCCAGATTTTGTGCTGAGGGCGACGTCCAGGACTCGATGATGATCGCGCAAAGGCGGATTGGTCGGTGGCCTTGAGTTTCGATGGTGTGCAGTGAAACGTCCGGCTGGGTGGTCAATCGCCGATCAGTTGGCGCTTATGCCGGTGCGAGTTTCGATATGAACTTCGGCCTCCATCTGAGGCGATTCCATTGCTGGATATTGTAAGTGAGGGCGGTCCACAGAGATTCGGTGCGCACTTTGGTGATTCCGCGCACGCTAAACTGCCGCAGGCCGAACTTGGTTTTGATCCAGAGGTTCGGAAACTCGGCCACCTGCGAGCGTGTCTTGTAGATTTCCTTGGCCTCGTCGGTCTGCATCTTGCATCGGAACTCGACGATGTCGGGCAAAGGTTCACTCCGCTCGATCGAGCGGCCGTGCCGCGTACGAGGACAACATTGATCTTTGGCCGGACAGCTCTGACAGTCTTGCTTCGACACCTTGTATCGATAGCGCATCGAGCTATGGCTTTCGAGCTTAGCGTCGTAGCGTAGGTGCTTGCCCTGCGGGCACACATACGTGTTCGTCCCCTTATCGAAGACAAACTTCGACGCCTCGTATTCCTCACTCACTCCGTGGTGCTTATACGACTTACCCCGATTGAGCACTGCTGCCTTGTTGTCGGATTGGGGGCCGATAAGCTCGATGTCACGCTTCGTCATCTCCGTAATGTTGTTGTTACTGATGTAGCCCCCATCCACGACCATCTGCTCGGGTGCACGCTGCATGCTCTGTTCAATCCGCTCTATCGCTGGTGTCAGCTGCCGATAATCGCTGCCCGCCTGCGTGGCTTCGATGTCGACAATCAAGCCATGCGCGGCATCCGTTGAGACCTGCACGTTGTAGCTAGTACCCGTCCTGACAGGTGTAAGAGGTTGAGAAAAAAGGGGTAATCGCAAATTTAGGGCTAGCCTTCTGAGGGAGTGTCGTTTAGTATCGAGTCGACAAAAACGCAGATTCTAAACGACTTAACTCCAAAGGAGACCAGCCCTAAATGCGAAAAACGATCAACCCACAACCAAGCCTTCGCGAGCCCTGGCTGGAGCTGGAGCACGCACGCGAGCTCGAAACGATATCATCGCTGCTCGATGCCCATCCTAAGCTCAATGAGCTGGTACTGCAAGACCTGAGGTCGGTCACCCCATCGGCAGGGAGCGATGTTGGTCGTGGGGGAATGAGCGCGGAGCAGGTTCTCCGGGCGTTGTTGGTCAAGCAGCTGAATCAGTTCACCTATCGGGAGCTGGCGTTTCACTTGGCAGACTCTCGAAGCTATCGGACGTTTTGCCAGCTCGGCATCATAGAGCCGAGCCCGTCGAAGTCGACCCTAGCAGCAAACATCAAAGCCGTGAAGTTCGAAACGCTGGAGAAAATCAACCGAGAGTTGGTGAGTGTTGCCGAGAAGACCGCGATCGAAAAAGGAAGAAAAGTACGAGTGGACTGCACGGTAGTGGAGTCGAATATTCATTCTCCTACGGACTCCGAGCTTCTTTATGACTGCGTCCGAGTTCTCACTCGCCTCATGTGCCGAACTCGCGAACTGCTGGGTACAGTAGTGGTCTTCGGCAATCGAACGCGTCGAGCGAAGAGACGTCGACTGGGAGTTCTAAACGCGAAGGATAAGGAACAAAGGCGTCGCGTCTATCGAGATCTACTGAAGGTGTCGGAAGAAACCTATCGCTCCGCTCAACGCGTTGCAGACCAGTTGGACGAGTCCGGCTTGACCGAGCCGGTGAAGCGAGCGAGTGCGGAGAAGATCGCCGCGGATTTTAAGCACTTTCTCGTCCTCACCGAAAAAGTCATCAACCAAACTCGGCGTAGAGTGATTGATGAAGAGCGTGTGCCTGCGGAGGAAAAGGTCGTTTCGATCTTCGAAGAACACACCGACATTATTCGCAAAGACCGGCGCGAGACTCTCTACGGTCACAAGGTGTGTTTGACTGGTGGCTCGTCCTCGATGATTTTGGATTGCGTGATCTTGGATGGGAATCCGTCCGATTCAACTCTCGCGGAAACCATGATCGACCGTCAAGTCGAACTCTACGAACGGGCCCCGCGCCAGGTTGCCTACGATGGCGCGTTTTCTTCAAAGGCAAACTTGGAAGCCATCAAAGGCAAGGGAGTTGAAGATGTTGCCTTTACCAAGGCTCACTTCGCGGTGACCGATATGGTCAAGAGTTCCTGGGTCTATCAACGCCTACGGCGATTTCGCTGCGGAATCGAAGGCGTCATTTCGTTCTTGAAACGAGTCTTTGGTCTCGACCGATGCACATGGCGCTCATTGCCTTCTTTCAAATCCTACGTATGGAGTTCCATCATCACCTGCAACCTGTTGGTAATGGCAAGGCACCTATTACGATAATAATGATTACTCTTACTGCGTTTATAGCCATGGATTGCTGACGATTCGCCTCTCGTTTCGTCCAAGATTTTCATTCGCTTCCGAGCCTACGAGGTGCCGACTGAAAACGTATAATACCCACATCTTCGATAGGCCTCTCGTACACCACAAGTTATGGTGTTTCTGGACAGGAACTAGCTAGGGGCCGAGCCGCCCTCGGCTTGCTTCATCACACGCGCGTCCGGATCGGTCGTGCTTGCGCGGTCGACCCGGCTTTTCGCCGCTTTCAGCTTGTCGTATTCCTTCAACGCTGATTCCAGATGCTCCTTTCTCTCTCGCGCGGCGCGTTGATGTGCAGCTTGTCCCTGGCGCGTTGAATCTTCCTCCGTCTGCTTTTCAAGAGCCTCGACTGCCTTACGCGCATGCTCCAGATATTCCTCGACTCGACCCTTCGTGCGGAAACTATTCCCCGATGCGTTCGCCCGAATCCGCGTCCCATCCAGCATGACTCGCTCGAGCGTGATCAATCCGTCCGCACTCAAAAGACCCAACGTTTGTACAAACAATTCGTGCAGCGCCTCGGCATGGGTCACCCGAAAGTCCGATAGCGTATGGGCACTGATGCTCTGCATTCCCGTCAGCCATTGATACGCCGGGTGATGCTCGCACAGCCGCTCAATCGCGCGCGCCGAACTCACCGACTGACTGTAGCTGTAGACCCAAAGGCTCACCAGTAGATGCGGATCGAATGCAGGCCGCCCTGCACCACCCTCGACCGAGTGGACCTGCTCCGTATACCCGCTGAGGTCCAGCCGACCCACGAACTCCCAGATCGCTCGCGCTGCGTGATCCTCTGGAATCAACTGCTCAACGTCCACCGTCCGCAACAGCAGCTGCGCCCGATCCACAACCTTCAACCGAGCTTGTGTCGCGCGCGCTCCTTCATCACCGTCATCGCCACGTTTTCGCGGACTCGGCATACCAGGTAGCGATGCTTGCTTCTCACCCACGTTTACCACGCTTCACCCGCGGCGTCCGACGAACTATCAGTGTGTTCCGATCCTCGACGACCCACTCAAGCTCCTCGCCAGGCTCCATCTCCAGCGCCTGCGCCAAAGGCGACGGGCAAATCACATAGAACTGACGCGTATCGTTGGCTCGCTTTATCACCTGCAGCTTCGTCACGTATCCCATGATGGGCTTACGCTAAAGCATAGCGATAACACTAGTCAAGTATTAATTTTTTCTCACGTCCTCGGTCCGGACAGAGTAGCTTGAGAAACTACTTTAACTGTAGGCTCTGCGCTTCGATACAGCGCTAGCCAGCTCGTCTCGGCGTCGCACTTTACCTAAGCGTCATAGCGGGGTCGCCGAAGAGGTTGTAGATGCTCAGAAGCTCGGGGAAAGCGCCCGTTTCGGCGTAGGCTTCTTGCGCGGCGAGCACCGCGTCGCCCAGACGCTCGTGGTTTCCATCGACCAGCTCACGTAGTAGCGCTTGGTGGAATCGGTGCGCGGGGTCGTTCACGCTCAGCCCGCTCGGCGAGAACGCGGCGATGGCGCCCTTGTCCGTCGCCTTCACCAGCTCTTCGCTCAGCGAGTCGAGCGTCGGGAGGTGGAAGAAGCCGTTCAAGCAGTTCATGGTCAGCAGAATCGGTTGCTGCGCCTGGCTCGAAAGCGAGGCGACATCGGTGTAGTTGAAGACGTTCTCCGATGCCCACACCACGATGCCTCCATGGCCGATGTAGCTCACGATCGAGGCCCCCCCGTCGAAGCTCTGTAGGATCGCTTCGCGCGTCGCTGCCGTTCCGAGCTCGCTCAACGCGATCGTCTCCGTGGGTCGCGAGGCGAGCACTCCCGTCGTTAACGTGCTCGCGTTCGCTTCAAAGTTACCCGCCGTGTCCGCATTGTCCGCGACCAGTACGACGCGACCCGATAGGGTCGCGTCGCCCCGCTCATAACCCAAAATCTTAGCGACCATCTCTTCCGCTTCGCCCACCGAGCTCGCCGCGAGCCGACCAAGCGCGATATCCGGCAGCAAATCCTCACCGTTGACCGCCGCGTAGGCCGGGTCCGACGCCGTCCACATGTACGTCGTCTTCACGATCAAAGGCGGCACTTGGTTCGCGATACCTGTCTCCAGGTAGTCCTTAAAGTCGTACGTCGCGTCTCCCAAGAGCACCACGTAGCGCAGCGACGGCCGGCGCCAGTTGTGATACGCGTAGCGCAGGAACTCGCGAAGCGCTTCGGGCGACGTCTCTCCAAAGCCGAACTCCGCGTAGACGTCCTCGAGCGCGACCGACTTCACTTTCAGTCCTTGTTGCCGGCGCTGCTTGAGAAGAGGCGTTGCCGCCCCTAGGAAAGCTCGCTGGCCGACCAAGAGATATTCAGCGCGGTTCCCTCGGCTCTTCAAACGCGTCGTGGGCATCGCCCGCACTTCGGGTCGGCGTACCGATGCCGCGCTCACCGCGTAGTAGGTTTCGCCGGACTCCGCTCGGAAGCGCACACGGCTCGCATCGTTTTGGACGCCGCTCAGCCAACGCGGGTGCGCACGGCTCAGCTCGAGCACGTGGGCTTCGGGGCCCAAACCGCTCACTTCCGCGGTGCCGGACTCCTTCCACACGCCTTCGAGCTCACCGTTGTCAGCAACAGGCACGCGCGGGTAGCTCAGCGCGAAGCGGTCGAGCAGGACCATCGAGTACGCAGCACCCGTGTCGCCCACGTTCTCGACCTCGAGCGTGTTCTCTCCTTCAACGAGCACACCCGGCAGCAGCGCGACATCGAGACGCCGCGACGTTTTGCCGTCCCAGCTCGACTCACCCACCAAGCTTCCATTCACGTACACGCGCACGTGGTGGTCCGGGTCGGCCTCGAAGTCGGTTACGCCTTGAAGCCATACGGTCAAGCTCGAGCTGTCCGTCGTTGACGCGAGCGCGCTCACTTCGAACGGGTAGCTCTTCGTCACCGGTGCGAATAGAAGGTCCCATAGCCATAGATCGGGAGCGGCTTTCTCAGTGAGGGCGGCTTGGTAGTAGCGATTCTGCTCTTGCTCCACGCGCTTCATGTAAAACGTCGTTGGGCCGCCTGACGGCGCTGCCGATCGGCTCTGCATCCTCGCGCCCGTCCGGCCCATCTCGAGCTCGTAGACGGCCTCGTTGCCGTACGGATTCAACGAAGCGCCTTCGCTCATAAAGTACAACGTCGAGCCCGGTTGGAAGCGCGGCCGGTTGGGCTCCAAGTGGAACGCCACCGCTTTTCCTTGACGGCTCAGTCTCAGCGAGCGGGCGGGCACACTGCGGCTTCCGCTCATCACATCTTCGTAGCGCACCGCGTAGAGACCTGGCTCCACCGCTGCGAGCCGTTTCGCCACGCTTCTTTCGTCGTGGCTTCGTCGCCTTCGGTAGCGGCGGCCTCGTCGTCCGCGCGTGGCTTCTTCGGAAGGATCCGGCGTCCGGAACGACACGCGCACCACGAGTCGACGTGCCAACAGGAGCTGGCCTCGCGTCCCATCCCAGCGCAGCGGCGCCAGCTCCACCAGAGCTTTTTTCACTTCGCCTTGGAAACCCACTTCCAAAAGACGCGCCGCGCTCGAGGGGCTCAGTCCTTCGCCGCGGAACGCCGTGCGCGCTCGGCGATTCAACGCGCGTACCGTGCCGTCGCGCGACGCCACGAGCTCCGGCATCGCCGCTTGCGACGGGCGCAAGCTCGTGAACGCCTCCACATCGCGCGCCCTCACCGAGACCAGCTCGACTTTGCGGCCCGCGATCGCTTCCACCCACTGGCGCTTCACTGGCAGCGCCGGAGCGCTCGCTTCGCCCAGCTCCGCGAAGCCCGGGATGCTCAGACGCACCGAAGGTCGTGCACGATGATGCTGTCGAACCGAACGTCCGTCGCGACCGTCTCGGCTCGGAACCCATCGATACCGCGCGCATTGGTGATGCCCGACCCATCGAGCTCGATCCCCGTGAAGCGTACGTGCTGGTCCGTAATGTTGATGATGTCCACGTCGGCGCCGGGCGATGCGATCACGGGTGCGATGCGACATCCAATTCCCGCCACTCCCTCGTGCCGCTGGGGACTTCCGACCTCACCGAGCGAGAACGGTGCATAGAGATGGATGTACGCGTCCGCGCCGGTGGTGTAGCCGTCGATGAGGACGCCCGCTGTTTCCTGGATGGGGCCGTCTTCGTAGCAGGGCCAGTTGAGCTGGTAGCCGTTGGTGGCGAGGTCCGCGGTGTTCAAGTGGAAGGCGTCGGAGCTCTCCGCCTCGGCCTCGGTGACCGAGTTGAACGCACGGTAGATCTCGAGGTTCGAGCTAGCGAACGAGACGTTCGGGTCCGCCGGCGTGCCACCGCCCGCTGCCGAGTCCTGGATCCGAAACTGCGTCGACGAGATGCGGCTCGAGATGTAATACCGCCTCGTCGAGGCGCCGACCCGAATTTCGTCGCCTACGCCGACCCGCTTCGCCGCGGGAGCGTCGAGCGTCAGCAAGCCCGCGGCCGCGGAGCCCGTCGACACGTGGAGCGCCGCGGTCTCCGTCCCGATCGAGTAGTACAACCTCGGCGTGAACGCGACCACGGCCCATCCGAAGTCCGCGGTGGTGCCCCCGGTCAATTGGCGTCTCAGCCTCACTTGGGTGGGGTTGATGACGTTCTGTTGGAACCAGGCGACCCCAGGAATGTCGTTCGACTGGTAGGGCGACTTGCCCCCTATCTGCAGGTACCCGCCCGCGGCCATCGACCAGGCCGGGTCCACCTGGGGGGCGAACGTTGCGACCTTGTTCGTCTGGGTGTTGGTGAAGTTCATGTTGCCGTGCCGCACCGTCGTGCCGTCGGTGAACTCGACCAGGTACCACGTGAGGTTGATGGATACACTGCCCCCGGTGCGGTCCCGATCGAAGTTGAGGTTCGTCGGGCTCGTGATCCGGCCGCGGACCAGGCCCCTCCCGATCCTCGGGTTCGTTCCGCCACTACCCGTTTCGAGGCTGTAGAGGAGCCACGACTTCGTGGTGTCGACGGCGGGGGTGAGGGTCGCGTTCTGGGATGCGGAGCTCGCACCGAAGTTGACGTTCCCGCTCTGGACCCTGGCGCCGGTGTACTCGACCACCTGCCACGCGATCCGGGCCCCACCGCCGGTGTGATCCAGTCGGAGGTTCGTGGGGCTCGTCAGCTCCGCCCGAATGAAGTCGTCCCGGTCGAAGTCGCCGCCGGCTTCCCGGATCGTGACGATGGGGAAGGATTTCGACAGGTCGACCGCCGTTGTGAGGGTGACGTCGAAATTCGGCTGCGGAGCCGCATAGACCTCGCCGTGCTGGACGAACACGCCCGAGGAGAACTCGGCCACCTTCCAGTGGATCGTCATAGCGGTGCCGCCGCTCGCGCATTGGGCTCTTTCGAACCGGAGCGTCGTGCCACCGGGGAGGATCCGGCCCGTCGCCTTCGTTCTGCCTGCCCAGAGCCCGTTGTTGCGTTGGCTAAAGACGAGAAAGGAACGGTCGCGGGTTACCGGGTTGAATTGAGGCGCGGTGACGTCGACGATGCAGGTCGTGTTGGCCATGGTGAAAGACCCTTTCTGCACCTTGTGGATCGTCGCCGCCTGAGCCGGCGGGGCGAGAGCAGCTGCGCCCACGAGCGCCAGGCAGAGGAGACCCGCTCCGCGAATGGCCTGCCCCGGAACCGTCCTCCGTTCATCAGCGATCGTCATTGCTCCCCTTCGTCGCTATTTGCAATGAACGCGCCAACACCGAGGCTCGTCGATTCTTGTAAATGATTACGTTTGAACGTGTTGAGCTCGGAGAAAATCCATGGCGGCAGCGTGGTGTGGGAATTTCTGGGCAAAACGATGGTGATTTGCCTACACCCGTCCGCGACAGGATGCTCGGCGTGGGACGGTACTCGAGAAGCTAAGCCGGCCCTACAGAGTGTAATGTGTTAGGGGCGGACACGATCCGCCGCGCGCCGATACCCGTCTATCTTTCGTACACGTGCTTTGAATCTAGCCAAAATATAGCTATAATATAGCCAGAATGCGGCACGAGGTAACCCTCGCTCCCGCGGCCGTGGAGGACTTGAGCAAGCTCAAAGCAACGATGCGTGCGCGCGTCCGAGATGCGATTGAGACGCACTTGCGTCACGAGCCGGAAAAGGCGACGCGCAGTCGAATCAAACAGCTGCGCGGATGGTCTCACCCGCAGTACCGGCTCCGAGTCGACGAAGTCCGCATCTTTTACGACGTGTCCGACGGAGTCGTCGAGGTTCTAGCCATTGTTCCAAAGTCTCGGGCAGCGGCATGGCTCGAACAGTTGGGGGATGAAGAATGAAAAAAATAGCGCTCTCTGAAGTCAAAGACGACCTCTCCAGATATTTGCGGCTCGCTGAGAAAGAAGACGTGATCATCACTCGACACGGAAAGCCCGCGGGAGTTCTTATCGGTTTCAAGTCGGAAGACGAATGGTTCGACTATCGGTTGGAGAACGACCCACGCTTTCTTGCAAGAATCGAGACGGCCCGCGCGAGCCTTCGAGCAGGGCGAGGCGTGAAACTCGAAGATGTCGAATTGGGCGACGAGTCGTAACACTCTCGCCACGAGCCACCCCAGCAGCGGATGAATCGGTCCGGACATGTCCTCGACGGTTGAGTCGTCCGGAAGCCCATTGAGCACTTGGGTGACGAATTTCTTGCCCGATGACATGCTTCGAGCCTCTCCAGATTGTATCGTGTAGCGCCAGGCCGAGTCCCGGAAACGAGGTCACAAGTTAGCGTGTACCCACGATCGCCTCGCCCGGGAACACTCCCTCTCGGATTTCGCCGTCGGTGAGCACGTGGACGCCGTTCACAAAAACGTGAGCGATGCCCGCGGACGGGAGGTCGCCTTTTTCGAACGTCGACCGATCGAGGATCGTGTCGGGGTCGAAGAGCGTCAAGTCTGCGTCCGCGCCGACTTGCACGCGGCCTTTGGTTTTCATTTGTGTGGTCGTCCCCTGAAGGCGCTGGGCGGGAAGCAGCGTCATCTTCGAAAGTGCATCCATCAAGCTGAGCGTTTGGCGGTCGCGCGCATAGTGGCCGAGAACGCGTGAGAAAGTGCCGGCGCCTCGCGGGTGGGCGGGGCCGTAAAGAAACGGGATGCCGTCGCTTGCGACCATGACGTCCGTTTGCGCGACGATCCACGCGTTGGTCTCCTCGTTGCGGCCGTGGCTGATGAGCCATCCGCCTTCGCTGCGGTAGCGCGCGAAGCTCTCTCGGGTCAACCGCTCGCCCGTCGCCGGCCATTGCAAGCGCGCGAAGCGCTCATTGGGCCAGGACTCCCACGCGTCGTAGGACGCGGACTCGATCCGCGTGGAGCCGGCGGTGTACGGATAGGCTTCCGTCGTCACGTCGATCCCGCGTGCCACGGCGCCGCGGATGAGATCGAGCACGACAGGGGCCAGCTCGCCCGCGCTCGAGTTCAAGTGCACGAAATGAAGGGTTGCGCCGGTCGACGCCGCGTTCGCCAAACATTCCTGAAACGCGCCGAGCGTGCCGCCATTCCCTCGCCCGCGGGTGTGAACGTAGATAGGGACGTCTTGCTCTTTCGCGAGCTTGAAGAGATCGAAGATCTCGGATCTCGACGCGCCCGGGGTGTAGGTGATACCGAGCCCAAAGCCGAGGCCTCCGTCCTCGAGCCCTTGCTTCATGAGCTCGCGGAGCCTTCGGCGTTCGGACTCGGTCGTGTCCTTCGACTCGAAGTCTTCGTAGTCGAGAAGATCGGTGCGCTCCGGTGAAAGGGTCGCCCAGCTCTCGAGGTCGGCGCCGTGGAACAACTTGAGACGAGCTCCAAGGTGGCCCACGGTAGCGCCGTAGTGGATGACGGATTGGCCCGCTTGTTTTTTGAGCCAGCTGTCCATCGGAAAAATACCGAACTCCATTTCGAGCGCGGTCGTCACGCCGTCCGCGAGCTGCAGTTTGCGAGAGACGGGGTCCTGGCCGTGCGCATGAAGATCGATGAATCCCGGCGCGACCACGAGACCGGCCGCGTCGATCGTCCGGGCGCCCGTAAGCGGCTCTTCACGGATCGCGACGATCTTGCCGTCGGCGATACCAACGCTTCGGACAGCGTCGAGACCGGTCTCGGGATCCATGACGCGGCCGCCCGCAAGCACGATCTCGAAGTCCTGAGCATCGATGGACAGGGCGAGCGCGAGTGTCGCCGCGCAGACGAGCAAGAACCGAAAGCATTTCACGGGTGGCCTCCCGACGTGAGAGTCCATTCGAAATCATACTATCACCGCAGTTCCGTAGACTTTCTAGACGGAAGAGTGGACTCGACGATCGGTAGATTTCTCCGCCCGCTCTATAAAGAGTCGAGGCCACATGAAGCGCGGCAGTCCCATGGCGAATCTCGCGGCTCGGGTAACACCATGCGCGACTTGAAAAGGCAGACGGTAGAGCTCGTTGAAAGGCCCTCCGACGCCGACCGTGCCTTCGATCGCGTTCGGCCAGTGCTGACGAAGTTCTTTCAGAACACCCGCGGGGTGACGTAGGTAGCTTCCTATCGTCCCGCGCTGTTTGAAACCGGCTCCCCACTGACGGACTACGGTGGGAACGAGCCAGGAAGGAAGCTCCCGGGCGCGCTCTTTCACCGGGGTCCCGAGAAGGCGCGCCCCGAGTAGCTGATGAGCCAGTCCAAGCGTGCAGGCCACATAGTCCGTGCGCCGCCGGTCCCCGCTCATGAAATACTCCCAGTCGAAGTGCGCGGGTCGAGACTCGAGCGCCGCCCCGACATCACAAAGCCAAAGGGGACGCGCGACACCGTGGCGCAACAGGTGCAAGCAAAGCAAGCGAAGATGGTCCTCGGGGCCAGCAGGCGCACCTCGACGCCGCCGAGATTCAGCTGCCGCGCGCGGCCGAACACTTCTTCAAGGCGGCGATCGTCCAACTCGAGAAATCCTCGATGCAGATCGACCGGCCCCGGTATGGCCGCGTTCAAGGCCATCCGCGCCGTCCTGTGCTGCTCCGGCCGCACGTAGAGGTCGATGTCACCGTAGGGGCGCAGACCCTGCTCCGGGTACAACTGAGCCGCCGCAAAGCCTTTGGCGAGGAGGGGTTCCACTCCCGCCTCGCGAAGCACGGCGAGTGCTTTTTGAATTTGGGATTCGTGGATCGCTGTCTGAAGGGTGTGGAGGCGGTAGCCTTGTTTGAGCTCGATCGCAGCCGGGCAGCTCTGAAGTTTGGTGTCACGCACGCGCCACCAGCCCAAGGCCGCGGCCCCTGAGCCAAGAAGCAATGGTGTGATTTCCTTGAGCTCAGCCGGTGAGAGATCTAGAGGAAGCTGTTTGCGGCGCCACGCGCCATCGAGCACGGCAGCCACGAGCTTGCCGCGTCGCGCCCACTCCGCGGTCTGAGAGCTGTCCATCAAAGGTGAACCACAGACCGCTAGCTTTGGCGAGATCTCACAAGCAGCCACCAAGTCCGTCGCAGACGCCGGTGATGCAGTCAAACGGAGGACATGAGAGACTCGGTGTGCCGGCGTCCTCACCGCCGCAACTGGTAACGCAGGTTGCTGAGGCTTCTGCTGGCGTCGGCGCCACAATCGAAGTGACCAAGGGTAGGAGGACCGTGAGTCCCCCTACCAGGCCCAATCTCCGTACCAATTCCCGACGTCCAAAGCGTGCGACCTCCGGCGGTCCGCTTATCCGCTCCTGCAGCAAGCGGGCCTTGGCTAGCTTGTCGAGCGCCAACCACACCACCGTCTCATCCATCTTGCCAGGCGGTGCCTTCAACTCTTTCTGCAAAAGCGTGGACATTCTTTTGACGCTCGTTCGGCCGTCGCAGTGCTTGAAGACGAAGGCAGCGGTCTGATTCAGGCAGTGGGCTCGGTGACGGTCCAAGTCGTAGACCAACGTCTCCTCGGGCAATTCTTTGATCACCAGCCCATCTTCGCGAACCCGTGGCTTCTTCGATTTCATCCGTTCGTCTCTTTCTCCGGTCTTTGCTTTAGTGACGGCTCACGCAACTCGTCAATAGAGATTCGGCCATCTCGCTGGCCTCGCCCCTCACGCCCTTCAGGACCAACGTGTCCGAGACGATCTGCTGCAGCGTGGCGAGCGAGGCCTCGGGTCTTCGCCGAACGGGCACCGTGTTGGCCATCAGCTCGAGCATGGCCCTGCCAGGGCTCAGTCGGGTGGGGCGCCAGCGCGCCCCGGGCCGGTATTGGGGCAGCACGACGAGGTCCACGGGAAGGGGTTTCTTGCCTTGAAGGCTACCCAGGGCTTCGGCCGGTAGATTTCTCGCTCGGGTGCCGTTGTTTTCACGCATCGAAAGCGGCTTGGGATACGGATGCACGCGCCCTCGATCATCGAACACCGCAAATTCATCGGAATAGTACGTCGCTCCAGCTCGCAACAGCTCCGCCACCAAGGTCGTTTTGCCGCTGAAACTGCGCCCTGGGATAACAATGGCCCGTCCGCGCCAACCTACGACGCCCGCGTGCACAAAGACTCTGCGACGCGCCGCCGAAGCTACGTCGAGCCGTAAGTCGGATTCGAGAACTTCGAGGACCTTGTCGAGATCCATGGTGCGCGCCCGCCTTGCCACTCCCGAGTACAGCAAGTTGTACCGTCGAACGTGCGGTCGCACGCGGCCGCCAACCCTAAGCGAGTACATCGTGTCGACGACCGGGGTCCGGGAGGCCTTCCACCCAGGTGGAAGGTGCTCGGGAAGCCGCTCCAAAACCTCCGGCTTGCTGACTCGGATCCCGATGCGCACTTCGTACGAAACGAAGCATGTACCGGCCGCCCACCCGAGGCGGTCTAACTTCGCCATTCACGTGGAGCGTTTCTTGAACCGGGGCATCAAGTTTGGCAGCGTGGGCATATGGGTTCTCTGTTTCCTCCGATGCGCGTATGAGCGTCATCAACGCGGGTCCATCGAATGGAGTTCTCTGAACACGTTGGACATGCAAGCTCCGCGCCAATCTTTGGAAGCTGGCGAGCTCAGCCCTAAACAACTCACCATCAACAGCTTCGCGGCGTGATCCCGCACGACAAAGGGAAGGAGGTACTAGTGAAGCGGGGATATCCCTACAGCAGCGCGCCAAATTTGGGAACGAACTTCGTTTCCCGGTTTCTCGGTCCGCCCCGGGCAAGGGAGCGCGGAGCGACCGAGCACATAGTGCTAGAATCCCCTCCGTGCGACCGTGGTCTCTACTAGCCTTGGCTCTAGCGCTGGCCCAGTGTGCGGGCCCACAGGACGACGGGAACGAGTCGGTGCCCATGTTCACTTTCGGAGACGATCTCGAGTTTCTGCGACAGCGTAACGACGTGATCCTGCTCGCGTCAGGCGACGCGCAAGTCGCCGTCGTCGCCGCGTACCAGGGACGCGTCATGACGAGCACGTCGGGAGGCCTCGGCGGCCCAAGCTTCGGCTGGCTCAACCGCGAGCACATCGCGGCCGCCAAGCGCGTCCCCCATATCAACGTGTTCGGGGGCGAAGACCGCTTCTGGCTCGGCCCGGAAGGCGGTCAGTTCTCGATCTTTTTCAAGGAAGGCGATAGCTTCGACCTTGAGCATTGGCAAACGCCCGAGCCTATCGACTGGGGCGCGTGGGAGGTGACCGAGGAAGGTCCGTCGCATGCGCGCTTCCAAAAAACCATCGAGCTCGTGAACTATTCTGGAACGACGCTGGCGCTCATCGCCGATCGCACTGTTCGCTTGCTCGACGAAGCCGACCGGCGCCTCGATATCGAGCTCGGCGAGCAAACGATATACGTCGCTTTCGAGTCGGAGAACACGATTACGAATAGCGGCGACCAAGCATGGAGCAAAAAGACCGGGCTCGTTTCCATTTGGATTCTCGGCATGTTCAAGCCGTCGCCTTCGACGACGATCGTCATCCCTTTCGTCGAGGGCGCGGACGCGACCCATGGTCCCATCGTCAACGACGCCTATTTCGGGAAAGTGCCGGGCGACCGGCTCCGACAAGAGCCCGGGGTGATGTTGTTTCGTGGCGATGGCGCGTACCGGAGCAAGATCGGCGTGTCCCGCCGTCGCGCGGTCCCCATCGTCGGGAGCTACGACGCCGAAAACGGCGTTCTCACACTCGTACATTACTCGCTCCTAGAGGCCGCGACGGATTACGTCAACAGCATGTGGGAGATTCAAGACGAGCCCTTTGCGGGGGACGTCGTGAACAGCTACAACGACGGTCCGCCCGAGCCGGGCGCTAAGCCGCTCGGGCCGTTCTACGAGCTCGAGACCTCGTCCGCTGCCGCAGAGCTCGCACCGGGCGAGAGCCTCACCCACGTGCATCAAACGTTTCACTTCCAAGGGCCGGTACAAGAGCTCGACGCGATCGCGCAAACGACACTCAACGTCTCGCTCGGGCAAATCACCGCCGCGTTCTCGCCGTGAACCCATTCGAGACCGCAGAGATCGGGCACACGAACTTGCTCGTCAGCCGGCTGGGTCTCGGCGGCGCACCGCTCGGCGGTCTGTTCACGAGCGTCGGTGAAACCACCGCACAAGACACGGTTCTCGCAGCCTACGACGCGGGGCTGCGCTACTTCGACACAGCACCGTTCTACGGGCACGGTATGTCCGAAACGCGGCTCGGGAGCGTCCTCTGCCACTACCCTCGCGATGACTTCACCCTCTCGACCAAAGTGGGGCGCGTGCTCGTGCCGCCGGATGCCGGCGGCATAGAGGACCACCAATATAAGGATGTGTTGCCCTTGAACCCAGAATTCGACTTCAGCGCGGACGGCATCCGGCGCTCGTTCGAATCGAGCTTGGAGCGGCTCGGCCTCGACCGCATCGACATCGCGCTCATCCACGATCCGGACGATCACTACGAGCAAGCGCTTTGTGAAGCCTTCCCCGCCCTCGCCCGCATGCGGGAGGAAGGCATCGTAAGCGCCGTCGGTGCGGGTATGAATCAGTGGGAGATGCTCTACGACTTCGCGCGCGAGGCGGACTTCGACTGCTTTTCGCTCGCGGGCCGCTACACGCTTCTCGACCAGAGTGCGGATGCCAAGCTTCTGCCGGAATGCGAGAATCGCGGCATCTCGATCATTCTCGGCGGTCCGTACAATAGCGGTGTCCTCGCCGGCGGCGAGCACTACAATTACGAGACGGCGCCGCCCGCGATTGTCGCAGGGAAAAAGAAGCTCGAAACGCTTTGCGCCGAGCACGACGTACCGTTGAAAGCGGCCGCGCTTCAGTTCCCGCTGCGACACCCCGCCATCGTTTGTGTCCTCGCGGGGGCGCGCACCGCGTCCGAAGTGCGCGAGAATGTCGAGATGATGGCCCACCCTATCCCACGCCGTTTCTGGGACGCTTTGACGGAGGAGCTCCATGTCTAGATTTTTTGGCTTTTTTTTCTATGCGGGTCTCGTGGCTTGTGCATCCGAGAAGAAGGAGGAGACGGTCCTGGCCGGCTTCGACACGGGTATGATCGGACGGTGGGATGTTACCGTCCAAGGAGAGGACAGCTACCCGCTCTGGTTCGAGCTGCTGGATCACGGAAGCGAGCTTGCCGGGCGTCTTCAACCTCGCGGCGGACATGCGCTCCCCTTCGACGCCGTCCAGGCATCCGGCAGCTCGCTGACCTTGCAAGTCGGCAAGACGATCTACGTGGGCACTTTCAACGTCAATCGATGGCGCGGTACGGGAACGCGCGACGAGACGACCTTCACGTGGACGGCCGTCCGAGCGCCCGAGCTCCCCGCTCCGGACAATCCTACGTGGGGTGATCCTACCGAGCTTTTCAACGGAAAGGACTTGACCGGTTGGGTGCCGCAGCTCGGCGACCGTCCGAATGAATGGCGAGCGGAAGACGGCGTTCTCTTGAACGAAGAATCGGGCGACAATCTCATGACGGCCGCGAAGTTCATGAACTTCAAGCTCCACATCGAAGTCAACGTCCCCCCCGAAAGCAATAGCGGGATCTACCTACGGGGACGGCACGAGGTCCAAGTTCAAGACGACCACGGGAAGGAGCCCCACAGCCAGAACATGGGGGGCATCTATGGACAAGTCACGCCGACGTCCAATGCTGCACTCCCGGCAAATGAGTGGCAGGTCTTCGATATCACGCTCCTCGGCCGTTGGGTTACCGTCGCGTTGAACGGCGAGACCATCATCGACCATCAGGAGATCCCCGGGATCACGGGCGGTGCTCTCGACGCGAATGAAGGCGAGCCGGGGCCGATCCTCCTACAGGGCGATCACGGCCGCGTGCTCTACCGAAACATCGTTCTCACGCCGACAACATCATGATTGCTCTCGCTCTGGCCACATCGTTCGTCTTGACGCCCCAGCCGTCGGGAACGAAGGTGCGGCTCCAAGCGGTAAGCGTTTCAGGCGAAGCTGTTATTTGGGCAAGTGGCCTCGAAGGCACTTTTGTGCGTTCCATCGACGGCGGGGCGAGCTGGAGTTCCGGCGTCGTCAACGGCGCGGAAGAGCTCCAATTCCGAGACGTCCACGCGGTCGACGCCGACACCGCCTATTTGATGAGCGCCGGCCCCGGCGAAGCCTCGCGCATTTACAAAACGGAGGACGGCGGCGCGACTTGGGCAACACAGTTCGTGAACGGCGTGCCGGAAGCGTTTTTCGACGGCATGGATTTTTGGGATGCTGAGAGCGGGCTCGCCTATAGTGATTCCGTCGGAGGCGAGATGGTCTTGATCCGCACGCGCGACGGCGCAACGTGGGAGCGGATCGACCCGGCGGGCCTCCCGCACCCGCTCCCCGGAGAAGGCGCCTTCGCCGCAAGTGGCACGTGCGTCACCGTGCTCGGCGAGCAGACGGCCTTCGTCGCCATGGGCGTCGGCGGGGCGCGCGTTCTAAAGACCACGGATCGTGGCGACAGCTGGGAGGTCATCGAAACCCCGGTGCCGCACGGCAACGAGACATCGGGGCTGACCTCGATCACGTTCCTCGCGAACGGAAGCGGCGTCGCGGCCGGCGGTGACATTTCGGCGCCCGAGAACTACGCCGACAACGTGGCGATCTCGGAGGATTTCGGCGATAGCTGGTGGCTCGTGGCGGGCCCGACCTTCCCGGGGCCCGTTTACGGAATCGCCTATGTCCCCGGAGCCCCAACCCTCACGATCGTAGCTGTCGGCCCCGGTGGCGCCAGCTACTCGACCGACGATGGCGGAAGCTGGGCGTCGATTGCGGACGAAAGCTACTGGAGCCTCGCTTTCACGGACGGGGGCGTTGGCTTTCTCGTCGGTCCCGACGGGCGCCTGACGCGCATCGATTTCGAGCTCTGATCGAACCCATTGCAATTCCACGAGGGGCCTGCCAAGCTAGCGCGGTTTAGGATTCCGCGTTGTCCTTTCGAAACTCAGACCAAGAGTCGTCATGAATATTGATTTGATCCTGGAAATGGTTTTTCACCTCGTCGGTGGATTGGGCATTTTCTTGCTCGGCATGAAGTACATGCAGCAGGGCCTTCAAGTGATTGCCGGCTCTCGAATCCGACGCGCGATCAGCTTCGTCACGTCCAACCGGTTCCTCGCGGTCGGAATCGGGGTTTTCGTCACGACCCTCGTTCAGTCGAGCTCCGTTACTTCGGTCATGGTGATCGGTCTCGTCAATAGTGAGCTGATGGCGCTCACGGAAGCCATCGGCGTCATCATCGGCGCCAATATCGGCACGACGATCACGGGATGGATATTGGCGCTGAAGATCGGGAAATACGGTCTTCCGATACTTGGACTGGCTGCCTTCGGGTGGCTGTTCCTCAAACCCGAAAAGCTGCGTTACACCGCGCTCTCGACTCTCGGAATCGGGATGGTCTTTTTTGGTCTCGAGCTCATGAAGGACGGCTTCACCCCGGTTCGCGATCTTCCGGATTTCGCGGCCTTGTTCCATTTGTTTGAGGCGACGGATTACTTCGGTGTTCTGAAATCCGCCCTCGTAGGATGCCTGGTGACGCTCATCGTTCAGTCTTCGTCCGCCACGTTGGGGATAACGATCGCCCTCGCCAATACTGGCGTGATCGATTTTCAAACGGCCGGCGCACTGGTGCTCGGCGAAAATATCGGGACGACGATCACGGCTTTCTTGGCGTCTCTCGGCGCGGACGACATCAACGCGAAACGTACGGCCTATTTTCACGTCGTCTTCAACGTTTCGGGCGTGGCTGTCATCACGGCCCTCTTTCTTCCCGTCTACTTGCCTTTCATCCGAAACGTCGTCTTGGCGGGGGTGGACCCGAACATGGTGAACGCCGATGGGAACTATCCCTATATGACGGCGGCGATCGCCACCGTACACTCCACCTTCAATGTGATCACTGCCCTCCTGTTCGTTTCTTTGATCACACCTATCGCGAACATTCTGAAGAGGCTCGTGAAAGACAAGGTCCAACCGACGAGAACGCATCTCACCCATCTGGATTTTCAGTTGGTCAGCTCGCCATTGACGGCGATCGAGCAATCGCGCTATGAGATCCAGCGAACGGATGAACACGTCAGAAACATGATGAACGATTTGCGTCTCGTGATTACCGACCCGAAGACGGACAAAAGCGTGGCCGACAAGATATTCAAGGAAGAGGCTACGATTGACGACGTTCAAATCGAGGTCACGAAGTTCTTGACCGATCTGCTCTCGGCGGAGCTGAGTCAAAACGTCGCAGAAGAAGCGCGTGCACAATTGAGATTGGCCGACGAGTTCGAATCCGTGAGTGACTATATTTCGAACGTTCTCACGCTTTACTTGCGAATGCGTGAAGCAAGCGTGAATTTCACGGACGCACAGCAAGAAGAGCTGTTGGGACTACACGACCTGATAGCTTCCTATTACGACGCCGTCCACGCGGGTCTCGATCACGCTTCCGAACACTACTTGGCGGAAATTCGCCAAAGAAGTCGCGAAATCACGGATGAGATAAGAGAGCTCAGAGACCGACACTGGAATCGACTGTCCGAGGAAACCGTAGATCCGCTTATCAGTACCTCCTATATGGATATTGCGACTTCCTATCGCAGAATCAAGGATCACCTTTTGAACATCGGTGAGGCGGTCGTCGGCGGTAAAACCGTTGCCCAACCACCGCCGAGCTCAGCAGCGTGATGGGCGCGCCGCAGGCGACACGCGCGTCCGGCGAGCTATGCGTCGACCGCCATGGGACGACAGCGTGTAAGGAGATAGGCCTGCACCGCCGCATCTAGACCTTTAGGGGTTCTGGGATGTTCGGTGGCTCGCATCTTCGGGTTGCACTATCATTGACGCCCGTATTTCGTGGAGCCCGTCTCCTGGATGGTTGCCAAGAAGCTCGCCTGCGTCGCTCTCGTCGTCCTTTCTGCCCGGCTCCTCGCCGGATGCCTTGCCGGAACTCGCTCCGATCTCGTTCGCGGCGAGAATCCACGCCACGAATACGCGCTTGTCGGCGCGCCGGATCACGACGTCGTCGCCTATGCCGAGTTTTGTAAACGCGAGCTCGCTCGGAGAAAAGCCGACCGTGCCAACGTCGGACATGAACGCGAACGGATATTCGAAGATCGTGTCGTCGAGGAGTGTCACGACGACATGCTCTGGTGATCCGTCCCCGTCGCGCCGGATGCGCCCGCTCGTCAGTTGCGAGAAACGGGTCATGAAGTTGATGTCGGAGTAGGGGTAGTCGGTGTTCCAGCCATAGCCGGAAGGCTCGCCGCGGACGCTCTCATAGAGGATGCGGCAAAACGTGAAGAGGTCGTTCGATGGAGTATTCGGCTGGGCGAATCGCGGCGGTACGCGGTTCCACCATCCGCGGCCCTGGCCGAGCGCGACACCGCCGAGGACGAGGGCCGAAAGCCCGAGCCCTATCAGCCACGACCGAATGCGCGCGGAGCGAAGCATGTGTTTGCGCCCTCGCCACCATGATACCCAAACGACGCGTCATTTGCGACGCGTGCGCTCGGGCTCGGCATGGAGCGCGCGCTGAAGCCGCTTCGGCATGACGAGACGATAGCTCTCCTGAACGAGCTCTTCGACTTCACGCCACTCGAGCGGCGCCCCATCGAGGCGTAACGACGTCCAACCGTGCTTGCCGATATCCATCACCGTTTTCGGCATCTTGGCATCCATGATGAAGTGGATCGTCGTTACGAGGTGCACGAACAAATCCGTGGAAATGCCTCCGAGCGACGTGACCCGCCAGTGGTCAAAATCACGATCACTGTATCAGACGCGAGGCGTTTGACCCCACTCCCATACCAAGGATAGTTTCAGCCTTATGCAGATCATCCGCAGGCGCAAGACTTACGACGTCGCCGTGATCGGCTCCGGAGAGGTTGAGAAAAAGGGAGTAATCGCAAATTTAGGGCTAGTCTTCTGAGGGGTTGTCCGCTTAGAATCGAAGTCGTCAAAAACAAGAGTCTAAACGACTTAACTCCAAAGGAGACCAGCCCTAAATGCGAAAAACAATCATTCCACAACCAAGCCTATGCGAGCCCTGGCTGGAGGTGGAGCACGCGCGCGAGCTCGAAGCGATCTCGTCGGTGCTCGATGCCCATCCTAAGCTCAATGAGCTGGTACTGCAAGACCTGAGGTCGGTCACCCCATCGGCAGGGAGCGATGTTGGTCGTGGGGGAGTGAGCGCGGAGCAGGTTCTCCGGGCGTTGTTGGTCAAGCAGCTGAATCAGTTCACCTATCGGGAGCTGGCGTTTCACTTGGCAGACTCTCGAAGCTATCGGACGTTTTGCCAGCTCGGCATCATAGAGCCGAGCCCGTCGAAGTCGACCCTAGCAGCAAACATCAAAGCCGTGAAGTTCGAAACGCTGGAGAAAATCAACCGAGAGCTGGTGAGTGTTGCCGAGAAGACCGCGATCGAAAAAGGAAGAAAAGTACGAGTGGACTGCACGGTAGTGGAGTCGAATATTCATTCTCCTACGGACTCCGAGCTTCTTTATGACTGCGTCCGAGTTCTCTTTATGACTGCGTCCGAGTTCTCACTCGCCTCATGTGCCGAACTCGCGAACTGCTGGGTACAGTAGTGGTCTTCGGCAATCGAACGCGTCGAGCGAAGAGACGTCGACTGGGAGTTCTAAACGCGAAGGATAAGGAACAAAGGCGTCGCGTCTATCGAGATCTACTGAAGGTGTCGGAAGAAACCTATCGCTCCGCTCAACGCGTTGCAGACCAGTTGGACGAGTCCGGCTTGACCGAGCCGGTGAAGCGAGCGAGTGCGGAGAAGATCGCCGCGGATTTTAAGCACTTTCTCGTCCTCACCGAAAAAGTCATCAACCAAACTCGGCGTAGAGTGATTGATGAAGAGCGTGTGCCTGCGGAGGAAAAGGTCGTTTCGATCTTCGAAGAACACACCGACATTATTCGCAAAGACCGGCGCGAGACTCTCTACGGTCACAAGGTGTGTTTGACTGGTGGCTCGTCCTCGATGATTTTGGATTGCGTGATCTTGGATGGGAATCCGTCCGATTCAACTCTCGCGGAAACCATGATCGACCGTCAAGTCGAACTCTACGAACGGGCCCCGCGCCAGGTTGCCTACGATGGCGCGTTTTCTTCAAAGGCAAACTTGGAAGCCATCAAAGGCAAGGGAGTTGAAGATGTTGCCTTTACCAAGGCTCACTTCGCGGTGACCGATATGGTCAAGAGTTCCTGGGTCTATCAACGCCTACGGCGATTTCGCTGCGGAATCGAAGGCGTCATTTCGTTCTTGAAACGAGTCTTTGGTCTCGACCGATGCACATGGCGCTCATTGCCTTCTTTCAAATCCTACGTATGGAGTTCCATCATCACCTGCAACCTGTTGGTAATGGCAAGGCACCTATTACGATAATAATGATTGCTCTTACTGCGTTTATAGCCATGGATTGCTGACGATTCGCCTCTCGTTTCGTCCAAGATTTTCATTCGCTTCCGAGCCTACGAGGTGCCGACTGAAAACGTATAATACCCACATCTTCGATAGGCCTCTCGTACACCACAAGTTATGGTGTTTCTGGACAGGAACTAGCTAGAGCCTGTTGCAAAACGTAACCGCTTTCACCGTTGGTTTCAATCCGCGTCCAATCGGGCAGCTGACAGATCTGTGATTTGCCGGCGCCAAACGCGCCTGGATCGATCCGCAAGAATTTTCCCAACTATTTTGTATTTGGTCGTTTTTTTCTTGACTTGTAGCCTAAGGGATGATATTTATTAGGCGTTATAGGGACCGTTACCAGGCAGTCCGCCCTCTTCTACGTCAACTTCTCCAAACAGGCGTCGCTCATCAAGGATGATCTACTCGAACCCGTCGACACGCTCCTCGAGGACCCCGAGCTGATAGAACTGACGAGAGAATCGCTCGCTGGTCGTTTCCCGCTCTCACCGCGTACCGGCCGGGTGAGTATCGCGCCTGACCGCTTGCTCCGCAGCTGTGTACTCAAGCACATCAAAGGATGGTCCTTCCGAGTCCTCGAGCGGGAGATCCGTTCTAGCCTCGTGTATCGGCGCTTCACTCGCTTCGACGACGATTCGATTCCCAACTACTCCACATTCAGTCGCAACTTTTCCCTACTCGGTGATGCGTTCGTAGAGAAAATCCATGCCCGTGTGGTCGCTCAGGCTCGAGACGAAAAGGTGGCTACGGGACGCAAGTTACGCACGGATACGACGGTAGTGGAGAGCAACATCCATTACCCCACAGATAGCTCACTGCTTGCCGATGGCATCCGGGTGCTCACCCGTAGTCTGAAGTGTATTGCAAAGGCTTGTGCTCAAGGTGCGCTCAAGGTGGTGGACCACAGCCGATCAACGAAAAACAGGCAGCTTGAGATCGACCGCGCCAGCAAGTCGTTCACCGAATCGAGCCAAGTCAAGTTCAAGCAAAGTTATCGCAAGCTCATGGGCACGGCGCGCAGCGTGGTCCGGCAAGCCGACGAGGTTATTCAGTCGCTCAAGAGCGGAAAGCTTCCGGTCGTGGGTTCGCTGGTGAGCATCATAAGCAATCAGAGCCAACTCGAACATTATCTGCCACTGTGCAAAAAGGTGTTAGCTCAGACAAAGGCCCGTGTTTTAGGGGGCCATCGTCACCATCCGGACAAGATCGTCAGCCTGTTCGAGGAGCATACGGCCGTGATCCGAAAAGGCAAAACATGGAAGCCGACCGAGTTTGGACGACTCGTGCGAATTGATGAGGTGGAGAACGGCATTGTTAGCCACTACGAAGTTGCCGCAGGCAATCCGGCGGACCAAACTCAGTGGATGCCCGCGCTGGAGCAACACAAAAAACAGTTCGCTCGTGCGCCGGAGATGGCGACCGCTGACCGCGGATTCTTTTCGGCAGACAATGAACGCAAGGCCATAGATCTCGGTGTAAAGAAAGTGGTGTTGCCGGCTCGAGGACGACCCTCGAAAAAACGAGCCAAGGTTCAAAAAAAGCGCTGGTTCCGTCGAGCCCTCAAGTGGCGCGGGGGCGTCGAGTCCCGCATCAGCACCCTCAAGCACCGCTTCGCTATGCTTCGCGCCACCTACAAGGGCGACCGAGGATTCAAGCGTTACGTCGGGTGGTGCGTTATCAGCCAAAACCTCATATCGATCGCTCGAGTCAAGCGGCGAAGAAAGGACAGCGAAAATGCCGAACCCTTCATTCCGATCCACGTAAACGTCGGGACCAGCTCCTACAACAGATTCAACAATATGCGCGAAGGGCGATCTTCGGCACACCCTCCGAAACCTATCGTACCTGCGGTACGCCCACTTGTCGGTGCCACGGGCCCGGGCCAAAGCATGGCCCTCACCTCTATATCAATTTTCGTGGCAAGCACGGCAAGACTACCGGCTACTATGTGCCCCAAGCCGCACACAAGCGTATCCGCGAAGGCGTCGCCGCATGGCAGAGCTTGCAGGATTGTCTGCGAGAACTCGCGGACATCAACAAGCAAAATACGCTCGACCGTGCCCGACAGGCGCGGACGCCTTCTGGATGATCGCGCTTCACGTAGAAGCGCAGGTTGACCTCGTCGAAATCGCGGTGGAACGGGATGGGGATCCCGCCAACGCGCGTCTTCAGGAACCGAAAGCCGACCATCGAGACGAACGTCTTGCCTCGCCACGCGTCGAGCTCGGTCCCCTGAGGCAAAAGCGCTCCGAGCACCTCCGGTCCTTGGAGCTCTTCCTCGAGCCAATAGCCGATCTCAACGCGTTTATTGAGCCAGTCGACCCGGGAGAAGCCGATGATCCCCGCGATCTCTCCCCGGTACCGGATACAGCATTGAAAGCCGTCGCCGTCCGCATACTGCTTGTGCGAGGCGCGGGCGAACGCTTTCGAATCCTCCACCGAGGACGCCGCGTCGACCCAAGGAAGCCACTCTCTTAAATACATGCGCGAGACCTCGACGAGCGCGAAGATCTCGTCGGCATCGCGCATCTCGACCATCTCGAGCGTCGTATGGTCATCGACCACATGCACGAACATTATTTATCCAGGCGTCTCAACATCGCGACCCATTCGATAGGACGCCTTACTTCAGTTCCGCCATGATACAGCGACCTCAGAGCCCTGTGCTTGGACTCCGGCTCCGGGTGGAGACGTCGTCTCTCGGAATTGACCAGGCGCCGCGTGATCTGCTAGAACGACGAGCCAATGCGTATTGATTCGAATCAACTCATGGCTTGGACAGCGCTGCTATTTGCAGCGACAGCGCTCGGTGCCTGCAACGATGCTCAGATCCTTCGAGCGTCTCATCAATGGCCCGACGGCGACGTACGCGGGGAGCTTCTCGAGATCATCCGTAGCGAGCTCCAGGCAGAGAACACGGGTCTCGAGATGCGGATCTACCCGGGGCAGTCGCTTTTCGAAGCAACGGAGCAGTGGGCGGCGATGACCCGCGGCCGTCTCGATATTTCCGTCTTTCCGCTCGCTTATGCCGCGGGCCGGCACGCCGAGTTCAACGTAACGCTCATGCCGGGATTGGTGAAGAGTCACGAGCACGCCCAGCGTGTCAACGCCTCGCCGTACATGGACGTGATCCGGAAGCGCATGGAAGAGCAGGGAGTCATCGTTCTCGCCGACGCTTGGCTCGCGGGCGGTTTTGCGTCGAAGAATGGCTGCATTCGCGAGCCTGACGACGTACGAGGGCAGACGATCCGCGGTGCGGGTAAGGCGTTCGAGCAGATGCTTCTCGGCGCGGGCGGTTCGATCACGTCCATGCCGAGCTCCGAGATTTACACCGCGATGCAGACCGGCGTTTTGGACGCAACGATTACGAGCAGCATCAGCTTCGTCTCCTTTCGTCTCTACGAGCAAGTGCAATGCTTCACTGCGCCAGGAGAAACCGCCCTTTGGTTCATGTACGAGCCGATCTTGATGGCCAAGCAAAGCTTCGACGCTTTGACCGACGACCAACAGGCCGCTCTCATGCGCGCGTCGAAAAAGGCGGAGAGCTTTTTCATGGAGCAAGCGAAAGAGCTCGACCGCAAAGCCGAAGAAGCGTTTCGGCAAGCGGGCGTCGAAGTGGCTCATTTGAGCGAAGAAGGCCTCGAGGCCTGGTACGCGCTCGCGCGAGAAACGTCGCACAAACTCTTCGCCGAAGAAGTCGAGGGCGGCCGGGCGCTTCTCGATCAAGCGCTCGCGGTCGAATGAGAGCCGCTCGTTGAATCGCTCGCGCTTCATCGCCAGCGTTCGAAAGGCTTCCGAGTTCGCCGGCATCCTCGCCGCTGCCATGATCGGGATTTCGGTGCTGGTGGTCTGCCATCTCGTGTTCACGCGCTATGTCTTGCGCTCTCCGACCGTATGGCAGACCGAGCTCGTGACCTATTTACTTGTCGGTGCCACATTGATTGGAAGTCCCTACGTCCTGAAGATAGGTGGCCACGTGAGCGTCGACCTCCTGCCTCACTATCTTTCCGCCGACGGCAAGAAACGGCTCGCGTTCGTAAGCTCGCTCACGGGAATCTTCTTTTGCGGCGTGCTCCTTGTGTCGGGTCTCGACCTTTGGCACGAAGCCTGGGCTGGTCGTTGGCTCTCCGAGACCGTTTGGGCGGCGCCGCTCTTCATCCCGTATGCAGCACTCCCCCTGGGTTTTGGCCTGATGCTGCTTCAATATATTGCCGACCTGGCCACCCTGCTCCGAGGCGAGGCCGAAACGTCATGAGCCCACTCGTCACGGGTGTGCTCATCGGTATCGTCACCGTCGTCGTTTTGTTGTCGGGCGTTCCCGTCGCGGTCGGACTCGGCGTCGTGGCCATTTCCTTTCTTCTCATCTTCGAAGGGCCGTCGAGCTTGACGCTCATGGCGGAGCTTTTCTTCGGCAAGCTCGACGATTTCACCCTTCTCGCCATCCCGATGTTCATCGTGATGGGCGCGGCCATCGCCGCCTCGCAAGCCGGTGCCGATCTATACGACGCACTCGATCGTTGGCTCTACAAGATTCCAGGCGGGCTCGTGATCTCGAACCTCGGAGGCTGTGCCCTCTTCTCCGCGCTTTCCGGCTCCTCGCCCGCGACGTGCGCCGCAATCGGCAAGATGGGCATCCCCGCCATGCGCGAGCGCGGCTTCAGCGACAGCCTCGCCGCGGGCGCCATCGCGGCGGGCGGAACCTTGGGCATTCTCATCCCACCGAGCATCACAATGATCGTCTACGGCATCGCGACGGAGACGTCCATCGGCCGGCTCTTTCTCGCCGGCGTGATCCCCGGCCTGATGCTGACGACGCTCTTCATGATCTGGGCGCTCTTCGCCACCTGGCGCTTTGGTAGTGCCGCGGTCGAGGAGCGCGACGTGAGCTTTACCTTACAAGAAAAATTCCAGGCGCTCCCCAAAGTCTTGCCTTTTCTCACTATTATCGTCGCTGTCGTCTACGTGCTCTATGGAGGCGTCGCAACGCCGTCCGAGACCGCCGGGGTGGGCGCCTTCCTCGTTATCTTGCTGGTGATGCTGATCTATCGTGTGTGGCGGCCGTCAGCGCTCTGGAAGATCATGAAAGACTCGACGCGCGAGTCCGTGATGATCTTGTTCATCATCGCCGCATCCGGCCTCTTCAGCTTCATGTTGTCGAGCTTATACGTGACTCAGTCGCTCGCCGAGCTCATCGTGTCCCTGGACGCGGGCCGCTGGGTGTTGATGTTCTTCATAAACATCTTCTTGCTCGTCTCGGGCTTCTTTCTGCCTCCCGTGGCGGTCATTCTCATGGCCGCACCGATTCTGCTCCCCATCATCACCGAGGCGGGCTTCGACCCCTACTGGTTCGCCGTGGTCCTCACCGTGAACATGGAGATTGGCCTCATCACGCCGCCCGTAGGCTTGAACCTCTACGTGATCAACAGCATCGTGCCGGACATCGGACTGCCTCAAGTGCTAAAAGGCGCGCTCCCCTTTATGCTGTGTATGGTGCTGGGCATCGTCCTGCTCTGTTTCTTCCCGCAACTAGCTACGTGGCTCCCAAACACTCTGATGGGCGCGAGCCAACCCTGAAAGAAAGAGAGCCAAACTCCGCCGTTTATGCTCCGTCTTCTCGTCATCGTCGTCTCTCGGGTGATCCGAGCCGCTCGAAGGAGGTTAACCCGCCGCACTCTTGTGGCTCGTCTTCGTCTCCCGCGGCGGTTTTACTCAGGACCTCGTCCTTCAAGGCAGCTTGGTGACGATGGCCGATGACGGCGTGATCGAGGATGGTAGCGTGTGGATCCGAGACGGTGTCATCGATGCGGTTTTCGAAACGGACAGAGCGGTCGAGGAGGCGGTCGGGGCGAAGGAGGGGGCGCGCCTCCGCACCGCTAGAATCGGCGTCGGATGCGCATGACCCTTTCGCGTGGGCAGTGTGGAATTCCACGTTCGTTCACTGGCGCCAAGTAGGTCAAAGACCTCGTAGCCAGCAGGAAACCGATCTCGCCGCTTTCGGCTACGACGCGACCGATAGAGTTTCATCGTTGGCTTCGGGCTTCATTGGCGAATGATACGGCTTTATTCAGGATGAAGAGCGGGAAGTGAGACCACTCCGCGCCGCGGAGGAGGAGGTAACGGACAACGGCATGGGCCAGGGCCCCGCCGAAAAGTGCGGCGAACCATCGCGCCATGACCGGCTGCCACAGGCGGCTTTGCTTCGAGAACTCACTCGACGTCAAAGGGCGAATACTAGCCCCCGACCTGAGCTCAGTTGACGCCGCGCCAGGACACCTTGCTGCCGAACCAGTATCGAAGCACGACGGCGTGTTGCGGGCGCCAGTTTCCGCCACGGCCTTGCGTATGCTGGAATTGATACGCGAGTCGAAGCTGCCGCTCTCGCGCAAAATTCCAGAGGAAACCGACGCGCGTCCGGACGCGGAAGAAACCACGCGCATTGTCGAAGAAGAAATCCAGTTGGCCCCACGGCTCATTTCGAATTCCGTCTCCACGAAGCTCCAGCCTCGTCCGGTACACGTTGAAGTCCGGGATCGCGTCTCCGCGGAAATGGCGTTCGTAGAACAAACCACCACGAAATCGCACATCGTTGTTCCGGAACCGGAGAAGTGTCTTTCGAAGCAGGAGCTGAACCCGCTCGTCGATCACCACATCGTCGAACTCGGTTGCGTGTCCTATCAGGAAGAACCGGCCGCGGAAGTCCCAGTCCTCGGAAAAACGGACGGTCGCGTCGGTCGTCACGCGGGTCATGAACGAGGAGTTTAGCTCCTGCTCGTCGGTCCGTAGGGACGGCGTGACCACCCACGCAACCTTTTCCCACGTACGAATCGTGTAGATGAACTCGGCCCAGACAGCGAGCTCGTCCCAGAAACGCGCGTCCTGAGCCTGCCCCGAACGGGGAATGGAAAGAACCAGCAACAAGGCGCCCACGATTAACCCACGTTTCGTTGCCACCGTGTGATCCATCAGCCAACGCATCCATTGTCATTTTATAGTCCCTGACGCCTGGGAAGGCACGCATCAGTTCGGGGGCCTGGATGTCGACCGCCTTGCTGTGATCGATCGTTCCGTCGAGTTCCTGCGCCAGCTACGCTATCCACAACTTCTGGTTATATCTCACTTGCGGACCTCGAATTTTCGAACAGGCTGTGGTTGCTAAAGGGGATTCAATCGTGCAGAATGCCGCTCTTAATTCTGACGTCTAGGTAGACGGCTCACGAATGATAAGCGGTTAGCTGGGAGGAATTCACTTGTCGCTCAAATATTGCTCGAAAGCGCGCTTTGATCTATTGGCCGGTGTGTTGTTGTCTTTGACAACCTGTGCGGTTTTCGTATCAGCTCAGGAGCTGGTGGTGACCGAAGAGGATTTCGCGGAGGAAAGAGTCTACTCGCCCTACGCCGGAAGGGCGTATGCCGACCAGGTCTTTTTCGGCGACATGCATTTTCATACCGACCTTTCGTTCGATGCGGGGGCTGATCGGAACCACGCTGGACGCGCATGACGGGTTTCGGATGGCGCGGGGCGAGAAAGTGTTTTCCAATACCGGCCAACAGGTGCAGCTTATCCGGCCATTGGACTTCCTGGCGATCACGGACCACGCTGAGATGATCGGCCTTGCGCCTGCGATCCGCGAATCGAGCCCGGTTCTGTTGGCAGAACCCTGGGGCAGATGGATGCATGAGAGGTTCAACGCCGGTCAGGAAGGCCGGATGGAAGCGGTGAGAGATGTCGTCACTAGAGGAACGTCGGGGGAAAACCCCTTCAGTTCTGACGAGCTGACACGTTCCATCTGGGGGCAGTTCATTGAAATCGCGGATCAGTACAACGAACCCGGTCGTTTCACCGCAATGATCGGCTTTGAATGAACATCTACACCTAACGGCAACAATCTCCATCGTGTCGTTGTGTTCAGAGATGGCGCCGACAAGACCAGTCAGACCGTACCCTTCTCGTTGTTTGACAGTGATGACCCAGAGGACCTGTGGTCGTACTTGGCAACCTATGAGGAAAAGACAGGTGGGAGTGCCATGGCTATTCCTCACAATGGCAATCTCAGCAACGGCTTGATGTTCTCCGACAAGGTCCACTCGGGCGGAGCGATGGACCGGGCCTATGCTCAAGCACGGATTCGCTGGGAGCCCATCATGGAGATCTCGCAGATAAAAGGAGATGGCGAGACCCACCCGCTCTTGTCGACTGAGGACGAGTTCGCAAACTATGAAACCTGGGATGTCAGCAATATCGATGGGTCAGCGCCCAAGCAAGAGTGGATGCTGCAATATGAGTATGGCCGGTCGGCGCTCAAGCTCGGGCTCAAACTCGGCAACCAACTTGGTATAAACCCCTATCAATTTGGATTGACCGCAGCCACAGACGCTCACACTGCACTGGCGACGACCCGGGAGGAAAATTATTTCGGTAAGTATGCGCAGACCGAGCCATCCCCTGAGCGACACAACCGCGAGGTAATTCCCGCCGATGATCCCGCGCTGAGAGTGTTTACTTCGCAGGAAGTGGCTTCCGGCCTCACCGCTGTTTGGGCTCGAGAGAATACGCGTGAAGCGTTGTTCGATGCGATGAAGCGCAAAGAGGTGTATGGGACCACCGGGACTCGAATCAAGGTTCGCGTCTTCGGTGGGTGGGACTTCGAGGCCGATGAAGTGGTGCGGCCTGATTTTGTTTCCGAAGGCTACCGTCGTGGCGTGCCCATGGGTGGATCCCTGTTTGAAGCGCCCGATGGCGGAGCGCCGAGTTTCATGATCCGCGCGCTGAGTGATCCGGACGGCGCCAACCTCGATCGGATCCAGATCATCAAGGGCTGGCTCGCTGACGATGGAGAATTACACGAGCGCATCTACGACGCGGCCGTTTCCGATGGCCGGCAGATCGGTGTGGACGGCCGTGCCAGCCGGCCGGTCGGCAACACGGTGGATGTGGATAACGCGACGTATACGAATTCCATTGGTGATGCGTTTCTGACGGCGTACTGGCGGGACCCGGACTTTGATGCCGTCGAACACGCGTTCTACTACGTACGCGTATTGGAGATCCCGACGCCCCGCTGGACGACGTACGACGCCGCGTATTTCGGGATAGCCCGCCCGGATAACGTGCCTGCCACCATCCAAGACCGAGTTTACACCTCGCCCATCTGGTATACGCCATAGGCACGTCACCGGTCGGCGATACAGGCGAATGCAAGCATGGCCATCGCCGGGCGGTACGGGACGACGAGCCTCGTCGAGATAGAGTGTGACACCGCCTTGTGAGAGGCGCGCGTTCAAGAACGGGGCCAGCTCGTCCCACGACGCGACGCGGTCGAGCTCCCAGGCGCGCGCCGAGGCCGAGCCGGGCTCGAGACTAACTCCCGCCACGGGAAAGCCGAACGATCGAGGCGCTTTAGGCACAAACAGGATGGCTTCGCGCTTGGGGCCGGCGAGCGCGAGGATAGCGGACGGTTGCGATGCGAGCCCGGTGAAATAGAAGAAGGACGCATCTTGTTTGAAACCGTTGGCTCGGAGCCCGGCGGCGGTGGAGCGCGCATGGAGAACAACGATGCCATCAGCGTGACGTGCCCATAGCCGCTCTCGACGTTCGCGAACTCGCTCGTCGGGACGGTCTGCAGGACGGCAAGAAGCATCAGTGCTAGCACGTCAAGGTTCTGTTGAAACTCCTTCGAGGCTCCTACGATAAACTACCCAGGATATGACAAGACATCAAAGAGGGGTCGTCGTCACCGGGGCGGGCGTATGCTGCCACTTTGGCGATGATCTCGAGCGGATTACGGCGGATCTTCGCTGTGGCAACAACACTCCGTTCCCGGTCTACGAACCTGCCGTGCAATATGGCGGCCGGTGCCGAATCATCGGCCTTTACCCCGGCGATCTCGATGCGGCGTCGCTCGGGCTCAGCAAGCAACAGGAGCGCTTCATGGGCCGCACCGCGCGCCTGGCGCTCAAAGCCGCGCGCCGCGCGCTCGCCGAGTCGGGCGTCGAGACGGAAAGGCTCGCGGTCGTCGCCGGAAGCGGCGCAGGGGATGTCGCAACCCACCGTGAGATTGCCGAAAAGCTCGAGAAATCGGGGATGCGACGCGTATCCGCGACCGTCATCCCGAAGCTCATGGCCTCGACGGTATCGGCGAACCTCGTGAGCGCTCTTCGCACCAAGGGTCCGTCGTTTTCCGCGAGCGCGGCCTGTTCCGGAGGTGCTTACAACATCCTTCTCGCAGCCGGCCTCATCGAGACCGGCGTTGTAGACGCGGCGCTCGCGGGCGGTGTCGAGGTCGCGGACCCGCATTTCTATGCGGGCTTCGATTCGATGCGAGCCTATAACGGGCTAAGCAACGACGAGCCCGAGCGTGCCTCGCGTCCCTACGCGAAGGATCGTGCCGGGTTCATCTTCTCCGAAGGTGCCGGCATGATCGTGCTCGAGGCGCGGGAGGTTGCGGAAAAACGAGCGGCGCCGATCTTGGGCGTGCTGAAAGGCTACGGGATGAGCTCCGACGGCACGGGGGAGATGGTAGCGCCTTCCTCGGACGGCGCCGAGGCGGCCATGGCGCAGGCGCTTACCCATGCAGGGGTCGAAGCTACGGACATCGACTACGTCAACACCCACGGCACGTCCACGCCCCTCGGCGATCTATCTGAAGTACGCGCCATGCGCCGCGTCTTCGCCAAGCGCAAACCTTATTACTCGTCCACCAAAGGCTATACCGGGCACCCTGTCAGCGCCGCAGGTGCCATCGAAGCTATTTTCACCATGGCGATGATCCGCGGTGGGTGGATCGCGCCATCGGTGAACGCGACACCTCTCGACCCGGAGCTCGAGGACTATCAGCCCGTTCTCGAGCCCATGGAAGCCCACCTCCGCCTTGCTTTATCGAACTCCTTTGGATTTGGCGGCACGAACGCATGCCTCGTATTGGGAGCGTCCTGACGAGAATGACAAAAACGGACCGACGCATCGAGCTCGAATGGGTCTCGAGTCAGCGTTTCGAGGCCAAAAGCGACAACGGCCTCGAAACGACTCTCGACGGCAACAGAAAAGACGGCTTCTCGCCCATGGACAGTCTTTTATCATCGCTCTCGGCTTGCATGGGCATCGATGTCGTCATGATCCTCGAAAAAATGCGCACCGGGCTCACCGGATTGCGCATATCCATTGAAGGCGAACGTATGGACGAGCCACCACGCTACTTTCACCGTGTTCGAATACACTTCGAGATCCAGGGCGACGTGGCGCGTGACAAGGCGCAACGGGCCGTCGACCTATCGTTCAAAAAATATTGCAGCGTGTTCCACAGCTTGCGAAAAGACCTCGACGTCGACACCACGATCGATATCCAGGAGGCCAGATGAGCCGCGCGTAGGAAAGGTCACGTGATCGCGACCGCAGACCATCTCATCGTTTTCACGTTCGCCGTGCTACTCCCTTCTTATGCTCGGTACAACTACCCGAGGTTCAAACGTGCCCTCGAGTCGGGAGAGCCTGGCATCCGAAGCCGTCAATATCGGCGCACCCTTCTTCGGCAATGGGGCCTGGAGATTCTGGCGCTGACGATATGGTTGTCTTCCGGCCGGAGCCTCGGCGCGCTCGGCCTCGGCGTGCCCGCCGGCACGGCGTTCTTCATTGGGCTCGTTCTCGCGGCCGGGCTCGCTCAGTTTTGGCGCACACAGATCCGGGCGGCCCTCGGTCACGACAAGGCGCGTCGGCGGCTCGTCGAGCAGCTTCGCGCCATCGCACCGATTCTGCCCACGAGCGCTTTGGAGCTTCGTCTGTTCACGGCGCTTTCGCTCACGGCGGGCATCTGTGAGGAAATTCTTTTCCGAGGCTATTTGATCTGGTATCTCGAGATCACTATCGGGATCGCGGGGGCCATGATCCTATCGAGCATCGTCTTCGGCATCGGCCACATTTATCAAGGCCGAAGACAAGCGTTCAAAGTGGGTCAGACTGCAAACATATCTACGGCCTCAGTGACGAGCTTCTTGTGTGCTCCGGGCCATGACGGAAAATCCGCGCGCGAGGAGCCAATCACTTTGAGCGACCTCTGAGGGCCAGTGTTGCTATCGGCTTGACCCCGCGCCGGTCCGACCGGTACGCCATCAGTTGGATGGGTATCGTCGCAGCCTCTGTTGGAAGAGAACATGGAAAACACGAAAGTGGAGCCTCTATGCGGCCGCAGGCACCGACTGGAATTCACTCTCGCGGGTGGAGACGGCCCAGACTATCCGGGCGAGTTTGTTGGCGACAGCAATCGCGGCTTTGTTGTGTCCCCGCGAGCGGTGGAGCTTCCGCGCCCAGGCGCGGAGCTTGTCGGGCGGGCTCTTGCTGACGTTGGCCGCTCGGAGCATGGCGCGTCCCCCCTGCGTGAGGAGCGTACGGAGGTAGGAGTCGCCACGCTTGGTGATGCGCCCGAGGCGGCGAATGTCACCACTGGAGTTCTCTTTGGGAACGAGGCCGAGGTAACTCGAGAAGCGGCGTCCCGATGGGAAGCGGCGCAGATCCCCAACGAAGCCGACGATGGCGGTCGCGGTCAGAAGTCCGATGCCGGGAATGGTGAGAAGTCGTTGCACCTCAGGAAGCTGCTTGGTGAGCGCCTTGAGCTCGTGCTCGATGCCAGCGCACTTGTCCTTGAGGTCTCGAATCTCGGAGCACGCATCACGCAGGTGCGGACGGAGCACGTCGGGCAAATCAGAATCAGCGTCTTCGACGAGCTCGGAGATGGCGGGCACGACGAAGTGAGCGCCCTTGGGGATGAAGAGTCCGAGCTCGCGCGGGATCCCGCGTACGGCATTGATGCGTGCGGTCCGTGTGGAGAGCCATCCTGTGGAGCGCGGCGAGGGTGTGCTGGCGCACGGACTTGATGGGCACCGAAAGAATCTCCTCGTTCCGGTGAGCCTCGAGCAAAGCTTTGGTGTCCGCGCGGTCGTTCTTGCTCCCGCGTCGATACGGCCTTACGAGGTGAGGTGGGAGCAGGACGACGTCGTGTCCCAACCGTCGCAACGTCCTTGCCGCGATGGCATTCATTGCAGTTTGCGGCGAGCATCGGCGCGATGTCCCGATGGTAGGTGACTTCGGAGGGGCCGTTGTTGGGCCAGGCCTCGAAAACACAACCTACTGGCTCCGTCTCGAAAATTTTGGGGCGTCTCCCTTCCGACGCGGCCGCGATCGCGTCTCGAAGATCATGGGACGACACTTGGCTACGTACACGACCGGGCGTGAGGTACAGGTCGTTGATGCGGCCGCGATAGAGCATGCGGTCCTGTCCATCGACGACGAATGCTTCCGGCACCGCCTTTGGAGCGAGGCGTCGCGCGAGGTCACCCGAGCTGTCCCACAGGATAGGGAAGCGCATTCCAAAGTCGTCCCGGAATGCGCGTGCCTCATGCGGGGTTACGAGAGGATCCGAGATCACTCCGTAGAACGCCACGCCCCGTCGTTTCGCGTCGATGGACAGCGCATCGAGATCGGGCGCGAGTCGGCGCGAGATGGGGCAACCCGTTTCGAGCACGACGAGCACGACGGCGCCATACTCCGCGTCGGCTCCGAGGCGGTGGTGCTTACCGTCGACATCGAGAAGGCGCACATCCAGTATGCCCGCCGTTTTTGGTGAGACCGCCGCCATGGGCGCGAAGCCGCCGAGCGCCAATAGCGAAACGAGGGTTGCCACGATTGAGAAAAAAGTACGGGTCATTTCGCCTCCTTCGGAGATAAGCCATCGAGCAATGTGCGGAAGGCAAGAGCGGGCGCATCTCGCCGGGCGACGGTGCCGTCATTGACCGCCGACCAAGCCGCGTAGATGAGAGCGTCGACGGCGATCGCCACCCACGGTGTAGGAACGTCGCTTGCGATGCTTCCTTCGGACTTCGCGGCCTCGATCAAGCCTTCGAGCTCGCGCCGCTGCCGCTCAATCTCAGGCCGCACGTCCGGGTCATTCTCGAGATGGGATTCCATCAAGAGAAAGCGGTAGCGCTCGCCAAGCGGGACGACAACGCCAAATATCAGCTCTAGTGCGTGGCGCGCCGACGTCGCTTGGTGCTCGATGGGCGCGGTGCGCTCGTCTATCTCGCGGATCGACTCGAGGGTGAGCGCTTTCAAGAGCTTTTCACGTGAAGAGAAATGGCGGTAGAGGGTCGCCCGCCCAACGCCCGCCTCCTCCGCGATCCGGCTGAAGGACGCGCCCGGGTTTGCAAGAAGCACCGAAACGCTGGCCTCGAGCACCGCTCGTCGTGCTCTGGACGTTTCGTCTCTAATGAGACAATAATATCTCAACTGAGACGCTAAATCAACATTTTGGATTTGGATTTTTGGCGATGGCGGATCTCTCAGTCGCAGCGCATCGTCTCCACGGGGTGACTGATACTCTAATAACGGATAGGAGATCGTTTTGTCGCCACGATGCGCCTAGCTTTCGTATCGCGGTTGTCGCTCTGATGGCGATTTTTTCGCCCTTCGTGCTGACCCCGCTGGGCGACAGCGTGGTCCCCTGGCTGCTCGAGACCCCTCAACGGGTGGCGTGGACGGCGTTCGGCTTCTTGCTCTTCGTCGAGCTCGGTGCCTTGGCCGTTGGCGTCGTCTTGCACCGCAGCGCTAAACACGAGAGCGCGCCCGCCGACACTTAGGCACGCGTCGGACAGCTTTCGGCAGCGCGAATCCATCGTCCCTATGAGAGCGATATAAATCGCGACACCGGTCACGAGGCACACGAGCGGCTCGGACGATTAGCCGCGAGCAACCCACTCCCGATCGAGCCCGTTGACCGCTAGACTAAACGGAAGTTCCCGGCTTAGGCCAGACGTAATGTATTGAACGCGTGGAGTTTTTCATCAGGGAAGGTTTCCCGGCACTGGGAACAAACCGAGCAGTTGCATTGCGCGTTGTTGTGTTGAGTTGGCTTCGGTCACCATCTGGAATGGTGGAGCGGTCGGGTCGGCTTTGAGTTGGCAAAGGTTGAGACTGCGGGTAGCAAGCTCGGCAAGAAGCGTGGGGAAACTGTGAATAGGTAATCCGTCAGATGTGCGACGGACGCTCTTTTTGTTTTTGGCCGAAGTCGAGGGCAGAGCTGGCAAGACGGGGTCTCGGGTCTCGCGGTCGGCGTCAAGTTGCTCGTCGACGAAAAGTAGTGGAGCAAGGGCCTTTTTCATGTGCCATTGCACATAGTAGGCGAGCAAGCACAAGAAGATGTGTGCCCGCACGCGTTGGGCATCGCGATGGCGGATGGGTCGTACTAAGGTCGATGCCCTTCAAACAACGAAAGGCTTGTTCAACCTGAGAGAGCCGCTTGTAGCTGCGCACGGTGTCCTCGGCCGAGAGATGCTCAAGCGGCTCGCTGGTGCGGATTACGTAGATGCCGTCGCGTTCCGATTCTCGGCGAATGCTTTCCTCGCGTCTGCTGTAGCTAAAAAGGCTATCTTCGATCTTCAGTGTGAAGTGCTTGCCCACTTTGTAATGGTTGAGCACCTTTCCGACCTTCTTGCCAATTTCAGCTTTGTCCAAAGGAGTTTTCGTTCGCCGGGCAACCTGTCGGCGGATCTTGTCGAACTTGGCCTCGGTCGCTTCAAGCAGGGCCTGGCGCTTCCTTCGCCTCTCTTCGGCCAGCAGAGGGTTGTAGCAAGCAATCAGTCGCTCACCGGGAAAATCAATAGAAGTGATCTCCGCCAGGTTTTTTTGGTCGAACAGCGACAGCTGCAAACACTCCGTGTCCAGTAGTTTGCGAATCGCTGTCGAACGCAAGGCTGAGATCCAGCCAAGTCCTGGGTATTGCCTTAGAGCCTTAATCTGAGTCTGAGTGAGCAAGCCCCGGTCACCAACCAGCACCACCTGTTGAAGCTCAAAACGCTCACGAAGCTTTTGTACTTGATCCGGTAGTGTCGTCGGATCCCCTGTGCTCCCCGGGTAGACCTCCACGGCCACGGGACGTCCTTCGTGGTCCGTTAACACTCCATAGACAACGATGGGTTTGCCCTTTTTACCATCTCGGCCGTAGCCGAAAAGAGCCAGTGGACAGGTGCGTCCTTCATAGTAGCTACTGCTCACATCGTAAAGCACCTGTGCACCCTCGGAAAGGTGTCGACTCGCCAGCTTCTTTTCGATCCGAGACTGGCGCTGGATCAACCAATCCATTGCCGCATAGAGATCATCTTCGTCCGCATCGACCACGCCGAGCTCTTGCGCCAGCGTTGTCGTGTGCCACAGTCGTGTCGTGCCCAACTTCGAGCTGGGATGAATGAGTTGCTCGGCAATCATGGCGATAACCAGATCGCGTTCGCGACATCGTTTCGACGCGATGAGTCTATCGAGTTCCAGTTGGTGGATGGTGCCGAGCACTGCCTCGACATGGCCGTGGGGCAGTGTCCGCTGCACGACGAACACATCCGACGGAGCCATCAAGGGCTCGTCTCTCAGTAAGCGTCGCAGGGCTTCGACCTTGGCCTTGGGCCACTCCGTCAGATTGGCGATGGTGCGCTTTCGGATGCGCTTTCCCTCTCGCCAACCCTCGCGCAACAAGATGGCTGGCCGGGAGTTCCGGTTGGGAACGATGTCGACATACATGGCAACAATAATACACATAAAAAGCTTAATATCAATATAAAACAGATCAATACATGGGAAAACTTGTGGGGCCACATTTTCTCGTTTCCCACTTAGAATCAATGAATTACACCCCGTTCTAGGTGTTTCTGTTAGGGGAACTTCTGACTAAAGTGACGCGGCTCGCACTCTTTCCGCTGTGAACGGAATTTGTCGCAGCCGTCTCCCCGTCAGGTTAAACAAGGCGTTGCCGGCTCGCGTATCGGCTCAGGGACCAGTATCTTTGAGGTTGCGAGAGCCCGAAGTTTCTTAGGACGGGCGCTCCTTACGGTTGTTTCTCGCGCTCGGCCGCTTTGCTTTTGAGCGCACGCCCTTTGTCCGGAGTCGGATCGTCCACGGAGCCGTAGATGCCGCGACCTTCGTGTTCTTCGGGGAGATATTCCGTGATCGGTTGTCCCTCTTCGTTCACGAAGAGCAGACAATGACAGTATTTGTAGATCTGCATGTCGTCGCACGGGCAGAGCCATGTCCGATGCTTGATCTCTTCTTGCTTGTCGGGGTAGAAACGGCACGGGCATAGCGGTCTTCCCAGCTCGTCGACATGCCGGGCAAGACCGAGCACCACCGCCTCGGTGATCGTTTCGTCGGGATGCGTGGTAGTGCCCGATTTCTTGGTGTAGCTGTCTACGAGATTTTCCATGCGCGCCATGCTCCGCGCACTTGGTCTTTTCGCCATCTTCTCTACCCTATGCTTAGTGCTCTCTCTCTTGACCTTGCGCGAAGCTCGCGGGGCGTGTCGTCGGCCTACTCAGGCCGGGCTCGCTCCGCTCGCGGGGTGCAGATGACCTTTCAGCATCCTGCCAGTGCCCATTATATCTTTTCCATCTCGGTGCGGCGGATCCAGCCGGCGAGGCCGTTCGCGAGCGTGACCTGGAACCAGTCTTCACGCTCCGCTATCACGCGAACTTTGAGACCTTCGTGAACTTCCGCAAGGCGCGGACTGCCTTCGCCCGGGCCACTGCGCACATAGGCGTTGTCCGTGAGCACGATGGCTTCGACGCGATTCGCTTCGGCATTCAACTTAGCCAGGAGTGTCGCCCCCGATAAGAACGCCGTCGAACCACACAGGACGAGCGCCGAGATGGCCGCGGTGCGCCAGCTCGGCCACGCGTCGTAAAGAAAGATCGTCAACAAGGCGCCTGCTAGCACGAAAGAAAGACTCAGTACCCGTGCAAGGGTGTCGGGACGCACGCGCTGGTAAAGCCTGACAAGCCAGCGGATCACGAGCGGTAGAGGCGCGGGCTCGACCGCGTCCGCGATCAGCTCAGTGGCAAAGGTCAAGTTTGTTCTCGTCTCTTCGTCGCCTGGCATGAGCTTGAGCGCACGCTCGTAGTTCAGAACCGCAAGGCCAATCTTTCCCGCCTTGAAATAGGCGTTGCCGAGGTTGTAGTAGAGAACGCCGTCTTCGATCGACAGGGCGCGCATCGCTTCGTACGCGACGATGGCGTCGTCGAAACGCTGCTCTTGGTAATGCGCCTCCGCGCGCGCGAAGGCCTCTTGCGGAGATTCAATCGCGACTTGAAGCAAGATCACGACGAACCAGGACATCTTAGAACTGCCGCTCCATCGAAACGATGAGCGCTTCGGCGCGCCTGAGCAGCGCGGTCATCTCCTCCTTCGTCCGAGCGCCCGGCGTGAAGCGCGCTTCTTCGCAGGCCGCAAGCACGGTGGCAAACCCCGTTCGGAGAACGTCATCGACGCGGCTTGCTTCGAGATGCTCGTCGATGCTCTCCATCGTGAGCCCCGAAGGACTCACGGATTTCTTGTCACCAACATAGCGATAGAGAGCCGCCGCGATTTCTTCGTAGAAATCCTTCGAGCCTTTCGACGCGAGCTTCGAGGCACTCTTCAGCCGTCCTCGAGCCATCCCGTGCGCGCGCCGGCTGCGGAAGAGCGTCGAGTGCGTCTTTTCTCGCTCTTTCCTTTTGAGGTAGAGCATGAAGCCGACGTTCCAAAACACGGGAAAGACCAGGCTCGCATAGAAAAGAAAGCTTCCGTAGAACCGTAATGTCGACACGCCCAGGCTGGCGGGCGCATCTTTGAGATAACGAATGTCCTCGCGAAGCAATTTGACATCCCCGCGAGGCGTCACGATAGACGTCGCAGCGTTCGCCGAAGTCGAGGCGGCGGTGCCGGACACGCGCAGCAGCACGGGTCCCGCGGAGGCATTGGCATATTTGCTCGTGCTCGGGTCGAAATATTGAAAATTCCACGGCCCGATTTCCTTCGTGCCAGAGGACTCGGGCACGAGCACGTATTCCCACGTCTTCTCTCCAGCGAAGCCTGCCCCCGTTGCGCGGAGCTGTTCGTCCATTTTTGGATCGAAAGTGCGAAAGCCGGGCGTGTCCGGAAGCTCGGGAAGCTCGAGCGAGCGCAGATTGCCGCGGCCCCGGAGCGCGAGGGTCAGTGTCACCGGGTTCCCCGCTTCGACATCGTCATGGCTCAACAACGCGTGGAGCTCGTAGTCTCCCACCGCACCGGTGAAATCGCGGCCACGCCCCTCCGGCGGGAGCGGTTTCACATCGAGCGTCACCGCGCTCGAACGCAGCACGATCGGCCGTGAGGCTCTCGCGAAAAAGGCGTCGAACGGGTCCGAGGAGTTGATCCGAAAAGCCATCGACAACGTCAAAGGCGGGATCGTGCCCCCCCCCGTTCTCGCGGGGAAGACGACCCGCTGTTTCATCGGGAAGGTCAGGTATTCCTGTCCGTTCACGACCTGCCGCTCGATGCTCGGGTTCCCGAGATCGACTTCCTCGACCCAGAACCCGGTCAAGGGAGGGTCGTCATCCACTTGAGGGCCGTGCGGCATGTACTTGCTGAACACGCGATAGGTGACGACCACGCCCTCGCCCTGATAGACCGAGCGCTTGGACACGTCGGCCCGGACGAAAACGTCCTCGGCCTTAATCTCGGGCTCGCGCCGTCTTTGCTGGCCGAACGGATCGAAACTGCGGCTTCGAGGACGGCGCGGCAGAACCGACCCAGCTACCACCTCGACGCGGATGGGCGCGGTCTCGTACGTCCGCCCCTCGACGTCGACAGGAATGGCCAGGATAGTAAAGGTCCCCTCCGACTGCGGTAGCAGTTGATAAGTGAACGAGCTCGTCGAGGACGTCCGACCGTTCACGATCGAGAATCGGCTGGACGTCGAAGGCCCACTGACCCGAAACCCGTCGATGCTCGGAAACCGCGGCGTCCCTTTGCCGCCGTTCACCGAAACGGTGAGCTCCAATACGTCGTCGATCCCAATCCGCCGAGCGTTGACGGTGGCCTCCACCGTTACCCGCTGCCCAAAAGCCAACCCCGCCGCGAGAACGACCAAGCCAACCAAAAGAAAACGCCTCATAAAAGCCCTGAATCCTGACCTACCAATACCGCCCCTTTCCCCGCGCCTTCGCTTTCTGTTTTTCCTGCTGCTCCATTTGTTGCTGCAGCTCCATCTGGGCGAGCGCTTGAAGAATTTGCTCGGCCTCTTCTTGGCTCATTTCCATCGGCCGCGGCTCGGCATTCTGCTCATCGGCATCCTGCTCCTGCGGAGAAGGCTCGGGAGATTTTTCTTGCTCGGTTTGCTCTTCCGAGCTCGCGTCCTCCTCCTGGTTCTTGTCGTGCGACTGGTCTTCCTCTTCTTTATCCTTGTCCGAGTCGCCGCCACCGCCTTCCTGCTGCTGTTGTTGCTCGGAAAGCTTCTTCAAAGCAAGCTCGAGATTCTGCCGCGCGTCAATATCATCGGGGTCGACACGTAGCGCGTCGCTATACGACTTGACGGCGTCCTCCCACTCTTCACGGGTGTAGTGGATGTTGCCCACATTGAAATGCGCGCGCCGCTTGAGCTCGGGCTCGGCATCTAGCGCCATCTTGTACTGCTCGAGCGCTTTGTCGAGATCTTCTTTGCGAAACTGAACGTTTCCAATGTTGTAGTGGAGCTCGCGTGCATCCGGGTGCCCGACCTGCGCTTGGGTGTAGCTCGTCAGCGCCTCGTCCAGATCCCCGGCCACATAAGCCTCGTTACCTTCTTTGTTGCTGCCCTCTTCTACAGGCCCGAGAATCTGGGCCACGACCAACAGAGTCAAGCTCCAAAGTTTCATACAACCTCCCGTCGTTGCCTCGGTAGGAGCGTATCTGCAAGCAAGAAAGCGATGGCTAATGCCAGCGCCCAATAGTAGCGCTCCCGGTAGCGCGTGAAGAGCTGCGACTCCAAGTCCGCACCTTCCATGCCCATCACGAGCGACGTAATACCTTCTATCTCTTCGTCCTTCTCCGAAACGCGAAAATACTCGCCGCCGGTCGCGAGCGCGAGCTCACCCAGCGTCTTCTCATCGAGACGGCTCAATACCGGCTGCCCCTCCGCGTCACGCACGTAGTCCGAAACCTCGCCACGCTCGTTCCGTACGGGAATCGGCTCGCCGCCCGGCGTTCCCACGCCGACGGCATGGATCACGATCCCATCTTGGCGCGCCTCTTCGGCCACTGCCAACACGTCCCCGCTTTGCTGCTCCCCGTCCGTTAGCAGGACGATCACGCGATGTGTGGCGTTGCGAGAGACGAAACCGCGCTTCGCGGCCTCGAGCGCTTGCACGATATTCGTCCCCGGCTCGGAAATGACTCCCGTCGCCACGGTGTCGAGGAAGAGGCGCGCGGCACCGTAATCGAGCGTCAAAGGGCATTGGACGAAAGAGGTCCCCGAGAAAACAACGAGGCCGAGGCGGTTTCCCTGCAGTTGGTCCATGAGCTGCGAGGCGATATAGCGCGCGCGCTCCATCCGCGAAGGAGCCACGTCGGTCGCGTCCATGCTGAATGACGTGTCGAGTACGAGAAACACATCCACGCCGCGTGCGAAGACTTCCTGCTGCCCTTGACCCCATTGGGGACGTGCGATAGCGAGCACGAGGAAGAATACCGCCGCACCCACGAGAGCGGGCTTCACAAGCTCACGCGTCGCGCTCACACGGAGCGAGAGCCGCTCGAGAAGCGCCAGATCACCGAGCTTTTCGATCGCCTGACGGCGCCTCTTCTTGCTCCAGATGAGAAACCACGCGAGCGCCGGCAGAAGTAGCCACAAATAGAACGCGTCGGGCGTCGCGAATTGCATCAGGGATACCTCGCGAGCCTTGTTTTCGACAAGAGCGCTTCAGCGACAAGAAAGCCGAGCGCGAGCATCATAAAATACGGCGCGAGCTCCGAATAGAGCACATATTGAATTTGCTCGATCTCTGTCCGCTCGAGCGCGTCGATTTCCTCGTAGACCGCTTCGAGAGATTCCGCATCGCGCGCTCGGAAAAACTGCGCGCCCGTGATCGTAGCGATCTCCGTTAGCGTTTCCTCATCGATCGAGATCTCGACGTTGCGGTAGACGGTGCCGTAGAGAGGATCGCGGAACGGGTAGGGCACCTCGCCGCCCCTGCCGACACCCACTGCGTAGACGCGGATGCCAAACGTCTTGGCGAGCTGGGCCGCGGTAATGGGATCGACTTCGCCCGCGGTGTTCTCGCCATCGGTAAGAAGGATCATGATGCGGGACTCGGCATCGGATTCTTTCAACCGGTTGACCGCGGAGGCGATCGCGTTCCCGATGGCGGTGCCGTCGGCAATGGCGCCGATCTGAACGTCCTCCAGCTGCGCCAAGAGGATGTCGTGATCGAGAGTGAGCGGCGTTTTCGTGATCGCGTGACGCGCGAAAACCGTCATCCCGAGGCGATCGTTATCACGCCGCTTGATGAAATCGGAGACGACGTCCTTGCCGACCGACAGACGGTTGTTGGGTTTGAAGTCTTCCGCGAGCATGCTGCTCGAGACATCGATGACGAGCATGATGTCGACGCCCTCGGCATGGATCTCTTCGCCCGCGGCGCCTTGCTGAGGCCGAGCGAGCGCTAGGATCAGGAGCGCCAATGAGAGCATCCTGAGCGCGAAAGGGACCCACACGAGACGCGCGGAGAGCGAGTGCTCTAGCCGCGCTAGACCCGAAACATCCGAATAGCGGAGCGCGGGGGTCCGGGCACCGAAGCGCACGCGCACATAGATGAGAAGCGGGACGATCGCGAGCAAGAGTGCGAGCCACGGGTAAGCGAGCCGCGTCATGCGGGCGCCTCCATGGGCTCGTTGCTCGATGAAGGTGAAGACGGCGAGCGCGGCGGCGCCGGCTTCGTCGCCCGCACGAGCGCGCGCGCAAGGGCAAAAGAGCTCCGCGCCTCGTCCTGCTCGGGCATCGTTTTCGCAAACTTCACGAGATCGGCCGCCTCGAGGATGTCGCGGAGGCCTTTGACCGGCTGGTCCCGAAGGTCAGAAAGGATCTCGTCGGTCGTCCGCTCTAAATACGGTACGTCGAAACGTCTGCCAGCATAACGCTTCATGATGTCGGTCAGTTCCGTGAAAAAGAGCTCGAGCCTGAAATTCTCGATGAGTTTTCTCTCCGCCAGGCGTGCGAGCGCGGCTTCCGCTTCGACATCAGGACGCGGCGGAGGCGGGGTCCAGACCGGAGCGGCCTTGGAATCGAGCTCTTTCCGAAATTTTCTATAAATAATGTAGGCGATGGCCGCCAGAAGGAGCGCCGCCAGAAGCCACCACAGAAGGCTCCAATCTCTCGATACGGTCAGGACCGCCTGACGCTTGATGTCGTGGATGTCGGTCACGTCCGGCGTCAAAGATGTCACGACGCGGATGGGGACGGGGTCGGTCTCGAGGACCGCTATCTCGCCGTCGTTCCCCTGGTAGCTCACTTGAAGAGCGCCCACTTCGAGATCGGCCGGAAGCTGATAGGCAGCGACGCGGTAATGCAGTCGGGTCTCGACCGGGGACACTTCCTCCCGCCAGTGCTCGATGACAGAGAACGGCTCGATCTCTGTTTCCGGCGGCGGCACGAAATGGCCTTCCGGTGGATGCGTGATGGCGAGCGTCAGGGTCACGTCGTCTCCAACCTCCACTTCCGAAACATCGGTCGAAGCTGACACGGACCACTCGATGGGGCCTTCGGGGATTTCGGCCGCCTCCTCGCGCGCGCATGCCACGGCGCCGATAACTATGACCAACCAACAAGCCGCGCGTGTCATCGTTGTCGTCATCTCTAGTGTCTAAGGCGCCTCGCGCGCATCTCGAAAAAGCGCATGAGCGGACGGTCATAGGGCACATCGGTCTGGACGTCGATGCGATCGATCGCCATGCTCTTGAGCTCGTCCTGTTGTTTCCGGCGGCGCGCCTCGAAGCCGGCCCGATAGGCTTTCATGGCTTTGCGATCGGACGTATCGAGCAAGAGGGTCCGGCCTGTCTCGGCATCTTCGAGCTCGACGAGGCCGACGCCTGGAATCTTGCTCTCTCCGGGATCGGAGATGAATATCGACACCACGTCGTGTTTTTGGGCGGCGATGCGCAGCGGCTTCTCGAACTTCGAGTCGATAAAATCCGAGAGTACGAAAACCACCGCGCGTTTGCGCGCGATGCGATTCAAGTACTCGCACGCCTTGGCCACGTTGGTCCCCTTCCCTCTCGGCTCGAAGAAGAGTAAATCGCGGATGACGCGGAGCACGTGGCCGCGGCCTTTACGGGGGGGGATGTACATCTCGACATCGTCCGTGAACACGATGGCGCCGACGCGATCGTTGTTCTTGATGGCGCTGAACGCGATCAGGGCGCCAATCTCCGCCGCGACTTCGCGCTTGAACCGGGACCGCGTCCCGAAATCGGCGGAGCCACTGGCGTCGAGCATGAGCAAGACGGTGAGCTCCCGCTCTTCCGTGAATTTCTTGACGTGAAGATTTCCGGTGCGGGACGTGACGTTCCAGTCGATGGTCCGGATGTCATCTCCTATTTGATACTCGCGCACCTCGGAGAACTCCATCCCGCGCCCTTTGAAGATACTGTGATATTCCCCGGCGAGCGCGTCCGTAACCAAACGCCGAGTCTTGATCTCGATATGCCGAACCTTCTCGAGAACCTCGCGAGCAAGCATTGAGAAACAGCTAATAGCGCAGCCAGCCGGTAGCCGGCGAAAAACGCACGGGCCCCACCAGCAGGGTGCTGAAAGGCTCATCTGCACCCTGCGCTCGCTTCGCTCCCCCGGCCCGAAAGGGCCGACGGCACGCCAGCCGAGCTCGGTGCAAGTTCAAGAGAGAGCGAGCATTGAGCACACTATGGAACCTCTACCGTGTCGAAAATGCGCTGAATGATCTCCTCGGGCTTCACGTTCTCCGCTTCGGCCTCGTAGGAAAGGATCAAACGATGGCGCAGAACGTCCGGCCCCACGGACTTCACATCCTCGGGTGTCACGTAACCGCGCGAGCGGATGAACGCGTGGGCCCGAGCCGCTTGCGCGAGAAAAAGCGTCGCCCTTGGCGAAGCGCCGAACTCGATGAGCGGTGCCAAATCGAGCCCGAGCTCGTCCGGGTTGCGGGTCGCAAAGACGATCTCGATGATGTACTCCTTGACGCGCTCGTCCATGTATACATTTTCGACGACCGTGCGGGCCTTGATGATGTCGGTGGCGTCGACGACTTTCCTCGTGCGCGGCTGGTCCTCCTTCGACATGCGGTCGAGGATCTCACGCTCTTGTTTGCGGTTGGGATAGTCGAGCTTGAGCTTGAGCATGAAGCGGTCGACTTGCGCTTCAGGAAGCGGGTAGGTTCCCTCCTGCTCGATGGGATTTTGTGTCGCGAGCACGACAAAGGGCTCCTCGAGCGGGTAGGTCGTATCGCCGATCGTGACTTGACGCTCCTGCATCGACTCGAGAAGCGCGCTCTGCACTTTCGCGGGCGCTCGATTGATCTCGTCCGCGAGCAGGAAGTTGGTGAAGATGGGTCCCTTCTTCGGAACGAACACGCCCTCTTTCTGGTTGTAGATGAGCGTCCCGACGAGGTCTGCCGGCAGCAAATCCGGCGTGAATTGGATCCGCTGAAACCGAGCGTGGATGGCGTCCGCGAGACTTTGCACGGCGAGCGTTTTCGCAAGCCCGGGAACGCCCTCGAGTAGGACGTGGCCCCGGCTGAGAAGGCCGATTAACAGCCGGTCCAGCATGTTCTGCTGGCCCACGATGACTTTGCGAAGCTCCGTCAGCAAGGTCTGGACGAAGACGGCTTCTTTTTTGACGGCGTCGTTGATCGCTTGAATTCCCGTTTCCATGACGACTGGGATTATAGCAGAAACACTTTTGCGGCCGCTTAACTCCTTCGCATGCAGCAGCTTGCGTCATTTGCCTTGAGCGATCCAAAGCTATATGGTGAGCTTCGAGAAGAAGGAGGGTCAAAGGCCATGACGAAGCAATTTTTTTTTATGTACAGCACTGTTGGGGCTGTTCGCCGTCGCGGTCGTTTGGGCGCAGAAGGCCGACGTCGTCGCGGGCGAGATGGCCACCGGCGCGAAACACCTTCTCGGCGCGCTAGACGCCGAGCAGCAGAAAACAGCCACCATCCCATTCGCCGATGAAGAGCGCTACAACTTCCACTACATCCCGCGCGCGCGTCTCGGCATGTCCTACAAAGATATGGAGCCGGGCCAACGAAAAGTCGGCCTTTCGCTGCTCGCGAGCGGCCTCAGCGGCCGCGGCATGTCCCAAGCGCTCGACATCATGTATCTCGAGCAAATCCTGTTCGAGCTCGAAAAACACCCTCGGCGGGATCCCGACGCCTATTTCTTTACCATCTTCGGGACGCCCGGGGAGTCAGAAGATTGGGGTTGGCGTTTCGAAGGCCACCACCTGTCGCTCAACTTCACTCTACGCGACGGTCGCATCGTCTCGGCGGCGCCAGCCTTTTGGGGCGTGAATCCAGCCAACGTTGTCGACGGCCCCAATAGAGGGATGCGCGTTCTCGAGAGCGAAGAGGTTTTGGGTCGCGCGCTCTTGAAATCTTTCGAGAACCGGAACAACGTGATCATCATGGCGGAAGCGCCGAGAGACATCGTCACGACCACGGACCGCCGTGTCGAACTGGGAGCACCCGCAGGCGTTTCGCACGAGGACATGAACGCCGCCCAGAGAGAAGCGCTGCTTGCGCTCGTGTCTCACTACGCGCAGCGGATGCGCCGGGAAATCGGGCAGTCAACGCTCGAGCGGATTCGCGAGGCGGGTGTCGAGAACATTCACTTCGCCTGGGCTGGCGGCGACGAGCCGGGAGAGCCGCATTACTACCGTATCCACGGCCCGACATTTCTCGTCGAGTACGACAATACGCAGAACGACGCGAACCACATCCACACCGTATGGCGCAACCTGGACGCGGACTTCGGGGACGTAGACCTACTATCCGACCACTATGCCCGAAGCCCTCACCACCAGCCCGGCGACCTAGGGGCGCGCGCCGGACACTGAGCCAAGCGCCAAACACTTCAAAGATGAGGAGCGCGGGAGGCCTCCCGCCGTCGGGGCGGCGGGAGTGCTCCACACGGTTGGGGAGCGACGTTTTGTTTCAGCATTCAAAGCACCCGGGGCTCGTTCGAGCACGTTGGGGCAAGACTAACCTATCCGACCGTCTATTGCTGTGACGCGGAGCAGGGGCGGAAGCACCACGCAAAATGAGGGTGAAAATCCCCCGCCCTGTCAGAACCGGATGCCGATGCTTACAGAGGCCTCGACGTTATGCACCCGTGCCTCGGGGTTCGTGAGACCGATGATGTCTCCGATGGTCCCGAGCCCAAAATCGTCGAGCCCGAACGTCGTCACGTGATCGCGCACGTCGAATCGTAGCGCGAGGCGGCTGACGTTGAACTTGATGCCCCCACCGAAATTCCATCCGAACCTCGCGTTGCTCAACGACAGGAAGTCCGCTAGATTGATATCGACATAGTGCAAGCCGATCCCGCCCGTGACGAATGGGGAGATCGGGCCCGGCAAGACGATGATGAGAACGTTGGCCTCGGTGTAAAGAAGGTTCGCCGCCACTTCCTGATTGAAGGCGCCGACGACGACCGCAGACGGGTTGAAGGTCAAGCTCCCCTCGAATCCAATCGGGAAACCATACTTGCCGACGCGAATGCCGTAAATCGGGCTGTTCTGGAACGACGCTCTTAGGTCAAGATTGGGATCCGTCAGGACGTTGAAGTTTCCGCCGAAGCCCGCGCCGAGAATAAAAGTGAGCTCGTTATGGGCGCGAGCCTCCCGCGGGGCAACGCTCGAGCACAATAGAGCAGCGGCACAAACAAAGAACCACTTTTTCAACGAAGCCTCCTCGTGTCTTAACCGGCGAACGCGCGGACTATAGCCTGAAACGACCACGGCCGCTAGCATCGTATTAGAATGTTTGCGACATGAGACTGTCGGTAGGGCTGTGGATATCCTTCGTCGCGCTCGGTCGCAACTTTTTGCGAAGCGCGCTTGCCATGGTCGGGCTCATCATCGGCGTCGCGGCGGTGCTTACGATGGTGGCGCTCGGCGCCGGGGCGCGAGAGAGCGTCACCGACGATATGAGCTCGGCAGGAACGAATCTCGTTTTCATTCGCGCGGGCAACTACACGCGTGGAGGCGACGCGGTCAATATTCGCTCTGGCTACGGCAAAGCCACAACACTCACGCTCGAGGACGCCGCAGCACTCGCGGAGCTCGCGAGCGTCGCCTATCTCACACCCGAGGTCGACGACCGAGCATTAATAATATCGACATCCGGCACATCCGACGAACGCGAGCATTTCGCGCCCCTCGTTGGGTGTGGCCCCGAGCTCGCGAGCGTCTACGAGCTCGAGCTCACCTCGGGGCGGTTTCTGGAAACCCACGACTTGAGCGGCGAGGACAACGTCGCCGTGTTGAGCCGCACCGTCAGAGACGGGCTCTTCGAAACGACGGTGGATCCGGTGGGGCGGACGATCACGATTGGAGGCGAAGCCGCCAAAGTGATAGGAGTCGTGGACACGAGCGATGCCGCGGCACATCTCGACAGCGTGTTCGTGCCGCATCCGTTCTTGCAACGCGCGCTCGGGATCGAATACTTGCACGGCATCGCGATCGCGGCAGACCAAGCCGGCGACGCTTCGGCGATCGCGGAGGAGGTGCGCGCTCTCTTGCGGGAGCGCCACGGCCTCGACGACTCCGAAGCGGCGGAGACGCTCCCGAAAGCCACGGGTGACTTCGCGATGAAGCTCGCGGCCGGTGTCCCCGACGATTTCACCGTGCGCAGCCAAGCTTCGAAAGCGTTGACCCAGGGACTCTACACGACAGCCGCGGCGTTCGCGCTCGCGAGCATGCCGCGTCTCGACGAGATCACGTCCGAGGAGATGGTGAATACCCTCGAGAGCGCGAACCAAACGATGACACTCCTACTCGCGGGCATCGCTGCCGTGTCGCTCGTCGTCGGTGGGATCGGTATCATGAACATCATGCTCCTCGCGGTGACCGAGCGCACGATGGAAGTTGGCCTGCGCATGTCGGTCGGCGCGCGCCGCCGGGATGTGTTGTCGCAGTTTCTGCTGGAAGCGATTCTTCTGAGCCTCGCGGGAGGCTTTTTAGGGATTGGACTCGGCTTCACCTCCGCGGGAGCGCTAACGCAGTTTCTCGGATGGCCGACCTATATCTCGGCCCAAGCGGTCGCGCTGGCCTTCGGCCTCGCCTTCGCCGTTGGCGTCGTCTTCGGCTATTACCCTGCGATGCGGGCGGCCCGCCTCGACCCGATCGACGCGCTACGCTACGAATAGAACCGCAAGGCCAGGCTACTCGGTGCCGACCTTTCGGCGATCAAAGCGTCTTAGTCGCCCGCACTAGCCTAGTACCCGTCCTGACAGGTGTAAGAGGTTGAGAAAAAAGGGGTAATCGCAAATTTAGGGCTAGCCTTCTGAGGGAGTGTCGTTTAGTATCGAGTCGTCAAAAACAAGAGTCTAAACGACTTAACTCCAAAGGAGACCAGCCCTAAATGCGAAAAACGATCAACCCACAACCAAGCCTTCGCGAGCCCTGGCTGGAGCTGGAGCACGCACGCGAACTCGAAACGATATCATCGCTGCTCGATGCCCATCCTAAGCTCAATGAGCTGGTACTGCAAGACCTGAGGTCGGTCACCCCATCGGCAGGGAGCGATGTTGGTCGTGGGGGAATGAGCGCGGAGCAGGTTCTCCGGGCGTTGTTGCGCGGTGACCGATATGGTCAAGAGTTCCTGGGTCTATCAACGCCTACGGCGATTTCGCTGCGGAATCGAAGGCGTCATTTCGTTCTTGAAACGAGTCTTTGGTCTCGACCGATGCACATGGCGCTCATTGCCTTCTTTCAAATCCTACGTATGGAGTTCCATCATCACCTGCAACCTGTTGGTAATGGCAAGGCACCTATTACGATAATAATGATTGCTCTTACTGCGTTTATAGCCATGGATTGCTGACGATTCGCCTCTCGTTTCGTCCAAGATTTTCATTCGCTTCCGAGCCTACGAGGTGCCGACTGAAAACGTATAATACCCACGTCTTCGATAGGCCTCTCGTACACCACAAGTTATGGTGTTTCTGGACAGGAACTAGCCTAGGGCGTCGTGTGCGGATCCGGTGCGGTCGAGTCCATCGGCTCGGCGACGAAGGGCAGGTCAATCTCGTAGGGCTCCCCTTCGTAAATGAAAGCAACGACGGCGCGGGCCTTTGAGTCTTCGACAGCACGGCCCGTCGCAACCCAGCTTTCACCGAACTCATCGATGACGAGCTCGAGCGGTTCCGGATCTCCTTCTGTTCGCAGGATGGAGATCGTCACGTCCGTCGCGACAGCCGCGGGGAGCTCCACGCGATAGGCGTCGCTGAAATACACGTGGTGCTCCCCTGATGCGCGCAGCACGACCTCGAAGTGAAGATCCCCATTCATCCACACCGTGCCGTCGTGTTTTGGATTGTGGTCGCCGTGAGCCATCGGGGTTATCGACGGTGCGCCCTCGACGGGCGGAGGCGGAGCCTCTTCCGCGCAACCGGAGCCAAGCAGCAACGTAAAGAAAGTGGCCGCTCTAAGAAACTTCATCGTCTCCTCTCGCAAGCTCACCCCACGTTTTCCATGTATCGTCGGCTTCACGCCATGTGCGCTCGGCATAGGCCATCACGTAACCGCGATAGCGATCGACGAAACGCAGGAATCCCCAAGCGTCGGCCATGAGCGCGTGCTTCTCGAGCCAAAGTACGGCGCCCACGCGGTCCAAGCGTCCTTCAAGATAGCGCCGCGCCCCGTCCGCGGCGATTCTGCGCAGACACCGACCCAGTCGATCGATCTCGTTGCGCTCGCCGTCGCCGAGCGCGAGCTCAGCACCTTGGCTCGCGAGCGCCTCGAGCCGCCACCCATAGGGGCTGTGAAGCGTCTGAACAGAGAACTCCTTCAAGCCCCGTCGCCGCACGAGCTCCGTTTCGGCCAGGACGGTCAACGTATGGTGTCCCGGATAGCTTTCGTGGCACAGCGACTCCAACACGTCACGCGGCGTCCACGCTACGTCCTGGTTGATCTGCACCACGCTCAAAAACGCGCCGCGATAGACGTGATAGGCCGCCCACGGCTTACCACGCACGTACTCCACGTCTACCCGCTCGCCCTCGGGGAGCTCCACGTGCTGAAGGGTACGGTGCCGGCACGTTTCGAGAGCCTTCGTCACGAGCTCTTCGAGCTCGTCGACAGCCACGATGGTTTGCCTATGATAGGCCGTGTAGCGGGCGAGAAGTGTCACGTCTCCAGGCAGCAGCTCGTCCAAGCGCGCGTGTACGGCCTGAACCTTCGGCTCCCCGAGTGGAGGCAAGGTGACGCCGTACAAAGCTTCGAGCTCCTCGTCGAAGGAGAGTGACGCGCCTCTCAACACGCGCGTGCGCGTATGAAGCGCTGTGAGCTGCTCTCTCAAAAAGCGCGTGCGCGGCGATGCGGACATCCCTCCGAGCTCGCCCAGAAGTCGGCGGGCATCGTCCTCGATCGCTTCGAGCTCTAGTGGTAGGGGCTCGGGTCGCTTCGCACCTACATAGGCATCTACATATCCAGGGTCGTACGCATCGAGAGCCCATGCGAGCTGGATATAGCGCTCCGCGACAGCCTCGAGCGGAGCCCCGCCCGTCGAACAACCGAAAAACCCGCAAAGTCCGAGGGCCAATACGAACGAGCGCACCATCTCAACGGCAAGCTACCATCAAACTAGCGTTGCCGTCGAGAATAGGCTAGTGTCAGCGTCATTCTTCCTTCATATAGACAGGAGGCCACAATGAGATGGCATTGGGCAGTTCTGAGCATTCTCAGCATCAGTGTTTTCTTCTTCAGCTGCGCTCCTCCACAAAGTGATGCTCCCGCGGCAAGCGAATCTCGCTCCGCAACACCGGCCCTCGGGATCCGGGCCCATGCGGACGAAGAAATCTCGCCCGACTTGAGCTTGATTCCTGACGAGCTGAAGCAAGTCTACGACTTCATCGACGCGAACGTCGATGAGCATGTCGGAAACCTGCAGCGGTGGATCCAACAGCCGAGTGTCTCGAACTCCGGTGAAGGCATCCCGGAATCCGCACAGATGGTCCAAGGCTTCTTCGAGCAGCTCGGTTGCCAGGAGTCGCGCGTCTACGAAGTCCCGATGACCGAGTGGGGGCAGCCGGGCAATCCCGTCGTCTACGCGAAGTGCGACGAAGGCGCCGACAAGACACTTCTCATTTATTGGATGTACGACACGATGCCCATCACGCAACCCGATGCGTGGGTCTCCCCGCCTTTCGAGGCGCGCATCGTCGAGTACCCGCCCTTCAAGAAAGTGATCATCGGCCGCGGCGCGACGAACTCGAAAGGCCCACAAATGGTCCAATGGAACGCGTTCATGTCGCTGCGCGAGGTCGTCGGCAAGCTTCCCGTCAACCTCGTCATCGTCGCCGAGGGTGATGAAGAGCGTATGTCGATTGGCCTCCGTCAGTTCGTGCGCGAGCATGCTGAGCTTTTCGAAGGCATCGACGCGATGTATCGCTTCGGTCGCCAGGGACGTAGCGGCGGCGGTGGAATCTCGGGAGGCTCCGAGGGCTGCGTCTATATCGAGCTCACCACGAGCGGCGAAAAATGGGGACGGGGCCCCGTCGCCTCGAACATCCACGGCGCGAACAAGCGCTCGACCGACAGCCCCGCGTGGCGGCACATCAAGATGCTGAGCACGCTCGTCGCCGATAACGGCAACACGATCCTCGTTCCGGGCTTCGGCGACGGCGCCATACCGCTCACTGAGGCGGAGCTCGCCAAACTGAAGGCATCCGCGGAAAAGATCGACATGGAGGTCGCCGCCAAGAATATCGGTGTGGCCCGTTTCATCAGCGACGATCCTTTCGAGTACATGAAAATGGCCCGCTACGGCCTCTCGCTCAACCTCGACGGTATCTGGGGCGGCAACATGTATCCAGCGGGAGCCGGCGCCATCCTCCCCAACAAAATCACCTCGAAGCACAACTTCCGTTACGTGCCCAACATGGACGGCCTCGAGATGGTGAAGCGCGTGCGCGAGCACCTCGATGCGCAGGGCTATGAAGATGTCGAAGTCACAATCATCGGCGATGTGCCGTGGTCGAAGATGCGCTACGACACCGACGCCGCGCGAGCTTTGATGAGAACCTATGACATTTTCGGGATCAGCTACGGTGAGCCGCCTCAAGAGAACTCCATCCTAGGTCCGTATTGGCCGGCCTATCTCTTCGTGAACGACCAAGAGACGGGTATCAGCATGCCGATCGTCGGCGGCGCCGCGGGTCACGGTGGCGGCGCGCACGCGGCCAACGAGTTCTGGGTGGTCGAGGGCGCCGGCAAGGTCTATGGCATGGCGGGCGCCGAGAAATCCGTCGCGACCTTCCTCTACGCCTATGCCGGATTGCTGCCAGAGGAAAGCGGGGAGAGCACCGGGAATTGATCCGCACCGAAGAGCTGACGAAGACGTACGCGCTCGGAGAAGTCTCGGTCGAGGCCCTTCGCGGGGTGTCGGTCGAGATCGAAGCGGGCGAGCTCGTCGCCGTCGTGGGGGCGTCCGGGTCCGGCAAGTCCACTCTGATGCATATCCTCGGTTGCCTGGATCGTCCCACGAACGGCAAGTACTTTCTCTCGGGAAAAGACGTCTCCGAGCTCTCGTCCGACGAGCAAGCCCGCATCCGAAACCAGCAGATCGGGTTTGTGTTCCAGAGCTTCAACTTGCTCCCGAGAACACCCGCTGTCGACAACGTCGAGCTGCCTCTTCTCTACAACGCCGAGAGGCTGACACGAAGCGAGCGACGCGACCGAGCTTTGGCGGCGCTCGACGCGGTCGGTCTTTCGGAGCGGGCGGCGCATCACCCGAGCCAACTCTCCGGTGGACAGCAACAACGCGTCGCCATCGCGCGCGCTCTGATGAACGACCCGCGTCTCCTGCTCGCGGACGAGCCCACTGGAAATCTCGACACCAAAACGAGCGTCGACATTATGACGACACTCCATGCGCTCAATGAGAAGCGGGGACTCACAATCGTCATCATCACCCATGAGCGCGTCATTGCGGAATATGCCTCACGCATCATCGAGCTTTCCGACGGGCTGATTACGGAGGATCGTCCCATCGAGGCCGCCACGGCCCCTCTCGCTGGAGTCTGAATCATGCTGGACGCCCACACGTTCGAGATAGCACTTCAATCGCTCCGCCGCTTTCCGCTTCGTACGGTGCTCGCCCTCGTCGGTATGGCGATAGGCGTGGCGGCCGTGCTCGTCACGGTCGCGATCGGGACCGGAGCTCAGAGAGCTATCCGCGATCAGGTGCGCGCCGCAGGACTGAATGTCATTCAAGTCAAAGCCGGCAACTATCGGACGAAAGGAGATGGCGACGGCGGCGTGCTAGCGCCCCACGCCTTCCTGATCTGGCTCGACAGGTGGCTCACGCCCACGGCGCACGCCCACCCGGAGAACGATCCGATGGAGAAGCACGATCACCCGACCGCAGCGGATCGACTCGGGGATAACAAAGCCGGCCTCGGCGGAGCGGCGACGCTAACGCAAGCGGATGCCGACGCGATCGCGGAGCTTCCCGGGGTCGCGAACGTCGCACCGGGCGTGCACGAGAACATCAAAGCCCATGCCGGCGAGCGTCGCTGGTTCACGCGGCTCCACGGGACCGATGTCGATCTCCCTTTGATCCGGCGCGCGCACGGCGTCGCCCAAGGACGTTTCTTTTCGCGGCGTGAGCTTCGACGTGCCGACCAAGTCGTCGTGCTCGGAAGCGTCGTGCGCGACAAGCTCTTCGGCGAGGGTGCCGATCCGGTCGGCGAAGGGCTGACGCTGTGGAACCAAACATTTCACATCGTGGGGGTCACCGAGAGCACGAATTGGATGACTCCCGGCACCGCGGGAGACGACGCGTTCGATGCCGTTTACGTGCCATTTACGACCATCCATCGTTTGCTGAACGTCACTAACTTGAACACCATCACCGTGACGACGGAGTCGGCGGGCGAAGTCTCGACCATCGCCAAAGCGATCAGCGAGCTTCTGCGCGAGCGGCACGCGATCCCCGATACTGCGCCCGAGGACTTCACCGTCACGACCCAGGCGAGCGAAGTCCTCGCAAGAGGGCTTCACCCCAATGTCGCGCGCGTTCTCGTAGGCAACTTACCCAACCTCGAGCGTGCCACGCTTCAAGAGCTCTCGATGACGCTCGAGCGCGCAGGACGCACGATGAAAGCGCTCCTCGCCTCGATCGCCGCCGTTTCTCTCGTCGTTGGCGGGATCGGCATCACGAACATCATGCTGTTATCCGTGACGGAGCGGACGCGGGAAATTGGTGTGCGCATGTCCGTCGGCGCGCGCGCCCGCGACGTGGGCGCTCAGTTCTTCGCGGAAGCATTGACGCTCGCGCTCACCGGAGGCCTTCTCGGAATCGTGCTCGGCGTCCTCGCGTCGTGGACCTTACGACAGAGCTTGGGTTGGGCGATGGAAATCTCGCTCGGCGGCATAGCACTCGGCTTTGCCGTCGCGACCGCGATCGGCTTGCTCTCGGGCGTGTTCCCCGCGCGCCGCGCTTCGGCGCTCGATCCGATCCACGCACTGCGTTACGAATAGCGGCTCAAACGACGAGCTCGCCATGCTATATTGCTGCCCGGTTCAAACTGGGAGGTGAGCGATGGAACGAATCAATTGGGCCCGCGTGTTCGCCGGCGGTCTCTTGGCGGGTCTCATCATCAATATTGGAGAATTCATCTTGAACGTGCCCCTCATGGGGGAGGAATTCGATGCGGTTGTCACGTCGATGAACCGTGAACCGCCAGGACCCAGCGCGATCATGGTTTTCGTTTTGATGGGATTCGCTCTCGGAATCTTGGCAGTGTGGCTTTACGCCGCGATCCGTCCGCGCCTCGGCGCCGGAGCGAAGACCGCAGCTTGTGCTGGCTCGACGGTATGGGCGCTGGCCTATCTCTACCCAAGCTTGGGGTTCATGGCGATGGACTTCTTCCCTACGAAGCTTATCTTGATTGGCACCGTTTGGGGATTTTTCGAGGTTACGTTGGCGACGGTGGCGGGAGCGTGGATCTACAAAGAGTGAGTGGACTCAAGAAGGGCGGGTGGCACCTCCCTTGCGATCGTTGACTTGCACAACCGCTCTATTTCGTGATACTTCCACCTGCTAATGGGTGCACGGAGCTAGGCTAATGGAGTCGCACACCCTGACACATTTCCTACACGCTATACGTGTGTCGAAGGAGAGGTGATCTTCCGATGGCAGATCAGTTAGAAATGCTCGAAGAAACAGACAAGAGTCTATCGAGACGTAACTTCATCAAAGGGGTCATCGCCGGAGGCGCAGCGACGTATTCCGCCGGCTACCTCTTCCGGACCGGCACGGTTCGAGCGCAGTCGGGCGCGGCGGGCTCCGTCGAACGCTTGATCACGCTCAACGTGAACGGCCAGGAACGCCGCGTGGACGTCATGAAACAAGAGACGCTCGGGATGACGCTCCGCTACAAACTGGGATTGACCGGCACTAAAATGGGCTGCGATCGAGCTGAATGTGGCAGCTGTACGGTGCTCCTCGATGGAACAACGCACTACTCGTGCTCGGTGCTCACCCACTCGGTGCGCGGCCGCGAGGTCACCACGATCGAAGGTTTGGCCGACACAGATGGAACGCTTCATCCGGTGCAGCAGGCCGTCGTCGATGGGGCAGGTTTCCAATGCGCGTACTGCGCGCCCGGCTTCATCATGAGCATGGTTGCCATGGTGGACGCGAATCAGAGTCCGACGCGCGCCGAGGCAGCGCAGGCCCTTTCGGGCAATCTGTGCCGCTGCTGCGACTACAACAAAATCCTCGACTGCGCCATGAGCGCCGCCGATTACACGCGGGGGGTTTAACGTGGCCGACGGAAAATTGTTTGGAACCAATTACACTCCGCCCGATCTCGTTGCGAAAGTGACAGGTCAGGCTAAGTACGCGGAAGACTTCCGGGCCGAAGGCATGCTTTTCACGAAGCTCCTCATGAGCCCGATGCCGCACGCGCGCGTCTTGGACATCGACTATCGCGACGCGCTCGCGATGGAAGGTGTTGAGGGCATCATCACGGCCGACGATCTTCCGGAGACCGACAACTTGGTCGGTGGCGATCGCGCGCTGACCATGGAGCCGATGTATCAAGGCGAGCCCATCCTCGCCGTCGCGGCGGTGGACGAGGCAACGGCGGCAGCCGCCATCGAGAAGATCAAAGTCGATTACGAGCCTCTCCCCTTCGTCATCGATCCTCTCGATAGCCTTCGCCCTGGCGGCCCCAATGCGCGTGTTGGCGGCAACACCGTCGTGGACCGGAAGGAAGTGGTCGAGATCAAATGGACTGCCCAAGACTTCGAGGAAGCCGGCGATGACATGCCTATGGGCCAGGCTGAAGTGGAGTGGGAAGTCGGTGACGTCGCGCAAGGTCTCGAAGAGGCCGACCTCGTCCTCGACGAAACGCTCTACCACCAGTCCCAGACCCATCACCCGCTCGAGACGCGAAGCTGCATGGCCTACTGGCAGAACGACAAGCTCTACATCCACCCGTCGACCCAGAGCACCCAGCGCACAGCTCCGGGCGTCGCGAGAGCGGTTGGCATCGACCCGACACAGGTGGTCGTCGTCGCCGAATATTGCGGCGGCGGGTTCGGGAGCAAGATCCCCGGCACCGTGAACATGCCCATCGCCGCGCTGCTCTCGAAGAAGACCGGCCGGCCGGTGATGCACCGCGTGAGTCGTGAGGAAGAGAACGCTTATGGACGTGCACGGCCTGGCTTTCAGGGCCGCGTGAAGCTCGGGTTCAGAAACGACGGGCGCATCACGGCTATCGACTTGTACATCATCCAGGACAATGGCGGCTACGGCCGCCGGGGTGATTTCACCAGCGCGAGCCGCTGCGCTTCGCTCAACTACACACCGCTCAATATGCGTTTTCGCGGCATCTCGGTGCTCACGAACACGCCGACGCGGGCCGCGCAACGAGCGCCCGGCGGTGTCCAAATCACGGCCATGCTCGAGCCGGTCATCGACAAGGCAGCCAAGGAGCTCGGTCTCGACCGGATCGAGATCCGCAAGATCAACGCCCCGGACAACGACACGACCTACGGCTCGAACGAACATCACGTCACGTCGGCTTACGTTCGCGAAGCGCTCGACAAAGCTGCTGAGGTCGCGAACTGGGAAGAGCTCAAGCAGCAGAGCGGCCAGACGAACGGGAGCAAGATTACCGGGGTCGGCATCGGGCTCTCGTCCTATGTCGCGGGAAGCCGCGGTTTCGACGGGCTCATGGTGCTGAAGCCGGACGGAAAGCTCTACATTCATCACGGCATCGGTAACCTGGGTACGCACTCCGTCTTCGACACAGCGCGCGTCGCGTGCGACCACCTCGGCATGCCCTGGGAGAAGACGGAAGTGATCTGGGGCAACACCAGCAAACACCTCCCCCACTCCGCGGTGCAAGCCGGAAGCCAAACGGCCCACGCTCACAGCCGGGCGAACCTCGCTGCGGCGACCGACATGGAGAAAAAGCTCAAAGAGGTCGCTGCGCGCACGCTCGGCGGATCCCCGGAAAGCTACATGGTCGGCGGCGAGCGCGTCTTTCGCCGCGGCAACCGCGGGAGCGGTCTGAGTTTCGCGCAGGCCGCGGAAAAAGCCATCGAGCTCGGCGGGAAATTCGACGGGCACGAAGCGCCCGAGGACATCAACGACTGGACGAAGGGTGCTGTGGCCAGCTTGGCAGGACAAGGCCTCATGGGCGTGGCGAAAGATAACTACGGCGGTGAAGGCGACCTCTGGTCCTTCGTCGTCGGCGTCGCCAAAGTCGAAGTCGATCGGGATACCGGTGCCGTCGAAATCCAGCACTACACCGCCGTCGCCGATACCGGCGCGGTGATGAACCCGAGAGGCCTCGCCGCGCAAATCCACGGCGGCGGCGTCCAGGGTTTCGGTCTCGCGCGGAGCCAGAAGTGGGTGTACGACCCGAAGTGGGGTGTACCTTTCACCCAAAGGCTCTACACGGCGAAGCCGCCGTCCATACTCGACATCCCACTCGACATGAAGGCGGGGGCGGCCGAGATGCCCGATCCGCAGAATCCCGTGGGTGCCAAAGGCATCGGCGAGGCGCCTTTCGGCGCCGGCGTGGCCGCGGTTCTCTGCGCCATCCAGGACGCCATTGGCGAGTTTGAGTTGAAGCGCTCGCCGATGACGACCGATTTGATTCTGAATCAGCTCGAGGGCGAACCGCAGCCCATCAACGTCCTTGCGACCGACGTTTAAGGAGACAAAAAATGGCTGTGATTCGTGACACGATTCCGGAATTCGAGCTCTTTCAGCCGGCGAGTATCGACGATGCGCTGGCGCTCAAACGCCGCTACGGAAAAACATCCTGGGCCTTCGCCGGCGGTCTCGACAGCCTCGACTGGTTCAAAGATCGCATTAAACGTCCCGATGTCGTGATCGACTTGAGCGCTGTCGACGCGATGCGCGGGATCCGCGACGTCGACGACGGTCTCGAGATGGGCGCGATGACGACGCTCACCGAAGTCGCCGAACACGCGGGGATCCTCTCTCGCTTCGGCCTTCTCGCCGACGCGGCGTCCAAGGTGGCGACCCCGCAGATCCGCAACCAGGGCACCATTGGCGGCAACGTGACGCAAGACACCCGCTGCTGGTACTACCGGGGTGGATGGCCTTGCTATCGCGCTGGCGGCAACATTTGCTACGCGGATACGCCGACGTCCATCAACCGGGAGCACGCTCTGTTCGAGTCGAACCGTTGCGTGGCGGTGAATCCGTCGGACACGGCCCCGGCGCTCGTAGCACTCGACGCCAAGTTCGTCATCATGGGCGGAAGCGGTGAGAAAGTCGTCGACGCGGAGGACTACTTCATCACCCCGGCGACCGACATCACGCGCATGACGATCTTGGAGCCTGGCGAGCTTCTGACGTCGATCCGCATCCCGGGAACGTGGGCCGGCTCGCGTTTCTACTTCGAGAAGGTGCGTGACCGCCAAGCGTGGGACTTCCCGCTCGTGAACATCGCCTCGGCAATGAAAGTCTCCGGCAATACGATCGAGGATATTCGCCTCGTCGTGAACGCCGTGGGGCCGCGGCCGCTGCGGCTCACAGATGTGGAGCGTCAGCTGAAAGGCCAATCCGCGACCGCAGATGTTGGTAAGGCCGCAGGCGAGCTCGCGCTTCTCGGCGCCCGTCCGCTGCAGCACAACGCTTACAAGATGCCGCTCATGCGGAATCTCGTGAAGCGCGCCATCAGCGGAACGGAGGCCTGAGCATGAGCATTTTCCAATGGGCACAGAATCCCTGGGGTCAGGAGGTCCTCGTCCGAATCTCCTGGGATCTGCTATATCTTGCGATCGCGGGCGGGCTAGGCTTCGTCATCGGCCACCTCGTCTACCGCGCCAAAAATCCGCCGAAGACCGCGGATGTGCCCGACGCGGGAGCCGCGGGGAAAGACATCCCGGAGAAAGTCGTCCGCCACTCCCTGGCAGCACGGCTGTTCCACTGGGTGATGGCGGTGACGATGATCACACTTTTAGTCACCGCGTTTTTCCCCATCCTGGGTATTCAGTTCAATTGGGTGCCGATTCACTGGATGGCCGGCGTCGTGCTCACGGCCGCCGTGATCTTCCACATCATTCACGCTTCTTTCTGGCTGAACTTGAGGAACATCTGGATCAGCGGCAAGGACTGGGCCGAGTGGAAGCAGGAGATGGAGCACGCCCTCGGCAAAGGCGAGCCGCCTCCGAAGCCGGACAAGTACCCCGTCGATCATCGCCTTTATCACAACGCTGTCCTTGTTACGGGCTTGGGCGTGATCGTGACGGGCCTTTTGATGATGTCGCGTGTCGAGAACCTGATCTTCGCACGAAACTCCTATCTCTTGGCGGAGAGCACCTGGGGCTGGGTCTACGTGATCCATGGCCTTTCGGCCGTGGGCCTCGTCGGGCTCATCATCACGCACATCTATTTCGCGATCCTGCCTGAGAAGCGTTGGATAACCAAGTCCATGATTTGGGGCTTCATCACGAAGAAGGAGTTTCTCGCTAATCACGACCCGGAGCGCTGGGTCGTGACGGATAAAGCTTCCAAGTAACATCTTCCTCTCCCCTCTCCACCTCAACCGGTGGAGAGGGGATTTTTGTGCGTACTCATGTCACTAGCCGATATAAAAACACGTATCGAAGTCATCGAAGAAACCTACGAGTTCATGCTCGCCTACGCCGCCCAGGGACTCGAAGGCGACAAGGGTAGCAAGACCGGCGGCCAGCTCCGCGATTTTCTGAAGAAAGCCGATGAAGCTATCGACCAGCTCGCGACCGAGCTCCGCGCTCTCGTGGAGAGCGAGGGGCTCGAGCCGAAGGAGCGCTACCTCGCTTATACCGACGTCGTCGAGCAGGATGCCCGCGCCGCGGGAGCGGGTCTCAAGCTCGTGCTCGCGCAGGATTCGTTAAGCTCCCAGCTCGTTGACAACATGAACGCCAGCATCCACCTGAGGGCGTTGCTAACGGATTTGTTTCTCATTGACGAGATCGTCAAACGCTCTATTCGGCGGAGAAACGATGGACCGGGATAAACTCGATCCATGCAGCGGGTTGTGAGAGTCTCAACTCGCTGCCGGACGGTAACCGCAAGGGGTTGGTGAGGGTATATTTTTCACGCCACTGAGCTCGGTAGTGCTCGATCACCAAGATCGGGTCGATGACTCCATCAGGGGTGACGACCTCGATACGGAGCGATCCGTTCACGTCGACCGGATCCGGGAAGAGGGCGACGAGCTCAATGTCTTCGTCGAAGGTGTGGATCGAGCTGGAAATGCGCGCCGATTGAACGGGAGTTGCGCCGCCTTCAAAGCGCAGTCCGATCTCGCTCCGGTCGGTGAATCGTTTCCCCTCGTCTTCCCAGCCTTTGACGTAGAGAATCTCGACGGCCAAGTCGGCCCCTTTCGGGAGTACGTGGGCAAGCGTCACACTTCCCTGCCCCGGAAGCCACGTTGCGAGCAGCTTCGCGCTCGCGCAGGAGTCGCCGAGCCCGATCGTCGCACGGCGCATGAGCGTCGGCAGGCCGGGCTTGACCTCGAGCTCCGACACAGTGCGCGGCCCGGCCAAACCCGTGGGCAGCACGAGGCACTCCGTGAGCTCGTAATCGTCTTCGCCGATCACGATAGCGTCCGCGGGGGCCAATAGGAGGTCGGGCTTCTCCATTTGCCATCCCCCCGAGAACTCGGAAGCCTCGAGCTCCGCCGCTGTGAGAGGGGCTCCTTCCGGCGTCAAGCCCACCACCCAATCGATGATCATGTCGATCTCTTCGGGCGAGAGCGAGCGCGCATGCTGGAAAGAGCCAATACCATCCGCGGGGAGCCACGGAGGCATTTGCTCACCGAGAACCTGCATTTTGATCGCGTTGGCCCAAGGCACGGCCGATTGGTAGTCGAGCAGCGACATCGGCCCCGCGCCGCGTGCGTGGTGACAGCCACCGCAATGGGTTACGAATATGGGACGCAGGTGCCTCTTATAGTTGTAGCGCGAGGGACTGCCCTCATGCGCGGCCACTTGCCCCGCGCAGGCGAGCGCCAAAAACGTCCATGTCCATCTAATGCCCACGTGCCGCCTCCAACTCCTGGATCGATTGCTCGAACAGCCGGTAGGCTTTTTCGACCTCGAGACGATTCCCCATGTCGCCGTAGACGTCGAGAAGCCAGGCAGCGCGAACCAGTTTCTTGGCAGGAGCGCTTACGCGCCCGCCTTCTTTCTCGTGGAGTACGAGAACGAGGTCTTTGGCTTCGAGCGCAGGGATGTACAGATCCGGCCACACACCGCGCGCGATGAGCTCTTGGACCCGGGCGTCCCGATGCAGGATCGCCTCGAAGATCCCATCGGCCGTTTCGGGTACACGGGGGAGCACGATGGTCCTCACCGTCTCTTTGGCGGCCGCCATCTCAGAGGCGAAAATGAAGTCGAACCGCGCTTCATCTTCGTGCGAACCCGGGAAGCCGACATGCACGACGAGCTCGGTCGGATAGCTTTCAGGCACGCCGAGATTCGCGGTCAGGATCGCCGCCTCCGGTGCGGAAACGAGGGGCGTATCGCCGACGCGCGCTTCGAAGCCGCTCGCGTCGATGGGCTTGGTGAAGTCGTTATAGACAAAGAGCTGGAACGTTCCAGCGTCGTCGAGCGTGCCTTCGATGTGGTGAAATCCGTTCGGCGCCATGAACAGGATGCCGCCATGCTTCGGGTTGTGGTCCCCGTGCGCCATTGCGATGCTACGCATGTGCAGGAGACTGCCGTCGGGACATTCGCCGTCGGGAAGGCTCGACGTCCGTTCCGGTTGTTCGGGACAGAACCACTCGAGCTCGCGCGTCGTGGGCACGAGGTTCATGTTGCAGATGGGGCACGAGCCGCGATCGTCTTCATCGATGTGCTGGTGCATCGGACAGGAATAGCTCGGGACCAAGAGGCGCTGCACCATCTCGCGATCGCAGACGGAACAGTGAACGGGCCCGGTCGCCTGCTAGTCCCGGTGGACCGGACAAAGCCAGACTTCGAACGACTCACGCTCCACCGTTTGGAGGGGGGCGCTCAGTGCGAACACCAGAAACCACGCACTTATCATGACGCGGTTATTCTAACGCAACGGGCCGATCACGTTCCGTCAGGTTAACTACAATGGCGCGCGCGGCGCGGACTAGATTCTGCGGCGTGATCAAAATCTCTTGTCCCCAAACGCCGGCACCGACCCCGAGAAGGGGCTCCTCCATCAATGCTCCATCCACAAAGGAACGGAAGCCCGTCGGCTGCCAATGAAACGGTGGCACAGACCCGATTTTGTACCCCGTGACTTCCTCGACCACCTCGGGACGAGCCATCTTGATGTTCCGATCGCCGATGGCTTTCTTCAGATTTCCCGACACGGCGCTGCGGTCACCGCCCACCATGACGAGGACGCGCTCGCTCGTGCCCGATTCGAAGACCAAAGTCTTGACCATCTGGTGCTCGCGAAACCCGAGCACGCGGGCCACGTTGGCGGCACCTTTGTCCGTCGTATCGGGAAACGCGCGCGTCTCGTAAGCGATCGCTTGTTCGTCCAAATGGATATGGGCTGGGAGCCTCATGGGGAAAGGGTATCAGGCAATCAGCCTTCAGGGTGCTCAGGCGGTGTGGTTTTGCTTGACACGCAGGCCGGCCGGCGTTAACTTCAAGTTGTCTATTGGAGATCAGGTTTTGAGATTGGCTAGGTTCCACCGAATGTCGATGCCCGGCATGTTTATGCGCAGGCCGGGCAGCGCGCGTCGGCGGAGCGGATAACTACTTCTCGGCACTTCTCCTCTGGCGTCGCACCGCCCGGCTGTCCCCGCTGACACCGTCCGGTGCGCTTTTTGTTTCTAGACGTCATTTCCAGAGGAGATCCACGATGTTCTATCCTTGTTTGGCTTCGGCCAATCTTCCCATCACCGTTCTCAAGTTTGGCGGCTCGGTCCTAGCGGGACCGGATGCACTGAGTGATGTCGTATCGGAGATCGAACGCACGGTTCGCCGTGGGCATCGCGTCGTCGCGGTCACGTCCGCCTTTGCGGGGGTTACTTCGCGGCTTCTCAAAAAAGCTCAGGAACGCTTTCGGGCGCCCGCGGAAAAATCGCTTGCGGGTCTTCTCGCCACAGGGGAGTCCCGCTCTGCGGCGTTTGTTTCCCTCGCCCTCGACGACGCCGGTATCCGGAACGAGCTGCTCGACCCGGATCGCATCAAGCTTCGCGTGCGCGGCGCTTGGCTCGACGCGGAGCCTATCGACGTCGACTTGGGCGCACTCGAAAAGGCGCTCATCGGGGCTCCTGTCATCGTCCTTCCGGGATACTTTGGACGCCGACGTGATGGCTCCCATGCCCTTCTCGGTCGAGGTGGCTCCGATCTCACGGCGCTATTTCTCGCCGAGCGGCTCGGGGCTCGCGACTGCCGGCTCATCAAGGATGTCGACGGACTGTTCAATCGAGATCCAGCCACCGGCGGCGACGAGCTTCAAGCATTCACGGTCGCGAGCTTTCTGGAGCTTTCTGCGCTCGGCGGCGGACTCGTGCAGGCTAAAGCCATCGATTTCGCAAAAGCCCATGGGCTCGAGTTCACGATCGCAACCCTTGCCTCGGATAGAGGGACGCTCATTGGCCCGGTGCGCTCGTGAGACGCCAGACCGAATATTTGCAATACGAGTCTTCGCCGGGAGATCCACACCGCCCGAGTGCGACGCCTCTTTACCAAACGGCGACGTTCCGCCTCCAGGATGGCGCCGAGTTCGACTACTCCCGCTCCGGGAACCCGACGCGATCGGTCGTCGAGGAGCAGCTTGCGGCCATCGAAAGGGGCACCGCGGGCTTCGCGTTTTCGAGCGGCATGGCAGCCCTCGATGCGGTGTGCTCGCTCGTCTCCGCCGGCGAAGAGATTGTCGCCTGTGTGGACTTGTATGGTGGTACATACCGGCTGCTATCCCACGTCGTCGCGCGGCGCGGGGTGCGGGTGCGTTTCGTGAACACGTCGGACGATTCGGTTCTCGTCGAAGCGCTCGAAAGAGCGCCCCGGCTCGTTCTCGTCGAAACGCCCACGAATCCTCTTCAGAGCGTAACCGATCTGTATCGATTGTCCGAGCTCGCGCGCGCACGTGGAAGCCTCGTTGCTGTCGACAACTCCTTGATGTCAGCCTATCTTCAAACACCGCTTCAATGTGGCGCGCATCTCGTGATCCACTCAGCGACGAAGTTTCTCAACGGGCATAGCGATGTGACCGCGGGCGCCGTGGTTACGAGCGACGCGGAGCTCGCGGAGAAAGTCCGCTTTCACCAAAACGCTACAGGGACCGCGCTCGCGCCATTCGAAGCCTGGCTTCTCGCGCGCGGCATGAAGACGCTCGCCCTCCGCCTCGACCGCCAGCAACGCAATGCCGAAGTGCTAGCTCGCTACCTGAGAGATCATGAAGCGGTGACCCGCGTTCACTATATCGGCCTCCCGGACCACCCCGGACGCGAGACCCACAATCGCCAATCGCTCGGCCCCGGAGCCGTCATCGCGGTCGAGACGGGCTCGCTCGAGCGCTCCTTGGCTCTCGTCGAAGAAGCAAAGCTGTTCGACGTTACCGTCAGCTTCGGCGGTGTGCGGTCGACGTTGAGCCTTCCCGCGAGGATGTCGCATGCGAGCATTCCCGAAGAAGTCCGCTCGAGGCGGCAATTCCCTGAAGATCTCATCAGGCTATCGATCGGGATCGAGCACCTCGAAGATCTTCGCGGCGACCTTTCTCGCGCACTCGATCGCGCGCTCGCCGCGTCGGAGCTTTTGGTTCGAAACGAGAACTCGCGGCTCGTATCCCGTGCTCGTGCACGTCGATAGGCTGCGCCGGTGGGATACTTCCTTGTCAGTTCTTCTTCCGGCGTCCAAAAAGACCTTCCAACGCGTCCCCGGCCGCTTCCGTCACTGCTTTTTTCGCTTCGCGCTTCGCGCCTTGTTTCGCCTGCGCGAGAAGCGCGCCGCTATCCGGTCGCACCTTGGCGGATTGAAGCATCCCACCAACCGTCATCGGAACAGGCACCCAGCCTTCGTCATCGGCGAGCACGTCGAGCGTTGCGCCTCCGATGCCCTGAATCTCGAGACCATCCCGCGGCGTCGCGACAGAGAACTCGAGGCCGATGGGTCCTTCGAGACTCACCGTGCCGCTCAGGTCGAGACGCGCGACGTCGCTCGTGAAACGGAAAGGCGACAAATGGATGACGTTGTTCTCGAGCGTGAAGCTCGCCTCCGTCGCTTCGTAAGCCGCTCCCACGAGTACCGGTTTTCCTAGTGCTTTGTCGACGCCCGTGAACATATCGATGTTGGGAAACTCTCCGGCGGCCAGCTGCAACCCGCCCGTCGCCTTGACGTCTTTGGTCTCTGCGCCCGATCCTTCCGCTTCGAGGCGAACCGTCCCCGGCCCGAATCCCTCGGAAGCTCCCGTCATAGAGTTCAAGTCGAGCGGATCCCCCTGCGCCGACATGGTGTAAGTGAACGGAACGGGGTTGAAGTCGACTTGCGCATCCGCACCGAAATTTCCATGCGGCGTCCTGAACACAAGCTCCGTCAAATCGAACAGCGCGCGGGCGAGCTGAAACGTGCTCTTCAAATCGCTCACGGTGATCGTGTCGAGCACGATTTGCGTGATCGTCAGCTCCCCTTCGGCCGAGAGCGCCGCAAGAGATTCTGCAGTCGGTACTGAACACGAATTCGAGTCACTCCCCGGTCCGCCCGCACGGGCGGTGCCATTGCTGTCAAATTGAGCTGGTGACTGACAGAATGGTCCAATGAAGACCGATGCGCCAAGCTACCACGGCTATCGATTTCCACCGGAAATCATCAGCCACGCCGTCTGGCTCTACCACCGATTCTGCGTGAGCTTTCGAAACGTCGAAGAGCTGCTTGCTCAGCGAGGCATCACGGTTTCCTACGAAGCGATCCGACTTTGGTGCATCAAGTTCGGGCCGGAATACGCTCGGCGACTGAAGCGTCGGCAGGGTCGCCTTGGTGACACGTGGCACCTGGACGAGGTCTTCATAAAGATACAAGGCGAACGCCAATACCTCTGGCGCGCGGTAGACCAAGATGGTGATGTGATTGATATCCTCGTCCAGCCTCGCCGTGATCAGAAAGCCGCCAAACGATTCTTCCGCAAGCTGTTGAAAGGGCAAGGCCGTCCGCCCTGGCAGCTGGTCACCGACAAACTGAGAAGCTACAGCGCCGCTCACCGCGAGGTCATGCCGTCCGTCGTCCACGACACTGACCAGTACAGAAACAACCTAGCCGAAGTCTCGCACGAACCGACGCGACAACGGGAACGACAGATGCGGAAGTTTAAAACTCCTTGGCAGGCGCAACGATTCTTGACCGTGCATGGACTCGTGCAAAACCTCTTTCGCGTCGGACGGCATTTGTTGCAAGCGCATCATCATCGGGAGCTACGAGACCGCGCTTTCATCGTCTGGCAGGAGGTAACCTGTGCCGTCCGATGAGAGCAAAGGAAATCAGCTCGACGCAATAGGTTCGCTCGCTCAACGTCAACTTGACAATACCTCGACGAGTCCTCGGAGTGGTGAGCGCCTCCTCGAAATGCCACGCGCGTGACCTTCTTGCGTACGGCCGTCGACTATACCAGCGTGCGGAGCCAGTGGCCTATGTCGGCGATCTCCTGCGGCGACACGCTGTGCGGCATCGGATAGCTATGCCATTCGACGGCGTAGCCATTTTCCTCGAGGGTCGCGACGGTCCGCTCCGCAAGATGGATAGGCACCACGGCATCTTGTGAGCCGTGGGCCATGAAGATGGGGACAGCCCGGTTCGCCTCGGAGGCGCGCTCTTTAATAAGGTTGGGAAGAGGGTGGTAGCAGGAGAGCGCAAGGATGCCGCCGAGACGCTCTTCGGCCTGGAGTCCCGCATAGAGGACGATGGCGCCGCCTTGGGAGAAACCGGCCACCACGATTTTCTCGCTCGCTATGCCGAGCGCGCGTTCGTGCGCGATCCATGCCTCGAGCTGTTCTCCGGACTCTTCGAGATGCGCCTCTTCGACATGCCGTTCGAGGTCGAGCGTCTTGATGTCGTACCAGGCGCGCATGACCGCACCCCCATTGATGGTCACGGGACGCATCGGCGCGTGCGGGAAAACGAAACGCACGCTGGCAGCCTCCGGAATACGGAGCTCGGGAACGATCGGTCCGAAGTCATGACCGTCCGCCCCCAGGCCATGCAGCCAAATGACGGAGGCTTTTGGCTCGGAGGACGGGTTCAGTTCGATGGCGGGAAGCAGTTCGGCAGTCATCGTTTCAGGAAATCCTCTTTCAGAACGTCGCGAAGGCGGTCGAGAAACTGGTCGGCGTTTGCTTTGGTGAAGACGAGAGGCGGCTTGAGCTTGATGACGTTTTCGAGAGGCCCGTCGGTGCTGTTGAGAACCCCGCCGTCTTTCATGCGGTTGACGAGATAGGTCGCCTCTTCCGCCGCCGGCTCGAGCGTCTCTCGGCTGCGCACGAGCTCGAACCCGAGAAAGAGCCCTCGCCCCCGCACGTCCCCGATGATGGGGTGCTCGGCTTGCAGTTCGCGCAAACCGTTCAAGAGGCGTTCGCCGAGCACATGCGCGTTCGCCTGCAGCTTTTCTTCCTCGATCACGTCGAGCACCGACAGTCCGATCGCACACGAGACCGGATTGCCGCCAAACGTGTTGAAATATTCCATCCCGGTATGGAAAGACTCCGCGATCGCGCGGGTTGTAACGACGGCGGCCAACGGGTGGCCGTTCCCGATGGGCTTTCCCATGGTGACGATATCGGGCACCGCGTGCTGGGTCTCGAACGCCCAGAAATGCGAGCCGACGCGTCCGAAACCCACTTGAACTTCGTCCGCGATAGAGACGCCGCCCGCTTCGCGGACGAGCCCGTAGAGCCCTTTCAGATAATCGGGAGGCAAAACGATTTGGCCGCCGCAGCTCAAGATCGACTCGGCGATGAGAGCGCCCACGGGCCGTCCATCTTTTGCAAGACGTTCGATCAAAGCGCGCGCGTCGTGTAGATAGCGTTCTCCGAATTCGGGATCCGAAGCGCGATGCTGGCCGCGGTATCCGTCCGGCATGGCGAGCTTGTGCACGTGCCGCGGCGCGCCGCGGCCGCCGCGGCCATCGAACTTGTACGGGCTCATCTCGATGAGTGATGTCAGGTTCCCATGATAGGCGCCGTCGAGTACGAGCGTGTCCTTGCGGCCGGAATGCGTACTGGCCAGGCGCAGCGCGAGATCGTTGGCCTCGCTCCCCGAGTTCACGAAGAAGCAAACTTCGAGGGGAGCGGGGAGCTTAGCCGTCAAGCGCTCGGCATAGTCCACGATGTTGGGATGGAGATAGCGCGTGTTCGTGTTCAAGACGGCGATTTGATTTTGGGCCGCGCGGACGACGCGCGGATGGCAGTGGCCCACATGGCAGACGTTGTTGACCATGTCCAGATAAGGACGGGCCTCCCTGTCGTAGAGAAAGACGCGGTGGCCGCGAACGATAGAGAGCGGTTCGCGATAGGACAGACTGAGCGTCCCGGATAGATGTTGTCGCCTTGTTGCGCGGATGGCCTCTTTCGTCATCCGCGGATCTTGTGGCGCCGATTCGGCAAGCCCGAGCACGTCGCGCGGATTCGGAGACAGCGCGAGCCATAGCGTTCTCTCGGACGGTTTAGCCACGCCGGGGAAGTCACCTTTGCGGTCGAGCAAGTCGAGGATAATTTGAAAGTGAAGATGCGGCGGCCAATTGCCGTTTTTCGGGTAGCTTCCGACCACGGCGAAGACTTCGCCGCGGTCGATGGACTTAGAGCACTCGAGTGCGGAAAGCGAGTCTTCCGAGAGATGGCCGTAGAGCGTCCAGAATCTCTCGCCTTCGTCCGTCTCGTGCTCGAGGATGATTGTGGGGCCGTAATCGAGCGGTGCGTCGTTCACTTGGAAACTGTGCACGCGGCCCGCGAACGGGGCCGCGAGGCTCGTGCCCGCTTCGACGAACAAATCGATGCCGATGTGGATCGTGCGCGGCTCGAACCCTTCTCCGAGGCCCGGCCAGAATGCCTCGCTCGTGTAGAGAGCGCGCGCCTCGTCGTAGCGTCCGATCCCGACGCACGCGCCAGCGTCTCGCATCGCGGTGAAGACGTGTCCGGTGAAGCGCTCGACGTCGTCGAGCACGTCGAGACCGCCAAGCTCCGTGCTCGAAACACTCAAGTCGAGCTCGTGCCCCCCCCCATCCATCAACGCATCCGGGAGGACGCGCGCGGCGTCCTCGGCGTGCGCGTCGAGCCAATCCACGACCGCGTGGGCGTGCGGGAGAGGTGCGAGCCCGCACGCGTCGCGAAAGCGGTAGTGAGCAAGCCTCGGGCATATCGACTTTAGCTTCTCGATCATCTGCCACGCCGCGCGCTCGCTCACCCTCAGATAGTCTTTGTCGGGCTCGTCCTTCGCTTGGCGTGCCGCGTTCGCGACGCTCATCGCGAGGCGGGTACAGATGAGAGGGAAGACGAGCTCGAGCTCGGTAGCACAGAGCGGCCGTGCCTCGTTATAGCCCGCGACGACATGGGACGCGACTTTGACCGGGTCGTCTTTGTCGAGTATGCAATAGGCGGCCGTGTTCGCCACTTCGAAGACAAGTGCGCTCGAGACCATGTCGCCGAAATCGAGAATTCCAGCCATCTCGCCATCGCGCACGAGAATGTTGTGGTCGTTCCCATCGTTGTGGATGACGCCTTTCGGGAGTGTTTTGAGCCTCGGCGCAACCTCCTCTTCGAAGCTCCGGAGATAGTACTCGACGAGTCCGCGCTTGTGTTTGTCTTTCTTAGTGCCTGGCTTAGTGCCCGCGATATATTCGAGCCCTTCTCGGATGGTGGCTGCGGCGTGTTTCGAGTCCCAATACAGATAGCGATCCTGCGCGTCATGAGAGAAGCCTTCGAGCGCCTTATCGAGGCGGCCCATGAAGCGTCCCACACCGCGGAGGAGTGCTTCGCGATGAGGTCTCGTATCCGCAAGCGGTTTTCCCGGGATAAAATTCAGGAGCCGGCACATGTGGCCGCCTTCGATCGTCTCGATAAGACAGCCCGAGAGTGCGGTGCGGATCCGGGGGATCGACAGCTCTGGGTCTTTTTGCGCGATGTGGGTGAGCGCTTGATTCTGAAATTCCAGGATCGCGTGCTCTTCGCCGAGGTTCGCGACTTTCAACACGTGCTTTCCCGTCGAGGTCTCGGCGAGAAAGTTCTGGTCGCGCTCGCTCGCGAGCTCCTCGATCTCTCTCGCTTCGACCCCGTAGACCGCTTTCAGAACGGTCCGCGCTCGGTCGAAGCCGAGCCGCGGCCGCGTCGTGTTCAACATCATTTCATCAGCATCTTCAGCCAGCGGAGCTTGCCTCCATACGGCGGGTAGCGGATGGGTGGATCGAAGAGCGTGCTGCCTTCGACGACCGATTTCTTGTGCGAGAAAGTCTCGAAGCCGTAGCGGCCGTGATAGCTTCCGCTGCCGCTGCCGCCCCGGCCGCCAAAGGGTAGGGCCGGATTCGAGAACTGGATCAACGCATCGTTGATGGCGCCGCCTCCAAACGGAATCTCCTGCATCACGCGCTCTTGACGCTTGCGGTCTTTCGAAAAGAAGTAGAGCGCGAGAGGATTGGGGTGGCGCAGCGTCGTCTCGATCGCTTCGTCGAGGTTTCGATAGGTGAGCACTGGTAGGATGGGGCCAAAGATCTCCTCATCGAGAGATCTAGCACCTTCCGGGATCTCCGCGAGGATCGTGGGTGCGATGTAGCGTTCGTCGCGTTCCGTCTCGCCCCCAGTGACGATGCGACCGTCTTCTAGATAGCCCGAAAGCCTATCGAAGTGGCGGTGGTTGACGATACGCGCGAAGTCGGGGCTCGTTCTCGGATCGTCCCCAAAAAATCGTCGGACGTTCTTCTTCATCAGAGACAGAAAATCCTCGGCCAACGTCTCCGGCACGAGCAAGTAGTCGGGCGCGATGCAGGTTTGCCCCGCATTCAGAAACTTGCCCCAGGTCAGTCGGCGCGCGGCGACTTCGAGATCGACTTTCTCGTCGACGATGGCCGGACTCTTACCGCCCAGCTCTAGGGTAGCAGGAGTGAGATGCTTGGCGGCGGCGGTAGCGACGATACGTCCGGCCTCCATTCCTCCCGTGAAGAAGATGTGATCGAAACGCTCGGCGAGGAGCGCCTCAGCGATCTTGGCGTCGCCAACTACCGTGCTCGCGATCTCCGCGGGAAAATAGCTCGCCGCGAGCTCCGCCAGGAGCTCCGATGTGTGGACTGCAGTCTCGGACGGTTTCAAGAGCGCGCAGTTTCCGGCGGCGAGGGCGGCGGCGAGAGGCGCCATCACGAGCTGGAAGGGGTAGTTCCATGGAGCGATGATGAGCACGAGTCCCAAGGGCTCGTGACGGATGAAACTCTTCGACGGAAAAAACGTGAGCGGCGTTTTGACCCGCTCGGGCTCCATCCACGTCTCGAGATGCTCGAGTGCGTGCGAGCACTCGGCGATGACGAAACCGGTCTCCGAGGCGAAGGCTTCGAACGCGGGCTTTCCCAAATCCGCAGCGAGTGCTTCGTGAATCCGTCCCTCGTGATCACGCACGAGAGCGCGGAGGTTTCGCAGCTGTTGCCGCCGGAACGCGTAGGGGCGTGTCGCGCCAGAGCGAAAGAAACGCCGCTGCTGGTCGAGGACCGCCGCGATGTCGAGCTCGGTGTGTTGGTTTTGGCTCGCGTTCACAATGCGAGCATGTTACTCGATCTCGAGTTCGGCAATCAGTGGAAGGTGATCGGAAGCGCGGCGCGCCAGTCGAAGCCGCGCCCGGTAGACATGGCTCAGACGCACGTCGCCGCGTACGTAGATGGCGTCGAGCGCTCGCACGGGACCCCAGGCGGGAAACGTCTTTATCGGCGGACCGACGCCGCCGAAACCGGAGGGCTCCAAGAGCTTTCTTCCGAGCGTGCCCCACACATCGTTGAAGTCTCCCGCAACCACGATCGGCGTTCGATGATGAAGCCCGACGAACGGATGACTCTCGAGAAACTTACGAAGCTGGATCTTTCGTTCGATTCCGGAAAGTCCAAGGTGGAGGTTGTAGACGTGCAATGTACGCATGTGACGCCCGAGCGAGCCGTTGAGGCGCACCCGATAGCGCGCGTGAAGAACGCTGCGCCGTTTTTTGGGTGGCACGGTGACGTCGATGTTGGACGTCTCCGTCAGCGGGAACCGGCTCAAGATGGCGTTCCCGTAAGCGCCGCCGCTCCTTATTTTCACGTTCGGAAAATAGGTGCGGTGTCGAAGGCCCAAGAAGTCGCCCAGTAGATCGACTTGGCGATCGGCGTTCGACCTGCGGGCGTGCTGGTCGACCTCCTGCAACATGACGAGGTCTGGATCGTATCGAGCGATAACGTTGGCGACGCGCAACGGATCGTAGAGCCGGTCGACGCCGCCGATGCACTTGTGGATGTTGTAGCTAAGGATCTTGAAGCGCACGTTAGTTCTGAAAAGCGATCAGTTAACAAATGATACCACGCCGATCGTCGAGAACGACGATTTCGAGAGTTAAAAGCGTCGGCCGAGTCTGCTATGATGCTGGCGCAGCGAGGTTTTGAGGGGCCTTCCTCGTTCCTCGAGCGAAGCCGTGCGGGCGTACGAATATGACGCGAAGCGGAAACAGGGGAGGGCTATCCCTAGCGGATCCGATTGTCGTCACGACACAAGATCCACGAAGTCATCGGTTCACTTTGAGCGGCCCTGCCGGTGATGGCCTCTTGCTCATCGAGGGTGGCCGCATCGTGCACGTGACCTATGGTGAGCTTCCGCCGCTCGATGCCGCGCACGTTCTTGTGACCGAGCAGAGCGTAGACTTTGAGCTCGAAGCCGACGCCGAGATCGCTGGCCACACGACGTCGGTGCCCAGGAGCTTCTGATGGAAGCGATGCGGCGGCTCGACGAAGGACTTTTGAAGCGTCTTGTTCCAATAAAGTGATGACCGACGTCACAATGAGGCGCGTGGGTTTTGGCTTTCGCGGGAGCGTCTGAGCAGCGCGGCGCGGCCGATCCTGGAGGAGGCACCGAGTGTTAGCGTTTGGATCCGGGGACCCGAGGAGCGCACCGAGAACGGAACGGGCGCGCGGTCGTGCGACGCTTCTCGAGCCGACAGTACCAGGAGGGAAACGGGTGGCGCGGCTTCCCGGGCGCTCTGTGCTCGACGGGATCGACACACTTCGAAACGCGACGTGGAGCTTCGAAGATTTCGGGCTCGACGCCGTCGCGCGCGAGCTTCTCGGGCGGGGGAAGCTCATCGAGGAGGGAACCTCGAATCGGATCGAGGAGATCAAGCGTCTCTTCCGCGAGGCCCTTGGGATCTGTTGCGCTACAACCTCGAAGATTGTCGTCTTGTGGAGGCCATCTTCGAGAAAACACACCTCATCGATTTCTCCCTCGAGCGCGCGGAGCTCACCGGGCTCGCACTCGATCGGGTCGGGGGATCGGTAGCCGCCTTCGACAGCTTGTATCTGCCGCGCCTCCATCGTCGAGGCCGGGTGGCGCGAGACATCGAGGAGCGCTCGCTCGACGACCTCAGCCCGGGCGGCTACGTCATGGATTCCGAGCCGGGTCTGTTCCGAAACGTGATCGTGCTTGATTTCAAGAGTCTCTACCCAAGCATCATTCGAACCTTTCTCGTCGACCCACTCGGCCTTGCCGAAGCCGGGGAGGACAGCGTTCCAGGTTTCAAAGGCGGGAAGTTCTCACGCGACACGCACATCCTTCCCGGAATCATCGAACGTCTTTGGAATGCGCGCGACAAGGCCAAACGGGCAGGCCACAAAGCGACGTCGCGCGCGATCAAGATCATCATGAACTCCTTTTACGGCGTTCTCGGAACGCCCGCTTGCCGTTTCTTCGAGCCGCGCCTCGCCTCGAGCATCACGCTGCGCGGGCACGAGATCATCACGAAGAGCCGTGCGTTCATCGAGTCGGAGGGCTATCGGGTCATCTATGGCGACACCGATTCGCTGTTCGTGCTGCTCGATGAAGCGAAGAACGAAGAGCGTTGCCTCGTGCTCGGGAGAGAGCTCGCGAAGCAGCTGAACACGTTCTGGAGTCAGAGACTGCAAGAAGAGCACCGACTCGACTCGCATCTCGAAGTCGAGCTCGAAACGCACTATTTGCGTTTTTTCATGCCGGCTATCCGAGGCTCGGAGCTAGGCAGTAAGAAACGCTACGCGGGGCTCGTGCGCTGTGGCGACGAGATAGGCCTCACGTTCACTGGACTCGAAGCGGTACGCTCGGATTGGACGCCCCTCGCGCGCGAGTTTCAACGTGAGCTCTACCGTCGGGTCTTCCACGACGAGGTTTTTGAAGACTACGTGAAGCAGACGGCGGACGATTTGTTCTCGGGCAAGCGCGATGGAGACCTCGTCTACCGGAAGCGGCTTCGGCGCAAGCTCGAAGACTATACGAAGAACGTGCCGCCCCATGCGCGCGCGGCGCAGAAATCGAAACGCTCGCGCAGATGGGTAAGATACGTCATCACCACGAATGGACCAGAACCGCTCGACAACAACCCGTCGCCTCTCGACTATCAACGCTATCTCGACCGTCAGCTCGCGCCAGCCGCCGACGCCTTGTTGCTGGTGAAAGGCACTTCCGTGAGTAAAATCTTGGACAAGCAGTTGAGTCTTTTTTGATGACGCGCACTCGGTGGGCCTTCGGGATCACGGTTTTCGTCATGGCGGTCTTCTTCGTAGACTTCTGCGCTTTGGTCTTTCAATGCGGCTGCCGATCGCTCTGGAACGGAATCTCTACTTATTGCAACATCCACGCGGCTAGCGCGCCGCATTGTCCGTGGTGCGAGCGTCCTCTCGCGGGAGGCGGCGTCGCCTTCGGCTCGGCTCTCCTGGCTCAGTGCGCAGCTTTCTTCTTACCCAAGAACGTAAGCTTCGGGAAACGATGGCTGCTCGCGGTGATCGCGTTTCCCCTGGCCGCCGCTATCGTCGCGCTTGCGCAAGGGCTCGTCTGGGGGTATTGGCGGTAGGAGGCGAGCCCTCTCCCGTCGCCGTCGACGCAGAGAGGGCACTGACAGACTGCTAGCGAATTTGTCCCCGGATCTCTCCAGACGGGACGCGCAACGTGTGCACGTTCACGTAGCCAGCTCCCGCGCCAAGAGCGCGGATGAACTCGCGAAATTCTCCTCTGGCGATGCCCTGCTCGCCGGGGCCAACAACGTCGTCGGCGGTGATGGTGCCGGATATTGTTCCGTCGGCGTCGATGCAGGAACGTGCGTGCTCCGCGGGGTCGACCTCGAGCTGGGCCGAGCAGAGGCGAACCATGAGGCCGCCCTCCGTCTTGGACTGGCCGAAGTGGATGTGCGCCCGTATCACTGGGGTCGAAAGACCTGCGAGCTCAGCGTGAATGCGAGGGACGTGCCGTCTTCGCTGACTCGCGCCGCGAAAAGCCCGTGGCCAGCGGTCGACACTGACGGCACTTCGTTATACCCATGCAGTCGAGTGCCGAAATCTGTCTGGACTTCGTCTTCGGCATATGTTGCGAAAGACAGGGTTGCCCCGAGCATCGCGCCGGCCACCAACAAGGTAAGAGCAAGTTTTTTCACCATGACGTTCTCCTCCATCGAAGGTGTTTACCCGAGCGAAGAGCCTCTTGCTCTCGCTCCTCTGTTTTTTCGACGACTACAAGACCGTCATAGAGGTGAAAAGGATTAATAAAGATTTCGCTGACGAGGGTTTTTTCTGTTCACGGTGCGTCGACTCTCGTGCGGTAGAGCGCCAGGCGAAACCCCGGCGCACCAGAGAGGCGTTCGATCGGAAGCTCTTCGTCGTGGTCGAGACCTGCGATGCGAAACCCGTGATCGGGAGTGAGCACGACTAGAAATGCACGGCGGCGAGCGTGGCTCGCTAGGAATGCTGCGAGCTCGTGCTCGTTGCCATCCGGGTAGTTGAAGAACGCGTCGATGTCTTGGACTTGAATACCGAGACTCGCATAGGTCTCGCTATCCAAGTAGTCGCCTTCGCACGCGCGCCAAATTCTTGGCAAGCCCCGCTCCGAGAGAGCGCACAAGTTCTCGTTTGCGAGCTCCGAAAGCTCATGGTGGCTTTCGATCCCGTAAGCGCGAAGGTTTTCGTCCACTGCGCAAAGCGACGCGACGATGCGGCCGTCGCCCATACCGGCGTCGAGAACCTTCGGCGCGTCGCCGAGCCGCTTCCAGAAACCCACCCTGCTCAGCGCCTGCATGGCTGCCGCGACGACGTCGAGTGGTGCAGGAAGCCAAATCCCCGCGCCGGTCAAGCGGACGGGCTGCCCGCCGAAGGCTCGTGTCTCAGACTGTTCGAACGTAGCTGTGAAATCCGGGCTCACGGAGCAACGCTGGCCTTCCGCGTGTAGTCGAGCTTTGGAGACTTGGCGCGTAGCCGGACGTGAAACCGTTCGGGAGTCTTTTTGGCGAAAGTCTCGTGGTTCGGATCTCGAAATGCCGCTTCAACGAGGAGCGCCACGACACGGAACATGGTCGCAATTATATGTCAAGCCGTCGCTCCTCTTTGGTATCTTCTCGACAGAACCATCGCACAGAGTTGACGAAGCGAGGCGTGTGATACGAGACGAAACATGCTTGCGATCCTGTCCCCCTGCCGGGTAGCTTTGTCTTCATGACGGAAGAGAAAATTACGAAGTCCGGCCAGGTGCGAAAGCTTCTGAAAGTGCAAGCGGATCCGGAAAAAGCCGCGTTCTTCCCGCGCTTTTTCAAAACCGGACGGGGTGAGTACGGGGAAGGGGACCGTTTCCTCGGTGTTACCGTTCCTAAGTGCAGGCAAATCGCGCGCGCGGCACGCGAGATGGAGCTCTCCGAGATCACGAAGCTTCTGGGCTCGCCATGGCACGAAGAATGGGAAGTGGCAATATTCATCCTCGTCGAGGCGTTCAAACGGGCAAAGAGCGACAAGGCTCGTGGAGACATCTATCGCTTCTATGTTGAGCATCTCGATCGCGTCAACAACTGGGATCTGGTCGACGGAAGCGCGCCGACCATCGTCGGCGGCTTTCTCGAAGACAAGGATCGAAAACAGCTCTATCGTTGGGCGCGGAGCCGCGACTTGTGGGAGCGGCGCATCGCCATGCTGGCAACGTTGTGCTACATCAAGAAAAATGACTTCAAGGACGCGCTCGCAATCGCCGCCATCTTGAGAGATGACGAAGAAGATCTCATCCACAAAGCGGTGGGCTGGATGATCCGCGAGATTGGCAATCGTGACCGTGCGGCTGAGGAACGTTTTCTCGACCGGCACTACAAGAGGATGCCGCGTACGATGTTGCGCTACGCCATCGATAAGTTCCCCGACAAGAAGCGCCAGGCTTACTTGAAGGGCAACGTCTGACGGCTTTCTTTGAATCTCGCGATCGTGCGCCGCGCGGCGCGTTGGGTCACGATCAGAATCAACATGCTGAGAACGAGACAGATGGGGGTCACCCAGTAGCCGCCGATGACTTCGGTCCCTTCCGATAACGGGAACTGCGCCAATGGCCCGCGGGATGCCGTCGCGCACCAAAAGGCCCACGTTGTCGGGAAAGAGGAGCTTGAGAGGCGCTAGCGCTAGAAGAGCCAGCCCCGTCATGTAACCCGTGAAGTACACGAGCGACTTGGCGAATCCCGATAGGGTCGTCGCGGCGAGAAGCCACAGCGAGCGCAATAGAGGCGCGACGTATCCCGTCGTCGCCGCCTCGTCGAGCGTGAACTCAGAGGCGAAGACGCGGGCAAGCTCGAGCGGCGGCTCAATGCCCGCGAGGACCCGCTCGACCCCCTCGCGCTCGTCACCGTTGTTTCCGAGCTCCTCGAGTCGCTCGCGAATATGAGATTCGACTTCGCGCACCGAAGGCGAGGGCACGTCCGCTCGGAGCGAGGTCCACGGTCCACCCCGGTACACGGGTCGAAGGCTCCGGAACGTCCAATCGGTTTCCCGCGCGATCCATCCATGCGTGCTCGTTGAACGTAGGCCGATGGTATACGAGGTTGGTCGCAGAGACCGAATAGCCGTCCCCCAACGGCCCTCCCCGAACGCCCGGCGCGACGGTCAGGGGTTCTCCATCGAATACGAGACGATCCAAATCGAATCGGCGTGCGAACAAAGTTCCCGTCAAGCGAGCAGTGTTCGAGCCGAATTCGGCGTAGAGAATGTATCCGGGGTCCACGTACATCGCGGTGCGCGAGTCCCGGATGAGCTCTTTAGCTTCGCCGGTCGACAGATCGCCGAGCCACACGCGTACCGGTGGCGGCGTGAGCGAATCGAACAAGAAGTGCCGACCGTGAGGGAGGAAATACGGACGGTTATGATACCCATCCTCCTCCGCTCTACGCGTGACCGGCACCGCTTCTCCGCCAGATGCGGCGACGCGGTACAAAACCCCGCCAGGACTAGATCAAATCGAACGGAAGCAAAGGGTTCAGTCGCGGCACGGGTCGACGACCACGACATCGAAACGCGCGAAATCGCGATCCGACGTACACACGCTGGCTCCGTTCTCGATGGCGAGTGCTGCTATCGCTGCGTCGGTAACCAAGGGACCGGAGACTTGTGCGTCCAACAACAAGTTGCTGAAGATCCGCCAGTACTGCTCCCCGGGCGCCACGGCGCGAACGGGGGTCGTCTCGAACCAAGAGGATACGATGGTCTCGGCCTCTTTCATCGTCAGTGGTTTTTCGAACGCCCGCGGGTTCGTACTAATGCGAAGAAACGCCCAGACGGTGAGCCATGGCAGACCCACTGGGGACGGTGACGAAAACTTGTCTTCGATCCATCGACGGCAAGGTTCGTGGAACTCGGATCGAGGATTGTAGGCGTAAAGAACTATGTTGGCGTCAACGAGGATCACCGGTTCGTCGATCCCTCTGTTTGCTCCAAGAACTCGCCGATATTGTCGAGGCTGAGTCCTGGACGAAGCTCTCCCAAATCCCTCGCTTGCACGCGAAAAGGGGTGGGTCTACGATCGCTCTTCTTCGCGAGGAAACCCAGCCGCAGATATTCGTTCACGATCTCCTTGAGCGACCGCCCGGTTCGCTTGGACTCCGCTTTGAGTTTCGCCGCAACATCGTCCTCGAGTGTCAGCGTCGTTCTCATATAGTGACGCTATCAGACGAGCATCATGATGTCAAATTAAAGAAGTTCTGATGCAATCAATCAAGCATCAGGGAGGACGATCTCGATGCCGACGATATAGCGCTTGAAAAGTGCTCCTCGCCGATGCGGGGCGGAGTCGCCGCCTGGGACGCCCGAAGCACGGCAATGTCCCGAGCAGCAGCATCGCGAACCTGTTCGCTTCGTTACGCCGCAGCCTACGACGTAAATCTCGTCGACGATGAGATACCGAATGGCAGACGAATTCAACTTCGATTCGATATCAGACGACGAGCTACTGCGAAGGCTGTCGCAGATCTTGAAAGAGTCTCGGCGCGTCGAGGTCGAGCTGGTTGCACATCTCGGCGAAGTCGACGAGCGTCGGTTGTCCGCACGGACCGAAGCCTCGCCGATGTTCAGATATTGCGCTGAGCTGCACTTGTCCGAGGCCGAAGTCTACTTGCGTCTCGCCGTCGCGCGCGGCGCGTAAGCATCCGGCTATTCTGCCGATGCTTCAAGACGGTCGTCTTCACTTGAGCGGTATCGCGAAGCTCGCGCCTGTTCTCACCGAGGCGAATAGCGCCGCGTTACTCGCTCGCACGACGCACGAGACCATGCGGAAGATCGAGGAGTTAGTTGCCGAAGTGGCACCAAGCGGACGTACCTCCTACGATGCGCAAAACTCCAATAAGTGCGTATTCCAGCGCGGAGGTGATTTCGACCGATCACCCCCGCACTCGAGTTTCTGACTACGAGCAGCAGGTCGGCTCGCAGCAAGGCTCCTCGGACGCGGCAGCTTGCACCGCCGGATCGCTCTTTGCGGTCACGTCATCTTCCTTGACGACAAAGACTTCCCAGCGATAGCCGTTCGGGTCGGTGACCCAGACTTTGTCTTGAAGCGCGTAGCAGCACACGGCGTCGTTCTCCTCGAGGGTCTCGAAACCGGCTTCGGCCAGGCGCTTCGTTGCACGGACGACCTCCTCGGTAGAGCTCACTTGAATACCGAGATGGTTGAGCGAGCTGGGGTCCTTCGGAACCTCTGAGCTCTTGTTGAGCGTGAAGTTCAGCCCGGGCGACTCGAGCTCGAATTTCGCATATCCGGGTTTGAGCTTTAGGGGCTCTTTTCCGAAGAAGCCGCGAACGCGATGGACTCATCGAACTTGTTGGTGTTCAAAGCGACGTGGATTTTTTGGCTTGTCGTCATACTTTTGCTCCTATGTTTCTAGATAAATCGAATTGTTGAGTTGGCTTTCGGCTCGACGGTGGGTCATGGGCTTACACTTTGGTGGGTACGGAGATGTTGACGACGGGCTGCCGGGTGCAGCACTCGGCGTAGAGGAAGTTCAAAAGTTTTTGGAGAGACTCGGTCCCGGCGCGGTAGCGAAGAAACCGCCCCTCGCGCTCCTGTTCGACGAGCCTTTCGTGCCGTAGCGCGTCGAGATGATGGGAGAGAGTCGACGCTGGGATAGCGAGCTCTTCCTGGAGCTCGCCGACAACGAGACCCGTGGGGTGCGCGGCGAGCAGCAGGCGGATGATGGCCACGCGTGATTCGTGGCCGAGGGCCCCGAACATGCGTGCGACGTCCGCCGTGTTATTCATAATTCGATTATTCTAGAAATGACGGTTAATGTCAAGAGGTTTTTGATGAAAGAACGTAACCTGTTCCTCCCGAGGGACTTCTTCGTCGAGCTGTGCGACGGCAAGCATCGAGCAAAGCTCGCATTCCACGAGTTTGCCTGGCATCGAGCCATGCGTTCTTCGGACGAATACTGATCGGGTCGTGGGCGGCGAGGCTACAATGGCCTTCGCAGGAGGACTCCATGTTGCGTCTCGCCGTCACCCTAGGCTTTGTCGTCGCCTTTTTCGCATGCCAGAGCGCGCCCGAACCCGAGCCGGACGCGCCCGCGAGCCCGATGCGGGAGCTTCTCGGTAAATACACGACGGTCCGTCTCACGACGGATCTCGACGCGCTCACCGAGTCGGAGCGCGCGATGCTGCCGCATCTCATCCGCGCGGCCCAGGCGATGGAGGGTCCTTACTGGAAGCAAGCCTATGGCGACCGCGATGCGTTCATGGCGTCGCTCGACGAAGACGCCAGGCGTTTCGCAGTGATCAACTACGGTCCGTGGGACCGTCTCGACGACAACGCGCCTTTCATACCCGGCACGGACGAGAAATCCGCAGGCTCGAATTTCTACCCCGCCGACATGACCAAAGAAGAGCTCGAGGCCGCGGACAACCCTGAGCTTCGAAGCCTCACGACGATGGTGCGGCGCGACGACGACGGCGCGCTCACGGCGATCCCGTACTCGGTGTTCTTCGAAGACGCGTACGACGCCGCGGCCCAGGAGCTGCGAGCCGCGGCTGCGCTTGCCGAAGACCCTGGCCTCAAACGCTATCTCGAGCTTCGCGCCGAGGCGCTTTTGACCGACGACTATCGCGCGAGCGACATGGCGTGGATGGACATGAAGAACAACACGCTCGACATTGTCATCGGCCCCATCGAAACCTATGAAGATCAACTCTTCGGCTCGAAAGCGGCGAACGAGTCCTTCGTGCTCGTCAAGGACCAGGAATGGAGCGCCCGGCTCGCGCGCTACACGTCGCTTCTACCAGAGCTCCAAGAGGCCCTCCCGGTTGCGGACACGTACAAGCAGGAAACGCCCGGGCGCGACTCGGACTTGAACGCCTATGACGTGATCTACTACGCCGGCGACGCCAATGCGGGCTCGAAAGCGATCGCCGTCAACCTGCCGAACGACGAGGAAGTGCAGCTCCAGAAAGGCACGCGGCGGCTTCAGCTCAAGAATGCCATGCGGGCGAAGTTCGACAAGATCCTCGTACCCATCAGCGAGCTCGTTATCGCCGACGATCAGCGTGAGCTCGTCAACTTCGACGCGTTTTTCGCCAACGTCATGTTCCACGAAGTCGCCCATGGACTCGGCATCAAGAACACCGTCAACGGCCGCGGTCGCGTCCGGAACGCGCTTCAAGAGCGCGCCTCGGCTCTCGAAGAAGCGAAAGCCGACGTGCTCGGTCTATTCATGATCACCGAGCTCATCAAAAAGGGGGAGCTCGAGGACGAAAGCCTCAACGATAACTACGTCACGTTTCTCGCGTCGATCTTCCGCTCGGTGCGCTTCGGCGGGGCGAGCGCGCACGGGCGCGCGAATTTAATGCAGCTCAGCTTTCTCGCCGAGGCCGGAGCGTTCTCCTACGACGTGAGCACCGAGACCTATCGGGTGGACCTCGAGAAGATGCAGCAGGCGGTTAACGACCTCGCCAGTGTGATTTTGAAGATCCAGGGCGACGGGGACTATGAAGGTCTCGGCGCTTTCATGGAAAAACACCAGGTCACGACCGACCGGCTCCGTGAGAGCCTCGACCGGCTTGCGGCCGAAGGGATCCCCGTCGACATCGTCTTCGAGCAAGGGCCTGCTGTCCTCGGACTTTAGTGTGCTTCGATCAACCTAAATCACTCGCCGTCAGCGATCGGACGGAGTCGAGCCCAGCGAAGGGGAGGGCGGTAGCGAAGCTCAGACCCGCGAGAGCGGGGATCGCCCAGCCCAATAGATCGAGCCGCTCAGAAGCGTCGATGAAGCCTGCAGCGATGAGCGGTGCTACGAGCGACGCATAGCCGAAAACGACCGTAAAGGCCGGGTTCGCCCGTGAGAGGTCCAGGACCGGCGTGCACTCGCCGAGTAGCGCGAGGCTCACGGGAAAGATACCGCCTGCAGCGCGCAGCCGACGAGGATGAAGCTCGTAAGAGCGAGCGTCGTCCGCTCCGGCAGCCACGCTGCTGAGATGTAGCCGGCCGCGACCGCCGCTAGCCCATGTTTCCCTTTTAGGTCTCTAAGTCATCATAAACAAAGGACTGAGATCCGCGGTTTGTCTCTACGCTGACAGCACCTCCTCGGAGAAGGCTGGCGGGTCGCGTTCAACGATTCCGAGTGCAGTCAGGATCGAGTTGGCGCGAGCGGTACCGCGCGTGACGACGCGCTTGGTCCGCCCAGAACCCAGCTGTAAGTCGACGAGCCGGACCGAGCGTAGCGCTTGTAGTGCCTCGGTTGCGGACAGGTCGAGTTCGGCGACCTTGAGCTTTTTCTCAAGAGCCCGATGCACAAGGAAGGCCAGCGTAGCTACGAAAAGATGTGCCTCCACACGCTCATCGGTCTGGTGGTAAACGGGACGCATCTCAATGACATCCTTAAGGCATGAGAAGGCTCGCTCGACCTCGTTTAGGTCCTTGTAAAGGCGCACGGCGTCGACCGGAGAGAGGTTTTGCTCCTCGGTTTGAATAACGTACTTACCCTCGTAGGCTTGCTCGCGCTTGAGGTTGACCGGGTGCTCGAAGAAGCGGAAGCGAGCGTTTTTGTACTCCCAGTCGTAGTAACGGTGACCGTGGTGGCGTGCCTGTATGCGCGCGGCGGCGGCACCGATTTTCTCGGGGGCTTTCAATCGTCCCTCGCGCACGCGGCGCTCGAGGGCCTCGAATGCCGCACGGGCACGTCCCATGGCCCGCAGCCTCTGCCCGCGCTCGTAGGCGAGCCTTTCGTCGCTGTGAACGACGAAGATGCGCACGCCAGACTGCTCGGAGCGGACTTCTTGCACACGAGTCTTAGGTGGCTCGGCTTTTTCGCTCACCGTGATGCCACCAGGGCAGTCGATCCACTCTCCGCTGGCGCGCTCGATGTAACGATAGACCTCCTCGCGCCGTCGTCTTTGCAGCCCGACGAGATAGCCCTGCTTGCGCGAGCGCACCACCGCCAGGCTGTCGCTCGTTACCATCCCTCGGTCGCCGACAAAAACCACGCGGTGCAAACCGAATCGTTCGTTGAGATCGTTGAGCACCTGCGGCACCGTTTTCGCGTCACGCCAGTTGCCGGCGAAAACATGGTGGGCGATCGGCCAACCGTCCACCATCACCAGACCGACAAGCACTTGCCGGTTACGCGGTCTGCGGTCGCGACTGTAGCCGTGGGCGCCGAGCCCCGGAGGGCCTTGACCTTCGAAGTACGTCGACGTCAGGTCGTAAAACACCATGTCAACCTCAAGCGAAAACAGATCCCGCAAGCGCAAAAACAGCTCTTTCTCGATCTGTTCTTTGCGGGCATGCAGCTGGTCGAGCGTTCGGTACCATTGCTTGAGTTGGCAAAACTCCACGCGAACCCGCGGGGAGCGACTCGCTCGCCGCTCCCCATCATCGCGCCACTGCGGCACCCACCGCCGCCCCTGCCGGTCGCAGACGAAGTCGGTCTCGAGCCAGCGCGCCAGACCGTGCTCGCTTGACGGAGCACATAGCCGGTTGGCGACCAGCACCAAAGCTCGCTCGCTTAGCGCCACTCCGTCGCGCTTGCCGCGGCCTCCGAGCCGGTCGAGAATCTGCTCCAGTCCGAGCTCGCGCCACAGCGTCGCCGTCACCACCATCGGACCCCAATCCCACGCGTCTGCCCCCGCGATCTGCTCGGCTGCTCGCTCGGTGTCGGCCGGTTCACCGGCCCCAAGCAACCGATTGAGGGAGTCGAGATTGGCAACTAGGAGATCCTTGCGCCCCAAGTTGCACACTACGCGTTGCCTCGGCTTGCCGTGCTCCCGATACGACTCGACCAGGCGGACATACTCATGTTGAACCCCTTTGCCGCCTGCGGCCCGAACGATGCGGAAGAACATAACCTGTCCTCACGCATACTACATATCATTGTCCACGATTACAACGTATTAATGGCGCTCAAAGCACAATATCTGTCTCTACGTTTTGGGCAAATTCAACCCCCGTTCCTTTGAATTCAGTCACTTACGAGCGTTAGGGTGCCCATAAAGGGTAAACATGGGATAGGAATCCCAATAGGGAGAACGCGTAGAGTATTCGCAGGTTCCCAAAGCGGTCCGCGAGCCATCCAGCGGCGGGCTGTACGAGGACGCTCCCGAGCGCCATGAAGCCTACGAATCGCAGAGTCTCGGCGCGTGTCAAGCCGAGGCGCTGGCCTTCGACGGGGTAGGTCCCCGACATCGCCACGTCGAGTACGGCGTAGACGACGGCACCGTAGAAAGCGATCGCAAGTCCTCGCCAAGCGACGGCCGCCGGAGTCGTGGTTTCATGATGCGCACGCGTTTCCACGTCCATATTCCGCAAGCCCCAATGTGCGAGCGGCGCGATGGCGGCGGCGGCAGCCGTGAAGATCCAAAACACGGGAAGACCGAAGGCGTCGTATAAAGGATTGCTCACGAAGACGCCGCCCATGAAGCCGAGCCCGAAGCCGGCGGTGTAGGCGGCCATCACTCGGGCTCTACGGCTGCTCGGCGTACCCTTCAAGAGCGCGTACTCGGCCGCGACGAATGTGAGCGCGTCCGCAGCGCCGAGCCACAGTCTCACCCCGAAGAGCATGCGCTCGTCCCACAGAAGGGCCAAGTGCAGCGCGCCTAAGCCGATGCCGGAGAGCAAGATCCCGATCACGTTGATGGGCCTCGGGCCGTGGCGTTCCACGAGCCGTCCCGCTAGGGGGCTGCACAAAGCGAGACCGAGCGCGAGCATGGCTACGACGCCCCCGGTAAAGTACTCGCTGAACCCACGATCCTCGAGAAGCGCCGAGACGAGCGGCGAGGAACCGCCGATGCTGACGCCGACAAAAAACAGCGACAGAATGAGGGCCGCCGTCTCGAGCGCCGTGAGATGACTAGGTGCGCTTGCGGACAAGATAATCGACCTGATGCGCGATATAGAGGAGGCTGGCTTTTTCGAGCTGAAGGCGCCGCGCCGACGCCCAATCCCTCGCGACCTCGCTACCGACGGCGCTTTCGATCATCTCCAGGATGTGGTCTAGGAAAAAGGCCTCCTCCGCGGGATAACGGCCCTCGGTTGGGTGAACGATCCAATCGGAGCTTCCGATTTCCAAAACTTCGACCGGGTGGCTCGCGAGCGCGTGGAAAAGCCGTCTTCCGGTCTTGCTGCCGCTACCGCCACTACCGATCGTCTCGTGATACTGCTCGAGAACCTCACCGTCCGACGGGTGCTCCGGCTCGAAGATGGTCTCGCCGTCGAACGTAATGGGGAAGTAAAGCAGACCACCCGGGCGGGCGAGCCCGATGAGCGCCTGAAGGCTTGTGCCGAGATCGACAATGTCGAGAAAGGCATGAGCGAGGACGAGGTCGAACCGGCCCTGCTCGGAGGGATCCGAAGCGAAGTTTTCGAGTGTTTCCGCGATGAAACGGCCGTGGACGCGATCCCGCAAGCCGTGCTCGGCGATTTCGAGAAACGCGGGGCTCTCGTCGACGGCCGTGTAGTCGCGCGGCGCGGGGAGGCCGAATTCTAGATAGCGCTCGAGACCGATCCCGATCCCGGCCCCTACATCCACGAAGCTGGGTGCTCCTCGGGCTTCGAGCTCTGTTCTGAGCCTTGCTAAGACCCGGCCATTGAGCGCCCGGTCGTCGACCGTTCGCTTGGCTTCGAGGTAGCGCTGGGATATCGACACGCGCGGTATCTTAGCCTCTCATACGGTAGGATAGACAGGCTACGATGCTGGAGAAAAGGAGCCCGTACTGAGCGCGATCCTAGCGGACCTCTACGCGCGACTCTCGAACGCCAAGGAGACGTCGTCCGGAAGGGCCCGCCCCTATGTCACGTTGGCCTATGCCCAGAGCCTCGATGGCAGCATTGCCGGTGACACAGGTCGTCCACTGGGCTTGAGCGGTCCGAGCTCTCTGCAGCTCACCCATGAGCTCCGGGCCGCCCACGACGCGATTTTGGTCGGGGTCGGCACGGTGCTCGCCGACGATCCGCAGCTCAACGTTCGCCTCGTTAGCGGACGCGACCCTCAGCCCATCGTCGTCGATTCGCGCTTGCGTCTCCCCGAGACGTGCCATTTGCTCTCGAATGGCCGCGGTGCCTGGGTTGCGACGACAGATGACGCGAGCGACGAGGCCGTTTCGCGCATCCGTGCCAAGGGCGCCGACGTGCTCCGCTTGCCGGCGCTCAAAAACGGCTGGGTCGACCTCGAGAGCGTGATGGCCGTGCTCGTCGAGCGCGGCACGTCGCACCTACTCGTGGAAGGCGGGGCCCGCGTCCTCACGAGCTTCTTGAAGGCCCGTCTCGCAGACTACGTTGTCCTCACGATGGCGCCTCGCTTCGTCGCGGGCGTGCCAGCGCTCGTCCAGCACGAGCTCTCGCCGTTTCCCGAGCTGTCATCGTGGCAAAGCGAGCGTCTCGGGGAAGATCTCGTCCTGGCCGGTGAGTTGAGCTGGTCCGACGCATGAAGCGTCGTACGCTAACCTTCACGGCGCCGCGCCGCATCGAGATTCTGGAAGATGACGTCCCCACTCCCTCCGAGAAGATGCTCCTCGTCCGCACGGCTTCCTCGGCGATCAGCGCCGGCACCGAGCTCCTTGTTTATCGCGGCGACATTCCAGAAGGTCTCGTCCTCGACGAGGGCTTGCCGGCATTTCGAGCACCGTTTCTCTACCCCGCGAGCTATGGTTATGCCGCGGTCGGCGAAGTGGTGGGGATCGGTGCCGGCGCGGACCGCTCGTGGATGGGAAAGACCGTCTTCAGCTTTCAGCCCCACACGAGCCACTTTCTCGCGGCCGAGGACGCGCTCTACCCGATTCCGGAAGGCGTTACCGCAGAGGCGGCGACTCACTGGCCGATGCTCGAGACCGCTGTCAACCTCGTCCTCGACGCGCAACCGCTCGTAGGCGAGCGCGTGCTCGTGGTCGGCCAAGGCGTGGTGGGGCTAGCGGCCACGAAGCTCTTGGCCCGTTTTCCTCTCGCGCTCCTGTGGTCGGTCGACCCCTTCGCGTCTCGGCGGCGAGCTTCGCTTCGCGCGGGCGCAAGCCGCTCTCTGGGTCCAGACGAGATGGAAGCCGAGAGTGACTTCGATTTGAGCTTCGAGCTTTCAGGAACGGCGGCCGGGCTGAACGTCGCCATCGCCGCCACGGGCTTCGAGGGGCGTGTCGTCATCGGTTCGTGGTATGGCGCGAAGCGCACCGAAGTGGATTTGGGAACGCACTTCCACCGGGGGCGTCTTCGTCTCGTGAGCAGCCAGGTGAGCCATCTCGGCTCGCCGCTTCTTTCGCGATGGTCTAAGAAACGCCGGATGGACGTGGCGGGCAAAGCTCTTTCCCTAGCGAATTCCGATGACGATAACGACGACAATGAAAATTTCAGTGCGCTCATCACGCACCGTTTCCCGCTCGAGCGCGCCTTTGAAGCCTACGCGCTTTTAGACGAGCACCCTGAAGATTGCCTCCAGGTTTTGCTGGCCTATACTTGAGGCCGACATGGCGAAATACGCGCTCGGCGTGAACACTGATTTCGCCGCGAAGCACTACCTTGTTGGAGGCGATTTCGGCCCCGAGGGCGAGCCCCACTCGCACGACTACCGTGTCGAGGTAGTCCTCGAGGGCGACCGCCTGGACGAGCACGGCTTTCTCGTCGACATCGTTCGCGTCAAAGCAGAGCTCGGTGAGCTCGTGGACCGCTATCGCGATAATATGTTGAACGATCTCCCCGAATTCGCGGGAGCGTCTACCGGCTGCGAAGCATTCTCCCGGGTTGTCGCGGAGGCGCTTTCTGAGCGGCTCGGCTTGGCCGGGATATCCCGGCTGCGCGTGAGGATCTGGGAGAACGCCGAAGCTTGGGCCGAAACGAGGCTCGATTTAGCATCGAATAACGATGCGGAGTAACGATGGCGAAAGAGACCCACCAATTCCAAACCGAAGTCCAACAGCTCCTCGAGCTTTTGATCCACTCTCTGTACTCGCACAAAGACGTGTTCTTGCGGGAGCTCATCTCGAACGCGTCGGACGCGCTCGACCGGTTGCGGTTCGAAGCTTTGACGAAGCCCGAGCTTCTGGCGGAAGGCCCTGAGCTCCAGATCCAGCTCGAAGCGGACGCCGAGGCCCGTACGCTCACGATCCACGACAACGGGATCGGGATGAGCCGCAAGGAGTTGATCGACAATATCGGGACGATTGCGAAATCGGGCTCGCGCGAGCTCGTGAAGAAGATGAAAAAGGCGACGTCCGGCGATGCCGAGATTGGCGAGCTGATCGGGCAGTTCGGTGTCGGCTTCTACTCCTCGTTCATGGTGGCAGAGAGAGTCGTCCTCGTCACTCGTCGCGCCGGCAAGAAAAACGCCATCCGCTGGGAGTCCGGGGGGAAAGGCGACTACACGATCGATCGCGCGGAGCGGGATTCGAGCGGCACGAGCATCACGCTCCATCTGCTGCCCGTCGACCAAGAGCAGGGAGTCGAGGACTTCGCCGACGAGCACGCGGTCACGAGCATCGTGCACCGCTACTCCGATTTCATCGCCTATCCGATCGTGCTGAAGACCAAAAACGAGGACAAGACGCTCAACTCGATGAAGCCCATCTGGGAGCGGCAGGCCTCCGAGGTCACGGATGAGGAATATGCGGAGTTCTACAAACATATCTCGCATGACTGGCGTGAGCCGCTCGAGCGTATTCTTCAACGGGCGGAAGGAACCATCGAGTACCGGGCGCTCTTGTTCATCCCCAGCGAGGCTCCACTCGACCTCTATTACGTTGGCGCCGAGGCCGGCCTTCGGCTCTATGTGAAGCGGGTGTCGATTATGGAGCGCTGTGAGGAGCTCCTGCCCCGCTATCTCCGTTTCGTGCGGGGCGTCGTGGATTCGTCAGATCTGCCGCTCAACGTCTCGCGCGAGATGCTGCAGCACGACCGGCAGATCCGGCAAATCCGCAAAGGCCTGTTGAAGAAAATCCTCGATGCGCTTCAAAAGATGAAAGCGGACGACGACGAAAAATACTTGAAGTTCTGGGGGCCCTTTGGCCGGTCGCTCAAAGAGGGCGTCTCCGAGGACTCCGACAATCGAGACAAGTTGACCGAGCTTCTACTGTTTCCTTCCTCCGCCGATTCCGGGAAGCTCACGTCCCTCGCCAACTATGTGTCGCGGATGAAGGACGGCCAGGACTCGATCTACTACTTGACGGGCGACAGTCAGGATGTGGTCGAGAGCTCACCTCATCTCGAAGCCTTTCGCGAGAAAGGCGTGGAGGTGCTTTATCTTACGGATGCGGTCGACGAGCTCGTGGTCCAGGCGCTGACGGAGTATGACGGCAAGAAACTGCAATCCGCCGGGAAGGGTGCTGTCGATCTCGGCACCGAAGAAGAAAAAGAAGAGCAGAAGAAGGAGCTCGACGAGAAAGGCAAAGCTTTCGAGACGCTTCTCGCGCGTACCCAGGAAGCCCTCTCGGATCGTGTGAAAGAGGTACGACTCTCGACCCGCTTGACCACGTCGCCCGCCTGTCTCGTCAGCGGCGAAGGGGATGTGAGCCCGCGCATCGAGAAATGGCTACGGCAGCAGCAAGGAGATATGCCGATACAACAGCGCATCCTCGAGCTCAACCCGGGCCACGAGATCATAACGAGGCTCAAAGCGAAGCTCGACGTGCAAGAGAGCTCGGAAACGGTTCCCCAATATGCCGAGCTTCTCTACGGATACGCGCTTTTGGCTGAAGGCTCCGAAGTCGCGGACCCGGTGGATTTCGCGCGTCGTTTTGCTGCGCTCATGGAGCGCGGGCTCAATGCGCCAGATTGAGATGGCGGACGATGCGGCGCACTGCCGCGCGCGGCGACACGCGCACCGTTAGCGCCAATAGGCGATTCAACAAACCCGGGATCGCGACCGCTTGACCGCGCTCCATGGCGCGGTAGCCGATCGCGGCCACCGGGCGCGCATCCTGAAGACCGAAGCGGGCGAGTCGCGAGCCTCCCATGTTCGCCCGTGCTTGAAACTCCGTCCGGGTCGGGCCGGGGCAAAGAGCGGTCACGGTGACGCCGGTGCCGCGGAGCTCTTCGGTGATCGCTTCCGAGAAGGAGAGTACGTAGGCTTTGGTCGCGTAATAGACCGCCATGAAGGGGCCGGGCTGGAGGGCGGCGGTCGAGGCGACGTTCAGTATCTGGCCGCGGCCTCGCGCGATCATGGGCGGAAGCAATCGATGAGTCAGCTCGGTGACTGCCTCGATGTTCAAGCGGAGCATGGAAAGCTGCATGTCGAGATCGGTCTCGTGAAAGGCCGCGAGATTTCCGAATCCGGCATTATTGACGAGGGTTCCGATCTCGAGCCCGCGCTCCTCGAGCTTCCTTCGTGTTGTCTCCACGGCGTTTCCGGTCGCAAGATCCTGCACAACGATCTCGACGCTAACGCCGTGTTCGTCATGAAGCGTTTTTCCCAGCGTTTCGAGCTTGTCCGGGCTCCGTGCGAGAAGCACGAGGTCGCGCCCATTCTCGGCCGAGATGTGAGCGAGTGCTTTTCCGATGCCTGTCGATGCTCCGGTGATGAGCGTGAACCTACCCATAGCTGGCCCACTATACTCCGTCCAGCGCGCCCGCTTGTCAGCCCCCGTCCCTCCCGGTAAACTGGTCGACAGCTCACACGCGGCCTGGTTTTTCTAATGGTGATCCGTTGTTCAAATTGCGAGATCTCGATCCCGGAAGAGGAGCTTCCGCGGATTGGAGACTCCTCGAAGGTTCTCTGTCCTAGCTGTCTCGAGCCGCTCGCGCTGCCCGAGTTAACGCTCCCCCTTGGTTACGCTGGGAAAACTCTTGCCCCTCCGACGGCCGGGTTGGATGTCGGCCGAAAATATTCGCTCCTGGTTGTAAGCGGCCCGGAAGCGGGGAAGGTTCTCGATATCACCAAGGCAGAGATCATAATTGGCCGCGACGGTTGCGACCTAGAGCTCGACGATCCTGAGATCTCACGCCGCCACGCGCTCGTCTCCATCGAGGGTGCGCGTGCGCGTCTTCGGGATTTGCGCAGCACCAACGGGACATTCGTCGCCGAAAAGCCGATTGAAGAGACGATGCTCGAAAATAGCGACCAATTCCGCGTGGGTAGTCACGAGGTAGCGCTCGTCGTCACCGAGAACGACGCCTAGCCCGTTTCTCGGTATAATACGGTCCCTTTGGACTCCATTCTTAATGGCGGACGATGAGCTATCCCTATAGAAATAAAGAAATTAGCTGGCTTTCCTTCAATGCCAGAGTGCTCCAGGAGGCGAGCGATCAGAGCGTCCCGCTCATCGAACGGCTACGTTTTCTCGGGATCCACTCCTCGAATCAAGACGAGTTCTTTCGCGTGCGCGTCGCCACGTTGCATCGTCTCGCGCGGCTCGGAAAGAAGGGTAAGAAGCTTCTCGGCCACGATCCACGCGGAGTCATCGCCGAGATCAAAGACATCGTCTCGAGGCAACAGGAGGTGTTTCAGGGCATCTACGAGCAGCTGCTCGATGAGCTCGTTGCCGATGGGATCCACGTCGTTGACGAGACGTCCTTGACGGCTGAGCAAGGCCGCTTCGTCGAAACCTATTTTCGCCAGGAGGTCCGCTCGAAGCTCACACCGCTGATGGTCAGCAAAAACTCGAAATTTCCGGAGCTCAGGGACAAGTCGATCTATCTCGCGACACGTTTGCGCAACCGGCAAGGAAAAAGCGATCGCTTTGCGCTCATCGAGGTACCGACGGATGCGCTCCCGCGTTTTCTCAGCTTGCCGCGCCTCGAGCGACGGCAATACGTCATCCTTCTGGAGAACGTGATTCGCTACAACTTGAAGGACATTTTCTCGCTCTTTAAGTTCGAATCCATCGAGTCGCACCTTATCAAGCTGACGCGGGATGCCGAACTCGACATCGATGAGGACGTGACCGAAAGCTACTTGCGAAAAGTCATGAAGAGCGTCAAGCACCGGAAGGAGGGAAGTCCTGTCCGATTCGTCTATGACCGCGAGATCTCGGACGAGCTTCTCGAGCTCATCAAGCGCAAGCTGCGCATTCGCGGCGAGGACAGCATGGCGCCAGGCGGGAGGACGCACAATTTCAAGGACTTCATCGACTTCCCGAAGATTGGCGAAAGCTCGCTCCTCTATCCGAAATTGGATTCCGTGCCTGTGGCGCCCATCGACCGCGCGCGCGGTATCTTTTCGGTCATGCGCACCCAGGAGATTCTTTTGCATTTCCCTTATCAATCTTTCGACTACGTGATCGACCTTCTGCGCGAGGCCGCCATCGATCCCAAAGTCGCCGAGATCAAGGTCACGCTGTACCGGGTGGCCCGCCACTCCGGCGTCGCTAATGCGCTCATCAATGCCGTCCGTAACGGCAAGGCGGTTACGGTGATCATCGAGCTGCAGGCACGTTTCGACGAGGAGACCAACGTCGCGCTCGCGAATCAGCTTCAAGAAGAAGGCGCGCAAGTTATCTTTGGCGTCCCGACGCTGAAAGTGCACGCGAAGATCGGCCTCATCACGCGGCGAGAGAAAGGCAAACTTTCTCGCTACGCTTTTCTCGGAACGGGCAACTTGAACGAGGATACGGGCAAGCTCTACACCGACCATTGCCTCTTCACCACCGATAAGAGGCTGACGCGCGAAGTCGATGCGGTATTCGACTTTCTCCAGGACAACTACCGCGTCTCGTCTTTCAAGCATCTGCTCGTCGCACCCTTCACGTTCCGGAAGAGGCTCGTCGAGCTCGTGCAGCAGGAAATCGAAAACGCGAAAAACGGTATTGATTCGGCCATCGACCTCAAAGTCAATAACGTCACCGACCCCGGCATGATGGCGCTTCTTTACGACGCTGCGAACGCGGGAGTGAAAGTGCGTCTCAATGTACGGGGCATGTATTCTTTGCTACCCAAGGCCAACGAGCGGCCCGAGAATCTCGAGGCGATAGGGATCATCGATCGTTACCTAGAGCACACGCGGATCTTCGTCTTCGCCCATGGTGGTGAGCGGAAAGTGTTTCTTTCGTCCGGCGACTGGATGACGCGCAGTTTGGATCGCCGGGTCGAGGTAAGCTTTCCCATCTACGACCCTCGTATTCAGCAACAGCTCATCGACCTCTTGGACATCCAGTGGCGGGACAACGTCAAGGCTCGTGTTCTCGAAGATCTTTCTAACCGGTATCGGCCGAGAGTCGGTAAGGCCGTCCGGGCCCAGACGGCTTTCTACGAGCGGCTCCGCGGCCGCGCGGGCGACGAGTCCGAAGACAAAGCTTCCGCCTAAGGGTTAGCGCCCATTGTGGAGGAAAAGCATGCGCGCTATAGCGTTCGTCTGTTGTTTCGCCATCGCGTCGTTCGCGTCGTTCTCAACCGGCTCAACCGGCGCAGCCGGCGCAGCCGGCGCAGCCGGCGCAGCCGGCCAGCCGCTCGCTGATTTCGACGCCTATGTGCAACGGGCCGTGGCCGACTGGGACGTCACGGGCCTCGCCGTGGCCGTGGTCAAGGACGGAGACGTCCTCTTCGCGAAAGGCTACGGTATCCGCGAGCTCGGCAGTGGGGTGAAGGTCGACGAGCACACGCTGTTTGCCATCGGCTCCACGACCAAAGCGATGACCGCGGCTGCCATCGGTATGCTCGTCGACGAAGGCAAGCTCGATTGGGACGATCCTGTCACGGACCACTTGCGGGAATTCCGGCTCTACGATCCTTTCGTCACGAGGGAAATCACTATTCGCGACCTCTTGACGCATCGCGCAGGCCTTCCCAACGCGGATTTTCTCTGGTACGGCCAGGATCGCGAGTCCGACGACATCCTCTTCCGCATGCGCTATGTCGAGCCCGAGACTTTGCTCCGGTCGTCCTTTACGTATCAGAACATCATGTATGCCGCGGCGGGCGAGGTCGTGGCCGAGCTCAGCGGGATGAGTTGGGACGCCTTCATCCAGAAGCGCATCTTCGAGCCGCTCGAGATGAACGGGTCGATCGCCTCCGCGGCGACCCTCGACGCGCAGCCGAACGTTGCACGGCCGCACTATCGTGTCGACGGCGCCACCCGGGTCATCGAGAACGCGAGCGTGGACGCGATCGCGCCGGCGGGCTCGGTGTGGTCCAGCGTCTTCGATATGGCTCAATGGATGCGGTTTCTGCTCGAAGGCACGACACGGGACGGGACAGAGCTCTTGTCGAAGGAGACCCTCGAGGAGCTCTTCACGCCGCAGACACTGGTGGACCCAGAGGAGTTCTACCCCACGCAGCCGGTAACGAACCCCCACTGGATGACCTACGGTCTGGGCTGGTTCCAACATGACTATCACGGAAGGGCGGTTGACTTTCATACCGGTAGCATCGACGGGATGGTCGCCATCCACGGTCTGATCCGTGACGAGCGGCTCGGCGTCTACGTACTCGGGAATCTGGACCACGCGGAGATCCGGCACGCGCTGATGTATCACGTGTTCGATCGTTTCGGGGAAGGCTCGAACCGAGACTGGAGTGCTGCGCTCAAAGCTCTCTATGACGAGCTGAGTCGGAACGCGGACCTACGCCAGAGCGAAGCTAAAAAGACGCGCGGCGGCGGCACTACGCCAGCGCTCGCGCTCGAGCGCTACACGGGGACCTATGCTGACGAGCTCTACGGTGCCGTCCAGATTACGGGCGATGGGGATGGTCTACGTTTGTTTTACGGGTCTGGCCTGAAGGGTGAGCTCGAGCATTGGCACTACGACGTGTTTCGGGTGCACTTCGATGCGGCGTGGCGGGGGTCGACTCTGGTGAGCTTCGAGCTCGATCGAAAAGGGGAGGTAGCTGCGCTTTCGATGGGCGATGCTTCTTTCGCGCGTAAAGCGAAGAAGTGACCGGTCACGTCCGGGCTTTAGCGCGCTCTATCGCTTCGGTCACCCGCTCTTGGTGACGCTGCTTTATCGCTTGGAGAAGCTTGGGATATTCGCGGCGAACTCGTTGAGCTCGTCGCGGCCGATGCGAGAAGCTCGCTATCCTGTAGTCGGCTTGAAGCCGCGCAAGCTCTTGCTTCGGGTTGCGGGAGACAGACTTCGAGAGAGATTTGAACATCGAGGCCTCGATTGTTGGGTTGTGCCATCAGGATCGCAACGCGTCGAGCTTTTATCAACGGGAACGCACCGCGATTTGGAACACTGTTTGCGGATTCAGTAGTAGCGCCTTTTCCAAAAGAGCGGTAGGCTAGTCAGAACGAGGGCAGAATGTTGAAGAAGATCGTTGTTGTTTCGGCGGTTCTGTTGGTGGTGGTTGCGTTTTTGTTGATGCGGGACTACGACTCTCCTGAGCTTGGGCAGGCGCTATTGGATGAGGTCGGTGACGCCACCGGTATCGAGATGACTGCGACCGGGTTTCGATTTAGTCTTTTTAGCGGCGTCGAGCTCGACAATGTGACGGCGACGTCCGAGAGCGAAGGGCGGAGTTTTGATTTTTCGCTCGATCAGCTGGTATTTGAGCATCGCCTTGGGCCGCTTCTTTCGGGTACGGTTGCTATCGATCGGATCGTGCTTGACCGTCCGCAATTCGAGCTTGTCGAAGCTTCGAGCTCTCCTGGCACTGAAGGCGAAGTTGAAGATGAAGCTAGAGTTGAAGGTGAGAGTGAGTCGGGCGAAGACGCGGGCGGGGCTGGGCTTGCTTTGGAGGTTTCTCGGATTCTTGTTCGCGACGGCACCATCGTTATAAAGTCGGAGGATGGCTCGTCGGAGACCCGTGTGGAGGGGCTAGATTTTGCGATGGAGAATCTAGCCTTCGACCCGACTGCAGGGTATTGTCAAGTTGACGTTGAGCGAGCGAACCTATTGCGTCGAGCTGATTTCCTTTGCTCTCATCGGACGGCACAGGTTACCTCCTGCCAGACGATGAAAGCGCGGTCTCGTAGCTCCCGATGATGATGCGCTTGCAACAAATGCCGTCCGACGCGAAAGAGGTTTTGCACGAGTCCATGCACGGTCAAGAATCGTTGCGCCTGCCCAGGAGTTTTAAACTTCCGCATCTGTCGTTCCCGTTGTCGCGTCGGTTCGTGCGAGACTTCGGTTAGGTTGTTTCTGTACTGGTCAGTGTCGTGGACGACGGACGGCATGACCTCGCGGTGAGCGGCGCTGTAGCTTCTCAGTTTGTCGGTGACCAGCTGCCAGGGCGGACGGCCTTGCCCTTTCAACAGCTTGCGGAAGAATCGTTTGGCGGCTTTCTGATCACGGCGAGGCTGGACGAGGATATCAATCACATCACCATCTTGGTCTACCGCGCGCCAGAGGTATTGGCGTTCGCCTTGTATCTTTATGAAGACCTCGTCCAGGTGCCACGTGTCACCAAGGCGACCCTGCCGACGCTTCAGTCGCCGAGCGTATTCCGGCCCGAACTTGATGCACCAAAGTCGGATCGCTTCGTAGGAAACCGTGATGCCTCGCTGAGCAAGCAGCTCTTCGACGTTTCGAAAGCTCACGCAGAATCGGTGGTAGAGCCAGACGGCGTGGCTGATGATTTCCGGTGGAAATCGATAGCCGTGGTAGCTTGGCGCATCGGTCTTCATTGGACCATTCTGTCAGTCACCAGCTCAATTTGACAGCAATGGCATCGCCCGGGCGGGCGAAGGTAATCGGAGACTGACCCTTTGAGATCTGTGGGAGGAAGTAGACTCCGATCGAGTGCAGCCGGGAGTCAAGGCCGAAGGTACGATGGTGCTCAGTGCCCGTTTGACAGCAAGGTCTGGAGGGTTAGCGGGAGTATCCGTGGTGGCATGTCGCGAGGCATGACCCCGTTCGAAAGAATGTTTTGAATCGCCCCTCTCTCCTGGTTGCGCCGAAAGGAGCGAGAAATGGCACGTCGCGTCAGGACAAAAAGCAGTCGTCAAGCAAGACGGAAAAAATTGGAGCACGAGCTCGACACGGTAAATCTAGATGCTGCAGGGATTGATATTGGAGCGGAGTCAATCGTGGCGGCAGTCCCGAAGGGGCGCACTCCTGAGGGCGAACATGTCCGCACGTTTCAGAGCTTTGTATGCTCGCTGCGAGAGCTGGCCAATTGGCTGAAGGCGTGCGGCGTGTGCACGGTGGCGATGGAGTCGACCGGAGTTTATTGGATTCCACTGTACGAGTTGTTGGAAGACGAGGGATTTGAAGTCTATCTGGTCGATGCTCGCAAAGTGAAAAACGTATCTGGGCGCAAGTCAGACGTGTCGGATGCGGAGTGGCTGCAACAGCTGCATACATTCGGGCTACTCCCAAAAACCTTTCGGCCGGAATCGGCGATTTGCGAGCTAAGGGCATACACCCGCCAACGAAGCTCGCTGGTGGAGTCAGCGGCTCGCCACATTCAGCATATGCACAAAGCGCTCAACCAAATGGGGCTCCAGCTACAACACGTCCTGCGCGACGTGACCGGAGTCACCGGCCTTGCGATCATCCGAGCGATCTTGAGAGGAGAGCGAGATCCTCGTGACCTAGCAAAACTGAGGCATGAACGTTGCCACAACGATGAGGCCACGATCGCGAAAGCCTTAGAAGGTAACTATCGGAGCGAGCATGTTTTCGCTCTTCAACAGTCGGTGGAGTTGTACGATTTCTATCAAGAGAAAATGGAAGACTGTGACAAGCGGATCGAGAGATGCCTGTCCAAATTGGAGACCCGGCCTCAGGACGCTCGGCCTAAGCCGAAACCACGGACACGGCGAGCGCGTAGCGGCAACGGGCCGCGCTTTCCGCTCGCTGAGTCTCTATTGGGACTCACGGGGGTGGACCTAACCAGGGTTCCCGGCTTAGGTAGCTATGCCGTTCTGCAGCTCGTAGGAGAAACCGGTTGCGACATGAGCCCGTGGAAAAGTGACAAGCACTTCACCTCATGGCTAGCTCTCGCACCGAATAATAAGGAGTCCGCTGGTCGATACCCAAACCGCGCTCGGCGCTGCGACATGAGCCCGTGGAAAAGTGACAAGCACTTCACCTCATCTTTCGCCGGGCCACCCCAATGAGCTCCAGTCGTGCTGCAAAACTCTTTCGCCTCGCCGCGTGCGCTGTCCGCAATACCCAAACCGCGCTCGGCGCTTTCTATCGACGAATCCGATCGCGACGAGGTGCTCCAAAGGCCATCACAGCTACCGCCCGTAAAATAGCGACCATCTACTTCCGCATGCTTGCGACTGGAGAGGAGTTCATTGAGCTCGGTCAGGACGCCTATGAAAGGCAATACCAGCAACGCCTCCTGAGTAATCTCCGACGCAAAGCTACCCGACTCGGCTTCAGCCTCGTTCCCGATCAATCCATATCATGAAAAATGCCTTCGGCCGGGAGTGTCAGTCGAAAGTACCGTGCCGAGCAGTTCGCGCCACACCTCAGGCGCTTCGAGCACCAATCCCACATCGTGTTTTACACTCCGGAAGACTGGGGCGTGCTAATCGTGCGTGTGCTTCACAAGAAAATGGACGTCCCAAGACATTTCTAGCGGGCGCCACCTTGTAAGAAATCACACTAAACGTGATCCACCGCGATGAAATATCATTTGTGTCCCTGTGACCGGTTGCCCCACCCGGCGAAGGTCGAGGCGAGGAACTGCCATAGGTAAAGCTGCGTCGGCTGCAATCTAGCCGTTCGGGACGGCAGCGCTATCTTTTTACTTCAGCAAGACGCTACCCTTCGAGGTGCTGCTTCGTGTCGGCTGAGTTTTGATACGAGGTCGACTTCGTCGTCTCGGGTGGACGCAACGTCGTCGCGATCGAGGTGAAGGCGGGGAGCCGCTTCCACGAAAAGGACCTAGTCGGTCTGCAGGCGTTGTCGAGCAAGACGCCCCGCCTCCGCGCCGCCGTGCTTGCGCATAACGGCGCCGAAGCCGTCAAGCTGGGAGACAAGCTACTACGCCATCCCGATAGCGACGCTACTTTCCTGATAACCGCTAGGAAGACGATCGGATATCCGTTCGCGCGCTCGTTGTGGCACAATCCCGGAGCCACTCGTCAGGAGGGACGCCATGACTCGGATAGGGATTACGCTTGCCTGGCTCCTCATGGGAGCTTCCGCTTTCCCCCAAACGACCATCGCCGACAGAACGGAGGGGTTCGAGCGCGTCGAGGGTTTCATCCCGTTTTACTGGGATGCGGCCCGCGATCGTGTTCTCTTCGAAGTTCCTGAACTTTCAGAGGAGATTCTCTACTATGTTTCGACCGCTCACGGTGTGGGCTCGGTCGAGCTCGGTATCGACCGCGGCGTCACTCGCCAGATGGTGATCCGGTTCGAGCGCGCGGGAAGCCGCGTCCACGTCGTGCAGCAAAACCTCATCCATCGCGCCCAGGAAGGACATCCCGAGCTCGTGCGGAACGTACGCGAATCGTTCGCCGCTTCGATACTCGCAGCGCTTCCCATTGAAGCCGAGGAAGGCGGCCGCATCCTCGTGGACGCTGCGCCGCTTCTCATCCGCGACGGGGCCGATTTGGCTGGTCGTCTACGCGACCGGAATCAGGGGAGCTTCCGGCTCGATCGCGATCGCAGCTCGTTCTACCGAGAGCGGACGCAGGCTTTTCCCGAGAACACCGAGGTCGAGGTCACCGTGACGTTCGCGTCCGACAACCCGGGCGCCCTCGTTCGCGGGGTGGCGCCGGACGGACGCTCGCTCAGCTTGCGGATCCATCACTCCTTCTTGAAGGCGCCGGAGGGCTATCGTCCGCGGCGCGCCGATTCACGCATCGGTGTAGGCCGCCTGAGCTTCAAGGACTACGCGAAGCCTTTCGATCAAGATCCGGAAGTCTTCTGGATTCGACGGTGGCGACTCGAGAAGAAGAATCCGGGGGCCGCCATGAGCGAGCCGGTCGAGCCTATCGTCTACTATCTCGACCTTGCGGTCCCCGAGCCGGCTCGAAGCGCCATCCGAGACGGCGTTCTCTGGTGGAACCGTGCGTTCGAGGCGGCGGGATTCTTAAACGCCGTCGAAGTCAAGGACCCGACGCCCGACATGGATCCGCTGGACATCCGCTACGCGTTCATCCTTTGGGTGAACCGCGACGAGCGCGGATTCTCGAGTGGGGGTGGCATCACCGACCCACGCACCGGCGAGATCCTCGGTGCGACGACGCGCATGGACTCTCATCGAATTCGGACCATCGGCCATTACTGGCAGGCCTATCAGATGACCGACACCGGGGGCGACGACTGCGCGCTCTTCATGCCCGGCATCGAGTCTTTCCTGCCGGCACAAACGAGCGATGGCTCCCCTACGATTGACGAGATGGTGCTCGCCCGGCAAGCCGTACTCGCCGCACACGAAGTAGGGCACACGCTCGGCTTCGGTCACAACTGGAACTCGAGCATCAACGACCGGGCATCCGTGATGGAGTACCCGACGCCGCGCGTTTCTGTGACGGCGGCGGGAGCGCTCGATTTCAGCAATGCTTTCGAGACCGACGTAGGCGCTTACGATCTCTTCATGGCCCGCTATGCCTATACGGAGCTTTCGCCGGACGGAGAAGCCGCGGAGCTCGAAGCGATCATCGACGAGATGAGGCGAGAGGGCATCCTCTACACTCCCTCGACGGATCCGCGCTGGAGCTGGTACGACGATTTGGAATCACCGGCGGACTACTTTCGGGAAACGATGGCGGCTCGGAGTGTGATGCTCGACTACTACGGACCGGGCATTCTTCGCGAAGGCGAGCCCATCGGCGAGCTTCGCGACATGAGGCTCTGGATGACCTACCTCCATCATCGCTGGGCCATCGAGCACGCCCTCGATTTCATCGGCGGGATGTATCACGAGAACGTGGTGAAAGGAGACGACCTGTCTCGTATCGCGCCAACGGAGATCGTGCCCGCGGCGCTGCAGCGAGAGCTCCTGGCGCTCGTCCTCGAGGCCCTCGAGCCGGAGAACCTGGCCATCCCTGAACGGATTCTGCGATATCTCACGACGAACCCTTATAGCGCCCGTCTCGAGGACATGTCGGAAAACTACGCGTTCGATCATCTCCTTGCAGCGCGGATTCTCTCGGCGCTCGTCGTCGAGGAGATGCTTCAGCCCGAGCGGGCGGCCCGGTTGATTGCGTTCGCCGATCGGCAAGAGGGCGCGCTGAGCTTGCCGGAAGTGCTGGACGCGGTGCTGGCGAAGAGCTGGAACGCCCCGCGCGGCCCCGAGCCCCAGCTCCGTTCTCTGCGGCGTGTGAGCGAGCGGGTCGTGCTCGATTCCCTGATGATTCTCGGAGCGCATGACGAGACAACGCCGGACGCTGACCGGCCGACATCCCAATATTCCCAAAATGATGAATTCTGAAAAACTACTTGTTCTCGTCCTGATAACGTCCCGCATAAGTCTTGGCCGCGGGGCCGTCCAGACCGTAGAATACGAGCTGCAGGACACGCGCATCCCGTTTGAGCCTTAGGCCTGCGGGGTTGTGCACGACGAGCACCGAGCCGCTGCGGCCCGAATAGCCCGAGTCCCAGAGGGCGGTGCCGATATGCGCGGCGCTTCTGAGAAGACTCGAGCGCGTGCGCGCCATCCCGAACATGTTGGCCGGGATGTTCACGATCTCGTTATAGACGACCCAGTAAGGGCCGGGCTCGAGATGCCACCATCCGTCGCTGTCCGGCTCGATGGGGAAAGTCTCGGGCGTCCGGCGCTCGGAGTTGTCGAAATCGATGGCGCCGGGCTCGTCCCCGAAGCGCGCCACCTCGCGCAGGGTGAAGTCGACGCCGTTCATTTGAATCTGCGTCTCTTGGTCGACGAAGTCTTCGACCAGCGGCGGATCGGCCGCGAGTCTCGCTTTGAGGGCGGCGCCTTCGACAAGCTTCAACTTACTCCCCTTCCAGCTTGGGCAACGTTATGTGCTCCTGCCCTTGATACTTGCCCCTCTTGTCCTTGTAGGACAGCGCGCAGTCTTCGTCGCTCTCGAAAAAGAGTACTTGGGCAATGCCCTCGTTCGCGTAGATGCGGCACGGGAGGGGCGTCGTGTTCGAGATCTCGAGTGTGGCGTTGCCTTCCCACTCCGCGTCAAAGCCCGTCACGTTGATGATGATGCCGCAGCGCGCATAAGTCGACTTGCCGATGCACACCGCATAAACGTTTCGCGGGATGCGAAAATTCTCGACCGTGTTCGACAGCGCGAAGGAGTTGGGCGGGATGACGCAGACGTCACCTTTGAAATCGACGAAGCTCTTTGGATCGAAGTTCTTGGGGTCGACGACCGCAGTGTTGACGTTCGTGAAGATCTTGAACTCGTCCGAGACACGGATGTCATAACCGTAGGACGAGAGCCCGTAAGAAATCACGTTCTCACGGATTTGATGATCGACGAACGGGTCCACCATCCCGTGCTCGAGCGCCATCCTCCGAATCCATTTATCCGCCTTGATGGACGGCATCGCGCGTCTTCCTCAGTCCTCAGTCTTGAATCTGGAGCGACGTGAAGAAGTAGGGGATTTCGGCCGCCGCCGTTTCGGGCGAATCCGAGCCGTGGATGACGTTGGCCTCGATCGAGCTCGCGAAATCCTTGCGAATCGTGCCTTCATCGGCTTTCGCCGGATCGGTCGCGCCCATCAGCTTCCGCAGATCCTCGATGGCGCTGTCCTTCTCGAGGACCATGACGACACAAGGCCCCGACGACATGAACTCCATGAGGCTTCCGAAAAAGGGCCGCTCTTTGTGCACGGCGTAGAAACCCTCCGCGTGCCGCCTCGTCATTTGGATCATGCGCAGGCCTAGAATCTTGAAGCCGGCCTCTTCGATACGCGCGAGGATCTTGCCGATGTCGCCTTGGCGCACGCCGTCTGGCTTGATGATGGAAAACGTTTTTTCACTCATGAACGGTCTCTGTTAATTAACTGAGGATGTCCTTCATTCTTTGGCCCATGTCGGCTGGGCTCTTCACTACCGTGACGCCCATCGCTTCGAGCGTCTCCATTTTGTCCGCCGCCGTGCCCTTGCCGCCCATGACGATGGCGCCCGCGTGGCCCATGCGCCGGCCTGGAGGCGCGGTCTGACCGGCAATGAAAGACACGACCGGCTTCGTGACATGGGCTTTGATGTACTCGGCCGCCGTCTCTTCGGCGCTGCCACCGATCTCGCCAATCATAATGATGGCTTCCGTTTCCGCATCCGCCTGGAACAGCTCGAGCGAGTCGACGAAAGTCGTTCCGATCACGGGGTCGCCCCCGATGCCGATACAAGTGGACTGGCCGATATCGCGCTTCGTCAGCTGATAAACGGCCTCGTAGGTCAAAGTACCGCTGCGAGAGACAACACCCACCGGGCCCTCTTTGTGAATGTGGCCGGGCATGATCCCGATCTTGGCCTTCCCAGGCGAGATGAGCCCGGGGCAGTTCGGTCCGATGAGCCTTGTCTTCGAGCCTTCGATGACGCGCATCACGTCGACCATGTCGAGCGCGGGAACGCCTTCAGTGATGCAAACGACGAGCGGGAGGTCGGCGTCGACTGCTTCCAAAATGGCATCCGCAGCGAATGGCGGCGGCACGAAGATGACGGAAGCATTGGCGCCGGTTTCTTTGACCGCGTCGGCCATGGTGTTGAAGACGGGAACGCCTTCGACTTTCTGTCCGGCTTTGCCCGGCGTCACACCGGCGACGACCTCGGTCCCATAGTCGATGGCGCCTTTGGCATGAAACTGTCCTTCACGGCCGGTGATACCCTGAACGACGAGGCGCGTATTCTTGTCGATGAAGACGCTCACGCCGCACTTCCCAACTGCGCGACGACTTTGTCCGCAGCTTCCTGCATGCTGTCGGCCGTCAAGAAGTTCAGCCCTGACTCGGCGAGCATCTTCTTGCCGAGCTCTACATTTGTTCCCTCGGCTCGGATGACGATGGGGATCTTCACATCGAGCTCTTTCACAGCGGCGATGACGCCCTCGGCGAGCCGGTCGACCCGCAAGATGCCGCCAAAAATATTGATGAGCACCGCTTTCACCTGATCATCGGAGATCAGGAGGCGGAACGCATTCTTGATCTGTTCGGCGCTCGCGCCTCCCCCCACGTCGAGAAAGTTTGCGGGGGCGCCGCCTGCGAGTTTGATGATGTCCATCGTCGCCATCGCGAGCCCAGCGCCGTTCACCATGCAGCCGACATTGCCGTCGAGCTTGATGTAGTTTAGCCCGAATTTCGAAGCCTCGACCTCGAGCGGGGACTCTTCGTCGGTGTCGCGGAGCTCGAGCACGTCCTTGTGGCGGAAGAGCGCGGCGTCGTCGAGATTGAGTTTCGCGTCGAGGGCGAGCACGTCGCCCTCTTGGGTCACGAGGCACGGATTGATCTCGACTTGCGAAGCATCGAGACCGCGGAAGGCTTCATAGAGCATTGTCAGGAAACGCACCGCCTTTTTCAGCACGTCGCCCTCGAGCCCGAGGCCAAAAGCGAGCTCGCGTGCTTGGTAGGGACGCATCCCGATCGCAGGATCGATCTCGACGCGCAGGATCTTCTCGGGCGTCTCCTCAGCAACTTGCTCGATATTCACGCCTCCCGAAGCGCTCGCGATACAAATCGTGCGTCCTATGGCGCGGTCGATGAGGAAGCTGATGTAGAGCTCGTCCTTGATGTTGAGCCCTTCTTCGATAAGGAGCTTCCGGACGAGCTTGCCTTCCGGACCCGTCTGCGCCGTCACGAGGATCATACCGAGGATCTCGCCCGCGAGCGTTTTGACGTCGTCTTCGGTCTTCGCGAGCCTGACGCCGCCGCCCTTGCCGCGGCCACCGGCGTGGATCTGCGCCTTCACGATGACGGGGAGCCCGAGCGACTGCGCCGCCGCGAGCGCCTCGTCCACCGTTTCGACTTTGATCCCGCGCGGCGTCTCGACCCCGAAGCGCGCGAGCAGTGCTTTTGCCTGATATTCGTGAACGTTCATTGCGCTATACGCCGATGATGCCGACGAGCTCCTCGACCGAGGCCGCCGATTTCTGAAGCGCCGCGCGCTCCTCGTTCGTCAGGTGAATCTCGACGATTTCCTCGACACCCTTCGAGCCGAGCTTCGCGGGAACTCCCATGTAGAGTCCGTTGATGCCGTACTCACCTTCGAGGTAAGCGGCGGTCGGAAGGATCTTCTTCTTGTCCTTCAAGATCGCGTTCACCATCTCGAGGATCGAGGACGAAGGCGCGTAGTAAGCCGAGCCCGTTTTCAGATAACTGACGATCTCACCCCCCCCTTTGCGGGTGCGCGTGACGATGGCATCGATGCGCTCTTGCGAGAGGAGGTCCGGAAGCGGGATGCCCGCCACTGTCGAGTAACGCGGCAGCGGCACCATGTCGTCGCCATGGCCGCCGAGCACGAAGGCGTGGATATTGTCGACGGAGACTTTCAGCTCCATGGCGATGAACGCGCGCATGCGGGCAGAATCGAGCACGCCCGCCATCCCCATCACACGCTCTTTCGGAAAACCACTGACTTTGAACGCGGTCTGCACCATCGCATCGAGCGGGTTCGATACGACGATGAGGATCGCTTCGGGCGAGTTCGCGACCGCCTGCTCGGTGACAGCCTTGACGATTTCGTAGTTCTTCTTCAAGAGATCGTCGCGGCTCATCCCCGCCTTGCGCGGCAGCCCGGCCGTAATCACGACGATGTCGGAGCCGGCGGTGTCTTTGTAGTCGTTCGTGCCGATGATGTGGACATCGGAGCCGCTTACGGGGCACGCCTCGAGCATGTCGAGGCCTTTTCCCTGCGGGACGCCCTCGAGGATGTCGATCATCACGACATCGGCGACCTCGGCATCCGCCACACGCTGGGCGGTGGTGGCGCCAACATTGCCAGCTCCGACAACGGTAACTTTGTACCTTCCCATTTCTGTCTCCTGTTTTACATATTCTCGATCATGGCCGAGGCGAACTCGGACGTCTTGAGCTTGGTCGCCCCTTCCATGAGGCGCTCGAAGTCATAGGTCACACGTTTTTGCGCGATCGTTTTTTCGATGCTCGACTCGATGAGATCCGCAACCTCGTTCCACTTCATGTATTGGAACATGAGCACACCCGAGAGGATCACGGAGCCTGGATTTACCTTGTCCTGATCCGCATATTTTGGCGCGGTCCCGTGGGTCGCTTCGAAGATGGCGTGGCCGGTGACGTAATTGATGTTGCCCCCGGGAGCAATGCCGATCCCACCGATCTGCGCCGCGAGCGCGTCGGAGACGTAGTCACCGTTCAAATTCATCGTGGCGATGACGTCGAAGGACTTGGCGCGTGTCAGTACCTGTTGAAGCGTGATGTCAGCGATGGCATCACGGATGAGAAGCTTTTCCTTCCACTTGCCGGAGCCGTGACTCTCCCACAGGTCGTTCATCGTCTGTTCGACCTCTGCGAGAACGTCCTTCTGGCGATTCTCCGGCATCAAGTCGTAGCCAGGCTCGACCGCGCGGGCGTTATCGGCGAGGGTGATATCGGCGTTGTCCTCACGATTGCCGAGGATCCAGCTCTCACGCTCGCTTACCGTTTGCTCGCGGAACTCCTTCGCTGCAACCGCGTAACCCCAGTCGCGAAAGGCGCCCTCGGTGAACTTCATGATGTTGCCTTTGTGCACGAGGGTGACGCTGCGGCGGTTGTTCTCCAGAGCGTAATCGATCGCCGCCCTTACGAGCCGCTCGGTCCCTTCTCTGCTCACGGGCTTGACGCCAATGCCGCTCGTGTCGGGGAAGCGGATATTCTTCACGTTCATCTCGTTCTGGAGGAACGCGATGAGTTTGTTCGCTTCGTCGCTCTCAGAAAGATACTCGATGCCGGCATAGATGTCTTCAGTGTTCTCCCGGAAGATGACCATGTCCACGTCCTGCGGCTTCTTGACCGGACTCGGGACGCCCTCGTGCCACTTCACCGGCCGGAGGCAGACATAGAGGTCGAGTTTTTGCCGGAGCGCGACGTTGAGAGAGCGGATGCCGCCACCGATCGGCGTCGTGAGCGGGCCCTTGATGCCGACGAGATAATCATGGAACGCGGCGAGCGTCTCGTCGGGCAGCCAGTTTTTCGTCTCGTTGAAGGCTTTCTCGCCCGCGAGGACTTCGTACCAATTGATTTTCCGCTTGCCGCCATATGCTTTCTCGACCGCAGCGTCGAAGACGCGCTGGCTCGCGCGCCAGATGTCGCGTCCCGTGCCGTCACCTTCGATGAAGGGGATGACAGGATTATCAGGTACATTCAGTTTTCCATTTTCAATCGTGATGCGTCCGCCATCCGGCGGCGTGGTAGCGCTCGTGCTCATGGATCTCCTGTCAAATCCTCCGCCAGGAACGAAGCACCGACGGGGAGTGGGATGTGTGATCTAGGAAGTGGCTCGCTTACAAACAGCCTAGTCTAACATTCAGGCGCATTTTCCACCAAGCCGAGCGACTCTCCCCCGGTGCTACAACTCGAAGGCAAAACCCAAGCTTATCGTCGTGAGCTCTTGTTTGAGCTCGACCGCCGTTCCCGGAAACTCGAGAATCGTCCCGGTATTCGTGTGTGTGAAGGCGTAGTACACGCTCCCTACGAGATCGACCTTCTCGGTCAGAGCGAGGGAGGCGCCGATCGCGATGGCGCTTTTGTTGATCGCGGGAATCTGGATATTGGCGAGCGTAGCCGCGTTCGGGATCGGGTTGCCGTTGTGCGAAAAGCCGCCGGAGATCTTCCATCTTTCGTTCAGCGTCCGCTCTGCGCCCACAGCGAAGGCCCAAATGCTTTGCCACTGAAGTCGTTCGCCGCCGAAGCCCTTCGTGTTGCCATAAGAGAAGTGCCGGAGGTCGAACGCGACCGTCGTGTTCTCGAGGCCGTAATAGCCGACGCCCAGCGACAGGATCGCCGGAAGCTCGAGCTCGAGCGAAAGCTTTCGGGCTGTACCGTTCGCAGTCTTGGAGTTGTACTCGAAAGTCTCGAACCACTGTTTCGTTTTGTAGGACGCGCCGACGCTCATCTTGTCGTTGGGACGGTAGTAGACACCTCCTTGGAAACCGAGACCCCAATACGGGCGGGCTTGCGTCGCCGGGGGGAAGAGCCCATCCGGATTCCTTGGCGCAAAGAACGCGGGGTCGGCGGCGAGGAACATCGAGCTTACTTGCCCGCCGAATCCAACGGAGAGCTTCTCCGAAAGGTCTATCGACATGATGGGATCGATCTGAAGACCCGAGAGACGGGAGCCGACCGGCCCCACACCGATGGAGTTCGGCGGGTCGAAGGGCTTCAGAATGGGATTGAACTCACCGCCAGGGAAATCGATCGTCCGACCGACGAGCCCGCGCATGTTGAGGCCCCAAGTATAGATGGAGCCCTCGGGGCGGCTCACGATCCCGACCGCGGGAAATGCGGCGAGTCCGCTGTCGCTCCGGTTGCTCCCGACAGAATTGGTGGCTGCGACACCAGCGGTCAAAGACGTTTCGGCGTACATGAAGTCGACGCCGATGAAGATTTCACTTTCTTCGAGCCCAGCCATAGCCGCGGGGTTCCAGTAAGTCGCGCCAGCGGCATCGAGCGGCGCGGCGGTCGATGCGCCCGCCATCGAGCGATGCTTGGCGCCGGTGCTAGGGAAAATGATGCCTTGTGCCCACGCGCTCTTCGCAACGAGAACGCTCAAAAGAAAAATTAGAAAAGACCCCCAGCGGAACATGTTGTTTCTCCCTCCTTAGAGTTTCGGAAAAATCAGGAGAAAATAGCACTCCTGTACCGTAACGTCAAGATATTGTGTAGTCGGTAGCGAGACTAACTAGATATTGGGGCTGATACGGGTGGGCGCTTATTGTCCGGGCCGGCAATGAGCTTTCTACATATTCTCTCAATTCACGCGGCTTCGGCGTTTACTCGCTGAGCTTGGCGTCGAGGGCCGCGTTTGTCAGGCCTAGAATCTCGGCGGCCGCGGGACGGTCGCCTCCGCATTGCTCGACGACCCGATCGATATAGTCGGTCTCCACCTCTTTGAGGGTCATAAAGTCGCCGCGAGCCATCATCTCGGGCCTCGGAGGCCCTCGTTTCAGGCCGAGATGGGTCCACACGTCGGTACCGACCCGCGCTTCGAAGATGTCGGAGAAAGACTGCGCGCTCCCAATGGTCTCGTCCTCGCTCACACGCTCTACCCGGTGGATCGGGAGAAACGTCGTGGTGAGACCCATTTCGCCCTCGCCGCGCGCGACGGAGCGGGACCAATCCTCGAAGGAGTTCAAGTCGATCCCGCGGAGGGTAATGCCGCTCGACTGGTTCGAAAGCAGGAGACCCCAGAGCTTCTCGCGCGGGTTTTGAAGACTGACAAGAACGGCGGAGAGCTTTTTCATGAAGCGGAACGGGACGAAAAGAAGCGCTGCATACGCACGATGCCTTCCGCGATACGCTCGCGCGAGCAGGCGAAGCTCGTGCGCAGGTGGCCGTCATGCCCGAAAGCAAGCCCGGGGACGACGGCAACACGCTCCTCGCTCAAGAGCTCGCCGGCAAAGTCGGTCGACGTCTCGCCGCCGCGGAGATAGGCCGCGACGTTCGGGAACAGATAAAAGCCTCCCCCCGGCATCGCGACGCGGACGTCGGGGATCGCGAGCAAACCGTCGCGAAGCCTCTTCGCGCGCCACGCGTATTCGGTAATCATCTCGGCGAGCGGCCCCTGATCCGAAGTGAGCGCTGTGAGCGCGGCTTTCTGGGAGATGGAGCTCGCGTTCGACGTCATGTGACTCTGGAGCGACGCGCATGCTTTGATGACGAACTCGGGGCCCATGGCCCAGCCGATCCGCCAGCCCGTCATTGCATAGGCTTTCGACGCCGTGCCTGCGATGAGAAACCGATCGCCGAGCTTCTTCTGAACCGCTTGAAATGCAGCAGAGGGCGCGGGCTGGAACATGAGTCGCGCATAGGTGTCGTCCCAAAGGAAGAAGATGTCGCGATCGGCAACGAGATCGCCGAGCGCTCGAACTTCGTCGTCCCCAATGACCGCGCCCGTCGGGTTCGCCGGAAAATTCACCAACAAAATGCGGGTGCGATCCGTGATCGCGGGTGCCATGACTTCGGCCGTCATGCGAAAGCCGTCCTCTTCCGAGGTCGGCACGAGGACAGGCTTCCCTCCGGCCAGGCGGACTTGCTCCGCAAAAGTCATCCAGTACGGCGTCGGGATCACGACCTCGTCGCCCGCATCCACGAGCGCGAGCATGAGGTCGAGCAGAGCGTGTTTGCCGCCGCTAGTAATTATGACGTTCGCCCTACCGAACGCCAGTCCGTAATCCTCATGATAGCGATCGGCCACCGCCTGGCGAAGCTCCGGCATGCCTGGATTCGCGGTATAGCGGGTGAAGTCGTCTACTATCGCGTCCTCACCAGCTTTCTTGATGTGCGCAGGCGTCGGGAAATCCGGCTGACCCGCCGAGAAATCGACGACGTCTTCACCTTCGGCCGTGAGCCGCATCGCCTCGGCCATCACTGCCATCGTGGGCGACGGGCTGATCTGGCTCACGCGCGAGGCGAGGTGCAAAGAACTCGTCTTCGTCATGATGTCCGCACTCTCTCCAAAAGCCGGGCCTCGACACCCTCCGGGACGAGTCCGGTCACTTTGCCGCCGAGGCTCGCGACTTCTTTCACGATTCGGGAGCTCACATAAGAATATTCCTCGGCGGGCATCATGAAGACGGTCTCGATCGTGGGCGCAAGTCGCCGGTTCATCAGCGCCATTTGAAACTCGTACTCGAAGTCCGAGATAGCGCGAATACCGCGCACGATCGTGCTCGCCTTCCGACCCGCCGCATATTCCACCAGAAGTCCGCTGAACGCATCGGCCTCAACGTTCTCGCTCGTTTTGAACGTGTCCTGAATCATCTCGATCCGCTCGTCGACAGTGAAGAGCGGCTTTTTGCTCACGTTCTCGAGAACCGCCACGATGATGGTGTCGAACAGAGCGCTTCCGCGCTGAATGATGTCCACATGACCCATGGTCAACGGGTCGAACGACCCTGGGTACAGCGCGACGCGGGGAGGTAGGCTCGGCACGCAACAAAGCCTAGCATACCCGCGCGTAGAGCGTGAAACAGCTCTCGCCGGCCTTGAGCCGCCGCGCGAGCTCGAGCGCGCCGTAGCGCTTTTTCAGCTCCAGTTTGTGGTGATGTTCGACCACCACGCGTCCGTCTTCGGTAACCAGGCTAGACTCGCCGAGTGCCTCGAGAAGTTTCTCGAGCTCCTCCGCCTTTGGGGACGTCCTTTGACTCCGATAAGGCGGATCCGCAAAAACGAGATCGAAGGAACGGTCTTGCTCGGCTAGCCACGAAAGCGCGGAGCGGACGCTTAAAACCCGCAGCTCGGCGCACGCAGCGACGCCGAGCTCGTCGATATTCTTCTGGATCGCTTCCGCCGCGCGGCGACCGTTTTCCACGAACATCGCCTCGGCCGCGCCGCACGAGAGCGCCTCGATACCGAGCGCTCCCGCGCCGGCGAACAAATCCAAAACCCGCGCGTTTTCGAGCTCAGCGGAAAGGACATCGAAGAGGCTCTTCTTTAACCGGGCGCCGGTGGGCCGTGTCTCTTGGCCCTTGGGTGCGTGTAGCTTGCGCCCCCGAAACCTTCCACTTCCGATACGCATCACGCCTAGCCGCCCGCCGCCAACCCGAACCGCTCGCCCCAGAGATCCACCACATAACGCAGCAGCGCGCGACCCCTTTCGCTACCCACCTGCTCCGAAACCACGAAGTCATGGGCTTCCTTTTTCGCATCCTCCCGCATCTTCGCGTCGCGAATCATGTCTGCGATGCGAAACATAGGCGCGCCCGACTGCCGCGTGCCGAAGTAATCTCCCGGACCGCGAATCTCGAGATCTCGTTCGGCTATCACGAATCCTTCCTGCGTCTCGACCATGACGCCAAGACGCTCTTCCGCCTCGGGCGTTAGCGTCCCGTAGCTGAGGAGCACCGTGGTCGAGGGCGCGTGGCCGCGACCGACTCGGCCTCGAAGCTGATGAAGTTGCGACAAGCCGAAGCGCTCCGCGTGCTCGATGACCATCATGGTCGCGTTCGAAACATCCACGCCGACTTCGACGACCGTCGTCGCGACGAGAACGTCGATGTCGCCGCGACCGAAAGCCTCCATCGTCGTCTCGCGCTCTTCCGACGCCATGCGGCCGTGGACGAGCGCGACCTGCCGCTTCGCGAAAGCACCTTCCTTGAGTGAGGCGTAGCGATCCACCGCGGCCTTGACGTCCAACTTGTCCGACTCTTCGACGAGCGGGCACACGAAATAGACTTGATGCCCTGCGTTTAACTCCCGTTCCATCTCCTGCAGCACGGCTTTGAGCTCGGTGCTCTGTTTGTGAACGGTACGGATGGGCTGACGGCCCGGCGGGAGCTCCTTCAGAAGCGATACATCGAGATCCCCGTGAATCACCATAGCGAGGCTTCTCGGAATGGGCGTCGCCGTCATCACGAGCAGATCGCAGCGGAGGCCTTTCTCGCGAAGCTCGTTCCGTTGGAGCACGCCGAAGCGGTGCTGCTCGTCGATGATGGCGAGGCCGAGCTCTTTGAACACGACGCCTTGTTGGATGAGCGCATGCGTTCCTACAACGAGATGCACGTCCCCATTTGCGAGCTCCTCGAGGAGCGTCTCGCGCTCCGATTTCTTCAGGCGCGCGCTGAGAAGCGCCACCCGGTAACCGGCGGGCTCGAGAAGCTTGCGGATATTCGCGTAGTGCTGCTCGGCGAGAAGCTCCGTCGGCACCATGAAAGCGACTTGAGCGCCGCCTTCCATGACGATGACAGAGGCGAGAACGCCCACGATGGTCTTTCCCGTGCCGACATCACCCTGGACGAGGCGTCTCATCGGCACGTCGCTCGCGAGCTCGTCGGCAATCGTCTTCGAGACGTCGCGCTGCGCCGAGGTCAAACGAAACGGAAGGATCTTGCGCACGATCTCGCGAATCTCATCGTCCACGACGAAGACACGCGGTTTCGTGAGCTTCGTGTCTGACTTTCTACGTAGCTCGACCGCAAGAAAGAAGAGAAAGAGCTCTTCGAAGATGAGCCGCTTCTGCGGCTCCGAGCGAAACGCGTTATAGAGCTCGAGCGGCGCGTCCTCCTCAGGAAAGTGAACGCGAGCGATGGCTTCCTCTCGCAACAACAGTCCCAAGCGGCGCACCAGCTCCTCGGGAAGAAGCTCGGGAACATCACGCGGCATGCCGAGAACGAGAAAGTGGATAACCCGGCGCAGAACCTTGGGGCTCATCGCGCCGACGCGCTCGTAAACGGGCACGATGCGGCCCGCGTGGGTGGTCTCGTCCTGGCCCTCCTCGAGGAGCTCGTAGTGAGGACTCTTGACTTCGAGGAACAACCCGATCCCCGTCTGCTCGAACGTGCCGTAGATCAAAACGCGGCTGCCGGGCGTCAGTGAGTCTTTGAGATATTCCTGGTTGAACCAGACGGCTTTGAGCTTTCCCGTCTCATCTTTCGCGACGACCTCGACGATCTTGAAGTTCCGGCGCCGGGTCGTGCGCACGTGAACCGACTGCACCTCGACTTCGACGGTGGCGCTTTGCCCGGCTTGAACCTCGTTGATTGTCAGCCGGCGGCTTCGGTCTTCGTACCGGAAAGGCAGGTAGAGCAGCAGATCGTAGACGGTGTTGATACCGACTTTGGCGAGCGCCTCAGCTTTCTTGGGGCCGACGCCTTTGACGAACTGGATGGGGGTGTGGATATCGAGCATAACCGCGTTTCTACCGCGGGAATGCTACTTGTTCGCTCGCTGGAGTACCAAAGCCGTGCCGGGCTCCAAGCGGATGCTCTCGAGATCGTAAGGAAGCGAGAACGCGTCGCCGAGGCGAAAACCCGGAGGCAGAAACTCGCTCGTGTCCACATCCCCGATGAACGAGGCGATGAAATCCGGAGGTAAGGGGACTCCAGCGAGAGTGATGCGCTCGAGAACGAGCTTGCCCACACCGCCGCCCGCTTTCACACGCGCCGCGATTTCGACGGGCACCTGCCCCGAGAGAAATTGCAAGACACCCGATTTCGGAAGCTGGCCTTCGAGCTTGTCGAGATCGAGCGTTGCCCCTACGATGGCGAGGCTTTTTTCGAAACGGATCCAGGGTGACTCGATCCCCTCGGGAAGCTGATTCTTGCTTGGGTCTTTAAGATAGGCGTTCGCGTCTTCCTCACCGATTTCGAACTCTTTCGAGGCATCCGCGCCGTTCTCGTGCCGCACGCGGAGCTCCTCGAGCGTTTTGTCCAGCTCGTCACCGGCAACGACGCCGGGCGAGAACCCAAGCGACAGAATGCCTAGCGGAGGGAAGAAAGCCAGCTTCATATGTCTCCATCCTACTCCAAAACACGTTTGGACTGGATGAAGGGAGCCTATTCGATCTCCAACTCGGCGCGCAAGCGTTTCGCCTCGTCGTGCCCTGGCTCGAGGGCGAGTGCCTTGTCGACCTGTGTCAGCGCTTTTCCGGGATCCTCGAGCTCGAGATAGAGCCGCAGATCGACCGCGCCTGGATCGCGATGGATGCTACGTTGTAGAAGTTGAATCGCCTCATCGAGGCGGCCCCGCTCGCGCAGCGCCTGGACGTCGAAGAGCGCGGCAAGCGCCATCACGTCCTTCTCTCGATCCGCGTGCAGGTCTACCGGAGCGCGAACAATCGCCGGTTTCTCTTTGATACGCGCGAGATCCGTCGCGGTCGCGGGATCGACGTCGGCGAGGTGCGGTGAGAGCATCAGGGCTGTCGAGCGGGCGCGCTCGGCGAGCTCGAACTTCGCTTGCGAAGACGCGGCCGAGGACAACAAGAGGTGCACTTCACCATCGCAAGGCATGAGCTCCGCGGCACGCTCCAAATGCTCGAGCGCGGACGCCCCTTTGCCCAGCCGCCACTGACTCCAGCCGAGGTTGAACAGAAAAGTTGTGTCGGCCCCATCGGCGTCCATCGCCAACTGGAAGGCCTCCGTCGCTTCCACGTGCCGGCCGAGCTGCATCAGCGCAACGCCTTGAAGCCTCGTACCCCCTTTTGGTAGTATCTGAGTCGTGGTGCCGGCTTATCGGTCACCGCGGTTCGATGCGCACAAGCCGCTGGTGTTTCGCGAACGCCGCCGCAATGGGAAATCGGCTCTGAAAAGCCAAACGAAGAATTTGTCGCGCAACGGAGCGCTCCTCGAAAGCCGTGTTCCGTTCAATATCGGCACGGAGCTCGAGATCGACATCCATTTGCCACAAAACAGCGCGGACGTCACTTTGAAGGGCCGCGTTGTCCGGCTGGAGGAAGCGTCAGAAGACACCGGAGACACCCGCTACCACGTGGGCGTCGTCTTTCTCGCCGACTCCGAAGAGGACAATCGCCGGCTCGAAGGCTTCGCTTCCGAGATCTACCGGCCACTCGTCCACGATCACTCTGGCGAAGACATGGATCCTCCCGGCTAAACGCCGTACACTCTTAGGCGGAATGAAACTCTGGGAGCCAACGCCGCCAAAACGCTCGGAACTTGGAGACCACGACGTGCGCCCGTTCGGACAGCATTTGGCTGGAAAACGGGTCGCGTTGATGGTTTCAGGCGGGATCGCTGCCATCAAAGCCCCGTTCATCGCGCGGGCGCTACGAAAACAAGGCGCCGAGGTCATCGCCTATTGCTCGAAAGAGGCGCTCCGCTACACGACCGAAGACGCGCTCGAATGGTCGACGACGAAACCTGTCGTCACCCGCCTGACCGCTTCGGCCGAGCACTTGAACGACGCCTTGAGCTTCGACGGCTACCTCATCGCCCCGGCCACCTACAACACCATTAATAAGGTTGCCACGGGCATCGCCGATGGCGTTTTAACGGCCACTCTCGCTGCGGCGCTCGGCCGCATGGAGCGTTCTGACACCAAAGTGCTCGTAGCACCCACGATGCACGGTGACATGCATACATCGATACTCACCGAGTCCCTGCGCAAGCTACAGGGGATGGGCGTCCGGGTCATCCCCCCTCGCGACGATTATGGCAAGCACAACATCCCGGACACGCCGACGCTCGTCGCCGAAGTCTGCGCGGAGCTCAGCACCTCGCGGCTCAAGGGCCGGAGAATCCTCGTCACCGGCGGTCCGACACCGGTCCCGATCGACAACGTCCGCATCATCACGAACCGCTTCACGGGAAAGCTGGGCACCGCCATCGCCGACGAGCTCACGCTCCGGGGCGCCGACGTGAAATTCATCCTCGGCAAAACCGGGCTAACACCGCCGAGCTATATCGATTGCACGCGCGCGAGGACCTTCGACGAATACCGGGACGCCGTTTTGGACACGCTCGCCGACGACGAGTACGACGCCGGCATCTTTTCCGCCGCCGCGGCCGACTACAAACCGCTAGAAGTCACCGAGGGCAAGATACCCTCGGGCGGAGCCCTGAAGAGCATTCCACTCACTCCGACCGAGAAAGTGATCGACCTCGTCCGCGAGAAATTCCCCAAGATGCCGACGATCTCCTTCAAGTACCAGGAAAACCTGCCCCACGACGAGCTGATCGCGATTGCCCAGGACCGTCTCACGAAAGGCCACCTCGCCGTCGTCGCCAACCGCGGCGAGGAGACCGGCCCGAACGGCGAGCAAATCGCCTACATCATTTCCGAGGGCGCCGATCCCCGGCGCTTCCAAGACAAGCCCGAAATCGCCGCTGGTGTCGCCGATTTTCTCGAGAATGGGCTCAGCTAAGCTTTACGTTAACTTGACATTCCCATGGACAGTGCGGATAATACTTCCCCTACGTTTGACGCGGGGTGGAGCAGTCCGGTAGCTCGTTGGGCTCATAACCCAAAGGTCGCAGGTTCAAATCCTGCCCCCGCCACCAACTCCCCTTTAAAACAGAAGAACTTAGAGACACAGCTTCGGTGGGTTTTGTCTGCATGCTGGTCTCGGTAGGCATTTTGTCCGTGCTTTGTCCGCGTTCACGCCTTGTGGCGTTTGATGTCGGCTTTCTTGCGTTCGGTCGGGAGGGTCGAGACGTAGCTGTCCGTATTCCTGACCGCTTCTCGGATGTCGTCCTCGTTGGTGATGTTGTATCTGTCGAAGACGGCACGAGTCTTGTGCCCGCTGATGGGTCGAGCAACGGTCTCGTTGACGCCAGCTCGCACCATGTTACGGATGCCGGTCCGCCTCAAATCGTAGGGCGTCTTGCCTTCCCTACCCGCAACGATGCCGGCCTTCTTGCAGGCTGTCTTCCACGTCTTCCGGAATTCGCCCATCCGCTTACCGCCCCAGGCCCTAGCCCTGCTCCTTAGCCTTCGCCAAGTACTCACTTACCGTTCCCACCGCCACGTGGAGCGCCTTCGCGATCGTCCGGTGCGTAAAACCCAGCTCGTGCTTAACCTCAGTATCTCGCGTATCTTTCTCATCCTGCCATTTTCTAGGTCGTCCTCCTTCCGCAACGACCTAGATTGCCTTGAAAAGCGCTACCGATGAGCGTTCACGGATGCCCGGAACGGGCGTTCACTTTGCCTGGAATCCGTGTTCACGATCCTCTGGAATGGTTGTTCACGTTCGGCTGGAATCTGCGTTCACGATGCCCCGGAATACCCAGTAGCATTAACGACTCTCGGACAGGACCGAGTTAGCCTGGCTAGCTCAGCTCGTCTTCTCTACCGCCGGTGGCTGTTGGGTCGCCTCAGAAAACAGCCAGCAGCCAACATTTTCTCAATGAGCGCTGGGAATCACCATCTTGGTCGCGCGACGGTCAGTCTACGAGTTTTCACTTACTAAGTTTTGTTTTTTCAAATCCGTCGGTGTTGATTCATCAATAATATCTTTGAGTTTGTCTATGGATCGTTTTCCGAAACCTCCCATAGGTCCTTTCTTTTCATGGTCTATAAGATGTTTAACTTTCGTTATTTTTTCATCGATTTCTCTTTTCGATCGTCTTAGACTCTCATTTTTATTACGCAATTGAAAGTTTTCTCGCCTGAGAATTGAAGCAGGCATATCATCTTTTCGTTCTATTCCTTTAGGTCTTCGTGTCGTAAAGGTTTTGAAAGTTTCCGAGTCAACTATCTTCTTGATATTTTCAATATATTCCTGTGCGGCTTTCGCCGGCATGTCTTTCTTATTCTCTTCAGGTTGTGACACTCGACTGTCGTTCGCTCAACTCACCGCGTCCGGACTTGCTCTCGATTCGTCCTTGCTCGGTATAAAGGCAGCCCAGCTTGACTTCCTGCCAGCGGCGGTCCACAAATACCATTCCTCCGTCTATCCCTATGTAGAGCGGAGCCTTATCGATTTCGCCCGTTTCAGATTCAGCCAGCTCCGCAGGCTCTTTCGAAAACGCCTCCGCCTTTTTATCATCTCTGCGCACCATGCTCAGAATTTTCTCCGAGCTCACCCCCACCCCGGTGAATTTTCCCAAGCAGTTGCTCGCTCGCAGAGCGGTAGGGCTCGATCACTCCCGCCAGCAGCGACAACTCCTGTAGGGCTCGCGTGAATCCTTCACGGTCCACTTCCATCGGTTCCAGAAGCGGGTAGTTGCCTTGGTGGCATTCACAGCACTGCCCGTAGAACACACTCAGCTCAACGTCTCGCCCTGCCAGTACCGTGTGTACCCGGAACGGTCGACGTTGTCGAAATCCCATCGCCGCGCCGCATTCGCATTCGCCCGACACTCCGAGACGCTCCGCGCGTTGGCTGAGCGCATTGCCTAGGACTTCGCGCAAGTATGCGCTGCCCTTGTCCCGCATCCACTCGTCACACCGCTGAACATCGGATTCCAATTCCACAACCGCCTGCCACACTTCCTCGGCGAACTCCTCGAACAGACGACCGACCTCTTTACTGAACTCTTCCCGCGTGATATTTCTTTTCATTGCGGTGTCCCTCCATTGGCCGCCTAGCTGCGACCGTTTTGTTTTTGCTATGTGAAGGACACCTCACCTTTCCCTTTTTGTCAAGCAATCATTTCTATTGGAAAATCAACAGGATCACGGAAAATTTCACGCCCCTTCATTCAGGGTTTGCGTGTCCCTTCCACAAATTCGATCCGCGGAGGTGAAGCGCTCTCGCCCCCGGACTGAGTTCATTTCAATCGCTGCGGGCAGCATTACGGTGAGCGCGGGCTCGAAGCGCGCCCAAGAACGCTGCGCCTCGCGTGCCAGGGATACCACGTCAAGCGCAACGAGCTCAAGCAGCGAGACGACCGTAATAATGATGGAGGGCGCCGACCTTGGGAACGACTATCACTCGCCCCATCGAGCGCCGCTGCACCGGTCGTGGCTCGGGGGCTGCGTCGAGCCATTGACGGTCACCGGTAGCTCCATGGGAGTCTTCTTCAGCCTGGCATTCGCTCTCGAGTATCGTCGAAGGCGAAGAACCGCCAGAGTGGAAATCCTGGTTCACGTGATCCGAACTGCCGGCTCCCATCAGACGCACAGGCACTAGAGCTCGTCGATACGAGGCAGGCGCGCCGGGTCGATATCCTTCAATCTCGGTGCGTTTGCGTCTCGCTCCGACAGAATCGGCGTTTTGACTGGCCACTCGATTCCAATATCGGGATCGTTCCACGCGACCTCGATGCTGTTCTCCGGATGATAGCTATCAGCGCACTTGATGGTGATGAACGCAGTTTCGCTGACGATGCAGAAAGCATGGGCGAAGCCCGCGGGGATATAGACGCGCCGTTTGTTCTCGTAAGAGAGCCCGATTGCAACCCATCGGCCGAAGTTGGGTGAGCCAACCCGCAGATCGACGGCAACATCTAGGACCTCGCCTTGAACTACATAAGCGATCTTGGCCTGCGGGTTGGGGTTTTGTAGGTGCAATCCACGGATCACGCCACCTCGTGAGAAAGACATGTTGTCCTGGACGAAGCGATCCCGGATGGACCACTTGCTATAGTGGCGGTAACTGTAAGCTTCCAGGAAGTAGCCCCGGTCGTCTTCCAGAACGTCGGGCTCGATCAATCGAACACCCGGCAAAGATGTCTCGATGACCTTCACTTCGACACTTTCCTTCCGGCCAACCGCGGTGTGCCACGTTCGGTGCGCAGCAACCCGCGAGTCTACTGTGACGTCCCGGGATCGACAAGACCCCTTTCACGACGTAGCCGTTCGATGAATCCACCCCTTCGGCCGTAGCGCAGGAGATTCATGACTCCCCGTGGATTGAAGTGGAGAGCGATAGCGGCTCGTTTGATGAGGTTGACGAGGGATCTCTTTAGCAACGCCGCCACTCCGAGATCGAGACTATCGATGGCGTAGTTTCGCGCGATCGCGGTCGATTCCCGCTCGCGGAAGTCGGGCTCGCTCACGAGGCGGTTGTAGAGCGCCTCGTTTTCTAGGAATTCGCGCTTTGCATAGAGTCCGGGACGGTTCGAGCTTTCGACTGCAACCACCGTCAGTTGCGGAATCCCGCGAATCGTCTTCCCCGCCCGCCAGGCGCGGTAGAGCCAGTCGCCCGAGGGCACGTCGAACGTCTCCCGATAGGAGCGCCAGGGGCCGACCTCCTCTATAGCCTCGCGGCGGATCACCCAGCTTGACGCGCGTACATCCATGTACGGTGCGAACGTTTGATCGGGGACCACGCTGCTCAGCCAGTTCGGCCCGTCTGCCCTCACTACTTCGACCATGGAAAAAACAACATCCGCCTCGTGGGTTTCCACCTCTCGCACACAACTTTCCAAATGATCCGTCAGCCAAAGATCGTCGTGGTTGAGGTACGCGATGTAGCGGCCGCTGGAGCGCCGAAACCCCTCGTTGTTGGGGCCTGACTGGTCGCCGACGTTTCGAGGCAAATTTACGAAGCGGATTCTCGGGTCGTCAAAGGAGCTCATGACTTCCTGTGTATCATCGGTGCAAGCGTCTCCCACGACCCACAGCTCCCAGTTCTCCACGGTCTGGCGCACCACGGTGTCGATACAGAACGGGAGAATGTTGCTGCGGTTGTAGGTAGCCATGATGACGGAGACCAAGGGCGACGTATCCTTCATGTCGATCAGCGGGGGCGTTGGGGATGGGATTATAGGCTAGGCTGGCTCCGTTCACCAGTTTTGGCCAATTCGGTACCCGGACGGGCCCTGGTAGGGTCTCTGGCTGGCGCGGTAGATGTAGGTAAGGGGAGTAGCTGTTGCCGGCGGCTTTCGCCAAGTGCCGGTGCCTCAGTCCTTACCATGTCCCCGTTTCCAGCCCCCGCCGCGTCGCACGCAGCATGCGGATTTCCCGCACTACGCGCTCCTGCACACTTCTGGTCAAGGGTTATGTGACCTATCCTGCGGGGGCAACTGTCGGCGAGAATCCAAAATCGTAGATCCCCCGTCGACTCCATCGCTTCCCGCCAAACTCTTGACGCAATAAAGCACCAGGACGGTTCGGCCTTCGCCTTGACGTATATCCTTCGTCTCAGCTCCTGCAGACTGACGGATGAGTTTGTCATCTCACCCCTGCCTCACTTGTCGAACGAAGGATCGGTGTGCAGCAGGGCCCCTTTGCTCCACAGGCGTTACCCCGCTTCAACGCTATTACGGACCCAGCCGCCACCGTCTCGTCTTCAGCCGATTTCCCGGGGGCGCCGGTTATACGACTTACCTTGCTCCAGACATTTCTGCCTGGGACGAGGACGGCTTCTCCAGTTGCTTGGCATGTCCTTGTCACCGTGCTGTCCCTACCACCCCGCCGGAGTGGCTCGCCGCGACAGTCAGATTGCGACCAGCCATGCTGCCTTCACCCGAAGAGAGAGGGCTCGGCCTCCGGACCTTTAAATTATCGAGGCCACCTGTGGGTTCACTTGCGTTACGGCCCGGTAACTCGCTCACCATCCTAAAGATGGCTTTGTCAGTCAGCTTCTTCCCCTTCGTTTCCTCCACGAACGTGACTTAAGCTACGGGGCTTCTGACTCTTGCCCCGGTGGGACTTGTCTCCCACTGAACATGCCAGCCTTCACTGGACGCACTCCCTTTCATTTATTCATCCGGGCGCGTCGCAGTTGATCGTTCACGCACGGCGGCTCAGCATCCCGGCATGATTTGGGTGTTTCTTCGCTCGCTCATCTTGGCGTTCAAGACTCGTCGCGAGATGGGGCGAGTGACTGTCGTTCCCAAGGTCGGCGGCCTCCATCACTATCACAGTCGTCTCGCTGCTTGAGCTCGCTGCGCTTGACGCGGTATCCCTGGGACACGAGGCGCAGCGTTCCTGGGCGGGCTTCGAGCCCGCGATCACCGTGATGCTGCCCGAAGCGATTGAAATGAACTCAGTCCGGGGCGAGAAGCGCTTTACCTCCGCGGATCGAATTTATGGAAGGAACTGGGGAGAGCGATGGCGGAAAAGCAATGTAGTATGCGCAGGTCGGTAGGAGCGAGAGCGGAAAACTGGTAGCATCTTCCGTCTGGCCGGCTTTTATCACTCTCGAGCGGAAAGGGTACGGAAATGCCCGTCCCGCGATGGTTCGAAGCTACGTTTCTCGAAGCCGAACAGAGTACCGCTGCTGTCGACTTCACCCATCTTGGAGAACAGTTCGGGCTACGGATCGAGGAAGTAGTACGTCCGCGCGAGCTGAAGAAATGGTGGAGCCTCACCAGCGAGTGGGCCGATCCGAAGGCCGTCGAGCCGAATCGCCTCGGCGATACGGAAAGCAAGATCCTGTCCTTTCTCGAGCAAGAATGCAGCGCCTGCATGGCCCGCGTCCCCGAGGACAAGCGGGCCGACTTCTTGCGGGGCGTCTGGGCAAAAAGGAACTGAGCGGGTGCGCTCCATCGCCTAAAGGCGATGGGTTCGCGGGCGACTAAAGTCGCCTAAAGGCGCACGGCGGAGGATTACTCGCTTACCCTGAACGACTCGTCGTCTTCCGGCAGCCCTCCTTGCAGCTCGATGTACTTGGCCACAACCTCATCGGTCACGTTTCCGCTCGTCGCTACAAAATAGCCGCGCGCCCACAGGTGCCGACCCCAAAACTTCTTGCGGATCGCTCGAAAATCACGCATCAGCTTGTGCGATGTCTTCCCCTTGATCGCCTGCATTACTCGGCTCGGCGACAGCCGTGGCGGCACGCTCAGCAACAGATGAACGTGCTCTGGCCGTACATGGCCCTTCAGTATTTCTATGTGGTGCGTCGCACAGATCTCTCTTATCAACTCCCGCAGGCGAAGTGCTACATCTCCTCTCAATACCGGCTTGCGGTACTTCGGGATGAATACGAAATGGTAGTTTAATTGATACGTCGTGTGCGATGATTTCCGATATCCTTTCATCCGGGGATCGTACCGCAAGCCTCCTAAAGGCTTCGCCTGAAGGCGAGGGGTTTCAACCATCCCCGAGTGAGACACTAACCGCTCTTCTCCGTCGAGGAATCTCGACCACGGCGGCGCTGACGATCACACGCCACTCTAGCACCTTAGGCTCCGATGTATCTCAACGGACCTTTCAGAATTGGCACGTCACGCGGCGACTGGCAAGTCGTCGAATGCTCCGCTCAGCCGGAACAGCAGGACGCAATGGACGCGGTTATTCTTGGTGCCAAAGCCGTGAGCCCCTAAGGGTCACCAAGTGTTCCCGCCCATGAGTACACGCATCGTGCTGGAGGGTGCGTTCGATGTAGGGAACGGCTCGGCGGAGTGCTCAAATGCTACTACCGAGACGCGGCATGAGTTATTTGACCAGACGACCTCGTCCATTCAATGTTGATCGCTCGTGCGCCTCCTCGAGACGCTCACGACCTGCATCCGCTTAGGCGCCGGGCACATACGTTCTGTAGAGCGTGTACAGTTTTCCCGCACCGGGCGATCCGACCTTGTCGTAATCCGTGTGGAAAGCGATGGAGGAGAGCCCGCGAGTCACAAAACCGAGCGTGTCGTTGAAACGCGGGACTGGGCCAACCGACGCCAGATCCAGGAATACACCGAAGAATGCCCCCGTCGACGAAAACGCCAAGATCTTCCCTTCGTTCATGCTCACAAAGATCCGTCCGGATCCGTCTTTCGGGTGGTCGAATCCTTGGACTCCTCGTTGGAGTGAAAAATGGCAAACGGTTCCGAGTGGTCGATGTGGAGCCCTGCCGCGCCGTACATCGCCTCCCGTCACGGCCTCGATAGACGCATTGGTACCCGTCACGTTCGTGGACGCGCCCGACAACCTCGGCGGCAACATGTCGAGACTTGGCGGGCTCGTCTTTTTTAGCCATCTCGTTGAGCGAGATGTGGCGCGGAGGCTCGCTGTTTTTTTCTCCGCCGCTCGAGCTTCCTCTTCGGGTCGTTCTTCTCGAGGGCGATGTCGAGGGCCTTCGCAAAAACCTCGGCCATATGTTTCTGAGCATTCTCGACGCCAATGACTTCCGCGAGTCGCTCGAACTTGTCCTTGAAATCCCGATCTGCTGAAAAGCGGAAGTTGAAGACCTCCGGACGAGCGGCTGCAGAAGAATAGGAAGGCAGCAGTGACCTATACTGCTGCGTGAACTCTATTTTCAGACGTGACCGCAACGCGAGGCATTTTGACGCGCAAAACGGGTCAAGCTTTTTTTCCTTTTCTTATCGTCAGGGACCGCTCGCGACACCCATTCCTCGGCGACGGCATCTCTCTCGAGCTGACTGGCATCGTCTCAGGAGATTTCGCCCACGAGACGTGCTATCGTCCCCGAATCGAAGCGTGTGTCGAGGAGGTTTTGCGTGGTCCGTCAACGTGTCACCTGGTTCCATGCCGGAGCCGTGGCTCTCGGCTCCCTTGTCCTTGCCGCCTCGCTGCTCGCCGGCCAATCCGAAACGCCGCGCACACCGTGGGGGGATCCCGATCTCCAAGGGGTGTGGGCCAATAACAGTGCCACACCGCTCCAGCGGCCTCAGGCCTTTGGCGACAAAGCCACGCTGAGCGACGAGGAGCTTGCCGCGCTCAAAGCGAAAGCCGCAGAGGTCATCGACGGCGGCGACGCGTTTTTTGGGGACGATCTGATTCGGGCGGCCCTCGCGGACGGCACCGATTTCCGCTCCTTCGACGGGAACACCGGGAACTACGACCAGACGTGGCTCGTGGAAAGAGAGATCGAGAGCCGGACGTCTCTGATCATCGATCCCCCCAATGGCCGGTTGCCCGAGATGACTCCGGAGGGAAAGAAATGAAGCGGCAAAGCAACGAAAGGGTTTCTCGGGATCGAACCGGCCGGGCCGGAGGACTTGAGCAATGGAGTGCGTTGCATCACGTGGGGTGCGCCCAACATGCTCGCGGGCTACAACAGTTATTTCCAGATTCTTCAGACTCCCGATCACGTCGTGATCCTGCAGGAGATCGCCCACGAAGTGCGGATCATTCCGATGGGCGGACGCCCGCATCTCGACGACCACGTTCGTCCGTGGCTCGGGGATTCTCGCGGCCACTGGGAAGGCGACACGCTCGTCGTCGAGACCACGAATTTCTCTCCCAAGAGTTTCTTCAAAGGTACTGCCGAGAATCTTCACCTCGTCGAGCGCTTCACCCGCGTCGACGCCGAGACGATTACCTGGGGGATCTCGGTCACCGACCCGACCACCTACGCGCGTCCCTGGACAGCGATGGTCCCTTTGAAGAGTAGTACGGATGCGATTTACGAGTACGCCTGCCACGAAGGCAATTACGGACTCGAAGGCGTTCTGAAAGCCGCGCGCGTCGACGACAAAGCGGCGAAAAAGGCGTCGAAGTGAGCCGGGTTGCGGCCGGGCTCGTCCTCGCGAGCACCCTCTTGTTCGCAAGCTGCGGGGAGGACCGTTCGGGGCCACCGTACAAGCCGATGGTGGACGTCAAAGGCCTCATGATCTCGATTGTCGACCCCGCGGCCGCCGTTCTATGGGATTCGGTTGGGACGATCATTACCATAGAGGGCGTTGACGAGTGGTATCCCGAGACGGATGAGGAATGGGCCGAGGTAAGAAACGCCGCCGTCGTCCTCATGGAGTCGGGGAATTTGTTAATGATGGGCGATCGCGCGCGCGACCAGGAAACGTGGATGCGCCTCTCGCTCGCGATGATCGACGCCGGCGAGGCCGCGCTCAAGGCGGCAGAGGCGAGAGATCCCGAAGAAATTTTTGCCATCGGCGAGCAAATTTACTTTGCCTGCGATCGATGCCACGGCATTTATTGGATCGGCGACGAAGATCGCGGTCGGATTCGGGACACACCCAGAAGCCGCGGTGAGACGAACGGAGAGTGACTTTGGGACGTGACGTAAAAGCTCTCTGGGAGGCGGGAAATGCCATCATGGACGCTTGCGAGACCTGCCACGCAACGTACTTGTTCCCCGAAGACGGCTCGTAAGAAGGTAACGGCAGCCATCTCACCTTCCCCGACTCCACGGAACTCGATCCAAATTCCGATGCGTCTTCCTGCAACGATGCTGGCTGCGCTCTCCTTCGCGAACTGTCAGTCCGCGCTCGATCCCGACGCGCCGAAGCTCGCGCATCTCGTCATGGCATGGGACGGAACCCGAGAGCCCGCGTCACTCGACGGCCATATCGAACCCTATCAGCCCGCGTGGCTCATCGACTCGCTCATCGCCGACCCGCTCCTGATTCTCGGACCGGACGGGGCCTATCATCCCGCCCTCGCGACGAGCTGGACGTCCTCGCCGGAGGCGGACGCGTGGACGTTCACGCTGCGTGACGACGTGACGTTTCAAGACGGGACGCCTTTCGATGCGGAAGCGGTCAAGTACAACGTCGAGCGCATCCTCGCGCCGGAAACGCAGTCCGCGGAAATGGCGGCGCAAATCGGTCCGGTCGATCGCGTCGAGGTCGTGGACGCCACTACCGTCACTTTGCACTACAAAGTGCCGTGGGTGACGGTGCTCGATGCCTTCCGGCGCGCACCCATCTGGTCTCCGACCGCGGCCGAGAAATGGGGGCTTCACGAGTTCGCGAAACACCTCGTAGGTGCGGGCCCTTTCACGCTTTCGGAATGGGCACCGAACGATCACGTCACTGTAGAGAAATGGGACGGCTACGGCGGCTGGAACAGCATCAGCGAGCATGGCGGCCCGGCGCATCTCGACCGCGTCACCATACGGTTCATCAGCGAAGAAGCCGTGCTCGGCAACGTCGTCCGAACGGGTGACGCGCACATTGCGATGAACCTACCCGCGACCTATGTCGAGGACTATCGCGATCGCGAAGGCTTCCGGCTCGTGCAGGGGTTTCAGGCGGGGACGGGGCTCTCGATGATGATGAACACGCGCCTAGCGCCGTGGAACATTCTAGAGTTTCGCCAAGCGTTGCTCTACGGAACGGATCAAAAAGCCGTCAACGACCTCCTCTTCGATGGTAGCTATCTGATTGCCGACGGTCCGCTCAACACGGTGCACCCGTGCTATTGGGACGGTAACGCGGACTATTACCCGCATGACAAAGACAAAGCGGGAGCGCTTCTCGAAGAAGTCGGCTACGTCGATCGGGACGGCGACGGCGTGCGCGAGGCTCACGGGGTTGAAGGGGTCGAGGACGGAACACCGCTCGCGTTCCGATGGACGATCCTGCACTATGAGGAGATCGGAGAAGCCGTGCAAACGCAGTGGCGCAAGCTCGGGATTGCGCTCACGATCGAGAAGATTCCCGGTCCGGTGCAGCTCGAGAGAGTCAACCGTCGCGATTTCGATCTCATCTACGAACGGCAGCGAAGCCCGGACCCGATGCTTCTCGACATGGTGTGGAACTCCGCGCACGACGTCGTCGGCGGATGGGCGTGGAGCGGCTATGTCGATCCGGAACTCGATGGAGTCGTGGCTCAATTGCGGGTGGTGCCCGATCCCGACGCACGCTGCGAGATCGCGAAGACAGCGCAAAAAATAGTCATGGACAACGCGCTGATGCTCCCCACGCTCAGCGAGCCGATCTTTTACGCCGTGTCGTCCAAGGTCACGGGGTTCGAGCTTTCATCCGAAGGCCAGTTCTTCTTTCTTCACAACACCCGAATTAGCGACTGATGGACTGATGCTGGCCCGATACATCGCGCGGCGGGCAGCACAGCTCGTGCCCGTGCTTTTCTTGGTCTCACTGATGATCTTCTCGATCATGCACGCGCTTCCGGGCGATCCGGTTCAGTTGATGCTCGCGGGTGCGGAGAGTGGCGCCGTTACGCCCGAGCGCCAGGAAGAGCTGCGCGAGCTCATGGGTTTGAACGACCCGCTCTACGTGCAGTACTTCCGGTTCATCGGGGGTGCTTTGACCGGCGATCTCGGTAACTCCGTCCGCCTTCGCGAGCCCGTGCTCGACCTCATTCTGGAGCGACTCGGCTCGACGCTCGCGCTCGCACTCGGCGGGATCGCGGTCGCCGTCTCCATCGGAATGTCGACCGGTGTCCTCGCCGCGCTCAAACAAGGCTCGTGGGTCGACACCGCCAGCTTGGTCCTCGCCTATGCCGGCGTGTCGCTGCCTCTTTTTTGGCTCGGCCTGCTCCTCATTCTCGTCTTCTCGTTCTGGCTCGGCTGGTTCCCGCCCGCGGGTGCTATCGGCTTTCGCTCGCTCGTTCTCCCGAGCGTGACGCTCGGTCTCGTCTCGGCGGGCGTCATCAGCCGCCTGACGCGCTCGTCCCTCGTCGAAGTGCTCGTCGAGGACTACATGCGCACTGCGCGCTCGAAGGGCCTCCCGGCGCGTATCGTCTATCTCCGCCACGCGCTCCGAAACGCGCTCTTGCCGGTGCTGACCATCGTCGGGCTCCAGTTCGGAGCGATGCTCTCGGGCACGGTCGTGACCGAGACCGTTTTCAGCAGGCCAGGGCTAGGACGTCTTGTCGTGAGCGCCATCCTGTGGCAGGACTACCCGCTCGTTCAAGGGATCGTCTTGTTCATGGCGACGATCTATGTCCTCGTCAACTTGCTCGTTGACATCAGCTACGCGTGGCTGGATCCGCGGATCCGCTACGGCGACGCCGCGGGATAGAACCATGAACGCGCGCGCCAGTCTCATCGCCGGGCTATTGGTTCTCGTGGCCTGGACCATGATGGCGGCGCTCGCGCCAGGAGTGGCGCCCTACGATCCTTTCGAGACCGTGAGCGACGCCCGGCAAGCGCCCTCTTCCGAGTTCTGGTTCGGGACGGACCGCCTCGGGCGCGACGTACTGAGCCGCGTGATCTTCGGCGCGCGCATTTCCCTCGTGCTCGGCTTCATCAGCGTCAGCATTGGCGCGGCGGTGGGCACGACGCTCGGCATCGTCTCGGGCTACTACCGCGCAAGAGTTGACACGCTAATCATGCGCGCGATGGACGCCATGCTCGCCTTTCCCGGCATGCTGATGGCGCTCGTGATCATCGCCGCTCTCGGCCCGAGCATCACGAACGTGATGATCGCGGTCGGCGTCTCGACCATCCCCCGCTACGCGCGTCTCATCCGAAGCACCGTGCTCTCGCTGCGCGAGCAGGCTTACATCGACGCGGCGCGGCTTCTGGGACTGCGCGACCTGAAGATCATGTTCCGGCACGTGCTTCCCAACACGATGGCGCCTCTTCTCGTGCTCTCGACCCTTCAGTTCGGAAACGCCATTGCGGTGGGGGCGGGGCTCAGCTTTCTCGGCCTGGGCGCGCAACCGCCCACCGCGGAGTGGGGCTTGATGGCCGCGGTGGGGCGTGAGGTTCTGGGGCGGGCTTGGTGGATCTCGACCTTCCCCGGCCTCGCGATTTTCACCGCCGTCATGGCCTGTAACCTTCTCGGGGACAGCCTTCGAGAAAGTTTGGACCCGCGTTTGAGCTCACGGTGATACCGTGTCGCTCATAGGGAGTGCGTGAGCGGAGCGTACGACTTCGCCAAGGCTTCGTCGGGGCCTCGCCGAAGCCCGAAGGGCGGAGGCGGGAGCCCGGCCCGCTGGGCCGACGACACTCCGGGCGAGGCCAAGAGAGAGCGAGCTTAAGCAGGAGATGACCGATCGAAAATTTGTAGGCATGCAGCTTGGCCCCGTCAGTTTCGTCGACGAAGGCGTGGACGCGGTGCTCGATACACTCGCCGAGCGTGTCGGCGTCAACGTGCTCTTCATCGGAACCGTGAGCTGGCTCGGGCTCAAGATCGGCCGGAGCATTTCGTGGGAGCTCGACGGCTGGCCCGACCACGGTGTCGCCGAGCCCGCCGAAGTCGCGGGTGGTTCGTATTTGACACCTCGACCCGAGCTCTACGACAACACACTTATCCGAAACTTTCGCGCGCCCGACGCCGGGATGAGGGACAAAGACATCTTGGAGATAGTCATTCCGGGTGCGCGGAAACGTGGCATGAAGGTAATGCCCGAGCTCATGGAGCCTCTCTTCAAATATGCGGGGCATGGCTCGGCGAAGGGGGTACCCATCCCCAACTTGCCTCAATGCCTGGAGGTGGATCATCTCGGGCGAATCGGCCCTGAGCCGTGCCTCGAAAATCCCGACTATCGAAACTTCTGGCATGCCCTCATTGAGGACCACTGTCGTAACTATGACATCGACGGCATCATGTGGTGCAACGAGCGAAGTAGCCCTCTCGACCAACTCGTATCGGGAACGGCGCCGACTTGCTTCTGTCAATTCTGTATCGAGAGCTTCCAGTCCTACGGCATCGACGTCGAGCGCGCCCGCACGGCCTCGGGAAAGCTTTATGCGTTCTTTCAAGCGGCGCGGGCGGGCGAACGCTTCGTCGACGGCACGTTTATCGAATTTCTCCGAGCGCTTCTGCAGCATCCAGAGATCCTGCTCCTGGAGCGTCACTGGGTGCGGCGCAACAAAGATCTCGACCGTGAACTCTACGGCATCACGAAATGGTGCAAGCCGGATCTCGAGTTCGGCCTCAACGTCTGGAACCGGAATCACTTCAACCCCATTCGAAAGGCCGAATATCCGTGGGCGGAAGCGGTTGACTACGCCGATTGGGTGAAGCCCATCACCTATCAACACCAATCGGGGCAAATCTACGTGAAGGAGATGACCGCGTTCCACGAGACGCTGCTGCAGGACGCCACGCCCGAGGAGTGGAACCCAATCCTCTGCGAGATCCTCGGTCTCGAAGAGGCAGCCTGGGGCGAGCTCATAGAAAAAGGCATGGGGGCTAGAACCTATGTCGGCGGGCAGTGCCGCGACGCAGTCCAAGCCCTAGACGGGAAGCTCCCTGTCTACATGGGCGTAGGCGTGGACGCGCCGCGTGTGAGCCCCGAGCAAGCCAAGTGCACGCCTGAGATCGTACACGAGAGCGTTCTCGCTACTTACGCCGCGGGCGGTGCCGGTGTCATCTTTTCTCCGAACTATGCAAGCATGAAACTCAGCAATTTGGACGGCGCCGCCCGTGCGCTCGAGGAGCTGGGTCTCAAGTGACGTGATTCTCCAGAAATCCGAAACAACGAAAGGAGTTCAAGAATGCCCGAAGCGCCCGCATGGAAATTTCAACCGCTGCTCCAGGAGCTCGCGGTCAAAAAACCTCTGACCGCCATCCTCACCGGAAGGGTGATTACCGCGGTCGGCAACGAAGTCATCGAAGACGGCTATGTCGAGATTCGAGACGGCATCATCGAGGACGTCGGCACCGACGCCAATGCACGCCTGGCCAAGGGCACGAACGAGCACGAAGTGATTGAAACGCCGGGGACGATTCTCCCCGGCATCATCAACTCGCACGCTCACCTTGGCTGGGACGGCATCCACGACCTCGCTCATCAAGCCCTTCACGATCCGCCGGAAATCAGCGCCTACAAATGCGCCGCCAACATGCTCGCGAGCTTGAAGTCGGGAACGACAACGGTACGCGATCTCGGGATGAACAAGAGCGGCTATTTCGCGAAGCAAGCTGTCGAGCAAGGCATCTTTCCCGGCCCGCGCCTTCTCATCTGCGGCGAGGCCATCACCCAGACCGGCGGCCACACCTATTGGTGCTGCCGCGAGGCGTCCGGCCGGGACGAGATGCGTCGCGCGGTGCGCGAGCAAGTGATGCACGGCGCAGACCTCATCAAGATCATGACATGCCACGACAATCTAGAGCTCACCGACGCGGAGTTCGAAGCCGTCATCGACGAGGCGCATCAACACAAACGTCCCATCACAGCGCATGCGACCTTCGACGCCGCCATCGCCCGCTCCGCCAAATTCGGCATCGACGTCATCGAGCACGGCGGCGCCATGTCCGACGAGACCATCACGCTTCTTCTCGAAAAAGACATCCCTATCGTTACGACCTTCTCGCCGCTCGTGATGCAATCGGTCTCCGAAGTGGCACGGAAGTACAACATCCCAGAGTGGAAAATCAAAGAGCGTCAGAAAGCGGTGGCCGACAAGAGCCGCTTCGACGGCATGGTACGCGCCGCAAAAGCGGGTGTCCGCATCGTCTTCGGGACCGACTCGGGAAGCCCGGTCGTCCGCCACGGCACCGTCGTGCCGGAGCTCGAGTTCATGGTGCAGATGGGCGTCGTAGGGGACAACCACGCGGCAATCATGGCAGCGACCCGAGACGCCGCGAAGATGAACAAGCTCGATGAAAAAATAGGGACACTCGAGAAGGGGAAAGAAGCCGATATCATCACGGTTGACGGGAACCCACTCGAGGATCTGAAGGCGCTTGGCGCCGTGACGCTGACGCTCCTACGGGGCGGTCGGCCGTTTTGAGCTTCGTGGATCAAGAAGATACAAAGCTATGACGCTTCTCGCTAAGCGTGCTGTTGCGGTGAAGGCCAGTATTCGGACTCGTATGCTCGAGCTGGCGGCTGGGCTCGATGACATCATTCCTCTTGGTCGTGGCGACCCGGATTTTGATACACCCCGGGAGATCGTCGACGAAGGCGTCCGCGCACTCAACGAAGGGTTTCATCACTACACAATGCCAGCGGGCTCCGTCGAGCTGCGTGAAGCGATCTGTGAGAAGTTGCGGCGGGAGAACGGTCTCGACTACTCCGCCGGTCAAGTCATTGTCACGAACGGCTGTCAGGAGGCTCTTTTTATCTCCATCATGTGTCTCGTCGATCCCGGTGACGAAGTCCTCCTGCAGGCGCCGCGGTTCAACGCGTTCGACTATATGGTGAGTCTGGCGGGTGGTGAGGTCGTGTCGGTACCGACGACGGAAGAGAACGATTTCGCGCTCAAAGCGGCGGACATCGAGCGTGCTTTGACCGAGAAAACGAAGCTTCTTGTTGTTGCCAATCCCAATAATCCGACGGGGGCGTTGACCGAGAAGAAAGACTTGGCCGAGATCGCTGCACTCGCGGTCGAGCGCGATCTTCTCGTTTTGTCGGACGAGATTTACGAGAAGATTCTTTTCGACGGCCGGGAATATACGAGCCTCGCAGTGTTCGACGGGCTCTATGAGCGCACGGTGACGATCAACGGGTTCTCGAAGGCTTATGCCATGACTGGCTGGCGCGTTGGCTATCTGGCCGGTCCCGATTGGCTGATGGAGCCCGCCATCGAGGTGAAGCAAACGCTCAGCATCTGTACGCCGCCGGCACTTCAGCAGGGTGCGCTCGCGGCGCTCCGGATTGGGGCAAACGCGCAGCGCGCCATGGCAGAGGAGTACCAAGAGAGACGCGACATCATCTTGAAGCGGCTCGACGGGCTCGGCATCAGCTACGGCTATCCGGGCGGTGGCATGTATGTCTACGCGAATGTCTCGAGCACGGGTCTCGACGCCGAGACGTTTTGCTACGAGCTTTTGTGGCGGGAGCAGGTCATGATTTTTCCCGGTACGCTCTTCGCGGATGACACCAACCAACACGTACGCATCACGCTACTCTCGCCCAAAGACAAGATCGAACAGGCGCTCGACCGGCTCGCGAGATTCATCGAAAACCTATAGCGCGTTGCCATGGCGATCGAAGGCGAGGTACGCGTCGTGCTCGTCGGAGCCGGCGTGCGCGGGCGGGTGTGGGCAGCCGTTTGCGCGGAAGCGCCGGGCGTCGCTCTCGTCGGGGTCGTCGACCGGGATCCGTCGACGGCAGAGTCCGTTTCCGAAGAATTGGCCTCTTACAAGGATGTCGCCTCAGCTCTCGAAGAGTGCCGACCTGACGCGGTCATCATCGCGACGCCGCCCGAGACCCACTACGCGATCGGCAAGGCCGCGCTGACCGCGGGCAAGCACGTCCTTTGCGAGAAGCCTCTCTCCGAGGACATGGACGAGGTCGTCGATCTCGTCACCACTGCCGAGGCACACGGCGTTCAGCTCCTCGTGGGGATGAACTTCCGCTACTTATCCACCTCGCAGCGCATCCGGCACTATGTGCAGAGCGGCGAGCTCGGCGTTTTGAGCTACGCGCAGTTTTCCTATGTGCGACACCGAAACGGCCGGCGTGTGGATCTCAACGACTATCCCCTCTCGATGCGCTACCCCATGCTCTTCGAGCAAAGCATCCATCACTTCGACTTGTTGCGCTATTGCTACGGCCTCGAAGTGGAGTCTCTTGTCGCGGATTCTTTCCGGCCGGCATGGAGCAGCTACGAGAACGATTGCTGCGTCTCCGTCTTGTTTCGCTTCGAGTCTGGTGTACGCGTCAACTACCAAGGCACGTGGACTGCGGCCTGGAACAAGATGAGCTTCGACTGGCGCAGCGAGTTTGCTTCAGGTGTTCTCGTGCAGCGCTCGCAATTCGACGATCTCGTACGCGTCGACTTCGATCCTGGGCTCGGCCTTTCGGGGCGGCGCTTCAAGTCGGCGGAAGAATCCGAGAAGCAGCAGGCCGTAGATCTTCCGCCCTGCGTCCCGTTTGTCGATGACACGCGGCTTCTTCTTCAAGAGCTCGTCGGGGCGATTCGCGGGGAGCTCGAGCCCACAACGACGGGGCGCGATCATCTGAAGAGTCTCAGTCTCGTGCAGGCGGCGATCGAGTCCAACGAGTCCGGACGCTGGGTCACGCCAGGAGTTTCACTGAGACTGAGGTGATGATGAGCTCCGAAGCTCTTGTGCAGGTACGTGGTCTGAAGACCCGTTTTCACACGCGGCAAGGCGCGGTGCACGCGGTCAATGGTGTCAGCTTTTCGCTCGAGCGTGGAGAAGTGCTGTCTCTCGTTGGCGAGAGCGGCTGCGGTAAGTCGGCCACCGTGCTCTCACTGCTCCGCCTCCTGCCGTCTCGACAGGCGACGAGCACCGCGGAAGCCATCCAGTACGACGGGCAGGACTTGCTTTCGCTCGACGAAGAGGCGATGAGGCGCGTTCGCGGCGCAGATATCGGGATGGTGTTTCAGGATCCGCTCACGTCCCTCAACCCGGTCTTGACCATTGGACGCCAGATGACGGAGATCCTCGAAGTGCATCGCGGGCTCTCTTCGGTCCAAGCTCGAGACAAAGCCGCTGAGCTTCTGCGGGCGGTGGGCATTCCGCGTCCCCAAGAATGCCTCGACGACTATCCTCATCAGTTCTCGGGCGGCATGTGTCAGCGCGTGATGATCGCGATGGCGCTTTCTTGCGACCCGGGACTGCTCATCGCGGACGAGCCGACGACGGCGCTCGACGTCACCATCCAGGCACAGATTCTCGAGTTGGTCACCGAGCTCCGCGCCTCGCGGGATATGGCGATGATTTGGATCACGCACGACCTTCGCGTCGTCGCCGATCTCGCCGATTGGGTCGCGGTCATGTATGGCGGCTACATCGTGGAATATGCACGCGTCGGACCGCTATTCGCATCTCCCCAACATCCTTACACCGTGGGGCTACTCGCTTCGCTTCCCCAAATCGATGCGGATAAGCAGGAGCGTCTGTCGACGGTCCCGGGACAGCCGCCCAGTATGACGGCGCTTCCTCGTGGATGTCCTTTCGCGGAGCGCTGTGAGCTCGTGTACGAGAAATGCCGAGAAGAGAACCCGCCGCTCATGAAGCTCGAGGACGACCGACGCGTCGCGTGCTGGTGGGACATCGAAGGCGGGCGCGAGCGTAGGGCGTAGCGATGGCAAAGGTGCTGCAAGTCGTTGGGCTCGAAAAGCACTACCCGATCCAGCGCGGCATCTGGCAGCGGCGGGTCGGTACGGTGCGCGCCGTCGACGGCGTTTCGTTCGAGCTCGAGCAAGGCGAGACGCTCGGCCTCGTCGGAGAAAGCGGGTGCGGCAAGACCACGCTCGCGCGCACGATCGTAAGGCTGACAGCGCCGACCGCCGGGCAGGTGCTTTTCGACGGAGTGGATGTGCACCGCCTCGACCGCCGCCCCCTCCGGAAGCTCCGCTCGAAGATGCAAATGATCTTCCAAGATCCTTATTCCTCGCTCAACCCGCGGATGAAGATTGGCGCCTCGATTGGCGAGCCCCTCGCCGAGCACACGAGCTCGAGCCGGACAGAGCGAGAGGAGCGGATCCGCGAGCTCATGGAGATCGTCGGCCTCGACCCATCTTTCAGCGATCGCTACCCTCACGAATTTTCCGGCGGCCAACGGCAACGGATCGGTATCGCGCGAGCGCTCGCGCTCAACCCGAACCTGATCGTCTGTGACGAGCCGGTCTCTGCGCTGGACGTCTCGATTCAGGGGCAGATCGCGAACCTTTTGAAAGACATCCAGGAGCGGTTCGGTCTTTCCTACCTCTTCATCTCGCACGACTTGGGAATGGTCCGCCATCTCTGCGACCGTGTCGCGGTGATGTACCTCGGCAAGATTGCGGAGATCGGCTCCGGACAAGATCTCTTTCGAAAGCCCCGCCATCCTTATACGAAGGCTTTGCTCGCCTCCCTGCCGAGACCCAACCAAAAACGTGCGAGACAGGTGCTCGGAGGCGAGATTCCGTCGCCCGCACAACCCCCGGCGGGATGCCGCTTCCACACCCGCTGCCCGGAAGTCGAGCCGCAGTGCCGCAGCGAAACGCCTGAGCCCCGCGGCGTCGGTGAGAACCATCAGGCGGCTTGTCATTTGGTCTAGAGTGAATGCTGCCCCTGTTGGAATACCTGCCTTGGAGACGCAGACGGGAAGGTTACGACTAGAGCTCCAGCTTGGCTGATTCGACCGCGGCCGCGATAACATCAGGCTCAACACCCTGTTGCTTCAAGCTGTCGATGAGCCTCGTAATATCGCTCGCGCCTTCCAAGCGTTCGAGATCTTTTCGAAAGCCCTGTCCGACATAGGCCCGAATCAAGGGTTGATATCCCGAAAACCCGAGCAAAGGCGCGATTCGTTTTAGATCCGCGACCACATCCTCCGGAAACCGGAGACTAATCGTCTTCATCGGACGATCGCGACGAAGGCGCTCTTGAAGCTTACTCTTCTTCATACAGTTTTCGCTGCGTGGCGCTCGCAGCGCGTGCTGAGACGATTCTAAGCTCATCGCATATACGTTGTCAATACGTTCACGTTGTTGCTTTTTGTTACTATTCGTAACGGACGAGAAAGAAGTTAACCGGGCCTCCTTACGTTCACGCAGAAACCAGGTTAGAGCCGCTGACAATCTGGTTTCGCCAACGGATCACTGCCCCGCGAATAGGTTGCGGCGCGGGCTAGGTGGGGCTCCTGGAAGCGCCGCATGGTGTCGCGCCTTTCTGATGAGGCGCTCTAGGCGCTCGCCGCCGTGTGAGTCTCGCCGCCCAACGCGCTTTCACTCAATTAATCATGGAAATCAGGACTTGATATACTGATTTTCATGATTAATACTAAAGAACGTGCTCCCACGACCTCGAGCCCTCGCGCGCGTCGACCGTGCGCTGGAGCTCCATCCCGTGGCCGCCCTTCTCGGCCCGCGCCAATCTGGGAAAACCACGCTCGCCAGGATGATTGCGGATCGCGAGCCTTGCGAGTTCTTCGATCTGGAAAACCCCGTCGATCGAGGCCGCCTCTCAGCCCCAATGACCGCGCTCGAAAAGCTGTCCGGGTTAGTCATCGTCGACGAAGTCCAAAGGCAACCAGATTTGTTCGAGCTTGTCCGCGTGCTCGTGGACCGTCCGAAAAATGCGGCTCGGTTTCTACTGCTCGGCTCTGCTTCTCCTGGAATCGTTCGAGGCGTCTCCGAGTCTCTCGCGGGCCGCATCGGCTTCATCGACCTGTCGGGATTCGACCTCCGTGAGACCGGCGACGAAGCCCAAGATCGCCTTTGGGTTCGAGGTGGCTTCCCGCGCTCTTTTCTTGCCGCGGACGACGCGGCAAGTTTGGTTTGGCGCGAGGATTTCGCGCGTACGTTTCTCGAGCGGGATATTCCTCAGCTCGGAATCACTATTCCGGCTGAAACACTGCGCCGGTTCTGGACGATGATCGCTCACTACCACGGCCAGATCTGGAACGCCGCCGAGCTCGCGAGATCGCTGGGCGCTTCCGAGAAAACGGCGCGGAACTACCTCGATATTCTCGCGGGCGCTTTTATGGTTCGCGTGCTCCCTCCGTGGTTCGAGAACGTTGGCAAGCGGCAAGTAAAGTCTCCCAAAGTCTATCTCCGCGACACCGGCATTCTTCACGCGCTTCTCAAAATCGCGACGCTTTCGGAGCTGCAATCGCATCCGAAGATCGGCGCCTCATGGGAAGGTTTCGCGATCGAGCAGATCGTTGGTCTATTCAACACGAGAGACGCGTACTTTTGGTCGACACATGGCGGCGCGGAGCTCGACTTGCTCGTGATGCTCGGAGGCAAGCGCTACGGATTCGAGTTCAAGTATCAAGACGCGCCCCGACGAACGAGGTCGATGCGGATCGCCCTGGAGGATCTCGGGCTTCAAAAGTTGTGGGTCGTCTACCCCGGTTCGAAGGAGTACGCCTTGCACGACACGATCGATGTGGTACCGCTCACGTCGATCCCGACCCTCGCCGCTGCTCTGGGCGCCTCGTAAGAGCGTCCCTAGCTGACCTGGGCGCTTTACTTTCGAATCAAGGAATACACCGCCGGAGCTTCCTCGCCGTGGTCGAGTCCAGTGAACGTGATCTGGACGCGGTCTTCGTCTTTGAACACGATCGTAATCTCCCGCGTGTAGTACGCGTCCGGCTCGGAGAGGTTGGTAATGTCTACGAAATCGAAGAATTCGAGCACACCCTTCTTCGGATCGTAGCTACTGGCGCGCAGCCTTGGTTGGTTGCCGGCGCCGCAGTAATGAGTGAGCCGAAGCTCGTCCCCGTCCATGTGGTAAACACTCCCCTGTACTCTCGGATCCGATAGCTCCGATGATCTCGTAGGGGCCGAGGCGCGTGCCAGCGGTGAGAGACATCGCGAAAACTTAGCGGAATGACATAGAACTTACAACCCGCGTGGCTCTAGCGTGCCAACAAGTGCTCGACCGCTTCCAGGTTTCCGTCGTTGGGCGCGGGATCGAACTCCAGGATGTGCGTAAGAAGGCTATAGACGTGAATGTTGCTGAAGGGCTCGACCACGACGCCCTTCTTGAAAGCAGGGCCGTGTGCGACGAAAGTAGCCCGCATGTTGGGGAGCGTGTTGTCGTAACCGTGGGCGCCGCCTGCGACGGGACGCGCGCTTTCACGAGCGCGAATCGTCCATCCGTCGCCGGCGATGGCGAGAATCGGCGGAATGCGGCGATGGTTCCGATAGTGAAACCGTTCGGGAATCTCCTCCTTCTTGTAAACACTCATGTTGGGGTGGGCGATCGCGAGTGCTGCGTAAACGTCCTTTTCTTCGTCGGGCTGCGGCCAGAGGAGTGCACCCGAACCCGTGCCCACAACGTTCACGCTCGACAGGTCCATGTAATCGTCGAGGTAGATGACGCGCTCTTCGCTCACGGGCGTCATGCCGTGATCGGAGCGATGACGATGTGGACGCCATCGAGGAGACCTCTCGCCTCGAGCCCTTCGACCAGCCGGCCCACGTGCCGGTCGGCTTCCTCGGCAGCGGCGATGGTCTCAGGCCCGCCCGGCATGTGCGCGTGGCCGGCGTTATCGACGTGGCTCATGTAGAGCGTCACGAAGGAAGGCCGCTCCTCGCGAGGAAGATCGAACCATGCAAGCACGTTGTCCACCCGCGCCTCGTTGGTAACAGAGCCGTCGTAGGGATGCCAATAAGTCCGGCAGGACGCCGCCTATCTCGACGTCGGTACCGCCCCAAACACGGCCGCACTGATGCCGCCCTGCCTCTCGACGGTTACCCACAGGGGCTCGCCCTCACCTTGCCAAAAGCGGCTCTCAGAAAACGTCGCTGGATTCTTGAATCCGAACTCCGCCTCGAGCTCGGGGTCGTAGAAGTTGTTGTCCACGATCCCGTGGTTCTCCGGATAGAGCCCTGTGACGATCGTGTAGTGATTGGGAAACGTGTTCGCAGGGTAAACGGGCTCCATCAATTCTGCCCGCACGCCGTTCGCGATGAGCCGATCGAGATGCGGCGGTTGCGCGAGATCGACATAGTCGGAGCGAAAGCCGTCGATGGAAATGAGGATGACCGTGGGTCCGGCCGGCTCCCGAGCGCAGCCGGCCATCATAGAAATGGCTAGGAGCAAGCACCCAAAGCGACGCATCGCGAAAGTCTAAGGCCTCGCTCTCAGCAGTCGCAAGTTGTGCTCACGTAGGGTACTGTGATTACATTGATACATTAGTACATTAGTATATTAGTATATTAGTACATTAGAGATTCTATGAAATCCGCGAAACACACTGCCGCTTTCGAAATGACGCAGCCGATCGAGAAGCTATTTCCTTTGTTCAGCCCAGAGGGAGAAAAAAGCTGGGTTCCCGGGTGGGACTACGTCAATGTAATGGGAACGACTGCGCTCGCCGAGAACTACGTCTTCTTGACGACCAGTCACGACCATGCCTCTACCGAGGCGATATGGGTCACGAAGGCTTACGAGCCGGAGTCCAAGCGCGTTCAGTTCTACAAAGTCGAGCCAGGCGACAAGGTCGGGGTTATCACCGTCCAGTGCTCGGAACAAGGGGCAGATCGCACGGAGGTCGAAGTCACCTACGAGTACATCGCGATCGCGGAAAAGGGCGAGCGCTTCGTCGAGAGCTTCGACGAAAAAGCCTATGCGGATTTCATCGGCGAATGGGAAACGCTTCTACAAAAGCATTTCGAATAGCCGAAAACAGGGGAGGCCGATCGGCCCCCCAATCCTCGTCAAAACGAATGGCTACACTTTAGCGAGTGCTTTCGCCATGTTGTCGAGCGCGAGCTTGATGAGCTGACGCGACGTTCCGAGGTTCATGCGCATGTGGCCTTCGGCGCTCGTGCCGTAGGACGTCCCCGGGTTCAATTGCACGCCCGCATTGTCGACGAACCAGCGCTCGACGATCATCTCGGCCGACACCGGGCGCTCTCCCTCGTCTTGTTTCTTGGTCTCGGCGGCAGCTTGTCCTTTGGCGTCGATCTTGTCGATCACTTTGGCGACGTCGATCCACGCGAGATAGGTTCCCTGCGCCTTGGTGTAGTCGACGAGTGGCATCTTGTCACGGGTATAGGCCTCGACGAATTCGTGGTTGCCGTCGATATACACCAACAACTGATCCAGCCAAGCATCGCCATCGGTCAGCGCCGCCTGGTTCGCAACGACGCCCAGGGTGTTGATGTCTGCCCGGTGATTGGCTTTCACCCTTCCAAGAAGGTCAGGATTGGTCGAGAAGAAGAAAGCGTTCTTCATCGCCGCGAGGCTGAACGTCTTGCTCGCGGCTTTGAACGTGAGGCTGTTATTGACGATGTCCTTGTCCGGAAGACTCGCGAAGGGTGTGTACTTCTGCCTCTTCATGACGAAATCGCAATGGATCTCGTCCACGAGAAGAATCACTCGATGCTGCAGGCACATACGGCCCACGCGCATGAGGTCCTCCGGCGACCAGCAGTTGCCCGTCGGGTTTTGCGGGTTGCAAAGAATCATCGAATGGGTCTCGTGGCTGATGCGCGATTCCAAATCGTCGAAATCGATGGAGTAGCGCCCGCTCGAAAGCTTCAGCGGGCTGTCTGCAGCCTTCGTGCGGCTCCAACGAAGGTCCCCGTAGAAGCCGTTATATCCCGGCGTCAACAGGAGAACCTTGCTGCCCGGAGGCGAGAACGTCCTGAGCCCTGCGATGAGCCCCGGATGCACACCGCTCGAAATCACGATGGTATCGGGATCGATGTCGAGGTCGTAACGCCGTTTGTTCCACTTGACGAGGGTCTCGATGTAGGACTTCGGGCTCGCTAGGTAGCCCCAGTTCTCGTGGTGGAGGCGCTCCTTCAGCGCTTCGGTGATGCACGGCGCCGCTTTGAAATCCATATCGGCGATGCCCATGCCGACCTGAATTTTCTCCTTGCCGAAGCGCTCGACCTGACGGTCCCATTTAATGCTGTCCGTTCCGACACGGCTATACGGAGTGTCGAAATCGAACACGTCGTCCGGCGGCGTGGGCGGGGTGCCGGGTGCGACGGCCGCTACTGAGTTCCCGGTCGAAACGGCGCCGGCGAGAGCCGTAAATCCTGCGCTCCTCAAGAACGCTCTTCGATTCCATCCGTTTTTTTGTGACATGGTTTTGCTCCGTCGTGCCGGTGAACGCTTCCCGAAAGACTCCGCTAGCGGCGTTGCTGGCGGAGGATTAGATAAGGTTTTTCGCGCGCGTTGAGCGAATCCACGCAAGGAGGGAACTTTTCGCCAGTCTGCTCGTAACCGTCATTCGTAGGACGTGAACGGATCTGGAGGGGCCCGTTCAATTTCTTGAATTCACCCGATTGAGGGAGGCACTTTCAATGAAGAGGAAGCCAGTGGTGTATTTCGCTCTGTCGACCATGATCGCACTCGTTGCGAGCACGGCCGCCGCCAGCGACGGCAAATTCGAATGGACGACGGAATCCGCGGAAGCGAAAAAGCTCATCCATGAACTGCAGGGCCGCGTCGAGAATTTTCAGCTCGGAGCGGGCTCGGCAGAGATCGCACGCAAACTCGTCGCCGCGGATCCCAGTTTCGCCATGGGAGTCTACTACTTGTCGGCCGTCGTTCCTCCGCCGGAAGCGAATGAAGTTCTCGAAAAAGCGGCGAAGCTCGCCGAGAGCGCCTCGGAAGGCGAGCGGCGGTTCATCGACGCGATGGTTCTCGCGCGCGCCCCAGGCGGCTCGGGTTTCGCGGAAGCGCTTCCGAAGCTCGAAGCTCTGGGCACGGACTTCCCGAACGAGCGGCTCGTCCAGATGCTCTTGGGACAGCTTTATCAAGCTACGGGCGACGCCGAGAAAGCGCGCGGCGCGTTCGAGCGCTCGCTCGAGATCGGCCCTTCAAGCAACCGCGCACGTTCGTTCATTGCCAACGACGACCTGCTCAAGGGCAAATACTCGCAGGCGCGCGCGAGCTTCGAAGCCATTGAGAAGCAGCTCCCCAAAGACGCGGCGCCCGCTCCTATCGGCTACGGTCTCGCTTTCAGCTATCTATATGAAGGCAAAGACGAGGCGGCCCTCGAAGCGCTCGACACCTTCTTGATGCAGTACCGGGCGAGCGGCCGGACGCAGACCTTTCCCGAGGTTTTCATCTGGAACTCCATCGCCCGTATCCACTTGGAGAATGGCCGCGCGGAAGAAGCCATGAAGGCTTATGCCAAAGGCTACGAGAGCGTGCCCGAAAGCGGTATTCCCGAAGATCAGAAGCAAGTGTGGTACGGAAGACTCAAGCACGGACGCGCCCGCACTTTCGCCAAGCTCGGGCGCTTCGACGAAGCCCGCGCGGAGGCGGAAGCCATCCACAAAATGATCGAAGACGGCGGCGAGACCGCCCAGCAATATGTGCCCGCCTACCACTACCTCGTCGGCTACTTGGAGCTCGAGGCCGGGAATGACAAAAAGGCCGTGGAGCATTTGAGGCAATCCAACCCGAACGATCCGTTTCACAAGCTTTTGCTCGCGCGTGCTCTGGATCGGGTCGGTGAACGCGAAAGCGCGCTGAAGGCCTATCAGGAGATCGTCGACTCGGGCGCCAATGGGATCGAACGAGCGCTTGCTTATCCGGAAGCGAAGAAGCAACTCAAGAAAGGCTGAAGCTTAAGGCCGGACAGGGCTCAAGGCCGGACAGGGCTCAAGGCCGGACAGGCCTCCCTGGCGACGGGGAGGTCTGCTTCACCGCTATTCAGTCTTTAGCGATCGCCTGCGCATGTTCTGGACTATCTTCACCGCGGCGATCTCGTAAAAGCCGAGGAGCAGAAAATAGGCCGTCCCCATGAACAAGATCTGATGGGGTGAAGCGTCGAAGGTCCAGTCCACGCTGACGCCCGTCGACCAGCCAAAAAGCGGCAGCGGTAAAAGTGCACCCGCAAAAGTGATGAAGACGTAGATGGCCGTGCCAACCGCCGCGCGCGCCAATACCTCCTGGCGAGCATGCTCCTTGGCATTGCTCACGAAGAGCGGGACGAACTTGGTCGCAGTGAGCGTCCAGAAGAAAACGAGCGGCCAGTACGTCCCTTGCGAGACCGAGAAAAACTCCGGCGCGCTTGGGCGGCGACATCTTGATCATCGACATAGCCGCCATGAAGGCCGAGGCATGGATCACGATGAACTCGATGATCCACAACATGCCGAGCTCAGAAAGGAGCTCCCGGCCGAAGGTGTAAGGCCAGATCCAGAGCGTGAGAAACAAACCGGCGAGCGCGAAGTCGGAGCTCGCCGCGACCATAGCGCGGATGCCGAAGGCGAGCGAACCGATGAGAAACGGCACCCCGATGAAGATCGCCTGGTTCCGGCGCGATTCTCGGAACCAGAAATACCACGGCGCGATGATTCCAGCTTCGACGCGCGCCCGATAAAGCACGTTCTCGGACGGGGCAAGAAGCTCCAGCTTCTTGTAACCCGCCATGAGATACGGTTTTTCGGACTCGATAAAGAGCTCAGTCTCGCTGTAGCCGAACACCTTACCGTCGACCAAGACCGGAAGGTGCACCGTGACGAGATCGTCGGTCCAGGAGACGACCTCGAGCTCCATACGTTCGCGACGGTTCGAATAAAGAAGGATGGGCTTGCGATCGAAACGCAGACCCCACTCTCCCGAGAGCTCCAGATTCTCGCCGAGCCGCACGGAGGAAGCGCTCAGCGTGTAGTCGAAGCTCGGATTGGGTTGGCGCACCGTAATGCTCTTGAACGGCGAGATGCCTCGCAACTGCGGGCCGCAGAAAACGCTCAAGTTGTAACCGCCGGGAAAAACGTGCTGGCCGACGCGCACGCGGATCCGGTCCGCGGTCCATTCGAGCACCTCGAGGCGGCCATATCCCCCGCCCATCGCGCCGCCGCTTGCGAGATCGGGCGCGCGGTCGAGCTGCTCCGGGCCCCAGTTCCCGAAAAGCTCGAACGTCTTTCCGGGGTTCGTTTCCTCGGTGCTCACCTCGTAATCGAAGCCGACGGGGCAGGGCTCCGGCTGCGCGGGGCTCGGGGGCGCCACGAACAGCAGGAACGCGAACACGAAGCCAAGGCAACGCATAGGGATCGGCAATTGGTTGTACTGGAATGGTCTATCAACTACTGTACAACAATTTTCAAGACGAACCCCGTTGCGAAAGGGTGGGCATTCGACGCATGAAAAGCGGCGCGCTCTAAGTTCATGAGTGCGCTCGACCGAGCATCGCAAAACTCATGCGCCTCGTCCCGAAACGGGTCGTACGCCGCTCTCAGTCTACGAGACGCACCATCTTGATTACGACGGGAACGGAAGGCACGTGCGGCATACCGTTTCGCTTCGTGGTCTTGACGTTCTCGATGAGCTCGACAACATCCATGCCTTCGATGACTTTACCGAAAACCGCATAGCCGAACGAGCGCGAGCTCATGCCTTTGTGATCGAACTCCCGATTGTCCCGTGTATTGACGAAGAACTGCGCTGTCGCCGTGTTGATGCCGCGCGTCCGGGCCATCGCGACCGTCCCCTTTTCATTCTTGACACGATTCCTGGCCTCGTTCTTGATGGGCTCCCTTGCTTTCTTCTGCTGAAGTCCAGGCGAAAAGGCGCCGCCTTGGATCATCGTACCCTTCTTGACGCGATGGAAGATCGTTCCTTCATAGAAGCCGTCATCGACATATTCGAGGAAGTTCGCGACAGCAATGGGCGAGGAAGAAGGAAAAAGCTCGACCCGGAAGTTGCCAAAGTTCGTCTCGACGACGACGACAGGGTTATCGTCGGCGGCGACGATCGCGGCAGCGAGCGTCAGAGCGACAAGCCAGAAAGATGTCTTCCGAAGCGACACTTGAACCTCCCGTGGAATCTAGCAGGCTCCTAGTCTGGTCCGAAACCGGGCTCGGCTTCAACTCTCGTCGCTCGCGCCGCTCCGTTCGCCAGCAGGCGGTGTATCTTCGCTCGTCGCGGCGTCTATCATCTCGGACAGCTGAGCTATTCGCTCGCTGAGAAGAGATCTCGCGTTTTCGGCAGCGCCGTCCCCGCCGAGGGTGAGCTCCAAATCCACACCCTCCATCACCCGACGGTCTTCTTCGAGCTCGACCCGACGTGAGCGATCGTCTCGTCGGCTCGTTTGGTTGGAATCCCACGAATCCCTGAGTGCAGCGCAGACTTCGGCAATGGCGTCGAGAAGCACAGTCTCCGACAAAGTCAGATCCTTGCGCTCCTCGAGCGTCCAGCCTTCCAGTTCGCTGAGACGTTCCTCGTCCATTTGACCTCGAAACGTTGGGGGGAAGGAGTAGAGTGTATCTCGAATTGGACGAAATAGAGCAGAGAAAAAAAATATTCCGTCACGCGAAGCCAAAATTGCATTATGGAAAAGTGGCTGTTACCGGCTCGTCGCTCCTCGCAGGCGATTTAGAGCAGTGCCGGCTGCGTCGGGGATGTCCTCGCCCCACGGGTTGTCCGCTGCCTCCCGGAGGATCGGGAGGAACGCTGCCGCCGAGGCCTTCTCGTCACCCATGGCGCGAAGCGCGGCGACGTTCAGCCAGACTTCGAGATGGGGAAAGATTCTCTTCTCGGTCGCATCGAAGGCTTTTCGCTGGATCTCCTCGCGGGTCGCGTCGGCGCTGAAACGGCCAAAGAGCACATCGTCGAGCCGGACCTCCGCCTCGCGCTCGTAGATCACGCGGCGATTGCGTAAGTTCTTCACCGACAAACGTACGTTCACCCCACCAGGATCGTAGTCCCCGCTCGACTTGCCGGTGACCTCACGTTCCATCTCGAGGTTGAAATCGATGAGAGGCCCGGCCGTGGTCTTTGCCATCTCGTCGAAGTAGGCCTGCCAAAACTCGGAGGCGTTGACGCATCGAGCGACGGTCGGCTGATATTCAGGCGGCGATGTGATGGTGCAACGTGGGTCGACTTCGGAGCTGATGCAACCGAAGCCCACAACGAAGAGAGTCGCGGCCAGAAACGGCCGACGAGGAAGGAAGGACATAGGCTACCTCGCGAAGTTCTGTTGTAGTGTTATGTTTCGAGCGTAGCATCCGCAGGATGGCGATTCAATCGCTCTTCAATTGACCGGCGCTTCGAATCTAGCTATAACTTCTACATAAGTAGAGGAGCTACCGTGAGGCGATTGGGCCAAGCGCAGATAAGAGTCCTGGAAGCCGTAGTCGGCGGAACGGGCTACGGTTTCGACATCATGGACACGACCGGACTTCCGAGCGGAAGCGTTTACCCGGCGCTTTCAAAGCTCAAAAAAAGCGGACTTTTGCGCTCGCGCTGGGAGAACGCTTCGGTGGCCCGTCGGGAAAAACGCCCGCCGCGACGCTATTACGAGATCACACCCTCCGGGCGGACCGCTCTGTCCGGCGCTCTCGCTCAGGCGCGCGACCTCGCGCGCTCGCTCGCGAAAGCCGTGAAGGCGTCAGGCTAGGGATGGCCGGCACTCTCGCGAAACTTAGCCGCCGAATCGTGGCGCTCGCCGCGTTTCTGGTGCCGGCGGCGGATCGCGCGCGCTTCGAACAGGAGTGGGAAGCGGAGCTCGCCTACCGCGTCCGGCGCGAGCGGACGTTCCTGGCGGCATTGACGCTACTGCGCCGAAGTCTCGGCGCTCTCCCGCATGCGCTTTTCGTTTTAAAGGAGTAGAGATGGTCTCGCAAGATCTGCGCTACGCCATGCGTACGCTCCTCAACCGGCCTCTATTCGTTGCCGCGGCAGCACTCGCGACGATCGGGATCTACAGCGTCGTCGCCTACAGCGTAAGCCAGCGCCAGCGAGAGCTCGGCCTTCGCCTCGCGCTCGGCGCTCGCTCGGCCGACATCACCCGCCTCGTCCTCGGAAGCGGATTCCGTATCGCCGCCGCCGGTGCCCTCGTCGGCCTCGCCGGCGCGGTAATGGCAAGCCGCTACCTGGAAACCGTCCTCTTCGGCATCTCCCCAACTGGCCCCGCGACATTGATAGCCGCAGCCGCGGTCCTAATGGGAACCATCTTGCTAACATGCTACGTGCCCGCCCGCAAAGCCGGCCGCCTAGACCCAACCCTCACGCTGCGCTGTGAATAGGCGGGGTCGAATCAAGAGAAAGGGATACGCTTCTAACCACCGGTTACGGTTCTGGCACTTTCTCGCTGGCGTTCATTCGCGAGAGAACCTCGGTGGCCGCTTCGCGGAGTGCGAGCTCGGTCGTGGTGTTCCGGACGCGGTGGAGCGCCTGGCGGGCGCGGTCGTACTCACCGCGCCGGGCCAGAATTTGGCCATATAGATAGAGCAAAGACGGACTGCCCGGGGTGATGTCGAGTGCGCTCTCGACGAGGTCGGTCGCTTGCTGGAGCCTTTTGCCGCGGACGAGATAGACGAAAGCAAGAAGGCGGGCGGTCTCGCTTCGCGTCGGCTCGAGTTGCCAGCTGCGGGTGAGCGCACGTTGCGCTTCGTCGGCGAGCGCGCCCGGGATGGACACAACCCCACGACCCGAGTGGTCCCACAAGAGGGCTCGTGCGTATTGGTATAGACCCGCCGCGCTCGCGCCTTCCGCGTCGACGGCGCGTTTCAGAAACGGGATCGCAGAGTCGGGGCGCCCTTCTATCAACTGCGCCACACCGAGTGTTTCCCAACCGCGAGCGAGGCCCGGGTCCAGGTGGATCGCTTCTTCGAGACATATGAGCGCTTCTTTGGACCGCCCGGTGAACAGAAAGAGCTCGCCCCAACGATGCTGAACCTCCGCCATTTTGAGCGTCCGGACCGAGATGTTTTTCTTCCAATCGGCCTCGGGCATGGTGTAGCGAGACGTCGTGAACTTGCCGACCTCGACATAAGTCCGCAGCACGTCCTCGATCGTCTCCGAATCCGCGCCGAAGGCCGCGTGAAAAGCCTCGAGCACTTCGTCACCTCGGGAGAGTGCCCTGAGATAGTGCGCCAGAACACGATGTCCTTCTTTTCCCCGATCGCTGATCAAGTAATGGACGAGCGCCCACGACTGCGCATAGAAGAGCGCATTCTCACTCGGGCTCGACGATAGTGGCCGATCCGCGACAGCGGTGAGGAGCTCCTCTAGAGGCAACATTGCGTTGTCGAAGAGGACCCGTCGATGTCGCAAAACCCCGCCGCCGAGGACGATGCTGTCGCCCGAAAGACGCATGCCCGCATAGAACTCCGCCATACCCTCCTGGAACCATAGCGGATAGGTGCGCGTCGTGAGACTGAGTATGAAGTGCACGTATTCGCGAAAGACGACCCGTTCATAGACATCCGGGCCCGCGCTCAGATCGATCGCGATGATGTTCTTGTATGGGGAGCCGCGAAAATAGCCGGCCGCTTCAGTGACACCGTCCGCGGTGCGGGGCAAGAACGAAGAAAAACTCTCGAAGTCACGAAACGCATAAATCTGCGTGGCCACATCGCCAACAAGCCTTTGATTCGGCAAGACGTGCCCCAGCGCGCGACGGAACTGCTCCATGCGAGCAAGGACCTCGCGCGCGCTCTTCGCGTTCGCATTGGAGATGAGATCGAAGTGCGGTGAGTGAGCTTCGCGCCATGTCTCGCGCGCTTGGGCAGACAATGCGCACACAACGACGAAAAGTGCGGCAAGAGGCCGCGCGAGATGTCGCATACGGTCTGGTTGTTTTAGAGGTTCTGTTATAAACATAGCAAACCCAGAGGAGCTCGGTCATCTGCTAGGATCTCGAGCGATGCAGTATCGATCACTAGGCCGCACCGGCCTGCAGGTGTCGCGCCTCGGCCTCGGATGCGGGAACTTCGGCGGCATCGGGTCGGACTCGCGCTTTTTCGGTGCGGGAGAAAGCGAGCAGGATGCGTTCCGGCTCATGGACCGCGCGCTCGAGCTCGGCATCAATTTCTTCGACACGGCCGACGCCTATGGCGGCGGTGCAAGCGAGACGTTCATTGGGCGCTGGAGGAAAACAAAGGACGCGAGCGTTTGTGACCAGCTTCTGTTGAGCTCGAAAGTGTTCAACCCCGTCGGGGATGGGCCGAATGACCGCGGTTTGTCGCGCCGCCACATTAAGCGCCAGGTCGAAGCGAGCTTGACACGGCTCGGCGCCGAGCGGCTCGACCTCTATCTCGTGCACGAGCCCGACCCCGAGACACCGCTCGAAGAGACGCTCGACGCGCTCGGCGATCTCGTCCACCAAGGCAAAGTGCACTATATCGGTGCGAGCAACTTCGAAGCGTGGAGGCTCACTCGGGCGCTATGGCTGAGCGACAAACACGGGCTCCCCCGCTTCGAGTGGATCCAGAACGACTACAGCTTGCTCTCGCGGCAACAGGAGCTCGAAATGCTTCCGCTATACGCGGACCAAGGGCTCGGGTTCACACCGTTCAGCCCGCTCGCCGGAGGGTGGCTCACGGGAAAGTACCGCAATCCCGAAGACTATCCCGAAGGCTCGCGGATGACACTTCGACCGGAGCCCTACGAGCATCTGGTGAACGAGAAGATCTTTTCCTCTCTGCGACGCTTTCGCAAGACCGCGGAGGATCGCGGAGTGTCGATGGGCTCACTCGCCATGGCTTGGGTGCTCGAAAACCCGCTCACAACGGCCATCATCACCGGCCCACGCCGGCCGGAGCATCTCGATATGGCAGAAGCGGCTCTCGAGGTCGAGCTCTCGGAAGACGAGCGCGCCACGCTCACGTCAACGTTCGAGCGCTAGTGCGTGGCACGCGGGACAGCTCAACCGGTTCGCCGATGCGGCAGTCAGGACAACGCATCGTCGGACGGCTCGGGCCCCAGCTCGATGGACCTTCGACGACCAGAGGCTAGCCCTTCATACGCCAAGCTTCGTACAAAGCGAAACCTATAATAAGGATACCGATCACGTTCTCGACGCCCCCAAGGAATGGCGTGGCCATCGCCACGAGGCCAATGACGGCGACGACGAGCACATAGGTGCCGACCGTCAGGTCCTAACGGCCCCTCAAGTCCGGTCGAGACGCCGCCCAATCTCCACGATCCGATCCACCGTCTCTCGAAGGTCGTCGTCGGTCGTGCGCGGGTTGATGGTGCACATGCGGAGCACGACCTTACCGTTTAGCTCCGTCGAGCTCGTGAGGCAGAAGCTGTCGACGATGACCGCTTTCGAAAGCTCGAGGTTGAACGCATTCAAGTTATCGCTCGACTTGGCGAGGTAGCGAAAGCTGACGACTCCGAGCTCGGCCGCCGAGACCACTTCGAGCTCTTCGTGGCCACGCGCGTACGTCTCCGCCTTCTCCGCTGCGCGAAGCCCACGCTCGATGGCGGCCCGGATATGGTCGAGCCCGAAGAGTTGGATCGTCATCCACAGCTTCAGCGCACGAAACTGCCGCGTCAGCTGAAAGCCGAGGTCAGAAAAATTAACCTCTCCTTCCCCCGCTTTCACGTCCTGGAGATATTCGGGATGAGCTTCGAGGTGCTTCGTCAGAAGCTCGCCGTCGCGTAGGAGCACGCAGCCGATCTCGTAGGGCTGGAAGAGCCACTTGTGTGGATCAAGCGAGAGCGAGTCGACGCCGCCGAGGCCTTCGAGCCGAAAGCGGTAGGTCGGTGACAGCACGGCCACGGCTCCATAGGCGCCGTCGGCGTGCAACCAGAGGTCTTCGCGACGACAGAGCTTGGAAAGCTCTGGCAGAGGATCCACGGCGCCAGTATTCGTCGTTCCCGCATTGGCGACGACGCAAAACGGTCTCTTGCCGTCGGCGCGGTCCGCGGCGATGGCTTTTTGGAGCGCTTCGAGAGACAGACGGTAGCGGCTGTCGCTCTCGATGCGACGAACTTGCCCCGCGGTGAAGCCGAGGATACGAAAGGCACGCTCCATCGACGAATGCGTCTGGTCCGAATAATAGGCGACACCTGAAGCGGGCCCATCGGAAAATTTCTCCTGACGTGCGATCATGAGCGACGTCAAGTTGGCGGCCGAGCCTCCGCTCACGAACAAACCTCGAGCCGAGCCCGGAAAATCGCAAAGCTCCTTGAGCCAATCGATCGTGACGATCTCGATCTGCGCCGGGCCCGCAGCTTCGAGCCACGTGCCCGCAAAAACGTTGAAGCCCGCGGCGAGGAAATCAGCGAGCGCGCCGACATAATTGCTCGGGCCGGGGACGAAACCAAAATTTCTAGGGTGGTCGGAATGGATCATGTTCTCGAGGACGACGTCGCGGACTAGCTCGAGAACCTCCTCCGGTGCTCGCGGCCTCGCGGGCGGAGGCTCCCGGAGCGCCGCTTCGAGCTCCGCTCTCGAGCCAGTCAAGCTGACCGGACGCTCGGCGAGGGTCGCGAGGTTCTCCGCCACGATGTCCACGACCCGATAGCCCATCTCCCGCATCGACTCCGCCGAAAGCGCGAGCGTATCGTCCACGTCCCACTTCATTTTTCCCCTCGTCTCGTCCAAAGAGCGGCCTCCTTCTCGTCCACCAATCCTTCGGCTCGAAGCCACGATAGCGCGTCCTCAGCGTCCTCGTCGAACCAGTTTTTTGTCGAGCCCAAGCGAAAACTGTAACCCCAGCTATCCATATCGCGAAACATTCGATCGCGACCCATCTTCGGAAGGTGATCGGACAAGAGTACCTGGAGATAACACACCGCGCTTTCTTCGACATCGTCGCCGCCCGCGTCGCGCTCGAGACAGGCGCGGCGAGATGGGCTCATGCACACGAAATGCGACGCTTCGTGCAGCACCGAGTGGATCGGCGTGTCGGACCGCGCGTAAAGCTGATCCTCGACGAGACCCGCTTCGCTATCGCCCCAATAGCTTCCCGGAATCGCGTGCTCGGCGGGAACATGGTTCAGCTTCAACCCGTAGCGCGAGAGCAGCTGTCCGAGCTTCGCCTCGTCGACTTCTTCGAATAGCAGAACACGCACCCAACGGTTTGTAGGATAATCCGAATATGACGGCCAGCACAGAAGACGAGCTCGATAGAGTCGTTTCTTATTTGAGAGACGCTAAGAGCGTTCTCTTCATCACTGGGGCCGGGATCTCGGCCGATTCGGGCCTCCCTACTTATCGCGGCATCGGCGGTCTCTACGAAGACGCCGATACGCCGGAAGGCATCTCCATCGAAGAAGCGCTCTCCGGCGCGATGATGGAGACGAGACCCGCGCTCACTTGGAGGCACATCCGTCAGATCGAAGCCGCGTGTCGCGGCGCAAGCTTCAATCGAGCCCACGAAATGCTCGCGGAGGCAGAGCATCGCTACGAACGCACCTGGGTCCTGACGCAGAACGTCGACGGCTTCCACCGGAAAGCCGGCTCTCGTAACGTCATTGATATCCACGGCGACATCCATAGCCTTTCCTGCACCGCGTGCGATTATCGGACCACCGTCGACGATTACGGTGGACTTTCGCCGCTTCCCTCCTGCCCCGAATGCAGCGCGCATCTGTGTCCCGACGTCGTGCTCTTCGGAGAGCTTCTTCCCCTTCGTAAGGTCGAGCTCATGCAAGCGGAGATCGAGAAGGGCTTCGACGTGGTCTTTTCGATCGGGACGACGAGCGTCTTTCCCTACATCGCCCGCCCGGTCCTTCTAGCAAAGCACAATGGCAAGCCCACGGTGGAAATCAACCCGGGCGTCACACTGCTGTCTAGCGAGGTCGACGTGCGACTTCCGCTCGGCGCGGTCGAAGCCTGTGAAGCGCTCTGGACGCGTTTGACACAAAGCGATAGTTGACCCTTTTTCGGCGGCACACGTTTTTCGTGCAACGCTAGCAGGCCTAGAACCGCCTTGTTTTTGAACCATGAGCATGCCCGAACTCGCTGAAGCACATGCACATGCAGACGTAAAGCTAGTCGAAAGAAAGCTTTCCGTGGACTTGTATAGCTTCGGCGAGCTTGACCGCCGTTATTACCATCGCGTCGTGCAAGTCGTTCTTGGAGTCGTCAGAGACAGGATTTTGGCAGAAGACATGGTACAGGACCTATGTAGCCGCACTGAAGGAGCTTCCCCGGCTGAGGGAGCCCGAGCGCTTTTTATCCTTGGCTTTGCCGAATCGCGGTCAACCGCGCGATCGAGGACCGGCGCAGAGTGAGCCGGCGAGCCCGCATCGACCATGAGCAGAGGCCCATAGACATAGCACCTGCCGTAGCGGAAACGAGCTTGTTGCGAGCGGAGAGCGCCGTAGCGGTGAAAGCTGCCCTCAAGCGTCTGCCCGAAGGCCAGCGCGCGGCGGGACGATGCGATTTTTCGACGAGCTCCCGATGCGGGCCATTGCCAAAACGCTCGGCTGCAACGAAGTCACGGCGCGCACGCAAGTATTTCGCGGTATTCGCAAGCTCGGAGTTTTCTTGAAAGCCCGAAAGGGAGTCACATGATGAAACCAGCACCTAGTACAGCAAGAGCGAGGCAGGGAGGTACGGAGACGTCATCGCGGAGATCGACTGGAGCGTCGGGCAGATTCTCTCGAAGCTTCAGGAGCTAGATCTCGATTGACGCACGCTCGTGGTCTTCACGAGCGATATCGGTCCGTGGCTTCTCTTTCGAACGCATGGCGGCTCCGCCGGGCTTTTGAACCAAGGCAAAGGTACGACGTGGGAAGGCGGGATGCGCGTTCCGGCGATTTTCTGTTGGCCTGGCACGATCGCTCGCGGCCCGGTCGCAGCGCTCGGCACGACGATGGACGTCTTTCGGACGGCGGTGGAGCTCACCGGCGGCGACGTGCCCGCGGATCGCGCCATCGATGGTCTCGACTTGAGCGCGCTCTTGCGCGGGACCGGCGAGAGCCCGCGAGACGTCCGACCGTTTTACCGCTTCGACGAGCTCTACGCACTCCGCAAAAGGGTGGTTCAAAGCCCACTTCATCACGCAAGGTGAGTATGGGATAGGGCCCGACCGCACGGTGCACGCACCTCCATTGCTCTATCACCTAGGAGAAGATCCGGGCGAGCGATTCGATGTCGCAGAGCAATATCCGGGCGTCGTGGCGGAGCTCGTGGCCGAGGCCGAGCGGCTCGTCGGCAGCACGGAGGTGGCGCCCTCCATTTTCGACCTACGCCCGCCGGAGTGAGCTAACCATTACTCTGTGCGGAGAGCGCGGACAGGGTCGATGCGGCTCGCGCGGAGTGCCGGCACGAAAGCGGCCAGCGCGGCGACCGCAAAAAGAGTAAAGGGCATCGCGGTGAACGCTACGAAGGCTGGCTCGCTCGTAGGCAACATCGATTACAGCCTGTTGCCGCGCTTCGGTAGCTCCTGGCTCTTCTCGTCGCGCGGCGTGTAGGAGCCAATACCGGTCTTGGTGCGTGCATCGTAGATCATCCGCTTCACTTTGACGAACGGCAGCATACCGGCGAAGTCGAGACCTTTCGCCTTCATGAAATCGTGCAGCACTTGATCGGCGAAAGGTGAAACGAGGCCATCCACGTGAATGCGAAAGGTGCCGTCGTAATGCGGATGCTTCTCGAAGAACTCGAGCAGCTTATCGCCCTCGACGAGCCCGTTCAGTTTGCCAACGAAGGCGGCCCGGAGGTTCTGAGGAACCACCTGAAGCGGACGCTCGAAGATGGGCGCTTGCAAATAGTGAATACCGTTCTCTTCGAAGATCGCTTTTTCTCGGAGACGCTCGTCCACCGTAGGAAGGAGTAACGTAAACGTCTTTCCTTCGTCCGAGCGGGAATAAGCATTGAGCGCCGTCTTGATGCCGTCCATCGAGCATGACTTTGCCGCGCCTGGAGGACCTAGAAGAATCCAGAGGCGTTTCGATGCCTCTAGACCGCGCGAGGCGTTGTCGATCTTCTCGACGAGGTTCGCTTTCGCCTTCTGCTGGCCGAAGACGACATACATCCCCACGAGAGCGTCGTCCTCGAAGAACTCGTATCGATGCTTGATCGGCTTTCCTGGAACGATAGTGCGCTCCACGCCGCTTGACAGCAACATGTCGTGCAGCAGCTGAAACGTATTGCGTGTGATCCAAGGTTCAGTCTTGACGAGCTCCAGATAGTCGGAAAAGGAAAGAATTTCTTCCTCCGGAGCCGGACCACCGGAGGTTTCGAGAATGTCTTTCAGCGCCGTCAGCATCTTTGTCCTCCAGACCGAGGGGATTGTCGGTGGATTTCGCTTTCCTGTTTCCAGTGTAGACCACACGTCCGCAGATTCGCCGTGGAGGGCGCAAACCTAACCGGCACTTCCACAGATGAACAAGCGTAAGTGTTGGCATCATTAGTCTTGTTTTTTAAGAGAGGCGTGTGTACTGCTTACATCGTGCGGGGATTGATTCCGAGGAGGTTGAATGCTTTGTGCTGCAAGGGTGTAGGGCGAGTAACGCTGACGAAGGACAGGCCGCGGGCGTCGTTTTCGACTTGATTTTTCGTGACCGTAGCAAGATCAGAAAGAAGCGTTCTGAAACTGTGGACGGGCAACCCATCGGGAGACTTCTTGGTAGAAGCCTTTGCCTGGGCGGAGTCTGAAGACGTTGCTGGGCTGACGATGGATGAGCGTTTGGCTTGGGCACCGTCAGTGTCGTCGTCGTCAAACAAGATCGGGGCGAGGGCTTTTCGCATGTGCCATTCCACGTAGTAGGCGAGCATGCAAAGAAAGATGTGAGCTCGAACTCGCTCAGCGTTGTAGTGATAGATGGGCTGTACTTTCAAATCCACGGTTTTGCAGCAACGAAAAGCGCGTTCAACGACTGCCAAGCCTTTGTAGGTCTTGACAGCTTCGTCTGCGGAGATGGCCTCTTCGGTGAGGCTTGTACGAATGATATAGATACCGTCGAGGGTCGCCTCACGCTCGATGTTATCGTTGTCGCGCTCGAAGTCGAAGCTGTCGTCCGTAATGGTGTAGCGAAAGTGCTTGCCCATCTTGCTCCGAGCGAACACTCGACCCAATCGTATGCCGATGGTATCTTTGCCTCGCAAAGGACGCTGGTCTCGCTTCGTCGCTTTGCGAATCACTTCTAGCTTCGACTCCGTCGACACAAGCATCTCTTCCCGTTTCCGTGCCCGCTCGGCAGCAAGAAGAGGGTTGCGACAAGCAATGAGTCGCTCACCAGGAAAGTTAGGATGATGGATCTCCGCTAGGTCGACCTCATCGAACAGAGAAGGCTGTAGCATTCCGTCTTTTGCAAGTCGCTGAATCTGCGGGGCACGAAGTGAGCTGATCCACTCGAGACCTTCCTCTGGTCGAAGTTCCTCGCGAATCCGAGCTTCGGTGATCATCCCTCGGTCACCTACGAAGACGATATTGTCAAGCTCAAAACGTTCTCGGACTTTGCGAATTTGGCTCCCCAGTGTTGCGGGATCTCCGGTGTTGCCTTCGAACACCTCTACCCCGACCGGCCGACCATTACGCTCACACAGTAAGCCGAACACGATCTGCAGTTTGTTTTTCTTGCCGTCTCTCGAGTAACCGAGCTTCGCCAGAGGGCACGACCGACCTTCCACCCAAGTCGACGTCAAGTCGTAGAGAACCAAGCTGCCCTGCTGCAGATGGCGTTTCGCCAGTTTCTTCTCTATGGCAGCTTGGCGGCTCAAAAGCCAATCCAGGGCCTCATACAACTCATCCTCGTTGGAGTCTTCAACTCCAACACACTCACCCAAAGACGAAGTCAAGGTCTGTTTCGATAGACCACGGGCCGTGGCCAACTTGGAGCCCGGCTCTACGATTCGCGCCACAATCATCGCCACCACGAGGTCACGCTCTCGGCGCTGGCGGCTATGGATGATTCGCTCGAGGCCAACTTTGCGCAGCGTTCCCAGCACGGCCGCAACATGTCCGTGAGGTTTGCTTCTGGTGATCTCGAATTGCTGAGCCTCACCCAAATCCACGTTGCCCTTCAGCAACTGGCGAAGAGCTTCAATTCGAGCGGGCTTCCACTTCGAGATGTTGGCGACGGTCCTCGTTTTGGGCTTACCGCCTTCGCGGTAGCTTTCGCGAATGAGAATCGCTGGGGGCGAGTTACGGTTCGGCACCTTGGCGATGTACATGCGCCGACTATACAGGATCTAATCAGCATTATCAACCATACCGTTATTATTACATGCGTACTGATTACACTTAGAACGGCCACATCTGCTTTAAACGTACGGGTTTACATGCGTCTAGCCGGCGGAAGCTCCGCCTAACGGTCGGTAGCGGCAGTTCCGGCCTACACTGGTCCGAGCCAGGCATAAGCGATCGCCTCAAAGAGTTTTGGGGTTGTCGTTAAGGTCTCTCCATATTGTAGCCTACTGATCAACCATCAGCGAGTGAGAGTTCAAGAGTCATCGCCTCTTCGCGTCGCCATTGCCATGCGATTTGAAGCAAAGGACGGCGTCGTACCCCGGATCGGTGCGTAGCAGCAGCCCCGTACGCCAGAGAGAGGGTTTTCTCGCACCGATTAATAGCGGTTTGCAGGAATCGAGCGAAGCACGGCGTTACGCGAGGCACGATGCTTGTAGAGCGAGCATTCGTGCAAACCGTAATTGAACTAAGCCGCCCAGCTAGCGGCAACTATGCATAAATTGGAGTGAGAAGACGGTCGGACAGGAAGTCGGAGTTGGACGTCAGGGAGTTGCGAATCGACAGAGATATGGCGGGGAAGATAGAAGAAGGGCCTACCCGGTGCGGTAACCACCACGGTAGCGTTATGAGTTCGCGACGAGACACACGAGTCCGTTTCAACGACCGGTCGGCGTTGTGAGAGGCGGAGCGAAAGCATCGTGATCATGACTCATCTGGAGGGGAGCGGATCTGGAGGTTGATCCGTCGAAGCTTCGTGGAGAGAGGGCATCGGAGCATGCGACCTTTCTTGCAGCGGGGACAGATGGTGAGGTCGATGCCGGTGAGCTCCTTGAGCCGCTCGCGCCAGTCCTTGTCCTCGGTGGCACGCGAGCTGACTTGCACGTCGTCGGCGTCGGTCGTGGGTTTTGTTTTCTCATCGAGCAACTGGCGCGCGACTACGAGCTTGGTGGTCGCATTGGAGGAGGCCATTAAGCCGAAATGACGAATCTTGACGAAACCTTTCGGCAGTACGTGCAGGAGGAAACGGCGGATAAATTCCTCTGGGGGGACGGTAACGGTATTACCATTCTTGGTGGCGAAGCAGACGCCGTAGTGGTCGTTTGCTGTAAACGACCCAATCGATGCGGTAGAGCTTGTCTTTCAGCTCCCGGAAGCGAGGTGGGTTTCTGAGGTGGGAAGCGTTTGCGCTCAACTCAAGCTCATCTTGGTCGTAAGCGAGCCTAAGGGCATCGAGAAACTTGCTGCGAAAAAGCCGCGACATGGCCTTGACGGGAAACAGAAAGCGAGGGTTTGCGGCGTTCCACAGCTGCTGAGGGTGGTTGAGCCCGCCCCCGGAGACGATGCAATGCAGGTGTGGATGGAACAGGAGCTTCCGGGTCCAGGTGTGCAGTACGGCGGTGAAGGCAAGTTGAGCTTCGAGCCGGCTTTGGCCGAACTCCAATAGAGTTCGCGAGGCGGCGCGAAACAGGAGGTTGAACATGAACTTGGGATTGTCTCGGGCGAGAGGCTTGAGTTGCTGCGGGAGGGTGAAAACGACGTGGAAATAGTGAGTCGGAAGAATCCTCTGAGCTCGCTGCTCCATCCACTTCGCCTGGGCTAGGCTCTGACACTTGGGACAGTGCCGATTGCGGCACGAGTTAAACGAAGGCGCCGCGTATCCGCAAGCGTTACACACGTCGAGATGGCCACCTAGCACCGCCGTGCGACAGTTCTCTATAGCCCACATCACCTTGCGCTGCTCGGCTGTCAGCGCATGGGTTTGGCGAAAGCGTGGACCATGTTCGCGGAAGATTTCCGCGATCTCGAGCAGTGGCCGTGGTGGTGACTCGACGCGGGAAGGACACAGCCCATGGGGCTGCATGATGAGCTAGCCGAGCTTTTTGCCCTTCTTCGTTCCCAGCAAATCGAGAGGGCTCTTGATGCGCCCCAAGTGCTTTGCTGTTACCTTTGTGTAACGGGCCGTGGTCTGGATGGAGGCATGACCGAGCAGTTGCTGCACGGTACGAATGTCTTCACCCAGTTCGAGCATATGTGTGGCAAAACCGTGGCGCAGCGAATGAGGAGTGATACGTTTGGTGAGCCCCGCCTCAGCCACGGCCTTACGAAGAGCCCAGCGAACGCCATCGTCTGAGATGTGGGCACCAGGATTACGGCCGGGAAACAAGTACTCTCCGCGAGGGCGAGTGGTTTTCCAGTAGTAGCGCAGGAAGCTCAACAAACGTTCGCTGAGCGTGACATAGCGGGCCTTGGAGTTCTTGGCGTGACGAATGTGCAAGAGCATGCGTTTGGAGTCGATGTCGGAGTGCTTCAGACAGCACACCTCGGAAACGCGCAGCCCGGCGCCGTAGGCGCTCATGAGAATCGCGCGGTGTTTGACGGAGTTAACGGAGTGAAGCAAACAATCGACCTCCTCGCCGCTCAAGATATCGGGTAACGTGCGAGGTTTCTTGGGCCAAGGAATCTTCGCCACCTCCTCCGGGCGGTTGAGTGTGGTTGCGTAGAGAAACTTGAGAGAGGCGACGTACATGTGGTGGCTGGCCGGAGAGGCCTTCTTCTCGTTAACGAGATGAATCAGATAATCGCGGGTCTCCGGCTCGCCCATCTCGGCGGGTGAGCGCATGTAATGTGCCGCGAAATGGCGCGCTCGCAGCAGATACTCCTCCTGCGTGGAGCGTGCGAACCCCTTCAGTTTCATGTCGGCAAGCATTTTTTCGCTAAGGCATCCCATGATTATTCCTCCAGTGATTTAGCAGACGACGACCATCGCCGCCCGCGGGGGACAGGGATGATGCCATGTGTGAGAGAGCGGTTCCGAGAAACGCAGGACTCGTTGTCCGGAGCGAAGATCGAACGAATGAAGACGACGGCGAAGCCGTCCTCCTTAATCCCTTCTGGCTCCCGTGGCCCGGAAAAACAAGGGAAACGGGTTAGAGGCGAGTGAGTTCACCGCGGCTGGCTTGCCGTGCAAAACCCGGAGTCCGGAGCCCCTGCCGGAGGCACCCGTCCGCCCATCGCCCATAGTGACTCGCATCACGGCGCGTAGGTTGTGTCCAGGGCGGCGCAGCCGGCGCGCGAAGCGCGCGAAACCTTGACACGACCTGCGCGCCGTGATTCCCTGGAAGGGCGATGGGCTGCGGCGAAAAAGGCGCAGGCAAAATGCCCCCAGTTTTGGCTCACCAGTTCGGGAGAGCTTGCAGGTCCCGCCGCCGCGCGAGCGGCTTAGTTCAAGAAACGTTACCTGGACAGCGCGCTCTGTAGGCGCGCCACGTTCTCCTCCATCACGGATAGATAGTCGCCCGAGGTGGGGCGATTCCCGCAAGGATCGAAGATCGCGATCGCGATACCCATGCCTCGCAATCTCGCGGCCGTGTCCGCGGGTGGGTCCGTTTTCCAGAGCATGAGCTCGGCGGGGTGGTCTTCGAGCAGATGTTCGAGGTTGTGCCATGCGTCGTCCTCGAAGTCGACGGACTGCACGTTCAACCCGTAGCGGCGCGCGAAGTATTGATACACGGGCTGCGAAGCGACGAGAGGGACGCTACTCCCGACCGTTTCCTCCATCCGTGCGTCGAGAGCAACCAAGTCTTTTTCGAGAGCGGCCAAGCCGTCCTCGAAGTCAGCGTTTTGCTCGGGGTGCGCGGCGGCCAGCGCGTCGCGGATCGCACGGGCTTGAATGACGGCCTGCCTTGGATCGAGCCACGTCGTGACGGCCGTCTGGCCGTGGCTGTGCTCACCTTCGGGGCCATGACTGTGGACGACCGCATCTTCAATAATGATGTAGTCGTCGCGAAGCTCTCGGACGTATCGACGAGCTTCGAGGCTGGAAGCGACACACGCTCCACCCACTTGGCGTAAGTCGCGCCGTTGAGAAGGATCAGATCGGCTTTTTGGTAGCGAGCGATCGTCTCTGCATCGGGACTCCAGCTCGCGGGGTCGGTCTCCGCCGGTGCGGGAAAAGTCACGTCGACAGCCGCGCCTCCGATACGCTCCGCGAAATAGGCGAGCGGGTAGCTGACGGTATGTACACGGAGAGGAGCTTTCGCGCGTTCGGCCGGTGCGACATCCGTAGTCTCTTCCGAGCTTCCGCATGCCAGCGGCAGTACCGCCATCGTTATGGTTAACGCTAAACGCAAGTTGAACCTCACATTCGAATCAGTGCTCGAACCAAAGCCGCACCGAACTGGCTCGTAAGAAAGGTGAGCCCCGCGGCCAGCACGATACTCATCACGAGCACCACCACCATTTCCGACGCCATGAGCGCTCCCACATTAGAGCGCGAGCCGCCGATTTTGAACAGCGTCTCCATCTCGCGCCGCCGCAGCCTCAGCGACAACATGAAGACGAGCGACGCCGAGGCGAGCGTCGCGATCCCGACGATGGCCGCGCCTGCGAGCACGAAGCTCTCGACCGTGAGAATCGTATCCAGGAGCTCCCCCATGACTTCGGTGGGCCGCGCAATCTGAGCACCCTTCGCGGTTTCGTAGCGACCTTGAAGGAGCGCTGACGATTTTTGATTCGGCGGAAAGACCACGACCGCCGTTATCGGATAGTCGGAGAGATCGCCATGAAAGTGAAACTCGCCGAGGTTGTCTTCTGTGATCTCGTTGTACTGCACAATCGAGGCGTTCGCGACGACCCGATTGCCTTCGCGCGACAACACCGCGCCCGCCGCATCGCGATTCGCCACATCCTGGTGACCGTGGCCGATCCCTTCAATGATCCACGTCGTTTTAATGTCCACGAAGATCGCGTCGTCATCCGGGCTGTCCTCAAGCGCCAAAATCCCTACGATCGTCATCTTCAGGGGATATTCGCCCGCTAGATCGAAGAGGTTCTCAGGCGAAGAGATGACCGCGTCTCCGAGATGCGCCCCCAACGCTTCGGCGACGCGCGCCCCGACAACGCACTCACCCACAAATGTGAACACGCGCCCCGCCTGCACTTTGAGCTCGCGACGGTCGAAATATTCAACGCTCGTCCCCACGATCGGATGACCTCGAGAGTGGTAGCGAACATACATCGGCACGATCGGCGCTAGCCCTGAATCCTGGACTTTCTGGGCCTCGCTATAGCGCATCGGCTCCGGGAAGTTCGAGCGGAAGTAGAGGGTGTTGAGCACGAGCTCGAGTGGGCTCCCTTTGGAGCCGACCACGAGTGGGGTCGCGACGGCGCGTCGCGTCAGCTGCTCCGAGCTCTGGTTCACGAGGACCCGCAAGCCTACGGGGAGATAGAGAATCAACGTGATCGACGTGAGAAGGATGAACGTCTTCAGACGGTGAAACGCCAGATAACGCCAAGCCAGATAGAGAGTCTGCTTCACGACAAGAGCTTTTTGAAATCGACGACGCGCTCGAAACGGTTAAGCAGACCGTGATCGTGCGTCACCGTGAGAAGCGTCGTGCCGCTCGCCTCCGCATAATCGAACAGGATGTCGAGCACGCGTTCTTTGTTGAGCGGGTCGAGATTGCCCGTCGGCTCGTCCGCCATCAGCACGGCCGGCTCGGTCACGACCGCGCGGCAAACCGCCACACGTTGCCGCTCGCCTTGCGACAGCTGTCTCGGATAGCGCGAGAGCTCGTCTCCGATACCCACCTTCTCCGCCACGGCGGCCGCCCTCGCGCGCACGGCTTCGGTGAGCTGGAGCGCCGGGTTGATGCAGTAGGGCAATAGCACGTTGTCGAGCACCGTCAAATATTCCAGAAGCTCGAACTCCTGAAAGACGAGACCGATATTCTTGATACGGAAAGCGCGACGAGCGTGCTCGGAAAGACCGGTGAGATCGACTCCGTTCGTTTCGATCCTGCCCGACTGCGGCAACGCGATTCCCGCGATGAGATGCAGAAGCGTCGTTTTACCCGATCCGCTCGGACCGATGAACGCCGCCGAGGACGCCCGGCCGACTTCGAGCTCTGCTATCCGTAGCTCGAAGTCCCCTTCTCCGTAGCCAAAGGCCAGCTCCTGGATGCGGATCACGGGAGAGGACATCCGTTCGGGAGGCCGTTGCGCCTTCATGAAGATTCCAAAAACGACGCTGATTATACCTTCCTAGTCAGCCAGAATCGCCGACAAGAATTTTTCTCAAAGCTACGCCATTCACGGGAATTCATGTATCGATTAGGGCTATTCATGGTAGTGTTGTGGCATCGCGCGTACAATTCTTGGAGACCGTTTTAGCGGATGCGAATCGGGCTGAGCTTCACTCTGCTGGGAGCCGTTCTGGCAACGTTTCTCGCTTCCCCGGCACGCGCCGAGAAGCTCAGGAGCGCCGAATACAAGGCTGCGAGCCTCCAGGGGCACACCTACCTCTACCGGCTCGAGCACGACAAGAGCATTGCGTTCTTCACCGAGCTTGAAAAGGAATACACCCACCACCCGGGGCCACCGTTAGCCCGATCGATCGCCATCTGGTTTCGTGAGCTCGTCGCTCGCGAAGATCTCGACCTCGAGCGCTTCATCTCGCCGGGATATTTTACCCGTCCGGCCGAAGAGGACATGCCCGAGGACGACAAACGAGCTTTTTTCGACGGCATCCGGCAGAGCCAGGAGAACGCGACGCGCTATCTAGAGCAACACTCGGGAGACATCGAGGCGCGCTACTACCTCGGCGCATGCCAGAGCGCTCTCGGCGTTTTCGCTTTCACGATCGAAAGGAGCTTTCGCAGGGCGCTCAAGCACGGCAAGACGTCCTATCGCATACAGCGTGAGATCGTGGACGAGAATCCCGACTTCAATGACGCTTACATGACAGTCGGGAGCTACGAATATGTCGTCGGCAATCTTCCCTGGTACATCAAATGGTTCGCGAATCTCGCAGGCTATCACGGCAGTGAAGTCCGGGGCTTCGAATATCTCACCCGCGCCGCGACGAAGGGCGATTTCGTCCAAAATGACGCCCGCCTGCTGCTGATGGTCCTGTACGTCCGCGAGGACGAGAACGCCTACGCCCTGGAGATGGCCGGGCAGCTGCACCGCAAATATCCAGAAAACTACTTGCTGCATATCAACAAAGCGCAGATAATGGAGCGGATGGGAAAGCCCGCCGAGGCGGCGAAAATGTACGCGGCGGTTGCACGGCACGCTCTCGACAAAATCCCGAACTATCAGAACCTTCCTCTCGACAAAATCCGCTATCCTCTCGCACAACGACTGCTTGCGCTCGGAAGCCAAGATGAAGCGCTCGACCAGTTCCAGGGCGCCGCGGAAGACCCGGGGACACCCGACCGTGAGAGGGCGCTTTCACATCTGCGCGCGGGCGAGATCCTCGACAAGATGGGCCGCCGAGAGGAGGCCACGGCGCACTATCGCCGCGTCCAAGAGCTTCCGGATTACAACGGCACGCACACGACGGCGGCAAGCTATCTTCGCCACCCGTACGATCGCGAACAGTAGTCTTGGCTAGCCCGCACCGTCTGTTCGCCCTCTTGGTCGTCGTGATGTCCGGCGCCTGCAGCAACGACGATCCCCAGACCATCCGAATCGATTTCGCTGCAGGGACTGCGGGCTGGAACGCGGGTTTCGCCGACTATCCGGTTGGCCAGGATGCGTTCTTCGAGCTCGACGCGGACTACCGTCCTCTCATGCTTCCACTAAACGTCGGGCAAAACGCGCATTACATCACCGGCAACAACCATAGCGACGACTTGTGGATGTATTACAAAGGCCAGGTCGCCGGGTTGGATGGTAATCGGCGTTACAGTGTGCGTTTCGATATCGAGATCGCCACGAACGTCCCCATGGGATGCGTCGGCGTGGGCGGCGCACCAGGCGAAGGCGTCACCGTGAAAGCTGGTGCGTCGGAGATCGAGCCAGAAGCCGTGGTCGTCGGCGCCGATTGGCGTATGAACGTCGACAAAGGTAACCAAACCGGAGGCGGCGTGAACGCGGTCGTTCTTGGCGATGTCGCGAGCTCCATTCCCTGCGGCGAGACACCTCAGTGGGAGTTGAAGCAGCTATCGAGCGGACTCGATGCGGTGGCGGTCACGACCGATTCGCGCGGCAGCACGTGGCTTTTCCGTCGGCACCGATTCAGGTTTCGAAGCGACGACGAGCGTTTACCACACCTGGGTGGTCGCGACGTTCGAGCCCTTGTAAATCCTGTAAAGCGTCACGAAAGCCGTCGCAATATCCCGTTCGGCTCAGATAGCGCCTGCTCGACGATCGCGTCCGCACGGGCTTGTGTGTTGGCAACCGCGTAAATACGCAGCTGCGGCGCGTTTCCCGAAGGCCGGATATGCGCGATGTCGCCGTTCGCGAAATAGAGCCTGAGGCCGTCGGTAGTGTCGATGTTCAAGATATCGTCGAAGCCCAGCTCGCCCGTAAAGTAGCCGGAGAGCTCTTTTCGGATCGCGCAGAAGTCGCCGGGCGTATAGCGGCGGATGATCTCGAGACTCTTCTCTCGGGCGAAATCATCGAGGAGGCCGGCCTTGCTGTAGCGAGGTGGAAGCTCCGAGAAGAGCTCGACGAGCGAACGGCTGCGTTCGGCCGAGGCGTAGAGCGCGCACAGGATCGGCAAAACCGCGTCGCGCGTCGGGAGCGGGCTCAGATGACGCCCATCCTTTTCTATCTCCGAGCCCGTCAGGAATCCGCCATTGGCCTCCCAGCCCACGACGTTCTGGCCATGAGCTTCGAGCATGGCTTTCACCACGTAAGGCGAGCCGATGCGGGTTTTCATGACGTTTTTGAGCTCGAGGTCAACAGCATCGTTCGTGCTTACCGGCACACAAACCGTATCGGCGCCCAGATATTTCGCAACGATGATGCCGAGAAGGTCGCCGCCGCAAAAGCGCACGCGTCCCTCGGGGTCGATCCCGGCGACGAGCGGCCGATCGCTGTCGCCATCGGTGGAGACGATGGCATCGGCGCCGCGCTCGTCATCCGCCATCTCTTGTAGCTCGGCGAGCCGTTCCGCGGTGATGTCTTCCGTGTCTATCGGGATGAACGCGTCGCTGCGGCGCGTCGATACGACCGCGGCTCCCAGCCGGGTGAGGATCTCTGCGAGCAGCGCCCGACCGACAGCCGAGTGCTCGAACACGACAACACGCTTTCCCGAAAGCCCACTCGCGGGGAAAAAATTCACGTAGCGCTCCACATAGGCGGCGGCACCACGCTCGCTCACGGCAGGTAGCGCCATCGGCTCTTTCAGCATGCCGTCATTGGCGAAGGGAGAGGCGGCAGCACTTCGTCCATATTCCAGCTCTCGTACCTTTGCGACCGCCGCCAGAATCCCGGCTTCGTCCTCTTTGAGAACCTCCCCCGCCGGCTTTCCGAACTTGATGCCGTTGCGGTCGAAAGGGATATGGCTTCCTGTGACCATGACGTGCGGTCTTCGGTTCTCGATGCCGTGAAAGGCCAATGCCGGCGTCGGGATCTTGCCAATATTCTCCACGACGCATCCCGCGTCCTCGATCGCCTTCGCGACAGCGCATAGGATACGGTCCGTGCTCGGCCGAAGGTCTCCCGCCACAGAAACTTTGCCGTCGCGCGCGACGACATAGTCGAGAAACCCTCGCGTATTGATGTAGGCTTCGAGGTCGGTGATGTCGGTGACGAGACCTCTCAGACCGCTCGTGCCAAAGGCGAGCGCCGCAGGAATACGGCCGCGAAACATCGTCATCGCGGCACCGTCGCTTTGTAGAGTGAAAGCGATCCTTGCACGTGATACGTCTCTCCTTCCGGCACGAAGAGCGCTTGACCTCTCGAAACAAGATGCTCCTCCACAGTCCCTTCGCCCTCGGTGACAAAAAGGATCTCGGGACCATGGTCGCTGGTATTAACGTGACCGCCTTCGATGCGGCGGAGCTCGAACTCCTTCGCCGGAGCACGATAGGCCCACTCGCTCGGGCCGAGCTTCGACGTCTTCAAAATCTGCGCCGCCTCTCCGCGAAAGACAACATTGTTCAGAAGCTCGGGGATGTCGACGTGCTTTTTCGTCAGCCCGCCGCGCAGAACGTTGTTCGAGTTAGCCATCATCTCGACGCCCGATCCCTCGAGATAGCTGTGGAGTGTGCCCGCATCGAGGTAGATGGCCTCGCCAGGTCGAAGGTAGATCAAATTCAAGAGGTAGATCGAAAAAAGACCTCGATCATAGTGACCTTTCTCAGAATATTCTTCGTGACAGCGAAGGACCCAATATTCCCGATCCTGCTTCCCGTAGTTACCGTCGCGGAGCCTCTCAACGATCGGGCCGAGCTCCGCATCGACCTCGTCTCGAGACATCGTCATCAGCTTCCGGTAGAGCTCTTTCAGGGGCTCGTTACCGAACGGCGTCGGGTCGGGACGAAAGCCCCGGAGCGCGTAGAAATCGGTGAGGGCGCAGAGAAGCTCGGGTTTGTGATGAGCGTCGCGATAATTTCGATGGAGCGCGTCGATCGGGATCCTGGCCGCATTCTCCTTCGCGAATCCTTCGCGAGCCCGGGATTCGCTCGGGTGCGTTTGTATCGAGAGAGGCTTGGCCGCTGAAAGGATCTTCATGAGGTAGGGAAGCTCGCCAGAAATCATCTCGCCGAGCGGGCGCTTCTCGTCTTGAAGCAAAACTTGTGACGGCAAGTCGGGATGCGCGCCGAGCCATAGCTCCGCGTAGGGTCGCCTCTCGGTGTTGTCGACGCCCAATAGCTCGGGGATGAACTCCGTGCCGCCCCAAGCGTAGTGTTGGATCCCGGCCTCGAGCCGGTAGATGCTCATGGGTCGCTCGGGACGAGACGTTCGAGCGCCTCTATCCAGTTCAGGACAACGTGGATCTCGGTCCGGCGGAGCTCTTCGTCACTTTCTTGGATCGTGAGAAAACGGTGACCGTCCGGAGAGAACATCGCCGCCGATTCGTTGAGCTCGGTCGCGAGGAAGGGCCGGGGCTCGCTTCGCTCGCTTCCCAGCTCCAGCACAAAGATATCGAAACTCGTCTTGGGGTGCTCGTGGTTGAAGGCTAGCGTCTTGCCCGTGTCGTTGAACTGGGAATCGAGAAGCGCTACCGGCGTGCTGTCAGCTCCGACGCTCGTCAGTACGATGTCCTTGTCGCCGTCCTGGCGAATAATCCCCCCTGTACCGATCGGCGAAACGATCGCGTAGGGGCCGAGACGAGTTCCGGAAGTGAGCGCCATTTGTAGCCTTTGGTAATAGGGAATCTAGCGGCCCGGGAGACCGAAATCAAACAGAGAGGAAGATCGAAGAACCTTGCAGCTCGGCGTCAACGATCTACGGTCTCGCGAGTACAGCTTGGAAGAGGGTGCTCCACTAGGAGGAGCACACAAGCTTAGAGGAGTCGACCCATGAGGACACTACATCTCACCATAATAACTTGAATGCTGGCGGCTGCTGTCCTGGCGGTACTTTCGAGTGAACGAACGATTTCGGTCACTCTCCGATGACCTCCGCCCACGCGGGCGGTGCCATTGCTGTCAAATTGAGCTGGTGACTGACAGAATGGTCCAATGAAGACCGATGCGCCAAGCTACCACGGCTATCGATTTCCACCGGAAATCATCAGCCACGCCGTCTGGCTCTACCACCGATTCTGCGTGAGCTTTCGAAACGTCGAAGAGCTGCTTGCTCAGCGAGGCATCACGGTTTCCTACGAAGCGATCCGACTTTGGTGCATCAAGTTCGGGCCGGAATACGCTCGGCGACTGAAGCGTCGGCAGGGTCGCCTTGGTGACACGTGGCTCCTGGACGAGGTCTTCATAAAGATACAAGGCGAACGCCAATACCTCTGGCGCGCGGTAGACCAAGATGGTGATGTGATTGATATCCTCGTCCAGCCTCGCCGTGATCAGAAAGCCGCCAAACGATTCTTCCGCAAGCTGTTGAAAGGGCAAGGCCGTCCGCCCTGGCAGCTGGTCACCGACAAACTGAGAAGCTACAGTGCCGCTCACCGCGAGGTCATGCCGTCCGTCGTCCACGACACTGACCAGTACAGAAACAACCTAGCCGAAGTCTCGCACGAACCGACGCGACAACGGGAACGACAGATGCGGAAGTCTAAAGCTCCTGGGCAGGCGCAACGATTCTTGACCGTGCATGGACTCGTGCAAAACCTCTTTCGCGTCGGACGGCATTTGTTGCAAGCGCATCATCATCGGGAGCTACGAGACCGCGCTTTCATCGTCTGGCAGGAGGTAACCTGTGCCGTCCGATGAGAGCAAAGGAAATCAGCTCGACGCAATAGGTTCGCTCGCTCAACGTCAACTTGACAATACCGTCGCCCCGGTTTCGTGATGGGTGCGCGCAAGGTTCTCGACGTCGAAATCGACGAGCGTGTCGGCGTTCACGAGCAGAAACGCGGCCTCATCCTCGAAGTGATGCGAGGCGTGCTTCAGTCCACCCGCCGTTCCCAAAAGCTCGGACTCCGGGGATAACTCTATCGCGATCTCCGCGCGGCTGCGCTCGAGCGCAGCCTCCACCATCTTCGCGCAGTGGTGAAGGTTCACGACGGCTTCCCGCACCCCGGCCCGAGCGAGCCTTCTCAGGACATACTCGATCATCGGTGTGCCGAGAAGCGGCAGCGCCGGTTTCGCTCGATGCACCGTCAACGGCCTCAGCCGTTTGCCAGAGCCCGCCGCCAAGACCATGGCTTTTCGAACCAGAGGCGTCATAACGGTGTCGACGGATGGTCTGGGAACACCATGAACTCGGGCGCTCCGGGCGTCGTGTCACGGTGCAGCTCGTAGAGGCGGGGATAGCTGAGATTGATCGCATCCTCCATGTCGAAGCCGAGCCGGCCTGCCATCTCCGTGATGATCGCGGGCGTCGCTTCGATCTCTAGAAAAACACCCAGCGGAGTCTCGTCGATCGTCAGGATGGCCGACTCGGTGCGGTAGATCGCCCGGTATTTCTCGTAGCGGAAGCATTCGACCAGTCCGAGAGCTTCGAGAATCCCTGCCACCGCGTCGGCGTCGTCGAGAAACGTCTCGAACTCGCGTCGCTGCTTGATCCACCCGCGCCCGTGATGAGGCCCCTTCCACGTGAGCCAGGACTGGTCCCCGACGCGGCGGAGCCGGAGCGCTTCGTCTCGCTTGGTGAGCCGCCTGTCGGCGTAGTCGTAGAGCACGTTCAGCTCGAAGTGGCGCGGTTTCTCGACATGGGCCCCGACCGCCTTGAGCTCGGCCGAACTACTTTTAGCCGCTGGCAGGCGAAACTTGACTTCTTGTTCGAGCAGTATGGTCAATAGGGCTCCTCAACTAGAGACGCCCAGTGTAAGTCGCGCCTCCAGGACGACGCAATCGTGGCACCGCCGATGCTCGAAAGATCAATATTAGGAAAAGCGTAAGGCAAAGGCGCGAAGAAAAAAAAGAGAGGGGAGCAGATTCGAGGGTTTGTCTGGATCGGCCTACGTAATCTCAGGGTTGCGAAACGAGTCTTTGCGCCTTGCGCCTTTGCGTTACGCTCTTTTTATTGTTGATCTTTTCAGCCTCCAGTGTCTAAGGGGCCGAGGCCATCGCTTCGGCCGGCGCCTCGTCTCCTTCGACGAAGTTGACCGAAACGAGCTTCGAGATTCCTGGCTCTTCCATCGTGATACCGAAGAGGTGGTCCGCCGTCTCCATCGTCTTGCGGTGATGGGTGATGATGATAAATTGCGTCGTATCCCGAAGCTCGCCCACCATATTGATGAAGCGGCCGACATTGGCGTCGTCGAGCGGTGCATCCACCTCGTCGAGAAGACAGAAAGGAGACGGCCGATAGCGGAAGATCGCGAACAAAAGCGCAATGGCGGTCATCGCTTTCTCGCCGCCCGACAATAGCAGCACGTTTTGGAGTGTCTTGCCGGGTGGCTGAGCGATGATGTCGATGCCGCTCTCGACAGCATTCTGCTCGTCCACGAGCCGCAAGCCGGCGCTGCCACCACCGAAGAGCTGGCGAAACGTTACGGCAAATTCTCGATTGATGATCTCGAAGGCTTCTTGAAAACGCTGGCGGGACGTGCGGTCGATGCGGCTAATCGCCGTCTCGGTGCTCTCGATGGAGTCGAGGAGATCCTGTCGCTGCTTCGTGACGAAATCGTGGCGGGTCGCGAGCTCGCGATATTCTTCGTCCGCCATCGGATTGACGGGACCGATGGCATCGATCTTCGTCTTGAGCTCCTTGAGCTCCACATGAATCTCGTCATCGTCGCGCAGAAGCTCGACGGGGGTGAGCAGACCGGCCGCGTCCTGAAACGACATGGCAAAAGCACTCTCGAAGCTCTCCTTCAAATGTTTAAGCTCCGACTCTTCCTTCGCGAGGTCGACGGCTTCGCGCGAGCGCCACTCGCGCACTTCCTCGAGCTCGCTCCGCCGCGCCTTGAGAGCGGCTTCCGTCGTCTCGAGCCGCTCGCGCAAATCCAAAACAAGGGTCTCGAGCTTGCGCACGAAGCCTTCTTTGACGCCGCGCGAGGCGACCGAGGACTTCAGATGCTGTTCCGCCGTCACGACGGCTTCGCCGAGTTGCTCTTTGCGGTTCGTCAAGCTTTCTCGCTCTCGGCCGTTTCTTTCGACGCGCACCCCGAGCTCCGCGGCACCTTCCCTGAGGCGCTCCACATCGACGCGCACCGCGTCAAGGCGTTCCTTCAACGCGGCGAGCCTCGAGGCTTCTTCGGCGGCACGGACTTGGAGCTCTTCCACGCTCGAGCGCCGCTCGGCGAGCTCGCCGCGCAACGCGTCGAGATTGTCTTCCTCTTCCGCTTTCTGCTTCTCTTCGACGTCGAGAGTGGATTCCATCTCGGTGCGTTTGGCCGCAAGCGTCGCGCGTTCGGATTCCGCGCGGGCGCGCTCCCCGGCGAGAACGTCCTGCTTACGCTCGAGCTGCTCGTTCTCCTCCACGAGCTGATCTCTTTTGTGCTCGAGGCCGACCAGTTTTTTTTCAAGATCGTGCTGCTGATCGCCTACGCTCAGAAGCCGGCTCGACACACGTTCGAGCTCGATCTTTCGCCCCCCGCGGCGACCGGTGGCCACGTCGAGTCGACCCTTGGCCTCCGCGACCGCCTCGTGCAGCTCGCGAATCTCGCGTTTGGTTTGAAGCAGACCTTCGCTCGCTCCACCGGGACCGATGCCGACGACCCCGAAAGGAGTCACGACTTCGCCACCCAACGTGACGTAAGACGCTTGCTTCTCCCGATAACAGCTGAGCGCGTGTTCGAAATCCTCAACGACGATCGCGTCGGGAAGAGGCGCCGTTTGCGACGTCCAACTCACGAACTCGCTCAAGCGCCCAACGATCCCGGAGAGTCCTCGCGCTCGAAGTGTGGAAATCACCTTCGCTAGATCGGGCAGAGGCGAGTAGGGTAGGGATTCGACGAGAAGCTCGGAACGTTCTGCATCCTGTTCTTCTCGAAGCAGCTCTCGGGCGCGACGGACGTCGTCTTCGCTTTCGACCCGGATTCTTTGGAGCGCCGTGTCGAAAAACGCTTCCGCGGCACGCTCGAAACGCTCTTCGACCTCGAGGGCATCGGCGACGGAGCCTTTCACCCGCACACCGTGCGCCGCCCCGCGAGACAGAAGCAGCCTAGCGCCGCTTCCGAAACGGGCCCGCGCCGAAACGAGCTCCTGGAGCGACGTCAGCCGCGCCGAAAGCCCGGAGAGCGCTTCCTTTTCAGAAACCATGCGCGCGTCGAGCGCTTCGAGCTGCTCTCGCGCGGCAGACGCCTGTGCTTCGAGTTCGCTGCGCTCATCGGCGAGCGTCGCCCCTGCTTTTTCTTGCGCATCGAGCTCGCCTTTGGTCTCGCCGAGCATCGATTCGAGACGGGACCGCTCGGCTTCGACCTCACGCGCCTCCTCAGAGAACTTCAGGAGCTCCGCCGAGACTTTGTCTGCATTCGCGAGCACGCCTTGAAGAAAATTGTGTAAGGCGGCGATCTTGCTGATGCGATGCACGATTTCGGAGCGGCGCTCTTCGATTTTCGACTCGATGTCCGCGAGGGACAAGCTCGCCTCTTTCAGAAGGCCTTGTTGCTTTTGAGTCCGCTCTTCCCGCCCTTCGAGCTCCCCGCTCAGCGCCGTTTCCGCTTGTTGGCGCGTTTGAAGCTGCTCGAGCACCGGTCCTCGACGGGCGTCGAGCTCTCTCCTTTCCGTCTCGAGCTGGCCGCGTCGCTCGTCGAGCTCAACGAGCTGGCCTTTGTGGCGCACGATGGATTGGTCGAGACGCTCGATGGTGAGCTCGAGTTGATGCAAAGCCTCACGCGCATCGGTCAAAGCAACTTCACCATCCGCTTGGGCGAGACGGGTACGTTCGAGGTAGCCCTCGGCGATGGTGAGACTCGTCGAGCGGCGCAGCTCCTCGTCGGAAATTTTGGCGAGGCGCGCGCGGAAGCGTTTGAGCGTTGTCTTCTGCAGCTCCGCGCGCTTGACGGAAAAGATTTTCTCGAGACGATCCATCGCCTCTCGAAGACGATTGTAACGGCGTGCTTTGCCAGCTTGGCGCTTCAAAGAGCTCATCTGGCGCGTGATCTCGTACACGATGTCGTTTACACGCAAAAGATTCTGCTGGGCCGCCGAGAGCTTGAGCTCGGCCGCACGGCGCCGCGATTTGTACTTCGTGATGCCGGCCGCTTCCTCGATGATGGTGCGGCGGTCGCTCGGCTTGCTGGAGAGAATGAGCCCTATCTTTCCTTGCTCGATGATGGCGTAGGCTTTGGAGCCGACGCCAGTCCCCATGAAGAGATCCTGCACGTCCCGGAGGCGGCTGGGTGCACCGTCGAGAAGATATTCGCTCTCGCCCGAGCGATGGAGGCGCCGGGTGACGAGCACTTCACCCCGTTGCGCGCTCTTCTTGTTAATCTCCGTCTCGCCCTTTTTCGTGCGCACGGGCACGTTCACGTTCGAGACCCGAAGATTCACCTCGGCGAGCGACAGCGGCGGCCGCGACTCGCTACCGTTGAAGATGAGCTCCTCCATCCTCTGGCCACGCAAGCTCTTGGCGCTCTGCTCGCCCAGGACCCAGCCGATAGCGTCAGCGATATTGCTCTTGCCACAGCCGTTCGGTCCAACGATGGCCGTGACGCCCTTGTGAAACGTCAGCTCGGCCCGTTCGCCAAAACTCTTGAAACCCGTGATGTCGACCCGCTCAAGCTTCATTTTGACCCCGGAAGGTGCAAAGTTTAGCACAGGCTCTGCACCGAGCCCAAGGCAAAACAACAAGATATAGTAGACAGATCAATGATTTACCCCAAGATGCTGAAGCAGTGGTAGAAGGCTACCCGCGTATGCTACTTTGTCGAAAGATGAGTTCCCCGCCGACATCCGGCCAGTCTTGAACATGCTGCGGATCCTCGACCGCTACGTCTTGCGTGAAGTGTTCCCGAGCTTCATTTTGGGGATCGGCGTCTTTACGTTCGTCATCCTGCTGAACGAGATCATGCGCTTCGCCCAGAGGATCGTTAGCCAATCGGCGTCCTTGGCGGACACGCTCAGCATCTTATTGCATCTGCTCCCGAGCGTCCTCTGTTTGACCATCCCCATGGGCTTTTTGCTCGGGGTACTCATAGCACTCGGGCGACTCGCCGCGGATAGCGAGATCGTCGCGATGCGGGCGAGCGGCGTAAGTCTGTACCGGCTTCTCACCCCGATATTGGTGGCGGCCACGATCGCCTGGGGAGCGTCGTCCTACCTCATTATTAAAGTGCTTCCGGACTCGAATCAGCAAGTCCGCCAGCTCTTTTTCAAGATCCTGACGTCCCAAGTGGGCACCGAAATCCGGCCGCGCGTGTTCTACGACCGGCTCTTCCCCAACCTCATGTTTCTCGTGCTCGACACGCCGACGGGCGCGGGCTACTGGGAGAACGTGATCCTCGCCGACTTGTCGGAGCCCCAATCACCACGCGTGACTTTCGCCAGCCAGGGACGGCTCCTCATCGACGCCGAGGAGCGGACGGCGACGTTTTACCTGCAAGACGCTGAGCTGCATCAGGTCTCGCATCGCAAGCCGGCGGAATATCAGCGACAGGTTTCGAAGGAGATATTTCTGCCGCTACCCACGCACACCTTCTTCCCACCGGAAGACATCAACGTGCCGCGGGGAGCTCGCGAGCTCAGCTTGAGCCAGCTGCGTCAGTCTTACGCCGAAACGGAGCTTCCGATCTATCTGACCGAGATCCACAAGAAATTCGCGATTCCCTTTGCCTGTTTCGTTTTCGGGATACTCGGCCTCGCGCTCGGCATCAGCAACCGGCGGGACGGTCGTTCATGGGGCTTCATCGTGAGCCTGGCCGTCATCTTCGCGTACTACATCATCATCGATGTTGGCGAGAACATGGCGACTACGGGGCGCCTGTCGCCTTTTCTCGGGATGTGGACGCCCAACATCTTACTCGGCGGGGCGGCGATAGCGCTTCTGATCCGCGCGGCGCGAGAATCTCGAGGCGGATTTTTTGGGATCGCCGCCACCCTTTGGCCGAGCCTCGCGGTGAAGCTCCACTCTCTGCGCAAGAAACGAGCGAGGACGCCCGACCGCAACATCGTCGTGGTCCGCATCCCGCGGATGGGCTTGCGCTTCCCGAACACGCTCGACCGCTATGTCGCCCGCGAGTTCGCGCGCTTTTTTCTGCTGATCCTCGTAGCACTCGTGAGCGTCTACATCCTCGGTTTGCTCATCGATGTGATCGCCGATGCATTCGAGTACAACGTGCGTGGAACAGTCGTCCTTCAATATCTCGCTTTTGCACAGCCACAGATTCTCTTTCACATGTTGCCTCTCTCCACTCTCATGGCGACCCTCGTCTGTTTCGCCATCTTGACGAAGACGAGCGAGATCACGGCGGCGAAAGCCGGGGGGGTGAGCCTCTACCGGATCTCCGTGCCCGTTATGTTTATAGGGATTTCCGTGAGCGTGGGCTGTTTCGCGCTTCAAGAATATTGGCTCCCCTACGCCAATCGCCGCGCGGCGGAGCTCCGGGACGAGATCAAGAACCGCCCCGTTCAGACCCACAATATCTTGAACCGACAATGGATGATGGGCGAGCACCAAGAGCTCTACAACTACGCCTATTACGACTCGAATCTACGGAAATTCAGCGGCCTCGCGGTCTACAAGTTTCAGACCGACTCATTCACCATGACCGAGCGTCTCTATACGCAAGAAGCGAAATGGGAGCCGGAGCGGGGCGCATGGATTTTCACTCGGGGATGGAGGCGCAACTTCGCCGCAGAGGGTAAACAAGAGCGCTTCGAGACACGCCGCATCCACGACATGGCGCCGCCGTCTTACTTCGTCAAGGAAGTCAAGCGCTCCGATCAGATGACCTACCTGGAACTCACCCGCTACGTCGACGATTTGCAGCAGGCAGGCTATGACGTCGTCCCGCTTCGCGTAGCCCAACAGGCAAAGTTCTCATTCCCCCTAGCCGCGATGGTCACGGTGCTGATCGCGATACCCTTCTCGTTTACCCCAGGGAAAAAAGGCGCACTCTACGGCATCGGCATCGCAATCGCGATCGGGTTGTCCTACTACGTAACAACCCGCGTCTTCGCTTTCATGGGCGAAATGGCGATGCTCCCGCCCGTCTTAGCCGCCTGGGCTCCAAACGTCCTCTTTAGCATAGCCGCGCTGTACGGACTCTTCAACATCCGCACATAGATCTCGTTGGAGCGCAACGTAAATGCGCGAGGAAATCCCGTATTTCCGACTGCGCGTCAAACCCGACTAGTATTATTAAGCGCTCAAGATGATCGCTGGCTCACGTCGCTGCTGCGGCTTTGCGGAGATCGTCAGCCCTGTCCGTTTTTTCCCAGGTGAACTCGGGCTCAGAGCGGCCGAAATGGCCGTAGGCTGCGGTCTTTTTGAAGATGGGTCGCCTTAGGTCGAGGTGCGCGATGATGTCCTTCGGGGTAAGCGGGAAGTGCTCGCGAATCAACGCAGCGATCTTGGACTCGTCGATATTGCTGGTGCCGAAAGTATCCACCATGATCGAGACAGGCTCGGGAACACCAATGGCATAGGCGAGTTGGACCTCCGCCCGCTTCGCAATATCGGAGGCCACGATGTTCTTCGCGATGTAGCGCGCCACATAGGATGCCGAGCGGTCGACCTTCGTCGGATCCTTACCGGAAAAGGCACCGCCCCCGTGGCTCCCGACGCCGCCATAGGTATCGACGATGATCTTGCGGCCGGTCAACCCGCAATCTCCCTGGGGTCCGCCGACGACGAAACGGCCCGTCGGGTTGATGTAATACCTGGTGTCGTTGTCGAGGAGGTCGCCGGGAATGACATGCTTGATGACGTGTTCCGTGACCTCTTCACGAAGTGTCTCCATCTTGACGAGGTTGCTGTGCTGGCTCGAGATGACAACGGCCTCAACGCGAGCCGGCTTGTTCTCGTCATATTCGATGGTCACCTGACTCTTACCGTCGGGCCGGAGATAGTCGAGCGCCTCGGTCTTGCGAACTTCTGACAAGCGGCGGACGAGCTTATGTGCGAGCATGATCGGCATGGGCATTAGCTCTTCGGTCTCGTCACAGGCAAAGCCGAACATGAGCCCCTGGTCGCCAGCGCCGCCCGGATCGACACCCATCGCGATATCCGGTGATTGCTCGTTGATCGTCGAGAGAACGGCGCAGGTCTCGTGGTCGAACCCGAACTTAGCGCGGGTGTAACCAACGTCACGGATCGTGTCGCGCACGATTTGCGGCAAGTCGGCGTAACACTTGCTCGTCACCTCGCCGGCAATGATCGCGATACCAGTCGTGACCATGGTCTCGCAAGCGACGCGCGAGCTGGGATCCCCAGCGATAAGGGCGTCGAGAATAGAATCTGAGATCTGGTCGGCGATTTTGTCGGGGTGTCCTTCTGTAACCGACTCCGAAGTAAAGAGGTGCTTACCGTCGCGGCTCATCCATTTCCTCCTGTCGAGTCTTCTCAAGGGCGACAAAAGCGGCATTTTACGCACAACGCTCTGAAGACGCAATGGTTGCGAAAAAGCGACAGAAAACTTGCTTCTGCCTTCCCTTTTACGATTGAATCGCCTATGCTCCAAAAATCTCGCAAAGGTGGCCTGCCGCAGGCGTCGCTTCTGAAGGGTGCGCGCCTCCCAAAGCCGAAACCTCGGCTCTAGCCTCGAGACGGTTCAGGACCTACTGGGCGCGAGGTCGCCTGGGCCGCGCTCGTCTTCGCCGTGGCCACCTTGCTCCTTAGCTACCCGCTTGCGTTTCACCCGGCCACACTCTCGCGGCTCGACAACGGCGACGCCCGGCTGAACGCATGGGCCATCTCCTGGGTGGCGCACCAGCTTCTCGAGCATCCTCTCGCGCTTTTCGAAGCCAACACCTTTTACCCGCTCCCGCATGCGCTTGCCTATTCCGAACATCTAACATTACAAGGGATACTCGCGATCCCGCTTCTCGCGCTGACGGACGATCTCGTGCTGACGAACAATTTTATCCTTCTCTTCTCGATGTTCGCTTCGGGCCTCGGGATGTATTTTTTGGCCTATGCGCTCACGCGCGACCATCTCGCCGCGATTCTCGCGGGCATCTTCTTTTCGTTCGCTCCTTTCCGCTTCAATCGCCTCCCTCACATCCAAATGCAGCTCTATGCGTTCATCCATCTATTTCTCGCCGGGCTGCACCGATTTGCCGAGACGCATCGGCCTCGCTGGCTCGTCCTCGTCGCCGCCGCGTTCGTGTTGCAAGTGCTTTCCGGCACGTATCTCGGGGCCATCGCTGCAGTCGCTCTCGGCGTGGCGTTCATAACACTCTTTCCCTACGCTGGCTTATCTCGGCGCGAATGGGGCTACGTGTTCGTGGCGCTCATCGCCATGGCAACCGTGCTCGTGCCGTTCGCGCTACCCTATCTCTGGGTGAACCGCGAGCTCGGCGTCGAGTGGGACCTGTCAGGTCTCGGCTCTCTCTCCGCCACGCCCCAAGCCTATCTAGCCTCTTCGAGCCATCTCTACCGCACGATCACACAAGCCTGGACGAGCCCGGATGGACGCACCGATTTTCTCTTCCCTGGCTTCACCTTGATCGTCCTGGGCGGCACGGGCCTGTGGACACTCGTCAAGAAAGAGGGGCGGCGCGCCATCGGCGTGTGCTACGCCACCATCTTTCTCACGGGTGTCATTTTGTCGCTCGGGCCTGCCACTCCCATCCAACCGTTTCTCTATGAGCAAGTCGTCTTTTTTCGAGGGCTGCGCGCACTCACGCGCTTCAGCCTTCTGCCGTTATTGAGCTTGTCCGTACTCTCCGCCTACGGCCTCGCGTGGCTTCTCGAAGGCTTTGGCCGTCGCAAAACCGTATTCGGGGCCATCCTCATCTTCTTCGTTGTCGAATCCACGGCGCTTCCCTACCGGTTCGAGCCTCATCGCGACGCGCCGCCGGAAGTCTATAGATGGCTGCGCGATGCCGAGCCGGGCCCGATCGTCGAACTTCCGTTCAAAGTAGTGGACACGCGTTATATGTTCTGGGCACGGCATCACAACTTTCGGCCGATGCTGAACGGAGATAGCGGCTTCATCCCGATGTCCCATCAATGGCTGAAAGTAGCGCTCGGGCGATTCCCCTCCCCCGACGCCATCGCCGCACTGAGGCACCTCGAAGTGCGCTACGTCGTGCTGCATCTGGGCGCGTTTCGCAAACCGGCGCTCCTGAGACTTCTAAGCGGTATCGCGGCGCAACGGGGAACTCTGCTCCCCGTCCGCGATTTCGGAGCCGATATCGTTCTCGAAGTCCTTCCGGATCCCGCTCGATCGAAGCCAAGCGGGGAGGCGCTACCCGCCCTCGAGAGCGTTCCGGCCTCGGGGAGTATCGACGCGCTCTTCGACCACGTCACAACCGAGCCCTTCGAAGCCAACGAGATGATCCTCGACCTCGAGGTGGAGCTCGACAAGCTCACAGAAGTCGCAGGACTCCGCTTTCACTACGGGCCGGTGCCGCGCACGCCCGTCGTCGCGTTCGAAGTATTCTTTGATGCCGATGCCGCTAATACCGCTAATGAACGACCGGGTACACGCGGCGCCGAACCACCAGATTGGCCCGCGGTGGCCGCGCTCATCGAGGGCTTGCTCGAGACGCCACTGAACGGAACCCAGACGATCTTTCTAGCACCCTTCGACACGAAGCGGCTGAGACTTCGACTTCGTGGGATGGACGGGAGACCGCCCGCGCTCTCGGAAATCGAAGTGCTCGCCCGGTGAGCGGGCGCCGGGCTTCTATCAGCGCTCCAGGCTGAAGACCGGGAATCGATGCGTCGATTCGAAACCCAAAGTACGGTAGAGGCGCAGGGCGCGATCGTTGTCACGACTGACCATGAGGGACAAAGTTCGGATCCCGAGGGCCACAAGTCGATCGATGGTATTCTCGAGAAGCAAACGCCCGACGCCTTGCCGCTGAAAGGTCGGGTCCACGGCCACTTGAGCGAGATGGCCATGCCCCTTGGCGATCTCGGTGACGATAGCGAAGCCCGCGGCCGCATCGGTCGACGGCTCGCGCGCCACGGTGGATACTTCCGCTAGAGCCTTCCCGCAGCCGCGCTGGCGCACGATATTGTTGAGCAGAAGGCGGCAACCGGAGCTAGAACGATAGAGTTCGTTCATCTCTGCGTCGGCGCCACCTCTATGCGCTCGCTCCATCAACACCGCCATCTCGGACAAGTTCCAAGCCGTCCAGGACAGTAGCACCACGCGGCTCGAGGAGCCTGCATTGGTGTTTCCGCGCGACACTGTCCTTCGAAGGAAATCGCGCCAAAAGGTTTGAAAGCCTTCGGCTTCGAAGCATTCTGCGAGCCACTGGGCATCGAAGCAAACGAATTGGGTCTCGATGCGACGCACTCCGCGGCGGTACAAGTCTTCGAGAATCGCATGGAGCATCATGCGTCCGATCTCGGAGTCCCGAAAGGCCGGAGAGACGACGAGCCCGGAGATCACGCCGCGATCTCCTTCGACGACGTAGTAAGCATAGGCAGCTGTCACGCCGCCGCATCGGATAGCTTTCCCGACGAGCCCGCCGCGCTCGACCGCTCGCTCGAGGGCGGACATAGCGGTCGTAACGTCCCAGTCGAAACGCTCGCGCCAGAGCCGCGCCTCTCGATCCCACAAGCTACGAAGCTCGAAAGGCCAAACGCGACACAAATCCACGACTTGCAGATTCGCTGCAGCGCGCTCGGCGATCAGGCTACTCATGCTGGTCTCGATCTCACGTTTAGTGTACCGCGATCCGAGTTGTCTTATCTATTAATCAAGGTGACCAAGGTGAGAAGGGCGAACGTGGTACGATCGTTTCCAGCTTATGCAAGCCGTGATCCTCGCTGCGGGCCGATCGACTCGAACTTACCCGCTAACACGCACACGCCCGAAACCACTGATCCCCATTTGGGACAAACCGCTTCTCGAGCATCAGCTCGGTCAGCTGGCCGGTCTGGTCGACGAAGCCATCCTCGTGGTGGGTTACCGGCGTGAGCAAATCGAGTCCCATTTCGGACGCGAGCATCACGGTATCCGTTTGCGCTACGCTGAGCAACGCACCCAACGCGGCACCGCCGATGCGATGCTCTCCGCCCGTCCTTACATCTCTGAGAGAAGCCTCGTGCTCAACGGAGACGATTTTTACCATCACGTCGATCTCAAAGCGCTTCTCGACGGTGGGCGCGGGCTCCTCGTGACCCAAGCTCCGGACCCTCAAAACCGCGCGGTGGTCCGTTGCGAGCTCGACGCCGTCATCGACATCGTGGAAAAGCCGCAAAACCCTGAGCCGGGCGCGCTCTGCAGCGTCGGGGGCTATTGCATCGAGCACGCCGACTTGAAGCTACTGGACGATCTTCCGTTGAGCCCGCGCGGCGAGCTCGAGCTTCCCGATTTCATCCTGAGACTCGTACGCGAATCCAAGGTTCGGCGGCAGTCCATTACCCGGTGGTGGTTGCCCTTGACCTTTGGATGGGACGTCCTCAAGGCCGTGCGTCACATCTGGGCAGATCCAAAGCGCGCGAAGGATCTCCGTATCGCGGAGACCGGACACGAAGCCCAAAGAGCGCGCGCCGATTTGAGCTTCGGAAAAAACGTACGACTCGAAGGTCCTATCAAGCTCGGAGACGGCGTACGGCTCGGCGACGGCGCTCGCCTCGTGGGCCCAACCACGATTGGGGCATTGTGCTCGATCGGTGAAGGTGCCCTCGTCGAAGCCAGCGCTCTTTTCGACAACGTACGTATCGGCGCGGGCGCGACGGTGCTCGACTCCGTGCTCGGCGAGGGCGTCGAAGTCGGCGAGAGGGCCAAGCTTTCGAGCGCCTCGGGGCGCGAGCTTACGATCGACGTCAAAGGAGTGCGCGTGCGTCCGGAGCTCGACCGACTCGGCGCGGTCGTGGGCGATGGAGCGCGGGTTCCGGAAGGAAGCGTCGTTGAGGCAGGAAGCTTGATCGACGCTACGTCTGGGCTAACGTAACCACCCCTTCGGATAGCTCTGCCGATGCGCCTCTTCTTCGAGCGCCTTCACCGCCAGGGCGGCGGCCTGTCGCTCCTGGTCGGCCTCCTGAATGAGGCGGCGCAAGTGATCGAGAGATTCGATGACCGTATTGCCGTTCTCGTCGACATATTGGAGCCCCTCGATGACGTGAATACCATCGAGGGTCTGCTTGCGCTTTTGTGCGGCAGCCATACGTTGTTTCGCGGCCTGATAGCGCCCTCGGAAATCGGCTTCGCGTCGCTTGCGGTCGCGGCTCTCGTCTACCGGGGTGACGGATTCGGGATCGTCCAGGGCGGAATCGAGGCCTAACGAGCTGCGGCTCACAGCGCTCGGATCGCCTTCGGTGTCGTTGTCGTTCTCACTGGTGACATTTTCACCTTCCGCGGCATCGGTGTCCTCTTCTTCTTCGAAGATCTCCCCCTCGGCGAACTCCCGCGCGGCGACACTTTGGGCTTTGTTCTGGTCACGGCGCTCACGCTCCTTGCGCGCAAGCTCGCCGAGCGACTGCCCAGCAGGAGAGGCGGGGGCAGACCAGACAAAAAAGAGCGCAGCGGCGAGCAGAACCGACACGATTCTCGGCATAGGGACCCCCAATTTTCTTATAGAAGATACTTGGAATTAGCGTAGCATCTCGGCCCGGTTCCCGCTACGTGGCTTACGGTTCTCGGGAAAGCGCCCTAAAATACTCCTCGACGAGATTCCGGTACCCCGCTGGAACCTGGTCCGAACCGGCGACGTAGAGCTCGCCTTCCACGAGGCCTTCGAGCTCGCGTCGTAGCCAGTACTCGAACTGCTTGAGCTCCGTCAGCACCTCTTCTTCGAGCTGTTCGAGACCGAGGGGGTTCAAGTAGATCTGCTTTTGATCGAACTCTTCCATCCGGCGGATGATCTCACCAAGGTCGGGCACGTCGAGGTCCTGCCTCGCGAGTTCTTGCCGCAGGCCCTCGGCATCCGAGACGCGCTCGCGGAACTCACGGCGCAGCTGCCGGAGCTCCTCCGTCGAGAATTGTCCGGGCTGGTAGCTGCCGCCACCGGTCTGGGAGCCTGGCCCGATCGAGGTCGGCCCGGAAGCGCCGCTCTGATTTCCTTGACCCTCTTGTCCCTGTTGACCCTCTTCTCCCTGCTGCCCCTCTTGCCCCTGTTGTCCCTCGTGTCCTTGTTGCTGACCCTGCTGTCCGGGCTGTTCTCCCAGGCCGCGCTGACCATCCTGATCTTGCTGGCCTTGCTGGTCTCGTTCGCCCTGCTCGGCCTCGCGGCGCTCCCGTATGCGCTCGGAAAGCGATTCGAGGTTACGCACGAGCTCGCGCGTCTGGTTGATCGCTTCGGCGACTTTGTCTTCCTCGGACTTGCCGATCGCACTCTGCGCTTCACCGAGACGATCGCGAAGCGATTCGATATCCTCGCCGATGACAGTCTCGAAGTTATCGGCATATTGTCCCGAGCGTCCCTGGACGACACCTTTGCTGTAACGGATCTTCTCCTTGAGCTTCGTATCGCGAATCGAGTTGGCCGCCTCTTGGATTTTGCGCGACGCCTCTTTTTGCTCGCTCCGCGAGTCCCGCGCCATGCGATCGAGCTGCGACTCCAGATTTGCGACTTGTTCGGCGAGCTCGTCTTTGCGCTCGAAGATGCGCTGGAGTCGCTCACCACTTCCCTGGCCTTCCGCACCGAGCTTGCTCACCTCGGACTGGATGCGCTCTTGCTGCGCCTTCAGGCGCTCCACTTGTTCCGCCGCATCGTCCATATCGCGCTTAAGCCGCACCGACCGGTTCTTGTCGAGTAAACGGCGAGCGTCTTTGAGCTTGTCGAGCGCCGCGAGCCCTTCGGCGAGCGCGCCGTCGTCGCCGCGCGCGCCTGCGCGCCTCATGTCGTTGGCCGCTTGCTCGAGGCGGCGCGCCGTGTCCTTTAGATCGGGCGAAGAATGCTCGCGGGCGAGGCGCTCGAGCTCGCGCGCGAGCTCTTCGGTCTGCTCAGCGAGCTCACGCTGGCTCATGCCCCCGCCGCCGCCCATTTGGTTGCGAAGGCGGCTCGCCTGGCGGCGCATCCGCTCGTTCTCTTGCTGCTGGCGGCGCGCAAGCTCTTGCAACCGCTGGAGCGCTTCATCAACTTCGTTGTCGACACTCTGCTGCTGTCCGCGCTGCACCGTCTCGTACTGATTCCGCAGCTTGTCGAGCTCGAGCTCGAAGAGATCCGCGAGATCCTCGGCGCTTGCGGCCTGACCGCCGCCACCGCCGCCACCCTGTTGGAAGGAGACCTGCACTTCGCGAAAGAAGGCGTCGGCCCGCTGCAGGTGTTGTAGCGCCCGCTGCTCGAACGGCATCGCCTTGTTCGGGTCCTTGGCCGTCAAGCTCTCCTCGGCCTCGCCCATCTCATCGATAGCCTTTTTCAACGACTCGCTGATGGCCGCGAAATCTTCATCCACACCGGTAATACCGCGATTGCCCATGCGGCGCAGCAAGTTGGCAACCTGATCGCGCAGCCGGCCCTGCATGAGCGCTATCGTCGTGAGGTTTTCTTCCCAGTCGCGCTTCTTGTACTCGTCCTTGTCGCGAATGAGCTTGAACGTCGCCGCCACGATCTCGCGCTGTCGCAGGGACAACGTGCCTTCCATGCCACCGCCTCCGCCTCCGCCCTGCATCCCGCCCTGCGCCTGACGGTATTGGCGATCGAAAGGCCGCGCTTCGATGAAATAGATGTCCGTCGTCGCCACTTGGGGGCCGCCGGCATCTTTGGCGCGCGCGTAGTAGGAAATGAAATCTCCTGGTTGGAGCTCGTAATCTTCGAGAAAGAATGTGTAGCCCGCGATCATTTCTTTCTTCGCGCAGCCGTCGTAGAGTGCTTTGATCTGTTCGTCACCGCCGTTCACCGAAAAGACGAGCTCGAGGCGGCGCAGGCCGTAATCGTCTTCGCCTTTGATCTCGGTGAACACTTCCTCGATCGGATTCACTTTCGAATCCCTGCCGGGCTTCACGATCGTCACCGAAGGCGGCTGGTCCGACAAAAGCTCGATGGCGTAGTCGGGAGATGCCGGCTGCAGCGTTTGGTCGAAGGCTTCTAGATCGATGCGATAGAAGCCGTCCTCGACGAGCTCGAGCGTCACCGACAAATTGCCGTCCTCGCCAAGCTCGAGAGGCACGGAATCCTTCTCTTCGACCGCGAGCACACCGCCAGCGACGCGAACGGTCGGCACGATGCTGAAATGGACTTTGGTTCCACGAAGCGCCGCGATGTCGCCCCCGTCCTCGACGCGCTTCGGAGAGAGCCCGGTATAGCTCGGAAACTCGTATTCGAAATCGAGACGCCGCACGTAAGGCAGATCCGACACATCCACGCGAAACAAATCTGAGCGGACGCCATGGGCCTCGACGTAATATTCCGTTGGATCCTCGAGATCGAAGAGCATGAATGAATAGCGTCTCGTCTCGTCGTCGAAGCTCATTGGGAGACGCCGCCACTCGTCCTCTCCTTCGCTCTTGACGGCGATATCCGATTCTGCAGCATCAAACCCTCGAGGCTCCGCGGTCACGAGCTGATCCGCACCGCGCGCGACGCCGATGTCGCCTGGCTCGACGGCGATCATGTAAGGGCTCGCCGCTTGGGCGCTTCTCATCGGGTTGAGAAGAAGCCCCGCGCCGTAGCGCAGGAAGCTCGGGCTGAGCAGAACTGCGATCATTCCGCCGACCGCGATGGAAAGGAACACGGCCGAGCTTCTCTTTAGACCATCTTGATCGATCGCGTGCCCGTAGTCGATAGACTCGCAGCGCTCCACCGTTTGCTCGACGAGCTTCTCGATGAGAGCCGGCGACACGCTCGCGTCGACCCTCTTCTTCCCGATCCGGCCATCATTGGACCCGCCCACCTCGAGCGCACTCGAAAGGGCCTCTTTCAAAGACGGATCGTGTTCTTCGATATAGAGTGCGACTTGTTCGTGGGTGACCCGCTTCGCGAGAGGGCGTACGAGGAACCGCAAAGCGAGACCGACGAGCGCCAGATAATTGAAGACGCGGAAAAGCCGGACGGACCACGCGCTGTAGCGGAAATATTCCATCCCGTAAGCGGAGATGGCGAAGGCCACGAGCCCGAAAAGCAGAAGAAAGGCGATGCCTTTGACCGTGTTCCGGATACGCCAACGGCTTCTTACATAGCGGATGACTCGAAGTAACTGCGGGTAGCCCGACGTCTCGAAAATTTCCATTGCCTAAGCTCCGAAAAATCATCTAGCTGTTAGTGCCCAATGTCCGCCCTCAGGCTGATCACAGGCGCTTCGCGCTTACTTAATAGTATAGCTCGGCTTAGCCGACAGCCGACACCACGGTCCGAGTCCGCGACAAGCGATTCGAAAGGATCGTCTCCGTCACGAGCAGAATAAAAGCCGCGACGAGCAAATACCACCAATAGCCCTGCCGTCCTTCTTGGTCGGCCACTGTCTCGCCCGCGCCGGGAGCAGCGTTGTCGCTCAGCTCTCGAAACGTCACCGAAGCCACGAGCTCCTCCGGATCGAGCTTGGCGAGATCCGACTCGGTCAAATCCAAGTTCGACGCGAGCGCCATGGCCTCTGCCGTCCCAGAGCCGCGGCCTGCCTGGCGAAGCTCGTAGAATCCTTGCTCCGAAAGCGACAGGAGCGCGCGTTCTTCGCTCGGCGGGATAATCGTGCGCGTTCCGGACGGCGCCGAGACGACGAGATCGACTTTCCGTTCTCCATCGGGTGCTATGTCCTCACCCGTCCTCGCAAAAAATTGATCGAGGTCCGCGACTTCGCCGACCGTGTGCCACTCGTTGACCTCCGCGTAGCCTGCGGCATATTTCACGAGCTGGTGAAGAAAAGGCAGAAACACGGGCTGCAGCGCCAAGTCGTTCCAGAACGTGTCGAGCGTCGACGTCCACACGAGCACCCGCCCGTCGCCGATGGTCTTCTCGGCAAGTGCTACGGCCCCATCATCGAAGCGTGCGTGTGCGCCGCTTGCGATCGGCTCTTCGAAGGTACGGTAGCGAAAAAATTTAGTCGCGGAGAAATCGCCACTATGCGGTGCTCCAAAGATGCCGAAGACCGGCGATCCGTAATCCAAATAAGACAGTGTCCCACCCCAGTCACGAGCGCGATCGGTCGACTCTCCGGGCGGGGCCGGCAGGAGGCGGGCGGCGTCTCCCGTGAAACTGTTCCGCCCGCTCGCTTCCCCGAGCGCTACGATGAGACCGCCCCCTTCGGAGACGAAGCGCTCGAGAAGACGCGCTCTAGCAGCCCCGATCGAGGCGACATCGTTCAAGAGCACCACATGGCGGCCCTCTAGATCGGCCGCGCCCAATTGGCTCATCCGTTTGCTCTCGAGGCGAAATGACGGCCGATCGCCTATCGCCAGGGCGCGATCCACGTACAGGCTTCTGTGACGATTTCCGTCGAGAGAAAGCACGTTCAACGATTGCCCTGGCCAGAGCACGAAGTGATAAGCGTTGTCGATCTCGAGTTTGTCGGCATCCAGCTGAATCGTGCCACGCGAGACGCCGCCGGGAAGCGTCAGGGGATCGAAGCTCACCGTGGTCGAGCTGTTCGCGGCGAGCTGGAGTTTTTTCGATTGGAGCGAGCGGCCGTTGAGCTCCAGTTTGATATTGGTCTCGAGCGGCGGATCGCCGTCCGGCGCCTTGTTGGTGACACGTGCGGTAGCGATGAGCCGCTCGCGCACCGAGGCCTTATTGGTCTTGTCGGTCTTGTTGCGCTCGAGAATCACACCTGTCACCGCGAGATTCTCCGACGTCGAGCTCCCGACATCAATGGGCGTGAAACTCGTATCCGCGGGGAACCAAACGTCCTCATCGCCTTCCCAGCCGAGACGCTGGAAATCGGACAGCAGGACAACTTCCTTTCGCGTCAGCGACGATTCGTCGACGATCTTCTTCGCGAGCTTCAATGCGGAACCGTAGCGCGTCGTTCTTGCCGAGAGCGTGACGCCGTTCACGATCGCGTTCAGCTGATCCTTGTCCGAGGTCGGTTGATTCAAGATCTCCGCGCGATCCGAGAAGACGACCAACGATGCGCGCTCGTCGGGCGAAAGCGTTCCGATCTGCCCGCGTATGTCGTGTTTGGCCCGCTCGAGCCGGTCCTCGTAGCCCATGCTGTAGGAGTGATCGAGCACGAAAACCACCTCACGAGGTCCCAAAGGCAATGCACTCGCCGCCGTCGGCGATTCGAGGAACGGGCGCGCGAAGGCCAAGATCAAAAGGAGCAGCGCGAGACAGCGCAGCGCAAAGAGAAACAGATGGCGGAGCCGTTGGCGGCGCACCGAGCGATACGGGATGCGCCGGAGAAACATGAGCGAGGGAAAGTCGACGACTTCCTTCTTTTCACGGTTTGTGAGATGGATGATGACCGGGATCGCGAGAGCGAGCGCGCCGAGAAAAAAAGCCGGTGTCAGAAAGCTCATGGGCTCACCTCGTCCGCGTCAGCCGTTCACGGCTCGAGAGGAAATGAAAGAGTGCGTAGTCGAGCGGCGTGGACGTGTCCATGAGCACATAATCGATCCGATTATCGCCGAGCGTGTGGGTCAAGCGCGAGATGTGCTCTTGCACGAGTTTCCGATACTCGTCCCGCAAATATTCGGGAATGATCGGCTGAGCCTCACCCGATTCGAGGTCCCGATAGTTCGCGGCCTCGTCATAGGGAAAACTGAGCTCGGCGGGGTCGAGAACGTGGAAGACGATAAGGTCGTTCCCTTTGTACCGCAACCCCTTCACGGCATCGAGGATAGCGTCCGGCTCGTCATAGAGATCCGAAATGAGAACAACAACGCTCCGCCGCTGGATCGCCCCGGCGATTTTTTGCAAAGGCTTTCGGTAGTCGCCCGCCTTGGTGGACTCCAGACGATCGATAGAGTGAAGCACGATCTCGAGATGTTTCGCCGAAGGGGGCACAAAATCCACGATGTCCTCGTCGAAGGTGACGAGGCCGATGCGATCGCGCTGTTGTTGCGAGAACACCGCGAGCGACGCCGCGAGGTAGCGTGCATAGTCGAGCTTCGTGATGCCAACACTTCCGAAGTTCATCGAGCGCGAGATGTCGAGGAGCACCGTCAGGCTCGTATTCGTATCCGCCTCGAACTGTTTCACGTAGAAGCGGTCGGTCCGCGCAAAGAGCCTCCAATCAATCTGACGGATGTCGTCACCCGGCATATAGGCCCGATGTTCGGCGAAGTCGACCGAGCGCCCGAGATAAGTCGAGCGATGAAGCCCGCTAATAAATCCCTGCACCACACTACGCGCCAGCAACTTCAAATTCGAGATGCGCCCAAGCACACGAGGGTCAACAAACTGCCCAAGCCGTTCCCCTTCTCGCTGAAGTTCCACCATAACCTACGAATTCCGGAAGTCCTGAAACCTGACCAAAATCACATTCTCGATTTCGGAGCATCGACCGTCTCGAGAAGCTGGTCGAGGATCTTCTCCGAAGAAATCTTCTCCGACTGCGCGTGGAAATTAGTCAGGATGCGGTGGCGAAAGACCGGCGGCGCGAGGGCGCGAATGTCCTCGTAGCTTACGTGATAGCGCCCATCCATGATCGCCCGGGCCTTGCTGCCGAGGATGATGTATTGCGCCGCCCGGACGCTCGCACCGTACTCGACCCACTTCTCGACGAACTCGGGAGCGCCCTCTTCCCCTGGCCGCGACGTCCGTGCGAGGCGCACCGCGTAGCGCATGATCGACTCCGCCACGGGCACGCGCCGCACGAGCGTCTGGAAGGCGAGGATGTCGTCCCCGGTAATGACGTTGTCGAAGCTAATGTCCTGCACCGCGGTCGTGTTCCGCACCACCTCAATCTCGTCCTCTTCCGGCATGTAATCAATGATGATGTTGAACATGAAGCGGTCGAGCTGTGCTTCGGGAAGCGGATAGGTGCCTTCGAGCTCGATCGGGTTCTGGGTCGCGAAGACGAAAAAAGGCTCTTCGAGCGTATAGGTGCGCCCTTGAATCGTGACCTGGTGCTCCTGCATGGCTTCGAGAAGCGCCGATTGCGTCTTGGGCGGTGTCCGGTTGATCTCGTCGGCGAGCACGATGTTGTTGAAGATGGGCCCGGGCATGAAGACGAGCTCGCGCTTACCCGTTTGCGGATCTTCCTGCACGAGGTCGGTGCCCGTGATGTCGGACGGCATCAGATCCGGCGTGAACTGGATCCGAGCGAATTTGAGATCCAAGACCTGGGCGACGGTGTGTACGATCATCGTCTTCGCAAGGCCGGGAACGCCTGTGATGATGGAATTGCCGCCGACGAACAGCGACAAGAGCACCTGCTCGATCGGGCCTTCTTGACCCACGATGAGCTTCTTGATCTCGCCCGTCACATTCGCATAGGCGTCTTTCAGCTTGTCCGCGAGTGCTATGTCATCTTCGGATTCGAGAGCGACTTTTTCTTCTGCAGCCAAGACTAGATTTCCTTTCCTTAAGTTTGGATTCTATTCATCCCGTCATCAATACGCAGGCCATTAGTGCGTCATCCCGTAAACGACGTAGTTGACGCCGAGCTTGAAAGCCTCGTTCGAGATATCGATGGGTACCCAGCCACTTCCTGACCATTCCCAATAGTCGCCGATATCGTGGTTGTAGTTCGCAATCACCATGAGCCGCTTTTTAGGATCGTTGTCTTCAAAGATGCCGTAGTAAACGGGCTGGTATCCGGGAAAGGTGGGGTGCTCGAAATCGAGCGTTTCGATGTAGAAGAACGAATTGAAAATCGGATGCGAGACGTCCAGCTCCACGAGCTGGTAGTCGGGCATCACTTTGCGCATCTGCTCGACGTAGTTGTACCACTGCCATTCCGTGATGAAATCGTCGACGACGAGAAACCCGCCTTTGAGTAAATAAGTGCGCAGGCTTTCGGCTTCGGCCTCCGTCGGGTTCCAGAACCCGACCTCGCAGAGATAAGCCCAGGGATAGCGAAACAGCTCGGGATCGTCGAGCGCGTAAATGTTGCTCTTCCCCATATTAGGCGCGATCGACGTGTGATGCTTCAGGATCGTCATCAGATTTCGCTCGGCCTTGGGGTAGTCGTGATTCCATTTGAGATCCAGCCCCCATTGATACGGACCTCGCCCCCATCGCGTCGGTTCGAACTTTACCCGGACGAACGTGAACTTCCCGTTATAGGGGTGGTTGTCATAGGGAACGTCGAACCCTTGCAGTAGGCTCGCGGCGATCGGGACGGCGAGGCTCGTGACGACCACAGCTGCGCTCGCGAGAAACAATTTCTTTTTCTTCACGCTCCATCGCCTTTGTCGGAACGTGAGAGCTGCAGCAAGAGCGCGAGACCGTCTTTGAAGGCCGGGGCGAGCTCAAGGGCTCTCAGAAGCTCCTTGCGCGCACTCCGATCGTCCCCCGCCTCGTGGTAGGCGAGCGCGAGGTCATAGAGTCCCTGCGCGCGGTCCGTCGTGAGTGCTAAGAGCGCGCGGCGCTCGACGATGACCTCGTCCTTCCGCCCCATTTCACGATAGAGCTCCGCGAGCCGTTGATGGTCCTCGAGCTCGAACGGGTAGATATAGACTGCGCGCTTCAGGATCTCCGCGGCCTTCGCTTTCTCATCCAGATCCGCGTACAGCCCGGCGAGCGTAACGTGCGCATCGTAATGGTTCTCATTGATGTCGACGAAGGTCGCGAGCTCTTGGGCGGCACGGTCGATGTCGCCTCGATTCTCGTGGATCTTCGCGAGTGCTAAATAGGCATTGCCTTCGCCGGCATATTGAGGGAATAGCTTCTTGGCGCGCTCGAGAAGTTTCTCGGCCTTTTCGACGTCACCCTCTTCGAGGGCGCGCCGTCCGGTCTCGAGCTGGGCGATAAAATCGAACTCGTCTTCTTCGGCGCGAGTCGCGAGCTCCTCTACTGAGTCGGGAGTCGCATCGTCTTCGGGCGGGAGCCGAAGGGTCGCGGCAATCGCGTCGAAGCGATCGGCCAAGTATTCGCCGAAGCGGGTGTCGAACGCGTCGAGCGTCAGGCCGAGCACTTTCTCGAATACTTCAGGCGTCGAGAGACTTTCACGATAGGCCGCCAACATGTCGCGGATCGCTTGAAACTCGAAGTCGCGCTCGATGAGCTCCGCGACGAGCGACGCCTGATAGTAAGAAATCCCGATCTGTTGCGGGTAGGTGGGACGCATAAAACCATTATTGAGCTCCGCAACCTTCAGTAGCCGCTCGCGCTGATAGGCCGCGAGAAAGCCGAGATTCACGTCGTCACCCCAACCCGGGTGCGCGCGCCGCTCTTCGAGCACGGAAAGACCCTCCGAGAACCAACGCGGCACTTTGTGATCGGTCATGCCGAGCGTTACCGTGTGGGCGAGCTCGTGCCAGAGCGTCGACGCCCAATTGAACTGACCCTTCGGGCGAGCGGAAGGTGAATCGACCGCAATCACGGGGCCGAAGCAAACGCCGAGCGCGCCGAGCCCGGGAAGCCCGAGCGTGCGCACCGAGAAGTCGCCGTGCGAGCGGAACACCTCGATCCGGATCGGCGTGGGCGGTTCGTATTGGTAGAGCTCAGACAGTTTCTTGTAGGCCTCTTCCGCGACGCTTGCGTAGTGTACTGAGAGCAGATCGGATTCTTGACCTTCGATGAAGATCTCGAACCGCTTGGTCGGCGTCGTTTCGTAGTCGACGAAGGTGTCGAGAAGATCGAGCGTGTTCTTGTTCCAGATGTGGTAGGGGTCGCCTTTGAAGGAGAGTTCGAGATTCTTGGTCCCTTCTTCGATATCGCCGAGCCGGAGCTGGTTGACGCCGAGAAGCCCGTAGCCCCACCACGAGCGTTCGTCGAGATTCACTGCCTTGGCGGCGAAATCCACGGCGCGCTCGTAAAGACGATTGTTGACGGCGATCTCGGAGAGTTTGTTGTAGAAATCCGCGTGGCGCGGGTTCCGCTCGAGGGCGCGCGCCTCGACCGCGCGGAAGCCGGCTTCGTCGCCGCTCAAAAGCTCGGCCGCGGCCAAAATCGGAAGCGCATCGGGCGACAGCGGGTTCACGTCGAGCGCTTTTTGAGCTTCCTCTCGCGCGCGACCGTAATCCTCGAGCCCGAGATGCTGCTCGGCGACAAACGCACGAGCCGCGACGTGATTCGAATTCACTTCGAGCACTTTCTCGGCCAAAGTGAGCGCTTCGGGCGAGCCGTCGAAGGCCTTCACTTGGGCCATACCGAAAAGAGCTTCGGGATGGTTCGCGTTCATGGAGAGCGCTTCCTCGAAGCTCGAGCTGGCGTCGGGGCTGTTATATTTCTCGAGAAACAAGGAGCCCGCGAAAATCGTCGGCGCAATCGACGAGGGGTCGGCTGCTTTCGCTTCGTCGAGGGCTTTCAAGGCGTCCTTGAAGAGCTGCGGGTTCGTCGCGCCGAGATACCAGCAAGCGACGCCTACCGCGACGAGTTGGTCGGCGCGCAGCGACGAGCTGCGGTTGTAGACGTCGATGAACGCATCGAACCGGCGGAGCGCTTCGTCTACGTCACCCTGCTCCCGATAAAGGATCGCGAGGTTGAGCTCGGCCGACAGATGATTGCGCGCGCCCCCCGCAATCGCTTTCTCGAAGGCTACACGGGCCTCATCAATACGTCCCGTCTCGTAAAGAACCTCGCCACGCACGTTCTCGAGCTCTACCGACGCCGGCTCTTTCGTGACAAAGGCGTCAACGCGGTCGAGCGCCTCATCGTTGTGACCCGTAAGCCGAAGCGCTTCGATCCAACCGTGATAGAGACGAGGGGTCGGCATGTTGACCGATGCCGCCTCGAACGCCGCGATGGCGTCGGGGTAACGCCCCTCAAAAAGCGCCAACTCCGCATCCTCGAGACTAGCCCCCGCCGCATGTACAAAACCCCCAACTAGCAGGAGAACAACATTAAAAAACCGCAGATAGCCGGAACCAATTGGCAGGTAGCTGGTCACGGCCGCCTCTCCTCAATACTGGCCGTGACCCGCGCGAGCTCCAAAAGCACCTGCTCGAGCTCTTGCATATACAAATCTTCCGGCATCGAGTCTTTCTGTTGCCGAAGCGCTACGACGCGCGCCTCGAGCTCACGCCGTTTCTCAACGAGCTTCGCGAGCTCTGGATCCGCCGCGATATCGGCGTCTTGGAACCCTTCGGCCACCGCGGCGTCACCCATGAGATAAGCCGTGCCCGCCAGGTCGCCCTCGTTGTCTGAAGGCTCGTGAGTGCCCTCACCGTCCCCGTTATCGTCGAGAATCGAATGCTCGGTTTGAAGCATGTTTTCTTCGTCGTAGTAACCCTTCACGCGAATCCGGGCATAGGTGTAAGCTTCCAGCACCGACACGCGCTCGTTCTTGTCCGTGTCCGCCCCGTCTCCAGAGTAGGCCTCTACGAAATACTGTCCAAACTGCGATTCATTCCGCTCGTAGCCGCTCTTCGTCGCTGTCGCCACGATGCGATTGGGCCCCGAGAGAATGGGAAGAAAATTCCCGCTCGCACTCGACGCATTGACGAAAACGATTTGTTGCCCGCCAAAAGGCTTCAAGATCGCGTCGAAATCCTCGGCAGTCAAATCCGGCCCGGGCAAATTGAACCGCGATTGCTCCGAGCGGAAGCTTCCGTGACCGATGAGCAGCACATAGAGCTGGTCGCCCGGGCGCACTTTTGTCTGGATTCTCTCGAAAATCGCGATGACGTTATCCTTGGTCGACTTGGCGTGCACGAGCTCGGGAGAAAGCTCGACTTTCTCGGCGAGGTAGAAAACGTGGTCTTCGGGGAGGGCCGCGTCCGTTAGCGCCGCGTCACGCATCGCGAGCGACCATTGGTGGAACTTCTCGCGGTACCGCTCCTCGCCGCCGAGGCCCGAAATGATGACGAGGTAGCTTTGGTTCGCGGTCGCGCCGGCGGCCAAGCTCAGGATGAGGATGAGCGCGAACGCCCTCGCGATCATGCGAGTCCTCGGAGCTTTCGGTAGCCCCACTCCGAGCCGACGATGCCGACGAGCATCAAGAAGATGAAGGGCATGTCCCAGAGATCCCGGTACTCGCGCACGGTCATCCCGCCTTCGGCATAAGTCATATCCTCTGGAAGACGGGCGACCGTCTCCGGCGTGTAAAACTGGCCGCCGGTCTCGTCCGCGACGCGCTCCAAAAGAGGCGTGCGCATCTCGGCCTGAAAGTACTCCTCATCGAGGTCTTGGGACTCGGTGAAGCCCCGCGCGGTCCCGAACTCGACACCGTCGCGCATGGCCGAGACGTCGATTTCATAGATGCCCTTTTCCCTGGGCAAGAAATTTCCGCGATACTCGCCGTCCTTGTCGACCGTCCACTCCATCGGGACTTCGAAACGCTCGCCCGAGGGTGTCCGCACGGTGGCCGTGATTTGGGCGTTGTTGACTTTCAAGAAACGGTCGTCATCCGCTTCGGCGAGCAGCGAGACGCTCTCGCCGGGCGCGTAACGGTGTTTTTCGGCGCTTATCGCTACTTGTTGGGGAACGTAGCTCACGAGCCACCGCAGAAGTTTTCGCCAGAGCAGCTCGTGCGTCATGTCCTCGAGCGGCATGTCGTGATGCATCTGCCATTGCCACGAATCGTTGACCGTGAAGGCGATCGACTTTCCCCGACCGTATCGCTGGAAGACGAGAACAGGCTGCTCGTCCACCCCCGGTCCCGAGCCCGTGAGAAGCGTCGTGGCGCCCGGCTTCACCGCGCGCACATCGTTCAGCGTCGATAGCGGCGGCAGCGTCGCCCAACGTTCGCTGCTCGCATCGACCTCCTGGCCGAACTGCGTGACAGGATGGGTCGTTCCGAACGGCGTCGGCTTCACCGCGAGCGTGCTGAAAAAAGCCGGGCCGGCGAGCTCCTCCGCTTCGGAGCGCTCTTTGGCCGGAGAGAGCTCGACGGGAAGCACGTCCGCGACAGGTGTTCCGGCATAGCCGCCCCCGGATAGCGCGAGACGGCCGCCGAGCACGAGCAAACCGCCGCCGCGCTGGCTGACGAAGTCCGCGATCATTCGGAGCTGGTCATGCGTGAAATGGCTCGCTTCGATACTCCCTAGAATGAGGCCCCGATATTTGAAGAGCTCCTCGCGCGTTTTAGGGAAGCCGCTCGCGAGCTCTTCGGAATCGTCGATGTCGAGCCGCAGGAATTTGTTCTCCGCGGTGCGATTGAGACAGACGACCTGCAGATTCTCGTCATCCGCTACCGCGCGGCGGATGAACCCGAGCTCGAAGCGCGGCTCGCCTTCGAAGTACAAAATCTTGGGCCGTTCATCCTCGACATAGATGAGTTGGTCGCGCTGATTGTTCTGCGAGACCATCTCACCGTCCTCGGTCGCTACGCGAAAACGGAAGATGCGCGCTCCGGGATTCGCGACGGTGAAATGAATCCGCACCGTCGTCGCCTCGGCGGAAAGCTCGACCTCGCGCGAGTTCACGATTCGGCCGTCATCCTCGACGTCGAGGCGGACGGTTTCGCCGTTGAAGCCCCGCTGCGAGATCGTGACGTCCACGATGAGCGACGAGCCTACGAGAACGCTCCTTGGAGCTTCGACCCGAGAGACTTCGATGTCCCGAGTAAAGCGCTCACGTCCGAGGCCAACGGTATAGACCGGCACTTTCCGCGCTTGAAGCTCGAGCAAGGTGTCGCTGATCGCCGCGTTCGAGTTATCGGCGCCGTCGCTCATGACGACGAGGCCCGCGAGAGGAACGTTACTAAGCTCTTCGGCGCTCCGGGTGAGAGCGCGCGAGAGGTGCGTCCGTGCCCCTGCGAAGCCGAGCGCCGCAGGATCGTTCAAGCGTTGCGCTGTCTCCGAGAAGCGGAAAAAACGTAGCATGAACTTGTCAGAGAGCGCTTTCGCGAGCGCGCTCCCCTCGGGACCAAAGGTGCCCTGAATGAAACCGCCACGAGGCTCGTCTTCGACATCCGCGATCTGCATGCTGCGCGAGTCGTCGAGCAAGATGCCTACAAAGCTCCGCTGCGGAACGACCGTCGACAAGATGAGCGAAGGACGAAACAGGCAGAACAAGACGAGCAGCAATGCCGCCGCCCTCAAACCGGTGAGCACGAGACGATCGCGGGCGGTGCTCTTGCCGCGCACGTCCCGATAACGCAGCACCGTAGGCACCGCGAGAACGACCGCAACGAAGCCGGCCAGGATGATCGGCCAGGAGACTCCGAGGCTGAGCTCGCCTCGCTCGAAGAGCAACGGGCGGTACTTGAATAGAAACTCGAAAACGCTTTCGAACCAGGATGCCATCAATGACTCATTGCGTAGATAATGAAATTTACTCCCATTTGGTAAGCATAGGTCGAGAACTTGAGCGGGTAATAGGGATTTTCAGCCCACTCCCAAGCGTCTCCGAGATCTGTGTTCCAATTGATCACGACCATGAGCCGCCCCTGCTCATCGAAAACACCCTTCACAGCCGGATAATAGCCATCCGACTCCCACGTCGGACCCCCTTGCATACCTTGTCCGACATTGGGAACTTGAATGATCTCTTTTACGTCGTAAAAGCAGCTGAAAATCGGATGATCGAGCGGGAGGTCCACAATCGGATATCCGGGAAGAATGCGCTGAAACTGGTTCTGGAAGTTCTCGAACTCGAAGGTGCCCCAAAAATCATCGACGACGAGAAAGCCGCCCGCCTGGAGATAGCGCCTCAGCCCTTCGACCTCGAGCTCGGTGAGCGCCATGTAGCCGACCTCGACCGTATATAGGAACGGAAAGCGTCCGAGGTCCGGGTCCGTGAGCCGCACCGGATTCTCGGCCTCGAACGCATCTAGATTCGTGAGCCGTCGGAGCCCGATCAAGAACTGCCGATCCGCCTTCGGAAAATCGACGCTCCAGCTGCGATAGTCCCGAAAACGGAAATGACCGGTATAGGCAGCGCGAGAGAAATAAAACTCACGCGGAACACGTGGGTCGCTAATCTCAGGGTTCCGGTGCTGCTGAAGCGCTTGCGGCAGCGTGAAAAGGTTTTGCGGGGAACCGGATGTTTGTGGCGGTTCGTTTTTGGCTTGTGCTACTGGTTTTAGTGGTGTTGCGGGCTTTTTGAGCATTACCGAAAGGCCTAGCAGGCGCAGCGGCGGCCGGTAGTGCGCGGCCGCGCCCAAGCATGTGAGCAGCGCTACAACAATGGCAGCGCCGACCGCAAAGGTTCGGCGGCTCCGCCAACGCGTTGCTATGTACTGGCCTTCGTACGGGGGCACAGCCATCCTTTTCTTACCGCCTCCGGGATCGTTCTCTTTACCCGAAGGCCCCGACTCAGCTCGATTTCGAGTGGTAGCTTCCTGAACCGGCTTGGTTGGTCTACGTCTTTATTATACGTCACGACGTCACGGCACGCGCTCGCTCACGAGGATTTCACCACAGTCGTGCAGCAACACTTCTAGGTTCGAGGATTGAACAAGGCGGCCGGGCGGAATTCAGCCGAGCCAGCGATGGTCGACGACGAAAGAGAAATCCGGATCGAGCTTTCGAATCACGAGTTCCGAGGCGAGCGACTTCCCGCAAGCTCGAGCGAGGAGATCGCCCGATGAAACGTTTTCAGAGCTCGTACGCTCCTCCGCGAGCTTTAGAGCGTCGTCGGTGATTCGGCAGGTACCCGCGACGTTGCCGCTCGGCTGCCCAGAGACCGTGGCGCCGTAGGGGTTGAACTTGTCACCTTCGCCGCGCTCTTTCTTCTCGAGCACGATTTCATATTGCGTATCTCGTACCGTGAACTTGGCTCTCATAGCACCCGCATCGTAGCAGCCACCGGTCGTCAATCGCCAGTCTCTCTCTAGAGTGTTTAGCCAGGTGAACCTGAAAGCGCTTGAACCGCAGAGACGATTCTGACTGGTTATAGGCTAGATCCAAAAGGTGAACGGAATCCGCGAATCCGGGCGTTTGGATTCTTGGTTGCGGTGGGCTATTGGTTTGTTGGCGGGGGCTCCGGGCCGAAATAGCCGCGGCGGTGGCGTACCTTGACGTCGTCCACATCGACGTTGACTTTGATCTTCCGGTACTTCCCGTTGGTCTCTTTATTGGAGGATAGGTAGGCGATGTTGTACTGGCTGAAGAGCTCGTCGAGGATCTTGTCGAAGAGCTCGTCGATTCCCTTCAACGACTGGCCCTGCGCGTAGGAGCCCCCCGTCTCGCGCGCAAGTTGACGCAGAAACCGGCTCTCTTGGAAACGGCTGCTCGCACGCGAGTTCCCCGCGAAGTGGATAGAGTGCATCGTGACGTTGGAAAGCTTCACCATTTCGTAGATCTCGCCGATGCCCAAGGTGCTTCGCGAGTCGACGCCGTCGCTGAAAATGACGAGCGTCTTGCGGCCATCAAGGTCGTAAACGCGCTCCATAAAAGTCGCGACCGCATCGTAGAGTGCCGTCCAGCCCTCAGACTCGACCTCGTAGATACGATCGGCAATGACCCGTTGATCGTCGGACGAGTACCGAGACAGACGTATGTTCTCATCGAAATCCATGATGAACAAGCTCTCGGTCTTGGGGATATTCATCAGGAACTTGATGGCGGCGCTTTGCAAAAGGGGCATGTCGTCTTCCATGCTGCCGCTCGCGTCCAGAATAAGTCCGATGACTTGGCGGCCCGAAAGCTCGTCCTTGACGTCCGGAGGCAGCCCCACCCAAGACTCGTCGAGTCCCGAGGCAAAGAGCTCGATCTTCTGCTCTACGCCGTCCTCGTAGACCTTGAACTGATCTTGGGTGAGGTCCCTCACGAAGTTGCCGTCGCCGTCTTGAACGGCGATCGCGACCGACACCATCTCGACGTCGCTTATGAATGTGGGGATGCGTTGATCTTCCTCTTGCGCGAGCGCCACCACCGCGCAAAGAACGAGAACACCAACGAGATTCAGCAAACGCACGACTCCCTTGTAACACACCGCGCGTCGAGCTTGAAGCGGTAGGGTGGCGCAAAGTGCCAAAGAAATAGAGACTGGGGGATAGGAGGGGATCATGAGAGCTTGCGGTTTCGTATTCCAACCTCTCCGTGGCCTAAACATCGACAAGCAGTTATTAACCGCGCGCTAGATAATGTCCTCGATGACCTTGATTGCGAGCTCGAATCGATTGAACGGCGGCAACACATAAGCACCGTCCGCGAGATCTCGGGCGGCTCGCAAAGCATCGCGCGCGACATCCACACCGACTTGCTGGGCGGCTTCTTTCGTCGACGCGCTCCTCAGCCGATCGCGAATCTCCTGCGGGACGGCCATGCCGGGCACTTCGTTGTGGAGAAACTCGGCGTTGCGCGAGTTCACGAGCGGCAGGATGCCGACGAGCACCGGGACCCGGTAGCTCTCGATCGCTTCGAGAAACCTTTTGAGATAGCGCGCCTCGTAGACGGGCTGCGTCAAGCAATATTCCGCTCCCGCCTCCACTTTGTTCTGGAATCTCTGAATCTCGGCGTCGAAATCGGTCGCTCCAGGGTTGACCCCGACACCGATGTGGAACGGGAGCGCAAGGCCGAGAGGGTTTCCCGAAAGATCGAGGCCACGATTCAACCGTCCGAGGATCTTCGTGAGGCCCACGGAGTCGACGTCGAAGACCGCGGTGGCATATGGGTAATCTCCGAGCTTGGGAGGATCGCCTGTTACCGCAAGGATGTTACGCAAGCCGAGGGACTGCGCCCCTAGAAGATCCGACTGGATGCCGATGAGGTTCCGGTCGCGGCATTGATAGTGAAGGATCGTCTCCAAGCCGACACGCTGCTCGAGAAGGACAGCAAAGCTCAGCGCGCTCATCCTAGCGCTCGCGCGCGGGCCGTCGCCGACATTGATGTAGTCGACCTCGTTCTCCTTCAGCCACTGCGCTTTTTCGAGAAAGAGTCCTGGATCCGCGCCTTTGGGCGGATCCATTTCGACCGAGACGACGAATTTGCGGCCAAGGTTTCTCGCAAGACGTGATTTTTTCTCGCGCGGCACGGGCTCGCGCTCGATGCGCTCTCCGGAGGGGGCGGCCACTTCGATTTGCGTTCGCGCCGGGCCGAGCGCGCGAACGACGCCGACCATCGCGCCGATATGGTCCGGCGTCGTGCCACAACAGCCGCCGAGAATCGTGGCACCGGCCTTCAAGAAAAGTTTCGCGTAATGGCCCATGTACTCGGGTGAGCTCAGGTAGATGACGCGTCCTTCGACAAGCTCGGGGAGACCGGCGTTCGGCTGCACGGAGATCGGAACCTTCGTCGCGGTAGAGAGCCGCTCGACGACGCGCAGCATGAGCTCGGGACCTACGCTACAATTCGCGCCGATGGCGTCGATGTCGAGCTCCGAGAGCTTGAGGGCGACGTGCTCGGGTTTGGCGCCAAGCGGTGTCGATCCGTCGTCGCCGTAAGTCATCTGCGCGACGATCGGCAGATCCGGCGCCACCTCGCGCAGCGCGCGGATGGCAAGACCGAGCTCCCGCAGATCCGAGAACGTTTCGAGAATCACGAAATCGACAGCGCCAGCGATCAATCCCTCGCTTTGCTCGCCAAAGGTCGCGAGCGCCTCCTCCTCGGAAATCGTTCCGATCGGCGCGATCGGTTTTCCGAGCGGGCCGATCGAACCGGCAACGAGAACGGGCCCATCCTTATCCCCGATGGCGCCTCTCGCCACCGCCGCGCCGGCCTCGTTGATCTCACGGACGCGGTCTTTGAACCCGTGAGGCTCGAGCTTGAAACGGTTGGCACCGTAAGTGTTCGTCTCGAGGACGTCGACACCGACGTCGAGGTAATCACGATGAACCGACCGGACGAGCTCGCGATTCGAGAGGTTCAGCTCGTCGAAACAGCGGTTGACCATCACGCCCTTGCCGTAGAGCAACGTGCCCATGGCGCCGTCACAAACGAGCGGCGCGGATAAGAGCCGCTTTCGGAAGGCGTCTCGTCCAAACGACGTCATTCGCGCTCCTGCGCGGGCATGTCGATGTCGGCGAGCCCTAGAGTTTCCTCGGCGAGCCCCAGAATTCCCGTTTCGACGCTGAGACTTTGGTCATCGATATGGCTCGCCAGAATGCGGCGCGCTTCGCCGTAGTGCTCTTTCGGAACTCGAAGCCGCGCGTAGTCCTGCTCCATCAGGCCTGTTTCCTTCGTGACGATCAGAACGATGTCCGGTTGTTCGCGCCACCCCAAACGCCGCACTTTCGTATAGGGCACGAACGAGCGGTCGAACCAAATGCCCGACTGGTAGAAACCACGTTGAATCTGAAACGAGAGAGGAAAGGCGATCGTGTAGTAGATGGCCATCAGGCCTTGGGCCACGCTCGAGAGGATCGGCCTATCCAAAACGAAGAGGCTCAACGCCGTCATGCTCACCATGAAAAAACCGATGCCGATGCACATGTTGTAAAACCACGGCCGGCTGAGCCGCCACGTGAGCTCGGCGGTGGGCATGAGGCGGCGATATCGCGCGTAGCGAGCAAGGAAAAAGACGTTCCACACGGTAAAGAGCCCCGCGAGGCCGATAAAGGTCAAATCGAGAACACTGGACATAACTGGTCCCATTGTACAGCGCTGAACGATTGAACCTTCGCGTCTTTGAACCTTGGCGCCTTGGCGTTACGCTTTGCTCTGGACTCGCAGCTACTCAGCTAAAGCTCGCGAGGCCCCGCTTGCGGAACCTTCATCGAGCTCCGGTTATGCTCCGCAGCATCGTCACTAAGCACGGGCTCTACGAACAGCCGCAGCGCGTCGCGGTGTCCATGCGCGATCAGCGCGTTCAAGTCGAGCCGCTCGTTTCCAATCTGGGCGCGCCCAGTCACTTCGAAGGCGTTCAGTCGTTGCTTGTCAGGGCGGATCAGGAAAACGGGGAGGTCGTTTTGTCTCGTCGCCTCGACGAGATCGTCGCTCAAGACTCTCCGCACCGAAGCCTCGATGAGCCGCTCGATCGCATTGCCGCCCGGACGTTCGCTGGGAGCGCAGCCGGCGACATAGATGATTTGTTCCGCACCGGCGGCCACGGCGTCCTGAACCGCGCTCGAGCCAGAGAGGAGGCTCCCGGCGAAGCGATGAACTTCGCCCCCGAAGTCGGTATCGAGCGGAAGCTTGATCGGCACGTTCGGCACGAGCCCAACAGGGCTCAACGCCGCCATCAAAGCATCGAATAATAGCGGGCCACCGTCTTTGGCGAGATCGATCGTCTCCCGGTGTCGCGCTCGCCCCGCGCCATTCGATGAAAACTTTTTGAGAAAACGATCCTTCAAGAGCGCAAAAGTAACTTCGCGACCGCTATCGGTGTCGAGAGCGTAGAAGACGAGCTCGCGAAAACCGAGCTGCCCGAGGCTTCCAGACAGAAGTTCTTGATAGGCGCCGCCGATGTCCCTTCGCTCCCGTGGCCGATCGCCGGTCGATGCGCCCCGCACGGCTTGCCATAGCTTGGTCTCGACGAGCGCCGCGAGCGGCTCAAGGTCGTATAACTCTGGAAGCGAGGGCGCGCCACGTTGCCGCGTGAAACTCGACAGCCACCACGTGACCCAAATCGTGCACAGTGCCACGAGCGGGATCACCATCGCACGGAGATAGACAGGCCCGGCGGCCTCGAACAGCGCGGGCAACCACTGCGAGCCCCCCGCGAGCCCCGGCTCCAGCGCCCCCAAAAGAAGGCGGCCCAAAGCTTGAAGCGGAAGCGCCAGGACCGCCGCGAGCCCGAATAAAACCGGAGAGAGAAATGCCGCCAGTGCAACCAGAAGACAGGCCAGCGTCATCTTGTATAGAGGGCGCAAGCGCCATGGGCGTTTCCCACTGGCCTGGGCCAGAAGTCCCGCGTCTCCATGAAGCCGCCCTTCGGCATCGATTGAGCTGAAAACCGCGACGAGCGCCCCGGCTCCTTTGCCGATAACCATGTCGACACGCACACCAGCGGTCTTGAGCGCGCTCATGACACCCGCGAGATAGGCAGCCGACGTGCCTTCGCCGATAAGGATCGCAGCTGTGCGTCGATGGGTGCTGAACTCGGAGAAGGTCGTCATGCGCGCCCATGATAAATCAGCGCGGCGCACCGTACTACTAATGCTATCCAGGTAAACTTGAAAGCGTTTTGCTCTGCAGGGGCGATTACCAATGGCATCTGCCGTTGTGCGCATGTGTATAATCCGCTGATGAGCGAAGGAGGAGTTCATCGAAAGCTGCAGCGAGCGCTCCGCGACGCGGTCCAAGCGAATTATGGCGTCGCGATCGACGACGTCGTGCTGGAGCGACCGCCGAAATCGAGATTGGGAGATGCAGCTTTTCCAGTAGCTTTCGATCTCGCTCGGATCGCGAAAATGGCTCCGCGAAAGATCGCCGAGGTCTTGGCCCCCGCTCTAGAAAGCGTCCAAGGTGTGGAGCGTGTCGTCGTCGCAGGCGCGGGCTATCTCAACGTTTTCGTCGACCGAGCTAGCTATGTCGCGGACTTCCTCGCGCCGAGAGCGCCGATAGCAGACGACGAGCCCAAAACGCGCTCAAAAACGATTGTCGAGCACACGAACATCAATCCAAACAAAGCCGCTCATATCGGCCATCTCAGAAACGCGGCGCTCGGCGATAGCTTCGTGCGCGTATTGCGGTACTGCGGTCGTGACGTCGAAGTGCAGAACTACATTGACGATACCGGCGTGCAGGTCGCGGACGTCGTGGTCGGCTTTCTCCATATCGAGAAGAAAACGCTCGACGAGGTGCGCGCCATCGTCGATGAAGGGCGCTTCGACTACGTTTGCTGGGATCTGTACGCGCGCGTCTCCGGGTTTTACGAGGAGGATCGTGAGCGTCTGAAGCTTCGCGAGAAAACGCTCAAGGCCATCGAAGAAGGCGCTGGCCCGGAAGGACCCCTCGGCGAGCTGATCGCCGAGACGATCGTGCGCCACCACCTCGCGACGATGGAGCGTATCGATGTCCGCTACGATCTCCTGCCTTGGGAGAGCGATATTCTTCGATTGCATTTCTGGGAACGCGCCTACGAGCTCCTCAAGCAAAAAAAAGCCATCCGGCTCGCGACGATAGGCAAGAACGAAGGCTGTTGGATCATGGACCTCGGCACGGAAAGCGAGGAGCCGAGCGAACAAGACGAAAAAGTCATCGTGCGCTCGAACGGAACCGTGACTTACGTCGGCAAGGACATCGCCTATCAAATGTGGAAGTTGGGGCTTCTCGACCGCCACTTCCAATACGAGACCTTTCACCGATATCACGACGGGCACACGGTGTGGTCGACGACGGCAAACGGTGCGAACGACGCGCCGAGCTTCGGTAACGGCGAGAGTGTCTACAACGTCATCGACGTTCGACAAGCCTACCTTCAAGACATCGTGCAGCGCGGCGTCGCCTTGCTCGCTTCGGAACGAGCGCGAGACCGCTCCCACCACTTTTCTTACGAAATGGTCGCTCTAACACCGGCGACCTGTCGCGAGCTCGGCTTCCCCGTGAGCGCCGAGGAGGCGAAGAAACCTTACCTCGAAGTGTCGGGACGCAGAGGTCTGGGCGTGAAAGCGGACGATCTGCTCGGCGCACTCGAGACGAAGGCGCGCGCCGAGGTCGACAAGAGAAACCCCGAGCTGACAGGAGACGAACAACGCGACATCGCCAAGGCGATCGCCCGAGGATCGCTACGCTACTTCATGGTCAAGTACACGAAGAACAAGGTCATCGCCTTCGATTTCGATGAAGCCTTGAGCTTCGATGGCGACAGCGGGCCCTATCTGCAATACGCCGCGGTGCGCGCCACCAAGATCCTTCACAAGATGAGCACTTCATCCGTGGACATCACATTTCCAGAGACGTTGGCTGAGAGCTTCGAAACCCTCGGCGACGTGGAAGCGGATGAGATTTGGAGTCTCATGTATGAAGCGATGGAGCTTAGAGCGATTACGGAGACGGTCTTGCGCACCGAAGAGCCCTCCCATTTGGCGCGATTCGCCTTGGGCCTCGCGCAAAAGTTCAACGGGTTCTACCACCGCTTCAAGATCGCCACCGAGCCAAACAAAGCCAAGCGCGCGCTGCTGCTTCTAGTGGTACAACTGTTTCACCGTCAGCACCAAACCACCCTCGAGCTGATGGGAATCCCGGTGCCAGACCGTATGTGAGCTCAGCATTCAGGATTCAGGTCCGCATACAGTGATGAAGCTATCTGGCTTTAGGGGCGACCTCGAATCGCAAGGTAGCGTCATCTGATCCCGATGCTGAATGGTGAATGCTGAATAGCTACTGAACCAGACCGACGTCGCTCAGTGGCCAGATTCGCACGAAGGCTTTGCCGTAGATGTAGCGCTCGGGCACTAGGCCCCAGCTTCGGCTGTCATTGCTTCCGCGCCGATTGTCTCCCAAGACGAAATAATGTCCGGGGCGAATCTCGTGGCTCGGGTGGGACCTGCGGTCGGCATGCGAGCTCGTCACATAGGATTCGTCGATCAAAACCCCATCGACGAAAACATCCCCGCTCTTGATCTCGACGGTTTCACCGGGTAGCGCGACTATCCGTTTGATGAAAGACAGCTCCGGGTCTTCCGGATACCAAAAGACGACGACATCTCCGCGTGCGATATCACTGAAGTGATACATGAACTTGTTGACCAGAATCCGCTCGCCGTCTCGAAGCTCTGGGGACATACTCGTGCCCTGAACTTTGAACGCCTGAACAACATAAGTAATCAGCAGGACGCAGATCACGACCGCGATAGCCAAGTCGTGAATCAGCTCGACGAGCGAGTGAAACGTGCCTTGTTTTGGCGGTGCAACCTCTCCCGGTTCAGGCGGGTCGAATGTGTCACGAGGGCTCTCTACCGGCTTCGGCTCGAGCAACAGGGCAGGGTCAGGCTCGACAACAGCAGCGGCTTGGGACGGGATTGCGGGCTCGGGCCTGACGGCCTCGCCTTTGGCTTCTTCTTCAATCGCGGTTTTCGGCTCGTTCGGTGGTAAGCGCGTCGGTGTCGTCAAAGGTTCCTCATAACACGGGTACCGGCGATGCGATCGTGGAGTCCGCGTTTGTCGTCGGAAAAGGCGATCAGAACAAACCCCAATCCCATTATAAGCAAGCTTGCGACGTAGCCTAGTGCTCGGAGCGCGGCGCGTTGATAGCCGATCGGACTTTCTCCCTCTTCCGATTCAACGACGATAGCGAGGAGGCTCTTGCCGGGTGTCGCTCCACGATAGCCCCAGAAGAGAACGAAATAGATGAGACAGAGTATCGGAAACGCGATCGCAAGGAGTGGGAGGCCGAAGGAAGGTACGGAGCGAGACCCGGTATCCGTGGCGCTCAACGCAAGAGTCCCCCAAATCAACGTCGTCACGAAGATTGGAATCCCCAAGATCATACCGTCCACGACCGCGGCAACGAGTCGAACACCGAACCCAGCGGGCTCTTCGTTCTTCTTGGCTCGCACGCCCGGTTTCCGGGGTGTAAGCGGCGCCGGGCGCTTATGCCTACCGTCGGGCCGGTCGGGATCGGTGTTCTTGAGATCGAGCTCCGCTGCATCGGTGGGCTGCGTCGACAACATTTTGTCTCTAGCGGGCAGCTCGTGGCCACAATGGCCGCAGAACTCTGCAGGGAGCTGCACGCTGCGACCGCAAGCGGTGCAAACGGCGATCTGCTTTCTAACCAGCTCCGTGCCGCACTTCCGGCAAAAACGATCGTTGGTGAGCGAAGGCGTATCACAGGACGGGCAGCGTATCTTCCCGCTCGGGCTTCCCTTGTCCGCGTCCGCGTTTCGCACGTCGGACGCGGCTTTCACGCTCCCCTCGCCGTCCGCCGCCGGCGGATCGGTCGCGGCGGCGCCCAAAGCTAGCGCGTTGTCGAGTTGAAAGAGCAGACGAGCGGAGCCGATCGCGACGAGATCGCCGTCTCGTAACGTGTGCTCGCTATCCACCTTGTCGCCGTTCACCAGCGTGCCGTTGGCGCTGCCGTTGTCGCGCAGAACGAAAACATCGTCGCGTTGCTCTAGAATCGCGTGACGGCGCGAGACCATCGAATCCGACAAGACGAGATCATTCGACGGGTCACGACCGATCGAGATCACTCGAGTAGCAATCGCGATCTCTTTCTTGTTGCTGGAGGTCGGGTTGACGACGAGCTTGGGCAAAGCCTCTACCTACCTCGTCGAAATCGAAAGCGCTGAACCCAGCGTATCCTTACAGGGACCCCGTTCCTGGTCGCCGGTTGATAGCGCCATGCTTGGACTGTCCCGGTCACCGTGTCGTCGAACATCTCACCGCCCGACTCTTGAACCGTGACATCTTGGACCGCGCCGGATTCGTCGATGACGTAGCTCAGCTCGACCACCCCTTCCACTCCTCGTCGCCGCGCCGCTTCCGGGTAGGGGGCTGCTGGACACTCGAGGCATTTGGGATCGACGACGCCCGGGTCCCCGCGCTCGACGACGTCCGGGTCCGCGCGCTCGACGAGCGTCTCGGATGCGACCGGCGGCGCTGTTGTCGTTTTTGGCGGGGAGGGGTCACGCGACGCGCGACCATCCCGCGTCAACATCGCGTCGACATGGATCGTCTCGCCCGATCGTGCGGACACCGTGTCTTCCCACGGTAAATAGCCGTTACGCTCGATGCGCACGACCCGGTTCCCCGGAGCGACCCCGTTCTGTGGGTGTCGTCCCGACCCTCTGCCCGTCGATGGCGACCCGCGCGCCGCCGGGCGAGCTACTAACGAGCAAATAAGCCGGGGCCGGCACCAAGACCAGTTCGAAGTTCGCGAGCGGCTCTTCTCCCGTCAACGCGGCGCTGAGCTCTTCCGGAAGATAGCCCGTTCGTTCGACTCTCAGCGCGTAGTCACCAAGCGGGAGTGCTTCGAGCTCGAGAGGCGTGGTGCCGCGTTGTTCACCGTCGAGAAAGACAAGAGCGCCCTCCGGTTCGGTCGTCACCACCACGGTACCGGATTCGACGGCCGCCGAAGTGGTTGCGGCATCCGGGCTCGGCCCTCCGCCCGAGAAAATGAGAAACAAAGCGAAAATCATCGAAACAAAGACCACCGCTGCGAGAGCCAGCCGCGTGGGTGGCAAAGCACGCAGCCATGCAGTAGCAGTCCGGCCGGCCGCGGTGGCCGGGCCTTGGACGACGGTTTCGTCCGCCGCGTCGAAGGCTACTACCGTTTCGTCCAGCTCAGATTCCGCGTACAAAGTCGCTTCAGCGTCACCCGGCGGAGCCATGAGCACTGTGTCCTCGTTGATTTCTTCAACGCTCGGTCGGGCCTCCAGATTCGTATCCGCCGACACGTCGGCGATCGCGTGATCGCGCTCGAGGCCTACGGTCACGCCTTCGAGCGATTCGTCTTGTCCGGATGCGGGGGGCGCCGCGTCGGCGGATAGGACCACGGTTTCGCCCGGGCCATCCTCAACGGGTTGAGCTGTCTCGACCGGCGTCGACGGCACCGAGGGAGCGGGAGCGGCGTCGAAAAGCGCCCCGGCATCTTTCATGACGATGGTCTCGCCCTCGAGAGCACCGAACCAGGACCCGAGGCAATGTTCGAGGTTCTCGACGAACTCCGCTGCCGTTGAAAAACGCTCGTTCGCCTCTTTCGCGAGCACTCTGTCGAACACTTCGTGCCATTTGTTCGGCAGAAGACCCAACACTTCCAGATCGTCCGGGCGGACGGGATCGGCGTGTACGAGCTTGTACAAGATCGACGTGACGTTGTTGCCTGGAAACGGTTGCTTTCCGGACAGCATCTCGAACGATACGACACCGAGGGAAAAAATGTCGGTCCGACCATCGAGATCCTCTCCCATCGCTTGCTCCGGCGACATGTAGCTCGGTGTCCCAAGCATGAGGCCCGAGTTCGTCATCTCGGCATCCATGAGCTTCGCGATCCCGAAATCCGCAACTTTCACTTTCTCGCCGCCAAACACGATAATGTTGGACGGTTTGATGTCACGGTGGATGACACCTTCGCCATGGGCGTAGTCGAGCGCGCTCGCGATCTGGGAGACGAGCCCGACGACAACTTCGGGGCGGAGCTTTTCACCTTCGATCAAATCGGCGACGGTCTGGCCCTCGATGAACTCCATCGCACGCCAGGGAAGCTGGCCGTCCGTGTGGCCGACATCGTAGAGAGTGACAATGTTCGGGTGGGACAAACGGCCCGCGGTGCGCGCCTCCGTCGCAAAGCGTTCTAGAAAAGCTTTGTACTCAGGACTCTGCGGCGGCACATCGACACGCAACGTTTTCACCGCGACGGGCCGCTTGATCAGCGGGTCGAAGGCTTTGTACACCGCTCCCATGGCGCCGAAGCCGACCGCTTCGATGATCTCGTAGCGATCGATCTTCTTCGGGATTTGGTCACCACGCTGAGTCAACGGGGTTCTCCTGTCCTACGCCTCGAATCTTTCGTCGAGACCACCGGGCACGGCCGCCCAAAATACAGTTAAGTTACTCTAACATAACCTTTTAACCGGTGTCAACGCCAAGCCTGGCCTGACACCATTGACAACGCTATGATAGGCAGGTTTACAGAAGCTTGGAGCCGCCGAATTTCCATGCCGCACGTTTCTACTCTTGACTACCGCAAGTTGCCGTCTTACAAGCCCCTCTTCATGGACTATCTCCACAAGTTCGACGCCCTTTCGCCTTTCTTTGCCGCCGATCCGTTCGAAGCGACCGCGTGGGGCAATGTCGCTTCGAAGCTCGAGGGCAAGAGCGCCACCGCGGGGCCGCTGCGAAAGCTCAACGTCTCGCTGGGGGCGGACGACGCTGCCCTCGCATCGCTCGACGCTCTCGGCGATGGCGCGCTCGTGGTCGTGAGCGGACAACAAGTCGGGATTTTCGGCGGGCCGCTCTATACGATCGCGAAAGCCCTTACCGCCGTGCGCCTCGCCCACCTCGTCGAGCAACGGCTCGGAAGACGCATCGTGCCGTTGTTTTGGATGGACGCGGACGATCACGATTTCGCGGAAGTTCAAAAGACTTCCATACTCACACGCGGGAACGAACTCTTGGACCTCCGCTACGAGCCGCCTCTGGCGCCCAGTCGTCAGTCGGTTGGGGAGCGAGCGCTCGCGCCCGAGATCAGCGCCTTGATCGACGAGGCCGGCGAGGCGCTCGCCGACAGCGAGTTCAAACAGAACGTGCTCACGTCTCTCCGCTCGAGCTACGCTCCGGGGCGGTCGATGGCCGATGCTTTCGGCGCATGGCTGCTCCGCATGACGCGCGGGACGGGGCTGGCCGTCATCGACCCGACACTCCCCGAGCTCAAGGCCATCGGCGCCTCGCTTTTTGCGCGCGAGCTAGACGAGGCGTCCGAAAGCAGCGCGATCGTCAGGAAGACGAGTGAAGCGCTCGTCGCCCGCGGCTATCACGGACAGGCGAGCCCAATAGATGGACAGCTGAATCTTTTCTATGCGCATCCCGACAGAGCCGCGATCGGCGTGTCGGAAGGCGGCATGCGTCTCGCCGCGAACGGAAACACTGTGTCGAAAGAGGACGTGCTCCGGCGGCTCTGGGACGAGCCAAGCCGTTTTAGCCCCAACGTATTACTGCGGCCTATCTATCAGGACACTTTGTTTCCGACACTCGCCTATGTCGCCGGGCCCAGCGAGCTCGCCTATTTCGCCCAGCTCCGTGGCCTTTACGAGCATTTCGGCGTCGTCATGCCGCTCATTGCGCCGCGTGCGAGCTTCACGGTGGTCGAGCGCGCACCGGCTCGCTTCCTGGAGCGCTACGACGTCCCGTTCGTGGAGCTCAAATCGAACGACGAATCGATTCTGAACGACATCTTGCGTCAACACACCCCACCGCAGCTTGACGACGTTCTCACGCGCGCTCGAAATTGTATCCAAGACATCACCAGCGCGCTCGAGCGTGATCTCGCTCCCCTCGACGCGAGCCTCGTTCCAACGGTCCGATCGACGCGCGGCAAACTGCTGCACCACGTCAAGGAGCTCGAGTCGAAGGCGCTTCGTGCAGTGAAGCGCAAGAACGAGACCGTGCGCCATCAGTTTCTTGCTGCACGGACGGCGCTGTTCCCGGGCTTCGCGCTCCAGGAGCGCCGCCTATCCGCTCTCGGATTTCTCGCAAAATATGGCTGGCACTTCACCACGATGATCGAAGAGAGCGTCGACCCGCAGTCCAAGACTCATACACTGTTCTACCCGTGAGCGGGTCGTCTATCGGCAAAGGAGTCTCATCGAAAACGGTAGTCGTAGACCTGTTTGTCGTCCAGAATCGGTCCCACGATCTCCTTGACGAATCGCTGGTGCTCGGGATGCACCTGGTACGCCTCTAGAGCCGTCTCGTCCTCGAAATCCATGATGAGTGCGATGGGATGCGATCGCTCGGACTTCACTCCCATGCCGAATCCGACGCGCAAATTCTGAACCCCGGGTATCGGTCCGAGCACTTCACGCGCCTTATCGATGAAGGCATCGGTTTGCTGCGGGGTGATGTCCGCCTTGAGCCGCAGGAGTACGAAATGGTGGAGCATTCTGGCCCTCCCGAGGGCCATCTTATCAAGCTCGTGTCAGGCTCGTGTCAGGCTCGTGTCAGGCTCGCGGCGCAGGAGCTTAGACCGTCCGTGCGAGCCCTGCATAGGCTCGCAGATGAGACGCGACGGCTGAGACGTTTCCGCAACGTGCGCACCGCTTTTTTGTGAATCTGCGAGACCCGAGACTCGTTCACACCGAGAACCTCGCCCACCCCTCTCATGGTGAGGTCTTCGTAGTAGTAAAGCGTCATCACGAGCCGCTCCTTCTCGGTAAGGCTCTCGATCGCGTCGACAAGAATCCGGAGCAGCTCGCGATGCGCTAAAACCTCATGGGGATCGATCGCGTTCGGATCGCGGACGAGGCTGTCGAGCTCGTCGGTCTCCACCATCTCGGCGGCCGGTTCGATACGACCGAGGTCGCTGACAGCGAGGTCGAGCTCGGCGGCGAGCTCCCCTTCATTCGGCGAACGTCCCAAGCGCGCCTCGAGCCTTCCGGACGCCGCTTCGAGCTCGCGCAGGCGACGCCTCACGGAGCGGGGCACCCAGTCGAGCTCGCGCAGGCCGTCGAGGATGGAGCCTCGAATGCGCAGCTCAGCATAGGTCGAGAAACGAACGCCTTTCGCCTCGTCGTATTTCGACGCGGCATCGAGTAACCCGAGAAACCCCGCCTGCGTCAGATCGGAAAGCTCCACTTGCATGGGCAGGCGGCTCGCGACTTGGAGCGCGACGCGGCGTACCAGCGGCAAGGATTCATGAACGAGCGTATCGCGCTCTGCACGCATGGCGGCTTCGATAATGCAAGAAGACTGCCAGGGAAAAGCGTACGGAAATGAGGAATTCACTGAAGCTGGTGGGGGCAAAACCCCTTAGAAGGGATTTAAATCCGTGATGCTCCTATCACGCCACGGCCTCATGGTTCGCGGTCACGTCGATCTCGCCTTCCGCGGCCGCGACATAGCTCGCGTTCACGAGATGTCCGATGAGATTGGTCGCCGATCGCGCCATATCGAGCGGCCGCTCGACGCCGAGGATGAGGGCGGCGCCCTCGAGAGGCAAACCGAGTGCGGCGAGGATAATCGTCAAGTTCACGAAGCTAGCGGCGGGTACGGAGGCGACGGCGAGCGCCGAGAGCATCGCGGTAAAGATGAGCGTCCCCAAATCCTGAGCGCCGAGCGACACACCGTAAACCTGTGCGATGAACATCACGGACATCGCCTGATAGATGGCGCTTCCGTCACGACCAATCGCCGCCCCGAGCGGCAGAACGAAGCTCGCGACGCGCGAGGAGATCCCCATCCCTTTCTGCATCGTCGACAGCGAAACGGGCAGTGCCGCGGCCGTCGAACACGTTGCGAAGGCGATGAGAAGAGGAGGCTTGGCCGCATCCATCAAACGCTTTGGGCTCTGGCGCGCCACGACGCGAAGCATCACGCCGTAGACAAGGACGATATGCAATGTGAGGGCGAGCACGACGACGCCGACATAGGCCGAGAGGCTGAGGAGCACCGACAGACCTGAGCGGCCCACGACCGCCGCCATGAGACCGAAGATGCCGAACGGCGCAAGCTCGAGGATCCAGCCCGTCACCTTAAAGAGCGTCTCGGCGAGGCTTCTCGCAAAGTCAACCAACGGTTTGCGGCGATCTTCGGGAAGCGTGCTCGCAGCGAGACCGAGCAAAATCGACAAGAGCAGAATCTGCAGCACGTTGCCTTCCGCCGCTGCACGCACCGGGTTGTCCGGGACAATAGCGAGAATCGTGTTGACGATCGTATCGACGACTGATGGCTTCGGCGCATTGGGGTCCACGACCGGGATGTCTTGGCCGTCGAGAAGCGCGCTCCGTGCTTCCGAGGAGAGCATCCTCCCAGGCTGGATCACGCGGCCCACCGCGATGCCGATACACAGGGCCACCAAGAGGCTGATTACGATGAAACCGATGGCACGCAGGCCCATCCGTCCGAGCGCGGCCCGGCCGGGGAGACCCGCGATGGCCATGACGAGCGATGAGGCAATAAGCGGAACGATGACCATGCGGATGAGCTTGATGAACAACGTTCCGAGCGGCTCGAGGACCGAGGCGCTCGGGCCGGCCACGACGCCGACGAGGACACCGGCGAGAAGCCCGATCGCTACGCGATTGTGGATCTTCAAAGCGGTCCGGAACTTATCACAATCAGGTCGACCCACTCGAGGGTGTCCGTTGGCCTCGACAGAGGGGCCACCGGACGCTCCAACCAAACCGTTGCGCGCACAGAGCTTGCGTCTAGACGGCGAAGTTGCTATCAACTTAGAACGACAAACATGAAGGAAAAAAAGGTCTCGGCCGCACTCGGAGCGCTTCGGGCGCTCGCCCAGGAGCGCATCCTCGTCATCGACGGCGCCATGGGGACGATGATCCAGAGCTACGGCCTCGACGAAGATGGGTATCGCGGCGAGAGATTTCGCGAACATCCGAAATCTCTCAAGGGCGCCAACGATCTCTTGTCGCTGACAAAGTCTGCGATCATCGAAGAGATCCACCACCGCTTTCTCGACGCGGGCGCGGACATCATCGAGACCAATAGCTTCAACGGCACGTCCGTCGCCATGGCCGATTACGACCTCGAGCCTTACGTTTACGAGATCAACCGGCAAGCTGCGAGGATCGCCCGCCGCGCGGCGGACGCCGTTTCCGAGAAGACTCCCGATAAACCGCGTTTCGTCGCTGGGTCGATGGGGCCCACCAACCGCACCGCTTCGATCTCACCCGACGTGTCCAACCCGGCCTTTCGCGCGATCACGTTCGAGCAACTGAAAGAGGCGTATTACGAACAAGCGCGCGGGCTCGTCGATGGCGGGGTAGACCTTTTGCTTCCGGAGACGGCGTTCGACACGCTGAACATCAAAGCTGCCCTCGCCGGAATCCAGCAGGTGTTCGACGAGCGCGGCCTTCTGCTCCCGGTCATCGCCTCGGTCACCATCGTCGACGAGAGCGGACGAAACCTCTCGGGCCAGACGGCCGAAGCCTTCTGGATCTCGGTCTCGCACGCGCCGCTCTTGGCGGTGGGGATCAACTGCGCGCTCGGACCGTCCGCGATGCGCCCCTATGTCGAGGATCTCGCCACGGTCTCCGATCGTTTCGTCGCCTGCGTTCCGAATGCCGGCCTTCCCAACGCCTTCGGAGGCTACGATGAGAGTCCCGAGCAAATGGCGGCGACGCTCTCGGAGTTCGCGAGCGAAGGCTGGCTCAACTTCGCCGGCGGCTGTTGCGGCACTACCCCGGAGCACATCGCCGCGATCGCCGAAGGCGTCGCGCGATACGGGCCGCATGCACGCTCGGAGCGATCGAGCTTTACCCAACTATCTGGCTTCGAGCCGTTGACCATCCGGCCCGATTCGAATTTCATCCTCATAGGCGAAAGAACCAACGTCACCGGCTCACGGAAATTTGCCCGCCTCGTCAAGAGCGGCGCGCTCGAAGAAGCTCTCGAGGTCGCCCGCCATCAAGTCGAAGGCGGCGCCAACATCCTCGACGTCAACATGGACGAGGGGCTTCTCGACTCCGAAAAAGAGATGACGACGTTTCTCAACCTCATCGCCTCGGAGCCCGATATCGCGCGCCTGCCTATCATGGTGGACAGCTCCAAGTTCTCGGTAATCGAGGCCGGACTCCGCTGCCTCCAAGGGAAAGGGATCGTCAACTCGCTGAGCCTCAAAGAAGGCGAGGAGGTCTTTACGGAGCAGGCGCGGACCGTTCGTCGATACGGCGCGGCGGTCGTCGTGATGGCGTTCGACGAACAAGGGCAAGCGACGGAGACGGACCGTAAGGTTGCGATTTGCGAGCGCGCCTATCGCATCCTGACCGAAGAGGTCGGTTTTCTGCCGCAAGACATCGTGTTCGACCCCAACGTCCTCACCGTCGCGACCGGGATGGAGGAGCACAACGACTACGCGCTCGCCTTCATAGAGTCCGCGAGCAAGATCCACGAAAAATGCCCCGGAGCCAAGGTTTCGGGAGGCATCAGCAATCTTTCGTTCTCGTTTCGCGGCAACGACTTCGTGCGCGAAGCGATGAACTCCACGTTTCTCTACCACGCGATCCGCGCCGGTCTCGATATGGGTATCGTCAACGCGGGACAGCTCGCCGTCTATGACGAGATCAAGCCAGAGTTTCGAGAGCTCATCGAAGACGTGCTCTTCAACCGCCATCCGGACGCTACCGAGAAGCTCATCACCTTCGCTCAAGACCATGCGGGCCCGGGCAAGAAAAAGGAAAAAGACGAGTCGTGGCGCGACGGCGCGATCGAAGAGCGGCTGAGGCATGCGCTCGTCCGCGGGATCGTGGACCACATCGAAGACGACGCCGAGGAGGCACGTCAAAAATACGACCGTCCTTTGAAGGTCATCGAAGGCCCCTTGATGGACGGCATGAACGTGGTCGGAGATCTGTTCGGCGCGGGGAAGATGTTCTTGCCCCAAGTCGTGAAGAGCGCGCGGGTGATGAAAAAAGCTGTCGCTTATCTCGAGCCGTTCATGGAAGACGAAAAAAAGCGGTGGGGCCGGACGGACAGCAAAGCGAAGCTCGTCATGGCTACCGTAAAGGGCGACGTTCACGACATCGGCAAGAATATCGTCGGCGTCGTGCTCGCGTGCAACGGCTACGAGATCATCGATCTCGGCGTCATGGTGCCCGCTGAGAAAATTCTCGACTGCGCAGAGAGGGAAAACGCCGATTTTATCGGGCTCTCGGGACTCATCACGCCGTCTCTCGACGAGATGGTGCACGTCGCCACGGAGCTCGAGCGGCGCGACCTCGAAGTCCCTCTCCTCATCGGTGGCGCCACCACGTCGCGCATGCACACTGCCGTAAAAATCGCGCCGCGTTACAGCCAGGACACGTTGCACGTGCTCGACGCATCTCGGGCCGTGACCGCGGTGAGCGGTCTAGTGAGCAGCGACGGGCGTGCGGCGTTCATCGCCGATAATCGCCTCGAGCAGGAACGTCTCCGGAAAAGCTTCGAGCAACGCGACCAGAAGCTTCTCGCCTACGGGACGGTCCGCGATCGAAGGCCCGACCTCGCGTGGAATTCGGAGACGATCGCAAAGCCGGATTTTCTCGGCACCCGCGTCCTCGACCCCGTGCCGCTCGCGGACATCGTCGACTACATCGACTGGACGCCTTTTTTCAACGCCTGGGAGCTACGCGGAGTCTATCCGCACATTCTCGATAAACCCGATGTCGGCGAAGCGGCCCGCGAGCTATTCGAGAATGCCCAGACGTTGCTCGGAGAGATTGTCGAGGGCGGCAAGCTCACGGCTCGCGCGGTCTACGGCTTCTTCCCGGCCAACCAGGACCGCGACGACATCATTGTTTATGAAGACGACTCGCGGAGCACCGAAAAAGCACGCCTGCACACGTTGAGGCAGCAGCAAGAAAAAAAGAGCAACAAACCCTATTTCGCCCTCGCGGATTTTCTCGCTCCGGTGGGCCATCCGGACTACCTAGGCGGATTCGTTGTGACCGCGGGCGTCGGCTCGGACACGCTTTCGAAGCAATACGAGAGCGACAACGACGACTACCACGTTATCATGGTCAAAGCCCTCGCCGACCGCCTCGCCGAAGCGCTCGCCGAGAAAATTCACGAACAGGCGCGGCAGGATTGTGGATTCGGTCGCGACGAAAACCTCACGAAACAGGAACTGGTCCGCGAGCGCTATCGCGGCATCCGTCCCGCACCCGGCTATCCCGCATCGCCCGATCACAGCGAAAAAGGGCTGTTGTTCGAGCTCCTCTGCGCCGCGAGCGCAACCGGCGTGAGCTTGACCGAGACCTATGCGATGCTCCCGGCGTCCTCGGTGAGCGGTCTCTACTTCAATCATCCCGAAGCCCACTATTTCAGCGTCGGCAAAATCGGACGCGACCAAGTCGAGGACTACGCCCGGCGCAAAGGTGAGACAGTGGACGCCGTTGAGCGCTGGATAGGCGGAAACCTCGGGTACTAGTGGACTGTAACAGCTGAACGTTTAGTAGTTTTGATGCGCCGTGACGGATCGTTGTAGGTCCACTTCACGGGCTTAGGGTCTTTGTTGTACTTGCGAATGTAGCGCATGATCTTGCGGGTTAGGTCTTTGGTGGAGGTGAACACTCCTCGATGGATCAGGTCGCGCTCGATCTTGGAGAACCAGAGCTCGACTTTGTTCAGCCAGGAGGAGTAGGTGGGTGTGAAGTGCAATTGGAGTTTCGGATTGGCCTGGAGGAACTCGGTGACCTTGGCAGTTTTGTGGGCCGAGAGATTGTCGAGGATGACGTGAATTTCACGCTTTCGCTTGTGGCTCGCAACCAGCTGCTCCAAGAAGGCGACAAACTCCTGGCTGGTATGTCGGCGGACGGTCTTGCCAAAAACTTCCCCCGTCTTCGTGTCAAAGGCGGCGTAGAGAGAAAGCGTTCCATTCCGGACGTACTCGAAACCGTGTCTTTCGGCCCGCCCGGGAGACAACGGCAAGATCGGGTCCCGTCGATCCAGGGCTTGGATCGCCGTTTTCTCGTCAATACAAAACACCGCAGCGTGCTGAGGCGGATTCATATAGAGACCGATGACATCCGCTGCCTTCTTCTCGAAATCCGGGTCGTTGGACGCTTTGTAATATTCAATTCGGTGTGGCTGTAGACCGTGTTTTTTCCAAGTACGAGCCACCATCATGTGATGGATTCCCAGTTTCTTCGCAAGTCGGCGCGTGCTCCAGTGAGTCGAGCCGTCGGTCGGGCTCTTTTGAGTCCACGAAAGAATCCGTGCTTCCATCCGAGGCGTGAGCACCTGAACCGGACGTCCCTCGTGACGCGAGTACAGACCTGCCAGCCGCTCCTCCAAGAATCGGCGCTTCCACTTGCTGACAAAAGGCGCCGTGCAGCCTACCCACTGCTGCACCTGCGTGTAGCTCGCACCTTCGTCCAACAAGAGCAACACGCGAGCAATCCGCGCGTCGTCAGCACGACCGCTACGGCTCGAAACTCGTTTGCCAAGTTCCCTACGTTCCGCTCGAGTCAAAACAACGCTGGTCCTCTCTTGCATGAGAGAAGTATATCACTAAATGCTTATTTGTTACAGTCCACTAGTCCCCTGGAACAGAGGTTCGTGGCCTAAAGCTCAAGGCCATTTTGTGGGCTGGCAAGGCGTGACGACGAAGTCATATTGGGATATTTCGAGGAGAAACAACGCAGCCAGCGCGCAAAAGGGCCCGAGATTTAGGTTACGAATCTCTGTTCCAGGGGACTAGGTTCCGCGATTCGGGTTGCTACCGGCTTCGGCTATCCGCTTCCTCGTCTCGATCTGAAGGCTACAGAACTACGCAGCGCCGGAGCATCAAATCGTTGTAGCGCTTGCCGACGACTTCGACGATGAGGTGTACCGGCTGCCAATCACGCAACGGTTGCTCGGACGGCAAGACGAGGCTGCATTCCACGAAAGAGAGCTCGTAGTCGATCGCGAGGAGGAGCGGTTCGTGGACGTACGGGTCTTGGTCGATGAGCTTGAACCCGTTCGCGAAGTCTCTCATGTTGGCCGGGGCGACAGTCCCTTCGAGAAGCACGAGCTTGCCTTTGTACTTGGCGTCTACCAGAGCGGTGACATTCGGGAACAAGTACTCGGCGTAGAGCACCTCGACGTCCCGATACGGGAGCTCGCCGTCTCGCGCAAGAACGGTTGCGCGCTCTCGGATGCGAGCTGCGGCGTGCGGGTCGGAACGTTGTTCGAATGCCTTCACGAGAACATCTAACTCGCGCTGCGCCGCCTGGAAAGCCTCGGGGCCGAGCGCCTTGGCGCGGGCGGCGGCGCCCGCGGCCTCCGCCTCATCCAGAAGCGGCGCTATCTGCGGCGGGAGACCGGGCGTATCTGGTGACGGCCTTTGCGTGAACCCCTGTTTCAGGGGCCGACTCTCAGTAACATCTGGAGTGGGCTCCCGCGGCGAGGGCAGCGACGGCTCCGGGGCCTGGCAGCCACCAATGCCACCAATTAAAGCCACGAGCACGAAGAGCCAACGCGTCACCATCTTGTCGCGAGGCTAACACAGCGCACCAAGCCGCACCAAAATCTTGCTGTTCATACTCACCGAGAGTGCCCAGCCCGCCACGAGCTTCGCACGAAAGACGACGTGACACCATCGTCGCATGCAGGAGCTCGAGCGCCGCGTCAGTAGCGACAAAACGATAGAAACAGTTAACCTTGTCTAGTGAAGAAACTCCTGTGGTTGTTCATTCTCTTCGCCGCCGCAACCGCTGTGCGGGAAGCGGCCGAGTATTTTGGGCCGATGGCCGCGGCGTTTCGGGCTTATCGGCACGAGGCACACGCCCACGCGCTCGAGCGCGGCAAGAAAAAGTCTTTTCGCGACATCGAGGGTAACATTGTCGGCGTCAGCCATAAGCTCGAATCGTCAGAGCGATCCGCTGAGGACAGAGTGAGGCTCGTCGTGCTCGAGGCGGTTCATTTCCAGAAGAGCAGCGAAATGGGGATGTTCGGCAACCGCCGTGTCGCCCAAACCCGGCAATACGTGCTCATGACCCGCATCGATGGCGCGTGGCTGATCTCTCAGCTCGAGGAAGACGCGACCGAGGTCGTCGAGCTCGCGGAGGTGGCCGAGAGCCTGCTCGAGTAAGCGCGACGAGGCTTTGCCGACGCCTGGTGTGCTATTCTTCGCGCGCGAACTTGTTGGAGCAAAGAATGAAGCGACTCTTCTGTTTCTTATCCGTTTTTGCCGTCATCGTTGCCGTGGCGCAAGGGCTCATGGCCCAGGACGGGCCAACTTCGGTGCAGGCCGGCGTCTATACCGACGCCCAGGCCGAACGCGGCGAGAAGTTTTTCGGCGAAGCGTGCATGGTGTGTCACCAGCCCGAGGAGTTCAGCGACCGCGGTTACATGGAGGGCTGGTCCGGTCAATCCGTCAATGACTTCGTGGAGTTCGTGCGCTCGACCATGCCCGAGGACAATCCCGGCCGGCTCAAACGTCGAGAATATATCGACATCATCGCCTACTTTTTCAAATTGAACGGACTCCCTACGGGAGAGAACGATTTGGAGCGCCAATCGCTTCGGGGCATTCAGATCGAAGGTCCCTACGGCGACGCGAGCGAAGACCGACAGTAGCGTTTCTTCCGGCGATCGCCCGGACCGGCGCCGACACGACAAGGACCGCGATGATTACCAAAGGCATCATCCTCGCCGGAGGCTCGGGGAGCCGTCTCTATCCCATGACGACGGTGGTCAGCAAACAGCTCCTCGCCGTCTACGACAAGCCCATGATCTATTTCCCGCTGAGCACACTGATGCTCGCCGGGATTCGGGACTTCCTCGTCATCACGACCCCGCACGATCAGACTCTGTTCGAGAACTTGCTGGCAGACGGAAGCCAGCTAGGCATCCAGATCCGTTATGCCGTACAGCCGACGCCCGCAGGTTTGGCCCAAGCCTTCGTCATCGGCGCCGACTTCATCGACGGCCAAAGCGCCGCACTCATCCTCGGAGACAACCTTTTTTACGGTCACGAGCTCACGCAGCACTTGCGCTTCGCGGCGGAGCGTGGCTCAGGGGCGACCGTCTTCGCCTATTGGGTTCGCGACCCGGAGCGCTACGGTGTCGTCACGTTCGATGCGGACGGCCAAGCCTTGAGCCTCGAAGAAAAACCCAAGAATCCCACGTCGAACTACGCCGTCACCGGTCTCTATTTCTACGACGAACGCGTGGTGGATTTTGCTTCGGGGCTGAAACCATCCGCGCGCGGGGAGCTCGAGATCACGGATTTGAATCAGCTTTATCTAGACGAAGGCGAGCTACATGTCGAGACTCTCGGCCGCGGTTACGCATGGCTCGATACCGGAACGAAGGAATCGCTCCTCCAGGCCGCAACGTTCATCGAGTCCATCGAACAGCGCCAGGGGCTCAAGATTTGTTGCCCAGAAGAAATCGCCTATCGCATGGGATTTATCGACGCCCAGGCGCTCCGTGAGCTCGGCGAGGCCCACGCCGAAAGCGAGTACGGACAATATCTCATCTCCGTTGTCGAACAGGACAGCTCGCGGTGAAGGTCACGACGACGGCCCTACCAGAGGTTTTGCTCTTCGAGCCCATACGGTACGAGGACGCACGCGGGTTCTTCCTCGAGACATTTCGAGAAGGCCGATACCGCGACGCCGGTGTCGACGCGCGCTTCGTTCAGGACAATCTTTCCCACTCGAGGAAGCACGTGCTGCGTGGGCTGCACTTCCAAAGGCGCCAGGGAAAGCTCATCAGCGTCGTCCGGGGGGAGGTCTTCGATGTCGCGGTGGACATTCGCCCCGACTCGGAGCGCTTCGGCCAATGGAACGGAAGCCAACTGAGCGCGAGCAACCATCGGCAGCTCTACGTTCCGCCAGGGTTTGCGCACGGATTTTACGTTCTATCCGACGAAGCGGACGTTTGGTACAAGACGACCGACATCTATCGGCCGGAGGAAGAAGGCGGTATTCTCTGGAACGACATGCAGCTCGCGATCGATTGGCCTACTTCAAAACCACTGTTGTCCGATCGCGACGGTGAGAATCCCCGGCTCGATGAGCTCGACCACGCGGCGCTCATCACTTGCGCCGAGCTTGCTTGACGATCCGTCCGCGATGAACGCCGCGCGGATTCACCAAGATGCTCGTCAGGGGCCTCGTGGAGTTGAGTTTTTTGTTCGGGGGAAATGGCTAGTTGTCGTTGGGCACGAGCCGTTTTAGCTCTTCGGTGCAGTTGAGGACGACGTGATTTCAGTGTTCTTCAAAACCGCACATATGTGCGGCCACGTCACGCGAACGCTCGCGAACCCCCTTACTCCTCCACCCACCCGAGCGTTCGCTCAACGGCCTTCTCCCAGCCGCTATATAGACGCGCGCGCTCGTCATCCGCCATTTTCGGCGCCCACTCCTTGTCCACGGCCCAGTTATACCGAAGCTCGTCCTCGCTCTCCCAAAAACCCACAGCGAGCCCGGCGGCGTAGGCCGCCCCGAGCGACGTCGTCTCGTTCACTTTGGGCCGCACGACCGGTACGTCGAGCATATCGGACTGAAACTGCATGAGGAACTCGTTCACGACCATGCCACCATCGACTTTGAGCGCAGTCAGCTCGACGTTCGAATCCTTGCGCATCGCGTCGAGGACATCTTTCGTTTGATAGGCCGTCGCCTCGAGGCTCGCGCGAGCGACGTGCTCCTTGCGGATGAATCGGGTCAGGCCCACCATGACACCGCGCGCATCGCTACGCCAATGCGGTGCGAAGAGGCCAGAAAAAGCCGGCACGAGATACATTCCGCCATTGTCCTCCGCGTCCCGGGCGAGAGCCTCGACCTCGGGCGCGCTCGAGATGAGCTGAAGGTTATCGCGAAGCCACTGAACGAGAGCTCCCGCGATCGCGACGGAGCCTTCGAGCGCGTAGACGGGCGCGTTGTCTCCTATCTGATACGCCACCGTGGTCAGGAGTCCCGAGCGCGACCCAACAATCTCCTCGCCCGTATTCAGCAGCAAGAAACATCCCGTCCCGTAGGTATTCTTCGCCTCTCCGGGGGCGAAACAGGTCTGACCGTATAGCGCCGCTTGCTGATCCCCGAGGTCACCACACACGGGCACCACTCCGCCAAACGGGCCATCGGTGCGCGTCGAACCATAGTGGCTCGGGTCTGAGGATGGCCGTATCTCCGGCAACATCGCTTCGGGGATCTCCAGGATCGACAAGATCTCCGGATCCCAGTGCAGGGTCTCGAGGTTCATCAGCTGGGTGCGGCTCGCATTGGTGACATCGGTGACGTGCGCTCCGCCATCCGGACCACCCGTCAAGTTCCAGATGAGCCAAGTATCCATGTTGCCGAAAAGCACGTCGCCGCGCATTGCGGCCTCGCGTAGCCCATCGACCTCATCGAGCAGCCAGCGGATTTTGGGTCCCGAAAAATAGGTCGCCAGTGGCAGGCCGGTCTGCGCCCTGAACCGGTCTTGGCCTCCTTCCTCGGCAAGCTGACGGCAAAGCTTGCCCGTCCGCATGTCCTGCCACACGATGGCTGGGTGGCACGGCTTGCCGGTCTTCCGATCCCATACCACGGTGGTCTCGCGCTGGTTCGTGATCCCCACCGCCGCCACGGTCTCCGGCGTTGCCCCCGCCTTCTCCAGGGCAAAGCGGACGACGTCTTGCGTTTTCCCCCAGATCTCGTCCGGATCGTGCTCCACCCAACCTGGCTCGGGATAAATCTGAGCGTGCTCGATTTGGTGGGAAGCAACCACTTCCCCGCTATGGTTCACGAGCAGGCACCGCGTGCTCGTCGTACCCTGGTCCAGCGCCGCCACAACTTTTTCCACTTTATCCTCCATAAAGCGTTATCTCACAATATTTTACCTAGATCAAGCCCTATGGCCACATACGAGCAGAAGCTAAAGTAAAATATTAGAATCTTGCATGAAAACCATTGCAAAATAGCGATCTTTCGTGTATATTCTTAGAACGAATGGGAGGGGTCGCACTTCACGCGGCTCAACCTTTCCCTAGAAGAACACCATCACACCAGGACGAGGTTCATGAAGGGCCAGGACGGACCATCGAGATTCATTCTTCTAGCGTCGCTCCTGGCCCTCACTTTTTCCCCAACCGGGTGCAAGCTCGAGGACGCCCTACTTCCGACTGGCGATACGGGCGCCGATGCCGTCAGCGGGGGCAGCATCGTCGCCAACGTCAACAGTGCTCTTGGCGTCACGGCGCCCATTATCGCGGATCCGCTCTCCGGGAGCACCGTTTCGAATCCGCAGCCTTCGCTCACCGTACTGAACTCCGCTCACGAAGGCGGGGCGGCCCCAACCTATCTTTACCAGGTCTCGACAGATTCGAACTTCGTGACGTTGATCGCGCAGTCGAACCAAATCGTCGAGAATGCGAGCGGCAGCACTACATGGACAGTGAACCGCGCCCTTCCCGATGGTACGTATTCCTGGCGCGTGCGAGCACGCTCGGGTGCCACGGACAGCGCGTTCTCGGTGACCGCTCAGTTCGACGTCAGCGGTGGTGGCGTCTCGAGCCCGGCGCCTTCGTCGCCCACCCCACCGCCTCCCGGACCGACACCGTCCGGCACTATCGTGGCGGACCCTCTGATCGGCGGAAGCACGGGCGAAGTTCACGGCGGAAGCTTCACCAATGGTGGCTGGCTCGTCAACGGGCCGGGGAACTTCATTCGCTACGAGGTGCCTCCGATGGTCCGCGGTTGGGTCGAGTTCGAGACGAGCGGCCTCAGGCCCGAGAACCCCGAGCACAACCAGTTCATGCTCTTCGGAATGTGGGACCCCACGGCCGGACCGTTCCGGACGAATCCGTTCCGCGTCAATATACAAAAGCTCCACCCGAACCCGCACAACCCGCCCTATCTCCGGGTACGGTGGATCGCGAACGGGGAACAGCACGACGACGGGACTGACTTTTTCGCCTGGGACGCGAGCCGGACTTATCGTTGGCGTCTCGAATGGGGGCCGGATGGCTCTTCAAATAGCGCCCGCCTGTTCCTCGACGGCGCATTGATGATCGAGATGGCCTATAGCCAGGCTTATCGCCCGAATGTTCACTTCATCGAACTCGGGATCGGCGAGCGCGGTGAATCCATTGTCGGCGTGAAGTATTCGAATTTAGTGATTGGAAACTGAGAGCCTCGGGACCGAGACGACCCCCTCGGCCCGAATAGCCTCCCCTGAAGTCTTGTCCTTCTCACCGAGACTTCAGGGGAGGCCCCCTCCTGTACGCGCCGGTGCTGCCAGCTCCCAGCTTTTTTGCATTATCCCAAAAGCTCTCCGCGCCCCGCTCTCGCTAGGGCTTTCGACGGCTGATATACTGAAACACCGGCCGGGACTTCCGAGCGTCGGTTGTCATCATGAGCAGTACGAGCCTCGCCAGCGACCCACAAAAACCCGGGGACGAGCACCAAAGCCTCATCGTGCTCGTGGATGACGACCGCAATCTGTGCGATCTCGTGGAGCGCTTTCTCGAGCGTGCGGGCCATCGTGTCCAAATCTTTCATGACGGCGAGAGCTTCCTCGCCGCACTCGGCGCCATGATGCCGGACGCCATCTGCCTCGACTTGAGCATGCCCGGGATTGGCGGCCTCAAGACGCTCGAGCTCATCAAAGATCGTCAGGAGCAGCTTCCTGTCATTATTCTCACCGCCGACCATGCCGTCGCGAGCGTCGTAAGCGCGATGCAGGGCGGGGCCTACGACTACATCGTCAAGCCCACCGATCGCACCAAGCTCATCACGACCGTCGGCAACGCCGTCAATCACTACCGCATGTCGATGCGGCTGCGTCAGCTCGAACGTGAGGTCGAAGGCGAAGGCTACGCCAATATCGTCGGAGAGTCTCGACCGATGAAAGAGCTGTACCGGCAGATGGACCGCGTGGCTGCGAGCGACATCACCATCCTGGTCCATGGCGAGAGCGGCACCGGTAAAGAGCTCGTGGCGCAGGCCATCTACGAGGCCAGTGGACGCCGCTCCGGTCCTTTCATCGCCCTGAACTGCGCGGCGATCCCGGAGACGTTGCAAGAATCGGAGATCTTCGGTCACGAAAAAGGCGCTTTTACCGGAGCGGTGAGCCGCCACATCGGCAAGTTCGAGCAAGCGGATTCGGGATGTCTCTTTATGGACGAAGTCGCGGAGCTCAGCTTGACGCTTCAAGCCAAGCTTCTGCGCGCGATTCAAGAAAGGCGCTTTCATCGGGTTGGGGGATCCACGCAAGTAAAGTCCGACTTTCGGCTCATCGCCGCAACGCATCGCAACTTGCTCGACGAAGTCAAAAAGGGACGTTTTCGCGAAGACCTCTACTTCCGCATCGCCGTGTTCGAGCTCGAAGTGCCTCCGCTACGGGAACGCGGTGATGACGTGACACTTCTCGCGGAGCGCTTTCTTGATCGCTATAAGCCAAAGCGTAAAGGCGGCAAAGCCGTAGCGCGTCCAAAATTTTCGCCGGCGGTGATCGGTCACTTGAACACCTACAACTGGCCGGGCAACGTTCGCGAGCTCGAGAACATCATGCAGCGGTGCCTCCTCATCGCGAAAAACAACGTCATCCAGCCTGACGATCTGCCGCCACGCCTCCGGATGGGCTCGACCCAGATGGGGGCGCCCGAGGAGGCGCCAGCGCTCGACGACGCGACGCGTGCGGCGACGGTGACGGCAACCCTATCGCCCACTGCCACAAAAGCGCCGAGCGCGCCCCGATTCGAGACGCTCGATTTGAAGGCGCTCGAGCGACGGGCCATCGAGCAAGCCCTCGTAGAAGCGAACGGCAATCTGTCTCAAGTAGTGAGGCTACTCGGTATCGGGCGCACCACGCTTTATCGCAAGCTCAAATCGCACAAGTTGCGCGAATAGGTCGTCCGCGCCGCAGGACCATGAACGAGCCGTCACCTGCACTGAGCGAGAACGAGCTGCGCGCGCGAATCCGCGAGCTCGAGGGTGCACTCGCCGCCCTCACGCAAAACCCGTCCCGAACCGTCGATCTCCGCGCGGACGTCGCGCGAGCGCTCGTCGAAGGCGAGCGCCGCTACCGTCAGCTCATGGAGCATAGCGGCGCCTTCATCTGCACCCACGATATGAACGGCGTGCTGCTCACGGTGAACCGCGCTGCCGCGGGTCGGCTCGGATACACGCCGCAGGCGATGGTGGGGCGCAGTATCGAGGAGTTCATCGACCCGGACCAATACGAACGTTTCCACGCTTACTTGCGCAAGGCCTTGTCCGTGGCAACGGTGAGCGGCATCTTTACGGTCCGCTGCAGCGACGGCGAGCGCCGCAACTGGGCCTATCACAGCGCGCGTTTCCAAGAGCCCGGCCAGGAGACTTGTGTGCTCGGCCACGCTCAAGACATCACGGAGATGAAAAGGCTCGAAGAGACGCTCCGGCTCACGCAGTTCTCCGTCGACAAAGCCGCCGATGCGGTTTTCTGGATTGCCTCTGATGGGCAGCTTCGTTACGTGAATGATGCGGCTTGCGACTATCTCGGCTATAGCCGCGACGAACTGCTCGCGGCCTCGATCGAAGAGATCGACATCACGCTCGAGCCCGCAGACTGGCCCGCGCACTGGGAGCAAGTTAAAGAGCTCGAGCGCTTCACCACCGAAACGATCTACCGTACCAAGGACGGGGGCAGTTTCCCTGTCGAAGTCACGGTCAATTTTTTGCAATATCGCGGGCAGGAATATCACTGCGTCTTCGCGCGCGAGATCTCCGAGCGGAAGGAAGTCGAAGACGCCATCATCGCGACGACCGCAAGACTCGAAGGACTCATCGAGAACCTGCAATCGGGGATTCTTTTCGAAGACGACGGACGGAACGTCGTCATGGCCAATCAAACGCTTTGTCAGATGCTCGATATCCCCGTTCCGCCAACGGCTCTGGCCGGCGCCGATTCCCGGACCATTCTCGAGCAATGCAAGAGCCTGTTTCCGGAGCCCAAGCAGTTCGTTGAACGCATAGACAACATTTTGACGGCGCATAGCCTGATCCGAAACGAAGAACTCACGCTTCGCGACGGCCGCGTCTTTGCGCGTGACTTCATCCCCATCATCACACAGAACTACCGGGCGCACCTCTGGCAATATCGCGACGTCACCGAGCGCAAGCGCGCCGAAGCCGAGATCGTGCGCGCCAAAGAAGAAGCCGAGCAAGCGAACGCGGCCAAGAGCAGCTTCCTCGCGATGATGAGCCACGAGCTCCGCACGCCGCTCAACGCGATCCTCGGCATGACGGAGCTGTCTCTCGATACCCATTTGAACCGCGAACAGAGCGCCTTCTTGCACACGATCCAGACGAACTCGGAGAATCTGCTGAGGCTCATCGATGACGTGTTGGATCTTTCGAAAATCGAAGCCAACCGGATGGACCTCGAGCACATCCCTTTCGATCCACGCGAGCTGCTAGAGGAGGTGGCGGAGTCGGTCAACGTCCGCGCCGCGACGAAAGACGTCGAGCTCTTGATCGATATCGACCCTCACCTCCCCTCCGAGATCGTCGGCGACCCCAAGCGCGTGCGCCAGGTGCTCGCCAATCTCGCCGGGAATGCGGTGAAGTTTACAGAGAAAGGATCGGTTCAGCTCTCGGTAGAGGTCGAGGACTGGACACCGGGCGACCGCGTCGACCTTGCTTTCGTCGTCGCCGATACCGGCATCGGTATCGCGAAAGACAAACAGGACCAATTGTTCTCGAGGTTCTATCAAGCGGAGAGCTCGACCACGCGGCGCTTCGGCGGCACCGGCCTCGGTCTCAACATCTCCCAAACCCTCGTCGAGCTCATGGGTGGGCGTATCGAGTTCGAGAGTGAACCTGGCCAAGGCAGTACGTTTCGCATCAACGTCACGACCGAAGCGCCGGCGGATACGGAACCGAACTCGGCCCGGCACCGCTCGCAGCTCGCCGAGGCTCGCGGCAGAGTTCTGCTTTGTGTGGAACAAGAGACGCAGCGCCGGATCCTCGCGCGTCTGTTCATTGCCTGGGGGCTCGAGGTTTCTCTCGTGAATGCACTCGACGAGCTCCAAGCGGGGCTCGAGGGAGACAACGTGAAACCCACGCTCGTCGTGCTCGAGCACCGACCGGAGAAGATGGATCTCACAACGCTCGGCGCGATCCGAAAGCCGCCCGAGCGAGAGCTCCTCCTCCTGACGTCGATCGGGGCCAGCACTTCGACGGTGTTGACCGAGACCTGTCCGCACCTCCTCACGAAGCCGGTCAATCAAAAAAGACTCGCCGATGCACTCGGACGCGCCTTCGGACTGCGAAGTCATGCGCCGCCGGTCAGGGTCGAGCCGGCTCCGGCGCCGACACCGCCCGCGGAAAGCGAGCCGTTTCGGGTCCTTCTCGTCGAGGACAATTTAGACAACCGGCGGCTCGCCGAACGCGTTCTTCACGATGCCGGCGCTCTTGTCGATACCGCGGAAAACGGCAGCGATGCGGTCGAGATGGCAGGACACATACTTTACGACCTCATCGTGATGGACTTGATGATGCCGGTAATGGATGGGTTCGAGGCCGCGACCAAGATTCGAGAAAACGAGGCCGCGCCGAATCGAGTGCCGATCGTGGCATTGACGGCGCACGCCACAGAAGGCTATCGCGCGCGCTGTTTGGCAGCCGGCATGGACGACTACATGTCGAAGCCTTTCAAGAAAGAGCGCTTTCTTGCGGTCTTGGATCAATGGGTGGACCGCCGCCCCATCATCCTCATCGCCGACGATGCCCGCGAGAGCCGTCTCATCGTCAAACGCTTCCTGATGCTGAGCGGCGACTACCGTCTCTTGATCGGGAAAAACGGCCAGGAAGCGCTCGAGCTCATGACCCGCCGACGTGTCGCCCTCGTGCTGTTGGATATGGAGATGCCGGTCCTCGACGGCTTCGAAGCCGCCCCTCGCATTCGCGCTCTTCCCGGGCGCGATCACATCCCTATCGTTGCCATGACGGCTCACCATGACCCTGCGGAGCTCGCCCGCTGCATCGACGCAGGCTGCACAACAGTGATTCAAAAGCCGCTCGATCGCGGCAAGCTGGCGGCGCTCGTCTCCCGGCTCGTGAAGCCTCGGAGTGACACCGAGCTCGAGCGCGTGTTCGAGCCCGCGTCCGAAAACGCCCCTCCCGGCGTCGTCGTCATCGATCCCGACATCCAGGATCTCGTGCCGCGATTTCTCGAGAACCAGCTCGCAAGAGCCAAGCTCGTGGTCGACTTGACCGGAAGCGGAGATTTCGAGACGGTCCGCCGCATCGGCCATAACATGAAAGGCACCGGCAAGGGCTACGGTTTCGAGGTCATCAGCTCCTTCGGCGAGTCTCTGGAACGAGCCGCGACCCGCTCGGCACGTGCGGAGGTCACCCGCATCGCTAAGGAGCTCGAAGAGTACCTCGCAGAAGTGAGGTGGCAGGCTCGTAGCTAGTCGCTCGAAAAGATCCGAAAAAACAAAGGGATCAAGAATAAGAAAAGATAAACGCCAAGATGCAAAGGCCCAAGACGCAGAGGATACGCGGTTCGATTCCCCAAGAGGAATCTCGCGTCTTTGTGCCCTGACGATTCATAGCCGCGATGGATGAAGTGCAAGGAAACGCCGCAACGAAACGTATTCGAGAATCGTGGACAGACAAGAAAACGACAATCTGAAGGCGCTCCTGCGGAAAGTCTTCGGCTATGCGAGCTATCGCGGCCAGCAGCAGCGGATCATCGAGCACGTTGTCGCTGGCAATTCCGCACTAGTGCTCATGCCCACGGGCGGCGGAAAGAGCCTCTGTTACCAAATCCCTGCACTCGTGCGGGACGGCGTCGCCATCGTCGTCTCGCCGCTGATAGCTCTCATGCAGGATCAAGTCGCGTCGCTCCATCAGGTCGGTCTGCGAGCTGCGTTCATCAATTCGACGCTTCCCTATGAGACGGCGCGCGAGCGCGAATCCAGCATGGTCGCCGGACGTTTCGATCTCATCTATGTCGCACCCGAGCGGCTCACGACCGAACCGTTTCTCGAGCGCCTCGATCAGACGAAGCTCGCTCTTTTCGCGATCGACGAGGCCCACTGCGTGAGCCAATGGGGCCACGACTTTCGTCCGGAATATCGGCAACTCGACATCCTCGAGTCGCGCTACCCCTCGGTCCCACGGATCGCACTCACCGCGACGGCCGACGCACCCACGAGGGGCGAGATCCAGACTCATCTCTCGATTCCCAAGTCGGGCGTCTTTATCTCGGGGTTCGACCGGCCCAACATTCGCTATGAGATCGTCGCGAAGGCCAGCGCCCGCCAGCAGCTACTTCGTTTCATCCGCTCGCGCCACAGCGGCGAAAGCGGCATCGTCTATTGCATGAGCCGCAAGAAAGTGGACGACACCGCGGCGTGGTTGAGGACACAGAGCGTCGAGGCCCTTCCCTATCACGCCGGGCTGGACAAGCGGGTCCGCAGCGCTCATCAGGAGCGCTTCATCAAGGAAGAGCGTCTTGTCATCGTGGCGACCATCGCTTTCGGCATGGGAATCGACAAGCCCGACGTGCGCTTCGTCGCCCATCTCGATCTTCCGAAAAGCTTGGAGGCCTATTACCAGGAGACGGGCCGCGCCGGACGTGACGGCCTGCCGTCCGATGCCTGGCTCACCTACGGTTATGGCGACGCCGTCTTGATTCGTCAACTCGTGGAGCGCTCCGACGCCCCGATCGAGCGCAAGCGGCTCGAGCACCGCAAGTTGAATGCTCTTTTGGGATTTTGCGAGAGCGCCGAGTGTCGTCGGGCGGTGATGCTACATTATTTTGGCGAAACCGGAAGTGAGCGCTGCGGGAACTGCGATACGTGCTCGAATCCTGTCGAGACCTATGACGGCACTACAGAAGCTCGAAAAGCTCTTTCGAATGTCTACCGCACCGGCCAGCGCTTCGGCGCCGCCTACCTCGCGGACGTTTTGTTGGGAGCGGCCGACGGCCGCGTTCGCCAAAACCGTCACGAGCAAATCTCGACCTTCGGCATCGGCGCCGAACGGGATCGCAACAGCTGGCTCAGCGTCTATCGGCAGCTCGTTGCCGCGGGCCGTCTCGACGTGGACCCGGACCACGGCGGCCTTTCGCTTTCGAAAACGGCGTGGCCGCTTCTCAAAGGACAAGAGACGATCCGGCTACGACGCGACCCCAAAGCCGTCCGAAGCGGAGGCAAGGCGAAAGCCGGCGGCGGACGGTCCGTGGAACTGGTGCTGAGCTCGGAAAATGAGCGAGAGCTCTTCGACCTGTTGCGCGCGAAACGGCTCGAGCTTGCACGCGCCCAGAGCGTCCCACCCTATGTCATCTTCCATGACCGCACGCTCGTCGAGATGGCTAAAGAACGGCCACGAACCCAAGAGGCGATGGCCTCCATTGTTGGTGTCGGCGAAGCGAAGCTCGCGAAATACGGCGACACGTTCTTGAAGCTGCTTCACCGGGAGCCAGACGCGCCGTAGCCTTGGCGTAGGCAGATCAGCTCTTGTCGTCCACGAAGCCCGCCCAGTGCGTGCCGTCACAAAACGGTTTGTTCTTCGAGCCCCCTCAACGACAAAGCGTGCCACGGATTTCACTCGGGGTCATCTTTTTGGCCAACCGCCGCTCCTCCTCGTCGCGGGTCGGAACCCCCCATTCGAATACCACTATCCGCATCCACGTAGATCGCCTGGGCGTCGCCTATGAGGCCACGCTGGTGGAGCGCGTGACCCTTGGCCTCGAGTGCCTCCAACACGTCGCGCACAAGAGCTCGCTTTTCGTAGTCGATGCGATCGGGAAGCCATTGATGGTGGAATCGAGGCGCGTCGACGGCTTCTTGAGCCAGGCTCAAGGCGAGCGACAGCAGAACGACCGCGCTAGCGCATAACCCAGGTTGCACTCTCCAGAATGTAGTCATAGTCGTAACTCCGTTCGAATCGTTCCGTCGCCACGCCATCGACGTCCGGAATTTCGCTTTCTATGAGAAATCGGATGGTGCCGGCCCATGGCTCGACTTCGTTTCCCTCTTGAGGCCGAACTTCGACGCTTTGAATCGTCCACGTCACCGTGACGCCAAGTGCGGGGTTGACGTCCGCCTCCCCTTCGCGCTTCATGGACTCTGCCTCTTGCTTCAGGAGCATCTCCACGTCCTGGCGCGGGGGCGGTGGTTCCGGTTCGCTCCCGCAGGATGGGAAGACGAGCAGCGAAAGGATGCAAAGGCTTGCACTATATTGCATGAACGAGAGGCTAGCAGTGCCCGAATCGTGGGTCAAACCCCCGTTTGACGAGTGCCGGTTCCCTTCGGCACACTGATCTCGATCGATTCATAGAACCTCCCCACCCCTTTCACCGAGCCGGAGCTAAAGTGTCGACGGAAAACCAAGCGGAGATCGAAGTCGCGATCGAATTGGAAGCGTCTCGCTTTTTGCCCGTGGCGACTTTCAGCGTCCGGCTCGCCGGTCCCGACATCTCGCCCCACGATCCGGTTTTCGGAATCATCGCCAACATGTCGACGACGGGCGCCTGCGTGATTACGAATCGCGGCCTCCCCAAAGACACGATGCTCGAGGTGTCGATCTCGTCCAAAACACTCGAACAAGGCGTCACGCTTCCCGCGCGGATCGTCTGGTGCGCAGAGCGGCTCGAGCCCGTCAGGGAGATCGCCGGCTATCTCACGGGGGTAGCGTTCGACACGGAATCGGAAAAGGCGATCCAAAGTCTTTTATCGACCGCGCTGTTTCAGCCGGTCTCGTGATCGCTCAGAGGCTCCCGAGCGTGAGTGCTTCGACATGAGGCACGAGGCGTTCGGCGAATTCCTGAGAGCGGCTCTCGTGCACAAGGAATCTCTGAGGAGAGACACACACTTGGCCTGTATTACGATATTTAGCAGAAACGGCGGATTTCGCCAAAGACTCGAGGTGCGCATCAGGGAAAATCAAAACAGGTGCGTTCCCGCCGAGCTCGAGCGAAAGACGCGTGAACGTGCGCGAGGCACCTTCCATCAGAATCCGCCCCACGCGAACGCTGCCGGTGAAGCTGATCTTGCGGCAGATCGGAGAGTTCAGCATGGTCTGACCCATCGATTCGGGCTCGCCATTGACGAGATTCAAAACCCCTTTTGGAAGATCTACTTCGGCGAGGATGTTGACGACCTCCATCGCCGTGAGCGGCGTATATTCCGACGCTCGCGCTACCACGGTGCAACCCAACGCCAAAGCCGCCGCCCACGAGCGGAGAGGGTTGTAAGCCGGGAAGTTCCAAGCCGTGATAACACCGACGACACCCACGGGCTGCTTGAGCACCATCATCCGCCTAGGTAGGTAGGCGATTCCTACACTTCCGTCCCGTCCACTTGGGAACGGAGCCTGCTATCAGAGGCCGACGCGTTTCTTGAGCCCGGCCGCCGCTTCGCCGGCGTCCTGCTTCCCGCCGTTGAGCGCATCTTCCGTCGCGAATTCGAGAACGGTTTCGAGCTCCATTAGAGCGTCCTGCAGCTGTTTGGCCGCCTTCCCGGCGCCATGAATTCCGTCGCGGAGCTCCGTCGCCCCGCACTTCACCGAGCAGGTCACGTAAGCCTTCAGGACATCGCCGATGCCTGCGCCCGTCAATGCCATCATCCTTCGGAAGAAGTTCACGCCGGCGTGGTTCACGACATGGTTCGCCGCCGCGGTGGCGATGATCTCGCGCTTCAGAGGATGCTCGATAAAGAATTTCGAGAAAGCCTCCTGGAGCCTGCCCGGGAAATAGCTCGTCAGAAAGGGCGCGCCGTCCTCGCTGTCAGGAAAGTCCGTTTTCAAAATCTCGCTGAACGCCCATATCTTGACGTAGCCGAGAAGCAGTGCTAAGAGCGGCCGCGGAAGGCCACCCTCGATTTGATCAGTTTCTTTCAGCTCGCTCCAGGACGGAATGTGCTCGTCCTTGCGATTCAGGACGCCTTCGCGGTGAAGATCACCAATCAAGTCGAGAAAGTCTTCGTAACTCGCCGCGCTGCGGCGGCCATCGAGCGTCAACGCGAGCGCCTGGGCGGCGTTGTCGGCAAGCACGAGCTCCGCGACGTCTCAAACGTCGCACACTCGCGAAACTTCGAAAAGAAGTCGCTCCCGTCGATGCCAGCGTGCTCGGTCGCTTTCTTCCCGAATGGCACGGCGTCCACGGCAGCGCGCACGGTACAGCCAAGCTCGAGGAAACACTTGCGCAGCTCGAAGGACTTCCCCTGCCGTGGTCGTCTCTTCTGGAAGTGATCCTCCCAGGGCGCATTCAGGACTTCCGACCGGAAATGCTCGACATGCTGTCCGCCGCGGGCTCCATCGTATGGGTCGGTGTAGGCGCTCTCGGCACCTCCGATGGCCGCGTCGCTCTGTATCGGCGCGAACGCGCGTCGATATTGCTCGCGGAGCGACCGGCCTACCACCCGCAATCCGAGCTCGAAGCCGCCATTCTGACGCGGCTCGGTGAGCAAGGCGCGTCGTTCACGCTCGAGTTCGCTACAAAAACGGGCGCGGGCTCGGGACGCGAGCTCGAAGCGGCCTTGCTGAGCCTATTGTGGGCTGGCCAAATCACGAATGACACTTTCTTCCCGCTTCGAAACCTCGGGAAGAAAACCAGGCGCCGACGCCCCGAAAAGGTGAACTATGCCGGCGGTCGATGGTCGCTCGTCGAAGAACTCGTCGATCCGAGCGTGAGCGATACGGAGCGCGCGCACGCACGGATCAAGATGCTGCTCGAGCGCTACGGCATCGTGAGCCGAAGCGCAGCCCTTTTCGAGGATTTGCCCGGCGGATACAAGATGCTCTATCCGCTCTTGCGAGAAATGGAGGAGCGCGGGCGACTGCGGCGCGGACATTTCGTCGAAGGCCTATCGGGCTCCCAGTTCGCGCTCCCTGGTGCGGTCGAACGACTACGCATGGTACGCGATGCTTTGCGTGCGGAGCCGAAGCGTCCGGAGGACGAAACGCGCGCTTATCTCGCCGTCGATCCCGCGAACCCCTATGGCTCGACCCTTCCCTGGCCTCAGCCGATGACGGGAGCGAGAGCGCGCCCACGCCGCGTTCCGGGGGCTTGGGTGGTCCTTTACAAAGGTAATCTCGTGCTTTACATGGAAAAGGGAGGTCGCACGCTGTGGACGTTCGGGAAGCTCGACGAGCCTGAGATGGCGCGAGCCGCCTTTCACGCCATCGCCCATCTTCCGCGCGGCCGTCCGCGTCGGCTGCGGATCGACACCATCGACGACGACGCACCTACGAAAGGACCGCACGAAGCGCTCCTCCGCGAGCTCGGCTTTTTCCGCGACGTCTCATCGATGGTCTACGCGCACACACCGACGGCGGCCGCTCCGTCGCGCTAAGCTACCTCCCGCCTTTCATCGCTACGTAGGTCGCTTCGACCGTTCGAGCTTTCGAGAAACCATCGAACGGAAGCTCGCGGAACTCTTCGAGCTCAGCATCGATGGCGGCCGTGCGGCGCTCGAACCAACAGGACTGATGGCATAGACTTGCCATCAAGGAGCCATTGCCATGAAGAAGTTTCTTCCATTTGCGCTCATTGGCGCGGGGCTCGCGGGGGCCGCGGACAAAGTCGACATTTACTGGATCGACGTGGAAGGCGGCGCGTCGACCCTCGTCGTCACGGAGTCCGGCCACGCCGTACTGATGGACGCGGGCTATTCCGGTTTCGACGATCGAGACGCCAAACGGATAGAGCGGGTCGTCAAAAAGGAAGCGGGCCTCGATAAAATTGATTACTTCATCACGTCACATTTTCACCGGGACCATGTCGGCGGCCTCACAGCCCTCGCGAAGCGGATCGTGATCGGCGAGTTCCTCGACCACGGAGACAGCGTGGACCAAGACAGCCCGCAAGGGCAGACTTTGTGGGAGGAATATGTCGCAACGACCGAAGGTAAACGTCGCATCGTAAAGCCGGGCGACCGGTTGGACATTCCGGGCGTCGAGCTCGTCATCGTCGCGGCGCATAGCCGCGTTCTCGAAAAGCCTTTATCCGGCGGCGGGTCCAACGAACTTTGCGCGAGCTTCGAGAAGCACGCTGAAGACACCGGAGAGAACGGCAAGAGCACAGGATATTTGCTCGAGGTAGGCGATTTCGAATTCGTGAATTTGGGCGATCTGTCGTGGAATTTCCAAAACGAGATGGCGTGCCCCGTGAACTTATTGGGAGAGATCGATGTCTTTCAAGTCACGCATCACGGCGTCAGGGACGACGTGCTGCCTCAACAGATGTGGGCGTTGAAGCCGACCGTCGCCGTGATGAATAACGGTCCGCGCAAGGGTGCCGGGGTCGAGGCGACCGAGACCGTCATGCGATCGCCCGGCCTCGAAGATCTATGGCAGTTGCATCTCGCGGTGGAGAACGACCGCAACCACAATACCGGCGAGGAACGGATCGCAAATCTCACCGACGGTGACGCCTGCGAGGCCCACTGGGTCCACGCGAGGCTGCACGAAGATGGCACCTACACCTTGACCAATAGTCGCAACGGCCACTCGAAGACTTATCGAACGAAGTGATTTTGTACTGCTACGTCGGTTTCACCAGCTCGACTATAATCCGTGCCTGAACGATCTAAGTTGACTCGACGGGAACGATAGGAGTCCAAGAAATGCGAAAGATAAATCTCATGTGGATAATCGGAGCCATCGCCACCGTGACGATGGTCGCCGCGGCCGCTTCGCAAGAAAACCCGAACCCGCGATTCGGCAAGTGGAAGCTCAAATCGGATCGCCCGGCGCCCTATCTCAACATCATGACCTACGAGCCCTATGGCGGCGGCGGCATGCGCATCACGATCGAGGCAACGAACGCGAAGGGCGAGAAGAGAAAGTGGGGCTATGTAACGCTCTTCGACGGCAAATACCGCCCCGTTACCGGCGACTCGGGCACGGAGGAATCCGCTGTCGAGGTCGTCGATGCGCGGACCAACAAGATAATGAACAAGACGGGCGACCGCGTGAACGTAATCATCAACGTACTCTCCGAGGACGGGAACACCATCAACAACGAGTACCGCAACGTCGACGAGAACGGTAACGAGAGCGTCTTTCACGCGGTCTACGAGCGCATCCAGTAAGAGCCAGGGACGCAGCAAGCTCGTTTGGAACGATAAAACCTGATTTCGTCCCTGCCCCGTGATTGAATGACACAACCGGACCCCGAGGAGCTGCGACGCCTCGGACACGACGTGGTGGATCTTCTCGCCGAGTATCTCGCGGGCGTCGAAGACCGCGCTCCTTTTCCTGATATCGAGCCGGCGCGTCTCGACGAGCTCTTCGACGAGCCCGTGCCCGAAGAGCCCATGCCAGCGGAGGACGTTCTCCTTGAAGTGTGCGAAAAACTTTTGCCGCACTCGACCGCGGTCAACCATCCGGGCTATTTGGGTCTCATCACATCGACGCCCACAAGAGCTCCCGATTCCAGAAGCTCTCGAGCCGCGACGATGTCTGGATAATGTGCTCGGTCTTGTTCATAGGGAGGGACGCGCCCGCGCAACAACGCATGCGCGGCTTCGAGAGGTGCGGATGTCAGAAGCGGTCTTCGAAACTCGAGTGCCTGAGCCGCGCCGAGCCATTCGATCGCGAGAATGTCGGCGAGGTTGCGCGCCACCTCTTGGGTCTTGCGGGCCGCCGTGACCCCCATGCTGACGTGATCTTCTTGATTCGCGGACGTTGGGATGCTGTCGACGCTCGCTGGGTGTGAATAGGTCTTGTTCTCGGAGGCGAGAGCCGCGGCCGTGACCTGAAGGATCATGAAACCCGAGTTCAAACCGCCTTGTTTGACGAGAAAAGCGGGAAGCCCGGAAAGGTCGGGATTGACGAGACGCTCCATGCGACGCTCGCTGATGGCGCCGAGCTCAGCGAGCGCTATCGTTAGAAAGTCGGCCGCGAGCGCAACGGGTTGGCCGTGAAAATTTCCGCCCGAGATCACGTCGCCGCCGTCGATGAAGATCATCATCGGATTATCTGTAGCGCTATTGATCTCGGTCTCGACGACCCCAGTGACATAGCCGAGGGCGTCGCGTACCGCCCCGTGGACTTGCGGCATGCAGCGAAGCGAATAGCTGTCTTGCACGCGGTCGCAATCCTCGTGGGACTTTCTCAGCTCGCTTCCGAAAAGGAGCTGCCTCAACCCGCGCGCGGTCGCGATTTGTCCGGCATGCGGGCGCGCGTCATGAATCCGAGCGTCGAAAGCGACATCCGTTCCAAGGAGCGTATCGAGCGTCAAAGCGCCGATGATATCGGCAGAACGCACGAGCCGGTGTGCCTGGATCACCGCGTGCGACAGAAGCGCTGTGATGACTTGCGTTCCGTTGATGAGCGCCAAGCCGTCTTTCGGGTGCAAACGAATCTTCTCGAGTCCGGCGCGTGCGAGCGCTTCTTTGCCGGAAAGCCTCTCGCCACGATAAAATGCTTCGCCCTCGCCGATCAAGACGAGCGAGACATGGGCGAGAGGAGCGAGGTCCCCGCTCGCGCCCACCGACCCTTTCTTTGGCACAACGGGATGCACCCCTTTGTTGAGCATCGCCACGAGAGCGTCGACGGTCGATGGATCGACGCCTGAGAATCCAGAGGCGAGCGCGTTGATCCGAAGGAGCAAGATCGCGCGCACGATTTCTTCGGCAAACGGGTCGCCCACGCCAGCCGCATGACTACGGATTAGGTTCAGTTGCAGGGTCTCGAGATCATGTCGCGGGATCACCACATTCCGAAAATTGCCGAAGCCGGTATTGATCCCGTAGACGACACGCTCCGAGGCCAGAACGTCTTCGATGACCTGGCGCGATTCTTTCACGCGGTGCTTGGCCTCTTCGGCGATGGCCACCGTCTCCCCGCCCATGGAGATTGCTTCGATATCCCGGAGGGTGAGTGAAGTTCCTGTCAGCTGCACGGCGCCATCTTAACTCACGTGCTCGCGGCGAGCCGCTTCAACTCTTCGAGCCAGTGGAGGATGTATGTCATATCTATATTGCGGCGAGGGCTTCTCACCACGCGTCTTCTATTCCGAGTCCGGACAGATGTGCAGAAGTTCCGCCGGGTCTGGCACTTCGGCTTTAGCCATGGCATGGCAGCGATATTGCTTCATCTCCCTATGAGTCGAGGGGGGAACCGATGGGGAGCCGGCAATGGATTTGCGGGATTGCGCTCGTCTGCCTCCTGCCGCGTGCGGCGGCAGCACAGTGGGCGGATCCCAAGCTCATCGCGGGACAAGTGGGCTTCAACGTTGCTGTCAGCTTCGTGGGCAAGCTCATACTTCAGCACGAATCGCCGGGCCAGGCCTTCAAAAAAGCTCTGGCCGAGGGGAGCGCTTCCGGCCTCATGGCCCATGCCGGCTACACGATCGCTGGCCAACACCCCAACTGGGCGCTCGCGGGAAAAACACTCGCGCAAAAATCGACCCTGACCACGCGGCGTTCGATGCGTGGGCAGCCGGTCTTCGACAAAACCCTCTATCAGCATTGGGAGCTCACGCATTCGTTCATCCACTTCAAGTTTCAAGGCGCGCCAAGTGTGGAGCTCGATGTCATCAACGCTGCCTTTTCCGCCTATTACGTGCTCGCGGGCGATCCGTATTCTTTCAACGCGAAGCGAACGCTTCTGACGGGAAGCCTCGTTTTCTTGAATCACGATCCGCCCCCTCGCCTGCGGGGCTTCTACGTTCCAGGAGCTATTTGGATCGACGCGACCAAGAGTGAGGATGTTATGCGCGACGTGCTGGCTCACGAGCTCATCCATAGCTTGCAGGCCGAGCGCGGCGCGGCCATCCGTGAATGGCACGACGAGCGGCTCCGCTTCAACTGGCTCGTCTTCGCCTCGGGCGTACCGGCGTTTTTCGCCGGCTGGCCCGATCACCACGACCGCTGGCATGAACGGGAAGCAGACGCCTATCGCGGACTACCCTAATCCACGTAGTAGTCGGCGTTCGTCATCACACTCGAGCCTGACTTGGAAGCCCTTCGGCCGAGCGTTTCGCCGCGATTAAACGCGCAGTTCGCCGGTGCCTCGAAAAGGATCGCAAGAAACGCTGGCGCGACATCATCGCTCCGACATCGCACGGCTCGCTCAACTACTTCCCGGTGATCAGGTCCGATTTCGAGCCGTGTCCCTCGAGGAAGCTACCCCCGCTCGTGCGCCCGAACGCGCGTGCTAGAATCCGTTCTTCGCGCCGTCGACATCCATGTCCTCACAATCTGTAGTCGTGCTCGTTGCAAGGCCGGATCTTTCTCCGAAACAAGTGGCTCTCGTCCGCCAGCTGGCCGCGGCGAAAGCGCGGATCGTCGCGTGGCAACACGAGTCCATCGTGCTGGAACGCTTTCCGAGCGCCAAGGTGGCCGAAGCGTTGCACGCGCTGGACATCCCGGCCGTCTCTTTACCCAAAGCCCTGGGCGAGAAAACCAACGTGGAAGTAGAAGAGGCGGTCATCGCGTGGATGAAGGAACTCGGCCGGAAGCCGCTCGACCAATCTGGCGCAGGATTCCGCACTCTTTTCCGCTATCGACATCTTTCACTCTGGTGGTGGACGGAGATATTCCTGTACCACAACACGCCCCTTCGGTTGTTGGTGAGAGACGTCGAAGCATTGGCACGCCTCGTGGAGAAAGAAAAGCCCGACCAAATCGTCGTGGTGGCTCCCGTACGAGAGCTCGCCAGCGCCGCGCGACAGTTAGTGAAACAGGCGCAGGTTCATGGAACGACCCTGCCGACGAAGTCCCGATACCGCGGGACATCGTTCATGTTCATCGGCGGGCTTTTGAAGATGCTAGGCACCACTCTGAAGGGGGTTTTGCGTCGTTCGTCGTCCGGCGTTCGACGTCGCGTACGTTACTTGTTTTTGACGCACGCTTCGATGTGGAGATTACGTGTCGACCCTGACACCGGTGAGCAAGAACGACTAGAGATCTATTTCGACCGGGTACCGCGTACGCTGGCCGCCGCCGGCGAAGACGTCAAGCTCGTTTCGGTGGGACCCTCTGTTCCTTTCAGGCAAAGAGGCCTCAAAGCCGTCGTCGAAGACGTCATGGAGCTCGATGCGCAGGCGCAGCCCTACGTTTCGATCCGGCAATACGTCACCCCTGCCATGAGCCTCGTGGTTACCTCAGCATCCTGGGGCTGCCTCAGGATGTGGCAACGCTTCCGGCGTCTCTCAAGAGTCGGGGAAGCTTTGACCCATCGCCACGTGGCGCTTGGCGATGGAGCGCTGGAGTCTTTCCGTGACACCTTCTTGCTGCAGCTACCGTGGGCGATCCGCTCGTATCACGAAGTTCACGCCATGCTGGTCGAGGAGCGGCCGGAGCTCCTGGTTCTATACGCTGAGTCGAGCGGGCTCGGCAGAGCGGCCATCGCCGCCGCGCACGAGCTCGGTGTCCCGACGTTCGCGTTCCAGCACGGAATCATCTACCCGCGCTACTACTCCCTGGAGCACGCGGCCAACGAAGTGCAGCCCGAGTCGAGCGGCGCCGACGCGGTGCCCATTCCCACTCGGACCGCCGTGTTCAGCAACTTCGCCCGCGATATCCTGGTCCACCGAGGTCACTACCCGCCCGAAGGCGTCGTCGTCACGGGAAATCCGAAACTCGACACCTTGTCGAGAGCGGCGCGCCGATACGATGGACGAACCACGCGCCGCCGTCTGGGCATCGATGAAGAGGCGCTGATGCTGGTGGTCGCGACCCGCTATGCGGCCATCGCACCGGTTTTCGAAGAGCTCGTACGGGCGTGCAACGCCATTCCAGAGGTATGGCTCGTCGTGAAGCCTCATCAGGCGGAGTCGCCGGAGCCCTACCGGCGCGTCGTTTCCCGGGAAGGAGCCTCGCGCGCCGTGGTGATTGACGCGTCGGAGAATCTGCTGGAGATCCTCGTTGCAGCGGACGACTTGGTAACGGTGGATTCCCTCGCCTCGTCGGAAGCGCTCGCCCTCGGACGAAACGTTCTTGTCGTGAACCTCCCGAGCAACCTGGCGCCCCTGGTCGACCGCGGTGTCGCTCTGGGTGTCTTTCGAGGAGAGTCGATAGAGAAACAGCTCCGGAGGTTGCTCTTCGACAGGGAAGTGGCCGCCGAGCTCGAAAGCCGGCGGAAAGAGAGCATTCGGGAGTTCGCCTTCGGCACCGAGGGCGGGTCCACCGATCGGATGATCGAGGCGCTCCGTGAGACCGCGGAGCTCGGGCGCGCTCGTACGTAATTGGCTCTCTCCACGTCGACCTCTGGCAGGGCCCGCGCCTCGAAACAAAGCTGTTGCGTTAGTCGTCAATAATGCAGCGCCATCCGTAGGCGTCGCGTCCAAACCGCCAGCAGGATCATGCCGACGACGAAGAGACCTACGAGCATCCCGACCCATAGCCCAGAGACACCGTAGCCAAGGGTGAAGCAAAGCACGTAGCCCGTTGGAAGACCCAACACCCAGTAGCCAATGAGCGCTACCAGCATCGGTGTCCGTGTGTCGCCGATACCGCGGAGCACGCCCGTTGTGACGACTTGCAGCCCGTCGAATAGTTGAAAGAACGCTGCGACATAGAGGAGCGAGACGCCGACGGACAACACGGCCGTGTCGTTCGTGAACAGGCCGATAATCTGACTTGGAAACAGAAAGAGCGTCAGCATTGCCATGAACATGAAGCCGACGCCGAGTGCTACGGACATCCACCCGCCGCGGGCCACGCCGTTTCGGTCGCGTGCCCCGACTGCGTGGCCGACGCGCACTGCCGCTGCCGAAGAAACTCCGAGAGGCACCATGAAGGTCGTGGCCGCGACGCTGAGAGCGATCTGATGCGCTGCGAGCGAGGCCGCGTCCAATCGTCCTGCCAGCACGGTCGCGACACTGAAGAGTCCCATCTCGAGCGTGATTTGAAACGCGGCGGGAAACCCGAGGCTGAACAGGCGACGCATCCGTGTCCATTCGAGTCCGAGTGGCGTTTGGAAGAGGCCCCGGCGCCCGCGCCACTCGTAAAAAACGATCGCGCCGATGAGCGTGATGGCCATGAAGCTGCGAGATGCGAACGTCGCCCATCCGGCGCCCACGACACCGAGCTCGGGAAGACCCCAATGCCCGAAGATCAGTCCCCAGTTCGTGAGCGCGTTCACGATGTTCGCAGTCACCAAGACGACCATCACCGTCGCCACATGTCCCGTAGCCTGCAGGAATCGCCGAGTAGCCGCGTAGAGAAGCAGCGGCAGCAAGCTCCACGCCACCGGTCGCAAATAGGGGATCGTGAGCTCGAGAACGTCCGGGTTGATCCCGAACCCTGGAAGCCCCCGGATGACGAGCAAGAGGATCCCCGTCAAAGGAATAGTCAAGGCGAGCGCGGCATAGATGCCGTGCAAGAGCGATCGATGGCAGTCTTCGAGTTTGCCCGCGCCGAAGGCTTGAGCGATCAAGGTGTCCAGGCCGAGCAGCAGGCCCATTCCGAACATGGTGACGCCGAGGAAGATTCCGGAGCCGAGGCTCACGGCCCCGATCGCTTCCGGGCTCAACCGCCCCACCATCAACGTATCGACGGTCGCCATCGCGGTCCAGCCAAGCTCCGCCACCACGACGGGAAGCGCAAGACGCAGCATCGGCGCCCACTCGTCTTTCCACGAACCGAGGAGTGAGAGTGAGAACGACGCGCTCAAATGCGGTGGCCTAGATCGGCAAGAGCGCTTCCAAGAGCGCGAAGCGCGGCCTCGATCTCGGGCTCTTGTACCCATCCGAGATGACCGAGGCGCAGGATTTTCCCGCGGAGACCCTCCTGCCCCCGCGCATAGATGGTGTCGTAGCGCGTGCGCAGGAGCGCAACGAGCGCGCTTTCGTCGATGCCCCCTGGCACTTTCATCGCCGTCACGGTAGAGGATGCGTGCGCCGGATCGGCGAATAGCTCGAGCCCGAGTGACCGAACGCCCTCGCGAGCACGCTCCGCGACGCGCGCGTGACGGGCGAAGATCCCCTCGGGCGTTTCGCGCAGCATGAAGCCGAGAGCGACAGAAAGCCCGTAGATGACGGGAAGCGCCGGCGTGAAAGGAAAGCTTCCGCGCGCTTGCGCGTCGCGATAGCGCCGGAGGTCGAAGTAGAAACGCGGCAACGTCGCTTGCTCTGTCGCCTTCCAAGCTTTCTCGGAGAGCACGAGCATGACCATCCCCGGAGGCACTCCCCAAGCTTTCTGCGACCCGGAGACGACGACGTCGATGTCGAGCTCGTCGATCGGAAGAGGCATGGCGCCGAGGCTCGACACCGCGTCCACAAAGACGAGGGCGTCGCTTTCCTCACGCACCGCACGACAGAGATCCTCGATCGGATGCGCGACGGCCGTCGAGGTCTCGTTATGCGTGAGCAAAACCGCGCGACAGGTTTTCTCTTCATGGAGTGCGCTCTTTAGCGTCTCCGGATCGAGAGCGCGCCCGGCGGCGACCTCGATCGTGCGCAACGAGGCTCCGAAGGCTTCGGCAACGACGCAAAATCTCTTGCCGAAGACACCCGCGTTCACGCCGAGGACACGGTCGCCGGAGCTTACCGTATTGGCGATCGTCGCCTCGAGACCGCCGGTGCCGCTCGCGGTCACCAGCAGCACGTCGTGCTCCGTTGCGAGAAAGCGCTTCAGATTGCCGGTGAGCTCTTCCATGAGCTCCGCCATCTCGGGACCGCGGTAGTTCATCATCGGCCGCGCCACTGCCTCGAGGACTTCCTCGCGGCAAGGGGTCGGACCGGGAATACGAAGATTGATCTCAGCCAAGATAGATGCCTTTCGGATCGAGCTCCTCGCGAAGGAGGCGCAACGTGTCGGCGTCTGGAAGCTCGGTCTCGCCGAGGGGCTCTCGTACGCGAAGCGGCCATGAGACTTCGGCTCGCACTTCATCGAGCGTGACCCCGGGGTGGATCTTCTCGATCACCATCTCTCGCGTTTCGGGGTCGAAACCGTAAATGCCGAGGTTGGTGATCACGCGCTCGGGCCCGCCGCCTGGTGCCTCGAGAGACTCGCGCGATCGCCCCCCTTCGTGGAATCCGAGGCTCGTTCGAAAATCGAGATGTTCGGGAAACTTGCTCCGCTTTTGCGGCAGCAGGATCACGGTCTTCCTCGCAAGCCAAGAGATCTCCGCCGCGCCGCCCGCGCCGGGGAGCCGCACTTTAGGCCGGCGGTAATCGTCGCCTATCACGGTCGTGTTCAAGTTGCCGTAGCGATCGATTTGCGCCGCGCCGAGAAAGCCGACGTCGATTCTCCCGCCTTGCAGAAAGTAGAGAAATGTTTCCGCCATCGGCATGACCTGTAGAGCTCCCGTCACTAGGCACGGATCGCCGATGGAGATGGGGAGGCGGATCGGCTTTGCGCCGTAGATCCCAGCTTCGTAGACGAGTTGCACGCCGCCGGCGTGGGTACGCCGCGCGAGGTTGACGGCGAGATTGGGAAGCCCGATGCCGACGAAGACGACGTCGCCGTCCTGAATCTCCCGCGCGGCGGCGAGTGCCATCAGCTCCGAGCGCCGAACGTCCTGTATGGTCAAAGTCAGTGATAGAGCCCGTAATCCACGGGACGGGCCGGAAGGGGCTCCGGCTTCAAGCGAAGTTTGAGGGCGGCGCCGTACTTTTTCATGTACGCGTCCCGTCCGGAAACATTGTGCACCCATTCATCGAGATAGGCGTTCAGACGCTCGACAGAGCGGCTCACCCGGTCCCACGCAACGTAGAAATCGTCGTCGCGGTCGTAGTAGCCCTGGACGTAGCTCGGATGCGCGCCGAAAGGCTCTTCCACGACTGCATCGACGATGAGTCCGGGCACGAGCGTCCGATTGGGGTCAGAGCGGATCACTTCTTCGTCGACGATCTCTTCCACGACGACGACGACTTTCTTCGAGGCGAAGGCGACTTCTTTCTGGATACCGAGCAAACCCCACACTTGCGTATTGCCCTCGGTGTCGGCGCGTTGCGCGTGGATGATCGCGACATCCGGATGAAGAGCCGGAACCGCCGCGAGATCCTCGCCGGTGAACGGACACTGCACCGTCCGCAAGCTCTCGTTGACGGAAGGCAAGTCCGTCCCGCGATAGTTGCGAAGAGGCATGAAAGGAAGTCCCGAGGCAGCCGCTTTGATGCGGGAAAGCAAACCGAAATGAGAATGTTCTTCGATCTCGACGGGACGCGGCTCGCCTTTTTCAACCGCGCGGCGGATGGCATGGAGCGAGCCCACGCCCGGGTTGCCCATCCAGCCGAAGATGAGCTTCTGCGCAAGGCCGGCCGCGACCATCTGATCGTAAATAAGATCCGGCGTGAGCCGGCAGAGCACGAGGTCTTTTTTCTGCTGCCGGATTATCTCGTGACCCGCCGCAAACGGAATGAGATGGGTAAAACCCTCGGCGGCGACGACGTCGCCGTCCTGGACGAAGCGGGCGATCGCTTCTTTCATCGAAACAAGCTTGGTCATAGCGCGGCGAGCACTTCTTCCAAGATCTCGATGGCGGTATCCGCTTGCTCCGTCGTGACCACCAAAGGCGGGGTCAAGCGCACGCCGCTGTCGCCACATCCCAGCAGCAGTAGCCCACGCTCGAAGGCGCCCACGAGCACGGAGTCGACGAGCTTTGGGTCCAGGAAATCGATAACGAGCATCAAGCCGAGACCGCGGACGTCCCCGATGATCTGGCTGTGGCGCCCTTTCAAGCTCTCGAGTTTCGAGAACAGATGCGCCCCGACCTCGGCAGCGTTTTCGACGAGCCCCTTTTCGAGCAAGTCGAGTGTAGCAATCGCAGCGGCGCACGATACCGCGTTCCCGCCATAAGTGCTTCCGTGCCCCCCGTTGTTCCACGTCATGACTTCGTCCCGCGCGATCACCGCCGCGAGCGGCATTCCTGAAGCGAGGCCTTTCGCCAAAGTAACGATGTCTGGCTCGATGCCGAAATGTTCGCAGGCAAACATCTTGCCGGTACGGCCCATACCTGCTTGCACCTCGTCGGCAACGAGTAAGATCCCGTGCTTTTTCGCGGTTGCCGCAAGCCGTGTCAGGAACTCTTTCTTCGGGACGTAGTAGCCGCCTTCGCCTTGAATCGGCTCCACGATGATCGCGGCGATTTCGTCGGGCGGGGCGACGGCGTGAAACAACGTCTCGAGGTGGTCGAGGCACTCCACATCACAGGTCTCCGGCTCGCGGTTCACAGGACAGCGATAGCACTGTGCGTAGTAAGAATGATGGACTTCGGGGAGCATCGGCCCGTAGCCGCGGCGCTGCACCGCGTTGCTCGCCGTCAACGTCGCGGCGCCCATCGTGCGTCCATGAAAAGCTCCAAAAAAGCCGACGATCTTCTGCCGTTCCGTCCTGAGCCGAGCAAGCTTGATGGCGGATTCCACCGCCTCCGCTCCCGAGTTCGTGAAGAAAACCCGGGGATTCTCGCCCACAGGAGCAACGGCAGCGAGCCGTTCGGCGAGCGCCACGACCGGTCCCGTGTAGAAATCGGTCGGACACATGTGAAGGAGCTTCCCCGCTTGCGCGCGGATGGCCGCAACGACATCGGGGTGGCAATGTCCCGTCGCACAAACCGCAATCCCGGCCGCAAAATCCAAAACCCGATTCCCGTCCGGATCCGTCACCACCAATCCCGAAGCTTCTTGTACGACCAATGGGTAGTCCCGGTGATAGTGCTGCGACACGACACGGAGGTCGCGCTCGATGAGGGCTCGGGCTTTGGGGCCGGGGAGCTCCGCTTGGATCGAAGGCGCTGACAGCGTCGTCACGATGGCCTAGAGTCTACATCACCGGTTCGGCTTCGTTGAAGGTGCTTGATCACGGCTTTCGCCTTGGCTTTTGTGCCGGCCATGCTATAGTGCTTGCCCTTCTCTAAACTTAGCTAGAAATTTGGAACCGTGCCCACGACGCATCTCAACCGCGACGCGATAAAAGGGATCCTTCCGCATCGAGACCCGTTTCTTTTCGTGGACGCCGTGACTGAAGTGCAGCCGGGAAAGCGCATCGTCGGCGAGCTCCACGCCGACCGTTCGAAGTTCTTTTTCGAGCGAACCGAGTTCGTGCCCTCGACCTTGCTTACGGAAGCGATGGCCCAGGTCGGAGCGATCCTCGTGCTCTACCCCGAGCAACATCGCGGCCGGACCATTTATTTCCGGTCGATCAAGGCATGTAGCTTCGAAGCCCCAATCCCCATAGGCTCTAAAGTGAAGATCGAAGCCGAAGTCAAGAAAATGCGGGGGCGCTTCGGAAGCCTCTCGGTAACCGCCTATCTCGACGACGCCGTGGCGGCGACCGGCGTAATGAGCTTCGCACTCGAATAGCCTTCACTAGCCTGGCCCATTTACCGTCATCAACGTGAGTACACCCAACCGGCGTGTGTCGGAAAAGCCCATCTTCGAATCCATTTTCTCGCTCCGAGCTTCCTAGCCATGGCTCGACGACGAGCGACCGGCCTATATTCTCGATGGACCTAGCCCATGTTTCCGGTATTGTCAAGTTGACGTTGAGCGAGCGAACCTATTGCGTCGAGCTGATTTCCTTTGCTCTCATCGGACGGCACAGGTTACCTCCTGCCAGACGATGAAAGCGCGGTCTCGTAGCTCCCGATGATGATGCGCTTGCAACAAATGCCGTCCGACGCGAAAGAGGTTTTGCACGAGTCCATGCACGGTCAAGAATCGTTGCGCCTGCCCAGGAGTTTTAAACTTCCGCATCTGTCGTTCCCGTTGTCGCGTCGGTTTCGTGCGAGACTTCGGCTAGGTTGTTTCTGTACTGGTCAGTGTCGTGGACGACGGACGGCATGACCTCGCGGTGAGCGGCGCTGTAGCTTCTCAGTTTGTCGGTGACCAGCTGCCAGGGCGGACGGCCTTGCCCTTTCAACAGCTTGCGGAAGAATCGTTTGGCGGCTTTCTGATCACGGCTAGGCTGGACGAGGATATCAATCACATCACCATCTTGGTCTACCGCGCGCCAGAGGTATTGGCGTTCGCCTTGTATCTTTATGAAGACCTCGTCCAGGTGCCACGTGTCACCAAGGCGACCCTGCCGACGCTTCAGTCGCCGAGCGTATTCCGGCCCGAACTTGATGCACCAAAGTCGGATCGCTTCGTAGGAAACCGTGATGCCTCGCTGAGCAAGCAGCTCTTCGACGTTTCGAAAGCTCACGCAGAATCGGTGGTAGAGCCAGACGGCGTGGCTGATGATTTCCGGTGGAAATCGATAGCCGTGGTAGCTTGGCGCATCGGTCGTGGGCGGAGGTCATCGGAGAGTGACCGAAATCGTTCGTTCACTCGAAAGTACCTTCAAATACTTCTACCGCGACGACCAAGAACGTCCAGGGTTGGATCGGCGTGCTCATGACCAAGCATTCCAGCTTCCCTTGGCGAAGCAAGCGTAGACGCGTCTATACGAAACGCTCTGGCTGATGCAGGTCTTGAGTTCGTTCGTGTTTTTGGACACGACGCCTTCGCGAACGGGTATCGGTCTCGGGATTTCGTGCGTGCCGGGAGGGGTGACGCGCCATCGCAAGACCGGGAGCGTGGCGCCTGGCAGGATCGGCGGGCACTGTCGAACCGGAACACGTCGATCATGTAGGCATGGTGCCGGCAGACCGGAGACTAATCAAGTTCGGTGCGCGCGGATGAATAAATAGAAGGTACAACGCCCACCCGGGGGTTGTTGTTTTAGAAATCGTACCGCATCGAGAGGCTCACGCTAACGAACGAAAGAGGGTCGCCGGTTCGAATGCGGAACGTCACGGGCTCGCTGCCGTCGCGACGCAGTTCCGATGCGTGGCTCCGCAGACGCTCCCACTCAATGTCGGCGGCGGCGAACCGTCCAAAGCCGACCCAGCGGGCCTTGATACCGAGTGACACCCTTTTCGACATGGCGTGGTCGACGCCGACCAGCAATTGGTACCCAGCTAGCTTATCACGCAGCTCCGCCTGCTTGCTGGTGGTGGTGCCGGCGAGGTTTCGGCGGATTTCCTCCTCGTTCGGCAGACCAGCGGCCGTACCGATGGCGTCAGGGTCGGGGTTCCGCGCCCAGAGGTCGCCGTAATCCAGCTCGGTCAGCCCGATGCCGACTCCCACTCCAACGTACGGCGTCAGACGAGTCCGGCCTCGGAAGTCGACGTACACGTTGGCGAAGACGTTCTGCGACGAGATGCTACCGATTCGGTCCTCGGCGCGCTGGATCTCTCCGCCAAGCTTCGCGAAAGTGTCGCCGGTCGCGCTCGTCACCGGCGAGGTCTGGTCGTACTCGGACTCCCGATAGAACCACTCCACCTCGACCCGCAGCCGCGGACCGAAACGGTAGCCGGCCGCCAGCCCCGCGAACATCCCCTTGGCGCGGTCGTATGTGGTCTTCCAACCCGCGCCCGACCCGCGGTTGGGATCGGTGCAGCCGGGGACCTCCGTGAAACGGGGGTTGATGAACTCATCACAGCGGCTGGCCCGGTCGTTGCTGTTACCGAGCAACGCTATCAACGGGGCCCAGTTGAGCCCGACCTGCTGCATCATGTAGAAGCCCGTCTGGTCGCGCGCGAGATTGCGTAGACTAGCCGGCCGCACGAGCGTCGCCGCGTCATTGATCGGGTGCGTGGCGATGTTGAATGATGGGACCAGAGTCCGCATCTGAGCGCGGCTCCCGATAACCACGACGTGCTCCTCGATCCCGACCTTCATTTCGACATCGAGGGTGGTCGCGCCACCGGGCCTGATTTCCACACCCGCGCGCACAACCTCATTGAACCCAGGTAGCGTGAAGGTCACATCGCAAGGGCCGGGCTCAAGCGCGCTCAGCGTGAACATGCCGGTACGGTCGGTCAAGGCCGTCTGGACCGGCGCAACAGCCCCCGCGGGCCGCGCCTCCACGACGACGCCGGTCAGCGCGAGACCGGTCGCGTCGGTCACCGTTCCAGACAGCTCCGCGGCCTCTATACTTGCGACGCCGGATGCTGGCGCCAGGGCGACCAGCACTACAGCCGCGGCTACAAGAACATCTGCCGAGCGCCGTGCCTTGCTGTACATCTGCGAGGGTACTTTCGAGTGAACGAACGATTTCGGTCACTCTCCGATGACCTCCGCCCACGACCGATGCGCCAAGCTACCACGGCTATCGATTTCCACCGGAAATCATCAGCCACGCCGTCTGGCTCTACCACCGATTCTGCGTGAGCTTTCGAAACGTCGAAGAGCTGCTTGCTCAGCGAGGCATCACGGTTTCCTACGAAGCGATCCGACTTTGGTGCATCAAGTTCGGGCCGGAATACGCTCGGCGACTGAAGCGTCGGCAGGGTCGCCTTGGTGACACGTGGCACCTGGACGAGGTCTTCATAAAGATACAAGGCGAACGCCAATACCTCTGGCGCGCGGTAGACCAAGATGGTGATGTGATTGATATCCTCGTCCAGCCTAGCCGTGATCAGAAAGCCGCCAAACGATTCTTCCGCAAGCTGTTGAAAGGGCAAGGCCGTCCGCCCTGGCAGCTGGTCACCGACAAACTGAGAAGCTACAGCGCCGCTCACCGCGAGGTCATGCCGTCCGTCGTCCACGACACTGACCAGTACAGAAACAACCTAGCCGAAGTCTCGCACGAAACCGACGCGACAACGGGAACGACAGATGCGGAAGTTTAAAACTCCTGGGCAGGCGCAACGATTCTTGACCGTGCATGGACTCGTGCAAAACCTCTTTCGCGTCGGACGGCATTTGTTGCAAGCGCATCATCATCGGGAGCTACGAGACCGCGCTTTCATCGTCTGGCAGGAGGTAACCTGTGCCGTCCGATGAGAGCAAAGGAAATCAGCTCGACGCAATAGGTTCGCTCGCTCAACGTCAACTTGACAATACCTCGATGGGTGAATGATACTTCAAAAGGACCGCGCCGTGCTTGGTTTGGCCCACGGGATTCACGAGCGGCTCACGTGGGGGTTTTCGCTCTCGTAGACGCGCAGTCGACGCCCCGCCCATTCACCGGCGTAGCTCACGCCGATGCGCGGCCCGACATCCAGCTTACCGTCCGCCACGCGACGACCATGCCGAACGAATAGCTTTTTACTCTCGACGAGATCGACCCCATCGAACGTCCTGTCGATCGCGAGAGCCTGCGCGAGCTTAGCGGGGCCGGAGCATAACTCTCGATCTGGCTTGGCCCCTCGGAGGCGTCTCATCTCTTCGAGCCCGGCGACGGGCTCGAGAGCGCGAATCAAGCACGCCGTGGGCACCTCCTCGCGGTCCGAGACGACGTTGAAGCACCAGTGCATCCCGTAGACGAAATACACATAGGCGTAGCCGCCATCCAACCACATCGAGGCGTTGCGCTTCGAGCGGCGACCCCCGTAGCTATGGCAGGCGCTATCTTCGACACCCAAATATGCCTCGACCTCGACGATGCGGCCGGCGAGCTCTTGGCCCTCGGGAAGTCGCCTCACGAGAACGTGACCCAAAAGCGCCTTCGCAAGCGTTACGGGATCACGACGGTAGAAGCGGCGGGTCAAGCTCTTCGCTTTCACGGTGAGAGCAGTCGGGCCGCCGCGAGTGCGTAGACTACGGCCACATCCTTGAAGACGCGGCGTTTGAGAAACTCCTTGGGTCCATGCGCCACCGAGAGAAGACCGGGACCATAGGCAAAGGCGGGAACGCCGCGCTCGGCATAAAAACGGATCTCCAGAATAACCGGGCGAAGCTCGAACGCTGCCGGCTCGCCGCGCACTTCGGCGATCGCCTCCGCCACGGCCACGGCCGCAGGATCGGCCTCGGAAACACCGGCGGATCGGGCCTCCTGGAACACATCCACGTCGACGTCGGCGTCGGCGTCGGCGTCGGCGTCGATCGCCTCCAGGAGTCGGCGCTTTTCCGTGTCGAAATCCTCTTCGGGGTTGATGCGTCGATCCACCGTGAAGGAGAAGCTCTCAGGCACGACGTTGAAGTTGGCGCCGCCTTGGACCTCGCCGCCCATCATCAGGATGGAACGCCGAGCCTCCGGTGGCTCGATGGGGTATTCCGTGACACGTTGCTCGACCTCGGCTTTGACTTGGGGGAGCGCTTTCGCCACTGGAAGCAGGTGCTCGAAGGCGTTGATGCCACGGTACTGAAGCCCCACGTGGGACTGGCGGCCACGAATGGTGATGCGGCAGGTGATAGCGCCGCGGCAGGCGTGCCAGTAGCGCGGGTGCTCGCGGTCGGTATCGCCGTTGTCGATACGCTCGATGTCGGCATTGAAGCCCAGCCCCCCAAGCTTCTCGCCGAGAAAGCGGAGGCAACGTTGGTAGTTGCGGCCGGGCGGGTTCTCGGTATCGATGGCGACGAGGGCGGCCGTCGGCTCGGCCATCTCGTCGCGGCTTGCATCGATGGTCTTTCGCAGTTGTTCGATCACTCGAAACATCCTACCCTATCCCACCACCTTCGCCATGATGTTACGCAACTTTGGGTCCGGGTCTTCTCGTCGCCGCCGCATTCATCGGGCCGGGGACCATCGTCACGGCGTCGCGCGCAGGGGCGAGCTTCGGCGCGGCGCTTCTCTGGGCCGTCGTCTTCTCGGCAGTGGCGACGGCGGTTCTTCAAGAAATGGCGGCTCGCGTCGGGCTCGTCACGCGGAGAGGACTGAGCGAAGCCATTCGGGCGAGCATCTCGCAGCCCTTTCTTCGCTTCTTGTCGCTTGGCCTCGTCGCCGTGGCCATCACGCTCGGCAACGCGGCCTACGAGACCGGGAATCTCCTTGGTGCCTCTCTCGGGCTCGAGATTTTGAGCGGCGTTTCTCCCAAGCTTTGGGCCATCGTCATCGCGGTGGCGGCGGCAGCACTTCTTTTGAGCGGCGCCTACCGAATGATTCAGCGCGTTCTCATCGCGCTCGTCGTGCTCATGAGCTTCGTGTTCCTCGTGACGGCCATTCTCGTAGAGCCTTCGCTCGGCGAGCTAGGCCGTGGGCTCGTTCCCTCGGTGCCGGATGGGTCGCTTTTGATGATCATCGCGCTCATCGGCACAACGGTCGTTCCCTACAACTTATTCCTTCACGCAAGCACGGTGCTGGAGAAGTGGCCCGCCGATATGAAGACCGACGAGGCGCTCGCGCAGTCGCGGCTGGACACAGCACTCTCGGTCGGTCTCGGCGGCCTCGTTACCATCGCGATCCTTGTGAACGCGACGCCGTTCAACGACGCGTCCAGCCTTTCGGACATCGCATCGCAGCTCGAGCCCGTACTCGGCGAATGGGCTGGAGCGTTCTTCGGTCTCGGTCTCTTCGCGGCGGGACTCACGAGCTCGATCACGGCACCGCTCGCAGCCGGGTATGCGATGTCCGGAGCACTCGGCTGGAAGCGCGATCTGACGTCGCCCCGCTTCCGAGCGGTGGTCACGTTCGTGGTGCTCACCGGTCTCCTGCTCGCACTCATCGGCGGGAGCCCGACGGAAGCCATCGTGATCGCGCAAGCAGCCAATGGCTTGCTCCTTCCCCTCATCGCGATCTTCTTGATCTTCGTCGTGAACGACGGCGCACTCATGGGTGCGTTTCGGAACGGGCCCCTGCAAAACGTTCTCGGGATGCTCGTCGTTCTCGTCGTGACGGGTCTCGGCGTCTACCAGCTGCTAAGGGTTTTCGGCGTGGTGTAGCAGGCGCCCCTCCATGCCCCCCGCGATCGGGAGGACGCTCCCACTGAGGTGGCCGCCGAGCTCGGGTGACGTAAACAAGACGATGGCGCGAGCAACGTCCTCGGGCGATGCGATCTTTCGAAGCGCCATCGTTGCCGTGGCACGCGGAATGGCTGTGGAATCCTCCATCGACGATGCCGCCATCGGCGTATCGACCCATCCGGGGCAGACACAGTTGACCCGCCCCCGCGGCGCGAGCCGCACGATCTCGTTTTTCAAGCTACGCGTCAGGCCATAGGCCATCGCCGCTTTGGCCGCCGAGTAGTCCGTATGGTTCTCCTCGCCAAAGACGGCCGCGGTCGAGGCGACGAACACGATCGAGGCCTCGTCGCGCGGCTTCTCCGCGAGGTGGCGCATGAATCCGCGGCATGTGAGAAAGGCGCCCGTCAGATCCACCGCCATCGTCCTCTCCCACTGCTCGAGGCTCATCTCGTGAAGTGGCGTCTCGGTCTCGATCCAAATCCCGGCGTTGACGACAATCGCATCGAGCCGAGAAAACGTACTGAGAGCTGTCGCGTACATCGCGTCCACATCCGCCTCGACGGAGACATCGGCTCGGACCACGACCGTCTCGACATCGAGGTCCTTGGCGAGTTCGTCCACGCTCTCTCGGTTCGTCCGATAGTGCAGCACGACGTTCGCGGCCTCGTCCGCGAATGCGCGTGCCGTCGCCGTGCCAATTCCACCTGAGGCGCCCGTTACGAGCACCGTCTGCTTTTCGAGGCCACTTCGCATGGTTTCCTTCTCTCTCGCTTATAATCCCGCCGGGAGGTTCACCATGGCGAGTCGCATTCTCATCTTATTCGCAATCCTCGTTCCCGTCACCGCTTTCGAGCAGGAAGAGCCACGTTCGTCTTGGCTCTCGCTGACGGAGGCGGAGAAGCAGAGCGTCGAGTCCCACGCTGCCGGCTACAAGGATTTCATGCGTGTCGCAAAAACAGAACTTGGTTTCGTGCGCGAAGCGGTCGATCTGGCGCGCGCGGCAAGCTTCCGCGAGCTTACCGATGACGCGCGTATCGAGCCGGGCGCACGTTTCTACGACGTGAACCGCGATCGAACCCTCACGGTCATCGTAATCGGCGAGAACAACTTGCGCAACGGCTTCCGCGTCGTAGGCGCTCATATCGACTCGCCCCGAATCGAGCTCAAAGCGCGGCCCATCTACGAGAAGGAAGGCTACGCGCTCTTGCAGACGAACTATCACGGCGGGATCAAAACCTACCAGTGAACCAACCTTCCGCTGGCACTGGTGGGGCGCGTCGATCTCAAGAACGGCCGCACGATCTGGATCTCCGTAGGCAACGACCCGAGCGAGCCCACCTTCATCATCCCCGACCTCTCCCCCCACGTGGACGCCGATCTTCGCGAGCGCAGAAACCGCGATGTCATCCAGCACGAAGAGCTCGACCCGGTGGTCGGTCATATCCCAGGGCCCGGCGAGGGCGACGAGAGCGTGAAGCGGTCCGTCGTCGACTACCTCCGGAGGGAGTACGAGATCGGCATCGACGACCTCGTCTCGGCCGAGCTTGCGCTCGTTCCCGCTTTGGCGCCGCGCGACGTGGGGTTCGACCGCGGCCTGATGGCGATCTACGGGCAAGACGATCGGCTTTCTGGCTACGCGGCGCTCAAGGCCGTGCTCGACACGGAGGCTCCCGAGGTCACGTCCATCGCTTATCTCGTCGATAACGAAGAAGTGGGCAACGTCAACAATACCGGGGCGGACTCGAGCTATCTCGTCGACTTGATGGGACGGCTCCTCTACGCGCAGATGGGAGACGACTTTCGCGAACATTGGCTCCGGAAGGCCCGGCGGGAAACGTTGGTCATTTCTTCGGACGTCAACCCCGGTATCCATCCCACCTGAGCCTCGGCGTGGGAGGAAGGCAACGCACCGCGGCTCGGCTTCGGCGTCAACTTCAAGATGTACGGCCGCGGTTTCAACGCAAACTCGGAATACACCGCTTGGATCCGAAGGGTTCTCGACGACGCAAACGTGCCGTGGCAAATAGCGACGTATAAAGTCGGCCGCTCCGGCGGCGGCACGATCGGTGGCGCGCTCGCGGACGACAACATGGAAGTCATCGACTTCGGCGTCCCCGTGCTCTCCATCCACACGCCCTACTCCGTGAGCTCCAAAGTCGACGTTTACCATCTCTACCGTGCCATGCACGCATTCTTTCGGAGCCCATGAGAGCGCTCACCTCCGCATTCTTACGCTGACGTGGAGCTGCGCGCCGGCCCCATCGTCGATCCCCGAAGACGATGGCACTCGCGTCCATCCAACCGGCCGAGCTCCGCGCCCCTATGAGCTTTCTCGCGGAGAAATTCTCTCGCCCTTAGGGCCCTTAGGGAAGCTCGCCGCTCAACTCCTCGTAAACCTTTGCGATCGCGCGCGCGCCTTGGCTCGATCGTAGGGTCCACTCTTCGAGCTCACCGAAATCGCTTCGCGCATGCGCGGCTTCGGCATCGAGACCCATTCCGTGAAGCCTGGTTGCTTCCGCGATCACCTGCTCCATCGCTTCGCGGTAGATCTGGAGCTCTTCTTCGAGGATCGCCGGCGTTTCCACGAATCCATGGCCCGGCAAATAAACATCAACATCCATGGCTTGCGCTTTGATGATCATCTCGACCCATTCCGACGGATAGGCCGAGCGCATGGCGGGAAAGATGCGATTGAGGTACGCCTCGCTCATGAAGAGGATTTTTTCCTCGGGCAAATAGACGTGAAGATCGCCTCCGGTATGCGCGCGACCTAGAAAGAGAATGCGGATCTCTCTACCGCCGAGCGTTAACACCTTCTCCTCTTCGACCAGCTCGGTTGGGATGATGACCGGCGGGGCGCCCTCGCGGCGGTTCGGGCTCGAAGCGGCCGCCTCGAGCGTCGCTTTGGAGGTTGGGTGCGCGTAGAACACGGCGTCTTCCGGGAACGAGACGTTGCCTGCGGTGTGGTCACCGTGGTCCGAGCAAATTACGACATGGGTAATCCGCTGGTCGCTGAACTCCGCGACGGCATCGACGAGCCGCTTGGTTTCTTCGGGGCTTCCTTGTCCGTCGGCAACGAGGACACCTTCATCCGTGACGACGAACAAGCTCACCGTCGTGAACTTCTCGTCGCCGGCGGAGCGAAGCTGTTCGTACGAATAGACCCCCTCGGCGAGCTCTTGCACTCGCGGAAAGTCGCCATCGGTATAACCGCGCTTTTCGGGATCTCCCGTGCGTACGATAGAGGCGGCAGAGCTCTCAGGCTCAGGCTTGGGGGTTTTTGGCAGGGAGCAGGCGACAGCGATACCCAGAACGACGAAGCTCAACGGTCTAAAAGGCATGATCGGTCCCTCCATCGCGGCGCATTATACAGGCCGCCGCCGGGGGTTTCCCCTACAAGAAAGTGACGGGAATCCCCCACTCCCCCGCTCACAGCCGTTCCCATTCGCGTTCTTATAAGGTGTACAGCATCATCGCGCGCCCTCGTACACAGCAGGAGGCAACTCATGTGGAAAAAGAATGACCCCGCCGGTGCCGGTTCTTTCGAAAAGCCCAAAACGGTCCACCCACCGTCGCCGCCACGGACGGCGCCAATCGGTGGAAGTCTCGCCATCAAGGGAGGTCTGTTCGGCGAAGAAGATCTCTTCATCGAGGGCACGATCGAAGGTAATATTGCGGTAAAGTAAGGCAGCGTCACGCTCGGCGAGCGGGGTCGGGTGTCCGCGGATGTTTATGCGACGAACATTCAGGTCGCCGGTGACGTTCGGGGCGAGAGTGTTTAGATAAGGAAGCGCATGCGTTTGTCTCTCTTTCGGGGCGCCAAAGGTGTCTCCGAGAACGAAATCTCAGAAGCTACTCAAAGGTGCCTCGGGCTTCGCGCGCTGCTTCCTCAATCGGAGGACGCGACCCTGCGTGTCCTCGACCTCGGCACCGCACGGACGGCGAATCTTGATTTCTTCGCCAACTATGGCGGCCAACTTACCGTCGCGGATTTCTACCGCGGTCTTCGACCTCTGCGAGCTGCCTCAGAGGACGACGATCGCAAGCGCAAGGCAATTGTCGAGCTTCTCGACTACGGCCACGAAAAGCACTTCGACCTCGTTCTCGCTTGGGATCTTCTGAACTATCTCACGCCTCAGGAGCACCAGCTTCTCATGACGACGCTCGAACCGTTTCTCGTTCCAGGGACGGCGATACTTGCCTTCGTTTGGATGCTGAAGGAAATGCCTCCCGGGCCGTCACGCTACTGGGTCCGAGACGAGGAAACCGTCGCCTTCGAAACCCAGGAAGGACGCGCGCGACCTTGTCCGCGCTACTTAGAACAGGACCTGTTGAAACGGATGCCGAGCCTGACGGTCGAAAGCCGCTACCAGCTGCGCAACGGCTTGCTCGAATACGTCTTCTCGTACCGTAGGAGCTCGAGGCGCGCCGCCGCAACCTCTAGGGCACAGATGCGTTATCCGTTGGCGCCGGCCCCTCGATAGAGTCGATTACTTTCCCGATAAATTCGTCCAGTCCGCCGCCAATCCAGCGCACCACGACGACCAGATCGTTCTCCCAGTCGATATAAATGATATTTGCGCCGGCGCCGCGGAACGCCACCACGGTCTCTGGTGCCGAAGGTAGCGCTTGCCGGCGCTCGCCTTCGTCGTTCACGTAAGGCTCGTTCAAGAACCAGTTCATGAAGCCATAACCTTGGTTCACGCCCGGGGTACGTGCCATTTCAATCCATTCTTCGGAGATGATCCGCTTACCACTCCAAGTGCCGTTCCTGAGAAAGAGATAGCCGAAACGCGCCATGTCGCGCGCGTTGATGTGCATTCCGCCGCCCCAGTGGCCGCCGCCGCTCACCGACTGCATGTGGACACCGTCGATCATGACCCAGGAGTTCTCGTAGCCGTGCCAGCGCCACGTGTTTGTCGCGCCAATCGGCTCCATCACGTATTCGCGCAGCACTCGAGGCAGCGGCCGACGCCAAACGTGGAGTGCTATGAGAGCGAGCAAGTTCACGCGCACGTCGTTGTACTTGTAGTGCGTCCCTGGCTCGTACAAGGGACGGCTTGGGTAGTCGAGAGGCGTCTCGCCGACGGGCCGGTCCGCCCAGTCGGGCTTGCCCCAGAGTGTTCCTTGCCAGTCGCTCGTCTGACGCAAGAGGTGATCCCACGTGATGCTCTGGTTGTGCTCGCTCCCGAAAAGCTCGTCGGTCGGGACGTAGTCGCTTGCGAGATCGTGCACGTCGCGGATGAGGCCACGATCATAGGCGAGCCCCACCGTCGTGGAAAGGAAAGTCTTCGTCACGCTGAAGGTCATGTCGACCTTCTTGGTATCCCCCCACTCGGCCACGATGTAGCCGTTTTTGACGACAATACCGTTCAATGCCGCCCGCACCGTCGTCGGGCCGATTCGGCGGCCGAACGGCTCGCGGGCGAAGTTCGAGAGCTCGTGGTTGAGCGCGAGGTCCTTGTTGGCTTCGGATTCCTTGCCGATCGCGAAGTCGATGGCCTCCTGAAGCTTGACAGCGTTCATGCCAAGCTCGCCCGGATCCTGCGCTGTCCAGTTGCGGCGTTCCGGAAAGTAGGGGTCCTGGCCGAAAGCCAAGCTGCTCGAGACAACGAGCGCCAAAAGTAAGCTCGAGACGGCAATCCGCTTCATCATCATAGGAGCCTCCCTTGATCGCCGCGATGTTATGCGGCTCCGGGATTTGGCGCAAATTGTTATCATCGGCGGATGCGATGGTCGAACGTGTTCATCCCGACGCTCCGGGACGATCCTGCGGACGCGGAAGCGATTAGCCACAAGCTCATGCTTCGCGCCGGGCTCGTCCGGCAACTTGCCTCCGGCATCTATTCCAAGCTACCCCTCGGCTTCCGCGCCTCGCGCAAAGTCGAGGCCATCGTGCGCGAAGAGATGGAGCGCATCGGCGCGCAAGAATTCCACCTTCCGGTCATCCATCCAGGGGAGCTCTGGAAGCAAAGCGGTCGCTGGTTCGACATCGGCGACGAGATGTTCCGCCTCAAAGACCGGCGCCAAGGTGATTACTGCCTCGGCATGACCCATGAAGAGGTCTTCACTGCGATCGCGCGGGACGAGCTCCGGAGCTATCGGCAGCTTCCGCAGATTTGGTTCCAGATCCAGACGAAGTTTCGCGACGAAGCCCGGCCGAAATCCGGTGTGCTTCGCGGACGCGAGTTCGTCATGAAGGATTCCTACACTTTCGACGTCGATTTCGCCGGTCTCGATGTCGGCTTCGACAAGCATGCCAAGGCTTACCACCGCATCTTCGAGCGCTGCGGGATTCGATCTATCCCCGTGCAGGCATCCTCAGGTTCCATGGGTGGGAGCACTTCAATCGAGTTTATGAGTGTCTCGGACGCGGGCGAAGACTGGATCGTGACATGCCCAAGCTGCGACTACGCGGCCAATTTGGAGAAAGCCACGTCGGTAGCGTCCGCGGTGGAGGATCCCGACGACAGGGCGGAGATCGAGAAATTTCCGACACCCGGTGTCCGAACGATCGATGCTCTCGCGAAGCTTGACGGCGGTGCCGCGGCGGAGAGGCAGATCAAAACGCTCGTCTACATCGTCGAAGAGGAAGCGACGCTCTTTCTTGTGCGTGGCGACCACGAGCTGAACGAAGTCAAACTCGCCGAAGCAACAGGCGCGACTAATTTCCGGCCGGCCACGCCGGAGGAATGTCAAGAAGCGCTTGGCGCGTTACCTGGAAGCCTTGGCGCCGTTGGTGTCGTCGAAGGGCTCACCATTTACGCCGACGACACATTGAAAGGCCGTGACGGGATGGTGACCGGTGCGAACGAGGATGACTTCCACATCCGGCACGTTCGCGTGGAGCGGGATCTCGCGAATGTTCGATGGACGAGCCTAAGGAGCGTCGTCGCGGGAGACGCGTGCACGAAGTGCGGGAGCGCACTCGAGGTCAAGAAGACGATCGAGCTAGGACATATTTTCAAGCTCGGCCTGAAATATTCGGAGTCGATGGGCTTGAACGTCTTGAACGAGCAAGGCAAGGAAGTTCCCGTGGTGATGGGATCCTACGGGATCGGGATCGAGCGGCTCGTCGCCGCCGTCATCGAGGCCTATCACGACGAGTTCGGCATCGTGTGGCCCTGGTCGGTCGCACCGTTTCACATCGTCATCACGCCCATCTCTCTCAAAGACGAGGCGGCGCTCGCGAAGGCCGAGGAGATCTACGAAGCCTTGAGTCCGAATTACGAAGTGCTTTTCGACGATCGCAGCGAACGGCCGGGCGTGAAGTTCAAAGACGCCGATCTCATCGGCATACCGCTACGCGTCATCATCGGACCGAAAGGGCTCGAAAAAGGCACGGTCGATATCTTCGAGCGTGCGACCAAAGAGAAGACCGACGTACCCGTCGACGCCATGCTGAGCGAAATCGATAAGCGCGCCGAGCAGCTCGCGGCACGCGTTGGCGTTGTTGCACGGCCCGGAGCAAATCGCTGACCTCCCTGTGCCGGTCGGAGAGTCACCCGGCGCAGTAAGTATCGGGCATGCCGAGCGCGGTCATCTTGTTGAGTATCTCGCACCCAATTCGGTGTTCAACTCGTTGCCTCGCCAACGTTCGAGCCCGCATGTCGGGCCCCATGATCGCCTTGTAACGATAGACCGCGTTCTCCACCATGCTTCGCTCGGTGCAGCCTGAGAGCTTGTACCATTCACGTCGGCCGTGTCTTTCGATGGCACGAATATGGCGGTCGCGTTCCCGCATGGCGGTGTTCGAATTCTGACTGAGCGTGGCGTTTCGTTGCGGCGGAATCACCACGCGCGTCCTTCGTCCAGGGCTGTGCGCTTCGATGGCTTCGTAGACCGCTTCCTTGTCGTATGCACTGTCCGCCGCCACCGACGCTATAGGTGCTTGAATCTGTGTTAGCAAAGGGGGGACTCGCGTTGCGTCGCGAGCTCGTGACGCCGTCAGTTCGGACGCAACAATGTTGCCGGTCTTGCGATCAACGGCGATGTGCAACTTGCGCCAGGCGCGCTGCTTTGGCGGTTTGCGGGTGGTTCCAACATGAATCCTCAAGCCCGTGCTATCGATCATCAGGTGGATTGGTTGATTGCTTGCGGCTTTCCGAATCCGCAGCTTCTTGCGGAGCAGCCTCGACCGCCGACACAACGTCGAGTAGTCCGGGATCTCGATACACAGCCGGAGAAGCGAGGCGATCGAGTGCAAGAAGCCTTCGGTTTGGCGGTAGGCAAGCTTGTACACCATCCGGACAACCAGGCCCGTTTCAATCGCCATCTCTGAATAGACCCGTTGACCGCCAGGCTTACCGCTCTTGTCGGCCTTCCAGTTCGCGATTGCCTCCTCGTCAAACCAGACCGTCAAATCGACCCGGCGGCGTAGCCCTTCGTTGTATTCCGCCCAGTTGGAAACGTGGTACTTCTTCTGCTTCGCGTGCTTGTACTGGCTGCGCTTGGGATACTTCATGGTCGAACATTACCTCGGCCACCACCATAGGTAGATTTCGCGCTCAGCCAAGAGCGGTGCAACAACGCCAGTCGTATGAGGGAGCGAAGAAATAAAGGACAAAGCTCTTCGCGCTATCGTCGACAGCTCGGTTCTAGAGCTGCCTTCATGACCGGCTTGAAGTGTGAGCAAGCGTAGCACAGCCACGATGGTGCTAGCGCTTTGGCGCGAGTCGCTCGATGTTGTCTATTGCATGAGTGCGTTGAAGAGCAGCTTGAACGTACCGTGGGTCTGTGCCCGGTGCTGCGTCCGGAATCCTACGAGAACGACGCGGCCGTCGCCGACTTTCGCTGAGACCATCGCGGCCTTCTTGGACAAGTGCTCTTCTCCGACGAGCCATCCGCTTTGAAGGATGTCGCGGTCGACGTAGCGGGCGATCGTCTCGTAGCGGTCGTTGTTGCGCGACGGCGTAATCTCGAAGGCTGAGTTGGACCAAAACAAAACGAGCCCATCCGAAGGCATGCCCCATGCGAGCGGGCTCGTGTTATCGAACGTCACTTTGAGCGTCGAGCCGGGGCAGAAAAAGTCCTTGCTGTCCACCCCATCGAGAACGTTGCGGACATTGAGCTCGAAGGACTCGATCGCGAAATCGGTGGCGTCGCCGAGTGCTATGAGGGTCCCGCCATTCTCGACGAACGCTTTCAATGCTTCGGTGCCCTCGTCGCCGATGCCGGACATGTATTCCGGTGGATAGACCTGAGGTGGGCGCCCCGGACGCCTCGGCCCTTCCTTACCCATGATCATCGCCGTCGTGTCGTGCGGAATGATGAGAACGTCGTAGCTGGCGTTCAAGTTCCCTGCTCGGATCTCGTCATCCTCGACCGACTTGTACGGCATGGCGAACTGCTCGAGGAGGAAGCGGGTCCAGCCCTCGTCCATATTGCCGCCGCGATAGCGGTGATACATGCCGACACGCATGCGTTTCAAGTCGTGGAGCCCCGTGCGCGGCTCGCGCGTCACGGCTTTGAAGTCGACGCCCGTTTCTTCGGCCACCTCTTCGAGACCGGAGCCGCCCGAGACGATGAAGTCGCCCCGGTGGAATCCGTCGGTCTCGACGTTCACGCGCCGCACGCTCGCCCCTTTGTCGAGCAGCATGTTGACGGCTTTGTAGCTCGCGTTGTGGCGCCCGTCGAGCACATAGCGTGACGCTCCCGATGCCACCGTGCCGGCTGTCTTGACCGATCCCGTCACCCGGGTGAAGTCGTCGACGCGTTCTCCGACCGGATCGACCCGCACGCCCATAAACTCCGCCATCGTATGGGTCGACGTGTCATAGGGGCGGAGCGGTGAGCCGTCGCGCGCGCGCGTCCACTCATTGTCGGGATAGAAGGTCTGTCCGAGAAGATTGCGGATGAGACCCATCTTCGGCTGTGCGAGTGAGACGACGTAGGAGCCCGCTTCGTATTGCACGCCGTCGACGGCGAAAGCTTGACCCGCTTTTTGGATCTCGACATCCGACTGCAGCAGAGTATCGATCATTTTCGTCGCGGTGAGCGAATCGTGCTGCGAGGCCGGGATGACGTAGGCCTTTGGGAATCCCGCAGCGCCGCGCTCGGTTTGGCGCTTCGCTTTCACGTAGCCGTTCCAGAGAACCGTTTCCTTGTTGCGCGCCGCGAGATCCTGAATTGACCACGCCGCTATCTTTTGTTGCGCGACGATGTCTCGAAGCCGCCACCAGCCCCCGGGCCATGGGTTAGGCATGTTCGACTGCGCTTCGTATTCGGGGAGACCGCGGGCGCCGCCTCGAAGTTGGTCTGGATGCAAATAGAGTGGTGTCGCGAGACTCGCGCTCGCGGATTCGGTCAACATGCCCGACATATTGTGAAACGGCGTGATCCAGTGCCACCCGAAATGTCCCCAGCCGGGGTACTGGCCTGCATTGAGAACGCCCGCCATCGCGTTTTCTTCGAGCTTGTAGGCGATGTGGGCGCCGTACCACGAGAGCTCGCGCCAGACGAGCGGGTCGGCATAAGGGCGAATGGGCTCGCTATAGGGCGGCACGTAGAAACGCGCGCCGTAGCTCCCCATCTGGTGATGGTCGACATAAGCTTGAGGTTTCCAGTCGCGATAGAGAACCTTCGCGGTGTAGACGGCCTCGACCATGTTGAGGAAGTCCGCGTCCCGATTATTGTCGTGGCCGACATATTTGTGGTACAGCCACGGCAGACCCACACCTTCGAACTCGGTGCCTTTGTTCTTGTAGTACCAGTCCCTGACCATGACCTGGCCGTCGGGGTTGAAGTTCGGAAAGAGGATCAAGATCGTGTTGTCGAGGATGCGTTGCGTTTCTTCGTCGTCCCTCGCGAGGAAGTCGTAGGCGAGCTCGGGCGCGGTCTGGGCTCCAGCGACTTCCGTCGAGTGGAGGCCGAAGGACTGGCTCACGACGGCCTTGCCTTCCTTGATGAGCTCTCGTATTTCGGCTTCCGATTTGTGCGGGTCTTGGATCTGCTTGTTGACTTCTTGCAGCCGGTCGAGATTAGCCATGTTCTTCGGTGAAGAGATGATGGCTAATAAGTAAGGATGGCCTTCCGTCGAAGGTCCGAGATTGGTGACCTGGATGCGATCGCTCTCTCGGTCGAGGAGCTCGAAATACTCGACGATCTTGTCCCAATGCGCGAGCTCGCCATCGGCGCCGAGCTGGAAGCCGAAAAACTGGTCCGGCGGCGTGATGTTGTTGGCCGCGGTCGCGGTCGTCGCGACGGCGAGAAGTGCTACGAGGACGAAACGGATGGCGAAGCGCATGGAACCTCCTTTTGGGCGAGGGAGATTCTAACGTCTTGCAGAGCGGACTTCCATCGGCGTCAAGCAACATCAGGAACGACTACAACACCGACATCACGCCCTTTGCAATCCAGTAAATCTAGACGGAACCGAGACGAGTTCTTGAACGGGCCGTCGACGACCTTGCCTCGAATCGAACGCTATGAAACGCTTTGCGGCGAGGTCGACCATGAAACTGTTCACGTTCTGGGGAGCTCCTAACGCCGGGCTGTCCTGGCCGGGGCGATACAGTCATGCGCCGGCCGAAGTCCTGGACTTGAGGGATCTCGTCGGGTTGCATCGTTTAATAAGGTTGATTGCGGAAGCCGGCCGTTGAATGGCTGTACCGGAGCTCGTCTTCAGTCCGCCCGGCGAGCCTCCGTTTACCATCGACGCCCTCGTCGAGGAAGAAGACTCGTACCTATCGCTCTCCGCCGAGCCCGTTGTCGATTTTACCCAGAAGCCGGTTGAGCACTCGGTTCGCGTGATGACGGCAGCCAGGGACGCCGAAGAAGTCGAGCCTGGAACGGTGGTCGTTCGTCAAGGCCATCCGCTGAGGCTTCTTGCTGTCATCCACCGGTTACATGTGAGCCCGACGTGGCGAGAGCCCTGGGTGGTGCGCGCGATCGAGAATCTTTGCATGGAAGTCGGACGGCACCAGATCCGCGCTCTCGGGACACCATTGCTTGGAACCGTGCACGGCGAAATGGGCCCACAAAAAGCGTTCGAGCTCTCAGGTCCACTGCTAGTTGAGGAACCCGGATTGCGACGAATCTGGATCATGAGAACCAGTGTCCGGACGAAGTAACGATATCGCCGCGGAGCGGGGGGGCCGGTAGTCTCGACGCCGGGTCAAGAAATTTACCTCGTCACAAGTGCTCGGGAGTGAGAGCTGTGTGTTTGGCAATGCGCGCAAGCAGCTTCGGACCGATTTCCTCGTAGTGATGCCAGCGGTTCTCCTCCCTCAAGGCGTATAAGACTTCGGTCGGGCGACGGGTCCAGAACTCCTGACACAAGAAATACACCTTTGCCTCGGACAAGATACGTGGATACATGCTGTCGTACGATCCTTGGATGCGGTAGGCAACGCTCCGGTCGGGATCCAAAGCCGCGACGCGGTCGCCAAACGCTCCCATCATTTCACGAGGACCACCTCGCGGCGGCGCGGTAGAGGCACGCCGAAGGATCGACAGATCAAAGGCCGCGCATCGTAGAGCTGGCAACGCCCCTCAGGATCCAAAGCCGGGCACATTTCCCTCGCTTTGTCACGCGCCCGCTGCGCAAGCTCTTTCCGTTCGGCGTCCGGCAGGCGCGCCAAGCCGCTCTGAAAAAACGCTGCCTCGACGTGAGTGACCGAAAGGCGCGCGCGGCAGCAGTCGGTGCATCCGGCGCGACACTGCATGCACGTGCCCCGGCGCGCCTGTATTTTCGCGAAGTCCTCGTCGACGGCGTTCGCGAGATCGGAGAGACGTGCCAGCGGATCTTTCTCGTGAACAGCCATTGTGCTCACTCTGACACAAAGGAGCGGGTCTTGCTGATACGCTATGGCGTGAAACCGTCCACTCCTCTGCTGTCCGGCCTCGTCGCTTTCGTCAAACGGGATTGCCCGACCTGCGAGCTCGTCGTGCCAGTTCTTTCGCAAATCTCCGCGAAGGAAACGCTGACGGTCTATACGCAAGATGATCCGGCCTTCCCGCCGGGTATCCCGGCGGTAGATGACACGTCCCTCGAGCAGTCGTGGCACCACCAGATCGAGATCGTGCCGACGCTCATCCGCGTGCAGGGCGGCGAAGAGCGTGGGCGCGTCTTGGGTTGGCACCGTGAGGAATGGGAAGCGCTCTCAGGCATCCCTGCGCTCGGGGCCGGCCTTCCCGGGCTTCGCCCAGGATGCGGCTCGCTCAGCGTTGATCCTTCGCGTGTACGGGAGCTCTCGGTGCGCTTCGGCGGCTCCAAGCTTCGCGCACGCCGTGTCGAGCTTGCCGCGCTCGAAGACGAAATGGAGGCCATGTACGCCCGAGGCTGGAGCGACGGGCTGCCAATCGTGCCCCCGACGGAGTCGCGTGTGCTTGCGATGCTCGAAGGAACGACGCGTGCGCCCGACGACGTTGTAGCGATTGTCCCGCCCGATCTGGTGGAGTGCACCGTCGAGAAGGTCGCGATCAACGCCGTGATGGCCGGCTGCAAACCCGAATACTTGCCCGTCGTGTTAGCTGCTGTGGAAGCCGTGTGCACGGACCGCTTCAACATGCACGGTGTTATCGCCACGACGATGGGGGTCGGGCCGATCGTCGTCGTGAACGGTCCCATCCGCCGCGCGATCGGGATGAACTCCGGGATGAACGTGCTCGGGCAAGGCAACCGCGCCAACGCGACGATGGGACGCGCGCTGCAGCTCGTGGTCCGAAACGTCGGCGGTGGACGCCCAGGAGAAGTCGACCGCGCGACTTACGGAAACCCCGGGAAGCTCGGATTCTGTTTTGCGGAAGACGAGGAAAGCTCGCCGTGGGGACCGCTATCGGCCGACTTCGGCGCCGAGCCGGGCACGAGCACAGTCACGGTGTTCGCCGGTGAAGGGCCGCGCAACGTCATCGACCAGAGGTCGCGGGAACCGGTGTCTCTGTCGCGCAGCCTAGCTGCCACGCTTCGCTCCTTGCAGCACCCAAAGCTCGCCATCGGCTATGACGCGATGCTCGTCGTTGGGCCCGAGCACGCGCGCGTTCTCAAAGCGGCCGGCTGGAGCAAAGAGCAGCTCATCGCAAAATTGATGGAGCTCTTGACGATTCCGGGCGAGGAGATGATGCGCGGCGTGGACGACATCGCCGAGGGCATGCCCGAGTCGTTTCGCAGCCAGCCCGTGACCAAGTTCCGTCCGGGCGGCCTTCTTGTCGTCCACTGCGGCGGTAGCGCCGGCCTCTTCTCCGCTATCCTCGGCGGCTGGGCGAGCGGCCCGAAAGGTAGCCAGCCCACGGTTCAGGAGATTCGACCATGACGAACGAACCTCGCACTGTGCTCGATCCGACGAGCGAGCAAAAGCCCAAGCACATCCCGCGAGCGCCACGCCTCGCGTCTTTCGAGAAGCGCACCATCGGCTTGCTCGACATCAGCAAGCCGAAAGGAAACGTCTTTCTCGATCGCGTCGAGCAAGAGCTCCGAGCGCTAGGGGCCGCCGTGGAGAGGTTCCAGAAACCGACCTTCGCCAAGCCGGCGCCGGTCGATCTCCGGCACGAGATCGCCACCCGGTGCGATGCGGTCGTCGAAGCGCTCGCCGACTGAGGAAGCTGCACGTCGTGCAGTGTGCACGACTCGGCGGAGCTCGAAAGCCGGGGCGTCCCCACCGTCTTCATCGCGACCGAGCCCTTCATCGACGGCGCCGAAGCGCAGGCGAGAGCGCTCGGCGTCGAGCCTATCGGTGTGTTCGTACCGCACCCCATTCAAGATCGAACCGACGACGAAGTCCGCATCATCACGGCGGACGCGATGGCGAAGATCGTGACCGGCTTGACCACGGGACAAACCTAGCTCTCGGATGCGCGCGTCGATCCGTCGGTCGCTCTTGGCGTTTAGCCTAGCCGGCTCCCTATGATCAGAAACGGCCACGCCGACTCGCCTGCCCGCTTTGTCGAGTTCGTCACCCTCATGGGGTTGATGATGTCGCTCGTGGCGCTCTCGATCGACGCCATGCTTCCCGCGCTCTCTCAGATCGGCTCCGATCTCGGCGTGACGCGCGCCAACGACAATCAGCTCATCGTTTCGCTGCTCCTACTCGGTATGGCCATCGGAGCTCGGGATGAAGCTGCCACAAACTCGAGATGGACACAGCAAGCTTGCAAAACGGGAGCGTCGAGATGTTTGAGACCGAGAGATTCATCGAAGCGTGCCGGAAAGCCGTGAAGGATACGGACACGCGTGCGATCAGGGAAGTCGTGGAAAGAGCGGTCAGCGAGCCTGGCCAAATCGTAAAGAAATTGGGCGGGCCGAAGCGCGCCGGGATCGAGACACTCCACCAATCGGCCGACTTGACCGTGCTCAACCTCATCTGGGGTCCAGGGATGTCGCTCCATCCGCACGACCACCGCATGCTCGCTATCATCGGTCTTTACGGCGGACAGGAAAATAACACCTTCTACAAACGCAGCAAGGCGGCCTGAGCGAGCAGGGCGGCAAGGAGCTGAACGCGAAAGAAACACTTGTCCTCGGCGAGGCCGTCATCCACGCCGTCAGCAACCCCCTCGACGAGCTGACGGGAGCCATCCACGTCTACTCGGGCGATTTCTTCGCGACACCGCGAAGCGAGTGGGACCCCGAAACATTCGAAGAGCATCCTTACGACATCGAGCACACGTTGCGGGTCTTCGAAGAATCCAACCAGCGGCTCGAACATTGACACGGTTCACGGTCCTCGGCGTCGCGACCGCGTCGCTTCTGAGCTGCACGCCGTCCGATAGAACCACCGCTCCCGATCTTCTCTATGTCGGGGCGTTCGACACGAACCAGGAAGCGAGCGACTTCTTGACCGTCCTCGACGCGGATCGCGGCGCGTCAACGTACGGCGTCATCTTAGACACGCTCCCGGTCGGCTTGGTCGGAGGCGCACACCACACCGAACATCGCATGCCCGATGGGAACATCCTTTTCGCGAACGCCTTCTCCGCGGGCACAACGTTCTTGTTCGACGTTACGCGTCCTCGCTCGCCAGCCGTTCTGAGCTCATTCGTCGAACGAGGCGCCTACACATTCCTCCACAGCTCCGAGCGGCTGCAAAGCGGTAACGTGCTCGCAACCTTCCAGAATCATGGGGATGGAAACCTGGAGCCGGGCGGACTCGTCTAGCTGGATCCAGAGGGAGTCTTTGTTAGAGGAGCCGACGCCGCAGACCCCGGTGTCGATCACCTTCGCGCCCTGAGGGGCTCCATCCTCACCCCCTCAAGGCCGCAAGCTGGTCCGCGTAGCCGGCGGGATCGATGGTGACGTCGATCAGGGCCGGCCCTTCATGGGCGAAGGCCCCGGTCATGGCCGGAGTCAGGTCTTCATGGGCCTGAACATGCCAGGACAGCCAACCGAGCGCTCGCGCGATCACGGCGAGGTCGGCGGGCGGGTATCGGACCCCCCGGCTGGCGCGCTGCTGACGCTGCTGTTTAATGTCGATGAGCGACAGCGCCGCATCGTTGAGGACCACAACGACGATCCGGCAGCTGTTCTCTACCGCAGTCTTCAGCTCCCCCAGACACATCATCAACCCGCCGTCGCCCGTGAAGGCGACGACCGTTCGGTCCGGCTCCTCCAGGCAGGAGGCAACGGCGGCGGGAAGGGCGTATCCCATGGTGGACAGGCCATTGGACTTCAACACGCCGAAAGGCTCTTGGGCCTGCCATGACGAGAGAACGCTGAACATGTGGGCGCCCGCATCCACCGCGGCCCGGCAACGGGCAGGCGCAGCGTGACGTGCAAGCTCGACCACGGTCTGCGCTGTGTGGCCATTGCCGAGGCAACGGAGACGTGCACGCATCTTTTCGCGAAGCTCCCCGATCTCGTTCCGTGTCCACTTGGTTGGCTTGCCAACCGGAAGGATGCCGAGAACCGCCTCGGCGAGAGAGCCGACGAGCCGGCAGGCCGGAGGTGCCGGGGGGTCGGAGCCTGTGTAAGGAAAAAGATCCAGGATCGGCGCGTCGTAGTGCCATTGCCCGGGAATGAGCTCCACCGAATCCAGACCGTAGAGCACGATCAGGTCGGCGCGGCTGACGGTGTCCGCCTCAGCCACCGCGCCCGTGAACGTTCCAACGGTACCCGGGTGGCTATCGGGTAATACGCCCTTGGCCTTGTAAGTCAGAAGCACCGGACAAGACAGGGCGTCAGCGAGCTTCTCGAGCGCCGCCGGCGCGTCACCGGAGCGGGACTCCAGGCCGGCAATAATAATGGGGTTGCGGCTTTCACCCAATAGCTCGCGGGCTAATTCTACATCGTGAGCTTCGAAGACATCGGCGACGGAGGGACGGGACCGCTCAATCTCCACGATCGAACGCCTTGGCGCATCGGTGGACGAGCCCGCCACGTAGGCCGAAGCGTCTGCTGCCGTCAGATCCAGATGCACCGGCCCCCGTGGAGGCGCCAGTGCGACTTCGATCGCCCTTTCGATTCCGGCGCGACCGTCCCCGGGGCGGAGCCTCCCCTGGGACTTGGTTATGGGGGCGAACAGTGCGCTTTGATCGAAGGCCTGGTGCAGGGAAGAAGCAGGGCCGTCGGTGAACAAGACCAACGGCGCTCGCTCCAGATGGGCGTAGGCGATGCCGTTTACGGTGCTGGCGGCACCCGGGCCGACGCCGGCCAGCACCACTCCGGGCGTGCCGGTCAACTCGCCGGTGACCGCAGCCATTATCGCCGCTGCCGTCTCCGTTCGGGCGAGCACGAACTCGATACCCTGTGCGCCGGCCGCGTCGATCAGATCCAGGCTCGACCCACCCCCCGGGATCCCGAATATCCGTTGCACACCGTGACGCACCAGTGCGGCAACAATGGATTCGGCCAAAGTGTTGGGGGCAGACACGACTGGCTCCGGTCAGATTTTCTTGTACTTCGCCATCGCCTCGGAGAATGTCAGGCCGGCCTTCATATCCTCTATGGCCGAGGCATCGTCCTGGGCAAACTGTTCGGCAAGGCTAACAATCTTCGCCGCATCCTGGCGCGGTAGGCAGACGACCCCGGTCCCGTCACCGGCGAGGATGTCCCCTGGCTCCACCCGAACCCCGTCGATGACAATGGGCTCATTGATGGCTTCAACCTTGAGCCGTGTACGGCCCGTGCTCGGCACTATGTGCCGGGCGAATACCGGAAAGTCGAAAGCGATGATCTCTTCCAGATCCCGCACGGCCCCGTCGACCACCAAGCCCGCAACACCTTTCAACTTCGCAGCGTAGGACGCCATGCCACCCCAGGTGGAATAAGGTGCCCATCTCCATCGATGACGATCACGTCGCCGGCTGTCGCGGCGTCGATCATCGCACCGACCCTGAAATCCTCGCTGCTAAAACTGCCAAACTCACCGCTCGCCTCCTTGACGGTCACCGCCGGCCCGGCAAACCAGAAGCCGGCCGCCACTGTCTTGATTCCCGGCATCATCTTGTCGTGGTAGCCAGTATCGTCAAGGGCGTTGGCCAGGGTGCTGGTGGCCAGAGAAGCGATGCGATCGATCACGTCGTACTCTTCCAGATAATCTCGACCATCGCAACCTATCAAGACAAGCGCTCATGGAGTAACGATGATGTCCGCTCAGCGCTCGATTTCTTTTGCTGCACTTCGGTGAACGCCATCCGGACGACCCCGTAATGTGCGGCGCTTCGTCGTAATAGGTGCTACCCGATCCGTCCTCAATCGCGGACGACCTACGCGTCGTCGTCTCGGGCCTCTACTTGCTCTCGAAGGCGCGCGAGCCAGGCGCTCTCCGTTGTGGGCCCTTCGTCGCTGCCTCGATAACGCACGCGAACGGCTCGGTCCGCGAGCTCGCGGTCACCGAGCACGAGAACGTAGGGAACTTTCTCGAGTGCGGCGTCGCGCACTCTCGCTCCCAGCGGCTCTTGCTACGATGAGACCCACAACTCGAAGGATCTCGGCTTCGAGCTGATCGGAGCGGTCAATGTCTCAGCTTGCATAGGCTGGGCCGTTTGGTCACGGTCGTGGAGAATCCCAGATGCTTTGGCCGGCGAATCCGCTGTCAGGCCATCTCGCCGGTCATCAACCACCGAGCGCATGCCGGCCCCAGCTCCACGAGCGCCCGCTCCTCGTAGCTCAACCGGTCCTCTTCTGGAAGGATGTCCGTCCATCGGCAGAAGAAGCGCTTCCCCATCGGACAACCTACGCCTGTCGAGGCGATTGAATTCAGAATGGATCAGCTGGGCCTGAGCCGAAGAGATCTCGAAGAGTACATAGGCAGCCGAAGCAAAGTGTCGGAGGTTCTTTCCGGAAAGCGCTCGCTCACACTGCGAATGATCCGAGCGTTGTCGAAGGGCCTTGATATTCCCGCCGACGTGCTCCTTCAAGAGTCGCTGCCGGCCGACTTAGGCCTCGAATGGACACGATTCCCTCTGCCGGAAATGCATCGTCGCGGATGGCTCCCCTCCGCCGACGAAGATCGTGCAGAGGAACTGATACGCGAATAGACGTCGCTTCGTTCGAGAACATCGCCAGCCTGGCGTCGCCTAGCATCGCGGCGCTATCCGCGCAGCACGCAACAGTCGAGGCTCTCATCGCAAGCGGGTCTATCCCGAATTTGGAAGTCGATCTTTCGACTCATCGACTACTCGGCGCCCTGGCGATGCCGGAAGCTCTTGCTGCAGCCGGACAGCTAAGCGAATCCTTTGCAGACGCGTTTCTTCAAGCACAACTTGCGTTCGAACAGGACTTGGTGGAGCCGCGACTAGCCCAATTGAGCGACGTCTCAGACGCGGTATTGCGAAATCAAGCTCTCGTCATCCAGGAGGCCTCCAAGCTGGCTTCGGTCATCAACGTCGGAATGGTCTTCGCCGCTCTCGATAGCCCCGATCCCTCTTCGCTCTCGTTGCCGCCGGACTGGCGTCGAACGAATTTCTACTCGGAGCTTCATTCCGAACTGGAACTTTCGTTGGATCTGGAAGACACCGAGCTCGACATCCAGACACGCGTAAGGACAACGCGACCCAGCAGGGCGTCGTCAGAAGCCTACCGGCTGCTGAAGCTCGTGCGTGCGTTTAACAAACGCGACGTCCGCAACGGTAAACCGGAAACATTTAAGCCTACTATAGAGCTGGCGTGGGGCTTCGCGGTTACCACCCACGAGGTCGCGACCGACGAGGAGTCGTTTGCCAACGTGGTCGATTCGCTCTTTCATATCATGTACGAGGGAACTGGGAACGCGCAACGGTTCGTGGAAACCTACGGTCGCGAGGATCCGCGACTGAACTGGTTATGGGATCTCAAGCACCTTAGACATGAGATTCGCCATGACATCGATCACGGGGATTCGCTTGAGACAAGGCGGAAACATCTACGAGTGGGAAGAATCTTTGAGTCGCTTATCGGCCGACGCTTTCCGCAAACAAGCGAAGATTGGCTCACTGCACAAATCGAGATCTACCGGAGCCTTCGAAGGATGCTTGACGCTTTCTGGTCTGAGTCTCCCGGGGATGGTCGTGCTCCCCGAGACGGCGACGGGTAGCCGCACACTCGCCGGGACGAGCTGCGTTAAATAACGGTTGCCTTCACGTCGATTGGCTACTCTCGCTCGGGTAGGATACGTCACGTCTTCGCGGCGAGAGTGTTCGAAGCAATCGCTCTCAGGATTGTCGATTGGAGGATCGTGGGGCTGTTCGTGGCGCGCAAAGCTTACTTAGACGAACCGTTCTGCTGAATTCGGGCGCAACGGCACAAGTTAAGCACAAGTCCCGACCAGTCGGGTCCGGGCACCGCGTGATTCTGCCGCATGAAGTCATAGCAAGCGAATCACTTCCAACTGGTACCGGGGGTGGGAATCGAACCCACACACCTTGCGGTAGGGGATTTTAAGTCCCCCGCGTCTGCCATTCCGCCACCCCGGCATGAGTAGGACGATCATAGCGCAGCAGTGGTGCCGACGTGACTCCCGTCACGTTGGTAAAGGCGTGCTTACGGTACGCTTCAGGTAGCCGTGATCGTTCGCGTGCTCGCTTTCGTGTGGGGCGTAAGCCTGCTCGCGTGCCGTACGGCCTCCGAGCCTTCGGATTTCGAGCCGGTGGAGATACCCGCGGCTCCGGCGGGCGCGAACGCAGTCCTGCTCGAAGATCTTCCTGCGGGAGCGCTCTATCCTCCCGGCAACTGGTGGGGCCAAGATATCCGGAGCGCGCCGGTCGATCCCACGTCCGATGACATGCTGCGGTGGATTGGCGGACGGCAGCTCCATCCCGACTTTGGGCCGCCGCCATACGGCATCCCGTATGTCACGGTCTCTGCTGGCACGCCCCGTGTGCCGATCACTTTCGTCGACTATCCCGAAGAGAGCGACGCGGGAGCGCTGGGGAGCTCGGGATACCCTATTCCCGACGAAGGGAAGTCGCAGCCAAACTACATCGAGGGCGGCGTCCCTGGAGGCGGAAGCAACGGCGACCGCCATCTTCTCGTCTTCGATCGAGGCCAACGGCTGTTGTTCGAGACGTGGGCCACGCGGTTCAACGCTACTGAGAACCGGTGGGAAGCAGGCTCGTGGGCGGTGTTCGATTTGACCTCGAACGCGCGACGGCCCGAAGGTTGGACGTCCGCAGACGCAGCCGGGCTCGCGATTCTTCCTGGTCTCGTGCGCTACGACGAAGTCTATGGTTCGGGAGAGATCCAGCATGCTTTTCGCGTGACCGTGCGCGCGACCGACGGCCACGTATGGCCCGCGTCTCACACCGCGGGAGCCACCACCGGTGCTCCCCCGATGGGGACGCGCTTGCGCCTGCGCGCTAGCAAAGATCTTTCGGACTTCTCCGAGCCGATGCAGAGAATCTTCCGAGCGATGAAGACCTACGGCCTCATTGTCGCCGACAACGGAAGCGACATGTTCGTCACCGGCACGATGGATCCGCGCTGGAGCAATGACGTGCTGAATCCCGCCTTTCGCGCGCTGACGTCTGACGATTTCCAGATCATCACCCTTGGTTGGCGCTGAGACAGCGGGAGTTCGCGAGGCTTCCGTTCGATCTTCCCGTTATTTGTTGCCACTTTGGGATCAACGGATCGCCTGAGGGGGCTTCCTCGAATCCAATGGGAAAGGTATTCCCTCACTTCCAGATTCATGCGGTCGATTTCGGCAAGAAAGCTGGACGCAGCCCGCCGATAGTTATCCGGGTTGGTTTCCTTATGGCGTAACTCTGTCACCTGACGCCGAAAAGTGTCGATCCTGTCTAAAGTCGCCTTCAACTCAGCATCATTCGAAATCATGCAATCACCTCGACGATTCCTCGTGGGGTCCCGTCGCGTTTGATCTGCCAGCCAGCGATGAAATCATCTTCCCCTCCAAGCGCTGCAAGTTTCCTAACCCGGAAGACACTGGAGCCGAACATCGACTGTGCGACGGAATGGTCCATCAGCATAACGATGTCCACGTCGTTGGGCTCTGGCTTTTTGGTCACGAAAGAGCCGAAGATGACAAACGTGCCAGATGACCCGTGGAGGCGGCCAAGTCATAGACCCGACGAAGTCGCTCAACCGTCTGCTTGCGGCGGAACTTTCCCGAATCGATCCTCCACCTCTTCCAGTGTCGCCTTGTGGATTCCTGCTGGCAAGTCCCCAGACTCGGCGAACTCAGGAATGGGCACGGCGGGTAGTATACCGCCTCCTCCATCCGCGCGCCTCGCTAGCTCAATTGGGTTCCATTAACGCCGTAATCCGTTTACGTCTGGCACAAGAAAGTGTAGTGAAAAGCGTAGTGAATGGGACGGCAAAGCTGGAGTATCTGTGGGTAAGCATGGGGAAGGCCAGAAAACACTAACTCGTTCACGACTCTCAAAGGTTGGAGGCGGCGGGCGGATTCGAACCGCCGAATAGAGGTTTTGCAGACCTCCGCCTTAGCCACTTGGCTACGCCGCCTTGAATTTGTGTTCGGCGAGTCTTCTCCGGAGCAGCTAGTTGGAGCGGGACACGGGGGATTCGAACCCGCGACTTCGACCTTGGCAAGGTCGCACTCTACCACTGAGTTAGTCCCGCCCAGCTAACAGGCAAACGGTATATGTAACACGGGGATAAGGCTTTGTCAAAATTATGAACGCGTCACCCCTGTGTCAGGCCGGTGTCAGGCCTCGAAAGCCGAGCGTAGAACGGTGATTTCAGGCTTTTCGCCGGGGAGGCACGCCACGCCGACAACATCAAAGCGGACGATAACGTCCCGCAGCCGGCGGGCGCGCAAATAAACCTCGGCGAGCTGGATCAGTTTTCGCCGCTTGCGCGCATCCACCGCGTCGGCCGGCGCGCCATAGTCGCGGCGGGAGCGGGTTTTGACTTCGACGATAACGAGCGTGTCGCCATCCTGGGCGATCAGGTCGATCTCCCCCAGACGGCAGCGCCAGCGGCGGTGCAGGATCTTGTAGCCGCGCTTTTGCAGCTCTTTGGCGGCTAGGCGCTCACCGTAGCGACCGAGGTCCTGTCGTCGGAATCGATCGGGGAATCGAAGTTGGTCGAATAGTCCTATGCTTCCCTCACCGCGCTCGTCGCTACTTCTGCTTCCAGCGCGTTCCGGTGGGGGTGTCTTCCAGAACGATCTCGCGGGCGTCGAGCTCGTCGCGGATTTCGTCCGCGCGAGCGAAGTCGCGGCGGGCGCGGGCTTCCTTGCGCTCTTGAATCAACTTCGCAACTTCATCGTCCAAGCTCATTTTCTTGCCTTGGCCGAAGACGGCGAAAACCGTATTCATGCGCTCGATCCCGCTTTTGAATCCTTCCGCATCCCCCTTCGTCATACTAGACGAAGAAAGAGCCGTGTTCCCTCCCTTGACGAGGTCGAAAAGTGTTGCGAGTGCCGCCGACGTGTTGAGGTCGTCGTCCAGCGCGGTCTCGAATCGCTCGAGGGCCGCCTTGACGGCTTGCTCGGTCTCGGGGGAGGCGTCGCCATCGCGGGTGACTTCGCCGAGGCGGTCGAGAAAATCGTCCACCCTCCGGATCGCGGTCGCGGCTTGGTCGAGGCCTTCACGCGTGAAGTTCAGCTGCTGCCGGTAATAGACCGAAAGCAGGAGATAGCGGATCGCCATCGGCGAATAGTTCTCCGCAATCAAGTCTGGCACGTTGAACTGGTTGCCTTTGGACTTCGACATCTTCTCGCCTTCGACGATAAGAAATTCGGTGTGCATCCAATGGCGCACGAAAGGCTTCCCCGTGGCCCCTTCGCTCTGTGCGATCTCGTTCTCATGATGAGGGAAGATGAGGTCCACGCCGCCTGCATGGAGGTCGAAGGTCTCGCCGAGGATCTTCATCCCCATCGCGGAGCACTCGAGGTGCCATCCAGGACGGCCAGGCCCGATAGCGGTATCCCAGGAATCCTCTCCATCTTTCGGGCCTTTCCACAGCACGAAATCTCGAGCGTTCTCCTTTGTATATTCGTCCGCGTCGACGCGGGCGCCCGCTTTCATGCCGGCGACGTCGATGCGCGAGAGTTTTCCGTAGTCGGGAAAGGAGTCCACTTTGAAATAGATCGATCCGTCGCTCTCATAGGTATGGCCGCGCTCCTCGAGCTTCTGCACGAGCGCCACCATGGCGTCCAGATATTCCTGGTCCGTGGCGCGTGGATAATATTCTGACTTCTTGATGTTGAGCGCCGCGCAATCCTCGAAGAAATTGTCGATATATTGCTGCGTGTACTCACGTAGGGGGATTCCGGCCTTGCGCGCACCGGCGATCGTCTTGTCGTCGACGTCGGTGAAATTGGTTGCTTGCGTAACCTGATAGCCTTTGTACTCCAAATAGCGTCTCAGCACGTCCTGCGAGACGTAGGTCCGAAAGTTCCCGATATGCCCCCGGTTGTAGACCGTAAGCCCGCACGTATACATGCGGACATGTCCTTCCTCCAAGGGCTCGAAGGGCTCGACGTCGCCGCCGAGGGTATTCGTGAGCTTCAGCTGCGACATGTACCCTTAGTTCCTCTGTACGACCATCAACGTCAAATCATCCGCCAATCCGGCCTCGGCGGCATAAAGCCGTACGCTCGAGACGAGACGCGCCATGATCTCACGCGACAGCTTGCCCCGGCAGCTTCGCAGCACCTTGACGATACCAGCGTCCTCGAACTCCTCGCCGTCGGGGTTCGTGGTCTCGGAGAGCCCGTCGGTGTAAAGAACGAGCACATCCCCCTGCTCGAGCTTCGTCTTGCCCGCGCCGAGGGTGAGCTCCGCGAGCATCCCGACGACAGCTCCTCCCTCCACGAGCCGCTCGACAGTCGCCGCTCGCTCGAAAAAGCAAAGGATAGCAGTGGCCCGCGTTGAGGTAGATCATCTCGCCCGTCTTCGCGTCGAGCATCGAGAAAAACGCGGTTACGTAGCGATTGACCTCCGTGCTCGAATAGACGATCTCGTTCAAACGCTCGGTCAGCGCTTCGAGCGAGATTTCACCCACTCCCGCCAGGGCGTGAAGCGCCGCATGAACCGACGCCATGAGGAGCGCCGCCCCAGTGCCCTTTCCAGAAACGTCGGCGATCACGAGCCAGTGCCGGTCGTCACCGCGCGCAACATAGTCGAAGTAGTCGCCTCCGACCGTGAGGCAAGGAATATTGATGCCGGCGATATCCCAGCCTTCGATGCCGGGCTCGCTATCCGGGAGCAAGCGGCTCTGGATCTGGCGTGCGAGAGCCATTTCCTTTTCTATTTTCTGCTTCTCGACCCACTCGCGCGTCAGCCTCAAGTTGTCGAGCGCGGCGGTGGCCTGCGAAGCGAGCGAGCGCAGAAATCCGCGGTCTTCCTCCGCAAGCGATTTTCCCGAGGCGCGCGCGCCGAGTAGGAGCGCTCCATGAGAGCTCTCTCCCGAGCGCAACGGGACGACCGTATCGAGCTCGACGCCGCTCAGAAGATCCCTCAGAGCGCCCGCGGGAAGCTCGGAAACCGTCTGATCCTGGGGGAGTTCGGAAAGGTCGCGACTTCCGCGCTCGAGAAGTGCGCGCTCTTCGGAGGAAAGCGCGAAGCCGCGTTGTTGGGCCACTTCGCCGTCGTGAAGCAACACAGCGCGCGTCGTTAAAACGTGCCCCATCGCGTTCGTCATCAGCACTTCCCGAACCCGGTCGACATCGGGGCTCCGATTGAGTTCACGCGCGATGTCGAACAGCGAATCGAGCTGATACACCTTGAGCGAAAGGTCGCGGTTGAGCGTTTGGAGCTCTTTGTAAACACGGCCGTTATCAATCGAGGCCGCCGCAGTCACGCAAAGCGATTCCGCAAAGAGACGGTCGTCTTCGCCGTAAGGCTCACCGCGATCGCCAAAGAGAAGCACGCCCACCAAGCGTGTCGATTTCAAGAGCGGCACGAGAAGTGCGGAACCTGTCGCGGTGAGAATGCTCTTGGCCCAATCAGACAGGCTAGGATCAGAAACACTCGAAATCTCGGGCTCGAGAGAAGGCTCCGGAAGCGCGAGAGAGGCCCACCGCTCGTCACCGCGGCCGCGACGCGCCGCTGGTACAAGACGCTTTTGCTCTCCGTCCCGCAATAGCAGGCCCGCCCAGGCGGCGCGCGTTTCCCCCATCGCCACGAAAAGCACGAGATCGAGAATCTCTGGAAGCTGGAGCGAGCGGTTGAGCGTCGAGTTGAAGTCGAGGAGTGCTAAGACTTCGGAGAGCTTTTTCTGGACTTTCGGATCGTCGATGCGCCGCGCGAGCGGAGCTAGCGCTTCTTGGTAGCGATAGGATGCGGGCGTTGGCTCCGAAGACATGAGGCCATCTTACTATCTCTAGAGCAGCCTAGCCTTCGTCCCGACCGCGCTGTTTGTAGCGAACCATGACGCACATGCTCTTGCCGGTTTCGGCTTTTTGGTGCTCGACCTTATCCATCATCTGGCGCATGATGGCCAGGCCGAGGCCGCCGGTACGGCGCTCTGCCACCAGCTCGTCGAGATCGAACTCCGGTACCGGCATGGCGTCGAGCGGCTCTCCCTCGTGAAAGATCACGATATCGAGGCTCTCGCCTTCCGGGTCGAAGTGGATCTCGATCTCGTGGTCCGGCTCACCCGCATAAGCGTGTTGCACGACGTTCGTCGTAGCTTCGTCCACGGCGAGGGCAATTTTCTCGGCCTCCGCCTTTTCGAACCCGGTCGTCTCTGCCAGGAGCCTCGCGAGCTCGTGGACCATGTTCAGATATTTGCTGTCGCTTGGAAATCGAAGCTCCATCAGCGCGCGCTTGTCGGAACCGTCGGACATAAGCGATGTCAGCTGGCTGGTCTCGCCTGATAGCTTTCCACTCCCTCTTGCTCCGAGGTTAAGACCTGGCAGAGGTGGTTGAACCCGAGGACTTCGAAGATATTGAACACGGTGTCGTTGAGCTCCGCGAGGCGGATATCGCCCCCTTTGGCGCGGATGTCCTCGATGAACCCCATGATCACCCCGAGTCCCGCGCTAGCAATATAAGCGAGGCCGGAGCCATTGATGAGAATTTTCTCGTGACCGCCTTCAAGAGCCTGGCTCAGAGACTGCTCGAATTGGCGGACGGTATGGGCGTTGATGAATCCGCGCGGCGAGATCACGGTCACGTCGCCGACTTGCCGGCTTTCCATCATTAAATCAGGCAATTAATCTCTCCGCCATCCTAATGTGGGTACGGATTCTATACCACAAGGTTCCGGCCTGTCTCTCGAAAGAAGGCGCGGGCGACCTTCTGGTCGCGCTCGAGCTGCGCTCGGAGCGCCTCGGCCGAGTCGAAAGCTACCGTTGCCCGAACGCGATGGTGAAAGTAAAGGCGAACTGTTGCCCCGTAGATCTGCCCATCGAAGTCGAAGAGGTGCGTCTCTACGATTCGCTCCTCGAGCCCGAACGTGGGGCGACGTCCGACATGGGTCATGCCGGTGAAACGGTTGGTGTTGGCCCCGAGACTTCGGGTGTCCACGACGGCGTCGGTAACGTAGACGCCGTCATCGAGCAGAAGATCCCCGTTCATTTTGATATTGGCCGTCGGGAAACCCATCAAGCGCCCGCGCCCGTCGCCCTCGATGACCTCGCCTTCGATAAAGAAAGGCCTTCCCAGCATGGCCCCGGCCTCGCCGACTTGGGCGTCCCGGAGCGCTTCCCGAATGCGGGAGCTCGAGATCATGGCACGTTTGTGGATCGAGGCCTCGATCTGGTGCACGACGAAACCGTGCCGCTCTCCGAGCTTGCGGAGCGCATCGAGATCGCCCGAACGGCCTCGACCGAAACGAAAATTCTCTCCTAGCACAAGCTCGCGCACGCGCAGCTTTTCGACCAGAACTTGCTCCACGAAGTCTTCCGGGCCGATCCGCGAGAACGCCTTCGTGAAATGGATGACCACGAGCAAATCGAGCCCCATTTCACTGATGACCTCCTGCTTCAGCGCGGGCGTCAAGATGCGCTTTGGCGCTTTGTCGGGGCGCAGCACGGCCACGGGATGGGGCTCGAAGGTCAACGCGGCCGCTGGACAGGACAGGGCCTTCGCCCGGACCTTGACTAGGTCCATCGCTTTCTGATGTCCGAGGTGCACGCCATCGAAGTTCCCGAGCGTGAGCACGGGACGAGCATCCTCGGGCAGATCGACTTCAGGGTAATAACAGATTCGCATACAAGCTCGGACCCGAGTTACGGGTCTCGGGATCCTACCGAAGGAGGACCCGGAAGGATAACCTCATCGGGTAGGACTCCGCGAACCACATTCAGATAGGGCTCGCCACTTGGGCCGATGGCCTGCAGGATGATTTTATCCGGGCCCGCCAGGTAGCGGTAGGTCTCGCCACCGGCACCGCGCAAATCCTCTGCAGACACGAGAGGCGGCTTGGCGGCGACGAGCTCGTCGAGCGTGTTGGGGTAAAACCCGAAAGCCAGGGAATAGGCACGTAGCGCGCTCGTGAGGCGTTGTATACGCGCCATGTCACGGCTTCTTTGGATCGTCGCCGATTCCTGTTCGAAGAAACTCGGCACCGCGGGAACTCGGAACGGCGTTCCGTACGCTGCCAGGAAGCCGACCCCGCTCAGGACGAGCACGCTCAAAAGCGCGACGACCTCGACAGTCTGGCTCGGTGCAACGCCGCCGCGCTCCCGCCGGTCCGAACGTCGCGCGCTTCGAGCTTGGCCGTGACTCGCGGGAGAAACGAGCTTCCGGTCGATGAAGTCGAAAAGCGTTCGGCAAACGTCGAAGTCCGACAGCCCCGTCAGCTCCATAATGGCCGCGACCGACCTCTTACCATCGACGAGCTTGTAGATGTCGTTCTCTTGCTTGCTCAAGACGACTTCAGAGCTCGAGGTACTGCTCTCCTCGTCAGCGCCACTGCCATCGAGGTCCCCGAAGGCATCCTCGAGCGAGCCTCCCTCGGAGGCGCCCGTGACTTCTTTGATTTGCTTCGGAGATACGAGCGGCCGAAACACGGCCTCGAGCGACGGGATACGTTTTTCGATGATCGGCCACTCGTCGACTCGACGGATCCCCTCCATCAAGATTTGGTCGGTGCTGACCGGCGATACGTTCTCGCGGTCGTAATCCGCGTCCATGGTCGGGTCGAAATGGTAGTTGCCCGATTTCCATCGAAACACGCGAAAGACGATCTGCTGAACTTGCTCGGAAAGGGCCGCCTTCAGAGCATCCCGATCGATATAACCCTGGTTCGTGAGAATGAAGCCCAGTCGTTGCATCGAGACTTTCTGCTTCGCGAGCACCTCCTCGAGATGCTCTTTGCGAAGCTTCCCTTGTCTCACGAGAACGTTTCCGAGCAGATCGTCGAGCCGGCGGATGGTGGAGTCAGAATGAACGACCATGCCTTGCTCGAAGACGACGCTCACCGTCTCGCGGTCGCTCTCGAGCGTCAGAAGGCCCGTCTTGCGCTGCATCCCGATGAGCTGAAAAATATCGGGAAGAGCAAAGTCTTTCAGAGTTCCCGACAGTGCCATGTCTTATCCGCGCGCCATCGGACGAGGGATGACGTTCGCGATCAGGAAAGCCACTCCCATGATTGCCATCAGAGCATAGGACGGAAGACTGATTCCACCGAGAATGCCGTCCGGAAGCGCGTAGACGGCCCCATCGAGCCAAATCGCGCAGGCGCTCAGTATCCACACGAAGAGGAGAATCACGCCGATGAACGGCATCCCCGCCCCGATCTGCCCCGAGCCGGGAGCCAAGATCGAAAGAGCGCGAAAGATGAGGGACTGCATCTTAGAAACGCTGTGGACTTGGCGCAGCTTCTCGTTCCGGGCCTGCGCGGAGACGCCGTCTTTCATGAAGAACAGGTGATAGCACTGCGTGCACAGGACCTTACGACCGGTTCCAATCTGGCAACGGCCGCAAAAAGCACTCCCGCATTTCCAGCAGCGCTGCGTTAGCCTACGCTCCCTGAACAACACCTCGAGCACCACGATCAAAAGCGCGAGCAAGAAGGGGACCGCCAGCAAGCGCAGGCCCCAGCCTTTCAGAACCGACGCATCCACAAAGACCTCGACCGGTTGCTCTCGCATGCCGTCGGAAAGCCCATAGAACTTCGATAGAATCGCATTTTTGTCGAGACGAACATCCGCGACGACGCGATAGCTGCCCGTCCGGTTCTCGTGGGAGGCCACCGCGAGCGCGTCGAGCCTTTCCGCCTGTGCACGAGCGGCCTCGCGCTCGGAAAACTCGAAGTTCTCTGCATGCGCCAGGCTCTTGTTGTAATACGCCATCGCGAACTGCGAGTTGAACTGCACCGCTTCGTTATATTGCACGAGCGCACCTTCCCAGTCACGCTGCGCGAAGTAGATGTTGCCGAGATTGACCTGTGCCTCGACATCTCCCGGAAAATTCTGGATGATGGCTCGATATTGCTGTGCGGCAAGCTCGTAGTCACCGTGGTTCTTGTACTGTGCCGCGAGCAAGAACTGAAGCTCGCGATCGCCTGGGCTTTTATGAATCGCCTCCCGAAGAACGAGCACGTCGTCTACATCAAAAGTGCCCGTCGTGGACGACAAGGCCGCCTGATAGACCGGGTTGGGAACAGTACGCGACCATGTCGCATAGAGCTCCGTGAATGGCGCGGCAGCGAGGAGCAACAGGAGAAAGAAGACGGTGACGACGCGCTCCTTGATCGACTGATAGCCGAAAGTGAGCGCCAGCCAATAGGGCGCCAACCAACCGATGCCAGCCGTAGCGATCACCGGAACCAGAATCAGGCCGATGGTGACCGCGAGAACACCTTTGCTTCCGATGAGCTCCCCGACACGTTCCTCGACGTCGTGATACAAGAGCGTGCCGTGCCGGTAGGTCATCAAGGCCGCGAAAACAAAAAGGGCGAGCATCGTCGCCGCAAAAAGGAGAAAGGCGAGATTCCAAGCAGCATAAGGCCCGTCGCGCTCCGAGCGAAGCGCGGCGAGCTGAGCCTGCACGCGGTGGCCGAAGGCGGTCAAATAACCGAGGCCTCCCTCACGTTCGTTGAGCGCCGCGAGCCCGTGATGCACCGTCGGCAGGTTAGGGCCCAAGTCTCGGGCGATCTCGAAATGCTCCCTCACCTGCTCGACGTCGCCGCTGTCGAGATAGGTGAAGCCTTTGTAGGCAAAGGACTGAGCGATGTCATGCAGAGCGAACACGCCGCGCTCGACACGGAGCCGCTTGATCTCTTCAAGCATGCGACGCGCGGTCTCGGTGTCGCCCATGCTCGAAGACTCGACGTAGCGTCTCCAATAGTGGTCGAAAGACGTATGGAGAGAGAGAGACGCGCTCCCATCCCCGTCGTCGAGCTGAGCCGATGCCGGCGTCACGAGCGTCAATAGAGTCATAGCGACGAGGAGCGCGGGGCGAGCGAGCGCCCTGGCGTGAAGTCGTGTCGACCGAAACAAAATAGTCTTGAATCCTATTCGATTAACGACAAGGGCCCTATTGTTCGAAGCCGCGTCTAGCTGATCGGTTTAACACCGGAGGCAATAACCTAAAATAGGGGAATTATAAGTAAACCTTGACAAGGCCTGCCCATTAGAATACCCTTCCCACCGTCACACGAACGCGTGCGGCTCAACTATCGGGTCACTCGCTGAATACAATACCCTCCCAGGCTGGAGGCTTGGCAGCACTAAAAGCTTCACATTCAGCGCACAGCTGGGCTTCTACATCGCTATCGGATATACAGACGACCTCAGAAACAGAGGGATTGTGAGGTTCTACACCAATCCGCCGAGGTAGTGATAGAGTAGAGCCTGAAAAACAGAAGCCCCGGGGAATTACCCCCGGGGCTTTTAAATCATCACCGCGTGACAGCGCGGAGACAGGGAGAACTTCTGTGCTGGATTATAATGCAGACGGTCTATCGGATCAAGACATTGAAAGGCTTGCGGCTCTGATGGCAAAAGACCCTAAGTTCGCGCATGAACTGGCAGACGCAATCGCGACGAGGCTCGACGAGAAGTACGGGTTCAGGCAAGGAGAGATAATCGACGACATCGAAAAAGTGTCGGGTAAAATCGACGGGCTGTCGTCAAAGCTCGACGCGATGGGTCACCGGTTCAGCACCCTTGAGCACAATTTTGGAGTATTCGGTCAGAAGCTAGACCTCATTGGGCCGTAGGACCGAGAAGATGGATAAGCGGCTCGAACGCGTAGAGGACCGGGTCGGTAACATCAAGGTGAAGCTATGAGACCACCGATGATCATCCCCGAGCGCGACCTGGCCGGCGCCACGCCGGAGAGATTGGCCCGCGCGTTGCTGAGTCCCTTACGACCTCGCCATCGAACTGAGCCCGTTCTTGGCGACGAGGTCACGGTAGAGAAGTCGGTGTCCGACAAGCCGAGCGACGGTGTCGAGCATTTGGTCGAGAGTTCCTAGGTCGCGGATGTTGTGCTTCTCAGCGAACTCATTAACGTAGCGTTGTAAGTGCTTGGGGCTCATCTTGTGGAACGCCCCCTTGTGCGCCCGCTTGAGCATCGACCAGAAGCTCTCAATCCCGTTGGTGTGCACCATTCCGTTGACGTACTCTTTGACGCTGTGCTTCACCGTCTCGTGATTGGGTAGACCGACATAGCCTCTGTGGTCGTCGGTGTAGAGCTTCGCGCTAGGATCGACATTCTTCGCGACGAAGCCTTGGAGCGTCGGTTGGTCGGTGTTGCCGATGACCTCGGCGCTGACACGGTTCGTCCGGCGGTCCTTCGCGCCGATGACGGCCGTCTTCCCTGCGGATCCTCGGCCCTTAATAGCCTGCTCGCGCTTGTGGGCGTGCTGCATGTTGCGAGCCTTCCCGCCGAAGAAGGTTTCGTCTACCTCGACAGGCCCGGCGAACGATTTGCCGTTAGGACCGCTCCACGCTTCTCGAATCCGATGGAGCATGAACCAAGCCGCGGCCTGTGAGACGCCGATGTCTCGGTGGAGCTTCATGCTCGAGACGCCTTTGAGACTAGTCAAGCAGAGGTAGATGGCGATAACCCATTTGCGGAGCGCGATCTTAGAATGGGCAATAGGGGTGCCCGTGCGAACGCTGAAGTAGCTCCGGCAGGTGGAGCACCAGTAGGGCATCGGCTTTTCGTTCGGGACTTCGCTGGTGCTGAGGCTACCGCAATGTCCGCAGCACCGAGTGCCATGCAGCCTCGAACCATTTGGTTGCCGCTTCATCGGTCGGGAACATGTCCATGAGCTGAACAACGGTTATGCCTTCCCGGTGCCCTCGCCCTTAGTCGCGTCTTCCACGCTTTCTTTTTCTTGATGATGACGCCACAAGGCGTCGTCGACACCGCGAGCGAAGTCGATGGCAGCGGTGCGGCACCGTTTTCGCGTCACGCCAGTTGCCGGCGAAAACATGGTGGGCGATCGGCCAACCGTCCACCATCACCAGACCGACAAGCACTTGCCGGTTACGCGGTCTGCGGTCGCGACTGTAGCCGTGGGCGCCGAGCCCCGGAGGGCCTTGACCTTCGAAGTACGTCGACGTCAGGTCGTAAAACACCATGTCAACCTCAAGCGAAAACAGATCCCGCAAGCGCAAAAACAGCTCTTTCTCGATCTGTTCTTTGCGGGCATGCAGCTGGTCGAGCGTTCGGTACCATTGCTTGAGTTGGCAAAACTCCACGCGAACCCGCGGGGAGCGACTCGCTCGCCGCTCCCCATCATCGCGCCACTGCGGCACCCACCGCCGCCCCTGCCGGTCGCAGACGAAGTCGGTCTCGAGCCAGCGCGCCAGACCGTGCTCGCTTGACGGAGCACATAGCCGGTTGGCGACCAGCACCAAAGCTCGCTCGCTTAGCGCCACTCCGTCGCGCTTGCCGCGGCCTCCGAGCCGGTCGAGAATCTGCTCCAGTCCGAGCTCGCGCCACAGCGTCGCCGTCACCACCATCGGACCCCAATCCCACGCGTCTGCCCCCGCGATCTGCTCGGCTGCTCGCTCGGTGTCGGCCGGTTCACCGGCCCCAAGCAACCGATTGAGGGAGTCGAGATTGGCAACTAGGAGATCCTTGCGCCCCAAGTTGCACACTACGCGTTGCTTCGGCTTGCCGTGCTCCCGATACGACTCGACCAGGCGGACATACTCATGTTGAACCCCTTTGCCGCCTGCGGCCCGAACGATGCGGAAGAACATAACCTGTCCTCACGCATACTACATATCATTGTCCACGATTACAACGTATTAATGGCGCTCAAAGCACAATATCTGTCTCTACGTTTTGGGCAAATTCAACCCCCGTTCCTTTGAATTCAGTCACTTACGAGCGTTAGGGTGCCCATAAAGGGTAAACATGGGCTAGACCTCCGCATTCGGCTCTCGGGCTTCAGCATGAAGCCGCTCGTGCGCTCGGGAAGCGTGCTGCGCTTCTCGGCCATGGCTGAGCCCGCGATGGGCGATATCGTGTTGCTACATTATCCCAGGCACAAATTGGTGGCGCACCGCGTCCTACGGCTCTCGCGCGAAAGCGTATGGACCAAAGGTGATTCGTGCGGCGCCCCCGATCCTCCCATCGCGCGGGCTCGGGTTCTGGCCGCCGCCACCTGCTTGGAGGTCGGGGCCGTCGAAATCCCACTCCAGAACCCGACGATGCGATCCTTGGGCCGGCTAGCGAGCCTTGTCTACCCCAAGCTCGTTCTGGCATTTCGTGCCTTTACCCGTCATTTCCGACCTTTTAGGCTCACGACGTGCCTTTCAAATCATACGGAATCATTACCTTAGAGTCATACGCCTCGCATTGATGAAGCAAGCGCAGACATTCTGGAGACCCACACCCGCTTCACTTGGAGAGGATCGTGATGTATAATTTTCCCCACACTCAAGAAACAACCGATGGAGCCGTCACTATGAGGGAGCCCGCTGGGCCGCAGGTTCTGATTGTCGATGATGACGCCAGCATGCAGCGGATGCTGAAGACCCGGCTCGAACGGGAGGGATACCACGTAGTCGCGGCAAACGACGGGGACGTGGGCCTCGACCTCATCCGCAAGCAAGTCTTCAACCTGGTCATCACCGACATGAAAATGCCCAAATTGAAGGGCGACGAGCTGGCCCGGTCAATCACACAGTTCAATCCGGACATTCCAGTGATCATCATGACCGCCTATGGCGAAGTGAACGAAGCTGTCCGGCTCATGCAGGACGGCGTCTATCACTACTTGACCAAGCCTTTCGACGTCGAAGACCTCGTCGAGAAAGCGCGTAAGGCTGTCGAGCGCCACCGCACCTACGCTGAGGTCAAGCAAGTCCGCACCAAAATCATGAGCCGGCGCAAGTCGGACTTTATCGTGGGAGCGTGCTCAAAGATCGAAGAGCTCTTGACACAGATCTCGATCGTTGCCCAAAACGACGTCCCTGTGATCATCTACGGCGAGTCGGGCACCGGTAAGGAGCTCGTCGCGCGCGCCATCCACTACACGGGAAAACGTGCCGACAAGCCTTTCGTGGTCGAGAACTGCGGCGCGATACCCGAGAATTTGATCGAGAACGAGCTCTTCGGCCACGTGAAAGGCACTTATACGGACGCGCGGACGGATCACAAAGGTCTATTCGAAGAAGCGCATGACGGCACGCTGTTCCTCGATGAAATCGGCGAGCTTCCTCTGCCGCTGCAGGTAAAGTTTCTTCGGGTGCTCCAGGACGGCGAGTTCAAACGCATCGGCTCGACCAGAGGCATCAAAGTCGACGTCAGGGTCATCGCCGCCACCAACAAAGATCTGATCCAAGCGATCTCGGAGAAGTCGTTCCGCGAGGATCTCTTCTACCGGTTGAACGTGATCCCGATCCACTTGCCGCCGCTACGCGAGCGCAAGGAAGACATCCCGCTTCTGATCAATCACTTCTTGACCGATTTTAACAAGGAGCTCGGCAAGATCGTAGAAGGTTTTTCGCCTGCCGCCATCCAGAAGATGATGACTTATCAGTGGCCGGGCAACATCCGTGAGCTCAAGAACAAAGTGAAGCAGGCGATGGTCTTGACGCGAAACAACGTCATTACCGCCGAAGACCTCTTCTTCCACGTCCCCGTCTCCTCGAACAAGTTCCAATCCTTCAAAGAGGCGAAGCGTGAGTTCGAGAAGGAGTACATTTCGCAAGTGCTCCGCATCTGTCAAGGCAACATTTCCCAGGCAGCGCGGCTCGCGAAGAAGGACCGCAAGGACTTCTACGACGTGATGAAGAAGTACGGGATCGAGCCCGAAGCCTTTCGCAAGCAACAAACAGGCTGACTGACAACCGAAAAAAGGGATGAGGTTGGCTGGCGCTTCCGGCTACCCGGCACCGGCTACCCCCGCGTGTTCGGGGCGCTTCGGAATGAGCCTCCCTCCAGGCGGGGATCTATCCGCACCTCTCTTCCTTTCCCCAGCTTGCCCTTCCCCTTTTCTTCGCGCCTCGATGTGAAGGGAAACGGGTTGTGCGGATAGAGTCAGCGTCACTACCTGTACGACTGTTACCTTGCTTCGATTGGTGCGGCTTTCGCCCACTTTCGCCGCCCGGCTCGGGGTGATAAAATCTCAAGTTACCGCGGAGCCCGCATCCCTCGCAGGGTTTGCGCTTTATCTGGAGGAATAATGTCGAATGGGTACGATTTTGCTTTCGCCATTGGTGGGGCAGCCGGGCAGGGCATTGCGACCCCCGGTAACATTCTCGCGCGCATATTCGTGCGCAGGGGGATGCATCTTTACGCGTATAACGCGTACCAATCCATCATCCGTGGCGGGCACATCTTTCTAACGATCCGGGTCAAGAAAGAATCCGTCGACAATCACGGCGACAAATTGGATCTCATCCTCGCGCTCAACCAGGACACGATGACCCGCCACGCGAAACACGTCGTCCCGGGCGGCGCCATCATCTATAACAGCGGCAACATCACTCCCGCCGAAGACCTACAAGAGGCCGTTCAGCTCTGTGGCCTGCCGATCAAAGAGCTGACGAATGACAGTCGGAACAAGCTCTTGCAGAACACCGTCGCGCTCGGCGTCATGATCCATCTCATGGGCGTCGATTTCAGAGTTCTGGAAGACGCCCTCACGCTCCAGTTCAAGCGCAAAGGCCAAGAAGTCGTCGACGAGAACGTGAACACGGCGCGCGCGGGCTACGACTATGCGGAAGCCAATTTCACCGCGTTTCCGGCAGCTCTGCCCGAGCAAGAAATGCCTCTCGCTGTTTGGACCGGCAACGACGCTATCGGGATGGGCGGCGCGGCGGCTGGCGTAAAGTTCTACACCGCCTACCCGATGAGCCCTGCGACAGGCGTTTTACACTGGATGGCCAAGAACGCGCGTGAGTGCGGCATCATGGTGCGACAGATCGAAGACGAGATCGGTGTCGCCAACGTGGCGCTCGGCGCGGCCCAAACGGGCGCGCGCGCGATGTGCGCGACGTCGGGCGGCGGCTTCGCCCTCATGACCGAGGCGGTCGGTGCCGCGAGCATGATGGAGATCCCGGTCGTGTTCGTCGACGTGCAACGCGCCGGTCCATCTACGGGTGTTCCGACAAAGACCGAGCAAGGCGACCTCTGGCAAGTGCTCGGCGCCAGCCAGGGCGACTTCGAACGAATCATCGTCGCGCCGAAGAGCGCGCTCGACGCTTTCAATACCGTCGCGGAGCTTTTCAACCTTGTCGATCACTACCAGTGCCCCGCCATCATTCTCTCGGACCTCTTGATCTCGGAAGGCACGTTCAGCGTCGACCCGGATGCGATCAACATGCAGCCCGCGATCGACCGTGGCGAGATGATCACCGAGGGCGGTTCTTCGAACGGCTACAAACGCTACCAGATGACGGAGAGCGGCATCTCACCGCGCGCTATTCCGGGTGTCCCGGGCCACGCGCACGTCGCCCCAACGGACGAGCACGACGAGGACGGTGTTCTCATCAGTGACGAGTTCACGAACCCGCACAAGCGGCGTGAGATGGTCGAAAAGCGCGCGCGCAAACTCTCGACGTTCTTCGACAAGGTCGAAGCACCCGAGCTCGAAGGACCCGAGGATGCCGATGTCACGCTTGTCGGCTTCGGCTCGACCGAAGGCGTCATCCGCGAGGCCCGCGAGTGCCTCGAAGAGAAGGGCGTCAAGGCCAACCAGCTCGCTGTCAAGTGGATCCTGCCGTTCCACGCGGACGCAGTGTCCGAGATTTTGAACACGTCGAAAAAAAACGTCATCGTCGAGAACAACTATTCGGGCCAGTTTCACCGCTTCCTTCGAAGCGAGACGGGCCTTTCAGTGGATGGGCACATCCGCAAATATGACGGCGAGCCCTTCCAGCCACACCACATCGTCGACGGCGTGATGCACCACTTGGGTGACAAGAAGGGCGCGTTGGCCGGAAACGACGACGGCGTCTTCGTTCCCTTTCAAGAGATCCTCGTTTAGGAGACTGATATGGCGACAACGACTCTACCTGAGCTCAAAGCAAAAGACTTCAAGGGCAAAGTCGATCCGGACTGGTGCCCCGGGTGCGGTGATTTCGGCCTCTTGAACTCGATCCAAAAAGCGCTGGCCGAGCTCGGTAAGAAGCCGCACGAGGTCATGTGCGTCAGCGGCATCGGCTGCTCTTCCAACTTGCCGGGTTATCTCAGCACTTATGGGATGCACACGCTCCACGGTCGCGCTCTCGCAGTGGCGACAGGCGTGAAATTCGCCAACCACGACTTGACCGTCATCGCCGCCGGCGGTGACGGCGACGGCTATGGCATCGGCGGCAACCACTTCGCCCACACGGCGCGCCGTAACGTCGACATCACCTACCTCGTCATGAACAACCAGATCTACGGGTTGACGACGGGTCAGGTCAGCCCCGCCAGCGAGACCGGCATGAAGACGAAGTCGACACCGTTCGGCAACTTGGAGCGGCCCGTTAACGCCGTGACGACCGCGATCATGAACGGCGCAACCTTCGTGGCACGCGGGTTCTCGGGCCACGGTAAACACCTTCTATCAACGATCAAACAGGCGATCGAGCATAACGGCTTTTCGCTCGTCGACGTGTTCAGTCCCTGCGTCACCTTCAACCACGACAACACCTACGACTTTTTCCGTCAGCGCATCAAGAAGTTGGAAGAAGAAGGCCACGATCCCTCGGACTGGAAGAGCGCCTGTGAAAAAGCCATGTCTTGGGACGACGAGATCTTCACCGGTGTCTACTATCAGGACAAAGACGTCCCCGCGCTCAACGACCAAGAGCCCGTGCTCGAGGCCGGCCCCCTCGCGCACCAAACCCCGGGTCTGACCACAGAGCAAAGCAAGCGCATCATCAAGAGGATGATGTAGGCTCCTCCGCGTTCCGGCGCCATCTGCTTTCGTCGCACGTGGCGCCGTTTTTGTTTCGAAGAGAACTCGATTGAGTGAAACTGGACGACATTTGCCGGCGACTTGACCCGCGGCCTCTGAGTCGATAGCATGAATGCGCTCCCCCCAATCATTCGCAAGGAAGGTTCGGTGCATATTTGATGTGCCCGATTTTTGTTTGGACGAAGGAACCGGAGTGGCTCTCCGAGCGACGCTACCCCGAGATCTATCGGCACTTCTCCGAGATCTATCGGCACTTCTCCGTTGAGCGCATCGACGAGCTCCCAAAAACACCGGGCGTTCTCGTCATCGATGACGCCATCTATTCCGAGCACACAATCGCGATCGGAGCCTGGGTAGGACGCTTCGGACCCGTCTCGCCACCCATCCTGACCGAGGCGGCCGAGGACGCGCACGTGGCCGATGTCATCGGGGCCGCGGGCGAAAAAGAGCTCTGGCGCAAGCTCCGAAATGCGACGCGCAACCTCGAAGCCCGGCTCGAGCTGGACGCTTCCGAGAAGGCGGCGGAGAAGACTCGCGCCCAGCTCGAAGAACTCCACGCCATCGGCATCGCGCTCTCCGCGGAGCGGGATCATCAGCGTTTGTTGAATCTGATCCTCAGCAAAGCGCGCGAGATCACGAGCGCGGACGCGGGCAGTCTCTTTCTCGTCGCGAGGATTGACCAAACCGTCGCGCATCCCGACGGGCGCGAAGAGCATTTCACCGCCCGATGGCTAAAATTTCGGTTGGCCCAAAATGACTCGCGCAAGCTTCGCTTCGAAGAAGAAATCTTGCCGATCAGCCCCGACAGCATCGCGGGTTACGTGGCGGAGACGGGCGAGACGCTGAACCTGGAAGATGCCTACGCGCCGCCGGCAGACAAACCTTTCGTTCACAATCGTAGCTTCGACGAAGCGACCGGTTATCGCGCCGTCTCGATGCTCGTCGTCCCGATGCAGAATCAAGAAGGCGATTGCATCGGCGTTCTTCAGCTGATCAACAAAAAGATGGCCCGAGACGCTGTGCTCGAGACCCGGGAGAGCTTTGCGCGCGAAGTACTCCCGTTCGACGAGGACGACGAGCGTCTTGTGCGCTCGCTTGCGAGCCAAGCCGCGGTCTCCGTTGAGAACAACGATCTCTATCGGGAACGAGAGAAGCTCTTCGAGCGTTTCGTGCTCGCCGCCGTGAAGGCCATCGAGAGCCGCGACAAGACCACGCAGGGACACTCCAACCGCGTCGCGCGCATGACGAAAGAACTGGCCGTCGTTACCACGCGAGCGGACACGGGAGTCTATTTCGCGATTCCGAATGAGCGAAGAGCAAATCCGCGAGCTGAACTACGCGGCGCTCCTCCACGATTTCGGAAAAGTCGGCGTCAAAGAAAAAGTTCTTCTGAAGGGCAAGAAGCTCTATCACGGCGAGATGGAGGGGCTGCGTCAGCGATTCAAGACGATCAAACGGACCTTCGAAGCTCAATTTCTTCGAAAAATGCTCGACCGTCTTCTTCGCGGCGACGCGACCCCCGAACAGATCCTCCGAATGAAGGAGGAGCTGGCACGGAAGCTCGTCGACGTGGACGCCGCGCGTGAGAGCGTCGAGGCCGCTAACGAGCCGAGCGTCATGGAGTCCGCCGTCTTCGAGGACCTCGACACGATCGCGAGGCTGACCTACGAAGATGATGATGGAAGCGAACGCAACTACCTCGAGCCGACAGAGCTCGCCGCGCTTAGCCTCTCGAGAGGCACTTTGACGAGCAAAGAGCGCGACCAGATACAATCCCACGTCCAACACACATATGACTTTCTAGAAACCATCCCGTGGACGGGCGATCTGCGCAAGATCCCCGAGCTCGCACGTGGCCATCACGAAAAGCTCGATGGGAGCGGCTATCCGAAGAGTATCCAAGCAGTCGATATTCCTCCCCAGACGCGCATGATGACGATCTCCGATATTTACGACGCGCTCACCGCCAAAGACCGGCCCTATAAGCCCGCGGTCACGACCGAATCGGCCATCGGCATCCTGGAATCGGAGGCCGAAGCGGGCAAGCTCGACCGCGCCCTTCTCGATCTATTCATCGAAGCCAAAGTCTTTCAGCAAGGGATCGTCAACTAATTCCCAGTCCAATCCACCGATTGGACTGTATACATACAACCCAATTGGCCATTGGTTGACACGATGACTTCTAATTGTTAGAACATTGGCATGGGCCAATGGCGAGATGCGCTCGAGCTCGACCGAACTTCGAAGAAGCCGCTCTACCAGCAACTTCAGACGCTCATCGGGGCGCGGATCGAAAACGGGGGGCTTCCGCCGGGGACTAAGCTTCCTGCGAGCCGCGACCTCGCCGCGCAACTAGGCATCAACCGGAATACGGTCACGAACGCCTATAAAGAGCTCACGAAAACCGGCCACGTTCGATCGCATGTAGGCCAGGGGACCTTCGTGAGCGAGCGCGCCACGAGCGCGCCTTCCCCACTCCGCTGGTCGTTCTCTCGGGCGGTGGAAGGCGCCCGACAGCGCGTGCCCTCACCAACGGAGACCACGCCCCATCCCGATCCGATCGACTTCGCGTCTCTCGTACCCGATGAAGGGCTCTTCCCGGTGGAGCCCTTCCGCGTCGTCCTCGACGCGGTGCTCAAGCGTGAGGGGAAGAAGCTTTTGCAATACGGTCCGGCCGCGGGACACCCGCCGCTGCGCCGCTACATCGCCGAGCGGCTCGCCGAGCGAGGGGTTCGGACCACGACGGAGAACGTTCTCATTGTCAACGGCTCTCAGCAAGCGCTCGACTTAATCTGTCGCACCTTGCTCGACCCAGGAGACCCGGTCGTCGTCGAGAGCCCGACCTACACGATCGTTTTGCCGCTGCTCGCGCAATATCAGGCGCGAATCGATGAGGTCGCGATGACGCCGCGCGGCATGGACCTCGATGCTCTCGAGGCGCAGCTGACACGCTCGCGGCCGAAGCTTCTTTTCACGATGCCGACTTTCCACAACCCGACCGGAATCACCATGGATCTCGCGTCGCGAAGACGCCTCGTGGATCTCGCCGCGCGGTTCCGAGTCCCCATCGTCGAGGACGACTTCGACTCCGAGCTGCGCTTCAATGGCAAGCCCGTGCCGCCTTTGAAAGCGCTCGACGAGCAAGACTGCGTGGCGTATATCGGAACCTTTTCGAAAGGCCTCTTCCCTGGGCTCCGGCTTGGGTGGATCGTCGCGCCTCGAGACGTCGTGGTCACACTCCGCCGCAGCAAGCTCATCTCCGATTACCACACGAGCCTACTTCTTCAAGCCGCCGTACTCGAATTTTGTGAGCGCGGATACTACAGCGAGCATCTAAAGAAGCTCGCCCTCATCTATCGGGAGAAAAGCCGCAAGCTCATCGGCGCACTCGAACGCTTTTTCCCGAAAACCGTGAGCTGGACGGAGCCCGAAGGCGGCTTTGCCTCTTGGGTCACGCTCCCGGAGAACGTCTCGGCCGAAGCGGTCCTAGCCGAGAGCTCCGTCGACGGTGTAATGTTCACGCCCGGCTCTAACTTCTTTGCGCGCGGTCAAGGAAAACGTTTCCTGCGTCTCTCCATTTCCAGAGTTTCTCTGGAGCATATCGAGTTGGGTATCAAGAAGCTCGGCGCGACCCTCGAGCGGCTGCTCGACCGCGAGACGGGCGAAGAGACTTCTGGGCCGGGCGAGAGAGAGCAAGAGCCTGCTCTGCATATTTGAATTGCCTAATTTCATCGGAGGTAACAAATGACTGAAACAAGTCTCAAGCTCAAGACAGGCCTCGCCGACATGCTCAAAGGTGGCGCCATCATGGATGTGACGAACGCCGAGCAAGCCAAGATCGCAGAAGATGCGGGCGCGGTCTCGGTGATGGCGCTCGAGCGCGTGCCCGCCGATATTCGACGTGACGGCGGCGTCGCGCGGATGTCCGCCATCGACATGATCGACGGGATAATCGAGACGGTGAGCATCCCTGTCATGGCCAAAGTGCGTATCGGACACTTCGTGGAAGCGCAGCTCTTACAGGCGATGGGCGTCGACTTCATCGACGAGAGCGAAGTGTTGACGCCGGCGGATGAAGAGAACCATATCGACAAACAGGCTTTCGACGTTCCTTTCGTCTGCGGCTGCAGGGATCTGGGAGAAGCGCTTCGTCGGATTGGCGAAGGCGCCGCTCTCATTCGCACCAAAGGGGAAGCAGGCTCGGGGAACATCGTCGAAGCCGTACGTCACCTGCGCGCAGTTTTTGGCCACATGCGCAAGCTCACCGTCATGACGACCGACGAGCTCATGGGGGAAGCCAAGCGCCTCGGCGCGCCTTACGAGCTCGTGAAGATCGTCGCCCGCAACGGGAAGCTTCCCGTGCCGAACTTCGCCGCGGGCGGTGTCTCGACGCCGGCCGACGCCGCGCTCTGCATGCAGCTCGGCGCCGAAACGGTTTTCGTCGGATCCGGAATCTTCAAGTCCGAGGACCCGGCCAAGCGGGCCGTGGCAATCGTGAAAGCCGTGACGCACTATCAGGATCCCAAGATGCTTGTCGAAGTGTCGCGCGGTCTCGGTGAGCCGATGCCAGGTCTCGACGTCGCAGCAATGGACGAGAAGGAACTACTCCAGACCCGAGGCTGGTAACCAGTAGTCAGCGGTAGCCGGTTGCCCACAACGAGCAACGGACAAAACAGTGAATAACGGAATCGGAGTGTTGGCGCTTCAAGGCGATTACGTGGAGCACCAGCGCATGCTGGAGCGGCTCGGCCGGAGCTCGCGACAGATCCGGAAAGCTTCGGAGCTCGAAGGCCTCCGTGCTCTCATCCTTCCTGGAGGTGAGAGCACGACGATGGTCAAGTTCTTGGAGGAGGAAGAGCTGATGGAGCCGCTCCGGGATTTCTACGCATCCGGCGGGGCGCTTTACGGAACGTGCGCGGGCACGATCCTCCTGGCGCGCACCGTCTCCGCGCCGAGCCAAGCCTCCCTCGGCCTCATGGATATCGACGTCGAGCGCAATGGCTATGGCCGGCAAATCGACAGTCACGAGAGCCCTGGAGCCTGCCGCGAGCTTGGCGATGAGCCGCTGCCTATGGTCTTCATCCGGGCCCCGATCCTCTCCCGCACGGGCCCGGAAGTCCGAGTGCTCGCCGAGCACCGGAACCAACCGGTGCTCGTACGTCAGGGACGGTTGCTCGCGAGCACATTTCACCCTGAGCTTTCAAACGATCGTCGCGTGCACCGGTATTTTCTGGATGAGGTCGCCTGACGACCCCATTGGCGAGACGCTTTCCTCCCATTCCGATTCAATTTGTTGGCCCGCTGTTATGTAAAGCTCTTGCCACGGCTGTAAAGGATCTGGATCGAGGCCGCCGGCGGCGTGCCTGTTTTCCCTTAGATAGTGGACATTACTGTTCTCTTCGTTTGGCACCAAACTTGCGTTCAAATGAGCGATGTTCCAAAAAGAAAACCCGGCACGTTCCACAGCCGCCCACCGTCCGATTTCGGACGCAAAGCACTGCGGAACCAACCGAGTCCGTCGCTCGTCTAAAGATCGATAGATCCCAGTGAAGAAACTAGAGCTGTCTGAAGAGTCGATCCTCATCATCGGCAGAAGCCAAGCATCCTCGGACGCCGCCTCTACCTTGACGTCCGAATACTGGGCCGTCGAGGTCGTCGACGACTTGTCCCAGGCCGAAGCCGAGCTGACCAAACAGCAGCACCAGGTCATCATTCTCGACACCGATTCCGTCAGCGAGCCGTCGTGGCGGGTGATGGAGATTCTTCGGGACGGCGCGGGGCATGCTGCGATCTTGCTCCTTGTCACTCCCAATACACCGTGTGCTTCGTTCTCGAGCTATCGCCAGCGTCCGTCCGGTCTCATCTTGAAACCACTCGACCGGACCGCGCTCTTGATGGCCATCGACTCGGCCCTTGTCTTTCGAAAGCTCCTCGAGGAGAACCGCACGCTTAAACGCCAGCTCGGAAGCGCTGTCAGCCTCAGCGACTGGGTCGGGTGCACGCCCGAGTCCCAGGAAGTCCGTAAATCGATCGCCACCGCGGCACTCGCCACCGGCACGGTGCTCCTCGCCGGCGAGGACGGCACCGGCCGACGCCTGGCCGCCCAGCTTCTCCATCGCCACGGCCGTAATCCGGGCTCCACATTTCTGCCCATGGATCTAGAAAGCCTCCCCAAAGGCGAGTTCCGCCGGCTCCTGAACGAAATCCGGGAAGCCGCGGATACGGGTCGAGGCTATTACGTGCATGGCGCCCGGCCAGGCACCCTCTACCTTGCCAAGCTAACGGCGCTCGTTCCCGAAGACCAGGCCGCTCTCAAACAGTTTCTCCACGAGCCCCTGCCATTCCGTCTCATGACATCCGCCAACCCGTCACTTCTACCTAAGCTCGGCGAGCGAGGATTCGACCCTGAAGCCTTCGACGCCGCTTCCAAAATCACGATCGAGATTCCCGCTCTTCGGGAGCGACGCGGCGACATCCCCGTTCTCATCGATCACTTTCTCAAACGATTTTGCGAGCGGCTCGAGCTCAAACCCCTGGGCATCCCATCTTCCGCCATCGACAATTACTCGAACTACGACTGGCCCGGCAATGTCGCGGAGCTCTCGATGATGATCGAAAGGGCCGTTTCGATCGCCTCCGCAGCCAAGTTCGATGGCACAACGCTGCCCGAGCACTTCTGCGCGCCTCCGTCCTTGACCGTTCCAGGGCCGAGTCGTCTGAAAAACGTTTCCCTCCGCGATCTCATCGCCGACATCGAGAAGCGCATCATCGTGCAGACCCTCGAGCGCGTGGAAGGCAGCCAGAAAAAGGCTGCCGAGGAGCTACGCCTTAATCCGACGACGCTCCATGAAAAGATGAAACGTTACAAGATCTTGCCCGAGCGAAGCCGCCAGCGCGCCTGATCCCGTGGCCCGAGATTTGTGTGACGAACTACTGATACAGGGAACTGAACGGCCCAAGCAACTTTTTTAACCCACCATTGACAAGTCGCGCTTTACGCGATTAGACTATCGCTCCAATCGAGGGTCCTACCTCGTTGGCTCAGTTGACGACACGCTTCTCGACAATCCATGGATATAGACTGCGCGATGGACGAGAGAAGCAAGATGAACAAGAATCGCGCAGGAGGTGAGCAAGTGAAAAGATCTTGGATGGCCTCCCTGGGATTGCTCCTAATCGCCCTCACGCTCGTCTTGGGACTGGCCGGTTGTGGAAAGGAACCACCGCCACCGCCACCACCACCACCGCCGCCGGAGGAGCCACCGCCACCACCGCCACCGCCGCCACCGCCGCCACCACCACCACCGCCGGCGCCGACGGACGCAGAGCTTTTTCAGCGGGCGTCGGTCGCAGAGCTGCAGCGCAACCTCAGTGACGTCTATTTCGACTACGACCAGTCGGATTTGAGGGACGATGCACGCGCGTCGTTGTCGAACAACGCGGACTGGCTCAAGCTCAGCTACAACACCGCCGTCATCGAGGTGGAAGGGCATTGCGACAACCGCGGGACCGAGGGGTACAACCTGGCCCTTGGCGAAAGACGTGCTCGCGCCACCGTGGAATACCTGCAGTCGCTCGGTATCCCTGCGAATCGGCTCAAGATGGTGAGCTATGGCGAGGAGCGGCCGCAATGCACCGACGAGAACGAAAGCTGCTGGCAGCGCAATCGCCGCGGGCACATTCGGATAGACGCTAAGTAAACCTGGAGAGTCCCGTGACGCTTTGCGTCGCGGGACTCTTCATGAGGCATTCAGCATTCAGGTCTCTTTTCGGAGGCGCTCCCTCAGATCTGTGGCCTTTGCGCGGTGTTTGAAGGCTTGGCTTCCGTTCACGAAGAGCACCGGGACGTCTTCGCCGTACCTCTTTTCTAGGGCCGGGTCCTTTGAGATGTCGATCTCTCGTAGGTCGATGTTTAGGCCCTTAGAGGCTTCCTTTAGGGCTTGCTTCATCTTGTCGCACAGCCGGCAGCCTGGCCGGGTCAGGAGCTCGATCTCTATCGGGGGGGCGCTCATGCGTTTTCTAGCTCGTCTCGGATCTTTTTTGCGGCGTCGCGCGGATCGCTTTGCCGCGTGATTGCGCGGCCAACCACGATGTAGCGGGCGCCGTCGCGTGCGACTTTGGCAGGGGTTGCGACGCGTTTTTGGTCGTGGCTCGCGGCCGCCCAAGCGGGACGGACGCCCGGGACGAGCACATCGAGCTGACCTTCGGTCGCTTCGCGCACCGCTCGGACCTCGAGAGGCGAAGCCACCACACCATCAAGGCCCGAGGCCGCCGCGAGCCTCGCGAGACGCACGACCTGATCCTCGCTCGAGCTCACGATACCCACTTCGCGCAAGTCGTCATCAGCAAGGTGCGTCAGTACGGTGACACCGAACACGCGAGGCCCCGTTGTGCCCATAACGATCGACGCGCACTTTCGCGCGGCCTTAGACGCCGCCTCCATCATCGCGCGGCCTCCCGCCGCGTGCACGTCGACGATAGGCACGCCTGCGCTCGCCGCGACGGCGACCGCTCCCGCCACTGTGTTCGGTATATCGTGGAACTTCAAATCGAGAAAAACCCGGCTCGCCGTCAGCTCTTCGAGAATGCGCGGGCCAACCGCGGTGAAGAGCTCTTTGCCGACCTTGAATAAATCAACCACGTCCGACAGCTCGTCTCGAAGTCGCAACGCCTTGTCGAGCGAGTCGACATCGACCGCGACGATGAGCTCCGTCGTCATGAAAGGACACCGCCTGTCAGCTCCGAAATCGACTCGACGTCGTGGCGCTCGCAATAGGCCTCGAGCCCGTCCAGCGTGCACCGCCACACGGACGGGTCGACGAAGCTCATCGTGCCGATTTGCACCGCCGAAGCACCCGCGAGGATGAACTCGAGCGCGTCTTCGTGTGACGTGATTCCCCCGATCCCGATGATGGGGATATTCACAGCTCTCGCTGTCTGGTAGACCATCCGCACCGCGATGGGACGGATAGCGGGACCGGACAGCCCCCCCACGACGTTCGCGAGGCGGGGACGACGGCTCTCCACGTCGATCGCCATGGCCGGCATCGTATTGATGAGTGAGACCGCGTCCGCGCCGGCCGCTTCGACACTCCGCGCCACCACCGTTATGTCGGTGACGTTGGGACTGAGCTTGGGGATGATCGGAAGCTTCGTCTGCGCTCGAACCGCCGCGGTCACCCGCGCCGCCATGTCCGGATCGCATCCGAAGAGAATCCCGCCCTCTTGGACGTTGGGGCAAGAAATGTTCATCTCGATGGCATGGACGCCGTCGACGCCGTCGAGGATATGCGCAAGCTCTTGGTATTCCTCCAAAGTGTTGCCGCAAATGTTGACGAGGACGGTCGTCCCGAGCTCACGAAGCCGAGGCATTTTTTCGTCGATGAAGCGCCGGATACCCACTTCTTGAAGGCCGATCGCGTTCAACATCCCCGAAGGCGTTTCCCAGATCCGAGGAGGCGGGCAGCCTTCGCGAGGCTCGAGGTAGAGGCCTTTTACCGCGATGCCGCCAATGGCTTCGTAGTCGACAACGTCGAGATATTCGGTCCCGTAACCGAAAGTGCCGCTCGCAGCGATGAGCGGGGTTCGGAACCGGAGGCTTTTGAACGACACGCTCAGGTCGGGTTTTACCGTCATAGCGGGTGTGGGTCGCGCTCCCACGCGATGACGCTTGCATCGAAGACGGGACCTTCAGTGCAGGAGCGCACATACGCGCTCGTATAGACGACACAGCCGAGACAGCACCCCATACCGCAGCCCATGCGCCGCTCGAGCGAGACCTCGTGGGGGACACCTTTGGCCGCGGCGAGCTCGGCGACGCTCAACAACATGGGCGTCGGTCCGCAGGAATAGAGCTGGGTCTCGCCATCGAGCGCGTCGTCGACCAGCGCTGTGACACGGCCCATGGTGCCCACGCTGCCATCCTCGGTCGTACAGCGCACATCCATTCCGAGCGCCTCGAACACCTCGCGCAGATACAGGTCATGCGCGGTCCGGCCTCCGAGTAGAACGAGGGCCACTTTCCCCACCGAGCTCAAAGCCCGGCAAAAGGCGACAAAGGGGGCGATACCCACCCCGCCCGCGACGACGACAGGGCGTTTGGCATCGGGCGGCATCGAGAAAGCGGAGCCGAGGGGTCCTAGACAATCGGCCTCGTCGCCCGGAAGGAGCCGCGCCAGAGCGCGCGTACCCCGTCCTACCTCTTTCACGAGCAAACTGAACCGCCCAGCTGCGACATCGGCGTCGCAAAACGAATAGGGGCGGCGGAGCAACAGGCCGTCGTCGCTAGGCAGGCGCAGCATCGTGAACTGCCCCGGTCGGAACTCGTTCGCAAGAAAGTCGGATTCGAACTCGAGAAGGCTGGCATCCTGCGAGAGGGCACGCCGCTCCAAAAGCTTAGCCCTCACGTCCCGTCTCATCGGGGTGAGAGTATATCGCAGCGAGTTCTCAGGCCGCGTAGACGATGTTGTGGATGCGGCCGATCTTACCGCGCTGCGTGAGTCGGTAGAAACTCCGGAGCTCTGGAAGTAGAGCGCTCAAACGATCGCGCGCAAGGGCCGCTTGAACGACGTGGGTGCAGTAGCGGGAGGCGAGCGAAGCCGCGGCTTTGTAACGCTCACGCGTCATCGGTTCCAGCTCGCGACGAATCTCGAAATCGCCAAAGAGCCGGTCGAGCAAATTACGGGGCACCCTGCCGTCATTCCGTGACGCCAGAAGGATCGTCGAAGTGATGAACTTGTCCACTTCTGCTTGAAGCTCGAGCTCGAGTTGGGTCACACGCCTCTCGCGCGACGCACTAAAGTGCAGATAAGCGAAATGGCTGACCTCTTCGATCGCCGTCACGAGCAGCTCGAAACTTTCGGCACGGATCGACGTCGTCAGGTCGATCTCTGAAAGCTGGTCGAGCGCCTCTTCCCCGATATAGACGCCGAGCTCGAGCTCCTCACGGCTATGCCCCTCGCGCACCATCACGGCCGCGCGCGCTGCATCGTGGCCGAGACGCGCGCACATATCCGAAGAAATGAGAAAATCCTCGATATCGACTTCGAGCTCGAGACCGTAAACACGATCGATGTGTCGAAAAATAGAGTCGAGCATAGTCTTCAGTGCACCTGCTTGGCCGATCGATCGAGAAGGATCCCCTCACGCTCGAGAAGCCGCCTGCTTCGCTCGCTTCCCGATTCGAGCCAACGCCCGTATAGGCGCAAAATCGAAGGTGCATCGGTGATCGCACTTTCTTCACTGACCTCGTGCAAAACGTCCACGAAGCGGCGAAATTTCTTAGAGAGCTCTTCGAACATCGCCGCGGCGTCGCGAGGGCTGAGCTCTGGGGCGCGCCCATAAGCAGAACCTCCCATGCGCATATAGTAGTCGAGCTCGACACGGCGGCGCACGATGCTGTCGGCAAAAAATCCGGAAACGAAGAGCGCTACATCGCCGGTGAGCTTGAGTTTTGTGAAACGCTCGCTGCCGCAACTCCTAAGAGCCTCGCAATAGAGTTCGGCGAGTGTCGCTTCAGGACCCGCCTCACACTGTTCGATCGCGACGAAGTTATCGAGGAGCTTCACGAGATAGAAGGAGGAGAGCTCGCTCGATCGAAAATTCTGGCGGGCCATCACCTTCTCCACAACCTCCCTGAAATATTCGATCGGAGTCTCTGAGTGAAGTAGCCTGTCCATGATGTTGCCTCCTTTCGAGCTAGCTGACCTTGATTCTTTTGAATGCAATTTGCGTGCACAACGAGGCGTAACGGGGACGCGAGCAGAAGCTGTTGAAAAGACAATTGAACCTTAATTACAGTTTTCTCGATGGTTGAACGGGTGACAAAAACTGTCCCAAAACGGGTCGCAAAGATCAAAAGATGTCGACTAGCAGTCTAGGGAGACAGAGTGCTACAGTTTTCTCGATGGTTGAACGGGTGACAAAAACTGTCCCAAAACGGGTCGCAAAGATCAAAAGATGTCGACTAGCAGTCTAGGGAGACGAGTGCTAATTCATCGCGGTATCGGCGACGTTCAGGATTCAGCACTCAAGAAATGTTTGTGGCTACTCGACAAACGTGACTTTGTTGATGTCGGCGAGGGTGGTGATGCCAGCGAAGACTTTTTCGAGCGCTTGCTTGCGCAGGGACGTCATGCCACCGTCCTCGGCCGCGTGTTTGAGCTCAGCGCTGCTGCGTCTTTCGAGAATCAGCTGACGCAGACGATCATTGAGACTCAGAAGCTCGCACACCGCCGTGCGTCCATAAAAGCCTGTTCCGTGACATTTGTAGCATCCGCGACCGACGAAGAACCCGCGATCGCGATCGGCGCTCTCGAGCCCCGACAGCTCGAGCTCCGCCGAGCTCACGGTAGCCGGCTCACGACATTCGCCGCAAATGCTGCGCACGAGACGCTGCGCCATGACGCAATTCAGCGCGGACACGAAGTTGTAAGGCTCGACGCCCATATGCAAGAAACGGCCGATGACATCGAAGGCGTTGTTCGCGTGAACCGTCGTGAACATGAGGTGGCCCGTCAAAGCCGCCTGCACCGCGATCTGCGCGGTCTCGCCATCACGCACCTCACCGACCATGATCGTATCCGGATCGTGACGCAGCACCGACCTCAAGCCGCGAGCGAAAGTCAATCCTTTCTTCTCGTTCACGGGGATCTGCGTGATGTTGGGCAGCCGATACTCGACGGGGTCTTCGATGGTGACGATCTTCTCTTCCGGTGTTGCGATCTCGGAGAGCGCCGCATAGAGCGTCGTCGTCTTACCGCTTCCGGTCGGTCCGGTAACGAGCACCATGCCATAGGGCTCGTGGATGAACTTTCGAAATCGCTTCAGCTCGTGATCCCGAAACCCGAGGAGCTCGAGCCGAAGTTCCGAGAACTGCTCGCTGATGGACTCCTTGTCCAGGATCCGTATGACGACGTCTTCGCCATAGATACTCGGCATGATCGAGACGCGGAAGTCGATCGGGCGCGATCGAATCTTGAGCTTGAAGCGGCCATCCTGGGGGATCCGTTTCTCGGCAACGTCGAGCTCCGCCATAACCTTGAGCCGCGAAACGATCGCCCTGTGGTGCTGGCGGTCGACGGGATCCATCGCGGGGTAGAGAACCCCATCGATACGGTACTTCAGCAATACTTTCTCTTCTTTGGTCTCGACGTGAATGTCGCTCGCGCGGCGCTCGATACCGTTGAGCAAGAGGGAGTGGACGAGTTTGATGATGGGGCTCGACGTCTCAGACGTCGCTTCGAGCTCTTCGTGTTCGTTGTCGTCTTCGGAGACGAGCTCGAGCTTGAGCTCCTCGGAAGCTTTGTCGAGCAGGAAGCTCGAGCCTCGGTTGCGTTTCAGGATCGCTTCGATTTGAAACGCCGCTGCAACTTCGATCTCGAGCGGCCGGCCCAGCGTGAGCTCGAGCTCATCGAGCTCTCGATAGCGCTCGGGCTCCGCCACCGCCACCACGACGCTTCCGTCCTGCTCCCGAAGCGGGACGACCCGGTAGCGCAGAATGGAGTCCAGGGGGATCTGCTGCCACACGGATAGGTTCTCGCGAAAAAGTGCGAGGTCGACGAATGCGAAGCCGAGGTGGTGGGCGAGGCGCTTCGCGTTCGCGAACTCTTCCTCTTGCGCCGCGGCCCCGGTATCCTGCCCGAGGGCGCTTTCGGTCTCGCTCAACCGCCTTGTCCTTTCTTTTCGCGTGATGACGATTCGACTTCATGCTAGACGCCCGGACGACGCCCTGTCAAACCGCGAACGCCCGTAACCTTATGACTGCGCGCCGCTTTGACATTCCTCGGTGCCAGTGCGACAATGCTTGAAACTCTCCCGCGGGACCCCTCTCGACAACGTGTATTCGGGGTTTCGTCGCCTGGTTCGACGATCGAGACATGGATTTCCTGAAGAGCTTCCTTCCAGCGCCCGTCGTAGACGTTCTGCTGGTCATCATCGTCGTCTACGTCGCCATCAAGAAAGGGATCCAAAAGCTTCAGGACACTGGCCACTGGGACCGCCTCCTCGAAAAGCTTCCCGGGGCCGAGCAGCTCCAGCTTCGGCGCTTCGAGGGGGAGATCAAACGGCTCGAAAAAGGGGGTGACCTCGCGGGGGCGGCACGCCTCTACGAAGAGGCGGAGTGGTACCCCGAGGCCATCAACATGTATATCCAAGCCGAGGAATACAATTCCGCCGCCGCGCTCCACGAGGAGCTCGAGCAGTGGGAGCGCGCGGCCGACATGTACTTCCAAGGAGAAGATTGGAAACGCGCTGCGCAAATGCTCGTGAAAGTCGGCAAACATGCTGAAGCTGCCAAACACTACGAGCAGCACGGACAGAAGATCGACGCCGCCAAGCTCTACTTCGACGCAGCTCTCTACGACAAAGCCGCCGAGCTCTACGAAGACGTCTCCTATTTTCCGCAAGCCGCGAAGTGCTTCGAGAAGCTCGGGGAACATGTCAAAGCAGCCCAGAACTACGAGCAGCAGTGGTCAGCATCGAGTTCCGCTGGAGGTGGGGGGCTCATCGCCGCAGGCTCCGATCGAGAATCCAGGATCGCCCTGCACGCGGGAAAGCTCTACGAGAAAGGTGGCGCGCCCGAGCGGGCCGCCGAGCTCTACAAGCGAGCCGGTCTCTCGCAGCAGGCGGCGGAGCTCGCCGCCAAGGAGGGTCGCTACCTGGACGCCGCGGAGATGCTCCTCAAAGAGGAGAACCTGAAAGGCGCGGCCGAGATGTTCGAAAAAGCCGGTAAGAACGAGCGGGCGGCCCTATTGCACGGAGAGATCGCCTTTCACGCCGGAGATAACGCCGCGGCCGCCGACCATTTCCTCAAAGGCGGTGACAATCCGCGTGCCGCGGAGCTCTACGAATCCGTGGGCGATCTGGAAGGGGCCGCGCGATGCTATGAGAAAGGCGACGCGCCTCTACAAGCGGCAGGGGTTTATCTGCGTGCTGGCGAGAAACAAAAAGCCGCTGTGATGTTTGAGGAAGGGGGCGACCGCGAGCAGGCCGCGAAGCTCTACGACGAGATCAAGGACTACTCGAAGGCCTCTGAGCTCTACGAACAGAGCGGACGCTTTTGCGAAGCAGGCAAGCTGGCAAAGCAGCAAGGCGACGGCGACCGCGCCATTCAGCTGCTGCAGCAGATCGACGGAAGCCACGATCACTATGACGACGCCACGCTCGTGCTAGCGCGCTTGTTCATCGAGAAGAACATGCCCGCGCTCGCCGTGGACAAGCTCGAGTGATGGGATGGACTCCTCCGCTGACATAGACGGCATCGATGTGCCAAAGTCAGTCGAAAGAACGCATCGAAAAAGGAGGAGTCCGAATGAAAGATACGACGATCGCTGTGGATCTTGCAAAGAACGTCTTCGAGATTGCCATCTCGCGCGAAGCGGGGAAGGTGTCCAAGCAACTCCGTGTGAGTCGACCCAAGTTGGTGTCGTTTTTTGCGAAACAGAGCGCTGCCACCGTGCTTCTTGAAGCCTGCGGCTCGGCTCACTTCTGGGCAAGGACGTTGCAACGGTTGGGACACGACGTCGTCCTGCTCCCACCTCACCTCGTAAGGCCGTATCGACGCGGGAGCAAGAACGACCGCGCGGACACCAAAGCTTTGCTCGAGGCTTACCGGAACGAGGAGATTCTTTCGGTGCCCATCAAGTCCGTGCGCCAGCACACCCTCGCCGCGCTCCATCGCCTACGCTCAGGATGGCTCTCCACACGGACCGCACGCATCAATGCCGTACGCGGGATCCTGCGCGAGCTCGGACTCTTCATCCCCAAGGGCGCTCACTTCGTCGTGCCCGCCATCTCCGAGCTCGTCGAAGACGCTGATTCTGATTTGCCCGACGTGCTCCGTCCGCACCTGCGTGATGCGTGCTCCGAGATTCGAGAGCTCAAGGACAAGTGCGCTGGCATCGAGCACGAGCTCAAGGCGCTCGCCAAGCAGCTTCCTGAGGTGCAACGACTTCTCACCATTCCCGGCATCGGACTTCTGACCGCGACCGCCATCGTCGGCTTCGTTGGGGATCTGCGCCGCTTCCCATCGGGACGCCGCTTCTCGAGTTACCTCGGCCTCGTTCCCAAAGAGAACTCCAGTGGTGACATTCGCCGCCTCGGGCGCATCACCAAGCGTGGCGACTCCTACCTCCGTACGCTCCTCACGCAGGGCGGACGCGCCGTGCTCCGAGCGGCCAACGTCAGCAAGAGCCCGCCCGACAAGCTCCGCGCCTGGGCGCGGAAGGTCCACCGCTCGCGGGGACACAACAAAGCCGCGATTGCTGTCGCCAACAAACTCGCCCGGATAGTCTGGGCCGTCTCCACCCGCGAGAGTGAATTCCAGTCGGTGCCCGCGGCCGCATAGAGGCTCCACTTTCGTGTTTTCCTTCTTCCCTTCCAACAGAGGCTGCGACGATACCCATCCAACTGATGGCGTACCGGTCGGACCGGCGCGGGGTCAAGCCGATAGCAACACTGGCCCTCAGAGGTCGCTCAAAGTGATTGGCTCCTCGCGCGCGGATTTTCCGTCATGGCCCGGAGCACCCAAGACGCTCCTCACTGAGGCCGTAGATATGTTTGCAGTCTGACCCACTCGTCACCGATGGCGTACCGGTCGGACCGGCGCGGGGTCAAGCCGATAGCAACACTGGCCCTCAGAGGTCGCTCAAAGTGATTGGCTCCTCGCGCGCGGATTTTCCGTCATGGCCCGGAGCACCCAAGACGCTCCTCACTGAGGCCGTAGATATGTTTGCAGTCTGACCCACTCGTCACCGATTTGGACGAGCAGCTCTGAGGAAGACTTTTTTGAGAAAGGTGTTGATTGAGGAGTCCAGATATGAGGAAGACTTTTTTGAGAAAGGTGTTGATTGAGGAGTCCAGATATGAGGAAGACTTTTTTGAGAAAGGTGTTGATTGAGGAGTCCAGATACGGTTGCTAGGTGGCCTACAAATCAGCGGCAAGACCCTCGAGCACTTCTACTGTCTTGGACGCGCTTTCGAAGAACTCGGCAAGACATCCCAGGCGATCGACACATTCCGGAAAGTGCTGACCGAGCGCTACGGCTACGAGGATGTGGAGCAGCGTATCGCCCGTTTGAGCGCACTTGGCGCCGACGCCGAGCCGCCGACCCAAGCGGCTCCTCCGACCCAACCCGCACCTCCTTCGGCCCAACCCGCACCTCCTGCGGCTCCTCCGGCCCAACCCGCACCTCCTGCGGCACCCGTCGTGCCGCGGCAAGCAGAAGCGTCGTCTCCTATTAAGCTCGGCGAGCTTCTTGGAAAGGGGCTTCTCGGAACCACCCACAAAGGAATCGATACCCGCAATCAGAGCCCCGTCATCGTCAAGCTTCTACGCCAGGACCTGATCGCAAACCAGAGCATCCTGCAGCAGTTCATCGCGGAGGCCAAGCTCGCCCGAAGCCTCGAACATCCGATTCTCGTCCGCTTGCTCGGCCTCATCCAAGTTCGCGGCACGCGGGCCGCCGTCACGGAGTACGTGGACGGGTTCAGCTTGTCCACGTTCCTCGAGCGCAATAAACGCGTTTCGGTCAAACAGGGGATGGATCTTCTTACTACATTGGCAGCCGCGATCAATTACGCGCATGATAGAAAACTCCTTCATCGTGATTTGAAGCTCACCAACATCTTGATCGGAGCGAGCGGAAAGCTCAAGCTCACCGGGTTCGGCATGGGCGCGCTGAGGGTGGCTCAGCTCGGAAGAGCGGATGGCTACCCGGCCCCGGAGTTTCTGAGCGGCGCCGCCATCGGCCCTCGATCCGACATCTACTCCCTGGGCGCCGTCATCTTCCACGCCTTAACGGGCGACAACCCAGCGAGCGAAGAGGCCTCCAAGAACGGGGTGCCGCCGCTCCGACAGCTATGTCCCGACGCGTCTGCGACATTCGAGCAAGTTCTCGCGCGTTGCCTCACAAACGACCCCGCCGGCCGCTTCGCGTCAGCTCAAGAAGTTATCGTCGCTCTCCAAGCCGCCCCTGCCTAGTCCCTGTAAGGGCCCGAGATATATGTGACGAACCACGAATACAGGGACTAGCAGGCTGTTATAGTCGGCGCGTGGCGATATGCTGGTCTTGCAACAAAGTCAGAGGAAAACGCGCCTGTCCCGCTCACGGTGGCGAGCCCATCTGCTCCAAATGCTGCGGCACGAAGCGGCAACTTGAGATCCAGTGTCCGAGCGATTGCATTTATCTGAAGGGCGCCGACGCCGGCTGGCGGTCGGCGTCGCGCCAAAAAGAGGAGGCGCGCTTCATCGCCTGTTTTTTCCAGCTGAGTGAGCCGCAGCTCGTTTTCTCCCTTTTCGTCCACCATCTCATCTTCTCGGCCGGTACGAGATTCGTATCCCTCTCGGATGACGAGCTCGAGGACGTCCTCAGGACCGCGCGCAAGACGCTCGAGACCTTCACAAAAGGCATCGTCTACAGCCATCCCGCGCGCTCGCCTGGGCTCGAAAAGCTCGCCGATTGGCTGGCCAAGCTTCTCTCGGAACGCGCCCAAATCCAGAGCGCTCCGGAAGCCTCGGACGCCGATGTCGTCCAAGTGCTGCAAACGATCGAACGGGCCGTCGAAGTACATGCCGCGCACGGGGCAAAACGCGGCAGCTATCTCGAGCTCGCAGGGCAGGTATTCGCGTCAAGCCTCGAAGGGGCTCCGCCCCTCGAGCTCCCGAGCGAGCTCGACGAGCCGCCCGGTGGCTTGATTGTGACGCCTTGAGGCGCGCGATCTGGGATATACTAAAGTACACTCTTTCTTCTTAACTTCCTGCAGCGAGGCGGGCCTTGGTCGAGATCAGTCATCGTGAACGGGTAGTTCGGGCCAAAATCATTTACTACGGTCCGGCGGCCGGCGGCAAGACGACGAACCTCGTCGTATTGCACCGTCGAGCCAACCCGAAACGTCGCGGAGAAATGGTCTCGGTCAACTCGACCCAGGACCGGACGATTCTTCTCGATCTGCTCCCAATGAAGACGCCCGCTTTTCGCGGCTACGAGCTCCGATTCCAGGTCATCGCCGTTCCGGGGCAGAGAATGTACGCGGCGAGCCGGAAGCTGCTTTTGAACGGGGCCGACGCCGTCGTTTTCGTCGCCAACTCGGCCGCGGATCGCTGGGAAGAAACCATTCGTAGCCTGCGCGAGATGAATCAGAACCTGCTCGCGCATGGTCTCGACCCGACGACGATTCCTGTCATCTATCAATACAATAAGAGGGACCTCCCGGAGGTCACGCCGCTCGGAGCGATGGACCGTACGCTGAATGCGCGTAAAACGAAGAGCTTTCCGGCCGTCGCGATCCGAGAGGAAGGCGTTCTCGCTACCTTCGCCGCCGCTTTGGAGCTGACGATGGACGACATCGCGACACGCTTCAAGCTCGGCGCCAACCTGCGAAACGCGCGCTCCGTCGACGAGTGGACCGCCGAGTCGATGCGCGCCATGTTCGCCTGGCGGTCAAGTGATTCCGATGAGTTCGGCGACCCAGACGCAGCCGCCTCCAAAATGGCGGCACACCCGCGCCACCAACTCCTGAAGCCGACATCGAGCCACTGCCACGTGTCGCGGTCAAGGTGCCTGTCGCTCGCTCGGTGGAAGGTGCCACTTCGCCTTCCGCTGTGACACCCGCGAGCGATCCACAGGCTGCCGAGGCGCTCGTCGACAGCTACGCCCAGGCCGCAGCGGAACTGACTTCCGCCCTCGAGGACATGCGCGATCAGCGCGACCTCGTGGACAAACAATTGACGGATGTCGACGCTCCGGCTCGAGCGTCCCAAGCGCTGCTGGGGGGCACGCCTCCCGACGAAGTCTTGAGAGCGCTCGTCATGCAGCTCGCCGAAGCCTTCGGTGCGGTCAGCGGGTCGCTCTCCTTGATCCGCCACGACGGCGAGCTGCAACCCGTCGTGCTGCACGGCCTTCAGCGCGAGCCGCTCGTTTCGATGGCCGACGAGTCCCAACGCCCACTCGGCAAGGCACTCGCCGAAGGCGCAAAGTCGCTCGTGTTCATGATGGGGGATCCGGGCCCGCTCGCTCAGGTTTTGGAGCGAAGCGGTGGCAAGCTCACAGCGATCGTGGCGATCCCCGTCAGAACGTCCCGTCAACAACTCGGGCTCTTGAGTTTCTATTTGCCCCCGGAGACGGCGCCTCCGCGCGCCGACGCCATCGATCATCTTGACAAATTGGGCCGTGCCGTCGCCGCCGTTCTCGAGCTCGCCGCGGGAGACTTGGCCAAAGATCGCCTCGCTCAAGCCGAGCGTTACGCTCTTATCGGCCGGCTCGCCGAGCAAGCCATCGTAGAGATGGGGCCCCCTCTCGACCGGCTGTTTTCGACTTTGGGTCGGCTGCGAACGCAGCCAGAAGGTCCGGATTGGCTCGGAAACGAGCTTTTGGGCATGGGAAAAGAGCTGTCCCGAACGAAACGTTTTCGCGACGCGGTCCTCGAGTTCATGGTCGGCCAGCCGCCGGCGATGGATCTCATTTCGCTCGGTCCCGTTTTCCGGAGCGTCCGCGCGTGGACCGCGGATAGCCTCGAGCGTCACGCCGTGCGCTTCGAGACGACGGAGCTCGCACCGACGGATCGGGTTCGAGCCGACGCGTTTTTACTTCGCTCCGCGCTCTCGGCGCTTGTCGAGCGCGCCGAGCACGACTTGAGCGGACATAATGGCGGCCTCATCCGACTCTCCGCCCACATCGAAGAGGGCAAAGCGTATATCCAAGTCACCGACAACGTGGCCCGCGTCCGTCAAACGCGAGACGGCGGCGAAGAATATGTCGCCTGGGCGCTCGATCGCAACGGGGCGAGCTGGCCTATGTCCTTCGTGAGTAATGTCGTCGAATATTTTCAAGGCGAGTGGACCTCCGCCGCCACCGAGCAGGGCAACGAGCTCACGCTGATTCTTCCGGCGCAATAACCATCCTTCGTCAACCGCCGGACGCAAAAGCTTCCGCGCGACTATAGGCGCTACCCTTGCCGCGACTCTCTAACGTGGCGTAACATGGACGCGGCAATTCTTTTCAGGCCCTCATGAGTGATTCCTTTTTTCGACGTGTGCTCGGCTCGGTAGTGACGTTTCGCGAAGGCGAGGCGGGTACCGGGGTCCTCATGTTCATCTATTCCTTCCTGGTAATGACCGCCTACAACATTATCAAACCTTCTGCGGCTTCGACGTTCATTGCCGACGTGGGCGCGAGATATGTGCCCTACGCGTTTCTCATCGCGGGCGTTTCGATAGGCTTCATTCTGAACTATTACGGCCGCGCCGTAGGCAGGATTCCGAAGGCCTGGGTATTGCCGGGCACCCAACTCGTCCTCATTCCGCTCCTAGTCGGTTTCTGGTTTCTCTTCAGCCTCGACCAGCCCTGGATGTCCGCACCCATCACCGCCATTCCGCGCCTTCCGGCGATGGAAGAGGCGTGGACGGCGTCCAAGCTGCTCTCGGCGGCGTTTTTTTTCTTCGGGCGCCTCCTCCTAGGGATCTTCCTGATCAGCCAATTCTGGACGCTGGCGAACGACATCTACGATCCGCGGCAAGCGAAGCGAGTCTTTGGCTTCATTGGGGCAGGCGCGACGGTCGGGGGCATGATGGGCTCAGGGCTCACGTCGCTCCTCTCCGTGCCGCTCGGCACCGTGAACCTCATCTTGCTCAGCGCCGGAATCCTCGCGGTTTGTTTCGTTCTCGTACTCCAGATCCAAAAACGATCGGCGATCGAGACGGACGCCTCGTTCGAAGTCAAGGACACCGTGGGCGGCGGCGAGGCAGTGGCGATGCTGCGCCAATCGAAACACTTGCAGCTCATCGCTCTCATCATCGGCTTTGGCGCGCTCGGTGCGGCCACGCTCGAGCAACAACTTTACCTGGTCTCGGAAGCCCAAGGCGACAACCTCGACGGCATCACAAGTTTTCTAGCGTCGATCACTTTCTATATCTCTTTCATCGGCCTCGCCATTCAAGTCTATTTCACACCCCGCATCTACAAGATATTCGGAATCGGCGTTGCGTTGGCGCTTCTACCGGTAAGCTTAACCGCGACCGCTATTCTCGTCATTTTCAACCAAGGGCTCTGGACTTCGGCCGTCGCTCGCGTCACCGATGGCTCGCTCCGCTACAGTATCGACAAGACGACGCGCGAGACGCTTTTTCTGCCTCTCCCGGCCAATATCAAGCTGAAAGCGAAGTCCTTCGTCGACGTGGTCGCGGACCGTTTCATTGGCAAAGGCCTCGGCTCGATCATCCTCCTGGTGGCGCTGAACGTTTTCGGCGCGGCGTGGTGGCAGTTGAGCTACCTGATTCTCGGCTATGCCGGCCTATGGCTCATCCTGACGCGTCTTGCCAAGCGTGAATACATGGCCACGTTTCGACGCAGCATCGAGACGCTGTCACTCGAGCCCGAAAGGCTCTCGCCCCAATCGGGCGACTTGGCGACGGTGGAGACCCTCGTGGAGGAGCTCGGAAGTCCGGACGCCCAGCGAGTGCTGCGCTCGATCGAGCTTCTCGAAGCGCTCGAGAAACACAACTTGATTACACCGCTCCTGCTCCATCACGACTCTCCCGAAGTACGCTCGCGCGCCCTCGAGGCCATCCAAAACGCGCGCCCCGAGCTCGTGCAACGCTGGCTGCCTTCGGTCGAGCAATCTCTGAAAGACGAGGATCCCGGCGTGCGCGCCGCCGCCGTAGAGGTGTTGGCCTCCGTCCACAACCGAGATGCCCGCGAGATGATGCGGCCTTATCTCGAGGACAGCGACCCGCGTATCGTCGCGACGGCCGCGGTCGCGCTCGCCGAAAGCGACGAGGAGGCCGACCGACGGGTCGCGGAAGAAACGATCGTGCGGCTCACTTCCGACGGTCGCGAATCGGCGGTCCCGGCTCGGCGGGAAGCCGCGCGCGCCATCACCCGCACGACGGACCCTCGTTTCCGGCGGCTCCTGATCCCGCTCTTGAACGATCCGGATATCTCTGTCGCGCGCGAAGCCATAAGAAGCGCGCGCCTTTTGGACGACGCTGATCTGCTCTTCGTGCCGGCACTCGTTTCACTCCTGGGAGACCGGCGTCTCAAGAACACGGCGCGTAACGTCTTGGTGAGCTACGGCGAGGAAGTGATTCCGACCCTCGCGTTTTTTCTCCATGACGATAACGAAGACCCATGGGTGCGCCGCCACATTCCCGGGACGCTCGCGGCCATTCCCTCGGAGGCCTCGGTCGCCGCGCTCTCAGGATGCCTCGGGACGGAAGACGGCTTCATACGGTTCAAGGCCATCAAGGCGCTCGAGACGGTGCGGCGCGATAACTCCAGGCTCGCCATCGAGGCCAAGCTCATCGAAGCGCTCCTCGAGAAAGAGACCCATCATTACTATCGCTACCTCGGTATCGACTACGACCTGTTCGAAAGAGGCGGATTGTCGCGGGATTTCCTGCTGAGCCAGGCGGCGAAAGAAAAGCTCGAGCGCGGCATGGATCGCGCGTTCCGACTCCTCAGCCTCTTGTACGACTGGGGGGACATCCGAGCCGCGCGATGGGCCATCGAGCGAGGCGCCCCGCGCGATCGCGCGAGCGCCATCGAGTTTCTCGACAACACGCTGTCGAGCAACTTGCGAAAAACGTTTCTCCCTTTGATTGACGAAGGCCCGCTTGAGGAGAAAGTGCGCAAGGGCAACGTCCTCCTCAGGACCAGAGTTCGGAATGTCGAAGAGGCTTTGACGCGCCTCATCTACGACGAAGACGTCGTTATCGCCGCGACCGCCATCGACTTGGTGCGCGAGCTGAAACTCTGGTCGCTAGCGAACGACCTAACGAAAGTTCTGGAATTTCGAGATGCGCGCGATTTTGCCGTGTTCGAATCGGCATCCGAAGCGCTCGCTGCTTATCATCTGAGCGAGAGCCCGCATGCAGTTTGAGCTCCTAGCACCCGTACCCGCTGTGGCGCTCGCGCGCAAGCTGCGCGAGATTCCGCTTTTTCGATTCGCTTCTGTCGCTGAGCTGTTCCGCGTTGCCGCGATCGCGCAACAAGTGCGCTATGACGAGAATTCGAAAGTGCAAGACCGCGGCGCCCAAGCAGCTTATATCCAGGTGCTGCTCGAAGGCGCTTTCGAAGTGACCACGGAGCAGCAACAGATTGAACGCGTGGAGCCACCAGCCATGCTCGGCTTTCGCGAAGTCGTCGGAGGAACGACCCTCCAGACCGACGCCACGGCAGTGTCGGACTCCATCGCCCTCGTCATGGCCGCAGAGGAGTTTCGCACGATGCTTTCGGCGAATATCGAGCTCGCCCAAGGACTGTTTCGCATGCTGCTCGAAGAGACCGAGGCCGACCCCGCGCCCAGCAGGACCCGAGCGTTGCAGGAGCTACAAGCACCGGAGCCGGGAGGCGAGTTAAAGTCCGTCGACAAAGTGTTGTACCTCCAAAGCCTTCCGGTTTTCGAACGCGCGCGCGCGGACGAGCTCTACGAGCTCGCCGCCATCACTCGCGACGTCGTGCTCGAGCCCGACAAGACGCTCTTCTCGGAAGGTCATCCTTCCTCGATCTGGCTCCTGCTCGCGGGTGACGTCACTCTCGAGTCCAGAGACGGCGAACAGAAGGGGACGGCAAGCACCGGTGACGGCATCGGCGTCCACGAGACTCTCGCGGGAGCAGACTGGTCTTCGCGGGCGCGGGGGACCTCCGCGGGCAGAGCTCTTCAGGTCGAGCGCGATGCTCTATTTGAACTTCTTTCCGATCGCATGGAGTTACTTCAAGGCATTTTCGGCGCAATCCTCCGCGGAGCCAAGCCTGAGAAACAAGACGGGTGAATCGGCTATGAAACGAACTCTCTCGCACTTTTTCACTCTCACGCTTCTCTGCTCGACGCATATCGTGATCGCTCTCACGAGCGACGCGGAGTGGGAGAACGTCGAGCGCATCGTTGCGTTAGGGGATATCCACGGAGGGTATGACAACCTCGTCTCCGTCCTTCAGAATGCCGAGCTCATCGATAACAAGCTTCGCTGGATCGGGGGCGAAGCCCACCTGGTGCAAAATGGCGACATCGTGGATCGCGGTCCGGAATCACGTAAGGCGATGGAACTCTTGATGAATCTCGAGGAAAAAGCCGAGGATGCCGGCGGACGCGTTCACGTTCTCATCGGCAATCACGAAGTGATGAACGTCGTCGGCATTCTCGACCTCGTCTCAGACAAGGAATATGCGGCTTTCGTGGACCGCGATTCGCGCAAAACGCGCGACAAGACCTTTGACCGCTTTTACGATCAAATGCGGCGCGAGGCAAAGACAAACAATGAGGACGTCCTGCCGATCGGCGAAGCGAGAAAGAAGTTCGAAGAAGACTTCCCACTCGGCTACATCGAGCACCGGCGCGCTTTCGGCAAGGATGGCCGCTATGGCCGCTGGATCGCGACGCACAACACCGCGATCAAGATCAACGGCATTATTTTCTCGCACGGTGACTGGAGCGAGGAATTCTCGAAGCGCGAAATCGACGAAGTGAACAAGCAGGTGCGTCAGGAGCTTTCGGGTGAGCTTCCCGTCGAAGGTGGCATCATTTTCGATGTAATGTCCCCTTTACAATATCGAGGCTTTGCCAATACGAATTTGACGGTCGCGGCACAGCAAGCCGAGGAGCCGCGCATCGACCGCGCTCTCGCGAATCTCGGTGCGAGCCGCATGGTAGTCGGCCACACGCTCACGCGAGGTATGATCGAGTCGCGCTTCGGGGGAAAACACATCAGCATCGATGTCGGCATGCTCAATCTCTATCGGGGTGGCCATCGCATCGCGCTCGAGATCGAAGGCGACGAGTTCCGGGCGATCCACGATGGCGGCAAAGTCCCCATCCCGTTGAATCTCGACGAGAGCACGCTCGACGACTACGTGCGCGCTATAGCCAAAGTCGATCCGACGAACGTCGACGTCCAGCTGAAGTTCGTCGATATGCTCGGTTGGGAAGCGCGAAGCGACGCGAGCGCTGTGATCTTGGAAAGACTATTCGAGCAAAAGCCAGACCACGTTCCCCTTCGCTACCGCGATCTTCTTGGAATCCACTACCTCAACAAAGGCGACGAGGCGAAGGCCGAAGAGCAATTCCTGCTCTATATCGGCAGCCTCTCCCAGCTCGTGGAGAGGAACCCGGCCAACGTCAACTTGGCCAACTTGCTCGCGCGCCTTTGCGTCGACAAAGGTCTCGAGCTCGAGCTCGCCGAGGAAACGATTCGGGACGCTGTCGCGCGGACGCCCTCGAGCGTCAATTTCCAGCTAACTCTGGCTCGCGTGCATCTCGCGAAAAATGCCTATCGCAAAGCGTTGTCCGTTTTGACGACTTTTCCGGAAGCGAGCGGCGTGGACTACGACGTGCACTATTTTACCGGGCGCGCCTATTTGGGTTTGGACGACCGTGAGAAAGCGAAAACGGCGTTCGAAAACGCTGTCGACGCCGAGCCTTCGCGTGACGAAGCGAAAAGGGAACTGAAAAAATTGGAGGGGATATCGGAGGAACCGCCGGCCCTCGACGAAAGATGAGACCGCGGCCCGCCCTCGCCGCCACTATCATGGTTACGGTGGAACGGCGGGCCGAACTCTCGATGCTCTACTTTTTCGGCGGAACGACCGCGTCCTTGCAAGCCTTCGCGACGCGGAACTTAACGACCGTCTTCTTCGGGATCTGAATCTCCTCGCCCGTTTGAGGATTACGTCCCTTCCGCGCATTGCGGATGGACTTCACGAGCTTCCCGATACCGGGAATGACGAACTGGCCCGTTCTTTTGGTCTCCTTGACCGCCAGCGCAGCGAACTCTTCGATCCACGCGGCTGCTTGCTTCTTCGGGACCTGCATGGTCTCGGCAAACGTGGCCACGATTTGAGTCTTCGTCATTGGTTTTGTCGCCATTCCTCAAATCTCCTTTTTCGTTTATGGGAACTTCCTAGTGGCAGCATCCTGTGACAACGTGGAGCTTGGATCGGACGTTTACGTCGCTGCGCAGCCGCCTTTCCCTCGCGCCATGAAAATTCCGTTTTGTAAAAGAAATCGACCGTTTATCAATCGCCGGCTATTCTAATCCCGTTCTTTCCATTGCGCAAGCGAGAAACGCGAAAAACCCGCTAAAAACGGTACTTTTTTGCGTTTTTTGCTCGACGTCACGCGATAAGGCCGCATGGAGCATGTCGTCGACGCTCTCGTCGCGGTGCATGAGCTCGTTATCTCAATCTAGCGAGCTCCGAAGCGCTCAGCTTCGCCGCCGGTCCCTGTACGAGCGCGTTGAAGAGCAACTTGAACGCCGCCGGTGTTTGCGTTCGAAAATCCACTTGGCTCCCGAGCGCCACGACGCTTCCTTGCCCGACGTCGAAAGCGACGACACTCGCTTGATCGCGAAGAAGCTCACCGCCGAGAAGCCATCCGCTTGCGACGAGGTCCTCTTCGTCTGGATATTTGGACACAACCTCGGACGGAATTTCGAAATCGGGCTTGAGGCGATAGGCCTGATCGTGGCGGAAGAAAACGGGCCAGCGCTCCGGCATGCCGAAGGCGATCGGATGGTTCGGGTTGTATTCTTGCTCCAGCAGCGACCCGGGGCAGTAGAAAACAGAAGTCGGATCGACGACCCGGCCTTCGATCGCTTTGATGAGCTGCGCCGGGCTCTCGAAAGCCTCCTTGAACATGCGATCCGCTTCGCGTGCGGAGACCGAAGGGCGCGGGTCGGCGGGCTCCGGCCCACGTCGGCGGCGACGAGGTGCCTCCGGAAGAACGGGCTCGATAGGCAGGTCGAGCAGATCGCGGGCGGTTGCGACGGCGTTTCCTATCGCGACGAGGGTGCCGCCATTTTTTACGAACTGACCGAGACGCTTCCAACCGGCTCGACCGATCCCATAGGCCCATCGCCACTCCTCGGAATGGCGAGACGGCGATAATCCGTTTACCATTCGCTGCTTGGTCGTTCCCGCCGGCAGCAGAATGACGTCATATTTCTCCGCGAGGTCCGCTTCGAAATCCGTCGAGGACATGACCGCGTGATCGAACTCGTATTGTTCGAGCAGCCACATGAGCCAACCGGCCGGCATGTTGTTGGCGGCCCTGTAGAGACCGACTCGCGTCGGGCGCTTCATGCGAAAGCCTTCGACCCGCGCCGCCCGATCCGAGGCCAACACGGGAAGGCCGGTCTCCTTCGCGACCGACTCGAGAACGGACAGGGCTTTGCCGGTCGGAGGCACGAGCCAGGCGCCCGGGGCAACGATCTCGCCGGACAGCTCGAGCTCCGACCCCGCACGAAAGACCGGGACCCCTTCTTTCGAGAAACGATTGAGCGCGAGAAATCCGGCGTTCGAATCCGGCGGGACGACGTAGGCCCATTTGGGCCGGCCCGGCATCGGTAAGAGCGCCGGCTCCACTTTGTCGACGCTCGTAGTCGAAACGCGTAGCGGCTCGTCAATCTGCTCAACGGTAACACCCATCAAGTATCCGAGCGTATGCGCGGTCACGTCATAGGGAGGAATGGGCGGTCCGCCAGGGTAGTAGCGGAGATCGGGATATTCCTGCACTTCGAGCATCGTTTTTGCGAAAGCGCCGTAGGGTTGGTCGAGGGGAATAACCCAAGAGCCCTCCGGAAAGTCCCTTCCGTCCGCGTGGAAGGGCGAGCTCGCCCGATGAATCTCGACCTCGCCCGTGTCCAAGATGTCGAGCAATAGGAGCGTCGCGTAGGGATCACGCTGCTCGTTCGGAATAACGAAGGCAAAAGGCGGCTCGTCGTGCTCCACCCAGTCGCGATGGATGTTGTAGAAGTTCTCGAGCCATGTTGTGCGATATTTCGCGAGATGGGTGAGGCCTCCGAAAACGGCCGTGATGCCGTAATCCACGATCTGTCTGAGCCGCCATTCCGTTTCCGTATAAGGCCGCGGGAAGTTCCACCGTTTCTGTTGAGGGCCGAGCGGTTGGCCGTTCGGGCTCACAAAGGGGTCGGCGATATTAGCACTCGCGATCTCGGTGAGGATGCGCGGCTGGCCATGATAGACCATGTATTGGCGCGCCGGCGTCCAGAGATCGTATTGGGTGTCGTAAGTGACGCCGTCTTTGCCGGCCGCGATGAGAGCGCCCGCCATCGCTAGACCGAGCTGCGCTTGTTCTTCCACGATCAAAGGATGAATGTTTCCATCATAGGGGTCCTTGAACGGCGGAACGAAAATGCGGGCGCCCGTCGGGCCCATCTGATGCATGTCGTGCGTGACCGTCGGCTTGTAGACGTTTTGCACTTTCTCCAAATTGAGGCGCGTCTCGACTTGCGTGAACATGAACCAGTCGCGGTTGTCATCGTGGCCGACATATTTGTGATAGAGGTCCGGATAGACGCGGTCGTAGGGCGTATCTTTCGTTTCGTACCAGTGGTCGATGACCATCACCTGACCGTCCGGATTTTGGGAAGGGACGTAGAGAAGAACGGTGTTGTCGAGGATCTCCTGGATCTTTTTGGAGTCCTCGGTGGCTAAACGATGGACGATGAGCGGCACCGCTTGCCCGTTGCCGACTTCCGTCGAGTGGATCGTGGCGTAGAGGAAGTAGAACGGACGACCTTCTTCCGCCAGAGCCATCGCCTCGCTCTCGTCTAGACCTCGAGGATCCGCCAAGCGCCGGTTGATCTCGACGAGGCGATCGAGACGGGCCAGGTTCTCCGGCGAGCTGATCTTGAGGAGCACATAAGGGTTGCCTTCGGTCGTCTTTCCGAGCTCCTCGTAGAGCACCCGATCCGATTCCCCCGCCACGTGCTGCAAATATTCGAGCACTTTGGGATAGCGGGCCATCTCGCCGTCCGTACCGAGACGAAATCCAAAGAACTCTTCGGGCTCCTGGATGGATTGTGCGGCGGCGGTAACGCTCATTACCGTCATCGCGATAGCCGAGAGCGCGAAAGAGCGAGCTATGCGGGACATAGGGCGGTCTCCTCGTCACGAATGTGGACGCTATGGGTCGACAGCATATTTCGACCAGCACCGAAAATCAACGCCCGGCAGGAACCCTCCGCCGCAGGAAAAAGCCATTGCATCAACGTTAGGCTTGCTAGAATGTGTCGTTCTCAATGAACAAAAGGGACAAAGGAGGAGCATGGCAAGCTTGCAAGAACGTCAAAACGCGCATCACAACGTTCTACGCCATTTCGTCGAAAAGGGCCACGCGCCACTCTACACAAAATTGGCGGAAACACTCAGCGTCGCCCCCGATACCGCGAGGCGGCTTCTGCGCGAGACCACGGTCGAAAGCCCTTTCTCGTTCGCTTGGCTCACGCCGGACACCGACTTCGTAGGCGCATGGGCACCTTTTTCCAACCTTCCGAGCCATAACGCTATCAGCGTCGAGGGGGTCCAGAAATGGTATGGCCAGTGAGGGATCGAAGCGCTGGCCGTGAGCCAGCTCTTCCCCGGTAAAGAGGTCACGATCGACACCCGCTGCTTGGAATCAGGCGACCCCATTCGGATCCGCATGCGCGACTCGGACGTGCTGGAGGTCACTCCCGAGACCGCCGTCGCCCACGCCAATGTCATGATGGATAAATGGGGCCAGCCCTCGTGGGCGTTCACGTGAGCTCGCATGAATCTCTTCCGGTCGGAAGAGAGCGTGCGCGCGTGGGCGGATTTCGACCCCCAGACGGACAAAGCCATCAAACCCGTCCGCGAGTGGGCGGGGATGGTGACGGGAGCGCGTGTGTTTCAAAAGCGGCTCGAGAACGACTTCGTCGAGAAGAGCGAAGAATACGCCACCGAAGCCCTGGGAGCACTCGGCAACGCCTTGAGCTGACGAAAGCGCCGCGATGACGCTCTTCGCCTATATCTTCGGTTGGGGTGCTCGATCGGCACAGACAGCTAGCGCCGCCCGAGTAGCTGTTCTACGGTTAGCAACCTGCCGTTGACGATCACGACCTCCGTCGTCCTCAAGTTCTTGATGTCGTCGGTCGGATCACCCGCGAGAAGCACGAGGTCGGCGATTTTGCCCTCTTCCACCGTACCCAACTCGTCGTCAGCGCCCAAAGCCTCGGCGGCCCGTCCGGTCGCGCTCCGTATCGCTTCGATCGGACCGAGCCCCGCCTCAGAAAGCTGCTCGATCTCGAGGAGCAGGCTGAACCCGTAAGGAATGAGGGGCGAGTCGGTGCCGACGATGATCCGCGCGCCGCGCTCGCCGAGAGCGTCGACAGTGCTAAAAATTGGCGCCATGATGGAAAAGGATGCTTGCACGTCACCCGGAGGGGAGGCGGCCAGGAAACGGTTTTTGGACCACGGAGGGAACAGTACGACGAATCGCTCATCTTCTAAAAGATTAGGCTCGCGCGCGCGTGCGAGGCTAAAGCCGCCATAGATTAGAACCGTCGGTGTGTAGTAAACGCCCGAGCGCGCCACAATCTCGATAACGTCGTCATAGCTCCGTCTCAGAGCGGTGAGCTTGGGCGAAAAGCCGCGCCTCGACGTCCCAGCGACATGCTCGATGCCGTCGACACCATAGGCCACGGCCGGGTAGAGCTCATGCGAAGTCACGTAGAATCCTTGACGGTGCGCTTCCTCGATCACGAGCTTCTGCAGAGGGTCGGGCAAACGGACATAGGTTTTGATCAAATCGTATTGAAGATCGAAAGCCCGCTGCATTTCTTGCGCGAGCTCCTCGACGTCACCGATGGCGTGGGCACCCGTGTAGTAGATGCGGTCGCCGTCGATCGTACCCCCCGTGAAAAAAACCCGCGGTCCGACGCGTCGGTTGGACAGGATGGACTCCCGTTCCTCGAGCACCCGATAAGGGGAGTCAGCGGGCGTGCGCATCGACGTGATGCCGTAAGAGAGCCAAACTTTGCCATGGCGCGATCCCCAAGCGGGAAGGCTCAAATGCGTGTGCATTTCGATAAGACCGGGAATGAGCGTCCGGCCGTTCCCCTCGACGGCCCGCAAATCCTCGCTGACGATCCGCCCAGTGGGGCCGATGCTCTCGATCCGATTCCCGCCGATGAGCACGTCCTGGTGCTCACGGGGAGGCGCTCCAGTTCCATCGATGATGGTGACGTCGCGCAGCAATAGTTGGCCACGCGCGGCAGGAATCTCATATTGCAGATCGAGCTCGATGCGCTCGGGCCGACCTCCATCGAGACCGACACGCTTCAGCCCGGTCGGCGTAACGAAGAGAATCCTTTGGCTGTCAGAAAACCAACTCGGAAAGTCGACCGCCTCCCCCGCGATTTGGCGCGGAGCGCCGCTCGGCGTGCCATCGGCGGACACCGGCAGGACCCACAACCCGCCATCCATCGCGAAAGCGAGCAACCTGCCGTCCGGGCTCCACACCGGTCCGTCGGCGTCGCGAGCTCCGGTACTCCGATCGATCTCGTCGAGAAGACGCGACGCGCGTGTTCGCGTGTTCACGACGAGGATGCGGTTGTAGCCTTCGCGAAAGCGGGTTGATAGCGGGACGTGCACGCTCAGCGCAACGTGGATGCTATCGCTCGACCAGGTCGGCTGGCTCACGCCTCGGCGCGCCTCGGTCAGCACTTCGTTTGTGCCGGACTCGACCGACAGCACGTGCAGCCGCGCATGTTCGTCCACATAGGCGATGTGAGTTCCGTCGGGCGACCACGCGGGAGCAAGCTCCGCGCCCACATCCGTCGTGAGGCGTCGGCCGCCGTCTGAGAGCGGGCTATCGACATCTTTGACCCACAGATCCATCGTGCCGCCGCGATCGGAGCTGTAGACGATCGAGCGTGAATCGGGCGACCAGAATGGATCGCTGTCGAGGTACTCGTCGCGAGTGAGTGCTATAGGCACCCCACCCGAAGGAGACACGGTCCAGAGGTCTCCCAAAGCCGCGAACGCGATCTTCGAGCCGTCCCACGCGAGGACGGGGCGCACGAGGCCTCGAACCAGAGCGGTCGCGCCATCACGGATCTCGACTTTCCGTCTTTCGTAGGCGGGGCGGTCGAGCGTCACCGGAACCTCGAAAGGGACCGCGCTTGGCGCGCTCCCCACAGCGGCGAGATCCTGCCGCCACAACTGGCCCGCCGCGGTGTAAACGAGCGCCGAGGCACTCACCCATTCCGCGCGAAACGGGAATACGTCCTCCAGGCCATCGACATCCTCCACGCTACCTACGCCGTCGCCGCTAGTGAGCACGAGCACGAGGCGGCTCGCGACCGGAGCGTCGCCCATAGCATCGGCGCTCGCGGAGCCGATGTCGAGCACACGCAACGCAATGCGGGTGCCATCCGGGCTATAGGATGGAGAGGCAATCGGCTGCTCGAAGACGAGGAGCAGAACCGGCGGCAGGGCAGGCTTCTCCGGGCTCAGGCCGAGCTCGTACAGTGCCATCCCGCCCTCCGAACGCTCCGAAACGAAAACGAGCGCGTCCCCGTTAGGCGACCACGCGGGCATATAATCGCTCGCTCCGTCCGTCGTCAGCTGGGTCAGCTCGCGGGTCTCGAGCTCGAGAATCCAAATGTCATAGTTTCCCGCGCGGTCCGACGAGAAAGCCACCCGGGTGCCGTCCGGAGAGAAGACAGGTTCGCGATCGTCGAAGCGACTCGCCGTGAGAGCCGTGAGGTTGGCGCCATCTACCCCCGCCGTATCGATCGTCCAGATGTCCCACGTCCCGTTGCGGAAGGACTGGAAGACGAGTCGCATCCCGTCGCTCGAGAAATGAGGCAGGCGATCATCACCGAGGCCGTCCGTCATCGCCGTGGCCGGTCCGCCCTCGGCGGGAAGACGCCAAAGCGTTCCCTGAAGGTCAAGGACGAAGCTGCCGTCCGCGGGAGAGAGCGCGGCCGCAAAGTTGGTCCCTTCGCGCAAAACGAGATCCGTCTTCTCCGCCCGCGCGGAGCCAAGCAGGATCGAACCAAACAGGACCACGAGCCCGAAGGTCCGCATACCGCGTGAGATCATCCCACCTCCTCCGAGAGAAGCTACCACAGCGGGGCGAAGCGCACCAAAATCTCACCGCCAAACCTCTGCGCTGCGGTTAGATCCAATCAAGGCAGCATGAATGGTAGAGCGGTTGCGCTTGCACGAACGACACCTTAAGGTTCGACCATGGCTCGACAACTCGTCTTTATAATGGCGCTCGCGATCGTCGCCGCCGATTGCTCCCGTGCTCAAGACCGCCCACAAGGAACTAACCGGCTCTATCACGAAACGAGCCCCTACCTTCAGCTCCACGCGCAAAACCCCGTGGACTGGTATCCCTGGGGCGAAGAAGCCATCGAGCTCGCCCGGGAGCTCGATCGGCCCATCTTTCTCTCCGTCGGCTATACCACCTGCTACTGGTGTCATCGCATGGAGGAGGACGTTTTCGAGAACGAAGAGATCGCGGCCCTGATGAACGCGCACTTCATTAACATCAAAGTGGACCGCGAAGAAAGGCCGGACCTCGACGAAATCTACATGACCGCAACGCAGCTGATCACCCGGCGCGGAGGCTGGCCGAACTCGCTCTTCCTCACGCCCGAGCTCGAGCCCTTCTTTGCGGGTACTTATTTCCCACCCGAAGACCGCGGGCAAACGCTGGGGTTTCCAACTATCCTCAACAGAGTCCACGATTTGTGGACGAACGATCGCGAGCGGCTCGAAACGAGCGCGAAACGCATCGCCGGCGCGATGGAGGGCATGATCGCCTCCCGCGACGCACCGTCGGCCGATGTACCGGCGGCCGACGGCGTCGCACTCGCCGTGGACTCTCTAAAGCAGAGCTTCGACGAAGAGTGGGGGGGCTTTGGCCCTGCGCCAAAATTTCCCTCTCCCGCGAACTTGTTTCTTTTGCACGCGCGCGCCCTCGAGGGAGACGGCGATGCCCGTCGCATCCTCGTCGCTACGCTTCGCCACATGAGCCAGGGCGCCCTATACGACCATGTCGGAGGCGGCTTCCACCGCTACGCGACCGACCGCATGTGGCGTGTGCCTCATTTCGAGAAGATGCTCTACGACAACGCGTTCCTCGCGGAGATCTTGATCGACGCCGCGCGGCTGACCGCGGACGAGGAGCTCGCCCGCTTCGCCCGCGGAACGCTCGATTTCATCCTCAAGCGCTTGACGAACGATGTCGGCGGCTTTCGATCCGCGATCGATGCCCAGACCGACGGCCATGAAGGCGCTTACTACGTCTGGAGCCGTGAAGAGCTCGAGACCGTGTTGAGCGCGGACGAGCTCGCGCTTCTCGGGCCGATCTTTGGCTTCGAAGGAGAGCCGAATTTCGAAGGGACGCTCTATACCGTTTATTTGACGGCACCCATTCCGGAGCATGCCGCGCGTCTCGATATCTCCCGTGAGACCCTCCTGGAGCGCATGGCGCCCGCGGTCGAAAAACTCCGGCGCGCGCGACAAGAAAGAGAGTTCCCTCTCGTCGACGACAAGGTCCTCGCGGATTGGAACGGCATGATGGTAGGGGCGATGGCGAAAGGCGGCACGTTCTTCGCGGAGCCGCGCTACCTGAAGGCCGCGGAAAAAGCCGCCGCATTCTTGCTCGATGAGCTCGAAAGCGACGAGGGCCTACTCCACCACGCGTGGCGCAACGGTGAGAGCAAAGTCGATGCCTTTCTCGATGACTATGCGTTCCTGATGCGCGGCCTCGTAACGCTCTATCGAGAAAGCGAAAACGCGCGATGGCTCGAGGCATCGGTTAAGCTCGCCGAGGAGCTCGAATTAAGGCTGCGCGATCCCGACGGCGGTTATTTTCAAACCACCGAGAATCCGCTCAATCTGTTCCAATCGAAAGGCGCCATGGACGGGGCCATCCCATCCGGAAACGGCACCGCCGTGCAAGCCCTTCTCGATCTCGGTGAGCTGACAGGAAAGGCCAAGTATACGGAGCGCGCCGAGGCCGCGCTTCGCGCTTTTTCAGCGGAATATTCGAAATACCCGTCCGCAACCAAGACGCTCGCTTTATCCGTCGCGCGCTACCACCGCGCGGACGATCCCGCCTCGCTCGCGCACACGTTGGTTACGGCACGTCTCGAAAGGACGGGCGACAAGTTCGAAGTGCATCTCCAGATCCGCGAGGGCTGGCACGTGAACGCCAACCCCGCATCCTCGCCTTACTTGATCCCCACGGAAGTCCGTGGGGACGTGAGCAACGTCGTCTATCCCGATGGCGAGCATCTCGAGCTCTCCTTCACCGACGACGCTATCGCGGTGTATAGCGGCGCGGTCAAGCTGAGCGGCGAGTCATCCGGCAACAAGGTCGTCCTCGTGTACCAGGCTTGTGACGACACGCGATGCCTCTCGCCGGTCGAGAAGACTATGGAGGCCCTGCCGTGAGAATGTTCCTGCGCGTCATTCCAGTCTGGCTAGTCTGGCTCGTCGGACTCGCCGGCCACGTTGGGGCCCCGAGCCTTCACGCGTCCGACAAAGCCGCGGCACTCGTCGAGGCTGAGCTCGCCAAAGACGGCGTCGGCGGGATCAGTCTCGGCATCGTCCAAGGCGACGAGCTCGTCTACGAGGCCGCCTTCGGCTACGCGGACATGGAGAAAAAGATCAAAGCGACGCCGCAACACGTCTATCGCATCGGCTCGGTAACAAAGCAATTCACGGGATTGGCGCTCTTGAAGATGTCCCATGACGGAACCGTTCACGTGAGCGATCCGGTTGAGAAACATTTTCCCGAAGTGAAGCGCGTGCGTGATCGCGACCCAGGGGCGCCGCCGATAACGCTGCTGCAGCTCGCGACGATGACGTCGGGGCTCGCGCGCGAGCCGGAAGATCTGCCGACCTATCTCGTCGGGCCCGCCTCCGAGTGGGTCGACGTCGTCATGCGTGCGCTCCCCGCTGTGAAGTATGACTTCGCCCCCGATACGCGCTACCAGTACTCGAATATCGGCTATGCGATTCTCGGCGCCGCGCTCGAGAGCGCGTCGGGCCGCGACTACATGGACTATGTGCGCGAGGAATGGCTCGAACCGCTCGGGATGAAAGACACCGACTTCGTGCCAAGGCCCCATTTCGAAGCGCGCATCGCGAAAGGCTATGCGGTTCGCGACGGTGAAGTCGACGCCGAAACGCCGGCCCGAGAGCACGCGGGCCGCGGCTACAAAGTACCGAACGGCGCGCTCTACTCCACCGTCGGCGATCTCGCCCGCTTCCTTTCCTTCCAGCTCGGGCATGGTCCGAAGAATGTCCTTCCGAGCGACGTGCTCGCGGACAACTTCAGCCGTGTGAGCTCCGCGGATGGCGGTCTCAGCGCGGGCTACGGTATCGGCTTCCGCGTCGTGCGTCGCGGCGAGCGGCTCATCTTTGGCCATGGAGGCTCCGTAGCCGGCTACCGCGCCGGCGCCTACTTCGACTTAGAAAGCAAGAGAGGCGTCGTGGTCCTTCACAACGTCACCGGCGGCGACGTCGACATTACGGAGCTCGCGATGCGCGTGCTCGAGCTCGCGCCTTGATCGCCGATCTGCGTCTCGCGCTGCGCTCGCTCGCTCGCGCGCGACTCACGAGCCTCGTCGCAACCCTCGCCCTCGGACTCGGTATCGGCGCCACCGTCACCGTGTTCAGCGTCTTCGACGCCGTGTGGCTCGAACCTTTGCCCTACGACGAGCCCGATCGTCTCGTCGCGCTCCGCCTTCGCAACACGCATGGACAAGAGACCGGGATGTCCTACCCGAACTTCGTCGATTTGCGGGACCGGGCGTCCTCGTTCGAGACGCTCTCCGCGTTCAACCTCGCCGAGCTCAACGTGATCCGGGACGGCCGGCCCGAGCTCACCGACGCCCATCAAGTCCTAGGAGATGTCTTCGACCTCATCGGCGTCGACGCGGCGATCGGGCGCGGGCTCGTCCCGTCGGATGACGCAAGGGACGCGCCGCCTGTGATCGTTTTGGCGCATGACTACTGGACCCACGCGCTTCGGCGGCGACCCCGGCGTCGTGGGCACCACGGTCACGGTGGAAGGGGAGAGCTATCGGAACGTGCCGAGAACGGTCTACACGATCGTGGGCGTCATGCCGAAAGGGGCCTGGTTTCGACACCGGATCGACGCGTGGATACCTTTTCGGTTGAAGGAGGAGGAGCGCAACGACCGTAGCGGTCATACGGCGTGGCTCATCGGGCGACTCGGGGACGGCGTCGAAGTGGAACCCGCGGCCTCCGAAGTGCGCACGCTCTTCGCCGAGCTGAAGCAAGATTACCCCGCCGAGAATGCCGGGCTTCGCATCGAGCTCCAACCCGAAGTCGAGCTCTGCATCGACGCTGCGGAGCGCGCGGAGTAGATAGTCCAGCTCGCCCAGGATAGCCATGGGGACGATGATCGGCCCGGTCTCGTTCTGAACGATGGAACTAGCAGTCGCGTGATGAGCGTCGTCCGAATCGTAACGGGCGTAGAGCCCGCCTGTATCAGCGACGAGGCTCATTGCTTGTACTTTCGCGCCGCCTCTTGCAGCAACTCCTCGGCGCGCTTCGAAACGTCCGGCCGCCCGCTTTGGTATTTTCCGATTCCAGGGGTCGGCGGACGCTCTACGTCCTTTTGGGTGTCCTCGATATACCGTCGGAGCGCTTCCCGAATGAGCTCAGCTTGGCTTCTATTCTCGACATCGGCACGGTGGCGAAGCGCAATCGCAATGTGCTCATCAATATATACCGTCGTGCGGATCATAAAAATAGCGCTAACATATATGATGGTATATAACTTAGCGCTCGAAGCCGTGGACGCCGCCTATCCGAGCCGCGGGACGACGTGCTCCCTGAACTTCTCGAGCTGCGCGACCTCGTCCGTCACCGGCCACACGAGCACGCGCTTCGCTCCGGCGTCGCGATAAGCGGCGAGCTTCTTCGCGAAGAGCTCGGGAGGGCCGATGGGAAGACGCTCGCGCAACACGTCCTCCGGAGGGTTTATGGTTGGGAAGATCTTCTCGCGAAAGACGCGCTCCGCTTCGTTCCGATCGTCGCTAATGTAGAACCACATGGTTGCGATCGCATTAGGAAAGGTCTTCGGGTCCTTGCCGTGCGTCACGAGATGCTCGCGGAGCCGCGCCATGGCGTCGGCAAACATGTCCGGCGTCGTGTTGTAGGCGGAGGCGAGCCAACCGTCTCCCAGCCGCGCCGTGCGGCGGAGACCCGCGTCCGATCCCCAACTCCCGATCCAAATAGGTGGTCCCGTCGGCTGCGCGGGATGCGGTTCGAGCTCAATTCCTCTCGTGGAGTAGTAGCGTCCTTGGAACGGTTCGGACCCTCGCCGCCACAACGCACGAAGCGTTTGCACCGCCTCGTCCAAGCGCGCAAAGCGCTCCTCGAACGGAAGCCCCACGCAGGCGTAGTCTTTTTTGGACGAGCCGGGTCCAACAGCGACGACGAGCCGTCCACCGGAAAGGCGATCGATGGCGCCCAGCGTCTTGGCCAGCTGCACTGGGCCACGCAACACGGGAAGCGCGACCGTCGTGGCCAGGCTCACGCGCTTCGCACGATCGATGATCGTGGCGAGCGCGGTGGGTCCGTCGAGCCAAGGCACCGAGAACACCATGTGGTCGTTGGCGCAGATCGATTGGAACCCCAAACGCTCCGCGGCCTCCGCATATTCGAGTAGATGAGAGAGCGAGTATGGATGCCCGCCGAAATCCATCAGCGGGAGATGCGCCCCAAAATCCAAACCACGACCTCCGGTGAGAATGTTCCGCCGGTCAAATTAAATCAACCCCCCGACTTCAGTCGGGGGAGCCTCGTCCCCTCTGGGGACTTCGACAAATCTTCTCTTCGCCTAAAGGCGAGGGTTTCCACCATCCCCGGAAAGGGACACTAATGGCATCGTTGCCGTATTGCAACTAGAGGTCGAGCTCCGTCCGGACGGAGCTCACATTCCGCGTTCAGTGCGAATCGAAAACAGCTTGATACGACGCGACCTTCGAGCGGATGGCGTCGAGCTCCTCATCTGTAGGTTGCTCGGTTCGAGGGCAGCGGTAAGCTGCCGAGCTTCATGAGGCACGCCATCAGCAAAAGCCGAGCCTTTGTGGCGGTCAAGTTGCTTCCTTCGATGAAGAGGTCGTTCGGATTTCCGGGCGTGACCCCTTCGTGATGCCCTCGGCCGACGCGCGCGACGGGCATGCCACGTAGCGCTGCATGCCGAAGCGCTGCATCGTCGCTTCGTCGGCCGCCGAGTAGGGAGCGTTGCCTTCGAGAACGAAGCCCGACAGGCTCGTGTCGAGAAGGCTCTTGTCGATTCGGGACATCACCTCGACGACCGCAGCTCCATCGTCCGAGAGATCGTCCGGTAGATATCTCGCGTGCTTGACGATCGTCACCTTTGGGATCGCGGCTGGCAGAAGATGGCCTTGTGAATCGTTGATCGAAACATCGACGTGCACGATCCGACCCTCGCCGCGCCGCACACCCGAAACGCGCGCTGGGAGTTTGGTCAGGTTCACTTCGGACAGGCTTTGTTGCACGGCCCGATCGGGAGCGCGAGAATACCTCGCACGTGCCGCTTCAGGCGGCGCGATAGCTGTCCGGCATTCCCAGGACGGTGATCCGATTGAGTATGGAGCAGCCAATTTTGATCTCAATGCGCTGACTTTGCAGGTTCCGCGCCCGTAGTCGTCCACCGAGGATCGTCTTGTATCGATAGATCGCCGTCTCCACGAGACTTCGCCGGGTGTACCCCGATTCTTTCTGCCACCGACGACGACCGATCTCGTGGATCGAGTGGATGGCCTTGTCCCGTTCGCTTTCCAACTGCATCTTTCCTACCTAATCGGGCGTTGCGCCTCGGTGGAATGATGACCTTCGTCGGCTGATGCGAGGGATGGTTCGCAATCGCTTCATACACGGCTCTGGAATCATAGGCACCGTCTGCGGTCATGGACGCGAGCTCGTGGTGGATCATCTGCCGGAGTCCCAGGCTGTAAACCGAGCGCACGGTGAGAGCTGTTTCGATGGCCAGGTCGGAGTAGATCTGCTGGCCACCGGGCTTGGAGCCAGCCGGTGCGTGCCACGCCGCGATCGCTTCCTCGGAGAACCAGAGCGTCAGGTCGCCTCGCCGTCGCAGCGCCCTCTCATACTCCGGCCAGTTACGAAGGTGATAGGGTCTCTTGGTGCACTTGTGCTGGCTCCGTTTCGGATAGCGCATCGTGGCTCTCGAATCTGGGCTAACTGGAATGTGCCATGATAGCCAGTCTGTCGATCGCAGCCGCGCAGCCGTGCACCAAAGCCACGAGAAGGTCGTCCGTCGCGTTTTTGGTTCAGCGTCTCTATACGGCCAGGTGATCAAGACGCGAAGAAACGATCGTATCGTGAAGGTCGAACGAAGAGAGGTGATGGGAGCGTCGTGGCGGTTCGAAGAAGTGCTCAACAACTCCGAGGACTCGTCGACATTGAATACGTCGTTCATCGAACGGATGAATCTGACCATTCGACAGGGCGCGGCCTATCTGACTCGGAGAACGCTCTCCCATGCTCGCTCGAAGGATAAGCTCGACGAACATCTCGAGCTGCTGAGATGTCATTACAACTTCGTCCGCCCGCATCGCGCTCTAAAGTTCGGCGTGAGACCCGGACTCCGGCGATGCAGGCCGGACTCGCCACCCGGCGACTCACTTTCCGCGAGGTATTCGTGTGTCTTCCGCCATCCTTATTGGTAAGCATCGGCGCGATCACGTGCGCCGTGCCGAGCCGGCCGCCGACCGCCCCGATCGTGGACGAGCCTCTAGCGGCCTGAGTAACAGTTGATGGCGGAAGCACCCGTCGAAGAGATTCGTCCCATCGCGTACCGTCCGTGGCCACAGGCGCCTCCTGCTTGGATCGATCTCGTCGTACGAAGCGAAGTGTTCTCCGAAAAGATGGCAGAATCGATACGCGGCGCGATCTGGGAAGTCGATCCGGATCCTTTCATTTCCACTTACGTGATGGACGACGGGCGTTCGCGCGCACGCGTTTCGCCGCGCGTCTTCTGGGGGCGTTCTCGTTGTTGGCGTTCGTGCTCTCCGCCGCGGGGTTTTCGCGATTGTGAGCTTTCAGCTCCGCCAGCGCCGGCGCGAGATGGGAATCCGCAAAGCGATCGGAGCGCGGGATCGCGATTTGAAAGGGCTCTTGCTCGCTCGCACCCTGCGCCAAACGTTCTACGGGCTAGGCCTTGGCGCCCTCGCCGCGTGGGCCGCCACCGGCTACGCCCGCGGGCTTCTCTACGGCGTCGAGCCCATGGACGCGACATCGACGCTCGCCGCCGCCGTCGTGCTCGTGGCCGCCGCGCTCTTGGCGAGCTACCTCCCGGCGCGTCGCATCAGCCGGATTCATCCTTCCGCAGCTCTTCGGAGCGACTGAGCACCCGGCGCGCCTCTTCGACGTGCAGCGCCTCGACCATTTCGTTATCGAGCGTGGCGACGTTCTTCCCCTCGGCCATCGCTCGTTGCATGACGTCGACAATCCGACGCGCCCTTTTGATCTCCTCGGCTGTCGGAGAGAAAACGCGATTGATGACCGGCACTTGACTCGGGTGGATCGCAGCCTTTCCGTCGAAGCCCATTTGGCGCGAGCGATAAGCACTCGCTTCGAGCCCGCCGAGATCCTTGTACTGGAACCAAGGTGTGTCGAGCGCATCGATACCGGCGGCTCGCGCCGCGTGCAGCACCTGGCTGCGCGCGAACAACAATTCTGACTCGTCGGGGAGAGGGCCCGCGCGCATATCCTTACGATAGTCCGCAGCACCAAAGAGAAGTCCGCCGACGTTGTGCACGCGCGCCAGCGCCCGGGCTTCTAGAACGCCAGTAGCGGTCTCAATCATGAGAAACAAGGGAACGCTCGCTCCCAGTGCTTCTACAACCGTCGCCGCCCTTTTGGACGACTCCGCTTTGGGTAGAATCGCGCCTTTGGGACGGACATCCGCGATCATGTCGATGTCGTCGCGCCCCCAAGGTGTGTCGAGGCCGTTTGCGCGGATGAAGATTTCCGAGTCGCCCCAATCGTACTTGGCGAACTTCTCGAGCGCTTGGCGCACCCGATCGCGCGCCAAAGCTTTCGAGCCGGGATGTACTCCGTCTTCGAGGTCGAGTACGAGGACGTCGGCGCCGCGAGCGCCAGCTTTCGCCATCATCCGCTGCGACGAGCCCGGGAGATAGAGGACCGAGCGACGGAGACGGGTCATCACGCGATCCTATCACGCGTTTAACTTATTTGTATTCAACAGCTTGAACGTATTGCATTACATTCATTGAACCTCGGATGGGCCGATCGCGTATGACGGTGTGGAGGACAACATGAAAAAAGTTTTGATTATCGCCGTCGCAGCCTTGTTGTTGATGACGTCGCCAATTCTCGCGCAGACGCCTTGGGTTCATGTCGAAGTCGAAGAAGGCGGAGACGACAACACGCACGTCAAAGTCAACTTGCCCCTTTCGGTCGTTCAGGTCGCGCTCGAAGCCGCTCCAGAGAAGATTCTAGAAGATGGGAAAATCCACTTGCATAAGATGGACCATGATCTCGACGTCGAGGACCTTCGCAAGATCTGGGCTGAGCTGCGCGCAGCGGGCGATGCGGAGTTCGTTTCCATCGAAGGAGACGACGAGACGGTGCACGTCCGCCGGGAAGGCGATTTCATTCGCATCAACGTCGAGGAGCGCAAAGAAGGCAGCGCCGAGCAAGTCAGCGTCGAAGTTCCCGTGACCGTCGTGGACGCGCTCTTTTCTGGCGAAGGTGAGAGCTTGAACTTGCGCGACGCGCTCGAGGAGTTCAAAACCCAAAGAGGCGACATCGTTCGCGTCGACGACGGCGAGACCAAGATCCGCGTCTGGATCGACGAGGGGAACTGGAGCCATGTTGAAAACCGCCGCTCTCGTTCTCGCGTCCATCCCCGTCGTGCTCGCTGCGATGCTTCTGAGCTCGAGCTCTGTCGTGGTCGATGTCAAACAGGCCGACGGTCCGCGGATAGTCGTGCCCGTACCGATCTTCGTCGCGCGCGCGGCACTCGCCTTCGCTCCGGCGGAGGCGAAGCATGTTAGCGTACCTGAGCTCGCGGAATATCGAGACGTCGCCGAAGAGATCCTGAGTGAGCTCCGCGACGCACCCGACGGTGTCCTCGTCGAAGTGCGCGAGGACCGAGAGCACGTGCTCATCGAAAAGGTCGGCAACCGTTTGGAGATCGACGTCGACACTGACGCTGAAGAAGTCTCGGTCACAGTCCCTTTCACCGTCGCTTTGGAAATCCTCGACAGCTACGACGGCGAAGCGCTCAGTAGCGCCTCCGTGCTCGCAGCTTTATCCTCAGCTTCGCGCACCGACCTCGTCCACGTGAAGACGAAGGACGAAGAAGTGCGCGTTTGGATCTGGTGAGCTAGGCGGCAGCAGACATCCACGTCCTCCTGCGATAGACTACCCTCCGCAGGAGGACGTTCGTGGAGACTACGCCAGAAGAAGTCAAGCGGGACTTGGAGTCCGACAGCATACGCCTAATCGACGTTCGCGGCCCGGAGGAATGGGAGACCGCCCACATCGAAGGAGCGAGACTGGTTTCTAAAGAACTCGCGGACGAGATGGCGAGTTCATGGGACAAAGACACCGCCATCGTTTTCTATTGCCACACCGGCGTGCGCAGCATGAACGCTGTGCACTTCTTCCGGAAGCAAGGCTTTACCAACGTCAAGAGCATGGCCGGCGGGATCGAGGCCTGGTCGCTCACCATCGACTCTAGCGTTCCCCGATATTGAGTTCATCGAACAGCTTCTCGAGGTCGACTGCATCCGCAAAATCGAGGGCGTCTCTTGAACCTTTTTGTGCCCGCCTCCGAAGAGCCCGAAATCAGCGGCCGTTTACCGCAGCACGCTCGAGGGCAAGCTCCACCACCCGCCCCACGAGATCGTCGTGGCTACGGCCCTTCTTGTGCCATGCCATGAAGAACTCGCAATCGGAAGACAGCCAGGGATTGGGATTGACCTCGAGCACGAAGATCTCGCCGCGAGCGGCCACCCGAAGATCGACTCGGCCGTAATCGCGAAGCCCAAGGACGGTATAAGCTTCGACCGCAACGTCTTGAATGCGCCGCTTGAGCGCTCGCGACAGATTCTTGGGATAGATGGGCGGCGTCTGGCCGTAAATCGCGGAGCCTCGCCACCACTTCACTTCCGCGCCGGCGATTCTCGGCACTCCCTCAGGGACGCGCGATAAGTCCAGCTCGACGAGCGGAAGCGCCACCGGCGGATCGTTCCCAATCACCGCGGCATAGATCTCGCGGCCGTCTATATAGCGTTCCACGAGCGCTGGTCCAGAAAACGTATCGTGGACGTAGCGCACGCGCTCACGCAGCGCTTTGCTGTCGTAAACGACCGAGCCCGTGTCGATCCCGATCGAGCCGTCCTCGCGCGAAGGCTTCACGATGAGAGGAAATGGCGGCGCGTGCTCGATCCGCCTCTTGCCTCGCGGAACCGTCACGAAATCCGCGGTCGGGATCCCGTGATAGCGGAGGATCTTTTTCGCCAGGGCCTTGTCTTGGCCGAGGTGAAGCGCGCGCGCGTCGGCGCCGGTGAAAGGTCGTCCCAGAAGCTCGAGATAGGCAGCGACATGCAGGTCCTTCGTATTGTCACCCGCATAGGACTCGGTCAAGTTGAACACGAGGGATGACGGTGTTCGGCCCAGCTTTTCGAGACTCTTGGCATCGCCTTCGAGAACGGAATATTGCGGCCGATAGCCGAGCCTCTCGAGCGCCCTGTAAACTTCTTCGTGGACATCCGGCTCGGGCTCAGCGGAGGCATCGGGCGCGGGCCCCAATAGCGAGCTGTGTGCGTCGTGGGGATCGTGCTCTTCGTCAGCCCACCATACTTCGTAGAGAACGGTGACTCTCTTTTTCGGCATGCGGCAACGAAAGTCTACCGCAGGAGTACGGAAGAGACTAGAAGCGAACCAGCCTCGTCACTTTGACGATGAGGCTTCGGTTCTCGAGAGCCGGGGAAGCACCGGCAAGCATGAGGTTATCGTAGAACGTGAAATTACCGTCCATACCGAACAGCCGGTTGCCGCCGGTCCCATCCCGGTTGTGGTCGCGATAGGTCCCGATGACGCCAATGTTGCTCCGCGCCAAGATGTCGCGCTTGACGCGGATGACGGAGTAGTTCGTCTGCAGGATGGAGTCGGGCACGACATCGTTCGTCGCGATGTTCAAAAAACCGAGGCTGTAAGCACCCGCGCGCCCGGTCAAACGCCCACCTGCGAGAATCGGAACTTCCGAGCCGCCATCAAGGCCGATGCGCCGACTGAAGAACATGATGGGCGCGTCGGCCGGCCCGTCGAAGGAAAACGCACGCGTATCCCGTCCGCCAAAATTGAAAATACCTTGCCCTTCGAGAAAGAACTCGCGTTTCTCGGGAAAGAAGAGGCTGAAGCGCGTGAGGTTCACCTGGGACTCATCGGCCTCGACTTGGGCGAAATCGGTGTTGTACGTGAAGTCGAAAATGAGGCCTTTCGTCACGCCATATTTCGCGTCGAAGCCGAAATCGGCGTCGCCCGCGTTCTCGAAAGGTACGTCCGCGGTACGGTCGGTGCTCACCGAACCGGACGCGTAGGGCTTCACCTCGAGGTTCATGGAGCGCTCGGGCGTCTCGATTCCGACGAGCGTGGCGGCGAAGGACAGCTTCAAAAGACCTTGCCGATCGAACGCCGCGGGAATGGGCACGAGGTGGCTGCGCTCGTTCTTCCACTTCACCCTGCGCTCGAAGTTGATGCCCCAGAGCTGCGAGCTCCCCGCCCGATAGCGCAACGACTTGAACGGAAGCGACATCTCGAACGTCCACCCCTCGGCGAAACGGCGGGATTTCACGTACCAGATCGTGTTCCAGTCGCTGTTGACGTTGCGCTCGTCCGTAACCTGGGCATCCCAGAGCGCTCCGAGTGGGTTGCTGCGAAAGAGAAACCCGTTGCGATGGTCGTAAAAAGTATCGAGGATGACCGAGAAGCTGGAGTTCTGCCAATCGATATTGCGGTTGTCACGCCGCATCTCGTGAGCAACGATACGCTCAGGGTGAGAATCCCAGAGCCGCGCGGCAGTGTAAACACTCGTCGCATCGTAGAAAACCCAGACGTCGGTCGGCTCCGTCGCTGGTTGTCCTGCAAGAGGCTCTTGCTGCACGAAGCAAGCTGAAACGCGTGAGGTTCACTTGCTGGTCGTCCGCTTCGACTTGCGCGAAGTCGGTATTGACGGTGAAGTCCGCGATGAGGCTTTTCGTGACGCGACGAAAGTTGACCGCGCCCGTACTTCGCGTCGAAACCCGCGTCGGGATCGAAATCGTTCTCGAAAGGCACATCGGCGTCGCGGTCGGTCCGCACCGCGCCCGTCGCGTAAGGCTTGAGCTCCAGATTGAGAGAGCTCACGGGAGGCTCAACCCCGACGAGTGTCGCCGCATAGGAAAGCTGCGTAATGCCCCGCTCGCGAAATGCGGCCGGGATCGGTGTCAAGTAGCTGAGCTCGTTCTTCGAGCGCACGACCCGACGAAAGTTGATCCCCCAAATCTGGCTCCGGCCCTGCTTGTACCGAAGCGATTTGAACGGGATCGAGAACTCGACCGTCCAGCCTTCGGCGAAACGGGCCGTTTTGACGTGCCACACAGTGTTCCAGTCCGAGTTGACGTTACGCTCGCCGGTGACCTGGGCGTCGTACAGCGCGCCGAGCGGATTGGTGTGGAACAAGAAGCCGTCACGACGATCGTAGAACGTGTCGAAAATGACGGCGAAATTGTCGTTGTTGAAAATGCCCCGAGCGTCGCGTCGCAGTTCGTTGGCCACGATCTTCTCGGGGTGAGTGTCCCAGTTGCGCGCCGACACGTAGATGTTCTCTTTGTCGAACAAGACCCAGACTTCGGTCTTCTCAGTCGCCGGCTGGCCTTCGTGAGGCTCCTGTTGAACGAATCCGCTGACGGATGGGACGCGGCGGTAGATGTTCTCCTCGAGCCGTCCATCCAAAGTAATCGGGGTCTCGAGCGCGACCGCTCGAAGTGTGGCGTTACCCTCCTCGTCGCGGGAGACGACCTCGGGGGCCATCGGGGGTGCCGGCCCGTCGATGCTGTCGACGAGCGACTCCATTTCATCATCGCCCGAGAGCGCCAGGCCTGGACACACAACGGCCAGGCAGACCACCCAGGCGCACAATTTGTTGCGTTGCATCACTTTCAGCTAGGAATAGGTCGGAAACTATCGCAGGCGGCCCCCGCTCCGTACGAGCTACCGATAAAATTATAGCAAGTCGATCGCGCTAAGTCCGAATGATCTAAAGACTTAACACCGATTTAACATTTCGGCAGGTTGGCCGACACGCAACAAATGTGCTAGATTGCGCTCGCCTTGAGCCATTCCAAGTGGTGACAGCTTAGAGAGGAAGGACAACGCATTGTATAAACAATCACTGGTTTTCGTGGCCACTCTGGGGGCGTGCCTGCTCTTATACGCAGCGTGCGGCTCCGACGAGCCGTCGGGTAGCTCCCCGACGATCACCGCGCCCACGCCGCAATCCCCGGCCAACGGCTCCACCGTCCAAAGCTCGAATCCGACTTTGACGGTCGGAAACGCTGTAGGGGCGGCCGGCCTGAGCTACCGGTTCGAAGTGGCGACGGATTCCGGGTTTTCCACCATCGTGGCTGTGGTCGACAATGTGCCTGAAGGCTCCGGTAGCACGTCGTGGCGCGTCACGCCCGCCCTCGCCACCGGCCGTTTTTTCTGGCGCGCCCGGGCCGCAACCGGAGGGGTTCAAGGACCGTTCTCCTCGGCTGCGAACTTCGACATCCAGACCGGGTTCAACTCGCAAACGCCGATCAATAGCATTTACGTGTCCGACCCTTTGACGACGGGTATGTCGGTCGGCGAAGTGAGCGGGGGGGAGTTCCGCGAGGGCGGTTGGTTCGTGACCGACGCGGCCTCCTACATCCGATACGAGATCCCGACGACCGCCAACGGATTCGTCGAGTTCCAAGTCACGAACCTGCGAAACCCCAACCCGCGCTCGGACAAACGCAACCTCATGATCATGTGGGACCCGACCCGCGGCGACTACACGGAGAACCCGTTCCGCGTCCATATCGCGAAGTTCGACACGAACCTCGTGTCGCGCTGGCACATGCGTCTCAGATTCATCTCGAACGGAGAAGAAACGAATACGGGGATCAACTTCTTTGACTGGGACCCCAACCACATCTACTCGTTTCGTCTGGAATGGGGCGCCTTTCCTGCCATCGTCAGCAGCCAGCGGGCACAGGTCCGGATGGACGGCCGAGTGATCATGACGCGAAACTACGATAACCACTACCGACCCTCGACACATTGGGTCGAGCTCGGGATGGGGCCCCGCAACGAATCGCTAGAGCAAGCGCTCTTCTCGAACGTGACGATCGGCGTCCGCCAGCCCAACAGCGAATAACGGAAATCTAATCCCTAGAGCGCTGAGGAGTCGTTTCCGCGGCGGAGGTGCCGCCCATCTCCACGACTTGGCCTGGGCTCAACCCAGCCCGCGTGACCTCGCTGCCGTTTGGGAAACGCACGAGCAAGTCGTAGTTTCCCGCCCCATCCACGCCAAAGTGCAACCGCGCGGGGTCCTGGCTGCAATAGCCTGTCGTCGACTGCACCACGCGGTAGCCGACGAGCGCGCCGCCTTCAGAGAGAGAGACGGCGGCACCCACGGCGCCGCGCTCGCCGTTCGGCCCCGTGAGCGAAACGCCAAGCCAGTCGCCGGACGCGGTGTTGTTGCGAAAAAACGTGTTGGGACCCTGCTTGCTCGCGATGAGCAGGTCGAGAGAGCCGTTATTGTCCATGTCGGCAAAGACGGCAGAGCGCGCATCCGTCCCGATGTCCTGGAGCCCAATCCCCCGGACGCTGCGAAACGCCCCTGTCCCGTCGTTCAGATAGATGCCGGTGTCCCCCGCAAGATAGAAGTCGAGGTCGCCGTCATTGTCGACGTCACCAAAAGCGGCGGTATAGTGCACCCCCTCGAAAAGGCGCACGAGATTGAAGCGGCCTTCGCCATTGTTGCGGTAGAGCTTCGAGCCGTGGAAGCCCGTGATGACGACATCCAAATCGCCATCGTTGTCAATGTCTTTGAAGCTGTAGCCGTTCGTGCCGCGAAAATCGCTCGTCGTCTGCGCGTATTCGAGCCCGGTATACGCGGTATTTTCCACGAAACGAGGCGACTCGTTGGCGAGAATCGAGATGGAGCCAACGCCCACGCCGGGAACGTGCTCGAAAGCGCTGAGCGCGATATCGGGCTTGCGGTCCCCTGAGATGTCCACGAGCCCGAGTCCCTGATTGGCGAAAGACGGGTCGGCATCCCCTTGCAGCCGGTTCCGTGTGAAACGCATGCCGCCACGGTTCATATAGACGTTCGGGATGAAACCCTGCCAGGCCGTCACGACGATATCGAGCAGCCCATCGCCGTCGAGATCCGCCGCGCCCACGCCGCGAGGCCCGAGATCGCGTACATCGATCCCGGCACTATCCGAGATGTCTACGAAGCGCGCGCCGCCCTCGTTGCGATAGAGCCGGTGGTGGCCGCTCCACGTATGGCCGTTGAACAAATCGAGGTCGCCGTCATTGTCGAAATCGGCGAAGACGGCCGCATGCGATTCTTCGGAGAACTCTTCCACGGTTCCGTCCTCGAGCTCGAGCGCATAGAAGCCGTCATCGGAGACGCCGGCGACCACACCGATCTCCTCGAAGCGCTGCGGGCTCCCGCCGAGGTTCCGGAACAGCAAATCCGGTCGGTTCTGCTTGGGGTCGAAAATATGGGTCACGTAGACGTCGAGCAGGCCGTCGCCGTCGATATCGGCCACTTGGATGCCGTGCCCACCCAAATCGAGCAAGCTCGTGAACCCCGACTCGGCCGTTGCGTTGGTAAAGCCGAGGGCCGGCGGCGGATCCGTCTGGGCGTGGGCGAGCGCGGTGGGCAAGAGGATGAATAGAAGTCCCAAGACGGCGACGGTTCGGGGGACACGTCCTTTCGTCACGGATACTGGCCTCATTCGAGCGTTTATGATTGTGATTACGATCGGCGCGAAACTGAGCTTGGTGGGCGGTACAGGATTTGAACCTGTGACCACCTGGGTGTAAACCAGGTGCTCTCCCGCTGAGCTAACCGCCCGGTATCGGGAACTCGCAAGTATAGCAAGGATAGCGCTTTCGGTGGTGGAGCGAGCCTCAGAAACTGAATAGATAGGTATATTTGGCGATGAAGGCCCGATCCTTGACCACCCCGTTCTCGTCGCGGAGATCGTTGTAAACGAGGAAGATGTCCGAGAGGGGACGGTGGATGAGGTTGAAGCGGATATTGGCGCTCCACTCTTTGCTCAAGTTGTTGTACTGAACGAGGCCGTTCAGGAACATGTTCGTGCTGAAGTTGTAGGCGAAGCGCGTCGTGAGCAAATGAGTTTTGAACGCCCCCTCCAGAAGTTCGACGTCGTTGTAGGACCAGCCGAATTGTGCCGAGATCTTTGCACCGAGCTTTGCCACGGCGCCGAGTGAGACGGATTCCCGAGTGCCCGAGTAGAAGTCGCCCGTCGAGACGCGGGCATTGCCCGAGAACATCCGGCTCGGATCCGTGAAGACCATCCCGAAGATCTCGTTGAACGTGTAGAATCCCGCTGGGATCGTCACGTCGGGGTGGATGGGAAAGTCTTCCTGTGGTTGCTCCAAATTCGTGTTCAAGCCGAACTCGAAGAACCCGCCATTTTGCATTCGGAGGGAAAAATGCGCGTTGAAGTATCGGCTGACCACCACGTTTTCTTGGTCGACGAAATACTCGATCTCGAAATGCGGGTTGATCTCGCGCAGAAAACCTCGCCACCACGCCGGGCGGTAGTGGTACCCGACGAGATTGCTGCTTCGCTTCACCCCGATACGCGGCGCGAAACCGATTTCTGGGTTAAAGTTGTCTTGGAGCGTCGAGATCGCGTTTCGAAACTGCCACAAGCGGCTGTCGTAGGTCCAAGCGAGCCGGCCCGCGTAATCGTCGCCGGAGCGGCCTTTGGTTGAGGTTTTCGCGATGTACGCGTTGATGTCGATCTCGGGACTGATGCGGAAGTTTCCGTCGATGCCGAAGCCTCGGTTGTAGTGGTCCGTGTTCATGTTCGAGCGATTCAGGAATATCACCCCGACATCCGAATTGCCGAAGATGTTCCGGCGAACCCGCGCCACGGTAAAGTTGTCACCGTTCGCAGAGAGCGAATCGCCGATCAAGCCCGATACCTCGCCCGTCTGCATGTTGAGAAACCCAACATCGTATTGCCCCACGCGACCCGTCAGTCGCCCGCCTCCAATCACGGGGATCGGAACGCCTTCTTCCGAGAGCCCGATGCGGCGGCTGAAAAAGAAAAACATGTCGTCGCCGCGGCTCTGACCGCCTCTCAAATTGGACGGCGCCGCCACCGAGCCGAACGACGCCCGAAACTGGGACAGCCGCGGGTCGGTGGGCGGGCCGAAGCGAAAGATGCCGGAGTTTTCGAGAAAAAAGTCACGCTTTTCCGGAAACAGCAAGCTGAAGCGGGTCAAGTTGATCTGTTGGACATCCGCTTCTACTTGCGAGAAGTCGGTGTTCAAGGTGAGGTCCAAGCGGAGACCGCTTCCGATGGCAAGCTTCGCGTCGAGACCGGCATCGAAGTTCGTGCGCGTCGCCGCCTCTGCCTCTCGCAATACGTTGCCTTTTGCGTAGGGCGTGACTTTGAAGTCTCTTTGCTTTCGGAGACCGGACAGATCTTCCAAGGTACCCGCGAGCGAGACTCTCGATAAGTCGTGGATGCGCGGGAGCGGCGCCCAGAACGAGTTCTCGTTCAAACGCCGATTACGCCTCAAGAGATTGACACCCCAGACCTGCGGGTCGGCCTCGTTGAAGCGAAGCGTTTTGAAGGGGATGGCGATCTCGGTAATCCATCCTAGCTCTGTCACCCGGCTCTCGACGTACCACACGCCGTCCCAATTCATATTGAACTCGCGGGCTTCGTTGACGAACTGCGCGTCGAACTTCGCGCCCGCGGGGCTCGTCTGGAACATGTAGCCGTTGCGCTCGTCGTGGAAGGTGTCGAGTACGACGCCGAAGGAATCGCCCGCGCGCGCGTTGAAGTCGCGGGTCAGGTCGTTGATGACGAGCTTGTCCGGCTCGGCGTCGTAGGCGATGACACCGAAATAGAGATTCTCGTCGTCATAGAGAACGCGCACTTCCGTCTTGGCGGTGGCCGGCTCGCCTTCGCGCGGATCGTTCTGGAGGAAGTCGGTGGCGAGCGGCGCGTCGCGCCAGTCGGCCTCGTCGAGCTTCCCGTCGATGGCGATCGTGCCCGCGGCGCGTTTTGCGGTGAGACGCCGTTCGAAACGCGCTGTGTCGAAATCAACGGGTGCGCTTTCCTGCGCGCCAGAACGAGCGCTAACGGATAGCAGCAGGCAGATCGTGACGAGAGCTTTGCGGCACATAAGCGCCGCATTCTAACGGAAACACCCGTTCGGCGCGCTACGACTGCGAGATGCGCACCGAGCCATCACTCGTCCGCACCTCGAATTTGTGTCCGCCGCCGTTCAAACGCGTGCTGAGCTCGCGGTTCGAGAACTCGCCTTCGACCGTGATGGGCTGGTCGATCTCGATCGACCCATCGTCGACGCGCACGCTCAACTCGGCCGCGAAGCCTTCCGGAAGCCGCAACCGAATGCGGCCGTCATCGGCCCGCGCCGACCAATCGGCTTCCATCGCGGAATCCGGCGCGAGCCGGATGTCGATGGCACCGTCCTGCGTGCTCGCGCGCAGGAGCGTGATCGTGCCCTGGACGTCCAAATCGCCGTCTTCGACGGTCGCGAAGACATCCCCACGCACGCTCTCGAGCCGCACGTCGCCGTTTCCGCATCGATACGGAGCTCGCCAAACAGCATCTCGAGCACGAGGAGCGGCAGCGTCTGGGCGGCCACCGGCGCGTAGCCATCGACGATCGTGCTTTCGAGCACTTGCCGCACTTGGCCGCTCTCGCCGCGTCCGAGCCGGACGAACGCCGAGGCGACCGCGAGGCCGACGACGACTCCCGAAACGGCGCCCGTCAGGGGCAGCATGGCGAGATGAAAAAAGTCCGCGCGGAAGCCGCGGCGAAAGAGCGCTTTAGGGCGGACGGCGGGAAACGCCGTCTCGAGTAGCACGAAAAAAACGGCAGCGACGACAAATAAGGACCTCGGAGTATAGGACCGCCCGAGCCCCCCCCGCCGCGGTTCAAGATTTGTGCTAGCCTATCTGTGTATAAACGGAGGGAGTCGAAAACATGCAGCCTTTATACGATCGAGAAGCAGTCCGACCGATGTGGGAAGAGCTCGCGCAATGCGGCGTCGATCCGGTCAACACACCAGACGATGTCGACGCGGCTTTGAAAGAGCCTGGAACGACGCTCGTGGTCGTGAACTCGGTCTGTGGCTGCGCCGCAGGATCCGCCCGGCCCGGTGTCACCCGCGCGCTCCAGCACGGCGTCATCCCCGATCATCTGAAGACGGTCTTCGCCGGCGTCGACCGCGAGGCCACCGAGCGAGCGCGCCACCACATGGTGGGAATCCCGCCGTCTTCGCCATCCGTCGGGCTCTTCAAAGACGGCGAGCTCGTCCACGTGCTCGAACGGCGCCATATCGAAATGATGAACGAAGAGATGGTGGCGCAAAACCTCATCGAAGCGTTCGATGAGCACTGCTCGCGCCAGGGTCCTTCGGTCTCGAAAGAGGTCTATGACGACCTAGTCACGTCGCGTCAATGCGGCTCGAGTGTCCCGCTCTTCAATCCTTTTCGATAACGTCGCGAAAGGACACTTGTCTTCAGGCGAGGACGTTCGCCCCGGTGATCTCGATCACGGAGGCGTCGCTAAATCGTTACTTCGCAGCGATTTAGATAAGTGGCACTCCGTTTGCCTCTCTTCCGGTAGCAGCCGGGGAAAAGGAGACGGAACATGAAACAACTAGCCGCTTCAATCGTAGCTATCTTCGCACTTGGCTTCGCACTGGGAAGCTTCGTGTCGGGCTCGGGTAGCGTGCCTGAACTCGAAGACGTCGAGCTTGACGCCGGGCTCGAGTCCACCGCTCTGGTGGATTGCGGCGAGGGCCGGGAAGCCCTTCTGGAGTCGGTCCGCTTGGACGGTAGAACCTCGTACAAAGTGCGCTGTGTGCCGACCGAATCCGTGCGCCGCGCCAGCGTCCCGCCGCCGGTGGTCGTACCCACGGTGGCGACGACATCGCCGCCCGCACCGACTCCGAGCGCTCCCGAGGCGCCCGAGACCACGATTAACGACCCGAACGGGCCAGAGGACGACGGACGCTCGTGGAAGGAGAGCGCCGTCATTATCGGCGGCTCGGCGGGTGCCGGCGCCGGTATTGGCGCCATCGCCAAAGGCAAGAAGGGAGCCGCCGTGGGCGCCGCTATCGGTGCAGCGACCGGAGCGGCCTACGAGCTCATGAAGAAGGACAAGCAGAATTAACGAGAGGGGAGCGCGGGACTCGATCGTCCCGCGCTCCTTCGCGTTTAGAATCTCGACGCCGTCAACGTGATGTCGGCGCAGGACCACGCTTTTTCGAACCGCTTTTCGACTTCGTCCGCTTCGCGCGTACGGCCCTGAGCGCGTAGCGTCTGCAGCAAGCCAAAAAGAGACCAGCCATTATCCGGCCAGTTTTCGAGGCTCTCCCAATAGACCGCTTCCGCATCCTCGAGGGGTGTTGTTGCACGGCCCGGAGCAAATCGCTGACCTCCCTGTGCCGGTCGGAGAGTCACCCGGCGCAGTAAGTATCGGGCATGCCGAGCGCGGTCATCTTGTTGAGTATCTCGCACCCAATTCGGTGTTCAACTCGTTGCCTCGCCAACGTTCGAGCCCGCATCTCGGGCCCCATGATCGCCTTGTAACGATAGACCGCGTTCTCCACCATGCTTCGCTCGGTGCAGCCTGAGAGCTTGTACCATTCACGTCGGCCGTGTCTTTCGATTGCACGAATATGGCGGTCGCGTTCCCGCATGGCGGTGTTCGAATTCTGACTGAGCGTGGCGTTTCGTTGCGGCGGAATCACCACGCGCGTCCTTCGTCCAGGGCTGTGCGCTTCGATGGCTTCGTAGACCGCTTCCTTGTCGTATGCACTGTCCGCCGCCACCGACGCTATAGGTGCTTGAATCTGTGTTAGCAAAGGGGGGACTCGCGTTGCGTCGCGAGCTCGTGACGCCGTCAGTTCGGACGCAACAATGTTGCCGGTCTTGCGATCAACGGCGATGTGCAACTTGCGCCAGGCGCGCTGCTTTGGCGGTTTGCGGGTGGTTCCAACATGAATCCTCAAGCCCGTGCTATCGATCATCAGGTGGATTGGTTGATTGCTTGCGGCTTTCCCAATCCGCAGCTTCTTGCGGAGCAGCCTCGACCGCCGACACAACGTCGAGTAGTCCGGGATCTCGATACACAGCCGGAGAAGCGAGGCGATCGAGTGCAAGAAGCCTTCGGTTTGGCGGTAGGCAAGCTTGTACACCATCCGGACAACCAGGCCCGTTTCAATTGCCATCTCTGAATAGACCCGTTGACCGCCAGGCTTACCGCTCTTGTCGGCCTTCCAGTTCGCGATTGCCTCCTCGTCAAACCAGACCGTCAAATCGACCCGGCGGCGTAGCCCTTCGTTGTATTCCGCCCAGTTGGAAACGTGGTACTTCTTCTGCTTCGCGTGCTTGTACTGGCTGCGCTTGGGATACTTCATGGTCGAACATTACCTCGGCCACCACCATAGGTAGATTTCGCGCTCAGCCAAGAGCGGTGCAACAACGCCTCGCCGACATGAGAAAAGCCATCGATAACGGCTACCGCGTACCGGAGTCCCATCTTCGTCTGGGTATGGCTCTCGGTATGACGGGTCGATTCGACGAAGCGCAGGGATCCCTCGACGAGGCGCTTTCTAGGGATTCCGGCCTGGCTACGGCCTATTATTACAAGGGGCTTTTTCTCTTTCAGGAAGGCGAGGCGCTCGCTGCCGGCCCGGGAAGGGAAAATCCTTATGGGATCCACGCGCTCCGGCTACTCGAGCGTTCGCAAGCCATGACGCCCAACCCGCGAACCGCGCTCGTTCTCTCGGAGGCTTATCTGCGGGTCGGCCAGCAAATGCGCGCGCTCGAAGCGGCGGCCGAGGCGCTTCAAACGCCGCGGCTCGCTCCCGAAGCGCTTCGCTTTCAAGCCGTCGCGCACCACGAGCTTCTCGAATACGAAGCTGCCGAGAAGACCTACCGGGCCGCCATCGAAGCGGGCGCGGACTCCGCCGAACTCTATCACGACTTTGGGAATCTCCTTTCCGTAATGGGCCGCTCGGAAGAAGCCAAAGGGATGCTCGAGGAAGCCCTTTCGCGCGACGGCGACTATCCCGGCGCGCATCTCCAGATAGGGATCGCCTACGTGAACCTTCGCGAGTTCGAAAAAGCTCTCACACACCTGGAGCGCTTCCTCGCGTTCGCGCCGGCGAGCGCGGAAGGTTGGTATCAAAAGGGCCTCGTGGAATCCAGGCGCTCGAATCCCGAGGCGGCCGTGGCCTCCTGGAGAAAGGCGCTCGAGCTCGACCCCGGCCAGTCACGACTCTTGTACCGCCTGGGCGCCGAGCTCGTGAAACTGGGCCGCGTCGAAGAGCGCACCGCGCTCCTGACGAAGTTCGAGGAGAGGCAAAAACAAGCCGAGCTCGCTTCGCAGAGAGGCGAGGCACTTCAAAACCTCCTAATTGGCGCGCTCCAAGCGGACGACGACGGAGATGACGCACGAGCCTTCGACCTTCTCCGGCAAGCGCAACAGCTCGCCCCGGAGGATGCACGCCCCTACGTCTATACCGCTGATTTCTATTTGACGCGGGGCCAGCATTCGGACGCGAGCACAGTCCTGAACGACGGCCTCGTGCAGCTACCGGATGATCTCTCGCTCCATCAGATGCTGCTCTCTAGCTTTCAGGCGGCCGGGAACGACGCCGGAGTGGCGCGGGAGAGGGCCCGTATCCAGCAGCTCACTTCGAGAAAGTGAGCCTTTCGCGACGAGTCACTTTGGCGCTTACTGTGGGACTATGTCCCGTCGGGGGTGCCCTGGCACAGGAAGACTTGCCACGCTACCGCGACGTTGCGCGCGTCGCCGGCATCGATTTCCAGAACACCTTCGGCAGCCTCCCCAAGAAGTATCTGACGGAGACCACTGGCTCCGGCGCCGCTTTCCTCGATTTCGACGGTGACGGCAACCTCGACGTCTACCTGGCCAATGGACGCCCGCGGGAGATAGGCACGTCGGGGGCTCCGTCACCCGTAAACCGCCTGTACAAAAACCTGGGGAACGGAGCGTTTCGCGACGTCACCATCAAGGCAGGTGTAGGCGATAGCGGCTGGAGCGGCGGCATAGCGACGGCTGACTACGACAACGATGGAGACGTCGACCTCTTCGTGACGAACGAGGGCGCGAACGTGCTGTTGCGTAACAACGGCGACGGCACCTTCAGCGACGTGACCATCGCGGCGGGGCTTTCCGGCGAACGCTTTAGCACAGGCGCCTCTTTCGGTGACGTCGACGGTGATGGTTTTCTCGATCTCTACATCGCGCATTACATCGCGTTCGATACGAAGCTCCTCGACAGTATCGATCCCCGCTTCTGCCGCTTTAAAGGCATTCGCGTGATGTGCGGACCAAGAGGCCTCCCTGGAGCCCGAGACGAGCTCTATCTGAACCAGCGGGACGGAACCTTTCGCGATGTGAGCTCAGAAGCGGGCTTGGACGGAAGTGACGGGAGGGGTCTGGGCGTTGTTTTTATCGATTTCGATGATGACGGGGATCGCGACCTCTTTGTCGCCAACGATTCGAGCCCCGATTTCCTCTACTCGAACGACGGCAGCGGTCGATTCGAGAACGTGGCTCTGTCCGCTGGAGCCGCTTACTCCATGTACGGACGTGCCCAGGCAGGAATGGGCGCCGATGCCGGTGACTTCGACGAGGACGGCCTCGAAGATCTCATCGTCACGAACTTCCACGGTGACTACAACGCCCTCCGCCGAAATCTCGGAAACGGTCTGTTTCAAGACGTCAGCGATCCGTCGGGCCTTTCGGAAGCGAGCTGGGACCGCCTGAGCTGGGGCGTGAAATTTCTAGACGCCAACCTCGATGGTTTCGTCGACCTGTTCATCGTCAACGGGCACATCTATCCCGAAGTCGACGATGCTGGCATCGGGGAAAGCTACTATCAACCCAACCAGCTGCTTCTCAACGTCCCGGGGCCAACCACGCGCATCTTCGAGGACGTTTCTCGAGACGTGGAGCTCACGCGATCCCTCTCCAGCCGGGGGATGGCCGTCGGCGACTTCGATAATGACGGAGACTGGGATCTGCTCGTTACAAATATCAATGACAAGGCGGTTCTTCTTGAAGATCAGGCGGCTCACACGAACCGCTGGGCTCGGCTCACGGTGATCGGAACGTCGAGCGATCGGAACGCATCGGCCGTCGCGATCCGGTACGAAGTCGAAGGCCGAGCCCATCATCGCCGGGCAGGCTCCTTCGGAAGCTATCTTTCAGCGCACGATCCGAGGGTCCTCCTCGGCTTGGGTACGGCGATGCGGCTCGACCACCTTTCGCTGCGGTGGCCGGGCGGTGACGTCCAGGAGCTTGGTCCGCTCCTGGCGGGCGAAGACGCCGTCATCGTCGAGGGTGTAGGACGAGTTAAATAGCGCTCGGACGCTAGTGCTCGAACCCGCTAATCCTGTCGGGTCAAGTCCTAGGCCATTTTTGGTACTGAAAAGGCGCGACGACGACGTTATATCTGGATACTTCGAGGAGGCCTAGGCAGTCAGCGCCGAAAAGGGTCAGGAATTTCACCACGACAGGATTAGCTGGTTCGGGCACTAGCGCGTCAGGCGAAGGTAGATCCGCATGTGCTCGTCGGCGTCTTCTTCGCGAAGGGCTGCGCGGTAGGCCTCCGCGATATGAAGGTGGGCCATGGCAAGGTCGGGATCCGCTTCAATGGCAGCGGCCAGGAACGATAGTGCTTCGTCGACGCGCTTCGTGCGTGTGAGTAGAAAGCCAAGGTCGCTCAGCCCCGGCGCGTGCGACGGCGCGAGAGTCACCAAACGTCTCAAGATGCGCTCCGCCGCTTCGATGCGATCTTCACCCCAGTAAACATGGCCGAGCAGATAGAGGAAGCTGCTGGTCGGTGGGACGAGAAGAAAGCGCCGTTTCCAACAGGTCGATGGCTTCTTTGGCCAGCCCCATAAAACGCAACAAGTCCGCCCGACCGAGCACCAACGTCGTGTCGTCGGGTGCGAGCTGACTTGCTTGCTCGACCGTCTCGAGGGCTTTTTCCAGCTGGCCGTGCTGCTGATAGATCTGGGCGAGCGAGATGTAACCCTCGACCTCGTCCGGAAAGAAGAGAACGCGATTTCGATGGCGCTCGAGCGCGTCGTCGAGGGCCATGAGCTCTTCGAACTTGCTCAGAGGCTCCCGCGCTTCCGCACTTCGCCCGATACGGGTCAAGAGTGTACCTAGTTGATAATGGGCGGCCGCGAAACGGGGTCGTAGGGTAATCGCTTTTCCGAGGCCAAGCTCGGAGTCGAGACGCGTTGGTAGCCGTAGGCTGGCAGATGGTCCGCTCGCAGCGTATCTGCAGTGACGAGGACGATGTTCAGGCGATGGCCGCTTCGGGCGTTTTGTTCGAGAACGCTCACACGGTCGTGCCTCTCACGCTACCGGCCACACTCGTCGATGTTCACGGGAACCTTCCCGATGTATCACGGCGTGCGGGACAACGGAGGCTACTACCTGGACGAGAAACACGTCACGCTTGCTGAGACGCTTCAAGAGAACGGTTATGCCACGGGGAGGCGGCGATCGAGATCAACGGGGAATTCGCGATAGGCCATCTTTACCTGGCGAAGTTCTATCTCGACACCGGCGTTCTCGACAAAGCTTACGAGCTGGCCTCGAAGGGCATCGAGCTCGGCCCCGAGCCTTCGATGGCGCCTCTGGGTCACTTCATCCTGGCCGACATCTACAATCGCCAGGGACGCGCGGAAGAGGCGGAGCGCGAGCTCCGTGCGGCTGAGCGCGCCTCCAGGGCCCTTGAGTCCCCCTGAATTGCGCATGCCGCAATAGCAATCACTCCGGCGCCCAAACGCGCACGCGCCCGTCCCCGAGCCCCGCAACGAGAAGAGGCTCGTCGCTCGTGACCACGACCCCGGTGAACGTCTCCTCCGATCGGCCGTAGAGCGTTTGACGAGGATTCCCCGCCATGAGGTCCCAGATGAGCAAGCTGTTATCCATCGCGACGCTCGCGAGCTCGGTCCCTCCGGGAAAGTAGGCGAGCCCCGCAATCGCTTTTTTGTGCGCTGTCAGCGATTGGACTTCCTCTTGCCGATTCAAGTCGAAGATACGGATGATTCCGTCACGCGACCCGCTCGCGATCTGAGCGCCGTCCGGAGCGAGAATACAGGTCGTCAATGGCGCGCTGTGGCCTCTGAGCGTCGCCGTTAGCCGGCCCGTTTTGCTGTCGTGAACGCGCAGGACTGCCTTCGTGTTACCGGCGATGAGCTGCGCCCCGTCTTCGGAATAGAGCAGCGTGGTCACGCCCGAAGGCTGCCGGATGAGCTGCCTCTGCGCATCGCCTTGGCGAAGCAAGTCGAGGTTCCACAGCTTGACGGTGCTATCGAGAGCACAGGAGGCGAGCGTGGTGCCGTCAGGCGAGAACGCGAGCTGGCCAATCGAAGCATCGTGGCGAACGCGCACCGTGACCTGGTCCCCCATATCGAGGCTCCAGAGATGGATTTGGCCATCCACGTGGCCGGACGCAAGAAAGGCCCCGTCCGGGGAGAACGCGAGAGACGTCGCGAGCGCTTCATGGCCGGCTCGCTGATGAAGCTCCGTGCGGAAGCTCGCAACCTTTCGTCGCGAATCGATATCCCAAAGGCGCACCGAGCCGTCGACGCCGCCAGCGGCGACGAGCTGAGGGCTTGGACCGATGGACAGTACTTGAATGCCCGGTGGCTCCCCAAAAGTCGCCGATTCGGCGAAGGTGAGCTCGGCGCGCACGCGGGTGTGACGATAAGTCTGCGGACGCAGCGAACCCGTGCGCACGCGTCCCGGCCGCGCCGGCGTGTCGAGAAGTTCCTTCAGCTCGATCGCAGCCTCGAAACTGGGCTCGACGGCGAGCACGTCGTCGACGATACGCAGGGCTGCGCTGCGATTGCCCGCCGTCAGAGCCATCCGCGCTTCGTCCACCCATCGCGCCGCGTCGAAGGACGAGGGCGGCCCCGGTTTCTGCACGATCGTCTCTTGCGCTTGCATCCGCTCGAGAGCAATCTCGATCTCGGAGACGAGATCGACGACGGATGCATGGGAAGGCTCGAGCGCCTGAGCACGCCGTGCGGCCTCGAGCGCGCGCTGGTGCTCCCCCTTTTGGAGCAAGCCCCGCGCGAGCTCGAAATTCGTCTGATAGCTGCGCGCCCTCTCTTCGTCGGGGGGCTCCGCCGAAGCGGGCGCCTTACCCATGATCTGATCGATCGCGCGACCCAACAATGCCAGATCGCGAAAGCGTTGGTCCGGGGCCTTGCTCAAAACGCGCTCGACCAACGCTACGAGCTTGGCAGGCAAGCCGAGCGCACGAGCATCGAGGGCCTGCGGCTCGGAGTGCACGATTTGATATACGAGACCGGGAACCGTCGAGGCTGTGAACGGCCTGTCTTTGCCCAGGAACTCGTAAAGAATGACGCCGACAGCCCACATATCGGCGCGATGATCGAGCTTCGCGCCCGAGATTTGCTCCGGGGCCATGTAGTTGGGCGTTCCCATGACGAGTCCCGTTTTCGTCTTGACCCCGGAGCCTTCGCCCATCGCGATCCCGAAATCGAGTACTTTCGCGGTCCCGTCGGGCAAGACTTGGATGTTCCCGGGCTTGACGTCGCGATGGATGACACCCCGCTTGTGGGCATAGTCGAGTCCCCGACAGATCTGAGAAACGATGTTCAACTTATCCTCGAGCCGCTCGGGCTCGCCCTGCTCCATGAGCTGCGCCAGGCTATCCCCCTCCAGAAGCTCCATCACAATGTAAGGCACACCTTGACCCTCGAGCTCCCCGAAGTCGAAGATCGTGACGATATTGGGGTGTTGGAGCCCGGCGGCCGATCGCGCCTCCCGGTCGAACCGACCGCGCATCTCCTCTTCGATGAGAAGATCTTCGGACATCATCTTGATGGCAACGATGCGGTGGAGAACCGGGTCGCGCGCTTTGTAGACCGTGCCCATCGCGCCACGACCCAGCTCGCCAAGCACGACGTACTTATTGATTTTTTCGGGATTCGACGGCATCGCCTTGGGAACGAGTGATTCTCATTGGAGCGCGAGAAAAGCGGGCGCTCCGACCGATATTTCTATTATATCATTCGCGCCGGCCGGCTTCTCGTCGGGCTCCTGGCCGAGCGCCCGTCAGGCGCTTCTCAGGACTTCACGCCTGGCCTCCTAGTGTGATCTTTCGCAAGCGGCTTTGATAAGCCTCGCTATCATAGACCTCGGGGTTCACGCAGTTGGGCGCTTTTTCGAGCTTCCCATGCGCGACGGCGTTGTCGGCGCACATGGTCGCCATCTTGTTTCGCGTGTCGCGGCTCGCCGAGGCGATGTGTGGCAGGATGACGACATTGTCGAGCTCGGCCAGTCCGGGCGCCATGGCGGGCTCGGCCTCGAACACGTCGAGCCCGGCGCCGGCAATCGCCTCGCTTCTCAGCGCGTCGACGAGAGCACGCTCGTCGACGATGGGGCCGCGAGCCGTGTTGATGAGATAGGCGGTCGACTTCATTTTCGCAAAAGCCGCCGCATTGATGAGATGACGCGTGGATGCGTTCAAATCCGTATGCACAGACACGAAGTCGCTCTCTTCGAGCAATGGATCCAGCTCGGCATAATCGACGCCGTCCATTCCGTCGATCAAATTCTGGATGGGCGGGTCGTAGGCGAGTACCCGCATATCGAAGCCTCGAGCGCGACGGAACATGGCCTGACCTATGCGGCCGAAGCCGATGATGCCGAGCACTTTGGGCGTTCCGTCGCCCCCCTTCGAGATATCGCCGCCCAGGAACAGACTCGGCCCCCAGATTTTGTACTTCCCCGCCCGCATGTAGCGATCGGCGGCTACGACGTTTCGCGCGACGGACATGAGCAATGTCCAAGTGAGGTCGGCTGTCGTATCGGTGAGTACACCGGGTGTGTTCGTGATGGGGAGGCCGAGCTCGGTCGCGGCCTCCACATCGATATTGTTGTAGCCCACGGCGTAGTTGGCGACGCCGCGCAGCCTCTCACCGGCGGCGAGCACGTCGCGGTCCACGGACTCCGTCAAGAGCGAGACGAGCACGTCCGCGGAGCGCACACCCGCGAGAACGCTCTCTCGGGGTACGATCGCATCTTCGATCTCCATGGCGATGGAAAGCTCACCGGCACCCGTCAAGATCTCGAGACCGGCTTCGGGAATCTTGCGCGTTGCGAAAATCTTCACGTCAGACTCCGAGTGCTGTGGCATCTTCTTTGAACTTCTCGAACCCGGCATGATCGGAAGCCCCTTTGCGGATCCGTGCGACACCTTCCTTGATGGAGTCCATATCCGTCGCGTAGGAAAGGCGCAGAAAATGCTGGCCCTCGCTCTTCAAAACGCCGAAGCTTCGCCGATCGACGAGCGCGACGCCGCTGTAATACAAGAGAAAACGCTGAAAGAGCGTCGCCGGGCTCGTCTTGCCCCGCCTTTCCTCCGAAAGACCATCGTAGTACTCGTGGACCCCGAGCTCGGCGCAAACGCCCGAAACATTAGGAAACACGTAGAACGCGCCAAGAGGTTTAATGCACGTTATGCCTGGGATGTCATTGAGCGCGGGCACGACGTAGTCTCTCCGCTTCTTGAACTCCGAGATCATGTGCGCAACCACTTCGACAGTCTTCGGGTTCTCGAAAGCCTCGCGTGCTGCCTCCTGCGCGAAAGGCGGCACGCAGCTGACGGTATTGATGTTGAGCTGCTTCCACAGGGCCGCTTCCTCTTCGTTTGGCAGCACCGACCAACCGAGGCGCCAACCCGTCATGGCAAAGCCTTTCGAGTGTCCACTCGCAATGATCGTGCGCTCCTTCATTCCCGGCGCCTGAGAAATCGAGAAATGCTCGAAGCCGTCAAACGTGATGTGCTCGTAGATCTCGTCGGAATAGACCCGCAAATCGGGCTGCGCCTTCGAGCGCACGACCTCGGCAACGCTTTCGAGGATCCCTCGCGAGAGAACGCCGCCTGTCGGGTTCGACGGCGAGCACAACATGAGAAGCTTTGTCTTTGCAGTGATGAGTGCTTCGAGCTCCTCCGCCGTGAAGGCAAACCCGTTCTCTTCGCGGAGAACGAGCGGCACGGGTGTGCCGCCTATATACGTCACCCAAGATTCATAAATGGGAAATCCTGGGCTCGGATAGATGACCTCGTCGCCCGGATTGACATAGCTCATCATCGCGTAGCCGATCGCAGGCTTGGCTCCGGGGAGGATGATCACTTGATCGGCGCTCACATTGAGACCGCGTGTTTTTTTGACATGGGCCGCCGTCGCTTCGCGAAGAGGCTTGATCCCGGCGGGGTCCGTATAGTGTGTATTGCCAGCGAGAATATTGTCGATGCCTACTTGGTTGATGTGGGGCGCGCTATCGAAGTCCGGCTCGCCGATGGTAAAGCGGATGACGTCCACACCGCGCGCTTGGGCTCGCGCCACGTCATCTCCAATCTTGAACGCATTCTCCGTACCCATGGCGGCAATTCTGTCCGCGATCACACCCATTTCTGTTCGAGCTCCTTGTGTCCAAACGGTTGATTGTAAGGCGCGGGAAGACCCGGTGACAAGCTCAGAAAGACGTCCGAAAAGAACAAGAGAACGGGGAGTTCGAGGGAGACGGGCAACGCCTGGTCGGCGTGCGTCGAAGTGTCTATAATGGAGTTATATTCTGGAACCATCTCGGAGGCGTTTATGAGATCGACACTTCTGGTGTTGTGCCTGCTCCTGCCCACCATGGGTTTCGGGCAATCTCTCGGGGAGCTCGCCAAAAAAGAAAAAGAGCGCCGGGAAAAGAACAAAGAAGAGGGCAAGGAAGTGCTCGTGATCTCCGACGACGCACTTGCAACAAAAGACGAGACGAGTTTGGAGAACGAGACTACGTCCGCGAACGCCCGGTCCTCGTCCGGGGGTACGCCGAGCCCCGGCGCAAGGCGCTCGGAAGAAGAACGTAGGGCGATCGAAAATGATCCGGAAGAAGACGCAGTCGTCGTGCCGACGCAAATCTCTGTTGATGTCCCACTCGAAGACCGGCTTCAAACGTTCAACGTTATGAAGAAAGACTACGAGCGACAAGTCAGCGAAATCGACAAAAGTATCGCCGAGAACGACGAAAGTATCCGTCAGCTCGATGCCCGCATTGCTGCTGCGTCGGCGCTCGGAGGCGGCGGCCTACCCGTCGCGCCCCGAACCGGTACGGGCGCGGCCACTCAGCCTATGACAGGGCAGGACGCAGCCCATCTCATCGGGGAACAGGATCGCTTGAAAGCGACCAACGAGACGCTCCGGAAGCAGAAAGACAAGCTCAAGACGGATTTGAAGGCGAAGGGCCGCGCCGCGGGCATCCCGCCGGGATATTTGCGGTTCTAAGCCTCAGTCAGAATCGTCTCTGCGGTTCAAAACGCTTCCAGGTTTTACCTGGCTGGCGTTAGCTAGTTCCTGTCCAGAAACACCATAACTTGTGGTGTACGAGAGGCCTATCGAAGATGTGGGTATTATACGTTTTCAGTCGGCACCTCGTAGGCTCGGAAGCGAATGAAAATCTTGGACGAAACGAGAGGCGAATCGTCAGCAATCCATGGCTATAAACGCAGTAAGAGCAATCATTATTATCGTAATAGGTGCCTTGCCATTACCAACAGGTTGCAGGTGATGATGGAACTCCATACGTAGGATTTGAAAGAAGGCAATGAGCGCCATGTGCATCGGTCGAGACCAAAGACTCGTTTCAAGAACGAAATGACGCCTTCGATTCCGCAGCGAAATCGCCGTAGGCGTTGATAGACCCAGGAACTCTTGACCATATCGGTCACCGCGAAGTGAGCCTTGGTAAAGGCAACATCTTCAACTCCCTTGCCTTTGATGGCTTCCAAGTTTGCCTTTGAAGAAAACGCGCCATCGTAGGCAACCTGGCGCGGGGCCCGTTCGTAGAGTTCGACTTGACGGTCGATCATGGTTTCCGCGAGAGTTGAATCGGACGGATTCCCATCCAAGATCACGCAATCCAAAATCATCGAGGACGAGCCACCAGTCAAACACACCTTGTGACCGTAGAGAGTCTCGCGCCGGTCTTTGCGAATAATGTCGGTGTGTTCTTCGAAGATCGAAACGACCTTTTCCTCCGCAGGCACACGCTCTTCATCAATCACTCTACGCCGAGTTTGGTTGATGACTTTTTCGGTGAGGACGAGAAAGTGCTTAAAATCCGCGGCGATCTTCTCCGCACTCGCTCGCTTCACCGGCTCGGTCAAGCCGGACTCGTCCAACTGGTCTGCAACGCGTTGAGCGGAGCGATAGGTTTCTTCCGACACCTTCAGTAGATCTCGATAGACGCGACGCCTTTGTTCCTTATCCTTCGCGTTTAGAACTCCCAGTCGACGTCTCTTCGCTCGACGCGTTCGATTGCCGAAGACCACTACTGTACCCAGCAGTTCGCGAGTTCGGCACATGAGGCGAGTGAGAACTCGGACGCAGTCATAAAGAAGCTCGGAGTCCGTAGGAGAATGAATATTCGACTCCACTACCGTGCAGTCCACTCGTACTTTTCTTCCTTTTTCGATCGCGGTCTTCTCGGCAACACTCACCAACTCTCGGTTGATTTTCTCCAGCGTTTCGAACTTCACGGCTTTGATGTTTGCTGCTAGGGTCGACTTCGACGGGCTCGGCTCTATGATGCCGAGCTGGCAAAACGTCCGATAGCTTCGAGAGTCTGCCAAGTGAAACGCCAGCTCCCGATAGGTGAACTGATTCAGCTGCTTGACCAACAACGCCCGGAGAACCTGCTCCGCGCTCATTCCCCCACGACCAACATCGCTCCCTGCCGATGGGGTGACCGACCTCAGGTCTTGCAGTACCAGCTCATTGAGCTTAGGATGGGCATCGAGCAGCGATGATATCGTTTCGAGCTCGCGTGCGTGCTCCAGCTCCAGCCAGGGCTCGCGAAGGCTTGGTTGTGGGTTGATCGTTTTTCGCATTTAGGGCTGGTCTCCTTTGGAGTTAAGTCGTTTAGAATCTGCGTTTTTGTCGACTCGATACTAAACGACACTCCCTCAGAAGGCTAGCCCTAAATTTGCGATTACCCCTTTTTTCTCAACCTCTTACACCTGTCAGGACGGGTACTAGCTATTCTCTTATTCCAAGAGAAGCAAGAGTCTCTCACCTGTGCCCGCATCGGCAAGCGTCACGCTCTCGCGCGCGTCGATGCGCTCCACGACGTAGCCGCCGATGTGGTCGCCCACCCGGACGAGCCGCACGGTGCCCTCATAGCGCAGCGCCGCCAGCACCCGCCGCCGCACGTCGGACTCGAGCTCGGGCCGCACGAGCACGAATCCCGTGAGCTCGGGGCTCGGTGGCGCCTCCTGAACGTGGCCCTCGGTTTTGGGAAGCTCGGGGGGCGCGGCTTCTAGCTCGGGCGCAGTCTCGGGAGGCGCGGATTCTAGCTCGGGCGCGATGTTTCCGAACGCGAAAAGATCGCGTGCGAGAGCAAGAGGCGGCGGGCGCTCGATCCATGCGGCAAGGCTTTCGACCTCGGCGGGGCCCAGAGCTATAGGAGCCGACTCCACGTCGCGCGGCCACAACGCTGACCACTGGATCGCGAGCGTGATCGTGGAGCCGGCGCTTCGAAGTGAGAACGTGTCCGTCGATAGCGGCAACTGCATCGCTTCAACGCGCGAGAGATAGCCGAAGAGCCCGCCGAGCGAGCCCTGGTAGCTGGCATTGATGCGGTTGCCGTCGAAACCGGCTGGAAGCCTGGCAGCGGATCGAAAATCAAGCGCGCGCCGCTCGACGGCTAGACCGCGCTCGGCCTCGATCAGAACAACGCGAAGAGGTGCTATGCCGAGAGGCTCTGCCTGAGTCTTGTCGTGCGCCAGTGCTTTGAGCTTCTCGAAGCGTTGCCGCTCGCTCGACGAGGCGCGCTCTCTCTCCACCTGATTCGAACTTGCGGCGAACTGATTGGAGAGCTCGACTTGCTCCCGGGCGACGGAACGGCTTTCGACCCAAAGCGCGCCGTTGACGACGACGAGGGCGAGCCAGGCAACCACCGTGGGCTTCATGGCCGCCCTCCTATCAAGTCCACCTGCAGGCGGATCGTCAGCAAGCCGTCCGGAGCTCGCCGCTCTTCGAGAAGTTGCGTCGCAGCCACCCGTGGCGAGCTCGCAACGTTTTTTTGAAGCTCCGTCACGTCTGCGGCGCGCTCGGCCCGAGCTTCGATCGTCAAGCTTGCGCGCGGCGGGATGGGATCGATGCTGACGTCCACGAGAGCCACACGGTCCGGTAATGTCCGTTCGAGGAGCTTCAGTAGCTCCGTCGCAGGGATCGCTTCCGCGACGCCGGATTCAAAGACGGCGCGAAGCTGCCACAAGACAGCGCGGCTTTCATGAAGTGAATCCGAAGACAGCGCCCTCGAAAGCTCTCCCTCCACTGCGGCCAGCTCACCGCCGAGCGCCGCGAGCTCTCGGCGCTCGCGATAGCGCTCGATGCCGTGGAAGAGCGTGAGTACGGCGGCGAAGACCAGGAGCAGGGCTCCCGCTTGACCCCAACTGCTTTTTCGCGGCCCGAGATGGATCCCAGCGTTCATGGCCGCGGACGCTCCAGCAAAGTCGTGACGGCCGAGGCCAGCAAACGATCCTCGCCGTCATCTTCGACATGAACGCGTCCGAGCTCGGGGATCTCTTCGAGGACGGTCGCGAGTGCGGCCGCACCTTGTCCGAGCACGGTGATGGAGCACGAGGCAACGCCGTGAAGGGCCGGCAAGCGCGTCACTTCTCGCTGCACGCCGTCCAATATGCCCGCCGGCCGGAGCTTGACGCGTAAATCGACGAGCGCCCCCTCGACGAAGACCGACAGACAGTAGTGGTTCTCGTAGAGCTGAAGCTGAACGTGGAGCCCACTCCCACCGGACGGTCGCGCCCATACGGGGATTCTCGCCAAGCTGGCGCCATCAACCCATCCGAGGCGGCTGTCGGTGGCCTCTACGACCTGCTCGTATTGGCCGGCCACCGCCTCCCGGACCGCGGCGCCGAGCACCTCGCCACCGCGCCCTCGCCAGAAATCGAAGCGGGCCTCTCGACTCGGAAACGCCAGTTTCGCACCCATCTCGCCCTTGAGCTCTTTCTCCGACGCCCCCCGGCGCGAGGGGTACAGCGCCGTCACGATCGAACGATCGGGCAACAGAACCACGACGCCTTCGCGGTGGGCTTCGAGCTCTCCGAGAGCGTCTTCGGTGAGCTGGGCGAGCTCCGAGACGGAGCGGATGTTGGGGGAAACCGAGGAGGGCGCTACGAGCCCTACAGGAAGCTCTCGCATGGCAATCTGTAGGGGCCGTTCACTGCGAACGGCGAGGACGAAACGTTCCGAAAAGGCGAGGCCAATACGTGCCCGCCGGAAAGGCCAGAAAGAGCTCGACATAACTGCTCGCGCCGGATCCGAGCCGCCGGCCCGTCCGCGCAGACCCAATTATAGTTTGATATGGCTTGCCGCGAGGGGCCGATGGTATAATCCGCGGCTCAGGAGTCCGAGGGGGAATCCGATCAGCGTTTCGATCAAGACCGGCCCGAGTCCGGATCGAGCGCCTGGTGGGGCCGGCCCTACCTCTTACATCCGACGGAGGCCCGATGAAGATCTATGATACTGCCGGTATCCGCAACGTTGCCATCGTGGGGCACGGTGGCTCTGGAAAGACTTCGCTGACGTCGGCGATGCTGTTCGATGCTGGCGCTGTCAACCGTCTTGGCAAGGTCGAAGACGGTAATACCGTGACCGATTTCGACGCGGATGAGATCGCCCGCCAAATCAGCCTATCCACGTCGCTCGCCCATTGCGAGTGGAACAAAACGAAACTCAATATTCTCGATACTCCTGGATATGGCAACTTCATCCAGGAGGCGCGCTTGGCAGTCCAAGTAGCGGACACGATGCTCACCAACATCTGCGGCGTGGCCGGGGTCGAAGTGCAAGCGGAAAAGGTCTGGCAGTTCGCGGATGAGTTTGGGCCCGCGCGTATGATCGTCATCAACCGCCTCGACCGCGATCGTTCCAGTTTTTCTCGGTCGTTCGAATCGGTCAAAGAAACGTTTGGCCGACAGGCCGTTCCTGTCCAGCTCCCGGTGGGGGAAGAAAGCGCCTTCAAAGGCGTCGTCGATCTCGTGCGGATGCGCGCCTATATTTACGAAAACAACGAGAAAGGCTCGTTCGAAGAACAGGATGTCCCCGCGGAGATGAAAGACGAAGTCGAGGCCGCGCATGGCGCGCTCGTGGAGATGGTGGCCGAGGGCGACGATGGCTTGATGGAAAAATATTTCGACCAGGGCGAGTTGAGCGCGGAAGAGCTCCTTTCGGGTTTGAGACAAGCGATTCTCGCGGGCAATGTATACCCGGTCTTTGCGTGTGCCGGCGCCAAGAACATTGCGGTGCAACCTCTCATGAACGCACTCACCGAGCTCGGCCCGGCGCCGGACGCACGCGGTGAGACCGCCGCGCTCGACGCCGATGGCAACGAAATCACGCGCAAAGTCTCGAGCGAAGAGCCGGCAAGCGCCCTTATTTTCAAGACCATTGCCGACCCGTTCGCGGGGCGCATCAGTTTGTTCAGGGTCATGAGCGGCGTCCTCAAACCGGATTCCTCGTATCAGAACACGGCGTCCGGCTCGGCCGAGCGCGTGGGAAGCTTGGGGCTTCTACAAGGGAAGGACTCTGTTCCTGTCGATGAGATTCGAGCCGGGGACCTCGGCTCGGTCGCCAAGCTCAAGGACAGCCATACTGGCGACAGTCTGGCTGACAAGTCCGCGCCCGTGATCTTCAAGAAGGTCGTGTTTCCCGAGCCTGTGATCAGCTTCGCCATCGAGCCAAAGTCTCGGGGGGACGAAGAAAAGATCAACCAGGCCCTCCAGCGCATGGGCGAAGAAGATAACATGCTGCGTTTCCGCCGGGACGGTGAGCTCATTCTCTCCGGCACGGGCCAGCTCCATATCGAGGTGGTCGTCGCGCGCCTCAAAGAGAAATTCGGCGTCGAAGTCGAGCTTCATCCGCCGAAAGTCCCGTATCGCGAGACCATCAAAGGGACGGCCGAGGCGCATGCGCGGCACAAGAAACAAACAGGCGGCCACGGCCAGTTCGCCGATTGCCACGTGCGCTTCGAGCCCCTCGAATCAGGCGCCGACTTCCAGTTCGGCAACGAAGTCTTTGGAGGCTCCATCCCCAGGCAGTTCATCCCCGCAGTAGAAAAAGGCATTCAACAAGCGCGGCTCAAGGGCTTTCTCGCTGGCTTTCCGATGGTCGACTTCAAGGCCACGGTTTTCGATGGAAAACACCACGCGGTGGACTCGTCCGAAATGGCGTTCAAGATCGCCGGCTCGATGGCGTTCAAAGAAGCGATGGTGAAATGCAAGCCCACACTTCTCGAGCCCATCATGGATGTGGAAATCACTGTCCCGGAGGAGAGTACCGGAGATGTGATGGGCGACCTCAACTCACGCCGCGGGCGGACTCAGGGGATGGACACGAAAGGCAACGCCACTTCCATCAAGGCGCAGGTACCCATGGCGGAGATGTTGAGCTACGAGCCCGCTTTGACGTCGATGACAGGCGGGCGAGGCACCTTCCACATGGAGTTCTCTCACTACGAGGAAGTGCCCGCGCACCAGATTCAGAAGATCGTGGCGGAACGCAAGGCGGAGCAAGAAGCCAAAGCGTAGTGCCTGACTGGATCTTTTCCTTGTTGTTGAAGCGAGTTTACTTGGAATCCTTCTCGTCGTCGTCTTCGTCGTTGGCGTCGTCCTCTTCGGCTTCGGCCGACGCCTCGACTTCCTCAGGCTCGTCCTTGGCCTTCGACTTTTTTTTCTTCACTTCGGGTGGAGCCGCTGGTGCTCCATCCGCGCCCTTGAAGACGAAGTCCACGAACTCGATGAACGCCATCGGCGCACCGTCGCCGCTACGCGGGCCGAGCTTCAAGATGCGGGTATAGCCGCCCGGGCGCTCGGAAAAGCGCGGCGAGATCTCACCGAAGAGTCGACGCACAACGTCCTTCTGAGGAAGGATGGATAACGCTCGGCGGCGGGCATGGAGCGAATCCCTCTTTCCGAGCGTCACGAGTTTTTCCACGAAAGGCCGCAGCTCCTTCGCTTTGGCTTCCGTCGTGCGAAGGCGCTCGTGTTTGATTAGGGATGCCGCCAGGTTGCGCAGCAAGCTCAGCCGATGCTCGGAAGTGCGGCCGAGCTTGCGATGAGCGACGCGATGTCTCATGACTCGATTCTCATCCCCAGCGAAAGCCCCATCGTTCCAAGAATCTCTTTGATCTCATTGAGGGACTTGCGCCCGAAATTCTTGGTCTTCAGCATTTCTGCTTCCGACTTGGTCACGAGCTCGCCGATCGTCTTGATATCCGCGTTTTTCAAGCAGTTATACGAGCGGACGGACAGCTCGAGCTCGTCGACGCTGCGGTTCAGATGTTCCACTATCGCGTCGCGCTCGGTCTCGGTCACGGTCTCGTCCACCGCAATCTCCTCTTCGAAATTGACGAAGATGGTCAGGTGGTCCTTGATGAGCTTCGATGCGAGGCCGACCGCGTCCTGCGGCGTCACACAGCCATTCGTCCAGACATCCAAGGTCAACTTGTCGTAGTCGGTAGCTTGCCCCACGCGGGCGGCCTCGACGACGTAGTTCACCTTCTTGATGGGCGAATGGACGGAGTCGAGCGGGATATAGCCGATCGAAAGGTCCTCTTCGAAGTTCTTGTCGGCCGAAACATAGCCCCTGCCGTCGTTGAGACGGATCTCGATGCCGAGCTTCCCCGACGCGGACAAGTTGGCGAGCGGGATGTCCGGATCGAGAACTTCGACATCTGACGGAAGATCGATATCGCCCGACTTCACGACGCCTTCGCCCTGGGCATGAAGAGTGACCGTCTTCGGCCCGGGCGTGCGCAGCTTGAAAGGGATGCGTTTCAAGTTCAATATGATCTCGGTTGAGTCCTCGAGCGCTCCCGGAATTGGGGAGAACTCGTGGAGCACGCCATCGATCTTCACGGCGGTGATGGCCGTGCCTTCGATGGACGACAGGAGCACGCGCCTGAGTGCGTTTCCGATCGTGGTTCCGAAACCACGTTCGAAGGGCTGCGCGTAGAACCGGCCGAATGTTTGGGTCAAGGTAGAATGGTCCACCTCGAGCCGCTTGGGCTTTTGAAATCCTGTCCAGAGCATACGTTCGAAAGACCTCCTCTGGTCGCGTCCCGCGGCAAGCGCGGGACCTGCTGTAGTCGCGTCCCGCGGCAAGCGCGGGACCTGCTGTAGTCGACTTACTTCGAATAGAGCTCGACGATGAGCTGCTCTTGAAATGAAAGCTCCAGGTCGTCACGGGCGGGAAGTGCCGCGACCCTGCCTGTTGTACCTTCTTCGTTGAGCTCCAACCACTTGGGCACGCCGCGGCTTTTTACGACTTCGGCAGCGTGCTGGAACTGATCGTGTTTTGTATATTTCGTGCTGATAGAAACGAGGTCGCCTTTGCGCACGGAATAAGATGGGATGTTGACCCGGCGTTCACCGACACGCACGTGACCGTGGCGGACGAGCAGACGCGCTTGAGGCCGCGAGGTGGCGAAGCCGAGCCGATAGACCGTGTTGTCGAGTCGCCGCTCGAGCGACTGCAACAAGATCTCGCCCGTGATGCCACGAGTGCGCTCGGCGCGCTCGAAATAGAGCCGAAATTGCTTCTCGAGAAGCCCATAGGCTCTTTTGACCTTCTGCTTTTCTCGCAGCTGGAGGCCATAGCCCTGGATGCGCGCTCGACGAGACTTGCCGTGAGCGCCCGGTGCGAAGTTCCGCTTATCGATGGCGCATTTCGGGCCGAAGCAGCGCTCCCCTTTCAGGAAAAGCTTCATCCCTTCGCGCCGGCAAAGCCGGCAAACTGGACCACGATACCTAGCCAATAGTGTCCTCCGGGCCGGAAGCGCTCGGCTCTCGGCATTCAGCGTTCATGTCGTTCATAACGGATACGTTCGGCATCTCCCTTACACCCGGCGCCGCTTGGGAGGGCGGCAGCCATTATGCGGGATCGGAGTCACGTCGCGGATGGACTTGACAATGATTCCCGCCGCTTGTAGCGCGCGGATGGCGGATTCGCGTCCGGATCCGGGCCCTTTCACCCGAACCTCCAAGCTCTTACATCCCATGGACCTCACCGCTTGAGCCACCTGGCTCGCTGCCTGCTGCGCGGCGAAAGGTGTTCCTTTGCGCGAGCCTTTGAAACCGAGGCCGCCCGCGCTCGCCCAAGCCACGACATTGCCTTCCTTGTCGGAGACCGTCACGTGCGTGTTGTTGAAGGTGGCTTGAATATGGGCGACCCCACTCAAGAGAGTACGCTTTTCCTTCTTCTTGAAGGTCTTGCGCTTCCCCTTCTTGTCGTCTTTCTTCTTCTTCTTTGCCATGACGTGACTACCTCTTCCTCATCTTTTTCTCATTTGGCCGCGCTTCGGCCCTTTACGCGTCCTGGCATTGGTGCTCGTGCGCTGTCCTCGCGCCGGGAGACCGCGGCGATGACGAAGACCGCGATAGGCCCCGATATCCATCAAACGCTTGATGTTCATCGAGACTTCTTTGCGCAGGTCACCCTCGACACCTCCTTCGGCGTCGATCGCCCTGCTGATCTGACTGACCTGCTGCTCGGTCAACTCCTTGACGCGAGTCGCGGGTTCGATACCCGCCTTGGCGAGAATCTTGGCAGACCGGACGTGGCCGATTCCATAAATATGGGTCAGGCCAATGCCGATCCGTTTTTCCCGCGGCAAATCCACTCCGGCAATACGTGCCACGCTAGCTTCTCCTTTGGTTCCCCTAGTTCCTCAAGCTCAACCCTGCCGCTGTTTGTGCTTGGGGTTGACACAAATAACCCGTACAACACGGTTACGACGAACAATTTTGCATTTCGTGCAAAAGCGCCGAACGGACGCTCTGACTTTCATGACGGCTTCCTTCTCAGACTCACTTGTACCGATAGACGATGCGACCTCGCGTCAGGTCATAGGGCGAAAGCTCTACCAGAACCTTGTCGCCGGGAAGGATGCGGATGAAATGCTTTCGCATCTTCCCCGAGACATGCGCGAGAACTTTATGTTTATTGTCCAGCTCGACTTTGAACATAGCGTTCGGAAGCGGCTCCAGCACTGTTGCCGAAACTTCGATGGCATCTTCTTTAGACATCGCTAGCCACCTTGAAATAATTAGATAACGTTACCCACCTTAGAACCATTAGATGACGCTAGCTCCTTCGGATAAACCCGCCTGGGCTCCGCGAGAATCCAGGGACCCGAATCGGTGATGGCCACCGAGCGCTCGAAGTGAGCGGAAAAGCCGCCATCAGCGGTCACGACCGTCCACTTATCTACCAAAGTCCTCACATGACTCTCGCCGGTATTGACCATCGGCTCGATCGCGAGGCACATACCTTTTTTCAAGCGCGGGTCGCGGCCCGCTTGTACGTAGTTCGGCACTGGCGGATCCTCGTGAAGTGACCGGCCGATGCCGTGGCCGACGAAATCGCGCACGACCGAATAGCCGTGGCGCTCGACATGGCATTGCACCGCATAGCCGATATCCGAAATGTGGTTGCCGGCCTCCATGGCCTCGATGCCTTTGTACATCGCCTGCTCGGCTACGGTGAGAAGCTTAAAAAGCCGCTCCGGAATGGCTCCGACACCTACGGTCATGGCGTTATCGCCGTAATAGCCGTCCACGACTGAACCCAAATCCAAGCTCACGATGTCACCCTCTGCGAGAACCTTTTTGTCGGACGGGATTCCGTGCACGACCTCGTCGTTAACGGACACGCACAGCGACGCGGGAAAACCGCGATAGCCTAGAAACGCCGCTTTGGCGCCCTCGCGCGCGAGCGAATCCGCTGCGATGCGGTCGAGCTCCGCCGTCGTGATGCCCGGCTCGAGCGCCGTCTTCAACAGCTCGAGTGTTTGCAATACGATGGCGTTTGCCTGGTGCATCTTCTCGAGCTCTTTGTCGGAGCGACGGCGAATCATGCGCTCGGCTCCTTCGTCGAGGCGATAAGACTCGTGAGTCTCTCGAAAACTGCGTCGATCGCGCCCCGGCCGTCGATGGCCGAAACCCTGTCCCTATAATAGTCCAAAAGGGGCGCCGTCTGCTTCTGATAGACATGAAAGCGGTTGAGCATGGTCTCTTCGCTGTCATCCGAGCGTTGATCTTCGCCGCGCCGGCCTGCGATCCGCCGCCGGAGCTCGTCTTCATCGAGCTCGAGATTGGCGATGACCACCGGCAGCATCTCCGCTTCGCCGAGGAGCGCGTCGAACGCCTCCGCTTGCGGGATGGTGCGGGGAAAGCCGTCCAGGATAAACCCAGAACCGCAATCGTCCTCGGCGAGTCGCTCCCGGATAATCCCGAGCATCACGTCGTCACCCACGAGCTGGCCGCGATCCATGATCTCTTTAGACCTCCGCCCGAGCTGCGTCCCCGCCTGAGCCGCCTCCCGCAAGATGACGCCCGTGGAGATATGGGGAATCCCGAGCTCCGTGGCCAGGCGCGTCGCCTGCGTGCCTTTGCCCGCTCCCGGTGGTCCCAAAAGTATCAGCCGTATCATGGTTATCGCCTAACCTCGCCGTCCTCTGATCCGACCGCGTTTCATGAAGCCGTCATAGTGCCGCATGATGAGCTGGCTTTCGATCTGCTGCACCGTATCCATGGACACACCGACGATGATGAGAAGCGACGTGCCGCCGAAATAGAAAGTCACGCCGAGCCCCTGCGTGATCCAGGTCGGCAAAAAGCTGTCGAGATAAGGTCCGATGAGAGGAATCGGCGCCACCCGGAAACCGGCGATCATCCACTCGGGGAGCACCGAGACCGCCGCCAAATAGACGGCGCCGCCAAAGGTCAAACGCGTGAGAATGTTATCGATATATTCGGCGGTTCTCTTACCGGGTCGGATGCCGGGGACGTAGCCGCCAAATTTTCTCATGTTGTCGGCGACGTCATCGGGATTGAAGATGATGGCGGTGTAGAAATAACAGAAGAAGATGATCGCCGCGACGTAGAGGAGCGTATAGAGCGGCATGCCCCAGGCGAGCTGGTCAGCGATATTCGTCATCCAGATGCTGTTCGGAAACATGGAGGCGACGGTCTGAGGCAGCGCGATGATGGAGCTCGCGAAAATCACGGGGATGACGCCGCCCGTGTTCACTTTGAGTGGCAGATGGGTGGATTGCCCTTGATACATCTTCCGGCCGACGACGCGCTTCGCATATTGGACCGGGATGCGCCGCTGGGCACGCTCGACATGGACGATGAAGCCGACGACGACGACCATGAAGGCGGTGAGCAAGATGATCTGGAACACGGACTGCTGGCCCGTCGAGACGTTCCCAAGCGTCGTGATGATGCCCGCCGGGAAGCCGACCACGATACCGGCGAAGATCAGAAGCGACATTCCGTTGCCGATGCCACGCTCCGTGATCTGCTCACCAAGCCACATGATGAAGACGGTGCCCGCGGTGAGCGTGAGCACGGTCATCAACGTGAAAGCGAGGCCGGGATTGGCGACGAGCGTGAGACCGCCGGTGAGCTCGGTGTTCTGTAGGAACGCGGCGATCCCGCCTGATTGGATGACGCTCAGGAGCACGGTGCCGTAGCGCGTATATTGCGTGATCTTCTTCCGCCCGAGGTCGCCTTCCTTCGACAGCTTTTCGAGATAAGGCCAAACGACGGTCAGAAGCTGGAGGATGATCGAAGCGCTGATATAAGGCATGATGCCGAGCGCGAAAACGGTCACCCGAGAGAGGTTCCCGCCAGAGAACATATCCACGAAACCGAACCACGTGTCTCGATTCTGATCGAAGAAATCCGTGAGCGCGCGCGCGTCGACGCCGGGCGTGGGGATATGATTTCCCAGCCGATAAATGGCGAGCATTCCCAGAGTGAACAGACAACGGTTCCTCAGTTCCGGAATGCGGAAGATGTTCTTGAGGCTCTCGATCACACCTTGAGCTCCTCGAAACGCCCACCAGCGGCTTCGATTTTGGCCTTGGCGGTCTCACTGAAGGCGTGGGCCTGGACGACGAGCTTCGTCTTGAGCTCACCGTTTCCGAGCACTTTCACGCCGTCGCAACGCTTGCGAATGAGCCGCTGCTGCACGAGAAGCTCCGGCGTCACCACCGAACCTTCGGGCAGGCGATCTAGATCGCGAACGTTCACCGTCTCGATATGCTTCTTGAAGATGTTGGTGAACCCTCGCTTTGGCACTCGGCGGATAAGGGGCATCTGTCCGCCTTCGAAACCACGGCGCCGAGAGTAGCCGGAACGCGACTTGGCGCCCTTATGGCCGCGGCCTGCGGTCTTGCCTCGGCCCGATCCCGGACCTCGACCGATGCGCCGCTTCGATTTGAGCGCACCCGCTGCGGGCTTGAGTGATTCTAGACTCATTTTCAGTTCCAGTTTTCCGTTGCTATTTACCAAATTACAAATGCTTCTATGATTTTTCGACTTCGAGGAGATGGAGAACCTTGGTCACCATCCCGCGGATTTCTGGGGTGTCCTGCCGCTCGACGCTGTGACGGATCCTACGAAGTCCGAGACCTCTTACGGTCTCTCGTTGCCGCTTCGTTGAGCCGATCAAGCTCTTGACGAGCTTCAGCTTCAGGATGCCCTTTTTCGACGTCTTCTTCTTCGACTTCGCGGTCTTTTTCTTCACGGCTTCTTTCTTCGCTTCGGGCTTTTCGTCGGACATCGATTTAACCCGTTACCTCAGCCACGTCCTTGCCGCGCAGGCGCGCCACGTCTTCGGCACTCCGAAGCTCACTGAGCCCGGTCATGGTGGCCTTGACCACGTTCTGCGGATTGGCGGTTCCGAGAGACTTCGTGAGAATGTCCCGGATGCCGGCCGCTTCCACGACCGCGCGTACCGCGCCGCCCGCGATGACGCCCGTGCCCGCGGTGGCAGGCTTGAGCAAGACACGGCCCGCACCGAAAACGCCCGTCACCTGATGCGGAATAGTGCCGCCCGAAAGCGGCACACGGACCAAGGTCTTTTTGGCGATCTCGATCCCCTTGCGGATGGCAGAGGGCACCTCTTTGGCTTTTCCGAGTCCGAAGCCTACATGGCCGTTGCCGTCGCCCACGACGACGAGCGCGCTGAAGGAGAGGTTCTTTCCGCCCTTGACGACCTTCGTGACGCGATTGATGCTGACGACCTGGTCTTTGAGGTCGAGTTGGCTGGCGTCGACTTTTTTTCGTAACATGACCTTCCTATTTCCTCAGAACTTGAGCCCGGCTTTCCGCGCGGCCTCCGCGAGCGCTTTCACGCGTCCGTGATATTTGAAGCCGCCTCGATCGAAGACGACGCTCTCGATACCGTTCTCGAGAAGGCGCTCGGCGACCAGCTTGCCAATCGACACGGCACTTTTGATGTTGCCGCCGTCCGGGACGTCCTTCTCGCGGCTGCTCGCCGCGACCAGGGTTCGGCCATTTCCGTCGTCGATCGCCTGAGCGTAGATGTGTTTCGCGCTGCGATAAATGGCCAGGCGAGGGCGCGCCCCAGTTCCTATGACCTTTTTCCGGACGCGAAGATGAACGCGCTTTCTTGCATGCGATGTGTTTTGAACTCTCATGAGGCTCTAGGTAGCTCCGGTTTTTCCCGCTTTCTTCTTGAGGTGCTCGCCCGTGTAGCGGATGCCCTTTTGCTTGTACGGATCGGGCTTTCTGAAGCTGCGAATGGTGGCGGCCGTCTGCCCGACCAACTGCTTGTCCGCGCCGGAGACGACGATATGCGTATTCTTGTCGATCTTGATGTCGATCCCTTCTGGAATCCCAAACTCGATCGGATGCGAAAAGCCGAGGGAAAAGTTGACTTTCTTGCCTTCCACTTGAGCACGGTAGCCGATGCCCACGATGTCGAGCTCTTTGACGAACCCTACCGCGACACCGTTCACAGCGTTCGCGAGAAGGCTCCGAGCGAGCCCCCAAAGAGACTTGAGCTCTTCCGTCTCACTCTCGCGGACAGCTTTCAACGTGCCGTTCTCCTGCCGTGCCTGAATCCCGACCGGAAGCTCTGTGGTCAACTTTCCCTTCGGACCTTCGACGCGAACCGTGCGGTCGTCGATCTCAATCTTGACCCCACTCGGTATCGGGATGGGTTTAGCGCCTATTCGAGACATCCTTCAATCCTCGTTCATCACCAGACGTTACAGAGAATCTCACCGCCTACGCCTTCGCGAATTGCCCGGCGCCCGGTCATGAGTCCTCTAGACGTCGATAAAATATTGATACCCAGTCCCCCTTGGACTTTGGGGATCTTGTCCTTGGGCACGTAGATGCGGCAGCCAGGGCGAGACACCCGCTTGAGACCCTGAACCACCTCGGACCCGTCCGCAGCTCGGCGAAGGAAAACGCGCAATGTTCCATGCTTGTCGTCCTCGATGTCCTTGTAATTCTGGATATAGCCCTCTTCTTGGAGAATACGCGCGAGCTCGATCTTGAGCTTCGACGACGGGATATCCACTTTGGCGAGCCGCGCGGCGACGCCGTTTCTGATCCTTGTAAGCATGTCGGCGATCGGGTCGGTCATCATAATGCCTTGCTCCTCCTCACCAGCTCGACTTCACGAGACCGGGAATCTCTCCCGCCAGAGCGAGCTTGCGGAAGCACAGACGGCAGAGACGAAACTTCCTCAGATAGCCCCGCGGCCGACCGCAACTATTGCATCGGTTGTGCTGCCGCACCTTGAACTTGGGCTTGCGCAGCGACTTCGCAATCGAAGATTGTTTAGCCAATAAATCTCTCCCTGGTCCCCATCAAAATACGGTCCTATTGCTGTCCGGGGCGACGGAACGGCATGCCCATGAGCTCGAGTAGCCGTTTGGCGCCCTCGTCATTACCCGAAGTCGTGACGAACGTGATGTTCATCCCCCGGGTCTGATCGACCTTCGAGTAATCGATCTCTGGAAAGATGAGCTGATCTTCCAATCCCATCGTGTAATTGCCGCGGCCGTCAAAGGATTTCGTCGGCACGCCCCGAAAATCTCGAACACGGGGAAGCGCGATGTTGACGAGCCTGTCGATGAACTCGTACATGCGCTTGCCCCGAAGCGTGACGCAAGCTCCAACAGGCTGGCCTTCGCGGATCTTGAAAGCGGCGATCGACTTCTTCGCTCGCCGCATGACCGGGCGCTGGCCAGTGACCGCCCCCATCTCGTTCATCGCGGCGTCGAGAAGCTTGATGTTCGCCGAGGCCTCACCAACACCCATGTTAACGACGACTTTGGTCATGCGCGGCACCGCCCAAATGTTGGTGATGGAGAGGTCTTTCATCAGCTGCGGACGAATGCTCTCCTGATAGGTCTTTTCGAGACGGCTCATTTGTCGATGACTCCCTCACAAGCGGCGCAGGTGCGCACTTTGCGGCCGTCGGCGAGCGTCTTGCGGCGCGTCCGCGTCTTCTTGTCGCATTCAGGGCAGACAACCATGAGGTTGCTCAAGTCGATCGCGGCTTCGCGCTCGACGACGCCACCTTTAATGTTCTGCTGCGGGTTCGGCCGCGTGTGCCGCTTGATCATGCTCACGCGCTCGACGATGGCACGGGCCCGAGCCGGGACGACGCGCAGAACTTTACCCCGCTTGCCGCGATCCCGGCCGGAGATGACTTCGACCTGATCGTTCTTGCGAATATTGAGTTTATTGGCCACTTCAAAGAACCTCTGGCGCCAGGGACACGATCTTCATGAATTTCTTCTCACGAAGCTCCCGAGCCACGGGCCCGAACACGCGCGTTCCGAGCGGTTCGTTCTGGTCATCAATAATAACGGCCGCGTTATTGTCGAAGCGGATATAAGTGCCGTCCTTGCGGCGATGCTCCTTGCGGGTCCGCACGATCACCGCTTTCACGACCGTTCCCTTCTTGATCGGGCTTTCCGGCGTCGCTTCCTTGACAGACGCCGTGATCACGTCGCCAAGGTGAGCGATCCGCCCCACCCCACCACCTCTCGGGTGGATGCAAAGGATTTTCTTGGCCCCAGAATTGTCGGTCACTTCGAGGACCGTTTGCATCTGAATCATCGTTCGTTCCCTGTCGTCGGCTACTTCGCATCGTCAACTACATGGGCCTGACCACCAGGCCTCGCCGAAGCCGCAGGCGAAGGGCCCTCACGCTCGGCCGGCGATACCAAAATCTCCACCAGCTTCCAACGCTTGCGCTTGGAGATCGGGCGGCACTCGACGATCTTCACCCGGTCCCCGATTTGACACTTGTTCGCCTCGTCATGTACGGTGAAGTGGGACGTCTTCTTGAACGCGCGCGTATAGAGCGGATGGCGCACCAAACGCTCGACGCTCACCACCGCGGTCTTGTCCATCTTGTTGCTTTTGACGACGCCTACTTTCGTAACCTTTGGCATCTCGTGCTCCTTGTTCTTAACCAGGCTAACTACGGCTCTTCTCGAGCTCCATTTGCCGCAGCACCGTCTTCACCCGCGCTAGATCTCGCCGCAAGTCACGGACTTTCCCCATTTGATCCAGCTGACCCGTCTCTTTCTGAAGCCTGGTGCGGAAGATCTCCTCAGCCAAATCGGAGACTTTATCTCTCAACTCATCCGCGCCAAGCTCCCGAACCTTTTCGATCTTCACGGATTCAACCCTCCTCGAAACGGGTGACGAATTTTGTTTTGAGCGGAAGCTTGTGTCCCGCGAGCCGCATCGCTTCGCGCGCGGTCTCGGCGGGAACCCCTTCCATCTCGTAGAGAATCCGTCCCGGCTTCACCACGGCCACCCAGAACTCCGGGCTGCCTTTACCTTTACCCATGCGCGTTTCTTGCGGCTTCTTGGTGACGGGCTTGTCGGGAAAGATCCGAATCCAGATGCGACCGGTCCTTTTGACGAAACGCGTTATCGCAACCCTAGCGGCCTCGATCTGGCGATCGGTGATCCATCCGGGCTCGAGCACCTTGAGACCGTAATCGCCGAAGGACACCGTGTGGCCTTTCCAAGCCTTGCCCTTCATTCGGCCCCTTTGGACCTTACGGTGTTTGACTTTCTTCGGCATCAACATAACGACTTACTCCGCTCTGCGTGACCGCGAGCGATCACCCGACTCCTCGCGAAACGCAGGACCCAGGGGAAGCGACTCGCCTTTGTAGATCCAGCACTTGATGCCGACCTGGCCATAAGTCGTGAAAGCTTCGGCGAATCCGTAATCGATATCCGCACGGAGCGTGTGAAGCGGGACTTGCCCGAGCAAGTACCATTCCGAGCGCGCGATCTCAGCGCCGTTCAAACGGCCAGCGCAGCGCACGCGCACCCCCTTCGCGCCGAAGCGCATCGTGGCATCGATAGCTTTGCGCATCGCACGGCGGAAGGCGATGCGCTTCTCGAGCTGCAAGGCGATGGACTCGGCGACGAGCTGCGCGTCGAGCTCGGGCCTCGCGACCTCGATGATATTGATATAGACCTCGCGCTGGGTCGTCGCCTGGATTTCCTGCTTGAGCTTGTCGACTTCTGTGCCTTTGCGCCCGATGATGATCCCGGGGCGAGAGGTGTGGATATTGATTTTGAGTTTGTTCGCGGCGCGCTCGATCTCGACTCGAGAGACACCCGCGTGCGAAAAGCGCTTCTTGAGCTGGCGTTTTAGCTTCAAGTCCTCATGGAGGAGCTTTCCGTAGTCACGCTCGGCATACCACCGCGAGCGCCACGTCTTGTTATAGCCGAGCCGAAACCCGTATGGATGGACCTTTTGTCCCATTGATCAGCTCTCTTCCTGTTCCGAAACTTCGATCGTCAGGTGCGACGTGCGATGCACGATTCTGAAAGCGCGGCCCATCGGCGCCGGTCGGACTCGCTTGAGCATCGGCCCGGGGTCGGCATAAGCCTTGCTCACGACGAGATCGTCCTCGTCAATCCGCTTGGCTTCGTCGACGGCCTTCTGTTGCGCGTTGGCTATCGCGGAGCGAAGGACCTTCTCGAGCGGACGGCACACCCGCTTGTTCGTGGTCTGCAAAATGGACAACGCCTCGGCAGCCTTTTTGCCGCGGATGAGATCGATGACGAGGCGCGCTTTCGACGGTGAGCCTCGAACGTGTCTGGCAGTTGCCCTTGCTTCAACCATCTTTCAGTCTCCGGTCCTATTCCAAGGCTCTAGCGCATCTTCGAGGCTTTGTCCGTCTTCGTCGTATGACCCCGGAAGGTGCGCGTCGGGGAAAACTCGCCGAGCTTGTGCCCGACCATGTTCTCCGTGATGTAGACGGGGATGAACTTCTTGCCGTTGTGAACGGCGAGGGTGTGTCCCACCATTTCGGGGATGATGGTCGACCTGCGCGACCAGGTCTTCAAGACCTTCTTCTCTCCCGCGTCGTTCATGATATCGATCTTGTTGAGCAGGTTGTCGTCCAAGAAAGGCCCTTTCTTGAGTGATCTCGCCATAGCTCTCTAGCCTCTTTTCTTGCCGCGCCGGCGAACGATGAACTTGTCCGTGCGCTTGTTGTTCCGCGTCTTGTAACCTTTGGTCGGCACACCCCAAGGCGTCACCGGATGACGTCCCCCCGCGGTACTGCCCTCCCCGCCACCATGCGGATGGTCGACCGGGTTCATCGTCACACCACGGTTGTGAGGACGGCGACCCATCCAACGTTTCCGGCCCGCCTTGCCAATGGTGACCCGCTCGTGCTCGATATTACCGACTTGGCCCACGGTGGCACGGCACTTCTTGTGCACGATCCGGACTTCACCCGAGGGGAGCCGCAGCTGCGCATATTTGCCTTCTTTTGCCACCAGCTGCGCGCCGGCGCCGGCACTGCGAGCCATTTGGCCACCTTTGCCGGGCTTGAGCTCGATGTTATGAACCAGCGTTCCGAGCGGCATGTTCTCGAGCGGCAAGCAGTTCCCGGGAAGGATATCAGCGCTTACGCTGCTCACGACGGTGTCGCCGACCTTCAGTCCGACAGGATGGATGATGTAGGCCTTCTCGCCATCCACATAGTGGATCCGTGCGATGCGGGCCGAGCGGTTCGGGTCGTACTCGACCGAGGCGACCTTGCCGGGAACGTCCACTTTGCTCCGCTTGAAGTCAACGATCCGGTAGCGTCGCTTGTGACCGCCGCCACGAAAGCGCACCGTGATGCGGCCCTTGTTGTTTCGGCCACCCCATTGCTTCTTTGGCTCGGTGAGCGGCTTGAGCGGCTTCGTCTCAGTAAGCTCGTCGAAGCTCTGGACCGTGTAGAAACGTCTTCCGGGAGATGTGGGGCTGAACTTCTTGATTGCCATGTTCTATCAGACGCCCTCGAAGAACTCGATCATCTTTTCGCCCTCTCGCAAGGTCACGAAAGCTTTCTTCCAATTGGAGCGCTTTCCTTCGAAACGCCCATAGCGCTTCAGTTTCCCGCTCATCCGTACCGTGCGTACCGACTGCACCTTGACGCTAAAGAGCTTCTCGACGGCACCTCTGATCTCGGTCTTGTTCGCAGCGATCGCGACGCGAAAGCAAAGTGTCCGGTAATCGTCCTTGAGAACGGTCGATTTCTCGGTGATGAGCGGTCCGACGATGACGTCGTGGATGTTCATCGCGACAACCTCTCTTCCAGACTCGCGGCGGCCGCTTCAGAGAGGACGACTGTGCGTGCCTCGAGCACGTCATAGGTGTGGACTGCTTTGGTCGAACGCACTTCGACGCTACGCATGTTGCGCGCCGACAGATAGAGCGCGTCGCTCGGATTCTGATCCACGATGAGCACCCGGCCCGGTAAAGCGCCGAGCTCCTCGAGCTTGCCCTTCAGCGTCTTCGTGCTCGGTTTTTCTAGCGCCAGCTCGTTCACGACCGTCAGTCTTTCCTCTTTCACCCGGAGCGAGAGCGCCGAGCGGAGCGCGCCGAGCTGGACTTTCGCGTTGAGCTTGAAGCTGTGGTCGCGGGGATGGGGTCCAAAAGTCGTACCGCCTTTGCGCCAGAGCGGCGTGCGGGCCGAGCCGACACGGGCACGGCCGGTGCCTTTCTGACGCCAGGGTTTGGCGCCGCCACCGCGCACGGCGGCGCGATTCTTCGTGGCATGGGTGCCGCGATGGCGCGCAGCGCGGTAATGTTTGACAGCCTCGTACAGGAGGTGACGATTGGGCTTGACGCCGAAGACCGCGTCACTCAGCGCTTTGTCGGTGCGCGAACCGGCAGCCACATCCACCATGGGTACGCTAGGCATCGTTTTGTCCCTTCGCCGATCGCGTTTTGATGATCTCCACATAGGTGCCGTTGGCGCCCGGTATTGCACCTTTGACGAGCAGGAGATCTTCGTCTTCGATGACCTCGACGACTTCGAGGTTCCTGACCGTGACCCGGTTTTGGCCCATATGTCCCGGGCCGCGCATGCCGGGCATAACACGAGATGGATAAGCCGATTGGCCAATGGAGCCCGGAGCGCGATGATGCATGGAGCCGTGGGTCGCCTTGCCGCCACCAAAACCGTGGCGTTTCATGACCCCGGCAAATCCCTTGCCTTTGCTCACACCACTCACCTGCACCTGGTCGGATGCGGCAAAGACCGACACTTTGATCGACGCGCCAACCTCGGGCGCATCCCCCTCAAAAAGCGCAAATTCACGGAGCACGCGGCACGGTGCCACGCCAGCATTCTTGAAGTGCTTCTCGGTCGGCTTGTTCGCTTTGTATTTCCGCCCCGTTTCGACGAAACCGAGCTGCACCGCGTCGTAACCGTCCCGCTCTTCCGTCTTCCGCTGCACAACAACGCAAGGCCCCGCCTTGATAACGGTGAGCGGGATAACTTTACCGTCCTCCGCAAAACGCTGCGTCATCCCAAGCTTTCTTCCGATTAGTGAGTTCATGTGTTCAGCATCCGGCATTCAGTAGCCAGCACCGCATTCAGTCCAAACCCTGAATGCTGAATCCTGAATGCAACTTCGAACTACGGTCATTACTTACTGTGCTCCTTGCCGAACGCCTTGATTTCTACGTCGACGCCCGCGGGGAGATCCAGTCGCATGAGGGCGTCCACGGTTTGAGGCGTTGGCTCGAAGATGTCCAAAAGTCTCTTATGGGTACGGATCTCGAACTGCTCGCGTGACTTCTTGTCCACGTGAGGGGATCGCAACACCGTCCATTTGTTTTTGAGCGTCGGCAGCGGGATGGGTCCGGCGATACGCGCTCCCGTCCGCTTCGCGGTCTCGACGATTTCGTGGGTGGACTGGTCGAGAATCCGATAGTCATAGGCCTTTAACCGGATTCTTATCTTTTCGCTAATCACAGCCATATCTCTACTCTTTCTCGGTCTTACTCGATGACGTCGGTTACGGTTCCGGCGCCGACGGTGCGGCCGCCTTCGCGGATGGCGAAGCGCAGGCCCTTCTCGATCGCGATCGGCGTGCCGAGCTCGATCGCGAGCGACGTGTTGTCCCCCGGCATCACCATCTCGACGCCATCGTTCAGCGTCGATGAGCCCGTGACATCCGTCGTACGGAAGTAGAACTGCGGACGGTAGCCGTTGAAGAACGGCGTGTGGCGCCCGCCTTCTTCTTTCGACAATACATATACCTCCGCCTTGAATTTCGTGTGCGGCGTGATCGAGCCCGGCTTCGCCAGTACCATCCCTCGCGCGACGTCGCTACGCTCCGTGCCACGAAGAAGGACACCCACATTGTCGCCCGCCTGACCTTCGTCCAGGAGCTTCTTGAACATCTCCACGCCCGTCACCACTTTCTTGCGCGTCTCGCTGATCCCCACGATCTCCACTTCTTCGCTGACCTTCACGATCCCGCGCTCGATCCGGCCCGTCACGACCGTCCCACGCCCTGAAATCGAGAACACATCCTCGATCGGCATCAGGAAATCCTTCTCCACGTCGCGCTCCGGGACCGGGATGTACTCGTCGAGCGCCGCCAACAGCTCGTGGATCGGCTTCGTGTCCTCTTCCGATTCGCCCTCGAGCGCTTTCAACGCGCTGCCGCGAATGAACGGGATATCCTCGCCAGGAAACTCGTATTGCGACAGGAGCTCTTGCACTTCCAGCTCCACCAAGTCCAGAAGCTCCGGATCGTCCACCATGTCCACTTTGTTCAGGAAAACTACGATGTACGGTACGCCCACCTGACGCGCCAACAATATGTGCTCACGCGTCTGCGGCATCGGACCATCCGCCGCAGATACAACTACAATCGCGCCATCCATCTGCGCTGCTCCCGTGATCATGTTCTTCACGTAATCCGCGTGACCAGGACAGTCCACGTGCGCATAGTGACGGTTCTCCGTCGAGTACTCCACATGAGCCGTCGCGATCGTGATGCCGCGCTCTCTTTCTTCCGGTGCGTTGTCGATCGAATCGAAGCTCCGGAAAGCTGTGTCCTTCGCTCCTTTTGCCAAAACCTTCGTGATGGCAGCCGTCAACGTCGTCTTTCCGTGGTCCACGTGACCAATCGTCCCAACGTTCAAATGCGGCTTACTTCGATCGAATTTTTCTTTCGACATGACGAATCAGTGCTCCTTCGTTAACGGCCCGTAACTTTGGCGACGACTTCTTCGCCGACGCTCTTGGGCGCTTCTTCGTATTGATGAAAATGCATTGTAAACGTTGCCCGTCCTTGTGTAGCCGAGCGAAGATCGGTGGCGTAGCCAAACATCTCCCCGAGCGGCACGAGTGCGCCGATAACTTGTACGTTTCCGCGCGGGTTCATTCCCTGGATGCGGCCGCGGCGCGAATTGAGGTCAGCGATTACCTCGCCCACGTAGTCTTCCGGCACAACCACTTCGACGGACATGGTGGGTTCCAAGAGCACCGGGTCCGCTTTCTTGACGGCGGTCTTGAAGGCCATCGAGCCGGCAATCTTGAACGCCATTTCCGAGCTGTCGACGGTGTGGAACGAGCCGTCGTAAAGTGAAACCTTGACATCCACCATGGGATAGCCGGCCAGAGCCCCTTGCTCGGTCGCCTCCTTGATTCCGGCTTCAGTCGGCTTGATGAACTCTTTGGGAATCGCACCGCGGACGACCTTGTTGACGAAGTCGAAGCCACCGCCAAGGTTGGGCTCGATCTCGATCTGAACGTGACCGTACTGACCGCGGCCACCCGTTTGGCGCACGTAGCGGCCTTCGGCCTTCGAAGCCCGCCGGATAGTTTCTTTGTAGGCGACTTGAGGTTTTCCGACGTTCGCGGCCACACTGAACTCGCGCAGCAGACGATCGACGATGATCTCGAGATGAAGCTCACCCATGCCGCTGATAATCGTTTGTCCCGTATCAGTGTCCGTCGAGACTTTGAATGTTGGGTCTTCTCGGGTGAGCTTCGCTAGCGCCACACCGAGTTTTTCCTGATCGGCCTTGGTCTTGGGCTCGATGACGACGGCGATGACCGGTTCGGGAAATTGCATCGACTCGAGAATCACCGGCGCGTTCTTGTCCGCGATCGTGTCGCCCGTCTGTACGTTCCGGAGTCCGACGGCGGCGGCGATGTCACCGGCATAAACCGCTTTGATGTCCTCCCGCTTGTTCGCGTGCATCTTGAGGAGCCGGCCGATGCGGTACGTTTTGCCGCGTGCCGCGTTCAACACTTGCGAGCCCGATTCGAGAACGCCTGAATAGACACGAAAGAAAGCGAGCTGACCGACATAGGAGTCGGTCATGATCTTGAAAATCAAAGCAGAAAACGGCGCGTCATCTGATGACGGACGCTCCACGGTAGAGCCGTCTTTCGGCGAGCTCCCGACCATGGCGCGGACGTCGGTCGGCGACGGGAGAAACGCGACCACTGCGTCGAGGAGAGGCTGAACGCCCTTGTTCTTGAAGGCGGCGCCGGCCAAGACCGGAACGATCCGCAATGCGATGGTCGCCTTGCGGATTGCCGCGACGAGCTCGTCCTCGGCGAGCGGTTCGCCATCGAGATATTGTTCCATGAGGCGATCGTCGACTTCGGAAGCCGCCTCGATCAACCTTTCGCGGGCGTTGTGCACGTCCGCGGCGAGTTCGGCCGGGACCTCCGCTTCTTCGAACTCGGCGCCAAGAGTTTCATCTTTGTACAAGAGCGCCTTTTGCCGGACGAGGTCGACGACACCGAGAAAGTTCTCTTCCGAACCGATCGGAAGCTGAACCGGCACAGGATTGGCGCCGAGGCGCTCGCGAATCATGCCGACCGCATGGAGAAAATCCGCGCCCGAGCGGTCCATCTTGTTCACGAAAGCGATACGAGGCACGCCGTATTTATCAGCTTGGCGCCAAACCGTCTCTGACTGCGGCTCGACGCCTCCCACGGCGCAGAACACGGCTACCGCGCCATCCAGGACACGGAGCGAGCGCTCGACCTCCGCGGTGAAATCCACGTGGCCGGGCGTATCAATAATATTGATGCGGTACTCCTGCCAGAAACAGGTCGTTGCGGCGGAAGTGATGGTGATGCCCCGCTCCTGCTCCTGCTCCATCCAGTCCATAGTCGCAGTACCTTCGTGCACTTCACCCAGCTTGTAGGTGATGCCGGTGTAATAGAGAATGCGCTCGGTCGTCGTCGTCTTACCGGCATCGATATGCGCCATGATGCCGATATTGCGCGTCTTCTCTAGTGGTACTTGTCGAGGCATTGGTTTTTATGCAAATCCGGACACACCCGGAAATACGCGCTTTCGTACTCTTCTTCTCGATCGTTTTCCGTCTCTCGCCGAGGGCTAGCGCCCTCGATACAATAGCTATCCGCTCATGCCTACCAGGCTGACAAGGTGCGGATGCTTGGCTGGAAGCTTAGGAGGAACCGTTTTACCAGCGGTAGTGCGCGAAAGCTTTGTTGGCTTCCGCCATACGGTGTGTATCCTCCCGCCTCTTGACCGCCCCACCTCGATTGGACGACGCGTCGAGTAGCTCGCCAGCGAGCTTGTCGACCATCGTCTTCTCCGGACGGGAGCGGGCGAAGTTCACGAGCCAACGAAGCGAGAGAGACGTCCTTCGCTCCGGGCGCACTTCGATAGGTACTTGGTAGTTACTGCCTCCGACGCGGCGGCTCTTTACCTCGAGAGTAGGCTTGACATTGTCTATGGCTTTCTTGAAAACCTTCAAAGGATCTTCAGAGGTGCGCTCTTCGATTTTCTTGAGAGCGCCATAGACGATCCTCTCGGCCGTGGACTTTTTGCCTTCTTTCATCACGACACTGATGAAGTTCGAGACCAGTCCGCTGTTGTAAATCGGGTCTGGCTGAGGCGTGCGCTTCGGCACGTCGCGTCGTCTGGGCATCGTTTTTTCGCTTTGGCTTTACGCCTTTGGCCGCTTGGTTCCGTACTTGGAACGGCCGTTCTTGCGTCCTTCGACGCCGACGGCGTCGAGAGACCCGCGCACCACGTGATAACGTACGCCCGGCAAATCCTTCACTCGGCCTCCCCGGACAAGGACGATCGAGTGCTCTTGAAGGTTGTGGCCGACGCCCGGGATATAGGTCGTCACCTCGATGCCGTTGGTGAGCCGGACACGGGCAACTTTTCTAAGCGCGGAGTTCGGCTTCTTCGGAGTGGAGATGAATACCCGGATACAAACACCGCGCTTCTGCGGGCACGCCGACAGAGCAGGACTGTCCGTCTTGGACACGGCCCGTTTCCGTCCCTTCCGAACCAGCTGACTAAAAGTCGGCAACGCCTTCGTCTTCCCTTCTAAGGTCTTCGTTCCTGAAAAAGAAATCCTGAACCCTAAGCCAGCCGGAGTTCAGGACAACCTGCCGAGTTTAGCAAAATGGGTGCCACGGGTCAAGCTTGTCAGCGACGCTATCCGCTATGTGCTGCGCATCTTGCTTCCGGTGTTGTTCGGTCCTTTCACTGTCTTCGACGAGTCTATTAGCCCTAATCGCAAAATCTTCGAAGCACGAAAACGCGAAACAGCCGCACTGGGCGCAGGCGAGAAGCTCATGCTGGGGCACCCGCTCGCCGCCACGATAGGTGATTCTGCACGGTGTATGCAGAACCTGGAAAAGGTGCTATTCACGGGGCCAAAGACCTCAGACACGGTGACGTTTATTTGCGATTAGGGTTAGAAGCCTTCTGGGGCTTCGCCTTCTTGTTGGCCTTCTACTAGGTATTGGACTTCGCGGTCCAACTCGTCGCCGGGGAGCTCGGGGTAGCGGTCCATCGGCTGGGCATCGGGGATGGCGACCTGCCGGTGGATCTCGAGCCCAGTGCCCGCCGGGATGAGCCTGCCCATGATCACGTTCTCTTTGAGGCCACGGAGATAGTCCACGCGGCCGCTGATGCTCGCTTCGGTCAGCACCCGCGTCGTCTCTTGGAACGAAGCTGCCGAGATGAAGCTGTCCGTCGAGAGCGAAGCCTTTGTGATTCCAAGGAGGAGCGGGCGACCCGTGGCCGGCCGGCCGCCGGCCGCCTGGACTTTTTCATTGGCCTCGGCGAACTTGAAGCTGTCGATCGTCTCATCGATGAGAAGCTCCGTATCACCGACTTCTTCGACCTTCACCCAACGCATCATCTGACGGGAGATGACCTCGATGTGCTTGTCGTTGATGAGCACGCCCTGTAGACGATAGACCTCCTGGATCTCGTTGACGAGATATTCCTGCAGCGCCCGTTCACCAAGAACGTTCAGAATATCGTGCGGGTTGATCGGCCCATCCATCAGAGGCTCACCAGCGCGGACCCGCTCACCTTCCTGCACGTTGATGTGGACGCCACGAGGCACGGCATATTCACGAGCATCACCCGTCTCGGAGACCACGGTGATCTTGCGCATGCCTTTGATGATGCCGCCATATTGAATGACGCCATCGACCTCTGTGATGACCGCCGGGTCTTTGGGTTTTCTCGCCTCGAAGAGCTCGACGACACGAGGAAGACCACCCGTGATGTCCTTCGTCTTTGTGGTTTCACGCGGGATTTTGGCGAGAACGTCGCCAGGGCGAACGTCGTCCCCTTCGCCGACCATGAGATGCGCGCCGGACGGCAAGAGGTAGCTCTTGAGCTCCTTCTTTTTCGCGTCCCTGACGACGATGGCAGGCTGACGTTTCTCGTCCGCGGATTCCACGATGACCGGCATCGAGAGCCCCGTGACCTCGTCCACTTCTTCATGGACGGTGACGCCTTGCACGACATCTTTGAAGTGCGCCGTGCCGCCCTCTTCCGTGAGGATCGAGAACGTGTAGGGATCCCATTCGACGAAAGACACGTCTTCACCGATGGACTGGCCGTCCTTCACTTTGAGCTTGGCGCCATAGACGACCGGATACCGCTCGCGTTCACGCCCTTTGTCGTCGAGCAGAATGATTTGCCCGGCGCGGTTCATGACCACGAGGTCTCCGTCCTTGTTTTTCACCGTAGTCAGGCGATCGAACTTGACCGTGCCCTTGCTCTTGGACTCGAGCGTCGACTGTTCGGCAACACGGCTCGCCGTTCCACCGATATGGAAGGTCCGCATCGTGAGCTGCGTTCCAGGCTCACCAATCGACTGCGCCGCGATGACGCCCACGGCCTCGCCGAGCTCGACGAGACGGCCGCTCGCGAGATTGCGCCCGTAGCATTGCGCGCAGACACCGCGTCGCGACTCGCACGAGAGCACCGAGCGGATCTTGACACGCTCGACGCCGGTTTGCTGGATGTCGTTGGCGACGGTTTCCGAAATCTCCTGCCCGGGTGTCACGATCGTGTCGCCGGAGAAGCTGTCTTTGATGGTCTCGAGGCTGACGCGGCCGACGATACGGTCGCGGAGCGCCTCGATAACTTCCCCCGCTTCGACGATGGCGCTGACGAAAATCCCGCCTACCGTGCCGCAATCGTGCTCGGAGATGATCACGTCCTGGGCAACGTCGACGAGCCGGCGCGTGAGATAGCCCGAGTCCGCCGTCTTGAGAGCGGTATCGGCCAACCCCTTGCGCGCGCCGTGGGTCGAGATGAAGTATTGCAGCACGGTGAGCCCTTCACGGAAGTTGCTGGTGATGGGCGTCTCGATGATCTCACCGGAGGGCTTGGCCATGAGGCCGCGCATACCGGCGAGCTGCCGGATCTGCTGTTTGGAGCCGCGAGCGCCGGAATCCGCCATCATGTAGACGGGGTTGAACTCGCTCGCCTCACGCTCTTGCTGCTCCATCGCCTCGAACATCTCTTGCGCGACGCGGTCCGTCACGTTCGACCAGATCGCGATGACCTTGTTGTAGCGCTCACCCTTAGTGATGGCACCCTCTCGATACTGGTCGTCGACCTCCTTGACGTCGGCGAGAGCCTGGTCCACGAGCTTGTTCTTTTCGCTCGGGATGACGAGGTCCTCGATCCCGATCGAGATCCCGCTCTTCGTCGCGTAGAGGAAGCCGAGTTCCTTCAGCGAGTCGAGCATCTCCACCGTCTTCGGAACACCAAACCGGAGATAGCAATAGTTGACGAGGTTTCCGAGACCCTTCTTGCGGAACAGACCGTTGATGAATGGAATCTCGGGCGGAAGATGGTCGTTGAAGATGACGCGGCCCACGGTGGTCTCGATAATCTCGTTCTCGAGCTCGAGCACTTCAGCATGCACGATGTCCTGGTCGTTGAACGACGAAGTCAGATCCATGAAAGGCCCCGAGAACAGGAGACGGATCGGGCTGAGAGTCTCGACGTGGCCGGTCTCTAGCGCGAGGAGCACGTCGTCGATCGACGCGAAGGCGCGGTTCTTGCCCATCGCGTCCTTTTTGTCCTTGGTCAAGTAGTAGCAGCCAAGCACCATATCCTGGGTCGGGGTGGCGACCGGCTGTCCGTTGGCCGGCGACAAGATGTTGCGCGACGACAGCATGAGGAGCGACGCTTCGATCTGCGATTCGGGCGAGAGTGGGATGTGGACCGCCATCTGGTCTCCGTCGAAATCCGCGTTGAACGCGGTACAGACGAGCGGGTGGATCCGGATGGCCTTACCTTCGACGAGAACGGGCTCGAAAGCCTGAATCCCGAGGCGATGGAGCGTCGGTGCGCGGTTGAGCAACACGGGATGTTCGCGGATGACTTCTTCGAGAAAGTCCCATACCTCGGGCCGCTGCGCTTCGACCATTTCCTTCGCGGCCTTGATCGTCGTGGCGAGACCGACCTGTTCGAGCTTGTTGTAAATGAACGGCTTGAAGAGCTCGAGTGCCATTTTCTTGGGAAGACCACACTGGTGAAGCTTGAGCTCGGGACCGACCACGATGACCGAACGCCCGGAATAGTCCACGCGCTTTCCGAGCAAGTTCTGACGGAAGCGGCCTTGTTTCCCCTTCAAAGTATCGGAGAGAGATTTCAACGGGCGGTTATTGGCGCCCCGGAGCACACGGCCACGACGGCCGTTATCGAACAGAGCGTCGACCGCTTCCTGAAGCATACGCTTTTCGTTGCGCACGATCACGTCCGGAGCTTTGAGCTCCATCAGTTTCTTCAAGCGGTTGTTGCGATTGATGACACGCCGGTAGAGATCGTTGAGATCGCTCGTCGCGAAGCGTCCGCCGTCGAGCGGCACGAGAGGCCGAAGCTCGGGCGGGATGACCGGGATGACATCCAGGATCATCCACTCGGGCCGATTATTCGATTTTCGGAAAGCTTCGACGACTTTCAAACGCTTGGCGAATTTGAGCTTCTTCTGAAGCGACGTTTCCGTCTTCATCGCCTCGCGAAGATCTTGCGAGAGCTCTTCGATCTCGATGCGCCGCAGAAGCTCTTTGATAGCCTCCGCGCCCATCTCGGCCTGGAACTTGCTTTTGTATTCTTTACGCATCTCCCGGTAGCGCTCCTCGGACAGAAGCTCGTTCTCTTTGAGAGGCGTGTCGCCGGGATCGACCACGACATAGGACTCGAAATAGAGAACTCGCTCTAGATCGCGGAGCGACATGTCGAGCAGATGACCAATGCGGCTCGGGAGGCCTTTGAAGAACCAGACGTGCGACACGGGACAGGCGAGCTCGATATGAGCGAGCCGCTCGCGCCGCACTTTCGACTGAGTAACCTCCACACCGCATTTGTCACAAATGACGCCGCGGTGCTTCATGCGCTTGTACTTGCCGCAGAGGCACTCCCAGTCGGTTACCGGCCCGAAGATCTTGGCGCAGAAAAGACCATCCCGCTCCGGTTTGAAGGTGCGGTAGTTGATCGTCTCCGGCTTCGTTACCTCGCCGTGGGACCAGGCGCGGATCTTCTCCGGTGATGCCAAACTGATCTTGATGGCGTCGAAATCCACCACCAAATTACCTTTGTCGCGAAGAGTTGCAAACGCTTTCAAATTCTTCCTCCCAGTGTGTTAGGAGCAGAAAAAAGGGAAACAGACAATCTCGATCAGTCTTTCGTCTTCAGTAGCTCGACGTCCAAGCACAAGCTCTGAAGCTCGCGGATGAGCACGTTGAACGATTCAGGAAGGCCTGGCGCGAAGGACGTGTCGCCCTTCACGATGGCTTCGTAAATTTTCGCGCGCCCGTAGACATCGTCCGACTTGGCGGTCAAAAGCTCCCGGAGCGTATGGGCTGCGCCATACGCTTCGAGCGCCCAGACTTCCATCTCTCCGAACCGCTGACCACCGAACTGCGCTTTACCACCCAGAGGCTGCTGGGTAATCAAGCTGTAAGGCCCGATGCTGCGAGCATGCATCTTGTCGTCCACGAGATGCGAGAGCTTTAGCATATAGATGTAGCCCACGGTCACCGGCTGCTCGAATCGTTCCCCGGTCATGCCATCGTGGAGTTTCGTCTTGCCACCCTCCAGCACGTTGGCCTCGAGCGCGCCTTCGTTGTTCAGCTTCTCGTTGGACTCCTCCAGAAGCTGTCGGATCTGCGGCTCCGAAGCGCCGTCGAAGACGGGCGTCGCAAAATGCAAGCCAAGCGTCTTGCCGGCCCAACCGAGATGGGTCTCGAGGATCTGCCCGACGTTCATCCGCGACGGCACGCCGAGCGGATTGAGGATGATCTCGACCGGGCGACCATCGGGAAGATAGGGCATGTCTTCTTCGGGAACGATCTTGGCGATGACGCCCTTGTTGCCGTGGCGGCCAGCCATCTTATCCCCGACCGAGAGCTTGCGCTTCATCGCGACGTAGACCTTGACCATCTTGATGACGCCTGGAGGAAGCTCGTCACCTTTCTGGATACGGGTCATCCGCTCTTCGAAAAGAGCTTTCAAGACCTCGATCTGACGCTCGGTCTTATCCTCGATCTCCTGGATTTCGTCGAGGACCTCGGCGCTCACATCGGTCTCGAGAAGGCCGAGATAGGCGGACCGGAGCTGGCGCAACATGTCCTTGGTGAGCTTGGCTTTTTTCGTGAGGATCTTTTCACCGGTCCGCGGATTGACGAGATCCTCCTCGAGCGTGCTTCCCGCGAGCCTGTCGATGACCCGCTTGTTGCGCTCTTCCTTCAAGATGCGGATCTCATCGTTCAAGTTCTTCTCGAGCATAGCCAAATCTTCGTTCTCGATGGCCTTGGCGCGCTCGTCCTTCTCGACGCCCTTGCGGGAGAAGATCTTAACGTCCACGACGATGCCTTCGATACCCGGAGGGCACGTCAGCGAAGCGTCGCGCACATCACCGGCTTTCTCACCGAAGATGGCGCGTAGCAGTTTTTCCTCGGGCGTGAGCTGGGTCTCGCCTTTCGGTGTGACCTTGCCGACGAGGATATCGCCAGGCTTCACGTAAGCGCCGATGCGGATGATGCCGGACTCGTCGAGATTTGCGAGGAAGTTCTCAGAGACGTTCGGAATGTCCCTCGTGATCTCCTCGGGGCCAAGCTTCGTGTCGCGCGACTCCGTGTCGAACTCCTCGATGTGGATCGAAGTGTAGGCGTCTTCCTTGACGAGCTGCTCCGAGACGAGGATGGCGTCCTCGAAGTTGTAGCCGCGCCACGGCATGAACGCTACCAGGATGTTTCTCCCCAGCGCGAGCTCGCCCTTATGGGTGCACGGCCCGTCGCCGATGATCTGGCCTTTCTCGATACGGTCGCCGACCCTCACGATGGGGCGCTGGTTCATGCAGGTGTTCTGGTTCGAACGCTTGAACTTCGTGAGGTTGTAGATGTCCGCTCCGATCTCCTTGGCGCGCTTGCCCGAACCTTCCTCGATGCGCACAATGACGCGCCGGGAGTCGACCGAATCAACGACGCCGCTGCGTCGGCAGACGACGACCGCGCCGCTGTCGCGCGCCGTCGCGTGCTCCATGCCGGTACCCACAATCGGTGCGTCGGCGCGCAGCAGAGGCACGGCCTGACGCTGCATGTTCGAGCCCATGAGCGCCCGGTTGGCGTCGTCGTTCTCGAGAAACGGGATCAGCGAGGCCGCGACAGACACGAGCTGCTTTGGCGAAACATCCATATAGTCGACCTGATCCCTGGGCGCGAGGATGAAGTTCCCCGCTTGACGGCAGTTGACGCGGTCCGCGGTCAGGTTCCCTTGCTCGTCGAGCTTCGCGTTCGCCTGAGCGATGATCTGCTGGTCTTCCTCCCACGCAGAAAGATAGAACGCGTAAGGCCCGGCTTCAGGAACTCTTCCACCGTCGCGGCGTATCTTGTTCGCCTTGCGCTCGAAAGTACCGAGCTGAACGATCTCAGCGATGCTGAAATCGGCGTCACCCATCGAAGTGACTTGCACGTGGTCGATCACGCGGCCGTCGACGACTTTCTTGTAGGGGCTCTCGATGAAGCCGTACTCGTTGATGCGCGCGTAGCAGGAGAGCGAGCTGATGAGCCCGATATTCGGACCCTCGGGCGTCTCGATGGGGCAGATGCGTCCATAGTGCGTCGGGTGCACGTCGCGCACTTCGAAGCCGGCGCGCTCACGCGAGAGACCGCCAGGCCCGAGCGCCGACAGACGCCTCTTATGCGTGACTTCCGAGAGCGGATTCGTCTGGTCCATGAACTGCGAGAGCTGCGAGGAGCCGAAGAACTCGCGGACCGCCGCCATCACGGGCTTGGCGTTGATCAGATCGTGCGGCATCGCGGTCGCCATCTCCTGATAGACGCTCATCTTTTCTTTGATGGCGCGCTCCATCCGGACGAGGCCGACGCGGAACTGGTTCTCGAGCAGCTCGCCCACTGAGCGGACGCGCCGGTTCCCGAGATGATCGATATCGTCCACCGTGCCGACATTGCGCGGCAGGCGGAGGAGGTAGCGGATTACGGCGAAGAAATCGCGCGACTCGAGCAAACGCTGTTCGAGGCCGCCTTCACCTTCTTCGAGGCTGAGCTTCGTGTTGAGCTTGAGCCGGCCTACGCGCGAGAAATCGTATTTCTGCGAGTTGAAGAACATGCCTTGGAACAAGTGCCGCGAGCTGTCGAGCGTCGGCGGGTCACCGGGCCGCAAGCGGCGATAGATCTCGATGAGTGCCTCCTCCGAGCTTCGGACTGTGTCTTTCTTCGCGGTAAGAGACATGATGGTGCCCACATCCTCGATCTCCGGGTAGAAGACCTCGAGCTGGTCGATGTTGTTCTCGACGAGCATCGCAAGAATGTCGGGAGGCAAAGCATCGTTGCAGTCGACGAGCACCTCACCCGTTTCGGTGTTGACCACATCGGCGACGGAGGAGGCGCCGTCGAGATCGCCGGCCGTCAGCTCGACTTGGGTGATGCCCGCTTTTTCGATCTTGTCGAAGGCGAGCTTCGTGATGCGCTTGCCCGCGGCAACCACAATATCTTTTCTGTTCGGTGCGTTGATGTCGTGGCTGAGGCGGCGGCCCATTAGCTCCTTGGTCACTGGTAGATAGAGCTTGCCGTCGCGCAGCGCCAAAGTGTCGACGCGGTGGAACTCGCGCAAGATATCTTCGTCGCTCTTCAGTCCGAGCGCGCGCAAAAAGACCGTCGCGAGGAATTTCCGCTTCCGGTCGATGCGCACATAGAGAAGATTCTTCTGATCGAACTCGAACTCGACCCATGATCCGCGATACGGGATGATTTGAGCCAGATAGGAGCTCTTGTCGACTTCGTGGAAGAAGACGCCGGGCGAGCGATGTAGCTGCGAGACGATGACACGCTCCGTCCCGTTGATGATGAACGTTCCGTTATCGGTCATCAATGGGATATCGCCGAAATAGACTTCTTGCTCCTTGATGTCGCGGATGGAGCGTACGTTGGTCTCGGGGTCTTTGTCGTAAACCGTGAGACGGATCGTGACTTTGAGCGGGACGGAATAGGTCATCCCCCGCTCCTGGCACTCTTCCATGTCATATTTGAGCTTCAAGGCAACAGAATCGCCGCAGGTGTCGCAGACGCTCCCGCGGTTCTCGTTGCTTTTGCCGCAGGAGCGGCAAGCGATCTCGCGCTCCCCGAGCGGGTTGGTGCGGAGCGTGGTGCCACAGCTGGTGCATTTGCGACGTAGGTGCGACAGGCCTTCGAGCTTGCCGCACTTACATTCCCAGACCCCGATCGCATATTCAACGAACTGGAGTTCGCAGTTCTCGCGAAAATCGGTGATCGGGAAGATGGACTTGAACACCGCTTGAAGGCCGAGGTCCTGGCGCTCGGAGGCGAGCAAGTTCATTTGGAGAAAACGATCGTAGGATTTCCGCTGGATCTCGATCAAATTGGGGATGGGGATCATCGCTTTGATGCGAGAGAAATCCACGCGTTCACGATAAGGATTGACCGCAACTTTTCGCATTCCAGCTCCTAACGCGACGGGACCGCGAATGAACGTCCGTCGCGCGCTATCAGCTTTCGGCTTTCAGCTATCAGTAAAAGCAACGGGCTGAAGGCACATCTCGACTGTGTCCTTATGACCCTAGTTGGCGATTTTTCGACTGTCAACAAGAGCTATTTCAGCTCCACCTGTGCTCCCGCAGCCTCGAACTTCTTCTTGACCTCTTCGGCCTCGTCCTTCGGAATACCCTCTTTGACGGCCTTTGGTGCAGCCTCGACGAGATCCTTGGCTTCCTTCAAACCGAGGCTCGTAACTTCGCGCACCGCTTTGATGACATTGATCTTCTTGTCTCCGATGGCGGTGAGAATCACGTCGAACTCAGTCTTCTCTTCGGCCGCTTCGCCGCCCGCTCCAGGGACCGCGACCGCCGCCACGGGGACGGCGGCGGCGGCTTGCACGCCTAGCTCGTCCTCGAGCGTCTTGACCATCTCGGAAACTTCCAAGACAGACATGCCCTTGATGTAGTCGATTACATCTTTTTGGTTTAATTCAGCCATTTTATTTCATTGCTCCTTTAATCGTGTTTCGATGGGCTACCCGCTACCGGTCTCGGTTTCAGCTTTTGCAGCTTTCGCCTTCAATACCAGAACCAAGTCTCGTGCGGGGGCTTGCAGGACGCCCAGGAGATTGCGGATTCCGGCCTGCAGCACCGAGAGCAGCTGCGCGTAGAGCGCCTCCCTGCTAGGGAGCGACGCAAGCGCCTTGAACTGCGCTTCGTCGACTTCTTGGCCCGCGAGAACGCCGCCCTTGAAAGCGATGGCCGGAACGCCCTTCGCGAAGTCGTGTATCGCTTTCGCCAAAGCGACGGGGTCGGTCTCGGTAAAGGCCAGCCCGGTCATCCCCTCGAGATGCGACTCGAGCGACGTAAGAATCGTGCCTTCGAGCGCGCGCCTCGTCAGCGTGTTCTTGACGACTTGATAGCTTCCGCCTGTCTCGCGAATTTTGTTTCGAAACTCCGTCGCTTCCTCGACTTTGAGACCGCGATAATCCACGGCGAAAACGGCCGCGATCCCACCGAGCTTTTCGTTCAGAGCCTCGACGGCAGCTTGTTTTTCTGCTCGTTCCACGACGAAATCCTTTACTTCCCACCCACGATGGCGGCGGCGGTGGCAGGATCAATGCGAATGCCCGGCCCCATCGTGGAGGAGATGGCGATGCTCTTGATGTACTTGCCCTTGGCAGCCGCGGGCTTCGCCTTCACGACCATATCGATGAGCGTTTTCAAGTTCTCGAGGAGCTTGTCGTCCGAGAACGACAACTTGCCGACGGGCGCATGAACGATGGCGGTCTTGTCCACGCGAAACTCTACTTTACCGGCTTTAATTTCCTCGACGGCCTTTTTGACCTCGAAAGTGACCGTACCCGTCTTGGGGTTGGGCATGAGCCCGCGCGGCCCGAGGATCTTGCCGAGCTTGCCGACGCTGCGCATGACGTCCGGAGTCGCCACCACCGCGTCGAAATCCATGAAGCCCTTCTGAATCTTCTCGACGACGACGTCGCCTCCAACGATGTCGGCGCCAGCCTCTTCCGCCTCCTTCAACTTCTCACCGCTCGCGATGACACAGACGCGACGTGAAACGCCGAGCCCGTTCGGAAGCACCACCGTGCCGCGTACCATCTGATCCGCATGCTTCGGGTTGACCCCGAGCCGCATCGCGAGCTCGAGCGTCTCGTCGAAGCCAGCAAACTTGGCGCTCTTCACACGCGCGATCGCGCTCTCGAGGCTCTCCGAATGCTCAGAGCCCGCCTCTTCCTTAGCCTTCAAGAATTTCTTGCCTTGCTTGCGTGACATGATTCAACCCTCGACCGTAAGACCCATGCTCCGCGCCGTGCCCGCGATGATCTTCTTCGCCGCGTCGATATCGGCCGCGTTCAGATCGGGCATCTTGGTCTTGGCTATCTCCTCTACTTGCTTGTCTGTGACCGTCCCCACCTTGTCCCGGTTGGGCTCTCCCGACCCCTTTGCGATACCGGCGGCGCGCTTGAGGAGCACGGCGGCCGGGGGCGTCTTGGTGATGAAGGAATAGGAACGGTCTTGATAGACCGTGATGACGACCGGAATGATGAGCCCTTCTTGCTTCGCCGTTCTCGCGTTGAAAGCCTTGCAAAAATCCATGATGTTGACTTGGTGCTGACCCAGAGCCGGGCCCACGGGCGGCGCTGGGGTCGCCTTGCCAGCCGGGATTTGCAGCTTGATCAACCCTACGATTTTTTTCGCCATTGTTTTTCAGTTCCAGTTTTCCGCTTCAGAGCTAGTGCACTAGGTCTTTTCCACCTGGAGGAAGTCGAGCTCCACTGGAGTCGAGCGCCCGAAAATCGTGACCATCACCTTCAACGTGTTGCGGTCGGAATTGACTTCGTCCACCACTCCGGAAAAATTGCTGAACGGGCCATCGATGATGCGCACACTCTCGCCGCAGTCGAACGTATATTTTGGCTTCGGCTTCTCGGCGGCCGCGACCGTGACTTGATGGATGACTTGCTCCACCTCTTCGTCGGTCAAAGGGGCCGGTTTCTGGCCCGCGCCGACGAAGCCCGTCACCTTCGGTGTGTTCTTTACGACGTGCCACGTCTCGTCGTTCATCTCCATCTGGACGAGCACGTAGCCCGGAAAGAAACGCTTCGCGCTCACGACCTTCTTGCCGCCCTTCATCTCGACCACGTCTTCTGTCGGGATGAGAACGTCACCGATTTGCTCCTCGAGACCGAATGCCTGAACCCGTTGTTTGAGGCTCTCGGACACTTTCTTCTCGAAGCCAGAATAGGTGTGGACGATGTACCACTGCTTGGTCATGGTCGTACTCAACTTTAGTGCTCGCTCTTTCTTGTCCCTTGCGCCGAGCTCGCTGGCCGCGCTCCTCGCGCGGTCTCCCGGCCCATTCGGGCCGTGGGAGCGTTGCGAGCGCAGGGTGCCGATGAACAACTGTTGGGCACCCTAGGTTCCCACCAACCGGGTCAACGCGGCGGCGAGATAAGACATCGCCACATCCATTCCGTAGAGATAAAAGCCGAAAAAGAACACTGTAATAATGACGACGACGGTGGTGCCGTAGACCTCTTTCCGGGGAGGCCAGGTCACCTTCTTGAACTCGGCTCGCACCTCGACGAGGAACGCATTCGCTCTCTTTGGATATTCGAGAATATTCACTTCGTCACCATTTCGTTATGAATCCACAAACTCGGCCGCAGCGCGGGGCGTCTGGCAGGCCAGGAGGGACTTGAACCCCCAACCCCCGGTTTTGGAGACCGGTGCTCTGCCAATTGAGCTACTGGCCTACTTCGACTCCTTGTGAAGAACGTGCGTTCGGCAAAAAGGGCAATATTTCTTGAGCTGCAATCGATCCGGCGTCTTCTTCTTGTTGCGCGTCGTCGAATAGTTCCGGCGCTTACAATCGGAGCAGGCCATTGAGACAATTTCGCGTGCCATGCCGTGTCTAGCTCCTTTCTAAATATCGTCACTCGATGACGTCGGTTACGGTTCCGGCGCCGACGGTGCGGCCGCCTTCGCGGATGGCGAAGCGCAGGCCCTTCTCGATCGCGATCGGCGTGCCGAGCTCGATCGCGAGCGACGTGTTGTCCCCCGGCATCACCATCTCGACGCCATCGTTCAGCGTCGATGAGCCCGTGACATCCGTCGTACGGAAGTAGAACTGCGGACGGTAGCCGTTGAAGAACGGCGTGTGGCGCCCGCCTTCTTCTTTCGACAATACATATACCTCCGCCTTGAATTTCGTGTGCGGCGTGATCGAGCCCGGCTTCGCCAGTACCATCCCTCGCGCGACGTCGCTACGCTCCGTGCCACGAAGAAGGACACCCACATTGTCGCCCGCCTGACCTTCGTCCAGGAGCTTCTTGAACATCTCCACGCCCGTCACCACTTTCTTGCGCGTCTCGCTGATCCCCACGATCTCCACTTCTTCGCTGACCTTCACGATCCCGCGCTCGATCCGGCCCGTCACGACCGTCCCACGCCCTGAAATCGAGAACACATCCTCGATCGGCATCAGGAAATCCTTCTCCACGTCGCGCTCCGGGACCGGGATGTACTCGTCGAGCGCCGCCAACAGCTCGTGGATCGGCTTCGTGTCCTCTTCCGATTCGCCCTCGAGCGCTTTCAACGCGCTGCCGCGAATGAACGGGATATCCTCGCCAGGAAACTCGTATTGCGACAGGAGCTCTTGCACTTCCAGCTCCACCAAGTCCAGAAGCTCCGGATCGTCCACCATGTCCACTTTGTTCAGGAAAACTACGATGTACGGTACGCCCACCTGACGCGCCAACAATATGTGCTCACGCGTCTGCGGCATCGGACCATCCGCCGCAGATACAACTACAATCGCGCCATCCATCTGCGCTGCTCCCGTGATCATGTTCTTCACGTAATCCGCGTGACCAGGACAGTCCACGTGCGCATAGTGACGGTTCTCCGTCGAGTACTCCACATGAGCCGTCGCGATCGTGATGCCGCGCTCTCTTTCTTCCGGTGCGTTGTCGATCGAATCGAAGCTCCGGAAAGCTGTGTCCTTCGCTCCTTTTGCCAAAACCTTCGTGATGGCAGCCGTCAACGTCGTCTTTCCGTGGTCCACGTGACCAATCGTCCCAACGTTCAAATGCGGCTTACTTCGATCGAATTTTTCTTTCGACATCCTTCATCTCCATCAGGCCAACTTGCTGGCGCTCCGCCGCCCGCTCGAGCTCGATTGTCGCTCGTCTCATAATTTACCGGCTTTACGGGCCCTATCGCTCCTCGAAAATGGAGCCCACGACCGGGATTGAACCGGTGACCCCTTCCTTACCAAGGAAGTGCTCTACCACTGAGCCACGTGGGCCCGTAATTGCTCGATTCCACTCCGTTGTGAAACTGGAGCGGGAGACGGGACTCGGACCCGCGACCCTCAGCTTGGAAGGCTGATGCTCTACCAACTGAGCTACTCCCGCCCGTAATCCTTTCCCCCGAGATTGGTGGAGCGGGAAGGATTCGAACCTTCGAAGGCGCAAGGCCGGCAGGTTTACAGCCTGCTGCGTTTGACCGCTTCGCTACCACTCCAACACTCCACATGCGAGACGCAGACCTCATCGCCGTCAGTCGTTCGAATTTTTTGTCGGGGGTAGTCAAGAGAGCAATACTAATCGTGGGGCTGGCGAAGGGATTTGAACCCCCGACCGGCTGATTACAAATCAGCTGCTCTACCAACTGAGCTACGCCAGCTCGCAAACGTGTGATACTACCAGAAGGCGAACCGCTACTACAACGCATAAAACACAGATTCAGAGACGACGGTCGAGGCGAGGCTTCCTCCTGGGAAAGCCTATAGTATAGCGTTCGAGAGAAGGAAAGCAAAATCTATTCCAGCATTCAGGATTCAGGACCTTTTTTCGGTGATTCTCTCTCAGCTGGGAGAGCTTTGCTTTGTTCTTTGGCGCACTACTTCGTATAAGGTGATTCCGGCGGCTACGGATACGTTTAGCGATTCTACCGAGCCTCTTTGAGGGAGGGAGACTAGGGTGTCGCAGGTTTTGGCTACTCTTCTTCTTAGGCCTCGGCCTTCCGAGCCTAGGACTAGTACGACGGGTTCGGTGTAGTCGAAGTTGTGCCACGGAGCTTTGGCGTCTAGGGTTAGGCCTACAGACCAGATTCCCCTTTCTTTCATTTCGGTTAGGGCGTCTGCGAGGTTTCTTACGCGGGCGATTTTCGCATGATGGAGGGCGCCGGCGGAGGCGGATATCGCTGCTTCGGATGGTGGGGCGGTTTTGCGCTCCGGGACGACGGTCCCGTCGACGCCGGCGCCCTCCGCGGCGCGGACGACGGCGCCGAAGTTTCTCGGGTCCTCGATCTGGTCCAGAGCGAGAAAAAAAGCTGGGGTTTTGGCGTCTTGAAGAAGTTCGTGAAAGTCGGACCACTCGAAAGCGACGAGTTCGGCCAAAACACCTTGAGTACCGACGCGATCGCGGGGCTCGCGGTAGACAGGGATTCCGCTCTCGCGGGCGAGGGATATGATCTCGCGCTTGCGTCCGTCCAGCGAACCTTCGGTGACGACGATTTTGCGGACGCTCTGGGGTGCGGCCCTCAGTGCTTCGCGTACCGCGTGGATGCCGCAGATGGTGTTCACTACGTTCACGACGACGTCACGGTCACCACAGCCTGGACAGCGATGCCTTCAGCCCTGCCGGTGAACCCCATCCCGTCCGTCGTCGTGGCTTTGAGCCCGACCGCGTCTTCGGGAATGCCGAGGATCTCGGAGAGCCTTGTTCTGATGGACGGGAGATAGGCGCTCAGCTTCGGCGCTTCGGCGATGACGACCACGTCGACTTGCTGCGGGCGAAAGCCTTTTTCTTCCGCAACCGTTCGCGCCTTCTCGAGGAAGAGTTGACTCGAAGCGCCTTCCCATTGGGGATCGCTCGCGAGGAAGAGCGAGCCGATATCGGGGGCGGCTACCGCGCCTAGGAGCGCGTCGGTGAGCGCGTGTAAGAGCACATCTGCGTCCGAGTGGCCTTCGAGACCACGCTCGTACTCGATGGTCTCGCCACCGAGAACAAGCTTTCTTCCCGGAGCGAGGCGATGGGCATCGAAGCCGATCCCGACGCGTATGCTCACGTCACGCCCTCCCGCGCTCCAGAAAATATTCGACGCGCGCGAAATCCTCGGGCGTCGTCACTTTGATGTTGCATTCGCTCCCTAGAACGAGGCGAACAGCGACATCGAGCCTCTCGACGAGAGCCGCTTCGTCGGTCCCGACGAAACCGTCGTTGTGAGCACGCTCGAAGGCGCGGCGCAAGAGCCTATACTGGAAACATTGAGGCGTCTGTGCGCGACAAAAAGCTGCGCGATCGACGGTCTCGCGGATCGTGTGCTCATCCGCGAGAGCTTTCAAGGTCTCGACCACGGGCACGGCCGCGATCGCGGCTTTGTACGCCGCGGCGGCCTCGACCACACGCCCGATGAGCTCTCCGTCTGCGCAGGGGCGGGCGCCGTCATGCACCGCCACGATCCCGTCATAGGTCGCGTCGACGGCGGAAAGACCTTCCCACGTCGAAGCCTGCCGCGTTTCGCCGCCGGGAACGAAATCTACCGGCTTGAGGTCCAAAAACGGCTCCATTATCCGACAGCTCTCACCGAAACCCTCGCGCGGCAACACGAGCACGATGCGCTCCACCGCCCGACATCCGTCGAAATGGGAAAGCGCATGCGCCAGGAGCGGCTTTCCTCCTAGGGGGAGAAATTGCTTGGGTGTCAGAGCGCCGAAGCGGCTTCCCGTCCCGCCCGCAACGAGGATCGCGATGGCCGAAGCGCTCACGGTGTCCTCGCACTCTCGAGAGTCTCGCTCACGACGGCTCGTACGGTGTCGAGAAGCTTGCCGGCATCCTCCTCCTCGAGGCCTTCGACCGGAACGGGTCGGTCTACGATGAGCTTTACCGTGCGCGGATAGACGGTGACGCGGCCGCGCTTCATCACGAGATGGCTGCCCACGATGGTCATCGGAACGACAGGGGTCGCCGCCTTGAGCGCCAGGCGAAAGCTCCCTTTCTTGAACGGCCGCATCAAGCCATCGTAGCTCCTCGTACCCTCGGGAAATACGACGACCGAGGTTCCGGCCCGGATCTTGTCCGCGGCGAGGACGAGGCTCTCCCGCGCTCTCGTCGGATTTGTCCGATCGACGCCGATATGACCGCTCAAGAACACGTGCCAACCGAGAAACGGAATCCGGTTGAGCGATTTCTTATAGAGGAAGCGAAACGACACCGGCAAATAAGCGAGGAGGATGGGCGTGTCGAAGAGACTCTGATGGTTCGAGGCCAAAACGTAGGTTTGACCCGGCTCGAGATTCTCCGCTCCTTCGACTTCGACGCGGATCATGCACGTCTTCAGGATGAGCCAGGACCACAAGCTCGCGACGCGATGAGACGGTTGACCGCTCCGGAACAAGACTGCGAGCACCATCGACACCGCGCCGCAGCCGATCGTGTAGAGGGTAACGAGCGGAATGAACCAGAAAAGCGTTCGCAGCTTGAGCCAGGCGATGGAGTTATCCACAGCGGAGAAATTTAACGACAAAGGCACGAACACGCAAAAGTCGCAAGGGACCCAATAGCTATCGGGCCGCGGCGCGCTCAGCGGCAGACTCGATGGCTTTGCCGAAAATCATCTTGCCGGCGGTCGTCTGAAGCACGCTGGTGACGGTGACGTCCACGTTCTTCCCGAGGAGCTTTCGCGCGTTGTCGACCACCACCATTGTCCCGTCATCGAGATAGGCGACGCCCTGGTTGTACTCTTTGCCCTCTTTGAGGATGAAGACCCGCATGAACTCACCCGGGAGCACAACGGGCTTCAACGCGTTGGCGAGCTCGTTGATATTCAGCACCTGAACACCGCGAACTTGCGCGACTTTGTTCAAGTTGCGTGTTACTCGCCATGGGAGGTCGATCTTCGCGAGAGGAACGCTCAAAAGCAGCGCAAACAAGACGCCCACGAGCGCTCCGAGGAACCCTCCGGCCACTTGCTTGGCGCTCATGGCGCGGATACGGGTCTCGAGAAAGATGATCGCGCCGCCGAGCACCGTGCCCAGGGCGAGGTTCACGGGAAAGCCCCCTGGAACAGGTTGGTAAGCGGCGGAAGCCGCGGCCATCCCCGCCAGTAGCAATCCGCGTATCGAAAGAATCCACATAATCGTCACTCTCGGAAATCGGACCAATACATCGGTCCGCTTCTCAGAAAATCAACTCCATAAGCTCGGAAAGATTGCGCAAGCCGACGATCTCAAGGTCGGCAGGCGCGTCGTCGATGGGGCAATTGCCCGATGGGATCACGGCGCGCCCGAATCCCATACGTGCAATCTCTTTCACACGAAGCGGCACTTGCTGCGCCGCGCGGACCTCGCCAGCGAGGCCGACCTCGCCGATGAACACGCTACCGGTGTCGACCGGTTGCCCACGAAAGCTCGAGGCAACTGAGGCGATGAGGCCGAGATCCGCGACCGGCTCGTTGACATTGAGCCCACCGGCAACACTCACATAAACGTCTTCGCCCGCGAGCGAGATTTTCTCTCGCTTTTCTAGCACCGCGAGCAGCAAGGACAGGCGGTTCTGGTCGAAGCCGACGGCTACGCGGCGCGGATAGCCGAACCCTGAAGTCGAAACGAGCGTCTGGATCTCGAGCAGCATTGGCCGCGTTCCCTCGAGCGAGCACACGACGACCGAGCCCGGTGCGCTCTCCGGTCGCTCGGAAAGGAACAAGCCCGACGGATTCTCGACGGGGATGAGACCGCCGGAAGTCATCTCGAAGATACCGAGCTCACCCGCGGCGCCATATCGGTTCTTCGTCGCGCGCACGATGCGGTGAGCGTGGTGCCGATCGCCTTCAAAATAGAGCACCGTATCCACCATGTGCTCGAGCGCTTTCGGCCCCGCGAGGTTGCCTTCTTTATTGACGTGGCCGGCCAGAAAAACAGGCGTCCCGGTGGACTTCGCGAAATACAGAAGCTCCGCCGTCACTTCGCGGACCTGACTGATACTTCCGGGCGCCGATGAAAATTTTGGGGAGTAGATCGTTTGTACGGAGTCGACAATGACGAGCGAGGGCGATTCACGCCGTAATGCATCGATGACGCGCTCGAGCTCTGTCTCGCTGTAAAGCAAGAGCGAGCTGCCTTCGACGCCGAGCCGGTCGCCGCGAAGCTTTAATTGCCGTTCGGATTCCTCACCACTCACATACAGGACCGAGAAGCTTTCCTTCGCGCGGGCGGCGGCGACTTGCAAAAGCAATGTAGATTTCCCGATACCGGGATCCCCTCCGAGCAGAACGAGGGAGCCGGAGACGATACCGCCGCCAAGAACGCGGTCGAACTCGAGAGAGCCACTACCGACACGTACCGCATCATCTGTCCGCACCTCCGCATAGAGTTGAGGACGTCCCGACGTCGCCAGACCGACACGGCTGCGCTCTGTGCCGAGACAAACAGATTTTTCTTCGACGAGGCTGTTCCAAGCGTCGCAATCCGGACAGCGACCAAGCCACTTACTGGCGGTCGCGCCACATTGCTGGCAGACAAAAGCCGTCTTCAGCTTACTCATCGGAACAAGGAGGCCTCGGCGTACGAACGGATGACGTTAATGAAAGTATAACATCAGCATTCAGGATTCAGCATTGAGGCACAATCCTGAATCCTGAATGCTGAATCCTGAGCTAAATGACCTCATCATGCCGCCACTCCAGGTTCTCGAAGCGTGTGTACTCCTTGATGAAGGCCATTTTGATGTGTCCGGTGGGGCCGTTTCTTTGCTTGCCGATGACGAGCTCCGCGATCCCTCGATTGTCAGGGGTAGCGTTGTACTCCTCTTCGCGGAAAATGAAGACCACAAGGTCCGCATCCTGCTCGAGCGCGCCCGATTCACGGAGGTCCGACAGGTGGGGTCGGTGGTCGCCGCGGCTCTCCGTCGCGCGCGAGAGCTGTGAGAGCGCCACAATCGGCACGTTGAGCTCTTTTGCGAGCCCCTTGAGGGAGCGACTGATGTTGCTGATTTCCTGGGTACGGTTCTCGAAGCGTCCACGACCCTGCATCAACTGCAGATAGTCCACGATGACGAGGTCGAGGCCGTGCTCGAGCTTGAGCCGCCTCGTCTTCGCGCGCATCTCCATGACCGAGATCGAAGCGGTGTCGTCGATGAAGACTTTCGCTTGCGACATGTCGGAGACGCTCTGAACGAGCTTGGCCCAATCCTTCTCCGACAAAAAGCCCGAGCGCAGCTTGTGCATGTCCACGCGAGCCTCGCCGCAGAGCATGCGCAAGACGAGTTGCTCTTTCGACATTTCGAGGCTGAAGACCCCAACCGTCTTGCCGGTCTTGAGCCCGACATACTGGGCGATGTTCATGCAAAAGCTCGTCTTACCCATGGCCGGCCGTGCCGCGACGATGATGAGGTCGGAGGACTGAAGGCCCGAGGTCAACTCGTCGAACTCGACGAAGCCTGTCGGGATCCCAGTGATGAGCTCCTTTTTCTCCGAAAGCTCATCGATGGTCTTGAACGTGGTCTTGATGATCGAGCTCACGGGCTCGAAGCCGACATGGAGGGCGCCCTCGGCGATCTCGAAGATAGATTTCTCGGCCTCGTCGAGAACCGACTGCGTCTCTTCCGGCTGATCGAAAGCGGCCTGAGAGATGCGATTCGCCGCGGAGATGAGATTCCGCAGGACGGCCTTGTCTTTGACGATCCGGGCGTAATAGGGGACATTGGTCGCGCGGGGAACGCCCTCGACGAGAGAGCTCAGATAAGCAACGCCTCCAGCGCGCTCGAGCTCGCCGGCTCGCGACATCTCTTCTTTGAGAGTGACGAGATCGATCGCATCGCCGCGCTCCGCGAGCACAGCCATCCTCGAGAAAATCTTGCGGTGGGCGTCCCGGTAGAAATCGGCTTCGGTGATGAGCTCCGAAGCGTTATGAAACGCCTCGTTCTCGATGAGGATGGCGCCGAGGACGGTCCGCTCTGCCTCGAGATTGTGGGGCAGCGGCCTTTCGAGAGCGGTGTCCAGCTGAGCCAAATCTAGGTCTCTCTGTTCTCGTCCTTTACTACTTCCGCGGTTTCGTCCTTCTCGACCGTGATCGGGAAGCTCGCCGACACTTCGGGATGGAACTTGATGGTAGCGGAAAACTCGCCGATCGATTTGATGGGCTCGCTGAGCATGATTTTCCGCTTCTCGACCGTGAAACCTTTTTCTGCCAGCGCTTCGGCGACGTCTGTCGGCGACACGGATCCATAAAGCTCTTCCGTTTCGCCATGAATTTTGCGCCGGAAGTTGAGCGTCACTGCCGACAAACGGTTGGCGAGAGTCTCAGCCTCCCCTTTTTCTTTCGCAAGCTTTACCAAATAGATCTTCTTCTCCTTCTCTATCAGACGAAGATTGTCGTCGTTAACCTCCATCGCGAGGCGCTTGGGCAGCAAAAAATTACGCGCATAGCCGCGGCTGACGTTGACGACGTCGCCGCGCCCACCGAGATGATCGACTTCTTCACGCAGAATGAGTCGCATGACGTTGTTTCGCTCCTTTACCTTTGCATAATGCCTAGTTCGCGCTTCTCCCGCAGCTTGCCTCGCCCGGGGCTTGCCTCGCCGAAGCCCGAAGGCGAAGGCGGGCGTCTAGGCGTATGGAAGAAGCGCCATGTAGCGTGCGCGCTTAATCGCGACTTTCAGCATCCGTTGAGAACGGGCGCTGGCTCGTGAGATACGCCGCGGCAAAATCTTGGCCCGCTCGGGCGTGAAGTTTTGCAAGAGGCGAAAGTCCTTCCAATCGATATAGTCGACTTTGTCGAGGAGCGGATTTACCTTCGCCCGGCGGTAATAGAATCGTCTCTTACCGCCACGCCGCGGGCCGCTGCTCGATCTCCTCTGTTGCATCAATCTCTCCTTGAAAAACGGGCCTTATTCGGCCGAATCCGTGGACTCCGCAGATGGCGCCGCCGCCGGCTCGGCAACGGGCGCCTTCTCGCCCTCCGAAGCCTTTTTCGCGGCCTTTCTCCGGCGACGGGCCTGAGCTTTCTCGTCCCCGCGTGCTTTGCGGCGCTCGAGCTTGGCCTGCTGTTCGTCCATGCGGACGGTTAGAAAACGCAGCACGCCGTCCGTCACCCGGAGGCGACGCTCCATCTCCGAAATAGCCGTGGGCTCGGCCTTCAAATAGCTCAGGATGTAACTTCCTTCCCAATTCCCCTTGATAGCATAGGCGAGACGCCTCTTGCCCCATGGCTCGGTCTTTTCGACCTCGACCCCTTGCTTCGACATCAACTCTTCGATTTTTATCAAAAGCGCCTTGGACCCATCCTCGTCCAGCTTGGGATCGAGGATGTACATCAATTCATAGCTACGCAAGCCTTCCTCCTTGACCGCTCGGCGCATCCGGCTGCGCCTCGAGCGGCTGGTTGTAACGGGACATCGCTTTTATCATCCCCTCGTTCAAAACTGCTTTGGCGGCATCGACAACCCGCTCGAGTGCTCCGTTTAACACCGGCCGCTCCGACGCTTCGAAGGACGAGGTGACCCACTCCACGAGGTCGGCGGGAACCTCTTCAGTACCCACGCCGATGCGCAGACGCGCGACGTCGTTGCCGCCGAGTGCTTTGATCACTGAAGCGAGCCCGTTGTGCCCGCCGTCGCTGCCGCGCTCCCGTAGCCGCAGCGTGCCAAGCGGAATCGCCACGTCATCCAAGATAATCATTACCTCTCGTCGCTCGTAAGAGCGCTCTTTCACCAAGTCCGCCACCGGCCCTCCGCTAAGGTTCATGAAAGATAGCGGTTTCATCAGCGTCAGCGTCCGGCCTTCGAGCTCAATCTCTGCCCTGACGGCATCTCTCGTCGCGGCCGTCCATCGACCGCCACCTGCTTCGAGGATGCGATCCACCGCATCGAAACCGACATTATGTCGCGTACCCTCGTAGCGAGGCCCGGGGTTTCCGAGGCCCACAAGCAATCGCAATGGACCTTACTCTTTCGAGGCCTCCCCGGACGCATCTTTTTTCGAGGCTTCGTCACCTTCGGCACCTTCGGCGCCCTCCGCCGCGGCTTCGCCTTCCTCCGGCTCTTCCACTTCCTCGACCTTCGGTGCGAGCACGTGCGCGATCACGACGTTGAGCTCCGAGATGAGCGTGACGTTGGGAGGCAGCTCGAGGCTCGAAGCCCTCAGATAGTCACCAATATCGAGACTCTCAACGTCCGCGACGATGGTCTCCGGAATGTCTTTCGGAAGGCACGAGACGTCCACATTGCGGGTAACGAAATCCAACATGCCGCCACCAGTCTTGACACCGACCGCCGTTCCGGTGAGCTCGATAGCAACGGAAAGCGTCATCTCCTTGTCCATCGCCACGCGGATCAGATCGGCGTGCAGCAGCTCGTGATTTACCGGCTCGAGCTGATAGTCCTTGATCATGACGTTTTGTTTGCCCTTCGCTCCCTTGACGGAAAGCGCGAAAATCGTGTTGACGCCGCCGTGAGACCGGATGATGCCCACGACTTGGCTCGGGTCCACGCTCAAAGGGACAGGCTCTTTGTTGTCCCCATACAGTACCGCCGGGACTCTGCCCTCGGCGCGAAGTCGCCGGTTCGACCCTTTGCCAAAGCTCGACCGCGGTTGTGCTTTCATCACCGTCGATGCCATCGAAGGTTTTCCTTTCGCATTTCTAGGCCCCCAAGGGACAAACGGAGAGTATACCTCAGCTATCGACGGCGAGCCATCGCTTCCTGGCATACGTCGCATACAGCCGAGAATTGTGGAGCACTGAAGATCGAGCTCAAACGAAAAGCGAGCTGACCGACGTCTCCTCGTGAACGCTCTTTATGGCCTTGCCCAAGAGCGAAGCAACCGAGAGCACGTGAATTTTGTCGCATTCTTGCGCGTCTTGGCGCAGCGGGATGGTATTCGAAACGATGACCTTCTCGATCGGCGAAGCATTGATGCGCTCGATGGCGGGTTCTGAGAGCACCGGATGGGTGCACACCGCGAGCACGCGTTTCGCTCCAGCCTCGTGCAACGCATCGACGGCTCTCACTAGAGTCGCCGCAGAGTCACACATGTCGTCCACGACAAGAGCCGTCTTGCCGGAGACATCACCGATGACATGGATGGTCTCGATCTCGTGATTGGTCGCGCGGCGTTTGTCCATGACCGCGAGAGCCACTTTGAGACGTTTCGCATAGGCCCTCGCCCTTTCGACACCGCCGGCGTCGGGGGACACGATCACAAGAGGCTCGATGTTCATGGACGAGACATGGTCGAGCATCACGGGAGCCGCAAAAAGATTGTCCACGGGGATATCGAAAAAACCCTGGATCTGCCCGACATGCAGGTCCATCGCAACGAGCCGGTTGGTGCCCGCCGTCGAAAGGAGGTCAGCGACGAGCTTTGCCGAGATCGGGACACGCGGGCGGTCCTTGCGGTCTTGCCGAGCGTAACCATAATAAGGGAGGATGGCCGTGATCCGACCCGCAGACGCGCGTTTGAACGCGTCGATCATCACCAGCATTTCCACGAGGTGCTCGTTCACCGGCGGGGCTGTCGGCTGCACCACGAAAACGTCCGCTCCGCGGACGTTCTCGGTAATCTGGAAAGAAACCTCGCTGTCGGCGAAGCGCTTCAACTGCGCTTGCCCGAGCGGGACGCCCAGGCTCTCTGCAATGTCCTCGGTCAATGCCGGGTTGCAGCTACCGCCAAACAGTTTCAATGGTCTACCCATCTCGTCTCTAAAAACCTTCAACGAAAAGCCTTCCTCGGGATCCGGATTCGGCCGAGAACGCCTCTGTCGCGGCCGCAAAAATGGCTGGGGCGGAAGGATTCGAACCTTCGAATACCGGATCCAAAGTCCGGCGCCTTACCGCTTGGCCACGCCCCATTCAGCATTCAGCATTCAGCATTCAGCATTTCCGGCCTATAGCTCTCCGGTCGGGCTGGGCGGCGGCGGAGCCTCCGAAGGGACGGCACCTTCGGGCAACACGCGTGACTCGAGCTCGTTGCCATCCGATACTTCTTTGCGATAACGGGTAAGAATCTGATGTTCCATGCGTCGACGGGTGTCGCTGTTCAGAGGATGCGCGATGTCTCGAAACGTGCCGTCTTTCCGCTTCTTGCTCGGCATCGACACGAATAGACCCTTCGGGCCGTGGATGATCTTGATATCGCTGATGACGAAACAGTCATCCAGAATGATCGAGACAAAGGCCTTCAACTTCTCGTCGTCGACCGGGAATACTCGCACCTCGGTGATATCCATCGAAGCTCTCCTTCTCGACTTACCTGGGAGTACCGCTCCTCACTACGTTCGGGTCATGCACGAGAGACCTCGCTCGAAAGCCATCGTCTTCGGTAGTCCTCTCGTGGAAGCATTCTCGTCGCAACAGCGTGGAGACCGTTTTGGCACAACGCATTGGCGGCCGCCTGGGCCGAGTCCACATCTTGGAAAACGCCAAAGACGGCAGAACCGCTACCCGCCATCATGGACCCTCGCGCGCCACGGTCGAGAAGCCTTTGCTTGAACTCCTGGATAGGAGCTAGGCGTTCGCCTGTCGCTCCTTCAAGATGATTCACCAGCTCGCCTAATCCATCCCGAACGGAGGGACTTCTCCAAGTGAAATTCTGGAGGAGTGTAAGCTCCGATTGAGGTCTTGTCAATCTCAAATTGGCATAGGTCGCGGCCGTCGAGACCTCGAAGTCCGGAAGAATCAACACGATTGGCCAGTCGAGCTCGAGGTCGAGGGGGAAAACTTCGTCCCCGCGACCTACCGCTAGCGCCGTGCCGCCATGTAGAAAGAAAGGCACATCCATCCCGATCGAGCTCGCGAGCCGATGGAGCTGCGCCTCCGGAAGATCGAGCTTCCATAGCCAGTCGAGCGCTCGCAGCGTCACCGCGGCATCCGCGCTCCCGCCGCCTAGCCCCATGCCCGGGGGCACCCGCTTGTCGAGATGGATCGCCACACCGCTCCCCCGAGGCGCCTGCTCGGCCACGAGCGCAGCGGCCCGGTAGACCAGATTCTCAGAGCCCTTGGGGATGTCGGTTCGGTTCGTCGTGAGCTGAATCCGCCGTTGCCCCTCCGGTGTTGTCCGGAAAGTGAGCTCGTCACCAAAATCGACGGTTTGCAGAATCGTGCGTAGCTCGTGATAGCCATCCTCGCGCTTCGCCAGGATCTCAAGCCCGAGATTAATCTTGGCAAAGGCACGGGCGACGAGCGTCATAGGAGCTTAAGCCGCTATTTCGACTCGGAGCTCTTCGTCACCACGAAGACGGCTTCGCCCGCGACATCGGTGGGCCTCAAACGCGCGGCCCCATCGGGGATCTCGAGCTCGAAGGCTCCTGGGTCGAGCGGCACGTTGACGTCCACGTCTTCCGCGGTCAGCGTGACTCGGATGGATTCGGTATCCAACCGCAAGCGGTCTGGGATTTGCCGCTGCCCTCTCTTCCACGACGTCGGATAGGACACCCGATAGGTGCGTGCTTGGACGCTCGAGACTTGCCCATCCTCGGCGAGCTCGATCCGCTCGCCCTCCGCGAGCACACCAATCGTCGACGGGCCTTGCCGGTAACCCGCCTTCACTTGGACATCGGGCGGTGTGCCCACGCCGGACAGAAGCGCCATCACCTCTTCAGCGTCGAGCGGAATCCCGAGAAGCCGGCCGACGATATCAGCCGTGTCCGGCTCCTCGAGATATTCCTTGCTGCCGGGAAAGAGCACCTTGATCCCGTTCTCGGAAGCGACCGCGCTCCAGCGCGTCGAGCCGAAAGGCCCCAATAGCTCGATGCGAAGATCATCGGGTCGGTCGAAGATCATGACGAGCCGGCCGTCGAAAGAACCATCTGGCCCCTTCCCGCGAATCCTCACAAAGCCTTGATAGCGCCTTATCGCTTTCGATTCACGATCGAGTCGTCTCAACACGGTCTCGATCTCGGATGCGTCGACCGGAACGCGCGGCGCTTCCGGGGCGCGAGGCTTGCACCCTCCGAGAACAATAAGGCTGGCGACAACGAGAACGAGCCGCCGCGCGATCACGGCGTGGACGTCACCCGTTTCATCTTTTGAGCGACTTTGTCCTTTTCGACCTCGTCGTCATCTTGTTCGAGGGCTTTCTGCCAGTATTGGGCCGCCTGGTCCGGATTGCCTTTTTTCAAATAAAGATCCCCGAGATGATCGAAGACGACCCCGGTGAGACGAAGGCTGTCGATCGCTTTCAAGAGGTTTTCTTCGGCGAGCTCCAGGTTTCCAAGCTTGAAGTAGGCCCAACCCAGACTGTCGAGATAAGCGCCGTTATGCGGATCTTGCGCTAGCGCGCGCTTGATGAGAACGATCGATTCATCGAGACGTCGGTTTTGATCCGCCAACATGTAGCCGAGATAGTTGAGCGCAGCGGCGCTATCGGGCTCTATCTCGAGCACGGCCTCGAACGCGGCCTCCGCCTCGTCGAATTTCTTTTGACGCTCGAGGATCGCACCCAGCTGAAACCGAAGCGCGACACTCTCGGGAGCATGCTCGAGCTTGCCGCGGAGGAACGTCTCGGCGTCGGCAAAGCGTTTCTGCTGTCGATAGATCTCGACGACGCTTTGCGCGAACATTTCGTTTTTGGGCTCGCGCTCGGAAAGCTCGAGCGCGGCCGCGACCGCAGCTTCGTGCTCGCCCTGCGCCTCGAGCGCCCGCGCCTTTAGAACCTCGAAGCGCTCGCTTTCCGGAAAGCGCTCGCGCGCTTCTTCGATGGCCGCCATCGCCTCGTCGCCCTCTTCGGCCGCGAGAAGACCTTGGATATAGAACGTCAGAAAACGCTCGTCTCCACCGGACAGGTCGCGCGCCTTGCGAAAGGCTTCGATGGATTCTTCGCTGCGGTCGAGCTGCTCATAGGCGAAACCAAGATGCGCCATATATTCCGCCTTGCGCGCGACGGCACCTTGGTTCTGGTCATTCCCGTCTGGCTGGTCTGGCCGGTCTGGCTCGTCTGGGGCCTCGAGCAGCTTCATCCACGCGTCGATCGCGTTCTGATATTCACGCTTCTGCTCATAGACACCGGCGAGCGTGTAGCGCGCGAGCACGTGATTCGGCTCCTGAGCGAGAGCCTGGAGGAGCAGCTCTTCCGCGCTCGCGAAATCGATCTGGTCTCGCCGCACCATGGCGAGGCCGACGAGCACGACGACGTTTTTCGGATCCTCATGGAGAATCGTTTGAAATTCCTTGGCCGCTTCGTCCAACTGACCTCCATTGGCAAGCGCATCGGCCAATCGGACGCGCGCGTCGAGGTCTGCGGGGGCCTCTTCTAAAGCACCTTTGTACACATCGGCCATTTCGTCGAAACGCTGCTCGGCCCGAAGAAGCTCCACAAGCATTTCGCGAGCTTCGGGTTGCCCCGGCTCGACACCGAGCGACTGCTTCAACAGACCGATAGCGGCCGCGGTGTCACCCTGGCCTCGCTTGATCCTCGCGAGAAGGAACATCTCGTGATACGAGCTCGGGGCGAAGCGGACGATCTCTTCGAGATGCTCGGCCGCTTCGTCGGGTAGCCGGCTGGCGAGAAGCAAGCGCGCGAGATTGCTCCGGCTCTCCAAGTCTCCGGGGTCGAGACGCACGGTCTCGCGGAAAGCGTCGACCGCTTGGGGCGCAAGGTCGGGCGAGCCGCCATTGCGCAACATCGCGAAATAGAGCGTGCCGAGAATGCGTTGCGCCGCCGCCACGTTGGGGTCGAGCTCGATCGCGTGTTTCACCGTCTCGAGCGCCATGTCGAGCTGTCGCATGCGCTGGTAGAGACTCGCCAGGGCAACGTGCGGATAGGCGGATTCCGGATCGAGACGCGCGGCCTCCTCGTAGCTCCCGATGGCCTGAGTGGCCTCCGCCTGCCTCTCATGCATGCGTGCGATGCAGTAGTAGTAATAGGCTTCGGCCTTCGCATCAATCTCAACAGCCGGCTCGGTGTCCTGCGCGGTCGCGAATGGAGCGAGGGTCGAGGTCCCAGCGAGAGCCACAACCAAAAGTACCTTCACAAAGACGATTATACCGCAGCGAAAGCCAAGATGGCGGTCCGCCTACGCCCTCGGGCTACGGCGAGGCTGCGCCGGCTCGCGCCGGCTGAAATGTACTTCTTTCAGCAGCCTGCTAAACTCACGACCGAATGTCCGTCGAAGCGAGCAGTTGGGCGCCACCACGTCCGTGGTCCGGCACCCCGGGTCGTGAAGCCGGCTTTCTCTATGGCATCGCGTTCTGGCTCGCGTTGATTCAAGTCTCGATCGCGGCCTCCCAGCTCGTTCTAGCGGTGCTTTTTTGCATCTGGGTCTATCGCGTTGCGCGCGGCGAGCTCGCCTTTCCATCGCTGCCGGTGAACAAACCCTTAGCCCTTTACGCTTTGTTGAGCTTCGCTGCGGCACTCGTGTCGTTCGATCCTGCGGTGAGCGTTCAGGCGAGCAAGAAGCTCTTGCTTTTGATGGTGCCGTTAATGCTCGTGAGCTCGGTGCGCAGCACACGGAGCGTCGAGACACTCGTGCTGGTCCTGATCCTCATGGCCGATATCGGCGCCCTCGTTGGTCTTTGGCAGTACCGCTTCGGCGAGCTCGGCGACCTCGACCACCGCATCCGCGGTTTCATGGGGCACTACATGACTTATTCGGGGCTGCTCATGGGGGTGGGAATCTTCGCCATGGCAGGGCTAATGTTCCGCGGCCATCATCGTGGCTTTTTTTTAGGGAGCGTCGCCGTTATCGGCCTCGCGCTGCTACTCACGTTGACGCGCAGTGCCTGGCTCGGGATGCTCGGCGCTGCACTCACGCTAGCCTTTCTGAGGGATCGAAGGCTCCTGCTCCTCGCTCCGATTCTCGCCCTTTTGGCCATCGTGGTGCTGCCGCACAGCGTGGAGCAACGACTCGGCTCTTTTCTGGCCCCGGATACATCGGGTATGGATCGACTCTACATGCTCGAATCGGGCGCGCAAATGGTGGCAAACCACCCTTGGCTCGGGGTCGGACCGAACATGGTCGTGGATGTCTACCCCATTTACCGCATGCCCCTGGCACCCCTGCGAAACAACCCGCACCTTCACAACAACATCGCACAGATCGCCGCGGAGCGAGGACTCCCCTGCCTGCTCGCCTGGCTGTCTCTTATCGTCGTCGCCTTCGTCGCGAGCGCGCGCGCCTTCAAGCGCGCGCGGCATGATCCGCGAGCGCGCTCTCTCGCCGCCGGGGCGATGGGGATGATGCTCGCCGGTTTTCTCGCCGGGCAATTCGAGTACAACTTCGGAGACTCCGAATTCCAAATGCTGTTTCTCTTCGCCATGACGGTGCCATGGATGCTCGGGCCAAACGCCAAGCCAAACGCCAAGCCAAACGCCAAGCCAAACGCCAAGCCAAACGCCAAGGATGACCAAACGGATCGTGTGTCATGAAGTCTGCAAACGAGCTCGACATCCAAGCTCTTCTCACCGCGACGCTCGACGCTCCGATTGCTGTCGTCGGCGATGTGATGTTGGACAAATTCGTGTGGGGGAACGTTTCGCGCATTTCGCCCGAGGCGCCCGTTCCCGTCGTCGAGATCGACCGCGAGAGTTTTCATCTGGGAGGTGCGGCGAACGTAGCGCGCAACCTCGCGAGCCTCGGGATGCGGCCGCTGCTTCTCGGCGTCGTCGGCAAGGACGACGCCGCAAAAGAGCTCCGACAAACGCTCCGCGACCGCGGCTTGGCGGAAGAAGCCGTCCTCGAAGACGGCACGCGCCGAACGACAGTCAAGACCCGCATCATCGCCGCCAGCCAACAGGTCGTGCGCGCCGACTGGGAGTCCGCGGACGATTTGGCCGGTGACATCGAGGCTCGGACCCTCGACGCTCTCGCCGGTCTCGTGCGCGAGGCCCGCGCCGTCGTGCTTTCCGACTACGCGAAAGGCACGCTCACGCCGAAGATCATAGGACGCGCGATCGAGCTCGCGAAAGAGCGCGCCATCCCGATTCTCGTCGACCCGAAACTCCGGCGCTACCGGATGTATCGACGGGTGACGCTCGTGACGCCAAATCTGATCGAGGCCGAGCGTTTCGCCGGGCTGGTCGTACGGAGCGAATACGATCTCGGGCAGGCCGCGAGCTCGATCTTGAAAGAGCTGGGATGCGAGGCGGTTCTCATTACGCGCGGCGAGCAAGGGATGAGCCTGTTCGAGGCCGAGCGCCCGCCGCTACATATCCCGACCTTGGCCCACGAGGTCTTTGATGTCTCGGGTGCTGGAGACACCGTCATCGCCGCGGCCGCGCTGGCCCTCGCCGGAGGCGCCGAGCTCGCTCACGCCGCCGAGCTCGCCAATCGCGCCGCCGGCATCGCCGTCGGCAAACTAGGAACCGCAACCGTTCTGCCCGAGGAATTACTCGGTCTTCCGTGACGTTTTCCATTCGTCCAAAACGTGGGCGGAATGCGCGACTCTAGCCCCTGAGAGCCTAGATCCTAATGCCGAAAATGGCGCCGCCCAGTGAAAACCATCGCCACTTCTTTCTCGTTCGCGGCCCCGATCACTTCCTCGTCGCGGACGGATCCTCCGGGTTGCACGATCGCGACCACGCCGGCTTCGGCTAGCGCGTCGACGCCGTCTCGGAACGGGAAGAACGCATCCGAGGCTGCGACCGATCCTTCCACCGCGCTCTCGGCTTTGTCGACCGCGATGCGCGAAGAGTCGACACGGCTCATTTGACCCGCGCCCACGCCCACGAGCGCGTCGCCTTTGGCGAGCACGATGGCGTTCGACTTCACGTGTTTCGCCGCGATCCAGGCCAAGCGCAGCGCGCGCTCTTGTGATTCGGTCGGCGCGCGCTTGGTCACGACTTCGAAACGCTCCAGAGGCCCTTCTTGATCCCAGCTTTGAACGAGCAACCCACCGAGCACGCGGCAAGAATTGGAGCCTCGCCAAGCGCGGGCATCATCCTCGATCGCTATCAAGCGAAGATTCTTCTTCTTTGTGAGGATCGCGACCGCCTCTTCGTCGAAGCCGGGTGCCACAATCGCTTCGAGAAAGGTCGTTCTTAGCTCTTCGGCTGTCTTCGCGTCGACGTCGCGATTGAGCGCCACGATCCCGCCAAATGCCGAGACAGGGTCGGTTGCGCGGGCACTCACATAGGCCTCGACAAGCGAATTGCGGATGGCGGCGCCCGCGGGGTTCGTGTGTTTGATGACGACGGCCGCGGCACGATCCGCAGGAAGCTCGCGGGCGAGACGCCAGGCGGCGTCGAGGTCGAGAATATTGTTGTAGGAGAGCTCCTTGCCGTGGAGCTGGCGCGCGCCGGCCACCGCAATCGCGCGCGGGTCTGCGTCGCGGTAAAAAGCCGCGGCCTGGTGCGGGTTCTCTCCGTAGCGCAAGTCTTGCACCTTGTCGAAGCTCATCACGAGCCTGCTCGGGAAGCTCGAATCCTTCTCATCTTCCTCGACCGATAACGTGTCGGCTTCCGCGGACAAGCGCGCCAGGAACGAGGCAATGGCTTCTTCGTAGCAGGCACTCGCGCGAAAGGCCTTTTTGGCGAGATAGAGCCGCGTCTCGAGCTCAATGCCGTCATCGAGCTTCGATAACACGAGCGCGTAGTCGGCCGGGTCCGTCACCGAGAGCACGTCCTTGAAATTCTTCGCCGAGGCGCGCAGCATCGAAGGACCGCCAATGTCGATGTTCTCGAGAATTTCGTCGATGGGGCTCCCTTCAGCGACTTTGTTCTCGAACGGGTAGAAGTTTACCGCGACGATGTCGACTGGAAGGATGCCTTGACGGTCGAGCTCGTCCAGATCGCCCGAAAGGTGCCGCCTCGCGAGGATCCCGCCATGGATCGTAGGATGGAGAGTCTTCACCCGGCCTCCGAGAATCTCTGGAGAACCAGTGACTTCAGCGACACGCCTTACGGGAACCGACGCCTTCTCGAGCACTTTGGCTGTGCCTCCGCTCGAGACAATTTCATAGCCGCGGTCCGCGAGACCGCGCGCAAACTCAGACAGACCAGCCTTATCGGCCACGCTCAGGAGCGCACGTTTTCTCATGATGGCCGATTCTACTGCGGAGGGCCCCGCGGCTCAGGGCTTATTCGGGGCGAATCGGTATCCGGTGAAATCGCCGTTCGCCTTAGCCCACGCAGAGAGCCACAGGTAAGAAGCCGCCGTCACGCCGCGTGAATAATTGAGCGATGTCTCCGCGTAGGGGACGGAGCGAAAATCGAAGCTTCGGGCCGACACAATCCGGCCGTCACGCCAAAAGGCCTTCGAGAGTGGCGTCACCGACGCGCTCGCCGCCGACGTCACTTCGACGAGAAGGCGCCCGATCGAGGCTCCTCCGAGAGGCGACGAGAGCGCTCCGTCATGGACGAGCGGGAACGTCGTCAAGTTGAGATCGACAAAGCGGTAGAGCTCGGGCGCCACCCGTTGTAGGTCGCGCCGGCCGGCCCCGAGGATCACGGGGTCTGCGAGATCGGCGGCAATGCGCAGCAAGCGCCCGAGCTCGTGGGCGGTGTCGTCGAACGAGTTGTGCCCAGAAACCATTCGCACGACCTGCTCGATCCGCGTCTCCACGTCTTTGACAAGATCCGCCGAGAGCCGACCGCGTACGCCGTCGCGCGCGAGCATGGACGCCGTTTTGCCCTCGAGGCTGCGAGCCCCGCGAAGGATGGCGGCTTCGCGCTTCAAGAGCACTCGGGAAAGCCGCGGCGGAAGAAGCCGCAGCGTGTCGTAGACCATGGCTCGGTACGCCTCTTTTGGCCACGCGTCCACGGGATGGCTACGCAAGAGAAAGATGGAGGCCACGACCAGCCAGAACCGGACGAGCGGCTTCGCGCGCATGAGTGATCTTACGTTTTCTTGCTTCTCGCGACCACGGAGACTTTGCCGTCCTTCAACGAAACGCCGAAGTTCACGTTTTGGATGCCGCGGCTCGAGCGAAGCTCGGCGGCCTGCTTCTTGAGCGCGTTTTTGAAACTGTCGTAGTTGAGCGTTTCCGTGGACTCGCCGGCTTGCCGTTTCGCCGTGACGTAGTTGTCGAACACTTTCTTATAAGGGTCGGCGCTCCCGCTTTCGCCACCCTGCGATCGCTGCGGAGACGCGACAACGCGCTTCGAGCGTTCCTCTCGTCCAGTCGGAAGCTTCCCCTCTTCTTTGAGACGCATCCGCCGATTCCACATTTCCATATAAGTGTTGAACTTCGCTTGATGCATCGAGAAGATCGTTTGCTCCGAGAGGTTCTTGGAAGGGTTGCGGCTGTACTGATTGACGATTCTTTCGCAGATTGATTGCGTGTTCAATGGCGGCGTGCGCAGCGCGCCCGAGAACCATTGCTCGTATTCGCGTTCGATATCCCTGAACTTTGTTTGGAACGTGGCCATGTCCTCTTTGAAACCCATATCGTCTACATCTCCCGAGGATCTTTGCGAAAAAACCATAGTAAAGGAAGCCATAGCTCGCGCCCATAGGGGACGCGTTTGCCGCGCACGAGGATCTCGCAGCTCGGATACTCGCTGACGATACAAAAAAGGTCGTGAATGGCGTTGACTTCGTCAATCCCGAAAGTGGCAAAATGACGCACGTAGTTGCCGCTGCCTTCCGAGCGATAGCGTGTCGAATTTTGCGCGATCGCGAGCGCCCGTTCATAAGCGCTTTGCGCCGCATCGGGATCGTCTCCCCCGGCAGGTGGCGGTCCGAAGACGACTGTCACGTGGAAAGACTTGTCGGCACGCTCCGGGTAGAGAATCTCAATCATCTCGGGATCGAGATGAGAGACGTCCTCTTCGCCTCGACCGATGATCGCGGGCAGGCGTTCGATGAAGTTCTTCGGGCGTTCGTCCGACATGGTCTCCAGATTGCTCAATGCGCGCTCGCGCGGGCTACAGTGTACTCTTCCACTAGCCCGCTTCAGCCATGCTAAAATCCTAGCGTTCAAGGTTCCAAGTTGTCAAAGAGACCCAGCCGCGCCTCCTCGCTCGACCGTCGCAAAACGCTCTTCAGGCGTGTGCCGAGCATCGAGCGAATTCTGTCGCGACCCGCGGTCGACTCTCTCGCGAAAGCGTTCGGCAGACAGGCGGTCACCGACGCCACCCGAGCTGTATGCGCCGAGCTTAAGAGCGCGGTCACGAAGGGCCTGACGGAAGAAGAGCTCGAAGTGAGGATCGCGGCGCTCGAGGAAGCCGTGGGCGAGAAGCTTCGCGAAGAAATTCGCGCGAGCCTGCGGCCCGCAGTCAACGCGACCGGAATCATCGTCCACACGAATCTAGGCCGCGCCCCTCTTTCGGACCGCGCCGTCGACGCTATCTCCGAGATCGCTCGCGGATATACGAACCTCGAGCTCGATCTCGAAACCGGGAAGCGCGGAAGCCGTCACGAACACGCTGCACACTTGTTGTCTCGTTTGTTTCCAGGTAAGAGCGCGCTCGTCGTCAACAATGCCGCCGCCGCGGTCATGCTGAGCCTGAACACGTTCGCCGTCGGCAAAGAGGTCGTCATCTCCCGCGGCGAGCTCGTCGAGATCGGTGGTTCGTTTCGCGTGCCCGATATTCTCGCGCGGAGCGGCGCGCGTCTTCGCGAGGTCGGCACAACGAATAAGACGCGCATCGCCGATTACGAGCAAGCGATTGGTCCCGAGACCGGAGTGCTCTTGAGAGTGCACCCTTCGAATTTTCGTATCGTCGGCTTCACCGAGTCCGCCTCCACCGAGGAGCTCGCCGAACTCGGTCGAGAGCGCGGCCTCATCGTCATCGAAGATTTCGGCAGCGGCAACCTTCTTTCACTCGCACCTTTCTCGCTTTCGCACGAGCCCACCGTCGCGCAGAGCCTCGCGAGCGGCATCCATCTCTCGATCTTTTCGGGAGACAAGTTGCTCGGAGGGCCGCAAGCCGGCATTCTCGTCGGCGAGAAAGCCGCGATCGAAACGTGCCGCAAGAATCCGATGGCGCGCGCGCTCCGCGTCGACAAGCTCACCTATGCCGCGCTCGAGGCGACCCTTCTTTCCTTCGTGGAGGGGAAAGCCACCAAAGAGATCCCCGTGCTTCGCATGTTGTCGGCGCCGAGTGAAGCGATACGGGAACGCTCGGAAAAGTTCATCGCCTCGCTCGGAGACACGGGCCAGCTCGAGCTCGCAATCGAAGCCACCACGTCACGCATCGGCGGGGGTGCGGCAGTCGACGCCAAGATCGCAAGCTATGCGATCACGATCGTGGATCCTTCGACGCCAGCGCAGAGGATCGTGACCACCCTTCGCGCCCATCAGCCTCCCGTGATCGCGCGAATTGTCGACGGCCGCGTACTCATCGATCTACGTACCGTCGCCGAGCAGGACGAGAACGCTCTGCGAGCCGCAATCGCGAGCATCTGAATCAGCATTCAAGTGTCAGCATGCAGGACCGCGCTACGACGCGCCTGCTGAATCCTGAATCCTGACTAGAAAAGACCGGTGGCGGCGCGGGACGCTAAGCCGTAAAGCAGGTTCGCGAAAGGGCCGAGCGCGAGTGCGACGGCGAGCGCCGCGACCGCGGCGGGCCACGCCTTTCCCTCTTCCGACACCGTCACGCGTGCGATGAGACGCGCGCAGCCGATCCCGACTAGGAAAGTGCTGAGCAGAGCGGCAACGGTCGCTTCGACCGACAGCGTCGCGAGAAGAGGAAACTTCGTCACGAAGCCTGCAAATGGCGGCAACGACGCGAGCGACAAGGCGAGGATCCAAATAGCGGGAACGGAACGGCTTTTCTCTCCCGAAACGAGGGAAGCCAAGAGCAGGATGGCTAGCGTCGATGCGGCGAGATGCAGGAGGACGTGGGGGAGCGAAGCTGCTCCCATCATGGTTCCCAGAATGGCGAGGCCGATCTGCGCAACACCGATCCACGCAAGACACGGCCGCGTGCGCCCCGCGAAGGCGGCACCGAGCCCTCCAATCGTCATGCCACCCCACGCCAAGACCGCCCCAAGACCCAACCCGACGGATGGAAGCTCGGGCGACCAAGACACGAGGTGCACCCAATAAGCCACGAGTGCTACCCCCATTGCCAGCGTTTCGAAACGAGGCTCCGCGCTCGCGGCGAGCCATTTGAGAACGAGCCCGCAGGAGAAAAGCAGGAGACCCATTACGGCCCATGGCGACGGCTCGAGAAAAGCCAAATCGGTTCCGCCCATGACGGCGAGGAGCAAAAGACCGGAGATCGAAGTGGCCGAGGCCACGAGGGACAGCGTTCGCGGCCCCATGTACGCGGGCGACGCCGCTTCGAAACCGACAAAGATCCAGACGACGTTCCGAGTCGAGATGGCGAGTACGAGCGCGGCGGCGGTCCCAAGACGTCGCGAGCGCGAGGAGGAAGCGTCGACGACCCAGGCGACGGCGAGCTCGACGAGGATCAAACCGGTCAAGAAGAGGCTGAACGGATCGCCATCGAACGTACCCGAGCTTCCCCACCGCGCGGCGCGCGCGAGCCAAACCACCGCGGCGAGCGCGGCGCCTGTGGCGACGAGGCCCACACGCGTGCCGCCTCGGTGCTCCGTCCAAAGAGCACCCAACAGCAGTATCACCGCGGGCGTCGCAGCCACGAGCGTCACGGCACTTCCTCCGCCACCGCGGACGGCGGAAGCACGTCACGCGCCATGGGTGCCAGCAACTCGTGCCACGCCCCCGGAAGCACGATCATCGAAAGGCACCAAAAGGCGACCGGGATAGCGAGCCAAAGCCCGCGCTTAGGTTCCGCGGGCTCGCGTGCCCGGGCGATCGTCTCGCGCCAAAGGCGGAGCGACAGCATCAAGAAGCCGAGCGCTGCAAGCGCTCCAAAACTTCGCGAATGCGACCACTGCGCTGGCAACACCCACAGCAGCGGCGTGACCGTCAGAAACAGAGCGAAAAAACCGAGGAGGGCGCGCGCGTTCGAAAGCGCGAGGCCGGTCACGCCAGTCGCAAGCACCAGCATTTGGAGCGCCGCCCCGATAACGCCCGGCTCCTGAAACGAAAAGATTCCGACCAGAACGAGCGCTTGGTGGCCGACGACGAGGCGCGCCCACGGACGCCCAGGCGCAAGCGCGGCATAGCCAAGCGTCACGATCGCGAGACTCAATGCGATATCGCTCCCCAAGAACGCGCCGTTTTTGCAAATCGGCAGCACGAGCCGGAACAGGAGATAGCTTCCCGCCAGGCTCGAGAGAGCCCCTACCGCAAGACGCCCCGGACGCGACGCGCTTTCGAGAACCGGCAACAGCCCCGACGCGACTGGCAGGACGGGAAGCGCAAACGCGACTCCGGCGAAGGCGACGAGAAAAAGCACCCGCTCTGTATCTGGGTAGAGCACGAGCGCTCGCAACCGCAAGAGATCCGTCGAAGCGAAGCCGGTCTGCACGAGAACGAGCTGATAACAGTGGACGAAAAAGCCGAATAAGAGTGCGAGGCCGGCAAGCTGAAACACGAAGTAACGGCGCCGCGCGCCGGCAAAAGGCGCCACCGCAACGAGGAGTCCACCATAGAAAGCCAGGAGAAGATAAGCATCTCGGGCAAGGAATAGGCCGAGCGCCATGGACTCGGCGAGCAAGATCCATGTGGCCGCGCGTTCATCGAAGGGCGCTCCCAAAAGCACCACTGTGCTCGCGAGAGCCGTCCAGCACACCAAAGCCAGGCTGAAACCGTCGAGACCGAGAACCCAGCTAACCCCCGTCGCTTCGATGAGATTTCGAGATTCCCAGATCCCGTTGGCCGATTCCGAGCCGAGAAACAGTAAGGCCGTGACGAGCGCGAGGAGCAGCGTCGCCGACGAGCAGATGCGCGTGACCCAGCGCGCTGTCGAGAGGTGCTTTGGGCTCAATAGGCCGCAAACAAGACTTCCCGAAGCCGGAACGGCCAAGAGCAGGCTCAAGAGAGGGAACACTGTGGGAAGGCTCATCAAGCGTCGGAAAACCGGGTACTATATGGGCTTGCGCAAAAGCGTGTCAAGGATGACTTGACATCCTAGCACCCGCAGTACGACAATGATTCCAGCCGTTAAGTCTAATGCTGACCGACCCCTACGCTCTCGCGCGGGCTCGCGGGGGCTCGTTCGCTGGGGGCTTGCCGACGAGAAGAGCTTCTTTCGATGATCACTGGTTTCAATACCGACGTTCCTTACAAAGGTGAGACCTACCATGTCCAGACCGAGGACAAAGGTAAGGACAACCCGATGGTCGAGTCCCTGATTTATAAGGGCGGCGAGATTCTAGGCGCGCGGCGGACTGCCTACTCCAAATTCTTGCCCAACGGGGATGACGAAAAAACGTCATCAAGTTCATGGAAGAGCAGCATCGTCGCGTGATCGATGAAGTCAAGCGGGGCCGCTTCGACAAGGATGGCGGGGTGCTCGAAGACGCGACGAATGTCGGTGACCAGAGCCTCGATCAAGTCATCCTGAACTATTTGGCCGCCAACAAGAAGGGCGAAAAGAAGTAGCGCTCTTTGGCTGACATCGCTTTGCAGATTCGGCTGAACGGACAGGAACACGAGCTCCCCGACTATGTAACCATCCACGCTCTGTTGGACAAGCTCGGGATCGAGGCCGAGCGCGTTGCCGTCGAAGTCAATCGCCGCATCTTGACACGCTCGGAGTTCACCGCCGTCACTGTGGAGCAAGGCGATGAGATCGAAGTCGTCACGTTCGTCGGTGGCGGCTGATCGCGATTCGCAGTAAGCTTGGTTCCCATGCGCATCGCGGACAAAGAGCTCGGCTCGCGTCTCATTCTCGGGACGGGCAAGTATGCGAGCTTCGATCTCATGCGCGCCTGCCACGAGATTTCGGGTACGGAGATCGTCACGGTCGCTGTACGCCGCGTCAACTTGACCGACCGCTCGAAAGAGACGCTGCTCGACTGCATCGATCGCGAAAGGTTCATGCTGCTCCCGAATACAGCGGCGTGCTACACCGAGGATGACGCTGTGCGCACCGCCCGGCTCGGGCGCGAGGCGGGGCTTTCGAACTGGGTCAAGCTCGAAGTGATTGGCGACGAACGGACGTTGTTTCCCGATACCGCAGCTCTCGTGAAAGCAACCCAGACACTCGTGAAGGAAGGCTTCGTCGTCCTGCCTTATACGAATGACGACGTCGTCGTCGCGAAAAAGCTCGAGGATGCAGGCGCCGTGGCGGTCATGCCGCTCGGCGCCCCCATCGGCTCGGGCCTCGGGATCCAGAACCCGAACAACTTGCTGTTGATACGAGAGGCGATTTCCGTCCCGATGATCGTCGATGCCGGAGTCGGCACAGCTTCCGACGCCGCCGTCGCGATGGAGCTCGGCGCGGACGGCGTTCTGATGAACACCGCCATCGCCGAAGCCAAAGACCCGGTCAAGATGGCCGATGCGATGAAGCGCGCCATTGTCGCGGGACGGCTCGCCTTCGAAGCAGGCAGGATGCCGAGACGGCGCTATGCGAGCGCGAGCAGCCCTATCGAGGGCGTCGTGGGAAGCAGCAATATTTCTTGATGTAAGCGCCTTGTCCACAGAGCCTACCGTCTCCGAACTCAAAGAAAAACTTCACGAAGAAGAAGAGTTCTACGCCGAGCTACTTGCGAAGCTCGACGCGCTCTCGGGGACGCGCGCCCCTTACGACCAGGACGGCACCATCCCGGAGCTACTCGCAAGTCTCAATCAGTCCAGCGCGCTCACCGCACCGGATTCGGGGGCGACTACAGATGGCGCAGAAGGCGGCGGCTTAAAAGGGCTCGCGCGAGCTATCGCCCGGCGCCTCGTCGAGCCCGAGCTTCAAGCACTCGGTCGCGCGCTCAAGCAGCAGCGAAGCTTCAACTCGAGCCTCGTGCAGTTCTTGAATCGCTTCGCCGAGACCTCGAATCGCGCCGCAGCCGCGCAAGCCGAGTTCACCTCGGCGCTCGTCGGATTTTCCCAGCGCATCGACCGGTTGGCCGACGCCAAGGACCGGCTCTACGCGTGCCTCGGCAACGAGCGCGCCGATTTGCTGCTTCAAGCAATGGACCAGCGTGTCGAGCGTGTGCAGCTCGGCGTCCGTGCTATCAAACAACGGGTCGAAGGCATGGATTCGTCGCTCGCGGTGGCGCGTGCTGAGCTCCACGCCGTTTTCGCGCGGGTCTCCGGTGAGAGCCCGGCAAGAGCGGAGAGCACACCCGATCTCGAAGCGGAGCACTACCTCGCTTTCGAGGAGCGCTTCCGCGGAAGCTCCGATGCGATTCGGGAACGCCTCGCCGACTACGTACCCTACTTCGAAGGAAAGAACCCTGTGCTCGAGCTCGGGTGCGGGCGCGGAGAGTTTCTCGAGCTCTTGAAAGAAGCCGGCATCGAGGCGGAAGGCGTGGACGGCAATCGCGAGATGATCCATGCTTGCCGCGACAAAGGCGTCGAAGCGAAAGTCGGGGATCTCGTGACTGTCCTTGCGGATCGCGCCGCCGGATCGGCCGGCGGTATCTTCGCGGCTCAAGTGATCGAGCACTTGCCGCCTTCGCTTCTGAGAAAAGTGCTCGCCGATGGCTACCGCGTTCTCCGTCCCAAAGGCCGCATCATCCTCGAGACCGTGAACCCCACGAGTGTCATAGCACTCGTGGAATCGTTCTACCGGGACCTCACCCACCAAAAGCCGCTTCACCCCGAGACACTCGAATTCATGCTACGCGCCGTAGGCTTTCCCGAAGTGACCGTCCGCACCACGAGCCCGGTCGGCGAGCGAGCGCGCTTGCTTCCGGTGATGGCGTCGATGGATGGAAGCGACACAGTCAATCAGAACTTCGAAAAGCTCAACGCGCTGCTCTTCGCCGACCAGGACTACGCGGTCATCGCGACCAAGTAATGGCAGCTATATGATGAAGAGGATGGTGAAGGTAGCCACCCAGAGCGAAATCGAAATGGGCACCTGCAAGGCCATCGAAGCCGACGGCAAGACCATCGTTGTCTACAACGTCGACGGCGAGTTCTTCGCCTCTTCGAGCCAATGCGCACACCAGGGCGGACCGCTCGGGGACGGGCTCGTCGACGGCAAGACCGTGGCTTGTCCGTGGCATGCGTGGCAGTTCGACCTCGTCACCGGAGAAGCCATCTTCGACCCCGGCTTCAAGATCGACTGCTTCAAAGTCGAGCTCCAAGGCGATGACATTCTCGTCGAGGTATAGATCTGGCTAAAGAAGCGAGCGTCCAAGACACCCCAACCGGTGAGAGCCTGGAGGAGCTGTCCCGCCGCGCTCGGACTCTCGCGCGCAAGCTCCGGAAAGCCTATCCCGACGCGAAATGCGCGCTCGACCACGACAACGCGCTCCAGCTGCTCATCGCTACGATCTTGTCAGCCCAATGCACCGACGCGCGGGTCAACAAAGTGACGCCGGCTCTGTTCGCGCGCTACTCGGAAGCGAAAGACTTCGCTGCTTCCGAGAGGAGCGAGCTCGAGGAGCTCGTCCGCACGACGGGTTTTTACCGCAACAAATCCAAGTCGATCCAGGGCGCCACGTCGAACATCACCGACACGTTCGGTGGCGAAGTCCCGAAGACGATGGAAGAGCTTTTGACCCTCCCCGGCGTCGCGCGCAAGACGGCGAATGTCGTGCTCGGGACGGCTTTCGGCATTGCTTCCGGTTTCGTCGTCGACACGCACGTCTTCCGGCTCTCCCACCGCATGGGGCTCGCGAAAGCGAAGACCCCGGAGCAAGTCGAGAGACAATTGATGGCGCGCCTCCCGAAAAAGGATTGGATCGATTTAGCGCATATCCTGATCCATCACGGCCGCGCCATCTGCGCCGCTCGCTCGCCGCAATGCGATGAGTGTATGGTCGAAGCCGATTGTCCCAAGATCGGCGTCGAGCCGCCCAAAGCGAAAACCGTCGCGCGCGACATTTCCAATCGGGGCCGGCCACTGAAAGACCGCATCGCCGCCGCAAAGAAGAAGTGACGCCATGAAGCTCGGGCTCAATATCGGCTTTCTGACTTCCGCGAATCCCGACCCAGTGCCGCTCGCCGTCGAAGCCGAGCGGCTCGGCTATAACTCTGTGTGGGCGGCCGAAGCGTGGGGCTCGGACGCCGTCAGCCTCATCGCTTGGGTGGGTGCCAAGACTGAGCGCATCGGCCTCGGCACCGCGATTCTTCAAATTCCGTCGCGCACACCCGCGTTGACGGCGATGACCGCTGCCACGCTCGACCGCTTGAGCCACGAACGCCTGCTTCTCGGGCTCGGCGTCTCCGGCCCTCAAGTCGTCGAAGGTTGGCACGGAGTGCCGTATGGGAAGCCGCTCGCGCGCACGCGTGAAGCCGTCGCCATCATCCGCCGCGTGCTCGAGGGTAGCGAGCCGCTCCGTTGGGACGGCGAGGTCTATCGTGTCCCGCACCCAGGTGGTACCGGGCTCGGCAAGCCACTGAAGTTGATGATGGCTCCTGCGCGTCCGTCCATCCCGATCTATCTCGCCGCCATCGGCCCGAAGAACGTGGCGCTCGCCGCGGAGATCGCCGATGGCTGGCTACCTGTGTTCTACTCGCCGTTTCATCCCGAGAGCTTTCGAGGCGCACTCGAGAGCGGGTCGGCCCGGCGCACGCCCGCGCGCCAGGCTCTCGACTTCGACGTGGCGCCGAGCGTTCAAGTCGCGATTGGCGACGATTTAGACCGCTGCCGCAATGCCGTCAAACCGACGCTCGCGCTCTATATCGGTGGCATGGGGGCGAAAGGCAAGAACTTTTACAACAGCCTCGCTTGCCGATACGGCTACGAAGCCGAAGCCGAGACCATCCAGGATCTCTACTTGGCAGGACGCAAGAAAGAAGCGATCGCGGCGGTTCCCGATGCGCTCGTGGATCAAGTCGCCCTTTGTGGTCCCGAAGCGCGCGTCGCCGAGCGGGTGCAGGCGTGGAAAGAAGCAGGCGTGACGACGCTCATCTGCATGCTACAGGACGTGGGGACGCTGCAGACAATGGCAGCGATCAGGGAGCGTCTATAGTTTCGGAAATACGATAGAGCTTCGTCTGCGTGCGGAGATAGAGGCTCTCTCCTACGATGGCGGGGCTAGCAAAGCTCATTTCACCGAGGCTGTTTTTTCCGAGCTCCTCGTGCTCGTCGACGCCCGCGCGGGCGACGAACGTGTCCCCGTCTTCGCTCAAGAAGAACACGTTCCCGCCATAGGCCCAAGGAGAGGCAGAGAACGTGTGACCGCCCCCGCCCACGCGCGCGCGGTAAAGGCGCTCGCCGCTTTCCGCGTCGAGCACCGAAAGGATCCCGTTGTCGTTCACGATGTAGAGACGGCCTCGATAGAGAAGGGGCGACGACGTGTAAGCCGAAGCGCGGGGGTGTCTCCATGCGACGAAGGCGTTGGCTTCTTCGCCTTCAGCTAGAGAGATGTCGCCCGACGCTCCCGGCCGGACGGCGTAGACGGGTCGGTTCGATTCGCCTTGAGAGCCGGTGCTGAGAAACAGGAGGTTCGCTCCCTCGAGCGGCGTCGGCGTTGCTTGTCCGGACAGCCCTGAGAGACGCCAGAGCTCCTTGCCCTGGTCGTCATAGCCGACGGCGATACCGTGCCCAACGGAAACGATTTCCTCGCGCCCCTTCGTCTTCCAAAAGAAAGGCGTCGACCAACCCGAGGCAATCATCCTCTTCCCTTCGCCACGGGCGACACGAAAGATCTCTTTGCCCGTCTTCCTGTCGACCGCGGCGAGAAACGATTCTTCCTGATTGTCGTGCTGTATGTAGACCCGCTCGCCGGCGACGATCGGTGAGGATGCCGTCCCGAAATCCGAATAGATCTCCTGGGGCTCCCAGTGCTTCTTCCAGACTAGCTAGTACCCGTCCTGACAGGTGTAAGAGGTTGAGAAAAAAGGGGTAATCGCAAATTTAGGGCTAGCCTTCTGAGGGAGTGTCGTTTAGTATCGAGTCGACAAAAACGCAGATTCTAAACGACTTAACTCCAAAGGAGACCAGCCCTAAATGCGAAAAACGATCAACCCACAACCAAGCCTTCGCGAGCCCTGGCTGGAGCTGGAGCACGCACGCGAGCTCGAAACGATATCATCGCTGCTCGATGCCCATCCTAAGCTGAATGAGCTGGTACTGCAAGACCTGAGGTCGGTCACCCCATCGGCAGGGAGCGATGTTGGTCGTGGGGGAATGAGCGCGGAGCAGGTTCTCCGGGCGTTGTTGGTCAAGCAGCTGAATCAGTTCACCTATCGGGAGCTGGCGTTTCACTTGGCAGACTCTCGAAGCTATCGGACGTTTTGCCAGCTCGGCATCATAGAGCCGAGCCCGTCGAAGTCGACCCTAGCAGCAAACATCAAAGCCGTGAAGTTCGAAACGCTGGAGAAAATCAACCGAGAGTTGGTGAGTGTTGCCGAGAAGACCGCGATCGAAAAAGGAAGAAAAGTACGAGTGGACTGCACGGTAGTGGAGTCGAATATTCATTCTCCTACGGACTCCGAGCTTCTTTATGACTGCGTCCGAGTTCTCACTCGCCTCATGTGCCGAACTCGCGAACTGCTGGGTACAGTAGTGGTCTTCGGCAATCGAACGCGTCAAGCGAAGAGACGTCGACTGGGAGTTCTAAACGCGAAGGATAAGGAACAAAGGCGTCGCGTCTATCGAGATCTACTGAAGGTGTCGGAAGAAACCTATCGCTCCGCTCAACGCGTTGCAGACCAGTTGGACGAGTCCGGCTTGACCGAGCCGGTGAAGCGAGCGAGTGCGGAGAAGATCGCCGCGGATTTTAAGCACTTTCTCGTCCTCACCGAAAAAGTCATCAACCAAACTCGGCGTAGAGTGATTGATGAAGAGCGTGTGCCTGCGGAGGAAAAGGTCGTTTCGATCTTCGAAGAACACACCGACATTATTCGCAAAGACCGGCGCGAGACTCTCTACGGTCACAAGGTGTGTTTGACTGGTGGCTCGTCCTCGATGATTTTGGATTGCGTGATCTTGGATGGGAATCCGTCCGATTCAACTCTCGCGGAAACCATGATCGACCGTCAAGTCGAACTCTACGAACGGGCCCCGCGCCAGGTTGCCTACGATGGCGCGTTTTCTTCAAAGGCAAACTTGGAAGCCATCAAAGGCAAGGGAGTTGAAGATGTTGCCTTTACCAAGGCTCACTTCGCGGTGACCGATATGGTCAAGAGTTCCTGGGTCTATCAACGCCTACGGCGATTTCGCTGCGGAATCGAAGGCGTCATTTCGTTCTTGAAACGAGTCTTTGGTCTCGACCGATGCACATGGCGCTCATTGCCTTCTTTCAAATCCTACGTATGGAGTTCCATCATCACCTGCAACCTGTTGGTAATGGCAAGGCACCTATTACGATAATAATGATTACTCTTACTGCGTTTATAGCCATGGATTGCTGACGATTCGCCTCTCGTTTCGTCCAAGATTTTCATTCGCTTCCGAGCCTACGAGGTGCCGGCTGAAAACGTATAATACCCACATCTTCGATAGGCCTCTCGTACACCACAAGTTATGGTGTTTCTGGACAGGAACTAGCTCGCCTGTCATGGAATAACAGAAAAGCCCAACGTTTCCGAAATAAGCGTAGACGTGCTCGCCATCTGTGGCCGGTGTCTCGGAAGCATAAGTGTTCTTGCGATGCCGGCCACCGAACGGCTTGCCGCGATGCGCTTCGCGTTCCCACAGGATTTCACCGCTTTCCACAGCGACGGCATAGAGCATGTAACGGATAGCTTCGGTCTCGCTCGCGAGCTCGATGTCGCGCGTGACGACGCGATCCATCACTTCCTCGTCGCTCAAGCCTTGCTCGGCAAGCTCCGCGGCATAGTCGTTTCCGAAGATTCCGGTGGAAGGCTCTTTGAAAGAGCCGTCGACGGTGACGGCGGAGGTCACGAAAAGCGTCGAGCCGCACACGATGGGTGACGACCATCCGCGGCCGGGTATTGTCGCGACCCAAGCAACGTTGTCGGTCTCGGACCACTTCGTGGGAGGTGTTGCTGTCTCGGAGACGCCAGAGCTTCCGGGACCGCGGAATTGCGGCCAGTTGTCAGCGGAGGCGATGAGGGACCAGAGGAGCAAGAACGGAATCCAGCGAGAGCTCGTCATATGCCCGCAATGTTTTCGTGAAGCGGCACGGCTGTCAATCCGAAGACGGTTACTGCTTTGGCGGCGAGCTACGGTTTCGTTTACCTCGGAGTGGATGGCGCGTGGCACGGTGGCGGCCGGCCGGAGGTAAGAGCGCTTCGGTAGAGAACCTTTGACCGTCGTGTCGTGCACCCGAGCGCGAGCACGTGATTGCCAAAGTCCTCGTCGCGAGCGTAAGATGAACTAGACCCACAAAAAATTTGCCAATGTCTTCGCCGAGTTCACGCGAATTTCTCGAGCTCTCCGAGGCCTGCGACCTCGAGGGTAACCGCTTCGTGCTCACACCGCGCCCGTGTCCCACCTGTGGCGTGGTTGCTAGGGAGGTTCTCGGATTGCGCGGAGGCGAATACCAGCGCTACCACCAAGGCATCGTCTCTCGCATCGTGCGTTGCCACGAGTGCGGTCTCATTTATCCCGATCCGTTTCCCCTCCCGTGCGATTCTCAGAAGCTTTACAGCGACCCCGACAAGTACTTCGGTGGGGACGACTCGGAGAATAAAGTGGAGTCCTACCGTGGTCTGGTGAGGGAGGTGGGCGAGCGTCTGGGCGGCTTTCCGTTTCGCTTACTCGACGTTGGGAGTGGCCGGGGCGAGATTCTCGCGGCCGCACGTCTCGAAGGTGTCACTGCCGTCGGTCTCGAGCTGAGCCAGGCTATGATCGCCGAAGCCGACGCGCGCTACAACGTCGAAGTGCGCTCCCAAACAATCGAGGAGTTTTCGGGGACCATCCGGGACGCGTTCGACGCCATTACCCTATGCGCCGTCCTCGAGCACGTCTATGACCCAAACTCCATGATCTCGTGCGCAGCCCAGCTGCTTCGTCCTGGGGGCATACTGTACGTCGACGTCCCCAACGAGCCTAACTTGCTCACGCACGTTGGCAACACCTGGAACCGACTCACGGGCAGCCCCGCCGTTTACAACATTCAGCCGACCTGGCCTCCGTACCATGTCTTTGGCTTCAACCGCCGAGCCCTCAACGTCTTGCTGTCGAAACACGGATTCACCCTGCAATCGGTTCAGATTCACGCCGCGCCCAACGTGCCGGCCCACAGCCATTGGAAGGATCAGGCGCGCGCCTTCGTCGCGACCCAGATCAATCGACTCGCGAACTACACTGGGACCGCCGCCAACATGTTCGTTTGGGCCCGACTCGCGGAGGGCGACGCCAGTGATCCGCCCGGCAAGGACCAAGCGCAGCAGTAGCACCGTCGTGCGCGCATCTTCCTTGGCCCGGACTAGGCTGCCTAGCCGCCTCCAGTGTCTCGAGCATCGGCGAACCTTCACGGTTTCCCGATAGCCGCCGCGAGTCGTTCCGGATCTTCGCTTCCGAGCAGAAACCGCCGCGTCCGGGCGCCGCTGATGCGCCGGGCCTCGGTCAGCTCCAGGAGGACGCCTCGCGTCCCCCGTACCGAGTAGATGCTCGTCTTCTCTCCTTCGAAACGGCCGACGCGGATCCCCCAGCCACCAAATTGACGGATGGGACGGTAGGATACGATGCGCGCCCTTTCGATGCGGGACAGAGGCACGCGTTGCGCGAGCCAGCCGGGATCGCCGAAACGCGCGGCGACCCCTTCCTCGTCGACTTGGAAGACGAGGCGGCCGAACATCGCGGGGAGTATCACGAGTCCCGCGCCAATCAGAAGCGGGATCCAGGGTAAATCCGGCACGGCCTGGAGCTGGACCCAGACGAAAACGCCGAGCGCGACCAGGTACAGGACCTGCACGATCGGCGAGAACGAGACCGTCTGCTCGAAGCGATGTGCCATGCTATTCGCCGAGTGTAGGTGGGAAGAGGTCGCCGGTCTACGGTTTCGCCCGACGTTGCCGAGGTCCACCCGAGGACGCTCGCAAACGGAGGGTCCCCGGGTCCTCGAGGCGTTCAACTGCTCGTCTTGCGCTTGCGCGGAACGACTTTGATCTGCTTGGGCTCGCGGATGAGGATGTAGAACTTACCCTCCTGTTCCGCCACTTCGCCCGTGACGCGCACGTTGCGGCGGGTATATTTCTTCTCTATGTCCACTTTGAACTTGTGTACCTCGCTCGCGAGCACGATGGCCTGAAAGGCTTTGGTCGTATCAGCGCCGAAATAGAGGTGGATCCCCGATTCCGACTTACCGTTGGTGTAGATCCTACCCTCCACAGCAATCTCTTTACCGACTTGTTCTGCGGTGACGGCAGTTGGCCGCATAGGTTCCATTTGGGCGAAGGCGGTAGCGCCGAGTAGGAAAAGCCCGAGCAGGAAAAGGCTAAGGGCTGAAGCTGAGGCTCTCATGAAGACCTCCTTTTAGGACAAGACAGATGCCGGACGAGAAGGGGCCGACGACACGAGGCCCCTCTTGTCGCCTAACGTGTTGTGTCTATCACCGATTACGGAGGTTGTCAATCGTACGTGGCCATTGCGAAACCCGGAGGGAGCGCTAAGCGCTAATGCAACGTCGGGCCGTCGTCGCCACCGGAGCGCTTCTCGTAATAATCCTCGAACTTCTTGCGAAGTCGTTTCATCCGCCAGCGCCGATACGCGTCTCGCCAGGAGCCGCCGAGCTCGGCGCGCAAACCGCCCAACGAACGGCGACGCCCCCTGCCGGCGACGCCCACCCATCGAAGCAACAAATAGCCGGTGACTAAACCGCCGAGGTGCACGCTATGCGCAACCCCTTGCTGCCCGTTGATGGAGCTCGCGAAGGCCAAGATCCCGAACATCGCGACGAAGAAACGCGCTTCCATCGGGAAGACGAAGAACAACAACACTTGCTGGCGCGGGAAAAGATAACCGAAGGCAATCATGACCCCATAGACCGCGCCCGAGGCGCCGAGGATGGGGATATTCGAGCTCCAAAACAGATAGGACAAGAAAGCGAACGCCGCACCGCCGAGACCACAAAGAAAGTAGTAACGATAAAAAGATCGACTGTCCCACGTTCTCTCGATCGCGCATCCAAATATGAACAGGCCAAACATGTTCAAAAGGATATGGCTGAGTCCATATCGGTCGTGCAAGAACATGTACGTAGCGACCCGCCAAATCTCAAAGTTCCAAGGCAGCACGAGCGACGGGACCAAAGTGAACCACGCGGTGAAGTTCTGGATTAGGACTTGGAGCACGTAGACGACGACGTTGGCGATGATGAGGTTCTTGACCGCAGGGGTCACAGGACCTCCGAACATCGAGCTCAAGTCGCGCCGGTAGTAGGACATGCAAAGAGCTTAGCACACGGTTTTTTACCGCGGCCCCGCCCCGCGAAGGAATCTACGCACGGCGTAGCTCGCTTTGGCGTGGTCGAGCCGCGCGGCGGCGAGAAGCGCGCTGCGATCGGAGCGCGCGACGTGCGGCGCCAAGATTTGCCAGATCCGCTCGCGCGCCACTGACGTTGCGTTCCCCGAAAGTTCTAAATAGAGCTTCACCGGGTACTTTCGAGTGAACGAACGATTTCGGTCACTCCCCGATGACCTCCGCCCACGCGGGCGGTGCCATTGCTGTCAAATTGAGCTGGTGACTGACAGAATGGTCCAATGAAGACCGATGCGCCAAGCTACCACGGCTATCGATTTCCACCGGAAATCATCAGCCACGCCGTCTGGCTCTACCACCGATTCTGCGTGAGCTTTCGAAACGTCGAAGAGCTGCTTGCTCAGCGAGGTATCACGGTTTCTTACGAAGCGGTCCGACTGTGGTGCATTAAGTTCGGGCCGGAATACGCTCGGCGACTGAAGCGTCGGCAGGGTCGTCTCGGTGACACATGGCACCTGGACGAGGTCTTCATAAAGATACAAGGTGAACGCCAATACCTCTGGCGCGCGGTAGACCAAGACGGTGATGTAATCGATATCCTCGTCCAGCCTCGCCGTGATCAGAAAGCCGCCAAACGATTCTTCCGCAAGCTGTTGAAGGGGCAAGGCCGTCCGCCCTGGCAGCTGGTCACCGACAAACTGAGAAGCTACAGCGCCGCTCACCGCGAGGTCATGCCGTCCGTTCGTCCACGACCAGTACAGAAACAACCTAGCCGAAGTCTCGCACGAACCGACGCGACAACGGGAACGACAGATGCGGAAGTTTAAAGCTCCTGGGCAGGCGCAACGATTCTTGACCGTGCATGGACTCGTGCAAAATCTCTTTCGCGTCGGACGGCATTTGTTGCAAGCGCATCATCATCGGGAGCTACGAGACCGCGCTTTCATCGTCTGGCAGGAGGTAACCTGTGCCGTCCGATGAGAGCAAAGGAAATCAGCTCGACGCGATAGGTTCGCTCGCTCAACGTCAACTTGACAATACCCTTTTTTGCTTCTTCGTAATCAGCAGGTCGGAAGTTCAAGTCCTCTCGCCGACTCTATTTTGTCAGTGATCCGTAGAAAGTGACTGTCGCTCCTATCCCACTTTCTGTTTGATCTGATGAATCCGTTGATGGGAAAGTCCTAGTAGGTCGGCCTGGTCGCGTGTGCTCAACTTCAGGCGTTCGCTGAGTTGTTTGATTGCTTTCTCGAGTGCTCCTGCGCTTTGTTTTTGAAGCCTTTCCACATCGTGCCGATAATCGGCCACCTTCCGTAACATCTTCTGGACGTCCTTCGGCAGTTTTATCTCGTCCCGCAGTTCAACGCTATCGGCATCGTCGATATACAGCGTCAGAGCCTCCCGAATCCGCCGCCGGGCCTCGTCGAGACTTCTCCCTTGTGTATGGCAGCCACGGAATCGTACGACGGTCGCCACCCACCATCCGCCTTCGTCGCGTTCATACCGGACCGTGTAGCGCTTCATGCTTTCACCCATTTCTTTCCGAGGCACGGCTCGAGATCGCGCTCGATACTCCTCAAGAGTCCAGGCCCCAGCTCTTCACCTTTGTGAATGGGCACTGTCGTGGAACATCTCCCGCATCTGACCCGGACATGCGAGCCCTTCTGTCGAACAACCTCACAGCCGAGCTTGCGAAGCCTGCGTAAAAGGTCGCTCCCTTTCACAGATATATTATACGTTGAGGGCGCATATCTGTCTAGTTTGCTAGACGGATGCGGCTGACCCCGCTGGGCTCGAGATCATCCGACCTTTACATGTCCCCTCGCCGTCTATGCCGCGCACGCGCTGCAGCTCGCGCTCGGGGCTGCCGATCGCTCGCCGAGCTCAAGCGAAACGCGCGTATCGGGTTCGCGACCAGGCCATCGACGGCGAAACCTATTCGAAGCTTCTACGGAGTGAGGAAGAGCGGGCGCGAGCGCGCAAATATTACTTGACGTAGCTGATGCACTTCCGCTCCGAGAAAATGGCGGGAGTTTCCGCAACTCGTTCCAGCCGTTCTCGCCCTCGCTCGCTGCGTCGTCAGGCGGCTCAGTTCCCGACGCGGTGTCGTTCGCGCAAGACCTCCGTCACCTCCGAAAGCGTGCGATCCGAGGCCGCGAGCACCACCAGGAGGTGATAGATAAGATCCGCGGCTTCTTCCACCACGCGCCCGTCGCGGCTCGTCGCCGAGACCGCAACCTCCACACCCTCCTCCCCGACCTTCTTCGCCATTGTCTCGATACCATCCGCAAACAATCGTGCCGTATAGCTCCCGTCGGGATCGGACGTCTTCCGATCATCGATGATCTCGGCCAGCCGCGCGAGCCAGCCGAGCCCGGGCGCATCGTCATCGCCGAAACAGCTCGTCGTACCACGGTGGCACGTCGCTCCCTTCGGCCGGGCGAAAACGAGGAGCGTGTCGCCGTCGCAGTCGATCTCGACGCTTTCGATCTCGAGTGTGTTTCCGGAGGTTTCGCCCTTTCGCCACAGGCGTTTTTTGGCGCGGCTGTAAAACGTTACCACACCGCTCTCCCGGGTGCGCTCGAGGGCGGCACGGTCCATGTAGCCCAACATGAGAACCTGAAGCGTCCTCGCATCTTGAACGATCGCGGGGACGAGCCCGTTTCCCTTCTCCCAATCGATCGTGAGGCCGTCGATCGACGTCATATTCGCACCTCGATGCCTTCCTCGACAAGATAACGTTTGAGTGCCCCGATCGCGATGGAACGCTTGTGAAACACGCTCGCCGCTAGAGCCCCATCGACGTTCACCTCGCGGAAGACGTCGCGAAAATGCTCCGGGCTTCCCGCACCTCCCGAAGCAACGAGCGGAATCTCGATGGCCTCGCGCACCAGCTTCAACTGTTCGAGATCGTAGCCCTGGCGCACACCATCCTGGTTCATACAGTTGAGAACTATCTCTCCGGCACCGCGCCGCGCGACTTCCTGAGCCCATTTGAGCGTGCGCCGTCCACTCGCAAACGTCTTGTTCGGGTCACCAGTGTATTGATAGGTGACATACTCGCCGCCTTCGCTCTTCGAATCGATCCCGATCACCACGCACTGCGTCCCGAAAACATCCGCGAGCTCGTCGACTAGCTCCGGTCTCTCGAGCGCGGGCGAGTTGATCGAGATCTTCTCCGCGCCTCTCGACAAAACCGCGTGCGCGTCTTCGACCGAGCGGATTCCACCAGCGACGCAAAACGGAATGTCGAGCTCACGCGCCACACGCTCTACCCAATCCCGGCTCACGGAGCGGCCTTCGGCGGAGGCGGTAATGTCGTAGAACACGAGCTCGTCGGCACCTTCATCCCGGTAACGGCGCGCCAAGTCGAGTATGTTACCGACGTTTTCGTGATCCCGAAAACGGACTCCCTTCACGACCATCCCGTCGCGAACGTCGAGGCATGGGATGATGCGCTTCGCTAGCATGCGATCGCCTCGGAGAGATCGATGCGTTTCTCGTACAGCGCTTTGCCAACAATCGTACCGGCGAGCCCCATAAGCTTCAGCGTACGGAGATCGGAAAGTGCGGACACGCCGCCGGATGCGAGAACGTCGAGCCCAGGGAAACGCTGGCGGATCTCACGGTAGAGCCGGGTGTTGGGCCCACCAAGTGTCCCGTCGCGTTCGATGTCCGTGCACAGCACGTACCGCAAGCCGGAGCCTTCGTAGCTTTGGTAGCTTTCGTATTCGGCCAGAAGAACCCAAAGCGACGTTGCGCTCTCCGTTTGCCAGCCGTGGGTTGCCGGAAACGGCACACCCCGTTTCATTCGTACATCGAACGCAAGCACCAAAGCATCGGGACCGAAGGCGGACAGCCACTCGCGAACCTCGGACGGCGCGTCGACGGCCCGGCTCCCCACCACGACGCGATCGACACCGGCGTTCAAGAGCGTCTCGACCTGCGTCGCCTGACGGATGCCGCCACCAACCTGTAACTTGAGATCCGTCACGCGGGCGAGCCTGAGGATCGTTTCCGTCTGTGACGCCGCCCCATCTCTCGCCCCGTCGAGGTCGACGACGTGCAGCCATTCCGCACCCGCGCGCTGAAACTCGCGAGCGCGCTCGAGCGGGTCGCGTGAGTAGACGGTTTTCGAGGCGAAGTCTCCCTGATAGAGACGAACGCACTCACCTGCCGAGAGATCGATCGCGGGGTAGATGATCACGACAGGCTCACGAAATTTTGGAGCAGGCGCGCGCCCGCACGCGCGGAGCGCTCCGGGTGGAATTGGCAGCCGAAGAAATTATCTCGCGCCACTATTGCGCTGATGTCCACACCATGACAGGTCGTTGCGATCGTGTGCTCGGACACGGCCGCGTAGTAGCTGTGGACGAAATAGACACGCGCGGCGGACTCGATGCCTTCGAGTAGAGGATGGGCACGCACACCGAACACGAGCCGGTTCCAGCCCATATGCGGGATCGTGAGAGCGTCACCACCCGGCAGATGCGCTATACGTCCGGGAAGAATATCGAGCGTCTCCGTATCACCTTCTTCGGATCGCTCGAACATCGCCTGCATCCCGAGGCAGATGCCGAGACAGGGTTGTCGCAAGGACCGCAGACACTCCGTGAGCTGACGCTCGCGCATTCGCGCCATGAAAGACGTCGCCGCGCCGACGCCCGGCAGTACGACGTGTGTTGCCGCCCGGATCACACTTCTCTCGAAAGTGACCTCGGGAGAGACGCCGAGCCGCTCGAGCGCGAACGTTACCGAGGCGACGTTGGCACAGCCGCTGTCGACGATCGCGACGCGTGTCACAGGATCCCTTTCGTGGAGGGGATTTCGGTTCCAGAGCAACGGATTGCCTGCCGCAGTGCACGCCCGAACCCTTTGAAGCAGGACTCGACCATGTGGTGTGTGTTCTGCCCGGACACGCGAACGTGGATCGCGGCGCCGAGACTCTGCGCTAGCGATTCGAAGACGTGGGGCACCAATTCGGTCGCGAGCTCACCGACGCGGAGATCCGGAAGCGTGCCTTCGAAGACGGCGGCGGGTCGGCCGCTGAGATCGACGAGGACTTCGGCGCGCGCCTCGTCCATCGGGAGCACGAAGCCGTACCGCTCGATACCGCGTTTTTCCCCCAACGCCTCCCGCAAGGCTTGGCCGAGAACGAGGGTGGCGTCCTCGACGGTATGATGGGCGTCAATGTGAAGGTCCCCTTCACACAACAGACGAAGCCCGAACCCACCGTGCCGCGCCACCTGCTCGAGCATGTGATCGAAAAACCCGATCCCGGTGCTCACCTCGACGTGGCCACCGCCATCGAGCTCGACGGACGCCGAGATTCTCGTTTCCTTCGTCTCGCGGGCGACGATCGCGCGCCTCTCGGGTCGGGACCTCGTCCCGGCGACACCGAGCGCTTCGAGAAGCAAGGCGTTATCTTCCGGTGCCCCCACGCTGACACGCACGCCGTCACGAAGACTTCCTGCGAAGTGCCGGACCAGAATGCCGCGGGAGCGCAATCTCTTGGCGAAAGCCGCGCCATCCGCGACATCGAGCAGCAGGAAATTGGCGTCGCTCGGGTGCACGCGGCAAATGTCCGCGCAGCCCGTGAGCGCACGCGATAGCTCGTCGCGTGCCTGTCTCAATCGAGCGACGCGCACGCGGACCTCGGCAAGTCCATGGGGCGTCAGCGCGGCGAGCACCGCCTTCACGGTCGGTGCTGGAATCGGATAGGGCGCGAGCGCACGTTCCATGAGCTCGAGGATCTCGGGCGAGCCAACCGTCGCGCCGCAGCGTGCCCCCGCGAGAGCAAAGGCTTTCGATAGCGTCCGTAGGACGACCAGGTTCGGCACCTCTGAGACCCGGCTTGCGAGGCTCCCCATCGACGAAAACTCGACATAGGCCTCGTCGACGACGAGAATCTGTTTTTCGAGTTTATCGGCAATCTCCAGAATCACGTCTGGGTCGGTGGCGCCTCCCGTCGGATTGTTGGGTGAGCAAAGGAAGACGAGCTTCGCCGAGCTTTCCGGACTCGTGGCAACCTCGACGAGACGCTCGTCATCGACGGTAAAGCCGTCGCCGAGGGCAACCGAAACGATCCGAGCTCCCTGGATCTCGGCTGCAACGCGGTAGTAGCCGAACGTGGGCGGGCAGATGACGACCGCGTCTTGCGAGGGTCGGCAGAAGACACGCACGAGAAGATCGATGGCTTCGTCGCTTCCGCGAGTCACGAGGAGTTGATCCGTGGACACGCCGTAGAGGTCAGCGAGTCGACGCGTGAGCTCGACCGGCTGTTTTGCCGGGTAGCGGTTGAGACCCACCTGCGATGGAAAGGCAGGCCACGGGCTCTCGTTCGCATCCAGCCGGATACACTCTTCCGCTTCGGGAACGGCGTTTCGGGCAGACGCATACGGTCGAAGGCTCAGGACCTCCGGCCGCGCCAGCTCGCGAATCGTCGTCACTTGGACACCTTTTGCGCCAAGACCCTCCTGCGAAGCCCGATCGCTCGGGCGTGCGCCTCGAGGCCTTCGAGCCGCGCGAGCCGTTCGACGCTAGGCCCGAGTCCTTCGATCCCCTCCTCGGTGAGACACTGGACGGTCATCGTCTTGCAGAACGATTCCAAAGTGAGGCCCCCGTAGGCGCGCGCGTGCCCGTAGGTCGGCAGGACGTGATTGGTCCCGCTCGCGTAGTCTCCGAACGCCTCCGCTGACCACGGCCCGACAAAAACCGAGCCCGCGTGTCGGACGGATTCGACGATTTCATCGGCGCCGTCGCAATTGAGAATCAGGTGCTCGGGAGCGTATTCGTTCGATACATCGATGGCCTGTGAAAGATCGCGGACAACGATGGCGCGAGCGCCGCTCATTGCCATCTCGGCAATCGCGCGACGCGGAAGATCCGCGAGCTGCCGCGTGAGCTCGCGCTCGACACGATTCGCGAGCGACGGGGACGGCGTGACGAGGACGACCTGAGCTGTTTCGTCGTGCTCCGCCTGGCTCAACAGATCCGCAGCCACGAACGCGGGCTCGGCGGAATCGTCGGCAATGACGAGAACCTCGCTCGGACCCGCCGGGAAGTCGATCGCCGGTCCGCTAGGCGCACTCGAGACCAGCTGCTTCGCGGCTGCTACGTACGCATTGCCGGGACCGAAGATCTTGTCGACGCGGGCAATGGTCTCGGTACCATAGGCCATAGCCGCCACCGCTTGCGCACCCCCCACTTTGAACACCATCGATACCCCGCAAAGCTCCGCGGCTGCGAGAACGTGCTCGTTGACACGGCCATCGCGGCCAGGCGGTGTGCAAACGATGCTTTCCCGGCATCCGGCAAGTCGCGCCGGGGCGGCGAGCATGAGGAGCGTCGACACGAGTGGAGCGCTTCCCCCCGGGACGTAGAGCCCGACCCGATCCACAGGCCGGCTCACGCGCCGGCACGAGACACCCGGCTCCGTCTCCACCTCCACGCTAGGAGCGCGCTGCAGACGGTGAAAGACCTCGATGTTCTGCAGGGCGCGCGCCAGGCAATTCGTATCTTCCGGGTCGATCGCGGCACTGGCCGCCGCGATCTCGTCATCGGCGACGCGCAAGCTCTCGAGACGCGCGCCATCGAATCGCTCGGTGAAAGCGAACAAGGCGTCGTCGCCGCGCCGAGCGACCTCCGCGCAGATGCTACGAACCGCCGTGGCGACGGCGGCGGCGTGCGCGAGCGAAGGACGGGCAAGCGCAAGCCGCCGTGCCTCGTCGTCAAGGTGTGCCCATGGAACACGTTTCAGAGACACCATGGGCTCATGCCAACATTTTCTCGATGGGCAACACGAGAATGGCGCTCGCCCCGGCGCTTCTCAGCTTCTCCATCGTTTCCCAGAAGACACTTTCTTCGCAGACGGCATGGACGGCGACTTGGTCTCCATCACCCGCAAGCGGCATCACCGTCGGCGACGCGGCCCCCGGAAGGACCGATACGATGGCGTCCACCGACGCGCTCGGGGCGTTCATCATGATGTACTTGGTGTTCGCCGAGCGGATCACGCCCCGAATGCGCCGAATGAGACGCTCTGCAGTGTCGCGTTTGAGGTCTGAGAGACCGTTGGAACGCTTGAGGAGGAGTGCCTCGCTCTCGAGAACTGTCGAAATTTCTTCCAGTTGGTTCGCCTCGAGCGTGGCTCCAGTCGAGACTAAATCGCAAACGGCATCAGCGATTTTGATGCGGGGCGCGACCTCGACCGAGCCCGTCATTTCGACGATGTCCGCGCATACGCTTTGGGCGTCGAGGTAGTGTTTGAGGGTCGCCGGGTACGACGTTGCGATCCGCAACCCGTCGAGTTGGGACGGCGTCGACAGTCCCGATGCCGTCGGGACCGCGACGGCTAGCCGGCAACGTGAAAAGCCGAGCGGCAGGACCACCTCGGCCTCGAAGCCCGGGCCATTCCGGAGTTCCACTTCCCGGAGAACGTTTTCCCCAACGATACCGAGATCGCTCACGCCGTCGCTGACGAAGCCCGGGATGTTGTCGTCACGCACGAGCAACACGTCGATGGGAAGCTCTTCGATCCGCGAGTACAGCTCGCTCTTGCTCTTCGAGAGATGGAGGCCGCACTGCCGTAACAGGTTGAGGCTGGCGTCGGCGAGGCGGCCCGACTTCTGCATAGCGACGCGGAGCCGCTCGGCATCTCTAACGGGCACGGCTCTGCTTCAGGCGGTCCAGTAGCAGTCGGTAACCCCGGTTCGGCTCCTGCCCGAGAAAACGAGCAACCCGCGTGATCGTGGTGGTACTGACGCCGGTCTCGTCGTGGATTTCGCGGTACGAGAGCTCGCCTTCGTCGAGAAGCCGGGCCACGTGCCACCTCTCTGATAGAGCCTTCAGCTCGGCGGGGGTCGTGATGTCTTTGAAGAATCTCCGACATTCACGGACCGTGTCGAGGGCCAGGACGGCGTGGAAGAGATCGTCGTACGGTTCGGCTTTGCGCTTGCGCTTCATCATATCGTATTAGCATACTAATACAGTACGACGGACCAAGCAAGCGAATTCCGACCGCTTGATGAAGGGACGCAATTGATGGCGGAAGCACCAAGAAGTGATGAACAGAGGACCCGGGCGCGCAAGTATCAACTGACGTAGCTCGCGAAACGGCGCACGCCTTCTTCGATCTGGCCGACGTCCAAGCTGCCATAGCCGAACAAAAGGCCCGCGCGCGCTTTTTTGGGCGTCGCATAGTACGGTGCGGCCGAGTAGAGGCCGACTCCATCCTCCGCCGCCCGTTGGGTCAGCTCCGAGAGCGCGCGCTCGTCGAACCCGGAAAGCCACACGAGGACATGGATGCCCGCGTTCGAGCCCGAGACTTCGAAACGGTCGCCGAGGTAGCGCTCGAGGGTATTGTCAAGTTGACGTTGAGCGAGCGAACCTATTGCGTCGAGCTGATTTCCTTTGCTCTCATCGGACGGCACAGGTTACCTCCTGCCAGACGATGAAAGCGCGGTCTCGTAGCTCCCGATGATGATGCGCTTGCAACAAATGCCGTCCGACGCGAAAGAGGTTTTGCACGAGTCCATGCACGGTCAAGAATCGTTGCGCCTGTCCCGGAGTCTTAAACTTCCGCATCTGTCGTTCCCGTTGTCGCGTCGGCTCGTGCGAGACTTCGGCTAGATTGTTTCTGTACTGGTCAGTGTCGTGGACGACGGACGGCATGACCTCGCGGTGAGCGGCGCTGTAGCTTCTCAGTTTGTCGGTGACCAGCTGCCAGGGCGGACGGCCTTGCCCCTTCAACAGCTTGCGGAAGAATCGTTTGGCGGCTTTCTGATCACGGCGAAGCTGGACGAGGATATCGATTACATCACCATCTTGGTCTACCGCGCGCCAGAGGTATTGGCGTTCACCTTGTATCTTTATGAAGACCTCGTCCAGGTGCCATGTGTCACCGAGACGACCCTGCCGACGCTTCAGTCGCCGAGCGTATTCCGGCCCGAACTTAATGCACCACAGTCGGACCGCTTCGTAAGAAACTGTGATGCCTCGCTGAGCGAGCAGCTCTTCGACGTTTCGAAAGCTCACGCAGAATCGGTGGTAGAGCCAGACGGCGTGGCTGATGATTTCCGGTGGAAATCGATAGCCGTGGTAGCTTGGCGCATCGGTCTTCATTGGACCATTCTGTCAGTCACCAGCTCAATTTGACAGCAATGGCACCGCCCGTGCGGGCGGAGGTCATCGGGGAGTGACCGAAATCGTTCGTTCACTCGAAAGTACCTACAGCTGGGTTCTGGGCGGACCAAGCGCGTCGTCACGCGCGGCACCGCTCGCGCCAACTCGATCCTGACTGCACTCGGAATCGTTGAACGCGACCCGCCAGCCTTCTCCGAGGAGGTGCTGTCAGCGTAGAGACAAACCGCGGATCTCAGTCCTTTGTTTATGATGACTTAGAGACCTAAAAGGAAAACATGGGCTAGAATTCCCGTTACCTACCTACTCATCTTCCTTCGTTACATAGCAGCAAAGTGTCAATGCCCGCGCCGACCGTGGTTCCCCTAAGTGATGCAAAAAGGGGGTACCTGAGGTATGGACCAAGCCGCGAAAGCGCCTCCTGCCGCGATTCTCGCGGTCGTTTCGTCGACTCATGGGGAGATCATGCCTTTTCCCTGTTTTGTGCCGTCTTGGCCGCTCTCGCTTTGTTGTTCTTCGATTGCTCGAGTCGATAGCTCGCAACGTTGAGTTCCAAGATGATGCTGTGGTGTACGAGCCGGTCGATCGCCGCGGCCGTCGTCATGGGGTCCTTGAAGATCTTCTCCCATTTCGAGAACGGCAGATTGCTCGTGAGGATGATGCTGCCTCGTTCGTAGCGCTCGGCCAACAGCGTGAACAGGGCCTCCATCTCTTCGCGATCTTGCTGCTGTCCCTCAACAATAAAGGTCCGCGTTTTGGAATCAGAGGCTTACGAGCCCCACTCGATTCGGTCCAGGAACGCATTTCGCCACTTGAGATCTCGCAGCTGGGCGCACAAACTGCGCGGCGCTATGCTCCGCATTCTTGTCTTCATCGTCTCGCTCGTAGTCCGAGCAGTCTGTCGTCGTAAGGCCGACCTCGTGCTCGAGAATCTCGCCCTTCGGCAACAAGTGACGGCGCTCAAGAAGGAGCGGCCCCGCCCATCGTTAGACGACGTCGACCGCGCCTTCTGGGTCGCACTTCGTGCCTCCTGGCCCTCGTGGGCAAGTCGGCTCGTGATCGTCAACGCCGACACCGTGGCGCGCTGGCATCGAGAACGATTCCGTCGATACTGGGCGAAGATCTCGCGTCGTCGCTATCCGGGACGGCCTCGTATCGAGGCAGAGATTCGCGAGCTCATTCGCACTATGGCGCAAGACGGCTGGGGCGCTCCGCGCATCCACGCCGAGTTCATGAAGCTCGGATTTGCCGTCTCCGAGATGACGGTGTCGCGATACCTGCCGCGGCGCCCAGCCGAGCCCGACCAGGTGAAGCGATGGGTCGCGTTCTTGCGCAATCACAGGAACGACATCGCTGCGATGGATCTGTTCACCGTTCCGACGGCGTCGCTCCGGCTCCTTTACGGTTTCTTCGTCATCGAGCACGGCCGGCGACACATTGTTCACTTCAACGCTACATTCCATCCGACGGCGGCATGGGTGATGCAGCAACTGCGCGACGCTTTTCCGTACGACAGCGCCCCGAGGTATTTGATCTTCGATCGCGACTCTATCTTCAGCCCGGCCGTCGTTCGGTTCGTCAGGGCGCGCGGCATCAAACCCAAGCGCACGTCGTATCGAAGCCCATGGCAGAACGGAACGGCCGAACGTTGGATCGGGAATTGTCGGCGCGAGATCCTCGAACACGTTGTCGTCTTCGGCGAGCACCATCTCGTGCGGCTCATGCGCTTGTATCTTAGCTACTACCACGAGGACCGGGTAGTGGGGTCTTTTTAAAAGACCCCACTACCGCATTCAGGTTCCTCTTGCGGAATCCAGCGGAATGCTGGATGCTGCATGCTGAAATGACGACAGAGCAAGACATTCTCGACAAGTTATCGGCGGTGCGGGACCCGGATCTCGGGCGGGACATCGTCTCTCTCGGATACGCCAAGAACATTCGGGTTTGCGCGCCCATTGTGAGCTGCGATATCGAGCTTCTGAACCCTGCGAGCGAAGCGAAGGATCACATCAAGGCCGAAGCTACCCAGGCGCTCCTGGAGCTTCCCGAGATCGATGAGGCCAACGTCAACTTGACGTGGCAGGTGAGCGCCTCGCCTGAAGGCGTTCAGCGCACGTTGCCTGGTGGTCAAGTTGCTCCGGCGCCGCAGAAGCCCGCTGGCGTAAAAAACCTGATCGCGGTTGCGTCGGGGAAGGGCGGCGTGGGCAAGTCCACCGTGGCTACCAACCTTGCCGTCGCGCTTCACCAAACGGGAGCAAGCGTGGGGCTTCTGGACGCGGACGTCTACGGGCCGTCGCAAGGCACGATGTTCGGGCTCGACCGGCGCGCGGAGGCCGATGAGAACCAGCGTTTGATCCCTCTCGAATCGCACGGCGTGCGCATCATGTCCATGGGGCTTTTGACGACCAAGGAAACGCCTGTGATCTGGCGCGGTCCGATGGCGTCGCGGCTCATCCAGCAGTTTCTGTCGGGTGTCGCTTGGGGTGAGCTCGACTATCTCATCATCGATTTGCCCCCAGGGACGGGTGACGTCCAGCTCACGTTGACGCAAAGTGTCCCGCTCACTGGAGCCGTGATCGTGACGACGCCTCAGGATGTCGCGCGGACGATCGCCGAGAAAGGGCTGCGCATGTTCCGGCCGGTCCAAGTCCCGGTGCTCGGCGTGATCGAGAACATGAGCTTTTTCGTCTGTTCCCATTGCGACGAGAAGACGCATATCTTCAGCCAGGGTGGCGGCGAGCGAATCAGCCAGGAGCTCGGCATCCCCTTTCTCGGAGGGATCCCGATCGATCCCGAAGTCGTACGCTCGGGCGACGAGGGCGAGCCAATCGTGGCCCGTCAGCCCGATGCGCCGGCCTCAGTGGCCTATCGCGAGATCGCCGCGCGCGTTGCAGCGGCCATAGCGCGCGCCAACTATGAAAGTGCCTCCGCCGATCGGCCCAAAGAGATCATGGAAGGCGACGGAAAGCTCAAGATCGTCTGGGCCGATGACTCGGAGTCCGTTTTTCCGTTCGACTTCCTCCGCAATCACTGTCCGTGCGCGGTCTGTGTCGACGAATGGACCGGCAAGCGCACGAGCTTGATTCTGCTCCTACCAACCAACTTCCGCCCGATGACGGTCGAACCCGTTGGGAACTATGCGATCCAGATCGCGTGGTCCGATGGACACAATACGGGCATTTATAGTTTCAAGGGGTTGAAGGAGCTCGAACGCGAGCTCGAAGCAAGAAAGACCTAGCATTGAGGGCGTCCCTGGCCGGAGCTTTCGCGGCCGCGGCAACGCTACTCGCGATGATCGGGCTCTACGGTGTCCTCGAGAGCTACATACCCGCCCGAAGAGCGACACTCGTCGATCCAAACGTCGCACTACGGCACGAATAAGATTGAGGGCTAGCTCGGGGGGAGATCTTCACAGCGACGTCCCGTTCTGGGCGAGTATCCCGAGCCCCCGCGGAACTGCCCCATCGAGTTGTCGCCGTGCCGGCGCGTGTTTGAACCCTGCACCCCCGTGGAACTATAATCCTGGAGTTATCATTCGTTCGATACTTAGGAGGACGCCATGAAGCGCCTCGAATTTTTACTACTGGCCTCGTTTGTTGGAATCGGACTGCTTGCCGTCGGCTGCGGAGGAAGCGGCGACACCGGGGGGGCGGCCCCGCAGGATCAGCCCGCGGCATCCGCGCCTGCCGAAGCGGGTGAGCCAACCTCGGAACGGGCATCCGCCACCGAGCCCTCGGAAGCTCGCGCCGGAGATCAAGGCGCCGCCGAGGGCAAGCGGCCTGCTCGGAGGAGGCGGATATCAAGGCCTCCGCCGGTACGCGGCGTCGCGAGCGTTCGGATCGTCACCGAGACAAAGGTCGAAGGCAACGAGGTGATCAGCACGATCCGGGCGCGCAACATGTCGAGGGGCTCGATAACGCGGTTTACCGCGTCGGAGTACTGGTACGACGATCAGGGCAACGCCACGCCGGGTGGCTCGCGGACGTACCGAAAACCGTTCTTGCCGGGCGAGGTTATAGAGCTAGAGCTGCGAACGGGCAAGAACGAAAATTTCTACCAGAACCAGTTCGAGTTCTCGCACGCGAACGGCGACATCCGGGCCACGGTCGTCAAGAGCCTCCCGAAGCCGGGCGCAGAGTAACGCGACCACACGGTCGAGGGTGGCAGAACCGCTCGCGTAGGTCGCAGGAAACGGAGCGGGTTTGGTGTTGCGCCGCACGGCCACGGGCGTCATCTCCGTCTAGCGGACGTGCTCTCATCGCGAAGGCGCAGAACCGTGGTTCCCGGACGGCGTCCGCAAAGCTGATACCTGGTCACTGAAAGTTGCGTCGGAGTCCCGACTCTTTCGCTTGCGGCTCGGCTGCGCCAGACCGCCTAGGTCGGTGCCTTTTCCTGGATGTCGACGATGATCCAGCGCGCAGGCTCGGTGCGATCGCCCAGCGGACCGGAGAGGTCGTACTTTCGAAGCGTAACATTATAGGGCTTCTCGTCGGCATCTGGGAATTGGAGCATGAGCAGCATTTCCGTCACCGCGACGTCTCCATTGAAATCCTCGAGGGCCACCTGTCTGATGACTGATCTAGTGACGAGCTTGGTTTCGTCGTCGACGGCCCGCTTGGTCTCTTGAAATGCGCGTTCCTTCACTTTGCGCGCTTCAACCAGCTTCAACCACTCTTCTTGAGTCTCACCAAGCGCTCCGCGGAACTCGAACTCTGAGTCCTCTTGGAGCTTCGGGATGATTTTTGCGAGAGCCTCTTCGTTGTCGGCGCGAAACGTTTTGCCTTCCTCCAAGGTAGCCTCTCGTTCCTTCTCGGCGGCCTCAAACCGAACGCGAAGCTCCGGCAACGCGAAAGGCTCCGTCGATCGGGAGCTGACCTCGACCAACTGCCACGACTCGACCTCCCCGGGAGGGCTGACGGCCGACATGGCAGCAACGGTGGCCGTGTCGTTGGTCCGGGCGGCACGGAAGAATTGTTCGATGGTCGCTTGCTCCGGGCTACCGCAGGCCCAGAGGCACGCTAGCGTCGCACCTACTACCCATTCCCTGAGCTTCGTCATCTGATCCTCCTTTTGGAAAGCAGACAGAAGCGTGTAAAACGAGCGGGCATTATAACAGATAGGAACGGATTGGAAATCTTGTCCGGGGATGGAGGGTGTCACGCTCTGTAGATGCGCGCCGGCGGTCCCTCCCAACGACAAACTCATTAGCTACGCCTCGCGGCTGGCGATAGGCCCATCAGGCAGGCTCGTCTCAGTCTGCCGCGATGACCTCGATCTCGATCCGCGCGTCGCGCGGCAAGCGTGCGGGTTGGACGGCGGCGCGAGCTGGCGGCGTTCCATCCGTGAAATAGGTTCCGTCGACCTTGTTCATCGCCGTGAAGTCCCCCATGTCGGCGAGGTAAATATTCGTCTTCACGATGTTTCTTGCCGTCATGCCGCCCGCTTCCAAAATGGCGAGAACGCTGTCCATCGCGCGCCGCGTGAGTGCTTGGATGTCACCTTCGATCATCTCAGCCGTTGCCGGATCGAAGGGGACTTGGCCCGATACGAAGACGAGGTTTCCAGTGCGTATCGCTTGAGAATAGGGCCCGATTGGGGCCGGTGCTTTTTCGCTCTGAATCGCTTCTTTCATGCCATTGTGCTCCTGTCAGGGTCTTTGTTCGATTCTTTGTTCGAGCTTGGCCGCGCTACGCCGAGGACGCCGTCCACCTCCCGGATGGATTTGGTAATGCGCTCGAGCTCCTTGACGTTCGAGATCGAGACCGTGACGTCGATAGCACCTTTTTGATCTTCGAACGTCTTGGCCTCGACGGTACGGATATCGGTATTCGTGTCTGCGATGATCGATGTGATGTCGGCGAGTATGCCCTTGCGGTCTTCCACGTTGACCGAAAGCGTGATGTCGTATTTCGTGCCTTTCTCGGCTTCCCAGGACACATCGATGCGGCGCTCCGGGTCCACCATCAAGTTGAGCAGGTTCGGACAATTGACCGAGTGGACCGAAACGCCTTTGCCGCGGGTGATGTAGCCGGTGATGCTCTCGCCCGGTACCGGGTTACAGCAATTGGCGCGGTAGACCATGAGGTCGTCCATCCCGTTGACTTTGATCTTGTCCTCTCCACCGCGCAGCACGCGCCGCACAGCACGGGCGAGGCTCGCACCGGCACCTGCTTTCTCGTCGAGCTGATCGGCGGGGATGAGGCGCGCGAGCACGTTGCGCGGGGACAGCTTGCCGTAGCCCACGGCCGCGTAGAGATCGTCGGTCTTGCTGAAGCCGTAATCCTTCAGCGCGTCCGCGAACTGTTTCGACGCGGTCGCTTGCTTGAGATTGACCGAGCCTCGGCCGGCCTCTTTTTCGAGAAGCTTCCGGCCGATCTCAATGCTTCGGTTCTTCTCCGTCGCGTTTAAATACGTCCGGATCTTGTTCCTCGCGCGTGATGTGGCGACGAAGCTCAGCCAATCGCGGCTCGGCTTGTGTCCTCGCGCCGTGAGGACTTCGACGATATCGCCGTTTTTGAGCTGGTAGCGGAGCGGCACCATCAGGCCGTTGACGCGCGAGCCGACGCATTGATTCCCCACGTCGGTATGGATGGAATAGGCGAAGTCGACGGGTGTGGCGCCGCGCGGAAAAGATTTTACGTCCCCCTTGGGCGTGAAGCAGAAGACGTCTTCTGGATAGAGGTCGACTTTGAGCTCGTTCAAGAACTCGTGCGGATCGTCGACTTCGAGCTGCCAGTCCAGTATCTGGCGAAGCCATGCGAAGTTCTTGACGTCGTCTTCTTCGAAGGGGCGGCCTTCTTTGTATTTCCAATGTGCCGCGATACCTTGTTCGGCGACTTTGTGCATTTCCGGTGTTCGAATCTGCACCTCGAAAGGCGCACCGGAATCCGTGATGACGCTCGTGTGAAGCGAGCGGTAGCCGTTCGGGCGAGGCATCGCGATGAAATCTTTGATCCGTCCCGGGACCGGGCGCCATGTGTTGTGAATGATTCCGAGTGTGCCGTAGCAGTCCTTTATGCTATCCGTAACGATCCGCAAAGCGATGAAGTCGTAGACCTGATCGAGCTCGATGCGTTGGCGCTTCATTTTCTGGTGGATGCTGTAAATGTTCTTGGTTCGCCCCTGGATCTCTGCCTCGATGCCGTTATCGCTCAGCGTTTTCTCGAGCTTGCCTTGGATTTCGGTGATGAAGTCCTGGGCCCATTTGCGCTTGGCGTCTACGCGGGCGACGAGGATGCCGTAAGCTTTCGACTCGAGGTTTTTGAGGCAGAGCTCCTCGAGCTCGGACTTGATTCTTCCTATCCCGAGCCGGCTGGCAAGCGGAGCGTAAATTTCGAGCGTCTCGTTTGCGATGCGCACCCGGCGCTCCTCGGAGAGATGTTGCAACGTGCGCATGTTGTGCAAGCGGTCGGCGAGCTTGATGAGGATGATCCGGATGTCGTCCACCATCGCCATCAGCATCTTTCGGAAGTTCTCGGCTTGGTGCTCCTCGACCGAAGAGAAGTTCATCTTGCTGATTTTCGTCAGCCCGTCGATGATGTGCGCGACTTCCTTGCCGAAGTACTCCTCGACGGTCTCGCTCGTCGTGAGCGTGTCTTCGACGACGTCGTGCAAAAGGCCGCAGACCACGCAGACGATGTCGAGCTGCATCTCCGCGAGGATGTTCGCCACCTCGAGCGGGTGGATGAGGTAGGGCTCTCCCGACTTGCGCAGCTGCCCTCGGTGCTCACGCGCGGAAAAGACATACGCGCGGCGAAGGAGGTCGATGTCTCCGTCGGGCTGGTACGCGCGGACCTTTTCCAGGATATTCTCGAAGCGGATCATCGGCGTTCGGGAAAAGGGGTCAATAATCTAATAATGGCCAAAAACTCGATCCGTGTCCATGATAGGCTTGGCGGCAGCGGAGGATCAAGGGCGGAGCGTCAAGAGGCCGCCGATCTCGTATTGGAGATTCTTGACTTGAATTGAGAGCCCATAATATACTGCGTTCCCCAGTTTGATAGTGCCATAGGAAGAGGGGGTTTTTCGAGATGCGGAGCCGAATCGCATTCGTAATACTAATTTTGATCGCGCTGAATGGCTGCGGCGTGCAAGACAGTTGGAACATGCTCAAGTCGCGCCGCGCGTTCAAACAGGCGAATCTGGCCTATGCCGGCAGGGACTATGAGAAGGCCATCGACTTGTACAACGCCACGCTGGAGCTGGACAGGAATCCGGACCCCCGTGTGCTCGTCACGTCGGTCTTCTATCGGGGTAGTAGTCACCACCTGATCTACCGCCCCGGCCGTTTCGACGACCCTGAGAACGAGGACCACTTGGATGCCGGAATCGGGGATTACGAGGAAGCTATAGAGCTGGCTCGGGAGCACGGTGAGGAGTACGAGATGCTGCAGGTCTATCAGCAGTATTCAATGGAGCAGCTCGCGGCCATCTATCGTGACAATCTAGACGACTTCGAGAACGCGGTGCGTTACTTCAAGGGGCTCATCGAGATCGATATCGAAACCCCAGAGCGCTACTACGCGCTCGCGGATGTCTACGAGCGCTTTCACGACCCCGAGGCGATGCCTTTGCTCGAGCAAGCCATCGAGGCTTACAAGACACCGGTCGAGATGAGCCCGGACGATCCCCTCGGCTATCGCCAGGTCGCCAATCTCCTCAACAAATATGGTCGTTTCGACGAGACGATGGACTGGCTCGCCAAGGCGCGCGACGTCCACGCGGCCGATCCGGAAGGGTACTACCTCATCGCCGTTCACTACTGGGACAAGGTGTATCGGGACCCGGATCTGATCACAAATGACAAGGTCGACTTTATCGAGCGCGGGATCGCCCAGCTCGACCAGGCACTCGAGATCGATGGCGAGTACGTGGACGCCCTGATCTACAAGAACCTGCTCCTGCGCGAGAAAGCCAAAGTCATGCCGAGGGAGGCCGAAGCCCTGACCGCGGAAGCGAACGTGCTTCGCGACCGCGCTTTGGAGCTCCGCGTGGCGCAGGAAGAAATTGAACGGGCAGCTAAGGCGGCAGCAGCCGAAGCGGCCGCTCGCGAGCCGAGCAACTAAAGCCGTTTGTAACCCTCTTCTTCTGGCGAGGCCGCGATTCTTAGAGTCGCGGCCTCGCCTTGTTCGTTTGGGCCGTGGCGGATAAAGTCCTCATCCTCGTCGACGACGAGGAGCTTGCCAGAATGCTGGCCGAATATCTAGGAGCCCGTGGCTTCGAGGTTTCGCTCGCGTCACATCCATCGTCAGGGCTCGAGGCGCTTCAGGACGGGGCTTTCGACATCCTCGTTCTGGACGTTATGCTTCCCGAGACCGATGGCTTCGAGATCCTCGGGCGCCTCCGAGCCACGAATGACATCCTGATTCTGATGCTCACCGCCCGAGGCGACGAGACCGACCGGATTGTGGGTCTCGAGCTCGGTGCCGACGACTACCTGCCGAAGCCGTTCAATCCGAGAGAGCTGACGGCGCGCCTCCGTGCGCTGTTGAGGCGCCAGAGACGCGCGGTAAAGGCGCCGGGTGTAATACTGCGCTTCGGAGCGCTTGAGATCGATCGCGACGGCCGCCGAGTACGGCTCGCCGGCGAGCCGCGCGAGCTAACGAGATACCAATTCGACCTCCTCCTCGCACTGGCGGAGAACCCCGGCCGTGTCATGACCCGTGACGCCCTGCTGCACCGCGTGCGGGGATCGGGACTCGAGCCCTTCGATCGCAGTATCGATGTCCACATCTCGCGCATCCGGGCCGCGGTCGAGGAGGACCCCAAAAAGCCCAAACGGATCCTGACGATCCGCGGCACCGGATACGTATTCACCCCGATCGAAAGCTGAAACCAGTATGCACCGGCTCTATTGGCAGGTCTATCTGAGCTTCGTGATGATTCTTCTGCTCTTTGGTGTACTCATGTTGTTTGCGTTCTTTTCGGTGTCGTCGCGCGACGGTCGAGGTATCGACGCCCTTACGACGCTCGCCGAGGCTGCGCTCCCGGCGGCGGGTGCGTCTGACACCGAGCTCCGAGGAGCCCTCGAGCGGCTGCGGGAGACGTTCGACGTCAGCTTGGCTATTTGGGACGACGGCGAGCGGATCGCCGCCACGGGCGCGCTTCTACCGGCGCCGGGTCAGGGTTGGACGGTGAGCCGCGTGATCCCGTCACGCGGAAGAGGTTTTACCGTGGCGCTCTTTCTCTCTGACGGACGGTGGGTGGTGGCGCGGCATCATCGACAGATCCACGCGACGGGAGGTGCGCTTGCCGTCCTGCTGCTTCTCGGCATCGCGGTGGCCCTGGGGGCCTATCCGCTCGTCCGACGGCTCACAGGGCGGGTAGAACGCCTCCAGAGGCAAGTCGAGGCGCTGGGTGCCGGTGAGCTCGGAGCCCGGGTCGACGTCGAAGGCAACGACGAGGTGGCCGGGCTCGCTCGAAGCGTCAACCGTGCCGCGGAGCGCATCGAGCGCCTCGTGGAGGCACAGCGGACGCTCCTGACCGGAGTTTCACACGAGCTCCGCTCTCCGCTTGCGCGCATTCGCGTGGCGACCGAGCTTCTCGGTGAAGGCGAGGGAACACGGCTCGAGCTCCTGGAGCGCGTCTCGGCGGACATCTCTGTGCTCGATGAACTCATTGGCGAGCTCTTGCTCGCCGCGCGGCTGGACACGCTCGAGGCCGTAGAACGTACCGCGGAGGTCGACCTTTTGGCGCTCGCCGCCGAGGTCTCGGCCGAGTTCGACGCGGACGTAAGCGGCAAGATCGCCATCGTGCGCGGCGACGGCCGTCTTCTGAGACGCCTCATCTCGAACCTGCTCTCGAATGCTCGCCGCTACGGCGGTGGCGAAACGGTCGAGGTGGATGTCCGCCCCGGCACGCCAGGGAATGTGGTCTTCACCGTATCCGATCGCGGCCCCGGCATCCCTGAGGCGGAGCGCGAGCAAATATTCGAGCCCTTCTACCGTGCGAAAGACACTGAGCGCGCTGTCGACGGCCTCGGCCTAGCCATCGTCCGCCGCATCGCCCAACACCACGGCGGCGAAGCGCGCTGCCTCCCAAGACCGGGAGGCGGAACCCGCTTCGAGGTGATGCTCCCCGGTTCGTGCCCGCTAGATCAACATTAAGAAAAGCGCTACCCTTTTCTTATTATTGATTTAGCGAGCACTCCACTCGACAGTAGCCACGTCGCCAAGAGTCAGAGAGATACCGGGCTCGAGGCGGGAGGCGCGTTCGCGGGCGTCGTGGTCGAACACACCGTTCGAGCTCGCGGTGTCGATCGCGTATAGGACGCCCGCGATCTCGATGATGAGAAGATGCACGCGCGAGATCGTCCGGTCCGCCAGAACTCTGCCGGCATCGCAACGGCGGGAGCGGCCGAGCAGAATCCCCGACTGCGCGGCGCGGTGCCCGAGGATGACCGTCGCGACACCACGCGACGAGGTAATGAGCAACTCGCCATACGGCGCTTCGTTCTGGCCGACGAGCTCGTGGACCGCCATCTCGGGACCGGCCACGTTGTGAACGAGGGTTGGAGAGGAGGAGAGCGAGGGCAGATCGTCGACCTCCCATGCTTTGTCGCTCTCGGCTTCCCAGTGATGTGATTTCTCGTCTGTCTCGACCTCGTCGAGGTAGAGGCGGGACGGAATCTGAGCCCAGCCCGTAGGACGTCGTCGACGGAAACACCCAACAGAGTCTTTTCGTCCCTGGACGTGGACGGGGGATCCGAATCGCTCTTGACCCAAAATATCCGGGACTCGTCGCTCGCTGGTCTCCGGGACTCGTTGCTCATTGGAACCTCGGCGCTATTATGCGCGACCCGAGCGCGGTCCTCAACAGTCGCAAGGTCGGTCGTCGACGAGGTGGCGTTATCTGGCCAGACGGCTACAGACAAAAGAAAAGGCCGGGAGGCGCCGCCCCTCGACGCTCCCGGTTAGAATGACGAACGAAAATCGCTAGGGCCTTCCGCCGCCGCCGCCCGCGAACGGATCAGGCGGGACGATCCCAACGCGCTCCACGCCATTTCCTCGAGCCACGTCCAGGATCGCGACGATCTCGCCGTACTTCAGCGAAGGCGCAGCACGGAGGAAGATCGTCTTGTCCGAACGGGTCTCGAAGATGTCTCGAATGCGAAGCGGGAGCTCATCGAGCGTGACCGGTTGCTTGTTGATGGTCACATTGCCTGCCGTGTCGATATTGAGCACTAGCTGGTTTGGATCGGGCGGGGTGTCTTCCGCGAGGTTTTCCGCTGATTCGGGCAGCTCTACGTCATGGCCCGCTTGGGTCAGTGGCGTCACCACCATGAAGATGATGAGCAGTACCAACATGACGTCGATAATCGGCGTCACATTGATATCCTTCATGGAACCGCCAGAAGCAGCACTTCCACTTCCACTTGTTGCCATTCCCATAAGATTGCTCCTTTAAAAAAGACGACTAGCCGGTCGCTCTCTCCGTGATCAAGCCGATTTCGTCGGCTCCTGCGTCGCGGCAAAGCTCCATCACCCGCATGACATCGCGGTATTCCAATCCCTCATCTGCCTTGAGAAAAAGAATTTTTTCCGTTTTGCCTGCGAAGACTTCCGAAAGCTGGGTGACGAGCAGCGCTTCGGCTACAGGCTGCATGTTGAGAAAGATCGTGAGGTCCAACCGGATGGCTACGTTGACGACGTCCTCAGTGTCCGGATGCTCGCTGGAATATTCCGCTACCGGAAGTTTGACGTCGACGCCTTTTTGGAGCAGCGGGGTGATGACCATGAAGATGATGAGCAGCACCAGCATGACGTCCGCGAGCGGCGTCACGTTGATCTGGCTGTTAAGATTGTCCTCCCGGCCTGTGCCCATTGCCATAACTGTGTCTCCTTTACTGCGTCATTGTGCTCAATGCGACGACAGCAGTTTAGCCGGCCGTCCTCTTGGCCATGTAGTCGATGAGCTCGGAGGCGCTGTTGTCCATCTCGACGGTGAAGCCTTCCACGCGCGCGATGAGATAGTTGAACGCCCACACGGCTGGGATCGCTACGAAGAGACCGAAAGCCGTAGCGACGAGAGCCTCGGCGATTCCAGCCGAGACGGCGCCGATTCCACCGGAGCCCGTGAGAGCCATGCCGCGGAAAGCGTTGATAATGCCCGCAACCGTTCCGAAGAGGCCGACGAAAACAGCCGTCGCTCCCACCGTGGCGAGACCCGAAAGGCCCCTCTTGAGGTCGGTAAGATTGAGCGCGGTGGCGCGCTCGATCGCGCGGTGAGCCGCTTCCATCATGTCGCCGCGGGATCCTTCACCACTCTCTTTCTGGTACTGGTACTCTTGAAGGCCAGCAAGAAGAACTCTCGCCAAGTGGCTGTTCTTCACGTCCTTCCCGCTCGAAACCTTGATGGCTTCCTGGATCTTGCCGTCTTTCAACAGCTTGGCCACCTTCGGCGCGTAGACTCTGGACTGCTTCTTCGCTTTGCGGAAGGTCATCCACCGCTCGATCATTACGCTCAAGGAATAAATGGACATGATCAACAACGTGAAGTTCACTCCCCTCGCGGTGAATCCCATGTGCTGCCAAATATCGATTAAGCTAAACGACATTATTTCCTCCTGTTTGCCTTAGGTGCTCTGAACTCACAACCGCCACTCTGGTGGGGTACGAACTCGTCAAATGTAAAATAACCAAAAGAAACTAACCCAATGTGAAATTAACCGTCACCGTCATCACGATCGGCACCGGTACGCCGTTCAACAACGTGGGCTCGTATTGCCAATTCCGGACGGCGTCGATGGCCGACTGATCCAGGAGCGGGATCGAGCGCAGAACGCGCACGTTCGTGACGTTTCCCGTAGGATCGATGATGGCTTCGAGGATGACGATACCCTGCACCCGCGCCTGTTTGGCGATATCGGGATATTTCGGGGCGACATCTTTGATCTTGTTCGGCGGACGGATGTCACCGCCCACGCGCACCGGCTCTTGCTTTACCGGCGGGGGAGGTGCGTCCGGCAGCCCGCCAACAATACCGCCGATGACGCCGCCCGGGACGCCGCCTTCGACACCACCTGCGACACCGAAATCCATGCCCATGTCGTCCATCGAGATTTCGTCCGGGATCTCGACGGGCGCCACGAACTGCGGCGTCACGGCGAGCACGGGACGCGGCGGTCTCGGCCGCGCTTTCGGCGGCGGCGGCGGTGGCGGCGGCGGCGGCGGCGGCGGCGGCTGGGCCATGAAACTCATGATCCCTTGCGGTGTCGGCATATTATCGGTCGCCATCAAAGGAATGATGACCATACCTGCCACGATTCCGCCCTGAAAGAGCAGAGACGTCATAAAGGTCGCGAAAGACCTGCCCGTGGTAGTCGTGTTGGGCGTAAGCGCGAACATCTCTTTCTTGGGTACATCCGTTTCTTTAACGTTGTTGGCCACGGCGTTCGGCGCTCCTTTCGGGAGATTTATGAACGACTCTGACTAATAAGTTCGCTCTAATCCGTATCGCTTTATCACCAAGCGGGATATGAGGGAGATCCCATCTCGGCTTGTTTAGGCCTTAGACACCAGGATTCCGACAAAGGTTCCCGTCCACTCGAGAAATCTATGGGAGCGAAGAATCGTAGGCACGGTGCCTCTAAATACACACACGACGAAGTTAGAGGGACCCGTCGAGTGGTGTATGAGATATATGGAGCGTATTCCATTTGTTCGAGTAAATCTACGACGGGTGCTTGAAGGACCCCCGTCCAATTCGAGCGGGCTATATTAATTCGCGATTCGCAGCGTGTCAACCCTCCTTCGCCCTCTCCGCCGTCGCCCTTCGGGCGAGGCGAATAGGGCTACGGCGGGGCAAGACCACCGTCGGCCTGCGGGGGCCTTGGCTCGCCGGAGCTAAATTGAAATAGATTTAGCGAAGGCGGCGACTAGTGCAAATTGAAACGGACGACGAGGTCCGCTAGGCACTTTATGGGACGTCCGTTCTTGGTCGCCGGCGAGAAGCGCCAGCTGGACTCGACGACGCGGACGGCTTGCTCATCGAGCTCGGGAATCGAGGTTAGAATCTTCACCACGTGGACGAGGCCTTGCTCGTCGATGATCACCCGCAGCTTTACGGAGCCCGTGACTTTCTCGCGAATCGCCTCCTCCGTGTAGCGAGGTAGAGGCCTCCGGATCGGGCGGGGGCCCACGTCGGGCTTCGGAAATCGTGGGAGCTCGGCGCCCGTGCCGCCGAGCACGCCACCGGGCAAACCGCCCGGTACGCCGCCGATGACGCCCATGGGCACGCCGCCGCGCAAGCCGCTCTGGTCGCCGTCGTCGAAGCCATCCTCGACGCCTGGGCCAAGCTCGAACGCCGGACCCAATATCGCATCGGGGATCGCCGCAAAAACCATCTTGCTGTCGAAGACAGGGCTCGCGGCGATAACGGGTCGCGGCTCCGCCTCGGATGCACGTGTGGCCTCCGAGGATCCCCTCCGGATGGGCGGTGGCGGCGGTGGCGCGAACTGCAAGATCGCTGCGGGCAGAGGCGGTGACAAATCGATTTCGGCGGAGAGAAGCGAGAGGATGGCGAGCGCGCCAATCGCAGCCGCGTGAATGGCAAAGCCGAGGGACGCACTCAACCGATGGCGAACACCAGCGTGATGACAGCCGGCAGCAAGAGCAAACAGATCCGCCGCCTGCTCCTCCTCCCGATCGCGTGAGAGCCCCTCGTCCACGATGCTCGCCATCGCAAAATAACCCCTGAACCCATTCTACAACGGGAGCCGCGGACCTAATGTTCCTGAATCTCGCCGATGCCGCGAGGAGCGGCGCTGAACTAGACTCGCGCTTCCGTTGTCTTCGGCTTGGCGCGGCTTCGGCTCCGCCCTTTCCCTGCCGCGCGCCACCACAGCACGATCGGTGCGGCGATCGCGATCGACGAATACGTGCCGATGATGACGCCTGCCACCAGCACAAAGGAGAACGGTCTCAAGACCGCGCCGCCCATGACGAATAGAGCAATCACGACGACGAGCGTGAGGCCCGACGTCAGTACCGTCCGACGCAAGGTCTGATTGATCGAGAGGTTGATGATCTCTTCGAGAGAGCTCCGGCGAACGAGCTTCCGGTTCTCGCGCACGCGATCGAAGATTACGATCGTGTCGTTGACGGAGTAGCCCACTAGTGTCAAAAAGGCGGCGATGACGTAGAGCGTGATCTCGAGATTGAAGATCGAAACGAGCGCGAGCGTTAGCACCACGTCATGGATGACCGCGACCGTCGCGCCGACGCCGTACACGAACTCGAAACGGAACGCGATGTAAAGGAGCATGGCCACGAGCGCAAAGAGCGTGGCATTACGCGCCTGGCGTCGAAGCTCCTCACCGACCACTGGGCCCACGATCTCGGTGCTCGAGTCCGCCAACCTATTGTTCGGGACGCTTTCGAGCGTTGCGAGGATCGTGTTGGCGGCCGTGTCGAGCTCGACGCGGTCACCGGCCTGCCGCCCGACGCGGATCATGACGGTGTTGAGCTCCTCGCGTCCGTAGCGTTGGATCACCGAGCCTTCGATGCCTGCGCCGCGGAGCTCAGTTCGAATCACGTCGACTTCGGGTCTGTTCTCGAATTTGACGTAAACGATCGTTCCTTCGGAGAAGTCGATCCCATAGCTCAAGCCCCCTTTGCGGGCGACGTCGAGCCCTCCGAGGATGGTAACGATCAGAGAGAAGCCAATGAAGTACCATCGGTACTTCAGCCAATCGATTTTAGTGTCGCCAATGAAATCCATCTTGCTCTCGCTCTAGATGCTCAGCGCTTCGACTTGCCGCCGCCCGCCGAGGACCGCGTCGAAAATGAAGCGTGAGACGAAAATGGCCGTGAACATGTTGGAGAGAAGTCCAATGCTGAGTGTCACGGCGAATCCTTGAACCGGGCCCGTGCCGAACTGGAAGAGGATCGCCGCCGCGACGAGACTCGTGAAGTTGGCGTCGAAGATCGTCCAGAAGGCCTTGCCGAAGCCCGCGGAGATAGCCGTGCGCGGTGTCTTTCCGGCCCGCATTTCCTCTTTGATGCGCTCGAAGATGAGCACATTGGCATCCACCCCCATTCCAATGGTCAAGATGACCCCCGCGATACCGGGCAACGTGAGAGTTGCCGAGAAATAAGCCAGGGCCCCGACTAGGATGAGTAGATTCAGGAGGAGGGCGACCACCGCGTTCACGCCGGAGAGGCGGTAATAGAGCAGAATGAATAGCACGACGCTCGCGAGCCCCACGACCGAGGCCGTGATACCGCTCCGGATAGAATCGGCGCCGAGGCTCGGGCCGACGGTGCGCTCTTCCTGATATTCGAGCGATGCGGGGAGCGCGCCGGAGCGCAGCTTCAACGCGAGATCGTAGGCGGAGTCTGTCGTGAAGTTCCCCGTGATTTGCCCGCGGTCATAGATGACCCCTTCGATGGTGGGCGCCGAGATGACGGTGCCGTCGAGCACGATGGCGAGAGGGCGGCCGAGATTCTCCCGCGTCGCCGTCTGGAAGCGCCCGGCCGCCTCCGGCTTGAGCGTGAAGTTGATGTCGGGTCGATTCGTTTGGGTGTCGAGGCCCGAGCTCGCGTTCTTCAAATCTCGGCCGGTGATGATAGAAGTGCGCTCCAGAAGGTAGTACGTTTTGTTGCCGGCTTCATCGGCCTCGCCGGGCAGGATCTCGGTTCCCGGCGGTTGCGGCTGAAACTGGTCCTCGGAGAGCCCCGTGGAACGCGCGATCTTCAGCTCGAGCTTGGCCGTTGATTTGATGACATCCTTCGCACGGGCCACGTCGTCGAAACCTGGGAGCTGCACGAGAATCTGGCTCCCGCGATCGCCATGGGGCGCGATGACGGGCTCGGCGACGCCGAGTGCATCGACGCGTCGCCGGATCGTCTCGATGGCCTGGGTGACCGTGTCTTGCTGGAGGACGGCCAACTCGGCGGAACGCATTTCGAGCTCAAAGCCCGAAGAGCCCCCCAAGCTGCGCACGTCCCACGCCGGATAGCCGTTTTCGGTTAGCCTACGGAACTCGCTACTTTTATTAGTATCGAGACCCGACACGACCAGTTTGCCGGGCTCCACAATCTCGATAGTGCCAAAGGCTATGCTCTCGTCATCGAGCACTTGTTCCAGGATGCCTACGAGCTCGTCCGTGACCGCGTTCAAGGCGTCGATCGTATTCACCCTCATTATGAGGTGGATGCCGCCTTTGAGATCGAGGCCGAGCTTGATCTTCTCTTCCGGTGGGTAGAAAGCCCAGGTGCATCCCGCCACGACGACGAGGATGAGCACGGCCTTCCAACGCAAGTTCTTCTTCATGGGATCTCGACTCCAAATGTTGCGTTTCGTTCTTGGCGCTCTTGGTGGCGAAGCGAAGCGATTCGACGTCAGGAACGCTTCGATGGCTCCTCGACGAGTTGGGTGACGGCCGACTTCGCGACTTGAACTTTCACGCTGTCGGCCACCCTCAAGTGGATGAGATCGTCGTGCACACTGACGACGGTCCCGTAGATGCCGCCGGTCGTCAAGACACGGTCGCCATTCTTCAACTCTTCCCTCATCGTCTCCGTTTCCTGCTGGCTTTTGCGCATGGGCCTAATCATGATCAAGTAAAACAAGCCGAAGATGATGAGGATCAGTATGAACTGGTTACCGAAGAACGAACCGGGAGCCTGCCATGGTACGAACCAAGGGCTGAACATCCATGTAATGATAGTGCACTGATTTTCGGGCATCAAGCCGAAGGCGCGTCCAATCGTTCGGAAAGCTCTTTTCGGAGCGTTTCGAAACGATCTTCTTCGATGGCGCGGCGCATGCGCCGCATGAGCTCCAAGTAGAAATGGAGATTGTGGATGGTGTTGAGCGTCCGCGCCGTCATTTCTTTGGAGACGAACAGGTGTCGCAAATAGGCCCGGGAAAAGGTCCCGCAAGTGTAGCAGGAGCAGTCCGAATCGAGCGGCCCGTGGTCGTCGGTGTAGCGGGCGTTCTTGATCGCGAGCTTCCCAGTGCTCGTGAAGAGCGTTCCATTGCGGGCGTTTCGCGTGGGCAGCACACAATCGAACAAGTCCACACCGCGGGCGACGGATTCGATCAGGTCGCCCGGCGTTCCCGCACCCATAAGGTAACGCGGGCGATCCGCGGGCAGCTCTGCAGTCGACATCTCGGTCATCGCGCGCGTCAACTCCTTGGGCTCGCCCACCGCGAGGCCCCCGATCCCGTAACCGGGAAAGTCGAGCTCGGCGAGCTCCTTCGCGTGGTCGCGCCGAATGTTCTCGAAGACGCCGCCTTGAACGATGCCGAAAAGCGCTTGCTCTTCGCGGGACTTCGCTTTCAGGCACCGGCGTGCCCAGGCGCTCGTTCGTTCAGTGGCCTTGTGCACAGTGTCTTGCTCCGACGGATAGAGGAGGCACTCATCGAGAACCATCGCGATGTCCGCGCCCAGCTTTTCCTGGATCTCGACGGCTTTCTCGGGGCTGAGCGCGTGCAAGCTTCCGTCCAGGTGCGAGCGGAAGGTCACGCCTTCGTCATCGACGCGTCTGAGCGCGGCTAGGCTTGCGATTTGGAACCCGCCGCTATCCGTGAGAATGGGCTTCCGCCACGCCATCATCCCGTGAAGGCCGCCCAGCGAAACGACTCTCTCGGCACCGGGACGCAGCATCAAGTGATAAGTGTTCGAGAGAACGATTTGGGTGCCGAGCTCCTCCACTTGTTTCTGTGTGAGCGTCTTCACCGAGCCCTGTGTCGCCACGGGCATGAACGCAGGCGTCTCGACCATCCCGTGCGGTGTCCTCAGGACGCCGCGCCGTGCCGCGACGGACCGAGCCCGAACCGAGAACGAAAACGACGAATCGGATTGCGTCATGCTCTTGCTTTATTGTCTCTCAGAAAAACGCCGAGTCGCTCTTGGCATACGTTGTGACTTGCTTTACGAAGTATGGCTCCCTGCTAACATCTTCAATCCAAAAGCCTCGAGGTTGACGTCGAACGAATTAGGCCTTGACAGGCCATATAGCCTTCTTTATGCTACATCTAGTATGCCAAGGGCAGACTCAAACGATTTCTAGTGTTGTGGCTCTTCGAAGCAAACAGCGTTCTTTGGACCTCGCGTCCAGAGAAGAAACTGTTTGAGTTTCTTGGCGTGCGAGCGGAAGTTCGAGATGTCATTTAGTAAAATTTCGATGTTGCAACCAAGTGACGTGTTCGGACCCCTTCGCTCTATCCCCTAAGGAGAGGAGGCGATTGTATGGCAAAGAAAAAAGCTGCAAAGAAAAAGGCTAAGAAAAAAGCCACCAAAAAGAAAGCTGCAAAGAAGAAATAGCGACTTCCTCAGGGGTATCGAGAGCGGGGGTGAGTCCTTCACCCCCTTTTTTTTCAGCGTCAGAATTAGCATTAACGATCTGCTTTTTTCGATGACACTCTCTCCAATTTGGAGTCGCACCCAAGTTTAGAGAGCTTCATCACCTGGAGTGAGTCCTGAATGCCTGATCGCAGAACGTAACGTCGGATCGCCCGAGCTACTCCCGCTTCGTCGTTGGTTTCGGTTTCTTCGAAGCCGCGCTCGCGAAGCTCTTGGGTGGCGTTTTGCATTACCACACCCATCCCGGCGTGCTCCAGCATATCTAGATCGTTCCAGTTGTCTCCGATGGCGAGCGTTTCAGACAACGGTATTCTCAAACGTTCGCTCACGAAACGAAGCGCCGCGGACTTCGTCGCTTCGGCTGCCAGGACATCGAGCAGAGCGAGGTCGTCAACTGGATATTCTGTGCGCGCCAGACTTACTTCGTTTCGTCGGGCGCCGAGCTCCGTATTCAGCAAAGTCGCGAAGCTACGGATGACCGAGACGCTGTTCGCGAAGCCGATCTGGACCGGGTCGCGCTCGAGTCGTATGACGTCGGTCCAAGCAGGTGGGGGAGTCGATCGAGTCAGATAGCGCAAGAGGTGCGGGAGCTCGCGCGCGCTTTTCCTTAGAATGAGATGGCCCTCTGCGTTGGGGCCATCATGCACGACGACTTCCATCGCGCTGCGCTCCGCGATATCGAGCACCTGCTCGGCGACGGGGCGCGCGAGGAGACGCCGCCTCAAAATGGGGCCGTCGATCCCTTCCATTATGATGGCGCCGCTATTTGCGACGACGAACGCGTCGAGGTCGAGCGCCCGCAAGTAGGGAAGGACAGAAGGAAAGCGGCGGCCAGTGACGATGGCGATGGCGACGCCTGCCGAGGCGCACTCCGCGAGGGCGCGGTGATTCTCAGCGGGGATCTCGTGAGACGAGCTCAGCAGGGTACCGTCGAGGTCGACGGCGACGAGACGATAATTACCGCTCACGATAAGGAGAGTTGAAACCGTCCCAGATCGTGACCTCTTCGATGGTGTCGGAAGGCTCGATGCGGTCCACGATCTCCATCCCTCTCGTGACTTGCCCGAATACCGTGTGTAGGCCGTCGAGGTCAGGCCTCGGCAAGTGGGTGATGAAGAATTGGCTGCCGGCGGTGTCTTTGCCGTGATCCGCCATAACGAGCGTGCCGCGCGCGATGGGCCGCGTGTTGATTTCCGAGCGGATGGCATAGCCCGGACCGCCATTGCCGTCGCCGCGTGGATCCCCGCTCTGGACGAAGCCGTTGGGCACGACGCGATGGAAGGAGAGGCCATCGAAAAAGCCCTGCCGCGCGAGACGGACAAAATTTCGAACCGTGAGCGGCGCATCCAGCACGAACAGCTCGAGCTCGATCGTGCCCCCCCGGCTCGTGCGGATGAAGGCTTGGGGTGAATAGGGTGGGCTCACATAAGGCTCGTAGGTCCCGAGGCCCTGCTGGCTGGGCCGTGCGATCACCCGCACGTTTTTCGACCCGCCGTGTCTCAAGATCGACGCGGCTCGGATGCGGACGAGATAGTTGGTGTCCTTGAGCGCTTCGCGCGCCATCGATTCGGCTTCGGCCGCATCCAGCTTGGCGAGCGCCGCGAGAAGCTCTGCTTTGACCCGAGGCTCGTTGGAGCTCTCGATGAGGAAGGCCTGTTTGACGGGCGCCACACCGTCACGCGCTCGGAGCGCCGCGAGGCCGCGCGCGGCGGCCAGCCGCTCGAACGGGTCCTTTGCCGTCAAATGCTGAATAAGCACCGTGACCGCACCGCCCGGATCGCGCGTCGCGAGCGCGGTCAACGCGTGCGCCCGAACCCGAGGATCCAGCTCGTCCACCATCGTTCGCAGGAGCGCTACGCTACGCTCGGACGCCAAGCGTCCCAACAAATCGGCGAGGGCCGCTCGGACCCGCCAATGCTTGTCTTGGCCGAGGCCCGCCAAAAGAAGCCAAAACCCGTTGGTGTCTTGGCGCGCGAGTGCTCCGAGCGTGAGCCCACGTATCCATGGGCTCGCGCTCCCGAGCCGATCGATGAGAGGCTCGACGGCCGTCTCCGCGCGCAACTCCGCTAACGCTTTCAGCACTTCGGTCTGAACATAGCGGGTGTCCCTGTCCAAGAGTGGCACGAGATCATCGGCGCGTGCATGCAGCCGATGGGCTCCCGCGGCGCGAATAGCCTCGATGCGGACGCTCTCGTTCGGGTCCGCGATGAGGAGGCGTACATAGTCCTGCGCTTGTTCTGAGCTGATGGATCGCAGCCCTCGTGCACCCCAATACCGGAACTCGGGGTTCCTCGAACCGGCGTAAAAGCGCAGGATGGGAGCGAGCTCGTCGCCCGAGAGTGCTGTGGCTGTCCAAGCCGCGGGCCACCATACGAAACGCGGCGTGCTCCCCTGGGTCGCAAGTAGTCCCCAGCCGTAGCGAAGGCTATCGAGCCGCGCTAGCGCGAACAAACCGAGGCGCAAATCGAAATGTGGATAGCTCAAAGCCGACGCTTGCACATCGTCGCTCCATTGGTAGGGCTCTCCGCCTTTCGGCATCCGGGCGAGAAGCGTCGTCGCGATCGCCTCGGCAGAGCTGGCATCTCCGTTTTTCCCGAGTGCTTCCACCGCTCGGGCTCGAACCCGCTCGCTCGTGTCGTCCAAAAGCTCGGTCAAACGGTCGATCGCGTCCTTAGGCAGCTCGTCTTCCAGAAGGCCGAGTGCAAACGCAGCTGTTGCACGCACATAAGGCGACGCGTCATCGAGAAGGGTTGCGATGGTGAGCGCGGCACCAGGGCCGCCGATACGGGCGCGCACGAGCGCGGCCTGCCCTCGGACTCTGCCAGCGGGATCGCTCAGCCTTGCCTCCACCTCGCCGTCGCCGAGAGAGCGCTCGTCTTCGAGCTTCATGAGCCGGGAGAGCTTGCTCTCGAGGGTCGGACCGGCCGGTGTCACAGGCGCTGACGCGCACCCCGCGGCAATCCAGATCAAGAAAAAGGCTGCCGGCAAGCTGACGAAAAAGTACAGCGGCTCGACTGGGCCGACTGCGGAGAGCCGAGCGAGGAGCGAGGGGACGTGCGCGCGAACGAGGCGTTCGCGCGCACGGATCAGTGGTATTGGGCGCAGCCGCCGTGTCATCGGGCGGCATTATATCTCGCCGCCATCTGCTACGACGGCGTGAGCACGCGATGGGAGATGCGGTGTTTCGCGATCCGATCCTCGAGCACCGTGTAGCCGATCCCAGGGCCGTCGGGCACTTGAATCGTGCCGTCGCTCCGGACTTCAACCGTGGGCTCGATGAGCTCCTCGACGAAATAGCGCTTGGAGTCCGCGACGTCTCCCGGCAGCGCAAAATTCGGGAGCGTGGAGAGGTGGACGTTATGCGCGCGTCCAATCCCGCTCTCGAGCATACCGCCACACCAGACCGGGATGTCGTGCTCGGCGGCGAGCTTCTGGATGTTCGAAGCGCTCGAGAGTCCACCCACGCGGCCGGCTTTGACGTTGATGATACGGGTTGCGGACATCTCGATCGCCCGTCTTGCGTCGTCGAGCGAGTGGACGGATTCATCGAGACATACCGGAGTCTTGATTTGCTTTTGGAGCGCCGCGTGGTCCCACATGTCGTGGTAGTCCAGAGGCTGCTCGATCATCATCAGATCGTAAGCGTCCATTTCTTGAAAGAGCTTCACGTCGTCCAAGGTATAGGCACTATTGGCGTCCACCATCAGGAGGATATCGGGAAAGCGCTCGCGCACTTGCCGCACGATGTCGAGGTCCCAGCCCGGTTTGATTTTGATCTTGATCCGCCGGTAACCGTCCGCGAGCTCGCCTTCGATTTTCGACAGAAGCTGGTCGACGCTGTCTTGGATGCCGATCGAGGCACCGGAAGCGATCTCCGTGCGCGTCCCCCCGAGCGCCTTCGAGAGGGACTCGTCCCGCATCCGGGCATAAGCTTCCCAAAAACCCATCTCGACGGCTGCTTTCGCCATGTTGTGACCGCGGATGGCGTGGAGCGAGGGAAGCAGCTCGTCGGGATGGGCGTAGTCGCGTCTGAACACTATGGGTGCGATGAAATCTTCAATCGCATGGAGCGCGGTCTGGACCGTTTCCGATGAGTAAAACGGTGACTCGCTAGCGACGCATTCGCTCCAGCCGGTCACCCCGTCGACCGTGACCTGAAGCAGCAAGAAACGCTCGTAGGTGACGCGCGCAAAACTCGTCTCGAAGAAGTTTTTGAGGTCCAGCTTGACCTCGTGGATCCCGATCGATTCGATTTTCATCGCGGGATCGTAGCGCAGTTGACCGTCATTCGCTGCTGCTATCCGCTACTCCTCTGCTAACGATTTACCAAGGCAGATATTTGCCGATCGCGTCGATTTTAGACAGATCGACAGCGAGGACGGTCACCATCAGAAGCAGCAGCATCACGAAGCCGACTTGCAGGATGCGCTCTTTGACCTGCCGGCTGAAATCACGGCCGGCGAGGCCCTCGAGCGCGATGACCGCCATGTGGCCGCCATCGAGAAGCGGTATAGGAAGCAGATTCAAGATTCCGAGGTTCAGGCTGAGAAATGCCATGAACATGAAGAGCTGTCGGGCGCCGCGTCGCGCTGTCTCGCCTGCGGCGACGCCGATCCCCACCGGCCCTGAGAGCGTATTCAGCGAGGCGCGCCCGGTCACGAGCCGTCCGAGCACGATGAAGGTCAGGCGGGTGAAACGCGACGTTTCCCCGAGTGCCTCCTTCAGGGCGAGCGCGGGATTCGTGACGCGAAAGAGCACCGTCGGTGTTGCGTCGAAGTTGATGCCGATGAGCCAGCGGCCGTCGTCTTGTTGAGGCGTGAGAATGAACTCCATGCTCTCCTGGTTGCGAAGGATCCCGAGCGTAACTGGCTCTCCCTGGCGAGCCTCGATCCCTTCGATGAGCTCGGTGAAATGGAAGATGGGTTTGCCGCCCACTTTCGTGATGATGTCGCCTTCTCGCATCCCCGCGCGCTCGGCAGGGAAATCCTCGAACAGCGCGGCGACTTGAGGCTGAATGGCGGGAAACAATCCGGCATAGCCGATTTCTTCATCGCCGCGGGCCTCGATCTCGATAGGAAACTGGATGGTTTGAGCGTCCCGCTCGACGCTCAGCATGAGGGTATCGTTCGCGCTGACGATGAACTTGTCGAGCGCCGCCTTCCAGCTCACGACCGGTTCCCCGTCGATGGCGGTAATACGGTCGCCAGGCTGCACGCCGCCTCGGCTGGCCGGCGAGTCCTCAGCGACGAAACGGACGTCGACCGGATCGTCGAGACCCGCGGGTCGCTCGACGCCGACCATGAACAAAACGGTCAGAATAAGGATCGACAGTACGATGTTCATGGCTGGGCCAGCGAGCAGAATGGCGAGCCGTTCCCACTTGGAGTGGCTCATGAACTCTTCGGGATCGCCCGTGGCCTCCATCGGGTTGTCCCCGGCCATCTTCACGTAGCCGCCGAGAGGCAACGCGCCGATTCGATACTCCGTATCTCCCCAGGTGCGGCCGACGATCTTGGGCGGAAAGCCTAGCGAGAAGACTTTGACTTTGACACCTACCCATTTCGCGACGAGGAAATGACCTGCCTCGTGCACGAAGACGAGCACCCCCAGAACGAAAACAAAAGCCAGCATATAGGTCATGAAATTGAAATCTCCTCGCTGCGCACTAGACTAGTTCCTGTCCAGAAACACCATAACTTGTGGTGTACGAGAGGCCTATCGAAGATGTGGGTATTATACGTTTTCAGTCGGCACCTCGTAGGCTCGGAAGCGAATGAAAATCTTGGACGAAACGAGAGGCGAATCGTCAGCAATCCATGGCTATAAACGCAGTAAGAGTAATCATTATTATCGTAATAGGTGCCTTGCCATTACCAACAGGTTGCAGGTGATGATGGAACTCCATACGTAGGATTTGAAAGAAGGCAATGAGCGCCATGTGCATCGGTCGAGACCAAAGACTCGTTTCAAGAACGAAATGACGCCTTCGATTCCGCAGCGAAATCGCCGTAGGCGTTGATAGACCCAGGAACTCTTGACCATATCGGTCACCGCGAAGTGAGCCTTGGTAAAGGCAACATCTTCAACTCCCTTGCCTTTGATGGCTTCCAAGTTTGCCTTTGAAGAAAACGCGCCATCGTAGGCGACCTGGCGCGGGGCCCGTTCGTAGAGTTCGACTTGACGGTCGATCATGGTTTCCGCGAGAGTTGAATCGGACGGATTCCCATCCAAGATCACGCAATCCAAAATCATCGAGGACGAGCCACCAGTCAAACACACCTTGTGACCGTAGAGAGTCTCGCGCCGGTCTTTGCGAATAATGTCGGTGTGTTCTTCGAAGATCGAAACGACCTTTTCCTCCGCAGGCACACGCTCTTCATCAATCACTCTACGCCGAGTTTGGTTGATGACTTTTTCGGTGAGGACGAGAAAGTGCTTAAAATCCGCGGCGATCTTCTCCGCACTCGCTCGCTTCACCGGCTCGGTCAAGCCGGACTCGTCCAACTGGTCTGCAACGCGTTGAGCGGAGCGATAGGTTTCTTCCGACACCTTCAGTAGATCTCGATAGACGCGACGCCTTTGTTCCTTATCCTTCGCGTTTAGAACTCCCAGTCGACGTCTCTTCGCTCGACGCGTTCGATTGCCGAAGACCACTACTGTACCCAGCAGTTCGCGAGTTCGGCACATGAGGCGAGTGAGAACTCGGACGCAGTCATAAAGAAGCTCGGAGTCCGTAGGAGAATGAATATTCGACTCCACTACCGTGCAGTCCACTCGTACTTTTCTTCCTTTTTCGATCGCGGTCTTCTCGGCAACACTCACCAACTCTCGGTTGATTTTCTCCAGCGTTTCGAACTTCACGGCTTTGATGTTTGCTGCTAGGGTCGACTTCGACGGGCTCGGCTCTATGATGCCGAGCTGGCAAAACGTCCGATAGCTTCGAGAGTCTGCCAAGTGAAACGCCAGCTCCCGATAGGTGAACTGATTCAGCTGCTTGACCAACAACGCCCGGAGAACCTGCTCCGCGCTCATTCCCCCACGACCAACATCGCTCCCTGCCGATGGGGTGACCGACCTCAGGTCTTGCAGTACCAGCTCATTGAGCTTAGGATGGGCATCGAGCAGCGATGATATCGTTTCGAGCTCGCGTGCGTGCTCCAGCTCCAGCCAGGGCTCGCGAAGGCTTGGTTGTGGGTTGATCGTTTTTCGCATTTAGGGCTGGTCTCCTTTGGAGTTAAGTCGTTTAGAATCTGCGTTTTTGTCGACTCGATACTAAACGACACTCCCTCAGAAGGCTAGCCCTAAATTTGCGATTACCCCTTTTTTCTCAACCTCTTACACCTGTCAGGACGGGTACTAGACTAACGTGGCTGGCGCGGCCGGCGCCTGGATGAGGCCCTCGGCGCATTCTCGCGCCCAGCGATCGGCCTCGAGCACGGTCTCGATCTCCCGCGCTGGCTTCGGGTCGTGCCGAGCGAGCGTGGTCTGGAGCGTTTCCACGATCGACAAGAATCCGATGCGCTCGTCCAGAAAGGCTGCCACGGCGACTTCGTTGGCCGCGTTCAGAACAGCGGGCGCCGTGCCTCCCTGTGACAGTGCTTCATAAGCGAGGCGGAGGCAGGCGAATCGTTCGAAATCCGGGGGGCCTAGCTCGAGCTGCAAAGGCGTTTCGAGATCGAGAGGCGGCAATCCGGTATCGAGCCGCTCCGGATAGGTCAACGCATATTGGATCGGCAGGCGCATATCCGTGACACCGAGCTGCGCGATGAGCGACCCGTCCTCGAGCTCGACCATCGAATGGATGACGGATTGGGGGTGGACGACGACGCGCACCTGCTCGGGGCGCACGCCGAAAAGCCAATAAGCTTCGATGATCTCGAGTCCTTTATTCATCATCGTCGCTGAGTCGATCGTGATTTTCGGCCCCATTTTCCACGTCGGGTGCTGAAGGGCGCGCTCGGGAGTCGCCTCCTGCATCTCGGAAAGGCTCGCGGTCCGAAACGGGCCGCCCGAAGCCGTCAACCAAATGCGCTTCACGGGCTGGTCGCGGCCGTCGAGGCATTGATGGATGGCGTTGTGCTCGCTATCCACAGGGAGCAGCGTGGCGCCCGCCGCAGCGACGGCTTTTGTCATGAGCTCTCCCGCCATGACGAGCGTTTCTTTGTTCGCGAGCCCAACGCTCTTCCCGGCTTCGATCGCGCGCAGCGTCGGCACGAGACCGACCGCTCCGACCGTGGCGGAGACGACGAAATCGACTTCTAGATGCGTGGCGACGTCAACGAGCCCGTCGACACCGCTCCGGACGTCGAGCTCTGGAAAATCGCGACGGAGAGTCTCGGCCTGATTCGAGCTTGCCACGCTGACGATAAGGGGGCAGTATTTCCGAATCTGTGCGCTGAGCGCATCCACGCTGCGACCCGCGGCAAGCCCGATGACGCGGAAACGGTCTGGGAAACGATCGATGACCCGTAGCGTATTGGTGCCGATCGAGCCGGTAGATCCGAGGATCGAGACGCCTTTCATATCACTATTCTAGCGAATTTCACGCCATCCACAGGAGGCAAAGAAGGAGGGCAGGCCCTGCGAACAAAACCGAGTCGATCCGGTCCAGGACGCCTCCGTGGCCGGGAATCAGCGCCGAGGTGTCCTTCACGCCGGCCGAGCGTTTGAGGAACGACTCGAAGAGATCGCCGAGGACCCCCAGGAGGCTGAGCATCAAGCCGAGTCCGATCGCGTTGGCCGTTTTGAGCTCCGGAGACCAAAGCTCGACGAGTGCGACCGACACGGCGATCGAAGCGACGATGCCGCCCACGAGACCCTCCACGGTTTTCTTGGGGCTCAGTCGTGGCGCGAGCGCGTGACGGCCGAGGGAGCGACCCGCGTAATAAGCGCCTGCGTCGCCGACAAAGACGACCGCGAGCAGAAAGATCACCGAGTGCCGCCCGGCGGGCTCCGGGCCAAGCATCCGAAGCGCGACGATACTGCCCAGGAGGGCCCCCACGTAGAAGGTCGCAAAAAAAGTACCCATGGCCCCGACGAGCCTTCCCCTGCTAGGGCTCCACTGGACGACGACCGTTCCGCCGATCACGAGAATCGATAGGAGTGTCGCGTGGGTGAGCGTGAGCGCCTCGAAATAGAAGGCGCTCGTGACCAGTAGCACCGTGAGATAGCCCGCCCCGAGAAGCTCTTGACCTGAGCCCTTAATCCCGGACGAGCTCTTCATCAATGAAGCGAGCTCCCCATAGCCGAGAAGCGCCACGACCAGCGCGAGGGCAAAGAACAGCCAGTCCGGGCCGAGTAGAATGATCGCGAGAAGAAGAGGAACAGCGACGGCGGCGGTCAAGAGGCGACTCATCGTCGCGACTAGTGCCCTATATCAGTGATTCGTCGCATAGAGCTCGAGGCCGTTTTGTAGGCTGGCGAGGCCGTGACGACGCAGTCATATCCAGATATCTCTGGCCGCTTTCCGAGTGTCGAATGGAGCGCTCGGCCGAGGCCGCACTGCAAGGATTGCTAAAACCAAGCCAGGCCGCAAACGGGCCCGAGATTTGTGTGACGAATCACTGATACAGCGCACTAGGCCGTGCTGCGCGTCGAAGCGGCGATGCCTCCGTAGCGGCGGTCGCGCTTTTGGAAGTCGATGATCGCCTCGAAAAGCTCCCGCTTTCGAAAATCCGGCCACAACGTGTCTGTAACCCAAATCTCCGCATAGGCGATTTGCCAAAGAAGGAAGTTGGAGATGCGGAGCTCGCCGCTCGTCCGGATCATCAGGTCCGGGTCGGCGATACCCGCTGTGTACAGACGTTCCGCGAAGAAGGCTTCGTCAATCTCAGGCGCCTCACCGCGGGCGAGCGCCTCGTTCACGATGCGCTGGCACGCATCCGTGATCTCGGCGCGGCCCCCGTAATTGAGTGCGATGTTGAACAAGAGGCCCCGGTTGTTTCGCGTACGTTCCATCCCGGCCTTGAGCTCGCTGACGACATCGCCGGGTAGCTCAGACAGGCGGCCGATCACCTGGAAGCGGATATTGTTCTTCATAAGCGTCGAAAGCTCGAGCCGCAGATATTGTTTGAGCAGCTTCATCAGAACGTCGACTTCCGTACGTGGACGTTTCCAGTTCTCGACAGAGAACGCGTAGAGCGTCAAAACGGGAACATCGAGCCGAGTGCAAGTCTCGACGATCTCTCGAACGGAGGCGATTCCAGACCGGTGTCCTTCGACGCGCGGCAGGCCGTGCCCTTTCGCCCATCGACCGTTGCCGTCCATGATGACGGCGATATGGGCCGGGAGCCTCGAGAGGTCGATCTTCTCGAAGAGCAGTCTTTCGATGGAGCCTTCTTCTGTCGTATCCAAAATATCTTGGCGGCTCATGGCTAGAAGATTACTCTAGCATATCGACCACGCTCAGGCCCTTTCGGGCGTTTGAGGGTGTGCTATTCTCCGGTCGTGACGGTCGTGATCCTCGCGCTCCTGGGGTTTCAGCCGTCACCGTTATCCGAGCATCATCGCGTTTGGCTTGCGGAAGAGGTTCATTTCCTCATCAGCTCTGAGGAGCGTGGGAGCTTTGTCGCGCTCGAAACAGATGCCGCTCGCGACAACTTCATCGATGCCTTTTGGGCGCTACGCGACCGCGAGGATCACGCCGCACGTATACGCACCTCGGATCGACTCTTCGGCGTTCGCGGACGCCACTCGGCTAGAGGACGGGTTTATCAACTCTTGGGCCCGCCTACGTTCCGCGAGGACTATACGCATGCCGGAGCCCGTCTCTTCCCGGCGGAGTTGTGGCACTACACGGGCGTCGCGCAGCCATACCTTCCAGACGCCTTCTACCTCGTATTCTTCAAACCGGGTGGCACGGCTCCGTTTCGACTTTGGCACCCCGAGGGCGATGGTGTTGCAGGTTTGGTGGTGGCACCGGAGCCCGGGCGATGGCAGCACGGCGCCAGTATCGATGAGGTTGACGCGATCGATGCCGAGCTTGCGCTAGCGCTAAAAGAGCTCGTGCCTGGAGGCGGGCGCGCGCAGTCGGTCTCTCTTCTCGCGAACCTGGAAGGGTTTCACGATATCGTCGCGCGCGCGCGTCGCATGGGCGCGCGGGTCGAGACGTCCGCCAGCTTGCGACGCCTGAAGGCACACTTCGTCGCGCGCGTTTTCCATGACGATGCCGGGGTGCCCGAAATCCACCATGTCCTCGAGCTCGACCTCGATGAGAACGTTCACTTGCCTTGGAAACGCAACGATGGACGCTGGCACACTCGATTCGCGCTGACGGGTCGCCTGCTTGACTCGGCGAGGGAGCTCGAGCGCTGGGAAGACACGATCCAGCTCGACGTGACCGACGCGGAGCGCGACGCGTTAAAGTCGACGACCCTGAGCTTTCAAGGCCGACGTTTTCTCCCGCCGGAAGCCCATCGCATCGAGCTTGCGGTGGTAGCCGAGAACGGCTCCTCGGCCGTCGGCAAGACAACCGTCGGCCGGTCTTTGCCGCCGCTACCGCTTCTCGCGCGCCGAATACAAAGAGTGGAAGCGTCGAGGCGGCTGCCGTTTCTGGTCGGCAACCGGCTCGTGCTGCCCTGGCCGGCTTCGGTCCTCCGTGGGCCAGAGCTATTCGCAGTGACCGAAATCGCGGCGCCGGCGCGTGGCACTCCTTTCGTTTGGGAGATCCGAAGGGACGGTGAGCTGGAATTTACCGAAGAGCGCATTCTTCATGGCCAGAACCCGACACTGGTGACGACCGCGATTAAGTTAAACGCGCCCGGAGGGCGCTATCGCGTCCGCGCTCTTTATGGTGACCGCGCGCGCGCGATCGACTTCGAGGTCGGGAGTGGGCCCGACGCGGCTTCCGTGCGGGTGCTCGCACGTGAGTCGACACCTTCAGAGGAAAGTCGCTACCGCTGGGCCCGTGGACGCGCGTTCTGGGGACGTGGATTGGGCGCGCTCGCTCTTCGCGAGCTCGAGAGCGCACTCGCGCTCGATCCCGACAACGTCGCGGCAGCGAAAGCGCTCGAGGGGATGCGCTCCGCGGCCCGGTAAGGTGTCGGGATTCCTGACGGGCTGCCCAGCATTGCCACAAACCCATGTAGACAAAAAGTTACGCTAGATGCTTGTTCTGAGCGCGTCGGATTCACTTACAATTCTGGTGCGCTGGAAGTGACTCCTCAGCGTCAATCTACTGAAACAACAGCGCTTAGCTCGATGGCACAGCCGTTGCAAAACTCTCGGGCAGGCTGATCGGCCAAAAAGTATCACTCGCTATCTCTTAATTAGAAGAGCTCAACGACCGGAACAATCGACCTGAGCACTTACCCCCCTCGGGCACCCCTCTCCTTTGAACGGGAGAGGGGGAGGCTCGAATCATCGCATCGGTACAGACACGGCCGGGGCGAAAGTTCGGATTTCGGGCCCTCAGGGTGTTGCGGACCCGAGTCGCACGTTCAACGCGGTGGTCTCGCCCGCGTGCACATCGACCGTCGTGATGAATGTGCCGTAACCCTCTTTCTCGAGCTTCAGCTCGTAGCGCCCCGTGGGGAGATGCACCGTCATGCGCTCGGTGCTTCCGGGAAAGTGCCAGCGCTCGCCATCGATCCAAACCTCGGCGTTGCTCGGCTGCGAGCGCACAGCCAATACACCGTGCTCGGACGTGACCGATGCGCTCGAAGTCGATGCTGAGGCGGGCGCCGCCGCCGGCGCTGAAGACGGAGGAGGCGGCGCGGGCTCGCCGGGCTCGCTGTATTCCCTGCATCGACGAGCGCATTCAGGACACCCATGAGCTTTCCGATGTCCGCGGGGTGAAGGCCGGTCGTCGGCTCATCGAGAATGTAGAGCGCGCGGCCACGCGACGGCTTGGCAAGCTCGTAGGCAAGCTTGATGCGTTGTGCTTCGCCGCCAGACAGTGTGTTCGAGGGCTGTCCCAAGGTGAGATAGCCGAGTCCAATCGCGTTCAGCAGAGCGATGGGTCGTTGCATCGAAGGGACGTTTTTAAAGAGGACCTCTGCATCGGCGAGCGTCATCTCGAGAATCTCATGGATGTTCTTGTCCCGAAAGCGTTCCGAGAGCGTCTCTTCGTTGAACCGGCGGCCACGACAGCTCTCGCAATGCACGTAAACGTTCGGGAGAAAGCTCATCTCCATTTTGATCGTGCCGGTAACGGCGAGAAGGCTTCCACGGGGATTTCGAGGTCGAGATTCTTTAGGTTGTTTTGCCGTACGCCGCAGAGCCGGATCAACGATGGCGCTTTCGAGGAGCGCTTCATGCGTCTTCGTAGTGGACTTTGACGAGCTTTAGCCCTTTCGCGGCGGCGGTCGGTCCCGCTTCCGTTCGATCGCCGCGCTCGAGAAGGCGCGGGATCGACTCGGCCGCGCGTTTTCCCCGCCCGATCTCGAGCAACGTGCCGACCATGTTGCGAATCATGTGCTGCAGAAAGCCGGTCGCCGTCACTTCGTAAACGAGCTCGCTACCGTCGTCGAGCCACCGCGAGGCGAGCACCGTTCGGGTCGTCGTTTTGGCGTTACAGGACGAAGCCCGAAAAGCCTTGAAATCGTGCTCCCCGGCAAACGCGCGGGCGCCTTGCTCCATAGCCTCGTGGTCGAGCTCGTAAGGATAGTGGAGAGTAAAGCGGCTTGTGAACGGCAGAGGCACAGGGGCGCGCTCGAGGTGGTAGCGATAGGTCTTCGAGCGGGCGCTGTAGCGCGCGTGAAACTCCGGCTCGGCTTCCTCCACCGTGCGGACGCGGATGTCACCCGGAAGCATTGTGTTCAGGCCTCGGAGGATGCCCCCGGGAGGGATTTCGCGCACGAGCTGAAAATGCGCTACTTGCCCGAGCGCGTGGACACCGGCATCCGTGCGCCCGGCTGCGACGACGTCAACGGACCTTTTCGCCATGCGCGTGAGTGCGACTTGGACGCGTTCCTGAATGGTGTCGCCCTCGGGTTGCACTTGCCAACCCTTATATGCAGTGCCGTCATACGCGAGGGTCAACTTATATAACGGCACGGGCCCCACATTCTAGCCTGCAGGTCAAATCGAGCGAAACGTCTGTTTTTGGAGTGTTTTAGCGCGGTCTCTTCTGCATGGCGCGCGGTGGCGTACTACAATGGTGGTCCTTGACGGGAACATAAATACCGGAGCTCGCGTATGTTGCAGTCGAGGTCCGCACGGTTAGAGGAGAGTTCCCGTCCGACACCGAGCAACAAGAGGATAACCCATGAACGTGAAGCGCCTTTTCTTCGTGCTGTTGATCTGCCTCGCCGCTGGCGCGAGCGCTTACGGGCAGGACACCGAGCCCGAACGGACCGCAGATCCCAACGCGATACAGCTCGCCCTCGAAGACGCCATCGAAATGGCTCTCGAGAACAATCTCGACATCGTCGTCTCGCGCCTCGATACGCAAGTTCAGGCAGAGGGCGTGCGATTCGCAAAAGGGGTGTATCAGCCCTTCATCTTCGGAAGCTTCAACAACCTCGATAGCTCTTCGCCCGCCCAGACCCAGCTCGTCGGTGCGCCAACGCTCACGAGCACACGGACGAACTACAACATAACGTGGCAGCAAGAGATCTCGACGGGCGCGAATTACAACATTACGTGGCAGAACCTGCGCTCCACCACCAACAGCGCGTTCTCCGGCTTCAACCCGCTTTACGACGCCTCCATCACCGGCCAGATCGTCCAGCCGCTCATGCAGAGCTTCGGGACCGATCCACGAAAGCAGCAAATCGTTGTGGCGAATAACGGTGAGCGTATCTCCCGCAACGCTTTCGAAGTCCAGGTGATGAATACGGTGCGGGATGTGGAGTTTGCGTACTGGGACCTGGTGTTCGCCATTCGGGATTTGGAGGTGGCGCAGACGTCGCTCGGGCTCGCCCAGGATCTTCTCAGGAACAATCGGATCCAAGTGGAAGTGGGCACGATGGCGCCCATTGACGTTCTCGAAGCCGAGGCTGAGGTGGCCTCTCGCGAGGAAGCCGTCATCCTGGCCGAGGAGGCGATCCGTCTGACCGAAGACATGCTGAAGCGTCTCATCAACGATCCCGAGACCGAGGCGTTTTGGACGAGCACCTACTCGCCCGTCGACCAGCCGACGATCGAGGAGATCCAGATCAACCTCGAGGAGTCGGTGCGCATCGCGCTCGAGCGTCGCCCCGTCCTCGATCAGAGTCGGGTCGAACTCGAGACCCGCAATTATAACGTGCGTTTCAGCAAGAACCAGCTGATGCCCCAGCTCGATCTCGTGGGATCCATCGCGTTTAACGGTATCGGCGGAACCGAGCTCGTGCGCGAGGGTTTTGCGGGGGACCCAACCCTCGTCATCCCGGGCGGTTACGGGGATGCGATCGATCAAGTTTTCGGTGGAGATTTTCGCGATTGGTCATTGGGGTTGAATATCTCCTACCCGCTCGGAAACTCGCACGCTCAAGCTCAATACGCGCAAGCGCAGGTGGCCGAGCGCCAACAAAGGGCCGCGATCGACTCGAACGAGATTCTCATCGCGCAAGAAGTTCGCTCGACGGGGCGCGCCGTCCAGACGAACCGCAAGCGGATCGATGCGACGCGCGTGGCGCGCGACCTCGCGGAGCGACGCCTCGATGCCGAACTCAAAAAATTCCAAGTAGGTATGTCGACGAGCTTTCTCATCGTCCAAGCTCAGCGCGACCTCTCCCAAGCCGCGGCCAACGAGCTGCGCGCCCTCATCGACTACGTCAAAGCGATCGCCGCCTTCGAGCGCGCCCAAGGAACGATTCTAGACGGACCCAATATATCTATCCGTTGATTCGAGCATTCAGCATTCAAGAACATCTAGCTGAATGCGAAGTTTTCGGCGAATATTTCGCGTCGCACGCCACTGTTTCGACATCACGTTTAATATTCCTGGATCCTGAATGCTGGAAAACTTGACAGATCTTTCTCGCTCGCATAAGTTGTTCCGAACATCTTTTGGAAACATCCGTGACCGCGAAGGGAGCTTGATATGGCCAAGAGCAACAAGAATTCGAAACCCGATTTCTTGGCAAAGCGACGGCAGACGATTGCCGAAATGGCAAACAAGCGAAGGCAACAGCAATTATTGCGTGGGCCCGGCATATCGGTCGGGGACAACAGACACAAAATGACGGCTCCGATTTCGCTTTCGGGGACGCCACGAGCGACCCAAAGTTAATTTTATCTCGACCTACCTCCTTCCCTGCCGGGCCTCGGCACACAATCCCTTCGGTTCGAAACAAAACCTAAAGTAAAGCTAGAGGGATGGCTATCTAAATTCCTACGGAGAGTGAATCGATCTGTTCGAAGAAGCGCAGCACGCGATCCGCGGCCCAAAAGAAACGAGGCGCACGTGAAGTGCCTACGAAGCCGACATGGCCGGCGCCTTTTGCGATCTCGAGCGTGACGGCGCCGGAATGTTGCCAATGATGCACGCTGTCATACGGGATGAACGGATCGTTCGTCGACGATAGAACGAGCGTCGGCCGCTCAACGTCGGCCAAGACAGGGCCGGTGCTGACGGACTGATAGTAGTCCTCTGCGTTGCGATAGCCGCCATAAAAGGCCGTGATGACGTCGTCGAATTGGCGCAAGGTGGTTATCCCGCGCTCACGGCCGAGCTCGTAGCGCTCGGGGGCGCGACGCTGTCGCCGTTTATAGGACGCACAGAGCGAACCGGTGAACCGAGACTGGTAGATGAAATTCGCGCGCTCTTCGAGAGCGTCGGCGCATCGCGTCATATCAAGCGGTGGGCAGACGGCAGAAGCGGCTTTGAGCGCCTCAGGTAGGTGCCTTCTCTCCCGTGCAAGCGTGAGAAGCGTCAGTCCCGCGCCGAGGGAAAAGCCGACGATGGCGAAACGGGCCACCCGACTCGCGAGCCACTCCGCCGCGGCGAGTAAATCTCCCGTGAGGCCCGCGTTATAGAGCTGCGGGCACAGTGAGATGGAATCGCCACATCCGCGCATGTTCATGCGGATCACGTGCCATCCGGAACGGAAAGCTGCCACTCCCGTGCTCACGAGGTAATGCGCCTCGTCCGTGCCTTCGAGGCCGTGCACGAGCAACAATGCCGGCCGGTCGGCGTCTTTCTCCTGCCACGAAGCGCGCAGTAAGAGGCGTACGTCGAGGCCGGTGTCGACGACGACGTTTTCAGAGGGGAAGGGCCATTTCAAAAAAGATCGCGCGAGCACGCCTCCGAGCGTCTGAAGGTGGCCTCCCGGCAAGAGGGGGCGAAAACGGCTCACAGATTCGATTCGGAAGGTCGCGGCTTGGCGATGACCGAGATCGTACCGTGGGTGGCGGTCTCGGCGGCGACGCCATGTTTCGCGAGCTCCTCGAGAGTGTGCGCGAAGTCTCTAGCGTTTTGATAGGCCAAGAGCAGCGCACCGCACGCGTCACAGGTCGCGACGTCGCCATGACGTGCCAGGCTATTTCGTGCTTCTTGCTCACAGCAGGTCTTCATCACAGTCGCTTCTTCAAGTTACAGAGCTCGCAATTACGCGCGTTGTTGTGGCGCGGGCAATTTTCGAGGATACCCATGCGCGACAGCGCGAAATCGTATTTGATTGGATCGACCGGGTCGAGCCGCCGAAGGCGTTCGGTGATATCGAGCGCGGTACGAAATCCCGTCGTTTTCCTTTGGCTCCAACCGAGGTGGTGGCCGATGCGATAAATATGCGTGTCGAGCGGGATGACGAGATCGCATGCTGGGATGAATGGCCAGAGCCCCAAATCCAAGCCGTCATCGGCGCGCACCATCCACCGAAGAAACATATTCATCCGCTTACAGGCACCGGTGCGCGGGCTTGTGAAAAAAAAGCGAACGCCCGCTTTCGTCGGAAGGCCGTGCCCGCGATACAGTCCTGCGTGGTCTAGCGCGAGCGCCCTCTGGGAAAACCGCATCAAGCTCGTGGCCATGTCGTTTTCGACGAAACTCTCCTCGAAGAATCGCCCTACGCTTCCGTGACTCTGGAGCATCTGGCCGGCGAAGTGTACGAGGCAGACGACGTCCCGGCCTCGTGACCACCGGTGCTGGAACTTTCCGAGCGAGGCGAGTGCTTGCTTCGGCTCGAGGGTGCGAGCGAGCTCGGCGGGACGCGGACCCATCCACAACAGGATCCGCTCCATGCTATTGGCGATGGTCTTGACGTTCCCATAGGCCAAAGCGGAGGCCACGAGGCCGACGACTTCTCGATCGTCGCTCCGCGTAAAACGACGGGGAAACGCCAGAGGGTCGGACGCCAGATAGCGTGCGTCGTAATGTCTTCTGAGCTCTTCCAAACCTTCGCGAAGAACGGCGAGATGTGTCATTCGAGCGACCAGGCGATGCGCCCTCCGACAATCGTGGTCACGGGCCGGCCTTCGAGCTCCCAACCCGCGAAAGGCGTGTTCTTGCCGCGCGAGTGAAACGATTCCGGGTCGACCCGAACGTGCCGCGTTGCATCGAGAAGCGTCACGTCGGCGGGGGAGCCCACTTTCAGCGTGCCGCCGGCTACGCCGAGCACCCGCGCCGGTCCCGAGGAGAGAAGCTCCACCATGCGCGACAGCGAAATGACGCCCGGCTTGACGAGGCGATCGAGACAAAGCGAGACCGCCGTCTCGAGCCCGACAATGCCGAACGGAGCTCGATCGAAGTCCTCGCGTTTCTCGTCGGGGTGATGGGGCGCGTGGTCGGTGGCGATGGCGTCCACCGTTCCGTCCGCGAGCCCCTCGAGAAGTGCTTCGCGATCCGCTTCGGTGACGAGAGGCGGCTTCATCTTGGCGTCCGTGTCGTAGCTCTTGAGGCTCTCATCCGTGAGAACCAGATGATGCGGCGTGACCTCACAGCTCACCGCGAGCCCACGCGCTTTCGCTTCGCGCACCCTTCGAAGCGCTCCCGACGTTGACAGGTGCGCGACATGGAAGCGGGCGCCGGTGAGCTCGGCGAGCACGACGTTACGATCGACCGAAATGATCTCGGAGGCTCGGGGAATGCCTAAAAGCCCGAGAGCCGTGGACCAATAGCCCTCGTTCATCACCCCTTTGGGATGAAGCTCGGGCGTCTCGCAATGCTCGACGACGGGAAGGTCGAAAACGGTCGCATATTCCATGGCGCGTCGCATGACGTTCACGTCGCGTACGGGAAGGCCGTCATCGGAGACGGCGACGACGCCCGCCTCCACCATCTCGCCCATCTCGGAGAGTTGTTCTCCTTGCATTCCTTTCGTAATGGTCCCGATGGGGTAAACGCGCGCCTTGTCTGCTTGCGCTGCTTTCCTGAGGATGAACTCCGTCACCGCCGCGCTATCGTTGGGTGGGTCGGTATTAGCCATCGCCGCCACCGCAGTGAAGCCGCCCGCCACCGCCGCTCGAGATCCTGTCGCGATCGTCTCCTTGTACTCGAAGCCGGGCTCTCTCAAATGCACGTGCATATCGATGAAACCCGGCGTGGCGACGAGCCCGTCCGCATCTAGAACGTCAACGTCGACGTCTTCGGCGGTCGTTCGAGCGCCGATGGCCTTGACGATGCCGTCCTCGAGCAGCAGATCGCCGATCTCGTCGAGCTCCTGGCTCGGGTCGACGATGCGTGCCCGCCGAACGAGAAGCCGCGTCATGTTGTTTCTCCATGCCCGCCTGCGAGCAAGTACAAGACTGCCATGCGGATGGCCACACCGTTCGTCACCTGCTCGAGGATGAGGGAATAAGGACCATCGGCGACGGCCGAGTCGATCTCGAGGCCGCGGTTGAGAGGACCAGGATGCATGAGGATGACATCGGGCTTGGCGCGCTCGAGCCGCGCGGGCGTGAGCGCGTAGAGGCGAAAATATTCTCGGACGGACGGAAAAAAGGCGCCCGTCATGCGTTCTTCTTGAACGCGCAACATCATTACGACATCAGCGTCGATGAGGGCCTGGTCCATCGTGGGCGCGACTTCGGCTCCGAGCTCCTGGATGTGCGGGGGGATCAGGGTCGGGGGACCGCTCACAACGACGTGCGAGCCCATCTTCGTGAGCAGCTGAAGGTTCGATCGAAACACGCGGCTGTGTAGCAAATCCCCGACGATGACGACCTTGAGCTCCGACAGTTTTTGTTTGGCCTCGAGGATCGTGAAGGCATCGAGGAGAGCCTGCGTCGGATGCTCGTGCATCCCGTCTCCGGCATTGACGACCGCTGCTTTCACTTCACTCGCGACGATGTGAGGCGCACCTGAAGCATGATGGCGCATGACGATGACGTCTGGCGCCATCGCCTGGAGGTTGCGAACGGTATCGACGAGCGTCTCGCCCTTGGCCACCGAACTGCCCGAGACGCTGACATTGATGGCGTCGGCCGAGAGACGCTTTGCCGCGATCTCGAAGGAGACGCGCGTGCGCGTGCTTGGTTCGTAGAAAAGGTTGATGATCGTGCGGCCCCGGAGAGTCGGAACTTTCTTGATTGTCCGAGCACCGACTTCTTTGAAAGACGCGGCCGTCGTTAGGAAAAGCTCGATCTCCGCTGCGCTGAGGGTCTCGATACCCAGGAGGTCCTTGTGCCGAAGGGTCATCCTGCGAGCACCACTTCGTCGCGGCCGTCCTGCTCACCCACGTGGACGTACACCATCTGGCTTTTCGTCGTCTCGAGGGTCGCTCCCGCATAGTTGGCGTGAATGGGGAGCTCGCGACAGCCGCGATCCACCATGGCGAGAAGCTCGATCTTTCGCGGCCTCCCGAAATCGATAAGCGCTGTGATCGCTGCTCGGACCGTGCGACCGGTATAGAGGACGTCATCCACGAGCACGATCCACGTATCGTCGACCGGGAACGGAAGATCCGTACTTCCGACGATCGGCTGTTCCGCGACCGCGGTCAAGTCGTCCCGATAAAGAGTAATATCCAAAACCCCGAGGGCGGGCCGCTCACCGGTTTTAGCTTCGATGAGCGTCGCGATCCGTTGCGACAACGGAACGCCGCGCGTGCGTATCCCGACCAAGGCGAGACGGCCCGTAAAACCGCTCGCCCGACTCGTTTTAGACGCTATCTCGTCGGCGAGCCTCAGAAGCGCCGCCTCGAACGCGGCGCTATCCATCACGAGCTCATCGGTCATAGCCGCGGCATGCTACCACCAATTCAAGAAACTGTTGCCCTCACTCGGGGATCTCGAGGAGATCGGGGACAGCGTCCAGAGGGGAGCCTTCGAAATCATCGGGGCGTCGGGGCTCGATGAGGAAGTTCTTGTAGGACGAGATGAAGGTCAAGGGTTGGGAGCGCAGCAGATCTTCTTCGAGCGCTTCCGTCAGGAGGGTCCCGTTCATGTCGTGGCCTCGCGGAAGGCCCATCAGATAGAGAAGCGTGGGCGTGATGTCGAGTACCGACGCGCCCCGGATCTTGGCGCCAGCGGCGACGCCGGAACCATGGAGGATGAGAAGACCGTCCGGCGCGTCTTCGTGATACCCAGACAGATGGTCATTGCCTTTGAACGGCTCGATCACGCGTCGGGCGAGCGGGAGCGGCTCCATGCCGTGGCCCGAGACGACAACCAGCGTCTCGTCGTCGGTTCGAGCTTGGATGTAGCTGCCAAGAATCGTGTCCAGACGGCTGTAATACGCCTCGACGACGCGGCCGTATTTTCGAGTTTCGGCATCGCTGACGTCTCCGAAGCGATCGGGCAGCTGGTAGCGCGTGAAAGTGTGCCCGATCGCGTCCAGTCCGAAGAAGTAAATCGCGTAGACATCAGGCCGCTCTTCATCACGCAGGAGCGTTCCGATGTTTTGGTAAGTCGAGTCGTCGGCGAGGGCCCGCCGAAGCGCCTTCTGCCAGGGGACGGTGTCTCCCGGGATGTCGACCGAGGTGTCCACGAATGGGTCGAGCGTAGCGGCATCGATATGCTCCGGCAGGACTGCGTGGGCGCTGAGACGAGAGGTGAGCCCGTCTGGATAGGTGAGATGGGGCAGGGGTGGGTCGAATCCCTCGCGCATCTGACGATGAAAGAACTCGGAGATGATGAAACCATCGATTTCGGAAGCCGGATAGGTCCCCCACCAACGGAGGAGTCCGACACGCAGGCCGAAGCCACTCATGATGCTCCAGAAAGGTTCTGCGCGACGCGACGCCGCTGTGACGGCGCTTCGATTCAAAGCACCGAGTCGATCGAGCGTTCGGAAATCGAGCCCGCGCGGACGGAGCGAGAACGGCGTCTGGACCCATGGAAAGCGGTAGCGGTAGAAAGCTTTGAGGCCATGCTCTCGGGGGAGCTTGCCGGTCGCGATGCTCGTCCAGACTGCGAGCGATTCCGTAGGGTACAGGGTTCTCAACGCTCCCGAGGCGCCGCCTTCGATGAGGCGCGCAAAGTTCGGGAGCTTGCCTTCGGCTACGGCTGGGAGCACGTAGGATAACGAGGCCCCTTCGATACCGATGATGGTCAGACGCCGCTTTGCGGGCATGTCTTGAAGGGGCATGCGCGGGACGGCGTCTTCGGCCTCGGGCTGCGGCCGCATGACGAGGGGCAGCACAGTTGCGGCGACAAAGAAGAAGCTGGAGAGAGCATAGCTGACGACCGCGCCCCGCCGCCCGAAGGAATAATGGAAGAGCCCCACAACGAGCAGCACCAAAGCGGCCGCCGTTTCCACCGTGGCGGCGATGGCGACCCCCGAGAGCGTTTGCGACGGGATAAACATGCGCAGATGAAGCAGATTGAACCAGAGTAGGGTGGCGGCGCTCGCGAGCGCCATCATCAAGAGCCACGTCAACACTCTGATGGACAACCACGCCGGGCCGAGCGGCTTGCCACGGAAGGCTTCGACGACTTTGAGCAGCAGCCAAAAGGCGAGGCTTGCCGCGAGCCCGTAGGTAAGCGCGAACGTGCCCCAGACCGAGAGCACCGTTTGAAAAGTGTGGGGCACCTCGGGATTCAGCAAGAAAACACACTCCGCCAAGAGCAGCGCCACGACCTGGCCGGCGACGAGGCAGTTTGTTGCTTTCCGCATTTCGTTGTTTGCTGACGGTTACCTGTTTCCTGTTACCTATATCCGCCTCAGTTTTTTTAGGAGGTCATTCATGTCATTTGGGATTGGGGCGGTCCATTGCATCGTCTCGTCGTTGTTTGGGTGGGTTAGTGCCAGGGACTCGGCGTGAAGGGCTGGGCGGGGGAACTGGCTCAGCCATTTGAAGGCGAGTGCGTCTTGTCCAGATGCTCGTTTTCGCCGCGCTCTGTAGTCTTGGTCGCCGGCAATCGGATAGCCGGCTTCGCTCAAATGTACGCGGATTTGATGGGTGCGTCCCGTGTGTATTTGGATCGCGAGGAGCGCTGAGTGCGGAAGTTGTTCCAGGCGCTCGATAGTGCTCTTCGCCGATCTCGGGTGCTTGGTGCGCGTTGACATTTTGGTGCGGTGCAACCGGTCACGGCCGATCGCGCGGTCGATGACGAGGTGCTCGGGCAGCGCGCCGTGCACGACGGCCAGGTAGCGCTTGCGCACGCGGCGTTTCCGAAACTGTGTGGCGAGATGTTGGTGCGCTCGGTCGTGTTTGGCGACCACGAGCACCCCTGTCGTTCCCGAGTCCAGACGATGCACGATTCCGGGTCGTTCCACGCCGCCGATGCCGCTCAAATCGTGGCAGTGGGCCAAGAGCGCGTTCACCAGCGTTTTCGAAGGATGACCTGGTGATGGATGCACTACCATCCCTGCCGGTTTGTCGACCACGACGAGATGCTCGTCTTCATAGAGGATGGAAAGAGGGATAGGCTCGGCTTCCGGGCTTGCGGGCACCGGGGCGGGGATCACCACTTCCACGGACTCGCCTTCGTAACAGAGGCGGGACGGTCGAGCGATTTTGCCGTCGACGCGTACCCGCCCATCTTTGATCCACTTCTTGACTCGAGCGCGGCTCACATCTTCGAGGTGGCTCGCCACGGCTACGTCGAGCCGGAGAGCCGATTCCGAGGGCTCGATCTTCCAGGATTCGAGCCGTTCGCTCACGCCGTCCGCTTTTGGGGGAAGCGACGAAGGGTCGAGAGCGCGAACACAGAAAAGCCGAGGAGCACGAAAGCGATGATCTGTGACGTCGAGACGGCGCCTCCGAGAACGAAACCTCTCGCGAGGTCTCCGCGAAAGAACTCGATCACGAAACGCGCCGTCGAATAGAGAGCGACGTAGCTCCAAAAGACTTGACCGTCGAACTTCTTCCGGCCCGCGAGAAAGATCAAGAATCCGAAGATGGCGAACTCCACGATCGATTCGTAGAGCTGCGTCGGATGGAGCGCGATACCGAGCGGCACCCCTACGATTTCGCGCGCATAGGGATCCGTGAAGGTAACGCCCCACGGCGCGGTTGTCGGTTTTCCGTAACAGCATCCGGCGCTGAAACATCCCAAACGTCCGATGGCGTGGCCGAGCGCCACGGACGGTGCGAGGATATCGGTCATGCGCCAAACGGGCAGCTTGTGCTTCCTGAAGAACCAAAGTGACGTGATCACCGCGGCGACGAGGCCGCCATAGAACACGCCGCCCGATCGGATGAGACTGAGAGGGTCGTGTCGATAGTGTGGCCAGTCGACGATCAGCAACAGGAGCTTCGCTCCAACGAGCGCGGAAATGAGGATCCAAAGTCCGAGGTCCATCGTCAGATTCGCGTCGACCCCGAATTTCTTACCGCGCCTTGCCGCGACGTTCAAAGCGATGAGAAAACCTGCGGCGAGCAGGAATCCATAGGTATGCAATACGGCGTCGAACTCGATGCCGAGGAAGCCGACCTGTCCGAAATCGAAAAGTTTGGGATACAAAGCCTAGTCGTCTCCTCGGCTCGCGGCCGCCGCAGCTTCGGCTTTGGGAGCCAAACCGGGTCTTGGCGCCTTTCGAAAGCTGTCGAGTAGCAAGAGCCCCACGCCGATGCAGATACAGCTATCGGCGACATTGAAAGCCGGCCAATGCGTCCCGCCGTAGAAAACGTCGACGAAGTCCACAACATAGCCGAGACGCACGCGATCGACGATGTTACCGACAGCCCCGCCGAGAATGAAAATCAACCCGTAGCGGGTGAGGCGTTCGTGCTGCGCGGATCGGAGGGCGTAGTAAGTCACCGCGACCATCGCGGCGGTCGAAAGAAACGTGACCAGAACCGCTTTGAAGGGAATGTCTGAGCCCGACAAAAGGCCAAAGGCCATGCCCGTATTGCGGACAAGCGTCAAGTGAAAAAAACCCGCCACGACGGGCACGGATTGCCCGAGTGATAAAGAGCTCGTGACCCAGAACTTGGTGACTTGATCGAGGGCAACGATGCTCACCACAAACGCCACAATCGTTGCCAAGTTGGTTTTCCAGTGGGCGGTGCCCGTTAGGTCTTGTTCCGTCATCGTCTTGCTCGAACCAGACTAGCACTCCGCTCCAGGCTTTTACAATATTTGCCCTGTCTTCGTCGTTCGCCCGCGTCCCCTATGTTATTGCCGATACTTGGGTTATTGCATCGGATTCGCCTTTCACGGCATGCCGATGGTAGAATAGTCGCGTTGTCGGGACCCGACTCGGCATCGATGCAACTGGCGCGATGCAAGCTCGAGTACGTTGCCCCTTCATGAGCACCTTCCGTCGTAGATATTTCGCGAAGCGTTCATGTCCGAAGAAGCCTCGATTCTCATCGTTGACGACGATGCTGAAGATCTCGCTTCGCTCACGCGAGCTCTAGAAGCTCTCGTTGCGACGATCCACAGCGTGCGCGACCCGCATGAAGTGCTCGAGGCGACCCATCGCGAGAATCCCGATGTCGTGATCCTGGACGCTCTTTTGCCCGGGTTGTCCGGCTTCGATCTGTGCAAGCAAATCAAGTCCGATACTGCGCTTAAAGGGATCCAAGTCGTCGTGATCACGGGCGTCTACTTGAGGCAGCAATATCGGCAGGAGGCGCTGCAACAATTCAAAGCCGACGGGTTCATGACCAAACCTTATAAGCCGCCCGAGCTTCAGCGTCTCGTTGCGCAGCTTCTCGCGAAAAAGACACGAAGGCCTCAAAAAAGTTTTCTCCGCCGTTCGGGCCTGGCGGCGTCTCCCCCCGAGGCCAAAAAGCGTGGTTTCTGGGACCGGCTATTCGGAAGTACCGAACCGGAGGAGGCGGATACACGCATTGCACCCGTCGCAAGCCCGCCTCTAGCCGCACCGATGGCATCGGCACCGAAACCGGATCCGGGACCATCGCACGTGGCTCTGGTAGAAACGCCGGCCGTCACGAAGCTCGACGAGCCCGAGCCTGTCGCTGAGATCGAGAGCCCGAAGAGTGCGTCGGCTCCTTTAGGCTCGCGCACGGCCACCGAGCCCGAATCGAAGCCAGATGCGGTTGTCGAAAGCGCCGGGACGATCGCGGTATCGCCAGACGCACCGATCCAGAAATCCGAAGAGCCTGCGATCACGACCGAGAGCTCGTCCGCCGACTCCAAGCCCATCGCTACGGTTGACGAAGTGCCCGACGCCGACGAGGCCCGCGCTATCGCCGCGGAGCCCGTGGCCGAAGCGGCGAGTGTCGAAGTCGAGGAAGCGGCGAGCGTCGTCGACAAGTCCTCGGCGGAGCCAGAGTCGGCCGCTCCCGCCGTTTCTGAAAAGCCGAGCGCTGCGGACACGAAACCCGTCTCCGAAGCGGCCGAGGAGGACCAAGAAAGAGTCGAGCCGTCGCAAGCCGACGACGCCGCGCCAGCCAAGCCGACGACCGCGCCAGCCGCGCCAGCGGAGCTAGCCGCGCCAGCCAAGCCAACGGCGCCAGCCGCGCCAGCCAAGTCAGCGGAGCCAGCCACGTCAGCCAAGTCAGCGGAGCCAGCCGCGTCAGCCAAGCCAGCCAAGCCAGCCGCGCCGACCGTGCCAGCCGCCCCCGCCAAGCGAACGAAGCCAGCGGAGGCGGCCGCGTCGGCTGGGCCCGTGGCGCCGACCGCGCCAGCTGAGCGAGTTGCGTCTGCCTCAACGTCAGAAGCATCGAAAAAGGAAGGCGACGAGGCCCCAACGGAGAAAGAGACGCGCGATGCGCCGGCCGGGATGCTCGATCGCGCTCCGCCGGCCGAAGCAGCCCGGGAAGACAAGGAAGTTCAAAGGACGGCCGAGCCTGCGTCTAGCGCGGCTCTTGAGACGCAGGCGCTGCCCGAGAAGCCCGCGCCCCAGCTGCGGAAGCCGAGATTCCGGGTTAGGGACGTCCCCATTTACGGCGAGCAGGACTTTCACGCCGAGTTGAAACGCGAGATTTCGAAATGCCGGCGCGTCGATCGGCCGTTGACCCTCATCCTCGTTCAGGTGGACGACTTGGGCCAGATTGTGGAGCTGTTCGGCAAAGAAGCTCGTGAAGGCGTGCTGTTGCACGTCGCGGAGCTTGCAACGTGGTGTGTTCGCGAAATCGACGCCGTGGGTATGATGTCGTCGAAAGACCTGGTCGCCCTCATCGCGTTCGCGTCAGACAAGTATGGCGGAAGCCGCGTCGTGGATCGGATGCGAAAGACCGTGCAGAAGAATCCCTTTCGCGTCGGCGAGGAGCTCCCCCCGATCATGCCCGCGCTTCGGTTTGGGATGTCGAGTTATCCCGACGATGGTGAGGATGTCGCCGGGCTCGTCGCGGAAGCCTACGAGGACATCGAAGACTAGTCCCCTGTGGGTTCGTTGCCTAGAGCCTCGCCGCCTTAATATTGACGCTTCCACAAGCCGGCCGTATGATGCGCCGCGTGAGCGTTGCAATCAGAGGCCTCGAGACGTTTTCGGAATACGAGGCTTGTGCCCAACTTCAGCTCGACGTGTGGGGTTTCGCCGAAATCGACGTTGTCCCGGCGGGCCACCTCGTCGCCATGGATCACTATGGGGGCGTGTGCCTCGGTGCCTTCGACGGCAACAAGATGGTTGGTTTCGTCTGCGGTTTTGCCGGTTGGGACCACGGCCGTTCGTACCATCATTCGCACATGCTCGCTGTATTACGCGATTATCGCGGTCAACGACTTGGTGAGAAGCTCAAATGGGCGCAGCGGGAGCACGTGCTGGAGCAAGGCCTCGATGTCGTCAATTGGACGTTCGATCCCCTACAAGCGCCGAACGCGAATTTAAACCTCAATCGTCTCGGCAGCGTTGTCCGCAAGTACAAAGTGAATCTTTACGGTGTGAGCGACAGCCCTCTTCATGGCGGTATCCCGACCGACCGCTTCGAGGCGGAGTGGCACCTCGAGAGCCAGCGTGTCGTGAAGGCACTCCGTCAGGAATGGGAGGAGTGGCCTGGCTGGGAAGAATTGCCGCGGGCCAACCGAACCAGCGTCAGCGATGAAGGCCTTCTGCGTTGCGACGAGGTCGACCTCGAGGTGGACGTCGAGGCTTTTGTCATAGAGTTCCCGAAGGCGATCACCGAGCTCATGGCGCGGAATCGGAAGCTAGCGCTCGATTGGCGTTTCCAGACACGCAAGCTCTTTCGGGAATATTTCGGGAAAGGCTATCGCGTCGAAGGCTTGCACCGCACGGGCTCGAGCGCGTTTTACCGGCTCACCCGCGAACAAGACGCCGCTGGCTAAATGGCTTAGCCGTCGATATCGATCTTGAGATCGACGTTCTGGCCAATCGTTTTGGGTCTTCACTTCCCGACCCAGCAAGGCTTCCGCTTCTCGAGAAAAGCCGACATGCCCTCCTGGGCGTCGAGCGCCATGGCGTTCATGCTCATGACTTCTTTGGCGTAGTCGTAGGCTTTGTTCTGTTCGAGATCGATTTGTGTATAGAACGCTTGCTTGCCGAGCGAGATGACGAGCGAGCTTGCGTCAGCGACTTTTTGTGCGAGCCGCTCCGTTTCCTCCCGCAGCTTCTCCTTGGGAACGACGCGATTGATGAGACCCCAATCGGCCGCGGTCTCGGCGTCCACGAAGGTTCCCGTCAAAAGCATCTCCATAGCGCGCTTGCGGCCCACAGTCCGGGAAAGAGCCACCATGGGCGTCGTGCAAAAGAGTCCGATCTTGACGCCAGGAGTCGCGAAGCGGGCCCCCTCGGCCGCGACGGCGAGATCGCACGTTGCGACGAGTTGGCAGCCGGCGGCCGTCGCGATACCCGGCACTTCGGCGATGACGGGCTGCGAGATGCCCTGCACCGTCTCCATCATCTCGATACAGGTGTCGAAGACGAAGCGCTGATGGTTGAGATCCTTGTCGACCATGTCAGCGAGAAAATGCCCCGCCGAAAAAGCCGTTCCTTCAGCACCAAGAATAACCGCGCGCACGTCCGGGCTCCCCGCCAAGGCTTTGAGGCCGTGAGTCACTTCTTCCATCATCTGGATGGAGAGCGCGTTACGTTTCTCCGGCCAACTCAGAGTCAATCGAGCTACCGGTTCCGTCTCTTCGATTCGAATCCGTTCGTAGGACAAAGTCCACTCCTTTTCAATTCGTAAGGAACTTCTTCCAGACCTCCTCCGGCGAAGGAGGCGTGAGCAAGCTCACGATCACTAGGCTCAATATCGAGGCCGTCGCGGCTGGATAAATAATGTAGTCGTAGTCGAGCGGCAGTAGGAAGAATCCGAGATTCAAATGTGCCATCCCGCCGCTCACGAGAAAGCCGAAGGTGATCGTAGTCACGACGCCCGCCGCGATCGACGCGACGCCTCCGGCCGGCGTCACGCGCTTCCACAAGAAGGCGGCCAGAAGTGCCGGCGTTACCGCGGCGCCCACCATCGTGTAAGCGTAGAGCGCCATATCGAGGATGCTCTCGAAGCGCGTCGTGACCACGAAGGCCACAAGGGCGAGGGCGACGATGCAAATGCGCTGGAACAGGATGATGCCTTTTTCGCTGACGTCGGGGTTGATGAAGCGCTGGTAGATGTCGCGCGCAAAGTTGGTCGAGGGCACCATCAAGAAAGTCGTCGCTGTCGAGAAAACGATGGCGACCGCCCCCGCGAGCAAGAGACTGCCGGCGATGAGCGGCAAGTTGTGCCGCGCGAGCACGAGCAGGATGGTCTCCGTCGCGCGCGTGTTGAAACTGCCATCGGCGGCGACGAAAGCCGGGTCGGTCCAATAGCTGCCGGCAGCGAAGATCGCCGTCATATCGATCAGCGTTTCTACGAAAATGACGCCGAGGATCATGCCGATGACGGCTTTGCGCGCCGCGTTTTCGTCGCGCGCGGCGAAAAACTTCTGATACATGCTGCTCTCGCCGAGCAGCAAGAACAGCGTCGGCAGGAAGAGTCCAATCGCCGAGGAGATTCCCAAGCGTCCTGTGATGGTGAAGTGTGTCGCCGGAAGCGTCTCGGTGAGCGTCGACCAACCGCCGGCGCCCGCGAGCGCCATAGGCGCGGCGACAGCGATGCTGACGATGATGATTATCCCGTTGAAGACATCGAGAGAGATGATCGAGAGCATCCCGGCGGTTACCGTGAACAAGATAACGAGAGCGCAAATGATCGCTTTGCCGGTATCGGGATCGACGGCAGGGTAGAGGATGTTCAAAAGACGGCCGCCACCGATGAATTGGTAGCCGGCGATCGTTAGATAGGCGATGACGATGGCGAGGGTGCCAAGGATTCGCGCTGACGGGTGGTACCGGGTCTCGAGAATGTCAGGCACCGTATATTGCGCAATCCTCCGTACCCGACCTGCGAGAAAATAAACGATCGCGATCCCGACCCACGCCCCCGCGCTCATCCAAAGAGCGGAGAATCCTTCGCGGAAACCTCGGCCGGCGCCAGCGAATAGGCTTCCCGATCCGATCCAAGTGCAAACGAGCGTCCCGACGAGCATGTACCAGGGGGCGCTTCGTCCCGCCACCATGAAGTCGTCCTGTGTCTTCACCTGCCGTGAGCGGTACAGGCTGACCCCGACGAGCAGGGCCAAGTAGACAACGACGACGACAACGTAAGTCATCGCGAGATTCTATCGCATACGCCAAACTCTGAGGACTAGCCCGCCGCGTTCAGCTCGCTATGTAAGCGCTGTTTCGTCGCGTCGTTCGCCCACGTCGAATCGATGGTTTGCCGTATGAGCGTCTTGACGTCGTCCAAGGTGAAGCTGAGCTCGTTTACGAGCGCGCGATATTCCTCGTCGAGTGAGTTGCCGAACAATTTGGGATCGTCGGTGTTCACGGAAACGAGAAGACCCTCGTCGAAGAAGGCACGGATCGGGTGCTCCTTCAGCTTCGAGACGACGCCGGTACGGAGGTTGGAGAGAGGGCACATCTCGACGGGCAATTGGTGCTCTCGAAGGTATTCCACGAGGGTGGCGTCTTCGCTCGCGCGGGTTCCGTGGCCGATGCGCTCGACGCGCAACGTGCGGATGGCGCCCCAAACGCTTTCCGGTCCAGCGGCTTCGCCCGCATGGGCGGTCGTGCGCAAACCGATCTCTCGCGCCCTCTCGAAGACGTGCTCATACGGCTCGGGCGGATGGTCGTGCTCGCCGCCACCAATACCGACACCGATGATCGCGAGCTCCTCCGAAGCCGCGATCTCCTCGAGCCATCCCCTGCCTCGCTCGGGGCCGAAATCGCGGATGAGATCGGCAATCAGGTGAATCTCGATCGCGTCACGGTGTGTGTCGAGTCCGACACGCACAGCTTCGGTGATGCGGGCGACATCGAGACCGTGGATCATATGGAAATCGCCGGGCGAGTGAAAAGCCTCGACATAGCGGATGTTTTGAGCCGCCAAGTCGGCGGCCACCGCCGAAGCGATGAAAGTGAAATCGTCATATTCCCGAATGAAGCCGTTTTTCCACATCCACGTCGAGAGGAAGTGAGCGAAGTCGCGATAGCGGAACTTCTCTTCAAGTGCTTTGATGGTGGGCACCTCGCTCGTGCCGTCATATTTCTGCACCAGCTCCCAGAGTGCCGGGAGCGGGATGGCGCCTTCGAGATGAAGGTGGATTTCCACCTTGGGGAGGCGACGGATGATCGCGGCCTCGTCTGGCGTCAAAGGTTTTTCCGGGGATCGAAACCGGCCGTGCTCGGCTCGGGCTCTTCGTCCGCAGGCGTGAAATCCTCACCGGGATTGATGAACCGGTTCATCTCGACCCGGTATTGGCGGTCGTAGAGCTCTCGGTACCGCCCGCCCTTTTTGAGGAGCGCTTCGTGATGGCCCCTTTCGACGATTTCCCCGTCCTCGATGACGAGGATCTGCTCGGAGCTTATGATCGTCGACAGGCGGTGCGCGATGACGAAAGTGGTCCGGCCGGTGCGCAGCGAGCGCAGACCGTCTTGAATCATCGACTCGCTCTCGCTATCGAGGCTCGAGGTCGCCTCATCGAGGATCAAAATCTTGGGATCGGCTAGAATCGCGCGCGCGATCGCGATGCGCTGGCGTTGGCCCCCGCTCAATTTGACGCCGCGCTCACCGACCACGGTGTCGTAGCCGTTGTCGAAGCCCGTGATGAACTCGTCGCAATGAGCGATGCGGCTCGCGTCTCGCATGTCTTGCTCGGAAGCGTCCGGACGCGAATAAACGATGTTGTCGGAAACGGTGCCGTCGAAGAGAAAGTTGTCCTGCAGCACCACGCCGAGATGTGAGCGGTAGTCGCCGAGTCGTATTTTGACTTGGTCTTTGCCGTCGATCAGCACCCGCCCCGACTCAGGTTGATTGAAGGCCAGGACGAGGCTCGCAAGCGTGCTCTTGCCGGAGCCGCTCGAGCCGACGAGCGCCGTCGTCGTTCCCGCAGGCGCCTCGAACGAAATGTGCTTCAAGACGGGAGCACCCTCCGTGTAAGCGAACGACACGTCCTCGAAGGCGATGTGGCCAACGACTATGGGCAGAGGCACACGGGCTTCGTCTTGGTCGAGCTCCGTCGAGCGGGAGCGGATCTCCCGAATACGGTCGAGCCCCGCGAAAGCTTCGCTGAGCTGCGTGGAAATCGACGATATCTGCACGAGCGGCGCCGCGACCAGCCCGGTGAAGAAGATATACATGACGAAATCGCCCAAAGTCATCGCGCCTGAAAGGATCGACTGGCCTCCGACGAGGATCATCAAGACTCCGACTGTGCCGAAGATGATCGTGGACCCCGCAGAGACACCGGCCATGGCCGTCACCGCTTTTTTGACGTTTTCGAAGAGCGCGTCCAGGGGTGGGGTCGAACGCGCTCGAGCAAGCACCCAACGGGGTCGATTGGCTCGTCACGCTCCGAGACACCACGACGGACTTGAGCCGCGTTATCCGTGTGAGCCCAGGTGGGCGGGTGCAGCTGGAAGACGAGTTGTGAGGGGGCCAGGCATGCCAGACATAATTGACAGAAGAAGCGAAACGAAGAGAAGAGAAAGCGGCTTCACGCTCATCGAGGTCCTCATGTCTATCGTCATTTTGAGCGTTGGGCTCTTGTCGCTGGCCCAGATGATGGTCTTGGCGACGCGATCGAACTCGCTCGCGGGTCGCATGACCTCGTCGGCAGCCCTCGCGCGTGAGCAGCTCGAACGATTGAAGGCCGCGCCTTTTTATTCCATCGCGCGTTGGGCCTTTTTATTCCAATCCGGCGTTACGAGCGCGCAACCCGGTGCTTCAGGACGGGGGAGACGTCGAGGCGGGCGGCGGCGCCTACGTCCAGTTTTTCGATGAGAGGGGGCAGCCCGTGGCCGGAAACGGGTTCTATGAAGTCCGCTGGGAGATCAGAAGCGTGTTCTCACCGGGGCTTCCTCTCGAAATGGTGGAGATCCGTGTGCGCTGCCTTCCGGCAGCGAGCATGAGCTCTCAGTTCGCGGTCATTGGGGATGCGCGGTTCACGACTTATCGAAGCGCGAGCGTTGGCTAACCGTGGGCGCGCTTTGTGCCCGCGGCATTCGCGTTGTTTATTGAGACGATTCATAACGAGGAGCAACACTGATGCACTCAACTCGAGCTTTTTCTCGTGACGAAGGTTCGGCTTTCGTCATCTCAATTCTGATCCTCTTCGTACTTACAGTCTTGGGCATGGCTGTCATGCTCACGACCACGACGGAAGCGGACATCGCGATCAACTATCGGTGGGGCGAGCAGGCGTTTTTCAACGCCGATGCTGCACTGGAATACGGTAAGAACGTGATCGCGGCGTGGGTGCTCAGCAACGGCGATTTCGCCGGGCTCCTACCGCCGGCAAGAACTGACGTGACGGTACCGAATTCGGGCGCGCCGTGGGGCTTGGGAACGCCCGCGCATCCTGATACGAACGCCTGTGACTCGACGACTCCCGGTTGTCGCGACTATCAATATGGGGTCGATCGCTGCCAGCCGGATGGGTCCGGGCCATGCGTGCGCATCTATATCGGTCGCGTGCTGACGCGACCGGACGGTACGTTGACACAATACGATTTTCGATGCCATGCCACACCCTGCCCTCCCCAGCTTCAGCCCGCGGTGTACGGCGATTTGGATGGGGACGGTTTCGCGGATTTGGAAGGGAGCTTCACGATTTGGGCGCGTCGACCGATCGTCGGCGATCAAGACTACGGTGCTCCTACGGTAACGGAACCGCTCGGGCGTCACGATCGCGTCATCTTGACGGCGGAGGGGACGGCCCCTGGGGCGATGGGCGCCGGCGCGGGACGGCCGGTATCGCTGCGGCGTTTGGAAATGACCATCCGGCGACCGAGCGGGGGCCTAGAAGGTGACGAATATTCCGACACGAGTCGCGCGAGCGACGCGGGCGTTCGGCGTACGACCTACGGGCAATCGAACGCGGTCGACTTCCCGGCGAACTGAGACTCCGTTTCAAGATCGAGGACGAGAAAATCATGCGCTCTTATCGAATCATCAAAAGAACTCTCTTGGCTCTCATCACCGTCGGTATCGCGATCACCTTTACTCAGACGGGGCGGGCCGCACCACCCTGTCTCGTCGAAAGGGGTCTCAACCCGCTCGATATCATTGGGTCCGGCGTCCTTCACAACGTTTGGGTCATGCTCGGCACCTCCAGGTCGATGGACGACCCGTTCCAAGGTGGGGCATGCATTCCAGGGGTCGATTGCAAGATCGACATCGCGAAGGACGTTATCAAGGAGCTCATGGACCGGATAGTGGATGCTTCGGGGCGACCTCGCGTCAATTGGGCTTTCGTGCACTACGGCGCCGGCTTGAGCAACAACCCGTTTGGTCGGGGAAAGTGCCTTCAAGTCGACGCGCCGGCAGATTTGGATTTTTTCCCGGACAAACCCGGTGAATGCGTCGGCCTCGAGGATACGGCTTTCGTTTCTCCTCCGCTTTGTGGCGACGATTCGAGGGGGGCCATCCGGACAAAGCTCGATGGTATCGTTAGCGGGGGCGCTACGCCGCTCGGCATCACCTACACGGATATCGCGGAATACCTAATCGGAGAGCAACGCCCGGACGACCCCACCGTGAGCGCGAACACGACCAATTTCGTGGATGGCCTCCTGCCCGACCAGAAGAATTTCGTCATTCAGGTCACGGATGGCAACGATACGTGCGAATGTGAATTTGGTGGATACCCTGGCTTTGCCTTGACGCCTTCCGACCCCTCGAAAAGGTGTACCTATTCGCTGGCGGACCCCCCTTCTTCCGAACCCCACCAACGACCCGGCGTGCGCCGACCTGGTGCCGCGTCCCGTCAAGATGCGGCCGAGCTCGACCGACCCTTTCATGGAAGAGGACTCCATTTTACCTGATGTTACCGTACCAGGATCTATCCAAAACGCCGGACGCGATGTCGCGGCTTACAACGCGGGCCTCAAAGGCGAAGCCGCGCTCAAGGCGATCGATCCTAATCTCGACGGCTCCCAAGGGAATCTCTTCACGATCGGGATGGATTTGTCAGATACGGACAAGAGGAGGATCAACACGATCTCCTGGCTGTCGAGCGGCGCCCGCCTCCCCGGTCGCGATGTGTCCTTAATGAACAAGGCGCTCTTTGCGAGTGACAGGGAGGGACTCGTCGCCGCGTTCGAGGACGTCCTCGACCGCATTGGCATTCCGACGTCGGAAGTGTCTTTCGGCCCTTCGACCGTTGCCTCGGTGAGGGAAGTCGTCCCCACGCACACGAATACGGACGTGTCGGCCATCGAGCTGGACCCAGCAGGGGCGGCCAGTGCTGGCAAAATTCGTGAGGCGCGGATCGAGCGCGCCAACCACCGCAACAACGTTTTGTTCACGACGACCGCGGAGATACCGAGCTTTCGCGGTCATTTGAAAGCGTTCAATATTTATACGGTGACCGACCCAGCTTTCCCTCGCACGGCGCGTGAAGCAGATTTCTCGTTGATTTGGGACGCCGGAGTCGAGCTTCAAGACGACGACCCGGATGCGCGTCCCATTTTTTTCAACCGAGAGGGGGAAACCCTAGTCCGGGAATTCACCACGGTCGAAGTTCGTCCCGAGGATCTCGGCGTCATGGCTGGCTATCTGTCCGAGCTCGACGGGATCGGCGCACTGACCGATGAGCACGCGAGAGATATCGTCGTCAAAGTCACACGTGGCCACCGGCTCTCTGTCCATCCGACTACCGGTACGATCTACAAAGTGCCGTGTCCCTGCATAAATACGGACCTGAATTTCTCTACTCTGGACGAGAACGGCGATCCTACGTGGAAGCTCTACGAGAACACCGCCGGGTCGATTGCGGTGGTAGCGAACCCGCCGCGGTCGCCCGATTTCGATCCGCCGCTTGCTCACGCCGCCGAGTATGGCGTCGGCGGCTCGGTCGCTGGTGACGGCTTCTTCTGGGACCACTTCAACCGAAAGACGATCGTTTATTACACATCCAACTTCGGAATGCTGCAAGGCTTCGAAGGGGAAACAGGCAAGGAGGTCGTCGCGTTCATTCCGGACGACATCGTCGGGCTAGCGCTCACTGAGGTTGCGGGAAGCCGGGACACGTTGAAGGACGTCGTCAAGAACGTCGTGACGAACAATAACGGCATTATCAATCACAAATTTACGGCATCGGGACGCGCGACCATCGACGACGCGTTCCTTCGCGCCGATAACGGCGAAGACGATAAATGGCACTCGATGATCGTGTTTGGCCGCGGTAAAGGGGGGCGTTTCATCACCGCGATGGACATTACTACCGTCCCGAGCGCCCCGAACTCCATCCGCTTGTTGTGGAATCGCGGTAATCGCGAACTTCCAGTCATGGAAGGGCCGATCGACGGGCTAGGCGAGACCTTCTCGACGCCCGTTCTAGGAAATGTCGATACCCGAGGTCCGAGCACGCCGCCCGAGGAGGCCGATCAATGGCTCGTTTTTGCCGGCGGTGGGTACGGTTGTGACAACCCCGAGAACGAAGGGCAGAACCTCTTTGCTTTTCGCGCCGAAGATGGCGTCATCTACTACACGGCCTGGGCCGGAAACGACTCCTCGGCCGCGATCCCGTACAACGCGCTTCCCGCAAGGCCGACGCTATTCAACCCTCATGATGCGGACACTCTAGACCCCAAAGACTTCGTGACGCGCGTCTATATTCCGGACGTACAAGGCAAAGTCCACAAACTTGTCACGACCGATCCGGACCCTGCGAACTGGCAATTCACCGTCTTCGCGGAGATGGGAACCGATCATCCGATTACCGCACCGGTCACGCTGCTGGACGACCCGTTCACGCCGGATCGCGTCTTCGTCATGGCGGGCTCTGGAGGCGACAGCCGGGCCGCCGTCCCTGTCGACGGCTTTGGGTTTCGCATCTGGCTCGACACCGACGTCGAAGGCACGGCGACGACGCAATACCCTGTGGGATCGCCCGCTAGTTTCGAGACAGCGTTTCAGAACGAGGAAAGGATGACGGGACAAGCCGTGACCTTGGGCTCCATCGGAGACCCGGCTCCCGCCACGGTATTTTTCGTCGCATCGGAAGGTGAATTCGACACCTTGGCTTGCACGTCGTCCTTCTTTAGCACTCTTTACGCTATCGGCGTCGAGTCGGGCCAGCCGGAATTCGACCTCGACCCAGATTCCCCGGGGGAGACATCGACCTCTCTGGGAGAGGGCAAAGCAACCCTTTTCGGGCGCGACGGGAACCTCTATGTCACCCGAAGTGGCGGGCTAGACGTGAACGCGGACGTAAGCGTTTTTGGCGACGGCAATTTCGACGACGACTCCATGCCTTCTGGCAGCGGTCCTTTCTCCATTCAGCTCTCCGTGGAAGGATTTCGTATCTCGCCGTTCTAACGATTCGTAGCCCGGTGGAAAGAATCTGACCGTACAGGTCTCGGAGGAACCGCCTCCTAGGCTGAATCCATTCAGCGGGTGGCCGGACTCGCTCCGTATCGGTTGTCGGCGGCCATTGTAGGTCCGTACAGCGACGCAATCAATCGGCGCTACGCACGGCGTTCGACCAGGAAGTGGGGAAGCGCGACCTCGAGAAGTTCAGACGACCTTCCGGTACAAGAGCGCGTTGAGCTTGGTATCGATGATCTTCGTCGACACCTCGTTTTGGGTCGCCATTAGGAATCGTCTCGACGCAATCACGAACAAGCAACACAGTTGCTGCGCGACAACGCCGGTGTGCGGGTTTCGTCGAGCTGAGAGCTTGATACTGCTGCCGCTTCAGAGCAAGTGGCGAGCTTTGACGTCGAGATATTGGTTGATGACTTCAGCGGCGAGCTGGTTGGGAACCACTTCGGTCGCGTGGATCCCCGAGGCCCGCAAACCGAAGAGTCTCCGCTCTTGCGCCGCGAGCATCTCCGTTGCCGCGGCGACTTGATACGCTTTCAGGTCGGTCCCCGGCAGCTGTTCGGCGAGGCCGATGAGAGGCAAGTCTTTCAGGAGCACGCAGAGAAAAAGGTGCGATGATATGAGCGTTCGCAAGTACCGGCCGATGGCGTCGAGATGCTGATCGTCGAGCGCGTAAGTGACGAGCAGAACGAGAGCGCGCTTTTTCTGGCGGCGCAGTAGCTCCTCGCAAGCGAGGCCGTAATCCGAGGCCTCGTGGCGAGGCTCCAGATCGTAGGTTTTTTGGATCAAAGAGTGGACGGCCGCCTTTCCGCGGATGGGGCCGACGTAGCGCTCGATGCAGTTGGAAAAAGCGATGAGCGATACGTTGTCCCCTTGACCGAGCGCGATATAGCTCAAGATGACCGATGCATTGAGACCGCGGTCGAGATGTGAGATGCCTTCGGTCTCGTTGAGCATTGAGCGCCCGCAGTCGAGCAGAATGACGATGTTCTGATTTCTCTCGGTCGTGAATTCTCGACTGATGAGTTTTTGGTGTTTGGCGGTGGCGCTCCAGTCGATGTGGCGCATCTCGTCCTCGCGCCGATACTCCCTGAGCCGTTCGAACTCGCCTTCCTTTCCGCGGAGCCTCCAAAGCTTGAGTCCCATTTCTGAAAGGCGGTTGCGCCGAGCGAGCAAGTCGAACCGCCGCACGGTTCGGATGTCGGGATAGATGCGCACTTCGTTCTCGAGCCGCCGCCGTACGTTGCGCGTCCAAAGCCCGAGGGGACTCTGATAGCGAAAGTGCACGAACGTGAATCGATTGGGGCCGCGTCGCTGCGGATAGACGTGATAGGTCACCTCGACTTCACGCTGCGGTTTGAGCTCGATTTCCATGGGCAGCCCTTCGACGCGGCTAGGCTCCGGCGGTTCATCAGTGAGCTCGAGCGTCATCGGTCCTGGAGCGCGGCTCAGGAGTCTTAGCACAACCGGGTTCTGCGCCCCGACGCTCAAAACGTCCGACACTTCCCGCAAGGTCTCGAATCGGTCGGGGCGGACGGTTCGGTAAAGGTCGACGCCGGCAACGAGAGCGAGCACTCCGTTTATGGCGAGCCCGACCAGCGTGAACGCCGGGTACCACATCCCGAGCACGAGAGCGGTGCCCGCGAGTGCTATATATCCCAGAAGCGGCGTGCGAGGGATCACGATCTTGGGGCCGTCACCGTGCCCAGGATCTGAGCCACGACACCGTCCGTCGTCTCGCCTTCGATCTCGGCTTCGGAGCGCAAGATCAAACGATGCCGCAAGACCCAGGGCGCGATTTCCTTGATGTCGTCGGGTGTCACGAAATCTCGCCCGCGGCATGCCGCCAGCACACGCGACGCGATGAGCAGATTGACGCTTCCTCGAGGGCTCGCCCCGACGGCGACCGAGTGGAAACCGCGTGTCTTGGCTACGATCTCGGTGATGTACTGGATGACTTTGGGCTCGACGATCACATGCGAGGCGGCAAGTTGGGCGGCGATTACGTCCTCCGCCTGCATCACCGGGTTCAGATCGAAATCGCTCAGTTCCCGAGGATCGCGTCCTTCGGCATAGTGCGCCAGGATTTTGTTCTCGTCCTCGTTCGTCGGGTAATCGACGAGCAGCTTGAACATGAAACGGTCGATCTGCGCTTCCGGCAGCGGATAGGTGCCTTCGTGCTCGAGCGGGTTCTGGGTGGCGAGGACGAGAAACGGGCGCCTCAACCGATAGGTTTTGCCGTCCGCGGTGACCTGGTGCTCTTGCATGACCTCGAGCAGAGCGGATTGCGTCTTTGGTGGCGAGCGATTGATCTCGTCAGTGAGGAGCAGGTTGGTGAACACCGGCCCCGGCTTGAAGTGGAACTCTTGCTCCTTCATGTCGAAGACGCTGTGGCCGGTGAGGTCCGACGGCATCAAGTCCGGGGTGAACTGGATACGGCGAAAGTGGCAGGAAACGGTCCGCGCGAGAACATTGACTAGAAGCGTCTTTCCGAGGCCAGGCCGGCCTTCGAGCAAAATGTTGCCTTCGGAGAACAGCGCGACGAGGACGCCTTCGATCAGGCGCTTTTGACCTACGATGACTTTGCTCACTTCGGCGCTCACCGCCTCGAACAAACTCGCAACCCGATCTAGGGCCATCGGTTCCGGAATGTTCCGTTCTTCCATCAATGACTCCTCACTATCGCCTTGCGCCTCACTACTGCCAATGATCTCAAGATATGCGCGACGCGGCCACGCTCGAGGCTCGGGCTTCGCGCCGCCCGCACCGCCTGGTCGACCGCGGCGGCAGACTTCACATCGTCGCGCAAGGCGCGCTTGTCGAACTCGAGATGACGCTCCCGGCCCGACAGGCGTAGACCAAAATCCTGTCGAAAGAACTCGAGATAGGGGACGATCAGCTTGGACCCCGAGCCCACCTTGAAGTGGAGCATGCCGAGGGCCTCGGCATGCTCGACGAGGCTTCGCCGCGCCGAGCTCGCCGCTCTACGGAGCGGTCCGAAGCGCCGCCCCACCATCCAGCCGAAGAGCAACGTGATAACGAGGAGCTGGATCGTCACGACGCGAAACGGCGATTCGAACAGAATGCCCACGACGCGAGGAGCTCCGGCCTCGTTCATCTCTTCGTCGAAATAGACCGAGCCCTGGGGCGATGCGGATTCCACGATGCGAAATGCGAGTAGGCCGTGACCCTCGGTCGCGAGGGAGCGGTTCGTGAAAATGTAGTCGCTCGCCACGACGACGACGACGCCGTCACCGATCGGTCGCCACATCACTTGTGGCGACCCGTCGACGCTGAGCGTGACGCTCACATCCGATGCCTCGCTCTGGACTTCGCCAGCGGAGACCCAATCGACTTCGCCGACGTTGAAATCGGTGGCGAAATCGGTGACGAAGCCCGGCGCCTCATCCTCTTGAAGAGCCGCGGTGGCTGGCACGACACGGATGTGGAAGGGCTCGAGTGCTATGGCCGGGTCTTGCTGCCGGGCGGCGAACACCAGCGCGTGTCCTCGAGCGACCCAGTCGAAGAGAGTCTGCCACTGGGCGCGATCGGGATAGCGTGCGGGTCCGAGCATCAAGAGCACATCCGCACCTTCCTCCGCGGGGATGAGCGAGCCCGAGCTTCGCTCGACTCGGTCCAAGAGCTCTTGGGCCAAAAGAAAAAACGCTTTTTTCCCAGCCGAATCCTCGCTGAAGGAATCGATCGGGGTGCGCGCCTCGGGTGCGGGGATCAAGCCGTAGCCCACGGCAACGAGCATCAAGAGCGCGCCCACCCAAAGCCATTCGTTTTGTCTCATTCGGATGCCTCTAGCAGACTGCTCGACTCGTGGAAGCTCTTCCTATAGGCGCGGGCACACGTGAGATAACTTTCTGCGGTCGCGTTGCGTCGGCCGAAATAGACGAGCTCGAACGCGGCGGCGATCGTGCGGAGCGACTCCCGCATCGCGCCGCGCGCCGCCCAAATGTAGTCACGGTTGGTCAAGCCGCGGCGGTGCCGGATGAGCCCCCGTCTTTCGGTAGCACTCATGGCGCCGAGCAAGAGCTCCCGGATAGCACCTTTGTAGTCTTTTTGAGCTTGGAGTTTTTCGGCGCGCGCCCAGTATTGCTCTGGGGGCGTCTCCCCCGGCGTGGCGCCCGCCTGCACCAGGTGCGCTTGTGCATCCTCCCGCGGCAAGCTCTTCTGCCTGTGTGTTGAGAGTGCGGTTTTCAAGATGAACGCGAGCACGACGATGAGCAAAGCACCCACGAGTGCATAGACGAGAGTGTTCACGCCGACAAAACTCGTCGTCTTTGGAGCTTCCGCTTCGGGCTTGGACGCAAGCAGCTGCTCGAGCCACTCGAAGAAACGCTCGAGCCAAGAGGCGTTCTCGTCGGAGGTCTCCGGCTGGGGCTTTTCGGTGAGCCGGCGAAATTCCGGTTGCGCCATGATCGCCTCGAGCGTCTCCGTAACGACGATCGCGTCACGATACACGATGCTTTCCGCCTGCTCGTCTTGCGCAAAAGCCGCTGCCGCCGCCGTCCACACGAAGAGCCATAGCACGGCCCATCGCTCATTACGCATGCGACAATCTCCCGGCCTCGGCATGTGACAATCTTCTGGCCTCGACGCGAAGCTCGATCTCTACATCCCAACCTTCTTTGCGAACGCGTGCGTCCAGATAGCAGAAAAACCAAGCGAGGCGCGCGAGCGGATAGACGAGCCACCACGTTGCGGAGAGAGCACCCACGAGCAGAGGATCGTAGGCGAGCAAGTTCGCGATGTCTTCGGCAGCAACGGCCCACGAAACTTTGGCCATCAGTATCGGCGTGGCGAATAGGAACTGCGTGCCTAAATCGAACAGCAGGAAGAGCATAACGCCGACGCAAAACGTGAAGGCTAGAATGCTCGCATAGCGGCCGCAAGTCTCCAGATAGGAGTTTCGGAGGATCTCTTCGAGGCGCTTCAGAGTCCGGGAACCGCGGAGCTGTTCGAGGATGAGTACTTCGGACAAGAAGCCGTAGCGTGTCGCCGCCGGAATGGAAAGAAGGCCCCAGCACATGACCCCGATGAGGGCATAAACGAAGCGGGCCGCGGGGAGCCAGAGAAGAAGCACCGGGAGCCGCCGGTAGGTGTGCAACAGGGCGCGTCGGATGGTGAATTCCTCGCCGAAGACGTGATGGCCCGCTCCGGCCACGACGGTGGCGCCCAGAAACGGGGACACGAAGAGAAAGAGCAGTCCCGACAGAATCCAACCGTTGCCATTGGCCGCGCCGAGCATTCCGAAGGTGACCGGAACGGCGCCGAAGATAAACGAGAGCGGGAGCAGTTTGCCGATGTGGTGCCGGTAAAACAGAATGGCGATGTCGATGCAAGCGCCGACCGATCGCGACTCGAGTGCGAGCGAAGCCTCCTCGAGCTTCATCGTGGGTCCTCCCCCCGTCCCGCGAAGCCGAGATAAGCGATCACCGCGAGCCAGAAAATGGAAGCGGCGACATATTTGACCATCGGCGGCAACGGCTGGGCGGACCAAAAACCCTCGATCATCGCAGCGACGAAGAGCATCCCCGCAGCACCGAGAGCGAGCTGAACGGCGACGCGGCCGCGCTCGCGCAAAGAATCGACGCGCGACAGATTTCCGGGCCCGAGAATTGCGTGACCGAGCACGAGACCTGCCGCGCCCGAGACGACGATCGCGGTAAGCTCGAAGGAGCTGTGGGAGACGACGAAGCCCAGGAAACGCTCGCCGTGCCCTTGGGCGATGACATAGCCGGCTACCGTACCGATCTGAATCCCGTTCGAGAGAAGAACGTATATCGTTCCGAGACCGAGGAAGAAGCCGAGAGCAAAACACTGGAAGGCGATCGATGTGTTGTGCTTTATGTAGAAGCCCGCCATGGCCGCATCTTGGCGCTCGAAACCGCTATCCGCATCGTCATCGGATTCCGTCGAGTCGCCCTCGTACATGCTCTCCATCGCGTAGAGCACCGAGCCGGGAAGCACGCGATGCGCGAGACTCGGCTCGGAAACGATAATGGCCCAGCTCACCGCCATGGGCACGAAGAACAACGCTGCTGCTGCCCAGAAGAAAGCTTGATTCTGTCGCAGCAGCCGCGGGAAGACGTGCGCAAAAAACGCGATCACGCGGCCGCGTTTCATGGGCTTGCCACCGTAAAACGCGCTGTGACCGCGGACGACGAGGTCGTTCAAGTAGCGTTCGATGGCCGAGCCCCAGTCACGGGACCGCACTTGTGCGAGGTCGTAACAGAGGGCGCGGAAGAGCTCCGAAAATTCACTGACTTCGTCGGGAGCGAGCTTCGGCTTTCCCGGTGCCTCGGCTCGCGTAAGAAGCGACTCGAACCGTTCCCACGCGGGTCGACGATCGCGGACAAAGCTCTGTTTGTTCATGCGGCGCTCGAGCCCGTGACGTCGGCCTTGCCGCCGACACGCGAGCTCCTCAAAACGCGAAACAAGAACTCGGCGGGCTGTTCGCGCGCGAATTTTCTTAGGTCGAAGGATAAGAGCCGCCGTCCCATCGGCTCGGCGAGAATCATCGCGATCTCGTCGAGCCGGGCAGAAGCGAGGTCGAGCTTGCGACAAAAAAGCGCCTCGATCGCCTCGAGCGTTTTCTCGGCCGGGCGGTAGCGGTGCTCGAACGCGTTCATCGGAAAGGGCTCGTAACTGGCAAGACCCGCGATCTCACCTTTGAGCTCCGGGCGGCGCTCACGGATGACCATCGTGCCCGCGACCAGATCGCCGATGCGTTGCATGCGGGAGGTCGACGCCGCAGCGATGAAGCCCGCTGCGTAGAAGAGCGGAAAGAAATCAGCCGCTCGGAGAAGGTTTCGAAGCATGGCGTCGTAAAAGCTGATGGAGTAACCCTCCGTCTTGATGACACGCAGTCCGAAGATACGCTTTCCGGGCGTCTGCCCGTTCCACCACGTCTCAAAAAAACACCCATAGCCCCATTCGAGCACGAAGGCGAGAACGTAGAAGACGCCCGTCGAAAGAGCGGTGCCGGTCACCGGGGCGAGGAGAGCTCCAATGGCGATGGCCATCGCAGAGAAGATGACGACCCGTAGCGCGAAGTCCACCAAATAGGCGCCGAGCCGCATGCCGGGGCCCGCGAGGCGAAAAGCGAGACGGACGTTCTCTGGAGTCTCGAGATAGGTGCGATTGCTCAGCGGTTCGAAAGATCGATCGTCGCGAGGCTGCATGGGCGGCGGAAAGGGAAGCTTTGACGTCTATTGTCTCACGTCGATACGAGGCGCGGGAATCGCGGGAACTAGCAGCTTGGCCGCGTCGGGCCGGCCCCTCAGATTTCGATGACTTTGGTGCCGGCGATATAGTCATGAACGCAGCGCTGCTCCGCACCGAAGATGAACAGGACATCCACGAGAGCGTAGACCGGTATCTGGCGCAGCGCAGTGTTCAGCACATATCGCATCCCGAGCACGCGGGACCAGTGAGGTATTTCGCCGTCGACATGATCGACGATACGAATCTTCATCAGCTTTTTGCCAATCGTCTGATCTTCACGGATGAGGTAGGACGCTTGGACGATCCCCAAAACGAAGAGGCCGGCGAATGTTGCTGTGATCCCGAGCTCACTGACGGCTCTCTGCTCGGAAGCCGCCACCAAGATGGCGGAGCTCAGCACGGGGAGGGTGACGAGGAGGGCGCAGACATAGTCAATCATCACGGCCGCCAATCGTGCGCTGCGACTGGCGATGGCTTCAGAGACGGTGGTCGTCTGGCGCGGCGCGGAGACCGCCTCGGGTGACGCGTATGGGCGTCCCGGTCGCCGGAAGTGGCATCGGCTGTATCGCGGGTATCGCGCTGACCCGTGGTGTCGGGGCTGGTTCCAGGCCCTCCGGCGCCGCCCGGTAGCTGCCTCGCATCATCTCGACGCCACAATCCTTGCATCGGAACGACAAAGGCTGACTTGCTTGGCAGGAAGGGCAGAGCATTGCTCGTAAGGAAGCAAGAGCGATGCCACGCGTCTTAGCGCTCTAACCTTATGGAATAACATAACTTATTGGCCAAGCCGATAGCGGGCTATGGGAAAAAACCTACAATGGTACGAGCGCGCGGACGATTTTTACGAAAGTTATGGTCGAGCTTCATCCCCCCGCTCCTTTTCTCGCACACCGGCTCGGTTTAAGATGGGCTATGGCGCGTGCAGTGTCGCTCGGCTTGTCCGTCGCGCTGGCGGCCTGCCATGCTTCGAAATCGGTCGAACAGGCATAGCGAGCGGCGAGAGCCGGTGCATGGGACGAGGCCGTTGTCTACTATGAGCGGGCTCGAGACGAGCACCCGGACAACATCGAATACCAAATGGCCCTTGATAGGGCGCGGCTCCAGGCCTCGCGTGCACATTTGAGACAAGCCCGTAAATATCTCGAAATGGACGAGCTTGACAAGAGTGACAGGCGTAGCAGACTTGACAGGGCGGCATCGGAGCTCGAGCGGGCGATTTACTACGACCCGACGAATCGGTATGCGCATGACGACCTCGCTGAGATAGGCCGTAGCCAAGATGCGTCGCCGTCGGGGAACGTCTCGACCGACAGGTGGGCGATCTTCGAAGCCGACCGTGTGCTCGACCCGGATTCATCGAGAACCATTAGGCTGCACTTTCCGAAAGGGACGAGTTTGCGCACCGTGCTCGAGGCACTCGCGAAGCTCGCGGGCGTGAGCATCCTTTTCGACGAATCCTTTCGCGACAAAGAGGTGGCGGTGGAGCTCGATGGCGTGAGCTTTCGGGAAGCGCTCGATATCCTGATGCAGACCAACGGTCTTTTTTACCAGGCCGTCGGATCGTCTTCCGTGATGGTCTCACCACGGAAATGAGCCCGCTCCCTCAGGCGATTCTTTCGGCTTCGGCGCCGAGGCCGGCCATTTTCTCTTCGATGTGCTCGTAGCCCCGATCGAGGTGATACACACGATCGATGAGGGTCTCTCCCTCGGCGGCGAGCCCTGCGAGCACGAGGCATGCGCTCGCGCGGAGATCGGTCGCCATCACGTTAGCGCCCGCGAGCGGCGTGGGCCCGTGCACGATTGCTTGGTTGCCACGGAGCTCAATGCGGGCGCCCATCCGCGCGAGCTCGGAAGCGTGCATGAAGCGGTTCTCGAAGATGGTCTCCGACAAACAGGACGCGCCGCGCGCCTGGGTAAGAAGCGTCATCAATTGGGCTTGCATATCGGTGGGGAAGTGCGGGTAGGGCGCCGTCTCGACCTCGACCCGGTCAAGCTCGTTGGCGGAAGCTCGGACGCTCAACGAGTCTTCGCCAATCACTAGCGTGACCCCGATCCGGCCCAAGATATCCGTCAGCGCCCCCAAGTGACTCGGACGGCAGTCGGTGATCCGAACGTCATCGCCCATCAGGGCTCCCGCAATGATATAGGTCCCCGCTTCGATGCGGTCGGGCACGATACGATGGCGGGCTCCATGGAGCCGTTCGACGCCGTGAACGCGTATGCGCTCGGTTCCCGCCCCCTCGATCGAAGCGCCCATCCGCGCGAGAAGTTCGGCGAGGTCCTCGATCTCGGGCTCCCGCGCGCAGTTTTCGAGAATGGTCTCGCCTCGTGCTAAACACGCCGCCATCATCAAGTTTTCAGTTCCGCCGACACTGACATTGCCGAAGCGGATCGTCGCCCCTCGAAGGCCGTCCGTCCGTGCGTCGACGAAGCCGTGCTCGAGCGAAACTTTCGCGCCCAGCATTTCGAGCCCGCGAATATGTTCGTCGATGGGCCGCGCGCCAATCGCGCAGCCGCCGGGTAGCGAGACGCGGGCGCGCCCGTTGCGCGCGAGGAGCGGGCCGATCACGAGCACGGAAGCGCGCATCGTTTTTACGAGCTCGTAAGGAGCTTCCTCCGAGGCAAACCTTTCGGTGGTCAGGGTGATCTCCTCGAGCGACGGCTGGACGACACGCGTCCCGAGACGAAGAAGAAGACGCCTCATCGTGCCCACATCCCAGACATCCGGAACGTTCGTGAGCGTGACAGGCTCGTCCGTGAGAAGCGACGCAGCCATCTCCGGAAGCGACGCGTTCTTCGCGCCGCCGATAGCCACGCTCCCCGTGAGCCTCTTCCGTCCCACGATCCGGAGCTTGTCCATTGCCTGCTCCCGCCTACGCGCTTCGGGCTTCGGCGAGGTCCCGACGAAGCCGGACGCTCCGGTGAGACCGAGCAGCAGGATGCAAATGATTTTTCAGCACCCTGCTACAGCTTCCGCGCGATGACGACTCTTGGTATGCCGGCGAGGTCGGCCACGACGCGCTCCTCTTCCATCGCGGCTTCACGCAAGAGGGCCTCGACCGCCTGGGACTGCCCGTGGCCGATCTCCATGATGAGCACGCCTCCCGGTCTCAGAGCTCGGTGAGCCTGAGGCCCGAGCCTTCGGATCACGTCGAGGCCATCGGCGCCTCCCGACAGCGCGCTGCGCGGCTCGTGCTCCGTGACTTCGGGCTCGAGGCCCGCGAGCTCTTCGTCCGGAATGTAGGGCGGGTTGCTCACCACCGCGTCGAGATCCGCATCGGCGACGGGCTCGAGCAAGTCGCCCTCGACGAACTCGACACGTGCTGCGACGCCGTGTCGGAGCGCGTTCTCCCGCGCGATCGCAAGCGCCGCTTTCGATCGGTCGATCGCGACGAGCTCGGCATCCTCGAGTGTTTGCGCGAGAGCGATGCTGATGCAGCCACTGCCGCAGCCGATATCCGCGATCCGGGGCGCGCGCTCGTTCTTGAGCTCGAGCACCGTTTGCTCCACGACGCCTTCGGTCTCGGGGCGCGGGATAAGCACGGCCGGCGTCACGCGGAAGCTGAGCCCGTGGAACTCCTGGGTTCCGATGATGTACTGAACCGGAACCCGGCCGCGTCTTCGCTCGACGAACTGAAAGAAGTGTCCGGTAGCCTCGGCGGGAACGGGTTCCTGAAGTCGCGCTAGAAGAGACTCGCGAGAGCAGCCGAGGGCATGCCGTAGAAGCAGCTCGGCCTCGAACCCGGCCTCGGCGATGCCGGCGCGAGCGATCTCATCCGCGCCTCGCTCGACAAGGCGCGCCGCGCTCACACTCCCGCGGTTGTCGCCGGTCGTCACGACTAGACGGTGGCCTCGGCCTCTTTGAGCTTTTCCGTTTGGTAATGGGTGACGAGCGCGTCGATCATGGTGTCGAGATTGCCGTTGAGGATGCTCGCGAGCTGGTGGAGGGTGAGATGGATGCGGTGGTCCGTCACGCGCGCCTCGCGAAAATTGTAGGTCCGGATTTTCTCGCTTCGGTCGCCGGAGCCTATTTGACCTTTGCGCTCGCTCGCTATCTGGTCCTGTTGCTCCTTGCGTGCCAGGTCGTAGAGGCGCGAGCGCAGCACGCGCATGGCCTTGGCTTTATTCTTGATCTGTGACTTCTCGTCCTGGCATGTGACGACGAGCCCCGTGGGCTTGTGCGTGAGCCGCACCGCCGAATAAGTGGTATTGACACTTTGACCACCCGGTCCGGACGAGCAGTAGGTATCGGTACGAACGTCACTTGGGTTGATGTCGATCTCGACGTCCTCGGCCTCTGGAAGCACAGCCACTGTGACGGCGGAGGTGTGGATCCGCCCTGACGCTTCGGTTGCGGGAACCCGCTGGACGCGGTGGACACCGCTCTCGTATTTCAAACGGCTATAGGCGGCCTTGCCTTCGATCAAGGCAACGACCTCTTTGATGCCGCCGATGCCCGTCTCATTGACGCTCATGACCTGAACTTTCCAGCGCTGCTGCTCCGCATATTGCGAGTACATGCGGAACATCTCCTGGGCAAAGAGTGCGGCCTCCTCCCCGCCGGTGCCGGCGCGAATCTCGAGGAGCACGTTGCGCTCGTCGTTCGGGTCTTTCGGGAGCAAGTTTAAGCGCAACTCTTTCGTCAGGTGCTCGAGCTCCTGCTCGAGGCGGTTGATCTCCTCCTGGGCGAGAGCTTTGAGCTCATCCTCGTCTGCCTCGGCGAGCATTTCCCGAGTCTCCACCAGCTGGCTTTTGGTGCTCTTGAGATCCCGGTACTGGCTCACGACGGGCTCGAGCTCGGCGCGCACCTTTGCCAGGCTCTGGATCTGCGCTGGGTCGGAAACGACCTCGGGCTTTCCCAGCTCGGCAGTGACTTCTATGAAGCGCTTTTCGACGGCTTCGAGCTTCTGCTCCATGTTCGACATGGCCTGCCGGGCGCTAGTTCGAGGACGCTGCCTTCTTTTTGCGTTGAACTTCGCCGTATTTCTGCTTGAACCGCTCCACGCGGCCGGCAGAGTCCACGAGTTTCTGCTTCCCGGTGAAAAACGGGTGGCATTTCGAGCAGATTTCCAGGCGGATCTCGCCGCCCTTGGTGGAACGAGTCGTGTACGTCTCCCCACAGGCGCAGCGAACGTTCACATCTTCATATTTAGGATGAATCTCAGCTTTCATGGCAGACTCCTGCAGTCTATAGCGCAATCCAATAGTATAGCCCAAGCAGTATTCAGGATTCAGGAAACTCTTGGACTGTGGTGCTCTTTCAGTCTTGAGAGTTCATGAATTTTGAATCCTGAATGCTGATCAGCCCTGCATCGAGTTCAGGAACTCCGCATTGCTGTTCGTCTTGCCCATGCGGTCGAGCAGGAGCTCCATTGCCTCCGCCTGGGAGAGCGGGGAAAGCACCTTTCGGAGAATCCAGACGCGGGAAAGCTCGTCTTTCGAAAGCAGAAGCTCTTCTTTGCGGGTGCCGCTCTTGTTGATGTCGACTGAAGGGAAGACGCGCTTGTCGACGAGCTTCCGGTCGAGATGGATCTCCATATTGCCCGTGCCCTTGAACTCCTCGAAGATGACGTCGTCCATCCGGCTTCCGGTCTCGATGAGCGCGGTGGCCATGATGGTGAGCGAGCCGCCCTCCTCGATGTTGCGCGCCGCACCGAAGAAACGTTTTGGTTTTTGGAGCGCGTTCGAGTCGACGCCACCGGAAAGCACTTTCCCCGACGGCGGCACGACGGTGTTGTACGCGCGCGCGAGTCGCGTGATGGAGTCGAGAAGAATCACGACGTCGCGCTTGTGCTCGACGAGACGTTTGGCTTTCTCGATGACCATCTCGGCGACTTGAACGTGTCGCTGGGCCGCCTCGTCGAACGTTGAGCTGATGACCTCGCCGTTTACCGAGCGCTCCATATCCGTGACTTCTTCGGGCCGCTCGTCGATGAGGAGGACGATGAGCACGATCTCCGGATGATTGGCGGTGATGCTGTTCGCGATGTTCTGCAAGAGCATCGTTTTGCCGGTTCTCGGAGCGGCGACGATTAATCCGCGCTGGCCTTTGCCGATCGGTGTCATTAGATCCATGACCCGCGACGATAGATTGTCCTTCCCCGCCTCGAGGCTGATGCGATCTTGCGGATAGAGCGGCGTCAAATTGTCGAAGAAGATGCGCTCGCGCGCCGCCTCGGGCGTCTCGAAATTGACCGCCTCTACTTTGATGAGTGCAAAGTAGCGCTCGCCTTCTTTCGGCGGTCGTATCTGCCCGGAGATGGTGTCACCGGTCCTCAGGTCGAACTTCCGAATCTGAGACGGAGAAACGTAGATGTCATCCGGGCCCGGCAAATAGTTATATTCGGGGGCGCGCAGAAAACCGAAGCCGTCCGGCAAACATTCGAGAACACCTTCGGAGAATATGAGTCCGCTCTTTTCCGTCTGCGCTTGCAGAATCTTGAAAATGAGATCTTGCTTGCGCATCGCCGTGGCGCCCACGACCCCGAGCTCTTTTGCAACTGCACCGAGGCCGGAGATATTCATCTCCTTGAGTTCGGCGATGTTCAAGGGCTTTTGCTTCTCGCTGCGAGACGGCTCTTCCGCTATCTCTTCGGTGCTCGTCTCGCCTCGCGAACGTGTCTCTCGATCACCGTCCATAGCTCTTTCCTTCCTTCATTCGTGACCGCGGAAAAAGTGATGAGGGGTACTCCCTCCTCGGTCGCATAAATTTCTTCCAAAATCGTTCTCTGCCGCTTCAGCTGGCTCTTGGACAGCTTGTCCGCTTTGGTCGCGACGACCGCATAGGGTATGCGGGCTTTGTCGAGAAGCGCTTTCACCTGGAGGTCGCTCTCCTGCGGATCGCGCCGGACGTCGATGAGAAGCAAGACGAGGCAGAGCTCCTCTCTCTCGAACAGATAGCTCGTGACGAGCGCTTCCCAGCTCTGCCTTGTTGCGCGCGGCGCTTTGGCGAAACCGTATCCGGGAAGGTCGACGAGCATCATCTCGTCCCCCACCCGAAACCGAAAAAAATTGATGAGCTGCGTCCGGCCCGGGGTTTTCGAGACGAAGGCCATGCGCTTGACACCCGTGAGCTGGTTCAAAAGCCTGGATTTGCCTACGTTCGAACGTCCCACGGCGGCGACCTCGGGACGGTCGGGCTTCGGGAAATCGCCCGCGGACGCGGCGCTCCGGACGAATTCCACCGAGGGCGTCTTCATCATGACCATTGATCTCGATCGTTTCGTTCATGGAGAAATGAGAACTCCAGGCAGCCCCAAACTAATAGAATCAGGTTGTTCAAAAACACGACCCGTGCGAGCCGCGATGTTCTAATGCGCGACCGACTCTCCCGCCACCGACCCATCGTCCTCTAGTGGATCGGGCGACTCGGACGGCAGATCGCTCACGATCGAAGCACTCTCGTCGAACGCTTCCAGCGACGCGTCGCGTGGCGGCGCCGTCAGCGCAGTCTCGAAAACCTCCTCGATGTTGTCCACGAGCTTGATCGCAAGCGCCTCGCGGATATTTGCCGGGATCTCGCTCAGATCCGTTTCGTTGTCGAGTGGAAGAATGATGCGCGCAATTCCCGCGCGATGCGCGGCTAGCAGTTTCTCTTTGACCCCACCTATCGACAGTACTTTACCACGAAGCGTGATCTCACCGGTCATCGCCACATTGGAGTGAACCGGTATCTCCGTAAGAGCGGAGAGGAGCGCGGTGGCAATGGTGATGCCGGCAGACGGGCCGTCTTTTGGGATGGCGCCTTCCGGTACATGCAAATGAATGTCGCGCTTGTTGTGAAAGTCTTTAGGAAGCCGATAACGCTCGGCGCGGGAGCGGATGACCGACAAGGCTGCGCGCGCAGATTCCTGCATGACGTCACCCAGCTTTCCCGTGAGCGTGAGATCGCCCTTGCCCGGCATGAGCGTCGCTTCAGTGGTGAGAAGCTCGCCACCGACCTCAGTCCAAGCAAGACCGGTGGCGACGCCGATTTCGGCCTCACCTTCCTTGCTGCGGGGGCGGAATTTCGGGATGCCGAGCTGTTCCCCCACAAACTTCTCGTCGACAGCAATCTCGAGATCCGTCCCGGCTCGCACGATCTTCCGAGCGACTTTTCGGAAAAGCGAAGCGATCTCGCGCTCGAGGCTTCGGACACCCGATTCTCGCGTATAGCGCCGGATGATCTCGACGATAGCGTCGTCGCTCATCGAGACTCTCTGGTTCTTGAGGCCATTCGCCTCTTTCTGCTTTTCCACGAGAAAGCGTTTAGCGATCTCGAGCTTCTCTTCCTCCGTATAGCCGGGAAGCCGGATGATCTCGAGCCGGTCCATCAAAGCGTGAGGCATGTTCGAGAGCGCGTTCGCGGTGGCGATGAACATCACGTGCGACAGGTCGTATTCGACATCGAGATAGTGATCCTGGAACGAGTTGTTTTGCTCCGGATCGAGCACTTCGAGCAGGGCCGAGGCCGGGTCGCCCCGAAAATCCATACTCATCTTGTCGACTTCGTCGAACAGTAAGAGTGGATTCACCGTGCCGGCTTTTTTCATCATCTGGATGATTTGACCGGGGAAAGCGCCGATATAAGTGCGCCGGTGGCCGCGGATCTCAGCTTCGTCGCGCACACCGCCGAGCGACAAGCGCACGAATTTGCGATTCGTGGCTCTAGCCACGGATTTCGCGAGCGACGTCTTTCCGACGCCGGGCGGCCCGACGAGGCAAAGAATCGGGCCTTTTTGCTTCTTGACTAGCTTGCGGACGGCGAGGAACTCGAGAATGCGGTCTTTGACTTTCGCGAGGCCGTAATGGTCTTCGTCGAGAACACGTTCGGCTCGGGTGATGTCGCGGCTCTCCCGTGTTCTCTTCTTCCACGGGACCGCCAAGAGCCAATCGAGATAGTTGCGGGACACGGTCGCTTCCGCCGACATCGGCGGCATGGCTTCGAGGCGCTTGAGCTCGATGATCGCTTTATCTTCGGCCTCGGACGTCATCCGAGCCTCGGCGATACGCGTGCGAAGCTCGTCGGTCTCGTTCCCTTTCTCGTCTCTCTTACCGAGCTCCTTTTGAATCGCCTTCATCTTTTCGTTGAGGTAGTACTCCTTCTGCGCACGCTCCATTTGCTTGCGTACGCGGCCCTGGACCCGCCGGTCGACTTGGAGCTTGTCCACTTCGAGCTCGAGGATGCTGGCTATGCGGGTCAGTCTTTCGAAGGGGTTCCAGATCTCGAGCAGATTCTGCTTTTCCTCGACCGTCATCACCAAGTGTGACGCGATGGTGTCGGCGAGCTTAGAGGGCTCATCCACCTGGACGGCGGCGTTTCTGACTTCGTTTTGAAGGTTGCTCGCGAGCTTGACGTATTGCTCGAACAGTGACACGACCTTGCTGATGAGCTCATCCGAGCCCGGTGGAAGATCGCGCGGCTTGGGCACGGTCTTGACGACGACCTTATAGAAGCCGTCCTCATCACGGCATTCGATCGTTCGGCCGCGATCGATGCCTTCCACGAGGACTTTAATGTTGCCGTCGGGAAGCTTCAACGATTGCAGGATGTTCGCGACCGTCCCGACCGTATAGATGTCGGGTGCACCCGGATTATCCGTAGTCGCGTCATGCTGGGCTGCAAGGAAAATCCTGCGATCGTGCGCGAGCGCGTATTCGAGCGCGTGCACCGAGGACGATCGGCCGATGACGAAGGGCATCATCATATATGGAAAGATGACGACGTCCCGCAAGGGAACCATCGGAAGCGTCTCTCGGACTTCCGCGCGGTCTTTGCTCTTGGAGCCGAACATATCGGTCGTGACTCGTCCCTGGTTAGCGCCTGTTCAGTTTGGCGTCCGGTCGGTGCCCGTTCGGTCTGGTTTCAATTTGGGGAATTCGGTTCGCCGCGCAAACGGCGCGACGTGCCGTAATGAATAGCGTGTTCGATAATTTTAAAAAAAATGTCGCTTGTGGCCGGACTCGAGTGCCTAGCCTGCCTTCTCGATTAGCGTCATCGATTTCTCGCTGTCTTCCACAATTTCCTTGGTGACAACGACTTCTTTTACCTTTTTCTGAGACGGCAGATTATACATCATGTCGAGCATGAGGTCTTCGATGATCATCCGCAGGCCGCGGGCGCCAATATTGCGGTCGACCGCCAAGTCGGCGATGGCGCCGAGCGCGTCATCTGTGAATCGGAGCTTGACGTTTTCGTACTCGAACAACCTCTGATACTGCTTGATGATGGCATTTCTCGGCTCGCTCATGATGCGGATGAGCGCGTCCCTACCGAGCTCGTGAAGCGTGCCCATGACGGGAAGCCTCCCGACGAATTCAGGGATAAGTCCATATTTGATGAGGTCGGTAGGCTGGACTTTTCCGAAGACCGCGCCATTGCCGGGCGTTTTCACCTTCAAATCCGCACGGAAGCCCAGACTCTTCTTTCCGATGCGCCGCTCGATGATCTTGTCGAGCCCCACGAAGGCCCCGCCCGCGATGAACAGGATGTTCGTCGTATCGATCTGATAGAACTCCTGATGCGGATGTTTGCGGCCGCCTTGGGGTGGTACGTTCGCTACCGTGCCTTCGAGGATCTTCAAGAGTGCCTGCTGGACGCCTTCGCCGGAGACGTCGCGCGTGATGGAAGGGTTCTCGTCCTTGCGGCAGATCTTGTCGATTTCGTCGATATAGATGATGCCTTCCTGCGCTTTTTCGATATCTCCCTGGGCGGCCTGGAGGAGCTTGAGGATAATGTTCTCGACATCCTCGCCCACATAGCCCGCTTCGGTGAGCGTGGTGGCGTCCACGATCGTGAACGGCACCGAAAGCAGCTTCGCGAGCGTTTGCGCGAGCAAAGTCTTTCCCGTGCCCGTGGCCCCGATAAGTAGAATGTTGCTTTTGGTGAGCTCGACGTCCTGGCGCGCCTTGGACTTCATGATGTTGACGCGCTTGTAGTGGTTGTACACGGCGACGGCGAGCCGCTTTTTCGCCTCTTCCTGACCGACGACATATTCGTCGAGGAATTGTTTGATCTCTACCGGCGTCGGGAGCGTCGAGCGCTGCGACCGATTCTCGAAACGGTGATCGTCAGCAATGATGTCGTTGCAGACTTCGACACACTCGTCGCAGATGAAGACCGTAGGGCCGGCGATGAGCTTGCGCACGTCGCTCTGGTCCTTGTTGCAAAAGGAGCAGCGAAGTACTTCTGGGTCGCCATTCTTCTTGGACACGGTTGTAATCCTCAGGCGCTCTCAGGCGCGCTTGTCGATGACCTGGTCGATGATCCCATAATCGCGGGCGACCTCGGCCGTCATAATGAAATCCCGCTCGACGTCCTGTTCGATTTTGGAAATGTCCTGGCCGCAGTGATTTGCAAGGATCTCGTTCAGGCGCTGCCGCGTCCGAAGGATCTCTTTGGCCTGGATGTTGATGTCGGTGGCCTGCCCCTGGGTGCCTCCCGACGGTTGGTGGATGACGACTCTGGAATTGGGGAGCGCGAAGCGCTTAGAAGGCGTGCCAGCGGCCAGAAGCACTGCCGCCATGCTCGCGGCTTGGCCCATGCAATAGGTCGTCACGTCGGGTCGGATGAACTGGAACGTATCGTAGATGGCGAGCCCGGCGGTGACCGAGCCACCAGGGCTGTTGATGTAAATCGAAATCTCCTTCTCAGGATCTTCCGCTTCGAGAAACAAGAGCTGAGCGACGACGAGGTTGGCAACATAATCGTCGATCGGCGTGCCGATAAAGATTATGTTGTCCTTGAGCAAGCGCGAGTAAATGTCGAAAAACCGCTCACCCCGGTTGGTCTGTTCGACCACCATTGGGACCTGCATCGTAAGTTCAACTCCTATTTAAGTTTAGCATGTTGCTTGATGAAGTCAAACGCCTTCTCTCGGCGAAGCCTGCCTGTAAGTCGCTCTAGAGAACCATCTTTCATCATTTGAGCCCGCAGAGCTTCCGGGCTTTTCTCGAGGGCCTCCGAAGCTTTTTCGAGCTCCGCGGACACCTCCTCCTCCGCGACTTCGATGGATTCCTGGCTCGCGAGCCGGTCGAGGAGCAGGGTCGCTTTGACGGCGGCCTCGGCGGCGGCTCTTTGCTCTGTGCGCACCGCCTTCCAGTCGATCCCAGCCTTGGTGGGGTCGACGCCTCTTTGATAGAGGTCCCGGGCAGCGGCTTCGAGCCGGCTGTCGATCTCGCGCTCGGTGAGCGTCTGCGGCGGATCGAACGCATTCGCGTCGATGAGCTTCTCGATCAGCTGAGTCCGGAGGTGCTGCTCGTCCTCGCGCGCGGCTCGCTTCTCCGCCTGACTGCGAAACTCTGCTTTGACCTCGCCGAGCGTATCGAAACTCCCGATGTCCTTGGCGAGCTCGTCATCGGCGTCGGGAAGGACCTTCTCTTTGAGCTCTTTGACGTCGAAGGTGATGTCGAAGCTTTTGCCGGCCCGCTCCGAGTCGCCTCCGTCAGCATCGAAGGTGGCAGTGAAAGCGATCAGGGCGCCGGGCTCGGCGCCCTGAAGGTTCTCGTGGAGAGACTTGTGATAAGCCTCGGTGCCTACCTCGATGGACACGTCCTCGTGACGTTTTTCGGCGCCACCGCCGGAAGGCGTTTCGACGAGGTCGCCGAGGACGATGTCGTGGTCTTTTGCGCCCCGGCCCTCGATGGGGTCGAAGCGGGCATTTTGTTCGCGCAGATGCTCGATCCCGGCATCGATTTGCTCGTCCGTGACCCTGGTCTTTTGCTCGGTGGCTTCGATGCCCTTGTAGTCCCGGACTTCGATCCTGGGGATGACCTCGAAGGTGGCGCGAAACCGGAGCGGCTCGCCGAGCTTCGATTCGAGATTGCTGACGCGCGGATCGTCGATCGGATAGAGCTCGCGTTGTTTCAACGCTTCGTTGACGGCTTTGGGCACGAGGTCCTGAATGGCTTGCTCGAGTACGTTTTCGCGGAAGCGTTGACGGATGACGTCCTTCGGGATTTTGCCTTTGCGGAAGCCCGGCAGTTTCACCGAGCGGCTGAGGCGTCGGACGCCTTTTTCGAACTCGTCGTGAAGATCATCCGCCGGAAGCTCGATATCCATGTGACGGAGAGATGAGCCCTCTTCGACGTAGTCAACTTTCAACCTCGACCTACTCCTTGAAGGAACCTGGTGCGAAAGGGGGGACTCGAACCCCCACGGGTTGCCCCACTGGATCCTAAGTCCAGCGCGTCTGCCAATTCCGCCACTTTCGCGCTTGGGAATTCGATGCGCGAGAAAAAGAGAAGAACCTTCCGAACCGATTCCTATTCTAGACAGCGGACCTGGGCACGTCAACGGACGCGCGTGGTGTAACATGGGCCGCTCGCTTAGAGGAGGTGGCCGATTGTCCGTTCGGCAATGGTTTGCTGATGCGCTTTTCTACAAATCGGACAAGAGTTTGTCCTTTTTGCTCGTCTTTCTGCTACTTCTCGTCTTCGTTATCTATCCTTTCTTTCCACCCCGCGGATTTGGCAAGGTCGTGATCGATGTTTTCACGTCGCTCGTTTTGATCTCGAGCACGCTCGCCATCGAGCGGCGATCGTGGAGGTGGGGGCCTTCGGGCTTGCCGGCTTGACCCTCGGAACGCGCTGGGCCGCCTACGCGCGCCCGACATACGAACTCTTCGTGGCCACGATGCTTTTCAGCACGGTGTTCATCACCTTCGCTTGTATCGCCATTCTCTCTCGCGTCTTCGCCGCGGGTCCAGTAACGCGGCACCGCATCGAGGGGGCGGTTGCGGTCTATCTCCTCACAGGGTTGGCGTTCGGCTCGCTTTTCGCTCTCGTAGCACTCGTGGAGCCGGGCTCATTCGATTTGACGGATCTCAAATTAGAAGGCGACGTGCGCACGGTCTTCGATCAGCTCGACGGGCGATTCAGCTATTTCAGCTTCATCACTTTGACCACAGTAGGTTACGGGGACGTTACCCCGGCCTCTGCCATGGCGAAACAAATCGCGGTGCTCGAAGGGCTCATCGTCCAGCTTTATCCGGCGATCTTGTTGGCTCGCTTGGTTGCGATGGAGCTCACGAGTCGGGGCAAGTGATAGGAATCAAGAAAAGGCATTCATGTAAAATGGGTTTTGTGACATTCTACTTTTAGCCTTCATCCCTGATCTAGCTCACCTATTTGCACGAAGGTTCCGATGACCCCACAACACGTTCTCGGCTGTCTTGCCCATGCCCGCGTTGGCGACTCGGTACTAGACGGCCCGCACAGATCGCGGGGAAACTCGTGACCCGGCTGGGTCGGACGCTCGAGCTCGTTGTTATCGAGGTGATGCTTCTGCGCGTCGTTGGCACTCTGGCCGCCGAGCCCCTTACTGCCCAAGCGACGCGGGCTAAAAGTGACGAGCAGCAACCGTCCAAGTTCGACACGACCTGGAAGTTCGCCGATTGGTATGAGAACGACGACAACTCCGTGATCCAGCGCCTGCAGTTCAGCGGACGCTTCCAGCTCGACTACGCGCTCGTGGATGCGGACCAGGGAGAACACACGGAATGGAATATCCGCCGCTTGCGACTCGGCGTCAAGGCGAAGGTGTTCAAGAACTTTACGCTGCACGGCGAGGTCGAGCTGAATCCGCAGGAGGCGGACCCGGTTTTTACCCGGATTACAGATCTGTACTTGCAATGGAACCGCAGTGAGCGGTTCGAAGCGACCGTCGGCAAACACGGTGCGCCCTTCACGATGGACGGCTCAACCTCGTCGAAAGAGCTTCTGGCCATCGATCGGAGCAACCTGACCGCCAATATGTGGTTCACCCAGGAATACGTTCCCGGGCTGAGCGTCTCCGGAGAATCCGATCGCTTCAGCTACCAGACTGGCGTTTACTCGACGGGTGGAAAGAACCGAGGGTTTGGCGAGTTCAACGGCAGCTTTTTCGGCCTCGTGGTGGTTGGCTACGACTTTGCGAAGCGCCTCGGTGTGAAGGAGGCCGTACTTGCGGCAAACTACGTTTACCAAGACCCCGACGAAGACAACTCGTTCACCCGGAACCTCGATAACATCCTGTCCGTCAACTTCAAGCTCGACGCCGGCAAATGGGGTATCCGTACCGATCTCGCGGCGGCTACCGGCTTCGGCGATCAAAGCGATCTTTGGGGCATGATGGTCATGCCCTTCTACAACATCATAGACGACCTGCAACTCGTTGGCCGCTACACCTTCGTCGCGAGCAACAACGTCAACGGAGTGCGGCTCAACAGGTATGAACGCCAGCTCGTTTCGGACAACGGTGATCGATATAACGAGATCTACTTTGGTCTGAACTATTACTTTTACGGGCACAAGCTCAAGCTGCAAAGCGGCATTCAGTTTGCCGACATGAGGGATCGCGCCAATGACGGCGGCGCCTACTCGGGAGTGGCTTGGACGACCGCGTTTCGAATGAGCTGGTAATCCACTTCCGTTCTGTCCCGCCGCCTGAGGCGTTGGACCCCTCTAGGGAGTACTAAGCGAGATCACCCGAGCCACGAGATGAACCTCCGCGGCCGCCTGTCCAAAAAGGCCCGTGTCGGGTCGCCGAGCCCGCAGTCGAATCTGCTTCGAGAAATAAACGTCTGCGACGAAGTCTCGCTCGAGACGACTTTCGAGATCTTTGCGCCCCTGCTTCGTAAAGCCTCTCCGATGACGGCAGCTCGACAACGAACGAAGACCCCTTCCCGAGCTCGCTCTCGACGGTGACACGGCCGCCGTGGAATTCCACGACGCACTTGACGATGGCCAGACCCAAACCGGCGCCCCCGGTGCGGCGCGATCGTGAGCGATCGGCGCGGTAGAAGCGTTCAAAGATCCGAGGGATATCGGACGCCGAGATGCCTCGACCGTCATCCGCCACGATGAGCCGCAAGATGTCCTCACTTCGGCCGAGCTCGACCGACACCGAGCCTCCGCGCTCTGTGTGTTCGAGAGCGTTGTCGAGCAGGTTCGACACCAGGCGGCGGAGTTGAGAGCGGTCCCCCGTAATGACGGAGGGCTCGACCTTCGTCACATTCAGATCGACACCTTTCGACTCTGCTATCGCACGGAACTGTTCGACACTCTCCAGAACGAGGTCCGCGACATCAACCGAGGCTCGCTCCACGGCGGGAGACTCGAGCCGGGACAGTGTCAGAAGGTCTTCCACCATCAGAGCCAGGCGATCGATCTCTTCGAGCTGGCTTTTTATGAGTGACGCCGCCTCTGGATCGAACCCCCCCGAGGCGAGTGCCGACTGGGCTTGCACGTTGAGGACCGAGAGAGGGGTGCGGAGCTCGTGAGACGCGTCGGCGGTGAATTGACGGAGGCGAAGGACCGCAGCCTCGAGGCACCGGAGACGCCATCGTCGTTCGCATCCGGCGCGGGTGGCCCGTGCCGTCATCGGGTCGGACGGGTATATAATCAGCCACTTTCGCTCTCGTCTCACGCACCCTGGAGGGGCAACATGCCGCAAATACCTCTTCTTCTCCTCCCACTCTTCCTCGCTCCGGCGCTTCTCGCGGGCCAAGACGGGCCCACTGATCCAGTCCTAGAACAATCGTCCGCGCGCAATGCGAGCTACACGATCGAGGTCACTCTCGACCCGAAAACGAAGACGATCCAGGGAAAAGAAACGATCACGTGGACCAACATCCAGCCGATCGCGACCGACGAGCTCCGGCTACATCTTTATTGGAACGCGTGGCGCAACAACCGGAGCACGTGGCTTCTAGAGTCCCGGCTTCGCGCACGCGGGAGGAACCGGCAAGACCCACAAGAAGGGGATTTCAGCTATTCCGACGTAACGTCCATCAAATTGATTCCGGATGTCGGCGTTCCGAGCATCGACGTCACGGGTGTGGCGCATTACGACGCACCCGATGACGGGAATCTCGCAGATCGGACCTTGATGGTCGTGCCCCTGCCTGAGCCTGTCGAGCCTCTAGGCACAGCGCAAGTCGAGCTCGAGTGGAGTGCTGCTATTCCGCGAACCTTTGCCCGTACGGGTTTCCGCGGCGATTTCTTTTTCCTGGCGCAGTGGTTCCCGAAGCTCGCGGTGCTCGAAGAAGGCGGGTGGAACGCCCATCAGTTTCACGCGGGCACCGAGTTCTACTCGGATTACGGCGAGTACGACGTTCGCATCACGGTGCCGAGCGACTACGTCGTCGGGGCGACGGGCCGCGAAGCGGACAAGAGCGTGCACGACGATGGGACGACGACCCATCGTTACCGTCAAGCCGACGTGCACGATTTCGCGTGGACGACGAGCCCGGACTATCTCGTTCTCGAAAAACAGTTCAACGAGCCGCCGCTCCCTCCTGTGGACATGCGCCTCTTGCTCCAGCCCGAGCACGAGGAGCAGGCCGAGCGGCACTTCCACGCCACCGCGGCCGCCCTCCGAAACTACGGCACATGGTACGGCGCCTATCCCTACGGCCATGTGACGATCGTCGATCCCGCTTACGGGAGCGGTGCGGGGGGAATGGAGTATCCGACTTTCTTTACCGCCGGGACGAGGCTCTTCAATCCTTTTGGCGGCGGCTCCCCCGAAGGGGTCACGGTGCACGAATGCGGGCATCAGTTCTGGTACGGCCTCGTCGGGAATAACGAGTTCGAGCACGCTTGGCTCGACGAAGGCTTCAACACGTTCTCGACCGCCCGCACGATGGATGTCACCTACGGGAATCGCACGCTCGTTAGGCGCTACTTGAATCCACGGGGCACGCGCCGCATGGGCGGGTTTCTTCCGGTCTTTTTCGAGGGCGTCGAGAGCGACCGTATGGTCGGCGGCAACCGCCTCGATGGCTATCGGAGTGCGGCGACCTCCGACGCGCAGTCGACCCCGACTTCCCGAGTGACGCCGAGGCCAGAGCCTAGTGGAGGCACATTCTCCCGGAAAGTCTCGTAGGCCTCGTCAGGAGTAATCTTGCCCGATAGCAGATCGATTCCCAGACGTGCCGCCTGGTTACCGATATCAGCGTTCGATTGTACTCCCGGAAGCAAGCCTGTGCGACAGTCCGGCGTTTTGACTCCGTGAGGCGTTTGCCCGCTTCGCCTCGCCGTTTGACATCCAGCGAGTCGAGGAGGAGTATGGGCGCGTTGTGTTCCGGTGACTTGCCGGCGACACATGGAGGTCTACCATGTCTTGGTCGCTCCGATGGCAAACGTTTCTCTGTCTGGCCGCAGTGCTCACTCTCGCTGCTGGCTGCGGCCCCGGCGGCGCTCCGAGCGAAGAGGCGGCGGGTACTACCGCCACGAGTACCAGTTACGATGATCTCGTCGCGCTGTTCGAGGAGTGGAGAGAGTTCGAGAAGCCCGAGTTTGTCGATGGCGTTCCGGACTACACCGCGGAGGCGATGGCAACCCAGCACCGCGAGTTGGCCGGGTACCAGCAACGGCTCGTCGCGATCGACCCGAGCGGCTGGCCGGTGTCGCAGCAAGTGGACCACCATCTGGTACGAGCCGAGATGAACGGCCTCGATTTCGATCACCGCGTGCGGAAACCCTGGGTGCAGAATCCGGCTTTCTATACGCAGATCTTTTCGGCTCAGAGCGACGTCCCGGCTCACGAGGGTCCGGTCATCCACGGATGGATCGACTTGTGGACCTACGAGTATCCGCTTTCCGAGGCGGATGCTGCGGAGCTCGCAGCACGGATCGTGACCGTCGCGCCGCTTCTCGAGCAGGCCCGAACCAATCTGGTCGGAAACGCCCGGGATCTCTGGGTGATGGGGATCCGCTCCATGGAACGACAGAGCGCCGATCTGAAGGATCTTGCCAGTCAGGTGGCCGGCCAGAGCGACGAGCTCGAGGAGGGCATCGTGGCGGCTCGCGAGGCCACCGACCAGTTCCGTGAATGGCTCGAAAGCGAGGCAGATTCCAAGACCGGTTCTTCGGGCGTCGGGACGGACAATTACACCTGGTACCTGCAAAACGTCCACCTCGTTCCCTACACCTGGGAACAACAAGAGACGCTGATGCTCCGGGAGCTCGCCCGCTCCCACGCGTCGCTGCGGCTCGAAGAGAACCGCAACCGCAAGCTGCCGGAGCAGACCCGCATCGCGAGCGAGGAGGAGTACGACCGCCGCTTCAACGATGCGGTGACCGAATACATGAAGTTTCTCGAGGAAGAGGAAGTCATTACGGTCCGTGACTACGAAGAGGCAGCGCTCCGAGCCCGAATCGGGCGTTTCAGCTCCGCCGACGGACTGCGAGGGTTCTTCTCCGAGGTCAGCTATCGTGACCCGCTGACGATGCGGACCCACGGCCACCACTGGTTCGACCTCGCCCGTATGGACCTAGAGCCGCACCCGAGCCCGATCCGGCGGGTGCCGTCGCTCAGCAACATCTACGACGCACGCTCCGAGGGGATTGCCACCGCGATGGAAGAGATGATGATGCACGCCGGGCTTTTCGACGATCGCCCCCGCTCGCGTGAGCTCATCTGGATTCTTCTCGCTCAGCGTGCCGCCCGCGCTCTGGGTGGCCTGCGCATGCACAGCAACGAGTACACCATCGACGAAGCGGCGCAGTTTGCCGCGAAATGGACCCCGCGGGGGTGGATGCCCGAGGACAGCGACACCGTTTATGGCGAGCAGCATCTCTACCTGCAACAGCCCGGCTACGGGACGAGCTACCTCATCGGCAAGATCCAGATCGATATGCTGATGGCCGAACGGGCCCTCCAGCTCGGCGACGATTTCACTCTCAAGCGCTTCATGGACGAGTTCCATGCGACAGGGGTAATTCCCGTGTCGCTCGTTCGCTGGGAGCTGGCCGGCTACGACGATCAGATCACCCGAATGACGGCGGCGCGATAGGGCGCCCATTGCAGCCAGCCGTCACGTGCGCGTCGAGCGGATCTCATTGCGCCGCTCCCGGCTTCATTGCATCCTCGTTGTTTTTGCTTTCGAAAACTTCCCTGGAAAGCAAACGGACGGCCCAGAGGCCGCTGTAGAGATCGGTGAAAAAGATGGGGGCCTTTGTGCGGTTGGGGTCCCCATGCAAAGAGCGCGTTCGGTATGAACCCCTTGGAATCGTCGGAGTAGAACTTGGCAATCTCACGCGCCGGAGAGCGTCAAAATTTTTTTCGGGTTAGGGCTAGCACGAGGCGGGGTTGCCGCCTTCAACGCTGCGATGATAGTAGGAGAAGATAGAATAGGTCGACGAGAGGGGACCATGGTAGTGAGCTCCGAGCATTGGCAGAGACGGATCCATCGGGTGGTGCTGGCCGCGGCAACCGTTTGGGTCTTCGGTTGTGGCGGGGCGGAACGTCCGGAGACGCGCTTCGAGATCGCTTTTCCAGAGTCGGTGAGTGAAAAGCCGGTCACCGGACGCCTGTTTCTGACGGTGAGCCCAGACGAGGATCCGGAGCCCCGCATCGCCGCCTACAACTCGGCGCGAAGGCGGGAGGCGCGGATGCCCTTTTTCGCCGTGGACGTGGAGCAGCTCGAGCCGGGTGAGCCGGCCATCCTCGATAACTCCGCCGTTGGCTACCCTCTGTCCAGTCTCAACGAGTTCGCGGCGGGCGACTACTACGTGCAGGCGGTGCTGAACGTCTATACCGAGTTCCACCGCTCCGACGGGCACGTCATCTGGGCCCACATCGATCAATGGGAGGGTCAGCGTTGGGCCTTCTCTCCAGGAAACTTGATCAGCAAGCCGCAGCAGGTTCATCTCGATCCGGAAGCCGGCCGGACGTTCGAGCTCAGCTTGACGGACGTCATTCCTCCCATCGAGAGGCCGGAGGACACCGAGTGGGTCAAACGTTTCGAGATCCAGAGCAAGCTGCTCACGGAGTTTTGGGGTCATCCGATCGACCTCGGGGCTACCGTTTTGCTTCCCAAGGGCTACGAGGAGAATCCGGAAATCCGCTACCCGGTGGTCTATCAACAGAACCATTTCAGCCTTGACGCCCCATTCGGTTTCACCACCGAGCCGCCGGACGAAGGTGCCAGGGATCTATTCCGGGATATGCGCGAGCGGGCGGGGGGTCAGAGGGAGTCCGGCTACGAGTTCTACCAGTCGTGGAGCTCGGACGGTTTTCCGCGGACGATCGCCGTGACCTTCCAGCACCCGACGCCGTACTTCGACGACTCCTACGCGGTGAACTCGGCCAACAACGGACCGTACGGGGACGCCATCCTCACCGAGCTGATTCCCGAAGTGGAGAGCCGATTCCGTATCATCACCGAGCCCTACGCTCGTGTGCTGACCGGCGGCTCGACCGGAGGCTGGGAGTCGCTTGCACTACAGGTCTACCATCCGGATTTTTTCGGAGGGACCTGGACGTTCTATCCGGACCCGGTCGACTTCCGCCAATACCAGCTCATCAACATCTACGAGGATGACAACGCGTTCGTCGTACCCGGAGCGCCCCGCGGAGCGCCGGAGCGTATGTTCCAGCGCAGGCCGGACGGCCAGCCGGTCGCCACCGTGCGGCAGGTGAGCCAGATGGAGCATGCCTCCGGCACCCGGGGGAGATCGGGAGCGCAGGTCGACATCTGGAGTGCCACCTACGGCCCCGTGGGCGAGGACGGCTATCCGCGGCAGCTATGGGATTTGCAAACGGGCGTGATCGACCGGGAGGTGGCGTACTACATGCGGGACAACGGGTACGACCTCAGGCACTACCTCGAGACCCGATGGCCGGAGATTGGACCCAAGCTTGTTGGCAAGATCCGCATCTACAATCCCGAGATGGACGACTTCTATCTTCCCAACGCGGTCTATCTACTCGAGGAGTTCCTGGAAAGCAGCACCGACCCTTACTATGGCGGCGAGGTCGTTCACGGGCGGCCGATGAAGGGTCACGGCTGGCAACCGATGACCACCGCGGAGCTGATTCGGATGATGGCCGAGCACATCGCCGCGAATGCTCCGGCGGGGGCCGACGCCTCGTGGCGACGCAGGTGAGCGATGACCCGGATTTGAATCGAAACGGAGTCGGTTGAACGTGGACGCCGAGCTTCACTCGTTGGTCATCGAGGACAGGAAAGTCCAACGCCGTCCGTCGGCACTCATGTCGCGGCCTCCTGCATCGCGGATGGAGACGGAATCCTAACACGGTACCCAAGTTGTTCCCGCTCGTGCCCCGACGATAGTTAGAACATCTTGACCTTGCTGCTCGTGCCCGACGCCTTGGTGCGCCGATCCATCACCGTGGAGGAGTGTAACGAAGCGGTGGAATCGGGCTTTCGGCTTGCCGCGCGAGGCGATGTCGGCGACGCCTACGGAGGGATGAGCTACAAAGGGGACACCTCCAGTATCAAACTCTACGCATCTCATGTCCCTCGAGCAGGCGTTGGGGCCAAGATTCTGGGGCTTTATGCCGACAACCCCGCGAAAGGGAAGCCCTACATCCGAGCGGTAGTTACTCTTCTGGATCCGGACACGGGTGAGCTCGAAGCCCTGGTCGACGCGACCTACCTGACAGCACTGCGGACCGGGGCGGCCACCGCGCTCGCCGCGCGTGAGCTTGGCCGCCGAGACAGTCGAGTGTTGGGAATCCTGGGAACCGGTCTTCACGCCCGCACGCATCTGCTGTGTCACCTCGCTGCTCATGCCTTTCGGCGAGTCGTCATCTGGGGCCGCCACCCGCGACGGGTCGAGGAATACCTGACAGAAATGCGATCGACGGTGGACGTTTCGGTCGAATCGATGCCTGCGGCAGATGCCGTGTGCGCTGAGGCGGATGTGATTGCATGCACGACGAGCGCGCGAACGGCTTTGTTTCGGGCGGGGGCCGTTCGAGCCGGCACTCACATCGGAGTGGCCGCCCCGATGGGAAGCCGCTATTCGGAGATCCCGCTGGAGCTCCTGGGCAGGAGTCGCCTGTTCGTCGACACCCGAAAGAAGTTTCGAGAGCACTGGGAGCCCGGAGACCATCCTGCAGTCCAGGCGGAGCTCGGTGAGGTCCTGGTGGGTTCGGCCGAAGGACGCATCAAAGCTGAGGACGTAACGATTTTCAAGCCGGAAGGGATGGCGTTCGAAGATGTGGTCAGTGCCCGCATTGTCGTCGATCGCGTGCGACGCGAGGGAAGTGGCCAGGCGGTCAACTGGTAAGGTGCGGGACAGAGAATCCTTGCCATGACTTGCCGCGCGTCAACCGCAGATCTGGCCTAGCTTCGTTCCGGATTCCGGCCTGTGACCCCAATGAGTGATCATTTCGGGACGGACGACAGCGCATCCAGATCCGCCGGCCAGCGCGGATGTCGTGCCTCGCGGATCCGCTCGATGGGGCCGATGACGACGGTGTCCATGGTCCGCGGGTCGAGATATTTCTTCGCCACCGCTTCCACCTGATCGGCACTCACGGCCTCGACATCCTTCGGCCAGGAAAGAAGGCGCCCGGTGTCCCCATCGTGGAGCGTCGCCAGAGCATAGGCGGCGGCCGCACGGCGGGCCCCGTCCAGGCTCTCCTGCCATTTCCCCAGCCGGAGAATACCCTTGGCGAGGGCGAGCTCCTCTTCGGTGACCGGTCGCTCATTACGATGAAGCGCGGCCATCTCTTCGCGGCAATATTTGATGAGAGGCGCCACCGCCTCCGGTCGCCCGCCGGTGCTGATGTGGAGCAGCCCGGCGCCATTCATCGTCTCGGGCAAGAAGAACGTTGCACGATTTGCGAGACCCCGTATCTCGCGGACAGAGATGTTCAGCCGCGTGCCGAGAACCTGTCCGAGTACGGCAAGCGGAGCTCGCTCGTCGGCAGGGACAGGACCGAGGCCACGTCCGATGGCGACCCAGCCTTCCAGCGTGTCGACATCGATGGTCTCCAGAGTTCCCGATCCATCTCTCGAAGCGAGCTCGCGGGGCTCCGCCGCGTCCGGGACGGGCTCGCCGAGCTCCCATCCGGACGTCAGCTCCTCCAGCAAGGTGACCGCCTCGTCGCGAGGTACATCCCCACCGATGCCGACTACGAAACGGTTCGGTGCGAGACTCCGCGACGCCAGCGCCCGGACCGCTTCGAGCCTGACCGCAATTCCGGGCTCGGGAGGAGAGAGCGGGTATCCTCCCAGTCGCCGCTCGAGCTCGACCTTCGGTTGGAAGCCTCGGCCGGTGACACCCGCCGTAGGAGAGGCAAACCCTGGTCCGGTCCGAAAGTCACCGAGCGTCGCTCGTTCCACGCGTCGGTTCCGCAGAAGGTCGATCATCACGCGGATCGCCTGCTCCCAATCCTCGGAAAGAACTTCCACGGAGAGCGTGAGGCCGTCGACGTCGAGCTCGGCGTCGAGTTGCGTGCCGAGGGATTCGAGCCGGAGCGACAAGGGCGGTGAGCCCTGCGAGTCGCTGGTCAGAACGCGCGTCAGCGCCTCCGAGCCGCCCGCCTCACCCTCTCTCTCGTAGAATCGCCCGATCGGAATGGCCGCCGTCACCCGGACTAGTGGGTCGGAGGCATCCGCTATCACGTAGGCCCGAAGACCGCTCGCGGCCTCCAACCGGGCCGTTTCCGGAGCGGGAGGTCGAAACGAGCTGGGCTCGAAGGTGAAATCCCGCGGATGTGGCCAGTCGTGCTCGAGGAGAGGGCGCGAGTGACCGGGAAGTATCGTTGCTTCCTGCTCGCAGCTGACCAGCACAAAGGTCGCGACGCAGCAAAGGCCTGCCGAAACGATGAACGTCTTCAGAGTCATGGCGAACTCGCTTTCCCCGGGTCGCTTCGCGTCGTGGCGATGACCCGATTCGATGAAACGAAGTAGCGGCGGGCCACCCGCGCGATGTCGTCCGCGGACACGTCCAGGCGGCGCGCCATGTATTCGGAGAGCGTTTTCCACGCGTCCATCGACTGGAAGTGGCCGATGGTGAAGGCGAGCTCCAGTCGATCCGCTCTGGTCTGCTCCCATTCCAGTCGGAGGGAGCGCCGGGCTCGTTCGAGAAGCGCGGGATCGAGATGGCCAGCTCTCAGCTCTTCGATCGCCTCGAGCATCGCTCGCTCGGTTGCCGGAAGCGCCTCATCGCTCGTTGCCGCAGCCACGAAGTTGACCGCCGCCGGCGTGCCGAAGCGGTAGATGTGGATCACGCGAAAGTCCGCGCCGACGGAGCTCGCCAGCCCCTGTCCGATCAAAGGATTGCTGAGCAGACCGTGACGCCCCTGCGCCAGCGCCGCGATTGTGTCCAGCGCGGGACGGTCGGGGTGACCGACTCCGGGAATGCGGTAGCGCACGACGATGCTCGGGTACAAGGGCTCTTCCCAGTCCAGCCGGATGGAGCTTCGCGGCACCGGTTCGGCTTCCAGATCGAGCCGCGCCGGAGGCTCCGGCCCCCTCTCGATGATGCCGAAGTACCTTTCGGCAAGCGAGCGGGCGGTTTCCGCATCGATGTCGCCGACGAAGACGAGCGTGGCGTTGTTGGGAACGAAGTAGTCCTCGTACATTCGAATCATGCTCTCTCGATTGAAGCTCGCAAAGTCCCGCGGATGCCCGCCGTCCGGCGTGTACACCGGATGGGCGAGAGCGGTCACGCCGTCGATCGCGTGATTCAGGCGCGTTTCGGGACGACTCAGCCCGTTCAGGATCTGCTCGAGCACGGTGAACCGTTGCGCTTCCCACCCGCGCAAAACGGCGTTCACCATGCGCTCGGCTTCCTGGCGAAAGAAAAGCCCGATCGCCTCCTTGGGCAGCTCCACCGTTATCTCGAGGTACTCTTGCTCCGTGCTGGCGGGTACCGGATCCTCGTGTCGTGACAAAGCGCCGTATCGGCGATACCAGTTGTACTCTTCCCAGAACACGCGGTGTGGCGTCTGGCGGTCTTCCAGCGCGTAGAGCTTTTTTCGCAGCGTTTCGATCGCCGTTGTGCTCGGCCAGTCGAGCTCGTCGTAGAACACCTCGCGGATGCGCAGCTGGTTGCGCGCGCGACGGCGCTCTTCGAGAAGCTTCTGTTCCGTCTCGTAGATCTCCTGGAGAATCGGCAGCTCCGCGTGGAAGTCGGTCGTTCCCACCGTCGTCGTTCCCTGGTGAATCACGTGCTCGAGAAAGTGGGCGGCACCGTGCTCACCGGCGAGCTCCTGCATCGAGCCGAAGCGGTACCACAGGCTCGCCGCAACCCGGGGCACACGATGGTCCTCGACGACGAGCAGACGGAACCCGTTGTCGAGAACGCTCTCCTGGATGTCGAGCGGGCTCGCGGCGAAGGCGATTGCAGGAACAAACGCGGCGGCGACGAAAAGTCTGGCTCTTTTCACGGTAGCTCCTGTCGGGAAAATGGACTTGAAGCCGAGCCGGATTGTATCCGTCTCTGTCGCCGAATGCCAACTTTTCAGCGCGAAGAGGCTTCCGGACGAGAAAGCGCCTCGAAACGCGCGAGGGCGGCGGCCGCCGCTGCCTCGTTTCCCAGGAATCGATGCGTGAATCCGAGTCGATAGAGCGCTTCCTTGTAGTCCGGCGCGAGCTCGACCGCTTTGTCGAAGAGTTCGACCGCCCGCTCCAGCTCGTCTCGCTGCAGAGCGATCTTGCCGAGAGTGAAATAGGCTTCCGAGAATGTCGGATCGCGATCGATCGCCTGCCGGAAGTACCCCTCCGCACGTTCGAGCTCGTTGTTTCTGAGTGCGATGAGCCCCACCACGTGATAGGCGCGCATCAGATCGGGGTCCATTTCGATCGCGCTTTCGAGTAGCCGGAGCGCCTCCTCGTGTTTCGAGAACCTCCAAGCGATGTAGCCGAGCTGAAGGAGCGCCTCGCCCGAGCCGGGATGAAGCTCGAGAGATCGACGAAAAGATGCCTCGGCGAGAACGAGCTCCTCTTGACCCAGGTGAGCGCGACCGAGGTCGAAAAAGACGTCGGGAGCCGCGCCGCCTCGATCGATGGCCGCCTGGAGCTCGCTCTCGGCGAGCGGCCACTTTTCCTGCTTCAGGTACAGACCACCGAGGAATCGTCGGAGCTGTGGATCTCCGGGGACCAGAGAAACCGCCCGCGCGGCCGCCTCGATGGCCTCTTCGGTGCGACCGAGGAGATCGAGTGCGGCCCCCCGGAAGTACAGGGGCTCGGCTCTCGTCGGTGCCTCGCGTCCTGCTTCCTCGAGCAGTTCGAGGGCGCGATCGTAGTTGCCGGCCTGTCCCTCGTATTGGGCGAGGGCGAGCATCGCCTCGACGTACTTCGGATTCAGCTCGAGCGCGCGTTCCAGGTGAATACGCGCCTCCGGGCGGCTACCCCCCATGAGGTAGGCGGAACCGATTTGCAGCGCGACCTCCGGGCTCGCAGGGTAACGACCGAGAACTTTTTCGAAGAGCGCCGCTGCCTCGACGAGCCGTTCCAATCGCACGTAGACCGCGCCGAGCTGAAACTGGGCGGGGGTGAAGTTCGGCTGCAACTCGAGTGTCCGCTTGAGCACCGACTCCGCGTCCAGGAGTTTGCCCTCCTGGTACAAACGCTTTCCGAGCTGGTAGCCTTCCTCCGCGGACTGAAGGGAGAGAAGTGTCGCGAGGAGGAGAAGAGCGCGCATGGCCGGACGTGCTCGAAAACTAGCACCCGTTTCGACGAGCTGTCAATCGACGCGCGACGGAACGTGACTCGTAGAGGCGCCGCTGTCGACATCCATGGGCAGGGCTTGCACGATCCCCCCTCCCTCTTTCACGACATAGAGGTGATCCGCGTCGAGTGGCCCCAGATTCTCTATCGTCCCGCTCGGCCATAGAAGCTCCACCCGCTCCACCCCCAAAGTGTTTCCCAGGCCGAAGTGAACGCGCAGATCGTTGTGGCTGCAGTAACTGTAGGCACCGTGCACGTCTCGCAGTTGCTGACGGCCCGCAGCGTGAATCCGCACCCGCGTCCCGATGCCGTCGCGGTTGGCTTCACGCCCGACGGCCCTTATTGCCAGCATGTGATTCTGGTGTACCCCGTCGTTTCTCAGCAGGTTGGGCGACGCTCGCGAGTTGGTCACGAGGAGGTCCACGTCGCCGTCGTTGTCGTAATCACCGAATGCTGTTCCACGGCTCGAGCGGCTGAGCTCGAAGTGGCCGTCCGAGATTTCGCTCACGTCTTCGAATCGCCCGCGCCCATCGTTGTTGAATAGGAGGTTCGGCTGCTCAAAGAACACGCCGTCATCGACGAAGTCGACGGTCTCCAGTACGTGGCCGTTTGCCACGAAGGCATCCAGATCGCCGTCGTTGTCGTAGTCGACGAAACCGGTCCCGAATCCTACGTACATCAAGCTCGGCTCGCCCATTCCGGACCGAGTGGTCTCGTCCACGAACCAGGCGCGTCCGGTGTTCCGATAGAGGGTGTTCGTCTCGTCGTAATAGTTGGTCACGAAGAGGTCCAGCAGACCATCTCCGTCGTAGTCGCCGAAGTCGACGCCCATCCCCGCCTCGGCGAGCCCGTCCTCGCTGAAAGCGACGCCCGACAGGAGGCCGACCTCTTCGAAGCTGCCATCACCGCGATTTCGCCAGAGAAAGTTGGGTACCGAGTCGTTCGCGACGTAAATGTCCGTGTCGCTGTCGTTGTCGTAGTCGACCATCACGACGCCCAGACCTTTGCCCTCGTTGGTGGAGACGCCCGCCGAGCGGGTCACGTCGCTGAAAGACCCGTTCCCCTCGTTCCGGTACAGGACATCGGGGAGACCGTGATAGACCCGCGGGTGACAGTAGTCTCGTCCGCCTGTCTCGGGACCCCCACAGACGATGTGATTCTCGAGACTGAAGTCGACATAGTTGGCGACGTAGAGATCGAGATCCCCGTCGTTGTCGATGTCACCGAACGCGCTACTCGTGCCCCAGAGCTCGCAACCGAGGCCGGCCTCCGCGGTCACGTCGGCGAACGTTCCGTCACCGTTGTTCCGGTACAGCACGTCGGGCCCGAAGTTGGTCACGTACAGGTCGAGGAACCCATCGTTGTCGTAGTCGGCGACCGCCGTCCCCATGCCGTAGCCGGGATCCCCCACCCGCGCGTGCGCCGTCACGTCGGTGAACGTGCCGTCCCCGTTGTTGCGATACAAAACGTTCCGGGGGGTCGTTTGGGTCTGAAAACCGGGGAGCGCCGCGCCGTTGACGAGATACAGATCGAGGAACCCGTCGTCGTCGTAGTCGAGCAGCGCGGCTCCCGCTCCGACGATCTCCGCCATGTACTTTTCCCCTGAGGAGCCCCGGACGTGGGTGAAGTCGATACCGGCGGCCTCGGTCCGATCGGTGAACGTCACCGGCACCGCATGGCTCGACTGTAGAAGGGTCGCGGAAGCGGTCCCGAGGCAAAGGATGGTTGCCAGGAGCGCAGGGTGAGGCATCTCTCGGTGTCTCTGTCTCGTCGCAACGGCGCTGGCCGAGGACGACGGCGCTTCAACGGGCACCGACCGCATGCTAGCATCTGCCGAAAACGGCTGTCAATCTCACGAATCGCTTGATGGTAGGCGTTATGATGCCGATCTCGGCATGAGCGGATATCGTCTGTCTACGATCGCGCTCCTGGCCGGGCTCGTTCTGCCCGCGGCCGATTCGATGCACTTCGAAGACGTCACCAAAGAAGCCGGCCTCACCTCCCCCAACATGTTCGGGGGCATCGACGAGAAGCGCTACATCCTCGAGACCACGGGCACCGGCGCGGTTTTCTTCGACTACGACGAGGACGGAGACCAGGACCTTTTCCTCGTCAACGGAACCCGACTGGACTACAGCGAGCTCGCGAGTCCTTCCAACACGCTCTACCGAAACGACGGTCTCGGTTCGTTTACGGACGTGACCGGTGCCGCGGGCCTCGAGCGCTACGGTTGGGGCCAGGGCGGGGCGGCATCGGATATCGACAACGACGGCGATCTGGACCTCTTCGTAAGCTACTACGGTCCGGACCTTCTGTACCGCAATAACGGAGATGGGACCTTCACCGAGGTCGGGGAAGCGGCCGGTGTGGCCGATCGCGGTTGGAGCACCAGCGCCGCGCTCGCCGACTACGACCGGGACGGTTACAACGATCTCTTCGTCGCCAGCTACGTGGAGTTCGATCGGGACACGATCCCGGGGCCCGGGGAGGCTTCGAATTGCTTTTTCGTCGGCATCCCCGTGTTGTGCGGACCCAGAGGACTCCCGCCGGCGCGAAGCCGCTTGTACCGTGGTCGCGCGGACGGCACGTTCGAAGATCGAAGCGGTGTTTCGGGCGTCGCCGGGGAGGCTTTCTACGGCCTGGGTGCGGTTTGGGGGGATCTCGACAACGACGGCGACGTCGATCTGTACGTCGCCAACGACCAGACGCCGAACAACCTCTACCGAAACGAGGGTTCGGGGAAATTCACGGAGATCGCACTTTCCGCCGGCGTCGCGTACAACGCCGACGGGCGGGAGCAGGCCGGCATGGGAGTGGATCTCGGCGACTACGACAACGACGGCTGGCTGGACATTCACGTCACGAACTTCTTCCACGATCACAACACGCTGTATCAGAACACCGGAAGGGGATTTTTTCGCGACGTGAGCTTTCCGTCCGGACTCGGCAACGATAGCTTCTTGTACCTCGGTTGGGGGACGGGCTTTCACGACTTCGACGCGGACGGTCGGCTGGATGTTTTTGTGGTCAACGGCCATATCTACCCGGAGCTCTCCTCGGAGCAGGTCGACAGCGACTACGCGCAGCGCGACCTGGTGTTCCTTCAGCGAGACGACGGGCGTTTCGAAGAGGTCGGTCGAAGCGCGGGACTCTCGCAGATGCAGGTCGGACGGGGAGCCGCGTTCGCCGATTACGACAACGACGGCGACGTCGATGTCGTGGTGACCAACATGAACGCCTTGCCGTCTCTGCTGCGAAACGACTCGCCCCCGCATCACTGGATCGGACTGCGCCTCGTCGGAAGAGACAGCGCCCGCGATGCCCTGGGAGCGCGGGTCACGCTGGTGGCCGATGAGCGGACCCAGATGCGGGAGGTCCGGAGCGGCGCCAGCTATCTCTCGCAGAGCGACCTACGGCTGTTCTTCGGGCTCGGCGAGCGCGAGAGCGTCGATCGGGTCGAGATTCGCTGGCCCCGGGGCCGGTTGCAGGTTCTGGAGCGGCTTCGACTCGACGGCTACACCGTGGTCCTCGAACCACGTCCATGAACACGCCACCGCGCGCTTGCGCCCGCTTCGACCAGTTAATCCAATTCAGTGGATTGCCATCCAAAGTATTGGAGGAATTCGACATGTTCGCCCTGGAAGCAAAGGCTCAGAGCGTGCATAATTTGTTGCACAGAAAGACATTGACATCGTTCCCCCGATTCCCCAGTGGCTGGCGCTTTTCTTGCAGGACATGTGCCGATTGGTAGGTCCACATCGGGCACTTCCATCAGCTATCGTCCACTTGCTGAACACCTACTGAAACAAGCGTGGTCGTACGAAACGTCGTGGGGCGGTTTCTTCGGCAAGCGTTTGCTACAAGAGAAGGAGGGTTACCAAACATGAACCCTAGATGGGTACGCTCAGTCTTGTTCTCGCTGTTGCTCATCGACAGTCTGGCCGGTACCGCGACGGCGCAGTTCGAATCCCGCGGAAGCGTCTACGGGGTAGTCACGGACCAGGAGGGGTTGGTCCTGCCCGGCGTCACGCTCGCCTTGACCAGTCCTTCGCTCCTCCAGTCCCAGACGACCGTGAGCAGCAGTCAGGGCAGATACCGCTTCCCCGCTCTCGATCCGGGTGAGTATCGCGTGGAGGCCAGCCTCAGCGGATTCCAGACCGTAACGCGTGAGAACCTCCGTGTCACCGGCGGTCTGAACGTCCAGGCAAACATCACGCTGGGGCTCGCCGGGAGGGAGGAAACCGTCACCGTCGTGGGCACCTCGCCGACCATTGACTTCAAGCAAAACGACATCCACGCGACCTGGGACGCGACGTTGGTCGAAGAGATCCCGACCGAGCGGAACATCAACTCGCTCATCAACTCGACCCCAGGAGTCAGCGACAGAACAGCCTACGGCTCGCTCCGCTCCGAGAACACCTGGTTGTTCAACGGCGTGGTGGTGAACGATCCAGCGACCCAGGGCTCGTCCTTCATGGCCTATGACGTGGACAGCTTCGAGGAGGTTCAGGTCGTCACCGGCGTCAAATCCGCCGAGATCCGCGGCGCCGGCATCTTCATCGACATCGTGAGCAAGTCGGGAGGAAACGACTTCAGTGGGGGCGGGTACTTCTACGGCCAGACGGACTCCTTCGCTTCGGACAACGTGAGCGACGAGCAGCGCGCACAGGGCGTCACCGGAGGCAGCGGGGTGCTGCACGAATACGACGGCGGTGGACAGCTAGGTGGACCCATCCTGCGCGATCGCTTGTGGTTCTTCGCCTCGGTTCGTTTCCTGGACATAGACCAGAAGGTGATTGGGTTCACGCTTCCCGACGGCTCGGAGGGGAGCCTCCCGAGAACCCGCCAATTTTACACCGTCAAAGCCACCGGGCAGCTCGGGGACAACCACAAGGCCCAGTTCTTCTGGTCGCGCTCGACGAACCGGACGTGCTGCCGCGGCGCCAACCGGAACACCGCGCCGGAAGCGGTCTGGAAACAAGACTCCTTCGGAGACGTGCTCCAGGGAACCGTGACTTCCGTTCTCAGCGACAACGTGTTCGCCGACTTTCGCGGCGGCATATTGCTCGGGGACTTCCCGCTCGTAGTGAACGAGGAGTTCGCCGGCCCCAACCCGGTGAGACGCATCGAGCTCACCACTGGAAAGATCACCGGAGGACCCCAGCAGATCCGGCACCACTTCCGCAGCCGCTACAACCTCAGCGGCGCGCTGACCTGGTTCTTGGAGAACGCCGGTGGAAGCCACGACATTCGCGCCGGCCTCCAGTTCGAGGACGGCGGACAGGACGTCTTCCAGGACGTCGTCGGGGATGCCACCCTTCGGTTCGAGGACGGCGTAGCGGCGCAGGCGGAGATCTGGAACAGCCCGACGCACTACTACGACAAGCTTCGCGACCTCGCGCTCCATGTCAACGATACCTGGACAATCGGCAACCAGCTGACGCTCAACCTGGGCGTCCGGGTGGCCTTCCAGGAGTCCTACTGGCCCGCCCAGAGCAACCGGGACGAGTCCCGATCCCCGTTCGTTGATCTCAACCGCACCGGTCTTTTCTTCCCTGATGAGGTCGTGCTGCAGGAGAACCGGAACATCGTGGATTGGACGAATACCGCTCCGAGATTCGGGGTGACCTTCGACCCGACGGGCGACGGTACGTGGGCGATCCGGGGGAGCTACGGGCGCTACTTTGCCGCCCTGGACTCGGACTGGGCCGACGTCGCGAACCCGAACCTCCCGCGACGCTCGAGAGTCGCATGGGAGGACCTCAACGGAGACGGCTTGGCGACGCCGGATGAGATAGACTCGGAGGGCCTTCTCACGTTCGGTGACTCGTCCGGTTTCGGCGCCTTCGGGGACGAGATCGCGCCCGGCGTGAAGCAGCCCAACGAAGATCAGTACATGATAGGCGTCGATCGAAAAATCACCGACGATGTGAGCTTCACCGCGACCTTCCAGTACCGGAAGGGTCGGGACGGCGTGGGGTTCAGCAATCCACTCATTCCCTTCAGCGGCTACACCGAGACGAGCGTCGACAACCCGTTGGGCGCCGGAACCCTGCCGATCTTCAACCTGAACGACGAGTTCCGAGGCCAGTTCAAACGAGTGATGGACAACCAGGAACAGGCGACACGCGAGTACAAAGGCATCGAGTTCCGCATCAACAAGCGCTACTCGGACAATTGGCAGCTGATGGCGGCACTCACCATCGGTGAGGGGAAAGGCATCGCGACCAACTTCTTCCGGGGATACTGGCAGGACCCGAACCAGCTCACCCACCGATTTGGCGCCGACGCCTTCGACTCTAAATATATCGGCCGTGTCGTGGGGACCTATCACTTGCCCGCCGACGTTCGCCTGTCCATGAACTACCGCGGGACCTCCGGCCAGCCGAACACCCGTCGGGTGCGCATCAGCGGCCTCACCCAGGGCAGCCAGACGATCAATGCGGAGGTGCCTGGTGAGACCCGATTTCCGGCGCAGCATCTCCTGGACATCGGGATCGAGAAGTACTTCCGGCTGGGCGAGACCACCCAGATCGGATTCCTCGTCGATTTCTTCAACCTTCTCAACTCTAACGCCGTGACCGGCTCCAACACGCTCTTCGGTACGATCCGCTATCCCGCGGCGACGTTCTCACCGAGCAGCTCGTTCGACGAGATCACGGACATCCTCAACCCGCGGGCCTTGCGATTGGGGGTGCGCGTCCGCTACTGATTCCGTCTGACTGACGTCAACGAAGGGGGTTGGGGCATCTTGGATGTCTCAACCCCCTTCTTCACTAGGGGGATAGAATTTCCTTCCCGGCTCGCGAGCCTGGTCGAGCCGGCGATCCGTGGGAGGCGAACCCATGTTGCGGAGATGTCTGCTTTACGTGGTCGGTTTTGGCCTGGGGCTCGCGTCGGCGAGCGGTCAAACGCTACGTTATCCAACGCTGGGCGGGCAGATCCGCGTGGAGGGTCATCTGCTGCCCGCGGTATCGACGGGACCGCTCGACCCCAGCTGGAGCCCCGACGGCGAATGGCTCGCGTTCTCCATGCGCGGTGACATCTGGAAGCTCCCGGCGGAAGGAGGAGAGGCGGTCGCGCTGACCGAGGCGCCTGGCTATCACTTCGAGCCGGTGTGGAGCCCAGACGGATCCCGCCTGGCCCTCACGGTGGACCTCGACGGCAATCTCGATATTGCTCTGGTGCGCGCCGAAGGGGGATCGATCGAACGATTGACGCAGGATCCGCACGTGGATATCCAGCCCGCCTGGAGCCCAGATGGACAGAGCCTTTACTTCGTCAGCGGCCGGGCAGGGAGCCTGGACATCTACCGTCTCGACCTTGCGAGCGGCGAGAAGATCCCGGTCGTGAGCGGCCAGCGACACGATATTCAGCCTTCCGTCTCGCCGGACGGGCGGCGCCTCGCCTATATCGCTCCGGTCCAGGGTCGTATGGGAAGCGGCGGCATTTGGGTCAAGCGCTTGCCGGATGGAGAGCCCGAGCTCTTGCATTACGAGGAGACTAGCTTCCGAGCGAAGCCGACCTGGACACCGAACGGTAGCGCCCTCGTCTACGTTTCGGATGCCGCCGGCTCGAACGACATTGCCGTCGTTCCCGCGAGCGGTGGCAACTACGTGCGGCTCACGGAGCATCCGATGGATGAGTACGCCCCGGTCGTGAGCCCGGATGGCTCCCGGATCGCCTTCGTCTCTAACCGAACCGGACCGACACGCCTTCACACGATGGCCGCCGGAGGGGGCGCGGGAGGGGCCTGGAGCCCGGTGCCGATCGAATCCCGTCGCCCCCGAGTTGCGCACGGACGGCTGCGGGGCGAGGTGCGCAGAGCGGACGGAGCGGTCACGCCGGGACGGATCCTGCTTCTCGCGAGCGACGGGCGGGCCTACGCGCCCGACGAAGGCTTTCATCGGGTGAGCTCGGTGAACGAGATCCACTATTTCCACACGCGGGACGCCTTCGAAGTGGAGCTCCCCGCCGGCGAGGTGAGCGTCGAGGTCGTGCGCGGCTTCGAGTATCAGCCACGGCCGGTTCGGGTCGACGTCCCCGTGGGAGGCACGGCCGACGTCGTGCTCACGCTCGAGCGGCTCGTCGACGCTCCGGCGAGAGGCTGGTTCTCGGGAGACAACCACGTGCACGATCTCCACCAGGGACGATTCGGTCTCACCCAGGAGGATTTCTTCTACCAGCTCGTCGCCGACGACCTGCACGTCGCGAATGCTCTCATCCACATGGACGGCACCAAGCTGATGGGACGGTGGAGCGATCTGACCGGGGAGCCCTTTCGGCTGTCCAATGACGATTACATTCTGTTCTACACCCAGGAGTTCAGGGGCTCCTTCGGCCACGTGGGTCTTCTGGGTGTCCAGCGTTTCATCATGCCGCTCATCGGTGGGACGCGGGGGACACCCTACGCCGCGGACGTGTTGAAGGTTCGCTATCTCGACGAGGTGCGCTCTCAGGGTGGTATCGGGGGTTTTCTCCATCCCTATAACGGCTCGGTGGATACGCCGGAGCAGGCGGCCTCCTCCGACATCCCTCTGCACGTCGCGCTCGGCAAAGGGGATTTCTTCGACGTCGTCTGTATCGCGTCTGACGAGCTCTCGTCCGCGAAAATGTATTACCGCTTTCTGAACAGCGGCTTCCGCATTCCCGCGACCGGCGGGACGGACAATTTCAGCAACGTGTGGCGCGACCCGTCCGGCGGAACGGCCCGCACGTACGCGCACCTGGACGGAAAGCTCGGATATCGCGAGTGGCTTTCTGCCGTGAAAGCCGGGCGCACCTTCGCGACCAACGGCCCACTGCTGTTGTTCGAGGTGGAAGGGAAAGGCCCGGGTGAGGAGATCCGCTTGAAGCCGGGGGATCCCTCTGGTCTGAGCGTCAAGGCGGAGCTCGTCTCGATTGTACCAATCGACAAGCTCGAGATCCTGGTCAACGGGGAAGTCGTCGAGACCTCGCGACCGAGCGGTGACGGCACGCGCATGGAGGTTTCCGTCTCGGTCGACGTTCCGGGAAGCGGCTGGGTCGCGGCGCGGGTCATCGGGTCGAAGCACCGCTACGTGGGCGATAACTATCCCTTCGCCCAGACCTCTCCGGTCTACGTCGAGCGCGAAGGTGCGCCCTTCGCGTCGGCCGAAGACGCCCGCTTTCTGCTCGAGGTGGTGAACGAGCTGTGGCGTCGCGTGGAGACCCGGGACGCCTGGCGCAGCGCAACCGAAAAGGAGACTTACCTTCGGGCGGTAGAGGAAGCGCGTTCGGCGTACCAGCGCGCCATCGATATTGCAGAGGGTACCCAATAAAGCCTTGTTCGGGGTACTTTCGACTGACACTCCCGGCCGAAGGCATTTTTCATGATATGGATTGATCGGGAACGAGGCTGAAGCCGAGTCGGGTAGCTTTGCGTCGGAGATTACTCAGGAGGCGTTGCTGGTATTGCCTTTCATAGGCGTCCTGACCGAGCTCAATGAACTCCTCTCCAGTCGCAAGCATGCGGAAGTAGATGGTCGCTATTTTACGGGCGGTAGCTGTGATGGCCTTTGGAGCACCTCGTCGCGATCGGATTCGTCGATAGAAAGCGCCGAGCGCGGTTTGGGTATTGCGGACAGCGCACGCGGCGAGGCGAAAGAGTTTTGCAGCACGACTGGAGCTCATTGGGGTGGCCCGGCGAAAGATTCGACCAGCGGACTCCTTATTATTCGGTGCGAGAGCTAGCCATGAGGTGAAGTGCTTGTCACTTTTCCACGGGCTCATGTCGCAACCGGTTTCTCCTACGAGCTGCAGAACGGCATAGCTACCTAAGCCGGGAACCCTGGTTAGGTCCACCCCCGTGAGTCCCAATAGAGACTCAGCGAGCGGAAAGCGCGGCCCGTTGCCGCTACGCGCTCGCCGTGTCCGTGGTTTCGGCTTAGGCCGAGCGTCCTGAGGCCGGGTCTCCAATTTGGACAGGCATCTCTCGATCCGCTTGTCACAGTCTTCCATTTTCTCTTGATAGAAATCGTACAACTCCACCGACTGTTGAAGAGCGAAAACATGCTCGCTCCGATAGTTACCTTCTAAGGCTTTCGCGATCGTGGCCTCATCGTTGTGGCAACGTTCATGCCTCAGTTTTGCTAGGTCACGAGGATCTCGCTCTCCTCTCAAGATCGCTCGGATGATCGCAAGGCCGGTGACTCCGGTCACGTCGCGCAGGACGTGTTGTAGCTGGAGCCCCATTTGGTTGAGCGCTTTGTGCATATGCTGAATGTGGCGAGCCGCTGACTCCACCAGCGAGCTTCGTTGGCGGGTGTATGCCCTTAGCTCGCAAATCGCCGATTCCGGCCGAAAGGTTTTTGGGAGTAGCCCGAATGTATGCAGCTGTTGCAGCCACTCCGCATCCGACACGTCTGACTTGCGCCCAGATACGTTTTTCACTTTGCGAGCATCGACCAGATAGACTTCAAATCCCTCGTCTTCCAACAACTCGTACAGTGGAATCCAATAAACTCCGGTCGACTCCATCGCCACCGTGCACACGCCGCACGCCTTCAGCCAATTGGCCAGCTCTCGCAGCGAGCATACAAAGCTCTGAAACGTGCGGACATGTTCGCCCTCAGGAGTGCGCCCCTTCGGGACTGCCGCCACGATTGACTCCGCTCCAATATCAATCCCTGCAGCATCTAGATTTACCGTGTCGAGCTCGTGCTCCAATTTTTTCCGTCTTGCTTGACGACTGCTTTTTGTCCTGACGCGACGTGCCATTTCTCGCTCCTTTCGGCGCAACCAGGAGAGAGGGGCGATTCAAAACATTCTTTCGAACGGGGTCATGCCTCGCGACATGCCACCACGGATACTCCCGCTAACCCTCCAGACCTTGCTGTCAAACGGGCACTGAGCACCATCGTACCTTCGGCCTTGACTCCCGGCTGCACTCGATCGGAGTCTACTTCCTCCCACAGATCTCAAAGGGTCAGTCTCCGATTACCTTCGCCCGCCCGGGCGATGCCATTGCTGTCAAATTGAGCTGGTGACTGACAGAATGGTCCAATGAAGACCGATGCGCCAAGCTACCACGGCTATCGATTTCCACCGGAAATCATCAGCCACGCCGTCTGGCTCTACCACCGATTCTGCGTGAGCTTTCGAAACGTCGAAGAGCTGCTTGCTCAGCGAGGCATCACGGTTTCCTACGAAGCGATCCGACTTTGGTGCATCAAGTTCGGGCCGGAATACGCTCGGCGACTGAAGCGTCGGCAGGGTCGCCTTGGTGACACGTGGCTCCTGGACGAGGTCTTCATAAAGATACAAGGCGAACGCCAATACCTCTGGCGCGCGGTAGACCAAGATGGTGATGTGATTGATATCCTCGTCCAGCCTCGCCGTGATCAGAAAGCCGCCAAACGATTCTTCCGCAAGCTGTTGAAAGGGCAAGGCCGTCCGCCCTGGCAGCTGGTCACCGACAAACTGAGAAGCTACAGCGCCGCTCACCGCGAGGTCATGCCGTCCGTCGTCCACGACACTGACCAGTACAGAAACAACCTAGCCGAAGTCTCGCACGAACCGACGCGACAACGGGAACGACAGATGCGGAAGTTTAAAACTCCTGGGCAGGCGCAACGATTCTTGACCGTGCATGGACTCGTGCAAAACCTCTTTCGCGTCGGACGGCATTTGTTGCAAGCGCATCATCATCGGGAGCTACGAGACCGCGCTTTCATCGTCTGGCAGGAGGTAACCTGTGCCGTCCGATGAGAGCAAAGGAAATCAGCTCGACGCAATAGGTTCGCTCGCTCAACGTCAACTTGACAATACCTGCGATAGCGCGATTTTCGAACTGCCCGGCGCGCGCCGTGATGAATAAAGGGAAGGGACGGGGAGAACACCCTACTCGGCGAGGTCGCGAAGCGTTTCGCGAACGGTCTCGAGGCCGAAGGTCTTTCCCAACGGCATGTCCGCGATCGTCGTCATCACGGACGCCGCCAAGTCGGCCTGGTCGTACGGGGGTGGGTCCACGAGTTTGCCGTCGCGCCGAGCAGCCGCGACCTGTTCGAGAAATGCCAGATAGGCGTCCGCTTCGTCTTCGAGCTTGTATTGGGACTCGACGTGCTCGCGGGCGAAGCGGCCCATCGCGTGTCGAAGCTGCGGCTTCTCGTAGAACAGCTGGAGCGTCCGCGCGATCGCCTCGACTTCGGGGGGGCCGAGATCGATGCGAGCCACGGTGTGCTCGGGAAATTCGACGAACGGGCCCGTGTTCGAGACGAGGACGGGCTTTCCCATGCCGAGCGTCCGGATGAGCGTCCCCGACAGCTCGCCCGTCGACGGAAAGCGGAGGTTCACGACGACGTCGCAGGCCAAGATGTACAGATAGAACTTATCCATGGGCTGGCGGCCCGTGAGGACGAGCTTGTCGCGGAAAGCTGCGGTGTCGGCGATCGTTTCTAGGTCGTAGCTGCTTTGCACTTCGCCGACGACGAGAAAACGCGCATCGGCACCCGTCTCCAAGAATCGCTTGAAGCCTAAGAGAGCGCGGTCGATGCGCTTCGAGCGCGCCGCGAGTCCGAAGGCCGCGACCAGGAACGCGTCGTCTGGAAGGCCGAGCATGCGTCGCGCTTCCAAAGGGGTGTTGACCGGAAGTGGCGGTGGCGGGGCGTAGTGATGTGGGGCGCGGCCGATGAACTTTCCCACCGGTACCGAGCCGAAACGCTCTTCCAGCCAGCGCTGCATGAATCTCGTCAGGACCAAAACTCCGTAGCTGCGCTCGACCATCCGCTCGCAAAGGGGAAACTTCGACGTCAGGAGGTCGCTCCCGAGCGCGGCGGCGATCTGACGGCCGAGCGCGGCGCCTCGTTCGCCATAGGCGCGCTTCATCTCGGATACATAGAGCGCCGCGTCCCCGCGCTCGACCGACAAGCCGAGAAACAAGTGCTGGAGCACCAGGTCATGAAGCACGACCACACCCGGAAAGCGCAGCGCGGCGTTCAGCGCGTAGCGATGAAACGCGCTATTGCCGATTTGATAGAGATTGAGGTCAAACGCCTCGCGCGCGGCCACCTCTTCGTACTCGCGCGCATAGTGCCACTCGAAGCTCTCTAGGATTTCGGGGTTGTCAGGCTCGTAGTCTTCGACGAACAAGTGAATGTCGGCGCCGCCGTTCTGGAGGTACGGAAGAAGCTCCTCGCTATAGTCGGCGATGCCCGTCCCTTTCGGAGAGAGCGGACTCCAGAAGGCGAGCTTCATCGGAGCGGCTCGGTCAGCTCGTCGAGGACGTGGTCCCAGTTGATGCCGTCGACGCGAGGCCTGCCCGCTGCCCCCAAATCGCGGGCTCTGTCGCGGTCGGCGAAGAGTCTATTGACCGCAGCACCGAGCTCCTCCGCGTTGGGCGCCACGACGTAGCCCGACTGGCCATCCTCGACGAACTCGAGCGTGCCTCCCGAGTCGTGGCACGTCACGACCGGCTTTCCCGACAAGAAAGCTTCCACCGTGACGTAGCCATAGTCCTCATCCACCGGCGCGTAGAGCACCGCGAAGGCACCGGCGTATAAATCCAAGAGCTCTTCCTCGGGAACGAAGCCAGCGAGATGCACCCGATCCGTCAAACCGAGGCGGTCGGCTTGGCGCTCTAGATTCTGAAGCTGTGGGCCGCGCCCGGCGATCACGAGCCGTGCGGGCGGGTCGACGTGGCGAAAGGCTTCGATGAGGAGGTCGCAACGCTTGAGCGGATCGAGTCGGCCAGCATAAAGAGCGTAGTCGCCGAACGCGCCGCTTCGATATTGTCCCGCATAGTGAGGCGGTGGATATAAAGGCGTCGATTCGATGCCGTTGAATCGCTCGAGTCGTGCCGAAACGTTTTTCGAGATCGTGCAGATCTTCCGCGATTCTCGAAGCGTCTTGTTGTCCATCCCGATGATCGTTTGCCGGATCTCCTGCTCTTCGGAATCGTCGGTGAAGCTGCAATAGGGCGTCCCGTAGAGATCGTAGACCTCCCGGTGCTGATGGAAGAGCCACGTCGTCTTGACGGGATGTTTCACGAGATAAGACGGGAACTTGGTTGGGATGACCATGTCGATGGGCGCGCCGTTCGACTCGGTGACTTCGGCGAAGCGCCAAATCAAGGCTTGCTTGACGATGTCCGTGACAGGATACCACTTGAAAGGGATATTGATGACATCGACGACAAAGCCGCGCGCCTTGAGCTGCGCGGTCAGCTCGCTGACGAGAATCTCGGCGCCGCCTGTAATGAAAGGCGCTTGCACCGAGCACACACAAATGCTTTGCCGGGCCAAAGGCTTAGTCCTGTCCCGGGCGGGATAGGGCGTCGAGTTTCTCGATGAGCGCCGTGAGCTCTTCGCGTGTCTCTCGGAGCACCGCCTCGACGTGGAGATGGTTGGTCTCCGCGGTCTCGAAAACGAACTCGATGCGCTCGACGAGGTCATGGACGTGACGCACGAGCTCCTGTTGCAGAATCAAGTGTCGCTCGTCGATCTCTTCCATCCGCTTGCCGTGCTGGCCCAGGATGTCGTCGTAGTGCCGGCTCACGCGATCGAGCCGCTCATCGACGTATTGCACCATTTCATTGTCGAAGCGCACTTGTGCCGAGTTCACTTGAACTTGGCGTTCGATGACTGGGCCGAGCGCGAAGCGTACGAGCCGCTGGAGCGGTATGCGGATGGGACCCAGAAGACGACCCATGAGCCCGGGTGGCGTGTCGCGATACGCGGTGGACACGTCCCAAAGCTCGTTGAGCACCTCGCGCCCTGGTGAGCTGTGCGCCGCGTCTGCTTCTCGAGAGGCTGGGCTCTCGAGCTTAGGAAGAGCCGATCCTGGTCGAGCATCGCTTTCGTAGCGAGGTAGCTTGGGCCGCGCATCCGGTGTTTTCTCCCGGGAGGCCGCCCGAACGGAACCCAACCTTTGCTTCAAATCGGATCGCTGCTGGTCGTCCTCGGCGGAGCTCACGAGGCAAGTTTCTAACGTCGTCTTGGGAGTGTCAATGAATATGCGCTAGGGATAGGCACCGTCGGAGCGGCGCCATGGTTGACGTAAAGGGGCTTTACATAAACATGACTAATATTGTATAAATTAAAACTAATTTCGGCAGCGGTAAAAAGTGGACACAAACTGTAAAGTTTGCCAGCGTTTGGATCCAGACATTCAGAGGCAAGTTTTGCTTAACTAATTACCATGAAAGGAGTTGTCCTTTTTCTTGCTTTTGGCACGAAACGTGAAGATATGAGCGTGCCAGAGGAGCGCAGAGGAAAGGACAGGCAATAATAATGAGAGCACCCACTATCGAAGTCCCAGAACAAGAACTCCAGCTCGGCAGGGCCAAGGTCGAAGTCGAGAAGCCCGCCCAGGAAGAAGAGCCAGCTTTTGAGCTTGACGTGCTGGGACAATACCTCAAAGAGACGCACCGCTATCCTCTTCTCTCTCGCGAGGAAGAGCAAAAAGTTTCTCGCGCGATGCGGCGCTCGGAAGCCGTCCTCGAAGAAAAGAAGTCCGGTAACGGCCGCCGGGGGGCCCGCAAGGAGTTCGACGAGACCCGCGCGACGATGATCGAGAGCAATCTCCGCCTCGTGGTTTCGATCGCGAAACGCTACAAGAACATGGGGATGGAGCTCAGCGACCTCGTCCAGGAAGGCAATATCGGCCTGATGCAGGCGGTCGAGCGATTCGACCCTCGTCGTAACTTGAAGTTCTCGACGTACGCGACCTGGTGGATCCGCCAAGCGATTACCCGCGCCCTTTCGCAGAAATCCAGGACCATCAAGGTTCCCATCAACAAGCTCGAGATGGTTCGCGTCGCGACGCGCGCCAAGAACAAGCTTCAGGAGAAAGAGGGTCGTGAGCCCTCCATGAAGGAAATCGCGAAAGCTGTCGGCGCTCCAGAGCAGCAGGTCGAGACCGCGATGAAGTCCATCCCGCACCTCGAGTCGCTCGACGCGCTGGCCGTCGAGGACGGAAGCCCCCGCTGGGAGCTCCAGTCCGACGAGCGCTCAGAGACGCCTTGGCAGGCGGTTCTGGACCGCGATATGCGCGAGAAAGTGCGCTCGGCGCTCGAGCTTCTTCCGTCGCGGCAGCAGCTCATCGTGCGGATGCGCTTCGGCATCGGATTCAACTCCGAGTACAACCTGGAAGAGATTGGCAAAGTGTTGAACTTGACCCGTGAGCGCGTGCGGCAGCTCGAAGTCGAGGCTTTGCGTCGTCTCCGGGCCGCGGGCAACCGCCGTGCCCTGCACGACTACATCCAGTAATTAGGTATCTCGGGCGTGGATTCAAAGGAATCCACGCCCTTTTTGTGTTTGTGACAATAAATAGGTATATTTACCAATTACTAACGAAATCGACGAGTACGTCTCGGCACAAACAGATTTGGCGCGTATCGCCATACTCTTCCAGCCCGTGAAGGCCCGCGCCTCCCGGCCCGAAGACGACGGCCGGAATCCCCGCTTCGGCCAGCAGAGCAGAATCCGTCCAGCCGGTCATGCCGACGAAGCTGCATGAACCGCGGACCCGCTCGGTCGCCGCTTGCAGCTTCTGCGGTAGGGGCTCGCTTTCCGGGATCTCGAAAGCCGGCCGGAAAAAGCTCAGTTCCATCTCAGCCTGAAATCGTGGATCGCGTGCAAGAGCCTCGAGGATCGGCTCCAATTCGCGCCGTACCGAGTGCCGCGACTCACCGGGCAAAGTGCGGCGCTCGATGTCCAGCTCGCAAACATCCGGGTAGCTCGAGAGCTCGCGGCCACCTCGAATCAACGACGCATGGATGGAGGCCTCTCCCAGAAGCGCGTGCGGAGTCTTGCGTGACAACTGCACCCCATAGGCCTCGATCGCAGACAGAACGCGGCCCATATGGGCGATAGCGTCGACGCCCTCGCGTGGCCGGCTTCCATGGGCGGCGACCCCTGAAGTGGTCACGTGGGCCCACGCAAAGCCCTTGTGGGCGACCACGACGTCGAGCTCGCTCGGCTCGAAGACGATGGCCATATCCGCTCGGATACCCCACTCTACGAGCGCCTCCGTCCCTGCCGAGTAAGCCTCCTCGTCAGCAACGCAGGCGACAATCACGTCGCCCTTGGGAGGTACTTTCGCAAGGGTGACCGCAGCGGCCAGCATCGCCGCCATGCCTCCTTTGACGTCCTGCGCGCCCCGGCCGTGCAACCGGCCCTCCTCGTCTATCTCTCCTGAAAACGGAGCCTCCATGCCCCCGACGCTCACGGTGTCGAGGTGGCAGCACAGAAGAAGACTCGGTCCGCCTCCCGTCCCAGGGATGCGACCGACGACGTTGGGGCGGCCCGGCAACGCGTCGCGCAGCTCCACGTCGACGCCGCGATTCTCGAGGACGCCTGCCACGAAATGAGCGAGCGCTGCTTCTCCTGCCGCCCCCGATACCAGACTCGGGTTCACCGAGTCGATCCGGACAAGACGCTGGGCGAGCTCCAAGGTCTCTGAATCGTTCAAGGCTGTATGATAAAGCGCTATGGTGTCCATGACTACCGTCCGAAGCTCCGTCCCATCTCGCGGCCACGGGGATATCCTTGATATCACGCGTAGTGTAGCGGAGGCGGTTGCAGCATCGGGTCTCATCGAGGGTGTCGCGACGGTATTCGTCACCGGGTCGACGGCCGGATTGACGACGATCGAGTACGAGCCCGGTCTCGTGCATGATCTCACGGCAGCTTTCGAGCGCCTCTATCCGCAAGCTATGGAATATCGCCACCACGAGACGTGGCACGACGACAACGGCCATAGCCACGTGCGCGCGTCCATGCTTGGGCCGTCTCTCGCGGTTCCTTTTGTCGAGGCGACGCTGACGCTCGGCACATGGCAGCAAATAATTCTCGTCGATTTCGACACCCGACCCCGCTCGCGCGAATATGTGGTTCAGATGATGGGAGAGCCCAATGCAGCCAATCGTGGATAAAGCCGTCGAGAGCTACGCCCGCGAGCACACGCAGGAAGCCCCCGAGCTACTAGAACGGATCGAACGAGAAACGCTCGCGATGCGCGGCGCCCAAATGCTGACGGGTCGCACGGAAGGGCAGTTTCTGCGGATGCTCGCCACGCTCGTCCGCGCGGAGCGCATCCTCGAGATCGGCATGTTCACCGGCTACAGCGCTCTCATGATGGCGTCCGCGCTGCCCGACCATGGCGAGCTTCACACTTGCGACGTCGACCCCGAAGCGGAAGCCATCGCTCGCCGCCATTTCGCGGAGAGCCCCGACGGGCACAAGATCCAAATCCATATGGGGCCGGCTCTCGAGACGCTCGAAGCGTTACCCGGGCCCTTCGACCTCGCATTCATCGATGCGGACAAAGAGAACTACCCCAACTATTACGAGCCGGTGCTCGCCCGTTTGCGCCCGGGCGGCCTCATGGTCGTGGACAATACGCTCTGGAGCGGTGAGGTCGTCGACCCTCAGGACGAGGAGGGACGCGCGATCCATGAGCTCAACGAACGGATCCAGCACGACCCGCGGGTCGACAACGTGCTCGCGACGATCCGTGACGGGATCCACATCGCCCGCAAGCTCGAGCCCTGATCCGGCCGGGGATGCCGCCCTGCCAGAAGGCGATACGCTTCACCGACTCGCGCGGGCCATGGGCTCGCACCTCGAGGGCGCCCGCCTCACCCGCGTCGAGATGGACCATGTCGAGCTGACCACGCTCCGGGGCGGCGTTGTGGGCTCGGTCCGCGCTGTCGGCAAACACTTGCTAGCTGTGCGCTGAATGTGAAGCTTTTAGTGCTGCCAGCCTCCAGCCTGTTGTTACCGAACGCATTGACAAAATGATCCGCGCCATACTCCCATATTGGCTCGAAGTTTCGATTCTCGCCTCGGATGAAGTTCAAATTGGCTCCCACGCCCCCCGTGTTCGTCAACGAAAGACTGAACACGGCAGAGTCGCAGAATTTAGTAGTGCATTCGTATTCACCGGCCAAGCTGATATCGGCTGGGCGTCTGGGTGCTGGCGCTGGCCTTGGCGTTGGTTGACGAGTTGTGGTTGGTGCCGGCGCTGGGGACGTTGGTGTACTATCGCCCTCATCGCCACAGCCAGCCAATACACCTATAAGTAGAAACAATGCTGATCTCCGCATGAGCATTCTCGAAGCGTCCTTTCGTGGATTACTGGCCCGGTGAATTGGTCACCGGGCCAGTCGTCACACGAAACGCATGCGGTAGCAAGCAGGATCTCGCCTATTTCCCTATGGGGAGGGTATTGTATTCAGCGAGTGACCCGATAGTTGAGCCGCACGCGTTCGTGTGACGGTGGGAAGGGTATTCTAATGGGCAGGCCTTGTCAAGGTTTACTTATAATTCCCTTGTCTTTGTAACTCCGGCCTCTGCGACATTCATGAGTGCACCGGCCGGTTGCGTAAACGCGGGAGCCACGACGACCTGCACCCTCGGCAACCTAAGCGCCGGAGGCTCGGCGATGTTCACCGTGACGTATCAGGCAGGGTCAACATCCGGGGCAACCCTAGGGGCCGTCGCGGTGTCGGGCAACGAGACCGATCCGAACCTAGGCAACAACATCATGAACGTGACGACGACGATCAATTGAGGCGTGAGCGTTGAGAGCCCGAATAGGCGCCTAGCACTTGATGACCCTTCTGCTTGACAGCGTGAGAGCGCCTTCTCGCTCTCGTAGCCACCATCACACCGCCCGCCGCCAAGAGAAAAAAAGTGTTGGGCTCGGGAACGGTAACCCCGAGGGCTGAAAATTGAGAGCCTCGACTGCATCGAGGTCATAAGCCTCGGGAAAAGGAAAGCAGAAACGCCGCCGGCGGTGATGCGGAAATAACTGGCTGTGCTCGAACCCGAGGCCGCAACGTACGAGTTTCCAAGGTCCATGTCTGTCGCGCATGGAGACAAGGGACTGCAGATTGGCGCAAAAACGCCGACAAAGGTGCCTACGGAGAAGAAGGAAACGTTGTCAGGACTAGCATCGAGGACAAACCCTTCGGAGAAAAGGTGGGAGTCGTACAGCCGAATATCGGCCCCTGGAAGGTCCACTACGCTACCCATGCTGAACGAAACAGTGATCTGGCCTGGTGGGCCACTCGCACCGCCTAGGGCAAGCACCGTCCCATCGAGTGCAGTAACAGCCAGAGAATCAAAGATTCCGACTCTCTCTACACCGCTTCCCTCGAGAACGCCAAACCCGCTGCCGCCGAAAAAAGAGTCCACGATGTCAGCGAAAGGAGTGGCGTGTGCATTGCCAGCAGTCACGAACAGCAAGCTCACGATGGCAATCTTTGGCAATCGCATAGAGCCCTTTCTCTGAAAGTGGCACAAATTTCCCGCTAAAGATATGCAGACTGTAGGCAGACAGTATGCCAAGCCCAATAACCGCAAGTAAATCAACTGGTTCCGAACTCTCATAAGCGAATGAAAATCTTGGACGAAACGAGAGGCGAATCGTCAGCAATCCATGGCTATAAACGCAGTAAGAGTAATCATTATTATCGTAATAGGTGCCTTGCCATTACCAACAGGTTGCAGGTGATGATGGAACTCCATACGTAGGATTTGAAAGAAGGCAATGAGCGCCATGTGCATCGGTCGAGACCAAAGACTCGTTTCAAGAACGAAATGACGCCTTCGATTCCGCAGCGAAATCGCCGTAGGCGTTGATAGACCCAGGAACTCTTGACCATATCGGTCACCGCGAAGTGAGCCTTGGTAAAGGCAACATCTTCAACTCCCTTGCCTTTGATGGCTTCCAAGTTTGCCTTTGAAGAAAACGCGCCATCGTAGGCAACCTGGCGCGGGGCCCGTTCGTAGAGTTCGACTTGACGGTCGATCATGGTTTCCGCGAGAGTTGAATCGGACGGATTCCCATCCAAGATCACGCAATCCAAAATCATCGAGGACGAGCCACCAGTCAAACACACCTTGTGACCGTAGAGAGTCTCGCGCCGGTCTTTGCGAATAATGTCGGTGTGTTCTTCGAAGATCGAAACGACCTTTTCCTCCGCAGGCACACGCTCTTCATCAATCACTCTACGCCGAGTTTGGTTGATGACTTTTTCGGTGAGGACGAGAAAGTGCTTAAAATCCGCGGCGATCTTCTCCGCACTCGCTCGCTTCACCGGCTCGGTCAAGCCGGACTCGTCCAACTGGTCTGCAACGCGTTGAGCGGAGCGATAGGTTTCTTCCGACACCTTCAGTAGATCTCGATAGACGCGACGCCTTTGTTCCTTATCCTTCGCGTTTAGAACTCCCAGTCGACGTCTCTTCGCTCGACGCGTTCGATTGCCGAAGACCACTACTGTACCCAGCAGTTCGCGAGTTCGGCACATGAGGCGAGTGAGAACTCGGACGCAGTCATAAAGAAGCTCGGAGTCCGTAGGAGAATGAATATTCGACTCCACTACCGTGCAGTCCACTCGTACTTTTCTTCCTTTTTCGATCGCGGTCTTCTCGGCAACACTCACCAACTCTCGGTTGATTTTCTCCAGCGTTTCGAACTTCACGGCTTTGATGTTTGCTGCTAGGGTCGACTTCGACGGGCTCGGCTCTATGATGCCGAGCTGGCAAAACGTCCGATAGCTTCGAGAGTCTGCCAAGTGAAACGCCAGCTCCCGATAGGTGAACTGATTCAGCTGCTTGACCAACAACGCCCGGAGAACCTGCTCCGCGCTCATTCCCCCACGACCAACATCGCTCCCTGCCGATGGGGTGACCGACCTCAGGTCTTGCAGTACCAGCTCATTGAGCTTAGGATGGGCATCGAGCAGCGATGATATCGTTTCGAGCTCGCGTGCGTGCTCCAGCTCCAGCCAGGGCTCGCGAAGGCTTGGTTGTGGGTTGATCGTTTTTCGCATTTAGGGCTGGTCTCCTTTGGAGTTAAGTCGTTTAGAATCTGCGTTTTTGTCGACTCGATACTAAACGACACTCCCTCAGAAGGCTAGCCCTAAATTTGCGATTACCCCTTTTTTCTCAACCTCTTACACCTGTCAGGACGGGTACTAACTAACTGAGCGGGTGCGCTCCATCGCCTAAAGGCGATGGGTTCGCGGGCGACTAAAGTCGCCTAAAGGCGCACGGCGGAGGATTACTCGCTTACCCTGAACGACTCGTCGTCTTCCGGCAGCTCTCCTTGCAGCTCGATGTACTTGGCCACAACCTCATCGGTCACGTTTCCGCTCGTCGCTACAAAATAGCCGCGCGCCCACAGGTGCCGACCCCAAAACTTCTTGCGGATCGCTCGAAAATCACGCATCAGCTTGTGCGATGTCTTCCCCTTGATCGCCTGCATTACTCGGCTCGGCGACAGCCGTGGCGGCACGCTCAGCAACAGATGAACGTGCTCTGGCCGTACATGGCCCTTCAGTATTTCTATGTGGTGCGTCGCACAGATCTCTCTTATCAACTCCCGCAGGCGAAGTGCTACATCTCCTCTCAATACCGGCTTGCGGTACTTCGGGATGAATACGAAATGGTAGTTTAATTGATACGTCGTGTGCGATGATTTCCGATATCCTTTCATCCGGGGATCGTACCGCAAGCCTCCTAAAGGCTTCGCCTGAAGGCGAGGGGTTTCAACCATCCCCGAGTGAGACACTAAAACGCTCGAGACCGTTTCGGGCTTGATGAACCTCGTCATGCTGCCCATGTGGCTTCTCGGCGGCATCTTTTTTTCTTACGAGCGCTTTCCCGAAGTCGCGCAGCCTTTTATCCGGGCTTTGCCGCTCACGCCTTTGAACGACGCACTGCGAGCACTCATGCTCGAGGGTCTCCCTTTGGCGTCACAGGGGGCCCGAGCTCGCGATCCTGTCAGCCTACGCGATCGTGACTTTCGGCCTAGCGCTTTGCTGGTTTCGCTGGACCTAAGGGCCTGAGAGTCAGCCCGTACCCGATACGGATTCCTTCTCGTGCGTGTCCCTCTGCTTTCGGGGGTCGATGAGGCCGTAATCCTTGATCTTCTTGTCGAGCGTGGGGCGGGTGATGCCGAGGACTTCACTCGTGCGGGATTTGTTCCAGTGCGTTTGCTTGAGAACGTGGTCGATGTAACGCCGCTCCATCTCTTTGAGCGTCGTGAGCTCTTCGGTCACGAGGCCGGTGCCCGCCGCTTCGGAGCGCAAGAGCGGCAAGTGCTCCGGAAGCAAGACGTCGCCATGAGCGAGCGTCACGGCGCGGGTGAGCGCGTTCTCGAGCTCGCGAACATTGCCTTTCCAGGCGGAGTTCACGAGCATCGTCAGGACGCTGTCGGGCACTTTACGCACGTTGGTGTGCAGCTGGCGGTTGATCTTCTCGAGGAGGTAGGCGACTAGATCGGGGATGTCTTCACGGCGTTCGCGGAGCGCGGGAAGCTTGATCTCGACGACTTTGAGTCGGTAGTACAGGTCTTCGCGGAAGAGACCTTTGCGCACGAACTCTTCGAGATCGCGGTTCGTGGCGCCCACGATGCGAGCCTCGGTGTGTTGGAGTCGCTCGCCGCCCACGCGTGAGAACTCGCGATTCTCCACTACGCGCAAGAGCTTCGCCTGGAGACTAGGGGAGATGTCGCCGATCTCGTCGAGAAAGAGCGTTCCTTTTCGCGCGATCTCGATCTTCCCTCGGCTGTCGCGCACCGCGCCGGTAAAAGCCCCTCGAACATGGCCGAAGAGCTCGCTTTCGAGAACGCCTTCGGCGAGCGCTGTGCAATTGACGGGGACGAAGGGCTCTTCTCTGTTGACGGAGTTGTAGTGGATCGCTCGAGCCACGAGCTCCTTGCCCGTGCCGGATTCGCCACCGATCAAGACGGTCGTCGTGCTTCGCGACAGCATGCCGATCGTCTTGAAGACTTCGCGCATCCCCGGGGTGCGCCCGACGATATTGTCGATGCTGAAGCCTTGGGACGCCTCGGTAACGAGGTAGTCGAGCTTGGTGTCCATTTCCATCATCCGATGGGCTTTTCGGATGCTCAGGAGAAGCTCGTCATAGTCGATGGGCTTGCAGATGTAGTCGAAGGCACCGAGCTTCATCGCTTGGACGGTAGTCTTCATATCGTCGAAGGCTGTGATCATAATGACGTACGCTTTGTCATCGATCTCGCGGATGCGCTTCAAGACGTCGATGCCGTCCATGACGGGAAGATGGATGTCGAGAATGACGAGGTCCGGCTCGTTTTGCTGGAATTTCTCGACGCCTTCCCCGCCGTCGGCGGCGAGCGATACGTCGAAGCCTTCACTAGCGAGATGCGTTTTGAACGTTTGTCGTATCAGACGGTTGTCGTCGATGACAAGAATCGATTTCATGCCTCTCCGATGGCGATCTCAGTTTCCTCGGCTCGAGGCGCCGGTCGCGACTCATAAGGAAGCGTCACGGTAATCGTGGTCCCTTGCTTGGCCACGCTCGCGACTTCGATGCGGCCGCCGTGAAGCTCGATGACTTTGCGGGCGTTGGTGAGTCCTAGTCCGGTGCCCAGACTCTTGGTCGTAAAAAAGGCTTCGAAGATCGAGCCCATGTCGCTTTCTTCGATACCGGCGCCGTTATCTTCGATCGTCACCACCGCCACCGGACCGTCATTGTTCTCCTGCAGCCTTGTGCGCACAAAAATGACGCCCCCTGTCGGTACCGCTTCCGTGGCATTCAAGAGGGTATTCAAGAAGGCGGATCGGAGCTGGTTCCCGTCCACATCTATGGGCGGGAGATTGTCGAATTCGGTGACGATCTCGATGTGCTTTTCCTCTACCGGTTCCTCGACGAAACGAAGCGCGTCTTCGAGTAGGTTCTCGAGGCGAAACTCTTCTTTGTAAAGCTGGGGCGCGCGCGCGTAGCTCAAGATGTCCTTGACGAGTTTTTCCACTTGTTGCACGCCGCTTTCAGCGATCCCAACCTGCTCGCGCTCGATCTCGTTGAGGGCGGGGTGCTTACCGATCTTCTGGATGTTGAGCTTGACCGCCGTCAGAGGATTCCGAATCTCGTGCGCGAGCGCCGTCGCGAGGCGGCCGATGGTGGCGAGCTTCTCGGCTTCGCTGAGCTTCTGGGACGCTTCTTCGAGTTTCCCGCGGTCGTCGAGGATCTGGGCGGTCATCCGATTGAAGTTGGCCGCGAGCTCTCCGATCTCGTCCCCGGGCGGGATGTCGAGGCGATGCCGCAAGTCCCCGCGCGCCACGCGAATCGTGCCCTCGACGAGACTTTCGAGAGGCCGGCTGATGCGGTTCGCGAGGAACACCGAGCCGAGCGCACCAAAGGTAAGCCCGAGAAAGCCAAGGCTGATGAGACCGATCCGCGTTCTCCGGATCTCGGCATTGACCTCCTCGAGGGATAAGCCGAGCTTGATGGCGCCCCAAAGTTCGCCTTCGACGAAGACAGGTGCGATGACCTCCAGCACTTCCACGATGCGGCCGTCCTTGGTGTCGAAACCGAACTCCCTCTTGACCACCTCGTCGCGCTCCAAACGGCCCATCTCGGCGCTCATCTCGAAGAGCTCTTCTGAGAAAATCTCCTTGGCTTCCTCGTTTGCGGCGAGGGTGCGCGCCTCACGATTGAAGATGATGGCAAAGACGACATCCTCGTCCTCCGCGGCGCGCTCGACGTTTTGTTGGAGTGCGACGAGGTCGTAATACATGATGCGGTTCTCCGAGAGGTCCGCCATCATTTGCGCGATCGAGGATGCATGCTCCCCGGCGCGATCTTTGAGCGCCGCGGTGCGCTCCATCTCAACGAAGAAGATGACGATGCTCATCAGCACGGTGATGAGCGCGGTCGAGCTGAGAATGAAGCGATCCCTGAGGCTGAGAGGAGCGATGCGCCACATCCGCCTAGAGCTCGACTTCGGTCTCGCGCCCCTCCTTCGCCAGCCAGATGTCCTTCATCTGGATGTAAGGCGTTCCCAGCGGAGTGAGCTTGAAACCGCGCACGTTGGGCCGCAGCAGAAATCGCAGCCGGCCGTAATCGGTGGGGATGATGGGTGAATCGAGAAGAACAATCTCCTCGATCTTATGATAGAGTTCGTTCCTTTTTGTGTAGCTCGTCTCTGACCACACTTGATCGAGCAGCTTGTCGACCTGGCGGTTCTTGTAGCCGAACGTGTTCATGGGGCCTTGCGAGTGGAATAGCGGCCTCAAAAAGTTGTCCGGATCAGGAAAGTCTGCGAACCAGACGCTGTAGCGAAGGATAGCTTGATCACGAAAACGCGGCGCTTCAAAGTCGACGAGACCGTCCCTCTCGACGAGATTGACTTCCACCCCGACTTCCTTCAAGCAGGAGACGAGACAGCTGTCACGAGCGAGAGAGCCGGGATCGGACGAGTACATGTTCTTCGGCAACACGGGAAGCAGGAGTGGCGGGAGGCCTTCTCCTCCGGGATAACCCGCTTCTGCCATGAGCTCGCGTGCTTTGACCAAGTCCCGGTCGTAGTGCGATTCTTTGGGGATGAAACCGGGAATACCCGGGGGGACGACGCTGCTGGCCGCGGTCGAACCGGCGGTCACTTTATGGGCGTCGAGAAAGCTTCTTTTGTCGAGTGCGTAATTTATCGCGAGGCGTACCTTGGGGTTGTCAAAGGGCGGCACGTGGTTCGGGAGATAAAGGTAGCGCAGAGCCAAGAAACGTTCCGCCTCGACGGCGATCCAGTCGGCATAGCTCACGACCCAGTTGGTCTCCAGACAATCGGCCACTTGGATGAAGGGTCGCGAAACACCTCCGTAGTCGCGCGCGTTCGAGATGGCGCGGAAAACCACCGCGTCTAAATGGGGACGCCCTTCGAAATATTGCAGGTTCGCTTCGAGCCTAATGCCTTGATAGATACCATTCAGCATCGGAATGCCCGCATCCTCGGAAGGCTCGATCCAGCGCGAGAACTGGAACGCGCCGGTGCCGATCGGAGCCTTGAAGAAGCCGTCGCCCCGATCGAGAAGCTCCTCCTTGGGGAGGATCTTGGACGAGTACATGCTGAGCACGGAGAGCGCCGGAACGAAAGGCGTGACGAAGGTGATGCGGAACTCGCTGTCGCCGAGCGCTTCGAGTCCTTTGACGTGGCGGGCGCGCCCCGCGCGAAAATCCTCGGCGCCTTCGATACGGCTGAAGTAACTGTAGTTGTGGTCGTTCAGCCCGCGTATCAAAAGTCGCTCGAAACTGAAAACACAATCCTCGGCCGTCACCTTGCGTCCGTTGTGGAAGCGGGCATCCTCGCGCAGCTCGAACGTGTAGGTCTTGCCATCGGGAGAGATTTCCCAGAACTTGGCGAGTGCGGGAACGACATTCAGGTGCTCGTCGAAAGCCGTCAGGCCGTCATAAAGCTGCTGAACGAGCATGACATCCGTGCTGAAGATCGCCTTTGCGGGGTCCAGCATCCGCATGTTTTCCAGGAGCGGATAGCGAAAAACGCCGCCCTGTACGGGATCTTCGACTAGGTTTTCGGCGCCGCGGATGTTTGCTCTGAGCGTCTCCTTCTTGATGAGGCGCCCGGCGAAAGCCGTCACCACAAAAAGGCACAAAAGGCCTCCGGGAATGAGCCATGCGCTCTTGCGGCCCATGGCTCCCGATCGGGACAGCGGCTCCTCAGGATCGGATGCTTGTTTCATAGCGACGTTTCTGACGGCGACCAAGGAGCGTCCGTGGTCGAGTCCCAGCCCTAGATTAGTTTACGGCCGCCGGCCGCGCAACCCGAGATAAGCCTCTCAGAATGAGAGCTTTCCCTCGGCGATCTCGACCGCCTTACCCCCGACGCGGACCTCGAAAGGCCCCTTCTCGCCGCTATCCACGTCGACGTAGATAGCACTCGGACGGCCCATTTCGTAACCTTGCTCCACAACAATATGCGCCGTCGGCTCCGCTGTCACGAGCCCTCGGTGGACGAGGTAGGCCCCGAGTGCGCCCGAGGCGCTCCCGGTCGCCGGGTCCTCCACGACGCCGACGGTCGGGGCGAACATGCGGGCATGCACGGTACTTTCGGGGTGAATGCATTCGCGCGTGAAGATCATGAAAGAATCGGTCTGGGTCTCCGCAAGAACTTTCCTCATCGCGACGAGGTCGAGCTCGATCTTGTCCAGGTGCCGGAGCGAGCGCGCCGGGACCATCAGCTGCGGAACCGCGGTGGAGACGACTTGTGCGGGCAGGTTGTCGGGGAGGAGTTGATCCTCGGAAAGTCCAACCGCGTCTGCGAGAAGTTTGCGGTCGGTATATTCGTCGAAGAAGCGCGGCGGGGATTGCGTCATCGTGACTTGATCCACGTGGCCATTCTTGACGACGATATTCACCGGAAGCACGCCTGCTTGACACTCTTGAAAGATACGGTTCGAGCCTTCCTTCACCTCGAGGATCCCGTGCTTGGCGAGCACGAAACACGTCCCCACAACGGGATGGCCCGCTAGCGGCAGCTCGGATGTCGGGGTAAAGATGCGCAAGCGGAACTGTGCCTTCAAATCCGTCGCCGGAAGAACAAAGGTCGTCTCCGAGAGGTTCATCTCTTTCGCGATGGATTGCATGTCCTCGGAGCTGAGCCCCTCGGCATCGGGGAAAATGGCGAGTGGATTTCCGGTAAAAGGACGATCCGTGAAGACGTCGGTCTGGAAGAAGTGATACTCCCTCATAGACAGGAAATACTACCCCAAAAGGATGCAAACCTGCTGTGAGTGTCTTGCTTCCCTGCTACGACGCATGCTCTAGGGCACCACGCGCTCGAAGCGCAGTTTGTCGACCGCGAGAAATGGGTCACCTTCGGTCGGGATCCCCGGCACGAGCTCGAGCAAATTGATGCGTCGCCAATAGCCGGCATCCGCCATCAGCATATATTCTTCCATCGTCGAGCGCGGAAAGAGGCCACCAACCCGCGCACCGTTCAGCCAGACCTCGACGGGTGCCGGCTCGACCCCGGGCGGCGCCGCACACTCGATGTACACGCGCAGCGACTCGGATCGATCCGTCGGAACGAAAATCCCCGCTCGCGGCCCCTCGGCATGTCGAACGTCGCGCTTGAGCTCCTCCCAATCCTTGAGACCACTCCACCCGTTTCCGATGAACGCGGGATCGCTCGGGCCGAGATCGATGACCCCACCCATGTTGAGCATGCTGTGAAAGAGATATTTGCCGACGAGGATGTCGTATTGCGTCTTCGGTCGATCGTAACGAACGGCGAAGAGCCAGTTCATGGGAAACGAGAATGGATAGCCGATGCCGTCGAAGATGTCTTCGAGCCCAGCCTCCGCCGCCGCCTGCCATGAGATCGTGCCGTCCGGCGGGAGGCGTCCCTTGCGATACTGCTCCATGAGCAAACCGTTACTGGCGACGACCATCACTAACAAGGCGGCGACGACCGCACGCGGGTACCGCCCAACTCGATCGATCGCAAAGGCCAAGCTCGTCGCGAGCCCGAGCGCAAAAACCGGAAGCACGGAATCGAAACGTCGGGCTCCGAACGAGCCCCCCGCCCACCAGTCGGAAACCGAGCTGTTCACGTAAGTAAGAAGAAGCAGCAAGCCTATGAGCGGCAAACCCGTGCGCGGGTTTTGACGCGCGAAACCGGGGAGCCCGAAAACGGCGAGCAGCAGAATGGGACTCCAAGCAAAAAGGCCGTGCCGCGACGAGAATAGCGTCTCGGTAAAAAACGGATCCTCCCAGCGCATATAGTCGGCGCCCAAAGGGACACCGATATAGAAGCGGTCGAAAATGATCTTCCAGCTCAGGAATTGCGGCGCGAGCGCCGCGAAAGCCGCCGCACCGAGAACGATGACGGGCAGCCATTTCTTGCGGACGAGCTGAGCGAGGAGGCTCGGCACAAGCAAGATTCCGAAAACCCCGTTTTGCCACCGTACGCACGCGGCTGCGCCGAGCACGAGGCCGATGACTACATAGTCCCGCAAGCTTTTCGGGTCATCGATCCAGAGCTTCAAAAAGAGGGCGACGAGAAGAAAAGTCAACGCATGCGTATAAATGGAATGGTAAGTGAGATACCAGCCGAGAAAACTTCCGACCCCGATCCCGACCGTCGTCAGATAAGCCACTCCTGGCTCGAACCAATAGCGCACGAAGCGATCGAGCACGAGAAGCCCAAGCCATCCCAAAAAGAGGTTTCCGAGCGCGACTGTATGTAGATAAGGATCGCTTATTCCATCATAGGCGGTTCTAATCCCGTGAACGTTCGACCACCACGCGCTCACATGGCCGAGCCAAAGCAACGGTACCCAAGATAGCGGGGCTCCGACGGGAAAGGTAAAGCGCGCACGCCCGGTCTCTCGCACCGATTGCGAGCCTCTCCCGTGATCGATGCCGAGCCTTTGATACTGGTTGAGAAGATCGATGTCCCCATCGAAAGCGACGGAATGCGCGTAGGAGTAATACCAAAGTCCGTCGCCGCGCAGACGAAAGCCGCGAAAATGAAAGAAGCGGAAGGAGGAGGAGGAGCAGACCCACGTAGGCGTAGAACCGTTCGTTCCGGCGAAATCCCTCGAAGGCGACGAGTCCGAGCGCTACGAGCATGCAGGCCGCGAAACCGATGGGGGTCACAGGACCAATGAGAGATACACCGCCGGTCATCACGACCACGGCTAGATCGAAAAGAGCGAGATACGAGGCTCCGCGAAGGATCCATTGAGCTTTGGCACTCACAATGTTTTTGTCGCGCGTCGGTGTCATCTTGCTAGCGGTTTGCTTACATAGTAGTATCTGAAGTGCTGCATGAGCTTCCGCACACTCTACGAAGTCGTGCTCACGCGATACCACTGAGACAAAGATCGTGTCCATCGCGATCACACGACGACTTCTAGCTCGCCCGGCAGCACGTCGATCCGCACCGGGGTTTCTTGAAGGAGTTCGCCGTCCGCGAAAAACTCTGCGGGCTCCTGTGTCTCGATCTCGACGAACTTCGTTTTACGGTACTCGACGCTCCAGTGCCCGAGATGAGAACCCGAGAACACGGTCGGGAACATGAAGAGAAGCCCCGCTCTCGAGATGTCCCGCACGAGGCACAAATCCAGAAGCCCGTCCTCTAGCTTCGCTTCCGGCGTGATGTGCATCCCGCCGCCATAGCGCCGGCCATTGCCGATGGCCGCGAAGGTCACGGGACCTTCGTAGACGCCGCCGTCATAGCGCACCCGAGCTTCGAGATGGCGAAAGTCGAGGAGCGTGCGGAAAACGGCGTAGCCATAGACCAATCTACCTGATAGAAGCGGCGTGTTCTGGGCGTGGCGCGCGGCTTGGGCGTCGAAGCCAGTGCCGCCGACGCCAAGAAAAACGCCGGCTTCTGTTTTTCCGAGGTCGACGAAACGCCGCTTGTCTCGAGTAAGTGCGTCGAGCGTGTGCTCCATCGCGTGGATGCCGAGCTCCGCGGCAAAATCGTTACCGCGCCCCGCCGGCAGGATCGCGAGAGCTGGCCGTTGTGGTTTCGGCGTCTGAACGAGCCCGTTGACGACGACGCTCAAAGTCCCGTCTCCTCCTGCAGCGAGGAGCACGTCGTGCCGCGCGCGCCTTGCACCAGCGGCGGTAGCTCGCGCGTCGTCAGAGCTCGCCGGCGACGCCAACTCGACGGCAGCGCCACCCGACTCCAGGCGGGTCACGAGCTTGTCGACTTGCGAGCGACGGCCGGACGTTCCGGAGCGGGGATTACGAATGACGAGCACGCGCATGCGCAGAGTGTATCCCGGCACTCTGAAGAAAGGTCGCACTCAGCGGCCCTCAGCGGAGAGCCGCTTTCTGCTATCCTTTCGCTCATCCGAATGCGGACGGTCTCCCATCGAGCTCTCGCTCTCGTCGCCTACCTCTGGCTTTGCTTCAGCTGGTTCGATCACGACTTCGATTTCTTTCTGGCCGCGACGCCTGCGTGGATCCCCGCGCTGATCCTGCTTCTGGTCACCGTCGCGACGTGGCGGCCGCGCTTCGACAGCGATGACCGCGTAGCACTCGGCTTCGCGGCGCTTGCGCTCGTTTTGCGTCTTCCTTTTCTCTGGGGCGCTTATGGCCTGTTCAGCTCCGACGCTTCGGCACAGGGGTTGATGGCGCTCCACATTCTCGAAGGCGAGCACCATCCCATCTTTCTCTACAACTGGTCCTATGTCGGTAGTCTCAAAGCACACTTGACGGCGCTCATCGCCGCTGCCTTCGGCGAGCCGGTCGTGAGCTTCGCCGCCGCGGCCGCCCTCATCTACGCGCTCTTTAGCGCAGCGATCTATCGTCTCGCGCGAACGGTGGTCCCACGCGCCGAGGCGAGCATTGCGGCGATCTACGTCATCGCCGCCCCCGGCTTTCTCACGGCGTGGGGGATGGGAAACGAAGGGAACTATGTTGATGTGATGTTTCTCGGGACCATGATGCTTGCCATTGCAGCTCGGTGGATGCGAGGCGACGCGGCGGGCTTCTACGAGGCTTTTTGGATCGGTGTGCTCGGGGGGCTCGCCTTTTGGACGCACATCCTTGCCACCTACTACCTCTTGACGGTAATCGGGGTCCTGGCACTCCATCGATTCAGGCAATTCAGGCGATTTAGGCGCTTTGGGCGGGACGGATTGGTGCGACTCGCGAGCTTCGCGGGCGGCTTCATCGTCGGGGACTTCCCGGGCATTCTATGGAACGCGAAGCACGAGTGGCTCAGCTTTCGCTGGTGGAGCCTCGACGCCGAGACGGTCGAAGCCGTCGACCGCTTGGGCCGGACGCTGACGCAGCTCGAGCAAGTCGCGGCGACGTCTCTCTCCGTGCTGTCCGGCTACGGGCCTCGCGAAGCGCTTCCCTGGCCCGCGCCGTTTTGGCACGTCGCGCTGGGACTTCTCATCCCAGCGGTCTTTCTGTTCTTCGCCTGGCAGCACCGGCGCGCGCTGACGTCGATCTCACCCGAAAGCATGCTTGTCGGCTTCCCCGTCCTCGTGGTGCTGGTATTCGCGCAAAGTAGCTTCGGGTGGATGACAGACGAGCCTCGCTACCTCTTGTTCTTGTTCTCCGTCGTCCCGATCTTCCTGGGCTCCGCGGCCATAGCACTTTGGAATCGATCGCGCCTGCTCGCGGGCGCAGCCCTTCTGTCTCTGCTATTCGTGAACGTTCGCGGCGATGTCGCGTATCTTCAGGTCGCGCTCGAAAGCGACGGTGTCAACCGGGAGTTCATAGGAGAGCTCGAAAAGCTCGGCATCCGCTATGTGCGCTCCGACTATCATCTTTCCTACAAATATGTGTTCTTGAGCCACGGCCGGATGGTTTGGACCTCCGAGCTGGGCCCGGCGCAGACAGAGTGGTACTTTCCTTTCCGCGATCAAGTGGCGAAGGCCGAAGATGTTGCGATCGTGCCGCGAAGCTTTCGATTCGCGCGCCGAATCCGCCGCCGGCTCGACGCGAAGGGCATCCACTACCGGCAAGCGAGCTTGCTCTATCCCGTCCTTTACGATTTCAGTGAGCCCGTTCGTCTCTCATCTCTGCGTTAGCAGCTGATGGACCTCCCGCTGAATGCTATGTCTGCGACGAGCCGCACGAGTGGAATCCGATGGTCTATTCATCGTTCGTCTCATCCAGAATCCGTACTCGACTCCGGAGTTGGAAAGAGTCTTTAGAAGGCTTTCAACCGCGGGCGCGTCTGGCATCGTGGCCGGCTCGGCGCAGCTCTTTCGCCGCGCGTTCGAGGTTCGCGAGAGCACGAAGGCGCTCTTCGACGGAGAGCTTCAAGTTCTCGCGAAGTATCGTCCGATCCACATCCTTCGTGTAGGCCTCGATCACAGGACCGCGTTCGATGGGGAAGCAAGCTTTTTTCTCCGTCATGAGCTCATTCCAGAGCTCACACGAGGCTTCTGGCTAGCAGAATAGAGGACGGGCATCGTTTCTCTCCCGCGCCGGCGGGCTGGGCGAAGGTTCACTTTACCCAGACCCTTTGGATTGCGTCGCCCGGCCTTTGAGCGTGCTCTTTATGTCGGAGAGCGCGTAGAGCCGGCCTTCATCGACCCCGCCACAGAACGTGCGTAGCTCCTTCCAGGCTTCGGGGCTTTCGAGGTTCTCCGACCAGAACGGGAACGTGCGGCACTGGCGCGGCCGCGCCGGGTAGACGGTACAGCCGTCCTGCCAAAAGATACAGTCGCCGTTCGGCTTCAGCCGCAGCACGGTGTCATTATCCTCGTCTTGGGTCAGATAGCGCTCTTTGAAAGCTCGCGGGCCGAGCTCGACAAGGCGCTCGAGACGCTCGATTTGGGCCGGGCTCACATAGACCCAACCCGGCTGGGCCGAACGGCAACAGTTGTTGCACTGGTGGCAGGAAAAGCGCAATCCGTCCGAGTACCAAAGCGATTCGCGGGGCATGTGTGACTATAATAGCCGGTTCGTGTTTCGGCCCACACTGTTCATTGCAGCGTTTTCCGCTCTTTTCGGTCTCTCTCGTGCGCTCGACGGGTTCTTGCGGTTATTCGTACGTCAGGATTCCGGAGAACCGTTCCTGCCCGCGCTCGCTCGAAACGCCATCTTCGCCGAGTGGGTCTGGCCTTTTTTGGGGTGGACCACGCTTGGTCTCGCCGCGGCACTCGGGCTCAGCGCTCTCTTGGCGCGTCGGACCGAACTCGAGCCGGCCGGGATCTTGGCGGTGCTGGCACGCCCCTATTTCACGCTACTCGTTCCCGTGGGGCTCACCTTCTTGGCCGCGGGCGCGCTCGTGGTGTCGCCGAGCTATCCCTACGGAGCGAATCTCGCGGTGACGCTGGCGCTCGAAGGCGCCTTCAGAACGCTCCTCACAGCGCTCTTGTTCGTCGGTGTGCTCGTGCATGCGCTCGTCGAGCTGCTCGGTCCTTGGGAGAGACGCCTCGCCACGCTCGGGATATTCGGGCTCGCGATGGTCTGCTTTCTCGTGGCAACGCCAGCTCGTTTCTATCAGGCGGGCGTCGGGCAAGGGAACATGCACAAATATGTGCGGATGGCGCAGAGCGTCGCAGGGTCGGGAACGCTGAATATCGAGCGCGCCGGCGAGAATCCGGACCCGACCATCGCTGGGTTTCTCGGGCATCTTCCCGGGATCGCTTCGAGCTATGTTCGCGCTTCCACCGATCTTCTCGCCCATCGAGGCGGCGAAGCGAAAGGCACGAAGGTCAACCGCTCGATGTTCCGGAGCATCGAGGGCGGCATGTATTACATCAACGCGCCGGGTCCCGGCCTTCTGCTCGTCCCAGCCTATATCGCGGATCGGTATTTGAACCGGTGGTTGGGCGGAGACCGCCAGATCTTCATCATCGTGTTCTGGCAGCTACTCGGGGCCTTACTCGTTTGCGAAATCGTCGCGTCGGTCGCGACGATGGGCGCTCGACCACCAGGTGTCGTAACGGCTCTTGCGATGGCACTCGCGGTCCCGTTTCTGTTCTACACTTTTCAAATCTATCCGGAACTTCCCGGCGGGCTGTTTCTTTTGTTCGCCTTTCGCAAGCTGGTGCTCGACCCGGCGCCCACGGGAGGCGCGGTCTTCGCCGGCGCGTTAGCGCTCGCGTTGCTACCGTGGCTCCATCAAAAGTACTCGGTCGCGTCAGCCGTGCTCGGGATCCTCGCCGGGTTGAGACTTCTTCGATCGTCGCCCGGCGGTCGGTCGCGTCCTCATCTTTACAAATTCGTTTTGTTGGGGCTTCCTCTCGCGATCTCGGCCTATTCCATTTTCCTCTACAATCACGCGCTCACCGGGAGCTTGTCGCCGACAGCGACTTTCAGCGCCGCGGAGCGCTCTTCGTTCGAGCCGTGGAACTTTTTCAAAGGTCTTTCGGGTCTTCTGCTCGATCGCGAGAACGGATTTCTCATCTTCGCGCCGATTTACGTCTTTGCTCTCGTCGGCTTGCAGGCGTTTTTCTTACGACACCGTCGGATTTTCACTCCGTTCCTCCTCGTCGTCGCCTCCTACATCGTAGTCATCGCTTCCTTTCCTCACTGGCCGGGCGCCGTGAGCACGATGGGACGCTACATACTCAGTATCCTCCCGCTGCTCGCGCTTCCCATAGCCCTCGTCGTTGGCCGAGGCTTCACCGACGGCGTGCTCGCGGGGGTGGGCGCGACGCTGCTCGCGGGAACACTGTCTTATAGCGCGAGCTTCATTCGAGATCTCATCCCGAGCTACCAACCGCCAATGTTCTGGGGTCGGGTTCTTTATAGCGATCCGAACCAATACTTGCCGTCATTTCTCAGCGATGGGTTCCTTGGCTCGGGCCCGGCGCATTTTCCCAAGTTTCTCATACTCGTCGTGGCCATCGGTGCGCTCGTCTACTGTCTTCGCGACCGTGTTTATGAAGAACCTTTCTCCGTCGAAGCGGAAGCTGCGGCGTACCACCGGCGCGCGTGCTTGGGTGCGGGTGCCGTCTTGATCGCGCTGATCGCAGCCGGCATCCTTCTAGAACACTGGCCCGGAAACGCGTCGGAGAAAACCGAGCCTCTGTTTCGGGAAACGCGCGTGCTTCGAGGCGGAGAAAGGCTGTCGGTGTTTGGCGAACATGGCTTCGAAAGCGGTGGCGTGTGGGTCCCGGGAGGCGGAAAAACGAACTTTCTCTTGCTCGCGGACAAGCAGCTTTCAGAAATCACGCTGCGTTTGAAGAACGGACCCGTGCCCAATACGGTCACGTTTCGCGAGCGCCGCGAGGCGAAGCAGAGCCTGGTGCTTCCGTCCGAAGGACCGCACAGCCGGCCAGTGCTCTTGAGAAAACCCTACCGCTTCGACGGCAAAAATGGGGAGCGATTTCTGTACCGGTTCCAGGTGCACTCGTCGGGAAGCTTCGTCCCACGAGAACAAGGCACATCCGACGATGGGAGGAATCTCGGTACATTCGTGAGGCTAAGATGAAACGCGTAACGATTTATACGGATGGGGCCTGCGAAGGGAACCCAGGGCCCGGTGGCTTCGCCGCCATCATCGAAGCAGAGGGCGAAACGAGAGATGTCACTGGCGGCGAGCCCCGTACGACGAACAACCGTATGGAGCTCAAAGCGGTGATCGCCGGGCTAGAGGCGCTCGACGAAACGTCTCGAGTGCGTATTGTGACGGATTCTCAATACGTCGCGAAGGGCATGACGAGCTGGATCCATGGCTGGCGCCGCAAGGGGTGGAAAACCGCTTCCGGCACCCCAGTCAAAAACCGCGAGCTCTGGGAAGCGCTCGACGCGCTCGCCAAACGCCACCGAGTCGAATGGGAGTGGGTGCGCGGTCATGATGGCCACCCCGGCAATGAGCGCGCCGACACCCTAGCCAAAGAAGCCGTCCCGCGCTGACGCTTCTATGGGAGATTCGCCATCGCGCGGGCCGCGAGATCCACGACTTGCGCTTCTTCCGCGGACGGAGAACTCACTTCCAGGACGTCCCCGCCGCGAAAGGCGCGCACCATGTGATCCTCAGCGACATACATAGCCCAATCGCCCGGAACGCCTTCGACGGTATGGTACTCCTCGCGCGGCGGATCCTCTCCGCCAAACTCCTCGCCAAAATCGGCCACGAACTCGTCGAACGAGTCGAGCCCCGCGCGCTCGAGCGTCATTACGACCAAGCTTCCCGAGCCATCCGCTGCGCCCCACGTACATTGGCCTTTACCCTCGTCGCCACTTGCGGGCTCGCCCGCGGCTGTGCCTAGCGCCGCTTCGATGTCGGCACTCGTTAGGAGCGCACACATGTCGGCACGCGGCGGCGCACTCGGAGCGGCCGGCTCTGCGCCGCCCGTGGACTCACCACCGCCGCTGCAACCCAGACTGACGATGGAGACTACGACCAGGATGTAGATCGGTTTCGGTAATATCGAGAATCTCATAGCCCCGCTAGCTTAGCCCGAGTCCGGCCGAAGGGATAGCCATTTACCTGGCGGCGTCGTGCGCCACTCCAGAGGAGCGGCAACTAGCAGAATGCCGCGGCTTTTTGGGCCAGCTCTTCCCACTCCTCGTAGAGAGCTTTGAGTTCGGCTTTCAGGTCTTCGCGTGTCTTGACGACCTGGGCGGCCGCCTCGTCATCGTCGTAGAAACCCGGCACCGACATGCGGCCTTCTAGACTGTCGATGCCAATCTCGGTTTCGGAGATCGTCATCTCGATCTCTTCGAGCCTGTCTTGGATCTCTCTCGCTTTGTTCTTGGAGACTGTTTTTCTCGTGGCCTCGGGCGCTTTTGACGGGACGGGCTCCTCGATCTTCTCTTTCTTTACTCGAGTCGGGGGCTCGAGCTTCTTCGGCTCGAGCTGGGCTTGTTTCGCGCGCAGGAAATCCGGATAGCCTCCCCAGTGCACTTGTATGTGGCCGTCGGCAATCTCCGCGACTTTGGTCGAGAGTTGATCGAGGAGGTAACGATCGTGCGAGACGAAAACGAGCGTTCCTCGATAAGCCCGGAGCGCATCGAGAAGGATTTCTTTCGAATCGAGGTCGAGATGGTTTGAAGGCTCGTCGAGGAGTAGAACGTTCGCAGGACGAAGCAGCATGCGCGCGAGCGCGAGACGGCTCTTCTCGCCACCGGAGAGCACTTGGACTTTCTTGTCGACGTCATCGCCGTGGAAGAGAAAAGCACCCAAAAGACTTCGCAGTCTCGGGATCATTTCGGTGGGAGCGCCGTCTGTCATGTTCTCGAGCACGGTGCGCTCTTCGTCGAGGTCGTAGCGATCTTGGCTGAAGTACCCCGTCTTGACGTTATGTCCGAGACGAAGCTTTCCAGAGTCGACCGGTTCGGTCTCCGAGAGCAAGCGCATGAGCGTGGACTTTCCGACACCGTTCGGTCCGACGAGAGCCATGCGCTCTCCACGCTCGATGAGAAGGCTTGCTCCGGTGAAGACATGATTATCGCCGTAGCTCTTGTTCATGTTCTCGAGCTCGATCACGACGCGACCCGAGCGCTCGACTTCCGGTAGCCGAAGCCGCATCAGCTTGCGTTCCGGAGGGATGTCGATCTTCTCTATCTTCTCGAGCATCTTGACACGGCTTTGAACTTGCTTTGCCTTCGTCGCCTTGTAGCGAAATTTGTTGATGAAGCGCTCGGTCTTCTCGATTTCTTCTTGCTGGCGCGCGGCTTTCGCGCGAAGCTCCGCGAGTGTGTTTGCCCGCGTCTTGATGAACGTGCTGTAGTTACCGGTGTAGTCGACGAGTCGCCGGCGCTCGATGTCGGTAATTCGCGTGACGACCTGGTCGATGAAATAGCGGTCATGGGAGACGAGCACGATCGCGTGCGGGTAGTTGGCCAGGTAGCCCTCGAGCCAATTGCGGGCTTCGAGGTCGAGATGATTGGTGGGCTCGTCGAGAAGGAGAAGATTCGGCTGCGACAAAAGAAGCTTGGCGAGCGCGATGCGCATTTGCCATCCGCCGCTGAACGTTTCCGTGGGGGTGTCGAGTTCTTCTGTCTTGAAACCGAGGCCGAGAAGAACTTCTTCCGACCGGCTTTCGATGCTGAAGCCGCCGCGCCGATCCCACTCCTCGCGGCACTCGCCGTAGCGCTCGAGAACCCGCCTGTGCTCAGCGCTCTCGACATCGGTAGCACCCATCTGCTCTTCGAGCGCCTTCATCTCTTCGCCGATGGCGAGAAGTTTTTCAAACGCGGTGAGCGTTTCTGCTCGAAGAGTGTTGCCGCTATGGACGAGCCCTTCCTGCGGGAGATAGCCCACTGTCGTGCCGCGTGGGGTCGTGACTTTCCCGCTATCGGCCGATTCGCTGCGCACGAGCATGCGCAAGAGCGTCGTCTTACCCGATCCGTTCGGGCCGGCAAGGCCGACGCGCTCGCCGTGGGACACTTTCCACGTGACGTCCTCGAACAGAACGCGGCCGGCGTAAGCTTTGGTAAGGCTTTGGATTTGAAGCATTTCTCACAAAAAAAAGGCCCGGCCCTCGCGAGCCGGGACGTTCCTAAAATATAATAGCGTGAAAACGGAGAAGCGAAGGCCAGATATGAGACAATCTCTGCAAGTCGTTGCCCTGACGCTGTTTACAGTGGGCGCTGGGCTCCCTATCGCGCCCCCAGCAACACGGACCGCCCAGCGCGCCGAAGCTTCCGCCCAGGCTAATCGCGGCGTCGCCCTGCTCGAACAATTTCGCTTTACCGAAGCCATCGATGCGTTCGAAGCTGTCGTGGCGCTCGAGCCGAATGAGGCGGCCGGACACATCAACCTCGGGATCGCCTATTTCAACGAACGCGACTTCGACAAAGCCCTCGAGTCGTTCGAGCGGGCCCGCGAGCTCGATGCCTCGAGTCCCTACGTTCACTACAACCTCGGGCTCGTTTACAAGCTGCAGGGTGAAACAGAGGAGGCGGTGGCGGCGTTTACGCGCGTGCTCCCGATCGATCCGGTCGACTCGATGACGCATTACTATCTCGGTACGCTCTACGCCAATCTTGGTCGCCTCGAGGACGCAGAGACCACTTTGCGGCGCACGATCGAGCTCCAGCCGAACAACGAGTCCGCCCATTTCAGCCTCGGGAATATTCTCATCCGACAAGGACGGCGTGACGAGGGGCGCGCCGAGCTTCGTGTTTTTCAAGATCTGAAGAAAAATTTTCCGGGAGAGGGGACGTCGGCGGGCCTCCAATATACTGAGCTCGGAAAATATGCCGAAGCCGTGGAAGTAGTCCAGGATCAGCTTCAACCCATGACTCCGGAACGCACCACCGAGACTTCACTTCGTTTCACCGAAACGACCTCCGACGCCGGTCTTTCCCTCCCAGCGCTCGAAGCTCACAGTGCACTTCCCGAACGCCTCGACGTTTCCGAGTACACACTCGAGTGGATACGGGGTAAAGCGCTCCCCCGGCTCGGGACCGGTCTTGCCTTTCGGGATCTCGATGGCGATGACGATCCCGATATGCTGTTCGTCAAAAGCGGAGCTCCGGTTTTTTTGAGAAACACGAATGGTCGTTTCGAAGCGCTCGACGCGACCGGGCTTCCCCAGGAAGGCCATTTCGTCGGCGTCGTCGTGGGCGACGTGGACAACGATCTCGACGGAGACGTCTACCTCACGGGCGCAGGGCCGAACGCGCTCTTCCTCAATGACGGCAGAGGACGTTTCACGCCATCCGAAGACGAAACCGTTCAAAGCGACGACGTGTCGGTGAGCGCTACTTTTGCCGATGTCGATCACGACGGCGACCTCGATCTCTACGTCGCGAACTACCTTTCTCAGAAAGCGCCGCCAAACGTCGACGTGCTCGTACTGCCGGACGATCTTCCTGGAGCGCCCAATCGTATGTATCAGAATAACGGCGACGGATCGTTTACCGAGATTTCAGCGGAGACCCGTACCGATGGTGGCGCGCGCCGAAGCCTCGGGACGGTCTTTTCCGATCTCGACAACGATCGCGACATCGATTTCGTCGTCGTCAATGATGGAGCGCCCGCGCTCGCATTCTCGAACGATCGTGTCGGGACTTTTACGGAGAGCTCTCGGGTTTGGGGACTCGAGACGAGCTCGCGGATGCGCGGGCTGGATGCGGCGGATTTCGATCGGGATGGCAGCTTCGATCTGTTCCTGACATCCGAAGGCGCTGCGTTGAACAGTCTCTTGCGAGGACCGGCCCAGGGCGGGTTCCGACCCGACGTGCTCTCACCCGGACTTCTCGCCGCGGGTTCGCCGGGGGCGCGCTATGGAGTGAGCTTCGTCGATGCAGACAACGACGGCGATTTGGATCTGCTCGTTGTCGTCAACGAAGCGGAGGCGCTTGCTATTTATTATGAGAACACGCCGAACGGCTACGTCCGTGCTCTATCACTTCAAGCAGCGGTGGAGGGAGAAGGGCGCGCTTTGGCACTTGCCGATGTGGACGCCGACGGTGATGTGGACGTGGTCGTCGCCACGGACCTCGGAGAGCTCGTCTATTTTCGCAACGACGGCGGCAACGAAAAGGGCTTCCTCCGCATCCGGGCGCGCGGACTGCGCAGCAATCTCGATGGACTCGGAGCAAAAGTCGAGGTCAAAGCGGGCGCGGCCGGTACCAAGCGCGAGGTGCGCTCCTCGAGCGGCTATTTCTCGCAGAACGAGCTCCCGCTTCATTTCGGTCTCGGAGACAGCCCGCGCGCGGACTACGTACGTTTTCTCTGGCCGGGAGGCGTCAAGCAAATCGAGATGGAGCTCGAGAGCGGTCAAACGGCTTCAATCGAGGAGCTCAACCGCAAGGGCACGTCGTGCCCGATTCTCTATGCTTGGGATGGCGAGAAAATCCGATTCGTTACGGACTTTCTCGGAGGGAGCGCGCTCGGATATCTCCACGCTCGGAACAAGTACAACTATCCCGATACGGCCGAGACCGTCAAGATGGAGTCCTTCCCTCTCGTCGCTCGCGACGGGCGCTTCGAGATGCGCTGGGTCAATCAGCTCGAAGAAGTCCTCATCTACGATCGGGCTTCCCTTGTCGTCGTCGACCATCCCAAGGAGTTCGAAGTGTTCCCGAACGAGCGCCTCATGCCGGGGCCCCCTTTTCCCGATGACCGTCTTTACGCCGTGGCGGAGATGCGCGTGCCGGAGGGCGCCGTCGACCATCGAGGCAAAGATGTCAGTGCCCTCATCGCGGAGAAGGATCGCCTCTATCCCGACGGCTTCGATCTTCTCGAGCTCAAAGGCTACGCGGAACAGCATGCGTTGGTGCTGGACCTAGGTGCTCTCGAGCCCGACGAGAGCTACGTGCTGCTCTTATATGGCTGGGTCGACTATGCCGATTCGAGCTCGAACCTCGCTGCATCCCAAGCGGGCGTCACTTTGGTGACGCCTTATCTCGAAGTCGGCGACGCTGCGGGAAATTTCGAATTGGGTCTTCCACAAATGGGCTTTCCCGCGGGGCTGCCAAAGACCATGCTCGTCGACCTCTCAGGTCTCGTGACGCCCGAGAAGAATCGCGTGCGTATCACCACGAGCATGCGCCTTTATTGGGATCAGATCCTCGTGGCCAGGCGCGTCGCGACTGAGACTGCGACTGAGACAGAGAATGCCCGGTGGCGGGTGACGGAGCTCGACCCCGCGAGCGCGGATTTGAGATTCACCGGCTACCCGGCGCCCTTCAACCCGGACGGCCGGGCCCCATCCCTCTATACCTATGATCGAATTCTGGAGACGGAGCTCTGGGGCGCCCACGAAGGCTACTACACGCGCTACGGTGACGTGCGTCCTCTCGTCGCCGCCATCGATGATCAATACGTCATCACCCATCACGGTGACGAGCTTCGTTTGACGTTCGAGGCGTCAGAGCTTCCAGAGCTTCCCGATGGCTGGACGAGAAGCTTTCTCGCCTTCGCAGACGGCTTCGGAAAGGACATGGATCTCAACTCGGCGCGGCCCAATCGCATCGAGCCTCTGCCGTTTCACGGTATGACGTCTTATCCGTATCCCGAAAACGAGTCGTTCCCGGATTCCGAGCTTCATCGCCAGTACAACATGCGCTATGTTGGTCCGGATGCGGCCAACCCGTTTGCAACGCGCCCAAAGTCAGGGACGTCTGTTCAGTAGCCGGATGCGAAGACACGTTGTCGCGACACTGCTACTGTCCATGATTGTTGCATCGGAGGCCTGCCGCGACTCGACGCCCGCCGCACCGCCCCAGGACTTGATGGACGAAACCTACCTCGTGTTGTCTCCCGGCGGTGACGAAGATTGGGTGTCGCCGGTAGCACTGGGTGGCGAAAGCCGCCCCGCGCTCATCGCAAGAACGCCGGCAGAGTTTCGTTACCGCGTGCACGTCCCTGAGCGGGCGACGCTGACCTTCGCTCTCGGAATTCTGCAAGCGCCGGGAACGACCAGTGAGGAAGACGTGCCGCTTCCGGGCAACCGCATGCGCTTCGAAGTGCGGGCCGGCGAGGACGGTGCAAACGAGCTTCTCTTCGAGCGCCAGATCCACGTGGCGCGACGTGGACAATGGATCGAGCAGGAAGTAGATTTGCGCAGGCTATCGGGGCGCGAAGTGTGGCTCGTGTTCCAGTCGTCTTTTCCCGGCGCGGAAGATCGAGAGGAGCCGCTCCCGCTCATCGGTGTTTTCGGCGACCCGGTCCTTCATGACCGCGCGCGATTTCGTGAGGGCCGCGGGGTCGTGCTCGTGTCCATCGACACGCTGCGGCGCGACCATATGAGCATCTACGGTTATCCCCGCAAGACGACGCCCGGGCTCGAGGCCTTTGCGACGGAAGCGATCGTGTTCGACGACGCGGTTAGCACGTCCTCGTGGACACTCCCGGCTCATGCGTCGCTGTTCACGTCGACCTATCCGAGCGTTCACGGCGCCGTGAACTTGAACGTCGGGCTCTCACGATCCTGGCCCAACCTCGCGACGCTCTTTCGGGAGCGCGGTTTTACCACGCAGGCGATGGTGACCCACATCTATCTCGCCCCCGAATACGGCCTAGATGAAGGCTTCGATCGCCATCAATACTTGCCGGAGACGCGTGCGGAACAGCTCACCGATCGCGCCGTGCGTTTCTTGTCGGCCATGGGCGACCGGGACTTCTTTCTCTTCGTTCATTACTACGATCCACATTGGCATTACGACCCACCACCGCCCTACGACACAGAGTTCGACCCATCCTATGAGGGCAAAATGTCAGGTCTGTGGTGGGAATTCAAAGAGCTCGAAGCGGACGAAGTCGACGCGCGCGACCTCCATCACGTCAAAGCGCTCTATGACGGTGAGATTCTCTATACCGACCGGCATGTCGAGCGCCTCTTTCGCGAGATGAAGTCGCTAGGGATTTTCGACAAGAGTGTCATCGTCGTGACCTCGGATCACGGGGAAGAGTTTCTCGAGCACGGCCATTGGGAGCACCAGAAGACACTCTATGAAGAGCTGCTTCGCATCCCGCTACTCGTGAAGCTCCCGAACGGTAAAGGGCGTGGCCGACGTGTTTCCGAGCAAGTGTCGCTCGTCGACGTCGCGCCCACGGTTGTCGAAGCGCTCGCAGTGCCGCGGCCACCCTCATTCCAAGGCCGAAACTTGTTCGAGCTTTTGGGCGGGTCAGAAAAACGCGAGCCTCGGGAAGCGTGGTCCGAGACCGAGCACACCATCGACCATTCTCGCAAGCTGTCACTGCGACTCGGCGCGGAAGGCCGAAAGGCGATTTTCAGCCTGCGGGATGCAAGCATCGATGTCGAGCTTTTCGATCTCGCCCGCGACCCCAGTGAGCTCCAAGCGCTCGGCCCCACTCTACTCTACGACAAGACGCGCAAAGCTTTCGAAAAACGCCTCGAGGAATATCTGCGTGACATGGCGGCGGCGCGCGAAGGCAATCACGATATTCCGGCCGTGGAGCTCGATCCCGAACAGCAGGAACGACTTCGCGCTTTAGGCTACATCCGATAGTCGCGCAAGAATTAAGATAGAAGGAAATTTTTCCTTGTTTTTGCCGCGGGTTTGATATTCTGTACGTGGGTGGTGTCATTGGACACCGTCGGGAATACGCGTTGAACGACTCTTACTGGTTGCCTGAATGGACGACGAAAGATTTCGCGTACGTAGCGAGCTTTATCGTTTGCTTCTCGATGAAGAAGCAGGTGCTGCGTCGACGCTCGTCCCTCGCATGCTCGCGGATCCCGATTCACTAACCCCCGAGATTCGCTGGTGCCTCCTGTACTTGATTCGGGGCGTCGGCTACCTCGCAGGGCGTAATCGTCTTTTCGGTCAAGACGGCCTTCTCGACACACTCTCCGAAGAGTTCGAGGTTGCGCGGCTGAGGACTCGGCGTCTGGACAATCTATGGTCTGAGATCGTTCAGGAAGATCCCAATCACTGGATGCAGCGCTACGAATCCACGGAAGTCCATTACTCACTTGAGGAGCTCGATTGGCTCAACGAGCTGCTCGGCCGTCTTTGGGAAGTGGAGCGTCAGCGCCTCGCTCTCGAAGAGCCGCCCTTGCAGCCCCTCGTGCTCCGCAAGCGCCTCGTCGCTGCGGGACAGCGCCAGGACCTCCTGGCCAATTTGTTGCTACGACAGAGCTGAGCCCCTCGGTCACTCCCGGACATAGTCCGGGACTTCGTTTGCAACTTGCCGGTACTGTCAAATTGAGCTGGTGACTGACAGAATGGTCCAATGAAGACCGATGCGCCAAGCTACCACGGCTATCGATTTCCACCGGAAATCATCAGCCACGCCGTCTGGCTCTACCACCGATTCTGCGTGAGCTTTCGAAACGTCGAAGAGCTGCTTGCTCAGCGAGGCATCACGGTTTCCTACGAAGCGATCCGACTTTGGTGCATCAAGTTCGGGCCGGAATACGCTCGGCGACTGAAGCGTCGGCAGGGTCGCCTTGGTGACACGTGGCTCCTGGACGAGGTCCTCATAAAGATACAAGGCGAACGCCAATACCTCTGGCGCGCGGTAGACCAAGATGGTGATGTGATTGATATCCTCGTCCAGCCTCGCCGTGATCAGAAAGCCGCCAAACGATTCTTCCGCAAGCTGTTGAAAGGGCAAGGCCGTCCGCCCTGGCAGCTGGTCACCGACAAACTGAGAAGCTACAGCGCCGCTCACCGCGAGGTCATGCCGTCCGTCGTCCACGACACTGACCAGTACAGAAACAACCTAGCCGAAGTCTCGCACGAACCGACGCGACAACGGGAACGACAGATGCGGAAGTTTAAAGCTCCTGGGCAGGCGCAACGATTCTTGACCGTGCATGGACTCGTGCAAAACCTCTTTCGCGTCGGACGGCATTTGTTGCAAGCGCATCATCATCGGGAGCTACGAGACCGCGCTTTCATCGTCTGGCAGGAGGTAACCTGTGCCGTCCGATGAGAGCAAAGGAAATCAGCTCGACGCAATAGGTTCGCTCGCTCAACGTCAACTTGACAATACCCGTCACGACCACGACCGTATCTTTGATGATCACGGCGAACTCACAGTCGGAACAGTCTGCGAAGCCGAAGAACAGACCTCGAACGTCGACACCGCCGCCCCGTCCGCTATTGCCGTCATCATCACCGTCGCTGTTGTCGCTGCTGTCGTCGCTGCTGTTGTCGTCCTTGCTGCTGTTCTCGCTAGGATCGTCGCTTGGGTCGTCATGACTGCTGATGCCTGCCCTCTGACTCGACGCTCCTGTCGTTTCCAAAGTCCCCAATGCCGACCAGGCGGGGAGGGTGACGTCATCGTTTCCCCATCATGGTCACCGCAGGCAACGAGTGCGCCTGCACATAGAAGCCACAGAATACCGAGCGCGATCCACGTCATTCGTCTTGTCATCGAAGTCTCCTCGGGGGACCCAAACGAGCCGGCGTGCGAACTCAGGCACGACGACCAACGGGCGCGCTATTCGGTTTTCCTCAGTGCAGGTGCATTGTCCCTGAAGAATGCTTCAGCGTCTGTGATATCGAGCACCACGGCGTGGTCTGAGACTCACGATGAGACCGTGACGGACGCGACGATCGCAGCTGGACCGTAGACCTAGTGAATCCGACTGGTCTTCCGCTTAACGTAGTCCATCAGCACGTATTGCCCCAGTTGAGCGGGGGTCGTGAAATAAGCCTTGCCTTGGACGATCTCAGTGACTTTCTTCACAAAGCCCACAAGGGAGTAGTCGCGGGCGAGCATGAACGTGTTGATCATGATCCCTTTGCGGCGGCACTCGACGACTTGTTTGAGCGTCTGGTCGAGGATGAGCGGGTCGAGGCCGAAGGGGTTTTTGTAAATGCGGCCGTCTTCGAGCGTGAGCGCCGACGGTTTGCCATCCGTAATCATGATGATTTGCCGCATGTCGGAGCGTTGGCGCATGAGGATCTCTTGTGCGAGCCGGAGCCCCTCGGCCGTGTTCGTATGGAACGGGCCGACTTGAACTCTGGCGAGACGGGACAAGGGCACTTCCTCGGCGCTATCGTGAAACAGCACCAAGTGCAGCTTGTCTCCTGGAAATTGAGTGCGGATGAGATGCGACAGCGCGAGCGTGACGCGCTTTGCCGGCGTGAAGCGATCCTCTCCGTACAGGATCATGCTATGGCTGCAGTCCAGCATGAGCACGGTCGCGCACGAGCTTCGATACTCCGCCTGGTGCACGTGCAGGTCGTTCGCGGTCAAGTTGATGGGAACACCGAGTCCTTCGCGCCTCACCGCCGACAAAAGCGTGCGCGAGACGTCCAAGTTCAACGTGTCGCCAAACTCGTAGCGTTTCGAGCTTCCTATCACCTCGACACCTGTCGAGAGCTCCTGGGTCTCGTGCTGGCCTAGGCTTGCGCGTCCCAACCCGCCGAGCAAGTCTTTGAGCGCTTTGAAACCGAGGAAATCGACGGACTTGTCGGTGAGCTCGAAGCGCGCCGAGCGCGGCTCGGATACATCGCCCATCTCGTCCGTCTCGGGGTGACCCGCAGCCGTGCGGTTCGGATCTGGGGGCGTGATGTTCACATAGCCCTCGTCCTGCATACGCTGGATGATCTGGTCGAGAATCTCCCGTAGACGCGAATCCTCGAAGCTCTCGGCATCTCCCATGAGCCGTTCTATATCCTCCTCCGTGAGCCTTCCTTGCTCGAGCAGCGCTCGCAGGACGGCTTCGCGCAGCGACTGCATCACGTCGTCCGACAGCTCGTGGAACCCGTACATGTCATGGAATCCGCTATCGAGAAGGTAGTCCGAGAGCCCTTCGAGCAAGTCGGCGATATCGAAATCGTCGAACAGGTTGGGGCGGTATTTGCTGTACTTGGTCGTCGACATCGGCCCAATCTTAGTCTTAGTTCAAATGCGACTTGGTGTGATCGAGCGGCTCCTCATAGCCGATCTCCGGCTGCCGCTCCTCGTTGCGATGGTAGCCGCGCTCGTCGTTTCGCGAGATCTTTTTCACACCGGCGAGCCCTTCTAGGAGAAACTCGGCGGCGGAAACACGCTCGGGGGTCGAGGATCGCTCGGTCACTTGAACGACGGATGTGCGGGTGAGAAGCCCTGGGATCTCGGAGAGCGCTTTCAGAACCTCTTCCGACGACGCGGTCTCCGGCACGCGACAATAGCCGCCGCCGTCGAACCAATCAATAATGCTCGTGAAATCCTCTCTCGAGGCGTATTTCTGAAAGGCTTCGCCGACAGCGCGCTTGATCAGGTCTCGAGCGACGACATCGGCACCTTTGAGTTCCCCTTCATATTCGAGCTCGAGCTTTCCCGTGATCGCGGGAAGCGACGCATACACGTCCGAAACGCGGGGTGCCGTGGCCGTCTCGCCACGCTCGAGCGCGCGCCGCTCGGCGTTCGAGATGACGTTCTCGAGCAGAGAGATGGGGAGCCGCTGGCTGACCCCCGATCGCTTGTCGACGCGCCGATCCCCCCGCGCTTGGATGGCCACTTCCTCGATGATTTCCCGAAGGTAGTGTGGAATGTGGAGATCGTCGCGTCCCGCACGTTCGGTCCAAGCCTCGTCCGTCGTAATCGCGACGGACTCTTCGAGCGTTTCTGGGTAATGAGTGCGGATCTCCGAGCCGATGCGATCTTTGAGCGGCGTGATGATCCGCCCCCGCGCCGTATAGTCTTCCGGATTTGCGGTGAAGACCATCAAGATATCCAGCGGCAAACGCAGCGGATAGCCTTTTATCTGAACGTCCCCTTCTTGAAGGATGTTGAACAAGCCCACCTGAATCTTCCCCGCGAGGTCGGGGAGCTCGTTGATCGCGAAGATCCCGCGATGCGCACGCGGTACGAGACCGTAATGAATCGTGAGCTCATCGGAAAGATCGAGCCCGCTTCTGGCGGCACGGACGGGGTCGAGGTCACCGATCATGTCGGCGATGGTCACGTCTGGCGTCGCCAGTTTCTCGACATAGCGCTCTTCGCGATGGAGCCACCGGAGCGGTGTCGCGACGCCCTTTTCCGCGACGAGCTTCTTGCACGCGCTGCAGATCGGAGCGTGAGGGTTGTCGTGGATTTCGCAGCCGTCGATGACTGGGATTTCCTCGTCGAGGAATCGAGTCAAGCCTCGGAGCATCCTCGTTTTGGCCTGGCCGCGGAGCCCCAAGAGAATAAAATGGTGCCGTGACAAGAGCGCGTTCACGAGCTGGGGAATGACGGTATCGCCGTAGCCGACGATTCCCGGAAAAAGCTCCTCGCCGGAGCTCATCTTCCGGACCAGGTTGCCACGGATCTCGTCGCGCACGCCGCGCGGTTTTTGATCCTGCAGTTCACCTAGGGTTTGGGCTTTACGCATGTTCGGATTATAGCCCGATGCTATCGGCAAGACGCTAGTGCCCGGTATGTGACGACTGATACAGGGGACTAGCGAGGTGGTACGCCGATGCGGCTTGAGTTAAGCTTCTCTCGAAATGTTTCGGTTCGTTTTCCGCTTGGTTTTTCGTGCTTTCGCGCTGGTGATACTCGCTGGCGCCGGCTTCGTTTTGTACCACCTCTACGAGTCCGGGCAACTTCCTTTCATCCAGCGCGCCATCGAGGATACCGCCATAACCGCCTCGGTCCGCGCGGGGTTCGCGATCCATCGGGATCTGGCCGATCGGCCCATCCACGTATCGACCGCCGAAAGGGTCGTCACGCTTTCAGGAAGCGTCGCGTCCGAAAAAGAGCGGTCCGAGGCCGAGGCGATGGCGTCGACGATCGAAGGAGTTGACGCGATCGCGAATTACATCGAGATCGAGCCCGGGCTCGAAGACGCCGTCGGCGAAACGCTCGACAAAAGCCTCGGTGAGCGCCTCGACGACACGGCGCTTTTGGCGAAAATACGAACGGCCCTTCATCTCGACAGAGAAGTGCGCAAGCTGGATGTCGACATACGCGTCTCGTCAGGCCAGGTCATCCTGAGAGGTGAGATCCCGTCCGAAGCGCTGATGGAGCGCATACGGACGCGGGTGGCGAGCGTCCGCGGTGTCGAGCGTCTCAAGAACGAGCTCGAGCTCAAACAGTGATCGGGCTATTTCGCTGATGGGCGCAGATTTTCTCTTTAGTCTTCTTTGAGTCGGGCGGAAAGCTAAGCTTGAGCCACTTTTTGCCACCCGGCCTGTGATGAAGCGGCCTAAAGGTACTAGGGCCGGCTCGAGCGCTCGACGTCCTCGGCGAGGATGAGACCCTTGTCGATGAGGACGAGAGCGCGCCGCTCATCACCCTCACCGACGGCCCGTTGCGCCTGAGCGACGAAGCCGCGGGCCGCCGCGAATTGCTGTCGCTGGCCGTCTGAAAGCTCGCGTGCCGGCAGCGAGCTCATTAGTGCATTCGCGCGCGCGAGCTTCGCCAAAAGCTCCGGGTCCACACTCTCGCTCCCGGCGCGCTCGGTCGAAGGCGGCTCGGCAGGCACGTCGTCGGGGGACTCGGGCGGCGGCGGAGTCGGTGGCGCGCGGTCGGGTCCCTCGTCAGGGCGGGGCTCGGGGTCTTCGACTGCCGGCTCGGGCTCCACCTCCGCGACGGGTTTTTCATCTCGCGGGGTCTCTTCTGGCGCTGCAGGCTCCGCACGAGCCTCGCCCACTGGCGTCGAGGCTGTCGCTGGCGGCCGCGGGAAATCCGCACGAGTGGCGCGCCAACACCCGGCAAAAACGCTAAGCCCGAGCAAGAGCAGGACGCTTCGGAGAAGACTCCTCATTCGACGTGGCTCCGGATTTTGCTCACGCGGGCATCTCCGGAAGGTGGATGGTGAACCGCGTGCCGTCCCCCGTCTGTGATTCTACCTTGATTTCACCGCCGTGGAGTTGCACGATCCGATAGACCATGGAGAGTCCGATCCCACTGCCTTTTTTCTTCGTCGTCACGTAGAGGTCGAAGATTTTCTCGAGCATTTCCGGCTCGATGCCCACGCCGCTATCCGCGATGACGATCTCGACCCCGTCCTCCGTGCGCGCCGCCTCGACATGGAGCTGCCCTCCGTGAGGCATGGCTTCCTCGGCGTTGCGTACGAGGTTCAAAAAAAGCTGCTGCAGGAGCTCGCGGTCGCCATGAACTGCAGGAAGCTCCTCGGAAACCCCGGTCTCGATCTCGATGCCGCTCGCTTTTGCCTCCGCCGAGACCAATCTTTCGACTTCGTCGAACAGCTCCCGCAACGACACCGAAGTGAACTGTAGGTCCTCGGGGCGCGTGAAGCGCAAGAATCCTTGGATGACTTGATCGAGCCGGCGAATCTCTTTCTCGAGCGTATCGAGCGAGGCTTGCGTTTCCGGAGAGGCCCGCGCGAGCCTCTCCCTCAAGAGCGCGACATGGATCACCATGGCATTGAGCGGGTTTTTGATCTCGTGCGCGACGCCCGAAGTCAGCTTTCCGAGCGCGGCGAGCTTTTGGGCGTATGAGAGTTGAGAGCCGAGACGCGAGAGCTTCTCCATGTCGCGCGCGCTCACGATCACGCCGGAGACGCCGCTCTCGTCGCGCAGTACTTGGGCGCTCAGTGCATAAACGACAGGCCGCTTTCCGTTGGTGATCGTTGTGTCGACGGGCCCGACAGGCTCGTGGAGTGAGAGCGCCTTCGTGACGATCTCCGCCACCGGATGCTCTTCGGGGAAAAAGTCCGCGAATAGTTTTCCCTGAAGCTCCTCTCGCCCGAGACCGAGAAGATCCGCGGCGCGCTCGTTCAACGACAAGACGCGGCCGTCGTTGCTGACGACCAGAACGGCGTCCGAGAGCCCCCCAAGCATCGCCGACAACCAGCTCGCGTCATTCTCGCGGGCACTCCGTTCCTCATCGAGCCTCTGACTCATGCTCGCGAAAAATTCCGCTATGCGGCTTACATCCGCTTCGCTCTGAAGATCGAGAGGTGGTTCGCCGTCCACGGGTTGGAAGCGGCCGAGCTCACGACGCAGCAGCTCGATCGGAGCCCAAAGCCAATTCGCGAATAACAGCGACGCAAGAAAAGCAGCGACGACGGCGGTCGACGCGAGCAGCACGTTCTGAGTGACGACACCCCAGATTTCTTCTTTCAGGAACAGAGTCGAGATCGCGACGTGCACGGCGCCGAAACGCTCCCCGTCGTCGTCGTCGAAGGGCATGGCGACCTCGAGAACGCTGTGGCCTTGCCTGAGTGCCCATAGCTGCGCGAGTGGGTTCTTCGCGACGAAGCTCTCGAGCGAAGGCGCTGGCGTAAGCTTGTCTCCGAGCTCGAGGGGATTGCTGTGGACGAGGGCAAAGCCGTCGAGATCCGTCATCGCGACATACATCGTTGTCGCGGAGTAGCCGACGACGCCTTCGGCGTAATTGTTCAAGGCCGCATCCCACGCCAAGGCCGAGCGGAGCTCCTCCGGCTCGTTTTGACGAATCACTCGTGAGGCTTGATGGCGGAGTGTCTCGGCCAGAAGTCGAGCGCGGGATTCGGTCTCGGCGACAGAAAAGCGCACGAGCGCGGTCATGTTTACAAGGCTCGTCGCCAAAGCGACTGTGGCGGCCACGAGCGTCAGACCCGCGATTTGTTTTCTGCGAAATCCCACCAGGTTGAAGCTCCCCCTATATCGGGCCAGCTCAAGACGTCTCGCGATACTTTTTGAGCTTGTTGTGGAGCGTCTTGAGGCTGATTCCCAATATCTCGGCGGCGCGCGTCTTATTCTGCCCCGTAGACTCCAATGTCTTCAAGATCAAGTTCTTCTCTGCCTGCTCCACCGTCGTCCCGACCGGAAGCTCCATTCCACGTTCCGGCGCCGGGTCTTTTCTGGGATCGAGGACCGACGGCGGCAAATCCCCTCGCCGCAACACGTCGCCCTTCGCCACGATGACAGCGCGCTCGACGACGTTGCGAAGCTCGCGGACGTTTCCCGGCCAAGGGTAGGCCTTCAAGGCTTCGACCGCTTTGTCATGGATACCTTTGAGCGCTTTTCCTGTTCGCGCATTGAAGTCGTGCATGAAAGCCTCGACGAGCGTCGGGACATCCTCGATCCGGTTGCGAAGCGCCGGGAGCTCGATCGTGAACACGTTCACACGGTAGTAAAGATCCTCGCGCAAACTGCCGGCGTCGAGCGCTTCTCGAGGATCACGGTTGGTCGCGGCAAGGATGCGCACGTCCACGCGAATCTCCTCGTCGCCGCCTAGACGCCGGAAGCTTCGCTCCTCGAGAACCCGTAGAAGCTTGGCTTGCGTCGCGGGAGCCATCTCGGCTACCTCGTCGAGAAACAGCGTGCCGCCATGCGCCTGCTCGAACAAACCGCGGCGCCGTCCCTCGGCTCCGGTAAAAGCCCCTTTTTCGTGTCCAAAAATCTCGCTCTCGAGTAGCGTTTCAGGGATGGCAGCGCAGTTCACCGCGACAAACTCGTTCTCTTTTCTCGCTGAGAGCTCGTGGAGTGTTCTCGCGACCATTTCTTTTCCGCTACCGGACTCGCCAACGATGAAGACGGAGGCCGCAGAAGGGGCGACCTGGCTCATTAGCGCGTAGAGCTCTTTCATCTTGTCGCTTGTTCCAACCATGCTCCCGAACCGCCCGCTCGTCTCGAGCTTCCTCTTGTAGCGCTCGACCTCCTCGCAAGCCGTGTTGCGCTCGACGGCCCTCTCGAGCACTTGGCGGAGCTGCTGCGTGTCGACCGGTTTGGTCAGGTAGTCGAAGGCACCTATCTTCATCGCCTCGACGGCGGTCGCGACGCTGCCTTTGGCCGTCAGCATCACAACGGCGAGACGATCGAGCTCGGAGACGAGTCCGGAGAGAAGATCCAGGCCATCCATCCGGGGCATCACGAGGTCGGCGATAACGACTTGAGGGCGGAAGCTCTCGGCTCGCGCAAGACCTTCGACGCCATCCGATGCCGTATCGGTCTCGTAGCCCCAGCCGCGCACGAGCTCCGAGAGACCTTGTCGGGAGCCCGCTTCGTCGTCGACGATGAGAACGCGTCCGATCAGCATTCAGCGGTCAGCTTTCAACATTCAGGGTTCAGGCGCGATTACTTCACGCTGCAGATTGCTGATGTTACTTCTTTTTCAAGCGTATCTTCAGCAATAGCTCGATTTCTTGCTCGTCATCGTCAAGGTTGCCGTCGACTTCGATAGTGACCGGGACCTCGATTCGCTCGATCGCTATGGGCCCGGATGCGCTCGCAGGAGGTATGGTCGTGACTTCCTCGCGACGGATCGAAACCTTCGTCTTGATGAGCTCGCTCAAGTTCATGCCCGCGCTCGCACCCTGCTCCACATCGAGCTCACCGCCGAGGAGGTCCGCTTCGAGATCGCGCACGAAGTCTTCTTCGACGGACGGCTCGTTCAGAATCGACGCCGTCACCTCAACACCAGCGCCCTCATCGAGCAGTCCGGAGAATATCGGGTCTTCGAGTGCGGCCGGTGCGGCCGGTGCAGAAAGACCCGGGGTGTCTGCTTTGGACTCGGTGGCGTCGGCTGTCGCATCGTCCAACTTCAAAGCGTCGTCGAGGATACTCTCGATGTTGAGGTTTTCGAACGTGTCTATATCTACGGGCTCTTCGTCGTCTGAGGTCACGTTCTCTTTCTCCGAAACGAACGGCCAGATGCTGGCAGCCTTGGCAGAAGCGTCCTGGCTGGACGCGACTTGGCTCACCTGAGCCGTTTCTCCGGTACTCTCAGTGACGCCGGCCGACACCAGAGCCGCGGGGTCGATCTGCCCCGAATCTTCGGCCGGTTTTTCGAGCTTGCCCATCGGGGACATCGCACGGGCCCCGCCATAGCGGTCGATGACCGAACTCAACACCAGGCCACTGATCGCCTGGAGCGTTTCCTCGACGCCGATGCCGTCTTTGGCGACGGCCTCGTAAAACGGGGCGTTCATCGTATTGAGCGTGTCGTTCATCTCCTCCACGGTGCAAACGTCCTCGAGATCACGCTTGTTGAACTGCATGACCATCGGGAGCGCCTCGAGCTTCAGGTCGTGAGCCACCAGATTCTCCCGCAGGTTTTCGAGACTCTCCTTATTGGCTTCGGTCATGCCCGGCTGTGAATCCGCGACGAAGACCACCCCATCCGAACCTTTGAGGACCATCCTCCGAGTAGCGTTGTAGAAAACCTGACCCGGCACCGTGTAAAGCTGAACCCGAGTCTTGATCCCGCGGACAACGCCAGCATCAACGGGGAGAAAATCAAAGTAAAGGGTACGATCCGTATCCGTCGCCAGCGTCAACATCCGGCCTTTGTTCTTGATCGGAAGATCTTCGTAGATGTACTGCAGATTGCTCGTCTTACCTGACAAACCAGGCCCGTAATAGACAATCTTGGCAGTCAATTCCTTTAGAGCGTAGTTAAAAAGGACCACAGGTTACCATCCGGCCAGATCGCACTGGACCTCGTAGTGTATCAGGATTCAGCATTGAGAACTTTCAAGATTGCCACTCTGAGCTGGGCTGCAACCGTCCAGAGAGCGTCCTGAATGCTGGATGCTGAATGCCGATCGCTGATACACTTCCCAGCACACGATGTCGCAGATTCTGGCGCCGGCGGACCGAGGCCACGCTCTTCAGAACGTCATTGAAGAGCTGAAAGGAGGGACGCGACAGCTGCCGACGGTTACGGCCCTGAGGCACTTTCCCGCGCTCCCAGCCCATTTTGCTGACTTTCCGGACGGGCTCCGACCGGAGATCGTCAAAGCACTCCGTCGGCGCGGCATCGAACGGCTCTATTCCCATCAGAGGGAAGCTTTCGAGAAAGCCTCCGACGGCGACAGCGTCGTTATCGTCACACCGACGGCATCGGGAAAGACCCTCTGCTACAACCTTCCCGTTTTGAATCGCGTCCTCGAAGAGCCCGAGACGCGTGCTCTCTACCTTTTCCCAACTAAGGCGCTCTCGCAGGATCAGCTTGCGGAAGTGCATGGGCTCATCCAAGACATCGGGGCCGACATCCGCACGTTCACCTATGACGGCGATACGCCCCAGGATGCGCGCAAGGCGATACGCTCACGCGGGCACCTGGTCGTGACCAACCCCGATATGCTGCATAGCGGCATCCTGCCTCACCACCCAAAATGGGTGAAGCTTTTCGAGAACCTGCGCTACATCGTCATCGACGAGATCCACGCTTATCGCGGTGTCTTCGGCTCGCACCTCGCGAATATTCTCAGGCGCCTCCGGCGCATCTGCCGCTTCTATGGAGCGGACCCGCAATTCATTTGCTCCTCGGCGACGATCGCGAACCCTAAGGAGCTCACCGAAGCGCTCATCGCGAGCCCGGTGCAGCTCATCGACCGGAGTGGGGCGCCGAGAGGCGAGAAATATTTTGTCTTCTACAACCCGCCGGTCGTGAATCAAGAACTCGGCATTCGCCGCTCCTATGTCAACGAGACGAGGCGCATCGCGGGGTCGTTTCTCAAGCGCGGGCTCCAGACGATCGTGTTCACGACGAGCCGGCTCAACACGGAGATTCTCGTCACCTATCTAAAAAACGAGATCGAACAAGACGTGACGCATCGCGATCTCATCCGCGGCTATCGCGGCGGCTACCTTCCGAAAAAGCGCCGCGAGATCGAAGCTGGGCTTCGCGAAGGCACCGTGCTGGGCGTCGTCTCGACCAACGCACTCGAGCTCGGGATCGATATCGGCGCGCTCGACGTCGCTGTGATCTCAGGCTATCCCGGAACCATCGCCTCGACATGGCAACAAGCAGGACGGGCGGGACGGCGCACCGGCACCTCCGTCGCCATCTTTGTCGCTAGTAGCAACCCGCTCAATCAATTCGTGGTCAATCATCCGGATTACTTCTTTTCGGGCTCGCCCGAACATGGCCTCATCAATCCAGAAAACCTTTCCGTGCTCGTCGATCATATCAAGTGCGCCGCCTTCGAGCTTCCGTTTCAGGACGGCGAGAGTTTCGGCGCCGAAAACCTCCCCGAGATCCTCTCTTTTCTGGAAGAGCACAACGTGGTTCACCGTTCGAGAGAACGATGGCACTGGACGAGCGATTCGTACCCGGCCAACAATGTCAGCTTGCGCTCGATAAGCTCCGATAATTTCACCGTCTATGACGAGACGCGCGAGCCAAAGATCATTGCCGAAGTGGATTTCGTCAGCGCGCATTCGACGCTCCATCCGAAAGCCATCTATATCCTCGAAGGCCAGAAGTTTTATGTCGAGAGCTTCGACTATGACGAGCGGCGAGCAACCGTCCGACCATGGGAGACGGACTACTTTACCGACGCTATCACGCATACCAAAGTCAATATCCTCGAAAAGTTCGAAAACTCGAGTGTTTTCGAAGGTGAGAGAAATCACGGCGAGGTTCACGTGGTCTCGCAAGTCGTGGGCTTCAAGAAGGTCAAGTTCTATACCCTCGAGAATGTCGGCTCGGGCGAGCTCGACATGCCAGAGCTCGAGATGCACACGACATCGTACTGGCTGACCGTGCCGAGAAAGGTAATGGCCTCGCTCGCGGCGAGCTCGGAAGAGCGGCGGGACGGCGTCATCGGGCTAGCCAATACGCTCAAGACGGTGGCGATGCTCTTCCTCATGAGCGATCGGTCAGACATCGGGGTGGCTCTCGGCGACAACTCGCAAGGGACCGCTAAAGTGGAGCGCGGCTTCAAGCGGCTCGGACCCGGCCGGCTCCCCGCTTCCGAGCCGATGGACCCCTCCTACGAGCCAAACATCTTTCTCTACGACAACTATCCGGGTGGGATCGGCTTTTCGCAGCCGCTCTACGAGCTCCACACACGCCTCGTTTCTGAGGCCAAGACGCTCATAGAACGCTGTCCGTGTCATGAAGGCTGCCCGTCCTGCGTCGGTCCCGTCGGCGAGGTCGGATTTCGGGGAAAGGAATTAGCACTCGCGATTCTGGAGCGGCTGGCCGCTTCATGAACACGCGCACGACGCGGGAAAAGCTCGACAAACTCTTCCCTTCGCAGAAGAAACGCACGAAGGACTCGCTCTGCCGCCTAGAGAAAGAGGTTCTCGGCGGCGACGCAAGCTCCCAGGCCGAGCTCTTCGTCAAAGAGCGGCTCGAGCGCCTCGTAGCCGCGACGAAAGCCCAGCCCCGCACGCGCGCCTCGCGTATAGAGACCCGGCAGCCGGCGCTCGAGATCGCCGAGGTGCTCGACGGCGAGGAAGTCTCGAACGACTTCGGCAGCTTCTACTGTGTCGACCGTATCTACACGCTTGCACATTTTCAGGGTCGGATCCAGCTCGGGCGGCTCACGAGCGTGCCTAGAGAAGCCTTCTCGATGCTGTCGCGTGGCGACGACGCCTTCGAGATTGACTTGGGTAAGGCACTGTTTCTCGACACCGAGACGACGGGACTCGCGGGCGGCGCCGGCACGTGCGCCTTTCTCGTCGGCTTGGGGTGGGTCGAGAACGAGAGCTTCGTGCTGCGGCAGCTCTTCATGCGCGACTATGGCGAAGAAGCCGCCATGCTCCATGCTCTCGGTGAGATCCTCGCGCGCTTCGAGCTGCTCGTAAGCTATAACGGCAAGTCGTTCGACATCCCCTTGCTCGAGACCCGCTTCGTTCTCACGCGACAGCGCCTGTCCTTCGAGCGTCTATTACATTTCGATTTGCTGCACCCGGCGCGCAGTCTGTGGAAGGCCCGCATCGAGAGCTGTCGCTTGATGGAGCTCGAGCATCGTCTACTCGGGCTCGAACGCGAAGAGGACATCCCGGGCCACATGATTCCCGACTTGTTTTTTCGCTTCCTACGAACGGGCAAAGCAGAACACCTTGACCACGTCTTCCATCACAATCGGCACGACATCCTCTCGCTCGCTGCTCTCACTATATGCGCCTCGGACTTGCTCGACGAAAGCTACGTTCCAGAGGATCCTCTCGACGATCTCAGCCTCGGTCGCCTGTTCGAACGCTCGTCTCTGCCGGAACGCTCCATGATGCATTACAGCCGCGCCGTCGAGGCCGGCCTGTCGGGCGCCGCGCGCCGCCGCGCCCTTCTCGCACTCGCGGACCAGCACAAACGCCGCGGCGATGTCGGTGATATAGAGGACGCGCGCAAGCTATGGGACGAGCTCGCCGAGGGCGAATCCGTCGAGGTGGTCCACGCACTTCACGAGCTCGCGATGTTGAGCGAGCACCGCGAGCGTGACTTCACGGAAGCGCTCGGCTTGTGTGAGCGTGCGCTTTCCTACCTAGACGAGAATTACGAGCTGACGCTCTCGTTTCGCTTCAAGTGGCGTGACGCCTTCGCCCATCGCCGCTCGCGTTTGAAAAAGCGGCTATCCAAGCGCCGATAAGCGGACTCGTTCACCGCCTTGAGATCGATCGCAGTCGCTTTTCGATCTCGGCGCCTTCACTGTTGCTGTTGCAGATGATCAAGATGGTGTCGTCCCCGGCGATGGTTCCCATCACTTGTGGCCACGCGACTTCGTCGAGGCCATGCGCGACGCCTTGCGCGTTTCCCGGAGGGGTCTTGACGACGATCAAATTATTCGCCCGCTCGATGGTACGCACGAAAGCAACCAGGGGTGAGAGAGGGCCTTCTCCCGAGGGGCCAGTGGTGTAACAATAGCCGCCCCGCCCGTCCGGCCCTTTCGCGATACCGAGCGCTTTCAGCTCACGCGAGAGCGTCGACTGCGTCATGGAAATACCGGATTCGGCCATCGCTTCGATGAGCTCGCTTTGATTGTGGAGGGCTCTTTCGCTAATGAGCGAAAGGATGAGCTCTCGCCGCGCGGTGCGATCCGACATCAGCCGCCGCTGACAGGAGGAAGAAAAGCAACTTCGTCGTCCGGCTGGAGCTCCGTTTCTTTGCTGACGAAATCGTGGTTCACCGCGAATTGAACCGCGGCGCCGAAAGGCTCGAGCCGAGCCTCGTCGCTCACGAGCCGCTCCCATAGCCCTGTTACCGTCGTACCCGATGGCAGCTCGACTTCCAGTTCTTCCTTGTCCATGACCTCGCGCAAAGCAGCAAAGACGCGCACCCGTACCTTCAAGGAATGTCCACCGTTTCCACCGGGCCCTCGACCCAGACTTCGCCGTCCTCGAAGACCTCTTTTTTCCAAATAGGAACGATCCGTTTGAGCCGATTGATCGCGTATTGGCATGCGGCGAAGCTATCGTCGCGATGGGGCGATGAGACCACGATGACCACGCTCGTCTCACCGACATTCAGCCGTCCAACGCGATGCTGAATGTGCAGACTCTCGAGCCCCCAGTTCGCCTTGACCTCTTCCCCGATGCGCTCCATCATTTTGACAGCCATCTCGGGATAGGCCTCATATTCGAGGAAGAGTACTTTCTTTCCTTTATTGGTCCCTCGCACGATCCCCGAGAATGTAGCGATAGCTCCGTCGCGAACACTCGCGACGCTTTGTGCGAGCTTTCGCAAATCCAGAATATCGTGCACGATTTCGAACATAGCCGATGAAATAGTAGCCTGTCCCGAAGGGCCGAACAAGTTTCTAGACGCTTTCGTCCAACCGCTTTAACGATCTAAAAAGCATATTAGTTTTCGAAAAGGGCCAGGAATTCACGGTCAGCGGGTTCGGCCACTAGCCTCCCTCCGGCCACACTTTCTGGCCGATGAAGTGGTCGACAGGACCGTGTCCTCGCCCGAGCGGGAGCCCTCGCTCGAGGGCCTTTGTCAGATAGGCCTTCGAGATCGCGACCGCTTTTTCGAGTGCTACCCCGAGCGCGAGTTGGGCGGTGATGGCCGCGGAAAAGGTGCAGCCCGTGCCATGGGTGTTTCGGACGGAGAGACGGGGTGCAGTGAAGCTCATGAACCGGCGTCCGTCATACAACCAGTCCACGGACGTATCTCCCGTCGCGTGTCCGCCCTTGACGACGACCGCCCGCGCTCCCATTTCCACGATACGGCGAGCCGCAGCGTGGATCGAGGTCTCGTCCTCCACGGGGAAACCCACGAGCGCCTCGGCCTCGGGGAGGTTGGGCGTCACCAGAAGGGCCCGCGGGACGAGCTCGTTGCGGAAGGATTTTACCGCTTCCGGCTGAAGCAGACTGTCACCGCTTTTCGACACCATGACCGGATCCACGACGACTTTGTCGACCCGGTGCTCTGCCAGTTTCCGGGCTACCACCTCGATGACGGGCGACGTGGCCAACATTCCCGTCTTCACCGCGGCGACGTCGATATCTTCGAAAACCGTATCGATTTGAAGACCGATCGCCTCGGGAGTCATCTGAGAGACGGCGGCGACCGTCTGCGTATTCTGGGCGGTGACCGCCGTGATGGCGCTTGTCCCATAGACGCCGTGGGCGGCGAAAGTCTTGAGGTCCGCTTGAATTCCAGCACCGCCTCCCGAATCGGAGCCGGCAATCGTCATGGTCACTGTGGGGCGGCTTTGCGCGTTTGCCATTAAGAACTTATAGCATGCCGGCCTTGACGACGGCGATACATTCTCGTATTCTGTTGCCGGAAAGGGACTTGCCCATGGCGGCTCGTCGCAACACCTTCTAGGACCGTGGCCCATGTCGAAGTCGAGCCTTCGCTCCCTCCCGGGTGATCGACCGGAATCGCGCTGGGACTTTCGCGCAGCGTTCGACCGAGCGCCGGTGGCGACGTTTCTGTTCGACGACGCGAGCCGCGCGTGCCTCGAGGCAAACAAAGCCGCCGAGATTCTCACGGCGTTCAGCCGCGGGGAGCTTCTCGATCGCCGCATCGAAGACCTCCACCCTCGCGAGCGCCGGGATCGTGCGCTCAAATACTTCCAGAAGGTTCGTCGTGAACCCGGATTCACCTACGACGATTTGAACCTCGAGACGAAGGACGGACGTGTCGTGCCCGTCGAAGTCCGCGGGATGAGCCTAGGGTTCGACGAGCGTAAGATCATTCTCGTCTACATCCGCGACATCACCGAAGAGCGACTCTTGCAGCGCGAGGTCTTGTTTCAAAACCACAAGCTCACGACGCTGAACGCGCTCTCCTCGGCCATCCGAAACTCCATGGAGCTCCCCCAGATCCTTTCGGGATCGTTGCGCGTGATCATGGAGGCGAGTGGAGCCGTTTACGGAGAAGTTCTAGGTGCTGCGCGAAGTGGGGTTCTTACTCCGTGCCGCGATCCGCGAGACCGATATCGCTGCCCGCTACGGTGGCGACGAGTTCGTCGTGATCCTGCCAGACACCGATTACCCGGCGGCCAAACGGCTCGGCGAACGCATGCGTCAGCTCGTTATTCGAACGACGTACCTCAAAGAGGAAGGCATCCGACGCAGCGACCTTCCCCATGTAGCCTGGCCGACGAGCGAATGTACCGAGACAAGGAAGAAAATCAACTACGAGCAGGATCATCGCCCGAAGATTCCTGAATGCTGAATCCTGAACGTCGCCGATGCCGCGATGAGCGGCGGTGAACTAGCGGCGCGCGGTTCTGAACGAGATGATCACGGCTGCGCCGGGCTCGCGGTCGGCGGCGCCGGGTTCCGCGACGATTTTCTGTCCATCGTCGTCTTCGATAGCGTCGTAGAGGATGAGCTCGATCTCTTTGGACGGTTCGAGGCGTTTGTTCGGCTGCACCGTGAGCGTGCGTGAATCGCGGTCATAGGAGACCTCGAGCTCGGGGAACGGATTACCGATACCGTCATCGTCGGCGTAGAGAAGGTCCACGTTGCGGTTGAAGGTCCCGGCCTTCATTGGGTTCGAGAACTGAACGTGGAACTCGCTGTCGAGAGGGATGTCCCGCTCACCCGCGAGAGGCAGCGTGAAAGTGACTTCCGGCGGCGGACCGAGCTTCTCCTCCTCGGGCCGGACGACTTTGACGGGCTCCAAGTCCTTGCCTTCGGGTTTGTCCGCAAGCTCGATCTTCTCGGCTCTCAAGTAGTAAGTACCGCTACCCTCGTGCTGCCAAGCCGTACCGATGACGTTGAGCCACTTGCCCGTATCCCGTCGCTTTTTTGGATCGAGCCGAAAGCCGTCGCCGCGCGGCCTACGTCCCGTGACCCAGATGGCGGCGTTCGCGAGCTTGATGATGAAGTCGCGCGGGGTGCGTTTGTCCTTGATGGACAAGTCCCCGTAGAGGTTGTTTCCGCGGAACTTTCCGTAGACTACGATTTGCGCGTCGACATATTTGGCCGGATTTTTGACGAGGTCCCTCAAATCGACGCCGTGCACGCCCGACACATCGATGTCGGGATCGACGATATCGGGCTCCGCCTCCAGTTTGTCCGGGTCCATCTCGTTCTCGAGCGGGACGATGACCTCGGCACTTGTGACCGCGATGAAATACTGCTTGTTGAAACCCATCCCGTCCTGACGCACGGCGCCTGGAAAGTAGCGAAGAACGGGATGAGATTGAGGGTCCATGACCGAATTCAGATCGAAGAAAATGCCCGTAATCTCGACTTCCTGCCCCGCCATGAAACGGAGATCGTCGAAGCTCCGCGGGTTGGTCCCGATGCGGACGGTGTTGAGGGACATCTCTCCCTGGAGCTCGAAGATGTTGAAATTCTGGTCTTGCATGTCGCCGAATTTGACCTTACCCTTGGTGATGATGGGTGTGTCGTTGTAGCGCGCGCCCATCGTGGTGAGCTCGTCCACCGAGACCCGGACGGCATCCATGCCTTGATACTGCGGCGCCGACGGGCGGACCGCGATAGCGAGAAGAACCAGTGACCCGATGGAAAACCCCACTCCACGCATACCCTCATCCTACCCAGGCCTCAAGCCCGGAGCAAGTCTACTAGTGGGCTGTAACAGCTGAACGTTTAGTAGTTTTGATGCGCCGTGACGGATCGTTGTAGGTCCACTTCACGGGCTTAGGGTCTTTGTTGTACTTGCGAATGTAGCGCATGATCTTGCGGGTTAGGTCTTTGGTGGAGGTGAACACTCCTCGATGGATCAGGTCGCGCTCGATCTTGGAGAACCAGAGCTCGACTTTGTTCAGCCAGGAGGAGTAGGTGGGTGTGAAGTGCAATTGGAGTTTCGGATTGGCCTGGAGGAACTCGGTGACCTTGGCAGTTTTGTGGGCCGAGAGATTGTCGAGGATGACGTGAATTTCACGCTTTCGCTTGTGGCTCGCAACCAGCTGCTCCAAGAAGGCGACAAACTCCTGGCTGGTATGTCGGCGGACGGTCTTGCCAAAAACTTCCCCCGTCTTCGTGTCAAAGGCGGCGTAGAGAGAAAGCGTTCCATTCCGGACGTACTCGAAACCGTGTCTTTCGGCCCGCCCGGGAGACAACGGCAAGATCGGGTCCCGTCGATCCAGGGCTTGGATCGCCGTTTTCTCGTCAATACAAAACACCGCAGCGTGCTGAGGCGGATTCATATAGAGACCGATGACATCCGCTGCCTTCTTCTCGAAATCCGGGTCGTTGGACGCTTTGTAATATTCAATTCGGTGTGGCTGTAGACCGTGTTTTTTCCAAGTACGAGCCACCATCATGTGATGGATTCCCAGTTTCTTCGCAAGTCGGCGCGTGCTCCAGTGAGTCGAGCCGTCGGTCGGGCTCTTTTGAGTCCACGAAAGAATCCGTGCTTCCATCCGAGGCGTGAGCACCTGAACCGGACGTCCCTCGTGACGCGAGTACAGACCTGCCAGCCGCTCCTCCAAGAATCGGCGCTTCCACTTGCTGACAAAAGGCGCCGTGCAGCCTACCCACTGCTGCACCTGCGTGTAGCTCGCACCTTCGTCCAACAAGAGCAACACGCGAGCAATCCGCGCGTCGTCAGCACGACCGCTACGGCTCGAAACTCGTTTGCCAAGTTCCCTACGTTCCGCTCGAGTCAAAACAACGCTGGTCCTCTCTTGCATGAGAGAAGTATATCACTAAATGCTTATTTGTTACAGTCCACTAGAGACGTGTAGAATGCGAGAGATGGCCAAGCGGTCTTCCTCTTCCGGGCATCGCCCTTTCGAGGTTCTCAAGAACATGGTCGAGGGCGGCGAGCTCGATCTCGCACCCGAGACCGACAAGCTCGTGTCACCGTCGAAGGTGGACGGCAACCTCAGCGACGAAGAAGCCTTCGAGAGCGCGATGGAGGAGGTGCGGCCGCTCGGCTGGAGCGCGACCCCTTTGAACCTGCCGCAAGCGTTCGAGATCCCCGTCTGGTCCGATAGCGAGTCCGAAGCGCTCGAGGAGCTCGAATCCTTCGTCGCGGGAAGGGGCGAGATCGACCCCTTCGCCACGGGTGAGGGCGTCGAGGGCGCTTCGAGCCTTCGGAACGAGCGCTACCTTCCTCGCCTCAAAAAGGGCGATTTCTCCGTTCAGGACCATCTAGACCTACACGGACTCGACAGAGAGGCTGCGCGAGAAGAGCTCGCGGCCTTTCTGCGAAGCGCGCAGCACAAGGGCTATTCGTGTGTCCGCATCGTCCACGGCCGGGGAAAGCATTCGCCGAGCGAGCCTTCGATTGTGAAACGCGCCGTGACCCAGTCTCTCTCATCGCGCAAGATGCGCCGCACCGTGATCGTGTTCGCTTCGGCGCGCTGGAAAGATGGCGGGAGCGGCGCGGTCTATGTGTTGCTCTACCGCAAATGGCGGCCGGCTCAGCGATAGCGGCGTGAGCGCTTGAGGGGTCCGGCCTCACCGAGCCGAAGCTCGACATCCGGCTCGAGACCGAGATCGGAGAATTCTTTCCGCTGATACTTTGCATATCCGGCCGCCGCAATCATCGCTGCGTTATCGGTCGAGAGCTCGATGCTCGGGAAAATAGCGGGGATCTCAAGGCGGTGGCCGAGCTCGCCGAAGCTAGCTCGAAGCTCGCGATTCGCCGCTACCCCGCCGGAGACGACCATAGCGCGCACCCGAAAGCGCTTGGCGGCTCGTTCGGCACGCATCAAGAGGATCCTGACGACGGTCCTTTGGAACGCCGCGGCGAGATCGCAAATATCGGGACGTTCTTCGGCGGCTTCGGGCGCTTCATCCTCGCCGAGCCGCTCAATCGGTCCTTCCTGAACGGCGCGCAAGACCGCGCTCTTCAACCCACTGAAGCTAAAGTCCTCGCTCCCATCCGAGAACTTGGGCACGGTGAAGCTGTGGGCGTCCGCGTCGCCGAGCGCTGCGAGGCGATCCAGTGTCGGTCCGCCCGGGTAGCCGAGACCGAGCCGCTTGGCAACTTTGTCATAGGCTTCGCCCGCCGCATCGTCACGCGTCTTGCCGATGAGCTCGTAGCTCGACGCTTCCTTCATGAGAAACAAGCTCGTATGGCCGCCCGAGACGACGAGAGAAAGCGCCGGGTGCGGGATCGGCTCCGGGCTTTCGATATAGGCTGCTCGGATGTGGCCTTCGAGATGGTCCACCGCGAGAAGAGGGACATCGCGAGCGAAGGCAATCGATTTCGCGAACGAGAGCCCAACGAGGAGCGAGCCGATGAGCCCCGGGCCTTGGGTCACCGCCACTGCGTCGATCGCGTCGAGCCCGATCCCCGCTCGAGCAAGAGCGCCGTCAACGACCGGTCCGATCTGCGTCAAGTGCTGGCGCGAGGCAAGCTCGGGAACGACGCCACCATATGGGCGATGGATCTCGTCTTGCGACGCAACAACGTTCGAGAGAATCCGTCGACCATCCTCGACGACCGCGGCCGAGGTTTCGTCACAGGAGCTCTCGATGCCGAGAATGAGCATCTAGTCTGCGCTCAGGCAGCCTGGTGACTCTTCGCGAGCGCTCTGAGCGACTCGTTATACGGAGCTTGCGCCACGCCCTTCTCGCATACGATCGCGGTGACGAGCCGCGACGGCGTCACGTCGAAAGCGGGATTCCGGATGCGCACGCCTTCAGGAGCCATGCGGACGCCTTGGATGTGGGTCACCTCGTCCGGCGATCGCTCTTCGATGGGGATCTCTTTGCCCGAGGCGATCGAAAGATCGAAGGTCGATGTCGGCGCCACTGCGTAGAAGGGAAGCCCGTGCTCTTTAGCCAAGACCGCGACGGAGTACGTGCCAATCTTGTTGCAGACGTCGCCATTTGAAGCGATCCGATCGGAGCCTGTGATCACCATATCGATCTCGCTGCACGCCATGAGGTGGCCCGCCATGTTGTCGGTGATGAGGGTGACGGGAATGTTGTCTTGGACGAGCTCCCAGGCGGTGAGGCGCGCGCCTTGGAGAAACGGGCGGGTCTCGTCGGCGAAGACTTCGATCGTCTTCCCTGCCTCGACCGCGGCACGCATCACTCCGAGCGCGGTCCCATATCCGGCCGTGGCGAGAGCACCCGCATTGCAATGCGTGAGGATACGCGCGCCATCCGGCACGAGCGCCGCTCCGTGCGCGCCCATGCGCCGGTTGATCTCGATGTCCTCGGTCTGGATGGCGATCGCTTCCCGCTCCATCCCCGCGAGCGCCGCTACGACGCCGCTACCAATGAGCTCTTCGAAGCGCTTTTTCATCCTATCGATGGCCCAGAACAAATTGACGGCGGTCGGTCGCGTGCCCGCCATCAAGGTCGATAGCGATTCCATCGATTGACGGAGATTCTCGGCGTCCTCCTTGCCGGACTGTTTCAGGCCGAGTGCGATCCCGAAGGCCGCGGTCACACCAATCGCCGGCGCGCCACGGACAACCATGTCTGTGATGGCCGCGGCCACAGCCTCGGCGTTGCGGCAGAAGAGATAGTCCTCCTTAAGCGGCAGATATCTCTGGTCGATGAGGGCGACGGCATCGCCGTCCCAACGAATAGTTGCGAGCACGAATCCTCCAGTTCAGGAATATCAAAGCCCCGAGTTTAACGGTCATCGCGTGGGAACTGCAACGGCGTGGTAGATTTGTCCGGTCTTCGACGTGGTGCGACTCATTGTTCTTTCTTTCATCAGTGCGGGGCTGTATGCGTTGCTTGCGGTTCGGAGTGATGTGGAGCGTTCCGGGCTCTTCGAGCAGAGTGTCGAGTTCTACGTCCTTTGGATCGGGCTCTTCATCGCTTACGCCATGGCCATTCGCACGGCCAGCCGAAAAAACGACACGGCGGTCTATGCGGTTGTTTTTCTTACGGCCGCCGGTTTTAGGGCGACACAGTTTCTCGGCAGCGGGCTTCATCATTCGGATGCAGCCGTCTTTTTGCACGGCGCCACGCCGTGGTCCGTGCTTTTCGACCACGTCGAGGCCTCGTTCGAGGCGAGACGTCTCGCCGCGACGGCCGCCGATTTGGCCTCGCTTCTGCTCGCGCCTTCCTTGCTGCGCGCCGCAGGCTTGCCGATAGGCGCTGCACTCATCCACGGGTGGAACCCTTTCATCGTCAAGGAAGTGGCGGGGAGCGGGCGACTCGACGCGGTCGCGCTTTTCTTCTTGATCGCGGCGCTCAGGCTCGCTCAGACGCCCCGGTTCACGGGCGCCGCCGCGGTCGCGTACGGCGTCTGCCTCAACGGGCCGCTCATGCTCGCGGGATCTCTCCCGCTCATGGGACGCGCGCTCCGCGGCTTTGTCGCACCTGCGCTCATCATCGGCCTCCTAGGCTGGACGCTCACTTTCCCCGGTTCCTGGCTCATCCGCGCCGGGTGGCCGCCAGAAAATTCTCTTGGCGGAAGCCTCACGCCCGCGCTTCAGACACTGGCAGGACTCTTCTTGACCCGCCATCCGACGATAACCCTTCTTGCGACGCTTCTGCTTTGGCTCGTCTGGTCTCTTCGGACGGCTACCCGATCGCAGGACCCGAAGCGTTGGCCGCTAGGGACCCTGGTCGTGCTCGGCAGCTTGGTCTTCGTGATGCCTCAGGTGCTGCCATGGGCGTTTCTCCTCGTCGGCACACTGGCGCCGTATTCCGAGAATCGTGGATGGCTCGTTTTCACCGCCACGGCGCCACTGACTTATCTGGCGTTCGGTGACGGTGCCTACGGATTTTGGCTGGGCTTCAGTCAGTACTTCGCTGCCTACGCGGCACTGATTTTCTTCGGACTCGGTAGCCCGCCGCGCGCAGCGGCGGGCTAACGTTTCCGACTAGGTTCCCCAGAGCACTAGAAAGATGATGAAAGCGATGAGCAGCACGTAGATGACGAGCGACTCGATGAGAGCGAGACCGAGAATCAGTGCGAAGCGGATCTCGCCGGAAGCGCCAGGATTTCGAGAAATGCCGTCACAGGCGGCCGCGATGGCACGACTCTGAGAGTAAGCGCCCGCGGCGGCGGCGATTCCAAGCGCAAAAGCGCCCGAGAACAAGGCCCATTTGTACATTTCCGACGACCAGCCAGTTATCGGGTCGTGCCCCCCCTGAGCCTCCTGAGCAAAGACGGGCGCGACCAATACAAAAAAGGTGACGGCTGAGAATGTCGCCAGCATAACTTTTCTAACCACCAGGTTTCCTCCTGGAAAAGGGATCACGACAATAGGAGTCCTCGAACTTAGTGCTCCTCGGAAGCGACGGCGCCACCGAGGTAGACCATGGTCAACATGATGAAAACGAAAGCCTGCAAAATTCCCCCAAAGACACCGAAGAGCATCATGGGCACTGGAACGAGGAACGCCACCATCACGCCGAGCGCAGCGATGACGAGCTCCTCACCAAAGATGTTGCCGAACAAGCGCAGCGATAGTGAAACGATACGGCTGAAGTGGCTGATGAGCTCGATCGGCAACATGAGGGGTGCCAGCACTGGAAGAGGTCCCAGGAAGTGCTTGAAATAGTTCCCGGCGCCTTGGGCACGGATGCCCTGATAGTTGTAGTAGAGAAAAGCTACCAGAGCGCAACCAAGCGTCATGTTCAAACTGGTTGTCGGCGACGAAAAAAAAGGCACGAGGCCAATCAAATTACTCATCAGGATGAACAAACCCAGCGTACCGACGAGGCCCAGAAACGGCCTTCCTTTGGTGCCGATATTGTCGACGAGCAGGCCCTGGAGCACGCTCACGATCGCCTCGAGCACCAGCTGCAGCTTCCCGGGGTTCTCGACGCTGATACGCCCGCGGAACCAGATCGCGAAGCCGGCGAGCACCATCGCGACGAACACCGCCATGATCAGATGATCCGGCACCACTTCGTGATGAAAGTAGTGCTCGAGCCAGTGATAGATGAACGACTTGTGCTCTAGCTGCTCCATAACTACATGTTAGTCACTCGAGAAGACCGAGCGCCCACAGCCCCTTCAACGTGTTTTCCATGACGGGGAAGCGGTTGACGAACCGCAGGGAGGTGTCATGCCGTGGGGGTGTTCTCTACTGACCTTTCTTTACGCTCCGCTTTCGACTCCCGGTAAGCCAAGCGAGCATGGATGCCACACTCGACGAAAACCGCGGCTACTGGCACAGAAAACCCGAGAGCCAGGCCAACAAAGTTCGCGTGCCAAACGCTGATTATAACAAACAGGGCGATACTCAACAAGATGTAGCGGACCAGCACGCCGAAAAGCCCCAGCCAGGACACCCGACCGGGCCGCTCTGACGTGAGCTTTTTCACCAGCCGGGCGAGAACATCGAGATTCGCCATGGACAAAAGGCCTCCAGAGAGCACCCCGAGAAAGAACGGAAACCCATAGATAAAGCCAAAAAGAGCGAAGATCGCGGTCGCCCACCATGCGTGGCGCCGAAAGCGGGCCATCGAAACATCTGGGTCGAGATTCAATCGTTCTTGTCGAAAGCTTTCACGGCCTTGAGGAGGTTGAAGAAGCCGGCAGCAACACCAAAAAGAAGACCGAGCAGCGTCAACCAGGGAAACGTCGCTAGTTTTTGGTCCAGGTAGTGGCCGGAGAATCCGCCCACTGCAATAGAGACGGGGAAGATGAAGGCAAGGCTCGATAGAAGCGCCAAACGCGCCCGCGGAGAGACGGGAGGCGGCTTCTTCTCCTCCAGGCCCTCCCGGGACATGGACCTCGTCTAGTTGCCGACCGGCGTCGCCGCCGTAGCGGGTACAACGGCTTCAACGCTTGCCGTTTGCGTGCCATGGATCCGCGCCATGATCGCCTCGACCGGCACCCGTAGCGGCGCGAGAAAGGGCTTCGGGTAGACGCCAATCCAGATGCAAAGCACGACGAGCGGAACCAACGTCGCTTGCTCGCGCAAAGTAACATCCTTGAGCTTCTCGTTCTCCGGCTTGTCGATTTTCCCGAACATCACGCGCTGATACAGCCAGAGCAGATAAGCCGCGCCGAGCACGATGCCCGAGACCGCGAACAGCGCGTACCACGGACCCGCATGCGTGCTCGCAAACGTGCCCTGCAGGATCATGAACTCGCCAATGAAACCGTTCAAGAGCGGCAGCCCCATCGAAGCCAGAGCGATAATGAGAAAAAGTGCCGCGAAGACGGGCACGACTTTCGCAATGCCGCCATAGGCCGCAATTTCGCGCGTATGCGTCTGCTCGTACATGATGCCGACGATGAGGAAGAGTCCGCCCGTCGCCAGGCCGTGATTGACCATCTGCAGGATGCCGCCCTGAAGCCCGAGCTCGGTGAGAGCGAAAACGCCGAGCATGACGAAACCGAGATGGCTGACGGAGCTATAGGCGACGAGCTTTTTCCAGTCGGGCTGGACCAGCGCGACGAGGGCTCCGTAGATGATGCCGATAACCGCGAGCACGAGAATGTACCACCCGAATTCCTGGCTCGCCTCGGGGAGCATAGGAAGCGAAAACCGCACGAAGCCGTAGGTTCCCATTTTCAGGAGGACTCCAGCCAGGATGACCGATCCAGCCGTGGGCGCTTCGACATGGGCGTCCGGAAGCCACGTGTGAAACGGGAACATCGGAACTTTGATGGCGAAGCCGATGAAAAACGCCCAGAACACCCAGTTCAGCTCTGGACCATAGTTAATTTCCCATAGCTTTGTGATGTCGAACGTCGGAAAACCCATCTGGACTATGTGCTCGAAATAGACCGCGAGGATTCCGAGGAGCATCAAAACGCTCCCCACGAGCGTATAGAGGAAGAACTTGATCGCGGCGTAGAGCTTCCGAGGGCCGCCCCAAATGCCAATGAGGAAGTACATCGGGACGAGCATGACTTCCCAGAACACATAGAACAGAAAGAAGTCGAGCGTCACGAAAACGCCGAGCATGCCCGTCTGCAGGAGCAGCATGAAGACGTAGTACTGCTTGATACGATCGGTGATCGCGTTCCAAGAGGACAAAACGGCAATGAACCCAAGAAGCGTCGTCATCATAACGAGCAGCAGGCCGATCCCGTCCAGGCCGAGGTTGTAACTAACGCCGATACTCGGTATCCAGTCGAATGTCTCGCGAAACTGAAACTGCGTTCCGTTGTTGTCGAACAAAAACCAAAGAGGTAGCGAGAACAAGAAAGCCACGAACGTGATGATGTTCGCGGCCCATTTGATCGCTTTCTCCTGGGTCTTCTTCATGAAGAAGAGGATGAAGAGCGCGCCCAGTGCTGGGAACCAGACCACGAGCCACGACAAGTAAGGGAAACCGAATACGTTATTCTCCATGCACCGTTCCTACGTCCAAAGGTAAAAGTAGAAAAAGCCGATGAGCGCCCCGACACCGATGAGCATCATCAGCGCATAGTTCTGCAAGACGCCCGTCTGCAAGCGGCTGAAAGCGTTGGAAAAGCTCGCCAAGATCCTCCAGACCGCGTCGACCGCGCCGTCCACGAGCCCCACATCTGCGAGATTCGATAGATCGCCAGACAAGAGCGTCGCCTTGGCCGCACCGTTGACGACACCGTCGACGACCTTGGCGTCGATAAAGTTCAGCCCGTGCGCGCCAGAGAGCGTTCCGCCGCCGACCGTCGTATCGTAGACGTCGTCCACAAAATATTTGTTGTAGAGCAAGCGATGAACGCCGGGCCAGCTGGCGATGACGGCCCTGTCCCCATCGGGATTCGCGAGGTACATCTTCCTCGCGAGTAAGATGCCCGCGATCGCAACGCCCAAGGAGACGATCATGAACGGTAGCTCGTGCGCGACGCCCTCCATCGAGAAGTGATGCGCTTCGTGCTCGATCGTCTGGCCAGCGTTCAAGGCGGGCTCGAGAAACCCGTCGATGGCCGACAGACCGAACGGAAGCCCAACCCAGCCCGCCGTCACCGACCCCACCGCCAGCACGATTAGGGGAACGGTCATGCTCGCGGGAGACTCGTGGAGGTGACTCTCCATTTCCTTACCGCCGCGGAACTCCCCGTAAAAGGTCAAGAAGACTTGCCGGAACATGTAAAAGGCGGTCATGCCCGCCGCCGCTACCGCGACCAGCCACAAGACCGTGACGTGCCCGTCATTCGTGGCTCCCCACAGAATGGCGTCCTTGCTGAAGAACCCGGCGAAGGGCACGATGCCGGCGATGGCTAGAGTCGACAGGAAATACGTGATGAACGTGCGCGGCATGTACTTCTTGAGCCCGCCCATGTTACGCATGTCCTGCATCGCGTTGTAGTCGCGACGGCCGCCCGACGCGTGCTCGGCGTGCTCCATCGTATGGATCACGCTTCCGGAGCCGAGGAAGAGACAAGCTTTGAAAAACGCGTGCGTCATGAGATGAAAGATCGCGGCAGCATAAGCCCCGACCCCTAGACCAAGAAACATATAACCGAGCTGCGACACGGTCGAGTAAGCGAGAACCTTCTTGATGTCGTTTTGGAAGAGACCAATCGAAGCGGCGAAAATCGCCGTGCTGCAGCCGATTACGGCAACGACAAGCATCGCGTTCGGCGCGTGCGTGAACAGCACCGAAGTTCGGGCCACCATGTAGACGCCCGCCGTGACCATCGTCGCGGCATGGATGAGCGCGGAGACCGGAGTCGGACCTTCCATCGCGTCGGGGAGCCAGACGTAGAGCGGGATCTGAGCGGATTTGCCCGTCGCACCGACGAAGAGCAAGAGCCCAATGAGCGTGAGAACGCCCCAACCCGCTTCAGGCGTCGGAAACTGCGCCTCCACACCTTGCATGACTGCGTAAAAGTCGACCGAGCCGAACTGGAAGAAGATGAAAAAGATCCCCAGCATGAAGCCGGCATCCCCGATGCGATTGACGACGAACGCTTTCTTTCCCGCTTTTGCCGCGGCATCCCGCTCGAACCAAAACCCGATCAAGAGATAAGAGCAAAGACCGACGCCTTCCCAGCCAATGAACATCAGAAGGAAGTTGGCGCCGAGCACCAAGTTCAACATGAAAAAGGTGAACATGTTGAGGTAAGTGAAAAAGCGCCAATAGCCCCCGTCGTGGGCCATGTAACCGACCGAGTAGATGTGGATGAGAAGTCCGATGCCCGAGACGACGAGCACCATGACCATGGAGAGCGAGTCGAGGCGGTACTGCCATTTGGCGGTGAAGTTCGCCGTGGTGCCGTCGGCCTGAGCCACGCTCATGCCGGGGATCCAAGTAAAGAGTGTTTTCTCGAGAACGGTCTTCTCGCCGCCTTCCGACATGAACGGACCGAAGAGGCAAAAAAGAGCGATCAGAAAAGAGAGCGCGACGGCCCCGACCGCGACCATGTTGATGGCGGATTTAGGCAGGCGCTTGCCGAAGAGCCCGTTGATGATGGCCCCGACACCGGGGATAAGCGGAATGAGCCAGAAATATTCACTCACAATCGACGCTCGCTATTGGCGAAAACAGGATGAGACGAACGGAAAGGGCGATGAGGTTCCTTTCCGCGTTATCAAAACGAATCGCATTTTATAGCACCCGGCCGTTATTGTTGTCAAGGTTCTGTGGGCCGGCAACGCCCTCGTTATGCGTTGAAAAGCCAGCAGTTACACGCCCTTGACCGCTCCGCCGTCAATCTGAATGCAAGCGCCCGTCACGTAGCTGGCCCGCTCCGAGCAGAGAAATACAACTACAGAGGCGAATTCTTCGGGGCCCCCCAGGCGGCCCATTGGGATTTGGTCGGTCCATCGTCTGAAGATGGTTTCTTTCGGGACACCATCCTGCTCGCTCATGCGCTCGGCGAGATCGACGAGGCGGTCGGTTTTCGTGTAGCCTGGGCAAGCGACGTTCACACCTATTCCGTGCGGCGCGAGCTCGTTCGAAAGAGACTTCATCAGACCTACGACGCCCGATCGCGCCGTGTTCGACAGGATCAGCCCGTCGATGGGCTGTTTTACTGAGATAGAGGCGATCGCGACGATCCGGCCCGAACGTCGCACTCGCATGCCCGGAACCACCGCCCGGCACAAATGGATCGTTGATAGCAAGTTGAGCTCGAGCCCTTGCCGCCAAGCGTCGACGTCCGTGGTCTCGAAACGGCTGGCGGGTGGCCCCCCCGCGTTGGCTACGAGGATATCGATGCGGTCGAAACGCTCAGTCGCCGCGTCGACCAGGTGGCGGACGTCCTTTTCCTTCGTGACGTCGGTAGGAACCGCGAGAACGTCACCGTTCGCTGATTTTCGAATATCTTCCGCAGCCGCTTCGAGGACCACCTGGTCTCGCGAGGCGACGACGACGTGGGCTCCCTCCGTGGCGAGGGTCTCGCGGCCACGGATTTTCCCAGGCCCCGGCTCGCGCCCGTAACGAGCGCGACTTTGCCCACGAGACCCAGATCCATGGCTATCGGGTGCTTTAGGGGGTGACCTACGAGTACTGCTTCTCTTTGCAGCTGATGCAGACCTTGGTCCAGGGAACGGCTCCAAGCCGCGCGGCAGAGATTTCCTCCTCGCAATCGACGCAGACACCGTAGGTGCCGGCTTCGACGCGGCTGAGCGCGCCCTCGATGGCGCGAAGAAGCTTGGCGTCGGTTTGTTTCAACTGGATGCTGATTTCTTCTTCGTTCGCGGCCGCCGAGCGGTCGGCGAAATCGCCGTGCCCGTCCGTTCCCGATCTGCCGGTCAGCCCTTTTTTGCCGATCGAGCTTTCGAGGCCCTGCTTCTTCGCAAGCAGGGCTTTCTTGTGTTGAGTTAGCTCAGGTTTCTTCATTCTGCAATGCCCTAAGGAATCCCGAAAAACCAGTTATTTTAGCACGCTCTCGTGGAGCGGGCAATTTCAAGGGACATTGCAATCCAAGAGAACGCGTCAACGCTTGAGAAAACCGCGCAGGGAATCGGCGTCCTCTAGGGAGATAGACGTGAACTTCAACGCAGCTTCACATTCGTCGTCGGCGTGGAGCGTTCGGAGGACTTTCGCCTCCACAACGGCGACCTCGCCATCATCGAGAAAGAGCTTGACGAAGTAGGTCGAGCCGGGCGTCAAGGCGCGTTTGACCCGAAGGAGCATGCCCCCCACGCTCAAGTTCTTGACCGACCCTTCCCATCCGCCACCGAGTTCAGCGAAACATCGCCCTGAGGCATTGATCCGCCGATGCCGACGCCGCGATGACGTAACCACTTCTACTGTGCCCATCAGAGCGCGCTACCTCTCGGGGACGATTCCGCCAAGTTCCCTCTTCCCATAGATATCGTACCGCCTAGCCGCACGCGTGACAACTACCGATGCTGGGTGCGGCCGGCCAGCACGTCCAGCGCATGCGGAAGCGTGGGCCCCAGCGCCGCGAGTCCCTGCTCCACGGCTTTGGGGCTCCCCGGGAGGCAGAGGATCAGAACCGCTCCCAAGCTCCCAGCCAAACTACGGGAAAGCACGGCCATCGGCGTATGACGCAGGCCGTCCGCGCGCAAAAGCTCCCCATATCCGGGGATTTCAACGTCCAGAACCTCTCGGATGGCCTCGGGCGTCACATCGCGGGGACCGAGTCCGGTGCCTCCAGTGGTGACGATGAGCGCGACCTCGTTCCCGTCGACAAAGCCACGGATCCGCTCGACGATACGCCCCTGCTCGTCCGGAACCACGGCGCGCTCCCGCACGACAAAGCCGAGCTTCGCGAGCTCCGTGGCCGCGGCCTCACCCGAAAGATCCTCGCGCGTCCCCGAGGCGACTCCGTCGCTGACCGTGAGCACGGCCGCTCGCTTTTCTTTGCCCGCAAGATTAGCCACAGGAGAAGTATAAGGCTATATTGGAGCTCGAAGCGCCATGCACAAACCTCTTCGCACGGTAGGCTATGCTGCTCTTCTGGGATTCCTGGTGCAGACCCCCGGGCTTTCGCAAGTCGACGACTCTCGCTACCAGTTCCGTGTCACCGTCGACTTGATTTCGCTCAACGTCACGGTCACCGATACCCGGAACCGCTTCATCACCGACCTCCTGCAAGAAGAGTTCTCCGTGTTCGAAGACGGCATCTCGCAGGAAGTGTCGGTGTTCTCGCGGGAGGATCTCCCCATCCGCATGGTGCTCTTGATCGACGCGAGCGCGAGCATGGACGAGAAGATGACCTTCGCACAGGAAGCTGCAGTCAACTTCGTGGGGGAGATGAAAGACGACGATTTGACCGAAGTCGTTGACTTCGGAAGCAGAGCACACGTCCTGCAGCCTTTCACGGCCGACGTGGAGAAGCTGAACCGAGCGATCCGCATGACGCAAGCTGGGGGCACGACGAGCCTCTATAACGCGCTTTACATCGCCCTCAAAAACCTCAGCCGGCGGCGACAGGATATCCGGCGTCAGGCCATCATCGTGCTATCCGACGGTGAAGATACGAGCTCGCTCGTCACTTTCGATCAGGTGATGGAGCTTGCGAAAGACACCGATGTCACGATTTACACGATCTCGCTCCGAAAATCCGGCGGGCGCCGCAGCCGGGCGTTCTCGAGAGCGGAGCATGTCTTGAAGAAGCTCGCCGAAGAGACCGGTGGTCAGTGGTTTTTTCCGGGTCAAATCCAAGAGCTCGACTCGGTCTACGCGCGTATCGCGACGGAGCTCAAGAGCCAGTACAACATTGGTTACGTCTCGAACAATCCGAAACGCGATGGGTCCTGGCGCCGCGTGGTCGTGCAGACGTCGCTCCAGAATCTGCTCGTGCGTACAAAGCTCGGCTACTACGCTCCGAAAGAGCCGTAGCACCGCGGTCGGGGCTCGTCAGTTCCAGCCGACCAGGCCCAAATCGATTGCCTTTTGCTGCGCGTGGCCGAGCTGGTTTCTCAAGCTGACGGTTGTCGCAAATGTTTTGCGAAGATGAGTGTCCTCCGCAGCGAAGACTCCCGGGCTCCCGCCTTGAAGATTCGTGCTTGCGCTTCGACCGGAGACCGAGACTCGGACGCGCGTGATGAAGCTCTCGGGATCACGTCCCTTCGGCACAAGTGAAGGCTCGTCCTCGTAAAGCTCCGACATGCCCTGAGCATATTGAAGCTGCAGGTTCTCGATATCGCTCGAAACGGGAATCCATTCTTCGCTGAGCGCGAGATCGCGGCGCTCGAGCGCCGGACGGGCGGCGGGCGGGAGAGGATTCACACGATATTGCGCGATGTGGAATAGACCGACGACCGCGCAGGCAAGGCTGACGTCGTTCTGAAAAATACCAATGGGCTGGATCGAAGCGGCTTCGCTCGGGCTGTGTTTCAAGCTTACCGTGACGCAGCGATTCGCCGCGCTCGTCGCGCCTGTGCACTTGAGCGGCTCGAGGAGCTCGAAGCGTGTGATGCCGGGCTCGACGTCATCGCAGGCCGGATCGCCGTTGGAGCCCTGGAGTGCAAAGAGCGTCATGCCCTCCTGGTAGGCCGACTCCATGACGAGCGGCATCGGATTGAAACTCGCGGCGTCGACCTGAAGCACGGTCGAGGCGCCGATCGTTTCGCAAGGCATGCCATCGTTTCCGACGCATGAGAGCGGCCTGGACACGGGAATCTCCCGGTCAGCGTAGACGATCGTGAGCTCGTCGGGATTCTTCTCTCCGCCGTCGAACCACATCACCGCCATATTCGCAGGCGTATTGAAGCCCGCGACCATCAGATCCTGGCTGACGCGGATGAGCCCGGCGCGTGCGCTCGCCGTCATTTGGGTGACTTCCGGCTCGCGCTGAAAGCTTTCCTGGCCTTTGTTCAGAAGCATGAAGACCGAAGCCATCACGACCATGGTGATCAGAAGCGCCATCAGGATCTCGACAAGCGAGAACCCCCGTGCGTCGCGCTCGCTGCTGGTAACGCCGTTCATTGAGGTAGCCTCCCGCATCAAAAACAGTTACTCGAACGATCTCCTGGTAGCAAGCGCCATTCCACCCGGGAAGCAACGCCTAAACCCTTACGATCAAATCGCTTAGACACATGCCGGGAGATCGCCCCTCCCCCAAGTGTGGGGCTTTCGAGCGAAAGACACCCACTCGGGGAGCCCAAAACGAGGGCTCACGCGTCTAACGCACACGTTTTGAATCGATTGAGGGCGGCTCGGAGGCCGTAGTGAAAACCCCCGGGACGCCCAACCACGCCCAAGACGCCAATTTTCTTTCCGGCTTCCCGAAAGAAAATTTACATGGAGCGGCTGCGGCCGTCACACGCCCAAAACCTAACCCGCTGTGATGGAAGCACTTGAGCGCGTTGGACCATGTGGCACATGACTTGCTTTTGTGAATGAGGTCTACTAACCGGACGCTCCCGCGTTGGGAAAGGGCCTAGCTCGGGAGCCCGAGCTCCCTCCTATCGTAGGCACGAAAGGGGCCGAACCTGGGCAGGTTCGGCCCTTTTTGTCTCTAGCGGGCCGATCGGGTCGCCTGCGCCCCGTCGAGCGCTCTAGCAGACGAACCAACGCAATAACTTTTCTTTGCGCCTTTGCGTCGTTTCTTTTTCAAAAAAAAAACACGTAACGGTCTGTGCGTTTTCTTCTCGAGCGTCGTTTTGACAAGACAGAGAGCCAACGGTTACTGTCAACCCGTGCCGGATCGCCGTTTCTTCGAACACCAAGAACGGCAGACGCTCGCGCCTTACGCGGCTTTCAGCGGGAGCTCACGGGGTAGACGCCACGACGAACCGGAGCACCTATTTCGCACCGCTTTTCAGCGCGACCGCGACCGCGTCGTCCACTGCACGGCGTTCCGCAGGCTCGAGTACAAGACGCAGGTCTTCGTCAATCATGAGGGCGACCATTACCGGACGCGGCTGACCCACTCGCTCGAGGCGGCGCTGATCGCGCGGACGATGGCGCGCTTTCTTCGGCTCAACGAGGACTTGACGGAGGCCGTCACGTTGTCGCACGACCTCGGGCACACACCTTTCGGTCACGCGGGAGAGGACGCCATGAACACTCTCATGGCAGAACATGGCGGCTTCGAGCACAACTTGCAGGCGCTCAGAATCGTAGACCACTTGGAAAAACGCTATCCGCGGTTTCGGGGTTTGAATTTGACTCACGAAGTCCGAGAGGGCATCTTCAAACACTCGCCCAAGCGGAACGACGAGATTCCCGACGAGTTTCGAGACGGCCGGGAGCCCGTCCTCGAAGCACAGCTCGTCGACCTCGCCGATGAGATCGCCTATACGAATCACGACCTCGAGGACGGGCTGACCTCGCGCATCCTCGAGCTGAGCTCTCTCGATGACGTCGAGATCTGGAAGAAGCATTTCGATAAGGCGCAGAGGAAATATCCAGGAGAGTCCAACAAGATTCTGATCCGCATCACCATTCGGCGCATCATCAACGAGCTCACTACCGATCTCATCGACGAGACGAAGCGGGGGCTCGAAGCTCTAGCGGTCGAGACCGTGGAAGACGTTCGCGAGGCCGAGCGTTTGGTGATGTTCACTCCGAAAGTCGAAGCCAAGAAGGCGCGGCTCAAGCAGTTCTTGTTTCAAAACATGTACCGCCACTACCGCGTCGTACGCATGGCCGAGAAGGCGAAGCGGGTCATCTCCGAGCTTTTCGAGGTCTACGTTGCGAACCCCAAGCAGCTTCCGCCCCACATCTGCGCGCGCGTGCATAGCGAGGGGCTTCACCGCGTCGTGTGCGACTACATCGCAGGTATGACGGATCGCTTTGCCCTTGACGAGCACCGAAAGCTATTCGATCCCCACGAGCGGCTGTAGTTAGAAAGCTACACTTCGCTGCCAACCGCGACCAGAAGCCATGACTGCGCCGTCGCGGCCATAGAGCCAAACTCTTCCCCGCCAGAGGTTTCGGGCGATCGTTCCCAGATTCTCCAAGCTCTGGCCCAAGTTTTGCTTCCTTTTGAGCAAACATTTTCACGAGGGAGCGTTCCATGAGCCATGCTATTAACACCGACCAGCGAGAACACAGCCGACTCCAATTGGCGCCGACGATCGTCCGAGCCGAGATCGAACAAGACGGTAAGCGCCGAGAGGGCTATCTCATCAATGTGAGCCTCGGAGGCGCCTTTCTGAGCATCGTGGACCCGCCCGCCAAAGACACCATTACAGATTTGCACATGGTGCTACCGTGGGGCATCGGCACGTGCCACGTTCAGGCGAACGCTGTCTGGGAGCAGACCGACGATCGAGAGCGCGCCATCGGCGCAGGCATTTCGTTCATCGATCTCTCGACGGACGCGAAGCACCGACTCCAGAGCTACCTCGATCGCTTCAAAGAGCTGTCCACTGAATTCGTGGATTAAATAGCGCTGCGCACAACTCAGAAACAACTATTGACGCGGAGCTATTTCAAGAAGCGCGTTTGCGGACCTTCTTGATTCCCTTGGCACGGCCGAGATGCTCGAGCAATTGAAGGAAGTCGTCGCGAAGCGTTTCGTTCTTCGACAAGTGACGCCAAGCTGTCAACAGACGCCGCTCCCGAGGATCTCCCGGCGTGGCCCGCGACTTGTCGCGTTCGTCGGGCAGAAAGTACGCGACCGGCGTATCCAAGGCTTCGGCGATCTTGTGCAACCAGTCGAGCGAAATTCGCCGCCGGCCTTTCTCGAAATTGGTCAACGCGCCCGGCGAAATGCCCACCATACCCGCTAAGACTTTTTGACGAATGCGCTTCGACTTACGCACCTCGCGAATCGTCTCCCCGACTTGCAATTCTCGACTCGATGTCACTTTTGAACTCACCTCTCTAGATGCGATTGGCTTTTGGCCCACCGGCATCGCAACCGCCATTTCGGTCCCCGCAGCCATAATGTCTCCTTTTATACTCGGATTGAAATCCGCGACCGCCTGAATTTTTCCGAAACATAACACCAGAAAAGCATCGAACACAACTGGGGATTTCCCTAGGGGTGTAGGGATTTTTATTCCAAAGCGAACAAGACCCGTTTCGCCTACGAGCTTGGGGACACCGCCGTATCTTCTAATGTATCAGGACTTAGTCCGCTAATAAACGCGCCGCCTCTGGCGGCGTGACCCGAAGAGCTTCGAGCGATCCGGCGTGTGCTAGGTTCCCCCTCCGGGAAGACCCTGTGGGGCCTCCGAAAGGAGAACCTGCATGCACGAATGGAAAAGCCTGTCGCATGTGCGATGGGAATGCAAGTACCACGTGGTGATCATCCCCAAGTATCGTAGAAGGGTGTTATATGGGGACCTTCGGCGTCGCGTGGGGCGAATTCTTCGAGAGCTTTGTGAGCAGAGAGGAGTAGAACTGATAGAAGGCAACGCGCAACCGGACCACATCCACCTGTGTATGAGCATCCCTCCCAAGTACAGCGTATCTCACACGATCGGTTTTCTGAAAGGGAAGAGTGCGGTACGCATCCACCGAGAATTGCTGAAAGAACGTCGTATGACGGGCTTGCATTTTTGGGCGAAGGGGTACTGTGTGAGTACGGTTGGCCTTTACGAGGAGCGAATAAGAAAGTACATCCGGGAGCAAGAAAAGCTTGAGTCTCGCCAAGGTGATCTCGACCTGAGTTAACGAGAGACGGCCCCAACGGGGCCTTCCCAACGTCATCGGCCCCCTCGGAGGGGCCTTCCTAAACCCACGCCCTATGGGCGTGGTCGGTTAGTTAGTTCCTGTCCAGAAACACCATAACTTGTGGTGTACGAGAGGCCTATCGAAGATGTGGGTATTATACGTTTTCAGTCGGCACCTCGTAGGCTCGGAAGCGAATGAAAATCTTGGACGAAACGAGAGGCGAATCGTCAGCAATCCATGGCTATAAACGCAGTAAGAGTAATCATTATTATCGTAATAGGTGCCTTGCCATTACCAACAGGTTGCAGGTGATGATGGAACTCCATACGTAGGATTTGAAAGAAGGCAATGAGCGCCATGTGCATCGGTCGAGACCAAAGACTCGTTTCAAGAACGAAATGACGCCTTCGATTCCGCAGCGAAATCGCCGTAGGCGTTGATAGACCCAGGAACTCTTGACCATATCGGTCACCGCGAAGTGAGCCTTGGTAAAGGCAACATCTTCAACTCCCTTGCCTTTGATGGCTTCCAAGTTTGCCTTTGAAGAAAACGCGCCATCGTAGGCAACCTGGCGCGGGGCCCGTTCGTAGAGTTCGACTTGACGGTCGATCATGGTTTCCGCGAGAGTTGAATCGGACGGATTCCCATCCAAGATCACGCAATCCAAAATCATCGAGGACGAGCCACCAGTCAAACACACCTTGTGACCGTAGAGAGTCTCGCGCCGGTCTTTGCGAATAATGTCGGTGTGTTCTTCGAAGATCGAAACGACCTTTTCCTCCGCAGGCACACGCTCTTCATCAATCACTCTACGCCGAGTTTGGTTGATGACTTTTTCGGTGAGGACGAGAAAGTGCTTAAAATCCGCGGCGATCTTCTCCGCACTCGCTCGCTTCACCGGCTCGGTCAAGCCGGACTCGTCCAACTGGTCTGCAACGCGTTGAGCGGAGCGATAGGTTTCTTCCGACACCTTCAGTAGATCTCGATAGACGCGACGCCTTTGTTCCTTATCCTTCGCGTTTAGAACTCCCAGTCGACGTCTCTTCGCTCGACGCGTTCGATTGCCGAAGACCACTACTGTACCCAGCAGTTCGCGAGTTCGGCACATGAGGCGAGTGAGAACTCGGACGCAGTCATAAAGAAGCTCGGAGTCCGTAGGAGAATGAATATTCGACTCCACTACCGTGCAGTCCACTCGTACTTTTCTTCCTTTTTCGATCGCGGTCTTCTCGGCAACACTCACCAACTCTCGGTTGATTTTCTCCAGCGTTTCGAACTTCACGGCTTTGATGTTTGCTGCTAGGGTCGACTTCGACGGGCTCGGCTCTATGATGCCGAGCTGGCAAAACGTCCGATAGCTTCGAGAGTCTGCCAAGTGAAACGCCAGCTCCCGATAGGTGAACTGATTCAGCTGCTTGACCAACAACGCCCGGAGAACCTGCTCCGCGCTCATTCCCCCACGACCAACATCGCTCCCTGCCGATGGGGTGACCGACCTCAGGTCTTGCAGTACCAGCTCATTGAGCTTAGGATGGGCATCGAGCAGCGATGATATCGTTTCGAGCTCGCGTGCGTGCTCCAGCTCCAGCCAGGGCTCGCGAAGGCTTGGTTGTGGGTTGATCGTTTTTCGCATTTAGGGCTGGTCTCCTTTGGAGTTAAGTCGTTTAGAATCTGCGTTTTTGTCGACTCGATACTAAACGACACTCCCTCAGAAGGCTAGCCCTAAATTTGCGATTACCAGAAGTGCCCTTTTTTCTCAACCTCTTACACCTGTCAGGACGGGTACTAGTTAGTTCCTGTCCAGAAACACCATAACTTGTGGTGTACGAGAGGCCTATCGAAGATGTGGGTATTATACGTTTTCAGCCGGCACCTCGTAGGCTCGGAAGCGAATGAAAATCTTGGACGAAACGAGAGGCGAATCGTCAGCAATCCATGGCTATAAACGCAGTAAGAGTAATCATTATTATCGTAATAGGTGCCTTGCCATTACCAACAGGTTGCAGGTGATGATGGAACTCCATACGTAGGATTTGAAAGAAGGCAATGAGCGCCATGTGCATCGGTCGAGACCAAAGACTCGTTTCAAGAACGAAATGACGCCTTCGATTCCGCAGCGAAATCGCCGTAGGCGTTGATAGACCCAGGAACTCTTGACCATATCGGTCACCGCGAAGTGAGCCTTGGTAAAGGCAACATCTTCAACTCCCTTGCCTTTGATGGCTTCCAAGTTTGCCTTTGAAGAAAACGCGCCATCGTAGGCAACCTGGCGCGGGGCCCGTTCGTAGAGTTCGACTTGACGGTCGATCATGGTTTCCGCGAGAGTTGAATCGGACGGATTCCCATCCAAGATCACGCAATCCAAAATCATCGAGGACGAGCCACCAGTCAAACACACCTTGTGACCGTAGAGAGTCTCGCGCCGGTCTTTGCGAATAATGTCGGTGTGTTCTTCGAAGATCGAAACGACCTTTTCCTCCGCAGGCACACGCTCTTCATCAATCACTCTACGCCGAGTTTGGTTGATGACTTTTTCGGTGAGGACGAGAAAGTGCTTAAAATCCGCGGCGATCTTCTCCGCACTCGCTCGCTTCACCGGCTCGGTCAAGCCGGACTCGTCCAACTGGTCTGCAACGCGTTGAGCGGAGCGATAGGTTTCTTCCGACACCTTCAGTAGATCTCGATAGACGCGACGCCTTTGTTCCTTATCCTTCGCGTTTAGAACTCCCAGTCGACGTCTCTTCGCTCGACGCGTTCGATTGCCGAAGACCACTACTGTACCCAGCAGTTCGCGAGTTCGGCACATGAGGCGAGTGAGAACTCGGACGCAGTCATAAAGAAGCTCGGAGTCCGTAGGAGAATGAATATTCGACTCCACTACCGTGCAGTCCACTCGTACTTTTCTTCCTTTTTCGATCGCGGTCTTCTCGGCAACACTCACCAACTCTCGGTTGATTTTCTCCAGCGTTTCGAACTTCACGGCTTTGATGTTTGCTGCTAGGGTCGACTTCGACGGGCTCGGCTCTATGATGCCGAGCTGGCAAAACGTCCGATAGCTTCGAGAGTCTGCCAAGTGAAACGCCAGCTCCCGATAGGTGAACTGATTCAGCTGCTTGACCAACAACGCCCGGAGAACCTGCTCCGCGCTCATTCCCCCACGACCAACATCGCTCCCTGCCGATGGGGTGACCGACCTCAGGTCTTGCAGTACCAGCTCATTGAGCTTAGGATGGGCATCGAGCAGCGATGATATCGTTTCGAGCTCGCGTGCGTGCTCCAGCTCCAGCCAGGGCTCGCGAAGGCTTGGTTGTGGGTTGATCGTTTTTCGCATTTAGGGCTGGTCTCCTTTGGAGTTAAGTCGTTTAGAATCTGCGTTTTTGTCGACTCGATACTAAACGACACTCCCTCAGAAGGCTAGCCCTAAATTTGCGATTACCCCTTTTTTCTCAACCTCTTACACCTGTCAGGACGGGTACTAGTTAGGAACTTCTCGAGCCCGGGAGCGCCGATCTGCTTCGGGACCTGCATATGGCCGAGATTCTGCCAGCTCGATGGGCCGACGCGAACGAAAATGTCGACGGTGACTTCCTCCCATTTCTCATTGACAAACATTTGCTCGGGGGCGTCCTTGGAGATGACATTCTTGTCCGAACGGAGGGTGATCACATCGGAAGCTTCGCCGGGTTTTATGGGCTCTTCGGAGACCGAGTAAGTGAAGGCGTTACCCCAGGGTTCGTCGGGCAAAAGCTCTCGCTTGAAGACGGCCATGGCTTGAATGTAGCCGACTTCTTGCTCCGCACGGTTCATCACGCGGAAGCGAACGACGGGATGAATAAAGTTGTTCCCTTCCTCGTCCTTCCCAAGGACCGCCCAATAGGATGTGAAGTCCTCGAGACGCAGGTTCTGAAGCAGTGCCTCGCTCTCGGCATCCGTGCACGACACCGCAGAGAGCGAAAGGACTCCGGCCAAAAATTGACAGAGCACAACGCGCTTCATTAACATTCCACGCTTCCAGCGAGACGTATGCCAGCGAGACGTATATTAGCTGCAATTGACCCGTTGGTCGCCCGCCTCTTTAGGCCGATTATACTCCACCGCCGCGCCGGAAAGTCCCGCAAGTGATCGAAGTCGAGAACGTCACCAAAGAATACGGGACTTTCACAGCGGTCAAGAACCTGAGTTTCTCAGTGGGCCGGGGCGAGATCCTCGGTTTTCTCGGTCCGAACGGCGCGGGCAAGACGACGACCATGCGCGTTCTGACCGGATTCTTTCCGCCCACGACAGGCGCAGCTCGCGTCGCCGGCCACGACGTTGTCGAGGCGCCTCTCGAAGCAAAAGCGAAGATCGGCTATCTGCCCGAGAATCCGCCGCTCTACCCGGAAATGAGCGTGCTCGACTATCTGCGCTTCGCCGCCCAAATCAAAGGCGTGGCTAGGAAAGTGCGGGCATCGCGGGTGGATGGCGTGGTCGAGCGATGTCAATTGCAGGAAGTCCGCGACAAGCTGACGGGGCATTTGTCGAAAGGCTACCGCCAGCGAGTCGGGATCGCCCAAGCCCTCGTCCACGACCCCGAGGTGCTCGTCCTCGACGAGCCCACGGCCGGGCTCGATCCTAAGCAAATCGGCGAGACGCGCGAACTCATCAAGACCCTCGGCGGCGATCACACCGTGATCTTGTCGACCCACATACTTCCCGAAGTCTCGATAACGTGCGACCACGTTGCAATCATCAACCGTGGGCAGCTCGTGGCCCACGGAACGCCCGAAAGCCTCACCGAGCAGTTTCGTACCACGAGCGTGGTCGACATCACCGTGCAAGGCGAGCCCGCGAATGTCGCGGACGTGCTTTCGAGCTTCACAGACGTCTTGGGTTTCGAAAGACAGGAGCGCGGCGAAACGGGAGCGACCTCGTGGCGTCTTGAGATCGCCGAAGGCGCCGACGTGCGACGCGCTCTCTCCGAGCAGATCGTCGCACGAGGGCTCGGTCTTGTCGAGCTCCGCCGGTCGGGCGTCATCCTCGAGGAGATCTACCTCCGCGCCATCAGCGAGGTCGATCAATAGATGGGCAATATCTGGGCGCTCGTGGGCCGCGAGCTTAACGCCTATTTCGCTTCACTGATAGGTTACGTTACGCTCGCGCTGTTCTTGTTCTTCTACGGTTTCTATTTCTACGGGGAGCTCGAGATTTTCATAGACCCGAGGCGCGCAGCGGCGGGGCAGGTTCTGAACGTCAACCAGGACATGATCCGATGGCTCCTGCACACGACTGCGTTCGTCATCTTGTTTCTCCTCCCCCTCGTCACGATGCGATCCTTCGCAGAGGAGCTGCGCTCGGGCACCATCGAGCTTCTATTCACTTCGCCGCTCACCGACTTAGAGATCGTGCTCGGTAAGTTCTTCGGCGCGCTCGCGCTCTATGTCATCATGCTCGGCGCGACGCTCGCCCATATCGGCATCCTCTTCTATTTCGGCGACCCGGAATGGAAGCCTATCGTCGTCGGCTATTTAGGGCTTTTTCTTCTAGGCGCGGGCTATATCGCGTTCGGCCTCCTGTTCAGCAGCATGACGAAAAACCAGATCATCGCGGGTTTCATGGCGTTCAACTTGTTCGTCTTTCTATACCTGATCGAGTTCGCCGAGTCGTGGGGCGGGTGGGCGGCGAGCGTCGTGCCCTATCTCTCCGTCAGCCGTCATCTCGCGGAGTTCGCGAAAGGTGTTCTCGACACGCGCGACATCGTCTACTATCTCTCTTTCATCGGCTTCGGGTTGTTTCTCACGAAGCAAAGCATCGAGTCCTATCGGTGGCGCGGTTAGTGAAAAAGCTCACGCCTTACGTCGGCGCGCTCGGCCTCGGCTTCTTGGTCGCGGGCGTGCTGCTACTCGCTATGGAGCGGCAAAGCGAGACTTACTGGGCAGGCTTTCTCATCGCGGGCCTCGCGTGCTCCGCATTCACCATCGCGTCTCGCTTCTCGGAGCTCCGCGGTTTGTTCGGGCGCCGAAGCGCGAAACGGGGCGCGAATGCGGTGATGCTCATCGTGATCGTGGCAGGTATCGTCGTCCTCGTGAACATCATCGCCGACCAGCAAGCCACGCAGTGGGATTTTACCGCCGCGCAGCAATATTCGCTCTCGGAGCAGACGGTGAAGATCCTGGGGGAGCTCGCGACTGACAGCGAGATCGAGATAGTGCTGCTCGACCGCCGCGGGACAGAGCAGCAGCTGCGCGCAAGCGACCTGCTGCAACTCTACGACGCCGCGAGCTCGCGCGTGCACGTGAGCGTCATCGACCCTGAAGCGGAGCCCGAGCGAGCGCTCACCTATACGAACCCCACTGAGCCCGGCGTCACCCTGGGAACGATTATCGTAGCCGCAACAGGACGCACACAGCGAGCCACAGCCGCCACCGAACCGGAAGTGACCAACGCCATCATCCGCGTATTGAAGACAGAGACGAAGAAGATCTATTTCACGTCGGGGCATCAGGAGAAAGATCCGCTCGAGACCGACGCGAACGGCATCTCTGGAATCGCGTCGAAGCTCGAGGATTCGGCATACGCGATCGAGACCCTCGTGATCGCTCGGTCGCAATCCAAAGAGGCGCTTCGGCTCCCGGAAGACGCCGCGGCCATCGTCGTGGCAGGGCCACAAACGGATTTCCTCGATGAAGAGCTCGACGCTCTTCAGCTTTATCTCGACGGCGGCGGGAGCGCCATTTTTCTCGTCGACCCGGAGACCCAAAGCGTCACACCGGAGCTCGAGGCCTTTCTCGTCGAGCAAGGTATTGTTCTTGGAAACGACGTCGTCGTCGACGCGCTCGCTCAGCCGCCCGTCTATCCCGTCGTTCAAAGCTACGGGCTGCACCCCATCGTCGAGAGCTTCGGCAACGTGATGAGCATCTTTCCTCTCGCGCGGAGCGTCACGACCGCTTCTGAGCGACCCGAAGGGTCCGAGATCCGCGAGCTGTTCACGACCGCCGACGAGAACAGTTGGGCGGAGACCCGACTCGAAGAGCTCGCCGAAAGACGTGGCCCGACGCCGGAGCAATCGCTCGGACCCATCGGGCTGGCCGTGGCCGCGACAATTCCACGCGGCCCCCGCGACGAGGAGACCGCCTCGCGTCTCGTCGTCGTGGGCGATTCGGATTTCATCGCCAACGAGCTTACTTCGGCGCCGCTGCTGAACGCCGACTTGTTCTTGAACATGACGAATTGGGTCGCACAGGACGAAGATCTCATCTCCATTCGTCCGCGCGAGCCCGAAGACCGCAGGATCGCTCTCAGCGCGCGCGCGCGCACCAACGTCTTTTTTCTTTCGCTCTTCATCATTCCCGGTGTCGTCGCGGTCACGGGCGTCTCCGCCTGGTGGGGGCGGCGCTAGTACCCATCGATGAAACGTTCGACCGTGCTCGCGGCCGTCGTGCTCTTCTTGCTGGCCGGCTATGCCTATTGGCTAAAGCCAAACGCCGCGCGCGACGAAAGCATCGAGACCGTCTTCGACGTCGCGACGGACGCTATCGCACGCGTCGAGATCCGGCGCGCCGACGAGGACGGCGTCATCGTCGCGCGAGAAGACGGGACATGGCGTGTCGTGTCCCCCATCAACGCCCTTGCCGATGCGAGCGAAGTCGAGCTCGTACTAGAGAACCTTGCGACGATGGCGCTCGAACGAGCGATCCCTACCGAAGCTGCAACGGACCGCGGCGCCTTCGGCATCGAAACACCCCGTCTCGAAGTCCGGTTCTTCACCGCCGACGGGGCCGAGCACGGTCTTCGTTTCGGAAAGGACACACTCACCCCAGCGAACCAGTACGCGGAGCGCATCGACGACGCGGCCGTGCTCGTCGTCGCCTCCGTGCTCTCGAATAACTTGGGAAAGACCGCGTGGGACCTTCGGGACAAAGCCATCTTCAACGTGCGCGAAGACGTCTCCGCAAAACACATCTCCGTGCGCCGCCCCGACGACAGGCTCGTGCTCGAGCGCGAGGGCGAGCGTTGGATAGTCACAACGCCGCCCCGAGCGCGCGCGAATCGCTTCTACGTCACGGGCTTCGTGTCCCGTTTTCGGCGCGCCGAAATGGTCGATGTAGCCGCGGAGACGGCCGAAGATCTTTCCGAGTACGGCCTCGCCTCGCCCCGGCTAATTCTCCGCATCGAGCTCGATGAAGGAGAGCCGATCGTGCTCGAAGTGGGAAACAAAAACGTGCTCGACTATTTCGCCCGGAACCCGTCACGGCCGCCCGTCTTCTTGCTCGAGGCGGGCCTCGTGGAAAAGCTCAAGCAAGACGCGCGCGAGCTCTGGTCCACCAGGCTCTTCGACACACCGGCATACGAAGTGACGCGGTTTCAGATCAACGCTCGCCGCGTGGAACAGGCGACAACGGATGCGGGCGACCTATGGCGCGAGGCGGGGACCGAGCTAGACAAGAAAACCGTCGACGAGTTCCTCTCGAAGCTCACGGCTATCGAAGCGACTGATATTCGACCCGAAGCGCCTCCGTTCGAGCCCATAACCACCATCACCCTCTGGACCGAGACGGCCGAGGAGGAGATCAAGGTAGGTAAGGAGAAAGACGATACCGTGATCGCCCAACGACGCGGCGACGCCGTAACGCTAGAGCTCAACTTGGAGACGTGGCGCGAGATCGAAGCGCTCCTGAACCTCGATCCGGTCTGAATTCGCTGTTTTGAGAGCGGTCCAATTAAGAAAAGCGTTTTCTGCGTTACGCTTTTTCACTACTGATCGTTTTTCGCGGTAAACAAGTCTTTTGCGCGCTCTGCGGCTTTCACCACCGCCTTGATCAGCGTGACGCGGAGCTTGCCTTCTTCGAGCTCGAGTAGGCCGTCGATCGTACAGCCGGCTGGCGTCGTGACCTCGTCTTTGAGGAGCGCCGGATGTGCGCCGGTTGCAAGGACTTGCTCGGCGGCGCCTTTGGCCGTTTGAGCGGCAAGAAGCGTCGCCGTTTCGCGCGGAAGGCCGAGCTTGACGCCCGCTTCGGCGATCGATTCGAGGATTACGTAGATATAGGCGGGTCCGCTCGCCGAAAGACTGGTGACGGCGTTCATGTGCCGCTCGTCCATGACGACGGTGCGTCCGACCGTATCGAACAAACGCCCGGCCAGAGCGACATCGTCGTCTCGGGCCGCCGCGCCGGGGCAGAGCACCGTCATGCCGCTTCCGACCGCGCATGGGGTGTTCGGCATGGCACGGATGACGGGAACACCGGGAAAGAAACGCTCGATAGCCGTATTGGGAACCCCGGCCAGTATCGAGATGATGAGCGTGTTCTTCGAAACGCTCCCGCGAATCGTCTCGCAGACATCCTCCATGACTTGCGGCTTGACCGCGAGGAGCAAGATGTCCGCACCGGAAGTCGCGGCGGCGCTGTCGGTATGGACCGGGAACGGGTGCTTCTTGTCCAGCATCTGGGCGCGCTCGACGTGGCGTACAGTGCACACGATATCTTTGGGTAGAATCAACCCGCGGGCGATGAAGGCCTCCGCGAGAAGACCGCCGAGCTTTCCGAGCCCCACGATAGTCAGCTTCTTATTTATCGTTCCCATCCGTTCATTGTATCTACGATTCGCGGTCGACGGGCCGCGTATCGATGAGGCTCGCGCGCTTCACGCTGCCTTTGCCGAAGCGTTCTTCGAGACGATCCTTGGCGAGCGAGAGGCGATCGCTCTTGGCATACTTAGACTCAATTTCATTCCGTCCAAACAAAGAGAGCTGGCGCGACGCGCTGGGCTTTTCGAGCTTCGAGAGACTGATCCCGAGTAGACGGATCTTTTTGTCTTTGCCGCGAACGCGCTCGACTTGCGCCATCGCGACGTCGAATATTTCTTTGGCGTCGGCGGTAGGCTCCGGCAGCGTGCGCGAGCGTGTCTCGGTCACGAAATCGGCGTCGCGAAATTTCAACGTCACCGTTTTGCCTCGCACATCGTGCTTTCGCAGCCGAGTGGCGACCGCTTCGGCGAGATTCAGTAGCGTGGTCTGCATCACTTCGGGGTCGTCGGTATCTTCGAGAAAAGTCGTCTCGTGTCCGATCGACTTCGCTTCGTGATGAGGGATCACTTCTCGCGCGTCGATACCGCGCGAGAGCTTCAGGATGTGATCGCCGTGTTTTCCCATCGGGAGACCACCCGGCTCGATCCGCCAAAGATCTCGGATCGCGCGACAGCCGAGCTCGTGGAGACGCTCGGCGGTCTTCGGCCCGACACCCCAGAGTCGTTCCACCGGGAGCGGCGCGAGAAAATCGAGCTCCTCACCGGGCGCTACAACGACGAGACCGTCGGGCTTTTCGAGGTCGGAGGCAATTTTCGCGAGAAATTTGTTCGGCGCTACTCCGATCGACGCTTTGAGCTGCACTTGCTGAAAGATGTTCTCTTTGACCTCCTGCGCGAGGACCTTTCCTTTCTCCGGACGGCAAATCACCGAAACGTCGACAAAAGCTTCGTCTATCGAAAGCGGCTCGACGGAGTCGCTGTAGCTTCTCAAGATCGACATGATGGTCTTCGAGACGGCGCTGTACTGCTTCATCCTCCCGCGAAGATAAACGCCTTGCGGGCAAAGCCGATAAGCGCGCCCAATGGGCATCGCGGAATAGACACCAAACTGGCGCGCTTCGTAGGACGAAGCCGCCACGACCCCCCGCCCAGCACCACCCTTGGGATCGGCCCCGACAATGACCGGCTTGCCCCGAATCTCCGGATGATCCCGCTGCTCCACAGACGTGTAGAACGCGTCCATGTCTACATGGAAGATCGTGCGGCATTCAGCTATCAACATTGAGCGGCATTCAGCATTCAAGGGCAGGCACCGGGATCCAGCCATCCCAGAGGGTTCATCTGCCTCCTAGTCAGGTGAATATCAGGAGAATATCAGGAAAATCGAACGATCCGCCAGAAACTTCGATCTGACGCCGAGTTTACAGGTGCACGCTCAGTGGCCCAGTTTCTTGCAGTAGCCGCTGTTTGCGCAGGGCCGTTCGGGCTCGATGACGCACGGTTTTCGGGTGGGGGAATCCAAGTCCTCGTCACATTCCGGGCCCTGGTAGATCTCGAGAAGCGCCGCGTGAACGCGGGCCGGTGGGGGCCTGTCCAGTCGCTTTTCGAGCTCGGCGCGCACCAGCGCTCGAACGCGCGCGCGGTCGATGCTCATTCGAGCTCCACCGCGTCCACAACCGCCACGATGGCAGCATCGAGCGGACTATCGGCTCGGCCCGAGATCATCGAAGCGCACTTACCTTCCTGAACGACGAGCACGCGGTCGCCTTCACCAGCGTCGACGCCATCGACCGTCAGCATCGGGACACCTCGCGCGTCCCCTTCGGGTCCGATGGGTTGGACGAGGAGAAGCTTGCGGCCTTCGAGCTTGTGATGCTTCGCCGTCGCGACGACGGCGCCTGTCACGCATCCTAGAATCACGAACGCCTCTCTTCGATGCTATCGACCTTCCCGACAATCCCGGCATCGGCGGGAACGTGATCCGGGAGAAACGGAAAGGAGGCTTCCTTGCCGCGTACGTAGAACACGCGCTCAGAAACCCCGACACCCACGGCGTCGAGAGCGACGAGGCGCGGTCCGTTCGGCTCGCCCGACGGAGCGAGCGGCTGGATCACGAGAAGCTTCTTGCCTGCGAGCCCGGGATCTTTGAACGTGGCGACGACGTTGCCGACGACTTTCGCGAGCAGCATGGGCCTCAACCGCCTTCGCTTGGCAGCAGATCGATGTCATCCACGATCCCGGCGATCGCAGCGTCGACCGGCCGGTCGGTGCAGCCTTCCACCATACGAGCAGAGCTCCCCGAAACTACGAGAACGAGTTCACCGTTACCGGCGCCCATCGTATCCACCGCGACAACGAAGCTGTCTTTGAGCCGGCCGTCCGGCTCGACAGCTTGCACGACGAGAAGCTTGAACCCCTCGAGGCGTGCGTCTTTTTGGGTGGCGACGACGGTGCCAGCCACTCTGCCGAGAATCATGCGCTAAGCGAGAACCGCGTTTACTTGCTGTTGGACTTGCCGATCGGGAGTCGATCTTCGAGGCTCGAATGCGGCCGCGGGATCACGTGGACCGAAACGAGCTCGCCGACACGCCGCGCCGCGGCGGCACCAGCATCGGTGGCCGCCTTGCATGCCGCGACGTCGCCGCGGACGATCGCCGTAACGAAACCGGCGCCAATCTTCTCGTAACCGATGAGCGTTACTTTGGCCGCCTTGACCATCGCGTCCGACGCTTCGATCATCGCCACGAGCCCTTTCGTCTCGATCATTCCAAGAGCTTCACCAAAAGAGTCCGCCATGAATCCTCCTAACTAATTAAAATGCTGAATGCTGAATGCTGAATGCTGAATGCTGAATGCTGAAAACTAAGTCCCCCCGACCTCACGAATAGCGTCCGAGATGAGCTGAATCAATTCGCTCCGCGTCATTTGTACGACCTCGTCGCCGTTTCCGGCCACCGCTTCCGCGGGTATCGGACAGGCTTCCCCGCCCGGTGGCCCCTCGAGGTTGTAGACTTTTTGACGCAAGTCGAGAAGGCGCGACACTTCCTTTCTGGGTAAGAGCCGCTCGCCGCCGAGCTGACGCGAGATGAGCGAGATCTCTGCGAAGTGCTCGATGACTTCCAGCTTGAAATAGGCGTCGTAGACGTCTTTACCTACGGTTAGTGCGCCGTGGTTCGACAAGAGCAGCCCGTCCGACGTGCGGATCAAACGGTCCACGGAATCGGCGAGATCTTGGGTCGAAGGCGTCCCGTAATCGGCGAGCGGCACGCAGCCGAGCGTCACGACCACCTCGGCGAGCACTGCACGGTCGAGGGGCACTCCCGCAACAGCGAAGCCCGTGCATTTCGGTGGATGGGCATGAACGACCGCTTGCACATCGGGCCGGGCATTGTAGACCGAGATATGCATCTGGATCTCGGTCGAGATGCGAGGGCCGGACAGCGTATGGCCATCCATGTCGCAAGTCGAGATCATCTCCGGGGTCAAATAGCCTTTGCAGGCGCCGGCCGGCGTTCCCATGAGCTCGTTCTCAGAGAGCCTCATGCTGATATTGCCTTCCATCGCAGCAACGAAGCCGTTTTGATACATGCGGTGTCCCACTTCGCAGATATCTTGTTTATGGCTTTCGCGCGACATCGCTAGTGTGCGCTCAGAAAGCTGTCCCGGCAACGCTCGGAGCAGAAGTGATAGCGCTGACCGGACCGCGACTCCGTGAGGGCGCGTTGCTCGGGAAGATGGAGGCCGCAGACGGGATCGCGCACCATCAAGCCTTTGTGGATCGTCCGCTTTTCCGGGCTACGATCGGCGCTAGCGCCCACATGGCCGCGGGCATGCACCACAAGCCAACCAGCGACGGCGCGAAACACCATGCGCACGAGAAAAGCGATCAGAAGAAAGTAGACAAAGCGCGCCACATCAACTCCCGGGATGCGCCGACTGCAGCGCGTCGAGCTCGTCCCTTACGCTCTGGGCTTCTTCGGAGCTCGGCGCCACCGCCATTAGCTTTTGCCACATCGCCAAACCACCGTCGATGTCCTGTTGCAAATAGAGCTTGATACGTCCGAGGCCGAGCAAGCTCGGAGGATGATTCGGATCGATCGCGAGCGTTTGCTCGAAAGAGGCCACGGCGCCGTCCATGTTCCCCTGATTGAGATAAGACAGAGCGAGATGACTACGAACATGCACGTCTCGGGGCCCGAGCCCGACGGCCCTCTCGAGCCAGGGGACGGCCTCGACAAACCGCCCCGCATCCATATAGAGCTCTCCGATACGGGCCGAGAGCTGCGGATCGTCGGGGCTCGCAAGAGCGGAGGCTTCGAGCTTTCTGACTTGGCTCTCATCGAGCGGCGGAAACTGTGACTCACTATCGAGACCGATGGTGGACGCAGTGCTCGCGCTTCCACTCGCCATCACCTCCGCAGGGCTGTCCGGCGGCAACACCGCGCGAAACACGAAATAACCCGCGGCGATGCCAAAGCACAGTCCCGCGATAAAAAACCCGAGGTCCCGATTCACGCGCGAAGTTTAGCAGTAATCGGCATCCGGCATCCAGCGTTCAGCATTCAGGAACTCTCAAGACTGTGGCGACACGGCTTCGAAGCCGCAGTCTCGAGAATATCCTGAACGCCGGGTGCTGGATGCTGAACGCCGCGTATCTTCTGCGAGCGACAACGCGCCGATATATAAGAAGCCCACCTGGAAGAGCGCTAGGAAGGGGAGCGAACCGTAAATATGTTGAGCGGCCGCGTAGGCGACACTCAGCGTGAAGTAGAAACCCAGGCCGAGCTCGAGATACGGCAGCAGGCTCTGGGGGCTTCGGTAGCGCTTTTTGCTCCATTGGTCGGTCGACGACTCGATCCTGTATTTCGGTGTGCGCACAAAAGCGGTCTCGCGGCCAAAAAGAGCCTCCATGACGGCCTTGGCATTGTTCAAGCACATGCCGATGCCGAGCGCCAAAAGCATCGGGAGAACTTTGAGACGCCGTCCCCAGTTCTCATAAATCTCGCGTTGCGAGACGACGTAGAAGCTCGTGACCGACATCGTCGCCGCGAGGAACAGCGGCAGATCGAACAGAAGCATCTCGTGCCAGCCCATGTTGAAGCGTACGAGCAAGCTCGGGAACATCAGAAGCGAGAGGAGCACCATCAACGGATAAGCCAGATTCGCTGTGAGGTGAAATACGGCCTCGATCTTCACACGCAGCGGGAGCGGGCTCGCGAGGATCTTCGGAAGGAGCTTTTGCGCCGTCTGAATGGATCCTTTCGACCAACGATGCTGCTGGCTCTTGAACGCGTTCATCGAGACCGGGATTTCTGCGGGCGCGACCACTTCGGGCGAGAACACGAAACGCCAACCTCGTAGCTGAGCGCGATAGGAAAGGTCCATATCTTCGGTCAGCGTGTCGTGCTGCCAACCGCCCGCCTCTTCGATGGCCTGCCGCCGCCACAGCCCCGCCGTACCGTTGAAGTTGAAAAAACAACGGGAGCGATTCCGCCCCCCGTGCTCGAGAACGAAATGCGCGTCGAGCAAGATCGTCTGCACCCGTGTGAGAAGCGAGTAGTCGCGGTTGAGGTGTCCCCAACGCGCTTGAACCATACCAACGCCCGGATCGGCGAAATGATGGATGGTTTGATTCAAGAAATCTGGTAGGGGAACGAAATCTGCGTCGAAGATGGCGATGAGCTCACCGTTCGCGACCTTCAAGCCGGCGGCGAGGGCACCCGCCTTGTAGCCGGTTCGATCCTCACGATGAAGGTAGTGAACGTCGACGCCGAGCCCGCGGTGAAAGGCCACGCGCGCCTTGGCGACATCCGCCGCCTCGTCGGTCGAGTCGTCGAGAACTTGGATCTCGAGCCGCTCCTTCGGGTAGTCGAATTGGCACACCGCGTCGAGGAGCCTCTCGACCACGTACAATTCGTTATATACCGGTAGCTGGACGGTGACCTTCGGAAGGTCTTTGAACCGCCCTTGGGCGTGAGGTCGACGATAGCGATAGCGATAGTAAAGATAGACCATCCAATAACGATGTACCCCGAAGATCGCGAGCGTGAAGAGGACCGCGAAGTAGGTCGTCAGAAGAAATGTATCCACGGAGACCATTGTCATATCCTAGACTGCGGTTTTACAAGGCCCAAATGAACTACGCCACAGGCATTCTCTCAGAGGCCGCGCGATTTTGAGAAAAGAGGCCGCGGTTCTCGCGACGCTTGGCCTCGTCGAGCTCGTCCTCACCATCTTAGCCTCGCGGGTCGTCGACCGAGGGACCAACTATCCCGTCTATTTGAGCCTCTACTTCGCCATGGGCCTTCCGTGGCTCCTCGCAAGCTACTACGCCGTGCGACAGGCGTCGGATAGTACCGCAAATCGCCGCCTCGTCGTCATTTTCGCGATCGCGATGCGCCTGCCCTTCCTTGCCACGGAGCCCATCCTCTCCGACGACATCTTCCGCTACGTCTGGGATGGCCGTGTGCAGCACGCTGGCATCAATCCTTATATTTACGCCCCTGAAGCCGAAGAGCTCGTGTTTCTGAGAAACGACCTCTATCTCGGTATCAATAACAAAGATATTCCGACGATTTATCCGCCCGCCATGGAATGGGCCTTCTATGTAGCTATCGCCATCTCGGAGAGCCTCTTCTTCATGAAAGCGTTCTTCGTGCTCTGCGATTTGGCACTCATCGTCGTGGTGAGCGGGATTTTGCGTGCGCTCGGCCTCAATCCAGTCCGCGCCGTTATCTATGGGTGGAGCCCGCTCGTGATCGTCGAGGTTGCCGGCAGTGGGCACAACGATGCCCTCGCCGTATTGGGGCTCTTCGCGGCGCTTCTGGCTCTCCTACGCCATCGCGACGGGCTCGGGATAGCGATGCTCACTCTTTCCGGCCTTGCAAAGGTCGTCGGCTACGCGCTCGCGCCTCTTTTTCTAAGAGCCGTACGCCCGCGCGCGTTCGTCGCGATGGCGCTCGTCACCTTCGCTCTCACCCTCCCTTACGCAAGCGCGGGCGGCCTGGCCTTTCGCGGCCTCACCCAATACGGGCTCCGCTGGCGTTCTAACGACAGCGTGTTCCATATCCTCTTCGCCCTCACGGGTTCGCTCGACACGGCGAAGATTATCGTGGCCGCGACGCTCGTGACCTTGGTCCTCGTGCTGGTGTTCTTCAACGCGAGACCGCTTCGAAGCGCCTACCTGACCGTGGGCGCGATCCTTCTTCTCACGACGACGGTGCACCCTTGGTACTTATTGTGGCTAGCACCCTTTCTCGCCATCTACGCGAGCCCCGCGTGGCTCTATCTCTGTTTGAGTGTTGGCTTGAGCTATCACTCGGCCTATCTCGCCACGCCGGGCGAGCCGTGGGAGGACGTTGTCTGGGTGAAAGTCCTCGAATATATGCCGTTCTTCGTCCTCGCGATCTCGAGCGCGGTCCGCGAGCTCCGCGCCGGCACCCGCGCGCGCCGCGCATTCCTTGGGCTACACTCTCCCCCATGACTCCCGAGCGCGTGCGCGAGATCCTCAGGGCCGTCGCGCGGGGTGAGCGCACCGTGGAAGAGGCCGTCTCCGATCTCAAGCTCCTCGCCTTCGAGGAGCTCGGCTTCGCCAAAGTCGACCACCACCGAGCACTGCGGCGCGGCTTCCCCGAGGTCGTCTTCGGACCTGGGAAGAGCTCCGAGCAGATCGCGGAGATCGCGAAGACGCTCAGAAGCGCAGGCCAAACGGTGCTCGTTACCAAGACGAGCGAAGCCGCGTTCGAAGCCGTCTCCGCAGTGGCCGAAGGCGCCAAGTGGCACGCGAGCGCAAAGGCCATCGTTATCGGTGCGCCTCCGAAAGCGAGACTCGGAAGAGCTTCGGTGCTCTGCGCGGGCACGTCGGATATTAACGTCGCGGATGAGGCGGCTCTCACCGCCGAGCTCATGGGTTGCGAGGTCGAGCGTATCTTCGATGTCGGCGTCGCGGGCCTTCATCGCTTGCTCGCACATCGCGAGGCTTTGACGAAATCCAACGTCCTCATCGTCGTCGCGGGCATGGACGGCGCGCTCCCGAGCGTCGTGTCCGGCTTGACCGACGCACCCGTCATCGCTGTCCCGACGAGCGTCGGCTATGGGGCCGCTTTTGCGGGACTCGCACCGCTCCTGACGATGCTGAACGGGTGCTCGCCCGGGGTCACCGTCGTGAACATCGATAACGGCTTTGGCGCCGGTTACATGGCGGGGACGATCTGCGGCGCGATCCGAGCGATACGGACAGACTGACAATTGGTTGGCAGCAGCGAGCGTCGCATGATAGTGTAACTGGATCGGGCCGAATCGGAAACGCGTAAGTGGTGTGTCTCTGTAAGTTCATTTTTATGAGCTCCGCTCTCTTGCGCGATCTCATGACGGCTCTCGGGCCATGAACATCCGAGCATACGAAGTTTTGGAGTTCGCCCGCATTCGCGAGCGGCTCGCAAGTCTGGCCGAAACAGATCCGGGCAAGGCTCGTGCTCTCGCGCTCAAGGTCTCCTGCGACAAAGAGCGCGTTTCGCGCAGGCTCGGCGAGACCTCCGAAGCGCGTCGCCTCGACGATGAAGGCGAAGCTGTAGCGCTTCGCGATCTACCCGATGTGGCTCCTTTTCTCGAGGCCCTCGGCATCGAAGGGCGCTTGCTGACAGCGGCGGATTTTGTTGCGCTCTTTGTCTTTGCGGGAATCGCCAAGAAAGCCCGAGGCCGCCTCAGCGCCAAAGAAGACGACCTCCCGAGGCTCTGGGCGCTGACGCAAGAGCTTCCCAACTTGCGGGAGCTCGAAACAGAGCTCAGCCGCGTCCTCGACACAGAGAAGGGCGATCTCCGCGACGATGCGAGCGCGGAGCTCGCGAAGCTTCGCGCCTCGCTCGGCCGGTTGCGACAAAAGCTCCAAAAAACGCTCGACCGCACTCTCGCCTCACGAGATAACGCCAAGCTTCTCCAGGAACCGATCGTGACCACGCGCAACGGGCGCTCCGTTCTGCCGGTCAAAGCAGAGTGCAAGTCGCAATTTCGGGGGATCGTACACGGCGCGTCAGCGAGTGGCGCCACGCTTTTTATCGAGCCCATGGCGACTGTCGAGGTCAACAACGAGATTGCGTCCGTCTTGGATCGTGAGCGGCAGGAAGTGCGCCGGATCCTCGCGGCGCTCACGGAGCGCGTCCGGCCGAGCCGCCCAGAGCTCACGGAGGCATTCGAAATCATGACCGAGCTCGACCTGGCCCAAGCCAAAGGCCGACTCTCCGCCTCTCATCGCGTGGCAGAGCCTCGGATCGGGGAAGGCCTCGCTCTCGTCGATGCCCGTCACCCTCTTTTGGACGAGGCTGTCCCGGTAAGCTTCCACGTGTCCGGCAAGCGCCGCGGCCTCGTCTTTACGGGCCCCAACACTGGCGGCAAGACGGTCGCGCTCAAGGCTGCTGGCCTTCTCAGCCTGATGGTGCAGGCAGGCCTCCACGTTCCCGCGAGCTCCCAAAGCTCATTTCCCGTCTTTCGAACTTTGTTCGCGGATATCGGCGACGATCAATCCATCGCATCCAATCTGTCCACGTTCTCGTCTCACTTGGCGAAAGTCGTCGCGATGGAGCACGAGCTCGATCTTCCTTCTCTCATTATCCTCGACGAAGTGGGGACTGGCACGGATCCATCCGAGGGAGGCGCTCTCGGGACTGCGCTCGTGGAGCACTTCCTCGCGCGGGGCGCACTCGTGATAGCGTCCACCCATCACGGCCTCTTGAAAGCCTATGCGAGTACCACCCAAGGTATCGACGCGGCGTCGTTTCAGTTCGACCCAAAGACCTATGCGCCGACCTACACGATCGTGGAGGGTGCCGCAGGCAGAAGCCTTGCTTTTGAGATGGCGGAGCGCCTCGGCCTTCCGGCTAGTATCGTTACGCGCGCGCGCGAGCGTCAAGTGGGAGAGCTCGTCCAGAGACTCGAAGCCGAGAGCGCTGAGCTCGAGGCGCAGCAGGAGCGGCTCGCGAGCGATCGCCGCGCCGCCACCGCCGCCCGCACACGCATCGAAGCGGAAGAGGAAGAAGAGCGCGTCGGGCGCCGCGAACGCTTGAAGAGCTTTCGCCGCGAGCTCGAGGAAGAGCTCGACAGTACAAGACGAGAGCTTCGTGAGCTCGTCGCCGAAGCGCGCCAAGCCAGCAAGGAGCAGAACACGCGCCTGAACGAGCTCGAAAAAACGATCTCCGCAAAGCTCGAATCAGTGGCGTCGCCGCTCATCTCGAAAGTCGAAGCCGAGACACTGGCTCACGAGATGCCTGGGGTGCCTAGGGTATCTGGGGTGCCTGGGGTGCCTAGGGTGCCTAGGCTGAACGATGCGGGGCTCGAACCCGGCATGCGAGTTCTGGTAGCCTCCTTCGGCATGGAGGGCGAAATCCTGCGCCTCGTCGGGGATGGACAAGCCGAAGTGAACGTGCGCGACAAGAAGCTCCGGCTCCCGGTCGAACAGCTCGAGCCGCTTCCCAACCGCCCGCCGCCCTCGCCGCGCAGGACGAGCCCGGAATATGGCCTCGAGCTCAAAAAGGTGCAAAATGTATTGAGCGAGCTGAACTTGATCGGCTGCACGGTGGAAGACGCGCTCGATCGCACCGACAAGTTCCTCGACGCCGCGTTCTTGAGCGAGTACCGCGAGGTGCGGCTGATCCACGGCCACGGCACAGGACGGCTGAAGTCTGCGCTTCGGGAATGGCTCACGGGACACCCACAGGTCGCGAATCAGAAGAGCGAGAATCGTGGTGGGGTTACCGTAGTGGAGCTCAAAGACTGATGGCCGGCATCCCGCAGGACTTCATCGAGCTCGTGCGCTCCTCCACCGACGTCGTCTCCGTGGTCGCCGCTTACGTGCCGCTCAAGCCCTCGGGAAAAAGCTTCAAAGGCCTCTGCCCATTCCACAACGAGAAAACTCCGTCATTTCATGTCAATCCCGAGCGCCAGATTTTTCACTGTTTCGGATGCAACGAAGGCGGCGACGCGTTCAAGTTCTTGATGCTGTACGACAAGCTTTCTTTCGTCGAAGCCATCGAGCAGCTCGCGGGACGCGCTGGCCTGCAAGTACCGAAAACGTCCGAAAAAGCGCGGCGGGAGAACCAGGAGAGAAGCAGCCTTCTCGAGATCCACGTTCTGGCCCAGAAATATTTTCAGACCGAGCTCCGCGACACACCCGATGGCGCCAAAGTCATGGCCTATCTCAGAAAACGAGGCCTTCTGGACGACACCGTCAAAGATTACGGGCTTGGCTTTGTGTCCGATCAGTGGAGCGGCCTGCTCGATCATCTGAAGCGCCGCGGCGTACGTCCCGAGCACGTCGAGCGGGCGGGCTTCGCCATCCCCCGCAAGGGCGGTGGCGGCTTCTACGACCGGTTTCGCGGACGGCTCATGATCCCCATCGCCTCCGAAGTGGGCAAAATCGTGGCCTATGGGGGGCGGATCCTCCAACCAGGCGAGCCGAAATATCTCAACTCGCCCGAGAGCCCCGTCTACAACAAGAGCAACGTCCTTTACGGTTTCCATCGGGCCAAGGACGCGGTCCGCAAGGAAGGCTTCGCGATCCTGATGGAAGGCTACATGGATTGTCTGCAGGCCTATCAGGCCGGCGTCCGCCATGCGGTCGCCTGCTGCGGCACGAGCTTGACCACCGCCCACGCGCGTCTTTTGAGACGCTACACCGAAAAAGTCGTCGTCAATTTCGATCCGGACGACGCCGGCATGCGGGCCGCGAGGCGCAGTATCGACCTCCTCCTGGAGGAGAGCTTCGACGTCCGGGTCCTCGTGCTCCCTGACGGGCAAGACCCCGACGACTTCATTCGGGGCCAAGGGGGCGAGCGGTATCGTGAGCTGGTCTCGGAGGCGCCGTCTTTTATCACCTTCTTGATCGAGGACGCCTCGAAGCGCTACGATATGGGGGATCCTAGAGGTAAAGCGGCGTTGTTGAACGACGTTTTGCCTGTTTTGGGAAAGATTCCGAACCGAGTGGAGCGCATTGGCTATGTAGGCCCCCTCGCGGAGTACGCTGGCATCACGGACGGAACCGTCCTCGATGAGTTGAAGCGACACGTCGAGACGAGAGCCCACCGGTTCAGGCTTCCTGCTGTGGAAGCGCCAGCCGTGAAGCTGGCCGAGCGGGAGCTCATTCGATGGATTCTTTCGAGTCCGGAGGACTCCGCCATCCTCGACGAGATCGAGGAGGAGGATCTGGAAGGACTGAGGACGGCTCCTATTTTGCGAGCGATGAAGGAAGAGAATAGTTTGGGAAGTCTCAGCACCGACAAGCTTTTGGACCGGCTCTCGCCCGATGCGCTCACAACCGAGCTGACGCGCATCTTGAGTGATCCCTCTCCGCTGGGCCCGAGGCAAAGCGCTCGCGATTGCCTCAACGGGCTTCGCAAAGAGCGCTGGCAAAAACAACTGTCGCGCCTCAGAGCCAAGCAGGCCCAAGATGCGGACGACAACCATCTACTTGCCGAGATCAATTTGCTGGCTCGGCGTATCGAAACGTTGGGAAGGCTAGAGACGAGAGCATGACGGAGACCCGGGTCGGTAGTCTGGCTATCGAAGAAAAATACGACGAGGTTCGATCCCTCATCGCCATCGGGAAGGAAAAAGGCTACCTCCTCTATGACGAGGTGAACGAGAACCTTCCTTCCGAGGTGAGCTCGTCGGAGGAGCTCGACGAGCTGTTCGACGTCTTTGGCAACGCTGGGATCGATATCGTCGAGTCCGAAGAAAAATATAAGCAGATGAAGGCGGCCGGCCTCGCCGGGCTCGGAAAGCAGAGCCGTGATGTCGAGCTCGATCTCACGCCTGGAGCGCTCGAAAAAACGAACGACCCCGTCCGCATGTATCTCCGCGAGATGGGCACCGTGCCCCTTCTCACGCGCGAGGGCGAAGTCGTGATCGCCAAGCGCATCGAGCGCGGAAAAAACATGACGGCGCGCGCCATCACCCGGACGTTGATTGTCTCGAAGGCCGTAACAGCGCTTCACGACGGTCTCAAAGAGGGCGAGATCAACCTCCGTGAAATCATCATTGTCATCGCGGAAGAGCTTACCGAAGCGAAGATCGAAAAACACCGCAAAAAGACTTTGAAGGTCATGATCAGTATCGAGGCGGCCTACAAACGCTACACCACCTATTGCAAGCGTTTCGCGAAGCTCAAGAAGCGCTCGCCGAGCTACGTTAAAAGCAAGTGGAAGCTCGGGCGGCTACGTTTAGCACTCGCCAAAGAAGTGCGGAGGCTCAACTTCACCGAAGGATGTCGCTCGCGTCTACGGGAGCGCGTGCGCTCCGGCGTCGAGAAGGGCCAGAGCTTCGAGCGGCGCCTCAATCGCTATGAGTCGAAATTGAACGGCGTCAAAGGCCGCGGCAAAGCGAAGGACGAAGAGCGCAGCAAATATCGCTCCGAGATCCGGAAAGTGCGCGCTGAGAAACGGGCGCTCCAAGAAGAGTACGAAGCGACCCACGCAGAACTCAAAAGATCGCTCTACACCGTTCGTGAAGGCGAAGCCCAAGCGCAGCAAGCGAAGACCGAGCTCGTCGAAGCCAATCTCCGCCTCGTTGTCTCCATCGCGAAGAAATACACCAATCGCGGCCTGCAGTTTCTCGATCTCATCCAGGAAGGGAATATCGGGCTCATGAAAGCCGTGGACAAATTCGAGTATCGCCGCGGCTATAAATTCTCGACCTATGCCACGTGGTGGATCCGGCAGGCAATCACGCGCGCCATCGCGGACCAGGCCCGCACCATCCGCATCCCGGTCCACATGATCGAGACGATCAACAAGCTTATCCGCACTTCGCGAAGCCTCGTTCAGGAATATGGCCGCGAGCCGACTTCGGAAGAGATCGCGAAGCGCATGGACATCTCGGTCTCCAAAGTTCGCAAAGTGCTCAAGATCGCCCAGGAGCCCATCTCGCTCGAGACCCCTATCGGCGAGGAAGAGGACAGCCATCTCGGCGATTTCATCGAGGATCGCGGGGTCGTCTCTCCGGCCGAACAAGTTATCAACACAAACTTGAAAGAGATGACCGAAGCGGTGTTGAAGACGCTCACACCGCGGGAAGAAAAAGTCATCAAGATGCGTTTCGGTGTCGGCGATGGCAGCGAGCACACGCTCGAAGAGGTGGGCCAGAGCTTCGCGGTCACCCGCGAGCGCATCAGGCAGATCGAGACCAAAGCGTTGCGCAAACTCCGTCATCCTTCGAGGAGTCGCAAGCTGAAAGCGTTTCTCGAGGGTTCACGGATATAGCGAACACAAACGAAAAGGGGCCCATAGCTCAGTGGTTAGAGCCACCGGCTCATAACCGGTTGGTCCTAGGTTCAAGTCCTAGTGGGCCCACCAAAAATGCCACGAATGGACGTGCCTTCACGACAAGTAATGCGAGTGCTTAAGACGCCCCCCCGGTCCCGCGCGGCCGGGGCAGGTAACGGCCGTCTTCGCGAAAGGTGCCCATCGCGGCACCTTTTTTTTTGCCTATCCGTCGGTGAAAGAGGCCATTAAATGAAAGCTGAAATCACAAACCTTGTGAAGTTGCAGAAGCTCGACGACGTGATCAGAGCGCTCGAATCCCGGCTCGCGGAAATTCCGAAAGAAGTCGAAACGCTCGAAAAAGAGATTGCGACCGAGAAAGAGAATCTGAAAGCGGCTGAGGAAGGCCTCGCGGAAGCGCAGAAAGACCAGCGGGCCGCGGAAGGCGTGCTCGCGATCGCCGAAGAGAAGCTCGGCAAGTATCAAGACCAGCTCATGAACGTGAAGTCGAACGACGAGTACAAAGCGATGCAGCGCCAAATCGACGTCACCAAAGGCGAGATCAGCAATGTCGAGACCAAGATCCTGCAAGGGCTCGATGCTATCGAAGAACTCGACGGGAAGCGTGCGGCGCGGGGGCAAGAGCTCGAAGAAGGACAGAAGAAAGTCGCGGGGATGGAAAAAGAGCTCGACGGCGAAAAGGCCACGCTAGAGGACGAGCTCGCGACGCGAAACGACGGGCGCAAGAAAGTGTTCGGCGTTATCCCCGAGGGTCTGCTCGCCGAATATCAGAACATCGCGAAGACCCGCGGCGGGGTTGCAATGGCGGCGGCTGCCGAGGAGCGCTGCCAAGTCTGTATGGTGCGCGTCCGACCACAAGTCTTTCACGAGCTCCGCTTGTTCGAGAAGCTCCATCTCTGTGGGAGCTGCGGCCGTATTCTTTACTTCTTGGAAGAAGAGCAGGCGGCAGCTACTTGACGGCAATGACCCCCATGAGCCGGCCCACCCCCTCGCCTTCCCGCCGATAAGAATAGAACCGGTCGTTCTCGCACATCGTGCAGCGGCCGCTGTCGTAAATTTGCGCTTCCGGAATCCCGCATGCGACGAGCTGATTGCAATTATCCGCGATCAAATCGACGTGGCGCCGTCCGCGCAAGCCCTCTCTCGAGATGCGCTTCAGCCTTCGGCCTGCGGCGCGAAAGGCTTCCACGACTTCGTCCCCCACTTCGAAACAGCAAGCGCGGATCGACGGGCCGATGGCAACGTGAATCCTCTCAGGGCGGCCACCGAGCGAGCACACCGCTTCTTCCGCCACGCGCGCTAGAGTCCCCCGCCATCCAGCGTGGACCGCGGCGACCGCGTTCACGTCCGAAGCCCAAAAGAGCAGCGGCACGCAGTCCGCGGTGTGAACGATGAGGCCGAGGTCCCGCTCTTTCGTTGTAACACCGTCGCATTCAGGCACGTCCTCATTTCCGTCGATGGTCCTTATAGAGCGGCCATGGACCTGTTTCATATAAGCGAGGCGGGGAAGGTTCAACGCTCGCGATAACTGCTCTCGATCGTGGTCACCCCGGTAGCGTGCGCCGAAACCATGGGCGCGGCTGGTGAAGCCGTGCGGCACGCCCTCTCGGGAAAGGTGCTCCGACATCAAAAGCACAACACCGCCGTGAGTTGCCGAAACGAACATTTTCTGTCTAGTGCTCACTCGCTCTGACCAGTTCAAGCGGGCGCGAGGGCCGCGGCCTGCGCTTTGTCGTACTGGCTTTCTAGAAGCTCGGCCTTCATGCCGTTATCGATGTATCCCCACGGAAGGCTCTCCCTCGGCGAGCGCTCAGAATAGATATAGGCGTCGAGATCGAGGCCGGCCTCCTTCATTGCGGGCCTCAGTTCCGCTTCGCCGCGGGCTATACGGATTAGAACCGGCGCGACACGGTGGTCGCCGACGGATAGAAGCGCTTGCAGCGTCTCGAGGCGCGCGGATTTGAAGTTGGCGTCTACGTTCGGCATGCGCGCGAAAGCCTTTTTGAGCTTCTGCATCTTGCGCGCAAGCAAGGACGGCTTCTCCATCGCGTGCCATTGAAACGGGGTCCCGGGCTTGGGAATGAATGGGTTGACGCTCGGGATGAGGCGGCCGACGCGGCCGCGCGGTCGGCCATGGGCTAAAAGTTGCTCGCGGACACGGCCGACGAGATCGATGATGCCGTCAATGTCTTCGTCGCCCTCGGTGGGAAGGCCGACCATCAAGTAGAGCTTCAAGTTCTCGATCCCGCGTCGGAAGATGAGCTCGGTTTTCTCGAGAATCTGTTCGTTGGTCACGCGCTTGTGAATCGCGAAACGCAAGCGATCGGTGCCGACTTCCGGAGCGACGGCGAGCGTCTTTTCACCGCTCATAGAGATCGGGTCCAAAAGCTCGGCGCGCAAGTCCTCGAAGCGCAGCGACGAGACACTAATTCGATAGCCCATCTCTAGGAGCGCTTCCGCCAGCGGGACGATCTCCTTGTGTGCACCCACCGCGGTGGAGACGAGACCAATCTGGTCGGTGTGCTGGCGAGCGTCGCGCGCAACGTGGAGGATTCTCTGGACTTCGAAAGAGCGCTTCGGCAGATAGTTGTAGCCTGCCCAGCAGAATCGGCAGAGCGTGGGGCAGCCGCGCGAGACCTCGACGAGAAACTTGCTGGACATCTCCGTCGACGGCGTGAGCACATAAGTGGCCGGTGGAGGAAAATCCGCACGCTTACCCATTTTCGCCCGCACGAGGGTCGAGTCCCGCCGCAGCGATGGGACGTAAAAACCCTCTTCCGCGGCAAGGCGGTCGAGCTTCGCGGCACGCTCGCTCGCGCTTCGAAGCACGTCGGTGAGCGTCGGCAAAAGAGCCTCGGCTTCCCCGATCGCGACGAGGTCCAGAAGAGGCGCCATGGGCTCGGGGTTCAAGAACGTAATGGGACCGCCTGCAAGGACGAGTGGATCGCGCAGGTCCCGCGCGGACGCGAGAGCGGGAAGGCCGGCCAGGTCCAAGATACGGACGAGGTTCACTTCGTCGGGCTCGAAGGTAATCGAAAACGCCAGGACGTCGAAGTCGCGCACGGGCGACTGCGTCTCGAGCGAGAGGAGCGGGGTCCGCGAGCGGCTATATTCATCGAGTTCGTCCGCGTCGGGCAGGAACACGCGTTCGCACACGACGTCGGGAAGCTCGTTCCAGAACTTGTAGACCGCCTGGAAGCCGACATTCGACATTCCGACGTGGTAGCGGTTCGGGTAAGCGAGTGCGATGCGAAGCCTGCCGCCATGCGGTTTGACGATGGTGCCCACCTCGGACGCCAGGCGGGTTTTTTGACGGCCGGCAAGAAAGTGATTCATGAAGCTACCATTATAGCGAGTCGTCAGGAATCAGGGAGTCAGGCCGCGGTCAATACCTCCAGCTCGTCAGATCCGCTCCCTCGGGCGCGCTCTTCTCCATTCTCTCGACCGCGAGCGGGATAAACATCTGGTTGTAGCGAAGCCGCGAGAGCGCGTTCGATCGTGTGTGGTCGCCGTTCCAGCAATGCTCGGCGCGGTCGCCATAGTCGATCACACCGTCGTAAGGAGGATTCGAGGTGTCTTCGAGAAAGTCTTCGATGAGATAGACGGCATTGTTCAGGTAGTAGTTGTCCATGTCGCCGACATAGATGTGGATCTTGCCTTCGAGCCGCGGCCCGAGCGTCGCCCAGTCGCGCTGAAGGATGTAGGACAGGTCGTAGTTCTCGCGCCAATATTGGGAGACTTCTTCGTCGATGTCGCCGGTCTGCTTGTCCCAGATGCGCATCGGGTAGCCTTCTGGGCCGACGGGAGAATAGACCGCCTCCCAAATATCCCACTGTTGCCCCGAGCGGCTCTTCGTTCCCAGCACGAGCTCGCGCCGATTCATCTCTTCGAGCGTCGCGCTCACGTGTCCCAAGTCGTCCCGGTGACCAGGGCGTGGCGTTTTCTTGAAATCGCTGTCGAGATAGTAGGCGTTTTTGTCTTGGTAGAGATCGACGACGGTATAGGCGCGAAAGTCGATCGGGTCCGGGCAAGCCGCGAAGCAGCCGTTGTAGTCGTCCGGATAAAGAACCTGAACCGCCAGGGCTTCCCACCCGCCTGTCGAGCCGCCATACAGAAAGCGCGACCAGCCTTCACCGATGCCGCGAAATTTCTCTTCGATATATGGGATCAGCTCGTGGGTGATGGCATCACCGTAAGGGCCCAAGTTCGCCGAGTTCACGGCGTAGGAATCGTCGTAATAGGGATTCGCATGCTGGATTTGGATGATGAGCACCCGCGGGAAATCGGGCCCGGTCCACTCTTCGAAGAACTGATAGGCGTTGTCTTGGACAATGCGGTTATAGCCCTCGAGATCGAAGCGGGCACTGTACTCGGGCTCCAAATCCGGATCCGGCGGCTCGTCACGAAACCCGCCAAAGGTATAGGGAAAATGCCCGTGAAAGACCATCAGCGGGTAGCGCGCCTCCGGGTGCTCGTCGAAGCCTTCAGGAACGAGGACGTGTGCACCGAGATGCATCGGGCGCCCCCAGAATTCCGTGAGCAGTTTGCTCTGGATACGCACGTGTTTGATGTATTTCGTGGTGGGCGGATCGGGGATCGGCGAGATCGTCTCGTTCATGACGACGCGGATCGTCCCGCCCTTTCTCGGATAGATCTCGACATCCACAGGGTCGTTGAGCAAGTTTCCCGGCGCCCTGTTCCACTGCTGGCCTTCGCCGCGATCCATCGGAAGCTTCACGACGTGCCCGTCCGCGCGATGGAAAGTTTCGTATTTGTGCAGTAGCGCCTGGACGCGGTAGCGGCCAGGTGGGATGTCAGCGATGCTGTCGATGGGCCAGCCTCGAACGCCGCCGCCGAAGATCACCTCTGTTCCGGGCGCGAGGCCGTTGACATCGATGCCGAACGCGATCTGGGTCGCCGGCCCATCGGCAATCTGGAAGCGCGGCTCGCGGCTCGGATCGTTCGAGATCATGAGCAGCAGCCGGCCGTCGAGCGGCGTAGCGCTGCCTTGGTGCACAACTCGCGATCTCGGTCCACAATTGTCCTTTACTCACGGATTCGAGGTTCCCCATGAGCATTTTCAAACGCACTCAGCGGAAGTATGTGAAGAAGGCCTATCGCGTGAGGAATTGGCGTGAATATGAGGCGGGTCTACGCAACCGTGGGAGCCTGACCGTCTGGATCTCGCTCACCGCCGGCAAGCTTGTGAACTGGGACGCGCCCCGGCCGAGGAGGAGGAAACCGGGCCGTCAACGCAAGTACTCGAACCACGCCATCGAGACGGCTGTCACCCTGGGCATGGTGTTTCATCTGTCATCTAGACAGAGCGAGGGATTGCTGCGATCGTTGTTCGCTCTGATGAAGCTAGACAATGATGTGCCCGATCACACCACGATCTCGAGGCGCAAGGCGAAGCTGGGTAAGGTCCCCTTCTACCAAGACAAGCAGAAGACGCCGTTGCACATCTTGATCGACAGCAGCGGTCTCGCTGTCCACGCCGGCCAGCTGCGCAGAGCACCAAATAGCAGGGACTATCGCAAGCTCCATCTGTGTGTCGACGAGCAGACTGGCGAAGTCGTCGCCTGCGAGCTGACGAGCAAAAGAGCCCGCGATTCATCGCGGGTTGCATCGCTTGTCAGACAGATCGACAGTCCCATCTCATAGGCCAGAGCTGACACCGCATACGACGCCAGCGGCGTCTATGAGGCAATCGAGAATCACAGCGCTCATCGCTCGCCGAGGGTGCTGATACCGCCGCGCAAGGGCGCCCAGCTCGCATCGGGGCCGGCGAGCAGCCGACAGCGCAATCGCAACATTGCAGCACAAGCTCGGCTCGGCAAACGAAAGTGGCACACAGAATCGGGCTACAGCAAACGGAGCAAAGTCGAGACAACGTTCCATCGCTACAAGGCTATCGTGGGCTCAGCGATGCGAGCGAGAGGGTTGGCGGCACAGAGAGTCGAGGTAAGGATCGGGTGCAAGATTCTCAACACCATGACGGCGCTCGGGATGCCTGATAGCGAGATGATCGGATGATGGGAGTCGGGGCCAAGCGAGCTCTCGGCCTCTATCGGAGTTGTGCACCAAGGCTCCGGAACGACGCCTACGACCCCGGCGCTGAGGACGGCGAGGGAAAGCGCCCAAACGACGGTCTCAAAGGTCACGCCCAAGTCGATCCAAAAGGGCATGAAGTCCAGCATCCAGCTGAATTGGCTCGAGATGTAATCGCCTAGCAGTAGGCCCACTCCGGCTGCCAAGACCGCGAACACGAGCGCCTCCATGAACAGTTGGGAAACGATCCGCTTGCGACTTGCGCCTAGTGCCGTGCGCACCGCCAGCTCCCTCGACCGGGTCGCAGTGCGCGCGAAGATCAGCATTCCAACATTGGCACATGCGACCACGAGCACTAGCAGTGTAAGGACCTGGACCACGTAAAAGTCGAAGTTCGCTTGCATGCCCCCCTTTGGGAGGTCGAAAAACCCGATCGCGAACGGCACGACCTCGGGTTTTAGCCGCGCATGCGTGTCCGGAAACTCGATGGCCAAACGGCGACCCACCGTGGTTAGCTCTGCCTGAGCCTCCTCCGTCGACATGCCGTCCGACAAGCGCCCAAAGATCCGATGAGCCCGTCCTTGCCGAACCTCGTCGGGGGGCCCATTCACCTGCAGCGGTAGCCACAATTGGTCGCGGAAGGGGAAGAGGAACTCCTTTGGCATGACGCCGACCACAGTGTGCGGCGCGCGTCCGATTCGGATAGCTTTACCTACGACGTCGCGGTCGCCGTCAAGACGCGATTGCCAAAGGTCGTACCCGATGACGACCACCGTCGGCGCACCGAACACTTCGTCCGTGGAAATGAGTGTCCGACCGAGCAGCGGTGGCACCCGCAGGATATCGAACGCAGAGGCCGTGACCTCAGCACCCCGAATGGGTGCGGCACGCCCGTCGTCGGAGATGAGGTTATAGGAAGCCCCTATCGTCGCTGCGCCGAGAGCTTCAAACGTCGTCAACTCCTCGCGCCACATCAGAAAGTCATTCAACGACGGCGCCTCCAAGCCCGAGCTCGCCAGATTGACGTTCCTGAGCATCTGGATTCGACCGTCCTCGTCGAAAGGGAGCGAGGCTTGAACGGCGTTCACGAAATGCATCGGCGCCAAACCGGCCGGAATCGCGACCGCGAGCGCGAACACCGCAACGCACGTCAAGCCCGGGTGCTTCACGAGCAACCGCAATCCGAGCTTAACATTCAGCCAGGAGAAACCGAGGTTCGGCACCTGCCGTCGCGCACGCCAAACGCTGAATGCGGACCCGAACATGTTCACGGCATAGCGCCACCGCATACGCCACAACGGAATGCCTCGGGCGAGCTCACGCTCCAACGCATCATCCATGTCAGCCAAAATGAACGTGGCTTCGGGGCCTCGGATGAGAAAGGCTGCCAGCCGGCGCAGTACCCCGGGACCTCGAGAATCGAGCACGCTCAGCCCTCCGCGAGTTCGGTCAGTCTCGAGATCAGGCCACTGGCCATCGCTTGGATGGTGGAGTAGCTGGCCCTCAGCGCACGGGCACCTTCCGGTTCGAGCGAGTAATACTTCCGGGGCCGACCCGCCCGGCCCGCGATAGGCTCGCCGAGCCGCGATGTGACTAGATTCCGTTCGGCGAGGCGACCGAGCGTAGTGTAGATGGCCCCCGAAGACACCAAACGGCCCGTCCTCCGTTCGATGGTCTCCCGGATCGCTCCACCGTAGGCATCGTCCCCGAGCTCAACGATGGAAAACAAGATCAGTTGTTCGAATTCGCCGAGAGTGCCCATGCCGTTCTCCCTGTGCCCGCATTTGGAGTGCCGCCCGCCCAAAGCGTCCCATGGCGAGCATATTATACTACATTGTAGTTAAATAGTCAAGATAACGCGTCCGATCGTCTGACGCATCCAGCGCCCAGGGAGGAAACGGCACCCAAAAACTCGTCTTATATCTATATACGGGAGTCGCGTTCATGATTCTGGGCTTCAAGAACTATTTCTCGCACCTCGATCGACGCACACCTGCCGAGCTTTTGGGGCGGCGGTCGCGCTCGCGCTCGCGCTCAAGAAGAAGGATCGAAGAAGAAACTCGAAAGACGCCGGAAGCGAGAAAGTCAGCGCCAAACGCTCGAATTGACACCTCGCGCGCGCGAGGTGTCACCAAAAGTAACAGAAGCCCCCTCCCACTATGTGGCGTGGGCAGTGCGCGAGCGTGTGTTCGCTCGCGCTCCGGCTAGTCGTCTGTCGGGACGAGACGCCCGTTGCGAGAACTGCGTTTCGAAAAAGGGTAGAGACGATCCGATCCGCCGTTTTAGTGACAGACCCACGCTCGAGACGATCTCGGCGCGACCAGCTCTCCGAATCCGGAGTGGCCGGGGCACAGTTCCCTAGAGTAGTGGTTTACTATGGCGTTTGTTTAAGAGTTCGCGAGACCGTTGTTTGGAAACGCAAGCGGAGGATCCGATGAAAAACCGAGCATCGATGTGGGCGATACTAGCGGCAATTATCGTCTTCGGGAGCCATGCAATAAGCGGGGCGCTAGCTGGAGTCAATATCACTAGTCCACTACCTCCAATTCTCGAGAATCAGGAAATGCGGAATTGTTACTGTGGATCTCGCCTCGGGACAGTCCTCTCCGCCGCATCGCCACAACGCTCATGTGTTCGTGTACGTGTTGGAGGGCACCGTAGAGATGCAAGTGCGCGGCGGCCCATTGACTCGGCTGCGACCAGGCGACACTTTTTATGAATCACCAGACAACATTCATGAGGTCTCGAGAAACGCGAGCACGACGGAAACGGCGAAGTTCTTGGTACACATGCTCAAGACCGTCGGCGCTCCAACCAGTGTCCCCGTCGAGTGACGGAGGGGCAGCGCTAGACGTTCCGAGCGGCGTCCTTTCGATGTATTTGAAAAGCCCCCACTAACCACGCAAAGGGAAAGGAGCTCTGGACGAGCGCTCAATAACCTGACGTCATTTCGCGCGGAAGGCGGAACGCTAGCTCAATAACCTGACGTCATTTCGCGCGGAAGGCGGAACGCTAGTAGCTCGCCGGAATAGCCCGCGCCGCTGACCGCGACAACTAGATACTGCTGGCCCTCCACCATGTAGGTCATCGGCGAGCCGGTTTGGGGTGCGGGCATGTAAACGGCACCGACTTCCTTTCCAGTGGCTTTATCATAAGCGCGCAGCATCGCGCCGCGAACGCGCGACGGCGTCGGCCCGAAGCTGCTCTCGCCCGCGATGAGCAAGGTTTTGGTGACTAGCGTTCCCACACTTCCGGCTCGTCCGGTGCGCGGAATCGTCACACCTTCGAGCGCGGGGTGACGGCGAATGAAGTTCGGAGTGTCTCCGTGCGCCACCTGCCAGAGGATCTCACCTCGGTCCAAGTCGATGGCGGTGATTTGTCCGTACGGCGGCTTGACGAGCGGGAGCCCTCGCACGTCGAGTCTCGCGCGGGTCCCGACGCCGCTGCCTTCCGAGCCGGCGCCTCCCGAGCGCCGCACGCCGGTGAGAACCGTGCCTTGATGGTAGCGGAACTCGGTAACCTCTTCGGGCGGCGGCATGAGGCCGAGCATCGAGAGCTCTCTCTGCGACGATACGTACAAGACATGCGTTTCGGGATCGTACGAGCCGCCTTGCCAGTTGGTGGCGGCGCGCTGGGCGGCGAGCGCGAGCGTCGCGATAGGGCCCTCCGCTTTGCTGAGCACGGGCGGTGTGAAGATGGGGCCGATACGGTACTTCGAAACGAGCGCTTCGGCTTCGGCCCGCAGCTCGGGGGTGAAGTCGATGAGGTCGTCGATCGCGAGACCTTGACGGTCGTAGGCGGGAGGACGTGTCGGATGCGGCTGGGTAGGGGAGTACCATTCGCCGGGGACGTCGCCACGCGGAACGGGACGCTCCTCGATGGGCCACACCGGCTCGCCGGTCTCGCGGTCCAAGACGTAGAGAAAGCCTTGCTTGGTCGGCTGAGCGAGCGCTTTGATAGCGCGACCGTCGACTTCGATGTCGGCGAGGATTGGCGCGCAGGGAATGTCCATATCCCAGATGCCGTGGTGCACGAGCTGGAAGTGCCAGCGGCGCTCGCCCGTCTCGATGTCGACGGCGACAATGCTCTCGCTGTAGAGGTTTTTGCCGGGCCGGTCACCGCCATAGTAATCGCCGGTGGGAAGCTCGACCGGGAGATAAGCGAGCCCGAGCGATGCGTCGGCGGACAACTGCGCCCACACGCCGGCGTTTCCAGTGTACTTGGCGGAGCCGTTCTCCCACGTGTCGTAGCCGTGCTCACCCGGGCGCGGAATCGTATGAAAGATCCATCGGCGCCGTCCTGTCCGTACGTCGTAACCGCGCACATAACCCTTCACGTTTTTCCGGCTCTGTGGGTTCGCGCCCGTCTCGTGCGCGGCGCCTACGATCACGACCTCACCGGCCACCAGGGGCGAAGCATGGAGCCCGACGGCACCGCCTAGCGGATCGACCTCCTGATCGAAGTCCCTCTTGAGATCGACCAGCCCGTCGATTCCGAACTCGGGCGTGCGGCGTCCTGTCTTCGCGTCGATCGACACGAGCTGGTACCCGGGCGTGACGTACAGGATGCGGCCTTCGGTGCCGTCGCTCCAATAGGAAAGGCCGCGGCCCGAGTACCGACGCGGCGCGGCTTCACCCCGCGCGCCCTCGTTCTCGCGGTGCATCCAAATCATCTCACCCGTTCGGGCGTCGAGGGCGACCACGGCCCGGCGCGTGCCCGCGGTCGAGTAGACCACGCCCTCCACCATCAAAGGCGTCGATTGAAACATGTACTCCGGCCGGGGACCCAGAAAGTCCGTCTTCAAGCGCCAGGCGATCTCAAGCTCTTCGAAGTTCGAGGCGTTGATCTGGTCGAGCGGCGCGTAACGCGTGGACGCGAGATCGGCGCCGTAGGCTCGCCACTCGTGCTCTATTGGCGCGGGGCTCGATTGGGCAGACGACGAAGGGCTCACCCAGGAACCAGTAAACGTGGCGAAGAGAAGCAACAGGGCCGGACGACCGCTCATGAGAACGATTCGTAACACAAGCGACCCGCGAGAGGGAAGTCGAAGCCAGGCCAAAATTGTGGACTCATAGCTCTTAATTAAAAACCGGCTCTTTCTCGACGCCAGCGTGCTCTTCTCGGCTGCTTACCGCGAACATTCCGGTTTTCGCCGACTCTGGGAGCTTATCCTGAGTGCCGATCGAAGAAGTCCAGCACGAGGTGGTTGAACGTCTCCGGACGCTCCCAGTAAACCGAGTGGCCCGCCTCCGGAACGACGTGGAGCTCGCTTACAGGCACTCTGGAATGCAGATACCGGTACATCGACGGCGGCGCGTAGAGATCCGCATCGCCGGCGATCAGAAGAGCCGGGAACAACCGCGATTCCATGTCGGCTCAGCTGACCTCGACACCAGGCGGGTGGGCAACGCTCACGGGCGATTCCCGTGCTCGAGCTCGACCCATGCCGCCAGTCCTTCGGGGTTTGCCCAGCTTACTCGTCTGGCGGAACCGTACCCCATCTGGAGGAGAAGAGAACAAAGTTTCGAACTGAAATTCGCGGCAATTAGAACCACCCTCGCCCACCCTCTTGACTTGTCGCGCCGAACGCGAGACGCTAGCATCCGACAATACGCCTAGGGGTGGCCGCTCGGCCTGAGAGCAAACCCTCGGAACCTGATCCGGTTGATACCGGCGTAGGGAAGGGCAGCTGGCTCTTCTAGCACCAAAGAAGAACGGCATTCTCGAGCGAGTCGGTCATCTCCGGCATTTCGGAGAATGACGATGTTCGCTAGGAAAATCCACAATTCCCTTCTCTCCCGGATCCATGTGAGGGGTCTCGCTTTCACGATGATGCTCGTCGCGGGGATCCCGCCAACGGCGGCGGCGCGAGCGCCGATTCGGGTGCAGGGAGTCGTCCTCGCCCCCACCGGCGAACCAGTAGCGGCAGCCCGCATCGAGGTGGACGGGATGGACGGCCGAAAGCCGGTGACCACCACCGACGAGAATGGACACTTTCGGCTTTCGCTTTCGCCGGGTGAGTGGGAGCTCAGCGTTTCACACCCCACCTATCGGTTGTTGCGCCACCGCGTGAACGTTGCGTCTCAAAATCTCGAGCTCGAGCTTCGGCTCGAATGGGTGACCTCGGTCGAAGAGTCGATCACCGTCGTCGGGATTCGAGCGGGAGAAGAAGTCCCGGTGACCAAGCGCAACATGGACCGTGAGGAGATCGAGAAATTCAGCTACGGACAGGATGTTCCCGACCTCCTCGAGCACACTCCGTCGATGAACTGGTACTCGGACTCGGGCATCGGGGCTAACTACTCGTATTTCAGCATGCGCGGGATCCAACAAACGCGCATCAGCATGACCCTCGACGGGGCCCCTCTCAACGACCCCGCGGAGCACGCGCTGTTCTTCAACAATTTTCACGACTTCTTGAGCGCTGTCGACAGCATTCAAATCCAGCGTGGCGTGGGCACCTCGTCGGTCGGCTCGCCCGCCTATGGCGGTTCGGTGAACTTCGCGAGCGCGGCGCCGCCTCGACACAACCGGGGTGATGCTCGGTTGGTAGTCGGCTCGTACGACACCACTCGCGCATCCATTGGCTACGAGTCGGGCGTTTTCGACAACGGGCTCTACGTCTCCGGACGGTTCTCCTACGCCAAAACCGAGGGTTATCGCGAGCGCTCCGGCGCCGATCATCACACGTTTTTTGTGAACGCGGGTTGGCAGCAAGAGCGATCGTCTTTGTCGCTGGTCGCCTTCTCGGGCGACGAGAAGTCGCAGCTTGCCTATCTTGCGGTCGACCCGGACACCCTGAGCGAGAACCGCCGGTTCAACCCGCTCACCGAGGAAGACCGCGACAACTTCGGACAGGACTTCGCCCAAATCAAGTACCTGCGCGAGCTCGGGAGCGATTCGTTGCTGAGCGCATCGTTCTATTACAACGGCGCCGACGGTTGGTTCCAGTTGTGGGACGATCCGGTGGCGCAAAACGACTTGCTGCGATTCGGCATCGACCAGGGATTCTTCGGCAGCATGGTCACGCTGAGCACGAACGTGGACAATCTTTCGGCAACGGTGGGTGTGCACTATAACGACTTCAGCGGCGACCATTTCCTCGATAGCGACGCCGGCGGTCGGGTGTACAAGAACACCGGCTTCAAGCAGACGACGAACGCCTTCGGCAAGCTCGAGTACCGTCTCGGAGACACGCTCCTTTTCGGCGACGTCCAATGGCGCTGGGCCGGCTTCTCCTACGAAGGTGACGTCGAGTTGGAGTCGATCGACTGGAACTTTCTCGATCCCAAGTTCGGCGTGCGACAAACGCTCTCGCCGGGGTTGAGTCTTTACACCTCGATCGGGCGAGCACAGCGCGAGCCGGCGCGCCTCGATCTTCTGCTGGGCGAGGACAACGCCACCGTGCCGCATGATCCCGAAGCGGTGAAACCCGAATCGGTGGTGAACTTCGAGGGCGGCGTCACTTGGAACACGCCCCGGCTCGGCTTGCAGGCCAATGTCTATCTGATGGAGTTCCGGAACGAGATCGCCTTGACCGGCGAGCTGTCGGCAGTCGGTCTGCCGCTACGGCAAAACGTCGACCGCTCCTACCGGCGCGGTATCGAAGTCGATCTGAAGTGGATGCCGATACCGAAGTGGTCGGTGTTGCACAGTTTGAACCTGAGCAAGAACCGCATCCGAGAATGGGCGCAGTTCTACGATGTCTTCGACGAGCAGGGGATGTGGATCGGGAGCGAGCCGATCACCTACGAAAACGTACGGCCGCTACTCACGCCCGAGGTCTTGTTCAACCTCGGCGTCGAATGGTCGCATCGCGACACCAGCATCGGACTCATGGGTCGCTATGTCGCCGAATCCCAGCTCGACAACACCGGACTCGCCGAATTCCGGACGCTGTCGTTCACCAACTTAGACGTGCGGGCGTCGCAAAGCCTGGGTCGCTGGTGGCAAGGTGTCGACGCGCGCGTCACATTGTTCGTCAACAACGTGCTCGACAACCGCGACCAGTTTCCTAGCGGCTACAGTTATCAATTTCTCGTTCGCAACAACGCCGGCATGGACAGTCTCGACGGCATTCCCTTCTACTATCCGTTGGCGACACGCAACGTCGTTGTCTCGCTTCAGGTCGGCTTCTGAGTCGTCGTGTTGTCTCTCGAGCTCGTCGCTGTCGTCCTCACGCTGGCGGCGGTCTACCTGACGGTGCGCCAGATCATCTGGTGCTGGCCGCTCGCCTTGATCAGCGTGGCATTGTACGCGCGGGTTTTCTACGACGCGCGGCTGTACGCCGATATGGGGCTGCAGGGGTTGTACTTCGGACTGGCCGTCTACGGCTGGTGGTCCTGGTTGCACGGTGGTGAGGATGACGGCGAGCTCGAGGTTTCGCTGACACCGCCGAGGACACGCGCGGTGGCCTTGCTGGTCGCGACACTTGGCGGGATTCTACTGGGTCAGACGTTAACGCGCTTCACCAACGCGTCGCTGCCGTTCATGGACTCGACGCTGACCTCGTTCAGCATCGCCGCCCAATGGATGCAGACCCAAAAGCTCCTCGAATCCTGGCTCGTGTGGCTCGCCGTCGATGTCTTCTACGTCGGCATGTTCTTGTACAAAGAGCTCTATCTCACCGCCGGACTTTACGCCGTCTTTCTCGTGCTCGCCGCCATGGGTTTCGCCGAGTGGCGACGGTCGATGAGAGGGCCGGAGCCGGCGTCGTGATCCGCGTGGCGGTGATTGGCTCTGAATGTACGGGCAAGACAACGCTCGCGACGGCACTTGCCACGCACTACGAGACCGTCTGGGTGCCTGAGTTTGCACGCCAGTTCGTGATCGACAAGGGCGCCGCTCCCGAGCTCGAAGATGTCGATGCCATTGCCCGCGGCCAAATCGCCGGCGAGGACGAAAAAGCCGGCGAGGCTTCCCGTCTTCTTATTCAGGATACCGACCTATTCAGCACGATCCTCTACGCTCGCCACTACTACGGCGATTGCCCTCGCTGGATCGAGGATGCGTTGGATAAACGCGCCGCGGACCTCTACCTCCTGGCCGACATCGACATCCCCTGGGTCCCCGACGGGGAGCAGCGTGATCGCGGCCACCGGCGCGAAGAGATGCACGAGCTCTTCCGCTGCACTCTCGTCGATCGCCGCCTGACATTCACCGAGATCCATGGCTCACGCAGGGAGCGATTAGAGGTGGCGGTGTCGTTGATCGACAGCCTATTGCGTGGAACTGCCAGCTATGTCTGAAAGTTTTCCACCGCAAGCACTAGCACGGAAAACCCGCAAGCTTGATGTTCTCGGGCTTCAAATCCCGATGAACAATCCCCGCCTGATGGGCTTTCGCCAATCCCTCCGTTATCTGGGTCGCGTAGCGGTCGTACAAGGCGGGCGTGATGAGTGGTGGGACGAATCCCGCGCCGCCCCCCTCGATGTGGTGAGTGCCGGGCGGGTTCCCTGCTATCACTGCTGATTCTGCGGGTTCAACGATCGTGCGAATCAGGTCGGGCCAGACTTTGGTCAGCGCCTGTGTCGTGCCGACGAAAGCACCGCCCACGTACATGCATACGCCGTGAATCTCACCGTCGAGCTGCGTCGCTATCTCCTCACCGATCCCACGATATGGTACTTTCGACTGACACTCCCGGCGTTGTTGCACCGCTCTTGGCTGAGCGCGAAATCTACCTATGGTGGTGGCCGAGGTAATGTTCGACCATGAAGTATCCCAAGCGCAGCCAGTACAAACACGCGAAGCAGAAGAAGTACCACGTTTCCAACTGGGCGGAATACAACGAAGGGCTGCGCCGCCGGGGCGATTTGACGGTCTGGTTTGACGAGGAGGCAATCGCGAACTGGAAGGCCGACAAGAGCGGTAAGCCTGGCGGTCAACGGGTCTATTCAGAGATGGCGATTGAAACGGGCCTGGTTGTCCGGATGGTGTACAAGCTTGCCTACCGCCAAACCGAAGGCTTCTTGCACTCGATCGCCTCGCTTCTCCGACTGTGTATCGAGATCCCGGACTACTCGACGTTGTGTCGGCGGTCGAGGCTGCTCCGCAAGAAGCTGCGGATTGGGAAAGCCGCAAGCAATCAACCAATCCACCTGATGATCGATAGCACGGGCTTGAGGATTCATGTTGGAACCACCCGCAAACCGCCAAAGCAGCGCGCCTGGCGCAAGTTGCACATCGCCGTTGATCGCAAGACCGGCAACATTGTTGCGTCCGAACTGACGGCGTCACGAGCTCGCGACGCAACGCGAGTCCCCCCTTTGCTAACACAGATTCAAGCACCTATAGCGTCGGTGGCGGCGGACAGTGCATACGACAAGGAAGCGGTCTACGAAGCCATCGAAGCGCACAGCCCTGGACGAAGGACGCGCGTGGTGATTCCGCCGCAACGAAACGCCACGCTCAGTCAGAATTCGAACACCGCCATGCGGGAACGCGACCGCCATATTCGTGCCATCGAAAGACACGGCCGACGTGAATGGTACAAGCTCTCAGGCTGCACCGAGCGAAGCATGGTGGAGAACGCGGTCTATCGTTACAAGGCGATCATGAGGCCCGAGATGCGGGCTCGAACGTTGGCGAGGCAACGAGTTGAACACCGAATTGGGTGCGAGATACTCAACAAGATGACCGCGCTCGGTATGCCCGATACTTACTGCGCCGGGTGACTCTCCGACCGGCACAGGGAGGTCAGCGATTTGCTCCGGGCCGTGCAACAACGCCAGTCTTTTATAAACAATATGATGAGAGAGCGCACCCCGTACCACCTGCTGTCCCAGCCAGACAAGACGCCAGAGTATAAACCAGACCCGACGACGTCCCTAGTCCAGAACCTAAATACTTGACAAAAGTGTCAGGTATTGAAAAAATAGAGTCGATGAAGATCACTGCGCAAGAAGAGTACGGTCTCAGGTGCCTCCTCCAATTGGCCCGCCACGCTGACAGAGCACGCCCCACCACTGTACGGGAGGTCGCAACGAGTGAAGGCCTTTCGATCGCTTACGCGGAGAAGCTCTTGTACCAATTATCCAAAGCCGGCCTGGTAGAGTCGGTGCGCGGTGTCCGTGGCGGTTTTCGTTTCAAGGGCCGTCCGGATGAAGTCTCCGTAGGCGATGCGGTGCGAGCGCTTGGCAGCTTTCTCACCCATGCCGCCATCTGCCAGCGCTATACGGGCGAAGAAAGCCAATGTGTCCACAACAAGAACTGTGGATTGCGGCCGGTCTGGACCACGGTGAACTACCACATCCAAAAACTTCTGGACAACATGCCCCTTGCACTCCTTTTGCAAGACGAACGGCAAGGGCGCCAGGCGATCGTGGAGATGGCGTCGTTTCCGTTCACACCCGAATCAGCAGGCGGTGTCGTATGAAAACGGACGTCGATTTCGAATTTCTCTCGCCACCGGTATACAAGGTCGAGTCGAGTAGCCTCCAGTTTCAAGAACAGAGTGATCTCGGCTATTTCATGAAGATGGCCGGCCGTGGCAAGCTCCTGAACGCCGAGTCAGAGCGTGAGCTCGGCAAGCGTCTATGGATCGCGCGCCGGCGCCTCCTGCGGATTCTCAGGGCATCACGCAGCGAGGACCTTCGCGCCAACGTATTCGAGGTTCTCCCGTCGAAAAGAGCGGTCACGGCGTCGACCCGCCGCCGGTTGGCGAAAGTCGAGCGCTGTGCACGGGACGTCGCGCTGACATCAAGCTGTCTCCGCGACGCGCTCTCCGAAACGCTCGCGGAGATGGACGACATCCGGCGCATTTTCGTCGAGTGCAACTTGAGGCTCGTCGTGTGGGTCGCCAAACGATTTCGAGGCCGCGGCTTCGACTTCATCGACTTGATTCAAGAAGGGAGCCTCGGCTTGATGCGAGCGGTCGATCGTTTCGACCCCGCTGTGGGGGCTCGTTTTTCGACTTTCGCGACCCATTGGATCCAGCAAGGGATTCGCCGTGCGCTCGCCGAAAAAGCGCGCATGATCCGTATCCCGGTGAACCGCATACCGGAGGTGCGCCAGACGCTCCTCGCACGGGCCAAGATCGCCCAGAAGCTGGGACGCCCCGCCCTTCCTGAGGAAATCGCGGACGCCATCGGCCTTCCTAAACACAAAGTCGAAGAGCTGCTGCCAGCCATCGCCCCCATCGCTTCGATCGATTCGCCATTGTCAGCCTCTGAGTTGAAGATCGGCGACACCATCGAAGATCGGAAAACACCCACACCTCTGGACAAAGCGATGGAGGATGAGACCCGCCGCGCCATCGCAGCCGTCCTCGACGCGCTCCCTCCACGTCAACGCGTCATCCTATCGATGCGCCACGGCATCGGCTATCCAAAAGAGTGCACTCTCGAAGAAATCGGAGACGCGCTAGGCCTATCCCGCGAACGCATCCGCCAGGTAGAAAAAGTCGCCTGCGCCTCCGTTCGAGAACGCCTCCAAAAAGATCGGCCCAAACTCGCGGCTCCCGTCTAAGTCGATGTGCAAGAAAACGGAGATGTGGAGGTAAGCTAGACATCCCGTTATCCCCCTCCTTTCCTTACACTTCCCTTTGACGATTTTTGAGAGAGCACTAGTCTCGGAGCGCTTTTCCCGTCAGCTGTAGAAAGACGTCGCCTAGGTTGGGGCGATGGATCTTTAGCTCTTGGACTTCGTTGCCCTCGGATGCTACGCGCGCGAGTAGGTCTGGGAGGGAGCGCATGGCGGCTTTTCCGGTGAGCGAATAGGTTCGCGCGTTTTGAGGGTGCGCGCCGAGTGCCCTCAGGCGACGTGCGAGCGTCTCGTTCGGCGGGCGTTCGAGCTGGAGCTCGAGGCTTCGCTCGAGGGAGGAGTGCGCGACGAGGTCTTCGACCGAGCCTTTCGCGATCAGGCAGCCTTCATCCAAGATCACGAGGCGGTCGCACAAACGCTCGGCTTCGTCCATATAGTGGGTCGTGAGTAGTATCGCCATGCCTTCGGCGGCCAAGGCTGATAACGAATCGTAAATCCGCTCGCGCGACTGTGGGTCGACTCCGACCGTCGGCTCGTCGAGGAGCAGCACCTCGGGGGTGTGCACCACGCCGCATGCGAGGTTGAGGCGTCGTTTCATTCCGCCTGAGAACTCGCTGACGGGTTGTTGAGCTCTTATTGAAAGCCCTGAAAACTCGAGCAAGTGGTTGCGGCGAGCACGCGCATGGCTCTTAGACAAGCCGTAAAGACGTCCGAAGAAATCGAGGTTCTCCTCGGCGGTCAGAGACGGGTAGAGTGCTACGCGCTGCGGGACGAGACCGAGCGCCCCCGCGCATTGCACGGTGCCGCTAGACGGCGCGAGAATGCCGGCGATCATCCCGATCGTCGTCGTCTTACCCGCCCCGTTCGGCCCGAGGAGGCCAAAGACTTCACCGCGCCTCAGCGAAAAGGAGACGGACCGCACCGCCTCGCGCTCGCCGTAGTTCTTAGAGAGCGCCTGCACCTCGAGAACGGGTTCGGCTTTCATCGAGCCGATTCTACAAAAGACGCTTCACGGTCCCGGCGACGCTACCCGCGGTCAAGCCCAGCTTCTCGAACACGGTGTTTCCCGGCGCAGAGGCGCCGAAACGATCGATGCCGATCGCCCGGCCCATCTCGCCCAAGTAGCGCTCCCAACCAAGCGTAACGCCGGCTTCGACCGAGACGCGGGCTTTGACAGCTTGGGGTAGCACGCTCTCGCGATATTCGTGCGTCTCCGCCTCGAAGAGCTCCCAGCAGGGCATCGAGACCACTCGGGCGCGAACGCCGCTCTGGCTCAGAAGATCGCGCGCGGCGAGCGCAAGCGTGACTTCCGATCCGGTCGCAATGAGGATGGCTTCCGGCAAGCTTTCGCCTTCGGCGTCGGCCAGGACGTAAGCCCCACGGCGCGTACCCGCGGCGCTACCGTTCCCTTCCCGATCGAACGTGGCAATCTTTTGACGTGTCAGGACGAGCGCGGTGGGACCCTCGGTCCTCTCGATCGCGACGCGCCACGCCTCCGCCGTTTCGTTGGCATCCGCCGGACGCAGCACATGGAGATTCGGCACGACGCGAAGCGCCATGAGGTGCTCGACCGGTTGGTGGGTCGGCCCGTCTTCTCCGACGCCTACCGAATCATGCGTCCACACGTAAATTGCCGGCAATTTGCTCAGCGCTGCGAGACGAATGGATGGCCGCATGTAGTCGGAGAACACGAAAAACGTCGATGCATAGGCGCGCACACCGCCGTGATAGGCCATGCCGTTGACGAGGCTTCCCATCGCGTGCTCGCGGACGCCGAAATGAACGTTCCGGCCCTCGCCCGTCTGTCCGTTGAAGGAGCCCATATCTGTGAGCGCCGTCTTGGTCGACGAGGAGAGATCCGCGTCGCCGCCCACTAGCTCGGGCACGGTCGACGCGATCGCGTTCAAGACTTTCCCCGAGCTTTCCCGCGTGGCCAGTTTCTCGCCTGCGTCGAAGCTCGGAAGCGCTTTATTCCAACCGGCGGGTAGCTCATTACGGTGCCGCCGTTCCCATTCCGCGGCCAGCTCCGGATAGGCCTCGCGGTAGTGCGCGAAGCGCTTCCGCCAATCGGCTTCGACGGCCTCGCCTCGTTCGAAGGCTTGTTTGAACTGCGCCTTGGCTTCGTCGGGAACGTAGAACTCGTGCTTCGGATCCCAACCGAAACCCTCCTTCGTGAGCGCGACTTCTTCGGCGCCGAGCGGCGCGCCATGCGCGGAGGACGAGCCTTGCTTGTTCGGCGAGCCATAGCCGATCGTCGTGTACACGATGATGAGCGATGGTTGCGCAGTTTCCGCTTTAGCCTCTCGAATCGCCGTGTCGATAGACTCGAGATCATGATCGCCGTCTCGAACGCGTTGCACGTGCCATCCATAGGCCTCGTAGCGACGCTCCACGTCCTCGGTCGAGAACGTGAGCGAGGCGGGGCCATCGAGAGTCACGTCATTGGCATCGTACAAGTAGAGTAGCTTCCCAAGCCGAAACTGTCCCGCGATGGAAGCCGCTTCGCCCGAGATCCCTTCCATCAGATCGCCATCGGAGACCAGTGCATAGGTGTAGTGGTCGACGACGGAATGGTCCGGGCGGTTGAAACGATGATGAAGCATCCGCTCCGCCATCGCCATTCCCACGGCGTTGGCGGTACCCTGGCCGAGCGGCCCGGTCGTTGCTTCGACTCCCGGTGTCTCGTTCGATTCGGGGTGTCCGGGCGTCCGGCTGCCCCACTGGCGGAAGGCGAGAAGATCGTCCATCGTGACGTCATATCCGCTCAAATGCAGCAGCGCATAGAGCAACATCGAACCATGGCCCGCCGAGAGAACGAAGCGATCGCGATCCGGCCAGTCAGGGTTATTGGGATTGTGGCGAAGGTGGTTTTGCCACAAAACGTAGGCCATCGGCGCCGCACCCATCGGAAGCCCCGGATGGCCCGAGTTTGCCTTTTGAACCGCATCGATGGCCAGGGTGCGGATGGTGTTGACGCACAGCTGGTCAAGCGAGATGGCGGTGCTCATAATCTCCCTCCTCCAAACGCGATTTCGCCATCGGCTCCCTGCCAAATCGTCATAGCGACGCGACCCCTCGTTCTGAATCTACAGTTTGTGAACCTCAAAAGAAGCGGGAGAATATCAAGACCGGGGCGCTGGCACAACCCAAGGCTAATCACATATTCAGCAACCATTTACAGCTATTCACCGAAAAACTGCAATTAGTTAAGTTTTTCACAGTCTACGGGAAGCAAAGGCCGCTACCGTGCCTGTATGGCGACGCTACTCCGATCTACCGAGGATGACTCTACAGTTTCTCCGCACGAACGACGTTCCAGCCACCCGCAGACGTACAGAGAGATTCCGATCCTTTGTGACCTGTCGGACGCTGAGCTCGACGAGCTCGTCGCATCGAGCAGACCTCACCACGTCGAGCGGCATCAAGTCGTGTATTGCGCCAGCGAGCGATTGAGCGAGCTCTATGTCGTTCAGCACGGGAGCTTCAAGCTTATCCGCCACTCCGAGGAAGGCAAAGAGCTCATCGTCGCGCTCGTCGGGGCTTCAAAGTCCTTCGGCGCCTATGCGGAACCGGCCGATTCGCTCACAATGGCACAAGCTCTGGAACCATCGGCGTTTCTCGCCATCCCGACGACGGTCATCCGGCGTACGATCTCCCGGAATCCGGATTTCGCGGTTCGGCTGCTCGCCCATGCGCTCGACCGGCAGCGGGAGGCGGAAACAGCTGCGGCGCGGCTGGCCTTGGAGACCGTCCCCGCACGACTCGCGCACTTTCTTCTCGATCTTTCGGACGCGAGGTCCGGAGCCATGTCGTTTCCTTTGAACCAGACCGAAATCGCCAATCTCATCGGAAGTAGCCGCGAAACGGTATGCTCGATTTTGAACCAGTTTCGTCGCGGAGGATGGCTCGAGAACGAGCGTGGCCGCATCCGAGTCATCGATCGAACGGGTCTCGGAGCGGCGTGCTAATGGTGCGATCGGCAAGGGTGGGCATATCCCCACGGTCTCGAGCTCCACAAGAAAATCGCTAAAGGTTCCGCACTCGTCGGCCGATAACCCGGTGTGGACCGCCCGCTAACCATACGCACCCAAACTTCGGAGCCCAGTGCCGAGCTCGAGCACGAAGAGCTGATAGGACAGACCCGGACCGCGGAGCACGCCGATCGACGTATCCTTTATGTAGACGATGAAGCGTCCGCTCGGGAGGCCTTCGCCGACGCGGCGAGATCCTTCGGCTATAGCGTGGACACCGCGCAGAGTGGTGGAGACGCGCTCACGATGGCCAGCCAGAGACACTACGAAGTCATCGCCGCCGATTTGCGCATGCCTACCTTGAACGGGCTCGCGCTGATCCAGCTTTTGCGACCCAAGCGGCCGGACGCGAGCTACCTCATCGTCACGGGAGCGTCCCATCTCGAACTTCCCGAGCAAGCCAGCGGCGAGCCACTAGTGGACGAAGTCGTTTCCAAGCCATGGTCGCTCAGCGACCTCGCAAAAATTCTGAAACGCGCTGTCGATCGGTCGCACCATCGACGAGCAGAAAGTTCGGGCCAAAAACGGAATCTTCCCATTCTCATCCTCGGAGAGAGCGCCGAAGGCGGGACCTTCGTGAGAAGGCTGCTCGCCGAGGCGTCGCCCGAGATCGACACTCACCTAGTCCACGACCTTTCTGAAGCCGTGGAAGCTTCGCAGCAGAGGGCCTTTCAGTTGATCGTCGTCGAGCTCGAGACCGCGGACCATAGCGGGCCCGAGACGATTTCCGGCCTTCGGCGCGCGTCGCCCGAGCTTCCTCTCATCGCGATTGGCAACTCCGACGACGATGGCATCGAACGACAAGTGCTCGCGGCAGGTGCGTCGGACTGCATCGCCAAAAAGAAAATGGACGGCTACCATCTGCGGCGTTCTTTACGATTGGCGTCCGAGCGCAAAGGCCTCGAGGATCGCCTCGCCTATTTTGCCGAGCGGGATCCCGTGACCGGGCTAGCGAATCGCGCGGCGCTCCGCGATCAGCTTTCGCGTGCGATAGCACGTGTCCATCAACAGGACAGCCGGCTCGGCTTGTTGCTGCTCGATCTCGATCGCTTCAAAACCGTCAACGAGTCGCTGGGACACGACTTGGGCGACCGCCTGCTCCAAGTCGTTGCGGACCGCCTGCAGGAAAATCTCCGCGACGTGGATGTCGCCGCTCGTCTCGGCGGCGACGAGTTCGCCATCGTGCTCGAAGGAATTCGCAGCGAAGAGGAAGCGGTCGCGACCGCGCGACGTCTTCTCGAAGCCCTCACCCCGCCCGCGCGCCTTCAAGGCTACGAGATTGCTTGCACCGGAAGCATCGGGATCGCGATCTATCCCGATCACAGCGAGACGGGCGGTGAGCTCTTGCAACATGCCGATCGCGCCATGTACCGCGCGAAAAAGAATGGCCGCGACGGCTATCAACTCTATAGCGACAAGGATGGAGAATCCCGATCTGGCGTTCTCGAGCGTCTCCAATTCGAAAGCTCCATCCGGCACGCACTCGAACACGACCAATATGTCGTGTACTTCCAGCCGCAGATTACGCTCGACCGCAAACGGCTCGTGGGGATGGAAGCTCTCGTGCGGTGGCAGCATCCCGAGCTCGGGCTCGTACCGCCGGGGCGCTTCATGCCTTTTCTGGAAAGCTCGGGCCTCATCAAAGGCGTGGGAGAGTGGGTGCTGCGGACAGCCTGCCGGCAAGTCAAGCAATGGCAGGACTACCTGTTTCCCGACCTGCGCATCTCGGTGAACCTCTCAGCGCGGCAATTCGAAGGCTCCGACCTCGTCGCTTCGGTGGAACGCGCGCTCGCCGAGTCCGGTCTTCCGCCCACACAACTCGAGCTCGAGATTACCGAGAGCTTGTTGATGAAGGATACCGAGCGTACACGCTCGACCCTCCTGGATCTCAAGGCCCTGGGCGTGCGTATCGCCATCGACGATTTCGGAACCGGGTATTCCTCTCTCGCCTACCTCACGACCTTTCCACTCGACTGCCTCAAGATCGATCGAAGCTTCGTACACGACATCACGACGAATGAGGACGACCGCACCGTGGCCGACGCCATCATCGGTCTCGGCCACAGCTTGAGGCTCGATGTCATGGCAGAAGGAGTCGAGACTGAGGAGCAGCTGGAATTGTTGAATGGCTGCGACGGTTTTCAAGGCTTCTTGGTAAGCCGGCCCGAGCCCTCCAAGACCGCAAGGGCGTTCCTCGAGCAATACCGCAAGGCTGTGCCCGCGTCTAGACAGCCCTGAGCTCATCGAACGCGTTTCGGATTTCCCTTCCCAGGCAGGAGTGACGATGTCTATTCAGCGGCACTGCACTAGTATCCCGAGCTCTTTTGAAATACCATACGGTTGCCGCTCGGGAAGTGAATGGTCATCTTCTCCTCGCCCACTTCGGCCCGACACGGCTCCTCCGCCGCATCCTCCATTTGTTTGACACTCATCCGAAGCGGTGACGCCGCGATGGGTCCGATTTCATCCCCGGCGGACAAGTGATAGAAATGCGTGAAAGTCAAAGTGTCGCCCACGAGCGAATAGGTGCCGCCTTCACCAGATCCCCGCCGGGGATCACCGTTTTTATCCTCGACGAAGAAGAGCACGGTCCAATCGCTCTTGGTAAAGAAGATCAAGCCCGAGACGTCGAGCTCCGTCCCATCTTTGAGAACATATTGTTCAGGATGCCAAGCCCCGAAAATGTCGGCCGCGCCCGCTTCCCCTGATTCTATCGATACCAACAGGACGGCCGCGGCCAAGAGATTCGAGATGCGCATGGTTTCCTCCCGACGACGATTCTTGCATTCGGGGCACGCTCTTGACTACTGATACATGGGAGAGGAATGAGCGCGCACTGAGCACTAGAATGTAAACTCGGAGGTCCTTATGACGGTTGGTGAAGCTCTCATCCAGGAGTCCAAACGCCACTTGCTCGAAGAATCCTGGCCGAGGATCGACAAGTGCGTGGCCGCGCTGAGTGAGACCGAGCTCTGGCAGCGCGACAACGCTCATACGAACAGCGTCGGGAACTTGTTGCTTCATCTGTCGGGAAATGTCCGGCAGTGGATCGTCTCGGGTCTCGGTACCGCTGCCGACGAACGTGTGCGCTCGAGCGAGTTCGAAGAGCAAGGGCCAGTGCCGGCGGCGGAGCTTTTGACACGGCTCCAATCGACGCTTTCCGAGGCGGGTGCCGTGCTCGACCGCCTCGATCCCAACCAACTGCTCGAGGCCCGAACCATCCAAGGTTTCGATACGACCGGCGTTCGCGCGCTCGTCCATGTCGTCGAGCATTTCTCCTACCATGTCGGTCAGATCACGCACATGGTCAAAGCGATCAAAGATATCGATATGAAGTACTACGACGGTAAGAAACTCGACGCAAGGAATCGTCCGTAGTTTTACATGCATCGGGCTACGGGGTACGATCGAGTTCTCTTCGAGCCTCGAATGAAACGACTAGTTGCCATCTCGATCCTTCTCGGGCTTTCCGGTTGCTCGCTCAAAGCGCGCGCCGTCGACACTCTCGCGGAGGTGCTCGGCGAGGCGGAGAGCGTTTATTTGTCCGACGAAGATCCAGAGCTCGTCGCCGCAGCGCTTCCATTCAATCTCAAAACGATGGAGACACTGCTCGCGTCCAACCCGAATCATGTCGAGCTTCTTCTGACGGCGACGAAATCGTTCATTCTGTATGCGTATAGCTTTGTCGAGCCAGAAGTGCGCGGCTACGAATATACGGAGTTCGAGCGTGCCGAGGCGGTACGCCATCGTGCCGCGAGGCTCTATCGCCGCGCCTATGACTTCGGCATCCGCGGCGTCTCGGTCGGTCATCCGGGGATCGAGGAGCGTCTACGGAGAGAGCCCGATCAAGCGGTCGCCGAGCTCGAGCTCGAGGACGTGCCTCTCACGGTTTGGACCGCGGCAGCGCTCGGCGGGGCCATCAGCGTCAGCAAGGACGACCCGGAATCCACCGCCGACATCGCCGTCGTTGGGGCGCTCCTCAACCGCGCGCTCACTCTCGACCCGGATTACGACCACGGCACGATCCACGAATTTCTCTTCGTTTATGAAACGGGTCGGGTCGGCGGCTCGATGGAAGTAGCCCGGAAGCACTACGAGCGCGCTCTTGCTCTCGGACCAGCGAAGATGCCCTCATTGTGGCTAAACTGGGCAGAGAGCGTATCCGTGACCGAGCAGAATCGAGCGGAGTTCATAGAGCTAGCCGACAAAGTCCTGGCCTTCGACGTCGCGCGCTATCCGGAGAATCGGCTCCTCAATTTGCTTGCGAAACGACGCGCCTCGTGGTTGAAAGAGAATGTCGACGAGTTCTTCCTGGATAGTGGAACCTGATATGAAGCTTTGCATGGCCGCAGCGATGGCCGCTTTGCTCTCGACCCTCCTCCGTGCCGAGGCTCGGGTCACCATTCGACTCGGCACCGTCGCCCCCAAAGGCTCCTCGTGGGAGTTCTTGCTGCGCCGCATGGGCGCGGATTGGGGCAAAGCGACCGGCGGCGACGTCCGCCTCCGCATCTACCCGGGCGGCACGGTCGGCGACGAGGGCGAGATGATACGCAAGATGCGCATCGGACAATTACAGGCCGCGGCGATCTCGAACGCCGGGCTCGCGGAGATCGATCGCAGAGCTTACGGCCTCATGCTGCCGATGATGTTCGACTCCTATGACGAGTGGGACCATGTGCGCAAGGAGCTAAACCCTATCCTCGAGGCGAACTTGAAGCAAAAAGGCTTTATCGTGCTCACTTGGACGGATTTGGGGTGGGTCTATTTCTTCACGAAAGAGGCGATGCGGACCCCCGCAGATCTCGCGGGCATGAAGCTCGCGGCTTCGCACTCAGAGACCGAGACCATCGATATCTTCAAATGGGCCGGTTTCAACCCAGTACCGATATCGTTCGTGGACATGATGACCGGCTTTCAAACGGGGCTCATCGACTCGACCTACGCCCCCGTGATCCTCGCGGAAGGCTCCCAGTTCTACCGTCAGGTCTCGAATATGACCGACCTGAAATGGGCGCCTCTCCAAGGAGCGGTCGTGATGCACGAAAAGGGTTGGAACCAGCTGAGCCCGGGGCAGCAAGAAGAGATGTTACGCATCACGCGACAAGTCGGCGAAGGGCTTCGCAGTTCGAACCGCGAACAGGAGCAACGCTCCCTCGACGCCATGACCAAACGTGGGCTCAAGATTGTCAAAATCTCGGACGAAGTTCTTTCCGAGTGGCGTGAGGTCGTCGAGAAGGCCTATCCACGGGTGCGCGAAAACCTCGTAACACCCGCGATCTTTGATCGCGTGCAGAAGCTTCGGGACGAGTTCCGCGCGCGCTGAGCCCACTGATCAGTGAAGCGCTCCCTGGACAGCTTCGAGAACGGCCTCTCCGTTCTTGCATTGTTCACGATGGCGCTTCTCCCTTTGCTCGAAGCGGTCGTCCGCACGTTTTACCCTAGCGGCATCTCCGGCTCGACGATTTGGGTTCAACACATGGCCCTCTGGGTCACCTTTTTCGGCGCGGCCATCGCGGCGCGGCGCGGCGAGCTTCTTTCGCTCACGGCCGGAGCGCAGCTCGCGAGCGATAAATCGAAAGCGAGAATCCACCTCGTCGTAGGCGGCATAAGCTTCGCCGTCTGCGTCGTGCTCGTCCATGGAAGCCTCGAGCTCGTGAGCGTCGAGCGCGAAGGCGGTCGAGCGCTCGCTTTCGGGTTTCCTGTATGGGTCGCGCAATCCGTCATGCCCATCGGCTTTGCAGTCATCGGCTGGAGGCTCATGTACCGCGCGGCGTCAACGTGGCGCGGACGCGCGCTCGCCGCGAGCTTTGCCCTCGTTCCCGTTTTGCTCTACCGCTTCGAGGCACTCCAGGAGACCAGCATCTACTTGGCACTCGTACTCCTCTTGGTCGCCGCAACGGCGCTCGGAGCGCCTATCTTCGTCGGCATCGGAGGCGTGGCGGCGGTGCTCTTGTGGCACGATCTCTTCCCTGTCTCCGCGATCCCCACCGAGACATACAACCTCGCGATCAAACCGATCCTCCCGACGATCCCGCTCTTCACCCTCGCGGGCTTCATTCTTGCCGAGGGGGGAACACCGCGAAGGCTCGTGGAGCTCTTCCGTGCGCTCGTGGGTTGGCTTCCAGGCGGCTTTGCGATTGTCGCCATAGTGGTGTGCGCATTTTTCACGAGCTTCACGGGCGGCAGCGGCGTCACCATCCTCGCGATGGGCGGGCTCTTGTTCCCGATGCTACGCGAGCGAAAATACTCGCCGAAATTCACGACTGGGCTTCTGACGTCGGCGGGATCCCTCGGGCTGTTGTTCCCGCCTTCGCTCGCCGTCATTCTTTATGGGCTCGTGGCCGGCGTCGAGCTCCGACGTCTGTTCGTGAGCGGCTTCGTCCCGGCAATCCTCCAGGTCGGGCTCGTCGCAGCCTTCGCGCTCTACGCGGCAAAGAATGTGGGTATCGAGCGCGTGTCCTTCGATGTTCGTCGAAGTCTCACGGCCATCTGGAACGCCAAGTGGGAAATCGCTATCCCGGTCGTCGTGCTCGGGAGCATCCTCGGCGGATTCGCCACCCTCGTCGAGGCCGCTGCGGTCACGGTTCTCTATGCTTTCGTCCTCGAATTCGTCATCCACCGCGACTTGAAAATCACGAAAGATCTGTTGCGCGTGGGAGCGGACGCGGCGACATTGATCGGCGGCGTGCTCATCATCCTCGGAGTTGCACTTGGTTTGACCAACTATCTCATCTTCGCCGAGATCCCCCAGCTCGGGGTCGACTGGGTACAGACAATCGTAAGCTCTCCGCTCGTCTTCTTGCTTCTGCTGAATCTGTTTTTGTTGATCGTCGGCTGTCTGATGGACATCTATTCGGCCATCGTCGTCGTCGTGCCGCTCATCACGCCCCTCGGAATCGTCTTCGGCATCGACCCCTTTCACCTCGGGATCATCTTTCTCACGAACATGGAGCTCGGCTACCTGACGCCGCCCGTGGGTATGAACCTTTTTCTCGCGTCCTACCGGTTCAAACAGCCGCTGCCGGACGTCTATCGCGCGGCACTTCCATTTCTCGCGATCCGTGCCGTCGCGGTCGTTTTCGTAACCTACGTTCCATGGCTCACGCAATTTCTCCCAGCGCTTCTATTCGAATAAAGCAACCCAGCCGGGCCCTCACCCGTCTAACCTTGTTCGAGACTGGGATCGGCGGCGTCCCAAAAGCGCACAAGAAGTGTTGGGATCTAAGGGGTGGTAAACCCACATCCTGTTACTATTAAGTAACTTAGAAGACACCAAGTTTTATGGAACAAATGGCACGTCGTTTGCGCATATAAGACCGGTAGGAGGAGTTGGTTTGGACGTCAAACGTGAAGGGTTCGCCCGAAAAAAACGCATCCGCATGGTCGTGATCGCGAGCGCCGTGCTCGCTGGCATCGCTGCCATCAGCTTTGGATTGTCCCGGCTCGAGCCCGCCGCCCCGTCCGTCAACCGCGCGACGGTCTGGATGGACGGCGTGGAGCGAGGCGAGATGATCCGCCAGGTACGCGGTCCTGGAACGCTCGAAGTGCTTCCCGAGGCCATCCGCTGGGTCGCGGCCCGCACCCGCGGCCGGGTGGAGCGGCGCATTCTTCTGCCGGGGGTCGAGGTCGAGCCCTCGACCATCATTCTCGAGCTATCGAATCCCGAGCTCGATCAAGAGCTTCGAGATGCCGAGTTTCAACTTCAGGCTCAGGAAGCCGAGATGGCCGATCTGCGGGTCACGGTCGAGAGCCAATTGCTGAACCAAAAGTCCATGGCCGCGACCGTCGCTTCCGAGTTCAACCAAGCGAAACTTCAAGCAGCGGCGGACGAACGACTCTTCGCCGAAGAGCTCATCGGAGACTTGATCCTCAAGCGCTCGAGGGTCCGCGCCGAGGAGCTCGCCGTACGGAACGATTTAGAGCGAAAGCGGCTCGAGATCGCCTCCGCCTCGGTGGAAGCGCAGCTCGCCGCCAAACGCGCCACCGTCGAACAGTTCAAGGCACTGTACGAGCTTCGTCGCAGCCAGGAAGCCGCGTTGACGGTCCGCGCCGGCATTCGTGGCGTGTTGCAGGGAGTACCGGTGGAGGTCGGCCAGGAGGTCACGCCCGGGCAGAACCTGGCGCGCGTGGCGCAGCCCGACAAGCTCAAAGCGCAGCTGCGGATCGCCGAGACGCAGGCAAAAGACATCGAAGTCGGCCAAAAGGCCATCGTCGACACGCGCAACGGCATCATCGAGGGCAAAGTCATCCGGATCGACCCCGCCGTCCAAGAAGGAACCGTCACCGTCGACATCGCACTCCTAGGAGCGCTTCCCAAAGGCGCCCGGCCGGACTTGAGCGTCGACGGCACGATCGAGCTCGAGCGCTTGCACGATGTGCTCTATGTCGGCCGGCCCGCTTATGGACAGGCCGAGAGCACGATTGGGCTGTTCAAGCTGCTCGAAGACGGCGAGACGGCAGTGCGGGCGCAAGTCCGGCTCGGCCGCAGCTCCGTGAACACCATAGAGGTCATCCAAGGTTTGAACGAAGGCGACCAGGTCATCTTGTCCGACACGTCGGCCTGGGACGCCTACGATCGCATTCGACTTTACTAGGTTTCATTAATCAAAGAATTAGAGGAAGGGGCTACATTCCATGGCTGAAGACACTGCACTCATCCACCTCGAAGGCGTCACGAAAGTCTTCTACACCGACGAGGTGGAGACACACGCTCTCGCGGGCATCCATCTCGATATCCAAAAGGGCGAGTATGTGTCCATCTCCGGTCCGTCCGGCTGCGGCAAATCGACGCTCTTGTCGATCCTCGGCCTTCTCGATACGCCGACGGGCGGAACCTATATCTTGAACGATACGTCGGTCGACAACCTCAGCCTGTCGCAGCGCGCCCGGATCCGGAACCGCGAAGTGGGTTTCATCTTTCAGGCGTTCAACTTGATTGGCGACCTTACCGTTTACGAGAACGTCGAGCTTCCTTTGACTTATCGGGGCATGCCTTCCGCCGAGCGCAAAACTCGCGTGAACGACGCGCTCGAGAAAGTAGGCATGGCGCATCGCACCAAGCATTTCCCGTCCCAGCTCTCCGGTGGTCAGCAGCAGCGCGTCGCCGTCGCCCGAGCTGTGGTCGGCGAGCCTTCCATCCTTCTCGCGGACGAGCCCACGGGCAACTTGGATTCGACGAACGGCGAGGCCGTCATGGATCTCATGCGCGAGCTTCATGACGGCGGCGCGACCATCTGCATGGTGACGCATGACCCGCGCTACGCTGAATATGCGGAGCGGAACATCTCGCTTTTCGACGGACGCATCGTCGAGGAAAAAGTCGAAGCCTAGCGGGTCTACCAATCAACCGGCACTGGCTCCCTAGTCTGCGCCCTGCCATGGCTTGGGAGCCAATACCCGCTTAACCTGAGTTTAAAGATTGGATTGAGGCATGAATTTCCTGCAGGATTTGCGTTTTAGTCTCCGAACCCTCGTCAAGAGCCCGGCCTTCGCCATCGTGGCGGTGGCCTCGCTCGCGCTGGGGATTGGTGCGAACACGACGATCTTCTCGATCGTCAACGCGTTGTTTCTCAATCCCCTTCCTGTCGAAAAGTCCAAGGAGCTCGTGGCCGTCTTCACTGTGGACGAAACGAACCCCGCACTGGGCTTCACACAACTCTCGTACCCCAATTACAAGGATTACCGCGACCAAAACGAAGTCTTCGACGGAACCATCGCGTGGGGGGGTTCCCTTTCCCGGCAAGCATGCTCGAAGGCGAAGAGCCCGAGCAAGTCTTTACCGAGACAGTGACAGGAAACTATTTCGGCGTGCTCGGGGTCGAGCCGGCACTCGGACGGTTCATCCTTCCTGAGGAAGATCGCGCTGAAGGTGCCAACCCGGTCGTTGTCTTGAGCTACAAGCTCTGGACACGGCGTTTCGGCCAGGACGCCGCGATCCTCGGCCGCAGGCTCATCCTCAACGGCACGACCTTCGACGTGATCGGGGTTGCCCCGCAAGGATTTCAAGGTGTGAACGCGCTCTTCAGCCCCGATCTGTGGGTGCCGATGATGATGTACCCCCAGGTGCTTCCGGAGCAGTTTCGACGGTGGATCGAAGATCGTCGCGCGCTTTTCGTCAACGTGGCTGGGCGTCTCAAAGACGGCGTCTCGACGGAGGAAGCGACCGCGCACCTGAAGACCCTAGCGAGCGCCCTGGAGCAGGAATATCCCGAGCCGAACAAAGGTCGCACCGTCGAGCTTCGGCCGCTGACCGAAGCCACGATTTTTCCACAAGTGCGCGGCGCTCTGACCATAGGAAGCGCTGTTCTCATGATCGCGGTCGGCCTCGTGCTTCTCATCGCCTGCTTCAACGTAGCGAACTTGATGATGGCGAAAGCCACCGGGCGCCGCAAAGAAATCGCCGTGCGCCTGTCTCTCGGCGCCGGACGGATGCGGCTCATCCGCCAGCTCTTGACCGAAAGCATCTTGTTGTCGATCGTTGGCGGCGTGGCGGGTTTGGTCGTAGCGGTCTGGGGCATGGATCTCATCTGGTCGATGCGGCCATCGTTCATCGGTCAGAACATGTTTCAGCCCGTCATCGACGCTCGCGTCCTCGTGTTCACGCTCGTGGTGTCGGTTGTTACCGGTGCCATCTTCGGCCTGCTCCCCGCGATTCAGAGCTCGCGCCCGCGCGTCGTGGACGCTCTCAAAGAGGAAACGCGCGCCGGCGGGCGCTCACGCGGCGCGTCTTTCGTGCGCAACACGCTCGTGGTCGTGCAAGTCACGCTCTCTATCGTCGTGCTCGTCGCGGCGGGGCTCTTCTTGCGCAGTCTCTCGAGCGCACACGATATCGATCCCGGCTTCGAGACCGAGAAGCTCGCGGTAATCATGGTGAATCCGGGACAGGCCGGCTACGATCAAGCGCGAGCCGAGCAGTTCTACGATCGCATCGTCGAACGCTTGCGGACAGAGCCCATGGTGCGCTCGGTAGCCTGGGCCACCAATGCTCCGCTCTTCGGCGGATTTCAGCGCACCGTTTATCTCGAAGGCCAGCCTCGCGACGAAGGCGCCCGCATCTTCGCCACCGTGAACAATATCGAGGACGGCTATTTCGAGACCATCGGCACTGAGTTCCGAAGCGGCCGTGATTTCACAACGGCCGACCGCGAGGACTCCGTTCCCGTGGCTATCGTCAACGCAGCCATGGTCGAGCAGTACTTTCCGGAGACCGATCCTATCGGGAAGCGCTTTCAGTTCTACGGAGACGATTTCTACCGCGAGATATCGTCGGGGTCGTCGCAACGGCGAAATACGGGACACTCGGTGAAGATCCCGTTGCTGTGATCTTCAGCCCGAGGCGACAAACCTATGGGGACGCGATGGTGCTGCACATCCGGACCAACGGAGAGGCCGCCAAAGCACTCGCGAGCGCGCAACGGGTCCTGCGGGAGGCGGATTCCACGGTGCCCGTTCAATTCGCCTGGACGATCGAGGAGCTCATCGATCAATCGCTCTGGGCCCCCAAGATGGCTGGGGTGCTCCTTGGCGTGCTCGGTATCTTGGCACTCGTACTCGCGTCGATCGGGCTCTACGGCGTCATGGCGTTCATGGTTAGCCAACGCAACCGCGAGATCGGGCTGCGGATGGCCCTTGGAGCGGCTCAAGGCGACGTAGTGTCGATGGTGTTGAAGCACGCCATGATCTTGGTGGGCATCGGGACGTTTCTCGGCCTCACGGCGGCGTATGCGGTCTCGAACCTCGTCGCGACCATCCTCTACGGAAGCGCGCGCGACCCGGTGACGTTTGTGGGCGTGGCGGTCATGCTAGCCGCGGTGGCGTTTCTGGCCACTCTCGTTCCAGCGCTCAAAGCGAGCCGGGTCGATCCGCTCATCGCGCTGCGATACGAATGATCGAAGGTCCGGCAACGCCAGGCCTTCAATTTCCCGCGAGTGCTCCCCGGATGTGTCTCACGAGATCCGCAGAGATATGCGCCTTGTCCCCCGCATCGTAATAATACTCGTCCGCCCAGATCCGCGGCCGGTCTCCCGGCTTGACGACATAGACCGAAAGCCGAAGACGGCCTTGCTCGCGCTCCACGCTCCCCGCGAGCGCGTAGTCTGCGCCGAGCGACGCGGCGATGGCCTCGATCCCGTCCGAGAGCCCCTGGTGCTGTAGCGCGGTCTCGCGAGGCACCAACTCGTAGGCTTCGACCCATACGAGGGCCTCCGTGATCGCCACCGTGACGTCCGCCGCGATGAGCTCGAGCTCCTCATCACCGTCCAGATTTTCGAAGGGCAAAACAACCAGCATCGGTTTCAAGGTCGGCGTGTGCGGCTTCAGACGCACGATCGGCTGGCCGAAGTAAGCTACCGCCGCCAAAACCGCCCCGAACAGGAGCAGCGCCAACACGACATTCTTGCCAGATGTAACCATAGGTTGACCGAATCGACCGAAGCAGTATCATACTTGGTCATGAAGTCACTTGTTTTGGTCAAATACGTCCCAGACAGCAACTCGGGTTTTCGTATCAAGAGCGATGGCACCTGGGTCGATGAAAGCAGCCTTTCTTTCAACATCAACGAATTCGACCGCTACGCTCTCGAAGCGCTCCTCGCGCTCAAGGATGCTGGCACCGTCGAGGAAGTCATAGCGCTCACCGTCGGCCCCGCCGAGGCGAGTTCGGCGCTCAGAACCTGCCTTGCGACCGGGGCCGATCGCGCCATCCACGTGAAGGACGAAGCACTCGTGGGCGCGGATCCGCTCTCGCTCGCGCGCGTCATTCACGCCGCCATCAAGGACGAAGAGCTCTCCATCATTCTCGCGGGCCTCCAGGCAGATGACGACAATTACACGCAAGTGGGTGGGCTCGTCGCCGGTCTTTTGGACTGGCCGTGCGCGAGCGCTGCGATGAGCCTGAACGCCCAGGGAGATACCCTCCGCGTCGAGCGCGAGCTCGAGAACAACGAGCTCCAAGTCGTCGATCTGACACTTCCAGCCGTGGTAACGGTCCAAACAGGTATCAACACACCCCGCTATGCCAGCCTCAAAGGCATCATGGCGGCGAAGAAGAAGCCGGTCGCCACAATTGGGCTTTCCGACATCGGGCTCGACGCTGCGGAGGTGGGTGGCGACGCGGCCAAGCTCCGTACCGTCCGTCTCTCGCAGCCGGCCAAGGGCAAAGGAGCGGAGATCTTGTCTGGAAGCGCGGACGAAATCGCCGCCGCGCTCGTCAACCGCATTCGCGAGAACACCGGAGTTATCTGACACATGGCGAAGACAATTCTCATCCTCGCCGAGCATGACGGCTCGGCGCTCAAAGACATTACCTTCGAGCTTCTCGGGATGGCGCATCGTGTGGCCGAAGGTACTCTCGTGAAAGCACTTCTCCTGGGAAGCGGTGTGGACGGGCTCGCCTCGGAGCTTGCGGCTCGGGGCGCGTCCGAAGTCATCTACATGGAAGGCACCGCTGTCGCCGAGTACACGAGTGACGGTTATCGGAAAGCCATCGAGGCGGTGTTGAACGAGGAAAGCCCCGATCTTTTTCTCATCGGCAACACGCCCAACGGCTGGGACGTTGCCCCGCTCGTCTCGGCGCGGCTTCGGGTGCCGCTCGCAACAGGCTGCTCAGCAGTGACGCTCGAAAGTGGCGGTCCTGATCGCGCGATGCGCGGCGCTCTTTTCCACCGCAAAGCTTTCAATGGCAAGTTCGTCCACGAGGTGGCCGTCGCCGATGCGCGCCCGCTCTTCGCGACCATCGACAAAGGGGCTTCGGCTGTCTTCGAAGGCGAGACGTCGGGCACGGTGCGCAAGATCGAAAGCCCGGTACGAGAGAGCGACCTCCGCTCGCGCTTCGTCGAAACCAAGAAAGGCGCCTCGAGTGGGCTCGATTTGACGCAGGCCAACGTCATCGTTTCCGGCGGGCGCGGCGTTGGCGACCCGGAGAAGTTCGACGTGATTGGAGAGCTCGCAGAGGCCCTTTCAGGCCAAGTCGGGGCTTCGCGCGCCGTGACCGACGCGGGGTGGCTCCCGCACGAGCATCAGATTGGCAGCAGCGGTGTGACCGTGAGTCCGAAGCTCTACGTGGCTTGTGGGATATCGGGCGCCATCCAGCACGTCGTGGGGATGAAGGGCTCGGGCTACATCGTGGCGATCAATAAAGACGCGGACGCGCCGATTTTCGGCATCGCGGATGTCGGGGTCGTCGGGGATCTCTTCGAAATCGTCCCGGCCCTCACGAAGGCCCTGAAGGCCCTGACGGGATGACGGCCTAGCTTACTTTCTCTTTCTTACCTTTTCCCTGGGGCTCGCCGTCATCCGTCTTTCGTTCTGGAATCCGGACATCCGGATCGACGGCACGAGCTTGATCGAACGTCCGCTCGGCGCGCTCGCGCAGGCCCTCCTGGTCGTAGAGCTGTCCTAGCGAGATCAGGAAGCGTGGCTCCCACGGCTCGAGCTTGATCGCGATCTTCAGATTGGCCTCCGCGTCTTTGCGCCACCTGGGATTTTCAGCGAGGGCCCGCGCAAGAAGGTGATAGCGCGCGGGGATAGGCTCGCCATCGAGCTCGATCGACTCGCGGCAGAGCTCGATCGTTCTCCAAAAATCCGCCTCCCTGAACGCGCGCTTCGCTTGGTTGAAAAGGCCCGTCGCCCTTTCCGGATCTTTCGCCCGCTCCCATCCCGAAGGCTCCATTTTCTCCGAGGCAACGTTTTCCCATCCTTGCTTGCCTTCCTGGTATTGATTCTCGTGCTCATCGAGCTCGCTATAGACGTTGGCCGAGGTCTGCGATGAGAGCGTCAGGTAAGCTTCTTTGACACGCGTCCTCACGAAAGAGAGCTTCTCTTGAAAAACTTCGTCGGCAACGTGCTCCCACTGTTCGGGATCGAAACGGTGAAAGAGCTCGCTATAGGCAGCCTCGACCGCATGGTAGCCCACGTCACGCGCCAAGCCGAGGACTTGCCAGTGGTTCTGACACTGCATGTCGTTGTAGATAGCGATAAGCTCCCTCTCGAACGGATCCGAGCCTTCCGAGCTCTTCACGGGTTGCGGTCCGGCGACCGGCTCTTCCTGCGGTTTGCGCTCCGTGTGGGCTACGACGCCGGCCTGATGGAGCGCGATCAAGATGCGGATCGTCTGCTCTTCTTCGACCGGCGACGCGGTGACGATGTCGCGGACGGCATGGGCTCCGTCGACGAGGTCCAATATCGTCGCCTCACTCGTCGAAAGCTCCATCCCCGATGCGAGGGCTAGAGCGCCATCCGTCTGCGTGAGCAAGTAGTCGTCGAGCAAGATTTCGTCGCGATAGAACTTCAAGTCGGGAAGCCGCTGGACGGCCGTCAGAAATACCGCGCCGATCGAGATCGGTGAGAGCGTCGTCGCTTCGACTTCCAGAATCTCCGAGAAGACGAGCCGCGTGGACGGGGACTTCAGAGCGGCGCAAGCGATGTCGAGAATTTGTACGCGGACATATTTTTCGATCTCGCCAGTCTTCAAGTAGCCGAGCTCGACAAGAATCGCCCCGAGTTTGCGCCCGGTGCGGACGAAGTCGAGGGCCTTGTCGAGCTCGGCCTCAGTGATGCGCCCCTCGCGGACGAGGACGGAGCCGAGCCGAGCTTCAGCAAGGTTCGACCGCGCGCCGACGAGATCCCCGTTCTCGAAGAAAACAAGACGCTTGGCTTCGGGGCTGTCACAAACAAGAGCCCCTTTTTTCGCGCCGTCGAACGCACTCCGCATGGCGCGGGCGACTTTAGCATTGAACTCACTCAATAAGGGATCTCCCAACCTCGACAGTGCAATTTCCGGGCCAGCAAGAGAGACCCACCGGCAGGATTAACCGTTTTGTTTTTTGTGAGATACGATTGCCAAGCGGTGGCGTCGCAAGCACGGTGGGGCGAAAGCCCCACACCTCAGTCGTTCGTCGCACGCCAGAGCTTCACGCGCTCCGGTGTGATCTTGATGACAGGGCGCTGGCCGATACCGGAGCTCTGGTATTGCGGGTATCGGGCGCGGAGCTTCCGCACGACCTCGGCATGCTCTTTCGCGAAGCGGCCCCGGGGAGACAGCGTCTCCGCCACTCCAGATATGAGAATATAGCAGAGGGCCGTCCAATCGGCCTCGTAGTGATCGATGACGAGCGAAACGGCCGGGTTTGCCTCGATATTGCGGAGCCGCTTCAAGCGTCCCCAAGAGACACTCTTTCGTTTCTCGTCGATCGGCGAGTAGAAATAGCCGTCGAGGAGCACGAAACAAACAGGCACGACCGATGGACGACCACGTGCATCGGCCGTCGCGAGGCGCGCCACGAGCTGTCGTTTCACGAAGGCAACCACTTCGGGCTCGATGGCGACAGGCATGGACTTGAGTGCCTATAATGGCGACGCGGCGACGCGACGTCAATGAGAAGCTCGAGAGAAGCGAGAAAGAGTTGGCGCGGCAAACGAACGCTTGCCCGTGGCCGCGAGTCGTTTTGGAGCCCGTTGAACATTTGTTCGAGATGAGACGTTTTGGGTCCTTGGCCGCTTTTGCACTCGCGGTGGTCATCGATGCTAGCGGTTGTGCTGGCGGAGGGAGCCCCATGCCTACAGGCCCTTCAGCGGTCTTGGCCGAAGTCGAGTTCGCGTACGAGGCTATCTCTTCGTCCACGGACACATTGTCCACCGAGGACCTCGGGTGCTCCGGCGTCGCGCGCATCTATCCGAGTTGGTGGGGCTTCACCCACGCGACGATGATCCCGGCCGGGCCGGGAAATTGGGCGGCGCTATTCGAGGATGTCCCCGTCGGCCAGCAATCGGTTAGCATCGAGCCACCCATCGGCTGTGCCACCACGGGTCTCACGGCGAACGCCTTGCCGTTGAAACTTGCGGAGAACGGCGCGTTCACGTTCACCGTCCACCCCGACGGCAGTGTCACCGACTGAAACGACCGCGACCGTCTCGGTCGTGATCCCAACTTGCAATCGCGCCGATCTCATCCTGCGCGCGCTCGCGTCGGTACGCGCTCAGACGCGGCCCCCCACCGAAATCCTCGTCGTAGATGACGGCTCGACCGACGCGACGGTCGATCGTGTCCGCGCCTCGTTTCCCGAGGTGACGCTTCTAGAGCAAGAAAACACAGGTGTCAGTGCGGCCCGCAATGCCGGAATACAAAAAGCGCGCGGATCTTTCATTGCGCTCCTCGACTCCGACGACGAGTGGCTACCGCAAAAACTAGACCGTCAACTCGGCGCCATGCAACACGACAACGACACCTTCCTGTGCCACACGGACGAGACCTGGATCCGTGATGGCCGCCGCGTCAACCCGATGAAAAAGCACCAAAAATATGGCGGGCGCATCTTCGAGCGCTGTCTCCCACGCTGTTTGATCTCGCCCTCCTCCGTGCTTTTGCATCGAAACGTGTTCGAGACGATCGGCCTGTTCGACGAAAACCTTCCTGTTTGTGAGGACTACGATCTGTGGCTGCGCGTGACGGCGCGCTATCCCGTTGTCTATCTCGACGAGCCCCTCATCGTGAAATATGGCGGTCACGCGGACCAGCTGTCGCACAAATATTGGGGTATGGATCGGTTTCGCATCGCGGCGCTCCTAAAGATCCTCGCAAGCGACGCGCTCGGCGAGCGCGAGCAAGCTGCCGCGCAAGCCATGCTGGCGAGCAAGATCGCGATTTACGCGCACGGGGCGCGCAAGCGCGGTAAACACGCCGAAGCCGAGCGCTACGAGCAAAGGCTCGCACGATGATCGCCTTCGTCACGGCGGTCGCATCGGAGGCGCGGCCGCTTATCGAGCACTACCGCATGGAGCCTCTCGAGGGCGCGTTTCGTCTCTTCGGGTCCGAAGGCTACAGGCTCGTCATTTCCGGGATCGGTAAAGTCGCAGCCGCCGCGGCGACGGGTTACGTGCACGCGCGCTCTGGCGAAGCACCTTACGGAGTCTTCTTGAACGTCGGGATCGCCGGCCATCGAAGCCGCGCGCCCGGAGAGATCTTCCAGACCCACACAGTCCTGGATGCAGCGACGAACGCGGTTTACTACCCGACGCTTCTCGGGTTCAAAGAGCTCGAAGGCGCGGCGCTCACGACCGTCGACACGGCTGAGCACGAATTTTCAGCAGACACGCTGTACGACATGGAAGCCTCCGCGTTCTACGCTGCCGCACTTCGCTTCTCCACTTCGGAGTTCGTCCAATGCCTCAAAGTCGTGAGCGACAATCGCAAGACGGGCACTGGGGGTGACGGCCTTTCGAAGGAGCACGTGTCGGAGCTCATCGGCACCCATCTGCCGATCATCGACCGATTTGCGGCGCACTCGCTAGCACTCGCCGCGGAGCTCGACCCGCTGCGGCGACACCCGGAGTCGCTCGAAGGCTTCCAAAATCGGTGGCGGTTCACAACGAGCGAGAAACGTCAGCTCTCCAGGCTCCTGACCCGTTGTCTCGCCCTCGGCGACCGGCCGCGTCCCGAAGACTACGACGCCGTCCCCAAAGCGTCGATCGTGTTGCGCGAGCTCGATGGACGCGCGCGGGCTTTGGCTCTCGAAGAGCATGGGTTCTGACGCGTGCCGCTGGATTTGATCGGAGCCTCCGCAGTCGTCATGGCGGGAGCGATCCTTCAAGGCTCAGTGGGTTTCGGTCTCGGCATGCTAGCCGCTCCGCTTCTCGTCTTGATCGATCCCAAGCTCGTGCCGGCGCCGCTTCTTCTCGCCGTGCTTGCGCTCACCCTTCTTGTCGCGTTCGGCGAGCGCGACTCGATCGACCTGAAGGGCGTTGGCTGGGCACTCGTCGGGCGTATCCCTGGAACCTTGATAGGTGCTGCCACGCTGACGGTGGCGTCACGAGACGCCACGACCATCCTCGTCGGTATCTTCGTCTTCGTTGCCATCGGCCTCATTGGCTCGGGCGTGAACCTCTCGCGAACACCGCCCGTGCTCTTTTTTGCGGGCACTTTGTCCGGGTTCATGGGAACGACGACGTCGATCGGGGGGCCTCCCATCGTGGCGCTGTATCACAATGAACCAGGCGCCGAAATACGCGCGACGATGGCCAGCTTTTTCATGGTCGGCCTCGTCGTGTCGCTGAGCGCGCTCGCCTTCGTGGGCCGCTTCGGGATCGAGGAGCTCTATGCCGGCGGCTTTCTTCTCCCTGGGGTCATCGCAGGCTTCGCGCTCTCGCGACGGATCACGCCTACCCTCGATCGCGGCTATACGCGGATCGCCGTGTTCTCAGTTTCCGCGCTCGCGGGCCTTTCGGTCATCGTCCAGGTGCTGGACAAAAATTCGTGATCGAGACGATTTATGTCGAAGAGGCGCAACGCGCGCATCCCCGGGTGCGCACCATCCTCGCACGCTTCGCAAAAGCGACGATCGTACCCATCACGCGCTACGGCGAAGTCTTCAACCGCAACCAACAAAGCTTCCGGCTTCAAAAAAAACACCCATCTCTGATCCTCGCCGAGAAAAAGAGCAACCAAGTCCTACCCGCTCCCGAAGGCTACGGCATCGGAAGCGCCGCAAACTTCTATTTTTCGCACGTGCTCAACTGCCTCTACGACTGCCGCTATTGTTTTCTTCAAGGGATGTTCCGCTCGGCGCATTACGTTCTCTTCGTGAACTATGAGGACTTCCAGCAGAGAATCGCCGAAACGGTCGAGGCACATCCAGGGGAAGACGTCTACTTCTTTTCCGGCTATGACGGCGACAGCCTCGCGCTCGAGAGCATCACTGGTTTCGTCGAAGCGTTCGTGCCCTTCATGGCGCGGCATCCGCGCGCGGTTCTCGAGCTGCGCACCAAATCCGCAGCGGTGCAGCCGCTGCTCGACCATGAGCCCCTCGAAAACGTCGTCGTGGCTTTCAGCTTCACTCCCGACGCCGCCAGCGAAGCGCTCGAGCACGGCGTGCCTCCCATTACTGTACGTCTAAAGGCGATGGCCCGCCTCGCCGAAAAGGGCTTCCGACTCGGGCTGCGTTTCGATCCGTTGCTCTACGTCAAAGACTACCGGGATCACTATCGTGGTCTTTTCCATAGCGTGCTGGGCGCCATCGACGTGGACGCGCTCCACTCGGTGAGCTTCGGGCCGTTCAGGATGCCGCGCGATTATTTCCAGCGCATGCGAAAACTCTATCCCGAGGAGAAGCTCTTTGCGGGTCCGCTCGAAGAGTCGCAGGTGGTGTCCTATCCGAGCGAGCTCGAGGCCGAGATGCGCGCGTTTTGCGAAGAGGAGCTGTCGCAGCTCGTGCCCGCGTCTATCCTCTTCCCGTGTCGTGTTTAACGGGAGTGTCCGCGGCAGAACAAAAAACTGTCCTAAAGCGTACAGATCCTTTACGGGCTATACCACATTACAATCCATAACTGATTTGTTTTCAGTATTTTGCACAAATTGAATCGGTGGCATGGAAGTTGTATAGGTCTACCCTATCGTGAGAGACCAACCGGGACCGTGGGCCGCGATCGCGCTGGTTCTGCTGGCCGTTTTGTCAACGCCAGCGGCGGCTCAAGTCGACCTCATATGCCCCGGTTGTGAAGCGGCTTCCGTTCTTCGTCTCTCCGAGGTACTCGATCTCGTTTTTGGGACGCTGCTCCGGCAAGGCATTGCGCTCTTGCTCGTAGGTTCAGTAGCCGTCGTCGCGCTCCCGTGGACCATCGCCGCAGCGGCCATGGCAGTCATTTACGTCCCCCGCCGGCTCAAGCCTTCGTCTTGACGGCTTGGAAGCGCTCGAAGAGCTCGGCGTGACCGTACTCGGGAGCGAATATGGGGAGCGTGTGGAGCTCTCCTTGCGCCTGCCGGAAGACCGGTGGCTCCAAATCTCGAAATCCCTTCTCGAGCGGACAAGTGGGCGCGCGAAACTCGTTGCGGTATAGTTAGGCGCTCCGCGCTACCGTTGCTAGCTCAGTGCTAGCCCCGAATCGACAGGAGACCACATGAAGAGCTACCTCCCCTTCGTTTTTGCGCTCGGAACCGCCCTTTGCTGGGGCCTCTACGGCCCGACGCTCGGCAAGGCACGGCTCGCCGACGCCTCCCTCTCGCCGTTCAAGCCCTATGTCGGGATCGGCATCGCCTATCTCGTCATCGCCATCGTGGGCGGGCTCATCGGGATGTGGTACAAGGGCGATAGCTTCGAGCCGACGGGGGCCAGTGGGCTCTGGGGACTCGCCGCCGGCACGCTCGGAGCTCTCGGCGCGTTGAGTCTCACATTGTGCATGTTCAGCGGCGGCGCGCGCATCCCCCATGCGGTGATGCCCGTCGTCTTCGGCGGAGCTGTGACCATCACAGCGCTTTATACGATCTATTCGTCCGGGGGTAGGCTTCAGGCAAGCCCCTTTCTTTGGCTCGGCATCGTCGGCATGCTCGCCTCTGTCGTCGTGATTACGATGAACACCCCCCATGCGCCGCCGAGTGGCGGAGCCACTCAGCACAGTCCGGCGGAAAGCGCTGAATCGGAACATTGAGCGAGCGGCGCAACCTCTACTGCTGGTTCGACACCGAATATACCCGTCTCGAGCTCGAAACCGCGCAGCTCCTCGAGGTCGCCCTCATCGTGACGGACACCGAGCTCCGTCCGATCCCGCAGCGACCCAAGGCTATTCCGCAGGAGCTTGTGAGGCGTGACGGCTTCACCGCCTGCTTGACGCTGCCGCCCCAAGCAGAGATCTCGGAACACGTGCTCGAGAACTATCAACCGCTTCTCGCGCGCTGCAAGAGTGAGGGTCTTCCGGTCTCCGAGATCGAGCGCTATCTTGCGCTCTACATGGACGCGTTTCCGGAGACGCGCGATGAAGACATCCGATCGCGACCGGTCATCGCCGGCAACAGTATCTACGCCGACTACTTCCTGGCGCGAAAATTTCTACCCGAGTTCCTGTCCCATCTGAGCTACCGGCATCTTGACGTCACCTCGCTGAAGATCGAATGGACGTTTCATCATCGTGGTCCGCGATTCGAAAAGATGGGTCACCCAGACAAGATCAAAGCCTATTATCGGGGCCAAGACGACATCGTCGGCGACAAGCACGATGCTTATTTCGACGTGCAGGCGTCAATGGCCGAGCTCGCCTATTACCGGTCACGGTTTAGGCGCATTGAGAGTGACGAGGGACGCGTGAAATGAACATCATCGACGAGCGCCACGAAACGTCGATACCGCTTCGCCCGATCCAAAAGGACGCGCTATCGAGCTGGCTCGAAACCCAGCCCGCCGCAGTGAAGCGATGGGTCGAGAGTCTGGGGTTCGAAGCGAGCGCAGCGAACGCCGGACGGAGTCTGGCGATCCCGGACGAGCACGGCAATATTCGCGAAGTGCTCTTTCTCGTCGGCGACAGCTTGTGGGACTGGTCGACGCTTCCAAACGATCTTCCCGCCCATGCTTACCACGTCGATGCAGAGCTCACAGAAGACGAATCGAACCGCGCGGCCCTCGGTTGGGCGCTCGGCACGTATCGCTTCGATCGCATGCGCGCCTCCAAAGAGAAAGAGCACGGCGAGCTCGCATGGCCCGAGGGATGCGATCGAGCTCACGTAGAATCCGTGGCCCGCGCGACTTTTCTCGTGCGCGACCTCATCAACACACCCGCCTCCGACATGGGACCGGCCGATCTCGCCGAGTCTGCGAAAGCCGCGGCGGATGACGGCGGGGCAACGACTCGCATCCTCGTCGGCGAGAAGCTCCTCGACAAAGGATTCCCCGCGATCCACGCGGTTGGTCGCGCCGCAGCGCCCGACCGTGCCCCGCGCCTCATCGATTTCACTTGGGGGGACGGCGAAAGTCCCAAGGTGACGCTCGTCGGTAAAGGCGTGTGCTTCGACAGCGGCGGACTCGATTTGAAGCCGGCCGCCAACATGAAGCTCATGAAAAAGGACATGGGCGGTGGCGCGCATGTCCTTGGGCTCGCGAGCATGATCATGGACGCAAAGCTTCCCGTGCGTCTGCGGGTGCTCATCCCTGCTGTCGAGAACAGCGTGAGCAGCGACGCCTTGCGACCGCTCGACGTCGTGCCCACCCGCAAAGGCATCAGCATCGAGATTGGCAACACGGATGCCGAAGGTCGCGTCATTCTGGCGGACGCGCTCGCAGAGGCATCGAGCGACGAGCCGGATTTGATCGTGGACTTCGCAACGCTGACGGGCGCCGCTCGAGTGGCGCTCGGCACCGAGCTCCCGGCGTTCTACACGAACGATGACGACATCGCCGAAGCGCTCGCCAAGCACGGCACCCACGTGTCGGACCCACTCTGGCGCATGCCGCTATTTAAGCCCTACCGCAAGCTCATCGACGGCAAAGTCGCCGACATCACGAACTCTGCCAACACATCACTCGGTGGCTCGATCACGGCCGCCTTGTTCCTTCAAGAGTTCGTCGAGCCCGAGATCCCGTGGGTGCATATCGACCTGATGGCCTGGAACACGAGCTCGCGCCCCGGCCGACCGGAGGGTGGTGAAGCGATGGGGATGCGCGCCGTCTACGCGCTCATCGCCGAGCGTTTCACTTGAGAAAGCGTTCACGCCCGCGCTTCGACGGGTGCTCCGTCGTCACGCGCCGCAGTGACTTCTCCGATGTCGGTCAAGTTAGAGAGCCTGGCAAAAGCTGCGCCGACCCGGTCAGCTGGCAGGCCGAATAAAAGCCCTCCCGAAGTCTGGGGGTCGAACAGAAGCTCGAGCCGCGGGTCTTTCTGCGCGTCCGGACGGATGATGATGCCCTTTTTGGCCTTCTCGTTTTCCGGATGGAAGGTGCTGCGGAACCCCTGGGCCAAGAGCTCGACGGTGCCGGGGAGCGCGGGGAGTTGCGAAACGTCGAGCACTGCGCTGACGCCGCTCGCGCGCAACATCTCGGCGAGATGCCCCATGAGCCCGAAGCCGGTGATGTCGGTGACCGCTTTCGCACCGAGCTCGACCGCGATCCGCGCGGCTTCGGCGTTGCTCGAGAGCATCGTATCGATCGTCGCTTGGAGCCAGGGTCCCGAGACACGACCTTGCATATCGGCGTGGAGCAAGACGCCTGTCCCGAGGCTCTTGGTGAGCAAGAGGCGGTTGCCCACCTCCAAACCATCGATAGCGAGAAGGTGCTCACCGGCGTAGCCGTCGACGGTGAAGCCGACGATGAGCTCCGTCGCCGTCGTCGTGTGGCCGCCTAGTAGCGTAATGCCTTCCGGATCGAAAACAGCGCGCGCGCCCGCAAGGACTTGATAGAGAATGTCCTCCGCTTGATCGGGCGGCGCATCCTTGGGGATGGCGACGATGGCGAGCGCGTAGCGAGGCTTAGCCCCAGTGGCGTAGAGATCCGAGACCGAGTTGATAGCCGCGACGCGTCCGACGAGGTACGGGTCGTCGAAAAACGCACGGAAGGCATCGACGCTCGAGACGATGACATCGCCTTTGGGGGTCTCGTAGGCCGCAGCGTCGTCCGGCTCTTCGAGTCCGAGCTTCACCGTCTTGTCCGGGCGCCGTTGGTCGAGCCGGCCGAGCGCGCGCTCGAGAACACTCTGGCCGACTTTCGCCGCGCAGCCGCCGCAGAGCATCTCCATCTCTTTCGACATGTCCGGAAGCTTTTCGAACGCGTCGGTCATGGCCCCTTCACGATTCAAGACCTGGAAGCGTGTCATGAAGCGGCGGTCGATCCAGTCCTTGAGATCCATCACCCACTTGCCTTCGAACGAGCGTCCCCATTTCGCGCCGAGTGCTCTGCCGTCGCCGAGATTCAACAGCGTGAGGAAATCTCCCTGCGGCCGATAAGCTTTGACCGGCCGCCCTGCGATCCGCGCGCGAAGGTTGTCGATGAGATAGGGTCCCTGTCGCACCGCGTAGACGCCCGCTTTCGGCGTTTTCGGGTAATCGTTCATCGTGGCGCAATCGCCGACGGCAAAGAGATCGTCGTAGCCTTCGACTTGGAGCGTCGAGCGCGTGCGGATGAAACCGCGCTCTTCGACGGGAAGGTCGGAGGCGCGCGAGAATGGATGGCTCACCGCGCCGGTGACCCAGACGAGGGCGTCGTAGGGCATCGTCTCGCCGTTGTCGAAGATAACGCTCGCGGGGGTCGCCTCCGCAGCGCGGCGGTTCCCGACGATGGTGATGTGGCGCGTCTCGGCGTTTCTGTAGACGCGGTCGATGAGGCTCTGCGGGTAGCCTGCGAGCACCTGGTCGAGAGCATGTACCAGGGTCATCTGAATCGCCCGATCGTGACGCGCAGCGACGCGCTCCCAAAGCGTGAACATGAGCTCGACGCCCCCCGCTCCCCCGCCGACGATCACGATGTGAAAAGGCGAGCCCGCCGCTCGGCTGCGAACTTTCTCGACGAGGGCGTCGGTCTGGCGGACAAGATCCACAATCGGACGCGTCGCGACGGCGTGCTCGCGAACGCCCGGTAGGTCCAACCCCGCCACGGTCGAGCCGATATCCACCGAGGCCACGTCGTAGCGGATCGGAGGACGATCCTCGAGATATATGAGGCGTTTGTCGGCATCCAGGCGGGTCGCGGCCGAAAGTATGACGCGCGCCATCGCGCGGCGGGCGAGCGGGACGACGTCGATCTCGAGCTCTTCGGCGCGATATTGGCCGGCAACGAAACCGGGCACCATGCCGGAATAAACGGCGACGGGATGGTCGACCACGACGGTCAGGTGCGTCAAAGGTGGAGGCTTCATCGCGAAGCGGCGGATCACTTGCACATGCGAGTGGCCGCCTCCGACAAGCACTAGCTCGGTCTGCGGGTAGGTGTTTTTCTGCTTCGACAAAACGGACTTATTGTATCGCTCTTGAACGCGACCGTCCGCATAGCGCTCGGCGCCGAGGTAAGACCCATGGCAGCGCTTCGCGAAGACTGAGCTAATCTAGGACTTAATGGCCTACCCGCCAATCCCGTACGCCCAATTGGAAACGGTGTTCCTCGACGTCGGGAACACCCTCGTCTCGATGGACTATGCCTGGATTTTGGACGAGCTCGCGAAACGCGGCGTCGACGTGTCTTTCGAAACCTTGAAGCGCGCTGAAGCGGCGTCGCGGCCCGCACTATCGCGGTCTATCGCAAGTGAGGCGTCGACGGAGGATCTCACGACGTTCGAGCTCTACTTGAAGCTGATCGTAGCGAACCTCGGCGTCGCGCCCAAGCGGAGTGCGGTTCTCGTTCGCGAGCTCGTTCCTGTCTTTCGCGGTCCGGGGCGCGAGAAGCTCTGGAGCACCGTGTTACCGGGCGTTCCCGAAGCGCTCGAAGAGCTGAAGGCACTCGGTTTGCGCCTCGTCGTCGTCAGTAATTCCGACGGCTCCGTGGAACGGATCCTCATCAACCTCGGGCTGCGCCCCTATCTCGAGCGGGTGTTCGATTCTCATATCGTCGGCTTCGAGAAGCCCGACCCGCGATTATTTCAGCACGCGCTCGAGGCGATCGGTGCGAAAGCAGAGACGACGTTGCACATCGGGGATCTCTACTCCGCGGATATCGAAGGGGGTCGCGCTGCGGGCGTTCACACGGCGCTCGTCGATCCTTTCGACGACTGGAAAGGCGTGGACTGCACACGGTTTCGCGAGCGATGTTGGTCGTGGGGGAATGAGCGCGGAGCAGGTTCTCCGGGCGTTGTTGGTCAAGCAGCTGAATCAGTTCACCTATCGGGAGCTGGCGTTTCACTTGGCAGACTCTCGAAGCTATCGGACGTTTTGCCAGCTCGGCATCATAGAGCCGAGCCCGTCGAAGTCGACCCTAGCAGCAAACATCAAAGCCGTGAAGTTCGAAACGCTGGAGAAAATCAACCGAGAGTTGGTGAGTGTTGCCGAGAAGACCGCGATCGAAAAAGGAAGAAAAGTACGAGTGGACTGCACGGTAGTGGAGTCGAATATTCATTCTCCTACGGACTCCGAGCTTCTTTATGACTGCGTCCGAGTTCTCACTCGCCTCATGTGCCGAACTCGCGAACTGCTGGGTACAGTAGTGGTCTTCGGCAATCGAACGCGTCGAGCGAAGAGACGTCGACTGGGAGTTCTAAACGCGAAGGATAAGGAACAAAGGCGTCGCGTTCTATCGAGATCTACTGAAGGTGTCGGAAGAAACCTATCGCTCCGCTCAACGCGTTGCAGACCAGTTGGACGAGTCCGGCTTGACCGAGCCGGTGAAGCGAGCGAGTGCGGAGAAGATCGCCGCGGATTTTAAGCACTTTCTCGTCCTCACCGAAAAAGTCATCAACCAAACTCGGCGTAGAGTGATTGATGAAGAGCGTGTGCCTGCGGAGGAAAAGGTCGTTTCGATCTTCGAAGAACACACCGACATTATTCGCAAAGACCGGCGCGAGACTCTCTACGGTCACAAGGTGTGTTTGACTGGTGGCTCGTCCTCGATGATTTTGGATTGCGTGATCTTGGATGGGAATCCGTCCGATTCAACTCTCGCGGAAACCATGATCGACCGTCAAGTCGAACTCTACGAACGGGCCCCGCGCCAGGTTGCCTACGATGGCGCGTTTTCTTCAAAGGCAAACTTGGAAGCCATCAAAGGCAAGGGAGTTGAAGATGTTGCCTTTACCAAGGCTCACTTCGCGGTGACCGATATGGTCAAGAGTTCCTGGGTCTATCAACGCCTACGGCGATTTCGCTGCGGAATCGAAGGCGTCATTTCGTTCTTGAAACGAGTCTTTGGTCTCGACCGATGCACATGGCGCTCATTGCCTTCTTTCAAATCCTACGTATGGAGTTCCATCATCACCTGCAACCTGTTGGTAATGGCAAGGCACCTATTACGATAATAATGATTACTCTTACTGCGTTTATAGCCATGGATTGCTGACGATTCGCCTCTCGTTTCGTCCAAGATTTTCATTCGCTTCCGAGCCTACGAGGTGCCGGCTGAAAACGTATAATACCCACATCTTCGATAGGCCTCTCGTACACCACAAGTTATGGTGTTTCTGGACAGGAACTAGCTAGAGCCTGTTGCAAAACGTAACCGCTTTCACCGTTGGTTTCAATCCGCGTCCAATCGGGCAGCTGACAGATCTGTGATTTGCCGGCGCCAAACGCGCCTGGATCGATCCGCAAGAATTTTCCCAACTATTTTGTATTTGGTCGTTTTTTTCTTGACTTGTAGCCTAAGGGATGATATTTATTAGGCGTTATAGGGACCGTTACCAGGCAGTCCGCCCTCTTCTACGTCAACTTCTCCAAACAGGCGTCGCTCATCAAGGATGATCTACTCGAACCCGTCGACACGCTCCTCGAGGACCCCGAGCTGATAGAACTGACGAGAGAATCGCTCGCTGGTCGTTTCCCGCTCTCACCGCGTACCGGCCGGGTGAGTATCGCGCCTGACCGCTTGCTCCGCAGCTGTGTACTCAAGCACATCAAAGGATGGTCCTTCCGAGTCCTCGAGCGGGAGATCCGTTCTAGCCTCGTGTATCGGCGCTTCACTCGCTTCGACGACGATTCGATTCCCAACTACTCCACATTCAGTCGCAACTTTTCCCTACTCGGTGATGCGTTCGTAGAGAAAATCCATGCCCGTGTGGTCGCTCAGGCTCGAGACGAAAAGGTGGCTACGGGACGCAAGTTACGCACGGATACGACGGTAGTGGAGAGCAACATCCATTACCCCACAGATAGCTCACTGCTTGCCGATGGCATCCGGGTGCTCACCCGTAGTCTGAAGTGTATTGCAAAGGCTTGTGCTCAAGGTGCGCTCAAGGTGGTGGACCACAGCCGATCAACGAAAAACAGGCAGCTTGAGATCGACCGCGCCAGCAAGTCGTTCACCGAATCGAGCCAAGTCAAGTTCAAGCAAAGTTATCGCAAGCTCATGGGCACGGCGCGCAGCGTGGTCCGGCAAGCCGACGAGGTTATTCAGTCGCTCAAGAGCGGAAAGCTTCCGGTCGTGGGTTCGCTGGTGAGCATCATAAGCAATCAGAGCCAACTCGAACATTATCTGCCACTGTGCAAAAAGGTGTTAGCTCAGACAAAGGCCCGTGTTTTAGGGGGCCATCGTCACCATCCGGACAAGATCGTCAGCCTGTTCGAGGAGCATACGGCCGTGATCCGAAAAGGCAAAACATGGAAGCCGACCGAGTTTGGACGACTCGTGCGAATTGATGAGGTGGAGAACGGCATTGTTAGCCACTACGAAGTTGCCGCAGGCAATCCGGCGGACCAAACTCAGTGGATGCCCGCGCTGGAGCAACACAAAAAACAGTTCGCTCGTGCGCCGGAGATGGCGACCGCTGACCGCGGATTCTTTTCGGCAGACAATGAACGCAAGGCCATAGATCTCGGTGTAAAGAAAGTGGTGTTGCCGGCTCGAGGACGACCCTCGAAAAAACGAGCCAAGGTTCAAAAAAAGCGCTGGTTCCGTCGAGCCCTCAAGTGGCGCGGGGGCGTCGAGTCCCGCATCAGCACCCTCAAGCACCGCTTCGCTATGCTTCGCGCCACCTACAAGGGCGACCGAGGATTCAAGCGTTACGTCGGGTGGTGCGTTATCAGCCAAAACCTCATATCGATCGCTCGAGTCAAGCGGCGAAGAAAGGACAGCGAAAATGCCGAACCCTTCATTCCGATCCACGTAAACGTCGGGACCAGCTCCTACAACAGATTCAACAATATGCGCGAAGGGCGATCTTCGGCACACCCTCCGAAACCTATCGTACCTGCGGTACGCCCACTTGTCGGTGCCACGGGCCCGGGCCAAAGCATGGCCCTCACCTCTATATCAATTTTCGTGGCAAGCACGGCAAGACTACCGGCTACTATGTGCCCCAAGCCGCACACAAGCGTATCCGCGAAGGCGTCGCCGCATGGCAGAGCTTGCAGGATTGTCTGCGAGAACTCGCGGACATCAACAAGCAAAATACGCTCGACCGTGCCCGACAGGCGCGTTCCTAACAAGCAGTACAACCAACGGCCTCACTCCTGTGCTCAAACAAATGAACGCCTTGACGCTAAACGGGCTTTTGCAACAGCCTCTAGCTAGCAGGGTGCTGAAAAACTCATCTGCACCCTGCTGCTCGCAACGCTCCCCCGGCCCGACAGGGCCGACAGCGGAAAGCCGAGCGAAGAGCGAGGCGTCAAGCGCGCTCACGAGGAGTGAGCGCGCACTGAGCACGAGAGACGCACTCGCAGTCGATCTCGCCCTCGTTCTGCGTGTAGAGTAGCGGACTATAGGAGGAAATGATGCGAAACCTTACGATAGCTGCTCTCGCCGTCGTTTTGATCGCTGGCTTTGCCGTTCTCACGGTCGAGGAGACCCGCGGCGCCACAGAGCACAAGTTCATGAACGTCCCGGGCCGTAGTGACAACAACCCTTACAGCAACGCCGTTCTCGTGGGCGACACGCTCTACCTCGCCGGGTCCATCGGCATCGACGCCGCAACCGGGGCGCCGCCGCCGAAGATCGAGGACGAAGTGCGGATCGTCATGGACGGGATGAAGGCACGGCTCGAAATGGCCGGCATGTCCATGAGCGACCTCGTGATGGTGAACGTCCACTGCCCCGATTTATCGCTCTATGGTGCGTTCAACGACGTCTACCGCACCTATTTCGACGATCACTTCCCGGCGCGCGCATTTCTGGGCTCGGGCCCGCTCCTAGCGAACGGTCACTTCGAAGTCACGGGCATCGCGGTCAAACCATAAAAACGCCAAAAGGGGAGGAAGAAAACGTCGAGGAAGATTCTGAGGATCGCGAGACTCTCGGGGGGTTGCGGCTCGAACGAGAGCGTCCACCAACGCTCCCTACTGCTTTGCGCGAGCTGAGTCAAGCTCGAGGCTGCGGTTGGTGCGTTCAGAGACACGGTTCGTCTCGCGACAGATGATAAGCCACGAGGCGGCCGACGCTATACCGCTAAACGCAAAAGGGGCCCGACCTTTCGGCCGAGCCCATTGATTGTTGATTGGACGCGAAAACTTTAGCGGCGTCTCGCTCGCGCGAGCCCCACGAGTGCGGTTCCGAGAAGCAGCATCGTAGCAGGCTCCGGGACTCCCGGCCCAGGCCCCGGCCCAGGAAAAGTCGGGAACTGGTTCAGCGCGAAGAGGCCACCGCGGGCAGCCGCGACGTTGACCGTGATGATGACGTCCGTCATCTGGCCACCGCCGGATGACACGGTGCCCATATCGACATCGGCGGTGGTCACACCCAAATTCCCGTTGGTAAAAGGCGCAAACCCGGTAATGCTAACAAAAGTAACGTTGCCTGACTCTTCCGTGAGAAACCAGTGGAAATCGCTCCAGTCGAAATCATCCATGTTGGTGATCGTTTCGGTGATGACGTAATTGCCGCCTGTGTCGACATCGAGGGTCAGCGACATCTCACCGTCCTCGTCATACGATTTCGTACCGGTGCATGTGAATCCACCTAGGGGGCAATCCGCACTAAACGATCCGATATTCCCGTTAAAGGCTGAGAAACCCGTAATGCCCGCCACCGCGGTGCCTGGCAACGCCAAAGCTAAGAGCAAGATTGCCAAATACTTATAGCTGAATCTCATTTCGATGTCCCCTCTGACTCGCGGTCGGGGCCGCGGCCTTGATGTTTTCCCTGAAGCATGACCCCTTTTCCTTGTTCCGCACCTTTGGCAGCGGCTCGCCGTTTAGTAATGCAATGACGGTACCAAACTGGTTAGTGCCTTTGTAATCAATAGCTTAAAGGAGATTCGCGTCGATACTTCGCTAGAAGACGTAAGTTTTTCCGACACCCATTCAAATGCAACTCAACGCAAACACTTTGTTTTCATCAAATTAAGAAATTAGGGGCTTTCCGTAACGAGAACCGACAGCTTCACCGGAGGACGTCGTCCTGGTAGGCGTAGAGCGCTGGAGAGCCGCCAGTATGGAGAAAAAGGACGTTTTCGTCCTCTTTCAGGAAGCCTTTTCGCGTCAGGTCGACCAGACCGGCCATCGTTTTTCCCGTATAGACTGGATCCAGCAGAATACCTTCGAGCCTCGCGAGCATCTGCACCGCTTCGGCCATCTCCGGAGTCGGCCGGGAATACCCGGGGCCGACATACTCGTCGAAGCACAAAATGGCCGTGCTTGGGATCGCTCCGCGGCCGACCCGCTCGGCAGTGGCCTCGACGAGACCGTACACGAGCTCCTCTTGGGCGTCCTTCGGCCGGCTGACGTCGATGCCGACGACAGGGATGTCGCCATAGAGGCCGGTGACGAGGCCAGCGTGCGTTCCCGAGCTTCCGCTTGCGGTGACGACGCGGTCGATCTGAAGCCCCTCCTCGAACGTTTGCGTCAGGATCTCCTGAGCGCAGGCCACGTAGCCGGTGGCGCCGATGGGGTTGGAGCCGCCACCCGGTATGACATAGGGCTTGTGTCCCGCGGATGCGACTTCGCCAGCCACCGCCTCCATCTCCGCCGTCATGTCCGAGCCCGCCGGGACGACACGGACCGATTCCACGCCCAGCAAACGAAATAGAAAGTTATTGCCGCTCGCGTCCTCGGAATAGCTTCCCGGCACCCGCTCTTCCAGCACGAGGCGGCATTTCATCCTCTCTTTCACCGCAGCGGACAAGGTCAAACGACAATGGTTGGATTGGACGGCGCCGCAAGTAACGAGCGTGTCCGCTCCCTGGGCGAGCGCATCGGCGACGAGGAACTCGAGCTTGCGCGTCTTGTTCCCGCCGCCGGCGAGGCCGAGCAAGTCGTCGCGCTTGATATAGATGGTCGGGCCGCCGAGCTCGGCGGAAAGTCGGGGTAGTTTTTCGATCGGGGTCCGGCCATTCGTGTAGCGGCGGCGTGGGAATCGGGCAAGATTCATCGTTCCTCCTAATGCTTAATGCTCGCTCTCTCTTGAACTTGCGCCGAGCTCGCCCGGCGTGCCATCGGCCCATTCGGGCCGGGCTCGCTCCGCTCGCAGCAGGGTGCAGCTGCCTTTCGTCAGCACCCTGCTAATGCTTAATGCTCGCACTCTCTTCGAGCATCGCTGAGTCGCCATCTTATCCGAATCCCGAAGCCACCTCCTTACTCGTAACGGAGCGCGCGTACGGGGCTCACGCTCGCGGCCCGCCGCGCCGGGATGTAGCTCGCCAGGGCGGCTACCCCGAGAAGGAACAAGGACAGGACGGCAAAGGTCGCCGGGTCATGACTCCCGACGCGAACAAGAGTGCCGTCATCCACCGCGTGGCGACCAAAGCCAAGGACACGCCTAGAGCCGCGATGTGCATCCCTTGAGCAACGACCATGCGGCTCACGCCCGAGCGGTCCGCGCCGAGCGCCATGCGGATCCCGATCTCGCGCGTTCTCTGGCTCACGGGTCATCCTCTTGCTCGGTAAAGCTACGGCCAAGGAGTGGGGCTACGCCGAGCACTTCGAACAAAGACGCCGTCGCTGCCGCGGTGTCGATGCGGACAGACTCGCCGACTTCCGTCAAGCTCATCGAAAAACCACCGTTCGACAGACCGACTTCCAAGAACGATTCCGCAAGCTCCCGATAGACGGTATAGGTCGCGTTGGACTGTTCGATCTGAGGGATGCCAATCCCGTGGCCGGTATGCCAAAGCCCGTAGAGCTCTTGCGGCCGCTCGAGGGGAAGCGGCGTGAGGAGCACCGCGTGCACGACGGTGAAATGGCGGTATTGGCGCCGATCCCGAGAGCGAGGGTCAAGGCGATCGCGCTGAAACATGGGCTCCTCAGTAGTTTACGCCAGACGAGACTGAGCTGTTGGCCTATGGATATCATCGAGAAAGGAAACGGGAAAAACCTCGCGAAGGTTCCGCGAAAGGCGGCTCCAATCAGGGTCGCCGGATCCGCATGCCGCGTCCCGCCTCTTCGGGAACAGGAAGCTCGCGATGCTCTTCGCGCAGATTGGAGAGCGCTCGAAAGACGTCGTCGGGAAGCTTCGCGGAGCGCCTGTCGCCCATGTCGATGAATATCGAAAGATGCTCGTTCGTGGCGGCGAGGAAGTGTTCCTCCGCGTGATACATGCGCAGAAAGTAATGCGCCCGCTTCTCGTCGAAATCGAGGAGCTGCAGCGTGATGCGGATGGGGTCGCCGAGCCTGAGCTCGTTTTGATAGGTCAAGTGATCTTCGAGCGCGAACATCGATCCCGATTCGCGTGATAGGTAATCCTCGCCGAGACCGAGAGACTCGAGGAAGCGGTCCGTCGATCGGTCGAAGGCCATGTGGTAATAGGCAACGTTCATGTGGCCGTTATAGTCGATCCACTCGGCCTCGACCTTTCCCGTCCAAAGCTCCATCATTACGCGATTCTATCCGAGCCCGTCACCGTGATAGAAATCGAGAAATCGAGGCGCAAAACTTGGAGGCTCGCTCATTGAAAAAAGCAATCGGTCGTCGTCAGTTTCTCGGAACCACCGTCGCTCTCGGCGCAAGCACGCGGCTCAACGCAGCACCGAACGGCAATATCGGGCGCGGCATGAAAGTCGGCAAAGAAGAAATCATCGCACTCGTCGTCGCACTCGAAGCCTATGTGAAGCGCGACCACGATCAGACATTCGTACGTGGAACGAGAGAGCGCGGTGGCTGGCAAACGAGCTCCAGAACGTGCCGGGATTGACGGCGGAGTACGCGGTCAACACGAAAGGCTACGGCGATGTCGATCTCAGCTGGGACGAAAAGGTGATCCCGTTGACGCATGCCGAGCTGCGTCAGCGGCTGATGGCTGGAAGCCCCCGTATGACTTATGACGGGACGACGGTTCGTGTGAGACAAATCACAGACGGCGAGGTGCGCGTGGTGGCGCGTCGACTTCGTACGGTTTTCGAGGAACTTTGATGCGCCCGCCCATTAACACCAACAACAAGACACCGTATGGCACGGGTCTCGGGATGGGGGCGTGATCTAGTACCGATAGTTAGGCTATAGTCGCGCTCACGAATTATGGGCCAAACGATACTCGTCACCGGCGGAGCCGGGTTCATCGGCAGCGGCTTCATTCACTACCTCACGACCGCTCATCCTGACTGGTTGATCCTCAATATCGACAAGCTGACTTATGCCGGGAATCTCGAGAACCTTCGTGAAATCGAGGACCGGCCCAACTATCGTTTCATCCAAGGCGACATTTGTGACCGGGAAACGGTCGAGCCGCTCGTCGCCGAAGCCGATTGGCTCGTGAACTTCGCGGCGGAAACGCACGTCGATCGTTCGATACACGACGCCGGCGACTTCATCATCACGGATGTATTCGGAACCTACGTCCTGCTCGAAGCGTTTCGCGCGGCGGATCGCCCCAAGCGTTTTATCCAGATCTCGACCGACGAAGTCTACGGTGCCATCGAAACGGGCTCGGCGCGCGAAACCGACATTCTCGCGCCGCGCAATCCCTATTCCGCGAGCAAGCTGGGCGCCGATCGCCTCGCTTATTCCTACTTCGTCACCTACGGTGTTCCCGTGATCGTGACGCGGGCATCCAATAATTACGGCCCACGTCAATATCCCGAGAAAGTGATCCCGCTCTTCGTGACGAACGCCCTCGAAGACCGTCCACTGCCACTATACGGAGACGGCCTGCAAATGCGCGACTGGCTCCACGTCGACGACCACTGTCGCGCGATCGACCTAGTGCTCGAGCACGGTATCGACGGCGAAACCTACAATATCGGCGGCGGGCACGAGCTCACCAACCTGGAGCTCACGAAGACCATCCTTGCACTTCTTGGAAAACCCGAAAGCCTCATCGAGCCCGTCACCGATCGCCCGGGCCACGACCGGCGCTATAGCGTGGACACCGAAAAGCTGTGCGGTCTCGGATGGAATCCGGAGATACCCTTCGCGAGCGGCCTCGAGGGCACGGTTCGGTGGTATCGCGAGAACCCGGAATGGTGGCAGGCGATCAAGAACAAAAGCAAGGAGTATCATGAATTTCAGAAAAAGCACTACGGCACATCCTAGCGTCGCAACCGCCGCTTTGTTGATGATCGCATCAACTCTCACGCTCTCATGCTCGTCCCGCAGCGAGCTCTTCGGTACGTGGAGAGAGCCGGACGCATCCCCAGGCCCCTACCGCCGCGTCGTCGCCATAGCACTCGCTCGCGACGAGAGCACGCGCCGCGTCGCCGAAGACGAGTTCACACGCCGCCTTCCCAAAAGCACGGTAGGCTTCAAGTCCTACGAGATCGTGCCGAAAGAAGATGAAGGCGACGTCGACAAAGTCTTGGCCAAGCTACGGGCGGAAGGCATCGACGGCGCCGCGGTCATGCGGCTCATCGAGGAGAACAACAGCGTCGCCTATGACCCAGGCTCATTCTCGCGACCCTACAACACGTTTCACGACTACTACGGCGGGGTTTGGGCATCTTAATTACGACCCGGGTTATCTGACGACCGAGATTGCGGTGCGCGTCGAGACCGCGTTCTATTCCGTGGCTGACGCCAAGCTCGTCTGGACGGGCTACAGCCAAACGATGAACCCGAAATCTTCACGCGTCGTCATCGACGACGTCGCCCGCCTCGTGGTCCAAGAACTGAAGCGCGAGCAGATTGTTCGGTAATCAGCGGTCAGCAGAATGCTGATCTAATATCTCCAGCTGAGCGTGTTGGCTAGTCGCTCGCCGCCTTTCAGGGTGACGGTCGCCGTCAAGACAACGGCGCCTTGTTCGTGGGCGGGCGTCCATCGTCCCCCAACAGAATAGAGCACGGCGCTTTCACGCGCGCCGACATGGGCGATATCGAGGGGCACGCCGCCGCCCGTTTTCTTGCCCGCGAAGGACCAGTCGAGACGCAGGCTCGTCGCGTCCAAAGCACGGTTGCTGCGATTTACGAGACGGACCTCGAGCTCGTAACTTTGGCCTAGCGCGACTTTGTCCGGGCTCAGCTCGACCAGAAGATGGGCGGGGCTGGCAGGAAGCGCGGTGGCCCGGTGAACCTTTTCGTCTTCGACGACGAAGCCGGGGACTTCGCTCCATGCCGCCGTCGGGTCTTCGAATCTTGTTTCGCCGAGCCGAAACCGCTTCTCCGGGCTTTCGATGCGTTGGCTCGACTCGGACGGGGACCGCTCCTCGATAGCGTCGAGCAGATCCTCACGTTGTGTAGCGAGCTCGGACCAAAGAGCCTGATTGGCCTCGCGAAGCGCCGCGAGCTCTTTTTTGGGGTCGCGGATGGAGGCGATCTTGCGGTTGGCTTCCTTAATGGCCGTGAGATCCCGGGTGGCGGCGTTTCGAATCGCCGTCAGCTCTCGCTGCTGCCGAGTAAGGTCGAGCGACAGCGCTCGCGTCCTCGTGTGCGAGTCTTCGTTCACCGCCGAAACGTCGCGCTGCAGCTGCCACATCTGATCGCCGAGTCGCCAGCCGTAAAAACCGACCAACCCCACGGAAACGAGCGCGCTCAGACCGATCACAGACAGCGCAGCCACGAGATAGACGTGATTCCGCCGCAGCTGCTCCCTAAGCTCCTCGAGTTCTTGCTCTAGTTTGCTCAGAATATGGCTCCGGGTTCGGTTCGGTCTAAAGGGCTTAGGGGTATTGTGGAAGTTTCAGTTTCTGGTTGCAAGCTTCTGTCGGAAGGTCCGCCTTGCTGCTGCCGGCTACCTGATACCCGGCGCTCCTGTCTCTAGATATGGAACGTCGTCGAGCGCTGCCCGAAGCTCGGCCCCGTCGGCCGCCCGAAGTATCGCGACCGCACCATTCGTCGAACCAGAGCGGTAGCTCGCGACGAGCGCGAGATAATCGCTGGGCGTGAGCGCCAGAAGATACGCCCTTTCATGGGAGAACCGACTCGGGCAGCTTCACGCTAGTCCCCTGGAACAGAGGTTCGTGGCCTAAGGCTCGAGGTCATTTTGTGGGCTGGCAAGGCGTGACGACGAAGTCATATTGGGATATTTCGAGGAGAAACAACGCAGCCAGCGCGCAAAAGAGCCCGAGATTTAGGTTACGAATCTCTGTTCCAGGGGACTAGCTCATCGAGATATTGCGGGAACATCTTCCGCCACGTGACCCAGTCGTGGTGCCATTGCTTGCCCCAAGAATCGACACGGTTCGGAATGCCTTTCGCGCCCAGGAGTTTCGCCATCCCCCAAGACTCCTCGATGTCTTCGGCCTCACCTTCCCCGGAAGCCAAAAGCACGAAACGCGACCTGAGCTTCTCCAGAAGCTCTCCTTCGAGCCCAGGAAGGAAATGAAGCGGCGAGGAGAAATGCCAGTCCTCGGTAGCCTCGGCCCGCAAGAAGCGGTCGAGATTGTAGGTCCCGCTCAAACACACGGCATGGGTGAACGCGTCCGGGTAGCGGGCCAAAGCCGCTAATGCGTTGAACGCGCCAATGGAAGATCCCGCAGTGATGATACCGATATCATTCGACTGACAGTCTTTCCGGATCGCGGGGACGAGCTCGTGATACACAAACTGCTCAAACTGATTCTGAACCCGCATGCGGTACGCCGGCGTTCCCTCTTCCATCAACAGCGACTGCCCCGCAACGCTTTCGCAGGAAAAAATCTTCACACGACCAGCTTCAAGAAGAGGTCCTATAGCGTCTATGACGTGGAAGCGTTCGATCTCCTCGGCATCACCGCCCGCTGTCGGGAACAGGAGCACCGGCGTTCCCATCTCGCCCCAGCGCACAACACCCACGTCGGTACCGAGGCGCTGTGAGTGCCAGACGGTCTTCTGCTTCGTCACCTATTCGTAAACCATCCAAAGCGGTCCGGGAAAGAGCCATGAAAGCCCCTCGCGCAGGCGATCCCGCCAATTCTCCCAGTTGTGCCCATCCCGAGCTTCGACATAGCGGACCTCCATTCCCGTCTTTTGCAGGAACGGAACGATCGATCGATTCTCGTAGATATTCGCTTCATAGGTCCCGCAGCTGATGAAGACTTTCTCGCTCACGGATTTAGGCTCCGCGCGATAGGCGTTCATGAACTCGACCACAGGATCGAAGGCCGGACCACGCTGATGCTCGCCGATGTCGCTGAACGCGAACGAGCCCGATTGCAGCAGAAGACGTCCGTAAAAACCGGGATACCGCCAGGCTGTCGAGAGCGAAGCTACCGCGCCGAAGCTAGCGCCCATGAGTCCGCGATAGCGCGGCTGGTTGAGAAGCGGAAGCTCCGATTCGAGAAACGGGACGAGCTCCTCCGTGAGGTAGCGAGCGTGGGGTTGATGGTTCGCGTATTCGGCCAAGCGTTTTTCCGGATGGGTGAGCGCCACGATCATGCCCGGGATCTCGAGCCGATAAATCAAGTTGTCGAGCACCGTCTTCATGCCCGAATATCTCAGATATTCCGGTCCATCATGGACGAGCAGCAACGGATAGCGCCGCGTTGTCCGGAATCGCGCCGGCAAATAGAGCATCACTTTTCTCGCACTACCGAGCGCCGGGCTCTCGAAAACCATTTCTTTGAGCGTACCCGGGCGCGCCTCCGGGTCTGGCTGGGCCCATTCCGGTATCTCGTATCCCGCTGTATGGCACACCGAGTTCTCGCCGAACGGATCCGAGGCTTTGTGACTGTTCAGCGGATCGAGCAGCCATTCCATTTTTCCGTGATGAGTTCTCTGGAGCTTGTACTCGATACGTGAGTCCGGAGGGAGTTCCATGACGAGATACCACAGGTCGGTTCCGACGACGTGCTTGAACTGCTGGGACGAAGGAAGACCGTAGATCCAATGTCCTAGATAGACGGCTTCCGCAGGTCCTCGGTAGACGAACGTCGTGTAGGAGCCTTCGACGAGGGGAAACTCGTGCGACTCAATGAACGCGTCGATCTCCCCGCGCGTCGGTTTCTTGTCAGAGACGTCGTGGATCGCGAGCTCCCGCTCGGTGATATCCTCTCGCTCTCGCGTTACCACGATGTCACTTTCTCCACGGTGCCGTTGGGGCTGAGACGAAGCACTTCTTTTTTCGCCGAGAACGTCTCGCCATCGAACGCGATGCAGTCGCCGTCCCCCATGACGACGCAATAATCGGGAAGAAACCGGCTCGCGAACGAGGCGACCCCATCCTCCTCACTCAAATCGAGACGTTTTTTGCCATCGGGAAGCGCCACGAGTCGCGGGCAGAGACCGAGCCCCTCCTCCAAGACCTCGGCATTGCCTGGGCCTTGCGGGGGATGGTCGTGAAAGAGGACCACCCGCTCAGTGAGCACCATAGCGCCCGCCGACCACGCGACGATCGTCTTGCCTTGCGCAAGCTCTTGCATCCCGAACAGACGAAGCCGGTTGAGAAGAACCGCAACATGTCCTCCGGTGATCACTAGCGCAGGCGCGCCTTTGAGAATCGTGCGTATCTCCTCGCGCTCGCGTGCGATCGCTTCCCGCTCGAGAGGCTTCCACGTCGTCTCGAACTCTCCTCGAATATCGAGAATGCGCTTCAAATGCCAGACGTCGAGCTCTCGCAGTTGCTCGATCGCATGTTCTTGTTCCGGACGCAGTAGCTCTTCGTGCCCTTCGGCCTTTAGAAGGCGCCTAACGCTCTCGACGACATACGAAAGGCGCAAGTCGTAAAGCCCTTCGATCTCCCGCAGCTTGCGCTGCATCTCACGATGAGCCTCACGGAATTTCGGGTCGTCCCGGAATACCCGATCGGCGCGGCGGTAGAGTTCGAGATCCAGTGAGCGGCCGCCGAGATACCCGTCGAGCTCTTCGTCCTCGCCTTCACGCTCTTGCCAACCGGCAGTCACGACGGCGATCGGGCCGTCGGGTAGATCGAGCTTCTCGTAGAGTTCGCCTAGAGTCGGCCTGTGGTATTGCGGCCCCAAGAGCCAGACCGTGCGGTTTTTGGATGTCACTCTGCTCGGACCTTCACGGTTTCGCCGACGCGGTTCAACATTTGGCGGAGCTCATCGAATTTCGGATGGCGCATGCGGATCCACGCATTCGCCATATAGCCGGCCTCGACGGGCTGGGTCGGTTCTCCCGCACGCGGAAGATGATAGTCGATGATCCACTGACCGAGCTCGCTCTCGATCGAGGCGATGCCCTCGTAGCCGATGATCCTTCCATCTCGTTCGGGACGCAGCGTGATGATACCGGCCGCGTAGGCACGCGACGCCTTCTGGCTCGTGCTCTTGGCTGTGACGGCGACGGCCCACTCGCGATAGAGGTCCATCTCGTTGCCGACACTATAGAGATCCCAGGCGCCGACACCTGGCGGCCGGCAGCCGATCTCCGAGAACTTGAGACCCTTTGGCCCGAAAAACCACTCCATGTGGGTCGACGAGGTTTCGATCCCGAGCAGCGAGATGACTTTCTTGCCCATCTCCCGCACTTGCTTGTAGTCAGGGGCGGTATCCACTTGATTCGTCGCGATGAACTGCGGCGAGATCCAACGCTCGCGCATCGCTTCGAGAACATTCGGGTAGTAGTGTGAGATGAAGTCGTGAGCCACTTCACCATCGATGGTGATGGTGTCGTAAAAGCCCTCATGGCCCTCGATGAACTCCTCGACCGCCACGCTCGCGCCTTGATCCACTCCCATCTCGTGGAGCGCAGCGTCGAGCGCGTCGTCGTTATCGGCACGGGCGGTGCCGGCCGCACCCGCCCCGCTCGGCGGTTTAATGATAACGGGATAGCCCACGGCCGCAACGAAATCGCGAATTTCCGATCGGGAGCTGCTGCCCATCGATGGCGCGCAAGCAATGCCACCCTCGCGAAGGACTTGTTTCATCGCGGGCTTGTCGCGGCACAAGAAGGCTGTCTTCGTGGACGTCCCCGCGATAGCGCACGCCTCCCGCACATGGGCGGCAGGCAAGATATGCGCCTCGATCGTCGCTTCGAGCCGATCGATGGGGAGCTTCGATTGAAGCCAGCGAACCTTCTCAGAAACAGCGCCCTCGTCCACGACCGACGGCACTTGCTCGTAGTGGGTCAACCAGCGCCGGAGCTCGTCATCGAGCGCTTCTTTCGGGCGCTCGCCAACGCCGGTAACGGTTGCGCCGACTTCGTGGAGGGCTCGGGCGAACTCCCGCTGGTTCTTGGGAAAGCAAGGCTCGATAAGAACGACATGCACGGCGGCGCCCCACTACAGAGTAGAAGAAGCGCCAATCTATCAGGAACTAGTGACGTTTGGCGACAACCCGCGCGACGCTTTATTCCCCGAGCTCTTGAAGCACTCTATGGGCCCGAGAGTCGCCGATAGATCGCTACATAGGTCTCAGCCTGGCGTTCCCAGGAAAAATCCTGCGCCATCCCGTTCGCGACGAGCCGGCGCCAGGACGGGCGGTCACGGTAGAGCTCGAGTGCAGCACCGAGGGCCCAGCGGACACCGTCGGGCTTGTAGTGCTCGAACACGATTCCCGTGCCCTCGCCGGTAGCGGGATCGAAGAGCTTCACGCTATCAGCAAGACCGCCCGTCTTGCGAACGATAGGAACCGTCCCATATTTGAGGCTGTACATCTGGTTGAGACCACAGGGCTCGTAGCGGGAAGGCATGAGAAACATGTCCGCCGCCGCCTCGATCCAATGCGCGAGCGGGTTGTGAAAGCCACGATAGAAACAGAGGCGATCGGGGTAGTCTCTTTGGAGCGAGGCAAAAAACTCTTCGTATGGCGCCTCGCCGGTGCCGAGGACGACGAGTGACCAGGACTCGCGTGACAAGAGCTCGGGAAGAGTCTCGACGAGCAAGTCGAGGCCTTTTTGCGCGGACAAGCGCGTCACCATGCCGACGAGCGGCACATCCTCCGGTTGCGAAAGGCTCAACTCCTTCAAAAGAGCTTTTTTGTTCTGGTTCTTTCCGTCGAGATTCTTTTCCGTGTAGCGGAACGGAATGAGCGTGTCATTCGCGGGGCTCCACGTTTCGTAGTCCACGCCGTTCAGAATCCCGACGAGCGCAGCGCGTCGACGTCGCAGGAGCGCATCGAGACCGTATCCTTGCTCGGGGGTCTGGATCTCCTCGGCATATGTCGGGCTCACGGTGGAAAGATGATCCGCGTGCACGAGCCCGGTCTTGAGGAAATTGACGATACCGTCCTTTGAATCCCGGGCGTCGAACGACGACGGGCCTTCGATGCCAATGGCTTTCACGATTTCCGCGAAAAAAACACCTTGGTAGGCGAGGTTGTGTATCGTGAAGAGCGTCTTCGCCTTGTCAAAGAGGCTCGATGCGGCCCTCTTCAAAAGCAGGGGCACGAGCGCCGTTTGCCAATCGTTCAGATGAAAAATCTCCGGCGCAAAGGCCAAATGGTGGCAGGCCTCGAGCACCGCACGGCAAAAAAACAAGAAGCGGAACGGCTCGTCCTCGTCGTTCGTATATATGGCCTCTCGTGCGAAAAATCGAGGAGCATCAATGAAGTAGACCGGCACGCTGGATCGCGGGAGCATCCCCTTTCTGAGCGCGAAGCCCTCCGTGCTTACTTCGACGGGTTCGAGTCCGTGCGCGGCGCCATCGATGCTGCCATAGAGCGGCACGAAAACACGCACGTCGTGTCCGAGCTTCCCGAGCGTTCGGGGAAGCGCCTCAGCCACATCGGCGAGGCCGCCTGTCTTCGCGAAGGGCGTGAGCTCCGACGCGAGAAAAGCGATCCGGAGCATGAGAGGGATTATAATCCCTCCCATGACGAACGTGGTTTTCGTCGCGCCCTATTTCGCCGAAACGACGCTTCGCTTCATAAGCGCTGCGGCGGGTCTTCACAACGTACGACTCGGCCTCATCAGCCAGGATCCCGAAGAGAAGCTCCCCGAGAGTTTGCGTAAACAGCTGGCGGGCCACTACCGCGTCGAAGCGGGTCTTTCGCGAAGCGCCATCGAGAAGGCCACGCGCGCGATGAAGCGCACCTTCGGCTCGGTCGATCGTTTGCTCGGAACGCTCGAGCAGCTTCAAGTGCCCCTTGGTCAAATTCGCGACGAGCTCGGTATCTCCGGCATGGGCGCCGAAGCCGCGCGGAATTTTCGTGACAAAGCGCTCATGAAAACGCTGCTCGCACGCCATGGGCTCCCTTGCGCACGCCATCGCCTCGTGCGCGACACGAGAGAGGCATTCGCCTTCGTGCGAGAGGTCGGCTTCCCGCTCGTCATAAAGCCGCCCGCGGGCGCAGGGGCGCAGTCGACATTTCGCCTCGATGACGATCGGGCGCTCTCGGAATGTCTCGCTTCGATGCCGCCCTCGGATACGAGACCAACGCTCCTCGAAGAGTTCATCGTCGGGGAGGAACATTCTTTCGACAGCGTGGTGCTCGCCGGAGAGCTCACGTGGTACTCGATCAACGATTACTACCCCGCACCCATCGAAGTCTTGCGCCATCCTTGGATTCAGTGGAGCGTGGTCTCGCCCATCGAGCTCGACCATCCGCGTTATTCGGCCATCCGGAAGGTCGCGGGCCCAGCTCTATCCGTTCTCGGTCTCGAGAACGGCCTGAGCCACATGGAGTGGTTCGCGCGCACAGACGGAAGCGTTGCGATCTCGGAGGTGGGCGCCCGACCTCCCGGTGCGCAGTTCGCGACGCTTCTTTCTTATGCCCATGATTTTGATTTCTACAGCGCTTGGGCGCGGCTCATGGTCGAGGACGTCTTCGAGCCGCCGCCACGGCGATACGCCGTGGGTGCGGCCTATTTGCGTGGTCAGGGCACGGGCGCACGCGTTACCGGCATTCGCGGGCTCGAACAAGCGCAGCGCGACGTCGGCGATCTCGTCGCCGAGGTCAAGCTTCCGGAGCTAGGCCAATCGCCGTCGGGAACTTACGAAGGCGAGGGCTTTGTCATCCTGCGTCACGAAGACACCGATGTCGTGAAGCGAGGCATCAAACGTGTCCTCGAGCAAGTCTACGTGCAGCTGGCCTAAGCCCCAAAGAGGGTCCTATGAACGTCCTCATGATGAGTCCGGGTTTTCCGGCGGAGATGCCTTTTTTCACGCGCGGGCTCGCGCGCGTTGGCGCAAACGCCATCGGAATAGGTGATCAAGCGCAATCGGCGCTCCCCGAGCTCGCGCGCGATAGCCTCAGCGCTTACTTCCAAATCCCGTCTTTCACCGACACTGACGAAGACGCGATCTTTCGGCAAGTCGAGGCCATCCACCAAAAAGCGCGACTCGACCGCATCGAATGCCTCTGGGAGCCTTTCATGCTCCTCGCGGCGAAGCTTCGGGAGCATCTCGGCATAGCGGGTATGACGGTCGAAGAGACGATCCCGTTCCGTGACAAAGAGATCATGAAAAAGCGGCTCGACGACGCAGGTATCCGTACGCCGCGACATGCGAGCGTCACCACCGTCGAGGGCTGCCGGAAGGCCGCGGCCGCGATCGGTTTTCCGGAAAGGTCGGTCGTCGTCAAGCCCATCGCGGGGGCCGGAGCGGCCGACACCTATCACGTACGAAGCGCCGACGAGCTCGAAGCCGTGCTCCCAGCGCTCGGCCACGTGGCCGAAGTGAGCGTCGAGGAGTTCATTGACGGCGACGACTATACCTACGAGACGATTTGCATCGACGGCAAGATCGAGCATTTCAGCATCTCTTTTTATCGACCTCGAGCGCTTCAAGCACGGACTCATGAGTGGATAAGCCCGCAAACCGTCGTTGTGCGCCTTGTTCAGGACGAAGCGCTTCGACCCGGCTGCAAGATGGGCGAGGCGGTCGTAAAAGCATTGAACTTTAAGACGGGCTTTACGCACATGGAGTGGTTCAAAACCCCTTCCGGTGAAGCCGTGTTCGGCGAGATCGCCGCTCGGCCACCGGGTGCGCACCTCGTCGACCTCATCAACTACGCCTCTGATATCGATGTTTTCACAGGCTGGGCCGAGGCCATTTGCCACGGCCGCTTCACTCAAACCGTCGATCGCAAATACAACGCCGCCTGGATCTACAAACGCGCCGAGGGCGAGGGTGTCATCCACAAGATCGACGGCCTCGCGACTTTGATGGCCGAGCTCGGCGAGCACGTGATGTTATTGGACCTCCTTCCGATAGGGGCGCCCCGCCGCAACTGGAAACAAACCCTCGTTTCAGACGGGATGATCATCGTGCGCCACCCCAACCTCGAGCGCACGTTGGAGATCGCCGATCGCTTCGCAACCGAGCTCAGAATGTATGCGCGCTGACGCTTGTCACTTGGAAAAGGCTCGTCGGATCTCTTCGGCGAGGATCGCGATACCCTTTCGGACGATGTCGTCGTCTTGGGAATAACTCACTCGCAAACATTCCTGTTTGTGACGCCACAGCTCGTCGAGGCCGGGAAAGAAGTAGTGCCCGGGAACGACGAGAACGCCGCGCTTTTTGAGACGTTCGTAAAGGACGGTTGACGTGACCGGCATGTTCTCGAGCCAGAGCCAGAAAAAGAACGTGCCCTCGGGCTTGTGCACGCGATAGGGCAAGCCCTTCATCGCTTCGCGAAGCCAACCGAGCGCAAGTTGCGACTTGCGCTCGTAGAACGGCCGGATTTTTTTTCGAGAGAGCTCGAGCACATCTCCGCTCGCCACGAGATCGCGGGCCAAGACCGCCCCGAAGCTTCCAGGTGCGAGGCTCACGATGGCGTTCATCGCAGAGACGGCTCTGATTATCATCTCATTTGCGATGACGATCCCGGTGCGAACGCCAGGAAGGCCGAGCTTCGAGAGACTCATCGACAAGATGATGTTCTCGTTCCAGATCGGCCCGGCATCCGTGAAGACGATGTTGGGAAACGGTGGACCGTAGGCGTTGTCGATGATGAGAGGGATCTCGTTTTTCGCCGCGAGCGCGCTCAAGCGCAGAAGCTCATTTTCGGTGAGCACGTTCGAGGTCGGGTTCGTGGGCCGCGAAACACAGAGCGCGGCGATGTCCTCGCTCACGCGCACGGCGTCGAAATCGACGTGATACTTGAACAAATCGTCTTCCAGAAGCTCGATCTCTGGCCTTTGTGAAACAAACAAATCCCGGGCAATGCCCGTATCCGCATAACCGATATATTCGGGTGTGAGCGGCAGGAGGATTTTCCGGTGGCGGCCGTCGTCGGACATACCGCCGAGCAAATTGAACAAAAAGAAAAACGACGTTTGGCTCCCCGTCGTCAGCGCAACGTTCTCTGGGCCAACCTCCCAACCGTAATGTTTCCTCAGAAGCGCGGCCATCGCTTCGATGAAGGGGCGATTTCCCGCCGGCGCGTCGTAGCTGCTAAGCAGCTTTTCTATCTCGTCCGAAACGGACAGCATGCTTTGCAATCGCTCCGTGAAGATTGCCTCGACTTCCGGAATACGCCCGGGGTTGCCGCCGCCGAGCATCAGGATATCGTCGCCCGCGGCAAGCGCATCGCCGAGGTCGTTCATCAACTGCAGGATGCCGGATTCCTCGGTGAACTTGCCGCCGAGCCTCGAGAGCTTCATCACTTCGCCGATCGACGGTCGGGCTGCCTAGGCTTTCTTCAGACGCGCCACGGCGGCAAGAAGCACCACGGCGCCTACGGTCGCCGTTACGAGCGAGCCGATCGTGCCGCTCGCGGACAAACCCAGGAGGCCGAACAGTAACCCGCCGAGGACCGCTCCGATCACGCCGACGATGATGTTCCCCACGAGGCCGAAGCCCTTGCCCTTCATGATCTGACCGGCGAGCCAGCCAGCAATCAATCCGATAGCCAAGAAACTGATGAGTCCCACGTGACACCTCCGGGGTGTACTAATATCAGACTGTCATGGTCTGGGTGAAGCGTTTTGCCGCGCTCGGCGCTATCGTCGTCCTGCTCGGAGGTTTTTTGGCGTGCCACGCACTACGTTCTAGCCTTGCGCAGCTCGACGGCGAGGCGATCTTGCCTGGCCTCTCGGAGGCTGCCACCGTCGAGCGGGACGCGCTCGGTGTCGCGACGATCAAAGGCGAGAGCCGCGCGGACGTCGCACGAGCCCTGGGCTTCGTTCATGCCCAAGAACGCTTTTTCCAGATGGACCTCTTGAGACGTCAGGCGGCCGGTGAGCTCGCGGCGCTTTTTGGTGAAGCTGCGCTGCCGCTCGATCGACGCCGCCGTCTCCATCGGATGCGCATGCGCGCGCAGAAGTGCGTTTCGCTATCGCACGCGGACGACCATGGGATCTTGACCGCTTATACGGACGGTGTGAACGCAGGACTCGCCGCGCTCGAGGCGCCGCCGTTCGAATATTTATTGCTGCGACAAACGCCCGAGCTGTGGCGTTTCGAGGACTCCGTCCTCGTGGTCGCGGCGATGTTTTTCGTTTTGAACGACGCCGGGGGCAGTCACGAAGCGGCTCAAGGCTTGATCCACGACGTCCTTCCACTGCAGCTCGCGGAGTTTCTCTCTCCCCTCGGGACGGATTGGGATGCGCCCGTCGTCGGAGATGCCATCCCTACGCCACCCATCCCGTCTCCGAATTCCGCGGGCTCCTCGGCGCCCACAACTGTTCGGCACGCGCGCGGTGGGTGCGCTCAATGCGGGGAGCTTTGGCGCAGCGATGTCGGGAGCAACAACTGGGTCCTCGCCGGGACACGCACGGCCAGCGGCCGCGGTCTTCTAGCGAGCGATATGCACCTCGCGCATTCCGTACCGAATATCTGGTTCCGTGCGATGTTGAGCTGGGACGGCCATCGCGTTGTCGGCGTCACGCTTCCGGGAACACCGTTCATGGTGGCAGGCAGCAATACGCACATTGCTTGGGGATTCACGAACAGCAACGGCGATTGGAGCGATCTCGTAGAGATCGAGGTCGATCCCGAGGATCCCACACGCTACCGAACCCCGGACGGATGGAAGTCGTTCGCGATCCACGAGGAGCGTATCGAAGTGAGCGGCGCCGAGGCGGAGGAGGTGCTCGAGATTCGCGAAACCGTCTGGGGACCGGTCGTGGATGAAGATCATCGCGGACGCCTGCGCGCCATTCGCTGGATTGCTCATGAAGCGGATGCGGTCACTATGGGCGTGGGCGCCCTCGAGACGGCCACGACACTCGACGACGCACTCACCATCGCACAGCAAAGCGGGCTGCCCCCCCAAAACTTTGTCGGCACCGATACGTCGGGAGCGATTGCCTGGACGATCGCCGGCCGCATCCCGGCACGCTTCGGCTTCGATGGACGACGACCTTCGTCCTGGGCCGACGGCACACGTGGGTGGGACGGATGGCTCGCGCCGGAAGACTACCCCGTGATCCGCGACCCCGAATCGGGAGTGATTTGGACGGCCAATGCCCGCGTGATCGATGGGGAGATGCTCGCGAAGATTGGCGACGGCGGTTATGCATTCGGTGCCCGCGCCCGTCAAATTCGCGACGCTTTGGCCGCCATCGACGACGCCAGCGAGCAGGACATGCTCAACGTTCAGCTGGATGACCGCGCGCTCTTCATGGACGTTTGGCGGAAATATTTCGTTGCGTGGGTTCCGGCATACATGCGCGAGGCCATCGAGAACGGCTGGACCGGCCATGCGTCCGTCGATGCGTCGGGCTATCGCATCGTGCGAGAGCTGAGGCTCGCGATCTTCGAGGAGGTCTTCTCGACGCTCACCGCGGAAGCGAGCGAGGCGGACGAGCGTTTCAGCGTCTGGTCGCTACGGCAGTGGGACGGCCCGCTCTTTAAATTGGTCTCGAAAAAACCCAGCCACCTTGTGCCCCGCGAATACGCGAGCTGGGACGCATGGATGATGGACATCGTGGAGCGCACGGTCGCCTCGTGGGAAGAGCCTCTCGCCTCGCGGCGCTGGGGCGAAATCAACCAGACCGCCGTGAAACACCCGCTAAGCCGCACCGTTCCGTTCTTATCACGCTGGCTCGACATGCCGTCTCGCCCGATTCCCGGTGACAGCAACGTACCGCGCGCGCAAGGGGCGACCCACGGTGTCTCCGAGCGGCTCGTCGTCTCGCCGGGCCAAGAGGAGAAGGGCTTGTTCCACATGCCCGGCGGCCAGAGCGGGCATCCCCTGTCACCGTTTTATGGCGCGGGCCACGAGGACTGGGAGCAAGGCCGCCCGACACTGCTACTTCCCGGAGCAGCTTTGTATTCGTTGACGCTGAAGGCCAGTTAAAGCAGTTAAGCCGTGCCGAGTTTCTTGCGGCCCTGGTGGTGGCGGCGCTTGAGTTCGCCATTCCAAGGCGCTATCGCGAGCGTCACGTCGCCTTGGCATTGTGCCTGGCACGCGAGCCGGATTCTCGGTTGCTCGTCGTCCGGATCGTTGATGGTGTCGTAGCCGAAGTAGCGCAGGCGCTCACGCTCGAAATCCGAGATCGCCGAGAGGTTCTCGCGACCTTCGAGAATGCCAATCCAACAATAACCGCACGAGCCCACACGGCATTCGACGGGCACGGGGCCATCGATACGGCGATAGTCCAGCGTGCGGTAGTCGCCTTGCGCTCGAGCGCCCGCCATCGCGATATCCTCGCCATTGATGGCGCGAAAGCTCCCGTTGCGGGCGCGGTCGTTCCAGCGAACTTCGAACTTTCGATTGACACCCTTCAAGAAAGAGAGAACGCCGTCCAAGCTTTCTCTCTTGCGTTTCCTGACGATGCGGTCCGGGTTCTCTATGAGGAGCTCACCTTCGGCTGGCGAGTCCGCCATCTTCTCGAAGACTTCGTACCCAACTTGTCGGAAGACCATGAGGCCCACGGCGCTGATACCGAGCACGAGGCTCTTGGCCACTTTCTCAGTCTCCGATACGCGCAACGCCACGCCGCGGATCGTCTTCGCGAGAGTGTCGCGGGCGCTCTCGGTCAAGATGGCGTGTTTCACGGCGACCCAATGACGCGCCCCATAGAGAAACGCCACCGAAGCGTCCATTTGTTTTTCGAGCTTCCACTCGCCTTCGAGGTCCATCATGCGGGCCATCTCGTCGGGGCCTTCGGTCGCGCGAAGAGCCTCCGACAGCTCTAGCGGCCAGAAAGAAAACCAAACGTGGCTCGCCTCTCGATCCACGGGATGAACGTCTTCGCGAAGCGCGTCCAGCGCTTCGAGCCAAGCCTTTTGCGGCTTATGCTCCAGGAATCCGAGTAATTCATTCTTTTCCATGACCGTCATGATGTTCCTCTCGGAGAAACATCCTAGCACGAGCTTTTGCCGCACAGAAGGCGCTCGTGCTACCGTACACGACATGGCCTTTCAAAGTTTTCTCAAGATTCTCGCCCACCCGGTATTAACGGGCCTGAACTTCCACATGCCGATGGTCGTGGACTTGTCCCATCCGCTGGTCATGCTCAAGGGTGACAACGGCTCCGGAAAGTCGACGCTACTGCACTCGCTCCACTACGCAATGAAGGGTGAGCAAGTAGACGGCTACATCTACCGGACGGACGGTGTTACCGTCGATCCCGAAAAGGTTTATCTCTTCGACGCCGAGCAGCACAATCCACGAAACCAGCTCCACCTGTTCGAGGACCAACCGGAAATGAAAGAGTTCCTCCAGATGGCGAGTCACGGCCAAGTGATGCTCTCCATGTTCAAAGACAGTTTTCCCAAGCTTCCCGACGGAACGAACCTGCTCCTCGACGAGCCGGAAATGGCGCTCAGCCAGTCCAATCAGAGGCGAATCTTGAAGATGCTGATGGAGCTCGTGGACAAGAAGGGCTTCCGCATCGTTACCGCGACCCATTCCCCGGTGCTCCTCGAGGCTAAAGAAACGTACGTAATAGACTTAGACCAGCACGTCAACAAGAACGTCATTCCGGAGGACATGGGCGTCGAGGGCCAGAGCACTCTCCATTAGGAGCCAAGTAAGGCAAGAAAAGGGGTCCATTCAAGGCTTGGAACAGCCCAACCAGCCCAAAATTTGGCTAATTCCTTGATAAGTGTTGGCTTACGCTAGAATCGCGCTCTATTCTCCAATCTGGAATCCGCCCTGGATTCTGTGTACTCATCGACTTGGAGAGCACAATGTATCGTCCCAACAAGTACTTCGAAAAAGCCATCTCCGTGGCAGCGAATGGCGCATGGCACATTTTCGAGCGCCTCAACCGTATCGGTCCGAACCCGACGTTCACGCCGGCCTGGTCCGACAAGCCACTTCTCAAGTCCTGGCAGAAAACCAAGCCGACTCTGGGATGGCCGCGAACGACGGACTCGCTGTGCCCGAAATGTATTCCCGAGGCGCGGGAGAAGATTTTGAATGGTGACGGAGACGTCAAGACCCTCGTGAACGAGAAAGTCGGCGAGATCAAAGCCCAGATCGTGGAGCGCGACGGCGAGATCTGGATGATCAAAGACTGCCCCATCCACGGACATTTCGAAGATGTCATGGCGGTCGATCTAGAATTCTTCAAACATCTCGAGGATGTTTTCCCCGGACGCGACATTCGCGCTCATAACGACGAGACGCTCCACAACCACGGCAGCAGCACCATCAAGCACGGCCGCGGCTCGGTTCTGACGCTCGACCTCACGAACCGCTGCAACATGATGTGCGATCCGTGCTTCATGGACGCGAATCAGGTCGGCTTCGTCCACGAGCTCTCTTGGGACGACATCAAGCTCATGCTCGACAACGCCGTGACCATCAAGCCGAGGCGGCAGATGTCGGTTCAGTTCTCTGGCGGCGAGCCTACCCTCTCGCCTTACTTCCTCGACGCGGTACGCTACGCGCGCAAAGTCGGCTATATCAGCACTCAGGCGGCGACCAACGGCATCGAGTTTGCGAAGAGCCCAGCCTTCGCGCGCGAAGCTGCGGCAGCCGGGTTGCGATACGCCTACCTTCAGTTCGACGGTATCGGCAATGCCGCCAACTCGCACCGCCACGTCGGAAATCTCTTCGACGTCAAGATCCAGGCGATCGAGAACCTGTACGAAAACGGCGTCGACATCGTGCCGGTCACGACGCTCATCAACGGCGTCAACAACGAGCAAGTCGGCTCGCTCATCCGCTTCGCGCTCGACAACCCGAAGAAAATTCCGTTCCTCTCGTTCCAGCCTGTCTCTTTCACAGGACGCGACGAAGCGGTAACGAACAGCCGCCGTTTCGCGCAGCGCTATACGCTCTCCCATCTCGCGCATGACGTGAAGGCCCAGACGGGTCTCGGCGAGCCGGCGCGCGACTGGTATCCGATCTCCTTTCTCGGAACGTTCTCGGACTGGGCCGATTTGATCCACGGCCCGGGCCGCGATTGGGGCCAGTTCAGCTGCGGCTGCCATCCGAACTGCGGTGTCGGCATGGCGGTGATGGTCGACAAGGAGACCAAAGAATCGGTGCCGGTCACGTCGTTTTTGAACGGCGACCGACTCGCGGAAGACATCAAGAAGATCAACGACGCGGCGCGAGGCCACTTTCTCTCTTCGTTGGGCATGGCCCTCTCGGTGATTCGGAACTACAACTCGTTCAACGCACCGACGCACTTCACGCTCAAGTCGATGCTAGAGAAATTCGACAAGACCTACGGCATCACTGGTCGGGACTACGGAAAGGTTACGCCGGATAGAACCTTCGCGGATATCGAGAAACGGCGTCAGGATCGCTGGAACTTCCTGTTCATCGCGGGCATGTGGTTTCAGGATCTCTTTAACTACGACTTCCGACGTACCGAGCAGTGCATTATTCCCTACGCTACCCAGGAAGGTGAGATTTCCTTCTGCGCGTACAACACGGGTATCGGCTGGCGTCAGATCGTCGAGAAGATGCACATGAACGCCACGATCAACAAGTGGTATGAAGAGCGCGGCCGTCATCTCATCTATGCCGGCAACAAAAATGTGGACTTGCCGACCGTCGACCACGGGATCCTGCTCCGTCAGGAAGACGTCGAGAAGGGCATCCAGACGGATCTGGACGAGAAGGGCATCGCCAAAACGGCGGGTGACGAGAAGCGGGCTGCCCGCGACAAGAATCTCGTACGCACCGCCGAGGACAAACGCATGGAGCAACTGTACCGCGAGCAAGTCTTGAACGACGTGCCCGCGGCGGCGGAGCCGACGGCACCGGTCGTGCAGATAGACGTTTAGTCAGGAAAAAAGGCTCGTCCGCTGTCGCGGGCGGGTCTTTTTTTATTACTGCTGTCGATCTTCCCCAACCTCATTCAACACGGCAGTAAGGCAGTAAGGAACGTCCGCAGCTTCCGGGCTAGCTCATCCGTTAGGTTAGGCGGATGAGCTTGTCATTAAGCGTTGTTGCCACGGCTGGATCTCTTGGCGTTGTCTTCCTAGGCCTTCGATTCCCGATTCGACGACGTCGCCGGGACGCAGGTAGCGCGCAGGTTTGCGGGCCATACCGACGCCCGACGGTGTGCCAGTGCTGATTACGTCGCCTGGTAGGAGGGTCATGAAGTGGCTCACGTAGCTCACGATTCTCGGGATGCCGAAGATCATGTTAGCGGTAGAGCTTTTCTGCATGGTTTTGCCGTTGACGGCGAGCCATAGCTTCAGGTCGTGGGCGTTCGGGATTTCATCGGGTGTCACAAAGTAGGGACCCATCGGGGCGAAGCCGTCGGCGCTCTTTCCTTTGCTCCATTGTCCGCCGCGCTCTAGTTGATAAGAGCGTTCCGAAAAGTCGTTCATCACCAGATAACCCGCCACATAGTCCATCGCGCGGCCTTCGGCCACCAGACTCGTCCGCTTGCCCATCACGACGCCAAGCTCGATCTCCCAGTCGACTTTGCTCGCGTTGCGCGGCATCATAAGATCGTCGTAGGGACCCGCGGTTGCCGAAGAAGCCTTCATGAAGATCACCGGCTCGTCGGGAAGGGGCATCCCCGTCTCCCGAGCATGATCGCGGTAATTGAGCCCGATGCAAACGATCTTGCTAGGTCGAGCGATCGGCGGCCCCAAACGCGCGGGAGCACGAAGCTTGGGCTGAGTGGACGCGAAGGTCGCGGCCCAGCGACGCAAGCGTCTCATACCGTCATCGGCGAAAAACTTCTCGTCATAGTCTTCACCGAAAATCGAAGCATCGATCAAAGCTCCACCCGGAAGAATCATTCCCGCACGCTCTTGTCCGACTTCACCAAAACGAATGAGTTTCATGAGAGCGATGATACTCCCAAGGAAGAGCGTGCGATAACGTCGAACGACCCGATCGTCGCCCGGCTCAATCCGGCACTTGACGAGACATGCAAGAATGTGCTGTGTCTACGACCTCTCCGGTTGGGATTTACTCGAGCGCTTCCTGCAGTTCTCTATTTCACGGGCGCGCGACCGGCGAGCCATTCGACGGCTCGCTCGCCGCAAACGACGCCTCGCGCCGCGGCTTTTTGAAACGCCGTCCCGTGGAGCGCGTTACCCGCGAGAAAGAGACCTGGAACGTGCGCGAGTACCTCGTCGACAAGCTTCACCCGGGCCCCATGCCCGAGCTCGTATTGCGGAATCGCTTGGCGCCAAAGGCGTGCTCGCAAAAAACGCGGCGCGGCGGAGAGGGCGAACAGACGTCGCATCTCACCTTCCGCGATGGCTACCACAGCGTCCTTTTCGAGGGCCGCGATCTCCGGATCGAATGTGCCGCCGAGAAGCACTCGAACGAGCAGCCCATCCTCCGCATTGCGCCCGGGGAACAAGTGACCGTCCCACGTGACGCCCAAGGAGCGGAAGCCAGCGCCTCTCGGGATGAGCGCTCCAAAGCCGCGAGGGATATGTTTCCTCGCTTCCGCACCATAGCCGAGCGCCACGACGTAAACGGGCGGATAGCTGAGCTCCGCGAGCACGCGCGACACGTCGGGAACCGCGTTCGCGAGCATTGAAGCCGCGCTAAAGCCTTCGCTCGCGACGATCACAGAATCGGCAGGCATGGACGATCCACTCTCGACCACCACATGGAAACCCTCCTTGTGTCGCTTTATCGTCTCGACGCCGCACGCGGTCCGTGTCTCGAAGCTCCCACGCTCTGACAAGCGGCGCGGCAGCGTTTCGAGTCCGTCACGAAACGAGCATAAGGTCGACCGTAGAGGCGGGAGCGTCCCACGTCGTCGAGCACGAGAGCGTGCGATCTGTGCCCTGATGAGCGAGCCGTTATCGCGCTCGAGCTCAGCCATGATGGGAAAGGCCGATGTAAGCGAAAGCCTCTTCGCGTCGCCGGCGAAAACACCGAGCACCATGGGATGGATCAAACGATCAGCGACCTCCGTGCCGAGGCGGCGCGCCGCGAAATCCCAAACGCTTTCGTCGACGCCGTCAAGCTTCGCACGCACGAAGGGCTCGCAAGCGGCGCGGAGAAGAGCTCTCGGGCTCAAGAGCCCGGAGGCCAAAAATCGGACGGGGTGCGAGGCCACTTCTTTCACGCGGCCATCGAGAAACACAAAGCGATGCGAGCCGGCGTCGCTCGCCGGAACGAGCTCCTCTTCGAGACCCGCGGCGCGGACAAGCTCGTCCACGATCGGCTCGTTGTTGAGATATCCCAGAGGTCCGGTCTCGAACAACCATCCGTCTTCTCGGACCGTCGAAGCCTTGCCACCGAGAACGGTTTCTTTCTCAAGGAGGAGCGTTTCGACGTCGAGCCCCCGCTTCACTGCTTCTTCAGCCGCCGTCCACGCCGCGGCCGTCCCGGAAATGCCGCCCCCGACGACGACGAGGCGCGTTCTAGACGGTCCGGCTGAAGACGGGCTTTCCACCATGCTGATGCTTCTCTCGCATGTATAGGTCGAAGCACATGGCAAGGTTGCGCACGAAGAGCTCGCCCGTCTCAGTCGCCCGTACTACGCCCGGCTCGACTTCGACGAGCCCCTCATCCTGATAAACGTGCAAAAGCTCCAGGTCGGGCGCGAAATAGCTCGCAAAATCGATTGACCACAAGGCTTCGACGGCGGGGATGTCGACGGCGAAATTGCACATCAAACGATGGATGACGTCGCAGCGGATCTCGTCATCGCGGCTACGCACGAACCCACGTGCGACCGGCAAGCGGCCCTCTAGAACGAGCTTCCCATAACGGCTGAGCTTTTTTTCGTTTTGGATGAGCGCGCCGCGGACATCCCCAATGGCGGAAACGCCAAAGCCCAAAACGTCGTCTCCAGGAATCACAGCATAACCTTGAAAATTCCGGCGAAGACGACCTTCGGCTTTTGCGATTGCGAGTTCGTCATCCGGCTTGGCGAAATGATCCATCCCGATCGTCTCGTATCCGGCGCCGAGAAGCTTCTCGCGCACGATCGCGAAGAGCTCGACTTTGACCTCGCGCGACGGGAGCTCCGTCTCATCGAGCTTTTTCTGGTGGCCTTGCATCCACGGGACGTAAGCGAAGGAGTAGCACGCGACCCGGTCGGGAGCTATCTGAAGCACCCGATCGACGGTCGCCTCGAAAGTCTCGGGCGTCTGGAGAGGGAGACCATAAATGAGGTCCGTGTTTATTCCACGATAACCGCGGCGCCGCCCATGCTCCACGAGGGCCTGTGTCTTCTCAGCCGTCTGAATGCGATGCACGCGCTGCTGGACTTCGGGCGTGAAGTCCTGGACGCCCATCGACATCCGGTTGAAGCCGAGCTCGGCGAGCGCGTCGAGATGCTCGAAGCGGGTGACGCGCGGGTCGACCTCGACAGCAATCTCGGCGCCTTCGATAGGCTCGTAGTCGGAGAGGATGGCTTTCACGAGTGTTTTCAGCTCTTCGGGGCTGTAGTAAGTGGGCGTCCCTCCTCCGAGATGAAGCTGGGCAAACTTCCGCCGTTTCGGCATGCGCTTGGCGACGAGCTCGATCTCGCGGCGCATCAGATCGAGATAGGGCGCGGCGCGCTCGTGATGCGGGCTGATGATGACGTGACAGCCGCAAAACAAACACTGCTCGTCACAAAACGGAAGATGCCCATAAAGCGACAAAGGCGCGTCCTGGCCGAGAGCATCGGCCTCGGCCAAGCGTTGTTCGTAGACATCTTGGCCCACTTCATCCGAGAACTCTACGGCAGTGGGGTAGCTCGTATAGCGAGGCCCCGGCCGGTCGTATTTCGCGACGAGCTCTTGGACGGTGTCCCGGTCGAGAGGTCGATGGTTTGTCATGTCAGTCTCCAACGAGCTCGGCAAGAGCATCGACGAAAGCGGGATGGTTCTCGACGCAAGGGACGAGCACGAAACACTCGCCACCTGCTTGCTCGAAAACCTGCTTTCCTCGAATACCAATCTCCTCTAATGTCTCGAGTCCATCGGTGACGAACCCAGGCGTCATCACGGCAAGACTTTTTGCACCACTACGCGGCAGCTCTCGAAGCACGGCCGCAGTGTTCGGACCGACCCATGGCTCGGGTCCAAAACGTGACTGATAGCTGAGCGTCGCTCGCGCGCCGTCCCAGCCGAGGCGCGATAATAGAGCTCGATGCGTCGTCTCACAGTCACGGCGATAGCGCCTCCCTTCCTTCCGATCATAGCGCACAGGGATGCCGTGAAACGACACCACGAGGTGATCGGGAGCGCTCGCAGACGCCACGCGGAGGAAACCGTCCGCCAACGCTTCGATATAGCCGGGATCATCCGGGGCGATCTGCCGGATCGGGTCCATAACACCTGCGTCGCGGACGAGCCCTTCGATGGTTCCGGTGGTCGCCCCTGTTCTCTGCGGGAAGAGCGGAACGATACGAAGCTCGCCGGAGAATGCGAGCGCCTCACGAAGCGAAGGACTTCCGTAGCGGTACACGAAACGTACCTCGCTTTCGAGCTTCTCCGCGAGCCCGTCACAGATTCGCTTGGTGCCGCTGTCGAGGGGCGAGCCCTCGTTAGTCCAGATCGCCCGATATTGCTCGGCCACGCGCGCGGGACGCGTGCGCAATATCTGGGTGAGAATCGGCCGCCAGAGCCACCGTGGATAGTCGACCACCATCGGATCCGAGAGGAACTCCTCGAGAAAAGCGCGCACAGCTTCCTCGGTCGGCGCCGCCGTCGTGCCCAAATTCACGAGAAGAACGCGATCCACGCTCACTCGATGCAGCTTTCAGGGAGCGACCACGTAAGGAATAGTTTGAGGACCGCGAGGCAGTACACATAAGGTTCCCTCTTCTCCCGCTTCCGCGAGCGCCGAACGCGCCGCGACGGCGACGTCGTCCATCGGTTCGAAATGCGCCGCACGCAGCGACTCCGGAGGCAGAAAGCCTGTCTTGATCCGAACACGGGCGCGCTTTTGGATCATCGACTGGACCTGGATTTGCCATTGGTCAGCCGCGGCGAAGTCCGGTTCATGCACCATCTGGAGAAGCTCCTCAGGCGAAGAGCGCCGGCGCAAAAGCTCGGCATAGGGACCGTGCTCCGGGAGACCATCGCGGCATTCGGAAGCGCAGAGAATAACGCCTCCCTCTTTGACGACTTTCGCGGCCGCCGACAGCCCCTTGATCGTCTGATAGAGATTCTGATCGAGAGGAAACCCCGAATTGGTCGTGACAACGACGTCGAAGGGGGCCTTCACTTCGCGCATCGCTTCACGCTTGGATGCAGTGCAGGCCTCGCGATGCTCGGCGAAGAGCTCCCCGGCAAAGGCAGCCGTAATTTGCTTGTCACCGTTCAGCGTCACATCGAACGCGAAGTGGACGCCGGTCATCCGGGCGATGTCGCGCACATCGTCGTGGATGGGGTTGCCCTCGGTCACACCCCATGTCGCCTGGGGGTGGCCCACGTGATGGGCATCGTGGAGCACCATTGTCGTCTCGAGCCCTGCGAGCCCGGGCGCAACCATTTTGGGTCCGCCGCTGAAGCCGGCAAAAAAATGAGGCTCGACGAAACCCGTCGTGATGCGGACATCCGCGTCGAGCCATTCGCGGTTGAGCCAAACGGGGACACCTCGAGAGCTCGCCCCAAAACGAGCGAGCATCGCGGCGTCACGTGCATCGTGGTTAACGATGCGGTATCGATCGATGACCTCGCCCCCGAGCATCGCGCGCAGCTCTTTTTCGGAGTTTCTGCGATGAGTCCCGGTCGCGATGAGGATCACCACGTCGTCGGGCCGCACCTCGGGTATCGCGTCGAAGAGCGCCCGCAGCATCAGCTCGCGGGGTTGGGGCCTCGTGCCATCGCATACAGAAATCGCGACGCGGCGGCCGGGCCTAACGACCGTGTCGAGCGTCGCCGCACCAATGGGGTTTTCGAGAGCGCGCCGGAGCGTGGCGGCCGCGTCGGACACGCCGGGTGGGTAGTTCGGCTCGATGACCGTTATGCGCTCATCGGGCAGATCCACTTCGAGCCCGTCCGTTCCGTAATCGAGCACGACCTTCATTGGCTACGCCCGATCGTACCGGGATCGCGCCGAGCGATCAATCGCATAGAGGGCACTAGAGCTCGACGATCGTGCCCAACCCTTTCTTTCTCGCTTCCACGAGCACACGGGCGGCGACCGAGACGTCTTGAACAGCGTTGCCGACCGATTTGAAGAGCGTGATTTGCTCGTCGCTTGTTCGCCCTTCTCGCGTCCCCTCGACGATCTCGCCGAGCTCGGCATGGACGCTATCCTCCGAGAGGCGTCCTTCTTTTTTGGGGATGATGAGATCGCCCGACTCCGCCCAGACGGCCTCTCTCGAATCGACGACGAGAAGCGCGCTCCCGACCGTCTCGGCTGGGAGCTCCTGCATTTGAGGCGTGAACGAGCCAATCGCGTTCACGTGGGCGCCGGGCTTCAAATCGCTATGCGCGAAAACGGGCGTTTTCGATGTCGTGGCTGTACACACGATGTCGGCATCGCGCACCGCTTTGGCGGCAGAGTCCATCACTTCGATCTTCGCGGGGACGGGTGCTCCAAAGCGCGCCATCTCGTCGCGAAAGGACAGAGCGGAGGCCTCGAAGCGATCGTACACGAAAACGTCATCGATGGACCGCACCGCGCAGCAAGCTCGAAGCTGCGTTCTTCCCTGCGCCCCCGTCCCGAGCACGGCCACCGACGTCGCGTCCGTGCGTGCCAAAAGATCGGTGGCGGCTCCCGAAGCCGCGCCCGTGCGGAGCGCGGTGAGATAGGTCCCGTCGAGAATCGCCGTGGGAAGGCCGGTGTCGGCGTCCACGAGCGTGACCATTGCGTTGATGGTCGGAAGCCCCTGCTCGATATTGCCCGAGAAGACCGAGACCATCTTCATGCCGAGCTCATCCGTCTGCTCCAGATAGGCAGGCATGAAGAGAGTCACGCCGTCGTGAAGCGGGACTCCGAGCTGCGTTCGAATGGGGACGCGGGCGCGTCCTTTGGAGAGTTGCGCGAAGGCGGCTTTGACCGTTTCGATGGCCTGATCCATCGAAACGGCTTCGCGGACTTCGTCTTTGGAAATGACGTGAAGCTTCATGCCGCAGCATCCTAAAGCGTTGGGCTCGCCCGAGCAAGTTGTGATAGAAAAGACAGCCATGATGAAACTAGAAGGTGTGTACACCGTTTTACCGACGCCTCTCGACGAGGACGGCCAATTCGATTCCGAGAGTCTCGGCCGTGCCATCGATCTCTTCATCGAGGACGGCGTCTCGGGGTTCACCGCGCTCGGCGTTACGAGCGAGGTGGCGCGCATCTCGGACCGGGAGCGTCAGACGATCCTCGAAGCCTCGATGGAGCACGTGAAGGGACGCGTTCCGGTGATCGTCGGCGCTACCGGTCCCGGCCTCGATACGTGCCTCGATTTTTGCCGCGCCGCGCAAGAAGCTGGCGCCGCGGGCGTCATGGTTAGCCCGCCACGGATGGAGAAGCTCAACTCCGACTACATCCGCCGCCACTTCAGCGCCATCGCCGAAAAGTTCCACAGCGCAATCGTCATCCAGGACTTCCCGCCGATCTCCGGCTACCACATGGAGGCCTCGCTCCTCGTGGAAATTTGCCGCGAGATTCCATCGGCACGAACGATCAAGCTCGAAGACGCGCCGACACCTTACAAGACGGCGCGAATCCGCGAGCTAGAGGACGGGATCGGGATCGATATCAACATCTTCGGTGGTCTCGGGGGCAGCTACCTCATCGAAGAGCTCGTTGCTGGGGCCAATGGCGCGATGACTGGCTTCGCCTATCCGAAGCTTCTCGTGGAGATCGTCTCCAAGTGGAACGCGGGGAAGAAAGACGAAGCGGCCGATTTCTTCTACCGTCACTGCCCGTTGATGCGCTTCGAGTTCCAGCCCGGAATCGGTATGGCGATCCGCAAAGAGATGCTGAAGCGGCGCGGCGCCTTGCGCCATGCCGGCATCCGCGCACCGGGGGCGCTGCTCGACGATCCGACGCGCGAGGCGCTCGAGCGCGTCCTGAAGTGGCTCGGGATGGAGTGACGATCATGAGCTTTGTCGACAAATTGATAGCCGTCTCGCTTCCGATCGTCCCCAAGCCGATCGTGCGCGTCGTCGCGGGGCCCTATGTTGCGGGCGAGACTCTGGACGATCAGATCCGCGTCATCGAGCAGCTGAACGGCGAAGGCCTCATGGTCGCTTCGGGCATTCTCGGCGAGTTCGTGACGCGCCGCGAGGAGTCCGAGGAGGCGGTCCGCGATTACAAAAACGCCCTCGACGCAATCGACGCGCGGAAGCTCGATAGCAATATCCACGTCAAGCCGACCCATCTCGGCCTGAAGCTCGACAAGGATTTCTGCTATGACAACGTCTGCGCCATCCTCGAGCACGCGAAGAGCAAGGGTAATTTCGTACGCATGGACATGGAGGACTCCCCCACCATCGACGACACGCTCGATCTCTATTTTCGCGTTCGGCAGGACTTCGATAATTTCGGCTGCGTCATCCAAGCACGCATGCGGCGAAGCCTCGAAGACGTGCGCCGTCTCGCAAAAGCGCGCGCTAATGTGCGCCTGTGCAAAGGCGTCTATCTCGAGCCTCGCCAGCTCGCTTATACCGACCGCCGTATCGTCCAGGACAATTACGCCATGCTCCTCGAAGAGCTCCTGAGCGCGGGCTGCTATGTCGGCGTCGCGACCCACGACGAAGTCCTCATCTGGGAGGCCTATCGCATCATCGACAAGCTCGGGCTCGAGCAGCACCAATACGAGTTTCAGATGCTCCACGGTGTCGAGCGAGAGCTGCGCCGCATCGTGCGCGACGCGGGACATCGGCTGCGGGTCGCGGTACCCTATGGCCCGAGCTGGTATCCCTATTCCATACGCCGGCTGCGGAAAAACCCGGCCATTGCCGGCTATGTGTTGAAAGCAATGTTCAAATAACGCTCACGGAGGTAGTCCATGGTGAAGCTCGAATCCCGTCACGGCGGTTTTCGCCGCGGAACGGACATCTTTAAGGCGCTCGCGCTCGGCGCCAACGCGATCGCCATTGGAAGGCTTATCTCTGGGGTCTCGGCGCGTTCGGCCAGCCGGGTGTCGAGACGGTCCTCGACATTCTCCGCGCCGGGCTCGAGATGGTCATGCGCCAGGCCGGAACGACCTCCATCGACAAGATCACAAAAGACTACGTCGTGGATACGCGGCCATACGTCTAGCGCTGGTCGTAAAAGGTGAAGCATGAGCAGCACGTCAGCCTCGTCAGCCTCAATAGGCCCATCCGGTAAAGAGGAGTTCACATCACGTTGGGGCATCCTGATGACCGCCATCGGCATGGCCGTGGGGACGGGAAACATTTGGCGCTTCCCGCGCGTAGCGGCCGAGAACGGAGGCGCCGCTTTTCTGATCCCGTGGGTCATCTTTCTCTTCGCATGGGCGATCCCGCTCCTGCTCGCGGAATTCGCGCTCGGCAAGACCACGCGCCGCGGCCCAGCGGGCGCCGTGGGAAGCCTCGTCGGTAAACGCTATAACTGGCTCGGCGTGTTCGTCGGCCTCGTTACCTGCTTCATTACCTTCTATTACTCTGTGGTCACGGGGTGGTGCTTGAAATATTTCTTCGCTTCGTTCGGCACGGTGTTCTCCTCGGAGGTGACGACCGAGAGCTATTGGACGGCTTTTACGACCCACCCCATTCAACCCGTCGCTTTCCACGCCGCGGCACTCGTCATCGGCTGCCTCATTATTTATAGAGGCGTCGTGAAGGGGATTGAGCGGACCAACCGCGTGCTCATCCCGCTCTTGTTTCTGCTGCTCATCATTGCCGCGATCCGTGCCATTACGCTGCCGGGTGCTACGACGGGACTGTCTTACCTCTTTTCGCCCAATTGGTCGGACCTCGGAAATTACCAAGTCTGGCTCGCGGCGCTCACCCAGGCGGCTTGGAGCACGGGCGCTGGCTGGGGTCTCGTTACGACCTATGGCGTCTATCTCCGAAAGAAAGACACTTTCACGCTCACCACCTTCACGACTGCTTTCGGCGACTGTTCTGCATCGTTGCTCGCCGGCATCGCCGTCATCTGCACGGTCTTTGCCATCCTCCCCGAAGCGCAGGCGCGGACCGCTCTCGGCGCCGGTAACGAAGGTCTGACATTCATCTGGATGCCCCAGCTTTTCGCAGATATGCCCGGTGGCAAACTGTTCCTCCCTATCTTCTTTCTTGCGCTGAGCTCGGCCGCGATCTCGTCGCTCATCGCGATGCTCGAGATGGCGTCCCGCATGATCATGGATTTGGGGCTAACCCGTTCGAAGGCCGTGCCCATCGTGGGCACACTCTCCTTCGTGCTCGGGCTTCCTTCGGCCTGGTATATGGGTTTCTTGAAAAATCAAGACTGGGTGTGGGGCATCGGCTTGATGGTGTCGGGTCTGTTTATCTCGCTCGCCGTCATCAAATACGGAGCGGCGCGGTTTCGCGACGAGCTCATCAACACGAAGGAGGAAAAGCGCCCCATCGGCATGTGGTTCGTTTGGGTGATCTCGATCCTGGTACCGATCGAGTTTCTCGCCATGGTCACGTGGTGGTTCTACCAGTCCGCAACGCAATTCGATCCAGAAGGCTGGTGGAAGCTCCGGAGCGAGATAAGCGTCGGTACGGCGGTGATACAGATTGTGCTCCTCGTGGTCGTTCTCTTCCTGACCAACACATATTGGGTGAAGAGACTCGAGAAGGACTGATGCCGCTCGCCTTGACGGACAGGGATGAAGCGCTCCTCGGGGGCAAGCTCGGCCCTGCGCCCAAGATGGCGATGTCGATCCTGACGCGGATGGCGCGCGTCTACGGCGCCCTCGAGATGATGGACATCACCGCAGCCCATATCGACAGCACGATCTATGTCGGCGATGCCGGGCTCGAGTTCGCCGAGCGCCTCGCCGAAGCCGGCGGCAAGGTCGCCGTCCCGTCGACGCTCAACGTGAGCGGTCTCGACGAAGAGCATTGGCGCGAGTGGAACGTCCCCTCGGATTGGGCCGAGAAAGCCCGTCGCCACATGGTCGCCTATCAAAAGATGGGCACGATCCCCACTTGGACGTGCGCCCCCTACCAGACGGAGCACGCCCCAAAGCTCGGACAACAAATTGCGTGGGGCGAGTCGAACGCCATCGTCTACGCGAACTCGGTTCTCGGCGCCCGCACGGCACGCTATCCCGACTTTGTCGACATTTGCGCTGCCATCACTGCGCGCGTCCCCGCGATGGGCCTGCATCTCGACGAGAACCGCGTGGGACAGATCGTCCTCGATCTCCAGGCGGTCCCCGAATCGATCGCGATGCGCGACGACTTCTACCCCGTTATCGGAACGCTCATGGGAAGCCGCGCCGAAGAGCGGGTTCCAGTGCTCGTGAACATCGCGGCACACCCAACAGGCGATCAGCTGAAAGCGCTCGGCGCCGCAGCCGCCTCGGCGGGCGGCGTCGGCCTCTATCACTGGGTCGGCGTGACCCCGGAAGCGCCTACGCTCGACAAAGCCCTCGCCCATCGAGCTCCAGAAGCACGGTTCGACATCTCGGTGGAAGAGCTTCGCGCCACCCATCGCGTGCTGACGACGACGAGCGCCACGAAGCTCGACCTCGTCGTTCTCGGGAGCCCTCACTTCTCGCTCGAAGAGTTCCGCCAGCTAGCACCCCTTCTCGACGGCAAGACCCGAAGCGCACATTTAGAGTTTCTCGTGACGACGAGCCGCATCATGAGCGAGCTCGCCCGAGCGGCAGGCTGCCTCGAGCCGCTGGCACGGTTCGGTGGGAAGTTGACCGTGGATACATGCATCCTCGCGACGCCGATGCTTCCCCGAACGGTCAAAACACTGATGACGAACTCCGGCAAATACGCGTTCTACTCGCCCGGCCTCCTCGACGTCGAAGTGGTCTATGGCAGCCTCGAAGACTGCGTCGATTCCGCGGTCGCAGGGCGCGTCGTGCGCCATCCCTCGCCGTGGGATTGACCTTTCCTTCTGCGCGAGGCTATCGTCGCGATTCTCTGGGTCCGGACGGCGGACGTGAGAAGGACGACCAACGTGAAGAAGCCATCACTTGCGTTTGCGACGGCTTGGCACAAAACGGCCTGTCAGGAAAAACGTTCCGCGACTTCGGCAGTGTCTGCCAGTGAGCTAAGGACTCGCTGGGTGGCGACGGCGAGCGATTGAGGGGCGCTTGCCGTCAGTGGCCCAGGGGTAGCTGTGTTCGAGCGCGATGCGCCGCTGGGGGCGGATCCGGAGCGAGAGGTCTTGCGGGCTTTGGCCGGGCTCCTCCCAGCGGAGTTGAGTGCGTTAGTCAGAATGATGGCTGCCTCCGGCCTGTCCCCGCGCCAGAGCCACGCTACGGAGAGGAATCTCTGGCGCGTGCGGCGTGTTAGTGAAGTCGTCGGCTGGTATAACTACTAGCTTAGAAACGAAGCCAAGCGGCCACGGGGTAGTGGTCGGACGGGAACCGGCCGTCCCAGTCGTCGCGGAGAATCCCCGCGTCGACAACGTCGAAGCCGAGCGTCACAAGAATGTAGTCGAGCTTCCGCCCGCCGGTTCTTCCGTCGAACGCGTTGAACGTGCCCGCGTCGTTGCGTGTCGGATGTATGATGCGGAACGTGTCCTGCATCGACTTCAGATATTGGATCGGCGGAGAATTCTCTCCTGCATTCAGATCGCCGGTCAGGATGACGGGGTCGCGATGCTCGCGCCCGTTGATCCGCTCTTGCACGAGCTTTGCCCCTTCCAGGCGGGCCGCCGGGCTCATGTGATCGAAATGCGAGTTGAACTGGTAGAACTTTCGGCCGTTATCGGCTCGGAAGCGCGCCCACGTGCAGACCCGCGGGAACTTGCTCTCCCAACTAAGGCTTCCGGGCTCCTCCGGACGTTTGCTCAGCCAAAAGTAGCCGGAATCCAGAAGGGTAAGGCGAGCCTTGTCGTAGAGAATCCAGGACTCCTCGGCATGGCCGGTCGTTTGCCCGGCCGGAGGACCGATCGCTTCATACCCCGGAAAGGCTTCGAGAATGTCTTCACGCTGGAAGTCGAGAAGCTCTTGCATTCCCACGGCATCGGGCCGGTAGCGGCGGAACACGTTCAGTGCCAGCTTTCGTCGATTTTCCCAATTGTTCTTCCGGTCAAGCGCCGCTCCGAACCGAATGTTGTACGAGAGGATCGTCAAGTCGGTGGGTTGGTCCTGAAGCGAACCTTTGCAGGACGGAACCAGCAGCGCGGCGATGAAGAAGAGACGCGAGGTAGCATCACGCGCCTCTAGTGCCATGCCGCGGGAGCATACCATACCCGAGCTCTCGATTAGGCTACGCTGGTAGGAGCGCCGTCCCGTCGAGGCGCGGTCGAGCACCGTCAGGTGGATTGGGGTATCGCGTAGCTCGCGACGACGACCGTCACGTTGTCTTTTCCGCCGTTCGTGAGTGCCGCCTCGACGAGCGATTGGCAAGCCGGCGTTGCCTCGCGGTGTGTCTTCAAGAGCTCGGTAATCGTTTCGTCGTCCACCATATCGTGAAGACCGTCACTGCAGAGAAGAATCTGATCGCCGTCGAACAGACGCATGCGATGGATCTCGGCCTCGCCTTTCGACTTCTCGCCTCCGAGAGCGTTCGTGAGGACGTGTCGCAGACGGTGGGTCGCGACCGCCTCGGGCTTGATGATGCCAGCATCGGCGAGCATTTGTGCGTGGGTCTGGTCACGCGTCAGCCGACGCAAGACGCTGTCGCGATGGAGATAGGCACGGGAGTCGCCGATGTGAACGACGAAGAGATCGTCTCCGACGCTGTAGGCGCCCGTCATCGTCGTCCCCATGCCTCGAAGCTCCGGTTTCAGCCGAGCTTCTTCTACGAGCTTGGTATTCACTTCACGATAGTAACGACCGGCGCGCTCCATGACTTTTTGAGCATGCTCTTCGTCGAGCCGCAAGATCCAATCCGGCACGTGCAAGACGATATTGACGAGTGTTTTGATCGCTAGCCGGCTCGCGACTTCACCTCCGGCGTGGCCCCCCATGCCGTCCGCGACGATCGCCACGTAGCTCGTATCCTCGAATCGGTCAGGGAGCTCGCCTTTGGGCAGATTGGTCAGCATCGTGTCGATATGCCGGCCCGCGCGAGCGACAAGATAGTGGTCCTGATTCGCATCCCGCACCTTGCCTTTGTCCGAGAGCGCGCCTCTTGAATCTGACGCCGTATAGAGACGCCTCACGCCGCAGCGCGGTGTGGCCCTCAGGAACGTCGAGTGCCAAACGAAAACCCTCGCCGACATCACTCGTAAGTCCCTCATCAGTGAAAATCGCGTCGGAGCGACCTTCGAACGACGACGTCACGGTTAACGGTCCACCGACATCCGTCGCGGACAGCTTCATCATCGCGCTCGGCTTCTGATAGAAAAACGCCACACTCGAGTACATCGCGTTGGCGCTGTTGCGGGTGCCGTGCTCGGTCGATACAGAGATCCCGTTCTGAAACGGGATGCCCTCCACAAAGAATCGGTAGACCGTCGTCGCCGCACTCCACTGGAAATCAACTTGCGTGAGCGCGGTCGTTTTCGGCTCGCCGTGCATTGGAAGCGAATAAGGATTCATGAGCCACTCGTTGGACCAGCCACCGAGATATTCGTCCTCGTGATAAAGTCGTCGACATCCATGTCGATGCGCGGCGACGCCTCGTCGTCGAAATGGAACTTGATGCGCCCCCATCTCAGAGGGCTCCGGCCGTTCATGCGGCTTGTGAACCAAAGATCGTAGAGCGTTCCCGGGCCCCTTCACATCGAAGATGACGTGCTCGCCGCTTTCGTCGACATAGGCGCCGAGTAGGTGCCGTCGAAGCCATCATCATTGCCTCCGGTGCGGTCATAGCTCGATACATAGTGCGCTTGAGTGTCGGAGCGGAGTCGCGGGTAATCCGCGAAGTTGGCGATGGAGAGAACAGCGAGCAACAAGGCGGCCGGCATCGGCAGCATCCTATCACTCTGGACAAGACCCCAGAAGGAGTGGAAAGATGCCTCCGTGACACTTCGGATTCAAGCGGAGGTCGTGATCGCAGGCGCAGCCGAAGGCGAGGCGCTCGTGAGCTCCGAGCCTTTGAGCTTTTGGGGCGGGTATGACGCGCAGACAGGCGAGATCGTCGATCGTCGACATCCGCTCTCAGGCCATATCGCGGCGGGAAAAGTGCTCGTTCTTCCCTTCACCAAGGGCTCGAGCACGACGACGGCGATCTTGCTCGAAGCGGTACGGACCGGAAACGCTCCCGCTGCCATGGTAAGCCGCGGGAAGGACATGTTCTTGTCGCTGGCCTCGATCGTGGCGGACGAGATGTACCAAAAACCCATCCCGATTCTCGCAGCCTCGCCATCCGATTTCGATACTTTTCGATCGGGTCAGAACGTGGTCATCGAAGTGGACGGCACCATCACCATCGACGAAGAAGGAGCCAAGAAACCATGATGTATCTTTGTTTGAGCGTCGCCATCATGACACTCGCCAACGACGTCTATGACCGCGTCGAGCACGGCTACGCGGATAGCAACGGTGTCAAAATCCACTATGCGAGCCTCGGCGACGGCCCGCTCGTCGTGATGGTCCATGGGTTCCCGGACTTTTGGTACACGCGCCGGGACCAGATGGACGCTCTTTCGAGTCAATTCCAAGTCGTAGCGATCGATATGAGGGGCTACAACAAGAGCGACAAGCCCGAAGGCGTCGCGAGCTACGCGATGCCGCTTCTCGTCGGCGATGTCGCCGCCGTCATTCGCCACCTCGGCCAAGACAAAGCCGTCATCGTCGGCCACGATTGGGGAGGCATCGTGGCGTGGCAATTCGCCCTCAACAATACTTGGGATTGGCTCGAGAAGGACTTGACGCTCGTAACGGTTCCGGGAGCGGGCCACTTCGTGCAACAAGACGCAAGCGAGCTCGTGACGAAGACGATGAAGTGGTGGTTGGTCCGTGATAAATAGAAGCTACCTGCTACCGGCCGCCCAGTTCAGCGACCAGTTTCAGTGAGAGGCGGTAGCAGGTAGCGGGTAGCCGCGGCGGGGCCAACGGACACAAGTCAGACCGCAACCTTCTTCCAGAGAGCGTCGGCCTGTGAGCTAGCGACCGCTGCAAGTCATGAGCCGGCGCTTCGTATCGACCTACTTGTTCTCGGAGCGCGATCTCATCGTGACAGTGGGCCAGGACGGTCTCGTGGCCAACACCGCGAAATATGTAGGCGCGCAGCCGATCGTAGCGGTCAACCCGGACCCGGAGCGGTTCGATGGCGTGCTTCTGCCTTTTCGCGTCGACGAAGCGCGACGCGCCGTCGAGGCGGTCGTCGCCGGTGCCGCGCGCGCGCGTCACGTCACTCTAGGGAAGGCAGTGCTCAGCGACGGACAACAACTTCTCGCGTTCAACGACTTTACCTTTTTCTCGGACTCCTCCATCCGAGCCTCACGACTTCGGAAATAGGTCACGCCAGCCGCCCACACTTCCTGACTCGCAATCGGTGCTCTCGGCGCACTAATCGGCGAGGTTTCGCGGAAATCCTCGAGCGCGGTCTCGAGCCTAGTCCCGGTGAAGAGCGCGTCGATGGCCAGCCTGTCCGAGCGTAGCCAACGGCCGTCGTGCTCGACGACAACGGCATCATGGTCTCGATAGAGTTTGATCATGTTTCGTGACGTCCTGTCCTTTCTGTGGGAGCGCTACGGCCGCCAGCACTTCGAGAGCGGAGAACCGCTGCCTCCCGACCTGATGCCGTATGTGGAGCACACCTATCGATGGGCGTCGGGTCAAATTACTCGAAAGCGTGGCGAGCCGGCGGTTTGAAGGTCGGGCCCTCTCCGTCTCTGTCGGCTTGAAACCGGTGTCAGCTTCCGATAGTTACTCCAGTTCTCAAGAGGAGAAACGATGGACTGGAAGACTATGCTGGCGTACATCTCAGGATCGGTGGATGAGGAGCTGCTCCTACGCAACGAGTATCTTGCGGCCGAGAGTCGAATCCTTAGAAATCAAATCCAGAGTCGCTTCGCCTAAGCGACAGTGAACGGCGGACACTGGCCGAGATCGGAAGGCGGCTCGGTAAGCAAGCCCTCGATGAAATCGCGAGTATCGTGAAACCTGAGACAATCCTGGGTTGGCACCGGAAGCTCGTCGCGAGAAAGTTCGACGGCTCCAAGAGCTACCCGCAAGAAGTCCGAATCTGTTTCGTTCGCGGAGCGCTGGGTGCAACCAGCAAAGGCCGAGTGCCTGTCAAAGCTGATCCTCTTCGGGGATAGGTCGCTCCGCCTCGCTCTGAGGGAGTACGTTTCCCATTTTCACCAAGAGAGAAATCATCAAGGCAAGGGCAATCTATGTTGTTCCCCGCCAGCGAGCATACCCGGAACGACGGCCCAGTTCGCTGTCGGGCGCGGCTCGGCGGATTGCTTCGTTTCTATCATCGGGATGCCGCATGAGTTTTTTGACCCGACGGGGGCCGGCGACCCGTCGAGCTGTCGCCCTTTGTCAGTCGCAGCCGCTAGCAATGACCAAGGCGCGGCAAACTCTCGCCATTTTTTCCGCCGTCACAGAACCCACGAAACGAACAAGCTCGTGTTGTGTGACGGTGAAAACGTTGCACAAATTCACGCACGACGTTTTTTTCAGTCCCTCGTCAACACCGACTTCAACTTCTGTTGGTGCGCCGCGCAGCGTCGACGTGACCGCCACCACGGTAACGGTGTGTAGAGAGCGAATGAGCGACTGGCGGCTCAGGATAAGAACGGGACGGCGTTTGTCTGGCTTGGGTCGATCCAGCAGCCAGAGCTCACCTCGGTTCAATCCTCGGGCCATGCCTGAGAGCCCACAAGGTTCGCAACCTCGTCGAGCATCTTGTCTGCGCAACCGTCATAGGCGCGGATGAGCTCGTCATCGATCTCGAGACGTCTCTTGGCCTTGAGATATAGCTGGATGGCCGAACGAATAAACGCCGACCGGCCGCGCTTCCGGACTTCCGGCTCTCGATCGATGCGCTTCAGAAGGTCTTGATCCATGGACACCTGTATCGCCTGCATCGACATAATGGTATTTTACCACATAACTATGTGGTGAACTATGTTGTGTGTCCAACTCCGAATCTGTCGGTAATTAATAGCGGTTTGCAGGAATCGAGCGAAGCACGGCGTTACGCGAGGCACGATGCTTGTAGAGCGAGCATTCGTGCAAACCGTAATTGCTAAGCCGCCCAGCTAGCGGCAACTATGCATAAATTGGAGTGAGAAGACGGTCGGACAGGAAGTCGGAGTTGGACGTCAGGGAGTTGCGAATCGACAGAGATATGGCGGGGAAGATAGAAGAAGGGCCTACCCGGTGCGGTAACCACCACGGTAGCGTTATGAGTTCGCGACGAGACACACGAGTCCGTTTCAACGACCGGTCGGCGTTGTGAGAGGCGGAGCGAAAGCATCGTGATCATGACTCATCTGGAGGGGAGCGGATCTGGAGGTTGATCCGTCGAAGCTTCGTGGAGAGAGGGCATCGGAGCATGCGACCTTTCTTGCAGCGGGGACAGATGGTGAGGTCGATGCCGGTGAGCTCCTTGAGCCGCTCGCGCCAGTCCTTGTCCTCGGTGGCACGCGAGCTGACTTGCACGTCGTCGGCGTCGGTCGTGGGTTTTGTTTTCTCATCGAGCAACTGGCGCGCGACTACGAGCTTGGTGGTCGCATTGGAGGAGGCCATTAAGCCGAAATGGCGAATCTTGACGAAACCTTTCGGCAGTACGTGCAGGAGGAAACGGCGGATAAATTCCTCTGGGGGGACGGTAACGGTATTACCATTCTTGGTGGCGAAGCAGACGCCGTAGTGGTCGATGCGAATGAGTCGGCGGTTGGAGATGCCGACCCGGTGGGTATATCGGCCGAGGTAGTTGAAAACCTGCTCTGGGCCACCGAAGGGTCGTTTGCTGTAAACGACCCAATCGATGCGGTAGAGCTTGTCTTTCAGCTCCCGGAAGCGAGGTGGGTTTCTGAGGTGGGAAGCGTTTGCGCTCAACTCAAGCTCATCTTGGTCGTAAGCGAGCCTAAGGGCATCGAGAAACTTGCTGCGAAAAAGCCGCGACATGGCCTTGACGGGAAACAGAAAGCGAGGGTTTGCGGCGTTCCACAGCTGCTGAGGGTGGTTGAGCCCGCCCCCGGAGACGATGCAATGCAGGTGTGGATGGAACAGGAGCTTCCGGGTCCAGGTGTGCAGTACGGCGGTGAAGGCAAGTTGAGCTTCGAGCCGGCTTTGGCCGAACTCCAATAGAGTTCGCGAGGCGGCGCGAAACAGGAGGTTGAACATGAACTTGGGATTGTCTCGGGCGAGAGGCTTGAGTTGCTGCGGGAGGGTGAAAACGACGTGGAAATAGTGAGTCGGAAGAATCCTCTGAGCTCGCTGCTCCATCCACTTCGCCTGGGCTAGGCTCTGACACTTGGGACAGTGCCGATTGCGGCACGAGTTAAACGAAGGCGCCGCGTATCCGCAAGCGTTACACACGTCGAGATGGCCACCTAGCACCGCCGTGCGACAGTTCTCTATAGCCCACATCACCTTGCGCTGCTCGGCTGTCAGCGCATGGGTTTGGCGAAAGCGTGGACCATGTTCGCGGAAGATTTCCGCGATCTCGAGCAGTGGCCGTGGTGGTGACTCGACGCGGGAAGGACACAGCCCATGGGGCTGCATGATGAGCTAGCCGAGCTTTTTGCCCTTCTTCGTTCCCAGCAAATCGAGAGGGCTCTTGATGCGCCCCAAGTGCTTTGCTGTTACCTTTGTGTAACGGGCCGTGGTCTGGATGGAGGCATGACCGAGCAGTTGCTGCACGGTACGAATGTCTTCACCCAGTTCGAGCATATGTGTGGCAAAACCGTGGCGCAGCGAATGAGGAGTGATACGTTTGGTGAGCCCCGCCTCAGCCACGGCCTTACGAAGAGCCCAGCGAACGCCATCGTCTGAGATGTGGGCACCAGGATTACGGCCGGGAAACAAGTACTCTCCGCGAGGGCGAGTGGTTTTCCAGTAGTAGCGCAGGAAGCTCAACAAACGTTCGCTGAGCGTGACATAGCGGGCCTTGGAGTTCTTGGCGTGACGAATGTGCAAGAGCATGCGTTTGGAGTCGATGTCGGAGTGCTTCAGACAGCACACCTCGGAAACGCGCAGCCCGGCGCCGTAGGCGCTCATGAGAATCGCGCGGTGTTTGACGGAGTTAACGGAGTGAAGCAAACAATCGACCTCCTCGCCGCTCAAGATATCGGGTAACGTGCGAGGTTTCTTGGGCCAAGGAATCTTCGCCACCTCCTCCGGGCGGTTGAGTGTGGTTGCGTAGAGAAACTTGAGAGAGGCGACGTACATGTGGTGGCTGGCCGGAGAGGCCTTCTTCTCGTTAACGAGATGAATCAGATAATCGCGGGTCTTCGGCTCGCCCATCTCGGCGGGTGAGCGCATGTAATGTGCCGCGAAATGGCGCGCTCGCAGCAGATACTCCTCCTGCGTGGAGCGTGCGAACCCCTTCAGTTTCATGTCGGCAAGCATTTTTTCGCTAAGGCATCCCATGATTATTCCTCCAGTGATTTAGCAGACGACGACCATCGCCGCCCGCGGGGGACAGGGATGATGCCATGTGTGAGAGAGCGGTTCCGAGAAACGCAGGACTCGTTGTCCGGAGCGAAGATCGAACGAATGAAGACGACGGCGAAGCCGTCCTCCTTAATCCCTTCTGGCTCCCGTGGCCCGGAAAAACAAGGGAAACGGGTTAGAGGCGAGTGAGTTCACCGCGGCTGGCTTGCCGTGCAAAACCCGGAGTCCGGAGCCCCTGCCGGAGGCACCCGTCCGCCCATCGCCCATAGTGACTCGCATCACGGCGCGTAGGTTGTGTCCAGGGCGGCGCAGCCGGCGCGCGAAGCGCGCGAAACCCTTGACACGACCTGCGCGCCGTGATTCCCTGGAAGGGCGATGGGCTGCGGCGAAAAAGGCGCAGGCAAAATGCCCCCAGTTTGGCTCACCAGTTCGGGAGAGCTTGCAGGTCCCGCCGCCGCGCGAGCGGCTTAGTGTCTCTTCCGGGGATGGTCGAAACCCCTCGCCTTTAGGCGAAGAGAAGATCGTGGTATTGTGGTCGCGTGCGTCACTACAGGCACGGAGCGCACACGAAAACGGACCTAAAAGCGCACATCGTTTGGATACCGAAATACCGTAAAAAGGTTTTGATCGGTCCAGTAGCGGTTCGTGTGCGCGATCTGATTCGTCAGATCGCGATGGAACATGAGCTGCACATAATCTCGGGTAAGGTTGCACGCGACCACGTCCACGTGTTCGTATCCTACCGACCACACCAGGACCTGAGTACGATCGTGCAGTGGCTAAAAGGAATAAGCTCCCGAGTACTCCTTCAGGAGTTTGCTCACCTGAGGAAGAAGTTTTGGGGCCGGCACTTCTGGGCCCGAGGATATCTGGCGGTGAGTTCAGGAAGCATAACGGACGAGATGGTAAAGGAGTACATAGACTCCCAGGATGGCGAGCCTCTTCACGACGACAGTCAATTTCCAATTGACAGCCCTTGAAGCCACCGCCTTCTAGGCGGTGGTTGTTCACTTCAATTAAAGTTATAATTCACACGCCGCCTGTGAAAATTCTCACCATTACGTCGTCCTATCCAAAGTATGCGAAAGATACGACCGCGCCTTTCATCGCTTCGATCACGAAGGCCCTTGCCAGCCGCGGGCACGAGCTCACCGTGGTGCTTCCAGCGCATCGGGATCTCGCCCTCGAGCCCGTCCCGGGCGTGCGTTTTTGCCCCTATCGCTACGCGCCGATCGAAAGTCTCAATGTTTTCGGCTATGCGGAATCGCTTCGCGCAGACATAGCACTTCGGAGCGCGACCTATCTCGCGGCGCCGCTCGCGCTGGTCTCCGGGACCCAAAAATTGCTTTCCGAGTCGCGCAGAGAGCGCTACGACGTTGTGCATGCGCATTGGGTCGTGCCGAACGGCGCGATGGCTTGGCCGGTGTCCAAAGCTCGTGGTCTTCCGCTCGTCGTGAGCCTGCATGGCTCCGATGTTTTTATGTCCGAGAAAAAAGGCGCCTTCCGATCCGCGGCCAAGCTCGCCTTCTCGCAGGCGCGGGCGGCGACGGCATGTAGCGACGATCTCGCGGTACGAAGCCTCGCGCTCGGAGCAACGGAAAAACCGCGTGTCGTTCCCTACGGTGTCGATACCCGGCTTTTCGGTAACGAGCCTTCGGAGCTCCGCCCGAGTCTCGGAATCGAGAAAGATGCGATCGTGATCCTCGCGGTGGGTAGGCTCGTCCACAAGAAAGGCTTTGAATATCTTGTCGACGCCGCCGGGGCGGTAGAGGAAGGGCCCCTTCGTCTCGTCATTGCCGGGAAAGGCCATCTCGGGCCGGCTCTCGAGGAGCGCGCCCGCCAAGCTGGCGTTTACGACCGCACCCACTTCGTCGGGAACCTCGAGCGCGATGCGCTACCGGATTACTTTGCGATGGCGGATATCGTCGCCGTGCCCTCAGTTTGGGACGGCGCGGGAAACGTCGACGGGCTCCCGAACGTTCTCTTGGAAGCGATGGCTTCGGGGACGGCCATCGTTGCCAGCGACGTCGCCGGCATCCCGCAAGCCATTCGCGCGGGCGAAGACGGCCTTCTTGTTCCTGAGAAAGACCCCGGGTTGCTCGCTGAGGCGCTTCGAAAGCTCGCGTCCTCGAGCGATCTTCGGAAAAAACTCGGCGCCTCCGCCCGCAAGCGGGCCGAGCAAGCCTTCAGTTGGGATCTCGTGGGAGAACGTTTTGAGTCCGTTCTTCGCTCCGTCTCGGAAGCTCGCCGCCGAGCGTCTTGAACACGGCGGCCCCCGCATCTACGACCCGCGAGAGCGGGTCGCGCTCGGGGCGCTCGACCTCGGCCTGCGCGCTCTGTCCAAGCTCGCGGGGCTTCGGCCCCGGCCAGAGCGATCCGCGACGGACGTCCGCGGCGCCCAGCGCATCCAGGCGCTCCGCCTCGACCGCATCGGCGACTTGCTGACGACGCTTCCCGCGTTGAAGGTGCTTCGCGACGCGGCGCCCGATGCCGAGCTCGAGCTCGCGGTCGGTAGCTGGAACGAGCCGATCGCGCGCCGGCTTCCTTTCATCGATACGGTACGCCTCGTCGACACCCCGTGGGCTGCGTGGGGCCGAGACGTTCGCTTCCGCGACGCGCGCCGTGCTCTTGCACCCAATCCCCCGCATCTCGCCATCGACTTTCAAGGTGACGTGCGGGTCCTGTTCCTCGTGGCCTTGTCGGGCGCGCCCCTGCGCGCTGGCTATGTGGACACCGGCGGGAGCTACCTTCTCAGCCATACGGCCCGTTGGGACGAGAAGAAGAGCTGGTACTGGCAGAACCTCGAGCTCGTGAGAACGCTCTTCCCCGGTGTAGAAACCGGGGAAGCGAGCTATCGCCCTTTTAACTTCGTCACGGCCGAGGACCGGAATGCGGCGCGAGAGCTCCTTCCCCAAGCGGCCACGCCTCGGGTCGGGATCCACCCGAGCGCCGGGCGCGCGCTCAAGCAGTGGGAAGACGAAAAATTCGCCGCACTCATCGATCTTCTATCTGAGCAGGCGAGCGTCGTGCTCACCGGCTCCTCCGGAGACCGGCTGCTCGTCGAGAGGATCGCCGCGCGCGCGCAAACCACGCCGAGAATCCTCGTGGGGACGGACCTCGCGACTTTCGCGGCCGTCGTGGAATCTTTCGACGTCTTTGTCACAGGTGACACCGGGCCCATGCACTTATCGCACGCGGTGGGGACATCGAACGTGGCGATCTTCGGGCCTTCGGATCCGGTGCGTTACGGGCCCGAGGCATCGCTCGGTCTTAGCCGCGTCGTCCGCGAGCCCGTCTTTTGCTCGCCGTGCAACATGATCCGCAAGCCGCCTGCTGAATGCGCACGCGCCCCGGCGCCGGAATGCATTGCCGGAATCAAAGTCGAGCAAGTGCTCGACGCGGTTCTACGAGAGTTTTAGAGTAAGAACCACTTTTTCACAAAGTCGATCTCTCCCGCCGAGAAGAACCCGAACAAATAAAGTCCGGCGGGGAAGACGAGCGTGGCTCCGATCTTGATGGGAAGCGCGGCCTGCCAATCGTAGGGCGCGAGCGTCGAAAGCACGTAGGCCAGCGCCGCGGCGGCCGCGATCCTCGAAAGCCGCGACCACTCGAAAGGAATCGTATAGTGCTTGTTCCCAAAATAGAACCCGAGAGCTGCCATGAGGCTGTAACCGGCGACCGTCGCCCAAGCGGCGCCGTCGATCCCGAAGCGTGGGATCCACAGGATGTTCAGGATGACGTTCAAAGTGGCGGCCGAAATAGTTATCGCGGGGTAGTAGTTCGCTTTCTTGCTGATCCCGATACCGATCGAGCTGAGGGCAAAGACCCCTTGCAACATGTAGGCGAGAACGATGATGGGGATGACGGTGTGCGCGCTGTGGTATTCGGGTTCGGCCATGAGGAACAAAAGCTCCCGGCCAAAGACTGCGTTCAGAAGGCCGAAGCCGAAGAGCGCGGCGAAGGCGTAGGTCGCGATCCGCGCGAGCGTTCGGGCGGCATCTGGTTTTCCGACTTGCGCATAGACGAACGGGCTCCACGCAAGCTCAAAGGCAGCGAGGAAGAACTTCACGCCCGTCCCCATCATGTAGCCGATGTGGTAAAGGCCCGTGGCCGCGAGCGCCGCAAAGATCTCGATGAGCTTCCGGTCCGAGAGGTTCAACACTTGATGGGCGATCCCGTGTGGCACTTTGGGAAGACCGAAAGCGGCCGCTTCCTTCAGAAGCGGCACCGAGAAACGCATCGTGAGGTTTCGGACGAGCGTCGGCGTGAGGGCTGTGACGAGCAGAAGCGAAGCGATCAGATCCGCCCACAGTACTCCCGAAACACCCCACCCGTTAACGATGAGCACAAGCTTGAGTCCGATATTGACGCCGCTTCGCAAAAGCATCATGACCGTATAAGCTTTGGGCCGCTCGGTGATGCGAAAGAGGTTCATGGGGACGAAAGCAAAGGTGTTGAGGAGGGTGTCGGCCGCAACAAGGATGATCCAGCCCCCTACTTGCGAAGACTCGACAACGTCGCCGAGAAGGAACCGCCCGAGGACGCTCGAGCCCACCACTGAGAGCGCGAACCCAAAGGCGCTCACCGCGATCGCGGTCGCAAAGAGCGTCGTCGCGAGCATCTTGCGGTCGCGATCGGTCTTCTGCTCGTAATAGATGCGGAAAAAGCCAGCATCGAGGCCGGAGCGGAACAAGATCTTCGTGAGCACGCTAAAGATGAGCAAGATGCTGAGCGCGCCGTAATCCACCGGCGCTAGGTAGGTCGTGAAAACTGGAAGAAGAAAGAAGTTGATGAGATAGGGGATCACGTCCGCCACGCCGTAAATAGCGGAGTGCGTGGCGAGTTTTCCGAGCTCCGTCCGGATCATGCGGCCGGAGTCATCATATATGGTTCGACCTACTCGTAGTGGAGCGCAATCAAAGGATCAACCCGGGCCGCGCGTCGCGCAGGAACGATGCTCGCGACGAGGGCCAAGGCGAGCGATACGATCGCAACCGCACCATAGGTAGCGGCATCGGTCGTCGTGATGTTGAAAAGCAGCGCCTCCAAGAATCGCGAAGCGGTGAAGGCGGTCACGAGGCCTATCGCGAGTCCGCTAAGCGTCAGGAACAAGCCTTCCCGCACGACGAGACCCAATATGTCCCGCGTCTCCGCCCCGAGCGCCACGCGAATGCCGATCTCGCGCTGTCGCTGGCTGACGCTGTAAGCCATGAGCCCGTACAGGCCGATGGCGGCCAGGAGGATCGCGGTCGCGGCGAAGATGCTGAGTAGAAACGTGTTGAAGCGCGGCTCGGCCACCGAGTCCGAGATGACTGCGGAGAGCGGCATCACTTTGTAAATAGGAAGCGCCGGGTCGATGGCGTGGATCTCTTGCTGAGCGAGTGCGGTCAGCGCTTCGGGCTCTGCGCGACTTTTGAGCACGAGCGTCATGAACGGAAAAGGCGCTTGCTGGAACGAGCCGTAGACCTCGGCGCGCGGTTCCTGGTCGAGGCCGTTGTGGAGTACGTCGCTCACGATCCCCACGACCTCGAACCAATCTTCGCCGTCTTGGGTGAAGCGTTTTCCGATGGGATCTTCCGAAGGCCAGAACCGCTCGACGGCCGTTGTACTGACGACAGCTACCATGGGCGCGTATAGTTGCGGTCGTTCAACGTCAGCGTGTCGCCGAGCGCTCCCGATGCGCGCTCCCTGTACTCATAAGACAAGATGACGGTCTCCGCGTCGCTAGGATCGTCGGTAAAACCCCGTCCCAGATGTGGAAGCACGTCCATCACATCAAAGAAATTAGGCGTGACTTCGACGCCGGCGAGCCGTTCGGGTAGGTCACCGCCTCCACGCGTCAGCAGAACGGGTGCGAAGGCGGCGAGTCCGTCGAAAGAAGCGTTCTGATCTTGCCAATCGATCAAGTTCGCGCCGGCAACATTGAGCTCAGCCCTGTCGGGCTCCGTTTCCCACACGACGACGAGACGTTCCGCATCTCCGTAAGGGAGCGGACGCAGCAATACACTTTCGATGACACTGAAGATCGCAGTCGATGCACCGATGCCAAGTACCAACGTAACGGTCGCAGTCGCGAAGAAGCCAGGTTCTTTCGACAACGAGCGAAAAGTTGATCGAAAAATCATGTCGCTTCACCTCAAAGCTCTAACGTAACGCGCTCCGACTGGGTTCCCGGACGGCATTTGCCCCCAGCGCTCTGTACTGGTACGCTTCAAGTGCCACCCTCCTCTTCTTACCCCTGAGGAAGTCCAAAAAGGAGCCGGGGTCTAACCCCGGCGGTGGCCCTCCCGGGGGTTTTCGCATAACCTCATTGTTACAATGAATTTAGCCGCCATGTCTCCTTTGTGGGACACTAAACCGCGGCCATTTCCCGCGAAAGTGTCTCCCGAACCCTCGTAAGGAGCGCTTTCGTGAGGCCTACGCCGTCTCGCTCGCTGGCCTCGTTGCCTTCGTACTCAATGCCGATATAGCCGCTATAGCCGGCGTCCAGCACGATCCGCACCATGCGCTCGTAATCCGTCCGAATCTCGTTGCCCGAAGCGTCGAAATCGTGGGATTTAGCGCTCACGGCTTTAGCGTAGGGCATGAGCTCCTCTACGCCTTCGCCGTCGGCGCGCGATTTCATCTCGCTCAGATAGGTGCGATCCCGGGCTTTGTCCATGAAGAACACGTTGACGCATTCGATCGCGTCGATGCCGAAGTCGCGCTTAGCGACCCGCGCGAAATCGAGATGCTCCATCTGACCACCTCGGAGCGCACGATGGAACGACCACTCCGCCAGTGAGATATGGAAGAGACGCGTCTGAGCTCTCGTGAGAGCGAGGGCTGGCCCGAGGGCCGGAACGAGGAAGAGGAACTCACGACGATGCATGGTCCGGAGATTGTATAATCCTTGCCTTGAGCACCGATAGCGAGACACTGGTGCTCGTCGGCGATCCCAAGCTCGAGCCCGGCGAGATCCGAAAACTCCGCGAGCTCACGCTATGCAAGTCCTAGGTGTTATCCCCGCCCGTGGCGGCTCGAAATCGGTTCCGCGCAAGAACCTTCAGCTCGTGGAGAGCCGCCCGCTCATCGCTTATGTCATCGACGCGGCGAAAAACGCGTCGCGCCTCGACCGCTTCGTCGTCTCCACCGAAGACGAGGAGATTGCCGAGGTGGCGCGTGAGCTGGGGGCCGAAGTTCCCTTTCGCCGGCCGGACGAGCTTGCGACCGACGACGTGTCCATCGTCCCCGTCGTGCGCCACGCCATGGAGATGATGGATAGGGCGGGCTTTCGCGCTGACGCCGTCTTGTCGCTCCAAGCGACCGCGCCTTTTCTCGAAGCGGAGGACATTGACCGCGCCATCGAGAAGCTCGCCTCCAGTGGCGCCGACTGCGTCGTATCGGTCGAGCGTCTCGAGCACAGCCACCCTTATTGGGTGAAACGTCTCGAGGGGGATCGCGTCCATCCTTTCAACGACGCGAGCGACGACTCTTATCTCCAGCGCCAGGATCTGCCGCCGGCTTTTATTCTCGATGGCGGCATGTTCGTCCGCCGCCGTGAGCTTTTAGAGAGCTGGAGCGGGAAGGATTTCGGCCTCGGCGAAGATGTGCGAGCGGTGGAGCTCGGCGGGCTCAAATCGCTCCACATCGACGATGCGTTGGAGCTCGACATAGTGCGTTTCTTCATGAAAGAGAAAGCAGGTGGACGTTGATTATAGGGAAGATAAGCGCGCGTCGCATTGGGGACGGTGCTCCGGCGTTTATTCTCGGTGAAGTCGCGTCCGCGCACCAAGGCGAGGCCGACCACGCGATAGCGCTCGCAAAAAGCGCCCAGGCGGCCGGCGCTGAAGCCGTGAAATTCCAACTCTTCCGCGCCGGAGCTCTCGTCGCACCGAACGATCCGAACCGTGCGACTTTCGATCAAATCGAACTCTCCATCGCCGAGTGGGAGCGGGTGCTGGGCGAAGCGAAGACGCTTGCGGTCCCGGTCTTCGCTGACATCTTCGACCGCACAAGTCTCGATCTCGGAGAAAAGATGGACGTCGCCGCTTACAAGATCCACTCGACCGACATGGAGAACCCCGCATTCATCCACGCCGTGGCGGCAACGGGAAAACCCATACTCCTGTCGACAGGAGGCTCGGGTCTTGGCGTCGTGGAGGCGTCGATCGACGTGGTGCGGTCCGAAGGCAACGAAAACCTGATGCTCCTCCACGGCGTCCAGAACTTCCCGACTAAAACCGCGGACTCCCAGCTCCGCTACATCGAGACGCTGAAACGCCTGTTCGGCCTTCCCGTAGGGTTCTTGGATCACGTCGACGGAGGCTCGGAGATGGCGGCGATGCTCCCGGCGCTCGCGGTTGCCTTTGGAGCCGATCTAGTGGAGAAGCACATGACGCTCGATAGCGCGGCCAAAGGCTTCGACTACCAATCGGCGCTCGAAGAAGACAGCTTTCGAAAAATGGTCGCGCTCATCCGTGAGGCCGAGACCGCCTTCGGAGAGCCCGGCCTCGTTGAAAGCGAAGGTGCGGCGCGCTATCACGGCATGATGCGGCGCGCGACTCTGAGCGCGGTCGCCCTGACGCAAGGCGTGCCCATTGCCGACGAGCAGCTCGTATTTCTGCGGAACGACAAAGGCCTCTCGCCCGGCGCCGCCGAGCGCATCGTGGGCCGGAAGCCGCGCCGGGACATCGTGGCCTTCGAGCCGCTCACGGAGGACCTATTTGAGTAACAAGAGACAAAGCGCACTCTGGGAGGACGGTCGCGTGCTCATCGCCGTTTCCGCTCGCATGCGCTCCGAGCGCTGTCCGGGAAAGGCGATGGCGACTCTCGCAGGAAAGCCGCTTCTCATCCATCTTCTGGAGCGGCTAGCTTCGCTAAGCGGCAAGCGGGCGATCGTGGTCGCCACCTCGGTGTCGAGCGAGAACGACGTGCTCGTCGAAGCAGCCGAAACGCACGGCATCAGGACCTTCCGGGGCGTCGAGGACGATGTTCTCGGCCGTTTGCTCGCGCTTTGTGGAGAGCTGGGCGCCGAGCACCTCGTCCGTGTCACGGGTGACAACCCCTTGACCGACTTGCCGCTCATCGAAACACTTGTTGCGCTCCACTTGAAAGAGGACAGTGACTACACCTATGTCCCCGGCGGCGCGCTCCTCATGGGCATCCTGACGGAAGTGATTTCCCGCAGCGCGCTCGAGACGAGCCACCGCGACGGTGAGGATCGCCACCGCTCGGAGCTCGTCACGCTCTATATCAAGGAGAACCCGGAACGGTTCCGCATCGCGCGCGCCGAGCTCCCCGAAGAGCTCTATCGCCCGCACTATCGGCTCACCGTGGACGAGCCCGACGACCTCGTGCTCATGGGGCGTATCTTCGATAAACTGTATCGTTCGGACTCTGTGCTCTCGACGGCCGACGCTATCCGTCTGCTGGACGAGGAGCCGGCGCTCGCCGCGATCAACGCGCACATCGCGCACGCCGCGCACAACATACGCTCGGTGAAGTTGGATGATAAATGAAGACACAAGAGATTAATTTTGGAGGCAGGCTCGTAGGAGAAGGCCACCCAGCATTCGTCATTGCCGAGGCCGGCGTCAATCACAATGGCGACCTCGAGCTCGGAAAGACGCTCATTCGAGAAGCGAAAGCCGCCGGCGCCGATGCCATCAAATTCCAGAGCTACAAAGCCGGGAAGATATCGACCCGCACGGCTCCACGCTATTGGGTCGAAGCCGACGACCCGGACGGAAGCCAATATGACAGCTTCAAGAAGCTCGATCGATTCGGTCCCGAGGAGCACGCGGAGCTTTTCCGTTATGCCAAAGAGCTCGACCTCCTGTGCTTCTCCGCGCCTTTCGACGAGGAAGCGGTGGACATGCTCGACGAGCTCGGGACACCCGGATTCAAAATTGCATCGGCGGACCTGACCGACCATCCGCTCATTGAAAAAGCGGCCCAAAAAGGCAAGCCCATGTTCCTCTCGACCGGGCTCGCAACGATCCCGGAGATCGGAGAAGCGCTGGGCGTCGTGCGCGCGCAAGGCAACGATCAGATCGTTCTTCTTCACTGCACGCTCCAATATCCGTGCGATGCCGAGAACGCCAATCTGAGGATGATGCTCCACATGAAGGCGGCGTTTCCGGATGTTCCGGTCGGGCTTTCCGATCACACCCTCGGCATTGCCGTGCCCCAAGCAGCGGTCGCGCTCGGCGCGGTTGCGGTGGAAAAACACTACACCGTCGACAAGACGCTCCCGGTAAGCGCCGACCACTATCTTTCGGTCGACCCTTACGAGCTGAAGCAGATGATGGAAGCGATCCGCACCATCGAGCAGGCAATGGGCCGCTACGAGAAAGGCCCGGTGGAGGCCGAGGCCGAAGCCTACCGCTTCGCCCGCCGTAGCATCATCTCCGCGACCGACATCCCAGAAGGCTCGACCATCACGCGCGAGATGCTGACCTTCAAACGCCCTGGCACCGGTATCTATCCAAAATTCGTCGATCTCGTCGTCGGCCGTACGGCCAAGACCGACATCGCCGAAGACACCGTGCTCGAATGGAAGTTGATTTGAGCCGGCCATACCTGCCATGAAAAACGGCCTCCGCGTCATCGCTGTCGTCCCTGCGCGCGGGGGCGATCCCGAAGTGCCCTATCTCAACATCAAGCGGCTCGGGGCACTCCCCCTCATCGCACATACGTTGCGCGAGGCCGAGGAGAGCAAATATATCGACCGCCTCATCGTCTCGACCGACGACGACCATGTGGCAAGAGTCGCGCGCGAATACGACGCCGAAGTCGTGAAACGGCCGAAGAAGCTGGCGAAAGACCTTTCCGAGATCCGGACGGTCATCCGGCATGCGGTTGAGACCGTCGAAGCGGAGAGCGACACTCGGTTCGACATCGTCGTGACGCTCCAGGCGACGTCCCCGTTTCGGCGCGCGGAGCAGATCGACAGCGCCATCGAAGAGCTCATCCGAAAGGGCTTCGATGCCGTCATCTCACTCAACGAGGTGCGGGCACTCACTTGGCATCGCCCACGGGGAAAGCTCGAGCCGTTATTCGAGCGCGCGGGACGCCGCGACGAGCTCGAGCCGCTTTATCACGAAGACGGGGCCATCCGGGCTTTGCGGCGCGACGTACTCGACTCGGAGCCTAGGCTCGGCGAGAACGTCGGGCACATCCTCATGGACAAAATGTCCGCGCTCACCGTCCATGACATCTATGACTTCTGGCTCGCGGAGAAGCTCGTCCACCTGCCGCGGGTCCTATTCCGCGTCGACGGCGGCGGCGAGATGGGGATGGGTCACGTGCTCCGGAGCCTAGCGGTGGCGGAGGCTTTGACCAAAATCGCCCCGCACGCCGATGTCTGCTTTCTCATGCGCGCCGACCCGCCCGAAGGCATCCAGCATATCGCCCGGATCGGCTATTCCGTGCGTGTAGCACCCGGCGACGAGTTGACGACCCTCGTCGACGTCATCCGGGACTACTCGCCCAACATTATCGTCAATGATCGCCCCTTTCTGGAGAAAGACTACTTGGTAGCACTCGCCGGGCTGGGCGCGTCGACAGTAAACCTCGTGGACTCGCTCGATGATATCGAGAACCCTTCCGAGCTGGCCTCGATCATCATCGCGACGATGCAGGAGGGCGAGGTCGAGCTCGACGATTACCACGCAGGTCCGGCTTTCGCGATCTTGCGCGACTCGTTTCAAAAGAAAGTCAGCGAGGCGACGGTGACCCCGAAACAAGGCAAGCGTGTCGTCGTGAGCTTCGGTGGGAGCGACCCGCAGAACTTGACGATGAAGGCGCTCGAGGCCCTCGCCGACATCCCCGCGCTCGAAGTCACGGTCGTGCTCGGCCCTGCCTACGGTTATCGCGAGCAGCTCGATAAGCTCGTGCCAAGGCTTTCGTACCGTCCGAACGTCTTGAAAAACGTCGAGCACATGGCGGATATCCTGGTGGAAGCCGACCTCGTGCTGTGCTCCGGCGGGATGACCGTCTTCGAGATCGCCGCGCTCGGCCGTCCCGGCATGGTCCTTTGTCAGAACCGGCGCGAGCGGGAGCGCATGGACGGGTTCTCTCGCTATAAAACGATCGAGCATCTCGGCCTCGGCACCGATGTCAGTGTGGAAGAGATCGGCAGGAAAGCCAGAGCACTTCTGAAGGATCGAGACGCGCGCCAACAAATGAGCGAAGCGGGCGCCCGCCTCGTCGACGCACGAGGTGCGACGCGGGTCTACGAAGTGATGAAGAAGGCGGGCAGTAAGGGCCCGGCAAACGGAGGTCGTTGGTTGTGAAACTCCTCATCACGGGAGGCGCGGGTTTCATCGGCTCCCACCTCTCTGAAGCTCTTCTCGAACGCGGCGACGAGGTCTACGTGCTCGACGATCTTTCGACCGGCAGCATCGAGAACATCGACTATTTCAAATACCACGAGCGCCTTCACTACACCATCGACACCGTCATGAACGAGCCCGTCACCGCGGAGCACGTTGACCGAGTCGACGTCGTTGTCCATTTGGCAGCTGCCGTTGGCGTGCGCCTCATCGTCGAAAGCCCAGTGCACACCATCGAGACCAACGTCCACGGCACGGAGACCTTGCTGAAGCTTGCGAACAAGAAGAAGAAAAAAGTGCTCCTCGCCTCGACCTCGGAAGTCTATGGCAAGAGCACCGACATCCCGTTTCGAGAGGACTCGGATCTCGTCATGGGCGCGACCAACAAAGGGCGCTGGAGCTACGCGTGCTCGAAGGCTATCGATGAGTTTCTCGGCCTTGCTTACTACAAAGAGAGGAAGCTCCCGGTCGTCGTGGTGCGTCTTTTCAATACGGTCGGGCCGCGGCAGACGGGCCGCTACGGGATGGTTATCCCGAACTTCGTGCGCCAAGCGCTTGCGGGCCAGCCGATCACGGTCTTCGGCGACGGATCTCAGAGCCGCTGTTTCACGGATGTTTCGGACGTCGTGGGCGGCCTGCTCGGCCTCATCGACCATCCCGACGTCGCGGGCGAGGTCTTCAACATCGGGTCGCAGCAAGAAGTGAGCATCCTGGAGCTCGCCGAGAAGGTGAAAGCGATGACGAAGAGCAAGTCAGAGATCGTCCTCGTGCCATACGAAAAAGCTTATGAGGAGGGCTTCGAAGACATGCCGCGGCGTGTTCCCGATACGGGCAAGATCGCAAAGCTCGTCGGTTACAAGCCGACGGTGAGCCTCGAGCAGATTCTCGAGCGCGTGATCGCCTATCTGTCTAATTCCTAGAGCTCGTTTCTATTGATGCGAGACCCCTTTCTCCTCGTTGTTCTGGTGGTGGCCGCGGCACTGCGGCTCTACGGTCTCGACCACGGGCTTCCCTTCGTTTACAACCCGGACGAAGCGAACATCATGGCGCGGTCGCTAGCGGTCGCCCGCGGCCTCGACCCTGGCTACTATCTCTACCCGAGCTTCTTTTTCTATTTACTCTTCGGCGTCATGGGAGCGCTCTACGTGGCGGGCCGGGCGGTCGGCCGCTACGACAGTCTCAGCGCGTTTCAGGAGCGGTTCTTTACCGACCCGACAGACTTCTACCTCGCGGGGCGTCTCGTGGGCGTGGCCGCATCGCTCGCGACGGTCGTTCTCACGTACCACCTCGCGGCGAAACATTTCGGTCGCACCGCCGGCCGCGCGAGCGCGCTCTTCGTCGCGGTGGCCTACTTTCATGTTCGGGACGCGCATTACCTGAAGCACGATGTGCCGAGTGGCTTTCTTCTGATACTCGCGCTTTGCGCGATCGACCGCGCGATCGAACGAAAAACGCTCGAGGCCTATGGCGTCGCCGGCGTAGCACTCGGCGTCGCGTTCGCGACGCACTACTACATGATTTTTCTCGCGCCGGCATTTGTCGCGTTTCAGTGGGCGAGCAGGCGGCTCGAGCAGTTCTCGCACGTCATCGCCGCGGGCGCGGTGTCGGCGGTGACGTTTTTTCTGCTATCGCCTTTCGTCGTTCTCCGTCTTCCCGTGGCGCTCGAGCACATGCGAGCGAACCGGCAGGTCGTCGTTGATCGTAGCCTCGACATGGGGGCGAGGATCTTCCCGAGCCTCGGGCTCTATGTCGACTTCCTTCTTACGCAAGGGCTCGGCTATCTGCTCGTCGGCATAACCATCGCGGGCGTCCTCCTCGCCTGGCGGCGCGGCCTCACGGAGCTCGCGCTCTGGGGTGTTTTTCCAGCGCTTTTTTTCGCGTTCATTACTTATACGTTCTTCGCGGGGCGTTATCTCAACCCCATCTTGCCTTGCTTGGCCGTTTTCGCCGGCCTTACGATCGCGAGCCTCGAGAGGCGTTTCGGAAAAGCTGTCGCGGGACTCGTCGCCGGGCTCGCGTGCCTTCAGCCGCTCTATCAATCGATCCAGATCGACCGCTTGCTTGCCGGGGACGATACACGCACCCTGGCGCGTCACTGGATCGTCGAGAACGTTCCCTCAGGCGAAACGCTGGTGCTGCAGTCCTTCTCGGTGCCGATCCCGCAATCCGCGGCTAGCTTTCGGGGAAACCTCGAAGCCAATGACGGGCTCCGTGAGCTTGAGCGAGGAGGAAAATATGCCTCGCTCCTCGAAGTTGCTGAGCGAGAGACAACGTCCTACGGGCTCTATTTCTTCGGAAAAGGCGATGAGCTCAACCGGATCTATGTCGGCTATGACGAGCTCCTCGATGGGCTCACACCCTTAAGAAAGCTCGGTGTTTCCAAGGTCGTCTTGCGGCATCCTCCCGCGGCGCCGCCGCCCAAGGTCACAGCCCTTTTCGAGCGAGTCGCGCGGGAAGCGGCGTTGCTCCACACCGTCTCCCCATTCGAGGATGCGCACGGGCCCCCTTACTTGGACAACGAAGACTGGCCACCACGAGCGTCGCTTTTGCGCAAAGGACCCAAGATCGAGATCTGGGCTCTCGAGCCGTAAGCGGGCAATGTCGGACACAAAGAAATGACTGGCTCATGGATCGAGCTAGACCGGGAATGTTTGCTCAGCAATCTCGAAACTTTCCGAATCCGCCTCGGCACCCGCGCACTCATGGCGGTCGTGAAGGCCAATGCTTACGGACACGACGCCGCCTAGGTCGCGCCTGCGATTCGAGACCACGTCGACTGGTTCGCGGTCGATGCGCTCGCGGAGGCTTACGAGCTGCGCGCGCTCGAAAGACCCATCTTGATTCTCGGGCATACGGACGCGTCGGAAGCGGAGCACGTGGTCGAGCTCGGGTTTCGTCAGGCGCTCTTTCGCCGCGATGTCGCGGAGGCTTTGTCAAAGGCGGCGGGGAAGCTCGGCCGTCCGGCGCGCATTCATTTGAAGATCGAAACAGGTCTTCATCGACTTGGGGTCAGCCTCGATGAGCTCGAAGAGTGGGCGGCGTTCTTGTCGCGTCTCGAAGGCATCGAAGTGGAAGGCGCGTACACGCACTTCGCTGACGTGGAAGATCCGAGCTCGACGTTTTCTCGAGCTCAGCTTGCTCGCTTCGAAACCGCGATAGCGCTGTTGCGGCAGCACGGTCTCGAGCCGACCGCGTTGCATGCGTCTCCGACCGCAGGGATCCTGCTCCACGAGCAGGGAAGCCTGACTCTTGGCCGCGTTGGCGTCGGCCTGTATGGTATCTGGCCATCGAAGGAGACCGGGCTCGCCGCCAAATCGGTCGAACTCTGCCCCGTGCTCTCGTGGAAGTGCCGGCTCGCACAAGTGAAGACCGTGCCGGCGGGCGCGACAGTTGGCTATGACCTTACCTTCCGAGCGACGTCGGACCGCCGGATCGGCATCCTTCCGGTAGGCTATTACGACGGCTATGATCGAGGGCTCTCGAATCGCGGCGCTGTGCTCGTGCGCGGCCGGCGTGCTCCGATAGCGGGCCGCGTCGCGATGAATATGTGCATGGTGGATGTCACGGGCATCGAAGCCGTCGAAGGGGACGAGGTCGTGCTCATCGGCGAGCAAAACGGCGCCTCCATCACCGCGGACGAAGTCGCTGCTTGGGCTGACACGATCGCTTACGAGACCCTCGCCCGTATCCATCCATCGCTGCCGCGTCGATTCCATTCGCATCCTTAGTGCTGTGTGTCGTCGTCCCGTAGATACGCTAAACAGCAGTCGGCGAAATGAAACATAAGCGTCGCTTCCTGTCATGCAGACGGTCCTGCCGATCGGCGTATTGTCGCGAAAGCAGCTTCGACGAACACACGTGTAAGGGTTCCTGGTGTTGGCTCGCTTGACCACTGCAGCCGCACAGTCAGTGTAAACCGTCGTTGACACTTTCCGCTGAAGCTGTTTTCCCTGGAAAACAGGGACTTATCCGCTCAGGCCACTCTCCCTCTCCGCGAGGACACTCACTGACAACCGCCCTTGACACGCTTCGGCATTTTTAGCGTGGGCCCCAGCCTGAAGTGCTGGGCTTCAAGTCGTTGTGCCTGGTGGTGTTGATGGATTTCCTCCACTCTTACGCAAGCTTGGCACGCCCTTCGCCTTTGAACCGCTTTTGTGCAAGCGGCCACAACAACCCTCCCTGCTAAGCCAGAACCAGCGCTGTACCGTCCGAGAAAGCCGCAACTTTCCGACCTGTATCAACTTCTCGAGACCCACTACGATGGCGTCAAGACTCAGTGGGAGGATCGCTTCGAAAAAGCGTATGGGTATTGACGCGGATTCGTCGACAACGTGGTGCTACGCTACCTTGACTGCGGGGTTCCAGTCGGAATCAATCTCGGTATTTCGTCGGATGATGGTCGCGAGAGTCTGCTGCTCCACGAGCGCGATGAGCTCAGGCGTGAGATAAGTCTGGTACCAGAAGCGGTCCCCGGCTCGGAGTCGCACAAACTGGTCGCTGAGAACCCCGTGCCAAGTTGCCAAGTTTCTCCGACGGGCTCCGCCGCTGAGCGCGGGCTCCGACAACCCCCCGACCCAGGCATCGATGTCGTCAACGCTTTCGTAGGCTTCGCGGAGACGAGCTTGCACCTCACGGTCGGGATTGATCTCGGCAAAGGTCTTTACCCGTTGAAGACCGAAGTCAGTGCGCACCTGGTTGTAGCTCGGGAGGCCATGATCGCGTCCCCGTTGGATGTTGAGTCGAATCCCCCCGTGCGCGGACCGCCGAAGAGAAAATTGCGCACTTCAGAAACGACCAACGTATCGACACGCTCCGCGCGCTTCTCGGCGAGGTCCGCGCAATACCGGCTCGATACCCGCGATTTGAATCTCCACGGGATTGAAGAAAGCGCCGGCGAGCGACAAGTGGCCTTCGGCGATCTCGTTCCCTTCCGAGTCGAGCCGAAGGAGCTGAGGGCAGCATGCTATGGCCAAAGCGATACGCTGCGGTAGCGAACACATTCGAGATCCCGGGGTGGACGCTCGGGTCGTAACCCCCATACGGCGGGAGGCCACGCGGCCCGAGTAGCACGGGAAGAAACTCACGATACGTGATCGCCTGCATTTCTGCGGCTACCATCATTCGCGCGCGTTCGTAGACCTCGTCGCCCCGGAGCGTCGGCTCTTCCTCGCGGATGCGGAGCGCCCACCAATTGTGCTCGCGTACGAATAACGTATGCATCGCGACGAGCCCTACTTGCTCGTCGGCGCGGAAATCTCCCGCGAGAAAAAAATCGGGTCGTTACCCGTGGGCGCATTCTCGAGTCGGCTGCGGTTGAAGGGAAGAAGATTCCCGGTGCTCGTCGTGAGGCGTCCACCGCCGTCGAGCGAACGAAGGGCTCTCGCGCGTTCCTCATCGGAACCGTCGACGTTCGAGGCGTCGGCGAACGCGGTGATCGTGTTGACCTGCTGACGTACCCCTGCCACCTTTCGATAGCTGGAACGTTCGAAGCTAATCGTGATGTTCCCCGAACCCTTGGGGTCGAAAAAACCATCGCCGACGGCACCGCGATTTCCATGGCTTCGCGTGGCTCCATCACAGCGATGAGATCGATGTCGTGGTCGACGAACTGTCCCCATTGCCACACGAAGCTCGACACGCCGTTCGAATTCGGGATGGAACCGTCCTGTTGGGCGCACAGGTTGCTGATTTCTCTCTCGCTCGGTCTTTCAGGCGCGGCAGGCACGCCGATACCGTCGCTGTAGTCGATGGCGCGGACGCGGAGGAGCGTCGTTCCGGCTCGTCCCCAGTCGGGATTCGCCCTATTGTTGCCGAGTCCGTCAATCGTTCGAACCGGCAGCGACCCGGACAATGTGTCCAATCTTCGGTCGCTACCAAGGACGTCGAGGTGCGACGACGTTGGCGCTTCCGTGCTCGGACGACTCGGCAAGACGCTCGAGTGATCGGACTCATTCGGACGCGTCGATTGTTGCGGTCCCCCGGCAGCGGCGGCCATGAGCAAAACCGCGGCTCCCGCGGAGACATACAGAGAAACACGCGCAGCAAGCGCCTTGAAACAAGGCGGAATGGACGACGCACGAACCAGCCCCGGTGTGTTCTGAGACATCTTTACCTCCGTTTTAGGCTTTGCCTACATTCTTAGGGCGGCGATGTTCAGATGTTGTTCAGATGTGATGAGTTTGTGAACGATTGGGGCGACGATTAGCGCCAGAATTAGGGCGACGTACGAGAAGCGCGGGATTGCCGGTTCCCCAGTAGATGGGATTATCCCCGTCGTAGCAGTCCGTGAGCCAAGTGGCGACACCGCCCGTCTTCCAGCTTTCACCCGCCCAGGTCTCATGCCCCGGCGTTCCGGGGCCGGGAATCGTCCAGAGCCGCCACAACCGATCGCCACTCACGGCATCGTAGGCGTCGAGAAGCAATCTGTTTCTCTTGAGTAACGCCATCACCCCGGTTTGGCCAGCGGCGGGTGTCTCGATGGCGCTTTGCTCTTCCAAGGCGACCGGGCATTCTGGGAAATCACTCTTGGCGCTGTCATCGACCCTTCACCGCGCAAAGCGAACGTGACAAGGGCTCGACCTTCACCATCGAGTTGCCGGCGAAAGTCGACCCCTTGGAAGCGGCCAAGTCCCCGGCGGAAGTGGAAATCGAATCCCGCCAGGGAATCACGGACGGCACCCACCCCGTGCTGGTTATCGACGATAACGCAGAGGCACGGGATCTGCTCAAAAAGACCCTGGAGGCGGATGGCTTCGCCGTGGTAACGGCGGCCGGCGGAAAGGAAGGTCTGGAGCTCGCGCGACGCTTCACGCCATCGCTCGTCACTCTAGACGTACTGATGCCGAACATGGATGGTTGGGCGGTGTTGCAGGAGCTCAAGGGTGATTCCGCCCTCAAAGATATTCCCGTCACCATTGTCTCCGTCGTCGCGGAGAGGGGCATGGGCCAAGTGCTTGGCGCGGTGGAATATTTGCAAAAGCCGGTCGACCGCAAGCTGCTGTTGAGCATGGCGCACAAATATGCGGACCGGCGGAACGGAGGGCACGCACTGGTCGTGGAAGACGACGAGCACACCCGGTCTCTCATGCGCAACGTGCTCGGGGAATCCGGTTGGGGGGTGACCGAGGCGGAAAACGGCGCGGTTGCGCTGGAACGAGTGTCTGAGGGCAAACCGGACGTGATCCTGCTGGATTTGATGATGCCGGTGATGGACGGGTTCGACTTCGTGGTCAAACTTCACGAACGCGACGACTGCCGCTCCATCCCGATCATCGTGGTGACGGCGAAGGACTTGACGGAGGAGGAGCGCCGCACGCTCAACTGTGCTGTTGAGCGTGTCGTGCTGAAGGGCGCATACACCCAAGATGAGCTACTGCAACAGATTCGCGACCTGGCGGCTCGGTGTTGTGGTCGCAAAGAGACTTAGCCATCGCCTTGGCCTGGGCGCAGTGGCCCGGCTACGCAGTGTGATGATGGCGAAGGTTGGGCAAAGATGGACATAAAGGAGGCCCGGGCCGCAACTGCCACGGAGTGATGACGATCGAAACGGCCCGGCGCGCCAGTCTTGAGTTCGTTTGTGTTTTTGGACAGGACGGGCACTGGCTCTGGGCGTTCCCGAGCAGAACTCTCGTCCAGAGCATCCGTTCCGTCCAGCTGTGCGCGCCCGAACTCCTATGCGGCGGCGCCGTGGTAATAACGGAGCAAACCGCCCAATCGCTTACGACATCGCGCCTTCCCGTGGGGACTGCCGACGCATTCTTCCGCTTCGATCAACGTCAGAAAACTCTCATGGTCTGATCGCCTAGGACCGCTTACCTAAAGGTGATGGGCTACCGACACCTTCCAAAGCTGCGTGAAGCGCTCAAGCGTGAACTGAAGATCGAGACCGCGAAAAAGAATACGTCGAGGAAGAACGTTGCTTAAACGAACCGGGAGCCGTGGAACATTTCAACTAAGAATGGGCTTGACTCACTTTGGGGCATTCTCAACTACTACTGCCGTGCCGCGTAGATGGTCGCCGGCGACGGTAGCCCCTTGGTGGGCCCGCTCGGCGTAGCGTGAAAACAGCTTCAGGCACACGCCAAGTACGCGAAGCTCTATAAACGCAGTCGGCGAAATTCGAACCATATGTAACAAAAGGCAAGCGGCTATCACACTGTAGCCGCCACCATTCCTCGTTGCTGCTGGTTGAGAAAATGTCCAAAGACCATGTTCGACTTTACATCTTGTATATTCCGCCGACGCTGACACAGTATCGCAGCTTTCAAAGGATCGAACAGATCATCGTTCGGGTCGGCACGACGATTGCTCAGCTTCAGCGTGCGGATCACCTCAACATACTTGACCCGGCGAACGCTTTCTAGGAGCTGCTCAATAAGCACCTTCCGTCTCGTAGAATTGTGGATTCCAGGAATAGAGCGCTTTTCCCTATCAAAGGAAAGCAAGTCAGCCTCAAGTCCCTGAGCAAGCTCACGATCCCAGGGAAGGCCACCCCCTGCTGTCCCATCTGGGCAAGCAAGCCGTCGACAGCTTTCGCAGTTTCGAAGAGGCACTCGTCACCGAAGACCAGGAGTACGACGCGCTCCCCGAGCAGCGTCGTTGGCAACCGGTACCGCGAGACTAGCGAGTTCCAAGGACTCGCGCAGTCAGACTTGTCTCATCTCATCGCCGCCGCGTCTTATTGCTTCGCTGTCTTCTTCGCCTTCTCTGCCGCTTTGGCTTCTCGCACCTTTGCCTTCTCCGCCGCTTTGGCCTTGGCTTCCCGCACCTTTAGCCACGCACGGACCTCCCGCAGACGGAATTGAGACGCCACGCCGCGCCCTCTAGTGTGGACCGGCATCCCAGACCGCTCCCATTTTGTTACCATCTTTTTATCGACGCCCAAATGCTCGGCTAGTTCCGACCTCGTCAACACTCGCGCTTTGGCCATAGTCCTCCTCCAAATGGCACTGCCCCCTTCTGCATTGAAAGACGCTTCTTAGGATACTACGGTTTCCCCTTGAACGAAGGATTCCAATTCCTTTACTTCTACTTCATTTCCACTCCTTTTGAGGGTCATTAGACTGGACTTTATTGAGCAGAAGAGCGAACGTTCGGTGATGCCGCAGGATACAGGGGTTGGCCGGAACGTCGTTCTGGACGGTTTGGACTTCGCCAGCTTGCGGCGGGTCTGGAAGCAAACCTTTGGGGCTACTCCTCCAAGCTCGCTCTCGCGCGTTTTCCTGCGCCGCGTTCTCTTGCACGAACGCCAGTGCCGGACCCATGGCGGGCATTCGGCTACAACCCGGCGCGCTCTGGCCGCCATGGCGAACGAGACACCAAGCTCCGGCGCTCCCGCAGGGTCCGTTTCTGCCGGCACCCATCTCGTCCGCGAGTGGAATGGCCGTACCTACCAGGTCGAGGTAATCGACAACGGTTATCGGTTCGACGGCAAAACCTATCCGTCCCTCACGGCCATCACAAAGCGAATCACCAGCACCCACTGGTCAGGACCACGCTTTTTCGGTCTGACGCCCAAGCGCAAGGCCTAACATGAAGAAAATCCGCTGCGCCATCTATACGCGAAAGAGTGCGGAAGAGGGTCTCGAACAGGAGTTCAACTCCCTCGATGCGCAGCGAGAGGCCTGCGCCGCGTATGTCGCGAGCCAGAAAGCGGAGGGCTGGGTGCTGCTGCCAACCGTCTACGAGGACGCGGGGATCTCGGGAGGAACCCTGGAGCGCCCGGGCCTACAGCGCTTGCTCGCCGACATCGATGCCGGTCTCGTCGAGCAGATCGTGGTCTACAAGGTCGACCGGCTGACCCGTTCCCTCTCCGACTTTGCGAAGCTCGTCGAGCGGCTCGAGGCGGCCGGCGCGGTTTTCGTCTCGGTGACTCAGTCCTTCAACACCGCGACCAGCATGGGACGACTGACGCTGCATATGCTGCTGTCCTTCGCACAATTCGAACGCGAGGTCACGGCCGAGCGGATCCGCGATAAGGTCGCTGCCTCCAAGCGCAAGGGACTATGGATGGGCGGCCGCGTACCGCTCGGCTATGAGAAGGACGAGCGCACGCTGCGCATCAACGAGGCTGAGGCCGAAACGGTCCAGACGCTCTATGCGCTGTACCGGAAGCACGGAACGCTCCGGCAGGTGAAGGCCGAGGCGGAAGCGCGACGCGGAGGCCGATCTCGTGCGTCCTCCGGCTCACCGAATACGCCATGACGCCGTAGATCCCGACGGCGGACAGCATCAGCGCGATCGCACCGAAGATTCCCATGACCGTCGCAAGGTATTTGAGGCCAATGAGGCGCTCCGACACGAGGGTTCGCATGGTCCGGACGTTGAAGATCGGCTGGTCCGCATCCGCGCGAAGAACGTGGGAGCGTACGCCCGCGGTCACGTCCGCCGGCGGCCCTGACGTTCGTATGGCTAGAAACATCGCCAGTCTCGGGGCTTGCTCCATGGGCAAGTAAAACGTCGGGCGCGGCTCTTGGAGGAACCAATCGTGCAGCACATCGCCCGACACGCCGACGACGGTCCACCATCGTTGTTCCGTGCCGTAGCGGAAGCGTTGGCCGAGGGGATCTTCTCCCGGCCACGATCGCCTCGCGAACTTCTCGCTCACCACCGCCACGAGCGCGGAGTCGGCGCGGTCCTCGCTGCCGAACCCTCTTCCCTGCAAGATGGGGATGCGCATGGTCTCGAAAAGGCTGGCGGTCGCGACGCGGAAGTGTGCGGTCGGCCGCTCGGACACGTTCTCGACCGGCGCGCCTTCGATATCGATGCTGCGACTGGAGTTGGAGCCGCTCGACGGCAAGATGTTCACGGCGTCGGCAGACACGACTCCCGGAAGCGTACGCACGCCACTCAGAACGGCGCGATAGAATTGGAGCTGCGCTTCGTCTTCTTCGTATTTACCTTCGGGAAGTGCTATCTCCATCGTCATCAAGCCGTCCACGTCATATCCTCGATCGGCGTCCACCAAGCGCATCGTTCCTTGGATACTCAGGCCGGAGGCGACGAGGAGAGTCAGCGCGAGCGCGACTTCGAACACGATGAGCACGTTGCGCCCGCGCTGCCGGACGCGACCGTCCGAGTTTCCCCGGCCACCTTCGCGAAGCGCCGCGGTGAGGTCGGGCCGCGACGCTTGAATCGCGGGGATCAGGCCGAAGATGAGCGCCGTCGCGACGGCGACGATGGCGGTAAAGCCCAAGACGTGCCAGTCGAGGTCGATCTGATCCCAGCCGACGACGAATCTCTGGATATGGCCCGGCAGGCTCGAGCGCATGAGCTCGACGCCCAATCCGGCGAGCGGGAGCGCGGCCAGGGCTCCGAGAAGCGACAGAAGCTTACCCGCCCGCGTCCGGCGCCGAGCGCGATGTGCAGTGACAGCTCTTTCTCACGGTCGGAGCCTCGCGCCAGTATCAAGTTCGCCACGTTCACGCAGGCGATGAGCAAGACGAACACGGATGTGGCTTGCCACATATACAAGAACGTGGGTGTCCCGATATCGATGACCGCGTCGCCGAGCTTCATCGTGTTGATCCGTCTGCCGCTATTGGTCTTTGGATATTCCTGCTCGAGGCGCCCTGCGATGAGATCGAGCTCAGCGCGCGCGTCTACCACACTCGAGTCCGGGGCAAGACGTCCAATGACCTCGAGATAATGAATGTCGCGAATGGCTGCCGCCTCCGCGTCGAGCCAGAGAGGTGCCCAAATCTCCGTGCCGAAGGGATAGTTGAAGCCTTCTTCAGCCACGCCCACGATGTCGTAATGCTCGCCGTTCAAGAGCATCGTCTGGCCCACGACGTCCGGGTCGTTGCCGAAACGTTGCGACCAGGCGGCATGGCTCAACACGGCGGTGCGGGCGCCGACATCTTCGGCGTCGAGCGCGAGCGTGCGTCCGAGTTGTGGCTTCACGCCGAGCGTCTCGAGAAAGCCGGGTGTCACCAGCGAGCCTTGAAGTCTCTCCGGGTGATCCCCTCCGGTCAGATTCACGTCCCACCACTCGAAGGCGACGAGCTTGTCGAGATGCTCGCTTTGCGCTTCCCAGTCGAGAAAATTCGCCGGAGCGACGCCGCCCCGTTGCCATTCGGTGTTGGGCGCCAGGTCGTAGAGCTTGACGAGGCGGTCGAGGTCTGGAATCGGGAAAGGGCGGAGGATGAGGGCGTCGACGAGGGAAAAAATAGCCGCGTTCGCTCCGATCCCGAGCGCGAGCGTCACGATGACGATGCCCGCGAGCGGCGTGTTTCAGGTCTCGCATGAATGTGTTCATCGACGGATCTCCTTTTCGCCGGCGCGCTCGCTCCGGCTTTCTGTTCCAAAACGTACGCACGCCCACGCGCAGGGCCACCAAGCAGTACCAAATGGCGGCGGCTCGACCGCTGTGGCGGCGTACGTAGGCAGCGTGTTCTTCGCTCAGATCCCCAAGGATGGCCTCGCCGTGCGCGTCACTCGGCACGAGCCGCGTGAATACCGCTTCGGCGAGCCTCGGAGGCCTCAGGGGTTCTTTCACGTGATTTTCCCGATCACCGATTCGAGGCCCTGCCAGAGGCGCACCATCGCGTCTTTTTCGCTCTTCAAAGCACTCACGCCGAGGGTGGTCACTTTGTAGTAGCGCCGGGAGCGGCCGCCGCGCTTCGGGGTGGGGTCACCCATCCGAGACGACAGAAAGCCCTTCGATTCGAGCCGCTCCAGCACCGTATACAAGGCCCCGCGCGCCACGTTTCGCCCAGCTCTCTCTTCGAGCTCTTGGCGAATGCTGACCGCGTAGGCCCCGTTTTTGAGTCTGAGGGCGGCCAGAAGTACCATTTGTTCGAATCCACCAATCATAGGAGCCAACCCTACACCTATGACTACGTTGTAGGCAAAACAAAGGTTCAAGTTCTATTTGGAGGTCCGCCGTGTTCGCGACGAGCATGCATTGCGGTGCGGTATGATCTTCGTGCGATCTATAAAGCGCTCAAGGAGCGGGAACGCGGTGCGGATGTCGACCGACTCGTCCATGCCCCAAGGTGTCACGCCGTAGTTTCCGAGGAGTGTTTTTCTCGCGACCGACGCCCAAGGCCATAACGTGCGGGAAAGGGTGTGACGTTAAAGTCCGAGCCATCGGCCCACCGGATGCCGCGCTCGAGAAACGTCTTGAATGGATTCAGGCGCGCCGCGCGCTCGACGCCGAAATTGCCCGCATAGGTGTCGCCGATCCACCACATGAACGTGGCGGACGGCTCAGGGTAGGCTGCGTCGTATTGCTCTTGCGTCCGCGCCATCTCGTCGAGCGCGTCACCACCACTCTGTTCCCGGGGCACCTTTGAACGGACCGAGGACGTCGGAGGTGGCCCAGCCACCATAGAATCCACCAGGTTGCGCGTGTACTTGCTCGCCGCCCACGATGCAAGTGAGCCGCGCGGGATAAAACGAGAGAAAGCTTCGAATGGTCTCGAATCCAGCAAGAGGCTCGGGGTAGCTCCAGCCGACGTTCTCCAAGAACACAGCGTCACCGACGCGGACGGACCAATACTGTGTCTGACCCTTCCACTCGCACCACGAGCTCCCGAGGCCTTTCTCGACATAGCCCATCTGAATATCTCGCGGCGGGATGTAAAACGCGGGTGGGCTCGCGGTCTCCATCACGCGCACCGCACCGGTGCTCGACGCGATCACTATGTCCCGAAAGAGCACGCGCACCTCGCGCTGATCCGCCTCTACCCGCGGTGGCCGTGGGTAGTCCCACACGGATTCCTCTCCGTCCTTCGGTGTCTCGGCGAACTCGGGACGCACTTGTCCACGGTAGTGCCATTTGTCGCGAGCGCGCTTTGTCGCGTCATCCATGAGCGCCCTCACAATACATCTTCATGGCGCTTCGAGGAAACTGTGAGATCATGCGCACCAATTTGGAGGTTCACAATGCGCGTCGTTTGGACGATGGCCGCCGTGGCGTTCTTGACGACTTCGGCGACGGCACAAGAGACCGATGATGACTGGGATGTCACCCTCGCTCGCGGTGAGACTTATGAGATCGACTTCGAGACCGATGAAGGCACATTCATGTCGGTCGACGTGTCGCCGGACGGCACCTACCTTGTATTCGATCTGCTGGCGCACATCTACCGGTTGCCGGTCGAAGGTGGCGAGGCCGAGTGTCTGACCGCGGATAGCGGCGTCGCGCTCAACTTTCATCCACGGATTTCTCCCGACGGAACCACGATCGCGTTCGCTTCCGACCGAGGCGGGCAGAACAATCTCTGGGTGATGGACGCCGACGGTTCGAATCCCCGCCAAGTGTTCAAGGATCTGAACGTCCGCGTCTTCGAGCCTGCCTGGATGCCTGACAGTGATTACATTGTCGTGCGGCGACAAAACCTCGAAAGGCCGCGCACGAGCGGGATCTGGATGTATCACCGTGAGGGCGGAAGCGGCATCGAGCTCGTCGACAAGGACGTGCGCCGCGCCTCGTGGCCGTCGATCTCGTCCGACGGCCGCGACCTCTACTACCAGTTCGCGCCCGGCCCGGAGCGGGACCTCATCCGTGGCGCGCTCCAGCTCAACCGGCTCGACCTCGAGACAGGCGACGTTTTCGAGGTCAGTGCCGGCGTCGCGCAGCAGCAATATCAAGGCTCGAGCGGCGGCGCTATCGCAACTTGCCTTGGATCATCTCGAATTCGGAGATGGAGCGGCCGAACGCCTCCCGAACGCCGAGCGAATCCAAGAGACTCCTTCAAGAGCACTTTCGCTCCGCCCACGCAGCCGGCCGCGAGTCCGAGGCGGCCTTCGTTCAAGACCTCGACCGCGACTTTGAACCCACCGCCCACGTCGCCGAGCACGTTCTCGACGGGGACGCGCACCGCGTTCATAGTTACCGTCGTCGTCGAGGAAGCGCGGAGTCCCAGCTTGTCCTCCGCCGGGCCCGTCGAAGCGCCGGCCATGTCCCGGGTCACGAGGAAAGCCGTGATCTGATTTCTTTCCTTGCCCCCCACGGTGACCACTCCGGTTCGGGCGAAAACGGTGAAGACGTCCGCGAAGCCGCCATTCGTGATCCAGATCTTGGTGCCGTTGAGCACGTAGTGCTTCCCGTCCTCGGTGAGCTCGGCGGTCGTGCTCAGATTGTTGGCGTCGGAGCCAGCCCCGGACTCGGTCAGCGCGAAGGCGGCGAAGCGCTCGCCGGACGCGAGCGACGGCAGAAACCGCGCTTTCTGTTCCCGCGTTCCGAACATGAGAAGCGCCTTGATGCCGATTGAGAGATGCGCACCGATCGTCGCAACGGTTGAAGGATCGACGCCCGCGACGCGCTCCATGATCTGGCAGTAGGACCACACCGTCAGCCCGAGCCCTCCATACTCCTCAGGAACGACGAGTCCGAAAAGACCCAGCTCCGCCAGGCCGTCGAGCACCTCTCTCGGGTAGTGCGCTTCGCGATCGAACCGCTCCGCGTCGATGTGCTCCGCGGCAAAACGGGTGAAGCTGTCGGTGATCGTCTCGACGATCTCCGCATCTTGGGACGGGGTTCTCGGGTAGGGCAGGATCCGCTCGGAGTCGATAGCACCGACAAACGCGGATTTGATGAAGCTTCGCTCGGTAGGGCTTTCCTCGGATTTGGCCTCGGATTTGGCCTCGGACTCGGCGTCGGGCCGGTCGTTCTTGGTTGGGTTTGGCATTGTCTGAAGATAGGGCCGCCCCGAAGTCCTGGAGCGTCTTTAGAGCATCAAGGAGCCAAAACGCCCTAACGCGGCTTCAAGCTCGGCATCTCCCGCTTCTCATAGCCGGCCGGCACCTCGAAGAGGCGCGGGTCGAGCGCGCCGTGCGACACGGTCGAGACGACTTGCTCGGACGACACTTTGCCGCTGTCGTCGAGGTGGCGGACGCGCACAGGCATGCCGTCGGGCATGTCGTCTTGGAACATTCCTGAATTGCCGAAGCGCTCGACCATGGACTGCATCGAGCTCTGCATCGCTTTCATGGTCGCGGTGTCGCTCGAGTCCATACCCATCGCTCCGCCAGAAGCGAGACAAACCTCACGAACTTTCTTGGCGCCTTCGAAAGCGTCGTACCAGCGGCAATCGATGCCGGCCGCAGAGCCGCTATCACCGCGGGCTTCGTAGCGGGTCGGTTCCTTTTCCTGCATTTGCGACATCGGCTGTCCCATCTTGCTCATCATGGCCTTCATTTGCTCGCGCTGGGCCTCCGGCATCTGCGCCATCCGCTCTTCGAGCTGCGCCATCATTTGCTTCTGCATCTCCGAGGCTTGACCCATCATCTCGCCCGCCGTTTCGGGGTCGAAAATCATGTAGGACTTCTGGTCGTTCTCGATCGCGTAGAACGTGTTTTCGCTCTGGTGGAACAAAACAACGGTGTCTCCCGCCCGCGACGGCTCCATCCGAACTTTCCCTGTGGTGATCATGACGGCCTGCGACTCGGCGGGCTTGCCGGGTTCGGCGTGCTGGATTTCCAGTTTGGTGTCGGCGAGCGCCGCCACCGAGACGCCGAAGCACATAGCCGCGGCACGCATCACGTTCTTCAACACGGTAATGTCCCCTTTCGGAAATGCCCGAGGTTCAGTTGGTGCAGTGTCGTCTATTGTCTCTGTTTTTCTCCGAAACGCAAGCCCCGCGCTGGAACGGCGTCCGCGCGAGCGCGCAACGCCTGTTGGACATCACGGCCCCGACAGTTGACTAATTATGCATATTGATCTAATATTTATGCATGAAAGGGATGTCATGAGACACGTGGGCGCGGACGAGATTGCCTCTGTCGCCCAGAGCTGCGGGCTGGCGGGCCCATGAGTCGAGGGATCGACACTATCTTGCTCGGTGGCTCCGGCTACGTCGCCGGAGAGCTCTTGCGTCTCATCCACGCGCATCCCGATCTCGAGCTCAAAGCCGCCATCTCGGGAAGTCAGGTGGACCAGACGCTCGAGAGCGTGTTCCCGCATCTTCACGCGAGCTTCGATGGTCATCGTTTTCAACCGGTAGAATCCATCCCGCGGCTCATCGAAGAAGCTAGTGGTCGGGTGGCCGTATTTTCCGCCGCCGCGCACGGAGCTTCGGCCGCGCTCGTGAACGACGTTTTTCAGGCGGCGAAGGACCCTGCCGCAGTACATGTCGTCGATATGTCTGCGGACTTCCGCTACGCGAGCGCCAAAGCCTATGAAGCTGTCTACGGTCACCCGCACGGCGCTCCCGACCTATTGTCGTTGTTCACCTGCGCGCTTCCCGAGCATCCCCCCGAGCATCCCCCCGAGCATCCTAACGACACGCCGCGTCATGTCGGGCATCCCGGCTGCTTCGCGACGGCGCTTCTTCTTGCGATCGTGCCGCTCTTGAAGCTCGGCGTGGTGGAGCCCGATCTCTACGCGGTGGGCATCACGGGAAGCACGGGCTCCGGAGGCTCGCCGAAATCGACGACGCACCATCCGTTTCGCCACAGCAACCTCTTTGCCTATAAACCGCTCGCGCACCGTCACGTTCCCGAAGTCACGGTGCTCTCCGAGCGCGCCTCGGGCATACGACCTGCGGTTCATTTCGTCCCGCATTCCGGGCCGTTCGCGCGCGGCATCCACGTTACCGTGCAAGGCACGCTGCGCACCGAGCTCACCGGGGCCGAGATCGCGGCCGAGCTCAACGCGTTCTATGCGGAGGCACCCTTCGTGCGCGTCGTCGACCGAACGCCGCGCGTGAAAGATATCGTCGGTAGCAATTACGCGCAGCTCGGCGTCGCCTCCGACGGCGAGACCGTCGCTGTGATGTCCGTCATTGACAATCTCACCAAAGGGGCCGCGGGCGGCGCGGTGCAGTGGATGAACCGACTTCTCGGACTTCCGGAAACGACCGGACTCACTATCACGGGCGCCGGCTGGGTCTAGGCATGCCCGCGGCTACGTCACCCCTATTCGACGTTTATGCGCAGCTGCCCTTAGAGCCGGTCTCCGCCGAGGGCGTGCACCTTCGCACCGCCGCGGGCCGAAAAATTCTCGACCTTTACGGAGGCCATGCCGTTGCGTGTCTCGGCTTCGGCCATCCTCGCGTCGTCGAGACGCTGGCGCGGCAAGCGAAAGAGCTGACGTTCCAGACGAACGCCGTGCCGCTCGAAGTGCGTGAGCGCGCCGCGGCGCGTCTTTTGTCGTTTGCGCCCGAAGGCTTCGAGCGTGTCTTCTTCGTCAACAGTGGCGCCGAGGCGAACGAGAACGCGCTCCGTCTCGCGTTCATCGGCTCTAATCGCCAGAAAGTCGTTGCCGTCGAGCACGGGTTCCATGGGCGAAGCTCCGCGGCCGCGGCGGTGAGCTGGGGCGCACGCGAGAAGTGGTACGCCTTCCCGCAAGCGCCGTTCGCGGTGCGTTTCGTCCCGCGTAACGACGCCACGGCTCTAGCGCGCGCCATCGACGCCGACACGGCCGCCGTGATTGTCGAGCCTGTGCAGGGCATGGCCGGTGCTTTCGAATTCGAGCCTCGCTTTCTGACGGCGATGCGCGAGGCGTGCACCGCGACGGGAGCGCTTCTCATCTTCGACGAAGTACAGTGCGGCGTCGGCCGCACGGGTTTTGCCTTCGCCGCAGAGCGCTCTGACGTGCTCCCTGACATTCTGACGACCGCCAAGTCCCTCGCGGCAGGATTTCCAGTCGGCGCGGTGATAGCGACCGAGGCGGCAGCGAGTCGTGCTGGACGCGGCAGCTTGGGCACGACTTTCGGCGGCGGGCCGATGGCCTGTGCGCTCGTCGAGACGGTCATCGACACGATCGAGACCGAGAAGCTTCTCGACAACGTCCAGACGCTCTCGGAACGGATCCGCTCGACCTGCCGCGTTGGTCCGGTAAAGCGCATCCGTGGTGCGGGTTTTCTCCTGGGTCTCGAATGCGAACGGCCCGCCGCCGAAGTGCGCGACGCGCTTCTCGCTCGGGACATTCTCGTTGGCACGAGCACGGATCCTGCCGGAAACGTCGTGCGCTTGATGCCGCCTCTGACGCTCGAAGCCGAGCACGTCGCCGCTCTCGCGGGCGCTCTCGCGGAGCTCTAGATTGATGGACGGCTTCAACGACCTCGGCGACTTCCCTGCCGTGGCCATCGATGAGCTTCTCGCCCTCGCGAAACGACTCGAAACCCACCCCGAGCCCCGCGCGCTCGAAGGCAAAGTCTTGGCGCTGTTGTTCCTGAGCCCGTCTCTTCGGACGCAGACGTCGTTTCAAGCTGCGATGGCGCGCCTCGGCGGGAGCTCTTTCATCGTCTCACCCGACCGCGGTATCCACGGCTTGGAGATGCGATCGGGCGTCGTAATGGATGGCGACGCCGCCGAGCACATCCGTGACGCGCTCCCCGTGCTCGCCTCTTACGGTGATGCCTTCGGCATCCGCGCTTTCGCGAGCAAAGCATCGCTCGAGGCCGATATCGAAGATCGCGACTTCGAAATGTTTCGTAAGCTCTCAACGGTTCCCGTCATTAATATGGAGTCCGCCATCCGGCATCCGTGCCAGAGCCTCGCAGACTGGAAGACGATGGACGAGATCGGTGTGCCCCGTGCGGGCGGCAAGTTCGTGCTCAGCTGGGCCAACCATCCCAAAGCGCTCCCGCTCGCCGTACCCGCGTCCACCGCGCACATGGCGGCGATGCGGGGTATGGACGTCACCGTGCTGCGGCCGGAAGGCTTCGCCCTCCCGGATGCCGTCATGGCTCGCGCGCGCACTGCCGCGAACGCGAGCGGCGGATCCGTGCGGGAGAGCGATGTCCCCCGCGAGGCGCTCTCGGGAGCCCACGTCGTCTACGCCAAAGCTTGGTCGTCAGCCTTGACCTACGTGGACGCGGAGGCGGAAGCGGAGCTCAAGAAAGATCTGAAAAGCTGGTGCGTCGATGAGCTCTGGTTCAACGGGGCCGAGGCCGACTGCCGCTTCATGCACTGCCTTCCGGTCCGGCGCGGCGTCGTCGTCACCGAAAAAGTGCTCGAAGGGCCGCGCAGCGTCGTCATCCAACAGGCCGGCAATCGGATGCGCGTCCAGATGGCCGTGCTCCACGAAATCCTCGCCGGACAGGAGGCCACGTGAAGAATGTGAAATCTGCGACGGAGCGGGCCATCGTCGTCACGGCGCTCAAGCAAGCGACGCCCTATATCCGCATGTACAAAGGAAAGACCTTCGTCCTCAAAGCCGGCGGCGCGATCTTCGCGAGCCACGCGCCGACGCGGGCTTTCATCGAGCAAGTCGCGCTCTTGCACCAGCTCGGCGTGCGCCTCGTGTTTGTGCACGGAGGCGGCCCGCAATCGACCGAGCTCGGCAAAGCGCTCGGCCTCGACACCCAGATAGTGGACGGCCGCCGCGTCACTGACGAGCAGTCGCTCGAAGTGATGACGATGGTCTTGAACGGGCTCATCAATACGCGCGTTCTCGCAGCTTGCCGCGATCTGGACGTGCCCGCGGTCGGTGTCAGCGGCGTCGATGCCGGGCTCATCCGCGCGTCAAAGCGGCCTCCCGTGGTGATGAACGAAAGAGATGCGCCCGTCGACTTCGGTTTCGTCGGCGATATCCAAAACGTCGATGTCGACGTGCTCGAAAAGCAGATCGACCTCGGCTTTCTGCCTGTCGTGAGCCCGCTTTCCGCGGACAGCTCGGGAACGCTCCTCAACATCAACGCCGACACGGTGGCTGCGGCGATCGCAGTGGGCTTGAAGGCAGAGAAGCTCGTCCTTGCGACGGGGGCCCCCGGTATCCTCGAAGACGCCAAGGACCCCGACTCGCTCGTCTCCTATCTCGACCTCGCCGGCTTGAGGCGAATGCGCGACAACGGCAGTCTCTCGGAAGGCATGATGCCGAAAGCGAGCGCTATCGAGTCTGCGCTCGAAGGCGGTGTCAACCGCGTGCACATCATCTCATTCAACGAGCCCGACAGCTTGCTACTCGAAGTCTTCACGAACGAGGGCAGGGGCACGATGGTGGTCGATCGTACGGAAAGCCTCAAACCGGAAGAGCGCGTGACACTGAGTCGTTATAGCGAGCGAACGCGCTGATAGAGCGCTCTACCGTTCGCGATTCGTGAACGGTGTTCTCAAGACGGGCTCTGGCTTTCGGACGGTTTGGTGCCTTGGTGCACAACTCGCGATCTAGGTCCACAATTGTCCTGTACTCGCGGATACGAGGTTCCCCATGAGCATTTTCAAACGCACTCAGCGGAAGTATGTGAAGAAGGCCTATCGCGTGAGGAATTGGCGTGAATATGAGGCGGGTCTACGCAACCGCGGGAGCCTGACCGTCTGGATCTCGCTCACCGCCGGCAAGCTTGTGAACTGGGACGCGCCCCGGCCAAGGAGGAGGAAACCGGGCCGTCAACGCAAGTACTCGAACCACGCCATCGAGACGGCTGTCACCCTGGGCATGGTGTTTCATCTGTCGTCTAGGCAGAGCGAGGGATTGCTGCGATCGTTGTTCGCTCTGATGAAGCTAGACAATGATGTGCCCGATCACACCACGATCTCGAGGCGCAAGGCGAAGCTGGGTAAGGTCCCCTTCTACCAAGACAAGCAGAAGACGCCGTTGCACATCTTGATCGACAGCAGCGGTCTCGCTGTCCACGCCGGCCAGCTGCGCAGAGCACCAAATAGCAGGGACTATCGCAAGCTCCATCTGTGTGTCGACGAGCAGAGTGGCGAAGTCGTCGCCGGCGAGCTGACGAGCAAAAGAGCCCGCGATTCATCGCGGGTTGCATCGCTTGTCGGACAGAGCGACAGTCCCATCTCATCGGCCAGAGCTGACACCGCATACGACGCCAGCGGCGTCTATGAGGCAATCGAGAATCACAGCGCTCATCGCTCGCCGAGGGTGCTGATACCGCCGCGCAAGGGCGCCCAGCTCGCATCGGGGCCGGCGAGCAGCCGACAGCGCAATCGCAACATTGCAGCACAAGCTCGGCTCGGCAAACGAAAGTGGCACACAGAATCGGGCTACAGCAAACGGAGCAAAGTCGAGACAACGTTCCATCGCTACAAGGCTATCGTGGGCTCAGCGATGCGAGCGAGAGGGTTGGCGGCACAGAGAGTCGAGGCAAGGATCGGGTGCAAGATTCTCCACACCATGACGGCGCTCGGGATGCCTGATAGCGAGATGATCGGATGATGGGAGCCGGGGCCAAGCGAGTTCTCGGCCTCTATCGGAGTTGTGCACCAAGGCACCTCCTCGCCGCTCAAGATATCGGGTAACGTGCGAGGTTTCTTGGGCCAAGGAATCTTCGCCACCTCCTCCGGGCGGTTGAGTGTGGTTGCGTAGAGAAACTTGAGAGAGGCGACGTACATGTGGTGGCTGGCCGGAGAGGCCTTCTTCTCGTTAACGAGATGAATCAGATAATCGCGGGTCTCCGGCTCGCCCATCTCGGCGGGTGAGCGCATGTAATGTGCCGCGAAATGGCGCGCTCGCAGCAGATACTCCTCCTGCGTGGAGCGTGCGAACCCCTTCAGTTTCATGTCGGCAAGCATTTTTTCGCTAAGGCATCCCATGATTATTCCTCCAGTGATTTAGCAGACGACGACCATCGCCGCCCGCGGGGGACAGGGATGATGCCATGTGTGAGAGAGCGGTTCCGAGAAACGCAGGACTCGTTGTCCAGAGCGAAGATCGAACGAATGAAGACGACGGCGAAGCCGTCCTCCTTAATCCCTTCTGGCTCCCGTGGCCCGGAAAAACAAGGGAAACGGGTTAGAGGCGAGTGAGTTCACCGCGGCTGGCTTGCCGTGCAAAACCCGGAGTCCGGAGCCCCTGCCGGAGGCACCCGTCCGCCCATCGCCCATAGTGACTCGCATCACGGCGCGTAGGTTGTGTCCAGGGCGGCGCAGCCGGCGCGCGAAGCGCGCGAAACCCTTGACAGAAGGGCGATGGGCTGCGGCGAAAAAGGCGCAGGCAAAATGCCCCCAGTTTGACACGACCTGCGCGCCGTGATTCCCTGGAAGGGCGATGGGCTGCGGCGAAAAAGGCGCAGGCAAAATGCCCCCAGTTTGGCTCACCAGTTCGGGAGAGCTTGCAGGTCCCGCCGCCGCGCGAGCGGCTTAGTGTCTCTTCCGGGGATGGTCGAAACCCCTCGCCTTTAGGCGAAGAGAAGATCGTGGTATTGTGGTCGCGTGCGTCACTACAGGCACGGAGCGCACACGAAAACGGACCTAAAAGCGCACATCGTTTGGATACCGAAATATCGTAAAAAGGTTTTGATCGGTCCAGTAGCGGTTCGTGTGCGCGATCTGATTCGTCAGATCGCGATGGAACATGAGCTGCACATAATCTCGGGTAAGGTTGCACGCGACCACGTCCACGTGTTCGTATCCTACCGACCACACCAGGACCTGAGTACGATCGTGCAGTGGCTAAAAGGAATAAGCTCCCGAGTACTCCTTCAGGAGTTTGCTCACCTGAGGAAGAAGTTTTGGGGCCGGCACTTCTGGGCCCGAGGATATCTGGCGGTGAGTTCAGGAAGCATAACGGACGAGATGGTAAAGGAGTACATAGACTCCCAGGATGGCGAGCCTCTTCACGACGACAGTCAATTTCCAATTGACAGCCCTTGAAGCCACCGCCTTCTAGGCGGTGGTTGTTCACTTCAATAGGCGTGGTTCTTTTTTTTAATAGACAAAGGCGCATTCTATGTATCTACAGCATTACGGTTTTCGGGATAAGCCTTTCAAACTCACCCACGACCCCGCCTATTACTACGGAGAAGCGCACCAAGTTGCGCTGAACGAGCTCTGTTACTCCATCGAGGAACGCCATGGTTTGGCGATCCTTCTCGGAGAGCCCGGCACTGGGAAGACGACGCTGCTCCTGCGGCTTCTACGAAGCTTCGCACGTCACTTGAGCGGCGTGTTTTTGTCGGACGTCGCGGTAGGCGAAGCCTCGCTGATTCGCCAAGTCGCCCGAGCCTTGCTGATCCCCTACAAGCCCCAGGATTCAACGGACACGGTGGCGCAATACCTGGACATCTTTCTCCGGGGCCAAGCCACCGCGGGTAAAACGGTTGTGGTATTGGTCGACGAAGCCCAGGGTCTGATGGATGGGCAATTCGAAGAGCTGCGTCTGTTGACGAACCTGAAGCACAAAAGCCGCAAGCTCGTGGAGATCGTGCTGGCCGGCTTGCCCTCGCTCGAGCGCAAGTTCCATACACCTGATTTCGAGTCTCTCAACCAGCGTGCCGTCGTGCGGTGCTGGGTCGAGCCCATGGATCTCCAAAATACCGAAGCCTATATTCGGCACCGCCTCGACGTCGTCGGAGCCCCCAATCCGAACATGTTCGCCGGAGACGCTGTCGAACGTGTGCACCAGTCGTCGATTGGCATCGCGCGCCTCGTCAATATCGTCTGCGAGCGCACCCTTCTTATCGGCTACGTCGATGAGCAGCAAGTCCTCAAAGCCGAGCATGTCGATCAGGCGGTCGCGGACTTGAACCTCAAGCCGCTGGGCGATCGAGACCAGCAAACAGGCGCGCTCGGCTTCGAAGGGAATCTACTGCTCCGGATGGCGTCGCAGCTCGACTCTATCGTGAAAAGGCTGGACCAGCTCGAGGTGCCTCAGAAACTCGCCACGGACATGCGAGAGCCCCCAGAAGGGCCGCGGATCCGGCAGTGGCTCAAATCGTTACGCCAGAATCCTTTAAAGAAGGTCCACCAGACCGCGGAGCCGCTCGACGAGCTCATAGATTCTCCGGTGGCGCTCAAACCGGCAAAGACCGAGCATTAGTCGGAGCTTCCGCCGGCTAGACGCATGTAAACCCGTACGTTTAAAGCAGATGTGGCCGTTCTAAGTGTAATCAGTACGCATGTAATAATAACGGTATGGTTGATAATGCTGATTAGATCCTGTATAGTCGGCGCATGTACATCGCCAAGGTGCCGAACCGTAACTCGCCCCCAGCGATTCTCATTCGCGAAAGCTACCGCGAAGGCGGTAAGCCCAAAACGAGGACCGTCGCCAACATCTCGAAGTGGAAGCCCGCTCGAATTGAAGCTCTTCGCCAGTTGCTGAAGGGCAACGTGGATTTGGGTGAGGCTCAGCAATTCGAGATCACCAGAAGCAAACCTCACGGACATGTTGCGGCCGTGCTGGGAACGCTGCGCAAAGTTGGCCTCGAGCGAATCATCCATAGCCGCCAGCGCCGAGAGCGTGACCTCGTGGTGGCGATGATTGTGGCGCGAATCGTAGAGCCGGGCTCCAAGTTGGCCACGGCCCGTGGTCTATCGAAACAGACCTTGACTTCGTCTTTGGGTGAGTGTGTTGGAGTTGAAGACTCCAACGAGGATGAGTTGTATGAGGCCCTGGATTGGCTTTTGAGCCGCCAAGCTGCCATAGAGGAGAAACTGGCGAAACGCCATCTGCAGCAGGGCAGCTTGGTTCTCTACGACTTGACGTCGACTTGGGTGGAAGGTCGGTCGTGCCCTCTGGCGAAGCTCGGTTACTCGAGAGACGGCAAGAAAAACAAACTGCAGATCGTGTTCGGCTTACTGTGTGAGCGTAATGGTCGGCCGGTCGGGGTAGAGGTGTTCGAAGGCAACACCGGAGATCCCGCAACACTGGGGAGCCAAATTCGCAAAGTCCGAGAACGTTTTGAGCTTGACAATATCGTCTTCGTAGGTGACCGAGGGATGATCACCGAAGCTCGGATTCGCGAGGAACTTCGACCAGAGGAAGGTCTCGAGTGGATCAGCTCACTTCGTGCCCCGCAGATTCAGCGACTTGCAAAAGACGGAATGCTACAGCCTTCTCTGTTCGATGAGGTCGACCTAGCGGAGATCCATCATCCTAACTTTCCTGGTGAGCGACTCATTGCTTGTCGCAACCCTCTTCTTGCTGCCGAGCGGGCACGGAAACGGGAAGAGATGCTTGTGTCGACGGAGTCGAAGCTAGAAGTGATTCGCAAAGCGACGAAGCGAGACCAGCGTCCTTTGCGAGGCAAAGATACCATCGGCATACGATTGGGTCGAGTGTTCGCTCGGAGCAAGATGGGCAAGCACTTTCGCTACACCATTACGGACGACAGCTTCGACTTCGAGCGCGACAACGATAACATCGAGCGTGAGGCGACCCTCGACGGTATCTATATCATTCGTACAAGCCTCACCGAAGAGGCCATCTCCGCAGACGAAGCTGTCAAGACCTACAAAGGCTTGGCAGTCGTTGAACGCGCTTTTCGTTGCTGCAAAACCGTGGATTTGAAAGTACGGCCCATCTATCACTACAACGCTGAGCGAGTTCGAGCTCACATCTTTCTTTGCATGCTCGCCTACTACGTGGAATGGCACATGCGAAAAGCCCTCGCCCCGATCTTGTTTGACGACGACGACACTGACGGTGCCCAAGCCAAACGCTCATCCATCGTCAGCCCAGCAACGTCTTCAGACTCCGCCCAGGCAAAGGCTTCTACCAAGAAGTCTCCCGATGGGTTGCCCGTCCACAGTTTCAGAACGCTTCTTTCTGATCTTGCTACGGTCACGAAAAATCAAGTCGAAAACGACGCCCGCGGCCTGTCCTTCGTCAGCGTTACTCGCCCTACACCCTTGCAGCACAAAGCATTCAACCTCCTCGGAATCAATCCCCGCACGATGTAAGCAGTACACACGCCTCTCTTAAAAAACAAGACTAATGATGCCAACACTTACGCTTGTTCATCTGTGGAAGTTCCGCTTAGTGCTCAAAGCGTGCAGGCTGCAGATGTAGTTTGCAGCCTAGGCAGCCTTTTTGTTCTCGCACTTCGGCATTCGCCTCGCAGGGCGAACAGGCTCGCCGACGGGACGCGTCTTGCGTAGCTCAAGCGACGCGAGGCTCAACAGAACGTCCGCGATCCATTTGATTCCCAACGCGACGACGACAAAGCTCATCCAAAATAGCGGGCTCAACATGTTCTCGACCTCATTTAGTTGTCTCGACTTTGGTGTAAGTCAAGCACCTTTTATAGTGTAAGTCAAGTAAAGATCAACCCAAAAAATAAGGCACTCTCTCGTCGGCACACCACAACAAGTTGTAGAGCAAAAAAAACGGGGCACAAAGGCCCCGCTCGAGGTGTACGTTCGGCCTAAGTGCTGCTTTCGAAGCTCGCCGTCCAGGACGCGTCGCCCCAGGACATGGTGAGCTCACTCGAGCTCAACTCGATGGTGAAGACATCCGTGGACTCCCCGGATTTCTTGGTCATAGGAATGCGCGCGATTTCTTCGCCCACGATGTGCGCTTTGTAGCCGCGCAGCTCGGGCCAGGGCTCTTTCGCCATTTCCGGCGGAGCTTGGTCCCAGATCTCGCCCAGCGGGACGCCGAGGTTCTTGTTGACGCAGAGCGCCCCAATTGCCTTCGGCGGGCGCATACACATATAGGCTGTACTTTCCCGCGGGAATCGACTTGCCGCCGATCTTGAGAGCTGCTTGGGTCTCGAGGGTCGTGACCTGGTTCTCGCCCGTGCGCCAGATGCGGTCTTCGGGCAGGTTCTTCATGAGCTCGTCGAGGCTGCGACCCTTCAAAGCGGGACGGCCATATTCGACCATAACTTTCGATCCGTTGACAGTGGCATCAACTTCACCACGAGGCTGGCGATCCTGTGCGAAGCTAATCGCAGCGAGACCGACGAGCGCGGCAAAGACCACGAGTCTTTTCATCATTTTGTAAAGCTCCTTGTGAGTTGGTTTCGGTGAGCCCGCTCTGATTTCGATCAGGCTCAAGGGAGTATAGCGCGGACTAGCCAACCCGTCCGTTACGAGCCCCATAGCTTCAAAAGGAAGAAAACCGTGACGCCCGTCACAGAAACATAGAGCCAGACGGGGAACGTGACGCGGGCGATCTTGAGGTGGCGCTCGAACCGCTTCGTGCCTGCAAAGAACAGCGTCGTGAGCACAAGAGGGAGCGCCACGATAGAGCCGGCAATGTGGCTAATAAGAATGAAGAAGTACACCGGGCGGATGAGACCTTGACCACCGAAGCGCGTATCTCCATGAAAATGGTGGTACACGATGTAGCTTGCCAAAAAGAGGCCGGCGACACCGACCGCTGAGAGCATCAGCTTTATGTGGAGCTCGCGCCGGCCGGATCGGATCGCGAGGAGGCCCGCGACGAGAAGCACGGCGCTCGTGAAATTGAGCCCCGCGTTCAGAGCGGGGAGAGCGCTCGTCCAACCCGGCGCGAACGCGCCGGGTTCACGAAAGTAGAGCAGCCAGAAAAGAAACGCGACGACGATGATGCTGACGACACCAATGACGCCGAAGGCTCGCTGCTCGACGTCGCTCAGCTTCCCGCCTCCATCCGGTTCACGTCCGCCTCGGTCGCGATATAGCCGAACGCGGACCAATACTTCCCATCCAGCACCTTATTCAGAATCTCCCTGGCTTTATCGACCTCGCCGTTCACGAAGTACCAGTTCGCGACACCGTAGCCTTGTGTCGCGAGATCGAGCTCGGAGGCGTCCTGATTCAAGAGCTCTACGGGATCCAGGAGACCTTTGTACATGAGAAGCCGCTTGTGGTACGAGCCGTTCTCCAGGATGTCCATCACCTCGCGGATGTCATCGAACACCTTTGCCGCGTCGTCCGTAAGGCAACCGAGCGCCGCCAAAAAGGCGGCGGCCGCACATACTTCCCGAACGTCTTTCATCATCCCTCCGAGTCCTAGCCTCTCCGGGAGAGAGCCTAACCGCCCGAGACCGCCACTTCAAGGCACGGCCGTGGATAGAGAGCCAGTTCCCGCTCTCACGCACGAAGATCCTCGTGGATTTGCCGCGGTTCGTGAACCGTTCGCCAGCGCTCATTCCGGAATCGGTCCAGCAATACGTAATCCTGCCCGTCGCCACGAATGAAAGGTGACACTAAAAACGACTTTCTTCATGGAGGCCTCCGTCGAAAACTAGCTGAGTCGCAATAGATCGGATCCGAAAAAAATGGGACCGGCCTCGACGCCGAGCCGGCGATAGACGGCGTCGGGGACACCGATATCCGCGAGGTACAGCTGCCCGGTGAACTCCTCGGCGCCCGGGACCGCGAGCCCCGCTTTGGGAAGTGCGAGCGTCATCGTGGCGGTGGCTTTGACGGTCAGTGGCGACGTCTCTCCTGTTGTCGCGTCGAGCCCGGTCGGGATATCCAAAGCTAAAACGGGCGCGGGCTGCGCCTTCGCCCAGCGGACGGTGTCTGCGATCACCCCCCTGGGCCGACCGCGTAGACTGTAGCCGACCATGCCGTCGAGGATGAGCTCGGGCCCGTCCCCGAGCGGCGCGTCCTTGGCAACGACGAAACGGATGCCCATCTTCTGCGCAATGTGCAGTTGATGCGCAGGAACACCGTCATAGGCATCGACCGGACGCATGAGCGCAACCTCGACATTAGCACCCCAATCGTGAAGCCTTCTCGCGGCGACGAGAGCACCTCCGCCATTGCCGCCGGTGCCGGCGAGTACCGCGACTTCTTTGCCGCGCGCATCGCCTACGAGGAAGCGATCCCGGGCGAGCTGTGCGAGATGTCTGCCGGCATTTTCCATCATCTGGAGAAGCTCGATGCCGAAATCTTCAATCATCGAACGGTCTACTTCGACCATTTGGTCGCGCGTCACCGTGGGGATCGTTTTCCGCCAGTCGTCGATCATGACTTCGAGCGGCGCCTGAAAAGCGCCACCACAGCAACGATACACCAAGTTCCTTCGAGCACGATGAAGGGCGCGTACTCGATGAGATAGGAGGAGTAGCAAGACAGACCGGCACCGACGGCATTCATGCTCTGATAGGAACGCGCTCGATGCGGAAGGAACCCGGATAGGTTGAGAAAGAAAACGGCGAGACGCCTACGGAACCGAGGAGCTCGGCGGTCGTAATACTCATGAGACCGACCGTAAGCGCCCGGCGACGCCTTGTCTTGTCTTGTCTTGTCAATGCGGCGTGGCCGGGTGGGCCGTGATCGGTTTAGTTGAACGGAACGGTGTGCGTATGGCTCGCGTTGTTCGTTGAGGTCTTTTGAACGTTCATGTTCTGAGCGATCTGACCTACCTCCGCCGCAGTTAGAGCGACGGTGTGGCGGTGATTCGATGACCCCGTGATATCGAGGCTCAGGGCATTGCCAGCCGTCAGCTGAGCGACGTGATCGTCGCCGTATACCCGTGATTCGAACCGACTACACCTTGGACATTTCCGGTCGAAGGGGTGGGCGTCGGGGTGGGGGTTCGGGTCGGGGTCGACGGGCTGCTACTGCCGCCGCAAGCGGCGATCGTGATGGGTACGCTACTCAAGATCAAGAGCGCCGATTTCAAAGTAAAATCGCGCCTCGTCAAGTTCTGGCAGTTCTCGACGTCTTTCATCGCAGTCCTTTTCATGATGTCCTCCGCTGACAGAATACCTGCGCAAGGTATGTGCCGCACGCCGGTTCGCGTGATTCCAAGGGTTTCGAGCGTTCCGCGAATGCCAGCCTTACGGAGGACGTAATATCTTACGTCGTTTGGAGGCACTTGCCCTCGTGCATCGACACAGTTTAACCTGCGGACGGCTGGGCGCCCTCTAAGTTTTGGAGACACGCTATGAGCGCAAAACTGAGAATCGTGAGCTGGGTTTTGTTGACGATCGTCGGAGGCCTTACGCTTCTCGGATCCTTGGGCTCCGTGTACGTGGCCTACGTCGCGGACGCGAAGATAGATCAAATCGGCGCCATGAACTTGAGCGAGCTCGCCGAGGGTCGGAACGACCTCGAAATCGCCCTCCGAGCCCGGCGCGCCACCGCCGCGGCGTTCGCGACCGGTTATGCTCTCTTGTTCCTCACGATCGTGCTCGTCCCCTACCGCAGGGGCGACGTATGGGCGTGGTGGACCCTTCTGGTCGGGACGCTCGCGACGACGGGCATCATTCTTATACGGGTCTCGGTACTGGGCACAAATCTCGGCCTCGCAGCGGCGACGATTCCGCTCGCTGTCAACGTCGTCGCCCTTCTCCTCGATGCCGGCCGGCTGAAATCCGAAAGCTAGTGTCCTGTGTCAGTGATTCGCTCGTTGCACAAAGGCCATTTTGTGGGCTGGCGAAGCGAGACGTTTGTGTGACCTATCACGGATACAGGACAATAGCATGAGAATTCCCGGCCGCGATTCGATCCACGGCGCCGGGCTGCGATTCTAGTGGAAGATGAACCTCGACGACCGTTTCAACGGCAAGACCTATGGCGACTTTCTCTTCCGCCCCCAAAAGGGGATCGTCGACACGCGGAAAAGCATCTCGCTCTCCTGTAAGCTGACCGACTCTCTCCGCCTCGAGCTTCCGGTCGTCTCTTCCAACATGGACAGCGTCACCGAAGCGGAGATGGCGAAAGCCGTCGCGCTCGAAGGCGGCATCGGTATCGTCCACCGCGCGCTTCCCATCGAGCGACAGGTTGAAATGGTGCGCTTCGTGAAGCGCAGCCACAGTGCCGTCATCGAGAGCCCGCATCGCGTGCCGCGCGGGACGACGATCGGCAACGCGAAAGCGATCGCCCGGCGGCATCAGATCACCGCGCTTCTTGTCGAAGAAAGCGCGGGGAGCGGCACACTTGCCGGTCTTCTGACCAACCGTGACATCCCTCGACGTAGCGAGCTCGACACCCAGCTCGTGGACGCGTTCATGACACCATTCGATCGCCTCCACGTCTCTCCACCCGGCGTCGGCGAAGATGAAGCCGAGCGGCTTATGTTCGAAAACCGCATCGAGCGCCTCCCCCTCGTGGATGACGCCCGACAGATCCGAGGCCTCATCACGCTTCGCGACTTGCTCTTGTTCCCGGCACCGCCCGTTCTCTAGCAAAGACACGAAAGGACGGTTGCTCGTGGGCGCTGCGATCGGCGTTCGAGGCGACTATCTGGAACGTGCCGCGGCCCTCATGCAAGTGCATGCCGATGTCATCGTCATCGACATCGCGCACGCCCATTCCGCGGTCATGAAGAAGGGGATCGAAGCCGTGCGCTCGCGCTCCGAAGGGGTCGCGCTCATATGCGGCAATGTGGCGACCTATGACGGCGCGCGTTTTCTCGCAGACCTCGGTGTCGACGCTATCAAGGTCGGCGTTGGACCGGGACGCGGATGCCGCACACGCCTCGAGACCGCCGCGGGCGTCCCACAGCTTCAAGCGATTCGTGAAGCATGGTGCGCCGTCGGCGGTGACGTGCCGATCGTCGCCGACGGAGGCATCAAAGACGACAAGGATATCTTCCTGGCGCTCATCTGCGGGGCCTCGACCGTCATGCTTGGAAGCGCGCTCTCAGGGACGGACGAGTCCCCGGGCCACCTCATCGAAGATCCGGCCACGCACCAAAAACGTAAAATCTACCGAGGCATGACGTCGCCGCAAGCAGTCCTGCAATCGAGTTATGACGAGGACGAAGGCAGCCGCGAGGTCGAGCTCGAAACCCCTGCCGAAGGCATGCAGATTCAAGTTCCCTACAAAGGCAGTGTCGTGGAGGTCCTTCACCGGGTGCGTGGACACGTGCAGTCGGCGGTGAGCTACGCGGGCGAAACGTCACTCGAAGCCGCGCGCAAGAAGATTTTGAAGGATCCGATGAAGTACCTGATCCCGCTCTCCGCCGCGTCCCGTCACGAGAGCTTCGAGCGCTGAGGCTCCCGGCGCCCTTTGGTGGAGGGAGCCTGGCTTCCTGAATCGTTACCTTCAGTAACGCTTGGGGCCCGGGGCAACCCGATCGAAAACCATATAATCGCTTATGTTTGTGTTGGTTACGGCATAAGCGCCTGCTTGGCTTCGTTGTTGCAGTAGTCTTCATTGGCTTGCATGGGGATTCAGGGAAACGGGTTACACACACACTCACTTCCCGCTCCCTGAATCCCCGCGCGAACCTATCCAGCCATCCGCGTCCGAATCCCAGTCCTGCTCGTCCGAGATGACGGACTTCACTTTCTCGACGAGATCGCGTCACTTCCAGCCCATGGTCGTCTTGGGCGTGTTTCGTCGCGCAGACCGAAGCGGTCCAATCTGAAGATCCTGAAAGCCGGACGATCACTCGCGGTTTGTGGTAGAAATCTAGCTTATGGCGGGAGCTTGGGAGTTGTCGGAGAAACCCTCGGTCGTCATCACCGGCGCGTCGAGCGAGGTTGACTTTTGAAACGACGCGATGTCTTGCGCTCGCTCATCGGTGTCGCCGGCGTTGGCGCCGCGCTTCCGGGCGAAGCACAGGCGTTGTCGCCCGCTGCAGTGGAAGAGCTCATGCGCGCGCATGGGCTCGAGCCGCAGCCGGGCGAGGGTGCTACGGTCCTGGCTTTCCTCCTGTCGGTACGCCCGCGAACACTACCGGCTCCACGCATCGAGCCGGCTATCCGGATGGATCCGGAGGTCGACGCGTGAGGGTCGCGCCCGAGCTTCTCGTCGCTCCTCTCCACGAGCTATCCGCACTCCTCGACAAAGGAGAGATCACTTCCGAGGAGCTCGTCCGAGCCACGATTGAACGGACCGAGGCGCTCGAGCCCGAGCTCAACAGTTACATCACGTTTCTTCCCGAGCGTGCGCTCGAAGCGTCACGCCGCTCGGATGAACAACGACGGCGCGGCGAAAGCAAAAGCCTACTTCACGGCATCCCGATAAGCTTGAAGGACGTGTTCGACACCGCGGAGATCGCGACCACGGCGGGCGCGCGCTTTCTGAAGAACCACGAGCCGACAACGGACGCTGAAGTCACCCGACGCCTCGACGAGGCCGGCACGATCCTTATGGGAAAAGCCAACTTGAACAAGTTCGCAGGCGGCGAGTCAGGCGAGAACCCCGACTTCGGCAACATGCGGAATCCGTGGAATCGCAATTATTCGCCGAGCGGATCGAGCGGCGGCTCAGCGGCGCAAGTCGCCACGGGCCTCGCGGCGCTCTCTGTCGGTTCGGATAACGGCGGCTCCGTCCGAAACCCCGCCTCGGTATGTAACGTCGTCGGGCTCAAACCGACCCACGGCCGCATCAGCACCGAGGGGATGTTTCCTCGGGCTTATTCGATCGATCACGCGGGTCCGATCACGCGCACCGTGAAAGACGCCGCCATCGTGATGCGCGTGCTCGCCGGGCACCGCGACGGCGACACGACGACGAGCCGGCGCGGTGTCCCCGACTACGAGGCGGAGCTCGACGGGTCGGTGCGCGGCACGAAGCTGGGCATCGATCGCGAGCTTGCGCGCGTCGCCGAGCCCGCGGTCACGCGCATCTTCGAGCGCGCCCTCAGAAAGCTCGAAGAGATCGGCTGCGAGATCGTCGACCTCAGCCTCCCGACGCCAGAAGAGATGACAGAGGCGATGTATCTCATCTTTTTGTGCGAGTGGGGCGCCGGACACGAGCCGTGGATGCGGGACCGACCCGAAGAATATGGAGGCGGTGCGCGCGGCGCGCTCTTGATTCCGGCTGTCGACTATCTGAAAGCACAGCGCGAGCGGCGTACGTTTCAAGTACGGGCAGCTCAGGCGATGAAGGGCGTTGATCTTCTCCTCTCGCCGACCTATCCGATTGCGCAGCGCTCGCATCGCGGGCTCCCCTCGATCGCGGGACGGCGTCTCGACACCATGGACGTGCTACGGTTCACGATGCCTTACGATCTGCTCGGGCTCCCGGCGGTGTCGCTACCTGGCGGCTTCGCGAAAGACGATGCGCCGGTGGGCATCCAAATCGCTGGGAGGGCGTTTCAAGAGGCTCGCGTGCTGCGCACGGCCTATGCTTACGAGCAAGCGACGGATTGGCACTTGCGACATCCTGATATCTAACCCTAATCGCAAATAAACGTCACCGTGTCTGAGGTCTTTGGCCCCCGTGAATAGCACCTTTTCCAGGTTCTGCATACACCGTGCAGAATCACCTATAGTGGCGGCGAGCGGGTGCCCCAGCACGAGCTTCTCGCCTGCGCCCAGTGCGGCTGTTTCGCGTTTTCGTGCTTCGAAGATTTTGCGATTAGGGCTAATATCTAGGAGGGCCCGCGTGGACCCTAACTTTTGGAGCTGAACATGGCCGACTTTGGAAAAACGAAACAATTCGTCGACACGTTTTGGGAAGACGAGATCGTCCCCACTATCGCGGAATATATCAGCATCCCGAACGTCTCACCGATGTTCGACAGCGACTGGCAGGCGCACGGGCACATGGACCGCGCGCTCGAGCTCGCGAAAAGCTGGGTCGAAGCGCATCAGCCGGAAGGCTCCACGCTTCACGTGGGTCGCCTCGAAAACCGCACGCCGCTTCTGCTTCTCGAAGTTCCGGGCGAATCCGACGACACGATCTTGATGTACGGGCATCTCGATAAACAGCCCGAGATGACCGGATGGCGCGACGGCCTCGGCGCGTGGAAGCCGGTGCGCAAAGGCGACAAGCTCTACGGCCGCGGCGGCGCCGATGACGGCTACGCGGTCTTCGCTTCCATCTGCGCGCTCCATGCGCTGCGCGAGCAAGCAATCGAGCACGCGCGCGTCGTCGTGCTCATCGAGTTTTCCGAAGAGAGCGGCTCACCGGACCTCCCTGCCTATGTCAAGCACTTTGCCGACATCATCGGGAAGCCGAGTCTCGTCGTCTGCCTCGATTCGGGCGCGGGCAACTACGAGCAGCTCTGGTCGACAACGTCTCTGCGCGGCATCGTCGCCGCCACGATGCGTGTGGATGTTCTCGAAGAAGGCGTGCATTCAGGAGACGCGAGCGGCATCGTACCTTCGTCGTTTCGCATCGCCCGCCAGATCCTTACCCGGCTCGAGGACGAGACCACGGGCGCCATCCGGCCCAAAGGGCTTCACGTCGAGATACCCGAGCAGCGGAAAGCTCAGGCCGGCAAAGTGGCGAGTGTTTTGGCGGACTCGGTGTTCTCGAAGTTTCCTTGGATGGAGAGCATGCAAGCCGTCGCCACCGATCCGACCGAGCTCATTCTCAACCGCACGTGGCGCCCCGCCCTGGCGGTCACAGGTCAGGAAGGGATTCCGGCGTTGAAAGATGCCGGCAACGTGCTGAGGCCGTATACGACCCTCAACTTGTCCATCCGTATCCCGCCGACGCTCGACCCGCTAAAGGCCCGGGACGTGGTGCAGGAGCTCCTCACGAGCGAGCCTCCTTACGCGGCCAAAGTGACGCTCGACTTCCACGCGCCGGCACCGGGATGGAGCGCGCCCGAGCTCGCCGAGTGGCTCGGAGAAAGCCTCGACGAAGCGTCCGAAGCGTTTTATGGAAAGCCCGCCCTCCACATGGGCGAGGGCGGCTCAATACCGTTCATGGGCATGCTGGGCGACAAGTTTCCCGAAGCCCAGTTCGTGATCACGGGCGTCTTGGGGCCGCAAAGCAACGCCCACGTGCCTTGGTGCACAACTCCGATAGAGGCCGAGAGCTCGCTTGGCCCCGACTCCCATCATCCGATCATCTCGCTATCAGGCATCCCGAGCGCCGTCATGGTGTTGAGAATCTTGCACCCGATCCTTGCCTCGACTCTCTGTGCCGCCAACCCTCTCGCTCGCATCGCTGAGCCCACGATAGCCTTGTAGCGATGGAACGTTGTCTCGACTTTGCTCCGTTTGCTGTAGCCCGATTCTGTGTGCCACTTTCGTTTGCCGAGCCGAGCTTGTGCTGCAATGTTGCGATTGCGCTGTCGGCTGCTCGCCGGCCCCGATGCGAGCTGGGCGCCCTTGCGCGGCGGTATCAGCACCCTCGGCGAGCGATGAGCGCTGTGATTCTCGATTGCCTCATAGACGCCGCTGGCGTCGTATGCGGTGTCAGCTCTGGCCGATGAGATGGGACTGTCGCTCTGTCCGACAAGCGATGCAACCCGCGATGAATCGCGGGCTCTTTTGCTCGTCAGCTCGCAGGCGACGACTTCGCCAGTCTGCTCGTCGACACACAGATGGAGCTTGCGATAGTCCCTGCTATTTGGTGCTCTGCGCAGCTGGCCGGCGTGGACAGCGAGACCGCTGCTGTCGATCAAGATGTGCAACGGCGTCTTCTGCTTGTCTTGGTAGAAGGGGACCTTACCCAGCTTCACCTTGCGCCTCGAGATCGTGGTGTGATCGGGCACATCATTGTCTAGCTTCATCAGAGCGAACAACGACCGCAGCAATCCCTCGCTCTGTCTAGATGACAGATGAAACACCATGCCCAGGGTGACAGCCGTCTCGATGGCGTGGTTCGAGTACTTGCGTTGACGGCCCGGTTTCCTCCTCCTCGGCCGGGGCGCGTCCCAGTTCACAAGCTTGCCGGCGGTGAGCGAGATCCAGACGGTCAGGCTCCCGCGGTTGCGTAGACCCGCCTCATATTCACGCCAATTCCTCACGCGATAGGCCTTCTTCACATACTTCCGCTGAGTGCGTTTGAAAATGCTCATGGGGAACCTCGAATCCGTGAGTAAAGGACAATTGTGGACCGAGATCGCGAGTTGTGCACCAAGGCAGCCCGTCGCCTACAAAGTACTCGCAGAGACCCTCGCCAAAGATCCGACGGCTCGCGAACAGCTGTTGCAGGAAGCGCGCGCCGCCGCGGCGCTCAACCATCCCAATATCGTCACGGTCTACGATCTCGGTTTCGATGGGGACAACGCGTTCATTTGTATGGAGCTCATCGAAGGGGAGACGTATCAAGGTATCCTTCGAAAACAAACTTGGCTCGACATTCCGGACGCGCTTCACTGCCTGGTGTCGATCTGTCAAGGCCTCGACCACGCGCATAGTCGCGGGATCATCCATCGTGACTTGAAGCCGTCGAACGTTCTGCTCACCGCCGATCGACGCGTGAAGCTCCTGGACTTCGGGCTTGCCCGCCCTGCCGAGGATGAGAAGAGCGGAGAAAGTTGGGCCTACTCGATGTCGGGGACACCGAAATACATTTCCCCGGAGGCGATTCAGGGAAAGCCAACGGACCCCCGCACCGATGTGTACTCGCTCGGCGCGACGCTCTATGAGCTCCTCACGGGCCGCGCCCCGTTTACCGAAGGCAACCTCTTGATGCACCACCTCCATACGCTGCCCCCGCCGCTGCGGCCAAAACGCACCGAGATCAACGAGAAGCTCGAAGAGCTCGTTCTTCTTTGCCTCGCGAAGAAACCCGAAGAGCGCTTTCAGAGCGCCGGTGAGATTCTCTCCTTCGCCGGCGCCGCCCAGCTTCTCTAGCAACCCCTCCGTTTGACGCGCGACAACCTTTCGCGTACCATCGATGGTGTAATAGATACACTAACACCGAAGGGACGCATACACGGATGGCCAAGAAAAGGCAACAGGTTCTAGTCGCAGTGGATAACTGCATTTTCACGGTCGCCGAGGGACGGCTCGACGTGCTGCTCATCCAGATGTCACAAGCCCCGTTCGACGGTGTGTGGGCGCTGCCAGGTGGGCTCATTGACGACGGCGAAAGGCTCGATGGAGCAGCGGCGCGGATTCTCGAGGAGCAGACGGGGCTGCGCCACGTCTATCTAGAGCAACTGTATAGCTTCGACGACGAGGCCAGGGACCCGAGCGGCCGGGTCGTTTCGATCGCTTATTTCTCACTCGTCCAGCGCGACGGTCTCGAACTGCGGACGACCGACAAATATCGACAAGTGCGATTTTGGAACTCTGACGGGCTCCCGGGGAAACTTGCCTACGACCACGAGACCATTCTCGACTACGCCCGTGCGCGACTGACCGCGAAAATTCAATACACGAACGTGATGTGGTCGCTCCTCCCGGAGAAGTTCACCCTCAGCCAGCTCCAGGCGGCCTATGAAACGGTGCTGAGCCGAAGGCTCGACAAGCGGAACTTCCGCAAGAAAGTCTCGTCGCTCGGTATCGTTCAGGCGTCCGGAGAGAGATCGACCGGGGGGCGTCACCGGCCAGCGATGCTCTATCGCTTCACGAGCCGTGAGCCCGAGATCGTGGAGGGATTTTGATGATACCGGAACATTTCGATCCCGAAAAAGTGGGTGATGTATTTCGCGTCCCGTACGAGAAGCTCGCCCGGGACGCTCGCCGGTGGCGCGAGCAGCACGCCGTGGCGCCGTCCTCACGTGACGCGTATCGTGTCGGGCTTCTGCTCGTGGACGTCCAGAACACATTCTGCATTCCGGAATTCGAGCTCTTTGTTGCGGGGCGATCGGGGAAGGCGGCTGTCGACGACAACAAACGGCTTTGTCGATTCATCTACGAGCATCTCGACCGCATCACGCGCATCCATGCCACGCTCGACACCCACAAAGCGATGCAGATCTTCCACAGCGCCTTTCTCGTCGACGCGGCCGGGGAGCATCCCGAGCCGATGACGGTGGTAACGCTCGACGACGTCGCCTCCGGCCGGTGGAAGGTGAGCCCGCGCGCGGTCGAATCGATTCCAGGCTGCGACCAGAAATATCTGGAGCGCTACTGCCGGAGCCTCAGCCAGGACGGCAACTACTCCCTCATGGTGTGGCCTTACCACGCGATGCTCGGAGGTATCGGCCACGCGCTTGTCTCCGCCGTCGAGGAGGCTGTCTTCTTTCAAAACATCGTGCGCGGCGCGCAGACGTCGTTCGAAGTCAAAGGCGATCATCCGTTGACGGAGAACTACTCGGCGCTTCACCCCGAGTTCTCCACGGAATCCGGCGGGCTCGCTCCACCCAAAGACGTCGCGTTCGTCGAAGAGCTTCTCGCCTACGACGCGCTCATCGTGGCCGGTCAAGCGAAGAGTCACTGCGTCGCTTGGACCGTCGCGGACCTACTCATGGAGATCGAAAAGCGCGATCCCGGGCTCGCGCGGAAGGTCTATCTTCTCGAGGACGCGACTTCACCGGTTGTCGTTCCCGGCGTCATCGATTTCACCGAGGAGACCGATGCCGCCTTCCGAAAATTCGAAAAGGCCGGGATACATCGAGTCCTCGCTACCACGCCCCTTGACGCTTGGCCCGAGTTCCCCGCGACGCTCGAAAAGAAAAGGCGGTAGCCATGCCGATCATCGAATCTCTGCTCGATGTCGATTTCTACAAGTTCACCATGGGGCAGATGGTGTTTCTGCGCTTCCCGGACGTTGCCGTCATCTATGCTTTAACCAACCGGACGCCGCACGTGCGGCTCGCGGACATCGTCGATCGGGACGAGCTCCGCGCCGAGCTCGACCACGCGCGGAGCCTCCGGTTCAACAATAGCGAGCTCCATTATCTCCGTGGGACGAACGAATACGGGGATCGGATGTTCACTGAGAACTACCTTCAGTTTTTGCGCGAGCTGCGGCTTCCGGACTACGAGCTCGAAGAGGTGGATGGCTGCTTTCAGATGCAGTTCCACGGCTTGTGGTCCGAAGCTATCTACTGGGAGACGGTAGCACTCGCTCTTTTGAACGAGCTCTATAACCGAAGCCTTTTGTTAAAGCTCTCGCCTTTCGAGCAAGACCTCGTCTATGCCCGAGGCAAGCTCAGGCTTGCGGAAAAGATTCGCGTTCTGCGGGAGCGTCCGGAGATCGAGTTCATCGATTTCGGTACGAGGCGTCGCTTCAGTCGTGAGTGGCAGCACTATGTCGACCGCGTGCTCGCCGACGAGCTCCCTGGCCAGTTCGCTGGCACCTCGGCCACCGAGTCGGCGATGCTGCACGGGCTCGTCCCGATGGGAACCTCCGCGCACGAGCTCTACATGGTTATGTCGAGCATCATGCACGAATCGGACGACCGCATCCGCGCTTCACACAATCAGGTGTTGAAGGATTGGTGGGAGCTCTATGGCTGGGGGCTCTCCATCGCGTTGACGGATACTTACGGCTCGGAGTTCTTCTTTCGCGACATGACACAAGCTCAAGCGCGGGTCTGGAAGGGGCTCCGGCACGACTCAGGGGATCCGTTCGAGTTCGGCGAGCGCGCCTTGAATTTTTACGAGTCGCACGGCGTGGATCCGAAGGAGAAGCTTCTCATTTTCAGCGACGGGCTCGAGCTCGACACGATCCTCCAATTGTCCCAGCGTTTCCACGGACGGATCAAGCTGAGCTTCGGATGGGGCACGAATTTGACGAATGATCTGGGGTTCGAACCGATCTCGATCGTGGTCAAAGCAGTGGAAGCCGACGGCCTCCGCACGGTGAAGCTCAGCGACAACCTGGCCAAAGCCACCGGCACCGAGGAAGACATCGAGCGCTTCAAACGCATTTTCGGCCACGATCATGAACACGTCGAGGCGGTCCGCTATTGATCCGACACGAACGAGCTGTCCGTTGAGATTCCTCTCCAGCTTCCCCAAAACGCGCGGTAGCCGGACGCGTCCGACCTCATCGCTCTTCTTCGGTTGTCACTTACGTACCGGATTTGTGCGATCCTGGGTCTGTGATATGGTCCTCGCCTGAACCGACGAGCTGGCGCTCAAGCAAGAGGGCATCGACTATCTCCCCCCCAAAGTCATCGACGGCGCGGTGAAGATGCCGACCACGATACGCCCGCGCCGAAGCCGTGGCGGCTTCGGGGTGCTGATCGATCACCGGGGCCGCATCATTGCTGTGCACGTGACGCCGGACGCTAGCGAATGGGCACCGACGATGCTGATGACCATCATACGGGCGCAGTTCCGCCCGCGCGTCTGAACGGCGTCAAGATACCGTGCCTCGTCATCGTGGGCGCGGATACCGCTCTCGAATCGGACAATTAGCGAAAGGGGAAGGCCTACGCTTTTGGGTGCGTTTTTTCGTAGACGTCCAATAGCCTCTGTGTCGACAGCATCGTATATTTTTGAGTCGTCGACAAGCTTTCGTGGCCGAGGAGCTCCTGGATCGAACGCAAGTCGCAGCCACGCTCGAGCAGATGCGTCGCGAAAGCGTGTCGCAGGCTGTGTGGGGACAAGCTGGTACTAAGAGCGGCTTGCTGGAGGTAGCGATCTAGGAGCCGTCGCACCGAGCGTGATGTGAGACGGCCGCCACGCGTGTTCAGAAACAACGCGTCGGTGCCGCGTCCGGCGCGCACGAGCTTTCGTCGATCTTGCAAATAGACGCGGAGCGCGTCGGCGGCGAGCTCGCCAAAGGGTACGATGCGCTCCTTGTTGCCTTTGCCGTGGACGCGCACGAGCCTGTTGTCGAGATCGAGCGTCGCGAGGTCGAGAGAGACGAGCTCTCCCACGCGTAGGCCTGTCGCGTAAAGAATCTCGAGCATGGCGCGATCACGCCGTCCGAGCGCGGTGCACGCATCGGGGGCGTCTATAAGTCTCTCGACTTCGCTTTGCTCGAGCCGCGCGGGCACCTTCTTGTCGAGCCGCGGCGTGGCCACGAGCCGGGCCGGGTTCTTGTCGACTCTGCCTTCTCGCGTCAGATAGCGGAAAAAGGTCCGGATCGAGGCGAGCTTTCGTGCGATGGAGGAGCGGGCAATACCGTTTTTGTGAAGCTCGGCGAGAAACGCCCGGATGGTCAGCACGTCAATAGCGCTCCAGGTTTTGACGTCGAGAGACGCTTCGGCGAAAGCACGAAACTGAAGAAGATCCGAGCGATAGTTCTTGACCGTATGCGCGGAAAGCCCGCGGCGATGCGTCAAGTCTTCGAGAAAAGACTCGATGGTCTCCGCTGCGGATCGAGCGCGAGACGTTGTTATTATTGTCATCGAACGTTGCTGCATTGTCCCTCAGGTCTCGTTCGAAGCCAAGGTCCCCGCCCGGCCGGCAGTTGATTCGTCCGTTGGGGCCACTTAACATCACTACATGAGTCAATGCACGAAGTGTGGGCGCCATTTCCAGGGAAACGAGACCGTTTGCCCCGATGACGGCGCGATCCTCGAGGGTACCGTTAGCTTCGAGGAGCAGGCGGTCGGGAAGACGCTCGACGGCAAGTATCGGATCGATGGCTTCTTGAAGCGCGGCGGGATGGGTGCCGTTTATCGAGGCACGCATAGGACGGGGCTCACCGCGTCGTAGAAATAGAGGTAGTCGCTGCCGGTAAAAGCATGAATGGATGCCGCGAGCGCGTCCGAAGTGAGCGGGCCTGTTGCGACGATGACGATCCCGTCCTCGGGAATCGCTGAGATCTCCTCGCGCACGATGTCGATCGCGGGCGAAGCTTCGAGCCGCTCGGTGATGGTGCGCGAGAAAAGGTCGCGGTCGACGGCGAGCGCTTGGCCTGCCGGAACACGACTCGCTTCGGCCGCCTCGATCACGAACGAGCCGAGCCGCCGCATCTCCTCTTTGAGCAGACCGTGCGCGTTCGTCAGGTCATCGGAGCGCAGCGAGTTGCTGCCTTGGTGCACAACTCGCGATCTCGGTCCACAATTGTCCTGTACTCGCGGATACGAGGTTCCCCATGAGCATTTTCAAACGCACTCAGCGGAAGTATGTGAAGAAGGCCTATCGCGTGAGGAATTGGCGTGAATATGAGGCGGGTCTACGCAACCGCGGGAGCCTGACCGTCTGGATCTCGCTCACCGCCGGCAAGCTTGTGAACTGGGACGCGCCCCGGCCAAGGAGGAGGAAACCGGGCCGTCAACGCAAGTAGTCGAACCACGCCATCGAGACGGCTGTCACCCTGGGCATGGTGTTTCATCTGTCGTCTAGGCAGAGCGAGGGATTGCTGCGATCGTTGTTCGCTCTGATGAAGCTAGACAATGATGTGCCCGATCACACCACGATCTCGAGGCGCAAGGCGAAGCTGGGTAAGGTCCCCTTCTACCAAGACAAGCAGAAGACGCCGTTGCACATCTTGATCGACAGCAGCGGTCTCGCTGTCCACGCCGGCCAGCTGCGCAGAGCACCAAATAGCAGGGACTATCGCAAGCTCCATCTGTGTGTCGACGAGCAGAGTGGCGAAGTCGTCGCCGGCGAGCTGACGAGCAAAAGAGCCCGCGATTCATCGCGGGTTGCATCGCTTGTCGGACAGAGCGACAGTCCCATCTCATCGGCCAGAGCTGACACCGCATACGACGCCAGCGGCGTCTATGAGGCAATCGAGAATCACAGCGCTCATCGCTCGCCGAGGGTGCTGATACCGCCGCGCAAGGGCGCCCTGCTCGCATCGGGGCCGGCGAGCAGCCGACAGCGCAATCGCAACATTGCAGCACAAGCTCGGCTCGGCAAACGAAAGTGGCACACAGAATCGGGCTACAGCAAACGGAGCAAAGTCGAGACAACGTTCCATCGCTACAAGGCTATCGTGGGCTCAGCGATGCGAGCGAGAGGGTTGGCGGCACAGAGAGTCGAGGCAAGGATCGGGTGCAAGATTCTCAACACCATGACGGCGCTCGGGATGCCTGATAGCGAGATGATCGGATGATGGGAGTCGGGGCCAAGCGAGCTCTCGGCCTCTATCGGAGTTGTGCACCAAGGCAGGGCGACAGCGACCCCGGCGGAGGCTCCCTTCGGGCTGTACTTGATAGCGTTCGAGAGCAGGTTGATGAGGACTTGCTCGACGAGATTGCGGTCGCCGAAAACTTCGGAGAGGCCCTCGGGGAGCGGCCTGTACTGCAGCGCGATGTTCTTCTCATCGGCCAGCGGTTTGAGGTCGGCGAGCGCGTTTTGGATGAGCTTGTCCATATTGACGGGTCCCTTGGTGATCAGTTGGCGCCCCGACTCGATGCGGGTAATGTCGAGGAAGTCGTTCACGAGGTTGACCAGCCGATTCGACTGACGATTGATGATCTCGAGAAACTCCGAACCCTTTTCGTTGTCGATGCCGCCTTTGAGCAAAATCTGCGCAAAGCCCCGTACTGTCGCGAGCGGCGTGCGGATCTCGTGCGTCACCATCGACATGAGATCCGTCTTCATCTGATCCATTTCCTTGAGCTGGGTGATGTCGGACAATACGGCAACGATCCCGTGAACGAGGCCGTCGGAGCTCCTGATGGGACCCAGAGACAAGGTGTAAAAGCGCGTCGTCGGAAGAGATAGCTTGATATCAACAGTAAAGGTCTCTCCGCGCTCGACGATCTTCTGGAACTTTTTGTGCATCTCCGCGTAAGGTATCTCCTCGAAGCGCCGGATGAACTCGACCGCGCTCTGGCCTATAGCGCTTTCGGCGTAGAGTCCGAGGATTTCTTTGGCCTTCGGATTGAAGAGCTGGATCGTGCCGAGAACGTCGGTGACGATGACGCCATCCGCGACGCTGTCCATGATCGAGCGCATCAGCGACTTTTCATCCATGACGGCGTCGTTCAGAGCGCTCAGGGTCTGGATGCGCCGCTCCTGACTCTGGTAGGTAAATGTCGCGAGCGGATTGGTGTTCTTCGCTGTCAGGTGCTCGTAGAGATTGGCGTTGTACCAGATAGTGCCGAACTCGGCTGACACGGATCGCAGGAGATTCTCGTCCTCGGTGCGGAACTCCTCGCCGCGCGGTCGGAACAGGCACAGCACACCCACCGTTTCGCCTTTCGCGACCAGCGGCACGATCATCACTTGAAAGGCGGAAATCTGCGCTCTAGGTACGATCGCCGCCAGCGGATGACTCTGCAGGCTGTTCACGAGAATCGGGTCGAGGCTTACCAACACGCTCGTGAGATTCCCCGTGAGCTTCAAGCTCGTCTTTTGGTTCGGGTTGATTCCCGTCAGTCCGTATTGCGCCGTGGGGGTCAGGGTTCCTTTGTCACGCTCGACTCTCAGAAGAGCGGCGGCGGGAATGCCGAGGAGATGACGCAGCGTCGGCTCCGCGGCTCGAAAGAGCTGGATGATGATTTTCTCACCTGCTTTGTCTCCGAGGGCCGCCGCCTGTGAGAGGCTGAGAACCTCTTTATCGAGCGCTTCGTTCACGTGACGCATCTTCAGCATCAAGCCAAAGATGAACGAAATCAGAAGAGCCGTCACGAGAGGCGAGATCTCGACCCAAAAGCCGTGGGAGCCGAACAAGTACATCTGGATGGCGACCGCTGCCACGGTGAGCAGAACGAGAGACAGTGACGGCCATTCGGGTGTCGAAGTACAGATAGATCGCTGCGACGGCCATGGCGCTGACGGTGGTGATGAGGGCCAGAAGCCAAAGCGGGGCTCGACGGATGTGTTGTTGGTCGAGAATGGCGGCTATCACGCTCGCTTGGATCTCGACGCCTGGGGTCGGGCTGCGATCCAGAGAGAACGGCGTCATGTGCGTGTCGAAGAGGCCGGCGGCGTTGCCTCCGTAAAGGACGATTTTGCCGTCGAAATAGTTCGCGGGCACGCGTCCGCCGATGACTTCGTGCGCGGAGATGTACTCGAACGCTCCCTGGTCGCCGAAATAGGGAATGTTCATCTCGTAATCGATGACGAAAACATTGTCGAGAGCCTCGGCGGATTCCGGCGCCGCGGAAACCGGGATCTCGACATTGCCGATGCTGAGTACGCCTGGGCTCGTTTCGCGGATGGCGTCATCCGGGAGGTCGAGATACACCTTGAGGATCTCGAGGTTCATACCCCAGTAGGTCCTCTCCGGCGTCTTGTAGGCCAGATGAACCCGACGGACGAGGCCGTCTTTGCTTTGTTCGATATGCGCGTGGCCGATCCCCGCGGCGGACTCCTTCAATTCCGGAAGCGGCTCGAAGCTCACGAGCTGTGCCTCTCCGGAATCGACGATTCTTTCCATGATGACGGGGAAGATGACATTGCCGGCGTCGCGCGTCGCGCGCGTCGCGTGCGCGAGTTGGACGTCGTTGTCAGGCTCGCGCCGATCCGGCTCGAAGAAGCCGATATCCACTCCGACGGCCTTCGCGCCGTTCGCGCTGACCTGACGCAGAATCTCGGCGTGGAAAGCGCGCGGCCAAGGCCAGCTTCCCAATCGTCGGAGCGAGGGTTGGTCGATCGCGACGATGACGATGTTGCCCGGAGCGGGTCGCTCGTTCAACCGGATGTTCTGGTCGTAAAGCTGGTACTCGAGCGCCTCGAACACCTGGAAGAAATAGAGCGTGCACGCGATGACGGCAGCAGTAGCGCCCGCTATCAGGCCACGGATCACGAGAGCTTTGCTATCTTGCACTGCCCAACCCTTGGCTCACGGTGACCGTGTTCACTTGCTCCCGCACGCCGCGTCGCTCGGAGAGATAGTTGCTGCCTGCATATTTCTTCAGATACTTCTTGAGCTCCGCCGCGCGTTCGGCAATGACGTGCGTGCTCGGGAAATCGCCCTTCACGCCGCTGACGATCGCCATCGTGATCGACATGATGGGGAATCGCTCGAGCTTTCTGGAGCGGTTCTCGATTTGAATGCTCCCTCGCTCGAAATCTTGAGCGTCGTAGAATTTGCCAATAGAGCCGTCAAAGATTTCGGCGATGGCTTTGCACGTCAGGTTGTCGCGCGCTGGCGTCGTGACGACGACGAAATCATCGCCTCCGATATGTCCGACGAAATCTCCGTTGCCGCCGAGAGTGCGCATGCTGTTCATGATGGTTTGGGCGGTATGGAAGATGACGCGGTCGCCTGCCTCGTAGCCATACTTGTCGTTGTAGGCTTTGAAATTGTCGAGGTCGCAGTAGCAGACGGAGAAGGGTTCGCCGCTCTCGAGCCTTGTTTTGATCTCGCGCTCGAGAGCAAGGTTGCCGGGCAGACGCGTCAAAGGATTGGCGGCCGACTGCTCTTGAGTGCGGCGTATAACCATCTCGATCCGCGCCTGGAGCTCGAGCGGGTCCACGGTTTTGATGACGTAGTCGTCAGCGCCTTTGCCGAGGCCGTGCACTTTGTTCTGCACCTGGTCCTGGCTCGTGAGCATGATGACGGGGATGAAAGAGGTGGAGAAGTCACTCTTGATCTTTTCGCAGGCCTCGAAGCCGTTCATTTCTTCCATGTTCACGTCCATGAGAATCAGATCAGGTTCTTCCGTTTGAGCCCTTTCTACGGCTTCCCTACCGCTCGCTGCCGTCGAGACTTCGTATCCCCACGACTCGAGTAGGAACTGGGTGAGCCTCAGGATGTCCGGCTCATCGTCTACGGCGAGGATCTTCTGCGACAACGCTATGTCCTTCCTCTAGGCCAGAGGGGCCCAGACCAGGTTGTAAACAGCAATATCCGTACCAATGAGATCCCGATTCCATGGTGGTGCGCCTCTCCGACAGGTCGTGATTGTGACGGCTTAAGTGATTATTCGAGTGTCGGATACAAGAACGAGCTTTGGAGCCATTGGGAACTGACACTCAAAACGGCGATCCGATCACGAGGGCTTTTCCCTGCGACGTGCCGCCAAACCCCTACAACGGAGAAGCTTTGGAGCGATGGTCTCGGCCGAGACCGGTCTTGCCGCCTGCGGGAGAAAGCCTATGTCCTGAGGACGTATTTCGGGTGGAATTGACCGCACGGCGCAAGTAAGGATCGCCTAAGCCTAATAGATGTAGCGGTTCGCCTGTGCTTGTTTTGGCATACCGGTTGCTATGTCAAAGATTATGAAGGTTCGCAAGGAAAAGGGTTCAAAGACTCGGGAAAACGTAGCTGAAGAATCCCCGTTAGCCTTGCAGATCCTCGATTACTTCCGCCGTCACCCCCAGGCCAAGGACTCCGTCGAGGGCATTGCGAGGTTCTGGGTCGATGCCGATCCTGTCGTTGTTAGTCCGCTAATAAACGCGCCGCCTCTGGCGGCGTGACCCGAAGAGCTTCGAGCGATCCGGCGTGTGCTAGGTTCCCCCTCCGGGAAGACCCTGTGGGGCCTCCGAAAGGAGAACCTGCATGCACGAATGGAAAAGCCTGTCGCAAGTGCGATGGGAATGCAAGTACCACGTGGTGATCATCCCCAAGTATCGTAGAAGGGTGTTATATGGGGACCTTCGGCGTCGCGTGGGGCGAATTCTTCGAGAGCTTTGTGAGCAGAGAGGAGTAGAACTGATAGAAGGCAACGCGCAACCGGACCACATCCACCTGTGTATGAGCATCCCTCCCAAGTACAGCGTATCTCACACGATCGGTTTTCTGAAAGGGAAGAGTGCGGTACGCATCCACCGAGAATTGCTGAAAGAACGTCGTATGACGGGCTTGCATTTTTGGGCGAAGGGGTACTGTGTGAGTACGGTTGGCCTTGACGAGGAGCGAATAAGAAAGTACATCCGGGAGCAAGAAAAGCTTGAGTCTCGCCAAGGTGATCTCGACCTGAGTTAACGAGAGACGGCCCCAACGGGGCCTTCCCAACGTCATCGGCCCCCTCGGGGGGGCCTTCCTAAACCCACGCCCTATGGGCGTGGTCGGTTAGTCATGCGTTAGAGAAGCTCGTCGAGCTCGATCTCATCTCGAAACGCAAGAACGCCTCGATGGATCTGTACTGCATGGGCGTCGAAAAGAAATCCGCCTAGGGCCCGCGCGGGCCCTGGGACAGCGCTCAACAATCTGTTCCTCCACCGAGACGAAGGTGCCAGGCGGGTGAGCGTTTCAGTGGCTTTCCGCTTTTCTTTCGTCCGCAAGCTGGCGGCGTCCCTTCCGTGTCATCCAATAGAGCGCGACGGACGCGGTGAGCACGACGAGCCCAAGCGCCGTGCCAAAAACGATGACGGTCGTCGCCAACACGGAGCGGCGCTCGAAACGCGCTTCGATCCGCAGCTCGTCTCCGCCGAAGAGCTCTTCCGCCGTGCGTTGCCAACGGATGATGTTGCCCCTTTCTATGTCGTGTCGTGAGTTGTGAAATCGAACCGAGCTCGGAAAATGAAAACGAAACGCAAGGACGTCGTCCGGCTCGACATGATTCGGCCTTTCGGGGGTGATGGCGGGCACAGAGAGAAAAAGCGATAGCTCTCGCTGATCTTCGCGGCGGAGCCCGCAATCGCGAACGCGAAACACTGGGTGGCGGCAAAGCGCGTTCCAATCTTCGAATCTTCCCTGCACATGTATGTAGCGCCGGCCGTCGCGGCTCGTCTCACGAACGGAATCGATTCTTAGAGCGGGGTCCTCGAAACGGGCGCGCATCGAGCTGACGCCGGGTGCTTCCACATCGTGTATCACGCCGAGTAGCTCGTGCGTGCCGCTGATGCGGATGTTGCCAGAGCCGTCGGTTGCGAGAAAAACCTCTTCCTCATATTCGTAGGATTCGCACCCGGCAAGAGCGAAGGCAAAAGCACAAAGGAAAACGACGCGCATCGCGTCGATTCTATAGCGCGTCGGTCGGTGGGATACAATGCGCTCCCCATGGCCGAGGCGGACAGCCTTAATCGGGATCACCGGGAAGTCCTACTTCTCGTCGACGGGAACAACCTGTTTTACCGCTCTTTCTATGCGATCCCTCCTCTCGCTATTCGATCGGGACTTCCAACCAACGCCGTCTATGGCTTCGCCAACATTTTGCGAAAGCTTCTCGCCGACGAGTCGCCGGCCCTCGCGGCCGTCACCTTTGATGCCGGGGGAAAAACCTTCCGCCACGAGCGCTACGACCAATACAAGGCGAATCGCCCTCCCATGCCTTCCGACCTGAAGTCGCAGCTACCCTATACACGCAAGCTCTGCGACGTGCTCGGGCTTCCCATCGTCGAGATCTACGGCATCGAGGCTGATGACATCATCGGAACACTTGCTCGCCGCGGGATGGATGCCGGTTACGAGATTCTCATCGCGTCCTCGGACAAGGACTTGTTCCAGCTGGTGCGCGAAGGCGTCACGATCATCCACCCCGTTCAATATGAGCGTCTCGATGCCGAACGTGTACGCGCGAAGCTCGGCGTGCCTCCCGAGGGCGTCATCGACTTGCTCGCGCTGAAAGGGGACTCCGTCGACAACATTCCGGGGGTCCACGGGATTGGTGACAAGGGCGCCGCGAAGCTTCTCGCGGAATGGGGCTCGCTCGAGGGTGTGCTCGAGCACGCGGCAGAGGTCAAGAACAAACGCCAGCGCGAAGCGCTCTTGGAGCAGCGCGACGCTGCCCTTCTCTCCAAAGAACTCGTTACGATCGATACCACGCTCGATTTCGAGCTCGATTTCGACGAGCTGAGGTACAAAGGAGCCGACCGCGAGGCGGCGTTCGCGCTCTTCGGCGAGCTCGAGTTCACGTCGCTGCTCAAGGATTATCTTCCGAGTCACGAGCCGGCGGATATCTCGGCGACCTTTCGGGAGCTCGCATCCAAAAAGGAGCTGGCCGCTTACCTGGCGCGAGCGCGCAAGAAGGGGAGCCTTTCTCTTTGGCTGGATCTCGGCGCGATAAAACGGTTCGATCCCTGGAATACCCCCCTGAACGGAGCGGGCCTCGCCATCGAGCCCGGAGAAGGCGTCTACGTGTCCTGTGGACGCGGCGTGAGCGAAGATGCGCTCGTGGCTGAATTGAGTGCCATCGCTTCCGAGCCCGAGGCGAGTATCGTTGGACACGATCTGAAACAGGCCGTGACCTTCTTTGGGGCGCGTGGCGTCGCGATGAAAAGCATCGGCTTCGACACCCGCGTCGCGTCCTATGTCCTCAACCCTTCGCGCCGCTCGCAAGAGCTAAACGACCTGCTGCTCGAGTTCTTGCAGACCCCTTTGACCAAGGAAGGGGAGGCCGCTTCGCCTCAAGGGGTTCTGCCCGGCTTGGAAGAGCCGGGTGCCGAGACCGCCGGCCCGCTCAATGCGGAGCGCGCCGAGCGGATCCTGCGGCTCCAGGAGAAGATGGAGCGCCGTCTCGAAGTGGAGGAGCTCACGAAGCTGTACCGTGAGCTGGAGCTCCCGCTGATTGGAACGCTGGCATCGATGGAGCTTGCTGGGATCGCGATCGACCGCCGGGCCTTCGACGACATGTCGCGAGAGATCGAGATCGATCTCGAGAAACTGACGACGGACGTTTACGAGCTTGCCGGCCAAGAGTTCAATATCAACTCTCCCAAGCAGCTCGCCGAAGTGCTCTTCGTCAAGCACAATCTCCCTTCGTTCAAGAAAACCCAGAGACAGCGGGTGGCGTCTACGAGCGTCGAGGTTTTGGAGGGGCTCGCGCGAAGCTTCCCGCTCCCCAAGAAAGTCTTGGAATTTCGGAGTTTCTCGAAGTTGAAAGGGACCTATGTCGACGCGCTACCGCAGCTCATCCATAAAAAGACGCGCCGCATCCACACGACCTTCAATCAGACCGTTGCCGCGACGGGTCGTCTGTCGAGCAGTGACCCCAACTTGCAGAACATCCCCATCCGCACGGAGTTGGGCCGGCGCATCCGCCGCGCCTTCGTTGCCGAGCCGGGTGGTGTCTTGCTCTCGGCCGATTACTCGCAAATCGAGCTCCGCGTTCTCGCGCATCTCAGCCAGGACGAGAACTTGATCGAAGCGTTCCGCGCTGGCGAGGATATTCACGACCGCACTGCCCGTCAGATATTCGGGGAACAGACGGACTTGGGCGAGCACGAAAAAAGGCGCCGTGCGAAGATCATCAATTTCAGCATCATTTACGGGAAGACGGCCTTTACCCTCGGGAAGGATTTCGGCATCCCCACGAGGGAGGCGGAAGCGTTCATCGAGAGCTATTTCGAGCGCTACCCGAGAGTTCGCGAGCTCCTCGACACGATCGTCCGCGATGCGCGCCGAACCGGCAAAGTGCGGACGCTCTTCGGACGTCAGCGTTATGTACCGGAGATTGGCTCGCGGAACGGGAACACGCGGGCGGCGGCCGAGCGCGTCGCGGTCAATACACCCGTCCAGGGGACGGCGGCAGACCTTATGAAGAAAGCGATGATCGATTTGCACCGGGAGCTCGAGGCGGGAAGCTACGCCTCGCGTCTCCTGCTGCAAGTGCATGACGAGCTGGTCCTCGAGGTACCGGACGAAGAAGTGGAAAAGGCGACGGAGCTCGTGCGCGAGACGATGGAGAACGTTTACCCGATGGCGGTGCCGCTGACGGTCGATATCGCAACCGACCGGTCCTGGAAGCACTAGCAGCTACCCGATGTCTCGTCTTCTTACTAGTGTCCCGCTAGTGTCCCGAATGTTCGGCGACCGGTCGACGTAACGAACTCTATTTGAGGCCCAAGTTTTTGGGGAGGTGGCCCGCGTGCGGGAGGATGAGGTCGGGCTCCGCCTCTTCGAGGATTTCTCGCGGGCCGTACTCGCTTTCGACGCCGACCGTGAACGATCCGACCCTACGACCCATCTCGATGTCTTCTGGGCGATCGCCGACGAAGACGGCCTTTTCTGGCTCGATCCGAAGCTCGTGGAGAGCGCGCTGGAGCGGTGCAGGGTGCGGTTTCTTCTCTTCTGTATCTTCGAAACACACCACAACGGCAAAAAAGTCCATGAGAGCGTGGTTCTTGAGCTCGCGTAGAACGCGGTCGCGGTCGCCGCTCGTCACGAGCCCAAGGGTGCGGTCCGCGTCGCGCAGGCGCGTCAACATGGTCAGAACGAAGGGAAAGGGCTCGGAGACCTGCTCGCGATAAGTGCGTCGCCACATCTGATCGGCGTTGTCCCATTCCGACCTCGGAACGCCGAGCTTCTCGTAGGAGTCGTACCAGTTGGGGCTATAGGTCTCAAGGAACTGTTCGCGGCCCACGTCGATACCGAAATGCTTCAAGACCGTGATGGACGCGTGGTAGCCGGCCGAGTAGGAATCGATGAGAGTTCCGTCCCAATCGAAGAGTATGGTGCTCGCCTTTTTCATGGTCGCCTGTGGATCGATCGTTCTGGTCTAAGTCTAGTGTCCTGTATCAGGAGCTTGTTGCATAGCGCTCGAGGACATTTTGTGTGCTGGCGAGGCGTGGTGACGACATCATATCTAGATCTTGGGTCACTCGTCCGCGCGGCATCGTTTGTCGCGTCGCGTTGTTCGTGCTAGAAGAGGTCAGGGCTCACCGGCCATGCTTCTTCATTCCACCCTCGAGATCCCCGACCTGGAGCTCGAGATCTATTCGAGTGAAGCAGGACTCATGGCTATAGGTCTCGGCTCGGGGGAGCAATCCAAGCTCGAGTCGTGGCTTGGCCGTTTCTACGACGCGGTGCAAATCTTTCCGGCGGAGAACGGGCACGAGCTCTACCGGGGGCAGCTGCGCGAATATTTCGCCGGCCGCCGCCGCGTCTTCGAGTTTCCGCTAGATCTTCGCGGCACTACCTTCCAGAAGGACGTTTGGAGAACCGTTGCGAAAATCCCTTACGGGCATACAGCCTCCTACGGAGAGATCGCGCATCTCGTGGAACGTCCAGGCGCAAGCCGCGCCGTGGGTGCGGCGAACCACGCGAATCCTGTTCCGATCGTCGTGCCGTGTCACCGTGTGATTGGCACCGACGGGACGCTCACGGGCTATGGTGGCGGGCTTGCCCTGAAGCGACGCCTCCTTGCGCTCGAGGGTATCCTCGAAGTGCCTGCGGTGCAGATGCGCTTGTTCTAGAATGGAACTGTCTTTCAAACAAGGAGATTTCGAATATGCCCTCGACTCGATTGGTATGGCTCCTCGCTTTCGTAATGCTCGCCGCGCTCGCCTTTGGATGTAGCACCGGCGAGGAGGCCCCAGCGGCGCCAGCGGAGGATACGAGCGCTGCTGAGGCCGCGCCCGACCCGGAAGAAGCCGCTCCGCCCCCGGAAGAAGAAAGCGCCGAAGAAGCCGCGGAAGACCTCGCCGATGTCGGCTCCGGCTACCCGGTGGTCGAGATGACGACGAGCATGGGCGTGATCAAGCTCGAGCTCTACCCGGACAAAGCGCCCAAGACCGTGGAGAACTTTCTCACCTATGTCCGAGACGGGTTCTTCGATGGGACGATCTTCCACCGCGTCGTGCCCGGATTCGTGATCCAAGGAGGCGGCTTTCGACCGCCAAGTCCGTCGGACATGACGAAAAAGGAAACGCAGCCCCCCATTATGAACGAGGCGGATAACGGGCTCAGAAACGATCACTATACGATCTGCATGGCGCGTACGAACGATCCCCATAGCGCCACGTCGCAATTTTTTATCAACACGAAAAACAACGACATGCTGAATTACAGAAGTAAAGACGCGTCCGGTTGGGGCTATGCCGTTTTCGGCAAGGTCACCGAAGGTACGGGCGTCATAGATGCGATCGAGAAAGTGCCGACGTCGCGTTCGGACGGTTATTCTGACGTGCCGGTTGACGCGGTCGTGATCGAGACCGCACGGCGCGTATCGTGACCAGCGCTCACGAGGTCAGCTCTTGCAAACGCCAATGACGACTTCGGGGACGCCTCCGGATTCTCCGAGCTCTCTTGGTTCGTGGCGGGATTCTCGCTCCCACGGTAGCCCACAGATATTGCGCAGCTGGTGAAGGCGAATCGCCAAGAGGTTGGCGGAGCAAGGGACCCTCGAGGAGGCCGCCACACATCTGCGCGAGGCGATCCGCACCCGAGAGGCCGATGACGCCAAGCCTCACTACAACCTCGGGAACGTCCTTCTTAAGCGTGGGGAGCTCGATGAGGCCGCTGCTCAATACCGGACAGCGATCTCCATCGATCCTGAATATACCAGCGCACATTACAACCTCGGCAATGTCTTCTTCAGACAAGGAGATCTGAAGCAGGCGGCGACGCAGTACTAGCGTACCCTCGCCATCGATCCGGAACACGCCCAAGCGCACAACAATCTGGGCATTGTGTACGCTACCCAAGGGCGATTGGCGCACGCGGCCGCCGCGTTCGAGAGAGCTCTCGAGATCGATCCCGACTACACAGAGGCCCGAAGGAACTTGGAGCGGGCCCGAGAAAACCCGTGATCGGGAGGAGAAGGTGGTCGAAACGCGTGGTATCGTGAGCTTCGAGTGCTTCGCGGTGAGGCCCTCGAGACTGCGGGTCGGTACGAAGAAGCGCTCGAAGCCCAAAGAAAGGCCATCGATCTAACCAGGTAAATGCCCCCGAAGCGTTCGACGCGTTCGCTCGAGTCGAAGCTCGCCCGGCTCACCGAGCTTCGAGATACGGCCGACACCGCGGAGCTTTGCAGCGAGCTCGCGAAACACTTGACCGGCAAGAACTCACACGTCGTCGCGCGCGCCGCCTCTGTGATCGAAGCGCGCAGAATCGAGGCGCTCGCCGCCGCCGTCGAAGGGCAGTTCGAGCGCTTCATGGTGGACCCCGTTAAGCTCGACAAAGGCTGCATCGCGAAGACAGCGATCGTGGCGTGTCTCGCCTCTTTGGAGCAAGGAAGTGCCGAGTTCTTTCTCAAAGGTCTCCGCCATATCCAGCTCGAGCCGTCCTATGGCGGGCCCGTGGACGCCGCGGTCGAGCTTCGAAGCCAAAGCGCTTTCGGCCTCACGAGCACGGGAATATCCCGATACGGTGCTTGAGCTCACAACCGCGCTCGCCGACGAGGCCTACCCGGTTCGGCAGGCCGCGGTGCGCGCGCTCGCTTCTTTGGGTGGGATCGAAGTCGAGCCCGTTCTTCGTTTGAAAGCGCTTCACGGCGATCCCGAGCCACAGGTCCTGTCCGAGACTCTGGAAGCCTTGCTCGTGCTATCGCCGGAGCGTTCGCTCTGCTTCGTCGAGCGCTACCTAGACGCGAGCGACGAAGCCGTTGCGGAAGCCGCGGTGCTCGCGCTCGGCGCGTCCCGCTGCGTAGGCGCCTTCGAGCTACTAACATCGCGGCTCGACCGCAGCTTCACCCGGTCGTCCTCGACGCGCACCGTACTTCTCGCGATAGCGATGCTGCGCCGAGAAGGCGCGATCGCGTTCTTGCTGGATCTCGTTACCGAAGGGCCGAGAAGGCGCGCCGCGGATGCGCTTCGCGCGCTCGCCATCCACCGCTATGACGAAGCCCTCGCGGTGCGGGTAGCCTCGGCTGTCGCGGCGCGCACGGAGGACGATCTGAGCGAGCTCTATGAGGAAGAGTTCTCAAAGAAGAGCGAGTGAGCCTTCAGCAACTGGATCAGGCGCGTCCGAGCGACTATGATGCCTCGTCATGATGAGATTCGCGATTGCCCTTTCGTTGTTTGTCGCCGCGCCGGCTTCGGCGCAGCTGATAGCCGCCAAGGACCACACGGTCGCCATGGGTCACCACCACCTCATGGTCGAGGACGTCCAAGAAAACGTCGCGTTCTGGAAGTCGCTCGGCGGTGAGTCCGTCGCTTTCGGCACTTACGATGTGATCCGGTTTCCGAACGTTCTCATCTTTCTTCGGGAGCAAAAGCCTACAGGGGGCACGAACGGATCCGTCGTGAACCACGTGGGCCTTCAATTCCAAGAGCTCAGGCCGCTCGTGAAGCGCTTGAAGGGCGCCGGGACGCTCATCATTACCGAGGAAGTCGCAGGCGCGTCCTTCGACGTCGATGCTGACGATCTCGCCTGGAACGAGGGCGCCGGGGCTCATCTCGCGTTCGCGCGTGCGCCGAACGGGACACGCGTCGAGCTCTACGAGAACAAGGAGCTCGGGCGGCCGGTGGCGAACCACCACATTCATTTCAACAATCCGGAGGTCGACGCGATGAAAGCGTGGTACGTCTCGAAGCTCGGCGCGAAACCGGGCCAGCGCTCCGGAATGGAAGCGGCCGACGTCGGCGGCGTGAACTTGACGTTCTCACCCGCGGACGAACAGCCCGCCGGCACCAAAGGGCGCGCTCTCGATCATATCGGCTTCGAGGTCGACGGGCTCGAGGCGCTCTGCAAGAAGCTCGAAGCGGAAGGCATCACGTTCGACCGCCCCTATCAAAAGATCCCGGAGCTCGGCGTTGCCGTCGCCTTTTTCACGGATCCATGGGGAACGTATATCGAGCTGACCGAAGGACTCGACGAGTTATAAAAGGCCGTGGAGCGCGCGCCTGAGAGCTAGATCGAGTTTTTCCACCAATTCGTCGAGGTGACGCTCTTCGACGTTGTACGGTGGTGCCAGAAGGACGTGGTCGCCACTTTCGCCGTTCGCCGTCCCGCCTCCTGGGTAGCAGAGTAGACCCCCGCGGAGAGCCTCGTGCCGGACGCGCGCATGCAGCTTTTGCTCTGGATCGAACGGAGCTTTCGTCGCACGATCGCGGACGAGCTCCAACGCCCAGAGTAAACCGCGCCCGCGCAACTCGCCCACGTGGGAGTGGTCACCGAAGGTAGCGTTCAATCGATCGGCGAGCCCCTCTCCCATGCGTCGCACGTTCGTCAGTAGGTGTTCGTTGAGGATGGCGCGCACGACGGCCAATCCTGCCGCGCAAGCGACCGCGTGCCCCATGTAGGTCTGGCCGTGACGAAGTTTTCCAGAGCCTTGCCGCACCGCTTCGACGACGGATTCGGAAACGATCACGGCGCCGATGGGTTGATAACCCGCGCCTAGCCCTTTGGCGATCGTGACGATGTCGGGCACGACGCCTTCCTGCTCGAACGCATAGAACGTACCCGTCCGACCCATCCCGCACAGAACCTCGTCGAGAATGAGGAGGATCCCGTGGCGATCGCAGATGGAAGCTATCTCGCGAAAGTAGCCCGGCGCGGGAATGACCGCGCCTGTGGTCGCGCCGACGATGGTCTCGGCAACGAACGCCGCGACCGTATGCGGCCCCGCACTCACGATGGCGCGCTCGAGCTCCAGAGCCGCCCGTTTTCCATACTGTTCCGGCGTTTCGTCTTCGCGCTGGTGGCGATACGGATAACAGGGAGGGATGAGCTCTGTTTCAACAAGCATTGGCTCGTACGGGCCGCGGCGCAGTACGTGGCCGCTGACTCCGAGTGCTCCGAGCGTATTGCCGTGATAGCTCGCGCGCCGCGCGATGAATCGTGTGCGCTCGGGCTCGCCTTTCTCGACGAAGTACTGGCGCGCCAGTTTCAATGCGGCCTCGACAGCCGCGGAGCCGCTCGAAACGAAAAGAGCGTGCGTCATGGACGCGGGTCTCGAAGCTCTCGCCCTTGCCGCCCGGCCAACGGACCTCGATACCCCTGAGCGTCTCGGCGCTTCCCAGGCCGAAGCCGAGCCGCGCGTCATTATGCGAGAGATAGCTGCCGCCGCTCCGCACCTCACGAAGCTTCCCGTCCACGGTGACACGCGCGCCGATCGCGTCGCGATTCCCACCACGTCCGACCAGGCGTAGCCACAGCCAGTGGTTGCCGCTATCGTTGTCGTTTCTCAAAAGGCTCGGCGGTGCGTCGAGGTTCACGATGAAGATGTCGTCGTCGCTATCGTCGTCATAGTCACCGAAAGCGACGCCGCGGCTCGAGGTCTCGCGCAGAAGGGGGCCGCCGACCTCCGCGGTGGCGTCGCGGAAGCGTCCCTCTTCGTTCAAGAAAAGCTGCTTTTTCTGGAGCCACGAAGTTCCAATAGGGGCTTCATCCACTTCGGGATAGACGTGGCCATTGGCGACGAAGAGATCGCGCCAGCCGTTGTTGTCCAGATCGACGAGCCCGACGCCCCAGCCGAGAGAAGCGATCGACGACACACCGAGACCAGCGAGGTAGGTCACGTCGATGAAGATATCCTCGGCGTTGCCCCGGTAAAGCGTATTGGTCTCGTGGGAGAAGTTGGTCACGACGACGTCGAGCCAGGAGGCGCCAACGCCGTCCCGGTTCGAGCGCACGCCCACGAGCCGGATCCCGACCCAGTGATTTTCGCGTCCCATCTCGTTCCGCGCGAGGTTGGGCTTGTCGTTATTGTTCATCAAGAGCAGATCGACATCGCCGTCAATGCATCACGGCGCCTGCTTCGGAGCGAAGGTCCGAATACTCGATCCAGGACGATCCCAAGCGGCTCGTCGACATCAGCAATGCTTATGACGAGGTGCTGCGCTAGACTTTCGTGAGATGCCCCCTCGTGTTTTATTGTTGTTGCCGACCTCGACTTATCGAACACACGACTTCATGGCGGCGGCAGAGCGACGGGGAGTGCTCGTCGTGGTGGCTTCGGAAGAGCCGAGCACGATGGAGCGTTTCGCGGGCGAGTCGCTTCTTACGTTGGACTTCGGCGACCCGCAAGGATCTGCGCAGAAGGTGGCTGCGTTTCACGAGAAGCACCCTCTGAGAGCGGCGATTGCTGTAGACGAAGAGACCGCTGTCGTCGCTTCGGTCATTGCCGAACGTCTCGGTTTTCCCGGCAACGCCCCCGAAGCCGCCGCGCGGGCGCGTTTGAAACATGTCATGCGGGAAGCGCTCGCGGCTGCAGGCGTTCCGGCACCAGCGCATCGCGTCTTCACGACGGATGACGACCCACGCGCCGCCGCACGCGAAGTGCGGTACCCGGCCGTCATTAAGCCCGTCTTTTTGTCGGGAAGCCGCGGAGTGCAGCGGGTGGATGACGAGGACGCTTTCGTGCGCGCATTGGAATGGACCCGCGAGCTGCTCGCGCGGCCGGAGCTCGCGAAACGCGGCGGCGAGCACGCGAAAACGATTCTGGTCGAGGACTTCGTACCCGGCTCCGAAGTCGCTCTCGAAGCGATTTTGACTGAAGGCGAACTCACACCGCTCGCGCTCTTCGATAAACCCGATCCGCTGGACGGACCGTATTTCGAGGAAACGATCTACGTCACTCCGTCCCGCTTACCCGCCGAGACCCAAGCGAAGATCGCGAACGTGACGGCTCAGGCCGCGGCCGCGCTCGATCTGCGTCAAGGACCCATCCACGCAGAGCTGAGACTGCCGCCGGGGCCATTGGACCCATTCGGAAAGAGCCCGTCCGTTCTCGAGATCGCGGGCCGCTCAATCGGCGGGCTGTGCTCGCGCACTCTCCGCTTCGGATTGGGACTCTCTTTGGAAGAGCTGATCCTGAAGCACGCACTCGGCCAAGACGTGACGACCGATAAACGCGAATCGAAAGCCGTCGGCGTAATGATGATCCCAATCCCAAAACAAGGCGAGTTCATCAAGCTCGAAGGCCTAGAAGACGCCAAAGCCGTAGAGGGAATCGAGGAGGTGACGATAACCGTCCACCAAGGCGCGAATCTGATCCCGCTCCCCGAAGGCTCGACCTACCTAGGCTTCATCTTCGCAAGAGCCGAAACCCCCAAGGAAGCTGAACAAGCCCTAAGAAAGGCCCACGAAGCGCTAACGTTCCAAATCGAGACCAGGAGCAGGTAGCTATTTGGAAGGCGCGTAATAAGGATTGCGCCCCGAAGCGTGATCCGTCGTATCCATGATCGCGCCGATACTCGGGATCGCCTGCCGGATCGATTTCTCGACACCTTGCTTCAAGGTGACACCGGCCATGCCGCAACCCTGACACCCGCCTCCCATCTTGATGAAGAGCTCGTTCTTGCGCACGTCGATGAGCTCGACCCAACCGCCATGAGACGCCACCGCCGGGTTGATTTCTTGGTCGAGAACGGCCTGGACCTTCTTCTTTATCTCGTCCGGATCCGGTAGGGACTCGAGTGCTTTCGTCGAGACGGCGGCCTCGCCGCTTTGAAGATGGGAGCGGATAGAGGCGCCGACTTGCTTCGCGATGGGCATCCAATCGTCGCCCGCGGAGGCGGAGACGGTCACGACGCTGTCTTGGATCAGAACGGACGAAACGCCGCCGATAGCGAAGATTTTCTCAGCAAGAGGCGAGCCTGCCGCCTGCGCCGCGCCGCCGAAATACATGGAGCTGTCGGGATAGACCGGCCGGTCCACGCGAAAGTTGCAGGTTTGATTGTCTTTGGGCTCTGCTGTTATGCGAATCTCATCCATGTCGTCTCCTGTCCTAGGACCGCATTATTATAACGCGTGCCGCCGCTGCCTTCGTTCGAGAGGACCAAACTGGTCCTCGGTGGGCTCCGCTCAACAAAACCACGCCTCGGTGAGCCGCGGCGCCTTCGCGCTGGCAAGAAACGCGGCTTTCTGGCGGAGACCCACGCGCCCCGCCAAATTTCGGAAAATCTCTCCGTTCGGATGCCTTTTGCGAACACTGCTTTCGACCGCTGCTTCCACGTCTTTTTGGAGCTCGTCCATCGCCGGATCCGGATGCGACCAGCGATAAGTGAGCCCCGCTTTGTCGAGCTCACCGAGAAAAGGCTGCAAGCTCGTATTTTCGAGAAGGAGAGAGCCTGGCGGTATCAGAAGCCGTAATGTCAGCTGGATGGGGTCGACGTGCTCGACGAGATCCTCTTCGAGCACAAAGCGAAAAAGCTCCCGGTAGTCCTCGCGCGTGGTCCATGGCGTGAACGCGACGAACGTGGGCCTCGGCGCGATGCCGGCCTCACGCACGGCACGTAACGCTACGCGGGCGTCGCGGCTCGAGTGGCCTTTGTCGAGCTCGGCGAGAACGCGATCGCTCAACGACTCCACCGCAGAAACGATGAACGCGCACCCCAAAGCGGCGAGCTCCGGCAACCGCTCGCGGTGCTTCAGCAGGTGCTCCACTTTCGCGGTGAAGTCGAAGGTGACGTCAGGATGTGCGCGATGAAGCGCGCGCGCCACCTCGAACGCATGGCCTGGGCCATTCAGAAAGTCGGGATCGGCGAAGTTGATATGCCTGGCGCCAAGTGCAACGAGCTGGTCGATGTCTTCGAGTACGGTCGCCTTCGGCACAATGAAAAAGCGCCCCCCGTAAACGGGCGGAATAGGGCAGTGCCGGCACGAGTGAAGGCAACCGCGACTCGTCTCGACCGTTCCCACTCTTCGATGTGAGCCGTCGGGAAGCTCGAGGTGAACATATTGCTCGAGCGGCGGCAGCCCTTCTCGATGGGGCACCGGATAATCGAGCCTGTCGAGCACGGGTGGTGGCGCTTTGGTCCCGAGAGCCCCGAGGAGCCCAAACAGCTGGACACGCTCCACGAGCGCGTTTTCGCACTCGCCACTAAAAACGCTGTCAACGCCGGCGGACATCAACATCTCTGCGTTCAGGGTCGCGTAAAGGCCGAAGAAGCAGAGATGAGCGCCTGGGTTCACCTCCTGGACCCGTTCCGCCACACGCATGCCCAGCCGCAATGCCGTGTGCATCGGAACGGACACTGCGATGAAATCCGCGCGCGCGATGGCGCTCTCGTCGAGCGATTCAACGCCCAGATCGAGGCTCTCGGCCGAATATCCAGCTCTATTCAAATAGGCGAGGGGGTTTGCAAGCCCGAGAGGCTGGCGCCCGAGCTCGTAGCAAGAGATCAGTAAGACGTTCGGACGCATACTGGTATTTATGACTAATTTGATATCAAAAGTCCAGGACATATGCGGCCTGGCATTCTTGAGGTGCCCGAGTGCATAATGCGAAGGCATCTTGCGAACCACGGCGTCTTTCTCGAGCGTGCTACATCGCTCATGGCTACTATGGGCACTCCTCGCCGCGGCGCCTTCGACGCTCGCGCAACCTGCGAGCGAGCTGACGCTACTCGCGGAACAACAGCAACAGCTCGCAGACGGGCACGTCCGAGCCGAAGGCTACGTCTCCATCCGGCTCGGCAACACCCACATCACCGCGGACACCGTCGACTTCTGGCCGGGCGAGCTTCGCGTCGTTGCGGAAGGCAACGTCGTATTCCAACAGGGCGACCAAAAGATCGTCGCGACTCGGCTCGAGGCCGAGCTCGACGGACAGACCGGGCGTTTCTTCAACGCTTATGGGATGGCTGGGCGCGACTTGTACTTCTACGGCGATGTCATCGAGAAAGAGTCCGAAGATGTTTATGTGATCGAAGGCGGCGCTTTTACTTCGTGCTCTCAGCCGACGCCCCGTTGGCGTTTCACCGCGGGTAAAGCGCGGGTGCGGCGCGACCACCATGTCGCCCTCCGTCACGCGCTCTTGCGGGTGAAATGGCTGCCCGTGTTCTACATGCCGTTGCTCGTCTACCCCATCAACGAAGACGGCCGCGCGACCGGCTTTCTCATGCCGCAGATCGGCAACTCCACTCTAAAGGGTTTCATGTTCAATCAAGCTTTCTTCTGGGCGATCAACCGATCGATGGACGCGACGTTTACCTTCGAGCGTTTTTCCGAGATCGGCAATGGCGGCTCGATACAATATCGCTACCTTCAATCTCACACGTCGCGCAGCCAGGCCGATACCTTTTTTATCAAGAACACCGCGGAAGGAAACCAAGAATATACGATCCGAGCGAGTGCGAACCAGGAACTGCCCGGCAACTTCACCGCGGTAGCGCGCGTCGACTTTTTCAGCAGCTTCGATTTCCAGCAATCGTTTCAGGAGAACTACAACCGCGCCACCCAGCGCAAGAAGCGAGCCCGCGGTAGCATCTCGAACAGCTGGAGGCAATACAGCCTGCGCGTCAACTTCGACCGCAACGATACGTCGTTCGGCGAGCGTGTCGCGGTCCGAAAGGTGCTTCCCCAAATCACCTTCAACTCGCGCCCGAGCCCCATTTTCAACACCCCGATCTTGTTCGCGTTCAAGTCGGAAGCCGCGTCGCTCGCACGAACGACACGCGGCGAGCTTTTCGAATATGAACGATTCGACATCGTGCCGACGGTCGCCTATCCCTTTACCGGCCTCAGCTACTTGACGCTGCGAGCGAGCGTCACCGGCCGATTCACGCACTACACGTCGTCTCTCGAAAGACGCACGCTCGTCGACGAGGCTGTGAATCGCAAATATTTCGAGACCCGCTTCGACATCCGGGGGCCGACTTTCGCCAGGATCTTCAATACGCCCGATAACTTCTACGCGGCCCGCTACAAGCATGTCGTCGAGCCTCAGATCGTATGGAGCCGGCGCTCGCTCGTGGATAACTTCGCCCAGGTCCCGAAATTCGACGGCCAGGATTACGTTCCGGGTACGAATCAAGTGTCTCTCTCGATCGTCAACCGGGTCCTGGCGAAGCGCTTGGTCGACGGGGAGGAACAACAGACCGCGACTGAAATGCTTACATGGAACGTCTCCCAGCGCTATTTCTTCGACATCAACGCTTCGCTCTACGACCGGCAATTTTCCACGCCCTATTTCTCGGAAGACGGGACGCCGAGCAACCGCTCGCCTATCACGTCGAGGGTGAACTTCCGGCCTTCGAGAAATCTCGCCGCGAGCTGGAACTTCGACTACGACCTCAATTTCAACGCGATCCGCTCTTCGAGCACATCGGCGTCCTATGGTGGTCGCTGGGGTTTGGTTCGGGGGCTCTGGACTCGGCGCAACATTCCCGACCGCGACGTGACGCGCAGTAACTTTCGACTCGGCACCCAGCTCAACGTGGCTCGCGGTCTCCAAGTGAACTTCGATACAGCCTTCGACGCCACGAACAAAGTGGTGAACAACGTGCGGGCCGGCGCGGTCTACAACGTTCAGTGCTGCGGCTTCATGGTTAGTTTCAACCGTTTCAACTTCGTCAGCCGCGTGGAGAACATATTCCGGTTCGGGATAACACTCGCGAATATCGGAAGCTTCGGCACTTCCCTCGGAGGCTCGGGGCGGCGATCTTATTAATGCTGGGCCGCAAAACGCTACGCTTTCGAAAAACCGAATCGTGGCGGCGGCGGTCTTGGCTGCGGGGGCTGCGGCGTGAAAAGATAGCTCTGTATTGAAGATTTTGATTACCGGGAGCGGTGGGCTTCTTGGTCGTTGTGTCTCGTCGGTGGCGGCCGCGCGGCATGAGGTTCTTGCGCTCTCGCGCGCGGATCTCGACGTTACGGACCGGGCCGCGGTGGGCCGTGCCGTCAGGCGGTTTCTGCCCCAGGCCGTGTTACACTGCGCCGCTTATACCGATGTGGATGGTGCCGAGCGACACTCGGAGCTGGCCATGGAGGTGAATGCGGCCGGCGCCGAGTGGGTGGCGAAAGCTGCGTATCATGAAGGCGCCGCCATGGTTTCGGTGAGCACGGACTATGTTTTCGACGGCGAGAGACGCACACCCTATGAAGAGACGGCGCCGACCTGCCCGCTCTCGAGTTATGGTCGAACCAAGCTCGAAGGAGAGCGACGCGTCGCACAAGCTTGCCCTGATGGCTGGCTTACGGTCCGGACGGGTTGGGTGTACGGGCCTTCCAAGGGTTTCGTGGACTGGGCTAAGAAGCGCCTCGTGGCTTCGGCAGAGCTTCCGCTCATCGAGGACCAGACAGGCTCACCGACCTACGCGCTCGAGCTGGCGGAGGCACTTCTCGCTCTCGTCGAAGGTGAGCATCGAGGGCTCTTTCACTTCGTGAACCGCGGAGAGACGACATGGGTTACGCTCGGACGTTTTCTCGCGAGCGAGCTCGGCGTCCACGAGCCCCGGGTGAAAACCATCTTGAGCGAAGCGCTCGGCCGGCCGGCACCGAGGCCGGCCTATTCGGCGATGTCAGTCGGAAAATTCGAAGACGCGACCGGGATCCACGTGCGAACTTGGCAGAACGCTTTGAAACGCTATCTGGCAGATAGCCGATAGCGGGGAATCGGAAATCGGAAATCGATCAGGGAGGCGACTCGTTGCGTGTTTTGATTACTGGAGTCACGGGCTTCGCGGGCAGCCACCTCGCCGAGTTCATTCTCGCGGAGCATCCCGATGCTGAGATCTTCGGCACGATGAGATGGCGCAGCCGCATGGAGAATATTCGCAACGTCGAATCCAAGATCCAGTTGCTCGAATGCGATTTACGGGATTTGAGCTCCGCCAAGCAGTTGATGGAGCGTGCTAACCCCGATCGGATCTTTCATCTCGCCGCGCAGAGTTTTGTGCCCTCGTCCTGGAACGCGCCCGCAGAATCACTGACGACGAACATTCTCGGACAACTGAATGTTTTCGAAGCCGTGCGCGCGATGAGCGCGGATCCTTGGATCCAGATCGCTTGCTCGAGCGAAGAATACGGCATGGTCTACGAGAACGAGCTTCCGATCAAGGAGACCAACCCGTTGAGGCCGCTTTCGCCTTACGCCGTCAGCAAAGTGGGGCAGGATTACCTCGGCTATCAATATTGTCAAAGCTTTGGCCTCAAAGTTATCCGTACGCGCGGTTTCAACCACGACGGTCCGCGGCGTGGAGACGTGTTCGTCTCATCCAATTTTGCGAAGCAGATCGTGATGATCGAAAAGGGCAAAAAGCCACCGGTGATGTATGTCGGCAACCTCGAAGCGCGACGAGACTTTACCGATGTGCGCGACATAGTTCGCGGCTACTGGCTCGCGCTCGACGGAAATTGTGAGCCGGGCGAGGCCTACAACCTGTGCAGCGGCACCGATTACGGCATTCAGGACGTCCTCGACAAGCTTGTCGAGATGTCGGGCCAGAAAGTGGAGGTGCGTGAAGATCCCGAGCGCTTGCGCCCCTCCGACGTCCCCGTGCTCCTCGGCGACGCCTCGAAGTTCAAAGCGGCCACCGGTTGGGAGCCAACCATTCCTTACGAACAGACCCTCCAGGACATGCTCGATTACTGGAGAGGGGAGATTCCCTGAGTGCGTGCTCTCGTGACGGGAGCGGCTGGATTCGTCGGCCGTCATCTGACAGCGCATCTCAAAGAGGCAGGGCACGACGTCTTCGGACTCGTGCACCCGAGCGAGCGGAATGACCGGCCTAGCGGGATCCGCGCGACCTCCGCGGATCTTCTAGACGATGTGGCGCTCGTGAAAGCCGTCAAGGACGTCGAGCCGGACGTCATCTATCATCTCGCGGCGTTCTCCAATCCCGAGACCTCGCTGCGCTACGCGCGGCTTACGTTCGAGACCAACTTTCTCGGCACCCAAAATCTGCTCGAAGCCGCGAAGGATACGGGGCGGAACCCGCGCATTCTGCTCGTCGGCTCCGGTCAGCAATATGGTCAAGTTGCGGAGGCCGAGCAGCCTATCGGCGAGGATCGGAGGCAGCGCCCGTTGACGCCCTACGCTGTGAGCAAGGCGTCTCAGGAGCTTCTCGGCCAGCGTTATTTCCTCTCGGAAGGCTCCGCCGTTTTTTGGACGCGCTCGTTCAACCATACGGGTCCGGGGCAGGCCGATTCCTATGTCTGCTCGAGTTTCGCGCGGCAAGTTGCGGAGATCGAAGCCTTGGGCCGCGAGCCGAAGATTCGCGTCGGGAATCTCGCTGCGCGACGAGATTTCACCGATGTACGGGATGTGGCGCGCGCCTATACGGCCATCATCGAGCGCGGTGAGCCGGGGCGAGCGTACAATGTTTGCCGTGGAGATGCTGTCGCCATCCAGGAGATCCTGGACGTTCTTGTCTCACTCTCCACAGTGCCCGTCGAAGTGAAGGTGGACTCGGAGCGCTACCACGCTCTGGACGCGGCACTCATCGTGGGAGACGCCACGCGGCTCAGAGACGAGCTCGGTTTCTCGCCGAGATATTCGCTGAGGGAGACGCTCGAGGATCTCTTGAACGATTGGCGGCAGCGGCTCGCTGTGGAAAAAAAGGAGATGGAGGAGCCAGAGGAGACGCCTTGACACCGGTCCTCGCCCTTCTCGCCGCTCTTTTTCTCCTCTCGCTTCTTTCGTTCCCGTTCGGAAATTACGGTACCTTCTTGACGGCTAGCTTGGCCGCTGGCGCCTTTCTCATCGCCGCCCGGAGGACGAGCCCTCCACCTCATCAAGCGTCGCCTCCACACCACAGTCTTTGGGCCGCGCTTGCTCTCGGCGGGGTGTTCTTTCTTGCGCTCGTCGCTCGATGGCCCATCGCGACCCATGATGTCGAGCACTATGTCGGACCCGACGAAGGCGAGGTCGTCGAGAACGTTCTGGAGATGTTAAAGACCGGCGATTTCGATCACCGGCATCCGGGCTATCCCGGGCTCCACTTTTATCTCCAGATGATCCCAGCCAGGGCCCATCTAAAGGCGTCGGGACGGACCATCCCCGAGCTGCCACGTTCTGGGTTCTATCTCGCGGCGCGGCGGCTGACTCTGGTCGCGGGACTCTTGGCAGCGGTGGTCGTGTTTTGGATCGGCCGCGCTTGGCTCTCTTCGTGGAGCGCGGCTTTCGGTGCGAGCCTCGTGCTGGTCTCACCGCTCGCGTTTCTGGAGTCGGCCGTCGTCAGTCCGGATCTCATGTTGATGTTGTTTGTCTTGATCTCCCTTTGGCTGTCGCTGCGCCTGCTCGAGCAGCGGAGTGCTCCGGCGTTCGCGCTCGCGGGAATCGCAGTCGGCCTCGCATGCGCGATCAAATATACGGGGGGCTTCGCGGTCGCACCGTATCTGGTGGCCTGGTGGCTCGGTCCGGAGAGGCGCTCCCACGCGGCGAGAGTTTTCTTTGGCCTCCTCGCTGCCGGCGTCGCCTTCGCGGCCGTGAGCCCATACACACTTTTGAATCTTCCCTTGTTCTACCGCGGCCTCACGATGCATATCGGCTACTACCGCGCGGCCGAGCTCAATGCGCCGCTCGCGCTGTCGCGACAACTCGCTACGCGCGGCGTCGGCATGCTTGCTTCGGTGGCGGCTTTTGCCTCTTCCGTGCGGGCGCTCGTCGCGCCTGACAAGAGGCTTCTCGTACTGCTCGCCTACCCAATCACCTATTGGGTCGTTTTTTCGTTCTTCGATCGAGCGTTTCCGCGCCACGCGCTCGTGCTGCTGCCATTCGTGGCGCTTCTCGCGGCGGACGCGACCGAGCGCATCGCGCGTCGTAGCCGCAAAGCCGGAATCGTTGTCGCTGCCGCACTTCTCGCGGCGCCTGCTTACGCGACGCTCGACGTCGCCGCGCGCGCCCGCCGCGCGACCCCGGCGGAGAATGCGGCTTCATGGGCCGCACAGAAACTTCCAGCGGGAAGCCGCGTACTCCAGGATCAATTTACGCCGAGCTTGGATCCGGAGCGATTTCGCGTCTATCGTCTGCGCGTCGAAGAGAAGCGTTTCGTCGGCAACTACGACTACGTGTTTCATTCGGGCTACCCGCCTGGATTGAGCACATTGGGGCTTCGGGAAGTCGCGCGCTTCGACAACGAGGAGGCGATCGGAAGCGGCGTCGCGGTCTATCAGGTTCCGGATCGTGCGAGCCTGATGCCGGTGAGCATGCCCGACGTCAGGTTCGGGGCAGGCGAGATCCCGTTCTTTGGAGAGGGCTGGTACGCGCCCGAAGCCGGCGCCTACCAGACCTCGCGGTTGTCGCAAGGACAACGCTCCGAGATCTACTTCAAACTCCCCGACACCTTCGCGTCCGATTTGACGGCCGAGCTTTCCGTGGGTGCCTTGTCGCGCGAGCCGACTCGGGTGAACGTCTTGCTGAACAAGCATCGGCTCGCTCCGTTGAGCATCGAGGGAGAGCGCGGCCAATACCCCATTCGCTTTCCGAGCGAGAAGCTGAATCGTGGGCTGAATCGGCTGGAGCTAGGCTACGAGACGCTGACCCGAAGGAATCGCCGCCGCCGCGATACGGCGATAAGACTGTACAGCGTGGCCCTCTCGAATGTTCCCTGACTTCGCCGCGGCAAAGCCCGTTACTCCCCGCTGAAATCGAGCCCTTCGTCGCCGAATTCGAGCTCATCGCCGACTTCGTCCGTCTCCCACTCTTGTTCCTTTTCGTCTTTTGAGGCGGATTCCGCTGCGGGTGGGGTTGTCGGCTCGGGGGGGCCTCCGTGTTGACCCACGACCACCCGGGCCGGTCGGATGAGCGAGTCCTTCAGCATATAGCCCGGCTGCAGCTCTTTGATGACCACTCCGTCTTGCGACTCGTCGGAGACTTCCACCATTTCCGCCGCTTCGCTGTGCATGGGATCGAAGGTCTGGCCACGAACGAAAATCTTCTCGAGACCTTCTGTTTTCAAGAGCTGCACGAGGCGTGAGCGTACGAGCATGATGCCTTGAAGGACGGCATCCGGATCGAAGCTGCCTTCGATTGAATCGATGGCGCGATCCAGGTTGTCGAGCACTTCGACGAAACGCGCGATGAAATCACCCTTGGACTGCTCGAAGCGTCGGCGCTCGGTCTTTTGGATGCGCCCGCGCTGCCTTTCGGTTTCCGTCTTCTTCGAGCGGTAGGCCTCCATGACCTGCTCGATTTGCTTGTCTTTGCGTTCGAGCTGGGCTTTGAGGCTGCGAATCTGCTGAAGCGCTTTTTCCGGGAAGTCAGGCTCAGCTCGTGGCGCGTCCGGCGCAGGCGCCTCCTCAACGGGCGCCGGGTCGTCCACGATTTCGATGATTTCGTCCGCTTCTTCGGGAATACCCATAGACACCGACGGCGTGGTTTCGGGCTCCGGGTCTGTGGCGGATCCCGAAGCTCGGGCCTTATCGCTCTGTTCTTCCAAAGCTCAAGTATCCCCTGGTTTCAGGGTCAAGACGGATTGTGTCCTTTAACTGAGAGAACAATAATATCTTACACAAAAAAACACCAGTTAGGGTAGCGTGTGAAGGGACGACGGATCGCCTCGGCGGCACGGGCTGAAAACCGCTAAGATAGGGCGCTATGAACGACCCGCTGGCTTTTCTTCGTGCGACGGATCCGGAGATTGCGGATGCCTGTGACCGTGAGGCCGAGCGCCAGGCCTCGGAGCTCGAGCTGATCGGGTCGGAAAACTTCACGAGCGAAGCCGTTTTGGCGGCCACGGGCTCGGTGTTCACCAACAAATACGCGGAGGGCTACCCCGGGCGACGTTATTACGGTGGCTGCCATGTCGTGGACGATGTCGAGCGTCTCGCGATCGCACGCGCGCAGGAGCTATTTTCAGCGGAGCACGTCAACGTCCAGCCTCACAGTGGCACCCAGGCGAATATGGCGGTGTACATGACGCTGCTCGAGCCGGGTGACACGTTCATGGGAATGGATCTAGCACATGGCGGCCATCTCACCCACGGGCACCCGCTGAACTTCTCGGGCCGTCTCTACGGCGTCGTCCCTTATGGCGTGAGGCGCGACGACGAACAGATCGACTACGACGCGATGGCGGAGCTCGCGCGCGAGCATCGTCCCAAGATGATCATCGCGGGAGCGAGCGCCTATCCACGGTTCATCGACTTCGCCCGCATACGCGCGATCGCGGACGATGTGGGCGCGAAATTTGTGACGGATATGGCGCACATCGCCGGCCTCGTCGCCGGCGGCGCTCACCCGAGCCCCGTGCCCCATTCGGACGTGGTGACGTCGACGACGCACAAGACCCTTCGAGGCCCGCGAGGAGGTCTGATCCTTTCCAAAGAGGAATACAAGGGAGACATCAATCGGGTGACCTTTCCCGGCATTCAAGGCGGGCCGCTCGTGCATGTCATAGCCGGGAAGGCCGTGTGCTTCAAAGAAGCGCTTCGAGCCACGTTCAAGGACTACGCGCATCAGGTCGTGGCGAACGCCAAGGCCTTGGCCGCCGCCATCGGGGACGAAGGGTTTCGGCTCGTCTCGGGCGGAACGGACAACCACTTGCTTCTTGTCGATGTGGGGGCGAGGGAGATCACCGGCAAAGAAGCTGAGGAGGCTTTGGGTTCGGCGTTCATCACCGTGAACAAGAACGTGATCCCGTTCGATACGCGACCGCCACTCGTCGCGAGCGGGGTCCGGCTCGGGACGGCGGCATTGACCACGCGCGGGATGAAGCAAGACGAAATGAAGCTCATAGGGGGCCTCATCGGGCGCGCGCTGCGGGGCCGCGAGGATGCGACCGAGCTCGAGCGCGTACGCGCGCGCGTCGAGGAGCTTTCGGACGGCTTTCCACTCTATCCATACTTGGAGGCAGGCGCCCGCCTTCGCCAAGGCTCCGGCGAGGCAGGCGCCGGGGAGGATCGGCGTCTTTGATCTCGTCCTAAATGGAAATGACCGAAAGTACGAGCCTCAGCACACCGGAGCGCGAGCTCGATAGGCTGGACGTCGACCATGTGCGGGAGCTTCTCGGAGAAGACAGCCCGCTGAGGGCGGCGCTCCCCGCCTTCGAGTATCGGCGCTCGCAGCAAGACATGGCGGCGGCGGTGGCCGAAGTCTTTCGAGACGGAGGCGAGCTTCTCGTCGAGGCGGGGACGGGCACCGGCAAGACGCTCGCTTATTTGATCCCGGCCGTGCTTTCCGGTCAGCGGGTCGTGGTCTCCACCGGCACGAAGAATCTGCAAGAACAGCTTTTCTATAAAGACATCCCGTTGTTGAGAAAGGCGATGCAAGTGCCTTTCACCGCGTGTTTGATGAAAGGACGCGGCAACTATCTCTGCCTCACGCGCCACGCCCAATTCGCGATGCAGCCCACGTTTCGTCTCTTTCAAGAGGCGAGTCATTTCGACGCGGTCGAGCGCTGGGCTTCGATCACGAAGACCGGTGATCGCGCCGAGATCCCTGGCGTTCCCGACCGACTGGATTTTTGGAAAGGCATTTCCGCGAGGAGCGAGAACTGCACCGGCAGAGACTGCCCGGAATTCGAGCGCTGCTACGTGACCAAGATTCGGCAGCGCGCGGCGGAAAGCGACATCATCATCGTCAATCATCACTTGCTCTTTGCCGACCTGATGGTGCGTGAGGGAAGCTATGGGGAAGTCCTTCCCGAATACGACTACCTCATCTTAGACGAGTCCCATCAGATCGAAGACGTTGCGACACAATATTTTGGACTCTTCGTAAGCAATGTTCGCGTCGACGAGCTCGTGCGTGATTGTGAGGAGGCATGGAAAACGCGCGCTAAGGGCGAGCGCGTGTCGAAAGCCCAGCTTCAGCTCAGACGTCTCAGACACTCGGGACAAGATCTCTTCGAGTCCTTCCGGGGTGGTGACGAGCGTTACCGTCTCAAGCCTAAGGCGATGACGACCGCTCAGGAGCGTTTGCGCAACGCCTTCGTCAAAGAGATCACCAAAGTTCGAAGCGAGCTTTCTGGAATCCCGAAGCCGGACGAGGCTACGATCGCTCTATCCCGCCGTTCCGGTGAGATCGAGCTGGACCTTTTGTCGATTCTCGCGGCCAGCGACCCGGAGGCCGTCTCGTGGTGCGAGCAGAGAGAGCGCTCCGTCGCCTTGCGCTCGTCGCCGATCCATGTCGCACCTTTCCTACAAGCGAGTCTCTTCGAGCGCAAGCACGCGGTCGTGATGACGTCGGCGACGCTCGCTGTCGACGATTCGTTCGAATATATGGCTTCGCGGCTCGGGGTTGCGACGGACCGCTGCACGACACTTGCATCCCCCTTCGACTATCGCGAACAAGCGCTCTTATACATTCCGCGACATCTCCCCCCGCCGCGCGAGAAGGCGTTCATGGAGGAAGCCATCGCGGAGATCCGATCGCTTCTCGACGTGAGCCGGGGCCGCGCTTTCGTGCTGTTTACCAGTTTTCAGAATCTACGCGCGACGAAGCGCGACTTCGAGGGCAACCTGCCCTATCCTTTGCTCGTGCATGGAGACGCGCCCCGTGGCGAGCTGCTCGATCGTTTTCGTAAGACTCCCGGAGCCGTGCTGCTCGGAACGTCCAGCTTTTGGGAGGGCGTCGACGTCATGGGTGAACAGCTGTCCTGCGTCATCGTGGACAAGCTGCCTTTCGCTGTGCCGGGCGACCCGCTTGTTTCGGCGCGGATCGATCTCGTGGCCAGCACCGGTGGCAATGGATTCGCAGACTATCAGGTGCCCATGGCGATTCTGTCTCTGAAGCAGGGGCTCGGCCGCCTCATCCGCTCCAAAGCCGATCGCGGCGTCGTGGCCATCCTAGACAGCCGTGTCGCAAACATGGGCTACGGTAAGCGCTTCTTGTCGAGTCTTCCGCCCTATCGTCCGACCTATGATCGGCGCGACGTCGAGCGCTTTTTCGAAGCCCCTCGAGCCCCCAGTGCCTAGAGACCAGTTCGAAGTAACCGTGGAAGTCACGTTTGCCGCGTCGCACCAGGTGCGGGGCTACAAGGCGGATCTCGAGCCGCTGCACGGGCACAATTTTCGTGTCGAGGCCTTCGTCGATGCCGATACGCTCCCCGACACGGGCTACGTCGTCGACTTTCTAGAGCTCGAAAAGACCCTCCAACAAGTCATAGCACCTTACGACCACCGCCATCTGAACGACATCGCCCCTTTCGACGACATCAACCCCACCACTGAGAACATGGCCCGTTTGTTTTATCAGGAGCTCGAGAACAAGCTCCCCGAGGGCGCCTCTTTGGCCCGCATCCGCGTCTGGGAGGCCCCCACCTATAGCGCGAGCTTCAGCAGGCGCTAAAAGGTCATCTGCACCCCTGCCAGAGTTCTTCCCGAAGCGTTGACGAACGCCCGCGAGCCCGCGCGAGCTTTGCGATGCCCGAACTTTACGCAGTGTCAGGGTGCCATAGAGCCACGGCCACCCTGTCGCGAGCGGAGCGAGCCCGGCCCGAAGGGCCGCCGACGGTAGGCGAGCGAACGAAGAGAGAGCGAGCACTAAACAGATAATGTGTAGAGTAATTCCCACACAGGGCCGAAAAGGCGCTATAATAAGCACTTCTGAGTTCCTGAGTCGACAACCCATGGATATTTCGGCGCGTTTCGAGGATATACGTGACCGTATGGAAAAGGCGGCAACCCGTTCGGGGCGCGAACCCGGCTCGGTCCGGCTCATCGCCGTCAGCAAAACGAGAACCGTCGAGGAGATCGCCCAAGCTGTCCAGGCCGGAGTGACTGATGTCGGAGAGAACAAAGTCAAGGAAGCGGAGACGAAAAAACCTGAATTCGGGGCATCTCCGCGCTGGCATCTCATCGGCCACCTGCAGAAGAACAAGGCCAAGAAGGCTGTCCAGCTCTTCGACGTCATCCACTCCGTGGACAGCGTCGCCATCGGCGAGCGGATCGACCGCCTCGCCGGCGAACTCGACAAGGTTCAGCCCATTCTGTTGCAGGTCGATCTTGCGGGTGAAGAGTCGAAGTCCGGCCTCCCGGAAGAAAAGCTCTTCGACACGCTCGAAACGCTCAGCCGTTGCGCTCGTCTACGGATCGAAGGCCTGATGGTACTGCCGCCCTATTTCGATGACGAGAACGAAGTAAGGCCCTATTTCCGCAGCCTGCGAGAGCTCTCGGAGACAGCACGTGAGCGCGGCGTGCTCACGGGAAAAGAGCTCTCGATGGGAATGAGCCACGACTTCGAGATCGCTATCGAGCAAGGCGCAACCCTAATCCGAATAGGAACGGCAATCTTCGGCCCGCGCCCGAAGAAACCCGAAATCACCGAACAGCTCGTGTAAACAAGATGAATAACAGTCAAAAGCGTTTAGCTGAATGCCGAATGCTGATAAAAAGGAGTCGAGGATGAAACTAACCCCTCTGGACATCCAGCGACACGAGTTTCAGCAGAAACTAACCCCTCTGGACATCCAGCGACACGAGTTTCAGCAGCGCTCGTTCCGAGGACTAGATTCGGACGAGGTTAGAACGTTCTTGATCGACGTGTCCGAGGAGATGGAACAGCTCCGTTCCGAGCACGAGAAACAGTCGGAGGACATTCGCCGCGCGAACCTACTCTTGTCGGAGCACCATCAGCGCGAGGAGATTCTGAAGAATACGCTCGTGGCCGCTCAGCGCACGTCGGAAGAGCTGAAGGATAACGCAAAAAAGCAGTCGCAAATGCTTCTGAAAGAAGCCGAGCTCGCCGCCGATCGACTCGTCGAAGCCGCGCAAGCGCGGGCTCACGAGATCGAAAAAGACATCGTCGAGCTCAAGATGCAGAAGCGACAGGTTTTGAACTCGATCCTGGCCGCCATCGCGAATCTCAGGAACTTGATTCAGCTGATGAGCGAGAGCGACGCCCAGCAAGACAAGCTGAGCTTCCTGAAACGCAAAGCCGTTCCCTAATCCCTTATATAAGTAGTGATACAGGGGATTTGCCCGGCAGTCTGCTAGAAAAGCATGCTTTCTTCGTCGATCTCGACCGTCCATTTGTATGGACGACCCGGGAGCCACTCGGCCTTGAGCTCGTAGCGAACCTCGATGCGGGTGCGCGTCGGATGCCGCGTGACCTTGATCATGTCGCGGCTAATCGGTAGGTGAAGCTCCGCCGATTTCTTCAGCACCTCTTGCATGACGACGTCAGCGGTCTTCGCGCGGGAGAACTTCGTCGTGTCGATCACCGCGTCCAGAAACTGAAACTGCGCAAACAGGGGGGGCCGAACTGTTTGACCTCGTAAGCAATGAACAGAAGCACCAAGAGGAAGATCACTAACCCGAAGGCGCCATCGCCTCGCTCACTTCTGAATCTTTGCATCGCCTACCCTCCTAAGGGTGTCGTGCAGGAGCGTTGGGCCTCACCGCACGAGACGGAAGAAACGATCCCAGCGCGTTTTGGTCAAAAAATAAGGTATGATGGAAATTAGTTCCTTGACACGATCCCAACCTTGTTTGAAATAGGCGTCTCGTCCATCTGGAGCATCGTAGGACCAATAAATCATCAGCGCCCGCCCCTTGAGAAGGTCTCCCGAAAGCGTTCCCCAGAACCGGCTGTCGTGGCTGTTGTCTCGATTGTCCCCCATTACGAAATAATGGCCTTCCGGAACGACGATCTCCGGCATGTTATCGCGACGCGCGTCGGAGAGGATCCCGAGAGAGGATGAACCTGGCGGCTCGCTGAAATGGACGTAAGGCTCGTCGAGCGGCTCGCCGTCGATATAGACCTTCTTGTTCTGAATGTGGAGCCGCTCGCCGGGAAGCCCGATCACGCGTTTGATGAAGTCCCTCTCAGGCTCTCCTGGGAACTTGAACACGACGATGTCGTGGCGGCGCACGTTCCGAACGGGCGCGAGCTCTTCCTCGAGAACGGATGGCGCGTTCGTGTAGAGCATCTTGTTGACGATGAGATGGTCGCCGATTAGCAGGTTCTCTTCCATCGAGCCGGTCGGGATCTTGAAGGCTTGAAACACGAACGTGCGGATGAACAAGGCCAGGATGACAGCGACACAGATCGACTCGAAATATTCGCGAAGGGTGGACTTTACCGGTCCTCGAGTGTCGGTCTCTTCTTTCGATTTGTCTTTCTTGCTCACAGATAGGCCCCCAAAGCCTAATTAGTTAGTACTGCCTTTATGATAACTTGAAGTCAGCAATAAAGTGGGATCGACGACTTACAGAGCCGCCCCCGCCAACAGTGTCATCCACTCCCGCACCGCGGCGTCTAGCCCAACCATCATGGCGCGCGCCACGAGGTCGTGACCCACATTGACTCGATGGATGCTGCCGAGTTCGATGAGCTTGGGGGTATTGCGAAGCGTTAGCCTGTGACTGACCCCGACGTGAAGGCCGAGCTTGGCGCAGAGCCTGGCGCAGTCGCCGACGCGTTGGAGCTCGCGGCGAATCGCTTCCTTATCGCTCGCCATACCGATGCCTTCGCTTGCCGCGACATAAGCCACGGTCGAGATCTCCACGCCGAGAGCGCCGACGCTGTGTGCCGCTTTGACCTGATCGATGGAAGGGTCGAGATAGATCGATGGGAAAATGGAGCTCTCGCGCAGATCCCGCACACACTCCTTGAGCTGCGCGCTGTTGAGCATGACGTCGAGACCACCGCCGCCTGCGTTTTCGAGGCGCTCTGGAATGAACGTCACGCGCGTCGGCTTGGCGGTGAAGGCGAAGCGAGCCATCTCCTGGCGCGGCGTCACGACGAGGTTGAGCTCGACGCCCACGGTCTCGCGAAGGTGGTCGATGTCACGCTCCTGGATCCCCACCCGATCGGCTCTAAGGTGAACGTTGATCGCGGCCGCGCCCGCTTGCTCGGCGGTGAACGCCGCGAAGACCGGGTCGGGATTTTTGGCCTTGCGCGACTCGCGCAAAGCGGCGACTGCGTCCAGAGTGACACCTAACTCAATCACGAGAACTCCCAATAGTGCTCTCCACCGCGTCGCGCACGGTGGCGGTCAAGGATTCGATCTCTTCTGAGTCCGGACCTTCCATCATGATGCGAAGCAGCGGCTCCGTGCCCGAATAGCGGATCAGCACTCGCCCGCGCCCGTCGAGCTGGGCTTCAGCCTCCTCGATCGTATCGGCGATTTCTGGGATGGTGCGGACGTCCGGCCTCGAGCTCACCCCGACATTAACAAGAACTTGAGGAAACGGATCGAGGTGCGCCAGCTGATCTAGGCTTTCTCGCTCGATGGCGATCGTTCGGAGCACTTGCATGAGCGTCAATAGACCGTCGCCGGTCGCAGCGTGATCGGAGAAAATGATATGACCCGATTGTTCGCCACCGATAACAATATTACGCCGTTCCATATCCTGTGCGACGAACTTGTCGCCTACCTGAGTTCGAAAGAGCGTGATCTCCTCTTGGGCCAGAGACACTTCGAGGGCCATGTTGCTCATGACGGTGGCCACGACGCCGGATCCCGCCAGTCGACCTTCCTTCTTGAGACGTTTAGCGCACATGAGCAGCATGGCGTCCCCGTTCACCGGTCGCCCCTTGGAATCCACGAGCAACAGACGATCCCCGTCGCCGTCAAGAGCGGCTCCGAAATCGCATCCGTGGCGCCTAACCGCTTCGGCCAGCCCGTCGAGATGCGTCGAGCCGCAATCCCGGTTGATATTCTTGCCGTCGGGCTCCGTTGCGAGCAGTACGGGCTCGAGCCCGATGGATTCGAGAAGCTTTGGACCAACGCGGTAACACGCGCCATTGGCGCAATCGAGAGCCAACCTGAGCGACGGTAGCGACGCGTCATCGCCAAGACTCCGTTTCAAGTGTTCCAAATAGAGGCCTTCGAGGTGCAGGCTCGGCGTCTTCTTAATTTCGCTCTCCTCCGGCTCGTCTCGCGAGGCGGCGCCGGCGACGGCGATCTCAATGGCTTCTTCGAACGCCTCGCTCGGCTTCACGCCGGTGGCGGAGAAAACCTTGATGCCGTTATCGTGATACGGATTGTGCGAGGCCGAGATGACGACACCGGCGTCGAAACCCTGCACCCGTGTCAGAAAGGCGACCGCGGGTGTCGGGAGAACACCCGCGGATACGGAAACGCCCCCTCCTGCGTCGACGCCCGTCGCGAGCCAGTTCTCGAGATCCGCTCCCGAGCTCCGGGTGTCCCTGCCGATCAGAACGCGAGGTGTGTCCGGCGAGAGCTCTTCCGCGAGGGCCCGGCCCACGCGGCGCACGGAGGTACAGTCCAAGGGCGGTGCATAAGCTTCGCCGCGGATTCCGTCGGTTCCGAAGAGCTTTGCCACTATTGGACCTGGACCTCGAGCTCGTCCGGAGCGACGGAGACGATATGCACGGCTGCCAACTCGTCGGGACGGATCACGTGCACGATCGGCACGACTTTGTGGCGTCCGGCACCGAGACCGTCGAGGCGCACTTCGACTTCGAGATCTTCCGCGCGCAGTTGCTCGATCAGGCTTCGCGGGCCCTCCACGACGACGCGAACGGTTTTGGGCTCGAGACGCGCGTTCATCGCTTCCGGTCTGGTCATGACCTCGACCCCCGCGAGGCCCCTCCGGAGCAGGTCCTCGCGCACGTCGAGCGTGAGCTCGATGCTCGTCCCGGATTCCAGCCGTACGAGAGGATGGAGCTCGAGGCGCACGGCGCGTGAGAAAGGTTGGCGTAGGCCGTCGGCCGATACGGGCTCTGTCGTGACTTGCTCGAGCCCGCGCACTTGCGAGGCCGGTCCGACAACGGTGACCACCTGCGGCGAAAGCGTGATGTTCTGAAGCTCGAAACCCTCCGCGGGCGCGCCGAGAATACGCGGGATCACGTTGATCGTGCGCTCCATCGTGCGGTCGAGCTCGATTTTGAGACTCGACGGCGTCACGCGCATCACGCGTGCGCCGAACGGCACTACGACGTCTTCCGGCGTGAGATAGGCGATGCGCTCTCCCGGCTCGGCCTCCGAGAGATCCACCGCCACGCTCAAATCCTGAGCCGAGATGCTCCGAAGAATCTCCGCGGGGCCTCGCAAGCGCACGTCTACCTGCTGGACGGACTCCTCGACTACTTCGAGCCCTTCGGGGACATCCCGGAGCTCGAAAGGGATGGAGAAAGCGAACTCGACGCCTGAATCCCGTGCCACCGCGTACCAGAAGGTGAAGCCGAGCAGAAGCGAGAATAGCTTCAGGGCGATATTGTCGGTCAGAAACGACTTCATGTGATCGGCCCTTCGGTCGCGGAGACAGAACCGGTGCGTGTCTCGGCCGGGCTCGCCTCTTTGTCTTTCTGTCCCATCGCGTCCCGGAGCTTCGAGCGAAGCTGCTTTGCGTCGAGGCCGGAAACGATCGCTCCGTCCTCCATGAAGCTCACGAGCCCCGTCTCTTCAGAGACGACGATCGCGATCGCGTCCGTATCTTCACTAATGCCGATGGCGGCGCGATGGCGGGTCCCGAGCTGTTTGCCGAGCTGCGGATTGATCGAGATCGGAAGAAAACAGGCCGCTGCTGCTGCGCGGTCTCCTTGAATGATGACCGCGCCGTCATGGAGCGGCGATTTCGGGTTGAACACGGACAAGAGAAGGTCGTAGGTCACGACGGCATCGAGCATGACGCCGGCTTCGGCATAACTGCGAAGGCCGATATCCCGCTCGAGGACGAGGATGGCTCCCACGCGCCGCTCAGCGAGCGTGAGCACGGAAAAAGCGACCTCGTCGAGTGTTCCTTTGCTGCTCGTGGGGTTCAAGAATCGAAAAAGTGGCGCCCGTCCCAGATTGGCGAGCCCGCGCCGGAGCTCCTGCTGGTAGAGAACGATGATGGCAAAGCCGATATAGGCCAGCGTATTCCGAAGCAGCCAATTCACGGCGGTGAGGTCGGCCCAACGCGAAGCGAAAAAGAGCAGAACGAGCAGCAGCGTGCCGACCACCATCTGGAACGCGCGCCCGCCCCGGACGAGCTGAAAGAGCTTGTAGAACAGAAAGCTCACTAGCAAGATGTCGACAACATCGTTCCAGGAGAGCTCTCGGGACAAGCTCTGCCAAAACTCGACGAACACCGGCATCAGCTCGGGGTCCTGGCGGGCGAGGCTGCCTCATGCGGCACCACATTTAGGGACGGGGAGGTGGCATTTCGAATCGCGTCGGCGACGGTCGCAACGTCCCGCATTTCGGAGACATCGTGTACCCGCACGATGCTGGCGCCGCGAAGGATGGCGGCGGCGACACTCGCCGCCGTGCCGAATATCCGAGCTTCGGCTTCGCTTGAGAGTAGCTTTCCGATGAAACCTTTCCGAGACGTCCCCACGAGGATCGGTTTGCCGAGCTCAGCGAGCGTCGCGAGCTCGTTCAAGAGCGTCAAGTTATGTGAAAGCGTCTTCCCGAAACCGATGCCGGGATCGACCACGATCGCGTCGCTCGCGATGCCCGCGCGCACGGCGCGCGCTACGGCCTCGCTGAGGCTGGCTTTTACCTCGGCCACGACGTCGTCATATCGGGGCTCGGACTGCATCGTTTCCGGCGTACCTTGCATGTGCATGAGCACGATCCCCGCTCCGGCATCTGCGGCGACTTCGGCCATTCGGAGGTCGCCTCCGAGCGCGGTAACGTCGTTGACGATGTCGGCGCCATTCGCGAGGGCGTCTTCGGCGACCTCCGCCTTGCGCGTATCCACGGAGAGCATCCGCTCGGTCCGCGATCGCAAGTTCTCGAGCACCGGTAGGACGCGATCCAACTCCTCTTTCGTCGAGACCGGCGCCGCCCCCGGCCGCGTCGACTCGCCCCCTATATCGAGGATGTCTGCGCCTGCTTCCGCGAGACGAAGAGCCCCGGACGTCGCGGCGTCGACGTCGGGATACCGGCTACCGGCGTAGAACGAGTCTTTTGTGACGTTGACAACGCCCATGATAGCGGTTCGACGTGAAAGGTCGAGGCGCTTGGCTCTGGCTCGAAAGATTTGAGACACGATCAAATGAAGCTCCGGCGACCGAGCCGAACCCAGGGTCCCGCATTCGCGGGGCAGGCGTCCCTGGAGCGCGCTCGACTCGTCGTTAACTCTGTGGGACGCTACCGGGGTTTTGGAGAATCGGCGGCGTCAGAGGCGCCTTACGCTTTTTCTCCTTCTCCGTGGCCTCCGGTTTATCGCGAACGGCCTCATCTACCGCCGTCTCGCGCTCCTTGAGCGGAAGGCCTTCGATGAGCATCTTCACGTCCTCGGCGTCGAGCACTTCTCTCTCGATGAGCGCCGCGGCGACTCTTTCGAGCACCTCACGATTCTCGCTCAGAATCTTCTTCGCCCGATCATAGCTTTCGCTAACGATGCGTTTGACTTCCTGGTCGATCTGGAGAGCGGTGTGCTCGCTATAGTCTTGATGCCTCGCGATGTCGCGACCGAGGAAGACCTGCTCTTCTTTACGTCCAAACGTGAGCGGCCCCATTTTCTTGCTCATGCCCCACTCGCACACCATCTTCCTGGCGAGCTCAGTCGCTTTTTCGAGATCGTTGTTAGCGCCGGTCGTGAGCTGATCGAGAAAGATCTCTTCGGCTATGCGGCCACCCATGGCTACGGAAATGCTGGCTTCCACGTAGTTGCGATCGTGGCTTAGCCGGTCCGACTCCGGCAAGAGCATCGTGACGCCCATTGCCATACCGCGCGGGATGATCGTGACTTTGTGAATCGGATCCGCATCTTCGAGAAACGCCGCGACGAGCGCGTGGCCGCCCTCGTGATAGGCCGTCGTACGCTTTTCTTCGTCGCTCATAATCATGGAACGGCGCTCCGAGCCCATGAGGACTTTGTCCTTCGCTTCTTCGAAGTCTTGCATCCGAACGACTTTCAGCCCGTGCCGCGCCGCGTACAGCGCCGCCTCATTGACGAGATTGGCCAGATCCGCGCCGGAGAAGCCCGGGGTCCCCCGCGCGAGGACGGTGAGATCGACATCATTCGCGAGCGGGATGCGGCTCGTATGGACTTTGAAAATACCTTCGCGTCCCCCGACATCGGGAAGCGAAACGACGACGCGACGGTCGAAGCGGCCAGGCCTGAGCAGTGCCGGGTCGAGGACGTCGGGACGATTGGTAGCGGCGATGAGAATGACCCCTTCGTTGGACTCGAACCCGTCCATCTCCACGAGGAGCTGATTCAGTGTTTGCTCGCGCTCGTCATGCCCACCTCCTAGACCCGCGCCGCGATGGCGGCCAACGGCGTCGATCTCGTCGATGAAAATGATGCACGGTGCGTTCTTCTTGCCTTGCTCGAAGAGATCGCGCACGCGGCTCGCGCCTACGCCGACGAACATCTCGACGAAATCGGAGCCGCTGATCGAGAAAAACGGCACATTGGCTTCACCGGAGATGGCGCGCGCGAGAAGCGTCTTGCCGGTTCCTGGAGGTCCCATGAGAAGAACGCCTTTGGGGATACGGCCGCCGAGCTTCTGGAATTTCTGAGGCTCTCTCAGAAAGTCGATGATCTCTTGGAGCTCTTCTTTGGCTTCGTCCACGCCCGCGACGTCTTTGAACGTGACCTTTTTCTGTTGGCTGCTAGATAGCTTGGCTTTGCTCTTGCCGAAAGACAAGGCTCTATTGCCCGATCCTTGCATTTGCCTCATGAAAAAGATCAAAAATGCGATCATGATGACGATGGGCGTCCAGCTTATGATGTGCCCGAGCCACGACGAACTGTTCGCATCTCTCGCGTGGACCTCGACCCCCTTATCGAGCATCACGTTGACAAGGTTCTCCATCTGCGGCGGAGCGAACGTGCGGATCGCCTGGCCGTTCTTGAACTCGCCGACGATCTGGCTTCCGGCACCCGTTCCAGTGATGGTCACTTTGGCGACGTGGCCCTGGTCGAGCTGGGCCATGAAATCGCTGAAGCTGAGTGGGCGTTCGTTCTTCTGGATACGGGACGAAACACTATAAAACAGAAAGATCACAAGTGCTGCGACCATCCAAAACATCAAGTTCTTCATCGTGGAGTTCAAAAGCCGCCTCCGATAAGCGAAATTTCTGGCGATTCCTTCTTCATGAGCTCGCGGCCTCGGCGAGGCCGAGAAAAGGCGCGCCGCGGTGATGCTCCGCGAGGCCCAAACCGTAGCCTGCGACGAAGCCTTCTTTTTCGAGCTCGAAACATGTGTAGTCCACCGGGCAGTCGACCTTCCGGTGTTTTTCACGATTGATGAGCGCTGCCACTTTGAGCGACCGAGGCTTCCATGTTTCCTGGATATGCCCCGTAATGAAGCTCAAAGTGATTCCCGTGTCGACGACACCCTGTATTAGTAGTACGTCACGAGCGCTGAAATCGTTCGCTTGGCCGAACGCGATATCGACCCGCTTCGAATCTTGTGTGCCGACCCTCATGAAATCGCAAGTCAGCGAAAGGTCGACCGCGCGGATGAGATCGGCCATGAAGACCATCGAGTTCGGGAGGACGCCCACGCAGGCGATGTTCCCGTCCGGGAAATCCGCGGTAATCTGCTGGCCGAGCTCGCGCACACGTACCCTGATGGCCTTCTCGTCGTAAACCACTGATAATTTTGACACTTGGCTCATTGGCTCACCCAATCGAGGCGAAGGTGCACGCGGCCCGCACCGAGCCGCGCGGTTTCCGAAACCCTGTGACCCACGACCCAGAGGATGTCGTCACTTCGATTCTCAGATCCTGGCCTCACCACCAACGGCACTTGTTGCCTCTCTTCCTTAGCGACTTTCCGGTCCATCAGATAACGTGCGAGCGGCTTCGCTCCCGGGGCCCCAAGCGGTCGAAACCGGTCCGCGCTGCGGGGGCTTCTCACGACCAGGTCGCGAGCCTCACCCTCGACGCCGACCACGACCGTGTTTCCCGCGACTTTTGGAGGCTTGTCCCCACTTCGAATCGGCCCTATAAAATGCGCCGTCAGGAGACCCTGCCTCTCCAGGATTGGCAGCTGTGCAGGGATCCTCAGACGGTACTCATACGTATTATAGCCGGTTGGGAAGCGTTTGCGCCGGGAGCGGCCCGATCCCGGAGAGAGGGCCAGGCGATCGAACGATCGCGCCACCACGAGCCCCGGCAGATGGATCTCCCGCCCGCTCTTGCCGTTTTCGAGAAGCGAGAGAGCATCTTCGACATGCCGCTGGCTGAGATTGCGGGTGTGACCGCGCAGCACTTCGACGGCTCGGCGCACCACACGGCGCTTGATAGCGACCGGAAAGGCGGCGAGCGCCTCGACGGAGAGGGTGATGGTCGCGCCGTCGGCGGAGGCGAGCTCTTTAAAAGCGGTACGTGCCGCCGCATCCATGAAGTCTTCCTCGTCTCGAAGGATCTCCGCGTTCCGCGCAAGCGTTTCGGCCACATGAGGGTTGAGCTCGCCGAGTCGCGGGAGGATATCGTGCCGCAGGCGGTTTCGCGTGAACCGCAGGTCGCCGTTGCTCGGGTCGTCGCGATAGCCGAGCTCGCGCTCGCCCAGAAAAGCGATGATTTCGTCCCGGCGAAGCTCGATGAGTGGGCGGATGCGCTCTCTCGCGACCGGGCGCATCGAGCCGAGGCCTCGTGCGCCGGATCCGCGAAGAGCTCTCATGAGAAAAGTCTCAGCCTGGTCGTCCATCGTGTGGGCAACAGCTATCCGGGTGCAGCCGCGACAGGCCGCTTGTTCGGCGAGGAATCGATAGCGGCACACACGGCCCTGCTCCTCGAGCGAACGCTTCGAACGCGCCGCGAGGCTCGCGACGTCGACGCGCTCGAAAGTAAAGGGCAACCCTAGTCCCTCCGCGAGCTCGCGACAAAAAGCCTCGTCGTCATCGGCCTCGGGCCGAAGCCCGTGATGGAGATGGGCGAGCTCCACGTCGATCTCGAGAGTCGAGCGAAGCTCCGTGAGGACGTGCGACAACGTAACGGAATCTGCCCCGCCCGAGACCCCGACGAGGACGCGGTCCGACGGGCTGACCATGCCTGCACGTGTGATCGTAGTCAAGACTCTATCGAGCAGCATGGTCGGACGGGTTTGCGGAGCCGTTGTGCGCTTTTGTATAAGTGTAATATAATATGAGAGTTAGGGCTATCTGTCAAGGACGAAGCGGGGGCCGAGAGCACCATGGACAACAAGTGTTGCCATTGCGGGGTCAGCGAAGACGAACGTCCGGTCGTGAAGTGCGTCATCTGCTTCCGCTACTACTGCAAGGAATGCGAGTTCGACCGCGGGGGTCGGCCGTTTTGCACCAAGCAGTGCTCCGAGTTTTTCTTTTTCGGAGATGACGATTGATTCAGCATATTCGCGCTTCTCACTCACATCTGATTGTCTCGAAGCAGCCCGAATGCGGACGTTTCAGGAATATTAGTCCCGCTTGTCAGAGAGTTCTTGCTCGTACTCTAAGGATGCGATGAGCCACCACTTTGTCGACCGAGAAGATGGCGCCTCCCGCGTTGAGCTCTTCGCCGGCGACGGGGATGTGGCCCAAGCGGTCCAAGATCAAACCAGCGAGCGTGTTGTAGTCGGCGTGCTCGGGAAGCTCTAGAGACAATTGCTCGTTGGCGTCCTTGATGGAAAGCACGCCGTCTAATAGGTAGCTTCCATCCGGGAGTTCGAAGATTTGAGACTCCTCGACGTCTTTTTCGTCGAAGAGCTCGCCCACAATCTCTTCGAGTAGGTCTTCGAGCGTCACGAGGCCTTCGATACCCCCGTGCTCGTCAACGACGAGCGCCATGTGCGTGCGTTGTTGCTGGAGCTGTTCTAGCGCTTGCTCGACTCTGGCAGAGTCGGGGATGAAGTACGGCCTTCGTAGCACTTGCTCGAGCTGGAAAGGGATCCGAGCGCCCCAATAAGTGAGAACATCTTTGGCAAAGAGCAGACCAACGATATTGTCGAGCGTATCGTCGAAGACGGGCATGCGGGAAAACCGTTGGTTCTGGATGATGCGGACGATCTCTTCGAGCGGCGTGTCTTTTTCGACGGCCACCATCTCCGTGCGCGGGATCATGACTTCCGCCACGCGTTTTTCTGCTAGCTCGATGACCTTACGGAGCATTTGCCGACGGGCTCCGCGCTCGTCCTCGGGAACGCCGCCAGCGTAGAGGATCGCTTTGATTTCTTCGAGCGTGACCGCGGATCCGAGAGCCCCCGTGCCAACGCCGAACAGCGAGAGAAAAGCGTTAGAGACCATCGTCAAGAGCTTGACCGCAGGAGAGAGCAAGCGGATGAGGCCGGAGAGGGGACGGATCACGCGCAACGACCACGCCTCCGGATGGCGTGCCGCGAAGCTTTTCGGGACCATCTCGCCGAAGACGAGGATGAGTCCCGTCAGAACGATAGTGGCGATGATGGTCTGCCCCCACCGGTCTTCGGAAGCGACGAGGGCCGTGATGGCGTAGGTAATGAGCGCGCCGGCCGCCGTGTTGATGAACACGTTCCCGGTCAAGATCGTGCCGAGAACTCTTTCGGGATGCGCGATGAGATCCCTGACGCGCGCCGCGCGGGGCTCGGTCCGCTCCAAGTGCCGGAGCCGAAATCGGTCGAGGGACATGAGCGCCGTCTCGGAGCCCGAGAAAAAGGCAGACAAGGACAGAATAACGACGAGTCCGAGGACAATGGCGATGAGCATCGAAGGTCAGTGATTCAATTATAGTTTCCGCCGGCAGGTTTGGCATCGGGGTACAATTCGGGGATGGAGCTCAGTGGTATCGTCCTGATGGTTCTGATCCTTGGCGGCATGTGGGGGGGGTTCGCTTACTTCCTCTACCAATCTCTGAATCAGGACCGCTAGCCTCATGGCGGTGGCCGTCGTCGGCGCGGGGGCCTGGGGGACGGCGCTCGCGAAGTCGATCGCGGACCAAGGCGAGCCCGTCACGCTTTGGTGCCGTGAGCCCGAAGTCGTCGCCGCAGTGAAGGAGCTGCGCGTCAACGAGCTCTTTCTTCCCGACGTGCGTCTTCCCGATAAGCTCGACGTGACGCAGGAGCTCGGGGCGTGCGTACGTGACAAAGAACTCATTCTTCTGGCGGTGCCGTCCCAATATTTTCGATACGTTCTCGAGGAGCTCGCACCCCATCTGAGCAAGGGCCAGCGTTTCGTGAGCGCAACCAAAGGCATCGAAGAAGGAACTCTTCTGCGCATGAGCGAAGTCGTCGCCGACGTGCTACCCTTTTCCCCCGATCTCACAGCGATCTCGGGTCCGACCTTCGCGAAGGAGGTCGCCCGCGCAGAGCCGACCGCCCTCGTCGCGGCGAGCGAGAACGACGCCTCGACGCTCTACGTCCAAGCCCGTTTGGCGACGAGGACATTCCGGGTTTACACGAACGACGACGTGATTGGCGTCGAGCTGGGAGGCGCGCTCAAGAACGTCATCGCCATAGCCGTTGGGGTCGCGAGCGGCCTCGGCCTCGGCTACAATCCCGCGGCCGCGCTGATGACTCGTGGCCTCGCCGAGATCTCGAGACTCGCCGAAGCCATGGGCGGCAAGCGCGAGACGCTCGCTGGGCTTTCTGGCGTCGGCGATCTCGTGCTCACATGCACCGGCCAACTCTCTCGAAACCGAACCGTCGGCGTCGCGCTCGGTGAAGGCAAGTCGCTCGCCGATATCATGTCCAAGATGCGTCAAGTCGTCGAAGGCGTCGCAACTACCCACGCCGCCGTCGAGCTGGCCCTCGCCAACCAAATAGAGATGCCCATAGCCTTCCAGATGGAACGCCTGCTGAAGGGAGAAGCAACCGCCAGAGAAGCGATGCATGAGCTCCTGGATCGCCCGGTGGGCTCGGAATGATTCAGCATTCAGAAATCCTGAATCATGGATTCAAAAGATTTCCAGAATTTCATACAACGTTGTTCGCTGTGCCGGGCGAAATCCTGCCTCCCGAATGAGGGTTTTTATTTCATCCGTCGACGTTTTGTTCACGAAGCCGGTTGCCGCGTGTACGTTCTCTTCGAAGAGGGTGCCGCCGAAATCGTCCGCGCCCCAGTGGAGCGCGACCTGGCCGGTCTTCTTGCCTTCAGAGAACCACGAGGCTTGGATGTGATCGAAATTGTCGAGGTAGATTCTCGACGCTGCCAGCATGCGGAGGTACTGATTGGGGCCCGCGTGGCGCGGGATCTTCTTGACTAAAGGCGTATTGCCCGGCTTGAAGCTCCACGGGACGAAGGCCGTGAAGCCGCCGTGCTCATCCTGGAGTGAGCGGATCGCTTCGAAATGCTCGACGACGTCCTCGGGTGTTTCGACGTGGCCGTACATCATCGTGGCTGTCGAGCGGAATCCGAGCGCATGCGCCTCGCGGTGCACGTCGAGCCAGCTCAGTGTGATCCCCTTTTTGTGCGAGATCTTTTTGCGCACCCTCTCGGAAAGGATCTCGGCCCCGCCGCCGGGGATGGTCGTCTGGCCGGCGTCTTTGAGTGCGCCCAGCACTTCTCGCAACGGGAGTCCGGACACCGCCGCCATGCCCTCGATCTCCGCCGCGCTCCAAAAATGAGGCGTGACTCGCGGGTAGCGCTCGCGCACCGCGCGGACGAGCTCGAGATAATAGTCTAGCGGCAGCTCCGAGTTGACACCGCCTTGCATCAAGACCGTTGTGACGCCGTATTCCGCGGAACGGCCGATGCGCTCGAGCATCTCCTCGACCGAGTACGTATAAGCCTCGTCGTGGCCGGGGCTCCGGTAGAACGCGCAAAACGTGCAGTCGACGTTGCACACGTTGGTGTAGTTTGGATTGGTGTCGATGACGAAGGTAACGATCGGTTCGGGATGTTGTTTGCGCCGAACCTCCATGGCGAGCTGACCCAGATCGAGGAGGCTAACTTCAGAGAGAAGGAACAAACCGTCGTCGCGGTCGACGCGCTCACCGGCGCGTACTTTGTCGCGGACTGCTTCGAAAGTTGGGCTCATAGGGTTCAAATGGGTTCGAGAAAATTGTGTTCGCGGGTCAGTCGGCGAAACTCTTCGAGGCCTTTCATCTCCTCGGGCCCGAGTCGATAGTGAAAATTCCGGAGGTAGGAGGCCAGGATTTCACGTGGGCCGAGCTCTCCTGCGAACTGCGCCGCGATATCGTTGATTTGCGACATGCCGACGGTAAACGAGCGCTCCAGTAGGTCGGCGAGCTCATCCTTTGTTCCGGGGGTGAGCGAGCGTCGCACCGCCCAGAGTGCGAAGACGAACGGAAGCTCCGTCCAGTTCCACCACTCCGTCGCGAGATCATAGCGATAGGGAAAGTCCGGCGTCGCCCTCGTGTTGCGCCGGAGGGCTTCGTTTCCAATCACGAGAAAAGCGTCGCCTTCTTCTCGGAGCCCACGCACATATTCTGCAGGGCGGTTCTTGTCACGAAGCTCGACCAAGACACGGAGCAGTCGGACGGAGGTGGAGGTCTCTTCGGTAATCCCGATGCGCGCGCCGTCGAACTCGGCCATGGGCCGGCGGCTCAGCAACAAGATGCTGCGGACTTCGTGCCGGTTGGCCACGCCCAGGCCCGCGATGGGCTCGTAGCGGTCCTCATGGACGAAGTAATCCGCAGTGGCAAGGATGCCGGCATCGATCTCGCCGTTTTCGGCCATCTGGCCCAGCTCCCGCGGTGGCGTCGGGATCAGTCGATGTTCTCCGAGCAGCGGGTAGAACGGCTGACTGTTCAAGTACGAGATTTGCCCGATCAGAAGTCGCACGTCGGCTCAGTTATAGACGCGCAGGACGTTATAGAGCGCGTCGCGCTCGGCGGGGACTTTGCCGGCTTCGCGGATCATCTCAATGAGTTTGTCACGCGCGAGGCCGATGGCGCTTTTCGCCTGCGCGTAATGCGCGATCCGTTCTTCGCCGATCGTTCCGTCGAGGTCGCTCGCGCCGAAGTTGAGAGCCACGGAAGCGGTTTCTTCTCCGAGCATGACCCAGTACGACTTGACGTGGTCGAAGTTGTCGAGCAGCAACCGGGCGCAAGCCACGGTCCGGAGGTCCTCGATTGCCGAGGCTTGCCGCTCCGCGAGCCCGGTATTGCCGGGCTGGAGGGCGAGCGGGATGAAGGACAGGAATCCCGGGGTCTCGTCTTGCGCGTCGCGCAGCCGCAGCATGTGAACCACACGCTCTTCGTAGGTCTCGATATGGCCGTAGAGAAGCGTCGCGTTCGAAGGAAAGCCCATCTCGTGGGCGATGCGGTGCACTTCGAACCAGCGGTCGGCGCCCATTTTGTGCTTGAACGTCGCTTCCTGCACCCGCTCCGAAAAAACTTCAGCGCCGCCTCCCGGAAGCGATTGCAGGCCGACCTCGCGAAGCCGCTCGAGCACTTCTTCGATAGAGATCCTCGCGATCCTCGCGAACCAGTCGATCTCGACGGCGGTCCATGCCTTGATTTGAATGGAAGGAAAGGCCTCGTGGATACGCTTCACGATGTTCAAGTAATCTTCGAACTTCCACGTCGGGTGGAGGCCTCCGACGATGTGCACTTCCGAAAGCTCGTCGCCGAGTTTTTTTAGGATCTCGTCGATCGACATCTCATAAGCGTGGTCATCGCCCGGCTTCGCCGCGAAATCGCAGAACGTACAGTCGAGAACGCAGAGATTTGTCGGGTTGATTTGCCGGTTCATGACGAAGTAAACTCGGTTGCCCGACTTTTTGCGCTTCACGTGGTCCGCCATTTTGCCGATGGCCGTGAGGTCCCAGCTATTCAAGACCGCGAGCCCGTCTTCGCTGCCGAGACGCCCGCCGGATAGGACGCGCTCCCATACGGGGATGAGTGCCTCGTCTTGAAATACGATTTCTTCTTGCGCGGTCGATGTCACTCGAAAGCTCCTGACCGGAAATTCTTACAAAACCGCGTCGCGGTTTCCAGTCCCGTTAGTCGCGGCTCGCTCCAGTCGATGTAAACCATTTAGTAGTAATCAGTTAACCGGGAGCTCAAAAGTGAAGCCCGACGCCGGCCCAGACGAAACCTAGCACGACAAAACCGATGACGGCGTTTATTTTGAAAAAGGCGAGCTCGACGGAGGAGGCCTTGCGGTGCTCGAGCAGCAAGAGCGCGGCGATGGCGACGAGAAGCACCGCGGCGACGGATCCTTCCATGGACGTCCAGTACAGCACGCCCAAAAGTAAGAACGCCACGACGTGGAACGCAAACGAGACCGCGAGCGCGCGCTTCTTGCCGAGCCGGGACGGCAGGGAGTAGAGCCCGTCGCTCCGGTCGAAATCGACGTCGAGCATGGCATAGATGATGTCGAAACCCGCGACCCAGAACAAGGTGAACAGGCATAAGAGCAGGACACGCGGGTAGTCATGGAAATCGAGTTGGACGGCGTACCAAGCTCCGAGGGGACCCATCGCGAGCGACGCGCCCACGCCCAAATGCGCCCACATCGTGAACCGTTTCATTAGCGGGTAGAGGAGGAAGATGCCGAGCGGGATGGGGCTGAACAAGAGACATTTGGGCGATATCAAAAAGGCCGCACCGAGATAGACCGTCGCGCCGAGCCCGGTGACGAGCGAGGCCTCCGCGAGCGTCATCTGCCCGCTCGGAAGCTCGCGGCCGGCGGTGCGCGGGTTGCGGCGGTCGATCGCGCGGTCCAGGATCCGGTTCATCCCGAGCGCTGCTGTCCGGGCTCCCGTTCCGGCGAGGAGAATGAGCATGAATACGCGCCAGGTCAAAGCCTCCTCTGCGAGCAAGGCGCCGCTGAGCAACAGAGGAAACGAAAAGAGCGTGTGCTCGATCTTTACGAAACGGCTATACGTCTTCAAACGATCTTGCATGCGCGTTCATTAGAAACCCCTTTGACAGTCAGAATCAATGCCCCTTAGAATTCCGACCGAACTGCCGAGCAGACCCGAGAGGTTCCATAGCGCATAGTCCAGAAGCGTCAGTCGCAACTCCTGTCGCCAACGAGATGACGAAATCCGCTTACGATGTTATTCTCGATTCGTTGTGCGGGACGGTTCGTCTGACGTGATCGAGTCAAATAACTGCTGAACGTGGATGGAGGTGGGCAGCTGAAATGACGAAGAAAAAGAAGAAGACGAAAGCCAGGAAGAAAAAAGCTACGAAGCGCAAAGCCAAGAAGAAAGCCGCCAAGAAGAAAACGAAAAAAAGGGCAGGCCGCAAAGTCGCGAAGAAAAAGAAAGCGGTAAAGAAAAAGGCTAAGAAGAAGTCCGCCAAGAAGAAAACTACGAAGAAGAAGACGAAAAAAAAGGCGGCCAAGAAAAAGGCCGCTAAGAGGAGAGCCAAGAAAAAAGCCGCTCCCAAGAAGGCAGCGAAAAGGAAGGCCGTAGCCAGAGAGGTTGCGGCGCCGAAGAAAGTTGCGCCCGCGCCGGCCCCTACGCCCGCCCCGCCTGACGTCGCGCCCACTACGCCTACCCAGGCACCGTGGGAGCGCGAGAGCGGTGCGTCGAGCACCGATACACCGTCGCCGTGGGGATCGGAGTCGTCGGACGCACGCACCGGCAGTCCCGGCTTGGGCGAGCCCGAAGCGGAGGCGGATGACAACGACGATGACTTAGGTGGCGGGACAGGTCCCAGCTTCTAACTCGGCCGTCTAGAACCCACCATCATCTGAAGCGCCCTCGGCCTAACGGGTCGGGGGCGCTGCCGATGCGTCATTCTTCGTCGAGAATGAAACGCCCGCCCTCTGCGAAATGCTTCTTATCGCACGTCGGACAGGCGACGAACTGCTTTCCGGCCTCCTGTTTGATCATGCCACTCGCATCTTCCCCCTCGATCGGGTTGCCGCAGGTGCAATAGAACACGCCCTCTTCGAGAAACACGTCGTCCTCGACTTCCAATTCGTCACTCATGGCACGCTCCTTAGACTCATAAGCGAGATTCGCGGGACCTAGAAAAGTATAGCATTCGGCCTTCGAAGTAGTCGATTTCGGGAAGTGCCGTTTCGTGATAGGATTCGACTCCTGGCTGCGAAAATCATCGCCCTGAAGCGGCGAGATCTTGGACCGCTCCCGTCTGGGATGATCTCCTATTCAGCCAAGAGAGACTAACGAAATGGAACCAAAGACACGAAGGCTTGCCTTGGTCGCCGTACTCACGCTCCTCGTTTCCGTGGCCTGCGGTAATCCGGACGTGGGAATCACGAGTGAAGAGATTCTCGTCGGAACCTGGACGCCGTTGACGGGCCCGGCTTCCAATCTCTCTACGATCGCCAAAGGTATGGAGGCGTATTTCGCCTACGTTAATGAAGAGGAGGGTGGCGTCCATGGGCGCAAGCTCAATCTTCTCATCAAAGATGACGGCTACGACCCCGCGCGCACGCCGGCCGTCGTAGAGGAGCTCGTCGAGGGAGTCCGTGTCTTCGCTCTTTTGGGGGGCAACGGCACCGCGAACTGCCTTGCGGTGAAAGACTACATCGCCATCAAACTGCTTCCCTGGATAAACCCCGGTTCGGGAGCGCGCGTCTGGACGTCTCCCATGAACGCCTATGTGTTCTCGACCTACCCGTCCTACGTGACCGAGGGGCGCATTCTCGCCAAATATGTCACCGACGAGCTCCAGGCGGAAAAGTACGGCATGTTTTACCAAGACGACTCCTTTGGGCGTGAAGGGCAAGAGGGGGTGCGCCTCGGCCTGCGTAATAGCGACAATGAGATTGCCGTCGCGGAAGCCTATACGGTCGGCAACAACGACTTGGCGGAGGTCGCCCAGAAGTTCAAAGACGAGGAAGTCGACGTGATCTTCGTGTGGACAATCACAGAAGGCGCGGCCGCCCTCGTGAACGCGATCGAAGCACTCGGAGACTACGATCCTCAGATTGTGGCGACGCAGGTTCTCGCCGATCCCGTGATGTTCGATCTCACCGGCGAGAGCTGGGACGGCGCGATCGTGGCTTCGAGCGTTCCCGAGACCAATTCGAACGAGCCCGGCGTTGTCAAAGGTCGTCAGATCATCGAAAAATACGGCGACGGGATCGAGTTCGGCACCTACGCCATGTTGGGCCTCGCGCGCGCGGAAGTCATGGTCGAAGGTTTGCGCCGTGCCGGGCCCGACCTCAACCGGCTGAAATTGATCCTGGCCCTCGAGGGCATGAAAGACTGGAGCGACAACTTCCTAGGCACGCCCATCAGCTTTAGCGCCGAGAACCACCAAGGTTTGAACTCCGTCCACCTCAGCAAAGCCGAGGGCGGGCGGCTCGTTCAATTGTCCGACTGGCTCGAGTCTTGAGACCCAGACGCTTTATTTGACGCTCCGACGTGAAGCCGATTAGAATCCTCCCGTTCTAGGCTCTCGTCTTCTCCCGCGAGAGAAGACCAGAGCTCGCGCGGTCCGGAATCAAAGTAAGGTTCAGTACTCCCTTGCGTAGCAAGTACGACCTTCTGCCCATCCGCGGCCGCAGCCTGCGAGAACGCCAACTCAGGAGGGAGTCGATCCACCATGAAATTCGGAAGGACGGTTCGTAAGCTGCGAGAGGAACAAAACGTCAGCATCGCTCAATTTGCTAGAAAAGTCGGGATGAGTCCGACTTATCTCGCGCCCATCGAGCGTGACGTATTCCCGCCTCCCGCAGAGAAGAAAGTGATCAAGATCGCGAAGGCGCTCGATCAGAACACAGACGAGTTTCTCGCCCTCGCCGGCCGGATCGGCACCGACTTGAGACGCATCATCCGTCGCCAGCCGGCGAGTGCTGGACGCGTTTTACGCGCTATCGACGGGCTCTCAGAAAGAGAGATCGACGAGCTCGTGACCAAGGCGAAGAAAAGGAACCACCGGAAAAGAACGGCAAAGTAGGCGGCGTCCAAACATCCGAAGCCTCGCGTTACACTACTGTCCAATGAGTCCGTCTCAAGGAGGGTTTCCCGATCTTCGGATTGTTCCTGTTTCCGATCTGCTGCTACACGAGGATGTCGATCTCGAGCGTGTCGCGCGGCTTCTCGATCGTTTATCCGCAGACGGTATTCTGAGAAATCCGCCCATCGTGGCGAGTCTCCCTGGCACCGATCGATTCTTGTTGCTCGATGGCGCTAATCGTGTTTCCGCCCTCGAGAATCTCGACATTCCGCACCTGCTCGTTCAAGTCGAGTTCTTAGGCGACCCCGCACTCGAGGTGCGCCATTGGAACCATGTCGTTCGGGACATCGAAGCGCGCGAGTTAGCGGAATACGCGCGGGGCGCCGACGGCATCGAGCTCGTTGAGAATGCGCCCGAAGGCGATCCCGACTATCTCGGAAGCATCTTGACCGCGGATTCTGAGGCTCTGCATCTGAGAGCTCCAGGGTCGATGAAAGATCGGGTGCGACACTTGCGCGCGATGGTTGACGTCTATTACAGCCGCGAAGCGCGGATGGACAGGGTCAATCACTCAGATATCGCGGCGCTCAAAGAGCAGCACTCGCATTTCGGAGCTGTCGTGGTGTTCCCGAATTTTTCGAAGGATGTGCTGCGCGCCGTCGCTGAGGAAGGGGATCGCCTGCCTTCGGGTGTGACCCGCATCCTCGTGCCGCGCCGTGTTCTCGGCTTCAACATGCGCCTGCCGCTTCTGAAGTCGAACCTTCCCCTCGAAGAGAAAACGCGTTGGCTCACCGATCAGATCCAGCACAAGGTCTCCGAGCACGAAGTCCGCTACTACCAGGAGCCGACGTTCATTTTTGATGATTGAGCGCGGAAGGCAAGGGGAGGAGGGGATGTGGGAAACAACCTCTCACGCTGAGCAGTCTTTGAGGGAGAGCTCGGTACGTGCTAGGATTTTGCGGCTATGTCTGGACATTCCAAGTGGCATTCCATCAAGCACAAGAAATCGGCGGTGGATGCCAAACGCGGTAAAGCGTTTACCGGGATCATCAAGGAAATCACTGTGGCCGCACGCATCGGCGGCGGCGACATAGAATTCAATCCTCGTCTTCGGCTCGCTGTCGACAAGGGCAAAGCGGCCAATATGCCGAAGGACAACATCGAGCGTGCCATCAAAAAAGGCACGGGCGAGCTCGAAGGCTACAACCTCGAAGAAGTGCACTACGAAGGCTATGGTCCCGGGGGCGTTGCGGTCTTTATCGAAGCGACGACGGACAACAAGAACCGCACCGTGAGCGAAGTGCGCCATTTTTTTTCGAAATTTGGTGGCAATCTCGGTGAGTCCGGCTCAGTCAACTGGATGTTCGACAAGAGAGGCTACATCGTCGTCTCCCGGGAGAACGTAGACGAAGAGGTGCTTCTCGAAGCCGCCCTCGAAGCCGGCGCCGACGACGTCAATGAAGATGGCGGCCATTGGGAAGTCTTGACGCTCCCCGAAAGGTTTCAAGCCGTGCACGACGCCCTCACGGCGAAGAACATCAGCATCGAAGCCGAAGAGATCGCGATGATTCCCCAAACGAGCGTCAAGCTCACGGGCAAGCAAGCAAAGCAGATGCTGAAGCTCATGAACGCTCTCGAAGATCTCGAAGATCTGACGAACGTGTGGGCCAACTTCGATATCGACGAAGAAGAGATCGAAGCCGCGATGTCCAAATAGCCTCGGGCTCGAGCCAATGAGGATTCTAGGGATCGACCCTGGCTCTCAGGTCACCGGCTACGGCGTGATCGAGTCCGACGGCACGCGCACCGCTCTCGTGACCGAGGGTGTTATCCGGACGCGCTCGATGCGGAGCTTTCCGGAAAAGCTCCGACTCATCCACGATGGCATCGCGGAGGTGCTCGACGAGCAACGCCCCCGGCAGATGGTGGTCGAAGGCCTGTTCTATGCCATGAACGTTAAGAGCGCCCTCAAGCTCGGTCATGTCCGCGGCGTCGCTCTTCTCGCCGGCGTGACGCGAGGCATCCCGGTTCACGAATATTCACCACTCGAGGTCAAGCTGGCCGTCGTCGGCTACGGGCGCGCCGACAAAGAGCAAGTACAGCGCATGGTTGCCGTGCTCCTCGGGCTAGAGCGCCCGCCTGAGCCTCACGATGCCGCCGACGCGCTCGCGATTGCCCTTTGCCACGCCCATCAGCTTCGCTTTGCCGCGAAAGTGTCGTCGTCCCCGTGATCTCCTATCTCGAAGGCAAGCTGCACGAGAAAAAACCCGACCACGTGGTCGTGCTCGCGGGCGGCGTTGGCTACAAAGTCTCGATCCCGGTATCGACCTATTACGAGCTGCCCAATCAAGGGGAGGGCGTAGCACTTCAGATCCACACCCATGTGCGTGAAGACACGTTCGCGCTTTACGGCTTCTTCTCTGGCAAAGAGCAGCTTTTGTTCCACCGTTTGATTGGCGTCGCGGGGGTCGGTCCGTCGCTCGCGCTCAAAGTGATGTCGGGTCTCGAGCCACAGACGCTCATCGACTCGATCCGGCGCGGGGACCGCCGCCGTTTGAACGCGATCCCCGGCGTCGGCAAGAAAACGGCGGAGCGACTCATCCTCGAGCTTCGGGACAAGATGGCGGAAATTGCGGCTTACGATAGCGGCGCCCCTCGCGAGGACACGGGCCTAGCCTCTTCCCTCGGTGAGGATCTCATTTCGGCGCTCGTGAATCTCGGCTTCCCGAGGCCGCGATCCGAAAAAGCGGCTCTCACCGTCGCGCGCGACGAGCCTGAGCTGTCCTTCGAAGACGCGCTCAAAAGAGTACTGCGCGAGCTCTCCGGATAGATGACGCCGCGCGCCGAGGTCAAAGAGCTCTACCAGAACCGGCTCGCGCAGAAGCAGGTGGAAGCTCGGGAGCAGCGAAACGTCGTTGCCCTGGTCGCTTACGCTCGGCTCGCGATCTTCGTCGCGGGCTTAGCACTTGCCTGGTTCGTCTTCGAGACGGAACAAGTGGCGTGGCCATGGCTTCTCATTCCCGTCATCGTGTTCTTTGGACTCCTTTATTGGCACGGCGGTCTCTACGCGATGCTGCGGCGGACGGAGCGGGCGGCGAGCTTTTACCTGCGAGGCCTCGACCGTATATCGGATGCGTGGATGGGGAAGGGCCATCAGGGCGCTTCCTTCGTCGACCCCAAACATCCTCATGCAGGCGATCTCGACATCTTTGGGGCGGCGTCGCTCTTCGAGCTTCTTGCCACGACGGGAAGCCCTTGGGGGGGGAAAAAGCTCGCGTCTTGGCTTCTCGCGCCGGCGAGCCCGGACATCGTGCGCGCGCGCCAGGCGGCGGTGGCTGAGCTCGCGCCGCTCGTCGATCTTCGAGAGAGCCTCGCGAGCGAGCACGACGTGCCCGCGGAGTCGGTCGACTCCAAGACACTTTCGAGCTGGGCCACCGAGCCGCCCGTGCTCACGTCGATGGTCGCGGGGAAGCTCGCGCTTATTCTTGGCGTGGCGTCGCTCATTGCCGGCGTCGGCTGGCTCGCGTCGTGGTGGACGCGGCTGCCTTTTCTTCTGCTGATTCTCGTGAGCGCATCCTTTGCTTTTTTATACCGGTCGCGCGTGCGCTCCGTGCTCGCGGCGGTCGAAGGCCCCGCGCGCGATCTCGGTGTCTTGTCGTCACTGCTCGAGCGGCTCGAAGGCGAGAGCTTCACCGCGCCGCGGCTCGTGTCGCTTCAGGGCGCCCTGACCTTCTCGGGATCTTCGACCGCCTCGAAACGCATCCGCGATCTCGGCCGCCTCATCGACTACCTCGACGCGCGCCGCAATCAGTTATTCCTGCCGTTCGCGGCGATCCTCCTTTGGGGCACCCAGTTCGCCTTCGCGATCGAGTCGTGGCGCCGCGACTCGGGGAGCGAAGTGGCGCGCTGGCTCGACGCGGTCGGGGAGCTCGACGCGCTTCTCGCGCTCGCGACTTATGCCTTCGAGCATCCCGACGATCGCTTTCCGACGATTGTGGAGGATCGCGTCTTGTTCGATGCCGAAGGGATCGGGCATCCGCTGATACCCGAAGATCGCGTCGTGCGCAACGACGTGCGCTTCGGCGGCGAGCTCCGGCTCCTCGTCATCTCGGGCTCGAACATGTCGGGGAAGAGCACTTTTCTGCGCGCCGTGGGTGTCAATACAGTGCTCGCGCTCGCGGGCGCGCCCGTTCGTGCGCGTAAGCTGACGCTCTCGCCTTTCGTCGTCGCCGCATCCATCCGGATCGTCGACTCGCTTCGAGACGGTATCTCACACTTCTATGCCGAGATCCTCCGGCTTCGACAAGTCATGGAGCTCTCCGGGGCGAAAGAAGGGACCGTTCTTTTCTTGCTCGACGAGATCCTACACGGGACGAATTCGCACGACCGTCGCATCGGCGCGGACGCGGTTGTGCGCGGTCTCGTCGATCGGGGCGCCGTCGGCTTCATCACGACCCACGACCTCGCGCTCTCGAAGCTCGCCGAAGCGCTCGACGACCGAGCGATCAACGTGCATTTCGAGGACGAGATTATAGACGGCAAAGTCCACTTCGACTACATCATACGGGACGGAGTCGTGAAGAAGAGCAATGCTCTCGATTTGATGCGCTCGATCGGGCTCGAAGTCTAATCCCGCCTGGATGAGGTAGACTTTCTCGAAACATGGCTGATCGATTGGTGTCTCTAGGGCCCACCGACGAGGATCGCTCCCTCGATGTGAGCCTCCGGCCGCGCGGCTTTTCTGAATATATCGGCCAAAAGAAGGTGCTGGCGCAGCTCGAGATCGCGGTGCAAGCGGCGCGCGAGCGGGACGAAGCGATGGACCATCTTTTGACCTACGGGCCGCCCGGCCTCGGCAAAACAACGCTCGCCCACGTCGTGGCCAACGAGCTCGGCGTCAACATTAGGACGACGGCGGGGCCCCTCGTCGAGAAATCCGGGGACCTCGTGGCGCTTTTGACGAATCTCGAAACGCGCGACGTGCTCTTCATCGACGAGATCCACCGCCTCCATCCTTCGATCGAGGAAGTGCTCTACCCGGCGATGGAGGATTTCAAGCTCGACATCATCATCGGCCAAGGGCCCTCGGCAAAGTCGGTGAGGATTCCCGTCTCGCCGTTCACGCTCATCGGCGCCACGACGCGTGCGGGCCTTTTGACCTCGCCTCTCCGCTCGCGCTTCGGTATCGTGCACCGCCTCGACTTCTACACCGTGGCGGATTTGACGGCAGTCATCGAGCGCTCAGCAACGATCCTCGGTGTCTCGTGCCAAAGAGAGGCGGCCGTCTCTCTCTCGAAGCGCTCACGAGGCACGCCGCGTATCGCGAACCGACTTCTGCGCCGTGTGAGGGATTACGCGCAGGTCAAAGCGGACGGGACGATCACCGAAAACGTCGCCTCGGAAGCGCTCGCGCTTCTCGAAGTCGACGAGCTTGGCTTCGACGAGATGGACCGCAGCATCCTTCAAACCATCATGGAGAAGTTCTCCGGCGGTCCCGTCGGCCTTTCCACCATAGCGGCCGTCGTCGGGGAAGAGCCGGATACGATCGAGGACATCTACGAGCCTTATCTCATCCAGATCGGTTTTCTCGATCGCACCCCGCGCGGGCGCGTCGCTACGGAGCGGGCCTATCGCCACTTCGGGCTCACACCTATGGATCGGCAGAAACGCCTCTTCTGACGTCTTGAAACTCTCCGAGTTCGACTACGAGCTCCCGCCGGAGCTCATCGCGCAAGAACCTTTGGCCGAGCGCGATGCCTCTCGGCTGCTGCACATGTTGCCTGGGAGCTTCGAGCATCGGCGCTTCGACGCTCTTCCCGATCTTCTCGAGCCGGGTGACGTGCTCGTCGTCAACGAGACGAAGGTCTTTCCGGCGCGCCTCATCGGTACCAGCGCGAGCATCGGCAGCGTCGAGCTCTTGCTGCTCGAGGATCTCGGCGACACCCACTGGCGCGTCCTCGCCAAGCCCGCCCGCAAGATACGTTTGGGCGCCACGCTCACTTTTGGGGACGGCCGTCTCGCCGCCGAGGTCGTGGACACTGAATCTGGCGCGTTGGTAGTCCGCTTCGAGCATGAAGGTGCCTTCGCCGACGTCATCGACGGGCTCGGAACGACGCCCCTTCCGCCTTACATCCATTGGAGCGCGAGCGATGACGAGCGCGCGACCCGCGGACGCTATCAGACCGTCTACGCCACCAACCGCGGTTCCGTTGCGGCTCCGACGGCGGGACTACATTTCACCGACGACATCTTGAGGCGTCTTGCCGAGCGCAACATCGAGGTAGCGCGGCTCACCCTCCACATTGGATACGCGACCTTCGAGCCCATTCGCACCGACATCGTCGAGGAGCACGCGATGGGCGTCGAGCGTTTCCACGTTCCGCGCGAGACCGCCGAGCTCGTGCGCTCGGGCCGAACGGTCGTTGCCGTCGGTACGACCTCGGTGCGCGCGCTCGAATCGGGCGCCCGCATCGACTTTTCGCCCGGCTGGCACGAGACCGACCTTTTCATCACGCCAGGATTCGAGTTCCGCGTCGTGCGCGGGCTCGTTACGAACTTTCATCTTCCGAAGAGCTCTCTTCTTCTGCTCGTCTCGGCGCTCGGCGGTACCGACCGCGTGCGCGCCGCCTATCGCGAAGCGGTGAAGGAACGCTATCGCTTTTACAGCTACGGCGACTGCATGCTGCTCCCGCCCGCTCGGCTATAATTCGCTGATGGACCGCGAGCAATTACTCTCCGTGGTGGAAGAGAGCGCCGCGCTCAAGCGTGCTTTCTTCGATTCGGGAGCGGATTCTGTTTTGGAGGTGGGCCGCCGTCTCGCCCAAGCGCTCTCGGATGGCCACAAGCTTCTCGTCTTCGGCAATGGCGGGAGCGCTGCCGACGCGCAACATTTCGCGGCCGAGCTCGTCAATCGCTTCGTGAACGACCGGCCCGCGCTTCCCGCGATCGCGCTGACCACCGACACGTCCGTTTTGACGAGCATCGCGAACGACGGCGACTATGACGCCGTATTTAGCCGGCAGATCGAAGCTCTCGGCGCCGAAGGGGACGTCGCGGTCGCGATCAGCACGAGCGGCAACTCGCCGAACGTACTGAAAGCAGTCGCCGTCGCGCGTGAGAAAGGGCTGACGACGGTAGGCCTCGCGGGCCATGACGGAGGCAAGCTCGGCGCGATCGTCGATCAGTGTTTGATAGTGGATCATCCCGAGACGGCGCGCATCCAGGAAGTGCACGGCATGCTGATCCACGTTTTTTGTCAAATCATCGAAGACGAGCTCTTCCCATGACTTCGAAATATTCCGTCAAGCCACTCGACCTCGATGGTCTCGACACCTATCCGCTCGCTTCGCGAAAAAGCAAAGTAGGCCGCGAGCAGCTCGGAAAACCCATTTCAGAAGAGGCGACCTTCCGCGAGTTTTGGGATGGGCTCCCCGATATCCTCGCCGCGAGCGACTTGCGCGAGCTGGTGAAGCGGATGCATAGCGCGCGCGAGAGCGAGCGCGCGCTCGTTTGGGGACTCGGCGCTCATGTCATCAAAGTCGGCCTCTCGCCCCTTCTCATCGACTTGATGGATCGCGGCTTCGTATCCGGTCTCGCGCTCAACGGCGCGGGCATCATTCACGATTTCGAGCTCGCGATGGTGGGCCAAACTTCTGAAGAAGTTGCCGACGGTCTCGGCGAAGGCAAGTTCGGGATGGCCGAAGAAACAGGGGCGCTTTTGAATGAAGCGACCCGGAAGGGTGTCGAGACCGGGCTCGGTCTCGGTGAAGCCATCGGCGTGCTCCTCCACGAGCAGGACCCTCCGCACAAAGAGACGAGCCTTCTTTGGAACGCTTACCGTCTCGGCATCCCCGTCACCGTGCACGTTGCGGTGGGGACGGACATCATCCACATGCACCCGCAAGCTTCGGGCGCGGCCATTGGCGAAGCCAGTCTGCACGACTTCAAGCTCTTTGCCGGGGTGGTTCGAGGACTAAATGGCGGCGGGGTCTACTTGAATATCGGCTCGGCGGTGCTTCTACCCGAAGTGTTCCTGAAAGCGGTGAGCGTCGTGCGAAACCTCGGGCACTCTTTGACCGATTTCTCGACGGCCAATTTCGATTTCATTCGCCACTACCGGCCGCGCGTCAACGTCGTAGAGCGGCCCGTGACCGGCTCGGGCCGAGGCTTCGAGTTCGTCGGCCACCACGAGCTCATGCTCCCTTTGCTGATTCAGGGTTTGAGCGTATGAAGGGCGGGCAATTCATGGCCGCGTCCCGGGTGCCGCGACGCACTTGCTGATTCAAGGGCGCAACATCTAAAGAATCTTGAACCGGAGGAAAAACCCGTAGCTCTTGGGTCGCTCGCCATAGACGAAGAGAAGATCGTCCGGCACCCAGTGAAGGCTTCCGTAAGCTCCAGCTCCGATGCTCAGGTGCTGAAGCTGCAAGAAATCCATGACGTAGCCGGCATTCAACTTGCTTACCTGGTAGACGAGCTGGTGACGCCGGTCGCTGCTTCTGAAGAGCTCGTCCTTCTCGGCAAACTCCCACCGCGCGAACAAGCTATGCGCTCCCGCGAAGCGCCACCCCGTCTCTACTAAAAAGGCGCTCCTCGTCGGTTGGACGCCGGGCGTGAAATGGATGTGGAACGAAGCGGGCAGAACTTGAGGGGCGACCGGCTCGTCCCACTTGTTGCGGCCCCAAGCTATTGTCGTCTGCCAGTTCCCTTGCGGCAGAGGCCGGTTGTAGGTGGCCGAGGCGGTCATACGCAGAAGGTCTTGCCCCGGATGTAGAATCTCGGGCTCCTGCAAGAGCCCCAAGCTTCCTTGGAGCGACCAATTCGGAGAAGGGTTCACCGTCATCCTCGCGGAGAACGAGTCGAGACGAATGGGATCGACGTCCCATCGATTCGCATCGGGCTCGCGGCCATTGAACAACGAACCTTCGAGTTTGACCTTTTTGGCGCGGCTCCAGCCAAAGGTCGAAACGCCGTAAGAGATGTGCGTGGCGTCGAGCCAGTGATGTGCGATAGGGGCGACAGGGTTCTCCACGGCTGCGGCGCGATGCATGAATGCCGTCGGACCGATGGCCGGATCGCCCACAGGCGCGAAGTAGAAGAAAATCTCGTCCGTCTTGGTAACGGGCCGCCGGTAGCGCATCGAGACCTCCATCAGCACGTCGTGCGGGTGCTGGCGGTCGTAGAGCGGGTTCCTGCCGTCCGCGGTCTCACCGGTTTGGAGCAGCAAACGATAGCCTTCACTTCCTAGCATGGGCTCGAGCGAGGCCATGAACCGGATCCCGAAACCGCCGCGATTAGCGGAGAACATCGCCATGTTGGTGCTGAACCCGTCCGACCTGCCGCGAGGGTCTGACTCTTTTTGATAGGCGAAGTTGGCAAAGCCGTGCACCATGAAGGCCCACTCATCCGAGCTGAAGTGAAGACCTTCCATCGGCGAAGAAGCCGGCTGCCAGCTCGTGCCCGATCCTTCGCGCGGCCGCTCGTGTTCGTTCGAGACACCGTGCTCATGCTCCTGCGCGTTTGCGTGCGGGACGATTAGAAGGAGAAGACCCAGTACGCCGGGTTGAATATGTGTCATCGAATACAGGCTACGCACTATTATATAACTCGCGAAACGGAGGTATGCATTTCATGGTGGAGCGAAAAGCGGTCGGAAGTGGCGTCTCCTGGGAAGAGGAATTCGGCTATTCCCGTGCGGTCCGTGTGGGCGACCGCATTGTCGTCTCAGGAACGACCGCGACCGGCCCGGAAGGGCTCGTGGCGCGAGGGGACGCGGCGGGCCAGGCGCGCTATGCGCTCGACAAGATCGAAAAAGCCATCAACGCGCTCGGCGGTACGCTCGGCGACGTCGTGCGCACGCGCATCTTCGTGGCCAGCGTGGACGACTGGAAAGCCATCGCTTCCGTCCACGGTGAGCGCTTCGGCAAGATCCGCCCCGCGAACACGCTCGTCCGCGCCGACCTCATCGGCGAAGAATATCTCGTCGAGATCGAAGCCGAAGCCGTCGTCGGCAGCGCGACCTCGGAATGAGCGAGCCCATCCGCTTCAGTCTTCGTCTCAATAACGACCTTCCGCTCGGCGACTATGTGGAGCTGGCCCGCGCCGCGGAAGTGTCGGGCTTCGATCAGTTCTGGGTGAGCAACGATCTCTTCATCAAGAGCTCGCCCGTCATCCTCGCGGCCGTCGCGACGGCGACGACGCGCATCGGTCTCGGCACGTGCATCTTGAATCCCTATACGATCGACCCGAGCGAGATCGCGATGATCGCAGCGAGCCTCGACGAGCTCAGCGGGAGCCGTTTTCATCTCGGCCTCGCCGCGGGCGCACGGGACTTCGTCAACTGGGTCAGCATCGAGCACCGAAGCCCGCTCGCGGCCGTGCGCGAGTCGGTGGCCGTGATCCGGAAGCTTCTCGCGGGAGAGAAAGCGGTCCTCGACGGAAAATACTTGAAGTGGACCGATGAAGCTTACTTGAGGTTCGAGGCGCCCCGCGTCACCCCGATCTATATCGGCGCGCTCGGACCGAAGATGCTCCGCCTTACCGGCGAGATCGCCGACGGCGCGCTTCCGCTCCTCTTCCCGCCGGAGCACTATTTCACCGTGCGCGATCTTCTCGCCGAAGGCGCGCGCGAGCGTGAGGCCGCTTTGGGAGAGCTCGACTTTGCCGCATGCATCTGGGTATCGCTCTCTCCAAATAGCGACGCCGCGCGCCGCGCGATCGCGGAAAAGATCGCCTATTACGGCTCGGCGCTTTCACCGCTCATCCTCGAGCGGCTCGACCTGACCCGGAAGGACTTTGCCGAAATCGAGCACGCGGTCGTGCAGGAGCGCGACATGGACAAAGCGTGCGCGCTCGTCGACGATCGCATGCTCCGCATCGGCGTGACCGGCGCGCCGCGTGAGCTCATCCCGAGGCTCGAGGCCCTCGTCGAAGCCGGCGCCCGTCATTTGAGCTTCGGACCGCCGCTCGGCCCCGATCCTCTCGAAGCGGTAAAGCTCCTCGGCCGCGAAGTGCTTCCCTACTTCCGCCGCGGGTGACAAGATTGATGTAATGGGTGTCATCAAAAGCCAGATCAAGACGAGCTCCGAAGAGTTCCGGCACAACGACGAGGTCAACCGCGCCCTCAACGAAGACCTCTCGAGAAAGCTCGAAACGATCCGAGAAGGCGGTGGCGAGACATCCCATGCGAGGCACCGCGACCAAGGCAAGATCTTCGTCCGCGACCGCATTGCGCTCCTCATCGACGAGGGGACGCCGTTTCTGGAGCTCAGCGCCCTCGCAGGCCACGAGCTCTACGATGCCGCCGTTCCTGCCGGAGGGCTCGTCACCGGGGTAGGTCTCGTGCGCGGGCGCCAGTGCATGATCGTGGCGAACGACGCAACGGTAAAAGGCGGCACCTATTACCCGATCACCGTGAAAAAGCACCTGCGCGCACAGGAGGTAGCACTCGGGAACCGTCTTCCATGCGTCTATCTCGTCGATAGCGGTGGCGCCTTCTTGCCGCTCCAAGCGGAAGTCTTCCCCGACCGCGATCACTTCGGCCGCATCTTTCGCAACCAAGCGGTCCTGAGCGCTGCGCGCGTCCCGCAGATCTCTGCCGTCATGGGCATGTGCACGGCCGGGGGCGCCTACGTTCCCGCGATGAGCGATCAATCTGTCATCGTCAACGGCACCGGCACCATTTTTCTCGCGGGCCCGCCGCTCGTGAAAGCCGCGACGGGCGAAGACGTCTCAGCCGAAGATCTCGGCGGCGCGCGTGTCCACACGGAGATTTCCGGGGTCGCGGATCACTTCGCTGAAGACGACGAGCACGCTCTCGAGATCTTGCGCGACGTCGTCGGCCATCTCGGAGGACGTCCCGATGCGGCCGAGGCGGCGTCTTCCCTCGAATCTCCTGAGCCTCCCGCCTACGACCCCGACGAGCTTCTCGGCGTCTGGCCACGCGATTCGAGGCGGCAAGTCGACGTGCGTGAAGTCATCGCGCGCCTCGTCGACGGAAGCCGTTTTTTCGAGTTCAAGAAGCGCTACGGGACGACACTCGTCACCGGCTTCGCGCATATCGAAGGGATGCGCGTCGGCATCATTGCGAATAACGGTGTTTTGTTCAGCGAGAGTGCTTTGAAAGCAACCCATTTCATTGAGCTCTGCACTGCGGAGAAAGTGCCGCTTCTCTTCTTGCAGAACATCACGGGCTTCATGGTTGGCGCGCAGTACGAGCGCGGCGGTATCGCGAAAGACGGTGCGAAGTTGGTGCACGCTGTCGCCACCGCACGCGTACCGAAGCTCACGCTCATCCTCGGAGGCAGCTTCGGCGCCGGCAATTACGGCATGTGCGGGCGGGCTTACGATCCCCGCTTTCTATGGACGTGGCCGACGAGCCGCATCTCCGTCATGGGCGGCGAGCAAGCGGCGCAAGTCCTTATCACGGTCAAGCGCGATCAGCTCGCGCGCAAGAACGAGACGCTCTCGAGCGACGAGGCGCGCGCGATTGCCGAACCGATTCTAGAAAAATACGAACGCGAAGGCCATCCTTATTATGCCTCTGCGCGTCTGTGGGACGACGGTGTCGTGGACATGCGCGCCACCCGTACCGTTCTTGCCTTGAGCCTCGCGACGGTTTTGAACGCACCCATCGAAGACACGCGGGTCGGCGTCTTCCGGATGTAGGTCATGGCACGAACGACAACGCTTCGAATCGCGAATGCCGGCGGCTATTGGGGTGACGACCCTTATGCGATGCGCCGGCAAATTCTCGGCGATCTTCCCATCGACTACGTCTCGATGGACTTTCTCGCCGAGATCACGATGAGCATCTTGCAAAAACAGTTCGCCCGCGATTCGAGCGCCGGCTATGCGCGAGACTTCGTGACGCAGGTCGATCCGTTGCTCGAAGACATCAAGGAGCGCGGGATCCGTATCATCACAAATGCGGGGGGGGTAAACCCCAAAGCTTGTGCCCAAGCGCTCTTCGCGGTCGCGAAGGCGCGCGGCGTCGATCTCAAAGTAGCGGTCGTGGGCGGTGACGACGTCGTTCCCAAGCTCGATACACTCGCCCTCGACAACATGGAAACGGGCGAGGCGCTCGGGGACTATCGCGACAAAGTGCTCTCGGCCAACGCTTATTTCGGCGCCATGCCGGTCGTCGCCGCGCTCGAAGAAGAGCCCGACATCGTGCTCTCCGGACGCGTCACCGATACGGGCATAACACTCGCAGCATTGATCCACGAGTTCGATTGGTCACCCGACGACTACGATTACCTCGCGCAAGGCATCGTCGCTGCGCATCTCATTGAGTGCGGCGCCCAAGCGACGGGCGGGAACTTTACCGATTGGGAAAAAGTGTCGAGCTATATCGATGTCGGCTTCCCGATTGTGGAGTTCGAGCCGGACGGCACGTTCGTTGTAACGAAACATCCCGGCTCGGGAGGCCTCGTGAGTCTACAGACGGTTCGCGAGCAATTTCTGTACGAGATGGGCCACCCGCAGGTCTACATCACGCCCGACGCCATCGCCGATTTTACGACGATGACTCTCGAGACCGATGGTGAGAACCGCGTGCGCATCCAAGGCGCCCGCGGACGGGAGCCCACCGACCAGCTGAAAGTCTCGACAGCGCTCGACGACGGCTTCAAATCCGCGGGGACCCTCATCATCTCGGGCCCTGACGCCCGCGCCAAAGCCGAAATGTTCGCGTCGATCTTTTGGACGCGGCTCGCCGCCGAGCTCGAGCGCGAAGGCTTGACGCCTTTCGAAGCCACCCATACCGAGTTCATCGGCGACGACGCCACTCATCGTGGCCTCACGCCCGAGCACCGCGCGGTGGAGATCTTGTTGCGCCTTGCCGCGCGCGATCACGAACGGCGCAAGATCGAGATCTTTCGCAAGCTGCTGCCCGGTCTCATCTTGAGTGGACCGGGCGGTGTGGCAGTCACGGGAGGAGCGCCTTACATCTCGAACGTCGTGCGTTACTGGCCGAGCCTCATCGAGCAAGCGGCAGCGCCTGCGTCGCTCGCCGTGTACGAGAACGGTGAGGCCGTCCTGGAACGAGAAAATCTGAACTGGCCCGAGACGGGCGGCACGATGGAGCCCCCCGGAGGACTCGACGATCCGCACCCGACGTCGATGCTCGACGCCCTCGCGGGCGACCAAGTGGAAGTCCCGCTCATGGCCATCGCGCATGCTCGAAGCGGCGACAAAGGCGATACGGCCAATATCGGTCTCATCGGCCGGAGCGCGGCGTCCTATGTCTGGCTGCGGGAGCAAGTGAGCGCCGAGCGCCTGCGCGGTTGGTTCGAAGGCATCGTACACGGCGAGGTCCACCGCTATCTCGTGCCGAATCTTTGGGCGCTGAATTTTCTGCTCGATGAATCGCTTGGAGGCGGCGGCACCGTCAGCCTCTATACCGACGCTCAAGGCAAGACCTACGGCCAAGCGCTTCTTCGCTGCCGGGTGCTCGTCCCCGCAAAGCTTCTCGAGACGATTGCGGCCTGTGATCGGCCTTCGGGGAAGGAGCTTTCGTGAAGGACTTTCTCGTCGATGGGATCCTCACCGAAGCGTCCACGCTGCGCGTGGAGTCGCTCTCGCTCGGGGTAAAGCGGATCGTATTCGCGCGCCCCGACGTGCGAAACGCTTTCGACGAAACGATGATGCAAGAGCTCGGAGGCGTGCTCGACCAACTCGCCTCGATACCCGACGCGCAGCAAATGCGTCTTTTGATCCTCGAAGGCGAAGGCAAAGTCTTCAGCGCCGGCGCCGACCTCGGCTACATGAAGCGGCTCGCTCTGAAGAGTGAAGCCGAGAGCTTCGAAGATGCAAAGACGCTCGCGCAGCTCTTCTATCGTCTCGCGGATTTCCCGGCGCCTGTTCTCGCCGTCGTCCAAGGCGCGGCGATTGGCGGCGGGCTCGGTCTCGCCGTATGCGCAGACTACGTGCTCGCGGAGGAAGAAGCGCGCTTCGCGACGTCCGAAGTGCTTCTCGGGATCGTCCCGGGCGTGATCAGCCCTTACATCGTCCGGAAGATCGGGCTCGGTGCGGCGGCACCGATGATGATGACCGGCAAGAGACTCTCGGCGACTGAAGCCAAGGAGCTCGGTCTCGTCCAGAGCCTCACCAGTGCCCGTCACCGAGCCGCGGTGCTTCAAGACGTCGTGCTCGAGTTCCTGGCTGCGGGCCCCGAAGCGGCGCGCCGCACCAAAGCGCTCCTGAAGGAGGCGTTGCCTTTGCCCGGCCCCGAGCTCATCGAGTTCACCGCGCGTCAGATAGCGGAAGCTCGCTGCTCGCCGGAAGGCCAGATGGGCCTAGAGTCTTTTTTCAGCAAGACGGCGCCAGCCTGGGCCGAGCGAGTAACGCTGCTCAGAAAGTCGTCTTCCTAGTGAAGAAGCTCGTCATTGCCAACCGTGGCGAGATCGCGCGACGCATCCTGCGCTCGGCGCGCGATCGAGGCTACGCCGTTGCCGTGATCTCGACGCCCGAAGATGCCGATGCCCTCGTGCGCCTGGAGGCGGACGACGTCCTCGAAGTCTCGAGCTTTCTCGCCGCGGACGCGATCGTCTCTGCTGCGAAGACGTGGGGCGCTACCCTGCTGCATCCAGGCTATGGTTTCCTCTCGGAGAACGCGGATTTTGCCACAGCCGTCGAGAGCGTTTCCATTGGATTCGTCGGTCCCACGGCCGACGCTATGCGTCAGCTCGGCAACAAAGAGCGCGCCAACGCTCTCGCCGAAGCGAGCGCTGTGCCGACACTTCCTTCGGTGCGTTCGGACGCGCTCGATGAGTTCGATGCTAGCGGTCTCGAGCCGCCTTATCTCGTGAAGGCGGCCGGCGGCGGCGGCGGCCGCGGGATGCGCATCGTCGAAACAAGAGACGCACTCGACGCGGCGCTCGAGCGCGCCTCGGAGGAAGCCGCGGCGGGTTTTTCTGACCCCACCGTTTTCATTGAGCGCTTCTTGCCGAACCCGCGCCACATCGAGATCCAAGTCTTCGGTGATGGCCAAGGCAAGGGCGTCGTGCTCGGCGAGCGCGAGTGCTCGATGCAGCGGCGCTTCCAGAAAGTCATCGAAGAAGCGCCGAGTCCCATCGTTGGCGCGCCTCTCCGGAAGAAGATGGGCAAAGCGGCGCTCACGCTGGTTGCGAACACGCGTTATCGCGGTGCAGGTACGGTCGAGTTTCTGCTCGATGACGACGGCCAGTTCTACTTCCTCGAAGTCAATACGCGGCTTCAAGTCGAGCACCCCGTGACCGAAGCGGTCTACGACATTGATCTCGTCGGTGCTCAGTTCGACCTTGCCGAAGGCAGGTGGCCGGCTGAGTTCCCCGCCCTTGGTTCAGAGCCGATTCTCGAGCCACGGCATTGGTCCATCGAAGCGCGCGTGCTCGCAGAAGATCCTCGAGCGGACTTTCTGCCGACGCCCGGGCCGCTCCTCCGATACCGCGAGCCTTCTGGTGAAGGCGTGCGCGTCGATTCAGGTGTAAGTGAGGGCGGCCGTGTCCACGCGCAGTTCGACTCGATGATCGCAAAGGTGATCGCCACGGCCGAGACCCGCGCCGAAGCTATAGAGAGGCTCGCGACCGCTCTCGCTTCGTTTGTCGTGCACGGCACGAGGACGAACATCCCGTTTCTTCAAGCGGTCCTCCGGCACCGCGATTTTCGCAGTGGGGACTTTTCCACCCATTGGATTCTTGACCACCTCGAAGAGCTCAACCGGTCGCTTCTGCCGGAAAGTCTTGAGTCGCGGCTTTTGACACCCGGGTTTCGCGAGCAGCTCTCCGTCGCGCTTCGCGGCCCGAGCACGGTCGGCCGTTTCGCGGCGCGCTTTCGCGGGCTCGGGAACGACCTCGCGCGCATCGGCAGCCGTCGCGAGCAGCGCGGTGTCGAGCTCGAGATGAACCCTGTCACTGGGCAGGCGGTGTTGTGGGGCGACGGGATCGCGCACGCTTTGGCGGAATCGACGATGAGCGCGCGCTTCGACGCGGCGCTAGAAAGTGCTATCGATCAAGCGCGCCGGGAGCCTTCGCGCGTGCGCGTCGAGGCCACCGCGACGGCGCTCGACCCGAGCCGCATGGAGCTCAGCGTGTTCGGCGAGACCCTTTGTCTCGAGGACCCGCGTGCGCTCAGCCACCGCCGCGTAAAGCTCGCCGCGAGCGATGGAGAAGTGCGAGCGCCGATGGCCGGGAAGGTCCTCGAGATTCGTGTCGAAGAGGGTGCTGTCGTCGAGGAAGGCGAGGTTCTCATCATTGTGGAATCGATGAAGATGCAGCTCGAAGTCCACGCACCGATCGCAGGAAGGGTCGACAAGCTCCTCGTGGCCTCGGGCGAGATACTCGACGGCCCCGACGTGATGGCCGTCCTTGCGCCTTGATTGCGGAAGCGCCTTAGCAGCAGTACTCTACCGCCTCGGAATCGCCGATCGCGAGTTCGACTGGTGCGAGCAAGAGCTCCGAAAAGCCGCCCGTGAGATGGGCTTCGGTGACGACGTCATGGCGGCGATCGAGAAGGTGAAAACGCTCTACGTTCCGCCCGGAGAGCAGCCGAACCTGATCCGCGATCTTGCTCGCGAGGCGGAAACTTACGTCTTGGAGCACGATCTCTTGACCGTTTCTCCGCTCGCCCGTGAAGTCTGGCGCATGCGGATGATGACGCCCGAGCGGCAAAAGGTGAACCCGTTCTTCACCGGCGGCGAGGTCATCAGCGTGTCCTTTCCTACCGACAGTATGGATCACGCCGACAAGCTGATGAGCCTCCGAGGCAACAACATCCACTTTGCCTGCGCCACGGTGTTTCACGAGCTCATTCCGGGGACATCACCTCCAGGGATTCATGAACCGGCGTTACAACTCTCACCGGCGGGCGTTCCGCACGCCGTTCTGGGGTGAAGGGTGGGCCCTCTACTGGGAGATGTTTCTCTGGGATCGCGGCTTCCAGCGGAGTCCGGAGGACCGGGTCGGGATGCTCTTCTGGAGGATGCATCGCGCCTCACGCATCCTCTTTTCGCTCGGATTCCACCTGGGCCGCATGACCCTCGAGCACTGCGTGGAGCTTCTCGTGGAGCGAGGCGGCCACGAAGTCGCGAACGCGGAAGCGGAAGTGCGTCGGTCCTTCAACGGTTCCTACCCGCCGCTCTACCAGCTTGCCTACATGATGGGCGGGTTGCAGTTTCGCGCTCTCCACCACGAGATGGTGAGCTCGGGCCAGATGACGAACCGCGAGTTCCACGACGCGGTGCTCCGGGGCGGCTCTATACCTATCGAGATGGTGCGGTGCGGGTGAAAAAGGAGCGCATCCCACGCGCCTACGCCACGAGATGGAAGTTCGAGGGTGAGCTCGAGAACTGACGACAGAGACGTTCCGCATACACGACGTGAAACGCCAGTTGGCCGACGAAGAGTTCGAGGCTCTCGGAAAAGGACGACCCAATGAGACCAGGCGTCGCTCACTACAGTGAGGACAGCCGATGGCCAGTCAAGCGGCCATCGGCTGACGAAGTTCGAGAGGGGGGCTGGCAGCAAAGCCGACCCACTGATAGGCTTCGGTGATGACGAATCTCACGCGAGGGTTCGGTGTCGTTGTTCTAATCGGTTCGACGGGGGTTTTCGCACAGAGCAGTTTTCAGATCGAGGAAGCAACCATCGACGACATTCACGCGGCGATCCAGCAAGGCGAAACGACATGTGTGCAGGTTGTACAGGCCTACGTCGATCGCGCGAGAGCGTATAACGGAATCTGCACTCAGCTCGTAACCGAAGACGGCGGGCCGATTACTCCAGAGATGGGAACCGTACGAGCCGGCTCCCCGCTCGTGTTCCCGTCGACCTCCGTTGCCGTGAGTGAGATTCTGCCCGATTACGACGACTATGACGGTTTGCCAATAGAGTTTGGCCGCATGGAAGCAACGCGGTCGGACCCGAACGTCCAACAGCAATACGGCATGCTGGCCGGCATGAGGGACGCGGGCCAGCTCAATGCGCTGAGTACGCTCAATCTTCGCGGCGAGCGGTCGGTGACCTGTCAGGCCGAGTGCGATAGGCACCCGTCGGGTGGCGGTCTTCCCGCACGCTGTCCGGCCGGATGCGAAGCGTTTCGGCAACAGCCCGACGCTCTCGAACGAGCTGCCGAGCTCGATGCACAATACGGCAGGAATCCCGATCTCGGCACGATGCCGGTCTACTGCGCCGTACTCTCGTTCAAAGACGTCTTCGACACCGCGGACATGCGCGCGACCGGTGGCGCCGATGCGAGTTACGCGATGGATGCAGCACCCGAGGACGCGACGATCGTCGCCGAGTTGCGCGCCAAGGGCGCCATTATCTACGCCAAGGCCAATCTCTCCGAGTACAATGCGGGTGGCGGGAACCCCGGGGGTGCCAAGGCCGGTACGCGAACGTTCGGCGCCGGTGCCCGCAGCAGCTGGGCCGGCACATCGTGCAATGTCTACGACACAGCGCGCGAAACCGGCGGTTCGAGCTCCGGCTCCGCCGTGTCGGTCGGCGCCAATCTCGTCAGCTGTTCTATTTGCGAGGAGACCGGCGGATCGTGCCGGCAGCCGGCATGGCGCAACGGCGTCGTCGGTTTCGTGACGACCAAAGGTCTGATGCCTTACGGCGGATCGATCGGCGTGGAACCCTACCTCGACCGGGCAGGCATCAACTGCCGCACCGTGAAAGATGCGGCTATGATCCTCGATGCGCTCGAGCACCCGGAACGCGGCTACTATGATCCGCGAGATATCTACAGCGCCCTACCGCGCGTCTTCGTGTCTCCCGAGCCCTACACGAGCTTCGTCGTTGATGTAGAGGCCATGGGGCGCAAGCCGCTGGCGGGTATCCGCATCGGTGTCGTCCGAGAGTATATGGTCAAGCACACCGACAACGATGCCGCGATGAGCGACCTCGTCAACGAGGAGATCGTTCGCGTGCTGCGCGATGAGCTGGGGGCGGAGATCGTCGAATCTTTCGATCCGGAATACCCGGACGACCCCGCGATCCCGAACATGGCGTACAACTTTCAGCACGCGATCGCCGAGATTCTGCCGGTGCATATGCCGGAGTACATTCAGGAACAGGACAAGGACGGCGAGTACAAGTTCGCCGTACCTGGCTACGACGTGACGACTCGCGACTATCTCGTCAAAGCCGCCGAAGGCAAGGCTGCGCTGTCGAAAGACTTGAACCTCCGCAGTATCAACAACTCGCCCGCAACAGCGAGCTTCAGCTTCCACCTGGCGCAGTATTTGATGCGCCGCGCGGATTCCACGGTGAACAACTGGTCGACCCTGAACGCCAATTCGAATTACTACACGGAGTCTCGCACCGTCGCGATGCGCAATTGGGAGTACAAACAGAACATCGCATCGGACGGCATCACGCGACGGGTCAAGATGCGTGACGTCATGCGGCTGGTCGTGCTCAACGTAATGCATCGGAACGACCTCGACCTGTTCGTCAATCCGTCGATAACGATCCCCCCGACGCGAATCGGTTATGCGGGCGAGCCGTCGGTCAAAGACCGCCCGCGGGGTCGGTTTCCGACGAGTGCGAACCTAGGCGTTCCCGAGCTCACGGTGCCGGCCGGCTTCAATCGAGTGGTCTACGAGCCTAAGTACGTTCTCAACGACGACAAGGACGACTATGACCGTGTCACCAACAGCGAGGAGACCCAGCTCGAATCTCCGCTACCTGTAGGAATCTCGTTTTGGGCCGGACCCGGCGATGAGCCGATACTCCTGCGCGCAGCTTCGGCCTATGAAGTCGCAACGAAGCATCGCAAGGCGCCACCCGATTTTGGGCCCGTCGTCGCCGACAGCCCGAGGATCCCGATTCTGAAGTGCTGCCAAACGAGATGTTGTAGAAGAGCGGACGAGGATTAAGCACTAGAGAGGTTCAGGAGTCGATGGCCAAATACTCGGGCCCCCGGGGAAGACCCATTCAAGAGGATCGTCCTGTCGATGCGCGGCGACGATCACCCATTCCTCCGGGAGAGGGTGCCATCGCTGCTCCCACCGTCCTTCGAGCATGGCCTCGTCAGAAAAGCGTTCGGAGCGGAGAGAAATACAGCAAGACGAGAAGCACCACCGAGACCACGATGATCGTATGCACCACGTCGGTCCAGCCCCAGCTGGCGCGAGACGCTTCCCTGTCCTCGGAAGCGGTCGTCGCATAGGTGAGGCCGCGCAGGCTTTCTTCGGACGGCGGCTTCGTCAGAAGGCTCGTCACGATCATCAGCAACACGCAGAAGACGAATAGAAAAACGCAGAAATGGAGAAAGTTGATATCGGCGAAAGTAAAGAGCCAACCGCTGAGCGCCTCTTTGTTGAGCTCCGCGACGAGCCGAGCCATGCCGATGACGAAGCCTCCGATGAGACATGCCAGAGCACCGGGGGAATTGATGCGTTTCGAGAACAGCCCCAGCAGGAAGACGGCGGCAATGGGAGGAGCGATGTAGGCCTGCACGCTCTGAAGGTAGTGATAGAGCTCGCTCGAGATGCTTCGCAGCACCGGGATCCACGCGATGCCGGTGAGGACGAGGACGGCTGTTGCGATTTTGCCCACGATGACGAGCGTGCGCTCCGACGCGTCGGGATGGAGTTTCTTGTAAATGTCCATCGTGAAGAGCGTGGACGAGGAGTTGAACACCGCGGCAAGCGAGCTCATGAGCGCGGCCAAAAGTCCGCCCGCCACGAGCCCTCGCACGCCCGACGGCAGGAGCGCAGCCACCATGGCAGGGAATGCCTGATCGGCCTCCGTCAGCTCGAGCTGGCCACTCTTCGCGAGCGCGAAGGCGATGACACCGGTGAGTAGAAAGATGAAAAACGGCGTGAGCTTCAGATAGGCGGCGAAGATCGTTCCGCGACGCGCTTCTCTCTCGTTCGGCGCCGCGAGAACCCGCTGTACGATGTACTGGTCGGTGCACCAGTACCAGAGCCCAACGATCGGTGGCGCCAATATCATCCCCGTCCAGGGAAAGTCCGGGTGGTTGGCGGGCAGGAACATATTGAGATGCTCGGGGCCGGCGAGCTCGACTAGCCGGCCCCATCCACCCAGGCGCACGAGACCCATGATGGTGACCGTCGCGGAGCCGAGAAGGAGCACGATCGCCTGGAGCGCCTCGGTGTAGAGGACGGCGCGAAGCCCACCGAGCACTGTGTAGATGCCCGTCAAAATCACGATCACGAGCGCACCGGTCCAGAAATCGATCCCCATGAGAGTCTGGAACACGACCGCACCGGCGTAGATGGTGACGGAGATCTTCGTGAGCACGTAGGCGATGAGCGCTGATAGCGACAGGATCCATCGAGCTGCGGTGCCGTACCGCTTCTCCAGGAACTCCGGCATGGTGAACACCATGCTTCTCATGTAGAACGGAACGAAGACCCACCCGAGGACGAGAACGAGCCAAGAGTGGAGCTCGTAGTGACCCATCACCACGCCGCTTTTGGCTCCCGTGCCCGCGAGCCCTACGATGTGCTCCGAACCGATGTTCGAGGCGAAGATGGAGGCGCCAATCACGAACCAGCCCACGTGACGGCCGGCGAGGAAGTACTCCGTCGAGGACTCAGGTCTCTTCCGAATCACCCACCCGGCGATGCCGATGAGCACGAAAAAGTAGAGCGTGACGATGAGCCAGTCCAATCCAGTGAAAGACATAGGAAACCCTCAGGTCACTCGGCTCCGCCCGAGCGCGGCAGTCTAGGTCTAGATCGAGCCGACCTGACGAGACAAACAGAAGAGCCGAGCTTCATCTGCCGGTCTCGAGCCACGACGTGATGCCGTCCTTGCATCTTGATTGAGCAGCCGTTAGCGTGATTCGAACAACGAGAACCGGACGCGCGCGCTCACCAGCCGGGGATGGCCGAAGTGGGTCCCACTGAAGGGGTTCGAGAAGTTGTACGCGAAAGCTCGGTCCGGTTAGATTGCGCACATCGAGCTGGAGATCGACAGCGATACGCCGCCCTTCGAAGAGTCCAAGCCCGAAAGAGATATCGAAGAGTGTCCTCGGCTTGACGCGGCCTCGGTCGAAGTCGACCAGTGCCGCGCCCCGGCGCTCCATGGTTTCGTCGAGATTGTCGTCGTCGATCTCTAGCGGTGTGCCGCTCTCGTGCCGACCGTAAAATGCCGCCCAGAGTCCGCTCGGGCCGTGCTGGAACGTCACGCCGAAAGCACCGACATTGCGCTGGTCGTGGTCGGGGGTGAAGCGTGTTCCCGGACCGATCTCGATGACCTCCTCTTCGAGGAAGAGTCCTCCGTTGATCGGCCCGACTTGATAGACGAGCGCGTTCCCATAGCTCACGAAACCGGTAAATCCCTCGTGAAAAGGGAAGTCCACCCGCACGTTGACGCCCGAGGCGGTGCCTTCGGCGACGGAGTTCGGAAAGATAATGGTCGTGCCGAAAAAGAGATTGGGGTCGGCGTAGTTCCGGACCGACCGTCTCCAGTAGACGGCGTCCAGCGACGCCCACTTGCCGAGGGCCCCGAACAAAGCCGATCTCGAACGCATGCTGCCGTTCGGGAGAAACTTCCGCTCCGCCGGTGCCCTCTTCGATGACGAAGGGAGACAGAGCGCGCGCCTCTTCCGACGAGGAGAGTAAAAGATTCTCCACTTGGGGCGGCATGAACAGACGGTTGTAAGAGGCACGCACCGTTCGTCCTCCATTGCGGGATGAAATAGACCGCACCGATGCGCGGGCTGAGTGTGGAAGCGTTGACGAGGACTTCGGTGTGGTCGAACCGCAAACCGGCATTGATCGTCAACCGATCGAAGAGCGAGAACGTGTCCTGAAAGTAGATCGAGAACTGATCGCGCGAGGCTTCCTTTTCGAACATGAAGGGGTTGTTCCGATCGAACGCCAGCGCTTCCTCACTGATGTTGACGCCGGCATCCTCGGCGCCGTCTTCGTCGGTGATGAAAAACGAAAAGAGCTCGCGAGGTGTTATGTGCTGATAGTGGATCCCCGCTTTGAGGACCTGCTCGGCGCCGACCGCATGCGTGACGTTTACGAGCACGCCGTGACGCGTGTGCCGGCGATCCTGGTTCGCTGATATCGGCGTGTCTCTCTCGCTCGCGAAAAGCTCCGCGACGAAGGCGTGGCGATACCATCCGATGTCGGTCACGGTGTTCTGGGGACGCGCTGCGCTGCCAGATCACGGATTGGTGATCGTCGCGAAGCTCTTGGCGTTGCCGCTGCCCCGCCAATTCTTGCGCGAGTGAGTTGGTGACACGAAAGGCACTTCCGTTGGCCGAGATGTCGGCGATGACTAGGTCTTTCGGCGTGGGCCTCCAGTCGAGGCGCGTCGCGAGCCGAAACGCATTACCGCGATTGTTGAAGTTGCCGGGGTCGACCGGGTCGAGATAACGCTTGCCGGAGCCGCCATAGGACAGAGCGAAAAAGGCGCCGACTCTATCGTTCAGCTGAGGCAGTTGGCCGCCTCCGGTCGCGGCGACCTCGCTGCTCTGTAGCGATCCGGCCCGAAGCGCGGCCGTGCCGCTCCAGGACTCCCCGAGTCCTGACTTCGGGACGACGTTGATAACCCCACCCGAGGCGTTGCCGTATTCCACGGGCAAATGCCCGTCGAGGATCTCTATGGTCTGAAAGGCGTCGGGGTCGAGAGCGCTCGAGAAGAACGTGTCGATGCGGTCGCTGAGCGGGATACCGTCGCTGACATACAAGAAGCCGTCATCCACGCCGCGCGAGTGCAAAAGACCGTTATCTTCCGTCGCCCATCCGGGCGCGGTCGCGACGAGCTCCTGCATGCCGCTTCCCGGGCGCGCCCCGGGCAGACGCTTCATGAGTCCTTGATCGAGCCTCGTGGTCGAGCTTACGTGATCGGGCTCGACGAGAGGGGGCGCTGCGCGCACCGTGAGCTCTTCGCGCGGGCCGGCAATCTCGAGCACGACCTCGAGTGTTAGGGTCAGGTTCGAGCGCACCGCGATCGTTGTCTCGTACGGTCGGAACCCATCCGCCTCGATCCGCACACCGTATTGGCCGAAAGGCACGTTTCTGAGCTGAAACTGGCCGTGATCGTTGGTCGTCGCGAGCCGCTCGAAATCCCACGTGGCGTCGTAGAGAACGACTTGCGCCTCGGCAACAGCCGCATGTGATGGATCCCGGACAGCGCCGTCGACGGTACCGATCTGGATCTGCGCCGCATCAGCCGAGCTTATTGCAAGCACGAGTAGCAGAATCCAGTGACGCATCTGGAGCCAAAACTTTAGCACGTTGGTGCCGCGGAAGTGACGCATCGAGCTAGAATGAGTGAACGGTGCACATAGTCCTTCTCGTGGCGCTCGCTATTGCCTAGGAAAGTATTCTTTCGTAAGCTTCCTGAACAAGAAAGAATGCTTGACTAACCGTAAAGCCCTCAAACCATTGAACTCTGCACGGCCAATGGTCGTCGGGAGCTAGGCTAGGAGCTAAGATCTTTTCCCTCAAGGCTTCCGGGTGGATTGGAGTCTCTTTTTTTGGGTTGCCTTTGTCGACCACTCCAGAGAAGATCCACTACCCTTCGATCGCGTCGATAAGGAATCGGGGCAACGCGAAGGCAGCTTGGTGGATCTCGGGCGTGTAATAGCGCGTCGAGAGCTCCGCTTGCGCGTAGCGCTTGCTCAACACGGCGAGCGATGTGGCTCGGTGCGACGGCTCGTCGCTCGCCCAGGCGAACGCCATGATGCCGCCCACGTAAGTGGGTACGGCTGCTCCGTAGAACGCGCAGTCCTCGAACAGCGGCGCGAGCCGCTTCGCCGTCGTTACGACTTCGTCGGTCTGCATGAAGGCACTCCCGTTCTGTGTGACGAGAATGCCTTTCTCGCGAAGACAACGACGGCATCCAGCGTAGAACGAACGCGTGTACAAAGCTTCTCCCGGACCAATCGGATCCGTTGAGTCGGAGATGACCACGTCGTAGCGTTCCTGCGTCTCGTTCACGAAGTCCACGCCGTCGGCGATGACTTGCTTCACGCGCTTGTCGTGGAAAGCGCCATTCGAGTGGCGCGGGAGGTATCGCTCGCAAATGTCGATCACGTCGCGGTCGATCTCGACATGGGTTACCTCCGCGACGCCAGCGTGCTTCAACACCTCGCGCAACATCGCCCCATCGCCACCTCCGATGACGAGCACATGCCGCACGTTGCCGTGCGCCAAGATGGGAACGTGTGCCAACATCTCGTGATAGACGAACTCGTCTTTCTCGGTCGTCTGGATGACGCCATCGAGCGCCATGACCCGCCCGAAGGTAGCGCTGTCGAAGATGACGAGATCCTGATGTTCCGTTTTCTTCTTGAACACCACTTCTTTGACGGAGAAGATCTGACCCCAGTCCTCGAACAAGTTCTCTTTGTGCTCGAGCATTTCAGCGAAATTTCCAATCTTCAGTTTCCGACGGTCGTTTCGAGCTCGCCGGAAAGCTGCCGGTAATAAGAAGCGAGCTCGTCGAGATCAGTCGTTGTTCCCATCGCCGCCACGAGTACGAGCCGTGCTTTCAACCCATCGAGATCTTCGCCAGAAAGAACGCCGATCCGCTTCGACTCGCTTCCGAGCTCGACCCGTCCGCCGCCAGTGCGGGTGGTGAAAACGACGACGACGTCTTGCTTGCGTGCCTCACGTACGGCGTCGAGGACCTTCGGCGGTATGTTGCCCCGACCAAACACTTCGAGCACAACGACGCGCTGGCCCGACCGCACAGCCGCCTTAACTTGGCTCCCGTCGCTTCCAGCGAATAAACGGATGAGCGTCACCAGCGGCTCGACCCGGTCGACATCGAGCTCGAGGCGACGCGCCGGCCGGTGGAAGAGATAGATCCGAGTGCCGTCCACGTGGCCTAGCGGGCCGACCCACGGTGACGCGAAAGCGTTCAAAGCGATGGAATGGATTTTCCGTAGGTCGCGCGCCGCGTGGATCTCGTCGTTCATCGTGACGAGAACCCCCAGGCCTCGCATGCCTTCGGCGGCGGCGATGCGGATGGCGTTCAGCAGGTTGCGGGGCCCGTCGGGCCCGTCGGTATCGCTTCGACGCGGCGGCCGTTGAGCGGCAGCGAAGACGACGGGCTTTTCGGCGACGCCGAGAAGATCGAGGAGAAAAGCTGTCTCCTCGAGCGAGTCGGTCCCGTGGATAATGACGATCCCCGAGAGCTCGGGACGCTCGCGAAACAACGCCTGGGCGCGGCGAGCGAGGCGAAATTGCAGCTCGGGCGTCATGCGCGAGCTCCCAATCGTGACAAAATCCTCGACGCTGAGCTCGGCCACGCCATCGAGGCCGGGAACGAGCTTAGAGACTTCGCTCGCCGAAAGCGATCCAGAGCTTCCGCCGGAAATAGTGCCGCCGGTGCCGAGGAGGTGCACGCGGGGAAGCTCTTGGGATCCCAGAGAGCTGGCCCATAGGAGAAGCGCGCACGAGACGTTCCAAATCCTCCCGCTAAACACGATGGGTGTTTTACCACACGTAGGGGAAACAAGGCCGGTTTGGATCACGGACAGTGGCAGGGAGCATTCCTCACAATGATGAGATACCTAACTTTGTGTCCGTTTCACGCGCGGGGGAAAGCGCATGAACACCGTATTGGATCTCATCGGAGAATTCGGGGTGCTGAACGACGCCAAGGGGATCTGGGGCGGGAAGCTCCCGCCCGAAGCAGAACGGCGTTGGCTGGAGCTTAAAAGTTTCTACGATCTATTGATGCCGAAGAGCGGCGTCGGGCCGCGCCCGGTCACGCGTCGCTTCACGGCTCAGCAAGTCGAGGGGAAAGTGACCGCGCGGGAGCGGTTGCGCGTGCCGCTCGACAACGACATGATTTTGCGGACTGACTCGGAATTTCACGAGGCGATGGGCGTGAACCTCAGCCGCGGCGGCGTTTTCTTGACGTCGCCCGTTGTCCTTCCGGTTCGTACGAAGCTGAGCGTTTACTTATCGAGCCCGGACGTATCACACGAAGCGCTACTCGAGGCAGAAGCGGAAGTCGCGTGGAGGACGAACACCCGTGGCGAGGAGCCATCGAGGGAGGGTATGGGTCTCAGCTTCCGAGGCGACATGGGCGAGATCATTAAACACCTCGACGCGCTCGTCATCAGCTCACTCGTGCGTCGGCTGTCGGGTGTAGACGCGAATAGTCTCGCGCCAGAATTCCTGCGGAAAGAGGCCCTGGAGCTCTAGTCCCTGTATCCGTATTCGTCACACAAATCTCGGGTCCTTAAAGGGGACTAGCTCAAAGCCCTGGATAAGGGTCCGGGACGATGTGCACGAAGGCACCGAGATAGCGCCAATCTCTCTGAGCGCGGCCCTGAAGAAGCGGCACCGCACCGGTCTCGGTCTCGATCGTCACGAGATAGCAGTAGCTGCGGTGACCAAAATCCTCGTAAGGAAACGGCTTGCCCGCAGGTAGCTCGATAATCTCTTTGTCGCCGGGGGCGATGTCCCGCGCTTCACAGCCTCCTGGCACGCAGACTCGAACGTGATTGGGTTTTCCCGCCACGTTCGTGACGCGCACGACGATCTGCGTGAGCTCGACATTCGTCCGCACGACCATCTCCGCCGTCGAGCCGCCGCGCACGTGAAAACCTAGACCACCCGGGCTTCGCCGCTCGCGGCCCCAACTATTGTTGTCCAGGAAGTAGCCGAGATAGCCGTCGTCGAACTTCTGGCGAAACTTTCTCGGGTCGCTGTTGGTTGGCAGGTGGTTGATGAGCGACAGCTCGGGAGGAAGCCACTTGAACGCCCCCGTCGTCGCGTGCTCGCCGGGACGCCGGCCGGCTTCGAAGGGCCCCGCGAGGATAGACGTCAGGAAGAGTGAAGCCGCGGCCCAGGACGCAAAAAGAGGCACTAGAGGCCTCGATAGCGTCCCGAGCAAAAAGAAATAGAGCGGGAAGAGATTCATGAAGTAACGATTGCCGATCGTCCCTGAACCTCCGAAGTAGTTCGTCGGGGTCCAGGTCAACATCAAAAGGCCGCCAAAGGTCGCGACGCCAAAAACGAGCCACTGGTCGAGCGCTTTGTTTTTGGACAGCAAGAACATGATGAGAGCGGCGGCCGCGGGAAAAAAATAGACGGCCATCCCCGAAAAGCGCCCGATATGGAAAAAATAGATATCGTGAAGAACGATGTCCCACGGCTGATGCGTGTAGATGACGTCGGTCCTCTGGGAGAGGCCGGTGTTCTCGAAAGTGAGGTCGAATCGCTGATAAGGGTAAGTGCCGCTGAAAGTCTTGCGCTCGCCCCCTTGATAGTTCATTTCACCGGCGGCGAATAACGTGACGAGAAAAAGGCCGCAGAAAAACAAAGAGAAGACGGCGCCGACCCGAATCGTACGCATCCACTGCCGGCGCCATATGAGAAGTGCTACAAAGGGCACGATCAAGAAAATGTTGTTGGGTTTCGAATAGGTGACCGAGCCCCAAATCGCCGCGGCGATCACGTCCGACGTCAAGCCGCTGAGAGGCCACGGCGGATGGTCGGCGCGTTCCTTGTAGAGCCAGAAAAACGCTCCGAGAAAAACGAGGCACAGGTTGAAGAGCTCCGGCGTGAGCCAAACGAAGTAAGCGGGCGCCACCGATGCGAAGAAGAACGTCAACGTGAAGGCGAGTGCTACCCCGTTCGCATTCTTCGCCGCGAGGAAGAAGTAGCCAGCCATCAACACCGCGCTAAGGAGGAGCGCGTGGAGCAACAGCATTCCATTTGTCCCGAAGAAACGAACGAAAGGCGCGGCCGCGAGTGAATAGATGAACGCCTTCGCAAAATAGAGATCTTGGGTGAGAGGTCCAACGCTCACGAGAAAGGGAATCTGGGTCGTGAGCGTCAGGTCGAGCTCGCGTCCCTTCTTCAAGAAGATGCCCGACGGCCCGTTTCGGAATTCCTGGAACACGCGCTCCACATCGGCCCGCTCGAAGCGAAGATCTCCATCGAAGGCGAGGCTGTGCGCCATCGTGTAATACGTAGCCGCATCGCTCCAGAAGGCGCCAGCCCGACGCGGGTAGTCCACCGTCAGCGCGAAACCGACGAGGAGGATCCCGATGGCAGCGATGACGAGAAGCGGCCCTCGATGCGAGCTCATGGGAGCAATATTAGTGCAAAAAGACAGATCTTCCCGAACGCGGTTACCGTGGGATGAACAGAGCCAGTGAGAACCAATCCTTGTCGTCGGTGAAGAACTCGCGAACGCGAAACCCCGCGTCGTCAGCGAGCTGGTTGATGATCGGCCGCGTGTATTTGTAGGAGTTTTCCGTATGGATGGTCTCGCCCGCTGCGAGCTCGAAGCTGCAGCCGCAGGCCTCGACGGGAACGACTTGATGTTCGTCCGAGCGTAAATGCATCTCGATGCGCTCGGCGTCTTCGTTGTAGAACGCGAGGTGCGCGAAGCGCTCCACTGCGAACGTCCCCCCGAGCTCGCGGTTGATGCGGACGAGCACGTTGCGATTGAAACGCTCGGTGACGGACGCCGCGTCGTTATAGGCGGCGTTCAGCGTCGCCACATCTTTTTGAAGGTCGAAGCCGATCAAGAACGCGTCTTTCGACTCCAGATGGGATCGAACGCCGTGCAGAAAATGCAGGCACTCGTCGGGCTCCATGTTCCCGATGCTGGAGCCGAGAAACAGCACGAGCATTTGGTCTGGGACATGTTCGTGTTCGGCAACGAGGGTGCTCGCTTGCCTGAGCCCCGACTCGTATTGCGACGCGATTGGCGTCACGCCGAGCTCCGGATAACGCGCGTCCAGGCGGTCCGCCGTCGCGCGCAATATCGTCGGCGAGATGTCAATCGGAAGGTAATGCAGCGCGTCCTGGCTCTCGATGAAGCTATCGAGCAAGATCGTCGTCTTCGCCGAGCTTCCGCTCCCGAACTCGACGACGCTCACATCGTATCCCAAAATCGAGCCGAGCGCAGGCGCCGAGCGCCGCAAGAGCTCCGCCTCTGTGCGGGTCTGGTAATATTCGGGCTGTTCGGTAATCAGCTCGAAGAGCTCCGATCCTTCCGCATCGTAGAAATACTTGGGATACAGAAATTTGGGCGAGTTTCCCAGGCCACGCGCGACGTCCTGGGCGAACGAATCCCGGCTCGAATCAGGGTACTTTGGGGGCATCGCGAGATTATACACGTTTCTTGAATCGTGCACTGCCGCTTGCTACACTGCGCCCCTCTAATATGGTCGTCGCTCACACTTTGGAAGACGTGCGTTCCTATTGGAACGAATACGTCAACGACATCGAGATCACCGAATATCCGGTGGGCTCTCCGGAGTTTTTCGAAGCGCTCGAGAGGTATCGCTACGACAAAATCGACTACCTGCTCGACTATGTCGACTTCCCGCAATACGAGGGCAAGAAAGTTCTCGAGATCGGCTGCGGGGTCGGGAACGACTTGATGCAGTTCGCCCGCGCGGGAGCGGATGTCTCGGCCCGGGACCTCACCGACAACGCAGTCAAGCTCGCCGCGGCGAATCTCGCGCGCGAGGGCTATAGCGGCGACATCCAGCAAGGCAATGCGGAAGCACTCGGCTTCCCCGACGACACGTTCGACGTCGTTTATTCACACGGCGTCCTGCACCATTCGGTCGACACAGAGAAGTCGGTTAGCGAAGTACGCCGCGTCTTGAGGCCCGAGGGCGAAGCCATCATCATGCTCTATAACCGGATCTCGTGGCTCGCCTTCGTCGCTTGGATCTCGGGAACGAATATCGAGCACGCGGAAAAAGACGCGCCCATCATAAGCAAATATTCGACGAAGGAATGCCGCGAGCTCTTCCGCGAGTTCTCCAATGTGAGCCTTCACGTCGACCGCTTCCCCAAGCGCACGCTCAAATTCGAAAACCTCGCCGGCAAGCTCAACAACTACGTGCTCGTCCCGTTTTTCGAGATCCTTCCCGATGCTATCCGCCGACCTTTCGGATGGCACATCATGATCCGAGCGAACAAGTAGAGCGGTGCCCGTCGCGCGCCGGTGGTTCATCGGCCACGAAGCCTGGCTGGTGAGCGCCGCTATGGGCTTCTTGGTGAGCTCGCTTGCAGCGAGCGTGCTATTTCGATTCGAGCGTGCAACCCCTTCCGCGGTCCTAGCGATATCGGTCGTCGTCTTGGCACTCGCGCTCCGATTGATGGGCGCGGGCAGCCTCGAGGCGTCAGAGCTCCCGTGGCTTGCAGCGACGTGGCTCGTGGTGATGCTCATTGTAGTCGTGCCATTTTCGAGAGTGGGTGCTTCGGTGGCTGATGGCATTGCGTATCGAGCCTACTTCAGCGCCGATTTGATGACGCACCTCTCGGTGGTCGCGGAGCTCCAGAAAGGCACGTTCCCAATACAAAACCCGTTCTACGAGGGCGGCGGTCTCGGCTACTACTGGCTATTCTTCACCCTCCCGGCGGCGCTCGGCATTTGGCTCGGCAATCAAACCGCGCTTCTCGCAACCTACTTCGCCGGTGGCTTGCTCTTTGCCGGGCTACTGTACGCGGCCGCGCGCCGGTTCGACCTCACCCCTGCCCGCGCCTTTCTTGCGGTGAGCGTCATGATGGGTGCGGTGAGCTATGAAGGCCTCCTCGCTCTTTTGCAAAGCGAGTCGTGGATGAACATCAACGTGGACGCTTTCTCGCGCTGGGTGCTCGAGCTCATATCCCTCGACGGGCTGCATCGCGGTCTCCTCTATACGCCGCAGCATCTTTTCAGCTACAGCCTGCTCGTAATCTTGATTCTGCTCGTCCGTAACGGCGAGCCGCGCCGGGTTTCGGCGGCGGCGTTTTGCGGCGTCCTTCTCGGCGGGATGGCAGGGACGAGCATCGTGACAGCGATGCTCGCGGGTCCGTGGCTCGTGCTCGTGCTCTGGCGGCGCCGGCGAGAGGTCCCGTTCCTCGCGATGGCCTCGGCGTCAACGGTGACGTCGCTCGCGTTTCTCGCGTGGTGCGTGGCCCTTGGCTTTTTCGGCGACGCTGGCGCGGCGCTCACGCTACGCACGCCGAAGCTTCTAGAGCTTCCCTCCATTTTGCTCATCGATTGCGGAGCGCTCTGTCTGCTCGCGTGGCGTCACGCGCGGCGGGAGATCGAGCTCGTCCTGCTCGCCGCGCTCGCGCTCGTCGCCGTGCTCTTTCTCGACCTGTTTGGCTACGAAGGTGTCTGGATGGCGTGGCGCGCTGGCAGCGTGCTGCTCGTCGCGTTGGGGTTGGTGGCGGCGCGGGCTTTGTCGCGGCCGCTCAGCCTGACGCCTGCCATCATCCTTGCTCCGGCCGTGCTCACGGTGTCGCTAGACGTATACAACGCCGCGGACGTGACGAATCGCAACCCGTCCCCGGGCGGGTTCCCGTGGACGACGGTCGTCCCGCGCGCCGAATGGGAAGCGCTCGACTGGGTCCGGCGAGAGACGCCACCCGATGCGGTCGTACAGTGGGACGTGCGGGCGCGCGAGCTCGGCGAATGGGCGCTCATTCCCGCTCTCGGCGAGCGCCGCATGGCGGTCGGCTTTCCCATCTTTCTTCTCGACCTTCAGAAATACCGGCAGCGCGAACGGCGCCACGCCCGCGCGATCTTCAACTCGGGTGATGCGGCGGAGGCCTACCGAAAAGCGCGCGAGCTCGGGATCGACTACCTTGTCATCGGTGCCGCCGAGCGCCGCATTCGGGGAGAGAGGACGCGGCCTCTTTTCGATGCGAAAGACCGCTTCCGCATCGTCTTCGAAAGCGACGGCGTGGCGGTTTTGGCGGTGCTCGCGCCTTGAACTGTATACTGCTCGATCGGAAACGCATGCCAGAGAAAAAGAATTTTGACAAGAAGGATTTCGTCGTCGTCGGCGCGGGAGTCGCCGGTCTCAGCTTCGCCCACACCGTTTTAGGTGAACAGAGCAGTGCGGTCGTCGTCGAGCGGAACGACCACGTTGGAGGGCTCGCGTGCTCCTTCCATTACGGCGATTTCGTGTTCGACGTCGGACCGAAACGCTTCCACACCGAAGACCCGGAAGTGCTCGATTTTCTGTTCTCGATTCTCGGAGAGGACTACATCGTTGTCGACCGCTCGAGCGCGGTGCATCTATTCGGCCGCTATTTCCCGTGGCCGCTCGACCAACGCGCGCTCTTTCGGCTGCCGCTCAAGGTCATGGTCTCCTCGGGGCTCGATCTTCTCCGCCGCCAAGAGCCCCAGGACGAGAGCTCCTTCACCGAGTACACGCGCTCGCGCTACGGCGACACGCTCTACCGTCTCTTCTTCAAGCCCTATACCGAAAAATTTCTCCGGATTCCGTGCGAAGACGTGCACGTGGACTGGGCCAAGACGGGCATCAACCGCGCGGTCATCGACAAACGTGTGAAGAGCGAGACGCTCTTCGATCTCGTGCGCGGCGTTTTGTTGCCAACGCCCGTCGACACGAAGTTTCTCTATCCGAGCTATGGCGGTTTCGGGACGTTCTCTGAGAAGCTCGGCGAGCAAGTGCGCGGGCGCGGCGGCGAGATTCTTCTCGACAACACGGTCGCATCGCTCGAGCTCGGAAAAGGCAGGGTCGAGACCGTGGTGCTCGCCGACGGCCGACGCATCCAGCCGAGCTACCTCGTTTGGAGCGGCAACCTCAAAGCGCTCGCCAATCTCATAGGAGAAGAGCCGCCGCCCCTTCGTTACCTGAGCACGGTTCTCTACAACATGGAGGTGAACGCGGACGTGCTGCAGCAAGAGCAGTGGATCTATTACGGCGGCCAGGACACGGTGCTTTCCCGCGTTTCCATCACGAACGAGATGGCCGACTACATGGCGCCCGAGGGCAAAGCCGGCCTCTGCGTCGAAGTGACCGGCTTCGAAGGACAGGGGCATTGGAACAACCCCAAAGCCCTCATCCCCGAGATCCAAGCCGATCTCGTCCGATTGAAGCTGGTAGGCTCCGAGTCGGATTTCGGCGCCGTCTATGTCGAGCGCGTCCGTGACACCTATCCGATCTACGACCTTGGATACAAAAGAAGCTTCGCCGCGGCTTCGGGGATGGTGAAACCCGTCGAGAATCTCAAGCTACTCGGCCGCACCGGAGCCTATTGGTACAACAACTCCGACCATTCTATGAAGATGGCGCTCCAAATGGCGAAGCACCTTTTGAAAGGCACGCCGATGGAAGCGAAGGAAGCTTTGTTTCGAGTTTGACGAGGGCGGCGCGATGCTGTTCCTCCTGGCACTTCTCGCTTTAACGGTCGCTCAGTTTCTACCGGGCCTCGTCGCCGTCAAGCTTCTCGACATCGGCCGCGATCGCGAGGAGTGTTACGTTCTCTCCGCCGTCCTCGCCGGTCCGATCGCCGCGGCCGTCTACCTCGTCACCTTGCTCGCCAACTGGGAGCCTCTTTACTGGATCCTGATAGGAAATCTCGGCGTTTTCGCGGTGGTCGTTCCCTGGCGGCGGAAGCGCGGTTCCGGTTTGCCGCGCGCGACCCGGATCGCCTTTTTGGCTCTGTTGGTTGTCCTGTTCGTCCCGTACTTTCTGACGACGGGGAGCCTCTATCGGACCGATTCCACCGGTACGTTGCTGCTCGACCGCGCGCTTCAAACCGACGTGCTGTTTCACCTCGGCGTAATCCACTCGCTCGAGAGCGCCTATCCGCCGTCATTGCTCTCGGTGTCGGGACGGCCGATTGGCTACCACGTCGGCTATCACTTGCAGCTCGCGGCTTGGGCCCGCTATTTCGGTATCGCGGCTTTCGATGGGCTCATACGCGTCGGAACGGTATGGCAGGTAGCGCTTCTCGTGGCGAGCGCTTTCATGCTAGCTCGGCGCTTTACGGAGCGTATCTCCGCGCATGTCTTAGTACCCGTTCTTGTGTTCGGCGCGGGGTTCGGCTTCGCGTTTTTCTACCGGCCCTCGGTGGACTGGTGGAGTCTCGTCTTCATGGACGCGACGCTCGTGTCGATTTTTCTGTCGAACCCGCTACTGCCAGCGCTGCCGCTTCTGTTCGCGGGGCTCGCTCTTTTCCACGACTACACGCAAGGTTCAGGCCGCGGTGCTCTTGTAGGAAGCGTTCTTTGTATCGCGTTCATGCTCGTCGTCAAGATGTTTCTCGGCGCGCAAGTGCTCGCAGCGATGGGCATCGCGGCGATCGTGAGCTGGCGCGACGCGCGTATGCGTGCGGCGTTCGTCGCGACCGCGCTCGCGTCGCTCCCGCTTCTCGCGCACACGTTTCTTGCGGCAGGGGGCTCGAATACGAGCATCGGCCTCCGGCCGCTCGAGATCGTTCGCTACTCGATGGAGAAGCTCGACTGGCACGCCGCGGTCGGCGCTCTCGCATCGGTCGGGCGTTTCGAGCTTTCCGTGGGCGCATGGTCCCTGGCCGCCGCTTCCACTCTCACGTGGGGGATCGGTTTTCTCGGGGTGCGCCTCGTTGGCCTCAGCGCATGCGTGAAGGATTTGTGGCGCGGCGGCACACCACTCCGCCGGACAATGGCGTGGTTCGTCGCGATAGGATTCCCGCTTGCGCTCGTCTTTCGCATCGCCCCCGCGGAATCCGTGGGTCTGTCGAGACTCGAATCGCAAAACGACGTGCTGTGGTTCGCCACGGCGAGTGGGGTATTGCTGTGGTTCTGGACCGCGGACGCGCTTCGCCGCGCAAGGGCTACCGCAATCGTGACGCTTCTCGCCTTGACCGCGACGGTGCAGCACTTCGGCTATGCGGCGACGCTCGAGCCAGATCGCATTGCTGCGTCGCGCGTCCGTACCGCGAAGGCCGCCGGTACGTTGTCGGGACCGGACGCCATTTGGCTGGATCCGCTCGACCGATCCCGGCCGTCGCTACTTCCATATGTCTCGGGACGCGCCGTCGTCTACGACCCCTATGTCGGCTACGACTACATGTTCGTTGGAAGAGACGAAATCGCCTATCGCCGCCACGCCGTCGCGCAGTTTTGGTCGAGCGGTGATCCAGCCTATCGCGCATGGATGCTCGACCATTTCGATGTCGGCTTCGTGTGGGAGCAGGGAAGCGCCGTCGCCCCCTTGCGCGGTCTCGAGCCGATCTATTCGGACGAGGCGGAGCATCTTTATCGTGTGCGTGATCGTGCGTTCCGGGCACCCGTCGTCGAGATGGCGACCCCTGCCACCATCCCTCTCGGTAACCGAGGCTCGCCCTATCTCGACCCGGGCTTTCGCCGCGCGGACCGCGCACGCACGCTTCCTTCCGAACGCCGAGCGTTCGTATACGTGCCGCGCGGAGAAGCGCACTCGCTTCGCCTTCGCCTCCGTGTCGACGCTCGCCACGGCGGGGGGGAGCTCGTTGTGGAGGGCCAGCATGTTCCCGTCGGGTTGGCGGCGATGTCGATCGACGTCGAGCTCCCACCAAGGCAAGCGTCCGGCCTTCACGCGATCGCGGTCGAGTGGCGTGGCGAGCGGCCGCTCACGATTCTGGAGATTCTTCTTCGCTAGGGTTCTACGATGACTCTCAGAACGCGGCCCGCGATCCTTGGCGCGCGCGGCGTACTTCTCGGCCGCGCGATCATGTGGGCGCTTGCGTCGTACGGGGCGGAGGGAGTAAGAACGCTCATCAAGATGCTGCAACGCGACCTCGCGCGCTTTTTTGCTATGCTCGGCGCGTCGAACCTGCGCGCATTAACGCGGGACCACATCACGATCCACCGGCAAAAATAGCAACCGGCATCAAGCCGTTCCTATGGCAAAATACATACACACGCGATTCGGCGAGCTCACCGTCGCGGACGCCCACGCGCACTTCTTCTCGCACCGCTTCTTCGCCACAATTGCTGCCGAGCTGCCATCACCGCCCGACGAAGGCGAGCTCTTCGACGTGCTTGGACAAAGCCTGCCGTTCGAGTTTCCCGAAAAGGACCCGGAGACGCTCGCCGCGCGATGGGTGGACGAGCTCGACGGCCATGGCGTTGCTCGCATCGTACTCATCGCGAGCGTTCCCGGTGACGCAGCGTCCGTCGCCGGTGCCGCGCACGCGTTTCCCGATCGCGTCATCCCGTACTTCCTGCTGAACCCTAAAGCGCCCGACGCGCTCGAGCGGACAGAGCGGGCGTTTCGCGAGCTCGGGATGAAGGGACTCTGCTTGTTCCCAGCGATGCACCATTTTCATGTCGCTGACGACACGTTGAAGCCCATCCTGGAAGAAGTCGCCGCGCATCGCGGAATCGTCTTCGTGCATTGCGGCCGCCTCGTCATCGGTGTGCGAGACAAGCTCGGGCTAGAGAGCCCGTTCGACATGAGCTTCTCGAGACCGCGCGGCCTCGAAGACGTTGCACTGGCGTTTGATGCGATTCCTTTCGTCGTCCCTCACTTCGGCTGCGACACGTTCGAAGAGCTTCTCGACGTCGCCGCAACGTGTCCCAACATCTACACCGACACGTCGAGCTCGAACGCGTGGATGGCCCGTTTGCCGGGGCCGTTGACGCTGCCACAGGTATTCGAGCGCACCCTCGCTGTGATGGGAGCTGAGCGCATCCTCTATGGGTCGGATTCGAGTTTCTTTCCTCGAGGCTGGCACAGGGATCACTTTCAAGAGCAGCTAGACGCTTTCGATGTCACGGCGGAGCAGGCCGCCGCGATCTTCGGCGGCAATTTGTTGCGCCTTGCGGCCCAAGCCGGTCAGGACCGCGAAAGCTAGACCTGTGCTCCGCAAGAAATAAACCCCTCGCGGAAGGATGGAATTTTGCGAAGTGGGAGACTTCGGTACCCCGGTGCCGAGACTTCGATACGCCGCTCATGCGCTGGAGTCACCATTCAGACTCCCACAGCCGCAGCTCGTTTCCTAGAACCGCAGCTCATGCTAGAAGACAGGAGCTATGAGCGGCAACTTGTAACGCCTTGCGGCCGAATCCGGTCACGACCGCAAAAGCTAGGATCCCGAGCAGCGCCCACGAGTGAAAGTTGACGAGCCCGATCGCGAACGGGCCGAGCCGCGGCATGCCGAAGGCTTCGCCGCCCGCGGTCGTGCTCGCGGCGAGGATGGTCGGGACCATGTAAGGCAGGATGAACGGCAAGCCGCACACGGTGATGTCCATGAGGTTCGCTCTTCGATATTTCGAGATCCCAAATCGCTCGCCCGCGCGTCGCGTAAAGTCGCCAGCCGTCAAGATCGCGACGGTGCTATGCGTCGTGATGAGCGCGGCCGCCGTCGTGACCCCTACGATCCAGCCTTCGGCGGTGCGTGGCGACTGCGCGCGGTCTCCCACCATCTGTACGAGGCGATCGAGCATGCCGGAGGCTTCGAGCGGGGCGACGAGTCCCATCAGAAGCAGCGTGAAGATCGACGCGCCGATCCCGCGCTCCATGCCTTCCACGAGCATGCCTCGGGCCGCGAAGCGCTCCTCATCGATATAGAGAAGCGCCGACGGCTCGACGAGCTCGAAGACGAGTCCGACGGCGGCTGCGGTCAGGATGCCGAAGGTCAACCCTTCGAGGAGGTGGCGTCCTCGCAGCAAGAGTGCTATGACGATGACGGGGACGATGAGCATCACGAGGCCGATGGGATTGGCGGCGATTTCGGGGCGCTCGTCGAGGCTCGTGCCGGCGCTCCCGAGCGCACCGTAGGCGACGAGTGCTACCGCCGCCGCGAGCAGTGCATAACGCAAGCGGCTCTTGACCACGCCCGCAATGTCCGCGTCCTGCGTCAGTGCCGAAGCGATCGTAGTATCCGAGATCGGTGACACGTTGTCTCCGAAGGTCGAGCCCCCGATGATGGCGCCGGCGAGGATCGCAGGCGTGGCGCCGAGCGGGCCCCCCGCCGGGTAGAGGAGCGGGCCGCATACCAAAAGCGTTCCGAGGCTCGTCCCCGTGGCCGTCGAGACGATGCAGCAGATGAAAAAAGCCGTCACGACGTAGGCGCCGCCTTCCACTCCCGCGCGGGTCGCGAGCCACGTCATCGCTTCGACGAAGCCCGTCTCCTGCATGATCTTTCCCAGGACTCCGGCGAGAAGCCAAGCGAGTATCATGATGATCACGAGCGGCCGGCTCATGCCGGCGATGACGATCTCGCTGAAGCGGATACGCTCGCGGCTCAAGATCATGCCCAGGCTGAGCGCGGTCAACAGGATCGGCCAGAAGCCGCGCTCGTCGGGCGCGCCCGAAAGGCCCAGCCAAGCAACGCCCGTGAGAAATAGCACGAAGGGTGCAAAGACAGCATAGGAGCCGCCGTAAAATCGCAGTGACTCCTGTCGTTCCATAGACCTTGACCCCAGTGAGGATCTACCCGATAGTTGTCTTTTAGCGAAGCAAAAAATGAAACGCGCACCGAAGCGCGGAAACGCGCTCGTCCTCGTCATCGGCCTCGCGGGCCTCGCCGTGGCCGCTTACGCTTGCGCCCCGAAAGCCGATACCAGCCTACCCGTGGAAGATCGTTTGCTCGAGGACGTGATGGAGGTGTATTTCGCCGAACGTTTTCGCTTCTTTCCTGTGGAGTCGACGCTGTCGGGCCTTCCTGGCAACGACGATCGTCTTGGAAGCTTCGCGCGCGCCGATATCGACGCACGCGTTTCATGGCTCGCTGATTTTCATTACAAGCTCCTGGGGCTAAGGCTTACAGAGCTTTCGCAGCCGGCTTATCTCGACGCGATCTGGCTCACGAGCCTCGTGAAGGCCGAGCTATTCGAGCTCGAGCAAAGGCAGCTTTGGAATCGGACTGCCGCGTTTTACGGGGACCAGATCCGGCTCGGGCTCGTTTCCCTGCTCGCGGAAGGGGAGCTTGCCACGCGCGTGGAAGCCCTTGCCGGCAGGCTCGCCGCAATCACACCGCTCTTGGAGCAAGCGCGGGAGAATCTCGGTCCCGTCCAGCCCATCTGGCGTGCTGATGGCGTCCGGTCGCTAGAGAGCTGCCGGCGTTTGCTGCTCGATCTTCCTCAGATGCTCGAAGGCCGCTTACCGCCCCCGAGGGTCGCAGAACTCGCCGAGCTCAGCCGCGCCGCGACGCGCTCGGTACAGAGGCTCATGGCCGACGCCCCGCGACCCACCGGTGACGACCCCGCCGGTTTCCTCCTCGGTGAGGAAGGCCTGCGCCGCTATTTTCTCTACGAGCACATGATGGATTGGTCGCCGGATACGATCCTCGCCCTCGCGGAAGCCGAGCTCGAGATCGCCACGCACGAGCTCACACAGCTTGCGTTGACCCACTTTGCGTCGGAGTCTTTGCTCGCGTTGCTCGCGCCCAAGCCTCCTCTCGAAGCGGTCGAGCTCGAAGTCGCCGAGGCGTCCGAGCGTGTCGCTGCCTTTGTTCGCGAACGTGACCTTTCGCTCTCGTCCGATGTCTCGCCTCCGGTACGTTTGGTGCCGTTCTACTTTCCTGGCCGAGCTCCGGTAGTGTTGTGGCGTCCCAAGGCGCTCGAGCCAGCTCGAGGCACCTTTCTCATGGTACGCGGCGGGGAGCCGGTTCGCGTTGATCGTAGCGAGCTCCAGCTTCTCACCTTGCGCGAAGTGGGCGGGCGCGCGCGTCAATTCGCTTACCAGGCTCAGTCCGCCAGCTTGTTGCGGCGCGTCCTCGCGACCGAGACCACGCGCGAGGGGTGGCTTTTGGAGTTCGAGCGTGAAGCTCTCGATGAGGGGTTCGAACCTGAGAATCTCGAGCTGCGCCTGCGGCACCAGCACCGACGCATGCTCGCCTTCGTACGGTTGATGGCCGTTGTGGAGATGCACGCGCACGGCCGGAGCTTCGAAGAAATGGTCACTCTGTTTCGGGAGCGAGGACTTCTGTCTCTTGCCGCATCGCGGAACGAAGCGACGCGTGTCGCGGTCGATCCTGGCGTTTCGGATCCCGCCGCCGGATGGTTGGCTCTGAACGAGCTCGCGGTCGACTACGCCTCGGAGCACCCGCTAGAAACGCGCTCTGAGCTCACCCGGCAGATCCTCACCGAGGGGCTCCCGCCGATGCGACTCATCCGGTTCCGCTTGCTTGGAGCTTCCTCGGGCTTTCATTGAGAGACAGACCCGCCACTTCTTCGGCAAGCACGGCGAGCAGACTATAATTCCAGGGCCGCATGCGCATCCTCATGATTGCCCCCCAGCCATTCTTTCAGCCGAGGGGTACGCCGTTCAGCGAGTTCTACCGGATCCGGGCGCTGACTGAGCTCGGTCATCAGGTCGATCTCGTCACCTATGCGATCGGCGAAGATGTCGAGATGCAGGGGCTTCGCATTTTCCGGACCCCCGCGGTGCCCGCCATCCGTTCGGTCCGGGTCGGGCCGTCCCTCGCGAAGCTCCCGCTCGATACGCTCGTCTTCACGTCGTCGCTCAGGAGGCTTTTTTCCGAGCGTTACGACGTTCTCGACTGTCACGAGGAGGCGGGGCTCATGGGTGTCGTCTTATCGAAGCTCTTCGGCGTCCCGACCATCTACGACATGCACTCGTCACTTCCGGAGCAGCTCGAGAATTTTCGCTACAGCCGCTCGCGCGTGTTGCGTTCGCTGTTCGACTTCGCGGAGCGCGTAACCATCCGGGGCTCCGAAGCGGTCATCTATATTTGTCCTTATCTCGGCGCGGTCGTCGATCGCACCGACGCCAAAAAGCCCAAATTCCTCATCGAGAATTCGCCGCTCGCGGAATCGGGTGAAGCGCTGGCCGAGGAGGAGGCGAAGCGGATCCGCGGTGAGCTCGGCTTGGACGATGCTTTCGTTCTTCTATACACGGGAACGTTCGAGGCTTATCAGGGACTCGAGCTTCTTTATGAAGCCGTCGCGCGCGTTTCGGATCCTTCCGTTCGGTTATTGATGGTCGGCGGCAAGCCCGATCAAGTCGAAGCGGCGGGAAAGAAGGTCGCGCGTTTCGGTATCGCAGACCGGGTCGTTTTTACCGGACAGAAGCCGCCTTCGGAGATGCCGCGCTATCTCGCCGCGGCGGATGCGCTCGTCTCACCGCGCTCACACGGCAAGAACACGCCGCTCAAGATTTACTCCTATCTCCATTCGGGAAAGCCGATCGTTGCGACCCGCATCCTCACGCATACTCAAGTTCTCGACGACGCGATCGCGATGCTGACGGAGCCCGAGTCCGAAGCTTTCGCCAAGGGTATCGAAGCCCTCGTAGCGGATCCGGAACGGGCCGGTGAGCTCGGCGCGGCGGCGCGGCGACTCTCGGACCAAGAATACAGCTACGAGCGTTATCTCGAAAGAACCCGGCGCGTGCTCGACTATGTGTCGAAAAAGCTCGTTTTACCCGTGCCTCGCGAGACGCCGGCACCTTCGGAGTAGTCCATGAGAATCTATCTCGCTATCTTGACGATCAGTTTCGCCGCCAATCTCTCGGCCCAACCCGATGCGACGTCACGCCCCCGCGCGCGCGAGCTTGGTCTCGCTCCCGGCGTGCTGCTGACAGGCGAGCTCAATGCGATCACCGATGTCCCCGGTGTGAAAGTCGGCCAGGTCACGATCTGGCGCGGGAGCGACGTGCGCACCGGCGTGACGACCATCCTGGCTCATGACGGTAATTTGTTTCAGGCGAAGGTTCCCGGAGCGATCCATCTCGGCAATGCTTTCGGGAAGCTCATTGGTTACACCCAAGTGCGCGAGCTCGGCTATATCGAATCGCCCATCGTGCTCACCGGCACGCTCGCGGTGTGGAACGCTGCGAACGGTGTTGTGAGCTATCTCATGGGACTTCCCGGGAACGAGAACGTACGCTCGTTCAACCCTGTTATCGGCGAAACAAATGATGGCAATCTCAACGACATTCGCGGCCGTCACGTCAAAGAAGAGCACGTGCTCGAGTCGATACGGAGCGCGAGCGGCGGCCCGGTTCAAGAAGGTGTCGTTGGCGCGGGCACGGGCACGAGCGCTTTCGGGTGGAAGGGCGGCATCGGAACGTCGTCGCGGAAGCTTCCGGAAAGCCTCGGTGGCTATACAGTGGGTGTCCTCGTGCAGAGCAACTATGGCGGCATCTTGCAGATGGACGGCGTCCCAGTGGGTGAAGAGCTTGGCCGCTACTATTTGCGCGACGTCACAACCGGCGACGAAGAAAATCCCGACGGCTCGATCATGATGGTCGTGGCGACCGATGCGCCTGTGCTCTCCGCGGGGCTCGAGCGCGTTGCGAAACGCGCCATGCTCGGCCTTTCGCGGACGGGCGCGACGTCTTCGAACGGAAGCGGCGACTACGTCATCGCGTTGTCGACCGCGCCCGAGCTTCGAAGCGCCTTTACGAGCCGAGAGCTCAAAGACGGCGCGCCCTCGCTGCGCAACGACAAGCTCTCGCCGATCTTTCAGGCAACCATCGAAGCGACGGAAGAGGCGGTTTACAACTCGATGCTGAAAGCGGTGGACGTTAGCGGATGGGACGGCAACCACAGAGAAGCGCTACCGCTCGACCGCCTCCGCGAGATCATGAAGAAATACAACCGCTAGCGTGCCCAAGATCAAAGTTCTTCAAATCTGTGACCACCTCGGATGGGAAGGATCCCGCATGCACGGGGTCAAGCGGCTCTTTGCATGGATGATCCCTCGCTTCGACAAAACGCGTTTCGACGTATCGCTTTTGAGCTTGCGCAAAAAGGATCTTTCGGAAGACAAGCTCGAGAGCTACGGCTTCCGCGTCCACTATCTCGAAAAAGGCAAGTTCGATCCGTTGACGCTTCCCGCGCTCATCGGGCTCTTGAAGCGTCTCGAGATCGACGTAATCCAGACGCATGGCTATGGCGCGACGACCTTCGGTCGCGCGGCCGCGGCCTATCTCGGGATCCCGAACGTGCTCCACGAGCACGCGAACCTCACCGACACGCCGTGGTTCCAGAAGGTCCCCGACAAGATCTTGGATCCTCTGACCGACATCGCGGTTGCCGTTTCCGAATCCACGCGCGAGTTTTGCGTGAGGGGTCGCAAGCTCTCGCCGAAACGAGTGAAGAAAATTTTTCTCGGCGCTCCGCTCGACGAGTTCCAGCCGTTCTCGCCCGAAGCCCGGCGCGAGGCGCGCCATCGCCTCGGCTTCGAAGATGATGGTGTGAAGCTTTTTGGCACCGTCACCCGTCTCCACGAGTCGAAAGGCAATCGCTATTTCGTGGAAGCCGCCGCCGAAGTCGCAAAGAGGATCCCGGAGGCGCGCTTCGTCGTCGTGGGTGAGGGCCCGCTGCAGCCAGAGCTCGAAGCGCAAGCGACGCGCCTCGGCGTCGGCGATCGCGTCATCTTTCTCGGCTTTCAGCGCGATGTGGCCGCATGCTTTGCGAGCTTCGACGTCGTTGTTTTTCCCTCTCTTTGGGAAGGCACCCCTTTGACCGTTTTCGAATGTATGGCGCTCCAGCGGCCGATCCTGTCGACGGATGTCGATGGCTTGCGCGAAGTGCTCGTGCACGATCAAAATGCGCTCGTCGTGCCGCCGCGCAACGCAAGTGCGCTTGCGGAAGGTATGGTGCGCCTCATCGAGGACGAAACGCTCGCGAGTCGACTGGCCGAGCGCGCGCTTGCGACTTCGAAGCGGTTCGGCATCCAGACGTTCGTCGATACGATGGAGCGCCTCTACGACGTGCTCGTTGAGCGCTACCGCGCACAAGGCCGGCGACCGCGTTGGGACTACGCGAAGGATTTCGAGTTTCTCGAGGAGCCTTGGCGCGTTCCCGCCGTCCGAGACGCCCAGCGTGAGCCCCAACCTATAAGCTCGTGAGCGCTCTTTCCGGAAGACTCTCGTTCGCGCTGCGCGTAATGGTGAGTCTCGGACTCATCGTCTTCATGCTCTCCAGGCTCGACCTCGAGAACATGCTCCGCTTTCTCAGGCGCGCGGATGCGTTTCTCGTCTTTCTCACGCTCACCGCCGTCTTCATCGATCGCTCGTTTATGGTGACGCGCTGGATCCAGCTCGTCGAGGCGCTCGACGTCCACGTACCGCGCTGGCGCATGGTGAAGATCTTCTTTCTCAGCACGTTCTTCGGGAGCTTTCTTCCGAGCGGTGTAGGCGGCGAAGCCGTGCGCGCGGTATCGTTCTCGCAGCTCACGGAGCGGGGCGTCGAGTCGGTCGCGTCGGTCGTGATGGACCGGCTTCTCGGGCTGCTCTCGATGCTTCTCACGGGGCTTGTCTCGCTCAGCTTTTTCTACAGCGTCTATCCGCACCCCGCGCTTCTAGCTCTCGTCGTGGCGGGCTCGATCGGGCTCGTGGCGGCGCTCGCCCTCGCTCTTTCACGCCGCGTGCACGCGAAGCTTTTGGCGAGCGGCAAAGACAATTGGTGGACGAAGGCGGCACAAGCCATGGCGCGCTACCGCGCACGGCTCAAAACACTCGGTTTCGTTCTGCTGCTCTCCGTGGGCGTTCAGTTGTTGCGCGTGCTCCAAGCTTACTTGCTCTCGGAAGCCATGGGCCTCAGGACCCCCGCGATTTACTTCTTGTGTTTCATCCCGCCGATCCTCATCGTCACGATGCTCCCGATCTCCATCGGCGGCTGGGGGACGACGAACGTCGCTTATGTTGCGCTCTTCTCGCAAGTGGGGATGGATCCGGACGGAGCTTTCGTACTCTCGGTGTTAATCCTCGCGCTCGGCGTCATCGGCAATCTTCCCGGCGGATTAATTTACGCTTACGAAGGATTCAGCTCCACGCATGCCGCAAAAGCTCGAGAGCGGAATCCAGAGAACGCATGACGAAGACGGCTGTCGAAGTTGCGACGGGCCGCCGCGTCGTCGTCGTGACCTCGGACATACCTTTCGTCGCGGGCGGCCATCGCGTCATTGCCGACGAGCTCACGAAAGCACTGAAGCGGTCAGGCCACGCCGCCGAGCTCGTGCGCACGCCGCAAAATCGTTTCGGCCGGCAGTTCTCGGCTTACATGGCCAACTGGTTCACCGACGTTTCTGAGACGGGAGAGAGCGAGCCCGTCGATCAGCTGATCTCGCTCCGCTATCCAAGCTTTGCCGTCCGCCACCCGCGCCACATTTGCTGGCTGAACCACCGCATGCGCGAATATTACGACTTGTGGCCCGCACTCAAGCGGCGCATCTCGAAAAAAGCCGTCGTGAAAGAATCTGTGCGCCGTTTTCTCATCCACCAAGCGGATCACTTCTTGCTCACGCAAAACGTCGACAAGCTCTACGCGCAGTCGAAAACCATCGCCCAGCGTCTGCGTGATTTCGGCGATATCGAATCTGAAGTTCTCTACCCGCCGCCGCCGGAGCGTCCGTACCGGACAGAGGGCTACGAAAGTTTCGTCTTTGCCGTTTCGAGGCTACATTCGCTCAAACGTCTCGACCTTCTCGTGAAGGCGATGAAGCATGTTAAGACGGACATCCGCGCGGTGATCGCGGGTACGGGCGAGGAAGAAAACGCGCTCAAAACCCTCGCCGGCGAGCTCGGGGTCGGGCATCGGGTGGACTTCGTTGGGCGCGTGGACGACGACACGCTCGTCGACTACTACGCGCGCTGTCGCGGTGTCTTTTTCGCGCCCTATATGGAGGACTACGGCTTCGTCACGCTCGAAGCCTTTCGCTCGAAAAAACCCGTGATGACGTGCATGGATAGTGGCGGGCCCGCCGAGCTCGTGTCGGTCGGCCGCTCGGGCTACGTGCTCCTCCCCGAGCCGATGCAAATAGCGACAGAGCTCGACGTTTGGTCGCACAATCGGGAGCTCGCGATCCGCATGGGGGAAAACGGCGAGGCGGATACCCGCGCCGTCCAGTGGGACCAGGCAGTAAGCGTGCTCCTGTCGTAAAACGCGTCATCGTTACGGCGCGGATGGCGAACCCGTTTGGGGAAGTCACAGGCACGCGTCAGTATGGATGCGCAAAGAGGTTGACATGAAACGCGCTTTCGTCCTGGGTTCCGTTCTTCTAATGGCGGCCCTCGCCTGCGCTTTTGTACAAGGCTCGCGGGTCGACCGCGACGAGCTCGCGCGCGTGATCGAGCTTCTCGAGATCGACAGCGGCGACGTCGTCGCCGATGTCGGCGCGGGCGACGGCAAATGGTCGGTGGCCGTGGCTGAGCAAGTTGGCCCCGAAGGACGCGTATACGCTACCGAGGTCGACCCGAATGACATGAAGAAAATCCGCGACCGCGTGGCCCGCGAGCGCGCCACAAACGTAAGCGTGGTCGAAGGCCGCGCGGACAGCACCGGCCTACCCCATGCCTGCTGCGATGCCATCCTCCTCCGCCGTGTCTACCACCACTTCACCGACCCAGAGGCGATGCAAGAGAGCCTCCGAAACGCACTCCGCGACGACGCCCGCCTCCTCGTCGTCGACTTCGACACGAGGGGCCGGTGGAACCGCCCGTCCGGAATCCCCGAATCGCGCGACGGCCACGGCATCGCCAAAACGCTGCTCGTCACCGAGATGAAAGATGCGGGCTTCGAGCTCGTCTCCGACCTAAAGTGGCACAACGGCGACTATGCTCTCGTTTTCCGGAAGCAGCAATAATACAAATCTTTTCGTCTTTTTATTATTGATCTCTTGCGACCTCTTGTTACGGGCTCCACTCGGCGACGAGCTCGGAGGCTATTTGGCCGATTGTTTCTTCGAGCTTCGTGAAGTCGCCTTCGTTCTGGTTTATAAAGACGGACACGATTGTCGGGCCGCCTTTGTGGAACAGGATCCCGACGTCGTTGCCGGCTACGGGGGGCCAGTCGCCAGTTTTGTGGGCGACGGCTACGCCTTCGAAACGGACGAAGCGCGGGAGTCGTGAGCGGTAGAATTGTCGTCTCAAGATGCTGATCATTGCGTCGGTCGACGTGCGGGTTGCGAGCTCAGCGTTGTATATCTCTTCTAGAAGTTTTGACATTTCTTTCGCGGTTGTCTGTCCGAGCCACTCTTTTGGATTGCCTTCGAAAGCGAAGGTTCGATCGGAGGCACCTGGGTCGTTGGGGAAGCCTCTTTCGAAGACTTCAGCGTGGGACAGGCTCCGAAGCGACGGATCTTGCATCTCCCAGACTCGGCGGAAGAGATCGCCTGTTGTGGCCAGTAGCCGCGTTGAGCGATAACCGCGCTCGGAGAGGAGCTCGTTGACGCGCTCGAGGCCCAGACGGTCGATCATGATGTCGGTTGCGGTGTTGTCGCTCGTGATGATCATCTGGGTGACGATGTCGCGATAGGTTGGGTTCAGGCCGGGGGCAAAGGCTTGGATCAGGCCGCTGCCGCGGCGGCGGTCTTCGGGCTTTATCGTGTAGCGCGCGGCGAGGTCTAGTTTGCCCGCCTCGCTGTCGCGAAAGGCGAGTGCCAGGATAGGGATCTTGATGACGGACAGCGTGTTCATGAGCTCATCGCCGCGCACCGCGACTTCCCGACCTGTCGGGACGTGCTTCGCGTGGAGTGAGCTTTTAGCTGGGAGGGCGTCGAGCTTGGCGGCGAGGCGCGCTTGGAGTGTCTGGCCGCTGACAGCTGCGGCGCTGCAGGTTGCTAGGAGGACGGTGAGGAAAGTTGGTCTCATGCTGCATTCTATGTTGAAAAATGGCGCCAACGGGTGTATCAACTTAGATCTAATGCGCTTTTTGTGCGCCATCGCTATCTTGCTGGGCTTGGCGGTCCCAGTTGTAGCTCAAGAGGCGGACAAGCCGGACAAGCCGGACAAGAAAGAAGCGCTCTGGCCAGAGCACGAGAAGTTGGAACACTTCCTCAGCAAGGCCAAAATCACGGAACGTAAGAAGATAGGTAAGGGCATTACCAATCCCGAGAAAGTCACCTTGGAGATGGACGGTGTCGTCATGAACGCTATCTACAAGAAGGTCGACAAGAAGCACGACAGCTGGCGTAACGAAGTGGCGGCCTATGAGCTCGACAAGCTTCTCGGTCTCGGCATGGTGCCGCCGACGGTGAAGCGTAGCATTCGCGGGCGCAAGGGCTGTTTGCAGCTCTGGGTTATGGGCACCGTGATGAATGAGTACGAGGAAAGCTTTCTCGATATGGATGCGTGGCACGAGCAAGTCAGTGTCATGTGGCTTTTCGACGATTTGATTGCCAATATCGATCGCCACTTGAACAACGCGATGATCTCGCCAGACCAGCGGCTAATGCTCATCGATAATTCCAAGACGTTTCGTATCCAGAAAACGCTGCTCAACGATTTGAACGGCGCGGGTACGGGTACCCACGCGCGCTTTTGGGCCGTGGAGTATGACGGGGACCGAGAGCGATACGACACGCACTACCCGCCCGAGCTCATCGAACGATTGCGGACGGTATCCGAGGACGACCTCAAGGAAGCGTTGAAGAAGTTCGTTTGGGGCCGCAATCGTGGTCTTGTTGCCGACAGGCTGGAGCTCATCCTCGAACGTATCGACTCCATGGGGCGAGCCGCCTTTCGGCGCGAGAATCGCCCGCCCCTTGGTCCGCCTCGCTCCGCGCATTGAAGATGCAGCTTCTCAACCGCCAAGGTTTTACAGGAGAGCTCTGGGCGTCCGCCGAGCCCATTTTCCGGGAAATTGTTCGGCACCCTTTCGTGACCGGTCTCTCGGATGGAACGCTCGATCAGGCGGCGTTTCGTTTCTACGTCGTCGAGGACGCGTACTACCTCACGGAGTTCGCCCGCGCCTTGTCTATCGCGGCGTCGAAGGCTCCTCGCGACGAATGGATCGTGCGCTTGAATCGCGACGCGATCGGCTCACTCGAAGCGGAGCGCGCGCTCCACGAAAGCTACTTTCGCGATTTCGGACTCTCCGGAGCCGAGATTCAGAATCGCCAGCCGGCTCCTTCGACTCTTGCCTATACGAGCTATCTCATCGCGTCCACCTGTTCCGGTGCTTTCTCAGAGGCCCTCAGCGCCGTGCTTCCCTGCTATTGGATCTACTTGGAAGTCGGCAAGGCGCTTGCGGCCAAAGGCTCGCCGAATTCTCTCTACCAAAGGTGGATCGACAACTACGCGAGCGACGAGTACGAGGCCGAAGTCCGCTCCATCCTCGACATGATGGACGAGGTCGCCGCGTACGCATCCACGCCTGCCAAGAAGAAGATGCTCGAACGCTATGTCACGACCTCTCGTTACGAATGGATGTTCTGGGACATGGGTTACCGGCAAGAAGCGTGGCCGGTGTGAGTGTTTCCGAAGAGATTCAAGCTGGTCTTCTCGATTGAGCGCGCCGCTTCACGACGGCGCTTTCTCGGATAGGGGGGCCGGTACGAGAAACGCGAGATAGGCGAGTGCACCCAAAGCGCGGTCCACGGGTGCGCCGCGGCGAGCTCCGTGTTCAGATATGTGGCGTCGACGAGAAACAACAACCCGACGAGAAAGGCCATCCGCGCATCGCGCTCGAGACGAACGCGTCGCAATAGAAGGACAGCGAGACTCAATGAACTAGTGCCCGGCTGCTCGCTTCGCTCCTTCGGCCCGAACACTTCGACAGCGGAAAGCCGACCGAAAGCGAGGCGACAAGCGTGCTCGGCGAAGAAGAGGAGTGAGCCGCGCACTGAGCAAGAAAGTGACGTCAAATACCGAAAAGCGGTCGCGCCAATAGAAGCGTCAAGATACTGATCAGAATCACGCCGATGATGTTCACGCCGATGCCGGCTTTCACGAGCTGGGGAATGGTGAAGTAGCCCGTCCCGAAGACGATGGCGTTGGGCGGTGTCGCGGCTGGGAGCATGAAAGCGCACGACGCGGCGACCGTGGCCGGGATCGCGAGCACGAGCGGTGAGAGCCCCATCGACGTTGCGGCTGCGGCGAGGATGGGGACGGACATCGCCGTCGACGCGACGTTCGAGGCGAACTCCGTGAGGGTGACGATCAGTAACACGACGATCACGATGAAGACGGGGAGCGGTAGCTCCGCGAATAGCTGAAGCTGCCCGCCGACCCAGGTCGACAGGCCGTTGCGCTCGAACCCCGCGGCGAGCGAAAAGCCGCCGCCGAAGAGCAGCAGCACGTCCCAAGGCAGGCGCGAAGCCCACTGCCAGTTCAAAAGCTTCTCGCCGTTTCCGGCCGGAGCGAGGAAGAGCACGACGGTCGCGGCCATCGCGATCGTCGAGTCCGAGACGAGATTTCCCGTTGGGATTGCGGCCGTCCAGTAAGGGCGAAACGTCCATGCCGCGGCGGTGAGTCCGAAGACGATCGCCAGCCGCTTTTCTTGAATCGTCATGGCTCCGAGCTTCTTGAGCTCCGCCTCGATGTGGGCCGCACCGCCGGGAAGCGACTGGATGCGGATCGGTAGCGCCACCCGTGTGAGCCACAACCACGTCAAGGGCAGGAACAAGAGCACGAAGGGGATTCCGAAGCCGAGCCATCTGAGAAACGAAATCTCGATCCCGTGGGTTTCCGCCATGGTTCCGGCGAGGAAGACGTTCGGCGGCGTGCCGATAATCGTTGCGACACCGCCTATGGAAGCGCCATAGGCGATGCCGAGCATGAGGTTCGCGCCAAAGTGGAAATGCCCCTGCCGGGTGTCGATTGCCGCATCTTCTTTTTCGAACGCTTCCACCGCTTGTTGGATGACGGCGAGGCCGATGGGCATCATCATCGCGGTCGTCGCCGTGTTCGATACCCACATGGAAACGAAACCCGAGGCGCACATGAAGCCGAGCACGATGCGCGATGGCGAAGTGCCGATCCGATGCACGATGGTGAGCGCCATGCGACGATGGAGGCCCCATCGCTGCATGGTTTGCGCGAGCATAAAGCCGCCGAGAAAGAGATAAACGAGGTGGTTGGCGTAAGGCGCCGCTGACTCGGACGCCGTGCCGAGCCCGAGAAAAGGGAAGAGCGCAAGCGGCAGAAGGGACGTCGCCGCGAGCGGGATGGCTTCGGTGACCCACCAGGTAGCCATGAGCGCCGCTACGGCCAACATGCGTTGCACTGTCGGTGGGATCTCCGCCGGTGCTAGCGCGAGAGCGAGAAAGAGCGCCGGTCCGAGAACGAGGCCCACGCCCTCGCGGGTGAGTTTCTTACTCACCCGTACCGGCGCCAGCTTTCGGTAGGCTCAGCAAGTTTGCGAAGAGCCGATAGGCCGAAGGGACACCTGCTGGAAGCTGTCGAAAAAAGCCGAGCCCGATATAAATCCAACGTCCCTGCCCGTACTTCGCCTCGACGAGCATCCCTTTCTTGACGCCTTCGTTGTACTCCCAAGGATCTTCCGACGCGAGCAGCTCCGTGTAGTGTGGATCGCCTTCGGGGTCGAGGAAGTAGAGCCCGCGCTCTTGAACCCAGCCGCCCCAATCGTCTTCGGTGATTTTGTTGGGAGCGTTGAAGACTGGGTGGTCGGGCACGAGGATGTCGATGGGCGCTTCCTCTACAGTGACGCGGTTGCGGCTGACTTTCTTCGGATAGGGTCCCCACTGAGCGTTGTTGAACTCGAACTTGTTGTATTGAACGAGAAGGGTCCCGCCGCTCGAGACGTAGTCAAGCAGCCGATGGTTGTAGGAGCGCAGGTCCTCCCGGCTCAAGTAAGCGCGGATGCCGGTCATGATGACGTCATATTGCGAGAGGTCACCCTCGGCGAGGTCCTCGGTCGTAAGTAATGCGAGCTTCGCGCCGAGCTGCCGAATGGCGGTCGGGATCTCGTCGCCGACGCCCATGACGTAGCCCACCGAGACGGGAGCGATCGCGAGGTCGAGCGCTTGCACCGTAGCTTCCGCGGGATGGTAGAGATAGCGCGTTTGGATGTGATCGTAAGCGATCGTCTGGACACCTTCGCGAAACGCTTCGCCGTTCAGTTGTGCCGTTGCTTTGACGCGATAGGTGCCGCTCGCGACGCCCTCGGGAGGCATGATGCGAAAGCGTATCGACACGGCTTCGTTCTCGCGCTCGAAGCCGAGCGCTGCTTCGGCAGGCTCGACGGTCCAACCCGAGGGAACGTCGAGAGACAATGTGCCTTCGGCGGGCTCCGTGCCTTTGTAGAGGGCGTTTACCGAAATGGGCCGCGTCTTGTCGTCGGCGCTCGTCGGGAAAACGATGATGCCCGGTGATAGCGTGACGGAGACGAGCGGTAAGACCGACACCTGCTTCTGCTTTTCGCCGCCAACCCACGGACCGGGATAGCGATACTGGACGGGGCGCTCCACGCTGAACGCGGTCGTTCCCGAGCGCAGCACGACAATGGCGTGAAGGCTCGGCCGCCGCCACGGCAGGCCGAAAAACTCCGGCTCGGTTAGATCGAAGCGGTCGATGGTTTTGTCGTTGCGCGTCCAGTACGGGCGGTCGTAACTCGCGTCCTGTGCTACCGTGACCCCGTAGCCTGCGTCGAGCGCGTAGTTTTCGGACAGCGCCTCCGGAAAATCGGGAAAGATGTCCTCGCCGTCATCGTTTTTTTCTATTGGCGCTACGATCCATCCCTTCGGCGCGTCGATGTCGATCGACCGAAGCTCGACGGGCTGGGGACTTCGGTTCGTGACGCGGACGTCGACTTTCAGCTTCGAGCCGCGCGTCACTTCGCCGCGGTCGGCCACGGAGTCCAAGCCGATCCCGTGCGCGAGCCCGAGGGCGATCTCGAAGTCTCTTTCTTTCGGCGCGAGACGGTGCTCGAGCTCGTAACGCGCGGCCTCCGAGAGGCCGCTCCCGGCGACGCCCGCTCGCAGCTTGCGCACGGCCTTGAGTCCTCGCCGCAAAGCCGGGACCGTCTTCCACGGCTCGGCGGCATCGAAAGCACTGTTCGCCGCGTCGACCTCCTTTTGGATGGCGTTCAAGCCGAGGCCGACGAACGCTGCGTCTTCACCTTCGCCGGCCACGAAAGCTTCGAGGCGCGCGAGTCCGGTCTCGATGCCGTCGAAGAGGTCCGTCTCGTCGGAAGCCACATCGATCACATGGTCTTCGAGCCGCCAAACCGATTGTCGCGAGCCCGGGAACGCGCGCAGCTGACCCATGCCCTGGCATCTGTGGTTCGAGCGTCCCTCGAGCCCCATTTGATAGTAGGAACGGCCGAGAATGGGATCGTAGAGGCCCGTATCGAGCCGCACGAGATGAAGATCTTCCTCGGGTTCCTGCGGCAGGCGTCTTGGACCGAATCCTACGCGCGTGCGCGAATAGAGCTTGAGCGGCTGCCATGGGCGGAGCCCGTTCTCGAATTGCTGGGGAAACCGGTTCGGATCCGCGGCCGCGCGGAACGCTTCCGCGGTGAGAAGCCCGGAGGTCTGGTGATGCTGGCCGCCGCCCGCACCGCGAGGCGGCAGCATCACGACGACGTCAGGCCGAACCGTGCGGATGATGCGGACGATATCTTCGAAAATCTCGTTTTTGCCCCACTTTTCGAGGGTCTCCTCGACGCTGAACGAATAGCCGAACTCGTAGGCGCGGGTAAAATATTGGTCGACCCCGTCGTAACGGTGCATCGCCATGAGCTCTTCGGTTCGCAAAATACCGATGGCTTCGAAAAGCTCGGGGCCGATCTCGTTCTGGCCCCCGTCCCCGCGCGTCGCGGTGAGTAGCGCGGTGCGAAAGCCCCTGCCGCGGCTCAGCATCACGAGGAGGCCGTTGTCTTCATCATCAGGGTGCGCCGTCGTATGCAAAAACGTCGCGCCCGCGCCGAGCTTCCGCAGCTGCAACGCGAGTCCACTAGCGCCGCGGTCCTCAGGAATAGGCTCGAGCTGCGCGAGCGAAAACGTGGCGGTCAGAAGAAGTGCAAGAGTAATCAAAGAAAGACGTTTCATCGGAGAGCCTCGTCGACCTCGTAAAATCGATACCTTCGAGCAGCATATTGAGCGACCCGAGAGATGTCAAAACACCGCTCCGCGAAAAGGTGTCCTGGAAACAGCGGATTACGAAGTGCCGATCCTCTATAATGCGCTCGCTCGAGCGAGGTTTTATGGACAAAGAGCCTGATCTGCCGCCGCCCATTTTTGAAACTTGGGGGCGCTTCTATGCGGTCGTCATCGCGAATACGCTCGTTATCTATTTGCTGCTCGTTTTGTTCTCAGCTTACGCGCGCTGATGCATCCACTTACTTCGCGGATGCATGCCGTTACTCGCTGATGCATCCCTTCTACGTACACTGATGCATCCCATCGACTGGCTCGTTGTCGTTGTTTACTTCGCGTTGATCGTCTTCATTGGCTATCGGACGGGACGCGGCAATAAAGGGATCAAAGACTTCTTTCTCGCCAGGCGTTCGATGCCGTGGTACGCGATCGGGCTTTCGGTCATGGCGACCCAGGCGAGCGCCATCACGCTCGTTGGCACGACCGGTCAGGGTTACGTGGACGGCATGCGCTTCATCCAGATCTATTTCGGCATGCCGCTCGCGATAGTGATCCTTTGCGTCACGCTCGTGCCTTTCTTTTATCGCGCTAAAGTTTTTACGGCCTATGAGTATCTGGAGAAGCGGTTCGACGGGAAGACTCGGAGCTTGACGAGCCTTCTTTTTCTTCTGGGGCGAGGTCTTGCGGACGCCGTTGTGATCTATGCGCCGTCCGTCATACTCGCCATCGTCTTCGGCATCGATGAAAAGGTCATCATCATCGCGATCGGTCTCGGCGCCACAATCTACACAACGCTCGGCGGCATGCGCGCCGTCATGTGGGTCGAGATGTGGCAGATGTTGATCATTTTTATCGGGATCTTGTTCTGCCTCGGCTCGGTCATCGTGGGCCTTCCCGACGGGGTCTCGCTCACGGACGCGATCCAGATCGTCGGGGCTACCGGCCGCGCGGAGACGGTGGACTTCAATCTGGACCCCAACGTCAAATATACCTTTTGGACCGGCGTCTGTGGCGGTATCTTTCTCATGCTCTCCTATTTCGGGACCGATCAGAGTCAGGTGCAGCGCTATCTGACGGCACGGTCGCTCACCGAAAGCCGGCTCGCGCTTTTGTTCAGCGCGCTCGTCAAGATCCCGATGCAGTTCGTCATCCTTCTCACCGGCGCGCTCTTGTTCGTCTTCTATCAATTCGAAAAACCGCCGGTCGTTTTCAATCCTGTAGCGCTCGAGCGGCTCGCCGACACTCGGCCCAGGGATGTGTCGCAGCTCGAGTCCGATTACGACGCGGCTTTCGAGATCCGCAAAGAGGCCGCGCAAAACTTCGCCGACGCGCTCGGAGGTATCCGCGAAGACGAGATGCGCAGAATTTTCCTCCAAGCGGATGCGAAGCTCGGCGGGGTTCGTTCCGGGGTGCTCGGGCTCATCCGGGAGAGCGAGCCTGGTTTCAGCGACACGAATTACGTGTTCCCGACCTTTGTTCTCACGAAGCTTCCTGTCGGGCTCGTCGGGCTCATCCTCGTCGCGATTTTCGCGGCCGCCATGTCCACCGTGGAGTCTGAGCTCACATCCTTGTCGACAGCGACGGTCGTGGATTTTTATCGGCGCTACGTCCGAAAAGAGGCGGAAGACAGCCACTTCCTCGTTGTTAGCCGCGTTGCGACGTTGTTCTGGGGAGGCTTCGCGACTTTTTGCGCGCTCTACATGGGCCGGCTCGGCTCTGCCATCGAGGCCGTGAACCGTATCGGATCTAACTTTTACGGCCCCATACTCGGTGTTTTCGTCCTCGCCATCGGGGCGCGGCGGGCGAACGGCCACGGCGCTTTCGCGGGTGTTCTGCTCGGCATCGTCGCCGTACAGCTAACGGCCCGCTATTCCGGGATCTCCTATCTCTATTACAACCTCGTCGGGACCGCTGTTTCAGTCGTTTTTGGCTACCTAATTAGCCTTGTCTTTGCATCGTCTGAGCGGTCTGTATAATGGAAGTACACGAAACGGCCAGGTCTTAGCTCCATCCAGCCGGCTACACTGTCCGAGTACGTCTTGAGCAAGTTCATTTTTTCCGTCGAGAGTCTCGAGCCCCTCGTTCTTCTGACGACGCTCGTCCTTATGGGGGTGGCCAAGGGCGGTGCGGGGTGGAAAAAGATGTTCGGGCTCGGCAAGAAAGAAAAGAGCCCGGCTTCTGGTGCGGACCCTGCGCTCGCCGCGGGCGATTGGGAGCGGGCCGCCAAGATATTCGAAAAAGACGGACGTTATCGTGATGCGGCCAAGCTTTATCGAGGCAAGGGGCAGAACCACGAAGCAGCGCGTCTTCTCGTGCGCGCTGGAGCGCTTACGGAAGCAGCGTCCATCTTCGAGCGGGTCGGACATTATCAAAAGGCTGCGGAGGTGTGCGCGCAGTCCGGGGACAACAAAAGAGCGGGCGAGAACTACCGGCACTACCTCGAAGACCGGTTCGGCACCCTCGCCCTCGCGCGCTCTCCGGCGGACCATGCGGAGTTCACGAAATATTGCCGGCTTGCCGGGCAAGCCTTCGAGCGCGCCGGACTTCTCGATCAAGCTGCGGAAGTGCTCGAGCGTGGCGAGCAGTGGGAGGATGCGGCTGCGCTGTTCCTCAAGCTCAATCGTCACGTGAAAGCCGCCGATCTCTATGAGCGTGCCGGAGCGGTGGACCACGCTGCCGACGCCTACGCGCAAGCGGGCGACCGTGTGCGCGCCGCGCAAATGCGAGGCGAGCATCTTTACAAGCAAGATCAGAAAAACGAGGCGGCGGTGCAGTTTCTCCTCGGTGGCGATCCGCTTCGAGCTGCCGAAGTCTACGAAGAAGCGGGAAATTATCTCGACTCCGCACGCTGCTACGAGCATTGCGGCGCCCACCGTCAGGCCGCCGAGGCCTATGAGCGCGTGGAGCAATTCGGCCGCGCGGCGGAAATGTACGGACGGAGCCAGGACTATAAGAAAGCCGCGGCGCTCTACGAGAAGGCCGAAGACTGGGGCCAGGCGGCGCGGATGTTCGCCGAGTCAGGCGACTATTATCGCGCCGCGAAGAACGCGCGCAAAGAGGGACTCACCGAGTTCGCCATCGACTGCCTCCAGAAGATCGAGACAACGAACCCCAATTATCAAGAATCCCTCGTCGAGCTCGGGCAGAGTTTCATGGAGCGGGATCTGCCGGGTGTCGCCGTGGAGAAGTTGAAGAAGGCGCTTCACGATCAGCCACTCGCGGCCAAGAATCTCGACATCTATTACACGCTCGCGGTCGCTTCCGAGCAGATGGGTAGCTACGAAAAAGCTGTGGAGATCCTCAAGCAGATCGTCGCGGAAAACTACAGCTATCGGGACGCCGTCGGGCGGCTCCAGGAGCTCCAGAAGAAGCCGGCGAAAGGGGCCACCGAGCCGTCACGCCATCAAGCCGCCAAAGAAGAGCTCGGTGGCAAGCGCTATGAGTTCATTGAGAAACTCGGCGCCGGCGGGATGGACTCCCCACGCCGGATCAAGAGAAAACCTTCTTCGTAGGAATCATCGTCGATTCGCTTTTTGTTGTGGACGACCGCGAGGGGTCGTAAAGAGTTCTTTGTCGAAGCATCGCCATGGCGATGGGTAGAATGCGGTCCATGACGCCTCTGAGAGCTCTGGCATGGCTGTGGCCCGCGTCGCGAAGCCGATCGTAGTGCTTTTTAAAGTGTGGGTCGCGAAGCACGGCAGTGCTGGCCCAATGATGGAGAGCGTTATTGAGGGGCAAAGAGCGAGCTCTCCTCATCAGGATAGTTGGTCGCAACTGACCGCGCTTGCCGCTTTTTTTCGTGACGGGTGCGATGCCGCTGAGAGTCCTGAAGGCTTTGAGATTTCGTAGCCGAATGGGGTCGTGGGCATAGCAGAGCACGGAGGCGAGCACGTAAGCACCGACGCCGGGCAAAGAGGCAAGAATGGCAGCGTCGGAGCACTGCTTGTCGTTTAGTGCTTGCAAGCGCTTGAACCACTTCTCGAGATGCTGGTCGGAGGCACGACGATGTTGTCGAACGAGGAGCAACTGCTGAAGGAGCAGTTCGAGATGCTCAGAAGTAGCTTTGGTGGTTGCATGCGCGACTCGGAGTGGTTTTTGATTGAGGGTATCGAGGATCTGCTCGGGTTTTACGCGTCGGATGCGGTGTTTTTTAACGAGCGTCTCGATGGTGTGGCGGCTAAGAGAGTTGGGGCTGGATTCGAAGAAGAGTTTTAGGAGCTCGCAGAAAAACGCGTCGAGAGCCTTATTCTTTGGCGCGAGCGAGACGAGGTGAGGCCAACAGCGAGTAAGGAGTTCTCGGATCTGCGAGCTGAGGGCAACGTGGTTTTTGACAAGTTGGTCGCGGGTGCTCAACAGCCCGCGCATAGCAAGGATCTCCGGAGGTGGAAGTTGCAAGCGCTGAAAGCGGTGACCGTCGGTTCTGAGCGAATCGGCGAGAACGAAGGCGTCGCGCCGATCATCCTTGGCGCCGCTCATAGAATGCCGGTCGCGGAAACGGTCGACCTGCTTGGGATTGATGGAGAAAATGGCGATGGCGTTGTCAAGAAAGAGCTCGACGACGGCTCCATGAGGCTTTTCGATCGCCACTGCGATGCGCTCGGTGTCTTGCGTGGTCAGTTCCAGAAGCCAGCCGATCGTTTCTGAAAGTCCTTCGCGGCTATGAGGAAAGCCGCGCTCCCCCATAAATTGTCCCCTGGTATCGACCACGCTGGCCAAGTGAAGCCATTGGCCCAGGTCGACACCGACGAAGAAGTCGTAGTCGAGCTGATTCCTGGAAGAACTCATTGCCGTCAGCGCATGTGATGTTTCATCGGCCCCTGTACCGGCGCTCGAAGCGCAACTCCCCATTGGATGTCCATCACAAGAAAATTGCCGGCACGCGTGTCCATACCGGGCGCTCGGAGCGCAGGGCGAAGTATGGCGTTGCCGGCAAGCTGCTGACGAAATCGAAAATAGTTCAAGCTCATCGTGAGATTTGCTCTACCACTGCAATCGAAGCTGGCGCGCGATGCCACCAGCTCGTGCTGGTTTTTTTCTCGGTTGTTTCGGGCGAAGCACGTCTGCGAGTTTTTCTCGAAGGTAGCGAACATAAGGCGGGTCTAGATATTCACTTCGCACTTCCTCGAGCACAGGTGAAAAATAGCGAAGGGAGCGAATGGGTTGTAGTGGCTCCTCATGCTCTTGTAGCTCCCGACGAGCGCAACCCAGAAGTAGGGCGCACTCGAATTCGTATAACGGGACGCCCTGGCGGTAGAGTCGCGTCGCCATGAAGCGATCGTCGCGCCGTGGTCGCTCAGGTGTGTTCGGAATAGAAACATAGATATCCAAAACCGCCCGGACATAATCGTTTTCTGTTAGAGCGTCGCTCGTGAGCGGTTTATCACTGAGCTTCGACATCCATCCACCTCCCGCGTCCGCCGCAGATACAGCATTTGGCATATCCGAAACTGTCAAGCTTCGTTTTCATTGAAAGAACCATCGAGCTCCGTGACCGGATCTGTTCTCTGATTCCTACATTGCCCGAGTTACCGACGTGAATGGAACCATGATCCGTTACTTTTTCTTGGTGTCGTCGATACTCACGTTGCCGGTCCGCACAATCTCGACTGTCCTTCGACACTTTCTCGATCTTTGCGGTTGTAGCCGCGACACTTTATTAGGCCGGCATGATAAGAGCACGCTTTACCGCAGTAGCAGTGTCCACGGTCACAGCTCTTGCAGATGTAGAAGGCCTCTGAACAGTTACGACAAAAACGCTGGTACACAACGACTGGTTTGGTGGCCATTTGAGACTCAGCAAGCGCTGGACTATGGCCGCCCGTCTGTGAGAGGCTAGCTTCCACCTGTACTGGAGCGCCTCCTTCGGGGGGCCATCCAAACATCAGAGCCCCGGTCGTTTCTGGCGGCCGGGGCTCGCTATTGTTGCACAGCAGGCTCACCCTTATCTCGCCGGGGCGAGACGATCTGACTGCCTCGCGCCTACGGCGCGAGATGATGCCTTGTGCATACACATTTTGGTTCGACCTTCCGCGTAGCTCACGCTTTCGCTGTTCTGACGCTTCCGCAAGCGTACAGGGCGTCGTCTATCGCGCCAAAGACACGCGGCTCAATCGCATCGTGGCCTACAAGATGCTCATGGAGCAGTTCATGGAGGTCAAAGAGGTCCGGGAGCGCTTCTTGCGCGAAGCACAATCGGCAGCGCAGCTCAATCATCCGAATATCGTCACGGTGTTCGACGTGGACGTCGACTCGGAGCAGAACCGGCTCTTCATCGCTATGGAGTTCGTCGCGGGTGAAAGCTATTTCGACATCCTTCAGCGTGAGACGAGACTCTCGATCCAGCAGACCGTTCAGTTCATCGGAGGCGTTCTCAAAGCGCTCGCCCACGCGCATCGCCACGGCGTCCTCCACCGCGATATCAAGCCTTCGAACGTGATGCTCTCGAAACAGCGCGTCGTCAAGATCATGGATTTCGGCCTCGCCAAGATACTTCGAGACGCGAAAGCGCAGGGCAGTGAGAAGGCGAGCGGGACGCCGCTCTACATGTCTCCAGAGCAGATTCTCGGCAAGGCACTCGACTTCCGCACGGATATCTACGCCTTTGGAGGGACCGTGTATCACCTCCTCGCGGGCGAGCCACCTTTCGTTGATGGCGAAGTGCTCTACCATCACGTGCACACACCCGCGCGCTCGCTGAAAGACTTGCGGCCGGACGTTCCGAAGGTGCTCTGCAGCATCGTTATGGCTTGTCTCAACAAGGAGCCCGCCGACCGGCCGACCTCCGACCAAATCCTGAAAATGTTGAAGAAGTAGTCACTATTCAGCATCCAGCATTCACGAGCTCTCAGGATTGGCGATTTCGTGCCCGTAGTCCTGAGAGTTCCTGAATGCTCATTACTGAAAGCTGAATGCTGGTTCCGCGCTATAATGCTCGGCCGCACGACATGAGCCGACTCTCGGACATCACGCACCGCATTCAGGAGCGTGTCCGCGGGTCGATGGCGCAAAACGAGAACCAGGTTTTCATGGGGCTCACGTTCGTCATCGGCGCGGCCGTGGGACTCGTAATCGTCGCTTTCATTGTCGTCACCGATAGTCTCGAAGCGTGGCTCTATGCCGAGGGCACCGCGCGGTGGCGTCGTCTCGTGACGCCGATCGCGGCGACGCTCTTTGTGGGCTACCTTCTGTATCGATTTTTTCCCGACGCGCGCGGGAGCGGTGTCCCGCAGACGAAAGCGGCCATGTTCGCGCGGCGCGGGCTCATCCCGGGGCGAACGGTGGTAGGCAAGTTCATCGCCTCGTCGGTGACTCTCGCGAGCGGAATCGCTCTCGGCCGTGAGGGCCCTTCGGTACAGATGGGCGCGGGACTCGCTTCGAGTATCGGACGCGGGCTCGGGCTGAGCGGCGACAAGCTTCAAATGCTCCTCCCCGTCGGCGCGGCCGCCGCGCTCGCCGCCGCCTTCAATACGCCTCTCGCCGCGATTCTCTTCGCGCTCGAAGAGATCATGGGGAACTTGCACGCGCCGATTCTAGGCTCGGTCGTCGTCAGCGTCTTTACGTCGCTCTTCGTGATGCGCCTCTTGCTCGGAAACGAGCCTCTTTTTCACGTTCCCGCATACGAAACGGTGCACCCGGCCGAGTTCATCGTTTACGCGCTTTTGGGTATCGTGGGCGGCCTCGTCTCCGTTTTCTTCGTCAAGCTCATGCTGCGCATGCGCGAGAAGTTCTTGAGCATGCCGCGCAGAACGCGCTGGCTGCATCCGGCCGCCGGCGGCGTGGTCGTGGGCGTTCTCGCGTTCACTCTCCCTGGAATTTTTCGTTTTGGACATCACACCGTAGGCGAGGCGCTCAACGGCTCGCTCCCGCCTTCGCAGATGGTCATTCTTCTCGTGCTCAGCGTCTTCGCGACCGCCGTGTGCTACGCCTCGGGAAATGCGGGAGGCATTTTCGGGCCGAGTCTTTTCATGGGTGCTATGGTCGGTGGCAGTCTCGGGAGCATTGCGCAAGCTTATTTTCCCGATATGACCGCGAGCCCTGGCGCCTATGCGCTCGTCGGGATGGGGACGGCTTTCGCCGGGATCTTGCGTGTGCCGATGGTCTCCGTGATCATGATCTTCGAGCTCACGCACGACTACGCCATCGTCGTGCCACTCATGATCTCGAACCTCATCAGCTTTTTCGTTTCGTACAAGTTTCAGAAGACGCCGCTTTACGAAGCACTCGCGCTTCAAGAAGGCATCCACCTTCCGACCTCAGAAAGTGAGAAGCGCCACCTCCAGGTGCGGCTCGCCATGCGTCCGCCCCACGAGACTTTTTCGTCGGACATGACGGTTGCGGATTGTATCGAGCGAGTCGGCCATAGCAGCATGCGCGCGTGGCCCGTCACCGACAAGAACGGGGTATGGGGTGTGGTGTCTCTCGAGCAGCTCGAAAAAGCCCACGACGAGGATCGGGGCGACGCCAAAGTCGGTGACCTTCTGGACTCTCGCGCGTTTCCTCATTTGCACGCCGACCATTCGCTCGACCTCGCACTCGAGCGCATGGGCAAAGAGGGCTACGATCTCTTGCCCGTGGTGAGTCGAGCCAACGTTCACGAGATGGAAGGGGTTTGCTCGCTTCTCGATGTGCTCCGCGCGTTCGGCGTTCATGGACGACCGCCGGGTGCGCCTCCCGACGCCAACGACGTCGACGTCGACGTCGGTGAAGGCCGCTCGTGAAAGCCGTAGTGCAACGCGTCAGCAACGCGGGCGTCGAGGTCGACGGTGAGCGCGTGGGCGCGATTGAAGCGGGGCTTCTCGTGCTGCTCGGCGTGGCCGACGGTGACACCGAGGACGACGCTCGGTGGATGGCTGAGAAGATCGTCTCGCTGCGCATCTTCGAAGACGAGGACGGTAAAATGAACTTGTCAGTCGCCGATGTCGGCGGGTCGCTTCTCGCTGTGTCCCAGTTCACGCTGCTCGGCGATTGTCGTAAAGGCCGGCGGCCGTCTTTCGTAAAAGCCGCGCTGCCCGAGCTTGCGGAGGAGCTATACGAGCGCTTCGTGCGCGTCGTGGACGAGTGCCGTATCCCGACCGCGAAGGGAAGGTTCCAAACCCACATGGCGGTGTCTCTCGTGAATGACGGGCCCGTCACGATATTGGTGGAGAGTCCGTAATGTCGGCGTGGGCGCTCGTTTTGGTCCTCGCAGCTTGGCAGCCAGAGCTCGCCCAGTCGCGGCTTTTTGCTGCGACGACGGAGGGCGCGTTCGTGACCTACAGTTGGGGAGAGCACTGGATTCGACTCCGCCCGGATCTGCGTGGCTTCTCGGGTGAGATCCGCGCCTTCGCCTGCCTCGGGTCGAACGTCTTTGCCGGTGGCTCGGACGGGATCTTCGTCTCCGACGATTTTGGAGAAAACTACCGGCCCGTCGAAGCCTTCGAAGGCAAGAGCGTGACGACTTTTCAGGCGGCGCGCCTGTTCGCGCTCGAGCCCACACTGTTCGCAGGCACTGCGAAAGGACTCTATCGATCGAAAAATGCCGGAGTCGAATGGGAGCGGATCGGAACGGATATGATTCGAACCGCCGTCCATGCTTTGGTTTGGCCAGGGCCCGAGCTCTTCGTCGCGAGCGACAGTGGGCTTTTCGTCTCGGATGACGCCGGCGATAATTGGGAGCCCGTCGAAGAGGGGCTTCCTCGAGTCCCGATTCTCTCGATAGCGCTGTCTCAGCTGTACGGGCTCGACCCTACGATCTTCGTCGGGACACGCGACGCGGGACTCTACCGCAGCTCTGACGGCGGCGCGACGTTCGAGCTCCTCGAGCACGAGGTGCTCGAGGACAAGGCGATCGACGCTCTTTTCTGGTGGGGCGAGCTCTTGTTGATCGGGACGGAGGAAGGACTGCTGCTTTCGAACGACGGCGCGGAGACGCTGCGCGAAGTCGAAGCGTTGCGAGGGCAAGCCGTTCTGACCATCAACGTGCCGTCCCCGGAAGGATTTTCGCAGAGCGACGTTATCGTCGGCACGGATGCGGGCGTCTTCAAGAGCTCGGACGGCGCCATGAGCTTTCGTCTGGTGAGCGAAGGTATCGGGACCACGCGCGTGCTTGAGCTCGCGACGTTTCCCCAACCTCGGCAGAGCTCTGAGCCCTCAAATCGCTGACACGTCATGGGGCTCCCTCTGCGATGGCTGGTCTTGGCCGAGGCAGGGATGGCTCTCGCCACGCTCATATGGGTGCGCTTGAGTGTTACCGCGCTGCCATATGCACTCACCGCCCGTGCCGTCTCACTTGCTCTCGGCATCACGTTCGTTTTCACGCTCTGCAACTACAGCTTGTTCCGCGTCAGCACGCGGTTCGCGTTCACGCGACCGGTGCGGGCGTTCTTCGAGGAGGAAATCTTCCCGCTGGTGCGGCAGGCGAGCTTCTTAGATATCGTTATCGCCTCGGCCGCCGCAGGTTTTGCCGAAGAACTCTTGTTTCGCGGCATGCTCATGCCGCGTATGGGACTCGTGGCGTCGAGCTTACTTTTCGGTTTTCTCCATGGTCCCGAATACAAGCTCTGGCCGATGGCGCTCTGGGCGTCGATTGTGGGGCTCGGCTTCGGTGCTCTGTACGCCGAAACGTCTAATCTCGCGATCCCGATGATGGTCCACGGCGTCTATGACGCGTTGGCGCTGACCTATATCCGCTTGACGCCCGCGAAGAGAGGTGGCTAGTGTGGCGGAGATGCCGCCCCTCGCTTTCGCGAAGACCGAAGCGCACGGAAACGACTTCATCGTCGTCTCGGAGAAACGTGTTCGAGAAGCCGCGCCCGATCTCGCACGTGCGATATGCGACCGCCGGCGCGGCGTCGGCGGTGACGGACTAATTTTGTTTCGCGCCGACGGCGAGCGCTTCGCGATGACGATCATCAACAGCGACGGCACGGCGGCCGAGATATCCGGGAACGGGCTCCGCTGCCTCGGCGCCTATTTGAGCTATGCGGGCCTCGCAACCGGTCCGGAGATCGAGGTATCGACCGGCGCGGGCCTCTTAAAGCTGACGGCGCTGGGACAGAACGGCGCGACGTTTCGTTTTCGCGCCGACATGGGGCCGCCGCGAGAGATTGCGGTTGGGGTAGAGCTCGATGTCGGCGGCGAGACGCTCGTGGCGACAACGCTATCGATGGGGAACCCACACTGCGTCGTGTTCACTGAGCGCTCGAGACTTCGCGACATCGGTCCGACCCTAGAGAGCCATCGGCTCTTTCCCAACAAAACCAATGTGGAGCTCGTCGAGCCGATCGATGGCCGCGCGATCCATATGGCCATCTGGGAGCGAGGCGCGGGTGAGACGGCATCCTCAGGGACAGGCTCAGCGGCAGCCGCCGTCGCGTCGATCGTAAATGAACATGTAGAAAGCCCGGTCCAGGTGCACTGTCCTGGAGGCATGATCGAGGTCGCGTGGACGGAAGGTGAGAGCGTTACCGTCACCGGAGATGCGTCGGTCGTTGCCGAAGGGCACTACCTCATAGATTGGAGAACACCATGAAGAAACTTCGTCACGGCTGGCATCGCGCAGGGCCTCTTGATGGACTGGAATATCTCGAAGCTGAGCTACTTGAAGGAACGCTAGCCTGGCGATCGATGATCTCTAAATCTTTGTTCGAACAAAAGAAGCTCTGGCTTCAAAACTTGCGCTTCCGCGATCGCGGCCAGGAGCTCGCCCCTCTCGCCCAACGTTCTCACGCTTTGATAACGAAGCTGGAAGGGCGCGAGCTCTTCGGGCATGGCGCCACGGGATTGCGCGATCGCGATCAAGCCTTCGAGCTCGCCGAGACAGCGCGTGAGCCTTCTGAAAACGATCCTCTTCGTCATTGTGGATTGTCTGAAGGCGTCGTCCGCGTGCTCAACAGCTGCGCCGGCAACGAGGATGGCCGCGCGGTACGCCTTCTCCTCTTCCGCGAGGCGCCGGGCTTCCGCGAGCGCGGCCTCGGCACTCGCGAGCGGCAGAGCGGCAAACACGGCAGCTTCCGACGCCCGAGCGACTTCGATCCTTGCCGCGGCCATGTCCAGCTCCTGACTAGGTGGCTGCGCGCATCCGGCGGCTGATACGATCCACGCAAAGGCGCAAAGTCGCGAAGGTGTTCTGAGAAGCATAATTAACCCTAATCGCAAAATCTTCGAAGCACGAAAACGCGAAACAGCCGCACTGGGCGCAGGCGAGAAGCTCGTGCTGGGGCACCCGCTCGCCGCCACTATAGGTGATTCTGCACGGTGTATGCAGAACCTGGAAAAGGTGCTATTCACGGGGCCAAAGACCTCAGACACGGTGACGTTTATTTGCGATTAGGGTTAATTAGCTTTTGCGTCGAAGCGTCTTGCGGTAATTCGCGATTACACGATTGACGAGCGTCTTCGTCTCGCCTAGATAAGCGCGGTAGTTGACGCAGTCGTCGATTTCTTTTAGGCGGAGGTGCTTCCGCACGATCGGGTGCGCTCGCACGGCGTCGGAAAAAGAGGTTTCGTTTCGTCGCGCTTCGTCCGAGAGCTCTTTCACAACGGCATGCGCGCGGTCTCTTCCAACCGCAATGGCGAGCTTCATGAGCAGCGCCTCCGAGCACACGAAACCTCCGGCGCGCTCGAGATTGCGCTCCATGTTCTCCGGTTTGACGATCAAGTTCGCGAGAACGCGTTCGGTGAGCTCGAGCTGCGCGTCGACGAGCAAGCAGCTTTCCGGCACGAACTTCCATGCCGTCTCGCCCTGGCGATGGTCGTCCTCCCACTCCGCGTGAATGTAGTCGAGTGCGGAGAGCACGTTCGAGCGCAATAGCCGTCCGAGAAAAACGACCGAGCCTGAAGCGACGGGGTTTTGCTTGTGGGGCATCGCCGAGCTTCCAACCTTGCCTTCGGTAAACTCCGTCACTTCATCGACGTCGGTTTGCTGCAAGTTGTAGATGTTCTGCGCGATCTTGCCGAGGGTGGCGGAGAGCATCCCGAGGTGGACGACGAACTCGGCGAGCCGATCGCCCGCCGTTTTGACGGGGATGGCGGCCACGCCGAGCCCTAGGCGGTTCATCAGTTCTTTATGGATGCGCAGTCCTTTCGGGCCGAGCGAGGCGAGTGTGCCCACGGCGCCGCCGAACTCGCCCACGAGAACGCGTTTCTTGCCTTCTCGAAGCCGGTCTTGTTGGCGCAGGATCTCGTCGAGCCAGACGGCCGCTTTGAAGCCGAAGGTCACCGGTAGCGCGTGCTGTCCGTGCGTACGTCCCGCCATGATTGTGTCGCGATGTTCCTCTGCTAGGCCTGCGAGCAAACGCGCCACGGATGCGAGGTTGTTCTCGATGATCGCATAGGCATCTTTGACCTGGATGGCGATACCCGTGTCGAAGATGTTCTTGCTCGTCGCGCCCCAATGCACGTAGCCGGCCGATCGCGAGGACAGCCTGCGCCTCAGGCCGTCCACGAGTGGGACGACGGGATTCCAGGTCTGGTCGAAGGTTCGCTTCAGAGCACGCAGATCGAGATTCTCGATCCGTGCTTGAAGCTTTATCTCTCTCGCGGCTTTCTTGGGAACGATGCCGAGATCCGCTTCGACTTCGGCGAGCGCGATCTCGACGTCGAGCCAGCGCTGGAGGGTGACGCGATCGTTCCAAAGCTTCCGCATCGCGGCGCTTCCGAAGCGATCCTTGAAATAGAAAGAGTCGAAGACAGTCGATGGCATCGAGCCAATCCTAGTAGGTCTCCTCAGGACTCTTGCTCGCGCACTGCGGAAACTTTCGTCTCCACCTCTCTCTCGAGGCGCTCTTTCTCTTGGGACACCTCGGCGCGAAGCAGTTCGAGCTCTTCCATCGAGCCGACGGCCTGCATCTTGGCCTCCTGCTGGATCTCGAACTCCGCGATTTTCGCGCGACAACGGCTGCGGATGTCGGCTATCTCGGCCTTCTGGTCGTCCGTGAGCTTCTTTTCTTCGAAGCCGTCCGCGCGAAGCTTCTCCATAGCGAGCTCGACGGCGGATTTGGGTGCTTCGTCGTCTGACATGTCGTGTGTCTCCTGATCTGGTTGATTCGGCCCGATGATATACTACCGTCCCCTCGAAGGGAGACACTGGATGGTCGAAATCACTGTGCTCAACAACGGACCTTTGCGGGTGAAGGGTGACGTGACCGTGAAGGACGCGCAGGGGAACAGCTACGACCTCAAGGGCCGCGATGCGATCTCGCTTTGCCGCTGTGGGCGCTCCGGGAACAAGCCTTTTTGCGACGGATCGCATAACCGGCAGGGCTTCGTGCACGCATCTGAAGCGTTCGACCTTCCCGAGCCCAAAGCCTGAAGGGAGCTGACCATGGTAGACATTCCGTCGGACTATCACGACATACTGGACAAAAAGGCCTTCGTGCATCTCGCGACGAAGATGAAAGACGGAAGCCCTCAAGTGAGCCCGGTATGGGCCGAGCGTGACGGCAACACCATCATCATCAACTCGGCCAAGGGCCGTCTCAAAGACCGGAACATGCGCGCGGATGATCGCGTAGCGCTCTCGGCAACGGACCCCGATAATCCCTACCGCGCGATCATGATCCGCGGCCGTGTCACGAACGTTACCGAACAAGGCGCTGACGAGCACATCGATGCTCTGGCGAAGAAATATCTCGACAAAGACAAGTACCCTTTTCGACAGTCGGGTGAAGTCCGGGTGAAATATTTCATCGAGCCCGAAAAAGTCGCAACGATGGGGTAGGCGTGATGCGATGGGTTTGGTTCGCCGCAAGCTTGCTCGTGGCCGCTTCGGCGGGCGCCCGGACCATCGTTCTCACGAACGCGAACGTCATCGACGGCATCAGTGATGCGCCTGCGATGGGGCGCGCCGTCGTCATTCGTGACGGTCGCATTGCTGCTGTCGTTTCGGCACCCGAAGGCGATCTCATCGTCGTCGATCAGAGCCCGCTTGAGAACATCCTCTCTCTTCAGGATGTGCTCATGGTCGTGAACAACGGCAAAGTCGTGCTCGACCGTTTGAGCTTCGCTCTCGAATAAAGATGCGGGGCCTATCCCGCATCGAAGAGCCTTTTGTCCTCAACGGGATGCTGTCGCTGCTCGTGGCGACGGTCTGGCTATTCTGGCGTCATGACCTTCTGCTGCAATATTTCTACTTCGACCAGCTACTCGCGCTGACTCATCTAGTAACTCTCGGCTTTCTTTCGTCGCTCATGATGGGGGTGCTCCATCGGTTCGCGCCGACTTTTCTTCACGTGGAGCCGGCGTCGCTCCGCGTTGCGCGCTTGCAGCTCGTCTTCTACTCCATCGGCAGCTGGGGAATGATCACGCATTTCTGGATGGGCGAATCGAAGGGCGCGAGCTGGTCGACTTTTCTCGTCTTCTTCGCGAGCGTTCTCCAGATCTGGAACTTCCGTGCGCTTTTCCGCCTATCAGGAAAGTCCAGAAACTCGAGAACGTCCGGAACAAAGATCTGGGTTGGGCGCTTCGTGGCGTCTGCGCTCGTCTTCTTCCTGCTCGCGGCGAGCATGGGCATTCTGCTTGGCCTACTCAAAGCCTATGACGTGAGGACGCCCGGGCTCTCGACGCAATTCATAAATAATGTCTTCGCCCACGCGCACCTCGCAGCGATCGGCTGGGTGCTTGCGATGATCCTAGGCATCGAGCTCCAGCTCGTCCCGTCCACCGTCGGCGACCCGCGGAGCTTACCGATACGCTTCACGCTCTTTTGGGTGGGCGCGCTCGGCGTGGCCTTTGCTTTTCTCACCGGGCGAAGTGTTTTGCCCTTTGCCGTGATGCTCGCGATCGTCTGCGGCTGGCACATATGCGGCCCACTACGTCTTTTTTGGACGGGCAAGTCCCGTGAGTGGGAGCTTCTGCCGTTGACGCTTCTCATGACCGCCGCCGGCTTGGGGGTAGCACTCGCTTCCGGCTGGCCGTCGCCGACCGATCCGCTCCGCGGCCGTGTCCAGCTCGCTTACGGCTTTCTCGGCATCATTGGCTTCATGGTGCTATCCGTCGTTACCGTTGCCTTCAAGCTCTTCCCCATGTGGGTTTGGAAAGAACGCTTCCAGAAAGAGTTCGGAAAACGGCCGGTCCCCGGGATGAAAGAGCTTCATAGTGAGCGCCTTCGCATCGCCGCCAACATTGCGGTGTTCACCGGAGCTCTGACCACCGCCATCGGCATCTACCAGGCCAACGAGAACCTGCTCGTCCTATCGACGTCGCTCATTCTGGCAGGCGTTGCCTGCTTCCTGGCCAACTTCGCAAGAGTCGCCCGCTGGGATCTCCTAAGAAAGGACTACGAACCCACCGAAGCCGATTGGACCAAATTCAAGAAGATGTTCCCGAAGGCAAGCTCTTCAAAAAGTCCGCACGGAGACTTGCGTTCTCGCTGAATTTGCCGGTGAAGTGCTGGCTCACGGCACGAGCACCGATGCGCGTAACGCCTCTCGCCGTCATGCAGGTTTGATCGGTGTCGAGCATGACCGCGGTGCCGGCCGCGTCGAGATGTTCCATGAGAGCCTCCGCGATCTGCCGGGTGACGGTCTCCTGGATTTCCAGCCGATGGGCGAAACAATCCACGAGCCGGGCGAGGCTCGAAAGCGACGCGAGCTTCGGTCCGGGAATATAAGCGACATGCGCGCGCCCGTGGAAGGGAAGCAAATGATGCGGGCACATCCCGTGAAACGGGACGTCCTTCACGAGCACGGTCTCGGTGGCGCCGGCAACGCCTTTGGACGCGTAGGCCGTCTTCATAATCTCGGCAGGATCGGCGTTGTAACCGTCGATGAAGGATTCGCTCCACGCCCTAGCGACGTTCTCCGGCGTCCTTTCGAGCGCGGTGCCTTCCACGTCGAGGCCGCAAGCGTCCAGGAAAGAGCGGATCGCTTGGCGCATCGCCGAGAGGCGATCAGTTGGATCCGTTTTCGCCAAGGGGCTCTCCGTGATAGATCACGGCGCTGTCATTCGTCTCGTAGAGCTGCATTTCCTTGAGACCTGGAAGTCGGGGCGCCAGTCGATCCCACATCCACATGACGACGTTCTCCGCGGTGGGGTTATCGAGGACCTGGTTGAGATCGTTGTGGTCGATGTTGCGAAGCACGTGCTCTTGGACGAGCTCTTTCACTTTGCCGAAGTCGATAGAGAGCCCGGTTTTGGGATCGACGGGCCCTTCGGCGAAAACGAGGAGCTTGTAGTTATGCCCATGCGTGTGGAAGCACGGGCCCCCGTAATAGGGAAGTCGATGTGCGGCGGTGAACTGAAACTCGACGCGAAGGATCACGTTCGCGCGACGTCTCAGACGCCGATGACTTGGGCCGTGACGCTGCGCTCACGTGGCCCGTCGAGCTCCGCGAAGAGGATGCTCTGCCATTGACCGAGATGAATTTTTCCTTCTTGGATCGGGAGCGTGACGTTGTTCCCGAGTACGAGCGCCCTTATGTGGGCTTCCGCGTTCTTGCGCTCACAATCCGAGCAATCCTCGCAATTGTGGAGGTAGCCATGGTCGCGGTTCGCGATCCGCTCGAGGAAATGCTTGACGTCGGCCATGAGCGCGGCCTGGAACTCGTTGATGAAGACGGCTGTCGTCGTGTGGAGCGTCGAGATGATGAGGAAGCCCGCTTTGACGCCTGAAGACTTCACGAGGTCTTTGATGCGGTCGGTGACGTTGAAGAGTTCAACTGGGGAGTTGGTGGCGACCTTCAGCGTGCGAGATAGCATTTTCAGCGAGCCGTTGAGCTCCTGTACGGAGTCGTCCGTCGACCGGAACGCGTCAACCTCGAGGGCGTAGCTCACGCTGCCTGAACCATTGGCTCCGTTCGATCCGTTGGAACGATTGGATGTTGGGGCGGATGTCGGGGCGTTCATAGTGTGCTCATCGCTGATGTCGGTGCCCGGCCCGTTTTCGACGTAAAATTCATTCATTAGTCATTCCACTCACTAGTTACTATTCGGGAAACGGGAGAGTTTCGCAAGCGAGATCTCGCGCGAGCGTGAAACCTTCAGTTCCATAGTCGAGGGTGCTGTCCTGGGCGATCTCGAGCGTTTTCAAGTCGGTAACGACATCGACGCCCTCCAGGGACAAAGAAACGTCCTGGTCGCGAGGTCTGTCGAAGGCCAATCCCACGTCGAGCACTCCCTTGGCACTTCGCTCCGCGAAAACCCGGACCGTGCTACTGTCGTGATCGCTGGATTTCAGGAGCTGTCGAATCTTGGCTTGGGCGCGGTCGGAGAGCCGCAGGCAGTCGTGGCTCATTGGAGTCATGAGTTGGGGGTTTCGGTACCTGTTTCGCTCGAGATCGAGGCTACCAAAACGATTACTCTAATACAGCAGCGTCCCCGGCGCAAGGCCGTCCGCGCCATCTTCGTGACAGAAAGGAAGATACGGTGCCACCTCTTGTCTTGACGAATCCGCCCGTGTTAGCGTCGGCTCCCATGCTGAGCGCGTCCTTCCTCGAGAGACTTACGGGCTGCCTCCGCTCAGAGTCCGTTCTCGTCAAACCGCACCACGTGCTCGTTTACGAGTGCGACGGCAGCACTGCCTTCAGGTCGACGCCCGATGCCGTCGTGCTTCCGCGCACGACTGAGGAGGTCGCCGGCGTCGTCCGGCTCTGCTCTGAGGAGAAGGTTCCCTTCGTGGCTCGCGGCGCGGGGACGGGCCTGTCGGGCGGCGCGACCCCGAGCGAAGGCGGTGTCGTCCTATCGCTTGCAGGGATGAACCAGTTCCTCGAGATCGACCTCGACAACCGGGTCGCTCTTTGTCAGACGGGGATCGTCAATCTCGAAGTTTCTCGGGCCGTGGCCTCGCACGGGCTGTATTTCGCACCGGATCCCTCGAGCCAGTCTGCGTGTACGCTTGGCGGGAACATCGCCGAGAACTCCGGTGGACCTCATTGCTTCAAATACGGCGCGACGACCGCGCACATTCTCGGGCTGACGATCGTGATGCCCGATGGTGAGATTACGAATCTCGGCGGACCGCGGGATACGGTCGGCTACGACCTGGTGGGTCTGTTCGTGGGCTCCGAAGGAACCTTCGGGATTGTGACCGAGGCGCTCGTCCGCTTGATGCCGGTGCCCGAGACCTTGAAGACCTTCCTCGCCCCCTTTCGCAGTATGGAGTTCGCTTGCGAGGCGGTGTCGGACATCGTCGCCCTCGGGATTACCCCCGCGGCGCTCGAGATGCTCGACCGTCCGACCATCGAAGTCGTGGAGGCGAGTGTTGTTGCGGCCGGCTATCCCACGGATGCGGAAGCGGTCCTCCTCGTCGAGCTCGACGGCGCCGCGCACGGGATGGAGCGCATGGAGCGCGAGATTCGAGACATTTGCATGGGCCGGGGCGCGGTGTCTTTCACGGTGGCGCGCGACGAAGACGAACGCGCGCGTCTTTGGCGCGGGCGCAAAGCCGCTTTCGGCGCGATGGGTCGTTTGTCGACGGACCTCTACGTTCAGGACGGGGTCGTCCCGCGCTCGCGGCTACCGGAGGTGCTCGTCAAAGTCGGGGAGATTGCGAAGCGCCACCGCATTCGTGTGGCGAACGTGTTCCATGCGGGCGACGGGAACCTCCATCCATGCATCCCCTATGACGGCCGCGACGCCGATGAGCGCGAGCGCGTGCTCGAAGCGGGGCGCGAGATTCTCGAGCTCTGTGTCGCGGTCGGGGGATCCATCAGCGGCGAGCACGGTATCGGGACGGAAAAGTCGAGCTACATGGGGCTCTTGTTCTCGGAGCACGACCTCGACCTCATGAGCGCCTTACGCGACGTTTGGAATCCCGAAGGCCTCTGCAATCCTGGAAAGCTTTTTCCGACCTCCCATGGATGTGGCGAGGCGGCGAGCCTTCCGAGCGTCGCTGCCACGCCCGGGGCATGGATTTGAACAAGCTTCCCGAAACGCTCGGCGCGCGTGCGCCGAACGGGAGCGACCCGCGGATCGACGGTCTCGTCCCTTCCCTCGTGCTCGAGCCCGAGGATGCCGCTGCGACGGCCGAAGCCTTAGCACTTTGCCATCAAGAGTCGATGGCAGCGATCCCGATAGGAGGCGGAACGCGTCTCGAGCTCGGCAACGTTCCCACCAGGCTGGACGCGTACCTCAAGACATCGGCTCTGACGGGGATCGAGGATCACATTCCAGGAGATCTAACCGCCGTTGCGCGCGCCGGCACAACGCTCGGCGAGACCCAGAAACAGCTGCGCGAGGCGCAACAGTACCTCCCACTCGACGTGCCGCATCCCGACGACGCCACCATCGGCGGCATCTTCGCGCTCGGCGAGCCAGGGCTTCGCCGGAGGCCAGGCGCCCGCCCGCGCGATCTCCTGCTCGGCTTCGAGGGCGTTCTCGCCAATGGCACGCCTTTCAAGGCGGGCGGCCGGGTCGTCAAGAATGTTGCTGGCTACGAGCTGACGAAGCTCTTCGTCGGCTCCGCCGGCACGCTCGCCGTCATGACGCGGGCATTTCTCCGGCTCCGGGCGTTGCCGGAGGAAGTCACAACCGTGACGATTCGAGCCCGCCGCCCGCGCGGCATCGCCGCTGCATGGCGCGAGCTTCGAAGCTTGCCGCTCCCGCCAGAAATTGCCGTGGCCTTGAACCCGACCTATGCCGAGAGCCACGGTTTGCACGAGTGGAATCTTCTTCTTCGCTTCGAGGGGCTTCACGAAGAGATGCGCGGCGTGCAGAAAGACGTTCGAGAACGATTCCACGCCGAAGTCTTGCCGGACGACAAGAATCCTTGGAACGCGATACGTGATTTCCCGAAAAGCGACGCCGCACTCGTGCTGCGTGGCCAAGCGGCACCCGCACGGACGATCCCGCTCGCAGAAAGCTGGCAAGATGGAGGTGCGCTCATTGCTTATCCGGATTCGGGAATCGTCTACAGCCACACGGCGGACCCAGAGGCGCTTTCCGACCGGCGCGAACGAGCGGAGGAGAATGGTGCCGCGGTCGTGATCGAAAAAGCGCCGTTAGAGATGAAACAAGAGCTCGATGTCTACGGAGAAACGCCAGGAGGCTATGAGCTCATGAGACGTATCAAGGAGAAGCTGGACCCGAAGGGTATTCTTTCTCCTGGGCGCTTCGTTGGCAGAATCTAATGATTGAAACCTCTCTCTACAACAAGACGCTCTCCTGCGTCCATTGCGGCTTGTGTTTGCCGGCGTGTCCGGCATACGAAGCCCAGCCGCGCGAGTCGCTCGCGCCACGGGGACAGGTCTATAACGTCCGCGCGCTGCTCGAAGGCCGCCTGGCTTTGACGGAGGATCTCGCGGCGGAGGTCTACGGGTGCCTCGCCTGCCGCGGGTGCGAGACCGTCTGTCCCGCCGGCGTTCCTGTCGGCGCGATCATGGAGGAGGCGCGTGGGCTGATTACCGAACAGGCGAAAGAAAGCCCGTGGCTCCGTTGGTCCAAACGGATTTTGCTCGGCGGCGTGCTGGCCCATCCGTGGCGCCTTTCGTTGTTTATGACTCTCGCCCGACTCGGCGAAGCGCTTGGGGCGAGGCGGCTCGTCGCGATGTTGTCGCCGGCACTGGCGGAGCGGCAAGCTCTGCTCCCCGCGATTCCGAAACGTACCGTTTTGCCGGAGCGCCTAATGCTGTCGGGCGAGCCGCGCGGGCGGGTGGCACTGTTTTCTGGCTGCATCGCTGCTCATCTGTTCGGTGACGTCAACGAAGCGACGGCGCGCGTGCTTCAGCGAAACGGCTACGAGGTCGTCGTGCCCAAGGCGCAGACGTGTTGCGGCGCGCTACATCTTCATAACGGCCTTCCGAATACCGGCCGCGAGCTTGCGCGGAAGAACATCGAAGCCTTCGGCGACCTTGAGGCGATTGTCGTGAACGCCGCAGGGTGCGGTGCCGCGCTCACGGAATATGGCGAGCTTCTCGAGGGCGACGCGCGCGCGAAAGATTTTGCCGCGCGCGTGGTCGACGTTTCGGCTTTCCTCGTCCGCGAAGGATTCGAAGCGCCGAAGCCGTCGCCATCGACGCGCGCAAAGCGAGTCGCCTATGACGCACCGTGCCATCTCTTCCATGCGCAAGGTGTGAAGAGCGAGCCGAGAGAGCTTTTGTCGCAAGTACCTGGCGTCGAGCTCGTGGACTACCCAGATTCGGAGCGTTGCTGCGGGAGCGCGGGCATCTACAACGTCACGCATTACGACATGTCGATGGATGTGCTTGAGAGCAAGATGAAGGACATCATTCCCGCGCGACCGGACGTCATCGCTACGGGGAATCCGGGATGTCACATGCAGCTTTCGGAAGGCGTGCGTCGGGCCGCGCTGCGTACGGAGGTCGTGCACCCGGTAGTTCTCTTGGATCGTGCCTACGCGGAAGAGGAGCCAACCTACTAGAGCTCGTCGAAGGGCCAACGCTCGCCGAAAAGATCGCGCAGGGACCGGTCACCGGATGGACGCGAGTTGTTCTTCCAGCCCGCAACACCAGCTCCCGACCGTTGCGGTTCATACGGACCCCCCCTTCGCGGTAGGAAAGTCCGAGGTCTTGTTCGAGACAACGTATTACAGGTGCTCAAAAACGGACGCGGTTGGGACGAGAACGCTGCCTCGATCAGGGTTCGCTGATGGTACACTATACACATGAAACGTACGAATCTTGTGCTTGATGAGGAGTTGTTAGAGGAGGCCACTCGGCTGAGCGGTGAGAGAACTTACTCTGCTGCTGTGAATCAGGCGCTTCGAGACTATGTTCGGCGGGCGAAGGCGAACCGCATCCTGGAGCTTGCTGGAACCGGCTTGTGGGAAGGTGATCTTTCGGAAATGAGGCGTGACAGGGGCTCGGCTTCGAAGTCACGAAGACCGCGTCGTGGTACTCGTTGACACGTCGATCTGGATCGAAGTCTTCAAGAAACCGCCCGGGCTGGATCTGACAGCGTTGGTCGACATCGACGAAGTGGCGGTCTGCCTCCCGGTGATTCAGGAAGTGCTTCAGGGGTTCCGTGAAGAACGCGCGTTCGACGTAGCGCGCGAAGCCATGCTCTCTTTTCTCATCGTGGAATCTCCGTTGGTCGAGACCGTTTTTCTCGAGGGCGCTTCACTGTACCGGAGCGCGCGACGCCACGGCAAGACGATTCGCTCCGGCGTGGACTGCCTCATCGCTGCCTGCGCGATTCGAAACGGCCTCGAAATCCTGCATCGCGATCGAGACTTCATCGCGCTCGCCGAAGTCTCCGCTCTGAAGGAGCGTTCACTGTGAGCGAGTGGTACGACTTCTTGTCCTCGCTGCTGTTCGAAGGAGAACTTTCGCGGACACGGTCGGCGGAACACCGGTGCTGGTCCATCTTCTCTTTGCCGTAGTCCATCTCTGCCTATAGAGGTTATGGGCTTGCAGAGAGTCTGATATTAGTGGCGCTTCGATCGCCGCCGAGCCCGTAGGGGTCGGCGTGATGAAACGGCAGCCCACGACGCTTACTCCTCACCGTGAAGCGCCGCGGATCGATGGTTTCGGCAGCTCTCGCCATACGTTCCTCCTACGGCTTCAGAATCAGCTTCCCGCTCGTCTTTCTCCCCTCGAGCAAGCGATGCGCCTCCGCCGCTTCCGCGAGCGGGAGCTCGCGATCGATGGCGACGTCGAGCTCGGCCCGCTCGACCCAACGCAGGACGTCACCGGCGCGCTGGAGAAGCTCTTCACGGTCGAGCATGTAGTGCGCGAGCGTCGGCCTCGTGATGAAAAGCGACCCTCCCGCGCCGAGCTTGGTGAGATCGAAAGGCGGGACCGGGCCGCTAGACTGGCCGTAGAGCGCGAGCACTCCACGCGGGCGCAAACAGCGCAAACTCTTCTCGAAAGTCGTTTGCCCGACCGAGTCGTAGACCGCGTGCAGACCTTCTCCATCGGTCGCGTCGCGAACAGCCTCCTCGAAATCCTCGTCCGTATACCGAATAACGACGTCGACCCCGGCACCCTTGGCCGCTTCCGCCTTGGCTTCCGTTGACACCGTGCCGAAAACCCTAGCGCCGCGCCGTTTCGCCATCTGCGCAAGCAGTAGCCCGACCCCTCCCGCGGCCGCATGCACGAGCACACTGTGGCCGGCCTCGATAGGAAACGTGGTGTGCGAGAGATAGTGGGCGGTCATCCCTTGAAGCGTGATCGCGGCGCCAAGCGAGCTCGAAACGCTGTCCGGGACTGGCACGAGCTTCCACGCCGGTACGACCGCCATCTCGGCATAGGCCCCGGGCGTCATGGCATATGCGACGCGGTCGCCCGACCGCACTTCGCGGACACCCGAGCCCACGGATTCGACGAACCCCGCGGCCTCTCGCCCGAGGGTAAACGGAGTCTTCTGCGGATAGAGCCCCGTCCGAGTATAGATATCGATGAAGTTGACCCCAATCGCCTCAACCCGCACGAGCGCTTCGCCCGCCCGCGGCTCCACCAGAGCGATATCCTCGTACTGAAGCGCCTCCGCGCCCCCCGTCTGATGCACCCGAATAGCTTTCATAGCGCACGAGTATATCAATGACCCCCAGCAGGAGGCCGAAAGCAGGCGGCCGCTCCCCCCGCACAAGTTGCTGCATCCGGGCCAGTTTGCTAGCATGACCTGTTTGGGCTGGCCGAGAGGTATGCAAACGAAAGATCCAGCATGGCGAATCTTCCTCTGGCGAACATCTTCAACCGCAAAACCCGCACCACGGTCGGTATTCTTGCGGTAGCTCTAGGTGTGGCGCTTTTGCTCGTGCTCGTGGGACTGGCCACGGGCAGTCTCAATGAGACGGCCGAGCGCATCATGAATGTCGGAGCCGATGTTCTCTTTCAGCCTCCGGATTCTTCGCCGTTTCTCGCTTTGAGCGCCGGTGTTATCGCCGAGCGCCTTTCTGAGCGGCTTCTCGAAGTAGAAGGAGTGGCTTCGGTGGCGCCGGTACTCGTCGGTTCGCTCACCAGATTGAAGGGGCAGAGCAAGGTCGTCATGATGTTCGGCGTGGACGAGGCGTCGTATAACCAAGTTGGCGTGGGCTTAGAGATTTTGGAGGGCCGCGGCCTTTTAAGACCGCTGGATCTCGTCATCGACACCGTGTTAGCCGAGGCGGATAACATTGTGGTCGGTGAGAAGATCAGAATCATGAACCGGGAGTTCGAAGTCTCCGGCATTTGTCGGGCGGGCGCGGGCGTACGCGTTTTCATGGCCATTTCCGACATGCAAGAGGCGACGGCACAAGCCGGAAAAGCTTCGTTTTTCTTTATCAAAGCCGCCGAGGGTGTCGTGGTGGACGACGTGAGCGTGTCGCTCAAAGAGCGCTTCGAAGGCTACAAAGTAACCGCGCTCGCGGGTTTTTCGGAAGCGATGAGGGAGAACGCGCTCGGGCTCAGAGAGTTCATCCGCGCGCTTTCGATCTTCGCAGCGCTCATCAGCTATCTAGTGATCCTGCTCGCAATGTATACGACCATCATCGAGCGCACGCGCGAGATCGGGATTCTCAAAGCGCTCGGGGCGAGCAAGACCTACATCATTCGCCTCGTCATGGTGGAGTCGTTCTTCATCTGCGTGATGGGCGTCATTGTCGGCTTTTTGTTTTCCGTTCTCGGCCGCTGGGCCATCATTACGTCTTTTCCCACGCTTTCCGTGGATTTGATTCCTCAATCGTTCGCGATGTCAGCTATTCTAGGCATCACCGGAGGGCTCTTGGGGGCGCTCTATCCCGCCTATCGAGCGGCGAAGCTCGATCCGGTGGAAGCGCTAAATTTTGAGTAGACTCAACATCCTTTCATCCATGTCGCAACGCGCCGCCGTCCTGAAGACCATAGCCCTCCGGAAAGTCTACCGGACCGGCTCCCTCGAAGTGCCTGCTCTTCAGGGCATCGACATCGAGATCAAAAAAGGCGAGTTCGTCTCGATCATGGGTCCTTCCGGCTGCGGCAAAACGACTTTGCTTCAGATTCTCGGCGGATTGTCGAGCCCCACTTCGGGGCAGGTCTTCGTGGATGGCGTCGACCTTGCCGGCGTGTCCGATTCCGAGCGCACGCGACTTCGCTGCAAGAAGATTGGCTTCGTCTTTCAACGGTTCAACCTTCTTGCGACGCTCACCATCCAGGCGAATATCGAGATCGCGAGGCAGATTTATGGCGGGCCTTCGGTAAGCCGCGAGGAAGTAGGTGATCTGCTCGAAATCGTGCACTTGCGCCACAAGCTCGACTACAAACCGCTCGAGCTTTCGGTAGGCGAGCAGCAGCGCGTGGCGATTGCCAGAGCACTCGTGAACAATCCGGCCATGATTTTTGCCGACGAGCCCACCGGCAATCTCGACTCTCGCAACTCGGAGCAAGTGCTCCGGCTTCTCTCGGATTTGAATCGCGAGAAAAAGCAGACGATCGTCATGATCACGCATAATCCCGCGGCAGCGGAGATGAGCAACCGCATCATCGAGATGCTCGACGGGCAAGTCAAGAGCCAGGGCACCGTGGCCGAGCTCGTAGAGCCGGAACAAGCGCACTCTCAAGCGCGGTAGACTGCGTTCGGGGCAAGCTGATGCCGAAACTCTGGTTGGTGCTCTTGTCGCTAGCGGCCGCGCCTGCTGCAGCCAATACAGCCAATACAGCCAGTACAGGTCGTCTCGATGAGATCCTCTACGAAATGCAGAAAGCGGGTGCCGAGCTCAAGACCCTTGCGGCCAATTTCGAGCAGACGGATCACGATTTCGTCCTCGAAGAACAGGAAGTCAGCCAGGGCCGCCTCTATCTGCGCCTTCCCGGACGCATCCGCTTCGAGCACCTTTCGCCGGCTCCCAAGGTCCTTCTCGTACGGGACGAGCGCGTGCGCCTCTACAACGCGACTTCCAATCAAGTGATGGAGTTCGACCGGGGGAAAGGCGGCGGCTCGAGCGGCGCTGACCTTCTCGTCGGCTTCGGCACGAGCAACGACAAAATCGGCGAGAACTACGACGCGAGCCTCGTCGAAGAGACCGATGACGCCGTCGTCTTGAAGCTCTTGCCCAAACCCGGTTCGGCCGCGTCGATGTTCGCGTCCCTCGAGCTCACGGTCGCCAAAAAGACCTGGACCCCGATACGCTCCGTGTTTCACGAGCACAACCGGGACCACACGGTCATCCGCTTCGAGAATACAATCATTAATGGCGTGCTTCCGAACGGCGCCTTCGAGCTCGACCTTCCGTCCAATGTCGAGATCATCCGGAACTGAACAATGAAGTGGAGCAACAAGGCAAAGATCCGGGTGCACGAGCTCTGGAAAATTGGGAGCGGTCTTATCTCGACGAAACATCCGGTGCTCGCGCACATCGTTCCGATGCGGCGCTGCAACTTGGCTTGTACTTATTGCAACGAGTACGACGACTTTTCCCCGCCCGTTCCGATCGAAGAGATGCTGCGCCGCGTCGACAGCCTCGGGGATCTCGGGCGTCTATCGTCACCATCAGCGGTGGAGAGCCGACGCTCCACCCCGAGTTCGATGCGATCATCGCGCGCATCCGAAAGCGGGGCATGATCGCCGGGCTCATCACGAACGGCTACTTTCTGACGCCCGAGCGCATCCAGAGCTCAACGCCGCCGGGCTTCAGCATCTTCAGATCAGCATCGATAACGTCCAGCCGGATCCAGTTTCGAAGAAGTCCTTGAAGGTCCTGGAATCCAAACTCCGCAATCTCGCCGAACATGCCGAGTTCTTCGTGAACATCAACTCGGTCATCGGCAGCGGCATCGACCAGCCCGAGGACGCTGTGGAGGTCGCGAACCGCGCCGTGGAGCTAGGCTTTTCGACGACACTCGGCATCATTCATGACGGCGCTGGCAAGCTCGTTCCTCTCAGCGCTCGCGAGATGTTGCTCTACGATCGGCTGCGCCAGCAGGGAAAGAAGAGCTACGCGCGCTTCATGGGCTTTCGTAAGGATCTCGCCCACGGCAAACCCCATAGCTGGCGGTGCCGTACCGGCGGGCGCTATCTCTACATTTGCGAGGACGGTCTTGTCCACCTCTGCTCCCAACAACGCGGTTATCCCGGGACAGGGCTCGCGGAGTACACGAAAGAAGATCTCTCGCGCGAGTTCGACAAGCCCAAGACGTGCGCGCGCTACTGCACCGTCGCTTGCGTCCAGATCGTCGGCTTGTTCGATAATTGGCGCGCCCCGCAAAAAGGCGATCCTTACATGTCTCGACGCGCGGAAGATCCCAAGCCCGCGATGGCGGCGCCCTTGCCGGCCGAACGAGAGCACCAGCAAGTCTAGCCTCCGTTTCCGCGGCTATACTGGATGGTCAGAAATGGACTTCCAGAAAAAGGTCGATGAGCTCCCCCAAAGCTCGGGCGTCTACATGTTCCGTGGACAAGGTGGCGAGATTCTCTATGTCGGCAAAGCCCGCTCGCTTCGAAGCCGGGTGCGCTCGTACTTCCAGGTCGCGCGGGTCGAGAGCCCGCGTCTCGACCGCCTCGTGGAGCGCGTTGTTGATGTCGACGTCGTCGTCACAGATACCGAGCGCGAGGCACTCGTGCTCGAGAACAGCCTCATCAAGACGCACAAGCCGCGCTACAACGTTCTTCTTCGCGACGACAAGAACCATCCTTACTTGAAGCTCACGCTGGACGAAGGTTACCCGCGTCTCTATATCGTGCGCCATCCCGGCTCGGACGGCGCGGTCTATTCCGGGCCCTACGTTCCCGCGAGCCTCGCCCGCAAGACCGCGAATCTCGTCCACCGGCTCTTCGGCATACGCAACTGCCGGGAGAAGCTGAACGGAAAGAGGCCGCGGCCCTGTTTGCAATATCAGATCAAGCGGTGCATCGCGCCTTGTGTCGACGACATCGTGAGCCTCGAGACCTATCGCAACGCTGCCGAGGACGCCAAGCTCTTTCTCGAAGGCAAGAACGACGATTTGATCGCCTCGCTCAAAGGGAAGATGTATGCCGAGGCGGAGGTGGAACGTTTCGAGGAAGCGGCGCGGCTTCGCGACAACGTGAGCATGCTCGAGGATCTCGGCATCCGCCAGAAGATGGCCGGTGTGCGCGGGAGCGAAAGCGACGTCTTCGGCCTCTACCGAGAGGGTGAGAACGCCGTGCTACAAGTTTTTTCGGTGCGCTCGGGGAAAGTCGTCGATCGCGACAGCTTTCTTCTCGAGGAGCTCGAATTGCAGGAGGACGCGGAGCTCGTCGAAGCATCGCTGAAACAATATTACGAGCTTGGCCGGTTCCTTCCTTCTACGATCCACCTTCCGTACGATTTCCCCGAGCGCGCGCTCGTGGCGGACTGGCTGAGCTCAAAAAAGGGCGCGAAAGTGGAGGTCCTCGTTCCGAAGAAAGGCGGCAAGCGAAGGCTCGTCGAGCTCGTCAACAGGAACGCGCGGCTCGCCTACGAGCTCGATTTCCGAGAAGAAGGCCGTCAGACCAACCGACGGCTCGAAGCCCTCCGCGACTTGCTCGAGCTCGTGGACAAGCCCGAGCGTATCGAAGGCTTCGATATTTCGAACATCCAGGGAAGCGAGGTCGTGGCCTCGATGGTTACTTTCGAGCGCGGCCAGCCCAAGAGGAGCGATTACCGGAAATACAAGATCCGGTCGATCGAAAAGGGCAAGCCCGACGACTTCGCTGCGATGCGCGAAGTAGTGCTAAGGCGTTACCGCCGGGTGCTCGAGCAAGGTGACGAGCTTCCCGACCTCGTTTTGATCGATGGAGGTAAAGGCCAGCTGAGCGCGGCTCTCGACGCGCTCGAGGAGCTCGGCCTCTCCCATTTGCCGATGGTGAGCCTCGCCAAGAAAGAAGAGCGGATTTTCCGGCCCGAGGCGCCCGAGCCGATCGTGCTCGACCAGCATTCGCCGGCGCGGCAGCTTCTCCAGCGCGTCCGCGATGAAGCGCATCGCTTCGCGGTCACCTTCCACCGGCAGCAGCGGAAAGCTCGCGACATGAGCTCGTCACTCGAGTCCATCCCCGGTGTGGGCCCCAAAAAACGCCGACGGCTACTAACGCGGTTCAAAAGCCTGAAGGGTGTGAAAGCGGCAGAACTCGAGGAACTTCAAGAGCTTCTCGGTGAAAGACTAGGCGCCCAAGTACACCAAAACCTCCGCGAACTGCTCTAGCTTTTGTGCTAGTGTCCAACATTAACAGTGCATCTCAGCACATTATGACGACGAAGAAACGTGTTTTATCTGGAATGCGTCCAACGGGCCCCGCCCATCTCGGCCATCTACTGGGGGCGTTCGAGAACTGGGAGGCGATGCAGGACGACTACGAGACGTTCTACCCCATCGTCGATTGGCACGCGCTCACGACGGATTACGCCGATACTTCGGAGCTGAAGGCGAACACCCACGAGCTCGCCCTCGATTTTCTCGCGGTTGGGCTCGACCCGGAACGCTCGACGCTCTTCGTCCAGTCCCACGTCCCGCAGCACGCCGAGCTTCATCTTTTGTTGTCGATGGTAGTGCCGCTCCCGTGGCTCGAGCGCGTCCCCACCTACAAAGAGCAGATGACGCAGCTTCGCGAGAAGGATCTGACGACCTACGGGTTTCTCGGCTACCCGCTTCTTCAATCCGCGGACATCCTCATTTATCGCGCCGACACGGTTCCGGTCGGGGTCGATCAAGCGCCTCACATTGAGCTCACTCGTGAGATTGCGCGCCGCTTCAACAATTTCTACGGGCACGTGCTCCCTGAGCCCGAGGTCAAGCTCACGCCCACCCCGAAGCTTCCTGGGACCGACGGCCGTAAAATGTCGAAGAGCTACGGCAACACGATTGGGCTCGCGGAAGACGAAGCTTCGGTGCGGAAGAAGCTGAAGACGATGGTCACCGATCCGGCCCGAAAGCTGCGGACAGACCCGGGTGACCCGGCCATCTGTCCCGTTTTCGATCTGCACAAAGTCTTCTCCAGCCAAGAGACTCGAGATTGGGCCGCCGAGGGCTGCCGCACCGCCGGCATTGGCTGCGTCGAGTGCAAGAGCGCCCTTGCCGACGCGCTCGTGCCGCGCCTCGAGCCCATCCGCGCTCGCCGTGAAGCGTTCGAGAAGCGTCCCGACGACGTACGGGATATCTTTCGCGAAGGCGGACGGAAGGCACGCGAGGTTGCCGAGTCGACGATGGTCGATGTGCGCGCCGCGATAAAGCTTCCAACCGAGGACGATTTATGAGTCTGACAGAGCTCTATCTCAGCGCGAGCACGGACGAGAGCGGCGATGTCGAACAAAAGTATCACGTACGACTCCCGATTTTCAAAGGATCGCTCGATCTGCTGCTACATCTGATTCGAAAGAGCGAAGTCGATATCCACGACATCCCGATTGCCGAGATCACGAAGCAATATCTCGAGATTATCGAGCTCATGGAAGAGCTCAACCTCGACCTCGACCTTGCCGGCGAGTTCCTCGTTATGGCGGCGACGTTGATTCACATCAAGTCGAAGATGCTGTTGCCGCCGCCGCACGAGGACGGCACGCAAGACGAAGAGAGCCAGGATCCTCGGGCCCAGCTCGTCGCGCGGCTGCTCGAATATGAGCGTTACAAAGAAGCCGCGCAGCAGCTACACCAGCACGAAGAGATCCGAGACGCGACTTTCGTTCGGCCTGATTCCGTCATCGAGAATCTGACTCCCGGCAACGGTCAGGAAGCTCCGGCGCATGAAACTTTGATCGATGTCGACTTGTTCGAGCTTCTGAGCGCGTTCCGCGAAGTGCTCTCTCGTGTCCGACAGCGGACCGATCTCGTTTTCGAGCGCGAAACGATCTCGATGGAGGAGATGATCCGAAAGCTCGAGGCGCGCCTCAACGCCGACGAGCCATGCTCTTTCGTCGACCTCTTCGATGACGCGACGGCTCGCAGCGATGTCATCGTAACCTTTCTCGCTATCCTCGAAATGGTTCGCCTTCGGAAGCTGAAGATTTATCAGAAGGAGCTGTTCGGAACCATCCACGTCATGCGGCACCCGGATGCCGGATAACAAAAATAACAGGGAGAACGACGTGCCCGTCAACGGAAGTGGGGAAACCATACCGAATACCGCGGAGCCTGCTCTGCCGCTCGAAGAGGTGCAAGCGAGCGTCGAAGCCCTCCTATACGCCTCGGGCGAGCCGATTTCCGTGCGCCATTTGAAAAAAGCAATTCCCGAAGCCCCCGAGCTCATCGCAGAAGCGCTCTTAAGCTTGAAAGAGCTCTACGACCAAAGCGGCCGTGGCCTTCAGATCGTCGAAGTCGCCGGCGGCTGGCAGATCACGACCCGGCCGGAACTCCACGAACGTGTCGGCCGCCTATTCGATAGCCCCCGTCCCGCACGCCTTTCAATCCAGGCGCTCGAAACCCTCGCCGTCATCGCCTACCGCCAACCAACGACAATCCCCGAGATTATGGAGCTCCGTGGCATCCACTCCGCCGGCGTCGTAAGAACCCTCCTAGAAAGAAAACTCGTCAAGATCGTCGGCCGCAAAAAAGTAGTCGGCCACCCACTGCTATACGGCACCACAAGGGATTTTCTAGTCCGCTTCGGCCTAAAGAACTTGAAGGACCTCCCCCAACTAAAAGACATGTCCGAAGTCTTCGGCGACGAAGTAGCCCAACAACTGGAAACCCTGGAAACCCTGGACCAAGCAAAAGCAGAAGTAGAAATAGAACCGCTACAAGAAGAAACAAACCCCGAGCCACCAAGCCAATCAAAGCCCGCAGAACAAGGACCAGATAGCCGCCAGATAGCCGATAGACTCGACCAACGGAAATGAAGAAACGCCTCCAAAAAATTCTATCCCATGCCGGCATCGCGTCTCGTCGTACGGCTGAGCAGTTGATGCTCGAAGGGCGAGTCCAAGTAGACGGCGAAGTCATCACAGAGCTCGGAAGCGTTGCCGATCCGGACGCGCAAGAAATCCGAGTCGATGGCTCCCGCGTGCGTGCCCGCCTTACTCGGCGCTACGTCGCGATCAACAAACCGCCCGGCTATGTCACCACGAGGTCGGACCCGGGCCGGCGGCGGACGGTCATGGAGCTACTTCCCATCGCCTATCAGAGTTTGTTCCCGGTAGGCAGGCTCGACATGGCGACGAGCGGCCTCTTGGTCCTGACCGACGACGGCGAGCTGGCGCAGAGACTGACCCATCCAAAATATCGGGTCGACAAAATCTATCTCGTGACCGTCGTCGGGATTCCGGGAGCGAGCGTATTTGAGAAGGCGGCGCGCGGCATCGTCGTCGAAGGCGAGCGTCTTTCGATCGAACACGTCCGTGTCCTTAGCTCGAGGCAAAGCAAGGATGCTTCCAGACCACGAACCCGAATGCGGGTGACTTTGCGCCAGGGTAAGAACCGGGAGATTCGGCGTCTGTTTCGCGCTCTCGGCTATCCGGTCGTCGAGCTGCACCGCGAGCGCATCGGGCCGCTCTCCGTGCGAGGCCTCGCGCCTGGCGCTTTCCGGAAGCTGACCCCCGCCGAGGTCGCCACGCTAAAAAACGAAGCGCCGATGCGGGCGCGGCGGACAAAGGTCAAGTGATCGCTCGAAACCGCCCTATCATCGCTATCGACGGGCCGGCTGGCGCGGGAAAGACCACCGCGGCCCGGAACATCGCCGAGCGGCTGTCATTGCTCTATTTGGATACGGGCGCTACGTTCCGGGCCGTCGCGCTCAAAGCGCTGCGCGAGCGCATCGATATGAGCGACGGCGCTGCGCTCGCTACTTTGGCGGCGAACTCTCGGATCGAGTTCGCGGGGGAGCGTTTCGAGCGCATCCTTCTCGATGGGGAGGACGTGAGCGAGGCCATTCGGGAGCAGCGCGTCGCGAACGCTTCGTCGAGAATCGCCGTCCACCCTGAGCTCCGGGCCCACCTCGTCGGCCTATGGCGTGCGATCGGAGCAAACGGCGGCGTAGTTCTGGAAGGGCGCGACATCGGAACCGTCGTCTTCCCGGACGCCGACGTCAAGTTCTTCCTCGATGCTCGCCCTGGCGAGCGCGCCAAACGCCGCTTCACCGAACAGGCCGAAAAGGAGTCCGTGACACTTCGTCGGATAACCCACGACCTCGAGGTCCGTGACGAATCCGACCGCAACCGCGCCCACTCCCCTCTCCGCCGCGCCGAAGACGCCATAGAAATCGACACCACCAACCGAACCCCCGAACAAACCCTGCAAGAACTCCTAAAAGCCGCCACCCAAAAACTAAACTAGCACCCAACCTGTCCCGAAGACTAAGATGGCCGTATACGCCCATCAGAGGCACCCACGCCACGTGCCCCTGAATGCTGCATGCTCAGGCCACTTGACATAAACCAATTAAATAGAGTAGGATAACGGCTTGCAGGTTAAGCCCGCCCCGTTAAAAGCGAGCCCATCCAAAAAAGCAATCTCGGCCGTTTGCGTGCGCACCTGTAAATCATCGAGTTCTAGGAGGAAACAAACCAGGCATGGTGGAAACCAACAACGCAACGCAAAGCCTCGTCGAAGGAGGTGACGGGGAGCAAATCGAAGATTTCATTCCCGCCGCGGAATACGAAAAGCTTTTGGACGCCTACAACAGCAACATCACCGAGGGCGAAGTCGTCTCGGGCAAAGTGCTGCAGGTTTCGGACAGTGAAGTGGTCGTCGATGTCGGCTACAAGTCCGAAGGCATGATCAACGTCAACGAGTTCCGGGACGAGACCGGAGCGATCACGGTAAAACCCGGTGACACCGTCGACGTTCTTCTGGAAAAGGCCGAAGACAAGAACGGCTATCTCGTGCTCTCGCGCGAGAAAGCCGAGAAGATGAAAGTCTGGGACGTCATCGAAGAGGCCTATAACACCAAAGCGATCGTCAAAGGGCGTGTCATCGAGCGCATCAAAGGCGGCCTCGCCGTCGATATCGGCGTGCGTGCGTTCTTGCCCGGATCTCAAGTGGATGTGCGCCCGGTACGTAATCTCGACAGCCTAAAAGGGCAAGAGCTCGAGATGCGGGTCATCAAAGTCAATAAGAAGCGCGGCAACATAGTTCTTTCCCGCAAAGTCGTGCTCGAAGAAGGTCTCACCGAGCGGAAGTCCGAAACGCTCGACGCGCTCGAAGAGGGCCGTGTCTTTCGCGGGGTTGTCAAGAACCTTACGGATTACGGCGCTTTCATTGATCTCGGCGGCATCGACGGCCTTCTCCACATCACCGACATGTCCTTCGGGCGTATCCAGCACCCGTCGGAGCTGTTCAACGTGGGCGACCAAACCGAGGTCGTCGTACTGAAGTTCGACCGCGAGCAAGAGCGTGTCTCGCTCGGCTTCAAACAACTCTCGGCCGACCCTTGGGAATCGGCGCAGTCTCGCTTTCCCACCGGGGAGCGCGTGAAAGGCAAAGTCGTCAGCCTCACCGATTACGGCGCTTTCGTCGAGCTCGAGCCAGGCGTCGAGGGCCTCATCCACGTCTCCGAGATGTCGTGGAGCAAGCGCGTGAAGCACCCTTCGAAAGTACTCACGGTCGGCGACGAAATCGAAGCCATGGTTCTCCAAGTCGACAGCCAAGAGCGCCGCATTAGCCTTGGTCTCAAACAGATCGAGCCGAACCCGTGGCAGCAGCTCGCGGAAAAATATCAAACAGGTGCGCGCATCGAGGGCAAAGTACGAAACCTCACCGATTTCGGCGCCTTTGTCGAAGTGGCGGATGGTATCGACGGCCTCATCCACATCTCTGACATGAGCTGGAACAAGCGCGTGAGCCATCCCTCGGAAGTTCTCAAAAAGGGTGACACGGTCGACGCCCTCGTTCTGAACATCGACGCCGAGAACCAGCGCCTTTCGCTCGGTTTGAAGCAGATGGGCGAGGACACGTGGGAAGAGTTCTTCAACCGTCATCAAGAAGGCGATGTCGTGGACGGCAAAGTGGTCCGGTTCACGAATTTCGGAGCCTTCATCGAGATCGAGGAAGGGATCGAAGGTCTCTTGCACGTCTCGGAAGTCGAGGACGAGCGCGTCGAACAAGCCGAGGACAAGCTCGTGGTCGGCGACTCCTACCGCATGAAGATCATCAAGATGTCGCAGCAGGAGCGCAAGATCGGGCTCTCGATTCGAGCGGTCAACGTGGAAGACTACGAAGCGCATTACTCGAGCCAAGGCTCTCCCGATGCCACCTTGGGAGACGTCGCGGATTTCGGGGCGGACTGGGGCTCGAGCTCTCGAGCCAATCCCGAGACCGACGCGGCGGACAAGACGGAGAGCGAGTCGGAAGGATAGGATCTCTGTGGCGGCTCGGCATCGGCGCTCGCGACAAATAGCTATCGGGAGCTACCGGGCCGGGCCGCTCCGGTATTTGAGAAGGGAGTCTTTCAGTCATGACGAAAGCGGAACTGATCGAAGAAGTGTCGCGAGTGTCGGATTTGACCAAAAAACACTCTGAGATCATCGTGGATACCGTTTTCAAGAGCATCATCAATGCTCTTCACCGTGGCGACAAGATCGAGCTTCGAGGCTTCGGTAGCTTTCGGATCCGGCAGCGCGAGTCCCGCAAGGGACGTAATCCGAAGACGGGCGAGCGCGTCGATGTGCCCGCGAAGAAAGTTCCCTATTTCAAACCGGGCAAAGAGCTCAAAGAGCTCATCAACCAGACTCAGCAGGAAGAGCTCGCGCCGCCGCCTCAGGCTGAGCTCTAGCGACACCGTTCTTCGCTGCCCGTACACCGCTTTGTATTTACATGAGCTCCGCCCGGAGTAAACTGAGGCCAACGCCATGACGACGTCCGTGACGCGGTACGAGCCCACTAATCCGGTGCGTTTCGTGACGGCCGCGTCGCTTTTTGACGGCCACGACGCTTCCATCAACATCATCCGCCGCCTTCTCCAAGCGCGTGGCGTCGAAGTGATCCACCTCGGGCATAATCGCTCCGTCGCGGAGATCGTGGACGCCGTCATCGAAGAAGACGCGCACGCGGTTGCGGTGAGCTCTTATCAGGGCGGTCACAACCAATATTTTCGCTATCTCGTCGACCGGCTTCGCGACGGCGGCGCGCCGCACGTCAAAGTGTTCGGCGGCGGCGGCGGCGTCATTATCCCGAGCGAGATTAGAGCGCTCGAAGCCTACGGCATAACCAAGATCTACTCTCCGGAAGACGGCTTGAGCCTCGGCCTAGCCGGCATTATCGACCATATGGTGCGAGAAGCGGACTTTACGCTCGCGCCCGTCTCTAGAAACGGCGACTTGTCCTGGCTCGAGGCGGGCGAAGTCCCTAAGCTCGCGCGTCTCATCACCCAAGCCGAGGCCGACGAACCCGGGCTGAGCGCCGAGCTCGACAAACGTGTCGGGAAGATCGCGGAGGAGCGGAGAGTGCCCGTCCTCGGCATCACGGGTACCGGAGGCGCAGGGAAAAGCTCTTTGACGGACGAGATCATACGACGGCTCGTCGCGGATGCGCCCGAGCTTCGGATCGGAGTCGTGTCGGTCGACCCGTCGAAGCGAAAGACGGGCGGTGCGCTTCTCGGTGACCGCATTCGCATGAACGCCATCGACCACGAACACGTTTTCATGCGAAGCCTTGCGACGCGCGGCTCGGGCTCCGAGCTTTCCCACGCGACCGACGAAGCGATCCGGATTCTCAAAGCCTCCGGGTTCGACATCATTTTCGTCGAGACGAGCGGTATCGGGCAGGGATCGTCGGCCGTCGCGGACATCTGCGACGTGAGCCTCTATGTCATGACCCCGGAATATGGCGCGGCGTCCCAGCTCGAGAAGATCGACATGCTCGACTTTGCCGACGTGGTGGCGATCAACAAATTCGATCGTCGCGGCAGCGATGACGCGCTTCGCGACGTGCGCAAGCAGTTTCGCCGGAACAAACAAATCTTGCACGACTTGGCCCCAACCGATGACGCGCTGCCTATTTACGGAACCATCGCGAGCCAGTTTGGCGATCGCGGCGTCACCGCACTGTACCTGCATCTACTCGCTCGCATGCGCGCTCTCGTTCCCGAGCTGCCGGCATCGTCATTGAGCGTCCCTGCCGGTGTCTCGACTGGAGTGCGTCATGCGCTCATCCCGGACAAGCGCGTACGTTATCTCGGCGAGATTGCGGAGCTTGCTCGGAGCGAGCGCGCCCGCGTCGAGGAGCAAGTGAGTATCGCCCGGCGCTTGCAACATCTCGATGGCGCCGCCAAAGAGTGCCGTGAGCCAGAGGTCGAGGCGGCCCTTCGCCGAAGGTATGATGAGCTTCGGAAGGATCTCGATGATGAGAGCTGGCGGCTCATCGAGTCTTGGCCCGAGCTCAAGTCGCATTACGCTCGAGAGACGGTGGGCTTCGAAGTGCGCGGCCGCGAGGTCCGAGTCGAAGCTACGACGAAGACCTTGAGCGGGGGCGTCGTTCCCAAAGTGGCTCTCCCTCGATTCGAGGATTGGGGCGAGATCTTGCGATTTCGTTTGAATGAGAACATCCCCGGCGAGTATCCGTTCACTGCCGGTGTCTATCCCTTCAAACGCAGCGAAGAATCTCCGCGCCGCCAATTCGCCGGTGAAGGCGGGCCGCGGCGCACGAATGAGCGCTTCCACTTTCTTTCACGCAACGACAAAGCGAAGCGTCTTTCGACGGCCTTCGATAGCGTGACCCTCTACGGTGAAGAGCCGGACGAGCGGCCCGACATCTACGGAAAGATCGGCGAGGGGGGCGTCTCGATCGCCACCCTCGACGACATCAAAGAGCTCTATGCCGGATTCGACCTCGGAGACTCGCGGACGAGCGTGTCGATGACGATCAACGGCCCCGCGCCGACCATCCTCGCCATGTTTTTCAACACGGTCATCGACCAGCAGTTGGAGCGTTTCGAGCGCGAGCAGGCAAGGGCTGCGAGCGCCGACGAGCGCGAGCGTATCGCGAGCGACACTCTCCGTGTGGTCCGCGGCACCGTCCAAGCGGACATATTGAAAGAGGATCAAGCGCAGAACACGTGCATCTTTTCGACGGAGTTCTCGCTACGCCTGATGGGGGATGTACAGCAATATTTCATCGACAAAAACGTGCGGAACTTCTACTCGGTATCGATCTCGGGGTACCACATCGCAGAAGCGGGGGCGAACCCGTTAACCCAGCTCGCCTTCACCCTCGCGAACGGCTTTACCTATGTCGAGTATTACCTCGCTCGAGGCATGCCGATCGATTCCTTCGCGCCGAACCTGTCCTTTTTCTTCAGCAACGGGCTCGACCCGGAATACTCGGTGATGGGACGCGTCGCGAGGCGGCTTTGGGCGCGCGTTTTGAAGCACTGCTACGGTGCGAACGAGCGCAGCCAAAAGTTCAAATACCACATCCAGACTTCGGGCCGCACCCTTCATGCCCGCGAAATTCAATTCAATGATATCCGCACGACGCTCCAAGCGTTGACCGCGGTCTACGACAACTGCAACTCGCTCCACACCAACGCCTATGACGAGGCGATCACGACGCCGACGGCGGAGTCCGTGCGCCGCGCGATGGCCATCCAACAGATCATTCACAAAGAGTTCGGTATCGTGAACAACGAGAACCCGCTTCAAGGCTCCTACATCATGGAAGAGCTGACCGACTTCGTGGAAGAAGCGGTGCTCGCGGAGTTCGACCGCATCAACGCGCGCGGGGGCGTCTTGGGCGCGATCGAGCTTCAATATCAAAGAAGCCGCATTCAGGAAGAGTCGCTTCACTACGAGCTCAAGAAGGACAGCGGCGAGCTTCCCGTCGTGGGCGTGAATTGTTTCCTCGATCCCGACGCTGCCACTGCCGACGTTGAGCCGCCTCGCGAGGTGCAGCTCGCGCGCGCATCGGATCAGGAAAAGCGAGATCAGATCGATCGCCTGCGCGGCTTTAAGGCCCGTCATGAAGGAGAAACGGCGGATGCGCTCGCGCGTTTGAAGAAGGTGGCGCTCGCCGAGGAAAACGTGTTTGCGGAGTTGATGCACACGGTTCGGGTAGCGAGCCTTGGTCAAATCACCCATGCGCTCTACGAAGTGGGCGGGCAATATCGGAGAGCGATGTGAACGCTTCCCCTCGGCCCCTTCGAATCCTGGTCGCGAAACCCGGGCTCGATGGGCATGACCGCGGAGCGCTTGTTGTCGCGCGCGCGCTGCGAGATGCAGGCATGGAAGCGATTTACACGGGGCTTCGTCGGACGCCCGAACAGATCGTGGAGGCTGCGCTTCAAGAAGATGTCGATGCCATCGGCGTGTCGATCCTTTCGGGCGCGCATCAACATCTACTGTCCCGCATCCTGGGGCTCCTGAAAGAGAAGGAAATGAGCGACGTGCTCCTATTCGCGGGCGGCATCATCCCCGACCAGGACGTCTCCAGTCTTTTGGAAATGGGCGTGGCGGCGGTTTTCCAGCCGGCCTCGTCCACGTGTGAGATCACAGACTTCCTATTCGAGCGGCTAAAGCCTTCGTAAGGAAGGAATTATGATGTTGCCTCGGTTGACACGATCCCGCGCTGGTGCTACCATTTTCAAACTTGCGGAATCACGCTCTGTGATCGCGATTCGCACGTCCAAGATACGGCAATCGATCTCGGAATCCGGAAGGAGGGGCGATGGGACATAAAATCCTGCTCGCCGACGACAGCATTACGATACAAAAGGTTATCGAGCTAACGTTTTCCGACGAGGATTTCGAGCTCCACACCGTTGGAAACGGACAGAAGGCGATGGACGAGATTCGTTCCGTCCGACCAGACATCGTTCTATGCGACATTATCATGCCGGAGAAGAACGGGTACGAAGTTTGCGAATTCATCAAGTCCAGCGACGACTTGAAGCAAATACCGGTATTGCTTCTGACCGGAGCATTCGAGCCTTTTGATCAAGAGCGCGCCAAGGCTGCCGGGTGTGAAAGCTTTCTCGCGAAACCGTTCGAGCCTCAAACACTCATTGCCAAGGTCAAGGAGCTTCTCACCGGAGCGACTGGCGACGTGGCACAAGCTGCGGCCCCGCCCGCACAGCCGCCTGCGCCCGTACCTCTTGCTCCGCCGCCACCCGCTCCACCACTAGCCGCTCCACCGCCAGCACCAGAGCCCGACTTCACCAACTTGCCCATCGAAGACGAGACCGTGCTCGTTCAGCCTCCTTCGTTAGGCACGCCCCCGCCCATGACTGGGCCGCAAATACCTGCGCCACCGATGCCGCCGCCCATCGAGACGCCAGCCATCGATGATCTCGATGACGCCTTCGCCGTGGAAGCGGGTGAGCGTGAGCTCGCGATGGATCCCGGAGACCATACGATGCTGCTCGCGGCTCCGGACGCCCCGGCGACGCCTCTGTCCACGAGCGGCGATGATATCTGGAGCGAAGTGCCCGAGGCACCGGCTGCGCCCGCCGCGCCGGCCTCCATGGAACCCGAGCCGCCAGCGATCGATGAGGAAGCACAGGCTGCCACGGTCTTCATGTCCCCGCCGCTCTCATCCGAGCCGGCCGACGCTGGTATCGGCGAAACCATCGAAGAAGAGCTCGACAGGAGTGAAGCCGAAGACCCCGACGCGACGTGGCAAGTGCCGAGCGGAACAAAGGTGGTGATACCGCAGGCCGATGGTGGGCTGAGTGATGTCCCGCCCGCGCCGGGTGGTTTCGAACCACCTCCGTCGCCGACGCCAGTGACCGATGCTGCCCCGCCGGACGAGCGGCCCACGATAGCGATGCCGATGGAGCCTCTACCCGGTGCGGACCTGTTCGTGGAGCCGACGGGCGATGATGTGGCTCCGCCCATCCCGTCGCCCATCCCTTCGATCGACATGCCAGTGACGATGGAAGAGCTGGCTGCGGGAGCCGATGCTTTTTCGCCGGCACCACCGAGCTCCCCCGAGCCGAGTCCTCCCGAGTATCCACAACCTCCGGACTCGCCAAATATGCTAAGCGAGGTCGAAACACCTTTTGCTCCAGTAGCGTCGGTGACGCCTGAACCGCCCGCGCCACCCGTGGCTCCGCCCGCCGCTGAACCGCCTGTTCCCATAGACGTGACCCAACCCGCGCCCCCACCGGTCGCGAGCTCGGAGCCGGAGACGCCTACGCCGGGTGGCGTGGACGACGATCTCGTCGAGCGCATCGCGCAACGTGTCGTCGACAAGCTCTCTTCCAAAGTCATAAAGGAGATCGCTTGGGAAGTCGTTCCGGATTTGGCCGAGGGCCTCATCCAGAAGGAAATCGACGTGTTGAAGTCTAAGATGCCGAAATCGGGGTAGCGACCTCGAACGCGAAGCCTTCCCTCGCCGCGAGACTCAGAGCCCAAGGTGCCGGTTTCGGTGCCTTTATCCTTCACGTCGGCCGCTGCGTTTCGACGAACGACTTGGCGCTTCATTATGCGAAGCACGCGGCGCCTCACGGAAGTCTCTTTCTCGCGAGCGAGCAGAGTGGCGGACGTGGACGTTGGAAACGGCGCTGGGAATCGGCCCCAGGTGGCCTCTATCTGAGCATTCTCCTTCGGCCCGAAGCTGACTTCGCGCCATCGCTCCTGCCTCTTCTCACTTCGGTCTCTACGGCGGAAGCGATTCACGACATCTGCGGGCTCGACGTGCGCTTGCGATGGCCGAATGACCTCTATGTGAACGAGCGAAAGCTCGCCGGGATTCTGTGCGAAGGTTCTTACACAGGCTCGCGGGCGGAGGTCTTCGTCGTCGGCATCGGCATCAATGTGGGCCAGCCGCTGGAAAGCTTTCCGACGGACGTCCGGGATCGAGCGACGTCTATCCAAGGGGTTCATGCCGGAGCGCTCGAGACGGAGGCGGTCGCGGCTCGCGTCGTGTCGCGCTTCGAATATTGGTGGAGCGAGCGCGAAGCGGCGCGCGTTTTGGCCCGCTGCCGTGAGCTCGCGGCAGTTGATACTGGACGGAGGGTTCTCGTGCAGCCGCGCGAAGGAGAGGGCTATCGTGCGATCATCCACGGTCTTGCCGATGATGGTGGGCTGGCGGTGGAGGTTGCGGATGGGACGCGTCGCGTGCTTTATTCGGATGACGTTCTTTATCTGAAGTAGGGGCGTTCTTTTTGGATGGCGAAGGACATTATTATGGGTTGGTCGCGGACTATTTCGTCGAGTGCCGGGGAAGCCCGCTCTTCATCACTCCGGCGGAATGGTTTCTCATCTTTCGCTGGGAAGAGCAGAGGATACCGCTGTCGGTCGTCAAAGAAGGGATCGATCGTGTCTTCGAGCGGCCGAAAACACGCGCCAAGCCGCGTAAGCTCGGCTATTGCCGGCAAACAGTGGAAGCTGCCTTTCGTCGTTTTCGTGAAGTGAGTCTCGGAGGGGGGAAGCGCGAAAAAGACAGCGAGCCACCCTTCGACCCTAGCGGACATCTCGAAGCGATCGCTGCCGCGATCGAAGGCCTCGACGTCAAAACTGCGAGCGGTATCGCGTCACGAGTCCGTGACTTGATCGATTCGGACCAAAGCCTCGTCGGAATCGAAGACGACCTCACCGCCATCGACAAAGAGCTCCTCGATGCCATCGAAGTCGAGCTCGAAGACGACGTGCGGAGCGAGCTGCTTCGCGAGGCTCAGGACTCGCTCGCCTCATATCGAGAACGGATGCCGAAAAAGGTTTATGACGCGGCGGCGAGGAGCGCTTATCGCCGCAGATTGCGCTTGAGGCGCGCTCTGCCCCGAGTCACTCTTTTCGACGTCTAGCTAGTACCCGTCCTGACAGGTGTAAGAGGTTGAGAAAAAAGGGGTAATCGCAAATTTAGGGCTAGCCTTCTGAGGGAGTGTCGTTTAGTATCGAGTCGACAAAAACGCAGATTCTAAACGACTTAACTCCAAAGGAGACCAGCCCTAAATGCGAAAAACGATCAACCCACAACCAAGCCTTCGCGAGCCCTGGCTGGAGCTGGAGCACGCACGCGAACTCGAAACGATATCATCGCTGCTCGATGCCCATCCTAAGCTCAATGAGCTGGTACTGCAAGACCTGAGGTCGGTCACCCCATCGGCAGGGAGCGATGTTGGTCGTGGGGGAATGAGCGCGGAGCAGGTTCTCCGGGCGTTGTTGGTCAAGCAGCTGAATCAGTTCACCTATCGGGAGCTGGCGTTTCACTTGGCAGACTCTCGAAGCTATCGGACGTTTTGCCAGCTCGGCATCATAGAGCCGAGCCCGTCGAAGTCGACCCTAGCAGCAAACATCAAAGCCGTGAAGTTCGAAACGCTGGAGAAAATCAACCGAGAGTTGGTGAGTGTTGCCGAGAAGACCGCGATCGAAAAAGGAAGAAAAGTACGAGTGGACTGCACGGTAGTGGAGTCGAATATTCATTCTCCTACGGACTCCGAGCTTCTTTATGACTGCGTCCGAGTTCTCACTCGCCTCATGTGCCGAACTCGCGAACTGCTGGGTACAGTAGTGGTCTTCGGCAATCGAACGCGTCGAGCGAAGAGACGTCGACTGGGAGTTCTAAACGCGAAGGATAAGGAACAAAGGCGTCGCGTCTATCGAGATCTACTGAAGGTGTCGGAAGAAACCTATCGCTCCGCTCAACGCGTTGCAGACCAGTTGGACGAGTCCGGCTTGACCGAGCCGGTGAAGCGAGCGAGTGCGGAGAAGATCGCCGCGGATTTTAAGCACTTTCTCGTCCTCACCGAAAAAGTCATCAACCAAACTCGGCGTAGAGTGATTGATGAAGAGCGTGTGCCTGCGGAGGAAAAGGTCGTTTCGATCTTCGAAGAACACACCGACATTATTCGCAAAGACCGGCGCGAGACTCTCTACGGTCACAAGGTGTGTTTGACTGGTGGCTCGTCCTCGATGATTTTGGATTGCGTGATCTTGGATGGGAATCCGTCCGATTCAACTCTCGCGGAAACCATGATCGACCGTCAAGTCGAACTCTACGAACGGGCCCCGCGCCAGGTTGCCTACGATGGCGCGTTTTCTTCAAAGGCAAACTTGGAAGCCATCAAAGGCAAGGGAGTTGAAGATGTTGCCTTTACCAAGGCTCACTTCGCGGTGACCGATATGGTCAAGAGTTCCTGGGTCTATCAACGCCTACGGCGATTTCGCTGCGGAATCGAAGGCGTCATTTCGTTCTTGAAACGAGTCTTTGGTCTCGACCGATGCACATGGCGCTCATTGCCTTCTTTCAAATCCTACGTATGGAGTTCCATCATCACCTGCAACCTGTTGGTAATGGCAAGGCACCTATTACGATAATAATGATTACTCTTACTGCGTTTATAGCCATGGATTGCTGACGATTCGCCTCTCGTTTCGTCCAAGATTTTCATTCGCTTCCGAGCCTACGAGGTGCCGACTGAAAACGTATAATACCCACATCTTCGATAGGCCTCTCGTACACCACAAGTTATGGTGTTTCTGGACAGGAACTAGCTAGAGCTGTTGCAAAAGCCCGTTTAGCGTCAAGGCGTTCATTTGTTTGAGCACAGGAGTGAGGCCGTTGGTTGTACTGCTTGTTAGGAACGCGCCTGTCGGGCACGGTCGAGCGTATTTTGCTTGTTGATGTCCGCGAGTTCTCGCAGACAATCCTGCAAGCTCTGCCATGCGGCGACGCCTTCGCGGATACGCTTGTGTGCGGCTTGGGGCACATAGTAGCCGGTAGTCTTGCCGTGCTTGCCACGAAAATTGATATAGAGGTGAGGGCCATGCTTTGGCCCGGGCCCGTGGCACCGACAAGTGGGCGTACCGCAGGTACGATAGGTTTCGGAGGGTGTGCCGAAGATCGCCCTTCGCGCATATTGTTGAATCTGTTGTAGGAGCTGGTCCCGACGTTTACGTGGATCGGAATGAAGGGTTCGGCATTTTCGCTGTCCTTTCTTCGCCGCTTGACTCGAGCGATCGATATGAGGTTTTGGCTGATAACGCACCACCCGACGTAACGCTTGAATCCTCGGTCGCCCTTGTAGGTGGCGCGAAGCATAGCGAAGCGGTGCTTGAGGGTGCTGATGCGGGACTCGACGCCCCCGCGCCACTTGAGGGCTCGACGGAACCAGCGCTTTTTTTGAACCTTGGCTCGTTTTTTCGAGGGTCGTCCTCGAGCCGGCAACACCACTTTCTTTACACCGAGATCTATGGCCTTGCGTTCATTGTCTGCCGAAAAGAATCCGCGGTCAGCGGTCGCCATCTCCGGCGCACGAGCGAACTGTTTTTTGTGTTGCTCCAGCGCGGGCATCCACTGAGTTTGGTCCGCCGGATTGCCTGCGGCAACTTCGTAGTGGCTAACAATGCCGTTCTCCACCTCATCAATTCGCACGAGTCGTCCAAACTCGGTCGGCTTCCATGTTTTGCCTTTTCGGATCACGGCCGTATGCTCCTCGAACAGGCTGACGATCTTGTCCGGATGGTGACGATGGCCCCCTAAAACACGGGCCTTTGTCTGAGCTAACACCTTTTTGCACAGTGGCAGATAATGTTCGAGTTGGCTCTGATTGCTTATGATGCTCACCAGCGAACCCACGACCGGAAGCTTTCCGCTCTTGAGCGACTGAATAACCTCGTCGGCTTGCCGGACCACGCTGCGCGCCGTGCCCATGAGCTTGCGATAACTTTGCTTGAACTTGACTTGGCTCGATTCGGTGAACGACTTGCTGGCGCGGTCGATCTCAAGCTGCCTGTTTTTCGTTGATCGGCTGTGGTCCACCACCTTGAGCGCACCTTGAGCACAAGCCTTTGCAATACACTTCAGACTACGGGTGAGCACCCGGATGCCATCGGCAAGCAGTGAGCTATCTGTGGGGTAATGGATGTTGCTCTCCACTACCGTCGTATCCGTGCGTAACTTGCGTCCCGTAGCCACCTTTTCGTCTCGAGCCTGAGCGACCACACGGGCATGGATTTTCTCTACGAACGCATCACCGAGTAGGGAAAAGTTGCGACTGAATGTGGAGTAGTTGGGAATCGAATCGTCGTCGAAGCGAGTGAAGCGCCGATACACGAGGCTAGAACGGATCTCCCGCTCGAGGACTCGGAAGGACCATCCTTTGATGTGCTTGAGTACACAGCTGCGGAGCAAGCGGTCAGGCGCGATACTCACCCGGCCGGTACGCGGTGAGAGCGGGAAACGACCAGCGAGCGATTCTCTCGTCAGTTCTATCAGCTCGGGGTCCTCGAGGAGCGTGTCGACGGGTTCGAGTAGATCATCCTTGATGAGCGACGCCTGTTTGGAGAAGTTGACGTAGAAGAGGGCGGACTGCCTGGTAACGGTCCCTATAACGCCTAATAAATATCATCCCTTAGGCTACAAGTCAAGAAAAAAACGACCAAATACAAAATAGTTGGGAAAATTCTTGCGGATCGATCCAGGCGCGTTTGGCGCCGGCAAATCACAGATCTGTCAGCTGCCCGATTGGACGCGGATTGAAACCAACGGTGAAAGCGGTTACGTTTTGCAACAGGCTCTAGCTAAGCTAGAGAGAGAGACTTCACTTGAAGCGTTTCGAGCTCGAGATCGAGAAAATTGTCGCGGGCGGCGACGGTCTCGCCCGCCACGAAGGACGCGTGGTCTTCGTTCCCGGGACCGTACCCGGTGAGAGACATCAGGTCGAGACGATTAGCGAAAAGAAAAACTTCATCAGAGCGAGAAGCGTCGCGCTCCTGGAATCGGCGGAGCACCGGCGTGAGGCTCCGTGTCCTTATTACGGACGGTGTGGTGGGTGCTCCTTGATGCATCTCTTACCCGCGGCTGCGCTCGAAGCGAAGCGCGACATCCTGCTCGAAAGCCTCGCGCGCGAGCGCATCTCGCACCGCACCGTCACGGCGACGCCATTTCCGGAAACGGGCTATCGCACCCGAATGCGACTGCATCTCTCACGAAGTGGAAACGAGCTCGTTATGGGATTCCGCGGTCGCGCGAGCCACGCGGTGCACGACATCGAGCATTGTCTTCTCGCTTCGGGGCCCCTGAACGCGACATGGCGCGCCATCCGCTCTTGGTTCCACGAGGATACGACGCGAGCACATGGATTGAAATCGATCGAGCTTCAAGAATCCAGCCATCAGCCAGGGAGGATTATCGGTCGATTTCTCGTCCAATCTAGTCATGGCGTACGTGAATTCGAAAAGCGTGATTCTTTTGAGCTCCTCGAGCACGCGGGGCTTCAAGGCTTCATCGTGGAGGCGGAACGCGGCGGCGGGCGGGAGCTTCGCGTCGGGAGCCCTATCGTGGAGCATCGTGTGGGCGAGCTCATGCTTCGGCAAACCGCCGGCAGCTTTTTTCAAGCGAATCGGTTCGCTCTCGACCAGCTCGTCCAGATCGTTGCTCCGAAGTCGGCGGTGGCGCGATGGATCGACCTCTATTGTGGCGTCGGTCTTTTCTCGCTTCCCTTCGCTTCCGCAGCGGGAGAGCTCTTCGGGGTCGAGAGCGCATCGCGATCACTCTCGGACGCCAAGGCCAATGCGAAAGCTGCCGGACAACAGAGCGTGCGGAACGTGCGCTTCATCCAGCAAGACGCTGCGGCCTTCGCGGAGGCGTTTTCGTTCAAACCGGACGATATCGTCATCCTCGACCCGCCGCGTGGCGGCCTTCCACGGGCCCTCTGCGAGCGCCTTGTCGCGAGTTCGGTCGAGCGCCTGCATTATGTCTCCTGTGATCCCCCGGCTTTCGCGAGGGATGCGCGCTTACTCGTTGCGGGCGGCTTCGAGATCAAAGCACTCGAGCTCGTCGATCTCTTTCCAAATACCCATCACTTCGAGACCATCGCGTCCTTCATCCGTCGCCCTGCACTCTCCAGACTTGATTCTGTGCCCGCCACCTCATCATCCGAAAGACCTGCAAACAGTTGACGTTCTAGATCGAAATCGGCGCGGGTTTTTGTGAGAGCGCCGGCGCTTCTACCGTGTCTTGCGCTCGTATCCGGCGTCCTGCTGGCTCCTTTCGAAAGCCCCGGGCCTCCTCTGTGCACGGCGGCTATCGTCCTCGCGGCCGCGACGGTCTCGGCACGCCGCGGTTGGCTGCGCACAGGCTCGGCCTCGGTCGCCGTGGCGTTCTTTCTCATGGGGAATGCGGCCGACGCGCTGCGAGGGACAACGAGTTCCACGCTTCGCGATCTCTATCGACGCGAGGGCGCGCGCGCCTTCGTGTCTCCGCGTCGCGTCGAGGGCCGGCTGCGTCGCGAGCCCGAGCGCGCGCGCGCCGCGACACTGCTTGCGTTGGACGTCCGACGCGTCGATGTCGCGGGCCAAGAGGTCCGCGTCCAAGGTGGCTTGAAGGTGAGTGTTCGCGGGGTCCATCGAGGCCGCCTCGAGGCACTCGCGGCCGGCGATCGTCTCGTTTTCTGGACGCGCCTCCGCCTGCCCTCCTATTTTCGTAACGGGGGCGGCTTCGACGGGGCGGCGTATCTCGCCCGCCAAGAGATCGAGCTTCTTGGCTCGACCAAGAGTGGACTTCTTGTGACGCTCGACGAAAAAGGGTCGTTTTGGTCATCCTTCATCTCGCGGCTTCGTCTTCGCGCTCAAAGACGCCTCGAGCGTCGGCTCTCCGAAGAAACCTTCGGGGTGGTCGCGGCGCTCGTCACGGGTGAACGTGCAGGGCTCTCGGCTGAGCTCGAGCGCCTCTACCAACGTGCCGGCATTTATCACGTCATGGCCATCAGCGGTGCTCATGTTGCCCTTTGGATCCTCTTTCTCCATGCGCTCATGCGTCGCTGCGGTGTGAGCTCATCGAGCTCACTCCTCGTTCTTCTTGCCCTGTTACCGCTCTATGCCGCGTTTTGCGGGGATGGACCCGCTTCACTCGAGGCTCGCATTCGCGGGCAGGCTTGCACTGCCACTCGCGATCTCCATCGCCGCGCAGCTCGGTGTCGTGCCGGTCGCGGCGTGGCATTTTCATCGCTTGAGCCCCGTCGCGCCGATCGCGAGCCTCGCCGCCATGCCGGCCGCAGCCATCGTCTGCATTCTCGGCGTGGCACTTATCGCCTTTTCGGAAGTTTCCCTCGTCTCGGGGCTTGTCGCTTTTGCGACGACGCAGGCGGTCGCGGTGTTGAACTTCATCGCTGTGCTCGCCGCGCATCTTCCGGTCGCCTCGCTGCGCGTCGGGGCGCCGTCTCCGACTTGGGTCGTGTTTTACGCGCCGGCGCTCTTACTTGTCATCTCGCCCTCGCGGCGCCGCTTCGGCGCCGGTGCCTGTATCCTCGTCGTCTTGGTGGCGTCGCTGGCCTTTTCGTGGCCGCACTGGCCGCACAAGGGCGACGTGCTCGAAATGGCCGTTCTCGACGTCGGCCACGGTGATGCCATCGTGCTATCCCTTCCCGACGGCAAAAACGTGCTGGTGGATGGCGGTGGACTGGGCCACTCGTCGCTCGATATCGGTGAAAGCGTTCTCGTTCCCTATCTTCTCAATCGTGGTGTTCGAAAGTTGGACGCGGTGATCGTGACGCATGCGGATTTCGATCACGTGGGAGGGCTCTTCACGGTGATGGAGGAGCTCGAGGTCAATGCCCTCTGGGAAGGAGATCCCGAGTGGGCCTTGTCGCATCGCCCGGCTTATCGCGCTTTACATGAGCGTGCTGCTGGGGCCGGGATAACGGCCCATGTGCTGACGAGCGGCGAAAGCTTTTCTTGGGGCGGCGTGCAATTCGAAGTTCTGGCGGCGTCGCACTCGGGATTCGAGAGATCGAACGATCGCTCCGTGGTTCTGCGGATCACCTATGGAGGCCGGAGCCTCTTGCTTACCGGAGACGCGGAGCGAGCGCTCGAGGCGGCGCTCGTTCGATCCGGAGCGGATTTACGCGCGGACGTTCTCAAGGTCGCCCATCATGGAAGCCGAAGCTCGAGCACCGAACCCTTTCTCGACGCTGTGCGCCCGCAGCTAGCCATCATCTCTGCCCGTCGCGCTCCATCACGTCCCCTGCCGTCTGCCCGCGTGCTCCACCGGTTGAGGGAGCGCGGGATCGAGTATCTTCGCACCGACCATAACGGTACGGTGACCGTCCGCATCCGCGAGGATGGGCAGATGAGCGTTTCGACCTATCGGGGCGGATCAGTTCTTGGCTTCCGCCCATAATCGCTCCAGCTCTGCCATCGTAACGGACTCGACGGATTTGCCGTCGGCCGCGAGCCGCTTTTCCATGAACCGAAAACGCTTGGAGAACTTCTCGTTCGCATCCAAGAGTGCCACCTCGCCGTCTGTTCTCGAAAGCCGCGCAAAATTGACGATCGCGAAGAGTAAATCGCCGAGCTCTTCGTGAACCGAGGATTCGTTTCCCGCGCGCACGGCCTCTTTCAGCTCGAGAACCTCTTCATCGATTTTTTTGAGAACTTGCTCGCGAGAGTCCCAGTCGAAACCTGCGTGGGCGGCCCGCTTCGAGAGCTTGGCCGCACGTCCCAGGGCGGGGAGCGAGTGTTCTACGCCGTCGAGATGCGATGTGGGCGAGGGCTTCTCCTTGGCTTTGATGTCTTCCCAGTGTGCGAGCGCCGCTCCCGCGCCGTCGGCGGTCTTGGACTCGAAGACGTGTGGATGACGCCGGATCAGCTTTTCTCGGATCCCACGCACGATCTCGGGCATCGTGAACGCCCCCGCTTCAATCCCCACTTGAGCGACGAAAACGACTTCGAGGAGAAGGTCGCCGAGCTCTTCGCAAACGGCTTCCGTGTTGTTTTGTCCGATCGCGTCCACGAGCTCGTAGGCTTCTTCGAGTACGAAGGACCGCAAAGACGCCATCGTTTGCTCGCGATCCCAAGCGCATCCATCTGGAGCGCGAAGCCTCGCCATCAGTTCAATGAGCATTTCGAACTCTTCACCTGCGCTCACGTTCCTTCATGCCTTTCTTTCGCTTCTTTGGTGGGGTATCGTCTGTAAATTCTTGAAAAAATTAGAGATATAGTAGCGTCCGTCTGTTGATCCGCCTATCTCGCTATGCTATTTTCGGGAATTATAAGAAACGATTGACAAGGCACCCGTGATCGTGTATTCTACGATCATGATGACGCGATACAACTCCCCAGGGCGAGGGCACCGGGAAGGCATAACCGTTGTTCAGCTCATGGACATGTTCCCGACCGATGAAGCGGCAACCAAATGGTTCGAGGCTGCAATCTGGCATGGCACTCGGTGCTGCGGACATTGCGGTAGCCTCAGCACCAGCGAAGTCCCGAACGAAAAGCCGATGCCCTACTGGTGCTCCACCTGCCGGAGCTACTTCAGCGTTCGCACGGGCACCCCTATTGCCCATTCTAAGATCGCGCTCCGCAAATGGGTTATCGCCATCTACCTCTGCTTGACTAGTCTCAAAGGCGTCTCGAGCATGAAGCTCCACCGAGACATCGGCGTCTCACAGGCCGCGGCTTGGTTCATGCTCCATCGGATTCGAGAAGCGTGGAGCGGTCCTAACGGCAAATCGTTCGCCGGGCCTGTCGAGGTAGACGAAACCTTCTTCGGCGGGAAGGCTCGCAACATGCAGCACGCCCACAAGCGCGAGCAGGCTATTAAGGGCCGAGGATCCGCAGGGAAGACGGCCGTCATCGGCGCGAAGGACCGCCGGACGAACCGTGTCAGCGCCGAGGTCATCGGCAACACCGACCAACCGACGCTCCAAGGCTTCGTCGCGAAGAATGTCGATCCTAGCGCGAAGCTCTACACCGACGACCACAGAGGCTATGTCGGTCTACCCAATCACGAGACGGTGAAGCACAGCGTCAAAGAGTACGTCAACGGAATGGTGCACACCAACGGGATTGAGAGCTTCTGGTCGATGCTCAAGCGGGCGCACAAGGGGGCGTTCCACAAGATGAGCCCCAAGCACTTACAACGCTACGTTAATGAGTTCGCTGAGAAGCACAACATCCGCGACCTAGGAACTCTCGACCAAATGCTCGACACCGTCGCTCGGCTTGTCGGACACCGACTTCTCTACCGTGACCTCGTCGCCAAGAACGGGCTCAGTTCGATGGCGAGGTCGTAAGGGACTCAGCAACGCGCGGGCCAATCTCTCCGGCGTGGCGCCGGCCAGGTCGCGCTCGGGGATGATCATCGGTGGTCTCATAGCTTCACCTTGATGTTACCGACCCGGTCCTCTACGCGTTCGAGCCGCTTATCCATCTTCTCGGTCCTACGGCCCAATGAGGTCTAGCTTCTGACCGAATACTCCAAAATTGTGCTCAAGGGTGCTGAACCGGTGACCCATCGCGTCGAGCTTTGACGACAGCCCGTCGATTTTACCCGACACTTTTTCGATGTCGTCGATTATCTCTCCTTGCCTGAACCCGTACTTCTCGTCGAGCCTCGTCGCGATTGCGTCTGCCAGTTCATGCGCGAACTTAGGGTCTTTTGCCATCAGAGCCGCAAGCCTTTCAATGTCTTGATCCGATAGACCGTCTGCATTATAATCCAGCACAGAAGTTCTCCCTGTCTCCGCGCTGTCACGCGGTGATGATTTAAAAGCCCCGGGGGTAATTCCCCGGGGCTTCTGCTTTTCAGGCTCTACTCTATCACTACCTCGGCGGATTGGTGTAGAACCTCACAATCCCTCTGTTTCTGAGGTCGTCTGTATATCCGATAGCGATGTAGAAGCCCAGCTGTGCGCTGAATGTGAAGCTTTTAGTGCTGCCAAGCCTCCAGCCTGTTGTTACCGAACGCATTGACAAAATGATCCGCGCCATACTCCCATATTGGCTCGAAGTTTCGATTCTCGCCTCGGATGAAGTTCAAATTGGCTCCCACGCCCCCCGTGTTCGAACATCCTCGCGGTCATCAGGCTGCAACGTCAATGGAATCCGGCCTGGATCGCGTGCTACGTCCTCACGGCGGGCCGCTCTCGTTTGGCTGCGCTTCTATATCTTTTATGCGACGTTGGCCGCGGCCGTAGTGGGTCTGCTTGTTGGGAATCGGAGGAATCCCATCTTGGGGCTTGTCACGCAATTGAGCCTCGTCTTCGCCGTCCTCTTTGCTCCTGACCTACACACCGGTCGGGCAGGAAGTGCTACTTAGAAGCCGTTTCCTGGATTTGGGGCTCCTTCAGTTCTCCCGAACCGACCTCTCGCGCGCGGCAAGCGGCTATGGCAGCGACGCGGATATCTCCACTGTGGCTGGCTTGCTCAGCGCCCTGCCGATCGGCATCATGCATTTGCTGTTTGGACCTTTTCCGTGGACGGTGAGCAATCTGCGCCAGACCTTGGCGCTCCCCGACGTGCTGGCTTGGTACGCGCTCACACCGGCGCTCATCGCCGGTATCGGCCTGGCTTTGAAGCGGCTCCGACAGACGATGCCCATCCTCGTCTTTACAACTGCGCTGACGCTTGCCTATGGTGCCTTTCTCGGCAATGTCGGCACCGCCTACCGGCAGCGAACCCAGATCATGATGTTCTACTTTCTGTTCGTCGCGGATGGTCTGCACCGCAAACGCCGGATGGCCGGAAGCGAGGAGCCGAGTGCGACACAGTCCGCTCGAAATCAGACCTTGAATCCGATCGCGCACCAATAGGGCGGTCCGCTCGAAAAACGAATATCCATGAGACCAGCCTCGAGCAACATAACTTCGATCTGTCGAGCTGTGAACCGCTGCTCGAGCGGTGTTCCGAAACGATCGCGCGCGTCCGTTCTCATCGTATACAGGCTTCGATCGCGATAGGCCGAAAGGGGCCATTGGGAGACGTCGATGCCCAGGGCTTGTGTAAATCGCGCGGCCTGTGCGAGGGGCCAGTAAATCGATAGGGCGAGAGCGTCACAGCAAAGATCTTTGATTCGAGACGGCAAGCTAGCGACAACAAGCCGGACAGCATCCGATCCGCGCCACAAGCATCGAAACCACAACGGCCGATTGTCGAAGGCGTAGTAGAGATAGACGAGAAAAGGCGCTCCCTTTTTGAGCACTCGCACCGAGCTCGCGAGCGCTGCCGCAGGGTCCGGGACGTGGTGCAAGACGCCGAGCGCATAGGCGAAGTCCAGCGAGTTGTCTTCGAAGGGCAACGCGTCGACGCTCGCATGGTGAAGAATGACGTTGTCGTAGCGGTGGAGCTTCACCCGGGACACTTGAAGCGCTTCCTCGCTAGGATCCACGCAATGCAGCTCGCCGACGTTTCGGCGCGCTACGAAGTGCGCCCACCGTCCGCTGCCGCAGCCGATATCGGCGCCCCGCGCTCGTTGCGGGAGCGATTCCCAGGGAAAGATTGCAAAATATTCCTCAAATAGACGCTCGAGCTCGTCGACGTCGACGTCTTCCTGGTCGAATCGCGACCACTCTTGCGAGAACGATTCCACCGTTCTGTGATGGACGTTGTCGAGTATTAGCCTCTTCATTCGCCGTGCTTGCTTCCCGACGCCCGATAGCGCGCGAGAGCCGATTCGGCTTCAGATCCCGAGCCGGCCGCGCGCCGCATCATCAACGGGTCGTCGTCGACATAAGGGGCGATAACGCTGATCGCGTCGAAAGGGGTGAGCCCCGGCTCGAGCTCGCGCCCGCGTTCGAGCTGCTCGAGTGCTTCGTCAAGACGGCATCTCGACGCGAGGTAGAGAGCGTAATTGGCGCGCAGGCTCGAATGGTGGGGCTCGAGCTCGAGCGCGCGTTCGAACAGCTCGTCGGCCAGCGCGTCGTTGCCTCGGTTCGCTTCCGTCCATGCGAGCTCGAACCAGTAGCGGCCGCGGGCTGGCGCGAGGCGAATGGCTTCGCGAAAGGATAAGGCGGCTTGCTCGAGCCTTATCTCGCGAAAGCGTGCGGCATCTCGAGGCCGAAACGCGTCCTCGTTGTAGAGCCGTCCGATGAGGAATACGGTCTCGGCGTTTTGAGGAACACGCTTGCGCGATCGCGCGAGCTCTTGAATCAGATCCATAAACTCGGCCGGATCCGTCAAGAGAGGATCGATCCGTCGCGCCAGCCGCCGGCTCTGGCCCGCATCCACGGTGAGGATCGTCAGCCCGAGACAGATGACGGCGAGCGGTGCGGCGGCGAGAACGTGAAGACGGCGAGGCTTCCATCGGCGGGGAGGCCCGTCCGCGTGCGCGGCGATGAGGCCGACCATGCTCGCAAACAGCAGGGTGTTCGAGGGGATGTGTAGATTGAAATCGTAGAGACCGTGAACCAAGAGCGCAGCCACCCCCGCGATGAGCCCCGAGAGCAGCCCCCGGGCTCGTTGCGACCTTTCCCCTTCGATCGCTCTCGAGGCCACGCGCCCGATCGCGCCAAAGAACGCAAGTGCTATTAGGATGCCGAGAATGCCGGTCTCGCACAGGAGCTGGACCCAGTCGCTCTCCGCATATTCGGCCCGCATCTCCGCACGCCCGCTGCGATAGCCCGGAATTACCGCGGCATAAGTCCCGAGGCCGGTTCCCAAAGCCGGCGCGTCGAAAGCGATGCCCAAGGAGTCGTACCAGAGGTCCAAACGGAACTGCACCGAGTCGTCGGTACCCGGATCCTTGAGCGTCGAGAACCGATCGGCAAGACTCGATGGCGCGGAGGCTGCGAGAAAGAGCGCCACCGCGACGGCCCCGGCGAGGATGAGTGCCTGTCGTCTCGAGAGCCAAGCAAGCACGGTGAGGCCCACGCCCGCTGCGATGAGACCGCCGCGGGAATGGGACAAAAAGAGTGAGATCCCCATGAGGCCCGATGTTCCGCCGAGAAGAACCGCCAGCGCCGCGTTGCGGCGCAAGGTTCCGAACGCGGCGCCGAGGGTCAAGAGTCCGCAAGCCTCGGTGAAACCAGCGAAGTGATTGTGGTTCACGAACGGGCCATAGGGCGTTCCCGAAGGGACGGGGAATCGTCCGTAGAGAACCGTTCCGTAGCGCGCCTTTTGGAACACGGCAAAAAGTGCGAGCGCCACACCGAGAAATGCCACGGTATAGACGAGGACCCGTCTCTCGGCGCCGCAGCGAAAGAGTTGGCTCGCAAGCCAGAAAGCGGCGAGAAAACCCGCGAGCTGAAGAAAGCCGGAGCGTGTCTGAAAAGTCTCGAGAGACATCGGATGCCAGGCACGGTCGCCGGTGACCGGTCCTTGCCGCATCGTAGTCGCGAGCGATCGCGGGCGCCAAAGTTTCGCTGAAACTCGAGGGGAGCGGCACTTGCTGGACCGCTACGAGAGCAAGGGCCGCTGCGAGCCATTGCCACCCCGGGGTCCGATAGGCGCGACCGAAATAAAGACGGCTCAGAAGAAACAACCCCTCGAGCAGAAGGAGTGCGGAAGCCAGAGCGGCTGCGGGGCCGGGCGTCACCGAGCCGAAAGGCCATGGGGCGACGACGATGAGCAGAAGAAGGGCGAGGCGAAACGCCCAGTCGCAGGCCCGCTCGCATGGGCTCATGCGAGCGGTCGCAGATAGAGTTCTGCATGATAGCGGCGGAGAGTCCGCGTCGCTCCTGCTCTAGTGATTAAAATGTTGGCTGTCGAAAGTACTTAGAAAGATCTTAGCACACGGCTTAGGACAGCCGTCCGACGTGAGGGTAAAACCACCTCGAGCTGTGGGGCCCTCAAAAGGGTTTTGAAGGGATTCGCCCACGTACCCATGCGACCACGCGTCTCGAAGCTGATCGCGCTCGGGCTCAAGTGTTTGTGGAAACTCTTTGGGTGGAGCGTTTATCGACCTTCTCGTTCGAGTGCTCGCTCCGTCAGAGTTTGGCAAAGCTCTTGCTATAGACACCCCGTATTGAGAACAACGCAAACACGCTGCTGCCACCTAGCAATTCTTGGGTTTGCCGCTCGGCCATGTGAACCGCGCGGCGTCAGAGCGAGGTGGGGTCGGAGTGGGTGTGAAGGTCGATTCCGGTAACGGTCCCGGGCTTCGGTTTTGCGCATCCAAGTTGGGGGCTCCGACCCCGCCCGCCTTTCAAAATTCACGATCGGCATCAGGGCCGTGATCTATCCCTTCCTTGCCTCACTCAACTCCTTGCGGCTTGCCAGATGTCTACACAGCCTTTGTAATTTTGGGCGATGGCATCGATCGCGGCCGACTCCTCCATCGAGTTGTCCAGGTAGCCTTTGAGCGCTTCACTGAAGTTAGTGCGGCCGACGGCGAAGCCGATGAAGCCATCGACCGGCGCCGAGACTTTCAGCCACTCATGGACTTTCTCTTTGCTGGAGCCGCGCCCGAGGAGGATTGAGCCGCACTTGGCGCGCTCGTCGTTCGAGCGGACTTGGGCGGCGACGGCCTCGGCGTGCTCGCGCTTGTCGAGCCCTTCGATCTTCCAGATATCCGGCTCGATGCCGAAATCCTGGATTTCCTGGATCGCCTGGACCATGTGCTTGGGACGGATTTCCGAATCGTAGCTCTCGCCAGCGGCTTTATCGTCGTCGGACGTCGCCGGGACGAGGAGCTCGAACATGTAATAGTGGTCGTCGTTCGCGTGGATGTAATCCGAGAGAAGCTTGAGCCGTGTCAGCTGCTCGCGGTTCATCAAAGCGTCGTCTTCGGGATGGTAACGGACGAGAACTTTCACGATTTTCGGCGACAAGTAGCGCAGGTGATCTTCCCAACGCGCGCCATATTCGAAATCGAAGACCGATTGACCGCTCTTTTCGACGCAGACGGCCGCAGGGATGCCGCGGGAGAGCGCGTCACTCAGGATGTGGCTGCCGAATTGCGCGTCGACGAGGATTCCGACTTGTTCCTTCGGTACGCCCATCTCAATCGCTCTTAGAAGGCCGCGATAGATGAGGGTTTTCCCGCCGGAGACCTGCACGAATTGATCCTGCTCCGGGTCGATGGTGGGTGCTCCTTTGAAATCGTAAAACGTTTTCGTGAAGCTGCCCCGATGATCAAAAGGTTGCACGAAAAGGGGCTTATCGTATCCAATGGCTTTCATCTAGATGGAACCTCCAATCGCGCTCGCGCGCGGTCGAGCGGGCGGCTAGTCTACTGCGGGCCCTCGCCGCGAAGCAACTCGCATCGGACGGCGAAAGCACGGAACCTTTTCCCGCCACGTCCGACAAAGATTGTGTATGAGAGCAACGGCCTCTAGGTGAGGGCCCGAAAGGGACTAGTGGACTGTAACAAATAAGCATTTAGTGATATACTTCTCTCATGCAAGAGAGGACCAGCGTTGTTTTGACTCGAGCGGAACGTAGGGAACTTGGCAAACGAGTTTCGAGCCGTAGCGGTCGTGCTGACGACGCGCGGATTGCTCGCGTGTTGCTCTTGTTGGACGAAGGTGCGAGCTACACGCAGGTGCAGCAGTGGGTAGGCTGCACGGCGCCTTTTGTCAGCAAGTGGAAGCGCCGATTCTTGGAGGAGCGGCTGGCAGGTCTGTACTCGCGTCACGAGGGACGTCCGGTTCAGGTGCTCACGCCTCGGATGGAAGCACGGATTCTTTCGTGGACTCAAAAGAGCCCGACCGACGGCTCGACTCACTGGAGCACGCGCCGACTTGCGAAGAAACTGGGAATCCATCACATGATGGTGGCTCGTACTTGGAAAAAACACGGTCTACAGCCACACCGAATTGAATATTACAAAGCGTCCAACGACCCGGATTTCGAGAAGAAGGCAGCGGATGTCATCGGTCTCTATATGAATCCGCCTCAGCACGCTGCGGTGTTTTGTATTGACGAGAAAACGGCGATCCAAGCCCTGGATCGACGGGACCCGATCTTGCCGTTGTCTCCCGGGCGGGCCGAAAGACACGGTTTCGAGTACGTCCGGAATGGAACGCTTTCTCTCTACGCCGCCTTTGACACGAAGACGGGGGAAGTTTTTGGCAAGACCGTCCGCCGACATACCAGCCAGGAGTTTGTCGCCTTCTTGGAGCAGCTGGTTGCGAGCCACAAGCGAAAGCGTGAAATTCACGTCATCCTCGACAATCTCTCGGCCCACAAAACTGCCAAGGTCACCGAGTTCCTCCAGGCCAATCCGAAACTCCAATTGCACTTCACACCCACCTACTCCTCCTGGCTGAACAAAGTCGAGCTCTGGTTCTCCAAGATCGAGCGCGACCTGATCCATCGAGGAGTGTTCACCTCCACCAAAGACCTAACCCGCAAGATCATGCGCTACATTCGCAAGTACAACAAAGACCCTAAGCCCGTGAAGTGGACCTACAACGATCCGTCACGGCGCATCAAAACTACTAAACGTTCAGCTGTTACAGTCCACTAGAGGTCGTTCGGAAGTCAAGGCCAACAGCAATACCTGCCACATAGCGGCCTCTCGGGCTTCGGCTCGGGGGGCGCTCCCACTAAGAGCCCGCGCAAGAATAACTACCGAAGGCGTCGGGATAAGCGCGCGTCGCCCTTGTCGTTTTGGTACGATGGGACACTATCGAGAGAAAGGTGGTTCTCGTTTTGCCGCTCAAGGACAAGATGGCTTGGGTCGTTGGCTTTATCCTTGTGACGCTCGTTGCGGGTAACGGTTCGGCCCAAACGCTCCAGGAACAAATTCTCGAAGCGCGGGATAAAGTCACGCCGGCGCTCGTCAATGTGCAACCCATCACCGACGTCTTCTCCTCGGGAGAGCGCCGAAGCTCGACAGGCGTGGGAAGCGGCTTCATCTTCGACGCGAATGGGCACGTCATTACGAACTACCACGTGGCAGGTAAGGCGAAGCGTCTCATCATTACCTTGAGCAACAAGCAACGTGTTCCCGGTGTTCTCATAGGCGAAGATCCGCTGACCGATATCGCCGTCTTGAGACTCGAGCTCGACGAAGGTCAGAGCATGCCGGCGCACGTGGCGCTCGGGGATTCGGACGAGCTATCCGTCGGTGAATATGTGATGGCGCTCGGAAGCCCGCTCGCATTGCAGCGCTCGCTTTCGTTCGGCGTCGTCAGCAGCAAGGACCGTTATTTGTCCGATTCCTTCAAGCTTCCTACCGGGGAGAAGACCGGATCGTTCAACACGTGGATCCAGACGGATGCGGCGATCAATCCCGGCAATAGCGGCGGCCCCCTCGTGAACTTGAAGGGGGAGGTCGTGGGGGTCAACGCGAGAGGGGCTTTTGGCGCCTCGAGCATTGGCTTCGCAATCCCCGTAAACATTGTCAGAGAGGTCGCCGCACAGCTCATCGAGACGGGCCACGTGGAACGCAGTTGGCTCGGTCTGACCTTTCAGCCGCGCGAGGAGCTCGCGCAGTATTTCGAAGCAGAGTCCGTACCCGGCGTCGTCATCCGCAGCGTCGATCCCGACTCGCCTGCCGAGCGCGTCGGCATCCGCGCGGGCGACATGCTTCTGGCTTATCGAGGCGAGCGCACGTCAGCCCAGTTCACCGAAGAGCTTCCTCTGATCTACAAGAAGATCGCCGACACGCCCATCGGATCCGAAGTTGCGGTCGCCGTGGCTCGTGGAGGCGACGTTCTTGAGTTCACGGTCACGACGGAAGAACGGGGGGCATCGAGCGCGGACGAGACGGAATTCGAGAGCTGGGGGTTTACGGCGCGCGGCATTACCCGCGAGCTCGCGCTCGAATTCAGCTTGCCGGACAATCTCGGCGTCATGGTCGCGGGCGTAAAGCCCAACGGCGCGGCCTTCCACGGGCAGCTCTTTCCTGGGGATCGTGTCGTGGCCGTCGAAGACGAGTTCGTCGGCGACCTCGACGAACTCCGTGAGATCTATCGGAGCTTCAACGACGCGCGCACCGATGCCGTTCTTCTCACCGTTATGCGACGCCACTCGCGGCGTTGGATGCTCATCGAGCCAAGCTATGAGAACTGAGTTTTTCTGCGTGGCGCTTTTGGCGCTGGCCGCCTCCGTTAGTGTTGCCCAAAACGAGACCGCGCAAAAGATCCGATCGATCGAATCCCGCTACAGAAAGAGCGTCGTGCAAGTGCGCTACCGCCAACAAGTCAGCCGCTCGACCGCCGAGCCGCCGGCCGAGGAAGAACTCACGACGACCGGCGTCGTCGTGACCGCCGACGGCCTCGTGATGGTGAGCGCGATCATTTACGAGCCGTTCAACCAAGTGCCGCACGGCGTCGGGATTCGTTTTCCCGGCTCTGTCAATCGCGTCGAAGCCGCGATTCCGGAAGCGCATGTCCGATTCATGAATGGCAACGAATATTCGGCCACGCTCTTAGGACGCGATCCCGAAGCCGATGTTGCTTTTTTTCGCATCGACACGGGTGCGGAGGACGCGGCGTTCGTACCTGCCGTCTTCGAAGCCGGCACCGACGTCACCGTGGGCGAGGAGGTTTTTGTGGTGAGCCTTTTGAGGGAGCCTCTCGGCCCGGCTGTCGCGGTGGAGCTTTCGCGTGTTCAGGCTATGACGATGCGGCCGCCCTCAGGCTTCATTGTCGCGACAGGCGCCTCCGATCCCGTCGGATCGCTCGTCGTCTCGCGGGAAGGCGCCATCCTCGGTTATCTGGACGCGCTCACCGTGCCAGTGCCGGATACGCGTAGCCGGAATCCCTTGGCCTTTCTTTCGATCATGCGCGACCTTCCCAAAGGTGTGGGGCGCGGCTTCGCGCGTCCCGCGCGGGATTTCGTCGATGCGGGCGTCCGCGTTCCCGAAGCGGCGCCGGTTCGGCGCGGCTGGCTCGGCGTGGAGATGCAGCCGGTGACACAAAAGCTCGCGAGCCACATGAACCTTCCTGTGGATAAAGGCATTCTTCTCGGCTATGTCTATCGCAACTCGCCCGCCGAAAGCGCGGGCCTTGAAGTCGGTGACGTACTCATCGAGCTCGAAGGCGAGCTGGTCGACGTGAATCGTGACGAAGACCTTGGAACGTTTGCGGAGAAGTTGCTTCGCGCTGGCGCCGGCGCCTCTCTCGAGATCGGCTACCTTCGAGAGGGGGCTCCGACCACGACGACCGTCCGTCTCGCGCCCGCGCCGCGCTCAGCTCGTGAGGCGGAGACGATCAAAGTCGGAGAGCTCGATCTCACAGTCCGGGAACTCACCTATGACTATCGGGCCACACGCTTTCTCGAGCCCGAGCGCCAAGGCGTCGTCGTGGTGCAGCCTCCGGTCGCGGTGAGCAGCAACCCGAACCGAGTAGCCCCCGGCGATTTGCTCGTCCGCTTCGACGATAAGCCCATCGAAGATCTCGAGAGTTTCCGGGCTGTGCTCGCGAACGTGCGCGAGCGGCAGCCGGACGAGGTCGTGCTCTTCGTCGAGCGCGGGCGGGAGAGCTTCTTCTTTGCCGTCAAGCCTGATTGGGATTAGGCCCGCGATCACAGAAAAAAAGCGTAGGACACCGCTCTCAAGACGCAAGAAAAGACGCGGAAGGGCTGCAGGTACCGGATGCTTGATTTGCTGGGCGGGGGTTACGAGAACACTCCGTCGCTCCCTCGTTGACGGATGGTGCGGTTCGGGCTAGATTTCCCGACGTGGAACCGGATCGCATCGTTGTGCGCGGGGCGCGCCAGCATAATCTGAAGAATATTACCGTCGAGTTTCCGAAGAAGAAGCTTGTCGTTTTTAGCGGGGTGTCGGGCTCGGGGAAGTCGTCCCTTGCGCTCGACACGCTCTACGCCGAGGGCCAGCGGCGCTATGTCGAGTCGCTCTCTAGCTATGCTCGGCAATTTCTCGGGCAGATGGACAAGCCGTTCTACGACACGATTCGCGGCTTGTCGCCGACGATTTCCGTCGACCAGAAGTCATCGAGCCACAACCCGCGCTCGACGGTGGGAACGATCACGGAGATCTACGACTATCTTCGGGTGCTCTTTGCGCGGATCGGAAGACTCTTTTGTCATCAATGCGGCCGCGCGGTTGCTCGGCAGACGCCGCAGCAAATCGTCGAGGAAATCGCTCGTCTTCCCGAGGGCTCCCGTTTTCACATCTTGGCGCCGCTCGTGAGCACCCGTAAGGGCGAGCACAAATCAGTGCTCGAAAAAGCACGTCGGAGCGGCTTTTCCCGGGTGCGCGTCGACGGGAAGATCTACTCGCTTGAGGATTTGATCGAGCTCGAAAAGAACAAAAAGCACGATATCGAGATCGTCGTCGATCGATTGGTCCGCAAAGCGAATTTCTTGGAGAAGTCGCGATCCCGTTTGACGGACTCGGTCGAAACGGCGCTTCGTTCCGGGGCGGGTGTTCTCATCGTGCACCGCGACGGTATGGACGATTTGCTTCTTTCCGAGCATCAAGCGTGTCATCACTGCGGGATCTCCTTTCCCGAGCTGTCCCCGCAACTGTTCTCGTTCAACTCGCCGCAAGGCATGTGCTCTGAATGTAACGGCCTCGGCACAAAAGCGGAGATGGACGAAGAGCTCATGGTGCCGGACCCGTCCTTGAGCATCAACGATGGTGCGGTAAAACCTTGGGGCGCCATCGAGGACAAAGGAGGATGGCGCGCTGCTGTGATCCGTTCGCTCGCTCGCCATCACAAGATTGATTTGACCAAGCGCTGGACCGCGCTCAGCGCGAGTTCCCGTCGCGTCATTCTGCACGGCAACAACAAAGAGAAGATCACAGTCAGGCGCGGTCGCCGCTCGTTCAAAACGCGCTTCGAGGGGCTCGTCCCGATCATGATGCGGCGCATGAAAGAGACCCAATCGGAAGCCGTTCGCAAGCACTACGCGCAGTTCATGTCGAGCAAGCCGTGCTCGAGCTGCGAGGGCGCGCGCCTGCGTCCGGAGGCGCTTTCGGTTCGTATCGATGAGAAGTCGATCGCCGCGCTCGCGGGGAGCGCCATCGACGACGCCTTTCTCTTCGCCACGACCGTCGAGCTTGCTGGAACGGACGCGCTCATCGGCTCGGAGCTGTTGAAGGAGATCGTCAACCGTCTCCGATTCTTGCGAGATGTCGGGCTGGGCTACTTGACGCTCGACCGGCTCGCCCCGACGCTCTCGGGGGGGGAGGCGCAGCGGATCCGGCTCGCGAGCCAGATCGGCTCCGAGCTCACTGGGGTGGTTTACATTCTCGACGAGCCGTCGATTGGGCTACACGCGCGCGACAACGCACGTCTTCTCGGCGCGCTCTGTCACTTGAGGGACATGGGCAACACGGTGGTGGTCGTCGAGCACGACCGGGACACGATCGAAGCGGCCGACTATGTCGTCGATTTTGGCCCTGGCGCCGGGGTTCACGGCGGGGAGGTCGTTGCTACTGGCACCGCTAAAGATCTCGAGCGTTATCCGGCTTCGGTGACAGGGCAGTTTCTCTCGGGCAAGCTCTCGATCCCGGTCCCTCCGGAGCGGCGCAAGATCTCGCCGCGCTTCGTCGAGATTCGCGGCGCGAGAGCGAACAACCTTCAGAGCCTCGACGTGAAGATCCCGCTTGGCGTGCTCATCGGCGTGACCGGCGTCTCGGGTGCGGGAAAGAGCACGCTCGTGAACGAGATCCTCTACCCGGCGCTGGCGCGCGCTTTGAACCGGGCCGAGAAGCTACCCGGTGCCCATCGGCTTGTGCGCGGGCTCGAAAACCTCGACAAAGTCATCGATATCGATCAATCGCCCATTGGACGGACTCCACGCTCGAATCCGGCCACCTATACGAAAGCTTTCGACGAGATCCGCGGGTTCTTCGCGCATCTTCCCGAGGCGCGCGCGCGAGGCTACAAGCCAGGGCGCTTTTCCTTCAACGTGAAGGGCGGCCGATGCGAGCATTGCGACGGCGACGGTGTCATAAAAGTCGAGATGCATTTTCTCGCCGACGTCTACGTACCGTGCGAGGAGTGCCGCGGGCGCCGCTTCAACGACGCGACGCTCGAAGTGAAATATAAAGGCCTCTCCATTGCCGATGTGCTCGATCTCACGGTCGCCGAAGCAGCTGAGCTCTTCGAGAACCATCCTTCGATCCGCCGCATTTTGAAGACGTTGATCGAGGTTGGACTCGGCTATATCCGGCTCGGGCAAAGCTCGCCCACGCTTTCCGGCGGCGAGGCGCAACGGGTGAAGCTCTCGCGCGAGCTCGCGAAGCGGTCCACGGGCCGCACGTTCTACATTCTGGACGAGCCAACGACGGGGCTTCACTTCCAGGACATCGCGCGCCTTTTGAAAGTGCTCGAGAAGCTCGTCGAAGGCGGGAACACAGTGCTCGTCATCGAGCACAACATGGACGTCTTGAAGACGGTCGACTACATCATCGATTTGGGACCCGAAGGCGGCAAGCATGGAGGCTATCTCGTCGCGACGGGAACACCGGAGGAAGTCGCGGCGGAGCCGAGCTCCCACACCGGACGCGCGCTACGGGAAACGCTCGACGCCTCTCCGTTCGACGTTCCGGTGAAGAAGACGAGCTAAGACCATGCTCTGTGCGGCCGCCCTTCTCCTCGTCGCCGGCGAGCTTTGGACCGCCTCGGTGATCCGCGGACTGCGCGAGACCGAGGATGTTCGCGACGCACCCGCCATCGAGCAAGCGTTCGCGCGCCGCCTCGCCGAGCTAGAACGCTTTCCCTTGGATCTCGCCCCAACGGATCTGGAAGCCGAGCGGTATTGTCAAGTTGACGTTGAGCGAGCGAACCTATTGCGTCGAGCTGATTTCCTTTGCTCTCATCGGACGGCACAGGTTACCTCCTGCCAGACGATGAAAGCGCGGTCTCGTAGCTCCCGATGATGATGCGCTTGCAACAAATGCCGTCCGACGCGAAAGAGGTTTTGCACGAGTCCATGCACGGTCAAGAATCGTTGCGCCTGCCCAGGAGCTTTAAACTTCCGCATCTGTCGTTCCCGTTGTCGCGTCGGTTCGTGCGAGACTTCGGCTAGGTTGTTTCTGTACTGGTCAGTGTCGTGGACGACGGACGGCATGACCTCGCGGTGAGCGGCGCTGTAGCTTCTCAGTTTGTCGGTGACCAGCTGCCAGGGCGGACGGCCTTGCCCTTTCAACAGCTTGCGGAAGAATCGTTTGGCGGCTTTCTGATCACGGCGAGGCTGGACGAGGATATCAATCACATCACCATCTTGGTCTACCGCGCGCCAGAGGTATTGGCGTTCGCCTTGTATCTTTATGAAAGACCTCGTCCGGGTGCCACGTGTCACCAAGGCGACCCTGCCGACGCTTCAGTCGCCGAGCGTATTCCGGCCCGAACTTGATGCACCAAAGTCGGATCGCTTCGTAGGAAACCGTGATGCCTCGCTGAGCAAGCAGCTCTTCGACGTTTCGAAAGCTCACGCAGAATCGGTGGTAGAGCCAGACGGCGTGGCTGATGATTTCCGGTGGAAATCGATAGCCGTGGTAGCTTGGCGCATCGGTCTTCATTGGACCATTCTGTCAGTCACCAGCTCAATTTGACAGCAATGGCACCGCCCGCGTGGGCGGAGGTCATCGGGGAGTGACCGAAATCGTTCGTTCACTCGAAAGTACCTCTCGAGTCCGAGCGCGCGGGTCGCCTCCTCCAGAAACATGGCTTTCCTGCCGTTCGCCTCCACGAGGACCCATTCGAGCATCGGACGGGCGATGGCCATCGGGGAGGGCGGGGCTCCCGCCCCCGGAGCCGATGTCGATGGACAGGCCGATTTCCGGTACCCAATTCAGGGCAGCGAGGGGCTCAGCGGAAATAGCGACGGACGCGCTCTTCGCTGCTACCAAAGCTCGTGAGCCCCGCCGCGCGGTCGAAACTCTTGACCAGAGCGTCCAGTATCTCTAGGCGCGTAAAACGCTTCTGCGCCGATTGCCGGTGTAGCTACCGCACCGAGAGCGTCGGTGATTTGCTTCTCGAAGGACGACGGGGTAGCGAACGTCAGGACGTGCTCGTGCTTCTAGTCGTCAGGAAGGATGATGACGCGCTTCATGATGCCCTCGCCCTCGCTCTCGGTCGTTACACCGTCGATTTCAGCGACCGCGAGGTGAACAACGCGGCGTTCGTAGGGGTTCATCCGACCCAGCTCTTCTTCCTCCCCGGTCCGCTTGACCCGCTCCGAGACGCGAGCCGCGATTTCCTGGAGCTCCACCTCCTTCCGCGCCCGGTAGCCGTCGCAGTCCACCACGAGCCGGCGATCGTCTAGATCGCGACCGAAAATACGATTCGCAAGATACTGAAACACGTCGAGGATCTCAGCCCGGTTCCGGATCATCAGGTCTCGGTCTTGGCCGGAAAGGTTGACGCAAAGCACATCCGGGTCCGCCTCCACGAGATCGACGCCAAGGTCCCAGTCGAGGTGCTCGACCATCTGTTCCATGAACTCTCGGACGTCGCCCGCGAGCGCATCTACTTCAGAGACTTCTTCCGCCACTGACTCTCAAACTCCCTGCTTCTCGCCCTTCTGGCGTTTGTTACTCTTGCCCTTCTTGACCGATTTCACGGCTTTCGCGTCCTTGAGCGCTTTCTCCTCCCGCTCCAACAGGAATCGGTTCGTCGTCAACTGCTGCGCCATCGACACAAGGTTATTCGAGAACCAGTACAGCACCAAGCCTGACGGCGCCAACGCCAAGATGAACGTGAACATGATGGGCATGAACGACATGATTTTCTGCTGCATGGGATCCGCGCTCGTCTGCGGAGTCATCTTCTGGATCGCCATCTGCGTGGCGCCCATGAGAACGGGCAAGACGTACACCGGGTCATAAACGGAGAGGTCTTGAATCCAGAAAATGAAAGGGGCCTGTCGAAGCTCGATCGACGACATGAGTAGGCGATAGAAGGCGAAGAAAAACGGGATCATCAGCAACATCGGAAGACACCCGGAAAGCGGAGAAGCGTTGTTCTCCTTGTAGAGCGTCATGATTTCCTGATTCATGTGCTGATAGCGCGGATCGGTCGGCTTCACCTTCTTGTAGCGATCGCGGATTTTCTGTATCTGCGGCGCTAACTTCTGCATCCTACGCATCGAAACGAAGCTGTAATGCTTGAGTGGCACCAAGGCGACGTTGATAGCGACCGTCAAAAGAACGATCGCAAAACCCCAATTCCCAACGAACGCATAAATCTTCAGCAAAGCAGAGCGCAACAAAAGCGCGGGGTAGCGCATCCATGAGCCGAACTCGATGATCTGGCTCATGCCCGGCGCCAATGCCTCGAGCCTCTCGAGTTTTTTGGGTCCCATGTAAAGTGTAAAGATCGCCTTCGAGCTCGGCGCCTCGAGCGCCGCCGTGATCACTTCCCGCTCGGCGCGTTTCTCATCCTCCGTCGGAACCACGCCTGTCTCGAATCGCGACGCATAGAGGCCGTCGTCGGCCGGCAATATCAAGCCTGTGAAGTAATGCGACGCGACGCCCGTCGCCGTCACGCTCACGCCTGTGCCTGAGCCTTCGTCCACGTCCTGCGCGGTGAAAAGCTCCACCTCACCCCGCGAGACGACGACGCCTTTGTCCACCCCAACGTAGTGGCTCTTTGTGATCTCGTTCCCAATACCCCCGCCATAGAGAACCTGTTTGCCGACTTCCTCCCCGCGCTCCGATACCGATACCTCGACATGGATCCGATAAGTCGCACCCAAGAATGTCAGGTGCTTCTCAACGGCAAGGCCACGCCCGTCCGCCCACCTGAAGCTGACAGTCTTCTCTTCCCCGTCCGCGACCGACATTTTTCTCGGCGCGTCGGTCTCGAAAAGCGCCATCGACACCGTTTCCGTGTCAAGAGGCGACGAAAGCCTCAGGTCCAACGGCCGAATATTTAAGTGCTCGGCGGCGCCCAGACCAACCATTTCATAGGGTTCTCGGGCGTTACTCAAATGTTCTTGCAGTCGCATACTCAAAAGCCGGGCACCGCGGTTGGAAAGAACCAGACGGTACAGGCTCGTTTCAACGACGACCTCGCGCTCCGCTGAAGCCGCTCGGATTTCATACTCCGACTCTTCTGCGCGCTCCGGCCGGTCCTCTGGCTCCCGTGACGGCGCTCTCTCTACAGACGGGGCCTGCTTACTTGGAGACGCCGGCACGTCTGCGGGCGCGCTCAATCTGCTTCCGCCGTTTTCGACGAAAGGAGAAGACCCGTCTTCCGGCATCGGTGGCGGAGGAAAAAATCGTGGCCACAGGGAGACGAGGAGGAACGTCGACCCAAAGAACAAGAGTAATCGTTTTTCCATCTGGCCTCTTCAATTCCTCTTCACGGAACGCGGTCCGCCCCACCGGGATGGAACGGTTGGCAGCGTAAAAGCCGCGCGGCCATCAGCCACAACCCCCTCATGGCGCCGTATTTCGCGATCGCTTCGTCCGAATAACGTGAGCACGACGGATAGAAACGACACGCTCCACGGAAAACAAGACCGAGCGTCACCTGATACACGCGGATGGCCCATCTCAGCAGTGAGCCCAGAACCGCCCCATCGATGAACTTAAGGAATTTTCTCAAGCAGCCTTCCTACGTGCTTCACGTAAGCCGCGTCAATGTCTCCGAAACTTGCTTCTTTGATCGGGCCCCGCGCGACGAGCACCATGTCCGCCGAAACATCCCGCGTCGGTTTCCTCTTTCGGAAGACTTCCCGGAGCAGACGCTTCGCGCGATTTCTCGTCACGGCACCGCCGACGCGGCGGCTCGCGACGACGCCTACCCGGAGCGGGCCCTGGCTTCTCTCCACGATGAATGCGACGAAGAAACGACTGACGATACGCCGACCCTCCTCGTACGCTTTTACGAACTCTCTTTTCTGCCGGAGACGTAAGTCTGCCGTCAACCGCTCATCACGACGCCGTCCGTTCACGCCGCCAGGCGATGTCGCCCTTTGCGCCGCCGACGCGCCAGCACGGCGCGTCCTGCTTTGGAACTCATGCGAGCGCGGAACCCGTGCGTCTTCTTGCGACGACGGTTATTCGGTTGAAAGGTTCGCTTCATAGAAATTCCTTACTTCAAAAATCGGTTCCGCGCTCGCTAGAGCTAGATACGCCATGATAGCGCAGCCAAAGCGAAAACAATTATGCTACTCCGCGACTTGGGAGCTGTCAACCGCTCCTTCGTGCAAAAAGATCTCATCATTTCCATATTTTCGCTTGTCCACCAATCGAGCCCTATGCTAGATTACCCGCCTTGTCCTAAGTCGACAATGTTGAACACTTTTCCAGCGGGGATGGGGGTCCCCCGTATGGCGTATTTTCCACACCTGTTGAAAAAGCTGTGGATATTTCCCGGCCCCACAAAGTTTGCTCCGGCGGTGCAGCTTTCTTGCTTTGTATCTATAACTTCTTTCTTGGCAACCATATAGGACATGAACCTCTGGGAAGAAGTACTTCACAAGGTCGAGTCCAAGGTCAACCAGCATAGTTTCAACACTTGGTTTCGACCCACTCGCCTCCTTTTCGAGGCTGGAAATACGGTCGGTGTGCTCGTCCCTAATAACCACTTCCGCGATTGGCTCAACAAACACTATTCCGGCGTGATTCACGAGTCCCTCGACGAGCTCCACCGCCCGGATTTAGAAGTCGTTTTCGAGACCAACAAAGCTGGTGAGTCAGCATCTTCCCCGGAAGATGCTACCGATGCGCCCCTTGCCAGCGACACTTCAAAAGCCCGGGCTACGCGTAGCACCTATACGCCTACGACGCCGCCCCTCAATTTGAAATACCAATTCCAGAGTTATGTCGTAGGGACGAGCAACCAGTTCGCTCACGCGGCCGCCCGCGCCGTCGCTGAGGCGCCTTCGCGAGCCTACAACCCCCTATTCATCTACGGGGGGGTAGGTCTCGGCAAGACCCACCTACTTCACGCCATTGGTCACCAAATTCTCGATCAACAACCATCCTTCGAGCTCGTATACATCTCGGCCGAGATGTTCATGAATGAGCTCATCAACGCAATCCGCTACGACCGCATTCTGGACTTTCGCGACAAGCACCGCTCCTTCGACGTCTTGCTCGTTGACGATATCCAGTTCATCGCCGGCAAGGAACGTACTCAGGAGGAGTTTTTTCACACGTTCAACGCGCTCTACGACGCCCAAAAGCAAATCGTCATATCTAGTGATTCCCCGCCCAGGGAAATCCCTACCCTCGAAGAACGCCTACGATCGCGCTTCGAGTGGGGCCTCACGGCGGATATTCAAGCTCCTGACCTCGAGACCAAGATCGCCATCCTTCGAAAAAAGGCCGATGCCGAAGCCGTAGAGCTCCCGGACAACGTTGCCATCTTCATCGCCTCACGTATCAAGTCGAATATTCGCGAGCTCGAAGGGTCCCTCATCCGCCTCATCGCCTACGCGTCTCTGACCGGCCGCTCCATCGATCTCGCCTTGACCCAGGATGTTCTCAAAGACTTGCTGCCGAGCGAGGACCGTCTCATCAACCTCGACGCCATCCAAAAGTTCATCGCCGACCACTACCGCCTAAAAGTTGCCGACCTCAAAGCGCGCAACAATGCTAAATCTGTCGCCCTACCTCGACAAATCGCTATGTACCTCGGAAAATCCTTAACCAAGGCAAGCCTACCCGACATCGGTAAGGCGTTCGGCGGAAAACATCACTCCACGGTCATCCATTCCGTCCGCAAGATCGCGAACCTGCGAAAGAGCGACCCTGAGTTCGACAAGGTTGTCCAGGGTTTTCTCAACTCTTTTCGCTAGCCGGGTGCATCAGTGGAAATTTCCACAATTCCCTGTGCATAAGGCTGTGTAACTACTTACAATGCTTTGTTCATGCCCTACCCAACCCGGGTTATGGACATTTATGCACGAACATTAAACTGAGTCATCCACAGGAAATTCGAATTATAAATCATTTAAAATAAACAACTTAAACACCGTCGGGACTTTCTTTAACAGCCCCTTATTGATATAATTAAAAGGTATATATCTTTCTGATCTTAGAAAAGATTATAAAGGAAAGCGAACTCATGGAGTTTACCGCCAAGAAGGATGAGCTACTTCGAGAGCTCGCGCTCATTCAAGGGATCGTCGAGAGGAAGAATACGATCCCGATTCTGGCCAATGTTCTCATCGACGCCCATGACGGGTCGCTGGAGCTTGCGGCAACGGACCTCGATGTAGGTCTCAAATGTAAACTCCCGGCGACCGTGCACGAGCCAGGCGCCTTGACGCTATCGGCAAAAAAACTCTACGAGATCGTTCGTGCGGTCTCCGAAAGCGAGATCCGGATCAAGGAGCTAGAGAATAGCTGGGCCACCATCGAGAGTGGGCGCTCCTTTTTCAAGATGGTGGGGCTCGGTAAAGAAGAGTTCCCCTCACTTGCGGAACCGCCATCCGACGGTTTCATATCTGTTCCCGGTGCCGTCCTGACCGAGCTCATCAATAAGACGAGTTTTGCTATCACCGCTGATGACAACCGCTATTTTTTGAACGGCGCTCGCCTCGAGCTAACGGAGAGCGACATGCGTATGGTCGCGACCGATGGCCATAGGCTTGCCTACATTTCGGCAAAGCGGACGAACGAGGATTCCGGCGCGGCTTGCGTCATCGTTCCCAAGAAGACACTTCTCGAGCTCGTCAAGATTCTTGGCGACGAGGAACGGTGTGTAGAATTTGCTCAAGGGGAAAACCATCTCTTCTTTAGGCTCGGCGAGCGCTTTCTCGTCTCGAAGCGCGTCGATGATCAGTTTCCCGCCTATGACAAAGTCTTGCCGCAAGGCAACGACAAGACCGTTATTTGCGGTCGAGAGGCCCTGGCGGGTGCTATCCGCCGTGTTTCGCTTCTGGCGAACGAGCGCTCGCGGGCCGTTCGCTTCGGCATCGAGTCGGGCCGCGTGGAAGTATCTTCCCAAAGTCCTGAGCTCGGAGAAGCTAAAGAATCTATCGAAGCTGGCTATGACGGAGACGAGATCCAAATAGGGTTCAATGGTCAGTACCTCCTCGATTTCTTGAATGCTGCGAACACGACGGAGATTCGCTTCGAGTTGAAGGACGATTCCTCTCAAGGGTTGCTCCGACCGGCGGATGAAGGTGATGAAAGGGATTACCGCTATGTCGTCATGCCGATGAGGCTTTAGACGAAGCCAAAAAAAACGAATGAACGAAAGCCGGGCCTTGTCACCAGGACCCGGCGTCCCTTTAGCAAGCTACAGCTTGGGCGCGCTCGCCAGCTAACCGCCCAGGAGACGAGCTGATGACGCCTGCGACCGCAGAGACAAGGAAAAGATGCTCGACAAAGATCGAAAAGAACAACCCGATGTACCAGAGGAAAACGCCGACTATACGGCAGAAAAGATCCGCGTTCTCGAAGGTCTCGAAGGCGTCCGGATGCGTCCGGCGATGTATATCGGATCGACCGGGCTCGGCGGGCTCAATCATCTCGTCTTCGAGGTCGTGGACAACAGCGTTGATGAGGCCATCGCCGGACACTGCACGGAGGTCCAAGTCACGATTCATGTCGACAATAGTGTGACCGTCGTCGATAACGGCCGTGGCATCCCGGTCGATATCGAGAAGAAAACGGGAAAACCCGCTGCCGAAGTCGTCATGACCCAATTGCATGCTGGGGGTAAGTTCGACAACCGCGCGTACAAGTATTCCGCGGGGTTGCACGGGGTAGGGGTTTCCGTCGTGAACGCGCTCTCGGAGCGCCTCGAGCTCGAGATTCGCCGCGACGGTAAGGTGTACCGGCAGTCTTACAAGGCTGGTAAAGCGCAAGTAGAGCTCGAGGTCGTCGGCGCGACCGACAAGAGTGGGACGACGGTTAATTTCTTGCCCGATCCGACCATCTTCGAGACCAACCAGTTCAGCTACGATTCGTTATCCCAACGATTCCGCGAGCTCGCCTTTCTCAATCGCAGCATCACGATCTCTCTCGTCGACGAACGGGAAGGCAAGGAAAAAAGCTTCCACTTCGAAGGCGGTATCGCCTCCTTCGTACAGCATCTCAATAAGAACCGGAACACCCTGCACACGCCCGCGATTTATATCGAAGGTGCTTCCGAAGGGATGGAGTGCGAGATCGCGCTGCAGTGGAACGACGCGTATCAAGAGGCGGTGTTCTCGTTCGCGAATACCGTCAATACCCACGAAGGCGGAACGCATCTCTCTGGGTTGCGCAGCGCTCTCACGCGATGTATCAACCAATATGCCGCACAAAACAATCTCACCAAAATGCTCCAGGGCGGCATCGAGGGCGAAGACATCCGCGAAGGCTTGACGGCGGTCGTCAGCGTCAAAATCCCTTCCGCTCAGTTCGAAGGCCAGACGAAAACCAAGCTCGGCAATAGCGAAGCGAAAGGTTTCGTCGATGGCCTCGTCACGACCCATTTGGCACGATTTCTGGAAGAGAACCCAAAAGTCGCCAAACGCATCCTCCTGAAAGTCGTCGACTCGGCCCGCGCCCGCGAGGCAGCACGCAAGGCCCGCGACCTCGCGCGTCGTAAGGGTGCCCTCGAGATGACGTCTCTGCCAGGAAAACTCGCAGACTGCCAGGAACGCGACCCCGCTCTCTCCGAGATCTTCATTGTGGAGGGTGAGTCCGCTGGCGGGTCCGCGAAACAAGGCCGCGACCGTCACTTTCAGGCGATCTTGCCCCTGAAGGGAAAGATCCTAAACGTCGAGAAGGCGCGTCTCGACAAGATGCTCGAGAACGACGAGATCAAGGTAATCATCGCTGCTCTCGGTACAGGCATCGAAGAAGATTTTTCGCTTCAGAAGCTGCGCTACCACAGCGTAATCATCATGACGGATGCCGATGTCGATGGGTCTCACATCCGGACGCTTCTGCTTACCTTCTTCTACCGAAAGATGCGACAGATCATCGAGGCGGGACACCTCTACATCGCACAGCCGCCGCTTTATAAAGTCAAGCGCGGAAAAAAAGAAGTCTATTTCAAAGATGAACGCGAGCTCGACAGTCATCTTCTGCTCCGGGCGGTCGAGAATCGCACGGTTCGCATTCCGAGTATCAACCAAGAGTTCAGCGGCGAGGCGCTCGCAACGCGCTTGGAGCAGACGGTCGCTTTTAGAAAACATCTCGATCGTCTCGGTCAACGAGGCTACCCCGCGATCATCTTGAACGAGTTTCTGCGGGTAGGTGCGGACGAGAGCATGCTCGCTAACAAAGATTGGCTCGAAGAAGCACTCGATCCGATCCGGGAGCTCGGCCTCCAGGCGACAGTGCTTCCGGATGAAGAGCACAACTTGTTCAAGATCGTGCCGACGGAGAACACCAACGGTCATCGCTGGGTCAAGCCCATCGGCCGCGATTTTATGGCGGCCGCGGAGTATCGCACCCTACTCGAGTTCTACAAAGCCGTAGAGCCATTCGACAACCCACCGCTCATCGTGACCGATTCGAATGGAGTTGAGAACGCGACCCCTCAGGAAAAGGAATGTGCCTCCCAAGAGGAGCTCGTCGACTACCTGCTCACGGCGGGCAAAAAAGGACTTCAAATTCAACGGTACAAGGGTCTCGGCGAAATGAACCCGACGCAGCTTTGGGACACGACGATGGACCCTGAAGCGCGGGTTCTGATGAGGGTCACGGTGGAAGACCAAGTCGATGCCGACCAAATTTTTACCGTCCTCATGGGAGACCATGTCGAGCCGCGCCGAAATTTCATCGAGGAGAACGCCCTCGAAGTAGTGAATCTCGACATTTGAGACCAGCGATCTAAAATCGACCCGCCCGATATTATTAGGTAATTCAGGAGTCAAGGATGGCCACCACGGCTGAACGACTGCCCGTCAACATCGAAGACGAAATGAAGCGGTCCTATATGGACTACGCGATGTCGGTCATCATTGGCCGCGCATTGCCGGACGTTCGCGACGGCTTGAAACCGGTCCATCGGCGGGTCCTCTACGCGATGTACCGTGAAGGGCTCTTATCGAACCGGGCCTATTCAAAATGCGCGGGAATCGTCGGCGAGGTTCTCAAGAAATATCACCCGCATGGAGACTCCGCCGTCTACGACACGCTCGTCCGCATGGCACAGGACTTCAATCTGCGGACTCCGCTCATCGACGGCCAGGGAAATTTTGGCTCCGTAGACGGCGACCCACCCGCGGCCTATCGATACACGGAAGCCCGTTTGACGGCGCTTGCCGAGAGCATGATGAGGGACATCGACAAGGATACCGTCGACTTCGTCCCGAATTTCGATGGCAATACGGCGGAGCCCACCGTGCTGCCGACCGCCGCACCCAACTTGCTCGTCAACGGATCCGCGGGTATCGCGGTCGGAATGGCGACGAATATTCCGCCGCACAACCTCCGAGAAGTCGTGGACGGGATTCTCTACGCGCTCGAGAACCAGTCGATGGACGACGAGGAGCTCACGACGGGGCTTCTCGGGATCATCAAAGGCCCGGATTTTCCAACCGCGGCTTTCCTTCACGGACGTGGCGGGATCGAGCAGGCCTATCGCACCGGCCGCGGCTCGATTCAGCTGCGTGCCCGAGCGACGATCGAGGATACACGGAAAGACCGCCAGGCCATCATCATCACAGAAATTCCCTATCAAGTGAACAAAGCGAAACTCCAGGAGAAGATTGGCGAGCTCGTTCGCGACAAGAAGCTCGACGGTATCTCCGACATGAGGGACGAGTCCGATCGTCGCGGCATGCGGATTGTCATCGACTTGAAACGTGGCGAAGTCGGTCAGGTCGTCCTCAACAATCTTTACAAACATACGACGCTTCAAACGAGCTTCGGCATCATCCTTCTCGCGATCGTCGACAACCGCCCGAAGGTCCTCAAGCTCATCGAGGTGCTGCGTCTGTTCATCGACTTCCGTCGTGACATCGTTCGCAGGCGAACGGCCTACGAGCTCCGAAAAGCCGAAGCGCGCGCGCATATCCTCGAAGGCTTCGTCGTAGCACTCGACCATCTCGATGCCGTGATCGAGCTCATCCGTGCGTCGAAAGACCCCGCCGCGGCCCGTTCGGCTCTGATCGAGCAATACGAGCTCAGCGAGATCCAAGCCCAAGCGGTTCTCGATTTGCAGTTGCAACGGCTCACGGGGATGGAGCGCGACAAGATCATCACCGAGCACGAAGAGATCCAAAAGCGCATCGCGGAGCTGAGGGCGATTCTGGCAAGTGCCACGAAGATCGACGCCATCGTTCGTGAAGAGCTCGAAGAAGTGAAAGAGAAGTTCGGAGAGGACCGTCGCACCGAGATCATCGCAAAAACGCAGGAGATCAGCGTCGAGGACATGATCGCCGAAGAGGACATGGTCATCACCGTGTCCCATTCCGGTTATGTGAAGCGCAGCCCCCTCTCCGTCTACCGCAAGCAGAAACGCGGCGGCAAAGGCCGGAAGGGGATGCAGACGCGTGAAGAGGACTTTGTCGACCACCTCTTCATTGCCTCGACCCATGCGTACATCATGATATTCACCAACCACGGCAAGGTTTATTGGTTGAAGGTTCACGAGATCCCTGCGGTTGGCGCCGCCGGCAAAGGCAAGGCCATCGTGAACTTGGTCGCCATGCGGCCCGAGGAAACCCTCGCCGCCGTCTGTGCGGTGAAGGAATTCCCTGAGGACCGGTTCGTCCTTATGGCGACAAGAAAAGGCACCATCAAGAAGACACCTTTGTCCTCCTTCAAAAACCCGAACGCGCGGGGCCTCATCGCGATCGCTATCGACACTGACGACGAGCTCATCGTGGCGGCGATCACCGAGGGCGACAGCCAGGTGGTTCTCGCCTCCCGCTCAGGTAAAACGATCCGATTCACGGAGACCGATGTCCGCATCACGGGGCGTACCACGCGGGGCGTGAGGGGCATCCGCCTCGGAGCAGGAGATGCTGTGGTGAGCATGGCGGTCGTAAACACCGAGGGAACGCTTTTGACCGTCACCGAGAAAGGCTACGGGAAGAGGAGCCACGTCGAAAGCTACCGGTTCCAGACTCGCGGCGGCCAAGGCGTCATCAACATCAAAACCACGAAGCGCAACGGCGATGTTGTCGCCGTACCATTCGTGAACGACGAAGACGAAGTCATGGCCATCACCGCGCAAGGCATGATCCTCCGGCTGCGCGTCAAAGATTTCAACATTCTGGGCCGCATCACGCAGGGTGTACGGCTCATCCATCTCGATGAAGGGGATCAGGTGGTCGCGGTCGCAAAGCTCGCCGAGAAGGTCGACGACAACGGCAAGTGATTGGCTATCCGCCCATCGACTGATATACACTCGTCGCGATCGGGGTCCCGAGTGTCCTTACAGGGCACGAGGGCCCGCCCGCGCCGGCAGCAATTACCACCGTATCGACTCTTTATGGCCGCCTTTGTTCTGCGAGCAGCGCTCCTCTCGTTCGCCATCGCTGCAATCGGATGCGGCAGCCGCGGCGACCGACTCTTCGCCGAAGCCCAGCGAGCGATGGAGGACGACGACAGTCAAAAGCGCCGCGCGGCTCTATAAAGAGGTCACCATCCAGGCGCCCGAAAGCCCACTGGCCGCCGAGGCGCATTACGAGCTCGCTCGGATCTACTATCTACGCCTAAAGAACGTCGAGGCGGCCCGGGACAGCCTCATGACCGTCCTGCAGGATTATCCAGATTCCACGCTCGGGCAACCTGCGCGGCACTTGCTGGCGCGGCTCTATGACGAGGTCTTCAAGGAGCCACAAAAAGCCTTGATGCACTATCGCGCCCTTTTAGCGGAGGACCTCGAGGACGACCTCCGGCGCGACACGCTTCTCGCGATAGCCCATTGCTACTATGCGCTCAACGCGCTCGACGCCGCCAAAGACGCTTATCGCCGCGCGCTGGCTCCGAGCTATCACCCGGATACGGACGGCGCTTACTTGCGGCTTGCAAACCTCGAGTGGCTTTCCGGCGGCACCGACGAATCGCTGCGCTTGCTGCGCGATCTCCAAACAAAGACCGCGGACCTGGAGCGCCGCCGCGAAGCGATGTTGAGCGAAATCGAGATACTCCTGAGTTTGGGACGCTTCCCCGACGCTCATGCGCGGCTCCGTGAGGCCGAGAGAGCCTTTCCGCGCTCGACCGAGCTACAAGAGCTTTCTATCCGCCTTCAAGCCACGGAAACTCTCCTCGCCTCGCTCGACGGCGCCGGAGAGGAAGCCCTTTTGCAAGAACAGCAAAAGAAAATAAGATGGGGTGGTCGCCGCCGCCGAAGGCCGGCACCAAGAGAACCCTAGTCCCCGCTATCAGTAGTTCGTCACGCAAATCTCGGGCCCTTTTGCGCGCTGGCGTCGTTGCTGCATGGTTTGCAGTTCGGCTTCGGGCCTGGCCCTCCAAAATAACCCAATGTACGTCATCGTCACGCCTCGCCAGCCCACAAAATGACCTCGAGCTTTATGCACGAGCCGCGGGTCCGAGCACTAGTGGCCCCGGTGGGCAAAACGTGGTCTGATCGACCCATATGGGGGAAGCATGAAACGGCTCATGGTGTGCGCCGTGGCGGCGGCTCTTTCGGGTGTCGCCTGTGTTGGACCGGAAGAAGAGATCCTCGAGCGCTACCTGCTGGCATCCCAGAGGGGAGACAGCCCCACTGTTGCCGCGCTCTCCATGGTGGCGTTTCCGGAGGACGACGTTCAATCCTGGAACATTCTCGAGGTCGGCAAGTTGCGCACCGAGCCGTACACCATCCCCGTGCTCCGGGAGACCGTCGGGCTGGCGGAAGACGAGCGTGATGCGCAGTTCAAAGCCTTCGGCGACTTTCGAAGGAAGAACTACGCGTCGCTCACACGCATCCAAGCCCGCCTTAGAGAGGAGCCGGACTATCATTTCTCAGGCCGCCTCGGAGAGCTGCAGGATGAGTGGGATGCGTTTCGAGTCGAGCGCAGCGAAGTTGTCGCCAAGCTTCACGATGCGGAGATCGCCTTCGAGCGCGAGCTCCGCCGCGTGAACAAATCGTTGCAACGCGAATCGAGCCCCGAATATCTGACGGGGGAGATGCTTCTCAAAAACGCCCGCGTACGCGTCACGACCGAGGTGGGCGACGGACATTTCGACTTCACGCTGACGCAATACGCGTTGAAGAATCAGTTCGACGCGCTCGTGCCGGCGCGCTGGATCATCACCGCCGTCGAGAAGACGAGCTAACTCAAGATCTGAAGTTTCGCGTACTGGGCCACCAGCCGCTTCCGGCCCGCGTTTCGGAAAACGACCGTGATCTTGCGATCGGGTCCGCTGCCGGTGGCGTCGACGATTCTGCCCTCGCCAAACTTGTCGTGACGTACAAGTGCTCCCGGCCGCAGCGAGCCGCGGTGGCTCTTCGGGGAGCCAGGCCCGCTCTCGAGCGGGACGCGGCTCAGCTGCCCGCCATGCAGGTCACTGTCCGGGATTTCCGCCAAAAAGCGCGAGGGCTGTCGAGAGTTCGTCTGATAGGAGAATCGCCGTGACTCGGCGAAGCAAAGGTAAAGCTTACGCTTCGCGCGCGTCATCCCGACATAGAACAAGCGTCGCTCCTCCTCGAGGGCTTTGGGATCCCCGCTCGCCCGGATGTGCGGGAACAGGCCTTCTTCGAGCCCAGCGAGAAACACAACGTCGAACTCCAGGCCTTTGGCGGCGTGAAGCGTCATGAGAAGACACGGCGCCGGTCCATCGACTGTGTCGATATCGGTGAGCAAACCCACACCGTCGAGAAAACCGTGAAGCGCCGGCGCGGCTTCGCGGGCTTCGTACTCTGCTGCTGCTGCGATGAGCTGCGCGAGATTTTCTTTACGCTCCCGCGCCGCGGCCTCGCCCTCGCGTTCGAGCTCCGCGAGAAGGCCGGCCGTATCGAGCGCACCGCGGACGAGCTCGGAGGGTCTGCTCTGTGCAGCCTTTTTGGTCATCGTCAGAACAACCTCGCGAAATTGCGTGAGCCCGAGCCGAGGGCGTCCCGGCAAGAGATCGCCGTCGAGGACTTCGTGGGCGGCGTCCCAAAGCGAGCAGCCTGCCGCAGCCGCAGTGCGCTGGAGCATGGCGGTCGTGGCTTGGCCCACGCCCCGCTGCGGGACGTTGACGACGCGAACGAAGCTGGCGTCGTCGTGCGGGTTCGACACGAGACGGACATAGGCGAGAACGTCTTTGATCTCGCGGCGATCGTAGAAGCGCAGGCCACCGAGAACACAGTGCGGCACGCCTCGCGCGACGAGCTCTTCTTCGAAGATCCGCGTTTGCGCGTGGGTACGGAGCAAGATGGCCGCCCGCGCATTGGGCTCGTCGCGCCGCGTCCGATCGAGGGTGCGCGCCACGAAAGCTGCCTCTTCGCGATCGTCTTCGGCGCCGTGGAGCTCTGGTCGCGTGCCTTCGTCGAGGCTCGCGATCAAGCGCTTGTCTTTCCGCGAGCGGTTGTTTTGGATGACCGCGCTCGCGGCGCGGAGGATGGCCGCCCCCGAGCGATAGTTCACTTCGAGCTTTACGGTTCTGGCGTTTTTGAAGTCGGACTCGAAATCGAGGATATTCCGCAGGTCCGCGCCGCGAAAGCTGTAGATGGATTGATCCTCGTCACCGACGACGAAGACGTTCCCGTGAGGTGCAAGGAGGCGCAGAAGACGGTACTGGATCCTGTTCGTGTCCTGATATTCGTCGACGAGTAGGTGACGAAAGCGCCGCTCCGCGAATCCTTGCGCCCGCTCGGAGCACTCCATGAGCTCTACGCTCCGCAGCAGCAAATCGTCGAAGTCGACCGCACCTTGAGCGTCGAGCTCTTTCTGATATTGCGGCGCGACCATTTCCAGGACTTGGTGAAAGCGGGGATCTCCCGAGCGGCGCCCGGAAAAAGCGCGGAGCTTGTACTCGGAGACCGCCGCTGCGATGCGCGCCAGCGGAAACTCGCGCTCCGACAGGTTCTGCGCGCGACAGATGCGGCGTAGCAAGGCTTTCCGGTCGTCGGTGGTGTAGAGCGTGAAACCCGAGCGCAGGCCGACATCCTCCCCGAATCGGCGAAGAAGCCGCAGCGCTAGCGCGTGAAAAGTGTGAATCGCCACGTCCTTTCCCGAATCGCTCAAGAGCGCGCGCACGCGGGCGCGCATCTCGTCCGCGGCTTTGTTGGTGAACGTCACCGCGAGGATCGTCTCCGGTGCGTTGCCACGGCCTTCGATGAGATAGGCGATGCGGTGCACGATGACGCGTGTTTTGCCAGACCCAGCCCCGGCGAGCACGAGAAGCGCCCCGTCGGGTGCCGTTACCGCTTCGCGTTGCTGATCATTCAAGTGATCGAGAAGGGCCTCGGGCATCGGCACAGTTTAGCTCATGCCGAAGACCGCGCTCCGATAAAAGCTACCCGACCCTATTGATCATTGTGGCGCGACTCTCCCCGCTCCGGAGACCGTCACCGACACTATCGGGTTTCCCAAGTACCGGACGACGCCCGCGCCCGCGACCTGACCGCTGAGGCTCTCGCGCACATTGTTCCTCATTCTTTTCCCCCCGAGCTAACTAACTAGTACCCGTCCTGACAGGTGTAAGAGGTTGAGAAAAAAGGGGTAATCGCAAATTTAGGGCTAGCCTTCTGAGGGAGTGTCGTTTAGTCCGCTAATAAACCCGCCGCCTCTGGCGGCGTGACCCGAAGAGCATCGAGCGATCCGGCGTGTGCTAGGTTCCCCCTCCGGGAAGACCCTGTGGGGCCTCCGAAAGGAGAACCTGCATGCACGAATGGAAAAGCCTGTCGCAAGTGCGATGGGAATGCAAGTACCACGTGGTGATCATCCCCAAGTATCGTAGAAGGGTGTTATATGGGGACCTTCGGCGTCGCGTGGGGCGAATTCTTCGAGAGCTTTGTGAGCAGAGAGGAGTAGAACTGATAGAAGGCAACGCGCAACCGGACCACATCCACCTGTGTATGAGCATCCCTCCCAAGTACAGCGTATCTCACACGATCGGTTTTCTGAAAGGGAAGAGTGCGGTACGCATCCACCGAGAATTGCTGAAAGAACGTCGTATGACGGGCTTGCATTTTTGGGCGAAGGGGTACTGTGTGAGTACGGTTGGGACGAGGAGCGAATAAGAAAGTACATCCGGGAGCAAGAAAAGCTTGAGTCTCGCCAAGGTGATCTCGACCTGAGTTAACGAGAGACGGCCCCAAGCCTTCCCAACGTCATCGGCCCCCTCGGGGGGGCCTTCCTAAACCCACGCCCTATGGGCGTGGTCGGTTAGTATCGAGTCGACAAAAACGCAGATTCTAAACGACTTAACTCCAAAGGAGACCAGCCCTAAATGCGAAAAACGATCAACCCACAACCAAGCCTTCGCGAGCCCTGGCTGGAGCTGGAGCACGCACGCGAGCTCGAAACGATATCATCGCTGCTCGATGCCCATCCTAAGCTCAATGAGCTGGTACTGCAAGACCTGAGGTCGGTCACCCCATCGGCAGGGAGCGATGTTGGTCGTGGGGGAATGAGCGCGGAGCAGGTTCTCCGGGCGTTGTTGGTCAAGCAGCTGAATCAGTTCACCTATCGGGAGCTGGCGTTTCACTTGGCAGACTCTCGAAGCTATCGGACGTTTTGCCAGCTCGGCATCATAGAGCCGAGCCCGTCGAAGTCGACCCTAGCAGCAAACATCAAAGCCGTGAAGTTCGAAACGCTGGAGAAAATCAACCGAGAGTTGGTGAGTGTTGCCGAGAAGACCGCGATCGAAAAAGGAAGAAAAGTACGAGTGGACTGCACGGTAGTGGAGTCGAATATTCATTCTCCTACGGACTCCGAGCTTCTTTATGACTGCGTCCGAGTTCTCACTCGCCTCATGTGCCGAACTCGCGAACTGCTGGGTACAGTAGTGGTCTTCGGCAATCGAACGCGTCGAGCGAAGAGACGTCGACTGGGAGTTCTAAACGCGAAGGATAAGGAACAAAGGCGTCGCGTCTATCGAGATCTACTGAAGGTGTCGGAAGAAACCTATCGCTCCGCTCAACGCGTTGCAGACCAGTTGGACGAGTCCGGCTTGACCGAGCCGGTGAAGCGAGCGAGTGCGGAGAAGATCGCCGCGGATTTTAAGCACTTTCTCGTCCTCACCGAAAAAGTCATCAACCAAACTCGGCGTAGAGTGATTGATGAAGAGCGTGTGCCTGCGGAGGAAAAGGTCGTTTCGATCTTCGAAGAACACACCGACATTATTCGCAAAGACCGGCGCGAGACTCTCTACGGTCACAAGGTGTGTTTGACTGGTGGCTCGTCCTCGATGATTTTGGATTGCGTGATCTTGGATGGGAATCCGTCCGATTCAACTCTCGCGGAAACCATGATCGACCGTCAAGTCGAACTCTACGAACGGGCCCCGCGCCAGGTTGCCTACGATGGCGCGTTTTCTTCAAAGGCAAACTTGGAAGCCATCAAAGGCAAGGGAGTTGAAGATGTTGCCTTTACCAAGGCTCACTTCGCGGTGACCGATATGGTCAAGAGTTCCTGGGTCTATCAACGCCTACGGCGATTTCGCTGCGGAATCGAAGGCGTCATTTCGTTCTTGAAACGAGTCTTTGGTCTCGACCGATGCACATGGCGCTCATTGCCTTCTTTCAAATCCTACGTATGGAGTTCCATCATCACCTGCAACCTGTTGGTAATGGCAAGGCACCTATTACGATAATAATGATTACTCTTACTGCGTTTATAGCCATGGATTGCTGACGATTCGCCTCTCGTTTCGTCCAAGATTTTCATTCGCTTCCGAGCCTACGAGGTGCCGACTGAAAACGTATAATACCCACATCTTCGATAGGCCTCTCGTACACCACAAGTTATGGTGTTTCTGGACAGGAACTAACTAGTACCCGTCCTGACAGGTGTAAGAGGTTGAGAAAAAAGGGGTAATCGCAAATTTAGGGCTAGCCTTCTGAGGGAGTGTCGTTTAGTATCGAGTCGACAAAAACGCAGATTCTAAACGACTTAACTCCAAAGGAGACCAGCCCTAAATGCGAAAAACGATCAACCCACAACCAAGCCTTCGCGAGCCCTGGCTGGAGCTGGAGCACGCACGCGAGCTCGAAACGATATCATCGCTGCTCGATGCCCATCCTAAGCTGAATGAGCTGGTACTGCAAGACCTGAGGTCGGTCACCCCATCGGCAGGGAGCGATGTTGGTCGTGGGGGAATGAGCGCGGAGCAGGTTCTCCGGGCGTTGTTGGTCAAGCAGCTGAATCAGTTCACCTATCGGGAGCTGGCGTTTCACTTGGCAGACTCTCGAAGCTATCGGACGTTTTGCCAGCTCGGCATCATAGAGCCGAGCCCGTCGAAGTCGACCCTAGCAGCAAACATCAAAGCCGTGAAGTTCGAAACGCTGGAGAAAATCAACCGAGAGTTGGTGAGTGTTGCCGAGAAGACCGCGATCGAAAAAGGAAGAAAAGTACGAGTGGACTGCACGGTAGTGGAGTCGAATATTCATTCTCCTACGGACTCCGAGCTTCTTTATGACTGCGTCCGAGTTCTCACTCGCCTCATGTGCCGAACTCGCGAACTGCTGGGTACAGTAGTGGTCTTCGGCAATCGAACGCGTCGAGCGAAGAGACGTCGACTGGGAGTTCTAAACGCGAAGGATAAGGAACAAAGGCGTCGCGTCTATCGAGATCTACTGAAGGTGTCGGAAGAAACCTATCGCTCCGCTCAACGCGTTGCAGACCAGTTGGACGAGTCCGGCTTGACCGAGCCGGTGAAGCGAGCGAGTGCGGAGAAGATCGCCGCGGATTTTAAGCACTTTCTCGTCCTCACCGAAAAAGTCATCAACCAAACTCGGCGTAGAGTGATTGATGAAGAGCGTGTGCCTGCGGAGGAAAAGGTCGTTTCGATCTTCGAAGAACACACCGACATTATTCGCAAAGACCGGCGCGAGACTCTCTACGGTCACAAGGTGTGTTTGACTGGTGGCTCGTCCTCGATGATTTTGGATTGCGTGATCTTGGATGGGAATCCGTCCGATTCAACTCTCGCGGAAACCATGATCGACCGTCAAGTCGAACTCTACGAACGGGCCCCGCGCCAGGTTGCCTACGATGGCGCGTTTTCTTCAAAGGCAAACTTGGAAGCCATCAAAGGCAAGGGAGTTGAAGATGTTGCCTTTACCAAGGCTCACTTCGCGGTGACCGATATGGTCAAGAGTTCCTGGGTCTATCAACGCCTACGGCGATTTCGCTGCGGAATCGAAGGCGTCATTTCGTTCTTGAAACGAGTCTTTGGTCTCGACCGATGCACATGGCGCTCATTGCCTTCTTTCAAATCCTACGTATGGAGTTCCATCATCACCTGCAACCTGTTGGTAATGGCAAGGCACCTATTACGATAATAATGATTACTCTTACTGCGTTTATAGCCATGGATTGCTGACGATTCGCCTCTCGTTTCGTCCAAGATTTTCATTCGCTTCCGAGCCTACGAGGTGCCGACTGAAAACGTATAATACCCACATCTTCGATAGGCCTCTCGTACACCACAAGTTATGGTGTTTCTGGACAGGAACTAACTAGAAACAAATAAAGAGGTATTCCGTTACTTCCTCTCGAAGGCGCCCGGAGTGCTATTCGGTCGCCCTTACAGAGAAAGGCGCAAACTCGAGGCTGGAACTGGCACCCACGACCCGAGAAAATTACCCTCTGCGTACCACCACGTTAAAGGTAGGAAAAATCAGGATTAGGCGGCGTGCCAGCCGATGAGTCGCAGGCTCCGTCTCACAAAAGCCGTGGGGTAAACGACTGCGCCCCGCTATTGTTATCTCGCCCGCTTCAAAGCTATCCCGCGACGGGCAGGGATATCACCGTCTACCGAGACCGAAGGCAGTGCTTCGAAAAAGCTACTCGACCGTGACCGACTTCGCGAGGTTTCTCGGCTGGTCCACGTCGCAGCCGCGACGTACGGCGATGTGATACGCGAGCAATTGGAGCGGCACGACGCTCACCATCGGCGAGATCGTGTCCGGATGCTGTGGGATTCGAATGACGTGGTCCCTATCGTCGTCCAGTACGGGGAGTAAGCGATCGTCGCCCTCGGTAATGAGCGCGATGATGCGGGCTCCGCGCGCTTTAGCCTCCTGGATGTTGCTCGCGATCTTGTCGTAGAGAGGGTTGTCGAGCGCGAGCGCGACGAGCGGCATACGGTCGTCGATGAGTGCTATCGGACCGTGCTTCATCTCGCCCGCCGGGTAGCCTTCGGCGTGGATATAAGAAAGCTCTTTGAGCTTGAGCGCACCTTCGAGTGCGATCGGGTAGAGATGGCCACGGCCGAGAAAGAGGAAGTTCCCTACGAGATAGAACTCGCGCGCAACATTCATGAGATCATCCGTGAGCTCGAGCGCCTGCTCCATGATGTGCGGTGTACGCGCGAGGTCCGCCAGGCGCTCGCGCGCCGCGTCGCGGTCCAGCCGTCCGAGCCGTTGCGCGAGGTGGATTGCGAGGAGATAGAGCGAGACGACCTGGGACGTGAACGTCTTCGTCGCCGCCACGCCGATCTCCGGACCGGCATGGGTATAGAGCGTATCGTCGCAAAGCCGTGTAGCCATCGAGCCCATGGCGTTGCAGATGGCGAGGGTCTTAGCACCCGACTCCTTCGCGGTCTTGAGCGCCGCTAGAGTATCGGCGGTTTCGCCGGACTGCGTGATCCCAATTACGAGCTGATCCTCTCCGAGGATCGGGTCGCGGTAGCGAAACTCCGATGCAACGTCTACGTCGACTGGGATGCGGGCGAGCCCCTCGATATAGAATTTTCCCACCTGTGCTGCGAGCCAGCTCGTGCCGCAGGCCGCGATCGAGATGCGGCTCAACTTCGTGACGAAAGTGTCTTCGAGCTCGACTTCACTCAAGTGGACGAGCCCGGAATCGAGCGAGTAGCGGCCCAAAAGCGTGTCGCGGACGGCGCGGGGCTGCTCGAAAATCTCTTTGAGCATGAAGTGCGTGTAGCCTTGCTTTTCGACTTGAACCGGATCCCAATTAATCCGCTGAGGCTCTCGCTTCTGCTCGCGTCCGTTCTTGTCGACGACGGTGACCTCGCCCCGGTTCAATATCGCGACATCGCCATCGTCGAGAAACACGGCCGAGCGCGTGTGGCTCAAAAAGGCCGGGACATCCGAGGCGATGAAAGACTCGTCTTCCCCGATGCCGAGCACGAGCGGCGGGCCGTAGCGCGCGCCGACAAGTACGTCCGGCTGTTCTGCCGTCAACGCAACGAAGGCGAAAACACCATCGAGCTCTTCGAGCGAGAGCTGTACCGCTTGGGCGAGATCGCCATCGAAATGCTTTTCTATTGTGTGTGAGATGATCTCGGTGTCGGTCTCGGTCACGAATCTGTGACCTTGTTCCACGAGCTCTTGCTTGAGGGCGAGATAGTTCTCGATGATGCCGTTATGCACGACGACGATCGATCCCGTGCAATCGCGGTGCGGGTGCGCGTTCTCCTCGTTCGGCCGGCCATGCGTCGCCCAGCGCGTGTGACCGAGGCCGTAGGATCCATTCAATTTGCTATGGTCGAGCTGCCGCGCGAGGTTGTCGAGCTTCCCCTCGGAGCGAAGCACCTCGAGCCCTCGGGACCCCACGACCGCGATTCCTGCGGAGTCGTAGCCGCGATACTCCAAAGAGCGGAGACCTGCGAGTAGCATTTCGCTCGCGGGCCGCTCGCCCATATAACCGATAATGCCGCACATTGCTCAGCGTTCCCTTCGTTCCTTTCGTCCTGAGCTTTTTGGTCGGGCCCAGCCTTTTTTGTTGACTTGCCGGCTTCTCGCGAGCGCGAGCGCGTACGCGGGAACGTCCTTCACGACGCAGGAGCCGGCGGCGACGAAAGCGCCTTTTCCGACGCGCACGGGTGCGACGAGCTGCACGTCGCTTCCCACGAAAGCGCCGTCGCCAATAACGGTACGGCTCTTCACCTTGCCGTCGTAGTTGCACGTGATCGTTCCCGCGCCGAGATTGGCGCCGCGTCCGACAGTCGCGTCCCCGACATAGCTCAAGTGGGACGCTTTGGCGCCGGCTGCGATCCGAGAGTTCTTGAGTTCGACGAAGTTTCCGATACGCGCCGCATCGCCGACGTCCGACGCCGGACGGATATGCGCGAAGGGGCCGATGGAAGCGTCCTTGCCGATACGGCTTTCGCGGACGAAGCAGTGATCGAGAATCTTCGTTCCCGCTCCAATCGATGCGTCGATGAGGTGGCTGAAACTTCCAATGATACAACCCTTCGCGATGCGAGAGTCGCCCTCAATGATCACCCATGGCGAAAGCACTGTGCCCGCGCCGACGGAGATCTCGGGGTCGACATAGACGCTCGACGGATCCGGGACGAGGACGCCGCGCCGCATGAGGCTCTCGACTTTGCGCCGGCGCAGAACAATGTGGGCTTGGCTCCAAGCCTCTGCATTCTCGACGCGTAGCAAATCGTCGTCGGTCGCGGGGAAGACAGGAGCAGGTCGAAGGAGCTTCGCGAGCTCGTGAAGCGTCCGCGCGCGAACGCCCTTCATCGCCTGCGCTTCGGCTGCGAGAACCACAGGAAGACCGCCACCGCTTGCGAAAAGAGCGGCGGGAGCGCTGGCACTCGCTTTGCTCGCTTTCAGAAGCCGCTTCAGCGCGCTCGCTTCGAAGCAAGGGAGCTCGGCGGGAAGGCAAACAATCGTGTCGCGCATCGCTGCGAGCTCGCGTGTCGTCGCCGTGTCGACGCCGTCCGGAGCGCTCTTCCCGATCCATAGGACACGGCGCGGCTTGAGAGCTCGGGCCGCGAGCAGCGTGCGCTCCCAAACGGCCGTCCCGAGTAACGGCGTGAAAGCGAATCGACTCTTGCCTGGCCAGAGCGCGATGATTGTCATGGCGTCAAGGGGTAGTGTTAGTGTGCGCCATTCCCGCATGCGCGCGATGAAATATGGACTGAAGCGCGCCCGCGGTCTTCACGCCGTCGTGCCGCACGACGGGTCCAGGCTGGAGCAAGTCTTCGCTGACGATCGGGCAAGGAAGCCTGTCGCCTCTCGAATGACGAACCGGCTCCGCGCCGTCTTCACGATAGTGCGCAAGTACCTTGGCGGGAACAGGAGCCGAATTTCTAAGCACGTGCGAAATCTCGAGCCCGGGCGCGTGCTCTAAAAGGGCATCGATGTGGTCGGCGACCGTGTAGCCGGTCGTCTCGCCCGGCTGGGTCATGACATTCGCGAGATAGACGACGTCGGCGCCGGAGCTCGCGATGGCCTCGACCACGCCGGGAACGAGCAAATTTGGTACGAGGCTCGTATAGAGCGAACCAGGTCCTATCAATACGAGGTCTGCTTGGGAAAGTGCGTTGAGGGCGCCTCGCGGTGGCCGGCAGTCCGCTGGCTGGAGATGGACGCGTCGCACCCGCTGTGGCGAGCCCGTGATATTTGTCTCGCCCCGCACCAACGAGCCGTCGTCGAGCTCTGCGCGAAGCGAGACACGCTGGTTCGTCGAAGGAAAAATGCGACCACGTATGGCCAGGACTTGGCTCGCCGCCCGCACGGCTTCGCTGAAGTCGCCGGTCACGCCGGTAAGAGCGGTCAGGAAAAGATTCCCGAAGTTGTGCCCCGCTAAGTCTCCCGAGCCTTCGAATCGATACTGAAAAAGGGAAGACAAGAGAGACTCGTCGGCGGAGAGAGACACGAGGCAGTTGCGAATGTCGCCGGGCGGCAACATCTGAAACTCGTCGCGTAGACGTCCAGAGCTGCCGCCGTCATCCGTGACCGTGACGAGCGCGGAGAGGTCGGCGAAATAGACGTCGTCCTTGGAAGGTTCCGGCGGAGGGTCCATGAACTGCTTGAGCCCGGCGAGAAGCGCGGACAGACCGGTGCCTCCGCCAATGGCGAAGACCCTAAGGCCGTAAATCACGAGACCGCGGCTTCTACGTGTCGGCGAGTAGCGCTGCCACCTCGGCCTCGCGGCGAACGCTATTGAAGTCCTCGTCGCCTCTCGCGTGGAATAGCGAGGTCGGGTCGCTGTTGATGGCTTGTTGGAGATATTTCGCGCTTGCCGGAGCGTCGCCCGCCAGCGCGTGCGCCGCCGCCAGGCAGTATTGAACATGAGAGCTCTTGGGCTCGAGCTCGATGGCCTTCGACAATTGTTTGATGGCTTGTGCGGCATCGCCTTCATTGAGATATCGCCTTCATTGAGATACATGACGCCGAAATTGACCATTTCCTCGGCCGACTTGGGACGGCGCTGCGGCGTGAGCTGCCGCACGCAAATCTTGAGATAGGAGTCGACTCGTTCGAGCAGCTCCTTTTCCTCGGGGTAGGTGGCGGTCAAGCGCTCGAGCTGTTCTTTCGCGCGTTGCGCATCTCCCTTGTAGAGTGCTTTGACGGCTTTCTCTAGCCCGTCAACGGCCTTGTTGTACTTCTCGTTTGAACCGCCCCCCTTCTTCTTGCTCTTTGCGGCCTTGGAGCGCGTCGTTTTCTTCGCCAATGCAACCTCCTTTGAAACTCTAGCGATAGCGTCCGACCGGGCACCGGGAATCGAGACGCGGCCGTCGCTGGGACACTCGTTGGTTGGAATACCAAATTATAGAATCAGTTAGGGTCCCGGATCAACTTGAGCCGCTCGCGTGTGTCCTCCTCGAGGAGCGCATCGGGTGGTACACCCCGATCGCGCGCTCTTTCAAGGAGTTCCGTCGTCTTCATGCCAATGGCCCGGATGGCTTCGGGGCTTCGTCGCTCGCCTTCGAGAAGGAAGCGAACACCCTGGATACGGGCGCCCGCGTCGACGAGAAAATCGAGCGCATAGGTGATGCCTCTCGCCGTCAACGCGACGCCGGCCTCCGCCCCGGTCAAAATATTGTTGGCGGAGCCAGCGACGACGCTAGCCATCAGTCGCTTCGCCGTGTCGGTGTCGACGACGACGCCGATGGCGCATGGTGCGAAGAGCTCGAAGTCAACGTCGTAGATAGCGTCGGGAGGCACTTCACGAAAAGACGTCGTCTCTCGGAGAGCTTCGAGCGGAAGGATTTCTTCAACGTCCATGGGTCGCGAGCTCATTGTAGACGTCGCGCGTCGAGAGGCCATGCTCTTTGGCGAGCTTCTTGGCGGCATCGCGTGCCGACAAACCGTCCGAGCGCAGCTCGGCGAAGCGGGGCGAGAGGCTAGCGATCGTAACGGGCGTTTTGTCACCGCCACGCTCACCGCTCACAACGATCGTGAGCTCTCCCTTGAAGCGACGTCCCAGCGCCCACGCGGCGAGCTCATGGAGCGTGTCGGCCTGGTGCTCTTCGTGAAGCTTCGTCATCTCGCGGAGGACACAGGCCGAGCGCGGCCCGAGCAGCGCTTCGAGATCCGTCAGCAACTGGGTGACGCGGCCCGGGGCTTCATAAAGCACGAGGGTGCCTGGAGCGTCTCGTAGCGCCTCGAGCACCTTTCGTCGCGCGCCGCCCTTGCGCGGAACAAAGCCGACAAAGGTGAAGCTCGATGTGGGAAGCCCTGCGACCGAGAGAGCTGCGAGAAGAGCGCTTGCGCCCGGCACCGGGCGCACCGTGATGCCCGCCTCCCGCGCGGCCGAAACGAGCCGGTAACCGGGGTCCGAGACGAGCGGTGTCCCCGCGTCGGAGACGAGTGCTACGTTCTCCCCGGCCGCGAGGCGCTCGACGAGCTTCGGCGCACGCACGGCCTCATTATGCTCGTGATAGGAGAGCGTCTTGGTGGCGATGTCGAAGTGACGGAGGAGCCTCCGGGTCACCCGCGTGTCCTCGCAGGCGATGAGATCCACAGACTGAAGCACCTCCTTCGCCCGGTACGTCATGTCGCCTAGGTTCCCGATCGGCGTCGATACGACAAAGAGGGTACCCGTCACGGCGCACGATCGTATCAACTTTGCGCGCGATTGCACGCCTCAGGTGCCTGTGGTACGTTTTTTGGTCGCGCTATAGTTCAAAGGTATCCAGTGTCCCAAAGAGAGAACAGCCAAGAAAACCCCATCGAGCTTTCGGTGGTTTTCCCTGCCTACAACGATGCCGGCACTATCCCGAGCATGGTCATCGGGGCACGTCTCGCCGCGCGGAAGCTCGCCGATAGTTACGAGATCGTCGTCGTCAACGATGGAAGCACCGACCACACGGCCGAGGTGCTGTGCGAGCTCGAATCCGTGTTTCCCGAGCTTCGCGTCATCCACCACCCGGCCAACCGCGGCTATGGCGGCGCTCTGCGAACGGGGTTTCAGGCGGCGAAGAAAGACCTCATTTTTTACACCGATGGCGACGCGCAATACGATCCGCGCGAGATGTCGCGGCTGTTCGAGGCGTGGCATTCAGGGAGCGATTTCGTCAACGGTAGAAAGGCTGGGCGCGCGGATCCGCTGCACCGCGTCATCATTGGACGTCTCTATCACTGGAGCGTGCGCGTCGCTTTCGGGCTAAAGCTCAGCGATGTCGATTGCGATTTTCGTTTGTTCCGCCGCGCCATCTTCGAAAAAGTCGAACTCACAAAAGACAGCGGGGTCATTTGCGTCGAGCTCATGAAGAAGGTTCAAGATCACGGCTTTCGCGTCCAGGAAGTGCCGGTGCACCATTTCCACCGGGTCTATGGCAAGAGTCAGTTCTTCAACTTCCCACGCGTCGCGAAAACGCTTTTGGATCTCACGAAGCTGTGGCTCGATCTCGTCGTGCGGAAGACGCATCTCCGGACAGCCGAGCCGACTGCCGAAGCTTCGCGCTCCTCGTCCACGCGCGACCCCGAGCGCGTCGCGCGCTGAGCCGCGGTCTTTCGAAACCGCTGAAGTAAACTGATGGACGACAAACGCCGCGAGCTCTATCAAAAGACCTTCGAGAATAAGAAAGTTCTGATCACGGGCGGCCTCGGCTTCATCGGCAGCAATCTAGCCCGCGCGCTCGTCCCCCTCGGCGCTAAAGTTCTACTCGTCGACTCGCTCATTCCTGACTATGGAGGCAACCTGTTCAACGTCGACGGGATCGAAAAGAGCGTGCAAGTCAATATCGCCGACGTCCGCGACAAGAACGGTATGCAATATCTTGTCCGCGGCCAGAATTTTCTATTCAACCTCGCCGGCCAGGTCAGCCACGTCGACAGCATGACCGACCCGCTGACCGATCTTGAGATCAACTGCCGAAGCCAGCTCTCCATCCTCGAGGCCTGCCGGCATGCGAACCCAGAGGTCCGTATCATCTATGCCAGCACGCGGCAAATCTATGGGAAGCCGGTCGAGCTCCCCGCGAGTGAAGACCATCCCATACGCCCCACCGACGTGAACGGCATCAACAAAGCGAGCGGCGAGAGGTATCACCAGATTTATTGCGAAGTGTATGGGCTTCGCACGACGTCGCTGCGGCTCACCAACACTTACGGGCCGCGCCAGTTGATGAAACACAACCGGCAAGGCTTTGCGGGATGGTTCGTACGGCGCGTCGTGCTGGAGGAGGAGATCCTGCTCTTCGGCGACGGCGAGCAGAAACGTGACTTCAACTACGTGGACGATGTCGTCGACGCCTTTCTTTTGAGTGCTGCTTCCGAAAAAGCCTTGGGCGAGACGTTCAACCTCGGCGCCAACCCGCCTATCTCTCTGCGCACCTACGTCGAGCTCCTGTACAAAGTATCGGGGAAAGAGGCGACCTACCAGCTCGTGCCCTTCCCTGAGGAGCGCCTCCGCATCGATATCGGGGATTTCTACACGGATTATTCGAAGATAGAGCGGCAGTTGGGCTGGCGACCCGAGACCACTTTGAGCGACGGGTTGAGGAAGACGGTCGATTATTACCGCGAGAACATCGAGCATTATCTGAAGTGAGTGGCCGCACCGTTCGGTTCAACGACCTCCGAATCTGTGATACCGATCTCGCGCGCGAAGTTCGAACGGCGATCGAGCGCGTCGTGAGCTCAGGGTGGTACGTGTTGGGTCCGGAGGTCCAGGCGTTCGAGAAGGAATATGCGCGCGCGGCCGGGGCGCGCTGCGGCGTAAGCGTCGCTTCGGGAACGGATGCCATTAGCCTCTCTTTGATGGCGCTTGGCGTGGGCGCGGGCGACGAGGTCGTGACGTCTCCGTTGACGGCGATTTTCACCGCGCTCGCGATTAGCCGGCTCGGTGCTCGCCCTGTTTTCGCCGATGTAGACCCGGAAACCCTCACCCTCTCGCCCGCATCTGTGGAAGAGCGTATCACCGGCAGGACCAAGGCCATCGTTCCGGTCCATCTTTACGGGAACGCGTGCTCAATGGACCCGCTGCTCGAGCTCGCCGAGACGCGAGGGCTCGTCGTCGTCGAAGACGCGTGTCAAGCGCATGGTGCGCGTTATCATGACCGCCCTCTCGGAGCTCTCGGCCGCGTGGGTGCCTTTAGCTTCTACCCCACCAAGAATCTCGGTGCACTCGGCGATGGCGGCTTCATCACGACGGACGATGATGAGCTTGCTACGACGCTCGCGCGTTTGAGAAATGGCGGTCAGCAGAGTCGCTATATCCACACGGAGGTGGGGATCAATAGTCGTCTCGACGAGATACAGGCGGCGGTCCTTCGCGCCAAGCTTCCGCATCTCGAGACATGGAATCGGCGCCGCCGCGAGCTCGCCGCCCGCTACGAAGAGGGGCTCGAGGGAACGGAGCTTCGCGCGACCGGCGTTCTCGATGGTGTGTTGTCGGCACGGCATCTATTCGTCGTGCGTACCCCCTCGCGGGACGCTTGGATGGAACGGCTCGCCTCGCGAGGCGTCCAAACGCTCGTGCACTACCCGGTGCCAGCACATCTCCAGCCGGCTTATCGCGAGTTGGGGCAGGGGGAGGGAAGCTGTCCGGTCGCGGAGGAAGCGGCGAGCTCGACTTTGTCTCTACCACTCTACCCATCGATGTCCGATGATGACGTCGACTACGTCCTCGAAAGCGTGCGCTCATGAAACACTCTCGTCGTGCTGCGCGCCCACGAGCGGCGCGGATTTCGAGCCTCTCAGCTCGTGCTCACCGGACCAAGGACGAAGGAAGAGCAAAGTATCGCGCGACGGGAGTCCGCGACGCTCTGCCCTTCCTCATGCGCGTCGGATGACGACCCAAGAGAGAACGATCGGTCCCAACCTTGCTCGAATGCGTTCTTCTCGGGCCGCCATCACGGCGCACCATCCATCCCCGCATCTGAACTCATTGCAACGGCGATGCCAGGCGCGCGCGCACACGAAAACACTGCAACCTCTTCCATGAGAAACGTTTAGGCCGGGAGCTCGAATCGTTGGGACTGTAGTCCCGACGGTCACATACGAGGCGAGCGAGCGCAATGTAGCGAAGCCCGCTACAGATCGGTGGACTCGCGCTCTTTTCTCGACCGCAGATTCTTGTGGATCAGCGTGCGGTGCATGCAAACTCCTTCGCCGCCCGGCTGATATTGCCATCCGTCTGCGCGAGTGCATAGTCGACGAAACGGTCCTCGAGCTCTTGAGCATAGATCCCCGACAGCTCCTGAAGCTCATTCCGTCGCCTTTTGAGCTGCGAGTAGTCCTGTGGAACCTCAGCCATGATTCGGCGCAGAGGGTCTTTTGCGATCTTGAGGACTTTCTTCCGTGCTCCACTGAGCTCGGGCGGCAGGTTGTCGAGGGTAATGGGTCGCCCTCGATTCTCCACGACGAGCCGGTGCATCACGTTCTCTAGCTGCCGGATGTTGCCCCGCCATTCGAAATTTTGGAGGCAGTCATAGACTTCGGTCGATCGGAACGACCCACAGCCGGTAATAGAGATCCTCTCGGAACTCGCCTTGCTGCACCATCTCCCGCAAATCCCGATTCGTCGCCGCGACGAAGCGGTTGCATGGGCTCCTCTTTCCCTTCCTCGGCTCTCTCCCTCGGTCTCATTCTTCGACGATGCGCGCGTGGCAGGCGTGCGTAGCCTCGATGAACAGTTGCGCTTCCTCGATAAGGTGGTGCGCGTCGTCGGCGCTCAGACGGTCGAGCTCCTCTTCGTGGGCTCTGAACAGGTAGTGGGCGAACTTACCCTTTGCGAAGCGGTCGAAAAAAAGCCCGGTGTCGTAGAATCGACTTCGGAACTCGCCCACAATCCGCGCTGGCTCTCCGTTGTTGTCCGTGGTCTGGGTGTGCACCAGCGCTGCCGCCGCCGAAACCATGGCGTCGTACGCGCCCTCGGCCGCGCCACACGCATCACCACCCTCGAGTTTGAGCTGGGCCTCGAAGACGAGCCTTTCGCTCGCCGCGACCTCGAACGCGAACCGGGAGACGAGTTCACCCGCACACTCACCGCGCCCCATGTCCCCGATCGTGAACTCGCGCGGATCGCCCCAGTCGGAATAGAGAATCGAGTCTTCCTCGTAACTGGGAACGACCATCAAGTCTTCGATTAGAGCGCGCACTTTTGCTTTACCCATGCTCCGAATCAACGCGGAGAACGTTTGCCCCGGCTGCGTCTCTCGCCGGTAGAGATCCGTGAGCCTCGTGACGACCTCAGGAATACGTTTCGACGGCACCGCCCCAATGGCCAGCCCGAACGATTTCGCGTTCTCGGTCCACTGGCCACCGAGAACGACCTGGAAGTGCGGGACCGTTCTTCCTTCGACCTGTCGACTGACTCCGTAAAAGCCGATGTCGGCAACGTGGTGCTGCCCGCACGAGTTGAAACATCCGCTCACTTTGATGTGAAGATCCTTCACGGCTTTATCGGAGGCGAGGTTCTGCCCCAGGAGACGGCTTCTGAGCTCGCCAGCGAGACCGCGCGATGACGCGATGCCGAGCTTGCAGGTATCGGTCCCGGGGCACGCGGTGACGTCGACGATCGTGCCGCCGCCGGGTTGACCGAGCCCGATCGATTCGAGCCGGGCGAAAAGCTCCGGAAGGTGCGCTTGTGCGATGAAGCGCAGCACGAAGTTTTGGTCCACGGTGGTGCGGAGGGGGTCGCCGCTGAGCCGGCGCGCAATGTCGGCTAGCGCTCTTGCTTGGAACGCCGAGATGTCCCCGAGGGGGAGGGTGACGAGGGCTGCGGCGTAGCCCTCCTGGCGTTGAGGACGAACGTTCGTGGCCTTCCATGCGTCGAACTCTGCCGGCGCGTTCGCCTTGTCTCCGTCCGCCGTTAACGGCACCATCGTCGCGTTCTCGCCATCGTCGTCGCGCGCGTTCGAGTATTCCGTCCAGCGAGGATCCTGTGGCAATTGCTTCCGCTCTTCGAGGACGAGACGCCGGAGCTCTTCGATTCCCAGCTTGCCGACGAGAAACTTAAGGCGGGCCCGTGCGCGGTTCTTCTTCTCCCCGAGCCTGGCGAAAACGCGGCAGATAGCTTGGGCGGTGGGAAGGAGCTCCTCCTCGGGAAGGAACGGCTCGAACAGCTTCGCGGGATAAGGAACGGCGCCGAGACCGCCCCCGACATAGAGCTCGAATCCGCGGCGCGTGCGGCCTTCGCCGGTTCGGGTTCGGGCGATGAAGCCGAGATCGTGAAACGTCGTGAGTCCGCAAGGCTCGTCCTTGCAGCCGGAAAAAGCAATCTTGAACTTGCGACCGAAGTCCTGCGCGTCCGGATGACCGAGCAGAAAATAGGCCAGCGCCCTCGCGTAGGGTGTGACATCGAACGTTTCACCTTTGCAGACGCCGGCTAAAGGACAAGCGGTCACGTTCCGCACCGAGTTGCCACAGGCCTCGCGTGTCGTGATACCAACTGCGGCAAGACGCCGCATGACGTCGGGCGTATCCTCGATATGAACATAGTGAAGCTGGAAGTCCTGGCGCGTCGTGACGTGAAGCACACCGACGGAGTACTCTTCGGCGAGTTCTGCCAAGACGTCGAGCTGATCCGGTGTGATTCTCCCGAACGGTATCTTGATCCGCTGCATCCCGGGTGCGTCCCAAAGCGTTTGCGGGCCCTTGGTGAGCTCCCCGGACGGGTAGCCGAGCACGCGTGGCCGGTTGCCGTCATGGCGCTGGCCGTTGTCGTAGCGTTGCCCATAGACGCCGCGTCGCAGCCGGCTTTCGGCGAAGAGCTTCTCATTGAGCTTGTCTTGCCGGCGAAGCTCGAGCTCCGTCTCATAGATGTCGATCTCACGCCCGAGCGCGGCCGGGATACGGCTCTCGAGCTGTTCTCTCCAGGTCGGGATACTCATGCAAGAACTCCTTTTGATGAGACATGCCCTTTCGATATGGGCTCGGCGAGGCGCACGACGTCTCCAATGACGATCACGCCGGGTGCGCCGGGGAGAGGCACGGCAACGCGGGAGAGCGCCGCGATCGTTCCGGTCCACACGGCGGCTTCGGGGGAGGAAGCGTTACAAGTGATAGCGGCCGGGGTCGTTTGGCTCCAGCCGCGCTCGATCAAACACCTGGCGAGCGTCGCCCGAGTCGCCAAGCCCATCAGCACGACGAGCGTCGCTCGGTGAGGGGTTACCGAGTCGAGTACTTCGACGAGAGCTTCCGTGCTGTGGCCCGACAGCACGACGAACGCCGAGGTGACGCCGCGGTGCGTCAACGGCACCCCGGCGAGCGCGGGCGCCGCGAGCGCCGAGCTGATGCCGGGAACGATCTCGTAGGCTACGCCCCGCTTCGCCGAGAGCGAGTGCTTCCTCACCGCCTCGACCAAAAACGAACGGGTCACCACCCTTCAGGCGAACGACACGGTCGCCTCCGCGGGCGAGATGGATCATGAGCTGATGGATGGCTCTCTACGCCGCCTTTGACACGAAGACGGGGGAAGTTTTTGGCAAGACCGTCCGCCGACATACCAGCCAGGAGTTTGTCGCCTTCTTGGAGCAGCTGGTGCGAGCCACAAGCGAAAGCGTGAAATTCACGTCATCCTCGACAATCTCTCGGCCCACAAAACTGCCAAGGTCACCGAGTTCCTCCAGGCCAATCCGAAACTCCAATTGCACTTCACACCCACCTACTCCTCCTGGCTGAACAAAGTCGAGCCCTGGTTCTCCAAGATCGAGCGCGACCTGATCCATCGAGGAGTGTTCACCTCCACCAAAGACCTAACCCGCAAGATCATGCGCTACATTCGCAAGTACAACAAAGACCCTAAGCCCGTGAAGTGGACCTACAACGATCCGTCACGGCGCATCAAAACTACTAAACGTTCAGCTGTTACAGTCCACTAGTTGCCGCCACCGCCCGAGGTCGCGAGGGAGGAGCGCATCGAGACCCTCGCGCAGCAGCCGAGACAATGCAGGCGCCGACCCATCCGTCGAGATACTCAAAGTGACACCCGAGCGGCGGAGAACAGCACCGGCGTAGGCGCTGCAAGATGCCTTGTCGTCCACGGCGATCACGAACTGATGCCGTCTCTCGGCGCCCGTCGCGACGAGGCGATTGATCTTCGGCGTTGCCGCAGCCATCACGAGCCAAGCATCGTCGAGATCGTGAAAGTAGAAGGCGCGAAGACGCACGGTCAGGTTCGGGTGGGTCCAGAAAAAGCCCACCGACGGGGCGACAAGGGTGACCCGCGCCCCTGCGTCCAGAAGGCCTCTCGTCTTGGACTCCGCCACGGTGCCGCCGCCGCCGACAAGGATGTCGCGTCCGTCGAGGCCTAGAAAAACCGGAAACATTGCCGGCATGATCTTGCTCCTAAAATGAAAAAGGCCCAGCTCCCGAAAAGGGGAAGCTGGGCCTCAATCGCCGCGTCGATAACCGATCTACATAATTACCTGAAAGCTCGGGCTTGTCGCCTGGTCGCCCAGCGTCGCCCCGATACGATGCAGCAATTCCTCGAAAGGCCCAGTCCCACTGGGCCTGTTACACTCGCAACCAAAGAAAATTGCCATCGCCAAACTCTCGAATCAGAGATCCAATATGACCGAATGCATCGGCGTTGTCAAGATACCGCCCTCTATTCTTGAATATAGCCGAGTGCCTTGAGCTGCTCGATGGCCGCCGGGTCGAGACCTTCGAGCTCGCCTTGTTCCCCGGCTGTGTTGGCGTCGCGGGCCGGATCTCCTTCCACCCAAGCGCGAAGTATCGGCACGAGCCTAAAAGCCTCACCGGGAAGCTCGTCGTAGAGGTTTCGGGACTCTTCTGGATCGCTCACGATGTCGTAGAGCTCGTAGCGGTCGCCATCGGGATGGGGGATCTTGATGAGCTTCCAGCGCTCGGTGCGAAGGCTCCGCCACTTGCCGCGGATGCCTTCGAAGTAGATGCGCTCCTGCTCCGGGAACATGCGGCGCTTCGGAGCGCTCTCCGCGAAAGCGCTCAGAAACGGCAGACTCCCGCCTTCGAGTAGGGGCGCGAGGCTGGTCGCTTCGACGCCGTCGAAAGGATCGAGCTCCGCGAGCTCGAGAAGCGTCGGCCCGACGTCCATGAGGCGGACTTGCTGCTCAATTTCGGTGCCGGGCTCGATCACGCCCGGGTAGCGGATCACGAGCGGCACGCGCAGGACTTCATCGTAGAGCACGAAGTCGTGGGTGAAGGAAAGGCCGTGCTCGCCCAACGCTTCTCCGTGGTCGGCGGTGACGGCAACAACGGTCGACGCTTCGAGCTCGAGCGCGTCGAGCGCGTTCAGGATCCTGGCGAGGTTGTCGTCCGTATAGGCGATCGCGCCGTCGTAGAGATCGCGCACTTCGCGAACGTCGTTCTCTCGGTAGCTCCCGTCGTCGAAGAAGATGCTCCCACGCGAGCGCCGCCAAAAGGCGAGATCGAGAAGGATGGAGTTTTTGGCGTAGTAGGGAAAGACGAGGTCGTAATAGGGGCCACCGGAAATGTCCGCATAAGGTGTTGGCTGGTAGCTCGCGCGATCGAGTTCCATCATGGCGCGTAGATGCTTGACACGCCCGTCCGCGGCGTATGCTTCGTGGAAGAGCACTGCATACGGGTAGGCCGGCGTATAAGGAAGATGGGGGTCCAGAAAGTGGAGCCAGAGGAAAAACGGCTTTTCGGGATCCCGCGCTTCGAGCCAATCAGTCGCGGCGAGCGAGAGGCTCCGCGCGTCCAGTCCCGCGGCGAACTTGTTGTTGTGATACGCGTCGAAGCCTTGGTCGAGCCCCGAATTTCGGCGCAGCCACGTGTGCCGCGTCATCGCCGCCGTTTGATAGCCCGCTTCGTGGAAACGCTCGGCGAGGGTCTCGATCTCGGTCGCGAGTGTTGCGGGGTGGTTCCGCACACCATGATGGGGCGGCGTCCGTCCCGTCATCAGTGAAGTCACCGAAGGCAGCGTGAAGGGGGCTTGAGCGATGGTCGTCGCGAAACGTGCGCCTTCGGCTGCCAAACGATCGAGGTTCGGCGTCGTGTTCCGCGAGTAGCCGTAGCTTCCGACGTGATCGGCCCTGAGCGTCTCGATGGTGACGAGCAGAACATTTGGCTGCGCCCGATGCATGGAGGTCGCGGCGCTTTCTTCCGACCGCGGTTCGCATGCGGCCGCGAGGAGAGCTAAAAGAAGGACGAGCCGGGGGAAGCTCAAAGAAACGTCAGGTGTTGTGCCCCCGCCCCGACGCGGGAATGGGTTGCGAGGCGAGCGCGACCGCGGTGACGACGCTGTCGTCCTGGAGCGAGATGAGAACGTGGTCGCCCTTTTTGATGTCACCGCTGATGAGCTGTTGGGCGAGGATGTTCTCGAGCTGTGCTTCCATCGCACGGCGTAGAGGTCTTGCACCATAGACGGGATCATAACCGTCAGCGGCGAGTTTATCCTTCACCGCGTCCGTGACTTGAATCGCTAAGTTCTGCTCCGCGAGGCGCTCGTTCAAATCATCGAGCGACAGGTCGACGATCTGGCGGATGTGCTCCCTATCGAGTTGATGGAACACGATCAGGTCGTCGATGCGGTTCAGAAGCTCTGGCCTGAAGACCGTTTTGACCTCGCGCATCACACGGTCTTTGATCTCTTCGTACCTTCGTGAGGAGACCGGGCTCGAAAAACCGATGCCGGCAGATTCGCGTGTGACGTCCTCGCTGCCGATGTTAGACGTGGCGATGATGATCGTGTTGACGAAGCTGACCGTGCGTCCTTGCGCGTCCGTCAAACGACCGTCTTCCAGAATCTGCAGCATCATGTGATAAACGTCGGGATGCGCCTTCTCGAACTCGTCGAGAAGGATCACGCTGTACGGGTTGCGCCTGACTTGCTCGGTGAGCTGCCCGCCTTCGCCGTAGCCGATATAGCCTGGAGGCGAGCCGATCATCTTGGAGACCGAGTGGCGCTCCATGTACTCGCTCATGTCGAGCCGGATGAGCCGCTCTTCGTCGTCGAGCAAAAATTGCGCGAGCGCTTTGGCGAGCTCCGTCTTCCCTACGCCCGTGGGTCCAAGAAAAATGAACGATCCGATCGGTCGCTTGCGGCCCTTGAGGCCCGCGCGATTTCGCCTTATGGCGTCGGAGACCGCGTGGACAGCGTTCTCCTGGCCGACGATGCGTTGGTGGATGTTGTCTTCCATCCGCGTGAGCTTTTGCGCTTCGGATTCGAGCATACGCGTGACAGGAATGCCCGCCCAGCCTTGCACGACGCGTGCGATGTCCTCGGTCTCGACTGTCGCATCCTGTGGATCGCGGCTTTCGCGCCATGTTTTCATCATTTGTTTGAGGTCGCCCTCCAGTCGCATGATGTTTTGCTGGCAGACGGCCGCTCGCTCGTAATCCTGTGATTGGTAGGCCTCTCGTTGCTGCGAGATCAGCTTGTCCCGATCGCGCTTGGCGCGACGGACCTCGGGCGGCGCATAGACGAGCTCGAGATGTTTGCGCGAGCCCGCTTCATCCAGAAGATCGATCGCTTTGTCGGGAAGGAATCGGTCCGCGATATAGCGCTCCGCTAGCTTGGCCGCGGAATCGACGGCGTCGTTGCTGAAGCTGACGTTGTGATGGACCTCGTAGTGTCGCTGAAGGCCTTTCAGGATGCGCACCGTGTCCGAAACCGTTGGCTCTTTGATCATGATGCTCTGGAACCGGCGCTCGAGTGCTTTGTCCTTCTCGATGTGTTTCTTGTAATCCTCGAGCGTGGTGGCGCCGATGCAGCGGAGCTGCCCGCGCGCCAGCGCGCTCTTCAGCATGTTGGACGCGTCGAGGCCGCCTTCGACATTGCCGGCGCCGACGACGGTGTGGAGCTCATCGATGAAGAGGATGACGCGCCCCTGCGCCGCGAGGACCTCCTCCTTGATGGTCTTGAGCCGTTCTTCGAACTCACCACGAAACTTAGAGCCGGAGACCACTTCGCTCATCTCGAGAAGCAGAACGCGCTTATTGGCGAGCGTGTCGGGAACTTCGGCGGTCACGATGCGCTGGGCGAGACCTTCGACGATGACCGTTTTGCCGACGCCGGGCTCGCCGATGAGCACCGGGTTGTTCTTCTTACGACGCAACAGGATCTGGATGAGGCGATGGATCTCTTCCTCACGACCGATGACAGGGTCGAGCGAGCCTTTGCGGGCGAGCTCGGTGAGGTCCGTCGTGTACTTTTTGAGCGTCTCGAGCTTCGTGTCGCCACGCTTGTCGTCGACGGTCCGGCTTCCACGCTGCCGGAGATAGGCGTCTTTCGTGCGCTCGTAGCGGAAGCCGAGGTCGCGCAGGATGCGCGCCGAGAGACCCGCGGGTTCGCGATGGAGCGCTAAGAGCATAGCGCCGACACCGACGAAGCGGTCTCCCAAATTGTCGGCTTCCTCTTTCGCCATACGGAGCACTTCTGCTGTCTGTGGCGAGACGAGGATTTGGAGCGAGCCTTCACGGCGCAATTTCAGCTTGTTGCGTTGGGCCGAGAGGATCAGGTCGACGATGGACTGTTTCGTCTCATCCGCCGAGTGACCGAGATCCCCCACCAGACGTATCGTCTCGGAGTTGTCTTGCTCTAGAAGCCCGAGAAGGATGAATTCTGGCGTGAGCTCGTTCTGCCTCAGGTTGACGAGCTCCATGGAGCCGATATTGACGGCCTCGATCACACGCTCCGTGCAATGACGAAAGAGGACATTGTTCATAGAGATCCCCTATAAATTGGGCAGCCGGATGAGGAGAAGCGCCGAGCGAAGCATAACACAAACTTGAATTAATAGCGGTTTGCAGGAATCGAGCGAAGCACGGCGTTACGCGAGGCACGATGCTTGTAGAGCGAGCATTCGTGCAAACCGTAATTGAACTAAGCCGCCCAGCTAGCGGCAACTATGCATAAATTGGAGTGAGAAGACGGTCGGACAGGAAGTCGGAGTTGGACGTCAGGGAGTTGCGAATCGACAGAGATATGGCGGGGAAGATAGAAGAAGGGCCTACCCGGTGCGGTAACCACCACGGTAGCGTTATGAGTTCGCGACGAGACACACGAGTCCGTTTCAACGACCGGTCGGCGTTGTGAGAGGCGGAGCGAAAGCATCGTGATCATGACTCATCTGGAGGGGAGCGGATCTGGAGGTTGATCCGTCGAAGCTTCGTGGAGAGAGGGCATCGGAGCATGCGACCTTTCTTGCAGCGGGGACAGATGGTGAGGTCGATGCCGGTGAGCTCCTTGAGCCGCTCGCGCCAGTCCTTGTCCTCGGTGGCACGCGAGCTGACTTGCACGTCGTCGGCGTCGGTCGTGGGTTTTGTTTTCTCATCGAGCAACTGGCGCGCGACTACGAGCTTGGTGGTCGCATTGGAGGAGGCCATTAAGCCGAAATGGCGAATCTTGACGAAACCTTTCGGCAGTACGTGCAGGAGGAAACGGCGGATAAATTCCTCTGGGGGGACGGTAACGGTATTACCATTCTTGGTGGCGAAGCAGACGCCGTAGTGGTCGATGCGAATGAGTCGGCGGTTGGAGATGCCGACCCGGTGGGTATATCGGCCGAGGTAGTTGAAAACCTGCTCTGGGCCACCGAAGGGTCGTTTGCTGTAAACGACCCAATCGATGCGGTAGAGCTTGTCTTTCAGCTCCCGGAAGCGAGGTGGGTTTCTGAGGTGGGAAGCGTTTGCGCTCAACTCAAGCTCATCTTGGTCGTAAGCGAGCCTAAGGGCATCGAGAAACTTGCTGCGAAAAAGCCGCGACATGGCCTTGACGGGAAACAGAAAGCGAGGGTTTGCGGCGTTCCACAGCTGCTGAGGGTGGTTGAGCCCGCCCCCGGAGACGATGCAATGCAGGTGTGGATGGAACAGGAGCTTCCGGGTCCAGGTGTGCAGTACGGCGGTGAAGGCAAGTTGAGCTTCGAGCCGGCTTTGGCCGAACTCCAATAGAGTTCGCGAGGCGGCGCGAAACAGGAGGTTGAACATGAACTTGGGATTGTCTCGGGCGAGAGGCTTGAGTTGCTGCGGGAGGGTGAAAACGACGTGGAAATAGTGAGTCGGAAGAATCCTCTGAGCTCGCTGCTCCATCCACTTCGCCTGGGCTAGGCTCTGACACTTGGGACAGTGCCGATTGCGGCACGAGTTAAACGAAGGCGCCGCGTATCCGCAAGCGTTACACACGTCGAGATGGCCACCTAGCACCGCCGTGCGACAGTTCTCTATAGCCCACATCACCTTGCGCTGCTCGGCTGTCAGCGCATGGGTTTGGCGAAAGCGTGGACCATGTTCGCGGAAGATTTCCGCGATCTAGGCGGTTCGCTATGACCTTCACTTCGGTAGAGACAACGTCCAATTCTCCGGAAACGTGCCCAGTATAGAGTCGATTGAATTTCTCGGAAATGTCAACCAGCGTAATAGATTTTTGGGCCAATTCATCAGGCAGAAGGGAGATGTCAACCGTCGAGGTATGGAACACCTTCTTCAAACTCTTACGCAGATACAATTTCGTAATCTACTTAAACCGCTATACCGAGACGCTCATTACTTGCCAGCTGATCGGCGCCGGCATTATGCACAGCCATAAAATGGCTGTGAGCACCTTCCTCCTGAACGCTACGAAGGCAGCGTTGCGTCAACCGCCAGCAGCAGGATGTGATTGATTACCTGCGAGAGGAGAACCGTGTGCTCCGAGCCGGGCTTCGGGGCAAGCGTCTCAGGCTCCTTAGCACCGGCGATGTTGGGTCGAGCCAGTCGTCGAAACGGTCGGGAGCGATGATTGCAGGCTGTCGATGGTGAATGCCGGCAAGCTCTGGAGAGGCCGTCGTCGTGATGATGGTGAAGGATTCGAGGGAGTTGTTGCCCTGACCTTACCGTCCGGCTGCGCGCTCGAAGGTGCTTCCGCAGTCAAGTGTTGGTGGCCGCCGCGTAACCTATTCATGTGCTAGAGTTTCGCCTGATTTCGAGAGGCGCAGTTCTTTCGTCGATGCCGGCTGGGCCGAGTTTTGGCACAGGACGGGATGGCTCGGACGGCACTCGAACGTATCTACTCAGGCAGCCGCACGATAGTAATAACGAAGTAGTAGGCCGCCGAATCGCTCGCGGCACTCGACGCTGTGCCCATCCGCGTCCTGGGGGTGCTTCTGCCAACATTTGATTGCGGAAGCACCTGTCGAAACTCATGACGGAATGTCGGTTGAAGCAGCCAGTGAACTTCATCGGCTCAGAAACGGCAATCGCCAGTTAAAGCGTAGCTATCGATACACCCAAATCGGATCGCGGCTCTCAGCTTGCTTGCGAATTTCGTGATGGCAATTCTCAAGGCACTCGGATTCTTCCCTAAATGAGGTACTTGAAGCCGAGCACCATAGACCAGGGATTGATGCCACTGATTTCAGTGTCGCTCGGAATAGGAAGCGGATGCACCTCGTAAGGACTCGTGTCCTCAAGGTCATCGACCCAGATATAGGATGCCTTCACGCCGACTAGGAGCTTGTCGCCCAAACGATAGTCGACACCGACAAAGATCTGCTTGGAAAGCCCGCTGTCGGACAGATCGACGTCCTGCAGGCTGTTGTACTCCGCCGCGGGACGACCGTCGCACGGCTGATTGATGCAGGAATATTCGCTGCTGAAGTACAGCCCGGACAACTCCATGAAGGACAGCCCCAGCCCAACACCCAGATAAGGCATGATCCGGTTTTCCGCGAACGAGAAGTCGTGATAGGCGTTCAGGGACAGCGTGCGCACGGCCAGAGCATCGACTCTAGCTGTGCTGGTCGACGTATAGTTGCTGTCTTCGTTGGGTAGGACCGGAGACCCATCGAGCAAGGTGATGCCGGTGAATTCTTGCTCGACGTTGTTCGATCGCTGGGAGGCCGACACCTCCAAGCGCACTTCGCCGAAATCTCGACCGAAGGCAACTTCAAAGGCAGTACCGAGATCGGAGGGCAGGTCGTAAAACCACCGATAGCCCTCCGGCGTGCCGCTGCAAAGGTCGTTCGGATAACAGATGTTGTCCCGGTTATGGCCGGCCTGCTTCATGACGGGATTCGAGTTCGTACCGCCGCTTGCGCTCAAGTACCATCCGTAGGACCCCGGCTCTTGACCCGCGCTCCGTTCCGCTCCGCCGAGTACGGCGCAAATCGCAAGGGTGGCTCCGAAGGTCTGCTGCTTGGACAAATGCACTTAAGTCACCTCCAGTTGAGTCCGGTCACCTTATTTGAGGCAACCAAGTTCCCAAGAATCCCGAGAAACGGATCTCACACTATGGAGCCGGTGAGGGGAGATATCAATCGCCCGACGGGGGGCAGGCCCAAGGTCCCATGATGTATGGTTCTCCTTTTCTGTCCCCATGACGGGGACGGGTTTGAGCTTGGGGAACCTACATCGTTTTTCTTTGACAGGAATCTTAAGACATCACCCGTTAAAACTGATGTAACCTATTGCACTACACAGTATTCTCCCTATGCCCGCAACAGTCAATGATGCCAGCACCCGTCGCGCAGCCGTCGGACCGCATCTGTGCGGACGGGACGATCCTCACGCGCAACACACGGCGGCGGGACAACGCCTGCTTCACCTGGGACATCCGGGTCTAGCGCCGCTTCGCGCTCCGCAACGGCACGGTCGTCGAGCCGATCGGCGAGGGGTTCAACCTGACCAACGCCGAAAACTTCGTGGACACGACGGTAGAATCGCTCCTCTCGAGAACCTCAAGCAGCACCTCGTGAATGGGGCCGGATTCTGCCGGAATTTATGGGAGGGCATCGGCACCGGCCCGCCGCCGATCACGCAGATGATCTCCTCGATGCTCGGGGGGGACAGGTCGGCGGCAGACATACTTACGGAGGTCGACGGCGACGCCGAGAAGCTAGAGTATCCGCTCGGCGAGTTCTTCGCTGACGGGCACGACGACTGCGACACTGCCTGCTACCTGTGCCTGCTCCGTTACGGGAATCAACCGTTTCACGGCATCCTCGATTGGCAGCTCGGTGCCACTTTTCTCCGAGCGCTGGTTGACCCGCAATACCGCTGTGGCCTGGACGGCGACTTTGAGTTCTGGGGCATAGAGCGCTGGCCCGCCCTGGCACGGCGACTGGCCGAAGAAATGGCTATGCGTTTCTCCGGCGAGATCGCTGAGTTCGCCGGGATTCCCGCGTTTCGCGTGTCGACGGGTCGAACGCTTAGCTCATGGGTCCTGGTGGCACACCCGCTGTGGGATTGGGGCGACGAATCCGAAATCGCGAGCGGTACCACCTTGTCGCGGGCCCGTGAGGACGCGGGAGAGCATGGGGAGCCGCTCTGCTGGGACACGTTTAATCTCTCAAGACGTCAGGTGCGCGTCCGCGAGTGGATTCGGACAACGCCCAGTGGCTGATGACCATGAAACCGTCGCGGCTCCCAAGTCCGCTCACGAAGATCGTGGTCCCTGACGAATTTCACCCATCGAGCTTCGCGCAACTCGAACATTGTCCGTTGTCGGTCTTGGGACTGCTTGGAGCCAACGTTGACGATCTCCTCGTCTCACATCCAGCCGTTTTCCTCGGTATGGTTCTTCATCACGTTCGACACGAGGTTCTTGAGGGACGTTGGGCCGAGGCCGGCGATCCCCGACAAGCCGCGCTCGAAGTGTTCAACGAGACGGTAGAAGAAGCAGAAGCCGCTCTGAGAAGCGACGACGCCACCGCAGGCCTGGTGCCACTGCGTGAGTCGTTGGGTCGTAGAGACTGGAGGTCCAGGACGCGGGATCTGGAACGCTGGGCTGCCAACGTGACAACGAGCGGGACCAATGAGCTGGCGCGTCCACTGAGAATTAGACGGCGCCCTCCGTCAGCGGCTCCCAGCGAGCCGGCTCACGTCAAAACCGGCTCGGAAAAGATTCTCGTGAATCCCGACTTGCGACTACGGGGTCGACCTGACTTGTCTGCTCACGCCGACGAGGAGCGCATCGAGGTCGTGGACCTCAAGAGTGGGTGGATTACTGATGTCGACGGCCAGCTGCTCGACGAGTACGTCGTGCAGGTGCAATTGTACGCGCTGATGCTTGAGGCCGCCTTCCCCGGGACTCGGGTCACGCCATTCCTGGAACGGATCGAGCGCGTTGAAGTGCCTTGGGGAGAACGAGAACGAGTCCGCGTGACGGAACGGCTTCGGGAAGCTGCCAGCGCGCTGCCCGCTGGAGCAAGCCTTAAATCCCGAGACCTCGCCCGACCGGGGGTGCACTGCCGCGCATGTCGGCTACGACCGATGTGCCCAGCGTACCTGGACACTGCACCGACCTGGTGGCCGGACAGCCGCGGGAATCCGCGGCCCATGCCGCTCGACGTCTGGGGAGAAATAGTGAGTATCCAGGCAGAAGATGAGGGCGTAAGCGTGCGGCTCATTGATGTGGCAGGCAGGCGCGTTCGTGTCGACGGCATTAGTCGATCTCACGGTGTGGAAGTGCTGAGCGACGGTGATACCGTCTGGTTCTTCGATCTCGAAGCATCGGAGGACTTGAGCCAGCACGGCGCCCTGGTGCAGCCGCGCAACTTCCACGAGCGTCCACCCGGCCCGCGATGGCGACGAGCTCGGCGAGTGCGAGTCTTCTGCCCCGGATGATCGCGCCGAACTCCTATCCGATGGTCGATCGCGTTTAACGCAACTATCGTTGTTTGTGAAGACCTGTCGATCTCGACTCGTTTTCAGGCCGCACGAAAACCCGACTGGGCGCCGCACTCCTAAAGGCCTCCCGTAGAATCACGCCAACCGCCGATGAGACTTGCGCGTATGGTGCAAATAGTACGTCGAGCTCGACGTCGGCCTGTGGAGGGTCGATGACCGGATCTGCGCGAACGCGAGGATTCGATGGGCCGCCAGCCGAGGTCAATGCCACGACGATACGAAACCCACGGGGCGGCTCGGACGGCAGTCGAACGTATCTACTCAGGCAGCCGCACGATAGTAATAACGAAGTAGGCCGCCGAGTCGCTCGCGGCACTCGACGCTGCGCCCATCCGCGTCCTGGGGAAAATCGTCTAGCAAACGGTTGCCGAGACCCTGGTGATTCCTCTCACGCAGATAATGGAGACGATATTCGCGGAGAGCGCGTTCCAACGCATTCCGGCCAAACAAGACCATCCTGTTCAGGCTGTGCTCCGCAAAAAAGTCGATCCAGCGTTGATTGCGCGGTTTAGACCTGCCATGTTTGGCTGCTTCGTGCCGCCCGCCTCTCCCGTCGGCGCAAACGCTCCTTTCGGAAATCAGGATTCGAGACCGAGACCGAAAATGAGGCTTGTTCCGCACTTCCTGCGCGTGTCGCGAACGGCACACTTCGGGTAAGAGCAGTCGCAAGGTTCGCGCACCAAATCGAGCAGTTTTGGTGTTGGAGGTTTCGAGCGCGGGTTGTCGCTGAGCCCGAGCGTGGAGGTTGGGTACTCCGAGACGGGAGCGGGTGTGGACATTGGCGCCAAGTAGTGACCGAGGCACACGGGCTGTGCGCCGGGGAAGATCCATAGGAGGTCCGGGCCCTGGTTGAGGTCCAATCCGAGACAAGTAAAGACATGAAGGACGCTCAGTCGCACCTGGACCAGAACGTGCTAGGGCAGCTACGCGGCAGTAGCCCTGGCCTCGATTCTGGACCCCTCGGGTGGGCCTCTTTTCCGACGCCGGACGGCCCTGTCAGCGGCCCGCTTCTCCCCTTTGGCGCAAACGTGGCACTCGAAAATCGGGATTAGAGACGAAAACCGAAAATGAGGCTCGTTCCGCCCTTCTAGCGCGTCTCTGGTGACACCTATCTCCGTAAAACCCCGCCAACCGCGCGGAAAATCTCATCCGTCTCTGCAGTGCCACAATTGGCCAGACTGGGTGGCGGATGGTGCAGTCTGGAGCCATCCGGTCTCGGCAAGAAGTGGTCCAGCTTGGGCGGAATGTTGGACCAGGGAATCAGTTGTCAATGGCGGTAATCACCCGCTGGCCCAACAAGTAGGTCATCTGGCCTTCGTCGGAAGTCGCTTCTTTCCAGGCCGTTTCTTGGGCCAGCGGCCCGTGCGTACGATGGTCGGGGGGTGCTCGTTATTGTTTCGACAGATGGCGTTCGAAGTGATCGGCTTGCCTTGGCGAGCTTGGGCGACACGCTGTGCCTTCTATCTATTCATCCGCGCGCGCCGAACTTGATTAGTCTCCGCTCTGCCGGCACCATGCTGGCATGATTTCGTCGTTCGCTCACGCCTTGGCGGACCTAGTTGAGGTCCAATTCGAGAGCAAGATAAGGACATCAAGGAGGCCCAGGCGCACCTGGACCAGAACGTGCTAGGCCAGCTACACCGTGGTAGCCCTGGCCTCGATTCTGGGCCGCTCGGGTGGCCTCTTTTCCGCTGCCGCAGGGCCCGGTTCGCGGCCCTCTCCCTCCTTTGGCGCGAACTTGTCCCTCGAAAATCGAGATTAGAGACCAAATCCGAAAATGAGGCCCGTTCCGCCCTTCTAGCGCGTCTCTGGTGCCACCTAATCCTGGAAAACCCCGCCAACCGCGCGGAAAACCTCACCCGTCTCTGCAGGGCCACAATAGGCCAGACTGGGTGGCGGATGGTGCAGGTTGGAGCTATCCGGTCTCGGCAAAAGGTGGTCCAGCTTTTGGCGGAAATCCTCAAACAGAAAAGCCAGTGGAGATTCAGGAGGTTTCGAGTTTTTCCTACCGTACACGGGGTTCTTCGCTCACGTCGTGGCTGACCCTAGCACCCGGCAACAAGATCTCGGGCGGCCGCGTGCTGAGTTCGAAGTCGCGTCGGTCCTCGAATCGCGCCGCCGCGCTCTTTCGTATCGCTGCGGTGAACGTTGGGCGAACGCAGACCGCCCTTGGAGCATTCTACCGTCGAGTGGGCGCACGAGTCGGCAAGGCGAAGGCAGTGACCGCGACAGCGAGAAAGTTAGCAGTGCTGTTCTACAACGCCGTTCGCTTCGGACTCGCCTATGTCGATCCTGGCACCGACTACTACGAGAGACATTATCAGGAGAGGGTCCTCCACAACCTCCAGCGTCGCGCTCGTCAATTAGTCTACACGTTGGTAGAGACGGCTGCATCGAGTCCGCACACCGGAGTTTCTTAGGAAAGCCTCCGAGCTCCTGGGGATCCCCCTGAACCCGATCGACGACGACGATAACGATTGATCGTGGCGGCCGAGGAGCTGGCGGGTCGGATTGGACAAACGGCGGAAGCTTGCGAGGCGCTGGGCGTGTCTCGTTCCACGTTGTATCGTCGACGCCGACCGGTGACGTCCAAGCCGAAGCGCCGTCCTCGGCCGCAGCGAGCCCTCGACACGACCGAGCGCGAGAGGGTCCTCAGTGCATTGCATTGCGAACGGTTCGTCGACAAGGCGCCGGCCCAGGTGTGGGCCACGCTTCTGGACGAGGGAATCTACCATTGTTCGATCCGCACGATGTACCGGATTCTGTCGGAGCACGGAGAGGTGCGTGAGCGCCGGAACCAGCTGCGGCATCCGAACTATCAGAAGCCGGAGCTCGTGGCGGAAGCGCCGAACCATGTTTGGTCGTGGGACATAACGAAGCTGCGCGGCCCGGTCAAGTGGACCTACTTTTACCTCTACGTGATTCTCGACATCTTCTCCCGGTACGTGACCGGGTGGATGTTGGCTCGGCGAGAAAGCGCCGAGCTCGCCCGTCGTCTCATCAGCGAGAGCTGCCTCAAGCAGAACATCGAAGCCGACCAGCTCACCATCCACGCAGACCGCGGCAGCTCGATGCGAAGCAAGTCCGTCGCCTTGCTCCTGGCCGACCTCGGCATAACCAAGACGCACTCGCGGCCGTACGTCTCGAACGATAATCCCTACTCCGAGTCCCAGTTCAAGACGATGAAGTATTGCCCTGAATTCCCAAGCCGCTTTGGCTGTCTGGAAGACGGCCGCCTGTTCTGCGGCGGTTTCTTCGACTACTACAACAACGCGCACCGGCACTCGGGACTGGGGCTCATGACGCCGGCCGCCGTTCACTACGGTCGCGCCGACGAGCTCAACGCCGCCCGGCACCAGGTCCTTCTCGAAGCTCATCGGGCTCACCCCGAGCGCTTCGTGCACGGAACACCTCAACCTCCGGTTTTGCCTCGTCAGGTCTGGATCAACCCGCCGCCCGAGAAAACGACGCCACAGGAGGCCCTAGGAGCCACTTTCTCGGGGCGCCCCATACCTGAGCTACCCCCGGATTCAAGCTATCCGGACGCGATCGCGTCGGAACCCAATCGCGACCGCACCGCGCTCACGCCCCGTCCTTCACTGATCGAGGCTCACTAAATGCAGCCTGCGGGTGTCTCAAAGTCGTTGACACGTTCCGCCGGGCCAAGGGCGTGCAATTCCTACTCCTCGTTCTGGCTGGCTGGCTCAACCGCCAGGAGCAGGATGTGATCGACTACCTGCGAGAGGAGAACCGTGTGCTCCGATCCGGTGCGCGCGGATGAATAAATAGAAGGCACAGGTGCCATGGGTCAGGCGAAGATGTCCAGAGCCGCTTGGCGACGTGGGGCGTCTAAACCCGTTGTGATAAGCTCCCGGGTTGTAAATGAGTTCTCGGAAGACAAGGAGCGATCAGGAGGTAAGACCCTTTGGCAAGACGAAGTAATGTTCACGTATCCAAGGACGGGGGACGGTGGAAGGTGACTCAGCGAGGCTCGAAGCTCTCGTCGCACAACAAACAATCGAATGCTATACAGGCGGGCCGGCGAGAAGCGAGGCGTGATGCTGTCGACCTAGTGATCCACAGCCGAGATGGAAGAATTCGGTCTAAAGATAGTTATGGGCGGGATCCGTTTCCGCCAAGGGATCGAGAACATTAAGTCAGTCATCGAGGAGCTTTGTGAGAAGCTGCTGAGATGAGGACTTTGTGGTGTGGCGGCCTTTAGCCTCGGCGCGATCGCCACGCGGGCGACGCTCCAAGCTTCATCTCGATGAATCGGTTCCACGGAGTGTTGAGAGACTGCTCGACCATCACGGTTACCGCTTCAGTACTTCCAGGCGGCGTCGCCTAACCGGACACTCCGACGCAGACCATGCAGCCCTGTGTTGGAGAGAGCGACGCACACTGGTCACATTTGATTTCGATTTCTTCGAACCGCAGAAGGTTCCTCGCCATCGAACACCGGCAACCGTGATTCTAGACTGCGATCGCCAACGCGAACAGAAAGTGGCCTCCGCTGTAAATGCCATGGCCACCTACGAACGCCTTGTTGGTGCGGTTCAGCAGCGAACAAGATTGATCGTTAGGTCTGACGGGGAAGTGTCCGTTTGGAGAAGCGCGCAACCGTACGAGCCCCCCGACGAACGATATCGGTTCAGGCCGAATCGTCCACCCCTCATGTGGAGGAAATCGTCGTAGATGCGACCCCTTGACTTGCCAAAGCGATGATCGCTTGGATTGTACAAGCGGAAACGAACGTTCAGAGTTTCAGGCATGACTGTTCTGGCTACACGCCGCCTCACTCCTCGACCCCTGTGGCCCTGACGATGAGAGAACTGTGTCTTCAGAATTCTGGTTCAAACTCTAGCACGCAGGCCAGTTACGGGCTGGCCGCCAACACTTAACCCTAATCGCAAATAAACGTCACCGTGTCTGAGGTCTTTGGCCCCGTGAATAGCACCTTTTCCAGGTTCTGCATACACCGTGCAGAATCACCTATAGTGGCGGCGAGCGGGTGCCCCAGCACGAGCTTCTCGCCTGCGCCCAGTGCGGCTGTTTCGCGTTTTCGTGCTTCGAAGATTTTGCGATTAGGGTTAATTATCACAGGTAAACCCCCGGCTGGTCCGGTTCGCAAACACAGATACTAAGCTGCTGATTTATAGTCTATTTCAAAAGGGCCGAGTTTTGGCACAGGACTCCATCCTCTCAAGAGTTGGAGTCTCCGGGAAACCTGTGACGGTTCAATACACCTATCAGGGCGACCCTGTGCCATTGCCAAGAGGAGGCGTGGGTAGCATCGCCCAGCTAATGCACCGCTCGGCATCATCAAGCCAACTTGCCGCACCGGGATCCTTAAGCAGGGGTAGTCCAAGCTTGACCAGACAACAAGGCAAGTCCAACTCCTCCGGTAGCTCCGTCCCCAACCAGCGCACGCCCTTTGCTGCGCCCTCAATCATCCAGGCTGTCACGCACTGAACCATGACCCGGTGCTCGGGTCCCTGGATGAGCCAGCCCACTGCGCCGAGCCAAGTGTTCCTGATGCTTAGAAAGTGTTCGGGGAATCCGGGTAACGGCACCGCATGCCCGCGGGTGGCCACCTCGATGTTGGACCGCGACGCAGCCAACGTCTCGGAGCGAATATCCGAGCGTCGCGTCTGGAACACGTGGCGCGTCGATAGGTGGTAGTGGTGCATCATCGACTCGCTGGCGAAGGACTGTTCAAGGGTAGCAACCCGTTCGCCAACATCTCCCTCGCCCGTTGGCACCTCCTGTGCTCCGCAAAAAGTCGATCCAGGCGGTACGCGATCTTCTTTTTTGCGGATCACAGGTTTCATGCACTAACGCCTATCCCCTGTCTCAGTTCTATTGCCGTCCATTACTTTGCGCGGTCTTCCTGGGATTGCGAATCGCCATCGTCTACCTCTGGCTCAGAAGTCTCCGGCTCAGCAGCCTCCGGCTCAGCAGCCTCAGGCTCAGCAGCCTCAGGCTCAGCAGCCTCAGGCTCAGAAGTCTCCGGCTCAGCAGCCTCAGGCTCAGAAGTCTCCGGCTCAGCAGCCTCAGGCTCAGAAGTCTCCGGCTCAGCAGCCTCAGGCTCAGAAGTCTCCGGCTCAGCAGCCTCAGGCTCAGAAGTCTCCGGCTCAGCAGCCTCAGGCTCAGAAGTCTCCGGCTCAGCAGCCTCAGGCTCAGCAGCCTCCGGCTCAGAAGCCTCTGGCTCAGCAACCTCTGGCTCAGAAGCCTCTGGCTCAGAAGCCTCCGGCTCAGAAGCCTCCGGCTCAGCAGCCTCCGGCTCAGAAGTCTCTGGTTCAGCAGCCTCCGGCTCAGCAGTCTCTGGTTCAGCAGCCTCTGGTTCGGCAGCCTCTGACTCAGCAGCCTCTGGCTCGGCAGCCTCTGGCCCAGCAGCCTCTGGTTCAGCAGCCTCCGGCTCAGCAGCCTCCGGCTCAGCAGCCTCCGGTTCAGCAGCCTCCGGTTCAGCAGCCTCTGGCCCAGCAGCCTCCGGCTCAGCAGCCTCCGGCTCAGCAAGAACAGTAGTAATTCGTGAATTTAGCTCATGCAGCTGCTTCTCCAACTGTGCTACAAACTCCGATATCAACTCGGCAATCATTCTATTGTCTTTCATTGAAACCTCCCAAGTTCCTGGCTTTTCTCAACTCCGTGGACACGTTGCATCGGTTTCCGGACCCAAGAATCTATCACGCGGATCGGTGCGGGTTCAATAACTCCGAGGACTCCTCAACATTGAACCCGTCGTTCATCGAGCGGTTAAATCTGACCATCCGGCAAAGCTCGGCATACCTTTCGAGACGAACGCTTTCCCACGCTCGCTCGACGGAGAGGCTCGATGAGCATCGGTCCGACCGGTACGCCATCAGTTGGAAGGGTATCGTCGCAGCCTCTGTTGGAAGGGAAGAAGGAAAACACGAAAGTGGAGCCTCTATGCGGCCGCGGGCACCGACTGGAATTCACTCTCGCGGGTGGAGACGGCCCAGACTATCTGGGCGAGTTTGTTGGCGACAGCAATCGCGGCTTTGTTGTGTCCCCGCGAGCGGTGGACCTTCCGCGCCCAGGCGCGGAGCTTGTCGGGCGGGCTCTTGCTGACGTTGGCCGCTCGGAGCACGGCGCGTCCGCCCCGCGTGAGGAGCGTACGGAGGTAGGAGTCGCCACGCTTGGTGATGCGCCCGAGGCGGCGAATGTCACCACTGGAGTTCTCTTTGGGAACGAGGCCGAGGTAACTCGAGAAGCGGCGTCCCGATGGGAAGCGGCGCAGATCCCCAACGAAGCCGACGATGGCGGTCGCGGTCAGAAGTCCGATGCCGGGAATGGTGAGAAGTCGTTGCACCTCAGGAAGCTGCTTGGCGAGCGCCTTGAGCTCGTGCTCGATGCCAGCGCACTTGTCCTTGAGCTCTCGAATCTCGGAGCACGCATCACGCAGGTGCGGACGGAGCACGTCGGGCAAATCAGAATCAGCGTCTTCGACGAGCTCGGAGATGGCGGGCACGACGAAGTGAGCGCTGTACCTTCTATTTATTCATCCGCGCGCCCCAAACCTGATCGGTCTCCGATCTGCCGGGGCTATGCCTGCATGATTTCGTCGTTTGTTCGCGCTCGGCCCTGGGCACGGCCGCAAACACAGACTCTAAGTTGCTGATTTATGGGCTATTTCAAAAGGGCTGAGTTTTGGCACAGGACGAGGTCGATGCCCTGCGACCGGGTGGCGAACGCGTTGGTGAAGAACCTGAATCGTTTCAGGTCGCGTGCGGCGTCCACACCCTGCGCCAGCAGCGCGTCGATCTCGTCATTCTCGAGAGTGAAGTTGCTCGTGATGCCGATCCGGTCCGAGACGTCGATGCGGAAGTAGTCGGCCGTGAAATTGAACAGCCCGGTATCGAAAACCACTCCGGCTGTGTAGTTGATCGACGTTTCGGGACGCAGAGGCACACCGCCGCGAAGTGCCGCCACCGGGGAGTTCGACGGGATGGTGCCGTTGTTCACCAGATCGCCGAGCGCCGGGTCGAAGATGGTCGCAATGTTGAACCCGTTCTGCTGGCCTGGGGTCGGCGCGCGGAAGCCACTGCTCACGCTGGCGCGCACGAAGCCGAGCCGGCCGGAGACCTTACCGTTTGTCGTCGTGCCGAAATCTTCGAAGTTCTCGACCCGGACTGCGGCTCCGAGGGTCCAGCCGTCGTCTGGATCGTTCAGCTCCAGATCGCCGTAGACCGCTACGTTGCTCCGGTTCCAGGTGCCCGCGGCGAGCGGCCCGTAGCCGAAGAAGCCGTTGGAACCAGCCGAGAAGCCCTGCCCGCGTCCATAGGGACCGACTGTCCACGATGTCGGATGACCCTCGGTAGTCTGGTACTGCTCGTCACGCCATTCCGCGCCAACGGCGAGGTTGACCATCTCGGTAGCGGCGTAGGAGACATCGAAGTTGACGCCGGTCTCCCGCTGCCGGTTGCTACCGAGATCGAACGCGGTCGGCGTGTCGGGACCGAGCGAGGCGTTGACGGTGTCGGAGATGAACAGACCAGTCTCGTGAGCCCCGACCGAGCCGCTCACGTCCCAGACGAAGCCGGCCGCAGTGAAGCCACGGACGCCGACAACGAGTGACACGTCCGTCGCTTCGCCACCGAAGTTCGGGGTGAAACCGCCTGGAAACCGCTCCCGGAACGAGAAGCAGTTCGGGTCGTCGAACACCTGCTCCAGGGAGGCCGGGTCGGCGACGTGGTCGGTGATTGCGACCGTGGGGCAGTTCGCCGAGCCGGTGCCTGCCGCCATGAGCGCGTCGCCGATCAGCAGCGTCTTGCCGCCGTCGATGCTGAAGACACCGCCCCGCGTGTTCGGGTTCCGGAAGAAGAATCCCCCCGTCACTTTTTTGCTGGCGTAGTTTGTGTGGCTGTAGAACTGCACGCCGTTGGCGGCGCCGTCCTGTGCCAAAACTCGAACCTTTTGAAATAGACCACAAATCAGCAGCTTAGACGCCCTTGGAATCCGCGCAGAATCCAGGGTATTTCGCGCCGCAGGGCTGACTTCCGACCCATGGGCTGGCGGATGAATAAATAGAAGGCACAACCAAGAGCCCGAGACCTTTCGTAGGTCTCTGGCTCTTCGCAAGCAAGAATCTGGTCCGCGTCGAGGGGTGGGGCTTACCGGCGCCGCCCGCCGCCACCGCGACCGCCGCCTTCGGTCCGGGGTCTGGCTTCGTTGACGTTCAATGTACGACCACCGAGATCAGTTCCATTGACGCCACGGATGGCCGCTTGCGCGGCCGAGCTGTCCGACATCTCAACGAAAGCGAAACCACGCGGGCGACCGGTGTCGCGATCGATGATCACGTTGACTCTACTCACCTCGCCGTAAGTCGCGAAGACGTCTCTGAGCTGCTGCTCGGTGACGTCGAAGGAACAATTGCCTACATAAATCGTACCCATGAAATGAACTCCTGAACGGAAAGGGCCTAAGCGAGGGCTGACGGAGGTGTGGTGGAAGTCACCAGCAAAAAAATCTACAAAGAGCCATCGGATAGCCGAAGGCGCAATGCTGGACTATTTCCGGGCGCGTGTCAAACGCGGCATGTGCCGTGACTATCCACGGGCTGTTCTTGATTCACTGATACCTGCGACCTGCCCAGCATCCTCATTGCGCCATCCCGTCCTGTGCCAAAACTCGGCCCTTTTGAAATAGGCCATAAATCAACAGCTTAGCGTCTGTGTTTTGCGACCGGGCCAAGGGCTGTAGGCTCTACAATCGTCTGGACCGAGGGTGTTGTCTTCAGCTCCATGATGACGTACCACGTGCGGTTCTTACTGCTCGTTGTGGCTGGCTGGGTCAACCGCCAACAGCAGGATGTGATTGATTACCTGCGAGAGGAGAACCGTGTGCTCCGAGCCGGGCTTCGGGGCAAGCGTCTCAGGCTCTCTGACGAAGACCGGCGCAGGCTTGCCGTCAAGGCCCAGGCCTTGGGCCGCGAGGTGCTGGCCCAGATTGCATCGGTTGCCACACCCGCTACGCTGCTGCGCTGGTACCGCTGCCTCATCGCAGCCAAGTACGATGGCAGCAAGAACCGGAGTCCAGGCCGACCTCCGACGGCGAAGGACATCCGTGAGTTCATTGTACGTGTTGCGCGGGAGAACCCGACGTGGGGCTATACGCGCCTGCGGGGCGCACTCAAGAACCTCGGACATGAACTCGGACGCAACACCATCAAGAGGGTTCTCGCCGAGCACGGTATCGCTCCTGCCCCGGAGCGGGGCAAGAGCATGTCGTGGAGCACCTTCCTCAAGGCTCATTGGGGCGCTATCGCTGCGACAGACCTGTTCACCGTCGAGGTTGTGAACCCGTTCGGGCTCGTCCGCTACCATGTCCTGTTTGTCATCGATATCGCCACTCGCTGCGTATGCATCGGTGGGATAACCTCGGACCCAAACGGGGAGTGGATGAAGCAGGTGGCAAGGAACCTCACTGACATGTGGGATGGTTTCCTCCTTGGCAGGCGAACCTCATCCACGACCGGGACCCGCTATTCACCGAGGCGGTACGTGGGCTGTTGAGAGATTCAGGCGTGAAGCCCCTGCGCCTTCCCGCAAAAAGTCCGAATCTGAACGCCTACGCGGAAAGATTCGTTCTCTCCATACGTCGAGAATGTCTGGACCGCTTCGTACCTCTCAGTGAGCGACACCTACGGACAGCAGGCACGGCTCTGTCAGCGACCCGCTCCCCCCCTTTGGCGCAAACGTGGCACTCGAAAATCGAGATTAGAGACCAAAACCGAAAATGAAGCCCTTTCCGCCCTTCTAGCGCGTCTCTGGTGCCACGTGATCCTGCAAAACCGCGCCAACGGCGCGGAAAATCTCACCCGTCTCTGCAGTGCCACAATTGGGCAGACTGGGTGGCGGATGGGGAAGTCTGGAGCTATCCGGTCTCGGTAAAAGGTGGTCCAGCTTTTGGCGGAAATCCTCAAACAGAAAAGTCAGTGGAGATTCAGGAGGTTTCGAGTTTGCGCATTTCGAGAATTTTGGAATGCGTACGCACAGGTTTTGCGAGAAGGTCGTTTTACGCGCTCTCGGGTTTCAACCTTGGTGCCCACGTCGTTCTATCCTATTTTTCTACAGTGATTTAACGGCCGCCGTCACGTGCTGGTCCCCGCACGCATCATCGACGGGTGGTCGTTCGAGTGCCTTGGTGCACAACTCCGATAGAGGCCGAGAGCTCGCTTGGCCCCGACTCCCATCATCCGATCATCTCGCTATCAGGCATCCCGAGCGCCGTCATGGTGTTGAGAATCTTGCACCCGGTCCTTGCCTCAACTCTCTGTGCCGCCAACCCTCTCGCTCGCATCGCTGAGCCCACGATAGCCTTGTAGCGATGGAACGTTGTCTCGACTTTGCTCCGTTTGCTGTAGCCCGATTCTGTGTGCCACTTTCGTTTGCCGAGCCGAGCTTGTGCTGCAATGTTGCGATTACGCTGTCGGCTGCTCGCCGGCCCCGATGCGAGCAGGGCGCCCTTGCGCGGCGGTATCAGCACCCTCGGCGAGCGATGAGCGCTGTGATTCTCGATTGCCTCATAGACGCCGCTGGCGTCGTATGCGGTGTCAGCTCTGGCCGATGAGATGGGACTGTCGCTCTGTCCGACAAGCGATGCAACCCGCGATGAATCGTGGGCTCTTTTGCTCGTCAGCTCGCCGGCGACGACTTCGCCACTCTGCTCGTCGACACACAGATGGAGCTTGCGATAGTCCCTGCTCTTTTGTGCTCTGCGCAGCTGGCCGGCGTGGACAGCGAGACCGCTGCTGTCGATCAAGATGTGCAACGGCGTCTTCTGCTTGTCTTGGTAGAAGGGGACCTTACCCAGCTTCACCTTGCGCCTCGAGATCGTGGTGTGATCGGGCACATCATTGTCTAGCTTCATCAGAGCGAACAACGACCGCAGCAATCCCTCGCTCTGCCTAGATGACAGATGAAACACCATGCCCAGGGTGACAGCCGTCTCGATGGCGTGGTTCGACTACTTGCGTTGACGGCCCGGTTTCCTCCTCCTTGGCCGGGGCGCGTCCCAGTTCACAAGCTTGCCGGCGGTGAGCGAGATCCAGACGGTCAGGCTCCCGCGGTTGCGTAGACCCGCCTCATATTCACGCCAATTCCTCACGCGATAGGCCTTCTTCACATACTTCCGCTGAGTGCGTTTGAAAATGCTCATGGGGAACCTCGTATCCGCGAGTACAGGACAATTATGGACCGAGATCACGAGTTGTGCACCAAGGCAGAAGTGAAGAATCGCAGATGTCTCAATCTCGCATGTCCGTTGCGGGGCAAAGTCAGTTCCGGAAACATCGTTCGCCACGGATTCTACCGAACCAGGTCCGGGAAACGCCGTCGATACCGGTGCGGCGAGTGCGGAAAGACGTTCTCCTCGACGAAAGGCACGCCCTACTACCGTCTCCAACATCGAAGAGCTACTTTCGATGTGGTCATCGCTCTCAGAGTAGCGGTGCAACAACGCCTCGGGAGCTACGAGACCTGTCCTGGGGCCACTCGTGGAGGGCAGGCGGTATTGTCGCACCCTTCTACTTTTTCTTGCGCGTCCCGGCGCGAGCCGTCGGCTTCCTGAACGGGGTAGAACGTCTACCTGGTTTCCTTCCGGTCTGCCCAGCGCGCCGACTCTTCTTGGCAAGCGGCGCAAGATCGTCATCAGAGACCCCACCCATATCGATGTCGACACCGAAGACCGATGACAGCCTGTCGGATTTGAGCACCCTGCCACTCCGGGACTTGTCTCCAGTCGGTGGCTGGTCGACGGCGGCCTCCACCATCTCGGCTGGGTCGACACCTCGCAAGGTGAACAGTAGCTCCGGCTCGTGGTCGAGGCGTGCGCCTACGCCGTAGAGCGTCGCCGCCACGTGCTTGCACATGGTCGCCCAGTCGGGGCACGAGCAACTCAGCGAGATCTCCCGGGGGGCAGGAAACAATCCCTCTCCCTTGCAGGTCACGATCTCCATCACGCCCTTGGAGATGGAGCCCTGCAGCAGCTCGACCAGCGAGTCGATTTTGCCTGCACATTGGCCCTTGATGTCGGTCCAGTGCTTCTTCGCCAGGCTTTTGATCTGGGTGTCCACCTCATAGATGTCGGAGCCGCTGACGAGAGATCGCACACGCCCCGCCTCGATCTGAAGATCGATCACCGAACCGTTGTGCACGTAGGTTCGGCCGCGAGGCAGGCGGTTCGAGTAGTCGCTGTACGACTCGAGGTTCTTGCACCAAGCATCACCCCAGAAGGTGGTTGCGATCTTGCGGCCCACGATCTCGATCGGTGAGATCTTGCGTCCGGCTTTTTTCATCTTAGCGACCGTCTTCGCGGCATGACGGCGGCGCGCTGCCACGGAGACGTAAGGGCGCCACGAGTACCAGCCCATGAGCTCACCTCACGCTTTCTTGTGACGAGCGCGTTCGTGCATCTTCTATTCCTCCAAGGCGCTGCTCAAGTCGAGGGACACCATAGAGATCAAATCCTCGTTGCTCATCTCCGTCAAGGCCGACTCCGCACCACCTGAAAGGAGCTTGCCTGCGAGCTTCTGCTTCCCGGCGATCAGTTCGTCGATGCGCTCCTCCACCGTGCCCCGGCAGATGAACTTGTGAACGAGTACGTTCTTCTTCTGGCCGATGCGAAAGGCGCGATCCGTGGCCTGGTTTTCAACCGCCGGGTTCCACCATCGGTCAAAATGGATGACATGGGACGCCGCGGTCAGATTGAGCCCAGTACCGCCAGCCTTTAGAGAAAGGACCATGAACGGTACCCGGTCGTCCTCCTGAAACCTGTTTACCAGCCCTTGGCGCTTCTTGACCGGCGTTCCGCCATGCAGCACGAGGCCGCCGTGACCGAAGACCTCGGTCAGAAAGCGAGACAGCGGCGCCGTCATCTCGCGGAACTGGGTGAAGACCAGCACCTTATCCTGGCGCGCGGAGATGGACTCGCAAAGCTCGCGCAGCCGGGCGAGCTTGCCGCTGTCTTCGGCCTCGTAGCTTCCGTCGCCGAGCCAATGGGACGGGTGATTGCAGATTTGCTTGAAGCGCATCAGAAAGACCAGGACCATACCGCGCCGCTCGATGCCTTCCAGCTCCTCGATGACCCTCTTCATCTCATCGACCGACTGCTTGTACAGGGCGGCCTGGCGCTTGCTCAGCAGGCAGTAGGCATTGACCTCGGTCTTGTCGGGCAGATCGGCAATGACTCTCTTGTCGGTCTTGAGCCTTCTTAGAATATACGGTTGCACCAGCCTGCGCAGCGGCGCGTAGCCTCCTTGCTTACCCGACGCCATGGATTTGCACAGGCCATTGAAGGCCTTCGCCGAGCCTAGCAGCCCCGGATTCAGGAAGTCGAAGATCGACCACAGGTCGCCGAGGCGATTCTCCACCGGTGTGCCGGTGAGAGCCAGGCGCCACCGCGAGTCCAGTGCTTTGACCACCCTGGTTTGCTTGGCGCTGGGGTTCTTGATGGCCTGGGCCTCGTCGAGGATTACGTTCCGCCAGGCATGCGACTTCATCCACTCGGTCCGCATGGCGGTGCCGTAGGTGGTGATCACCGCGTCGTGGGCATCCACCTTCTCCTTTGGCAGCTTCTTGAGCTCGGGCGAGGGGATGCGCGACGGGTGGGCGATGAGAAACTTCATATGGGGCGCGAAGCGTTCAATCTCCAGGCGCCAGTTGTCGACGAGCGAGGCCGGCACGACCAGGAGGTCGGTACCCTTCTCCTTGTTGCGCCGGCTCATGGACAGCACACCGAGCACCTGGATGGTTTTCCCCAGGCCCATATCGTCGGCAAGGCAGCCGCCGAGCTCCAGGCCACGCAGGGTCCAGAGCCACTCCACACCGAGCTTCTGGTAGGGACGGAGCTCGCCCCGCAAGCCCGCGTCCGAGTCGATCTCGGCCCGTAGCTCAGGCGAGCGCAGCGCGTCGAGCCTTGACGAAAGCCATTTTCCTGCGATGACCTCCGACCATTCCTGTCGAGCGTCCTCGGTGCCGTTCGAGTCGTCGCCATCGAGCTCGGCGCCAGCCAGCATGCGCATGGCCTCGCCGAAGCTGACTCCGCCGGCCTGGGCCTGCTTTTGCACGTCCCGCCACTGTTCGAGAACCGCGCCGAGCTTGTCCTGGTCCACCTCGACCCACTTCCCCTTGACCAGCACCAGACCCTCGCTGGCTTCGAGCAGCATCTCGATCTCCCTCGTCGACAGATTCTTGCCGTCGAGGGTCAGCTTGACGTCGAAGTCCAGGAGCGCGTCCATACCCAGCGTCGACGGCGCCTTGCCGCCCACCAACACGGAGACCTTGGGACGGGGGTGACTCTTGGCGCCCCACCAGTCGGGCATGCGCACAACGAGACCGGCTTGCTCGTACAGTGCGATCTCGCAGAGGAAGTGATGCGCTTCCGCGGGTCTCCAGGACAGGGGGTGGTAGATGTCGCCGGAGTCGACCAGCTCGCGGATGAACGCGCTCTGCCCGGCCGCGCGCGACAAGGGAGAGAGCAGCGCGAGTAGTTTCTGTCGGCTCTTCGCCCCGGCGTAGTCCTTGAGCGCTCGCCCGAGGGGCAGGTGCTGAGGCTTGGCCTCCTTGGAGACCTTGTGAACATAGGTCGCGATGAAGGCGAAGGGATACGAGGGGTCGCGTTTGTTCTCGGCCAGGTGGAAACAGACCCGGCCGACCACGTTCCATACCGAGCCCTGCTTCTTCAGGTATCCCTGGACGCCTAGCTCAAACCGTGCTGCTTCGGTGGTCAGGGCCTTCCCGATGTCGCGCCACAGCTCGCCGAGCATCGAGGGTGTGATCAGCTCGGCGCCCTGCATGGGAGGGGCCGCCTGGGTGAAATCCGAGAGCTCGTCCGGGGCGGGCTCGGGCACGACCAGAGACGTTGGGTCGGTTGGATCCAACCCGCCACAGACCCTGACCACCAAGGCCTTCCCGATGTCGCGCCAGTACGAAAGCGTAGGGTGAAGGTCGGTGCTCAGCTCTCCCACTCCCAGATGCAACACCCCATGCCCGCGCCCCACGTTGAACGCATCGATAATGCGCCGTTGCACTGCGGCGGACAGGCCCGTGCCCTCATCGGGCGAGCCGGGGTGGACGTCAATGCGGCCACTCGGGGTCAATCCGCAAAGAAGGGTGGCGTTGGCCCCGGTGGCACTATCGTGGAAAAGCTGCCTCATTGGGTGTTGACCCGCGAGTGCAGCCGACTCTCGGCAACGTCGGGCAACCCCGCGAGGAAGATGACTTCCGTTCGGTGATTCACGTAGGCCTGGAACATGAACTCAGTCCAGTAGTCTCTCATCATTATTGATCCGGATTAGGACGAGCCAGTGGGTGGATTCGCTATCAAGACAGTCGATGTCTTCAAAACCCTCAGGGACGAGTTCAACAAAGGGGAGAACTCGCCTTCGGGACTCGGCGAGCAGGAGAGCTGTAACGGCCAGCTGGTAGCGAACGCCGGCGACGTTCCGAGCGCCATGGCGCAAGGCGCTCCATAGTGGTCCTTCAAAAGGTGCGGCGACAGGAGATTGGCCAGAGGTTCGCCTCGTTGGTTTATTCATGCGCTACGAGAAGCAGGCACTTCGCGCGATCGGGATTGTCTGCTGCTTCTTCTTGCTGACATTGGTGTTGTGAACCGTACCGGGTTTCCCGGAGAGTGTTTTAGTTGAGTCTCGCCATCTCTAGGAGCCTTCCTGCGACCGATAGTAGTTCATCTCGTACTCGACCGGGGGACATTTCCGATCGGCTCCAAGAGTCGTTGCGTGTTGTACCAATGCACCTCGTCCTGTGCCAAAACTCGGCCCTTTTGAAATAGGCCATAAATCAACAGCTTAGTGTCTGTGTTTGCGCCGGGGCCAAGGGCCGTAGGCTTTACAATCGTCTGGCCCGAGGGTGTTATCTTCAGATCCATGATGACGTACCACGTGCAATTCCTACTGCTCGTTCTAGCTGGCTGGGTCAACCGCCAGCAGCAGGATGTGATCGACTACCTGCAAGAGGAGAACCGTGTGCTCCGAGCCGGGCTTCGGGGCAAGCGTCTCAGGCTCTCGGACGACGATCGGCGCAGGCTCGCGGTCAAGGCCCACGCTTTGGGCCGCGAGGCGCTGGCCCAGATTGCGTCCGTTGCCACACCCGCTACGCTTCTGCGCTGGTACCGTCACCTCATCGCAGCCAAGTACGATGGCAGCAAGAACCGGAGTCCAGGCCGACCTCCGACGGCGAAGGACATCCGTGAGCTCATTGTGCGCGTGGCGCGGGAGAACCCGACGTGGGGATATACGCGCCTGCGAGGCGCACTCAAGAACCTAGGACATGAACTCGGACGCAACACTATCAAGAGGATCCTCGCCGAGCACGGTATCGCGCCTGCGCCGGAGCGGGGCAGGAGCATGTTGTGGAGCACCTTCATCAAGGCTCATTGGGGCGCCATCGCTGCGACAGACCTGTTCACCGTCGAGGTTGTGAACCCGTTCGGGCTCGTCCGCTACCATGTCCTGTTTGTCATCGATATCGCCACTCGCTGCGTGTGCATCGGTGGGATGACCTCGGACCCCAACGGGGAGTGGATGAAGCAGGTGGCAAGAAACCTCACTGACATGTGGGATGGTTTCCTCCTTGGCAAGCGATACCTCATCCACGACCGGGACCCGCTATTCACCGAGGCAGTACGTGGGCTGTTGAGAGATTCAGGCGTGAAGCCCCTCCGCCTTCCCGCTAATAGTCCGAATCTGAACGCATACGCGGAAAGATTCGTTCTCTCCATACGTCGAGAGTGTCTCGACCGCTTCGTGCCTCTCAGTGAGCGACACCTGCGGACAGCGATAACCGAATACGTAGTGCACTATCACACAGAACGGAACCACCAAGGTCTCGGCAACGAGCTCCTCACACCTCTGCCGGCAAGCGCGAATGACGCTGGCCCCATCGTGTCGCGAGAGCGACTTGGGGGCATTCTCAACTACTACTGCCGTGCCGCGTAGATGGTCGCCGGCGACGGTAGCCCCTTGGTGGGCCCGCTCGGCGTAGCGTGGAAACCGCTTCAGGAACACGCTTGGATATTCGCTCTCGACTAGGAGGTCATCTGCATGGTGACGACCCGCCCGCCCAAGACGATTGTAAAGCCCACGGCTCTTAGCCCGGTCGCAAACACAGACACTAAGTTGCTGATTTATGGCCTATTTCAAAAGGGCCGAGTTTTGGCACAGGACGGGACCGTTTTATGGGAGTAAGGTTAGGTGACGTGAGTATCCAAGGCAACATCAAACCACTTCGATCGCTCGTTGAGTCCCTTCAGGTTCGTGGGTCGTGGAATCGAAGTTGCTCCGGTTCTCGGAGTCGACGTTCCTTCCTCATCAGCACCTCCTTCGCTTTTCGAAGAACAATTCTGAGCCTCTTCATCGCCGGGAAACGGGCCTGGAACCAGACGTTCGACCTCGTACAGCTCTCCGATCAGGCGAAGCACTTCGGAGCACGCCTGCGGGTAGTGCTCGCTGGCTTCATCGAACTTCCGTTTGACGTGCGCCCAGCAATGGGCGAGTCGAAGCTCGGGGGCATCGCGATCACTCGCTGCTTTTCTGGTGTTGTGGATGGTCACACGCGTGACAGAAAGGTCATTCTAGATCCGAGCTGTCGGGAATCGAGCGCAGCTTTCGGTATCAGAAGCGAAACAGCTTCGTGAACTTGACCGCGAACGTCCTGTTCAACAGGATGGGAAATCCATCCTCGTTGGTGAGCCGGCCGTCGCTATAAACCACGAAGAGGTCGCTCCCTGGTTCGTATTCCCACCGGAATCGCACGTTGGAGCTCAGCGTGTTGCTCGTGGAGTTCCACTGAAAAAGCCCTCCCACGAACATGCGGGGTGACATCGAGTATGTGATCCGGCTGCTCACGAGGCGGGCCGCGAAATCCCCTTCCTCGAGGCTCACCCAGTTGAGCGAGAGTCGCGGCTCGAGCGAGAACTTCGGTGTCACTTCGATGCGACCGTTGAACGCGAGCTCGTTGCGGCCGCCGCTGAAGAAGCTTCCCGTACGGTAGCTGACGAAGCCCGGCACCGGTCGCTGCGCTCCGAACCGGTACGCAACGTGGACGTCCTGGAAGTCGTAGCCGCCGATGGGCAGGATGATGCCGTCCGAGATCTCGAACTCCTCGGCCAGGAACTCGAACTGCGGGTTGTACTCGACGGTTAGCTCGTCGCCGGCCTCGAACTCCGCTTTGAATTGGGCCTGAGCACGACGTGTCTGAAGCTTTCCGGTGGGCTCGCCGGTGATGTAGTCGAAGGTTCCTTGGAATACGAACCTCCGGACGAGGTCGATCGAAGCGGGCCGTGGGCTGAACCGTGCCTCCACGAAACTGCGGGTAAACGCCTGCCGACTCGTGAACCCGAGTTCCGGCCGAAAAGCCTCGCCCACTTTGAGGCGCTGGACCTGCAGGCCATAGCTATCTCCGTTGTAGTCGAATCGTCCGAGATAGCTGGTCTCGTCCCCAACGATCTGCGTACCGGTGGCGAGTGGTGTGTGGCTCAGCGCGTAGTAGGTGTTGATGGTCACGTTGGTACCGAAGAAGAAGTTGCCATCCAGGCCGAAGAGAGAGTTCGACGTTCCGGGCTCGGACAGCGACGTCGTGCGGTGGGTCGCGATGACGCCGATATCGCTTCGGCGAAGGATGTCCCGCCGGAACCGCAGCACAGCGAAATTGGTGGGCTCCACGAAACCCTCGACGCCTCGGGTCTGAATGTTCAGAGCGCCAACCCGGAACGGGCCGGCACGGCCGGTCACCCGCCCTCCCACCTGAATGGGGTCCACGCCGCTCGACGTGAGCCCGATGCGGCGGCTGAAGAACATGATCGGCGTCAAGTTCCCGATCGACCTACCCGGACGAAAGCCGAAGTCCGGTCGGCTCTGCACGCCAGCAAAGGAGAAGATACTCGCCCCTTCGAGAAAGAACTCTCGTTTCTCCGGGAAGAACAGGCTGAAACGGGTCAGGTTGACCTGCTGTTGATCCTCCTCGACCTGCGCGAAGTCGGTGTTGTAGGTGAAGTCGGCAATGAGACCCCTGGTCAGCCCGTACTTGACATCGAATCCGGCGTCCGCGTTCCAGTCGTTCGACACGACGGGCTCCGCGTCATTGTTGGTTACGGACGCCGTGATGCCGTAGGCCTTGAGCTCCAGATTCCGCGACGATGCTGGAGCCTCCAGCCCGACCAGCGTCGCGGATTCCGACATCCGGTAGACCCCCCTTGGGCCGTGCGACCGCGCAACGAGGGACAGGTACGAGTCCTCGTTCTTCCACTTGACCGCGCGGCGAATATTGATGCTCCAGACCTGATCCCTCCCAGCCTTGTACCGGAGAGACTTGAACGGAACGGCTATCTCCACAATCCAGCCCTGCTCGAACGTCGAAGCCTTCACGTCCCAGACCGTGTTCCAGTCCCGATTGATCGCCTGGCCCTCGTCACCGAACTGCTGGTCTCGGAGCGCCCCGAGCGGATTCGTCTGGAACATGAAGCCATTCCGGCGGTCGTAGAACGTGTCGAACACCACCGTGACGCTCTCGTTCTGGTAGATGCCGAAATTGTCCCGCCGCATTTCGTTGACGACCATCCTCTCCGGGTGGCTGTCCCAGCAGCGCATGCCGACGTAGATGTTCCTGTCGTCGAAAAAAACCCAGGCCTCGGTTTTCTCCGTAGCGGGCTCGCCCTCGTCGGGCACCTGCTGGATGAAGTCGCTGACCGCAGTTACCCGGGTATAGATGGCGTCGTCCAGCTTGCCATCGAGGACGAAGGGCTCGCTGAGACGGTTCGCGCGAAGAGTCACTCGTCCCTGGTCGTCGCGAGCCACCACTTCGGGCGGCTCTGGCGCGGGTGGTCCGTGCAGGTCGACGTCTGCGGGAGTGTCTTCATCGTGCCCGTCATCACGGTCGTCTGCCCTTGCCTGCGCGGCCAGCGTCAGTGCGAGCAGAACTGACGCCGCGACACACCAACCCACGGGTGCTACCGCCATTAAATGTTGGTGATTTGTACGCATCCCTTTGCAAAGAAGTCGCTTACGCTCAATTTAGCGCGCGGCGAAGGTCGTGAGCCCTATTTTGGCTGTAATTTAATGCACCGCAAAGTCTTAGCGTTATCTCACCAACACTTAACCCTAATCGCAAATAAACGTCACCGTGTCTGAGGTCTTTGGCCCCGTGAATAGCACCTTTTCCAGGTTCTGCATACACCGTGCAGAATCACCTATGTGGCGGCGAGCGGGTGCCCCAGCACGAGCTTCTCGCCTGCGCCCAGTGCGGCTGTTTCGCGTTTTCGTGCTTCGAAGATTTTGCGATTAGGGTTAATAGCAGAAGCACCTCTTCGTTACGATCGAGGTCTGGTCTCGGCTCTGGCCATCGACGGTGACGGGAAGGCGAAGCTATCGGAACACTCACGCTCTGTTTCGCGACCTTTCGAAGCGGATGAATTTCGAGCGTCTTCCCTTGATCGTCACGGATGGATTCGAATTCTACCGGAAGGTCATCCGTCGCTTCTTCGGGCCAGCGTGTCTCTACGGCCAGGTCCTCAAGACGCGCAGGAACGATCGTATCATCAAGGTCGAACGCAGAGCGCTGCACGGAGCCGCGTGGCGATTTGATGACGCGCTCAATAACTCCGAGGACTCCTCGACATTGAACACGTCGTTCATCGAGCGGTTGAATCTGACGATCCGGCAAAGCTCAGCATACCTTTCGAGACGAACACTTTCCCACGCTCGCTCGACGGAGAGGCTCGATGAGCACCTGGAGTTGCTCCGTTGCTATTACAATTTCGTCCGACCGCACGGAGCTCTGAAGTTCGGACGTGAGATCCGAACTCCGGCCATGCAAGCCGGTCTGACCATTCGACGGCTCACCTTTCGAGACATCTTCTTGGCGACGACGATTCCTTTGTGGTTGCAGATCGAGGTTTTCCTGCTCAGTTGGGCGCGCAACCCGGTCTCTTCCGAACCTGTACCACTGCCCGCAGCCGCGTAGCAACATATCTGGACTCCTCAATCAACACCTTTCTCAAAGAAGTCTTCCTCAGAGCTGCTCGTCCAAATCGGTGACGAGTGGGTCAGACTGCAAACATATCTACGGCCTCAGTGAGGAGCGTCTTGGGTGCTCCGGGCCATGACGGAAAATCCGCGCGCGAGGAGCCAATCACTTTGAGCGACCTCTGAGGGCCAGTGTTGCTATCGGCTTGACCCCGTCCTGTGCCAAAACTCGGCCCTTTTGAAATAGACCATAAATCAGCAGCTTAGTGTCTATGGTGCGCTCCCGTGAACGGCTTGGCGGTAGTAGACCCGCCGTCCCTTCTGTGCCGCGGCGATCGCGAGGCTGATCGCGAGATGGGTCTTACCGACGCCGGGCGGTCCCAACAAAACGACGTCAGCATCTTGGTTGTAAGCAGTTCGCCAATCTCATACAGCTCGAGTTTATGGAAGGGACAGGTAGCTCGCCAACATCGTGGTTCCACCATCCGCATCGTTGACGGCGGACGCCGGTGTCAAACCGTAGACTTTGCAACGAGTTATCCATCTGTAGCTCTTTTTTGCGATGGTGGCCGGAAAACGTTTCTATAATGGCGGTATGGGAAAGCTTCTTTTGCTGTTCATCATCGTCCCCGCCGTGGAGCTCGGTCTTCTCATCCAAGCGGGAATCTATCTCGGTACGTGGCCGACGCTCGCGTTGATCGTCCTCACCGGCATCGTGGGCGCGTATCTGGCACGGCGGCAAGGTTTCTCGGTTTTGACCCGCGCTGAGGAGCGGATGGACCGTGGCGAGTTCCCCGCGGGCTCGCTCGCGGACGGCGTCATGATCCTCGTCGCGGGCGCACTGCTGATGACACCGGGGATCCTCACCGACGCATTCGGCTTCTCACTGCTCGTGCCCGGCTTCCGCAACCTCATCAAGCACACCTTGCTGGCGCGCTTCCGTAAAGCGGTTGAAGAAAATCGAGTGCATGTGCACGTCTCCGGGATGGGATTCGACACCGACTCGGACCCGATGGTGGACATCCGCCTCGAGAGCTTCGGGCCCGGTCCGCCGAAATACAAAGTGCATTGACCGTCTTCTGGCGCTACTGGCTCCTCCAAATTCCCGGATGGGTCGTCTTGGCCTGTCTTCTCACGGCAGCGCATTATTAGCTCAGGCTGTCGCCGCTCGCTGCCGTCGTCGTCCTCGGCTTGTGGCTCGTCAAGGACGCGCTCCTCGATCCGATCCTCAAACCGCGCACTACATGTTTCGTGAGCGCGATGTGCATCAACGTTTGCTTGGCGAGCGCGCGGTAGCGTAGGAGGTCCTGACCCCTCGAGGCTACGTCAAGCTCCGCGGTGAGCTTTTGGTCGCCGAGCTGACCATGAAAGACACGTCGGTGCCCGCGGGCGAGCAAGTCGTCGTCGAGTCGCCAGCGATCACGGTGTGGCCGGCCTCGAGTTTCCCGGGCGCTACCTTTCGGAGGCCGACGGTGCCGCGGTGCGGACGGAGAAGTGGCTGCTCGGCCGCTTCCGCATGTCGCCATGTATCCCGGACCCGGATTTCGACGGAGCGGACGTCGTGCCAAAGTGTGTGAGTTCCGCAACGCTCTTCACCGTCGGGTGCCGGTACGCTAGCGCGTTTAACGGGCGTGCGTGACTACTATAATCGCACGAGGCCGCATTCGTCTCTCGGATCAAATGTTCCCGAGCCAGCGAGCGCTCTTCATGTCGATCCTGCTCTCCATCGTCACCAGATTCCGAGCGGAAAGCCGTACTATTTACACCATACGGGCGTCTAGGTCGTTGCTACCCCTGCAGCATTGTCCCAACGTAACTGTCCTTGTCTTCTTCCTGAAAAAGGACGTGCCGCTTCTGCATCTCGCTCTTCTCCATGTGCCACAGCATGCGCATCGTTGTGGACGGAGTGTTTGAAACGATGAAGGAGTGCAAGCGCACGAGCGGATCGCCGAGGCGTTGTTCGATTTCCTTGATGGTCTTGTAAAACTGGATCTTTGGATCGTGTGGCCCGAGGTTCCGGATTCCCTTGGGATCCACAAAGATGACCCGCTGCTGACCGTCCGCGAGCAACCACAAGATGAAGTCGGGGTGGAAGTTATCGGGTGCTTGCGCTGTTTGCTGTTGGTGATGTGTACGTATCTCTTTGCAAAAAAAGCGCTTACGCTCCATTTAGATCCAGGCGAAGGTCGCGAGCGCTATTTTGGCTGTAATTTAATGCAGCGTAAAGTCTTAGCGTCATCTCACCAACACTTAACCCTAATCGCAAAATCTTCGAAGCACGAAAACGCGAAACAGCCGCACTGGGCGCAGGCGAGAAGCTCGTGCTGGGGCACCCGCTCGCCGCCACTATAGGTGATTCTGCACGGTGTATGCAGAACCTGGAAAAGGTGCTATTCACGGGGCCAAAGACCTCAGACACGGTGACGTTTATTTGCGATTAGGGTTAATAGCGGAAGCACCGGCACAGGACGGGGTCACCGAGACAAAACCGGTGCCGGCCGCGTCGAGCCGTTCGACGAGCTTTGCAAAGTCGGAGAGGGAACGGGTCAGCCGGTCGACCGCAGGACGTCTCTCTTCATGGCTGTCTGCCCGTCAATACGCGATCTTCTTTTTTGCGGATCACAGCTCGGCCAACCGAACCGTTGTGGTCCATACAGACCGAAAGATCAGATGCAAAATGTACCGATACTGGGACTTTACTGACGGACAATCACTTCATCCAGGGAGCGGATTTGGTCAAGCAGGTCAATAGTGAGAACATTGGATCGAGCATGAAGAAACGTTCCCTCCGATACGCTGGCGACAAGGCCGTTCGCGCTCTATTGGAGCGTTATGCGTGTCCGACTTTATTCCATGTCGTCCGCACACGATTCCTCGGCAACATCGCGACGCCCAAGCTCGACGCATCGCCCCTCCGGACCATAGAGAGCTGTTGGGAAGGTGAGCTGCCGGAGTTGGACAATGTCGGCGCAGCCAATGAGCTATTCGAGTCCCTGATGGGGCTTTGGAACGAACTGGCAAGGCATCAATCGGCAACCAAGCCGTTCCGTTTGACGCGGATGGAGGCCAAGCCGGATGCGGACGACATTCGCCGTCTGTGCCGGACCCGCACCGAGGAGCTTGAAGGCTTCATCGACGGACTGTTTGGTGACGCGGAGATCATGGATCTGCCCGAATGGGCCAACGAGGCCCTGGATAACCTCGGCCAGACTTATGCCATGATCCGCGGTATCATCGATCTCCTGGAGAGAGAGTCGGCGGCACCGGCGTCAGAGGGGGACCTGAGGGGAATTCTCAAGAACGTTGGGGAACTCTCACACATCGCGGAGAAGGAACTGCACACGGTAGTGCTTGCCTGCAAGCGCGCCCGCCAACAGACCCTTTCCACTATCGCCGTGGGCAAGCCCACCGTTCATTGAAGGGAAGTACCACGAGCAGCCGGAAGTAGTTCTCGGTCAAGTCTTAATTTTCCTGTCAAATCTCCGCATGGTTCCCCGAGCTCGGTTAAGCAGCTGATTCCTCCGACGTGAGTTGCGGAAGGAGTTCATTGCGAAGCTCCTCGACTTGCCTGGTCGTGAAGACATCCATCCTCACACCGCGCCATTTCCCGGCGACGGCCAACAGGACAGCAAAAGAAAGTTTCATCGCGGCCTCCTCGGTGAAGAAGTGAGGGATCACCTTCGTCCGACGTTTGTGCTCTCCGAAGGTGCGCTCAAGCAGGTTCGCTGTTCGAAGCCTCTTGTGATGCGCCGGAGGAAGTCGAAGGGCCTGAAGACACGCTTCGAGGGTCTCCTCCATGCACTTCATCGCGCTCGGGAATCGTTGACGGTACCGAGCGAGCACTTCCCGGCCCGTCTTCAGCTGTGCCTTCCATTTATTCATCCGCGCGCCCCGAACTTGATTAGTCTCCGGTCGGTGCGTGCGCGGATGCGTCCCCTGAAGTCGTGGAAAAAGAACGTCGCTCCTCCACTTCGTAGAAAGGGTATCAGATCATGCCGCGACGTCGCCTCGTGCGAGAGACGTCGGCCAAGTGGTGGTAGCCGTCGATACAACGTAGCTTGATCTGACCGGAAGCTACGAGTCCGAAAAGCAAAGCGATGGCGGATTCTTCGGTGGTGAACGACGCCTGGGTCTTGGTCCGGCGGCGAAACTCGCGGTTCAAGTTTTCCAAGGCGTTGGTTGTGCGGATCGACTTCCACCTCGCACGCGGGAACTCGTGGTCGCTCGCGTTAACTCGGCTGGTCGCCGAGAAGTTCGTCCTCAGCACCTTCCCTCGCGCGCTGACCACGCTCTCCAGCATGTGCTCAAGGGCGGTCCGGGCCCTAGAGTCCAGTCCCGGACTAGTAATGATGATGGACAACCCACCCTGGCCTCGAATCAGGCCGCCGTCTCGGGGTCGGGCGCGCTCGCATCGACGAGCGCCCAGCTAATGCAACGTTCCGCGTCATCAAGACAACTAGCCGCGCCGGAATCCTTAAGGAATGCTACTCCAGGCTTGACCAGACAGCAGGGAAACTCTAGAGCCAGATCCGCCGGTAGTGTCGCCGCCAACCAGGCCAAGCCCTTCGTCACGCCCCCGCCCGTCCAGGCGGTCACGCAACGAACCAGGACGCGCCGCTCGGCTCCCTCGAGAAGCCAGCCCACCGCGCCGGTCCAGGTGTTCCTGATGCTGAGCGCGTAATAGGGGAATCCTGGCAATGGCACCGCCTTGCCACCGATGGCTACCTCGGCGGTAGAACGCAATGCGGCCAGCATCTCGAGTCGTACATCCGAGCGTGGCGTCTTCTCTGTGTGGCAGGTTGATAGGGTGTAGTGGAACATCACCTCACCGCCGCTCATTCTGGGCCATCCTGGCCGGAGATCTGCTGCCTTGGTGCACAACTCCGATAGAGGCCGAGAACTCGCTTGGCCCCGACTCCCATCATCCGATCATCTCGCTATCAGGCATCCCGAGCGCCGTCATCGTGTTGAGAATCTTGCACCCGATCCTTGCCTCGACTCTCTGTGCCGCCAACCCTCTCGCTCGCATTGCTGAGCCCACGATAGCCTTGTAGCGATGGAACGTTGTCTCGACTTTGCTCCGTTTGCTGTAGCCCGATTCTGTGTGCCACTTTCGTTTGCCGAGCCGAGCTTCCCCGCTCTGGCCGAGGGTTTCGACTTAATCATCGGTAGAAGAAGGGTTCTATCCCCGCAGCGTTCGGGGGAAGAATCATATCCCCTGCCTCAGTTCTATGCCCTCCATTACTTTGCGCGGTCTTCCGGGGATTGCGAATCGCCATCGTCGACCTCTGGCTCAGCAACCTCTGGCTCGGCAGCCTCTGGCTCGGCAGCCTCTGGCTCGGCAGCCTCTGGCTCGGCAGCGTCCGGCTCGGCAGCGTCCGGCTCAGCAGCGTCCGGCTCAGCAGCGTCCGGCTCGGCAGCGTCCGGCTCAGCAGCGTCCGGCTCAGCAGCGTCCGGCTCAGCAGCGTCCGGCTCAGCAGCGTCCGGCTCAGCAGCGTCCGGCTCAGCAGCGTCCGGCTCAGCAGCGTCCGGCTCGGCAGCCTCTGGCTCGGCAGCCTCTCCGGGCTCGGCAGCAGCGTCCGGCTCGGCGTCCGGCTCAGCAGCGTCCGGCTCGGCAGCGTCCGGCTCAGGCTCCGGCTCAGCAGCAGCCTCTGGCTCCGGCTCGGCAGCGTCCGGCTCAGCAGCGTCCGGCTCAGCAGCGTCCGGCTCGGCAACCTCTGGCTCGGCAGCCTCTGGCTCGGCAGCGTCCGGCTCAGCAGCGTCCGGCTCAGCAGCGTCCGGCTCAGCAGCGTCCGGCTCAGCAGCGTCCGGCTCAGCAGCCTCCGGCTCAGCAAGAACAGCGGTGATTCGTGGAACTAGCTTATGCAGCAGCTTCTCCACCCGTGCTACCAACTCCGATGTCAGCTCGGCAATCGTTTTATTGTCTTTCATTGAAACCTCTCAAATTCCTGGCATTTCTCAAGCCCGTGGACACGTTGCATCGGTTTCCGGACCCAAGAATCTATCACACGACAGCTTGATTTCGGTTGTGCCTTCTATTTATTCATCCGCGCGCCCCGAACTTGATTAATCTCCGGTCTGCCGGCACCATGCCGGCATGATTTCGTCGTTGGTTCGCGCGCTCATCTCTAGCCGTCCCATACTTGGCGGAGCTTTCTCGATAATCATGTAAAGGACTTGGTGTCGCTCGACTTTTTCACTTTGCCGACCGCAACCTTCAGAGTTCTGTTCGTCTTCATCGTCCTTCGCCACGAGCGTCGCCGTATCGTTCATTTCAATGTCACCGAGCATCCTTCCGCCGAGTGGACGGCGCAGCAAATGGTCGATGCTTTTCCATGGGACACGGCGCCTCGGTACCTGGTACGGGACCGAGACCAGACCTACGGAGCGTACTTCGATAGTCGCGTCGACGGTCTCGGGATAGAGCAGGTCCTTACCGCACCGCGCTCCCCGTGGCAGAATCCATTTGTCGAAAGGATGATCGGCTCCATTCGACGTGAGTGTCTCGACCACGTGATCGTCCTTGATGAGCGGCACCTGAAGCGAATCCTACGCAAATACGTCGACTACTATCATTCGTGCCGGACTCATTTGTCGCTTGAGAAGGACGCGCCTGAGCCTCGCCGGGTAGAGTCACCGGCGATGGGCAAAGTGAGAGCCATTCCAAAGGTCGGTGGTCTCCATCATTATTACACTCGACACGCCGCTGCTTGAGCCGATCCGATCCGCTCGGGACGGCTACGGGACTTCGCGCCAGCTTACACCTATACCCCTGAGTAGAGCCGACGCCGATCCTCGAAACGTCCTACATGAAGACGACCCAAGCATCCTGGTTGCAGGCAAAGGCGTCTACTTCTTTGCCTTTGCAGAACGTCGTTGCCGGAAGATTCGGGCGTTCCCGTGTGGTGAGCGGTTTGATAATCCGTCGCACCGGGCAACTCCGGAGGTCGAAGCGGAGCCGCAGATTCTCCGGCCACCTGGCGGGCATTGGCTTAGACCGTGCCCCGTCCCAGTCGATCGTGACATGAAGCTCTTCTTTGGCGAGTTGAGCCGCCGTCCGAAGGGTCTCCGCAGGTGCCCGTGCATAACCGAACACATTGATGAAACCGACGCGGCGTTCCGGCGTCGCCGCCACGCGCCGCCCCTCGCACTGACCTCCGGGTGAAATGGCGAACGGACGAGGTGCCTGTGCGCCGAATAGGCCGGTAAGGGCTGCATGCATAGCATAGCCGATCTCAGCGTCCCGCGGCCGACCGCGGCTATCGCCGGCCGGCGTGTCCAGGTAGCCTCGGTCAAGCGCCCAGGCGGTAAACGCGCGGAGATCAAATGGCAGGCGAACAAGGTGCAAGTCGGTCATGATGCATCTCCAGAGCCCGGAGCATCCACGCGGTTCAGGACGAGCTTGCCGCGCGCCACGACACGCTCGCCGCCATGCAGTTGGTTTCGCCAGTCTCGTCGGTCGATGACGCGGTGCGTTACTTGCCGCGCTTCAGGCGACAAGTCGCGGTCAACTATAGGCCACTCGGCCATGACTTCTGTGAGGCCATCCGAAGCCGCGATCTCCGACCATCGGTCCGGGAAGGTGCTGGGCACACGCGTGAGTGCGTCGGTAAGACTGTTTGCATCCGCGATGACGCCGACGAACAGGCGAGTCGATGGAAGGCACGGTTTGCGTCCAATGAACAGTGGCCGCGCGGGCATCATCAGAGCGTCGCCAACCTGGCTCAACATTGGCACCTCCTTCGCTGGCGTGAGTGCCACCGCGCTCAGTCCGCTGGCGTCCGCGCGGTAGCGACGGAACCGAATATGCGTGCCGTACCGTGCATCAGGACCACCGGCGCGATGCTCAGTGCGCCCGCGTGTCGTCCAGGCCGGGTTGCGCAGGTGTGCCTGGCCGAGATCTACGGTCTGGTAGTCCTGTAACTCTTCACCTTCGCGCACCAGTGCGCTGGCGATTGACAAGCGCACTTGCAAGGCCTGCAACCGGTCGAAGTCGCCATGCGCGTAGCCGAGCGCGTTCGCAAGCAGGCCAGTGATCTGGCTTATCGTTGGGAACCGTCCCGTCGGTCCGATCTGGTCGACTTGGGGGCTGCCGAAACTCATGAGCGGCGCTTCCAGGTGAAGAATGAGCGCCTGCATCAGCCAGCCTCCCCCACCTGATCGGCCACCCATTGCGCGAGCGCGTCCACTGTGACTCTCTCGCCGGCGTGGTCCGGCGCTGGCTCAATCATGGTTGCGACCCGGCGGTCCTCGTGCGCGCCGTACATGACGTCGTAGCGGCCAAGATATTTGCCGATCTCGTCGGCCGCTTTCTCCTTGGCGCCCTTCTTGGGGACGGGACTCATGAAGGCGTTCGCAAGTGTGCGTGGTTGGCGCTCACCGGTCTCCGCCAACATCAGTTCGGCGCAGGCGTACGGAGCTGTCGCTCCTCGCTTGGCGCCGGGGGAGACCGTTGCGATCAGGTGAACCAGTCGGCGGAGAACTTCCGCTGTCAGCACGTGATCGCCGGACAGGTTGTTGACAAGCTGGCGCAAATCGACGACGATGTAGGCGTAGAACAGCCCACTGGTCAGTTCGCTCGTGTTGATATGACCGGAGCCGAGTTCACCCTTAGCGGCGACCAGGTCGTCGAGCGCCGAGAAATAATCGGGCTCTGTCTCTTCGGCCTGGACAGTGAAGCTGTGTGCCACATGCACGGCCGCGTCGGCGCGCGCCATCAGGTCAGAGGTCACCATGCGCCCGAAGATCGAGGCATCAAGGCCGGAACCCATGGCCAGCGCCTTCAGATTCGTCTTCTTTGCCTTGTCCTTAAAGTAGGCATCAACCGCTTTGGCAGTCGCCTCAGCATCGTCCTGGGCGAGCTCAGCGGCACAGTCCGTGAGGAAAGCGATTTCAGGCTCGCCCAGGACAATCACCTGTTCCGTGTGCAAGCCCTCAAGCGGGTTGGCGCCCTCGCTCGGCTTTTCCTTACGTGCCTGCTTCGCCTTGATGCTCTCGCCCAGCACCGCAGCCCGGATAGGCTTGAGCACATTGACGATCTGCTGCTCCGAGAATCCTCGTTCCTGCAACCGGCCGGCGATCACGTCGCTGAACACGCGACGTGATCGGGTGGATTTGCCGCTGCCCAGCTCCTGCAGTGACCACTCGCCGGTCGCTTCCCGCCAGTGCCTCTTGAGGCACTGCGACGAGACGCGAATGCGATCATAGCCGCCGAACGGCAGGCGCTTCGCTCGGCCGACATCGTCGCGGTTCAGCAGCGTTGCTGAGTAGCCGGTGAGGGTGTGGAGTTGGAGAAAGCGTGGGTTCATAATCGGGTCTCCTTACTAATTGGATGATCGCTGGGCCGGTACACGGAAGTAATCTTGCGCCATCCGGTGGCTGGCGATCCGATGGTGGACTCTTAGGCCCAAGTGCTTGAGCATTAGGTGAGCCGGCTGCTCCCAGTTGGCTTTACCCCGGCACGCGCGAGCCAAGCGCCGGCGACACGAAGTTCGCGAGCCAGCGCCGAGCCTTCGGCGCGTAACAACCGGACGAAACGACCTTCTGAGTATTCCGTGGCGGCAAGCGCCGCACCGAACGGCTGATCGAACGAGTGTGGGTTCGGTGCCATCTCGGCCATGGCGCGAACAAGCGCAGCCCATGCTAGATCGACACCTGTGTTGACGTGACCATCGCGTTCCCGCCATTCCGCGGGTACGTTCGTCAGGTACTGTTTCCAGAACGCTGGCGGAAGGTCGTCGTCCGTAATCCGCCGAAGCGCTGCCTTGGTGCACAACTCCGATAGAGGCCGAGAACTCGCTTGGCCCCGGCTCCCATCATCCGATCATCTCGCTATCAGGCATCCCGAGCGCCGTCATGGTGTTGAGAATCTTGCACCCGATCCTTGCCTCGACTCTCTGTGCCGCCAACCCTCTCGCTCGCATCGCTGAGCCCACGATAGCCTTGTAGCGATGGAACGTTGTCTCGACTTTGCTCCGTTTGCTGTAGCCCGATTCTGTGTGCCACTTTCGTTTGCCGAGCCGAGCTTGTGCTGCAATGTTGCGATTGCGCTGTCGGCTGCTCGCCGGCCCCGATGCGAGCTGGGCGCCCTTGCGCGGCGGTATCAGCACCCTCGGCGAGCGATGAGCGCTGTGATTCTCGATTGCCTCATAGACGCCGCTGGCGTCGTATGCGGTGTCAGCTCTGGCCGATGAGATGGGACTAGTTCGGGACGGTAGGACAGCCCGTCGAGGGAGTCGAGGTCAGGATCGCGAAGGATGGAGAGATCCTGGTCCGTGGGCCCAACGTCATGAAGGGCTACTACAAGAACGAGGCAGCCACTCGAGAGGCCATTGACGAGGACGACTTCTTCCATACCGGTGACGTAGGGGTTCTCGACTCAGACGGGTTTCTTGCCATCACCGACCGCAAGAAGGACCTCATCGTTACCGCGGGAGGCAAGAACATCGCTCCCCAGCCCATCGAGGGCCGCGTCAAGACGAACGCTTACATTGCGGAGTTCGTCCTGGTGGGCAACAAGCGGAAGTTCCCGGCAGCGATCGTGGTGCCTGATTTCGAGAAGCTCGGTGCCTGGTGCAAGGAGCAATCCATCGACGCCTCCGACCGGAACTCGATGACCGGTCATCCCGATGTGATCGCTTTCATGGAGAGCCAAGTACAGTCGATGACCTCGCACCTCGCGCAGTTCGAGAAGATCAAGAAGATCACCCTGATAGCAACGGAATTCACTCTGGAGGGCGGGGAGCTGACGCCGACGCTCAAGGTGAAACGAAAGGTTATCGAGGCCCGTTACAAGGACGTCATCGATCGGATGTACGAGTGACCCCGTCCTGTGCCAAAACTCGGCCCTTTTGAAATAGACTATAAATCAGCAGCTTAGTATCTGTGTTTGCGACCGGACCAAGGAGGGTAGCTCTGCTCAATGGTTGTTGCAGGCCCCACCGTCCACGCCGCGTCAACTGGTCGCTTGTAACGTTACCAGTGGATCAAGTTTTGGCACAGGACGGGGTATAGCCACGCTCCATCTCTGGATCCAGCCGCAGCCCGTTACGGGTGAGGAGTAGGGTTGGAGTCGTTCGACCCAAGAGGCTGAGAAATTTGTAAGTCACTAGCCAGTGTGGTAGCGATCATCAGACGGGCCCGAGCTAGCTCCCTGGGGTAATAGTCCTTGTGCGGCTCCATGCTTAGAAGGTGGTACCACTTGTGGGGGGTGCGGCGACAGGAGCAGGGATGGACTCGGTGAACGCGTCAAGGTGACTGGAATGAACGGGCTCGTCCTCCGAGTGAAGCCCTTTTCGGGGGACTCGACGGAATCAGAAAAGGAGTGAGCGATGTTTGGGCTACCGTTGGGTTGGTTTATTGGTCTTATTCTTCTCGCAATCTTTTTCCTCAATTGGATCAAGGTTCTCAACGAGTACGAGCGAGGAGTCATCTTTCGCTTCGGGAAGCTCCTGCCCTATCCCAAGGGGCCGGGACTCATCTTCGTCTTCAGCCCGATCGATCGCATGGTGAAGATGAGTCTCCGACTGGTGGCTCTCGACGTGCCGCCCCAGGATGTGATCACTCGCGACAACGTTTCGGTGAAGGTAAACGCGGTGGTTTTCTTCCGTGTCGTTCATCCGATCAAGGCGGTGGTCGAGGTGGAGAACTTTCTCCATGCGACTTCTCAGCTTGCGCAAACGATGCTCCGCAGCGTCCTCGGTCAAGTGGAGCTCGATGATCTTCTATCCGAACGTGAGCGGCTCAACATGCAGCTCCAGGCTCCTTGGACGACTCTGAGCGAAAGCCGGGTGAGGCTCGCCGCGGTTATCACTACGCTGATCCTCGGGATTACGACGTATTGCTGTGCACGTCATCGGTCGAGGTGGGCGTCACCTTTCACAGCACGCTCATGTTCATGGAGCCCGGGCATGATCTCGCGAGTTTCGTGCAGCGTATCGGGCGGGTCTCTCGCGGCAAAGACGATGGACAGGTCATTGTATCCTTGTCCAAGGATCGGCGTAATCGCCACACCTGGATCCGACACATCGCGACGATCATTGAAAGTGACGAGGAACTAAGCCCCCAGACGGTCACGGATAAGATTCTTCGCGATGCGCGAAATCGTATTTGTCCGACGCGCAAAGAAGCAGAAGCAGACTTCGCCTCGGACGGTTCGACGGTGCCATTCTATCGACGGGCCTCGTGGCGTGGAGCATTCTGGGCAGCACTGTTCATCGTAGCAGTACGGCGAACCAAAATGAAGGTACAGAAAGAGGCGAAAGAACGTCTGCGCCAAATTTCACCGCGCGTGGTGAAGTTCGTGGAGGCAAAAATCTGGGAGATTTTGTCGGTCGATGTGGTCAACGATAACCTGCCGCAGCGCTCGCAGCCGCACAAGCGCTGGGTCGACGCGTTGCTTAGCAGTGCGCTCACGTACCGCGACATCGGCTCGACGATCACGGTTGTGGACCCAAATGGTACGCGTCATTCCGCAACGGAGTCCTTTCTGTGCCGCGCAACGAACATTCTCAATCGGCACATTGAATCTGAAGCGGACGGAGAGCGGGTCATCCATTTGAGATCGCGGACTCTCAACGAGGAAATCAACTCGTTCCCCGGCAAACCAGAGCTGCAGAGGATGACGCTTCACATTCGTTCGCCGATTGGGGATCGTGGATTCTCGCTTTCGATTTCGGAACAGGAGAAGCGAACCGAGCGACTGAACGCTCGTTTGGTCGAGGAGTGGAAACACCAGTTTGCCAAATTCATCCCGGCGGGGGACGAGCACGTGCAAGACCCGCGCAAAAAGGTGATGGGCGCCGCGACCGCCCGCTGGCCCGAAGAAGCGACGGATGACCTTCTGGTAGAATTCGAATCCATCCGTGACGATCAGGGGAAGACGTCCGAAATTCATCCGCCTCGAAAGGTCGCGAAACAGAGCGTGAGTGTTCCGGTAGCTTCGCCTTCCCGTCACCGTCGATGGCCAGAGCCGAGACCAGACCTCGATCGTAACGAAGACCCAACTCGGCGTCTTCTTGTTGCCCGCGAACGTGCGAATCTCGTCGGCTTGAAGCTCTTCGGCAGCGAAGCCAGCGATCCTTCTGTGATTGAATCGACGACACACTTGGGCTGCCTTCTCGAGCCAGCGGGCGACGGTGTTCCAGGCAATCCCTTCGATCCGGGAAATCGCGGAAATGCTGACACCCTCGACTCTGAGAGCGATGACCCCATCGAAAGTAGCTCTTCGATGTTGGAGACGGTAGTAGGGCGTGCCTTTCGTCGAAGAGAACGTCTTGCCGCACTCGCCGCACCGGTATCGACGGCGTTTCCCGGACCTCGTTCTGTAGAATCCGTTGTGAATAATGCTTCTGGAACCGACTGTTCCATACGACGGACATGCGGGATTGAGACATCTGCGATTCTTCACTTCGGCTCGGCCCTGACGATGAGAGAACTGTGTCTTCAGAATTCTGGTTCAAACTCTAGCACGCGAACGGGTTACGCGGCAGCCACCAACACTTCATGGCGGAAGCACCACCTTTTTTGCAAAGGGATGCGTACACATCACCAACAGCAAACAGCGCAAGCATCCAACAGCAAGGGGCTGCGGCTTGACTCAAACTAACGAGTCTCCGGGAACCCCCCGTGGGCGGTTCATGCGAGGAATCTGTGTAGTCGTCTTGGCGGGCGTTGTGTTGCTGTTGGGCCTATCTCCCAGTACGTTTGCCCAGGAGAATGCCACATTGAGTGGAACCGTGACCGACAGCACTGGAGCAGTCATTCCCGGTGCGGTCGTCACGGCGACCAACAACACAACTGAAATGGTTGCTACACGTGTGACGAACGAAATCGGAAATTACGAGTTCAGTTTGCCACCCGGGCTCTACACACTCACCGCGGAGGTGCCCTACTTCCAAACCGGGATTTATAGCGATGTCGAACTGAGGGCGGCCCAACCGGTCCTGCTGCACTTTATCCTTGAGGTGGGCGCGGTGACCACGACCGTCATGGTCGGAACCCGCGTGCGGCCACGGTCGGTAACCGAGTCGACGGTACCGATTGACGTCATCTTAACCGACGAACTCGTTAATCAAGGCGACACCGATTTGAGTAATCGGTTGCGAACCATCATTCCGTCTTACAATGTCAATACTCAACTCACCGACGCGTCCAAAATTTCCCGGCCGGCGAATCTACGCAACCTGGCACCCGACCACACGCTGGTACTGGTCAATGGGAAACGCCGCCATCGCTCGGCGATCATCACCTGGGGTGGCAACGGCGTGGCCGATGGCGCACAGGGGCCGGATATCTCGGCCATCCCATCGATCGCACTGCGGCAGGTGGAGGTGCTGCGCGACGGCGCAGCGGCGCAGTACGGCTCGGATGCCATAGCCGGTGTGCTTAATTTCCAGCTCAAGGACGCCCGGTCTGGTGGCAGTGTCGAGTTTCACACCGGGATCCACCACGACGGTGGAGGGGAAGGGTACACCATTGCCAGCAATGTCGGGTTGCCGCTCGGCGTGACCGGCTTCGCCAACCTCAGTCTCGAATACGGCAACTCCAATTCGACCAACCGCAGCATTCAGCGCGCTGATGCGGCGGCACTGATCGCGGTCGGTAACAACCATGTCCGCAATCCGGCCCAGATCTGGGGCTCTCCGGAGTTCGACGATGATCTCAAGTTTTTCGGCAATTTCGGCTACCGGTTTAGCAATGGCTTGCAGTTCTACGGCCACACCAACTATGCCAGCAAGAAGGCAACATGGGGCTTTTTCTTCAGGAATCCCAACACCCGCGGTGGGGTGTTCAGCAATGACAGCGGCAAGACCCTGCTCATCGGCGACCTGCTCGCCGCGCGCGGCGAAGGCTCCGCGAACTGCCCCACGGTGACCATCACCAACCATGTGCCCGATCCGGAGGCCCTCGCCCAGGTTTTCGCCGATCCAAACTGTTTTTCCTTCCAGGAACGTTTTCCGGGCGGCTTCACTCCGAGTTTCGGCGGCGACGCGACCGATGGGTCGGTGGTCGCCGGCCTGCGCGGGGTCACGTCCCGTGGCATCGTCTGGGATGCGAGCTTCAGCATCGGCTCCAACGAGGCGGACTTTTTCATCCATAACACCGTCAACGCCTCCTTTGGACCGGATACGCCCACGTCGTTCGATCCCGGCCTCTACCGACAGCAGGAACTCGGCATCAACGTCGACGTCTCCTATGCTGTCAACGACAGGGTCCACCTCGCCGGTGGTGCCGAATGGCGTGACGAACAGTTCACGATCGGCCTCGGCCAGCGCGAGTCGTGGGACTTCGGTCCCTTGGCTGCGCAGGGCTTTTCCGCCGGGTCCAACGGCTTCCCAGGCTTCAGCCCGATTGCAGCGGGGAAGTGGAGTCGCAGCAACGTGGCGCTCTACGGCGACGTCGAGTTGCGAGGCCTGGAAGACCGGTGGAACCTCGGCATTGCCGCGAGGGTCGAAGACTTCGAGGACTTCGGCACCACGGTCAATGGCAAGCTCTCCGGCAGGTTCCGGCTCAACCGGGTCGTCGCGCTCCGCGCCAGCGTCAGTAGAGGCTTCCGTGCGCCGACGCCCGGGCAGCAGAACGCGTTCAATGTGTCGACTCTATACGACTCGACGCTCATGGACTTGGTGAACCGAGGCACGATTCCATCGACTTCCGAACTCGCGCAACGATACGGCGGGCAGCCGCTCCAGCCTGAGACATCGGCCAACTACACTGTCGGGACGACCGTCGATACCGGCCCCTTCACCTTCACGGCTGACTACTTTCGCATCGATCTGTCCGACCGCTTTGGGAACTCGAGAGACATCAATCTCTCGCCGGACGAAGTCGACATCCTCGTCGCGGAGGGGATCACCAGCGCCAGCAACCTACGAAGCTTCCGGTTCTTCATTAATGACTTTGCGACGAAGACTCAGGGAATCGACGTGGTTTCGACCTACACGCCGCTAGCCCTCGGAGGCGACACCATGTTCAGCGTCGCCTTCAACCACACCAACACGGATGTCACGGAGTTCAACCCGCAGACGCTCTCGCCCAACCGAATCCGTCGATTGGAAGCAGCATTGCCTGAAACCCGCTGGAATTTCAGCGCCAAACAGCGCATCGGGCGGATGAACCTCCTTGGCCGCTTGAGTTACTACGGCGGCTGGTTCGACGGCGACGACCCGGCATTCTACGACGGTAAACCCCTCGTTGATCTCGAATTCAGCTTGCCACTCTCCGATTCCACCACGTTGAGATTCGGCTCACGCAATGTGTTCAATACCTACCCGGACGAGAGCATCATCGCGTTGCGTACAGGGGAACTCTACAGCAGGTACACGCCGTGGGGCTTCAACGGCGGCTACTACTACCTCAGCCTAAGCTACATTTGGAAGACATCACCGTAGGTTGTGCATCATCAATATCCGTCCGCTCCTGAAATCAAGGACTTACGCACCGTTCACGCCTCGGCCAACGAGCGCATCTCCCGCTTGAGATCCCGGTCTTGAGACGGCAAACTCTGCCGCCATGCTCCGTGTCCTCATCTTCCTCGTCTCACTCGGCGCCCGTGCGATCCGGGCGATGTGTCGGTGCCGAGCCGACCTCGTGATTGAAAACCTGGCCCTGCGGCAGCAAGTTACGGCGTTGAAGAAGGAACGCCCCCGGCCACCGCTCGAGGACACGGACCGAGCATTCTGGGTTGCGCTCGGCGTTGTTGCACCGCTCTTGGCTGAGCGCGAAATCTACCTATGGTGGTGGCCGAGGTAATGTTCGACCATGAAGTATCCCAAGCGCAGCCAGTACAAGCACGCGAAGCAGAAGAAGTACCACGTTTCCAACTGGGCGGAATACAACGAAGGGCTGCGCCGCCGGGGCGATTTGACGGTCTGGTTTGACGAGGAGGCAATCGCGAACTGGAAGGCCGACAAGAGCGGTAAGCCTGGCGGTCAACGGGTCTATTCAGAGATGGCGATTGAAACGGGCCTGGTTGTCCGGATGGTGTACAAGCTTGCCTACCGCCAAACCGAAGGCTTCTTGAACTCGATCGCCTCGCTTCTCCGGCTGTGTATCGAGATCCCGGACTACTCGACATTGTGTCGGCGGTCGAGGCTGCTCCGCAAGAAGCTGCGGATTGGGAAAGCCGCAAGCAATCAACCAATCCACCTGATGATCGATAGCACGGGCTTGAGGATTCATGTTGGAACCACCCGCAAACCGCCAAAGCAGCGCGCCTGGCGCAAGTTGCACATCGCCGTTGATCGCAAGACCGGCAACATTGTTGCGTCCGAACTGACGGCGTCACGAGCTCGCGACGCAACGCGAGTCCCCCCTTTGCTAACACAGATTCAAGCACCTATAGCGTCGGTGGCGGCGGACAGTGCATACGACAAGGAAGCGGTCTACGAAGCCATCGAAGCGCACAGCCCTGGACGAAGGACGCGCGTGGTGATTCCGCCGCAACGAAACGCCACGCTCAGTCAGAATTCGAACACCGCCATGCGGGAACGCGACCGCCATATTCGTGCCATCGAAAGACACGGCCGACGTGAATGGTACAAGCTCTCAGGCTGCACCGAGCGAAGCATGGTGGAGAACGCGGTCTATCGTTACAAGGCGATCATGGGGCCCGAGATGCGGGCTCGAACGTTGGCGAGGCAACGAGTTGAACACAGAATTGGGTGCGAGATACTCAACAAGATGACCGCGCTCGGCATGCCCGATACTTACTGCGCCGGGTGACTCTCCGACCGGCACAGGGAGGTCAGCGATTTGCTCCGGGCCGTGCAACAACGCCTCGCTGAGCCCACGATAGCCTTGTAGCGATGGAACGTTGTCTCGACTTTGCTCCGTTTGCTGTAGCCCGATTCTGTGTGCCACTTTCGTTTGCCGAGCCGAGCTTGTGCTGCAATGTTGCGATTGCGCTGTCGGCTGCTCGCCGGCAGGCCTTCTTCACATACTTCCGCTGAGTGCGTTTGAAAATGCTCATGGGGAACCTCGTATCCGCGAGTACAGGACAATTGTGGACCGAGATCGCGAGTTGTGCACCAAGGCATCGACTCGCCAGCTTCTTTTCGATCCGAGACTGGCGCTGGATCAACCAATCCATTGCCGCATAGAGATCATCTTCGTCCGCATCGACCACGCCGAGCTCTTGCGCCAGCGTTGTCGTGTGCCACAGTCGTGTCGTGCCCAACTTCGAGCTGGGATGAATGAGTTGCTCGGCAATCATGGCGATAACCAGATCGCGTTCGCGACATCGTTTCGACGCGATGAGTCTATCGAGTTCCAGTTGGTGGATGGTGCCGAGCACTGCCTCGACATGGCCGTGGGGCAGTGTCCGCTGCACGACGAACACATCCGACGGAGCCATCAAGGGCTCGTCTCTCAGTAAGCGTCGCAGGGCTTCGACCTTGGCCTTGGGCCACTCCGTCAGATTGGCGATGGTGCGCTTTCGGATGCGCTTTCCCTCTCGCCAACCCTCGCGCAACAAGATGGCTGGCCGGGAGTTCCGGTTGGGAACGATGTCGACATACATGGCAACAATAATACACATAAAAAGCTTAATATCAATATAAAACAGATCAATACATGGGAAAACTTGTGGGGCCACATTTTCTCGTTTCCCACTTAGAATCAATGAATTACACCCCGTTCTAGGTGTTTCTGTTAGGGGAACTTCTGTTTAATTACTATCCATATTCGATTGGCCATGTGTATCGAGCGTTCGCTGAGCGAACCGAGCGATGGATTCGAGGACTTGGTCGGCGGATTTTGTCCACATGAACGGCTTGGGTTCGTCGTTGTGAGCATCGAGATAGTCTTGTATCGCATTGCGGCGCTGAGGCACGCTCGTGTGCGAGCCCTGCCGCAAGGCGTGTTCGGTGAGCAATCCAAAGAAGCGCTCAGCGAGGTTGAGCCAAGAGGCGTGTGTGGGCGTGAAGTGAAAGTGGAACCGAGGTCGCTTGGCGAGCCAACGTTTGATCGCCGGCGTCTTGTGCGTGGCGAGATTGTCGAGCACGACATGGATGTCCAACTCGCGAGGAATGGCTGCTTCAATCTCAACGAGGAACTTCTTGAACTTCTATCGCTCGATGTCGCGTGTAGCACTTTCCGAGGACTTCGCCGGTTGCGGCGTCGAGCGCAGCAAACAGGTCAGTCGTTCCATGGCGAATGTTAGTCGTGGGTTTGTCGTTCGGGCTGGCCCAAACTCATCGGCAGGACCGGTTGAAGCACGCTCGAGCGCTTGAATCTGCGATTTCTCGTCAACGCACAGCACGACCGCGTTGTCCGGCGGGTTCATATACAGGCCAACAACGTCGCGTACCTTTTCGACGAGTTGCGGGTCCTGCGAGAGACGAAACGATTCCGAGCGATGGGGTTGAAGTCCGAACGTTCGCCAAATACGGCCGATCGTCGAATGACTCAGCCCAAGATGCTTGGCCATAGACCGCGTACTCCAATGGGTTCTTCCCTTGGGAGTCGTCTCCAGCGTCTTGGTCACGACTTCCTCGATTTGGTCGTCCGTGATCGTGCGCTCTACCCCGGGCCTGGGTTCGTCGTACAGCCCTTCCAATCGCTGTGCTACAAAGCGACTTCGCCACTTGCCCACCGTGCTCCTCATGGTGCGCAGCTTCCTCGCGACCTCCGAATTCGTCAGTCCCGACGCGCACTGCAGCACGATTCTGGCCCGGAACGCTTGGTGCGGCGACGCCCGTCTGCGGCGAGTCAGTCGCTCAAGCGCTTTGGTTTCTTCAGAAGGTCAGCTTCAACTCAGCCAATTGCCGCCCGTTGTTGTTTCATGCACTTAGCAGATCACAACTGGACATGGTATGTCTACCGTTTTTTGTTCCAGGGGACTAGAGAGCGCCGGACCCGTTCGGCGAGCTCGTCATCGTCGCGCGATTGGGCCGCAGAAAGCCCCGGCGCGCATACGACTCCAAAAGCGAGAAACAGAACCGCCGCAAGCCTTCGCATCGTCCCCTATGTCCATACCAAAGGAGGGCTGGAACTCCGGTGAAGGAGTGCCCACCCGATGCAACGCTTGCTTCGGCAGAATCTAGATACAGGCTGACGGCGAGGTTTTTCTCGGGATGGACTCGACGGCTCGGACGAGCGCCGTCCACAGGTTCTCGTGGGCTACCGGGAAGCTCGATCATCGCGCCGTTGTGTTTGCGATTCTAGCAAGGTTGGCGAGCGAGCCGGAAAACCCAGGTTCGCTTTTCACCCCAGGGGCTGGACACAGTAGAATTGTGTGGCTCTCAGTCAGGCTCGGCCAATCACAGACGGGAGCTGTGCCCATCTGGGGTGGGCGGCTTCGGCAGATGCAGACATTTTTCGAGTTTATCGATCAAAGCTTCTACTTCCCGCCCGAGGGGTTTCAGGTCCTCGACGACGAGCTCTATTTTCACGGGATCAACGTGATGGAGCTGATCGAGACCTACAAGACACCTCTGCGGTTCACCTACATGCCGATTATCTCGGAGAGAGTGAGGCGGGCGCGGAAGTACTTCCAGGACGCGATTGACAAGGTTGGCTACCGTGGCAGCTACACCTATATGTATTGCACCAAGAGCGCCCACTTCAAACACGTAATGGTCGAGGTGCTCAAAGCCGGCGCGCAACTGGAAACGTCGTCGGCCCTCGACATCCCGATCATCGACGCCCTCGAGCGTTCCGGCCACGTCAACAAACAGATCCGGGTGTTGTGCAACGGATTCAAAGACTACGAGTACAAGCAATACATCGTGGACATGCTGCACGACGGCTTCGAGAACTTCGTTCCGATACTCGACAACAAAGACGAGCTCGGTTTCTACGAGCAGGAGCTCCACGTGCCGTGCACGCTGGGGATTCGGCTTGCGACCGAGGAGCCGCCGGAATCGGGTTTCTATACGAGCCGCCTCGGGATGAGAGAGGACCAGATTATTCCGTTCTACATGCAAAAGCTCTCCGATCATCCGAGCCTGGGCGTGAAGTTGCTGCATTTCTTCGTGCACACCGGCATTCAAGACACGCCGTTTTTTTGGAGCGAGCTCCGTCGCTTCGTCAACTTCTACTGTCAGTTCAAGGTCGTCAATCCGAAGCTCGCAATGCTCGACCTCGGTGGTGGCCTGCCGTTCAGGAACTCGCTCGCGTTCGAGTACGACTACGAGTACGTCATCGGCGAGATCGTGCGGACGGTGCAAGAGATCTGCCGGGAGAACTCGGTCGAAGAGCCCGACCTCATCACCGAGTTCGGAAGCTACACCGTTGCCGAGAGCAGCGGAACGCTCTTCAAAGTGTTGGGGAAGAAAGAGCAGAACGATCGTGAAAAGTGGCACATGATCGATGGCAGCGTCATCACCATGCTCCCTGACGTGTGGGCGCTCGGCCGCCGGTTCATGCTCCTGCCCATCAACAATTGGGACGCCGGTTACGAAAAAGTCGTCATCGGCGGTATGACCTGCGATGCCGATGATTATTACAGCGAAGAAACCCATCGCGGCTCGATCTTCATGCCGGACACACGCTTGCAGCAATACATCGGGTTCTTCCACACCGGCGCCTACCAGGAAGTTCTGAGCGGAGTGGGAGGCCTCCACCACTGCCTCATGCCGGATCCGAAACACGTCGTGATCTCGCTCGACGATGAAGGGCATCGCGTGTTCCGCGTGCTCAGCGAAGAGCAGGTTTCCAAGCAAGTTCTCCGGACTCTCGGCTACCGGCGTGATCCAGATGCGCCTCCGGTGCGCTCCGCGAAATACCGGGACAAGAAGCTCGTCGAGTAGACGCCCATCGGCATGACGCGCGAAAACAACGTTCGCGATTTCGATCCGAGCCAACCCGCTGCCACCAATACGCTCTGGGGTCTTCCGTTCGATGTGGACGACGCGGCTCTCGTCGTGCTTCCGGTGCCGTGGGAAGTGACGGTATCGTACGGTGCCGGCACCGCGAACGCACCCGCTGCCGTTCTTACGGCGTCGCGCCAGGTCGACCTCGAGAACGAGACGTATCCGAATGCGTGGAAGCAGGGGATTGCCATGGCGCCCGAGCCCGAGGACGTGAGGCGCCTGAACGACGTGACCCGACCGAAGGCTCTCGAGGTCATCGACGCGATTGCACGGGGAAATGCGGAAAGCGGGGCCGCGTCGCTAGCCGAAGTGAACCGCGCTTGTGAAACGATGGTCGCCCGGGTGCGAAGCGATGCGACCGGTCTTCTCGATCGAGGCAAGCGGGTCGGCGTTCTCGGCGGTGACCATAGCGTGGCGCTTGGGCTCATGCAGGCGCTCGCCGAGCGTTACGACGATTTCGGCATCCTGCATATCGACGCCCATTGCGACCTTCGGGACGCTTACGATGGTTTCGTACACTCGCATGCATCGATCATGAGACACGCGCTCGGGTTACCAGGTCTTTCGAAAATGGTTCAAGTCGGCGTGCGCGGCACCTGCGAAGAAGAGATCGAGGTGATACGTGGTAGCGGACGCGTGGTGCAACTTTTTAGCGATCACATGCTGTCGGGACGAAGCTTCCACGGTGAGACCTGGTCCGCGATGACCGACGATATCGTGCGGGAGCTTCCGGAGAATGTCTACGTGAGCTTCGACGTCGACGGGCTCGACCCGTCACTGTGCCCGGGAACGGGAACGCCGGTGCCGGGAGGGCTGGCGTACGAACAAGCGCTCTATCTCGTCGAGCGGCTAGGCGCCACCGAGCGCAACATCGTGGGCTTCGACCTGAGTGAGGTATCGCCATCGGGCGAGAGGGGAAGCGAGTGGGACGCAAACGTCGGCGCGCGGTTACTCTATCGGCTGAGCTCGGCCGCGCTATCGCGGTAAGCGCGAGGAGATGGACATGAAAAGGGAAAAAGGGCCGGTCTCTCGATTCATGGAGCACCACTTTCGCCATTTCAACGCGGCCACGGTCATCGATGCTTCGCGCGCGTACGAGGAGCTCGTCGACGGGGACGGCAAGATGATGATCACGCTCGCGGGGGCCATGAGCACGGCGGAGCTCGGACGCTCGCTCGCCGAGATGATCCGGCAGGAAAAAGTCGACATCATCTGTTGTACCGGTGCCAACCTTGAGGAAGACGTCTTCAACCTCGTCGCGCACAGCCACTACCAGCGGGTGCCGCACTACCGCGAGCTCACCGCCGAGGACGAGGAGGCGCTCCTTGAGCAGCACTACAACCGCGTAACCGATACGTGCATCCCTGAGGAGGAGGCGATGCGGCGCATCGAGCACGGCATCTACGGGCTATGGGAGCGCGCCCACAAGGACAACGCACGCTATTTCCCCCATGAGTTCATCTACGAGCTCGTGCGCTCGGGCGAGCTCGAATCGTCCTACGACATCGATCCGGCAGATAGCTGGGTCGTCGCGGCATGCGAGAGGAACCTTCCGCTCGTCGTTCCCGGTTGGGAAGACTCGACCCTCGGCAATTTCTTCGCTGCCCACTGCATCCAAAAGGAGCTGGACCCGAACGTGATGCGTAACGGGATCGAGTATATGATCGAGCTTTCTAGCTGGTACAGCGACAACGCCGAGCACGTCGAGAAAGGCGGCATCGGGTTCTACCAAATTGGAGGCGGGATTGCGGGCGATTTTCCGATCTGCGTCGTTCCGATGCTCCACCAGGATCTTGGCAAAACCGACGTGCCCCGGTGGAGCTACTTCTGTCAGATCTCCGATTCCACCACCAGCTTCGGCTCGTACTCGGGCGCTGTCCCCAACGAGAAGATCACGTGGGGGAAACTCGGTGTCGACACGCCGAAATTCATCATCGAGTCGGACGCGTCGATCGTCGCCCCGCTGATGTTCGCCTGGATCCTCGGGCTGTAGCCCCCCCGGCTTCGCCAAGGCTACGGCGAGGCCTTTCCGTTTTGACAAACACGCAAGTTGGTGCTTGCGCTGTTTGCTGTTGGTGATGTGTACGTATCCGTTTGCAAAAAAAGCGCTTACACTCCGTTTACCGCGCGGCGAAGGTCATGAGCGTTATTTTGGCTGTAATTTAACCCTAATCGCAAAATCTTCGAAGCACGAAAACGCGAAACAGCCGCACTGGGCGCAGGCGAGAAGCTCGTGCTGGGGCACCCGCTCGCCGCCACTATAGGTGATTCTGCACGGTGTATGCAGAACCTGGAAAAGGTGCTATTCACGGGGCCAAAGACCTCAGACACGGTGACGTTTATTTGCGATTAGGGTTAATGCAGCGTAAAGTCTTAGCGTCATCTTACCAACACTTAATGGCGGAAGCACCAGACCTTCGGGAATCTAATGCCGGAATTGGCGCTCTATGCCGCCCTCGAAGGCGTCATTCCTCGTTTCGACGTACTGGTCATGGATGAAGAACAAGACGTGTTGAACGCGGACACGCTCGAGGTCTTGTCCGAGCTCCTTGAGCATGGCGCAGAGTATGGCCGTTGGTGGCGGTTCCTCGACTCCAACAACCAAGCGTCGCTATACGGCAAGCTGGACGACACGGTCTTCGATCAATTGAGGGGTGTCGTACACTCTCAATTCCTCACCGTGAACTCTAGGAACACACGGGAAATCGCCTATCACACAACTCTGATGGCGCAACCGAAACTAGCGAGCCATGGAAGGGTCGGCGGACGTCCTGTAGAGTTCGTTTCGTTCTCAAGCGGGAAGTCCCTGTTTGGTAAGCTGGACGACATCTTGGTCCAGCCCATGAAACAAGGGGTGTCTGATGGACGTGTCACGGTGCTGCTAGCGCGCGTCTCGAGGCCAGCCGACGAAAGCAAATTTCGAGAACTCGGCGTGTCCCCGGTCAGAAACGAATCGTTCGATCATATTGGGGCAAGATCGGCTCCGACCTCGGCCGTAGTATCGCGATTCAAACGGCTAGAGAACGGCGTGATCGTCCTCGTGGGCGTCGAAAACGTCGACGAAGACTGGTGGTGGGCGGTCTGCTACGTCGGAATGTCTCGGGCGCGCACGCGTCTGCACGTGATTTTGTCGGCCAATTGCGAGGGGATCAGAAAACAACGTTGGGAGGCTCAGCTCGAAAGCGCCTACGAAGGAAAGTCGTAGCGAAGTGGATTCGGTAACAGATGTAAGAGGAACGCTGATCGACTTCGTGCGCGCCGATTTGGTAGGACCTGCACACGGCAGGGACGAGGTGATCGAAGATCCGCCGTACGTGAAGTACGCGGCTGGCGTGCTTCCGCAGGAGTCGAAGGTCGACGGATCGGGTTCGGTACGAGGTGTCGAAGCGGACGATGGCGAGGACTCGGACGGTGGCTTCGATGACGACATCGTCGAGACCGAAGGAGCCTCGTTACCGGACCAAACCGAGACGCGCGAAGACGGCGAGGTGTACGACGAAGCCGTCAGACTAGCGAACCAGTACAAACCGTCGGCGATTGCCTTGACGTTCGCTATTCCGGAAGCCGTTCGTCACCTCGACATCGCGATCACAGCCGCCGAATACGACGGCGAAACGAGGTCATCGGCGGACGGACGCCGACAAAACAGAGTGTGGAAACGGCGTGAACTATCACTCGATCCCATTCGGTTGCCTCTGCCTGGTGCATCCATCGAACACCATTCCGTAGCTGATGGGCTCAAATTCTGCCTGCTGGTGAGCGACAAACCAGTTCGCCATATCGTCACCGCTAGTCTGTACAACGACACGGAAGCTGGCGGCGGCGATACTCGGACGTTCTATCAAGTCGGGTTCTCGGTAAGTTGTGCCGAATCGGGTTGCGAGCTGGTGGAGTACTCCGATTCAGAGCACGCGATGGCGTTCGACGACGAGGAACTGTCGCTGGAGATGATGTATCGCGATCGCAAGAGTTTCGCCGTGGGCCACGGCTGCGCGGCAGATTGGGTCGAGGGGGACCGCGGTGGGGCGACATCGGTGCGCACAGAATCTATTCCACGAGTCGTCGTTCCGCCTGTCGAACCTCGATCAGGAGAGTCTTCCTATCTCAGCATGGAGTTCTTGCAGGGCACCTCGCCGGATCCGGTGAGCGACATACCTCGCGCGCTCGGTGAGCTCTGCGGAAACTATGAAGCATGGATCGACTCGAAGTCGGAGCAGGCGGTCGAACTGCCTGCAAAGTACGAGGGCGTCGCAGCTTCCAACTTGACGTTGTGCCGACTTGCCGTCGACCGAATACGTCGTGGTGTGGACACGATCGCTGCGGATGAGATCGCGATGGAAGCGTTCAAGCTTGCAAATCGAGCGATCCTTATGCAGCAACATCACTCTCGATTGCCGGTGCACAAGATCGATGGTGATCCGGTGAATTTCCACGGATGGACGGACTACGAAAGTGACTGGGTGAGACAGCGTGGATACTGGCGGACCTTCCAGCTCGCGTTCGTGTTGATGGTCATACCGGGACTCGTCGATGAGACCGATTGGATACGTTTGGACGACGAGGACATTGCCACTCGCGACCTCGTCGATCTGATTTGGTTTCCAACGGGCGGTGGCAAGACGGAGGCTTATCTCGGATTGAGTGCTTTCCTCATCTTCCTGACACGACTTCGAAACCCGAGCCGCACAGGGTGTAACGTCCTCATGCGATACACGTTGCGACTGCTGACCAGTCAACAGTTCCAACGCGCAGCGTCGCTCATCTGCGCCTGTGAATTGATCCGGGCGAAGGACCCCGATCGATTCGGCGTGGAACCGATTTCGATCGGCTTATGGGTCGGCAAGTCGCTGACACCGAACGACGAGAAGGCCGCTCAGAGCGCTGTGCGAAGCCTCATGAAGCAGGGGGAGTTAGGGCGGGCCGCGACGTTCGTAAAAGCAGACATCCCCGAGTTTCTGCCTACCATGCATCGTCGTTACGGCCTATCGAAAGACGATGACCCGGACCGCCGACGATACATGCACACTTCTGAAGAGCTCACGAGCCGTAGAAACGAGGATGAAATTCCAAAGATACTCGCCCGGCTCGAACAACGTTACAGCCACACGGGTCGATACGAGTCGCAGGCGCTCGATACTGTGTTGGCGACCAACATGATATCGGTTGGTATAGACGTCGAGCGACTCGGTCTGATGATAGCCGTGGAACATTTCAAGTGAACAACCACCGCCTAGAAGGCGGTGGCTTCAAGGGCTGTCAATTGGAAATTGACTGTCGTCGTGAAGAGGCTCGCCATCCTGGGAGTCTATGTACTCCTTTACCATCTCGTCCGTTATGCTTCCTGAACTCACCGCCAGATATCCTCGGGCCCAGAAGTGCCGGCCCCAAAACTTCTTCCTCAGGTGAGCAAACTCCTGAAGGAGTACTCGGGAGCTTATTCCTTTTAGCCACTGCACGATCGTACTCAGGTCCTGGTGTGGTCGGTAGGATACGAACACGTGGACGTGGTCGCGTGCAACCTTACCCGAGATTATGTGCAGCTCATGTTCCATCGCGATCTGACGAATCAGATCGCGCACACGAACCGCTACTGGACCGATCAAAACCTTTTTACGGTATTTCGGTATCCAAACGATGTGCGCTTTTAGGTCCGTTTTCGTGTGCGCTCCGTGCCTGTAGTGACGCACGCGACCACAATACCACGATCTTCTCTTCGCCTAAAGGCGAGGGGTTTCGACCATCCCCGGAAGAGACAGTGAACAACCACCGCCTAGAAGGCGGTGGCTTCAAGGGCTGTCAATTGGAAATTGACTGTCGTCGTGAAGAGGCTCGCCATCCTGGGAGTCTATGTACTCCTTTACCATCTCGTCCGTTATGCTTCCTGAACTCACCGCCAGATATCCTCGGGCCCAGAAGTGCCGGCCCCAAAACTTCTTCCTCAGGTGAGCAAACTCCTGAAGGAGTACTCGGGAGCTTATTCCTTTTAGCCACTGCACGATCCTACTCAGGTCCTGGTGTGGTCGGTAGGATACGAACACGTGGACGTGGTCGCGTGCAACCTTACCCGAGATTATGTGCAGCTCATGTTCCATCGCGATCTGACGAATCAGATCGCGCACACGAACCGCTACTGGACCGATCAAAACCTTTTTACGATATTTCGGTATCCAAACGATGTGCGCTTTTAGGTCCGTTTTCGTGTGCGCTCCGTGCCTGTAGTGACGCACGCGACCACAATACCACGATCTTCTCTTCGCCTAAAGGCGAGGGGTTTCGACCATCCCCGGAAGAGACACTAAGAATGGGCTTGACTCGCCCGACCTGCTGGCGCACTACTGATCGACTGGAGAGATTGGAGGGGTATACGATGATGCGGTCACTGCTTCTCGGCGCGTTGCTCGTATCACCCACGCTTCACAACGGCATCCGTTTTCTACGCCCTTGTGGGCGCGCGGTGCTCTTTCCCGTTCGGTCCCGGCAAAGTCGCTTTCAGTGGCCCTCTTTTGATACTCTTGGAGCCAGTGCTGAGCGTGGAAACGACATCGAAAAGGAAGTCGAATGAGTGCTATATTGAGCCGATGGTGTTGCCGGATTTTTATTCTCACATTTGCCGTTTGCCTGTTCCCCCGGTTATCACTGGCAGCTGAAGGGCTGGACAGCGGGGACACCGCGTGGGTCATCGTCTCTTCCACGCTGGTGCTGATGATGACGTTGCCGGGGCTGCTCTTGTTTTATGCTGGTCTCGTCCGCTCGGTCAACGTAATTTCCACGTCAATCCATTGTTACGCGATTGCATGCCTCGCGTCGGTACTATGGTTCGCTGTCGGTTACAGCCTAGCGTTCGGAGACGGAGGGCAGGCCAACGCCTGGATCGGCGGGCTGGAAAAAGCGTTTCTCGCCGGTGTCGGTGCCGATGCCTTAGTCGGAACGATCCCGGAGTCGGTCTTCTTCACGTTTCAGATGACATTCATCATCATTACGCTCGGCTTGATCGCAGGTGCCTACGCGGAACGGATCAAGTTCGCCCATGTGATGCTGTTTAGCGGCTTATGGGGGATTCTAGTTTACTCGCCGGTGACCCATTGGATATGGGGCGGAGGTTTTCTGGCAACGCGCGGCGTGCTCGATTTCGCGGGTGGGCTTGTCGTTCATACCACGGCCGGCGTTTCGGCGATCGTGATCGCCTTGATGCTGGGTAAACGGCTCCGTTTTCCGGATAAGCTAACGCCGCCCCATAATCCCATCTTGACCGTGATCGGCGCTTCACTGCTTTGGGTCGGCTGGTCTGGATTCAACGCTGGAAGCGCGTTGGCAGCGAACGGCAACGCGGGCCTAGCCTTAGTGGCGACCCTTATTGCGGCCGCCGCCGCTTCTCTCGTGTGGATGGCTCTGGAGTGGTGCCACTCCGGCAAGCCCAGTCTAATCGCAACGGCAACCGGCACCATAGCGGGACTCGCCACGGTGACGCCGGCAGCGGGTTACGTAGCGCCTGCCGGGGGCCTTGTTTGCGGGATACTGGGCGGTATCCTTTGCTACTATGCGACCCGGTTTGTCCTGGGCCGATTATTAGTGGACGATTCCCTGGATGTATTTGCCGTCCACGGCGTGGGCGGAATACTCGGCACGCTCCTGGTGGCGGTGCTGGGCGCCGAGACGTTTGGCGGATTGGGCCTCGAAAACGGCATCGCTTCTCAGTTTATCTCTCAAGCGACGGGAGTTGTGGCGGTGGTCGTATGGTCGGCGCTGGCAACCTGGTTGATCGTTCTCCTGACGCGTGCGATGGTCGGACTCAGGGTCAGTGAGAAGGAGGAAGCCGAAGGTCTCGATTTCGAGTCCCACGGAGAGCGCGGCTACACCTCGTAGTGGGACCGGTGGGGGAACAGCATAAAACAAGGGTGGACTTGCACATTGGGAGGGTAAGCCGCAATGGCTATGCTGCAATCGGCCCGGTTGTCGCTCTCGAGCGGCAGACCTGTCGTCGCCTATATCGCATGGACGGGTGGAACTAGTCCCCTGGGTCTTTGATTACTATACAAAGTTAGACTTTTAGCCAGCCCATAAGATTCATAAGATTCATGCACTTAGAATGGTTTCGGCAAGCTCTGCTTTGTCTAGTTGTTTCTGCTACAGGGGACTAGGGAAGGTGCAGCTCTTTCAAGCGAGCGGGAAGTCGACTATGTCTGTCTGCGTCCGCATCCGGCCGATTTCGCTCTTCACTACGACATCTAGGGCGGAGCAAGTAGCCAGTAGCCGAAAAGTCATCGGCGGGGCACGTTCGTTTAACACAATAGGTTCGTTTGGACTGCGAATCGAGAGGAGAAATGTGTCCATGTTCGAGAAGTTAAGGCTATACCTAGTGAGTTTTTCTTTGATCCTGGGTTCTCTGAGTATCGTCCCTGCGGCTCCGGCGCAAGACTCGATATACTCGTTCGGTGGCGATGCGGCATTTGCGAGCAAGTACATCTGGCGGGGTCAGAGGCTGACGAACGACTGGAGTCTCCAGCCGGCCGCGACGGTGGGTATCGGCAACTTCTCGTTCAATGCGTGGGGGAGCTTGGATATCACGGCGGTGAACGAAGGGGATGCGCTTCCCATACCCGAGAATCCGTTCGCGCCTGATGGTGCAAGCGGCTTGAAGGGTAAGTTTTCAGAGATCGACTACACGTTCTCCTACTCTCATTCGCTCGAGTCCGTTTCTATCGATGGAGGAGTCATCTTCTATACTTTTCCCGAGCGGTCCGCCTCGCTGCCCTCGACCACTGAGGTATACGCGGGCGTGACGTTCGACAACATTATGCTGGCGCCCTCGGGAACGTTTTACATCGACGTCAATGAAACCGGACAGGATGGGGGACGCACGGGTTTCTACTTCCTGCTCGCCGCCGGGCATTCCTTCGCCACGAATAGCGATGTGGTCTCGGCCATCGACCTCTCCGCTTCGTTATCCCTGGCCAATAGCGGTTTCGGTGAGTACTACTATGGCGCGTCCGAAACGGGCATTCACGATTTCAACCTGACGGTGAGTGTTCCGTTCACACTGAACGATGAGTGGTCGGCGAGCGCCTTTGTTTCTTACAGCGCCCTGCTCGGGGAGTTCCGCTATCTCCAGTATCTAGATCCCCGAGATGTTTACAAGGGTACGGCAGGCGATCCCAAAAACTCAGCCGATACACTCTGGGGCGGAGTCGCCTTTAGTCTAGCCTTCTAGTGGACTGTAACAGCTGAACGTTTAGTAGTTTTGATGCGCCGTGACGGATCGTTGTAGGTCCACTTCACGGGCTTAGGGTCTTTGTTGTACTTGCGAATGTAGCGCATGATCTTGCGGGTTAGGTCTTTGGTGGAGGTGAACACTCCTCGATGGATCAGGTCGCGCTCGATCTTGGAGAACCAGAGCTCGACTTTGTTCAGCCAGGAGGAGTAGGTGGGTGTGAAGTGCAATTGGAGTTTCGGATTGGCCTGGAGGAACTCGGTGACCTTGGCAGTTTTGTGGGCCGAGAGATTGTCGAGGGTGACGTGAATTTCACGCTTTCGCTTGTGGCTCGCAACCAGCTGCTCCAAGAAGGCGACAAACTCCTGGCTGGTATGTCGGCGGACGGTCTTGCCAAAAACTTCCCCCGTCTTCGTGTCAAAGGCGGCGTAGAGAGAAAGCGTTCCATTCCGGACGTACTCGAAACCGTGTCTTTCGGCCCGCCCGGGAGACAACGGCAAGATCGGGTCCCGTCGATCCAGGGCTTGGATCGCCGTTTTCTCGTCAATACAAAACACCGCAGCGTGCTGAGGCGGATTCATATAGAGACCGATGACATCCGCTGCCTTCTTCTCGAAATCCGGGTCGTTGGACGCTTTGTAATATTCAATTCGGTGTGGCTGTAGACCGTGTTTTTTCCAAGTACGAGCCACCATCATGTGATGGATTCCCAGTTTCTTCGCAAGTCGGCGCGTGCTCCAGTGAGTCGAGCCGTCGGTCGGGCTCTTTTGAGTCCACGAAAGAATCCGTGCTTCCATCCGAGGCGTGAGCACCTGAACCGGACGTCCCTCGTGACGCGAGTACAGACCTGCCAGCCGCTCCTCCAAGAATCGGCGCTTCCACTTGCTGACAAAAGGCGCCGTGCAGCCTACCCACTGCTGCACCTGCGTGTAGCTCGCACCTTCGTCCAACAAGAGCAACACGCGAGCAATCCGCGCGTCGTCAGCACGACCGCTACGGCTCGAAACTCGTTTGCCAAGTTCCCTACGTTCCGCTCGAGTCAAAACAACGCTGGTCCTCTCTTGCATGAGAGAAGTATATCACTAAATTCTTATTTGTTACAGTCCACTAGTGCATAGTATCGTAAGTCATGTTAATATTGCCATGGTACTTTTCCAGGAGGAAACCCGTGGCCAATCGCTCCCGCGTCATCGCTTTGAGCGTCAATGACCTCAAAGAGCTCGTGTTTCGGTTCAGCTGGAACATGACAGTCCTGAAGTTAAAATACGCACATGGAAAAAGGAGCTGTCAAAGGTCGTCGTCGTCACACTGCGGAGCAAAAGGCAGAGCTGTTGCGCCAGCACGTTGCCGAGAAAAAGCCGGTCTCGGAGGTATGCAACGAGGCAGAAATCCAGCCGAGCCTTCGCGACGAGCCTTGAAGGCAGAGATGAGAGCGGGAACAAACGACGAAATCATGCCGGCATGGTGCTGGCAGACCGGAGATTAATCAAGTTTGGTGCGCGCGGATGAATAAATAGAAGGCACAGGCATTGGTGTCACCTCGTTCGAATAAGCGAGGATCTCCACGACCGCCTAGGGTCAACCCTGGCGTCCAGAACAAATAGGCCGGATATTCGAAAACAGTCGCACGAGCGAGCCCGTCGTGTGCTGGCCAATATCCGTCAATACGCGATCTTCTTTTTTGCGGATCACAGGTCTCCATCATCATTACACTCGACGCGCTGCTTGAGTCCAACCTGCTCGGGACGGCTGCTGGACTTCGCACCAGCTTACACCTCTACCCCTGAGTAGAGCCGACGCCGGCTCTCAAAACGTCCTACATGAAGACGGCCACAGCGTTCTGGTTGCAGGCAGTTTGCCAATCTCATGCAGCTCAAGTTTATGGAAGGGACAACGCACCCAGACCAGCAACAGATTACACGGGCTCGATGCGGACGATGCGAAGCACATTGGTGGCGTCAGGTGTGCCAAAAGGCACCCCGGCAGTGATGACCACCGTATCGCCCGGCCCAGCGACTTCCTCAAGCGCAGCCGCAGCGACCGCCTTGCGCACCATTTCGTCGAAGTCCCGTACGTCCGCCGTATGCACGCTGTGTACGCCGTAGGTTAGCGACAGACGCCGTGCGGTTGCAAGTTCGGACGTGACGCCCAGAATCGGCTGCTCAGGGCGCTCGCGGGCGGCGCGCAACGTCGTCGACCCGGAGGTCGTGTAGGTTACAATGGCGGCGGCGCCGATGGTGTCGGCCACTTGATGGGCCGCCACCGAGATCGCATCCGCAGAGGTTGCCAGCGGCCGGCGATGGTCGGCGGCCGCAATGTGACGGTGCAGCGGGTCGCGCTCCACCCGTTTAATCACCCGGTCCATGATCTGGACCGTCGCAGTCGGATAGGCGCCGGCTGCGGTTTCCGCCGACAGCATCACCGCATCCGCGCCGTCGTACACCGCCGTCGCTATGTCCGAGACCTCGGCGCGCGTCGGCACCGGCGCCTGGACCATGGACTCCAGCATCTGCGTTGCCACGATCACCGGTTTGCCGGCGTCGCGGCAGGTGCGGATGATGGTCTTCTGCGCGACCGGCACTTCCTCCGGAGGCATTTCCACGCCGAGATCGCCACGAGCCACCATCACGGCATCGGCGGCAGCGACAATCTCGTCGATACGGTCGAGCGCAGATGGTTTCTCGACTTTGACCAGAACATGGGCGCGGTTGCCGATCAGCCGGCGCGCCTCGACCACATCCTCCGGGCACTGCACGAAGGACAGGGCGATCCATTCGCAACCGAGTTCGAGCGCGAATCTCAGATCGACTAGGTCCTTTTCGGTAAGCGGCGAGATCGGCAGCATCACGCCGGGCAGATTGATGCCCTTGCGGTCGCTGAGCCGGCCGCCGACCAGCACCTGCGTCTCTACTTCTGCATTGGATTTCGAGGTCACATTCAGCCGGAGCCGCCCGTCGTCAAGCAGCATTTCGTCGCCAGGCTGGACAGCGGCGAAGATCTCCGGATGCGGCACGGAAACCCGAACGGAAGTGCCGGGCCGGTCCGAACGGTCGAGTATGAAACGCCGTCCCGGCTCAAGCTCGACGCTCCCGCCTTCGAAGACGCCGACGCGAAGCTTGGGTCCCTGCATGTCGGCCATGACGCCTATGGGCCTGAGCGCATCCCGTTCCAACTCGCGCACGATCCGATGGCGCCGGGCGTGGTTCTCGGGTTCGCCATGGCTGAAATTGAAGCGGAAGACATCGACCCCTGCCTCGAACAGTGCATTGATGGCCGTTGCACTTGAGGTCGCCGGCCCCAGCGTCGCGACGATCTTGGCCCTACGTTTGCGGCGCATCGTCTCCGGTGCTCCGCAAAAACTCGATCCGTCGTTGATTCCGCAGTTTAGACCTGCCAGGATTGGCCGTTTCGCGGCGAGTGGTACGTCATCATGGATCTGAAGATAACACCCTCGGGCCAGACGATTGTAAAGCCCACGGCGGTATTGTCAAATTGAGCTGGTGACTGACAGAATGGTCCAATGAAGACCGATGCGCCAAGCTACCACGGCTATCGATTTCCACCGGAAATCATCAGCCACGCCGTCTGGCTCTACCACCGATTCTGCGTGAGCTTTCGAAACGTCGAAGAGTTGCTCGCTCAGCGAGGCATCACGGTTTCTTACGAAGCGGTCCGACTGTGGTGCATTAAGTTCGGGCCGGAATACGCTCGGCGACTGAAGCGTCGGCAGGGTCGTCTCGGTGACACATGGCACCTGGACGAGGTCTTCATAAAGATACAAGGTGAACGCCAATACCTCTGGCGCGCGGTAGACCAAGATGGTGATGTAATCGATATCCTCGTCCAGCCTCGCCGTGATCAGAAAGCCGCCAAACGATTCTTCCGCAAGCTGTTGAAAGGGCAAGGCCGTCCGCCCTGGCAGCTGGTCACCGACAAACTGAGAAGCTACAGCGCCGCTCACCGCGAGGTCATGCCGTCCGTCGTCCACGACACTGACCAGTACAGAAACAACCTAGCCGAAGTCTCGCACGAACCGACGCGACAACGGGAACGACAGATGCGGAAGTTTAAAGCTCCTGGGCAGGCGCAACGATTCTTGACCGTGCATGGACTCGTGCAAAATCTCTTTCGCGTCGGACGGCATTTGTTGCAAGCGCATCATCATCGGGAGCTACGAGACCGCGCTTTCATCGTCTGGCAGGAGGTAACCTGTGCCGTCCGATGAGAGCAAAGGAAGTCAGCTCGACGCGATAGGGTTGCTCGCTCAACGTCAACTTGACAATACCAGCATACTCCATGCTGCAATGTTCCTGGAGCGCTTGAACATTGATTCCTTTCGCGCTGATCTGGGAGAGTGAAGGCCCATTAGGTAGTGGGACGAAGGGTTCTTCAGTGTACGCCACATGCCCACTGGAGACTGCCGGGTGGCTTTCGATTTGACAGAGAGCAACACGTAACGCTCGCATACTCATACCATCGCCCCTTCTACACCGACCGGCCTTTGCCTGCTTCAGCTCCTGGTTGACCCACCCCTACGCGACGGGACTGCACGGAGCGACTTCCACATCGGTCGAGGGGTGCTTCCGCCATCAAGTGTTGGGATGGACTCCTCCGCTGACATAGACGGCATCGATGTGCCAAAGTCAGTCGAAAGAACGCATCGAAAAAGGAGGAGTTCCGAATGAAAGATACGACGATCGCTGTGGATCTTGCAAAGAACGTCTTCGAGATTGCCATCTCGCGCGAAGCGGGGAAGGTGTCCAAGCAACTCCGTGTGAGTCGACCCAAGTTGGTGTCGTTTTTTGCGAAACAGAGCGCTGCCACCGTGCTTCTTGAAGCCTGCGGCTCGGCTCACTTCTGGGCAAGGACGTTGCAACGGTTGGGACACGACGTCGTCCTGCTCCCGTCCTGTGCCAAAACTCGGCCCTTTTGAAATAGCCGATAAATCAAGCAGCTTAGTGTCTGTATTTACGGCCGTGCCAAGGGCCGAGCGCGAACAAACGACGAAATCATGCAGGCATGGTCCCTGCAGACCGGAGACCAATCAAGTTCGGGGCGCGCGGATGAATACATAGAAGGCACAACTACTGCCGTGCCCGTCTGGTCAAAATACTCATGCGGCTTCCCGATGGTAGAAATTGTCGACGGTCGCCAGCCCGTTGGGCTGACCTCGAGCTACCTCTTGCATCATCCGTTTCTCGACGATTGGGACAAACAGCGCGCCCTCATCGCAACGTCTTAAGGCAGACCACGCTGTAAACCAACCCGCGGCGTCGGCCACGCTCGCTCTTGGCCTGCGCTGTGTCGGCGAACGCCATCGGCCCCGTCCTGTCCAAAAATACAAACGAACTCAAGATCAGACCCAGAATTGCCTATTTTTCATTGGTTTCCAGCCAAGACCGGCCAGCTCCGGTCGGCCTGTGCTCCGCAAAAAAAGAAGATCGCGTACCGCTGGGTCGACTTTTTGCGGAGCACAACCGGAAGTTCGCTAATCTCATACAGCTCGAGTTTATGGAAGGGACAACCGATGAAATCACTGGTACTTATTGCGCTTCAGGTTCTGACAATCTCGCAGCCCAAGTCCACCAACGGTATACGCAATCTCTTGCAACGCCATTTGGCAGTTTGTTAGCTGCCGGGCTTGCTAAAGCACGAAGCTCTAGTTCGTTCTCAACTAAAACGGGAAGGTCGTCGATATAGCCGTTTTCGCGTAAATATTGATCAAGATTGTCAAAACTACTCCGTCGGAAACCTTCCAGGCGTGGATCTTCTTTCGTCTCAAGGACAGTGATAAGCATCTCCGGATCGCCACACAATTCATCGGCGATCGCAACAACGTCACCTAGATAGCGCTCGCTCAAGGCACCACTATTTTCGATAGCTTCGCGATCGACGGGCCGGCCCCTTCCCTGTTTCCACAACTCACAGAAGACCTCAAGCAGGTCCAACCGGAACGCGATCTCCTGCGAAGATATCGAGCGGGAACCCAATTTATCGGCCAGCGCGGTACCTGAAACGATTTTCCATTGTCCTGCCGACTCGATGCCGTTCACCAGAAAGTCATGCAGCAGGTCCGGATCGTCCCACAGGACATAGAAAAAGTGCTGCGCTGCATATCCAAGAGCAGGTTCCAATAAGGGTACGCCAAGAGCCACACCATATTCTGTGGCTGATAATCCATTGGGTGCCAGGACCTTTGGCCTCTGCTCGACATGGAGCGCAAGCGGCCCGCTCACGCTAGCTGCCTGTGAGCGGATTAAGCCGAGGTCGATCTTGGCGGCTATCTCGCAATTCTCTTCGGCGAGCGCATACTGAATACGGTCAATGTCGAAAGGGTCGCTGGTGAGATAAAATATCTGGCGCTCCTGGTCGTTCGCGATACGTCCAAGGCTGCGAACAATCGCTTCGAAACGTTCAGGATCGCTCTGATCCAGCGCCTCATCGAGAAACAAAGGAAGTGTTCTGCCCTGTTCCACCTCCTCGGCAAAAGCTATTCGTGCCGCCAACAGCAACTGGGCGCGCGTACCGTCCGAAAGTTCTTCCAGTTCTCGACCCTCGCCACTGTGTAGCTCGATAGCAAACAAACGAGGCTTCTTGGCTTCTTTGCCTAAACGTAGTTCGTAGTTGTGATGTGTAAATGCGGAAAAATGGCTTCGGGCACGTTCAAAAACGCGAGGCATCTGGGTCTGTTCATACTCCTGTTCGACAGTGTCAATCAGAAATTTTCCGGCCTTTGCGAAAAGCGCCTCGTCGAGACGATCCCGCAGTTTTGTTCGGACTTTTTCACGCACAGCAATGAGATCCTGAATGTTGCTGCCGCTCTTGGCTTCGTTCACCTGAGCCTTGATTTCTGCAATCGCATCCCGCAATTTGGCCGCCTTTTCCACTGCCTGGAAAAGGTCGCCCTGAAGCCGTTCGAGCGCCGGCCTGTCGCAATCGGCGAGTTCGGCTTCATTAGCTTTTTCAAGCTCGCCACGATCAAGCTCAATCTGACCTTCAAGCCGTGCCGCGGTGCTCTTTAGGTCAAGATAGTGCGGCAATGAATGCAGCAGTGCCGTAAGGCCATGCAAATCGCCGTCATCCAGTGACACTTCCGAGTAGATTGTTTTATCGAATTGAGCGCCACGTTGCGATCGCTTGAAATCTGCTCGCGTTGTTTGGTAGCCCATTGTTTGTCTGACATTGCTTTTTCTAACCGCATGCTGCGATCCGCCAAATTGTTGAGATAAGCCCTGGCCGTTGCAGCATCCGTGGGCCGCGATTCACCATGACGCTCGAGAAGACCAGCTAGGTCCGAGAGATATCTTGTGTATCTCGCTTCAAGACCCTCGACCTTACCGGCAACGCCTTCGTTCTTGCTGCGGGCTAAGCGGAGTTGGTCGAGTGCTCGTGCAAAATCTACGAGTTCCGCGTCGGACAGGATCGAGTCAAGTTTCAGGCTGTCCTTCAGCTTCTGCCTTCTAGATTTGAGGGCAGTTTCCATTTCTGACAATCCGTTCAACTCGTTCGTGAGCGTGTGCCGTTCTACATCGCGATCGCGCGCTCGTTGCAAACTTGCTTCGACAACTGCGGTTTCTCTCTCCAGACTGCGCAGTCGAAACTCGACCGAAGGGATATCCCATGTGTCGGGTTCTTCGACACCAAGCTTTTCGAACGTTTCCTGTGCAGCATTTCGTTCGCCCAAAGAAGCTCTAGGATTGCCCAATATGAATACCGGTATAGCAATCCCCATGCTTGCGGCCGCCAACAGGGCAAACATCGGATCAACGAAGACGGCCAATCCGGCACCCGCAACAGTCATAGCAAAGGAGAATAATACCCAGGATCGACGAGTCCGAATCCTATCCGATAGTGGCTCCTCTTCGGGTACGCGCAGCCAAGACCGCAATTCTTCAGCTGCGCTTCGGGTTCTCTCAAGGTCACGCGGGTTGCCTCCGGACTGTTCGACATGCGCAAGGAGACGCAATCTTTCTTCGATGACGTTGCCCCGCGCCTTATGTGCTTCGACAGCACGTAGGAATTCGAACAACTGGCCATGGTCGGCCAAATCCAGCAGCGCCTCATCTACATCGCCTCCGCCCAGCGCCGCTAGCGCCGCCGCAAGTTCCTTCCGGCGAGCGTTGTGTTCGGTTCTCGCCGCCTGAAACGCCAATTCAACCGTGCTCAACTTGTCCGCCTTTGCGCGCTGAGTCGTAAGTTCTGCATGGTCCAAAGGGGCTGATAGGCAAGTATCCTGTTGCGCAAGAGTGGCATCCGCCAACTGCTTTTCCACTGAACGGGCCCGTTCGGAAAATTCATTGAGCTGACCTTGGAGCTGCTCGATTTGCTCGACCTCTTTTCCTGTAAGTTTCGCTAGGCCGTCAGGCAGGGCTGCCATCTTTTCGGCGACGCCGGCATATTCTTCCAGGCGACCGGCAAGTCCGAGAGCGCGTTCTACAGACGAGAGGCGATCTGCGCTCGATTGTGCCGTGGCGAGTTGCGTCCCGAGGGACTCCAGCTGATCCGCGCGCTGCTGAAGGCTCGACTGCTTTCCTTCCGCCTCCCTAACATCCTGCAACGCCGTATTGAGATCGTTTCGCTCACGACGGCCGTGTCGTGCGCTCACGCCAGCGAACAGGTCGGACGCAATCCGGTCCAAATCAAACCCGCCCGACATCTGGCGCCGAATCTCGGAAGCAATGTCTTGCGTGCCGTCCGGCGACGGATCTATCAGATCCCTCAGGCGCAGGAAAAAACAGCGATGGTTATGGGATGCAGGCAGGTTTGGCGGCACGCTGTCCTCTCCACCACGCTGCCAACGCACACGTGATCCCTCACGCTCCGCCCACCATGCATCCCTATCCAACTCAAACTCACCATTCACCAAGGTTCGCGGTGACGGTTCACGGTCTTCCCAATACAAACTTTCAACCGCGCGGCAAATGCTCGATTTACCGATCCCGTTCGGCCCGAAAACAACGTGGAAACCTGCTCCTGCCGGCTCGATCTCAAACGGTTGGCCGATCCCCGGAAGCCGGTTTATGGTGAGTCGTTTCAGTTTCACGATGGATCGCCCTGCACATGGCGAGAGAGCATGGCGTTCAAGGCTGCCTTCCCGGATCGAAAGAGAATGTCGCGCAAGGCATCGTCCGATAGAGGGTCTGTCGCGTTGCGATGATCTTGAACAGGCGACCAGATATCTTTCCGGGAAATATTGCTCAACTCGGCACGCGCCTTTTCGAGCAATGCCCTGGACCGGTCATCATCGCGCTGAAGTATTAGGAGTCGTTGCGCCATCAGAGCTGCCGGGTCATCTCCCGCTGCAATTTCCGAGAGGTCTAGCCGCACCTCCATCGAGTCGATGATTTTATTAAAGAAGACGGCAGTATCACCGACGATACGTCCCAGCGTGTTCCATTCGTCCCCAGCAATCCGCTGCCGGATGTCCTCATATCGAGGGCTTGCCCCTGTCAGCTGCACACGCAGGCCGAGTGCGCGGGGTGCGGTGCCAGCTTCGCCGAGCTGGCGAACAAATCTCTCCGCTTCGCCCAGCAATCTGTCAGGCACGTCCTCAACATGCTCAAGCCCATCGATTGAAACGGTCGCATATTCCCATCGAAGAGGTGCGAGCGGCACCTGCTCAAAGTGAAGATCGCCACCATTGGATATTCTCAAGAGCCAGGGGCCATGCGGGCCTACTTCCGACGGATCGAGCCCAATCAGAGAACCGAGATAGCCAGATGGCCGAGAATCTGTCGATGCTGAGAGCCTTTCGATCGAAGGTTTATGAATATGGCCCAACAACCAAGCATCATAGCCGGTATTGTCGAGTTCGGCCTGCCTGATTGGCGCATAATGCCCGCCGGAGGCGTCGAGATCGGCATGCAGCAAACCAATCCTCGGGATCGGTGACGAAGGCGTCTCCAGCGGTTCTTCCAAGAGCTGCGCAACCGGGCTTTGACGCACAAACCGTTCACCAAAAGACCAGCCAATTATTTCCGCAACTGGAGACTGGTTTTTGGTTATCATCCTCGCTTCCCATTGGCCACCGGCGCCCAACAGGGTGAAACCGTCGATCAAGGCCGCCAGCCTTGGCAATGCCTCAACATCATGGTTGCCTGCAACAGCGATGACCTGGATTCCCGCTTCCAATAGCCGTCGAATGCTTTCCTCAAGTGGCAGCATTGCCTCGAACCTAGAATTGGTGCTTTCAACGACATCGCCGGCGAATAGCACTGCATCCAGCTTCTGTTCAATCGCAAAATCGACAGAAAGTTTGAGAGCGGCTGCAGGCGTGAGTTCCCTCGGATCAAGGCCCCAGGATGAAATCTCGTCAGGCACTCCCGAGCAAGCCGTGCCGAGGTGAACATCACCAATCGCGAGAATTGCAGCGCCTTCATCCATTCGATTTTGGACCACCCTGATCAACGAAATGACAATAAACCGTGGTACCCAGGATTCATTGCCGCGGGTCCGCCAGATAGTCGAAATGCTCTAGAAAATTAACAATCATATGGAACGCCTCCGCCGCCTTCGCATACCCACCCGCTATTTCCATGATCCTCCTCGCCAATCAAAAGGTACTTATATACTTGACGCTGCTCAGAGCTTCCATCGTTGATCTCAATTCTCCATAGTTCGGCACAGGTTTTGTTGATCTGTCACTCAAGCAATGCCTTGAGTAATGCATCTGGCGTGTCCGAGTAAAACTGGATGTTGATCCGCGTCGCCATGTCGTCGGAGAGTTCGAACAGTTGCTTCCTTGCCGACACTGGCATGAGCATGGTATCGGCGCCTTTCTCAACGGCGACCTCGATAATACCAACGGCATTGGTCAGTGGCTCCACTGAACCACCGAGATTGAGTGCGCCGACCACGATCAGACCACCCTTGGTGCTTTTCTCAAGCAGTCCGCCGCAAAGGGCCATAAGTGTCGGCAGGCCGAGCGACGTTCCGCTTCGATCATTATCCATAGCACGGAGCTGTAACGAAAACTCGTGAGAGCGCGGATCGCGGTCTCCAACCAGTTGCTTTGACCTTGTATACAGGTTTTGCTCGGCGTATCTGACACTCTCGCGAAATGTAGGTGGAACCGGTGCATTCAGGATCTTAACCCCGTCGTGTGCCAAAACTCGGCCCTTTTGAAATAGACCATAAATCAGCAGCTTAGTGTCTATGGTGCGCTCCCGTGAACGGCTTTGGCGGGTTGCTACGTTTCTACCATCGGGAAGCCGCATGAGTATTTTGACCTCACGGGGACATCCCCGTTAGGGGCTGGCCGCCAACACTTAACCCTAATCGCAAATAGACGTCACCGTGTCTGAGGTCTTTGGCCCCGTGAATAGCACCTTTTCCAGGTTCTGCATACACCGTGCAGAATCACCTATAGTGGCGGCGAGCGGGTGCCCCAGCACGAGCTTCTCGCCTGCGCCCAGTGCGGCTGTTTCGCGTTTTCGTGCTTCGAAGATTTTGCGATTAGGGTTAATTGCGGAAGCACCGTGGAGGATTGTGACATTGAGCAAATTATACCTTTTCGGCTCCCCTCTCTCACGCACGCCCATCAAGAATGCGCGATCTTGCAGAAAACGTTGAGCAACGACACCTCGTTCATCGAGCCAGCCGAAGCACCTGCGATGCGCGGATCGCCTACGATGACGGCCATGCACTGTGCCCGAGACAGAGCTACGTTGATCCGGTTGCGGTCCAGAATAAAGGAAAGTCCACGGGAGCCGTACTCCCCGTAGCTTGAGCAGGTCGAGAATATGCAGATCGGCGCTTCCTGGCCCTGAAACTTGTCCACACTACCAACACGCGCACCGTCTAGGAGTTCCGCTTGAAGAGCGCGAACTTGTGCGTTGTAGGGAGTGATGAATAGGAAGTCATCTAAGGCCAGCTTCTTGTCGCTTCCATCTGATGTACGATACGTTCTTCCAAGTAGCTCTTCGTATACTGCCTTCACCTGCGCAATCTCTTCGTCGCTCTGCTGAATGTTGCCGTCGTGCTCAATGCCAATAAACACAACGCCGTTCCCTTTTGTTATTAGGCTGGCGTTCTCCGGAATTTCTACTTCTTGCTTCGCGCAGTCCGGATGTGACACAAGACGGCCCTCATAAGCGGTCTCAGATACGAAACGACACACAGAAGGATGCATGCGTCGAGACTCCCCAAGGAAGAGCCCGTGGTCCACAGGCACGACGGCGTGATACACGGGCCGATCAGGCTTGCTCGCCTCAAAGTCCTTAAGTACGTATTGCAGCGACGACAACCCGGAATCTCCTGGATGGGTCCCTTGGATAGGTTGCTCAAGCTGCATCTGGTCACCTAGCAAGACAAGATTCGTAGTGCTACGGGCCATCGCAACGGCATTCGCTAGAGACACCTGACCGGCTTCATCGATGAAGAGAAAGTCGAGCGCGCCCTCCCACTCTGGGAGGGTAAACAGCCATGCCGTTCCGCCGACGATCCCACCGCCATACGCATCCTTAGCGTCTTTATTGCTCTTGATGTGCTGGAGTTCGGGATTGTCCTCGAATAGCTGGATATCTGCGTCGCCTCCGATCTTGATGCCACGAAGTGTATCGCCATTCGCGCGATGTGCCTCCCCACTACCTTCAAGAAGGCGCACTATGGCCTTGTGACTATTGGAGGCCACACCGACACGTTTTCCCGCATCCAGTAAAAAAGTGATCATCTGCGCGGCGGTATACGTTTTGCCAGTCCCTGGCGGGCCTTGCACAACGAGACATTCGCCATTCATCGAATGCGCGGCTTGGACAGCTTCATCGACCTGAGACTCGGCCTTCTTCTCGGCGATGGCAACTGGCGCCTGTCGTTCCAGCATCGCTACGATGGGCGGGTGCAGTTTCTGTGCGAGGTGCTCCTCCGCAATGTTTGTAAGCGCGGCCTGTATCGAGGCGGCGGGCACATACTCGTTTGGTATCAACGAGCCGTAGTGCGGGAACGCACCCCCGAGCTTCTCGTCCAAGCCCTTCTGGCTGATCTTGACCTGAAGTCGTCCTTCCTGAAGGTCCAACGAGGCAAGGCCCAACGTTGCGCCAATGTTGTGGGAAAACATAACCCTTGTCTTGCCATCAGCTGCAAGCTTGCATTCCTGAGAGGGGTCGAACTCGTAGGTCTGAACCAGGGAGCGCTTCTCCGCTTCTGGTGGGCCAACAGCCGTGACGCCTTGGACGCAACCCGAGTCATCCCAAAGCTCTTCGTCACTCGCTTCGGCGCGGTCAAACATCCGCCACCACATCGGCTTTTCCTCGCGCCGATGAAAGTCGACGAGATCTGCAAGTGTGGCGGAGATCGAGTCATCCCGCTTGCGCAGATTTTCAACAGCTGCCCGTCGAGCGAGCACCTCAGGCGGCAGTTCCTTATCACCAGAATCAGCGGATTTGGAAGAGGAATCCCCGACGGCAGGCGACGAGTAAGAGATCTTGTTTTCAGCGGCGAGCGTTCGGAGCCAAGCAAGAAAGTCTGAGGTTGAAGCGCAGTCGTCCTCGTTATAGTCCCGGATGCCTTTCAAGATCGCACTATCTTCCCAACGCGGCCCCTCCTCACTCCCACTCCAATGGGCGTAACGGACAACAGAGCCTAGCGCTGTTGTCACATCCGTGGATCGCCCAGGCCGATAGAGGCGCTCGATAGATTTCAGTGAATAATCTTGTTCTCCGACAACAAGGCCACGACGCAATACGCGATAGAGATCGACGAATACGTTGCCCCGGAGCAAATCATCGACTTCGTCCTGCCGCGTGTCGTGACGGGTGCTTAGTCGTCGTAACGCGCCCACGTCATAAGCACCGAAATGGTAGATGTGCATCGCTGGGTTGTCTTTCCAGCGGCCGTGGATCCAATCGATGAAGCTCTCGAAAGCGACCTTTTCCTCATCGCGTGTGTGTGCCCACCAATCATGGAATTGTGGATCGCCGGTTTTCGCGTCGAAGGTCCGTGCGCCAAACAGATATTCCAGGCCACCGGGAACGAGCGGGTAGCCCTCGATGTCAAAGACTACGTCTGCAGGATCTACCGGGGGTAACGTGGCAAGGCCGACGGCCTCATAGTTCGGCCCAGTTGAAGGGAGTAATTCGTATCGTGGCGGTGCACCCGGATTCGCGGTCCGGTCTTCACGAGTGCCACATTGTAGCCGGGCCTGTGTGGAAAGCTTTTCGAGAGAATTCTCCGCAAGCTTCGGAATCGACGTTCCGGACGCCTCAGCGAGTTGGGCCATCGTTGTTACGCCCGCGGCCTTCAGTTTCTTTATCTGACCGACTGTGATGCCCGCGACGCGCACGAGGTGGTCGGTTTTCCCAAAGAAGTGCTCTGCATGCGAAGTCCATCGCCCATGGTCAGCTCCAGGCAACGGCTTCGGGCGGTCGTCGATGTTACCGGAAAAGCCGTCCTGCATAGCTAGAAACTCGGCCTTTAAGTGACGGTAGTAGTGGAGAAAATCTTCGACACGAAATTCAACCCTGTCTTTTGTGCCGAGAATAATCCCGAACTTTTCAGGCAGCGCCTCGTCGGCGGATTCCGCAAGCATTTCGGAATAGCAGCATAGCTGGATCGCATAGTAGGGTTTCGGGGAGTGCGCAAGTTTCGCATCCCAGACTTGGTATTGCTCCGTGTCGTCAAGGGTCAGAAAGTCGGCGAAGCCGGCGAACCGGTCGTGCTCAAGAGCCGCTTGGTAAATGATGGGAGCCTTCGTTTTGAGAGCCTCTAACGTATCGGCACGTGCTTGCCTTATGTCGTCCGTCGCGATTTCGGCGACCCCTATCCCAGATGCCTTGAAATCCTCCAGGACCGAGTGCTCATGCTCGTTTCCTGTTTCGGCGATGAGTCTTTGGTCCTCTGTCTCTTCGTCCGGTTTCAACTCACCCGGATTCTCAAGATTGAAGCGATCCATCCAAGAGGAAAACGGAGAGGCGACGAAACGCACCAAGTCACTCGGCGAAAAGATTATTTTGTCTCCGTGGGTGATCATGAAGCGTCTACCTGAATCCGTGCAAGAGATGGAGTATTACTCGGACACGGGGGGGATGGTCGAGTAGCTCAGCCATTCGGCTTTCGCCCTCACAGATCCGAGCGTGCGGCTTTCCCGCACTCGGCTCCTCCTGAAGGTATACCCGAAATCAGACAAGGCAAGGTAGTCGGGACGGAGTGAGGTGAGGGACTGGTAGGGGAAAGCGCTCCAACAACAAGTGAAAACGAGGCCAGGTCATTCGGCGCTGACTCCGCCGACGAAGGCTTCGAAACCACAACCGTGTCACCTCCTCAGAAAAGGATTGGAGAGAGCGGATGTTGCTGGGAAGTCCGTAGTACGCGTAGTGACCGCGCAGCACCTGGCAAAGCCAGCGATGCTGGACGGCGACTGGAGCATGCATACGTTGCTTCGCGCGAAGCCGTAGCGACTTGAGTTTGGCTCGTAGCCGCTGGCTCTGCGTTTTGCGCTTCACGACGAAACGGCCATCGCGGGTTCTCCCACAATAATGAGTGAAACCCAGGAAAGCGAACGTCGCACACCGCCGAAGGCCCCGTTGCTCGCGTGACAAGGAAGGTAATCTCCCGAACTCGAGCAAACGGGTCTTGTTCTCGTGGAGCGCAAGCCCGAATCGGGCTAGTCGCTCCTTGAGCGCTCTCATCATCCTGCTGGCATCGGTCCGATGCTGGAAGCCCATGACGAAGTCGTCAGCGTATCGCACGATGGAAATACGGCCTTGTGCTTCGAGCCGGCGCCATCGATGAACCCACAGATCTAGAACGTAGTGCAGAAAGACGTTAGCCAAGAGCGGGCTCACACCTGCCCCTTGCGGTGTCCCTTCAGTTGTCTCGCTCCACTCTCCTTTCTCCAGTACGCCGGCTCGCAACCACTGACGGATGAGTCGAAGGATGCGTTTGTCGGCGACCCGGTGCGAAAGCATCCGCATCAACCACTCGTGGTCCACCGAGTCGAAGAACTTGCGGATGTCCGCGTCGAGAACCCAGTTCACGCGTTGCGTCATGAGCGCGGTGTGGAGCGCGTGCAACGCTTGGTGCGGGCTCCGTCCGGGCCGAAACCCGTACGAGAACCCGATGAAATCGACTTCGTAGACGGCGCTCAAAACCTCGGCTACCGCTCCTTGGACAATCTTGTCTTCCAGTGCGGGGATGCCAAGAAACGAAGATGACTCCGCAGACGGTCCAGTACAAGGAGCTATCCGAGTCTGGAAACCATGACAGGAAATTTGGGCCAGTTTGAGTCTGATTGGTGGAGGCCAGTGTCGGAGAGCAGCTTGCTGCTAACCGAGCCTATTCACGAAGTGGGCGCTGGCAGGCTCACAGCGTTTTGACGAGCACTCGCTGTTTCTCCCAATCGTCGGGAAGCGGATGATGCAAGAGGTAGCTCGAGGTCAGCCCAACGGGCTGGCGGCCTTCGACAATGGCGCGGACGATGTCGGGAGCCAGGAAGGCATAACGGATTGCCTTGCGCACGCGGTCCGTTGGGATGGCGTTTTCGGTGGCAATCTGCTCATAGGTTTTGCCTGCTTTGATTCGGTCGAGCCAGGAGAGGGCGTTTCTGATATTGCGCAGGAGTGTGCGGTCGACGGATTTCGTGGGGTTGCCCAGAACAAGCTTGGTCTCGACGCCGCGTCGACGCAAGCGGAACGGTGCGAGGATGCGGAGTGCATCCTCGCGAATGCGTTCGGGTCCCATAAAGAGGCAAGCAGCGAACGCATTGCGGTCGAGCAGGATGGACACAGAGCCGGGGCTGATGTCGACCCGCCGGATAAGACGGAGCAGGGGGGCTGCCGAGGCACTATCATCATTACTACCGGAACACAGCCCGTCTAAAAAGCGACGCACCGAGGCGAGCTCTTGCATCGTCGGAGTGTGGATCAACGAGGCCGAGAAGGTCGTGGCATCCACATGCTGTCGGATGAGATGCACGACGGTCTGTTCCAGCATCGGGGCGGGCAGTCGCCAGCCGGAGAGGTCCTTTTGGCCACTGTGCTGGATGAGGCGCCGGGAGACGTAGTAGCGGAGCCGTTGCCCGTTTTTCTTTTTGGTGTGGCTCGGCGTCAGCCGGTCGCCGGTCTCGTCGAAGAGCTTGCCTGCCAGTGGGGAACGGGCTGCACGGCCCTTCGTCGTGCGTCTCCTTGGTTTGGCAGCCCCTGCCTGCAGCTGCGTTTGGACCGCGTCCCAGAGCTCCGGAGCAATGATCGATGGATGCTGGCCCTCGTAGACACGCCTCTGGTGCCGGATGCGGCCGGCGTAAAGAGGATTGGTCAGCAGGCAGTGGAGGTGTCCGCGACGGAACGGCAGCCCGCCCGTTCGGGTTCCATCCGCGGTGAAGCGTTGCTTGGTACGCAGTCCCAGACGGTCCGCCTCGGCCTTCACCTGCCGGAGCGTTCCGTGCTTCCGGTACAGCGCATAGAGCATCCGGACCGTTTCGGCCTCAGCCTCGTTGATGCGCAGCGTGCGCTCGTCCTTCTCATAGCCGAGCGGTACGCGGCCGCCCATCCATAGTCCCTTGCGCTTGGAGGCAGCGACCTTATCGCGGATCCGCTCGGCCGTGACCTCGCGTTCGAATTGTGCGAAGGACAGCAGCATATGCAGCGTCAGTCGTCCCATGCTGGTCGCGGTGTTGAAGGACTGAGTCACCGAGACGAAAACCGCGCCGGCCGCCTCGAGCCGTTCGACGAGCTTCGCAAAGTCGGAGAGGGAACGGGTCAGCCGGTCGACCTTGTAGACCACAATCTGCTCTACGAGACCTGCGTCGATGTCGGCGAGCAAGCGCTGCAGGCCCGGGCGCTCCAGGGTTCCTCCCGAGAGCCCCGCGTCCTCGTAGACGGTTGGCAGCAGCACCCAGCCCTCCGCTTTCTGGCTCGCGACATATGCGGCGCAGGCTTCTCGCTGTGCATCGAGGGAGTTGAACTCCTGTTCGAGACCCTCTTCCGCGCTCTTTCGTGTATAGATGGCACAACGGATTTTCTTCATGTTAGGCCTTGCGCTTGGGCGTCAGACCGAAAAAGCGTGGTCCTGACCAGTGGGTGCCGGTGATTCGCTTTGTGATGGCGGTGAGGGACGGATAGGTTTTGCCGTCGAACCGATAGCCGCTGTCGATTACCTCGACCTGGTAGGTTCGGCCATTCCACTCGCGGACGAGATGCGTGCCGGCAGAAACGGAACCTGCGGGAGAAGAGTGTTCTGGTGTGCCGTTCACCATGGCAGCCAGAGCGCGCCGGGTTGTAGCCGAAAGCCCCCATGGGTCCGGCACTGGCGTTCGTACGTCAGAACGCGGCGCATGAAGATACGTGAGAGCGAGCGCAAGGGAGCAGCCCCGAACGTTTGCTCCCTGACCCGCCGCAGGCTGGCGACGTCCAAACCTTCCAGAACGCCGTTTCGGCCAGCCCCTGTATCCCTTCGCATCACCGAACGTTCGCTCTTCTGCTCGATAAAGTCCAATCTAATTAGTTCCTGTCCAGAAACACCATAACTTGTTGTGTACGAGAGGCCTATCGAAGATGTGGGTATTATACGTTTTCAGTCGGCACCTTCCCATCCAAGATCACGCAATCCAAAATCATCGAGGACGAGCCACCAGTCAAACACACCTTGTGACCGTAGAGAGTCTCGCGCCGGTCTTCGTAGAGTTCGAGCTTGACCGGTGCGAATAATGTCGGTGTGTTCTTCGAAGATCGAAACGACCTTTTCCTCCGCAGGCACACGCTCTTCATCAATCACTCTACGCCGAGTTTGGTTGATGACTTTTTCGGTGAGGACGAGAAAGTGCTTAAAATCCGCGGCGATCTTCTCCGCACTCGCTCGCTTCACCGGCTCGGTCAAGCCGGACTCGTCCAACTGGTCTGCAACGCGTTGAGCGGAGCGATAGGTTTCTTCCGACACCTTCAGTAGATCTCGATAGACGCGACGCCTTTGTTCCTTATCCTTCGCGTTTAGAACTCCCAGTCGACGTCTCTTCGCTCGACGCGTTCGATTGCCGAAGACCACTACTGTACCCAGCAGTTCGCGAGTTCGGCACATGAGGCGAGTGAGAACTCGGACGCAGTCATAAAGAAGCTCGGAGTCCGTAGGAGAATGAATATTCGACTCCACTACCGTTCAGTCCACTCGTACTTTTCTTCCTTTTTCGATCGCGGTCTTCTCGGCAACACTCACCAACTCTCGGTTGATTTTCTCCAGCGTTTCGAACTTCACGGCTTTGATGTTTGCTGCTAGGGTCGACTTCGACGGGCTCGGCTCTATGATGCCGAGCTGGCAAAACGTCCGATAGCTTCGAGAGTCTGCCAAGTGAAACGCCAACTCCCGATAGGTGAACTGATTCAGCTGCTTGACCAACAACGCCCGGAGAACCTGCTCCGCGCTCATTCCCCCACGACCAACATCGCTCCCTGCCGATGGGGTGACCGACCTCAGGTCTTGCAGTACCAGCTCATTGAGCTTAGGATGGGCATCGAGCAGCGATGATATCGTTTCGAGTTCGCGTGCGTGCTCCAGCTCCAGCCAGGGCTCGCGAAGGCTTGGTTGTGGGTTGATCGTTTTTCGCATTTAGGGCTGGTCTCCTTTGGAGTTAAGTCGTTTAGAATCTGCGTTTTTGTCGACTCGATACTAAAACGACACTCCCTCAGAAGGCTAGCCCTAAATTTGCGATTACCCCTTTTTTCTCAACCTCTTACACCTGTCAGGACGGGTACTAATTAGGGACTTCCGGGTGCGAAGCTCACTGCCCGCAACTCGCCCCACAGCCGATTTGAGCCAGCCGTGCGCACCCACGGTGGGCCTGTCGATCGCCACCCGCAGCCCAGTGGTCGGAAGCCAGCCCTGCAGCGCGAAATACCCTCGATTCCGCGCGGATTCCAAGGGCGTCTAAGCTGCTGATTTGTGGTCTATTTCAAAAGGGCTGAGTTTTGGCACAGGTCGGGATCTGGTCGGTATCCGCGGCCGCCAGCGAAAAAGCGGCGACCAGCGCGAAGACTAGCACGGTAGTTGAGCTTTTCATTCTAACCTCCCTGTCTGGCGGCGCCAGGTTACCGGTGCCCCTCAGATGCGTCAAGCGGAGCCTACTTCGCGACCCCGGAAGACCGGGCAGCCGTCGAGCATCACCTGTTCGGACTACGTGATCTCAGGATCTGCTGGGCGCACATGTAGCCCGTGGTCCCCGCTACCGAGCCTCCAGGGTAGCCCGCGGCGCCACAGTAGTAGATGTCGTCGTTCGCGCCGAATCGGTAGAAGCTCGCGTCCGGATCGGTCGAGAAATGCCGGTGACAGAAGTTCTGCCCTTCAGTCATCATCGTGTGATCGATGTTTCCTTCTGGGAACAGGAACCGCTCTTTGAGATCGAGCGGGGACAACATGCGTGACCATGCGAGATCGCCGGGGTTGTCGATATTTGCGAGCACGGTTTCTCGGATGAAGTGAGCGACGTCGGGCAACTCGTCTCCGCGCTTGGCGAAGCGCACGTTCTTGAAAAACGCGATCACGCGCTCGTAGGGCTCGTCGACTCCCATGTGGCGCATGCCAGCGCCATCGCAATAGAGCTGGATGTAGCCGGGCTCGAAATCGGACTCGGTCACGACGCGTTGCGCGCCGTTCTCCATAGAGTCGAGCGAATCGTTCGAAAAGATGAAGCGGAATGCGGTGTCCGTTTCCGGCGAATCTTTCCAGCGCACCGGCTCGCGGAACAACAGCGTGAGCTTGCCGGATGTTCCCAGGTAGTGCCGCTCGGGCGCCGGCTGTCCGCAGAGCTTCGCCGCGGTCACGGGGTCGGTGGCGAGGACGACGATGTCCGCGTCCAAGTCATCGACGCTCGCGATCGGTGACGACGTCTTCATGCTCACGCCGAGCGCGACGTTGAGCCGCGCGAGCTCCTCGGTGATCTTCCAGATGCCACCCTTGACGAATCCGTAGTAGCCACCGAACACCGAGCCCGAATCGAGGAGCGGCACGTTGAAAGCCGACAACCGCGCGTCGAGCGATACTGGACCGCTCTCGATGACGGTCATCGCCATATACAACTTGGTGAGATCCGAAGTGAAGGAGTGATCGAGGAGCGCGCGCGCGGAGCCTTCGATGAAGCGCTCGGTCAGCTCTTCTCCGAGGTCTCGACGCGCGTCTTCAAGGCTCGGTGCGCGGGCCGCGCGATAACCGTCTCGTAGAAACGCGACTACGCGTGCTTCGTCCGAGCGGAAGTCGGCGACGTTCCCTTGCTCACCGCACTTGTCGCGAAGCTCTTGCTCTAGTGCTTGGGGGTCGCGGTGGATGTACACGGGCTCGGGAACGCCCGGGAAGTGAACAAGCTTCGGGTGCGGGGGCGCCCACGTCTTGAGCCGACTCGAAAGGCCGGTCTCTTCGAGCACGAAGTCCTGCATGAACCCGAGCACGGTGGCTCCGAGCGGAAACTCGTAGTCGACACCGTCGACGGTGACCGCTTCGGAAACGCACGCGCCGCCGACGTGCGGGCGTCGTTCGTGGAGGGTGACGCCGGCTCCGCCGCGCGCGAGATAGTTCGCGGCCACGAGACCGTTGATGCCGCCTCCGACGATGGCGATACGTGTCATGGCTCATTCTATTATCTCGCGGGTGCTTGCGCTGTTTGCTGTTGGTGATGTGTACGTATCCCTTTGCAAAAAAGAGCTTCCGCTCCATTTAGCGTGCGGCGAAGGTCGAGAGTGCTATTTTGGCTGTACTTTAATGCAACGTGAAGCTTAGCGTCATCTCACCAACACTTAATGGCGGAAGCACCAGTCGTAGATCGCGAGCGCGCCGCAGCGGGGAGGATGGTCTGTGTTCTCAACGACCCGGGATCGACGGAGGCGGCTCCGAAGCCCTGTACGCTTGCCGAAGCATCAGTGCAGCGAAAGCGTGTGTTGCGGGAAGAGTCGGTAGGAAATGTCTGTGTACAAGGCCTCATCCCGCGCCTCTGGCGCGAGGCCAGCATCCTCTCGCGCCTTTGGCGCGAGTCAGTCAGATCGTCTCGCGCCGGCAAGAAGAGGGTGAACCTGCTGTGCGACAATAGTGAGCCCCAGCCGCTACAAACGACCGGGGTTCTGATGTTTGGATGGCCCCCGGAGGAGGCGCTCCACTACAAGTTGAAGCTAGCCTCTCACATCCGGGCGGCCATCGTCCAGCACTTTGCTGAGTTCCGAATGGCCACCAAACCTGTCGTTCTTCTCCGGCTTTTCTGCCGCAACAAAAGCTGTGGGATGCCTTTCTTCATCTGCAAGTCATGTTACCAGGGACAGTGCTACTGCGGTCCAACCTGCCGTGACGAAACCCGGCGATAAGAACCAGCGCGAAAATAACCGAAATTACCAGAAAGGTTTCAACTCACGAAAACTCCACGCGGCTCGGCAACAGAATTATCGTCTACGCCAGGCGGCGAAAATAGTGACGGAGCAAGGGTTCATTCACCCCAGTAATTCTGGCAGTCTAGGAGTTCGTGAAATTCAAGCTAGTGGCCCGATGGCTCATTCAATGAAAACGAAGATTGACAGTATCAGATATGCCAAATGCTGTATCTGCGGCCGACGCGGGAGGCTAAAGGATGTCGAAGCTGGGTAATGAACCGCTCACGAGCGATGCTCTGACAGAAAACAATTACGTCCGGACGATTTTGGACCTCTATCTTTCCATTCCGAACACACCTGAGCGGCCACGGCGCGACGACCGCTTCATCGCGACGCAGCTCTACCGCCAAGGAGTCCCGTTACACGAATTCGAGTGTGCCCTACTTCTGGGTTGCGCTCGTAGGGAGCTACAAGAACATGAGGAGCCACTGCAGCCCATTCGCTCCCTTCGTTATTTTTCACCTGTGCTCCAGGAAGTGCAAAGTCAATATCTAGACCCGCCTTATGTTCTTTACATTCGAGAAAAACTCTCGGACGTGCTTCGCCCGAAACTACCGAGAAAAAACCGAGCACGAACTCGTGGCATCGCGCGACAACTCCGATTGCCATGGTAGAGCAAATATCACGATGAGCTTGGACTATTTTCGATTTCGTCAGCAGCTTGCCGGCAACGCCATACGTCGCCCTGCGCTCCTAGCGCCAGGAATGGACATGCGTGCCGGCAATTCTTTTGTGATGGACATCCAGTGGGGAGTTGCGCTTCGAGCGCCAGTACAGGGGCCGATGAAACATCACATGCGCTGGCGGAAATGAGTTCTTCCATGAATCAACTCAAATACGACTTCTTCGTCGGTATCGACCTTCATGCGCGCTCATTCGGAGCTCGGCAACCGCGCCGAAGCGCTACGCGCTCTATCATCATTGCCGCGAGCTTCTCAGAGGCGAGCTGGGCGTCGGCCCGTCGCCGCAGACCGAAGCGGTCTATCTGAAGATCCTGAAAGCCGGATGATCACTCGCGGTTTGTGGTAGAAATCTAGCTTATGGCGGGAGCTTGGGAGTTGTCGGAGAAACCCTCGGTCGTCATCACCGGCGCGTCGAGCGAGGTTGACTTTTGAAACGACGCGATGTCTTGCGCTCGCTCATCGGTGTCGCCGGCGTTGGCGCCGCGCTTCCGGGCGAAGCACAGGCGTTGTCGCCCGCTGCAGTGGAAGAGCTCATGCGCGCGCATGGGCTCGAGCCGCAGCCGGGCGAGGGTGCTACGGTCCTGGCTTTCCTCCTGTCGGTACGCCCGCGAACACTACCGGCTCCACGCATCGAGCCGGCTATCCGGATGGATCCGGAGGTCGACGCGTGAGGGTCGCGCCCGAGCTTCTCGTCGCTCCTCTCCACGAGCTATCCGCACTCCTCGACAAAGGAGAGATCACTTCCGAGGAGCTCGTCCGAGCCACGATTGAACGGACCGAGGCGCTCGAGCCCGAGCTCAACAGTTACATCACGTTTCTTCCCGAGCGTGCGCTCGAAGCGTCACGCCGCTCGGATGAACAACGACGGCGCGGCGAAAGCAAAAGCCTACTTCACGGCATCCCGATAAGCTTGAAGGACGTGTTCGACACCGCGGAGATCGCGACCACGGCGGGCGCGCGCTTTCTGAAGAACCACGAGCCGACAACGGACGCTGAAGTCACCCGACGCCTCGACGAGGCCGGCACGATCCTTATGGGAAAAGCCAACTTGAACAAGTTCGCAGGCGGCGAGTCAGGCGAGAACCCCGACTTCGGCAACATGCGGAATCCGTGGAATCGCAATTATTCGCCGAGCGGATCGAGCGGCGGCTCAGCGGCGCAAGTCGCCACGGGCCTCGCGGCGCTCTCTGTCGGTTCGGATAACGGCGGCTCCGTCCGAAACCCCGCCTCGGTATGTAACGTCGTCGGGCTCAAACCGACCCACGGCCGCATCAGCACCGAGGGGATGTTTCCTCGGGCTTATTCGATCGATCACGCGGGTCCGATCACGCGCACCGTGAAAGACGCCGCCATCGTGATGCGCGTGCTCGCCGGGCACCGCGACGGCGACACGACGACGAGCCGGCGCGGTGTCCCCGACTACGAGGCGGAGCTCGACGGGTCGGTGCGCGGCACGAAGCTGGGCATCGATCGCGAGCTTGCGCGCGTCGCCGAGCCCGCGGTCACGCGCATCTTCGAGCGCGCCCTCAGAAAGCTCGAAGAGATCGGCTGCGAGAATCGTCGACCTCAGCCTCCCGACGCCAGAAGAGATGACAGAGGCGATGTATCTCATCTTTTTGTGCGAGTGGGGCGCCGGACACGAGCCGTGGATGCGGGACCGACCCGAAGAATATGGAGGCGGTGCGCGCGGCGCGCTCTTGATTCCGGCTGTCGACTATCTGAAAGCACAGCGCGAGCGGCGTACGTTTCAAGTACGGGCAGCTCAGGCGATGAAGGGCGTTGATCTTCTCCTCTCGCCGACTTATCCGATTGCGCAGCGCTCGCATCGCGGGCTCCCCTCGATCGCGGGACGGCGTCTCGACACCATGGACGTGCTACGGTTCACGATGCCTTACGATCTGCTCGGGCTCCCGGCGGTGTCGCTACCTGGCGGCTTCGCGAAAGACGATGCGCCGGTGGGCATCCAAATCGCTGGGAGGGCGTTTCAAGAGGCTCGCGTGCTGCGCACGGCCTATGCTTACGAGCAAGCGACGGATTGGCACTTGCGACATCCTGATATCTAATACCTAGGAGGGCCCGCGTGGACCCTAACTTTTGGAGCTGAACATGGCCGACTTTGGAAAAACGAAACAATTCGTCGACACGTTTTGGGAAGACGAGATCGTCCCCACTATCGCGGAATATATCAGCATCCCGAACGTCTCACCGATGTTCGACAGCGACTGGCAGGCGCACGGGCACATGGACCGCGCGCTCGAGCTCGCGAAAAGCTGGGTCGAAGCGCATCAGCCGGAAGGCTCCACGCTTCACGTGGGTCGCCTCGAAAACCGCACGCCGCTTCTGCTTCTCGAAGTTCCGGGCGAATCCGACGACACGATCTTGATGTACGGGCATCTCGATAAACAGCCCGAGATGACCGGATGGCGCGACGGCCTCGGCGCGTGGAAGCCGGTGCGCAAAGGCGACAAGCTCTACGGCCGCGGCGGCGCCGATGACGGCTACGCGGTCTTCGCTTCCATCTGCGCGCTCCATGCGCTGCGCGAGCAAGCAATCGAGCACGCGCGCGTCGTCGTGCTCATCGAGTTTTCCGAAGAGAGCGGCTCACCGGACCTCCCTGCCTATGTCAAGCACTTTGCCGACATCATCGGGAAGCCGAGTCTCGTCGTCTGCCTCGATTCGGGCGCGGGCAACTACGAGCAGCTCTGGTCGACAACGTCTCTGCGCGGCATCGTCGCCGCCACGATGCGTGTGGATGTTCTCGAAGAAGGCGTGCATTCAGGAGACGCGAGCGGCATCGTACCTTCGTCGTTTCGCATCGCCCGCCAGATCCTTACCCGGCTCGAGGACGAGACCACGGGCGCCATCCGGCCCAAAGGGCTTCACGTCGAGATACCCGAGCAGCGGAAAGCTCAGGCCGGCAAAGTGGCGAGTGTTTTGGCGGACTCGGTGTTCTCGAAGTTTCCTTGGATGGAGAGCATGCAAGCCGTCGCCACCGATCCGACCGAGCTCATTCTCAACCGCACGTGGCGCCCCGCCCTGGCGGTCACAGGTCAGGAAGGGATTCCGGCGTTGAAAGATGCCGGCAACGTGCTGAGGCCGTATACGACCCTCAACTTGTCCATCCGTATCCCGCCGACGCTCGACCCGCTAAAGGCCCGGGACGTGGTGCAGGAGCTCCTCACGAGCGAGCCTCCTTACGCGGCCAAAGTGACGCTCGACTTCCACGCGCCGGCACCGGGATGGAGCGCGCCCGAGCTCGCCGAGTGGCTCGGAGAAAGCCTCGACGAAGCGTCCGAAGCGTTTTATGGAAAGCCCGCCCTCCACATAGGCGAGGGCGGCTCGATACCGTTCATGGGCATGCTGGGCGACAAGTTTCCCGAAGCCCAGTTCGTGATCACGGGCGTCTTGGGGCCGCAAAGCAACGCCCACGGGCCAAACGAGTTTCTCCACATCGAGTATGCGAAGAAGCTGACTGGCTGCGTGACTCACATTCTGGAGAAGCACTTCAGCCGATCGGCGTGAACTTGGATCCTGCGGGGCGGCTCACTCGTTGGTTAACCGCGAAGCAGCTTCGCGCAACACCTTGACGGTGGAGCGCGGTGGAACGATCGAGCAGCGAGACAAAGAGCTCGATGTCGAGCCGGGAACACGGCGCTTCGCTCGTCCACACCACCTCGATGGCCAGATCAGGGCGATGTTCACCGATAAGGTAGCACCTCCTCGGCTCCTGCCCGTTCTCCTTGGGTGGGCTTTTCGAGACCATTCCGTTGTCGAGCGCGTGAGCCTCGATGAGGCGCCCAATGTAAGACTTGATGCGCTTGTGGTTCCTTAGGGCGCATCAGCTCGAGCACGCCGTCCCAAAAGGCGATACGGCGCAGGGGTCGATTGCCGCGCAGGGCGAGCTGAGCCTCATAGTGACTCCTTAAAGCACGCCGGGGCTGGGACGCGCGAAAACGCCTCGACGTCTGGGCGGAGCTTTTGCGAACGCAGACATAAACATTGCCCGGATCGGGAGGTTCTCTCTCCGTTTTGTCGTCTCCAACGTAGATGGAGGTAGAATGAACGTATGGCGACAGCTGCAGAAACCATTGATCAGCGGCGCTTCACGGTAGAGGAATATCACCGGATGGCAGAGATGAGGATCTTCAAACCGGACGAGCGCGTCGAGCTCATCCGTGGCGTGGTGCGACGCATGAGCCCGAAAAACTACGCTCACGTCGTCGCAGCCACGAAACTGTACCAGTCGCTCGTGAAATCCCTCGCCGGACGTGCGAGCGTCTTCAAGGAAGACCCGCTGAAACTCGTTCGTTTAGATTCGGAACCTGAGCAGGATATCCTCGCGGTTTCCAGCCCAAATATCGAGGACTACGGAACGGAGAGGTCTAGACCTCTGCTCGTCATCGAGGTCGCGGCGTCATCGCTTCGCTACGATTTGAACGCGAAAGCTCCGCTTTATGCCGAGGCGGACGTTCCCGAATATTGGATCGTGAACCTCGTTGGCCGCGAGCTCGTGGTCTTTCGCTCTCCGGAGGAAGGCGCCTATCGAGACCGCATCACCTACCGCGCCGAAGATCGCGTCGCGCCGGAAGCTTGGCAAGATGTCGTGATCGAGGTCGGCGAGCTCTTTCCCGCCGAAGAGCCGTCCTGAAGCCTACGAGAACGTAGCCGGTCGGACTCTGGGCCAGGTACTTTCGACTGACACTCCCGGCCGAAGGCATTTTTCATGATATGGATTGATCGGGAACGAGGCTGAAGCCGAGTCGGGTAGCTTTGCGTCGGAGATTACTCAGGAGGCGTTGCTGGTATTGCCTTTCATAGGCGTCCTGACCGAGCTCAATGAACTCCTCTCCAGTCGCAAGCATGCGGAAGTAGATGGTCGCTATTTTACGGGCGGTAGCTGTGATGGCCTTTGGAGCACCTCGTCGCGATCGGATTCGTCGATAGAAAGCGCCGAGCGCGGTTTGGGTATTGCGGACAGCGCACGCGGCGAGGCGAAAGAGTTTTGCAGCACGACTGGAGCTCATTGGGGTTGCCCGGCGAAAGATTCGACCAGCGGACTCCTTATTATTCGGTGCGAGAGCTAGCCATGAGGTGAAGTGCTTGTCACTTTTCCACGGGCTCATGTCGCAACCGGTTTCTCCTACGAGCTGCAGAACGGCATAGCTACCTAAGCCGGGAACCCTGGTTAGGTCCACCCCCGTGAGTCCCAATAGAGACTCAGCGAGCGGAAAGCGCGGCCCGTTGCCGCTACGCGCTCGCCGTGTCCGTGGTTTCGGCTTAGGCCGAGCGTCCTGAGGCCGGGTCTCCAATTTGGACAGGCATCTCTCGATCCGCTTGTCACAGTCTTCCATTTTCTCTTGATAGAAATCGTACAACTCCACCGACTGTTGAAGAGCGAAAACATGCTCGCTCCGATAGTTACCTTCTAAGGCTTTCGCGATCGTGGCCTCATCGTTGTGGCAACGTTCATGCCTCAGTTTTGCTAGGTCACGAGGATCTCGCTCTCCTCTCAAGATCGCTCGGATGATCGCAAGGCCGGTGACTCCGGTCACGTCGCGCAGGACGTGTTGTAGCTGGAGCCCCATTTGGTTGAGCGCTTTGTGCATATGCTGAATGTGGCGAGCCGCTGACTCCACCAGCGAGCTTCGTTGGCGGGTGTATGCCCTTAGCTCGCAAATCGCCGATTCCGGCCGAAAGGTTTTTGGGAGTAGCCCGAATGTATGCAGCTGTTGCAGCCACTCCGCATCCGACACGTCTGACTTGCGCCCAGATACGTTTTTCACTTTGCGAGCATCGACCAGATAGACTTCAAATCCCTCGTCTTCCAACAACTCGTACAGTGAAATCCAATAAACTCCGGTCGACTCCATCGCCACCGTGCACACGCCGCACGCCTTCAGCCAATTGGCCAGCTCTCGCAGCGAGCATACAAAGCTCTGAAACGTGCGGACATGTTCGCCCTCAGGAGTGCGCCCCTTCGGGACTGCCGCCACGATTGACTCCGCTCCAATATCAATCCCTGCAGCATCTAGATTTACCGTGTCGAGCTCGTGCTCCAATTTTTTCCGTCTTGCTTGACGACTGCTTTTTGTCCTGACGCGACGTGCCATTTCTCGCTCCTTTCGGCGCAACCAGGAGAGAGGGGCGATTCAAAACATTCTTTCGAACGGGGTCATGCCTCGCGACATGCCACCACGGATACTCCCGCTAACCCTCCAGACCTTGCTGTCAAACGGGCACTGAGCACCATCGTACCTTCGGCCTTGACTCCCGGCTGCACTCGATCGGAGTCTACTTCCTCCCACAGATCTCAAAGGGTCAGTCTCCGATTACCTTCGCCCGCCCGGGCGATGCCATTGCTGTCAACTTGAGCTGGCAACGTCAACTTGACATGACGGACGGAAGGCCGTTCGAAGTCGACATCTTCGGGCGCATCGACTCACCCGACAACATCGCCAAAACGTACCGCATCCCGATCGCCATTAGTCGTCGATCAAGTCCTTGAGCGCTTCGGCGTGCGTCTCCAAGAAAAGACGATCTTTCGGACGATTTGCTTTTGCCTTGGACGTAACGATGTGCGTGAGCCGCGCCACCGGAATCTCGACGTCTTCGACACGGAACACACGTCGCTCGTTCCACACTTGATCGAACTCGAATCCTGCCATAACGAACGTGAGGACGACTTCCAGACCGTCGTCGTCAGTCGCTTTGGTCAGTGCCTTTCGTTCGACGACAGCTAGCAAACGGTCGAGTGGCTTTCCCAGCGGCTCGGCACCTGCCCAGAGCTGCAGGCCCTGAGCGTCGATCGTCCGCCAAACGGTTAGCAGGTTCTCCGGGTCCGGCGGAAGGAAAAGGTTGCGGTCCTTCGTCGTGAATAGGGTCGCTCCCGACATCGCGTAGTAGTTCGCGCCAGCGACGTCGACGAGTACACATCTTGCTGGCTCACGCGAAAGTGTGCTCATGAGCTCACGGAGTTCTTCTAACGCTGCAGAAGAGATGGTCTCGTGGCTGGCAGGCGCTCGCCTCTTATACGTGGTCGGAGGCCACTGGGCTCATTGGCTCGAACTGGGGCGGGCCGGGCGGCTCGCAAACCAGTCGCGTCACGGGGTTCACGAGCCAGGCGGGCAGAGACCCCAACAATTTCACCAACGCGACGGGGAATTTGCGCAACGACCGGACCCACATGGTCCGGTTACAAGCCGCCGTGGAGGTACCCAAGGTCGAGATTCTTTTAGGCGCCAACTACGACCATGTCACTGGAAAACCGTACGCATCCCGCGCTCGAGTTCGTCTTCCGCAGGGGTCCCAGCAAATCTACATCGAACCGCTCGGAACCCGACGGATCGCTAATTCGGGCATTCTCGACTTGCGCGTGTCGAAGATCTTTCGTTTCGGCGAGACCGGCCGGTTCGAGATCATCGGCGATTTCTTGAACCTCACGAACGACCAGGCACCTCAGAACATCATCAGCCGCCAGTACAACAGCCCGAACTTCGAACAGCCGAGCTTCTGGCCGACACCGCGCCGCATCATGATCGGCTTGAAGTTCGCTTAGCGTGGGACGTTGACGGCAGGTCGGTCGTCGCTGTCGCGGTAAGGCAAGAGCTCGACGTGAGCCATCGAGCTCACGTAAGATGGCCCGTCCCATCGCGAGAGGAGAACGATGTCGTCGTCCCTTCCCTTTCACCCGTCGATGCTTCTCGGGATTCTCGCTTTGTTGGCATCCCCAAACCTCGCGGCGCCCGAGGACTGGCCCGAGTGGCGAGGCGCAGGTCGCTTGGGGGTTTGGAACGAGACGGGTATCCTCGATGCCTTCCCCGACGACGGTCTCGAAGTCACCTGGCGAACGACCGTGGGAAGCGGTTACGCGGGGCCGTCCGTCGCAAACGGGCGCGTGTTTCTCACGGACTTCAGCCCAACCGATCGCAACCAGGGTTTCGAGCGCATTGTTTGTCTCGATGAAGCGACGGGCGAGATTCTGTGGGAGCACGCCTGGGAAGCGGACTACACCGGCCTCCAGCTCGTCTATGCCATCGGCCCACGCGCGACGCCGACCGTGGATGGTGATCGCGTCTACGTCTTGGGAGCGATGGGGCGGCTCCTTGCTTTGACGGTGGACCACGGTAAGGTTCTCTGGGAGAAAGACTTCGTTCGCGACTACGAAGCTTCGGTGCCCGTCTGGGGGATGCCCAGCGCGCCTATCGTGGACGGAGAGCGGGTCATCGCACTGGCCGCCGGCGAGCCGAACGCCAAAGTTGTCGCCTTTCATCGAGATACCGGTCGCGAGATTTGGCGTGCTCTTTCTTCCGACTGGGAGCCCGGCTATAGCCAGCCCGTGTTCTTCGAGGCGGGCGGTGAGCGACAGCTTTTGATCTGGCATCCGCGCGCGATGAGCTCCCTCGATCCTGTTACCGGTCGCGTGTACTGGGAAGCGCCCTTCATCGTGAGCATGGGGATGACCGTCTCCACGCCCATCGTCGAAGGCCGCCACCTCTTCGTCTCTTCGTTCTATGACGGCGCCCGGATGTGGAAGCTCGACGAAGACGGGTCGGGCGTCACTCTTTTGTGGGAGAGCTCAGGCGACAGCGAAGTGCGAAGCGACAAGATCCACACGCTCCTCAATACGGCCGTCATTCGAGGTGACTACCTCTACGGCGTCGACAGCTACGGCCAGATGCGATGCCTCGAGATCGAGACCGGACGTCGCATGTGGGAGACCATGGCCGTGACCCGCGAGAAGCAACGATGGGCCGCCGCGTTCTTCGTCCGACACGGCGACCGCTACTTCATTAACAATGACCGAGGCGAACTCATCATCGCGAAGCTGTCACCCGAGGGATTTCAGGAGCTCGACCGCACCCAGTTGATCGAGCCCACCTCCCCCACGGTCCGGAGACGGGATCTCGGGGCAGTACACTGGTCGCACCCCGCTTACGCCAACCGCCATATCCTCGTGCGCAACGACCGGGAGATTTTGCGGGCGTCTCTGGCCAAGACAGAATGAAACGCTCGGTGTTCGCGTGTCTCGCTGCCGGTCTTGATCCTGAACGGGGACACGTTCGAGCTGCTCGGATGCGAGGGTGAGTGCGACGAGGGCGAGGCGATCGCCCGCCTCGATCGAAACGACGAAATCATGCAGGCATGGTCCCGGCAGACCGGAGACCGATCAAGTTCGGGGCGCGCGGATGAATAAATAGAAGGCACAGCCGAGTTTTGGCACAGGACGGGGAATGTTTCACTCGGTTAGCCTATCCTAAAAATGGACCACTTTTCAGCACCCGATGAAGTACGGGATACCTTTTCCACGCAATGAGTTATACTGTTTTTCCGTCAGGACGACTTACCCCATACGAATCCGCGTAGACCCTAGAAAGGAAAATTCATACTACGGGGGAGATTCCAAGGAGGGCCTATAAGTCGATTGAGATCTGCCGATGCCATCCTCGACGCTGCCAACAAATGGAAGCAGCAATGCCTGCTCGATGGTGCTTCGCTTTTCGGCGAGGAAAGGCTCTGGACGCGTGAATATTTCGAGGAACTTCAAAACACTTCGTCGGGCGTCGCGATGCGGGAAGCGGGTCGTTCCAAGAGAAGCTGGGAGTCCAACTAGAACCCGCACCCTCGGAAGCGAAACGTCTTTTCGCGGAAATCATGTGGCTATATTACCTAATTGTGAGTTCCGTTAAACGGGTTACGAAGCTCGATAGGATCAGGACGGTCTACGAGTGGTCACCTCCTGTGCTACGCCTGGGGTCATTTCGACGAGCGCGATGTGGTGCGGTTGGACGAACTTGACCAGATGGAAAGAGTGCACGATCTCCTGGGCAAGGTGCTGGCCGAGGGGACCTTTCGGTTAATTCGCAGAGGCATCGATCGTGGCTACCGAGAGGTGCGTGAGGACCTCGCCGGCATACGCGGAAAGATCGCCGTGGGAGAGACCGCGAAGCGGGCGCTACGCGCTCGCGGACAGGTGACTTGTGATTACGAAGAGCTGTCCCACGACGTGTTACACAACCGTATCCTGCGCTCCACGTTGAGATCCCTGATGCGCCTCCCGGACTTGCATTCGGACGTACGCGCCGAAGTGCGAAGCGCGTACGCGAAGCTCGGCGGCGTAACGTTGGTTCCGCTGAGACGTCTGGTGTTCCAGCAGGTGCAGCTCGACCACAACCGTCGGTACTATCGATTCCTGTTGTCTGTGTGCTGGCTTATCCATGAGCAGTTGCTAGTCGACGAGCAGTCCGGAGAGGCCACGTTCACCGCCGTCAGCGAAGAGCGGATGGAAAGACTGTACGAGGACTTCATCATCGAGTTCTATCGCCGTGAGCAAAACCGTTATCGGGTCAACAATCGTGGGCGCACCATCGCGTGGGCCAGCGAAGGAACACTCGACCAGCACCGCTCGAAGCTTCCGCGCATGGAAGCGGACGTCATTCTCGAAGCACCGAGTCGGCGTATCATCATGGATGCCAAGTATTACAGGGAAGCCTTAGGCGGCCGTTACGGCGGGAAGCTACGTTCGAACAATCTCTTTCAACTCCTGGCTTATCTAAGAAATCGCGAGGCTACCGTAACCCAAGGGGCGAGGCACGAAGGGATGCTGCTCTACCCGACAGTCGACGCGTCGGTGGAGGTCGATGTCTGCCTGGAGGGCTTCTCGATCCGTGCCCGGAGCATTGATCTTGCTCAGAACTGGCACAACATCCATCAAGATATGTTGGACTTGATCGCATAATCTGCGTTTTCCTCCGTCGCGTCGCGAAGGCGAACCAGGATTCACTACCCGTCCTGTGCCAAAACTCGGCCCATTTGAAATAGACCATCAGTGTCATGAATTGACGGACACGAGCTACCCTCAAAAGGAGTGGAAATGAAGTAAAGTAATTGGAATCCTTCGTTCAAGGGGAAACCGTAGTAGTACCCTAAGAGCGTCTTTCAATGCAGAAGGGGGCAGTACCATTTGGAGGAAGACTATGGCCAAAGCGCGAGTGTTGACGAGGTCGGAACTAGCCGAGCATTTGGGCGTCGATAAACAGATGGTAACAAAATGGGAGCGGTTTGGGATGCCGGTCCACACTAGAGGGCGCGGCGTGGCGTCTCAATTCCGTCTGCGGGAGGTCCGTGCGTGGCTAAAGGTGCGGGAAGCCAAGGCCAAAGCGGCGGAGAAGGCAAAGGTGCGAGAAGCCAAAGCGGCAGAGAAGGCGAAGAAGACAGCGAAGCAATAAGACGCGGCGGCGATGAGATGAGACAAGTCTGACTGCGCGAGTCCTTGGAACTCGCTAGTCTCGCGGTACCGGTTGCCAACGACGCTGCTCGGGGAGCGCGATGACGTCGTACTCCTGGTCTTCGGTGACGAGTGCCTCTTCGAAACCGCGAAAGCTGTAGACGGCTTGCTTGCCCAGATGGGACAGCAGGGGGTGGCCTTCCCTGGGATCGTGAGCTTGCTCAGGGACTTGAGGCTGACTTGCTTTCCTTTGATAGGGAAAGCGCTCTATTCCTGGAATCCACAATTCTACGAGACGGAAGGTGCTTATTGAGCAGCTCCTAGAAAGCGTTCGACTCACCTTGTTTATCTCATCATATAGTTGCGCGAGTTCGTCGGCAGCCTCTCCGCAAGTTGGATTTGCCAAGAGTGCGGTGACTAGAATCCTCAGCTCGTGGCAATACCATCCCGGCAACGACTTTAGCTCTTTGCTTTTCACGAAGTCTGTGAATTTCTCTGATATGGCCGCGTGTGCGCTTTCGTTCGCGGCCTTTGCCGCCTCAATGATGGTCGTCTGGTCAATAAACTCAAACGCGCTCCCGTAGGCCAGTTTGAGAGGGCTTGGCCTCGGCCTGTTAGACCGGTTGAATCACAGGTCGTGGTCAGGTACTTACTCTAGTTCTCCGGGGAGACACAATGGACTGGAAGACCATGCTGGCGTACATCACGGGATCGGTCGACCGAGAACTGCTCCTGCGCAACGAGTACCTCGTTACCGAGAATCGTATTCTTCGAGATCAGCTGCAAGGCCGTTTGCGCCTGACCGATGGTGAGCGGAGAACCTTGGCGGAGATCGGAAAACAGCTCGGCAAGCGCGCGCTCGAAGAGGTGGCGAGTATCGTCAGGCCCGATACGATTCTCGGGTGGCACCGCAAGCTCATCGCCAGGAAGTTCGACGGTTCCAAGAACCGGACGTATCCGGGGCGACCACGAATCGACGAAAAGATCGAACAGCTGATTATCCGCTTCGCGAGAGAGAACCGATCGTGGGGCTATGATCGCATTGCCGGGGCCATGGCGAACCTCGGGTATCGAGCGAGCGACCAAACCGTCGGCGAAGAGGTGGGTATCAAGACCGTCAAACTGCCTGCGAGAAGCCCGAATTTGAACTCCTTCGCGGAGCGCTGGGTGAAGTCTGTGAAGGAAGAATGTCTATCGAAGCTGATCTTGTTCGGCGAGCCAGCATTCAGACGGTGTCTGGCTTCCTATCTCGCTCATTATCATGGAGAGAGGAACCATCAAGGCAAGGAAAACGTCATTCTCTTTCCGTCTGTAGAAAGCAGCGGCCCCCGCGAAGGGCCAATCCTTTGTCGGGAAAGGCTCGGTGGGCTGCTGAGATACTACCACCGAGAGGCGGCATGAAAACTGGAGCCACGGCCGGCGAGAAGGAAATTCAGACCACCGGGTTCTTTGTCTTCGGCGCCCTCACTTTGATCGTGGCACTCCTTAAGCTGGCCGTTTTCAGCGACTGGTCGTGGTGGCGAGTATCACTACCCATCTTGATCTTTGTCGGCTTCAATATCGCTTACATAGTCACGGGCTTTGGCTATCTGTCCTTTGCTGAGGCCAGGGAAAGACCCTCCCAGGGACGAAGTCAACCCACTCGGTCAGCATCACGGCCCGCTCTACTGGAGCTCGATGCTCTTCTTCGCGGCGTTTGCCGATAATCTGGTCCGATACCTGGAAGGCACCGAGGACTCATTCTGGTTTTGGGGTCTGTCTGGGCGCCTTGAAGCGGTGTTCATTTTCGGCAGTCTCAGTATCGTCGGCCTATTCCTGTATTGGTCGGCGATCACACGTAGCCTTGTTGAGCCGGAGTAATTCGTGTAACACGGCCGTGTCAACCCGTATTCGGGTCGTGCCACGCGATCGAAGTGACGGACGAATTTCTTGACCAAACGGGCAACGGACGCAATCTGGGCCAGTGCCTCGCGGCCCAAAGCCTGGGCCTTGACGGCGAGCCCGCGTCGGTCGTCGTCAGAGAGCCTGAGACGCGTGCCCCGAAGCCCGGCTCGGAGCACACGGTTCTCCTCTTGCAGGTAGTCGATCACATCCTGCTGATGGCGGTTGACCCAGCTGGCCACAACAAGCAGTAGGAATTTCGGCCTCTGGGGTCTATTTTTTTGTCGGGGCCACCTATGGGTTCACTTGTGTTACGGCCCGGTGATTCGCTCACCATCCTCAAGATGGCTTTGTCAGTCAGCTTCATCTGTCTCGTTTCCTCCACGAACGTGACTCAAGCTACGGGGCGCTAACTTTTTCCCCGGTGGGACTGTCTCCCACTGAACATGCCAGCCTTCGCTGGACGCACTCGTGTCCAAAAATACAAACGAACTCAAGACCCTTGCACCTGTGCTCCGCAAAAAATCGATGCGGCGTTGATTGCGCGTTTTAGACCTGCTATGCTCGGTCGCTTGTGGCCGATCTTCTTTTTTGCGGATCACAGAGGTCGGTCAGCTGGCTTTTTCGTCAACTTGACTTGGCAGTACCCGTTGCGCCGCCCGTGCCTTCTTCTTCGTCGTCTCCGGAGCGTTCTCGGAGTAGCTGCGACCCAACGCCTCCGTCAACTACTGCCAGGATACTTCCCAGTTGTAGAGCTGCGCGCCAATGGAGCGTAAGCGCTTTTTTCAAAGGGATGCGTACACATCACCAACAGTAAACAGCGCAAGCACTGCGGCCGGGCTGGATCCGGCGATCCGGGCAACCGACGCGTTCCCTTGCCTTGCTTCGACCTGAGTCGTATCCTCGTCACGGGCCGCAATCCAACGACGACGACGGACACCATGCATAAAGCATTCGATCCTCTTTTCCCGGCTGCGGAGAGACCCCAGTGCCCGAGCGCGTTCTCGTTCTAGTCGGAAGCGAGCATCTTGGCAAGGATGAACTCTCGTTTCTGGGTCGATGTGCGTCCCGCGGAGCCCGGGTGGTGGCTTGGCAACACCCTATCGTCGGACAGGATCGATTCCCGAGCCCTGACATCGCAAGGTACCTTCAGGCTTTGGGCATCGAGGCGACTCCACTGCCGGTTGCGCTGGGCGAGCCTGTCAACACGGAAGTAGAGGAAGCGGTCATCGCATGGATGAAGCGCCTCGGACGCACCCCACTCGGTCCCTCAGGCAGCTTTCGAAGCACCTTCCGGTATGGGGAACGCTCGCTCTGGTGGTGGGTGGAACTCTGGTTGTACTACGACACCGAGCTTCGGCTCCACGTGAGGGACATCGAGGCTCTCGCTCGCCTTCTGGAACACGAGACTCCGGATCGCGTGGTGGTCGTGGGAGATGTCCGGCAGCTCGCTAAAGTGGTCCGCGATCTCGCAAAGAAAAGTGAGGTTCAATCCGCCGTACGGGCACTAGGACCGAGTCGGCCTCGCCCCAGCTTCAGCTTCTTGTTGGAACTCGCCAAACTGATCGGCGCTGGCGGGACGTCGTTGCTCTGTAAGCGCTCGGCGCCCACCGAGTCGAAGGGGCTCCGTGTCCTCTGTCTGACGCACTCCTCGATGTGGTGGGAGAGGCGGGATCCAGAGACCAAAGCAACGGAAGCGGTCGAGATGTACTTCGACCAAATCATCCCGAGCCTCAGAGCGGAGGGTAACGCCTTGCGCATCGTCGGCGTGGGGCCGCCCGTACCGTTCAAGCACCGTACGTTTTCACGGAAACTTCGCGAGCTGGCGAAGCTCGACACGCGTGGTCTCCCCTACATCCCATTCGGGACCTACCTCACACCCAGAGTGGCTTTGAAAGCGGCGCAAGCTTACTTCCACTCCTGGAGGTGCCTGCGTCGTTTCGAGCGCCTGCCCGATCTCAAGAACGCTTTCTCTCATCGCGGAATCGAGCTGACGAGCGTTGGAAGCGCGGCAATGCGTGAAGCCTTCTTGCGCCTCGTGCCGTGGGCGTTGCGTTCCTTCGAGCAGGTCCGGGCTATGCTGGAGGTCGAGAGACCGAACATCATCGTCCTTTACGCCGAGTCGACCGCCCTTGGACGGGCGGTGGTGGCCGCCGCTTCCGATGCAGGTGTTCCATCCCTTGCTATTCAGCACGGCATCATGTATCCGCGCTACTACTCCCACGAGCACGCTTCTGACGAAGTAATGGCGTCGTATGGCGGGACCGACTCTGTACCATTGCCGGATCGTACGGCCGTCTTCGGTCGCATGGCCCGAGACGTGCTGATCGAGCGGGGGCACTATCCGCCAGAAAAGATCGTCATCACCGGAAGTCCGAAGTTCGACGTTCTGCTCCGAGCCGGGCGCACTTTGAGGCGTGAGGAAGTCCGCGCACGACTGGGGCTCGACGCCACCGCGAAAATGCTCATCGTCGCATCCCGTTTTTCATCGTTCGGACCCGTGTTCGGAGATCTCCTCAGGGCGGCGAAAGGGGTGCCCGGACTCTGGCTGTTGGTGAAACCTCATCAAGCGGAAGGCAGGGAGTCCTATCGGAAGATCGCGGAGCAGGAGGCCTCGTCTCGGGTCCGTGTTCTCTCCTCCTCCGCGAACCTCCTAGAGCTCATCGTGGCATCGGATGGGCTGATTACCGTGGACTCTTTTGCTTCCTCCGAAGCACTCATCCTTGGCCGGCCGGTTCTCATCGTCAACCTACCCAACAACCTCGAGATGCTCGTGGACAAAGAGCTGGCCAAAGGCGTTTACCGGGGCCAGGACATGACCACACCCATCCGCCAGCTTCTAGACCCAAACGAGCTCGCGAAACTGAAGGTGAGGCTCGGTCGGCTTCGGGATGAGTTTGCTTACGGAGCGGATGGCGGCTCGACAGAGAGAATCCTCCAGGCGGTCTATGCGGTAGCGAGTCGAAAGCGTTAATAAAGCACCCGTCGGGCGGGAACTTTCAGCTGTCCAGTAGTCGCCGAGCGACCGAGAAACAGGTGGGGCCCCCGCAGCATTGAGTGATGAGCACGTGGCGAACGAGCCCTGAGGCTTCGTGTTCGCTCGGAGCTAGTCCCATGGGTCTTTGATTACTATACAAAGTTAGACTTTTAGCCAGCCCATAAGATTCATAAGAGTCATACACTTAGAATGGTACTGTCAAGTTGGCGTCATTGTAGCCAGACTGGTCCCGGTTGGCTGTTGCGCTTCGAGATTTCGTCAGGCACAGGTGACCCTACGATTCGCCAGCGCATTCTTGATTATAACGAAGACGATTGTCGTGCGATGCGTGTTCTGCGGGATGCTCTTGACACCTTGATCGTGATGCCAGAGGGGGGGCCGCATGAACAATACACAGCAAACGCATGACGCTCAACAAATACTCTCCAGCCTGAGGGACCATCTTGCGCGGCATGACAAGCCTATCGCTTTCTTCTTAGGTGCTGGCACATCTTGTGCGATCAGAGTGGCGGTGCCCGATGACAAGGATAAGACGCAGCCGCTCATACCTGCCGTTGCCGAATTGACCAAGATATGCCGGGAAAAGGCGCGTGGCTTAGGCAAAAAGTATGAAGAGACATGGCAGTTGATCGAGGAGCATTACAAGGAAATGAAGCAGGACCCTAATGTTGAGAATATTCTTTCGCGCTTGCGCATGATGCTCAACGCCGTGGGCAACACCGATACGTTGTCGGGCCTAAGAAAGGATGAAATCGAAAAACTTGAAGAATCTGTGCGCAAGACGATAGCCGAGATTGTAACGCCAAATTTAAGCAAAATTCCTAATGAGTATCCACATCGCAAATTCGCCCGCTGGCTGATCAAAACATCGCGCCAGAATCCTGTTGAGATATTTACGGTGAATTATGATGTGCTTATCGAGCATGCCCTTGAGGCCGAACGCATCCCGACGTTCGACGGCTTTGTCGGCAGCTTCCGACCCTTCTTTCACCCAGATAGCCTGCGCCGATCGGAGTCCGCACCTGGTGCAAATTGGACCAGACTCTGGAAAATGCATGGTTCGGTCACGTGGCGGCGCATCAAGCAAGATGCTCGGGTCCGTGTTGTCCGAGGGGACCCCGATACGGCGGGCGAAATGATCTACCCGTCATTTCAGAAATACGATGAATCCCGACAACAGCCCTATTCTGCCTTTACAGACCGTCTGAGCCGATTCCTTGAGCAGGATGATAGCCACCTGCAAACAGATGTGGATCACGCTGGATGTTCCGGACGACATCGCGGCCGGGCTTGCCCAAGATCAATCTCTCGGCCACGTGCTGCCATCGCCTGATTCCGGCGTTACGTTGATCGTCGGTGACGTCGAGACTTCGCACGAGCGAGCACTCCGCGCGCAGGCTCAATGAATCGGCGTGGCGCATCGGTCGTCGCCCTCGTCGCTTCCTCAACGAGAGTTACGAGCTGGTCAACCGCCTCCGTGTTTAGAATCGGCTTCTCTTCACGCATCACGTCTACAGTTCCCTGTGGCAACGAATCGCGAGAACAGTGGTTCGCCATTCGTCGGCGGGCCAAGGTGTGAAATCTTGGCGCTGCGGTCTTCCAGATGTCGCGCCGGTCACTTCGTCGAGGCGTCCAAGTTCTGGCATGTTGTTTACTAGTCTAACATCTCTGGCCGAGAAAGTTAGAGATCCTCGCTGCACCATCTGGAGCTTAGATGTTGCAGTTGGCTACGGGCCGCGCCAGTCACCTATGGCGGCCGGCCTCCCTCGCTCCGACCTACTACTTCATGAAGTTGAGGCTGGGAATCGTGTCGACCGCGAGCCGTCGTTGAGCGGGCATTGGACCTCGCCTCGAAAGGTCTGTCGGAGCTTCGATTCAGGTCGTCTCGAAGCTGTTGTAGGAAGTACGGAGATCTACGGCGGTGTAGATCTCCAACAGAGCCTGACGCACCGGATCGCGTTCCTCGACATAGCGAACCTGCATAGCGCGGATGCGCGCCTTCGCTTCGTCGAACGAGACCCTGAAAGCGGACGAGTTGGCGAGCAGGTCGGCCGTGCTTCCGGCGGACTGGTACGTCGGCTTCTCATGTCCGGTCTCGTCACGCGCGATCTTGATCGCGAGCGTTGCCTGACGTTGGGCCGAGGGATTGCCATGGTCGCGCAGACGCCGGCGCATGTTGCGCGTCCTGCCCACGTAGAGGTGCTCGTTCGGCTCACTGAGGAGGTAGACGCCAGCGGCTGCGGGTACCGGAGACGGGTGCGCGTCCACACGGACCGGATGCATTCCAAGCAACTGCTCATAGGCCGTCTTGATGTCCGCGATGACGGTTGCGAAGTCGACGCGGTGTTTCCGTTCTGGGTCGGTTGTCATGACCGGCGCATTCTACTCCTGGCGGCCCGCCCGCGTATGTCTGATCTCCGGGCGGCGGAGGCGTCCGGCGGATTGCTCCATTTCTACCATCGGGAAGCCCGTCGTGTCCGAAAACGCGAACGGAGCGAAAAGTTCGAATCCTAGAGGCGTTCTCGAAATTTGTGGAGACCAGCCGACACGGCACTGGGTCTGCGATAGTCGCTCCCGAGCAATGTGATCCGCAAAAAAGAAGATCGCGTACCGCCGGACCGACTTTTTGCGGAGCACACCAATGCGAAACGTTCCAGCGCGCCGGTCTTGAGCCCGTTTGTGTTTTTGGACACAAAGACGTCCAACTGGCGGACGAGGATGCCGAGATCGAGCCGGTTCCGACTAACGGCGGCGGCCACAGACCGGACCCCGAACTCGACCGCCTCTCGAACATCCTCAAGAGCTTCAACGACCAGTTCGGGAACATCCCGTGGACCGACGGCGACCGCGTCCACCGACTCATCACGGAGGATATCCCGAACCGCGTGGCCGCCGACCGAGCCTACCAGAACGCCAAGCAGAACTCCGACAGGCAGAACGCTCGGATCGAGCACGACAAGGCGCTCCGGCGGGTGATGACGGGGTTGCTGCAAGACGACACGGAGCTGTTCAAGCAGTTCAGCGACAACGAGTCGTTCCGGCGGTGGCTGACGGACACGGTATTCTCGATCACCTATGAGGCCGCGTAGCGGGTGCGGGGGCTCGGGCTTCCGAGCTGGCTGACGAGGGAGGGCGCGCACCTTGAGGCGCCTATGCGGCCGGAGATTCGGGTTCCCCGTGCACGCAGAGAAACACCGTCCAGAAACGGGATGCCACGCTCTTGGGCGAAGACCTGGGTCCAGGTCCTGGGGAAAGATGGACATCAAGGAGCCCGGGCCACACCTGGACCAGAACGTGCTAGGCCAGTCAGGAGGCCCGCGTCAACGTTTCTGAGTTGCGCCGCATCGAGCTCGACCCAACGTTCGACCCGAACCCACGCACTATCTTCCAGCTCGAGCAGTACTTCAAGCTTCCCTCAAGAAGCCTAGTGGTGCTGTCCGGCGCCGTTCACGTCGATGACAATGTGCGCGAGGAGGTCGTCCGTTTTGCCGCGAGTTCCGAGAACATCTTTGGACTTACGAAGGAGCAACGCAAGCACCTTAACCGATTCGTGAAGTTCCTTCGAGAGAACACCGACTGATGAAGAACCGGCTGATAGACCCGCTCGCGGCGCAAGATATTGAGGACCAAGTTGACAAGGTTCTGCGTGGTCTGGGCAACCCAGAGCCACCTCTGGACCTGCGCGACGTGCGCGAGTTGCTCAAACTCGACCTTCAATTCTACAGCAGCACGAACACCGGACCGCTGCGCGAGTTCGTGAGCAAGGTCAAGCTGGGGGCGAAGCAGCTCGCGATGAAGCCTACCCTCATCCTCGACTTGGTCCGCCAGGCAGGCTTGAAGGCCCTTTGGCTTCCTGACAGAAAGCGCATCCTCATCGACGAAGGTATGCCTGACCTCAAGATGCGGCACACAGAAGGCCATGAGATCACACACAGCATCACGCCGCACCACCGCCTGTTCTTGTTTGGCGATGACCGCGAGACGTTGCGTACCTCGTGCCACGAGAAGCTTGAGGCGGAGGCGAACTTCGGCGCCGGACAGCTCCTTTTCATCCGGGGCCGCTTCGTTGCCGAGGCTCATGATCTTCCCCGAACGCTGGCAACCGTTCGCGCACTGGCCAAGACCTTCGGCAACACCATAACGATGACACTGTGGCGCCTCGTCGAAGAAGCGCACGATGACGAGCCCCTCTTCGGGGTCATCTAGCTTGAGCGAGAGAACCGTGAGCTAAAGCGGGCGAACGGCGTCAGGACGTTTCGGACTAGAGGCGTCTAGGCTTGGTTCGCCCATGAAAGCGAGAATCCTCGGTCATGAACACGCCGGTCCAGCCCTTGATATGGTTGGTCGTCGCCATCGCTGGTTGGATCCAGCGTGACCAACAGGCGGCTATCGTCTACTTGCTCAAGGAGAACAGAGTCCTCAAAGCTCGGCTTCGCCGGAGGAAGCTTCGTCTCACACCGACAAAATAACCCTTTCGACGTAAGCGTTCAGATTCGGCGAACGGTACGGCAGCCGAATGACGTCCGTTCCGGCGTGCTCGAGCAAATCTCGGAACTGGGCTAAACAGCCTGGAGGGCAACGTGTGGGACGCCGTCGCAGTCCTGAAGAAGATCCTCGAGACCGCGGCATGGCCGTCTGCTGCAAGACGAGAGCCTGAAGAAAGCCATACACAAGAAGGTAGCTCGATCCTGGTCGAGGGTCGTCGGACATCTCTTCGTGCGCGCGGAAAGCGAGTTCGGTATCACCGATGACGTCCAGGCAGCTACACAGCTTGTGATACTCCGCAGAGTCTTCGAGGATTGCGCGGTGTTTTCGCGGCGCGTTGATGAGTTCGCGAATCTCCTGTTCGAGCTCCGTGATTCTAGTCATGTCGGGGTGTCCCACATCTCCGTCTCACCGTCTTGGGTACGTTGCCCTGGCGACAGGAAGGATTCTGTGCAGCGGCGTTGGATCCTAACTTATCGCCGCTCCCGTCAAGGTCTCGCTCGAAGGCCGTCGAGCCCTGACGAGTGCGGCGGGTCATCGAATCGGTCGGCGGCCCCATCCTCGACTTTCGCCAGCGAGGCAGGCTGCCCAGTCGTCCATGAGCCGATGACGGCGCTCGAACAGGTCCGTGCGCCGATAGGCCGCCTCAACCTTGTTCTGGACCAATCCGCCGCGGCCGTCTCCGCCACCTACCCGGGATGTTTCTCCCATGATGTCTGTTTCTCGTTCATCCGGTAGTGTGTCACGTTGTAGCCGACCAGATGCGATGGGTCCAGCGGGCGCTTTGCAAACTGGTTGTGGTACACGTCCAATGCGTGCTCGGGGTCTCCTGTCATTCTCGCAGAATCAGACCAGAACTCCCGTAGCACGGCGATGCAGGACACCGAGGTGTTCATGTCGGCAGTCAGCTTCTTCCCAGGCCCTGGTCGGTCGGGGCCGAAGACGGGAGGCGAGCGCGGGTCTGCTGGAACGTAGACATCGATGACATCCAGACCGCGCATGGCGGTGAGCACGCTGTAGCAGTCGTCGTGCTGCGAGTTCACCGTACGATTGTGCACAACCAACATTCCAGGCTCAGACCCGCAAAACGCCTTCAGTTGCTTGTTCACCTGCGAAATCACCCCACGAAGCCGCTTTCCCGGATTGGCACCTTGGAGCACTAGTTCACCACCAACAAGGCGTCTTCGCGCCTCCTGCTCCTCTGGATTGGGATCGAACTGCTTCACCTCCACGACGATACCAGCGCTGTCAGCCAATCGGATGCGGAAATCTGGCACCTTGCTACCGGGCGGCATCGAGTGTGCGTCAATCCGCGCGGTCCGCCAGCCGCGGGACTTGCAGAAACGGCAAAAGAGCTCTTCAGATTCATTCATTCGACATTCCATCTCTCAAGTCGGTGTGTTTGCGACATCCCCAAGGGCCGTAGGCCGGCGCTTGGGGATGTCGTGGCTGTCCGAGTTTTGGCACAGGACGGGTACGGAAGCAAGCCGATTGCGGCAGGTCTAAACCGCGCAATCAACGCCGGATTGACTTTTTGCGGAGCACAGGTTGACCCAGCCAGCTAGAACGAGCAGTAGGAATTGCGCGTGGTACGTCATCATGAAGCTGAAGATAACACCCTCGGGCCAGACGATTGTAAAGCCTACGGCCCTTGGCCCCGGCGCAAACACAGACACTAAGCTGCTGATTTATGGCCTATTTCAAAAGGGCCGAGTTTTGGCACAGGACGGGATGGGTCATGAGCCGCCTGAAGGCGGCTAAACCACTATTGGGCCTTCTTGGCCGACCAAACCAGATTCAGCTGCTCTAGGCGTTGATACTCCTTTTCTTGGTGCCGGATGTATTCACGAACAACTTCTTCATCCAAACCTACCGTGGACACGAAGTAGCCCCTCGCCCAGAAACTCTCCCCCGTGAAGTTACGCTTGCGCCCCAGGAAGTTTCGAGCCTATCGAAATTGCGCTTTTCCCTTTCATGAAGCACACCACACTCGACACCGCAAACTTCGGTGGAATGCTGATGCACATGTGGACGTGACCGCCCTTCAAATGCCCTTCCAAGATGCGACTTTCCTTCTGCTTCGCCAGCTCGTGAAAAATCTCTCCCAGATGCCGCCGAATCGCCCCGTAGATTTTCTTCCGTCGGTATTTGGGTATAAAGACAACATGGTATTTGCAGTCGTACCGCGTGTGCAATAGGCTTTCGTAGTTTTTCATTGAGTCCTCCTTGTTTGGAAGTTGGCGCTTTCCAAGGAGGACTTTGTTATTACTGCCTCACACGGTCAAACCTCTGCCAGTCACCCCGGCAGAGCCGGGGGTTTACCTGTGATAATTATGAAAGGTCTCGAGTTTGAGCTCGATATGGAGCAGCGCCTCCAGGGCAAGACGCTGCTCGGAGAAGTTGTGTTCGACGAGGAGCGTTGCGACTGGGTTGCGTCGGCCCTGAAAAAAACGGTGCAACATTCAGGCTCTGCGGGACTCCTCGAAGCGCAGCGCGAATTTCCCCTTACGGTCGCGCTTTGGCTGGTTAACGAAGCCTTCTTCAACTTCACCTCTGGTAAGTATTGGCCTCCTGTCCTAGGCAAGATCGGAATCACTGAGGTCGGAAACACGTCTGTTCGCCTCGGGCAGGCTTTCCTGAAGTTTCTTGAAAAGCGGAACCTTCCGCGCTTTCGTCGCATCAAGACGAGATGGTCCTATTTAGGGCCGATTCTCGCGCATTGCGGGGTTCCCGAATCCTGCCTGGCGGAATTTTTTGAGAGGGTCGTTCCACGGGCTATTGAATACGGCGCCCATACTTCGCAAGGATTCGAAGGCCTCAAGGACAGCATTGCTTCGCTATATCTGACGAAGCCCACTGAACGGTTCATCGTCTTCGGTGACAAGGTCGCGCATGATTTTGTCCGGCGCTCGGCGGATATGTTTCAGTTCTGGCAGAGCCAGGGAGGTGTACTCGACTCGGCTTACGACGCGCTTCCAGCCCGCGTGGTCGAGGCATTCGAAGAGTGGAAATCGACTGCAGAGAAGTCTCGACGCACGGATACGGTGGTGCGGCCGTCCGTTCGCCGGCCGGTCGCTCTGCTGGACCCGCGTCAGGGTTTCTGCTTGACGCTTCCCGAGCAATCGGTCAAATCGGGACAGCATGATCTCCAGTGGGTGGTGGAAGCGGACGCATCGGAGCCAGAAATCTTCCCGGCCACGACAGAGCCCGGTGAGCAGCGGACTCAGTCGAGGGAGGTCGCGTTTGCCGAACCTTTTGCGTCTTTGAAAGTTCAACTTCTCGAGAGTGGGGATCTGCTGGGTAGTTGGGATTTTCAAGGGATCACGCAAAACAGTCCGCTTCTCTTTTTTGAGCCTGAGCTCAATAGAATCTTGGTGCGGCGCTCTATCGAGGCGGGGCCATTGGGCATTGTTCACCCGAAAGACTGGGACGTGCTGGTGGTTCGGGGCGGCAAAACTGTTGCTCCAAACGTCGTTGCGAAGCTCGGCCAGCTCCCGTTCGGATGGACCTCGCTCGTCGCCAATGTTTACGACCTGACCGATGCCGAGGACGTTACCTTCCTGGGTGATGACGGCCAGACGAGCGCATCCGTCGAGCTCGCGGATGTCGCAGCGCCGCCGCCGCGCCTCGTCCCCGGCGAGGGAGACCGTTGGCCGTCGCGGGACGACCAGCAGATATTTGTCGGCGCCGCACCGACTATCGAGCTCGAGGATCGCACTCAGCAATCCGTCGAGTCCTTCGGTGAATCTTGGTCCATCGAAGTTAGGCCCTCGCCAGATCTCGAGGGAAAACAGGAACCGTTCTCGGTCGCGCTGAAGGATCTGAATGTTCAATGCGACAGGGCGGCCACGCTCTCAAGCTACTCGGTCTTCCTAGGTCAAGAGCGCCTGCTTGGAGATTCGCCGTGGGGCTCCTTCGAAGTCTACGCGAGAGGTCCCTTGGGACAGGACGCTCACTTCTCGCTTCATGTGCTACCACGGCTCGAGATCGCCAGCGACTGGGACCCGTCGTCTGAGGGCGAGAGCTCCGCTCAGGTTCGGATCCGAGTGCCTGCCGACACTGAGCTGCGAGGCGCGTATCCTACCGACGACGCCTCGGTCTATGAACTTACCTCTGACGGTCGGCCGATTCGTATCCATCTTACAACGATCGGGTTTCGAGGGCGGCGGTGCGAACTTCCGGTTGAAGTCGACGTTCCTTTGCCGTCCTTTGCTCTATGGGAGCCGAACGCGTCGAGACATGTTCTGGACTGGACGCGCAGCCCGCTGCGTCTATCGATTGCCGAGCTCCAGGGGCGAAATCCGTTCCTTCTACTTCGGCTCGCGACTACCTGGGGAGTTCCCTCGGGAGGAACCCTTTGTCTGCGAGGCTCGTCCGGAGATGCGCTCCGCGACAATATTGAAATTGACGACCACGGCTACGCCAAGGTGGACCTATCAAGAACGCTGTCCGAGACGACTCATCGAAGGATCTCGCGTTTCAACCTAGTCCTCGAGCTTCAACTGAAGCGCACCGTGAATGTTCCCTGCGGAACGATTTATCAAAATTGGATGCCCGACGCACTCGAGTGCGATGTCGGGCCGTCTGAGACGAAGTTGCATTGGAAAGAGCAGATTCCTGTCGAGAATCGCGTTGTCCAGGTGCAGTCCTTGCTGACTCCGTGGGAAGACGTGCGCTCGTACTCGATACCTGACGACGTCGAAGGCGTTTGGGAGATCGACACCGCGTCACTTCAACCTCAGCCTGGACTCTTTCGCCTCGAGCTCGGTCTGACGGACACCTGGACAGATCTCTTCGAGCCCTCGGGTCGCAGCCTCCGCATCCAATCGGGTACGCATGACGATTGGCTGCGGCATCCGTTGAGCTCTGAGGAGGGGCCTTCCGGGTTCCTCTTCAGAACGCTCGTCCGCCACTACGCCGGCGATCTGGAAAAATATGAAGAGACAACGCCGGCGCTTCCCGAGGACAAGAACGGGCTCGCGGAGCGCCTCCTGCGCGCCCGTGCGACCGCTGCGGCTGACGGCGACCGCTCGCTTCGCCGGAAGCTCGATCGACTGCTCTCGTCGCTCCCTATTGAACATGTGTTGGCGGCGATCGCGGAGTGGCCGGTCGCCTTCGAGCCATCGATGATTCTGAACTCTCGGCTTTTTGCGCGGCATTGGCGACACGGGGAAGATGCTGTTTGGGGCGCGAGCATTGCGGAGAAGCTGTGGCGCCTTTGGCACCCGTTGGGCGCCTGGGCAGACTTAGTGATGCTCGGAACGGATGCAGCGGGCGCCGAAAAAAGATTGATTCACCATTTGGGCGATGAGCCATTGAAAACGCTCTGCCCTATTCAGCAAGGTGGGAGCTTGACCTTCTGGGGAGCCGAGCCGGAACAACGCGTTGAAGCAACAATCACGAAATTGGTCAACGAGCATGAAGTTAACGCCTTTCAGCTCGCACGTCTGGCTCCCGGCGTGGCTGTCATGCTCCGTGGCGATCGGCCGGCGGATATCCACGAATATGACGTCGAGCTCTCGAGGAGGGATGACGGCGGTTGGCGCCTGGATAAGGACGACGTCGCCACGTTGCCGCGATCGTTCTACCAACTCGTCGGAGACAAAGCTGATCGGCGTGTTGGGTTGTTCTATCCTCGCTCACAGCGCGGATATGGCACCCATACCGATGTTCCCGTCATCGACCTGATAAAGGCACGCAATGGGATCTTGCTGGAAACGATCCGGTCTCGATTTCAGCTTCCGAGCAGTGCCGTTGCGCCCGAGGCGTTTCAAGCCGCGTGTTTCGAGTGGTCCATTCATGCAGCCAGCGATCCAGACTGTCGGGCGCAGTTAGAGAATCTCTGCTACGACTACGCGATCCCTTTTGCGGACGATCTTTTTGCGTTTCAGCACCCCCCGGGCTCGACTCCGGAATGGCGCGCTCGGGATGAGCTCAAACATCGTTGGCTGCCAAACGCCAAACTCGAAAGGCTAATGGCTGTCCCTTTCCTCTCTTTAGCAATAGCTACGAACCTGATTTGGCGCGGAATGGGTAGGCCGTCGCTTTTTAGCATCGGCGAGGAGTGTCTTGTCGATCTGGCGGTGACGTTTCATGAGCTCGCCCCGAAGCTCCTCGAACACGACCTGACAAAAGTCTGTGCTATCGAAGCCCTCGAACGGTCACGTAGGAACCCATACGAGCTTGAATCCCGCGAAACTGACGCAAGACCTGAGTGAGGAATATGCCAGCTATTTAAGGAGCAGGTTCTTCTTCAAAGACTCGTTACTCCAAGAGCAGTTCCGTGAGCTGCTTCAGACTGATGGGCGTCTGCATTCGGGGCCTTTTCTCGAATTGACACCACCCTTCAAAAAGGGATCGAGTCCAAAAGAGTTGGTGGAGCGTGGTGTGCTTCAGGAAGCGCTTCTCCAGGTATCGCGTGACGCGCTACACGCAGAGCGACCGTTGTACCTACACCAGCAGAAGGCAATCGAAAAGGTCCAGAGTGGTCGCAACGTCGTCGTTGCGACGGGGACCGGTAGCGGTAAGACGGAAACGTACCTGCTGCCGATACTAAACCATATACTCTCAGAGCAAACTGGCGCCAACAGTAAGCGTCCGGGAATTCGAGCGCTTCTCGTTTATCCGATGAATGCTCTCGCGAACGACCAGCTCAAAAGAATTCGCGAGCTTCTCCGAGAGTGTCCAGAGGTTACTTTCGGGCGCTACACAGGAGAGACGCCAAGGGAGCGAGAAAAGGGACTGGCGCGGTTTCGTGAGACGTGGCCGCTCGAGCCCGTCGTACCGAATGAGCTGAAAAGCCGCGAAGAGATGTGGCAGTCGCCGCCTCATATTCTGATTACGAATTTCGCGATGCTCGAATATCTGCTCGTAAGACCGCAGGAAAGCATGTTCTTCGAGCCTGGAGTCGCGGAGGTCTTCAAGTTTCTCGTGCTGGACGAGATTCACACCTACGACGGTGCGAAAGGGACCGAGATAGCCATGCTTCTCCATCGTTTGAGGCAACGCGTCGGGTTTCGGGAGAGAGGACGACTCCGCTGCATAGGCACGAGCGCAACAATGGGCGGCGGGAAGGACCTCCCTGATATCGCTCAGTTCGCGACCAACATCTTCGATGAGGCTTTTGAACATGGGTCGCACGCCAAAGATGTGCTCGAGGCTGAGCTACGGCCGTATGAGAAACCGAAGGAGCTGTGGGGTCCGTGTAATCCCTCTTTTTACGCGGAGGCGTCGAGAGCGTCGGAAACTAGGGATGCGAATCCGGATGCTGTCCTTCAGGCGCTTCTGCTGGCGGCGGGAGAGGACGTTCCCAACGGTGCTCGCGAAGCAGCGAAGCGAGCGTTGAACGCGGCGCTCCGCCGTAAACAAGATTCAGTCGAGGCGCAAACGGAAACGGAGCCGGTGGACGAGTGGGACTGGGGGGTTCCCCCTAAAGCACCAGAGACCCCGCGGCTCGAACTGGATGACGGCATCTCGTCAGCACTTTATGAGCTTATGCGAGGCGACCGATTGGTCGCTGCTATCCGGGATGAATGTCGCGATTATCCGGCCTCCGTCTCCGAACTGCAAAAGCGGCTGTTCACGGATGGCGGCGACCTCATGCCTTTGGTCGCGGCGGCGAGCAAGGCTTGCGAGGCTCCGGGTGAGTCGCCGCTCATACGGGCGCGTTATCACTTCTTCGTTCGTGCGCTTGAAGGCGGGTTCCTATGTCTCGAGGACCACTCCGGGAGCGGGCCGCGACTCTACCTTGAACGGCGGAAGACATGCGTGGAGCACCCGAACATTGCGGTTTTCGAAATGGGTCTGTGTCGCCGATGTGGCGAGCTGATGATAGTGGGGAGTCTCGTCAACGATCCAGCAAGCGGACTTCATTTGCTCGACAGCGAAGACCCCACGCAGGAGAGCATTCTAGAATCTGACAAGGTGCGGCGAGCTGTCCTGTCACTTGGTGCGGATTCTGCGGACGAACCCAACGAAGATGAGCTAGTCGATCATGAGGGCCAACGTTCCGAGTCCGGGTTCACCTCACTTTGCTTGTGCCTAGGTTGTCGAGTTTTGGGGGAGGCGGACGATTGGTCCTGCCTTTGCGAGCAAGAGAGCTCTCCCATTTCGGTCACACGCGTGCCAACCCGCCGGCGAGATATTCAGCTCTGTCCATCATGTGGGACACGTTCGCTGCAGAGGGACGTTCTTCAGACTCTATACACCGGTCCGGACGAGCCGGTCACTGAGCTCGCCACTACAATTTTTCAGTCTTCGAACGGCGGCTACATCCGCGGGACGGAGGAGAAAAAGAAGTTACTTACCTTCTCCGATAGTCGCCAGGATGCCGCCTACTTCGCACCCTACCTGGAGAATCAACATCGAGCGACCCTTCGTCGTCACGTACTCCTGAGCCTAGTTGCCAACCAAACGGAGCCATTGCCGATCGACGCTTTGGCGGGACGGGTCGCAACGTATCTTTCCGGGCGAAAGTGGCTAGGGGAAGACGCCACGAATGACGCCGTCGAATCCGAATCATGGCGGTGGGTCGTTGGCGAGCTCATGCACGGCAACCGTACGCGGCGGAGTCTCGAGGAGCTCGGAATCGTAGACTTCACGGCGCGGCGCTATCCGGACGTGCCGCCACCGCTCCCTTTTCTAAAGGCGCCGTGGAACATGAGCGAGGCCGAAGCGTGGTCGCTGATCCAGATACTCGTGGACACACTGAAAAACGCCTATGTGGTGACACTGCCGCCCGGGGTAAACGATGACGACGAGGTCTTCGCACCCGCACGGGCCAACGTTGCCGTCGCGATCAAGCGAGAACCGAACGACAAACGTACGCTCGCTTGGGTGCCTCAACTCATGTACAAGTGGATTCGTTCGACTATACAAAGAAGGCACCTGCTCGGAGCGTTGGCGAACCGCGGACTCTACCCCAAGTATGGCTTTCCCGTAGATGTCGTCAATCTCGAGATCGCACCCGAAGCGATGCGCAAGACGGGCCGCGAGGGAAGAGGACGTCAGCTGGACGATTTCGGTTTGGAGCTATCGCGTGACCTGAAGCTTGCGATATCGGAATATGCACCGGGTAGCGAGGTCGTAGCGGGTGGGTACATATGGCAATGCGCCGGCCTCAAAGTACTACCGGATCGTCGCCTAGAGGAGATCCACTACTACGCCTGTCCCTGCGGCGCGTTCCAGGTCGTACCGGCTGGAGAGAAGCCCAGCACGTGTCCGCATTGCGGCGAGGCGCACAAATCCGCCCACGCAGGCCGCTACATCCGCCCTGAATTCGGATTTGTCACGAAACAAGACAAACCGCGACACGCAAGCACGCGTAAGCCAGAGAGACAGTTCGCGACGAGAGTCGCCTTCGCTGGGTATGTGGCGGATGACGAGCAGAGCTACGTGGAAAGGTGGCTTGGTGTGCGCGTCGGCCTACCGCGCCTGGCGACGCTCGTCACGATCAATACTGGCAAAGGCCAAAGAGGCTTCCGGTTCTGCCAGCAGTGCGGATTCGCGGAGCCCGCGGCGAGCAGCTTCAAGCACGCTCGCGGTCACCCAAGTCCGCGCGGCGCGATATGTCGTGGAGAAGTCAGTTTCAACGTCGACTTGGGTCACGACTTCATCACTGACGTTCTCGAACTGAGAGTAAGATCCCGAAGCATATCCACGCAGATCGGCTGGTGGTCGGTCGCGTACGCACTCGTGGCCAGACACTGACTCGTCGTCGGCACGCGAGAAGCAGACCAACGACACTCGCACCGCCGCGCCGTCAATCACCCACGGCTCATCACTCCACGCATCGAAAATCCGCCGTGCCTTGGTCGCCGTTTGCAACGCCCGCCGATTCGCGCCGCCTCGTATGGAATTGGTCGCGACGAGTCCGGCTCGCGCCGCCTTGCCCAATGCGATCTGCTGGCCCGCCTTCTCGAACCAGTAGCAGACGAGATCGGCCTCCGCCGGTACCCGGCCGACGTACGTCGCGAACATGCGCGAGACGTATTCCTCGCTGAGGTGCGTGATCAAGAGCTTGCCGCCCAAGAACGGCGGGTTGCCGATCACGACATCCGCCATCGGCCAGTCCGGTTCGGTACCGTCCGGAGTCAGGATCGCGTCACGGCACTCGATGGTATCGAGCGGCTTTAGGATCGGGTCGCGTGCCTCCGAGAAGCCGTTGCGCCGCATCCACTGGATCTCGCCGATCCAGACGGAAACGCGAGCCAACTCGGCGGCGTAGGGATTGATCTCGATGCCCTTGACGTTGGCCGGGCCGATCTCCGGAAACGCCCGCTGGAAGCCGAGAGCCTCCGCCTCGAACTGCACCCGGTGCTCCAGGTCCTTGAGGGCCTGCAAGGCGAGATACAGGAAGTTGCCTGAGCCGCAGGCCGGGTCGAGCACCGTGAACGCACGCAGCCGGTTGAGGAACGCCCGGTACCGCCGCTCGGCCTCGTTCCGACGCTTGGTACGAGCGGCCGTTGACTTGGTGGCTTCCGCTCGCTCCAACTCGGCGGCGATCTCTGCTTTCTCCGTGGCCCACTCTGCGAGCCACGGGCGGATCACGACCGGCTCGACGAGCAGCATGATCTTGTCGCGGTCCGTGTAATGCGCCCCGAGCTGGGCGCGCTTGCCCGGATCGAGTCCACGCTCGAACAGCGTGCCGAGGATCGATGGATCGATCTCTGACCAGTCGAGGCGCGATGCGGCCAACACGGTGTCGATGTCGGACCTCTCCAGCGGAAGCGCTGTGGCGTCGTCGAACAGTCCGCCGTTGAACCAGTCAACCGTCTCGAAACCGACCCGGCCGCCGCGAGCCATCACCCGGAACAGATCGTCGGCAAGGTCGGCGAAGTGCGCTGGCGTGCGCCGCGCCTGCTCCAGCATCCGGGTGAACATGTGGCCGGGCAGCAGGCCTACGTCGTCGGCGAACATGCAGAAGACGAGCCGGTTGACGAAGTGCGCGACCGCGTGCGGATCGTGGCCGCGTTCCCGCAGCGACTGCGCGACCGCCGCGAAGGACTGCGCCGCCTGTTGGGTGAGCGATTGCCGCGTCTCGCCCGGCCGTAGCCGTTCAGGATCCGAGAACGCCCACTTAAGCCTGTCGCGTGCCGCGGCGTCGGCCAGGTCGTCCAATCCGAACTCGTAGGTCTTGCTGACGCTATTGGTCCAGTTGGTGCGGATGCGGAACCGCAGCATGTCGGAGACGATCAGCAGCGGCGGGTTCTCCAGCGCCAGGGCGTAGAGCCGCAGCTGTCCGAATGCGGCGTCGAGGTCGGCCCGCTTGCCCTTGTACTCCCAGGCGAAGTGGTGGCGCTTCCAGACATCGGCCCAGCCGTCGCCGCCGGTGTCCTTGCGCGCGCCGCGCTCGAAGCAGTACATCTCGCCGGTCGGGTCGGCCTCGGCGGGCGTCGGCTCGCCGAGCAGGTGGCACAGGTCGATGAAGTGCTCCTGCGACGCCGAGCGCTCCTTGAGTGCCGAGGCGCGCCACTTGGCGATGAATTCGTACGGCGTCATGGGCGCATTCAGCGTAGCCGATAATGACCGGCACTTGCCAGGACGGGGCCGATCCGCGCGTCGGCCATCGTGCGGATGGAGCATAGGAGACGAAGGATATACGTCAAGGCGAAGGCCGAGAAGTCTTGGCGCTTCTTGCGCCAAGGTTTCGGCTGGAAGCGATGGAGTAGGCGATGGATGTATGCGACTGTCGGACTGTTCACAGATTACCGAGTTCGATATCTCGTAGATTCGCCGAAAGACGCCCCGGCTCGATAGGTCACATAAAACCCTTCGCGGGAAGTGTGCAGGAGCGCGTAGTGCGGAAAGCCGCACGCTGCGTGCGATGTGGCGGGGGTTGGAAACGGACTTACGGTGCGGCTAGTGAGGCTGTGCCTTCTATTTATTCATCCGCGCGCACCGAACTTGATTAGTCTCCGGTCTGCCGGCACCATGCTCCCGTCTATGTCCTTGAGTACCTGCTGGGTAACTACTGTGCCTCCAATGACCAAGTCGTGATCGAGGACGGTCTGGCTACCGTGAAGCGCATCCTCTCCGAGAACTACGTGCGGGCCGGACGAGGCAGAAAGGGTGAAATCCACCATCCGCGAGCGGGGCAGTTTGAAGGTTATCGATAAGGTGACGGTCACGCTGAATGAAAAACGAGATGTCTACGAGGCGCTTTTGTCGAACCTGGGAACGAAGGGCGTCGGAATCGGTACGGAGACAGTCCGAAAATACGAGAAGTTACTGGCTGGCGGGATCTGGTCGATCATTACGATGCAATATTTTTGTGAGGAGGGGCAAAAGGGGTCGCCTTTCATTATCGATGAGCTCAATCCAATCCAGATGCCGAACATGGATATGGACGAACTGTTCGCCGGGAGGCGTCAGTTTACCGAGGCACAGTGGATTGATGTGTTGTTGCGTTCCTGCGGGTATGAGCCGACGCAGTTCGATGAGCGCACGAAGTGGCACCTGCTGTGCCGTCTAGTACCGCTGGTGGAGAACAACTACAACGTCTGCGAGTTGGGTCCGAGGGGAACCGGAAAGAGCCATATCTATAAGGAAATCGGGGATTACAAGTAAACCTTGACAGGCATTCCGCTAACCACAACATCTTGCGGTCGGCTTGATCGGGTTGGTGGTCGCGGGGATGAAGCTAGTTGTCATTTAGCCTGAACAGGTTTTCGTCTGCACCAAGTTCCCGCAGCTCTGAAATGATTCTGCGCGCTTCTTTTTCAAGTTTAGTCACATTGAAGATGAGGCGCCGAATCTCGGATGGAGGGAGCCATTGTTCATCATGAGGCGGGTTGTTATTGTACTGATCTACGTTTTGCCCAAGCAAGGCGCAAATTAGCAAGTGCATCATCACGTTTCTTGCGAGAAACGGCAAGCTCGCCGCGTATGACACTGGAACCACATGAAAAATGGGCCGATCCGAATATAACGCTTTTGGAGAACCTCCGTAGCATCTCAAAGCTATTGTCTCCTAGCGTTCGAGTTCAGATTGTCGTTCCGGATCCAGAAACCGACTGACTGTCTCATAGCTTCGTCCAGCCCCACAAAAGCGCAACCCATAAACCCCATCCGACCAGGCTCCACGGCAGTCTGATTCCCCAGAGGATTCTGCCCTCTTTCTCAAGTTTCTCGCCCACGTGGATCATGACCAGACCTAGTCCTACAACAGCGAACGCAATACAGGCGTCGCCGAACCCCCACGAAATATGCGCGCTAGGCTCATCGTATGGGTCTAGCTCATGCACCCCACCTGGTTGCAGCATTCTGACATCCTGTTGTCCCGGAGAAGTGGTCACCGGGCCAGTTCGTCACAACGAACCGCATGTGGTTGGCATGCAGGATCCCGCCTATTTCCCCCCTGTGGTAAGGAGGTCTTGTATTCAGCGAGTGACCCGATGGTCGAGCCACACGCGGTTCATTGTGACGGGAAGGAGAATACCAGAAACGAGGAGGGGAATAAGACCACAAGATGTAGTGGTCGGGGCCTGAAACGCGGAACCACTATATGTAGGGACGGGGCGCTCAGGCTGCCATTTAGGAAGGCGCTTAAACACAACGGCTTACGGGGTCTGTCAAGCTATCGGTGTAATCCCCAGGAAATCAGTCCGAATAGCATCCTTGTCTCCGGGGGGCAGACCACCGTTGCGAACCTGTTTTACAACCTGGCCAGCCGAACCGTTGGGCTGGTCGGGCTCTGGGATGTAGTGGCATTCGACGAGGTCGCCGGAATCAGCTTCAAGGACAATGCTGGCGTCCAGATCATGAAGGACTATATGGCGTCTGGATCGTTCGCCCGGGGTCGCGACCAGGTGAACGCCTATGCGTCGATGGTCTTCGTCGGTAACATCAACCAGCCTGTAGACACGCTGGTCAAGACAAGCCATCTCTTGGCTCCATTTCCAGAGGCCATGATCGACTCCGCATTCTTCGACCGCTTCCACGCCTATATTCCAGGCTGGGAGATCCCGAAGATGCGGCCGGAATTCTTCACGAACCAGTATGGGCTGATCGTCGATTATCTGGCTGAGTTCCTGCGCGAGATGCGCAAGCGGAACTTCGGCGATGCGATCAACAAATACTACAAGCTAGGCCGAGATCTGAATCAGCGGGACACCATCGCGGTCAGGCACACCGTCTCTGGCCTGCTTAAGCTTCTGTACCCGAACGAAGAGTACGATGACGAAGCAGTGCGGCGCTGCCTGGAATACGCTCTCGAGACACGGCGAAGGGTAAAAGAGCAGTTAAAGAAGATTGGTGGGATGGAGTTTTATGATGTCCACTTTTCCTACATCGCCCCGGAGCCGATGGAGGAACGGTTTATCAGCGTTCCTGAGCAGGGAGGGGGTGCCCTCATACCCGACGGCCCGCTCAACCCTGGCGTACTTCACACCGTCGCGACGGGTAGCAGTGGGCACCTAGGGGTCTACCGGATCGAGACTCAGGTCACCGCTGGAAACGGCAAGCTCACACTGTCCGGCGTGGGGTCTAATACCACAGCAAAGGAAAGTATTAAGGTCGGCTTCGACTATTTCAAAGCCAATGCCTCTTCGGTCAGTGCCTCAGTGAAACCCGGTGATCACAACTTTCACTTGCATGTGGTCGAACTTCAAAACACAGGACCGACTGCGGCAATGACGCTTGCAACATTCGTGGCTCTTTGTTCCGGCATCCTCGGTAAGTCGGTTCAATCACAAATGGTCGTGCTGGGGAGTATGAGCCTCGGTGGGAGCATCGTTCCGGTTGAAAATCTCGCCGGGTCACTTCAGGTCGCATTTGACGCCGGCGCGAAGAGAATCTTGCTTCCTATGGCGAGCGTCGGAGACATCCCGACCATTCCAGGAGAATTGTTCGCAAAATTTCAGACCAGCTTCTACTCGGATCCACGAGATGCGGCGTTCAAGAGTCTGGGGGTCGATTAGTGCGACGATGGAGGGGTAGTGTCAAGTTTTCCACGGCCTGACAGCCACCCCGAATGAATGAAACGCGGTAGTCTCTGGAGGTGGCACCGGCTCAACACGACGCCTGAGGAAGCTCGGTTTTGACGTCACTGCCCCCAAACGTTACACCCTGAGTTTCTTACTAGTTGACGTTGCGGGAGCAAGCCGATGCCATCGGCATGACACCGTGCAGCAACGGGATGCCACGCCCCCAGAGCGAAGACCTGGATCCAGGCCTGGGGAAAGATAGGCATCAAGGAGGCCTGGGCCGCACCTGGACCAGAACGTGCTAGCCCGATACGCCGCAGTAACCCGGGCCTCGATTCTGGGCCTCTCGGGTGGCCTCTTTTCCGCCGCCGCACGGCCCGGTCAGCGGCCCGCCACCCTATTTGGTGCAAACGTGGCACTCGAAAATCGGGATTAGAGACGAATGCCGAAAATGAGGCCCGTTCAGCCCTTCTAGCGCGTCTCTGGTGACACCTATCCCTGCAAAACCCCGCCAACCGCGCGGAAAATCTCATCCGTCTCTGCAGTGCCACAATTGGCCGGACTGGGTGGCGGATGGTGCAGGTTGGAGCTATCCGGTCTCGGCAAAAGGCGGTCCAGCTTTTAGCGGAAATCCTCAAATAGAAAAATAAGTGGAGATTCAGGAGGTTTCGAGTTTCGGGCATTTCTTGACTTTTTTGACGCGTACGAACAGGTTTTGCGAGAAGGCTGTTTTACGCCCTCTCGGGTTTCAACCATGATGCCAATTTCGTTACATCCTCTTCTCCTACAGTGATTTAACGGCCTCAGTCACGTGCTGGTCCCCGTACGCATTATCGACGGGTGGTCGCTCGAGCCGGGATTTTAATTGGCTTTAGTAATATTTTCTATACGGCAATTTCAATCTCCCGGACGCCTGAAAGAAGGTCGTGTCGTGAACCCCGTCGTGTCCAAAAACACAAACGCGTCGCCCAGCCCTTGATGGTTGCGCTCTTCTCAATAATGATAGATGAACTCGGCGACAGCCCGGCGTGCGGGTCTTAGAGTTCGTTTGTATTTTTGGACACGACGCCGTTGGCAGCAGCACCCAGCCCTCCGCTTTCTGGCTCGCGACATACGCGGCGCAGGCTTCTCGCTGCGCATCGAGGGAGTTGAACTCCTGTTCGAGACCCCGTCCTGTCCAAAAACACAAACGAACTCAAGATTGGCGCGCCGGGCCGTTTCGATCGTCATCGCCCCGTGGCGAGCCCCAGATCTGGGGCGTGTCGGAGACGATGTCGGCGATTCGGGTTCTCCGCACGCGCAGGGAAAACACCGTCCAGCAACGAGATGCCACGCTCCCGGGCGGAGACCTGGATCCAGGCCCGGGCCGCACCTGGACCAGAACACGTGCTAGGCCAGCTACCCCGCGGTAACCTCAACCTCGATTCTGAGCCCCTCGGGCGGCCTCTTTTCCGCTGCCCGCAAGGCCTCCGGTCAGAGCCCGCTCCCCTATTTGGCGCTCGGAAATCGAGATTAGAGACGAAAACCGAAAATGAGGCCCTTTCAGCCCTTCTAGCGCGTCTCTGGTGACACCTATCTCTGCAAAACCCCTGTGCTCCGTAAAAAATCGTTCCGGCGTTGATTGCGCGTTCTAGACCTGCTATGTTCGGCTGCTTCTGGCCAATCTTCTTTTTTGCGGAGCACAGCCAGATGCGTCGTATGGCCTGCGCCAGTGGACCGGCTGGGTGGTTGGCCCCGCGGATGAGGATCCATGATGGACAAGGACTCCAGCTACTGGAATCGTTTTTGGGAAGGGCCGGAGATTGGACTGCAATGGAAGCACAAGGTCGCTGCGGAACTCGTCGCATCCGAGCCCGTGGTGGACATCGGCTGCGGGTCCGGACTCCTGCTGGAACTTCTCCGACAACGAGGGTTCCGCTCGCTCCTCGGCTGCGACATCTCGTCGAGCAGCTCCAAGCTATTGAAGGAGAAGGAGCTGGACACTTTGCTTTGCGACGCAAGCCGACCCCTTCCGTTCGTATCGGACAGCTTCGCGACTGCTACTCTGGTGGACGTGCTCGAGCATTCCTTTGACCCGGAGAGGGTCCTTGCCGAAGCCGCGCGTGTAGCCCGCGAAGTCGTGGTCGTCGTCCCGAACTTCAATTCGGTGGTCGCTCGCGTTCAGGTCGCGATGGGAAGGGTGCCGGAGAACAATACACCTCGCAAGCGACACGTCTATTGGTTCAACTACGAAACCCTTGCCCGCGTCGTCTCCACGGTCGGACTCGAGGTCGGTGCCGAGCGGCACCATACGTTCAAGTACGACCACCCGTGGCTCGCTGCGTCTTTGCGGTGGCTCGGTCGATTACATCCACCCTTGCTCTCGTTGGTATTGTCAAGTTGAGGTCTCAAGCTCGAAGCGGGCCGCTAGATGATGGGCCTTGAGCGCACGGCGTTGCCAATATCTTGGGGTCGGATCGGCCCTGAATGCCTCAACTAATAAGAAACTCAGGGTGTAGCGTTGGCAAGAGGTGTGAGAGTGACGTCAAAACCGAGCTCCCTTAGGCGTCGTGTCATTCGTATTGTGAGCTGTTCCTTGTCGCGTTGATGGAAGTAATCGGCACCCAGTTCCCGGTATGGAATCTCATTGTGGAGCATGTAGTAGACGGCGGTGATGATGGAGGCGGCGACGGCGACGACAGCTTTCTTGGGGCCCCGACGAGATTTGAGCCGGAAGAACTGGGCACGCAGATAGCTGTCGCGCTTGCGGCTTGCCGCCCAAGCGGCTTGGACAAGAGCGGTCTTGAGCCATGGAGCCCCTTTGCGGGTTTTCTGAGAAAAGCGTTTACCGGCACTCTCATGAAGCCGTGGGCATAGACCGGCCCAAGAGCGAAGGTGTCCGGCCGTTGGGAATGCCGAGACATCGGGTCCGATCTCGGCGACGAGAATGGCCGCCGTGGCTTCACTGATGCCCGGGATCGTCACCAGAAGCTCGATGGCCGATCGAAAAGGGCGCAGGCTCTCTGTGATACGGGATTCGAGCGCGCTCACTGAGGCTTCAAGCTGCTCGATATGATTGAGATGAAAACCCAACAGGAAACGATGATGGTCGGTAACGTAGCCCTCGAGCGCTGCGCTCAATTCCTGTTCAGTGGCTTTGAGTCGGCTTGAAGGAGGAACGCCAACGTCGCCCCAAAGAGAACCAGCTGGCCTGACAGGTGCAGCGCTAGGGCCGGGGCCGACATCCGACACCTCAGGTGTGCGAAGAATGGAACACTGAGGAGAAATGTCGTTTCCTTGTTCCAGAGCGCTAGAGCGTAGACAGCGTAGAACAGCACCCACTGCCGTCGCCAGAGAAACGTGAGACCGAGCGTGAACAGCGTCAGGGCCGGGAAGTCGTAGAGCGTGTGCGCACCGAAGCCCCCGAAAAACGCGGGGAGCATGCAGAGGGCCATCAGGGCCAGAAGATCGGGTGTGCCTTTCGAGGAGAACTCGTAGAGACTCTCGGCAAGGACCCTGAATGCGAGCGGGAAGCCCACGAGGGCCACGTAGGACAGCGCGATAGCGATCAGAGATTCAAGGAAGTGACGGCGGGGCACCCGGAACTCACGAGCCGCACGCCGCATGGCTCCGGTGTCGAGCCTTGCTACCAGCCAGTCGGCCACGGAGTCGGGCACGGCAGACCTGATCAGAAGAGCCGTCGATGGCACCAGCGTCCGGCGGACCCAAGGCTTTTCTGCCTCACCATGGATCATCGCGGGGACCGTAGCTTCGACGTTCCTCAGGCGTAGGTGGGTGACCTGCAGGCTCCAATCTACCCCTATCCAGGAGACGAAGATCGGAAGCGCAGCAGCCGTGTAGACCGCCAAGCGGAGCAGGCCGCTTGAAGCTCTGCGCGTCGCTCGGCGCCCGCCCTGGTCCTCGACACCTGATGTGCTCGAACTCATTGCGCCTTCAATCAACGGAGCCTCCTCCAGCAGATGCCTTGGCAACGACACTTGCCTTCATCAGGAGAGCAAACTTTCTGCCGGAGGTCTGCGTTGCCCGGAAGTAGTTGGGTAAACCAGTTGGACGTCGCGCTTCGCTCTCGCTGGCTGGCGGCTTGGGTCCTTCTCTCGCGCTTTCTGCTCGTAATAGGTCGACGGGGCGATCGGGAGCATCCGGCAGATCGGCTCGACCCCGTAACTCTCACGGTTCGCGTCGACGAATAACACCTTCACTTCGGTCGGCGGTCGAGCTCCGCCTGGGCGAAAAACGCCGACGCCTTGCGAAGGATCTTACCGCATTCATCGCTCGGGCCAGGCCTTCCCACCACCTGTGTCGAGCTTCCGATGAAACCGGACCAGCACCGGCATCAATTACCCGCCCAGCGCGCCGTTGCCTCGAGGCCGGTCCTTGGTGGGCTCCATCACGATTACCGGTTGTCACGCGTCGCCTGAAGGACCTAGCTTCTCGCGGGGAACACCGCGTTCTTTCTCAAGCACGTTATTGCGTCGGTGGCCCGGCAGCGACAGAGTGCAGAACCTCCACCGAGGCGAACACGAGTTCGCAGGACTTCAACTCCCATGGCTGTCTGCCCGTCAATACGCGATCTTCTTTTTTGCGGATCACACCCGCGCCAGGTCGCCTACGATGGCGCGTTTTCTTCAAAGGCAAACTTGGAAGCCATCAAAGGCAAGGGAGTTGAAGATGTTGCCTTTACCAAGGCTCAAGGTTTCGCCGTGACCGATATGGTCAAGAGTTCCTGGGTCTATCAACGCCTGCGGCGATTTCGCTGCGGGATCGAAGGCGTCATTTCGTTCTTGAAACGAGTCTTTGGTCTCGACCGATGCACATGGCGCTCATTGCCTTCTTTTAAATCGTACGTATGGGGTTCTATCATCACCTGCAATCTACTGGTGATGGCGAGACATCTATTAAGATCATAACTATTACTCTTCCGCTCCCATAGCCATGGATTGCTGACGATTCGCCTCTCGTTTCGTCCAAGATTTTCATTCGCTTCCGAGCCTACGAGGTGCCGACTGAAAACGTATAATACCCACATCTTCGATAGGCCTCTCGTACACCACAAGTTATGGTGTTTCTGGACAGGTACTAGTTAGTAAAATTCGTCACTGCTCGCTGTCAACGATAACCGTCAGGTCAACCGGGATGTGCCCGTAACAAAAGTGCAAACAGACGCTCGTCGGGCCTGCTTCGCTTTGGATTCTCGTCGTCGGCCCACTGTCGAATCCTCCCTATTGCTATCGATTGTTGACCCGCAAGTCAACTTCTTTGATAATCACGTCTCTGTCCAGAGCGCGTTTTGACAATGGCAACGCTCGGTGCCAGCCTCGCCCTCACCGGGCCCGAGACCGTCTATGCCAATCAGCTGCGCCACGCTCTGGAGCTGGCCCTCGAAGATGCCGGCACTCCGTCAGTCTCCTTGTATATCGAAGACGACGCTTCCGAGAAAGAGGAAGCGCGCGCCGCCGCCTGAACGGCTCGCGGCGGACCCTGCTGTTTTTGCGGTCGTCGGCCCGATGAACTCATGGACGGCAGAGGTCCAGGCGCCGATTTTCGCCCGTGCCGGACTCGCCCAGCTGACGCCATCGGCATCCAAACCCGAGCTTTCCCAGCGGCGCTGGGCGAGCTTCTTTCGCATGTGTGCCAATGATCTCGAGCAGGGGAAGGTGCTCGCCAGGCTCGCCGCAGATGTGCTCCACTCCCGCTCGGTCGGGACGATCCACGACGGTACCTCCTTTGGCGAGCCTCTCGCCAACGTCTTCGCCCAGGAATCCGAGCGACTGGGAATGGACGTCTCGTGCCGCTTGGGGTTACGCTTTGGCGAAGAGTCTTCCTTCGTTTCTGCGGCGAGAGCCGTGGCGCGGCACCAGCCGGATGCGGTCCTGGTGGTGGGACTCGAAGACCCGTGCCGGGATGTGGCTCGCGCCATGCGAGAAGAAGGGGTGAAAAGCGTCTTCCTCGGCACCGACGCCATCAAGCCCACTCAGGTGCTCGTCACCCCCGGCTTCGAGGGCCCCTATCTGACCAATGCCGGGACCCACGCCGCCGATCAGATCCCGGAGTTTCACCGCCGGTTCGAATCCCGATTCGGAACGCACCATTCCATCTACACGGTGGAAGCATACGATGCGGCGCGCTTGCTGGTCGAAGTGATGAACGACGTCGGACGGGAGAGAGCGCGGGTAGTCGAGGCTCTGAGAAGTCTCCACTTCGAAGGCATGAGCGGGTCCATTCGCTTCGACGACAATGGGGAGAGACGTAATCCCGTGATCGGGTTTTACCGCTACGACGACGGCCTCCACTACCTCGGAACCGCTCACCAGGTGCTGTCGCGCGGGGCAGAGGCTTCGTGAGAGCCGCTTCCCGCGACCGGGCCGCTCTCGTCTGCGGCGCCGCCGGGGAGCTTGGGTGCGCCGTGGCCAATCGACTCGCTCGTGAAGGTACGGCACTCGTTCTCGTCGACGTCGATGAGCCCTACCTCGAGCGCGTGGCCGGACAGGCCAGCGATTGGAAAACACCGGTTGCTCAGGTGGTCGCCGATCTGACGACTGAAAACGGGCGGCTGCGATTGGCGACAGCGCTGTCGGAGCTCACTGGAGCAATACCATCGGTGCTGGTAAGCCACGCCCGCATCGAAACGCGCGCACCGTTCCTCTCCGTAGAACCGAGAGACTATCGCCGCCAGATGGACGCATCGGTCGAAGCGGCGTTCTTTGCCGGCCAGCAATTGGCATGCCAGTGGATCGAGTCCGATAGCGCGGGAGTGGTGGTCCACATCGCGTCCATTGCCGGCACGGTGCATTTCCCGGAGCGCTCCGCCTGCGCCACCGCCATGGCGGCCCTCCGGGGATTGACGGGCGCGATGGCCTACGAACTCGCACCGCACGGTATTCGTGTCAACGCGGTCGCTCCGGGATGCCTGGAAACGGCTGTGAACGGGATCGAGCGCACCTCCGTCCCCGCCGGTCGTCTCGGATCCGCAGACGAGGTCGCAGGAGTCATCTCGTTCCTCGTCTCCGAGCGCTCCTCTTACATCACCGGCCAGACGATCACCGTGGATGGAGGCTACTCGCTTCAGTGAAAGACAAGCGCCTCCGGGACAAAGTCGCGATCGTCACCGGCGGTGGTCGTGGTATCGGCTACGCGACCGCGGTGGAGATGTGGCGTGAGGGAGCTCGGGTCTTCGTCGCCGATCTGCCGGAACGTGGTCTGCCCGAGACGGAACTCCCTCTCGAGCGCGTGCCGGTGGACCTCACCGAGCCGGGCGCTGTCTCGAGTCTGATGGAGCGGGTCGTTTCGAAGGCGGGGGCGCTCGACGTGCTGGTGAACAACGCCGGCCTGTTGCTCTCGAGACTTGTGCAAGATGTCACTCGGGAAGACTGGTCGCGGCTCATGGCGGTGAACCTCGAGGCGGTGTTCTTCGCCAGCCGCGAGGCGGCGTCGATGATGAGCAAGCGAAACGGAGGCGCTATCGTCAACATCGCGAGCACATCGGCGTTCGTCGCCTGCGGGGGGCAGGCCGTCTACGAAGCCTCGAAGGCCGGGGTCGCAATGCTCACGCGCTCGATGGCGGTGGAAATGGCGCCCGACAACATTCGCATCAACGCGGTTGCTCCCGGCCTCATCGAGACCGACATGACGAGGTCTCTTTTCGGGAGCCAGGAAAAGCTGGCGTCCCGGGTTCGCGAAAAAGTACCTCTGAACCGCGCCGGAACGCCGGAGGATATTGCCAAAGCGATCGTGTTTCTCGCATCCGAGGACGCGAGCTTTATCTACGGCGAAACGCTGGTCGTCGACGGCGGCTGGTTGCTTTCGTGAGGGCATCGAGGATGGAAGATATCAACCTGCTGTCGCATTGGTTGTTTCTCTATGGGCCCCTGATCCTCTACCTCGTGATCGGCATCGTGGTGCACCTGAGCTACGGCAAAGGTGGACGAGGTACGAAGAAAGAGGACGCCTCCTGATGTCCGGCATCTCCATCGCATTCGTGCTCTACCTGAGCGCGATCATCGTGATCGCGGTGAAAAGCATGCGGGCCGTCGGCTCTACGACCGACTTCCTGCTGGGAGGCCGCAAGATCGGTGCTGTCGCGACGGCAATCAGTGCCGCCTCCTCGGCCCGGAGCGCATCCAGCATGATTGGCCAGGCGGGTCTCGCTTTCATGATGGGGTTCCAGGCGATCTGGATCGTTTTCGCTTCGACCATCCTCGAGTACCTTGCCATGCTTTATTTCCTCGGTCCGAAGCTGAGGCGGTTCTCCGGTCGTCGGGGTGCCATCACCATCCCTGAATATCTAGAAGAGCGTTTCCAGGATCGCGGACACGTGCTGCGGGTCACCTGCGCGCTGGCCTTGATCGTCTTCATGATCGCCTACGTCGTCTCGCAATACGTGGGGATGAGTTTCACGATCTCGCAGGTCCTGAACTGGCCGCTCGTTCCCGCGGTGATTCTCGCCGCCGTCATCACCGCGAGCTACACCATGATCGGTGGCTATCGGGCGGTCGTCCATACCGACGTCATGCAGGGTTGCATGATGGCCCTGGCCATGCTGGTGGTCCCCGTTCTCGCCTGGCGATCGGCGGGCGGGCTCGAGAATGTCGTTCGCTCGCTGAACGAGATCGGCGGCACGGATCTCTCCGGTGTCATCGGAAGCGGCGGCTATCCATTCGCCATCGGCATGCTCTTTGCCGGTCTCGGGGCCTTCGGGAATCCTCACATCGTCATCCGTTACATGAGCATTCGATCCGTGAGCGAGCTTAAGCTCGCCGCCTTCATCAACCTCATTTTCAACATCATTATCAACTGGGGCGGGATGTTCATCGGGCTGGCGGGACGGGTCCTGTACCGGGACGTCTCGGCCCTGCCTTTCGAGAACCGCGAGATGATCTTCTTCGAGGTGAGCCGGAACATGGTCCCGTACAGCTTCCTGGTCGGGATCATGTGGGCGGGGGTGTTCGCCGCGATGATGTCGTCCGCCGACTCGATGATGCTGGTCGTTACTTCGTCGGTCAGCCGCGACATCTACGAAAAAGTGATCAAGGCCGGGGAGAAGATTCGAGAAGGGGATCTGGTGCGAATCGATCGCCTGGTGGTCCTGGGTGTCGTGCTGATCTGCCTCGTGCTCACCTTCTTCCTAGAAAAGTCGGCTCTCCTGATCGCTCTGTTCGCCTATGGGGGCTTGGGCGGAGCGCTCGGTCCCGTGATTCTTCTTTCACTCTGGTGGCCGCGCATGACAAAGTGGGGTGCCTTTGCCGGATTGCTGGGAGGGATTGCGATGGCCGTCGTCTGGCGATTCACGCCGGCGCTGGTGGCCATCGTCGCCTACGAGGCTCTTCCGGCGTTCCTGTTCTCGCTCGGCGTGGCCGTCATCATGAGTCTCTTGACCCGGCCCACGCCGGATCCGAACCTGTTAGAAGATCTTGGGGTCCGCGCGAGAATAAGTGCCCATTCTTGGGTGTCGAGGCGCCCGTCTGGCAAGGCGCGAGAAGCGAATAATATGTAGATATATGAGCATCTTGGCGGAAAGCGGCGAGCAACGCAGTCAGACGGGATGGACCGGCGTCCAAGAATCGGTAGTCATTTTTGCGCGGGCCCCTAGGTTTCCGCCGGCCTCGGAAACGGATGTGGAGCTCCGATGAGATATTCTTTCAATGACCAAGTGGCGATCGTGACCGGCGCCGCCGGGGGGATCGGAAGCGCGGTTTCGAAACGCTTCCTTTCCGAAGGCGCACGCGTCGTCCTTCTGGATCTTCCCACCTCGCGCGTTGTCTCCTTTGCGAAAGAGCTGGACGAGACCGAGAAACGTGTGATGGCCGTTGCCGCCGACGTCACCCGGCAAGAAGACGTTCGCGGCGCGGTGCACGAGGCGAAGGAGCGCTTCGGCTCGGTCGACATCCTCATCAACAACGCCGGTATCGCCCCGAAGTCGCCCTTCCTCGAGCTCGATATGGCCACCTTCGACAAAGTCATGGCGGTCAACGTTCGGGGCTCGTTTCTCATGGCCCTTGAATGTGCCCGGGAAATGGTGCGCCAGTGCCGCGGATCGATCGTGCAGATTGCCTCGACCTGTGCGTTCTCGGCGGGGGCCTCCCGAAATCTTTCCGCCTACAACATGTCCAAGGCCGCAGTGCGCCAAATGGTGCCGAGCCTGGCGGCCGAGCTGGCGCATCTCGGCGTGCGCGTCAACGCCGTGGCACCCGGCACCATCGACACCGAGATGACGAGGGCCTGCATTCCCGATGAGGATTCGGTGGCAGGGGCCCTCGGTAAGATTCCGTTGCGCAGCTTCGGCGAGCCGGAAGACATCGCCGCGACCTGCGCGTTCCTGTGCTCACCGGACGCGGCCTACATCACCGGGCAGACGGTCATCGTCGACGGCGGCTGGCTCATCAGCTGATGTCTTTCGCCTGAAAGGTTCACTATGGCCCTGGACTGAGGCATCCCTCTCGAGAGGTTGACACTTTCGAGCCGCTCCTGTATTTTCGACCGGCGAGTCAAACTCTCGAGCCCGCACCGAGGACAGATGGCCAACTCCCTACAAAGTCGGGTCGCTCTCGTCACCGGAGCGGCGGGCGGCATCGGAAGGGCGATCTGCGAGCGGTTTCTTGCGGAGGGGGCGCGGGTAGCCCTTCTCGACGTTGCTGGGTCGACGATCGCCGATGCGACCGCCGAACTCGATCCGACGGGAGAGAGAGCGTTCGCACTCCCAGCCGACGCGAGTGTCGAACAAGAGGTGCAGCAGGCGGTGGCCGCTGCCAAGGATCGGTTCGGCTCGGTGGACATCCTCGTCAACAACGCGGGGATCCCGGGGATGGGCGCGTTGTTGGACACGGAAATGGATCGTTTCGACCGGGTCATGGAGGTCAACGTCCGCGGCTCTTTCCTGATGGCGCGAACCTGTGCGGGGGAGATGGTCCGGCAGCGTCGCGGGTCCATCGTGCAGATCGCCTCGACTTTTGCTTATTCCGCGGGGGCGCTTCGTCACTTCTCCGTTTACAACATGTCGAAGGCGGCGGTGCGGCAGATGGTTCCCAGTCTCGCCGGCGAGCTCGCACCGCACAACGTGCGGGTAAATGCGGTGGCTCCGGGCACCATCGATACCGCATTCGCGAGGCAATGCATGCCGAACGAAAAATCGGTCGAGATGACCCTCCGGAGGATTCCACTCCGCCGCTTCGGCCAGCCGCACGACATCGCCAGTGTGTGTGCTTTTCTGTGCTCCGACGATGCCCGCTACATCACCGGCCAGACGGTGGTGGCCGACGGCGGCTTCTTGATTGGGTGAGGTCCGCAATGAAAACTATCCAGAAGCGTCTCTCCGAGATTCCACTGACCCGAAGCGTCATTCCGACCAACAAGGGCACGACCCATTACAAGCGTGCCTACGAGCGCGGCGCCGACGGCGTCGTGGGTCCCTGGGAATGCGTCGACTACATGATCATCCCGCCCGGAACCCAGTTCGGTGTGCACATCCACGACGGCTCGGAGGAAATGTACTTCCTCATCAAGGGGCGCGGCACGGCGCTGCTCGACGGTGAGGAGCACCCGGTAGGCCCGGGAGACTTCTTGATGTTGCAAAACGGCGGGGCCCATGGCCTCCGGAACGATGGCACCGAGGACATCGAGCTTCTCTGCGTGTGCGTCTACCTCGGCGATGATCACAACCTGATTCCCGTCTGGGACGGGACGGACGCGGAGGCCGAACGGTGAGCGGGCGGCGGCCGGCGCGACGGTTGGACGACGTAGAGATCTCGGGCATTCGAGAGGTCCTCGAGGCGCTCACCGCATGGTCCGGTGAAGGCAAACCGATACCGTTTCACATGGGGATGCCCGACTTCGACACGCCCCAGCACATCAAGCACGCGCTCTACGACGCGGTCGACGAGGGATTCGTGCGCTACACGTCGAGCCTCGGCATTCCGGATCTGCGTGCCGCTCTGGCGCGAAAGCTGGCTCGTGAGAACGGTATCCAGGCCGACCCCGACAGGAATCTCGTCATCACTTGCGGGGCGAACGAGGCCATCAGTGCTGCCATCCTCGCTCTCGTCAACCCGGACGACGAGGTGATCCTTCCCGATCCGGCCTGGCCTCACTACGTCTACTGCCTCCGTCTCGCGGGCGCGAGGCCGGTCCAGTGCTCCCTCCGCGAGGAAGAAGGATTCGCCATGACGCCCGAGGCGGTCACCTCGCTCTGGAGCGACCGGACGCGTATGGTGATTATCAACTCGCCGCACAACCCGACCGGAGCGGTCATGTCGCGCGACCAGATTGAAGCGATCGCAACGATGGCCCGGGACCGGGGTGCCTGGCTCCTTTCGGACGAGCCCTACGAGCGCATGGTCTATGAAGGCGAGCATGTGAGCCCCGCCTCCCTTCCCGACATGGAGGATGCGGTCCTCACCGTGGGTTGCCTGTCCAAAACCTACGCCATGACCGGGTGGCGGCTCGGCTATCTCTGCGGTCCCGCGCAGGCGGTGGAGAGCGTCAACCGCGTTCATCTGTACACCGTCAGCTGCGCGGTTTCCTTCGTTCAGAAGGCGGCGATCGCAGCGCTCGACGGCGACCAGAGCTGTGTCGACGACATGGTCTCTGCCTATCGCAGGCGGCGGGACCTCGTCGTCTCGCTGCTTCGCGAGATTCCCGGTGTTCGCACCGAAAAACCCGCCGGCGCGTTTTATGCCTTTCCGAACGTGACCGCCTTCGGCCTGCCGTCGAGGGAGGTGGCGATGCGTCTGGTCCGCGAAGCGGGCGTCGGCGCCGTGCACGGATCGGCCTTCGGAGCAGCTGGCGAGGGCTACCTGCGGATCGCCTACGCCTGCTCGGAAGAGGAGATACGCGACGGAATCGGACGCATGAGGGAGGTGCTCGCCACCTTGCCCCATGGTGCATGACAGGAATCTCGCCATGACCGACGGCCCGAAGCTCAGCAACTGGGGTCGCTGGGGCGACGACGACGAGTTGGGCACTGCGAACTTCCTGACACCCGAAGCCATCGTTCGTGCCAGCCGTCTGGTCAAGAAAGGCCGCGTTTTCAGTTGCGCCATTCCTCTCGACGATCGCGGTCCCGTTTACCCCGGCCGGTTGCCGCCGAAACACGTGATGACGTTGTCGGGAGCCGATTACGCGGCGGGACAACGAGGGTTCGGCGACTACCCGGAGGGCGGGATGAAATTCGCCGATGATTATATCTTTGCCGCCCTTCAATGCTCGACGCAGTGGGACGCTCTTTCCCACGCCTGGTATGGGGAGCAGCTCTTCAACGGGTTCAGCCAGAGCTACGTTCGCGGGAGCACCGGGGCCCGTCGCCTGGGTATCGAGAAGCTCTACCGGCACTTTGTGGGCCGGGGTGTGCTCCTCGATCTCCCCCGGGCGGTGAACGACGGAGAGCGACTGAAGCCGGGCTACGCCGTGCCCGCGACCGATCTCGACAAGGCGCTGGCACTCGCGAACACGGAGGTTCAGACGGGTGACATCCTGCTGGTGCGCACCGGGCACCTGCCCTGGTTCTACGAGCTGAAAGACAAAAGCGAGTTCTGGGACGGTGCCCCGGGTCTCGGCGAAAGCACCGTTTTGTGGCTGCACGAGCGTCAGGTCTCGGCGGTTGCGGCAGACAACATCACCGTCGAAGTCCAGCCGGCCGAAAGAGCGGGCGCAAGCCTACCGCTGCACGGAACGTTGATTCGGGATCTCGGCCTCACGCTGGGAGAGATGTTCCACCTGGAGGAGCTGGCCGAGGATTGCGCCGTCGACGGTGTCTACCAGTTCTTCTTCGTCGGCCAGCCGCTTCGAATCACCGGAGCCGTGGGCTCACCCATCAACCCGCTCGCCATCAAGTAGAGGCCAATCGGTGCTGCGACACTCGTTCGTTCTTCTTGTCACCGCTACGCTGCTCCCGCTTTCTTGCCGCGGCGGTGGCGGTGGAGGGGAGGCACCGTCGCTGCTCGACGAAATCCCCAGACGCGGCGTGATGCGAGTGGGTGTCGAGTGTGTCTACAAGGGTACCTGCTTCGTGGACCCCGAGACGGGCGAGGCGGTGGGGTACTCGGTCGAGCTGACGAACCTCATGGCCCGGGACCTCGGCGTTACGGTGGAGTGGGTCGATCTCGAGTGGACCGCACTCATCCCCGCGATCACGACCGGCAATGTGGACATCGTTACCCAGGGGATGACCAACACCCCCGAACGGGCCAAGGTCGTCGAGATGACGAGGCCGATGGACTACTATCCCGGCGTTCTGATCCTGCCTGCCGATAGCCCCTTGCACGACCAGGCAACTCTCGACGAGTTACTCGCAGTCCTGAACACTCCCGAGCGAACGGTCTCTTTCCTGCTCGGCGGCTCACAGGAGAGCACGGCGAACGCTCTCTTTCCGGAAGCAACCCATCGGGCACTGGACGTTGCGGCTGCGTACATGGAGCTCGTGAGCGGACGCGCCGACGCCATGATTGCGGACGCTTCTGACGCCTGGGACATGACCCGCGAGAATCCCGCAGGCAAGATCTGGCGCGATCAGATCGTCTACTCCCTCTATGGCTGTATGGTGATCCGGGCCGGCGATCAGCGATTTTTGAACTGGCTCGACAACTGGATCGACTACTACACGTCCAACCAGACGCTCTGGAACGTGAAGCTGAAATGGAATCGAGAGCGCGGCGTCCCCGACTGGATGCAAGTACTGCCGCCGTCTCTCGATTGAGAGCCGGCGAGGCGTTGGTTCCCTATGCCCGATGAGATTCTGCGGCTGGTCAACCTGCGAAAATCGTTCGGTGAGATCGAGATCCTGCGCGGCATCGACCTCCAAGTGCGCCGAGGCGAGACTGTCGTTGTCATCGGGCCGAGTGGAAAAGGGAAGAGCACCCTACTGAAGTGCGTCAATCTGATCACCGTCCCGGACTCCGGGCAGGTGTTTTTCATGGGCCAGGAATACGCCGAGAGCGTGCGGAAGAAGGGGCTAGGGCTGAGGGCGAACCCCGAGCTTCGTTTTCTGAGGACCCACATCGGACTCGTCTTCCAGCAGTTCAATCTCTTTCCGCACTTGAGCGTCCTCGCCAACGTCATGCTCGCGCCGGTGCGCGTACTCGGCATGTCGAAGGACGAAGCGCGAGACAAGAGCCTCAAAACGCTCGAGAGAATGGGCCTCACCGGAAAAGTGGATGCGGTTCCTTCGAAGCTCTCGGGCGGCGAGCAGCAGCGGGTCGCGATAGCCCGTGCGCTCATCATGGAGCCCGAGCTCATGCTGTTCGACGAAATCACGTCGGCCCTCGACCCGGAGCTGGTGGGAGACGTCGTGAGGGACATGAAGCAGCTGGCTGAAGACGGCATGACGATGATCGTCGTCACTCATCAGATGAGCTTCGCCCGGGAATGTGGCGACCGCATCCTTTTTCTCGACGAAGGCGTGATCGTCGAAGAGGGAAGTCCGGAATCGATGCTCTCCCATCCCGAGGAGGAACGGACGCAAGCATTCCTGCGACGAATTCGCGTTTGAGTGACTGGTATGAACCTCGACTTCGGTCCTGTTCTAAAGAGCGCACCATTCCTCTTGCAGGGCCTCGGGATGACCCTCTTCGTCACCGTCGTCGCGATGACCGTCGCGCTCCTGCTCGGTCTACCCATCGCTCTCATGCGGCTGTCCGCCATCCCAACGCTGAAACTAGTCTCCGCCGTCTATGTGGATTTCTTCCGTGGGCTTCCCCAGCTGGTCTTCCTTATGTGGATGTACTTCGGTGTCGTCGTCGCCTTCGGACTGAAGCTTTCTCCCCTGCAGGCGGCGATCGCCTGCTTGGCCATTCAGGAGGCCGCCCATCTGGCAGAGATCTACCGGTCGGGAATCGAAGCCATCCCTCGAGAGCAGACCGAGGCTGCCCTGTCCCTGGGACTCACCCCACTTCAAGCGTTCAAGGATGTGGTGTTCGCGCAGGCCCTTCGGATCGTCACGCCTACGATCGGAAACGACTTCATTGGAATGCTCAAGGGCTCGGCGCTGGTCTCGATACTCGGTGTGTACGAGCTCATGAGGGCGGCGCAGGCCCGGGGAAACTACTTTTTCCGTCCCTTCGAGTTCCTGACGACCGCGGCCGTGATCTACGTCGTCATCGCGCTCGGACTGGGAGCGGTCGTCTCGAGGCTCGAGACCCGTCTTGCGAAAACGTCGGTGTCGGAGGCCTCGTAGGACGGCATGTACCGCTTCAACTTCGCCCCCGTCCTCGAGCAGTCCGATCTGATCCTGAAAGCGATGGGGATGACGCTTCTCATCACCGCGGTATCGATGGTGCTCGCGGGCATCCTCGGGCTCCTGGTGGCGGTCTGCCGGCTCTCGCAATCCCGCGTTCTGGCCACACTGGCTCGCGGCTACGTGCAGCTGTTCCGTGGGATTCCTCTCTACGTCTACATCATCTGGCTGTATTACGGCCTGGCGCTTCTGCTCGGCATCACTTTCTCACCGTTCCAGGCAGGCGTGATTTGTCTTTCGACGCTCTATGGCGCGTACCTGGCGGAAGTCGACCGGGGGGCGCTCGCCTCGATTCCGAAAGAGCAGAAGGAGGCGGCACTGGCTCTCGGACTGACGCCCTCGCAGACCTTCTGGAGCGTCGTTGTTCCGCAGGCGGTTCGGAGAGCGCTTCCGCCGACCACCAATCTGTTTGCGGTGATGCTCATGGACTCATCGCTCGTCTCGGTGATCGGAGTCATGGATTTGATGCGCCTCGTCCGCATCGGCGCCAGCGAGTCCTTTCGTGCGCTCGAGTTCTACACCACAGGCGGCGTTATCTACGTCGGCCTGGTCCTGGTCATCACTCGACTCTCTCGGCTGCTGGAGAGGCGGTTTCGCTAAGGAGGAGATAAGAACATGATGGAACGAACCGTGTTGGACGCGATTCGCGAAAGAGGTGTGCTTCGCATCGCTGTCGAGTTCAATCCCCCGCCGGAGGAGGGAGGATTTCCTCCCGAGTTCTACATTGATCCCAAGACCGGAAAGCCATGGGGCATCGCGCCGATCATCGGCGGACTGATTGCCGAAGACCTCGGTGTCGAGCTCGAGTGCGTGGACCTTCCGTGGCCCGAGCACATCCCGGCTCTGCTTTCGGGGAAGGTCGACCTGCTTCCCAAGCATACGAACACGCCACAGCGGGCCCTCGAGGTCGAGTTCGCCACCGGGCGTCTGACCGCTTACAGAGTGACGGCGCTCATCCCCGCCGACAGCGAGATCACCGACAAGCGCGAGCTCAATCAAAAAGGCAAGGTCGCAACGGTGTGGCACGGCTCTTCTATCCGGGATATCATCCTGAAAGAGTTCCCGAAGGCCACGATGAGGGAGCTCAAAAAGCCTTCCGAGGAAGTCGAGCAAGGACGCGCCGACGCCTGTCTAACCGATTCGGTGACGAAAATCTTCATGGAGAAGCATCCCGGTCTGAAGTTTCTGAGGGACGAGGAGGGAAAGCTCGTCATCTTCTCGCGCGAAGTCGTGCATCCTTCCATAAAGCCGGGTGACGCCCGTTTCCTCAACTGGCTGAACAACTGGCTGGAGTACCATCACGCACAGGGTACTCTCGGCTACTGGTGCGATGAATGGTGGGAGTCCTGGATGGCCGACAACGAGTAGGCAGTCGAAGCAGAGCTCGCACGAGGGCACTTGGTGCCAACGAATTCAATGGAGTACGTTTCTGAAAGCACACTGGGGAGCCATCGCCGCGACGGACTTGTTCACCGTCGAAGTGTTGACAAGGTCCGGACCGGTGCCAGGCTTCTCATCGGAAGGCCTCCTTACGGAGTGGTGGGCGTAACGACGCTCACCGTCGTGCCCGAAAGAGCGAAAACAAAAATAGCGTTGATTCCACGGGTCGGCTTGATCTCGGTATGGACGGAGAGAACACGCCGTTCCGGCACGGCGGTCGCGCCACCGACGGGCACCGCGACGTATTGACGGCCATCGACCCCGTAGCTCACCGGATGCGCGGAGACGGGCGCACTCAGAATCGTCTCCCAGAGCACCTCGCCGGTTCGATCGTCGAACGCCTTGAAGCGTCGATTGACGTCGCCTCCGAAAACGAGGCCTCCGGCAGTGGCCACCAGGCCGCTGATCATTCCCGCACGCTGTTGATGGAGCCAGGCCGTCTTCCCCGTCTCGATGGAGACGGCGTCGACACGCCCGACCGGATAGGGCTCCTGCCGGATCGAAGGGTCCTCCACGAAGAAGACCGTCGAAGCGTAGCCGTCCTCGGGACGGGCGGACTCCGTGCTTCCGGTGTGGAGCATGCAGAGGTTCTGCTGCGGCTGGTACATCAAACCGGTGAGCGGGCTGTAAGCTCCCGCCGGCCAGTTCTTGCCTCCCGAACGGGCGGGGCAGACGAGAATCTCCTCGTACGCATCCACCACCAGCTCCTCGTTGATGTGGACTCTTCCACTCTCCAGATCGATCTTCGTCACGAGGTTCTGATAGAGGGTCTCCTTTGCCCACAGGAACTCGCCGGTCTCTCGGTCGAGGGTGTAGACGATACCCGTCTTACCCGGAATGCCAGTGACCACTTTTCGCGTCTCGCCACGTTCGGCGCGAGGGCTGATCCATTCCACCGAGTCCGGGTCCGGCGCCACCCGCGTCTCGACCAGGTAGCGCTCGAAGACATGATCGAGATCCCAGTTGTCGCGGGGCAGGTGCTGGTAGTACCAGACGATCTCCCCGGTATCGGCATCGAGAGCGAGCGTACAGTTCGAGTAGAGGACGTCCCCTCCCGGCGTTCCCCGAACGCGTTCCAGAGAGGGCGCGGGCACGGATGTTCCCCAGAAGATCAGGTTCAGCTCCGGATCGTAGCTTCCCACGCTCCAGGCCCCGACGTGGCGCCGCTCCTCGTACGGAAGCTCGCCCCAGCTGTCGCCGCCTGGCTCGTCCGGGCGAGGGATCAGTCGTGTGCGCCAGAACTCCGATCCGTCATCCGGATCGTAGGCGGCGATATAGCAGACGTCCGGGCCCTCGACCGGCGAGCAGGAGCGGCCGTTGACGATCTTGCCGTTTGCGACGATAGGTCCGGAAGAGAAGTTGCCCTCGACCGGAACCTCCCAGACGAGCTCGCCGGTGCGGGCATCGAGCGCAATCAGATACGGCTCGCCCTTCGTGAAGTGGAAGATTTTGTCCTGGTAGATCGCGATGTTCCGCACGCGCGTCTTGCCGGCGGTGATGGGACCGCGGCGGTACTCCCAGATGAGGTCGCCGTTGCGCGCATGAAGCGCCTGGATCACGTCCCCCGGATTCGCCAGGTACATGACCCCGTCGTGCACGAGAGGCGTCGTTTCCTGCTCGCCCGGCTCCATGGCGCGCGACCAGGCGAGTTGCAGCCGCGAGACGTTCTCCCGGTCGATCTGGCCGAGGGGGCTGTAGGCCCAGGCGTCATACGTTCGGCGATACATCAGCCAGTCACCGGGCGGAGGGCTCTCGAGCACCTCCGAGCTCACCGGAGTGAACTCCTCGACCGTCCGTTGAGCGAGCGGTTGCAGCTCGATGTCCCTCACGTCGGGATAGCTGAGCGAGCGTACGAACGCCACCAGCGCGACCAGGTCGTCGCTGCGGATGTGGGGGTGGGCAGGCATCTCGAAGCCGCCGTAGCGCACGAAGTTGGCGAGGTCCATATCGGAGAGGTAATTCATCATTCGAGGATCGGTCTGGTCTTTCGGCTTCGCGGTCAGATCGCGCGACAGGGGCCCTTCACCGCGCCCGCCGTCCCCGTGGCAGGAAGCGCAGTCCTTCCGGTAGAGCTCGGCACCCTGCTCGAGCGTCGCGGGGGTCAGGACCAACGACGCGACCGCGGGCGCAATCCCTTCTCGCGGTGGCGGGTAGACAGGAATGTCTTCGTGTTCCCTGTCGTCTTCACAGGCAAACAGTCCGACGACAAGAAGGCAAGCGGCCAATCGATGATCGAACCGCATCATTCTCCCTCGTCCGGAAGCGCGAAGGCCACGAGCGTGGCATCTTCGCCGAAGCCGGTGGCGACGACCACGAACTGCCGGCCACGGCGCGAGCGGTAGGTCATGGGCGTTCCGGTCGTCGGGCGGGGGAGCGCTCCGTGCCACAGCGCCGCTCCGCTCCGCGCGTCGAACGCGTGAAGCGCCCGATCGCCACCGCCCACGAAAACCAGGCCCCCTTTGGTGACAATCGCACCGGGAGGTCCCGGCGCTCCGAGCTGCTCCGGCAGCCGAGCATTTCTGAGCGCCGGATGGCGCCGAAGCTCCGGCCAGTCACCGAGCGTCACGCGCCAGGCGATCTCGCCGCGGTTGAGATCGATCGCCGTCAGATGTGCGTACGGTGGCTTGATGAGCGGAAGACCGTTGGCGAACGAGGCGTTCATGCGTGATACTACCCACTCGGCATCCGTCGGAACCCGCTCCGGCAGATGGCTCTGCGACGGGACCTCGCCGGCGGGACCGGGCCGTTCGAGGCGTGTGATCCGGAGCGTGTCGGACGTCTTCACGTAGAAGAGGCCCGTCTCCGGATCAAAAGCTCCACCACCCCAGTTCGCACCGCCGAGTGAGCCAGGTAGCTGAAGCGTGCCCTCGAGGGAAGGCGGCGTGTAGATCGGTCCCCGGCGGTACTTCTTCAGCTCGGCCCGGGCCGCTGCCTCGAGCTCCGGGGTCAGATCGAAAGCATCCTCGAGGAACACACCCTGTCGGGCAAACGGCGGGGGGCGCGTCGGAAAAGGCTGGGTGGGCCATGCCTTCTCCCCCGGTACGTCGCTCGAAGGCACCGGCCGCTCCTCGATGGGCCAGACGGGCTCGCCGGTGACGCGATCGAACACGAAAGCGAAACCCATCTTGGTGACCTGCACGACCGCATCGATCGTTCGCTCCTCGCCGTGAAGCGTCACGAGGACGGGAGCGGCGGGAGGGTCGTAGTCCCACAGTCCGTGGTGAACGAGCTGATAGTGCCACTTGCGCTCGCCCGTCATCGCGTCGAGACAAACGAGCGATTCGGCGAAGAGGTTCTTGCCCGGTCGTTTTCCTCCGTACCAGTCGTTGCTGGGAGTGCTCACCGGGAGATAAAGAAGGCCTCTCTCCTCGTCGAGACTCATGGGCGGCCAGACGTTGGCGTGCCCGGTGAACTTCCACGAGCCGTCCTCCCATGTCTCGCGGCCGAACTCGCCTTCCCGTGGAACGGTATGGAACGTCCAGACCAGCTCTCCCGTCCGGGCATGGAAAGCGCGCACGTCGCCGGGCGGGTCGTTGTCGAAGATGAGCCAGTCCGGAATGTGGCTTCCAACGATCACCAGGTCCCGGTAGACCACCGGAGGCGAGCGGGTCTCGAAGTGCGTCTTCTCCACCGGCCGATCGAACGTCTCGACCAGATCCACGACGCCATCACGGCCGAAGGCTCCCACCGGCTCACCGGTCACCGCGTCGAGCGAGACCAGCTTGTGTCGGGCGTTGATGAAGATTCTGAGACGTCCCTCGTCTCGCCACGCGGCCACGCCCCGGTGCGCAAAACCGATTCCAGTGAAGCCGGGACCGAGCCGGTAGGTCTTTGGATCGTAAGTCCAGAGAGACTGACCCGTCTCGGCGTCGAGGGCAACGACGCGGCTGTAGGATGTGCTCAGATAGAGAACGTTATCGATGAGAATCGGCGTGGCCTCGAACTTGCCCGGTCGGGTCCCGAACGCCTTCTCCGCTCGCTCCCCCGTCTGCCACTCCCAGGCGATCTCGAGCCGTTCGACATTACCGCGGTGGATCTGCTCGAGCGAAGAATACTTGGTGGCCGCCTGGTCGGCGCCGTAATTGGACCACTCCTGGGCGACAGCGCCGGGGCCCACTACGCACGAGATCAGCGAGACGACGAGCGAACGAACAACGTGTTTCATACCGTTTCCGCGGGAGAGATGTTGGCGGCCGTCGAGCCCTTGGTTTTCGACCTCGTCAGAACGAACATGAACTCGTAGACTCGATCCCTCGCCAGCTCCTGCGTCACCAGGTTCTCGAGAATGTAGATCCCGTTCTGGGTAAGAAGCATCTGGTGGACCGGGTCCGACTCCTCCGAGTCCTCACTCGGCAGGACTTCGAACCCGTTGTTGGCCGCCCCCGCCATAGCGACTCTCCGGTCGATGAGCCACTGGGCCGCTTCTTTGCCGATCCCGGGCTCACTCGCGCGAAACCGTTGATTGTCTTTCATTCTACCTCTCGAGAGATGCCGGTGATGAAAGCCGCCTCGGTGCCGTGGACTTCTATTGTGGCGGGTTTCCGTTTCGCCGTTTCGGAAGCTCGACCTTCTTGTGACGCAAGGCCTCGAGGGAGCGAATCAGAACGGCGCGGGTGTCCCGTGGGTCGATAATGTCGTCCACGAAGTCGTAACGGTAATTCTCCGCGAGGCTGAAGATGTTGATGTACTTCTCCCGATACTCCCGGCAGCGCTCCTCGAGGAGCCGCGCCTGTTCTTCGTTGTTCTTCGCGTTGTCCAGGTCCTTGGACCAGATGATGGCGGCCGCCTGCTCTGGCCCCATGATCGAGATCTCGGCGGTGGGCCAGGCGTAGGAGAAATCGGCTCCCATCGTCTTCGAGCCCATGACCACGTTGCCGCCGCCATAAGAGCGGCGCACCACAATCGAGATCTTGGGGACGGTGGCACAAGCATAGCCGTACAAAAGCTTCGCCCCGTGACGGAGGATCGCCTGATTCTCCCATTCGCGACCCACCACGAAGCCCGGGGTGTCGATCAGCGTGATGATGGGGAGATGGAAGGCGTTGCAGAAGGTCATGAGACGCATGTACTTGTCGGAGCAGTCGTTCTCCATGACCCCGCCCATCTCGTCGGGGTTGTTCGCGATGAGCCCCACCGGCTGGCCACCGAAGCGCGCCAGACCGGTGATGATGTTGGGAGCGAAGTCCGGCTTGATCTCGAGAAAGCTCCTTTGATCCACGATGCGTTCGACGATCTCGTGCATGTCGTAGGTCATCTGCGGGGAGTCCGGAAGGATGTCGAGCAGCTCTTCGTCCCGCCGATCGGCGGGATCGTCGCAGGAGACCCGTGGGGGTTGCTCTTCACAATGCTGCGGCAGGTAGGCCAGGAGCTGCCGGGCGAACAGCACCGCCTCTCCATCGTCCTCGGCGATGAGATCGCACTGCCCGGCCGCCATGTTCGAGTCCGCCGAGCCCACCACAGAGTCGTCGATGTCCTCGCCGGTCGCCGCCTTGGTCAGGCGAGGACCACCCAGCCACATGAACGCCGTTTTCCGCGTCATGATCAGGAAGTCCGACAGCATCGGCGAATAGCCCTGCCCGGCCGCACAGGGACCCATCAGGATCTGGATCTGGGGTATCACACCGGAATGTATGGACTGGTTGATGAAGATGCGGTTGAAGGGTCGGGACAGAGCACTCCCTTCATGAAGCCGTGCCCCTGCCGAGTCGAGCATGCCGACCACCGGTACCCTCATTCGACCGGCAAGCTCGATGATGGCGGCGATTTTGGCCGAGTGGCTTTCGCCGGCGCTTCCGGCCAGGATGGTGAAATCGGTCGCGTAGACACAGACTTCCCGTCCCTCGACTCTGCCGTGGCCGATCACGACACCGTCCGCGGGCGTGTCCCGCCCCTTCATCCCGAACTCCTCGTTGTGGGAGCGCACCAGCCCGCCGAGCTCGACGAAACTTCCTGGGTCGAAGAAACTGACGAGCCGTTCCCGGGCAGCGAGCTTTCCCCGGCTGTGCTGTTTCGCGACTTTTTCGGCGCCGCCCATGGCGGCGAGCTTCGCCTTTTTCGCTTCGAGCTCCTCTAGCAGACGGTCGATCGACCGCGCGCCGGTTTTCGCCGTACCCATGCGCCTAGTCCTTTATCTCGAGCTCGAGGCGGAGCAGGTTGGGGCCATAAGCTTTGCCCGTCTGGTCCATCATCAGGGTGCGGGTCGCACCGCCACCCAGCGCCTGTTTTAGCACGAACTCGAGAGAATTCAGGTTGTCCATCTCATAGCGCGTCACATCACCCCTGACGAAATCCTTGAAGTGCGACTTCACTTTGTCCGCGCTCAGGTGCTTCTTGAGCGTGGCGTAGGCAGCGTCGTCCTTGGCCATGACGCCGATGTTGATGATATCTCCCTTGTCGCCCGAGCGAGCATAGGCGAGCTCACGCAGCTGGACCGTTTGCGCCATTAAGACACCTCGAGGACTTCCACGCGCTCCCGGACGAGCTCGCGCGGAATGAGCGTCGGCCACAAAGCAATGATCTCTCGCGGCGGTGGCGGGGAGATGACCGCGGTGGTGCCCACCGGGCCATGGGTCCAGAGGTGCGTCACTTCCCGCCGGACTTGATTGGCGAACTGGCGGCTGGTCGTCTTGACCGCGACCCGAACCCGGACCTCGTTGACTTCCGCGAGATCGGAGGGCAATTTCGCAAGCGGACCGTGAATGGAGTTGAGTCCGATGTAGTCGAAACGCGACTCGACGATGGGAATCTCGCGCGCCTCGAATCGACCGCGAAGGAAGCGCTCGCAGAACTGGGCTTTTTCGTAAGCGTCGGGCCAGCACACGCTGATTTCGGACTCGCCGAGCCAGCCGTCCGTGTAGCCGAGGCAGAACTTGAGCTTCTCCGGTCGCGGTTTGCCCCGAAAGCCGCTCACTTTGACCTGATCCGGACCTACCGGTTCCAGTCGGATGTCCGAGAAATCCGCAATCGCATCCGCCATCAAGTAATTCTTCGGATCGTGAACTTCGTAAACGAGATGCTCTTTGACCGTCCACTCCGTGACCATCCGCCCGCTGCCCGGCGCCTTGGTGATGATCGCCTCGCCGTTCTCCTCGACTTGTGCGATGGGAAAGGCGACGCGCCAGGGCTCCTCGATGTCTTTCCAGAAGTTCGACATGCCGCCCGCGCAACCCGCCGAGCACTCGATGATGTGACCGATGGTGACCGCCGCCGCCATCTTGTCCCAATCGTCCAGGGACCAACCCAGCTCGTGCACCATCGGCGCGACGTAGACCGAGTTATCGGTGGCCCTGCCGGTGATGATGACGTCGGCGCCGGCTCCGAGCGCCTCGATCTGGCCCTCCGAACCGATATAGGCATTGGCGGAGACAATGCGGTCGGCGACCGGATCGATGTCCTCCTCGCCGGTATCCAGATTGGGGAATTTCACGCCTTCATTTCGAAAGTCGGAAAGCTGTTCCAAGACGTCGTCACCAAACACCAGACCAAGCTTCATCCCCTTGTACCCGAGCTCCGAGGCCACAGCCGCCACGGCCTCGCCGGCCGCCTGTACGTTGGCCCCGCCAGCGTTGGTCAGCATGCGAATGCCCTTGTCTCGCGCGATGGGCAAGAGTTTCTTCATCCATGGAATCAAATCGGGGATGTAGCCGCGCTGGGGATCCTTGTTCTTCATTCGCTGAAGGATGGACATGGTGAGCTCGGCGAGGTGATCGAAGCCGATGTACTGCACCTCCCCCTTCTCTGCGAGCTCCACCGCCGGGTCGAGCATGTCCCCCCAGGACGCGGAGCCACAGCCCATCCGAACAGATTTCATACAGACCCCTGCGTCCTAGCGCGATCCGGAACCGGCGTCTCAGCGTTCACACTCACCTGCGAAAATGGAATCGGGATTGGCTGCGGTGGGACACATGTCACTTCCGTCCGGGACCGGTTCCCCGCGTATTTCGACCCGCCGGTAGAATTATAGTGACCGGGTAGGATCCTGTCTATCCTTCTACGTAAAAAAGTACACTCCTTTCCCGCATGGAAATGAGACGCGCAGCCGCAGCCGATGAGGCGGTATCTCCGTAAATCATTCTACCGTTACGGTCAAAAACGTTTGACAACGTGTTGGCGCTGACCTTATAAGGGAGTTCTTGACGATGGAGTCGCTCGCTGAAGGCTGGAGGTGATTTGTGCAGTTCGGCGTCACCCTGCCAAATTTCCCTTACGGTGCAGCACCGAGCCGCGATCACTTGCTGGAGGTGGCCCGCGTTGCCGAGGAGCAGGGTTACACCTCGCTTTGGACGAGCGATCATATCCTCGTGGGGTCCGCGTTTCCCCGATACGGCCACATCTACGAGGCCCTCGTGACACTGGCCTGGCTGGCGGCGAAGACCAAGACGATTCGGCTGGGCACTTCGGTTCTGGTCGTACCCATGCGCAACGCGATCCTGACCGCGAAACAAGTGGCCACGATTGATGAGCTGTCCGGCGGGCGCTTCATCCTCGGGGCGGGCATTGGGTGGAACGAAGAGGAGTACGGCTTTCTCGGCGCCAAATTCAAGAAAAGGGGCGAGGTGATGAACGAGTCGCTCGCCGTGATTCGCGACCTGTGGACAGCCGAGAAGCCCTCGTTCTCCGGCCAGTTTCACCGCTACGAGAACGCGCTGTTCGAACCGAAGCCGGAGCAGAAGGGAGGGCCTCCGATCTGGGTGGGGGGGAACTCGGACCGGGCGCTCAGTCGCGCCGCCCGGCTGGGCGACGGCTGGCACGCCGACGAGGTCGACCCGGCGGGCTTCGCCGAAGCGTCCAGGAAGGTCGAGCGCTATGCCAGCGAGCACGGGAGGAGCGTCGGCGTCTCGATCCGATATACCGTCGACCTCTTCGCGGCCACCGGAAACAAGAAGGAACAGGCTGTTTCCGAAGGCTATTATCTCGGAAACCAAGGCGAGGTCGGGATGCGCGGATCGCTCGAAGAGATGATCGACTTCGTGCGGAAATACCGGAACATGGGTGCCACCGATTTCATTTGCCAGTTCGAGCACGATTCGGTGGAGCAGCACCTGGACTTCATACGCACGTTTCGCCGCGAGGTCGCGGACCAGATCTGAGAGGAGCGAGGTTTGCTTCAGCAAGCGAAGGCATCGAAAGCTGCGGAGGGCCGCGGACACCAACGAGGACCGGTCCGCACGCTGGATCCGGAGGGGAACCTCCTCGTGGACGAGCCGCCACTGAGCGACGAGGAGGCTGTCGCGGGTCTTCGCGCGATGTTGCTCGGACGACGGTACGACGAGCTCTGTATCAAGCTGGCTCGCCGCGGTCTCATGGTGACCCTCGCACCCGGCATCGGCCAGGAAGCCTGTAGCGTCGGAAGCGTCCTGCCGCTCGAGCGTCATCGTGACTGGTTCGTTCCCCAGTACCGCGAGGCGGCCGGCCAGCTGTTCCACGGATTGGACCTCGTCCAGGCCTTCTTGTGGCACATGGGAAGCCCCATCGGGTTTTACATTCCGGAAGGCGTGAAGATGCTCCCCTTCCAGGCCGCGGTGTCCGGGCAGATCCCTCACGCGGTGGGACTCGCCTGGGGGCTCAAGCACCAGGGGAAGACCGACGTCGTCGTGGTGCACTTCGGCGAAGGGGGATCCTCACAAGGAGATTTTCTCGAGGCGGCCAACCTGGCTGGCCTCCGCAAGGCTCCGGTCATCTTCTTCTGCCAAAACAACGAATGGGCCATCGCCACTCCGCGAGAGCTGCAAACCGCGTCCGAGACCATCGCGCAAAAGGCCGACGCGTTCGGATTCCGCGGTGTTTCGGTGGACGGAAACGATCTCTTCGCCGTGTACGACGTGACGCGCCAAGCGGTCGAGCGCGCCCGGGCCGGAGAGGGTCCGACGCTCATCGAGGGCATGACCTACCGATTGGGAATCCACACCACCGCGGATGCCTCGCGCCTCGATCCTCCCGAAGTCTTCGAAGCCTGGGAGAAGAAAGACCCGCTGCTTCGCGTTCAGCGCTACCTGGAAAAGCGCGGCGCCTGGAACGCGTCGGTGGGGGAGGCGATGGAGCAGGAAGTCAAGGCGGAGCTCGATGCCGCCTGGGCGGAGGCGCAGCAGCGTCCGCCTTCGCGAGGCCACGAGGGCATCGCTCACGTCTTCGCCCAAATGCCCCCCCGACTTCGGGAGCAGCAGCGCGAGCTCCGGGAGCGAGCCGGTAACGGAGATGACGCCCGTGACTAAAATGACGATGGTGGAGGCCATTCGCGACACCCTTCACCACGAGATGGAGCGCGACCCGCGGGTCGTCGTTCTCGGCGAGGACGTCGCCCGGGTCGGCGGCGTTTTTCGCGCCACCGAGGGACTTGCAGAGGCGTTCGGCACTGACCGTGTCGTGGACATGCCGCTCGCCGAGGGCACCATCATCGGTTCCGTCCTCGGTCTTGCGATATCGGGCCTGGTTCCGGTTGTCGAGATCCAGTTCATGGGCTTTACGCACAACGCCTTCAATCAAATCGTCGAACAGCTGGCACGGATCCGTTACCGCTCGTGGGGAAGTCTCTCCGCGCCGGTGACGATTCGCACGCCCTACGGCGGAGGGGTGCGGGCTCCCGAGATGCACTCGGATGGATTCGAGGCGCATTTTGCCCACTGTCCTGGCCTGAAGCTCGTGGCGCCGTCGAATCCCGCGGACGCACGGGGGCTCCTGCTGTCTTCGGTGCGCGATCCCGATCCGGTCATGTTCCTCGAACCGCTTCGCGGATATCGACTGACGAAAGGCGAGGTTCCGTCCAGCTACGAACCCTTTCCCCTCGGCGAGGCTCGAGTCGTGCGGGAGGGTGAGGACTGCACCGTCATCGCGTGGAGCGCGGCGGTCGAAGTCGTCCGCCAGGCCGCCGAAGAGGCCGCTCGGCATGGTATTTCGGCGGAGGTCATCGACCTGAGAACACTCGTTCCGCTCGATACGGAGACGCTCGCTGATTCGGTCCGGAAGACCGGCCGAGTCGTGGTGGCCCAGGAGTCCTGCAAGACGGGCGGATTTGCCGCAGAGGTCCTCACGTCGATTCAAGAGGCAGAGGATGTGTTCTACTCCCTCGAGGCGCCGATGATCCGCGTCTGCGCGCCCGACATGCCGTACCCGGTGCAGGTGCTCGAGCCCGACTACCTGCTCAACAAGGACCACGTGCTCGAGGCCATGCAAAAGGTCGTGGGGAGCTAGCACCTTGTTCGAGAAGGGGCTGCGGGCGGGCACGGAGCACTGAAGCCATGGCGCGCCTGGAGTTCCGTATGCCCGATGTGGGCGAAGGGCTGGCCGAAGCGGAAGTCCTGAAGTGGCTCGTGAAAGTCGGGGAACGGGTCGCGGAGAACGATCCCGTCGCCGAGGTGGAGACCGACAAAGCGGTCGTTACGATGCCCGCCCCCGCCACCGGAACGATGGCGGAGCTCACCGTGAGCGAGGGCGAGAGAGTGAAAGTTGGCTCGCTCCTTTTCGTCATGGACTTGGACGGGGCGGCGACCTCGACGACGGCTGGGGCGCCAGAGAAGGAGGTCGAGGCGGTTGTTTCACGCGCGGGTCCCGCTCCGCACGGCGCTGGCCAGGCGGGAGAGGGCGCATCCGCTCGGGTCCTCGCCGCCCCGGTCGTCCGGAAGCTAGCAGAAGCGAAGGGCATCGATCTCGAGTCGGTTCCGGGCTCAGGTCCCCGGGGGCGCATCACCCGCGAGGATGTCGAGGGCTTTGTGCAAAAGCGGGATGAGCCGCTGAGCGCATCCGCCGCCGCGGCACCGGAAGAGCCGGGTAAGCAAGTCGAGCGCATCCCGCTGCGAGGACTGAGGCGGCGCATCGCCGAGGCCATGACCCTTTCGGCGAGAACCATCCCCCACGTCTGCGGCTTTCACGAAATCGACGCCGCACCGCTCACGAACCTGAGAGCCAGACTCCGGCCGCGTGCCGAGGCTTCTTCGGTAAGGCTGACCTATCTTCCCTTCATCGTTCGTGCGACGGTGCTCGCACTCGAGCAGCATCCCTATCTCAACGCCTCCATTGACGAGAAAGAGCTCGTCATCACGTTAAAGAAGCGCTTCAACGTCGGCATCGCCATCGCCACCGAAGAGGGCCTAGTCGTTCCCGTCCTTCACGGAGCCGATCGGCTCGGGATACTGGAGCTGGCACGTCGCATCGAGGCGCTCGGTCTCGCCGCCCGCGAGCGGCGGCTCCAACCGGCGGACATGCGTGGAGGCACGTTCACCATCACCAACGTCGGGCAGGCGGGAGGCTGGTTCGGTACTTCCATCATCCGCCATCCCGAAGCCGCGATCCTCGGAGTGGGTCGTATCAGCAAGCGTCCAGTGGTGCGCGACGGCCAGATCGTCGTCGGTGCCGTGCTGCCCATTTCGCTGACGTTCGACCATCGGATCCTCGATGGCGATGGGGCGCTCGCGTTCGTCCAGAGCCTGCGGGATCAGCTCGAGCGTCCGGAGCAGCTTCTGCTCGGCGAGCCCCAGTGGTAGGGGCAGCGGCAGTTATGAAATTCGGGCTCTGGTATCACCTCAGAAATCCTCCCCAATGGAAGCAGCCCTGGGGCGAGCTCTACGCCCACGCACTGGAGCAGATCGAAACTGCAGAAACGCTCGGATTCGATTCGATCTGGACGTCCGAGCATCATTTCATCGAGGACGGCTACCTTCCGTCCTCACTCGTATTCCTGGCCGGTGTGGCGGGCCGAACTCGCCGGGTCAGGCTCGGGACGCTGGTCCTGCTGCTGCCGCTTCACAATCCGATTCGCGTCGCCGAGGACACGGCGGTGCTGGATCTCCTTTCGGGTGGGCGGGTCGATCTCGGAGTCGCCGCCGGCTATCGCGTGGAAGAGTTCGAGGCGTTCGGGGTTTCCCATCGCGAGCGCGGAAAGCGAATGGACGAAGCGGTTTCGATCCTCCGGGGAGCCTGGAAGGAGGGGAACTTCTCTTACAAGGGGAGCTTTTTCGAGATCGACGAGCTGGACGTCACGCCCAAGCCACTCCAGGATCCGCTTCCGCTGTTCATGGGAGGAGGCTCGAAAGCCGCCATGCGGCGGGCGGCACGACTGGGCTGTCACCTGCTGCCGCCTCCCGACCGGGAGCTCATCGAGTTGTACCGTGACGAGCTCGAGAAGAACGGAAAAAAACCCGACGAGTTCCGAATAAAGTTGTTCCAGCCGATGTATTGCTGCGAGGATCGGGAGCTGGGCTGGAAGGAAGTCAAAGAGCACTATCTCTACATGCACAACTGGTATCGGCGATGGTACCGGGAGGCGGGAGATGGAACCGCGCCGGAACTGACGGACCCCGACGCTATACCGCGAGACGCCTACTTCGTCGGCACTCCCGACGATTGCGCGGCGGCGATTCGGCGGCTCACGGCCAACTTTAACTTCGAGGAGTTCATCTTCTGGGCACGACCTCCCGGACTCGCCTGGGACAAATCCACGCGCTCGATGGAGCTGTTTGCCCGCGAGGTGCTTCCGCGATTCCATTGATAGAGAAAGTTCCTTGACGTACCGGCACCTTGCATCTTCCCGCGACGGGGCTGTCGAGCACCTGACGCTCGATCGGCCCGACGTCAGAAACGCCTTCAACGAGGCGCTCATCGGGGAGCTGGCGGCGTGGGCCGCGGCGGCGCGTAAGGACGAATCGCTTCGGGTCGTGGTGCTCTCCGGCCGGGGGAAAGTCTTCTCCGCGGGGGCGGACCTCGAATGGATGTCGAAGACCGCCGGCTACACCGAGGACCAGTATCTCCGCGATGCTTCGAGACTCGCGGACATGCTCGCGTCGCTCGACACGCTGCCGCAGGCACTGGTGGGTCGGGTCCACGGCGCCGCCATCGCCGGCGGTATCGGCCTCGTGAGCGTCTGCGACATCGTCATCGCCGAGGAGAACACCGTTTTCGGGTTTTCCGAAGTCAACCTGGGCATCGTTCCCGCCGTGATCTCGCCGTACGTCGTCGCGAAGATCGGTCCCTCGGCGGCGCGGGAGCTTTTCGTGACCGGCAGGCGCTTCGGCGCCGAGCGGGCTCGCGAGCTGGGCCTGGTCCATTCGGTCGTTCCAGCGTCGGAGCTCGACCGGGCGGTCGAAAGCCATCTTCAGGAGCTGCGTTCCTCGGCACCGGCAGCGGTCGCCGACGCGAAGACACTCGTCCGGTCGATCTTTGCGAAATCGCCCGCCGAGGCCCGGGACGTGGCGAGTGGGATCCTGGCGAGACGCCGCGCCTCGGACGAGGCCCGGGCTGGCATGAAGGCGTTTTTCGAGAAGAAAAAGCCTCCTTGGGCCGAATAGCAGATCACTGGATAGAGAGAGGAGGACATCATGCGACAGGTCGTCATCACGAGCGCCGTGCGACTCCCCATCGGGCGATTCCTAGGCTCGCTCAAGGAAGTGCACACCGGTGAAATGGGCGCGACGGTGGCGAAAGCCGCTCTCGACCGATCCGGCATCGAAGGCTCATGCGTCGACGAGGTGGTTACGTCCGAAACTTATCGCGGCGACTTGCCGGGCTGCTCCGCTCGTCCCATTGGACTGAAGGCTTTAGTTCCGCTCGAGGTTCCGGGCTTCAACCTCAACATGCACTGCGGCACCGGCCTGAAGGCCGTTGTGCTGGCGAGTCAGATGATCCGATGCGGCGACGCGGACGTCGTTCTGGTGATCACCGTGGAGTCGATGAGCCGCGCTGCTTTCTTCCTTCGCAACGCTCGTGCAGGCTTCCGCCTCGGCCACGCCACCGTCGTCGACCAGCTCGTCCAGAAGGGCGACCCGGCACGCGATCCCCGCCTGGACCCGACGGCGAAATTCTCGATGGGGGAGACGGCGGAAAATCTCGCCGAGAAGTACTCGATCTCGCGGGAACGCCAGGACGAGTACGCGCTCCGATCCCAACAGCGCGCCGCCGAGGCCATGGGAGAGGATCGCTTCGCGAGCCAGCTCGTTCCGATCGAAGTACCCCGGGGACGGAACGAGACGGCTCTTTTCGACGAGGACGAACATCCGCGGCCGGACGCGACGATCGAAGCGCTCGCACGGCTGCGGCCGGTCTTCACGGACGGGGGTACGGTCACCGCCGGCAACTCCAGTGGCATGAACGATGGCGCCGCCGCGCTGGTGCTGATGTCGGAAGAGCGCGCCCGAGGGCTGGGGGCAGAGCGGCTCGGTCGCCTCGTCGGGCACGCCTCGGCCGGCGTTGCTCCCGAGCACATGGGGCTGGGGCCCGTCCCGGCAACGCGCAAGCTCTTGAGGCGCATCGAGCGCGGCCTGGACGACTTTGCCGTGATCGAGCTGAACGAGGCCTTCGCCGCTCAGGTGCTCGCCTGCTTCGAGGAGTATCCGGAGCTTGGCCAGAAGCTCGACCGCATCAACGTCAACGGCTCCGGAATCTCCCTGGGCCACCCCATCGGGGCCACTGGGGGTATCCTCGCGGTCAAGGCCCTCCACGAACTCCGACGGATCGGGGGCGGGCTCGGCCTCCTCACGATGTGCATCGGCGGAGGCCAGGGGATCGCAGTGGCGGTCGAAACGTGACCGCCCTCTATTCACCTTCCTGCGACGCTTCGGAAGACAGAAGGTGAACCTCGTAGAGCAGCTCTTCTTTGGTCTCGAAGTAGTAGTAGATGCTCGCCTTGGTGACGTCCAGCTCGGCCGCGATCTCATCCAACGTGGTTGCGTGAAACCCTTTACGGCCAAAAGCTTGCGCGGCCGCGCGAACGATGAGCTCCCGCTTGCGGCTGAAACGCGCGCCCTTCTTGGGTAGGTCGGGTTTCGTCGTCGCCATCTTGGACTCCTTTACCTTTGCGGCTCATTGCGCGCTCATGCCATGCGTGGTGTTGTCGGTCCCACCCCCAACCAGTCCGGCGCGTTCGTTCGGGACGGTAGCATCAGGATACATTGAGAGCCTGGCCCCCGTCGATGCGCAGGATCGAGCCGGTCATGAACTCCGAGGCGTCGGAGGCGAGGTAGTTGACGAGTGGTCCGATCTCGGGAGGGTTCCCGAACCGGCGCAGGGGGATGCGCGACAGCACCCGCTGGCGGAGCTCGGGGTCCTCGAGCACCGCTTTGGGCATGTCGGTCTCGAAGTAGCCGGGCGCGATCCCGTTGACTGTGATCCGGTAGCGGGCCCACTCGACGGCCAGCGTCTGCACGAGCTGGTGGAGCCCGCCCTTCGAGGCATTGTAGGCGACGGTGAGCGGAAGCGCCCGCCCAACGAAGGTCGTGCCGAAAATGACGATCCGGCCACCTTGCTCTTTCATTGTGGACGCCACCTCGCGCGCGACGAGAAAAGCTCCTGTCAGGTTGGTTGTGAGAACGCGATCCCAGTCCGCTTTTGTGGTCTGAAGTGCCGGGGCCGCGTGCATTGTCCCGGCGGAGTAGACGAGGATGTCGATGCGGCCGAAATGATCCGAGACCGCGCCAACCCCGTTCCGGATCGATTCCTCCGCGGTGACGTCCGCGACGGTGAAAAAGCTTCGGTGACCCTTCTCCTTGATGGCCCCCGCGACGGCGACGAGCGCATCGCGAGAGCGGGCGGCGCAAGCGACGTCCGCCCCGGCCTCCGCGAGCGCGAGCGCGGATTCGCGCCCGAGCCCCTTGCTGGCACCGATCACCAGAGCGACCTTGCCGGAAAGGTCGTACCAGGCGCGGGTCATTTCGTGCCTCAGTGCGCGCTCACTCCTCGTTCCCGCCTTCGCCAAGGCTTCGGCGGGTCCGCCCGAAGTTCTCGAGCCATTGGCGTACAACGAAGGCGGACGCGCGCTTGGCGCTCCCGTCCTCGGCCCATTCGGGCCGGTCTCGCGGCAGACGCGTTGGTGGCTGCTCGGCACGGCGGCCTGCGTTTTTTAGCACCCTGCTATGCCTCGTCGTCCTTACTCTCCGGGGCGAGACGCGGTAGCAGATCCAGTGTATACGATCCTTTCCGGAAAGCATCGTCCTTGAGCACGCGCTTCAGGAAGGGAGCAGTCGTGTGGATCGGGCCGATCACGAGCTCGGACAGTGCGCTCCGCATGGTATCGATCGCCTCCTCGCGCGTCGCTCCGTGCGTAATCACCTTGGCCAGCAACGAATCATAGTAGAACGGCACCGCGTAGCCTTCGAACACATGCGTGTCGAATCGCACCGATGGACCCGCGGGAGATCTGAACGTCTCGATCGTTCCCGGTTGGGGGAGGAAACCGTCGTCCGGATCTTCCGCGTTGATACGGCACTCGATGGCATGACCTCGAAACGCGATGTCGCTCTGGCTCAATGACAGCTCGCCGGTTGCCGCTTCCTCGACCTGCGCCCGCACCAGGTCGACGCCGGTGATGGCTTCGGTGACCGGATGTTCCACCTGAATGCGAGCGTTCACCTCCAGGAAATAGAATCGATTGTCCGCGTCGACCAGGAACTCGACCGTCCCCGCGCTCCGGTAGCGCGTCGCCTCCACGATGGTCAAGGCCGCTTCGTGAAGCTGGCGCGCGAGCTCGCGCGGAAGCGCGGGCGACGGCGCTTCCTCGAGCAGCTTCTGGTGACGGCGCTGGAGAGAGCAGTTGCGTTCTCCCAGATGAACCGCCTTTCCCTTCGAATCACAGAGGACCTGAACCTCGATATGTCGGGCCCCCTCGATGCGTCGTTCCAGATACAACGTGGGGTCACCGAACGAGGCGCGCGCTTCTGCCTGCGCGAGTGGGAAAGCTTCGACGAGGGCGTCCTCATCGGCGATCGGACGAATGCCCTTTCCGCCGCCGCCGGCCGCCGCCTTGAGCATCGCCGGGTAACCGATCGAGGCGGCGAGACGACGAGCGACGGAAAGCTCGCGCAGAGGCTGGTTCGAGCCCGGGATGACCGGGACGCCGGCGCTCTCAACGCTCCGCCGCGCTTGCAGCTTGTTACCCGCCAAACGCAGGCTCTCCGGACTGGGACCAATGAAAGTGAGCCCCGCCGTCGCGCAGGCCTCGGCGAAGCTTGCGTTCTCGGAGAGAAAGCCGTATCCGGGATGGATCGCGCTCGCGCCGGTTTGCCCGGCGGCCGCGAGAACGGACTCGACGTTCAAGTAGCTCTGTGCAGGAGCGGGTGGCCCGATCAGGACCGCTTCGTCCGCGAGCCGCGCCGGAAGGGCCTCGACATCCGCTTCCGAGTAGACGGCCACGCTCTCGATCCCCATTTCCTTCAGCGTCCGGAGAATGCGAACCGCGATCTCACCACGGTTGGCGACGAGAACTTTTTCGAACATCGCGACGCCGAACCCCGGGACGCTCATGATGCAGCACGAATCGAGAAGAGCGTTTGTCCGACGAGAACCGTCTCTCCGTTGACGCCCAGGATCTCGACCACTTCGCCGGCCACCGGGGCCTTGATCTTGGAATAGAGCTTCATCGACTCGAGCAGGGCCAACGTGTGACCCTCGTCGACCTGAGAGCCGACCTGGACGAACGGCTCTGCCTCCGGGTCAGTGCTTCGGTAGAAGACTCCCGATAGTCTCGCCTTGATCTCAACAAGGCCGGTTTCGGACAACTTCTGCTTCCATCGCGATATTCAACTGAACAGTAACGATCTCGAAGGGCTGTGTCAATCTCAAGTGCTTCCAAAATGAGGACTAACGAGCCTTCTCGTTTTGACTCACGCGTCAAAAATCCGTTGACTTTCCGGTGGGAGCCGTCTACCATCCTCCTCCAGCGGACCCTCCTTGTCTGTCCGCCGATTGTCCTCCCCAGCCAGGAGGGCAGTGGCTCGCGAGCGCGAGGTGGCCCATTTGTCGAGTTTCCCAAGCGCGGGTTTCACGGTGGCGGTGGCGCTTCTCGCGCCGTCGCCGGCCGGCGCGACTGAGCACCCGGCCGCGCTTCTGGCCATCGTCGAAGAGTTGCGAGCGCTCCGCGTGCCGGACGAGATCGACGGCGTCCCCGACTACTCGGCCGCGGCGGTGGATCGCCAGAAGCGCGCTTTGAGAACGCTCGCTCAGCGATTCGACCGACTCGCCCCGGAGGGCTGGACACGGCACGACCGGGTGGACTATCTGCTCCTGCGCTCCGAGCTGGACCGTCTGGAGTACGTGCTCTACGTGGAGCGTCCGACGTCGCGGAACCCGAATTTCTACCTGTCATCGATCTCTTCGGCGGGAATGCTGAGCGGCGCCGCGCTGAGCCGGCTCGGACGGCTGGTCAGTCAGCCCCCGCCGTTCGATCCTGGAAGAACCGAGCGCATCCTCGAGCAGATGCGTTCGGTGCCGCCCCTGCTCACCGCCGCTCGGGCGAACCTCACCGAGGCCGACGCCCCGCGGGCCGAGTGGGCGCTCGAAACGCTGAAAGGCACCCTCGCAGGTAGCCGGCGGTTCGCCCAAGCCCTCGCACCGCATGTTCCGAAAGAGCTAAGAGGGGAGATCTCTGTCGCGGCCGAGCGCATGGGTGAAGCGTTCGACGGGTACGAGAGGTGGCTTCGCGACAACCTGGACCAAATGGGAGAGCCGCGGCCGGCGGGCCGGAAACTCTATGACTGGATCCTGCGAAACGTTTGGCTTCTTCCCTACGACGCGGAGGACATCCTCCGGATGGGCGAGCAGGAGCTAGCGAGGCTCCAGGCGTTTACCGCGTTCGAAGAGAAGCGCAACGAGGGGCAGCCGAAGCTCGTCGCGGCAGTGACAACCCGCGAGTACGCGACCAGAACGGAGCAAGAGGCAAGGCGCATCCGGGCGTTTCTGAAGGAAAAGGACGCCATCACGATTCCGTCACTGGTAGGTCCCTACCGTCGTACCGTCATGCCGGACTACCTCCAAGCCTTTGCGCTGTGGAACGCCCTCAGTGGCTATCGCACCGGCGACGGCGGTGCCGTCAAGTATGCCGTGCCCGAAACGCACCCTTTCCAGAGCACCTACTGGGAAGCGATCATGCGCACCGACCCCGCCACGAACATCTTCCACGACGGCATTCCGGGTCATCACTTTCAAGGCCTGCTGGCGGCGGAGAATCCGTGTCCGGTGCGTCGCGGGCACAACGAGCGCTTCAAGAGCGAAGGGTGGGCCACCTACTGGGAAGAGGCCGCGGTGCAGCTCGGCTACTACGACGACCGGCCCAGGAGTCGCGAGCTGATCTACAGCTATCTCCGCCTGCGTGCGTTGCGCGTCATCGTGGACGTGAAGATGGCGCTGGGGGAGATGACGAAGGAGGAGGCGGTGGCGACGTTGATGTCGACGCCGATGGATCGGCGCATCGCGCGGGAGGAAGTCGACGATTTCTTCGCCGCCCCGACTGGCGGCATCGTCTACCTGATCGGCAAGCTTCAGATCGAATCCCTGCTTTCTAAACGCCGGCGACAGCTCGGCGACGACTTCCGTCTGCGCACGCTCCACGATGAGCTCATGACCGCCGGCTGGGTGCCTCTCGCGCTGACGGAATGGGAGATGACGGGAGAGTCGCGCGCGGTCCAGATCCTGTTCGAAGACCGTCGACCGCTACCGCGTTCGCAAAGTGGAGAGGGCTTCTGATCGAAGGAGGATAGATGATGAGGAACCTGAGATCGTTCGCAAGCCTAGGCATGCTCGTGCTCCCTGCAGTGTGGCTGGCAATGACGGAGGCGCGCGCCCAGGAGAGCCAACCGGTCCGCCACGCATCCCCGGAGCTCATCCAGCTCGCCGAAGAGTTTCGCGCCTTCCGCAGCCCGTTGTTTCGGCCGCGAACCTGGACTCCTACCCATCGGGTGGCTGGCGTGCCGGACTACGCGACGGTGGTGCGAGAGCAGCGAGAAGGACTGACGCGATTTCAAGAGCGACTGCGGGCCCTCGACCACCGCAGCTGGCCGGTGCACGACCGCGTCGACTACCTGGTGCTTCGCTCGGAGATGGACGACGTTTTCTTCGAGCAGCACGTGCTGCGCGAGGTCGAGACCAATCCCAGCTACTACGTCGAGCAGGCCATCAACGGGGTCGCGCGGGAGATGGGTGACGTCGTTGCTTACAGTACGCAGAAGGCGGAAGCGATCATCGCCGCCTTCGAGCGGACCGGTCCCATCCTCGAGCAGACCGCCGGCAATATCGTGCTGGCCGAAACCGCACCCGCGTTCGGCCGGATGGGCATGCGTCACGTGAAGAACATTCGAGCGCAATATGCCGCGGGCGTTCAACTTCTCGAGCCCCACTTCCCCGCGGGGCGTCGCGCGAGGCTGAGCTCGGCGGCCGAGCAAGCCGCGATCGAGCTCGAGAAGTACGGCACGTGGATCGAAGCGAACCTTCCGCAGATGAAAGGCCAGGCGCACGTCGGCCGGAAGAACATGGAGTGGTACTTCGAGCGGGTGAACTTCTCGCCCTGGAACGTCGAGGAGCTCCTGTTTCTCGGTGAGATGGAAAAGAACCGCTTCCTCATGTCCATCGAGGTCGAAGAGACCGTAAACCAGGGGCTCAAAGAGCTCACGATGCCGACCACCGACGAGATGATCGAGTGGTTCCGGCTCACGTATCTGCAGACGAAGTACTGGCTGAAGGACACGGATCTCATCAGCTTCCATCCCTACATCGGGGAGTCGTACCTTCAAGCAGGAGCCTGGCAGGAGCCTTTCGGCCGCCTCGGCAACCGACCGGGGCTCATCGGTTTTCCCACCGAGCCGAAGCCGGAGCCCACCAAGCGGCTGTTCGTGGTCCCTGAAGGCCACTGGTTCACCGAAACGTACTGGGAGCGCACGATGCGGCTCGATCCGATCACCGACTACCAGCACTCCGACTGGCCGGGTCACTACTTCGAGGCCGCAGTGACCAAGCGAAACCCTTGTCCCGTTCGGGCCGTTCACAAGGACACCGGCTTCTCGCAGGGCTGGGCGCACTACTGGGAGGAGCTGTTCCTGGACATGGGCTATCCCTACTTGCGGGGACCGCGGACGCGTGAGCTCACGTACAACTTCCTGTTGTTGCGGGCGGTGCGGATCCCGCTCGACATCTATTTGTCCACCGGCGAGCACTCGGTGGACGAGGCGGTTCAGTATCAGGTCGACCGCGTTCCCACGATGGAAGAGCACATCTCCCGGGCGGAGGTGGATATGTACGTGCGCTGGCCCTATCAGGCTACGAGCTACATCGTGGGGAAGAAACAGATCGAGCAGATGCTTGCGGAGACGATCGTGAAGGGAGACTACAGCGTGAACTGGCGTGAGTTCCACGATGCCATGCTCCAGTACGGACAGATCCCGCTGGCTCTGGTCCGATGGGAGCTGACAGGGAACTCCGATCAGGTCGAGGAGTTCTGGAAGGATCCGGATCGGCCGTCCACCGAATAGTGGACGTCACCAGAAGAGAGAGCCGAGAGGCAAGTGACAAATAACAACGAAGCGTCAAGCAACGTCCGATGGCGCATCATCGCCCTTCTGGTGGGCTTCAGCCTGGTGAGCTACATCCTCCGGATGAATATCTCCATCGCCGCCCAGTTCATGATGCCGGAGCTCGACATCACCCAGATACAGATGGGGCAGATCTTCAGCGCGTTTCTGCTCGGCTACGCGCTGTTTCAGATCCCGCTCGGTGTCCTCGGAGACCGTCTGGGCTCCGGAATGCTGGTGACTCTCGGCGTCGTGTGGGCGGTGCTGACGGTGATCTCGGGGCTCCTGCCCGGCGTTGTCTTCGGGACCGGGACGGCCGCTTTCGTTCTGCTCGTTGTCGTGCGATTCGTGCTGGGTGTCACCATCGCTGGCGTCTACCCCATCTCGGCGCTCACCGTGGCGAAGTGGCAGCCCGTGACGCAAAGGGCTTTTTCGTACTCGTTCATCGTGGCCGGGGTCTTCATTGGCTCGGCGGTCACGCCGCCGATCGTGGCCTGGCTCATGGTGACGCTCGGCTGGAGAGAATCTTTCTATCTCGTGTCCGTTTTCGGCGTTGCAGCCGCTCTCACCTGGAAGTTCTACGGTGCCAACCATCCACGGGAGCATCCGGACGTCAGCCCCGGCGAGCTCGCGCTCATCACCGAGGGGCGGGAGCCCGCGGTGGGACCTCCTCCCGTGGGAGCGGTGTGGTGGACACTTCGCAACCCCTCGGTTCTCTTCCTGAGCGCCAGCTATTTCCTCGCCGGCTACGTGCTCTACACCTTCATTTTCTGGTTCTTCACGTATCTGGTGGAAGAGCGCCAGTTCACCCTCCTCGAGGGCGGCGTCTACGCGAGCTTGCCGTTCATCGCGGCGGGCATTCTGTCACCCGTTGGTGGTGCCATCTGCGACTGGTCGACGATGCGCTTCGGTCAGCGGTGGGGCCGACGACTCACCGCCTTCGCAGGACCGATTCTGGCCGGCGCACTGCTTTTCTGGGGAGCGCGAACCGAGAACGTGATTCTGGCCATCTGCGCGCTGGCGCTGAGCTTCGGTTTTCAAGAGTTCGCCGAAGCGGCCTATTGGTCGACCACCATGGATATCAGCGGCCGGATGACCGGCGCCGCGACGGGAATCCTGAACACGGCCAACAATCTCGGGGGCGTGGTCTCCACGGCGTTGATGCCGGTTCTGGTCCAGAAATGGGGGTGGGTTCCGGCCCTGGACAGTTGCAGCCTGCTGGCTGTTGTCTCGGCGGTGCTCTGGCTCGGCGTCCGTCCGGATCAGCCGATCGAAGTGCGGCAAGCGAACAGCGCGCAGGAGGTCGATGCCAGCTCGGCGGCTTCGCTTCCTTGAGCCGGACGGAAACCACTATGGAAAAAGAATACTTCGAAGACTACACGGTGGGCGAGACGTTCGTCAGCCCGGCCCGCACGGTGACCGAATCGGACACCAACGCTTTCGCGATGCTGACCGGAGACTGGCATCCTTTGCACACCGACGTGACCTACGCGGAGAGCTCGGTGTTCGGCGAGCGCATCGCGCACGGGATGCTCACGTTGATCCTCGGCTCCACACTGGTCCTACGCCTCGGACCCCACGTTTACCTGCCGAAGAGCTTCATCGCTTTTTATGGCATCGACCGGGTGCGTTTCACGGCCCCGGTAAAGATCGGGGACACCATCCACGCCGTGAACCGCGTCAAAGATCTCGCTCCCAAGGACGAGGAGCGAGGAATCCTCCACTACGACGGCACGGTCCAGAACCAGCGCGATGAAACGGTTCTCGTCTGGGAGGTCCGCATGCTGGTGGGCTGTCGCCCCGGGCAAACCGGGAGGGAGGAACAGGCCGCTGTCGAAGTGGATTCTCGTTCGTGAGGAGGGAATTTTTATGAAGAAGAAGAAACTGTGTCTTGCTGTCGCCACCGTTGTTCTCCTGGCTTCCGTCGCTTGTGGTCTGAGCAGCGGTGCCGGTGACTACCAGGCCCTCGTCGATCTCAACGACGAGTTTCTCGAGTTCCGCCGGCCGGCGATGACCAACGGCCTGCCAGACTACCGCAACGAAACGATCGAGAGCCAGCGCGCGGGCCTGGAAAGCTTCGCCCAGCGGCTCCAGGCCATCGATCCGACGTCGTGGCCGGTGTCTCAGCAGGTGGACTACCTGCTCGTGCGGGCGCAGATCAATCGACTCGATTTCGATCATCGAGCGCGACGACGCTGGTCTCGTGATCCGGGCCTGTACGTCGACACCGTGCAGCGGCTGGCGTTCCATGAGTTTCCGCTCGAAGGGGAAAAGCTCGCCGAGCTGGAGACGCAGCTGGGCGGCGTTCCCGCTTTCCTGGCGCAGGCCGAAGACAACCTCACCGACGGTGCGGGTGAGCTGACGATGCTCGCCCTCCGCAATCTCGTGACGGCCGACGGTGTGGGGCATGGCCATCCTTATCGGGAAGTGCCTCCCGCCGGCACCATCGCCTGGTACGAGGATCTGGGTGAACAGCTCGAAAAGCACCACTCGGAGCTCGCCCCGAAAGCGAAAGAGGCGAAGGCGGCAGTCGAAGGATTCCACCACTGGCTCAAAGCGAATCAAGGCCGGATGACCGCGCCTTCCGGAGTCGGCCGGGAGAACTACGACTGGTACCTTAAGTACGTAGCCATGATGCCCTTCACGTGGGACGACGTGAACCGAATGGGCGATCGCGAGCTCCATCGGTCCTGGACCTTCCTGGAACTCGAAAGAAACAAGAACCGGAATCTGCCTCCGCTCGAGCCGGCGAAGAGTGCCGAGGACTACGCCCAGCGTATTCGCGAAGCGGATGAGCATATTCGGAAGTTCATCGTGGACATGGGCATCATCACCATCCCCGACTACGTTGGCGACTTCGGCAGCAACGTTCCCTGGATCGTGCGCGAGGGCGGCAAGCGCAACTTCTGGGAGGAGGTCCAGTACCGCGATCCGCGGCCGGATCACGTTCACGCCGTCATTCCAGGACATCGTTTCGACGGGCTGGTGAGAAGCCACGACGACCGGCCCGTTCGGGGTACGTACCGGGACAGAGGTCGTTCCGAGGGCTGGGGGTTTTATCTCGAGGAGATGATGCTGCAGGCGGGGCTTCTGGACGAGCGACCACGCACCCGGGAGCTCTATTACATCTTCCAGATTGCGCGTGCGGTTCGAAACCGCGCGGAAGCCCTGATGCATACCAACGACTTCACCGTCCAGGAAGCGGTGGACTACATGGTGGACAACACGCCCTTCATGGACGAAGACGTGGCCCGGGTGGACGCCGAGATCTATCTGAAGACGCCGGGCTCGGGGATCGCCTATCAGATGGGGAAGCTTCAGATCGACGAGCTCATGATGGATCGCGCGCTTCAGCTGGGTGACAAGTTCAACTTGAAGGAGTTCCACGATGCGTTCATGGCGGCGGGAACGATCCCGATCTCGCTCATCCGTTGGGAAATGACCGGTTACGACGACGAGGTCAAGGACTTGTTCGAGAAGCCCGAAACATGAGGCAGGAGGTCAAGATGACGTACACGTTGCAACTCGGTCTCGCTCTCGCCGTCGCGCTCGCCGCCACGACGTCCGTGAGCCTTGCCCAGAAGTCTGCGGATTCTCGGGACGCGCTCCTCAACCAGGGACCCAAGGCCCTGGCCAGCGGCGAGTCAGCCATGGTGTCGACCCAGCTCCCCAACGTCACTCGAGCCGCTCTGAGAGTTCTGGCGGACGGAGGAAATGCGGTCGATGCCTTCGTGACCGCTGTTTTTCTCCAGCACGTCGAGGATACGCATCAAGTCTCGCACTTCGGTGCGATGTCCGGCCTCTACTATGAAGCTTCCACCGGGAACTACTATGCCTTCAACGCCTTCTCGGAGCGACCCCGGGCCGATCGATGCGGGAGCGGCAAGAAGGTCGGCCGGCTCGCGATTGGAGGCACGGTGCGAGGTCTCGAATCCCTGGCCAAGCGCTTCGGCACGATACCCTGGCCGAGCTATCTCGAGCCCGCCATCGCCTCGGCGGAGCAAGGGGTCCTCGTCACGAACTTCATGTACGCCCGTAACTACAACTTGTGGGAAACGGGAGATCTGATTCAGCAGAACGAAGAGGCGCGAGCGTTCTACATGCCGGCGGGCCACCTCGTTCCGGTGGGCGGGTACTGGAAGATGCCGGCCCTCGCGGAGACGCTCAGAAAGGTCGCGGAACACGGAGCAGACCATCTGTACAAAGGTGAGTGGGCGCAGAAATTCGTCGAGCAGGCCAAAAAGCGTGGCTACTGCGTCACCCTCGACGATCTCGCCGAGTACGAGACGCGCTGGCTCGAGCCGGCGCATTTCACGTATCGGGGCCACGAGATCATCGTCGAGCCGCCTCCCAACAAGGGCGGCCTGCTGGTCGGCCAGAACCTGAACGTACTGGAACAGTTCGACCTGAAGAGCAAAGGCCATTACGCGGAGTCGGCCGAGACGCTCGAGATCATGGTCCGGAGCTTCGGCAAAGTCGAATCGGACATGAAGTGGTCGATCCAGGATCCGGCCGCCTACCACAACCCGTTCGAGCTCTGGTACTCGAAGGAGTACGCGAAGATGAGCGCCGAGTACGTCCGGCAGACGATGCCGCAGCCGGGCGTCGATCTGTCGTCGGCGATGAAACGCGTGGCCATGGACACCAAGGTGGCGTCGAACGTGATGAACCTGGGCAGCAACCACAACGTGATCGTCGACGCCGAAGGCAACTGGATTACGTCGCTCCACACCGGACACGGCGGTGCACCCGGTATCTTCATCGACGGCGTCCGCGCGACGGGCAGCGGGGTCAAAGCCGAGACGATGGGCCCGGGACGGCGCATTCTCGCCGAAGTGACGGGCGTGTTCGTGGCCCGAGACGGAAAGCCCTGGCTCTCGCTGGGGACACCCGGCTTTCCACCGCAACCGGTAACCGAAGTTCTCGTCAATATCCTTGACTTCGGGATGCATCCAAAGGAGGCCGCCGCCGTACCGCGATTCTGGGCTTTCCTCTACCGTCAGACGGACCGTCGCCTTCTTCGCATCGAATCGCGGATCTCGGAGAGCGTTCGCAACGGCATGGCAAGAAGTGGCATCCAGCTGGAAGAGCTCGGGGACTACAACTGGCATACCGGCTCGATGCAGATCGTCTGGCGGGATGCGGCGACCGGAAGGATTCACGGAGTCAGCGATCCGAGGCGACTCGGCCATGCCGAAGGCTTCTGAGCAGGCGGCTCCTGAGAATGCATCGGCAGAGGCTGCCGAAGAGGAGGACGGGAGCAGCGAACGAGGAGTGAGCGACCATTGATGAAAGGCCGAAAGGCCGAAAAGCCGACGACACACCGAGCGCCGAGCGAGGAGCGAGGCGCCAGGCGCGCGAACGAGCAGTGAGCGCACAATGATACAAAAAAGGAGGAACGTAATGAGAAGATCTAAATGGACCCAAGTCCTGGCAGTGGTGGGCGTCATCGCCTTTGCCTCCGCCGGGATAGCACAGGACGTACCGACCGACCCCGCCGATCCCCGGCTCAACCAGGGACCGAAACCGGAGGCGATCGGGGAGAAGGTCATGGTGGCCACCCAGCTGCCGCAGGTCAGCAATGTGGCGATCCAGGTGATGAAGGATGGAGGCAATGCGGTAGATGCCATGGTGGCGGCCGTCTTCATGCAGCACGTGAACGATTTTCACCAGGTCTCTCACTTCGGCTCGATGTCGGTCATCGGTTATGACGCCGCGACCGACAAGTACTGGGCGCTGAACGCGGTCTCCGAGCGCCCGCCGGCCGATCGCCACGAGCACGGGGACCCCGAGAAGGTCGCCATCGGTGGCGTCGTGCGCGGTCTCGAAGCGATCGCCGAACGCTACGGAAGCGGCACCATGGAGTGGTCGAGCTACCTTCAGCCGGCCATCACCTCGGCGGAGGAAGGCGTTGTCGTGACCTCCTTCATGTACGGCATCAACTACGGGCTCATGGAGCGAGGTGAGCTCGTCAAGAACCCGGAGGCGCGCCAGGCCTACATGGCGAACGGTCATCTCGTTCCGGTCGGAGAGCGCTGGAAGCGCCCGAAGTTCGCCGAGACGCTTCGCAAGGTCGCCTCCGAAGGGGCCGACTACCTCTACACCGGAGCCTGGGCCAAGAAGTTCGTCGAGGCCGCCAACAAGAAAGACTATGCGGTCAGCATGCAGGACCTGGCGGAGTACGAGCCGAAGTGGGACGAGCCGACACGATTCACTTATCGGGGCCTCGAGTTCTACGGCTCCCCACCGCCGGACACCGGTGGCCTGATCGTCGGAAGCAACCTCAACATTCTGGAGAACTTCGATCTGAAGAGCATGGGCCACTACAGTGAGTCGCCCGAGGCCCTCGAGATCATGATCCGCGCCTTCGGCCGGGTCAACGACGAGACCCGTTGGGTCATCAAGGATCCGCTCAATTTCCGCATCCCCTCGGAGCTCTGGCTCTCCAAAGAGTACGGAAAGATGGGAGCCAAGTTCGTGGAGAACACGATGCTGCTTCCCAAAGTGGACCTCGCTCCCGCCACCGAGACCACCGCCGCATTGGTACAGCCGGCGACGCCGCTGTTTCCCGCCGGCGCCGACGGTGCGGACAGCGCCGATCTGGGAAGCAACCACAACGTCATCGTGGACTCGCAAGGGAACTGGGTGTCGATGCTCCACACCGGACACGGTGGTGCCCCGGGCATCTTCATCGATGGGGTGAGGGCGACGGGAAGTGGCGCCCGCGCCTACACCGCGGGTCCCGGCCGTCGACTGGTCCTGCCGATCACCGGGATCATCGTCGCCAAGGACGGAAAGCCGTGGCTGGCGATGGGTACCCCCGGCTCGCCTCCGCAGCCGGTGACCGAGGTTCTGGTGAACATCATCGACTACGGCATGCATCCGAAAGATGCCGCAGACGCGCCGCGCTTCTGGGCCTTCCGAAACGACGAACGTGGGGTTCGCATCGAGTCCCGCATCTCCGACAGCGTGCGGAAGGGCATGAAGAGGAGGGGGATCAAGGTGACCGATCTCGGTGATTACAACTGGCACACCGGCTCCATGCAGATCATCTGGATGGGTGAGGACGGGAAGCTTCACGGAGCCACCGATCCCCGACGACTCGGAACGGTCATAGGTTACTGACACTACATTGGATGGCGGGGTCTCTGACTCGAGGGGCCCCGCCTCGAAAAGGAGGGGGCATGCACTGCGCAAAAGCCATGCGGATGATACTGGTTGGTCTGCTCACCTGGCTCTCTGTGTCGACCGCCTGGAGCCAACCGACCCTGCCCGACGATGCACGGGACGCCATCTACAACCAGGGCCCGAAGCAGGAAGCGGTCGGCGACAAGGTGATGGTGTCGACGCAGCTTCCCATCGTGACCGAGACCGCCCTTCAGGTTCTTCGCGACGGGGGTAATGCGATCGATGCCTTCGTCACCGCCGTCTTTCTTCAAAACGTCGTCGACTATCACCAGGTGAGTCTCTTCGGTGCCATGGGCGGGCTCTATTACGAGGCGGCCACCGGGAAGTACCACGTCTTCGAGTCCTACTCGGAGAGACCGCTCGCGGGTCGCTGTGGCGAAGGCGATCCTTCCAAGGTGGCCATCGGCGGCAAAGTGGCGGGCCTGAACGCTCTCGCCGAACGATTCGGCACCCGCAAGTGGGCGGAGTATCTCGATCCGGCCATCGCCGCGGCGGAAGAAGGTGTTCTAGTCACCTCCTTCATGTACGGCAGCAACTACAACAACTGGGAAACGGGCGACCTCATCCAGCAGAACGAGGAGGCCAGAGATTTCTACATGCCGGAGGGTCATCTCGTTCCGGTGGGCCACCGCTGGAAGATGCCGAAAGTGGCGGAGACGTTGCGCCATATCGCCTCGGAGGGGGCCGACTATCTCTACACCGGCGCCTGGGGGAAGAAGTTCGTCGAGAAGTCACGCGAGAAAGGTTATTGCGTGAGCCTCGAAGACATGGCGGACTTCCAGGTGCGCTGGTCCGATCCCGTCCGCTCCACGTACCGCGGCTACGAGATCGTGAGCGAGTCGCCACCGAAAAAGGGTGGCGTTCAGATCGCCTACAACCTCAACATTCTCGAGAACTTCGATCTGAAGAGCCTCGGTCACTACGCGACGTCGGCGGAAAGCCTCGAGATCCTGACGAGGGCGCTCGGCAGGGTGGAGAACGATATGCGGTACGGGATCGCCGATCCGAAGGCGTTTCAGATCCCAACCGAGGTGTGGCTGTCGAAAGACTACGCCCGGTTCGGCGCCGATTTCGTACGGCAGACGATGGTCGTTCCCAACGTGGATTTGACGCCGGCCAAAGCAACGGCAGCGCTCCATCGTCTGGCCCCGACACGGATCGCGCGGTCCGCCGACGCGCCGCCGCTGGTCGACGAGAGCAATCACAACGTCATCGTCGATGCCGAAGGGAACTGGATCACGTCGCTTCACACCGGACATGGCGGCGCGCCGGGGATCTTCATCGACGGCTTGCGGGCGACCGGGAGCGGTTTTCCCGGCCAGACGGTGGGCCCAGGCCGGCGGGTGAGCCCCAACAGCACCGGTACGATCGTGGCCAAGGACGGAAAGCCGTGGCTCGCTCTCGGCTCGCCGGGCGTACCGCCCCAGCCGGTGACCCAGATACTGGTGAACATCATCGACTTCGGCATGGATCCCGGCGACGCCGCGGACGCACCGCGCTTTTTCGCCTTCCGTACCAACGAGCGGGTTCTGGCCATCGAGTCCCGCATCTCCGACGACGTGCGAAAGGGTCTGAAGGCCCGCGGCATCAAGATCGAAGACCTTGGTCCGTACAACTGGCACACCGGCTCCATGCAAATCGTCTGGAGGGATCCGGAGACGGGAAAGCTTCACGGCGTGAGCGATCCCCGCCGACTCGGCCGCGCCGCCGGCTTCTGAAGTACCGAGGGGGAGCCGAGGGGCTCCCCCTCAGACTTCATGCAATGGTGGACGTGATGAAAAGAAGCACTCTCGCCGCAATTCTTGGTTCCGTTGTACTGGCTCCTGCACCGGCCTATTCGCAAGGCGCCCACGCGGACGTCGTTCGCTTGTACGATGAGCTCCAGGAGCTCCGAGAGCCAGAGTTCGTCGACGGTGTGCCGGATCTTTCATCGGAAGCGATAGAGAAGCAGAAGCGCGGCCTGGAAGCACTCCGTCGCGAGCTGAACATGATCGAGCCGAGAGCCTGGCCCGTTCCGCAACAGGTGGACTACCTGCTGGTGCGCGCGAAGATGGACGAACTCGACTTTCATCATCGCGTCATAAAGCCGTGGGCGCGCGACCCGGGCTTCTATCTCGACTCGATAGCACAGATACCTTTTGCCGAGGTCCCGCTCGACTCCGGGGAAGCCTCCGAGCTCGAACGTCGACTGCGGTCGGTGCCCGCCGTCCTGGAGCAGGCGAAGTCGTACTTGACGGAAGGCGCCCGCGATCTTTTGGTGGTCGCCCTCAGAAACCTGAAAGAGTCACGCCGCGTCGGCGGGGGACAGCCGATGCGGAACGAGCCACCCCCGGGTGTGGTTGGCTGGTACCAGGACCTCGTCGAGCGCCTTGCCGACCAACATTCCGACCTGGTGCCGGTGGCGAAGGAAGCTCTCGCTGCCGTCGAGGGCTACCGGGACTGGCTCGAGGAGAACCGGGAGCAGATGACCGCTCCAGGTGGCATCGGACTCGACGACTACGACTGGTTCTTGAAGCACGCCCGCCTGATGCCCTTTACCGCCGGCGACGTGCGGGCCTTGGGAGAGCGGGAGGAGCAGCGCGGGTGGGCTTTTCTGAAGATCGAGCAGAACCAGAATCGAGACCTTCCCGAGCTCGAGCTGGCGAAAACAAGAGAAGAGTACATTGGACGCGTGCGGGAGGCGGACGTGCACATCCGGGCGTTCATCCGCACCGAGGGCATCTTGACGATCCCCGATTTCATCGGAGAGCTTGACCGGCACGTCCCGTGGGTGGAGCGTCCGACCGACTATCTTCGCTTCTGGGAGCAGCTCCAGTATCGCGATCCCCGTACCGACCACGTGCACGCCACGATCCCCGGCCACCAGTTCGACGGACGGATCCAGGCCCGGGACGAGCGGCCCATCCGGGCTGGGTACCGGGACGGCGCCCGCGGCGAAGGCTGGGGTTTCTATCTGGAAGAGATGATGCTTCAGGCCGGTCTTCTCGACGAGCGGCCCCGAGCTCGCGAGCTCTACTACATCGCCCAGCTCGGCCGGGCGGTCCGCATCGCCTCGGAGCTCATGATGCACGGCCGGGAGGGGTCGATCGAAGAGGCGGTCCGCTACATGCTCGAGCACACGCCCTGGATGGACGAGCACGTCGCCTGGTTCGACTGCGAGGTGTACCTGCGGCGGCCGACCTATGGCATTGGCTACACGATCGGAGCCGTCCAGATTCAGCAGCTCTTGTCCGACCGGGCCCGTCAGCTCGGGGAGGCCTTCGACCTTCGCGAGTTCCACGACGCGATTCTGGGCGCGGGGCGGATTCCCATCTCGATGACCCGATGGGAGATGACCGGCCTGGGCGATGAAGGGAGCAGGTTTTTTGACGACTCAGGCGGGCAGTAGAGAGCTTCGGATAGGGGAAGTTCAATTTTCCGAACGGAACGATCCAGCTGCCCGGATTGCCGTTCCGCGAAAATATATTCCAGCTAAACCACACAACACGAAGGGATTACGGGCTTGACGCGGCGCGTCACGGTCCAGGGCAATTTAAACTCTTGGGTCAAGAAAACCAAAATCTTGAATCTCCCTCGATCCAGAGACGGACCATACATCTAACATCAATGTTCTGAATGAGTTGTGAGCATTCACTGGAGGATCAAGTGGTATGTATATTGCATCCGTACCAAATGAGAGTTGTTCATTCGTGCCTTTGTTTTACTCGCCAGTGAACCGGGGATCGCTTCCTCGGTTTTGTCTATTTCTCGCCGGACGCTGATCGAGTGGGCTCGGCGGCAAGGAGGATCCAAGCTATGTCCTTAAATTCGTTGCTCCATCGACCTTCATGGCGTTTGACGCTGACGGCGGTGCTCGTTGTGGTGCTGGCCTCGGGGCTCGCCTTCGCCCAGGATCGGACGGGCGACATCTACGGCAAAGTCACCGACGACCAGGGACTCGGAATCCCTGGGGCGACGGTCACCGTCACCAGCCCGGCGCACATCAAGACCGAGATAATCGTCACCGGCAACGAGGGAAACTACCGGGCCGTCCGCCTGAGCCCGGGCTCCTACACGGTGAAAGTAGAGCTTTCCGGTTTCCGGACGGTGACGAACCAAGAAGTGGTGCTGCTGGCGGGTCAGTCGATCGCGGTAAACGCGACGCTCTCACCCGCCGCGGTAGAGGAGACGATCACCGTCACCGGCGAGTCGCCCTTGGTGGACGTCAAGAACGTCCAGGTGATGCGGACGCTGGAAACGGAGCTTCTCGACAACATCCCGAACGGTCGCAAGTACGCGGACCTTCTCACCACGGTGGCCGGGGTGCTCGACGCCGAGTACGGCTTCACGCCCGCCCAGACGGTGCACGGGAGCTCGCCCCGGGACAACCTGTACAACATCGACGGGGCGGCCTTGAACGACACCACGGTGGGTTATATCGCCACCGAGATCCCGATCGATATGATCGAAGAAGTCCAGATCACCACCAGCGGTATCTCGGCGGAGCACGGTCTGTCCACCGGGGGTGTGTTCAACTTCGTCACCAAATCGGGCGGTAACGACTTCAGCGGCACCGCCAACTTCTTTTACGAGGGCGAGGGCCTGACCGCGGACAACCTGACCCCCGAGCTTGCGGAGCAGATCCCCCAGGGAAGCGTCATCGAAAAGAACCAGGAGATCGGCGGCACCGTCGGTGGTCCGATCAAGCGCGATAGTGTCTGGTTCTTTTTCAATTTGCGCCGGACCGAAGTGGATGTCGCAGAGCCTTTCCTTCCGCCGGGCTCGCCCCGTGCCACGAATCAGACCCACAGCTTCACCAAGGCGACCTGGCAGGCGCATGCGAACACCCGGATCGAAGGCTCCTTGACCACGCGGGATCAGGACCAGAATCCCGGCAACGTCCGAAGCTTCTCGAACGCCGACGCCCCCGAGACCTGGGAGATCCTCAAACGCTCCCAGCGCATCGTTCACGTGGCCGCAACGCACGTCTTCTCGCAGAACACGCTCATGGACGCGCGATTCAACCGGGTGTTCAAGAACTTCGACCGGGAGTATCCCAACAATCCCGATCTCGTTGTGGGGTACAGAGACATCGGCACCAACAAGCAGTTCGGTGGTCAGTTCGACCGCAGAGGACTCCGAAGAACCTTGGCCCGCGACATCGGGCAGTTCCACGTCTCGCTCTCGAACTACAAGGAGAACTGGGGAGGCTCGCACGAGTTCAAGGGCGGTTTCTACGCGGAGCGCTCACCGTTCGATAACGAGAACTTCTGGCCGAACGGTGAGGACATCGAGCAGCGCCTGCGCTTCGGCGAGGCCCACCGCGTGCGCTTGTGCGTGTGTCCGCAGGACGGCGTCAAGTCGAGCATCGACCGCTATGCCGCCTACTTCCAGGATCAGTGGACGATCACCGATCGGGTGACACTGAACGCCGGCATCCGCTGGGAGGGCACCGAGGGATGGATTCCGGAGCAGAGCGCCGGCGGCGGCCGATTCTTCGCCTTGGAGACCCAGGAAGAGCTACGGGACCAGATCAACTTGAGCACCTTCGCTCCGCGGCTGGGCGTCGCCATTGCGCTCGACGAGGCAGGGCGGAGTACGCTGAAGGCCAGCTACGGTCGTTACTACGCCATGCTCCTGAATCAGACGGCGCTCAGGCTCGTCCAGGTGGGAGGCTTCGAGGAATACCGGTGGAACGACCTCAACGGCGATCTCGTCTTCCAGGAAGGTGAGGCGGGAGCCCTGACCCGCGGGCGCAGCGCCGGTTTGCGCGAGTCCGATCCCGACTTGAAGCAGCAGTATGTCGACAACTTCAACATCACCTTCGAGCAGCAGTTCGGCCGCGACTTCGTTTTCTCCGTGGCCGGGATCATCAAGCGGGAGAACGACATCATCGAGACCGCTGACATCGGCCGGCCCTTCTCCGCCTACAACGAGGTCACCGTGACGAACCCCGTCGACGGACAGCCCATCAACATCTTCGTTCTCGATCCTTCCTTTCTGGGCTCCCCCACGGTTACCTTCATCACCAACCCCAAAGATCCGACACCGCTGTTCCGGGACTTCGACGCTCTCGAGCTCGTGTTCCAGAAGCGCTTCCGCGAGGGCTGGCAGATGCTCGCCTCCTACACCTGGAGCAGCTCCTACGGCAACATTGGCAACAGCTACGGCTCGAGCTCCGGTGGCCGGTCCGTCTACGACAACCCCAACACCACCCTCATCAACATCGAGGGTCCTCTCGATATGGACGTGCCCCACGCCTTCAAGCTCCAAGGCACCTATGTGTTCCCGCACGACGTCTGGGTCAGCGCTTACTATCAGGGCCTTTCCGGCTTCCCCCTCAAGCTCCCCCAGGATTTCCCCAGCGACCCGGCACTCGGGGCCCGCACGGTTCGCTTCTTCCGTGAGGATGTACCGGAAATGGTGGTCGAGAGCTTCATCGACATCGCCGGCACGCAGAGGGGCTCCGAGCGACATGACTTCAAGCATCTCGTGAACTTGCGGGCGGAAAAGAAATTCAACCTGGGAGGCGGCGCGCGCATCGGCATCATCGCCGATGTGTTCAACCTGTTCAACAGCAGCCGGGTGACCACGGTTCAGTCGTTGCGCGTCGACCTGCCACAGTTCCACGTTCCGGCGCGGATCGAGTTCGCCCGCCGGCTTCGAATCGGTCTCCGCTTCGAGTTCTAAGCGGGTACGGAAAAGGGAGTTCAACAAAGACCGGATGGGGCGGCTTCGAGCCGCCCCGTTCGTCTCGCTTGAGGCGTTACGGTTTCAGCACCTGAAGGTACAGGCGCAGGAAGTTGAGGCCGAGGATTTTTTCGATGTCGGCGGACGAATGTCCCCGACGCTCGAGGCCCTGGCCGATGAAGTTCCTCGCGCTCCTTCTGGGTTAAGCGGAAGTTCCCGGCTTAGGCCAGACGTAATGTATTGAACGCGTGGAGTTTTTCATCAGGGAAGGTTTCCCGGCACTGGGAACAAACCGAGCAGTTGCATTACGCGTTGTTGTGTTGAGTTGGCTTCGGTCACCATCTGGAATGGTGGAGCGGTCGGGTCGGCTTTGAGTTGGCAAAGGTTGAGACTGCGGGTAGCAAGCTCGGCAAGAAGCGTGGGGAAACTGTGAATAGGTAATCCGTCAGATGTGCGACGGACGCTCTTTTTGTTTTTGGCCGAAGTCGAGGGCAGAGCTGGCAAGACGGGGTCTCGGGTCTCGCGGTCGGCGTCAAGTTGCTCGTCGACGAAAAGTAGTGGAGCAAGGGCCTTTTTCATGTGCCATTGCACATAGTAGGCGAGCAAGCACAAGAAGATGTGTGCCCGCACGCGTTGGGCATCGCGATGGCGGATGGGTCGTACTAACAGGTCGATGCCCTTCAAACAACGAAAGGCTTGTTCAACCTGAGAGAGCCGCTTGTAGCTGCGCACGGTGTCCTCGGCCGAGAGATGCTCAAGCGGCTCGCTGGTGCGGATTACGTAGATGCCGTCGCGTTCCGATTCTCGGCGAATGCTTTCCTCGCGTCTGCTGTAGCTAAAAAGGCTATCTTCGATCTTCAGTGTGAAGTGCTTGCCCACTTTGTAATGGTTGAGCACCTTTCCGACCTTCTTGCCAATTTCAGCTTTGTCCAAAGGAGTTTTCGTTCGCCGGGCAACCTGTCGGCGGATCTTGTCGAACTTGGCCTCGGTCGCTTCAAGCAGGGCCTGGCGCTTCCTTCGCCTCTCTTCGGCCAGCAGAGGGTTGTAGCAAGCAATCAGTCGCTCACCGGGAAAATCAATAGAAGTGATCTCCGCCAGGTTTTTTTGGTCGAACAGCGACAGCTGCAAACACTCCGTGTCCAGTAGTTTGCGAATCGCTGTCGAACGCAAGGCTGAGATCCAGCCAAGTCCTGGGTATTGCCTTAGAGCCTTAATCTGAGTCTGAGTGAGCAAGCCCCGGTCACCAACCAGCACCACCTGTTGAAGCTCAAAACGCTCACGAAGCTTTTGTACTTGATCCGGCAGTGTCGTCGGATCCCCTGTGTTCCCCGGGTAGACCTCCACGGCCACGGGACGTCCTTCGTGGTCCGTTAACACTCCATAGACAACGATGGGTTTGCCCTTTTTACCATCTCGGCCGTAGCCGAAAAGAGCCAGTGGACAGGTGCGTCCTTCATAGTAGCTACTGCTCACATCGTAAAGCACCTGTGCACCCTCGGAAAGGTGTCGACTCGCCAGCTTCTTTTCGATCCGAGACTGGCGCTGGATCAACCAATCCATTGCCGCATAGAGATCATCTTCGTCCGCATCGACCACGCCGAGCTCTTGCGCCAGCGTTGTCGTGTGCCACAGTCGTGTCGTGCCCAACTTCGAGCTGGGATGAATGAGTTGCTCGGCAATCATGGCGATAACCAGATCGCGTTCGCGACATCGTTTCGACGCGATGAGTCTATCGAGTTCCAGTTGGTGGATGGTGCCGAGCACTGCCTCGACATGGCCGTGGGGCAGTGTCCGCTGCACGACGAACACATCCGACGGAGCCATCAAGGGCTCGTCTCTCAGTAAGCGTCGCAGGGCTTCGACCTTGGCCTTGGGCCACTCCGTCAGATTGGCGATGGTGCGTTTTCGGATGCGCTTTCCCTCTCGCCAACCCTCGCGCAACAAGATGGCTGGCCGGGAGTTCCGGTTGGGAACGATGTCGACATACATGGCAACAATAATACACATAAAAAGCTTAATATCAATATAAAACAGATCAATACATGGGAAAACTTGTGGGGCCACGTTTTCTCGTTTCCCACTTAGAATCAATGAATTACACCCCGTTCTAGGTGTTTCTGTTAGGGGAACTTCTGGTTAAGGGCCCGTTCGGCCTTCGGCCCGCCTATTTTGCCATTTTAGGCAATTGATCATGTGGCGACGCGTATTGAAGGAATTTCTGATACAGGACACTACTAGGTGTTACTGTTAGGGCACTTCAAGCTAACGAGGCGGCTCGGTCGGCAGCGGAATGGGCCTCCCGGCCGACCAGCGGAGACCGTCGTCGTCGAGCTTCCGATGCAAGTCTGCCACCGGACCGGCGAGTAGACCGTTCAGCGTCTCGACCTGCCGGGACAGCTTGTCGCGCACTTCCCGGGTGAGCCGGCTCTGCTGCTCGGTGGGACGAGCGGTGGCGATCTCGATGTTGGCATAGAGCTGGCGGACGCCCTCGGCGAGGGGTGGAGCACCCGGCTGCTCCGCCCGGCTCCTTTCGCCTTTCCCGAGCATCGCGATCAACACTTCCTTGAGCGCCTCATCGATGCTCGCCACCTGCTGAGCCAGAGATTCGTCCGGCTGGGAACGATCCTGGAGCAACGCCTGGATCTCGCCTAGCCGGTCCCTCGACTGCTCTGCGGTCGAGAGCACCGCTTTGACCGTCGCGAACATTCCGTCCAGTGCGAGGAGCGTGTCGTGCCAGGCCCGACGGTCCTCGTTGCTGATCGCTATCAGAGGATCGCCTTCGACGTCGATGCTCGTGCTTCGCTCCACGTCTCCCACCTTCAAACGAGCTCGATAGCTACCCGGTAGCACGAAAGCGCCACGAAGATCTCCAGTGACGAACGAGTAGGCTTCCTCCTCGCTCGGTTCGAAGTAAAGAGCGTGCCGTAGATCCCAAACGAGCCTCTGGACCCCCGTTCCCTCTTCGGCCTGCCGCGGCTCGAGACGCCGCAGGAGGTTTCCCTCCGCGTCGAGAATGTCCACTTGGACCCTCGGTGGCCCGGATTCCGAGAGGGCACCGTTCGTCGACGCCTCCGAGTCCGCCATCACCTTTGGGTTCACGTAATAGGTGATGATGGCTCCGTCGGGCGGATTCGGCGCCGTGAAGTAGCGCTGGCCCTGGCTTCTCCGGCCGCGGTCGATGCGGTGCATCTGCGTCGCCGGGCGAATCCGGGCTAGGTGCGCCTCCGTCGCCAGAACCTCTGGGGTCAGCTCGTCCAGGATGCTCATGTCATCGAGGATCCACAAGCCCCGGCCATGGGTTCCCAGCACCAGGTCGTTCTCCCGCGCTTGGATGACCATGTCGTGCACCGGGACCGTCGGAAGGTTATTCTTCAGCTCTACCCACTCGCCTCCGCCGGTGATGGAGATGAAAACACTCAGCTCCGTACCGACCACCACAAGATCGGGATTCCTTGGATGCTCCACGATGACGCGCGTAGAGCCGTGCTCGGGCAGATTCCCGGTGATGTTGCTCCAGCTCGCTCCGAAGTCGTCGCTCGTCACCACGTAGGGCCGGAAGTCGTTGTCTTTGTGCGCGTCGAACACCGCATAAATCGTCTCGGGCTTCGCGTGGGAGAGAACCACCCGGCTCACCCTCGTCTGATCCAAAACGCCGGGAAACTCCTGCACCGTCGTCCAGCTCTCGCCGTCGTCGCTCGTCACCGAGATCTGGCCATCGTCCGTGCCCACCACCAGCCGCCCCCGTTGAAGCGGTGACTCCGAAACGGTGGTGATGTTCCCGTAATCGGATGTCCCCTGATGGAGCGCGATAGCGTCCCGGGGCCACAGTTTTCCTTGAAGGGGAAGCTCGTAGTGGTCGAGCCGGCGGGTCAGGTCCGCGCTCACGACCTCCCAGCTATCCCCACGGTCCGGGCTCCGGAAGACTTTGTTCGCCGCAAAGTAGAGCGTCCGGTAATCATGACGCGAGATGAGAATCGGTGAGCTCCAGTTCCATCGATACTTCTCGCCCTCCGGGGGCTGCGGCTGGATCAATCGACGCTCGCCGGTTCGGGTGTCGAAGCGAACCAGCCTTCCGTACTGGGACTCGGTATAGACGATGTGAGGTTGCTCGGGATCGATCTGCACGTGGAATCCGTCGCCGGGAACTGTCATGAACCAGTCGTCGTTCACGATGCCGTCGATGTTTCGGGTGCCGCTGGGACCGCCGAAGCTGTTGTTGTCCTGCGTGCCGCCGTAGACGTAATAGAAGGGCTCGCGCTCGTCGACCGACACCGTGTAGAACTGCATCACCGGAAGATTCGGCATGAACTCCCAGTTCTCGCCGCGATCGTAGGACGCGTAGAGACCACCGTCGGTACCGAGAAGCACCCGCTTCGAGTTGTCGGGGTCGATCAGAAGCGCCCGGTGATCCACGTGAACGCCGCCGCCTTGAACCAGCTCTCGAAACGTCTTGCCGCCATCTTCGGACACCACCGAGCGGGTATTGGGAACGTAGACCCGATCGGGGTCTTCGGGGTCACAGCGAACGATCCCGTAGGACCAGCGGGTGGTGTGCTCGGAGGTGCGCCGTTGCCAGCTCGCACCTCGATCGTCGGAGCGGAAGACGCCTCCTCTCTCCTGCGCGGCGACGGCGGCATAGACGGTGTCCGGCTGACTCGCGCAGACGCTCACGCCGATACGTCCGACTTCGCCTTCCGGAAGGCCCCTGGTCAGCTTCTTCCAGCTCTCACCGCCGTCGGTGCTCTTGAAGAGCCCGCCTTCCGGACCTCCTGCCACGAAGCTCCAGTTGCGCCGCTCCCTCTGGTGCGCTGCGGCATAGAGCACGTCCGGATCGCGCGGGTCCATGACGATGTCTGCGATTCCGGTGTGCTGGCTGATGTAGAGAACCTTGGACCAGCTCTCGCCGCCGTCCTGCGTCTTGAAGAGCCCCCGCTCTTCGCCCGCTCCCCACAGCGAGCCGAGAGCTGCGACGTACACGATGTCGGGATCTTCCGGGTGGACGAGCACCTCGCCGATGTGTCGGGTCTCGGTCAGACCCATGTGCTTGAAGCTCTTGCCACCGTCGTCCGATTTGTAGACGCCGTCGCCCCAGGAGTTGCTCCGGGCGTTGAAGTCCTCACCGGTGCCGACCCAGACCACGTTCGGGTTCGAAGGCGAAAGAGCCACGTCTCCTACCGAGGGCGTTGCTTCCCTCTCGAACACCGGTTCCCAGGTGACGCCGCGATTCGTGGTCTTCCACACCCCGCCGGTGGCGGAGGCGGCGTAGATCAGCTCGTCGCCGGTCGCGGCGATGCTGGTGATACGACCACTGACGATCCCGGGACCGATGGGACGCCACTCGAGCGCCGCCAGATGATCGCTCGTGAGCGGCTGAGCCACCGCCGGCACGAGAGCCGCCGTCAGCAGGAAACCGGACAGGGAAAGCCGAAGCACCGCTTGGCTCATAGCGCCCTCCTTCAACAACATCGGTTCAGAGAATCCAGCCGCGGAGCTTGCCGGTCGCGTCGCGCCAGACGAGCTGGATGGAGCCGGTATGCCAGTTGTCCGGATCGACCGCATGACGAGACCTCCGCAAAACGACCACTCACTGAGAGCGGCCGATGACCAGTAGTTCTTGCTGCCGGGCAACGAAGTACCCCACCCCGTTGTCGGTGAGCCGGGCGTTCTCCTCGATGCGAATCGGCACCACTTTGCCGTCCCACTCGGGGATGGGCGTGCTCACGTGAAGCTCGACCGAATACCAGGCTTCGGCTGCAAGCGGATAGCGCACACGATCCCCGTAGGCGAACGGCCAGTCGATGGCAACCCGCGCGCCGATGTCGTGGGTGGAGTTTCCGACCGAATGGGAGTAGATGCCGACCTCCGGCTGGGTGGGGTCGGCTTCCACGGCGCCGCCGGTCTTGGGCTGGCCGGCGTAGTACCCCATCATGCCGATGTCCTCCATCGTCAGCTCCCAGACCTCGTGTGCAATCGCCCCTGGTTTCATGTTCGCGGTCAGGACATCGGTCACCTTCATCGCGTCTGCGAAGGCCTTCTGGAGGCTTTCCGGGGCCTCCGTCTCACCGGGCTTCAGCACGTAGGCGGTTCGCTTGATGTCGGTACGGTAGTCGATGAAGGCAAGGCCCGCGTCGACCGAAAGGACGTCGCCCGGCTCGACGGTGTGCTCCGGGGTGTTGGTAGGAAGGTTCTCACCGTTGCGGGTGATGCGTATACCCGGCAGAAACTCCACCTGGAGACCGAGCTCCATCGCTCGCTGTCGCATCCACCAGTGAATGTTGTTCGCCGTCGTCTCTCCCACCGTCACGACCGCATCGGAGAACGCCTCTTCCTCCCAGGCCACCGTCCACTCGCAGAGATCACGAAAAACCTCGATCTCGTCGGCGATGTGCATCGTGCGAAAGTCGCGGACCAGCAGCTCCGCCGACACCATGCGGGACGCGTACTCGGGACCCAGGGTGTCCTCCAGAAACGTCCTCAGCGTCCACGACAGGCCGTCAGCCATCGGAAGCGTCGGAGAGACGTTGATCCCGATCCTTTCCGGATCCCGCTCCCCCACGACCTTCTTCAAGTGGGGGCTGACACCCCCCTCGGTGTAGCCGTAGTAGATGAGTTCGTCGTAGGCGTCTCGAATCGTCGTGTCTCGGAGCTCGTGAGAGCCAATGAAGATCTTCTCCGGCGTGTCACCTCCCCGGTCGAAGAAGAGATAGGCATTGCGCACACCTCCCCAGCCTCCTCCGATCTCCGAGAGGATCGGGTCGGTGTGGTGCTCCCGGCTGAACACCAGCCATAGATCGATGTCGTGCGCGCGCATGGCCGGGAGGAGCACGCCGTCCAGACGCTTTTGAATGAGGCGCTTTCGAATCTCAAAGCGCTCCCTGGCGTCCGGAATCTCGAGTGTCTCGGTGGGACTCGCGGCGTCCCCGGCCCCGGAGGGACCGCAGCCGTTGGCGGCGAGGACGACCAGAAGAGTCGTCAGAAGCAGTCTAATCCGAATCATCGCGTCACCTCATTCCCTGATTCCCTTTTCCGCCATGAGCTTTTCGATCTCATCCGGCTCGATGGGAGCATGGGCGGTGAGCCACTCGTGGCCGTCCTCCGTCACCACGATGACGTCCTCGAAACGAACGGCGAACTCGTCCGCCTGGACGTTCCACTCGATGACAAAGCACATGCCGGGCTCCCAGGGAATGTCGTAGTCGCCCACATCGTGGATCTCCATGCCCACGAAGTGGCTGATTCCGAAGAGCACGGTGCGCTCGCCTAGCCCCGCCTCCGCCATGAGCCGGTCCTTGAGCGCCTGGCTCTTCCGGAACGTACCTCCGGGCTTCACCGCCGCGATCGTCTCTTTCTGGATCCGGGTGACGATCTCGGCGATACGGCGCTGCTCGCGCGTGTACTTGCCGCTCACCGGAATCGTGCGCCCGAAGTCCGAGGTGTAGTGCTTGTACTCGGCGCCGATGTCGTAGCTGATCATGTCGCCGTCCTTGACCGGCCAGGACCCGAGACGCGGCGTGAGGCCGATCGGCCACTCGCGCTCGCCCCGTGGCCTCGGCGGTCCGGTAATTCTCACGTTGGTACGGAACGACGGGGCGGCGTGCTCGTAGGCGAAGACGAAGTTCACGATGGCGCCGATCTGCTGTGTCGTCAACCCGGCGCGGACCGCCCTGGCAGATTCCTTATACGCCTCGACCGTGATGTCCGAGGCTTTGCGCAAGAGCTCGATGTCCTTCTCGTCGTGGATCATCCGGAGTCGGTTCAGGATGTCGCTGGCGTCCTTCATCTGGACCTCGGGCGAGAAGTAGCGGATGCGATTCGCCACGTCCAGCCGCTCCGGTGGCGTGGTCGACAGGTTCAAGAAGCGCTGGTAGTTGAAATAGACGATCTTCTCCGTCCCCAGCGCCCGGGAGAGGTCGGTGGCCAGGGGCTTGCTGCCACGCTGCCAGGTTCGCAGCAGAGAGTAGTCGCTCATCGCATCCGACAGGTGCTCCAGAAAGAGCTGGTAGGGATAAACGTACTCGATCCCCGTCTTGTTCCGGACGGTTTCCGGATCCCCCGACGTGTAGAGGATCTCCCGGTAGGTTTCCGCGCCCGGGGCCATCACCAGGGCCGACTCCCAGGTGTCGGCTCCATCGAGCCCGGTCAGGTAAATGAAGTCGTGGAGATCGGAGTGGGGTACGAAGAACTCGTAGATGAAGTCCTGGTCCTTCTTGGACGCCATGATGACGGCGATACCGCCTTCCATCGCGCTTTGGAACCTCGCGCGGCGCGCGCGGTGATGCTCGACGTCTATCGGCTCTTCCTCGCGCTGAGACCAACCCAACGGGGCCTGCAAAAGAGCGAAGCACAACACGAAACGAAAGATCCGGGTCGCTCTCGTCATACGAAACTCCTTGTCGAACTTACAGAGGCATTGGAATCCGACGATACGGCGTCCATCGAACGCCGGCACCATCCCGTTGTTCGCGGAGCACGGCGAGGACAACGAGCGACTTGCGGCGAGACCTCATGGCCACCTCCTGGGCAAAGCGAGCAACATAGCAGAGCAAACAGAATCCGACCGTGCCCGCTCCAAGCGGAGGGATTCTACCGCCGGGTCAATAAAATCTCAAGCCGGGGAAGATGCGCGCGGCGTGAGACCGCAGATGTCGGCGACACGCTCCATGACATGCCGGAGAATCCGGAGATCGGGGTCATCCTCCTTGATGGGAGTATCCATGACGAGGTGATCGATACCCAGTTCCACGTGCCGGGCGTGGGTCTCGGCGTTGATCGGGTAGGTGTTTCCCGGACGCGCGATGACGGGAAGCGAGTCGTAGTCTCGACCGATTTGCTCGCAAAAGCCCTTTAGCTTGCCGAGTCCCTTCTTCAGCTGCTCCAGCGTAATCTGGGTCGGGTGCCAACCGTCTCCCACCCGGGCCACCCTTCGGAGCGTCGCGTCGCTGTGCCCGCCCCAGAAGACCGGAATCGTCGGCTGGACGGGTCGCGGATACATTTTGAATCCGGACACCTGCCAGAATTCGCCCTGGAAGTCGACCGTTTCGCCGCTCCAGCACTGGCGCATGAGCTCGATCATCTCGGCGGCGCGCTTTCCTCTCCGGGAAAACGGCACATCGATCAGGTCGAACTCCTCTTCCATCCATCCCGCTCCCACTCCGAGGATGAAACGGCCACCGGTAAGGTAGTCCAGAGTGGAGAGCTGCTTCGCGAGAAGGAGGGGATTCCTGAGTGGAATCACCGCCACGGAGGTGCCGACTTTCAGGTTGGGGCAGCTCGCAGCGGCCCAGCACAGCGACAACAGAGGGTCGAGCCAGGCGGTTTCCGGCGGGTAGTCCCACCGACCGTGCGAACGGTAGGGGTAGTAGGCCTCCACGGTTTCCGAGAGCGCCACATGATCGGTCACCCAGACCGAGTGGTAACCCAACTCCTCCGCCCAGTGGGCGACCTTCGTCATGTTCTCCGGACTGGCCTTCGATCCCGCGTTAGGGATGATGACTCCCGCCTCCATGGGGCCTCCTTTGCGACTCGTAGGTCAAACCGCCGGATGATAGCATAGCTCCGGAGCCTCTTCCGGTAACGCGCGTCCTGGATTCCACTGAGGCGATCGCGGCATAATTAGGAGGTGCTCATGAAGGAACGAGCGCGTCGAACCGCGTGGGCTCTGGTGCTTTGCCTGGCGTCGGCCACGATCGCGGCTGGCCAGGAGAAGCTCCTCGAACGCCTGTCGGAGGAGCACCGTCTCTGGCTCGAACAGGATGTCCGCTACATCATTACCGATCGAGAGAGAGACGTTTTTCTTTCTCTCGAAACGTTGGAAGAGCGGGATCGCTTCATCGAGGCCTTTTGGCGAAGGCGTGATCCGTCGGCCGCCACGCCCGCGAACGAGTTCAAGGAAGAGCACTACCGGCGCATCGAGCACGCCAACAAGATTCTGGGGCGCGGGACACACCTGGAAGGATGGCGGACGGATCGCGGTCGCTACTACATCATACTGGGGGAGCCGCGGAGCATCGAGCGGTTCGGTGGCCACCCCGACGTCTACGACTCCGAGCTCTGGATGTACGACGGTGATACCCGCAGGGGCCTTCCCCCTTTTTTCTATCTTCTGTTCTTCCAGAAGGCCGATGTCGGCGAGCTGAGGCTCTACCATCCCGTGCTCGATACCCCGGAAGGGCTGCTCCGGGGCACGACCCACCTGCCGGGCGCGGCCAATGTTGGCGCTCTGGAGACCCTGGAGAACATGTCGACGGAGCTCGCCCACGCCTCGCTCACGTATGACGCGAGCGAAGCGCCCGACTTAATTGGCGGCGAGCCCTCGCTGGGGGTCAACATCGTTCTCGCCCGAATCGAAGACTCTCCCAAGCGGCTCGTTCGCACGGACTGGGCGGCCGCCTGGCAGGTATACCGCAACCGGGTCGCTGCGGAGTACTCCTTCAACTATGTTCCCAATCGGCACGTCTTCGCCGTCATGGTCGGCCCGGAAGCAACGCCCTTCGTTCACTACAGCATCGAGCTCGACCCGGAAAGTTTCGGTCTCGAAGCGGACGACAACGGCAACAAGTTCTATACGACGCTGGACGTGACCTTCGAAGCGATGGATCCCGAAGGGAGGCTCGTTTTTTCCACCACGAACTCCGCCTACGTCGAGCTCACGCCCGAGCAGGTCCGTAGCGTGCAGAGGGCGCCCTTTGCCTACCAGGACGATGTGCCGGTCCTGCCCGGCCGCTACACGCTTTCGGTGATTCTGAGAAACCGCGCCATGACCAGCTATACGGTCGCCGAAGCCGAAGTGGAGGTCCCATCGTTCGAGCCCGGCCGTCCGGCGCTCGCCGACGTGATCTTGTATCACGGCGCCGAGATGGCTTTTGCGCAGTCCATCGACCCGCTGGAAATTCGGACCTTTCAGCTCGGAGGTCTTCGTCTCGAGCCCGCATCGGACCGTTTGTTTGCGGTTGGTGAAGCCATTAACGTTTTCACTCAGAGCTATGAGTCGCCACCGGGCTACCAGGTGACGTTCGAGCTCGTCGATGGGGAGCGCGTCTTCGACTCTGCCGTGACCGTGCTCTTCGAGTCGTCGGGCGGCGGGGTCACCGCGGAGTTGACCACGTTGGGGATGGAGGGCGGGAACTATCAGGTCCGAGCGCGACTTCTCACGCCCGGTGGTGAGCTTTCGGCGGAGCGATCGGTACCGATCGTGCTGTCTCCACGGACGGCGGTCCCCCGCCCGGGATTCGTTTTTCGAAGAGCATTCGATACGAGAATCCCGGGACTGCTCTCGCTCACAATGGCCGACCAGTTATCGAATGTGGGTCGGCACGACGAGGCTCGAGCCGAGTACGAGAAGGTTGTCGCCGCGGAGAATCCGGATCTCGCTCAGGCTCGCTGGAAGCTCGCCATGGCTTACCTCAGGACTCAGGATGGGGCGCGAGCCCTCTCCCTCCTCGCGCCGCTCGAGCAATCCCACGCTTCGCGTTTCGAAGTCGTTGCCGGGCTCGGCTTCGCGCATTACTTCCAGAGAGATTTTCAGAGGGCGAGCGAGTATCTGGCGAAGGCGATGACGATCCGTCCTCCGGATGCCAGTCTCTTGAACATCGCGGCCGACTGCCACGAGCGCCTGGGGAACCCGGACAAGGCCAAGGCCTATTTCCGGCGCTCGCTCGAGCTGAACCCCAACCAGGAGGGCGTCAAGGCTCGCCTTGCCGAGCTGTCCAGCAACGAGTACTTCTAATAGCCTCTATCGGGGTCGACAAGGTTCAACAGAGGTTGTCCCTCCTGCCACCGTTTTTCCGCCGGGATTGAGGTTCAGCTGGATTTCCCGCTCAATTGCACCCTAACCTAATGATGGATTTCGCCTTCACTCTGAGTATTTACACTACGGGATATCGACAACGACGGTTATCTCGACGTCTATGTAGGGCTCACGGAACGACCCCCAACCCTTCTACCGCGATGAGACGCCGGCCAGCCGCTGCGGGACCGAGCTTCTCCACCTCTCCCGAAGGCCATCGGATCACGATTCTCTCCGCGCTTTCGGCGGAAGCCAGGCCGAATAGCAGCGCCAGCGGCCCCTGCGAGAGATAGCTTGAGCCCGCTTTGATCTCTTTGAAGTACTTTTTTCCACCCGCTTCGATGGTCACCCGGGCTCCGACGGCGTCCCGGTTGGACCGACGCCCGACCAGACGGAGGCCAATCCAGCGATTGCGGTTGCCTCCTTCGTTCCGCAAAAGCAGGGGTGCTTCACCGGACATGGTCACCAGGATGTCTTCGTCTCCGTCATCGTCGAAGTCGCCGGGAGCTGCTCCGCGGCCGACCATCTCTCGGCTGAATCCCGGTCCGGCTCGGTGGGAGATTTCCTCGAAGACCCCGTCCCCTCGGTTCTGGAATAGAAAGTTTCTTTCCCGATAAGTCGAAAGGCGATTAAAAAGATCGATGTTGTCCAGGATATGACCATTCGCCACGAAAATATCGAGAAGGCCGTCATTGTTGTAGTCGAAGAAGAACGTGCCAAAGCCAAGAAAGTTGATGGAAGGCTCGGCCAGCCCGGTACTATATGACCGATCGATGAACACTCCGCCGGGTTGCCCCTGGTAAAGAGCGTTGTACTCGAAGTCGAAGTTGGTAACGATAATATCTAACCAACCGTTCCCGTCATAGTCGCCGAAGTCGTTTCCCATGCCGGCTTGTGCTTGCCCGTCTTCACTGTAGCCGATCCCGGCGCTAAGGGTCACGTCGGTGAATCGTCCTTGTCCTTCGTTACGATAGAGAAAGTTGCGCATAGTGTCGTTGGCCACGTGGAGATCGAGGTCGCCGTCGTTATCGTAGTCACCCCAGACGACACCCAAGCTCTTGCCTTCGTCCTTGACGTATACGCCCGCCGAGGCGGTGACCTCGGTGAAGGTACCGTCGCCTCTGTTCCGGTACAGCAGGTTCGGGACAGGATCGTAAATCACCGGATGACAGTAAGCGCGGAGGTTTCTCGCCCGGTCGCCACAAAATTTGTGATTGCTCAGGCTGAAGTCCACGTAGCGGCATACGAAGAGGTCGACAAAGCCGTCGCCATCGAAATCCGCGAACGCCGCACTCGTGCTCCAGGCACCCGCCTCGACTCCCGCGTAGGCCGTGACATCGGAGAAGGTACCGTCGCCGTTATTCCGATAGAGAACGTTGGCGCCGAAATTCGTCACGTAGATGTCGAGGTCCCCATCATTGTCGACGTCGGCGGCAGCCATTCCCATTCCAAAACCTGGCTCGCCCACGCCAGCCAAGGCGGTCACGTCTAAAAACGTGCCATCGTCGTTGTTGCGGTAGAGCACATTGGTGGGCGGTTTCTGCAGAAGCTCCGAGCCTGGAAGCGGCGCTCCATTTAACAAGTAGATATCCAGGTCCCCGTCTCCGTCATAGTCGAAAAAGCCTCCTCCGGAGCCCATGGTCTCCACCATGTACTTTTCATCTGTGGCGCCTTTGTAATGGATAAAATCGATTCCGACCTGCTGGGTCACGTCGACGAAAACTACCCGCTCCGGGTTCAGGGAGAAAAACAGTACTACCGCCCCGAGGGGGATCAACGCTTGCCCCGCCCCGAGCGCAATCAACGCTTGCTCTCGCCCGCCGCCAGGAGAGCACGGTAATGTTCCATGGCTTCCTCGGCTTCGACGGTCTTCCCTAAAGCGCGGTAGGCCGCCGAGAGGTTGAGCTGGACTGAAGGGTTGGACGGCGAAAGCGACGCCTCCTTGAGAAAGCACCCGACCGCCTCGGCGTGGCGGCTTTCGTCGGCTGCCAGCACTCCGAGCAGCGACCATGCATCCGGTATCGCCGGATCGAGCTCGAGCGCGCGGCGAAGCTCGCTTTCGGCCTCCTCGCCTTTGCCTGTCCGCGCGGCAAAAAGCCCGGCGAGGAAATGGTACTCGCCGACCGTCGTCTCCTGATTAATAGCACGGGTTATATGCCTTTGAGCTTCATTCAAATTCCCGCTCGAATAGGCAATTTTTGCCAACGTGGCGTGAGCCTCGGCACTTTCCGGATCGAGCTCGAGAATCGACTCGAATTCTGCTCGAGCCTCTTGCACTTTGCCTTGTTCGAGCAGCTCACGCGCCGTTGTCGCGGATGCCATGATCCGGGCACGGCGCCGATCGGACTCCTGCGCATCCTTCTCAAGGCTGCGAAAACGCCGCTGGGCCTCTCCTGCTTCTACCGCTCGCCCGAGGCGCCGGTAGATGTCGGCAAGAGCGAAATGTACTTGCGGCGAGCTCGGGTGATCGTTGGCAACTTGCTGGAGCTCCGCCAGACTTTCTTCAAGATGCCCTTGCCTTGCCAGGATACGACCCAAGAGGAGCCGTGCCGGCTCATGCTGCGAGTCGACCTCGAGCGCTTTGCGCAAATATCTCACCGCCTCTCCACGCTCTTCCGAGTTACGGCTTAGCCCTTCGCCAATGCGAAAGAAGAGATCGGGGGGGACGTTTCTTACAGTGAGGCCCGCTTTCCAAACGGTGATGGCCTCTTCGTACCGCTTGGCCCCGGCGAGCTGCTCCCCCAGGAGCAAACGCGCGTCCAGGTCTTCGGGTCGAAGCTCGATATAGTGCTTCAGTGTTGACGTGGCTTTATCGGTGGCGCCCTGTGCCTGCTCCACCGCCGCCAGAATCTCGAGCGCCTCGGGTAGAGGAGGAGGGCCCGCCGCTTTCTCTAGAATCGCCGCCGCCTCTTCCAACCGGCTGGCCCAATAAAGCGACTCACCCAGGGCGAGAAGAATCTCCTGCTCCTCGGGCGCCAGGTTGGCCGCTTTGCGAAAAGCCTCGAGGGCCTCGGTCGAAAGCCCTAGTTTTTCCAGAATCATTCCTATGTTGTAGTGAACGTAGGCGTTTTCAGGAGCCAGAAAAGCCGCGGAGCGAAATACCTGGAGAGCCTCGAGGTCTTTTCCTTGGTTGAAAAGCTCGACGCCCCGGCGGAAGGGCTCGTCGATCTGCACCTGCGGCTCGGTAAACCCGGTCGCCGCGACCCACGCTATCGCCGCGACGGACACGGCGCTTCGCGCACGCCGGCCCCAGGAGCAACGACTCCTTTCAACGATCTGATTTCCATTTCGGCACTCTTTTTCACACAAAGACGGACCTCCTTATCCGCCGGGCGTCCGGCCGCTCTTGAAGCGATCGGGAGCTCGAGCGAAACGGATCAGTGCGTGAGCTTCTCCATTGCGCGGTCCAAAGTAGCAAACGGCTCGTGCCGGGATCAACTTAAGCTCTTTCTACCGTGCAGTCAAAGCATCATTGTATCGAACCGGCGCCGGCGGTTGGTCAGGCCGTGGTTGGGACGCCGCGTTGTTCTTGACAACGATGGGGGCGATGGTATAAACAGAGCAAGTTGCAGACTACTCGCGCAATTACGAGGGCTTACCCATACGTTAATTTCTGGCCGCGGGAGGGTGCTGAGGCTTTTTACAAGCGCCGAACTTTCGATCGCGGAGACGGTATCCAGGTTTTCCCGTCAGATTGAAGGAGAGACAGATGTTTAGTAGGTCATTCAAGTACTTGGTTAAATTCGTCCCCTTCATCCTGTTGCTTTTGGGAGCAGGCAGCGTCCTTGCGCAGAATGTCACCGGGACTCTCTATGGGAAGGTAATGGATGAATCTGGCCTTCTGGTACCTGGCGTCACCGTGACCGTGAGCAGCCCGCAGCTCATCCAAGGTGTCGAAGTTCGTGTCACGACAGCCACGGGAACCTATCGCGTTCCCAACCTCCCTCCCGGCACCTATTCGGTGAAGGCCGAGCTTTCGGGATTCCAAACCGTGACTCGCGAGGCCATCGTGCTGCTCACCGGCGCGTCACTGGCGATCGACTTTATGCTGAAACTGACGCCCGTTGCAGAGACCATCACGGTCACCGGCGAGTCACCCCTCGTCGACGTGAAGAGCACGAACCTGACCCGTCACATTGATAGCGACGTGGTGGAAAACATCCCTGTCGCCCGAAACTTCGCCGCTCTCCTCGAGACCGCCCCCGGCATCCTTGATAGCGAATATGGTTTCTCGCCCGCCCAAACCGTGCACGGCAGCTCGGTCCGAGACAACGTGTATAACTTGGATGGGGCCAACGCGAACGACAACGCCGTGGGCTACATGTTCTCTGACATACCCTACGACATCATCGAGGAGGTCCAGATCACGAGCGGCGGAATCTCTGCCGAGTACGGGCAGGCCGCCGGCGCCGTCTTCAGTTTCATCACCAAGTCGGGCGGAAACGACTTCAGTGGCGGCGGGAACTTCTTCATCGTCAACGAAGACCTCCAAGGGAACAACCTCACCGACGAGCTGAGGGCACAGGTGCCGCAGGGAACGGAGGAAATAAAGAATCTGGATTTCGGAGTCTACGGGGGCGGCCCGGTGATAAAAGACAGGATCTGGTTCTTTGGCAACCTTCGGCGGCTCGATATCGAGCGGACGCAGCCGGACTTCACCGCGCAAAACCCGACCATCACGGAAAACCAGTATTTCATCAAGGGTACCGCGCAGGTCAATCCCAGCAACAAGATCCAAGGCTCATACACGCAGCGAGATTTCAACCTTTTCCCCGGAAACGCCGGCTTCGCAAGGAATGACAACCCGGAGACCTGGTCCAACAGCTTTCGGCCTTTCAAGGTCGCCTATCTGACCTGGACGAGCCTTCTCACCGAGAACACTTTTCTCGACGCGAGCTACAGCATCAACACGGCGCGGTTCAATACCACCTATGATAATTTCGAGGTGGGTTACTTCGACATTGCCACCGGAAAACACTCCGGTGGGATAACCGGCCCAATCGGCCCAACCCTCAACCGGGACACGAATTATCTGAGGGCGAGCGTGTCGACCTTTCAAGATGCGTGGGGGGGACGCTCGCACAACCTCAAGGTAGGCGTGGATTACGCCTACGTTCCCTTCGCATGGACCCGGACACTCCCCGGCGACATGGTCCACCGCTTGAACAACGGCAGAGCCCACCGCATACGTTTGTACAACACCCCGCTTGGATTTCTGGGACTCAACGTGACCCGCTGGGCGGGATATGTTCAGGATGAATGGACGCTCAACGATCGGGTGACGCTCAACCTCGGTGTCCGGCTCGAGTCGAACGAAGGCTGGGCGCCGGAGCAGCACGGCGGCGGCGGGCGATGGTTCCCGCGGGTCGACTTCGCGGAGGTGCGCGACCAAATGAAGTGGTTCAATACGGCCCCTCGGCTAGGGTTGATCTGGGATGCGACCGGCGACCAAAGGACTTCGGTCAAGTTCAGCTACTCCCGATACTATCAAGCGGCGCTCAGTCAGCATGTTTTCAACGGCGTCCGAAACGGGACCTCTTTCCAGGAGTATGACTGGATCGACCGCAACGGCGATCTCTTCTTCCAGGATGGCGAACAGGGAGCGCTCCGGTCGGATCTCCGTGCCAACACGAACATCTTCGACCCCGACCTGAAACAACCGTACGTGGATGAGTTCTATGTGGGAGTGGATTGGCAGGTAAAGAACAACGTCTCCCTGTCCGTGGCGGGGATCGTCAAGCGTGAGCGGAACCTCATGGAGACGATCGACCTTTCGAAGCCGTTTTCCGAGGCCTATAACCCCGTTAGCGTCACCAACCCGATCGATGGCCAGGCCATGACGATTTTTGCTTTGGATCCTGCCTTCCAGGGCGTTCAGCGCATCCGGACTCTCACCAATCCCACCGATCCGATCACTCTCGTGCGGGACTACAAAGGGATCGATCTCGTCCTGCGGAAAAGGATGAGCGATGGATGGCAGTTTGAAGGATCGCTCGTTTTGAGCCGCTCGGAGGGAAATACTGGAAACAGCTTTGGAGCTAGCACCGGCGGCCGCCCCCTTTACGACAATCCCAATACTCTGATCAACATCGACGGTCCTCTCGACTTGGATACCCCCGTTCAGCTCAAATTCGCGGGAACCTATATCGCACCTTACGACATTTTGTTTAGCGCCTTCTACAGTGGGATCTCCGGCTTCCCCATCAAACCACCGTCGGGTTTTCCGACGGATGTCCTCGGGGCCTATACCGTTCGCTTCACCCCCGCTGACAACCCTGGGATCGTTACGGAGAGCTTCATCGATGTGGCGGGTCAGCCACGCGGCACCAACCGGACCGATTTCCGACACAAGCTGTCCTTCCGCGCCGAAAAGGAGTTCGTGATGGGTACCTGGAGGCTCGGGTTCATCGCGGACGTTTTCAACCTCTTCAACATCAGTACGGTCACGGCGGTACAGACCCTTCGGTTCGACCATCCGAATTTCCTGAAGCCGGCTATCATCGAGCTACCTCGCACCTTGCGGCTAGGCATTCGCATAAACTATTGACGGCTGAATGGAATCGCTTGATTGTGGGTGAACCGAACCGGACCTGCGGGCGGAGCGTGCCGATCGAGTCGCGAATCCGCCCTCGCCGTTCGAGAAGGAGATAACGGCCAGGCGTATCAAGCTGTAAGATCTCGGGCTGACGGCCGACTTGACGCCGATCGTTTGTGAACGATCCGACGAGTGATTTGCACCGGGTGACCACTTCGCGACGGTTCGTCTCTACCGCCGGTTTCTAGTCCCCTGGAACAGAGGTTCGTGGCCTAAAGCTCGAGGTCATTTTGTGGGCTGGCAAGGCGTGACGACGAAGTCATATTGGGATATTTTGAGGAGAAACAACGCAGCCAGCGCGCAAAAGGGCCCGCGATTTAGGTTACGAATCTCTGTTCCAGGGGACTAGCGTCCTGTATCCGTATCAGTGGTTCGTTGCATAAAACTCGAGGCCGTTTGGTGTGTTGGCGCGGCGTGGCGACGAAGTCATATCTGGATATTTCGAGCCGCTTTCCGCAGCGAGCCTGTCGAGCGGAGGCCGAACGCAATAATGTGCAACGAAGCCAGCGCGCGAAAGGGGCCGAGATTTATGTGACGTACTACTGAGACAGGGCACTAGCGTTGGAGGATATTATGGGAAAGCGATGCAAGGTCGCCACCCCTTTCATAGTCGGAGTTCTTTTAGGAACCGTCCCCATGTGGAGTGGCGGAGCATTCGCGGAATCTTCCGGGTTTGTGGCCATCAATGTCGAAGAGATACGACTCGCCAACGGTTTTCGAGTCCTTCTCGTCGAGGATCATCGAGTTCCTCGCGTCGCCGCAAGCCTGTGGTACCGCTTGGGCGCCATTCGCGAATTGAGTGGTGAGCACGGCTCGACGCACTTCCTCGAGCACGCGGTGCATCAAGGGACCACCACCGTAGGCACCCGCAACTTCGAGGCGGAGAAACCAATCCTAAGGGAAATCCACGAGACCGAGCAGAAGCTCGTGGAAGTCTGGAATCGAGAGCGCAACCGTCTTCGGGAACGGAATGTCTTCTATGACGAGCTTGACTGGCCGACGACACCCGAGATGGACAGCCTGCGGCAACGGCTCTACGAGCTCGAAGACCAGGACTCTCAATACCGCGAGTTCTGGGCCGAGTACAACTGGTATCGGCGCTACGGCGCCATCGCCCACGCCGATCCGGTGCCCGCGACGACGTGGAAAGAATATCTGGAAATCGATATCGACCTGCCGAAGGAGGCGATCGAGCTTTTGTTCCGCCTGGAGGCCGACCGGATGGTCAATGCGGTTCTACGAGGATGGGAGGCCCAGCGCTTTACCGTGCTGGAGCAGATTCTCAACCGACACGTGCTGCCAGAGACGGGGCGCTTCTCAGAAGCGATCGATGGCGTCACCGGCCTGGCACACCCGGCGTACAACTCGGCCCAAGGGCATTTCCGGGATTTCGCCTACTACAATCGCACCAGCATGCTGCGCGTCTACGACGACTACTTCGTGCCGAGCAATGCGACTCTCGCCTTGGTCGGAGACATCGCGCCCGGTGAGGCTCGCACTCTCGCCGAACGATATTTCGGCCAGCTCGCCCGAGGAGCGGAGTCACCGGCTCTCATGGATGTCGAAGCGGAACCGGTCCCGGGAGGCGCGGTGCGGCTCGACTGGCTAGAGCCCATGGACCCTCGGGTGATCCTTCGTTATCGCGTACCCGGGGTTGGTCACCCGGAAAGGCCGGTGTTCGACACCATCGCAGCCCTTACCCGTGGCCGTCACGGCCTCTTTGCGGCAAGTCTCGCGCGCAAGCCGGGCTCTCCTACGAACGTGGATTTCCAGGCTGCCCCGACACGCCTGGGATCCACTAACGTCATCGATTTCATCGCGAAAGCGCGCCGCGACGAAGACGTTCCCGGCCTCGAAGAGACCCTGCTCGCGGTGCTGGACGACCTGCAAAAAAAACGCATCGACGCGAAGGCCCTGGAGCGAGCGCGGAAAGCCTTGCGCTTGGAGTGGGACCGGACTCGATCGGAGCGGAGAGAGCTCGCCAAAGCGCTCGGCCAATTTCAGGTGATGGATAGCTGGGAAACGCTTCAGACCTTTATGGAAGCTCGGCTGAGCGCATCGGTCGAAGACATTCAACGAGCGGCGCGGCGATATTTTGTGCCTTCGAACCGCGTCATCGTCATCGCGCGAGAGAGACCGCTTTCGCACGAGCGACCCGGCTCGCGCGCGACGACCTCGATGGCCCCAATGGCCTCAATGGAAGGAAACGAGCCATGAAAATGGAAAGAGAGAAAATTTACCGGGCTCTGGTGCCGATGGCGGCACTCACTCTGGCCACCGCTCTTTCGCTGGCGGGCTGTGCTGGCGGATCGAATGGCGAAGAGGAGATATTACCAGGGCGCTCTCGTCCTTTGTTGGAGCACGACTGGCCTCATCCTCGTGACTTTGAGTTTGCCCCCAGCACTTTCACACCGCCAGATGCTGCTGGAGCTTTGGTGAACACGACGACGGGCCTTCGCGCTTACATCATCCCTGATGCATCGGACCCGCTGGTGCGAGTTACCGCGGCGGTGCCGTTGGGCCGACTCTATGAGCAGTCGGGCGAAGCCGGAGCTTCGAGGCTCTTGACGGAGCTTTTGACTCGTCACGGCCCGGCTGATCCAAACCGGCCTCTTTCGCTGCGCCTGGAGTCCCTGGGAACGGCTCTCCAGATGGAGGAGGATCTCGACGTGACGCAGATCTCAGTAGAGGTGCTGGCCGAGGACTGGCAGGAAGGACTGGCCGTGCTGATCGATGTCCTCCGGCGCCCTGACTTCGAAAATAGCGTTCTCCGTCACTATCGTACCGGTCCCGGGTACTCGACCCCTACTTCGCGTGCTTCGGGAAGTGGATTCCAGCCTAAAGTGGAGCTCGAGAGAATTCTCGCTGGCTACCCGCTCGCGCCGGCCGATCCAGGCCTATCGGTGACGAGCCAAGCGCTACGCGCCCTGGCGGGGCGTACGCTGCGGCCAAACAGGGTCGTCCTCGGCGTTTCAGGCAACGTGCCGAGGGCCGAGGTGGAGGCAGCGTTGAACAAGTTAAGCGAAGGCTGGGACACCACAGAAGAGCCGCTCCGAGTCGCCGAGCTGACCGGAGAAGCAAGAGTCCAAGAAAAGCTCCACACCATTGATGTGCCAAGCCTCGAGGGCTGGATTGCCACCGGCCGCCCGGTAGGGCCGGTTCCCGAATCGGAGCGGGCCGCTGTCGCGGTGATGGCTCACATCCTCGGGACGCGCCTCAACATTGCCGTCCGCGAGATCCGCGGGCTTGCCAATCACACCGTTTTCGTGCTCCCGGACACGGCGAGCGGAGCCGGTCTCTGGCATGTGAGAACGGGCGGTCGCACGGAGGCTGTGGCACCTCTCGTCAAGTTCTGCTGGGAAGAAATCGAGAAAATGCACCAACCTACCGAGCCCATCACCGAGGACGAGATCGAACAGGCCAAGGGCGCGTTGGTGCTGAGTAGCTGGCAGGCAGCTCTCGACGGCGCCCGGCAGGCGAGCGCGACTTACGCGGTGGAAACTGTACGGCGCGGGGCTTTGGACGCACTGCTTCAGTGGCCCGAAGCCGTTAGAGCGGTCACGGTCCAGCAGGTCAAGGAGGTTGCGCAAAAGTACCTGAGCGCGGAAGAGATGGTTACGGTTGTCGTCGGTCCAATCGATAAAATCCGAGAGGCACGTCACCCCCGATGGCCCGTCGATTTGAGCGCGCTTGAATCGACTCCCACGTCTTGACGAGCGCTCGAAGCTGAACCGCGGAGGCAACGCAATGAGGAAAAGCACTACGGCATTGGCCCTTTGGGTGATCTTCCCTTTTTGTTTGACTGGAGGTGTCGAGCGGCTCGAGGCGGCCACAGATTCCATACAGGAGATCGTGCTCGAAAACGGGTTTCGAGTGCTGGTCGTCGAGAAAACCGCCGTGCCCCGGGTGGCTGCGAGTCTCTGGTATCGGGTAGGAGGGATAGCCGAAGCTCAAGGTGAGCACGGCTCCACCCACTTTCTCGAGCATTTGATCCATCAGGGAACAACGACCGTGGGCACTAGAGACTTCGCGGCGGAAAAACCCATTTTGAGAGAGATCTATGAAACGGAACAGAAGCTGATTGAAGTTTGGAATCGGGAACGTAATCGCCTGAGGGAGCGAAATGTCTTTTACGATGAGCTTGACTGGCCTACGACGCCGGAGATGGTGAAGTTGCGCCAGCGGCTCTACGAGCTGGAGGACCAAGATTCGGAGCTTCGAGAGTTCTGGGCCGAGTACAACTGGTACCGACGTTACGGCGGCCGTGCTCGGCACGCCGATCCCGTGCCCGCGACGACGGGAAACGAGCATATGGACATCTCTCTCGACCTCCCTAAAGAAAACCTCGAGCTCCTCTTCCGGCTCGAGGCGGAGCGGATGGTCAATGCGGTTTTGCGCGGTTGGGAGGCTCAGCGATTCACCGTTTTCGAGCAGATCCTCAACAGCCACAGCCGGCCGGAGAGAGGGAGATTCTATCAGGCAATTAACGGAGTAACGGGGCTCGCCCACCCGATATACCTGTCCGCGGGAGGGCATATGCGGGACTTCGCCTACTTCAATCGCGCCAGTATGCTCCGGATGTACGAGAAGTATTTCGTCCCCGGAAATGCCACCCTCGTTCTGGTTGGTGACGTGTCGCTCGGGCAGGTTCGCTCCCTCGCCGAGCGCTACTTCGGTCGCATCCCCAAAGGAGCCGAGGCGCCGGCCCGGATGGACTACGAAGCGGAGCCGGTTCCCGGAGGCGCCGCGCGGCTCGACTGGTTGGAACCGCTGGATCCACGAATCATCATTCGGTTCCGCATTCCCGGCGTCGGGCACCCCGACCGGCCAGCGTTCGATGCCCTTGCGGCGGTGTTGCGAGGCCGTCACGGGGTGCTGGCTCGCGCCTCGAGGTTAAGGGAGGGTGGATCGCGCGACCCATTTCGCGAGGTCGACTTTCAAGCATCGGCGCCGCGTTCTGGCTCGCCCCGCACCATCAGCCTCGTGGCCCGGGCGCGACGGGATGACGATCTTCCCAAGCTCGAGCAAATGATGCTCGCGGCTTTAGAGGAGCTGCGCCAGGGAAAACTGGCTTCAGGGGATTTGAACCGGGCGCGAAAAGCGATGCGCCTGCAGTGGGAGCAGATCCGCTCGAGCCGTGGCAATCTGGCTTCGGAGCTCGGACGGTTCCAGGTGATGGACAGTTGGAGAACGCTCGAGCCCTATATGGACGCGCGAGAGAAGGCTTCCATTGAAGACATCCGCCGCGTCGCCGAGCGCTATCTCGTTCCGGCCAACCGCACCATCGCCACGTCGCGTCGAAATCCCGCACCGAACGCTCTCCTGGCACGCACAAGCCCGGAGTAGAACGTACCGCGAGACGGTGTGAGGGGTGGAGGACGGAGATCATGACGAAATCACTCTTTGTGGCGAAGCTGTTTGCCGTAGGAATGCTGGCGACAGGGCCACTGACGATGGCTTCAAGTGGGAGTCAGGTATCCCGGTCGGCCGCAAAAGCACTGCCCGCAGTCGAAGTTCAGGAGCTCGTCCTCGATAACGGCTTCCGGGTGCTGGTTGTCGAGGACGCGCGGGTACCCCGGGTGGCGGCAAGTCTCTTCTATCGCGTCGGAGCACTGCAGGAGAGGCAGGGCGAGCACGGCTCCACCCACTTTCTCGAGCATGCTATCCATCAGGGAACGACGAGCGTGGGCACTAGAAACTTCGAGGCGGAAATACCCATTTTGAGGGAGATCTATGAAACGGAACAGGAGCTGATCGCGCTCTGGAATCAAGATAGGAATCAGCTGCGGGAGCGGAACATCTTCTTCGATGAGCTCGACTGGCCGACCTCTCCTGAGATGGAGCGACTCAGGCAGCACCTTTACGAGCTCGAAGATCAAGACACGCAATACCGGGAGTTCTGGGCCGAGTACAACTGGTACCGGCGTTACGGCGGCCGTGCTCGGCACGCCGATCCCGTGCCCGCGACGACGGGAAACGAGCATATGGACATCTCTCTCGACCTCCCTAAAGAAAACCTCGAGCTCTTCTTCCGTTTGGAAGCAGACCGCATGGTCAACGCGGTCCTTCGTGGATGGGAAGCGCAACGGTTCACCGTGCTCGAACAGATCCTCGGAAGGTGGAGCCGGCGGGACACGAGACTCGCCGAAGCTCTTCTAGGAGTGAGCGGCTATGCTCATCCTGTTTACACGCGGACGGCCTGGGGACATCTGCGCGACTTCGCTTATTTCAATCGCGCGAGCATGCTCCGCATCTACGATGACTACTTTGTGCCTAACAATGCGACCCTGGCACTGGTGGGAGACATCTCGCTGCGAGAGGTGCGCTCCCTCGCCCAGCGCTACTTCGGCCGCATTCCCAGAGGGCCAAAGCCTCCGGCACGCATGGATCTGGAAGCGGAGCCACCGCCAGGAGGCGCCGTCCGGCTCGATTGGTTGGAGCCCTTGGAGCCGCGGGTGCTCATTCGCTACCGCATCCCGGCGGTCGGGCATCCTGATCGACCTGTGTTCGACACCATAGCTGCCTTACTGAAAGGCCCACAGGGCATGCTTGGCGCGAAGCTCCTGGGTGAACGCGGACTGGCTCCTGGCGTCGATTTGCAAGTCACTGCAAGCCGTAGAGGAACGCCCGGGGCGATCGACCTCGTATCGGTGGCGGGGCGCGATGAAGACCTGGCTACGATTGAGAGCGCGATGCTCGAAGTCGTTGACGAATTGCGTCAAGGACGAGTCGACCCCAAAGCACTCGAACGAGCTCGTAAGGCACTGCGACTGGAATGGGAACGGATGAGGTCAGATCGGGACGAGCTGGCATATCAGCTAGCGGGCCATGCCGTCTTTGACAGCTGGGAAACGTTGCCGCTCCAGATGGAAGCCCGACTGGGGACGTCCTTGGAGGACATTCAGCGAGCAGCTAGACAATACCTCGTGTCGGTGAACCGGGTGATTGCCACCTCGCGTCGTAACCCGAGGTGACCTTACCGTTACCAACACCCACAACCAAGCTGGGTCAATCGCAGGCCCCCATTCTCCGGATCCCACCCGTGCCGGTAAGGTGAAGCGGACCGCCATACGATCCATCGCCTCTGTGCTGGCGCTGGTGATGGGACCGCCGTACCCTTTGCTGTCATTCCAAGAAGGCCAAGAAGGCCAAGAAGGCCAAGAAGGAATGCTCTTTCGGGAAGTGACGGACGAGGTGAAGCTCGGCTTCCGGCATGAGCCCGGTGATGAGGCACGCTTCCTCCTGCCCGAGATCATGGGCTCGGGCGGCGCCTTTCTCGACTATGACGACGACGGGGATCTGGACATCTACCTCATTCAAGGGGGTAAGCTAGACGGGCGAGGTATCGAGCCGCCGCGGAATCGTCTCTTTCGGCAGAACGCCGATGGCGGATTCACCGACGTCACCGCGCAGTCCGGGCTAGGAGACACTGGGTATGGAATAGGCATAGCCGTGGGCGACATCGACAATGACGGCCGCGTCGACGTCTTTGTCTCTAATTACGGACGCGATGCGCTTTATCGCAATGACGGTGGAGGCAAGTTCACGAACATCGCGGCTGGCGCGGGTATCGCAGGGAAAGAGTTTTCGGCCTCGGCCGTCTTCTGTGACTACGATGGAGACGGATTCCTTGACCTCTATGTGACGCATTATGTCGACTATGACCCGGACAAAGGTTGCGTCAGAGAAGACGGAAGCCCCGACTACTGTAGCCCGCAGAGTTTCCCCGGAACTAGCGATGCCCTGTATCACAACGAGGGTGACGGTACGTTCACCGACGTGTCCGGTAGGGCGGGCATTCAGCAGATCGCTGCTCCCGGACTTGGCGTGGTGTGCACGGATCTCAACGGTGACCAGCTCCCCGATTTCTACGTGGCCAACGACGGCGAGGCCAATCAGCTTTGGGAGAATCAAGGCAAAGGCAAGTTCGTCGATCAAGCGTTCTTGCAGGGCCTCGCCTTGAATGTGTTCGGCCAGCCGGAAGCCGGTATGGGGATCACCATAGGCGATGTGGACGGCGATGGCGACTTCGATCTATTTCTTACGCACCTGACCAACCAGACCAACACACTCTACCTGAACACCGGCGCGCTGGGATTCGAGGATCGATCGGCGGCGGCGGGTCTAGCGTCCTCGAGTCTTCCTCGGACGGGGTTTGGAACCGGGTTTTTCGACTACGACCACGACGGCGATCTCGACATTGCGGTGGTGAATGGTCGGGTGCAGCGCCACCTGACGGTTTCCGGGGCTCGACTGGAACCCTACTGGAATCCTTACGCCGAGCCAAATCTTCTCCTCAGAAACGACGGAGCGGGTCGTTTCAGCAACGTCAGCTCCCTGGCGGGGTCGTTTGGCTCCGAGATAGAGGTAAGCCGCGGCCTAGCACTTGGTGATGTGGACAACGATGGAGACCTCGATATCTTACTCACCAATACAGCGGGGCCCGCCCGACTCTTTCGCAACCAAGCACGGAAGCAAGGCAGTTGGCTGGCGGTACGGGCCATCGATCTGAAGCTCAAGCGAGATGCCTACGGTGCGGTCATCATCGTGGTTGCGGACGGCAAGGAGTATGTGCGAGTGGTCCAGCCAGGCTTCAGCTATCTGTCGAGCAATGACCCGCGGGTCCATTTTGGCTTTCCCGGAGTGGAAAAAGCCGAGAGCATCCGCGTTCTCTGGCCGGACGGAAGCGAAGAGGTCTTTCCCGGCGTTGATTTGGGTCAAAGCGTCGTCTTGGAAAAGGGTCGGGGAGGCCGAAAACGTTAAGCAAGAAGAGAAAAATTCTCAGATTTCGCGAAGTGAAGGATAAATCCAAGGCTTCGTATTTTTGCAATCCAAGAAAATGGAATTCGCATCAGCCCATGGAACCGAGATTACATCTTCTTTTGTTTCACATGGTTAAACCCGACATCTGGATGTGGCTTGGTGTAGATCCGTCAACTAACTGGTTAGTGAAATTCAAATATATGGATAGATCCAATCTCTCGGTCTTCTTCTTTCGTCACTAACCGTTTGCCTTAGAACTACTTACAGCTAAGGACTGCCTGCCCGTATTGTGGTACACATTTCGCACGGAATAAGAACTGTTATCACCTGAGCGCGGCTGAGGAACAGCGGAGACCTCACGATAGACTGTCCACGCGTCATCGACCGGCTGAGACAGCTTTATTTCGAATGGTTGAGCACCTGGTTTCAATTTCCGAGCACTCCGATCGTTAACTGGGTCCGATTCAAATCCTGAAAGGAGGGAGGAAAATGCTGCATAAGTTATTCGACCTCTTACGCAACTTAGCGCCCCCAGCTATGTTGACCCTGGCTGTATTGCTAGTCGGAGCGGGCACCGCCTTCTCGCAAGAGGTGACGGGAACCCTCTATGGGAAGGTCGCTGACGAGTCCGGCCTGGCCGTCCCTGGAGTGACGGTCACAATAAGCAGTCCACAGTTTATCAAGGAGGCGGAGGTTCGTCTCACTACCGGCACTGGAACCTATCGCGTGCCGAACCTCCCTACTGGCTTCTACACCGTGAAGGTTGAGCTTCCAGGCTTCCAGACCATCACTCGCGAGGGTATCGAGCTGCAGGCGGGTTCATCAATAAAAATCGATTTTAACCTCAAGTTGAGCCCTCTCGAGGAGAGCATCACCGTCACCGGAGAATCGCCGCTCGTTGACGTCAGAGGCGCGGAGACGATGCGGACAGTGGAAACCGCAATCATCGAGAATATTCCTACCAATCGCAGGATTGAGGAGGTCCTTACTAGCGCTCCGGGCATCATCGATAGCCAGTATGGTTTCTCGCCCGCCCAGACAGTTCACGGTAGCTCGGTTCGGGACAACCTCTATAACCTCGATGGGGCCGGCACCAACGATACCACGGTCGGATACAATGCCATGCCTATCCCATATGACATCGTGGAGGAGGTTCAGATCACCACCGGGGGCATTTCTGCCGAGTTTGGCCAGGCCAGTGGCGCGGTTTTCAATATCATCACCAAGTCGGGAGGGAACGATCTGCGCGGCGAGGCCAACGTCTTCTTGGTGAACGATAGCTTGCAAGCGGACAACCTCACCGACGAACTTCGTGCCCAGGGGCTCGAAAAAGGAACGACCGAAAAAAAGAACTTGGAGTACGGATTCGTTTTGGGCGGGCCACTGAAGCGAGATAGGGTCTGGTTCTTTGGTAACGTCCGCTGGTTCGATGTAGAACGGACCCAGGCTGGAAGCGCTGTTCAGCCAGGCTCTAGTCAATTTCAGAGAGGAATTCGGCCTCAACGCAGTAGGCACTCGTGACCTCGACACCGGGCTCGACTCTGGAGGTTGGACCGGCACACGGGGCCCCACCTTCCAGCGGGACAAGAGGACGATCAAGGCCAACATCTCGCACTACGTCGATCAGTGGGCTGGCACACACAGCATCAAGGCAGGGTATATTAACGAATTCTCTCCCTTTGCGCGGGTCCGAGACATTTTCGGGGACACGCACCTCCGGACTCGAAGCGGGGTGCCGCACCGAGTTCGACTCTACAATACACCGAGGGAGCCCAGAACCAATGTGTCGTTTAACGCCCTGTTCCTCCAGGACGAGTGGACCGTAGGAGACCGCGTCACACTAAGCCTGGGCGTGCGCTCCGAGTGGACCGAAGGCTGGCAGCCCGACCAGCAAAGTGGAGGGGGCATGTGGTTCCCCGTCGAGAACTTCCCAGAGGAACGCGACCAGATCAGCTGGTTCAACACGGCGCCACGGCTCGGAGCGGTATGGGATGTCAGAGGCGATCAAAGGACTTCTGTCAAGGCGAGTTATGGCCGCTATTACATGTCCCTTCTCAACCAGCACGTTCTCACTGGCAACCGCGGCCAGGCCGGCTACCAGGAGTTCGACTGGATGGACCTCAACGGTGACCTCAAGTTCCAGGACGGCGAGCAGGGCACCCTGCGCAACGATAATCGGTCAAGTCAGAATACCTTCGACCCCGACTTGATACAGCCGTACGTAGATACGATTCACGTGGGCGTGGACCAGCAGCTGGGAAATGACTTCGTCGTGTCCGTGGCCGGGATCTTCAAGAGAGAGCGGGACATTATCGAAACGATCGATCTATCCAAGCCTTTCGACAAATATAACCCGTTCACTGTAACCAACCCAATTGACGGCCAACCCTTGACCATCTTTGCATTGGACGAGAGCCTTCAAGGTGTGCAGCGAATCCGATATCTCACCAACCCCACCGATCCGGTGGTTCTCAAGCGGGACTACAAAGGAATCGAGATCGTAGCTCGCAAGCGGATGAGCGACGGCTGGCAGTTTACTGGCTCGCTCAATCTCGGCCGGTCCGAGGGCAACATCGGCAACAGTTTCGGCGCCAGCTGGGGAGGGCACCGAGTCTACGACGACCCGAACGCCTTTCTTAATATTGACGGTCCGCTCGACTTGGACTCTCCCGTCCAGATCAAGCTCTTCGGGAGCTACCAGGCTCCTTACGAAATCATGGCGAGCGTGTTCTACCAGGGGCTTTCCGGCTTTCCGATCAAGCCCAACTCGGGTTTCCCGTCGGACATACTGGGTGCGTACACGGTTCGCTTCAGCCGCAACGATCACCCAGAGATTGTCGCGGAGAGCTTCATCGACGTCGCCGGTCAGCCGAGAGGAACGAACCGCCAAGACTTCCGGCACCTGCTCTCGTTCCGCGCGGAAAAACAGATTGAAATGGGTGATAGGGCGAGACTGAGTCTGGTGGCCGACGTCTTCAACATTTTAAACACCAGCACCGTCCTCGCGGTGGATTCGCTGCGGTTCGGCAGTCCCAATTTCCTCGGGCCGGCCATCATTGAGCTTCCTCGTACCTTGCGGGTGGGACTGCGGTTTGCCTTCTAATCTAGCTGGAGGACCGGAGGAGATAGAAAGAGTTCGGGTCTGGTCTGAACGGAAACATGGCCACCTCGCCATTGTGTCGCCGTGCGCGATGATGAGGCGGGGTGGCCATTGCACTCTAGTCCTCTGGAACAGAGGTTCGTGGCCTAAAGCTCGAGGTCATTTTGTGGGCTGGCAAGGCGTGACGACGAAGTCATATTGGGATATTTCGAGGAGAAACAACGCAGCCACCAGAGCATCATTCAAGCCGCGGTGATTCACGCGCTGACCAATGACACGATCGTAGCGGGCAAAAGGGCCCGAGATTTAGGTTACGAATCTCTGTTCCAGGGGACTAGCTCGTTGCTCGAGAGGATGATTGCCAACCGGGTTCTTGTTGGCATCGAGATTGCGATACACCAGGTCTACGATCATCCAGAGTCTGCGTGACTCGAGGAGGACCGGGCCTCGCAAGACAAGAAAGGAGGCAGTCGTGCGTTACTTGAGATTTTTGACTTTGGCACTCATGGCGTTCGCCGTCGCCGGCAGCATCGCTCCGGAGACCAGGGCGCAAAAGAGTGCCCTCGCCAACCTACCTACGGATCCGAGGGATCCGCTGCTCAACCAGGGACCAAAGAAGGTGGCGGTGGGAGAGAGCGTGATGGTGAGCACGCAGCTACCCATTGTGACGGAAGCTGCGCTCCAGGTGCTGCGCGAGGGAGGCAACGCCATCGACGCCTTCATCACGGCGGTGTTCCTGCAGAATGTGGTCGACTACCACCAGGGCTCTCTCTTCGGCGCGATGGGAGGGCTTTACTATGAGGCAGCCACGGGGAAGTATCACGTCTTTGAGTCCTATTCCGAGCGGCCGCTCGCCGGACGCTGCGGCGAAGGCGACCCATCACAGGTGGCGATCGGAGGCAAAGTTCTCGGCCTCGAGGCGCTGGCCAAGCGCTTCGGCACCCGGGAGTGGCCGAGCTATGTCGAACCGGCGATTGCCGCGGCAGAGGAAGGCGTCCTGGTCACCTCGTTCATGTTCGCCAGCAATTACAACTCCTGGGAAAACCGCGACTTGATCCAGAAAAACAAAGAGGCCAGCGAGTTCTACATGCCGGACGGGCATCTGGTCCCGGTGGGTCATCGCTGGAAGATGCCAAAGTTAGCGGAGACTCTGCGGAAGATTGCCTCCGAGGGAGCGGACTACCTTTACACCGGCGCCTGGGGACAGAAGTTCGTGCGTGAGACCAGGAAGAAGGGTTACTGCGTGAGCATGGAGGACATGGCGGGTTTCGAGGTGCGGTGGGGAGAGCCGGTGCGCACGACGTACCGGGGGTATGAGATTTTCAGCGAGCCGCCTCCGAAGAAGGGCGGTATCCAGATCGGCTACAACTTGAACATCCTGGAAAACTTCGATCTCAAGAGCCTGGGGCATTATAGCGAGTCAGCGGATACGCTGGAGATCATGACACGCGCCTTCGGCCGGGTCGAGGACGATCTTCGCTACGCGATCGCCGACCCCCTGAGCTTTCAGATCCCGTCCCAGATCTGGCTTTCGAAGGACTACGCCAAGATCGGAGCCGACTTTGTGCGCAGCACCATGGTGCTGCCGAACGTGGACCTGACGCCGCCCGAGAAGTCGACAACGGCAAGCAACGAGGCCGGAGGCACTCGTCTCGCCCGCGTGCTGGAGGGGCTGCCGACAGTCGACGAGAGTAACCACAATGTGATCGTGGACGCGGAAGGAAACTGGATCTCCTCGTTGCATACCGGGCACGGAGGAGCTCCGGGAACTTTCATCGATGGTATTCGAGCCAGGGGTAGCGGATTCCCCGGGCAGACAGTGGGGCCGGGGCGTCGCGTCAGTCCCAACAGCACCGGTACGATCGTGGCCAAAGACGGCAAACCTTGGCTGTCGCTGGGCTCTCCGGGTGTGCCGCCCCAGCCGGTGACGGAGGTGCTGGTCAATATCATCGATTTCGGCATGCATCCCACAGAAGCGGCCGATGAAACCCGCTTCTTCGCGTTCCGCACCGCCGAGCGTGTCCTCGCGATCGAATCGAGGATTTCCGAGGAGGTACGCAAAGGGATGGCGGCGCGCGGCATCCAGCTCGAACACCTGGGTCCCTACAACTGGCATACCGGGTCGATGCAAATCATCTGGCGTGACCCAACCACCGGGAAGCTACACGGGGTTACCGATCCGCGACGGCTCGGCCACGCAGCAGGGTTCTAAGTAAGCTGGAAGCCGGGGTAGGGGTCCGCCAGGTATCCCTTCTCCGGGCTTCTCTGTAAACTCGGAAGAAGAGGAGTAGCGAGATGGCCAGGAAGTGGATGACGGTAGTTTTTTTCCAGATCGGACTGCTGCTGGGAACCCATGCGGCGCCATCGGGCTCCCTCGCCTCCCAATTCCCGGCGGTGGAGATTCAAGAGCTCGTGCTCGACAACGGATTTCGGGTGTTAGTCGTGGAGGATCACCGGGTTCCCCGCGTGGCCGCGAGTCTCTGGTATCGCGTGGGGTCGATCGCGGAGGCCCAAGGCGAGCACGGCGCTGCGCACTTCCTCGAGCACATGGTGTTCCAGGGGACGACTTCGGTGGGGACCAAGGACTTTGCAGCGGAAGTGCCGATCCTGCGCGAGATTTACGAGACCGAGCAGAGGCTACTGAAAATCTGGAATGGGGAGAGGAATCGCCTGCGAGAGCGTGACGTCTTCTACGACGAGCTCGAGTGGCCGACCACGAGCAGAATGGACGAGGTGCGCCAGCGGCTTTACGAGCTTGAGGACGAGGATTCCGAGTACCGTGATTTCTGGGCAGAGTACAACTGGTATCTGCGCCACGGCGCCCTCATGCGGCATACCGATCCCGTCCCGGCGACCACCTTCAAGGAGCACATAGAGATTGATATTGACCTTCCCAAGGAAAACCTCGAGCTGTTCTTTCGGCTCGAGGCGGACCGGATGGTCAACGCGGTCTTTCGAGGCTGGGAGGCTCAGCGGTTTACGGTGCTAGAGCAAAGGCTGAACCGACAGGGCCGTGCAGCGACTCGGTTCGATTACGAGGCGCTGGACGGAGTCACGTTCCTGGCTCACCCCGTGGCCCACCCCGCCGGTGGGAATTTACGGGATTTCGCGTACTTCAATCGCGCCGACATGTCCCGCATGTACGACGCTTACTTCGTGCCCAACAACGCGAGAGTCGTTCTCGTGGGAGACGTCACGCTTACTGAGGTACGACCCCTGGCGGAGCGTTTCTTCGGTCGCCTGAAGAAAGGTGCCGAGCCCCCCGCCCGTATGGACTACGAGGCGGAGCCGGTTCCTGGAGGCGCCATTCGACTCGACTGGATGGAGCCTCTGGACCCTCGAGTCTTCGTACGTTACCGAATGCCGGGTGTGGGTCATCCGGACCGCCCGGTATTCGACACGATCGCCGCGCTCCTGACAGGGCCGCATGGCATGATCGGCGCCGATTTCACCGCTGGGGGCGGCGGTCGCACCTCGACCCAACCCGTTGACTTCGGGGTTTCTGCGCCGCGCGTTGGGGTGCCGTACGTGCTCAGCATCGTCGGCTCGGCGCGAAGCGATGACGATCTCCCCGACACCGACAGAGCAATCCTTTGAGCGGTCGAGAACTTGCGACAAGGACGAATCGATGCGAGCGCACTCGAACGAGCGCGCAAATACATGCGTCTGGAATGGGACCAACTGCGTGCTGATCGTGGTGGCCTGGCGAGTGCGCTGGGAAGTTTCGACGTGATGGATAGCTGGAAGATTCTCCAATCGCACATGGAGGTGCGCGAAACTTCCTCGGCGGAGGACGTCCAGCGGATCGCACAGCGATATCTCGTTCCCTTCAACCGGGTGATCGCCACATCGCGTCAGAAACCGCTCGCCCCGGAAAGCCGTTCTCCTCACGGCCCGGTTCTCTAACTGAGGCTCCGCGACATGAAAAACCGAGTCAAACAACAAAGGTGGCGCCGATGGCTGGCGCCGTTCAACGCGGTACTTGCGGTCGTCACCGCTTGGGGTTCGGTGGCTTGTAATCAGGCCACCGAAGGCAGAGAGGAAACATTGCCAGGCCGCACTCGTGCGTTGCTCGCTCATGACTGGCCGCATCCCCGCGATTACCAGTTCGCGCCGAGCCAGTTCGAGCCACCGAATCCTGCCGAGGCCTTGGTGACGACCGACAGTGGGGTTCGCGCCTACGTTATCGCTGAGAGCTCGGAACCCGTTGTGCGAATCACCGCGGCTCTTCCGCTGGGACGGCTGCATGAGCGGGCGAACGAGGCTGGAGCTTCGGAGCTCATAACTCGAACCCTGACCCGAATCGGCCCAGAAGATCCGGAGCGTCCGTTGTCTCTGAGGCTCGATCGCCTGGCCACTCGGTTCGACGTCGAGGAGGCGCTGGACTTGACCCGTATCTCGCTCGAGGTGCTGGCCGAGGACTGGCGCGAGGCGCTCTCTCTGATGATCGATGTCCTTCGGCGCACCGAGTTCAACGATAGCTCCATTCGCAGCTACCGTACCGGCCCTGGGTACGGTTTCTCCCGTCGTGCCGCGGACCCAGGGTTCCGGCCGAAGGTCGAGCTCGAGCGGATCCTTGGAGGATATCCTCTCGCACCGCCAGAGCCTGGACTCTCGGTCACGACCAACGGGGTTCAGGCGCTTGTCTCGCGGAGCTTGCGAGCGAACCTTGTGGTTCTCGGTGTCGGGGGAAACGTGCCGCGCTCCGAGGCTCTGGCCGCCCTCGATGATCTGACGAGGGGCTGGGAACGCGCCACAGGATCACCGGAAGCAGCGTCGCTCCCTCGCTTGGGCAACGAGCCAGAATCGGTACACACCGTTGACGCGCCGAGCCTCGAAGGATGGATAGCGATCGGTCGGGCGATTGATGGGATTCCGGAAACGGAGCGCGCCGCGGTCTCGGTGCTCGCCCACATTCTCGGCGTCCGCTTGAACATCGCGGCTCGCGAGATCCGAGGCCTCGCGAACAAAACGATCTTTTTGTTGCCGGAGACCGGAAGCGGAGCCGGGCTTCTGCACGTCCGCACGGGCGGCCGTTTGGAAGCGGTAGCTCCCCTCGTGAAGTACACCCTCGACGAGATCGACCGAATCCAAGAGCCGGATGACTCCATCACGAATGAAGAGCTGGAACGCGCAAAAGGCGCGCTCGTCCTGGGCAAGTGGCAGGGGGCACTGGACGGTGCTCGTACGGCGAGTGAGACTTATGCGGTCGAGACGGTACGCTACGGCACAACGGACCGCGTGCTCGAGTGGCCGGAGGCGGTAGAGGCCGTGACGGTGGAGGAGATCCGGGCGTTGTCCACCAAGTATTTAGCACGCGACCAGATGGTGACGGTCATCGTAGGGCCAATCGAAAAAATCCGGGCCGCACGCCATCCCCGCTGGCCCGTTGATCTTGAAACTCTGGTGAGCTCCAACTAACCCTCGGTCGCGAAAAGATGGGCGAGGTCTCAACGAGAGGCCGGACTTTTCTCACCGCTCGGCGTCGGTAGGCTGGAGGGCGTCGAGATCTACCGGCCACCGCGGATGGCGGGCCGCCCGAATCTTCTCCAGGGGGCCGACGACCACCGTGACCATCGCCGCTGGATCCAAATATCTTTGTGCCGTCGCTTTCACTTGGTCGGCGTTCACCGCCTGCACCGACGCCGGCCAATCGAGCAATCGCTCGACTCCGCCACGTCGGACGGTCTCGACGGCATAGGTCGTGCTGGCCTGACGGGCACCGTCCAACGCTTTCTGCCAAGCGCCCAGAATGAGAATCCCCTTGGCTCGCTCGATCTCCTCGTCGGTGATGGTATCGGTCGGAGAATGAATCCGCCTCACTTCCTCGAGACAGAATTTGACGAGCGGCGCCACCGATTCCTGCCGGCCGCCCGTCCGGATATGGAGCAGCCCGGCCCCGCTTCCGGTCTCCGGCAAAACAAAGATCGTATGATTCGCCAGCCCGCGCATCTCTCGTACGGCAATGTTCAGCCGCGTGCCGAGGATCTCTTTGAGCACCGCCAGTGGCGCCTGTTCGGACTCTGGGACGGGTTCGATCGCACGACCGATAGCGATCCAGCCTTGCCTTGGAACGACCCATGCGCCCAGGCTCGGCTCGTCGAGCGTCTGGAGCCAACGAGAGGGTGGTGGAGGTTGGCGAAACGAGCGCGTCTCCACGACACCCGCTGCACTCTCCCAGCCATCGGTGAGGTCGTTGAGGGCGGCGTGGAGATCGGCACTTGGCACACTACCGCCGACGCCGAACACGACACGGTTGGATCTCAGAGTACGCGCCGCCAGTGCCCGGACGGCTTCGGGCCTCACCGGAATCCCTGGATCCGGCGGCGCGAGAGGATAACCTCCCATCATGCGCTCGAGCTCGACCTTGGGTCGGAAATCGACCTCCTCGACGCGGGAGTTCGGGGTCGAATAGCCAAGCCCGGTGCGATGCCCGCGGAGAAGAACCTCATCCAGGGGTCCTCGCAACAGATCCACCACTAAGCCAAGGCCTTTGAGCCAATCGTCCGGAAGCACTTCCAAGGAGACCTGCGTGAAGTCCAGCGCCTCTTCCACCTCCAGCTCCGTTCCGAGCTCGTCCAAACGATCCGGAAGAGACCCCTGGGAGGTTCGGGCCCTGCGCCCGGCCACAATTCCAGTCAGCACGCGCGCCGCGCCGGCTTCGCCATCTCGCTCGTAGAGCCGGCCCAGCGGCAGCGCTGCCGTGATACGTACCACGGGATCCGTGGTATCCGGGATCACATAGGCACGAACGCCGCTCGCGCTCGTGACCAGGGCTTCCTCCGCATCGGGCGGTTCGAACGTGGTCGGGGTGAACGTGTAGTCGCGTGGGTGCGGCCAGTCATGTTCGACCAGCGGCCGGGAGCGGCCGGGCAACGTGTCCCCCTCACGGTCGAGAGCACCGCCACAGCTCATCGTTGCCCAAGCCGCCATCGCCACGGCCAGTCCGGCTCTCGTGGCGCCTTTCGGTGGAACGAGCCTCGTTGCCAGAACGGTCGCGATTGTCATCGCTCTACCGCCCCTCTGTCGGAAGCCCGCTCGAGGGTTCAACGCTCTCATCACTTCCGGGATTTCGATGCGCCGTCACGATGACGCGGTTGGAGCGGACCAGGTATCGCCTCGCTGCGCGTTCGATATCCTTCACCGAAACTCGCTCCCGCGCTTCAACGTGAGATTGCATCGTGTTCCAGCTGTGCATCACCTCGAACCGTCCCAATTCATAGGCGAGGTCAGCGCGACTCGAGCGGATCTGATTCCAGTCGAGCCGTAGCTCCCTGCGCGCCTGCTCGAGCGTCTTCGGGTCGACTTGACCCTGACGCAACTCTTGCACCACCTCCAATATGGCGCTCTCGATTGCCCCGAGGTCCTCGTCCCCGCGCCCCATGCCGACGAGGTCGATCGCGCTCGGCGAGCCGGTGCGCGACGCGGATACCCGAAAATCGACGCCGGTTGCAAGCTCTCGTTTGTCGCTGAGCTTCCGGTTCAGCATGCGTCCGACCAGCGCTGCGATCGTGTCGAAAACCGGCCGATCGGGATGGCCGACGCCGGGGATGCGGTAGCGAACGATGACCCTCGGATCCACGGGCTCCAGCCAGTCGAGCCGGATGGCACCCCCAGGAACCACTTCCGCCTCGAGATCCATCCAGGCGGGTGGCTCCGCTCCCCTCGGGATCCGGCCGAAATATTGCTCGGCGAGAGGTTCGACCTCGCTCCGGGTAATGTCCCCCACGAGGACGAGGCTCGCGTTGTTGGGTACGAAGTAATCATCGTACATGCGCAGCATGCTGGCCCGACTGTAGAACGCGAAATCCCTCAAATGGCCGCCGGAGCGCCGGAACATCGGATGTACGACTCCGGTAACTCCGTTCATCACCTCATAGAACCTTCCCCTCGGATCGGCGGCCCGTTGGCGTCCTCCCAGGATCTGCTCGAGCACGGTAAACCGCTGGGCCTCCCATCCCCTCAGGACCGCGTTGGCCATGCGATCCGCCTCCAGCCGAAACAGAAGCTCGATGTTCTCCCTGGGCATGTCGAGGTCGATCTCGAGCGCCTCGTGCCCGGTCGTGGCCGGCACCGGATCGGTATGTCTGCTGACAGCCCCGTACCGACGATGCCAGTTGTATTCGGCCCAGAATTCCCTGTATTGCGCATCCTCGTCCTCCAGCTCGTACAATCGCTGCCGCAACTGCTCGATTTCGGGGGTCGTCGGCCAGTCGAGGTCGCCGTGAAAGACGTCGCGCTGCCGGAGGCGGTTTCTCTCACGGTTACGGGCGGCCAGGAGCTTCTGCTCGGTCTCGTAGATCTCGCGCAAGAGGGATTTCTCAGCCTCGAAGTTGTTCGTGCCAACGGTCGTGGTCCCCTGGTGCACCATGTGCTCGAGGAAGTGGGTCGAGCCATGCTCGCCAATACGCTCCTGCAACGAGCCCAGGCGGTACCACAGACTCGCTGCGACGCGAGGGACCCGGTGATCCTCCACGACTAACACCCGGAATCCGTTGTCGAGCACGAGCTCTTGAACGTCGACCAGGGGAAAAGACGAAGACGGCTCGACGGAGGACTGGCTGTCGCTCGATCGCACGGAGGCTAGCCCTATGAGGAGCGTGGTGGCGACGGCACTCGTCAGGAGGAAGGGTCGCATCCCGGCATTCCTTTCCGTGCAGCGGAGCGTCCGTTAGCCGGGAGGGAGCTCGCGATCTAGGAGTCCCCCTCGAGGTGCTCGGTGCTCGGCGCCCATCAGAATCCGTTGGCATGACCGAGGCGTCGCGGATCGGTCACCCCATGAAGTTTGCCGGCATCATCGCGCCAGACAAGTTGGATCGAGCCGGTATGCCAGTTGTACGGTCCAAGCTCCTCGATCTGGATCCCGCGCGCCGAAAGCTCCTTGCGCAGGGCATCGGGAATGCGGGACTCGATGCGAAGATACCCGACGTTGCCAAAGTCTCGGTCCACTCCCCTGTCACGGTACGCCCAGAAGCGCGGCGCGTCGATGGCCTCTTTCGGCGGCATACCGAAGTCGAGGATGTTGATCAGAACCTCGGTAACCGGCTGCGACGGCAATCCCGGTGAGCCGATCGCCAGCCAGGGCTTGCCGTCCTTCGCGATCATCGTCGCGGTCACGTGCGTCGAAAAACGTCGGCCGGGTCCGCTCGTGCGCTGCCATCTTCCGCTGCCGGTAGATCTCACGCCGTCGACGAACACACCCGGCATACCACCATGCCCGGTATGAAGATAAGTAATCCAGTTGCCCTCGGCGTCGACGATGACGTTGTGATTGCTGTCGTCGCCGTAGGGGTCGACCTTACTCCAGGGTCCGGCTGGTCGCAGCGAAGCATAATCATCGGTAGCTCTCGCCGGCGCGAGGTCCGCTTTCGGCATGCTGGTCCGCACGAACTCGGCTCCCATCTTGCCGTACTCCTTCGAAAGCCATAGCGCCGACGGGATGTGGAAGCTGCGCGGATCCCCCATGGCATAGCGAATCTCGTTCTCCACCCGGCCGAGCGCGCGCACCATGATCTCCAGCGTTTCTGCCGACTCCGTGTAATGTCCCGCTTTCTTCAGGTCAAAGTTCTCCAGGATGTTCAGGTTGTAGCCAAGATTCAGACCCCCGGCCACCGGAGGCGGCTCACTGATGATCTCGTGGCCCCGGTACGTAAAACGCACCGGCTCCTGCCAGAGCACCTCGTAAGCGCTCAGATCTTCCAGGCTCACGCGCCCGCCACGCTTGTTCGCTTCCTTCACGAACTTCTGGGCCCACGCTCCCTTGTAGAGGTAATCCGAACCCTCCGAGGCTACCTTGCGGAGAGTTTCTGCGAGCGCCGGCATCTTCCAGCGGTGCCCCACCGGCACCAGGTGCCCTTCGGGCATGTAGAACTCCCGGGCCTCTTTGTTCTCCTTGATCAAATCCCTGTTTGACCAATTGGAATAGTTGTTGCCATACATGAAGGAGGTGACGACGAACCCTTCCTCGGCGGTGGCGATGGCAGGCTCGACATAACTGGCCCACTCCTGCGTGCCGAAGCGCTTCCACAGTTGCTCCAGCGCGAGCACCTTGCCCGCAATCGAAACCTTCATCGGGTCGCCGTGCTCGCCGCGCTCGGCGAGAGGCTTTGCGCCATAAGCATTGAAGGCGTAATACTTCCCGGTTGCCGCCTCATAGTAGAGCCCGGTCATCGCGCCAAAAAGAGAGACTTGATGGTAGTCCACGACGTTTTGGAGGAACGTCGCGGTGATGGCCGCATCCACGGCATTACCACCTTCACGGAGGACCTCGAGCGCCGTCTCCGTGACGATGTGGAGTTGCGTGCTCACCATCACCTTGTCGCCTATCGCTTCGGGTTTAGGGCCCTGATTGAGCAGCGGATCTCTGGGATCGGTGGGTCCCGGCTCAATCTGGCCCATCGCTGCCGGCACCATGCCCGTGAAGATGAGAGTCAAGACTAGGGCCGGTAATGTGACCGAACGCATAGCTACCTCCTCTCGGGGAATGCTTTGCTCCCGAGGCTCTTGGAAAAGTTTTTCCAGAATGAAGATCGATCTCAAACGAGCGCCCTTAGAAAAATTTCTGTCGGGCTTTCTCCTGGTGGTTAGGATGTCTCATTGGACTCCGGGGTGACGGGATCAAGCCCGCCACCCCGGAGCCGATTCTCGCCGGCTGCCTGCCGAGACCCTTGCTCGCGTGGCCGGCACCGAGGCGCTAAAAACGGAGGCGCACCCCAATTTGCAGGGTGCGCGGCAGCTCGATGACGGCCGGTTTCCCAAAATTGGAGAGGTCGAATCTCAAGGTCTGGACAGCCGTGACGGTGCTTACATTGAGCACGTTGAAGACGTCGGCCGTAAGATCCAAGTTCAAACGGCTGCCAAGTACAATCGCCTTTTCGGCACGGAACGATAGCAGGTGCAGAAAGTCTTGTCGGTTCGTTCCTCTCGGCTGACCGGCGAACTCGATGAAGCTCTCTACCACGATGGCCGGGTTATCCTCCGCGAACACACGAATCGTGGGGGAGCCCAGGACGTCCGATGGGAAACCCGAGTCGGGCTTGATGGGGAAGCCGGAGATCCCCTGGTAGAACGCGCTCACCATGATTTGGTAAGGAGCCTGGTAGCTGCCGACGAGCTTGATCTGGACGGGAGCGTCCAAGTCGAGCGGACCGTCAATATTGATCAAGGTGTTCGGGTTGTCGTAGATTTGGTGTCCTCCCCAGGTGGCGCCGAAACTGTTGCCGATATTGCCGTCGGACCGGCCGAGGTTGAGCGAGCCAGTAAACTGCCAGCCGTCGCTCATCCGCTTGCGAGCGGCGATCTCGAGTCCTTTGTAGTTCCGCTCGAGAGGCACCGGATCGGTGGGGGTGGTGAGGTAGCGGATTCGTTGCGCCCCCACGAATTCCGGTTTCAGAGCGAAGGCCGTCATAGACTGGCCATCGATCGGGTTGATGACGTCGAGCGGATCATAGGCAGAGAAGGGCCTGCCTATGTCTACGGTCTCCAGGATGTCCCGGTCGCGTTTGAAAATCCCGCTCACCGAGATGGCAAAGTTGTTTCCGATCTGCTGCTCGACTCCCACGTGGAGCGCGTCCGTGTAAGGTGCCTTCAAATTGGGATCGAACTGATCCAGATTTGTCGAGAAATTTCGGCGCAGGGTCCCCTGTTCGCCGTCCTGGAAGAAGAGATCGCCGTTAAGGTCATTCCAATCGTACTCCTGAAAGCTGGCCGCGTTCTGGAGGGCGAGCGACATGTGCTGATTCATGAGCGCCACGTAATATCGGCCAAAATTCAGCTTAAAGGAGGTCCGCTGGTCACCCTTGAGATCCCACACCAGCCCCAGCCGAGGGGCGACGGTGAACCAATCGATCTGATTGCGTTGCTCGGCGAAGGTCACCTCGGGAAACCACCGACCCCCACCGCCCGTCTGCTCGGGGTGGAACCCCTCACTCCATTCGAACCGGGCCCCCAGATTCAGGGTGACCCGATCTTTCAGCGTCCATGCATCCTGGACGAACCCCGCCTGGCGGTTGACGTGCCGGCCCTGCAGCACCGGGAGCTGGTAAAGCCGAATCCGGTGTGCCGCTCCGTTCCTGTACCGGTGAAGCATTTCATCGGGGAGTTCGAATCGCCTCCAAAGCGGTGCAAATTCGTACTCGAAACCCGCCTGGAGATTGTGTTCGCCTCCCAAGAAGTCCCCGCTGAAGTAAGAGAAGTTGGCCTTGATATTTCTTTTCTCTCGGTTTTTGTAGTTGTTGACCGTGCGTGTCCATCCGCAGCAATCTAGCCCAGTGCCAATGTCCCGACCGCCCGATATCTCGGAATTGACAAAACCGCCCCCGCTCTGCTGCAAGGTCTGGACAAACTTTATGTCCATATAGGTGTTTTCATTCAGCACCTGTGTCAGGGACACAAAAATGATCTTCTGATACCGGTCAGCGTCACGCCACGTCTCGGGCGAATCGTTGGTTCGAAAGCTGGCGCCGGTCGGAAACTCCGTACGGTCGCGCTGGGTGTAGGAGCCCATGAGGCGCGTATTCTCCGTTAGCTGCGTGGTGACCTTGACGAAGCCTTGAGTGTCGGAAACGTCTATATCTCTGGCTGTGAAGTCCGGACGCGTGAAGTCGATGTCAAACCTGCGGATATTCCCGAAATACCAGACCTTATCCTGCAGGATCGGACCGCCCAGGGTGAAGCCGTAATTCACGTTCTTGTTGATCGTCGTTCCCTGTTCGAGTCCCTGGTCGATGAGCTCGTCGGTGAGGTTGTCCCCTTGTAGCCCATCATTCTGTAAGAAAACGTTGACATTACCTTCGTGTTGGTTTCCACCCGACTTGGTCACGAAGTTGAACACCGCGCCGCTCGCCTGACCGAACTCGGCAGAAATGCCTCCGCTAGTGATCTGAACCTCGTCGAGAATGTCGTATGGGAGGTCGGTGAACGTGTAGCCCACCGTGTTATCGTTAATGTTTGCGCCGTCGACGTACGAGACGTTGTCTCGAACCGAACCTCCGTGCACGGTTTGCGCCGGAGCAAAGGCGTATTGGCTATCGATGACACCCGGAGCGGTGACAAGGAGCTCGTCAAAGCGGTTTGCCGAGGGGAGATTCTCCACAATGGCACTGTCGACGATGCGCTGCGTCTTGGTGTTCCTCACATCGATGATTGGCGATTCGCCAGTTACCGTGACGGTCTCCTGAACGGCACTAATGTTCAAGGTAACATCAATCGCTAGCGATGCTCCTGCCTCCAGAACGATCTCCTCGTGGGAAGTCGTTTGGAATCCTGGCAGCTCGATTTTTACCCTATAGACGCCAGGGGGAAGACTTGGAACACGATAAGTCCCTTCATTGCCGGTGACTCGGACCTCCGTGTCCTTGATGAGCTGCGGACTGGATACGGTTACCGTCGCACCGGGGATACGGCTACCGCTCGCGTCGACGACCCTGCCGTAGAGGGTTCCGGTGAGTTCCTGCGCAAGGACACTACCTGCTCCCATCAGCAATAGGATGGACAGGACAAAACTAACCGAATTCATCACGAATCTATTGGACATTTTCTTCTCCTTGAAACTGACGGTAACAAACTGGATGCCCTCTCCGCGGTCGAAAGCGCGGCACCCGGATAGGCTCATCGCGCCAAACTGCAACTAGACTAAGACTAGAACTAGAATCACGACATACGCTCTCTATACCATCGCTCATCGTTTGTCAAGAACAACGAGGCGGATGGGACCGCGGCTTGGCCGGCGCACCAAACACCCGAAGACACGGATGATGGAAATTTTGACTGCGCGATAGAAAGTCCTGCGAGGACCTCGGGCGCCTCTAGGTTGAATAGCAGGGAAATTCAGCAACTCTTGAGGCCGGCTCGCTGGCCCCCTTTGGATTGCCGGTGTCACCAAAGCAGGGCGTATGGTGGTAACCTGACTCGGCGGTCTTGAGGAGGTTTTCTCCGCGTTGCTCTTGGTCAGAGCATTTGAAAAGGCAAAGTAAAGTGCAGTGAGCAAGAAGAGGCGGGGAAGGAAGCGCTCGGCGTCAGAGCCGAGGGGCTTCCTGCGGCGAACGAGGCAAGCCTTACTGGTGTTGGGCATCCTAGCGATTCTTCTCGCTATAGCCAGCCGGCTACTTCGAGAGGGGCCATCGGTTCCGCATCCGGATACGTCGATGATGGAGCCCCAGGTAGCAGCGAAGATTCATAAGTATCGCCGGGCCGTCATTCGTGACGCGGGATCTCCGGAGGACTGGGGGCGGCTGGGTATGGTATTCCAGGCCCACGGGCTGGAGGTCGAAGCGACGGAATGCTACACGCGTGCCTCCAAGCTCGATACCGTAGAGTTCCGCTGGACCTACTTACTGGCCAACACACTTGCGGACAGGAACACAGAGCAGGCGCTCACCTTTGCTGAGCGCGCCTCCCAGCTCAGACCGAGCTATGCGCCGGCTCATGTCCTCGTGGCTCAGCTCCTGGAACGACACAACCGGCCGGAAAGTGCTCTGGAGCGTTACAAAAAGGCGGTTGCGTCAGATCCGCGCTGTACCGTGGCCGTGTTCGGTCTCGGGCGCCTTTACCTGGCGAATCGAGACCTGGAGGTCAGTCTAGAGCATCTCCGGCGTGCTGCAGAATTACAGTCAGACGCCACGCCTATCAACGCCTTCCTGGCTAGGGTCTACCGACGACTCGATGATCCGGCATCAGCCGAGCGGGAGGCTGAACTGGCTCGGCAGCCTAGCAAGGAGATTGTTTTAAACGACCCGCTCATGGCTCAGGTCATGGATGAGGCGGTGTCTTCTGCGGCCTATCACCGCCGAGCGATGCGTGCCGATGCGGCTGGAGATTTGAAAAACGCCGAGGCACTCTACCGGTCGCTCCTGGAGATACGGCCTCTGGATGTTGTGATTCACTATCAGCTAGGAAATATGCTGGCTCGCCAAGGAAAGTTCCCCCAGGCCAGGGATCAATACCGCAAGGCTTTGGACGTAGACCTGCGCCACGCCCCAACACTGGTCGCTTTCGGCAACATGTTGAACTATCAGGGAGAGTTCGATGAAGCGGTACGACAGTATCGAAATGCGCTGGACGTTCGTCCCGAAGACACGGTCACTCGCAACAACCTGGCCAACGTTCTCGCAAAGAAGGGGGAGCTCGAACAGGCGAGAGCGCATTACCAGAAGTCTCTGGAGTACGAGCCGGGCAACTTCGACGCTCATCATAACCTGGGGCAAGTCTTGGCTCGGCAGGGCAAAATCGAGCAGGCAATAGCCCATTACCGATCGGCCCTGCGGTCGAAGCACAACGTCGGCCTGGTTCATTCTCACCTTGCCCTTGCTCTCGTCCAGGCCGGAGACTATCGATCCGCTTGGAAGCACGCAGAACTTGCCCAAAGTCTTGGCGAGACGTTTCCGGCGGACATTCTCGAGGCACTGGAGCAGCGCATGCAGGACCCCACCTCGAAGCGACCCTAAGTCGTCGAATTCTTTGGGTCCGTACGGGACGAGGGAACCGCTTTGTGGCTTCTGCTGCGTTATCTAGGCTGCTTGAGCCCGAGGGCTTCTCCCAACCCACCTAGCTCCGGATCGTCCGGCCACCGCTCGAGCCCCTCCTCGAGAAAGCGAAGTGCTTCGCTTCGCTCGCCAACTTGAACGTGAGCACGGATGAGTCTCACGCAGATTGCGGGCGAAGGAGCAAGGTCGAACGCCTTTCGAAGGGGTTGTAGGGCTTGTCGGCTTTGCCCGGTTTGATTGAGAATGGTGCTCAAGTTGAGGTGGTCTCTCGGAGACTCGGGTTGGTGGGAGATCGCCGCCTCATAGGAGGAGATGGCCTTCGACAAATTACCCAGCACCGCCATGACGTAGCCGAGATTGCTGTGTGCATCGGCAAATTGTGGATTCAACGCGATGGCTTTCTCGAACGCCTCTGCCGCTTCTTTCCATCTTTGCTGGTTGAGCATCACCGTGCCGAGGTTGTGATGGACCTTGGCAGAATCCGGACTCCGTTCCGTGGCCCTTTGGTAGAACGTCTCTGCGTGACTCCAGTAGCCCCGCTCTGCGAACTCATTGCCCAGTGAAAAAAAATTGCGGAAGAACTCGATTCCCAAATTGATGCCATCGAACGGCAGGCCGACCCGCTCCCGCTCTTCGGCGGTCCGAGGGATTCGCTCCGAGTCGGCGGCAACGTCATCAGCCCCGACGGCGCCCCGGTAAACCTTGACAATCCTTCCTTGCTCGTCGATGAGGAAGCTCGTTGGAATGGCCAGGTCGGAAATTCGGTCATAGAGAGTGGGAGTCAGGACATTGTAGACTCCAACCATCTCTTCACTAGCCAGGAGCAACGGGAAGTCGAGCCGGAGCTCCTCCTTGAACGCCCGCACCGGTTCCTCAGCCGGCGGCTCGTCCACCGAGACGGCTAGAAGAGTGACGCCCGACGCTTCCAGATCCGATCTTTTATTCTTGAAGTCCAAAAGCTCACCGCGGCAAGGGGCGCACCAGCTCGCCCAGAAGTTCAGCAGCACCTTTTGTCCTTTGAGACTCGCTAACCGGTGGCTCTTGCCGTCCAAGTCGCTCAAGGTGAAATCAGGAGCGGGCAGAGGATCCAGAAGCCACGTACCCCTGGGTGGGCTGGGCATGTCTTTATTGACCTTCCGAACCGGAGTCGCGTGGGGCGGCTGGAAAGGCTCGATCTCGAGGTCCTCCTCGCCTTCGACCACACGGATGAGGTGATTCGCCGGGGTCGACCCGAGTGTCTGTACCACTCCACTCGGCCAGTGGATGACGACTCTTTCTATCTCCCCCAAACCCTCGAGACCGAAATGAAGCCTGCGGCTACTTTGAGATAGGTAACCGCTTGCCGCACGTACCGTTTTCTGACGAACGCCCCGACTGGTGTGGACCTCGACGCGGGCACCTATCGCGTCAGGATTACTCGAGCGACCTTCCAAAAGAAAACGGACCGCAGCCCGTCCGTTGGCCAGGTCGTTGCGCAGGAGCCGGAGCTGAGGTGCGTTTCGGCTCTTGAGTGCGATGTCAATGTCCCCATCCAGGTCATAGTCGAAACCGACGAAGGCCCGTCCGTCCTCGGGAAAGTCGAGCCCGCTGATACCCGAGGCATCGATGAAGGTGCCGTCGCCATTGTTGAGGTAGAAGCAGTTGCGCTCGTCGCCGCTCCAGCTTCCGTCGCCCCGAATGAGGCGATTGATAGCGTTCCAGCCTTGCTCATAAAGCTCCACCGCTTTGTTTTCAGTGGGCGAGCGCGACACGACTTGCCGCCAGAAGAAGCTTCAAAGATCTTTCGTCGAGGTATTAGTAATGAAGCCATTGACGGAGTAGAGGTCTTCGTCCCCGTCGTTGTCGCAATCGAGAAAGTCACTACTCCAGGCCCATCGCCCAAACTCGACCCCGGCCTGCTTGCCGACATCTTCGAACCCGCCATCTCCCCGGTTTCGAAACAAGCTACTTCCCTTGGCGTGACGCACGTAGCTGGCGCGTGCGTTGTCAGTTTGATAACCGGGCTGTCCGGTCAGGCGTAGACCGGCAGAAGACCACATGTTGCCCACATAGAGATCGTCTTTGCCATCCAGGTCGTAATCCACCCAGGCGACGCTCATACCCGCGCCGATGTCCGATACACCCGCGTCTCGGGTAACCTCGAGGAATCTGCCTTTCCCGAAGTTCTGATACAGATTGTTCCTGCCGAAGTCGTTCGCCACGTAGAGGTCGAGCCATCCATCATTGTTGAAGTCGCCCCAAGACGAGGAGAAGCTGAAGCGGTCGTTTCCCCGGTCAAAGCCCGCACTCTTGGTGACGTCTTCGAAGGTTCCATCGCCACGATTCCGAAAAAGTATGTTTGGAGGCCCATTGGTGGCATCGTGATAGGGGTAAGGCAGCGCCAGGGTAGTATCTTCTCCGGGAGCATCGAAGTATCGGTAGCAGGTGACGTAGAGGTCCAAATCGCCGTCGTTGTCGAAGTCGGCCAATGACGCCGAGCTCAAAGTGGCGTCGGCGCCGTCTTTCCTTTCAAACGAAGCTCGAGAGAGCTCGAATCTCCCGTGCCCGTCGTTTAGGAGAAGCACGACGGTCCAGTTATGGATGACGACGAACAGGTCTTGATCACCGTCATTGTCGGCGTCGCCGAAGAGTCCCAAGGAGGTGCGCTCGAGAAGATCGACTCGGGATTCCCGGCTGATATCCTCGAACGTCCCGTCACCCCGGTTCCGATAGAGCCGGTTCGGGAGTCCCTGCGGCTGAGCCACGTAAAGGTCCTCGAGTCCGTCGCCATCCACGTCTCCAACCGCAAGTCCGCTATGTCCGTACACATCGATGCCACCGGCGGCATCTACCCCGGTGCGGAAGTGATCGACCCCCATCCTCATCTGCTCCCAGTAGGAGGGTGCGTCGGCCCAGGCGACAGTGCTCACGTCGGTAAAGAAGGGCTTGGCGGTTCGCCCTCCGGTGGAGGGCTCGACCTCGAGGCGCTTCATTTTCCAACCGTCATCCGAAAAGACCCAGTCCACTCGCCACCAACCTCGACGGGCAATGAAGTCGTTCGCCGCTCCTCGTCCCGAGACGTCATACAAGATCCGAGTCCGCGCATGCGACGGCTCGGCAGCGGCATCCACGTGGATACTGACGATCTTGAACTCGAGTAAAGAAAAGGAATGAAACTCCTCGATCCAAGCCAGAAGAGCGGAGGGCGCCTGGGCCGCCATTGCGGAGAGCTTTTCAGGATAGCGATACCGGAAGAGCTCAACACTCGGAGGTGCGGCCACCGCCTGGCTTGAGACCGGCTCTAGAGAAGGTGCCTGAAACCCCCTATGGACAAGCGAGGCGATCTCTCCCGGTCGACGTCCTTCTATTGCCTCTTCCAACGCACGGAGCCTTTCTTCGATCGCCTCGGCAACGACCTCGGTCCTAAAACGATCCTGTGCAGGATCGACGGCAACGAACAGGGACTCGACCGCCGAGCGTTTGGAGGGGTAGCCTCGCACCGGGAAGACCTGTTTGCTCTGCTCAGATTGCTCGGAGGCTTCTCCTGCTCGTGAGGCGGGAGTAAAGGATATGAACAAGCAGGCCAGCACCACGAGACGAGAAAACGACTCACTCATGATGGAATACACTTCGCTCCGATCCAGCGGTTGTTTTTGTTGACTCGCTGCCTCGGCGAGATGCTATCACCGGCGGAGCCTGAAAGGGCTCCCAGGAAAACGCAAGTTTAGTCCAGCCGAGCGGTCTGACGCTGCTCGCCAGCTGAGGAGAATAGGACGCGAAGCGGGAAAAAGCAAGCGGTCGCGTTGCAGCGAAGTTGCTGGTGCTGACGATTTTCCCAAGCTCGAGCAAATGATGCTCGCGGCTATAGAGGAGCTGCGCCAGGGAAGATTGGCCTCAGGGGATTTGAACCGGGCACGAAAAGCGCATGCGCCTCGGTCTTCTTGAAGGGCGGCGGAGCCTATACCCGTCCGCCGCGGTTCTCGCCCGATGGTCGCCGTATCGCTTTCGCCGCCCCGCCGGCGGTAACTCCGATATCTACCTGGTGGAGGCGGACTCGGCCACGCCCCTCCGGCTGACAACCGATCCTGCCGAGGACTTCGCGCCATCGTGGACGCCCGCTGGCGAGGCGATCTCGTACTGTGCCGAAATTCGGCCGATCACTTGAACACTAATAATAATGATAGAAGCGCTATCGCGCTGAAAACTCCGCAACACGCCAGGACCACGATCGTTCGCTTTCCGACCGTGACGAATCGAAGCCCGGGATGGGCGCGACTTGCTAAGATGAAACAGGGTACTAAGGAAGTAGAGTGAAACGCGTCCCGCCCTCGACGATCGCGATGCGTCGACCCAAAGGCAGATCGTGGAACGTCTGGGTGAGCCCGGAGGTCGGCCACCAGACTTCGAGACGATCGATCTTTTTCGCTCTTCCCAGGCCGACCATCTGCTCGAGTGGATTGGCTCCAAACGTTCCCCCGCTGATCACGTGCTTGTAGATGGTGCGGCGGCGGTCCCCTTCGTCGATATCGAAGCGCAGCCGGGCTCCCTGGGCGGAGCGATTCGACTGCCTCCCGATGAGCTTCACGCCGATCCATTGGTTGCCGAAGCCCGGGTTCTCGTAGACAACGTCATGGAAGCCGTCGCCCGGGAGCGCACCGCCCATCTGCTCGAAAACGTCCTGATCGCCGTCATGGTCGAGATCCGCAAACGCGATCGCGTGCCCCTTCTGCAAATGAGCGAAACCGCCGGCGGTCGTGACATCCGCAAAAGACTCACCGGATCGGTTGCGGAACATGACGTTGGGCATGACGTCCTGGTAGTCCGGATAGCCCGTACCCAGGTAGAAGTCCAGGTATCCATCGTTGTCCAGGTCGCCGAAGTTGGAGCCCATGGGGGCGTTGGGACTCTTCAGATTCTGCTCGAGGGCAACGTCTTCGAAACCGCCCTGTCCGTCGCCGCGATACAGCCGCGCCATCTCGATGTCGAGGGGCTGCCCGAGGTAAGCGGCGGCCAGGTGTCCGATTCTGGCGATGTAGGCGGATACGAACAAGTCAAGAGCCCCGTCGTTGTCGAAGTCCCAGAACCAGGCGGGGAAACTGTCCACCGGGCCATCCACGCCGAGTTCCGTCGCCACGTCCGTGAAGGTTCCGTCGCCGTTGTTGTGGTAGAGACGGTTCGCGCCTTTCAGATTCGAGACATACAGGTCGGTAAAGGTGTCGGCGTCGTAGTCGCCCCAGATGACCGCCTTGGCAAACCGCAAATTCTCCACATCCGCTTCTCGCGCCACGTCGGTGAACGTCCCGTCCCCGTCGTTGCGAAGGAGCTGACAAGGGGCTGTCACGCCGTCGTACGTCTCGTTTCCGATATACAGATCCAGGTCGCCATCGTTGTCGTAGTCGGCCCACGAGGCGGTCTGGGTAGGAAAGTGCTCCTCTCCCAGCCCGGAGTCGAACGTGACGTCGGTAAAGGTTCCGTCGCCGTTGTTGCGCAGGAGGGAGTTAGGGTGGAGCCCACTCCGGGACAGCCAGGCTCCGCGCAGTACCAGAACGTCGACGTCGCCGTCGTTATCGTAGTCGGCCTGGAGCATGTTGAGTCCGCCGGTAATTCCGGTCAGCCCCGCCGGTTCCGTCCGGTCCTCGAACGACCAGCTCCCCCGGTTTCGGAACAAGCGGATCTGACCCGCCGGATCCCACGTGGAGACGAGCAGGTCCAGCCGGCCATCGGTGTCGAAATCGTCCGCAATGGCGCTCCCGGAAAGACTGAAGGTGTCCAGCCCGACGCGCCGAGCAATATTGGCGAACCGGGGAAACGGCTCGTCGGAGTCGAACGCTTCCGGCGGAATCAAGTAGGCCTCGGGCACGTCCCCGGGATGAGCACCCAGCGTCATGAAAGCGATATTCAGAAGCCAGCGCGCGCTCATGTGAATGAGGGTGTCTTCGCTGGAGTTTTGGAGCACCTCGGTGAAGCACTCCACCGCTCTGAGCGATCCCTCTCGCTCGATATGAATGGCGTTTCCTCGAATCGGAAGGATGCAGCTTTCGGGCGCATTACGGAGACAACAGTTCTGGGTCTCGCCCAATCGCGTGTAGGCGACACCCATGCGGTAGAACAGTCGGTTTCTCCAGCCTGCGGCCAGTTCGGTCTCCACTTCGCGAAGCAGGCGGTACGCACCCAAAAAGCTCTCGATTGCCTCTTGCTCGCGGCCCAGGTCGAGCTCGGCCTCCCCTAGTCGGTAGTAGACCTCCCACTTGATGATTGCGGGTATCGTCTCCGGCAGCGCCGCCAGCTCGGCTCGTAGCGCGCGCGCTTTCTTGTCACCGATGTAGGGATTGTCTTCCGGCGTGCGGGCAACGATATCGGACAGCAGGGCGAGCATCTTCTGGTGCCCGGGATCGTGGGGCTGGACTCCTGGGGAGCTTGCCGCGAGCAGGAATGGGCTTGCGATCAGTGCGAGCGTCGCAAGCGATCGGAGGATGATGGTGCGCGATGTATTCATCGCAGGTATCACGCCTACCGCTATGTTAGCGCCAAAACAAAGTAAATGCGAGTGCTCCCGGACCCTAACGGATCAAATACCACTCGGTCTGATATGGCCTGAAGTAGACGTAGCCCTTCTCGGTCAGGTACGCGTCGTCCTCCATCGGTATGAGAACCGTCTCCCCGTTCCACTCCGGTACGGCCGTTCGCGCGCTGAACTCGATCGAGCGGTAGGCGCCTGGCCGAAGCACCGAGTCCTCCTCCGGTCGCACCCCGAGCTTCATATCGCGGGCGGATAGACTCGGTCCGACCGCGTGGCCGTGATGGCCGATGGCGTGCGAGTAGATGCTCGGCTGAAAGTCGACTCCCTCGAGCTCTTTCATGATGGCGAGCGTTGCTTCGCGTCCGGTCATGCCAGGGCGCGGCGCACTCGCCATCGCCTGGTGGACGATATTGGCGTTTTCGAGGGTGCGCTTCAGCCCTTCGGGAGCATCGTCCTCGCCCTCCCTCAAGATGTAGGCGACCTTCTGCCAATCGCTGGCAAAGCCCAGATAGTTGAAGCCGCAATCGAGGTGAATCACGTCGCCCTTCTGATACACCAGATCCTGGGGGGCCGGATGGACATAAGGGATCGTTTTGCCAGTGGCCGGCTCCCACCGTTGCACCGCGGTGTGGATCTCGAACCAGGGCTCGGCATCCACGCCCAGAGAAGCGATCTGCTGGTTGAACCACCACTTGACGTCCGCCGCACGTGTGACTCCCGGCGTGATGACCTCGTTCGAGAGCGTCCTCTGGGCAATCACATCGGTCGCAAGCACTAGCGCCCGATAGAGCTCGAGCTCTTCAGGAAGGCGGGTATCGAGATAGTCCTCGATGAGTGCGCTGGCCGATACGAAGCGGCGGCTGGCCTCGGCCCCCAGCGCTTCGGACAAGAAGCGATACGCGTCGAGCGTGATCCCGCTGTTCTGACCGCGTCCACCACCCATGTTGAGGGCGATCGTCTCGGGCTCGTAGCGCTGATAGAGTGTTCGGAGCCCCTCGGCAACGTCCTGGCGGCCTCGGTCGGACCGAGGTACCGGGAGCGGCTCGAAAAAACGCTGGTAGTTTTCGGTGGGTCGCCAGTAGTTCGAGAACCGGGCGAGCCCCTCGTCACCCGAATCGACGAAGACGTGAACGTCGAGCCGTCCCGTGTAATAGAGATCGGGAGCGATGTACTCGAAGACGGCGTCCGGGTGGAATTCGTGGCTGGTGACGATCCACATCGCGACGCCGTACTTGCGCATCATGGGCAGTAGCTGCGCGTGCTTGCTCACGAGCCACTCGAGCCTCAGCTCGTACTGCGCGCGCACTCCGAGGAGTCGCGGCAGCGGTGGCACGACACGACCGTCGAACAACCGTACCGATCCATCCTCTCGACGCTCGAACAGCTTGCCTGTCGCGTCTTGGGACGACAGCAAAGCTGTCACCAGCGGAATGAAGGTGATAAAAGACAAGCATGTAATGATGACTCGACGTCTCATTTCGTCACTTCCTTTGTTTCGGTGCTCACCGAGCGTTGAGGATAACAGAGTGGCGAGAGAGAGGATAAGCGTCCGAACAAGAATAAACGCCTCGAGCTCCCTGCCCCTGGACTTTCCGCTTTGAACCGGTTAGCTGCCATATCGGAAGATGAGCCGCTTGAGTACAATGAGCTCGCGCGCCCCTGGCGCCTCGGGGTCCTTTCGGCGGGCATGAAAGAAGAACCTTATCTGCTGCCGCGGTCCGAAGGAGCTTGGAGGCTGTCTGTTTCTCAGGAGACCGTTCTGTCGTTTACACTGCAACGGCGCGAGGATTGCTGAAGGGTGCACGGAGGCAAGCATGAGAGCTTTGAGATGGACCTCGACGGTTCTGGCTGCGACTTTCCTGGGAGCTCTGGTCGCTCCGAAGGACCTTCAAGGAAGGACAGAGAGTACGTCGGAGCAGGAAGGGCAGAACCCGGAGTTCGAGAGGGTTATCGACAGATACCTGGCGGAGTTTCACGGAGTGGGAGAGAGAACCGGTCCTCCGGACGACGGCTCGATCGGCTATTACCGGCATCAGCTCGACAAGGCCAGAGAGCTTTTGGCTCAACTCCAGCAAATCGATCGCGACTCCCTGAGCTTCGATCAGGACATCGACTATCGCTACCTCGAAGGGATCTTGAAATCGAAGGTCATGGACGGCGAGCGGGTCAAGCGCTGGCAGCAGGACCCCCGCATCTATATCCGCATCGAGCCGATCATTTCGGCCAGAGGCGGTCTGCTCCATGACGAGCTTCGTCCGCTCGACGAGAGAGCGGAGAGAATTCTGGAAGTGCTGCGCATCATCCCCGCTCGACTCGCCAACGGCAAGAAAAACCTGACTCAGTTCATTCGCCTGTGGCTCGAGCCCAGCAAAGCGGAGCTCGCGGGGAACATCCAGATCCTCGAAAAGGATCTTCCTCGCTTCGCGGATCGGGTCGAGAAACGACGAGCGACGCTGCTGGCGGAGAGCCAGAAAGTCCTCGCCGCGCTTCGAGATTTCGGAGGCTTTCTCGCGACGGAGCTGCCCCAACGGCCGCCCGGGGACTGGAGAGTAGGACGGGATATCTTCGACTTCCGCCTGCGTCAGCTGCACCACATCGAAGATATGGACGCGGAGTCGTTCTACGAATGGGGCAGGCGCGCGTACCGGGAGCAGTTGCACACCCTCGAGCTGACCGCTTGGCGGCTCGGCGACGGGCGAACCTGGCAGCAAATTGAGCTCGACTTGCAGGCCGACCACCCGACGGCCGAAGCGCTGATCTACGAACACATCAAGGCGGTACGCCGCAATCGCCAGTGGGTGCTCGAGAAAGATTTGGTCTCCTTTCCCTGGGACCAGGACAACGCCGCCATTTCTCGGGCCTCGCCTGCGGTCTACAGCAACAGAGGGTACGGCAACGGCGGAGCGCCCAGGGCCTTCGGTTCGACCGCTCCGGGGGGCTGGAACGTGGTGCCGGTCGATCCGAAGTGGAGTCCGGAAAAGCGGGAGGAGTTCCTGCGCGGCCACAGCTGGGCGATGATCAACGCCATGGTAACGCACGAAGTCTACCCGGGCCACGGCCTCGTGCAGCTCTACTTGAACCACAATCCCAGGAAGCTACGCACCTATGAGAGCAGCTATGCCAACCAAGCCTGGTGCTATTACGTGGAGTGGGTTCTGACTCCCCAACACGGCTTCTATCCTCCTGAGAAACAGAAGGAGTACATGGTTGAGATGGAACGGAACAAGCTGTGGCGCTATGCACGCGTCATTGCCGACGCGGGGATGCACACCGGGAAGGTGAGCTTCGATGAAGCCCTGCAGCTAATGCACCAGGGATTGCTCTTCTCGGAACGATTCGCTTTCATCCAGGTGGAGCGAACGACTGGCGGCGGCAGTGGAAATTCGATTCCAACCTGGGGCTACCATCAGATCTTGCAGTTGAGAGGCCGGCATGACTTGTGCACTCGAAGCCCTGTTGGCAGCGGGACTGAAGCCCGAGGGCGACGTCATTCTGGCAAGCACGCCGAGCAAGAAGCGCGCTCGAGGGATCATCGCCGTTCTGGAGCATGGGTATGAAGCGGATGGGGTCGTCTATGTGCACCCAGCAGAGTCGGGGCTGGGTCTGGGAGAGATCAAGGCAGCCGCAGCCGGCTTGATGAGCTTTCAGATCACCGTGCCTGGGCGTTTACCCCCCACGGGAGAGCCCGGACATACAGCCTTTCACCACCTCGCAGTCGACCCGCTGGACAAAGCATGGCTCATCTATCATGCGTTGGCGTCGCTTAACGAAAAACGGGGTCGTGAGGTGCACCATGCGGCCTTTGATGAATCCGTTGGGCGCTCTACCAACTTGCACGTTGCGCACATAAGCTGTGGCCGAGAAAATCTACCGATTCGCGTTGCCCCCGAGTGTGTTCTTGGCGTATCGGTCACGCTTCCTCCCGGAGAGCGACTGGCTGACCTGCAAGCGGAGATCTCCCGCACCGTAGAAGAAGCGGCAAACAGGGACGATTGGCTCAGAGAGAACCCACCGACGATCAAGTGGCTTTCCGGCACGATAGGTACGGAGATATCCACCGATCACCCGCTGTACCAGACAGCGAGCCGAGCCATCGTGGCGGTGACGGGTTGCGAGCCAGTGCTCAATCCGATGCACACGGCCAGCGATATCCGCAATCCAATGCTGTTCAATAACATCTCGACCGTGGGTCTAGGCCCTCTGGCGGGGAACCTCGTTCAGATAGGTGGTCACGACGAGTGGATACACGTGGATGAGTACGTCAGGACCCTGAAGGTTGTTGCTTCGATCATCGTCGATTGGTGCGGCGCGAAGTAGGCCCGAAAACGGTTGATGACAACTCTTGACAATATCTCCTCATTCGAAGGAGGCAAAGAGTGTCTAGCAAAGGGTTGACGGCCGTTGCCATGTTAGTGGCCATGGTTGTGTTGGCACAGTGGTACGCTGCCTGCGTCGGCCCGGCTGCACCCCCACCGGCTCCGGGAAAGTCCGGAGATACGGATACAGCCGCCCCTCAGCCGGTCCAAGAAGGTGGAACCTTGATCGTCGGCTGGGCAGGGGAACCGCAAGCCCTGGATGTTCTGTCTAATTCGGTGGCCACCACCCGCATCACCAGCCTCATTGCTGAGAATCTGGTGGCGGAAGATACCACCGCCGTCGGGAAGACCTTTGCCCCTGCCGTGCCGGGTTTGGCGGAGAGTTGGGAGGTCTCCGAGGACGGGCTGATCTACACCTTCCAACTGCGCCAGGGGGTCCAGTTTACCGATGGTGCGCTGTTCGACGCCGACGCGGTCAAGGCCAACTTCGATCGCGTTATGGACCTCGAATCACCGCTGTACTACGAGCTGAGGCAGGCCGTCGTGGCCAGCCGGATCAAGACGATTGCCAGCTATCGTTCCGTCGATCCGCATACCTTTGAGATCACACTGAAGGAGCCTTTCGGGCCCTTCATTGGCGCCCTGAAGCACAGAACGTTCGGCATTGTCAGTGCAGGGCCGCCAAGCGGGCTGAGGTATCCGGCATGATTCGGAAGATGACCTGGTTCACATGTACGGGCTTCTCGTCCTGTCTCCAGTAGTCCGGGTTTCTCTCCAGCACTACCTTCACGCCTTGCTCGCGCTCGACGAACTTGAACGGGCCAGTGCCCACCAGGTGCTCGCCGGTCATTTCCTGGCTCGACGACTCGAGCGCCGTGGGAGGCCGGCGAGATAGATGTGGAATTGTCAGTGCCCGCGGACAGGGTCGCCGATTTAGTCGCGCATCCTGACGTCGAGGTGGTCTATCCTGGTCATCCACACGTCGCGTTCTGGATATTCAATCACAACAAGCCCCGACTCCAGAACCCGAAGGTACGTCAGGCCATCTGGCATGCCATTGATGCCGATGGAATGGTCGCGAGTCTGTTTGGCGAAACGGCTGTGTCCATGAACAGCTTTCTTCCACCAGGCAATCCGGGCTATCGTCCTGACTTCAAGCGGCCCTATCCCTACGATCCCGAAAGGGCCAAGGCGTTATTGGCCGAGGTCGGCTATCCGGACGATCTGAAACTTACCATCGCTTACCCGCAATCCGGCTCTGCTTCCTACATGGATGGTCCGCTCATGGCCCAGTGGGCACAGGCCAACCTTCAAGCTGCCAGCATCGAGACCCGACTGGAGTTGTACGAATGGGCTACCTGGATTAGCAAGTTTAACTCAGGCATGGATGAGAGCATCGACATCGCACTCCAAGGATGGCAGAGCATCGCTTACGACCCGTATATGCTGGAACAGCTTTTTACCACTGCTGCTCGACCACCCAATGGTGTCAACAGATCCTGGTACAGCAATCCTGAGTTCGATGCGCTGTTGGATGGGGCGCGCTCGCTCAGCGATGACGACGAGCGCACGAAGCTCTACCAACAAGCGGAAGAGGTGTTGCTGCAGGATGCCGCTGCGATACCTGTGGCTCATTCCAGACTACCGCGAGCTTATAACACCAGGGTTCATGGCATCGCCTTTGGCCCCTCCACCTGGTTCGAGCTGACCGGGGTCTGGATCGAAGAGTAAGACAAAAGGTTTTGTGTCAGTGGAGTCAGACATGGGACGGTATGTACTGAGACGGCTTCTTTCGATCGTGCCCGTTATTCTTGGCGTCACCATTGTCGTGTTTCTGCTGATCAAGCTGGTTCCCGGGGATGTTGCCTCCGTCCTGTTGGGCCCCGAGGCCACACCCGTAGAGATTGAGGCGCTGCACAAGGCGCTGGGACTGGACGAACCACTTCAAGTCCAGTACTTCAGATGGTTGGGCAGCGCTATCCAGGGCGATTTGGGTGACTCTATCGAATACAGGGTTCCTGTTCAGGCTTTGATCTTCGACCGGCTGGGTAACACCTTGATCTTGACACTGACCGCTCTGTTCTTGTCTACCAGCGTGGGAGTAACCATTGGCGTGATCTCGGCCACGCGGCAGCATTCTTTTTTTGATCGAATTGGAATGTTAGTGGCCCTTTTCGGGAACAGCATGCCGGCCTTCTGGTTGGGGATGCTGCTGATCCTGACTTTCTCTCTCCGTCTATCCTGGTTTCCTGTGGGTGGAATGTACTCGATAAGGGGTGACGAGGGGCTATTGGATCTAGCGCACCATTTGGTGCTCCCAGCCATTACTCTGGGAAGTCTGTCCATGGCGATCATAGCTCGCATGACCCGCTCCTGCATGCTGGACGTGCTAACGCAGGACTATGTGTGGTCTGCCAGAGCCAAAGGTTTAAAGGAGCACACCCGTCGTCCTGGTTCATGCCTTGCGCAATGCTTTGCCGCCGGTTGCCACTGTGGTGGGCTTGCGATTCGGCACGATGCTGGGTGGCGCCGTGCTCACCGAGATCGTGTTTTCCTGGCCGGGAGTAGGGCGCCAGATGTACCAGGCTATCTCTACCAGAGAGCCGTGGGGCAGTGTCCGCTGCACGACGAACACATCCGACGGAGCCATCAAGGGCTCGTCTCTCAGTAAGCGTCGCAGGGGCTTCGACCTTGGCCTTGGGCCACTCCGTCAGATTGGCGATGGTGCGTTTTCGGATGCGCTTTCCCTCTCGCCAACCCTCGCGCAACAAGATGGCTGGCCGGGAGTTCCGGTTGGGAACGATGTCGACATACATGGCAACAATAATACACATAAAAAGCTTAATATCAATATAAAACAGATCAATACATGGGAAAACTTGTGGGGCCACATTTTCTCGTTTCCCACTTAGAATCAATGAATTACACCCCGTTCTAGGTGTTTCTGTTAGGGGAACTTTTGGCTAACGCCGGCCCGAGAGCTCTTGGAGCTTCGCCTCGAGCCGCTTCGCCTCGAGCCGCTTTCGGTGCCGCTCGACGTCGATCACGAAGCGGACGTGCCGGCCACGGCCCACGACTTCCACGCTGTCTCGCACTTCGGCCTCGAGCGTGACCTTCCGGCGGTCGACATCGGTCACCGTGAGCTGAACTTCGACCCACGCGCCGAGAGGTGTCGCGCCGACGTGGTCCATCGAGACATGCGTTCCGACCGAGCTCTCACCTTCGTCGAGATGCTCGCCCACGAGCTGCAACGCGGTATTCTCGACGTCGCGCACCATCGACGGCGTCGAGTAGACGCGACCCTCTTTCCCGAGAAATGCGATCGTACGAGGCTCGTCGACGATGATCTTTTGCGTTGTCGAAACACTAGGAACGAGAGAATGCTTTCATGACCCGATCACTTCGAGATGTCTCGATACCACTTGGGATGGTGCGACGCCGCCCAACCGGGCCGCACCCAGCCTTGAATCATGCCACGCAAAGCTCCGGGGACGGCAGCCGTCCCCATATAGATGTGGACGATGATTCCACCGATGGAAAGCACGGCGACCGCGGGATGCACAAGGATCGCGGCGAGCCGGAGGGTGCGCGCCGTCGTCTCGGGAAACCAGAGGACGACCCCGGTGGCGATGAGAAGGATCACGGCCAGGGACTGCACCCAAAAGAGCACCTTCTGCCCCGCGTTGAACCTCCCGGGCTCGGGTAGACCTTCTTCTTCGTGAACGGCATATTTGTGCGCGTTCGCGAGCCACACCTTGTCGTCGGCATCGAGCTTCATTTCCCGGGCCCAGTTTCTGAACATGAGCCCGAGCGCTACACCAAAGAGGACCCCGCCCCACGGATGCCAGCGCCGCACGGTCTCGCCGCCGCCGAGAACGCTCGAAAGCCAAAAAAGATGGGGCGACCAAAGAGCGAGACCCGACAACGCGGCATAAAGAAAGCTGAGCGCCGCCATCCAATGCGTCGCCCGTTCCGCGAAGGAGAAGCGCACCAGCTTTTGGCTCGCGTCGCTCATGGCGCTTTATCCTCATAGGTCTTCGGACCGAAGCGAACGTAGTGCAGAAAGGCCCCAAGCACGCCGCCGACCAACAACGCGTTGCCGAGCCACTTGAGCGGGCCTTTCCACAGGCGCACCGTCAAGGGCACGACCGGATCGTTCGGGAGGCCATAGTCTTCGGGGTTCAAGGCATCTCCGAGCACGTAGATGACGTTGGTCCCGCCCACACCCGCGGGATTATAGACACCCGCTTTCTCGCTTCCACGCGCCCGCAGCTCCTCGGAGCGATCGTTCGCGATCTGAACCAGGTCACTGCGCTCGCCGAAGGTCAGACAATTCGTGGGGCAAGCTTTGATGCAGGCAGGCTCGAGCCCGACGGCCGTCCGATCGGAGCACAAGTTGCACTTGTACGCCTTGCGCGTCACCGGATTCAGCTTGGGTACGTCGAAAGGGCAGCCGGTGATGCAGTAGCCGCAGCCGATGCACTTCTCCTCGTCGATGTCGACCGTGCCGTTTTCGTGGCGGAATATAGCTCCCGGCGCGGGACAAGCGGTGAGACAACCGGCATCGACGCAATGCATGCATTGGAACTTCGCCATGAGCCAGGACAGGTTTCCGTCCTCGCGCTCGATCTCATTGAACTGGATCAAGTTCCAGAAATCGTGGCGCGTCGTGGGAAAGGTCTGATAAGAGCCGTCGAAGCTAGAGGCGGTGAGGCCTTGCTCGTTCCACTCTTGGCAGGCTGCTTCGCACGCCTTGCAACCGATGCACGTCGTGGTGTCGATCAACTTGGCGACAGTGACCATCAGACCTTCGCTTTCTCAAGGTTGACGAGAAACCCTTTGTATTCCGGCGTTCCCGAGTTGGGGTCCAATACGGACGGCGTCAGGTTATTGACGAGCGGACCTTTCGTCCGGCCGAGATAGCCCCAATGGATCGGAAGCCCCACTTGGTAAATCGTGCGCCCTCCTGCTTGGAGTGGACGGATGCGCTTCGTCACCATCGCCGGACCCTCGGCCGTACCGCGTGCCGACGTCACCCGAACCCGGTCTCCATTCCGTATGCCTTTTTCGTTCGCGAGCGGTTCGGGGATCTCGACAAAGAAGCTCGACTGCAAGAGCGAGTTGGTCTCGACGTGTTTCGTCCAATAATGAAAATGCTCGGTCAAGCGATAAGTGAGCGCGACATAAGGGTAGTCCTCGGCGGTTCCGAGCGGATCGAGATCGCCTTCGAAGATCGTCGCCATCGGATTGGTCCCCACCGCTTTATGCATGGCGTTATCGACAGGAGACTCCACCGGCTCGTAATGCTCGGGGAAAGGGCCTTCGGCGAAATCCGGAGCAAAGAGCTTTGCGACCCCCTCGGGAAGCATGATGAACGAGCCCAGTGCATCGGGCGGCGCGTCGGCTTTGAAATCGGGAACGTCGCCGACATAGCGATTCCCTTGCCAGCGAATGGCCGCGCGCGTTTCATCCCAAGGCATCCCGTTCGCATCCGCGGAGGCGCGGTTGTAGAGAACGCGCCGATTGGCGGGCCAGCTCCAGGACCAGTTCGCATGAAGGCCGAGCCCGGTCGGATCGTCTTGGCCGCGCCGTGCCATTTGGTTGCCGTCCTCGGTAAAAGAACCCGCATAGAGCCAGTTGCCGCAACGGGTCGATCCGTCATCCCGAAGCGCACCGAAGCCCGGAACTTGCCGTCCGCTGGCGAGCTCTTGTCCGTTGACTTCCTTCGCAACTTCCTCGAGATCGGGAGAGACGGCATTGCCGTAGTCCCACGCGATGTCCATCAGCGGCTCGGGCGAAGCGCCCCCTTCTTGCTCGTAAAGCTCCCGTATCTTCAGGAAGAGGCGGGCTACGATCTCTTGGTCCGGCTTCGCGTCGCCCGGCGGCGGGAGCGCCGCGCGCTTCCACTGAAGCCACCGGGAGGAGTTGACGAAAGCGCCGTCCTTCTCGGCGAAACAGGCTGCCGGGAGCAAGAACACCTCGGTGTCGACCGCGGAAGCGTCCGGCGCCTCGCCGTAATATTCCTCTGCCAGCTTCTTCGCGTTCCAAAACGCCGCGGTCTCGGTCTCGAAGTTCTCGACGACGATCATCCACTTTAGTTTGCGGAGCGCTGCGAGCATCTTCGGCGAGTTGGGACCGTTGGCTACCGGATTCATCCCGAACGAGATCAACCCCTCGACCTCGCCCTTGTGCATGCGGTCGAACAAGAACCCCCAGCCGAAGTTGTCGTTCTCGCCGACTTTCGGAAGATGATCGTAGGCGAAATCGTTCGCGCGCGTCGCCTTGTCGCCGTAATAGGCTTTGAGGAGGCTCACGATAAATTTGGACGTGTTGCTCCAATAGTTGAGCGCTTTGGGGCGAAGCGCCCGCGGGGAATTGGCGTCGACATAGTCTTCGAGGGTCTGCCAGTCGGCGCGAGGCACTTTGACGTAGCCTGGGAGCATGTTCCACGCACCCATGTCAGTCGCGCCTTGGATGTTCGAATGGCCGCGCTGCGCGTTCACACCTCCGCCGGGCATCCCGATATTGCCGAGAAGAAGCTGCAGCATCGCCGCCGCGTGGATGAGCTGCACCGAGTGGCTGTGCTGCGTCCAGCCGAGCGCATAGAGTATCGTCCCCGCGCGACCCGCGCGACCGGTGGAGCAAACGACCTCCGCAACACGGTTGAACTCCTCCACCGTGCAACCGCAAATATCGGCGACGCGTTCCGCGGTGTAGCGGGCATAATGCTGCGTCAAGAGCTGAAAAACAGAGCGCGGGTGGCCGAGAGAGGCGTCGACACGCGCATAGCCTGTGCTGTCGAGCTCATATTGCCAGCTCGTCTTGTCGTATTTCTTTGACGCACCATCCCATCCCGTAAAGTAGCCGTTGTCGAAACCGAAGCCTTCCTTCACGAGAAAAGGTGCGTTCGTGTGCTCCTTGACATAGTCGCTGTGATAGAGGTCGTTACTGAGCGCGTAGTGGATGAGCCCAGCGAGAAAAGCGATATCGCTGCCCGAGCGCAGCGGCACGTAGACATCAGAGACGGCCGCGGTGCGGGTGAACCGCGGATCGACACACACGATCTTCGCCTTCCGGCGCTTCTTCGCCTCCATGGCGAAGCGGAAACCCACCGGATGGTTCTCCGCGGGGTTTCCGCCCATGACGAGGACGACGTCGGTGTTGGCGACGTCGGTCCAGCCATTCGTCATCGCGCCCCGTCCGAAGGTGGCGGCCAAACTGGCCACCGTGGGGCCGTGTCAGAGCCGGGCCTGGTTCTCGTAGGTGACGATACCCAGGCCGAAGCGGAATTTTCCGAGAAGGTAATTGATCTCGTTCGTGTCGGTGCAGCCGCCGATGAGTGCCGTGTTCTCGAGGCGATTCACGGTGCGCCCGTCGCTGTCTTCGGCCTCGAAGCCCGCGTCACGGGTGTCTTTGATCCTGCGCGCTATCCGCTCGATGGCGTCGTCCCACGAAATGGGCGTCCACTCCGTGGCGCCGGGGGCGCGATAAAGGGTCTTCGTCAAACGGCGGTCATTGACGACGTATTGTTTTAGCGAGATGCCTTTGGAACAGAGCGTACCGCGGTTGATCGGGCTATCCGTGTCGCCTTCGATGTGGACGACGGTCGGCTTCACGTTCTTCGCGCGGTCGCCGAGCGTATGGATGACAACACCGCATCCGACGGCGCAGTAAGGACAGACGCTCTGGGTCTGGGTGGTGCGGGCGATCTTCAGCTCTTTCGCGCGACGCGCCGCCTCGCTCAAGTCGAAGCCGAAAGCGGTGGTCGCGAGAGCGGTCGCGCTCGCTTGAAAGAATTGTCGCCGGGATAGATCCACGGGTACCCTCCCGATGGATTGGGTATCACGGTCGGTCGGTGGCTGTCAAAGCGAGCGGAAGGGTCCTAGCAAGAAGATCGCTCCCGCCCACGATCGGATCAAACTGAGATTGGCACACTCTCTGAAGAGCCGTCGACTCGCTACAGCTGACCGCGAACTATCAAGTGGCGACACCCGTGAACTGGAAGGACGGCGATGACGTCATCATCGTACCCGCGGTGAGCAACGAAGAGGCGGAAAAGAAGTTTGCCACGGGTTTCAAAGAAGTGAAACCCTACTTGCGCGTGACCCCGCAACCGAATCGCGACGCGTAAGCCCGCTGCACGGAGCTTGTTAGGCGATCCCCCGGCGTCAAGCCGGGGGATCCACATCCGAGTGTACGCCGTAAAAGGTGTTGGTCTTGGCGGCCATGACGAAATCGTTGCGGTGTAGGCCTCGTATCTTGTGGGTCCACCAAGAGACCGTGACGCGACCCCACTCGGTGAGGATCGCTGGATGGTGACCCTCGCTTTCAGCCAGCTCGCCGACCTTCTGCGTAAACGCCAGCGCTTCGGCAAAGTTCTTGAAGCTGAAGACGCGGTTGAGGCGAGGGATGTCCTCCTCAGTCAGGACCTGCCACTCCGGGGTTTCGGGCTTCAGGTGCGCGATTTCTGAGTCGTTGAGTCTTGGCGCGTCGCGTCGGCAGGCCACGCACTTTTCCTGAATCAACTTACCCATGAATTCCTTAGGACATCTCGACTTCGACGTCGTCCCCCTCGACACGCACGTTGTAGGATGTCACTTCCGCTGGCGCGGGTGGCGTCAGGTTCTTGCCAGTGCAGACATCGAAGTTGGCTCCGTGCCACGGACAGGTCACCGTGCTACCCTCGAGCGATCCCTCGGACAGAGGGCCTCCACGGTGCGTACAGGTGTCCGCGATTGCGTAGCAGGTCCCATCTACGTTGAAAAGAGCAATCTTGTTTCCGGAAACCTCGACGGCCATACCTTGCCCCGGGGCAAGGTTCTTGGTCTCTGCGACCTTGTGAAAGGTTCCCATCGCGATAAGTCCTCCCTGACACGACCATTGTAACGGCGCCGCCGAGATAACTCAAAGCGCAGGGTCGACGCAGTAACCGCTTGTGCTGCGCGGAGATCGACCTCGACGAGGCGCGATTCTTTCTGAGCGACGCGAGAGAGCAGGTCTTGAGAATCGCCCGGGGAGGCTTCTGCCGTGAGGGACGTTTTCCGGGTAGGCTCGGCGAGTGGGCGTGATGGCGGTTCTCGTTTTGGCTGCCGTTTTGTGGGTGATAACCGGGGGCTCCCCGAGATCTCGGGCGCTCCCGATATGGTGTGGATAACGCTCGGGGTCGTCGTCGTCTTGGTGTGGGCCGTCCTCTTCAACCGTCTCGTCCAGTTTCGCAATCGTGCGGCCGGGTCCTGGGCGGATATCGACGTGCAGCTCAAGCGGCGCTACGATCTGGTTGGAAGCCTCGCGGACGCCGTGAAAGGCTATGCCCAGCACGAACGGCAGGTGTATCTACCCGAAGCTTTTTCGAAGGATGCGGAGGAGACACCGTTCAACTGAGCGTATCCACAGATTTCCCCTGACGGAAAATGGCTTGCCTACTCCGCGAACGAGTCCGGTCGGCCGGAAGTCTACGTTCAGTACCCGCCGTCGTCTTCCTCCGGGAGCATTTCCTGGGACGACAACTCTTTCCACGTGCTCAGAATGGCGTTCTCTACACCTACGCCTGCGAGCCTGTCGCCAACCGGGCCAGGGTCTGATTTCAGCTCGGGAAAAGCGAGCAGTAGCATCGCGATGTCGCGCCAGTCGGTACCAGATTTCGGTTTTCCGCGCCGCTCGTGAAACGCAATGACCTTCGATGCAACGAGCACATCCGGCGCCATGACCAAGATCTTGGATATGCGTCGAGCGGGCGGGAGCTCCTCGACCACACGAATATCGACGAGATGGCGATTCTTCGGCTTACGAACCTGATAGAGGCGAAAGGCCAGTCCGTCCTTTATCGTCCGGATGCGTATCGATATTCGGAAGAGCGCATGAAGATGGTCGCGCAGTTCCGCGGCTAGCTCGGATGCGCGATCCGAGAGGATGTCTACATCCTGCGTCATACGAGCCTCGTCGACATAGGCGTTGACGGCTTGCGCACCATAGACGACAGCATCGTCACGGCCCTGAAGGAATTCCAATACAGCATTCTGTATGCCCGAAAGAGGCAGCTTCTCTTTCACGGCGAACTCCCTGAACGTAAGGGTTCCTTCTCCAAGTACCATCTCATACCTTCAGCGATCGTCGCACTTGTGAGGTTAATCCACGCCACGCTCAACCGCAAAGCCTACGTCTGAGAATTAGGCCACCGCAAACCGACCCGCCGGTGGCTCCAAAAGGGAGCAGCGGTTATAGTGGTCTCCTTGCACCTCATACTCGCTGCCTTCGCCATCGCTGCCGCCCCCAACCATCAGCTCGCCATGTCGGCGCACCACCTTTGCTCGGGGGTTTTCGTCGTGGGACGCGACATGGCCCGGAGCCCGGAAGTGGTCATCGACCACGACGTACGGCGCTTCGACTTTTTCCAGTGGGGGGACGACTTCGAGTACGCCGTCGACATGGACGAAAAGACCGCGCGCGTTTGGGTAGCTGGCGGCCCATCCTGGACGGCGCAATATAACGGCGACCAGGGCTGCACCATCCTTCCCCAAGGCGCGAGCAACGTCTTCTTCGAGCCCAAGAAGATCCCGTCGAAACTTCCCGACGCCGAAACGCAAGCTTGGCCGACTGGCGATGCCGGCGCTGAAGCACTCGCACCCGAGATCGACGACGCGCTCGATTGGGCGATGGCGCAGAAAACGCAGTTCACGCGGGCCGCTCGTCGTCGTTCACAAAGGGAAGATCATCGGAGAGCGCTACGCCGAAGGCTTCAAAAAGAACACGCCGCAGATTAGCTGGTCGCAAGGAAAGAGCATCACTTCGGCGCTCATTGCCGTCCTCGTGCACCAAGGGGAGCTGCGCGTCGATGACCGCGCGCCCGTGTCGGAATGGCACGGCGAGGGTGACCCGCGCCGCGCGATCCAAGTGAAGCATCTCTTGCATCTCTTGCGCATGTCGAGCGGTCTCGACTTCAAGAATTACGGGATCGATAATCCGAACTCGTGGACCACGGAGAACGAGCACTTCGCATTTATCATGACGCCATCAACGTCTTCGACCACGCGGTGGATCAACCGCTCGAGATCCCTCCGGACAGCCAGTTTCGCTACCGGAACTCCGACCCGCTCACGCTCGGGAGCATCATTCGCCAAATCGTCGAAGCCCGCGGCGATAGCTACCTCGCCTTCCCGCGCGAAGCGCTCTTCGACAAAATCGGCGCGCGCGACTACGTGCTCGAGACGGACGCTTATGGCAACTTCATCATGACGGGCTACGACTACGGCTCCGCGATGGACTGGGCGCGGTTCGGGCTCCTCCATTTGTGGGACGGGGTCTGGGAAGGCGAGCGGCTCTTGCCCGAGGGTTGGATTGACTTCATCACCGAGCCCGCGCCCGGCGATCCCACGAAAGGCTATGGCGCTCTGTTTTGGCTCAACCGCGGCGGCGCTCTTGGCCGAGTGCCTGAGGATGCGTATTGGGCCGCAGGCTTCATGGGGCAGCGCACGACGATCATCCCATCGCGCGACATGGTCGTCGTTCGTCTGGGGCCGAGCCCGGAGGGTTTCTCGGACTACATCAACGACGTGATCGGCCGCATCCTCGAGGCCGTGCCGTGATACGGGCGGCCGCCCTCGCCCTGGCCGTCGGCGCTTGCGGCGGGAGCACGTCGCGCGTGCCGGTAGACGGCCCTTTCATCTACGTTCTTTTCGACGAGCGCCACGATCTCGAAGGTGGTGAGCCGGTACGCGTGCACGGGTTCGACGTCGGCTTTATCGAAGGCGTGGACATCGCCGACGCCCGCGTCCGCGCCAAGCTCGTCCTGAAGCCCGAGATCCTCGGACAGCTGACTGAAGACTCCACGTTCTCGGTGGAAGACGATGACGGGCTCTACCTCGAAGCTCACGTGATCGATCCCGAAGCGACGACGCTGACGCAGGGGGCGACGGTGGACGGGGTCGACTCCGGTTGGGAGCTCGCTTATCGGCGCGCGGGGCGAAGCGCCTCCGGGCTCGCAGAGGACGTGCAAGGCTCCGAATGGTGGAAGAAGGCCACCGAGCTCGTCGATGCGATGAAGCACGAGCTCGAGGAAATCGATTGGAGCGAGGAAGAAAAGGAAATCCACGAGCACTGGTGGGAAGTGGTTCGCGAGATGGAAGAGCTCACTGGCGAGAGCTCGGAGGAGCTGCGCGAGCGCGTCGACGATATCGTCAAAGAGCTCGAGGAGCTCGGCCGCTCGGACGAAGCGCAAAAGCTGCGAGAGCGCTTCGAGAAGCTTGTGGAAGCGCTGCGCGAAGGCGACGACCCCTGAGGCAAGGACGATGGAAGAGCTCGAGAACCCAGAGAAGCAGGCGCGCCTCGAGAAGTGGATCCCCTATCTCTGGCTGCCTCCATTCGCACTGATCGTGGTCATGTTTGTCGCAGCCTATTGCGGCAGGTAGGAGCCAGTGGACGATTTCTCACTACAGGTGACCGGTTGGCTCTTCGTTGCCGCCGCAGCGATGACGTGGACGGGCATCACGTTCTTGCCCGCTCGTATCGGAAGCTTTTTCGAGCGCGAGGACTGCGCTCGCGTGCTGGAGCGGTTCAGAGTTTGGATCTGGTTGTATCGGATCCATCTCTTCGGTTATATCATCGCCCTGATGGCCTTCGTCGCGCTCGCAACGCTCTTGTCGGATGTGCCCGCCCGCATCGTGATTTGGCCCGCCGTCGCGGTTTGCGGGGCGGGACTCTTGACAACGGCTCTCGCCGGTGCGTTCTACTATCACTTCGGTGCTTGGGGCGCGCTCGACATGAAAGGACGTTCACCGGAAGCCGTGGACGGTTTCGTAGCATCGTTGCGTGTCACCACCGAATACGTGACGTGTTTCGTTCGCTTCGGCCGCGTCTTCTTCGGTCTCGGACAGCTCGTGCTCGCCATCGGTTTGCTCTACGGCGGGCTCGTGCCGACATGGGTAGGGGCGAGCGCCGCGATATTGGGCATCGCCGCCATGGCACTCACGATGGGCCTCCCCGACGATCTTCACCTCTATCGCTACATCTTCCACCTCAACAACCTTTGGCTCGTCGCCTTGGGACTAGTGGTCCTCAGGCTCCAATGATCCCGAATCGATACGAAATTGAAAAAAGACCAGATCAACGAGCTCGACCGTGCCGTCCGCGCATTCGAGCGCGTCATCATGGAGTTCGACCCGGACGCTTTTCTCGAAAGGCTCGGTGGTTGGACCCCTCGAGACGTCGTTGCCCATCTGGTCGGGTGGAACGTCTACGTCGTTGATGGAAGCCGTCAGCTCCAGCGCGGCGAGCTTCCGTTCTACGATCAGGACCCGGGCGACAACTACGCAAAAGTAAATGCCGAACTGATCCGGAAGCACCGGTCGACCGATCGCAACACGCTCGTGCTCGCGCTCGAGAGCTCCGCGAATGCGCTCAAGGCTTTTCTACGAGATATCGAAGACTGGGCCTGGGAGCGCGACTTCGGTGTCCGGCATGGAGACGAAACGCGCACGGTCCGCGGCACCGTGACCGACTTGATCCAGGACTACGATCATCACCGCCGTCAGATCGAAACGTGGTCGGGAACCGCGTAAAGTGCTCCCACTACGCGACGCCCGTGCCCTCGTCTTCGCTGTCAGCTTCCGGCGCCTCGACGTCCTTGCGCGCTTCCCGCATTTCGCCCGATCTTCGGTGGGGGGCGGCCGTGGCGATCTGGCGAATACGAGGGTCGGGATCGTCCACAACTTTGCGAAGCGCGCCTTGGGCACGCTCGCCGCCAATCTGAGACAGCGCAAACGCCGCCGTGGCTCGAACTTGATCGTCCCAACGTTTCCCCCCCAGATGAGAAATTTGCGCGCCGTGAGGACGTCTTCGAGAGCGGGCACGGCGACGGGGTCGCCGAGCTGCGCGAGCGCCTGCGCACATGCGATGGCGCGTTCATGCTCTTTGGTCACTTCGAGAGTCGAGACGAGAGCGCCGACGGCATGAGCGGACTGCAGATTGGCCAGGCTCCGAATCGCGCCTTTGGCAACACCGATGTCCTCGTGGCGGGCGAAATCGACGAGCAGCTCGAGGACTTGTTTGTCGTTGAGGCGCTCGGTCAACCGAAAAGCGGCCCGGCGCACTTTCGGGTTGACGTCCGACAAGCAGAACGCTAGCTAGTTCCTGTCCAGAAACACCATAACTTGTGGTGTACGAGAGGCCTATCGAAGATGTGGGTATTATACGTTTTCAGTCGGCACCTCGTAGGCTCGGAAGCGAATGAAAATCTTGGACGAAACGAGAGGCGAATCGTCAGCAATCCATGGCTATAAACGCAGTAAGAGTAATCATTATTATCGTAATAGGTGCCTTGCCATTACCAACAGGTTGCAGGTGATGATGGAACTCCATACGTAGGATTTGAAAGAAGGCAATGAGCGCCATGTGCATCGGTCGAGACCAAAGACTCGTTTCAAGAACGAAATGACGCCTTCGATTCCGCAGCGAAATCGCCGTAGGCGTTGATAGACCCAGGAACTCTTGACCATATCGGTCACCGCGAAGTGAGCCTTGGTAAAGGCAACATCTTCAACTCCCTTGCCTTTGATGGCTTCCAAGTTTGCCTTTGAAGAAAACGCGCCATCGTAGGCAACCTGGCGCGGGGCCCGTTCGTAGAGTTCGACTTGACGGTCGATCATGGTTTCCGCGAGAGTTGAATCGGACGGATTCCCATCCAAGATCACGCAATCCAAAATCATCGAGGACGAGCCACCAGTCAAACACACCTTGTGACCGTAGAGAGTCTCGCGCCGGTCTTTGCGAATAATGTCGGTGTGTTCTTCGAAGATCGAAACGACCTTTTCCTCCGCAGGCACACGCTCTTCATCAATCACTCTACGCCGAGTTTGGTTGATGACTTTTTCGGTGAGGACGAGAAAGTGCTTAAAATCCGCGGCGATCTTCTCCGCACTCGCTCGCTTCACCGGCTCGGTCAAGCCGGACTCGTCCAACTGGTCTGCAACGCGTTGAGCGGAGCGATAGGTTTCTTCCGACACCTTCAGTAGATCTCGATAGACGCGACGCCTTTGTTCCTTATCCTTCGCGTTTAGAACTCCCAGTCGACGTCTCTTCGCTCGACGCGTTCGATTGCCGAAGACCACTACTGTACCCAGCAGTTCGCGAGTTCGGCACATGAGGCGAGTGAGAACTCGGACGCAGTCATAAAGAAGCTCGGAGTCCGTAGGAGAATGAATATTCGACTCCACTACCGTGCAGTCCACTCGTACTTTTCTTCCTTTTTCGATCGCGGTCTTCTCGGCAACACTCACCAACTCTCGGTTGATTTTCTCCAGCGTTTCGAACTTCACGGCTTTGATGTTTGCTGCTAGGGTCGACTTCGACGGGCTCGGCTCTATGATGCCGAGCTGGCAAAACGTCCGATAGCTTCGAGAGTCTGCCAAGTGAAACGCCAGCTCCCGATAGGTGAACTGATTCAGCTGCTTGACCAACAACGCCCGGAGAACCTGCTCCGCGCTCATTCCCCCACGACCAACATCGCTCCCTGCCGATGGGGTGACCGACCTCAGGTCTTGCAGTACCAGCTCATTCAGCTTAGGATGGGCATCGAGCAGCGATGATATCGTTTCGAGCTCGCGTGCGTGCTCCAGCTCCAGCCAGGGCTCGCGAAGGCTTGGTTGTGGGTTGATCGTTTTTCGCATTTAGGGCTGGTCTCCTTTGGAGTTAAGTCGTTTAGAATCTGCGTTTTTGTCGACTCGATACTAAACGACACTCCCTCAGAAGGCTAGCCCTAAATTTGCGATTACCCCTTTTTTCTCAACCTCTTACACCTGTCAGGACGGGTACTAGCTAGTTCCTGTCCAGAAACACCATAACTTGTGGTGTACGAGAGGCCTATCGAAGATGTGGGTATTATACGTTTTCAGTCGGCACCTCGTAGGCTCGGAAGCGAATGAAAATCTTGGACGAAACGAGAGGCGAATCGTCAGCAATCCATGGCTATAAACGCAGTAAGAGTAATCATTATTATCGTAATAGGTGCCTTGCCATTACCAACAGGTTGCAGGTGATGATGGAACTCCATACGTAGGATTTGAAAGAAGGCAATGAGCGCCATGTGCATCGGTCGAGACCAAAGACTCGTTTCAAGAACGAAATGACGCCTTCGATTCCGCAGCGAAATCGCCGTAGGCGTTGATAGACCCAGGAACTCTTGACCATATCGGTCACCGCGAAGTGAGCCTTGGTAAAGGCAACATCTTCAACTCCCTTGCCTTTGATGGCTTCCAAGTTTGCCTTTGAAGAAAACGCGCCATCGTAGGCAACCTGGCGCGGGGCCCGTTCGTAGAGTTCGACTTGACGGTCGATCATGGTTTCCGCGAGAGTTGAATCGGACGGATTCCCATCCAAGATCACGCAATCCAAAATCATCGAGGACGAGCCACCAGTCAAACACACCTTGTGACCGTAGAGAGTCTCGCGCCGGTCTTTGCGAATAATGTCGGTGTGTTCTTCGAAGATCGAAACGACCTTTTCCTCCGCAGGCACACGCTCTTCATCAATCACTCTACGCCGAGTTTGGTTGATGACTTTTTCGGTGAGGACGAGAAAGTGCTTAAAATCCGCGGCGATCTTCTCCGCACTCGCTCGCTTCACCGGCTCGGTCAAGCCGGACTCGTCCAACTGGTCTGCAACGCGTTGAGCGGAGCGATAGGTTTCTTCCGACACCTTCAGTAGATCTCGATAGACGCGACGCCTTTGTTCCTTATCCTTCGCGTTTAGAACTCCCAGTCGACGTCTCTTCGCTCGACGCGTTCGATTGCCGAAGACCACTACTGTACCCAGCAGTTCGCGAGTTCGGCACATGAGGCGAGTGAGAACTCGGACGCAGTCATAAAGAAGCTCGGAGTCCGTAGGAGAATGAATATTCGACTCCACTACCGTGCAGTCCACTCGTACTTTTCTTCCTTTTTCGATCGCGGTCTTCTCGGCAACACTCACCAACTCTCGGTTGATTTTCTCCAGCGTTTCGAACTTCACGGCTTTGATGTTTGCTGCTAGGGTCGACTTCGACGGGCTCGGCTCTATGATGCCGAGCTGGCAAAACGTCCGATAGCTTCGAGAGTCTGCCAAGTGAAACGCCAGCTCCCGATAGGTGAACTGATTCAGCTGCTTGACCAACAACGCCCGGAGAACCTGCTCCGCGCTCATTCCCCCACGACCAACATCGCTCCCTGCCGATGGGGTGACCGACCTCAGGTCTTGCAGTACCAGCTCATTGAGCTTAGGATGGGCATCGAGCAGCGATGATATCGTTTCGAGCTCGCGTGCGTGCTCCAGCTCCAGCCAGGGCTCGCGAAGGCTTGGTTGTGGGTTGATCGTTTTTCGCATTTAGGGCTGGTCTCCTTTGGAGTTAAGTCGTTTAGAATCTGCGTTTTTGTCGACTCGATACTAAACGACACTCCCTCAGAAGGCTAGCCCTAAATTTGCGATTACCCCTTTTTTCTCAACCTCTTACACCTGTCAGGACGGGTACTAGCTAGAGCCTGTTGCAAAACGTAACCGCTTTCACCGTTGGTTTCAATCCGCGTCCAATCGGGCAGCTGACAGATCTGTGATTTGCCGGCGCCAAACGCGCCTGGATCGATCCGCAAGAATTTTCCCAACTATTTTGTATTTGGTCGTTTTTTTCTTGACTTGTAGCCTAAGGGATGATATTTATTAGGCGTTATAGGGACCGTTACCAGGCAGTCCGCCCTCTTCTACGTCAACTTCTCCAAACAGGCGTCGCTCATCAAGGATGATCTACTCGAACCCGTCGACACGCTCCTCGAGGACCCCGAGCTGATAGAACTGACGAGAGAATCGCTCGCTGGTCGTTTCCCGCTCTCACCGCGTACCGGCCGGGTGAGTATCGCGCCTGACCGCTTGCTCCGCAGCTGTGTACTCAAGCACATCAAAGGATGGTCCTTCCGAGTCCTCGAGCGGGAGATCCGTTCTAGCCTCGTGTATCGGCGCTTCACTCGCTTCGACGACGATTCGATTCCCAACTACTCCACATTCAGTCGCAACTTTTCCCTACTCGGTGATGCGTTCGTAGAGAAAATCCATGCCCGTGTGGTCGCTCAGGCTCGAGACGAAAAGGTGGCTACGGGACGCAAGTTACGCACGGATACGACGGTAGTGGAGAGCAACATCCATTACCCCACAGATAGCTCACTGCTTGCCGATGGCATCCGGGTGCTCACCCGTAGTCTGAAGTGTATTGCAAAGGCTTGTGCTCAAGGTGCGCTCAAGGTGGTGGACCACAGCCGATCAACGAAAAACAGGCAGCTTGAGATCGACCGCGCCAGCAAGTCGTTCACCGAATCGAGCCAAGTCAAGTTCAAGCAAAGTTATCGCAAGCTCATGGGCACGGCGCGCAGCGTGGTCCGGCAAGCCGACGAGGTTATTCAGTCGCTCAAGAGCGGAAAGCTTCCGGTCGTGGGTTCGCTGGTGAGCATCATAAGCAATCAGAGCCAACTCGAACATTATCTGCCACTGTGCAAAAAGGTGTTAGCTCAGACAAAGGCCCGTGTTTTAGGGGGCCATCGTCACCATCCGGACAAGATCGTCAGCCTGTTCGAGGAGCATACGGCCGTGATCCGAAAAGGCAAAACATGGAAGCCGACCGAGTTTGGACGACTCGTGCGAATTGATGAGGTGGAGAACGGCATTGTTAGCCACTACGAAGTTGCCGCAGGCAATCCGGCGGACCAAACTCAGTGGATGCCCGCGCTGGAGCAACACAAAAAACAGTTCGCTCGTGCGCCGGAGATGGCGACCGCTGACCGCGGATTCTTTTCGGCAGACAATGAACGCAAGGCCATAGATCTCGGTGTAAAGAAAGTGGTGTTGCCGGCTCGAGGACGACCCTCGAAAAAACGAGCCAAGGTTCAAAAAAAGCGCTGGTTCCGTCGAGCCCTCAAGTGGCGCGGGGGCGTCGAGTCCCGCATCAGCACCCTCAAGCACCGCTTCGCTATGCTTCGCGCCACCTACAAGGGCGACCGAGGATTCAAGCGTTACGTCGGGTGGTGCGTTATCAGCCAAAACCTCATATCGATCGCTCGAGTCAAGCGGCGAAGAAAGGACAGCGAAAATGCCGAACCCTTCATTCCGATCCACGTAAACGTCGGGACCAGCTCCTACAACAGATTCAACAATATGCGCGAAGGGCGATCTTCGGCACACCCTCCGAAACCTATCGTACCTGCGGTACGCCCACTTGTCGGTGCCACGGGCCCGGGCCAAAGCATGGCCCTCACCTCTATATCAATTTTCGTGGCAAGCACGGCAAGACTACCGGCTACTATGTGCCCCAAGCCGCACACAAGCGTATCCGCGAAGGCGTCGCCGCATGGCAGAGCTTGCAGGTGTCGCGAGAACTCGCGGACATCAACAAGCAAAATACGCTCGACCGTGCCCGACAGGCGCGTTCCTAACAAGCAGTACAACCAACGGCCTCACTCCTGTGCTCAAACAAATGAACGCCTTGACGCTAAACGGGCTTTTGCAACAGCCTCTAGCTAGTTCCTGTCCAGAAACACCATAACTTGTGGTGTACGAGAGGCCTATCGAAGATGTGGGTATTATACGTTTTCAGTCGGCACCTCGTAGGCTCGGAAGCGAATGAAAATCTTGGACGAAACGAGAGGCGAATCGTCAGCAATCCATGGCTATAAACGCAGTAAGAGCAATCATTATTATCGTAATAGGTGCCTTGCCATTACCAACAGGTTGCAGGTGATGATGGAACTCCATACGTAGGATTTGAAAGAAGGCAATGAGCGCCATGTGCATCGGTCGAGACCAAAGACTCGTTTCAAGAACGAAATGACGCCTTCGATTCCGCAGCGAAATCGCCGTAGGCGTTGATAGACCCAGGAACTCTTGACCATATCGGTCACCGCGAAGTGAGCCTTGGTAAAGGCAACATCTTCAACTCCCTTGCCTTTGATGGCTTCCAAGTTTGCCTTTGAAGAAAACGCGCCATCGTAGGCAACCTGGCGCGGGGCCCGTTCGTAGAGTTCGACTTGACGGTCGATCATGGTTTCCGCGAGAGTTGAATCGGACGGATTCCCATCCAAGATCACGCAATCCAAAATCATCGAGGACGAGCCACCAGTCAAACACACCTTGTGACCGTAGAGAGTCTCGCGCCGGTCTTTGCGAATAATGTCGGTGTGTTCTTCGAAGATCGAAACGACCTTTTCCTCCGCAGGCACACGCTCTTCATCAATCACTCTACGCCGAGTTTGGTTGATGACTTTTTCGGTGAGGACGAGAAAGTGCTTAAAATCCGCGGCGATCTTCTCCGCACTCGCTCGCTTCACCGGCTCGGTCAAGCCGGACTCGTCCAACTGGTCTGCAACGCGTTGAGCGGAGCGATAGGTTTCTTCCGACACCTTCAGTAGATCTCGATAGACGCGACGCCTTTGTTCCTTATCCTTCGCGTTTAGAACTCCCAGTCGACGTCTCTTCGCTCGACGCGTTCGATTGCCGAAGACCACTACTGTACCCAGCAGTTCGCGAGTTCGGCACATGAGGCGAGTGAGAACTCGGACGCAGTCATAAAGAAGCTCGGAGTCCGTAGGAGAATGAATATTCGACTCCACTACCGTGCAGTCCACTCGTACTTTTCTTCCTTTTTCGATCGCGGTCTTCTCGGCAACACTCACCAACTCTCGGTTGATTTTCTCCAGCGTTTCGAACTTCACGGCTTTGATGTTTGCTGCTAGGGTCGACTTCGACGGGCTCGGCTCTATGATGCCGAGCTGGCAAAACGTCCGATAGCTTCGAGAGTCTGCCAAGTGAAACGCCAGCTCCCGATAGGTGAACTGATTCAGCTGCTTGACCAACAACGCCCGGAGAACCTGCTCCGCGCTCATTCCCCCACGACCAACATCGCTCCCTGCCGATGGGGTGACCGACCTCAGGTCTTGCAGTACCAGCTCATTGAGCTTAGGATGGGCATCGAGCACCGACGAGATCGCTTCGAGCTCGCGCGCGTGCTCCACCTCCAGCCAGGGCTCGCATAGGCTTGGTTGTGGAATGATTGTTTTTCGCATTTAGGGCTGGTCTCCTTTGGAGTTAAGTCGTTTAGACTCTTGTTTTTGACGACTTCGATTCTAAGCGACAACCCCTCAGAAGACTAGCCCTAAATTTGCGATTACTCCCTTTTTCTCAACCTCTTACGTCCGCCAGGACGGGTACTAGCTAGGTTTTCAAATCGCGCGTCACGATGTCGACGATCTCCAAAATGCGAAAGCGCTGCTCCGAAGTCACTTCGAGAACCACATCGCGCTTGAGACGCTCGGCGCCTTCGGGGCCGGTCTTCGCCAAAGGCCTGCGGCGAGATGGCGTGTCCGGAAGTCTTTCTCCTGCTTGATGACTTCGATGAGAAGGGGGATACCCGGCTCACCCATGCTCTCGAGGACCTGCGCCGCTTGATGCTGGCGCGAGGGCTCTTTCGACTGAAGCTCGTTCATCAGTAGCGCTTTCGTCGCCACGTCCATCTTACGATTCAGGACGGCGAAGCCTCGACCCGATGCGTTGGGGTGTTCGAGCAGAGGGCGTTGGCGCTCGCGGAGCTCCGAGAAGATGCGGCTCGCGAGCGCATAGTCCCCAAATTGGAGAGCACCTTTCGTCATCTCGTGCAGCAGATTGGCGATCTCGGCGACAAGTCGCTCGTCGTCTTCCTCCTTGAAGGCGAGAATCAAGTAGTCGATGGAGAGCACGGCAAACTGATGTTGGAGAGCGTGGATGAGCGTGTCCAGGAGCTCGCGGCAGCTACGAACGAGTCTCGACCGCGCTGGACTTTCATGGCTCGTGTAGGAGCCGAAGAGCTTGTGTAGAACTTTTCTCAACAGGTCTCGATCGCCCTTCATGAGAAGCTCTTTCGCGACCGTCGGCAAGTTCTCCAGGAGTACATCGGTCGCCACGAGCTCGGCCGTCGTGGCATCGTCCAGCTCAGCCGAAAGACTCTCGTCCGCCTCGACGGACTGGAGCACGTCACCGACCGATACCCCGTAATGACGATCGCTGAATACGATGCCCTCGATCCCCTTCTCTTTGGCGAGCTGCTGCCAAAAGGAGGGCTCCAAATCCGGTGGAAGGTCTTTGAGCGCACCGATGAACGCTTCGGAATCCGCTTCGGTCACGGTCTCCAGAAACTTCAGACTCGTCAGCTCGGTTTCCGTCAAAAAATGGACAAAACTGTCCGAGAGATCTTCAAAGCCCGAACTATTCACTCGGTGACCGTTGACGAGAAGGACATCACCTCCGCTCACCGGAATAGTTTTCCGCCTCTTGTCGGCTGAAGGTCTGCTTATCGAAGTCGATGCGGATTTGCTCGAAGCGTGACGCTTTGTCCCGATCGGAGGAGAGTTTGTAGTGATAGGCGAGGATGGCCGCCGATGTCTCCAAGTGGTCCTGGTGCAGGTCCTCCTGATAGGTACCCATGCGCCCGTGCAGCTCTTCGCGACGCAACTGATTCATCGAGCCGTAGACAATGTCGAGGACGCGTTTCGAGAGAAAGCGCATCGTCTCGTCATTGATGTGGAAATTCGAACGCAATAGTCCGAGATCCTCCGCGCGGTCCATGAACTCCAAGACCTTACTCTCGGAGACTTCCGACGCGCCTGTGACCATACTCAGAGGAACGTCCTCGCCGAGAGTCGAGACTTGCTCGAGGAGCCTACGGCCGTCGTCGTCGAGCGCGGCGAGCTTGTGCATCACGATCTCTTCGAGCGAGCGCGGCAAATATCCTCGCTCGGTGGCCTCGAGCACCCAGCGCTGCCCCTCCAACTTCAGCTTCTGATCGAGAACGAGCTTGCGAATGATCTCGGAAAGAAAAAGCGGATTCCCTTGCGTAATCTCGACGAGCTCCTCTGAAAGACCGTCGGGAATCTCGAGGCCCGGAAACACGCCCTCGAGGTGGCTCATGATATCGGAAGCCTGAAGCGCCCCCAACTTCAGATGCTCGACCGAGACCTCGTCCTCACTCTTCTCGATGAATCGTTTGAACGGAAAGTCTTCGTCCTTCTGCTCCGGAGCGACAGCCTCAGTGACCGCCCCGCAGACGAGAAAGCTGCGCTTCTGCCGACCCAAGGCTCAGAGCAGAACAAGGCTAGCGTCGTCGACATATTGCAATTCGTCTACAAGCAGCACGAGAGGTTTCTCGTCGAGGAGCTTTGTCAGCAAGCGGACGAGTGCTTTGAAGAGTCCTTCTCGCTGCAGCTCCGGAGATTCGGCGTCTTCCGGCGCGTCGCCTTCGAGATGCGGAAGCACCCGAGAGAGATAGAGATGCTCTTTCGCATCGAGCCCATCGAGAACCGAAACGCCATGATCCTCGAGGGCGTTCAAGAGAGCAACGATCACGTCTCCGATGGCATAGTAGGCGCGAAATCCCTCCTGTGGCCGGCCGGCGATACGAACCACGTGGAGCGCATTGTTTGATGCGAGGCTGCGCCGCACGGTTTCGATGAGGGTGCTCTTGCCCATACCGGGAGCGCCTTCGAGAATAACGAAGCACGATTTTCCCAAGCTCAAGGCCCCCAGAGCCTCCGAGACCGCTGCAAGCTCGCGGCTTCTCCCTGCGATCTCGGCACCTTCTAAGCGATGAAGCGCCGTTTTGCGTGAGGTCTTCTCGGCGTCGATCTCGGCGGCGATCGAGACACGATTGCGTCCGAGGGCTTTGGATGTATAGAGCGCGGTGTCCGCGATGCGAATGAGATCGCTACTCGTCGCCGCATCGTCACGCGCCGAAGCAACACCGATGCTAAGCGAGATCTTCAGCTCTTCATTCCGGCCCTCGAGAGTAAGGGTCTTCTCCTTGGTAAGCTGGTTCAATCGATGGGCGTGCTGCACGGCAAAATCGGGCGCGGTATTCGGCATGATCACCATGAACTCATCGCCACCGAAGCGAACGGGGAAGAACGTCTCCCCTGCGACTTCCTTGAGAAGCCCGGCGACGAAGTTCAGAGCTTCGTCTCCCGCGTCGTGCCCATAGGTGTCGTTAACTTCTTTGAAGAGGTCGACATCTACGACCATCAAAGAGAGAGGGAAGCTCTCCTCGCTTTCCCAACGGACCTTGTGCTCGAAGTAGCTGTGAAGGAATCGGCGGTTATGGAGACCGGTGAGCTCGTCTTCGAAGATCAGACGAGCGGGATCCTTCCCTACGTTTTGAAGGAAATCAATGAGCTCTCCGTACTGCATCTAGACGGCAGTCTCCCCGCGAGAATTCCGCTGGCTGTCCCGGGGTGCAGCCGAACGATATCGGTCCGAATGTGTGTTGTATTAACAGGTTAAAGGATAGAAACGGGACAAGCAACCTATCCGTTTTCCGGGGGGCAACCGTTTCTAGTTCGGAGGCGCCCGCAATTGCATCCCGGCCACCGACTGGGGTAAGTTCCGTAGAATCATGCACCTACGCCGGCTAATCGTAGCTCTCGCCACCCTGTCTTTTACCGGGCAAAACGCATGTGCCCAGGAACCGACGCCTCGCCTCGTTCTGCTCCTCACGATCGATCAAGGCCGAGGAGACTACCTCGAGAGGTTTCAGCCAAGCTTCAAGGGCGGCTTCAAGAGGCTGCTCGAGCGCGGCGTTCTCTTTACCGACGCCCATCATTTTCACGCCGGCACGGTGACCGCTGCCGGCCACGCCTCGCTTTCGACCGGGCGCTATCCAGCACATTCGGGGATGGTCGGAAACGAGTGGTACGACCGCACCGACGGCAAGCGCGTCTATTGTGTCGAAGACGCGACGACCCAAACCCTGGTGCCCGAGGGCGCCAAACCGGGTTCCGGCGCCGGGCGCTCGCCGGCGCGGCTTCTCACGACCGGGCTTGGCGACTGGATTCAAGCAAATGACCCGGACTCCAAGGTTTTTTCGATCGGTGCCAAAGATCGTTCGGCCGTTCTCATGGGAGGCAAGAACGCCCACGGCGCTTTCTGGTTCGACACGTGGAGCGGCCAGTGGGTGACGAGCACCCACTACACTTCCGAATATTCCGCGTGGGCTCGAGAGTTTCATCGAGAGCGCGCCGCCGATCGCTATTTCGGGCGCACGTGGACGCCGCTTGCGGTTTCCCACACGCTTCTCGACGAGATGGATATCGTTGGTACGCCAGACTTCATCCATTCGCTCGGGCGCGCCGATTTCTACCCGACAACACGTTTCTACAGCGCGCTCTATAACTCGCCGTTCATCGAATCCTATTTGCTCGATTTCGCGAAGAAGCTCGTTGTCGCGCACGAGCTCGGAGCAGACGAGAGCGTCGATGTGTTCGCGTTGAGCTTTGCGAGCGTCGACACCGTCGGTCACACATACGGGCCGAACAGTCCCGAGGTACTGGACACCATGCTTCGCCTCGATCGCGAGCTCGGTGAGCTCTTCGATTTTCTCGACGAAACGATAGGCCTCGCGAACGTCGCCATCTCGCTCTCGGCCGATCACGGGGTCGCGTCACTTCCGGAATATCAGAGCTCGCACAACCTCCCCGGAGGACGCCTATCGGCGGACGACTACGCTTGCTTCCAGAAGGCGGGGCGCGCGTTCCAGGAACAATTCGGGAACGACGATTGGTTCCACGAGGCGCTCTATTTCAACGATGAAACTTTGAAGCGGCGGGAAGTCGAGCAGTCTAGCCTCGAATCCATGATCGCCACCGAGCTCGCTCGCTGTGGGAGCGTCGAGCGGGTTTGGACGCGGACCGAGATCGAGACCGCCTCGGAGGGAGGACTCATGGACCCGACGCTCGAGCTCTACGTCCACTCGTTCCATCCCGAGCGTAGCCCGGATCTCTACGTGCAACGCAAGGAAGGTCTTATCGGCGGCGTCCGAGGCACGACGCACGGCTCGCCTTACCGCTACGACACGCACGTCGTAGCACTCGTGCAGTGGCCGGGGGCTCAACAGGGCACCGTCGACGAGCGCGTCAACACGGTCGATCTACCTGTCACGATCGCGGCCTTGCTCGGCATCAACTTCCCTGACGACGTCGACGGCGTAGACCGCTCGGGTCTCATCCGCGACCAAGGGCGCTAACGGACCCTAACGGTCGAAGATCTCTTTCTGAACGATGAGCCGCTGGATCTGGCTCGTACCTTCGTATATTTGGTAGATCTTCGCGTCGCGATAAAGTTTTTCGACGGGATATTCCTTGTTGAACCCGTTGCCGCCAAAGACTTGAACGGCGTCGGTGGCCACCTTCACCGCCGTATCCGCGGCAAAGAGCTTCGCGAAGGCAGCCTGCTTCGTGTTCTGCTTTCCCTGATCGATCGTCCAGGCCGATTCCCACACGAGAAGGCGGGCCGCCTGGATCGCGACCGCCATGTCGGCAATCATGAAGCCGATCGATTGGTGCTGATAGATCGGCACGCCGAAAGTCTTGCGCTCTTTCGCGTAAGCGACCGCGTGGTCGTAGGCGGATTGCGCGAGACCGATCGCGGCGGAGGCGACGACGGGGCGCGAGTGGTCGAAGGCCGCCATCGCGGCGCGCCACCCATCCCCTTCCTCACCAAGGCGGTTCGTGGCGGGGACTTTCACGTCTTGAAAGCTCACCGCGCGCGTGTCTGAGGCACGCTGGCCCATGTTGTTCTCTTTCTTGCCAACGGAGACACCTTCCGAATCTCTGGGAACGATGAAAGCGCTCATGCCGCGATAGCGTTTCTCGGTATCCGTATAGGCGACGACGAAGTACCACTCGGCGACACCGCCATTCGTGATCCACATCTTGCTGCCGTTGAGGACGTAGTCGTCGCCGTGGCGCTTCGCCGTCGTCTTGATGCCCTGGACGTCGCTCCCCGCATCTGGCTCGGTCACGCAATAGGCCGTGAGCAGGAACTCTTCCGTCAGCGGCGTGAGCCATTTCTTTTTCTGCTCGTCGGTTCCCGCCACGATGACGGGCCCTTCGGCGAGCGTATTGGCCTCCATCGCCGTGCCGATCCCGCTGCATCCCCAAGCGACCTGCTCAGAGATAAGACAACCTTCGACAACGCCGAGCCCCAAGCCGCCATATTCTTCGGGAATATGGGTGTTCATGAGGCCGAGCTCCCACGCCTTCCGGCAAATATCTCTCGGATACTCTCCCGTTTCGTCGTGATGCGCGGCGTTGGGCGCGATCTCTTTCTCGGCGAACTCGTGGGCGAGGTCGCGAAATTGCTGTTGCTCTTCACTCAAACCGAAATCAATCATGACGCGTTCCCCTTGAATTGCGGACGCCTCTTCTCCTCGAAAGCCTGGATTCCCTCGAGGGCGTCATCCGATCGAAAGCAAGCGAGCTGAGCCTCGGCCTCGAAGTCGAGAACCTCGTCGAGAGACCCTCCTTCGGCGAGCGCTACGGCTTTCTTGGCGTATTGGATGGAGAGAGGGGGCGCGGCGGCGAGCGCCTCCGCGAGCTCCCAGCTGTCCTTCGCGAGCGCCTCCGATTCGACGACGCGGTTCACGAGACCGAGACGCGACGCTTCCGCGGCGTCAATGAGGACGGCGCGCTTGATGTGGCCCACGGCTTTCGAGGCTCGGCCGGGCGGAACAAACTGCGTCGCATAGTCCAGGATCTGTGCACGGAAATCGTCTCCGTCGAAGACCTCGTTCACCATACCGATGGTCTCCGCTTCGTCGAAGCTCATGAGCTTCCCTGTCGCCATGAGCTCGATAGCGCGGGATCGCCCGACAAGACGCGCGAGGCGCTGGGTGCCGCCCGTCCCTGGAAGCACACCGAGCTGCACTTCCGGAAGTCCAATTTTTCCGCCGTCCTTTTTCGCCACCCGCAAATCGGCCGCGAGCGCCACTTCGAGCCCGCCGCCTACCGTGTGGCCGTTCAAGGCCGCGATGACGAGCTTGGGCGTTTGCTCGAATCGGTTCAGCGTTTCGTTCGCGTGGAGACAAAAATAATATTTGAAGCTCGGCGCCGCTTCGTTGAGCATGTTGATATCCGCACCGGCGCAGAAGAACTTCTCCCCTGCACCGGTGAGCACGATAACGTGCACGCTGTCGTCCAAGCGCGCCGCGAGAAGCGCGCGGTCGAGCTCTTGCATCATCTCGTAGCTGTAAGTATTGGCGGGCGGAGCTTCGAGCTCGAAGAGCGCGACGCCGTCCTGTCGCGAATCGTTGACGAGCACCATCAGCCTTTTCTCACATATTCGAACTCGAATGGTTGACCCTTCACGCCCGATCGCGGGGGCGCTATCCAATTGGCAATTTGCCCCGGCTCGGTGACCGCATGCATCAAGCTTCGGACATAGGCGCGATCGTCTTCCACCGGCAGCCAGAGATCCTTCTTCTCGTTCCAGACCTTCGCCGAGATGAGCTCGCCCGCGGGATTGAAGAAATGACCCGCATAGGCGCCGATTTGGCGGTGAAAACGCCGATGCGGCATCGTCAAACGATCGGAGATGCCGGCATCTTCGAGAGTCTTGTTCCAGCGCTTGACCCCGCGCTCGCAATCCTCGATATAGTCGTCGCGCAACACTTCGTTCATGGCATTGCGCATCGGTATCTCTTCCTGCACGATCTTCCCGTCTTTTACGAGCTCCATCTGGTAGCAACTATCGAGACATTTATGCTCGTCATAGCCGTCTTCGCGATTGCGCCCTTTGACGCCCGTGGCAAAGTACTGCGCCGCGTTCGTCGAGACTTCACCCCCGAAGAGATCCGTCGAGACGCTCACCCAGAAATTCAAATATTTCTGGATCGTTTCAAGGTCGACGCCGCCATGCCGGCGCACGTCGTCGCCGTGCTCCCCCATCAGCTGAGCGGTACGCTCGACGATGCGGCCGACCCCGGTTTCTCCTACCGACATGTGGAACGCTTCTTCCGTCAGCATGAACTTGGTCGTGCGAGAGAGCGGGTCGAAACCGCTCTCCGCGAGCGCGAGAAGCTGATATTTTCCGTCGCGGTCGGTGAACATGGTGAACATGTAGAAGTTCAGCCAGTCTTCGCATGGCTCGTTGAACGCACCAAGAATGCGGGGCTTGTCATCGTTGCCGCTCCGGCGCACGAGCAAATCCTCTGCCTCTTCGCGGCCGTCGCGGCCGAAATACGAGTGAAGGAGGTACACCATCGCCCATAGGTGGCGGCCTTCCTCGACGTTGACTTGAAACAGACTGCGGAGGTCGTAGAGACTCGGCGCCGTCTTTCCGAGCTGGCGCTGCTGCTCGACGCTCGCGGGCTCGGTATCGCCTTGAGTCACGATGAGTCGGCGCAGTTGGGTGCGGAGTTCACCCGGAACATCCTGCCACACGGGCTCGCCCTCGTGATCCCCGAAGCCGATCCTGCGATCCTCTTCCGGTGGCGTCAGGAAGATCCCCCAACGATACTCGGGCATCTTGACGTAGTCGTAATGAGCCCAACCGCCAGCATCGACCGAGATGGCCGTGCGGAGATAGACATCGTCGTTCTGGAAACCGTCGGGGCCCATCTCCATCCACCAATCGACATAGTTGGGCTGCCACTTCTCGAGCGCACGCTTGAGCTTGGGATCGCTCGACAGGTTTACGTTGTTCGGGATCTTCTCGTGAAGCTCCATCTCAGGTCCTCCTCCAGTCGAACTCGGGCATGCTCTGCTTGCCATAGAGCGTGAGCGCCCCTTTTTCGCCAACAGCATTCGGGCGCTGGAATATCCAGTTCTGCCAAGCCGTCAAGCGACCAAATATTTTCGTCTCCATCGTCTCCGGACCCGCGAAGCGCAGAGAGGCCTCCATGCCGGTCATGGCGTCCGGCGAGAAACCACAACGTTCCTCGATCGCGATGCGTACTTCATCCTCCCAATCGAGATCGTCGGGCGCGAAAGTCACGAGACCGAGCTCCATTGCCGCGGTTGGGTCGATGAGCCCGTCATGGGCAAGTACTTTTGCGAGCGTTTCCGGCTCGCCGAGAAACCGGGTCTCGAGGCGGGAAAGCCCGTTGCCCTTCGGAAACCATTCTTTGTTGAGAGGCCCGAGACCAATACGCACGGGGTTTTTGGGATCGTCCAGCATGTAGCTGCGATCGGCGGCGAGGGCGATTTCGAGAAGGCTTCCCACGAAGCACGAGCCGGGTTCGATGAGGGCGAAGAGGCTTCGCGCCGTCTGGTCGAGACGTTTGAACGTGCGCCGCATCTTCAGAAGGATCTCCTTCACGAGCCAATCAGAAGCGTAGTCGCAGAGCGTTTTGTCGATAGCGAGCGCCGCGTCCGCATCGCCCTGGGTCTTCAAGAGTACGAGACCGCAGGTCGCGTAGTTGAAGCGAAGCTGGCAGAGCGCGTCATCGAGCTCACGCGCCATCGCGAGCGGCCAGTAATCGACACCAAGCGCGTGAATCGCTTCGGGCGTCTGAGGCTGCTCGCCTGCGGGACCACGCACGAGGATCTCGACGCGCCGCGACGCCTGGTCGATCCTAACACTGACGGTGCGATATTCGAGAGCACTCTCCGAGCGCTTGGCGTCGAGCGACTTCAGCTCGATGCCGGGACCGTTCGCATTTCTCGTGGAAGTCGCCGCGAGTGCTTCCGCGCGCTCGCGAACAGCCTCGTCGAACCTGCTCCGAGCCGCGATGCCGTCGACCAGCCTCCACGCAACAGCACGCTTGCCTTTGATGCCTTCGACGAGCGTCGAGAAAACGTCGGCGCGATCGCGGCGCACCATGCGTTTGTCGACGAGCCGCGTGAGCCCACCTGTACCTGGCAGCACCGCGAGAAGCGGCGCTTCCGGAAGCGCGACCGCCGCGTTGCCGTCGTCGACGAGAAGAATCTCATCCGCGGCGAGCGCGAGCTCATAGCCGCCCCCCGATGTGACGCCGTTGAGCGCAGCGAGAAATTTCTGCCCGCCGTCGCGGCTCGACTCCTCCATCCCGAGCCGAGTCTCGTTGGTGAACTTGCAGAAGTTCACTTTGAAGCTGTGCGCCGAGCTGGCGAGCATATAGATGTTGGCGCCGGCCGAAAAGACCCGATCCTTCCCGCTCGTGATGACGCAGCACTTCACCTCCGGATGCTCGAAGCGAAGCCGCTCAATCGCGTCCGCGAGCTCGATATCGACGCTCAAGTCGTAGCTGTTCAGCTTCAGCTGATAGCCCGGCGTCAAGCCGCCGTCTTCCTGAACGTCGAGCGTCAACGTCGCCAGGGGACCATCGACGGACAACTTGAAATGCCGGTAGCGGCCCGGATCCGTCTCGAACTGAATGGGTTCCATCAATCCCTCCGCGAAACAAGCATTATACTACTTGATCGATAACAATTATATGTATTATACTGCTTCTATGAACGCTGGGCATATCCTGCAGGAGCTCGGGAAACAGATTCGAACGCGGCGCGTTCGAAAAGGGTTTAGCCAGCAACGACTTGCAGAGTTCGCCGGGCTCTCGCCGCGATACATCTCGCAGCTCGAATCGGGCCAAGGCAACATCTCTATCCTGAAGCTGCACGAGCTTGGTCGGGTGCTCGGAGCTCCTCTTCACGAGCTCGTACGGGTTGGAGACCACCGCCACATCATAGCGATCGTCGGCCTGCGAGGCGCTGGAAAGAGCCTTGTCGGCGCCCAGCTCGCCGCCGAGCTCGGCACGTCTTTCGTCGAGCTCGACCAGCTCATCGAGGAGGAGGCAGGCCTCAGGCTGGCCGAGATCTTCGCGCTCCACGGCGAAAGTTACTATCGGCGTCTCCAGCACGACGTACTGTCACGATTCGTCGCGACCCATACGGACACGGTGATCGCGACCGGCGGTAGCCTCGTCCACGGCCGCGCAACCTACGAGCTTCTAAAAGCCCATGCTCGAACCGTTTGGCTGAAAGCGCGGCCGGAACAACACCTCGAGCGCGTCGCCGCTCAAGGCGACCAGCGGCCCATGGCCGGGCGTTCGGATCCACTCGCCGAGCTTCGCACACTCCTGCTCGAGCGTGAGCCGCTCTACGCGGAGGCGGACGTCACGGTCGATACGAGCGCCCTTTCACCGGAAGGCGTGACGAAGAAAGTCATCGAGAAACTCGAAAGAAGTACAATCGGCGCATGAAGCGCGTGGTGCTTACGCTTTGGCTCGCGAGCCGGGCCGCGCTCGCTCAAGATCCAATCGAGCCGATCGTTCCCGACGAGCTCCTCACGATTCCCCATATCCTCAAGACGCCGGTGATCTCGGATTTCGCGGTGGCGCCTGACGGCGGGACCGTGACACTCAGCTTGTCCAGCATCGGCAAGCAAACGCTGTGGATGATGCCAAAGGGCGACCCGGCCGGATCGCCCATCGCAACGAGCCGAGGCATGGGAGAGCGCGACGTCGATTGGTCTCCAGACGGCGAGCGCATCGCGTTCATCGGTCGCCGCGCAGACCAATGGCACGTCTTTATCTCGGATCCAAAAGGCGAGAACGCGCGGCAGTTAACAAGGCATCGGGGACAGGACCGAAAGCCGAGGTGGTCTCCTGACGGGTCGTACATCGCCTTCTTGACCGAACGAGTGGGTAGCGAGACCGGATGGGATCTGTGGGTGACGACCGTAGCTGAAGGCCGTGCACGCCAGCTGACGGAGCATCCTTTCGACGAAGCCGATCACCGATGGTCTCCCGACGGTACGCGCTTAGCACTCACGTTCCGCGGCGGTCGTCACGTCGAGCGCGCCGTCGGCGTCGTCGGCCTCGAAGACGGCGAGCTCGACATCACCAGTCTTCTGCCCGCCGATTGGCAAGGCGACAGCTTCGGACCGCGTTGGTCGCCCGACGGTGCTCGGATTACGTTCGTATCGGACACTTCCGAACGAAAAGCCATCTACATCGTTTCTTCGAATAAAGGGAATAGAGGGGATGGAGGCACGCCCGAGCTCCTCGTCGATTCCGAGTTCGAGCTCACCGAGCCCGCTTTTAGCCCGGACGGAAACTATCTCGCGTACCTCGAGAACCGCGACGGGAACCTCCGGCTCAAGCTGCACGATTTCGAGAAGGACGCGGAGAGAACGCTCACGATGCGCGCCGGCGTACACTCGCAGCCGGTTTGGCGCCCCGACGGAAAGGCTGTGCTCAGTCTCTTCGAAGCCTACAACTACCCGCGAGACGTCTGGGCCTATCCCATCGAAGGCGGGCGCGAGCGCCAGAGCGACACCTTGCCTCCCGATCTCGACGTGCGGCGGATGGCGCGGCCAGAGCTCGTTCGTTTCAAGAGCTTCGACGATCGCGAGGTCACGGGCTTTCTCTATCTTCCGGAGAGCGCCACGCCCGAGAGTCCCGTGCCCGTTCTCGTACGACCCCATGGCGGCCCGACCTCGCAGTGGACGAATCGCTGGCATCCGTTCGCGCAGCTTCTCACGCAGCGCGGCTACGCGGTCTTCGCGCCCAATGTCCGCGGGAGCACGGGCTACGGCGCCCTGTTCGAGAACTTGAACGACCGCGCGTGGGGCCAAGGAGATCTGGAAGACTTAATAGCGGGAACGCGCGCGGTGACAGCGCGGCCGGAAGTGCGAAACGATCGCATCGGCATTTGGGGCGTGAGCTATGGCGGCTTTCTTACGCTCGCTGCCATCACCCGTTACCCGGAATTTTTTGCCTGCGCTGTCGAAGCGGTCGGGATGCCGGACTTGGAAGCACTGTACCGCCAGACGAACATCGAAGGCCAGAGCTACCTCGATCGCGAGCTCGGCCCGCTCCGAGGCAATCTCGAGCTCTATCGTCAACTGTCGCCGCTGAGCGATGTCGCTGCCACCCAGACGCCCCTTCTTTCGTTCCACGGACAGCACTACCCGCTCGTGCCCTACGAAACGAAGCGGCCGTTCTTCGATGCGCTCCGCGCGCGGCCGCAATATCCTCTGCTCGAGTACATCTTTCGGGGCGAGGAGGTACGAGGGACCTATCGCCACGATCTTCATCCGGAAGCGGCCTGGGCCTATGTCGAAAAAATCCTCGAGTTTCTGGACATCTACTTGTGACACGCGACCGGCGACATTACGTTTTCGATTTCGATAGCACGCTCGTTACAGTGGAGTCTTTTCCCGAACTCGCACGTCTTTCTCTCAAATCGCATCCCGAGCGCTCTGACCGACTCGGCGAAGTCGAGCGCATCACCGAGCTGACAGCTACGGGCGGCATGTCGATGGCGGAGGGGATTGCACTTCGCATCGAGCTACTCGACGCGCACAGAAAGCATATCGAGGCGCTCGTCCGCGTCTTGAAGCGCGCGATCTCTCCTTCGGTGAAGCGCAACAAAGCTTTCTTCAAGAAGTACAAGAGTCACATCTACGTTCTCTCGAACGGGTTTCGCGAATTCATCACCCCGGTCGTCGAGAGCCTGGGTATCTCGGATGCGCATGTCTTCGCGAATGTGTTTCTCTTCGACGCCAAGGACCACATCGTCGGCTTCGACTCCCGGAGCCCACTAATCCATCAAGACGGCAAAGCACGCGTACTCCGTCAACTGCAGCTCGATGGCGAGATTTACGTGATCGGGGACGGTTATAGCGACGTCAAGATGCGCGAGGCCGGGCTCGCCACGCGCTTTTATGCCTTTACCGAGAGCGCGCGGCGCGAGCCCATCGTCGAGATCGCCGACCACGTGCTGCCGAGCCTCGACGAGTTTCTCTACATCCACAAATTTCCGATGTCGATCTCTTACCCCAAAACGCGGATTCGCGTCTTGTTGGTGGAAGACATCCACAACGCCGCACAGAAACATTTCGACAAAGAAGGCTACGAAGTGCGCACGCTGCCCGCTGGGTTGAGCGAAGACGAGCTCATTCGGGAGCTGGACGACGTCACGCTGCTCGGCATTCGGTCAGGCACGCGAATCACACGGCGCGTTCTCGAATCCACCGAGAAGCTCAAAGGCATCGGCGCTTTTTGCATCGGAACGAATCGAATCGACCTCCACGCCTGCTCGGAACGCGGCGTCATCGTGTTCAACGCTCCTTATGCGAACACACGGAGCGTCGTGGAGCTCGCGATTGGCGAAATTATCATGCTGGCGCGGAAAGTTTTCGAAAAGTCTTCCGGCATTCATCGCGGTGTTTGGGACAAGAGTGCTCCCGGTGCCTTCGAGATCCGCGGCAAGAAGCTCGGGGTCGTGGGCTACGGCAACATCGGCTCCCAGCTCTCCGTCCTCGCGGAAGGTATGGGCCTCGACGTCTATTACTACGACATCGTCGAACGGCTCCCACTCGGAAACGCGACCAAATGTCGCTCGCTCAAGGATCTCTTGAAGCGGGCCGACATCGTCAGCATCCATGTCGACGGCCGCGCACACAACCACGAGCTCTTCGGCGAGCGCGAGCTCCGAATGATGAAGAAAGGCGCGCTCCTTCTGAATCTGTCGCGCGGCTTTGTCGTCGATATCGACGCCCTCAAAAAAGCTCTTGGGAGCGGACACCTCGCCGGCGCCGGCTTGGACGTGTTTCCGGAAGAGCCGGCCGGGAACGACAGTCCCTTTTCGTCGCCGCTTCAAGGGCTCGAGAACGTGATCTTGACGCCCCATATCGGCGGAAACACCCGTGAAGCCCAAGAGAACATTGCCGATTTCGTCTCCGGTGCGCTCATCTCTTTTGTTAATTCGGGAAACTCCTTCGGAAGCGTCAACTTTCCCAGCGTGCAGCTACCCGATTTACGGCGTGCTCATCGCTTCATCCACATTCACCGAAACGAGCCCGGCGTCCTCGCCGCCATCAACCAGGTCATGGCGCAGCACAAGATCAACATTCTGGGACAGTACTTGAAGACCAACGAGCGCATGGGTTACGTCATCACCGACGTGAGCAAGAGATACCAAACACGGGTGATCGAAGAGCTCAAGAAAGTACCCCACACGATCCACTTCCGTGTCTTGTATTGAGCCGACGAACACCAGAGCGGTGTCGCTGTCTGGTAACCTGTTAATGGATGAAGAAAACGCTTTTCTATCGGCTCTTCGGATGGGGGCAGCTCCCCAAAGCGATGCGCCCGATACTGGAGAGCGAGGGGATAGCGCTCTTCGACGAGGGCGTCGGCGGCACCGTCACGCTTCGGAACTATCGCTCACCGACACGGCGCTCGGGCTATCGCTGCAGCTGGTTCACGGGGTCCGTCGTCGTGACCGGGATCCGCTTCGCCGCCTTCTCGTTCAGCCGGCCGATCATCAACGTCCCGCTCGACGAGGAACGGCTAGGTCTGCTCGACTGCTCCATCGAAAAAGGGACGAAGCTCAAAGTCGCGTACGATGCCGCCGACTTCGACGACAATGCGACGGGAAAGGTCGAGCTCCGCTTTCGAACGGCGAAAGCGCGGCTGTTTCTCGAGCGGATCCAGCAGACTCGCTGACGAACTGGCCAAGGGCGGAAGCCCTATGAAGCTCGCCTGGGCCACCGACATCCACCTTGACCATGCGTCCGAGGCGGTCGACGAAGCCTTCTGTGCCGACATCGCCGATTCGGGAGCGGAGGCGTTGCTGATCGGAGGCGATATCGGTGAAGCCAGCAACCTCGTCAGGTGGCTGCATTTCGTCTCCGAGCGTGTACGACTGCCAGTCTATTTCGTCCTGGGAAACCACGACTACTACGGAAGTGACATCGCCACGGTGCGTGCACGGATGCGAACGCTCGACTCAGCCTGGGCCAAGTGGCTTCCCCATGCTGAGCTCGTCGAGCTCAGCGAGCACACCGCGCTGGTGGGCCATGGAGGGTGGGGGGACGCGCGCTTTGGGAACTTCGAAGCGCCTGCTCTCTTGAGCGACTACTTCGTGATCCAGGACCTTCGTGAGTCCACGGGAGGCGGCAACGCTCTCGCCGTCCTGAACAACCTGCCCGCGCTCGAGCGCAAGCTCGGCGAGCTCGGAGGCGATGCGGCGGCCACGCTCTTGCCCTTCTATCGAGACGCTCTCGAGCGATTCGACGAAGTCCTCGTGCTGACCCATGTGCCGCCCTTTCGAGAAGCTTGCTGGCATGAGGGACGTATCTCGGATGACGCGTGGCTCCCGGGTTTCACGTGCAAGGCGATGGGACAGATGTTGATCGAGGGCGCGCGGGATCATCCGGATAGGGAAGTTACCGTCTTGTGTGGACACACGCATGGAAGCGGCGAAGCTCGCATCTTGAAGAACCTGGTCGCCATCACAGGCGAAGCTCGATACGGCGCGCCCGGCTTTCGCGTTCTGGAAGTGAAGTGAAGTGACGGTACGCGTACTTGTTATCCTACCTATTGAACCGCTAGATTGCTTTTCAAGCTAGGGAAAGATATGGCACTTATTCGCGGGAGTTCCAAGTGCTCATGAGCAAGATACGGGACCGTTGGGAACGGTTCGAGACCTGATTCGGGCGCGACAGCGGACGTCGTGAAAGAGCATCTGGTCGGTACCGCGCTCGAGAAGCAGCCAGTACTCCGCGTGTGTGCGGCATCGGCGACGTCCGCTGCGCTCGCGAAAGATGTGGGAGGGCGTTCGCGTTGCTGACGCCTTCGTCGCGGAATCAAACCGTGGGAAATCACGGCGATTGCGGCAAAGTAGAGCTCCGTCACCCGTCGATATCGTGACATGCGATCTATCCACCGTCCCGCGCGGTTGCTTGCGCCCTCTCGTTGGACACGGCGTCGAGGAGCGGCGTCAGCGCGGCTCGCCATCCAACGAGAGGTCGATGAAGTTGAGTTGAGACTCCGAACCGCCGGCACCGCGCCCAGCTCCGGTGAAGCCCGCACTCGTGCGCCACAATCCGGTATCGGTTCGTAGTTCGCTACGAACCGTTACAGCTAGTGAAACGCATAACCCAACGTTCGCGCCGCATTGCGAATGATGGACAGCATGGCGGGGTCAGCGAGCGCCCGGTGAAAGCGCGGAACCTCCGGCAGCACACCGACAGCTTCAGCACGATCCGTCAAGACCACGGCGTTTGCATTCGCGTGCATCGACGATGGATAGCACAAACCATGCAAGCTCTCGTATGCCTCGTAGTAACCCTGTGCCCAGCGTCTCGCGACCGAACGCGCACATGACATAAGACCCATTGAGGCGCCGCTTCGCGTGGCACTGGTGGCCGGCACCTGGCTGATTCTGCGAATCTAGCCACAGAGCATCTCTCCTGGAACCTCGCCGATAAGAAAGACCCGAAAAAGAAGCTCGAGAGGCGGAGAAAGAAGCACAAAGCAGACGGCGCGCCATCTCGTTCAGATACGAGATGGCGATAAAGACGAGCCGGCCAAGCTCGATACGTTGCCTCCGAGGTTAGAGAACGCGTCCACGAGCGTGATGGCTATCAGTGTCTGTATTTTAGCCGCGACGGCACGCGATGCACCGCGCACAAGGACCTCCACCTCGACCGTAGGTCGCCGTTTGTTTGACGGCGACCAATTCGTTCTGGACCAACGTTCCCTTTTCAAGAACGAGGCGCAAACAACCCCGGTGATAAACTCGCTCGAATGGAGCACGATGAGTATCGAAAACTCCACGAGCTCGAAGACCACATGTGGTGGTTCCGCGGTATGGAGCGCATTTCCTTGGCACTCGTCGAGCGCTTTGTCGCCAACGCCTCCGAGCTCGCGATCCTCGATGCCGGTTGCGGCACTGGAGGCATGCTCCAACCACTGAGCCGTTTCGGAACCGTAACCGCCCTCGATCGTTCCGCCGAAGCGCTTCGGCTCGCCAACACACGCGGAACGGGAGCGCTCGTCCAAGCATCCGTCGAGCGCGTGCCGCTCGCCGAGAAGAGCTTCCATCTCGTGACATCCTTCGACGTGCTTTACCATCTCGACGTCCGCAACGATACCGAAGCGCTCGCCGAGATCACGCGTGTGCTTCGGCCCGGCGGGACTTTTCTCGTCCGGGTACCGGCGCACGAGGCGCTTCGCAGCCAGCACGACGAGGCTGTCCACACGCGCCAACGTTACGGGAGAAACGAGCTGACCAAAAAACTTCAGAGCGCCGGGCTCGAGCCGATCTTCGTGTCTTACGCGAATTGTCTGCTCTTTCCCCTCGCTCTTTTGCGCCGGCGCGCTGAAAAGCTCACGCGCGGAAAGCGCGAGGGCTCCGAAGTCGAAGCCTACCATCCGGTCCTCAACCAACTGCTCTCGATCCCGCTTGCGATCGAAGCTTGGCTTCTTCGCCGAACATCTCTCCCCTTCGGCCTTTCGCTCGTCGCGGTCGCGAGAAAACCCACATGACGGATTGGGACGAGATCCGCACGCACTTTCCCGCTCTTCAGGGTCGTGTCGACTTGAATACCACTGTCGGCGGTCCGATGTGCCGTGAGGCGGTCGAGCCTGTGCGCAAGTATTTTGACGAGTGAGCCTGGACGCTCTCACCGGACGTCGCGCGGCGCCAAACATCCTTCAAATCGACGCGGTCGTCTGTCAGCTCCTGCATGGGCAGCGGCATCAACGGGTAGGCGCCACCGGGGCGAAAGCGCACGGCAACGGTTGGGCCAATGTCACCGCGCGGGATGAAGAGAGCACGGTTCATCGTTCCTACGACGTAGGGAGCCTCTCCCTCCGGGAACAAGATGTCCACAGAACCGTCGGGGAGCACGGGCATCGGACCCGCTCCCCGTGTGCAGTAGCACTCCACGTAGCGGCGAAGCGCCTGAGACGGGAGGTATTCGCGATACATGTTCAGGGGATCTGATTCGCCGCGTGGTACGAACTGCGCACGAGCGGCCCAGCTTCGACATGGCGGAAGCCAATCTCGCGGCCTTTCCGGGCGAGAGCGACGAACTCGTCCGGATGCACGTAGCGATCGATGGGCAAGTGATCGCGCGTCGGCTGCAGGTATTGCCCGATGGTAAACACGTCGACGCGGGCTTTGACGACGAGTTCCCGCATAACCTCTTCCACTTCGTTGAGGCTTTCGCCGAGGCCGACCATAAGCCCCGTCTTACTAATAACGTCAGGAGCGATGGTTTTCGCGCGCTCGAGAAGCTCCACGGATTGCGCAAAGCGCGCGCCCGACCGCACATGCTTATAGAGCCTCGGTACCGTCTCGATATTGTGGTTCAGGATCTGTGGTTTCGCGGCGAGAACGGCTTCGAGCGAGGCCCGAGAGCCTTTGAAGTCCGGGATCAACACCTCGATGTTCGTTTCGGGATTGCGGCGGCGGACAGCCTCGATGGTCTCGGCGAAAATAGCAGCGCCCCCGTCGGGAAGCTCGTCGCGATTGACCGATGTGATCACAGCGTGGCTCAGGCCCATCGCCTCGACCGCCTTGGCCACCCGCTCCGGTTCCTCTCGATCGAGGATCTGAGGAAGCCCGGTCTTCACGGCGCAGAACCCGCAGCTGCGGGTGCAAACGTCGCCGAGGATCATGAACGTGGCCGTACCTTGCCCCCAGCACTCGGCGACGTTGGGGCAGCGCGCTTCCTCGCACACAGTGTGCAGGTTCAGGCTGCGCATCGTGCTCTTCAGCCGGAAATAGTCATCCCCGCTCGGCAGGCGTACCTTCAGCCAATCGGGTCTAGGAGAACGTGTTATCGTTACCATCGGTGCCACTATAGTATTTTTTCGTCCCAGCCTTCGAGCCGGCGTTTGACGTCGGCCATGAACTGGTCCCCGAGCGCGCCGTCTATGAGGCGATGGTCGAAAGAGAGAGCGAGATACACCATCGAGCGCACCGCGATGCCTTCGTTGACGACAACCGGACGCTTGTGGATGCCGCCGATCCCCAGGATGGCGACTTGAGGCTGGTTGATGATCGGTGTTCCGAAGAGGCCGCCAAAAGGGCCCGGGTTCGTGAGTGTGAACGTCCCGCCCTGCACGTCTGCGGGCATCAACTTTTTCGTGCGCGCGCGCTCGCCGACATCGTTCACGGCCCGCGTGAGCCCGAGGAAGCTCTTTTCGTCGACATGTTGGATCACGGGGACGATGAGCCCGCCCTCGAGAGCGACGGCGATACCGATGTTGTAATCGCGGTGGTAAACGATCTTGTCGCCATCGATCGAAGCGTTGACCAGCGGAAACGTTTTGAGAGCACCGAGCACGGCGGCGACGAAAAACGGGGTGTAGGTGAGCCGGACGCCGTCTCGCTCGAAGATGGGCTTGTGCTCATTCCTAAGCGCCACGATCCGGCTGACATCGGCTTCGAACACCGTCGTCACGTGCGCGGAGGTCTGCCGTGAGATCACCATGTGCTCGGCAATGGACTTCCGCATTTTGCTCATCGGCTCGACATCGACGCGGCTCTGTTGAACCGGCGGTGGCGAGGCCGCCGTCGCAGGAAGGGCCGCCGTAGGCGGGGTCGCACCAGGCGTCGGCGCTAACAGTGGTTTCGGTGTCGCTTCGGCCGCCGTGGGTGATGCTAGAAAACTCTCGATGTCCTGCTTCGTCACACGGCCGCCCCGCCCCGTTCCGGTGAGCTGGCTCAAGTCCAAATTGTGCTCGCGAGCCATCTTGCGGACGAGCGGAGAGCTGCGTAGTCCAGGCTCGGACGCCTCCGGCTCAGGACTCGCCGGCGTTGGGGCGACGCTCACGCGGGGGATGGGTTGCGTTGAGACGGTTGCAGGCGTGCTCTCTGCTTCGGTAGTAGGAGCGGTCGGCGCCGCCTCCTGTTGGACCTCCCCACCGATTACACCGATGACGGTCATGATGGCGACGGTCTCGCCTTCTTGAACCTTGATCTCCGACAAGATGCCCGCGACGGGGGCCGGGATCTCCGTGTCGACCTTATCGGTCGAGATCTCGAGCAGCGGCTCGTCGCGCTCGACCAGCTCCCCAACCTTCTTGTACCACTTCGTGATAGTGCCTTCGGCGATGCTCTCGCCCATTTGCGGCATGATGACGTCAGTCATGGGTTCCCTTCTTACTGCGGCGGCTCGTAACTCACCCTTCAGTACGCAAAGAGGTCCCGGGCGGCGCGCACGATGTCCTCGACTTGTGGTATGAAGGCATCTTCGAGAGACGCCGCATAGGGGACGGGCGTATCCGGCGCCGTAACGCGAACGATCGGACCGTCCAAGTCGTCGAACGCCTCCTCGACGATGATGGCAGCAATTTCGCCCCCCATGCCGCCCGTCCTGGTGTCTTCGTGAAGCAATATCACTTTGTTGATCCGCCCAACGGCTTCGAGAATACACTCCTTGTCCAAAGGCACGAGACTCCGAAGGTCAATCACTTCGAGCTCAATGCTTTCACCAGCGAGCACTTCGGCCGCATCGAGCGCCGTATAGAGCATCGCACCATAAGTCACGAGCACGATGTGCTTGCCCCGTCGGCGGATCGCTGCCTTTCCGATCGGAACGAGCTCCTCTTGCCCGTCGAGCTCCTCGGCCGCCACTTTGATGTGGCGATACAACTTCTTGTGCTCTAAATAGAGAACCGGGTCCTCGTCGCGTATGGCAGACTTCATCAAGCCACGCGCATCCGCGACGGTCGCCGGCACAACGACTTTGATACCCGGGGTGTGCACGAAATGCATTTCTGGATTTTGCGAATGGAACGGTCCTGCGCGCACGCCGCCGCCGGTAGGCCCGCGCATGACGATCGGGACAACCGCGCCCCAACGATAGCGGCTCTTCGCGGCGAAATTCGTGATCATGTTGAACGCGTTGGCAATGAAGTCGATGAACTGAAACTCGACGATGGGCCGCAAGCCGTTGAAGGCCGCTCCAATCGCCACCCCCGTATAGCCCTCCTCGCTGATCGGCGTATCGATGACTCTCTCCGTGCCAAATTTATCGACAAAGCCAGCCGTGACCTTGAAAGCTCCTCCGTAGAGCCCGACATCTTCACCCAATAGCACGACGCTTTCATCGCGCTCCATCTCATCCCACATCGCTTGGCGGATGGCTTCGAGATAGGTGATTTCGCTCATGAATCAGCTCGAAGCGAAAAGAGCGCTCTCAAAATATTGCGCCTTCGGCGCGGGGGCAGCGTCGGCCGTGCGCAGAGCGTCAGAGACGGCCTCTTCCGCACGCGCTACGAGCGTCGATCGATCGGCTTCCGAAAGCCAATCCTGCTGCAATAGAAATTTCTCGAACCGCCAAGCCGGATCGTTATCGACGTCTTTCGCGCCCTCGTCGTCATCGATGTCGTGCGCGCCGGCAGAGAAAGGCGCGGGAGAGGCACTCTCATTGCCGAAGTAGCGGCGCGAGCTTCGAAGCACCGCCTCGATGAGCGTCGGACCATCCTGTGCGCGCGCCCTCTCCATGGCGGTCTCCACCACCTGAACGACTTGGAGCAAATCGCTGCCATCGACCGGCAGAGAGGCCACGCCATAGGCTTTGGCTCGCTCGTAGAGCTGCGCAACGCCCGAGCCCACCTCGTGGGACGGATAGCGCACGACGACGATAATGAGCGGCAGCTTCTGCACCGCGGCGAAGTTGACGCCTTCATGAAAGTCACCCGTCGCGACCGCCTCTTCAGGTATGAGCGCAAGCGCGACGCGTTCTTGTTGATGAGAGCGGTACCCAAAAGCCATCCCTGCCATTACACTCACATGCGTGGCAGGATGCCCCGTGGTCGAAACGAGGCCTCGCGACAAGTCTCCAAAATAGCCCAAGCCGTCTCGCCCTTGACTCGGCGAAGTCTCCTTCCCGAGAAACTGAAGCACGATCTCTTCTGGTTTGACCCCTCGAAGCAAGAGCGTCCCGACGGTGGGCAGCGACGATGCGATCGCATCTTTCGGGGTCGGCGCAAAGGACGCACCCACGCTTACAGCCTCGAGGCCAGTCCGCAGAGCGAGCGGCGTTGTGAGCTCCTGTTCTCGGTGAAGCCGAGCGAGAGCCTCCTCGAGACGGCGCGTGAGCACCATGTAGTACAGAAGCTCTTGCAACTGCCGCTTGCCTAGGCGCATTAGTGGAGGCTCATCTCGAGCGCGCCTTTTGGGGCTCGAAACATCTCGCGATCGAAGGTACGTCCAAAGGCCAGCGCCAGATCATCTCTCACGGGACTACACGCAACTTGAGTGTCTAGAACATTTTCCATCGAGGTGACTGCGCGATCGAAGATACCACACGGAACGATATGTTTGAAATGTTCGAGATTCGTCGAAACGTTCAGCGCCAAACCGTGCGAGCTCACCCAACGGGAAACGCGCACGCCAATGGCGGCGAGCTTTTCGCCGTCGTGCCAAACGCCGGTAAGCCCCGGCTCGCGCCTGGCGGTAATGCCGTGGGCTTTTAGAGCGATGAGGATCGTTTCCTCCAGCGCTCTCAGATAAGCGCGCAGATCTGTTTTCCAGCGCCTCAAATCGACGATGGGATAGACGACTATTTGCCCTGGGCCGTGATACGTGATGTCGCCGCCCCGCTCCGTTTCCACGAAGGTAGCGCCGATACGGGCGAGAAGCGCCGGATCCGCGAGAAGATGCTCCGGGTTCCCACTGGGCCCGAGCGTATAGACCGGAGGATGCTCGACGAACACGAGCACGTCCGGGATCCGCCCGGCTTGGCGCTCGACCACGAGCTCGCGCTGCAGCGCAAGCACGTCGCTATATTCCCGGCGCCCAAGATCCATGCGCCAGCAAGGATCAGACATGGATGGGCATCTCGACGGCACCGTGCGCGGCTTCGGCGACGGCCTCCGAGAGTGTTGGGTGCGCGTGTACGGCGCGCATCAAAGACTCGGCGGTCGCCTCGTGCTCGAGCGCGACAACAGCCTCGGCAATGAGGTCGGTCGCGTGCGGGCCGATAATGTGGACCCCGAGGAGCTCGTCGTACCTCACCTCGCTCACGATCTTCACGAAGCCTTCATTGTCACCGAGAATCGTCGCTTTGGCGTTCGCGGCAAAGGGAAAGCGACCGACCTTCACGTCATAGCCCTTGTCTTTAGCGGCCGCCTCGGTGAGGCCCACGCTACCGACCTCCGGACGGCAATAGGTAGCCCCCGGCATGTGGGAGTAGTTCAAGGGACGCGCGGCGGCGTGGCCAGCGATACGCTCGACGGCGAGGATCGCTTCCGCGGAAGCGACGTGGGCGAGCTGTTGCGTGGCGACAACATCGCCGATCGCGTAGATCCCCTTGGCCGCCGTCTCCATATATTCGTCGACGACGACGTTGCCGCGATCGAGCTCGACGGCGGTCTGCTCGAGCCCGATCCCGTCGGTCCTCGACTTCCGCCCGACCGCGACGAGAAGCTTCGACACGGTGCGCTGGTCCGTCGTCCCGTCCGCCCGGGTGAAGCGGACGGAAACACCCTCCTCGGTCTTCGAGACGCCGTCGACACGCGTCGGGACCATCGTCTCGATCCCGCGCTTTTGAAAGGATTTGAGGAGGACCTCCGAGAGTTCCTCGTCTTCCACCGGCACGAGCCGAGGAAGAACCTCGAAAAGAGCTACTTTCGTGCCGAAGCTATGGAACATCGACGCGAACTCGACCCCTACCGCCCCGGCTCCAATGACCCCGAGGCTCTCGGGCTGAGAGGGCAGATCGAGCATTTCCGTGTTCGTCACGATGTGGCGCCGGTCGATCTCGACGCCCGGGATGGAGCGCGGATCGGAACCCGTCGCAACAATGATGGCTTTTGCCGATACCGGCTGGGCGCCTTCGGCCGTTTCCACTTCCAGCTTGCCCGGTGCGAGGATGCGGCCAAAGCCCGTGAGGGTCTCGACGTTGTTCTTTCGGAGCAGGAAGGCTACCCCGCCAGCGTTCTTCTTGATGATGCGCGCCTTACGCTTGAGAAGCGCCGGCCAATCCAGCCGGAGCCCCTCGACGACCACGCCGTGCGCGCCCGCCTGGCGCACTTGATCGAGAAGTTCCGCGGTGTGGAGAAAAACTTTGCTCGGGATGCAGCCTACATGGAGGCACGTGCCCCCGAAATGCGGGTCTTTTTCGATAACGAGCGTTTTCAGCCCGAGCTGACCCGCACGAATGGCCGCAACATAGCCGCCGGGTCCACTGCCCAGAATCGCCACATCGTAATGGGTCGCGTTTGCCATAATGTCCTTCGGCTGTTCCGTTTTTTGTTCGTACGCGTCTTTCGCGACGAGAAAACATCAATTCGAGTATAACGTATTTAGAAACAATTGTTTACAACAGTACCCTTCGGTTCCGGCCGCAAAGTGTATCGCGGTGGAACGAGACGAGGCAAATAAATCGTTGCGATAAGGCCATATACTTATATATTTATTTAGAGTCTTTCGGTTGGTCGCGTGTGATAAACTGACGAAGTATGGCTCGCCCAGTGGCATCTATTGAGTTTTACTAGGCTTATACGGATCGCTCGTCAGACCATCCCCAAGAACAGTGCTGAAGTTTCAAGATACAGTTGAGTCGATCCGCATGAGTCGAAATGTGTCGGGCCGCATTCGGGAACGCCCCGACCATCTATACCAGTTCAGTGATGGCCAAACCTAAAAGAAGCAAGAAAAAACCCGCTCGCGCCCAAGCGAAGAAGAAGAAGGCCGCTTCCACGAGGAAGTTCGCCTCGAAGCCGAAGAAGAAGAACAAGAAGAAGAACAAGAAGAACAAGAAGAAAACTGCCAAAAAGGCACGAGCCGCGTCCAAACCGAAGAGGAAAACGGCGAGCAAATCGGCTGCGAAGCGGAAATCATCTCCGCGCTCAGTCAAACGCGCCGTACCGGCCCTGGAGCCCGCGCCCCCAACCCTCGTCCCCGTACCGCTCCCTGGCGGCGTCCGCGCTCGGCGTCCAGACGAGCTCAACGAGCGCTCCGCACACTTAGACAAGATCAAACAGCTGTTCGAGTCTGCGCCCATCAGCCGCTATCTGGGTATGTCGCTGGGATATTGCGAGAACGGCGTGGCGCGCGTCCGGCTCCCTTTCCGTAAGGACTTCGAAGAAGGTCACGGAGTCATCCACGGCGGTCTCGTCGGACTGGTCGGTGACACCGCGGGCAATTTTGCCGTCGGCTCGGTCTCACCCGGCTCCACCGTAAAGACGGTCGAGTTCAAGCTGAGTCTTCTGACCGGAGTGCAAGGCGATTTGCTCGCAATCGGCGAAGTCGTGCGCAAAGGCCGCACCCTCGCAACCTGCCGTCTCGAAATCGTAGAAGGCAACGATCGCGTAGTAGCAATCGGGCTCGCCACCTACGCACTCCAAGCGATCTAACGGCCAAACCATCGCGATCAATAATAAGAAAAGCGCAAAGGCGCTAGAAATGACGATCGTCTTTTTATTTGATCGCTTTTTACGCTTGGCGCGGCTCGGCTTCCACGAAGACACGTTTCACGCGGGGCAGCGTTTGTTTTAGCTGACGGTCCACGTCCGCTATCACCTTTTCGATGTCGTCGGCGGAAGCGGAATCGACGAACTCCACGCTCAAGTTGACGAGAATGAAGTCCGGCCCCATGTGCATCGTCAAGACTTCGTTCACATGCTGGATTTGTGGCGCGCTCACGGCGATCCGTCGGATGCACGCCACGACCTCGGGATTGGCGCTCTCTCCAATCAAAAGACTCTTCGTCTCGGCCGCGAGCCAAACCGCTGTCCCCGCGAGGATGAGCCCAATGACGATCGAGGCCCCGCCGTCGAAATAGGGGATGCCCGTGAGTTGGTTCAAGAGCACGCCCAAAAAAGCGACGATGAGACCGGCCATGGCCGCGGTGTCCTCGAACAGCACGACGAACAGCGTTGGGTCTTTCCCTTCGTGGACGGCACGGATGTAGCCTCGGCGGCCCTTGTGTACTTTGAATTCTCTCCATGCGTATAACCACGCCGCGCCTTCGATGAGCATCGCGAGACCGAGAACGATGTAGTTGACGTAGGGGCTTTCGATGGGCTCGGGGTGGCGGAGGTGCAAGATACCTTCATAGATGGAGACGCCCGCGCCGACAGCGAAGATCAGCATCGCTACGATGAAGCTCCAGAAGTAGAGCTCCTTGCCGTGGCCGAACGGGAACTCCCGGTCCGCAGGACGCTTCGCGCGCTTCATTCCGTAGAGCAGAAGCACTTGATTCCCGGTATCCACGAGCGAGTGGATGCCCTCGGACAGCATCGCCGAGCTTCCCGTCACCGTCGCCGCGACGAACTTCGTCACCGCGATCAAACTGTTGCCGAGCAGCGCGGCATAAATGACTTTCTTGGACGATGCGGCCATGTCAGATGGGGGCGTTTGGACCGACGAATCTCCACATATCGTCGAAGAGCACTTCCTTGCTGGCCGTCAAGCGGTGGTCCCCGCCGGCGATCTCGATGAGCTCCACTCCTTCGACCCTTTCAGCGAAAGAACGTGACAACTGGCAAGGCACGACAGCGTCGTCCGAGCCGTGGAGGATCAAGCTCGGCGTTTTCAGCTTGCGGACCAAACCTATCATTGGATAGCGCGACTCGTCTTCCACGAGACCATATCCTAATTCGATAACCGCGTGGCCGATGTCCAAGTGGATTTTACCCTCGCTTCGCCACTTCTGGGCTCTCCCGCGCCCGAGCGACAACATAAGGCGGCCCGCCATCTCGAAAGCCGGCGCGATGACGAGGTTGCGGGTGACGATTCCCGGCTTCTGCGCCAAGAACCAAAGCGCGGTGAGACCGCCCATGGACGAGCCGATCAAATGCACCGCTGCAAACGGTCCGTGCTGCTCTTCGACATGACGCAGTCCACGTTCGAGATCCCTTAGGTTGCGCGTCAAGGAGAGCTCCAGCAATTCTCCCTCCGAGTCCCCGTGACCCGTCATGTCGAGGCTCGCGAAGGCTTCCCCGCGACGCGCGATCTGTCGCGCGAAATAGAGCGCCTTCTCTCCGCGGCGGTTCGAGCTCAACCCATGGAGAAAAACCCACAAGCGTGAGCCCTTGCGCGCCGCCGGCACGAAATCCAGCGCGAGTCTCGACTCACCTTCGGCGCTCGGCTCGACCCACTGGGGGGGCTCTCACTCATTAGGCCGCATACGTGTTGGGCTAGCCCATGTTTCCCTTTTAGGTCTCTAAGTCATCATAAACAAAGGACTGAGATCCGCGGTTTGTCTCTACGCTGACAGCACCTCCTCGGAGAAGGCTGGCGGGTCGCGTTCAACGATTCCGAGTGCAGTCAGGATCGAGTTGGCGCGAGCGGTGCCGCGCGTGACGACGCGCTTGGTCCGCCCAGAACCCAGCTGTAAGTCGACGAGCCGGACCGAGCGTAGCGCTTGTAGTGCCTCGGTTGCGGACAGGTCGAGTTCGGCGACCTTGAGCTTTTTCTCAAGAGCCCGATGCACAAGGAAGGCCAGCGTAGCTACGAAAAGATGTGCCTCCACACGCTCATCGGTCTGGTGGTAAACGGGACGCATCTCAATGACATCCTTAAGGCATGAGAAGGCTCGCTCGACCTCGTTTAGGTCCTTGTAAAGGCGCACGGCGTCGACCGGAGAGAGGTTTTGCTCCTCGGTTTGAATAACGTACTTACCCTCGTAGGCTTGCTCGCGCTTGAGGTTGACCGGGTGCTCGAAGAAGCGGAAGCGAGCGTTTTTGTACTCCCAGTCGTAGTAACGGTGACCGTGGTGGCGTGCCTGTATGCGCGCGGCGGCGGCACCGATTTTCTCGGGGGCTTTCAATCGTCCCTCGCGCACGCGGCGCTCGAGGGCCTCGAATGCCGCACGGGCACGTCCCATGGCCCGCAGCCTCTGCCCGCGCTCGTAGGCGAGCCTTTCGTCGCTGTGAACGACGAAGATGCGCACGCCAGACTGCTCGGAGCGGACTTCTTGCACACGAGTCTTAGGTGGCTCGGCTTTTTCGCTCACCGTGATGCCACCAGGGCAGTCGATCCACTCTCCGCTGGCGCGCTCGATGTAACGATAGACCTCCTCGCGCCGTCGTCTTTGCAGCCCGACGAGATAGCCCTGCTTGCGCGAGCGCACCACCGCCAGGCTGTCGCTCGTTACCATCCCTCGGTCGCCGACAAAAACCACGCGGTGCAAACCGAATCGTTCGTTGAGATCGTTGAGCACCTGCGGCACCGTTTTCGCGTCACGCCAGTTGCCGGCGAAAACATGGTGGGCGATCGGCCAACCGTCCACCATCACCAGACCGACAAGCACTTGCCGGTTACGCGGTCTGCGGTCGCGACTGTAGCCGTGGGCGCCGAGCCCCGGAGGGCCTTGACCTTCGAAGTACGTCGACGTCAGGTCGTAAAACACCATGTCAACCTCAAGCGAAAACAGATCCCGCAAGCGCAAAAACAGCTCTTTCTCGATCTGTTCTTTGCGGGCATGCAGCTGGTCGAGCGTTCGGTACCATTGCTTGAGTTGGCGAAACTCCACGCGAACCCGCGGGGAGCGACTCGCTCGCCGCTCCCCATCATCGCGCCACTGCGGCACCCACCGCCGCCCCTGCCGGTCGCAGACGAAGTCGGTCTCGAGCCAGCGCGCCAGACCGTGCTCGCTTGACGGAGCACATAGCCGGTTGGCGACCAGCACCAAAGCTCGCTCGCTTAGCGCCACTCCGTCGCGCTTGCCGCGGCCTCCGAGCCGGTCGAGAATCTGCTCCAGTCCGAGCTCGCGCCACAGCGTCGCCGTCACCACCATCGGACCCCAATCCCACGCGTCTGCCCCCGCGATCTGCTCGGCTGCTCGCTCGGTGTCGGCCGGTTCACCGGCCCCAAGCAACCGATTGAGGGAGTCGAGATTGGCAACTAGGAGATCCTTGCGCCCCAAGTTGCACACTACGCGTTGCCTCGGCTTGCCGTGCTCCCGATACGACTCGACCAGGCGGACATACTCATGTTGAACCCCTTTGCCGCCTGCGGCCCGAACGATGCGGAAGAACATAACCTGTCCTCACGCATACTACATATCATTGTCCACGATTACAACGTATTAATGGCGCTCAAAGCACAATATCTGTCTCTACGTTTTGGGCAAATTCAACCCCCGTTCCTTTGAATTCAGTCACTTACGAGCGTTAGGGTGCCCATAAAGGGTAAACATGGGCTAGGATATAGCCTTGCGCGAGCGCGGTCTAATTGCTGACAACTTCAAACTGACACCTGAACAAGTCTAGCGTCGCGAGCACTCAGCTGTCCACGAGAGCTCGGGCTTTCTTGAATACGCGGTGGAACATCGAGCGCGTGAGCCTCCCAGTGAACGTGTTCTGCTGGCTCGGATGGTAGCTTCCGAGAAGGCGCAACCCGCCGGACAACGTGGCGTCCGAGCCGTGCGCAAACTTGGGCTTCGGGTTCGGGAGCTCGCGCCCCGAATCACGCCACGCCGCGACAAAACCGTCGAATCCTATACGGCCGAGTGCGAGCACCACTCTCAATTCGGTCATCGCTTCGAACTCGAGCAAAAGAAACGGGCGACAACGCAGGATCTCCTCGCGCGTCGGCTTGTTGTCTGGCGGCGCACAGTGGGCGATTGCGGTGATGTAGGCGGAGTCGAGGCGAAGCCCGTCATCGCGCCCTTTCGATTCCGCCTGGTTCGCGAAACCGTAGCGACAGAGCGCGCCGTACAACCAATCGCCGCTGCGGTCCCCGGTAAACATCCGCCCGGTGCGATTCGCCCCATGGGCCGCGGGTGCGAGGCCGACAATGAGAAGGCGCGCGTCAAGATCGCCAAAAGACGGTACCGCTCTTCCCCAGTATTCTTCATTGGCGAAGCGTTTGATCTTCACCGAGGCGACCCGTTCGCGGTGTGCGACTAGGCGGGGGCACTGCCGACACTGAACGATATTGCTCTGGATGCGATCGAGCTTCTCTGGGGCTTCGGACATGGTTAGAATGACGGAGCATAACAAGAAAGACCTGGGCAACGTTCGCGCCGCCTCGCATCCGAGAATGGTCGGGGTTTCTGACGGACGCCGATTGCGGGGCCACCGGCGGCAAACAAGGCGCTTTGCACGTTCGATGTGCCGAACGGTGCATCCGCGCAGGACAGCAGCCGATGTTGTATACACGAGGGAAGCTCTATCGCCTCGACGGCTACCAGCACCTTGCGATCGTTCGCGGCGAGCCGCTCCGATTCAAAGGCTGGTTGGAAGCCGATACGATCCACGTCTTGGATGGCGAGTAGAATACCGCTCTCTTAACAACAACCCGCCGAAGCAAAAGCAACGTACGGCGCCCCTGCCCTTGCTCCGGCGCAACGGACGGCGGCCCAGGAGAAACGCTTACGCCACAATTCGGCTCAAAACGCGCTCTTCCCGGACCGCCATCACGCTGCATGCCCATCGACCAACCAGGGGCTATTGCAACGGCGATGCCAGCGCGCGCGTTCACGGTGAAAGCACACTAACCCGTCTGATAACAAGCCTTTAGCTCGGGAGCGCAAATCGGCGGTGGTGTAGCCTGAACAGCCACACTTCGAAGCGCGCGTAGTGGATCGTAGCGGCCGGCGACGAATCGGTGGAGTCGAGGCAAGCTTTCCCCGACCGGCAACGACAACACTCTACCCATGAGGACTTTTAGGGTTGAGAAGACTCGAGCGCGATGACGCGCGTGCACGGCGGATAAACCGATGAGAGTTAACGAATACACGAAAACAGTATTGGCACTGGTCGAGATGAGATATTAACCGCTCACGGTCGCTCGCATCTCCAAGGTTCCAACCGTCCCAACCATCAATGAGCTGGGCGAGCGCTTCCGCGTCAGGGCAGCGCGTGGGTTCGAGGATTGTGCGCCGCCGTGTCACGCTAGCTCGCGAGGTCTTTCGTGCCGTGCCACAATGTTCATCGGGACATCCTCCCAATTTTCACGTCCAATAGGCCTTTCAGGTATCGTCTCGGTTAGACGGACAACGGCGCGCGATTCGGCACGTCTGGGAAAATGGTCTCCAGATCTATCGCTAGCTCAGAGCGGCCTATCAAGGACTCGAGCGTCTCCCAACGGACCCCGGCTTGCTCCAGCCGGCAACGGATCCGCTTCAGCAACCTGGTGATGCGGGCGTAGATGGTCTTCGGTTTGAGGTTCACCAAGTTCGCGATTTCCGGCACGCTCAGCCCTTCATCGAAACGCATCTTGAGGAGCAATCGGTCCTCCGAGGAGAGATCCCCGGTCGCGTCTTTGAGTTGCGACTCCAGCTCACCGAGGAGGCCTGCGGCCTCGTGGCGATCGCAATCGTCTACGTAGCGCGTGGTTGCCAGCCGGGCCAGCACTTCTTCGTCAACGCAAAAGAATCGCTCACGACGGGGAAGCTTTCCCGCGAGCTCCCATAGCTCGTCTTTTGTGCGGTCGCATTCGGTGCTCGTCAAGAGAATTTCCCGCGCTTGGTGGAAGTCGAAACCGTCCCGGTACAAGAGGGTCTCGAGCTTCATCGCGACCGTCCCGAGCTTCCGTGCCACCGTCGAGGGGCGCCATTTTCCCCACTTCTGTGTGCGGAAATCTAGAAAGAGACGCTGCACAACGACCGTTAAATAGGTCTTGAACTGGCTCTCGCCCCGGAACTTCCTGATCCGGGCATAGTCGTTCTCGACGAGCTTGAACATCGTGAACGACGCGAAATCCTCCCGATCCTCGGACGTCAGGCGATGACGCCGCGAGATATAGCCGAGAATTTCTCCGACACACAAGTAGTGTGTTTCGAATAGTTTGCGACCTCCGCCGCGTTTATTCCTCTGCATATCGACGCCTCCGCACTCCCGAAACTATGGCCTTTTACTGGTGTCAACGCTGGGGGGGCTGAAACCGAACAGCTAAAAGCTTTTTTTTCCAAAAAAAAAGCGCCGGAGCGCGGCCAGGTCGAGGTTGAGCGAAGCCAAGCTAGGGGCCCTGACCCTAGACAGTTGTATTGTTTAGAGCAGTCTTTGATAGAGGGATTCGTATTGCGGGATGATTTTCTGGCGATCGAACTCGGAGCCGGCGCGCTCGCGAGAAGCCTCGGCGAAACGTGCATGTTTGGCGTCGTCCGCAAGCAGCTCGATGGCGGCATCAGCCATCGCACGGACTTCGCCGACCGGGAGCAGATAGCCCGTTTCACCGTGAAGGACCACTTCGGGAAGCCCGCCCACGCGAGCGCCCACGACGGGCACATTGCAGTTCATCGCCTCGAGCGCCACGAGGCCAAAGCTCTCCTGCTCGCTCGGAAGAAGAAAGAGGTCCACCGCGGTCAGAAGAGTCTCCAAGTATTGCTGCTCGCCGAGAAAGTGAACGTGCTCGGTGAGGCCGAGCTCTTTGACGAGCTGGCGAACGAAGAGCCGCTCCGGCCCTTCGCCCACGAGCAGAAGCTTGGCCGGAAGCTCGCGGCAGACGAGCTCGAAAACACGAACAACGTCGCTGACGCGCTTCACGGGGCGGAAGTTCGAAGCGTGCATCAAGATCTTCTCGCCGTTCGGCGCCCAACGTTCGCGACCGCAATCCGGACCATTCCCGCGGGTGGTGTCGATGAAGTTGTAAATGACGTCGATGGATCGTTCGAGAGAAAATTCCTTGATCGTTCTCCTTTTGAGATATTGCGAAACGGCCGTCACCGCATCGGAGACTTGCATCGCGAAACGCGTGACGCGATGAAACGATTCGTCCGTACCGACGAGCGTGATGTCCGTCCCGTGGAGGGTCGTCACGATCTTGGGCGCCCCGTCGCCAATAATCTCCCTCGCGAGGAAAGCACTCACCGCGTGCGGCACGGCGTAATGCGCGTGGATCACGTCGAGGTGCTCGTCCGAAGCGACCTCGGCCAGCTTCGTCGCGAGGCCGAGCGTGTAAGGCGGGTATTTGAATAGTGGATAGCTCGCGACCTCGACTTCGTGGACAACCACGTTCGGGTTGAAAGCCCGCAGCCGAAAGGGAACGGAGTAGCTGACAATATGCACGGTGTGGTCCCGCTCGGCGAGGCCGAGCGCGAGCTCTGAGGCGACGACACCGCTTCCGCCTTGTGAGGGATAGCAAACAATAGCGATGCGCATCACGTGATCCGCGTGAAAGGCCGGTCGAAAAACGCGACCGGATCCGCGACCTTCATGGCTTCGCGTAGGTAGAAACCTTCGCCGAAATCGGTGTCGATGAGCGCGCCGTGATAGCGATCCAGCGCTTCGACACGATCGAGAAAGCTCGGGTGACTGATATAGGTCGTTGGGGCCGCCTCGTCCTCGTTGTGAAGCTGCGAGGCATAGGCGCGCACGGCGCGCATCTTGTCCTCATGGTACGGCGTGATATCCACAATGAAAGAAGGCGCTATCTTGTGAGGCACGAGGTAGTAAATCACACAATGCGGACGGTGCGGCTCTCCATCCGCTTCGAGCTTCTGAAGCCCCGCAAGGTAGGCCCCCTCGGCGACCAGAGTACCGGACGCCGTATGATCCGGATGATTGTTCTCGGGGTAGTTTGTAAATACAAGCTTGGGTCGATGTTCGCGAATCGCCTCCGCGACGGCGCGCTTCGTCTCGTCGTTCACGGTGAGACGACCGTCTCCAAGATCGAGCGATCGCCGCAGCGAGACGTTGAGAACCTCCGCGGCCTGGCGCGCTTCCGCAGCCCGAAGCTCGGGAGTCCCGCGCGTACCCATCTCTCCAGAGGTGAGATCGATAATCCCCGTCCGATAACCAAGCGCCGCCAACTTGAGCATCGTCCCCCCCATACAAAGCTCGACATCGTCGGGATGCGGCCCAAAAGCTAGAACATCAAGAGGCATGTCCGCAGTGTACTTCAGGCGGCGGCGAAGGGGCGTTGTCGGACCTACGGCGGGTGATGGAGAACAGAGAGAACTCTTCCACTCCGATCGCCGCTGGCCAGACGTCGCCAATAAAGCGCGCTCCCCAAAGCTTCTCGAAAGGGCGCCTATACTGCCACAATATTATGATATATATCATGGTAGAATTCAGTGATGGTTACTATGACAAACAATCTGCACGTGCCGTTGCCTGCCGATTTGAACGACGAGCTACGGACAGAAGCCGAGCGCTCCGGTCGGCCGGCGACCGAGATTGCGAGAGAGGCAATTCGGCTATTTCTGCGTCAGTGTCGCCGCCAGGCTCTGCACGAAGAGATCGCTGCCTACGCACGGAGCGTCGCCGGCACCGCGGCTGATCTAGATCCCGCGCTCGAGGATTCCGCGCTCGAGGTTATCGACTCACTAGACGAGACGTGAGGCGCGGAGAGGTTTATCGAGCGGAGCTCCGCCCGCGGTCGGGATCAGAACAGCGAGGCACGCGTCCAGTGATCGTGGTTTCTCACGACGGTTTCAACGAAGTCGATACGTGGCGCTCGATCATCATTGTTCCCGTGTCCACCTCGGCAAAGCAAGCCGTACGGAGTGCAACCGCTGTGCCGCTGCCAAAAGGCGCCGGGGGCCTCTCCCAGGATAGTGTTGCGCTTTGTCACCAAGTCACCACCCTCGACCGAGCGAAGTTAGTCAAGAGGCTTGGCTCATTGGCATCCGACGATTTGACCCGCGTCGCGCTCGGCCTGAAAGCCTCGCTCGATCTGGACTAAAGGGATCGGTGGGCCGCGCGCTGGGGATGGTCGAGTAGCTCAGCCATTCGGCTTTCGCCCTCACAGATCCGAGCGTGCGGCTTTCCCGCACTCGGCTCCTCCTGAAGGTATACCCGAAATCAGACAAGGCAAGGTAGTCGGGACGGAGTGAGGTGAGGGACTGGTAGGGGAAAGCGCTCCAACAACAAGTGAAAACGAGGCCAGGTCATTCGGCGCTGACTCCGCCGACGAAGGCTTCGAAACCACAACCGTGTCACCTCCTCAGAAAAGGATTGGAGAGAGCGGATGTTGCTGGGAAGTCCGTAGTACGCGTAGTGACCGCGCAGCACCTGGCAAAGCCAGCGATGCTGGACGGCGACTGGAGCATGCATACGTTGCTTCGCGCGAAGCCGTAGCGACTTGAGTTTGGCTCGTAGCCGCTGGCTCTGCGTTTTGCGCTTCACGACGAAACGGCCATCGCGGGTTCTCCCACAATAATGAGTGAAACCCAGGAAAGCGAACGTCGCACACCGCCAAAGGCCCCGTTGCTCGCGTGACAAGGAAGGTAATCTCCCGAACTCGAGCAAACGGGTCTTGTTCTCGTGGAGCGCAAGCCCGAATCGGGCTAGTCGCTCCTTGAGCGCTCTCATCATCCTGCTGGCATCGGTCCGATGCTGGAAGCCCATGACGAAGTCGTCAGCGTATCGCACGATGGAAATACGGCCTTGTGCTTCGAGCCGGCGCCATCGATGAACCCACAGATCTAGAACGTAGTGCAGAAAGACGTTAGCCAAGAGCGGGCTCACACCTGCCCCTTGCGGTGTCCCTTCAGTTGTCTCGCTCCACTCTCCTTTCTCCAGCACGCCGGCTCGCAACCACTGACGGATGAGTCGAAGGATGCGTTTGTCGGCGACCCGGTGCGAAAGCATCCGCATCAACCACTCGTGGTCCACCGAGTCGAAGAACTTGCGGATGTCCGCGTCGAGAACCCAGTTCACGCGTTGCGTCATGAGCGCGGTGTGGAGCGCGTGCAACGCTTGGTGCGGGCTCCGTCCGGGCCGAAACCCGTACGAGAACCCGATGAAATCGACTTCGTAGACGGCGCTCAAAACCTCGGCTACCGCTCCTTGGACAATCTTGTCTTCCAGTGCGGGGATGCCAAGAGGGCGCTTTCCGCCATCCGACTTAGGAATGTACACGCGCCGCACCGGTAGTGGTCGGTAGCGACCGGCGTGTACCCGCGAGCAAAGATCCTTGATGTTGCTCACGAAGTTCTTCTCGTAATCGGCGACAGTCTCTCCGTCGACACCAGCGCTTGCGCTGCGCTTCAACCGACGAAACGCTCGATAGAGCGCTTCGTGATCCACGTGATGCAGCAACGCAGTGAACCGAGCCTTTCTATCTCGCTTCGCTGCTTCGTTCACCCGCGTGAGATTTGGCGGTAAGGCGACCCGGCGCTGTGTCCGGACCTTAGCCCTCTCCCGTGGGTTCCCTCCAGGCCGATCCCTTCCCTCCACCATCTCGTTGCCTTCGATAGCTTCCTCAGTACTATGAATCGGTCCGACTTCCGGCCTCAGCTCAGCACCGCGCTTCGGTTTTCCCTTGCGCGACGCCCCCATCGGTGACCATTCCGATGGACCCGGCCGGACCTCCTGGGTCCCGAAAGGAACTCTTCGTACGTGATGTGGTCCACGACCCCGGCGGAGCGTAACCATCTCGCGATAGCGATGGCCCACATGCTGCCTTCATTGACGGGAATCAACTCGGCCTTCCGCGATATTCAGCATTTCGAGGCTACATTCACACACCCTGCACGACCCCTGTCTACGCTTCGGACCCCGCGTTGCCACGACGCCCGCAAGACTCGGTCCCGACCTGTCCGCTACGACTTTTGGTCGGATTGGACTTCCACCCATAGGCTCCTTTCAGTTAGCCCAGCGCACTCCCGGCCGCTGTTGAATTTGGTCGGGTAGCGGCGGCACCTGTGAATACTCTTAGGCAGCAAACTCATCGCTGTCAAGAGATTTCTGTTTGCTTCTAAGCGCGTGAACGAGAGCGCCCATATGGCGATAGCCTTTGATACGCCGGAACTTCTTCTCCGCCGTGACGACGCCGAGAGCGGTCCATCGGCGAACCATCGAAGGACTCTTCCAACGCTTGACGTTTCTCGATACTCTTCGAATGGTTCCGTTGAGATTCTCAATGGCGTTCGTCGTGGCAAGAGACTGGCGAAGTAACTCGGGCAGAGCGAGCTTCACGACCGTGAGCGTCTCTTCCATCCCTTCGCGAAGGCTTCCGGCAGCTTCATCGTGGCTGTTTCGCTCGAGCCACGACACCAATGCCTGAAGTCGCTTGCGCGCCTTGTCGGCACTCTTGCACTTGTAGGCTTTCTTCATCGTCTGGAGCACGTAGGCGTGACGAGACTTGGGAAGGTACGAGCGAAGATTTCGGAGTTTATGGATCTGGCACCTTTGGATGACCGCGAGATCCCCCAACACGTCGACGAGTGCCTTGCGGATACCTTTGCCTCCGTCCACTACACAGAGAATCGACTCATCGACGCGCAAGCCTCGCTCGAGAAGGTCCTGCAACATCGCGGTGCACACCCGAGAGTTTTCCGTCGAGCCCAGCCATATACCCAGGGGCACCTTCGTTCCATCTATTGTGATACCGAGAGTTACGACGACGGTCTGGCCGGCCACCTCAAGGCCATCCATCATCAGTGCCGCAAGTTCGTACTCCTCTAGCCGCCGAGACAGGTATTGCTCGAGCTTCTTCGTCGTCTGGCTCACGAGGTGACGGCTGGCGGCACTCTTGCTCGTGCCACGAGACTTCAACTTGGCCGCGGGTTTGTCCAGACTCCGTTCGTAATTTCGGGTCGATACCCCCACCAAGATCTGATTCAACACTCGCTCTGGAAGCGGGTCTTCTTCGCGGAAGGCTTCGAAGTGTGGAAGCGACGCCTCCTCACCAGACTTCGAACGCACTCGAGGTCGCGACACTTGGATGCGACGACCACCGAAGCTCAGCTCTCCGTTCGTGCTCCCCCAGTGGTTATGAGTTCGCTCCTTCTCGTGCTTGCCCTTGAGCCCCGCGACCTCCTCGGCGTCCTCTCTGAGCAGTAGGTGCAGAGCTGTCAGTCCTTGCTCGTACACCCATTCCGTCAGATCCGCCTTCGTGGCCGCGATCCCAGCTATCATCGGTAGCAGTATCTGACCGGCTTGGCCAACTACCTTGCCCGTAGGCGAGTGCGTTTGCTTTCTTACTGGCTTCTTTGATTTCCTAGGCATTGGTGGCTCCTTGTCCCCCTCTGGAGACGGTTGTTTGGCAGACCTATTCTTAGGCCGGCCAAGGAGCCGCCGCTACCCCAAATTCAACAGCGGCCGGGAGTGCGCTGGGCTAACTGAAAGGAGCCTATGGGTGGAAGTCCAATCCGACCAAAAGTCGTAGCGGACAGGTCGGGACCGAGTCTTGCGGGCGTCGTGGCAACGCGGGGTCCGAAGCGTAGACAGGGGTCGTGCAGGGTGTGTGAATGTAGCCTCGAAATGCTGAATATCGCGGAAGGCCGAGTTGATTCCCGTCAATGAAGGCAGCATGTGGGCCATCGCTATCGCGAGATGGTTACGCTCCGCCGGGGTCGTGGACCACATCACGTACGAAGAGTTCCTTTCGGGACCCAGGAGGTCCGGCCGGGTCCATCGGAATGGTCACCGATGGGGGCGTCGCGCAAGGGAAAACCGAAGCGCGGTGCTGAGCTGAGGCCGGAAGTCGGACCGATTCATAGTGTGTGCTGGGCAGCGTCCAGATCAGGAAGGTTGAAGTCCCTCTGGTGCTCGGATGAGGAGCGCCATATCCAAAAGCGGGGGTAACGCCTCGCTGGCCGGGGAACGCGGATAAGGAGAACCCTAAACGGGCACGAAGTTGGAAACGATGGCTACTGCCAAGGGGATGTACCTAAGTTCGGGTTCTGTCCACTGGACAACTGGAGGACAGGGTGTCCACCGCGAGGTGGAATCTGAAGGGTATGCGGAGCAGTACCGGGCCGTAATCGAGGGGGCGACCCCGTTGATGAACCGGTCGGCCAAAGGTGGGGCAAGGTCGAGCCTGCACTATGGAGGCGAAGGCGTTCTCATTCACCCACCGAATCAAGGTGTTTGCGGACGGCACGGTACGGAAGATCTGGACGTGACCCCAGGAGGGCTCATTGGGTTCCCGAGTGGCGTCGGGATAAGCGACCCTATAAGCGAGAGCGAAATGGGAAGTGAAGCCGGGTGAGTCGTCGGACAGCCCAATAGTACCTGAAGCGCGGTGAAAGTCGTGTGATCGAGAGATCGGCAGCCGAGTGGGCTGGGGAAGGGGGCTGGCAAAGGTGGTTGGTGACAACAAGGATGACAGACGAGTAAGGGCGATGACGCGGATAAGTTCCTTTAGTGAAAGACCCAGAAGTGATCGTCCGAGGAAACTGTCGGCCTGGTTGAACCCAACGGGTGAGAGGAAGGTCCACTCTCTGGTGGACAAGATATACAAGCGGAAGAACTTGGAGCTGGCCTGGAACCGAGTGAAGCGGAACAAGGGTGCCGGTGGCATCGATGGACAAACTCTGGACGAGTTTGAGGAGCAGCTTGATGCGCACCTCAACCGACTCCATGAGGAGCTCAAGACCGATGCCTATCGTCCACTACCTGTTCGGCAGAAACTCATTCCCAAGGCTGGACAACCGGGAAAGTTCCGCCCGCTCGGCATTCCGGCCGTTTATGACCGCGTGTGTCAGCAGGCACTGCAGAACCGGTTGGAACCGATCTTCGAGCAGGTGTTCGATGCCGCCAGCTTCGGATATCGACGAGGAAGATCGACAAAGGATGCTTTACGCAAGATCTGGCAAGAGATCGAAGAGGGTTACGAGTGGATCGTGGATGCGGATCTTTCCAATTTCTTTGGGACTGTGGACCATGAGAAGCTCCTCGCTCTTGTTGCCAAGCGAGTGTCGGATGGTCGCGTCCTTCGTCTTATTCGCAGCATGCTCAAAGCAGGCTGCATGGCGGAGGGGAGACGGCTCCCGACCGAGCAAGGTGCACCGCAAGGCGGTGTGGTCTCACCGATCTTAAGTAACGTCCTTTTGACTCCGTTTGATCGGGAGATGCGCCATCGTGGCTATCGCCTGACGCGGTATGCCGACGACTGGGTCGTGACATGCTGCACCAAGGCAGAGGCCCAGAAGGTGCTGGCCGAAGCCCGGATGATCCTTACGACGTTGGGTGTAACCTTGAACGTGGAGAAGACTCGTATCGTTCACGTTGCACACGGCTTCGAGTTCTTGGGATACAAGATCAAGCGGGGTAGTCGCCCTTTGGCCCTACCCTCACACAAGATCCGTACGGGTGTCCGCAAGGGTGACCTGTACGCGTACCCTCGACAGAAGTCGCTCCAGCACTTCAAGGATCAGATTCGGCGACGGACCTGTCGCAAAGCTCCTGTGAGTACGCAGCAGCTAATCGACGAGATCAACCCGGTTATTCGCGGTTGGGGTCTTTACTATCATAAAGCTCACGTCCGCAAGCTCTTCGCGCGTCTCGATCGTTGGATCCTGCGACGTATCTGGTCGCATCGGTTCAAACGCTGGCGCTGTCGGGGGTGGAAGCAGCTCCCGGAGCGTCAGCTCTACGATGAGATGGGCCTCGTACGCTTTGTCTTCCTGATTCCTTCCATCAAGCCGCGATGAATAATCCAACCTTTGTGAAAGCCGGATACGGGAAAACTGTATGTCCGGTTTGAGCGGCGGACGGGGGTCAGCGCTGCGGTGCGCCCCCTCCGACCCGACACTGAGGAAGCTATCGAAGGCAACGAGATGGTGGAGGGAAGGGATCGGCCTGGAGGGAACCCACGGGAGAGGGCTAAGGTCCGGACACAGCGCCGGGTCGCCTTACCGCCAAATCTCACGCGGGTGAACGAAGCAGCGAAGCGAGATAGAAAGGCTCGGTTCACTGCGTTGCTGCATCACGTGGATCACGAAGCGCTCTATCGAGCGTTTCGTCGGTTGAAGCGCAGCGCAAGCGCTGGTGTCGACGGAGAGACTGTCGCCGATTACGAGAAGAACTTCGTGAGCAACATCAAGGATCTTTGCTCGCGGGTACACGCCGGTCGCTACCGACCACTACCGGTGCGGCGCGTGTACATTCCTAAGTCGGATGGCGGAAAGCGCCCTCTTGGCATCCCCGCACTGGAAGACAAGATTGTCCAAGGAGCGGTAGCCGAGGTTTTGAGCGCCGTCTACGAAGTCGATTTCATCGGGTTCTCGTACGGGTTTCGGCCCGGACGGAGCCCGCACCAAGCGTTGCACGCGCTCCACACCGCGCTCATGACGCAACGCGTGAACTGGGTTCTCGACGCGGACATCCGCAAGTTCTTCGACTCGGTGGACCACGAGTGGTTGATGCGGATGCTTTCGCACCGGGTCGCCGACAAACGCATCCTTCGACTCATCCGTCAGTGGTTGCGAGCCGGCGTACTGGAGAAAGGAGAGTGGAGCGAGACAACTGAAGGGACACCGCAAGGGGCAGGTGTGAGCCCGCTCTTGGCTAACGTCTTTCTGCACTACGTTCTAGATCTGTGGGTTCATCGATGGCGCCGGCTCGAAGCACAAGGCCGTATTTCCATCGTGCGATACGCTGACGACTTCGTCATGGGCTTCCAGCATCGGACCGATGCCAGCAGGATGATGAGAGCGCTCAAGGAGCGACTAGCCCGATTCGGGCTTGCGCTCCACGAGAACAAGACCCGTTTGCTCGAGTTCGGGAGATTACCTTCCTTGTCACGCGAGCAACGGGGCCTTCGGCGGTGTGCGACGTTCGCTTTCCTGGGTTTCACTCATTATTGTGGGAGAACCCGCGATGGCCGTTTCGTCGTGAAGCGCAAAACGCAGAGCCAGCGGCTACGAGCCAAACTCAAGTCGCTACGGCTTCGCGCGAAGCAACGTATGCATGCTCCAGTCGCCATCGGGCTCGACGAAGAGGGCACCAATCTAGTTCTCTCCCGACCGATCGATACGATCTCGGCGCCCGGGCGTTGCGGGCGGTGTGTCGGCGGCGCGCCGACCTTGTAATTGAAAACCTTGCTCTGCGGCAGCAGGTGACGGCGCTCAAGAAGGAGCGCCCCAGGCCACCGCTCGACGACACGGACCGCGCATTCTGGGTTGCGCTCCGAAGCTCGTGGCCGGCGTGGGCGAGCCGCTTGGTCATCGTCAACGCAGACACAGTCGCCCGGTGGAATCGGGATCGATTCCGACGATTGGACTCGGAATCTCGCGCAGACGCTATCCAGGCCGACCTCGGATTGATGCCGAGACCCGCCACCTCATCCGCACGATGTCGCAAGACGGCTGGGGCGCACCTCGTATCCACGCCGAGCTCAAGAAGCTCGCGGCGGCAGTTTCCGACCTAGCGCTCAGCGGTACCTCGCTTGTATATCAGCTACCCACGAGGATCGTTGCCACTTGGGGCTCGAAAAAGACACGCCGAACGAGAGACTCATTACGCCGCGACCGTCACCCACGGCGAAAGTTGTCGCGCTGCCGAGAGTTGGTGGACTGCACCACCGCTACGCGTGGAGCGACGCAGCGTAGGGCAGTTTTATCGTCGCGAAACTCGCACCGCGGGAGCAGTCGTAGCTTGTGTTCTCCAGTTCGTGAAACCACAGGCCGCGTGTTCCTGGCAGCGTTTCGCCTACGTCGAGTCCGCCATCGTCCTCATCGCCGAGCCCCATGGGCCCAACTGTACCAGCGGACTAATAATGATGACGGACAGGTGTGATTGTTGGTCCTTCGCCATGATCGTGATATGGTCTGTGTGCGGTAGTGTATCGAACGCCGTTCGCCAATGTTGAGTTGCGCGTCGGGTAGCGCAGGGAATCGTTGAATCGCCACGATAGTCGTCCTCAACGGGCTGTTCTCGGAGGCTGAGCACGGTGACCATTCTTACGGGCTGCGCGCCCAGCCCGTATGGGCTTTCGTTGTAGTCCGCAGCGGAGCGGGACCTTCGTAAGGAGAGAATGGATGATCAGGACACTCGCTCTTGGTGCCGTGATCGCGGGGATCGGGCTGGCAATAGGTAGCAGCCCGGTAGGCGCCTTGCCGTCCCCCGGGCAAGAAACAGGGGCCGTATCCGCTGCGTCGTTCGCGCGCGAGACCCCGACCGAGCCCGCAGCGCCCTCTCCTTCCCCTTCCGTTACGTCCGAAGCCCTGACCGAGGTGGTTCAGAGCTACTGCCTGGTCTGCCACGACGACCAGCAGATGACCGGGAACGTCTCGCTCCAGAACTTCGACGTCGAAAGAGCGGCGGAGCAGGCCGAGACGGCCGAGCGGATGATCCGGAAACTGCGCTTGGGGATGATGCCGCCTGCAGGCATGCCCCGCCCCGAAGCGGACACCCTCCTGGCGCTGGTGGAGACCCTGGAGTCGAATGTCGACGAGGCGGCCCGGACCGCTCCCGATCCAGGCGGGCGTCGGTTCCAGCGGCTCAGTCGGGTCGAATACGAGCGTGTGATCCACGACCTGCTGGCCCTGGAGGTGGACGCGGGCAAGTGGCTCCCTGTCGACCTTCTCATGGGCGCCTTCGACAACCAGTCGGCCGCCCAGCCGTTATCGCCGACCGTCCTGGATTCGTTTCTGAGGGCCGCCAGCGAGGTCGCTCGGCTGGCGGTGGGGAACCCCAAGGCCGCCCCCACCACGACGAAGCACGTGAATCCGGAGCGGGTTTCGCAGCACGCCTGGGATCGGCTCGAAGGCGCTCCGTTCGGAACCCGGGGAGGCATGGTGGTGACCCACGACTTCCCGGCGGACGGAGAATACGTCTTCCAGGTGAAGACCAAACAGGGGAGTGGGAATCAGACGGCGGTAGAGGATCTTGACATTTCCATCGACGGCGAGGGGGTCGCGCTCCTGATGCTCGAGCACAACGCAGGGGGGCGCAAGCGTGATGGCGTCGGCATTTTGCTGGCCGACCTGGAGGCGCGGGTCGGCATCCAGACCGAGCCGATCTTCGTCCGCGCGGGCCAGCACACGGTGTCGGCGGCGTTCGTCAACCTCATCGACGGTCCGTACGAGGATCGGTTCAGTCCTGTCGGATGGTCGGCCACCCATCCAATTACGAGCCAGCAGTACGGAATCACCGGGCTGACGCACCTCAGCGAGCTGTGGATCACGGGCCCCAGCAATGTGTCCGGAGTGTCCGAGACGGCGAGTCGCCGAAAGATCTTCACCTGCCACCCGGCCTCGTCCGCCGAAGAGCGGCCCTGCGCCGAGTCGATCCTCACCGAACTGGCGACGCAGGCCTATCGGCGACCGGTGACGCAGCAAGACGTGGCGGACCTGCTGTACTTCTACGACGAGGGAGCCGCCGAAGAGGGATTTGAACGCGGGGTTCGGATGGGGTTGCAGTCCATCCTCATGTCGCCCGATTTCCTGTTCCGGCTGGAGCGGGAGCCCGCCAGCGCCCGGCCGGGTGAGAGCTATCGACTGAGCGACGTCGAGCTCGCGACACGGCTCTCCTTCTTTCTGTGGGCCACGGCCCCGGACGAGGAACTCCTCGAGGTCGCCGCGAGCGGCCGGCTTTCGAACCCTGTCGTCCTCGAGCAGCAGGTCGAGCGGATGCTCGAGGATCCCCGGTCCGAGACGCTCGCCACCCGTTTCGCGCACCAGTGGTTGAGGCTGGAGGACGTCGGGGAGATCTGGCCGCAAGCGTATCTGTATCCGGATTTCACCGGACAGCTCGCCGACGCGTTGGTGCGGGAGACCGAGCTGTTCTTCCAGTCCCTTGTCGACGAGGACCGGAGCCTGCTCGAGCTCTTGGACGCCGACTACACTTTCGTCAACGAGCGTCTGGCCCGGCACTACCAGATCGAAGGAATCTACGGGGATGGATTCCGCCGTATCCAGTACCTGGACGACGGGCGCCGTGGAGTCCTCAGCCACGCGAGCGTGCTGCATCTGACCTCCATGGCGGACCGGACGTCTCCGGTGCTGCGCGGGAAGTGGGTCATGGAGGTGCTGCTCGGGTCGCCGCCGCCGCCGCCGCCGGAGAACGTGCCGGCTTTCGAGGAAACTCCGGCCGTCGACGAAGGCCGCCCTCTAAACACGCGCGAGCGGATGGAAGCACACCGCGCCAGCCCGGCGTGTAACTCCTGCCACCGCTTCATGGACCCGATCGGTCTGGCGCTCGACAGCTTCGACGCCACCGGCAGGTGGCGGATCCGTGAGAACATGGTGCCGCTCGACACGCGGGGCGACTTCTACGACGGTACGCCGATCGCCACGCCCACCGAGCTTGTCGGCGCGCTCCTGAAGCGCCCGATCCCGCTCGTACGGAACTTCACCGAAAACCTGCTGTCATACTCGCTCGGCCGTCCCGTGGAGCACTTCGACCAGCCGACGATCCGCGCGATCGTCCGAGAGGCTGAAGCCAACAATTATCACATGTCGTCCTTCATCTTCGGAGTGGTGAAGAGCTATGCTTTCCATATGAAACGGATGGAGCCGGCCGTCACCGCCGACGCTGGGGCCGGCCATTAAATAAATATTACCCAACAGTTGAGGAGACTCAGACCATGTCCTACGTCACGGGCAAACACATACCTCGACGGACCTTTCTCCGGGGTGCCGGCGCCATGGTGGCGCTGCCGTTCATGGAGGCGATGGTACCGGCCGGGCGAGCCTGGCAAGACCCCGCGTCGGAGCGGTTCACGCGCTTCATCGGCGTTGAAGAATCGATGGGCTGTGCCGGCGGCAGCGACTGGGGCGACCAGAAGCACCTCTTCGCGCCGGCGAAGGTCGGTCGCGACTTCGATTTCATAGAGGACAGCCATCTGAAGCACCTCGAGGCGTTCCGGGACTATCTGACGGTCGTCAGCCAGACCGATGTGAGAATGGCGAGCTCCCTGACGCCCGACGAGATCGGTGGCGGCCACGATCGCGCGTCTGCGGTGTTCCTGACCCAGGCCCATCCGCTGCGCAAATCGGGCGTGGTCTACCTCGGCAAATCGCTGGACCAGTACCATGCCGACCGCTTCGGACAGGATACCGTGCTGCCCTCGCTGGAGCTTACCACCGAGCTGGGGGGTCCCGGCGGGTGCGAATACAGCTATCACTGCGCGTATGGAACGACGATCGCCTGGGCGAGTCCCATCTCGCCGCTTCAGCCGATCGCCGATCCGAGGACCGTGTTCGAGCAGCTCTTCGGCGTCGGTGACTCGGCGGCGGATCGTGCTGCCCGGCGGCAGACGAACGGGAGCCTGCTCGACTGGGTCGGTACCAAACTGGCCGAGCTGAAGCGGGAGCTGGGAGCGGTGGACCGCCAGACCCTGGACCAGTATACGACCCACATCCGCGAGATGGAGCGGCGGATCCAGCTGGTCGAGGCGAAGAACGCGAGCGGCGAGGAGCGCGCGATGCCGGAGGCGCCGTCGGGTGTTCCCGACCGGTGGGAGGATCATCTGCAGTTGATGTTCGACCTCCAGGTGGTGGCGTTGCAGGCGGACCTCACGCGCGTGATCACCCTCAAGCCCGGGGCCGACCGATCGAGCATGACCTTCCCGGAGTGTGGAACGAGCAAGCCGTGGCACTCGGCCTCGCACCACGGAAACACGCCCGAAGGCATCATGGACTACAACAAGATCAACCGGTACCGCCTGGGTCAGTTCGCGTACTTCCTGGAGAAGCTGAAGAACACCATCGAGGGTGACGCTTCCCTGCTGGACAAGACCGTCATCGTCTGGGGCTCCGCGATGGGGGATGGGAACGTGCACAACAACGTTCGCTGCCCGCTGCTCCTGATGGGGCACGCGAACGGAGCGCTGGAGGGCAACCTCCACCTGAGGGCCGAGAAAGGGACGCCGATGGCGAATGTCTTCCTGAGCCTGATGCATCGAATCGGACACGACGACATGGAGTTCTTCGGCGACAGCACAGGCGAATTCCCGCTGAGCTTTCCCGGAGAGTCTGTGGATTAAAGGGGGGCAAGCAATGAAACCGAGAGCAGGGGCGTGCCTGATCGCTGTCGTCCTCGCAATCGCGCTAGTGAGTGGGACGGCCGCCGCTGAAGATCGGGCGCTGCTGGACGCGACGAAGCGCGGTGACGTGGGGGCCGTCCGGTCGCTGCTCGCCGATGGCGCGGATCCGAACGCGGCCCAGGGGGACGGTTTGACGGCGCTGCACCTGGCCGCCCAGGCTGGGAACATAGAGATCGCCCAACTTCTGATCGATGCGGGGGCCCGGGTCGCGGCGACGACGCGGATCGGCGGCTACATGCCGATACACCTCGCCAGCGGGGCCGCTCAGGCATCCCTCGTCAGCGCGCTCATCGAGGCCGGCGCCGAACCGGGGGTGGCGACGACGGGTAGCGGCGTGACGACGCTCCACCTCGCCGCGAAAGCGTTCAACGGCGAGAGCACGGTCCGTGTGCTGCTGGAGCGCGGCGCACCCGTGGACGCGCTGGAGGCCTCCGCCGGGCAGACGCCGTTGATGTTCGCGGCGTCGTACGGCCGCACGGCAGCGGTCCGCGAGCTCCTCGGTCACGGCGCGGATCCAGCGATCCACACCGAAGTCGTCGATGTGTTGAAGAGAATGGTCATCGACCAAGCAGCGCAGACACGCCTCCAGGAGGCGCAGAAGGAGATCCTCGAGAGCTCGCCGGAGGGAACCGGCCGGGGTTTGACCCCTGCGGAGGCGCAGGCGGCCGTCGCCGTCCAGCGCGAGTTCCTGCGCTCGGATGAGGCCATCGAGAAGTTGCTCGTGGACTTCCATCCGGGCGATCTGGCGAACCGAAGGCTTTACATGGCGACGGAAGTCGAGTACCTGGCGCGACCGTGGTTTGAGACGCTGGTCGGCAAAACAGGCGGGTTGACGGCGTTGCTGCACGCGGCCCGCGAAGGCCATATCGAAGCGGCGGAGGCGCTCCTGGACGGCGGAGCCGACATCGACCAGGTCAGCGGCGGCGACGGAAGCAGTCCCCTCGTCAGCGCCGTGCAGAATGGTCACTTCGATCTGGCGCTGGTTCTGATCGAGCGCGGCGCGAATCCGAACCTGGCGACCCACACCGACCGGGTCGCACCGCTCTTTGGTGTGCTGCAGACCCAGTGGGCGAACTTTACCAGTCACCCGGTGCCCAGAGCGCATGAGCACCAGCAGAGCACGTACTTGGACGTGCTGCGTGCGCTGCTGGCGGCGGGCGCCGACCCGAACGTGCCCATCAAGAGGCACCTGTGGTACTGGGAATTCGTCGTCGGACGGGTGGGGCTCGACGTCAACGGTGCCACCCCGTTCTGGCGGGCCGCGTTCGCGCTGGACATCGAGGCGATGAAGCTGCTGGCGGCCTCCGGCGCCGACCCGAACGTTCCGACCAGGTGGGACGAGGTCGGCATGAGAGGTTCACGGCAAGAGGACGGGCGAAGCGGGGATGACTCGGGGTTGCCGCCGTTTCCCAAGGGCACGGCCAACATGTATCCCATACACGCTGCGGCGGGGGGTGGTTGGCTGGGGTTTGTAGCCGTCGACTTGCGCCAGGTGCCGAACAACTTCTTCTATGCTGTGAAGTACCTGGTCGAGGAGCATGGCGCGGACGTCAACGTGCCCAACTCGTGGGGTTACACGCCGCTCCACTATGCGGCGGCCAGGGGCGACAACCGCCTCATCGATTACCTGCTGGCGAAGGGCGCCGACCTGCACGCAATCAGCCGGCTTGGCCAGTCGGCGGTCGATATGGCCCGTGGCGGCGGAGCCGGATACCACCGTCGGTCGCCGTTCCCGGAGACCGTGAAGTACATGTTGCGCCTCGGCGCCGAGTTCAAGTGTATCGACACCCACTTCCGGGGCACCGGGGCCTGGTGCCCGGGTGCTGGCGTGCCGCCGTTCGAGGGAGCGATAATAACGCTACCACCACCCCAATAGCGCCGTTCGAAACCCGGTTGGCTTACCAATACCACTGGCGAGCCCTGCGGGGCATACGTTTGCCTCCCCTCGGCGCCGTCGAAGCCCTCGTCGGGGCCGAATCTTCAAGAGACTCCGACGCCGCTCGACTTGGAAATACTCCCCTGCGAAGACAACCCCGTGAATCAATTGGTCGTCACGGAATTTCTCGACGTGCTCGGCTGCAAAGTGGACGCGGTAGCGAAGGGACTGGAAGCGCTCGAGGCCATTGCCTCGAAATCGTACGACCTCGTGCTAATGGATTGCCACATGCCAAAACTTGACGGGTACGAAACGACGCGGCGGATCCGAAGAGCGGAGTCGAAGCGTGCGTCAATCGATGACGATGAATCGTGGACGTCACTTACACTCCCGTCTGACGATCGTCGCCTTGACGGCGGACGCCGTGGAAGACGCCCGGCAATCGTGCCTTGACGTCGGAATGGACGACTACTTGTCGAAACCCTTCACTCAGACACAGCTGAACGACATATTGTCCACTTGGAGCGTCCGAGCGAGATGAAATCGAATTCGAGTGCCGCTCAGCAGGAGACGCAGTTGTGATTGTTGACCGAGCCGAGCTGCTCCAATAACGCCAAGGCCTCCGGAAATGGCTGCACGCGCTGCACGGGACCGTTCGCCATGTCAGCCGTCGACTGCCCGCGACGGCTTATCGCGTTGACATCGCAACCTTTATCGTAAAGATACTGGACCATCTCCGCGTCGCCGCGACTGGCGGCGTGGTGTAGCGCGTTATAGGCATCATGATCCCGGGCGTTCACGTCTGCGCCCAACTCTTCGACGAGGTAGCGTACCGCCGCCATCGAGCCCGCGGGGTGATGGCGATGTGAGTTCGCCGCGAAGCCTCTACCATAGCCCACCCCCGCCGCGGCGAGGAGAGGACTGACGGCATCGCCGCCCGGTGGCACCGGGACCACGCCCGAGACGTCTTCTTTTTCCTCTTGCGGGCCAATGCCATCGCTTGGATCGACTTCCGGTTTCAAAGTAGGAAAATTCGGGTCGGCGCCGTAGGCCACGAGAAGCTTCATGGCGTCGACATCCGTACCATAGGCGGCGCGCCAGAAGGCGGTCGCGCCGTTCTCGTTCACGCCGGAGAGGTCGAAGTTATAGCCGGAGTACCACAATTTCTTTTTCAGTCGGGCGTTGGGATCGGCGCCGGCCTCGAGCACCAATTTCATGAGCTCGAGATAGGAGACTTCCTGCTGCCGGTAAGCCTGTGGCTGCGGGTAGAGGGCTTTGGGCGACCACTGCAAATTGATTGCGCCGTAGAGGGGTGTCGCTCCCGCTTCGCTCGCTAGGCTCGGGTCCGCTCCCCGGTCGAGCAGAGACTTGGCGAGATCGAAGTGGCCGTTGATGGTCGCGATGAGAAGGGGGCTCGTGTGATCACCGCCGCTCGCGACGTTGACGTCCGAGCCCGCGGCGACGAGCGCCTCGACGGCTTCCCGATTGCCTTGACGCGAAGCGAGAAGGAGCGCGGTCATCCCGCCTTGATTGCCGACGAGCTCGCCAAAAGGGCTACGGCGGAAGCGGCGCCGTTGCTCGGTTTTCTTTTCGCCTCCGACACCCGGAACCCATCCGAAGACTTTGGCGAAAACGCTCTTTCCCTCGTCCTTGGAAGGTGGGGTCTCTTCGACGCCCTTGGGCGGCTCCACACCTTTGGCTTCGGCCGCCGCAGCGGCCTTGGCGGCGGCTTCGCGTTCGTTGCGGCGCTCGCGGTCGGCTTCGGACCACTTCTTCTCGATCGCGGCGGTCTCGACGATTTTGGTTGCCATCGTGATGTCGGCGCCGTTTTCGACGAGCACGTCTATCACATCACCCCGGTTGTAAGCGGCCGCGAACATGAGCGCCGCTTGTCCCCGGGACGGCTCGACGGCGTTCACTTCTGCGCCGTGCTCCAAGAGAATGGACACCGCGTCGGGATTTCCCGAGGCCGCCGCAAGCATGAGAGGCGTCGCGCCCATCGACGTCGAGACGTTGACGTCCGCCGAAGCGTTCACGAGGGTTTCCACCACGGCCGCGTCGCCGGTCTTCGCGGCGAGGAAGAGCGGTGTGAACGCGCCGAGCCGGGTTGCGGCCTTCACGTTGGCGCCCGCGTAGAGAAGCATTTCCGCCATCTCGACATCCGCTTTCACCGCGGCCCAGTGAAGAGCGGTCATGCCGTCGCCTTGAGCCGCGTTCACGTCGACGCCTTGTTTCAACAAGGCGCGCACGGTCTCCCCGTCGCCTTGCCTCGCGGCGTCCGCCACCGGTGACGCACCCATTTTCGGAATATCTTTGGGTGCTGCCGCAATGAGGGCGACGCAGCACAAAGCGGCTGAAGCGCTAAGTCCTAGCTTGTTTGCCAACATTGGTGACTCCATCAAACGTCGTTCAGATCGCCATCTCGCCCGTACTGTCGCCGAAGGTCTCGATGTCCATCCCCATTCGGCGGAGGACCGTCAACATCGCGTTCGCCATCGGGGTGCCGTCCTCCGCCTTGTGGTGGAGGTTCCCCTCGAGTTGTCCGTTCGCGTGTCCGGCAAAGAATAACGGGCATCTCTTGTGATTGTGTATGTTGGAGTTGGCCATCGGCGAGCCGTAGATGATAAGCGTCTTCTCGAGCAAGTTGGACTCGCCGTCCATCGTGTTTTCCAGCTTCTCGAGGAAGTAGGGAATCATGCTGATGTGATAGGTGTTGATCTTCGCGAACTCTTTGATCCGCTTCTCCTGGTCGCGATGATGCGAGGCTGAATGGAATCCGGTGTTGATACCGCTATCCGGATAAACGCGTCCCGAGGCGTCGCGGCCGAGCTTGAACGAGAACACCCGCGTCACGTCCGACATGAAGGCCGCCGCCTGCAAATCGAACATGAGCTTCATGTGCTCTTCGAACGAGTCCGGAACGCCGATGGGCGCATCGGGTAGCTCACGCTGCTCGCCACTCGTATTCTGGGCCTCGGTTTTCTGAATCCTGCGCTCGATCTCGCGCACGTTCTCGAGGTAGTTGTCGAGCCGGCGCCGATCTGTCGGGCCGAGGTCTCTTTTCACCAGTGCGACCTCGTTCGTGATCCAGTCGAGGATGCTGCTGTTGGTGCGCCGGCGCTCGGCGCGCTCTTCGGGCGTCGCGCCCTCGCCAAACATTTGATCGAAGACCACGCGGGGGTTCCGGATCATCGGCAGGGGAGCGGTGGGCGAGGCCCAGCTGATCGTGTCGGTGTAGATGCAGGAATAGCCGTAGGTGCAGCCGCCGGCCTGGTCGACGTTCTCGATCGAAAGCTGCATCGAAGGGATGGCCGTGTCCTGCCCGAACTGCTTCGCATACAACTGATCCATCGACGTACCCGCGTATACGTCGTTGCCTTCGGTCTGCTTCGGGTGGGACTGAGTCAGGAAGACGGCGCTGGAGCGGAAATGGTCGCCGCCGATCTCGGGAAGCGAGAAGGCTTCGGCGTTGCGCACATCGGTGTTGCTTACGATGGTGAGGTATTTGCGGAACGGCTCGAGCGGCTTCAAGCTGCTCGGCGAAAGATCGAAGTCGCTCCCGACAGCCGCCGGCGCCCACATGTTCTGCTCGATACCGATCTTCGTGCTGCCGGCGGCGCCGTGGACCATTTCTATGCACACCAGGCGCGACGGTGTCGACGTGCCATCGGCCCATGAACGGGCGGGCACCATGGCCTCGAGAAACGGCAGCGCCACCGTTGCGCCCATGCCGCGAAGAGCTGCCCGGCGGGACATGTGCTTGTTGGTGATGTACATCTCGTGTGCCTCCTAATGCAGGATCGTATCTTAGAAAATTTCTAAGGTTCTACCGAGCTTGTGTGCTCGTCGCGCTCCACTCGACTCGATTGAAAAGCGGCGCTATTGATGACGCCGCGAATGAAAGTGGACATGCGATAGTCTTTCGTCTTCGCTTCGCGCGCGATGGCACGCACCGTCGGCATGTCGTAATACTCGACGCGGCGGCCGAGGCCGTAAGTCAGGAGGCTCTCGGTGAAACTCATGATCACCGCGTCCGAGTGCTTCAAGAGCGCGTCCCGGAGCCCGGCAGGCCCGTCCATGGGCGTGCCGTCATAGAGCTCGCCCGAGGGGTCGATGGGGTTCCCGGCGTCTTTGATGCGCCAGGCGCCCGTGACGTCGAAATTCTCGAGCGCGAGCCCGAGGGGATCGATGACGCGGTGGCACGACGTGCAAGCGGGGTTCGCCCGATGAGCTTCCATCGCTTCGCGCACCGACAAAACTCTGCCCTCCGCGAGGTCTTGCGTTTCCGCGAGATCGGGAATGTTCGGTGGCGGTGGCGGCGGGGGGCTACCGAGAAGCACTTCCATGACCCATTTCCCGCGCTGCACCGGTGACGTGCGGTCCGCAATCGAAGTCAAGGTCAAGATGCTTCCGTGGCCGAGGATGCCGCGTCGCTCGGTCCCTTCGAGCGAGACGCGCCGGAACTCCGGGCCGGTGACATTCGGGAGGCCGTAATGTTTCGCGAGGCGCTCGTTGGCAAACGTGTAGTTCGCGGTCAGAAGATCGAGAGCGCTTCGATCCTCGCGTATCAAGTAGTCGAAGAACAGCTCCGTCTCGCGCTTCAAAGCCTCCGAGAGCTTCTGGTCGTATTGCGGGTAGTGGAGGTAATCCGGATGCAACCGGTCCAGGTCTTGAAGGCGCAGCCATTGAGTGGCGAATCGCGTGGCGAGTGCATCCGCTTTTGGATCCGCCAGCATTCGGTCGACTTGATCCGAGAGCAACGCGGGGTCGGCGAGAGCGCCCTGGCTGCCGAGCATCCGGAGCTCGTCGTCCGGCGCAGAGCCCCAAAGAAAGAACGACAAGCGTGACGCTAGCTCGACGCCACCGACCCGGTAGTTTGGGCTGTCCTCGGTGGCGTCCGGCATTTGTTCGAGGCGGAAGACGAAATGCGGGCTTGCCAAGATGGCTTGGAGGGCCGTTCGTATGCCCGCTTCGAAACCGGCTTCGTCCGCGCCTGTCTGGTAGAAGAACATCAGACCTTCCACGTCGTTCTCGTCAACGGGTCGGCGATAGGCTTGGCTCGTGAGACGCGAAACGATTTCGGTAGCGCAAGGCGCTTCGTCCCGCGCGGAGACGGGACGGCACGTGAAGATGCGGCGGCGGCTCGGCGTCTCGGAGATGCCGGTCACGTCGTGCGGGCCGTTGATGCTGAAAAAGCGCAAGTGTGGCACAGTCGTGACGCCATGCGCTTTTCCGATCGTCGTATCCGCGAGCGTGTGCTCGACGGGACGGATCAAGTCGTCGACGGGCCCTTGATAGCGCTCTATGAAGGCGGCGGAAACTCTGTGCGGACCTGCGCTTATGTGCACTGGATCGCTCTCGATCACTACGCCGTTGAGATCCGATTCGTGCATCAACGGGTCGATGTCGATAAGCGCGACGCGCACGCCGTTCACGGAAACTTCGAGCTGCTCGTTGTCACCGGCCGTCAAACCATAAAGAAAACCTGTAGGGGTGCTGTGGAGCTGGGCTTTGAAAATATAGTCGCCATCGGCGGGGAAGTTGTGCACGACGGAAAGTCCCCCGCGTGTTCCCATGGGCGCTCCTTCGACGTGCTCGACTTGAGATTCGCGTCTCGAAATCTTGTAGGTCTCTTCGGTAGCGCTCGCGAGAGGATCGCCCACGGCGTCGCGGCTGATCCGGCCCGCCGCGCGCAGGTAGCCCTCCATGAGGGTAGCTGACATCGTCTGCACGTCGGCGATGTTGTCGAAGCCGTCGCTGATCGTGTCGGGCGGCAAGAACGCCGACACGTCGACCTCGAGCGACAGCATGTCTCGAACCGCGCGTGCATATTCGGCGCGGTTGAGTCGTTGGAACGTTCTTCGTCCGGGGTTCGGATGCTCCGCGGCGTAAAGGTCGATGCCTGTTTCGAGGGACAAAGCGAAGGCTTGCGAATCCGCAGTCTCGGGTTGCGGCGCTATCGGCGGCGGCATCATCCCGAGGCGCAGCTTGCGGATGACCTTTTCGGCGACCTCCGCACTCTCTTCGGGGCGAGAAACGTCGAAAGATTCGAGCGTCAATCCCCCGGTCTGCGCGGCGTCGCTATGGCACATGAGGCAGTAATCCTCGGCCATCGCGTTCATCGCTTCCGTCGACATCATCGCGGGGGCGGTAGGGCTTTCTTTCTCGGGCTCGGCGGCTCGGGCTGCGCCGCCATCCGCAAAAAAGGCAAGGCATAAAGCTGCCGTGGCGAACGCCAAGCCAAACTTTCTCATTCTCTGACTCCCGTCACCCGTGGCAGCCGACTCCCAAACGCGAGCATTATCATTTCGACCAGAAAACGCCCACACGAGGATAGAGGCTTCGGCGGCGTGGACCCTCCGTGGCCATTATCCCGCGACCATGGGTAGGTTTGTCAATCGTTGCGCGGCCGGAACCCCTTCTAAGAGAGTCAAAACTTTGTTAAATCGTTTAATTGGTATCTTTTAGAGACACTCTGCCGGCCACACGGGGTTTCTGGCTAACATTAATTGTAGGCATGGCGTGTGCGACACGTGTATATGATGGTTTCGGCTCTTCGAGCATGAAAGGAAATCTCACGATGATGACAGCGAAGCGACTCGCAATAACCCTTTGCGCGGCGGTGATTCTCTCGGCAGGTACGCTGGCGTCCGAATCTCCAGTCCTCGAGCGGATCGTCGCAAGCGGGAAGATCCGCATCGGCATGTCCGGCGACCAGGCACCTTTCAACGTCAAGAACAAGGCGGGGGAGCTCATTGGCTTTGAAGTCGACTTGGCCAATTTTGTCGCCGATGCGCTCGGCGTCGAGGTCGAGTTCGTGACGAGAGCGTTTCCTGATCTTCTGGATGCCTTGAAGGATGGGGAGGTCGACATCGTCATGTCGGGGATGACCATCACCGCGGCACGAAGTCTTGACGCGGTGTTCGTGGGGCCATACATCGTGTCGGGGAAATCCGTTCTCGCGAAATCGCGAGCGCTCGCGGGTGGCGAAACGGCTCAGGACCTCAATCGCTCCGGTATCACGGTGGCGGCGATCCGTAACTCGACGAGCGAGGCCTTTGTCAAGAAGAGGCTCGCGAATGCGAAGCTCGTCACTGTCGAGCACTACGACGACGCGATCCAAATGGTCATCAAAGACGAGATCGACGCGCTCGTCGCCGACGTGCCGGCGTGTAACCTCGCGGTGTTTCGCTATCCGGACGAAGATCTCGCTACGCTCTCCGCGCCTCTTACGGTGGAGCCCATCGGGATTGCGGTGTCGGCGAGCGAGCTGCCCCTGCAAATGCTCCTCGACAATTACGTCAGCGCCTACGAGGCTTCGGGCCTCCTCGAGATGCTGCGCGTTCAGTGGCTGGAAAAAGGCGACTGGGTAGAGTCGCTTCCGTAAACCCCTTTCGAGGCAACCTTCGTTGCGGCGCCACCGTCCAAAGAACATCGGATTAGTGCGCTCAGGAGGCCTCGATGTTCTCGGTTCTCATTCACGATCTACGCTACGCGATTCGCTCGCTCGCTCGCTAAAGGGCCGCTCCTTACCGGGGTGGCCATCCTCTCGCTCGCCCTCGGCATCGGTGCGAATACCGCGATCTTCACGTTGTTCGATCAAGTGCTGCTTCGGAGGCTCCCCGTCGAGGATCCGTATTCTTCGGTTCATCGCGACGCTCCTGAAAGAAGAACCACGATGCTAACTCAAAAAGCGATGTTGCCTCAATGGGCTTTGCTATCGCTTGGCGAAGTCCGTCTTCGTCGCCGCCAAGATATCGGATATCGCGGCGCGATCGGTCTCGGATAGGTGGGCGAAGTTTTCGCTCATGTCCTCGCCCTCGAGCACTTCCCTAAAGCGTTGGTAGATGTAAGCCTTGACCTCGCCAGGTAGCGCGTCGAACGCCTCGGAGTAAATGAGATAGCTGCACGGATAGCGGAAAAGGCGCGTCGCGAGATCGAGCTGGCGCAGCGATCGGCCTTTCGCATCGCGCGGACCCTTTTTTACGAATGTCTCGGAAAAGTTGGAGCTGCCGGCGATGGGTGCTTCGAGCTCCGCTTCGTGGGCGAACAGCATCGCATCGACGAGCGGTTCGGCAATCTCGGCAATCTCCTTTGGGGGCTTGGACGTCGCCGCGGAGCGCGCCTGCCAGCTCACGCGCGTGATGAGATTCTGGATGTGTATCTGATGCTCGATCACCATCAAAGCTACGATGTCGCTGTGATCGCCAAGATAGGGTCCGGTATCGATGAGCTCGCTCAGGTCCGTCCGATTCGCGCCCGCCGCGAAATCCGTGCTCGCCGCGTCGCCGGGGGCGGCCGTCACGAATACGTTTCCGAGGTGCGACTGGCTTCCGTGGGTCCCGGTGACATAGAAGCCGCCCCATCGTTTTTCGATGGGCGTCTCCTCGGTCGTGAGATACCACCCTTCGTGATAAGCCGCTCGGCCGCTCGCGTCGGGAAGGCCCGAGCCGATAATGTGGCGGGGAACGCCGCCTCCCGTCATCGAGTAGGAATCGTGACAGCGAAGGCAAAGAAACGTTTGCCGCTCGAACGCGGGACGTGCGCCCTGCGCCTGCTCGAGTGTGTAGAAGACGGCGCCGAGCTCCGGCGCCATCGTAGAGATCTCGAGACTCGGGCTTTCCTGGACCCATGCGACATAGACGTCGTCTTTGAAGTAGATCGCGCGCGGCGTCTCGGGTGCGATGAGGCCTTTTTGAAAGCTGGTCTTCGAGAAGACGAGTATCTGCGAGTCGACGTCGATGTCGAGCTCGCGTAGGACGGAGGAAAGATAGCCGTTCGGCGCCTCGAATTTCAGTTGCGCATCGCCGGCGTCAATTCTCTGTTGCAGGCGCGCAATCGCATCCCGTGGCGCCGAAGACGCATAGCCAATCTCCGGAAATTCCTTGTCATACCGAAGCTGCGCTACCGTCGACGTCGCTGCGAGCGTGACCAAAGTGAGGGAAATAGGGAGCCGTGACGCCATCCTCGTATCCTACTACCACGGCTAGGTGCCGTGGCCGGCCCAGAAAGCGGTAACGTCGTATGCCGCGACTCTCTTGGCCTTCGATGGACTAAAACGTACAAGCTGGGCCACCGGCCGGCCAGCTTTAGAGATGATGATCTCCTCCCCCGCAGCCACCCGGGCTAACAGCTTCGACAGATGTGTCTTGGCCTCGTGGATGTTGACTTCCATGTCTCATACTAGACTAAGTTTAGGACTAAGTTAAATCTAGTTTAAAAAGTAGTCGCTGCGAACGTCTCCTGGCGATGTGACCTTTTGAAGGCGGGCCGACGATTCTTCGGCGTCGTGTTGTACTCGACGACGAAACGGGTAAGGGAAATCGGCATCCGGGTGGCGCTCGGTGCTCGCGCCGCCTCGGTAAGCGCTTTGATCTTGCGAAGCGGGCTCGAGCCGGTGTTGTCGGGGATCGTCGTCGGCGCGGTCGCTGCGCTCCTGCTGGCGCGAGCGATGTCGAGTCTTCTCTTCGGGGTCGCGCCTTTCGACCTTCCGACTTTCGGCTCCGTCGTCGCGCTCGTTCTCGTCGTGGCCGCCCTCGCTTGCGCGCTACCGGCGCGCTGGGTAACCCGCGTCGATCCGACGAGCGCCTCCGCACCGACTGAGCGCTTGCCAGGACCTCGGTAGTGAACGTTGCTGCGATCGGCAACGGTTACCGGCGGGCCTCCCTAAGCTCTAGGTCATCGAACCAGGCGCGACCACGCGCACCTGTGTTATCGGTATCGACCATTAGCGCCAGTGCCGTCACCATCTCCGGCGTTTCTCCAAAGAACCGCTCGAAATCTTTGATGAAATCGCGCTCCTCGTTCACCCATTGACCCGCATCCCGATCGCCGCTCCGTAGGACCACCGTCGCGATATTGCTGGAGTAGGGGCTCGGGTACACGCGCCGACGGGCTCCTTGGCCGCCCAAACGTAGCAGACCGCTGCCTTGGTGCACAACTCCGATAGAGGCCGAGAGCTCGCTTGGCCCCGACTCCCATCATCCGATCATCTCGCTATCAGGCATCCCGAGCGCCGTCATGGTGTTGAGAATCTTGCACCCGATCCTTGCCTCGACTCTCTGTGCCGCCAACCCTCTCGCTCGCATCGCTGAGCCCACGATAGCCTTGTAGCGATGGAACGTTGTCTCGACTTTGCTCCGTTTGCTGTAGCCCGATTCTGTGTGCCACTTTCGTTTGCCGAGCCGAGCTTGTGCTGCAATGTTGCGATTGCGCTGTCGGCTGCTCGCCGGCCCCGATGCGAGCTGGGCGCCCTTGCGCGGCGGTATCAGCACCCTCGGCGAGCGATGAGCGCTGTGATTCTCGATTGCCTCATAGACGCCGCTGGCGTCGTATGCGGTGTCAGCTCTGGCCGATGAGATGGGACTGTCGCTCTGTCTGACAAGCGATGCAACCCGCGATGAATCGCGGGCTCTTTTGCTCGTCAGCTCGCCGGCGACGACTTCGCCAGTCTGCTCGTCGACACACAGATGGAGCTTGCGATAGTCCCTGCTATTTGGTGCTCTGCGCAGCTGGCCGGCGTGGACAGCGAGACCGCTGCTGTCGATCAAGATGTGCAACGGCGTCTTCTGCTTGTCTTGGTAGAAGGGGACCTTACCCAGCTTCGCCTTGCGCCTCGAAATCGTGGTGTGATCGGGCACATCATTGTCTAGCTTCATCAGAGCGAACAACGACCGCAGCAATCCCTCGCTCTGTCTAGATGACAGATGAAACACCATGCCCAGGGTGACAGCCGTCTCGATGGCGTGGTTCGAGTACTTGCGTTGACGGCCCGGTTTCCTCCTCCTCGGCCGGGGCGCGTCCCAGTTCACAAGCTTGCCGGCGGTGAGCGAGATCCAGACGGTCAGGCTCCCACGGTTGCGTAGACCCGCCTCATATTCACGCCAATTCCTCACGCGATAGGCCTTCTTCACATACTTCCGCTGAGTGCGTTTGAAAATGCTCATGGGGAACCTCGTATCCGCGAGTACAGGACAATTGTGGACCGAGATCGCGAGTTGTGCACCAAGGCAAATAGTTGACGGCAAACGCGATGCAAAGGAACAGGGCCAAGCCGAGGCGCAACGCCTCGACACGGAGGCGAAGCAGACCATTACCGAGGCCGAGGGGCTTCTTGCGGCAACCCTTGCGGTTGACGATCGCCTCGATTGGGACGCGGAGCGCGATACGCGACAATTTAAGGCGTTCTCGTTCCCAGATCGTCCGCAGAGGCCAGCATCCAGAGACCTTGTCCTTCCACCTAAGCCCGGTCTTGGGTGGTTACTGCGAGGTCGCCTTCGAAAGTGGGAGGATGCGTGCGAGAAGCAGGAAAGCCTTCACATAGACGCGGAAGCGAAGGCGCAGGAAGACTGGAAGGAGGCCGTACGCCAATACGAAAAGGCACGGGAAGACGCTCGACAACAATACGAGAGCGACAAGGCGCAGTTCCTTAATGGACAGGAGCGTTCAAACAAGGCGCTTGCCGAGTTTAGACGGGCTTTCGAAGCTGGAGAGGTATCTGCAATCGTCGAGTACTGCTCCCGCGTTCTCGAGAGGTCGCATTATCCGGACTGGGTGGTGATGAGCAACAAGGTCGAGTTCGATGAGGACTCAGGGTTCGTAGTCGTTGATCTTGAGCTTCCCGCTGTCGAGACAACCCCTACAACAGCGGGGTACAAGTTCGTCTCCCGTGACAATAGCGCAGAACCAATCCCGCTCAAGAAGAAGGAAGCCGACGCGCTTTATGAATCGATTCTCGACCAACTCGTCCTGAGGACGATCCATGAAATTATCGAGGCCTGCTATATTGACACGGTTAAGGGAGTACTTCTCAATGGCTGGGTGACCAGCGTCGATAGTGCAACTGGAAACGATTCCCGCCAACGCCTTCGTTCAGTTCTTGCAAACAGAGTTACCTTTGAAGCTTTCGACCTGAATCGTATCGACCCCGCCGCCTGTATTCAGCGCCTTAGTGAAGGGGTGGGTCAAGTCGAACAGGCGGACAGATGATTCACTGCTGCGAGAACTGTGGTGCGAAACAAGAATCTGATGCTCGGTTCTGTGCTCAGTGCGGGAGAGAACTACCACAGGTTGCTCCTGTACAAGAAGTTGAAGCCGAAGCCCTACGCGCAGAAATTGCTAGTTTGCGTGTGGAGCTAGAGTCGGTCGAGGACGCGGTCGAGATTCAGTCTTTCGGATTCTATGAACCGCGGTATGGTTTCGAAACTTCCAAGGAGTATGTTGACCGCCTCAATGCTATTCGAGACGAACAGAAGGCCATGATTCGAGACAAGTCTGCCACAGTCTGCCCGAGAGACTGGGTGGTGGATGGCAGCCTCGCGAAAGGCCGACAGATGATGGCCGAACACTCCCAACTGATGTTGCGCGCGTTCAATGGCGATTGCGATGCGGCAATCGGCAGGGTTAAGTACGACAACGTTGCAAGGGTCGAAAAGCGAATCAGTAAGGCTTTCGAGGCTATCAACAAGCTAGGAGCGACGAAGAGAATCGCTATTGCTGAAGAGTACCTCCAGAAGAAGCTGGCGGAGCTACATCTCGTGCACGAACACCGAGAGAAACTTTACGAAGAGAAAGAGGAACAGAGAGAAATCCGAGAGCGGATGCGTGAAGAACAAAGGGCAGAGAAAGAAATCGAGAAGGCGTGCCGTGACGCAGAAGAAGAGGAGCAACGCTACGTCAAGTCGTTTGAGGAGGCACGGGCCCAATTAGACAAAGCCACGGGTGCTCAGGTTGACAAGCTTGAAGGCCTCGTACAGAAGCTGGAGCAAGAGCTTGCGACGGCGATCGACAGGAAGTCCAAGAGCATGGCACGCGCCCAGCTCACGAGATCAGGGCACGTCTACGTGCTGTCGAACGTCGGTTCCTTCGGCGAGGGCATCTACAAGATCGGAATGACAAGAAGACTCGAACCACTTGAGCGGGTGAATGAGTTAGGCGATGCTTCGGTTCCGTTTCGGTTTGACGTTCACGCAATGATTTACTCCGAAGATGCTCCAAGACTTGAGAGTGCCCTGCACGAGGTGTTCGCCGCTCGTAGGGTTAATCGCATTAACCTCCGACGTGAGTACTTCCGCGTCACTATTGACAAAATCATGGCGGCAGTCGAAAGGCATCACGGCACCGTGACTTTTGTGACCAAGCCGGAGGCAGATGAGTTCCGCAAGTCCAGCGCCATCCGCGCCGATGAAGAACCAAGCACCAGATCATGAGATACTGTCGCGTTCTCCACAGCCTGACGGCCACCCCGAATGAATGAAACGCGGTAGTCTCTGGAGGTGGCACCAGCTCAGAGGTCGGCTCAACGTTGGTGCGACTGAGCCCGTCCCGTCCTGTGCCAAAACTCGGCCCTTTTGAAATAGGCCATAAATCAGCAACTTAGTGTCTGTGTTTGCGACCGGGCCAAGGGCCGTGGGCTTTACAATCGTCTTGGGCGGGCGGGTCGTCACCATGCAGATGACCACCTAGTCGAGAGCGAATATCGAAGCATGTTCCTGAAGCTGTTTCCACGCTACGCCGGTCGAGCCCGCCGAGGGGCTACCGTCGCCGGCGACCATCTACGCGGCACGGCAGTAGTAGTTGAGAATGCCCCCAAGTCGCTCTCGCGACACGATGGGGCCAGCGTCATTCGCGCTTGCCGGCAGAGGTGTGATGAGCTCGTTGCCGAGACCTTGGTGGTTCCGTTCTGTGTGATAGTGCACTACGTATTCGGTTACCGCTGTGCGCAGGTGTCGCTCACTGAGAGGTACGAAGCCGTCGAGACACTCTCGACGTATGGAGAGAACGAAGCTGGAGAAGATAAGGGCGAGAGACCGCGACGTTGATCTTTACTCGCCATGCTCCCCGCGGTCCAACCGTTGCCCCTATTGCGGACACACGTCAATCGCCACTCCGGACCGTTCGACACCGGTCATGACCGGAGAACCTTCGCAGGCACACCGTGCTCTGCCGTCGGCAAGGGAGAGCGGCGACTGAGCCGATCCCGCGCCGCCAATCTCTTGACGCAGGAAAACGTTCCTGGCCCAGCGCGGAACTAGGGCGTCGCCCGAGGCGTACATGTAGCGTCGAGACGAGAAAATCCTTCGCCGCTTCGAGAAGCTTATTCCGTGATCTTGCGGACCGTGTTTATGAAGTCGCGGTGGCCTTTTCTGGGGTCGTAGACGATGACCGGCCTCAGACGGCCAGCGATGGTGTTGGGGCTCGCGCGCGCATAACTCATCAACCTTCTCGCCAACGTCGTGCGCGCTTCGGACGTTGCCTCGTCGCGGGGGATGCCGGTGAGCAAATCGTTCAGCGTCAGCCGCCATGGCTCTTCACGAAGAAGGGCGTCGACAACGATGGCTTTGAGCACGTTGTGAGAAAAATTGAAGTAGAGCGCCACGGGGGAATAAGTGTCTGCAGAAGGACGCTGTTCTTCGAACGCTTTGACCAAGTCGTCGCGATACTCGGAAAAACGCTCGTGGAAGCTCGAGAGCATGTCCTGGTACGGCTCCAAAGACGATGGCGGGGTGCCCACGAAGGCGCGTGGATCGGTCGAAAGGCCGTTCAAGAGCCCTTCGACGATCGTGTCGCGCGCATCGCCTTCGCTGCCAGCCTCCCTGAGGATCTTATAGGCTTCCATGAGCGCCGCGAGCGCTGACAAGACCCAGGGATAGTCGGGGACATTGTCGATGCGCATCCTGATGACGTCGCGTTCGTAATTCGTCTCGAATCCGAAACGAAGATGGCTACCCAGAATCGCCGCGTGCGCGAGAGCGATACGTGTGCGATGCTCGAGATTCAACTTGCTCACTTTCGCGAGCAAACGATCGTAGGCGCCGATGTCGGATTCGAAATGGGCTGTGGCAATCAGGATGAGCGTCTCGGCATTCGAGACGAAATAGTGTCCGCTACCGTCGGGCCCGTGGAGCTCACCGAGGAGCCGCGTCAGCCGATCGAAGTTTTCGTCCGCGCTTCCCTCATCCCACGCGCGAAGCGAGAGAAGAGCGATCGCGTAAAAGAAGTAATAGTCGAGAAGAATGGCGATAACGGTCTCCTTCGACTTTTGGGGCTCGGGCATGTCCATAAGGAATAGAGCTACGTCGACAGGGATGGTCTCCTCGTTGAATTTCTCCGCTTTGCCATCCCAGTCGATCAGCACGTGGAAGCCGTCTTCGCGGGTTTTCTTGTCGAGGGCCCAGATGGTCCGCTCGAGAGAAACTTGGCCCGAGCTCGTCAGGAAGAGGTTCGCGCGCATGCTATTCGCGAGCTCCGTCAAAGCCGCTTGGAACCGGGGTGGCTTCGAGTAGGCCGCGACCATGTCCCGTCGGGCCGCCCCCTTCAGAATCGCTTCGACCTGATCGCAAGCACTCGTGAACGTGACAGGTTCTTTGGGGCGAGAGCGCTTGCGCTTTTTGACCATAGAAGGACGATGCTCGATTGGGTGGGAATTCTAGCATCCGATGGGGCGCTCCTCGCTCGTTGTTCCTTTCTGCCGGCGGCGATAGACTGAGCCACTTCGTTTCGCAGGAAGGTAGGGCATGAGGGGTTTCGTCTTTCTAGGGTTCTTTTTAGCTGTCGCTGCGGCACCTTTCTCGCTTCGTGCGGCCGATGAAGCAAGCCTACTGGGCGAGGTCGATGCGCAAGCTCTGGAGCGCCACGCGCGGGCCATCGTCATGCACCGGCGCGATGGCGGAAGCCCTGGCGAGAACGCGGCCGTGGATTATGTGGTCGAGACGTTGAGGGCCGAGGGTATCGACGTCGAAGTGCACTTGTTTCCCGGCTATGTCAGTAATCCCGGACGATGCGCTCTGCGGGTGGAAGGTGCGGAGCCGCGCGAGCCGACTTGCCGCACCCAAGCACTCGCCGCGCCAACGGCCCCGGGCGGCGCCCACGGAGAGCTCGTCTATATCGCTTCCGGCACCCCGAGCGATTACGAGAACGTGGACGTCGAAGGCAAGGTCGTTCTCGTGAACGCCCTGCCGCTTCCTTGGGGTGTCAAGGATGCCGAAGATCGAGGAGCCGTGGGGGCCGTCTTCATGTCCTATTCCGAGCTCATCCAAGAGCTCACCGTCAGTCCCATCTGGGGAACGCCGACCCACGAAAACTACGAAGAGCTTCCTTCGATCCCGAGCGTCAACATCAACAAGCCGGACGGGGACGCGCTTCGCGAAGCTCTCGCGTCGGCCCCCGTGACGGTCGCGATGGAAACCGAGGTCGACACGGGTTGGAAAATGCTAAAGCTCGCGGTGGCGACCGTAGAAAGCGAAAAGGACGCCGACGGGTTCGTGCTGGTCGGCGGCCACATCGACGGCTGGCATTACGGAGCCGTCGACGAAGGCGCCTCGAACGCCGCGATGGTCGAGATGGCGCGTATCTTTCACCGTCATCGAGGCGAGCTCGAGCGAAGCTTGAAAGTCGCCTGGTGGCCGGCGCACTCGAATGGCCGCTATGCCGGCTCGGCCTGGTTTGTCGACTATGCGTGGCTCGAGCTTCGCGACCATGCGCTGGCCTATATGAACATCGACGGGGTCGGTCAGATGGGCGCGAGTGTCTACCGCTCGAGCAATACGGCTTCGATGGACGAGCTCGCGAGCGCGGTGTTCCGCGACTGTCGCTTCGGTGGCCGGCCGGGCTAGCCGCCCCGGACGCAACTCGGATCAAGGCTTCTATGGCATCGGGATGCCACTTCTCCAATTCAGTCACGGGCGTGTCGACCCGGGCGGCCGCTATTGGTTCTGGCATACGACGGAAGACACGTTCGATAAGATTGACTTCGGGATTCTGACCGGTGATACGAAGCTTTACGTCGCCGCTCTTTCTAGGCTGTTAACGAACGCGATCCCACCGATACGACTGGCGGCCGCGATCCAAGAGCTGACGGAACGTCTCGAGGAGCGGAAAGCCTGGGCGGGCGATCAATTCGATCTGTCGAGCGCCTTAGGCAAAGCGGCCGAGCTTCATCGTGCGGCGCTCGAGCTCGATCGGCGCCTCGCGACCTATTCCGGAGCGTCTACCGCGGACGTCGTGCGGCGCATGGTGCGCGTGATCCGCCCCGTCTTGCGCGTGACCTATGAACGAAATGGGCCCTATCACCAAGACCCGGCGCTCCAAGTGGCCACGATCCCTGGACTCGCGCCCCTCGAGACGCTTTCGAACCATCCGCGCGGGAGCGACATCTACCGTTTCACCCAGGTGCATCTCGTCCGAGAGCGGAATCGGCTCGAGGATAGTCTCGACCAAGCCATCCGTGAGGCGCGGGCGCTTGCGCGCGTCCTCGGCGAAAATGTGCGCTGACCAAGCCTCGGGCGTGCTAGCTCGGCTTCTGGGAGCGCGCGGAGCGAAGCGTTTTCTCGAGAACCACTGGCCTCACGACATCTTCCTCTGCCACGGCGCTAAAAAACGGCTCCGGGGCCTGACAGACATTCCCGAGCTCGAGAGCGTGGAGAGCCTTCTTCGATGTCCCGCTGACCGCTTGATGGTGCAAAACGATCACCGCACGCTCGTCTGCGAGAATCCCGACGAAGCGCGCGAGCTCTACGACTGGGGCTACCAACTCTATTGGGACAACATCCAACCTGAAAGCGAGAGTTTCGATGCGTGGATACGCGGGCTCGAGGACGAGCTCGGGCTTCCGCGGGGCTTGATCCGATGCAACGCCTTTGCGTGTACCCGTGAGTGCTCGACCGTGCCGGGATTCCATTTCGACTACGGCGAAGGGTTCAGCATCCAAGTACAGGGCAAGAAGCAGTGGCGCTATCTCGACAATCGTCACGTGCGCTACCCGGATTTCACCTATATGCTCGGCGAATGGGTCGAGCCCGATAAGAAGCATTTCTTCGAGCGCGGCGCGCCGGAACGGCTCCCGGCGGGCAAAAGTGTCGTCATGAAACCCGGCTCGGTGCTCTTTCTACCCCGCGGGGCATGGCACACGACCGTGCCGATCGGCGCGTCGCTGCACATAGACATTGATGTGGAGACGCCGACTTGGGCGACGGTCATGCTTCAAACGCTCGAGCGGGAGCTCTTGCGCGAGGAACATTGGAGGGAGCCCATCGATACGCATTCGCGAAGGACGACCGAGGACGCGGAGGAGCGATTGCGTGAGCTTCTCCAAGAGCTCTCCGAGCGCGTTGGCCGTTTTGACCCTGGGCGGACGTTGAAGCGCGCCGGACTCGAGAGTGCACGCTTTGGGGGCTAACAGAGCATGAGCACGAACGACAGCCAGTCCCTTGCGCAACAGACGACGCTTCACCTCCTGGACGAAGTGCGCGCGGGGAACGAAGCCGCCGTTTCGCTTCTCTACAAACGGCACTTAGCGCGACTGCAGAGGTGGGCTCGAGGACGGCTTCCGTGCGGGGCGCGAGAGATGATGGACACGGACGACTTGGTCTAGCAGGTGCTCATGAAGACGTTGCGTCACGTGGCTTCGTTCGAGCCCACCCACACCGGGGGCTTCTAGTCCTATTTGCGCGCGGGGGTGACGAATCTCATCCGCGACGAGCTGCGCCGGCGTCAACGGCAGCCGCCTGGGCATCAAACGGCAAGCAGCGTCGAAGCCTTCGGCCCGTCGCCTCTCGAGGAGCTCATCGGTCGGGAAAAGCTCAATCGCTACGAGCGCGGTCTCTCACAGCTTGCTGAGAGCGACCGCGAAATGGTGGTCGCCCGTCTCGAGCTCGGCTTGAGCTACGACGAGATCGCGAAAGAACTCGGAAAACCGAGCGCGGACGCGGCGCGGATGGCGGTGACTCGCGCGGTCACGCGACTCGCAGAGGAGGTGCGTGGCGCGAAGGGCTCGCGGCGCTCGTAATCGTCAACGACTCTCGAGAAGCAAGCTCAGCGCGGTGCGGCCACGGCGTTGTCGACGTCCAGCCGCCAATTCGCAACGACCTGGATGTTTCGGCGCCGCGGCCCGCGGTCCATCATCAGAAATCGCCGCCCATCGGGCGAGACATCGAAGCTCGTGTCGGACTCGAGCTCGAATGCGTCGGCTACGAATAACGCCTCTGGTCGGCTTGCCGTGAAGCGCGCACCGAGCGTCACCTCCGCAACCATGACAGTGTCTTCCTCGAGAAAGAAGAGCTCATGGCCATCCGTGCTCCACACGGGGTGGGATCCGCCTTCGAGAGAAACGCGCGTGCGTCCTCCTGAATCAGGGTAAGGCTGCACGTAGATCTCGGTGCGGTAAGACTCCTCGGAAGCGTACGCGATCCAAGCGCCGTCGGGCGACAGCCGCGCTTGCCACTCCCAGTTGCGGGTCACCATGATCGGCTGCACGCCGTCGTTCGCACTCACGTCGAGGGTGCCAATGTCCCCGAGAGTCTCTGGGCGCAGGCGGCTCACGATGAGTGCGTTATGGTGCGGGGACCATGCGCTCGGGCATATCGGCTCCGGGCTGCGTGCGAGCACGATGGGCGGACGGCTACCGTCCACGGGCGCGGAACGAAGCAGAATCTCTCCATCGCCCGCAGTGCAAAATGCCACTTCCTCGCCGCCCGATATCCAAATCGGGAAGTGATTGTCTTCTCCATCTGACGTGAGCCGTGTTCTGCCGCCGCGCGTGAGGTCGATGACCCAAATGCCCGACGCGTCCACTTCGATCATCTCAGCCGCGACCATCGTGCCGTCTGGAGACAAACGCAAGTTCGCATAGCGACCGGCGTCGGCGGCAGGCGTCGCGTGCGATCCGTCGCGGTCGACCCACATTAACGATCGCTCGCGCGTGGCGGGGATGTAGGCGAGAGTACCGTTGTCGGAAAGCGTGTACTGTGAGCCATAGGGCCGCATCACGCTCAAACTTTGCGTCACGCCCTCGAGCACGCGAGCCGGTGGCCCTTCGAGCGTCAGCGTCTCGGCGTCAAAAGGCGCGGCGAACAAGGACCCCGCTCGGGCGAAGACGAGATGTCCAGGCGACAGGTACATGGGGCTCGTTCCCAACGATTCGAACCGTTTGATCGCACCGGTCTCGAGCGACAGCGCGCCGATAGTGTCGATTCGGAAATCCGCGGTCACGATAGAGAATAAAACGGATTTTCCGCCCGGGAGCATGGCCGGAAACGAGTGCCGAAATTCCCCGTTATCGCGGTCCGGCGTCGTCACGGGCTCAGGGAGCCCGCCTTGGGCGTTGACGGCGAGAAGGCCGTTAGTCGTGTAGTCGGTGAAGACGATCGTATCGTCGGCGCCCCAGCTCGCACTCGATCCTTTGCCGGCGACCGCATCGCAAATCGTGATGGCGTTGCCGCCGGCGACCGGTACTCTCTTGAGCTTGTTGTCGTTTGCAAAAAACGCGATCCATTTGCCGTCCGGTGAGAAGAACGGGTTGTAAGGGAGCTCGCTCCCTCGGATGAGCTGAGCTTCGAATGAAGAGAGCGGTCGGTAGTACAACTGCTGCTCGTCCTCGTAGGCGGTGCCGTCACCACGGGGCGATAGCGCGAGCGACGGACCCCAGTCGACGTCGAGCTCTTGGCCCGCCGCAAGCAGAATGTTGAAGCGCAGCACGTCGGGCGGTGTGACGTCCGGAGTCAGCCAGGAGGTAGCGGCAACGGCCAGAGCTGCCGCCGCAGCGCCTCCCAGAAGAAACGGTGGGAGCGCACTCTTCGCGGCGCGCCGCCCCCCCCAGCGCTCCTTCGATGCGGTGCTGATGACGCCGAGAGAATGCAAGAGCGCCCGATTCATCGCGCCAGCGCTCGGATAGCGCTCCGCGGGATCGGGGTGCAAGGCGCGCTCGACGACCACGACGAAATCATCGGGCACGCCCGGTCGCAAGTCGCGCAAAAGCTGTCCCTCGGCCTGACGACCGCGCGGTGGCCCTCAAGCTGTTGCGAGACGCTGGGCTGAGTCGAGCGCGCGCGACTCTGTCGTCCGAGAGGCGCAGCTTCTCGCACGCGTGAGCCATCCGAACGTCGCGACCGTTTACGGCGCGGATACGCATGACGGGCGTACCGGCATCTGGGTGGAATATTTGCGCGGGCGTACGCTCGAAGAGATGCTCGACGACGGTCCTCTGAGCGCGAAGGAGCCTCGACCGGGAACCTGTTGGTCACGAGATGGAACAGCAACACGCCCACGCTATAGATGTCCGATTGCGCGGATTCCGGCTCGCCTCGGAACACTTCTGGCGCCACATAGAACGGCGTGCCCGAACGTCCCGTCGCCCCTCTACTATCGCGGCGTGCTCTACACGTTGAAAGAAGGCGGCATCCTCACCTCTTTCGACCCCGAAACCGGTGAGGTGATGAAGCGGGGACGTTTGCGCGGCGCCCTCGGCGCCTATTATGCGTCGCCGGTCGCCTCGGACGGCAAGATCTATGCCGTGAGCGAAGAAGGTAAAGTTGCCGTGATTCAAGCCGGCGCTCAGTGGGAGCTTCTCGCCGTCAACGCGATGGACGAGGGCTCGAAGTCCACGGTCGCGATCGTCGACGGCAAGCTCTACGTTCGGACGTATGACGCGCTCTACAGCTTCGCCGAGCCCAACTAAAGTCGCGAGCCGACGCTTCTAGAAATCCGCCAGGGATCGTTTGGCTCGGAAAAATGACAGGTAACTGTCAATTTGACATAATACTGTTATGGAGGGGACGGTACGTCGTGTGTTGGACGCGTCTCAGGAACTGGTCGAGGCGATGGCGCAGCTCCGCGAACAGATGGCGCGCCGCGCCGGCGCCACCCGTGCCTCCTGGCGTGTACTGGCGGCGGCCACCGGACAGGGGCGCACGGTGCCTCAACTAGCGCGGCGCCTCGGTGTGAAACGTCAGAGCGTCCAACGCCTCGCCGACCAGCTCGTCGAGTCGGGCCGGGCCCGTTACGAGACCAATCCCGATCATCGTCGATCCCCGCTTCTGAAGCTCACGGAGTCCGGCGAGGCCGCGCTGAAGACGCTCCAGCGCGAGCTCACCGATTGGGAGTCCGATTTGGGCGCCGAGCACGAGTTCGAGCTCGAGGAGCTCGAGACAGCACTCTACGTCTTGCGCGCGGTGCGGGCGCTCGTCCGAGTGTAGACGAGCACAAGCGCGGCGACCAGCAAAGTGAGGCCCGCGGAGCCGACAAATGTCACGCCCCCGACGGTCTCGTACAAAATGCCACCCGCGATGAGCCCCGCGATGCTCGCGAGGCTTCCGACACTGCTGCCGAAGCCCTGTATGGCCCCCTGAAAGCGCTCGCCTGCTGCGTTCGCAAGAAGCGCGAGAAACGATGGCCACATCAGACCGTTTCCGAGCGAGAAGAGCAAGGCGCCCACATAGAGCAACGTCCGGCTCGGACTCGTGAACAACAGGAACGACGTCGTGAGGATCGCAGCACCTCCACACACGAGCGCCGCGTCCGAGAACCTGCGACCGAGCTTTCCGAGGAGCGGCCCCTGCACGAGAACCGTGGTGAGCCCGAGAAAAGAGAAGAACAACCCGATGTCGGTGATAGACCATGAGAGCCCCTGGAGCGCATATACCGGAAACGCCGTGTAGAACAAATTGAACGCGAGGAAGATGACGAAGTAAAGGAGCAGCAAGAACGGTATTTGCGGAAGCGCGAGCACGTCTTTCCACGCGACTGTCCCTGGCCCGTCGATATTAAAACAATCCTTGTGCTCCTGCCCGAACACTTTGTGCACGGACGGTCGCGGGGGGGGCCTCCGCGAGCACGCAAGGGCGGGACTCGGGAAGATAGAAAGCGATCACCCCGGAGGCGACGAGCGAGATGAGGAGGGCGGCTACGACGGGTATGACTTCGCCGAAACGCGTCGCGCCCAAAAGCCCCGCAAGCGTGGGTCCGAGGATGAAGCCGAGGTTTCCGGCCACCGCCATCTTGCCGAAGCTCGTCTTGCGATCCGCCTCGTCCGTCACGTCCACGAGATAGGCGTTGGCGACAGAAACGTTCCCGCCCGTCCCCGCCCGTCAAGCCGTCGAGCGCTCTCGCAATGAAGAGAGTCAAAAGAGGCAGCGTCACCACGAAGGCGCCGAGGAGCGCCGAGTCCACGTGGCGTTGTTGCACCGCTCTTGGCTGAGCGCGAAATCTACCTATGGTGGTGGCCGAGGTAATGTTCGACCATGAAGTATCCCAAGCGCAGCCAGTACAAGCACGCGAAGCAGAAGAAGTTATCCCGCTCCTTTCAAAGATATCAATCTGCGCTATCTCAAACGCTTGCAAGAAATTGGCGAATGTCACGCGGGATACTCAGGTCATGAAAGAGGCTATCATGTGGCGGTTGCGTCCGTGGCCATGGGCGCCAAAGTGATCGAGAAACATTTCACGCTCGACAGGACGATGGAAGGCATCGATCATAAAGTCAGCCTCTTGCCGGAAGAGTTCGAGGCAATGGTCGATAGCGTGCGCCAAGTCGAACAAGCGATGGGGTCGGAGGTGCCGCGTCAAATCACGCAAGGTGAACAGATGAATCGCGTCACCTTGGCCAAAAGTTTGGTGAGCGTCTGTGACATTCGTCCCGGAGAGACGATCGAAGAGCGTATGGTCGATGTGAAGAGTCCCGGCCGCGGATTGCAACCGAACGCTAAATCGAAACTGATCGGCATGACCGCCAAACGTGAAATCAAAGCCGGCTAATTTTTCTTTCCCAGCGATCTCGAACAAAAATCGATCTTGGCGCGCGATTATCAGTTGAAACGCCCTTGGGGAGTCCCGGTACGGTACCACGACTATCGCGCGATCTTGAAAAAAACGAATCCCGATTTCCTCGAGTTTCATTTGAGCTACAAAGACATGGAAGCGGACATTCGCCAATACTTTGACGAAGAGTACGACATGGATTTGATCGTGCACAGTCCCGATTTGTTTCCCGGCGACCATCTTTTGAATTTAGCGGCTGAGGACGAATCTTACCGAAAACGTTCGGTACAAGAACTCCAACGAGTCGCCGATGTCACGCGCGAGCTACAACCCTTTTTCAAAAAAGCGTCGCACCCTTTGATTGTTGTTAGCGTCGGGGGCTTCACCAAAGACGCGCATTTGCCGGCGGAAGACCGCGATCGTTTGTACGAGATTGTGGCGCAAAGCCTCTCCGAGGTCGAATCCGAAGGCGTGGAATTCATTCCACAAACGCTGCCTCCGTTTCCATGGTACTTTGGCGGGCAATTGTATCTCAATGTGTTTGTGACTCCGGAGGATTCCGCCGCCTTTTGCGAAAAACACGGGTATCGTCTGTGTTTGGACATTTCGCATTCCAAACTGGCCTGTAACCATTACAACCTCTCGTTCAAAGAGTTTGTGGAATGCGTCGGTCCTCATTCCACGCATCTGCACATTGTCGACGCTGCCGGCGTTGACGGCGAAGGATTGCAAATCGGCGAAGGCGAAGTCGACTTTCCCGCATTGGCCGCCGATCTGGACAAAACGGCGCCCAACGCGTCTTTCATTCCCGAAATTTGGCAAGGCCACCAAAACAAAGGGGAAGGGTTTTGGATCGCTATGGATCGCCTAGAACAGTGGTTTTAGACCCGCAGCTGACGACACCGAGTCTCATCGCCGCCCAGCGTAAATCGCTTCGCCGACGATGGGCCAAAAAAAAATGAGCCGCGTGGTTGCCGAGGCCTGACCGCCGGGAACGAGGAAACGGATCGGCTGCTTGTTTTGATTCCATCAACACTGCATGCTACGCTCCCCATCCGTGAAGCTCTTGAATGTGGTTCGGGCGGACCGGAAAAACTGACGTGAGCGGGCCGACGCGTCGCGACTTTCTACGGACCCTGGCCGGAACCGTTTCGGGCATTCAACTTGCTTCTTTCTCCGAGGGCACACTACTTTCTTCCTCTGCGCCTGCTGCGTTCCGCGGTAACGGCGCGGACGACCAGGAACCCTTCGACGTCTGCGTCGTCGGGTCGGGTCCGGCAGGAACGATTCTGGCTTGTGAGCTGGCTGATCATGGAATCCGGACCTTGCTGGTCGAAGGAGGACCGCTGCCCGGCGATCGTCCACGATATAAACCCAACCAGTATCCAATCGAGCTAACGCGATTTCTGGGTGCGGGAGGCACCTCCAACCTCTGGTCGGGAAGCTGCCCGCGGTTTCAGCCCTTCGATTTCTCGCCCGCCAATCCGTACGTCTCCGCGGATGCACCCTGGCCGATCACCTACGAAGACATCGAGCCGTATTATCAGAAGGCCGAGCGCGAGCTACAGGTCGAAGGTGGCCCACTGAGCCGCTACGCCTCTCCCCGGTCGTCTCCTTACCCTTTTCCCTTGGGCTCCGACCCGGGGTTTTCCTGGATGGAAGGAATCTTCGCAGATGCAGGGCTGGTCATCGAGCAGCCTCCCATGTCGGCTGGCGGAGGCATCAGGATAGCCAAGACTCACTTGCCTCGTTTCGAGTCCTCGGAAACTGGGACCCTCCTTCGTGGAACCAGGGTACTCCGGGTTCTGGTGGAGCCCGACGGCGAGGTCACTGGCCTCGAGGCCCAGCGCCAGAACGGCGAAAAGACCATGCTTCGGGCCAGGCGATACGTGCTCGCCTGTGGAGGAATCGAGACGCCCCGGCTTCTGCTTCTCTCCCGAACGTCGCGCTTTCCTCGAGGCGTCGGGAACGACCACGATCTGGTCGGACGATTCTTCATGGAGAATCTGTCGGTCAATATCGGCACCGCCGATCTCAAGACAGAGCCCAGCCCTCGAGGCACCGTGGAAGCGATCTGCTGGCAGTTCTACGAGCAGCTCAAGGCCCGCGGCCTGGGTGGGGCGCTGTTCGAGTGTTTTCTTACGCCGAATTCCGAGCACAAGGTCGACATCGAGCACCCGGTCGACAGTTTTCTTCGCTGGTGGAAGGGCTACGACTCGCGGGTTCTGCTGGCAGTCATGATGGAGATGAAGCCGAGCGAATCGAATCGCATTACTCTTGATGAGAACCGGCGCGACGTCTTCGGTCTTACCGAGGCCGCGCTGTCACTGCAGGTATCGGAACACGAACGGAGAACCCTGGAACGACTCCGTGATCTGGCGCTCACGATTTTCGAACGCTTGGGGGCGGAAAACGTGGAGCTGGCGGAGGAGCAGATCGGATGGACTCATCACCACATGGGCGCCTGTCGAATGGGACGCGACGAAAGGACAAGCGTTGTCGACGAACAGCTCAAGGTCCACGGAACCCGGAACCTTTATGTGGCGGGAAGCGCTCCTTTTGTAACCTCTGGCGCCAACGGTCCGACGCTCCTGTTGACCGCGCTCTCTTTGCGGCTCGCGGATCATCTGAGAAGCGAGACCAAGGTCGTGAGCTCCAGAGAACGCTTTCTCAGGGTACAGCCAATGACTGGCAGATATGTCGCACGATAGTCCCAGACGAGCGTTTGCGTATCTGCTAGCCGGTCAGTATCCCATAGCTCTCTGGGCGATTTTTCTTCTGGCCCTGGGGCTGCGCGTCTACCAGGCATCCAGCCATACGTTCACACAGGATGAGCTCCCGAACATTCGCATTGCGGAAACCATCCGTCTGAGTCTCTCGGAGCCTCACCTGGTGTTCAGAAGCCAGGGGCATCCGCTGCTCATTGCCTACATGACGCACTTCAGTTCTCTCGTCTTCGGCAAGAGCCTCCTCGGGTACCGGGCGGCGATGGTTCTCATGGGCGCCCTGACCTGCCTGGCCTTGTACCGCGTTGGGAAGGTGGTCGATTCCAAGAGCGTCGGCCTGTGGGCTGCCGCCCTGATCGCCATCGACCAGTTCCACGTCACCGGGTCGGGCAGCTTGAACAGCCACGAGATTCCCTTGATTCTCTTCGGAACACTCGCACTTCAGAGCTGTGCGCGAATCGCGCCGCAAGGGGACCTGCGGCCATTCATCGGTATGGGCGCATGGATGGGTCTGGCCTACCTGGGAAAAGAAACCGCCCTGATGCTTTTTCCGGCCCTCTGGGGTTTCATGCTGCTTTCGAAGGAGCGCCGGGCGGTTCTCACCGATCCCCGCTGGTACCTCGCCCACCTGGTATTCGCGGCAGTTGTGGCGCCCGACATCATCTGGAACCTCGCACACGCATCGGACGGCGGTTACATGCAGGAATCCTACCGTAAGGCCTCTGGCGGAACGGTACAGATTCAGTTCAAAGCTCTCAGCCTTTTCATCGGCGAATTGTTCATGATGGTCGACCCCAACGTGCTCGGAGGAACGAAGGAGTACTGGTGGTGGCCCCAACGGACCATGCACTGGGTGGCCGGTCTGCTCTATCTCTACTGCACGATCTGGGCGTGGCGCTTCCGGCGGAGGCCCATCGTGTTGCTGCTCCAACTCGCCTTTCTCGTTACCGTCATGGTGGTCACTGTGATGCCGGGGAAGCAGAGATTCGATCCCTTCTGGTGGGCCTCCATGGCAATGAGCCCCGCCATTATCCTGTCGGGCCTGTACCTCAGCGAGTGGGTCCGCCGGACCCGCCGCAGCCTGTGCGTCATCGTTCCTTTGCTCGTATGGCTCCTCGTTAGAACGGTTCAAACTCTTTCGGGCCTGGCCTTGGCGTTGGTTGACGAGTTGTGGTTGGTGCCAGCGCTGGGGACGTTGGTGTACTATCGCCCTCATCGCCACAGCCAGCCAATACACCTATAAGTAGAAACAATGCTGATCTCCGCATGAGCATTCTCGAAGCGTCCTTTCGTGGATTACTGGCCCGGTGAATTGGTCACCGGGCCAGTCGTCACACGAAACGCATGCGGTAGCATGCAGGATCTCGCCTATTTCCCTATGGGGAGGGTATTGTATTCAGCGAGTGACCCGATAGTTGAGCCGCACGCGTTCGTGTGACGGTGGGCGGGCCTTGTCAAGGTTTACTTATAATTCCCAAAGAAAACTCGTGTCGTCGCTGAGCACAAATGGCCGATTCCTGTGGTTCGGCGCCGAAAAGCGCCTAGAAACCGCCCGCAGAGACCTCAGACCGGACGCAAAACTGAAAGTAGAACCACCACGCCGCTTGCTAGAAACGACCCCAACAAGCTGGCTGCTAGTAACCGAGAAGCGCGCAGGAAGCGGTTAGCCGATAGCCGAATAGGCGGGAGGGCCAGCCTTGCCTGTTGTTTCACGTGAAACACTCGTCCGCGCGCGCTATGCTATCCTCTATCCCGCTCACCAAGGTGAGGGAGTCCAACGCACCTAAGCCATGTCGCGTATCATTGCTATCGCCAATCAGAAGGGCGGGGTCGGCAAAACGACGACGGCCATCAACGTTAGTGCCTCCGTCGCGGCTGCGGAGAGACGCGCGCTCGTCGTCGATATGGACCCACAAGCGAATCTGACTAGCGGACTCGGTATCGACACGGACCGTCTCGATCGACAGACGATTTATCGAGGGATCGTCGACGGCGTTTCCGCCGACGGCTTGATTCGCGACACCGAGCTCGAAAGGCTCAAGGTGCTTCCTTCGGAGCGCAACTTGACAGGCGCCGAGCTCGAGCTCGTCGACCAGCCTCAACGGGAATACCGCCTCCGCGAGCTCCTTGCTCCGATCGCCGGGACGTTCGATTTCATCTTCATCGATTGCCCACCTTCGCTCGGCCTTCTCACCGTTAACGCGCTCGTCGCGGCCGACACGGTTCTCGTGCCGCTGCAATGTGAATTTTTTGCGCTCGCCGGCGTCAGCGAGCTCATGACGACGGTAAGCCGGGTGCGCGGGAGCTTCAACCCCCGCCTCGCCGTTCTTGGCATCGTCTTCACGATGGTTGATGAGCGCACAAACCTCACGGCTCAAGTTATGGAAGACGTCCGCGCCGCCTTTCCGCAGACCGTTTTCGACAGCGTCGTTCCGCGAAATGTGCGCCTCGCGGAGGCGCCCTCGTTCGGCAAGCCGATTCTGCTATACGACATTCGTTCAAAGGGCGCAGAGGCGTATCTCGATCTGACCAAGGAGCTATTGCGTCATGAAGAGAAAAGCTCTCGGTAAAGGCCTCGCGGCGCTACTACCGGACGAGCCGGCAACGGGCGGGGCGCAGCTTGTCGAGATCAACCCCGAACGCATCGACCCCAACCCGGAACAACCGCGTCAGAGCATGGACGAAACCAAGCTCGGCGAGCTCGCTCGATCCATGACGGAGCATGGAATTGTTCAACCCATCGTCGCGAGGCGCGTTGGGTCCCGGTTTCAAATCATTGCGGGGGAGCGCCGGTGGCGGGCGGCACAGCGAGCCGGCTTGAAGAAGGTTCCCGTAATCGTCCGTGATGTGGACGATCGGCAATTGCTCGAGGTCGCGCTCGTCGAGAATATCCAGCGGGAAGAGCTGAACCCTATGGAAGAAGCCGCGGCTTATCGCCGCCTCGTCGGCGAGCTGGGCTACTCTCAAGAACAAGTCGCCGAGCGTGTCGGCAAGGATCGGTCCACCGTCGCCAACTTGCTGCGACTTCTCCGGCTGCCGCGCGGCGTACGCCGGCTCATCGAGGAGCAGAAGCTCTCCCCGGGACACGCCCGACCGCTCTTGGCGCTTCCCAAAGCGGAAATGCAAACGGAAATCGCCGAGCTTATCGTCACGAGGGGTCTGAGCGTTCGCGAGGCAGAGCGTTGGGTCCAAGCCGCCTCAAAACCCCCGTCGAGCAAGCCCAAAGAGCGGGCGGACCCCAACACACGAGAAGCCTCGCGACAAATGGAGCAAGCGCTGGGAACGGCCGTGCGCATTCGCCGCCAAGGTGCAAAAGGCGCGAAGGGCCGCGTCGAGATTGACTTTCATTCCGAAAACGAGCTACACCGTATCTATCAAGCCGTCGTGAGCGGAGCTCGCGCGGCGAAGAAGAAGAAATCATAGACAGGAGCCAGAAGGAAACGGTGCGCCAGAGCATGAAAGGGGTTTGGAGCCAGTGAAGAAAAAAGGCGAAGCTAGCGGAGAGCTCGAGGGTTTTCTGAGCGAAGGCACGTCATTCCAGGGCGAAGTCTCGTTTCACGACACGCTGCGCATCGACGGTAAGTTCCATGGAGCTGTACAGTCGGGACGCCGTCTCATCATTGGCGAATCCGCCGATGTCGATGCCGAGATCCAGGTTGCGATCTTGACGGTCGCTGGTCGGCTCCGGGGGCGGGTACGCGCGAGCGAGCGTGTCGAGCTTCATAAAACGGCGCGCGCAGAGTGCGCGATCGAGTGCGAAACCCTCGTCGTCCACGAAGGTGCGCGATTCGACGGCCAGTGCGCGATGTCGAAGAAGGGCGGTCCACGCAACGTGTCCAGAAACGACAATGTGAAACAAATAGTTTATTCTAAATAGAAATGGCGGCCAGCAAAAAGAACGTTCCTGTTGGCGCCGTCGTTGACGACTGTTAAAAACGCGTGTTATAGTTAAAAGCTCTGTGCGGGCATTTTCGCCAATCAGGGACAGAGTTTGATATCCGTCGACGTTACAGCCCTCATCATTTGTGCGCTCGTGTTTGCGCTCGTGTTCGTTCTGAAGAATTTCTTCTTCGAACCGCTAGCGCAGGCGATGGAGACGCGACAAGCGAGCATTGACCGTGCTGCGAGCGCGTGGGACGACGCCCAGCAGACGATCGAAAAAGCACGCGCTGATGTCGCCGCCGCGGTTCAGAGGGCCCGCAACGACGGCTATCAGTGGCTCGACGAAGCGCGCTCGGGAGCCCAGGCCAATGCCAAAGCTTCTTTGAACGAACGGCGCGCCGAGACGCAGAAGCAGATCTCCGAAGCACGGCAACGGCTCTCCGACGAGACCGACGAGGCCGTTCGCTCCCTCGAGCGCGACGCTCAGGTATTGGCATCCCAGATCGCCAGCAAGATTCTCGGCCGGGACCTAGATTGACACCTGGAATGACAACGCATCGCAAAACGACCGCGACATTCTTATTCGTCCTTCTCGTGACAGCCTCCTCACCGGTCTATGCTGCCGAAGGCGGCAACCTTCCGCGTGTCGCCAACTTCGCCATCGTCGCGGCGTTGCTTTTTTTCGCCCTCCGAGGGCCGCTCGCGGGCTATCTCGTCGCGAGGACGGAGCAAATCCGTAACGAACTGACTGACGCACGAGACAAGAGCAGGCGCGGCGAACAAGAGCGCCAGCTCGCGGTCGAGCTTCTTGCGAGCCTCGACGACGAGGTCGAAAAGGCCAAGGAAGAAGCCAAGCGCGCTGCGGAGACCGAGCGGGCCCGCATCTTGAAAGCGGCCGAGGCGGAAGCGGAGCGCATTCGCGAAATCGCGCGCAAAGAGATCGAGAACGAAGTCGAGTCCGGGCGGCGCAAGCTGCTTGCCCTCGCCTCTGAGCTCGCGGTCTCGCTGGCTCACAAGAAACTCGAGACCTCGATGACCGAAGAGGATCAAAACAGGCTCATCGATCGCAGCATCGAGATTCTCGGACAAAACCGTTCATGACAGCCGCGGGTAGCGTGGTCCTCGCCGAGCGCTACGCGCGTGCTCTGCTCGACGTCGTCCTTGAAAAGAAGATGGACGCGACGCGGGTGGGCGCCGAGCTCACGGAGCTCTCTGAATTCTTCGTCGCCCAGGAGAAGCTCTTCGAGGTCGTGTCGAGCCCGACCGTGGCGTCCGAGACACGAGTCGTGATTGTGAACGGCGTTCTCGCGAATCAATCGCTCGTGTCATGCACCCTCAATTTGCTGCGCCTTCTTGCTGCGCGAGGGAGGATGCCGCTGCTTCCGCTCGTGTCGGAACAGTACGGTCGTCTGCTGCTCGATCACCAAGGAATCCAACCCGGGCATGTGACTTCGGCCCACCTGCTGACGGCGGACCAGCAAAAACGTCTCTCCGCGAGCCTAAGCAGTGCCCTTGGCAAGACCATGGAGCTCAGCTACAACACCGACGCCGAGCTCGTCGGCGGCCTCGTCGTGCGCATCGGCAATCGTGTCTACGATGCGAGCGTTATCGCTCAACTGAAACGATTCAAAGAAAAAACACTCTCGAGTTTTTAGACTTACGTATCACGAGCCCTGCACGTTGGGCAGAGGCTCGAGCCGAGGTAAAAGGAACCAGAATGGATATCAGGGCCGATGAGATCACAAAGGTTCTCAAGGAGCAAATTGGCGACTACGAAGCCGATGTCGACGTTTCCGAAGTGGGCACGGTCGTCTCCGCAGGAGACGGTATTGCACGAATCCACGGGCTCGAGGGCGTCATGTATGGCGAGCTGGTCGAGCTCCCGAACAAGGTGTTCGGGCTGGCGTTGAACCTCGAGGAAGAATCCGTCGGGCTCGTTCTCTTCGGCGACACGACGCTCATCAAGGAAGGCGACGAAGCCAAACGCACCCGGAAGATTCTTCAGGTGCCGGTGGGAGAAGAGCTCGTCGGCCGTGTCGTAGACGCGCTCGGCCGGCCTCTCGATGGCAAGGGACCCATCAACGCGAAACAAAACAACCCCGTCGAGCGCATCGCGTCCGGCATCATCGACCGCCAGCCAGTAAAAGAGCCTTTGCAGACGGGCATCAAAGCTGTCGACGCCATGATTCCGATCGGCCGCGGACAGCGTGAGCTCATCATCGGCGACCGACAGACAGGAAAGACCGCCATCGCGGTGGACGCCATCATCAATCAAAAAGGAAAGGACGTCATCTGCGTTTATGTCGCCATCGGCCAGAAGCTCTCCACGGTAGCGCAAGTCGTGCAGACCCTCGAAGAAAACGGTGCGATGGAGCACACTATCGTCGTGAACGCTTCTGCTTCCGACCCCGCTCCGCTTCAATATCTCGCGCCCTATTCCGGCTGTGCGATGGGCGAATATTTTCTCTACAACGAGCAGCACGCGCTTTGCGTCTACGACGACTTGTCGAAACACGCGGCGGCCTATCGCGAGATCTCGCTCTTGCTCCGCCGGCCGCCGGGACGCGAAGCCTATCCGGGCGATGTCTTTTACCTGCATTCGCGCTTGCTCGAGCGGGCCGCCAAGCTCTCCGACGAGAACGGAGGCGGATCGCTCACCGCTTTCCCGTTCATCGAGACGCAAGCGGGCGACCTTTCAGCCTACGTGCCTACGAACGTCATCTCGATCACGGATGGTCAGATCTTCCTCGAAGGAGACCTCTTCAATGCCGGCATCCGTCCCGCGGTCAATGTCGGTAACTCTGTTAGCCGCGTCGGCGGCTCGGCTCAGATCAAAGCCATGCGCCAAGTGGCCGGTACCATGCGACTCGACCTCGCCCAATATCGCGAGATGGCGGCCTTCGCGCAGTTCGGATCCGACCTCGACAAAGCGACCCAGGCGCAGCTCGCCAAAGGCGAGCGTCTCGTCGAGATCCTCAAACAAGACCAATACGAGCCCCTCGCGGTCGAAAAGCAAGTCGCGATCATCTACTCCGCGAATAACGGCTATCTCGACGACCTTCTGGTCTCCGAGTGCGGGCGCTTCGAGCGCGAGCTCTACGACTATCTCGACGACCGGCACCCGGGCGTGCTCCAGTCGATCCGCGAGAAGAAACACTTCGACGACGAGATCGAACGCAAGGTCAAGATCGCGCTCGACGAGTTCAAGGGCCAGTTCAAAACCGATTCCGAGGAGCCGGCCGCTTAGCTCGCGCCACGCATATTTGAGGACCGAACCAGATGCCGAGCCTTCGCGATCTGAAGCGCCGCACGCAGAGCGTCAAGAACACGCAGCAGATCACTAAAGCCATGAAGATGGTCTCCGCAGCCAAGCTCCGTCGGGCGCAAGATGCCATCCTCTCCGCGAGACCCTTCGCCAAGAAGATGCTCGAGGTGCTCAACAGCCTAGCGACGCGCGCCGACGCGGACGCCCATCCTTTGCTTCGCGAACGCGAGCCCGCCAATGTCGACGTCGTCGTCATTAGTGCCGACAAGGGGCTGTGCGGATCGTTCAACGCCAACATCATGAAGAGGGCGGAAGATTTTCTCGGCGGTGTCCAGTCCGAGACGCTCGACGTTCAAGTTGTCGGCAAAAAGACCCGAGACTATTTCAAGCGCCGCAAATACAACATCCGCCATCAATTCGTGGACATCTTTCGCGACCTCACCTATGACACCGCGGGAAGCATTGCGCAGCCCCTCATCGAACGCTATAGCGACTCGAAATCCGAAGAACGCGTCGATGCCGTCTACCTGATCTACAACGAGTTCAAGAACGTCATGCAGCAGGACGTTGTGGTCGAGAGACTCCTGCCGATCGAAAAGCTCCAGTTCGAAAAACCCGAGGAAGAGCTCGACTACATCTACGAGCCCACCGCGGCCGAAATCTATGACGCGGTGATCCCGCGACACGTCGAGTATCAGGTGTGGCATGCACTTCTCGAATCCGCGGCGGCTGAGCAAGCTGCGCGCATGACCGCCATGGAGAACGCGAGCAAGAACGCCGCCGAGCTCATCGACCAGCTGACGCTCACGATGAACAAAGTGCGGCAAACAACGATTACGAGAGAGATTTTGGAGATCGTCTCGGGCGCCGAGGCGATCAAGTAGCAGCCAGCAACAAGCAGCAGCAGGGTGTCGAATGAATCAAGTGCACCCTGCGCGAGCGGAGCGAGCCCGGCCCGCGAGGGCCGACGGCACGCCGAGCGAGGGAGCGAAGAGCGAGCGAGCACTACATTAAAAGGAGCCGAAAGAGAATGACCCTGTGGAAACACACCAACGTAGGACGTGTGGTCCAAGTAATAGGAAACGTCATAGATGTTGAATTCGCGAGCGGCCAGCTTCCCGCGATCTTCAACGCCTTGCGCGTCGTGGACGAAGGCAAGCTGTCGACCGACAACATCGAGGTGACCGTCGAAGTCCAGCAACACCTTGGCGAGAGCCGCGTTCGCGCGGTGGCGATGCAGCCGACGGACGGGCTCGTACGCGGTATGACCGTGCTCGATACGGGCGCTGCCATCACCGTTCCTGTGGGCCGTGGCACGCTCGGCCGCGTGCTGAACGTGCTCGGCGAGCCCGTCGACAAGATGGGTGACGTCAAAACGGACCAACGCCTTCCCATCCACCGGTCTCCGCCTGAGTTCACCCAGCAGAGCACGAAGCTCGAGATGTTCGAGACCGGCATCAAGGTCGTCGATCTCCTCGAGCCCTATGTCCGCGGCGGCAAAGTTGGCCTTTTCGGTGGTGCCGGTGTGGGCAAGACGGTCATCATCATGGAGCTCATCCATAACATCGCCACGCAGCACGGCGGGTTCTCGGTGTTCTCGGGCGTGGGCGAGCGTACCCGTGAAGGGAACGATCTCTGGCTCGAGATGAAGGAGTCTGGCGTCCTCGAGAAGACGGCTCTCATATACGGACAAATGAACGAACCGCCGGGCGTCCGCCTGCGCGTCGGCCTCACCGGCCTTACTGTCGCCGAATATTTTCGCGACGAGGAAGGGCAGGACGTTCTTCTCTTCATCGACAACATCTACCGCTACACGCTCGCGGGCATGGAAGTCTCGGCCCTTCTCGGACGCATGCCGTCCGCTGTGGGTTACCAGCCGACCCTCGCGTCGGAAATGGGAATCCTCGAAGAGCGCATCACATCGACCGACAAAGGCTCCATCACGTCCATCCAGGCTATCTACGTGCCCGCCGACGATTACACGGACCCCGGTGTGGCGACGACGTTCTCGCATTTGGACGCGACGACGAACCTTTCCCGTCAGATTGCCGAGCTCGGCATCTACCCCGCGGTCGATCCGCTGGCTTCGACGTCCCGCATTCTCGACCCGCGGATCATCGGGCAGGAGCACTACACGGTAGCTAGGACTGTCAAGGAGATCCTGCAGCGCTACAAAGACCTCCAGGACATCATCGCCATTCTCGGTATCGACGAGCTTTCCGAAGACGACAAGGTCACCGTCGGCCGCGCGCGTAAGATACAGCGCTTCTTCTCGCAGCCGTTCCACGTGGCGGAGCAGTTCACCGGCCGTCCGGGACGCTACGTGCAGCTCGAAGACACGGTGCGTGGTTTTAAACGCGTGGTGGACGGTGAGCTCGACGACATCCCTGAGCAAGCGTTCTACATGGCGGGCGGTATCGACGAAGTCGAGCAAAACGCCGAGAAGATGGCGGCGGCGTAAAGCCATGGCAGACACATCCCGGATCGAGCTCGAGATCGTAACGCCCGCGGGCGTCGTCATGCGCGAGGATGTCGACGAAGTCGAAGCTCCCGGCATCCTCGGCCATTTCGGGGTGCTCCCGGGTCACCGCCCGTTCATGAGCCAGCTTCGCGCGGGCGAACTGCGCTACCGCACGGGCTCGGCGAATCATTTCGTCGCCGTACACTGGGGCTTCGCGGAAGTCCTGCCGAACAAAGTCACGGTTCTCGTCGAGACCGCCGAAGTCGCGGAAGATATCGACTTGCAGCGGGCAGAGTCCGCGAAAAAACGCGCCGAAGCACGTCTGCAGCAATTCGGGACGGCCTATGACGCGGACGACGCCCGTGAAGCTTACGATCGCGCAGAGAGCCGTCTCGAGGCGGCACAGCACGCCCAGAAAAAGCAGAACTAGGGCACTAGGAGCGGCGCCCTTTAATTGGTGTGCTCGAACTTCCCCTTCAGCTTAAGAATGCTGACGGCTGACATAGTAAGATGCCGGCGTGCATGGGGCTCGCGAGGTTCGTCTGTCGCCGCCCGCCGCCCGCCCTTTCGTAAAATGGGCCGGGGGCAAAGGCACGCTCGTCGGTGCGATCGCGGAGAGGATTCCAAAGGACCGGACGTACCGCCGCTATGTCGAGCCTTTCGTCGGCGCGGGTGCTATGTTCTTTTGGATACGCCGCAGCTTTCCCGACCTCCCGGCGACCATCGGCGACTCGAACGAAGAGCTCATCGTCGCCTATGAGGCGGTGCGAGACGACGTCGACAGTGTGATCAGTAAACTCGAGACCCACGCGCACCTCCATCGTGAAGAGCACTATTACGCCGTTCGCGCGAAAGTGCCGCACGGAGAGACGGAGCGCGCGGCGCGGTTCATCTACCTCAACCGCACTTGCTACAACGGTCTCTATCGCGTGAACCGGAAGGGGCAGTTCAACGTTCCGATGGGACGCTACGACAAACCCAAAATACTCGACCGAGAGAATATTCTCGCGGTATCGACGGCGCTTAGAGACGTGGAGCTTCGTCGCGGGGACTTTGGTGCGCTCACGGACGATTGTGGCGCGGGCGACCTCGTTTACCTCGACCCGCCTTACGTTCCATTATCGGAAACGAGCCAGTTCACGAGTTACACGCGGGATGGCTTCGGACGGCCCGAACAGGAACGGCTCGCAAAAACATTCGCGGCGGGGGTCGCGCGCGGCGCGTCGGTCATTCTCTCGAACAGCGACACGCCGCTCGTGCGGGAACTCTACAGCGCGCTGGTGCCGAAACCTTCTTTCGATGCCGTGACAGTGCCGCGCTCGATCAATTCCAAGGCCGGCGGTCGCGGCCGCATCCGCGAGCTTCTGATTTATCACCATCCGTAGCCATCTGTAGATAGCCGCGATCAGCTACGGATCAACACTTTGGCGTTCCCGGCGATGACCGTTTCGCCGTTTCGTTGAAGGCGCAGCCACACGATATAGGTCCCCGGCTCACTGAACTGATGGCTCGCGCTGAAGCGTCGCTTGAGCTCCATTCCTTCTTCGAAAGGATCGCAATCGGGCGAGTATTCGGAGTCGGTGTCGTCGTCCCATTCCCAGACCTCGTCGAGGCAGTAATACTCCTCGAGATCCTCGACGTCGTCGAGATCCTTGAGCTCGGCCGATATACGGATCGTGACGCGAGGGCGCCTTCGGTCGTTTGGCATGCGGGGCCGCATGAACGTGGCCCGCGGCGCCTTCAGTTTGAGCTGCGGCCCATCCGCCCGCACCGACGTGCTCGAAGCGGACAGCGCCAGCAGCAGTGCGAGTAGCAGCAAACCGACGATTTCTCTCATAGTGACCCTATCTTAGCACTCGCCTTTGGAGGGTAGAAACGACCTCGCTCACATCGTCCGTAGGGGCTTGGCAGCTATAGCTCTCGCAGACGTAGAAACGCGGAGCGTCCGGATTGGGACCTGCCGTTTTGCCTTCGAATAGCGGGATGTCGATCTCCGTGTCCCTCTCGGGGTCGGTGAGGGCGATGGACACGTTAGGTGCGTAAACACTCCAGAGGTCGCTGAGCGCCTCTTTCGTCGCGGTGGTCTCTCGCGGACCGGCTACGACAATCTCCCGCTTCTCTGAAAGATAGAAATCGACCGCCGCTAGCATTTGCGCGAAACCGGCCGGCGATCGCTCTAGCTGTGCTTGGAACGCGTGGAGGCTATTCACTGCGAGCAACTCGACGTCGCGCGCGCCCGTGTACTCCGCGAGCTTCAACAAGTATGTGGCCGCGATACCGTTTCCGGAGGGGATCGCTCCGTCGAAGCCGGTTTTCGTGCGTGTGATGAGAGGTTCGTGATCGGAACCCGTGAAGTAAAAACCACCTCGGTTCTCGTCGACGAAGAGCGTTTTCATCGCGTCCACCATCTGGCGCGCGCGCTCGAGCCACTCCGCGTCGAAGTCGCACTCGAAAAGCTCAACGTAGCCCGCGAGAAAAAACGCGTGGTCGTCGAGATAGGCCTTGTGTTGCGCTCGGCCGCTCCGATACGTTGCGAGAAGGCGATCGCCGTCATAGAGGGCCGATTCAATGAAGCGGGCGGCGCGTCGGGCGGAATCGAGAAATCGATCGTCACCCAAGACGCGGTAGGCCCGCGCCATGGCTACGACCATGAGCCCGTTCCAGCTCGTGAGAATCTTGTCATCGAGGCCCGGATGCACACGCGCGTCCCGGCTCTTCAAGAGTTTCTGACGCGAAGACTCGAGGCTCTCATCGAAGGACTGGAGGCCACCCGAGAGATTCAAGATCGTCTTGCCTTCCCAATTCCCCGAAGGCGTCACGTCATAAGCCTTGGCGAAAGGCTCGAAAGCGTCCCCGAGGAGCGCCCGCAGCTCGGTGTGCGACCACACGTAGAACTTCCCCTCTTCACCTTCGCTGTCGGCGTCCTGGGTGCTGTAATACCCACCTTTGTCGCACTGCATCTCTCGCAGCACCCACTCGAGGGTCGCTCTCGCGACGCGAGCATAGGCTTCGCTGCCGGTGACGCGGTACGCGTCGAGGTAGACGGGTGCCAAGAGAGCATTGTCGTAGAGCATCTTCTCGAAATGCGGCACGAGCCAACGCTCGTCCGTCGAATAGCGGTGAAAGCCCCCACCCAGGTGATCGTACATGCCGCCCGCCGCCATTTTGTCGAGCGTTAGCTCGACCATCGCGAGAACCTCGCCGTCCCCGCTTGTACTGTGGTGGCGGAGCAGAAGCGAAAGCCCGCCGTAAGGAGGAAATTTGGGCGCGGGAGAGAAGCCGCCATCGCGCGCATCGAAGCGGGTGCCGAGCTCGCGAGCAGCGAGGCTTACCACATTACGAGTCAGGATCACGGACGTTTTCGGCGTGGACGAGAGCACTTGCAGCCGCCGCGTTAACGCATCCGACGTTTGTTGTATCTTGTTCCGCTCCTCTGCGAAGACCCGCGCGAGCTCGGTCAACACCGTCTTGAAGCCGGGGCGCCCGAAGCGGTCATCGGGCGGAAAATAGGTGCCGCCATAGAAGGGCTTGAGCGCCGGTGTGAGAAACACCGTCAACGGCCAGCCGCCCGAGCCCGTCATCATTTGAACGGCGTTCATATAAATTTCGTCGATGTCGGGCCGCTCTTCGCGATCGACCTTGATGGAGACGAAGTGCTCGTTCAAAAGCGCAGCGATCTCCTCGCTCTCGAACGATTCGCGCTCCATCACATGACACCAGTGGCAGGCGGAATAGCCGACAGAGAGCATGAGAGGTTTGTCGTCGTTGCGCGCCTTTTGGAGCGCTTCTTCTCCCCACGGATACCACGCGACGGGGTTTCTAGCGTGCTGGAGAAGATAGGGGCTCGTCTCGTCGATCAGCCGGTTCGTTTTACCCGACGCGCTCACTCGTCACCGTTTTTGAGCCCGCCCCAGCGGAAGAGCGACGCTCCAGCGGTAAAACCGGCGCCCACGGAGCTGAAGAGGATAACGTCACCTTTGTCGAGGCGCTGTTCTTCGATCGCGTCGTAGAGCGCGAGCGGTATCGTCGCGCCGGTGGTGTTGCCAAACTTGTGGATGTTCTTGACGACTTTCTCCGCGGGAAGTCCAAGCCGCTCCGCGGTCGCGTCTAAGATACGGACATTCGCTTGATGTGCGATCAGAAGCTTCACGTCGGCTGGCGTCATGTCGTAGCGGTCGAGAAGTGTCGTGGTCGTCTCGTAGGTGCGTCGCACGGCATATTTAAAGACCTGTCGGCCTTCCTGGTGGACGTAGTGCATCCCTTTTTGCACGGTCTCATCCGAGGCGGGATGCTGGCTGCCGCCGCCCGGCATGTGGAGAAACTGCCCACCACGTCCCTCGATTTTGTGCTCGAAGCCGATCAAGCCGGCGTCGCCGTCGGAGGCTTCGAGGAGCACCGCCCCTGCGCCGTCGCCGAAGATGACGCATGTGGCGCGGTCCTGATAATTGACGATGCTGCTCATGATGTCCGCGCCGATGACCAGCACGCGCTCGTGCATCCCGCTCGCGATGAATTGCGAGCCGACCGAGAGCGAATAAACGAATCCGCAGCAAGCCGCGGAGAGATCGAATCCCCACGCGCGCGAGGCGCCAATCTTGTCTTGAACGAGACAAGCGGTGGCGGGGAACATCATGTCCGGCGTCACCGTTCCGACGATGATGAGATCGACATCGTCGGCGGAGAGGCCTCGGCGATCGAGCGCTTCCTGGGCCGCTTTGGACGCGAGCTCTGAGGTGCCCGTACCCTTTTCGGCGATATGTCGCTCACGAATCCCGGTACGACCATGGATCCACTCATCCGAAGTCTCGACCATCTCGGCGAGGTCCTGATTGCTGAGCACTTTCTCGGGAAGATAGCGCCCAACGGACGTGATAGTGGCACGGCGTTGCGTCATGACAGGATGGTCTCCGTTCGCGGCTGACATAATCCCCCAATCCTACGTCGGAGCCAAGTTCCGGTCAATCCCTAGACGTAGCTATGATTTACGAGCGGCAAACGTGCCGTCCGGCCCCCCGGCTTGAGCGATGGACTCCAAAAGCGTAATATCTGGGGTTGCACGACTAACTGCTTGAGAGCAGTAGGGATAAACCATTTTGGCGGCAGCGGCTTTTTACGATCTCGATGGCACTTTGGTGAGCACGAACCTCGTACACGTGTTCGCCTTCTATGCGCGCAACGATCAAGGAATTCTCAAGAGCTTAAAGCGCTCCGCGGCGACGATTGCCGGGCTGCCGATCTTCATCGTTGCCGATGCTTATAGCCGCAAAGTCTTCAACGACATCTTTTTCAAGTGGTACAAGGGCCAATCTGAAGATCGGCTTCGCTATCTCGCGGAGCACCTTTTCGAGGAAGTCATCGGTCCGGCGGTCTATCCAGGAACGCTTCCGCTGCTCGAGAAATCGCGAAGAACGGGGCTGCGCCAAGTGATCGTGACCGGCGCCCTCGACATCACGATCCAGCCGCTCCTGCGATATCTCGGCATTACCGAATATGTCGCCAACCGCCTCGAGTTCGTGGACGGCCACGCCACGGGCCGGCTGAAACCGCCCATTATGGCGAGCGCTACCAAAGCGTCCTGGATTCGCACCTATTCGGAGAAAGAGGGCTTGTCGCTCAGCGACTGTTTCGCCTATGCGGACAGCATGAGCGATCTTCCGATGCTTTCCGTTGTCGGGCATCCGACCGCGACCAACCCGGACATGCGGCTCCGGAGCACCGCCCTTCGCCACGACTGGCCCATCGTGCGTTTGCACTAATCAAATCATGAAAGGCACCGAATGAGTCCCGTTTTGCGGCGGAAGCTCGACCCGGGAACGGTTTACATCGACACCGACTCCGCGCCGCGCTTGATTCACTACGGCGAGGATTTTTGGGAAGAGGACCTTCCCGTTGGCGCACGCGTCATTTATCCAAAGCCTCCGATTCAGGGACTTCCAAACCCTCGCGGCGCGATCCGGCACGCGGTAAACCACCCCCACGGTTGCGATCCGCTCCACGCGCAACTCAGCCCGGGGATGAAAGTCACCATCGCCGTCGACGACATCAGTTTGCCGCTACCCCCGATGATCACACCGGACACGCGGCAGACGGCGCTCGAAGTCGTTCTCGAGTTGCTCGAGGATCACGGGGTCGACGACGTCCACATCATCGTTGCGAACTCGCTCCACCGGAAGATGACGGAGCCGGAGATGCGCCGCATGGTGGGCGCCGGAATCCACGACGCGTTTCATCCGGACCGCTACTACTGTCACGACGCAGAAGAGCCGGACGGTATCGTCTATCTCGGAAAGACCGACCGCAGCGAGCACGTGCGCATCAACCGGCGCGCGGTCGAGAGCGATCTCGTCATCTACATCAACATCAACCTCGTTCCGATGGATGGCGGCCACAAATCAGTGACAGTCGGCCTTTGCGACTATCGCAGCTTGACCTACCATCACGATCCTCAGACCATCCGCGACTCGCATGGCTATATGGACCCGCCGGCGTCGGAGCTGAACCACAAATGCGTACGCATGGGCGCTATCGTCGACGAGCACATGAACGTTTTTCACATCGAGACCGTGCTCAACAACCGGATGTATCACGACCAGCTCGACTTTCTCGGCAAGAACGAGGATGACTTCAGCGAGCTCGACCGGATGAAGCTCCGCGCCACGCGATGGTCGACAGGGAAGATGCCACGTGCGGCGAAGCGGGCGTTTTTTCACAACCTCCCGGCGCCATACGAGCTCATCGCCTGCTACGCAGGCAAGACCGATCCGGTGCACGAAAAGACGCTCGAGCGTTGCTTCGACCAATATGCCGTCAAGGTCAACGGCCAGTGCGATATTCTGATCGTCGGCGTTCCCTACATCTCGCCGTACAATGTGAACTCGGTTCTCAACCCGCTCCTCGTTCAAGTCATGGGCCCGGGCTATTTCTTCAATCTTTTCCGCGGCAAACCCCTCTTGCGCAAAGGTGGCGTTCTGATTCTTTGCCATCCCTGCTACGACGAGTTCGACGCGGAGTTCCACCCGAGCTATATCGAGTTCTTCCACCGGCTGCTTCCCGAGACGAACGACGCCTTTACGCTCCGCGAGAAATATGAAGAAGAGTTCGCGACCAACCCGAGCTACATACAGATGTATCGTCAAGGGAACGCCTACCACGGCGCACATCCATTCTTCATGTGGTATTGGGGCGAGAACGGACGCCAGCACGTGAGCAAGATCATCGCCGCGGGTGCGGAGAATCAGCACGTGCCCGAGCTTCTCGGCTGGGATCGTGCGGAGACCCTCGCCGAAGCGATCGCGAATGCGCGCAGCCATATGGGCCGCTCTGCCGAGATCACGATGCTCCATCTTCCGCCCATCATTATCCCCGAGGTCGAATAGAACGTGAGCGAGAACGAGATCGATCTCGAGAAGACGTTCGACGGGCGACGAATTTTTCTACTCGGCGGCACCGGTTTTCTCGGAAAAGTGTGCCTGAGCATGCTTCTCGATCGCTTCGAGAACATCGGCCGCGTCTACATGATGGTGCGGGCGAGCACCGAGGAAGAGAGCGAGCTTCGTTTCTGGGACACGGTGGTGGCGTCGCCAGCACTCGACCCGCTGAGGACGCGTCACGGGAAGAACCTCGAAAACGTCCTGCGCCAGAAAATCGTCGTCGTCGGCGGGGACATCACCCACGAGCATCTCGGCCTCGGCGCGGACCGCGCGCGAGAGATCGCCGAGGACATCGACGTGCTGCTCAACTCGTCGGGGCGCGTCACCTTCAATCCGCCGCTCGACGCCGCGCTCAAGACGAACGTCAACGGCACGCTGAACACCATCGCGTTCGCGAAACAGATGAAGCGTCCCGCGCTCTTGCACGTGAGCACGTGTTTCGTCGCCGGCAACCGCTCGGGCGAAATCTGGGAGAACGAGCCGCTCATCGGCTACTTCCCGCGCCGAACCGAAGAAGAGTCCGAGTTCAGCGTCGACAAAGAGATCGACGATTGCGAGCGTCTCGCCGCCCGGGTCAAGGACGAGGCGCGCGACAAATCACTCGCCGATCGATTCCGGGAGAACGCCCGCAAGCGTTTCCTCGAGGAAGGCCGCGATCCGGGAGACGAGCGCGCGATGAATCTCGCCATTGCCCGGGAGCGCAAGAACTGGATCCGCTCGCGCCTTACCGACCTCGGTATCGCCAAGGCACAAGACTGGGGTTGGCCAAACATATACACCTATACGAAGAGCCTCGGCGAGCAGCTCGTCGCCGCCGAAGAGGGTATGGCCCGCGCCATCGTGCGGCCCGCGATCGTGGAGAGCGCTCTCAAGTTTCCTTTCCCGGGATGGAACGAAGGCTTCACGACCACGGCGCCGCTCGTGCGGATGGCCATGCGCGGGCAGAATCTGTTTCCGGTGAACACGAACGTGATTCTCGACGTCATCCCTGTCGACATGGTCGCTTCGGCCGTCTTGGCCATCGCGGCGCAGACGATGGTGGAAGAGCCCGCTCTCGTGTACCAAGTGTCCTCGGGCGACACCAACCCGTCTCGTCTCGGTCGTCTGGTCGATCTGCTGGGCCTTTTCAAGCGTCGGTACTTCAAAGAGAAGACCTCGGGCGGCCGGATCATGAATGACATCGCGGCGCGGATGGAAGCGCAAGCGGTCAAGCCGGACGGTTTTGAAAAATACTCGATGCCGCTTCTCCACAAAGCGACGAAGCAGCTGTCGAAAACGCTCGGCAAAGTCTCGGCGCGGCAAGTGGGGTCGCTCGCGCCTCTCTTCGAGCAAGCGAAAGACGCGGTGGAGCGTTTCGAGTCCTTCACCAAAGAAAGCGAGGAGCATTACCACACGTTCCGTCCCTTCATCGTCGACAACAACTACGTCTTTCGCACCGACAACACACAGGCACTCTTCGGGCGCCTCGAGCAGGACGGCCGCAAGCTCGTTTTCGATCCTAAAGCGATTGACTGGTACGACTACTGGCTGAACGTTCATCTACCGGGCCTTCAGAAGTGGGTCTTCCCGCGCTTCGATGAGGATGAAAAACCCAAACCGAAACGGGTCTATACGTACAAGAACCTCATTGAGCTCTTCGACGCGTGCACGAGGAACCATCGAGGCCGCGTCGCGATGCGCATGGAGCGAAACGGCCGCGAAGAGCGCTATACGTACGGAGATTTCCGCGAATGCGCGTTGCGGGCCGCCGCTTTTCTCCAAGGCAAAGGCGTCAAAGACGGCGACCGCATAGCACTTTTGTCGGAGAACGAACCCGAGTGGGGCATGACCTATTTCGCCATCGTGCGCACGGGTGCCGCTGCTATACCCCTCGAAAAAGACGTCACGACCGAAGAGATCGTTCGCCTCATCGGCCACGGGGAAGCGCGCGCCATCGCCATCAGCCCTGAGCACCTCGCGAGACATCCGAAGCTCGGGGACGCGCTCGATAAAGGGGTGGACCTTTGGACCTTCGACGAGATCTACGCGCTCACTCCGGAAGCCACCGAGCAAAAAAGAGTCGCGGGACTCCCCACAACGATGAGCGCGGGCTCCACGGCCTCCATTATCTTCACGTCGGGCACAACCGGACATCCGAAAGGCGTGATCCTCACGCACCGGAACTTCACGAGTCTCCTCGCGAAGCTTCTCTCCGTCTACGACCTCACCCATGAAGACGGCATGTTGAGCGTTCTGCCGCTCCATCACTCGTTCGAGTTCACGACGGGGTTTCTTCTGCCGCTCAGTCGTGGCGCGCAGATCACCTATTTGAGCGAAGTCACGGGTGAGAGCGTCAACCGCGAGCTTCGCCGCGGTCACGTGAGCTGCATCGTCGGCGTCCCCGCCCTATGGGACCTCTTGAAACGGCGCATCTTGAGCCGCTTCTCGGACAAGTCGGAACGCCTCGAAGAGATCGTGAGCGCCGCCATCGACGCGAACTATTTGCTGCGCGAAGAGACGCCGCTCAACCTAGGGCCCCTGCTGTTTTTGCCAATCCATGCCGCCTTTGGAGGCCGGATCCGTTACCTTATCAGCGGCGCCTCAGCGCTCTCGGAATCGACCCTCAAGACTTTTCGAGGTCTCGGCTTCAACTTGAACGAAGGCTATGGCCTCACCGAAGCCTCCCCCGTTCTTACGGTGACGCGTCCCGAGGAAGCTATCGTCTCCGGAAGTGTCGGCCAGCCGCTTCCGGGTATCGAGATCAAGATCCATGAGCCCGATCGCCGCGGTGTGGGCGAAGTCACCGCGCGGGGGCCCAACGTCACGGCGGGCTATTACGGAAACGAGAAAGCGACCCAAGAAGCGCTCCGCGACGGCTGGCTCTTCACCGGCGACCTCGGGCGTCTCGACGAAAAGGGGAACCTCTTCATCGTAGGCCGCTCGAAAGAGGTGATCGTCGACAAAAACGGCAAGAATGTCTATCCCGACGAGCTCGAAGAGCTTTATGCTGACGAGAGCCTTATCAAAGAACTCGCCGTCATTGGCCTTCCCGACGGCACCGGCGAGCGTGTCGCCGCGGTCGTCGTGCCCGAAAAAGACTCGGAGATCGACGATATCGAGAAGAAGATCGAGGACCATTTTCACGCAGTGTCCGAGCGGCTTCCGCTCTATAAACGCGTGAAGCTCTACGAAGTGCGCGCGAAAGAGCTCCCGCGAACAGCGACGCGCAAGGTCAAACGGCGCGAGCTCGTCAGGTGGCTTCAGGAGAAGCGCGAGCTCGAGACGCGCACGGGGTCCGTTTCCGACGCCGAAAAAGAGTGGCTCCTGGACGTCGTGGCGCGCGTGGCAGAAAAACCGCGCGACACCGTCCATCTCGACGCAAGCCTCGGCGAGCTCGGCTATGACAGCCTCATGTATAGCGAGCTAGCGGGGGCCATCGAATCGCGCACCGGAGAGAGCCTGACAGCCGAGGCGTTGATGTCGCTCTCCGGCATCCGGGAGCTCGCCGACAGCCTGAGGAGCCGCCCGAAAGGGCGCGCGCGCGCCAAAAAAGCCAACAAAGAAGAAGTCGAGAAGGTCGAGCTCCCGCCCACCCTTCAAGAGCTCGGCCGCAAGGGGCTCGCTGCCGTGCAGCATTGGTTCTACCACAACGCGCTCAACCCCGAGTTCAAGGGGCGAGCGAACATTCCCGACCACACACACTTTGTCGTCGTCGCCAATCATGCGTCGCATCTCGATATGGGTCTCGTGAAGATGGCGCTCGGCCAAGCGGGCAAGAACCTCGTGGCGCTCGCGGCCGCGGATTACTTCTTCGACAACAAGGTCAAGCGCACCATCTTCGAGAACTTCACGAACCTCGTTCCGATGGAGCGGAAAGGATCGCTCCGGAAATCGTTCGAGTGGGCGCTCCATCTTCTTGAGCAGGGCTATAACGTGCTCATCTTCCCGGAAGGTACGCGCTCGCGAACGGGTGTGATGCAACCGTTCCAGCGCGGGATCGGGCACCTCGTGTTGCGTGCCAAGGTCGGGATTTTGCCGGTCCATCTGTGGACGCATGGCGCGCTCCCGCCGGGTACGTGGTACCCCCAAACGCGTGACGTAAGCGCGAGCATCGGGCCGTTTCTCTCTTACGACACTCTTGTGCGGGTATCGGAGGGGCTGCCGCGCTCCCTCGCGGAGCGCGCGGTCGCAGCACTCGTCCAACGGGTCGTGGAGCACCAACGCGACGCCACGCAAGTCGACCTCGACGCGGAGGTCGACAAAGCGCGGACCCGATTCTCTGCGGAGCGCAAAGCGAAGCAACCCGTCACCGTCGGAAAAGCAGATGACTAAAACGCTTGTCACGGGCGCGACCGGATTTCTGGGCACGCACCTGCTGCCGTTTCTCGCGGACGGTGAAGTCCGCGTGCTCGTGCGGGGACGTCGTGCGGTCGAAAACGTCGAGATCATGGAAGGCTCGATTCTGGACGAAGAGGCGGTCGCGCGCGCGGTCGACGGTGTTACGGAAATCTACCACCTAGCGGGAAAAGTGTCGCGCGACCCCGAAGATGTCCGCGAGCTCTACCAGGTGCATGTGGAAGGGACGACGCTTCTATGCCGCGCCGCGAAAGCGGCCGGCGTTCAGCGCATCGTGCTCGCCTCGACGAGCGGAACCATCGCTGTGACCGAGGACGGCGAAACGTTTCCCGACGAGAGCGCACCGGTCCCGCTTCTGCTCATTGGCGGCTGGCCTTACTACACGAGCAAGCTCTACCAGGAAGAAGCCGCGAAGCGCGAATGCGAGGGCGGCCCGGAGCTCGTCATTTTGAACCCCAGTCTTCTCCTCGGCCCCGGTGACCAGCGGGTCTCCTCCACTGAGGATGTCTTGAAGTTTCTAGCCGGCGATATCCCAGTGATCCCGCCCGGTGGCGTGAATTTCGTCGACGCGCGCGACGTCGCGGAAGCGATGCAAAGCGCGATGCGGCACGGCCAGCCCGGGAATCGCTATCTGCTCGGAGGCCCGAACTGGACTTTCGCGACGTTGCTCGAGCGGCTCGGGCGCATGAGCAAGGTGAAAGCGCCGAAGCTCAAGCTTCCCGACGCGATCTACGGCTTTGCGGGAAAAGCGGTGGACGCGCTCTATGGCCAGTGGGACATGGCGCCGCCCGTCGATCGCATCAGTGTCGAGATGGGCCGGCGCTTCTGGTATCTGGACTGCAGCAAGGCGGAGCGCGAGCTGGGTTTCCGTGCAAGGGATCCGTACGAAACTCTGTATGACACCGTCGCCTACATCAAAAAGGAGCTTCTCGGCGAAGCCGTTCTTTCTTGACCCGCCTACGCCCCTTCGGGCTACGGCGAGCGCGAGGGCAGCATGTGTAGGAATATCAAAACACTCTTCAATTTCGAGCCGCCGGCGACGGCAGAGGAGATCCAGGCCGCGTCGCTTCAGTTCGTGCGCAAGCTGAGCGGTTTCAACAAGCCGTCGAAAGTCAACGAAGCCGCTTTCGAGTGCGCCGTCGACGACGTCGCGCGCGTTGCCGAGACGCTTCTCGACGCCCTCGTCACGAAGGCGCCGGCGCGCGACCGGGAGGTCGAGGCTCAAAGAGCCCGTGCGCGAGCGGCGGCTCGCTTTGGCTGACCCGCCTACGCCCGTCGGGCTACGGCGAGGTGAACCCGCCTGCGATAGTCAGCTCCCTTGCAGTTGGGCGGCGGCGGTGCTTTTATTAGCGATGTTGCATCGATCTTTTGGAGGGGAGTTCGTTATGACTGGGCTACCGCATGACTAGGCTACCGCTTCTCGTGCTCGTGACGGTTTCGCTCGGGATGGGCATCGCCGCGGCGGAGGAAATCACGTTCACCAAGGACATCGAGCCCATCTTGCAGCGTGAGTGCCAGGACTGTCATCGGTCCGGTCAAATCGCGCCCATGTCCTTCACGACGTACGAAGAGACGCGCCCGTGGGCGCAGTCCATCCGCGAAGCGGTTTCCCGCCGTGAGATGCCGCCGTGGCACGCGGATGCGAGCCACAACGAGTTCGTGAACGATCGACGTTTGAGCGAAGCGGAGATCGAGACGATCGTCAGCTGGGTGGATGGTGGTGCCAAGCACGGGAACCTTGCCGACGCGCCGGCACCGCGCGGCGCATACCGGCCGGCTCGGAGTTGCTGTTCCAAATCCACTACACGAAGACGGTAGTGTCGAGCTCGATCGGACGAGCATCGGCCTCAAATTCACCGAGAAACCACCGGAGCAGATCGTGCGCGCGTTGGGTGCAAAACTACTACTTCACCATCCCGGCGGGAGCGAACGATCACGAAGTCACCGGCTGTTATACCTTCGACAAGGACGTGCACCTCTGCTCCTATTTCCCCCACATGCACCTGCGCGGGAAAGACATGACGATGACCGCAATCTTCCCGGACGGGGAAACGAAAACGCTCTTGAGTGTGCGGCGCTACGATTTCACTTGGCAGCACACTTATCTTTTGAAAGAGCCCCTCGCTGTGCCGAGCGGAACACGCATTTTCGTCACGGCGCATTTCGACAACTCCAAACGTAACGCGTTCAACCCGGACCCGACGGCCACCGTCCGTTGGGGTGATCCGACTTACGATGAGATGATCGATGAGGAGAAGCTGACGGATCCGACCGAGAATCAGCCTTGAGGAAACGGCATCCGGATTTTGAGCGCCGCCGGCTCGATCGTGAAACGAGCGGGCAGGCGGCCCGCTGACTCCCCGTCGATTTCGACGAGCAGTTCGCGGGCGGCGTTGACGGGTCGTGCTAGCAGAGACTCGAGCGAGCCTTGCTCGACCTCGGCAGTGGCCACGTGCGCGCCCCAATAGAGAAGCGGCGCGCGGCTCAGAAGCTTCAACGTCGGCATTTTCTTGACGAGGACGATCGCTAGCTTGCCGTCGGTAAGCTCAGCTTCGGGCGCCATCTTCATCCCGCCTCCGAAAAAACGCCCGTTGTGGATGGACACAGACGTGACGGTCACGCGGCGCGGCGGCCTCCCGTCTACTGAAAGCTCTACGTCGGGATGCTCGAACGATAGCGCGGCCCGCAAGGTCTGGCTCGCATAGCTTCCCGAAGACCTGCTCGAGCGGTTTACGCGACGGGCAACCTCGGCGCTCAGACCGAACGACGCTGAGTTTACGAAGCTCTGGGACTCGCCTTCGGAGAAGGTCACACGCCCGACATCGATGGGCGTCGTGCGTCCCAATCGTAGACCGCGGGCCGCGTCCGCTAGCCGGGCCGGAGTCGACAGTGAGCGCGCGAAGTCACCCCCCGTGCCGTGGGGTAGAACGCCTAGCTCACAGGGAGCGCCTGAGTCCAGGATCCCGCGCGCCGCCTCGGATATCGTCCCGTCCCCACCGAAAGTGAGCACTAGGCGCCGCCCTCGCTCAGCCTCCTCGCGCGCGAGAGTGGTTGCGTGGCCCGAAGCCTCCGTGAAGCGGCGCTCGAAGGGTCCGAAATGAACTCGAATCGTCGCTGCCGCGGAGGGCCAATCGCGAGCTCCGGCGCCGCCTCGCGAGGCTGGATTCACGATGATGAGCGACAAATCGCTGTCCATCGCCGCGATCCTACCAGCTGTCAGTGGTGTTCTAAATTGTGCTAGAGTACCGCTTTCCACGGCGGTCTTTGGAGAAATTCACCGCGATCCGCTTCGAAGCAGGAGAAGAGTTTGGGCGTCAAAGCAAGCACGTTTCCTCAGCCCCCGGGGTTCTGGGAGATGCTGCGTGCTATCGCGGTGGCGCTTTCCAAGTTCGTGGCAGGGGTCTTTGGTTTTGCGCGGGACAGCATCGCGCGCGGCATTATCCGCGTCGGCATCCCCGTGAACGCGGTCACCCTGACCGGCCCGGTGGCCGTCTCGCTCATATTCATGCCCATGTATTTCGGGACCCAGTGGCTCGCGGGCGTCGTTCTCATCGCGGCCGGGGCCTTCGACATGCTCGACGGCGCCGTGGCCCGCATCTCCCGCGGATCCACGAAGTTCGGCGGCTTTCTGGACTCCGTGACGGACCGCTATACCGACTTCCTGATGCTCTTCGGGATTCTCATGTACCTGCTCCGCTTCGTGCACGGTCGCGAGCGCTTGCTTTATTTGATTTTATGGGGTGTCACGGCGGCGGGTACGGCGACGACGTCTTACATCCGTGCACGGGCCGAGAACGAGATCCCCGAATGCAAAGTGGGTTTCATGGAGCGCGCCGAGCGCACCGTGACCATCATTATCGGCCTCTTGGCGGGGAACGTTCACATAACGCTCTGGATTCTCGCTTTTTTCAGCACGCTCATCAGCATCCAGAGGATCCTCTACACGCGCTTGATCATGTCGAACCGTGAGCCCAAAGGCCAATTCTGGTATTGGCGCTACCCGCGGCTGACCGCCCCCCACTTCACGCTTTGCGCCGCGCTCATCTTGTTCCTTATCATTGGCCACCTCGTCATCCCCCGACCCTAAAGCAAAAAAAAGGCGCCCTCCGTCAAGAGGACGCGCTGAAGATGGAGCGAACGCAGCTCGTTTACTCGACGTAGCTATAACCGCAGGTCTCGCAAGTCCAAGTGTCGCCTTGCTTGTACATCAGGGCACCGCATTGCGGGCAAGCGCGCGTTTCTTCTTCCCCCGAATCGTCATCGCCGAAGAGGTCGTCTTTGCTAGGCTCTTCCGGCTCTTGCTCCTTGTCTTTCGGGTCCTCTTGTTTGGGCTCTTGAGCGCGGGCGAGCTTGCTCACGGCGACGATCCCGGCAATGGCAAAGCCGGAACTCTTCAGAAAATCGCGGCGGGTGAGTTCTTCTGTCATCGGCTCTTCCAGCTCCGGTAGGTCATAACGATGCCCATTGTACTCTGCCGTGAAGATTTGTGCGCGCGGACCTCAACCAAGAGTGCGGAGAAGCGACGCGGCTTTGCCTTGGTGCACAACTCGCGATCTAGGTCCACAATTGTCCTGTACTCGCGGATACGAGGTTCCCCATGAGCATTTTCAAACGCACTCAGCGGAAGTATGTGAAGAAGGCCTATCGCGTGAGGAATTGGCGTGAATATGAGGCGGGTCTACGCAACCGCGGGAGCCTGACCGTCTGGGTCTCGCTCACCGCCGGCAAGCTTGTGAACTGGGACGCGCCCCGGCCGAGGACCCCGCCGACGAGCGTCGGCGAGCCATTGCTCGCGGCGGCGCTGCATAGCCTGTTCGTGCGAGAGGAGCTCCGGATTTCGAAGGAGCACCTCGCGCCGCACCGAGCCGATGCCCTCGACGAAGACGAGTTCGTCTCCGTTCATGCTGCGTCGGGTTCCGGTTTCAAGCCGGGCGGCTGCCTTGGTGCACAACTCCGATAGAGGCCGAGAGCTCGCTTGGCCCCGACTCCCATCATCCGATCATCTCGCTATCAGGCATCCCGAGCGCCGTCATGGTGTTGAGAATCTTGCACCCGATCCTTGCCTCGACTCTCTGTGCCGCCAACCCTCTCGCTCGCATTGCTGAGCCCACGATAGCCTTGTAGCGATGGAACGTTGTCTCGACTTTGCTCCGTTTGCTGTAGCCCGATTCTGTGTGCCACTTTCGTTTGCCGAGCCGAGCTTGTGCTGCAATGTTGCGATTGCGCTGTCGGCTGCTCGCCGGCCCCGATGCGAGCTGGGCGCCCTTGCGCGGCGGTATCAGCACCCTCGGCGAGCGATGAGCGCTGTGATTCTCGATTGCCTCATAGACGCCGCTGGCGTCGTATGCGGTGTCAGCTCTGGCCGATGAGATGGGACTGTCGCTCTGTCCGACAAGCGATGCAACCCGCGATGAATCGCGGGCTCTTTTGCTCGTCAGCTCGCCGGCGACGACTTCGCCAGTCTGCTCGTCGACACACAGATGGAGCTTGCGATAGTCCCTACTATTTGGTGCTCTGCGCAGCTGGCCGGCGTGGACAGCGAGACCGCTGCTGTCGATCAAGATGTGCAACGGCGTCTTCTGCTTGTCTTGGTAGAAGGGGACCTTACCCAGCTTCGCCTTGCGCCTCGAGATCGTGGTGTGATCGGGCACATCATTGTCTAGCTTCATCAGAGCGAACAACGATCGCAGCAATCCCTCGCTCTGCCTAGATGACAGATGAAACACCATGCCCAGGGTGACAGCCGTCTCGATGGCGTGGTTCGAATACTTGCGTTGACGGCCCGGTTTCCTCCTAGCGCGAGAAGGCCGAGCTCGAGGAAGACGAGCGAGGGTACTGTCAAGTTGAGGCCGTGTCTGGCAAACTTGGCCGATGAAAAGCGACACGCCGAGCTACCACGGATATCGATTTCCGCCCGAGATCATCAGCCACGGCGTATGGCTGTATCATCGATTCTGTCTGAGCTTCCGGGACGTTGAGGATTTGCTGGCGCAGCGTGGCGTCACGGTTTCATATGAAGCCATCCGACTGGCACTTGGACGAGGTCTTCGTCACGATTCAAGGCCGGCGTCAATATCTCTGGCGTGCCGTTGATTTAGATGGTGACGTGATCGATATTCTCGTCCAGCCTCGCCGTGATCGGAGAGCTGCCAAACGCTTCTTCCGCAAGCTGTTGAAGGGGCAAGGCAGCGAGCCTCGGCGGTTGCTCACAGACAAGCTGAGAAGCTATGGTGCGGCGCACCGGACGGTGATGCCTTCCGTCGTTCATAGCACCAATCAGTACGAGAACAATCGCGCCGAAGTCTCGCATCAGCCGACGCTGGTGGCGGTCCGCGGCGCCGGCTCCACCCGGACGGGCCGTTTCATCGAGTACAAACAGCCCACGAACCTCGCCAACTTGCACTTGTCGCTTCTGCAGCGCCTGGGACTAGAGACCGAGGAGTTCGGAACGAGCGACGGCAGCCTAGCCGAGCTCGACGTTGAGCGATCTGCGATCACGACGTCCCGAAACGCTTCGGGCTCTAACGCGCATCTGGCGCGTCGCGCTACTCCGAGACGCGGCGGGCTTTAATCGTTCAAGATGCACTAGGGTGGTCCTGCCGATGCGCGAGGACGGACGCCTTCACGTGAACGGTAAGACGGATACTTGGAGGGTGCCTCGCATTCCCCCGCTGAGCTCTGCCAGAATGCTGTGATGCGAATGACGAGAACGCCCTGGCTTGACAATCCGGACCGTCCTCGCCCTCTCCGTCTCGGGTTTCTTGTACACCCTCCACTTCACGGGTTGCTGAGTTGTCGGTCGCCTCGCCACAATGCTCGACCTCCGAAAAGGATCGCACGCCCCCAAGAGCCCGTCCGAAAGTGGCTTCCTGAAAGAACAGCATCGTTCCACGCGAAACAGCGGCGACGCAACTTGAGCAGATCGAGCGGAAGCTCACGGGCGGCGAATGATTGCTCAAGGACGCGAATCGATTCCTTTTCGAGCATGGTCACATTGCGGCTCAAATTGGATGCGTGCCGCCGGTAGAGGACGAGAGACTCCCCGATATAGGCAAGCTCCGTCTTGAGCCCGGAGTCGAACCAGCAAATCCCAGTCCGCGGACATCGCCAAATTCTACCCGGGGAACACAGGGGATCCGACGACACTGCCGGATCAAGTACAAAAGCTTCGTGAGCGTTTTGAGCTTCAACAGGTGGTGCTGGTTGGTGACCGGGGCTTGCTCACTCAGACTCAGATTAAGGCTCTAAGGCAATACCCAGGACTTGGCTGGATCTCAGCCTTGCGTTCGACAGCGATTCGCAAACTACTGGACACGGAGTGTTTGCAGCTGTCGCTGTTCGACCAAAAAAACCTGGCGGAGATCACTTCTATTGATTTTCCCGGTGAGCGACTGATTGCTTGCTACAACCCTCTGCTGGCCGAAGAGAGGCGAAGGAAGCGCCAGGCCCTGCTTGAAGCGACCGAGGCCAAGTTCGACAAGATCCGCCGACAGGTTGCCCGGCGAACGAAAACTCCTTTGGACAAAGCTGAAATTGGCAAGAAGGTCGGAAAGGTGCTCAACCATTACAAAGTGGGCAAGCACTTCACACTGAAGATCGAAGATAGCCTTTTTAGCTACAGCAGACGCGAGGAAAGCATTCGCCGAGAATCGGAACGCGACGGCATCTACGTAATCCGCACCAGCGAGCCGCTTGAGCATCTCTCGGCCGAGGACACCGTGCGCAGCTACAAGCGGCTCTCTCAGGTTGAACAAGCCTTTCGTTGTTTGAAGGGCATCGACCTGTTAGTACGACCCATCCGCCATCGCGATGCCCAACGCGTGCGGGCACACATCTTCTTGTGCTTGCTCGCCTACTATGTGCAATGGCACATGAAAAAGGCCCTTGCTCCACTACTTTTCGTCGACGAGCAACTTGACGCCGACCGCGAGACCCGAGACCCCGTCTTGCCAGCTCTGCCCTCGACTTCGGCCAAAAACAAAAAGAGCGTCCGTCGCACATCTGACGGATTACCTATTCACAGTTTCCCCACGCTTCTTGCCGAGCTTGCTACCCGCAGTCTCAACCTTTGCCAACTCAAAGCCGACCCGACCGCTCCACCATTCCAGATGGTGACCGAAGCCAACTCAACACAACAACGCGCAATGCAACTGCTCGGTTTGTTCCCAGTGCCGGGAAACCTTCCCTGATGAAAAACTCCACGCGTTCAATACATTACGTCTGGCCTAAGCCGGGAACTTCCGACTAAGAAACAAGCGCCGGCACTCGGACGAGCGATTAGTCGGTCGAGCTCGGCCATAGGCCGCCTACGAGACGATCAAAGATATCCAAATCTTGCGACGGTAACGCGATGTTGGCACGGGAGTATTCGTCGGCGCCGCCGCTACCCGTCCGCTTGCAACACGGGTCTGGGCACTCCTTTCTTTGTCTTTCTTTCCACTAGATCGTTGGCGAATAATTCGCTGTACTCTTTGAGACATTCCTTCCAATCGCGCATGACGTTCATACCGCGCGCGGTAAGCTTCATGTTGACGAGTCTTTCATGGGTAGGTCGTGGAGCGAAGTATTCGGACTCGAAAAAGTCGGAAGATACTCTATGAACCTCAATCTCATCTTTCAATCCCAACAGGCGGACGAATTCCAAAGCTACCTCGTATCGGCTACACGCGTCTCCGCACACCTGGTTGTATAAACCATACAAGCCGCTCTCCAGCAGGAGCTGCATGCCGTGGGCGAAATCTACTGTGTATGTCGGCGCTCCGAATTTGTCATCCACCACATCTAGCCGACGCTTACCGTCGAGAAGCTGCTTGTATATTTTGTTGATGAACTTTTTGTCTTTCTCAGGACCGCCTCCCATCATCCACCCTGGCCGAAGGACGTAGTGCTTACGCACCTGTTGACGAATGAAAACCTCGCCATAATATTTGGACTTCGCGTAGCAACCCATTGGATTTGGCTCTTCGAAATCGTTGTAGGTTTCTTGCTCTCCACCAAACACGCCCGCCGACGACATATACACACAAGGAATATCCAATTCGTTTGCGATCAGCCCAAGATTTTCCGCACCCAATGCGTTAGTCAGCCACGCATTTTATGGCTCTTTCTCACACAACTCTAGGTCAGTGATGGCTGCCAAATTCATGAGAACATGCGGGTCGAACTCCGTGATGGAATTCAATACTTGTGGATAATCCCGGACGTCGGCGTAACTCAACCACGCTTCATTCACGTCAATATCCGTTGCCTTCACACGAGCAATGGAACTGAATCTTCCATAGACCGCCTCCCCCAACATGCCGCCGCATCCGGCAATGTAGATCCGTGTTTCCTTTGTGAGGTCCATGATCCTCAAAAATTAGGCGGGGGAGCCGGCGCGGCGCGAGTCGTGATCAACGCGAGCTTGTGCCACGCAACATTCTTGGTGCGTTTGAGCATAGCAACCCCGAAACCAAAGCAGTTCTGGGCGCCGAGGTGTTCAGTTCTGACTTATTAATGGGATCTATTAATAATTCTAGCGTCGAGGGGTGGTTTGTCAACCTTGGGAAGGACCGCCACTGGGCGTTATTTGGGAGGCTGGCCCGATTGGAGAAGTGCCACGATCGTCGCGTATTGCCTTGACTGGGCTTCGCCGCTAGCCTCGGCGCAAGCCTTCGAGGGCACGTCGCACACGCCGTAGGCGAGCAAGAGTCGCACGGCGTCCCGCTGGCCGTAGCGGGCGGCTAGCTTGACGGCGCGTGCGCCGTCGTCGGCCAATCGAGCTCGGTGCTCGTCTGGTGGAACTCATCGATCATGGCTAGGCCCCCAACTTCCGCTGCTAGAGCGAGCCGAACCGCGTGGAGCGGCATCTCCACGCCCTCGTCGAAGGGTAGCGGTTCCACGACGTCAGGAGTCTGGACTTCCGGGAGGCTCCCCGCATCGAAGCCGCACGAGAGCAGAAAGCTCGCGCAAAGCGTGAGCATGGCCATCCTGAACGAGAACGTCATAAACGAGGCGCGAAGGTCCGCCTTCGAACCTCCGCGCGTCGGAAAAATCTAGCGGTCTTCTTCGTCCGTCGAGCTCAAGTACTGTGTCGCTTCTTTCAGCTCGGGAACGTCGAACGCGCTCCATACCTTCTCGAGCTTTCGATACTGAGCCGACGCGAGACCACGCTCGCCTTGCTCGGCATAAGCGCGGGCGAGTCCGAGCAGCGAGCGCGGCCGGTTCGGCGTGCGTAGAAGTGACTTCTTGAAGTAGTTCGACGCTTCCGCGGGCTTGCCGATCTCGAGCATGACCTCCCCGGCGAGCTCGTAGACAGGCTTCACCGGGTTGGCGGCGCCGTTCGGAGGACGCATGCTTTCCGCGACTTCGATGCCTTTCTTCAAATGTCGCACCGCACCGTCTTTGTCGCCCTTCGCGAGTGCGGCGAGGGCTTGGACCTCGTGCTGCATGACGCGGGTGGGCTGCGCTTGGCGGTTGTAGAGCGATCGGTCTTTCGCTTGTTTTTCGGCGGTGGCGCGCAGCTGTTCCGCGGCCTTGGCGAGGAGCTCGGCGTCGCCCATTTTGTAAGCACTCATGCCGGTCGCGAGAAGCTCGTGCGCCGAGGACTTTTCTCGCACGGGCTTGGTCTTCCACTTCTCCGTCTCTATGATATAGCGCGCTTTCAATAGCGGGACGCTCCTCGCTGCGCGGGAGGCACCCTCGCTCATCTCGAGGCGTTTTTCGAGCCTTTCGATCCACGTCTCGGCCTTCTTGTAGTCGCCGCGTTGGAGGTCACCATACTGCCCCCAGTCGAGGGCGTGGACCATATCCCCCACGCTGTCGCCCGGCTCCCACAAATCGACGGCGGCGTCATAGGCCGATTGGTTCGATTTCGACACGCGCTCCCACATCCCGTGTTGGATGAAGATGTGCGTCGGCATGTGCCGCGCATGAGAGACGGCGGGAGCGATCTCGGCGAAACGATAGGCGGCGGGAAGCGCGAGCGGCGCGTGCACCGGGTCGTCGAAGGAATGAATCGTGTAGTGCGCGGCGCCCGGATGGTTCGGGTTGCGCTCGAACACTTTCATTGCGACCGAGCCCGCTTCGACGTACATGCGAAAGGTCGTATCTCCCGCGGGTCGGACGGCAGCGATCGTGGAAAGCGAGTAAAACGTCGCAACCTCGTCATCGTCCGGATATTTCTCGTAGAGGCCCCGCATCACGTCCATATAGCCGAGCTTCCGCTCCGCAATCTCGCCCTCGCCAAAAAGGACTTCGACCGCCGTCAGGAAACCTTTCTCGCGATCGGTCGATGCTTTCGCGAGCCGCTCCTCACGTGTCGAGCCAAGCCTTTTCAACACGTCTCGCGGCGATTCCATATCCATATCGCCGAACAGCGGATGGTTGTAGCAGAGGCTCTCGCCCCAATAAGCCATTGCGAAATCGGGGTCGAGCTCCTGCGCTTTCTGGAACTGCTCGATGGCCTGTTTCCACCCGAAGCTATGCAGGATCGCGACGCCCCGCAAGAAATACTGCTGAGCTTCCGCGGAACCTGAGTTCGGAAACTCCACCAGGCCCACATTCGCGAACTGTGCCGAGGCGGCAACCGCGACCAGCAAGAGCGCGGCAAGAATTGTTGTTACAAACAGCGAACGTTTCATGAACCCTCCTCGAAACGACGCCCACTGGACGTCGGTGTCGATAAGCCCAGAATTATACCAGGCGTGGCCAAACCGCGGTGTGCGAAGCTTCAGCTCTTTCGCCCGCAGACTGCGCTACGATGACCGAATCATGGCGCGCGTGCTTCCCGTGCTCGACCTCAGAAGCGACGCGGTCGCCTCCGAGCTACATCGCGCTTGCGAGCATGACGGTTTCTTCCACGTCGCCCATCACGGTGTGCCTTCAGAGCTTCTCGCCGAAGCCCGGACTCGAGCCCGGTCGTTCTTCGCGCGGCCCCTCGAAGAAAAGCTCGAGCTGCATTTCGCGAAGGCGCAAAAACAGCGTGGCTAGATCCCGCTTCGCGCCGAGAGACGGACCCGAACGCCGTGGGCGACGAGAAGGAAGCACTCGACTTTACTTATCCGATCCCGCCGGAAGGCGTGAGTGATGCGGTCGCGCACCGGATGTACGGCAAGAATTTGTGGCCCCGCGCGCTGCACGGGTTCCGCCCTGCCATCGAAAGCTATCTCGACGAGATGATCCGCCTCGGGCTTATCAGGCTATTGGCGGCGATGCCGAGCGCAAGAGTCGCCACGACGACGAGTGCGTAGCTCGGGTGGGAGCGGAGCGAGCGGAGCGCCAAAACCACGTCTTGTCGAAGCTCGTCGAGTCTCATAAATACATAGACGAGAGCTCCGCCCGCGGAGTTCAAGAAATGATTACAGTACTTTGAGCTTTTCTCAGGACACCACTTCCATTCAAGGGGTTTGCCACAACATTTTCACGACGTCCGGCTAATGGCGCACGCCGTCGAAAAGAACGATCTCACCCGCATAGAACGTGAGGCGGAGAACGAGCTTGGCGACCAGGTAGGCCTGGCCGATCAGAAACGCTATCGCAACACCGCTCGCCGAGGATTGACCGACGCCTGGAGCGATGATGTTGTAGACGAGGAGCATCAAGACGCCCGCAAGGCCCAATCCATAATAGAGCGTCGTCGTCTTCCCGAGGTTCGAAAGGACGAAACCGAAGCCTTTCAGCATCGCGAGCACCATGCTGCGGCGGTTTTCCCGGAAGGTCGCGATCTTCGCGTAGTCGAACGCCATGTTGACGAAGGTCAGGAGAAAGACGACGAACAGACTTCCCGCGAGCACGTAGGCGAACACGGACTCCTCGGACGTCATGTCCCGCGTCGAAGTCTCCATTTTTTGGAAGAGCCAACCCGCGAAACGATAGACGAGGTAGTAGAAAACGCCCGAGATGATCGCGAGTCGGAAGAACCCAAAAAATAAGAGGCGCACTCCGCAAAGAACTCGTTCAAGCGGAAAAGACCAGCTCCTTCACCGGAGCGTTGCAAAATGCCGCCGACGAAAAAAGACCACAAGATGGCGTAGAGAATCCCGAGACCGAGCAAGCCGCGATAAGTTTCGAAGATATCGCCGTTGAACCACGCTTCGATGTTGTTAAGAAAAGCACCCGCGCCGGTCACGGTTGGCGTGAACGAGCTCTCGACGCCTTTCGCCTGGGCCCTGTATTCTCCGTACCACCCCATATCGAATCCGTCGCGCAGATTCTGGTGTACGAGGCTCGTGCCCACGGAGTCGCGAATAGACTCCGTCAGCACCGCCGTCGCCGGGAGCGCAATCGCTACGTTCACGATCCAGAGCCACAAGACGAGCCCGGGCGAGCCGAGTACTTTGCCCAGTCCTCGAAGAGCCATGCCGCGCGCTGTCATGTCTTTCATCTCCTCAACTGAAAAAAGCGAACGTGGCAAGAAGATCCTGGAACCAAATCATCCACTTCGAGCTCCACTTGCGCGCCGGAAGCGTGCCCCGTGGCTCGAGGATCTTCGAGTTGTGTAGTAGAGGTCGAGAAGAAGCCTCCTCTCCGGATCGACGACCGCGTAGCTCAACTTCTGCGGCTGCTCTTCCACATAGAGCTTGAAGCGCGATCGGCCGTCCCACGATTCCCGCACCTCGGAGCCGTCCTCGAACACCATGAGCACATCGACGGGAAAATGAGCCGCGCCGTGGCGTCGAACGACGACTTCCGTTCGGAACAGGTCGGACTCGCTGTCTTGATGAACGAGCTCGGCACTCTGACTGTCCTTCACATAACCGGAAATCTCGATCGGATCGCTAGTCGCGCGCTCGATGGCGTAGTCGAAATCGTTCGAGCTGCGATATACCTGATCGAAGAACCAAGTGAGGTCCTCGCCGCTCACTTCATTCGCCACATCAAAAAAATCTTGCGGGCTCGGATGGCGAAACTTGTAGCGCTCGAAAAACGTCGCCATGATGGGCTGCAAGGTGTCCCAGCCAAGATAGCGCTCGAGCGTGGAGAGCCAGAGCGCCGTTTTGTTGTAGCTATGCGCGCCGCCAGAAGCGGAGTAGAGATCTTGACTCGTCACCGCGCCATCCATAATATATAGCCATATGGCAATATATAATGCGCACGGGCTAGATGCTACATTCCACGCTCTCGGCGATGGAACGCGGCGTGTGATGCTCTCGATGCTCTCTCGCCGCGGTGCGCTCACCGCCGGCGAGCTGGGGGCGCCCTTCGAGATTTCCCAGCCGACAGCGTCGAAGCACCTTCGTGTGCTCGAGCGCGCCGGTTTGCTCAAGCGCTCCGTCGAAGGCCGCACCCATCGGTTCAGGCTTGTTGAGAGGCGGTTGAAGGAAGCTGAAGAGTGGATCGAGCGGCATAGGGATTTCTGGGAGCACACGCTCGACCGGCTCGAAGACGTTTTGGAGGAGCCCGGTGGCTAGCCAGCTGAGTGTTTTCGTCCGGCGGCACGTTCACGCCTCGCGTGGGCAGGTCTTTCGTGCATTGACCGACCCAGAAATGCTTCCGCGCTGGTTCTCTCCGAGCGAGGACATAGGAACCGAAATCCTCCAGCACGATTTCCGTGTCGGCGGAAGCTACCGGTTCGGCTTTCTCTTTCCCGATGGCGAGCGAAATATCGTTGCCGGCGTGTTTCGCGAGATCGTTTCGCCAAAGCGGTTGGTTTTTACCTGGACGTGGGAGCCTCCCGACCCACATGCGGGCGTCGAGACGCTCGTGACCATCGTTCTCAGACAAGACGAGGACAGCACCGAGATCGTCGTGACGCATGACCGTTTTCCCCGGCACGAGCTCCGTGACCGGCATGATGCCGGCTGGCAAGCGACGCTCGACCGTCTCGAAATTTTTCTCGTGAGGTAGACATGAAGCAATATTTGCAAGCCACTTTCGCCTGTTTCGCACTGCAGTTCGCGCTCGTAGGCGTCACCGTCGGCGGTGTGTACGGGGCCAATCCTCGGGAGGTGTCTCGTGGCTTACAGTGAAAAAGTCGCGGAGCGTTTGCGCCAGGCGTTGAAGCGGAAGCGCGGTATTAGCGAGCGGAAGATGTTTGGCGGCATTGCCTTTCTTCTGAATGGCAACATGTGCTGCGGCGTGAACGACACCGACATCATGCTGCGTCTCGGAAAGGACGGCGCGGAGAAGGCTCTTTCCGAACGGCATACCCGCGTCATGGATTTCACGGGCACGCCGTTGTCCACGATGGTGTATCTACGCGCCGCAGGCTACCGCAAAGACGCGGATCTCGAGCGATGGCTGAAGCGAGCGATCGACTACGCGAAGACCCTGCCGCCGAAGTAAGTACGCCTAAGGATGGCAGTCGACCCAATCACCACGGGGCGTGCGCCTCTTGGACCAGACGTACCAATACTCGCCGTCATAGGTCCAAAAGCCCGCCTCGAGAAACTGGCCGTTGTGCTGTGTCGCGTCCCGGCAGGCGCGCGACCGATAACACCCGTCGCGGTCTCCCGGCATCCGCACTACTTGCTTTAGTCCTCCGCGGAGCCGCTCGAAATTCGTACCGCATTTTTCGGTGAGCACCGCCCGCGCGTCCATCTCCCGGTTGACCCTCGGGCGGGTTCTACCGCCTTCCTTCTCGCAACAGCGATATCCCTCCCAGAGCTGGATCGACTGCTGCATGCGTCGAAATTTGCCGATGAACTCCGCATAGCTCCGCTCTTCGAGTAACGCCCCGACGGCCTCGAACGAGCCGTAGAGCGGGCTCAAGTAGAGCGCGGGATCGCAGCGGATGCAGCTAATGGAGCCACCCGCCTCGCTCTCGGCCATGACCCCCTCGAGCGCCTCGAAAGCTTCGTCGAGAAGTCCCTCGATCGCGCGGCACGTCTCCAGTTGCTGCGCTCCCGTGCAATCCGCCGTCGTCAACGAGAGCTGAAAAGCCTTTTCGAGCTTCTCTCGCACGGCGAGGACACCCGCGTGGTCCGGACCGCCACAAGGCCGGCAAAGCTCAGGATCGGCGTTTTGGAAGAGCATCAGCAATATTGGGGCATGCAACACAAATCGATTCATGTCTTGCATTCTATCGCGTGCGTCCGCTTTCAGCTTCCCGTGACATCGCGCAGTACCCGCAAGAAGTTCTCCCCGAGGATCTTCTCGATGTCCTCGTCGCTATAGCCTCGCTCGAGCAGTATCTCCGTGAGATCCGGATACTGGGTGACGTCCTCGAGCCCGATCGGCGCGACGTCGATGCCGTCGAAATCGGAGCCGAGGCCCACGTGGTCCGCGCCCACGATCCCGACGACGTGGTCGATGTGATCCGCCACCGCCCCGATCGTGGGCGGTGGGATCTCCGATTCGCTGCGGGCGAAGGCGAGATGGCGCTCGCGAGCGAGCTCATCGAGCCGTTCGGGATCGCGCTCTTCCGGCACACTGAAGGCCTCCACCACGCTGCCACCGCGCGCCGCTTCCCGTTTCTCCATGTATTCCTGGTCGAGAAACTCGGGATAGAAGTTGATCCCAATAACACCACCGTTCTCGCCCACGGCTTGGATCATCTCGTCGCTCATGTTGCGCGCGTGATCGCAAAGAGCGCGGCACGAGGAATGGGAGGCGATCACGGGCTTCGTCGTGATGCGCATCACGTCCCAGAACGTTTCGTCAGAAACGTGCGAGATGTCGACGATCATCCCGATTTGGTTCATCTCCCGAACGACGTCCTCCCCGAACGGGCTGAGGCCGTCGAAACGCGCGACGTCCGTCGAGGAGTCCGCCCAGTTATTCGTGTTGAAATGGGTCAAGGTCATGTAGCGAACACCGAGGCGGTGGAACATTCGCAGAACACCGAGATCGTCCTCGATACCGTGGCCGCCCTCGACGCCCATGAGGGCGGCGAGTTTCCCCTCGGCCACGATGCGCCGAACATCCGAGGTGGTCGACGCGAGCTCGATGCGATCGGGCGCAGCGTCCATGAGCCGATAGAGCGCGTCGATCTGCTGCAAGACCCGGCGCGCCGAATGATCGGAGCCGTAAATCGGATCCGGCCAGACGGAGAAGAACTGCGCATCGACGCCGCCTTCGGCGAAGCGGTGTAGATCGGAATGGCCGTCGGACAAGCGCGTGCGGATGTCGACGTCCTCGTTGACCATGCGTTGCAGGATGTCGTTATGCGTATCGACGAGGATCGATCGCGTGTGCACGTCTTCGTCGAAGGGCTCGGGCGCTCTGGCGGGCTCGGGCGACGCGCAGGCGACCGCGGTCAGAACAAGAAGCAAGGGAATCAATAATTGGCGTGTCATAATGGTCATCCATTGCAAAGCACCGAGAATATCAGAAACATCGCCATCATCGCGCATGTCGACCACGGTAAGACGACACTGGTGGACGCGCTGCTCCATCAAAGCGGCGTGTTTCGAGAGAACCAGGCTGTCCGCGAGCGAGTCCTCGATTCGGGCGATCTCGAGCGCGAGCGCGGCATCACGATCCTCGCGAAGAACACCGCCATCATGTACCGAGGCGTCAAGATCAACATCGTCGACACGCCAGGACACGCAGATTTCGGGGGCGAGGTCGAGCGCGCCCTCAGCATGGTGAACGGCGTGATGTTGCTCGTCGATGCCAGCGAAGGACCGCTCCCGCAGACGCGCTACGTCTTGGGAAAAGCGCTCGCGCTCAAGCTTCCCTTGCTGCTTATCGTGAACAAGGTCGACCGGCAGGACGCGCGCGTCCAGGAGGTGGTGAACGAGGTTTTCGATTTGTTCATCGACCTCGACGCGACCGAAGAGCAGCTCGACTTTCCGATCTTGTATGCGAACGCGCGCGCGGGAACACTCCGCGTGGATCCGGAGGGCCCGGAAGGAGAAGAAACGGATCTCCGTCCGATGTTCGACGCGATCCTCGAGCGCTTGCCCGCGCCGAACGGAGACGCCGAGGGCGCGCTTCAGCTCATGGTGTCGAATCTCGACTATAGCGACTATCTAGGGCGGATCGCGATCGGCCGCATCACGCACGGGACGCTGAAGGTCTGGGACGACGTCGGGATCGCCAAAGCGGATGAGAGCATCCAGAAGACCCGCATCACCAAGCTCTTCACGTTCTCCGGCCTTGAGCGCGTCTCGGCCGACGCGGTCGGGGCGGGGGATATCGTGTGCCTCGCGGGGGTCGAAGGGATCGCGATCGGCGACAGCGTCGTCGACGTGGAAGCGCCCGAGCCGCTCCCCCGGCTCCGGATCGACGAGCCCACTCTTTCTATGGTCTTCTCGGTCAACTCGTCCCCTTTTGCAGGGAACGAAGGCGAGCACGTGACGTCTCGAAAAATCCGGGAGCGGCTCGAAAAAGAGCTCTTGACGAACGTGTCGCTGCAGATGGAGGACACCGATACGGCGGACGCGTTCAAGGTCTATGGCCGCGGTGAGCTCCAGCTTGCTATCCTCGTCGAGACGATGCGCCGCGAAGGCTACGAGCTCACCCTCGCGAACCCCGAGGTCATCATTAAGGAAATCGACGGTGTTAAGAAGGAGCCGTTCGAGATCTTGCTCGTCGACGTAGCCGAGGCTTATCAAGGCGTCGTCGTCGAGAAGCTCGGCATCCGTAGGGGTCAGATGACGCACATGGTCAATCATGGCTCGGGGCGCGTGCGGCTCGAGTTTCGTTTGCCGTCGCGAGGGCTCATCGGGATCCGAAGCGAGCTTCTCGCCGATACGCGTGGAACGGCTGTCTTGAACACGCTCTTCGACGGTTACGACGATTGGCAAGGCTCCTTTCCCAAGAGGCTGACGGGGTCTCTCGTCGCGGACCGGGGCGGGAAGTCGACGGCTTATGCGCTGCACAATCTCGAAGATCGCGGCGAGCTTTTTATTGGGCCCACGAGGGACGTCTATGAAGGCATGATCGTAGGGGAGAATTCCCGTCCAGCCGATTTGGATGTCAACGTCACCCGCGAGAAGAAGCTCACGAACATACGCTCGTCGACGTCAGAGATTGCCGTGAAGCTCACGCCCCATCGCGAGCTCAATCTCGAGCAAGCGATCGAGTTCATTCGTGTCGACGAGCTCGTCGAGACCACGCGGGAGTCGATTCGACTGAGAAAACGGATTCTCGCCGCGAACCGACGACCCAAACGGCGTACGGATCTGTAACCAGTCTTCTTCGGCGCCAACCTCATGGTAGGATTTTGAGGTAGACTTCTCTTTGCGCTCTTTGTGGACCCAATATGTCGTCGACGTCCGCGCGAAGGTAATTTCAGAGATCGAGCCCGGCGGGGAGCGTCGCGTCGTCGTCATTCTTCTGACAGCAATCCTGTGTTTGTTCCTTCTCCGCTTTGCGGGGGCGTCCGACGAAACGCGCTGGTATTGTCAAGTTGACGTTGAGCGAGCGAACCTATTGCGTCGAGCTGATTTCCTTTGCTCTCATCGGACGGCACAGGTTACCTCCTGCCAGACGATGAAAGCGCGGTCTCGTAGCTCCCGATGATGATGCGCTTGCAACAAATGCCGTCCGACGCGAAAGAGGTTTTGCACGAGTCCATGCACGGTCAAGAATCGTTGCGCCTGCCCAGGAGTTTTAAACTTCCGCATCTGTCGTTCCCGTTGTCGCGTCGGTTCGTGCGAGACTTCGGCTAGGTTGTTTCTGTACTGGTCAGTGTCGTGGACGACGGACGGCATGACCTCGCGGTGAGCGGCGCTGTAGCTTCTCAGTTTGTCGGTGACCAGCTGCCAGGGCGGACGGCCTTGCCCTTTCAACAGCTTGCGGAAGAATCGTTTGGCGGCTTTTTGATCACGGCGAGGCTGGACGAGGATATCAATCACATCACCATCTTGGTCTACCGCGCGCCAGAGGTATTGGCGTTCGCCTTGTATCTTTATGAAGACCTCGTCCAGGAGCCACGTGTCACCAAGGCGACCCTGCCGACGCTTCAGTCGCCGAGCGTATTCCGGCCCGAACTTGATGCACCAAAGTCGGATCGCTTCGTAGGAAACCGTGATGCCTCGCTGAGCAAGCAGCTCTTCGACGTTTCGAAAGCTCACGCAGAATCGGTGGTAGAGCCAGACGGCGTGGCTGATGATTTCCGGTGGAAATCGATAGCCGTGGTAGCTTGGCGCATCGGTCTTCATTGGACCATTCTGTCAGTCACCAGCTCAATTTGACAGCAATGGCACCGCCCGTGCGGGCGGAGGTCATCGGGGAGTGACCGAAATCGTTCGTTCACTCGAAAGTACCGAAGAAAGGGGTTTCAGAGTTATGGCGAGATTTCGCGATGCTCCCGCGTTCGAGATAGTTCTCGGGCTGCTCATCCTCGGCTTTACTCTTTAAGCGATACGACGATATCAGTCGAGCGAACGTGACGAAGGTACCTATGAAGTACCTGAATACCAGTTCGAGAGCCCTAGCCGTCAGCGACTGAGACTCACGCGGCTCGCGCTACCAGACGTAGCGTCTTATGCGGGCACGTTGTTTCAGCCCGTCGAGCCACTGCTCTACGCGCTCGTTGAACTTCTGCTCTTCGAGTATGCGGCGGACTTGGTCGACTTCTTCGAGCGTCGGCGCGCGTTCAGCGGGGAGCTCGGAAATCACCTCGGCGTCGAAAAAGCTCTGGATTTCCTCTTCGGTGACATGGGTGAGAGCGCGGAACCGGCGCTCGACGTAGCGGTTGACCGTGAGCTGACGACGGAGCTCGGAGAATAGCTCTTGCTCGCTAATGCCGCGCTCGACGAGCATCGTCTCGAAAGCGTTCTCGCTACCGAGCCCTTCTTGCAGTGACGCTACCGCCTCGAGCACAAGCTCCTCAGGCAAAGGATCGTCCGTGAAGCGCAACACGTCCCGCTCGATGAGCCGCGCCTCGATGAGCCGCTCCACCACATCCGCGAGGGCGACGTTGTCGACGCCTCGAAGCTCGAGAAACCCCAGAGCTTGCTCCGCCTCTGAAAGCGTCACCACATCGCGATCGATGATCGCCACAATCCGATCCACCAACTCCGGCTCCGAAAAACCGAACGCCGCCCAAAGCAAGAGGAGAGCAACGAAAAAGACCAGCTTGAATGCTGAATGCCGAATGCTGAAACTTGACTTAAAATGCATGGCCCAAACTGATATGCAACCGCCCGAACGGCTCCGTGCAAGGAGTCGTGACGTCTGGGCAAGTGACGGAATGACGGGTCCGTCGGTCGAGCTTCATCCCGTAGTCGACCCGCAAAGGACCGAGCGGCGTGTCGAAGCGAAAACCGAACCCGACGTTATAGCGCCAGTTCACAAGCTTGAGGATCTGTAGGCGTCGATAGACGGTGCCGTTGTCGGAGAAAAGGACCCCGCGCAAATTGCCAAAAATCGGAAAGCGCAGCTCGAGGTTGAGCAGTGCGAGCACGTTGCCGCCGACAGGCTCACCATCGACGATGATCGTTTTGTCACCAATATTTACCGGAATCTTCGCCTTCGGGCTTGCCTGGTCGAGCGCGAATCCGCGAAGCGTCGTCGCGCCGCCCGCCCAGAAGCGCTCGGCGATGGGTAAGAGCGCATCACGATCTTCGCGGAACGTCTGACCGATACCGACGCGTAGGCCGAGCGCTAGGACCATGTTCTTCGGCACCTTGAAATATAAAAACTGCTGCGCGAGTCCCTTCAAATACGGCGCCTCGGTGCCCAGAATCCGAGAGGACCATTCGAGATCGAGAATCCGAAACTGGCCCGCCGAAGGGTTGAGAGGATCGTCTCGTCGATCCATCACCGAGGCGGCCGAGAGCGAGGCGACGCGTACGTTGCGGAAGCGACGGTCGATCTCGTCTATATCGACGAGAAGGTTGAAGATTTTCGTGCGGTCGAAGCGATAGCGGAACAACAGGTTCTGATGCTCGCTGAGGCGTTTCGATATCTGGAGGCCAACACCGACGCGGTTGTAGTCGAAGCTCGTCCGCTGCTCTTCTTCCGCAAACAAGCTCACGAAGAGCGGCAGGTTCGAAACGAAGCTGTCGGGCTGGCGGTAGGTCGTGATGAAGCGGCTGCCACGAAAGCTCGCACGGGTAAAAACACTCACGGTACGGTTACGTCCGAAGAGATTTCGGCGCGTGATCTCGAACTCCGCGCGCCCGAGCTGCCTCTCCTCGAAACCGAATCCATAAGCGAAGGTCGTGCGTGGGCCCTCTTCGACGGAGATGAGAATATCGCTGCGATTCGTGATCGGATCGGCGGGAAGAACTTCGATGTCCACGCTGCGAAAAAGCCCCGACGAGACAAGCTGCTGGCGCGTCTCCAGAATGGAAACGGGCGACAACGGCTCTCCCGTGTCGAGCGTAACGAGCTGGCGCACCGAAGACTCCTTTGTGACATCGAGGCCTGTGACGATGATGCGGTCGACCCGGGTGCGCTCGCCTTCACGAACACTGAAATCGACCCTAGCCTTGGTTCCCCTCTCGTTCCAAGTCGTCGATGACTGCACGTCGACTTGGCGAAAGCCTTCGCTGTAGTAATGCGTCACGATGCGGTCGCGGGCCTCGACGATGCCGGTAGCGTCGAACGGCCCGCCCGGCTCGAGTCTGGAAACGCGAATCACTTCGGCGGGCTCAATCGCGGCTGCGCCTGCGACGTCGACGGCCTCGATCCCCGCTCTGGGACCCGGGTCGACATGGGCGACGAGGGTGAGCCTGGACGGGTTCTCGGGCGCGGTGCGAAGCTCGCCGTCGACGCGCACGCGGTGATAGCCGTTTCTCTCCATATAGCTTCGAATGACTTTGACGTCCTGCTCCCAGAGATCCTCATGAAAAGGTGCCGCGCGAAATCGGCGACGGGTCGGTGTGGCCAATAGCGGGCGGATCTCTGCTTCCAAGGCAGCGTCGAGCCCCTCGAGCTCGATGGCGACGACGTCGTAGCGCAGGCCGGTGTCGACGACGAATCTCAAGTAGAGATAGCGGCCTTCCGACGTGCTCTCGCGCTCGGTCTCGACGCTCGCGTCACGATAGCCTTCCTCGACGAGATGGTCTCGGAGATTGACGCGGGATTCCTCGATGAGGTCTTCCGTCAATCGGCTCTCACCGTAGAGCGGCACGAGCCGCTCGAGCGTCTTTTTGGAAAGGTCACCCCCTATGACCTCGATGTGAACGCGGGGGCCGAGCTCGGCGGTGAGGTGCAAGTCGACGAGGGCGCCTTCGCCAGGCGTCGCGTCGACTTCGATCCGCGCGCGGTAAAAGCCGCGTTCGTGCCACTCGTTGGCGATTTTCTCGACGCTCGCGTCGAGCTCCGCTTTGGAGTACATACCGCCTTCACTTATTTTGAGCTCTCGCCGAACATGCGCTTCCACATAAGGTGCGACCCCGGTAACATCGAGGGCGGAAACGCGCGCCTGCTGCCCTGATTCGATGTGAAAGACGACGGTGGCGGTCGGGGACTCAAACGAAGCTTCCGGCTCCACTTCGGCCCACAAGAAGCCTTCTTCTCGAAGCAGCGTCCGAATGCGCGCGGCCGCCGTGCTCAGAAGCTCGACGTCCAGAGGATCTCCGGGACGAAGGTGACTCTCGTCGATCAAGCGCGGCTCGAGCTGCTTTAGACGTGTGCTCACACCCTCGACGCCCGTGACTTCTACTCCGGTTACTTCGACGCGAGGATATAGATGAAAAATAACGTCGACTTCCTGGCCGTTCTCGACACGATCGGCTTCGACCTTGACGTCGCTGAACTTGTCCAGAGCGAAGAGCTGCCGGATGGAGCGGCGTATCGCCTCGGGGCTATAGATGTCGCCGGGCACGATATCGATGAGCTCGCGTGTTGCCTCGGGGAGCTGCGTGTCTCGAAGCGCCAAACGAACGTCGCGCACCCGCGCACCGCGATAGCTCTCGCTCGCTCGCTCGCGAGCTGTTTGGGCCGAAAGGCTCGTGGCCCCTAGGCAAGCCCAAAGGAGAGCTATGCCAGAAGCGATGAACCGGACCATCAGAAACTCTTGCGAAACTTGACGTCGATGCCGATGTCGCCGTCTTCGTCCCGAGAGAGAATCCAAGACATACTACCCTCGGGCGTGTACTCGATGACGATGATGGCTTCTTGCGTCGAGTTGAGGTTCGACGAGTAGTTGATGCTCAAATCGCGCGTAATTTGTTTTCCGAGGCTGACGCGCGCAGTGGGGTTGGCGAAGCGGCCCACGAGAAAGGGATCGATGCTGAATCGGTCGAGACCAAAGAGTCGCTCGGCGCGTCGGCCGAATTCCGCGGTGAGGCGCTCGGTGAGGAGCGACGCCACACCGACACCGGCGAGCTCCTCTTCCTCGGTGCCGATGAGAATATCGCGCTCGTTCGCGCCCGAAAGGAGCCGTAAAATGTCCACCGTGCGAAGCGGCGGGTCGGAGCTGAGCTCGGGGTAGAAGCGATCGACCGTTCCCGTCAGCTTCAGCTCGACGCGGTAGCTACGAACGCGGGTCTCCGCCGTCAGCTCGATAAAGGGCTCGACCTTCGTCGGGTCGACGAAATCCACTTTTCCCGCAGTGATGTCGTAGCGCTGACCCAGGAAGAAAACCTCGCCTCGCTGCGCTTCCGCGGTTCCGAGAAGAACGGGGTCCGCCACCGTTCCCCGAAGCTCGATCTCGGCGCTCGCGTCGATCTCTACAAGAGAGTTTCTGAGCCGAAGGCTTTCAGGAGCCACGATAGTGACGTTGAAGCGAAGCTTCTCGAGAAACGCAGCGCCTTCTAGCTCCTCGAATAGCGCGAGCCCTTCGCTATCCGAAAGAATGCCGGACACGATGTCGTACTCGCGCGACCAAACGGCTTCGCGGAGGGTCACCCGGCCGCTCAAAACTTGTTCGTCCCGACTCCCGACGAGCGAGAGCTCCGCATCGAGGGTTGCCACGAGTCCTTCGGGATAGCGAAGCCGCATTTCCGTGCCGCTCGCTCGAAGGTCGAGCGAGCCCGGTCTCAAGTCTTCCAGCGAGATAGCGCCTGCGATGGTGATCGGTCCCGATCCGAAAACGCCGGTAAGCTTGGGGATGCGGATCGTTCGATTGTCGAATACGAGGCGGCCGCGCAAGTCGCCAATGGTTTGGCGAAAGCCTTCGACCCTCAACGAGCTTCCGGCTAGGTCGGCGTGGCCGCTCAGAGACGGTCGGTCCCAGCTGCCCGTAATGCGAGCGGAGAGATCGACGTCTCCCGTCGCGGCGATGCCGGGATAAAAAGACCCCAATAAGCCGAGAGTCGTCACTCCTTCCGCACGCAAATCGAGAGTCTTCGCGCGGAAGTTCACCGCGCCACCCACGCCCACACGGCTCGTATCCTCCGCGAGCGAGAGCGTCGGGATGTGGAGAACGCCATCCGCCAAGTGCACCTCGATAGGCGCGAGAGAGCCGAGGCGAAAGCTCTCGCTCTCGACGGACACGTTCGCGAGCGTGGCATCGAGGCTCGCGGTCTCGGGCCGCTTCAAATCCACGGCGAAGCTCGAATGGCCGCTCGCACGAATCCGCACAGGTTGCGGAAGCCATTCAGACATGCGGTCGAGCCACGGGCCGACATCGAGGTCTTGGAAGCGGACGGTACCCGAGGCAGGGAAATCGCCCTCGAGCCGGCTCGTCACCTCGAGCGCGAGGCGCTCGTCGAGCTCGATCGAAAGCTCGAGCTCTGTACCTCCCAGCCGTCCCGAGAGAGAGGCTTCGCCGAGCGACTTCCCGCCGAGCAATAACTCGCGCGCGCGCCCGCGCAGATCGACGACAGGAACATCCACGCGTCCGGCGATAGTGGCTTCGATCTCGAGGCGACCGTCGAGGTCCCGATCGAGAACGGTGTGTCCGGTGAGAGCAAAGCTGTCGGTTGAAAGCGTTCCTTCGATGACACCGGTCTCTACGTCCATAGTGAGATGGCCACCGATGCTCGATTGGCGTTGTACGAGCTCGGCGTCCTCGAGCTTTATCGTCGTCCCGTCGAAGACAGCGCTAGCCGTGGCGCGGTCGAACGGCTCGCCAAAAAAAACGGGCTCGACAATCGTCAAACTCGCCGTCCCGGCGAGCTCACCGCCGATACGGGCTACATCGAGATCGCCCGACGTGAGACCCTCGACGGATTCTGACCTGTCGAGAAACGTGGAGAGATCCGAAGCGGGCCAGTCCGAGAAGCGAAGGCTGACGTCGAAATCGCGCCCGTCGAACGGACCTTCGAGCGAAAACTCGCCCGCGCCGGCGACGACGCCTCCATTTTTGTTCGCGACGAGGTCTTCGAATCGCAGCACCTCGCGCGACAGCACGCCCCGGCTCCGCACGTCTCGGATGAGCAAGCGATCGAACTGCAGTACTCCGGCGGCGACCTCCCCATCGAAAGTGAAATGAGGGACGCGTTCGCTCAGCCGGCCGCGGGCGAAACCTGTGCCGGAGATACCCCAAGGCTCGGGGTCGGGCTCGCCGTCGGGCCGAAGCAATCGCCGAACGTCACGCGCGAGCTCGTCCGTGCGCGCCAGATTGTCGGAGCGTACATTGACAAAGAGCTCGGCGGAGCCGAACCGTGGGTAGAGACCCGACAAGGTGCCCGACACGGCATCGGTATCGACCCGGGCAGACTCGATCTCGATATCGCCGTCCTGCACACGCCCCGAAACCTCGAAAGCCATGGTCTCGGCGTCGCTCGGCATTGTTCCCTTCAGGCCCTTCATGCCCCTCAGCTCGAACGTGCCGGTCGAGCGGTGCGGCTCGGTGGCGGGGAAGCTCAGGCTAAAGCGGCCAGACACCAACGAGTCGACAGGGCTCCGGCGTCCGCGTATACCAGCCACCATTTCGGCCAGGGCGGTGCCTTCGATGGCGATTTCGAGGGAAGCCGGGTGATCGGCGGGAGGCAAGGCTTGGTGCAGCTCAACGCGACCTCGTCCCGAGGCGACGACACCTTCGGCGCCGCTCAGCTGTAGGAGCTGTCGGTCCCAGAAGACCTGGCCGGTCCAATCGGAGGCGGCGACACCGAGTACCCGGCCGCGCCCCCACCGAACCGACCCTTCGAGCCGCTTGTTCTCGGGCGATAGATCCAAAGTTCCGTTGAACGCCATCATCCCCGTTATCGCGTGGGGGTTCGACGAGACCCCGAAGATCGAAGCCACGGCGCGTTCGACGGGACCTTCCGCTGAAACCTCGAAGCGGCCGCGCACGCCGCCTCCGAGTCCCAACTTGCCCTTTGCGCGTAGCTCTCCTAACTCGGAGAGAGCGTGCGCTTCGTGGAGCAAGAGCTCGCCCGCCGCGATCTCGAACTCCGCGGACACGCTGCCCCGCATCTCGGGATGATCTTTGATGACAAGGTTGCCGTCTTCGTAATCCAGCCTTCCCGCGTAGCTACCCGAGCCCCCGCGCTCGACGGAGATACCCAAGTTCGTGGCTTCGAGCCGCCACGGGACAGTCTCGTTTGCGAGCAGGATAGTCGCATCTTCGAGCGCTACCCGATCCGCGGAGATGGAAACGCGCGTCTCCCCGGCAGTGCGGGCCAAAGAAACGCCGTCCTCGGAGCCCTCCGACACGCGGAGCACCAGCCCTTGCACGAGGAGCTCCGTCCAATGGAGGCGAAAACGCAGGATTTCGGACAAGCGCAGCTGGCCCCAAACGCGGTCCACCGTCAAAAGAGGGTCGTCGTCGGGTCCCTCGACGGAGATATCTCTCAGTTCGAAGGCGTAGCGGGTCAAGTATAGGTCAATCGACCCAATCGTGACCGGAGCGCCCGCAACAGCCGAAAGCTCGGTTTCTAACTGTTGGCGCAGCGTCTCTGGGTAGTCGAAGAAAATGAGATAGGTCGCAAAGACGAGCAGCAGAACGGCGGCCACGGACGCGAAAGCCGCAATGAGCCAGCCGATAAACCGCACGAAACGTCGATGTCGGCTGACCATTGTATTTGGGTTAATACACCTAATTCGATTGCACGACGAATAGCGTCTCTCGCGCTTGAATCGCTTGCCCTTCTCGAACGCCAAGCTCCTTGAGCACACCGTCCTGTGGGCTTCGCATCTCGTTCTGCATTTTCATCGCTTCGAACAGCAGAATGGCCTGACCGGCTGCTACCGTCTCACCCGTGGACGCGAGAAGCCTGACGACCCTGCCGGGCATCGGCGCTTTGACTTCGCTGCGCCCAGAAGTACTTTTACCCATGGCGCGTTCTTGGCGTTCGAGGCCGCTACCGAAGCGAAATCGCTCTCCTAGAACCTCGACGAGGACCTCCCCATTGTCTCGTTCGACATGGGCCTCATAGGACTTCCCGTCGATGAGAACAGACCAGGCAGAGCCCCCGCTTCGGACCACGCTCGCAGCAAATGGCGGCGAGCTCGAGCGCGCGCCGTAGCCCGCGCCTTCTTGCGTGAACTCGACGACAAAGCCTTCTCCGTCAGGCAATGCGTGAAACTTCTTTTCGCGCGACATGCCCGCTACAGCCGATTCCCGACTTGCTCACGCAAGCCCATTTGCTTCCAGGCCGAGACTTTGGCTCTGGGACCCTCTCGCCTCGTCGCGTGCCGAGACGCATCCTCCGCTGCCGCGGCGGCGAGCGCGGCGGCGCAAAGCTCAGCACGCCTTTCTGAAGGACGAGCCGCGATCTCGCTCATCCAGTGGCGGTCTACGAAAGACACGTCGACGTCGCCGGCGATGAATCGCTCGTCCGCAAGCATGCGCTCGAAAAACGGTAGGGTCGTTGCAATACCATCCACTTGATATTCCCGAACCGCTCGCCGTGCCCTACCAAGACAATGCATCCGGTCGTCCCCTGCTACGACCAGTTTAGCAATGAGTGGGTCGTAGTGTGGAGTCACTTCGCAGCCGGCATAGACCCCGCTGTCGTTGCGGATCCCCGGTCCCTCGGCGGCCCGAAGAAAGCGGATCCGGCCCGAGGACGGGGTGAAGTTCTGAAACGGGTCCTCTGCGGTAACGCGGAACTCCATCGCCCATCCGCGCGCATCGACGTCGGACTGCTCGAGCGGTAGCACCTCACCGCACGCGATCTGAAGCTGAAGGTGAACGAGGTCCCATCCGGTGACGAGCTCCGTTACCGGGTGCTCGACTTGAAGGCGGGCATTCATCTCCAGAAAATAGAAGTTGCGATCGGCATCGACGAGAAACTCCACCGTTCCCGCATTGACGTAGCCCGCCTCGCGCGCGAGGGCCACGGCGGCCTCACCCATACGGCGGCGAAGCGCATCATCCACGAAAGGCGAGGGGGCCTCCTCGATGAGCTTTTGATGCCGCCTTTGCACCGAGCACTCGCGCTCCATTAGATGTACGGCGTTGCCGTTTCGGTCCGCAAGAACCTGAAACTCGATGTGGTGCGGCCGGTCGATGAACTTCTCGAGAAACACCGATGGGTTCGAGAAGCTCGACTGCGCCTCCGAGCTCGCTTGCTCGAAAGCCGAAGACAGCTCCTCGAGTACTCTCACTTGGCGCATGCCTTTACCACCACCCCCGGCAGTGGCTTTCACGAGAAGCGGGAATCCAACGCCGGGCGCTTTTTGGAGCGCGTCGTCGACGGAAGTCAACGCGCCGGTGCCCGGCACCGTGGGTACGCCCGCGCGCTCGGCGACGGCGCGGGCCTCCACCTTGTCACCCATGAGGTGTACCGCTTCCGCGGGCGGCCCGATAAAGACGAGACCGGCATCCACACACGCTCGCGCAAAGTCTGCGTTCTCCGCGAGAAAACCGTAGCCCGGATGAACGGCTTCGGCGCCGGCGCGCGCGGCGGCTTCGAGAATCTTGTCGACCCGGAGATAGCTCTCCGAAGACGGTGCGGGTCCGAGGCGGTAGGCTTCGTCTGCCAGACGCACGTGAAGGCTCTCTCGATCCGCATCCGAGTAGACGGCGGCCGAGCCCACCCCGAGCTCCCGCAAACCCCGCTCGATACGAACGGCAATTTCACCACGATTAGCGATCAGAACTTTTTTGAACATAGGCGTTTTGACTCGGTCGGTGGGACCAGTCGACATAACTCGATAGGACGTCGTCGGCTCGCCTTGTCAGCAACAAAAATGGCCTAGGCCTTCACCGACAGGATCAGCGGGTGCGAGCATCAGAGCGGAATGTTTCCATGTTTCTTGGGAGGGTTCGAGTCTCGTTTGGTTTCGAGCGAGCGAAGGGCGGTAATGAGCTTTGCTCGCGTATGGCGGGGTGCTATCACCTCGTCGAGATAGCCTCGCTCGGCGGCAACATAAGGGTTCGCGAGCCTGTTACGAAACTCGGCGATCTTTTCTTGGCGCAGAGCGTCCGCATCCTCGGCTTCCGCGAGCTCGCGTTTGTACAATATATTGACGGCGCCCTGGGGTCCCATGACCGCGATCTCCGCTGTCGGAAACGCGTAGTTGAAATCGGTACGGATGTGCTTGCTCGCCATGACGCAATAGGCGCCGCCATAGGCCTTGCGGGTGATGACCGTCAGTTTGGGGACTGTGGCCTCGGCGAAGGCGAACAAGAGCTTCGCGCCGTGACGGATGATGCCTCCCCACTCTTGATCGGTCCCCGGGAGAAAACCCGGAACATCTTCGAAGGTGATGAGCGGGATGTTGAAAGCGTCGCAAAAACGAACGAAGCGCGCGCCTTTGACGGAAGCCTTGATATCGAGAACGCCCGCGAGCACCGCCGGTTGGTTCGCCACGACACCCACGGAGCGCCCGTCGAGACGCGCAAAGCCCACGATGAGATTCTGCGCGAAGTGCTCGTGTACTTCGACGAAGCTCTCGTCATCGACGATCGCGGTCACGAGCTCTTTGATGTCATAGGGCTTGTCCGGCTCCTCGGGAACGAGCTCGTCGAGCGACGCGTCTTCGCGATCCCATGGATCCGAGCTCTCGATGAGCGGCGCTTCCTCGAGGTTGTTGCTCGGTAAATAGGACAGCAAATCTCGGATGCGGTTCAGGCAGTCGCGATCGTCTTCGGCGAGAAAGTGGGCGTTCCCGGAGATTTCGTTGTGGGTCACGGCGCCGCCGAGCTCCTCCATCGAAACCTCCTCGTGCGTGACGGTCTTAATGACGTCCGGCCCGGTCACGAACATGTAGCTCGTGTCACGCACCATGAAAGTGAAATCGGTGATAGCCGGTGAATAGACGGCGCCGCCCGCGCAAGGACCCATGATGGCGGAGATCTGAGGCACGACCCCGGAAAGGGTGGTGTTGCGCAGGAAAATGTCCGCATAGCCGGCGAGGGAAACGACGCCTTCCTGGATGCGTGCTCCGCCGGAGTCGTTGAGCCCGATGATCGGCGCGCCTTGCCGCATCGCGAGGTCCATGACCTTTACGACTTTCTCGGCGTAGCTTTCGGATAGCGAGCCGCCGAAGATCGTGAAATCCTGCGCGAATAGATAGACGAGACGGCCGTTGATGCGACCGTAACCGGTCACGACGCCGTCGCCGGGGTACTGTGTCTTCTCCATCCCGAAGTCATGGGAACGGTGCGTTACGAATCGGCCGAGCTCCTCGAAGCTGTCGTCATCGAGGAGCGCTTCGACACGCTCGCGCGCGGTCATCTTACCGGCCGCGTGCTGGCGGTCGATACGCGACTTGCCCCCCGCGTCCTCGGCGGCGAGATCTCTTCTTTCGAGCTCTTTCGAGCGATCCTCTGGCGGCATGCTCAGACGGCGGTGCCGACCTTTTGCGCTTTGCGGTGATCTTCGAGAAAGCGCTCGAGGCCGATATCCGTCAAAGGATGCTTCAGGAGGGCCTTATACACCTTGCCCGGAATCGTCGCGATGTCTGCTCCGATGCGGGCCGCTTCTATGACGTGAAGCGGGTTGCGAATGCTTGCGACGAGAATTTGGGTATCGAAGTCGTAGTTCTGATACACCTGACGGATGTCGCGGATGAGCGACATCCCGTCCGTGCCGATATCGTCGAGGCGCCCTACGAATGGGCTCACGATGTAAGCGCCGGCCTTCGCGGCGAAGATCGCTTGCGGCACCGAGAAACAAAGGGTGACGTTCGAGCGAATGCCGTCTTCTTTGAGCGTGCGCACAGCCTTCAAGCCTTCGGCGATCAGCGGACACTTGACGACGATATTGGGCGCGATCTTCGCGATCTCTCGGCCTTCGCGCACCATCCCAGCGGCGTCGGTAGACACGACCTCGCCGGAAACAGGACCCGGAACGATCGTGCATATCTGCTCGAGAATCTCGCGATCCGGCGCGGGCTCTTTGGCGAGCAAGCTTGGGTTCGTAGTGATGCCGTCGACGAGCCCGAGTTCGGCGAGCTCCCGAATCTCTTGTACGTTCGCGGTGTCTAGAAAGAATTTCATTTATCGTTTCCTCTATTCAGCGCGACCTTCGGATAGCCGGCCGATCGCTACTCTCTTGAGATGCCTAATATACTACGGAGGCGTGAGCGTAACTTCGTCATATTCGCTCGGCTCGCTCTCGTTCTGGCCGGGAGCGTCGTCGATGGCGGTGACGTAGTAGAGATAGCGCACGCCGGGGCTCGCCGTGTCATCCCGGAAGGTGGGCGCGGTTAGGAGCTCTTCATTCAAGAGCTCGAACGGACCGCGATCGTTCTCGCCTCGATAGATGCGATAGCCGGCCGCGTCCGGCCGCGGGCTCTCGTCCCACGTGAGAAGAATGGCGTCTCCAGCGGAAACGCCGACGAGGCCGGTCGGAGGCCGAAGCGCGAAAGTGTCCACTGGGGTCAAACAAACTTCGGGTGAGGCTGCGCTTTCGATGCGAACTTCGTTTCCGAGCGGAGGCGCTTCGGGAACGATGATGACCGGCTCGAGTGGATCGGTTTCGAGCAAGACTTCCGGGCTTGTCTCGAATGGCGCGAGCGGGCCAGATGGCTCGGTGGTCTCGGGCTCCGTGGTCTCCCGTGTCGCGGGCTCGGTAGCCGCAGGCTCGTTGATGAGCGTTGGGTCCGTGGCCTCCGGTGTCGCGGGCTCGGTAACCGCAGGCCCGTCGATGAGCGCGGACTCCGGTGCGAGTTCCTCCGTGCCCGCGATCGGGTCGATGACCGTGGGCAAGGCAGGTGGCGGTGGCACGGTCCTTACGATGTAACACGACGGAACATCGAAGACGGCCGTGCGGTCAGAGTAAGTCGTTATCGGGATCGGCCGCCCGTTGAGCGGGCGGTCCGGATAACTCTCGTCGGACTCGGCGCGCCGGAAAATCGCGTAATGCGGGACGTCCAGAACGACTTCTTCGTCGAGCTCGGCGGTGTCCGAATCGACCGTCTTGTTTTCTTCGTCGAGCTCGGCGGTGTCCGGATCGACCGCCTCTCTTTCTTCGTCGAGCTCGGCAGTGCCCGGATCGACCGCCTCCTCTTCCTGGTCGGGAGCAGGAAATTCTGGTGCGGCCGGCCAACTCAACGCCACGAACAAATCGTCCGACTTGGCGACGGGCGCTCCAGGAGGAGGCGGAAGCGCCTCAGCGGGATCGATTTGAAGCACCTTTGATCGAGGCCCGCGCCGATTCTTCTCGTTGGTGTAGATGACGGCATATTCGACCCGCTGGCCGATCCAGGCCGGATCGATCGGGTCATCGTAGGACATGCGCTCGCCGAGCACCGTCGACTCGAGCGTGACGAGAGGCCGCGAGTTCGGCGCGAAAGCTGGGATGGTGATGCGCGGAAGCGGAGGCGGGCCGAGGTCTGCGGCCGGCTCGGTCGCGAGCGCTTCGAGGTCGCTGAGCAGTTCGAGCGCGTCCTGTGATTCGAGCCCTGCCTGCTCCAGGACCTTGTCGAGAGCGATCACCCGTTCCTCGGCGGCGACGGTATCTTCGGCTTCCTCCTCTTCACCCAGCGGGTCAGGCCTGACATTCACGTCAGGCACGTCAGGCACGTCAGGCACATCAGGCACATCAGGCACGTCAGGCGCGTCAGGCGCGTCAGGCGCGTCAGGGGGGACACGTGAGGCAGGCGGGGGCTCCTCCGCCGACTCTGTTTCCGGGGTGGCCTCTACCGGCTCGCCGGTAAGCGGGTCGATGGTGACTTCCTCAGTCTCTTCCGGGTCCTTGGGCGTGATGATCTGCGTTTGCTCTTCGATGAGTGCCGGGAGGTCGATGATACGACGGCGAATATCGACGTCGCGGAGCATGACGTTCTCGGTGGACCCGTCTTGGTTTACGGACGGAGCCATCCATTCGAGGCGGATGACGTCGCCGACCTGCCGGATCGTGAACGCTTCGGCGGGCGCCGGTATCGGTCGCAATGGGGGCAGAGGGTCACCACGCTTACCACAGGCCACGAACACCGCGGCCATCACAAACTTTGCAAACAGCGCTTTTTTAGAGAATGTAGCGCGAGATGTCGTTGTCCTTCGCAATCTCGTCCAACATATTCTTGACGTAATCGCCGTCGATAACCCACTTTTTTTGCACAAGCTCGGGCGCTTCGAAGAGAAGCTTGTCGAGCACCTTCTCCATGATTGTGTGCAGGCGGCGGGCGCCGATATTCTCCGTCCTTTCGTTAACCATCATCGAATAAGACGCGATCGTCTCGACCGCGTCATCGGTGAACTCGAGCTCGACGCCCTCGGTCGCGAGCAGCGCTCGGTACTGCTTCAAGAGCGCGTTGCGCGGCTCGAGCAGGATGCGCACGAAGTCGTCGTGGTTGAGGGACGAAAGCTCGACGCGGATTGGAAAACGCCCCTGGAGCTCCGGGATCAAATCCGAGGGCTTCGCGACATGAAAGGCGCCGGCCGCGATGAAGAGAATGTGATCGGTGCGCACCATACCGTGCTTCGTCGTGACCGCGGTGCCCTCGACGATGGGCAGGAGATCGCGCTGCACGCCCTCCCGCGAGACGTCGGGCCCATGTCCGCCTTCGCGTCCTGCGACCTTGTCCAACTCGTCGACGAAGATGATACCCGATTGTTCGGTGCGCTCGACCGCAAGACGCGCGATTTGTTCCGGGTCCACGAGCTTCTGCTCTTCCTCTTGGATGAGATATTCGAGCGCTTCCGGCACCTTCATTTCGCGCTTACGCGTCCGCCCGCCGAAGATTCCGGGGAGCATGTCCTTCAAGTTGATGTCCATCTCCTCGACGCCCGAACCCGAGATGACCTCGAAAGACGGCGTGACCCGCTCGCGGACGTCTACTTCGACGTTGCGATGGTCGAGTTTGCCGTCACGAAGCTGCGCTCTCAGCTTCTCCCGTGTCGCTTTGAAATCGGTCCGGGGCGCGGCTGCTGCAGCGGTCGCGCGGTCGCTGCTTTCCTCAACCGCCTTCACGGCTACCAAGGGCTCCAACGGGTCCGAGGCCGGGAAGGGTGAGCCCACGGGACGAATCGGCGGCAGGAGCAAGTCGAGCAGCCTCTCTTCGGCGTTCTCCTCCGCTTTGTCCTGGATCTCGTAGAGTTTTTCCTCGCGGACCAGGTCGACGGCGATCTCGACGAGATCGCGGACCATCGATTCGACGTCACGGCCCACATATCCGACCTCGGTAAACTTGGACGCCTCAACCTTCGTGAACGGAGAGTTCGAGAGACGAGCGAGCCGGCGGGCAACCTCCGTCTTGCCGACACCCGTCGGGCCGATCATGATGATGTTCTTGGGCGCGACCTCCTCCGCCATTTCGGGAGGCAGCTTCAACCGCCGCATGCGATTGCGCAGCGCCACCGCCACCGCGCGCTTGGCTTCGTGCTGGCCAACGACGTACTTGTCTAGCTCGAGGACGATCTGCCGGGGCGTCAGATGGTCGAGACCAGGCTCCGCGTCCGTCGATTCGGGAAGATAGAACACCATGGATCCTTACTGGCTCCGAGCTCGGCTTAGAGCTCCTCCAACAAAATGCGGTCGTTCGTGTAGACGCAAATCTCGGCGGTGATCTTCATCGCCCGCTGCGCCACCTCCGCCGCAGAAAGAGACGTATGGGCCATCAGCGCGCGCGCCGCGGCTAGCGCATAGGGCCCACCTGAGCCGATGGCAAGGACCCCGTCGTCTGGCTCAATGAGATCGCCGTTGCCGGACAGGAGCAGGATGTGCGCTTTGTCCGCGACGAGGAGCAAAGCGTCGAGACGGCGGAGAGCGCGATCGGTTCGCCAATCTTTGGCGAGCTCGACGGCCGCGCGCTCGAGATTGCCGCTGAACTCTTGGAGCTTGGCCTCGAACTTGCTGAACAAAGCCTGCGCATCGGCGGTCGTTCCCGCAAATCCGGCCACGACATTTCCATCCGACAAACGTCTTAGTTTTCTCGCGCCGTGTTTGACCACCGTGTCGCCGAGCGTCACCTGACCGTCGGCGGCCACGGCCGTTTGGCCGTTGACAGTGATGGCAAGAACCGTGGTCGAGCGGGTGTGCGTGGATGACGCCGATGGGGACATCTCAGCAGTATACCTTGAACTCAGAGGGTACCTCCTCCGCGGCGCACTTTTCAGACCCCATCGCACCCTTTATGATGGATAGACGACCCCAGGCTCCCGACAGAGATAACCGCAACCCAAATGCTCTCTCCGTACCGCGTACTGACGACGCCATGACCGAGCTGAAGCGCCTCGCCAACCGTGACCTCATCCAGGACCTCACCCAGGCCGGCGCGAACGACCCTCTGTGGCTGGAGTTCATCGCTCGCTTCCGGGCGGGTATCCGGGTCACCGTGCTCCGAACGCTTCGGACGGAGGCGGAAAGAACGCCGGGCGTCGCCGCAAACGAGTCTCCGGAGCTTATCGAGGACTTGACCCAGGAAGTTTTCGTCAGGCTCCACGAGTTTAATCGTCGCGCGCTCTCACGGTTCCAAGGACGGACTGAGCTCTCGGCCTATACCTATTTGAATACGATCGCTGTCAATCTGGTTCGCGACCATTGCAAGAGCCTCCGTGCGCTGAAGACGCCAAAGGTCACCGCCTCGCTCTCCCACCCGGTCACCACGGAGACAGCGACGGAAGGCCCCAACTATGCACAGACGCTCGTAAGCGAGGGCCCGGGGCCCGAGCGCTTCATCGCTGCGAGGGAGCTCCGCGAGGAGATCCGGGTCGCGATCGATCAAGTGGCGCCGAGCGCGACGACCGTCCCGCGGGATCGGTCGATTTTCCAGCTCTTTTTCGTGGAGCGCTTGACCGTCGATGAAATCGCTCGAAAACGCTCGATCCGGCTCTCGGCGAGCGGCGTCGAAAAGCGCATTCGCCGCATGCGCGAGGCCCTGAAAGCAAAATTTTCGACCGAGTGAGGGAGGTAAAGGCTCCAAAAACTCGTCTATTAATGAGTGGAGGCCCGAATTCCATGGCAGCAGAGCCAGCACGTGAAGCCCGTCCGGAAAGCACGTTGCAAAACAACCCGTCCGATCACTTCTCTCCTGAAGAGCTCTACGAGCTCGTCGAAGACCGCCTTTCGCGGCGGAAGTTGAAAGTCGTCGAAGCGCATCTCGCCGACTGCGCCGATTGTGTCGAAACTCTCGCCATGGTGCTTCGTGCCGAGCGTCCCGCCTCTCGCGAAGAACAAGAAATCCTCGCCAAAGCGCCTGAGCTTTCCAATGCCGAGCTCCTCTCACGATTGCGGCCGCATATCGATGCGTCGGCGGCAGCGAGGGCGGGCTCGCGCGTTGTCGAATGGAAGCCCATCATCATTACGTTCGTTCTGGCTGCACTGATCCTTTCCGGAGGTTCTATCGTCCGGACGCGCTATTGGCTTCCGGCTGCCAGTCGTCGTGCCGCGACGGAAACGCTCGAGGCGCTCGTGGATCTTCGCCAGGCGACGGGGCGTATACCCCTCCGCTACATCACGGAGTTCGAGCGGGCCGGCGTCGTCCGCAGTGGGTTCGACGACGTCAATGACGCCGAGCTCCAGCTCGTGGCGAATCTTCGTGCGGCCGTCGAGCGGGCGCCAGAGACCGAGGCGCTGCTCGTGCTCGGCTTATTACTTCTTGACGGCGGGCAACTCGACGAGGCGGAAGAGCTTCTCACCCGTGTCCGCGACCAAGACCCAGGCTCCGTCAGCGCGGTCAACGCTTTGGCCGTGGTTTACTACGAACGTGCGCGCATCGATCCGGATGGTGGCCACGCATTCCACCAGAAAGGCCTTGCGCTTCTGCGCGAAGCCGAAGCGCTCGATCCCGAAGACTTGAGCGTGCTCTACAACTACGGCAAGTTCTACCAGGCGATGGAGATGCACTATCCCGCGGTCCGCGCTTTGCGGCGCTACATCGAGAAAGATCAGTCGTCCCAATGGGCCGAGGAAGCTGCCTACGACTTTGCTAAGCTGACAGCGGCGCCCTGAGTCAGCCCGATCATCAAATCGTTGACATTGGTGCCCGTGGGGCCTGTCTTCAACAACGCGCCCAAGGCATCGAAGAAAGGGTATGCGTCGTTGTTCGCGAGATAGTCCTGAGGCTCTAGACCCGCCTCGCGGCCCCGAGCCCAAGTGCCGCCATCCGCGAAAGCGCCGGCTGCGTCGGTGGGACCGTCGGTACCGTCGCTCCCCGCGGCCAGCACGCCGACGCCGCTCGCACCCCGAAGCTCGCGGGCCGTGACGAGCGCGAATTCCTGACTTCGCCCGCCCAATCCGCTACCGGTAACTTCGAGGGTGAGCTCGCCGCCAGCGATGAGGGCGACGGGCTCCGGCCTCTTTTGACACTCGCGAAGAGCTTTGGCGAACGCTCGGGCTCGTTCGTGGACCGGGCCTACGAGGTCGTCGGCAAAGATCTCGACATCAAACCCGAGCGCCGAAGCGGCAGCGCGCGCGGCCGCGACGAGGTCCCGATTGCTGCCGAGGATGATGTGCTCCGCGTTGTCGAGCGCCGCGGCGCCCGGCTTTGGTGTCTCGGAAATAACGCCTCGCACTCCTTCGCGCAGATGCCGCATCACACGCTTAGGCGCCTCGTCGGAAAGGTGGTAACCGTCCAAGATGGCCACCGCCTCTTCGAACGTCGATGGGTCGGCCGTCGTCGGACCGGAACCGATCGAGGAGAGATCGTTACCGATGACATCGGATACCACGAGCGTCAGGACTCGTGCCGGCAAGAGTTGCTCGAGAAGGCGCCCTCCTTTGACCGCCGAAAGGTGCTTGCGCACGGCGTTGAGCTCTTGGATGGTCGCGCCCGAACGCAGGAGAAGCTCTGTTACTGAGACCTTGTCCTCGAGGCTCAGCCCGTCCGCGGGCGCGACAAGAACAGCCGACGCGCCGCCCGTGAGCAGGAAGACAACGCGGTCGTCGGCGTGCGTGTTCGTCAGGTCGTGGCGGAGCCTCGCCGTCGCTTCGAGACCAGCGGCGTCCGGGAGTGGGTGCCCGCCCTCCTCTACGCTCAGACGCGACACTGTCGCGCCGTGTCCGTGCTTGACGAGAACGCGTCCTGTGTAGTCCCGGCTGCCGAGGCGGCCCTCGAGCCCAGCGGCGAGATGCGCCGAGGCTTTTCCCGCGCCGAAGACGAGCAGTCGGCCAGAGCCGGCCGGAGACGGCAGCGCGATGTCTTCCACCAAACGGGAGGGCTCCATCCGCACGAGGCCCGCTTCAAAGATGGCCGTCGCTTTTTGTCGCAACATGGAGCCGTAGTATCGCTTCTTGCCTGAACCCGTAACCTACTTCGACGCGCGAACCGGACGAAAGGAAAGATCCTCGTAGCCGTAGGCCGAGTCGGCCGCGGGGGAGAAGGGTTTAAGGTCCATGGCGTCAACGGAGCCGCCCGCCCCGAGCGAGAACGTGACGAACGCGTCCGCATTCGAATGATGGCCCCAGCGGACGACGAAAGTGTCGTGGTTCCAGTGCTCGAGGGGACCGTTGAACGAGGGCGATCTGGAAAAGCGCATCACGAGGCGACCACTCGATGCCTCCACCGTGACATTCCCATACAGAGCATCGTTGAAGGTACCGGCATAGCTTTTGAGACTCAACGACGGCGAGGTTCCTTCGACGCGCGCCGCGAGAAGAGCGTCCATCCGCTCGTGAAAGCGCCGGTTCAAGATCTTGCCCGCCTCCTGGCGCGCTGCAATCCAATCAGTGGGTGGCGCGTCGTCCAGATAGGCGTCGAGGATCCAATACGTCAAGGAGGATTGAAACGATGTCTCTTGATTCGTCAGGATCACGATGCCGAGGCGCTCTCCGGGAATGAGCGTTGTTAATGACGTCATCCCGGCCAGGCCGCCGCCGTGATAGACCATCTTTTGTCCCTTGTAGTCCTTGAGCCTCCACCCGAGACCGTAGGCGTACCACGTCGGCTTCAGCGTCCTGAGAGGACGCAACGGATTCCCGATACCGATGGTGGTTTGCGGAGACCACATCTCCTTCGATTGCCTCTCGCTGAAGATCCGCGTCTCGCCGAGCTTGCCGCGGCCGAGCTGAACGAGGAGCCACTTCGAAAGGTCGGAGACGCTGGCATTGATGGCGCCGGCGGGGCCGAGGGTGTCGACGTTCTCGCTCTCGATCGGCTGGACTTCAGAATCCATGAATACGTGAGGCATCGCCCAATTGCCGTCCGGCGTGCGTTTTGTAATGCTCGAATTTGCGTGCGACATCCCGAGCGGCGCGAAGATACGCTCCGCGACGAACGCGTCCCAGCTCTTTCCGGTCACCGCCGGAATGATTTGCCCTGCGACGATGACCATAACGTTCGAATAGGCGTAGCGGCTGCGAAAGCCCCGGACGGGCTTCAAGAAGCGAAGCCGTTCTATCAATTCGTCCCGGGTATAGGTGGAGCGCAGCCAAAGCAAATCACCTCCGCCCGAGCGGAAGCCGCTACGATGTGTCACGAGATCGCGGATCGTGATCTCACGCGTGACCCAAGGATCGTAGAGTCGAAAATTCGGCAGATGATCGATGACGCGATCGTTCCAGGAGATCTTCCCTTCGTCGACGAGGATGGCGAGCGCGGCGGCTGTGAACGCTTTGGAGCACGATGCGATCGCGAAGAGGGTCTCGGGGTCCACGGGCGCGGGGCTACCCAGGGTCCGCACGCCATAGCCTTTGGATAAAACGACCTCGCCATCTTTGACTACGGCGATGGCGGCCCCCGGGACGTCGAAAGTCTCGAGCGCACGTTGGGCGTAGGCGTCGAGCGCGTGAACATCGAGCTCGCGAGCTTGAACGCCAAGAGCGATGGTCCAAATAACGACGGCAGCGGAAAGCTTGACGAGCGACCTCAAATGACCCTCCGCAAAGATTGTACTTCCGAAAGCGAAGCCGAAGTATATTCTTACTTACCAGGGAGCTTTCAGGGCTAGAAGCCGATGCGGGAGCCGGCGGAAAAAAGCCACCGGCTCCGACCATCGATCGGGTCGAGCGCGTAAGCGACATCGATGCGAATGCCCCGTCTCGATGTGGAGACACGGTTCGCGCCCAGCAACAAGCTCACGCCGATATCCGAGTGCATATCTGAAAAGCGCATCGGCTGGCCCCGAGGCCAGGCGAAGCCGGAGTCGAAAAAAGCGGCCACCCCGATAGACAAAAGCCGGGCGATTTCATCCGTGAGGAACCAGCGGCCTTCCAAACTGAGTAGAAACGAGCGATTGCCGTTGAACTGACGGACGGGGTAGCCGCGAAGACCGCTTTCCGCCCCGAGCCGAAACTGCACTTCTGGATCGAGCTCGGTCCCATACAGAAAGTCGGCCTTGGCGAGAATCAGCTTGCGGAGCGACAGCTTTTGGACAACGTTCGCGCGCGCGTGGAGCACCCCGTTCTCGATCCGGTCATTTCGGTAGCGTGCCCGCCAGGAAATATTACCGAGGACGAAGCCGTCCCGAAGCGGTAGCCCTCTGCGCTCGCCCAGAAAGAAGGAATAGGAGGTTCGATCCTCGCCTCCGAGCGCGGGGGTCGAGATCCCGAAAAAGGCGGAGGCCACGTTACCGAGATTGATGTCTTCGGTCAGCTCGAAGCGGTTGATGTGGGTGAGCTTCAAAAAACGGTGTGCGACGCTGCTCACGCCGAGCTGCAGAATGCCAAAGCGGCGGACGTTCTTGCCTTCGGCGATGTCGTCCTCGGAGCTAACATAGGCGAGATGAAGCCGCACAGCGCTCGTCGGGTTACGCTTCATCGCGCGGGCGATGTGAAACTCGCCTCGTCGTCTGTCATGTCTGAGCTCTGCGACACGCTCGCCTTCTTTGAACAATGGGTCGAGGCGATCGAAGTCTTCGAACACGGCATGGAAGCTCCAAAGCGTGCCGATCGAGAAAAACGGGCGGGTCGCGGAGAGGTTGACACGATGCCCGTCGGAGGCGCTCGATAGCAACAAACGGCTCGTGACGCGCGAGCCGAAAGTTCGAGGATCGCGATAGAACACGAAACTCTCGTCGCGATCCAGACCTGAGTCATGCAGTAACCGGAGCTGCTTTCCCCAGCCGAGCAAGTTGGTTTCGGACGCGCCCGCTGCCCAGACCCACTCGTTGCCGACTTTGGCTAAACGAAGCTCTGGTAGCGTCGACCATGCATCGGAAGTGATGACGTGCACACGGACGCGCCCGTCCAAAAGCGGAATCATTTCGATTTCTGCTCGTCGCAAAAACGGCAAAGCGCGCAAGTTTCGCTCGCTTTGAGCGACCGCTTCCGTGTCGATAGGGTCCCCTACCGCAAAGAGAAGCTCCTGACGGATGATGCTTTCGCGTGTCTCGATATGCAGTCGGTTGGCCGCCCGATAGAGCCACAGGTCGGGTGTGTGGCCTTTGTCCTCGAACACGTCCTCGACAGAGATCACGATGGTCTCGATAATCGGCGCCGGTGCTTCGTCTTGTGCCGAGGAGCACGCGCAAACGAGAAGCATCGCAAGAAAAGCTCGGAAGAAGCGTAGCATCGGGGCCTATGTCGTAATCTACGGGGCACGGGCGTGTCAGGCAAGTCTGCTATACTCCGCCCGTCCGAGGCATAGGACCCACACGAAAAACTACAGGAGTCATCGAGTATGAACGACGCGAAGGAGTGGTACGTCGCTCGCGGCAGTGAAAGAGTCGGTCCTTTGACCCGGAGCGAGCTCGCGAGCGCTTTTCAATCGGGCGAAAATAGCCCCGAGTCTCTCGTTTTCAAACAAGGGATGAGCGGCTGGACGGCCGCCTCCCAGGTCGTCGAGCTCAGAGACTTGCTCGCGGCCGGCGCACCGCTGCCTTGGTGCACAACTCCGATAGAGGCCGAGAGCTCGCTTGGCCCCGACTCCCATCATCCGATCATCTCGCTATCAGGCATCCCGAGCGCCGTCATGGTGTTGAGAATCTTGCACCCGATCCTTGCCTCGACTCTCTGTGCCGCCAACCCTCTCGCTCGCATTGCTGAGCCCACGATAGCCTTGTAGCGATGGAACGTTGTCTCGACTTTGCTCCGTTTGCTGTAGCCCGATTCTGTGTGCCACTTTCGTTTGCCGAGCCGAGCTTGTGCTGCAATGTTGCGATTGCGCTGTCGGCTGCTCGCCGGCCCCGATGCGAGCAGGGCGCCCTTGCGCGGCGGTATCAGCACCCTCGGCGAGCGATGAGCGCTGTGATTCTCGATTGCCTCATAGACGCCGCTGGCGTCGTATGCGGTGTCAGCTCTGGCCGATGAGATGGGACTGTCGCTCTGTCTGACAAGCGATGCAACCCGCGATGAATCGCGGGCTCTTTTGCTCGTCAGCTCGCCGGCGACGACTTCGCCACTCTGCTCGTCGACACACAGATGGAGCTTGCGATAGTCCCTGCTCTTTTGTGCTCTGCGCAGCTGGCCGGCGTGGACAGCGAGACCGCTGCTGTCGATCAAGATGTGCAACGGCGTCTTCTGCTTGTCTTGGTAGAAGGGGACCTTACCCAGCTTCGCCTTGCGCCTCGAGATCGTGGTGTGATCGGGCACATCATTGTCTAGCTTCATCAGAGCGAACAACGATCGCAGCAATCCCTCGCTCTGCCTAGACGACAGATGAAACACCATGCCCAGGGTGACAGCCGTCTCGATGGCGTGGTTCGAGTACTTGCGTTGACGGCCCGGTTTCCTCCTCCTTGGCCGGGGCGCGTCCCAGTTCACAAGCTTGCCGGCGGTGAGCGAGATCCAGACGGTCAGGCTCCCACGGTTGCGTAGACCCGCCTCATATTCACGCCAATTCCTCACGCGATAGGCCTTCTTCACATACTTCCGCTGAGTGCGTTTGAAAATGCTCATGGGGAACCTCGAATCCGTGAGTAAAGGACAATTGTGGACCGAGATCGCGAGTTGTGCACCAAGGCAGGCTTTCGCTGCGACGGGCGTTGGCTCGGGGGCAACGCTCGGCCAGACCGTGAAGAATTTCCTCCAAGCTCCTTGAACGAGATCCGACCGGATGCGCGGGCCAGCACAACAACACCGGCAGGATCGAGACCCGCAGCTCTTTCATTACTTCTCCTCCCTGGGAAATCACATTCACGTCCGCGGACCTCTCGGAAGACTTCACTCACTCGTTCGAGATGAGAACGAGCTCGCGCTCGCCGAGAGGCTGCACCGGACGGTCGTTCTCGTGAAGGTGCGACGTGATGGCCGCGATCTGCTCCGTGGAGATCTCGACACGCTCGCCCCACACGATCCATTCGACGCCCTGGGAGCATGGAGTGGTGGTGAACCATCGTCATTGGCAAAAGAATTGCTATGTGTCGAGTCTCTTCTCCTTCGACGCCTCCGAGCTCATCGCGAAAATGCGCTGCACGGTTCACTCGCCTTAGCGTTCAAACACTACGTTTCCTTTGAAGAGCGTCGTCTGGACTTCTGTTTTGTGGATCTCGGTCTCCGGGATCTCGAAAAGGTTGTGGTTGAGGATGATCATGTCGGCCCACTTGCCTACCTCGATAGAGCCCGTCACATCGTCCAGTCGAAGTGACCAGGCGACGTTGATCGTGTGCGCAATGATGGCTTCTTCCAGAGTCAAAGCATGCTGCGGACCCATCTTTTCGACATCCGGCTTGCCAGGAAATCCCCGAGTGATGGTGGCTTCCATTCCGAACCATGGCCACAGGACAGCCACCGGGGCGTCGCTGTGACTGAACAGGCGAATTCCGGCTTCCCATGGACGACGGAGCGCATCGTAGTCTTCAAAGACGGCTGCCCGTCGACGAGAACATCGAAGCTGTTCTTTGTCTCGTCCCGTACGGCAGGACGCGTCGTCCGCAGCGATCGATCGCGAACGGAATCACGCCTTGATTCAGTTCGGGATCGCTCACCGCCGCCGACGCGTCTTGCATCCACGAGCCATAGACCGTCGTTTTCGAGCTCAGGCGCTGCTCGACCCCGACGCCAAAGTTTACTATCGCACGCGCCGAGTGGTTCACCAACGGGTCGAAAGCCCCGCCCATCGGCCGGATCACGACAGGCTCCGCCTCGATGACCGTGTAAGGATCCACCGAGCCGAACACTCACCCGAGACATGGATCGCGGTATCGGCAAATCGATACCGCAGTCCGAAAGCGACCGACATCGGCGACTTGTAGCGCGTCTCGAGGTTCCGCTGAAGCTGGCTCGCGATCGCGCTGTCCGGGCTTGTGTCACCGTCGAGGTCGACGCCCGTAATCAACCTCTGAACGTCGACCTTACCGTCGCCAAACAGACCAACGCCGGGCGTAGTCAAGGCTACACCGAGGCTCAGCGCATCGATCGGCCGGTAGGCAAGACCGAGCTTCCAAAGTAACCTCAAATGGGAATAGCGGAACTCGTCGCTCTGCAGAACCGACGAGCCGGGGTTGTCCGGCGCCGCGACACCCGCGGTCAGTTGGGTGAGGGTCCGTTGTCCACGCAACACGAAGAACTGACTGACGCCGAAGCCAAGGGTCTCGCTAACTCTTCTCGACCAAGTTCCCCCGGCCCAGTACTCTCGAGCGGTCTGATCGACTCTCACGCCCGCCGTGGAAGCCCTTCCCGCGTCATTGTTTTCATCGCGACGAGCCGACAAACGCAGCGTTAGGTCCTGTCGGGTTAGAAACGCGAACGCATAGCGGTTGGTTGCACCCGAGCCGATCTGTCCGGACACGAAGCTCGGCGCGAACTCGAGACCCCTCGATCGAAAATCGACGTCCTCTCCGGCGCCGTCGGGGATGCGGATTTGCCAGATCTCGAGCGCGTCGAGGCTGAAGGTGAAACGAGGGTCCGCCGCGAGCGCGAGCGCACCGGGGTTGTAAAACGTCGCGCTCAGGTCGTAGGCGCTTGCGACTACCAGGCCGCCCAGAAGGGTCTCCGTGGGGCCGTACTGCCGGGTCCAATAGTGGGCGTCCTGCGCCCAAGCGGCTACGCTCGTCAGACAGCAAAGCGCTGCCAGCAGGAGTCTCCCTGGTGGTGAGTCGATGGTCGCCATCCGAACCGTACCTGCTCCTAGAACCTAACGCGAGACGTAAAAGGTAACATCCGCAGCGGCTAAGTGCGTAGTGTTCGCTCGTCCTTCGTCCCGCGCTCAGCACCCGCTTCGCTCGCGCTCAGTACGGCTGAGCTCTTCGTGCTCCGAGAGCGGCGGAGCTTTGCCGGCGCAGGCCCCGAGAATTAGGCTCAGACATACCGCTTGGCGGACGTTTGTCATCCCGGTTAGACTGCTTTCCGCCCGAATTCCAGGCAAGTGACACTATACTAAAATGGATCAGGCCAAGTGAGCTCTGGGCGCACGCCCCCCGGGGACGAGCCGACCCGCCATCCGTGGATCTGGGTCGTCTACGCGGTGCTCTTCGTCGCGGCCATCCCCTGGTACCTCCCGTCCGAAGCGGCCTCCACGACTTGGCTAGGCTTCCCCCTCTGGGTCACGCTGTCGCTCGCAGCAACCTTCGCCATCGCACTCTTCACGGTCTATGTCATCGGCCGATTCTGGAGTGAGGACGAGTGAGCTCTGTTCCGCTCGGTTACGGCGCCGTCGCGTTCACGGGCGTCTATCTCGCGGCGATGATAGGTCTCGGTTTTCTCGCGAAGTCGAAGCGAGCGGGAGACTCGCTGAGCGATTTCTATCTCGCTGGCCGGAGCCTGGGACCGCTCGTGCTCATCCTGACGCTCTACGCGACGCAATATAGCGGCAACACCGTCGTCGGCTACCCGGCCGAGGCGTCGCGCATGGGTTATGCGTGGATCATGAGCGTGAGCTTCATGATGTCCATCGTCGTGGGCTACCTTCTCTACGCGCCCAAACTGCAGCGCGTCGCCAGGCGCCACGGTTTCGTCACACCGGGCGATTGGGTCGACTATCGCTTTGGCTTGAATCGCCTGTCGCTACTGACGAACGTTCTTCTCGTCGTCTCCATCGCGAACTATTTGCTCGCCCAGCTCATGGCGATGGGCCACGTCGTCGCCGGTATATCGGGGAACTTGATCCCCTATTGGGTGGGAGTGACCGTCCTCGTATTCGTCATCATCATCTATGAAACGCTCGGGGGGCTCCGGGGCGTCGCATGGACCGACATTCTCCAGGGTGGCATGCTCTTCGTGGGGCTCCTCGGCCTCCTCTACGTCGCCGCCCCAGGTCCGTCACACTGGCAAGCGTTGACGGATTGGTTGAGCGCCAATGCTCCGGAGAAGACCGCCATACCGTCACGAGAGGTGCAGACACGCTGGCTGTCCACGGTGCTTCTCATCGGCTTTTCGGGCTCTGTTTACCCGCAAGCTATTCAACGGATCTACGCGGCGAAGAGCGCTCGCGCCTTGAAGCGCTCGCTTCAATGCATGATTTTCATACCTCTCGTCACGATGCCGGTTGTTGTTCTCGTGGGGCTCGTCGGCCTTCGACGTTTCACGGGGCTCGAGGGCATCGCAGCGGACCAGATCCTTCCGATGCTGCTTGCGGAATGGGCGAAGCAATCGGTTTGGACCTATCTCCTCGCGGTCCTCGTCGTCACGGGCACACTGGCCGCCATCATGTCCACTGCCGATTCCGTCCTGCTGAGTCTATCGTCCATCTTGTCCAAGGACTTTCTCGGTAAATCGGTTCTCGCGGGCGCCTCGGAAAAACGGCTCACGACCGTCGGCAAGAGATTGTCGTGGCTCGTGATGGCAGCGCTTGCGTCGATCGCCTTCGTTCCTCGCATGACGTTATGGGGTCTGCTGGAGCTGAAGATGGAGATCCTCGTTCAGGTCTCTCCGGTTTTTATTCTCGGTGCGATGTGGGAACGACTGGACGGACGCGCCGCGTTCTACGGCGTGCTCGTGGGAGCGGTGCTCGCCACGGGGTTTGCGCTAGGCGGGGTCGGGCGCTTCGGAGGGCTTCACGCCGGGCTCGTGGCGTGGGCTATCAACGTGGCAATTTGTGTTGGGTTTTCTTTCGTGTTGGCGGGAGAGCAGCCGGGAGGCCACTCCCCCGCCGAACAAGCGGGTAGCACGGAGGACGTATTAGCCGATTAGGCCCTGGACCCACATGCTGCCGAATCCGAGAAGGATAACGGCTTTGCCTTCGAAGTTTCCGTCGCCGGGGAAGATATCGACGACGAGGTGACCGACAGGCTCGTTCGACTTCGTGAAGGTGGAGTCGAGCTTGATGAGCTTCGCCACGTCGGGCTTATCCCCGAAGGCGAGCTCGCCCGGCGACAAGACCATTTGCCAATCGCCGTCACTCTTTTTGACCACGCCCACAGTGTACTTACCCGTAGGGATGCTCGCGGAGCCGGCCGTGATGGCGGTCGGCGTTTCGAATTTCGGAAGACCGGGTGAGGCGAACTCGCCAACGCCTAGCTTGGCAACGTGCTCCATGTTCGCGGGCACGGTAAAGAACGACAAGCTCACTTCCACATTTTCGGAAATCTTCGCGGACGTGGTCTTCTGGAAGTGAGGATGGGCTATCACGGCCGTCGCGGTCAGGAGCACAACAGCCAGTGCAATCGCTTTCTTCATTCTTTTTCTCCTAGTCAAACGAAGAGCCCCTCCAGAGGCAATGGGGCCATATTCCACAATCTGGGCCCGGCGGGCAAGTCCAGCGATCGAAGCATCAGGCGTCGATGTGAATGCGTTAACATGGTGTTTCGAAGCGACCTCCTAGAATGGCCCAAGGAGTGATTGAGGCAATGACGCAATGAGACACAAAACCGCTCAGGTCGTGATAGCCCTTTGGCTTGTGGCACCGGGCGCAGCTTTCGCTCAAAACGTCATCGGGGGCACCGAGGATCTGGAATTCGACCGGCCCGAATCGTGGGGGATGAAGTTCTTTGCGTCGCTGTCCACTATCCTAGCGAGGCTTGCTTAGGCTCAGGCGTTGGTTGCCTTCTATGCGTGAGGCGGCAGTTTGGGTGTTGTCGGGCCACAGGACCGCGACCCAGTCGGCGCCGGTCCAGTTGCCGAGGCCGAAGCGAACGCTCAGCTCGTTTTGGGAGGCTCGGCTCGAACCACCTGCGATGTCCTTGAATTGCACGATGTCGCCCGTTTTTACGGCGATGCGGGCGGAGACGCCTCGTTCGACGGCGACTTCCAGCCAACGATGGGAGCCACGGGTGGTCACGTTCTTGTAGAGGACGATCGGGGTTCCGTCTGTGGTCGCGATCACGATATCGGTGCCGCCGTCTCGGTCGTAATCCGCGAAGGCCACCGCCACGTTATGAGAGGCGGCGGGGGACAGGACGGGCGGATGGGCGATCGTCTGAACGTCGAAGCGCGCGACGGGGGTCCCGCGGTGCCGATAGGCTAAATACGGGCGGTCGTCTTCCTGAGCCAAGAAGATATCCGGCCAGCCGTCGAGGTCGAAGTCTTCGAAGCCAAGTCCCCAGCCGAAATCGCCTGCGGTGCCCGCGGCGTGCGTAATGTTCGTGAACGACCCGTCGCTGCCGTTGAGCAACAGAGGATGATCACCTAAGTTCGAAACGTAGTAATCGAGATAGCCGTTTCGGTCGATATCCGCGCCGTCGATCCCCATCGGGTAGCTGATGCTCGCGTCGGTCCGGCTCGTGATATCGATGAAGCGCTCGGCGTTCTCATTCTCGAGAAGGATATGTCCGCCGCGATCGTTCCAAATCCAGAGGTCCTGATCCCCGTCGTTATCGATGTCGCTCCACATGACCGCGCAGGGATTTCCGACGGGATGGGTCCGTACCCCCGTTGTGAGGCTCACGTCCTCGAACCGACCGCCTCCAAGATTTCTCAGAAGATAGGCGTTGTGCTCGCCGAGAAGCGCACTGGAGGCGGAGACGATGTCCAGACGGCCGTCGCGATCGTAATCTCCGATGGCGACGATCTTGCTGCGGCCGTCCGAAGCGAGGCTTTGTGACGATTCCGGGCCGCCGGCGCCAGCTTCCGACGTCGCGTCTTCGAAAATTGGGAAAACTCCGTCGCCGCTGTTTCGAAGCAGCACGTCCCTCGGATGTGCGCCGATGTAGAGGTCGACATCACCGTCGTCGTCGTAATCCCCGGCCGCGACGGAGTAAGTGTCGCGACCACCCAGGATAGCCGTTACACCGGACGCCGCCGAGACGTCCTCGAAAGTGCCGTCTCCGCGATTTCGGTAGTGGAGCGACGCGAAACCTCCGGCGCCCGCATTGCTCATCCCGTTCGCCACGAAGATATCGGCGAACCCGTCGCCGTTCAAATCCACAAAGGCGATGCCGACGCCGTGCGTGTTCCCGCCGCCGCGCGCGCCGCCGAGCCCAGCGGCTTGGGACGTGTTGATGAAACGGAGCGCCGAGGCAGGTGTCGTTTGGGTGATCTGCCGGGGTGTGTGACCGAAGTCCGGCGCGCCTGTGAAATCGATGGGCGTCCAGAATGGATCTTGCGCCCGTGCGACCACAGCGAGTAGACCGAGCGCCAGAAGCACCGCATAGCGGCTCATACACCCAGTATAGCCTCAGGCCGTGGTGGAAGCTGTGAGCTTCATGGCACCTCGATAGAGGCAGTAGAGGCCGCCCATTTGAATCACATGGTAAATGTCGTTCTGGTTGACGTGCTGATTGAGCGAAAGCTTGGCGACGAGCACCAAGAGCGCCACGAGGCTGACCGCTATGGCCCATTTGAGCCAGCGGACGCCTTGCTGGCGCGCGGCGTCGCTCGCCGCGTCCCGACGGACCGCGGAACGGACGCCGGCAACAATCAAGAGCACCGAACCGATGGCGATCGACCACAAAGTGAGATCCCAGACCCGTTTCCAGTGGTCGCCCAGCGGAACCCGAAATCCATGCGCCGTTCCTCCCAGGAGCGCGGCGATGGCCGTGACCAGAAAGGCGGCCACCCATAGCTTCGACCGGCGCCAGAGCGCGGCGGTGAACGACAGGCACAGCGCGGCGAGTGCGTAGTCGGTCAACATCGTGACGGGCTCGAGAATCACCATGGCGGATACTCTCTACAACAAATAAAATAGGCGAGAACTTTCTCGCGGAGGCGACCTTCGCGCGCTTCGACGTTATCGCCAAAGGAGAGGATTTTCGTCTCAACCGGTTGAGCTTCGCGGCCGGGTTTCGATTCTAGAGCTCGTTCTTCGGCGGTCTTCGAATACGCAGCCCTTTTTTCATCCTCTCGGGGAGACATCGTCATGCTCTCACGACTCATGGTCCTGACCTTCGTGGTCTTGGGCATCCACCCGCTCTACGGTCGCGACAAAACGGACATCGTCTACTTCGTCAACGGTGATGTGATCCATTGCGAGATCAAAGGTCTCGCGCGCGGCAAGCTCACCGTCAAAAGCATTGGATTCGGCACCATAAACATCGAGTGGGACAAGATCGCGCACATCGAGAGCGAACATCCTTATCAGCTCGAGCTTCAGTCCGGGATCCGCTATCTGGGCGCGGTGGCGCCCGGTGAAGAGAGCGGGAAGATCGAGGTGCAGACGCTCGCGGGCACCAGTCGGCTGGACCAGGCGCGCATCGTTTCCATCGAGCCGGTCGAGGAGAGCTTCTTCCAACGTTTGGACGGCTCGATCGATCTCGGCTACGACTTCACGGTTGCTTCGAGCGCAACGAGCTGGTCGCTCAATGCGCAGACGACGTATGTCGGAGAACACTACGACGCCAAGATCGCATTCGATTCCCTCTACAAGACCCAGGAAGGCGCGGAACCGGTCAACCGGCAGAATATCGATATCACCTATTCGCGTCATTTTCGGGGCCGCTGGTTCTCCGTCGGGCTCGGACAGATCGAAAAGAACGACAATCAAGCTCTCGAGGTTCGCGGTCTCCTCGGCGGGGGGATCGGCCGAAGGCTCGTGCAAACGAACCGGACCAGGTTCTCCTTGATCGGCGGCGCGGCATTCTCGAACGAGAAATACACGGATACAGACTTCATGAAGAACGTCGAGATAGCCGGTGGCGTCCTCTTCGATACGTTTCGATTCAACTCCCCCGAAATCCAAGTCACCTCGAGCGCGCTCTTTCTTCCGAACGTTCTTCAGGCGGGTCGCGTGCGGATTCAAGCCCAAGCCAAGGTCAGGCTCGAGCTTTTCAAAGATCTCTACTGGCAACTGAGTCTCTTCGAGAGCTTCGACAGCGATCCTCCGAGCGAGCTCTCCCAGCGCAACGACTTCGGGATCACAACCTCATTCGGCTGGAGCTTTTGACGCGTTCAGTTTGTAGCTGATGACAGCGCCGAGTAGGCCCGCCGTGAAACCAGCCGGCACATCGACCCCGTGGTGATAGCGGGTATAGACGCAGGCCACACTCATCCCGAGCGCGAACAACGCGAGAACCAAGGCAGGCTTTCTCTGGAACGGAAGAAGGCCAAATACCATACCCCACGACCCAGCCACATGCGCACTAGGGAAGCAGCCGCCGGACACGGCGCCGTGCTCGATGATCCTCTCGATGGCGGGGACGAAGACAACGCCCGTAAACGGCGTCATCCCCGCCATTAGCTCCGGGTTCTCCCATGGGCCGCGCGCGGGCAGATAGGGGTACCAAACAAAGCAGAGAAAAAACGCGGTGATGACCGAGGTCAGCGTCGATTGAAATCCTGGAGCCGGTTTGGGCGAGCCCCTCGAGCCCATCCACGCGATGACGACGCCTCCGATGAGGATCAAGTAGTAGGAGAAGTAAAACGCGTGCATGAGCTCGTCCTGCACGAGGCCGACCCAGCCGTTCATCGTTATCGCCGGGAGCTCGCCGAAGAGCCATCGATCCGCCGCGTAAAGATGGCTTTCGAACCAGTGCGGCGCGTGGCTCCACATCGCGTTCACGGTCTGGGCCCCTTCCTCGAAATAGAACAAGATGAGCAGCAGCGGATAGCTATACCGCAAGAAGCGGAGCCCACCGCGCACATGGCCTTTAGAACCGGTGAGGGGCACCGTCTCCCATCGGCTGCCACGCGGCAGCAGAATGATGGCCGCGAGCACGAAAACATGCAGCGCAAGAATCGAAACGGGCGCGGGCATCGTCGCGCGAAAGATGATCGTAAAGATCGCGATGATCGCCGTATAGCCAAAGACGATCCCGTCGAGTGGGGTGAAGCGATTCTTCAAATCCACACCCGCGGCCGCCGTGCTCACTTCGCATTCCACTGAAAGCTCTTCCATGTTACCTCTCTGAACGGATAGGATGGCCTAACCCATCGGATAGACGCCGGGACGCCGGGCTCCGATTTTCCACTATTTTTTGCGCCGCTCCGGACGCGGCAAGTCTTTTGCAAAGGGTATGCCTGGAAACGGCGACACTCGCCGCCGCCGTACAACAGGGAGGAAATGTGAGAAGAGCGTTACTCGTGTTGATGACAACGTGGGCTTTGGTCTGGATGATTGGATGCGAGACGAACCGAGCCCCGCTCACCGCTCCGGACACCGATCCGGGCAATCCGGTGGGGTCTTGGGTACTCCAATCGTTCGAGCGGAGTGACGGTAGTGTCGTGCCGGTACCCGAGCCTGGGCAATACACGCTCGATCTCCGCGACGACGGACGCGCGCACGTTCGGGCCGATTGCAACCTATGCAATGGCGGCTACGACGTGACGGGCTCGAGCCTCTCTTTCGGGCTCATGGCTTGCACGCTCGCCGCCTGCCCCCCCGGCTCGCTCGAGCGGGACTACTTGGAAGCGCTCGGCTCCACGTCGATGTTCCAAGTGACCGGGAGCAGCCTGGCACTTGCCTATGAGGGTGGTGTCCCGAAATTCCAGGCGCCGTAGAACACAACCGAGGGCCGGCGCTCCGTCAGGGGCGCCGGCCTGGTACGGTTTTTCAGAGCTCGCGGCGCGTAGTAGAGTATGCACGCCATGAAACCCATTTTCTGGACCACCCTATGTCTGATCGCGACCCAAGTAAGCGCTCAGCCGCGCGAGCCGCACCGTTATTTCAAGGACATCATCGGCCTCAGCGACGCCGAGATCCGCCAAGTGGAGCAAGGTCAAGTCGTCGCCAAAGTGCTCGACACACCGCTCGCTCACGAAGTCGCTATCTTCGGCGCCGTTTGGGTCGAAGCCACGACCGACTATTTCGTCGAGAAGTATCAGGACATCGAGAGCTTCGAGAAAGGCGACGGCATCCTCCAGATTCACAAAATCGGCGATCCGTTGAAGCTCGAGGACTTCACGGGAATTCGTTTTCCCGAAGCGGACATCGAAGCCATACCCAAATGCAAGATCGGGAAGTGCGCCGTCAAGATCGACGAGGACTCTCTCGTCCGGCTTCAAAGCGAGATCGACTGGAAGGCGCCGGATGCCGAGCTAAGAGCGCAATCACTCATCGCCGAGCTCGCACATGAGGGCATTCGTGAGTACCAAAAAGGCGGCGACGCCACGCTGGCAGCCTATCGGGACAAAAAACGGCCAACTTACTTGGCGAAAGAGTTCAAGGGCATGCTCGACAACTCGAGCTTTCTTTACGAGTACTTTCCCGAGTTCCACGACTACCTCCTCGGCTATCCCAAAGCGGAACTCCCGGGAGGCGCGGATTTCTTTTATTGGTCGCTGAACGACTTTGGCTTGAAACCACTTTTCCGCATGAACCATGTCGTCATCTACGCCCTCGGAGAAGGGCACAATGCGGGGGTGGCGATCGCGTCCAAGATGCTCTACGCGAGCCACTACTTTCACACCGCGCTCGAGCTGCGCTTTCTCGTCCGCGACACGGCGAATCCCACAGATGTCGGTTTCTTTTTGGTAAGCGTCAACCGGAGCCGCTCAGATGGGCTCACCGGGTTTTTCGGCTCCATCATCAAGAGCCAAGCTGTCAAGAGAGCGAGAGACGGGGTCGTGGGCGCGCTTTCGAATGGGAAGAAGAATCTAGAGGCGGGCTACAAAAACGCGATGGCCAGCGCTCAGTAAGCGAAGAGCGTGCTCCCCATAGGAGAGCACGCTCCCAAAGAGGCTTATTCGCCGGCAGGTGGATAGTTCTTGAAGAGCTTCTCGGCGGCTTCCTGAATATTTTTGGGGAATTATCCGCTTGACTTTCTTCTGAATCGAGACTAATACTCGCCGCTTCCAGGAGAACGATTATGCCTAGACCCACCAAAGACAACGAAATTGAGGACCTTGAAGAACTCAGGGAAATCGCCGAGCGCGACCCGCTCAAGGCTCTCGAAGAATTCGTGGGTAAGGTCGTCAAAGACCAGCCGCCCACAAATAAGCCAGTTGACTTTCTAGAGCAGACCTAAGACAATCCTCCCCGCAAGCGTTTTTCTGTAATCCCGCTCCGTCGGGTTACCCGCTGAATACAATAGCCTCGACCCGGCTTTGGGTAGCTCCCAAGGCCCGGCAAATAGGCGGGAGCTTTCCTCCTTACAGAGAAACGCTTGCAATGGCCCGGCTCCAATTTCGGGCCCGGGCAAAACGGGAGGTTAGAAACATGCTTAGGCTTTTGTTCGTCATCCCCATTCTGCTTTGGGCTTTTACCGCTAGCCCATGTTTACCCTTTATGGGCACCCTAACGCTCGTAAGTGACTGAATTCAAAGGAACGGGGGTTGAATTTTGCCCAAAACGTAGAGACAGATATTGTGCTTTGAGCGCCATTAATACGTTGTAATCGTGGACAATGATATGTAGTATGCGTGAGGACAGGTTATGTTCTTCCGCATCGTTCGGGCCGCAGGCGGCAAAGGGGTTCAACATGAGTATGTCCGCCTGGTCGAGTCGTATCGGGAGCACGGCAAGCCGAAGCAACGCGTAGTGTGCAACTTGGGGCGCAAGGATCTCCTAGTTGCCAATCTCGACTCCCTCAATCGGTTGCTTGGGGCCGGTGAACCGGCCGACACCGAGCGAGCAGCCGAGCAGATCGCGGGGGCAGACGCGTGGGATTGGGGTCCGATGGTGGTGACGGCGACGCTGTGGCGCGAGCTCGGACTGGAGCAGATTCTCGACCGGCTCGGAGGCCGCGGCAAGCGCGACGGAGTGGCGCTAAGCGAGCGAGCTTTGGTGCTGGTCGCCAACCGGCTATGTGCTCCGTCAAGCGAGCACGGTCTGGCGCGCTGGCTCGAGACCGACTTCGTCTGCGACCGGCAGGGGCGGCGGTGGGTGCCGCAGTGGCGCGATGATGGGGAGCGGCGAGCGAGTCGCTCCCCGCGGGTTCGCGTGGAGTTTCGCCAACTCAAGCAATGGTACCGAACGCTCGACCAGCTGCATGCCCGCAAAGAACAGATCGAGAAAGAGCTGTTTTTGCGCTTGCGGGATCTGTTTTCGCTTGAGGTTGACATGGTGTTTTACGACCTGACGTCGACGTACTTCGAAGGTCAAGGCCCTCCGGGGCTCGGCGCCCACGGCTACAGTCGCGACCGCAGACCGCGTAACCGGCAAGTGCTTGTCGGTCTGGTGATGGTGGACGGTTGGCCGATCGCCCACCATGTTTTCGCCGGCAACTGGCGTGACGCGAAAACGGTGCCGCAGGTGCTCAACGATCTCAACGAACGATTCGGTTTGCACCGCGTGGTTTTTGTCGGCGACCGAGGGATGGTAACGAGCGACAGCCTGGCGGTGGTGCGCTCGCGCAAGCAGGGCTATCTCGTCGGGCTGCAAAGACGACGGCGCGAGGAGGTCTATCGTTACATCGAGCGCGCCAGCGGAGAGTGGATCGACTGCCCTGGTGGCATCACGGTGAGCGAAAAAGCCGAGCCACCTAAGACTCGTGTGCAAGAAGTCCGCTCCGAGCAGTCTGGCGTGCGCATCTTCGTCGTTCACAGCGACGAAAGGCTCGCCTACGAGCGCGGGCAGAGGCTGCGGGCCATGGGACGTGCCCGTGCGGCATTCGAGGCCCTCGAGCGCCGCGTGCGCGAGGGACGATTGAAAGCCCCCGAGAAAATCGGTGCCGCCGCCGCGCGCATACAGGCACGCCACCACGGTCACCGTTACTACGACTGGGAGTACAAAAACGCTCGCTTCCGCTTCTTCGAGCACCCGGTCAACCTCAAGCGCGAGCAAGCCTACGAGGGTAAGTACGTTATTCAAACCGAGGAGCAAAACCTCTCTCCGGTCGACGCCGTGCGCCTTTACAAGGACCTAAACGAGGTCGAGCGAGCCTTCTCATGCCTTAAGGATGTCATTGAGATGCGTCCCGTTTACCACCAGACCGATGAGCGTGTGGAGGCACATCTTTTCGTAGCTACGCTGGCCTTCCTTGTGCATCGGGCTCTTGAGAAAAAGCTCAAGGTCGCCGAACTCGACCTGTCCGCAACCGAGGCACTACAAGCGCTACGCTCGGTCCGGCTCGTCGACTTACAGCTGGGTTCTGGGCGGACCAAGCGCGTCGTCACGCGCGGCACCGCTCGCGCCAACTCGATCCTGACTGCACTCGGAATCGTTGAACGCGACCCGCCAGCCTTCTCCGAGGAGGTGCTGTCAGCGTAGAGACAAACCGCGGATCTCAGTCCTTTGTTTATGATGACTTAGAGACCTAAAAGGGAAACATGGGCTAGCGCTCAACCAGCAGAAAGACGGCTGGCGCGTGTCAAGACAGAATTCACGGGGTGCTTCGACCCCCAGGAGGTGGTGCGCCTGCAGCAAGATATAAAGACGACCAGGCTCCGATACGGCCCCGCTGGTGCACTGCTGAAGCCAGAACTCCTCGCCGCAAGGGAATGCCGAAATCTGAAAGTTGGTCAGGCCGTCCTGATGGTAGGGGAAAAGCATAACGCCATCGTGGATCGGAAAACGGTTATCGAGGGAATCGGCATCTTCGTATGCGCGGAAGACCTGAAGGAAGACCCTGGATGCTTCGAGAGAGATTGGGATGCCGTCGGCGCTGCTACCGGCCTATGGTTTCCGATTGACATGCTGTCCGAGATCAAGAAGTAGTGAGGGGTAAAAGGCCGGGAGACTTCCCTCCCGGCCTTTACCTTCGGGTGGTATACTTATCTGGATGTCAGGCCAGCCCACCATGGCCGGGCCACCATTAGTCTTCGAATTCGACGAAGAAGGCCCCCGCCAGGATCGTCAATGCGTGCCGGGTGATGGCTAATAGTTACGCCGCCCTTCCGACCTTCCGGCATACTTCGCTTGAAGAGCTTCTGGACTTTCTTGGCCATATGAGCGCTGAATTGCTTTTGAAGAATGGTCTGTACGTCTCTGTGGGGAAGCCTATTCTTGCAAACGGGACACTCAAGGTACGGTTCACCATCAACCATGACCGTCTCTGCTGCGATCTTGCAGCGGCGACATTTGGGCGTTTTGTCCTGGAAGCAAGTCATCGCGTCAACGCTTCGTAGGTGATCCTCTTCCCTAGCGCCCTGGCGATCATCGAGTCGATGCGCTTCATGGTGTGCCTCTGGCACGAACCCTCGTTGAGCCGGAAGGCGAACTCATCTACGTAGCGGGATAGGTGCTTGCGGCTCACGTGGTGGAACGTGCCGACGATGCCGCGTTTTAGAAGTGCCCACACGCTCTCTATTCCGTTGGTATGTACGTCGCCGCGCACCCATTCCTCGGCGCTGTGATTGACCGTCTCGTGCCGGTAGAGGCGGTCCTTCAAACCTGCATAGGCTTTGTGCTCGTCGGTGTGAAGGGTTGAGCCTGCTTCGACGTTCTGCTCGATAACCTGTTGCACCCTGTACTTGTCGGTCGTTTCGATGGGAATGGCCACGACGTTGCCGCCGCGTTCGCGCATTCCCAAGACGGCTTGTTTGCCGACAGGACCGCGGCCGGCCCGGAGCTTCTTGTGGGCGTGCTTATTCTTTTCCTTGCCGCCGATGTAGGTCTCGTCAATTTCGACAATGCCCGAAAGGGGCCATCCGTTACCCTTGCAGGCTTCGCGGAGCCGCTGAAGCATGAACCACGCGGAAGCCTGCCGGATGCCGAGCTCCTTGGCGAGCTGCATGGACGAAATGCTCTTCCGGGCGGTGACTAGCAGGTACATCCCGTAGATCCATTTGTGGAGCGGAATGTGTGACCGTTCCATGACGGTTTTCGTTCGGACGGTGAAAACCTCCATGCAGGCGTTGCAGCGGTAGTAGCCGCCCTTGCGGGTGCCGATGCGTTTACGCTCGTGGCAGTGCGGGCAGCTCACTCCATCCGGCCACCGCCGTTGCTCGATGTAGAGTCTAGCTGTATCCTGGTCTGGAAATAACTTGATGATTTCGAGAAAGCTTATGGTTGACACTTGCTCATCGGTAGCTCCTTGTGAGCCAAATGTAGCAAGCCCAAATTAGAAAGTCAAGCGGATAATTCCCTATTTTTGGCGCTTTTTTCTGGGTTCTCGGAGACCGTGCCGGAGACCGTACCGCGCCAAACCAGGCGCTTCTCCTTCGCGTCCCACATGTCGAGCGCGACCGTGCCGACCGTGTATTGCCGCACCGTTGTCGTCGTGGAGCCCATGCCCATGCCTCCGCCCCAACCCCAGCCGGGACCATAGCCCCAACCGCCACCCATGTAGTTGGTGTCGAGGGACATATTTTGCTTCTTTTCAGCGTGATAGGTGACAAACACGTCCGGGTTCGAACTCGCTTTCGAAAAACCGTTGGCGGCGAGCTGGCGGTCCACCGCGCTGAGAAAACGCTCGTGGGCGAACGGATCCGTATCCGCGACGTTCGTCTCGCTGTCGTGCCACGCGTAGGTCTTGTACTGCGAAAAATTCGCCTGCCGATCGTAGTCGTTAGTGACTTTCATGCTCGAGCAGCCGACAGCGGCGCCGAGCGCCACCGCAAACACGAGTAACTTCTTCATGGTAGCCTCCTAGTAATCCATTGTCTTCGAACCGGTCGGCCGCATCGTGGACACCTTTCCGCACATGCGACCCCAAGGAATTGTACAGGCCCACACATTTGCACAAACGTATCACTCTCGCAAGCCAAATTTCAGGCTAGAATCGAAGCCTATGTACCGACGATTCGGGCTCTTTTTAGTTTTCTTTCTGGCCGCGGCCGAGCTCGGCGGCCAGCCTTACTCCCGATGGCGAGCTTGAAGCCACCGCCTTCTAGGCGGTGGTTGTTCACTTTTCTTTCTGGCCGCGGCCGAGCTCGGCGGCCAGCCTTACGAGAGCACGGATCTTCGGGACCGGGACCGGCTCGTCATCCTCCTTTTCGGAGATAGCGGTACCGGGAAAGCCGGACAGCACCGCGTCGGCCGCGCGATGTACGAGATTTGCCGCGAGCGCGATTGCCAATTCGCGTTGATGCTCGGCGACAATATCTACGAGAACGGTATCCGGGTGACGGCGCGAGACAGCGTTCAGCGGAGCTATCAGGAAATCTTGGATCAATTCAACGAGAAGTTCGAAGCGCCTTATCGAAGGTTCGAAGAGATCGAAGGCTTTCGCTTTTGGGCCGTTCTGGGCAATCACGACTACCGGAAGAACACGCTCGGCACTTGGATCACCTATACCGAGTTCAGCAAGCTTTGGCGTCTGCCGGCACTTCACTATGAAGTCCCCGACCTTCCGGAGTGGATCCAGATCTACGGCCTCCATACGGATTCGGATGTCCGACGGGATTTGAACGGTTTGCAAGTGCACGCCGCGAAGCGTGCTCTGTGCGGTGAGCGCGACGGCAAGAGCACGGATCGATGGAAGGTCGTCTTCGGGCACCAGCCCGTCTATAACAACGGCCATCATCAAAATGACGCCAACGAGCGCCGCGTACGGGCGCTGCTCGACAAGCCATTGTTTCGAGAATGCGGCGTCCACCTCTACGTCGCGGGACACGCTCATCATCAAGAGCACATCACCGCGGACGGATTCGAGCAAGTGATCCAAGGCGCTTCGGCAAAGAGCAAAGGGCGTAACAACAATCCCAAGCTCACGAGCACGACAAAGCGCCACTTTTCACGCGAGTTCGGCTTTGCGATTCTGGAGGTCGACCCTGTTCGGCTTCGGCTGGATTTCTACGACGTCCTCGGGACTCGTGAGAAGGGTGAGCTCGTAGCGCCCGGACCCGAGGACATTTTTCGGTCCTATTCCTGGTGCGGCGGGCGCGGCGACGTGGGACAGCCAGTGTCACCCCCACGTCCGTGTCGCTGATCACTGACAAGACACGAATAGAATGAAGCCGAAGGAGAGAGAGCATGGAGCTGACACGAGACGCGGCTTGGGCCCACTTGAGCGAATGGACGGAGACGGAGTCGCTGCGCAAGCACGCGCGGGCCGTGGAGCTCGTCATGCGTCGCGCCGCGCACCAATATGGCGAGGGCGCAGCCGACGAAGAAGCGTGGGGAGTCACGGGCATGCTGCACGACGCCGATTACGAAAAATGGCCTGAGGATCATCCGAACCGCATCGTCGGCTGGCTACGGGAACGCGGCGAAGAAGAGCTCGCCTACGCAATCTCCGCGCACTACACCCAGTGGAAGGTTCCCTACAACAGCCGGCTGGACAAAGCGCTTCTCGCCTGCGACGAGCTAACCGGCTTTATCGTCGCCTGTTGTCTCGTTCGACCGGAAGGCGTCTCGACGTTGGCACCGAAGAGCGTGAAAAAAAAGCTCAAAGACAAAGCCTTTGCCGCCAAAGTGGAGCGCGCCGAGGTACACGCCGGTGTGGAGCTGCTCGAGGTCGACTTGGGCGAGCACATCCAGTTCATCATCGACGCGTTGAAACCCCACGCAGAAGAGCTAGGGATCCAGGGCCGCGACCTCAAGAAAAACTGACGAGCACCGATATTCCTGAATCGTCCGCCTTCGGGCTCCTCGAGGGAATCAGATGTGAGTAGGAAGCGCGAACAATCCTGCGGGAATGCTGAATGCTGACGGCTAAAGCGCCTGCACCAAGTTGCGCTCGCTCTGATGTGTCTGGAGTACTTCCGGTCCGATGCGCTTGCTCAAATAGACTTTCGAGTCACGGTTGTCGAGCTCGTTGCGCTCGTACTTCACGACGTCGAAGTTGAGATGCGTCAGCGTCCCCCGCATGCCGTAGAACTTGTTCTTCGTCTTGACCACGACTTCTTTGAAGCCGTGCTCGTGCGCCCAGGCTTCTTGCTGTTCCGTAAGCGCACGAAAGTGGCCCTGCCCGCGCCAATCCGAGCGCGTGCCGCCAATCCAGCTATACAAGATACGTCGGCCGTTGAAGTCGACCGCGTCTCGAAGGCGAGCGACGAGATCTCGGAGTTTTTGGTCGTGCTCGTCCGCGAAGATCTCGTGCCCTACTTTGAACGACACCGGAACGATTTGGCTCTCGTCACTCGGAAGCCGTGCTTCCACAATTTGGATGACATGCGCGCGCCCTCTCAGGCGCCCCTCGATCTCACCTGCTGTTTTCTTGCGGTCGAACTCTCCAAAGAATTCCTCGATGTACTGGATTTCGAGACCGCCTAGCGCCAACGGGTATTGCTTGATGGTGTAGGTTCTATGCTCCTCCATTTGGACACATTATATATTTTGGAGGGACGGTGCCTTGGTGCACAACTCGCGATCTCGGTCCACAATTGTCCTTTACTCACGGATTCGAGGTTCCCCATGAGCATTTTCAAACGCACTCAGCGGAAGTATGTGAAGAAGGCCTATCGCGTGAGGAATTGGCGTGAATATGAGGCGGGTCTACGCAACCGTGGGAGCCTGACCGTCTGGATCTCGCTCACCGCCGGCAAGCTTGTGAACTGGGACGCGCCCCGGCCGAGGAAGAGGAACCCGGGCCGTCAACGCAAGTACTCGAACCACGCCATCGAGACGGCTGTCACCCTGGGCATGGTGTTTCATCTGTCATCTAGACAGAGCGAGGGATTGCTGCGATCGTTGTTCGCTCTGATGAAGCTAGACAATGATGTGCCCGATCACACCACGATCTCGAGGCGCAAGGCGAAGCTGGGTAAGGTCCCCTTCTACCAAGACAAGCAGAAGACGCCGTTGCACATCTTGATCGACAGCAGCGGTCTCGCTGTCCACGCCGGCCAGCTGCGCAGAGCACCAAATAGCAGGGACTATCGCAAGCTCCATCTGTGTGTCGACGAGCAGACTGGCGAAGTCGTCGCCTGCGAGCTGACGAGCAAAAGAGCCCGCGATTCATCGCGGGTTGCATCGCTTGTCGGACAGAGCGACAGTCCCATCTCATCGGCCAGAGCTGACACCGCATACGACGCCAGCGGCGTCTATGAGGCAATCGAGAATCACAGCGCTCATCGCTCGCCGAGGGTGCTGATACCGCCGCGCAAGGGCGCCCAGCTCGCATCGGGGCCGGCGAGCAGCCGACAGCGCAATCGCAACATTGCAGCACAAGCTCGGCTCGGCAAACGAAAGTGGCACACAGAATCGGGCTACAGCAAACGGAGCAAAGTCGAGACAACGTTCCATCGCTACAAGGCTATCGTGGGCTCAGCAATGCGAGCGAGAGGGTTGGCGGCACAGAGAGTCGAGGCAAGGATCGGGTGCAAGATTCTCAACACCATGACGGCGCTCGGGATGCCTGATAGCGAGATGATCGGATGATGGGAGTCGGGGCCAAGCGAGCTCTCGGCCTCTATCGGAGTTGTGCACCAAGGCATCGGCTCGCTCGAGAAAACCGTTTCTTTGGACCCGGCTCACGCTGACGCCCTGGACGGTCGTGGACCGCCTCCTCTCACTTCGGAACCCTCCGGGAGATGCTCTCTGGCTTTCGGCTCGGCTCCACCTTCTCGAAAACAACTTGCCGGAAGCGATCGACGCCTTTCATGGCGTGCTCGCCATCGATTCGGATCCGCCTGCGGCCCTCATGAAGGAGCTCGCGACCGCTCTGGCTTTGAACGAGCAGATCGACGAGGCCGAGATTTACTTCCGACAGGCCGTCGAGAAGGAACCGTTATTGGCGGGAGCCCATGCCGGGCTCGGGGCTCTCCTGGAGTCGACGAAGCGGCTTATGGAAGCCGAGCGAAGCTATCGCCGCGCCCTCGAAATCAATCCTGATCTTCTCGCCGCGCAACAGCTACTGGGCGAGCTTCTTCTGCTGCGGGGCAAGGCGGAGGAAGCGGCAAAGCTCTTTCGGAGGAGCGTGGTCCTGAACCCGGCAGCGGCGCTTCTGCGGCGCAACCACGCCCGGGCGCTTCTGCGACTCGGAAAAGCAGAGGAGGCCGAGGCGGAGTTCGAAAAGGCTCGAAAGATCGATGCCCGACAGAAACCTCGGATGGATTTAGGGCCGTAGCTCATTCATGGGTTACCAGAAATGGTTAGGAGAGCTGCAACGTTCACGTACATCACTCTTGGCCGGCTCCGCTCCTACGCCCCGTTCGCGCGAGGCCGAGTGAGGTTACCACACCTTTCGCATTCCGCCGGTAATCGAGCGCCGGTAGTAGGGTTGCCGATGTCTGGAGGCCGCCTACGGGCACCGCTCTATGCTATCCTCGGGGACGCCGTTTTCAGGAGCAAAGATTGTGAACGGAAGTCTCAGAGCTTTCATTGCTGCCGCTATCTGGATCGGCGCCGCCCAGGACAACGCGCCGCGCGACATCATCGACCGTGTCGATCGTATCCTCCGAGGCGAATCGAGCCGCGGCACCGCAACGATGGAAGTCATCACCGAACACTGGAGCCGCAGCGTCACGATGGAATTGTGGTCTCTCGGCACCGACTATTCGCTCGTGCGCGTCACCGCGCCTGCGAAAGAAGCCGGCACCGCGACGCTCAAAGCGGAGCAGGACATCTGGAACTATCTGCCCAAAGTCGACCGCACGATCAAAGTGCCTGCTTCGATGATGTCGGGCTCGTGGATGGGCTCGCACTTCACCAATGATGATCTCGTCAAGGAAAGCCGTCTCATCGAAGACTACACTATCGAGACGAGCTTCGAGGGAGACCGTGACGGCGTCCCGGTGTGGGAGTTCAAGTTGACGCCCAAGCCCGAAGCGGCCATCGTGTGGGGCTATATCGCGTATCAAATCCGCAAGAACGACACCATGCCGATTTGGGCGCGCTACTACGACGAGGACGGTGAACTGGCCCGCACTCTCGAGTTCAGCGATTTTCGGAACATGGGCGGCCGGCTCGTTCCCGCCAAGATGGACATGCAGCCGGCGGACAAGCCTGGCGAGCGCACCACGATGCTCTACGACGATCTCGAATTCGATGTCGACCTCGAAAAGTCGTTCTTCTCACTGCAGGTGTTGAAGCGCAGACGGCGATGACGCCTTCCTCCCCCTGGTGGCTCATCGGTTGGCGGAATCTCGCTCGCAACCGCCGGCGCACATTCATCACAGCGCTCGGTCTCGGAGTCGGCTATTTCGCCGTCGTATTCATCGTCGGCTGGGCGGATGGGCTCACCGCGCAGATGGTCAAAAACGGCACTGGCCTGGTGAACGGACAGCTGCAAGTGCACGCTTCGGATTACCGGCCGGAGCGCAGTCTGTACGAGACGATTGGCGGGCGCGTGGGCACCGACGTCTCGGCGATCGTCGACGCGGTTGCGGCAGACCCGGCCGTGGTTGCGGCGGCGCCGCGGGTCTATGCCGGCGGCCTCGTGAGCTCGGGAGAGACGACCTCGGCCGGCATGCTCATGGGGATCGATGTCGAGCGCGAGTCCGACGTCAGCCGGATCCTCTCCTCCATCGAAGAAGGACAGGTGCCGCGTCCAGGCCGGAACGAGATCGTTGTCGGCCACGAGATGGCTCGCCAGCTCGCCGTTTCAATGGGCGACGAAGTCGTCATCGTCGTGCCCGCTGCGGATGGCTCGATGGGAAACGACCTCTTCCGCGTCGCGGGCATCTACCGCTCGGGAATGGCCGAGCTCGACAATGCCTACGGCCTCGTCCCAATCGACGTGCTGCAAACGCTCCTCGTGCTCGAGCCCGGACGCATCCACGAAGTGGCGGCAGCGACGTCCGAGCCCTGGGGCGCCACCGAAGCCGCGAAACGCATCGCCGTAGCGCTCACGCCACAGGCACTCGAAATCGAAGTCGTGCCTTGGACGGTGCTCCGGCCCGAGATGCTCGACTATACGCGCCTCATCGAATCCTGGTACTTCATTATTATAGGTATTGTTTTCATCATCGCGATTTTCGGGGTGGCGAACACGATGCTCATGGCCACCTTCGAGAGGCGCCGAGAAATTGCGGTCATGCTCGCGCTCGGTACGACGCCCCTCCAAGTGGTGCGGACGGTTTTGTACGAAGCGGTGGCGCTCGGGGTCACGAGCCTCATCGTCGGCGCCTCCGTGACGTTTCCTCTCATGTTTTGGTGGCATAACGCGCCGCTGGATCTTTCCTGGATTTACGGGAACGTGACGATGTTCGGCGCGCTCATCCGCCCGACGCTGCGGGTGGAGTACAACTTCGCCATGGCCTTTTGGGCTGCGGTCGCGCTCCTGTTAACGGCAGTCGTCGCTGCGCTCTATCCGGCCGCGCACGCGTCACGGCTTCCGCCGGCCGATACCCTTTCAGGTCTATGAGCAAACACGTCCACGTCATCTCGAAACTCGCGGTGCGCAACATTCGCCGTCATTTTGGGCGAAGTCTTTTGACGTCGCTCGCGATGATCGTCGGCGGCACGCTTTTGATGATCACACTACCTCTGGGAGACGGCACGCACGAGGCGTGGATCGAGTCGGCGGTACGCATGGGAGGCGGGCACCTCACGATTCAGGACCCCGAGTTCCAACTGAGCCGCAAGATCGAAGACCGATTGCCAGCGGATGCTCGCAAGGCGGCGGAAAATGCGCTCTCGCAAGCCGGCATCACCGATGCTGTCATTATCGCGACCCCGCAGCTCACCATTGGCGGCCTCGCGAGCTCGGCTTCGGGGGCACGTCCGGCGCAGATCGTCGGCGTCGATCCAAAGTCCGAAACGGCGTTCACGATCCTGAACGAGAAAGTGGTCGAGGGCCGCTATTTGGAAGCGGACGATCGTCTCGCCGCTTTTGTCGGTGCCGGCCTCGTGGAGAGTCTCGAGCTCAGGATCGGATCGCGATTCGTCGTCACCGCGCAGGACGCAGAAGGTGAGATTGCCGGCCAGCTTTTACGAGTCGTCGGCATCTTTCGCTCCGGCGTTCCCGAAATCGACCAGTCGCTCATCCACATCCCGCTGCGAACGGCAGGAGAGTGGCTCCACTCTTCTGACGACATAACGAACATCGCGGTCCTTCTCGATGGGAGCGGTTCGGTCGAACGCGTGCGGCGTCAACTACGCCGAGCGCTTGAGCAACCCATCGGCGAAGGTGCTTTGACCGTTGTGGGCTGGCGCGAGGCGATGCCCGAGCTCGATGCTGTCGTTCGGATCGACGATTTCGGCAACTATATGTTCCAGGGCATCCTCTTCACCATCATCGCCCTTGGCATCGTAAACACGATTCTCATGTCGGTGCTGCACCGCTACCGTGAGTTCGGTGTGCTGCAAGCGCTCGGCCTCACGCCGCGGCAGACGGGAAGCCTCGTTCTCATCGAAGGATTGATACTCACGGTGGTGAGTGGGGTGGTGGGGATTGCATGCGGCCTGTTCATCACTTGGTTTTTTTGGGGCGAAGGTTTGGACATCTCGGCGATGTGGAACGAGGAATGGAGCTTCTCGGGTGTCGTGATGGATCCGGTCATCGTCCCGCGCTTCCGTATGGCCCGCGTCATTCAAGCCATTGTTTTCATGTTGACGGTGGGAGCGCTCGCTTCCATCTATCCCGCTGTGCGCGCCGCGCGCGTCGACGTCGCGGAAGCGATGAAATTCGAGAGATGATCGCATGACAACGGCGGTGCGTACGGATGCGGTGTGGAAGGTCTTTGAGCAGGAGGCCGAAGAAGTGCAGGCCGTGCGCGGCGTGACGCTCACCATCGAGGGAGGGGAGTTCACCGCGTTTGCCGGTCCTTCGGGCTCCGGCAAAACCACATTGCTCAACTTGATAGGCGGGCTCACGCGGCCGACCAAAGGCCGCGTTTTCGTTGCCGAGCGAGATCTGACGAAAATGTCGAACGTCGAGCTCGCCAAGCTTCGTCTCGAGCAAGTCGGCTTCGTCTTCCAAGCGTACAACCTCTTGCCCGTGCTAACGGCGCTCGAGAATGCCGAGTTTCCTTTGTTGCTTCAAGGTGTCGAGGAGGCTGAGAGGCAAGCGAGGGTGCGGGAGCTTTTCGAGCGCACTGGGCTCAAAGGACTCGAGAACCGCCGGCCGGGGAAACTCTCCGGCGGACAGCAACAGCGGGTCGCGGTCGTGCGTGCGGTCGCCTCTACGCCGGCGCTCGTTCTCGCGGACGAGCCCACGGCGAACCTCGACACGACAGCGAGCGAAGCCCTTCTCGACATGATGCTCGAGCTCAATCAAGAGCTCGGTACGACCTTCGTCTTCGCCACGCATGACGCACGCGTGATGGAACGCTCGCGGCGTCTCGTGCGTCTCCTCGACGGCTCCATTCATTCCGACGAGACGCGTTGACCCGGCACTTTTTCGCCGCTCTAGCGCTCGTTGCCTCGAGTGGAAACGCTCTCGCCCAGACCCGACCGGTGACGTTCTACTATCAGAACGTGCCTCTCTGGAGTGGCCATACGCCTATCATCGATGGCGGGTTGAGCGACTTCAACCGGTTTCGCGTGACGAGCGACCCGAGCTTCGGAGACTTCTCGTTCCGCATTGCCTACGAGCAAGTCGCGACGTTTCGAGAGAGCGATGGTCGTGGCCTCTTCATTGGCGGGGTCCCAACCGGCGGCGAGTGGCTCGATCTGCAATGGACCCTCGTCGATGAGGAACACGTTTTGTGGCAGCATCGGCTCGATCGACTCGAAGTGAGCTGGAGTCCGACGACTGCCTTCGAGCTCACGGCGGGCCGCCAGGTCGTGTCGTGGGCGACGACGCTCTTTCTCACACCGACGGACCCGTTCTCACCCTTCAGTCCCGCCGATCCGTTTCGCGTGTTTCGTGCGGGCGTCGACGCTGTACGCGCCCGTGTCTATCCCGGCCCGCTGAGCGAGCTCGATCTCGTCGTGCGCCCGACGAAGAACGACGGCGTGGGTGAAGAGCTCACCATTGTCGGGCGTGGGCTCACGACTTGGCACAACTGGGAGATCTCGGGCTGGGGAGGCTCGCTCTACGGCGATGTGGCTGGAGCTTTCGGGGCGAGCGGATCGGTCGGAAGCTCCGCGCTTCGCGGTGAAGCTGTGATTCGCGAAGTCGACGGAGAGGTCGTGTTCCGCGGCACGATCGGCTTCGACCATCAGTTCACGGTCTCGAAAAGGGACCTCTACGTCGTGCTCGAGTACCAGCACGACGGTCTCGCTGCGTCGAGTCCCAGTGAATATTCCGAGCTTCTGCAATCGGGTCCATTTCTGAGAGGAGAGCTTCAGGTTTTCGGTCGAAACGAAACGGTCGCTCAAGCGTCGTTTCAAGTCCATCCATTGTGGAGCCTCGCGGCACTCGGTCTCTGGAATTTGAACGACGGGAGCTTCCTGCTCTCACCCAGCTTTTCGCGCTCGCTCAGCAACGAAGCGAGCGTGACCGGCGGGGCGTTCTTTGGTTTTGGCGACGACCTGGCGACCACGCTCGAGCCGTTGCCTTCGGAATACGGGTCTGTCGCGGCGACCTTATACCTTTCGTTCAGCTTGTTTTTCTAACGAGAGCGCTTTACGAATGCACGACCGTAGTGGTCGAACAAGCGATTGACCGCCTCCGCAGCCGCACCGTTACCCCAGTCATAGATGGTGAAGACGCCCATCCCCATCCCTTCGGGGCTCGTCTTTCCGCCGTGGCCGTAATTCTCCATCGTGAAGCCGTAATCCGCGGGCCCGAAGAAGGGGTGCCGCTTCTCCCACTGGGCCTGCGTTTTCGGGTTCTCGGGTGCATACATCATGACGAAAGACGCTCGGAGCGCCGCGAGCCCGCGCTTCGTGTACTCGTCGAGGTCGAGCTGCTCTCCGAAGCGAAGGATGATCTCGGAAAAGAGACTTGCGCGGGAATCGTTCCACTCCCCGTCGCTGTTCATGACCCCGAAACCGCCGAGAACGTTCACGTACATGAAAGGCGGCTGCCACGAGGCCTGCGTCATGAGAAGCTCGTCGAGCACGCGCCGGTCAAGCTCGAGATAGAAGGTCGATTGTTTGCTTCACTCCGTTAACTCCGTCAAACACCGCGCGATTCTCATGAGCGCCTACGGCGCCGGGCTGCGCGTTTCCGAGGTGTGCTGTCTGAAGCACTCCGACATCGACTCCAAACGCATGCTCTTGCACATTCGTCACGCCAAGAACTCCAAGGCCCGCTATGTCACGCTCAGCGAACGTTTGTTGAGCTTCCTGCGCTACTACTGGAAAACCACTCGCCCTCGCGGAGAGTACTTGTTTCCCGGCCGTAATCCTGGTGCCCACATCTCAGACGATGGCGTTCGCTGGGCTCTTCGTAAGGCCGTGGCTGAGGCGGGGCTCACCAAACGTATCACTCCTCATTCGCTGCGCCACGGTTTTGCCACACATATGCTCGAACTGGGTGAAGACATTCGTACCGTGCAGCAACTGCTCGGTCATGCCTCCATCCAGACCACGGCCCGTTACACAAAGGTAACAGCAAAGCACTTGGGGCGCATCAAGAGCCCTCTCGATTTGCTGGGAACGAAGAAGGGCAAAAAGCTCGGCTAGCTCATCATGCAGCCCCATGGGCTGTGTCCTTCCCGCGTCGAGTCACCACCACCGTGGCCAGCCAAAAAGAGCGGACAGCGCTTGTGGTTGTGAACGTGCGGGTTGCCCATTGGAGAGCCGTAGAGGATCAGCGCCTTTTCCAAGAGATTCGAGTCGCCCTCGGGTGTGTCACGGAGCCTTTCGAGGAAGTACGGGATGGTGCTGACGTGGTACCGGTTGATCTTCGCGAACTCCTCGATCCGCTCCTCTCGCTCGCCGTGATGCGAGGCCGGGTGAAACCCAGTGTTGACGCCGGTCTCCGGGTAGACACGGCCCGAAACGTCTCGCCCCATCTTGAACGCGAACACCCGAGTAATGTCCGACGCGAACGCTGCCGCTTGCAGGTCGAACATCAACTTGACGTGCTCATCGAACGAGTCCGGCACACCGACGGGCGCATCGGGCAGCTCTCTCTCCTCCCCGCTCGCGTTTTGCGCCTCGATCCTCTGGATCCGCCGCTCGATCTCGCGAATGTTCTCGAGATAATCGTCGAGCCGGTTGCGGTCGGCCGGCTCCAGGTCGTTCTTCAAACTAGCCACCTGGTTGGTGACATAGTCAAGAATGCTGCGATCGGTCCGGCGCCTGGCTGCCCGCTCTTCCGGCGTTCCGCCGGAGCCGAACATCTGGTCGAAAACGACCCGGGGGTTCCTGATCATCGGGAGCGGATCGGTCGGCGACCCCCAGCTGATCGCGTCCGTGTAGGTACAGGCATAACCGTATTGGCATCCGCCCGCCTGGTTCACGTTCTCGATCGCGAGCTGCATCGACGGAATGGGCGTGTCTTGACCGAACCGCCGGGCGTAGAGCTGATCCATCGACGTCCCAACGTGGACGTCCGAGCCTTCTGTCTGCTTCGGGTGAGACTGCGTCAGGAACACCGCGCTCGAACGAAAATGGTCGCCGCCTATCTCGGGCAGCGTGAAGGCCTCGGCATTGCGTACGTCCGTGTTGCTGACGATCGTCAAGTAATCCCGAAACGGCTCGAGCGGACTCAAGCTGCTCGGGGTGAGGTCGAACGCACTGCCTTCGGCCGCCGGCGCCCACAGGTTCTTTTCTATCCCGTATTTGGTGCTGCCGGCCGAACCGTGGACCATTTCGATGCACACCAGGCGAGCCGGGTCAGCTGTCGGCTTGCCAAACGCGCTCCGGGCCGGCACCATGGCTTCGAGCAACGGCAGTGACACCGCCGCGCCCATGCCCCGAAGTATCGTGCGGCGAGAGATATGCTTGTTAGTAATGTACATTCTTTTTAGGGTGTGCCTTCTATTTATTCATCCGCGCGCACCAAACTTGATTAATCTCCGGTCTGCCAGCACCATGTCGGCATGATTTCGTCGTTGGTTCCCGCTCTCATCTCTGCCTTCAAGGCTCGTCGCGAGCTGGCTCTCGAGAATGTCGCTCTTCGCCAGCAGCTCGCCGTCCTCCGCCGTTCCGTGAAACGGCCGCGGCTCTCGAATGTCGACCGCGGGTTTTGGGTGCTGTTGCGCAGAATCTGGACTGACTGGGAGAGCGTCCTCGTCATCGTGAAACCTGAGACGGTCATCCGCTGGCACCGTTGTGGGTTCAGACGATATTGGACTTGGAAGAGCCGACGGCGTAGGCCCGGACGACCAGGCGTCGCTCCCGAAATACGTGAGCTGATTCGGAACATGAGCAGGGCCAACCCGCTCTGGGGAGCTCCCCGCGTGCATGGCGAGCTGGCAAAGCTGGGCATCTCCATTTCCCAGGCCGCCGTCTCCAAGTATATGGTTCGCCATCGCACGCCACCGTCCCCTACTTGGCGGAGCTTTCTTGATAATCATGCAAACGACTTGGTGTCGCTCGACTTGTTCACTTTGCCGACCGCAACCTTCAGAGTTCTGTTCGTCTTCATCGTCCTTCGCCACGAGCGTCGCCGTATCGTTCATTTCAATGTCACCGAACATCCTTCTGCCGAGTGGACGGCGCAGCAAATGGTCAATGCTTTTCCATGGGACACGGCGCCTCGGTACCTGGTACGGGATCGAGACCAGACCTACGGAGCGTACTTCGATACTCGCGTCGACGGTCTCGGGATCGAGCAGGTCCTTACCGCACCGCGCTCCCCGTGGCAGAATCCATTTGTCGAAAGGATAATCGGCTCCATTCGACGTGAGTGCCTCGACCACGTGATCGTCCTCGACGAGCGGCACCTGAAGCGAATCCTACACAAATACGTCGACTACTATCATTCGTGCCGGACTCATTTGTCGCTTGAGAAGGACGCGCCTGAGCCTCGCCTGGTAGAGTCACCGGCGATGGGCAAAGTGAGAGCCATTCCAAAGGTCGGTGGTCTCCATCATTATTACACTCGACACGCCGCTGCTTGAGCCGGTCCGCTCGGAACGGCTGCCGGACTTCGCACCAGCTTACACCTCTACCCCTGAGTAGAGCCGACGCCGGCTCTTAAAACGTCCTACATGAAGACGACCAAAGCATCCTGGTTGCAGGAGGTGCGCCAATCTCATACAGCTCGAGTTTATGGAAGGGACAGCCGAGCGCAAAGCAAAAGGCGCAGATCGCATCCTGGTCGGCCGAGCTCCACGAGCGGCGCAGTGCGTTGGAGGACGCGTTGAACGCAGAGATCGCGGAGCTGAACCGGGTGATCGAGGAGCACCGACTCCCCCGCATTCGTGCCCGAGAGGCAAAGAAACCCACGCTCTAAGGAGGTGCTGATGAAGGCGATACATCGATTTCGTCGAGCGGAGCAACTTCGGTTTTTCGATCGAAACAGAGTTCTCCCCCTGTGGAGCAGTCTTGCGGAAGACGTCAGGCAAGCGGTAACTCGATTGACGGCGGAGATGCTCCGTGAGCACTGGGCAACAAAATCCACGAACGAAGTAGAGAGGAGGACAAAGGATGAGTGAGAAGATCAGAAAGCAACACCTCGCACGTAAAGCTGTTCTTTATGTTCGGCAATCCTCCCCCCATCAGGTTGCCCGTAACGAAGAGAGCCGACGGCTCCAATACGCCATGGAGGACCGACTCAAGGAACTCGGCTGGGAGGAAGTCGAGGTCGTTGACGAGGACCTCGGCCGCTCAGCGGCTGGTGGGACGCACCGTAGCGGGTTTGAAGGTATGGTGGCCGAAGTGTGCCTAGGCAAAGTCGGTGCGGTAGCCGCCCGGGAAGTATCACGCTTCGCTCGAAACAGTCGGGATTGGCAGAAGCTGGTGGAAGTGTGTCGAGTGGTCGACACTCTTCTTATCGATCAGGAGACGATCTACGATTCTCGCCGCGGTAACGACAGGTTGCTTCTAGGATTGAAAGGCAGTCTCAACGAATACGAGCTCGATATCCTAAGGCTTCGCGCCGTAGAGGCTCGTCACGAGAAGGCGCGACGTGGAGAGTTGGTCGTCATAAGGTCTGCTGGCTATATCACGACCGACGAAGGCATCGTGAAGGAGCCAGACCGCCGTGTCCAGCGGACCATAGGATTAGTGTTCCAAAAGTTTCTCGAGCTTGGCTCAGCCCGCCAAACCTTGCTGTGGTTCATCGAGCACGGTTTAGAAATCCCTGTGCGCGAGTATGGCACAACGGGCTGGGAGACCGTATGGAAACGCCCCACCTACCAGCTGGTAATACGAATTTTGCAGGACCCGATCCACGCGGGCGCCTACACCTACGGCAAGACCGAAGTAACGACTGAGTTTGAGAGTGGAGTCGCTCGCAAGAAAATCAGGCGAAAACCGAAAGAAGAGTGGCTTGCTTTGCTCTACGATCACCATGAGAGCTATATTGCTCGCGAAGAGTTTGAGCGGATCCAAGAGATGATCTCAAACAACGCTCAATGGCCGAACGGCCCTGGACCTGGAGCAGCAAAAAAGGGGCGAGCGCTCCTGTCGGGCTTGCTGCGGTGCGGGCGTTGCGGCCGCAAGCTGATGGTGGTCTACACGGGCCGGAACTGCGACGTTGCGCGCTACATGTGTGGTCGGGGAGCGCTGAACAATGCGGAAGCTCGTTGTATCAGTTTCGGAAGTCAGCCAGTAGACGATGCTGTAGCCGGTGAAGTGCTCCGGGTGATCGAGCCTGGTGCCATAGAGGCAGCGATGCTCGCACAGCGAGAAGTTGCTTGCGAGCAGGATGACGTCGTCGAAGCGCTGCGTCTGGACCTCGAGGCAGCACGCTACACAGCGGAGCGCTCTTGGAAACAATACGATACCGCTGACCCAGCAAACCGCCTGGTGGTTGATGAGCTGGAAAGACGGTGGAATATCGCACTCGAAACATTTCAAGAGCTCGAAGATAGGATCACGCAACAGGAAGCTCAGCGAAAGCAAGTGGTGGCGCCGGACCTGAAGGTTTTCGAACAGCTAGCCGAAGATCTCGGTCGCGTATGGAGTGATCCAGAGACGGACGTCCGGCTGAAGAAACGCATCGTTCGTGCGCTGATTGAAGAGGTGATTGTCGACATCGACCCGCATTGGAAAGGCGGCACGCACTGATTGAAGAGGTGATTGTCGACATCGACCGAACAATCGGTGAAACCTCACTCGTGATTCATTGGAAAGGCGGCACGCACACTGAATTGCGCGTACCGATTCGTCGCCGCGGGCAAAACAGTCTCCATACGTCAAAGGACATCGTCGATGCGGTACGAACTCTGACGCTGGTTTGTACTGATGATGTCGTAGCAGCTTACCTGAACCGTAACGGCCTACTCACCGGTCGTGGAAACCGCTGGACCCGAGAGAGAGTTGTTTCCCTTCGAAATAAGCGCGGGATCGCTAAGTATTCACCCCGACGGCAAGAGGCAGAAGGCTGGATGACCCTAACTCAAGCGGCCGCCTATCTTGGCGTCTCTGGCAGCGCCCTCCGGCACAGGGTCGAACGAGGTGAGCTGAAAGCCATGCATCCGCTGCCTGATGGACCTTGGGTTCTTAATAGGCAACAACTTGATCAACCGGGTGTTCGCAAGGTTATCGAGAGGATCCGTCAGAATCGGAACCCCGCATCGCAATCACTCGAACAACGAACCCTTTTTGAAACAACAACATGACATGATGAGGCAGTATGAAACGTCATTCTAGTGCACTACGTATTCGGTTACCGCTGTGCGCAGGTGTCGCTCACTGAGAGGTACGAAGCGGTCGAGACACTCTCGACGTATAGAGAGAACGAATCTTTCCGCATATGCGTTCAGATTCGGACTATTAGCGGGAAGGCGAAGGGGCTTCACGCCTGAATCTCTCAACAGCCCACGTACCGCCTCGGTGAATAGCGGGTCCCGGTCGTGGATGAGGTATCGCTTGCCAAGGAGGAAACCATCCCACATGTCAGTGAGGTTTCTTGCCACCTGCTTCATCCACTCCCCGTTGGGGTCCGACGTTATCCCACCGATGCACACGCAGCGAGTGGCGATATCGATGACAAACAGGACATGGTAGCGGACGAGCCCGAACGGGTTCACAACCTCGACGGTGAACAGGTCTGTCGCAGCGATGGTGCCCCAATGAGCCTTGATGAAGGTGCTCCACGACATGCTCCTGCCCCGCTCCGGCGCAGGCGCGATACCGTGCTCGGCGAGGAGCCTCTTGATAGTGTTGCGTCCGAGTTCATGTCCGAGGTTCTTGAGTGCGCCTCGCAGGCGCGTATATCCCCACGTCGGGTTCTCCCGCGCCACGCGCACAATGAGCTCACGGATGTCCTGGATCTGTCCCGATTCCCGTGGAAATAAGAATGGCGTAACCTCCGGTTAAGAAAAACCAAACCACGCCTGTAAAGGCGAGGAGGAGGATTACGCCATGAAGAAGCCTACCACCATATCGAAGGAGTCTGTAAGCGAGTACCGGGAGTTCGTCCAACTTCGGCTGCGTAAGCGGGTACTGGAGGCGATCGAGGTCGTGCTCGAGGAAGAAGTCGACCAAGCGCTGGGGTGTCGTAGCTACGAGCGTGCGGAAGACCGCCGTGGGTATCGCAACGGAGCCGAAACCCGTCGCGTGACGACGTCGGTGGGAACTCGCGAACTCCGGGTGCCACGAGCCCGCGTGCGAGACGAGGAAACGGGAGAGACGACAGAGTTCAGGAGCGAGCTGTTGCCCCGGTATGCACGCCGGACTCGTGAGGTCGACGAGGCGATCTTGGGGACGTACTTGTCGGGCGCGAATAGCCGCCGGATCCGCAAAGCGCTGAAACCACTGCTCGGTGAGGAGCACCTATCGAAGAGCGCGGTGTCTCGCGTGGTTAGTCGTCTGAAGGAGTGCTTCGAAGAATGGCAGAACCGTGCTCTCAGCGAGGAGGTCTATGCGATCGTTTACCTGGACGGCTTCCACATGAAAGTGCGGATGGCGAAGCGTGTGATCAGCGTACCCGTACTGGCCGCGCTCGGGATCGCGCCAGACGGGCAGAAACGTCTGTTGTCATTGCGTCTGGCGGTGAGCGAAGCCTCGACGCATTGGGGCTCCATGCTGGAGGGACTTCAGGCTCAAGGACTCCGGGCTCCCAAGCTAGTGATTAGCGATGGCCACAAGGGGCTGACGAAAGCGCTCGAGAAGTGGCCGGGGTGCCGGGTGCAGCGATGTACCGAGCACAAGCGCGCCAACTTGCTCGAACATTGCCCGGCGCACGCACGCCGTGAGCTCCGGCGTGACTACAACCGGATCGTCTACGCCAAGAACGGGATCGATGCTCGCAAAGCCTATGACGAACTCGTCGCCAAGTGGACGCCTCTCACACCGGCCGTCGTCCGAAGCCTAGAGGAGGCCGGTAATCAGCTGCTGACCTTCTACGAATTCCCTCGTGCCATGTGGAAATCGATTCGAACGACCAATGCTCTGGAGAATCTCAACCGCGAGTTTCGACGCCGGACGAAAACCCAAGCGTCGTTCTCCAGCGAGGAGTCCGCGGTCGCTTTGCTGTTTGGGCTTATCGCCTCTGGCCAGATTCAACTACGGCGCAACGACGGCTACCAAGGTCTGAGCGAGGTTCTCAAACACGCGGAGGTTGCCGCCTGATCTGATACCCTGATGACGGAGTGGAGGGCGCCGTTCTTTTTCCACGAACCTCGGGACACATCCGATGTCCTTCGCCGTCGGAGGTCGGCCTGGACTCCGGTTCTTGCTGCCATCGTACTTGGCTGCGATGAGGCAGCGGTACCAACGCAGAAGCGTAGCGGGTGTGGCAACGGACGCAATCTGGGCCAGCGCCTCGCGGCCCAAAGCCTGGGCCTTGACCGCGAGCCTGCGCCGCTCGTCGTCCGAGAGCCTGAGACGCTTGCCCCGAAGCCCGGCTCGGAGCACACGGTTCTCCTCTTGCAGGTAGTCGATCACATCCTGCTGCTGGCGGTTGACCCAGCCAGCTAGAACGAGCAGTAGGAATTGCACGTGGTACGTCATCATGGAGCTGAAGATAACACCCTCGGGCCAGACGATTGTAAAGCCTACGGCCCTTGGTCCGGTCGCAAACACAGACACTAAGCTGCTGATTTATGGCCTATTTCAAAAGGGCCGAGTTTTGGCACAGGACGGGGTGGGCGTGAAGTCAAAATACTCATGCGACTTCCCGACGGTAGAAACGTAGCAACCCGCCACCGACGCAATAATGTGCTGGAGAAAGAACGCGTTGTTCGCCTCAAGAAGCTAGGTCAGTCAGGCGACGCGTGACAACCGGTAATCGTAATGGAGCCCCCTCTCTACAGATCTAGCTCCATTTGCCAATCGGAGGAGGCGAGACGGTAGGCTGCGTACACCTGGGGAGCGCCGCAGACGTTGCACTCGCCGTGTTCCTCATGGCCCACTCTGCACTCCTGGTCAGCGCCGCATACGAGACAAAACGCTGGAATGATGACTCCTCCCCTATCGTGCTCTATGGCGCAGTCGACCCGCTCGGCCGTGATGCTCTTGTGTATCCTCTCCATACAGCACCTCCTAGAGAGCAACGAGTATCGCGGGCGCCACCCGAAGTCAAGCCTAGAGGTATTTCTTGACGGCCCCGAGTTCGGTGGCAGCACCGGCGTAGTAGTGAGCCCATCCTGTGCCAAAACTCGGCTGTGCCTTCTATTTATTCATCCGCGCGCACCGAACTTGCTAAGCTGTTGATTTATGGTCTATTTCGAAAGATCCGAGTTTTGGCACAGGACGGCATCCCCTTGCTGGACGTTGTTTTCCCTGCGCGTACGGAGAACCCGAATCGCCGACATCGCCTCCGACACGCCCCAGATCTGGGGCTCGCCACGGGTCGATGACGATCGAAACGGCCCGGCGCGCCAGTCTTGAGTTCGTTTGTGTTTTTGGACAGGACGGGCTCAACTTCGAGCCAACTCCACCGGCGTGAGATAGCCGAGGGAGCTGTAAGGTCGAACGGCGTCAATGCGGGCAGCCTGAGCCTTGAGTCTCGCTCGTGCCAAGTTCCGCAGTGCGCGCGTTGGTGATCGTCGGCTCCGCCGCCAATCGCCTCCGCCAGTCCGCCACAACGTCCGGTTCGACACCGAGCGCCAACGCGGCCGCTTCGTCAATGATTTGCCGGACTTCACACTCCTCGGCCTGCCGCATCGGAAGCAACTCCTCGTCGCAGGTCAGATCAAAAGCGTCCTTCAATGCATCCCAAGCTGGGTTGTCCTGCTTCGGAATACGGATTTCGCGAAGGTGCGCAAGCTGCCATACGGGATAAGTCAGCTTTCGACCTCGGCGGTTAAGCAGCATTAGTCGCGTCACTGTCGTCCTGTGCCAAAACTCGGCCCTTTTCAAATAGACCGGAAATCAGCAGCTTAGACGCCCTTGGAATCCGTACAGAATCCAGGGTGTTTCGCGCCGCAGGGTTGGCTTCCGACCCCTGGGCTGCGGGTGGCGGGCGACAGGCCTTGTGCTCCGCAAAAAAGAAGATCGCGTATTGACGGGCAGACAGCCATGGGAGTTGAGGTCCCGCGAACTCGTGTTCGCCTCGGTGTAAGTTCTGCACTCTGTCGCTGCTGGGCCACCGACGCAATAACGTGCTTGAGAAAGAACGCGTTGTTCCCCGCGAGAAGCTAGGTCCGTCAGGCGACGCGTGACAACCGGTAATCGTGATGAAGCCCACCAAGGACCGACCTCGAGGCAACGGCGCGCTGGGCGGGTAATTGATGCCGGTGCTGGTCCGGTTTCATCGGAAGCTCGATACAGGGGGTGGGAAGGCCTGGCCCGAGCGATGAATGCGGTCTCGCCCGATTGTAGTAGTCACGCCATTCGGTCAAGAGTCGGCGGAGATGTTCCTCTGACAGCGGTATCAGAAAATCCAAGCACTCCCGGCGTCTGGTGCCGATGAGTCTCTCACAATAGGCATTCGCCTGCGGTGCTCTGCGCGGCGTCCTCAACGGCCGAACACCCATCCCCCGGACGGAGCGGCGGAGGTCTGCTGAGAACTTGTTATCGCGGTCCACGATGACGAATCGATAGTCGTGCTCGCACCCAATCGCCTCCAGGAACTGTTGCAGCGTCCACTCCGCGGTCGGATGCGCCGTCACGTTGAAGTGAAGCATCTTGCGGGTGCCGATTTCCATGATGACGAAGACGTAAAGCACACGAAAGCTGACGGTGACTACGTTGAAAAAATCCGCAGCGACGACCGCTTTTGCGTGATTCCGCACGAATGTCGCCCAGCGATGCGATGCATTGCGCCGGTCCGGGCTGCCGTCATCTCGAATGGGTATGTACTTCCGAACGGTGCGCGGCGAGACGCAGACGCCAAGCTTGACGAGCAGCTCGTTGGCGATCCTCTCTTCGCCCCACGTGATGTTCGCGACCGCCATTTCAGCGATTAGTTTTTTCAGCTCCTCTGGCAGCGTTGGACGTCCTTTTGGCCTAGACTTCCAACGCCAGAACAGCCGAAACCCTTTCCTGTGCCACAGAACGAGCGTATCGGGCTTGACCACGATAAGGGCTTCCTTCCAGTCGAATATCCTCGCGAGAGTCGCCATCGTGACCCGTGTGGCGTTATTCGTGCGCCGAGGCGCCTGCTTACGCTCGACAAAGAACGTAAGCTGCTTCCGAAGGAAAAGATTCTCTGCGGCGAGGGCGCTGCGCGAGCGGCATAGGTTGCGAGCGAACGCGATGGCGTCCAGAACAATAGACCGGATATTCGAAAACAGTCGCACGAGCGAGCCTCTCCACGTTCCTAAGACGCCGGTGGCGTCGTCGGGTCGACCGGCACGAAGCAGCCGAGCATGGCAGGTCTAAACCGCGCAATCAACGCCGGATCGACTTTTTTTTGCGGAGCACAGCCTCTTTTCTGCTGCCGCACGGCCTGCTCAGCGCCCGCTCCCCTATTTGGCGCGCGTCGGCACCCGAAGGCGATGTCCGATTCGGATTGTGGTCTTACGCCCCATGTTGTTGGCGGCCTGGATCGCTCGGACGCTCGTGCCGTACTTGCTCGCGAGGCCCAAGAGGGTGTCGCCGCGCGACACCTTGTGGGTGGCGTAGGTTGGATTGGGCGGCGATGGTCTCACCTTGAGCACCGTACCGGGCCGAAGCGTCTCGTCCCAGAACAAGTTGTTGTCCCGGATGATCCGCCACGGCTGAGACTTCATCACCTTGGCCACCGACCTCAGGGTGTCACCCGGCTTCGTCTCGTACTCGTTGTACTTTCCCTTCCAGGTCAGCGGAATCTGTAGCACTTGGTCGGCCGGAAGTGTCTGCAGGCGCCAGACCCCGTCCTGTGCCAAAACTCGGCCTTTTGAAACAGACCATAATATCAGCAGCTTAGTGTCTGTGTTTGCGACCGGGTCAAGAGCCGTGCTTCGGCTACCCCGTCCTGTGCCAAAACTCTGTCCTTTTGAAATAGACCATAAATCAGCAGCTTAGTGTCTGTGTTTGCGACCGAGCCAAGGGCCGTGGGCTTTACAATCGTCTGGCCCAAGGGTGTAATCTTCAGATCCATGATGACGTACTACTCGTCGTCGTGAAACGGCCAATCCTGGCAGGTCTAAACTCGGAATGGCACCGAAGTCAGGACCGCGTCGTGTCCAAAAATACAAACGAACTCAAGACCCGCGTCGCAAGCCGGACGGAACGGATGGTCCGGAGGAAGGCTGTGCTCGGGCCCGCCTATCGCAGAGCCAATGCCGCGTCGGCGGGTCTCCACGAATTTCGAAAACACCTCTAGGATTCCAGCTTTCGGCTCCGTTCGCGGTTTTGGACACGACGCTGATTAGGCATAGTGGCCTCCTATTAACTCCTCTGTTAGAATAGTTTAGGGGAGGCAGCCCGAGGGTGAGCGGCACTAAGGAAACGAGCGCCAAGGCGATCGTCGAGAAACTGACCTAGGCCGACAGACCGGAGATTAATCGCGTTCGGTGCGCGCGGATGAATAAATAGAAGGCACAGCCGAGTTTTGGCACAGGACGCGGTCAAACCTCTGCGAGTCACCCCGGCAGAGCCGGGGGTTTACCTGTGATAATTACAGCCAAAATAGCGCTCGCGACCTTCGCCGCGCGCAAATGGAGCGTAAGCGATTTTTTTGCAAAGGGATACGTACACATCACCAACAGCAAACAGCGCAAGCACCGTGCCATGGCGGCATTCTTGCACACGTGAGCGTGGTTTGCCTATAGTGCTGTCGCGTGCTCCATACCGCGCTAGGAGGAAAACATCTAAATGAGCAAAGATAACTGGAGTGATCTTGCGTCGGCGCTCAACTCCAAGCTAAAACTGCAAGCCACACCTATTGCCATCACCTTTTCCAACGACTTCCAAGGAGTTCCGCCATTCGAGGGACCGACCCCGGCGCCGATGCCCGATGGGCGGACTGGCAAGGTCCCTGCGGGCTGCGTTTTCTGGATGAAGGCAACGGACCGTACGTTCAGCACCGTCGCCGAAGATCACGGCAATTGCAGTGTCGGAAGCTTGACGCACGGCCTCAAGACAATGGACGAAGTAGCCGGCAATAGCGACGTGGCTGCGCTCCTAGATAGCGGATGGGTCACGATGGATGTCGTCCCGCAAATCCCGGTGGTCAAGACCAAGTACCGCTACATTACCTACGGACCGCTCGTGGAGAGCTCGGATCCGGACGTGGTCGTCGTTCGCCTCAACGCAACACAACTTATGGTCCTTCATGACGCAATCCCCGGTCTTCGCTTCGAGGGAAAACCCCAGTGTCACATCGTCGCCATCGCCAAGGAGCAAGGTGAAATCGCGGCCAGTGTCGGGTGCATGCTAAGCCGGGTCCGTACAGGGATGTCACCCAGCGAAGTGACGTGCGCGATCCCGGCCTCCAAGCTGGGCGACGTCATCGAGGCGCTCGATTCCACTTGCGTGGCGGACGGCAAGGTGGCGACGTACGCTGCAGAAGATGGGAAGCGATTCGCCTAGGACCCTAAGTCGGTCAAACCCCGTGAGGTCAAAATACTCATGCGCGTCGCGTCCAAAAATACAAACGAACTCAAGACCGGCTTGCCGGGACGTTTCGGAATAGACGTGTCTACGCTTGGTTCGCAGCACTTGAATGACCGGGTTGATTTCCGGGATTGCAGGCTAGCGTAATCTCTAAACAGACAGCGAGGAGAGGAGAGACAAATGCAGCCACTTTACGATCCCGAGGGTGTTCGGCCCATGTGGGAGGAGCTTGCCCAATGCGGGGTCGAGCCCGTGCAAACAAGAGAGAACGTCGACGAGGCCTTGAAGAGGCCTGGGACAACGCTCGTGGTGGTGAACTCGGTTTGTGGATGTGCTGCCGGCTCGGCGCGCCCGGGTGTGACTCGCGCCCTGCAACACAGCACAATTCCCGATCACCTCACGACGGTCTTCGCCGGCGTGGACCGTGAGGCCACGGAGCGCGCCAGAGAGCACATGGTCGGCGTTGCTCCGAGCTCACCTTCGGTGGCTCTTTTCAAAGACGGCGAGCTCGTGCACATGCTTGAGCGACGGCATATAGAGATGATGAACGACGAGATGGTGGCGCAGAACCTGACCGAGGCTTTCGACAAGTACTGCTCTCGACAGGGACCGTCCGTCCTCAGAGAAGAGTACGAGAAGGTGGTGCACGCCCGGCAGTGTGGCTCCTCGGTGCCGCTGTTCGATCCCCTCTCAAACCACTAGCAGGCGCTCTTCTCCCCGGCAAAGTCCAGTCCATCGGGATTGTCTACGCGTTGGCGCTGCTGCGAACTGCCCGCTAGCGGTGCGGGTAAAGCTCCGTTCGGAACCGGAGACGCGCCGGCGTCGGCTCTACTCAGGGGTAGAGGTGTAAGCTGGTGCGAAGTCCGGCAGCCGTTCCGAGCGGACCGGCTCAAGCAGCGGCGTGTCGAGTGTAATAATGATGGAGACCACCGACCTTTGGAATGGCTCTCACTTTGCCCATCGCCGGTGACTCTACCCGGCGAGGCTCAGGCGCGTCCTTCTCAAGCGACAAATGAGTCCGGCACGAATGATAGTAGTCGACGTATTTGCGTAGGATTCGCTTCAGGTGCCGCTCGTCGAGGACGATCACGTGGTCGAGACACTCACGTCGAATGGAGCCGATTATCCTTTCGACAAATGGATTCTGCCACGGGGAGCGCGGTGCGGTAAGGACCTGCTCGATCCCGAGACCGTCGACGCGACTATCGAAGTACGCTCCGTAGGTCTGGTCTCGATCCCGTACCAGGTACCGAGGCGCCGTGTCCCATGGAAAAGCATCGACCATTTGCTGCGCCGTCCACTCGGCAGAAGGATGCTCGGTGACATTGAAATGAACGATACGGCGACGGTCGTGGCGAAGGACGATGAAGATGAACAGAACTCTGAAGGTTGCGGTCGGCAAAGTGAAAAAGTCGAGCGACACCAAGTCCTTTGCATGATTATCAAGAAAGCTCCGCCAAGTAGGGGACGGTGGCGTGCGATGGCGAACCATATACTTGGAGACGGCGGCCTGGGAAATGGAGATGCTCAGCTTTGCCAGCTCGCCATGCACGCGGGGAGCTCCCCAGAGAGGGTTGGCCCTGCTCATGTTCCGTATCAGCTCACGTATTTCGGGAGCGACGCCTGGTCGTCCGGGCCTACGCCGTCGGCTCTTCCAAGTCCAATATCGTCTGAACCCACAACGGTGCCAGCGGATGACCGTCTCAGGTTTCACGATGACGAGGACGCTCTCCCCGTCCTGTGCCAAAACTCGACCCATTTGAAATGGGGCTTATATCCATGACTAGACAAGCCCCTATTTGGATTCACGAATCAGAAAAAAGCCCTCATAGATGAGCAAGGAGACCGCAAACGGCACCATAACCAGCCACAAGGTCCCGCTCTCCAGTCCATTGCCCGCCATCTTCGCCAGGTAATTGTAGGGTATAAATGAACCAGCGCCCCCACCAGGACCGTCACCTCGAGCCGAGGCCATTCGGTTTCGCCCCGCATCGAACCGAGGATTTTCTCGATGAAAACGAGTACGAGGGCGACGATTGCGAAAGGGTCGATCCAATCGAATATGGGCTTGGCCGCAGCGGGATTGACGGCGTAGAAGAAGTTGTTGAGCGTCAAAACGAAAGCTACGATGAGCATGAAGCATCCTTTTTAGTGACCGCATATTTCATCTTCTCCTATTCTTCTGTCGTGTCTAGTCATGGATATAAGCCCCTTTGAAATAGACCACAAATCAGCAGCTTAGACGCCCTTGGAATCCGCCGACCCTTGGGCTGCGTGGCGAGCTACGGGCAGTGAACTTCGAACCCGGAAGTCCCTCATTAGACTGGACTTTATCGAGCAGAAGAGCGAACGTTCGGTGATGCCGCAGGATACAGGGGTTGGCCGGAACGTCGTTTTGGATGGTTTGGACTTCGCCAGCTTACGGCGGGTCTGGGAGCACACCTTTGGGGCTACTCCTCCAAGCTCGCTCTCGCGCGTTTTCTTACGCCGTGTTCTCTTGCACGAACGCCAGTGCCGGACCCATGGCTGGCTTTCGGCCGCAACCCGGCGCGCTCTGGCTGCCATGGCGAACGAGACACCAAGCTCCGGCGCTCCCGCAGGGTCCGTTTCTGCCGGCACCCATCTCTTCCGCGAGTGGAATGGCCGGACCTACCAGGTCGAGGTACTCGACAACGGCTATCGGTTCGATGGCAAAACCTATCCGTCCCTCACGGCCATCGCAAAGCGAATCACCGACACCCACTGGTCAGGACCACGCTTTTTCGGTCTGACGCCCCCGCGCAAGGCCTAACATGAAGAAAATCCGCTCTGCCATCTATACGCGAAAGAGTGCGGAAGAGGGTCTCGAGCAGGATTTCAACTCCCTCGATGCGCAGCGAGAAGCCTGCGCCGCGTATGTCGCGAGCCAGAAAGCGGAGGGCTGGGTGCTGCTGCCAACCGTCTACGAGGACGCGGGGCTCTCGGGAGGAACCCTGGAGCGCCCGGGCCTGCAGCGCTTGCTCGCCGACATCGATGCCGGTCTCGTCGAGCAGATCGTGGTCTACAAGGTCGACCGGCTGACCCGTTCCCTCTCCGACTTTGCAAAGCTCGTCGAACGGCTCGAGGCGGCCGGCGCGGTTTTCGTCTCGGTGACTCAGTCCTTCAACACCGCGACCAGCATGGGACGACTGACGCTGCATATGCTGCTGTCCTTCGCGCAATTCGAGCGCGAGGTCACGGCCGAGCGGATCCGCGATAAGGTCGCTGCCTCCAAGCGCAAGGGACTATGGATGGGCGGCCGCGTACCGCTCGGCTATGAGAAGGACGAGCGCACGCTACGCATCAACGAGGCTGAGGCCGAAACGGTCCGGACGCTCTATGCGCTGTACCGGAAGCACGGAACGCTCCGGCAGGTGAAGGCCGAGGCGGACCATCTGGGACTGCGCACCAAGCAACGCTTCGCGGCGGATGGAACCCGGACAGGCGGGCTGCCGTTCCGTCGCGGACACCTCCACTGCCTGCTGACCAATCCTCTCTACGCCGGCCGCATCCGGCACCAGAGGCGTGTCTACGAGGGCCAGCATCCATCGATCATTGCTCCGGAGCTCTGGGACGCGGTCCAAACGCAGCTGCAGGCAGGGGCTGCCAAACCAAGGAGACGCACGACGAAGGGCCGTGCAGCCCGTTCCCCACTGGCAGGCAAGCTCTTCGACGAGACCGGCGACCGGCTGACGCCGAGCCACACCAAAAAGAAAAACGGGCAACGGCTCCGCTACTACGTCTCCCGGCGCCTCATCCAGCACAGTGGCCAAAAGGACCTCTCCGGCTGGCGACTGCCCGCCCCGATGCTGGAACAGACCGTCGTGCATCTCATCCGACAGCATGTGGATGCCACGACCTTCTCGGCCTCGTTGATCCACACTCCGACGATGCAAGAGCTCGCCTCGGTGCGTCGCTTTTTAGACGGGCTGTGTTCCGGTAGTAATGATGATAGTGCCTCGGCAGCCCCCCTGCTCCGTCTTATCCGGCGGGTCGACATCAGCCCCGGCTCTGTGTCCATCCTGCTCGACCGCAATGCGTTCGCTGCTTGCCTCTTTATGGGACCCGAACGCATTCGCGAGGATGCACTCCGCATCCTCGCACCGTTCCGCTTGCGTCGACGCGGCGTCGAGACCAAGCTTGTTCTGGGCAACCCCACGAAATCCGTCGACCGCACACTCCTGCGCAATATCAGAAACGCCCTCTCCTGGCTCGACCGAATCAAAGCAGGCAAAACCTATGAGCAGATTGCCACCGAAAACGCCATCCCAACGGACCGCGTGCGCAAGGCAATCCGTTATGCCTTCCTGGCTCCCGACATCGTCCGCGCCATTGTCGAAGGCCGCCAGCCCGTTGGGCTGACCTCGAGCTACCTCTTGCATCATCCGCTTCCCGACGATTGGGAGAAACAGCGAGTGCTCGTCAAAACGCTGTGAGCCTGCCAGCGCCCACTTCGTGAATAGGCTCGGTTAGCAGCAAGCTGCTCTCCGACACTGGCCTCCACCAATCAGACTCAAACTGGCCCAAATTTCCTGTCATGGTTTCCAGACTCGGATAGCTCCTTGTACTGGACCGTCTGCGGAGTCATCTTCGTTTCTTGGCATCCCCGCACTGGAAGACAAGATTGTCCAAGGAGCGGTAGCCGAGGTTTTGAGCGCCGTCTACGAAGTCGATTTCATCGGGTTCTCGTACGGGTTTCGGCCCGGACGGAGCCCGCACCAAGCGTTGCACGCGCTCCACACCGCGCTCATGACGCAACGCGTGAACTGGGTTCTCGACGCGGACATCCGCAAGTTCTTCGACTCGGTGGACCACGAGTGGTTGATGCGGATGCTTTCGCACCGGGTCGCCGACAAACGCATCCTTCGACTCATCCGTCAGTGGTTGCGAGCCGGCGTACTGGAGAAAGGAGAGTGGAGCGAGACAACTGAAGGGACACCGCAAGGGGCAGGTGTGAGCCCGCTCTTGGCTAACGTCTTTCTGCACTACGTTCTAGATCTGTGGGTTCATCGATGGCGCCGGCTCGAAGCACAAGGCCGTATTTCCATCGTGCGATACGCTGACGACTTCGTCATGGGCTTCCAGCATCGGACCGATGCCAGCAGGATGATGAGAGCGCTCAAGGAGCGACTAGCCCGATTCGGGCTTGCGCTCCACGAGAACAAGACCCGTTTGCTCGAGTTCGGGAGATTACCTTCCTTGTCACGCGAGCAACGGGGCCTTCGGCGGTGTGCGACGTTCGCTTTCCTGGGTTTCACTCATTATTGTGGGAGAACCCGCGATGGCCGTTTCGTCGTGAAGCGCAAAACGCAGAGCCAGCGGCTACGAGCCAAACTCAAGTCGCTACGGCTTCGCGCGAAGCAACGTATGCATGCTCCAGTCGCCGTCCAGCATCGCTGGCTTTGCCAGGTGCTGCGCGGTCACTACGCGTACTACGGACTTCCCAGCAACATCCGCTCTCTCCAATCCTTTTCTGAGGAGGTGACACGGTTGTGGTTTCGAAGCCTTCGTCGGCGGAGTCAGCGCCGAATGACCTGGCCTCGTTTTCACTTGTTGTTGGAGCGCTTTCCCCTACCAGTCCCTCACCTCACTCCGTCCCGACTACCTTGCCTTGTCTGATTTCGGGTATACCTTCAGGAGGAGCCGAGTGCGGGAAAGCCGCACGCTCGGATCTGTGAGGGCGAAAGCCGAATGGCTGAGCTACTCGACCATCCCCCCCGTGTCCGAGTAATACTCCATCTCTTGCACGGATTCAGGTAGACGCTTCATGATCACCCACGGAGACAAAATAATCTTTTCGCCGAGTGACTTGGTGCGTTTCGTCGCCTCTCCGTTTTCCTCTTGGATGGATCGCTTCAATCTTGAGAATCCGGGTGAGTTGAAACCGGACGAAGAGACAGAGGACCAAAGACTCATCGCCGAAACAGGAAACGAGCATGAGCACTCGGTCCTGGAGGATTTCAAGGCATCTGGGATAGGGGTCGCCGAAATCGCGACGGACGACATAAGGCAAGCACGTGCCGATACGTTAGAGGCTCTCAAAACGAAGGCTCCCATCATTTACCAAGCGGCTCTTGAGCACGACCGGTTCGCCGGCTTCGCCGACTTTCTGACCCTTGACGACACGGAGCAATACCAAGTCTGGGATGCGAAACTTGCGCACTCCCCGAAACCCTACTATGCGATCCAGCTATGCTGCTATTCCGAAATGCTTGCGGAATCCGCCGACGAGGCGCTGCCTGAAAAGTTCGGGATTATTCTCGGCACAAAAGACAGGGTTGAATTTCGTGTCGAAGATTTTCTCCACTACTACCGTCACTTAAAGGCCGAGTTTCTAGCTATGCAGGACGGCTTTTCCGGTAACATCGACGACCGCCCGAAGCCGTTGCCTGGAGCTGACCATGGGCGATGGACTTCGCATGCAGAGCACTTCTTTGGGAAAACCGACCACCTCGTGCGCGTCGCGGGCATCACAGTCGGTCAGATAAAGAAACTGAAGGCCGCGGGCGTAACAACGATGGCCCAACTCGCTGAGGCGTCCGGAACGTCGATTCCGAAGCTTGCGGAGAATTCTCTCGAAAAGCTTTCCACACAGGCCCGGCTACAATGTGGCACTCGTGAAGACCGGACCGCGAATCCGGGTGCACCGCCACGATACGAATTACTCCCTTCAACTGGGCCGAACTATGAGGCCGTCGGCCTTGCCACGTTACCCCCGGTAGATCCTGCAGACGTAGTCTTTGACATCGAGGGCTACCCGCTCGTTCCCGGTGGCCTGGAATATCTGTTTGGCGCACGGACCTTCGACGCGAAAACCGGCGATCCACAATTCCATGATTGGTGGGCACACACACGCGATGAGGAAAAGGTCGCTTTCGAGAGCTTCATCGATTGGATCCACGGCCGCTGGAAAGACAACCCAGCGATGCACATCTACCATTTCGGTGCTTATGACGTGGGCGCGTTACGACGACTAAGCACCCGTCACGACACGCGGCAGGACGAAGTCGATGATTTGCTCCGGGGCAACGTATTCGTCGATCTCTATCGCGTATTGCGTCGTGGCCTTGTTGTCGGAGAACAAGATTATTCACTGAAATCTATCGAGCGCCTCTATCGGCCTGGGCGATCCACGGATGTGACAACAGCGCTAGGCTCTGTTGTCCGTTACGCCCATTGGAGTGGGAGTGAGGAGGGGCCGCGTTGGGAAGATAGTGCGATCTTGAAAGGCATCCGGGACTATAACGAGGACGACTGCGCTTCAACCTCAGACTTTCTTGCTTGGCTCCGAACGCTCGCCGCTGAAAACAAGATCTCTTACTCGTCGCCTGCCGTCGGGGATTCCTCTTCCAAATCCGCTGATTCTGGTGATAAGGAACTGCCGCCTGAGGTGCTCGCTCGACGGGCAGCTGTTGAAAATCTGCGCAAGCGGGATGACTCGATCTCCGCCACACTTGCAGATCTCGTCGACTTTCATCGGCGCGAGGAAAAGCCGATGTGGTGGCGGATGTTTGACCGCGCCGAAGCGAGTGACGAAGAGCTTTGGGATGACTCGGGTTGCGTCCAAGGCGTCACGGCTGTTGGCCCACCAGAAGCGGAGAAGCGCTCCCTGGTTCAGACCTACGAGTTCGACCCCTCTCAGGAATGCAAGCTTGCAGCTGATGGCAAGACAAGGGTTATGTTTTCCCACAACATTGGCGCAACGTTGGGCCTTGCCTCGTTGGACCTTCAGGAAGGACGACTTCAGGTCAAGATCAGCCAGAAGGGCTTGGACGAGAAGCTCGGGGGTGCGTTCCCGCACTACGGCTCGTTGATACCAAACGAGTATGTGCCCGCCGCCTCGATACAGGCCGCGCTTACAAACATTGCGGAGGAGCACCTCGCACAGAAACTGCACCCGCCCATCGTAGCGATGCTGGAACGACAGGCGCCAGTTGCCATCGCCGAGAAGAAGGCCGAGTCTCAGGTCGATGAAGCTGTCCAAGCCGCGCATTCGATGAATGGCGAATGTCTCGTTGTGCAAGGCCCGCCAGGGACTGGCAAAACGTATACCGCCGCGCAGATGATCACTTTTTTACTGGATGCGGGAAAACGTGTCGGTGTGGCCTCCAATAGTCACAAGGCCATAGTGCGCCTTCTTGAAGGTAGTGGGGAGGCACATCGCGCGAATGGCGATACACTTCGTGGCATCAAGATCGGAGGCGACGCAGATATCCAGCTATTCGAGGACAATCCCGAACTCCAGCACATCAAGAGCAATAAAGACGCTAAGGATGCGTATGGCGGTGGGATCGTCGGCGGAACGGCATGGCTGTTTACCCTCCCAGAGTGGGAGGGCGCGCTCGACTTTCTCTTCATCGATGAAGCCGGTCAGGTGTCTCTAGCGAATGCCGTTGCGATGGCCCGTAGCACTACGAATCTTGTCTTGCTAGGTGACCAGATGCAGCTTGAGCAACCTATCCAAGGGACCCATCCAGGAGATTCCGGGTTGTCGTCGCTGCAATACGTACTTAAGGACTTTGAGGCGAGCAAGCCTGATCGGCCCGTGTATCACGCCGTCGTGCCTGTGGACCACGGGCTCTTCCTTGGGGAGTCTCGACGCATGCATCCTTCTGTGTGTCGTTTCGTATCTGAGACCGCTTATGAGGGCCGTCTTGTGTCACATCCGGACTGCGCGAAGCAAGAAGTAGAAATTCCGGAGAACGCCAGCCTAATAACAAAAGGGAACGGCGTTGTGTTTATTGGCATTGAGCACGACGGCAACATTCAGCAGAGCGACGAAGAGATTGCGCAGGTGAAGGCAGTATACGAAGAGCTACTTGGAAGAACGTATCGTACATCAGATGGAAGCGACAAGAAGCTGGCCTTAGATGACTTCCTATTCATCACTCCCTACAACGCACAAGTTCGCGCTCTTCAAGCGGAACTCCTAGACGGTGCGCGTGTTGGTAGTGTGGACAAGTTTCAGGGCCAGGAAGCGCCGATCTGCATATTCTCGACCTGCTCAAGCTACGGGGAGTACGGCTCCCGTGGACTTTCCTTTATTCTGGACCGCAACCGGATCAACGTAGCTCTGTCTCGGGCACAGTGCATGGCCGTCATCGTAGGCGATCCGCGCATCGCAGGTGCTTCGGCTGGCTCGATGAACGAGGTGTCGTTGCTCAACGTTTTCTGCAAGATCGCGCATTCTTGATGGGCGTGCGTGAGAGAGGGGAGCCGAAAAGGTATAATTTGCTCAATGTCACAATCCTCCACGGTGCTTCCGCAATTAACCCTAATCGCAAAATCTTCGAAGCACGAAAACGCGAAACAGCCGCACTGGGCGCAGGCGAGAAGCTCGTGCTGGGGCACCCGCTCGCCGCCACTATAGGTGATTCTGCACGGTGTATGCAGAACCTGGAAAAGGTGCTATTCACGGGGCCAAAGACCTCAGACACGGTGACGTCTATTTGCGATTAGGGTTAAGTGTTGGCGGCCAGCCCCTAACGGGGATGTCCCCGTGAGGTCAAAATACTCATGCGGCTTCCCGATGGTAGAAACGTAGCAACCCGCCAAAGCCGTTCACGGGAGCGCACCATAGACACTAAGCTGCTGATTTATGGTCTATTTCAAAAGGGCCGAGTTTTGGCACACGACGGGGTTAAGATCCTGAATGCACCGGTTCCACCTACATTTCGCGAGAGTGTCAGATACGCCGAGCAAAACCTGTATACAAGGTCAAAGCAACTGGTTGGAGACCGCGATCCGCGCTCTCACGAGTTTTCGTTACAGCTCCGTGCTATGGATAATGATCGAAGCGGAACGTCGCTCGGCCTGCCGACACTTATGGCCCTTTGCGGCGGACTGCTTGAGAAAAGCACCAAGGGTGGTCTGATCGTGGTCGGCGCACTCAATCTCGGTGGTTCAGTGGAGCCACTGACCAATGCCGTTGGTATTATCGAGGTCGCCGTTGAGAAAGGCGCCGATACCATGCTCATGCCAGTGTCGGCAAGGAAGCAACTGTTCGAACTCTCCGACGACATGGCGACGCGGATCAACATCCAGTTTTACTCGGACACGCCAGATGCATTACTCAAGGCATTGCTTGAGTGACAGATCAACAAAACCTGTGCCGAACTATGGAGAATTGAGATCAACGATGGAAGCTCTGAGCAGCGTCAAGTATATAAGTACCTTTTGATTGGCGAGGAGGATCATGGAAATAGCGGGTGGGTATGCGAAGGCGGCGGAGGCGTTCCATATGATTGTTAATTTTCTAGAGCATTTCGACTATCTGGCGGACCCGCGGCAATGAATCCTGGGTACCACGGTTTATTGTCATTTCGTTGATCAGGGTGGTCCAAAATCGAATGGATGAAGGCGCTGCAATTCTCGCGATTGGTGATGTTCACCTCGGCACGGCTTGCTCGGGAGTGCCTGACGAGATTTCATCCTGGGGCCTTGATCCGAGGGAACTCACGCCTGCAGCCGCTCTCAAACTTTCTGTCGATTTTGCGATTGAACAGAAGCTGGATGCAGTGCTATTCGCCGGCGATGTCGTTGAAAGCACCAATTCTAGGTTCGAGGCAATGCTGCCACTTGAGGAAAGCATTCGACGGCTATTGGAAGCGGGAATCCAGGTCATCGCTGTTGCAGGCAACCATGATGTTGAGGCATTGCCAAGGCTGGCGGCCTTGATCGACGGTTTCACCCTGTTGGGCGCCGGTGGCCAATGGGAAGCGAGGATGATAACCAAAAACCAGTCTCCAGTTGCGGAAATAATTGGCTGGTCTTTTGGTGAACGGTTTTGTGCGTCAAAGCCCGGTTGCGCAGCTCTTGGAAGAACCGCTGGAGACGCCTTCGTCACCGATCCCGA
>CBDCYI010000006.1:0-3932 GCA_965224085.1 Candidatus Marinacidobacterales bacterium
ACATCCCCCCGACGAAGAGGGACACGAGGATGAGATAAGGCGCCATCGAGAGAATGCGCGCGGCTTGGCTTTGCGGCGTCGAGACGTCCGCGAGCTCGAGAGCGATCGCGTCGACGATTCGAGGATCCACCCCACGCGCTTGGAGGCGAAGCGCGCCGATTTGTCGGCTATAGGCACTCAGCAGTCCTTGCGTGCGGCGCACTGCTTGCATGGCGGCGTTTCTCGATTCGTCCACGACGAGCCGTATGGGGGCGGGGTCGCCGTTTTCGAAAGCTTCTCCAAACTCTTCGGGAATGATCAAAACGACGTTGAGCTCGCCCACTCGGACGGCGCGTTCCGGATCTTCGGGAGCTTCCTCGACTTCGACGTTGTGCTGCTCGAGAAAGTCAACGAGGTTCGGTGCGTTTTCCGGGCTCGCGACAGGAAGTTTTAGCGGTTTCTCCGACTCTTTCGTCAGCTGGCCGATGGAGACGATCATCAACACGATCATCGCAGGGCCGAGAAAGGGGTAGAACAGCGCGGCGGCGAGTGTGCGCCGGTCTCGCAGATTGTCCAGGACTTCCTTCCGGAAGACGACACGCGACCCGGGCGAGATCACGAAAGGCCCTCTTCGGTTCCGACGGCGGCGACGAAGGCGTCTTCGATTTTCCTGTGGCTTCACGAAGCTCGTCAGCAGTTCCGTCGGCGACGACCTTCCCATGCGCCATCACGACGATGTGATCGCAAAGGGCCGAGACCTCTTGCATGATGTGGCTCGAGAACAAAACACAGGCTCCCTGATCGCGCAGGCGGCGGATGAAGTCGCGCATCGCGCGCGTGGAAGGTACGTCGAGTCCACTCGTCGGCTCGTCGAGAAGGACGTTGGTCGGTTTTTGCACGAGAGCTCTCGCGATAGCGACTTTGATGCGCTGTCCCGTCGAGAAGCCCTCCGTGCGCCGGTCGGCAATCGTTTCCATGTCGAGAAGTGCTTCGAGCTCGTCGATATTCTGCTCGAGCTCCGCGCCTTCGAGGCCGTGGAGTCTTCCGAAGTAAGCGATGTTCTCCCGGGCCGTGAGTCGCGGGTAGAGGCCGTGTGTGTCGGGCAGCACGCCGATGCGTTTTTGCACTTCGCGCGGCGTCTCGCGTGTGTCGAATCCGTCGATGCGGGCGTTGCCTTCGTCCTGCTGGAGCACGGTGTAGAGAATACGAAGAGCTGTCGTTTTACCCGCGCCGTTCGGTCCGAGAAGACCGGTGATCTTTCCGTCCTCGGCTTTGAAGCTCACGCCGTCGAGCGCGCGGACGTCACCGAAGGATTTCTTGACGTCGACGAGCTCGATCACGGCTCGGGCCCCGCGAAAGACGTGAAAAAAGTCATCGGGTGGATGTCCTCGAGGCAGGCGGTCTCGAGCGTGTCGTGGCGACCGGCTTCGATGAACTCCGCCGCGAGGTGCGTGATGCAACCGCGGTGGATGACCATATGCCCCTGCCCGGGTGCTACGAGGTGGAGCGCGTTTTCGAGCGAGGACGCGACGAGCTCGCCATTCGAAGGCGGTGTTACCGGATCGGCCTCGCCCGAGAGCAGCAAGACGGCTATGTCGGTGCGAAGCGCCTCCCTGAAATCCGTGGGGATGTCGCCGCGAGGCCATAGCGGACAAAGCTTGCTCAAGCTGTCGGTTTGGACGGCGCCGAGATAGGTGTTGTCGTTTCGTCGCTCGATCTCAGCCGCGTCGAAGAACGGAAAGTCCTCGCTGCAAATGACGGAAAATCCCATCGCGTCGGCGATCGTCTCTTCGACCTGGCCGGTCGTCATCAGGAATTGTGCGGCGAGAGGACGATAGTCGCCGTTCGCCGCGGCGTCGAGGAGCAGCGGAACGAGCGACGACGTCTCTTGACCATAGCTCAAGAGACGGATCGCGAAAGCCGCCATCGACCGATGAAGCTCGAGCGTTTCTTCGGCGCCGGTCCTCGGATGTCGAAGCGCGACGGATGTCGACGTCGAGAGGTCCGACATCAGCGCCTCGAGGTCGCCTTCGGGGTTCGGGAACGCTTTCGCGCAGGCATCGTCTTCCGCACAGCGTTCGATCAAGAGATCGAATGCGCGTTGCGCGTCTCGGGCCACATCGACGCCGAGCACTTCCGTCGGTGGAGCGATGCCATCCAGGATGACGGCCCGCACGCGATCGGGGAATTGGCGTGTGTAGCTGATGGCGGCGCGCGTCCCGTAGGAGATGCCGTAAAGGTTCACCCGCTCGTAGCCCAGCGCTTCGCGCACGTCGTCGAAGTCCTCCATCGCGATAGCCGTCGTATAGAAGCGGGGGTCCGCGTCGAGCTCTTCGAGGCATTGCGCGACCCACGTCTGCATCGCTTCGTCCTCGAGCAGCCAAAGCTCGGCAACGTCGTCGGGCTTGGGACATCGAAGTGGGTTCGAAGAACCCGTACCTCTTTGGTCGACGAGCACGATGTCACGTTCGCGATGGACGCGCGAAAAAGCGCTCTGCACGGCGACGTAGCTTTCCGTTGCGGCCTGTCCCGGGCCGCCGGTGAGAAAGAAGAGCGGATCGGGCTCGGGATCCCGGCGGATCGCGGGCACGACGGCGACACGGAGATCGATCGTGCGGCCGGTACCTTCTTGACGATTCTCGTAAACGGTGAACGTGCCGCACTCCGCGGTCACGCGGGTGGTACGTCCGGGGGCGCTCAACTGGCAAGGCGCCAGCGTGAGGCTTCTTTCACGACGCGCCTCCTGTGGCGCCTGGCAGCCCCAGTGCATCAAGAACGCAAACGCGAGGATCTTACGCATCCAACGTGCGCGCAATGAGAAGAGTCAGGACTTCCGCGGCTTGGAGGAGCTCGTCGAGCGGCAGCCATTCGTTGGCAGCGTGCGCGAGCGCGACATCACCAGGGCCGTACAAGACGGCCGGCATCTCTGCGTAGCGAGTGAACAAGCGCAGATCGCTTCCGTAGGAAACGCCGTGGGACACGGGTGCTTGTCCGAGGACCTCCTCGTGGCATGCGCTCAAATCCGCGAGCACGGGAGCTTTCGCGTCGGTCTCTCCGGGCTCGAACTGACCTTCGAACCACTCGACGCGCACGTTGTTCTCCTTTAGCCAGTCGTCGCGATCACCCGCTTGTTTCACGACGGCCTCGAATGTGCGGCGCGCCTCATCGCAGTCTTCGCCCGGAAAAACCCCGAAGCGTCCTTCGGCAACCAGCTCTTCGGGAACCGTGGAGGGCCAGTTGCCCGCGTGCATCTTGCCGACGCTCAGCGGAGCGACGAGCTGACCGGCTTCGTAGAATGGATGCGCAAAGCCTTCATGTCGATTTCTTTCGAAAGCTTCGAGATCCCGGAAGACGGGCCAGAATTTTTCGACGGCCGAAACGCCAAAGCTTCGCATCGCGCCGTGCGCGGCTTTGCCGGGAACGTGAAGCTTGAACGATAGAGCTCCGGCTTGCACGGGACACAAATGCAGGCTCGTCGGCTCCGCGATGACGGCGCCGTCGGCGCGATAGCCGCGCTCGATAGCGGCGAGCGTCCCGAGCCCTCCCGTCTCTTCACCGATGACGCTCTGGATGAGGATCGGCCGCTTGGGTGTGATACCGAGCTTCATCGCGGCGCGAACCGCGATGCAGCAAGCAGCTAGCCCGCCTTTCATGTCGCAAGAGCCGCGGCCGTGCAGTGCGTCTTGATGGATGTGGGCGTCGAAGGGTTCGGCCTCCCACCGCTCGCGCTCACCGGGCGGCACGACGTCAAAGTGCCCGTTCAGAATGAGCGCCGCCGTTTCTCGAGACTCTCCCCAGTACGCGACGAGGTTCTTCCGCTCGACGGGAAGCCCATCGTCGCAATAGGCGCGATGGGCCCTAAGCGACGGCTCGACGGTCCAGAGATCGACGTCGAGGCCCCAATCCCGAAAGCGCACCGCCAGCGTTTCTTGTGCGGCGTCTTCGTCTCCGGT
>CBDCYI010000007.1:0-7315 GCA_965224085.1 Candidatus Marinacidobacterales bacterium
AAGATTGCTTGCGAACTAAGGGCCGGCGACAAAATAAGTTCCCGTTTTCAAGACACGCCCTTCGGATAACGACGAAACCATTCGCAGAGTATCGAGAAACGTCAAGCGTTGGAAGAGTCCTTCCATGGTTCGCCGATGGACCGCTCTTGGCGTCGTCACCGCGCAGAAAGAGTTCCGGCGTATCAAAGGCTATCGCCATATGGGCGCTCTCGTTCACGCGCTTAGAAGCAAACAGAAATCTATTGACAGCGATGAGTTTGCTGCCTAAGAGTATTCACAGGTGCCGCCGCTACCCGACCAAATTCAACAGCGGCCGGGACATCCCCCCTTGGCCCGGTCGCAAACACAGACACTAAGCTGCTGATTTATGGTCTATTTCAAAAAGGCCGAGTTTTGACACAGGACGGCGTTGACGAAAGCGGGCACAATATTCGAGAGCAGACGCAAGAGCGAACCTTTCCACGTTTACAATGACGTCGGATCCCCTCATCCGTTCGCCGCGAAACGGCCAATCCTGGCAGGTCTAAACTGCAGAATCAACGACGGACCGAGTTTTTGCGGAGCACAGGATTGTTCGCTACCGGGAATCCGTAGCCGCTTCCTCGGCCGAAACGATTCGCTAGAATTGTGGCACCCGCTTCCTACACGAGCGAGTCCAAGTTCACGTAGGAAACCTGGAGGTGGGGGAACTCCTTCTTGATCTCAGTTATCAGCTGGGTCGTTTCTTTGGAGCTGCCCGGGACGATCCTGGCTCGAATCTGCACTTGGTCATCCTCGATATCAAATCTCTGAATCGTCATCCCTCCCGTTAATCGCTCGAGAGCTTCGACGACACTAGCCTCGTCGGCGGTTTCGAGAAAGCGCTGGGCATCGCCGATGACGGTCAGGAGAAGGTTCTGCCGCGACGCGCCCCAACCGAGAACGCTCCGGCCGACGATGAAGATCGTGACGATGACCACGGCGACCACGGCGAGCAATCGGTGCTCGGCGCCGAGCGCGAGCCCGACCCCGATGCACAAAAAGAGATAAACCAGCTCCTCCGATGTCTTGATCGCCGCGCGGAAGCGGACGATCGAGAGCGCCCCGACCAATCCCAGGGAAAGTGCCAGCGAGGCCTTCACGACGAAGATGATGACGACCGTCACCATGGTGAGCATCGGGAACACACCGGAGAAATTGTCACGGTTGGAGATGGAGGTGCCGAAGCGCTTATAGAGCTCTCGGATGTAGAGCGCGAGAACTTCCGCCGATGAGCATATTTGCGGCGCAGTTGAGCACCAAGGTGGAGCTCGGGTCCTAGATTCTGTGGCCACATTGCCCGAGCGATTCTATCTCATCCTTGGCTTCTTCCAAGGAAGTCGTGCTGGACCTAAGCCGCATAACCTGCGAAACTCCCGAGGGTCGATATGCAAAAGATGCTTCCTACGCCACGATGGCGGCTTTCGTTCTCCGTCGTCCTGTCGTCACTTGTTGGCGCCACCACGCAGGGCGTCGTGGCCGATACGCGCTTCAATCGCGAGCGCGGTTTCTATGACTCGGGTTTTGCCGTCGTCATCCAGTCCCGCACCGCTGGCGCACATATTCGATACACCACCGATGGAAGCTCACCGAGCCCGACGCATGGTCTCGGCGACGAGAACCCCGTGGTCGTGAGGATCGAGAGCACGACGACGCTGCGCGCGATGGCGTACAAGGCAGGGCTCACGCCGAGTAATGTCGACACCCACACCTACATTTTTCCGAAGCACGTCGTCAGACAGCCCCGCTACCCGAGCGGATTTCCGACCTCGATAGGTGGGATCGGCATGGGCGATTTGACTGAATTCGACTACGAGATGGACCCCGCAATCGTGGATCATGCAGATTATCGTCGCGAGATCCTCTCCGCTATGAAGGCAATTCCGTCGCTTTCCATCGTGATGGACAAGCAAGATCTATTCGGCCAAGTGTTTACCGATGACGGTGAGCTGAAGCGCTCGGAAAGCGGCGTCTATTTCCGGAGCCAGGAGAAGCCCGGTAGAGGCCCCGCATCGGTAGAGCTCATCTATCCACACGCACCCGATCGTGGATTCCAGGTAGATTGCGCCATCGAATCGCATGCAGGCTACGGCGTCAAACGAGCGCTCAAACTGGTTTTCAAGAACGAGTATGGGGTCGGCAAGCTCCGCACGAAGCTCATGCAGGACGCTCCTCTCAACGGAGAATCGGCCAAGACCAAGTTCGACCGGCTCGTATTGCGTTCGGGCCACACGCGCTCCTTCGCGGGCTACGACGCCGGTAAGACGACCTACGCGAGGGATCAGTGGTTACGCGATACAGAGATCGCGATGACCGGGCTCGGCGCGCACGGATCCTTCGTCCACCTGTATCTGAATGGCTTCTACTGGGGTCTCTACAACGCGGCCGAGCGTCCGGACGGATGGTTCACCTCGGCGCATTTGGGCGGTGAAAAGTCAGACTGGATGGCTGTGAATCACAACGGCGTGCTGCACGGTGACGATAGGCGATGGCAGTACCTTCGCGGGCCGTTGAAAGACAAAGATATGCAGGTCCTCCAGAATTATCGAGAGCTTCAGCAATATCTGGACGTCGAGCATTTCGCCAACTACATCATTCTCGCGTGGTACTCGAGACTCTACGACTGGGGACCCGATCGAAACTGGTATGGGGGTAATAGAAACAACCCGCCGGGCCCTTTCCGCTTCTTCATGTGGGATGCGGAATACACGTTGTTCTCGGGGGCCACGCCTATGGCATGGGTGCACGAACTCTTCACTCGGTCAGCGGCGACGCGATTGGGGGATATGGTCGGGCTCTGGAACGCGCTCGTACAGAGTCCCGAGTTCATGATGCTGTTCGCCGATCAAGTCTATCAACACTGTTTCCGGGGCGCGCTCACCGAAGAGCGCTCGATTGCCCGTTGGAGGCGACTGGTGGCTTTCATCGAGTCGGCGGTGGTCGCGGAGTCCGCCCGCTGGGGTGATGCACGCAAAGCGCTCGGCGAGCCGACAAGGACGCGGAACGACACTTTCTTGCCACAGGTAAGAAGAGTCGAAGAAGTGATGACGGGAAACGTCTCGCACTTCATCGAAGTCTTGAGACAAGAGGACTATTATCCTCGGATCGACCCGCCCGAGCCCACGAGGATTTCCGCATCCTCGGTCACGCTGCTCCAAACCCAAGGCGCCGAGATTTATGTGACTCGTGATGGTAGCGATCCTCGCGCGGTCGGCGGGGTTGTCTCGAAGCGGGCAGAACACGTGCGAAGCGGTGACAGCATCGCGCTCGAAGGCGGGAGGAAGCTCAAGGCGCGCGCACGGGACGGAATAGAATGGAGCGCATTGCGCATTGTTTCGGAGACCTCGTGAACCGGGCATTCATCCTCATCGTCCTGGCGCTTTCCGGATGTGACCGACCTCGGACATCGCTCGTCGAGCGCGGCGTTCCGGCGGAACGCGTGCAGCTCAAGCTCTCGGGTGCTGCACATGATGCCTTGGTCTTTCCTTTTCCCGCCGAGCGCCGTTTCGAGATGGATCTCCCGAGTGCGGCTTTTCTCCGTGTTTCACCGGCGCTCGTCACCGAGCAGAACGTCCGCCGCGCTCGCGTTTCCTTTCGGGTCATCGTCGAAACGGAAGACGACTCGGTCGAGGTCTTCGACGAGATCTTTCGATTCGGCGACGCCAACCGCTGGCACTCGCGCGTTGTGGACTTGAGCGCGTGGTCGGAAGAGCGCGTCACGCTCGTGCTCGTCACGCGTACGCCCGAGGATCGTAGTGCCGATATTCTGTGGGCCGACCGGATCCGGGCGGTCTGGGGCGAACTCGCACTTGTCTCGAACCCGGAACGTATGCTCGCGAAAGCGGCGGACGACCTCACACGCGATGCGAAATCCTGGCTTCTGGAACAAGGTGGAGTCACGCCCGTCGACTACAACCAAGGCGTGAGTCTCGCCACGAATCTTATCCTGGCTGGCCTGTTTGCGCTCGTCATTCGCGGGCTCTATATCCGCTTCGCCTCCGTCCCATCGAATCGCCACGCCTTCGCTAACCTGTTTCCCGTGTTTACCCTCACGACCGTTCTTGTCATCGTCGTCGTAGAGTCGTCACTCGCTCTGTCGCTCGGGCTCATCGGTGCACTTTCGATCATTCGCTTTCGCACCGCCGTCAAGACGCCGGACGAGATCGCCTATCTGCTGTTTTGCATCGCCGTGGGTGTCGCCCTCGGGGCGCGCCAAGGCCCTCTGGCCGTCGCGGTCGTCGTGCTCGTCTCCCTCTTCGTGGTTGTGCGCCAACGGTTGTGGCCGCAGATGCCAGACAGGACGCTCCTTCTCATCGTTTCCGGCGACGCCGACCGTTTCTTTGAGGAGCATGCTCTAGAGCAGCTACGGCCCGTCGTCCAAGAGTTCCGGGTGCGAAGACTCGAGCAGGAAGGCCTCCGCATAGAGCTTTCGGCCGTAGTCACGGTCACAGGTCCGCGGGGCGTGGCCCAACTCGTGGCCGACATTCGGAAAAAGCTTCCCGCGTTCCAGTTCTCGTTTGTCGAGGCCGATGAGATCCCCTGAAGCGCCGTCGTTTGCTCTAGAGTCCGCGAGCGTCGCCGCACCTGGGCGCCGCGAGGTCAAGTTCTCACTTCCAAATGTGGACGCCGGGAAATTTAGCTCCATACTGGACGTCAATTGCCGCCGCGTGAGCTATGCGGGCGCGACGTCGCGTGTGTGCAGCATCTATTTCGACGACGCGGCCTTGAGCGCTTTCCGAGCCAACCTCGACGGCACGTCGCGGCGCACGAAGACCCGCATCCGTTGGTACGACACCCCGTTTCCGGAAAAGAGGTTATTTTTCGAAGTCAAACGTCGCGAAGATCACGCGATCTTCAAAGAGAGAGCACCGATAGTGGCTAGCGCCTCGCTCGCTTCGATGTCCTTTCACGAGATCGTCGTGGGACTCGCGCGCGTTCTTCCGGCGCGCCTACGGGAGCACCTGATGGCCCGCTCGGAGCCCAAGCTCCTGATCGAGTACGAGCGCACTTACTACGAAGCTTTGAATGGCCCTATCCGCATCACGCTTGATCGTGGCCTCACCTTCTGGGGACAGGGCGGGCTGTATCCGAACCGCGGCTTTCCAGCGCGTGTCCCCGGCTTGACGATCCTCGAAGGGAAAGCCCCGTTTGGTCACCAAGAACGCATCCGGGAGATCCTCCACCCCCTCGAACCCTGGGTAACTCGTTCGTCGAAATACGTCCTGGCGTGCCAACACCTCGGGCTGTCGCCGCCGTGAGTGCATTATGTACACGCACGCACAGCGCAGCGCCACGCCAACTGCTGGCCGGCGTCGATTACTCGTTGGGCAAGCGCACGTCGGTCGGCCGGAGGCGTGCTGCTGCCCGACTCGGTGGTAGGTGGCTCCACATAAACAGAGACCGGCCGGTGGTTCAGAGGGCCTCGAGCCACTGGAGTATGGTTTTGTAGTCCAAGGGCTTGCATTCAAGAGTTTCCACAGTCGTACCGAGCGCCGAGCGAAAGAGCTCATGTCAAGGGAAGTAATTCTTCGGCTCTTCGCATTCTAGTACTCGAAGAGTTTCTCTAGCGAAAATGGGCCGAAGCGAGTCGTTTTTCCAGGCGCACCGTCCACATTCGTCGAACCAGGACACAAGGGGCGGTACATTTTCTCTCAGACCATGGCGCGCCCGTCGTGTCCAAAAATACAAACGCACTCAAGACCCACGCGCCAGGGCGTTTCGGAATCATAGCTAGGCCTGGAGCTCACGGCTCCCGTCCTGTCCAAAAACACAAACGAACTCAAGACCGGCTCGCCGGGACGTTTCGGATCAGAGACGTCTGAGGCTTGATTGGCCAATGGGAGCTAGAATCCTCGGTCATGAGCACGCCGGTCCAGCTGTCCCTTCCATAAACTCCAGCCTGCATGACATTGGCGAACTGCCTACAACGGGGATGCTTTGGTCGTCTTCAATGTAGGACGTTCTTGAGGGTCGGCGTCGGCTCTACTCAGGGGCAGAGGTGTAACCTGGTGCGAAGTCCCGCAGCCGTTCCGAGCGGCTCGGACTTAAGCAGCGTGTCGAGTGTAATAATGATGGAGACCACCGACCTTTGGAATGGCTTTCACTTGGCCGTCCTGTCCAAAAACACAAATGGACTCAAGACTGGCGCGCCGGGACGTTTCGGATCAGAGACGTCTGAGGCTTGGTTGGCCAATGGAAGCTAGAATCCTCGGTCATGAGGAGGCAGAGCCAGCCCTGAATCTTGTTGGTCGTCGCCATCGCTGGTTGGCTCCAGCGTGACCAACAGGCCGCTATCGTTTGTGTTTTTGGACACGACGCGCAGCGCTCTTCCGAACGCTCGTAGGCTCGACAGCCGAGCGCCTGGTCGAGCTCTTCGTCGATGACGACCTCGATCGCCTCTGGCACCCGTTTGCGCAGACGCAGCTCGATAAACTCCCGGTACTCGCTCACAGACTCAGATGTGATCGTGGTAGGTTTCTTCATGGCGTAGTCCTCCTTCTCGCTCTCTCCAAGCGAGTTTTTCTTTTGGCTAAAAGGAGGTTACGCCATTCTTATTTCCACGAGAAGAGGGACGGATCCCGTCCTGTGCCAAAACTCGGCCCAGCTGGCATCGACGAAAGAACCGTGCCTCTCGAAATCAAACTCAAACTCTAGCACGCGAACGGGTTACGCGGCAGCCGCCAACATTTGACTGCCGAAGCACCCATCGGTGGCGTCGTCGGGTCGACCGGCGCGAAGCAGCCACCGATCCGCGACAGGCGTCGTGTCCAAAAATACAAACGAACTCAAGACCAGCTCGCCGAGACGTTTCGGAATAGACGTATCTACGCTTGATTGACCAATGGGAGCTAGAATCCTCGGTCATGAGCACGCCGGTCCAGCTGTCCCTTCCATTTAATTGATCCAAATGAATTTAGAGCCCCGACCACCATCATCTAAGGGTTCGCGTCCTGTCCAAAAATACAAACGAACTCAAGATCAGACCCAAAATGGCTCCGAATTGCCTGTTTTCCCCTGTTTCTCATTGGTTTCACAGACAAGACCGGCCAGCTCCGGTCGGCCTGTGCTCCGCAAAAAAAAGATCGCGTACCGCTGGATCGACTTTTTGCGGAGCACAAGCTATCGAACTTCTTCGCGACAAGCCTGAGGTGCCAACCTAGGGTTGTGTCGAGGTTCACGATGCTCGGGAGCTCACGCGTTGCCAAGCCCTTGATGGTTGTGCTCTCCGTGATAATGATAGATGAACTCGGCGACGGCCTAGCGCGCGGGTCTTAGAGTTCGTTTGTATTTTTGGACA
>CBDCYI010000008.1:0-1407 GCA_965224085.1 Candidatus Marinacidobacterales bacterium
CGTTTGTATTTTTGGACACGACGGTGTGCATCGTCAAAACTGCTCCGCCCACGAAATCAAGGACTTACGCTCCGCTTGAATTCCGGGCCGAAGACGGCGAAACTCCGCCGCTATGCTCAACGTTGTTGTCTTCCTCGTCTCACTTGGCGTCCGTGCCATTCGGGCGATGTGTCGGCGCCGCGCCGACCTGGTGTTGGAGAACGTCGCTTTGCGGCAGCAAGTGACGGCGCTGAAGAAAGAGCGCCCACGCCCACCGCTCGACGACACGGAACGGGCTTTCTGGGTTGCCCTTCGAGGTTCGTGGCCCGTGTGGGCGAGCCGCCTGCTCATCGTCCACGCGGACACCGTAGCCCGTTGGCATCGCGACCGATTCCGACGGTACTGGGCAAAGATCTCGCAGCGCCGCCATCCCGGTCGGCCTCGGATTGATGCCGAGATTCGTCGCCTCGTCCGCACGATGGCGCAAGACGGCTGGGGGGCGCCACGCATCCATGCTGAGCTCACCAAGCTCGGTTTCATCATCTCCGAGAGCACGGTGTCGCGATACCTGCCGCGGCGTCCCGCGGAGCCCGACCAGCTGAAACGATGGATGGCTTTCTTGCGCAACCATAAAGACGATATCGCCGCCATGGATCTGTTCACCGTGCCCACCGCGTCGCTCCGGCTGCTGTACGGCTTCTTCGTCATCGAGCACGGTCGTCGGCACATCGTTCACTTCAACGCCACGTTCCACCCGACGTCTGCTTGGGTTATTCAGCAACTACGCGAGGCGTTTCCCTACGACACCGCTCCGAGATATCTCATCTTCGATCGCGACTTCATCTTTAACGCTGCGGTCATCGAGTTCATCAAGGCAACGGGCACAAAACCCGTTCGCACTTCGTTTCGCAGCCCATGGCAAAACGGAACCGCGGAGCGGTGGGTCGGCAGCTGCCGTCGCGAGCTCCTTGAGCACGTCGTGGTTCTCGGCGCATGTCATCTCATCCGGCTCGTGCGAGCTTACATCAGCTACTATCATGAGGACCGTTGCCACTTGGGGCTGAACAAGGACACACCGAGCTTGAGAACGGTCACGCACCGACCGTCTCCTACGGCGAAAGTAGTCGCACTGCCGCGAGTCGGTGGACTGCACCATCGATACGAGTGGCGAGAGGCAGCCTGAGTCAGCTTGGTCGCTCGCGTTACTCGGCTGGTCGCCGAGAAGTTCGTCCTCAGCACCTTCCCTCGCGCCCTGACCACGCTCTCCAGCATGTGCTCGAGGGCGGTCCGGGCCCTAGAGTCCAGTCCCGGATTAATAATGATGATGGACAGCCGACCCACCGCTCCGCGGTTCCGTTTGCCATGGGCTGCGAAACGAAGTGCGAACGGTGCTTGCGCTGTTTGCTGTTGGTGATGTGTACGTATCCC
>CBDCYI010000009.1:0-866950 GCA_965224085.1 Candidatus Marinacidobacterales bacterium
TATGGCACAACGGGCTGGGAGACCGTATGGAAACGCCCCACCTACCAGCTGGTAATACGAATTTTGCAGGACCCGATCCACGCGGGCGCCTACACCTACGGCAAGACCGAAGTAACGACTGAGTTTGAGAGTGGAGTCGCTCGCAAGAAAATCAGGCGAAAACCGAAAGAAGAGTGGCTTGCTTTGCTCTACGATCACCATGAGAGCTATATTGCTCGCGAAGAGTTTGAGCGGATCCAAGAGATGATCTCAAACAACGCTCAATGGCCGAACGGCCCTGGACCTGGAGCAGCAAAAAAGGGCGAGCGCTCCTGTCGGGCTTGCTGCGGTGCGGGCGTTGCGGCCGCAAGCTGATGGTGGTCTACACGGGCCGGAACTGCGACGTTGCGCGCTACATGTGTGGTCGGGGAGCGCTGAACAATGCGGAAGCTCGTTGTATCAGTTTCGGAAGTCAGCCAGTAGACGATGCTGTAGCCGGTGAAGTGCTCCGGGTGATCGAGCCTGGTGCCATAGAGGCAGCGATGCTCGCACAGCGAGAAGTTGCTTGCGAGCAGGATGACGTCGTCGAAGCGCTGCGTCTGGACCTCGAGGCAGCACGCTACACAGCGGAGCGCTCTTGGAAACAATACGATACCGCTGACCCAGCAAACCGCCTGGTGGTTGATGAGCTGGAAAGACGGTGGAATATCGCACTCGAAAAATTTCAAGAGCTCGAAGATAGGATCACGCAACAGGAAGCTCAGCGAAAGCAAGTGGTGGCGCCGGACCTGAAGGTTTTCGAACAGCTAGCCGAAGATCTCGGTCGCGTATGGAGTGATCCAGAGACGGACGTCCGGCTGAAGAAACGCATCGTTCGTGCGCTGATTGAAGAGGTGATTGTCGACATCGACCGAACAATCGGTGAAACCTCACTCGTGATTCATTGGAAAGGCGGCACGCACACTGAATTGCGCGTACCGATTCGTCGCCGCGGGCAAAACAGTCTCCATACGTCAAAGGACATCGTCGATGCGGTACGAACTCTGACGCTGGTTTGTACTGATGATGTCGTAGCAGCTTACCTGAACCGTAACGGCCTACTCACCGGTCGTGGAAACCGCTGGACCCGAGAGAGAGTTGTTTCCCTTCGAAATAAGCGCGGGATCGCTAAGTATTCACCCCGACGGCAAGAGGCAGAAGGCTGGATGACCCTAACTCAAGCGGCCGCCTATCTTGGCGTCTCTGGCAGCGCCCTCCGGCACAGGGTCGAACGAGGTGAGCTGAAAGCCATGCATCCGCTGCCTGATGGACCTTGGGTTCTTAATAGGCAACAACTTGATCAACCGGGTGTTCGCAAGGTTATCGAGAGGATCCGTCAGAATCGGAACCCCGCATCGCAATCACTCGAACAACGAACCCTTTTTGAAACAACAACATGACATGATGAGGCAGTATGAAACGTCATTCTAGTGCACTACGTATTCGGTTATCGCTGTCCGCAGGTGTCGCTCACTGAGAGGTACGAAGCGGTCGAGACACTCTCGACGTATAGAGAGAACGAATCTTTCCGCATATGCGTTCAGATTCGGACTATTAGCGGGAAGGCGAAGGGGCTTCACGCCTGAATCTCTCAACAGCCCACGTACCGCCTCGGTGAATAGCGGGTCCCGGTCGTGGATGAGGTATCGCTTGCCAAGGAGGAAACCATCCCACATGTCAGTGAGGTTTCTTGCCACCTGCTTCATCCACTCCCCGTTGGGGTCCGAGGTCATCCCACCGATGCACACGCAGCGAGTGGCGATATCGATGACAAACAGGACATGGTAGCGGACGAGCCCGAACGGGTTCACAACCTCGACGGTGAACAGGTCTGTCGCAGCGATGGTGCCCCAATGAGCCTTGATGAAGGTGCTCCACGACATGCTCCTGCCCCGCTCCGGCGCAGGCGCGATACCGTGCTCGGCGAGGAGCCTCTTGATAGTGTTGCGTCCGAGTTCATGTCCGAGGTTCTTGAGTGCGCCCGATTCCCGTGGAAATAAGAATGGCGTAACCTCCGGTTAAGAAAAACCAAACCACGCCTGTAAAGGCGAGGAGGAGGATTACGCCATGAAGAAGCCTACCACCATATCGAAGGAGTCTGTAAGCGAGTACCGGGAGTTCGTCCAACTTCGGCTGCGTAAGCGGGTACTGGAGGCGATCGAGGTCGTGCTCGAGGAAGAAGTCGACCAAGCGCTGGGGTGTCGTAGCTACGAGCGTGCGGAAGACCGCCGTGGGTATCGCAACGGAGCCGAAACCCGTCGCGTGACGACGTCGGTGGGAACTCGCGAGCTCCGGGTGCCACGAGCCCGCGTGCGAGACGAGGAAACGGGAGAGACGACAGAGTTCAGGAGCGAGCTGTTGCCCCGGTATGCACGCCGGACTCGTGAGGTCGACGAGGCGATCTTGGGGACCTACTTGTCGGGCGCGAATAGCCGCCGGATCCGCAAAGCGCTGAAACCACTGCTCGGTGAGGAGCACCTATCGAAGAGCGCGGTGTCTCGCGTGGTTAGTCGTCTGAAGGAGTGCTTCGAAGAATGGCAGAACCGTGCTCTCAGCGAGGAGGTCTATGCGATCGTTTACCTGGACGGCTTCCACATGAAAGTGCGGATGGCGAAGCGTGTGATCAGCGTACCCGTACTGGCCGCGCTCGGGATCGCGCCAGACGGGCAGAAACGTCTGTTGTCATTGCGTCTGGCGGTGAGCGAAGCCTCGACGCATTGGGGCTCCATGCTGGAGGGACTTCAGGCTCAAGGACTCCGGGCTCCCAAGCTAGTGATTAGCGATGGCCACAAGGGGCTGACGAAAGCGCTCGAGAAGTGGCCGGGGTGCCGGGTGCAGCGATGTACCGAGCACAAGCGCGCCAACTTGCTCGAACATTGCCCGGCGCACGCACGCCGTGAGCTCCGGCGTGACTACAACCGGATCGTCTACGCCAAGAACGGGATCGATGCTCGCAAAGCCTATGACGAGCTCGTCGCCAAGTGGACGCCTCTCGCGCCGGCCGTCGTCCGAAGCCTAGAGGAGGCCGGTAATCAGCTGCTGACCTTCTACGAATTCCCTCGTGCCATGTGGAAATCGATTCGAACGACCAATGCTCTGGAGAATCTCAACCGCGAGTTTCGACGCCGGACGAAAACCCAAGCGTCGTTCTCCAGCGAGGAGTCCGCGGTCGCTTTGCTGTTTGGGCTTATCGCCTCTGGCCAGATTCAACTACGGCGCATCGACGGCTACCAAGGTCTGAGCGAGGTTCTCAAACACGCGGAGGTTGCCGCCTGATCTGATACCCTGATGACGGAGTGGAGGGCGCCGTTCTTTTTCCACGAACCTCGGGACACATCCGATGTCCTTCGCCGTCGGAGGTCGGCCTGGACTCCGGTTCTTGCTGCCATCGTACTTGGCTGCGATGAGGCAGCGGTACCAACGCAGAAGCGTAGCGGGTGTGGCAACGGACGCAATCTGGGCCAGCGCCTCGCGGCCCAAAGCCTGGGCCTTGACCGCGAGCCTGCGCCGCTCGTCGTCCGAGAGCCTGAGACGCTTGCCCCGAAGCCCGGCTCGGAGCACACGGTTCTCCTCTTGCAGGTAGTCGATCACATCCTGCTGCTGGCGGTTGACCCAGCCAGCTAGAACGAGCAGTAGGAATTGCACGTGGTACGTCATCATGGAGCTGAAGATAACACCCTCGGGCCAGACGATTGTAAAGCCTACGGCCCTTGGTCCGGTCGCAAACACAGACACTAAGCTGCTGATTTATGGCCTATTTCAAAAGGGCCGAGTTTTGGCACAGGACGGGGTGGGCGTGAAGTCAAAATACTCATGCGACTTCCCGACGGTAGAAACGTAGCAACCCGCCACCGACGCAATAATGTGCTGGAGAAAGAACGCGTTGTTCGCCTCAAGAAGCTAGGTCAGTCAGGCGACGCGTGACAACCGGTAATCGTAATGGAGCCCCCTCTCTACAGATCTAGCTCCATTTGCCAATCGGAGGAGGCGAGACGGTAGGCTGCGTACACCTGGGGAGCGCCGCAGACGTTGCACTCGCCGTGTTCCTCATGGCCCACTCTGCACTCCTGGTCAGCGCCGCATACGAGACAAAACGCTGGAATGATGACTCCTCCCCTATCGTGCTCTATGGCGCAGTCGACCCGCTCGGCCGTGATGCTCTTGTGTATCCTCTCCATACAGCACCTCCTAGAGAGCAACGAGTATCGCGGGCGCCACCCGAAGTCAAGCCTAGAGGTATTTCTTGACGGCCCCGAGTTCGGTGGCAGCACCGGCGTAGTAGTGAGCCCATCCTGTGCCAAAACTCGGCTGTGCCTTCTATTTATTCATCCGCGCGCACCGAACTTGCTAAGCTGTTGATTTATGGTCTATTTCGAAAGATCCGAGTTTTGGCACAGGACGGCATCCCCTTGCTGGACGTTGTTTTCCCTGCGCGTACGGAGAACCCGAATCGCCGACATCGCCTCCGACACGCCCCAGATCTGGGGCTCGCCACGGGTCGATGACGATCGAAACGGCCCGGCGCGCCAGTCTTGAGTTCGTTTGTGTTTTTGGACAGGACGGGCTCAACTTCGAGCCAACTCCACCGGCGTGAGATAGCCGAGGGAGCTGTAAGGTCGAACGGCGTCAATGCGGGCAGCCTGAGCCTTGAGTCTCGCTCGTGCCAAGTTCCGCAGTGCGCGCGTTGGTGATCGTCGGCTCCGCCGCCAATCGCCTCCGCCAGTCCGCCACAACGTCCGGTTCGACACCGAGCGCCAACGCGGCCGCTTCGTCAATGATTTGCCGGACTTCACACTCCTCGGCCTGCCGCATCGGAAGCAACTCCTCGTCGCAGGTCAGATCAAAAGCGTCCTTCAATGCATCCCAAGCTGGGTTGTCCTGCTTCGGAATACGGATTTCGCGAAGGTGCGCAAGCTGCCATACGGGATAAGTCAGCTTTCGACCTCGGCGGTTAAGCAGCATTAGTCGCGTCACTGTCGTCCTGTGCCAAAACTCGGCCCTTTTCAAATAGACCGGAAATCAGCAGCTTAGACGCCCTTGGAATCCGTACAGAATCCAGGGTGTTTCGCGCCGCAGGGTTGGCTTCCGACCCCTGGGCTGCGGGTGGCGGGCGACAGGCCTTGTGCTCCGCAAAAAAGAAGATCGCGTATTGACGGGCAGACAGCCATGGGAGTTGAGGTCCCGCGAACTCGTGTTCGCCTCGGTGTAAGTTCTGCACTCTGTCGCTGCTGGGCCACCGACGCAATAACGTGCTTGAGAAAGAACGCGTTGTTCCCCGCGAGAAGCTAGGTCCGTCAGGCGACGCGTGACAACCGGTAATCGTGATGAAGCCCACCAAGGACCGACCTCGAGGCAACGGCGCGCTGGGCGGGTAATTGATGCCGGTGCTGGTCCGGTTTCATCGGAAGCTCGATACAGGGGGTGGGAAGGCCTGGCCCGAGCGATGAATGCGGTCTCGCCCGATTGTAGTAGTCACGCCATTCGGTCAAGAGTCGGCGGAGATGTTCCTCTGACAGCGGTATCAGAAAATCCAAGCACTCCCGGCGTCTGGTGCCGATGAGTCTCTCACAATAGGCATTCGCCTGCGGTGCTCTGCGCGGCGTCCTCAACGGCCGAACACCCATCCCCCGGACGGAGCGGCGGAGGTCTGCTGAGAACTTGTTATCGCGGTCCACGATGACGAATCGATAGTCGTGCTCGCACCCAATCGCCTCCAGGAACTGTTGCAGCGTCCACTCCGCGGTCGGATGCGCCGTCACGTTGAAGTGAAGCATCTTGCGGGTGCCGATTTCCATGATGACGAAGACGTAAAGCACACGAAAGCTGACGGTGACTACGTTGAAAAAATCCGCAGCGACGACCGCTTTTGCGTGATTCCGCACGAATGTCGCCCAGCGATGCGATGCATTGCGCCGGTCCGGGCTGCCGTCATCTCGAATGGGTATGTACTTCCGAACGGTGCGCGGCGAGACGCAGACGCCAAGCTTGACGAGCAGCTCGTTGGCGATCCTCTCTTCGCCCCACGTGATGTTCGCGACCGCCATTTCAGCGATTAGTGTCTCTTCCGGGGATGGTCGAAACCCCTCGCCTTTAGGCGAAGAGAAGATCGTGGTATTGTGGTCGCGTGCGTCACTACAGGCACGGAGCGCACACGAAAACGGACCTAAAAGCGCACATCGTTTGGATACCGAAATATCGTAAAAAGGTTTTGATCGGTCCAGTAGCGGTTCGTGTGCGCGATCTGATTCGTCAGATCGCGATGGAACATGAGCTGCACATAATCTCGGGTAAGGTTGCACGCGACCACGTCCACGTGTTCGTATCCTACCGACCACACCAGGACCTTGAGTACGATCGTGCAGTGGCTAAAAGGAATAAGCTCCCGAGTACTCCTTCAGGAGTTTGCTCACCTGAGGAAGAAGTTTTGGGGCCGGCACTTCTGGGCCCGAGGATATCTGGCGGTGAGTTCAGGAAGCATAACGGACGAGATGGTAAAGGAGTACATAGACTCCCAGGATGGCGAGCCTCTTCACGACGACAGTCAATTTCCAATTGACAGCCCTTGAAGCCACCGCCTTCTAGGCGGTGGTTGTTCACTTTTTTCAGCTCCTCTGGCAGCGTTGGACGTCCTTTTGGCCTAGACTTCCAACGCCAGAACAGCCGAAACCCTTTCCTGTGCCACAGAACGAGCGTATCGGGCTTGACCACGATAAGGGCTTCCTTCCAGTCGAATATCCTCGCGAGAGTCGCCATCGTGACCCGTGTGGCGTTATTCGTGCGCCGAGGCGCCTGCTTACGCTCGACAAAGAACGTAAGCTGCTTCCGAAGGAAAAGATTCTCTGCGGCGAGGGCGCTGCGCGAGCGGCATAGGTTGCGAGCGAACGCGATGGCGTCCAGAACAATAGACCGGATATTCGAAAACAGTCGCACGAGCGAGCCTCTCCACGTTCCTAAGACGCCGGTGGCGTCGTCGGGTCGACCGGCACGAAGCAGCCGAGCATGGCAGGTCTAAACCGCGCAATCAACGCCGGATCGACTTTTTTTTGCGGAGCACAGCCTCTTTTCTGCTGCCGCACGGCCTGCTCAGCGCCCGCTCCCCTATTTGGCGCGCGTCGGCACCCGAAGGCGATGTCCGATTCGGATTGTGGTCTTACGCCCCATGTTGTTGGCGGCCTGGATCGCTCGGACGCTCGTGCCGTACTTGCTCGCGAGGCCCAAGAGGGTGTCGCCGCGCGACACCTTGTGGGTGGCGTAGGTTGGATTGGGCGGCGATGGTCTCACCTTGAGCACCGTACCGGGCCGAAGCGTCTCGTCCCAGAACAAGTTGTTGTCCCGGATGATCCGCCACGGCTGAGACTTCATCACCTTGGCCACCGACCTCAGGGTGTCACCCGGCTTCGTCTCGTACTCGTTGTACTTTCCCTTCCAGGTCAGCGGAATCTGTAGCACTTGGTCGGCCGGAAGTGTCTGCAGGCGCCAGACCCCGTCCTGTGCCAAAACTCGGCCTTTTGAAACAGACCATAATATCAGCAGCTTAGTGTCTGTGTTTGCGACCGGGTCAAGAGCCGTGCTTCGGCTACCCCGTCCTGTGCCAAAACTCTGTCCTTTTGAAATAGACCATAAATCAGCAGCTTAGTGTCTGTGTTTGCGACCGAGCCAAGGGCCGTGGGCTTTACAATCGTCTGGCCCAAGGGTGTAATCTTCAGATCCATGATGACGTACTACTCGTCGTCGTGAAACGGCCAATCCTGGCAGGTCTAAACTCGGAATGGCACCGAAGTCAGGACCGCGTCGTGTCCAAAAATACAAACGAACTCAAGACCCGCGTCGCAAGCCGGACGGAACGGATGGTCCGGAGGAAGGCTGTGCTCGGGCCCGCCTATCGCAGAGCCAATGCCGCGTCGGCGGGTCTCCACGAATTTCGAAAACACCTCTAGGATTCCAGCTTTCGGCTCCGTTCGCGGTTTTGGACACGACGCTGATTAGGCATAGTGGCCTCCTATTAACTCCTCTGTTAGAATAGTTTAGGGGAGGCAGCCCGAGGGTGAGCGGCACTAAGGAAACGAGCGCCAAGGCGATCGTCGAGAAACTGACCTAGGCCGACAGACCGGAGATTAATCGCGTTCGGTGCGCGCGGATGAATAAATAGAAGGCACAGCCGAGTTTTGGCACAGGACGCGGTCAAACCTCTGCGAGTCACCCCGGCAGAGCCGGGGGTTTACCTGTGATAATTACAGCCAAAATAGCGCTCGCGACCTTCGCCGCGCGCAAATGGAGCGTAAGCGATTTTTTTGCAAAGGGATACGTACACATCACCAACAGCAAACAGCGCAAGCACCGTGCCATGGCGGCATTCTTGCACACGTGAGCGTGGTTTGCCTATAGTGCTGTCGCGTGCTCCATACCGCGCTAGGAGGAAAACATCTAAATGAGCAAAGATAACTGGAGTGATCTTGCGTCGGCGCTCAACTCCAAGCTAAAACTGCAAGCCACACCTATTGCCATCACCTTTTCCAACGACTTCCAAGGAGTTCCGCCATTCGAGGGACCGACCCCGGCGCCGATGCCCGATGGGCGGACTGGCAAGGTCCCTGCGGGCTGCGTTTTCTGGATGAAGGCAACGGACCGTACGTTCAGCACCGTCGCCGAAGATCACGGCAATTGCAGTGTCGGAAGCTTGACGCACGGCCTCAAGACAATGGACGAAGTAGCCGGCAATAGCGACGTGGCTGCGCTCCTAGATAGCGGATGGGTCACGATGGATGTCGTCCCGCAAATCCCGGTGGTCAAGACCAAGTACCGCTACATTACCTACGGACCGCTCGTGGAGAGCTCGGATCCGGACGTGGTCGTCGTTCGCCTCAACGCAACACAACTTATGGTCCTTCATGACGCAATCCCCGGTCTTCGCTTCGAGGGAAAACCCCAGTGTCACATCGTCGCCATCGCCAAGGAGCAAGGTGAAATCGCGGCCAGTGTCGGGTGCATGCTAAGCCGGGTCCGTACAGGGATGTCACCCAGCGAAGTGACGTGCGCGATCCCGGCCTCCAAGCTGGGCGACGTCATCGAGGCGCTCGATTCCACTTGCGTGGCGGACGGCAAGGTGGCGACGTACGCTGCAGAAGATGGGAAGCGATTCGCCTAGGACCCTAAGTCGGTCAAACCCCGTGAGGTCAAAATACTCATGCGCGTCGCGTCCAAAAATACAAACGAACTCAAGACCGGCTTGCCGGGACGTTTCGGAATAGACGTGTCTACGCTTGGTTCGCAGCACTTGAATGACCGGGTTGATTTCCGGGATTGCAGGCTAGCGTAATCTCTAAACAGACAGCGAGGAGAGGAGAGACAAATGCAGCCACTTTACGATCCCGAGGGTGTTCGGCCCATGTGGGAGGAGCTTGCCCAATGCGGGGTCGAGCCCGTGCAAACAAGAGAGAACGTCGACGAGGCCTTGAAGAGGCCTGGGACAACGCTCGTGGTGGTGAACTCGGTTTGTGGATGTGCTGCCGGCTCGGCGCGCCCGGGTGTGACTCGCGCCCTGCAACACAGCACAATTCCCGATCACCTCACGACGGTCTTCGCCGGCGTGGACCGTGAGGCCACGGAGCGCGCCAGAGAGCACATGGTCGGCGTTGCTCCGAGCTCACCTTCGGTGGCTCTTTTCAAAGACGGCGAGCTCGTGCACATGCTTGAGCGACGGCATATAGAGATGATGAACGACGAGATGGTGGCGCAGAACCTGACCGAGGCTTTCGACAAGTACTGCTCTCGACAGGGACCGTCCGTCCTCAGAGAAGAGTACGAGAAGGTGGTGCACGCCCGGCAGTGTGGCTCCTCGGTGCCGCTGTTCGATCCCCTCTCAAACCACTAGCAGGCGCTCTTCTCCCCGGCAAAGTCCAGTCCATCGGGATTGTCTACGCGTTGGCGCTGCTGCGAACTGCCCGCTAGCGGTGCGGGTAAAGCTCCGTTCGGAACCGGAGACGCGCCGGCGTCGGCTCTACTCAGGGGTAGAGGTGTAAGCTGGTGCGAAGTCCGGCAGCCGTTCCGAGCGGACCGGCTCAAGCAGCGGCGTGTCGAGTGTAATAATGATGGAGACCACCGACCTTTGGAATGGCTCTCACTTTGCCCATCGCCGGTGACTCTACCCGGCGAGGCTCAGGCGCGTCCTTCTCAAGCGACAAATGAGTCCGGCACGAATGATAGTAGTCGACGTATTTGCGTAGGATTCGCTTCAGGTGCCGCTCGTCGAGGACGATCACGTGGTCGAGACACTCACGTCGAATGGAGCCGATTATCCTTTCGACAAATGGATTCTGCCACGGGGAGCGCGGTGCGGTAAGGACCTGCTCGATCCCGAGACCGTCGACGCGACTATCGAAGTACGCTCCGTAGGTCTGGTCTCGATCCCGTACCAGGTACCGAGGCGCCGTGTCCCATGGAAAAGCATCGACCATTTGCTGCGCCGTCCACTCGGCAGAAGGATGCTCGGTGACATTGAAATGAACGATACGGCGACGGTCGTGGCGAAGGACGATGAAGATGAACAGAACTCTGAAGGTTGCGGTCGGCAAAGTGAAAAAGTCGAGCGACACCAAGTCCTTTGCATGATTATCAAGAAAGCTCCGCCAAGTAGGGGACGGTGGCGTGCGATGGCGAACCATATACTTGGAGACGGCGGCCTGGGAAATGGAGATGCTCAGCTTTGCCAGCTCGCCATGCACGCGGGGAGCTCCCCAGAGAGGGTTGGCCCTGCTCATGTTCCGTATCAGCTCACGTATTTCGGGAGCGACGCCTGGTCGTCCGGGCCTACGCCGTCGGCTCTTCCAAGTCCAATATCGTCTGAACCCACAACGGTGCCAGCGGATGACCGTCTCAGGTTTCACGATGACGAGGACGCTCTCCCCGTCCTGTGCCAAAACTCGACCCATTTGAAATGGGGCTTATATCCATGACTAGACAAGCCCCTATTTGGATTCACGAATCAGAAAAAAGCCCTCATAGATGAGCAAGGAGACCGCAAACGGCACCATAACCAGCCACAAGGTCCCGCTCTCCAGTCCATTGCCCGCCATCTTCGCCAGGTAATTGTAGGGTATAAATGAACCAGCGCCCCCACCAGGACCGTCACCTCGAGCCGAGGCCATTCGGTTTCGCCCCGCATCGAACCGAGGATTTTCTCGATGAAAACGAGTACGAGGGCGACGATTGCGAAAGGGTCGATCCAATCGAATATGGGCTTGGCCGCAGCGGGATTGACGGCGTAGAAGAAGTTGTTGAGCGTCAAAACGAAAGCTACGATGAGCATGAAGCATCCTTTTTAGTGACCGCATATTTCATCTTCTCCTATTCTTCTGTCGTGTCTAGTCATGGATATAAGCCCCTTTGAAATAGACCACAAATCAGCAGCTTAGACGCCCTTGGAATCCGCCGACCCTTGGGCTGCGTGGCGAGCTACGGGCAGTGAACTTCGAACCCGGAAGTCCCTCATTAGACTGGACTTTATCGAGCAGAAGAGCGAACGTTCGGTGATGCCGCAGGATACAGGGGTTGGCCGGAACGTCGTTCTGGACGGTTTGGACTTCGCCAGCTTACGGCGGGTCTGGGAGCAGACCTTTGGGGCTGCTCCTCCAAGCTCGCTCTCGCGTGTTTTCCTGCGCCGCGTTCTCTTGCACGAACGCCAGTGCCGGACCCATGGCTGGCTTTCGGCCGCAACCCGGCGCGCTCTGGCTGCCATGGCGAACGAGACACCAAGCTCCGGCGCTCCCGCAGGGTCCGTTTCTGCCGGCACCCATCTCTTCCGCGAGTGGAATGGCCGGACCTACCAGGTCGAGGTACTCGACAACGGCTATCGGTTCGATGGCAAAACCTATCCGTCCCTCACGGCCATCGCAAAGCGAATCACCGACACCCACTGGTCAGGACCACGCTTTTTCGGTCTGACGCCCCCGCGCAAGGCCTAACATGAAGAAAATCCGCTCTGCCATCTATACGCGAAAGAGTGCGGAAGAGGGTCTCGAACAGGATTTCAACTCCCTCGATGCGCAGCGAGAAGCCTGCGCCGCGTATGTCGCGAGCCAGAAAGCGGAGGGCTGGGTGCTGCTGCCAACCGTCTACGAGGACGCGGGGCTCTCGGGAGGAACCCTGGAGCGCCCGGGCCTGCAGCGCTTGCTCGCCGACATCAACGCCGGTCTCGTCGAGCAGATTGTGGTCTACAAGGTCGACCGGCTGACCCGTTCCCTCTCCGACTTTGCAAAGCTCGTCGAGCGGCTCGAGGCGGCCGGCGCGGTTTTCGTCTCGGTGACTCAGTCCTTCAACACCGCGACCAGCATGGGACGACTGACGCTGCATATGCTGCTGTCCTTCGCACAATTCGAACGCGAGGTCACGGCCGAGCGGATCCGCGATAAGGTCGCTGCCTCCAAGCGCAAGGGACTATGGATGGGCGGCCGCGTACCGCTCGGCTATGAGAAGGACGAGCGCACGCTGCGCATCAACGAGGCTGAGGCCGAAACGGTCCGGACGCTCTATGCGCTGTACCGGAAGCACGGAACCCTCCGGCAGGTGAAGGCCGAGGCGGACCATCTGGGACTGCGCACCAAGCAACGCTTCGCGGCGGATGGAACCCGGACAGGCGGGCTGCCGTTCCGTCGCGGACACCTCCACTGCCTGCTGACCAATCCTCTCTACGCCGGCCGCATCCGGCACCAGAGGCGTGTCTACGAGGGCCAGCATCCATCGATCATTGCTCCGGAGCTCTGGGACGCGGTCCAAACGCAGCTGCGGGCAGGGGCTGCCAAACCAAGGAGACGCACGACGAAGGGCCGTGCAGCCCGTTCCCCACTGGCAGGCAAGCTCTTCGACGAGACCGGCGACCGGCTGACGCCGAGCCACACCAAAAAGAAAAACGGGCAACGGCTCCGCTACTACGTCTCCCGGCGCCTCATCCAGCACAGTGGCCAAAAGGACCTCTCCGGCTGGCGACTGCCCGCCAGGTGTCGTCCGACGCGGAAGAGGTTTTGGACAAGTCCATGAACGGACAAGAATCGCTGGGCTTGACCCGGAGATTTGAACCGTCGCATTTGCCGTTCACGTTGCCGCGTCGGCTCGTGCGAGACCTCGGCTCTATTGTTTTGGTACTGGTCGGTGCAGTGGACGACGGATGGCATGACCTCGCGGTGAGCGGCGCTGTAGCTTCTCAGCTTGTCGGTGACGAGCCGCCAGGGTGGCCGGCCCTGCCCCTTCAGCAGCTTACGAAAGAAGCGTTTAGCGGCTCGCCGAGCGCGTCGAGGCTGGACGAGGATATCGATGACGTCGCCATCTTGGTCCACCGCACGCCAGAGATACTGCCGTTGACCCTGGATGGTTACAAACACCTCGTCCAGGTGCCACGTATCGCCGAGGCGACCTTGCCGTCGCTTCAGCCCGCGAGCGTATTCTGGACCGAACTTGATGCACCAAAGTCGGATCGCTTCATACGAGACGGTGATCCCCCGCTGGGCAAGGAGGTCCTCTACATCTCGAAAGCTCAAACAAAAGCGATGGTAGAGCCAAACGGCGTGGCTGATGATCTCCGGTGGAAATCGATATCCGCGGTAGCTCGGCGACTTGCTGTTCATTGGCTCATTCTGTCAGTTAGAGGCCCAACTAATAAGAAACTCAGGGTGTAGCGTTGGCAAGAGGTGTGAGAGTGACGTCAAAACCGAGCTCCCTTAGGCGTCGTGTCATTCGTATTGTGAGCTGTTCCTTGTCGCGTTGATGGAAGTAATCGGCACCCAGTTCCCGGTATGGAATCTCATTGTGGAGCATGTAGTAGACGGCGGTGATGATGGAGGCGGCGACGGCGACGACAGCTTTCTTGGGGCCCCGACGAGATTTGAGCCGGAAGAACTGGGCACGCAGATAGCTGTCGCGCTTGCGGCTTGCCGCCCAAGCGGCTTGGACAAGAGCGGTCTTGAGCCATGGAGCCCCTTTGCGGGTTTTCTGAGAAAAGCGTTTACCGGCACTCTCATGAAGCCGTGGGCATAGACCGGCCCAAGAGCGAAGGTGTCCGGCCGTTGGGAATGCCGAGACATCGGGTCCGATCTCGGCGACGAGAATGGCCGCCGTGGCTTCACTGATGCCCGGGATCGTCACCAGAAGCTCGACGGCCGATCGAAAAGGGCGCAGGCTCTCTGTGATACGGGATTCGAGCGCGCTCACTGAGGCTTCAAGCTGCTCGATATGATTGAGATGAAAACCCAACAGGAAACGATGATGGTCGGTAACGTAGCCCTCGAGCGCTGCGCTCAATTCCTGTTCAGTGGCTTTGAGTCGGCTTGAGCCCAGCTCACTCAGCTTGTGAGGGTCGCTTTCTCCCGCAATGATCGCTCGGAGAATCGCCCGCCCGCTTACTCCCAAAATCGTGCTAATCACGCTCGTCAATTTGATGTTCGCGTCTTCCAACGTCTTTTGAATTCGCTGGGTCTCCCGAGCGATTTCTCGAACGAACTGCTTTCGCGTTCGGGTCAGCTCTCGCAGTTCCTGGATCGGCGTTGGCGGAACGAAGCTAGCTCGAATGAGACCATGGGCAAGCAAATCCGCTATCCACAAGGCATCACTGATATCGCTCTTACGACCCGGCATGTTCTTGACGTGGGCCGGTTGTGCCAACACCAACTCAAAATGACCTTCGAGCACATGCCACACCGGCTTCCAATACACTCCGGTCGCTTCCATCGCTACAATCGTGCAACCGCACTGCCCCAGCCAATCCAACATTTCCAGCAATTCGCTCGTGGCCGTGCCGAACACACGCGTCTCGCGCACCACCTTCCGCTTCGTCGCTACCCGCACGCAAGCCGTAATCGATTTCTGGTGGACGTCCAATCCGGCGCATCGCTTATGAACCACTCTCATCGCAGCCTCCTTCACGTCGCACCGGCGTGGAGCCCACGAACTTGTAATCTAATAGACGCGCTCAACTATCCCAGCTGGAATAGAAAACGCAATTTGGGGTACGCGCAGGACTCCCAGCCAAACTTGACAACGGGCTCAGTCGCACCAACGTTAAGCCGACCTCTGAGCCGGTGCCACCTTCACAGACTACCGCGTTTCATTCATTCGGGGTGGCCGTCAGGCCGTGGAAAACTTGACAGCAATGGCACCGCCCGCGTGGGCGGAGGTCATCGGGGAGTGACCGAAATCGTTCGTTCACTCGAAAGTACCTTTGGTCGTCTTCATGTAGGACGTTTTGAGGGTCGAGTCGGTTGTCCATCATCATTATTAACTGGACCGTCTGCGGAGTCATCTTCGTTTCCTCCGTAAAACTCCGCTGGATGAATTCGAGGTTTGGCCAATTCGAATTCCACTATTCGCCTTCTCCTCAGGCGCGATCTAGGCATTGAGCGTCTTCTCATTGTCTGCGCGATTAAGTGAAAAAACGTCCCGATAAGCCCCAAAATCGCCCCAAATTGCACGCTAATGGCCTGTTTAGCTCTGTTTCTGATCGTTTCCAGCCAAGAATCGGAAGCTCCACTCAAGCCTCCCGACTGCGATAGTCGGAAAGATGTTCCCGTCGACGAACATTCGCTGATGAGACGTAAAGCCTTTTGCGGCAATGAGTAACGGTCGGAGCCGCCTCCGGAGGGTTTACGACACGGCCCTCTTTCAAGCGTCCAGGAGGTTGAGATTGCCGTATAAAAAATTTGATTGAAGCAAATTCGATTCCGGCTCGGAACGAGCACCCGTCGATGAGATGTGCGGGGACCAGCACGTGGTGGCTTCCGTTAAGTCACTGTAAAAAAACAGGATAGAACGCTGTGGGCATCAGGGCTTCTCTGAGTTTTCGCTACATTGCCCCAACCACGCGCACGGCCAAAAGTTCGATCCTGACTCCCAAAATTGCCAAAATACCTTTTGCCGAGACCGGATGGCTCGAGACTGCACCATCCGCCACCCCGTCTTGTGCCAAAACTCGGCCCTTTTGAAATAGACCATAAATCAGCAGCTTAGTGTCTGTGTTTGCGACCGGACCAAGGACCCATCGATACGCGATCTTCTTTTTTTGCGGATCACAACGAGGCATGGCATACTCTGCAGGCGTATGCATACTTTCGCTGAACGCGTCGTTGGCGCTGCCCGTCTGAAACCAAACATCTACGAGGAGGTCGAGGCGGATCCGAGAGCCACCGCGCAGGCGATGGGTGTGGTTGTCCTCTCAAGCGTGGCCGGCGGTATCGGCCTGGCGGGGGGCCAGGGCGCGAACCTCATCGTCGGCACCCTGGGGGCGCTGCTCGGCTGGCTCATCTGGGCCGTCCTGATCTACGTCCTCGGCACCAAGGTCTTCGCGCAGCCCCAGACGCGCTCCGATGTGGGGGAGTTGCTCCGGACCACCGGCTTCGCGGCGGCCCCAGGCGTGCTGCGCGTGCTTGGCATCGTGCCAGGGCTGCTCAGCGACCTGCTTCTGCTGGCGGTGCCGATCTGGATGCTCGTCGCGATGGTGCTAGCGGTGCGGCAGGCTCTTGATTTCACGACGATATGGCGCGCGGTGGTTGTGTGCGTGGCCGGGTGGGGTGTCATGCTCGTGCTGATCGCCGTGAGCGGCGGCTTCATGAGCCCTGTCGGCCAATAGACGGACGGGGCACGCGGGTGGTCCCTATGCCGCGTCGCGGTGGTGATAACTGAGCAAGCCCGTCGTGTCCAAAAACACAAACTCTATTTCAAAAGAGCCTAGTTTTGGCACAGGCGGGCTGGAAAAACAGCCCGATCAGCCCCGAAATGCCCGTGAGGTCAAAATACTCATGCGGCTTCCCGATGGTAGAAACGTAGCATCCCGTCCTGTGCCAAAACTCGGCCCTTTTGAAATAGACCATAAATCAGCAGCTTAGACGCCCTTGGAATCCGCGCAGAATCCAGGGTATTTCTCGTCGCAGAGTTGGCTTCCGACTCCTGGGCTGCGGGTGGCGGGCGACAGGCCTACCGGGGGTACGCACGGCTGGCTCAAATCGGCTGCGGGGCGAGCTGCAGGTGACCTCGTATTTGCTGAACGCACCTTTCGGATATCGTTGGTGGAACGACCTTGGAACGCCGCTGCTTTCGAGGAACAAATGGAAACTGTTCCAGTACCAGAAGCAAGCGCCGGCAAGCTTCACCATTTGTTCTTTGACGTTGAAGCTGATCAGTTTCTCCAATTGGGAGCTTCTCCGTTTTCAATAGCGTGCCGCTACAGCCTAACGACCGGTGCTCGCCAGCGGCAACTCAGCACAGCACGGCGGGCGTCGTGTGCAGCGCAGGGTTGGACGACTCCCTCGCTTCACCAGTGTCGGTATTGACCAGCCCGAGACGGTTGCGGCGGCGGGCTCAAGCCGCCGGCCTCGCCGCCGGCGTCAGCACAAGAAGACCGGATCTGTCGCCGGTCGTGCGAATCCATTCACCGCGATAGAATCTTCCCAGACCTGCGCGCTCGATAACAACGCGACCGTCGTCCGGCTGGCCGTCAATCAGCTGACTCATAAGCTGCTCCAACTGATAACGAGTTGGGCATGCCGGCCCCCGCCTCCAGCGCATCCGTCCCTCGTGAACATAGACCACGGAGATCGGGCGCACATCAACGCACCGGAGTGCGGTTGCAGTTAACGATGTCTGGAACCGTGAGGCAAATACCTTGATCACTGCGCCGTCTACCGTAGCCTCACCAAGAGCGGATTCAAATACGGCTCTAGGCATCAGGATCTCCGCCGCAAGCATGTCACATAGTCTTTCCAATTCCGCTCCCACACGCGGGGCACGCGGGCCGCTCGACTCGAAGAGAACGTGCGCCAACTCGTGTGCGATCGTAAAGCGCCGTCGGGCCGCAGACTGTCCTACAGCACAGACAATCCGGAAGGCACCGTTCTCACGATGTAACGCGCCCACGACCGGGATGTCGTCGTCAACGATTTCTCCCACGTTCAGTCGGGCGCAGAGCGCGTCGAGATCAGTAGGCGGGCAGCTTATCCCCGCAAGAATCTGGGCAACGACAGCCGGAACCGCCTGATCAACGCCGTCGCTTCCGCCCAACTCGCGCAACCGTCTGGCCGCGGCGCTCTTCCATTTCACAATTCGCCTCACGTTTTTTCGCCCGTTATCTGCAGAACCCTGATGCGGACTGACGTGGAGCGAACCCCGATCAACCACCCGAAGGCGAGACATCCGGTGAGCAACGTCGTCACCGCCGGCACCGGAAGGATGACGCTCTCGGCATTCCAGCCGTGCAAAAGAGCCCAGCCGCAACACCGAGTACGGATTTCGGCGAAACCTGCTCGGGTTGAAGAAGATCGGACTCAGCGTAGCGGTTGTCGCGCTCGGGGCCTCGGAAGAGCGAAGAGACCGAGGATTTCAAACGCTACAAGAGCCTCCGCGACGACACCAAGAAGGCGTTCTACCTGAAGCGCGGATGTAAGCGCAGATGGATGAACCAGTCCGACGAGACGTGCGACACGGCCGGTATCAACATCCGCTGGCCAATCCTGAACAACGAGCATTTCAAAGATGCCCTTGAGCAGGCTGAAGACGGCGGTAGCCCCAACAACATCTCGCCTATCATCCGTTACAGCCGCGCCGAGGGGGCTCGCGTGATGTGGATGGGCGACCTTGAGACCGATTTCATGGAGAAGATCAAGGACGCCATCACCCCCGAGGCCTCGCACGTTTTGTTCGCACCCCATCACGGCCGTAAGAGCGGCCGCGTACCCAAGGATTGGTTGGAGAAGATCGACCCCACGATCATTGTGGTCGGAGAGGCCCCCTCATCCGAGCTCACCTACTACGACGGGTGGGACACGATCACCCAAAACTCGGCCGGGGACATCGTCTTCGAATGCCTTAGCGGCAAGACGCACGTCTTCGTGTCGGAATCGACGTACTCCGTCGACTTCCTTACGAAGGAACAAGGCGTTGGCAATCGACACGGCTGCTACTACATCGGGACCTTCTACGCGTAGGGCCCGACGCCTGCCCAGGGCCGCGGGCATTCATCCGTCCACCTTTTACCGGTGGCGGGTGCGCGGGCGCAAGGCGAAGCGCGGGCAGTTTCGCGCGTTTTGCGAGCAGATCGATGCAGCTGAAGCAATACTCGCTTCAAAATATCTGGAGGCCATCGAACGATCCATCTTAGAAAAGAGGGTTGTCACCAAGGAACGTGTCCGACAGCTCCCCGACGGCTCCATTACTCGCGAGATCATCAGGGAGCATCATCCACCCAACATGGGGCCCGCTATGTGGTGGATTGAACGGCGCGTACCGGGCTTCGGCCGCAAGGTCGAGCACCGTGGCTTGGCCCGTGAGCGGTTCGAGGGGTACTTTCGAGTGAACGAACGATTTCGGTCACTCCCCGATGACCTCCGCCCACGCGGGCGGTGCCATTGCTGTCAAGTTTTCCACGGCCTGGCGGTCACCCCGAATAAATGAAACGCGGTAGTCTGTGAAGGTGGCACCGGCTCAGAGGTCGGCTTAACGTTGGTGCGACTGAGCCCGTTGTCAAGTTTGGCTGGGAGTCCTGCGCGTACCCCAAATTGCGTTTTCTATTCCAGCTGGGATAGTTGAGCGCGTCTATTAGATTACAAGTTCGTGGGCTCCACGCCGGTGCGACGTGAAGGAGGCTGCGATGAGAGTGGTTCATAAGCGATGCGCCGGATTGGACGTCCACCAGAAATCGATTACGGCTTGCGTGCGGGTAGCGACGAAGCGGAGGTGGTGCGCGAGACGCGTGTGTTCGGCACGGCCACGAGCGAATTGCTGGAAATGTTGGATTGGCTGGGGCAGTGCGGTTGCACGATTGTAGCGATGGAAGCGACCGGAGTGTATTGGAAGCCGGTGTGGCATGTGCTCGAAGGTCATTTTGAGTTGGTGTTGGCACAACCGGCCCACGTCAAGAACATGCCGGGGTCGTAAGAGCGATATCAGTGATGCCTTGTGGATAGCGGATTTGCTTGCCCATGGTCTCATTCGAGCTAGCTTCGTTCCGCCAACGCCGATCCAGGAACTGCGAGAGCTGACCCGAACGCGAAAGCAGTTCGTTCGAGAAATCGCTCGGGAGACCCAGCGAATTCAAAAGACGTTGGAAGACGCGAACATCAAATTGACGAGCGTGATTAGCACGATTTTGGGAGTAAGCGGGCGGGCGATTCTCCGAGCGATCATTGCGGGAGAAAGCGACCCTCACAAGCTGAGTGAGCTGGGCTCGAGCCGACTCAAAGCCACTGAACAGGAATTGAGCGCAGCGCTCGAGGGCTACGTTACCGACCATCATCGTTTCCTGTTGGGTTTTCATCTCAATCATATCGAGCAGCTTGAAGCCTCAGTGAGCGCGCTCGAATCCCGTATCACAGAGAGCCTGCGCCCTTTTCGATCGGCCATCGAGCTTCTGGTGACGATCCCGGGCATCAGTGAAGCCACGGCGGCCATTCTCGTCGCCGAGATCGGACCCGATGTCTCGGCATTCCCAACGGCCGGACACCTTCGCTCTTGGGCCGGTCTATGCCCACGGCTTCATGAGAGTGCCGGTAAACGCTTTTCTCAGAAAACCCGCAAAGGGGCTCCATGGCTCAAGACCGCTCTTGTCCAAGCCGCTTGGGCGGCAAGCCGCAAGCGCGACAGCTATCTGCGTGCCCAGTTCTTCCGGCTCAAATCTCGTCGGGGCCCCAAGAAAGCTGTCGTTGCCGTCGCCGCCTGTGCCTTCTATTGATTCATCCGCGCGCATCGAACTGGATTAGTCTCCAGTCTGCCGGCATCATGCCTGCATGATTTCGTCGTTTGTTCGCGCTCTCATCGCAGCCCTCAAGGCTCGGCCCGAGCTAGCTCTCGGGAAAGTCGCTCTTCGCGCGTCTGGAGATTCAGGGTTTAGTCCGACATCTGCTGGTAGCCGCTTCCGGCTCCCTTCGCGTTTTCAGACACGACGGGGTCCAGGCGCGCCTGTCTTGAGTTCGTTTGTATTCTTGGACACGACGCGAAGAGCGACAGGACTACGCCGGCCGTTGCGCGCTGATGTGTGCAACGCCGCAAAAACAGGACGACGCACAACCCGACCTAAACGCGAGGACTGATACTGAACGCGCGATGCGAGGTCTGATTCTGGTGGCGGTCGGCACCGCCTCTCTTGCCGCCGGCGGTTTCATCGCGCTGAGACGCGCCCACGTGGAACGCGCGCGATCGGGCCGGGTCACCGTGCCGACGGTCATCGCCGCCTTTGTCGCCTACCTTGGGCCGAGCGTCTGTTCGCTGCTGGCGTCGTGGTGGTCGGCCTGGCTGCTTCCTGTGCCTTCTATTTATTCATCCGCGCGCACCGAACTTGACTAGTCTCCGGTCTGCCGGGACCATGCCGGCATGATTTCGTCGTTTGTTCGCGCTCTCGTCTCTAGAGGACCTAGAACCGAGGCCGGGGCTACCGCGGCGCAGCGGGCTAGCACGTTCTGGTCCAGGTGCGGCCCGGGCCTGGACCCAGGTTTCCGCTCGGGAGCGTGGCATCCCGTCGTGTCCAAAAATACAAACGAACTCTAAGACCCGCACGCCGGGCTGTCGCCGAGTTCATCTATCATCATTAAGAAGAGCGCAACCATCAAGGGCTTGGCGGCGCGTTTGTGTTTTTGGACACGACGGGGTTCACGACACGACCTTCTTTCAGGCGTCCAGGAGATTGAAATTGCCGTATAGAAAATCTTACTAAAGCCAATTAAAATCCCGGCTCGAACGACCACCCGTCGATAATGCGTGCGGGGACCAGCACGTGACGGAGGCCGTTAAATCACTGTAGGGGAAGAGGATGTAACGAAATTGGCATCATGGTTGAAACCCGAGAGGGCGTAAAACAGCCTTCTCGCAAAACCTGTTCGTACGCGTCAAAAAAGTCCAGAAATGCGCGAAACTCGAAACCTCCTGAATCTCCACTTATTTTTCTATTTGAGGATTTCCGCCAAAAGCTGGACCACCTTTTGCCGAGACCGGATAGCCAACCTGCACCATCCGCCACCCAGTCTGGCCAATTGTGGCACTGCAGAGACGGGTGAGCTTTTCCGCGCCGTTGGCGCGGTTTTGCAGGATCAGGTGGCACCAGAGACGCGCTAGAAGGGCGGACCGGGCCTCATTTCCAGTATTCGTCTCTAATCCCGATTTTCGAGTGCCACGTTTGCGCCAAAGGGGGGGAGCGAGTCGCTGACAGGGCTACCGCGTGCGTAGACCCGCCTCATATTCACGCCAATTCCTCACGCGATAGGCCTTCTTCACATACTTCCGCTGAGTGCGTTTGAAAATGCTCATGGGGAACCTCGTATCCGCGAGTACAGGACAATTATGGACCGAGATCACGAGTTGTGCACCAAGGCAGAAGTGAAGAATCGCAGATGTCTCAATCTCGCATGTCCGTTGCGGGGCAAAGTCAGTTCCGGAAACATCGTTCGCCACGGATTCTACCGAACCAGGTCCGGGAAACGCCGTCGATACCGGTGCGGCGAGTGCGGAAAGACGTTCTCCTCGACGAAAGGCACGCCCTACTACCGTCTCCAACATCGAAGAGCTACTTTCGATGTGGTCATCGCTCTCAGAGTAGCGGTGCAACAACGCCTCGGGAGCTACGAGACCTGTCCTGGGGCCACTCGTGGAGGGCAGGCGGTATTGTCGCACCCTTCTACTTTTTCTTGCGCGTCCCGGCGCGAGCCGTCGGCTTCCTGAACGGGGTAGAACGTCTACCTGGTTTCCTTCCGGTCTGCCCAGCGCGCCGACTCTTCTTGGCAAGCGGCGCAAGATCGTCATCAGAGACCCCACCCATATCGATGTCGACACCGAAGACCGATGACAGCCTGTCGGATTTGAGCACCCTGCCACTCCGGGACTTGTCTCCAGTCGGTGGCTGGTCGACGGCGGCCTCCACCATCTCGGCTGGGTCGACACCTCGCAAGGTGAACAGTAGCTCCGGCTCGTGGTCGAGGCGTGCGCCTACGCCGTAGAGCGTCGCCGCCACGTGCTTGCACATGGTCGCCCAGTCGGGGCACGAGCAACTCAGCGAGATCTCCCGGGGGGCAGGAAACAATCCCTCTCCCTTGCAGGTCACGATCTCCATCACGCCCTTGGAGATGGAGCCCTGCAGCAGCTCGACCAGCGAGTCGATTTTGCCTGCACATTGGCCCTTGATGTCGGTCCAGCGCTTCTTCGCCAGGCTTTTGATCTGGGTGTCCACCTCATAGATGTCGGAGCCGCTGACGAGAGATCGCACACGCCCCGCCTCGATCTGAAGATCGATCACCGAACCGTTGTGCACGTAGGTTCGGCCGCGAGGCAGGCGGTTCGAGTAGTCGCTGTACGACTCGAGGTTCTTGCACCAAGCATCACCCCAGAAGGTGGTTGCGATCTTGCGGCCCACGATCTCGATCGGTGAGATCTTGCGTCCGGCTTTTTTCATCTTAGCGACCGTCTTCGCGGCATGACGGCGGCGCGCTGCCACGGAGACGTAAGGGCGCCACGAGTACCAGCCCATGAGCTCACCTCACGCTTTCTTGTGACGAGCGCGTTCGTGCATCTTCTATTCCTCCAAGGCGCTGCTCAAGTCGAGGGACACCATAGAGATCAAATCCTCGTTGCTCATCTCCGTCAAGGCCGACTCCGCACCACCTGAAAGGAGCTTGCCTGCGAGCTTCTGCTTCCCGGCGATCAGTTCGTCGATGCGCTCCTCCACCGTGCCCCGGCAGATGAACTTGTGAACGAGTACGTTCTTCTTCTGGCCGATGCGAAAGGCGCGATCCGTGGCCTGGTTTTCAACCGCCGGGTTCCACCATCGGTCAAAATGGATGACATGGGACGCCGCGGTCAGATTGAGCCCAGTACCGCCAGCCTTTAGAGAAAGGACCATGAACGGTACCCGGTCGTCCTCCTGAAACCTGTTTACCAGCCCTTGGCGCTTCTTGACCGGCGTTCCGCCATGCAGCACGAGGCCGCCGTGACCGAAGACCTCGGTCAGAAAGCGAGACAGCGGCGCCGTCATCTCGCGGAACTGGGTGAAGACCAGCACCTTATCCTGGCGCGCGGAGATGGACTCGCAAAGCTCGCGCAGCCGGGCGAGCTTGCCGCTGTCTTCGGCCTCGTAGCTTCCGTCGCCGAGCCAATGGGACGGGTGATTGCAGATTTGCTTGAAGCGCATCAGAAAGACCAGGACCATACCGCGCCGCTCGATGCCTTCCAGCTCCTCGATGACCCTCTTCATCTCATCGACCGACTGCTTGTACAGGGCGGCCTGGCGCTTGCTCAGCAGGCAGTAGGCATTGACCTCGGTCTTGTCGGGCAGATCGGCAATGACTCTCTTGTCGGTCTTGAGCCTTCTTAGAATATACGGTTGCACCAGCCTGCGCAGCGGCGCGTAGCCTCCTTGCTTACCCGACGCCATGGATTTGCACAGGCCATTGAAGGCCTTCGCCGAGCCTAGCAGCCCCGGATTCAGGAAGTCGAAGATCGACCACAGGTCGCCGAGGCGATTCTCCACCGGTGTGCCGGTGAGAGCCAGGCGCCACCGCGAGTCCAGTGCTTTGACCACCCTGGTTTGCTTGGCGCTGGGGTTCTTGATGGCCTGGGCCTCGTCGAGGATTACGTTCCGCCAGGCATGCGACTTCATCCACTCGGTCCGCATGGCGGTGCCGTAGGTGGTGATCACCGCGTCGTGGGCATCCACCTTCTCCTTTGGCAGCTTCTTGAGCTCGGGCGAGGGGATGCGCGACGGGTGGGCGATGAGAAACTTCATATGGGGCGCGAAGCGTTCAATCTCCAGGCGCCAGTTGTCGACGAGCGAGGCCGGCACGACCAGGAGGTCGGTACCCTTCTCCTTGTTGCGCCGGCTCATGGACAGCACACCGAGCACCTGGATGGTTTTCCCCAGGCCCATATCGTCGGCAAGGCAGCCGCCGAGCTCCAGGCCACGCAGGGTCCAGAGCCACTCCACACCGAGCTTCTGGTAGGGACGGAGCTCGCCCCGCAAGCCCGCGTCCGAGTCGATCTCGGCCCGTAGCTCAGGCGAGCGCAGCGCGTCGAGCCTTGACGAAAGCCATTTTCCTGCGATGACCTCCGACCATTCCTGTCGAGCGTCCTCGGTGCCGTTCGAGTCGTCGCCATCGAGCTCGGCGCCAGCCAGCATGCGCATGGCCTCGCCGAAGCTGACTCCGCCGGCCTGGGCCTGCTTTTGCACGTCCCGCCACTGTTCGAGAACCGCGCCGAGCTTGTCCTGGTCCACCTCGACCCACTTCCCCTTGACCAGCACCAGACCCTCGCTGGCTTCGAGCAGCATATGCCCGCGCCCCACGTTGAACGCATCGATAATGCGCCGTTGCACTGCGGCGGACAGGCCCGTGCCCTCATCGGGCGAGCCGGGGTGGACGTCAATGCGGCCACTCGGGGTCAATCCGCAAAGAAGGGTGGCGTTGGCCCCGGTGGCACTATCGTGGAAAAGCTGCCTCATTGGGTGTTGACCCGCGAGTGCAGCCGACTCTCGGCAACGTCGGGCAACCCCGCGAGGAAGATGACTTCCGTTCGGTGATTCACGTAGGCCTGGAACATGAACTCAGTCCAGTAGTCTCTCATCATTATTGATCCGGATTAGGACGAGCCAGTGGGTGGATTCGCTATCAAGACAGTCGATGTCTTCAAAACCCTCAGGGACGAGTTCAACAAAGGGGAGAACTCGCCTTCGGGACTCGGCGAGCAGGAGAGCTGTAACGGCCAGCTGGTAGCGAACGCCGGCGACGTTCCGAGCGCCATGGCGCAAGGCGCTCCATAGTGGTCCTTCAAAAGGTGCGGCGACAGGAGATTGGCCAGAGGTTCGCCTCGTTGGTTTATTCATGCGCTACGAGAAGCAGGCACTTCGCGCGATCGGGATTGTCTGCTGCTTCTTCTTGCTGACATTGGTGTTGTGAACCGTACCGGGTTTCCCGGAGAGTGTTTTAGTTGAGTCTCGCCATCTCTAGGAGCCTTCCTGCGACCGATAGTAGTTCATCTCGTACTCGACCGGGGGACATTTCCGATCGGCTCCAAGAGTCGTTGCGTGTTGTACCAATGCACCCCGTCCTGTGCCAAAACTCGGCCCTTTTGAAATAGACCACAAATCAGCAGCTTAGACGCCCTTGGAATCCGCGCAGAATCCAGGGTATTTCGCGCCGCAGGGCTGACTTCCGACCCATGGCGCTGGCGTTCCCTATAGCAACAGCGCTAGATCAACGCGCGCCTCAGAATCCGAAGGAGGACGAGCAGAATCAACGGCGAGAAGTCCACCCCAGCCGCCGTTGGCACCAGTCTGCGAATCGGTGTCAGAGCCGGCTCGGTCAACATCCTGGCGATGCGAACCACCTGGTTGCTTGGCGGGAGCTGAAGCCAGCTGAGGACTACAGCGACGAAGACGACAACGGAGTAGTAGTCAATCAGTTTGGCAATCAATAGCATGACTGGACCGGAGTTTACCACGCGGGTTGTCCCTTCCATAAACTCGAGCTGCATGAGATTGGCGAACTGCCTCCAACCAGGATGCTTTGGTCGCGTCGTGTCCAAAAACACAAACGCGCTCAAGACCTGCGCTCACGATCACGCCGCAGACCCGGGAATAGAGAACGGCACGCCTGTGAATCGGTGCGCCTGGTAACTCGGCCGCCCATCGGTGGTAGGCACGGCTCCAAGTAGTGACCGGGGCACACCCGCTCCGCCGCGGTAGCCCTGGACTCGATTCTGGACCTCTCGGGCGACCTCTTTTGCGCCGCCGCATGGTCCGGTCAGCGCCTACTCCTTTATTTGGCGCAAACTTGGCACTCGAAAATCGAGATTAGAGACGAAAATCGAGAATGAGGCGCTTTCAGCCCTTCTAGCGGTATTGTCAAGTTTTCCACGGCCTGACGGCCACCCCGAATGAATGAAACGCGGTGGTCTCTGGAGGTGGCACCGGCTCAACACGACGCCTGAGGGAGCTCGGTTTTGACGTCACTGCCCCCAAACGCTACACCCTGAGTTTCTTATTAGTGTCTCTTCCGGGGATGGTCGAAACCCCTCGCCTTTAGGCGAAGAGAAGATCGTGGTATTGTGGTCGCGTGCGTCACTACAGGCACGGAGCGCACACGAAAACGGACCTAAAAGCGCACATCGTTTGGATACCGAAATATCGTAAAAAGGTTTTGATCGGTCCAGTAGCGGTTCGTGTGCGCGATCTGATTCGTCAGATCGCGATGGAACATGAGCTGCACATAATCTCGGGTAAGGTTGCACGCGACCACGTCCACGTGTTCGTATCCTACCGACCACACCAGGACCTGAGTACGATCGTGCAGTGGCTAAAAGGAATAAGCTCCCGAGTACTCCTTCAGGAGTTTGCTCACCTGAGGAAGAAGTTTTGGGGCCGGCACTTCTGGGCCCGAGGATATCTGGCGGTGAGTTCAGGAAGCATAACGGACGAGATGGTAAAGGAGTACATAGACTCCCAGGATGGCGAGCCTCTTCACGACGACAGTCAATTTCCAATTGACAGCCCTTGAAGCCACCGCCTTCTAGGCGGTGGTTGTTCACTTGACGTTGAGCGAGCGAACCTATCGCGTCGAGCTGACTTCCTTTGCTCTCATCGGACGGCACAGGTTACCTCCTGCCAGACGATGAAAGCGCGGTCTCGTAGCTCCCGATGATGATGCGCTTGCAACAAATGCCGTCCGACGCGAAAGAGATTTTGCACGAGTCCATGCACGGTCAAGAATCGTTGCGCCTGCCTCGGCGGTCTGCTCAGGGGTCATCCTATCCTTCACGATATCGCGAGCTTCTCTCGCATTTTCATGTCCTCTAGCCCTAGCAAGGCACGGATGGTCGGTCGCGCTACGCCTTGTCGAGCTTCGCGTCATAGACCAGCGCGAGCTTCGCCTTCCCGACTTCTCGGCGATACTCACTTCGGAGAGCATCGACCCTCTGCCACTCGCCGCCTGCGTCGCGGTAGTACCAGTAGTCCCACCCGTTGCCCGATTTGCTGGTCACGGCAGAGAAGGCCTTGCTCGGGCTGTTGTGGTACTCGTCGTTTACCTCCAGTTGTCCGTTGCTCTTTATGCGGCCCCAAACAACTTCGCCCTTGAGCGATAGACGCCACTGGTCACCCTCACGGACGAGTCCGGCCTTCAAAAGATCCCCGATAGCAACGCGCTTGCCGTGCGCACTGACGGGTCCCCCCTTGACCCGATTGCCGCTTTCCGGCTCGCGGTCCTGGACGGCAGCGTCGGTGTGAATTGCCTCGGCCCCGAGCTCCACCGGGGTCCGGACCAGCGCGAGCTTCGCCTTCCCGACTTTCCGGCGATACTCACTTCGGAGAGCATCGATCCTCTGCCATTCGCCCCCAGCGTCGCGGTAGTGCCAGTAGTACCACCCGTTGCCCGGTTTGCTGGTCACGGCAGAGAAGGCCTTGCTCGGGTTACCGTGACCCTCGTTGTTAACCTAGGGAGTCGGCTTCCTCACCTATCTCAAGGGGCGAAAAGCCGGGCGGCGTTATCCGGTGAAGGAGTTTCAAACGAGTTGGTTCTCGTTAGACAACCAGCGCCATACGTATCTGCGTCTGGCGGTTAGCGAAGCCTCGACGCATTGGGGCTCCATGCTGGATGGACTCCAGGCTCAAGGACTCCGGGCTCCCAAGCTAGTGATTAGCGATGGCCACAAGGGGCTGACGAAAGCGCTCGAGAAGTGGCCGGGGTGCCGGGTGCAGCGATGTACCGAGCACAAGCGCGCCAACTTGCTCGAACATTGCCCGGCGCACGCACGCCGTGAGCTCCGGCGTGACTACAACCGGATCGTCTACGCCAAGAACGGGATCGATGCTCGCAAAGCCTATGACGAACTCGTCGCCAAGTGGACGCCTCTCACACCGGCCGTCGTCCGAAGCCTAGAGGAGGCCGGTAATCAGCTGCTGACCTTTTACGAATTCCCTCGTGTCATGTGGAAATCGATTCGCACGACCAATGCTCTGGAGAATCTCAACCGCGAGTTTCGACGTCGGACGAAAACCCAAGCGTCGTTCTCCAGCGAGGAGTCCGCGGTCGCTTTGCTGTTTGGGCTTATCGCCTCTGGCCAGATTCAACTACGGCGCAACGACGGCTACCAAGGTCTGAGCGAGGTTCTCAAACACGCGGAGGTTGCCGCCTGATCTGATACCCTGATGACGGAGTGGAGGGCGCCGTTCTTTTTCCACGAACCTCGGGACACATCCATTTTTTGCGGAGTACACCGGGCTAGCGTTTAGAATGAGATTCCCTTTCGTTATTGTTCCGCGTGCCTGCCAAAGTGCTTCTGGTAGAGGAAGGAAACAAACATCAAAACCAGTCCCAGCACGAGGAACGATAGGATGCGATAACCCCGTTCCAAAAAGGATATATCAATCAGGAACGCCTTCAGCACAACCACACCAATGAGAGCCAGCCCCTGCCGGCGCAAGGCAGCGGAACCACGCTGCACTCCCAATACAATGTGTACGGATGAGTAAAGAATCCACAACAGCGAGAGTGCCAGTTGTTGGGATAGCCGCGGCTCAATGGTAGTCGTTTCCAACCGGCCAAACGCCTCCCAGATTTCCATGGAAAGGGCCGAGAGGAGTAACACATTTGCGGCAAGACCGACAGCTTTGAAGAAGCGCTCTTCGTCGCTCGAAAGTGTACCCTCACCTTCATGGTGTTCCCTTGCCAGAAAGAAGGCCACAGCGAAACAGGCCGCCACAACCACAAAGGTGGCAAAACGAGGATTGGCGAGGAAGCGGTCGGCTTGAATCGGAAGGGCCCACAGTCGAATTGCCACCAGGACGAAAAGCGAAAGGCCGAACCATCGCAGCAGGTAATGTCTGATGCGTAGGCCGGTCCACACCAGTACGGTTCCTTCAATCGCCCACGCCATCGTGACCCATTTGCCCTCGAACTGGGTGAATACAGCGAGGGTTATCAGCGTGAGCCCCAGTCCCGTGTAAAGCAATACCGTCGGAGAAGTCATCCCTCTCTCATTCTGTGCGGCCAACCAGGCTGCACTCCAGTGGATCGCAACCAACACCAACAGCCAGAAAGTAAGAGACCCGCGGTAATGGTCGTAGAGCATGGCGTCAAGTGCCGCCATGTACCAGGTCACGTTTGCCAGCACGACGACCATCTGTGCGGCGCGCAATTTCGGTCCCTGGCGTGCTTGCAAAAGTGGAATGATTCCGAACTCGGTGAAGAAAGCGGTCGCAAAGAAGAAAGTCACAAGAAGCTTTTCCGAGGTGTAGTATTGGTCGTACCAGGTGGTGAAATAACCGATTGTCCAGACCAGACAGACAATTTCCAGAGCGCGCCAGGTGCGCCACCGGGACAGCACCAGCAGGCCCGCGTTGAGGACTACCAGATAGCTGAACAACGTACGCTGTGAGTCTTCTCCAGTACTCAACAACGCGGGAGTCAGAAAGCCACCCAGCATCGCCAGAAATGCGGCCGACTGCGAGTTGCGCCGAATGGCCACCGTAAGCATTCCCGCAGTAACCGCCACCATTGCGATAAACGCCACGCCTTGCGGAACCAGATGGTAGAACCACCAGGCGGCATAGACAGCGAGGTAGAGCACGCCTGTGGCCAGCCCCGTAATCCCCTCGGAAAAATAGCGGTAGCCACGGCTGAGCAGCCGATGGCTGTACCAGAGCAGTAACCCGCCTATCAGCAGCAGGATGAGCACGCGCCCCACCGGCCCCACCCACTGGTTATCAAAGGCAAATTTTACAAAAAACGCCACCGAGAGCAGTAAAGCGACGATCGCGATCCAATTGAGCCAGCGCCCGGCAAAACGGGTTTCCATGTCCAGACCTCCGGCACCAGGTTTGATCTGAACCGCATCGGCCGGAGAGTGTGTTGCTTGAGTTGACGGCGGCGGAACTTGTAGTGAGGGGCAGAGCGAAGGCTCGACTGCCATGGCAGTGCCTTCCGACTTCGGCGCAGCAAGATGTTCGGCTGGGGGCCCCTCGGGCTCAGTCGTTTTCAGTACTTCCTGGAGGCGACGACTCAGTTCAGAGACTTGCCTCTCCAAAGCGGACACACGGCCCACAACGCTTTCGTTGCGGCCGGACCGACGCCGTCCCTCCAGCCGCGTAAGGCGCACAAAAGCAACCACGCCTAGAATCGGAGCAACCAAGAAAAAGAGAACTACTAGAATAATGAAAGGAGCAGCAACGCCCATGAACTTAATTTAGGCTTGAGAAGCTCACGCCATTTTTTCGTGCGCGGTCTTTTCTGCTGTTGTGGCCCATCGTCCGGATGCGTACCTAATCACGTGAAAAAAGAATGGCGCTTCTCCGCGTCGTCGTGATGGTATCAGATCAGGCGGCGACCTGGCCTCGAGCAAGAACGTCGTCGAGGTGTTGGTAAGCATCGATGCGTCGTAGTCTGATCTGAGTTGAGTAGGCAGCGTCTACGGTTCTCGATCATTGCCCTTCGGTGAGGGCAGCCGCAAAAAAGGCGTCGGTCTTGGCGGCCATGATGAAATCGTTGCGGTGTAGGCCTCGTATCTTGTGGGTCCACCAAGAGACCGTGACGCGACCCCGTCCTGTGCCAAAACTCGGCTGTGCCTTCTATTTATTCATCCGCGCGCACCGAACTTGACTAGTCTCCGGTCTGCCGGGACCATGCCGGCATGATTTCGTCATTTGTTCGCGCTCTCGTCTCTAGAGGACCTAGAACCGAGGCCGGGGCTACCGCGGCGCAGCGGGCTAGCACGTTCTGGTCCAGGTGCGGCCCGGGCCTGGACCCAGGTTTCCGCTCGGGAGCGTGGCATCCCGTCGTGTCCAAAAATACAAACGAACTCTAAGACCCGCACGCCGGGCTGTCGCCGAGTTCATCTATCATCATTAAGAAGAGCGCAACCATCAAGGGCTTGGCGACGCGTTTGTGTTTTTGGACACGACAGGGTTCACGACACGACCTTCTTTCAGGCGTCCAGGAGATTGAAATTGCCGTATAGAAAATCTTACTAAAGCCAATTAAAATCCCGGCTCGAACGACCACCCGTCGATACCCTAATCGCAAAATCTTCGAAGCACGAAAACGCGAAACAGCCGCACTGGGCGCAGGCGAGAAGCTCATGCTGGGGCACCCGCTCGCCGCCACTATAGGTGATTCTGCACGGTGTATGCAGAACCTGGAAAAGGTGCTATTCACGGGGCCAAAGACCTCAGACACGGTGACGTTTATTTGCGATTAGGGTTAAAAAGGGCCGCGTTTTGGCACAGGACGGGATCGCGAAACACTGACGCCGCGTGATCGCCGGGGCGCTAGTTCCCGCGAATGCTGCGATAACTGAAAAACGCGCGGATCAAATCGGAAAATATGGGTTCCTGACAGGTGCGGGCGCACGTCGGCGAGTTCTGTGCTAGCCTATACTGGCGCGGCGCTCACGAAGCAGGCTGGCTGGTTGTTGTCGGCGTCGCCCAACAAGGAGGTTTCGATGACTCGACGACGTAGTTGGAACGCGGTGTGCGCAATGTTTGTCGAGGTCGTAATATAGACGCAGATCGAACGCGTCGCTATCCATGACGAGCCGTTCGCCTTCCAGCTCGTCGTGCTCGTCATACGCTTCCAGCGTCATTCGAACGACCGTGCCCTCTTGCCGCGCCGCCGTCACAAGCACCTGGCTGTTTCGGATGACCCAGTGCGCCACGAGAACCTTCTTCTCTTCGTAGGTGCCGGCTACGACACGAACGACTTCGTACTCGTTGACGAGCAGAGCCCGTCGGTAAGGAAGGATCGACCCGGGCGTAGGAATCGGGGCGCTTGCGAGCACCCGAGCCTCGACGACCAGCCGGCCGCTCGCCGTTTCGGCCGTTGACGGGCGCCCTGACCCGCGCTCGATGTCGCGCACCACCCCCGCCGCAGGTTGCTCGGTTGGATCAATCCACGCATCTGGATAGAAGTCGGCGCGACGGTTGGATGTGACCCGGACCCACTCTTCGACGGACACAAAATCCGCTGCGAAGCGGCCAAGGTAGATCTCGACTTGCTGACCACCACCACGGATCTTGTTCGCGTCGTCGCCCACGGTATAGGGGCCAGTCACAGCGAGGAACCGGGGATGGTTGGTCCAGCGTGGATGATAAATCTCGTAGCCCTCAATCCCGGGTGCATTGTTTATGTTGACCTGCCACCGTTCGTCCCGCTCCATATCCACCATCGTCAGATTGCGGTGAGATCCGTCGAAGTACCAGAACAGTGAGCTGCCGTGACCCGCGAATGCGGTCCAGCATCCCCGTCCGATACGGCGCCAGGAGCCGTTGGGCAGCTCCACCACACCGGCACTAGGCCAGGGGAACAGGCCTCCGGCGAGGCGACCGTCGGCGGACAGCTGGAAGCTGTTGTTGTTCACCGGCCGCTTGTCCCAGACGACTTCGCTCACGTCCCATCGGTCGATCTGGTACCGCGTGACGATTCGATACGAGGGAGCTCGGGTCGGCGCTTCATTCGTGCCCATGTAGACCCATTCGATTCGCGTCTCGGGGTCGATCCAGGTTGCGAGGGAAAACCCTTCGCCGAGCCGTCTCAGGCCGGATCCGTCCCAGTTCACGACGAAGGCGCTCTTCTGCTGATGGTCCGAGAACACCACCCGGTTGCCGAGAGGGGTGATCAGGGGTTTGGCATAGTTGGCCGGTGTGTCGAGGATAGCTCGCTCGCCAAGTCGGTCGTGGGTGTCAAAGCCCATCAAGATCAACTGCCCGCCCGCGCTGAGGATATCCGTCCCGTCGGCGACATCCTGGGTCCAGACGACCCGGGTTCGAGCCCCGGTCAGGCTCCGTAGCGCACCCGGCTCCGCCGACGCATCGTGCTTGCTCCCATCAGCCTCGTTGCGTTCGATGACACCACGAGCGCCCGCACGTGGCGTGCGAGTATCCGCCAGGCTGTCGTCACGCTGACTCTTTTGCCATGGGCCGGGGGATCCGCACGCCAGAGAGAGAACGAGCCAGGCCGCCGAGGCTACCCCCAACAAAGGCAACCTCTTGGAGGCCGATTGGAAGGCGCGGCGGGAGACCCAGCATAACGGCCGGCGTTTCGCGTACAGGAGGAACCGATGAAACGTGTCATTTTTCTCGCTATCACAATCCTCGCCTTCCAGAGCAACGTGGCCCGGTCTCAATTCGCCGACGAGCTCTCGCCGGCCGTGTTGGAATTCGTGCGCGTTCGGGCTCCCGTCTTCGCTCTGACGAACGTCCGCGTGGTGGATGGCACCGGCGCCCCTCCGCAGGCCGGTCAGACGATCGTGGTGGAACGGGGTCGGATCACCGCCGTCGGCGCTACGAGTGAGGTCCCTGTCCCGAGCGGAGCCGAGGTGCTGGATCTTACCGGACACACGGTGATCCCCGGTCTCGTCGGCATGCACGATCACACCGACTACGCGGGAGCTCGGGCGCGGCTGACGTTGAGCTTCAGCGCGCCCAGGATCTACCTGGCGTCCGGTCTCACGACGATACGTACCACCGGAAGCCTGTCGCCCTACACGGAGATCAACTTGAAGAAAGGCATCGAGGCGGGCGAGTTGGTGGGTCCCCGAATGCACATCACCGGTCCGCGGCTGAGCGAGGGGCTTCGAAACTACTCACCCTCCTCCCCCGAGGACGCTCGCCGGATGGTGCGCTACTGGGTCGAGGAGGGCGCCACGTGGATCAAAGCCCACAGCCGAATCAGCCGGGAGAACCTGAAAGCCGCGATCGATGAGGCTCATCGTCAGGGCATCAACTTCACCGGCCATCTCTGCTCGGTGACGTTCGGCGAGGCCGTCGAGCTGGGTATCGACAACCTGGAGCACGGGCTGCTCGTCGCATCGGACTTCGATCCCGCGAAGCAGTCGGACGTCTGCCCCCCCATGCAGCGGGCTAGCCTCGCGAACGTCGAGATCGGGAGCGACGAAGTGAAATCCTTGATCCAGCGCATGGTGGACAAAGGCGTGGCGGTGACGTCGACCCTGGCCGTCGTCGAGCAGATGGTCCCCGGGCGGCCGGTCGAGGATCGCGTGCTGGAGATCATGGCTCCCGAGGTCCGTGAGGCTTTTCTGGAGCGCCACCGCGCCGTGCAGGAATCGGCCCCCGAATCCTTCATGCCGCAGGTCTGGACGCGGGTGCTGGCCTTCGAAAAGGCTTTCGCCGACGCGGGCGGCCTTCTGGCGGCAGGTGTCGACCCGACGGGAAACGGGGGAGCCCTTCCGGGCTTCGGGGATCAGCGCAATTTCGAGCTGCTGATTGAGGCCGGCTTCACTCCCGTTCAGGCGATCGAGATCATGACCGCTAACGGCGCAAGGATCCTAGGAGAATACGATCGACTGGGATCCGTCTCCGAAGGCAAGCTCGCCGACCTGGTGGTCCTAAAGGGCGATCCGATCGCGAACCCGGCCGACATTCGCAACACCACCATTGTGTTCAAAGACGGCGTCGGCTACGACGCGCCGAAGATTCTGGAATCGGTGAAGGGGATCGTCGGCGCCCGCTGAACCGACGCGTAACGAAGCGCTGGGCTCATCGGGCGAGCGCTTCGAGCACGGGCCGCACGCTGTCGGCAGAGGACTCCAGTCGAGTGCTTCACGAGCTGGGCGTGGCGCATGGAACGAGGCCCTCACCCCGAACGAAAGGCTGTATGTGCTGGTGGACGATTTGTGCCGCCAAACGATGGCCTTCCGGGTTGAAGTGAGACTCGTCCACAAAAAGCTCGTCACGATCCCTGAAGTGCGTGTACAGATCGACCAGCGGCAGATCGAGGCGCTTGGCCACCTCCGCAGTCATGGCGTTGTACTCGTGAGCGAAGGACTTCCATCGGATCACCGGCGGCATATTGCCGTAGTAGGGCCGCGTAAGAAGGACCGGCACTGCACCGTCCGAGCGAACGCGCTTCGCCATCTTTTCCAAGTTGCTGCGATAGTCCTCTAGGCTGACGCGGCGGGTTATCTCGCCCATGCGCATCACGGTGAGTTGGGTCAGCACTCCCGTGGCTAGCCTCGCCACACGAGAAGGATAGGTGAGCCCCTCCAACCTGCGGGACCACATGGATCGGGCCATGTATTGTTTGTCCGGCACGGTAGTGGGATGGGCATCATTTGATCCGAAGCTGATGAGCACCATATCCGGTTGAAACTTTCGTACTTCCTCGAGACGTAGGACTCCTTGGTCCGAGGTGTAGCCCGTGACGCCGGCGTTCACCACCTGAAAAAGACCGCAAGACTCGTCAAGGATGCGGTGCAGGTCTTCCGGCCAGCTCGCCTCCGGGGATCCCAACGTGTTGGAGTCCCCGAGAGCAAAGATCCGAAATTCCCCATCACGCTTTGCGGTCTCCAACTCGGGTCCACGATAGCCCTGCCCGTTGAAGGGCTCGTAACTCGGCCTCGGACGCCAAAGAAGATCGGGATCGTAGATGAAATGCCTATCGTCGAAGCTGTGCGAGTAGCGATGATAGGTAGTGCCGAATTTGATCTTGAGCGGCTGATACTCGTAGCCCGTCCAGCGTAACAGGATCTCGGCCGCGAACAGGCTGGCGAACACGCTCCCGATGAGGAGACAGAACTTCGAGACCCAGCGAGGAGGAGTCTTCACGATCCGTTTGGGCCTGTGGAAGTGCCGTCGGATAAGAGTTGCGCCACCGTTTCGTGCCCGATGACCTTGGCCCACCAAGCCGCGTCCACACCATCGATGCTCAGGTCACGAGCTCCCGACCGCAACAAGAAACGCACCATCTGCGCATCGCCTCTCTGCGCGGCTCGAATGAGCGGGCTGAGCCCCGCCTTGCTCGCGGCGTTCGCGTCGGCGCCTGCCTCCAGCAGCGTTTGTAGAACGACGCGGTACCCTTCTATCGCGGCAAACATGGACGGAGTCCACGCGGTTTTGGTCGGTAGATTGACGTTCGCACCCGAGTGGATGAGTATGCGAACCATCCGGTCGTTGCCGTTTCGGGCGGCGTAGGTCAACGGTGTCCAGCCGTCCAGATCGGCCACGTTCACGTCCGCCCCATGCCTGACGAGTTCGCGAATCGACCTTTGCTGTTCTCCCTCGACCGCTTGGATCAAAGCGGTCTTCCCATTACGGTTGGGCTCGTTGGGATCCACACCGACTGCAAGGAGGACTTTGAGCAAAGGGATGTGTCCTTGGTTGGCTGCTTTAGTTAGTTCCTGTCCAGAAACACCATAACTTGTGGTGTACGAGAGGCCTATCGAAGATGTGGGTATTATACGTTTTCAGTCGGCACCTCGTAGGCTCGGAAGCGAATGAAAATCTTGGACGAAACGAGAGGCGAATCGTCAGCAATCCATGGCTATAAACGCAGTAAGAGTAATCATTATTATCGTAATAGGTGCCTTGCCATTACCAACAGGTTGCAGGTGATGATGGAACTCCATACGTAGGATTTGAAAGAAGGCAATGAGCGCCATGTGCATCGGTCGAGACCAAAGACTCGTTTCAAGAACGAAATGACGCCTTCGATTCCGCAGCGAAATCGCCGTAGGCGTTGATAGACCCAGGAACTCTTGACCATATCGGTCACCGCGAAGTGAGCCTTGGTAAAGGCAACATCTTCAACTCCCTTGCCTTTGATGGCTTCCAAGTTTGCCTTTGAAGAAAACGCGCCATCGTAGGCAACCTGGCGCGGGGCCCGTTCGTAGAGTTCGACTTGACGGTCGATCATGGTTTCCGCGAGAGTTGAATCGGACGGATTCCCATCCAAGATCACGCAATCCAAAATCATCGAGGACGAGCCACCAGTCAAACACACCTTGTGACCGTAGAGAGTCTCGCGCCGGTCTTTGCGAATAATGTCGGTGTGTTCTTCGAAGATCGAAACGACCTTTTCCTCCGCAGGCACACGCTCTTCATCAATCACTCTACGCCGAGTTTGGTTGATGACTTTTTCGGTGAGGACGAGAAAGTGCTTAAAATCCGCGGCGATCTTCTCCGCACTCGCTCGCTTCACCGGCTCGGTCAAGCCGGACTCGTCCAACTGGTCTGCAACGCGTTGAGCGGAGCGATAGGTTTCTTCCGACACCTTCAGTAGATCTCGATAGACGCGACGCCTTTGTTCCTTATCCTTCGCGTTTAGAACTCCCAGTCGACGTCTCTTCGCTCGACGCGTTCGATTGCCGAAGACCACTACTGTACCCAGCAGTTCGCGAGTTCGGCACATGAGGCGAGTGAGAACTCGGACGCAGTCATAAAGAAGCTCGGAGTCCGTAGGAGAATGAATATTCGACTCCACTACCGTGCAGTCCACTCGTACTTTTCTTCCTTTTTCGATCGCGGTCTTCTCGGCAACACTCACCAACTCTCGGTTGATTTTCTCCAGCGTTTCGAACTTCACGGCTTTGATGTTTGCTGCTAGGGTCGACTTCGACGGGCTCGGCTCTATGATGCCGAGCTGGCAAAACGTCCGATAGCTTCGAGAGTCTGCCAAGTGAAACGCCAGCTCCCGATAGGTGAACTGATTCAGCTGCTTGACCAACAACGCCCGGAGAACCTGCTCCGCGCTCATTCCCCCACGACCAACATCGCTCCCTGCCGATGGGGTGACCGACCTCAGGTCTTGCAGTACCAGCTCATTCAGCTTAGGATGGGCATCGAGCAGCGATGATATCGTTTCGAGCTCGCGTGCGTGCTCCAGCTCCAGCCAGGGCTCGCGAAGGCTTGGTTGTGGGTTGATCGTTTTTCGCATTTAGGGCTGGTCTCCTTTGGAGTTAAGTCGTTTAGAATCTGCGTTTTTGTCGACTCGATACTAAACGACACTCCCTCAGAAGGCTAGCCCTAAATTTGCGATTACCCCTTTTTTCTCAACCTCTTACACCTGTCAGGACGGGTACTAGCTAGTTCCTGTCCAGAAACACCATAACTTGTGGTGTACGAGAGGCCTATCGAAGATGTGGGTATTATACGTTTTCAGTCGGCACCTCGTAGGCTCGGAAGCGAATGAAAATCTTGGACGAAACGAGAGGCGAATCGTCAGCAATCCATGGCTATAAACGCAGTAAGAGTAATCATTATTATCGTAATAGGTGCCTTGCCATTACCAACAGGTTGCAGGTGATGATGGAACTCCATACGTAGGATTTGAAAGAAGGCAATGAGCGCCATGTGCATCGGTCGAGACCAAAGACTCGTTTCAAGAACGAAATGACGCCTTCGATTCCGCAGCGAAATCGCCGTAGGCGTTGATAGACCCAGGAACTCTTGACCATATCGGTCACCGCGAAGTGAGCCTTGGTAAAGGCAACATCTTCAACTCCCTTGCCTTTGATGGCTTCCAAGTTTGCCTTTGAAGAAAACGCGCCATCGTAGGCAACCTGGCGCGGGGCCCGTTCGTAGAGTTCGACTTGACGGTCGATCATGGTTTCCGCGAGAGTTGAATCGGACGGATTCCCATCCAAGATCACGCAATCCAAAATCATCGAGGACGAGCCACCAGTCAAACACACCTTGTGACCGTAGAGAGTCTCGCGCCGGTCTTTGCGAATAATGTCGGTGTGTTCTTCGAAGATCGAAACGACCTTTTCCTCCGCAGGCACACGCTCTTCATCAATCACTCTACGCCGAGTTTGGTTGATGACTTTTTCGGTGAGGACGAGAAAGTGCTTAAAATCCGCGGCGATCTTCTCCGCACTCGCTCGCTTCACCGGCTCGGTCAAGCCGGACTCGTCCAACTGGTCTGCAACGCGTTGAGCGGAGCGATAGGTTTCTTCCGACACCTTCAGTAGATCTCGATAGACGCGACGCCTTTGTTCCTTATCCTTCGCGTTTAGAACTCCCAGTCGACGTCTCTTCGCTCGACGCGTTCGATTGCCGAAGACCACTACTGTACCCAGCAGTTCGCGAGTTCGGCACATGAGGCGAGTGAGAACTCGGACGCAGTCATAAAGAAGCTCGGAGTCCGTAGGAGAATGAATATTCGACTCCACTACCGTGCAGTCCACTCGTACTTTTCTTCCTTTTTCGATCGCGGTCTTCTCGGCAACACTCACCAACTCTCGGTTGATTTTCTCCAGCGTTTCGAACTTCACGGCTTTGATGTTTGCTGCTAGGGTCGACTTCGACGGGCTCGGCTCTATGATGCCGAGCTGGCAAAACGTCCGATAGCTTCGAGAGTCTGCCAAGTGAAACGCCAGCTCCCGATAGGTGAACTGATTCAGCTGCTTGACCAACAACGCCCGGAGAACCTGCTCCGCGCTCATTCCCCCACGACCAACATCGCTCCCTGCCGATGGGGTGACCGACCTCAGGTCTTGCAGTACCAGCTCATTCAGCTTAGGATGGGCATCGAGCAGCGATGATATCGTTTCGAGCTCGCGTGCGTGCTCCAGCTCCAGCCAGGGCTCGCGAAGGCTTGGTTGTGGGTTGATCGTTTTTCGCATTTAGGGCTGGTCTCCTTTGGAGTTAAGTCGTTTAGAATCTGCGTTTTTGTCGACTCGATACTAAACGACACTCCCTCAGAAGGCTAGCCCTAAATTTGCGATTACCCCTTTTTTCTCAACCTCTTACACCTGTCAGGACGGGTACTAGCTAGTTCGCAGTCACTTTGCGAACGCGTTCGGTCTCCTGCCGAAGGCGCTCGAGCAGCTCGTCGCCCCCTTCGAGACTAGAGGCCAGCTCTTCCCACACCCGGGGACGGACGATGGGCTCGAACGCATCGAGCGACGGGCGAGAAACCACCACGCCCGCGGATTCCATCTCCGCGATCGCGTCTCGCTCGAGCTCGCGGGCCACTTCCGACTGGTACGAGAGGGCCTCGGCGGCGGAGCGGTCCAGGCTCCGTTGCACGTCTTCGGGGAGGGAGCGGTAGAAGCGCTCGTTCACGAGCAGCGTGATCGGGTTGTAGGTGATGGAGGTGAAGCTGAAGTAGTTGCCCACCTCTGAAAAACGGTCGGTTACGAAGCCGATGACGTTCGCTTCGCCACCGTCGATGACGCCCTGCTGGAGAGCCGAGTACACCTCACCGTAGCTCATCGGAGTCGCCTGGACACCGAAGGCCTCGTAGGCGGAGAGATAGGTAGCATTCTGGAGCACGCGAAGTTTCAAGCCCACGAGATCGGAAGGCTCGTTGATGGGCCGCTTGCTGTTGTATACGTGCCGGAATCCGTAGTCGAGAAACCCGACAGAGCGAACACCGGTTCTCTCGAGAAGCTGCTCGCGCCACCAGTTTCCCAGCGGACCGTTGAGAACCTGCAGGCCTTCGTCGCGCGTCTCGAAGGTAAAGGGCAGATCGAAGATCTGTCCTTCCGGCACCCAGCCGGAGAGCACCGGCGTTCCGGAGATGGCCATGTGCGTGGCACCCGCCTGAAGCTGCTCGAACGCTGCCCGCTCGCCGCCCAGCTGAGCCGACGGGTAGATGACGACGCGGAATCTCCCGTCTGTTCTCTCGTCCATGAGATCGCGGATACGCTCGGCCATCAGCTGGTAGTCCGACGCGCTCGTGTAGACGTGCGTGAAACGCACGTGCCATATGTCTTCGGACACCTCCGGTTGGCAGGCGGCCTGAGCGAGCAAGCCGCCGAGCACGAGAGGAACGACTCGCTCGATCAACAGGCTAGCTCCTTGACATGGGCCACCCAGAAGCAGTCGGCACCAGGCTCGGTGACGCCAGCGCTCGCGACGCGGAGAACGATCCCCGAAGCCGGTGCTCGCAGTTTCTCGACGACTCGAAGACCGTCCGCAACGTACCCCACCCGCTCTGCCTCTTCCACTCGATCCCCCGGGCCTTTGTTCAGGCGCAGGATTCCGCCGCGGTTAGGCCTCAGGATGGAAACCCGATCGAAGCGGAAGCGTATTTCCGGCACGCGCGGCTCGCCGGTCAGCATTCCCACCGCGCGCATCACGTTCAAGACACCGTCGAGCGCCAGGGACACGAGATCATCGCGAAGCCGTCCTCCCTCCCCGAGCTCCACGACGAGTGTCGGTACGCCGGCGAGGCGGGCCTGCTCGGCGAACGAGAATTCGAGACCGCGAAAGACGACGTGCCGCCCCCGCTCCTTCGGCCTCATCTCGTAGATGAGCTCGGTTCCGAACGCGTCCGCCATGAGCTTTCGCTTTGCCAGCGTTCGGTGCTCGTCGTCCAGCATCACCACTTGCGCGAAAGGAGCCTCGCTGGAACCGCTCATGCCGCCGTGAAAGTCGAGGCAGTAGTCGGCGGATGGAAGAACGCCGTCGAAGATCGCCCGGGCAATACGCGCGGTGAGCGGACCGCTCGCGTCTCCTGGACACACCCGGTTCATATCGATGGGGCCCCTTGCTTCGAAGGGCCAGCCTCGCTGCCGGCTCATGAAAGCCGGTGGATTGGCGATGGGAACCGAGACGAGAGTCCCCCGAATCTCGCGCGGGCGAACCCGCTCGACGATCTGTCGCGCCGCCTCTACCCCCACGATCTCGTCTCCGTGAAGGCCGCCCTGAACATACAGAGCCGGTCCGGGGGCTCCGGACGCGACGAGGATCGGCAATGCAAGGGGTGAGCCGTCGGGCCACGTGGCCACTGCAACGCGGCGTCTGAGGACGGTACCGGCGCGCGCGCGCACGCCGAGAAAGCTTCTACGCGCCCCAGATCGTTTGGCCGGCATCGATGAACACCGAAGCTCCGGTCACCAGTCGAGCTTCCTCGTTGCTGGCCAGAAACACCACCGCACCCACCACGTCTTCCGGGACACCAATCTCCTTCAGGGGAATTCGTGCCAGGCGGCGCTCGCGAAATGCGGGGTCTTGGATGTCGCTCCGATTGAGATCGGTCTCGATGAGACCGGGAGCGATGGCGTTGACTCTGATGCGGTGCGGGGCCAGCTCCAAGGCCATTTGTTTGGTGAGCATCTCGATACCCGCCTTGGCCACGCAGTAGTGCGTCAAGTTCGGCGCCGCGATCGCCTGGCCTGCCGAGGACACATTGATGACCGCTCCCGCGATCTCCCGATCGATCATGCGTCGGGCCACCGCCTGGCCGACGAGAAAGTAACCTCTCAGATTCGTTTCTAGCGTCCAGTCCCACTCTTCCTGGGAAATTTCCAGAAATGGCGTTCGCTTGAGAACGCCAGCGTTGTTCACCAGTAGATCGATACCACCCAGGAAATCGTCGGCCTCCTTGACCAGGCGGTTGACATCCTCGCTCGAATCCGTGCTCCCCTGTACCGCAGTGGCGCGCCGACCGAGCTCCCTCAATGAGCCGACGACCTCCTCCGCCGCGTCGCGACGTGACTTGAAGTTCACGACCACGTCGGCGCCTTCGCGACCGAGCGCCAGCGCAATGCCGCGGCCGATGCTTCGAGACCCTCCAGTGACCAGCGCATGCCGGGCTTCAAGGCGCATACTCATTCTCCTCCGATCGAATCCAGTTGACGGAGAATAACGTCAAGCTCCGTAAGAAGCAAGCTCGGATCCTCACAAGCATCGCTTCAGTTCTAAGAGGCTAACCGTCCGGAACGGCCCGCCAGCACGTCATCCCAAAGCTCTCTGCTTCGTCCGGGCAGCGAATCCGACGGAAACGATCATCGAAAGACCTAAAGAGGAACTGATTTACCTCGGCGAGGAGGCGCGAGTGCACAACCCAGAGAAGATCGGACGGTTGTAGTCTGTCGTGAAGAGCTTTGACCAAGTCTCGGGCGTCAGCCGCCATCAGACTTTTATCAGCGATCTCGTCTTCGTCTATCCAACCTCGGTGTTCGGCCGACGATGTCGGATAGGAGAAGAAGGCTATCGGGCCTTTCTGCAGTCGGACGTAGTACTCCAGCGGATTGCGGGTAAATCCGGTGCAGAGCACCGCGTCAGAAGCTTTGGCATGCGTTCGGATGATCCGCGCCTGCGCCGCAACTCCTTGAAGAGGCGGCTTGGAATAATAGAAGAACAGCGCCCAGGCGGCGAGCCCCGCCGTGAGCATTACGGCCGTCGCATAGGTAACGCCACGGAAGCTACGGGCGCCGCTGGCACAGAGCAGAAGAAAAAGAGGCAATGCGATGACGTCATAACGAGCAACCATGTAGATAGGTAGATAGAACGATACGAGAAAGGGGACGGCCAGGATGAGCATCATATTGACGGCGAAAACTCTGCCCGCTCGACCTTCTTGCCCCGAACGTGTCAGTCCCCGCAGTGCCAGGGTGCCAAAAAGCAGGTAGGCAAGAAGCTTCGGCCAAACGGGCATCGCGGCGGATCCGGTCGGCACGTAGGCTGGTATATCCCCTCCTATCGAGAACGCGGCGAATGATTTGACGAGGGCGAGAGCGGGCGGAGTCTCGCTCCAGATGCGCTCGAGCCAGGAGGCCGCTCCCGTCTGGATCTGGTGCCGGAGGAGTGGTGTCCATGGACTGTAGGCAAGCAGTATCGCGGTCACGCAGGCCAGGCCGAAACGAGCGGATACTTGTCGCCGAACGACGTAGAGCAACGGAGGGATCAGGAGGAAGAGTCCATAATTGTGGGTGTATAAGGAAAGCGCGGTGACAAAGCTGTAGAGGAGTCCCACATACGAAGATTTGGATCGCTTCAACCACTCGAGGCATGAGAGGGATCCGAGTGCGAGCAGGATGAACAGGGCGTAAGGCCGTACCTGTTGGCTATGATAGATGTGTAGCGGCGAGACGGCGAGCAGAAGAGCTCCGAGCCAGGCGACGTCGGCGCCCCACAGTCGATGGCCGAGCCGGTACGCGAGCAAGACCGCCGTGACCCCGCAAAACACCGACAGACCACGCAGTGCCGCCGGCCCTGAACCTGCTAAAGCCCTCCACAGATATAGCAGCCAGTAGTAGAGCGGCGGCGACGAGTCGTTCTTCAGTTCCGCGAGAATTCCGGTCGGAGACGCACTGGCGACGAGCGCTGCAAAGGCTTCGTCGAACCAAAGCTCGTTCCTCTGTAGTCCGAGTAGGCGGAGTCCAAGGGCTAGGGCGAGCACGAGCCCGAGGACAACAAGCCCCCTGCGATCCGGTGGCGACGCCGGGTCGGGACGGGGAGCCACGCCGCGCTATTTCGCGAATAGCCGACGGGCGAAGTCGGGGTCGTCTTTGAAATAGCGGCTGAACCGGTCCAAGGTGCCGGTCCGGTCCCGGATGACCTTCATCCGCATTTTCCAAAGCTGCTCGTAACGCGGGTTTCGCGAAGCCGCTTCGCGAAACCACTGTATCGCCTCGTCCTTGTTGCCGAGCTGGTAGTGAACGAGGCCGAGCGCCTCGTAGGCGCGGGACTCGTTGGGGTAACGGTCAACGAACTCCTTCGCGGCGGCAATCGCTTCGTCGGGTCTCCCGTCGGCTGCAAGGCGTACCGCATTTCCGTAGAGACGGTAATCCTTCCGCTTCTGCCAGAGTCGATTGAGCTCACGAACTGGCTCTTCATGGTCCATGACGCGGAGGTCGATATAGTAGCTTATCGGATACACGTCAGCACCGACGGTGGTACTGGCATCCTCAGCCCCGCCTTTACGGTAGATTCTCAACGCCGCGGACTGCTTGCCCCGCGCGTCGCCGCCCACCGTGTCTGCCTGGAGCAGTGCCGCCATGAGACGGTCGGCCAATTCGCCCTCGGTCGACTCGAAGGTGTCACCCATCGCGTCCGTCGTCTCCTTGCCGGTGAGCATGTTCCCCTGGGTCGTGTAATACTTCCCCTGGCGGTCGCCGGAATAGAAAGTACACTCGGGACCGGTGTGGGCGGCAACACGCCCTTTCGCGTCCACCGCGCCCATCTGCCGAAACTCCCGACCGGCGTCCTTGGACATGAGCATCTGGAGGCTGTCGGCGGCCGAGAAGCCCAATTCCATGAGCTGAACGCCTTCGACGGCGGTCAAGAGGTTTTGCCCGGCAAACGAGTGCTGCATGGCGATCACTCCCACGCCGGCCTTTCCGTAAAACGACATGACGTTGAAGACGCGGGAGGCGATCGCGATACCGACGTCACCCGTCTCCGGGTCGTAGCCGAGAATGGAGTAGGTGGTGATCAACTCGTCCGGCTCGGACGCGGGCGACGAGCTCTGCATGGCTTTTAATGACGTGGTGGCAAACAGGCTGAGGCCTGCAAGCGCGAGCAGTGTCCGTCTCGCTTTTCGAAACATGAAATCCTCCTTGAGTTCAAAACAGGGATGTTCGATCGATGGACGCATTAGGGCCCTCAATATCCGACGAGTCGCGGGAGAAAGAGCACGACTTCCGGGACGAAAGCGATGATAAGTGTAAAGGCGAATAAGAGTGCGAGATAGGGAATGATTGGCCGGGCGACCTCCGCCGGGGTAACCTGGCCCACGGAGCAAGCCACCAGCAAGCTCACGCCGACCGGTGGCAGGAAAACCGAGATCCCCTGCGTCGCGACGATGACGGTGCCGTAGTGAACCGGGTCAATGCCCATTTGTTTCGCGATGGGCAATAGAATCGGGGTTAGCATGACGACGGCCGGAACCCCCTCCAATATGGCGCCCAATGGTATGAAGACGAGAATCGTAAGAATGAGAAAACCCACGTCTCCCCCACCCAATTCAACCAGAGAGGCGGCCAGAGTCTGTGGCACTTGCTTCACCGCCAATGTCCAGGAGAGGAGTTTTGCGGCGCCAACGACGAAGAGCACCATACCGGTGAGGACGGCCGTGCGGACGAGCACACCCCACAGGCGACGTGGCGAGAGCTCTCGGTAGAGAGCTCCAAGTAATAGGGCGTAGGCGACGGCAATTGCGGCCGCCTCGGTGGCAGTAAAAATACCGAGGCGAATACCCCCAAGCACAATGACGACCAGCAACAGGGGGAGGGCGCCCGATAATGCCGCCCGAGCCGTAGTACCCCAGGTCTCTCGAGGTCCGCGAGGCCAGCCTTGGCGTTTCGCATGCCACCAGATTTGGCACATCAAACCGATAGCCATGAGCAAACCGGGCACCAGACAGGCGGCAAATAGTTTTCCAATGGAGACGTTGCCGATAACGCCGTAGATGACCATCACGATGCCGGGAGGAATCAAGATGCCCATGGCACACGCGGCGCCTACGATAGCGGTGGCACGTGCACGGCCGTATCCCTTTTCGACGAGCTGAGGGATCATGATGCCGCCAATCACCGCCGCTTGTGCCGAAGTGGATCCAGAAACACCCGCAAAGAATGTCTCCGCGACGACCACCACATGCCCGAGTCCGCCATGTAGATGGCCCACCAAGGAATAGGCCAACGTCACCAATCGTCGGCTGATGCCTCCTATATCCATGATGAGGCCGGCAAGAATGAACAGCGGGACCGCCAGCATGGGAAAGGAATCCATGCCGGCCACAATTTGCTGCGGGATAATCACGAGGGGTAGTTCCTCGTCGAGAACAAAAGTAAAAGCGGCTGTTCCCACCAGTGCGAAGCCGATGGGGATGCTCAGCAGCACCAGCACGATGAAAGCGACCAGAAGAAGTACAGGCATCAGTGAGTCTTCCCCTTCAGGCCCTCTTGGCCCCCCTGCTCGGCAAGCGTGCCGCCGAGACGGGCCGCCAAATGTAACAGCATGAGCATCCCGGCCACCGGTACCGAGGCGTATACCCACGCAAGCGGCAGATCCAACGCCGCTGAACGCTGGCCGTGGGCCAGATGCACAAGTCCAAAGCCCAAGATGATGAGGCCGAAAGCCGCGGCTGCGACGATGCCGGTGCCAAAGCGGTGGGCCCAGATTCGCGGACGACGAGGGAGCTTGGCTACCGCCAGATCGAACACAAAATGACTCTGAGACTCCAAGGCGAGCGAGGCGCCCATCATGGATAGCCAGATGAAGCAGAATCTCGACAACTCTTCGCTCCAGGGATTTGGCCGCTCGAACAGATAACGCATGGTGACCTGAAGCAGCACCACCGCGAAGACGGCGAGCACGAGGCTTCCGGCAACTGCTGTCTCGACCGCGACCATAAAGCGGTTAAGACGTCTCACGAACTGCAACACTGGTGTTGTCCACCTTCCACAAAAAGGTCGGGACCCCCCAAGTCAAAGTCAAAGAGTGTATCAGCCTCATAGCGTTTAAAGTAGAACCCCCGCCTGCACTCTCACCGTCTCGAGAGACTCCATGTCGATGTGGGTTTCGGTGGGGATGACGGAAGCCAGCCGCCTCGCTTTCTCGGGAAGCTCCTCCCACAAATGTACGCTGACGATCAGAAGTCGGTACTTTCCTGTGACAGCCAGCTCGGCAAGTTCCGGAATCTCACCGATGGACTTCGGCTCGAGGGTCACTTTGTCGCCTACCTCGCCTTGAAGGTAGTCGACGACGGCGCCTCCGAACCGCTCGCGGTCGGCGTCGGGTAGAACGAGCAGCACCGACGAGCCCGCAGGCAGTCTTCGAATCTTGCGAACAACGCGTTCGGACATTTTGAGCCGTATCGGGTAGATCCGGTCTTTCGCGCCCGTGCCCTCGACGATCTCGAGAAGTCGCTCGTAGCGATACGAGTTGACGAGGATTGCGGAGTAGCGTCCGAGCTCCTCCTGGGACAGCAGGGCAGCGTCATCGAAGCCGCGACCGGCGCACTTGATCTCCCAGGCGTGCTCGATCACAGCAGCATGCTCCTTCGCTGAGCTCGCGCTCAAGTCCACGTAGAGGTAGGACGGCGTGCGCGTCTCGTGCGCGATCGCCCGGCGCACGAGGAGACGGGCCAAGCCGATGGAGCTAACTTTCTTTGACTTCGCCCACTCCACCATGCGATCGCACTCTGCCGTCGCCTCGGAAGCGACCTTCTCCACCTGCGGCGACGTCACGAGGTGGTCGGTCACCATCACGTGGCTTCGGCTCTTCGACGACAGGAACCCCAGATCCGTGAGCTCTCGATAGGCGCGTCGCACGACCGCCTCACCGACCTCGAGCTGCTTCGCGAGAGCGCGAATCGATGGCAGGAGGTCGCCTCCGTGCAGCCGGCCGAAGGTGTAGGCGATCTTGATCTGCTCTTTGATTTGAATCCAGGGAGGCAACGAGCTCGAGCGGTCGACAAATAGTGACTTCAAGGTCTCCACTCCGTGTCCGACTCTGGAATGACTTTAACACAGTTGTAGCAATTCGCGGGCACCGAACCTGCAAACACAACTCGATCCAACTGCTTGAATCGAATAACTAGTTATAAATCAGTTACTTAATATGTGTCATCTTTACGACACTGAAAACCAGCGAATTCGCTTGACATGGACGCTTATTTTCTCCTAGATTCACTCTGTGTTCTTGGAAACATAGGCATAAATGCCATAGCGAAGGTCCGAAATGAGGGTACTGCGATGATCCGCCGACTCTTCCCCGTTCGCAGGGATGACGTGGCTGCGTTTGTTTTCGGTGCTCGCTCGGGCTTTGTGCGAAGGTTCGTGGAACGCGCCCATGTGGCCGTTCCCTATCACCGTTCATAACGGAGGACAAGAAAAAATGAGGCATTGGGCTAGTTCAAAGACGTTTGTGTCCGTGGTCGTGTCATGCATCCTGCTGAGCCTTGCAGCGGTCCCCGCCTTCTCCCAGGAGATGGTGGGATCGATCGTGGGAAAGGTCTCGGACGAGCAGGGGCTGGTGTTGCCCGGCGTTGTCATCGCCGTCTCTTCGCCGAACTTGATCGGCGGCAGTCAAACGGTGACCACCGTCAATGATGGTACCTATCGGGTGCGGAACCTGCCGCCCGGCACGTACGCCGTGTTGGCAGAACTGGCCGGCTTCACGTCCATCAACCGTGAGGGGATCATCCTCGAGGCGGCCAAAACACTCGGAGTGGATTTCCAAATGTCGATCAGCAGTGTCGAGGAGACCATCACCGTCACCGGGGAATCGCCTCTGGTCGAGATCCGGAGCTCCCGTGTCGGCGTCACGATGGATGAGGACCTGCTCGTGAACATTCCCACCGGACGCGAATTCGAGGACATTTTGAGTTTTCAGCCTGGCATCGTGGAGAGTCCCTATTCCTTTGCGCCGGTAAACTCGGTTCACGGCGGTCATGTGCGGGCCAACTACTACAGCATGGACGGCTTCCAGATGATCGATACGACCGTGGGATACTTTATTGGGGATATCTCGTACGATTCGTTGCAGGAAGTTCAGATCACGACCGGCGGGATTTCTGCCGAGTTCGGCCAGGCGAGTGGAGGAGTCTTCAACTTCATCACCAAGTCGGGCGGGAACGACCTTAGCGGAGGCGTTCGATATTACTTGAACGACGAATCCTTGAACAGGAATAATATTTCGGACGAACTCAAGGCCCAAGGGTTCACGGAGGGCACGTCCATTACCAGCCAGCACAACTGGGGCGGCGAGATGGGCGGGCCTATCTCACAAGACAAGGTGTGGTTCTACGCCGACTATGCCCGGACGGACAGAACGGAGCGGGCTCCAGCGCTGGTTGGAATCATCGATCCGTCGTTCAACATCAATAAATACATGGGCAAGGTTACCTGGCAGGTTAACGCGAACAACACCTTCGTCGGAACCGTTCAGGGGCGCCACGACGACTGGGTTCCGGCCAACGCGAATCAGCAAGTCACCGAGGACCCGGGCTCCTATATCTTCAACACCCGCAACCAGGATAACTATCTCTTCAAGTGGACGTCGACGCTGGGCCAGAATTCGATCTTGGACATCCGCTACAGTGAGAACCTCGGCGGTGGCTCCGATAGGGAAAGTTTCGACAATGCCGATGCGATCCCCGGCTTTCAAGATCGAGGAACGGGGAAGAACTTCGGTTGGTTCCGGCAAGACCGGTGGAACAAGAACCGCGATGCCAAAGTGTTCAAAGTGGATTTGACTTACTTCAACGATGACCTTGCGGGGGGGAAGCACGATATCAAAATCGGCTATGAAAACGGGCGGGACCCTTTTCAATCCATTTTGCACACTCCGGGCTCGCTCGAACAGCATCTGCTCTTCGGCGTGCCGGATGCAGTCAGACTCATCGTTGAACCGAGAAGAGGGGCCAGGAGAAAAACGCGCAACAGTTTTTACATCAACGATCAATGGACGATGTCGGACGTAACGCTCAATCTGGGCATCCGGTTCGATAGCACCGAAGCTTGGACACCGGAGTACACGGAAGGGGGTGGCCTCCAGGCTTCAGACAAAGCCATCCGAGATGACAGCTTCAGCATCGAGTGGTTCCCGGCGGTTACGTTTCCGGAGACGCGGGACATCTGGAATATGAATACCTGGGCGCCACGGGCCGGCGTCGTGTGGGACGTCGGTGGCGATCACACGCTGGTCGTGAAAGCGAGCTATGGTCGTTGGTATGACCGGGTCACGAGTGTGCCCGCCGGGGGTGCAGGGAATGCTACGTACGATTGGAATGACTTGAACGGAGACGGCCTGTTTTTGACCCCAGACCGCACTGAACAGCCCGGCGAGCGAGGGGACCTTCGCTCAAGCAGCGTAATTAGTAGTGGATCCTTTGATGTGAGGCTGTTCGGAGACCCCAATCTGAGCAACCCCTGGACCGATACCTATAACTTTGGGGTCGAATGGGAGCCGCGTCAAGGCTACGCGCTGCAAGTGACCGGGATCATCAAGCGAGAGACGAACCTCATTGGCCGACGTCACCTAGCCAGGCCTCCATCGGCCTATAACCCCGTCCAGGCGGTCAACCCTCTCGACGGCTCGCCGATTACGATCTTCGCCCTGGACCCGGCCTTCCGAACGGCGAGCTCTATCAGGCAATCAACGAATATCGAATTTGTGGACTTGAAGCGAAGCTACGACGGTGTCGAAATCGTCGCGAAGAAGCGGTTCGATGGACGTTCCCAGTTTCAACTCTCGGCCAACATTGGAAATGCAGAAGGCAATCAGGGAACCAGTTTCGGGCAGAGCTTCGGCGGGGTCACCTATAGCAATCCGAATAACCTCACCAACTTTTTCGGGGGAACAAACCTGGACGCGGACCTGATATTAAAGTTGGCCGGCACCTATGTGGCACCGTGGGACATCAGCATAAGCGCCTTCTACCAGTACATTTCCGGGTTTCCGCTGGACACGTTCGAGACGAGCCAGGGCTTCCAGCCGGGTTCGCGGACCGGTCGCTTTCTTAGGTCGGATTTTCCGGGACAAATCGTGGTCGAGCGCTTCATCGACGTTCCCCTGGAGCCACGGGGCACCCTTCACCAGGACGCTCAGCACAATTTGTCATTTCGGGTGGAAAAGTCGTTCATTTTCGAAGAAACGGGAAAGCTCGGGCTCATCTTCGACGTCCTCAACGCGACCAATTCAGGCACGATAACGCACACGCAGAGTTTGCGCCTGGACTCTCCCACTTTCCTGCTGCCTGAGGTGACCGTGTTGCCCTTTACAGCGCGGCTCGGGATTCGCTACAGCTTCTAAGTCGTTCATAGAGTAGCGCGCTGATGCAGGCACCGCGTCAGCGCGCTCTTTTTCTTTCTCAGGCTCATCCATCCCGCTAACGAGTACTCCCCATAACGCCTGTGGGCGTGGGTGTCGAGGAGGGGTCGTGAAAACTTCAAGAATGAGGAAAAGATTCGCCATTAGCTTCACCTTTCTGTCCGGTCTCGTTATTCTCGGCAGCATCGGCGTCCAGGCGCTGCAGGCGCCCGCTCCCTCGGTTTTCGATCAGGTATCGGTCGAGCAACTCGTCCAGGGGCCGCAGGGGCCTCCCTACGTGCCGCAGGGACCGATTGCGATTGTAGGGGGTTTGCTCATCGATGCCACCGACGCCCCGCCGCGGCACGATCAAACGGTTCTGATCGACGGCGAGCGGATCGTCGAGGTAGGACCGATGGAGGACGTACGCATCCCGAGCGAAGCACGCGTCATCGACGCTCGGGAGATGACGATCATGCCTGGGCTCATCGATTCGAACCAGCATTTCGTCTTGAACCCGCTGTTCTCGACGCCGGATGTGAGTTTTTCATACGAGGACTTCAAGGCGCGCTGGGAGCACAACTGGGCGCAGATGGAGTACGTTGCCTTCGTGTACTTGATGCAGGGCGTCACCGGGTTTCGGCAAACTCCCGGTCCGGCGGATCGGCAGCTGGAGGTCATTCGGAGAATTGACAAGGGCGAGATTCCGGGTCCCAGGATATATCTGGGTGGATCGTTGTGGATGAGCAAAGCGCACTGGGACCGTCATCTGAAGCAGAACAGTCAAATGGATCCTAAGGCGATTGAGTTCATCAAGCATCAGTTCGAATATAACGTGATAGAGGATATGAACAATCTGGATCCGAATGGTTGGGGGCAGGAAGGCCCGGACTTCAACTTCTGGAAGCTCTACATGTGGCGTGAGCCCTTTGACGGGGAGAATGATTTCACCGACGAAGAGTTGAGGCAGATCATCGAGCGCGGGCACGAGCTCGGGAAGATCATCGACGTTCACGCCGGCGGCCATAACAACGGCCTCAGACGGATGCTTGCATTCGACGTGGATACCCTGGAGCACCCCTTTTACGGAAATGAGCTGATTGACTGGGACATCATCGAGGGCTACGTAAAAAAAGGGGTCATCATCGACACCTTGCTCGAAGTGATGATCCAAAAGATCGAGCTGGCGGCGGACCCTCATCGGTTTGACGAGACGCTGTACTCGATGTCGCTTTACGGGCACGGCACGCGTCCCGCACCCTTCGAGCATCGTCTCCTGATGCAGTATCGCGACAAGCTGCTCTACAACAAGCGCCATCCCGACAAGCCGGGACTGACGGTTTACCCGCCAGATTCGACCGAGACTGGGCGTTCGTACAATGACCAGATGAAAGCCATGGAAACCTCCAAAGAAAACATGCGCCGTTTTATCAAGGCCGGTGCCAAGTTTTGGATGGGAACCGATACCGGCGCGTTCATGACCATGCGACAAGAAGATCCCTACGCGCGGGAGATGGCTTATATGGTGGAGATGGGGATGACGCCGGTGCAAGCGATCCAGGCGGCGACCCGCAACGGGGCGGAAGGCCTTGGCCTGCTGGACGAGCTCGGCACGATCGAGGAGGGCAAACTGGCCGACGTGATCGTGGTGGCTGGAAATCCGTTGCAGGATATGAAGGGTGCCATGAAGCGCGTCTATGCAGTCATCAAAGGCGGCGTCCGCTACAAATAGACTCTCGCTTACAAGATAGCAAATTCTGTCTGGCGAGGTTCGATCGATGAAAATGAACAAGAGCAGTTTCACCGCGGGTTTCGCTGCACTCGGTGGCTTGGCCATGATCGTCGGTTTGGCTGTGACCAGAGTGGGGGCGCTTCAGGCGCCCGCCCCTTCGGTTCTCGATCGGGTTTCTGTCGAGCAGCTGACTCAGGGGCCGCAGGGGCCTCCCTACGTGCCGCAGGGACCGATTGCAATTGTAGGCGGTCTGCTCATCGACGCCACCGGCGCTCAGCCGCGGCACGACCAGACGGTTCTGATCGACGGCGAGCGGATCGTCGAGGTGGGACCGATGGAAGAAGTGCCTATCCCGAGGGGAGCGCGCGTCATCGACGCCCGGGGGATGACGATCATGCCGGGGCTCAGCGATTCCAATCAACATGTGGTGCTGAACCCGTTGCTCTCAACGCCGGACGTGAGCCTATCATATGAGGATTTCAAGGCGCGGTGGGAGCGCAACTGGGCCCAGATGGAGCGGAATGCGTTCACCTACTTGATGCAAGGGATAACAAACTTCCGGCAGACTCCGGGCCCGGCGGACTTGGAGCTTGCGCTGAAGCGACGGATCGAGAAGGGGGAGATACCGGGGCCGCGCGTATTTCTGGGTGGCTCGTTGTGGATGAGCAAGGCGCACTGGGAGCGTCACCTGAAGATGAACAATCAAACCGATCCTAAGGCGATCGAGTTCATCAAGCATCAGTTCGAGTACAACGTGATCGAGGATTTGAACGATCTCGACCCGAACGGCTGGGGACAGGAAGGCCCGGACTTCAACTTTTGGAAGCTTTACATGTGGGGCGAGCCCTATGACGGGAAGAACGATTTTACCGACGAGGAGCTCGAGTACATTATCAAGCGCGGGCACGAGCTCGGGAAGATCATCGACGTCCACGCCGGCGGAGGTGGCAATGCTGGCTTGAGGAGGATGCTGGCCTTCGACGTCGACACGCTGGAACATCCTTTTGAGCGCTATGAAATCGTTGACTGGGACATCATCGAAGGGTACGTCAAGAAGGGAGTTATCATCGATACCTTGTTGGAGGTCAAGGTCCAAAAGGTCGAGTTAGCGGCGGATCCCCACCGGTTCGACGAGACGCTCTACACGATGTCGCTCCATCCTTCCGAGCATCGCATCTTGATGCGGTACCGGGACAAGATGCTGTTCAATCAACGACATCCCGACCAACCCGCTTTGAGGCCCTACCCCGCGGCATCGACGCGCCAGACGGACCGCTCCTACAACGAGCAGATGAAAGTGATCGAGACGGCGAAGGAGAACATGCGCCGGTTCATCAAAGCGGGCGCGAAGTTCTGGATGGGGACGGATACCGGCGCTTTCATGACCCTGCGTCAGGAAGATTCCTACGCCCGGGAGATGGCACATATGGTGGAGATGGGGATGACGCCCATGCAGGCTATCCAGGCGGCGACCCGCAACGGAGCGGAAGGTCTGGGCATGCTGGACCAACTGGGCACGATCGAGGAGGGCAAACTGGCGGACGTGATCGTGGTGGCCGGCAACCCCCTCGAGGATATGGAAGGCGCCATGAAGCGGGTCTATGCCGTCATCATGGGAGGCGTCCGCTACAAATAGGGTCTTGATTCGAGCTCGGCAGGAATCCTTTTAATAGAAGCTTCGAACAGTCCCTCGGCGCGGGCCAACTCCACGAACTCTCCGACTTCAAAAAACGACCCCGACCCCACCCATCTGGTGAGTCCGGTCGGATTCAACTAAAATGGGACGCTGCCACGAAGTCATGGCTCGCCGAATTGCGTAACGGATGAGGAAAAAGGCGTTACGAGTCGATAAATCGGGCAAACCCTCAATGCCTCTCTCCGGATCCAAAAAGACCGTTTTTTCTCTAGTCGCAGCGGTTCTGATATTGGCCTCTCTCGAGGGCGCGGCTCGCCTGCTGCTTCTAGCCATTGGACCACCGAAGCGAAACACCGCTCGATTCGTCTCCGGGGCGGTGTGGGCACACGAACGTAACCCAATCCACATGGTGGACCGAGAGCTCTTTTGGAAACTGGTTCCAGGCCACTCGAGTGGACAGGTCGTTATCAATCAGGAAGGCTTCCGATCTAAAGAGCGTACCCGCCCAAAGCCCGACGGTACGCTCCGAATCGTTGTTCTCGGGGACTCTGTTACTTTCGGCTTCAACGTTGCCGAAAAGGAAACGTACGCTTATAAGTTGGCCCAATACCTCAGTGACCGATCCTTTCAGCGTCCCGGGTGGAGGTACAGGAGAACGGAAGTGATAAATGCTGGAGTGCCCGGCTATAGTTCCTGGCAGGGCAGGAAGCTCTATGAGATGGTCGTGCGCGGCTATGAGCCCGATCTGGTTATTGCCATGTTCGGCTACAATGACCACCATTCAGCCTTGGAGAGCGATCGAGAGAAGTACCAGAGACGAGACGTTGAGTCGTTCGTCCATACGTTCCGCAGCACAGGAATCTACCGGATGATTGACAGGTTTCGCGGGGAGCCCGTTGATCCGCTGCTTCGCGAAGAGCCTGTCCCCCGGGTGGGTCTGGACGAGTTCAAGGAGAACGTTCTTGATCTACAAAGTATGGTCCAAGCTGACTCTGCGGATTGCGTCTTTATGACCGTTCCCATCAGGCCCGATATTCCACTCGTGGAGAATTTTGTAGGGGTCGATTACGAGCTTGACGGGGCGACAAGAAAAGCATGGCTTCGACAAATAGACTTTGCTTCACGGATTCTGGGAGCTCAATGGTCTGAGCGCCTCACCAATCACTTCTTTCACTCCGCCGATGTGGACGATCTCACTTTCGAAAGCGCGCCCGATGTGTGCCCGAAGGTTGTCGAGGCCTCACGCAGGTTTCCCGATCTTTCTGTCTTTCAATACCTGCTGGCAAGCTGCTTTCGGGCAGGCGGCGACGAGGATGAAGCTCAAAGGGCTCTTCTGGAGTACCGCCGCTTGGACAGAGAAAGACTGGAAATGGAAGCCTACAACGCTCTGTTGCGACGGATGGCTCAGGAGTCTCTGATCGATCTCGTTGACTTGGCGGCACTCTACGAAGCTCAGGAAGAGGGAGGGCGCCTCTTCCTCGACGTGGTCCACCCCTCGGCAAAAGGTCACGCCCTGATCGTAGAGTCAATAGCCCAGCACCTCTTTAGCGGTGCGGAGCGCGATGACCGTGTTGAGGATGCTACGCCAGATCCGACGAGCCCACGCTGATGGCGCGACCACATAGTTCGGTTTGGGGGCCGCCCACCCGGTGAAGAAATCATCGAAGAACAGAAAAAAGAAGGCCGCGGTGGATGGTCTTCCGCATGATTCGAATGATACGAAGTTTGGAAAGAAAAAGTCTGACCACGAAGTGCAACTTTTGAGAGGAACGTTCCGATCTCTGCGCGCGCATCCGGGGACCCTGCTCGTGTTGCCCCTGGTGGTGTTGTTACTTGGTACTCAGTGGTCGTGGCAAGGGCCCGCCCTGCCCGCGCGCGCCTTCATGTACAGAGGAGGCTTGGAGCTCGGAGATGCGGCTTTTCTCGAGCTCCGTCTGGACAAACCGATCCGTGAATTCACACTCGAAGCCCAGATCGACAACGATCTTGTCTTGGCAATCTCTGCGTCGTCCGACGGGCAAAGCTTCCAACATCTTTGGACCGTTCCTGCCGGCCCGGAAGGGCAGCGGGGGCCGAGAGCGTGGAAGAGCCCCGTTTTGAAGGTTGATTCCGCGATCGGGTTTATCCGGCTGACCCAACTCGAAGGGGACGGTCGCTACCGTGTATCCGAGCTGCTGCTGAGACTGCCCCCACGGGTCTTGGCCCACTGGCTCTTGATACCGATCGTGTGGGCCCTGTGGAGCGGCCTGCTGCTCGCCGCGCGCTCCTCGCGGTTGAGCGCCAGGGCCAGCGCAACACTTGGCTGGTGGAGACGGGCCGATCTGTGGCTCGCTGGCTTGCTCATTTATGTGGTGCTTTTCCAGGTGCCGTTCGTGATATTGCCGGCCCTCATCTTCGTGGCGTGGATCGTGGGGATACGCCATGCCTTGAGCCGCGCGCGACCAGTCCTCGCGACACTCCTGGTATTGGTCGGCCTCTCGACGCTCTATGTCTTGCCCAAGGTGATTCACAAGATCGTGCAGGCCAAGGTTGCCGAGGCCCAGTACGCCGCGGCGGATCATCGCCTGGCTCCCGATCCTGAGAAGCAGGTCAATGAAGACGGGATCCGCTTTGCCGGAACAGCCGATGATCTAAAGGAGGAGGACTTCGTCATCCTGTTCCTGGGAGACGCCTACACTTATGGTCTTGCCATGCGCTATGACCAGGCGTATCCCTACGTCTTCGAAAGAATGGTCAATAACGACGCGGGAAGCCGAGTCGTTCGCGCGGTCAATTTTGGCTGGAGCAGCTCCTCACCGTTGCTGAGCTTGCGACTTTTGCAGGATATCGGGAAGAAATACAAACCCGATCTGGTGGTCTACAACCTGGACATGAACGATTTCCACGACGACCTCGTTTACGACCAGAAGCTCAGCGAGATCGACATGGCGGACGTCGCCGAGGGCGTTGAACGCTTCTACGGCAATTATCTGCCGTGGCTGCGGCTTGGCAGCGACCATGTGGAGAGGATGCAGAGGTTGCTCGGATTCGAACGCGATGCACAGGTCTCGATACCCGAGGATCGGTTCTTCGTCACCAACCAGCCACTGGAAGCGTCCCGTTCCAACATGGAACGGGGCTCCATGAAGAACTTGCTGGCGATGCACAACTACAGCGCGGACGTCCTGAAAGCGCCCATGGTGCTGGTGGTCTATCCTCGCCACTACCAGTACTCCATTCGGGAGTCCCCCGACAATTGGGAGAAAGATGCGTACCGAGTGCAGGGGCCCTACGTCAAAGAGCCCTTTCGATATCTCGAAGAGGTTCGAGACGAGCTCCCCTATCGCGTGATCGACTTGCTGCCGGTTTTCGAGTCCAGCGATCATTTCCCGCTCTATCTGCAAAACGATCCCCACTGGAGCGCTGCAGGACACCGCATCGCTGCGCAGGCGGTCGCGAGAGGTCTTGCCGCATATGGTCTGCTGCCTCTCAACGAAAGACTCCAGGGCGCGATCGAAGGCGTCACGGACGCTCCAGCTGCGGGCGACCTGGTCTCTTTGCATCGCGAGGAGCACTTGGCAGCGGGTGATGCGCGATCGCCTGAAGAGACAGCTCGGGGCATGCAGTTGCCCGAGGGCTTCGACGTGACGGTCTTTGCCGGGGAGCCGGACGTCGTCCAGCCCATTGCGATGGCGATCGACGGCCGTGGCCGACTGTGGGTCGTGGAGAACTACTCCTATCCCAATTGGAGCGAGACCGGAAGCGATCGCATCCTGATTTTTGAGGACCGGGACGGAGACGGCACGTTCGACGAGCGCCAGGTGTTTTGGGACAGAGGCGGCTTTGTTTCGGCCATCCAGATCGGCTTTGGCGGTGTCTTCGTCGGCAGTGCGCCCTACCTTCTCTTCATCCCCGACGCGAACCGTGACGATATCCCCGATGGACCTCCGCGAATACTCCTGGACGGTTTCGGCTACCAGGACACCCACGAGATGATGAACAGCCTGGTCTGGGGGCCGGACGGGTGGCTCTATGGGCTCCAGGGCGTGTTCGTCCAGTCCCTTGTCGGCTCGCCGGGAACACCTGCACACGAGCGAGTACGCATGAATGCGGGGGTCTGGCGCTATCATCCGACCCGTCGTGAATTCGAACTCTTCGCCGAGGGCGGCGGCAACCTGTGGGGTGTAGACTTCAACGACCGCGGCCAGTGCCTCGTCACCGCCAACGTCGTACCGCATCTCTATCACATGAGCCTCGGCGGAAGATACGAGCGCCAAGCGGGAGCGCACTTCAACGCCCACACCTACAAGGACATCTACGCGATCGCGGATCACCTCCATTCCAAGGCGGCCTACGCCGGGGCCATGATCTATCTCGCCGACCATTTCCCGGAGCGGTATCGCAACAAGCTCTTCCTGAACAATATCCACTCGAACCGGATCCACACCGACGAACTCGTGCGCCGTGGCTCGACCTACATCGGAAAGCTGGGCCCGCACGGTCGAGAGGACGGCAATTCTTCCGGCGGGGAAGACGTGCCTACTGGAGTTAGGCCCGAGTTCTGGAGAGGGGAATACGGCAACGGCGGCTTCATGGTGAGCGAAGACCTATGGACGCGCGGACTCAGCCTGCAGCAAGGACCCGAGGGCGCCGTCTTCCTCAGCGATTGGTACGACAAATATGCGTGCCACGGAGAGCCGGCATATGACCGCCGCAACGGCCGGGTCTATCGGCTCAGTTATCGCGGGACGAAGCCTGTGCGCGTGGACATGGGGAAGCTGAGTGACATGGATCTGGTCAACCACCAGCTCAATGGGAACGACTGGTACGTGCGACAGGCGCGCCGGATCCTTCAAGAGCGTTCCCACACTAATGAGCTAGGTTCGGGAGTCCACACCGCGCTACGCGAAATCCTCTACGACAACGCTGACGAGACCCGCAAGCTGCGCGCGCTTTGGGCGCTCCATGTCACGAAGGGCTTGACCGAGGCTATGGTCCTCGATCAGCTGCAAAGCCCCATGGAATTCGTCCGCGCCTGGACCGTCCAGCTCGAAGGCGAGGACAAGAAGGTGTCGGCGGCGGTGCTTCAGAGGTTTTCTGCCATGGCGCGCGAGGACGAGTCCGCCGTTGTCCGACTCTACCTGGCTTCGGCGGCCGGAAGACTGCCGCTCGAAGATCGATGGACCATCGTCGAGGGCCTCGCCGGCCGCGCCGAGGATGCATCAGACCAGGCCATTCCGATGATGCTGTGGTACGCCCTCGAACCGCTGGTCCCGGGAGAGCCAGGCAGAGCTCTGGATTTAGCTCGGCGTTCACGAATACCCATGATCCGGCAATTCATCGCCAGGCGCGCAGCTCGCGTGAGCATCCATCTCCTGGTGGAGACGTTACCCGACGTCGGTGATGCAGCCCTCAGACGTGATCTACTCGAGGGCATGAAGGAAGGGCTAGCCGGAATCCGCACGCTGGGCGCGCCGGTCGAGTTCGAAGCGTGGTCAGACGTCTATCCCATGCTGATGCGGGAAGGCGATGAACCCACGCGGGAACTGGCGTTGGAGCTGGCGCTGCGATTTGGAGACCGCGAAGCCGTAACTAGCATGAAGACGCTGGCCAGCAACCGTGAAGCCGATGCAAGCCTGAGGCGAGAAGCGATCCGCAAGCTCGTTCAAGCAGGGGTGCTGGAGCTCACCCCGTTGCTGCACGAGCTGGTCGGAGAGAGAGCGGTCCGCGCAGAAGCCATCCGGGGACTGGGTGTATACGCTGCGGCGCAAACCTCGGAGGTCCTATTGAGTGCCTATGCGTCCCTTACGCGAGAGGAGAAGCAGAGCGCCCTCGGCGTGCTCGCGACGAGGGCTGAGCACGCGCACGCCCTTCTGGAAGCACTGCGCGCAGGTCGAGTCCCGAAGGACGATCTCACCGCAGAGACCATCCAGCAACTTCGACTCCTCGAGGAGCCCCGGATCGAAGCGCTGATGGAGGCGGTTTTCGGAAGCACGCCCGGATCGAGCAAGGCGGCCGAAATCGCCCAGCACAAGCAGGTGATCGAGTCTGCGCCCAAGGGTGCGGACAGGTCCCGGGGGCGGCTGCTTTTCTCGAGGGTTTGTCAGCAGTGCCACACACTTTTTGGTCCCGGGGGCAACCAGGGCCCCGACCTCACAGGGACGAACAGGGGCGAGCTGGATTACCTGCTGCTCCACGTAGTCGATCCGAGTGCGACCGTGGGGGAACCCTACCGGACTGTGGTCGTGAAGACGACGGACCAACGGACGATTTCTGGTGTAGTGGTCGCCGAGGACGAAACGTCACTGCACATCAGGACGGCGACCGAGACCCACTTACTTTCGCTCGAGGAAATAGCGGAGCGGAGGCAGTTGACGAGCTCGGCGATGCCCGAAGGGTTGCTCACGTTTCTCGAAGACGAGCAGCTACGCGACCTCGTGGCCTACCTTCAAAGCAAAGAACAGGTAGCTTTACCTGAGCCTGATGAGATCCCTTAGCTTAGCTCAACCGGTATCCCAGCCCGTGCTGTACGAGCGGGTGTGACCACCTCCTCATTGAGCATGCGCGTGGTGTTTCGAATCATCAGCGCTGCTATGACAGGGGTGTTCGCCGTCGCTGTCGCGGTGCAGTACAACGATCCCGATCCCTTCCGATGGATGATGATCTACGGCGCGGCCGGTGTACTGTCGGCGTGGGTCGTCCTACGCGGAGGCGCGCCGCTCCCGCTGGCGGTCATCGTGGGCCTGGTCGCGCTCATCGCGGGTCTCGCCGTCGCCGGCGTGAGCGATTGGACGGCCTTCAGAGAGATGTTCCAGGCGTGGGAGATGAAGTCGTCGACGATCGAGCAAGCGCGCGAGGCAAGTGGCCTGCTGATTGTCGCCGGCTGGATGGCCGTGCTCACGATTGAGGCGTGGCGGGTGCGGCGACGATAGTGGAGACTTCAAACTCCATATTGGAAGGCTTGGGAAAGCTCACGCTGAGCCTGTTGTGCCTGAGCGCCCTCGGCGCTCCCGTCACGGCGTCCGTTCAACAACAGGAGCGAACGGGAGACGATCGCAAGGGGGATTCCAGCCAAGAAGAGCGCGAAGCCGAGCTGCCGACGCTCGACGTCACGATAACGGTGACGGCGCGTTCGCCCTCCTCCACGCCCCACTCGGTAACCGTCATCGATCGCGAAACGATCGATGACTCTGGCGCACGGACCGTAGGTGAGCTGCTCCCCTATGCGCCCGCCCTGTTCGTTCTCCCGAGCGGCTCTCGCGGTGGCTTGACGACCGCACAGATAAGGGGGGGAGACCCGAATTTTACTCTCGTGCTCCTGGACGGGGTGCCGCTCAACGACAGCACCGACCCGCTCGGTGGAGCCGTCAACCTCGAGAGCCTGCCCCTAAGCGGCATCGAGCGAATCGAGATTGCCCGTGGTCCGATGTCCTTCTACCATGGCTCCGCAGCACTGGCCGGCGTGATCAATCTCGTGACACAACGGAGTGAGCGCGACGAAACCGAGGCTCGCGCTGAGATTGAAGCGGGAACCGCGTCTGCCTTCCGGACCGGGGGCTCGTACTCAGACGGCTTCACCGGCGGCGACTATTTTACCGCGGTGCAATGGGAAGAAGAGGCGGGCCGGGTGGCCGAGGATCGGTTCCGGCAACTGCACGTTCTGGGGAACCTAGGTCTGAAGCTGGGCGAACACGCCCGGCTGCGCCTGGGCACCCGAGTGGCGAGCTGGGAGAGCGACGATTACCCGGAAGCCTCCGGCGGGCCGCTCTTCGGCTCCGGCGAGGTGCGGCGATCGGAGCACAACGAGCTGAGTCTCCGCGGCGAGCTGAAGCTCGGCGAGCCCGGGCGCCGGCGACACAAGCTGACCGCCAACCTAAACCAACACCACCTCGACCGTGCCAGCCCCAGCATCGGATTTCTCGTGCCTCGCTCGATGGAAAAGACCCGGTACACGCGTACCCGTGCGGAATGGGCAACGGAACTGCTCACTACCCGCCGCCTGCACCTTAACGCCGGCATCGACCTGGATCACGAGAATGCACGTAACGAGAGCGTGCTTGAGCTGCCTCTCTTTTTGGGCGGCGACGTTTCCGGCGACTACGCCTCGAGCCGCACCACGCCCGGTGCGTTCGCCGAGCTCATCGTGGAGCCCGGCAATCTGGTCGTGGATGCAGGCGTGCGATTCGATTTTCCCGAGACCGCCGGTAGTCAGGGGAGCCCCCGCTTGGGAATGTCTTACGGCTTCAACGACGACGCTACCGTGCTCCGTGGCTCGGCGGCCCGAGCCTTCAAGCTGCCGAGCTTCTTTGCCCTCGCCAGTCCCGATGCCCTGGGAGGAAATCCGGCCTTGAAGCCGGAGACCTCCTGGGGCCTAGATCTTGGTATCGAGCAAGAGCTCGCTCACAGTCTCCGAGCCGGAATCAATTTCTTCTACAACCGCTACCAGGACTTAGTCGACTTCGATTTCGAGAGCTTCCAGCACATCAATCGATCGAGCGTAGGATCTCGCGGCGTAGAGCTGGCTCTCACGTGGAAGGCCACCGCGAACGTCGATTTCCAGGCGCAGGTTACCTGGAACGAGGTCGAGGACTTGACGACATCGATGACGCTGCTTCACCGGCCTCGGTGGCTGGCTAGCGGTCGCTTGCGGTGGCAGCCGACGAGCGACCTCACTTTGTGGTTCGATGCCCGCGCCGTTTCCGAGACGCTCGACCGACAACTCCCGGTTCCGGAGCGCGAGCGCGTCGCCGGATACGGTGTCGTCGGCCTTGCCGGATCCTGGCGCTTTGCCGACCGGTGGGAGGTTCGCGGCCGCATCGACAACTTGAGCGACCGTCAGTACGAGTTACTGATCGGCTTTCCGGGTCCGGGATTGTCGGCCAGGGTTGGCTTGCGCTACACGTTTCATCGAAGCACGAAGCTAGAGGAAGCTTCGACGAAGAGCAACTAGGCTTACCTCCAATACGAGGCGATCAACAGCGGGACGTCGTTTGGCGCGATCGATCTGGACCGTCCGCCTTCCTCGAGCACAAACTGCGCATTAGCTTTCGAGGTTCGGCACCTGCCATCGTTTGCGGCGAAGCAGCTCACCGCTGCCGGGCTTACCCGTGATCCGACCATTCTCGTACACGATTTCACCGCGACGAATCGTAATTTGGGGCCAGCCGGTCGCTTCCTGGCCAGCGTGGATGGAGAAGCCGGTGTTAGAGAGCATATCTTCGTCTCGAATCGTTCGCGTCTCGTTCGGATCCCACACAACCAGATCGGCATCGGAGCCGACCGCGATCGTCCCTTTTCGAGGGTAGAGGCCGAACAGCTTCGCCGGATTCGTTGCGGTCACGGCGACGAACTGTTCTTCCGTGATTCTTCCCGTCCGGACCCCTTCCGAATACAGCATCGGTCGGATCTCCTGCAGGTTGGGGATGCCGGGCCGGTGGTCGGTTACCGTTTGCGAGGGATTGAGTTTTTGCTCTTTCGTATATGGAACGTGGTCCGTTCCAAGGACGTGGACCGTTCCAGCAGCGAGTCCCTTCCAGAGCGCATCCTGGTCGTTTTTTGTGCGCAGCGGGGGGTGGTGGATATACATTCCCCGATTCGCTCCCTCGAGTTTGTCCCGTGTGAGATGGAGGTAGATCCCGAGCGCTTCGACGTAGACCGGCAACCCGCGCGCTTTGGCTTCCTCGGCGACGCGCAACGCCCGTTCCGCCGACAGGTGCACGATATAGATCGCCGCTCCAGTCGCCTCGGCCATCGCCACCGCGCGGTGTGTGGCGATCACTTCGGCGAGGACGGGTCGGCTGTCGGAAAAGTATTCGAGCGAGCCATGGCCCTCGGCCGTCAGACGCTCCTGCGTATGCGCGACGATCGCGGCATCTTCACAGTGCACCATCGTCAAGACGCCCGCTTCCGCGGCCGCGGCCATCGTCTCCAGGTAAGCGTGGCTCTTCTCATCGAATGCCGCACGGCTCATGAAGACCTTGACACTCGTCTGTCCGAGCTCAGGCAACGATGCGATCTGCTCCTTCTGTACGTCGGGGTTGTTGATGCCCGGGTGGAGCATGACGTCGGCGATGGCCTGGGCCCGCACCAGCTCAGCCTGGCGCTCGACGGCTTCTGAGAGACTTTCTTCTGATTGCGGAAACGCAAGGCTGGAAATCGTCGTGATCCCACCGGCGAGCGCTGCCGCGGAGCCGCTGGTGAAATCATCGGCCCGGTCGATGTGGACGTGAGGGTCGACTCCCCCGGGCAAAACGAGGAGCCCGGCAGCGTCGATCTCCCGAGCGCCACTAGAGTCCGCCAGATTCTGCCCGATTTCGACGATGACACCGTCGCGAACTCTAATATCGCCTTCGGAGCGTCCGTCAACGGTCACGATGACCCCGTTGCGGATGATCAGCTCGCCTGACTGTTGCGTTGCGGCGCCAACCAGCGGTGCCACGCACAACAAGATGAGCATCGACAGCAATCGAGGATGATTTGTTTTCGAGTGCATCCTTCTTCTCCTCAGGAACTTTTTCTCATGAAACTTGCGACGCCCCGGGTAGCGGGCGTTCTCTAACTTTCGGGAACGCTCGGCGGCAGATGACGGAGGAAGTAATCGGTCATCAGTGTGAACCGATGCAGTTGGGTATTGCCGCCTCGCAGTGAGTGGTCGCGACCGTGATAGAGCATCAGATCGAACTGTTTGTTGGCCGCCTGCAAAGCCTCAACCACCTCGACCGTGTTCTGTAACTGCACGTTGTCGTCCGCGATCCCGTGTATCAGTAAAAGGTGACCTTTCAGCTTCGGCGCGTAGGTGACGACCGCCTCCTTGTCGTAAGCTGCCATGTTCTCCTTCGGCAGGCCCATGTACCGCTCGGCCCAGGAGCTCGAGTAGAAAAGATAATTCGTGACCGGTGCGATCGAGACCCCGACCGTGAAGTAGTCCGATCCTTCGGTCAGAGCGAAACACGTGAGGTATCCGCCGGCGCTCCTGCCCCAGATGCCCAAGCCCGATGGGTCCACGTAGGCCAGGCGGGAGAGGTATTTCGCTCCTTCGATGTGATCGCGCAGCGGCCACGTCCCGAGGTTCTGGTACATGAAGTTCTCGAAAGCTTTCCCCCGCCCGCCGGTGCCACGATTGTCGATCGTGAACACGATGTAGCCCTTGTGGGTCATGAACTGTTGCCACAGCCCTCGATCGCCTCCCCAACGGTTGACCACCGTCTGAGAGCTCACGCCACCGTAGGCGTAAACGACGACCGGATATTTCTTTTTCGGGTCGAAACCGGCCGGCTTGATCATGACGGCGTTCAAATCCACCCCGTCGCTCGTCCGTACCGTCAGGAACTCCGGCTTCACCAGCTCGAAATCTGCCAAACCGTGCATCTCGCCGTTCCTCACCGAGCGCACGAGCGTGCCATCCGATCGATGCAGACTGATCTGTGGCGGTGTGTTCACGTCGGAGAACGTGTTCACGAAATGCTTGGCATCGGGTGACACGGACGCCGCATGCCACCCCGGCTCGGTGCTCAACCGCTGGAGCTTCTGGCCGTCGAGCTTCACGCGGTAGACGTGCTGTTCGACGACGCCGTCCTTCTTGCCGTCGAAGTACAACCAGCCATCCGCCTCATCGACACCGAGCACCGCGCGACGCGATCGTCCCGCGTTAATCTCCCACTCGCCGCTCGTGATCGGGTTCAACAAGCGGCCGTCGTAGTCGTACAGGTAGGCGTGTTTATACCCGCTCCGCTGCGACGTCCAGATGAATCGGTCAGAGTTCTCTAGAAACGTCAGATCGTCGTCGATGCGCACCCAGTACGGATCGGTCTCCGTCAAGACCACCCGGGATGCGCCGGTGGTCACGTCGGCAAAAAGCAGCTCGAGCTTGTTCTGCTGCCGGTTGAGGCGCTCGATGGCTACCTGCGTCGGGTCGCGCGTCCATTTCAGACGCGGGAAGTAGACGTCCGTGTCCGGGCCGAGCGAAAGCCAAGTCGTCTCGCCCGAGTCGAGGTGAAGGACGCCGACGCGCAGCTTCCAATTCGTTTCTCCTGCCTTCGGATACTTCTTCCAATGCACCTGGGGATGCGGCGTAAGAAAGTCGATGAGGGGGACAGTGCCCACCGCGCTCTGGTCCACCCGTACGAACAGGATCCGTTTGCCGTCGGGCGACCAGCGCCAGCCATCCGACCCGAGGCCTTTGTTCACGCCGTTCAGGATGTCATCGCTGCCGTCGAAGGTGAGCTGGGTCTCAGTGCCGGACGCCCGGTCGACTATGTAGAGGTTGCCGCCTCGAACGAATCCGATCTTGGCGGCGTCGGGCGCGAGCTTGGCGTATTGCTGGCCGCCAGCAATTCCGGACAAGGGTCTGAACGTGCGCGTCGCGGTGTCATAGAGGTAATAGCTCCGGTCGGGGGGCGGGGAGCCGCGAAAGTCGACTTGGCTCCGCGGCCCGGCAATCACGAAAAACCGGCCATCCTCGCTCGCCTGATAGTCCGTGAACGCGATGGGTGCACCGCCCGAGCCGAGCACCAGGGACTTGCCATCGACCACGACGGCGCGCTCGCCGTCGTCGACGTTCTCCCGATAGATGTTGTTGGTTTTGCCATCCGGATGGGCGTCCACGTAGAGGAACGCAGATCCGTCAGCTTCCCACTGTAGGCTCTGCAGGGACACACCGTCCCAGTTAGCGTCTGGTGCGAAGATGTCTTCGAGCGTCAGCGTGCGCTTCGGCGCGGCGGACGCGAGAGCGGGAAGTGCCAGGAGGCACAGGACGGATACGAGTCGTCTAGTCATGGGCGAATCCTTCGCTGCGGTGTAAACGCTCCATCGGCACGAGTGCTGTTACATAACATAAGTATTTGCCAAAAACTACCTAACTTTAGCGACACGCTCTAAGGAGACAGCGCACCTTGGCGACGAACTCATCGGTCGAGGATCACGTCGATACGTTTCAAGACTTCTTCCAAACCCCAGCTGAAAGATTTGCCCGGACTGGAAGGAGCAGGACCAGCTCTCGACGCCGAGGAGCTCGAGCACCTGCGCAGACTGGCGAAACGTGCGTCAGGCTCGCCGGGCCACAGAATGAGCTTGACCCGATCGCGGAAGAATGCGATGCTATGTATGGCTGATACCATGGAAAATCAGGTTATTTCGAGCTGAAAGATGAAGCCATTCACTTTTGCGTTCCTGGGTGCGGCGCTTTTTTGTCTGGGACTGGCTCCTGACGGATCCGCCCGAGCAGTAGAGCCAGCCGTGGCCGGCGGGCAGGCGGCGGGGACGTTCTCACCCGAATCGCCGAATACGGTGATCCGTGAGTACTGCCTTGTCTGCCACAGCGACACATTGATGACGGGAGGTCTAACTCTCGAGTCGTTTGACGTGGCGCACGCTGACCAGAACGCCGAAGTCGCGGAGAAGGTAATACGCAAACTGCAGGCGGGCATGATGCCTCCTAATTACGCGCCACAGCCGGAACCCGGGACCCGAGAGGCCCTCGCTCGGTCGCTGGCGGCGCTGATCGACGAGGCGGCCGACGCCAGCCCGAATCCCGGCAGCCGGACCTTCCAGCGTCTCACTCGCATCGAGTATGCCCGCTCGATCCGTGACCTGCTCGCGGTCGAGGTGGACGTCGCGGCGTTTCTGCCGCCCGACACGGTGAGCGACAGTTTCGACAACATTGCCGATGTCCAGACCATGTCTGCGACTCTGATGGAAGGATATATGCGCGCGGCCCGTAGCATCAGCCGGCTGGCCGTGGGCGATCCGGAAGCGGGCCCGGTTGAGACGACCTACACCGTCCCGCGGACGGCCTCGCAAATGGAGCACGTCCAAGGTGCGCCGATGGGGACGCGCGGCGGGCTCTCCGTCGTCCACAACTTCTCGGCAGATGGCCAGTACGTCTTCAAAATACAGCTCCATGGAACACCAGAGGGCGTGCTCTTCGGGTTGACGGCGGGCAACACCGAGCAGATCGAGGTCTCGATTAACGGAGAGCGGGTGTTTCTTTTGGACATCGATCCTTTGATGTCGGAGACGGACGCCGACGGCTTGATCCTGCAAACCGATCCCATCACCGTGAAGACAGGACCGCAGCTGGTCTCCGCCAACTTCATTCAAAGATTCGAGGGACCGGGCGACGATCTGATCGCTCCGATCGAGCACACCCTTGCCGACGGTACGATCGGTAGGGCGTTTGGTATTACGTCCCTGCCCCACCTGGCGTTTCTCAGCGTCAACGGCCCATACGACTTGACCGGGGTGTCGGATACGCCAAGCCGCCGCCAGATTTTCACTTGCCGGCCGACTTCCGCCGCCGACGAGCGGCTTTGCGCCACTGAGATCGTTTCTAGACTGGCGAGCCAAGCGTTCCGGGGACGGGTGAACGAGCTGGACCTCGAAGGCTTGATGTCGTTCTACCAGGCTGGTGTAAAGGAAGGAGACTTCGAGACTGGAATCAGGATGGCATTGCAGGCGATTCTGGCAAGCCCACGCTTCGTGTTCCGAATCGAGCAGAGGCCGGACGTTGCGGATCCCGGCGGGATCTATCGCGTCAGCGACCTGGAGCTGGCGTCCCGGCTGTCCTATTTCCTGTGGGCCAGCGCTCCGGACGCGGAGCTTACCGCGCTCGCCCGTCAGGAAACCCTGCGAGATCCCGCGGCGCTCGAGAGCCAGGTGCGGCGCATGCTCGCCGATCCGCGCTCGGAAGCACTGGCCACCAGATTCGCTTCGCAGTGGCTACGTTTGCACGACCTCGAAGGGTTGCACCCGGATGCGTTGCTGTATCCGCAGTACGACCACAAGCTCGCCGCGGCCTTGCGTCGCGAGACGGAGTTGTTCTTCGGCAACCTCATTCGAGAGGATCGGAGCGTCCTCGAGCTTTTGACCGCCGACTACACGTTCGTTAACGAGCGCATCGCCAGGCACTACCGGATTCCGAACGTCACCGGACATCGATTCCGCCGCGTTACGCTCGAAGGCGACAATCGGAGAGGCCTACTGGGCCACGGAAGCATATTGACACTGACGTCCGTCGCCAACCGGACCTCTCCGGTGCAGCGCGGCAAGTGGGTGCTGGAAGTCCTTCTCGGAAGTCCCCCGCCGCCTCCGCCGCCCAACGTGCCGGAGCTCGATGATACCAGCGCCGCTGCGGCCGGCAAGCTGCTCTCGGTGCGGGAGCGGATGGAGGAGCATCGCTCGAATCCCGCGTGTCAATCCTGCCACGACGTGATCGACCCGATCGGCTTGGCGCTCGAGAACTTCGACGTGACCGGCGCGTGGCGCATCAAGGACAATGGGGTTGCCATAGAGGCTACTGGCCAGCTCTATGATGGAACGCAGATCGACGGTCCAACGGGACTGCGGCAGGCGCTCGTGAGCCGTTCCGACACTTTCATCACGAGCTTTACCGAAAGCCTGATGACCTATGCCCTGGGGCGGAGGGTCGAGTACTACGACATGCCCGCGCTGCGCGCGATCGCCGCGGAGGCCGCGCACAACGGCAATCGCATGTCCTCTTTCATTCTTGGTGTCGTCGAAAGCTCGGCATTTCAAACGCGGAAGTCGGAATCCACACAAGAGACCACGGAGGTGGCAGCACCGAGTCTCCCTTGATTGCGAGCCGTCTCCAGAGGATACGAAACGATGCACGTCACGAACAAACATCTCTCTCGTCGCACCATGCTCCGAGGCATGGGTACGGCGGTGGCCCTGCCGTTTCTCGAAGCCATGGTGCCGGCCCGGAGTGCTTTTGGCAAGCCGACCGGTGAGCCGGCTCGCTTGGTGTGCATTGAAATGGTCCATGGTGCGGCGGGCAGCACCAATTACGGGATCGCAAAAAACCTGTGGGCGCCGGCGGCCGAAGGCAGTGAGTTCGACCTCACGCCGAGCAGCTTGAGCCCGCTCGAGCCGTTTCGGGAATACGTGACAATCGTCAGTAACACCGACGTACGCAATGCCGAGGCGTTCGCGCTGCCCGAGATCGGCGGGGACCATTTCCGATCGAGCGCGGTGTTCCTGACCCAATCCCATCCGAAGCAGACGGAAGGCTCGGACGTCCACGTGGGGACGTCGATGGATCAGCTCTACGCCGAGCGGTTCGGTCAGGACACGCCCATTCCGTCCATGCAGCTCGCGATCGAGAACGTGAACCAGGCTGGGGGATGCCAGTACGGTTATTCCTGTACCTACACGGACGCGATCAGCTGGGCATCGCCAACCGATCCGCTCCCGATGATTCGGAACCCCCGGGTCGTTTTCGACCAGATGTTCGGCTCCGGCGGAACGCCGGAAGAGCGGGCTGCCACGCGCCGAACCGACCGCAGCATTCTCGATTGGGTCGCGAATCAGGTGGCTAGTTTCAAAACGAGCTTGGAGCCGGCCGACCGCAATCGGCTTGACGATTATCTCGAGAACATTCGCGAGATCGAGCGACGGATCCAGAGGATCGAGGCACAAAACGCGAGCGGGGAGGAAAGAGAGTTGCCGGGTGCGCCCATCGGCGTGCCGGACTCGTTCGACGAGCACGTCAAGTTGATGTTCGACCTACAGGCGGCGGCGTTCGCTTCGGACCTCACTCGGGTAATCTCGTTCAAGATGGGGCGTGACGTTTCGGGCCGCGTCTTCCCGGAGACTGGCGTCAACACGGGCTTCCACCCGGCCTCGCATCACGGCGAGCGAGAGGAGCGGATCGAAGACTTCGCGAAGATCAACAAGTACCACGTCAGCACCATCCCCTACTTTCTCGAGAAGTTGCGCGACACCCTCGAGGGCGACGCGAATCTCTTGGAAAAGACGCTGATCCTTTACGGCTCCCCAATGGGCAACCCGCACGTTCACAATCACAAGCGCTGTCCGCTCTTTTTGGCCGGCCACGGAAATGGCCAGTTCAAGGGGAACCTCCATGTCAAAGCCGCGGACGGAACGCCGATGGCGAACACGCTTTTGACCGTGCTGCGCCGACTCGGACTCGACGAGCTCGAGAGCTTTGGCGACAGCACCGGGGAGATGGCCATCTGATGGACCTGTCGACGGAGCGCCGCATGTCGGGAAGAGGAAACAGCACCTCGAGCGTACATTGTGCTGCAAGCGCGGTCGTTGCATTCGTGACGGCGATGTTTGCGGCCGCGCCTCTTCACGCCCAAGGTGCCTCAGGTCGCACGGACGCCCCGATCGCCTCTGCGGCCATGCGGAGCGAGCGAGATACAGTACGAACACTTCTGAAGCAAGGCGTCGATGTGAACGCGGCACAAGGTGACGGCATGACGCCGCTTCACTGGGCTGCCATGAACGAAGATGTGAAAATGGCCGAAATGCTGCTTTATGCCGGAGCCAACGTCAAAGCCATGACGCGTCTTGGTGCCTATACCCCGCTACTATTGGCTAGCAAAACCGGCAACGCCGTGATCGTCGAGATGCTCTTGAGGGCGTCGGCCGACGCTAACGCCACCACGACCGTTGGAACGACCCCTCTCATGTTGGCGGCCGTTTCGGGAAGCCCGGATGCCGTCGAGGTCCTCCTGGAGCACGACGTGGACGTGAATGCGACGGAGGTGAAGGGACGCACGGCTTTGATGTTCGCGGCGGTCAACGATCGGTCTTCGGTGATCGACGCTCTGATGAAGCACGGTGCGGACGCCACCCTGACATCGAATGTGGTGAACGTGGCGGCACTGGAAACCGCGCACGAAGCGGCTCGTCGGGAACGTGTGGAGGCGCGCGAGACCGCGGCCGGGGCGACGAAAGACCAAGGGGTAGCGCGAAACGAGGGAGACAAAGGCGGCTCAAGTACCGTTTCCAAGCTTTTTGGATGGCTCCCGGGTGTGGGTAAGAAAAAAGAAGAGAAAGTCCGTCCGGCCCGGGTGTTCTATCGGGAAACGTTTGGTGGGCTCGTCGGCAACTATGGCGGTATGACCGCCCTTCTTCTCGCAGCGCGTCAAGGCCACCGAAAGGCCGTGGAATCCATTCTCGATGCGGGCGTGGATGTCGACGAAGTGAGCGCCGGGGACCAAACGAGCTCGCTGCTCATCGCCACCATTAATGGGCACTTCGACGTGACCGAGTTGCTGCTCGATCGCGGTGCGGACCCGAACCTTGCCAGTGAGATCAACGGGGCCACACCCCTTTACGGCGCCGTGAACGTGCACTGGGCTCCCAAATCGTTTTATCCGCAACCGAGGGCCCATTTGCAGCAGCAGTTGTCGCACTTGGATCTGATGCAGGCGCTCCTTTCAGCAGGAGCGGACCCGAACGTGCGTCTGACGAAAAAAGTGTGGTATTCGGGATACAACCGCGACAAGTCGAGTCTGAACGAGCAAGGCGCGACGCCGTTTTGGCGGGCCGCCTATGCGGCCGATGTCGACGCCATGAAACTCTTAGTGGCCTACGGCGCCGATCCGGATATCCCGACCACGACGCCGAAGCCGCGGCGCCCAACCGAGGAGAAGGACGATCCCTCCGGGCTGCCCCCGGCTCGGATCGGCGGGCCGTCGATCACACCGCTGCAGGCGGCCGCGGGCGTCGGCTACGGCAAGGGCTTCTCGGCGAACTCCCACCGCTTCGCGGCCGGAGGTCAACTCCTGGCGGTCCAATACCTCGTCGAAGAGCATGGCGCTGACGTGAACGCCGCGGACCACGAGGGTAACAGGCCGCTCCACCACGCCGCGGCCAGGGGAGACAATGAGATGATCCTCTACCTCGTGTCGAAGGGTGCCGATGTGACCGTCGTGAACCGGAGAGGGCAGACCACCGCGGACATGGCGAACGGCCCGGCGCAACGCATTCAACCATTCCCCGAGACGGTGGCCCTGTTGATGAAGCTGGGCTCGAAGAACTCGAACAAGTGCGTGTCGTGCTGAGGCCTGTTGGAAACCGGCCCCGCCCGTTTTCGTCTCTCCTGCCGATGACGTCACTTGGAACTGGTCGCCGCGAATCGTAACGGCTGCCCAAAAAGCCTTCCATGATCCGCGCCCGGCCTCGGCCGAAACTTCTGAGCCCTTCCGTTGTTCACTTCGGCCACACCGCGGCGCCGAGGCGGAAGACGAGCCCGCCGCGCTCACCGTTGATGCCCGCGAGGCCAAGCTCCTCGGCGAGCATTCCTGGAGCCGTGAATATTCGAAAAACTGGAAAATACGTTCCCACGACCGCGACGACGAACCTGCGAAAACATGCCCCGACGAAAACTAGCTGGACAGAGTTGCTCGGGATCGCAACGGACTCTCCTCGCGCCTATAGAGTCACGTATAATTCTTCCTCTTTACTGGAGTATCGTCATCTGACATTCACAGGAGGCAGCTTGATGTCTGACGAAATGAAAAGCACATTTGAGACAAGAAGCAAAACACTTATCGGTCTGGCCATTTTCTGTAGTGTGGCTATCCTAGGCTGCGCGCAAGTTGATGAGGAAACTGTGGCGGCCACACCTGAAGAAGAGGTTCCGGCAGCCGCCAACCCGTTGATTGGCACTGCACAAGAGATACTCGAAGCGTTCAATGCAGACGATTGGGAAGCGTTCAAGACCCTCATGACGGATGACGCCGTCTACGAGGAGGTGGGAACATCTCAGACAATCAAGGGGGTCGATTCAATCATCGAGCAATTGAAAGGGTGGAAAGGAGCGATGCCTGACGTCAAGGGTACCGTGAACAATTCAGAACTCACGGAAAAAGGAGTCCTCCTCGAAGTGACATGGACGGGTACCAACACGGGTCCCTTAGTCGGACCGCACACGGTTTCAAAATATGGTCCCGAAGGCTTTCCGGCTACCGGAAAGGTCCAGACTACGCGTGCAGCCTGGGTACTGGAATTCGATGGATCAAAGCTCAGTCGGAGCCGCCACTACTTCGACATGCTCTCATTCATGAAACAGCTTGGTGTGATCGAGTAGCACGTTCCGGGTTCGCATCGGTCCGATCTGCCCGTGCAACATGCGTCCCATCCTGCTCGTCGCTTGCTTTTGATCGCTCGGTAGCGTATGAGCGTCGATATTCATCGTGATCTTCACGCGCTTGTGACCTAGCCCATGTTTCCCTTTTAGGTCTCTAAGTCATTATAAACAAAGGACTGAGATCCGCGGTTTGTCTCTACGCTGACAGCACCTCCTCGTAAAAGGATGCTTCATGCTCATCGTAGCTTTCGTTTTGACGCTCAACAACTTCTTCTACGCCGTCAATCCCGCTGCGGCCAAGCCCATATTCGATTGGATCGACCCTTTCGCAATCGTCGCCCTCGTACTCGTTTTCATCGAGAAAATCCTCGGTTCGATGCGGGGCGAAACCGAATGGCCTCGGCTCGAGGTGACGGTCCTGGTGGGGGCGCTGGTTCATTTATACCCTACAATTACCTGGCGAAGATGGGCTGGACTGGAGAGCGGGACCTTGTGGCTGGTTATGGTGCCGTTTGCGGTCTCCTTGCTCATCTATGAGGGCTTTTTTCTGATTCGTGAATCCAAATAGGGGCTTGTCTAGTCATGGATATAAGCCCCTAACTTAACCGGCACACCTGCTTGGAGCGCCCGTGTCGCCGCGCGTCGAGGGGCGCGGTGGATATGGGGAAGGTCCGAGATGCGGTGGGTCTTCGGTTCGGGGTCGAGGCCGTTGATGAAGCGCGTCTCGACACCGGTGCTCATGCAAAGGAAGTGGAGCGGGTTGACGGGCGGATTGCGCCCGGCCGGGAGGCCGCTCGCGTACTTGTCCGCTTGCAGCTCGACGCTGGTCAGGGGGTCGCAGATTCAAATCCTGCCGCTCAGACCGCCGATGACGTCAGTTGGAACTGGTCGCCGCGAATCGTAACGGCTGCCCTACGAGCCTTCCATGATCCGCGCCCGGCCTCGGCCGAAACTTCTGAGCCCTTCCGTTGTAGACTTCGGCCACAAAAAGATTGCCGTCCTGATCCACGCTGATCTGATGGACGCCCCCAAGATCCCCCGGGGAGCTTCCATAGGTCCCCCAGGAGTCTAGAAGCTTCCCGTTGAGGTCGTACTTCAATATCCTGTGGGTGGCGCCGTCGGCGACCCAAAGGTGTTGGTCGGCAGTCACGTAGAGATGGAAAGGGGAGCGGAGGTTGGGCCACTCGTCGAGGTAGTTTCCGTTCTCGTCAAAAATCTGGATCCGGTGGTTCGAGCGGTCGGATACGTACACGCGACGCTGATCGTCGATGGCAATACCATGGAGCACGTTGAACTCGCTGGGACCCGTACCAGGCTCGCCCCACTCCATGAGATACTCGCCGTCCTTTGAGAACTTGACCACCCGCGTGTTGATGTAGCCGTCGGTTACGAAAAACGTGCCGTCGGGCAGCCAGGCGATGTCGGTCGGCCCTGCGAAATGACTTTCATCGTTGCCGGCGCTGCCCTCGCCCAGGGTCATCACCAGTTCCTCGCCGTCATTGGTGAACTTGTGGATTTGATGGGTGCCCTCCGTCGACGCTGGCGCCAGACCTGCCGAGATTATCCAAACATGCTTGTCAGGATCGTAGGGGCTTATCAGGATCTTGTGACCCCTGTAGAAGCGCTCGTCATGTTGCGTCCAACTATCGATCAGCTTCCCGTTCCCATCGACGACGAGCACGCAATGCTCCCAGCGTGGTTCCGCGTTAGTGGCCGTCCGCTGTGAAGCGCCAGGAGGCAGAACGGGTAGCTCGCCACGCTGAAGGATGAAGATTTTATCCGGCGTCTCGGCAAAGATGCCCGCCGTCGACCCCCAGGTCCACCCCTCGTGGTCTGGTAGAGGCTGCGGCCAGCCCTCTACGACTTCGTACGGGCCCGTTAAATCTTCACCACCCTTTTCATGAACTTCGGCCGAGGATTGCTGTACCTCGACTTGGCCTTGTTGATCGGGTGCCGGGGCGCACATGGCCGCCGTCAGGCCCAGAGCTACCGCCCCACCCCAAATCCGCAAATTCATGGTGACCTCCTTCCCGTCTTGCAGTTACCTTAATATCCCAGGGAAGTGTATATATCCTAGGGAAGTTTATAAATCCAGGGAATTGTGTGCGGCTCCGAATTCTTGGCACCAAACCACTCGAGCGGGCCCAAGGTGCCGTTCGATCCCGGTCGGTGCCGTCGCGGTTGCGAATCGAGGGGTGGTTGATAGTTTCGCTCGCGAGTGGACCCGCTCGCGCACCGCAGAGGCGATTCTCTACAACCGGGCGGATGGGCTTGATGTTGGGGAGCAATGCTAGTTGGCGGGGACCAGACGCTTGAGTTCTTCGTACCAGTTGAGCACGAATTCCAGGCTCGAAAAACCCCTCGATCTTCGCTGTGTGTTCGCCTAATTGCGCCGCTCCTCGTGCCTGACTGCGGCTCTGGCGATGGTTGATCGTTTTTCATCCCTTTTCGCGAGCTCCCTATCAGCACTGCTACCCCGTAACAAACACTACTCTTCGTCCACACTTATTTCGTCGGTACCAGTCGTTCGAGCTCATGGAACCAGTTGAGCACGAATTCCAGCTCGAGGGTGGCGAAATCGATGCCTCTTTTCGGTGATGGCGCGGGCCTTTCCTTGAAGATCGACTCTGACGAGGTGCGATCGAGTCCGCGTGCGCTTTGTCTTGCATAGACCAAGGAGCCGTCGCTCGCGACCGTGAACTGAGGCGCACCGCCTTCCTCTATGCAGATGGTGCCGACGTCCTGAGGTTCGTCACCTAAGGTTCGAGTGTGCAACTTTCAACCGGTGAAAATGGGCCGTTTTAGACTGGCGTTGACACTCCTCCGTGATCAGCTTCTCTGGCACGGCGAGGCTGACCAGGAGCGTCGCCAACGGATTCTTGCGACGCTGCGGCATGTAAATCGAACGAGCACTCGGGCAGCCACCTAACACGCCGATGAACCGGACGTGGTCTTTCTCTTCGTGTGACGATTGGGTACCAGGCGATCTCAAAGGGATGTTCGGTGCGTCAGCAACTCGGTGAAACGCAGGTGCACGAACCGTTGCAACCGGTCGACGGCGTACTCATGTAGCGGTGTCGCATGCTGGTCCGGCTAGAAGCCAGCCGCTTCACCATCGCTGCGTGGATCGGACGCGCCTTCCAGAAGACCGGACGGATGGTGCACCACGGCGCCGGCATGACCCATCAACTCGTCGTACGGGCCCACGACTTCGATGTCGTGACCAGCGTCGCGAAGCCGATCGATGAGATCTATTTCGAAACGACTCTCCATCCTCAGACGGGTGATTTCGGTTCCCCAGGTCCGCCCCAGCAGCCAGCGCGGTGCGGTGATCGCTGCTTGCAACTCCTGGCCGTAGAGCACGTGACGAGTGAACACTACCGCTTGCGTCTGAGGCTGGCCGTCACCACCCATAGTGCCGAACACCAGGGTACGCCCGTCGTTCAGCAGCGCGAGTGGAGGTTGAATGGTGTGAAACGGCCGGCGGCGCGGTTTGAGCTCATTCAGCGAGTGCTTGTCCAGCGCAAAACTGCAGCCGCGGTTCTGCCAGGTGATGCCGGTATCCGGCAACACCACCCCCGAACCGAACTCCCAGTAGAGGCTCTGGATCATGCTGACCGCCCGACCAGTGGCATCGATTGCGCCCAGCCAAACCGTATCGCCCGCCGTCGCGGGATGGGGCCAGGGTGCCGCTCGCTCGCGATCGATGTCGGCCGCCATGGCATCGAGTGCCTGCTCGGTGAGGAATTCGGCCGGGTCCCGAGGCATGTAATCCGGATCCGTGACCTCTGCATCCCGCACCCGGATTGCCTGTTTGGTGGCCTCGACCAGACTGTGAACGAAATCGAAGCTCTCCACCTTGCTGACACCTAACCGATCGAACACCCCCAGCAGTATCAGCGACGCCAGTCCTTGGGTGGGGGGTGGCAGATTGAAAATCCGGCCGCAGTCGAGCGCCAAACAAAGCGGCAAGACGTCACGGCAACGGTAGCGTTTGAGGTCTTCGTGCCCGAGCGGGCTTCTGGCTGCCTGCAAGCCGGCCCCGATGCGGCGAGCCAGCTCGCCGCGGTAGAAATCATCCAGACCGTTGCGCACCAGCAGTTTCAGGGTTTCCGCAAGTGCGAGGTTCCTGAACAGCTCACCGGCAACCGGGATCCGTCCGCTCGGCATGTACAGGTCGTGGAACCCGACCGTATCCGCCATCTGATTGTGCTTTGCTGCGGTGCAACTGCTTTGACTGGCCGATACGGCAAAACCGTGTTCCGCGTAGAACACGGCATCTTCGAGCAGGCGGGCAAGTGGCAGACGGCCACCCCAGGTCCTGCCGACTTCGAAGGCGCGCTGCCAGCCGGAAACCGCGCCCGCTACCGTGAGGGCGGCACCGGGACCACGCGCCGGTATCGCCGCATCGCCGTGGTCGAGATAGTAGCGGGTATCGGCGGCATCGGCAGCGCCTCCGCAGGCATCGATACCAGCCGGCTCACTGCCGGGGGCATGGAACAGCCAGAAGTTGTCACCGCCCAGACCGTTCATGTGCGGGTACACGACGGCGATAGTACTGCATGCTGCCAGCATTGCTTCGATGGCATTGCCACCTTCGGCCAGCACGCGTTGCCCCGCGCGCGCGGCGAGGTAGTGCGGCGCCGTTACCATGCCCTGGTAGGCACGTCGGGTCTGCAGCATTGAGGCCGTTTTCGAATACTCAGCGGACGATTCCGCTCCTGCAACTGCAATTGTGAATGCGCCAGGCCGCCGACGCAAGCCGTCTCACTCCCGCGACACGTGATTCATACGCGACGCATCCGCCGCCGTGAAGGCTATGTGCGTCGCTGTTGCGTGGCACGATGCGCCTGGTAACGTCACTGGACAGTATCGCGCGGATTGTGGTGGGATCGTTTGCTATGGATGACATGACGAGCAGTCGGACCCCCGCCCTTTTCGACGCTCTGGACCCGCCACCAAGACTGCTGATGGGTCCGGGTCCGGTCGACGTCTATCCGCCGGTATTGCGTGCCATGGCAACACCCATGCTGGGTCAGTTCGACCCACAGTTTACCGCCTACATGAACGAGGTCATGGTGTTGTACCGGCAGGTGTTTCGTACCGACAATCAGTGGACGCTTTTGGTCGACGGCACGGCCAGAGCCGGTATCGAAGCCTGTCTGGCATCCCTGATCACGCCGGGGGATACGGTGCTGGTGCCGGTGTTCGGGCGTTTCGGGCACTTGCTGATGGAGATCGCGGCGCGCTATGACGCGCGCGTCGAATCGATCGAAACCGAGTGGGGGAGCGTGTTCGAGCCCGACCAGATCGCCGACGCGGTGCGTCGACATCGGCCCAACGTACTGGCGATGGTTCATGGTGACACCTCGACGACCATGGCGCAGCCGCTCGCCGAAATCGGGGCGTATTGTCATGACGCGGATGTCGTGGTTTACGTTGACGCCACGGCGACGCTCGGTGGCAATCCGCTGGAAGTCGATGCGTGGCAGCTCGATGCGGTGACCGCCGGATTGCAGAAATGCATGTCAGGCCCCCCGGGTTCTGCGCCGGTCACTTTCAATGAACGCGTGGCGGACGTCGTCAATACGCGTAAACACATCGAACTCGGCATTCGCCCGCAAGGAGCCCGGGACGCTGCAGGGGCCCGTATACGCTCGAACTATTTCGACCTGCCGATGCTGATGGACTACTGGTCGCCGACACGCCTGAATCACCACACCGAGGCGACCAGCATGCTCTACGCAGCGCGCGAGTGCGCCCGCGTAGTATTGGCCGAGGGTCTGGAGCAGGGGTTTCAGAGACACGCCGTTACCGGTCGCGCGTTGCGTGCCGGTCTCGAGGCCATGGACCTGCAACTATACGGCGACCCGGGTGCGCGGATGGCGAACGTGACCGGCGTAGTGATTCCAGATGGCATCGACGGTGATCGGCTGCGAACCGAAATGCTGGAGGATTTCGGTATCGAGATCGGCACCTCGTTCGGCCCGTTGCACGGCAAGATCTGGCGGATCGGTACGATGGGTCACGTGTGTCGCCGAACGAGCGTATTGCGCTGTCTTACTGCACTGGAAGCCGTGCTCCGTCGGCAGCACTATACTTCGAGCCCTGGTGCGGCGGTGGATGCCGCCTACGCCGCCTACGAACAGCCGAGCTGAGCCGTCGCGCCCATGTCGAAACCGCCAGATCGTAAACGCCTCGATCAGGTAACCGGCGTCATCAACGTGGGTCTCGAAGCGTTCGCCAGTGACCTGTCAGAGCTCGGTGTCGATGTGGTGCACGTGGACTGGGCTCCGCCCGCTGGTGGCGATCCGGAGCTGGCGTCGCTGCTCGGGAAGCTCGATGACGTGTCGGCGAGCGGCCTGAGTTCGCGCGTCGAGACGGCCAATCGGGAGGCATTGCAGCGCATCCTCGCTTCCGACCCGGTGCTGATCGATGTCGTGCCGGCGACTGAATGCATTGCCGGGCTGGGGCCGCAAATGATCCTGCATGCCGGCCCGCCAATCGACTGGCAGCGTATGTGCGGGCCGATGCGGGGTGCGGTGGCCGGGGTCGCGGTTTTCGAGGGCTGGGCGGAGGACCTGGCCGCGGCGGACCGCATGGCGGCGCGCGGTGCTTTCGACTTTCAGCCCAACCATCACTTTGCCGCCGTTGGACCGATGACCGGTCTGACCACGATGTCCCAGCCAGTGATGGTTGTAGAGAACCGTGCGTTCGGCAACCGTGCGTATTGCACGATCAACGAAGGCCTGGGAAAAGTCATGCGCTTCGGTGGCAACGACGCGGATGTCCTCAGCCGGCTCGCGTGGCTGCGTGACGTGCTCGGTCCGGTGTTGGGCGATGCTTTGCGTGACATGGGGGGCGTCCCAGTCAAGAACCTGGTGGCCCGCGGTCTCGGGATGGGTGATGAGATGCACCAGCGAAACGTTGCCTGCACGGGACTGCTGTTGCGAGCATTGGCGCCCGCGCTGGCGCGGCGTTGTAACGATAGCGAAACGCTCGCGCAAGCACTGACGTTCATCGCTGGCAACGACCAGTTCTTCCTCAATATCGCGATGGTGCTCAGCAAGGCGATGATGGATCCGGTGCGCGGTATCGAGGCGAGCACGGTGGTGACCGCCATGTCCAGAAACGGTACCGATTTTGGCATCCGAGTGAGTGGCACCGGCGATGAGTGGTTCACAGCACCCGTGGAGATGCCGCAGGGCCTGTACTTCCCGGGGTTCAGCGAGGTCGACGCCAACCCGGACATGGGTGATTCGACGATCGTCGAGACCGTCGGGCTTGGCGGATTTGCGATGGGCGCAGCGCCAGCGGTGGCAGGGTTCGTAGGGGCCGGACAAGCATCCGAAGCGGCGCTCGTCACACACCGTATGCGAGAGATCACCGTCGGTGGGAACCCCGAGTGGACGATACCCGCGCTTGACTACCTGGGCGTACCAACCGGCATCGATATTCGCCGCGTCGTCGCGAGGCGCATCGCCCCGACCATAAACACCGGCATTGCGCACCGCGAACCCGGGGTAGGGCAGGTCGGCGCCGGGGTTGTCGAAGCACCGCTCGGCTGCTTTGAGCAGGCGTTGCGTGCCTTCGCGGCGAGGATGGGTATCCGATGAGCATATCCCTGCACCGAGTACGGAGCGGTTTTTTTCTCGACTCGGTCGCCCTCATGCGCATCTCGCGAGCCGTGGCCGACAGCGACGGTGTCGATGACGCCGCACTGATGATGGGTTCGCCAACCAATCAACGACTCATGCTCGATGCGGGACTCCTGAGTGGTGACGGAATCGACGCGAGTGGTGGTGATCTGGTGATAGCGGTTCGCGCGCGCTCAAGGGCTGCGGCGGAACAGGCGCTCGAAGCGGCCGAGTACGCGCTTGATGCGGAACGCGGTTCGCGCGGCCAGCAGAAGACTGGCGGCTTTCGACCGCGCGACCTGCGCGGTGCCTCGCAGGTGCTGCCGGCTGCCAACCTGGTGTTGATTTCGGTGCCGGGTTTGTACGCCGCTTTCGAAGCGCAGAAGGCACTCGCAAGCGGCCGGCATGTGATGATCTTCAGCGACAACGTGGCGCTGGCCGATGAGGTGGCGCTCAAACGCCAGGCGCGGGATCTCGGCTTGCTGGTGATGGGGCCGGACTGCGGCACCGCCATCATCGATGGCGTGCCGCTGGCGTTCGCGTGTATCGGTAGCCGGGGAGGCGGCTAGCTATGGTGTTCCCGATCCCTGATCGTCTGCTGGTCGCGATCGGCGGCAACGCGACTCACCCCGAGGACATCGAAGGGACCGGAAACGAGCAGAAGGCGATAGCGGCTCGTACCGCGACTTCGCTGCTGCCGCTGTTGCTTTCGGACAACGAGTTGATCATCACGCACGGCAACGGTCCGGTGGTTGGCAAGATACTCATGCGCCAGGCGCTTACGCGCGATCGCATCGCGCCGATGCCGCTCGATATCTGCGTCGCCCACAGCCAGGGCGGTATCGCTTACCTGCTCGTGCAGGCACTGGAGAGCGCGCTGCGCAGGGCGGGCAATGAGCGCCATGTCGCGTGCCTGCTTACCCAGGTCGAGGTCGACGGCGAGGACCCGGAGTTCTCACAGCCGACCAAACCGATCGGCCCGTTTTTCAGCGCGGCAGATGCCGCCGCCGTACAGGCCGAACTCGGCTGGTTGATGAAACCTGACGGCGCTCGTGGCTGGCGCCATGTTGTGCCGTCACCCGAACCGCTGCATATCTGTGACATTTCACTGGTCGAGGAGCTGGCGCAACGGGGTACGGCGGTGATCGCCGGTGGCGGTGGCGGTATTCCGGTCGTGCGCGCCCCCGATGGCGCGCGATGCGGTGTCGAAGCCGTCATCGACAAGGATCGGACATCAGCGCAAATGGCCAATATTCTGGGCATCGAGACGCTTCTGATCCTCACCGCGGTGGAGCGAGTGTCAGTGGATTTCGGCGGGCCCAACGAGCGCTCGCTCGATACCGTGAGTCTGCAAGAGATCCGCCGCCTGCGTGCCGAACATCAGTTTCCACCGGGCAGCATGGGTCCGAAGATCGACGCCGCGATTCACTTCATTGAAGGTGGCGGCGAGCGGGCAGTTATCGGTCATCTGAATGCTGCGCTGAGCGCATTACGCGGCGAAGCCGGCACCCATATCGTGCGAGACGATGCTTGATTCTAGCCAGCGTCTGGCGATCCGTGCTATCGAAGTCGGTTGTATTGCGCAGCCGAGTCTGATGCAGGGCACCGAGTTTCGGGTGGCTTCGGTGTTCACGCGCAGTTGCTACCTGGTGTCCGTGACCGGCGACTGGATCTGCCTGCTGCCCGAGACGGCTACGGCCGACCCGCTGGGTATGCGGCTCCGCGTGTCTGGCGGTGTGGACTGGCACGCAAGCGGGGTGGCCGCCGGCATGCATTGCTGGTGCGGCGTATCGGCACTTCATGTCGGCGCGCGACTGGCGATACACCTCAGTGATGCACCCACCTGGACTCCGCCGGCACCGCCGCCATGCAACAGGGTGTCGCTGATGCGGGGCTTGACGTGTCTCGATGCAAGCGCGATGACACGGGATGCCGGCGAGAAGCAGGGGTTGCTGTCGCTCGTCTACCCGGAAGCGGGGTATGCTGACCGTCTTGCTCACGCCGCGGACCCGACGGTCCGGGCATTACGCGCGTGGTTGAGGCAGTCGCTGCCGGCGGCGACGGTCATGGCTCCGCCTGCGCTCGACTCGCTGGTCGGACTCGGTCCGGGTCTCACCCCATCAGGTGACGATTTCATCGGCGGCGTTCTGGCCACGTTGTATCAACTGGGCTACCAGCCGGTTGCCGAGCGGCTCTACGAGACCGCCGCGCCGCTCGCGGCGCAATCCGGCAATCCGATCAGCGCCGCCTACCTTGCCGCTGCTGCGCGCGGCGCGGCGAATGCTGACATTCATCGAGGATTGCACGCAGTGCTCGACGGTGACATGGACGAGATTGGCGAAGCGTTGCGGGCGATTGGCGGTATCGGGCACACGTCGGGATTCGATACGTTTGCCGGTGTCATCGTGACGCTGCGTTGCATAGCCGAATTCGAGTTCGGCGGGTGCCCAACCAGATGAACGAACCAGGTCTTTTTACGGCCGATTACAGGAGTGAACCCGGTAGGGTCGAGGGCTGGCGCGGTACTCCGTAGGTGTGGCCTATAGTGCGCCGCGAATTCGTGTATAACCCCACTTCGGATTCGACTTCGCCATGGCCACGACGAGCTCGGTAATCTCGACCATCACCCGGGGTCGTCCGAGCTGTTTCCACCGCTCCGCTTTCGTCCCACTTCCGCGCAATGAGCCTTCGGTGCCACGCCAAGAGAGTGTCCGCGGTGACGATACCAGCGACTTCGGCCAAGAGTTTCCGGCCAAGCTCCTTACCCTTTACCGCGAGCCGACGTCGCTCGTTATCGGTGAAGCGAAGTTTACTCCCGCGAAGCCGAGCTTTGAGGACTCTGTTCTCCTCGAGCAAGTAGACGATACCGGCCTGTTGGTCACGCTGGATCCAACCAGCCACGGCGACGACCAACAACGTCCAGGGTTGGATCGGCGTGCTCATGACGGAGCATTCTAGCTTCCCTTGGCGAAGTAAGCGTTAGACGCGTCTATCCGAAACGCCCCGGCTGACGCGGGTCTTGAGTTCGTTCGTGTTTTTGGACAGGACGCGGACGATTCTTCCCGTTCAGTCCGCGTCGAGTGCTTGCCGCACCCAACGTACGGCCAACATTTTCTCAGTTGTCGGTGGGGACGAGGCGCTTCAGCTCCTGAAACCAGTTCTGGACGACCTGAAACTCAGGTGGCCCTTGGCTCTCGACCTGGATAAAGACGAACCTCTTGCCGTCGGGAGCGAGATCGTACAGTCGGGGGAAGGCCGGGAGATGACGCAAATACCCCTCCTCGAAAAGCAATTGTGGTGGTCCCACAGACAGCTCAGGACGGGAGACTTGCACTCTCATCATCCCGTTCTCGGTCCGGTAGTAGAGTTCTGCCTGATCCGGCGACCACACCGGGGCACTCCCGCCGTCTGTCGACACCTGCTGCCTTCCACCGGGCCGCTCGTAGGGCGTGATGTAGACCTGCCTCCGGCCCGATTCATTGGAGGTGTATGCCATCCAAAGCCCATCGGGTGACAAGACCGGCTGGGCCTGCATTCCCCTAGGGTCGAGGACGGTCCGCGAGGTTCGGTCCGCTAAAGTTAGCTCAAAGATCCCCCAGTCTTGGTGGTGAGTGTCCGTGTAGAGAAGGCGCTCCCCATCCGCGGACAAGGCATCGGGAATCTGATGGCCAGCGCTCTCGGTCAGTCGTTCCGCAGGCCTGCTTCCGTCAACCGCTAAAGAGAAAAGGTTCACGTCCTGACCGGGAGCCGTGGCGCTGACCGCCAAGCTCTGGCCGTCCGGACTCCACGCAATACCTTCAAAAAAGAAGCCCTCGCCCGATGGACCGTCGAAGCTGGAAGCCACGAGGCTCAAACGCTCTTGCTCCAGCTCGTAGACATAAATCTCATGGGGTGTCGCGTCCGCCCCCACGGACACGGCGAGACGACGGCCATCGGGTGAGAAGCGAGCTCGCCAGTAGGGCATCAGTGGAGCGGCGAGCGGAGCAGCCGTTCCTTGAAGATCCACGAGGACCAAACGGGATATCGGGAAACGCCGGGCAAAGTAAACGAGCGTTCCGGTGTCGGAAAACGTGAAGAAGGCGACGCCGTTTCCGAGTGAGCGTACAGTGACGCCTGTCTGAACGGGAATTCCCGTGCCTCTCACCTCCATGCGGTCGAGATCGAACGGATGGCGTACAGAGTATCCTCTCTTGCGTAAATCAGGTGTCCTGTCGGTGCGTAGCGAGCGTAGCTCGCATTGAGCAAGAATCTACGCTCGCCGGTCTCCAAGGATTGCACCACGATGTTGGAGTCATCATGGTTTTGGCCGGTCACGGCGCAAAAGATGACGCCCTTTCCGTTGGGCAGTGCGTGCGGCCAGTAATGTAATCTTTCACCTTGATCGGGATTAATGCTCGCCAAGACTTCCGGCGTCCCTCCCGAGGCGGGAACTCTCATGAGGCCCGTCGTATAGTTGGCAAAGACGATCGTCCCGTCGACACTCCAATCGGCGCCCCGGTAATTAGGAGCATCGCAGAGGACGGCGGCCCCCGCTCCATCGAGACGCACTTTCTTGAGCTTCCCACCCGCGACGAATCCCACCCACTGGCCGTCCGGTGAGAAGAACGGGCCCTGACCGCCCTCGGTTCCAGGAATCGGCGTCGACTCGTTCCGGTCGAGTTCTCTGAGGTAAAGTTGGAATCCCTGCCCTTCTATGAATACCCCGTACACCAGTTGAACGCCATCGGGCGAAAGTGCCGGAGGAAAATGGGTTACATACGTCTCCGCAGGCAGGTTGATGCTCGTTCGAAAGAGCGTCTGGTTTTCAGCGGGACCGGTGCGCCAGGAAGCCCACAAGGCAAGGCCAGCAAGAACGGCCATCAGCGCTACCAGAACCCAGGGCAGGACGGTCCTCGGGGAAGCAGCGGTCGCGCCAGCGGCCGGTACGCTTTGTGCTTCGTCCAGCTCGATACGCGCGTCGGCGATGTCATGGAGGCGCCGTCGAGGATCTTTCTGGAGGCATCGACGCAGCAAACTTCGGGCAAGCAGCGGCACGTGCTCCGGCAATGCCCCCCAATCCGGCTCTCCTTCCAGGATCTTGGCAATGGTGTCCGAGACCGTCTCTCCAAGGAACGCAGTCTTGCCCGTCAGCGCTTCATACAAGCAGCATCCGAACGACCAAATGTCCGTGCGCTTGTCCAGAGTCTTGCCACGAGCCTGCTCGGGACTCATATACGCGGGCGTTCCGAGAATGACTCCGGTCTCGGTTTCTTGCCGAGTGACGGTTGGTGACTCGGACTTCACGTCCTGAACGAATTCCCCCTTCGCCAAACCAAAGTCCAAGATTTTTGGGCTTCCTTCGGGTCCGATCTTGATATTGGCGGGCTTCAAGTCACGGTGGATCACACTCTTCTCGTGCGCGGCCTCGAGACCCGTGGCGATTTGTAAGAACAGCCGGAGAGCTTCGTCGATCGGTATCGGCCCTCGAGCGATTCGTTCCGCCAGCGTCTCGCCCTCGACGAGCTCCATGACGAGAAAGCGGATCCCGTCCGCGTCTTCGAGCCCGAAGAGGGTCGCGACATTGGGATGGTTCACCGAAGCAAGAAGCCGCGCCTCGCGCTTGAACCTCGCCAAGCGCTCCTTGTGCTGTGAGAACTCCTCGGGCAGGACCTTGATCGCGACGTCGCGCCCGAGCTTCCCGTCTCGTGCCCGATAAACCTCTCCCATGCCGCCTTTGCCGATTGGGGAGAGGATCTCGTAGGGGCCGAGGCGCGTTCCGGGGGCAAGTCCCATGCTATCTGTCTCGGTCCCTCTTTGTTTTAGGAGCGAGGAAACTGGAGCCTGAGCGAGAAAGCCGTTCGCTTCCGCCTCCTCATGGTTGGCCAAAAGCTCCTTGACCTGCTGTTGCAGCTCGTCCTGTTTGGGACAGGCTTTCTCCAAGAAAGCGCGCCGGTCCGCTGGGGCGAGCTCGAGCGCGGCTTCGAACAGGGCTGTGACACGCTCCCAAGAATCCGACTTCAAGAGACTTGCCTCTTAACCTCACCGTAGAGCCAAGCTCGTGCGGCACGCCATTCCCTCTTGACCGTTCGGATGCTGGTGCCCATCAGCTCCGCGATCTCCTGCTGCTTCAGGCCTCCAAAGAATTGAAGCACCACGATCCGTTCCTGGCGGGGAGATCGCTTGCTCAAGCCGCAGAGCAGTTGAGAGCAAGAACGGTGTCCGATTGCTCGTTCAACAGAATCGAAGCGTCGTCGAATGTGAAGTGCGGTCGGCCACCGCCGCGCTTTTCCGCTTTTCGCCGGCGGGCGTGGTCGACTAGGATCCGTCGCATGGGCTCGGACGCTGCCGCGAAAAAGTGAAGTCGGTTCCGCCAGGATTTGTCACGCTGCTCGACGAGCTTCTCGTAAGCCTCGTGCACCAGCGCCGTCGCCTGCAGCGTGTGGTCGCGAGGCTCGCGAGCCATGTAGTACCTAGCCAGACGACGTAGTTTCGGATAGACGGCCTCCATGAGCATCGACTCCGCGTTGGGATTCCCGTTGCTCCAGGCTTTGAGAAGTTGCGTAATCGTGCGCTGCTCGGGGTCCGCTGTGACGGATCTAGTGGGTGCCAACGCTAGCCCTCGCTGTTGGACTCATCCTACAGCACTCCGTAACTGAGCCGCAAACCCACCTTTATCTCCAACCGTGGCCCTTTGGGCAATTGGTCTGCGCGATTCAAGGCGGAGGGCAAAAAGCGATGGAAAAACGAATTGGCCTTGATGGAACACACATCCCGGCAACATCGCTCGGTCAGATCCTGTTGATCGCGATAATGAGCGCCCTGGGTTGCCTCGGGCAAACGATCGCTCCAGGGGAAAGCGTACCCGCTTCAGCTACAGCCCAAAGCCTCATCGTTGTCTGGCACGACCCGGAGGGGTTGTTCCGTACGGGATCGGAAAGGCTCGCTCGACAGGTGAAGGACTTTTTTGCGGCCATCGCCGTAGAGACCGCCTGGGAGCAGGGAGAGACGAACCCGTCAGCCGACTCGAGTGCGGTACAAGTGCGCGTCGTCCTCCGGCCTTCGGAGCCTTCGAGCTGGGGGTTGTCCAAAAACGTGTTGGGCGTCTGCTTTATTCGAACTTCTCCACCGGATGCGGCTTACATATTCTTCCCCGCCGTGGCGCGAACTTTGGGTTACCGGCCGCAAAACCTCGTCAAGTACGGATTGACTCCGCGACAAAGGGTGGCGATGGCCCGGGCCTTGAGCCGAGTGGTTGCCCACGAGGTTGTCCACGCCATTGCCCCGGGGCTGGACCACGCGCCCAATGGCTTGACCATGAATAGTCTCGACAGCGTCTGGCTCGGAAAGGGCACCAAGTCGCAAATCCACCCCCGCGCGGCGGCGGTTTTTCGGAGGGAACTGAGAAAATTGTCCTCACCGGCCGATCGATAGGGGCACACCAGAACCCCTGGCGGCCAGGCCAGCCTCATAACGCTTGCCGTTATATAACGAGTGACGTTATAATTTCTGTGTGATCAAATCCTTTCGAGATCGCGACACCGAGAGGATATGGCTCGGAGAGTCGTCGAAGCGCCTGCCGCCGGATATTCAGCGGCCTGCGAGACGAAAGCTTAGAATGCTGAACAACGCGCGTGATTTGACGGATCTGCGTGTTCCGCCGGCGAACCGGTTGGAACGTCTCGAGGGCCGGCGCCGCGGTCAGCGCAGTATCCGAATCAACGATCAGTGGCGAGTCTGCTTTCGTTGGTCGCGCGGCGACTCCTACGACGTCGAGATCGTCGACTACCATCGGTGAGGAGAGTGATATGGCAAAGAAACTGCCCAACGTTCATCCGGGCGAGGTACTCCTGGAAGAGTTCCTCGAGCCCCTCGACATGAGCCAAAACCGCCTGGCGCGAGAAATCGGGGTTCCACCTCGACGGATCAACGAGATCGTCTTGGGCAAGCGCTCGGTGACACCCGATACGGCGCTGAGACTATCGCGCTATTTCGGGACTTCGAGTCGTTTCTGGCTGGGGCTTCAGATGGACTACGACTTGGAAGAGACCGAAAGAGAAAAGTCCGCAGAGATCGAGCGCGAGGTACGACCTCGAGAGAAAGTTGGTACTTGACCGCATCGCTGAACGGAGGCGAGAGTCATGGAGCCTGTCCGCCTTCACCCTCCGGGCTACGACGCGGCAGGCCGATACGCTGCCCTTCCCGTCGCCTCGACTCCTCGAGTCCCTTTCGGATTCCGGCGGTCGCCTCCAGGCGGTCCACGAGCTCCAAAAGCTTCTGATACGAACCCGCGTCCTGGACGACGAGCTCGGCCCGACCATTGATAGTCAGGACAATCGGATCACCGCTCTGCTTGAGCTGGCGCACAAGCCCGGTCGTGTTCCGCTTGAAATCGGTGAGGGGATGGATGTCCTTAGTAATGTCCAGCTTAGCCTCCGCATCAAATTCGCATCTTTTGTAATGCTAACCTGCGAGGCCCTTGAATGCAAGCGAGGACGTTGTCCGGCAAGCCAAAAACGTAAGACTGGTCGCGCAGGCGTCTGTGAGGATAGCGTCGTTGTCCGAGCTCCGGTCAAGCCGACGGCGCACCCAGAGCGGCCTCGCACCCAAATCGGGAGCCGCTGGGTTTTTGGGCCACCACTCGATGCGTAGATTAGTGCCGCCGGGCCGGCCCTCCTCCGCCGTTCACGGCTGCCGGCCGGTTGAGGACTCTCCGTTACTCGACTCGGTGGCTCCCAGGATTCCGTCGAGCTTTTCCACTTGCTCCCGAAGTGCGCCTTCCAGTTGCTCGTAACGCTCGTAGGCGTCTCGTCCGGGCCGCTGGTCGGTGCGCCTCAAGTTCTGGTAGAGGTAAACGAGCTGGTCCAGGATCATGGGCTCGGCCTTCCACACGCTTCCAGCTTTGGGCAGCGCGGGGAGCAGCGCCTTTTTGATCTCGAGGAGAGTCTCGTCGTCGGGCCGTTGTTCGAGCGCCTTGTCGAGTCGAGTTGCTGCCCGGCGCGCGCTGCTGAGGGCATCGCGCGCTTTGAGAACGAGCTCCACCTGAGCGGTGACGTCCGCCTCGGTGACCGTGCCTTCCTTGACGATTCGGGGATCCATCCTTGTTTCGAACGAGACGGTTTGCGTCCAATCTCCTGAAGTGAGTCGCGCCCGGTAAGTTCCCGGCGCCGCCATGGGTCCGTCTCGGCCGGATCGCTTCTCATCGGAATCCCAGGGACCGTCATGCAGAAGATCCCAAAGGAAGCGATGCATCCCGGCGCTTTTCTCGAGCGCCGGCCGTTCGAGCTCCGACTCGTTCATGCTGGCCTGCTCGGGCACTACGTTCTGCTCGCCTGACGTCTCGCTCGAGTAGGCACGGATGACGTTTTCCTGCCCATCGAGAATCTCGAGCTGGATCTCTCCCGTGGGCTCGGCGGCCAAGTAGTAGTCGATGTTGGCCCCGGGGCGTGGGTAATTAGGCTCGCTGGGTTCTTTAGTGCGGCTGAATCTGGGAGGATAGAAAAGACGATAGGCATCCTTGACCTCGAAGAGATGTCTCTCCGCCGACGCCACTTTATCGTCGATCTCGTGAAGCGGCGTCACGTCGTACAAGATCCAGAAACCCCTGCCCATCGTGGACAGCACCAGATCCTGGTTGACCACCTTGATGTCGGTCACCGGTGTGACGGGCAAGTCGAGCTGAAACGACTGCCAGTGTGCTCCGTCATCGAACGAGAGGAACATCCCGAACTCGGTTCCCGCGTAGAGCAGCCCCTCTCGATCCGGATCCTCCCGGACCACCCGGACCGGGTGGTCGTTGGGAATGCCGTTCTCCCCGGTTGTGATCCGTGTCCAGCTCTCCCCGTAATCCTCGGTTTTGTAGACGTGCGGGGTGAAGTCGTCGAGCATGTACCTCAGGATGGAGACGTACGTCTTGGATGGCTCGTGGGGGGACACCTCGATCTGCTGAACGCGGCCATAGGGTCCGAGCCCGGGAGGGGTCACGTCCTTCCAGTTCTTCCCGTTGTCCCGGGTGATGTGGATGGGCCCGTCATTGGCTCCTACCCAGACGACCCCTCGCTCATGTGGCGACTCCTGGATGTCGTAGATGGTGCTGAAGTGCTCCTCCCCGGTTGCATCAATGGTGATCGGTGTGCCCGAGAGCACCTGGGTTTCCGTCGTGAAGGCGGTGAGGTCAGGGGAGATGGTCTGCCAGGACCTGCCGGCGTCCTCGGTCACGTGCACGTAGTGCGAAGTATGGTAGACGCGATTCGGATCGTGCGGAGAGACGTGGATGGGCGCCACCCTCTGGAAGCGGAATCGGAGGTCTTTGGGGTTGAAACCGTTGATGTTCCAAAAACCTACATAAAAATGTTGCTCCTGGCCCGTTCGCCGGTTGTGGAGGCTGAAACGGCCCTTGCATTCGGCGTAGACAAGGTCGGCATCACCCGGCTTGGGAACCACCGGTCCGGTCTCGCAGCCGCCGTGCGTTTCCCACAGCGCCGTGTGCCCGCCGGGCATGCTCCGTGGCGGAAGACTGGGAAGGGAGATGGTCGTGTTGTCTTGCTGCCCCGCGTACATCCGATAAGGGAACTCATCGCTCACGTCCACCTGATAGAGCTCGGCGGTCGACTGGTTGTGCATACTGGACCAAGTCTTGCCGCCATCGAGGGTGACGACCGCCCCTCCGTCGTTCGCTTGGATGAAGATGTGCGGGTTATCGGGGTTGATCCACATGTCATGGTTGTCACCGTGGGGTATGGTCTGGCGATCCCAAGTCTTGCCGCCGTCCTCGGATTTGTAGTACCCCTCGGCCATCGCCCACAGCGTGTCCGGATCCTTCGGATGAGCATCGAGGTTGCAGAAGTAGAAGGGGCGGTAGAGGATCTCTTTGTGGTCCGAGACTTGAGACCAGCTCCCGCCGCGATCGTCGGAGCGGTAAACGCCGCCCTCGTCGCCGGGCGCTTCCATCAACACATAAACCCTATCGGGGTCGGCCGCCGAGACGGCTAGATCCGCTTTTCCTCGGAGGCCGTTCGGGAGGCCGTTCGTCAACTGGGACCAGTGATCCCCTCCGTCAGTGGATTTATAGACCCCTCCCTCGTCGCCGCCGCTGATGATGGTCCAGGGCTTGCGCTCCGCGAGCCACATGGTGGCGTAGATCTCATCCGGATCGTCCGGGGTGAACTCGAGGTCGACGGCGCCCGTTCTCTCCGATATGTACAGCACCTTCTCCCAGGACTCTCCTCCGTCCCTCGACCGGTAGACCCCACGCTCGGGGTTCGCGCCGAACGGGTTGCCGATGGCGGCGACGTATACGAGATCCGGGTTGCGCGGATGGATGAGGACCGCTCCACTATTGCCCGTCTTCTCGAGGCCGATATGCGTCCAGGTCTTCCCGGCGTCGGTGGACTTGTAAACACCCTTTCCGATGATCACGTTGCTTCGGATTCCGTCCGAGCCGGTGGCGACGTAGACGATATTGGGATCCGACTCGGCAACCCGGATGGCGCCAATCGAGCCGGTGGCAAAGTAGCCATCGGAGATGGGGTGCCAGTTGTGGCCGTAATCGGTGGTCTTCCAGACGCCGCCCCCGCTCGCTCCCATATAGAACGTCGACGGCTGGTCCCGGTGGCCGGCAACCGCGGTCACTCGGCCTGCCCGGGACGGTCCCACCGTCCGATAGGACAGACCAGAGAAAAGTTCCGGAGCGTAGATCTCGTTGCCGGACGCGGGAAGAGTTTCACCGACAAGCATCGGGACCTGAGTGATTGCCAGCAGGGCGAGCGCGCCCACGACCCACTTCATCTGCATGGTTCCATGTCTCCTTTAGAAGTCTCGCGTGATGCTAGATGGCCCAGAGATGGAAAGTCAAGGGATAGACGCGATGCTCAGCTCACCACCACCCCGCTGAGCTGCTCCTCGCAGCCGCCAGCTTGATCTGGAAGGGACTCGCCGACTTCCTTCCAACTTGACGACTGGGGTATAGTCGTCGTCAAGGGTCCGCGCAAAGAATAAGTTCGCATTTTCCGGCGTCGAGGCGCCCGTCTGGCAAGGCGCGAGGCGCGAATAATATCTAGATATGTGAGCGCGTCACGAGAGGAAAAACCAGATGCCCAACCTCAAAGACCGGTTCCGCGACGGTGAGATTCTGGTCGGAACCTGGCTCAACGGGCCGGTCGCTTCGCAAGTCGAGATCATCGGGGGCGCCGGCTTCGACTTCGTGATTCTCGACTCAGAGCACAGCTCCTACGGCCTTGACCAGTGTGAGGACCTCGTGCGCGCCGCCGATGCTGTGACGTTGCCTTGCCTCGTCCGCGTGGCTCCGGGCGATGCGCGAGAGGTCGGCAAGGCGCTCGACTTCGGAGCTCAGGGCATCATCGTTCCTCACGTGAGCTCTGACGAAGAGGCACGCGCTTGTGTTCGGTACGCTCACTTTGCGCCACTGGGCGCGCGCGGCGCGGCGCCGACGGTGCGAGGCGCCCGCTTCGGACGCACGGCCTGGAAAGACTACCTCGCCCAGGCGACGTCCGAAACGATGGTGGTGCTCCAGATCGAGGGCCAGGAGGGGATCGATCAGCTCGACCGCATCATGTCGGTGGAGGGCGTGGATGTTCTCTTCGTCGGCACGTTCGATCTTTCGGAATCGCTGGGGGTCTCGGGTCAGCTCGACCATCCGAAGCTTCTGGACGCCGTCGCCCATATCGTCCGTCGGGCGCGGGAGAAAGAGATTGCGCTGGGTCTGTGGATGCCGAAGCCCGAACAGGTGGGGCCGTGGATCGAGCGCGGCGTCCAGATGATCACCGTCGCCAACAACGACATGATCTTCTTCGAGGCCTGCCGGGCCGTTGCGGAAGCGGTGAAGGCCCGCATCGCGGATCGGTCGGCGTCGTGACGGACCCGACGCTGGCGAGAATCGGATTCGCAGCGCCGTTGACGGGCGACCAGGCGATCGTGGGCGTGCCCATGCGCCAATGCGCCGAGCTCGCCGTCGAGGAGATCAACGCGCGGGGGTCGGCTCCCTTCCGATGGAAGCTGGTGGCGGAAGACGACCGGGCCGATCCCAAGGTCGCCGTCGACGTCGCGCGCCGCTTCGTCGACGACCCCGCCGTCATCGGTGTGGTTGGACACAAGAACAGCGGTCCTTCGGAGGCGGCAGCGCCCATCTACGCCGAGGCCGGTCTCACCCAAATGACGCCTTCGTCGACCAATCCCGCTTTGAGCCGAAAGGGTTATCGCACCTTCTTCCGCCTCTGCGCACACGATACCCGGCAGGGCGAGGAGAGAAGCGTCGTCGTGGGCCGCGGCGCTCACTATGTGGTGGCCCCCGATGAGGCGCTTCGAGTTCGAGTCGTGTGTTCGCTTGAAGAGCGTGTCCGCCGGTACAGCGAGCACGAGGGAACGAGTCTCGATGCCGCCCGCAAGATTTTGGATCGTGAGGACGCTGCGCGTGCCCGCTTCCTGCGCCACAACTACGGGAGCGATGGGACGAACCCGGCCGACTACGACTTGATCGTCAATACGGGACCGATACCGCTCGAGCGGGCTGCCGCGCCGATCCTCGCCGCCTACGAAGCGAAGTTTGCTCGCAGACCCGGGGAGGCGGAAACAGAACCCCTCAGATCTTGATCGCCAGGTCGGCGCCGTCGCGGGAGGAGAAACCTCGTAGGTGACTGCCATGGAGCAGACGCGTGTCGCTTCCACTTAGCTCTTGATCGCCAGAACGTCTTCGATCGCCGCGCGGTCCACTCGACCCTCATTTCGAAGGATCTGCCGTTTGGCCACCTCGTGTGAGACAACATCACCTGAGTCAGCGGCCTCCAGAGCGCGATCGATCTTCTTCTTAACGTAACGTCCAAGATCGAAAGCGTGAAAGGGTGGAGCAGCTGGTTCTGGAGAAGAGCTTGCTTCCGTCGAGAGCCGAGCACACGTCGTACTTCTGACATGTATTGAACTGTCAAGTCCCGGCACGATCTTTTTTATAGCATCCGATCTCCCACGCTCATCTGGTCAGGGCACGAGCAGCATGAAGCGACGGTGAATCAACCTGATATACGCGTGTTGGTTAACGCCTGATATGTATTCGTCGCGGAGCTGCCTCTGTCTACTGGCGAGTGTTCTCCCGATAGGGGAGTCTCTTAGCACATTACGAGGATTCTCCAACCGGGCTCCTCGTGCCCTGGCCACATCGTTGCGATGCCGACCTGTTCTGCCTGTTGCGCGGTATCGTGTGTCGTGGTGATCCACCTCCTGAGTCCGGAACCTCCGGCGGATGCCGCCGGGAACTCACCAGAGCGAAACAGCGACGCTAACTTCAACCCATCGCGACGATCCGTCTTCACTCGCTCGCCAGGTTTCTTCGGAATCAACGACGGCGCCACCACTACACAATCGTGACCCGTCTCTTTAATCCAACGGTAAACTTCGTATCCACACGGTCCCGCCTCGTAACAGAATCCAAGCACTTCGCCCTCTCGCGAGAGGCGATGGACCAGATTCTGAATTGACTTCTTCGTGTTGGCGATCACACCCAGCGATTCGGGCTTGGACCGACCCGGGTTCGCCAACGCTGGCGAGATCGTCTCCTTGTGTACGTCCAGTCCCACGTATCCGCTATACTCTTCCACGACCTGTCCTCCTTGATTATGGCTCTGAGCCTTCTTGCTAGATCCTCGAAAGCTTAACCCACGCCCTCAAGGTCAGGGCAGGTTCAATACATACTATCTACTGGGCTCGGCTAGAGCTAGAATGCCGACACTATGGAATACCGGACGGTGAATCCGACGACAGGAGAGCTCATCGAGAGATTCCCGAATGCCGCCGATGCAGATGCCGCCAGGGCACTCGATGCCGCCACGGCTGGTTTCGCCACCTGGTCGAAGAGCCCCTTTGCCGAGCGTCGGGAGCTCCTACGGTCGCTCGCACAACGGCTCGAGGGGAGAGCCACGCCCTTTGCGGAGACCATGGCACTCGAGATGGGTAAGCCGCTTGCGGAAGGCGAGGCCGAGGCGAAGAAGTGCGCCTGGGTCTGTCGCTACTACGCCGAGGAGGGCGAGCGGGCGCTCGCGCCGGACTCCCACGAGTCCGACGGGTCCGAAGCCTATGTGCGTTACGACGCGCTGGGGCCCATTCTCGCGATCATGCCCTGGAATTTTCCCTTCTGGCAGGTCTTCCGCTTCATGGCGCCAGCGATGGCCGCCGGCAACGTCACGATCCTGAAGCACGCGCCCGGTGTCCCGCGTTGCGCGCTCGCGATCTCCGATCTGATGAAGGAAGCGGGCACGCCGGAGGGCGTCTTTCAGAATCTCTTTCTTGGAAACGACCAGGCGGCGCGCGTGATACGGGACCCAAGAATCCAGGGGGTGACGCTCACGGGAAGCTCCCGAGCGGGAAAGCAGGTCGGCGCGGTGGCTGGCGGAAACCTCAAGACGATGGTGATGGAGCTCGGCGGCAGCGACCCGTTCGTCGTTTTCGCGGATGCCGATCTCGACGAAGCGGCCGAAGTCGGTGCGCTGGCTCGCTGCATCAACTCCGGTCAGAGCTGCGTGTCGGCGAAACGTTTCCTCGTGGAGCGTTCCGCTTTCGACGATTTCGAGAAGCGCTTCATCGAACGGCTTTCGACACGGAAGGTGGGCGATCCGACAGACCGCTCGGTCCAGATCGGGCCGCTGGCGCGGAAGGACTTGAAAGACAACCTGGTCCGTCAGGTTTCAGAGAGCGTCGCCGCGGGCGCCGAGGTGGTGTTTCGCGGTGAGGCCCCCGACGGCCCGGGCTTCTTCTATCCGGTGTCGGCCATCACGAAAGTGACCGAGGAGATGCCCGCCTATAGCGAAGAGCTCTTCGGACCGGCCGCGGTGCTCCTGCCGTTCGACGACGAGGATCGCGCGGTCTCGGTGGCCAACGACACCTCGTACGGGCTCGGCGCCAGCCTGTGGACGAGCGACCGCTCCCGCGCCGAGCGGCTAATCCCGCGCATCGAGGCGGGCGCGGTCTTCATCAACGGTCTCGTGAAATCGGATCCAAGGATCCCTTTCGGGGGAATCAAGGAATCCGGTTTCGGGCGCGAGCTCGCCTACGAAGGCCTGCGGGAGTTCGTGAACCGCAAGACGGTCTGGATCAAGTGAACCGCCGACGCCGCGTCGCGTTCGTCTTGCGTCGTCTCACCCGTGTGGACCCAGATAGATACCCTGCGGGTCGAGCTCGTCCCGAAGAAGCTCCAGAACATCTTTGCCGGGACGCGCGGTGATCGAGAGGGGTTCTTTGATTTTCAATGGCCAGCCTACCTCGGACCGGACCTCATCGACACTCACCCCAGGATGGAGCTTCTCCAGCACCATTTCCCGCGACTCGGGATCGAAGCCGTAGACACCCAGGTTGGTGATCACCCTCTCGCAGACGCTTTGCCACTTCCAGGTTGTGCTGGTACTTGGGATTGTCTTCCGGCGGTTCTTCCACTGCCAGGGCGTCCCGAAGGCGTTTTTCGTTGTGAGGGTGAAACTTCTTCGATTCAACGATGTCTTCGAGCGTCTGGTAGGGTGCGTGGGGCCCCAGGCTCTCCAGGTATCGATTGAAGTCGTACTTCAGGCTGCCCGCTCTTCTCCGGAACGAGTCACGGATCTCTTGCAAGCCCTCGATCCGTACCGGGTCGATGAGGGTGGCGCCGAGCGATCTCAGCTCGGCCAGGGCCTCTTCCATCACCCGCAGCACTTCGGGATCGGCGTCCCCCGGTGCGAACAACTGGCGGGCCACACCGAGGCGAGCGTAGGTTTTTGAAATTGCAGTGTCAAAAACGCCAGGAAAGGTAGCCGAGCGTTGTCGTCTTCGACGTCGCGATTTTGTTCCCTTCTTCGTACAACGTCAGCCGGCGACGGTCGTGATGGAAGCCTGCGGTAGTGCCCATCATTGGGGGCGCGAAATAACTCAACTTGGTCATAACGTGAGGCTACTACCCACGCTTCACACCAAGGGATGTGTCCCGAGGTTCGTGGAAAAAGAACGGCGCCCTCCACTCCGTCATCAGGGTATCAGATCAGGCGGCAACCTCCGCGTGTTTGAGAACCTCGCTCAGACCTTGGTAGCCGTCGATGCGCCGTAGTTGAATCTGGCCAGAGGCGATAAGCCCAAACAGCAAAGCGACCGCGGACTCCTCGCTGGAGAACGACGCTTGGGTTTTCGTCCGACGTCGAAACTCGCGGTTGAGATTCTCCAGAGCATTGGTCGTGCGAATCGATTTCCACATGACACGAGGGAATTCGTAGAAGGTCAGCAGCTGATTACCGGCCTCCTCTAGGCTTCGGACGACGGCCGGTGTGAGAGGCGTCCACTTGGCGACGAGTTCGCCATAGGCTTTGCGAGCATCGATCCCGTTCTTGGCGTAGACGATCCGGTTGTAGTCACGCCGGAGTTCACGGCGTGCGTGCGCCGGGCAATGTTCGAGCAAGTTGGCGCGCTTGTGCTCGGTACATCGCTGCACCCGGCACCCCGGCCACTTCTCGAGCGCTTTCGTCAGCCCCTTGTGGCCATCGCTAATCACTAGCTTGGGAGCCCGGAGTCCTTGAGCCTGGAGTCCCTCCAGCATGGAGCCCCAATGCGTCGAGGCTTCGCTCACCGCCAGACGCAATGACAACAGACGTTTCTGCCCGTCTGGCGTGACCCCGAGCGCGGCCAGTACGGGTACGCTGATCACACGCTTCGCCATCCGCACTTTCAGGTGGAAGCCGTCCAGGTAAACGATCGCATAGACCTCCTCGCTGAGATCACGGTTCTGCCATTCTTCGAAGCACTCCTTCAGACGACTAACCACGCGAGACACCGCGCTCTTCGATAGGTGCTCCTCACCGAGCAGCGGTTTCAGCGCTTTGCGGATCCGGCGGCTATTCGCGCCCGACAAGTACGTCCCCAAGATCGCCTCGTCGACCTCACGAGTCCGGCGTGCATACCGGGGCAACAGCTCGCTCCTGAACTCTGTCGTTTCTCCCGTTTCCTCGTCTCGCACGCGGGCTCGTGGCACCCGGAGCTCGCGTGTTCCCACCGACGTCGTCACGCGACGGGTTTCGGCTCCGTTGCGATACCCACGGCGGTCTTCCGCACGCTCGTAGCTACGACACCCCAGCGCTTGGTCGACTTCTTCCTCGAGCACAACCTCGATCGCCTCCAGTACCCGCTTACGCAGCCGAAGTTGGACGAACTCCCGGTACTCGCTTACGGACTCCTTCGATATGGTGGTAGGCTTCTTCATGGCGTAATCCTCCTCCTCGCCGTTACAGGCGTGGTTTGGTTTTTCTTAACCGGAGGTTACGCCATTCTTATTTCCACGGGAATCGGGACAGATCCACACCAAGCCCTACGTCCGATGAAACAAAACCGCCGGGCTCGATCATCGTCGTGGGATGGATCTCGAAAGGATCTGTGGGCTGCTCGAGGCTGCCACGTCGACCGAGGGCGACGAAGCCACCACTTTGCAGCCGAAACGAGACGCGGACGTTGACGTAACGGCTCACCACCTTGCCCTGCTGGTCCATGAAGTGGTCGAAATCCACGTTGGGGCCGATCTCGCGCGCACGATGCCCCGCCACCAGGGCTGACGGTAGCGGTACCGGACGTTGGCCCTCGCCCGCCGAACGCCGAGCCGCGGCGCGAAGCCGACTTCCGGGTTGAAATTGTCCTGGAGACTCGAGTACGACGCCGAAAAATTCAGCGACCTCGAGGTGAAGGCGTAGGCGATGCGGCCGGCGAAGTCGTCTCCTTCGAGCCCGGGCGTTGCTGTTTTGGCAATGTAGGCATTGACGTCCATCGCCGGATTGAGACGGAAGTTGCCATCCACACCGATGCTCCGGTTGTAGTGGGACGAGTCCATCGTGTCCCGGTTGATGAACATGACGCCGATGTCGGAGTTGGCGAAGACGTTTCGCTTCACCCGCACGACGCTGAAGGCGTCGCCCGTCGAGATGCCCACCTCTCTTCACCGGTCAACATCCCGAGAAACCCGAACTGGTAGGGTCCCGCACCGCCGGTGAGGCGTCCTCCCGCTCGTACCGGGATGGGCTCACCCTCTTCGGAGAGGCCGATCCTCCTGCTGAAGAACAGGAGTAAATCGTTGCCCCGGCTCTGACCACCACGCACACCTCCTCCCGCCGCCAGGCCGAAACTGCTCCGAAAAGCCCTCCGCTGCCGGCTCTCCGGTGGACCGAAACGAAAGATGCCCGAGTTCTCGAGGAAGAAATCTCGTTTCTCGGGAAAGAAGAGGCTGAACCGCGTCAGGTTCACCTGCTGCACGTCGGCCTCTACCTGGGAGAAATCGGTATTGGGTGTCAGGTCCAGCGTCAGGCCGGCGCCGATGCCGATCTTCGCGTCGAGGTCCGCATCGAAATCCCCTTCCCGGAGCGCTTGCTCGTTCTCGGTGACGTCGCCGGTTACGTAGGGCATGAGCTTGAAACTCGATCCGGGGCGCACGTCCCGCATCTCCTCCAAGGTCCCGGCGAGCGAAACGCGGGTTGCGGTATGGATCCGTGGAATGGGCGACCAGAAGCTGTCCTCGTTCAGTCGCCGGTTCCGGCGCATGAAGTTGACGCCCCAGGTTTGAATCGCGGCATCGCTGAACTTGAGGGTCTTGAAGGGGATGGAGATCTCCGCCGTCCAGCCCGTCTCGACGATGCGCGTGGCGACATGCCACACACCGTCCCAGTTGGAGTTGGACTCCTGCCCCTCGTTGAACGACTGAGTGTCGTATTTGGCCCCCATCGGATTCGTCTGGAACATGTAGCTGTTGCGACGATCGTGGAACGTGTCCAGGATGATGGCGAAGGAATCGACGGAGCGCGTGTTGTAGTCGCGGGTCAGGTCGCGGATGATGAGCTTGTCCGGCTCGTCGTCGTAGGCCCGAACGCCGATATACAGGTTCTGGTCGTCGTAGAGAACCCGGACCTCGGTATCGAAAGTGGCAGGCTCCCCCTCCCGGGGCTCGCTCTGGATGAAGTCCTTGGCCACCGGGGCCTCGCGCCAATCGCCCTCCTCGAGCGCCCCGTCGAGAAGGATGTCTCCGTCCGTGCGCACCGCCATGAGTCGCCGTTCGAGGCGCGCCGTCTCGTAGTCGATGGGCCCATTTTGATTTTGAGGCTCCGCATGGACGGGCACCGCGAGGGCGAGAACGAGGAGGAGCGGTTGCGGAAATCTCATCAATAACCAGGGCGGGGGGCCGCCCTGATTCTATCCGAGACCGCGCTCCGCCCGAAGCGGCAGCACCTAACCTCACTTCCGAGACGGGACACTAGCTCCTCGACGGCGCGGAGAAATCGATGGCGTTCAGTGCTTCCTGCATCTTCTGCAGAGTGTCCTCGGGAAGAGGCAGATAGGGCTGGCGCGTGAAGCCGCCGCGCCTCCCCAGGAGGTTCATACAGGCTTTCACCGTCGGGTAGTTCCCCGCGCCGAATCGGGAGATGATCGCGTAGACGGCGTCGATCACCGACTGGTGCTTCAGCCCCTCCGCCCAGCGTCCCGCCGTCGCATGCTCGTAGTAGGCGACCACGTCCGCGCAGCAGACGTTGGCCACCATCGACACGATTCCCACCGCGCCCCGGTGGATCATCGTCATCCCGTAGGGCTCCATGCCGGTGAAGACGGCGAGCCGACCCTTGACACGATCCAGCGTCTGCGATTTCTGGAAGAGATCCTTGGAGCTGTCTTTCAAGGCCACGACCGAATCGAAATCGGCAATCTGGTCCATCAACGTGGCATCGAGGTTGATCTGCGTTCGGTTGGGATTGTTGTAAACCATGATCGGCAGGCCCACCTTCGCCACCGACTCGAAGTGTGCGACCACCTCACGAGGAGTCGGAAGCGCGTAGGGCGTCGGGAGCAGCAGTGCACCGTCACAGCCGATTCTTTTTGCCTCCCGGGTGAGCGCCACTGCCTGGTCGGTTCCAATGGCGGACGTGCCGGCCAGAAGAGGCTTGCCGTCCACTTGATCTCTTCCGATCTCGAACATTCGAATGCGCTCGCGGTCGGTGAGCGAGAACCACTCGCCGGTGCTGCCGGCCACGATGATGCCGTGCGCCCCTTCCTCCAGCTGCTGGTCGATGACGCTGCGAAAGGCCCGTTCGTCGATCTCGCCATCCTTCGTGAAGGGCGTTGCGGTCGCAGGGAAAACACCCCTCCAATCCGTTTCTCCTGCCATCACGTCCTCCCTTCGGCGCTCGTCCTCGAAGGCTTTTTTGTCACGAGCGAGACGAGGACCACAAGCGCTGCCGATACGCCAACGGCGATGAAAATCCGGTGCTCACCGAGAGCCGGGATCTGGGTGAGAGCGCCCCCGGTGAGGAGGCCCACCCGCGCTCCCCACGGCGTCACGTTACTGTTCTGGACGCCCATTCGGAAGGCCTCCCCCGAGCGATTCTTCCAGAGCAGCCCCACCAGCAGCAAGGGCACGATGGAGCCGCCGGCAAAGGAGTAGGAAGCGGCGAACAGTCCCACGATGGTGTCCGACCACAGAGCGGCCGCCGCGGCGAAGATGCCAATGAGGACCGTCGCCACGATCGAAGCTCGCACGAGCCATCGATCCGAAGCGTCTTTCTTGAGCGGACGCAGAAGGTCGTTGACGATGAGCGTCGCCGCGGAGTGGAGGTTCGAATCGGCCGAGGACATGCCGGCGGCCAGGATGAGTGCGAAGATCGTCGCCGCGACGAGCGTCGGGACTCGATGCTGGAGGAACCAGGACACCGCGCCCGCCGGGTCCAGCTCGGGATTCAGAGTGTGGATGACGAGACCCACGAGGGTCGTCATCATGACCAGCACCACCGCCATCGTCCCGCTCAGCAAAAGCCCTGTCCTTGCGGTGCTTGCATTCCGGGCGGCGAAGCAGCGTTGCCAGTAAACCTGTGCAGCGAAGATGCCCAGGGTGGCGGTCAGAAACTGCCCGAGCAGCACGCCGTAGCCAACGGAGGAGAAGCTCCAGAGCTCGGAGGCTCCCAGCGCTTCGAGCCTGCTGCCAATCGCGGAAAGGCTGAAGCCGACCGGCTCGAACGCGTAGTAGTAGAACACTCCGCCGAAGACGAGAACCAGGATTCCCTGCAAAAGGTCGGTCCAGACGACCGAATAGATGCCTCCCATCGTCGTGTACAGGATGAAGATGGCTGAGAACGCCAGCACGATTCCAGTCTCGTTGGCGCCGGTAATGGCGTGGAACAGTGTGCCGAAACCCTTTCCCTGGCCACCGACCCAGGCGATCATGATGCAGGCGGCGATGATCCCCGCGAGCATCCGCGTCAGCCGATCCCGGAAGAGCAGGTCGTCCATCAGCTCCGGCAGCGTGTGGTAGGTGAGCCTTCCCGCGAGGCCAGCGAACAAGAGGGCGAAGGGGATCTTCGAGCCTTGCTCTCCCAGCACGAAGGCCAGGTGAGGAAGCCCCACCTCGTAGCCCCTCGAGGCGTGACCTATGAAGTTGGCGACGCCCATGATGGTGGCGAGGTCGGTGAAGAAGACGAGCGCCAGCGGAAACGTGCCCCCACCAATGACGAAGTGAGCGTAGCTCGCAGTGGCTCGCTTTCTCACCTTCCAGGAAACGGCGAGGAAGGCAGAGCAGAAGACTCCGGTGAGGATCCAGAGCCACGTTGCCAGGCTCACGGCGACTCACAGCTCCCTTGGCTGCACGGAGTCGTAGCGTGTGGTCGGCGCGGGGACTTCGCGGGAAACGACCACGTCCACCAGGGCCGGCTTCCCCGACGCTTCGGCCCAGCGGAGGGCGGGCTCGAGCTCGTCGGGATCCGCCACGCGCTCCCCGTGCGCACCGAATGCACGGGCGACTGCGGCGAAGTCGGTGTCGAGAAAGTCACTCGCTTCCGGACAGAGCTCTTTGTGAATGAACTTCTGAATGTGATACTCTAAGGCGAGCGAGGCGTTGTTCATGACGACGGTGACGACGGGAAGCTTCCACCGGAGCGCCGTCTCCAGGTCGGCGAGGTGATGGCCGAATCCACCGTCACCGGTCAGACAGAGCACGCGCCGCTTGTCTCCCGCGGCGAGCTTCGCACCCATGGCACCCGGAAAAGCCCAACCGAGGGAGCCGGCGGCGCGCAGACTGAATCGACCCGCCCGTTTCTGTTCGATCAGAGTGGACGCCCAGCTCGCCATGTAGCCGGTGTCGGCGACTACGACATCGTCCTCGCGCACGTGATCGTCGAGCGTCTGCATCACGCTGCGGGCCTCCTGACCTGCGGCAAGCGAGGGGCCAGCCATAATTGCCAGTGTGCACGTCAATGTGGCCAGTCTCCTCGTCCCATGCAAACCTTCAGAGCACATGATTTCCTCCTTGCTGGGAGACACACCCATGGATCATCGCGGCGCCAGCGAACCTCCTCACCGCCACTCTCTGGTGGAAGTCACACAAGTGATGTTTTGAGGTTGGATGCTGACAACAATGGTGGATTCTCGGGCACGGCGTTCAACCAACTCCGTGTCGATTGTAATCCAGATTGTTCTGATTGTGAAACGAAGACGATCTCCTTGATCTCCTTTCGCGTCGGTGAGAGGGTCACACTCTGACCGCTCGCGACGACGTCCCATCCTCGCTCCGGTCAACCGCCGTGGAGATCGGACACCCGCAACTGAGCTATAGGCGGCGCTCCTCGCCGCATGCAAGGCTTGCGAGCCGAACAACGTCAGCATAATCGACGGAGGAAAAGATGATCGCCAGATCTCGGCTTTCAGGATTCGCCATCCTACGGCGAGATGGTCCAGTGGGACACGCCGATTCCACCGGCGGAGGCGTACGAGATCCTGGCCAAGATATCGACCTTCGAGGAGGCGGCCTCCTACAAGGTCGGCGAAAGCTACATGGGCAAAGACGTCTGGGCCATGGATTTGATGCCGCCGATTCAGGCCTCCCACTGGTCCCAAGCCAAGGCAACGGCGCTCAAGCCCACGGTGATCTACTCGGCTCGTCAGGACGCCAACGAGGTCTCCTCTACCAGCCACGTGCTAAAGCTGGCGGAGCTTCTGTTGACGGATCCCGGGTACCGGGAAAAGCTGAACAAGGTAAACGTCGTCGTTCAGCCCATCACCAACGCCGATGGCGCCCAGCTCGCCTACGATCTGTACAAGATCACGCCCAACTTCATGCGGTATTGTCAAGTTGGCGGATCGGGCCCCAATATAATGGAGTTCGAGCGTACACCGTCAACTACATCTTGCGGTCGGATTCGCCTGGGAGCTCTCAACTTGACAATACCCCCTCCGGGGAGGAAAGACCGGAGTCTATCGCACGAACGCTTATGGCAATCCATCGTACAACGTGGCTCCGGACGGAAAGAGGTTCCTCATGATTCTTCCCGGGCGCGAATCGAGCGCGCGCCTCGAAGTCGCGCCCGGCTGGCTCGAGGAGCTGGAACGACGGGTGCCGACGCATCACTAGACAGACTAGACTGGCCGTGCCGCATCGCCCGGTCGAGCGCGGTGTCGTCGAGCCTGTCCGCAAAAGGGGGAAACAATGAGTCGGGGAGTGTTGCTGAGCTGCTTGCTGGCGCTGGCGGAATTCGCCGTGGCGCAGCAAGCCGATCGTCCCGCGGCGGACCACGTGCTCAAGCCCTCACCGCAGACGGTGGTGTGGGGATATTTCGATCCCACCTCCGCCCCGGTCCTTCGCATCCAATCCGGCGAGACAGTGGAAATCGAGACGCTGAGCACCTCGAGCCCCGAACGACTCGAGCGCGAGGGTGTTCCTCCCGAGCACATCAAGCAATCGCTGCGGGATATCCATCGCGAGGTGACCGATCGGGGCACGCCCCTCCGGCGAGGCGGGCACATTCTCACCGGACCGATCTACGTCGAGGGCATCGAGCCCGGCGACGTCCTCGAGGTCCGGATTCTAAGGGTTCAGCTCGCCAGCCCGTTCGCTCGCAACGGTTTCTCGCCCGGGCGCGGGGTCCTGCCCGAGGACTTCCCCTATGCGCGCGGCAAGATCGTCCCCCTCGACGAAGAGAAAATGGTCGCGCGATTCGCTCCGGGCATCGAGATCCCCTTGCGTCCCTTCTTCGGCAACCTGGGCGTGGCCCCGCCGCACGGACGAATCCACGCCTCTCCACCCTGGTTTCATGGAGGAAACATGGACCTCAAGGAGCTGGTCGCGGGCACGAAGCTGTTTCTACCGGTGCACGTACCAGGGGCATTGTTTCAGGTAAGCGACGGCCACGCTGCCCAGGGGAATGGAGAGGTCGATGTGTCGGCGCTCGAAACCTCTCTCGTTGGCGTCTTCCAGTTCGTGACTCGCAAGGACATGCGTCTGCGCTGGCCACGGGCCGAGACGCCGACGCATTTCATCACCTTGGGGCTCGACGTGGACCTCGACGAAGCGGCGAAGCTGGCGGTGCGAGAGATGATTGACTTCCTGGTGAGCGAAAAGCACCTCACCCGCGACGACGCCTACATGCTCTCGAGCGTCGCCGTCGATGTTTCCATCACCCAGCTCGTCGATGGAACGAAGGGTGTGCACGCCATGATTCCCAAAGCTATCTTCGTTGACGCTGCCGAGGACCGTTGAACGCGGGGCCCTAAGCCTAAGCCACCCACTTCGACACCGGCGCCTGCGCTTCCTGGAGTTGCTGGACGACAACATCCACGAGGGCGGGCCCCTCTCCGATCAGAGCCTCGCTCAGAGCTTCGTGAAGCTCCGAGGGGCTTTCCACCCGGCGTCCCCGAATCCCGTATGCTTTCGCGATGCGGGCGTGGTCGGAATCGGAGAAGTCGACGTTGTAGTACTTTCCACCGTGAGCCTTCTGACCGGCCTTGATCCATCCGTAATTCGCGTTGTTGAGAACGATGAGGGTTACCGGGAGATCGAGCCGCGCCAGCGTCTCCAGCTCGCCCACCGAGAGGCCGAAGCTACCGTCTCCCATGACACCGACGATACGCCCGGCATCGGGCCGCGCAAAATAGGCGCCGCAGACCGCGGGCAGAGCGTACCCCAAGGCGCCGTGGGCCCGCGGGGTCACGAACCAACGTCCCGCCTTGGGCAGCTGGTAGTAGGCGGAGAAATACGGGCAAGGTGTTCCGGGATCGGCACAGACCACGGCGTTGTCTGGCAATAGCGGCAGCAGCTCGGACAGAAACCGTTCGGGGCGGATGGGCTCTTCGTCGGAGGAGAAAGCGTCGATCCGAGACAAGCAAGCCTCCCTCCGCTTTCCGATGTCCTCCGTATCGACTTTTTCCGCCGAACGACCGGAAAAACGCTCGTCCAGCTCCTGGCCCAGTGCCGCGAGCCCCAGCTTGGCGTCGGCGACGATCCCAACCGCGGTATCGTAGTTGGAGCCGATGCGATCCGGCTCGACGTCCATTTGAATGAGCGTTTTCTCGCCGTTTGCCGGAAGGGTCCATTTCTCCGTGGTAACGGATCCCTGGCGGCAGCCAACGTAGAGGATGACGTCGGACTCCCGCAGGATCTCGTGTCGGTACGGTAACCCCCCATTGCTACCAATCACGCCCAGCGACAGCGGATCGGTCTCTGCAATGCTTCCTTTCCCGCTTACCGAAGTCGCCACCGGTGCGCCCAGGAGCCGCGACAGTGAGGTGAGCTCGTCCCAGGCAGCGGAGCGCAGCACGCCGGCACCGGCAACCACCAGCGGACGACGTGATCGGGCGAGAAGATCGGCAGCCTCCCTGATCACCTTGGGCTCCGGAGCGGATCGGTGCGCCGGATAGGAGTTGAAACGCGAATCGATGTACACGTCCTCGGGATCGACGTCTCCCGTCTGGACGTCGAAAGGGAGTCCCACGTGCGCCGCCCCGAGCTCGGAAGTTGTGGCGGTGCGAAAGGCGCGTCGCAGCGCTCGTGGGAGCTCACTCGCATGACCGGGAACGGCGGTGAACCTGGTCACCGGCGCGAACAGGGCCCGTTGGTCTAGCTCGGTGAGCGCACCCCGACCGACATCGCCGGTACTGATATCGCTGGTGAGGCACACCAGGGGCACCGAGGAGCCGTTCGCCTCCGCCACGCCCGGCAAGATATAGGTCGCGCCCCCGCCGCTGGGGCCTTCGCAAACGCCGACCTTCCCGCTCAAGCGTGAATAGGCATCCGCCATGTAGGAGGCGGAGCGCTCATCTCGCGTCACCACGTGCCGTATCCCGTGATCGAGATCGTAGAGAGCCTCGTAGAGCGGCAGGGTGGTGTCTCCGCACAGACCGAAAACCACGTCCACGCCGAGGCCTTGCAACATTCTGACCACACATTCGCTACCGCGCATGATCTGACCGCTCCTTCGCTCCCTTGACGGAAGCGGAACGTTCTGCTGGAAAAAAACGGCGTGGGCCCCTCACTTCCACGAATCCACCTCAAACCGATCGGCCGCCCTCTCGTCAAAGGCGACACCCGTCCCGGGCTCTTGCGACACTGCCAGAGTGCCGTCTTTCGCCTCGATGGGGTCCACGAGCACCTCGCCGAGGTTCAGCACGCTGAGGTCGGGAAAGTACTCCACCATGACCGCGCTGGGAAGAGAGGCCACGATCGACGCGTGGAGGTGATGCATCCAGTGGGGATAAAGGGGAACGTTTCTCCCCGCCGCCATTCCGGCGACCTTGCGAAACTCGGTGATGCCTCCCAGTACGGTCGCATCCGGCTGAAGCATGTCGGCCGAGCCCTGTTCGAGCAGCTCAGCGAAGCCCCAACGGGTAGCCTCGATCTCGCCGGTGGCAATGGGAACGCTCACCTTTCCCCGGATGGCGGCGTGGCCGCGGATGTCGTCCGGCATGAGGGGCTCCCGACGCCGCCTTCGCCTCCCGGACGAAGCGTTGTTTTCTCTCGGGCTCATGGCTTCGGGCCGAAGCAGTTTGATCGCCACGGTGCGCTCGAGGCGGGTGTCGAGGGCACGGTACAGAATGCCCATGCCCCCCTCGCCGAGCTTTTCGAGAATCTTGTAATGGGAAAGGATGGCGCCTTCCAATGCTGACCTCCGATCGTTCACGCGGAGAGAGTGTGGAAGTATAAACGCCCTTGGTGAGGATGGCGAGCGAGATTTCGCGAGGGCACAAGAGCGCGGAGTCGAGATCTACCGGGACGGCACTCCAATCCCCTTTGCAATGGACCTATTCTAAACGCTTTGTGCCGCTCCACGAACATGTAATACGGAACGGCGCCGAGCTTGACTTGTTCGGTCCACTTCCGCGCCCAGCAGCGTGAGCTCGGGCTTGGCACCGAGATGCGCCGCCGTAACGCCACGAAGTTGATCGAGGGCGGCTGCATCGTGACCCTCGGTACCGATAATTTCGCAGGCTCAGCGCCTGAGTTCGCTCGGACACCGAAGCGCATATCGTCGGAGCCGGGCATCGGAACCATCATTGCCATCGAGGGTTTGGTCGAGCTTGGCATGACCCCCTCCGAGGCGATCGTTGCAGCGACGAAGAACGGCGCTATGGCCTGCAAGGCTCTCGATGAGTTCGGCACCGTGGAGGCGGGCAAGATCGCCGACCTGCTGGTCCTGGATGCCGATCCCCTTGCCAGCATCTCCAACGTCCGCAAGCTCGGCACTGTGATGCGGGAAGGCCAGATCATCGACCGCCACAAGCTGCCAACGAAACCGATTTTCTACAAGCGCTAGGCGAATCTGGATCGTCGATCCTGGCGTCCTTGTCCAGGGAAAACAGGAGGGATCAGTGATGAGGAATCGAGTCTCTCTTCAGCCCCCAAACGGCACTGCCCGGAGCGCTCTTCGCTGCCTGGTGCGTCCTTGACCGCCGCGGGTTCGAGCGCCTACCGCCGCCGGAAGAGCTAGTACGGTCAGTCTCGATGTCGGACCACGCTGGCCGTCGTAGGCGCTGGATGTGCGCTGGGCTTTGCCGCATCCAGGATGAATTCCTTCACGTCTCCGGTGAATCTCGACAGCTCGAACTGAGGTGTATAGACCATGTGGCCGGCTTGGTAGTAGCGACGAACGATGTTTTTCCGCAACTCAGGTTTCAGGAGCAGTTGATCGAGCGCATAGTCTATGGTCGTAAAGGGACAGGCATAATCGTAGTATCCCGCAGCGACGAGGACCTTCATATTCCTGTTGTTCTTCATTGCTTCACTCAGGTTGGGCACGACCGAGAACGGAGAAGGTCTTCCGCCCCATGCCCATGGGCGGACATTACCGCTGACGACATACGGTTTGATCGTATCGTACCCGAGAACGGTCCTGACGTAGTGGTTCAACAGTGGCGATAGAGTCCTCGTCAAATCATAAGCTCCGGCTTCGAATCGAGCATCCGAGCGGTGCAGACTCAAGCCTTCATCGCGCAAAAGTTCTGCTCTGAATTCCGCGGAAGTGATTCGAAGATTCTTCTCCATGATGAAATCTTCGGACAATCCCGTGTAGCGGGCCATCTGGCCGGCGATCTCTTTCTTTTTGGAATCATCGAGCTTGTCGCCCTTGATGAGCGCCACCATATAATCTTCGCTAGCCCATGTCGTCACTTCCGTGACCAGTTTGTCGAAATCCGCCTGCAAGTCGCCATCCAGCTTCTTGTGGTACCAGGCAGTCGTGGCGTAAGTCGGAAAATACTGTGAGAGGTACATAGGATTGTGCTTGCTCGTTCCCAGACTCTGCCAATCGTAAGCCGGCGAGATCAAGATGAGACCGTTTACATTCAATTTGATCCGACGATTGTTCTGTAACTCTTCCGCAAGCAGGGCACCGCGAACGCCACCATAACTCTCACCGGCCACGAAAATCGGCGACAGCCAGCGAGCGTTCTCGGTGATGTACATGCGAATGAAATCGCCAACGGACTCGGCATCCGCTGCAGCACCCCAGAATTGCTTGGTGTCCGCTCCTGGATGAGGAAAACTGAACCCTGTGCCTATGGGATCGATGAACACCAGATCGGTGAAGCTAAGCCATGTATCCACATTGTCCACCATACGGGGTGGCGGTGCGGGAGTATTGCCGTCCTCGAGAAGCACGGCCTTTCGGGGCCCAATGGTCAACATATGGAGGTAGATCGAGGAGCTTCCCGGTCCGCCGTTGAAGCAGAAAGTCAAGGGACGAGAAACGGAATCCTCATCCTGCTTTGTGTATGCGGTGTAGAAAAAGTAGCCAATGGGCTTGCTATCTGCATCCGTTTGAATCATATAGCCTACGGTGGCGCTGTAGTTTATGGATTCTCCATCCACTGTAATGGTGTGCTCTGTCACCGATGGCGCTCTCAATTCAACGGGCTTGTCAGAGGTCTCTTCCTCTGCCTTCTGCTGAGCGAAGAGATAGCTGCTCTGCCAGCAAATCAGGCAAGTCAGAATACCTGTTAGCAAAGCAAAGGCCCCCGATGAGGTTCGTGAAGTAGTGATACTTCGCGGCGGCGACCGCGGGCGGGTCCTTGTCGATGCCAAGCTTCACCAGTCCGTCGGGATAGCGCTCGTCCTGGTGGTTCCGTGAGGACGTCGTGCCACACGCGATGGAGCGCTGCCTCGCCTTTCTCGCGGAAGGTCATCGCGGTGAGCCCCGAGAACGTCCGGCCCCATAGGCGGGTGGCGGTTCCGCATCTCCGCTTCAACGCTTCCAGTTCGGCGCCGGTCTCGGGGGTCTTCATGGGATCTCCTCCTTGTCTTCGCGTTGTGCGGGCGCGTTCGGCCGCCAGCCTCCCTTCACCCGATCGTAGGTGCCCGATCGGAGATCGGGCTTCGCCGCGATCAAGTCGGATTTCCTGATCTTGAGGCTCGGGGTGCGGGGGAACTCGTCGACGAGCTCGAGGTAGCGCGGGATCTTGAACGGCGCGAGGTTGGCGCTGCAGTGCGCGAGAACGCGCTCGATGAGGGAATCGTCGCCACTCGAGTCCGGACTGAGCTTGAGGTACGCCTTGACCTCCTCTCCCCGGATCTCGTCGGGCACCGGCAGCACCGCCGCCTCGAGCACCTCGGGCACGCCGCGCAGTACGGACTCGACTTCGATGGCCGAGACGTTCTCGCCGCTGCGACGGACCATGTCCTTCATGCGACCCAGATACCAGAACCAGCCGTCCTCGTTGCGGTAGGCGAGATCGCCGGTGCGGAACCAGCCGCCCGGATGAAACGCGTCCGCGCTGGCCTCCGGAGTGCGAAAATAGCCCTCCAGGATTCCGGCGCCCCGGATGCAGAGCTCGCCGGTCGTGCCGTGGGGCACCGGCGAGCCGTCGGCGTCCGCCACCATCTCCTCGCGGAAGGCGACCGGGATGCCCACCGTCGCCGTGCCCGTCATCTCCTCGGCCTCCATCGGAACGTACAGCGCGCAGCCCAGCTCGGTCATCGAGAAACCCTGCCGGGCGAGCCCCCCGTAGCGCCGCTCGTACATCCGATAGTTCTCGGGGCGGTGGCTGTAGCACGACATGACGATGAGATCGTCCAGCCGATCCGCGCGCTCCGGCTGACGCGACACCACCTCGGGAAAGTTACAGTACTGGATACGATAGCTCCGCAGCCAGTCGAGGAAACGGCTCGAGTGCATCTTGCGCGCCACGAAGGCGGTGGCGCCCTGCCAGCAACTCATGAGCGTGAGCCATTGCGCGTCAACGTAGTAGAAGGGCTGGGCAATCAGGATGCGGCGCAACCGATCCTGGAACTGCGCAGCGCCCGTGCGGCCGAACGTGAGCCAGTACCGGTGGGTCTGCATCGCACCCTTCGGCATGCCGCTCGTGCCGGAGGTGTATTGGATGTTCATGAGAGCATCGAGGGCGGGCGGCGCCGGCGCCTGGAAATCGGCCGGGGCGGCATCGACCAGGCTCTCCCAGTGGAGCGGGTAGCCGGCCAGCAGGCCTCCGGCGACGATCACGTGATCGCGCGGCACGCTCGAGCCGCCCTCGATGGCCTCGAGCACCGGGATCAGATCGTCGGCGATGACGACGTGCGACGCATCGGAGTCGCCGAGCGTGTAATCGAGCTCGCGCGGGGTGTAGCTGTCGTTGATGGGCACGGTGACCGCGCCGAGGGAGGCGAGCGCGAGCCAGGTCAGGGGATAGTGGCGGCCGGTGTGGACCATCAGCCCCACACGACTCCCGGGGCCGATGCCGGTCGTGGTGAGGCCGGCAGCCGTCCTTCGCACCAGCCGCGACACCTCGCCGTAAGTGAGCTCCTCGGCGTCGTCGAAGAACACGAGGAACGCTCGCCGCGGATGCGACTGGGCGCGCACCTCGAGCAGGGCGGCGACATTAGCCGGCAGCGGCGCCGCCTCGATCGCGCGCATCAGGCGCTCGGAGTGCCACTCGGGATTCGGTCTCGACATCCTCCCCCAGTCGGCCGCCATTATACCGGGGTCGACTTGACAAGAACGGCTCCCGGTCGCGACTCGCTTACTTGTGGTGGTGTCCCGCTAAATCGATTTGTTCCGCAACGCCTTATGCTACTCAATGCTTCTAGGCGCTACCTTCGGGCAGGGGCTCGGGCTCGGGCACGGTGTGGAGCAGAATCCTGGTTTTCGAGACAGAAGTTAGCGAGACCCTATAACGAGTTAGCGCACCTTGCCGACGAGCTCATCGGTCGAGAACCACGTCGATACGTTCCAAGACTTCTTTCAATAGACGACCGGGTATCCTACTCACTTGCTCGGTGAAGAGAGCGCGATCGACCACGATGATTTTCGAAACGTTCGCTACGGAATCTTTCGGAAGACCTGATGCACGCGGTCCGGACCGGAGTCTTGACGCTTCACCCAGATAACGGATAGATTAGCTCCACGTTAGAGGTGGCCAATGGCCCTCGGTTCCGGTACTCGGCTTGGTTCCTACGAAATCCTCTCGTCTCTCGGGTCTGGAGGGATGGACTCCCCACGCCGGATCAAGAGAAAACGTTCTTCGTAATAGTCATCCGCGATTCGCTTTTTTTGTGGGCCACCGGGAGGGGTCGTAAAGGGTTCCTTGTCGAAGCATCGCAATGGCGATGGGGAGAATGCGGTCCATGACGCCTCTGAGAGTTCTGGCATGGCTGTGGCCTCTGTCACGAAGCCGGTCGTAGTGTTCTTTGAAGTGGGGGTCGTGCAAAACGGCAGTGCGTGCCCAATGGTGGAGAGCATTATTGAGGGGCAAAGAGCGAGCTCTCCTCATCAGGATCGTTGGTCGCAACTGACCGCGCTTGCCGCTCTTTTTTGTGACAGGAGCAATGCCGCCGAGAGTCCTGAAGGCGTTGAGATTACGGAGCCGAATGGGGTCGTGGGCATAGCAGAGCACGGAGGCGAGCACGTAAGCACCGACGCCGGGCAAAGAGGCAAGAATGGCAGGGTCGGAGCAATGCTCGTCGGTTAGTGCTTGCACGCGCTTGAACCACTTCTCGAGATGCTGGTCGGAGGCACGACGATGTTGTCGAACGAGGAGCAACTGCTGGAGTAGTAGTTGGAGATGCTCGGCGGTAGCTTGAGTGGTTGCGGTTGCGACCCGGAGAGGTTTTTGTTTGAGGGTATCGAGGATCTTCTCGGGTTTTAGACGTCGGATGCGGTGTTTTTGAGCGAGGGTCTCAATGGAGTGGCGGCTAAGAGGGTTGGGGCTGGATTCGAAGAAGAGTTTTAGGAGCTCGCAGAAAAAAGCGTCGAGAGCCTTGTCCTTTGGCGCGAGCGAGACGAGGTGAGGCCAGCAACGAGTAAGGAGTTCTCGGATCTGCGAGCTGAGGGCCACATGGTTTTTGACGAGTTGGTCGCGGGTACTCAGCAACCCGCGCATAGCGAGGATCTCCGTAGGTGGGAGATGCAAGCGCTGAAAGCGGTGGCCGTCGGTTCTGAGCGAATCGGCGAGAACGAAGGCGTCTCGCCGATCATCCTTGGCGCCGCTCATAGAATGCCGGTCGCGGAAACGGTCGACCTGCTTGGGATTGATGGAGAAAATGGCGATGCCGTGGTCAAGAAAGAGCTCGACGACGGCCCCATGAGGTTTTTCGATCGCCACCGCGATGCGCTCGGTATCTTGCGAGGTCTCTTCCAAAAGCCAGTCGATGGTTCCCGATAGTCCTTCGCGGCTATGGGGGGAAGCCTCTCTCCGCCAAGAAGTTACCTTTGGCATCGACCACACTGGCCAAGTGAAGCCATTGACCCAGGTCGATACCGACGAAGAAGTCGTATTTGAGTTGATTCATGGAAGAACTCATTTCCGCCAGCGCATGTGATGTTTCATCGGCCCCTGTACTGGCGCTCGAAGCGCAACTCCCCACTGGATGTCCATCACAAAAGAATTGCCGGCACGCATGTCCATTCCTGGCGCTAGGAGCGCAGGGCGACGTATGGCGTTGCCGGCAAGCTGCTGACGAAATCGAAAATAGTCCAAGCTCATCGTGATATTTGCTCTACCATGGCAATCGGAGTTGTCGCGCGATGCCACGAGTTCGTGCTCGGTTTTTTCTCGGTAGTTTCGGGCGAAGCACGTCCGAGAGTTTTTCTCGAATGTAAAGAACATAAGGCGGGTCTAGATATTGACTTTGCACTTCCTGGAGCACAGGTGAAAAATAACGAAGGGAGCGAATGGGCTGCAGTGGCTCCTCATGTTCTTGTAGCTCCCTACGAGCGCAACCCAGAAGTAGGGCACACTCGAATTCGTGTAACGGGACTCCTTGGCGGTAGAGCTGCGTCGCGATGAAGCGGTCGTCGCGCCGTGGCCGTTGAATGAGCCATCGGGCCACTAGCTTGAATTTCACGAACTCCTAGACTGCCAGAATTACTGGGGTGAATGAACCCTTGCTCCGTCACTATTTTCGCCGCCTGGCGTAGACGATAATTCTGTTGCCGAGCCGCGTGGAGTTTTCGTGAGTTGAAACCTTTCTGGTAATTTCGGTTATTTTCGCGCTGGTTCTCTCGCCGGGTTTCGTCACGGCAGGTTGGACCGCAGTAGCACTGTCCCTGGTAACATGACTTGCAGATGAAGAAAGGCATCCCACAGCTTTTGTTGCGGCAGAAAAGCCGGAGAAGAACGACAGGTTTGGTGGCCATTCGGAACTCAGCAAAGTGCTGGACGATGGCCGCCCGGATGTGAGAGGCTAGCTTCAACTTGTAGTGGAGCGCCTCCTCCGGGGGCCATCCAAACATCAGAGCCCCGGTCGTTTGTAGCGGCTGGGGCTCACTATTGTCGCACAGCAGGTTCACCCTCTTCTTGCCGGCGCGAGACGATCTGACTGACTCGCGCCAAAGGCGCGAGAGGATGCTGGCCTCGCGCCAGAGGCGCGGGATGAGGCCTTGTACACAGACATTTCCTACCGACTCTTCCCGCAACACACGCTTTCGCTGCACTGATGCTTCGGCAAGCGTACAGGGGGACGTGTATCGAGCGAAGTCCTTTTCCCGTCTACAGGAGGCGAACCCATCGCCGTCACCGACAGGAACTCGCGCGACCGGAGCCCGAGCTGGTCCTCGGATGGACGCCGGGTCTTTTTCGTCTCGAACCGCGGCGGGAGTATGGATCTCTGGCAACAGCGCCTCGGGGAGGAAGGGCCGGAGGGTGCTCCAGAGCTCTTGACCGTTGGTGTCGGAATGCGAAGGGCGCCTTTTCTCCCGACGGGACGAAGCTCGCTTACTCCAAGGGCCGGTTGGTGGGAAACGTGTGGCGCGTGCCCATTCTCCGCGAACGTCCAGCGAGCTGGGCGGATGCCGAGCAGATCACCATAGGCCAGGCATACACCTGGGTCAGCGACATCTCTCCGGATGGCCGGAGACTCCTGGTGAGTTCCGACCGTTCAGGGAATCGGGATATCTGGGTGCTCCCCGCCGAGGGGGGCGCTATGACCCAGTTGACGACGAATCCCACGGGTGATGGGCGCGCAAGATGGTTGCCGGACGGACGGGAGATTGCCTTCCGGTCACGCCGCAGCGGAAACCTGGATCTCTGGGTGATGCCCGCGGAAGGGGTCCCGCCCGGCAACTGACTTCAGACCCAGAACCGAATTACCACGTGTGGTGGTCTCCGGACGGAAGGAGATCGCCTTCACCTCGTACCGAAGCGGTAACGCGGAGATTTGGGTGGTCTCGGCGGATGGGGGTGAACCGCGCCAGGTGACGGATCAGCGAGGCGCTCGGGGAGCCGAGCGTGCCCACCAATCGGCGAAGCGCTCCCGGCATGGCCAGGGGCACGCACGAATTGGCGCCGAAGACACCCGCGTTCCCCATGGAACAGCCTTCGCCGGGGCCTCCTCTGTCGACGAGGGTGACGCTAAAGCCCTGCCTCTGTAGATACAGAGCGCAGCAGATGCCCACAATCCCCGCCCCGATTACGGTAGCCTCACGCGACGCGTTGGTTTGCGATACCACTTGGACTCCAGCTCACGCACCCGACCACACGAAGTATCCTATATGCTATGACACGATTCCCTAGAGGGAACCGTCGCACGTAGTATGTATCGTCGACGCCTGAGAATTCTTGTTGTTCGGCCTTCCGGTTTTTTCCGACACCTCGTCCAACGGTGTGCTGGTACTGGTTCTCGTCTACTTCCTCTCGTTTTTCATCAAAGGGGCGGTCGGTGTCGGTTCTCTGTCACCGGTGATCCTGCTGAGCACGTTTCTCCTGGGACCCCATCGCGCCGTGCTGCTCGGGCTCACCACCAATGCGCTTTCCCAGATCCAGTTCGTGCCTCAGGGCATCCGTGACGGTGACTGGAAGATCGCGCGCCGGGTGATCATCGCCAACTACATCGGCGCTGCGGTCGGTGTCTGGATCTTCGGGAGACTCGATTCGACCTGGCTGACGCTTATTCTGGGGGCCGCGCTCGGTCTCGTTGCGGCCGCCGAGCAGTGGAAGCTCCTCGCCTTGCTTTCGGAACGTGTCGACCTCTTCCGGACAGGCCTTCTCGTGCCGTTAGCGGGGATCGCCGGACTCGTCAGCGGGGTCAGCGGAGCCGGGGGCATCTTCTTCATCGCAGCGTACCTGCGGCACGTCTGCCCCGACGCCCGGACCTTCCGCGGTACGATGCTGCTTCTGAGCGCCCTTCTCGTCGGCTGGCGGATGGCGCTCCTTGTCGCAAGCGGCTACATCACGCGCCAGACTTGGTTGGAAGCGTCAGTACTGTTTCCTGTCGCTTTTCTGGGAGGGCTCTCCGGGACTTGGTTCTATCGCCCGCTTCCCACCGCGCGCTTCTATCAGATCTTTCAAATCGTTCTGCTCCTCGCAGCCGCCAGCTTGGTCTGGAAGGGTCTGAGCGACGTTACTTGACGCCTGGGTTATAGTCGACACAAACGAGGGGAGAGATCGTGGGTTTGAAGACGCGCTTCCAGAAAGGCGAGATACTCGTCGGAACCTGGCTCAACGGGCCGGTCGCTTCGCAGGTCGAGATCATCGGGGGTGCCGGCTTCGACTTCGTGATTCTCGACTCAGAGCACAGCTCCTACGGCCTTGACCAGTGTGAGGACCTCGTGCGCGCCGCCGATGCTGTGACGTTGCCTTGCCTCGTCCGCGTGGCTCCGGGCGATGCGCGAGAGGTCGGCAAGGCGCTCGACTTCGGAGCTCAGGGCATCATCGTTCCTCACGTGAGCTCTGACGAAGAGGCACGCGCTTGTGTTCGGTACGCTCACTTTGCGCCACTGGGCGCGCGCGGCGCGGCGCCGACGGTGCGAGGCGCCCGCTTCGGACGCACGGCCTGGAAAGACTACCTCGCCCAGGCGACGTCCGAAACGATGGTGGTGCTCCAGATCGAGGGCCAGGAGGGGATCGATCAGCTCGACCGCATCATGTCGGTGGAGGGCGTGGATGTTCTCTTCGTCGGCACGTTCGATCTTTCGGAATCGCTGGGGGTCTCGGGTCAGCTCGACCATCCGAAGCTTCTGGACGCCGTCGCCCATATCGTCCGTCGGGCGCGGGAGAAAGAGATTGCGCTGGGTCTGTGGATGCCGAAGCCCGAACAGGTGGGGCCGTGGATCGAGCGCGGCGTCCAGATGATCACCGTCGCCAACAACGACATGATCTTCTTCGAGGCCTGCCGGGCCGTTGCGGAAGCGGTGAAGGCCCGCATCGCGGATCGGTCGGCGTCGTGACGGACCCGACGCTGGCGAGAATCGGATTCGCAGCGCCGTTGACGGGCGACCAGGCGATCGTGGGCGTGCCCATGCGCCAATGCGCCGAGCTCGCCGTCGAGGAGATCAACGCGCGGGGGTCGGCTCCCTTCCGATGGAAGCTGGTGGCGGAAGACGACCGGGCCGATCCCAAGGTCGCCGTCGACGTCGCGCGCCGCTTCGTCGACGACCCCGCCGTCATCGGTGTGGTTGGACACAAGAACAGCGGTCCTTCGGAGGCGGCAGCGCCCATCTACGCCGAGGCCGGTCTCACCCAAATGACGCCTTCGTCGACCAATCCCGCTTTGAGCCGAAAGGGTTATCGCACCTTCTTCCGCCTCTGCGCGCACGATACCCGGCAGGGCGAGGAGGCGGCTCGCTTCGCGGTACGCTCGCTGAAGGTGGCGACGGTCATCGTGATCCACGACGGCACGAGCTACGGCAAGCCTCTGGCCGAAGTGACGCGGGATACCTTCCTCGCCGAAGGGGCCAACGTCGTGCTGTTCACAGTTATCTTGCCGGGAGAACATCGCTATCCGGAGACCGTCGCCCGCATCCGGGACCTGAGGCCGGAGCTCGTCTATTTTGCCCTCACGGAGATCGAGAGCTCGATTCTGGCGCGGGAGCTGAGAGCCGCCAACGTCGATGCCGCGCTCATCGGAACCGATGGGAGCCGGCAGTCGCAGTTCCTTCCACTCGCCGGCGAAGCGGCGGAGGGAGCGTATCAGACCTATGCCGGGGTCGACCCGGAGAGCGCGCCGACGGCGCAGAACTTTGTAGAGTCGTTCAACGCCCGCTACGGGCCGGTGCCCGTTTACGGTGCCGAGGTCTACGATGCGACGCGAGTATTGATCGACGCGGCGGAGCGGGCAGATCGTCTCGACCGTTCGCGTGTTCTGGGAGAGGTGGCGGGAGGCCGTTTCGAGGGCGTCACCGGCACGATCCGCTTCGATGCGAGCGGCGAGAGGCGTGATGCAGCCGTCAGCGTCTGGCAGGTGCGAGAAGGGCAAATGGAGCTAGTTCCGTTCCAACTTGTTTCACCTAGTACGATCGCCGCTGAATCCAGGTTGGAGCCACAATCGAAAGCTCCCGGCCCTTGGCGCAGATCGTTGCAACGGCACTAGTCGGTCTCACCCGGGACCTCGCTGCAGGCTGGCGGGGCCAACCAGAGGAAAGAAAGGAAGCTCATGCATCGAAGAGAATTCCTGACAAGAAATGGACTGGCTTTGGTGGGAAGTGGCCTCAGCGCCGCTCCCAAGCGCCCATCCACGTCGAGCAAGGAGCGCATCATCGACTTCCGCGTCCGTCCGCCCTTCAAAGGCTTTCTTGAGACCGCGAACTACCGGAACGCGACCCCGCCCCCGATCGAGACCTTCATGGAGGAGGTGGAGGAGGCGGGCATCGACCTCGCGGTGGTCATCGGAAGACAGACCCCACCTTCGATGCGCTATCGGGGTTCCTGGGGGCTTCCCTACGGGTCGGTGCCGAACGACGATATTGCGGAGCTCGTCGAGCGTTACCCGGGACGACTCATCGGCTTCGCCGGCATCGACGGTTCCACCGGTGATGCCGCGCTCCGGGAGATCGAGCGTTGCCGGGGCCTCGGGTTCAAAGGCATCGCGCTCGACAACGGGTGGTGTGACCCGCCGCTCTACGACGACGACGAACAGCTTCTTCCGATCTACGAGAAGTGTGAGAAGGACGCGCTCATCGTGGCCATCACCAGCAGTGTTGCCATTGGCCCGGACATGGACTACTCGAAGCCGGTTCACATTCAGCGGATCGGCAATCGTTTTCGCGAGCTCCGCATCGTGGTGCCGCACGCCTGCTGGCCCTGGGTCGAGCTCGCCTGCACCGCTGCCTTCCGAATACCGAACCTCTATCTGATCCCCGACTACTACATCGGGATGCCCGGTGCCGAGCTCTATGTGCGCTGGGGGAACGGGCGTCTGAGCCGGCAGGTCCTCTTCGCCAGCAGCCACCCGGGGGGTGGGGGACCCAAAAATGCCGTGGAGCGCTACCGGAATCTGCCGTTCGAGAGCGACGAGATCCGCCGCCGGGTGATGGGCGAGAACGCAGCGGGGCTTCTCGGGTTGTAATCCGCTCCTTGCCGTGTGCGAGGCGCATCATGAAGAGGAGGGTGAAGCCATGTCGACCCGACGCGTTTGCCTGTTCTGCTCACTCGTTTCCGCCACTTGCGTTCTCTCGTTTTCTGCCGCGCTCGCACAACCGGGAGACGACTGGGACGTAACCCTCCCCAGGGGCGAGACACGACAAATCGCATTCACGACCCACGAAGGTACGTGGATGTCGGTCGATCTTTCTCCCGACGACCGCTTCGTTGTGTTCGATCTGCTCGGACACATCTACCGGGTCCCCATCGAAGGAGGCGAGGCCGTCTGCCTCACTCAGGATAGCGGCATCGCGGTGAACTACCAGCCCCGTTACTCCCCGTACGGTCGGCATATCGCGTTCATCTCCGATCGCGCCGGCCAGGACCATCTCTGGATCATGGAGGCGGACGGCTCGAATCCGCGGCCGGTCGAGACCGACTCGACTATCCGCCTCTCCGAGCCCGCCTGGACGCCCGAGGGCGATTATCTTCTCGTGAGCAAGCGGAAGACCGGTCTGGAGTATGTGCCGTTCGACCAGGGGATCTGGATGTATCACCGCCAAGGAGGCGAGGGGGTCCACGTCGTCGGAGACGACAACGCGGGCGTGGGGGGGCCGTCCCTCTCGTCCGACGGAGAGTATCTCTACTTCCATGCCTCCAACGTCGCTGGACCTCTCCACTCCGTCGAGGGGAACATTCACCTGCGGCGTCTCGAGTTCCGCACCGGCGAGATCATCGAGCTGACCTCCCCGCCTTCGAACCGAGGACGCGACCGGCTGGCGGTGGGCGAGTCCTACGCTCCGGAGATCTCACCGGACGGCCGATGGCTTGCTTTCGCGCGGCGCATTCCCGACGCCACCATGAGCTACAAAGGTCACGAGTTCGGGCCTCGTACGGCGCTCTGGCTTCGGGATCTCGAGACGGGCGAAGAGCGCCTCCTCGTGGATCCTATCGAGCTCGACATGGCGGAGAGCTTGAAGCGCCACTGGACACGCATCCTCCCCGCCTACACCTGGTCGTCGGACGGGAGCTTTATCGTCATTGCACAGGGAGGCAAGCTGCGACGCGTCGATGTCCGTAGCGGAGACGTCGAGACCATCCCTTTCAATGCCGGGGTCGACCGGACGATCTCCGAAATGACCCGTGCCTCGTTCCGGATCACCGATGGGCCGTTCCAGGTGCGATTCCCGCGATGGCACACCGCGTCCTCCGACGGGAGCACGCTCGCGTTTCAGGCGGTGGGAAAGATCTGGATAATGGATCTGCCTGAGGGACAGCCGAGGCGGCTCACTCCTGATGCGTTCGAGCCGTTCGAATACGCGCCGGCCTGGTCACCCGACGGGCGCTTCGTCGCGTTCACGAGTTGGGACGACGAGCGGCAGGGGCACCTCTTCAAGGTCGCGGCGAGCGGGGGTCCACCCGAGCAGCTGACGCCGGAGCCCGGTGAGTACACCCATCCCGTGTGGAGCCCCGATGGTGAGGAGATCGTCGTGGTCCGGGGAAGCGGCGTGACGGCCCGGGGACGGAGCTGGGTTGCGAATCGGTGGTACGACCTCGTTCGCGTTCCGGTGAACGGTGGCGACCCCGTTTTCGTAACGAAGGTCATGAGCCCTCCCGGCACCCTCCACCGTGGTGGCAAACGCCAGATCGTACGCCCCTCGTTCGGACCGGAAGGTCGACTCTTCTACCCCGAGCAAAAAGTGGTGGACGGGGAGATCTTTCTCGTCTCGGTACGTCCGGACGGCAGCGACAAGCGGCATCACCTGAGCTTCTGGCAGGCGGACGAAGTCGTCGTCTCTCCCGACGGGCGCTGGGTGGCGTTTCAGGAAGGGGACAACGTCTATCTCACGCCGTTCCGGTGGCCGGCCCACGGGGTCGGGGTGCTCCGAATCGACAAGAGAAACGGCAAGCTTCCGGTGACACCGCTCAGCCGAGCCGGTGGGCTGTTCCCGCGCTGGCCCGACGACGACACGGTGGAGTTCGGAAGCGGCAATACGTACTACGCCCATCACACGGAGTCCGGCACGACCGCGGAGACGAGGATCGCGCTTCGGGTTCCCCGATACATTCCACCCGGACGGATCGCTCTGACGAACGCGCGTATTCTGACCATGGACGATCCGCCCGTCATCGAGAGAGGAACCCTCGTGGTCGAAGGAGCGCGGATCGCCTGCGTGGGCGAGTGCACGACCGACGCCGCCGACCGGGTCATCGATGCGACGGGCAAGACGGTGATGCCCGGTCTCGTCGATATGCACTCGCACCACTACCACGCCCACCTCGGCATCCAGCCACGAAAAGACTTCGAGCAGGCGATCTATCTCGCCTTCGGCGTCACCACGAGCTTCGACTGCGCCGTGTGGTCGCACAACGCCTTTCCCACCGCCGATCTCATCGACGCCGGTCGGACGATCGGCCCGCGCACCTACGCCACCGGAGACCAGATCGAGGGAGGCCCGGACGACATGCGCCGGAACGAGATCCGGAGCTACGAGATGGCTCGAGACGAGGTGCGCCGGCTCGCGTCGTGGGGCGCCACCGGCCTGAAGCAGTACCTGATCCCGCGGCGCAACCAGCGACAGTGGATCTCCGATTGGGCTCGCAAGGAGGGGCTGATGCTGACGGCGGAGGGAGGTCATCTCACGTACAACCTCGGCATGATCATGGATGGCCACACGGGCTGGGAGCACCAGTTGAGCCAGACGCCGCTCTACGCGGACGCGACCAAGTTCTTCGGACAGGCGGGGGCCACGTACTCGTCGACGTTCGTAGTGAGCGGTCCGGCTCCGTGGAACATCGAGTACTTTTTCGGGAAGAGTGACGTCTGGAAGGACGAGAAGCTCCGTCGCTTTCTGCCCTGGCGCGATCTCTACCCGCGCGTTCGCCGCCGCATGCTCCGCCCGGAGACCGACTACGCTTTTCCCTTCGTGGCGCAAGCGGTGGCGGACATCATCCGCGAAGGAGGAAACGGCGCGATCGGATCGCACGGCGAATACTACGGGCCCGCGCCTCACTGGGAGATCTGGATGGCCGCCTCGGCACAGGAACCGATGGGCGCCCTCGAGCTCGCCACCCTTCGAGGAGCCCGATTCCTCGGAGCGGAGCAGGACCTGGGCTCCCTCGAGGTCGGAAAGCTCGCCGACCTTCTGGTGCTCAACCGGAACCCGCTCGAAGACATCCAGCATACGATCGACATCCAGTACGTGATGAAGGGCGGCGTCTTGTGGGATGCGACCACGCTGGACGAGATCTGGCCCGAGAAAAAGCCTTTCGGGGACTATTACTGGGTGGACGAGGACGCGCTTCGCTCGGGCTCGAAACGAGGAGCCGAGCACTAGTTTGATTCAAGAGGGATCATGATGCTTCGAGTGCTTCCACGCATCGGAATGGCTTTCATCCTGCTTCAAGAAAATGCGGGAGCTCGATCAGAAAAAAGCGCTGAAGGACTTTCACGATCGCGTCTACAGGATCGGTTTTCTTCCGGCAACCCTGGTGCGTGAATGGCTCTTTCACGAGCTCGAGACAGAGTTTGGCCACACACCAGCGATGAACGACTGACAGGGAGACGACTCGATGGAAGGACGAATGGTTAGCGCGTCGTTTGCGGGCCTGGTGCTTGCGGCGGCGACGCTCGCGCTCACGGGCGAAAACGGCTCGAGATCGCGGCACTCGACGTCCGCCGTCCTGACGATGGAGAGCTACCTGCAGGCGCGCTGGCCGTCCCGGCCGAGCTGGTCGCCAGACGGCCGCTACGTCAGCTTCCTCTGGACCGACTGGAAGACCCAGGATCTCTATGTGGTTGCAGCCGAGGGTGGCCCGCCCATCAAGTTGACCCGCTCGAGCGACTTCCTCGGCGGATCCACCTGGAACAGCGCCGGGCAGTTCGGCGAGTGGTCGCCGGACGCGAAGGAAATCCTGTACTCTGACCGCGGCGACCTGTACCTCGTTTCCGTTCCCGGAGGCGAGAGCCGGCGCCTGACCGACACCGCGGAGTCGGAAAGTGGGGGGCGCTTCTCACCGGACGGCGAGCGGATTGCCTACGCCCACGACGGCAACCTCTTCGTGCTCCACCGGAGGGAGGCGACGCGGAAGCAGCTCACCCGTGACGGACGGGCCAGCGGCGGCTTCTCCTGGTCGCCCGACGGCCGATGGGTGGCTCTGAGCGTGGCCGATCCACCCACTCGTCTGAGCGCGTCCCCGACCTACTCCGGTCCGCTCCTCACCATACATCGGTTCAGACGGCACCAGCGCGATGTTGCGCTCGTGCCGTCTCAAGGGGGTGAGCCCCGCACGATCCTGGCTTCGCCAGAGCAGGAGTCGGTGCTCGACTGGCATCCCGACGCCAAGAGCTTTCTGGTACAGCGAAGGACGATCGACGCGAAGGAGCGAACGCTCTTCTGGGTCAGCGTGGACGGGGAGGTGCGGACGCTTTACCGCCAGCGCGACGATAAATACCTTGCCACGAACGATCAGGTAGCGATCTTCTCTCCCGACGGACGTTACGTGCTCCTGACCAGCGACGAGGATGGCTGGAATCACATCTACGTGATCCCGCTCGAAGGCGGGGAGCCCATCCAGATCACCCGGGGCGCCTTCGAAGTGAGCTTCCCCGCCTGGGCACCGGACGGGCGGTCCATCTTCTTCTCATCGACCGAGGGCGGATCCGAACAGCGCCACCTTTACTCCGTGCCGAGCGAGGGGGGCAGGAAGACCCGTCTGACGACCCGGCCCGGGATCCACACCACCGCGATCCTCTCTCCTCACGGCGAACGGGTGGCCTTCATCCACTCCGACCCCTCGCACCTGCCCGATCTCTGGGTCCTCGATACGCGAGCGGGCGGAGTGCCCCGTCAACTCACTCGGTCGATGACGCCGGAGCTCGAGGCTTTCGTCTGGCAGACCCCCGGGATCGTCACCTATCCCGGCAAGGACGGGGTCCCCATCCGGGCGCAGCTCTTCGTGCCGCCGGATCTCGACCGCAACGCCAGCTACCCCGCCATCGTCCATGTCCACCAGGCGGCCATCTATCAAGAGGTCTACCTCGGCCCCGGACCACACAAGGACAACGTCTGCTGGTACGGCTGGCACCAGCGGCTCGCCCAGAGGGGCTACGTAGTCCTGAACGTGGACTTCCGCGGCAGCTACGGCTACGGGAGAGACTTCCGCACCGGCAATTACCTGAAGATCGGCGTCGACGACGCCGAGGACATCGTTCGCGGCGTCGAATATCTGGGGAGCCTCGGCTACGTGGACACCGAACGGCTCGGTGTCTACGGGATGAGCTATGGCGGGCACATGGTCCTCAACCTTCTTTCGAAGTACCCCGACCTCTTCCAAGCCGGGATCAACATCGCCGGCGTCTTCGATTTCCTGATGGAGCTCGGGCCCTGGGCCGTACGCAACGGCTGGATGTACCAGCGGCTGGGAACGCCGGAGGACAACCCCGAGGCCTATCACAACGCGTCCGCCATCAACTTCATCGACCGGTTGAAGGCGCCCGTACTGACGCTCCAGGGGACGAACGACACCAACGTGACCCTGCTCCAGTCGATCAAGCTCGTGGACGAGCTCCTCCGCCGCGGCAAGCGCTTCGAGTTCGGGCTCTATCCAGGGGAGGTGCATTTCTTCGGGCAGCGGCAGAGCTGGGTCGACGCCTTCGGCAAGATGGAGCGCTTCTTCGACCATCATCTGCGCGACCGTGTCACCACAGCGACCGGTTTCTGACATGGCTCGTCCCTCGCCTGTTCCCTATCGCCGCCGACCCGGTGACCACATCGACGTCCGGCACCGCCTGACCCGGCCGAAGGTCTTCGTAATCGTGAGATCGGCACCACCCATCCGTTCCTCTCCCAAGGAGGTGAGGCTATGAAACGTCTTCCTTTGCAGGCCATCGGCCTGTTGCTTGCCCTCGTCACCTTCCCCGCTCTTTGCTTCCCGGCGCAACGCTCTGGCGAAGCGCTCAATCCCCAGTTCGAGGAGCTGGTCGAGCGCTACCTGCGCGACGTGCGGGGTATCGGGGGAGGCGAGCCGGACGCGATGAGCGCCGAGAGCTTCGCCCGGAAGCTCGACGTACGACGGCGTCTGCTGACGGAGCTCCATGCCATCGATCGTAACGGTTTGAGCTTCGAGCAGGATATCGACTACCGCTTCCTGCAGAGCATTCTGCGCTCCGATATCCTCTGGGGGGAACGGGTCAAGCGCTGGCAGCAGGACCCACGCGACTACATGCGCACCCGTACACTCAGCTACCTGGTCGAGGTCGACCCGAGACCGGCGGAGGCGCGGGCGGCGGATCTCGTCGCGGAACTGAAGCTTTTCCGCGAGCGCCTCGCCAATGGCAAGAAGAACCTGAATCAGCACATCCCTCGCTGGGTCGAACTCGCCCATGCCATGCTTAAAGGCACGCTCACCATTCTGGACACGGATCTGCCGGCTTTCGCCGAGCGGCTGTCCGAGGGATCCCTCGCTTCGGTAATGGGTGAGGGCGACAAGACGCTGGCGGCGCTCAGGGATTTCGACGGCTTCCTGACGAGAGAGCTGCCTCGGAAACTAGCGGGGGACTGGAAAATTGGCGCCGAGCTCTACAACCAGCTGCACGCCATCAAGTACATGTTCGCCCCGGACGACATTCATCTGCGGCGCATCGCCCGCGGGATGCCCGAGTTTACGCGCGTGCCCGCCTATCACGACTGGGGCCGCAAGCAATTCGATATCGTCGAGCGGCAGATCGAGGTCAAGGCGAAGCAGATCGATCCGACCCGCACCTGGCTCCAGATCATCCGCGATATGAAAGAGGACCACCCCGCCGCCGAGCAGCTCGTGTTCGCGCACTTGGAGGCCACCCGAAAGACGCGGGAATGGGTGATCGAGAAGGACCTGGTCACCATTCCCTGGACGGACGACGACGCCATCATGCAGGCGGCGCCGCCCAGCCTGTGGAGCGAACAGTGGTGGGGCTTCGGTCCCGGGGTGCCGGCCGGCTCCAAATCGCGAAAGTCGGCTTGGACCATCATTCCGGTGGATCCCGACTGGCCGGACGAGGTGGCGGAAGAGAACCTTTCGGAAAAGGACTGGAGCTTCATGTACGCCATCGCTACGCACGAGGTCTATCCCGGCCATCACCTGCAACGGCTCTACGCCAACGAGAACCCGCGGCGACTGAGGGTCTACGAGAGCAGCTACTCCAACCAGGCCTGGTGCTACTACATCGAGTGGGAGCTGACGCCGAGCTACGGCTTCTATCCCGAGGACAAACAAGAGTTCTACACGCTCGAGATGTTGCGGTTGAAGCTCTGGCGCATGGGGCGGGTGATCATCGACTCGGGCCTCCACACTGGCCGGTTGAGCTATGACGACGCGGTGAAACTGGAAACGGATCGGATCGGCTTCGTGCGGCGGGGCGGTCGGTTCAACATCGACGGTATCACCAAAGGAGGAAGCGGCACCGCCGCTCCGACCCTCGGCTACTTCGAGTGGATGCTGTTACGGGAGGAGTACTTCAAGAAAATGCGGGAGCTCGATCAGAAAGGAACCCTGAAGGACTTTCACGATCGCGTCTACAAGATCGGTTTTCTTCCGGTGACCCTGGTGCGCGAATCGCTCTTTCACGAGCTCGAGACAGAGTTTGGCCACACACCGGCGACGAACGACTGACAGGGAGACGACTCGATGAAAAGAGGAATGGCCGCGCCCCTGGCAGGCCTGCTGCTTGCCGTGGCGACGCTCGCGTTGACGAACGAAGACAGCCCTGGCTCCAACTGGACGGAGCATGGGTTCAACCTCGAGAACCACGCCTACAACTTCCGCGAGACGGCGATTCGCGCGTCGACCGTCCACCGGCTGGAGACAAAATGGTCGTTTCCGGTGAACGAGATGGTGCCCACGACGCCGGCGGTGGTGGACGGCATCGTGTATTTCGGCACGTGGGGAGGCATTTTCTACGCACTGGAGGTCGGGACGGGTCGCGAGGTCTGGAGATTCAATGCACGGGAGCGGGTTGGCGAGCAGAGCGCCTGGAAAGAGCGCGGCATCGGGATACGCGGTGGCATCACGGTCCACGGCGGCCGCGTGTACTTCGGGGATACCGCCGGTTACCTGATGGTCGCAGATGCCAGAACGGGAGAGCTCATCTGGCGCAAACGACTCGAAGACCATCCACACACGCGCATCTTCTCCGCAGCGAAGATCCACGACGAGCGGCTCTACATCGGCGTCTCGTCGCTCGAAGAGTCCGCCATCCGCGTCGACGCGAGCTACAACGGCTACACGTTTCGCGGCAGTGTCGTTTGCCTCGAAGTCGAGACCGGTCGCGAGATCTGGCGCTTCTACACCATCCCCAAAGAGCCGTACCAGATCGGTACCAAAGAGAGTGGCCGCCCCGTGTACGGCCCGGCCGGTGCTGCCATCTGGGCGACGCCGACCCTCGATGTGGCACGCGGGAGCGTCTATGTCGCGACCGGAAACGGCTACAGCGGCCCCGAGGAGTACCTCGGTTACACGGAGGCCGTCATCGCCCTCGACATCGAGACCGGAAAGCCGCGCTGGCACTACCAGGCCGAGCCGGGCGCTTCGGACATCTACACCAACGAGCGGCTCGCCGGCGATGATGAGGGCCCCGATCTCGATTTCGGCTCCAGCACCATCCTGTTCGGTGGGGCAGACGGAAACCGTTGGCTCGCGGCGGGTCAGAAAAGCGGATGGATGTACCTGCTGGATCCCGGGACGGGCGAAAAGATCTGGGAGACGAAGGTCGGTGCGGGCGGCGGTCTCGGAGGCATCGAGTTCGGCTCGGCCACCGACGGCGAGCGCATCTTCTGCGCGATCGGCGCCGGTGAGGGAAACACGACGGCGCTCGACGCCAAGACGGGCAAGATTTTGTGGCAAACCTGGACCGTCACGGGAGTCAACCGCGCTCCGGTCACTCTGGCCGGACCCAGGCACGATCTAGTCGTCTTCGAAGGATCGACCGACGGTGTTTTACGCGCTTACGACGCCAAAGACGGTCGCATTCTCTGGGAGGACCGTCTGGGGAAGGGCATCGGTATCCAGGGCGGTGCGGTGGTGGCGAACGGGATGGTGTTCGTCGGCGCCGGCTACCATTCCGCTCTGGGCGGGGCCAGAAAGGGCGAGGGAAACGAGCTCCGAGCCTTCAGCCTCGACGGAAAGTGAGCGAAGTACCCGGGTCTCAACGAAGAACCAGAATCACGAGGAGCGATTCCAGCGCAAGAGGCTCGAAGCGCTCGCCCGATGAGCCCAGCGCTTCGTTACGCGTCGGTTCAGCGGGCGCCGACGATCCCCTTCACCGATTCCAGAATCTTCGGTGCGTCGTAGCCGACGTCGTCTTTGAACACAATGGTGGTGTTGCGAATGTCGGCCGGGTTCGCGATCGGATCGCCCTTTAGGACCACCAGGTCGGCGAGCTTGCCTTCGGAGACGGATCCCAGTCGATCGTATTCGCCTAGGTAGCCTGCCTAGTGCCGTTCCACTTTCTTGACCACACGGGGTTCGGACACTAGCTCCTGCTGAACGTCGCCTTGAGGATATAACCGGCAATGGCAGGATTCTTGCGCAGTCTCCGAAGCGAATACGGATACCAGTTGGGGCCGAACGAGACCGACACTCGGAGACGGTGTCCCGCGTCCCGAATGATGCGTCGGAGCTGGAGGTCGACGCCGTGCAGCATCTTGAACTCGTACTGTGAGGGCTGGAGCCCGAGGCGCTCGATGATCCGGTACGCGGCCCAGACGAGCTGCTCGTCATGGGTGGCGATACCAACGTAGCAGCCGGCGCTCAAGAGCTCGTCCAGGAGCATCACGTAGTTGTCTCTGATGATCTGCGGGTCCACGAAAGCGATCTCGCGAGGCTCGATGTAAATGCCTTTGCAAAGCCGCACGTTTGCCTTGACCTCCTGGAGCTTTCGCACATCGGCCAGGCTGCGCCGCATGCGTGACTGTATGACCACCCCGGTGTTGTCGAACTCCTCCCTCAGCCGAAAGTAGGTGTCGAGTGTGTCGTCGATGCACGAGGAGTCCTCCATGTCCATGCGCACGAAGTTCTTCCGTTCGCGCGCATGAGTGAGGATCTGGACCATGTTCTGGTAGCAGAACTCCTTGTCCAGCTTGAGCCCAAAGTGAGTGAGCTTGACGTGGATGTTGCTGTCGAGCTTCCTCTCCTCAATCTGGTCGAGGACTTGCTTGTAATCACGAACGGCTTCTTCCGACTCCTCCCGGCGGGTCACGAACTCGCCGAGAATGGCGGTAGTCACCATGAAGCCGTCGCGGTTGAGCTTCTCGGTCTCCCGTATCTGGTCCTCGAGCCTCTCTCCGGCGATGTAGGGCCGGGCAAAGACCCGGACCAGCGGCTTGGGAACGACGGGCAGCGAGGTCGCGACGAGCTTGTCGAGGGCACTCATGACGAAAACCTCAATCCAGGTCGAGCCATTTCAGGATGCGGTAGCGTTGACCTCTACGGCCGGCTCATGATCTTCTCGATGATCTCGTCCGAGAGGATCATCGCCTCTTCCGAGAAGTCGCTGAAATAGCGCGCGGTATCCTGAAAATAGTCCGCGAACGCCAGCCGGTCCTCCTCGGAGAGTATAGTCGAGAGACGTATCGCCTGCTCGACGAAGCGTTCGCGGACAGTGCTGGAGAAGGGATTGCGCATAAGGATTTCCCGGTAGAGCTCGGGGCTTTGTGAGAAGAGCCGCCCCACCATCGAGACCTCGAGACGGTAGATGGGACTCATGAAGGCAAGTGTCTCCTCGAGAGACAGTCCCGACTCGCTCAGTGCGCGGCCCATCACCATGGTGCCGAAGTGGGTCATCACTTGCACGATACCCATCATTCGATCGTGGGTCTCGGCGTCGGTGCGAATGAGCTCGGCTCCCATGCGCCCGAGCTCCGATTCCAGCCACCCCACCATCGGGCCGGGCGCGACCGGGCAGATCACGATCTTCTGGCGCCGGAACGAGCGGACCGTTGGCCCGAACATCGGGTGCATGCCGACACTCTCACCGGCGCCGTGCTCGGCGAGTGCCGCACAGACGCCCTTTTTCAGACTGTTGATGTCGCACAAGAGGGCGTCCGAGCGCACCCTTGGTCCGAGCGCGGCGGTGACCGACTCCGCTTCGGCCATCGGCACCGCCAACATGACGATGTCGGCTCGCTCGACCCTTGGAGCATCGAGAGGCTCTCCCTTCTCGAGAACATCGACCGGGTGAGCACGTCTCTGAAAGGCCTTTTCGAAGAGGCGCCCCATCTTTCCGCGCCCGCCTACGATGAGCACTCGCCGGGTCTCCTCCGACACCCGAGCCGATGCACTCTCTGTCTCGAGTTCTTCGTCCTCCTCCTGCAAGGTGTGCGACGCTTCGATGAGCACCGCCATGACCTCACGCACCACCGGTCTCGGCAAGCCCAGCTCGGCTCCGATGTCCTCGGCGCGCCGGAACACTGCGCGCTCCCGCGAGCGGTCGAAAGAATGCTTGCCCGATAAGCGCTTAGCTTTCCGAACTTCCGCGACGAGCCGCATCCGCTCCTTGATGAGGTCGAAGAGCGCGCGGTCGACCCGGTCGAGCTCGTTCCGGATCGTGTCGAGGGCTGGCTCCTCTTTCATCTCGAGGACTGTAGCACGCGCGCCGATCGATCAGCTGATCCTCTCCAGTGGATCCGCAACACGGCCAGTCGCCATGCCGGATTGTTGTACAGGCTTGCTTCCGGGAGTACAATCAAACGCTGATATCGGTACCAGGCGCTACGTCGGTGCCATTCGTCGGGACACGAGATCTGGACGTTACAGGAGAGTCGAGCGATGCCGGTAAAAACGTCCATCCTTGTTTTCCTGAGTGCGGCAGTGGCCGTGCCGTTGCTCGCGCAGCCGGACGAGGCTCGCACCGGCTTCGACAGCATCCGGGCAGATGCGCTGAAGGGCCACATCTACTTTCTCGCATCCGAGGAGCTGGGAGGGCGGCTCTCGCTGAGCTACCAGGCGCGCGTGGCCGCCAGCTACGTGGCGGCGGGCTTCTATCGTGCGGGGCTTACGCCGATGGGGAGTGGCAGCCGCTCGCCAGTGCTCGTCACTTACCGCGAATCGAGGAATCATCCTGGCGGCGTATCTTTTTTTCAAAGCTTCGAAATGGTCGATGCCGAGCTCGATCGGGAAGGCACGCGTCTCGGCGCGACGATCGCGACACCGTCCGGTGGCCTGCTCGAAAAAGAATACGTGGCCGGTTCGGACTTTTTCGTTGGACGGCACTGGAACGGAAACGTCGAGGTGAGCGCCCCCGTTGCCTTCGCCGGCTACGGCGTCTCGGCACCCGAATACGCCTATGACGATTTCGAAGAGCTCGACGTGTCCGGGAAAGTCGTTTTGGTGCTCGCCATGGAACCGCAGCTCGACGATCCGGACAGTGCCTTTCTCGGAGCGTCGGAGACGATCCACGCCTACAACTTCTACAAGCACGAGGTGCTCAGGAAGCGCGGCGCCGCCGCCATCCTGATGGTGGGGCGCGATCGTCGCACTCGTCCGACTCCCCGCGTGCCGAGTGGGCCCACCAGCACCGAGGCGATTCCGAACCGGCCCTCGCACACGCTCACGCCGCCCTACTACGGGATTCCACTCTTCCGCGTAACCGAGCGTGTTGCCGACGAGCTGCTGGGACCTTCCGGCAAGACGCTTCGAGAGCTGCAATCGGAGATTGACGCCACCGGAAAGCCTCGCTCCATCGCGGTACCTGATGTTACGGTGCGCCTGGTCCGGCCACTGAGAGACCTGAAGCTGGTCTCTACCCGGAACGTCATCGGCGCACTCGAGGGATCCGATCCGGCGCTCAGAGACGAGTACGTGATCATCACCGCCCACTACGACCACTCCGGAGCGACAGACCAGGTTATCTTTCACGGCGCCGACGACAACGCCTCGGGAACGGCGGCGGTTATGGCTCTCGCCGAAGCGTTCGCCGCGAATCCGGCACGCCTGAAACGAAGCGTTTTGTTCCTCGCCTTCGATGCAGAGGAGAACGGACTCCTGGGTGCGTTTCACTACGTCGAGAATCCGATCGTAGCTCTCGAGAAAACGGTCGCGGTTCTCAACATGGACATGATTGGCCGCAACGAGGAGTCCGCCACCTGGGTGAGTCGTGCCGCCGACACTGGAAACACCGTGAACCTCGTGGGAACACGCTACAGCGCCGATCTGCGGGCCGTCATCGAGAAGGCCAATCGAGCCATTGGACTCTCTCTCGACGAGAAGACGGAGCGAGACGATCGAGAGAACTGGTTCGCACGTAGCGATCACTTCGCCTTCGCGACGCGTTCCATCCCGATGGTTCTCTTCAGCACCGGGGAGCATCCCGACTACCACACGCCCAACGACACTTGGGATCGCATCGACTACCCCAAGCTCACCCGCATCGTGCGGTTGGTGTACCTGACGGCGTGGGAGCTGGCGAACGGCGCGAGCCGTCCACGGTTCGTCGCACGTCCAGTGAGCGAATGACATCAAGAATTGTCTGGAGACGGAGCGAGTCGCTTTCAAGGAACGAACTTGCCCCGGACCTGATTGACGAGGGGGAATGACATGAGAACGGCGTTGCTTGTGTGTCTTTGCTGCTTGCTGGCCTCCGCGGTCGCGACTTCCCAGCCCGGCTCCGAGGCTCTTCCGGTGGACAATCTTCTGTCCATCAACTCCGTCGTCGGTGGCGAAACTCCGCAATGGTCGCCCGACGGGAAGCATCTTCTCTTCGCCTCGAGTCTGGGAGACGGTGGTCTTCTGACGATCTCTCCCGACGGCGGTTTCCCCACGCGCGTTCCCCTCGATCTCGGCGGGTCGGGGCATTTTCTGGCGCTTCAGACGCCGCAATGGTCGCCCGACGGCGCCTGGATCGCTTACGTTGCGGACAAGTCCGGCTCTCCCGAGCTCTGGCTCTGGTCGGTCGCAGGTGGGCGTGACCGGCAGCTCACCGATCTGGGCGGCCGCATCAATTCCTTTCGCTGGTCCCCAGATGGGACCGCCATTGCTTTCGCAGGCGACCGCTACGGCAACTACGATATCTGGAAGGCGCGCGTAGACGACGGTGCGATCCATCGTTTGACCAAAAAGGAGCGCTACGAAGTGTTCCCCTTCTGGACTCCGGACGGCGAGACGATCCTCTACGCCGAGCTGGACGAACGATGGGAGGACCACACCGTGATCGCGATGACGGGTGATGGAGAAAGCCCGCGGGTCGTGGTGGTAGACACCGACTTTTTCGACTATCGAGCCGGTGGCACGTTCGCCTATCCCCGCGTCTCGCCCGATGGGCAGGCCGTGCTCTTTCGCTCGCACCGAAGCGGCTGGATCAACTACTGGGTGGTGCCCCTCGGAGTCGGCGAGCCGAGAGCCGTTCATGCCGAGGAGGCCGACCAGAGCCACGCCCGCTGGTCTCCCGATGGACAATCCATCGCGTTCGTCTCGAACCGGAACGGGACGCACCATCTCATGGTGGTTGCGGCGAGCGGCGGGACACCCCGCGCCCTCGTGAGTCCCGAAGTGGGCGTGGTTGCCAGCCCCGAGTGGTCGCCCGACGGGACGCGGCTGAGCTACACCTTTGAGACGACGACCCGTCCTCGAGATCTGTTCGTGGTGGAAGTTTCGAGCGGTGACAGGCGCCAGCTCACCGACTCCCTCCTGGCAGGTGGCCTCGAAGCGACGCTGATCCCACCCGAGAAGATCCGTTACCGGAGCACCGACGGTTTCGAGATTGCCGCCTACCTCTACAAGCCTGCTGCGTTCCGTTCCGGCGAGCGCTTTCCCGGAGTTTTGTGGATCCACGGCGGTCCCACCTCCCAGTTCCACGACACCTTTCAACAACACGTTCAGTTCTTTGTTCAGCGAGGCTACGTCGTGCTCCTCCCCAACATCCGCGGCAGCTCCGGCTACGGAAAGGCGTTCGCAGACGCCAACAACGACTGCTGGGGACATTGCGATCTCGAAGACGTCCTGGCCGGAGTCGACTACTTGAAAACGCTCGCCTACGTGGACTCGGACAAGATAGGCATTACCGGAACGAGCTACGGGGGCTGCATGAGCCTCTCGGCCGTTGCGTTCGCGCCCGGCGTCTTTCAAGCAGCGATCCCGGGCTCCGGCTACGCCGACTGGTTCCATTTCATGGAAGAGCAGGAGCTCCGTCACATCAAGCTCCTCGAGCACGAGTTCGGACCGCTGCCCGACAACGAGGAGACCTACCGTCGGAACTCCCCGATCTTCTCAGTCGAGCGCGTCACCACACCAACGTTTCTCGTTCACGGTGAGGGGCGGTTCCCACGCTCGAGCGCCTCGCTGAACTTCGCCCTCGAGCTCGAGAAGAACTACAAGGTGTTTCGGCTGAAGGCCTACCCGAACGAGAACTACTACGTGCGAGGCAGGAAGAACCGGCGTCAGCTGCTTCTCGATATGTTGTCCTTTTTCGACCAGTTTCTGAAAGGTGGCCCGAAAGGGGACCCGCCGGTCACCTCGAACGAATAGGTGCGGTGCGGAAGAACCCCGACATCGACGGGGCGTTTTCCTGGATGGATTTCTGGGACGAGAACAGGTACTTAGCCCACACCTTCTCCCGGGAGTTCACAAATGGTCAGAATCCTTGCCTTGTCACTGAGCGCTTCGCTGTTCGCGGTGCCCGGCAACACAAGATGCGAACATCGTCTACGACCCGGCGCTCTATCAGGCCCTCGAGTACCGGATGATTAGCCTCACAAGGGCTCGCGCACCACGGCGGTCACCGGGGTGTCGCAGGAGCCGCGTACGTTCTATATGGGAGGTACCGGAGGAGGCGTGTGGAAAACTACCGACGGCGGAGAGACCTGGTTCAACATCACCGACGGTCAGTTCGCTACCGGCTCGGTCGGTGCCGTCGACGTTGCCGACTCCAATCCCCACGTCATCTACGTGGGGACGGGCTCCGCCTGCATCCGCGGCAACGTCTCTCCCGGCGTCGGCATCTACAAATCGACCGATGCTGGCAGGAGCTGGAGCCACGCCGGGCTCGACGATGTGGGCCAGATCGGACGCGTCATCGTCCACCCCACCGACCCCGATATCGTCTAGGCGCGCCAAGCGTGGACACCACGGAACAACGGCCGCCGGGGTGGCCAGCCGCGCTACTCGAATCTCGCAATCGTGACGGCGTTGACGTTGCGCATGGTCTTTCACCTTCCGCTCCGACAGACCGAGGGATTCCTCGACTCGTTTGCGCCTCCAAACGACCCACAGATTCTGCTGAGGAGGCAGATTTTTAAGGATAAGGTTCTTGCAGCTCGAAGGTGTTAGTAGCGCCAGCTCGTCACGTCGGCTCCCGGCGGCGCGGTCTCGAGCATGTGCTCCACCATTTTGGGAACGAAGCGCTGAACGTAGGTGAGCCGTGAGATCGAGTTCGGGTTCTCGTGATCGCCGCTCCAGCAGTGCTCGAAGCGATCACCGTAGTCCACCTCGCCGGCGTAGTAGGGCTCGGTGGTCGACTCGAGAAACTCATCCAGGAGGTAGACGGCGTTCGGCAAATAGTAGTTGTCCATATCACCGCAGTAGATGTGGAGCTTGCCGATGAGCTTGGGGCCGAGCTCCTTCCAGTCTCTTTCCAGGATGTGGCGAAGATCGTAGTGCTCCTTCATGTATTCGGCCACGGATGGGTCGATCGCCCCGGTGCGTTTGTCGATGAGCGTCTTGATGTAACCATCCTCTCCGACCGGCGCCCAGGCCGCCTCGTACCCATCCCTCAGCTCACCGGAGCGGCCCCTGGTCCCGAGGACGCGCTCGAGACGATAGAGCTCCTCGAGCGTGCAAGTGACGTCCCCGAGAAAATTCCGCAGGCCGGGCCGGGGTGTTCGCTTCCATTTGCTGTCGATATGGAAGGCGTTCTCGTCCTGGTAGATGTTGACCGACGTATAAGCGCGGAAATCGACCGGGCTCGGGCAGGCCGACCAGGTACCGTTGTATTCGTCGGGGTAAAACACCTGGAACGCAAGCGACGTCCACCCACCGGTCGAGCCGCCGTAGAGCACCCGCGCCCAGCCTTCTCCGATGCCCCGAAATGTTTTCTCGATGAACGGAACGAGCTCGTAGGTGACCGCGTCGCCGTAGGGGCCGTTGTTGGCCGAGTTCACGCCGTAGGAGCCGTCGTAGTAGGGAGTGGCTGCCTGGACGTCGACCTTGATCACCCGCGGGAAGCCCGGTCCGGTCCAGTCCTGGTAGAGCTGGTAGGCGTAGCGCTCCTCTGTCGGTTTGTAGCTCGGATGGTTTCGGTACCCCACGATAGGCTCGACCCAGGGTTGTCCGCGGAGCGCCGCGCGGATAGGCTCGACTTTGGGCCGGTCCTCCGTTTGGGCTGGCTCCGGCTCGGAGTCTGCGGTCCCCATCTCATCCTCCGGAGGCGTCTCGCGCCAGTGCGCGATGGTGCGGCGATAGTGTCCTTGGCTCACCACGAGCGGATAGCGCGCCTCGGGATGCTCGTCGAAGGCTTCCGGCAGCAGGACGATCGCGTCGAGATACATCGGGCGGCCCCAGAACTCGCTGAGAAGCGCGCTCTCGAACCGCACGTGCTTCACGTACTTGGTGTCCTCGGGCTCGGGGATGGGAGGGATTTCCTGATCCATTGAAATCTCGATGGTGGCGTCCTCACCCGCGTCGAGACGAACCTTTCGAGGGGTGCTGTACAGATTGCCCGGCGCCCGGTTCCACTTGATGCCTTCGTCCCGGTTGATCGGCAGCTTCAACCGGTGTCCGTCACTCCGATGAAACGTCTCGTAGCGGTGGAGCACTGCCTGGACCCAGTACTCTCCTCGCGGAATGTCCGCGACGCTGTCGACGGGGAAGCCGAGGACGTCACCATCGAGGACAGCGTCTTTTCCGGGCGCCAAGCCCTCCACGTCGATCCCGAACAGGAGCTGGGTATCCTGACCGTTGTTGATCTGGAACCGCGGCTCCTCGGCATCGTTCGTCGAGATCGCCAGCAGCAGACGCCCGTCCAAGGCCGTGCTCGACCGCTCTTCGGGAAACGAAACGGCAAAGCGAAGTCCGGCGGGCTGGCAGGACACGGTGAAGAGAAGCGACAGGACTACCGCCCATCGCATCACCGCCTCTGAGAGCTGAGAGACTAGCGCTAGCGTGACTCTATACATGGCAAAGTACCTTTCCCGAGATGGCGGAAACGCTGAAGGCCATCGCTAGAGATGGACCCGGAATCTTCTATGGAGCGGCGCTTGCGGAGCGCTTCGCCGCTCATTGTACCGCGCTGCCACGGCCCGGGTGCGAGTGCCCTTGCGAAAGCGGCAGCGCGTCGGCGCCCTTCTGCGGACTCCCGAATTTTTCACCGAAGAAGTCCCGGGGGTTCCAGGTGGGCCGATCCGCGTCCGAGGCCACGTGAAATCCCAGGAGAAAGTTCGTATTGGGGAAGAGGGCGGCAGCGAGCCAAGGGTCAATTGCGTAAACTTTTTGGATCATTTTGGCCCAACTCAGCCTGCGTTGGAACGGCGCGCAGTTGATGCGGCGGGACGATCTCGGAGTCATCGAGCCAGGCGCAATAGCGGATATTCTCGTTGTCGATGGCGACCCACTCGAGGACATCGGCAACATGCGGCAGCTACTGGTAGTGATCAAAGAAGGCGAGGTATCCTTGACCGGACCGCCTCCGAGCAGACCTCTAGGTGATGGCGGGGAGGTGCAACGGCATGGGAGAGCTAAAGACTCGACGGAGGTTCATCCAGGGTGCCATCGCCGCGGGCGCGGCGGTGTCCGCTTCGGGAGCCCTCTCCCACGAGTCCGGCGCCCTGGCGCAGCGGTCCGAAGGTATCCGAAGCTTCGATCATGTCGCCGCTCCGATGCGAAATACGGAAGCGATGGTTTCGTTCTATCGTGCCCTCGGTTTGAAGGTGAACGAAGGTCCCCGGGTCTGCTCCGTCCATTTCGGGGACCAGAAGATCAATTTTCACCGTCCCGTGCTGTGGCAGCGCGAGACGTTCACGCTGCGTGCTCCCGCCGCCCAGCCGCCCTGCGGTGACTTCTGCTTCGTGTGGGAAGGCTCGATGGAGTCGCTGAAAGCGACGCTGGAGAGAGCGCGAGCTGAGGTCATCGAGGGTCCCGCGGAGCGCGCAGGCGGTCGCGATGGCGGCGCGGCCAGAGGCACGAGCCTGTACGTGCGAGACCCGGACGGCAACCTGTTGGAATTCATGATCTATTCCTGATCCTCCTGATCCTTGCTGAAGCTATATAGCTTCCTGGCGGCTTCGGCGGAGACGAGCTCGTTCGCCACGTCCGAGCGTACCTGCTCGCGATCTCTAGCCTTGGGGTCACCGTAGCCACCCCCGCCGGGGGTGTGAAGGATCAGCCGTTCGCCGGCGCGAATGATCTGGGTCCCCTTGCCGCGCAACCGCTCGCCGGAGGCGAGGAACACCGCACCGGACTCCCCCTGGCCGCCTAAACGTCGGCCCAGAGCCGGGTGCGCGATGCGATCGAAGGCCGCGAGCAATTCGAAATCGGAGTCGATCGCGCTCTCGATCTCGAGCACCTGGCCGAGGCCGCCGCGATGCTCGCCGGCGCCGCCAGAATCCGGCCGGAGCTCCTTGCGGTGGAAAATCAGCGGCGCCAAGGATTCGTTGATCTCCACGGGGGTTCCCCGGACACCGCTGGGATAGGCGGTGGCGGACAGGCCGTCGCTCGTCGGTCGCGCGCCAGTGCCTCCGTTCGTGACGGCGGTGGTGGTGAAGATGGTGCTGTCGTTCGGGCCTCGATCCGTTTCGCCCCGGAAGGTGAGATTCCAAAGGCAAGAGGCGCCCTCGGCGGGGACGCGGTCGGGCTTCACCTGAACGAGACAGCCGAAGACAACGTCGGGCAGCATTTGACCGATAATGTGGCGGGCATTGATCGCCGCCGGATAAGGAGCGTTCAAAATAGATCGTAGCGGGGCGGTGACCTTGAAGGGCGCGAGCGATCCCGCGTTATTGGGCACCTCCGGCGAGACAATGCAGCGCAAGCCGAAACAGGTATAAGCTGCCGTATAGGCGATCGGCACATTGACGCCGTACTTGGACATGGGCGATGTGCCGTCGTAATCGACGGAAATACCGTCATCGGAAATGGTCAGCTCCGCGACCAGATCGACTGCATTGTCGTATCCGTCGATGCGCATGGTGTTGCGGAAGGTGCCCTTCGGCAACTCGGCGATTTCGGCCATCACCGCATCGTAGGAGTTGGCGCAGATGTATTCGGCAAGTGAGTCGAGTCTCTCCAAATCGAATTCGTCCATCATCTCGACCAGCCGAGCGCAGCCGATATCGTTGCAGGCGGCCAGCGAGTAGACATCGCCTTCCGTTTCCACGGGCTGGCGTGTATTGGCCCGAATCATCGCCATCAGAGTCTCGTTGATTTCCCCCCGGTCGGCGAGCTTCAGCATCGGGATGTAGATGCCTTCCATGTGCACGTCCGTGCCGTCTGGTCCCATGCCGACACCGCCGATGTCCGTGATATGGGACGTGCAGGAAAAGAGCGCGACGAGATGCCCGGCTTTGAAGCAGGGAGTCGTGAGAACGAAGTCGTTGGTATGTCCGGTTCCCAGCCAGGGATCGTTGGTAATGTAGATGTCGCCCTCGCGCATCGTCTCGATTGAGAAATGACGAAGGAAGTGCTTGACCGATTCCGCCATGGAGTTCACATGACCCGGGGTGCCCGTGACCGCCTGCGCGAGCATCCGCCCCTTGATGTCGAAGACACCGGCGGACAGGTCGCCGCATTCGCGTACGATGGGGCTGAAGGCGGTACGTACCAGGGTCCTTGCTTGCTCCTCGACCACAGAGATGAGCCGATTCCACATCACCTGCATGCGAATCGTGTCCAAGGCGCCTTTGTCGCTCATGCGTCGTTCTCCGGTATCCTTTGCATGACGATGTGTCCGCCGCGGCTAACGCGCGCGTCGAAGCCTGCGGGAACGAAGGTGGAGGTCTCGTCCTCGGCGATCACCGCGGGTCCGGAGAGCTCCATCCCCGGCACGAGATCGGGCCGCCAATAGAGGGGCACACTGACCGTGCGATCCGTTTCAGCGTCGTAGACGTTGCGCGCCGATGCCGGTTCCCTGATCGCGATTGGCTCGGCATGGCTCGGTTTCTCGGCCGGCCTTGGCACCGTCGAGATCGTGAGCGCCCAGGTCAACACCTCTACCTCGGCATTGGGAAGAACGCGCTTGTAGAGCGAGAGGTACTCCTCGTCGAAGGCCGCCTGCAGCGTGGCCCTGTCGCTCGCGTCCAGGGGGCGGTTCGGCAAAGTCACCACGATCTCGTGGCCCTGCCCCCGATAGCGCATGTAGGCTTGGCGCTGCTCGACAAGGTCGGCACCTGGAGCCCCGGCCTCGACGATCCCGAGCGCCTCCTGGCTCATCTCACTCATGACACGGTTGACTGGCTCCGGATGGAAAGCGGCGAGGCTCATGTGCATGCTGCGCACGACTTCGTAGGACACGGGCGCGCGCAAGAACCCGATCGCGGAGCCGACACCGGCGTTGGTTGGAATCACGATCCGGGAGACACCGAGCTTTTCGGCAAGGTGGCCCACGTGCAACGGCGCCGCGCCCCCGAAGGCGATGAGCGTGTGCTCCGCTGTATCTTCGCCCTGCTCCACCGCGTGCACGCGGGCGGCATTGGACATGGTCTCGTCGACGATTTCCGTGATGCCGAACGCGGCCATCTCCGCCGTCAGGCCGAGAGGCTCGCCGATATCTGTCTCCAGGGCCCGACGGGCAAGACCTGTTTGCAACGTGAGATTGCCGCCGGCGAAGCGATCCGGATCGATTTTGCCCAGCACGATGTCCGCATCCGTGATGGTCGGATGGACACCGCCGCGATCATAGGCAGCCGGCCCCGGATCCGCTCCCGCGCTGTCCGGCCCGACCGTGATTCGCTTCATGGAATCGACGCGCGCGTTGGAGCCCCCGCCGGCACCGATTTCGACCATTTCGATCACGGGGATACGAAGCGGCAGGCCGCTGCCCTTCAGGAAGCGGGCCTGACGATCCACCTCGAACTCACGGGCCTTCCCCGGCTCGAAATTCTCGATCAGGCAGATCTTCGCGGTGGTCCCGCCCATATCGAAGGAAATCACCTTATCCAGTCCCAGCTCCATAGCGATTTCCCGGGCGAGAATCGCTCCCCCGGCCGGTCCCGATTCGGCCAGCCGGATGGGTTGACGCTTCGCCGTGTCGAGCGTCGTCAGGCCGCCGCCCGAGGTCATCAGCAGCACCGGGCAGGACAACTCGAGTTCCGCGAGTCGGTGTGCCAGCCGTGACAGATAGCTCGCCATCAACGGTCGTACATAGGCGTTGACCGTCGCCGTGGTCAGACGCTCATATTCACGAACCTCAGGGCAAACGTCACTCGACAAGGTGATCGAGACCTCCGGAAAGGCCTCGGCCAAGATCTCGCCCGTGCGTTGCTCGTGCGTCGGATTGGCGTAGGCATGGAGGAAACCAATCACGATGCTCTCGGCACCGCCGTCGCGTAGCCGAGGGATGAGGCGGCGAACCGCATCCTCGTCCAGCTCCCGCACGACGTTGCCCCTTCGGTCGACACGCTCGGCAACGGTGAAGCGACGCATGCGGGGCACGAGGGGCACTGCCTTTTGGAGCATGACGTCGTATTGGTCGTAACGGCTTTCGTATCCGATCTCGAGCACGTCGCGGAAGCCGTCGGTCGTGACGAGGGCGGTAACGGCCCCTTTGCGCTCGATCACCGCATTCGTGGCCAGCGTCGTGCCGTGGAGCAGGAGCGCAACGGTCTCGGCCGCGACCCCCGATCTGGCCAACACATCTGCCACACCGGCGATCACCCCTTCTTCCGGTCCCGAAGGCGTGGTCAGTACCTTCGACGTCGTACGGTTGTTGGCGGATTCGAGAACAACGTCGGTGAACGTGCCGCCGATGTCGACGGCAAGCCGAGCACCGGTGCTGTCATTCGGCATGCAAAAGCTCCTGTGGATTCATGCTGCTTGGGCTCGCGCCTCCCCGACCGACCGTCGCCGTGTTGTCCCCTTAGTCTCCTCTTCCGAGCGTTACCCTGTCCGGGAGAAACATGACCACCTCCGGGAACAGGGCAAGCAGCATGGTGAAGATGGCCATGATGATGAAGAAGGGTAACGCGGCGCGGGCTATGGCTCCAATGCGCTCGCCGGTGAGCGTCTGTATCACGAACAAGTTGAAGCCGACGGGTGGCGTGATCTGCGCCATCTCGACTACCAGGACCAGAAACACCCCGAACCAGATCTTGTCGTATCCTGCCGCGAGGATCAGTGGCAGCGTGATGGGTAGCGTCATGACGATAGCGGACATCCCCTCGAGCACACAGCCGAGGATCATGTAGAAGACGAGCAGCAGCAGCACCAGCGCGAAGGCAGAGAGCTCGAGGGCCGCGATCTGCTCCGCCACCGCCCGAGGCACGCCCAGAAAGGCCATCGCCTGGGACAGGAAGACCGCGGCCGCCACGATGAGCCCTACCATGGAGATCGTTCGCACGGCGCTCATGGAGGCATCGCGAAGGTTCTCCCAGGTGAGCGAGCGTTGGAACGCGCTCACGACGACGGAGCCGAACACACCGACCGCGGCTGCCTCGGTGGGGCTCGCGAGACCGCCGTACATGGAGCCGAGGACGAGCAGAACGAGGAACGCGACGGGACCCAGATCGAAGACACTATGGACTCTCTCCTCCCAGGAGACAATCGTGCGTTCGTGGGGCGTAAGCCCCGGCCAGATAACTGCCCGTGCGGCGATGTAGCCCATGTAGCTCAGGGCGAGCAACAGGCCGGGCACCACACCCGCGATGAAGAGCTTGAGTACCGACGTCTCGGACAGCACACCGTAGATGATCATGATCACGCTGGGGGGGATTAGGAACCCGAGCGTCCCCGCGCCCGCCAGCGAACCCATGGCGACCGTCCGGTCGTAGCCGCGGGACGAGAGCTCGAAGAGCGTGATGCGCCCGACCGTCGCGGCGGTGGCCGCTGAGGAGCCGGAGATCGCGGCGAACATCGTGCAGCCGAGCACGTTCACGTGCATGAGGCGTCCAGGAAGGTTTGCCACCCAGGGAGCAAGCCCGTTGAACAACGATGCCGACAGCCGTGTGCGAAAAAGGATCTCGGCCATGAGGATGAAAAGCGGCAACGCTATCAGCGATTCGCTCGTGACCGTGTTCCAGATGCTGATCGAGAGCTGGCGCTCGATCGGCATATCGCGGAAAATTTCGAGACCTCCGATGCCCACCGAGAACAGACCGAGCGAGACCCAAACCCCCGCGCCGAGCAGGACGATCAGGAGAGTGATGAGGGTGGCGATGGTCGCAGTCATTAGTCCGCTAATAAACCCGCCGCCTCTGGCGGCGTGACCCGAAGAGCATCGAGCGATCCGGCGTGTGCTAGGTTCCCCCTCCGGGAAGACCCTGTGGGGCCTCCGAAAGGAGAACCTGCATGCACGAATGGAAAAGCCTGTCGCAAGTGCGATGGGAATGCAAGTACCACGTGGTGATCATCCCCAAGTATCGTAGAAGGGTGTTATATGGGGACCTTCGGCGTCGCGTGGGGCGAATTCTTCGAGAGCTTTGTGAGCAGAGAGGAGTAGAACTGATAGAAGGCAACGCGCAACCGGACCACATCCACCTGTGTATGAGCATCCCTCCCAAGTACAGCGTATCTCACACGATCGGTTTTCTGAAAGGGAAGAGTGCGGTACGCATCCACCGAGAATTGCTGAAAGAACGTCGTATGACGGGCTTGCATTTTTGGGCGAAGGGGTACTGTGTGAGTACGGTTGGCCTTGACGAGGAGCGAATAAGAAAGTACATCCGGGAGCAAGAAAAGCTTGAGTCTCGCCAAGGTGATCTCGACCTGAGTTAACGAGAGACGGCCCCAACGGGGCCTTCCCAACGTCATCGGCCCCCTCGGGGGGGCCTTCCTAAACCCACGCCCTATGGGCGTGGTCGGTTAGTCGGTTCCGATATCCGTGCTTCCCGGCTGGACGTCCGGGGGCTCGTCGCGCACGAGGCGAACGAAACGCGCCACCATCTGCAGGAAGAAGAGAACCGCCCCCAGCGCGAGGACCCCTTGCGGAATAATCAAGGGCGTCTCGGTCGGGGTGAACGAGACGATGTCGCGCTTGTAAGAGTTATAGGTCATGTCACAGATTGCATAGGCGATGTAGAGGGTCACCACGATCCCGACCACGGTGGAGAACAAGTCGAGGGCACGGCTGACGGTGGGAGGCACGGCTTCGGACAGCAACGTGACGCGGACGTGCCCGCCGGTACGCAGGCCGTAGCCGGCGCTGAGGAAGAAGGCGGCTCCCATAAGGTAGCTGCTGAATTCCCAGCTGAAGGTGAGGCTCTTGGAAAACACGGACCGGGCCACCACCTCGCCCAGCATGAGCACGGTCATCGCGACGAGGCATACGGCCCCGATGGCAGCCGCGCCGGCCGACAGCCGGTCAATCCACCGCAAGCAGTCCGATATCATGGCACTCCCAACGTCGTAGTCCGAGGGCGACGGACGCATCGTGCGCCCTTCGCCGATCGTGCAGGAAGGGAACCCGACGGCCTATTTGCCGACCATCTTTCGGTACGCCCGGATCACGTCCTTCCCCTCGGGCGCGCCCTGGATGAATTCGGCCCACATCTCCTCTGCAACAGCCACGAGCTCAGCCCTGAGCTCCGGGCTGGGCCTTGTGACCTCCACGCCGTTTCTGGCGAGCGTGGCGAGTTTGGCCTTGTCCTCATCGATCGCGGCCTCCCAGAACTGAGCCTCCAGCTGACGCGCAAGCAGTTCAATGGCGCGTTGCTGCTCGGGCTCGAGCCGATTCCAGGCGTCCAGATTCACGTTGACCATGTTCGAGGACGACTGCCAGTGGAACTGGTTGCAGTGATTCAGGAATTCCCAAAACTTGCCGTCCACGCCCGAGGAGCTGGATGTCGTGACGCCGTTGATGACGCCCGAGGCGAGCGATGGGACCAACTCTCCCCAGGGAAGCTGCGTGGGGCTCGCCCCGAGCTTTGCGAAGAACACCGTGCCGCTTTTGTCCACGGTGCGAATCTTCAACCCCATGAGGTCCTTCACCCCGTTGATCTTCCGCTTCGAGTACACGTTTTGGCCGGGCCACGGGACTATGTAGAGAATCTTCTGATTGTGCTCGCGGGCAATCTCCTCGTAGACAGGCCGCGAGAAGGTTTGCAGGGCTCGGAGCTCGACGAAGCCGGAAGCGAGATAGGGCACAGATTCGATGCCCAGGAAGGGCTCTTCACCGACCTGCTGGTTGAGCAGGATGTCCCCGATGGGGACCAGACCGTCCCGCACGGCGCCGAGCATCTCCGGGCCCTTGTAGCCCAGGGCGGCGCCGGGATGCACGGTGATCTGCACCTCGCCCTGGGTCACCTCTTTGACCTTGTCCGCGAAGATATGGGCGTTCTCGACGTGGAAATTGCCGAGCGGCCACGCGAGCGGAAAATCCCACTTCTCTCCCCCCAGGACATGCGTCGGCAGCACGACCATCGTCGACAGGCCGGCGGCCGCGACACAGTTACGTAGTCTGCTTCGATGAACCATGCCCCTTCCGTCAGCCGGTCCAGCTCCGCGAGAGCGTCGGCGCCACGGGGCGAGCTCTAACTGCCCGCATGTTCTCGGCGCGCCGGTTTAGTCGCATCGGGTAGACGGCGGCGCTCCCAAACGTGAGGATTCACCAGGAATTCGGGTCTTCGCCCCTCCACGACATCCGTGATCATGTCAACAAGCTGGAGAGCGGTGCGCGCCAACGACTCCATGGTGGAACCGCCAGCATGGGGTGCCAGGACGACATTGTCCAGTCGGAGCAAAGGATGGTTCGCGGCCATGGGCTCGTTTTCGAATACGTCAAGCCCCGCCCCAAGGATACGCCGCTCCCTCAAAACCTCGATCAGCGCCCCTTCGTCGACGCAGGCACCGCGGCTTGTATTGATGAGGATTGCGTCCGTCTTCATGGCGGCAAGCTCCTCCGCTCCGATCAGATGGCGGGTCTCCGGCCTCAGCACTGTGTGTAGCGATACCACATCGGCCTCTGACACTACTTGTCTCAACGTTGCCGCCTTGCCAACACCCATCCTGGCAAGCTCCTCCTCTTTGGCGGAGCGAGAATAGGCAATGACCTGCATCCCGAAGGCCGCCTGACACATCGCCGCGGTGCGCCGACCGATTCGCCCGAAGCCAATAATGCCGAGCGTCTTTTTCCACAACTCGTGCTGGGGCAGTTCAAAACGCAGCTTGAAGTTGCTTTTGCGCACCGCCGCATCGAAGGCTGGCACCTGCCGATAGACAGCCAACATCAGCGCGATGGCATGCTCGGCCACCGGCTGGACGTTGGTGTGCGGAGTGAAAACGATCGGCAGGCCGACCTCGTTGGCGTACTCCACGTCAACGGGATCCACCCCGATGCCATGGTTGCCGAAAACCAGCAAGTTCTCGGCCGCCTCCATCGCTTTGCGACTGAGCCCTGCGTCACGGCTAATGCAGGCTATGGCACCCCCGATCTCCCTGGCTACCGTATCCATGTCCGGAGCCGACGCCATGCGTGGCTCGATCCCGAATTCCTCGAGCTTCCTGAGGCCAGTCTCATGGATCGGCTGGACTACCAGGCAGTGGTCCATCCGTTGCCCCCTAGTACCGTTCCAACTTGATGGCCAGTGTCACGAGGGCCTCGTAGATGTGGCCGTATCGGGGAAACGCGGACCCGACGAGGATATGATCGCTCGTCCAAAGCGAGGTGTAACCCTGCTCCTCGGCAACGCGGCCACCTCCAGCAAGTGATCGCGGCTCGGTGCCGCACCGTAAGGGAAATTTGGCAGGGTGACGCCGAACTGCACGAATCACCTCCAGCCTTCAGCGAGCGACTCCATCGTCACGAACTCCCTTATAAGGTCAGCGCCAACACGTTGTCAAATGTTCTTGACCGTACGGTAGAATGATTTACGGAGATACCGCCTCATCGGCTGCGGCTGCGCGTCTCATTTCCATGCGGCAAAGGAGTGTACTTTTTTACGCACAGGAGGTGCTTCCGTAATTAAGTGTTGGCGGCCTTCGCCTAACCCGCGTGCGTGGTAGAGTTTGACCCCAATTTCTGAAGACGCAGTTCTCTCGTCGACAAGGCCCATGCGAAGTGAAGAAGCTGACCTGTCTCAACCCCAAGTGCCCGCTGCACCGTAAAGTCGGTTCTGGAAGCATCATCCGCTATGGTTTCTACCGAACGAGGTCTGGGAAACGTCGCCGCTACCGGTGTGTCCGGTGCGGCGCCTGACGCTCAGGGAGGTCTTCGTGTGGGCGCGGACATCCGTATCAATATTAATAGAGTACGACGCGATGGCGTTTGCCGGCACAACACGTAGGCCGGCAACTGACACGAGCATTCCCCGAAAGCGGCGTGATTGCAGCACTTTAAAGTCGATCGCCAAAGCAAAGCCCGTCCGAGGTCGACGCGCCTGGACAGGATTCTTAGATCCTTTTATAGTGCTCAAACTGCTCATCGATAACAGGGTACATCGTCTACCGTGTCAGTGGAACACTTTGTGCCGTGGTCTTCGATCTCGAGAGGCTCGAGGTGACGACCGACCCCGTGCCGATTCTCGAGGGGGTCGTGACCAACGGCACGGGCGCCGCGGATTTCGACATCGCGCAAGACGGCTCCCTTGTTTACGTCGAGAGCTCTGACGCCAGCGCCACCGAGCTCGTCTGGGTGGATCGCCAAGGGAACGAGGAGCCACTTCCCGCTCCGCCTCGCGTCTACGAACATCTGCAGCTCTCACCCGATGGGAGCGGTCTCGCCCGCGGCGTTCGCGACCAGGAGAACGACATCTGGCTCTGGGATGACCCGGTTGACCTTCGATCCGGGGACCGACCAATATCCGACCTGGACGCCGGATGGGCTTCGAGTCGCGTACGCCTCCGGCGAGCCATTCAATGTGTTCTCGAAAGCGGCCGATGGCACGGGTGGCGCCGAACGACTCACCGAGAGTGCGAACGTTCAATATCCGCAGGCCTTCTCGCCCGACGAGTCTCGCCGGTTACCGGCACCGCCAAGGCCCACGAGAACATCACCAACGTGGCAAATAGGAATTCGCAAATGCATGGATTCTCTCCGTGGTTTAAGCGAGCACGATCGCTCCCGCCTCGGCAAGCGCCGGCCGATGTCAATCGATCCGACGGTGTGTATACTCACTGACGACGCCGTCCCTGGGCACGGAGCGGTAAATGTAGGTCGTGCGGTCGAGTTTCACGATCTCCTCCACACCGCCGTGGTCAATCATATAGGGCTCGATCGAAAGAAGGTCCGTGTAAACGAACTTGTTATCTTCGATTTTGTAGCTGCCACCGCTGGCCCAGAAACGGGGCTGGTTCTCCTCGCCCCAGATCTTGCGGTAATTCGTGCTCGTTTGCGTGTCCTTGGGAAGCCGGGCTCGAGACCGCTCGGCGGGTGGAGAAACAGAAAGGCCGCGAGAGGCCCCGCGTCCTCGCCGCCGATGTGCTTCGCCAGGGGGTCGTTGTGGTTCTCTCGGCAGAGCACGATCCAGCTATCCACGCCCGCCGCCTCCATGGCCTGCGGTAGCAGGAGGCGGATGCGCTCTTCGCGAATCTCGGGCCAAGGATTGTCCTGTTGCAGGTCCGCGGCGAGCTGCTCGATGCGGCCGGTCGGCGACGGTCGGTCATGGACGGGTGGTTCGGCGCAGCCGGGATCGAGCATCATCGTTGCCGCCAGCGCCAGGCCGGCGCCCGGAGAACACGCGAAAGCGGTCGAGCAAGGAGAGTTCGGACGAGGCAGCAGATCCATGAGCACCCTTATCGTCTCTCTCGCGACTCTGCTATGCTCGGCGCTTAGTGAGCACCGAAACGTAAGGAGGTCGCCAGATGAAACCTTGGCTCGTGAAGGCCTGCCTTCCTTTTATCACTTTCTTCATTCTGGTGACAGCTCTTCTGTCTTGTCAAGAGGCCGCGTGCGGCAAGCTGTTCGAGCGTCGAGAGGACGGCTCGGTGCGGTTGTTCGATGGTCGGGTCGTACCGCTACTGCCGCCCCTGCTCGGCGTGCGCGCACAGTACGAGCTCAGGCTCGAGACGGACTCGGTGCTTCGGCCAGGCGCCTACCGCTCCATTGAGTTCAGCGCGCGAACGGCCGTACCAGCGTGGAGCGGAGAAACCGTTCTCATACCGATGGAGGACGACGCCTACCTCACCGAGAACGGCTACGTCTACTTCAGGCCTCATCAGACGAAATGGTCTGATCCGGTAGAGAGCTGGGGGTGTCCGCCTACGTCGAGATGAGAAGGGATGGGACGTCCTTCGCGAAAACCGTCCTCGGAGGATCGCATGAGAGGTCAAGCGAGAAAAATTCATTGCCATCTCTGTTCCATTATCTCGAGAGCTCTGCTCCTCGCCATCTTCGCGCTGGCGCCGCGCACCGCACCGGCGCAGGGATCGAATCTCGGATCTCTCTTGCCGTTTTGGGAGGCCCGTGAGCGACTCAGGGCCGAAAGCCCTTACAAGAGCTTGAGCTGGAGGTGCGTGGGGCCGTCGGTGATGAGCGCCCGGATCATCGATGTGGAGGTGTCCCCGGCGGACAAACACACGATTTATCTGGCCGGGGCCACCAGTGGCATCTGGAAAACGGTGAACAGCGGCATCACTTGGAATCCCATCTTCGACGATCAACCGGACTACTCCATCGGCGACGTGGCGATTGCACCCACGGATCCGGACATCATCTGGGTGGGAACCGGCGAGGCGAACTTTCGTCAAAACGTGGACTCCGGCTTCGGCATCTACAAGTCGGAAGACGGCGGGAAAAGCTGGCGGCACATGGGCCTCACCGAGAGCCGTCACACCGGGCGTATCATCGTCCATCCGAGGGATTCCCGTATAGTCTACGTGGCCGTCGTGGGGGCGCTTCGCTCCGCGAACGACGAGCGCGGCATCTTCAAGACCACGGACGGCGGCAAGACCTGGAAGAACGTCAAGTATATCGACGAGCACACGGGCTTCGTCGACATGATCTTGGATCCCCAGCATCCGGACACGCTTTACGCGGCCTCGTACTATCGCTACTCGGGGCCCTGGTTCTTCTACGACAAGAGCGCGAGGAACGGAATCTGGAAGACGGATGACGGGGCTCGAAGCTGGACGCGGCTCACTAACGGTTTGCCCGTCGATGATTACACGGGCCGTATCGGGATCAGTCTCTCCGCGGCCCACCCCAAAGTGATTCTATGCGCGTCTGGCTCGCGACAAGCTGGGAGAGGACGGCACGCCCCTGGGCGGCGAGTACTTCAAGGGGGAGGAGATTTACCGGAGCGACGACGGTGGCGAGAGCTGGCGGATGACCGCCCAGTTCAACCAGATGAAGAACCCCTGGTACTTTGCCCACATCATCGCCGACCCCAAGGATCCGGACAAAGTGATATCCCTTGGCGGCGGTGAAGGCTCCTTTCTCATCTCCACGGACGGCGGGAAGAGCTTTACGAACCACGACAAGGGCACCTACGGGGACCACCAGGCTCTGTGGATCGATCCGGACGACACCGATCGATACATCGCCGGCCACGACGGCGGTGCTTCCTACTCGTACGACGGAGGCAAGAACTGGCGACGGGACCTCGAGCTCCCCATCGGACAGATCTACGCGGTCAGCTACGACATGCGTGCCCCCTACTGGATCCACGTGGGTACCCAGGACAGCCACTCGTTGATGGGACCCAGCAACAGCGTGCCCGAGGGCAAGAACTGGAAGTTTTTGCTCTGGGGAGACGGTATGAACACCGAGGTCGACCCGGTGGAGTGGAACATCGTCTACCCGACGGCGATCAGGGGAACCATCGAGCGGCACGACCTGGTGACGCGAGAAACGATCTCGATCGCACCGAGTCCTCGGCGCGGGCAGCTTTTCGATCCACCGCTCCGCTTCAGCTGGAACATGCCCTCGATGCTCTCGCCTCACGATCGGCGTCGGCTCTACCTGGGGGCGAACAAGCTTCTGCGCTCGCCTGACCGAGGAGACACGTGGGAGGTCGTGAGCCCGGATCTCACGACCCAGCACGAGACCCAGTACGAGCAAAGCCCGTACTCCAACATCACCGCCATTGCCGAATCGCCACTAGAGGAAGGATTGCTCTACGTTGGGACCGACGACGGTCTGGTCTGGAGGAGCCCTGACAACGGCGTCACCTGGCTAGAGATCAGTACGGGGTTGCCGAAGGAGCGCTGGGCCACCACGGTGAGCGCCTCTCCGCACGACAAGGCGACGGTCTACGTCAATTTCACGGGCGACCGGCTGGACGATTTCGCCCCCTACGTTTTCAAGTCGAAATACCACGGTAAGACCTGGACGTCCATCGTGAGCAACTTGCCTCAGGAGCCGACGAACGTCATCCACGAGGATCCACGGCGAAAAGATCTCCTGTACGTGGGGACCGAGCGAGGGATCTACGTTTCTTTCGACGGCGGCGAGAGCTGGGCCTCATTGGTCAACAACCTGCCGACGGTGCCCGTGGTGGACTTGACGATCCATCCTCGTGAGAACGATTTGATCATCGCCACCTACGGCCGGAGCGTCTGGGTCTTGAACGTCGGTCCGCTTCAAGAACTCACCGACTGGGTGAGGACGTCCGGGCTTCACCTGTTTCCCAACCGGCCGTACTATATCTCCGCCGATCCCTACTGGGGCGAGCGCTACGTCGACTACCGGGACACGATCTATTTCACCTACTATCTCGGTGAGGAGCAGTTCGAGACGGTCATCGAGATCATCTCGGAGAGAGATGGAGCCAAGATCACGGAGCTGAAGGGCTCGGGCTCCAGGGGCCTCAACCAGGTGATGTGGAATCGCAGCACTGGAAAGCAAGGGCGGGGCGCGATGTGGGCCCCTCCAGGCCGGTACAGGATACAGGTGAGCGCTGGCGCTTTCCGGACGAAGGGTGTGCTCGAGATCCGTCCATGAGCACTCCCGCCCGCGCGCTACGCCTCGGGAGGCGGCATGGTGTAGTTCAGCGTCGAGCGGCCGCCGTCCGGGTAAACGGTCTTGCCCGGTGGAAACGGCGTAGGCCAGCTGGTGGGATGGCGACGACGTTGGATGACACGTTGATAATGGCACCCGCGATGCGTTGCTCGACCACCCAACTGACGGAGACGTGGAGTCCTCTGCCGACAGCCGTGCGGCCCGTGCTCGAAGCGCTCGCCCGATGAGCCCAGCGCTTCGTTACGCGTCGGTTCAGCGGGCGCCGACGATCCCCTTCACCGATTCCAGAATCTTCGGCGCGTCGTAGCCGACGCCGTCTTTGAACACAATGGTGGTGTTGCGAATGTCGGCCGGGTTCGCGATCGGATCGCCCTTTAGGACCACCAGGTCGGCGAGCTTGCCTTCGGAGACGGATCCCAGTCGATCGTATTCTCCTAGGATCCTTGCGCCGTTAGCGGTCATGATCTCGATCGCCTGAACGGGAGTGAAGCCGGCCTCAATCAGCAGCTCGAAATTGCGCTGATCCCCGAAGCCCGGAAGGGCTCCCCCGTTTCCCGTCGGGTCGACACCTGCCGCCAGAAGGCCGCCCGCGTCGGCGAAAGCCTTTTCGAAGGCCAGCACCCGCGTCCAGACCTGCGGCATGAAGGATTCGGGGGCCGATTCCTGCACGGCGCGGTGGCGCTCCAGAAAAGCCTCACGGACCTCGGGAGCCATGATCTCCAGCACGCGATCCTCGACCGGCCGCCCGGGGACCATCTGCTCGACGACGGCCAGGGTCGACGTCACCGCCACGCCTTTGTCCACCATGCGCTGGATCAAGGATTTCACTTCGTCGCTCCCGATCTCGACGTTCGCGAGGCTAGCCCGCTGCGTGGGGGGGCAGACGTCCGGCTGCTTCGCGGGATCGAAGTCCGATGCGACGAGCAGCCCGTGCTCCAGGTTGTCGATACCCAGCTCGACGGCCTCGCCGAACGTCACCGAGCAGAGATGGCCGGTGAAGTTGATGCCCTGACGATGAGCCTCATCGATCGCGGCTTTCAGGTTCTCCCGGCTGATTCGGCTGTGGGCTTTGATCCACGTGGCGCCCTCCTCGACCCAGTAGCGCACCATCCGGCGAGCGTCCTCGGGGGAGGAGGGTGAGTAGTTTCGAAGCCCCTCGCTCAGCCGCGGACCGGTGATGTGCATTCGGGGACCCACCAACTCGCCCGCCTCGATGCCTTTCTTCAAGTTGATCTCCGTGTAGGGCGACAGGCTTCCGGTGGTACGTATCGTCGTGAGACCGGACGCCAGGTAGATCCTGGGCGCGCTGAAGCTCAACGTCAGCCGCGCCCGAGCTCCCGCGTAGTCGGTGTGATCGTGCATGCCGACGAGACCGGGGATCACCGTGTGTCCGGTAAGATCCAGCACCTCGGCTCCGCTCGGGACAGGGACCTCACTCGTAGCGCCGACGGCGGTGATCCGACCCCGTTCCACCACGATCGTCTGACCGGCCTGCGGAGGGGCGCCGGTGCCATCCACCACGCGGACGTTCGTCAGAGCGAAGACGGGAGCCCGAACGCGCACGAATTCCAACACGGCCAGCGAGAGCTCGTCGGCGAATTGAGACCGGGCCACGTTGCTCTGGAAGGCGAGGATTGTGATAGCGAGAAAAATGACACGTCTCATCGGTTCCTCCTGTACGCGAAACGCCGGCCGTTATGCTGGGTCTCCCGCCGCGCCCATCTTAGCCCGAAGCGCTCGGCGTCTGCGACGGCACCGGCCGCACGCACGATCACGAGAATCTATGGATTATCGGAGCACCGACCTGCGTGAGCTCGGGGTGTTTGAACAGCACGCTCACGTTCGTTGCGCTCAGCCTGCGGACCGCGACGTTTCTGGGTGAGGAGTTCCCCCGCAGAAGTTGAGCGGTGGAGCCCTCACCCGCCACCCACCGCGCGCCCACCTCCCCCCTGGTTGGGGAGAGGCAATCTCACGGTTTCGCGTGGGCTTGCCACGCCTCAATATTTCCAGCTCGTCGTGTCCGCTCCCGCCGGGGCGTTTCGGGTGATGTCGTCCGCAATCACCGAAATGAACTCGGCGTAAGTAATCTGCCGCTCCGGCTCCACCGGACTGTGGCCAATCCAGGAGTGGCGTCCTCGAAACCCGTACTGAAACGTCGCACCCGCGGGTGGGTCGGTGGCCGAGTCGAGAAACTCCTGGACGAGATAGACGGCCTCGTTGAGATAGTAGTTGTCCATCATGCCTACGGCGAAGTGCAGTTTTCCCAGAACCTTGGGACCGAGCGTGCTCCAGTCCCGCCGCAGGATGTGGCTGAGGTCGTAGTTCTCGCGCCAGTATTCTGCCACTTCGGGGTAGATGTCTCCGCTCTCCGGATCCCAGAGCGGCTCGGGATAGCCGTCTTCGCCTACCGAGCTGTACACCGCCTGCCACACGGCCCATTGCCCTCCCGAAATATCCTTCGGTCCCACGGTCTCCCCGTACGCGTACCAGTCGCGAACGGTGTAGTTCACCAGCCCGTCGATCTCTCTCTGGGCGGGGCGGGCCGTTCGCATCCACTCGTGCTCGTTGTAGAAGGCGTTTCGATCCTCGTAGATGTTCATCTGTATGTTCTTGCGGAAGTCGATGGGGTCGGGCGCCCAGGGCCAGCTACCGGCGAAGAAATCGGGATAGAAGATCATCATCGCCGCCGCTTCCCAGCCTCCGGTGGATCGTCCGGACAGGACTCGCGCCCACGGCTCGCCGATGATGCGGAACTTCTCCTCGATGTGGGGAATCAGCTCTTCGATCAGAGCATCTCCATAAGGCCCGATGTTCGCCGAGTTGACCGAGTACGAGGTGTCGTAGAAGGGATTCGAGTCCCGGAACGTCACGACGATCACTTTGGGAGTTTCGCCGTTGGTCCAAGCCTCATAGAAGCCGTCGAGCTGATTGCCCACCCCGGGGTGCGTGGGCGTGTGTCCCTCAGTAAACCACTCCTCCGGGGACCACGGAACCGGCGTCAATCCAGAGGAGTGGCCCTGCAAGTAGAGAACCGGATAGTGCACGTCGGGGTGCTCGTCGTAGCCTTTGGGGAGGAGCACGTTGGCCCCGAGGTACATGTCCTGTCCCCAGAACTCCGAGACCTTCTCGCTCTTGATCTTCAGGTATTTGACCCACTCCGTATCGTCGTAGTTGCCCTGCTGGAGAAGTTCACCCTCGCTGAGCGGCCGGCGGGGAAGGATGACGTCGCTCAGCTCGAGAGCCACGGTCTGTGAGCCGCTCGCGGGAACGGAGACGCGCTGGAGCTCGCTGTAGGCGTTTCCAGGAGCCCGGAACGGCGACTGGTGAGCGCCGGAGTTGAGGTGCAGCTCGACGGTATGTCCGTCGGAACGGCGAAACGTCGTGTAGACATTGAGAAACGCCTGGACGTAGTAGTCCCCGGGAGGAATCTCCGCCGTCGACTCGAGGGGGTAGCCGGCCACGCTGGGGTCCTCGTCCGAGATCGTGACGCGGCTTCCCGCACCGAATCCGCGAACGTCCTTGCCCCAGAGCGGAACCCCTGTGGCCCCGGTCGAGAGTCGGGGCTCCGGGTCGCTGTTTCGGGAGACGATGGCGAAGGCCCTGCCGACGGCGGGCACCTCGAGGCCCAGCTCGGAGATCTGGCGTCCGGCCTCCTCGGTGAGAGTGACCTCGAAACGAAGCTCGGGCCCTTCCCGGACGGGCCCGCAACCCCAGGCCGCGACACCAACGGAAACGACGAGTAACAGGCGGAAGAATCTCGACGGCATTGCGAACCTCCTTGGTCGGATGGCTAACGACGACTGCCGAAGCACGACTCCGAATCCTTACCATTCCAACATGTGCCGGACCTCGTCGTCGAGACCGGTCATCTCCCAGCGAGTGAGCGAAATCGGAATCATCCCCGACGCCGCGAACTCATCGTGGAACGCGCCCAGGTCGAAATCCTTGCCCTTGATGCGATGCATATCCGTGATGAGACCTTCGACCTGGAGTTTCCCCAGCGTATAACCGATACCGTAGGCCGGCTGACGCAGATAGAGCTCGAGGTCGAACCAGGCCACCTCGTCGTCGTCGCCCATCCAGTAGGGCGTCTCGCGAACCAGATGCTCGAACGCTTCGCGAAACGTCCATTCGTTGCTGTGCATCTTGAGCTCGGACGCTAGTCGAGCGGCCCGCTTGGCAAGGAGAATGTAGGTGATCTCCTTCGTCTTCGGCAGCTGGTCGAACCACCCCGTCTGCATCGTCATCTCCTCCAGGTAGGTGGCAAAGCCGTCGGCACGAACGCCCTGGATGAAGTATAGCCTCCTGGGTCCCCGAATGGTTCGTTCGTCTCGCTGGGCTCTCAGGCTGTCGAAGCGATGGCCGGGAAGATTGTGTGCCCGAAGCGGCCGCGGGTCGCGGTCACCGGCCTGTTGAAAGAAATGTTGCTGCCCCGGTCTTCGGTCGAAAGGCTCGAGCGATGACGGCGTGAGATAGTCGGGTATGGTCATGATTTTCTCATTGCGGAGAAAATCGAGAAGCTCCAACTCGGCCTGCTCGAAGCTCCGATGAAACGCTTCTGCGGTCGTCATCCGCTCCATCATCGGAGTGGCTCGGTTCTGGTGCTCTTCCATCTTCAGCAACGCGACGGTACGGTCCAGCTCCCGGTCCGCGATGACCATGATCTGGTCCCACGTGTACGGGAAGACGTGCACGTTGTTCAGATACCAGTCGTAGTTGTCTCGGCCGACACCCGACGGGGCGGTCCATTGGCTCTGATTCTCTTCGAGCCAGCCGCGGAAGCTGTCGCAGGCCACTTTCGCCTTGTTCGCATCCCCGACCAGCTCCGGGTGATGCTCCGCGAGCTTCGAGACCAGCTCCGCGAAAATGGCACTCTCCTTCTTCTTCGCGCGGATGGCCAGCATGGTCAGATCCGCCGCCGGTTCGGTGAGATTGCCCCGGGCCTGCTCGAGGATTCGGGGAACTGCCTGGAGCTTCGCATGGAATTCCGTGAGCTCGTCGGCCGCGAGAGGGAGCTCCTGCGGGATACGGAGCGAGCCCTGCATCCGGGGACCGAACCCGAGATGCGTTACGATATAGAAGCCGGGATCGCGTGACCACGGGCGCATGATGCGATGGTCGAAATCGAGCCCGTTCATCTCCGCGCGGACGATGATGTAGTCGACCTTTTGTGCTACGGACCACTCGCTGATGTCGAGGGCTTTGAGTCGAGCGAAGTGCTCCTTCAGCTCGTCGTGCCGCGCCTTCATTCCCGGCTCGGTGTAGTCCGGAACGTGGTTCACGAACTTCGGCTTCTGCATCTCCCGGAAATCGCGGAAGAGGTTGACCCCTCCTCGTAACTCTCGGATGAACTTGTCTCTTCGCCCAACGCGAACTGGGCTCCGCTCCATGCAACGGCTATGGAGGCGATGAACCATAAAACGGGTGTTCTTCTCATGGCTTCACTCCTTTCCAATCTCAGACGGCCTAAAGCATACCGTCCCCGAGGTCGGGATTGCCTATTGGATCAACCATCCCCCGTCGACGTACAAGATCGTGCCGGTAACGTAGTCGGCCTCGTCCGAAGCGATAAAGACAGCGGCGTTGGCGACGTCGCGAGGCTGTCCCACTCGACCCAGCGGGACCCGACTCAGGAGCATATGCCGCCGCTCCGGATCGGATAGCGAGCCCGCCGTCATCTTCGTCTCGATGACGCCGGGGCCGATGGCGTTCACGCGAATCCGGTGCGGTGCGAGGTCGAGAGCCATGGCTTTGGTCAGCATCAGAAGCCCGCCCTTGGACGAGACATAGTGCGCTTGTCCCTCGAGAGCCATTTCGGAGTTCACCGAGGCGATGTTGATGATAACCCCCGGCCACCCGCCGCGCACCATCTCCCGCGCAGCCGCCTGTCCGCAGAGATAGGCTCCCTTCAAATTGACATCGAGGATGCGGTCCCAATCCTCCTCGGGAAGCTCGAGAAACGGAACGAGGGTCTCCACCCCGGCGTTGCTAACGAGAATGTCGATCCGCCCGAAACGCTCCAGGGTCCTTGCCACCATGTCTTCGACCTGCGCACGGTCGCGCACGTCGGTCCGGGCCACCAGAGAGCGTCCATCACCGGCCTCGATCGCATCGGCGGTCTCCCGGGCTCCGGCCTCGTCCACGTCGGCGATCACCACCGCGGCTCCCTCCTCCGCGAACCGCACGGCAATGCCGCGACCGTTGCCCGAGCCGGCACCGGTGACGATGGCCACTCGATCAGAAAGGCGCACGTCAGCGCTGCCTCGTTGAGAAAACGGGCTTCGCCGGCAAACTTTCGTGCATGATGGCGATCGGTATCTTCTCGGCGAGGCTTGCGCGGCGGGTGGCCGCCGCCTCCCACACCGTTGGCTGTGCACTGAGCAGGGAACCGCGGACCACCTTCACTACGGCCGCGAGTTTCACCAGGCGCTCGAATTTCACAGGAGCCCTCTTCCACGAAGCTCGGCGAGCGAGCGACGGAACGCTTCCAGGATTGTTGCGACGTCATCGTCGGTGTGCGCTGCCGAGAGGAGCCCGAAATGCGTATGGGGAAGGAACACCCCGTGTCGCGTCATGTGCAGGAAGAGCTCGCGGTAAGCAGCGGTATTCTCACCCGCGAGATCTCGCGTCGATCGAACGGGTCGGTCGACGAACCGGGCCATGAACAACGAGCCGTCTCCCAGGACGGTCATCGGATAGCCTTCCTCCGCAATCATCTCCGAGAGCCCGTTGCGGAGCTTGTCTCCGAGCACGTTCAGGTGATCGTAGACTTCGGGATGCTCCTCGAGATACGAAACGACGGCAATGCCCACCGCCATCACCGGCACGCACCCGTTGAACGTTCCGCCGTAGTAGGCGCGCTCCTCGAGATCCCGGGCCGGATCGCCGGTCGTTCCGAGCACAGCCATCACCTCCTCGCCTCCCGCGACGACTCCCAGAGGAAGGCCGGCGCCGATGGCCTTGCTGTAGGTTGCGACGTCGGCATCGACGCCGTAGTAAGCCTGAGCCCCGCCGTGAGCGAGACGGAAGCCGGTGATGATCTCATCGATCAGCAGGAGGACATCGCACTCCCGGCACACGTTGCGCAGCTCGCGGAGGAAATCGCGCTCGGTGGGAATCGCGCCTCCCGCACCCTGGATCGCCTCCACCATCACGAGTGCCAGCTGGTCCTTCGAGCGCCGGATTTTCGCGAAGGCAGCGTCGTGGTTGAAAGGAAGGACGCTCGTGTGAGCCACGCTCTCGGAGGGAACGCCAATGGAATGACCATCGAAGCTGGGATCCTCCACCGGACCGGCCCTGTCCGGGGCGAATCCCACGCTTCCGAGCACGGCGTCGTACCAGCCGTGGTAGCCGCCTTCGAATTTCGTGATTCCCATCTTCCCGGTGACGGTTCGCGCGATGCGGATCGCGTTCTGTGTCGCTTCAGAGCCCGAGTTGCAGAAGGTCACCTTGCTGGCACAAGGAATGGCTTCTACGAGAAGCTCGGCGAGCTCGACCTCTCTCGGATGGGGCGTGCCGTAGCCAATGCCATCGGCAGCAGATTCGCGAATCGCTTCGAGCACGATCGGATGAGCATGCCCCAGCAGGTTGTAGCCGAATCCCAGACAGCAATCGACGTACCTGTTGCCGTCCACGTCGAATAGATAAGCGCCTTCGCCTCTCGCGGCGAAAAAGGGATGGGGAGGTATGATGCGCGCCCGGCTGACCGTGCCCGACGGCAGAACCTGGCGGGCCCGTTCGTAGATCTCACCGGACTTCGCGCGCGCCCGCTTCAGCTCGTCCAGGATATCGGGTTTCGGTACGGTGCTCATGGCAATCTCTCCTCAACGTCTCGACGACGGTCACGACTTGTGGCGTTCCAACTTGTTCCGCCTAATTCCGGCGTCGCGCACGGCAACAGACTCGAGTCTCTTCGGATGAGTTTGTTTAGGGCCAAATAGTTGGAACGGCACTAGTCGCGAAGAAGCTGCGCTGCGATGACCAGCTGCTGGATCTCGCTGGTACCTTCATAGATTCTGAGGGCTCGTACTTCGCGGTACAGACGTTCGACCTCGAATCCCCGGGTGACTCCGGCGCCACCGTGGATCTGGACCGCCTGGTCGATGACCCGCTGAGCGGCTTCCGTTGCATAGAGCTTTGCCTGGGAGCTCTCGAGCGTCAGCCGTGGCTTGGTGCCGGCATCCCGCATAAGGGCGGCGCGATAGACGAGGAGCCGGGAGGCAGCAAGCTCGGTAGCCATCGTGGCGAGCTTGAGCTGCACCGCCTGGAACTCGGAGATCTTCTTGCCGAACGCTTCTCGCTTCTTCACATGTTCGAGCGACTCATCGAGAGCTCTTTGTGCGAAGCCGACCGCACAGGCACCGACGGTGGTGCGAAAGAAGTCGAGCGTCGCCATCGCAACCTTGAAGCCGTCGTTCTCCTCGCCAATGCGGTTGTCGAGAGGAACGCGACAGTCCGTGAACACCGGCTCACCAATCGGGTGCGGCGCGAGAAGCTCGATACGCCTGCCCGGGTCGAAACCGGGAATTCCTTTCTCGACGATGAATGCCGAGATGCCTTTGTTGCCAGCGTCCGGATCGGTCTTCGCGAAAACGGTATACAAATCGGCGTCCGGCGCCATGCTGATGAGCGTTTTTCGTCCGTTCAGCACGTAGTGATCGGACTCTTGACGCGCTTCCAGAGCGAGCGCGGCCACGTCCGAGCCGGTATGCGGCTCGGTCAGAGCAAAGGCGGCGACGAGCTCGCCGCTCGCAACGCGGGGAAGGAAACGGCGCTTCTGCTCGTCGTTCCCGCGGAAAGAGATGGGACCGGCTCCGAGTCCTTGCATGGTGAAGATGAGCTCGGCGTTGGGACAGTGCCGGGCCAGCGTCTCGCGGACGAGGCAGAACGAGACCAGCGACATCGGATCGGGGGCCTCGAGGGCGCCGTTGCCGGTGCCGAACGCGCCGGGAACGGTCCAGTCGAGAAGCCCTTCCCGGGCCAGACAGCCGACGATCTCCCGGTCGACGGTGTCGGTCTCCCCGGCCTGGCGATCCAGCTCGCCCAATCGACCCCGGCACAGCACTTCCGTTCTCGCTCGAAGCTCCCTCTGGTGCTCGTCTACGAGCGACAGTACGAATTCCATGAAGACTTCCTTTTCTTTGTTAGCTTTTTGAATGTACCATTAATAATGAACTACTAATAATGATGATGATGAACAGTTTTCTACTGACTAGTTAGTTAGCTAGTTCCTGTCCAGAAACACCATAACTTGTGGTGTACGAGAGGCCTATCGAAGATGTGGGTATTATACGTTTTCAGCCGGCACCTCGTAGGCTCGGAAGCGAATGAAAATCTTGGACGAAACGAGAGGCGAATCGTCAGCAATCCATGGCTATAAACGCAGTAAGAGTAATCATTATTATCGTAATAGGTGCCTTGCCATTACCAACAGGTTGCAGGTGATGATGGAACTCCATACGTAGGATTTGAAAGAAGGCAATGAGCGCCATGTGCATCGGTCGAGACCAAAGACTCGTTTCAAGAACGAAATGACGCCTTCGATTCCGCAGCGAAATCGCCGTAGGCGTTGATAGACCCAGGAACTCTTGACCATATCGGTCACCGCGAAGTGAGCCTTGGTAAAGGCAACATCTTCAACTCCCTTGCCTTTGATGGCTTCCAAGTTTGCCTTTGAAGAAAACGCGCCATCGTAGGCAACCTGGCGCGGGGCCCGTTCGTAGAGTTCGACTTGACGGTCGATCATGGTTTCCGCGAGAGTTGAATCGGACGGATTCCCATCCAAGATCACGCAATCCAAAATCATCGAGGACGAGCCACCAGTCAAACACACCTTGTGACCGTAGAGAGTCTCGCGCCGGTCTTTGCGAATAATGTCGGTGTGTTCTTCGAAGATCGAAACGACCTTTTCCTCCGCAGGCACACGCTCTTCATCAATCACTCTACGCCGAGTTTGGTTGATGACTTTTTCGGTGAGGACGAGAAAGTGCTTAAAATCCGCGGCGATCTTCTCCGCACTCGCTCGCTTCACCGGCTCGGTCAAGCCGGACTCGTCCAACTGGTCTGCAACGCGTTGAGCGGAGCGATAGGTTTCTTCCGACACCTTCAGTAGATCTCGATAGACGCGACGCCTTTGTTCCTTATCCTTCGCGTTTAGAACTCCCAGTCGACGTCTCTTCGCTCGACGCGTTCGATTGCCGAAGACCACTACTGTACCCAGCAGTTCGCGAGTTCGGCACATGAGGCGAGTGAGAACTCGGACGCAGTCATAAAGAAGCTCGGAGTCCGTAGGAGAATGAATATTCGACTCCACTACCGTGCAGTCCACTCGTACTTTTCTTCCTTTTTCGATCGCGGTCTTCTCGGCAACACTCACCAACTCTCGGTTGATTTTCTCCAGCGTTTCGAACTTCACGGCTTTGATGTTTGCTGCTAGGGTCGACTTCGACGGGCTCGGCTCTATGATGCCGAGCTGGCAAAACGTCCGATAGCTTCGAGAGTCTGCCAAGTGAAACGCCAGCTCCCGATAGGTGAACTGATTCAGCTGCTTGACCAACAACGCCCGGAGAACCTGCTCCGCGCTCATTCCCCCACGACCAACATCGCTCCCTGCCGATGGGGTGACCGACCTCAGGTCTTGCAGTACCAGCTCATTGAGCTTAGGATGGGCATCGAGCAGCGATGATATCGTTTCGAGCTCGCGTGCGTGCTCCAGCTCCAGCCAGGGCTCGCGAAGGCTTGGTTGTGGGTTGATCGTTTTTCGCATTTAGGGCTGGTCTCCTTTGGAGTTAAGTCGTTTAGAATCTGCGTTTTTGTCGACTCGATACTAAACGACACTCCCTCAGAAGGCTAGCCCTAAATTTGCGATTACCCCTTTTTTCTCAACCTCTTACACCTGTCAGGACGGGTACTAGCTAGCGCCGTCTGGATCTCAGAGCGATTGATTGCGTTCTTGCACAAAGCGCTCGCTCATTGCGCCGAGGCGGCTTTGGCTTGTCGCCTTCGTGCGCCCAGCACAAACTCCGTGTAGCCGTTTGCCGTCCCGCGCCCCTTGAAGATCAAGTCGAGCGCGGCCTGAAACGCGACGCTGTCGTCGAAGCCGGGCGCCATGTTCTGGTAGCCTGGCTCAGCTGCGTTCTGCGCATCGACAACGGACGCCATCTTCTCGAACGTGGTTCTGATTCGCTTCTCCGTCACGACGCCGTGATGGAGCCAGTTCGCAATGTGCTGGCTCGAGATCCGAAGCGTCGCGCGGTCTTCCATCAATCCGACGTCGTTGACGTCGGGCACCTTGGAGCACCCAACTCCCTGGTCGATCCAGCGCACTACGTAGCCGAGGACACCTTGAGCGTTGTTGTCGAGCTCGAGCTGAATCTCGTCGTCCGTCAGCTCTCGATCGAGTAGTGGAGGCGTCACGATATCATCGAGCCGACTTCGCTCTCGGGAGCTCAACTCCCGTTGGCGACCGCTCACGCGCACCTTGTGGTAGTGGATGGCGTGGAGCGTCGCGGCGGTGGGCGACGGCACCCACGCGGTACTCGCCCCCGCTCGAGGGTGGACTATCTTGGTGTCCAGCATTTCCTTCATCCGGTCCGGCATGGTCCACATGCCTTTTCCGATCTGGGCGCGTCCAGGAAGGCCGGTCAAGAGGCCGATGTCGACGTTCCAATCTTCGTAAGCCCGCAAAAACTTGTGGCTCTTGATTTCGGCTTTCGGGAGCATCGGTCCGGACTCCATGCACGTGTGGATTTCGTCTCCGGTGCGATCGAGAAAGCCCGTGTTGATGAAGACGACGCGTTCGCGAGCGACCCGGATCGCTTCTTTGAGGTTGACGGTCGTGCGGCGCTCCTCGTCCATGATGCCGATCTTTAGCGTGTTCTCGGGCAGCTCCAAAGCTTGTTCCACACGGTGGAAGAGCTCGACCGTCGCTGCGACTTCCCCATCCCCATGTAGCTTTGGCTTGACGATATAGACGCTGCCGGTTTTGCTGTTCCGGTACTTTGCCGTGCCACTCAAATCATGAACGGCGGCGAGAGCGGTGACCATGGCATCCAGGAATCCCTCGGGAATACTATCGCCGTCATTGGTTTTAACCGCGTCGGTGTACATGTGGATACCCACGTTCCTGACCAAAAGCAGGCTCCGGCCGGGAAGCGTGAGCGACCCGCCGTCGGGAGCGACATACGTTCGGTCCGGCTCGAGGCGACGAGTCAGCTGCCGTCCGCCTTTGTGGAAGGTTGCCTCGATGTCACCCTTCATAATGCCCGTCCAGTTTCGGTAGACGGTGGCCTTGTCCGCCGCGTCCACCGCCGCCACGGAGTCCTCACAGTCCTGAATCGTCGTGATCGCCGCTTCGAGCACGACATCCTTCACCCCCGCCGGATGGTCGCGGCCGACGGGATGGCTGCGGTCCATCTGGATCTCGATGTGTAGCCCGTTGTTCTGGAGGAGTACGGCGACGAGCTCGCCGTCGCGCTCGTTATAGCCGACGAACTTTTCGGCATCGACGAGGCCACTGCCGTGGCCGTCGTGGGTGGTCGCGACGAGCTTTTTTGACTCGCCTCGCTCCCTCACCGCGAAGGCCCGGACGTCCGAGTGGCGCGCGCCTTTCAGCCCGACGATCTCGTCGAGAAACGCCTCCACTTCGGCGACGACCAGTCGGCCGCGCCTAGGGTTATAGCTCTGGCCTTTTTCCGCGCCGCCGGTCTCGGGAATGACGTCGGTGCCATACAGCGCGTCGTAGAGGCTGCCCCAGCGGGCGTTCGCCGCATTCAGCGCGTATCGCGGGTTGTCCAGGGGTACGACGAGCTGTGGTCCGGCAACCTGGGCAATCTCGCGATCAACGTTTTCAGTCGTGACCCGAAAGTCCTCGCCTTCCTTCACGAGGTAGCCGATCTCCGTTAGGAACGACCCGTATGCGCCCATGTCGATCGACCGCCCTCGGTGCTCCCGGTGCCAGGCGTCGACTCTTTTCTGTAGCTCATCACGTTCTTGCAAAAGCTCCCGGTTGCGGGGAGCGAGATCGTGGACGATTTCGCCGAGAGCGCTCCAGAACGCATCGGGATCGACTCCGGTGCCAGGCGCGATGTCCTTGCGCACGAGCTCTTCCAATGTCCGGTCGACGCTTAGGCCGCTGATTTCCACGTGCTCTGTCACGGTCGCTCCCTTTCCTGCGCTAGATGGCGTCTCAGCCGGGTTCACAAACGGTTCGGAGTCGAGCTCGACGATTCGGCCGGCTCGCACCGACACCGCCATGACGCGGCACGACGCGCACCGACGGGTCGCGCGCTTTCATGTAGCCGGCAATCCCGGCGGCTAGGCCGCCTCCAACCATGGGGACGAAGACAACGTCAATCGGATTGCCCTTGCGCTCGATCTCGACGGCGATGGTGCCCTGGCCGCCGATGACTTTCGAGTCGCTATAAGGTGACACGTAGGTCATGCTTTCGTTCGCAGCCGCCTTCTTCGTTTCGAGCTCGCCGATGACGGAATTTCCCCCTCCGCGGTCTGGACCCAAGCCGCGATCTCTTCATCGCGCACGCTCTCTATTCTAGTCGAAATGGCGTCTCTCAAGGAGGAAGTCGACATGTCGAAAGCGATTCTCAACGACCTGGGCCGAGTTCAAAGAAAAGGGGTCGCCGGAGTCGAGGCGATGTCGGTTGCCGACATTGCGCTCGAAAGCTTCGAGGGGAACGTCGCCGTTGCTGTCGAGCTTCCTGAGAAAAAAGCCGTTCGCGCACTGAAGAAGTTACCTTCGATTGGGGAGCCCGGCGCCGAGAAGTTCCTACTGGTCACTCGCGCCCGGTCAACGTCTTCGCCGGGGCTCGCTCCGGACCCCGCTTGAATCGATTCCTAATATTCTGTAGGGTCGCCGCACAAGCCGACGGCCGAGGTTACTCAATGCTTGAATGACCATCGGTGCCGTCTGCACGGAGGTGAGAAGTGAGAAAATTGTTCGTTCTCGTTCCCGCGCTGACACTAGCAACAACGACGAGCGTCCTCGCGCAGGCTCGGTTTCAGCAGACGGTCGAGGTCAAAGTGAAGCCCGGCCACGAGCGGGCGTACGAGAGCTACCTGAAGAAAGTCATCGAGGCCGCTGACAAGATCAAGAGCCCTCTCGGTTGGAATACCTTCTTCGTCGCCGTTGGAAAACAAAGTCCCACATACCGCGTCGCCCTTTCTTTTGACAAATGGGCCGACCGCGATCGATGGCCGAACGGTCCTCAGGAAATGCTGGCGAAAGCGTTCGGAGAGCAGGAAGCGAGCCGCATCGACCGGGAAGGCCGCCTCGGAATCGAAAGTGTGATGATTCGCATCTGGGAGCGCCTACACGACGGATCGTCATTTCCCGGAACGGGGGACCGGTTAGCGAAGTTCTACGGCGTCACGATTCGCCACGTGAAGCCGGCGATGGTTCCGGAGTTTCGCTCGCTCCAGAGAAAGTTCAAGGGAGCGTACGAGGCGTCCCGCGAGAAAATGAGCGTGACGCGTTTCGTACTTCGCTTCGGAGAAGGGCAGGATTCCACGTTCCGCCTCACCGAGCCGTTCGACACGTGGGCGGAGATCGACGGCTGGCGTAATTCAGAGATCATTGGAGAGCACCTCGGCGAAGAGGAGATAGAGCTAGTCGGCCGTACGATGACCGCCGCCATATGGAAGCAGGAGCGCTTCGTCTCCGCCCACCGGCCGGGCCTGAGCCGCGCAGCACCCGGAAGCACGACGAACGAATAGATGATCCGACGCTTTACGAAAGGGAATTATAAGAAACGATTGACAAGGCACCCGTGATCGTGTATTCTACGATCATGATGACGCGATACAACTCCCCAGGGCGAGGGCACCGGGAAGGCATAACCGTTGTTCAGCTCATGGACATGTTCCCGACCGATGAAGCGGCAACCAAATGGTTCGAGGCTGCAATCTGGCATGGCACTCGGTGCTGCGGACATTGCGGTAGCCTCAGCACCAGCGAAGTCCCGAACGAAAAGCCGATGCCCTACTGGTGCTCCACCTGCCGGAGCTACTTCAGCGTTCGCACGGGCACCCCTATTGCCCATTCTAAGATCGCGCTCCGCAAATGGGTTATCGCCATCTACCTCTGCTTGACTAGTCTCAAAGGCGTCTCGAGCATGAAGCTCCACCGAGACATCGGCGTCTCACAGGCCGCGGCTTGGTTCATGCTCCATCGGATTCGAGAAGCGTGGAGCGGTCCTAACGGCAAATCGTTCGCCGGGCCTGTCGAGGTAGACGAAACCTTCTTCGGCGGGAAGGCTCGCAACATGCAGCACGCCCACAAGCGCGAGCAGGCTATTAAGGGCCGAGGATCCGCAGGGAAGACGGCCGTCATCGGCGCGAAGGACCGCCGGACGAACCGTGTCAGCGCCGAGGTCATCGGCAACACCGACCAACCGACGCTCCAAGGCTTCGTCGCGAAGAATGTCGATCCTAGCGCGAAGCTCTACACCGACGACCACAGAGGCTATGTCGGTCTACCCAATCACGAGACGGTGAAGCACAGCGTCAAAGAGTACGTCAACGGAATGGCGCACACCAACGGGATTGAGAGCTTCTGGTCGATGCTCAAGCGGGCGCACAAGGGGACGTTCCACAAGATGAGCCCCAAGCACTTACAACGCTACGTTAATGAGTTCGCTGAGAAGCACAACATCCGCGACCTAGGAACTCTCGACCAAATGCTCGACACCGTCGCTCGGCTTGTCGGACACCGACTTCTCTACCGTGACCTCGTCGCCAAGAACGGGCTCAGTTCGATGGCGAGGTCGTAAGGGACTCAGCAACGCGCGGGCCAATCTCTCCGGCGTGGCGCCGGCCAGGTCGCGCTCGGGGATGATCATCGGTGGTCTCATAGCTTCACCTTGATGTTACCGACCCGGTCCTCTACGCGTTCGAGCCGCTTATCCATCTTCTCGGTCCTACGGCCAATGAGGTCTAGCTTCTGACCGAATACTCCAAAATTGTGCTCAAGGGTGCTGAACCGGTGACCCATCGCGTCGAGCTTTGACGACAGCCCGTCGATTTTACCCGACACTTTTTCGATGTCGTCAAAACTCGTGCTGCCTTGAAATCAAGGACTTACGCCCTTCTCGCACCCCTTGAGTTCCGGGGCGAAGAAGGTCAAACTCCGCCGCTTATGTGACGCGTTGCATTATGTGAAGTAGTCCTCCCATTGGTTGCAGAAGTCTTCGCTGACACACGACTTACAAAGAAGAGGGCTCACTTGTACTCCACATAAATTTAATCGAACTAAGCCGCTCGCGCGGCGGCGGGACCTGCAAGCTCTCCCGAACTGGTGAGCCAAACTGGGGGCATTTTGCCTGCGCCTTTTTCGCCGCAGCCCATCGCCCTTCCAGGGAATCACGGCGCGCAGGTCGTGTCAAGGTTTCGCGCGCTTCGCGCGCCGGCTGCGCCGCCCTGGACACAACCTACGCGCCGTGATGCGAGTCACTATGGGCGATGGGCGGACGGGTGCCTCCGGCAGGGGCTCCGGACTCCGGGTTTTGCACGGCAAGCCAGCCGCGGTGAACTCACTCGCCTCTAACCCGTTTCCCTTGTTTTTCCGGGCCACGGGAGCCAGAAGGGATTAAGGAGGACGGCTTCGCCGTCGTCTTCATTCGTTCGATCTTCGCTCCGGACAACGAGTCCTGCGTTTCTCGGAACCGCTCTCTCACACATGGCATCATCCCTGTCCCCCGCGGGCGGCGATGGTCGTCGTCTGCTAAATCACTGGAGGAATAATCATGGGATGCCTTAGCGAAAAAATGCTTGCCGACATGAAACTGAAGGGGTTCGCACGCTCCACGCAGGAGGAGTATCTGCTGCGAGCGCGCCATTTCGCGGCACATTACATGCGCTCACCCGCCGAGATGGGCGAGCCGGAGACCCGCGATTATCTGATTCATCTCGTTAACGAGAAGAAGGCCTCTCCGGCCAGCCACCACATGTACGTCGCCTCTCTCAAGTTTCTCTACGCAACCACACTCAACCGCCCGGAGGAGGTGGCGAAGATTCCTTGGCCCAAGAAACCTCGCACGTTACCCGATATCTTGAGCGGCGAGGAGGTCGATTGTTTGCTTCACTCCGTTAACTCCGTCAAACACCGCGCGATTCTCATGAGCGCCTACGGCGCCGGGCTGCGCGTTTCCGAGGTGTGCTGTCTGAAGCACTCCGACATCGACTCCAAACGCATGCTCTTGCACATTCGTCACGCCAAGAACTCCAAGGCCCGCTATGTCACGCTCAGCGAACGTTTGTTGAGCTTCCTGCGCTACTACTGGAAAACCACTCGCCCTCGCGGAGAGTACTTGTTTCCCGGCCGTAATCCTGGTGCCCACATCTCAGACGATGGCGTTCGCTGGGCTCTTCGTAAGGCCGTGGCTGAGGCGGGGCTCACCAAACGTATCACTCCTCATTCGCTGCGCCACGGTTTTGCCACACATATGCTCGAACTGGGTGAAGACATTCGTACCGTGCAGCAACTGCTCGGTCATGCCTCCATCCAGACCACGGCCCGTTACACAAAGGTAACAGCAAAGCACTTGGGGCGCATCAAGAGCCCTCTCGATTTGCTGGGAACGAAGAAGGGCAAAAAGCTCGGCTAGCTCATCATGCAGCCCCATGGGCTGTGTCCTTCCCGCGTCGAGTCACCACCACGGCCACTGCTCGAGATCGCGGAAATCTTCCGCGAACATGGTCCACGCTTTCGCCAAACCCATGCGCTGACAGCCGAGCAGCGCAAGGTGATGTGGGCTATAGAGAACTGTCGCACGGCGGTGCTAGGTGGCCATCTCGACGTGTGTAACGCTTGCGGATACGCGGCGCCTTCGTTTAACTCGTGCCGCAATCGGCACTGTCCCAAGTGTCAGAGCCTAGCCCAGGCGAAGTGGATGGAGCAGCGAGCTCAGAGGATTCTTCCGACTCACTATTTCCACGTCGTTTTCACCCTCCCGCAGCAACTCAAGCCTCTCGCCCGAGACAATCCCAAGTTCATGTTCAACCTCCTGTTTCGCGCCGCCTCGCGAACTCTATTGGAGTTCGGCCAAAGCCGGCTCGAAGCTCAACTTGCCTTCACCGCCGTACTGCACACCTGGACCCGGAAGCTCCTGTTCCATCCACACCTGCATTGCATCGTCTCCGGGGGCGGGCTCAACCACCCTCAGCAGCTGTGGAACGCCGCAAACCCTCGCTTTCTGTTTCCCGTCAAGGCCATGTCGCGGCTTTTTCGCAGCAAGTTTCTCGATGCCCTTAGGCTCGCTTACGACCAAGATGAGCTTGAGTTGAGCGCAAACGCTTCCCACCTCAGAAACCCACCTCGCTTCCGGGAGCTGAAAGACAAGCTCTACCGCATCGATTGGGTCGTTTACAGCAAACGACCCTTCGGTGGCCCAGAGCAGGTTTTCAACTACCTCGGCCGATATACCCACCGGGTCGGCATCTCCAACCGCCGACTCATTCGCATCGACCACTACGGCGTCTGCTTCGCCACCAAGAATGGTAATACCGTTACCGTCCCCCCAGAGGAATTTATCCGCCGTTTCCTCCTGCACGTACTGCCGAAAGGTTTCGTCAAGATTCGCCATTTCGGCTTAATGGCCTCCTCCAATGCGACCACCAAGCTCGTAGTCGCGCGCCAGTTGCTCGATGAGAAAACAAAACCCACGACCGACGCCGACGACGTGCAAGTCAGCTCGCGTGCCACCGAGGACAAGGACTGGCGCGAGCGGCTCAAGGAGCTCACCGGCATCGACCTCACCATCTGTCCCCGCTGCAAGAAAGGTCGCATGCTCCGATGCCCTCTCTCCACGAAGCTTCGACGGATCAACCTCCAGATCCGCTCCCCTCCAGATGAGTCATGATCACGATGCTTTCGCTCCGCCTCTCACAACGCCGACCGGTCGTTGAAACGGACTCGTGTGTCTCGTCGCGAACTCATAACGCTACCGTGGTGGTTACCGCACCGGGTAGGCCCTTCTTCTATCTTCCCCGCCATATCTCTGTCGATTCGCAACTCCCTGACGTCCAACTCCGACTTCCTGTCCGACCGTCTTCTCACTCCAATTTATGCATAGTTGCCGCTAGCTGGGCGGCTTAGTTCAATTACGGTTTGCACGAATGCTCGCTCTACAAGCATCGTGCCTCGCGTAACGCCGTGCTTCGCTCGATTCCTGCAAACCGCTATTAATTCATGACAGACCCATTCATGGCCTGGTTCAGGCCAAAGGGGGATTGTCATGGTCTTGGAAGATTTTTTTCGTCGCGCATCTTTGTTGGAGCGATCTACCTTGCCGCATGGGATGTTCACCGCGCGAAAGTGTTTGGTCGTTACGAGCCGAAGACCACGATCGTCTCCTTCTACCGCTTCGTCGGGGAAGTCATGCGCCAAAAGCCCTATCGCACCGCGAAGCGAGTTTTCCGGATCGTCGATAACGCTTCCATTCATCGCGGGCAAGCTTCTGTCGAGCGCTTCCGGCAGCAGTGGCCCAATTCCGAACTCATTCATACCCCAACCCATGCCAGCTGGCTCAATCAAGTCGAGATCACTGCAAATAACTGATTCCAAATTGGTAGGCCGTGATGGTCTCGAACCATCGACATCCTGCTTAAAAGGCAGGCGCTCTACCAACTGAGCTAACGGCCCATGAGAGCTTGATTTTAGGGCGTCGCGCTCTTTTCGTCAATGAGTGTTGCGATTTCAGTTCTTTGAGCCTCACGCGGCGGGAGTTTTCTTCGGAGCGCCGAACCAGTTGTTGAGCACAGAGCCGCGACCCATGTCCAGGATGGCCGCGCGCCTTTCGGGTCCGGTGGAGACCATCTCCACTGGCGCCCCGCAGAGCTCCTCGATGGTCTCTAGATATTCGCGGGCTTTGACAGGTAAATCGCCAATGCGGCTCACGCCGAACGTCGAGCTCTTCCATCCTGGAACTGCGCGATAGACGGGGCTGCACTCCTCTAGAGTCGAGAGCTCGCCGGGAAAATCGTCGACGCGCTCGCGGCGATATTCGTAATGCGTGCAGATTTGAATCTCGTCGAGGTCGTCGAGGACGTCGAGTTTCGTGATAGCGAGTGCGTCGAGGCCGTTGATACGGTTGGCGTAGCGGACGACGACGCTGTCGAACCAGCCGCAGCGGCGGGGGCGACCCGTTGAGGCGCCGTACTCCGCGCCTTTCTCCCGAATGGTCTCGCCGAGCTCGCCGAGCATCTCGGTTGGAAGCGGGCCTTCACCAACGCGTGTGATGTAGGCCTTCGTGATGCCCAAGATGTGGTCGATGGCCTTCGGGCTGATGCCGCTGCCGGTGCAAGCGCCCCCTGCGGTGGGGTTCGACGAGGTGACGAAAGGATAGGTGCCGTGGTCGATGTCCAAAAACGTTGCCTGTGCTCCTTCGAATAGGACGTTCTTCCCTTCGAGTATCGACTCGTGGATGAGAAGCGACGTATCGCGAATGTGTGGCAGCACCTCGTTCGTGAAGCGCGTCAGGAGCTCCTTGGTTTCCACGAGAAGCTTCTCCGCGTCGGCGTCGACCCCGAGCTGCGCCGCTTTGTCGCGCACGAGATAGTCGAGCTTCTCATGCAAGAAGTCGGTGTGTTTCAAGTCCCCGACGCGCAACCCGCGGCGACCAATCTTGTCTTCGTAGGCAGGACCGATCCCTCGGCACGTCGTACCGATGCGCCGGTTTCCGAGCTTCTCCTCTTCTCGCTGTTCCGCGAGGCGGTGATACGGAAGGATGAGCTGGGCACGGTCGCTCACGTAGAGATTGGCGCCCACTTCGATGCCGAGCTCGCGCAACATTCTTGTCTCGGTCATGAAGGCTTCAGGGTCGACGACGCAGCCATTGCCGATGACGGATAAGACCCCCGGGTGCAAGATACCGGAAGGGATGATGTGCAGGACGAATTCTTGCTCTCCTACAACGACGGTATGGCCCGCGTTGTGGCCGCCGCCGTAGCGAACTACGACTTGCACCCGCTCCGATAGCAGGTCCACATACTTCCCCTTGCCCTCGTCACCCCACTGGGTTCCGACGACCACGATGTTCGGCATCTATGACTCCTGGTGAAGATTCACAAGCGCTTAGTCTACCAAATCCAGATCGCGTATGATTCGACGCCATGGCGATCACGTTTGCGAGACCCGCGTTCGAAGACTCCCTTTTCGAATATCTCGACGCGCATCGCTTGGTCGTCGTGACCGGGCCACGTGGGGCCGGTAAGACGACGCTTCTAAAGAGCCTCCGCGAGCATTGGCGTGGCGGCGCAGCGCTCGTGCAGATGGAGCCGGTCGCCTGCTCTCCCGAGGTGCTCCAGAGCGCCTTTGTGGAGCTCGCAGGTGACACGCTCGGGCGCGTTCCGAACGCCGCAACCTTTCACGAAGCCGTCCGCAGACGCGCGCGCGGCTCGCTCCTTCTTCTCGACGACATCGCCGAACTGCGCACGTTGTCGTACTACCCGGGCGTCGAGAAGCCTCTCCACGGGTTCCTCGCGGCGATCGCTGGCGTGAAGGAAGCTACGGTGGTCACCTCCCGTTTCGGTTTCTGGATGCGTCGTCACTTCCCTGAGCTGCACTACCTGTCGCTGCCGCCCCTAACGGTGGAGGAGCTCGCATCCGCCGGGGTGCGCGAGCCCGAGCTGGTCGCGAGCGCAACTGGCGGGCTCGCCGTTCACGCCCAGCACCTCGCCGACGGCGCCGTCGAAGAAACGCTCGCCTATGAGCTCTCACGCGGCGGTCGGATCGACGCCGAATGTCGCGCTACCCTCTCCGAGCTGCTCCATCGCGCCCGAGGCTACGGCGCATGCAAGTGGGTGCTACGAGTCCTTGCCGACGAAGAAGGCTTGAACCTCACCGAGGTAGCGCGACGGATGGACCGCACGCCCGGCTCCGCGCGGGACTACTTGCTGTGGCTCGAGGAAGTCGACGTGCTCGCTGCGCGAAAGAAGCGCTATTTCTACATCGACCCGATCTTGCGCCTCTGGGTGCGAGTACACGGTCAGGGCTGTCTAGCCACTCAGGCGGAAATTCAGGGTGAAGTTCGTGCTCACCTCGCAGGGATCGAAGGAGCGGTCACCGAACACGCGTTCCGGCGCCCGCCGCGTCCGTTCGAAGACTTGGTCGAGATTGATTGATGATGAGTGCATGATCAGTCAAGGCCGAGCAGGCCGCGTATGTCTTCTTCGAGGCGGTCCGGCGTTTTCCCGGGGTTGAAGCCTATGTGCCGCTTCACAATGACACCTTCACGGTCGATGAGATAAGTCGTCGGCATCGCGTAGATCATGAACGCATTGTCGACATCGACGTTGCTTATCAAGTTCGTGTAGCTGACGCCGAGCTTTTTCAGGTAGGCGCCCACCTCTTCCGGCGGCGGCATCCGGTCGTCGACATGAACGCCGACCACTTCGAGCCCGTCTGAAGCGTACTTCTCGGAAAGCGTTTGGAAGAACGGCATCGATTTGACGCACGGCCCGCACCAAACCGCCCAGAAATCCAGCACGACGACCTTCCCGTGCACCTTTTCGAGAGAGAATTGCTCTCCTGCGACCGTGGCGACCTCGAACGCTGGCGCTTTTTTGCCGATGACTTCTTGACGCGCACCTGCGCTTATCGTTTTCTGTTGGCACACCCGTGCGAGCCCGAAGACCAACAGAAAACTCACGCCCAGCCAGAATCCTTTGCGCTCGATGCTCTTCATGTTGTCGCCCCCGAGACGGTTTCGGTCGCGACAGGCTCAATCGGTTCGGCTTGCTTCTCGGCAAGCCACCGCTCAGCGTCGATGGCCGCGGCGCAACCCGTGCCCGCAGCCGTCACCGCTTGCCGGTAAACCTTGTCCGCAACATCTCCACTCGCGAAGACCCCTTCGACGGAGGTCCGCGTTCCTTCCTCGAGCGTCAAGTAGCCCTGGTCGTCCGTCGCGAGCAGCCCCTGGAAGAGTCCTGTATTGGGAACGTGGCCGATCGCGACGAAAAGCGCACCGACGGCTAGCTCCGATTCCTCGCCCGACTTGCGGTTTCGAATCCGTAGACCGCTGACATCGTTGTGCCCGAGCACTTCGACGACTTCGCTGTCCCACAGGAAATCGACTTTCTCGTTCTTGAACGCGCGGTCTTGCATGATCTTCGACGCGCGCAGCTCGTCGCGTCGGTGGATGACGGTAACTTTGGTCGCGAAACGGGTAAGAAAAAGCGCTTCTTCAATGGCCGTGTCGCCGCCGCCCACGACCGCAATCTCTTTCCCGCGGTAGAGGGCGCCATCGCAGGTCGCGCAGGCGGACACTCCGCGATTCTGGAGCTTTTTCTCCGACTCCAGGCCGAGCCACTTCGCTGCGGCGCCCGTCGCGATCACGAGCGCGTCCGCAACATAGCTTTCCTTCGCCGTTCTCACTCGGAACGGCCGCTCGGATAAGTCGACCGATGTGGCGTCGGCGTAGACGATCTCAGCGCCAAAGCGTTCGGCTTGTTTGCGGAACAGCTCCATCATGTCGGGGCCGGTCACACCTTCGGGAAAACCCGGGTAGTTCTCCACGTCGGTGGTCAGCATCAGCTGCCCTCCGGGAATACCAATCTTGGGATCGGTGCCCGATCCTGCGATCACGAGCGGCTCGAGCTCCGCGCGTGCGGCGTAGATGGCAGCCGTATAGCCCGCGGGACCGCTGCCTATAATGATGACGCGCCTATGTTTCGTTTCAGTCATCGTCTCCTCGGGTCGTTGGATCAGTGGATCAGTGTCTCGCTGTCCCTTCAATGCAAGTGTTTTTCGAGCAGTGCGGTCAAGTTCTCCTTTGAAGTAATCCCGACGACTTGCTCGCGAATTTCACTGCCTTTGAACACGATGACGGTAGGGATGCCGCGGATATCGTAGCGGTCCGAGATGGCCGTGTTCTCGTCCACGTTCAGTTTTCCCACGCTCGCCCGCCCGTCGAACTCCTTCGCGAGCTCGTCAATCGCGGGCGCCATCATGCGACAGGGTGCGCACCATTCTGCCCAGAAGTCTACGAGAACGGGCTTCGTCGATCGAAGCACGTCCTCGTCCCACGTCTTGGAGGTGAAGGCCCTCACTTCACTCATATCTGACCCACATTAGCAAATGCACCTACCGGAGCCTATGACAAACTTCATGGAATACCACGGGAAGCGAGCGCATGCGTGCGTGCTATCCTCCTTTTGGTGCAACGAGCTATGCCCTTCTACCCCACGCGCTCGAAAGGTCAGTGCTTTTTGACCGATCATCTTTACGTGGAGCGCATCGTCGAAGCCATTGGGCCCACAGCCGAGGAGACTCTCCTCGAGATCGGTGCGGGTGAAGGGCAGGTAACACTTCCGATGCTCGACAAAGGCGCTCGCATCGTCGCCGTCGAAGCGGATAAGCGGCTTGCGGCAAAGCTTCTCGCTCGAGCGGCGTCAGACGACCGGCTCGAAGTGCTCCAGCAAGACGCGCTCCAAGCGGACTTTCTCGACGTCATCGCGTCCCGAAAGCTCGAGCGCACGCGTGTTTATGGAAATCTGCCCTACTCCGTCGCGGCGCCCATTTTGTTCAAGCTCATCTCGGCTGCGCCCGCGTTCAAGAGTTTTACCCTGATGTTTCAAAAAGAGGTCGCTGAACGCCTCGTCGCCTCGCCCTCGATCCCAGCATACAGTTTTCTCAGTGTCGTTGCCCAGCAAGCTGCCCAGATCCGGGTGCTCTTCAGCATCCCACCCGAAGCGTTTCGGCCGCGGCCGCGGGTTCTCTCCTCGTTGGTCGCGTTCGAGCTCCGTCACGACCGCGCCCCCGACTACGGGAATGAGGCTACCTTTCGCGCGCTCGTCAAAGGGCTCCTCGCCCACCGTCGCAAGACCATCCGCAACAACGTCAAGCATTTACGCCCCACTGGGGTGTCGCCGCAGCGCATCCGTGAGGCGCTCGAAGAGCTCGGCATCGATCCGTCGCGCCGCGCCGAAACCCTGTCGGTGCAGGAATTTGCGGAGCTCGGACGAATTTGCGCATCCCCTGCGTGATTTTCTGGTAGTATTTAAGCAATTCCTGAGGATCAGGAAGCTAAACACTTACCACTAATGGTGAAATCTGTCGAACGTGAGCCTTTGGACATTGTGCCGTTGGGAGGCCTCGGCGAGTTTGGTCTCAACATGATGACCTTTCGTCACGGCGACACGATGCTCGTCGTCGACGCGGGCATCATGTTCCCTGGCCCCGAGCACCCCGGCATCAACATCCTCATGCCGGACACGCGCTATCTCGAGGAGCATCGCCACTTGTTCCGCGGGATAGTCTTGACCCACGCGCATGAAGATCACATCGGCGCGCTTCCCCAAGTCCTCGAACAATTCAACGTTCCTGTCTACGGGACCAAATTGACGCTCGGCATGGTGCGCCGGAAGCTTTTTGAGTATGACCTCGATTCCAAAGTGGCGCTCCACGAAATCTCGCCAGGCGAGTCGTTTTCGGTTGGGAGCTTCGGTACGGAGCTCGTTCCGATGACCCATAGCCTCGCCGATGCGGTGGCTGTCGTTCTCGATACGCCCCAGGGGAAGATCGTCCACACCGGGGACTTCAAAGTGGACGAAGCGCCCCCGGTAGGACCGCCCATCGATTTGAAGCGACTTGCGGAGCTCGGAAAAGACGGTGTGCTCTGCATGCTCTCGGACAGCACAAATGCTGAAGTCGCCGGCCGCACCGGCAATGAAAACTCGGTTGCCGAAGCGATCAAGACTCTTATCACTGAAGCCCCCGGCCGCGTGCTGCTCTCGTGTTTCACTTCGAGCACGCATCGGATACAGATCGCGCTCGACGTCGCGGCCAAGCTGGGGCGGAAAGTGGCGCTCGTCGGCCGGAGCATGGTCGACAACACGCAGACGGCGATGGATCTCGGCTACATGAAAGCGCCGGCGGGCTTGATTCGTGGGATCGAGGAGTTCGACCAAGTCCCGCGGCACAAACAGCTCTTCATCACTGCCGGAAGCCAAGGCGAGCCCTTTTCCGCGCTCGCCCAAGTCGCGAACGACACGCATCGCTACATCTCGGTCGAGCCGGGCGACCGCGTCCTCATGAGCGCGCGCGTCATCCCCGGAAACGCGCGCGCAGTCAACGGCGTCGTCAACCGCTTGCATCGTCTCGGAGCCGATGTCTTCCAGCCTGGCCGCGCCGATATTCACGTTTCCGGGCATGCGAGCGCCGAGGATCTGGACATGGTGCTCCGCCTCGTCCAACCGGAGAGCTTCGTGCCCATTCATGGCGAGTGGCGCCAGCTCTTCCATCACGCGAAGATCGCGCGCGATGGCGGCGTCGACCCCGACGCCGTTTTCCTTGCCGAGGACGGCGACGTGCTCCGCTTCGAGGAAGGCTCGGCGGCGATCGTCGATCACTTCGACACTGAGCGCGAGCTTGTCGACGCAAGCGGCCTCGGGCTCGTCGATGACTGCGTGATACGCGACCGCCGACGCCTCTCCGCCGCTGGAGTCGTTGTTCCGATGCTATCGCTTACGTCGAACGGTGCGCCTATTGTATCGGACATCTTGTCGCGCGGCTTCGTGGACAACGAAGACGCCGAGGCCATGCTCAGCGAAGCGCACGATGTCGTGCTCGACGCGGTGCGCGCGCTTTCGTCCGAGGAGTCCGAGAGCGAGCAAGCCGTGGAAGATCTCGTCGAGGTGACGCTCAAGCGCTTTTTTCGCAAGAAAGGCATCCGGCGTCCCGTAATCCTCCCTGTTGTCTTGGAGGCGGAGGAAGAGTGAGCATCGCGGCGGCGATTTGGCTCGGCACAGTCCAGGGGTTGACCGAGTTTCTCCCTGTGTCGAGCGCTGGCCACTTGGCCATCGCTCAACATTTCATGGCAGGTTTCGACCAGCCGGGCCTCCTCTTCGACATCGTGCTGCATCTTGGCACTTTGGGAGCGGTGCTCCTCTATTTTCGTGAAGAGCTTGTTTTTCTTTCTACCGGTCTCAGGCCAGGGTCTTCGGGCTCCGCCGCTCGGCGACTGATCGGTCTTCTTGCGCTCAGCACCGTCCCCATCGTCATCGCGGCGCTTCTCTTCAAGAATCGGATCGAGCAGAGCTTCCAGCAACTGTGGCTCATCGGAACTTCGCTCTGTGTGACGGGCGGGTGGCTTCTGCTGTCGTCGCGATCGTCCTCGGGCAGGCGACAGCTCCAGGAACTAACGGTGCGCGACGCTCTCATTGTTGGCCTCTTCCAAAGCATGGCTCTTCTTCCGGGCATTTCGCGCTCGGGAACGACGATCGGCGCCGGCCTCATACGCGGATTCGAGCATAGCACCGCCGCCCGTTTTTCCTTCTTGCTCTCCATTCCCGCCATCGTCGGCGCGGCCGTTCTCAACCTGAAGGACACGGCATTCGTGGGAAGCGACGCTGTTTTTTGCTACTTCGTGGGGTTTGTAACGGCGTTCGCCATCGGCTACGTGGCCATCGGCATCGTCATCAGGTTTCTAGAGAGCCAAAAATTTCACGTGTTCGGCTACTATTGCCTCGTCGTAGGAGGAGCGGTCCTTGGCTACGTCACGCTCGGTAACTCATAGAAACCACGCCAAAAGTTGGGTCCCGGCAGAAAGACTTTCCGAGATCCTCGGCATCGCTCTGATGGCATCCGCGCTCATGCTGGCAGTGAGTCTCTTGTCCCATTCTCCGGGAGATCCCGCGTGGTATTTCAAGGAGACGATGCCTCGCCCGACCCATAACTTGATTGGGCCGGCCGGCGCATTCCTCTCCGAAGCGTTTCTTCAGGTCTTCGGTCTCGCCTCTTACCTTCTTTCGATTTTGCTCTTCTTCGCGGGGTGGAACCGTTTCTGGTGCCAGCCGCTCGACTCGCGGATGAGCAAGGTCGTAGGTATCGGGACTCTCGTTCTAACGTTTTCCGGTCTGCTGGCGCTTGCGCTCGGTGAGCTCCCACTCGAAGGCCAACTGACGCCCGCCGGTGGTGCGCTTGGACAGCTGCTGGCGTCTTATCTCGTCACGCTTTTGAACCCGATCGGTGCTTTCATTCTGCTCGTCACGGTGATGTTTGCCGCTCTGAGCGTGGCCACGCACTGGTCTCTCAGCGCTGGTGTCAAGAGCTTCCGTCGTTGGCAGAAGCGCAAATTCGCCGAAGCGCTCACGGCGTTTCACCATTTTCGCGAGAGCCGTCGAAAGCAAAAGCTCCGCGAACGTGTCGTGAAGAAGCACGCGAAACGCGCACGCCTCGGGAAGAAGAAAGAGGAAGAGCAAACTGAGGCGGACGCGAAGAAGCGAAAAGAGCGCCCAGGGAAGACGACCGTCACCCAGAAGTCCCCTCCGACCCCTCAAAAACAGGAGCTCCTCCCTTTCACGCCGAAGAAAGGCCGGTGGAACGCTCCTCCCTTCGGGATCCTCGACGTACTAAGCCACGAAGTACCGACCGATGAAAAGGAGTTGATGGAGCGGGCCAAGCTTCTTGAGCAGCGCTGCGGTGAGTTCGCGGTTCAGGGCCATGTGCAACAGATCCACCCCGGACCCGTCGTGACGACGTTCGAGTTCAAACCCAACGCGGGGATCAAGTACAGCAAAATCACTGCGCTTGCCGAAGATCTGTGCCTCGCGCTCAAAGCCGAGTCCGTGCGCATCGACCGCATCTCGGGGAAATCCACCGTGGGCATCGAGATCCCAAATGTGAAGCGCGAAACGATTGGCCTTCGCGAGATTCTCGAATCGGAAGAGTTCAAGGGAAGCGCGGCACGTCTCACATTGGTGCTCGGGAAAACCATCCATGGCGCGTCTTTTGTGAGCGACCTCGCGCGCATGCCGCACCTTCTTATCGCGGGCGCAACCGGAAGCGGCAAGTCCGTTCTCTTGAACAGCCTCATCTGCTCCATCCTCTACAAATCGACGCCGGACGAAGTCAAGTTGATCTTGATCGACCCGAAGCATATCGAGCTCGGCGTCTATCAAGACATCCCGCACCTCTTGACGCCGGTCATCACCGATCCGAAAAAAGCGGGCGACGTTTTGAAATGGATCGTCTACGAGATGGAGAGCCGCATCAAGATGCTCGCCTCCGAAGGCGTTCGCAACATCGACCAGTACAACAACATCATCCGGGGCGCGGCCGAGGCCGGTGAGACGCGAGAAAACGACCAAGGCGAGCCTCTAAAACCGCTCCCCTATGTGATGGTGATGATCGACGAGCTTGCGGATCTCATGATGGTTTCCTCCTCGGACGTCGAGGACGCGATCACGCGCCTCGCGCAGATGGCGCGCGCGGTCGGCATCCATCTCGTTCTCGCGACCCAGCGTCCTTCGGTGGACGTCATCACCGGTATCATCAAAGCGAATTTCCCGACGCGCATCGCCTTTCGTGTCGCCTCCCGTGTTGATTCGCGGACTATCCTCGACGGGAATGGCGCCGAGCAGCTGCTCGGCCGCGGCGACATGCTGTTCTTGCCCCCGGGCTCGGCCAGGCTCCTCCGCCTGCACGGCCCTTTCGTTTCGGAGGCCGAAGTGGGCCGCCTCGTCGCCTTTTGGAGGCGCGAGGGCAAACCGGAATATAACAAAGCGATTCTGGAGGCGCAGGAATCGAATGAGGTCGCTGCCTTCGAAAAAGACGAGCTTTTTGATAAAGCGGCCCGCGTTGTCGTGGAGACGCGTGCGGCATCCACGTCTCATTTGCAGCGGCGTTTGCGGCTCGGCTATAGCCGAGCCGCGCGCATCATGGACATGTTGGAAGCGGATGGTATCGTGGGCCCGTCCGAGGGCTCGAATCGGCGTGAGGTGCTTGTTCCCAAGGATTACTTCGATGAGGTCGATCACCAGTTGCGCTAGGACGGAGAGTCTCGGCGGCGTCGTCCTCGTTGCTCTGTTTTGGTCGTTCCCCGGGACGGGTAACGCGCAGAGGTCCGCGTCGACGCTCTATAAAGACGCCCAGAGCGCCGAAAAGCGACTCCATCAGTCGAAGTCACGTCTCGCAAAGAAGTCCGATTGGACGAGCGTCGCGAAGCTCTATCGTAAAGTCGTGCTCGCCCATCCCCGAAGCGGCTATTCCGACGACGCGCTCTACTACGAGGCCGAGATCTACCTCGAGATATTTCGCCGTTTCGACGACCGGGCCGCGTTGATACACGCGCTCGACAGCTATCTTCTTCTCGCGAACGGATACCCCACGAGCCGATGGGCGAGAAAAGCCCGCCTCAGCCGCGGGAAGCTCTATCTCGAAACGTTATCGGATCGCAAATCTGCGAGTATCGCGCTTCGCAAGGTGACATCCCTATGGCCCAATGCGAGCGAAGCAGCTGAGGCGCGGCGCTTGCTCGACATCCTTTTGCGGCCCGAGTCCGCGGCGAGCGAGAAGCTTCCTAAAGGCGTCGTCGGCGTGCGCAACATCCGGCACTGGTCGGACTCGAAGCGCGAGTACACCAGGGTCGTCATTGATCTCGACAAGGACGTCAAATATCGCCAAGGACAGCTCGAGAACCCGGACCGCATCTACTTCGACCTCATCGGTACGCGCGTGACCAAGGCGCTCGCCAGAAAGAGCTTTCCCGTCGAGGGAGATTTCCTGAGGCAGATCCGCGTCGGGCAAAACAAGCCAGGCGTCGTGCGGGTGGTGCTCGATTTCAAGCGCATCAGCGAGTACAACGTATTCTGGCTTCCCGAGCCCTATCGGCTCGTCGTGGATATCTCCGGCCAGAAGCCGCGCTCCGAAGCTCTCGTCGCCGAGCAGACTCCCCGACCGGCGCCTCCTCCGCAGACCACACCGACACCAAAAACCCCGCGCACACCCGCGGCCGACGACAGCGCAGCTCTCAAGCTTCCGCCCGCGCCCACGCGCGACGGCTTCTCGACCGCGCGGCAGTTCGGCTTGAGCGTCGGCCGCGTGCTCATTGACCCGGGCCATGGCGGGCGCGACCCGGGGACACAGAGCAAGAAGCTCCAGGAAAAAAACCTCGTGCTCGACATCTCGAAGCGGGTGGCGAAGCTTCTTCAGCAAGATAATTTCGAGGTCATGATGACCAGGGGCTCCGACATCTTCATCCCTCTCGAGGAGCGCACGGCCATCGCAAACTCCAAGGGGGCCGACCTCTTCGTGTCGATCCACGTCAACGCCTCGCGCAGCTCGCGACCCCGCGGTACCGAGACCTACTTCCTCAACCTCACCAACGACCCGGTTGCCGCCGAGGTCGCCGCGAGAGAGAACGCAACAACCACGCGCCGGCTCTCGGAGCTCAACGATTTGCTGCAGAAGGTCATGAACAACAGCAAGATTACCGAATCGCGCGAACTCGCGACCCACGTTCAGAACTCGATGGCGGGGGACCTTTTTTCGTCGGCGAAGGACTCGAGAAACCGCGGCGTGAAGAAGGCACCGTTCTACGTGCTTCTCGGGGCCCAGATGCCGGCTGTTCTCGTCGAAGTCGCCTATCTCTCGAACCGCAAGGACGAGGCGCTACTCGCCAACGTCGCTTATCGTCAGAAAGTCGCCAAATCCATCGCCAAAGGCATCCGCACGTACCACGAAGCGCTGGGGCGAACGACGATGACCGCTCCGGCCGCTCGCGGCGTCGCTCCCCAATAAGGTGTTACAATGCGCTCAATGGAGCGCTTTTTGGCCTTTCTGCTGCTACAAGCGAATCAACCCGCCATTCGCTATTTTACGCTAAAGGACCCGAACCCGGAGCCCTCCTACGTATGGGTCATCCTGAACGCGTTCTTTTTCATCGGGGTCATGCTGCTCGTCACGTTTAGCCTCGGGGTGGTGTTCGGCGGCTTTCGTTACTGGCTTCTGACGAAGTTCCCTAACAACAAGTTCAACGGAACCGACGAAGAGGACCTCATCCATTCTTTCCGTTTGAACGACTGATCCGTCAGCCTGCTACCGGCGGATCCGGACCCGAGCACGGATCGCACATCCTTCAGACGTCGGAGCGGAAACGACAGCCCCGTGACCAATGCCGGGGGGAACGCGGAAGACGACCCGCTCGTAGCCGCGCAAGAAACCTTCCCCACCGCACGGGTGGCACCAGCCGTAGAATTCGATCCCCCGTCCCGAGCAGCGCGGACACTCGCGCTCGCGAGGCACCTCGAGCGCGACCTCGCCGCCGCGGGCGGCTTCCTCGAGCGACATGACGATGTCGACGTGCGCCGGAGGCGCATCGCGGCGCGGCTGGACCTCGCGAAAGGGCACGAGCGGCTCTTCGAATCCGCCGGTCCAGCTTACCGGCGTTGTGGTCGGCGGGGTGTCGTAGGCACGGCGTCGCTCGGGATCGGATAGCGTTTCATAGGCCGTTTGCAGGGTGCGAAAACGTTCGACGTCGCCCGGTGTGCCGCTATCCGGATGGACTGCCTTCACGAGAGCGCGATAGGCCTTCTTGATTTCGGCCTCCGTGTCGCCGCGCGAGACACCGAGGACCTCGTAGTAGTCCAACTAGGTCTCGCCAAAGCGACAGACGCGGTTCCTGCCGAGATTCTTCGCCCGGTAGAGCGCTTGGTCCGCAGCTTCGAGCAGGGTCCCCGCAGTGTGGCTTTGGTCGTGGAACATCGCGAGGCCGATGCTGACGGTAACTCCTTTTTTCTCTCCACCCGGATGGATGTTCGCGCGAGCCACGGCGGCGCGGATGCGCTCCGCCGAGTCGAGCGCGTCGGCGGCAGTGACTTGCGGTAGCACGACCACGAACTCCTCGCCACCAAACCGCGCCAAGACGTCGGCCTGGCGAAGTCCATCCGAGAGCGTCGTCGCGACTTTCTTCAAGACCAGGTCCCCCATCGCGTGACCGTAGGTGTCGTTGAAACTCTTGAAGTGGTCGATGTCGAGCATGAGTAGCGCCAAGTTCGAGTCGGAGCGGATGGCGCGCGCGAGCTCGCGCTCGAGAGCGCCGTCCAAATAGCGCCGGTTGAAAAGACCCGTGAGTGCGTCGGTCGCGGCGAGATTTTCCACGCGTTCGTAAACGATCGCGTTCTCAATCGCCACGGCTGCGTGGTTGCAATAGATCCGCAACAAGCGCAGCTCGCGCGCCGTGAACGCGTCGCCGCTTCGTGTCAATAGAAGCGCGCCGCAAACGCGCTGCAGCGCCCGCAAAGGAACGGCTAGAAAATTGGCCCCCGTGGTCGCCCGCTCTTTGGGATCCAGAATCGGCATGCCTGAGCGCCGTTCCATGCGTATCGCCAAAGGCTCTTCGCGTGCGCGGAGGACCCAGCCGGCCCAGCTGGGCGACGCGAGAGGGAAAGATTTTCCGAGCATCTCCTTTCTATAGCCTTCCGCAACGACGACGGAGAACGCTTCGTTGCCTTCTGAGAGAAGGCACACCGCACACGTCTCGAACTTCCCGACCGCGCGCGCGTACTCGACGATGTGCCTCAGCAAATCCACGACATGAGCCGCGCCCGAAAGCTTTTCACTCGCTCCGAGCAAGCCCTTCAGCTCGAGCTCCTCGACAAAGTGTTGCGCCTGTCGCCGAAACAGCGCCTGTGCTTCGGACATCTGCGCGGCGATACCTACGGCCAATTCGCGGCGATTCTCGTCGAAGTGTCGGGGGCGTGCGTGCTCGAGCGTGAGGATCCAAGGCGGCTCGTCCCAGATACGGATTGGGATCGCCAACACCGATGGCACCGGCGCCGCATCACGCCACCAAGGAAGCCGGTGCGGCTTCGTCGCGGAAGCGAGCGAAACGGGCTCTTCCGTCCGCAACACCGCGGCCAAAAAGCTCCCTTTTAGATCGAAGCGTTTGGATGTGACCTCGCCCGTACCGACGGTGCTGAGCCGCGCCCAGTAAGACTCTCCTCCCGCAGCTACTTGAAGAAGCGTCGCGGCGCGCGCTTGTGTCGCTTGCGCGACGAGCTGAAGTAGAGGCGCTAAATAAGAGTCGAGACGTTGCAGTTGCTCGGCGCGCCCCACTCGCTGTCCTTCTTCGCTCAGCGGCGACACGTTGTCTTGCTCGACGTCGCTCCCACTCAGCTGCTTCAACCCGGTGTCGAGGCGCATGAGGCGGTCCTCAGCTCGTTCCGCCCGTTCGCGCTCGGCCCGCTCCATGTAGTCATAGCCGACGACGGCGAGAAGGAAGAGCCCAGCGAGGCGCAAGAGATCCACCGGCGAAGCTTCGGCCGCAATGAGCCAGTTCGAGGTCTCTAGACAGAGGACGAGGGCAACAAGAAAGACGACGAGCTTGCGCGAGAACGCGAGCGATGAGAGCCCACCGAGCAGAAGGTAGAGACCTTGCCAATACGAGCGCGCGCCGCCGGTGAGCTGGACGACCAGATTGATACCACAGGTCAAAAACACGAGAAGAGCGAGCTCGTCGAGCTGGCTGTGATGTTTGCTGGCGTAGCGGAAGGTCGCGTAGGTCAGGCCGACAAGAAGAAGCAAGACGTGCGCGAGGCGGAGCACGTCGTCGCTGCCCATTCCGGGGCCGACCCGGATCGACGCCTCCGGAAGAAAAAGTCCCAAAGAGCTCGTCAGGATGGCGGCGCCAATCCCTATGGGAACCGCGATTTTGTGGACTCGGCCGGAAGAGACGCCAGTGAGAACTTCCTGCCTTGCGGGTATCAATCGAGGACTCCAGCTACCTCCTCACATACACGTAGCGCGCGCGACATGGCCGTCGAAAAACGCGACACGAGTGGGGCGGTGTCGAACACGATGGCGCGCTCCACGTCGGAGCGCAGGGCTTCCGTCTCGTCGAGGCGCAAGCTCACCGGGGGGTAGCCCGCGGAGCACGCGAAGAAGCTGAGCAGAAGATGTGCGGTACGAAAATTGCCTCTTTCGAAAGGGGCGATCTCGACGAAACGTGCAAACCAGAGCGCCATTCGCTGGGCTGGAAACATCTGCCGGCCGCTTTCGGCCGAGAGCCAATCGAGCAAATTGTCGAGTTTGACACCGATGAAGCGCGGCGGAGTCGGCCGCGCGTTGTGAAATTGCGGCTTGGTATCCGAAGCTCGAAATCGGCCGTCCGCACCCGGATTCGCCAGCTGGTGCACTCTGCGGATGAGCTCGACGTCCGGCTCGTCGCGCTCTTCGGCGGATTTTTCGATTACCGCGAGGGCTTCGAGTTGGGCGCGTACGGTCTCGTTCTCCTCGTGCTCGTGGGCGCGGTCACGCTCAATCGCTACCCCTGTCAGAAGAAGCGTTTCCACCGCGAGCTCCAGGCGCAGAGCGTGCAGCGCTCGCAAGGCGCCCGTGTCGCTCGCCGCCGTCAATCGGTTCAGACGCCGCTCGAGGGCATAACCCGGCGCCTCCCGCTTGAGGGGATAGATCGGTAGCTCCGGCATTTTAGTGAACGGTATAATTGTAGCGCGCTTATGGGGTTTGCGCTATCCGGCGCTCCGCTGAGCGGGTTCGGTCGGACCAGCCCCTCTCGTTCCGCGGTCGAGATGGCGCGACATACGCTCCATGACGTGGAGAAGCTCCATTTGCAGCCGCGGGTCACGGGACAGGCGGCGAAACGTACGCAGTAGCCGATGATCCTTCGGGTCGAGCATGCCCTCGTCGGGCGGGGGTTCGACGGCGCTCACGAAATAGCCCAAGGGCACTTCGAGCGCGTGTGAGATCTTCAGGAGCCACTCGAGAGAGATTTTGCGGCGACCGAGCTCGAAATTCGTGAGCGCGCCTTGTGAAATATTGATTTTCTTGGCGAGGTCCTTTTGTTTCATGCCGTGCTCGAGTCTGACTTTACGAATGCGCTGTCCGATCTTCTTGAACATACAGATTTCCCCCATTAAGAACGCATCGGGGGAATCGATGATGTTGAGGGTCAAGGGTCAGACGTATTGTCTACACGCAAGGCCCCGGTGTCAACCCGAAACATTACGGGGCGAAAAATAGCTAATCCCGAAAAAAAAGCTGCAAAAGCTCGGAAAAATGATTCAAAACTTTGAGTCTCGCGCCTTCCTGGGAGCGAACGTCCTCATGTTCTAGGGTCCACGTGTTTTCGTGGGGGATGTACACCGCGCCGAGGCCCACATCGAGCGCGGGATTGATGTCGGAGCGCGGGCTGTTCCCTATCATCCAGCCCTCATCCGGCACGATGGCGTACCGTTCCAAGAGACGATGGTAGTCTTCGGCCTTTTTTTCACCGGTGACCTCGACTTCGTGAAAAAAAGCCTCCACGCCGCTGCGCGCCACCTTGTCACGCTGCTCGTGGATCTCCCCTTTCGTGAAAAGGATGAGCCGATGCCGCTGGCGCAGAAGCGGGAGCGTCTCTTTGACACCTGGCAGGTACTGGATGGGCATGCGCCGCACACGCTCCGCGAGCGAGAGGATACGGGCGCGGTCGCAAGAGGAAGCCCGCTTTCCCTCTACTTCCTCGAGAGTATCCAAGAGGGACTGGGAGAAGCCACGGCACCCATAGCCGTGGACTGGGATATTGCGCTTCTCGATTTGGGTGAGCCGATCGCGTGCCGGCTCGCGCTCCCCTCCGCGCGACTCGACGATGTTGAGAAAACGCTCGGTCGCCGCCTCGAAATGGATGTTGTTCTCCCAAAGGGTGTCGTCAGCGTCAATGATGAGCGTCGATCTCAAGGGACCTCCGAAGCGCAGCCGGAAAGCACAAACCTGCTAAACACGCGGAAATGGTACAGCAAATCGGTCGCTCGCTCGTCAACGCCTCGAATGGCGGCCGCACCGCTCATCGCTCATGCTTATGTCTCCATCGTCTCTCTCAGCGCGGCGTAAAGCGTCTCATTCTCTTCGCTCGTCCCAATCGTGACGCGCAACATGTTTTGGAGCCGTGGATGTGCGCTCACGTTTCGAACGAGAACGCCGCGTTCGAGCAGTCCGTGGAACGTCTTGTCCCCGCCTAACGAAGTACGGAAGAGAAGAAAGTTCGTTTTCGACGGAAACACGTCGATGCCCGGTAGCTCCTCGAGGCGCGCGCTGAGCGCGTCGCGCGCCGCCGCAATCTCCGCCGCACGCGCGACCACTAAATCGTAGTGAGACAGAGCCGCTAAAACCGCCTCTTGCGATACCCGGTTCAGCGGATACGGTTGCTGCACTTTGACGATTTGACAACGCAAAGTGGGCTGTAGCAGCACATAGCCAACACGGAGCCCGGCCATGCCGAGCGCTTTCGAGAACGTGCGGAAGATCAGCAGGTTGTCGAACTCGTCGAGAAGCGCGCGTCCGTTCTCGCCGGCAAACTCCCAATAAGCTTCATCGAGAACGACGAGCCCGGGTGCGCACTCCGCGATCCGCCGGATGCCCTCCACCCAAAGAACCGTTCCCGTAGGGTTGTTCGGAGAGCATAAAAAAACGAGATAGGGCGTGTGCTTAGAGACCGCGTCGACGAAAGCGTCCACGTCGTACGCGAAGCTTTCCGTCAGCGGAACTTCGACCACATCGGCCCCTTGGATCCGGGCCGCTTGGCCATAGACGAAGAAGCTTGGCGTCGGTGCGAGTGCCGTGCGGCCTGGGTCGAGCACGGCGAGTGCGAGTGTGTTGAGAAGCTCGTCAGAGCCGTTGCCGACGAGGATGCCGTCCACCGGCCAGTCGAAAGCTTTCGCCAAGGCCGCGCGAATCTCCTTCTGGCCCGGCGTTGGGTAGCGGAAAAGAGGGACTTTCCGCACCCGCTTTTCAATCTCGGCGAGGATCCGTTCCGGAGGCCCCAGCGTGTTCTCGTTTTGATCCAGCTTCACCGATGACGGATGCGGGTCGAGCCGGTACGCAGTGAGCGCGCGCACACGGGGCAGGATCAAAGAGGTGAGGTCGTCTTGCATCGATCTGGTGGTCATGTTCGAATCGGATGGCTATCGCGCGCGCATGAGCTTCGACATATTGCGGCGTCGTCGCGCTTCGCGGCCAAAACGCCTGGCACAACTTCGAGAAGCGTTCGGTCCGTCACTCAGGTCCCCACATATCGCGCGTACAAGCTGCGTGCAACGGCCGGGTCCTCCGTGCCGTGCACGATTGCGCGGCCGTCTTTGAAGAGCACGATCTCGTGCGCGGCGAGCTTGACACGTAGAAGATGATCGTTGACTTTCACTTCGCCTAATCCTCGCAGCCGCTCCGCCACGGCGTCGAGCTCCATCGATTGGCTCTTCGAAGGCCGCACCTGAACCGCGTTGCGGCCGCACAGCGTGACCGCTTGACCGCCTTTTCCGCCAATGAGGAAGCTGAATTCATGCCGACCGCAAGCTGGACATTCTTCCCGTGCTCGTGCGGGGCGAAACGCATCGACCCGTCCGCGCCACACATCGAGCGAGAGCACTTCGCCGTGGAGCGCATCTTCTCGGCCCGCCAATATCTTGAGCGCTTCCGAGACTTGGAACCCCGCGACCGCGTGCACGATGGGTGCGATGACTCCCGCGGTATCGCAGGTAGGCGACGTCCCGGGGGCGGGCTCCTCCTCCATGAAACAGCGGAGACACGGCGTCCGTCCCGGGATGACGACGAAGCTCATGCCGTAGCTCCCGACGCAAGCCGCATAGATCCAGGGAACGCTGCTTTCGACGGACGCGTCGTTCAAGAGATAACGCGTCTCGAAGTTGTCGGTGCCGTCGAGCACGAGGTCCGCGCTCTGGAAGAGCGAAGAAACATTTCCCGCGTGCACATCGGCTACGATGGCCTCCACGCGCACGTTGCTGTTGATGCGTGACAGCTTGCCCGCCGCGGCGACCGCTTTTGGAAGCCCCTGCCGCCAGTCGTCCTCGTCGAAAAGACTCTGCCGCTGCAAGTTCGATTCGTCGACGTAGTCGCGATCGACGATGCGCACGCTTGCGACACCCGCACGGGTGATCATCTCGGAGGAGACCGAGCCGAGCGCGCCGACACCGACGACGAGCACCCTTTTTGCGCCGATGTTTCTCTGCCCCTCTTCCCCGATCTCGCTGAACAGGACCTGGCGCGAGTAACGGGAGGCGGCCGCGTCGCCGCGCGCGCTCGCTTCCATGTCTTCGCGGCTCGGCCGCTCCCCAGTCCAAAGCTCCGCCTGATGGACCGCTTGCGCGGCAAGCATCTCGATACCCGAAATCGTCGCGGCCCCCGAAGCTCGGGCGTTCGCGATGAGCGGTGTGCGCTCGGGAACCGTCACCATGTCGAAGACGAGAGCGTTGCTCGCGATCTTCCCGACCGGGAGCGATTCACCGGAGCCTCCGAGCGGCGTGGCGTTGACGAGCAGATCCCAAGTGAGGTCCGGTAGCTCGTCGAGCGCACCGCAGGCTGCGCCGACACGCTCGGCAAGCTCTTTGGCCCGCGCTTTGTCGCGCGCGAGCACGCGAAGCGCGACCCCGACGTCGCAGAGTGCATAGGCAGCCGCGCGCGCGGCTCCACCCGCACCGACCAGCACCGCGCTCTTTTGGCTCCAATCGCCTTTTGCGACCAGTGGGGTGAAGACCCCGTCGCGATCCGTGTTGTACCCCGTCCACGCGCCGGCCCGCACCACAACGGTGTTGACGGCACCGATTTCCGCGGCGCGTGCATCGACTTCGTCGAGATGAGGCAGGATGGCTTGTTTGAAAGGAAGCGTGACCGAGAGCCCCGACACCCCGAGCGCTTTTGCGGCGCGCACGAAGTCTTCGAGGCGCTCTTCTTCGAAAGGCACGTACACGGCGTTCTTGCTGACGCGCTCGAACAACGCATTGTGCATTGCCGGCGAGCGGCTCATGAGCGCCTGCGTTCCCAAGATCCCGTAGATATCGGTGCTCGGTCCGATCGACGGAAATCGATAGAGCGTCAACATGTCGTCGAGCGAGACTTGACCCGGTCCGGTCGGTGCAACGCCCCGTGCCGACGCGTAGGTAAAGGCAGCGCCGAGTTTGTTCGCGAGGATCCTCGCCGCTACGCCGGCGGGTCCCATCGCGACCGGAATGAACGTCGCCTCCTCTTTGTCGAGGCGCTCGCCAAAACGTGCGAGCTCGACAGCTTCGGCAAGAGACGTGACGCGTGCCGCGATTTTTACGACGTCCGCGCCGAGCTCGAGCGCGCGGTCGATGAGACGCCCGGGCTCTTTGGGAAGCCCGTCGAAGCTGTGACACGATAGAATGAGCTGCGCACGGCTTTCGGGCGGACGCTCGCGCAGCGCATCGATCTCCATGTCCACGTAGTTGAAGCCTCCGTTTGCCGCGCGTTCGAGAAGCGCAAGGCGATCGCTCTCGCTACCTTTGTATGCTCCGCCTTCCTTCGCCGAACGGCATGTCAGAACGATTGGGCCGTCAACGTCCTTTCGAAGGCGCGCGAGGTCCGGACGATCGATCCCGTCGACGCGGAGCTCGATGAGGTCCGCACCTTCGCACCCGCGGCGCGCCAAGCGCACTAGCTCGTCGGTCGAGCTCGCACTCACGGATGCGATCAGTTTCGTGTTCAAAACGCCCCTATCCCCTCGTGGCTCTTAAACGGGATCCATCTTTTCAGGAAGGTGCCGGGTTAGCCCGCGGAAAGGCCGACTAACCCACGATATCGTGGGCACGGCGAAAGACATGGCTGCTGAGGAGCACAGCGTCGAGGACGCATTCAGTCTTGGCCGTCATGACGAGCACAAGAGGCTAGCATCGCGCTTCAATCATTGTCAAGGCGATTGATCCTTTAACCACGTTGAACTAATATAGTTTGTTAGGTTTACAGAGAATTCCTTCTGATGAAAGACGCTTTCGGAACACTCTTCTTGCTGCTCTTGTTTGCAAGCTTCGCTGCCGCTTCTCCCCTCGAGAACTTAGAGACGATCCCGGTCTCTGATATCCGGCCCGGCATGGTCGGCGAAGGCCGTACGGTGTTCTCCGGCAGCACGATCGAGTCGTTCAAAGTCACGATATTGGGCGTGTTGCGCAACTATGGCCCGAATCAGAACATGATCCTCGCAGAGCTTGAAGGCGGACCGTTGGCCCATACGGGCGTCATCGCAGGGATGAGCGGGAGCCCCGTCTATATCGACGGAAAACTCATCGGCGCCGTCGCCTTCGCTTTCCCATTCGCGAAGGATCCCATCGCGGGCATTACTCCGATCCAGGAGATGGTGGAAGCCACCGCGACGCCTTCGCGACGCCGCGCTGCCGCACGACTCGAGTTCCCGCTTGCACCCAACACTTTGGCCGGCGCCGTTCCCAAAAAACTACACCCTGTCTCGATTCAAGGCGTTTCACTCACCGGCGTCGAGTTTCTACAACCACATATCGGAAGACAACTCACGCCGATCGCGACACCAGCTTCTGTCTTGGGGTTTCCGGCGGAGTCTTTCGAGCACATCGCGCCGCTTCTGCGCGAGCTCGGCATAGAGCCCTTGATGGGCGGCGCGGCAGTAGTACTGAGCGGAGGGTCGCAGGAAGGCACGAGCCCGAGCCCACCGCTAGCACCCGGCTCCTCCGTGGGCGTTGGCCTCGTTACGGGAGATCTGCAAATCACTGCCGCGGGAACGGTCACGCACGTGGACCCGGATACGGGCACCGTTTATGCTTTTGGCCACCCGCTCTTCAATCTCGGCCCGATCGAATATCCGATGACGAGCTCTAACGTCCATCTCGTCCTGCCGTCGCTCATGAACTCCTTCAAGATGGCGAGCAGCGGCGAGACCATCGGCACTTGGGTTCAGGATCGCGCGACGGCCATTCGCGGCGTTTTGGATATCCGGCCCCGCATGATCAAGATGAACGTCACCGTGTCGACGAGCCGGGGAGAAGAGAAGAACTATAAGGTCGAGATCGTCGATGACGAACTGTTCACGCCGGTTCTGACCTATGCGTCTCTCGTCGCCATCCTTCAGTCCACCGAGCGGCAGTTCGGCTCTCAAACGGTAAAGCTCTCCGCTTGGATCGAGACCACGTCCCACGGACGGATCAACATCGAGGACGTTTTTGCGGATCAGCAGGCTGCGGTATCCGCGTCCGCCATGGTCGCCGCACCGATCTCGTTCCTGATGACCAACGACTTCGAGAACGTCGAGCTCGAGAATATTCATGTTAGCCTCGAAGCGACCGAAAGCCCCTTGAACGCTCGTCTTCTCCGCGCGTGGCTCGATTCCGACGAGGTCGCCCCGGGAGGTACGGTCAAGCTCAAGATCCTCCTCGGAACCTATCGGGGGGACGAGATTCTCGAAACCGTCGACGTCGCAATACCATCCCATATGAGTTCGGGACGACTTCAGCTCATCGTTGCCGATGCGCGAACGCTTTCCGCGCTCGAGCGGCGCGAATCTCGGCAGTCATTCGTACCGAAGGATATGAGCCAGCTCATCCGCGCCATCAACGCGCTTCGAAGGAACAACCGTCTCTACGTCCGGCTCAGCCGCCGCGGCGCGCACGGCGCGATCGTGGCCGGCGAATATCTGACGACTTTGCCTCCAAGTGTCCTCAACGTTCTCGAAGGGGACGGCTCGTCCTCGAGCAACTACACGCCACTCCGCAACTCCGCGTTCTGGGAACATGAAGTCGTCACCCAATACAGTGTGTCGGGCTCGCAAACGCTCTATCTGAAAGTGAACAAGCGCTGACGATCTTCCCGGAACACGAGTCGAAAGGAATCTGAACTTGCGCAAGCAGCCTGCTGGTCGTGTCCTGCTCGTCGCCGCTGCCTTGTCTGCCGAACTCGTAGCACTCGCTGCCGTCCCGACATTCTGGCGGGTCGAGAGCCAGGCGGATTTTCTCGACGGTGATACCGATGGCGTCTCCATCAGCTCCGAGGGCACGGTTAGCCTCGCACCCGCGGCGCAAGTGCTCGGCGAAACCACCGACCCGCAGCTCTGGTCCCTCGCGAGCGACCGCGACGGGGTCGTTTATGCGGGCAGCGGCAATGACGGCCGGATTTACAAAGTCGATGCCTCCGGCACGATGAACGTCTTTGTCGACACGAACGAGCTCCAAGTACACGCACTCGTCGTCGACCGTCGCGGAAACCTCTATGCAGGCACTTCGCCCCGAGGCGTCGTCTATCGCATCGACCCGAGCGGCGCCCAGGAAATTTTTTTCGACCCCGAGGATCGCTATATCTGGGCGCTCGCGCTCGATTCGTTGAACAATCTTCTCGTCGCCACCGGCGACGAAGCGCAGGTTCATCGGGTGAGCCGTTCCGGTGAGAGCGAGGTGCTCTTCACGAGCGAGGAGACCCATATCGTCTCGCTCGCTCTCGATGGCTCCGACAACATCTATGCAGGGACCGCGTCGAACGGTCTCGTTCTCAAGCTAAACGCCTCCGGCGATGCGAGTGTCCTCTTCGACACTCCGTTCGAAGAAGTGCGCGCCCTGGTGACGGATACGCGCGGTCGTGTCTTTGTCACCACCGTCAATGGCGGCTCACGCCCTGTGAGTGCGCCTTCGATGCCGTCGAGCACGCCGTCTCCGACAACGAACGTCACCTCGGAAGTTACAGCGTCGGTGACGGTGACCACATCCACCACGCCGGTCGTCGCGAGCGCCGCGAGCACTTCAGATGCTCTCTCGAGCGGCTCCGCGAAAGGTGCTCTCTATCGGATCGACGCCGATGGCGCCACCGAAGAGCTGTGGAAATTTATCCAAGACACCCCCCTCTCCCTTTTGCTCTCGACCGACGACCGTTTGATGGTGGGGACGGGTAACGCGGGACGCGTTTTCTTCGTGAATCAAAACAAGACGAGCTCCCTTCTCTTGAGCGTCGAGGCCGACCAAGTCACCGCGATGCAGGCGGGCGTGGGTGGAGCGGTTCTTCTTGCGACGGCCAATCCGGCCAAGCTCTATCGCCTCAACCGCGGCCGTCGCACGGAGGGGATTTATCAGTCGCCGACCAAGGATACGGAGACCGTCTCGTTCTGGGGGCGCATCCGCTGGGAGGCGCTCGTCCCCTCCGGGACCTCGGTCGCGATTCAAACGCGCTCCGGAAACTCCGCCGAGCCCGACAACACGTGGAGTGATTGGTCCACACGCTACACCGAAGCCACGGGGACTCAAATCACAAGCCCGCGCGGCAGGTTCTTTCAATGGAGGGCCACCCTGAATTCGACGGGCGAGACGAGTCCCGAGATTCTCGACGTTACCGCGATCTATCTTCAGCAGAATCTACCTCCCGAGGTCTCCGGAATAACGATTCACCCACCCGGTCGGGTCTTTCAAAAACCGATCGTTACGACGGGGGAGATCGAGGTGCTCGGGATGGTTGGAACGCTCTCCGACGACGGGCGAGATGGAAATGGCGTCCCCAGTGCGAACGGTCCACCGTTGAACCTGACCGCGATGAGCCGTCCCGTTTATCGCAAAGGCGTTCAGACCGTGACGTGGAACGGCACCGACCCGAACAAAGACGATTTGACCTTCGACGTGCATTACCGGGCCGAAGGCGAGACCTTGTGGCGCGTTCTGCGCGAAGGACTCACGAGCCCGGTCATCGCCTGGGATACGGTGGGGATGCCGGACGGGCGCTACACGCTGAAAGTCATCGCAAGCGACTTGTCGGGCAATCCCGCCGAGCTCGCGCGCACCCGGGAGAGGATGAGCCGGAGTTTAGAGATCGACAACACACCGCCTCGAGTGGAAGCTCTCGCGGTAAGCTCGTCTTCCGGCGGACACCAGATTGGCTTCGTGGCGCGGGACGAAATAAGCCCCATCCGGCGCGTCGAATACACTGTCAACTCGGGAGCGTGGAAAGTCGTCTTTCCCGTCGACGGGATTGCCGACTCGACGGAAGAGAGCTTCGACTTCGAGCTCGATGGCTACGGGGACGGGGGCGTTTACACGCTCGTGGTGAAGCTGACGGACGGGCTCGGAAACGTCGGGACGGCTGAGGCCGAGCTACGCTAGTCTCAAAAGATACGAACAGCAACGGTTCGCGGCGCTGAGCCGCGGCCCGTTCGCGATCGTCGACAGGAGGCGGTCTCCGGGACGAACCTCCGTCGTCGTGAAAAAATAAAGGAAGTTCACGGAAATGGTCTCGTCGCCAAGGCGCACGGGCTCGAATCCCGAGCTGCGCACCGCTTCCAGTGTGCGCGTCAGCATTTCTTCGTCGCCGCTGCGATAAATCACATCGAGCGCTTGCACCATACCGTTACGGTCAATGGAGGCCATCGTCAAGAGCGTGCCTTCTTTTCCGAACTCCACATCTGCGAAAGCGAGATGGCCGACCGCGCTTTCCCGGAAACGCGGTGAGCTCATCACTTCGTGTAACAGCACCGGCTCGGGCAGAGTCGATTCCAGGATCGCCGTGGTGAGGCTACGCGCAGCCTCCTCGCCGTATTGCTGATCGAAAAGGACGACGAGCCCGATGAGAAGCACGGTAGCTAGCGTGCCGAGTCCTAGCGCCGAGAAAAATCCGGAAGGCTGTTTCGCCCGCATGATCTCGCTGCGCAGCACAGGAACCATCCCGCGCTCTTCGGCGTCAATTTGTTCCCGAATCTTGGAAGCGAGGGTCTGAGGCGCTCTCATCATTCCGAGATGACGTACGGTATTAGCCGCACTCGACAGCTCGTCGTACTCGGCGACGCAACGCTCGCAGTCCCTGAGATGTCCGTCCACGCGCGCTGCGGCGGCGGCAGACAGCTCGCCGTCGTAATGGGCAGAGAGCACCGTGGTTCGTAAATGCAACATGTCACACTTCCTCTTCTAGACCGAAAAGCCCCGGATCGAGTTTGTCTCGGAGGGACTTGCGCGCCCGCGCGAGACGAGACTTGACCGTACCGAGCGGCAGATCGAGCGTCGCCCCGATCTCCTCGTAGGACAAGCCCTCGATTTCTTTGAGAAGCAGGATCGTTCGGTGGCTGAACGGCAGCCCGTCAATGGCACGCATCAAAAGCTGACTTTCCTCTTTCCGCTCCAAGGCCTTGTCGGGGGCCATCGCGAGCCCGTCCTCGAGTGCTATGAGATCGCAAGTCGGATTGGCCTCGGCATCATCCAGGCTTATCGCCGTCATCTCGCCAAAACGACGCATCCACCATCTTTGGCGATTCTTCGCTCGATTAATAACAATGCGATAAATCCAGGTGCGGAGAGAAGCGTCTCGCCGGAAGCTTACGAGCTTGCGGTAGACCTGGAGAAAGACTTCCTGAGTCATGTCGGCCGACTCGTCGTAGCTCCCGAGCAAGCGGTAGGACAGATTGAAGACCATGTCCTGATAGCGCTGGACGAGCTCATCGAAGGCACTGTCATCACCCGCGAGACAACGCTCGATGAGCGCCGACTCATCGCCCGACCACGCCCGTTCTCCGGGGGCGTCGTAGTCGAGATCGAGGAGCTCATGGACAGATAGTGCCGACGTTTCGTTTTGCATAAGTCGTACCAAGGGCCGGCGTATCATGACGGAATCTCCCGCGTATCGTACCACACGGGCGTCTTAGCCTTTCGGACCTGATAATGTATTGGACACCGGCAGCCCCCATTGTGTTCCCTGTTCGTTGACCCATCCACTGAGGATTTGCTAACCTTCTGTTGGGAATATATTTACGTTGAAGTTTCTGCACCTGCCAGGCCGTGATGCGTAGGTGGTTCCTGCTGCTCCTTGCAGGGAGCGTACTTCTGGGAGCCGCTTCTTTCAGCTATCGCGTGCTCGGCCGCGACTACCGTTATTTTCAGCTCGTGAAGCTCGGCGACGAGCTCCTCAAAGAACGCCTCCCTTTCCAGGCCAGCCGAACCTACGGCTCTGCCATGGCGATCAAGCCCAAAGAAGCGATCGCCTACATCAAAAGAGCCGAAGCAGAGCAGCGCCAAGGCAATTTATCGCCTGCCATCGCCGATCTCGAGCACGCGGCGCAACTGTCCGCAGACGTCCGTCTCGTCTCGTTACGGCTCGCAGAACTTTACTACGAGGTCGAGAAATTCGATGAGGCAGGCGCGCAATACGAGAGAGCTCTCGAGCTCGATCCGTCCGAAGCGGATGTACTGTACAAGCTCGCGCTCGTGCGTTTTCGCGGCGGGCGCGAAGCGCAAGCACTCGGCGCTTTGAACCGCGCTGCGGCTCTGCGTAACGGTTTTTGGGAAGCGTATTTTCTGCGAGGCGCTGTGTTCCAAGCACTCGGCGGCCTCGACGAGGCCGAAGCGGACTTTCTCACCGCACTCGGGCTCCGGCCCGAGGCTAAACGGGCGCGCACGGCTCTCATAGAGCTCTACATCAAAAACGGTAACGCCGACAAGGCCTTTCCTTTGGTAAGGGACGAGATCGACGCCAATCCGGAAGCTCCCGAGCCCTATCTTCACCTCGCCGACGTCCACGCCATCGCTGGCCGCAACACGGAAGCCATCGAGGCCGTGCGGCTCGCTTTGGAGCAAAATCCGAACCTTCCTGTCGCTTACTTGAGGCTCGGCGAGCTTTGGCTCGAAGCAGCGACGATCGGTGCGGATCCGGTGGCAGCGGACAGGGCGGTCGCGGCGCTCGAGTCGGTGGTCAAGATGGATCCGTCAAATGGACACGCCGCGCTGACTCTCGGTCAGGCCTATCTTGCAATGGACGACGAAGCCCGCGGTTTTGCCGAGCTAAAGCGCGCCACGCAAATAACCCCAATCCCGGCGGAAGCGCATCGCCTGCTCGGTGACCTGTACCGGGCACGCAAGAACCACGCGGCGGCGGTGACCGCCTATCACGTGTATCTGAAGTTGCGCGGCGATACGCCGCCGGTGCTCGAGCGGCTCGGAGACACGTATGTCGAGCTCGACAATCCAAGCATGGCCGCCGAGACCTATTTGAAGCTCGCATCCCTCGAGCCCGGTCGTGTTACACCGCTCGTGAAAGCTGCGCGTTCTCAGTTGGCCTCCGGGGACCCCGGCGCCGCCGCCAGGACGTGTCGCCGCGGGCTTGCAACCAATCCCGAAAACCAAGCGCTTCTGCGATTGCTATCGGAAGCGACCCGACGGGCTTCTTCATGAGCGAGCTTCTCGCGGTCTTCGCGCGCGCGCCAGAGCTCGGCCGCGTGAAGACCCGGCTCTGCCCTCCGCTCACGAGCGAGGAAGCTCTCGAGCTCCATACCGCGCTCGTTGCCGATAGCCTCGATCATTTCGGGCGCGTCGAGCGTCCTGGGCTCGAGCGCGCGCTACTTTTGAGCCAGCCGCTTCTCGACCCGCAGGATTTGAGCGTCCCGGAGGGTTGGACCGTCTCCATCCAGTCCGATGGCGACCTCGGCGAGCGGCTCGCGAGTCTTTTCCAAAGCGCGTTTCGAAGTAACGTCACGCGACTCGTTGTTGTCGGAAGCGATAGTCCGACACTTCCGCGCGCCGTCATCCACGACGCGTTCGACGATTTGGAGCGGCGGAAGGTCGTCGTGGGTCCCGCAGAAGATGGAGGCTACTACCTTCTCGGCGCAAGTGCTTGGATCCCCGAACTGTTCCAAAATATCGACTGGGGTACGGGGGAGGTTCTCTCCCAAACGACCGCCGTTCTCACTGGGAAAAAGCTCGACTTCGCGACGCTCATCCCTTGGTATGACATCGATCGAGGCAAAGATCTGGAAAAGCTCCGCGGGGAGATCGGCTATTTAAAGCGATCCGCACCGGACCTCGTGCCCGCGCGTGTGGCAGCGGCGCTCCCCAGCTCGGATGCACCCGAGTTCACGCTCGACCGAGATTTCTAATCCCAGAAACGCCGTCGCGTTACGCTTTTTGTTAATTCTATTTTTCGAGGCGCAGCGGTCCTCGAGTTTCGAGTTGCTCGTTGAGGGATGGAAGCGCTTCGTCGACGATCGCGTTCAACGCGGCGATGGCTTTGTCCGCCTCGGTCATGAGCTCGGCAAGACGATTTCGCTGCGTAGAAGTGGGTGCGTGCAGCGTGCCTTGCCGCACGGCGTCCCCGCTCAGCTCGCCGAATAGGCGTGACGTGCGCGCTAGAAGATTCGGATTGCGAAAGCTCGGTCGTCCACCGCCAATCGGTTTTCGCGCCTCGGCGAGCTCGATCGCGAAACGCTCAAGCGCCTCTCGCAACGCCGCGTCCTCCGGCTCCTCAAAAAGTCCCTTCAGTTTTGCGATCGTGTCTGACAGTTTCTGTGCCCGTGCTACCTCACCACCAAGACGCTCCCGGAGCGCGTTGCCCTCCTTTTGAAATTGGAATCGCTCGTCGAGCTCGCCATCATAGAAATCGTCATCGCCATCGAATCGCGGATCGAGCCCAACCGTAAAGCTCGCTCGTCGCGGGCCCGTCGCGGTGCCTAGCTCAGCGACATAGCGTCCGGTCGGGACGAGCGCGCCTTGGCCTCGCGGCACGTCTTTCGGTGCACGCGTTCTCAAATCCCAGGCGACGCGGTGAAATCCCTCGCCGCCTCCGCCCTCGAGCACACGCATCGTCACACCGTTCGCATCCTCGACCGTAATCTCGACGGGACCGTCGACCGCGTTCGGTAAGTAATAGCTCAAAAGCGCACCGAATTCAGGGTTGTGTCCGATGAACTGGGCTTGGGCTCCGTAGCTTTCGTGCTTCCAAGGAAGGAAGATGGTTGCGTCACGAGGCTCGAACATTTCCGGCGAGGTGGTTTGAACGTCGTGTTGCTCGAGGGGCGTGAGGTCATCCAGGAGGTAGATCGAGCGGCCATGAGTGCCGACGACCAGGTCGTTGTCGCGGGGATGAATTACGAGATCGTCTACCGGTACCGTCGGAAAGCCGCCCTCCATCCGCGTCCAGCTCGCACCTCCATCCATCGTCACGAACAACCCGGTCTCCGTTCCCGCAAATAGAAGATCCGAGTTCCGCGGATGCTCGATAACGACGTTCACCCAGCCGGCTTTTTGTGGGAAGGCTGTGTCCAGGCGGCGCCAACCGCGCCCGAAGTCATCGGTCACGAAGATATGCGGTTCGAAATCACCCAGGTGATGGCGGTCGAAGCTCACGTAGGCGCGGCTTGCCGAACTCGCGGAAGCCTGAACGCGACTCACTTTGGCGCGCATCGGGTCGAAGCTTCCGAAGTTGCCTTCGAGGCTTTCCCAGTTCTCACCTCCATCGCGCGTGAGTTGGATTCTTCCATCATCCGTCCCGACGTAGAGCGTGCCCGGGGCCGCGGTTGACTCCGAGACGGTCGTGATCGTGCCCCACGCCCCGACACCGTCGTGACGCGAGAGCATGCCCTCGTCCGGCAGGACGCCCATGATGGCAAGCTCACCGCGGTCCTCGTTGCGCGTCAGGTCTTCGGTCGCACGCCAGCTCTCGCCTCGATCGTTTGAGATAAACAAACGGTTGCCGCCTAGGTAAATCGTTTTGGCATCGTGCGGCGAGATCAAGATCGGTGACGTCCAATGGAAGCGATAGCGAGAGCCGGCTTGTTCGGGGTACGGCTTGATAGTCTTTCGGTCGCCGCTCCTTCGATCGAGCCGCACGATGTTGCCGCCTTGCGACTCGGTATAAACGATCGAGGAGTCTGTCGGATCCACTTGCTGGTACATCCCATCGCCAAAATTGGTTTGACGCCAGTCGCTGTTCAGGATTCCGATGCGGTTTCGTGTGGCGCTCGGCCCCATCCAGGAATGGGTGTCCTGAGCCCCGGCGTAGATATTGTAGGGCTCGTCCATGTCCACCGCGATCCCGTAGAACTGTCCGAGCGGAATGTTGTTCACTTTTAGCCAGTGGACGGCGCGGTCCCAAGACAAATAGAGCCCACCGTCGCCTCCGAGAACGAGATGTTTCGGGTCTTTCGGGTCGATCCAGAGTGCATGGTGATCGCCATGGACGCCGACGTCATAGCTCGGCGTCATGTCTCGATTCGTCTCGAAGCTCGCGCCGCCGTCCTCAGACATGTAGAAAGACGAGCCGAGCACGTAGACGCGGTCCGAGTCGGTGGGGTCGATAAAGATCTTGCTGTAGTACATCGGGCGCGGATTGAGCTCGTTGACTTTCTCCCAGCGCTCGCCGCGATTCGTCGTGCGATAGACGCCCGCCTCGGTCGCGTGTTCAATGAGAGCAAATAAGATTCTCGAATCGCTGCGATAAATGGCCACGCCGATGCGGCCGAGGTCTCCTTCAGGCAGACCGTCGTCGAGACGTTTCCAGTGATCCCCTCCGTCGGTCGTCTTGTACAGGCCGCTTCCGGGGCCGCCACCGTTGAACCCCCACGGCTTCCGCCGCCTTTGATACGCCGCCGCGTATAGTACGTCCGGGTTTTGAGGATCCATCGCGAGAGTCGTCACCCCCGTGTCTTCATCGATGAAGAGAACCTTTTCCCAGCTGCGGCCGCCGTCGACCGTACGGAAGACGCCGCGCTCTTCGCTGCTGTTCCATAGGGCTCCGCCAGCAGCGACATAGACACGATCGGGCCGGCTCGGGTGTAGCGCGATCTTACCGATGTGTTCGGTGGCTTCGAGGCCAACATGCTCGAAGCTCTCGCCTCCATCGTCCGATCTGTAGACACCATCGCCGAAGCTCGAGCTTTGACGGTTGTTCGGCTCGCCGGTACCGACCCAGACGACATCGGGATCGGAGTGGGATAGCGCGACGTCACCAATCGAGGACGTATGGTGGCCATCGAAGAGCGACGTCCACGTCGTCCCCATGTTGGTGCTCTTCCACAGACCGCCGGACGCCGTTCCGACATAGATGATGGAGGGCTCATCTTCGACGACCGCCACAGCGTCGATGCGACCACCCATCACTGCCGGTCCGATCGAACGAAACTTCAACGCGGATGTGCTGTCATCCGTGTACGCAGTCGCACAGCACTGGCTCAACAGGATCGTGAGCGCGAGCGAGCATCGATTAGTCCCATAGCGCTTAGTCATGACCGGCCGTCCCTTCACCAAGGGGTGAGATGTTCCCTTTGTGACGAGACGAAGTCAAGGTGATTCCACGACCGATCGGGCCCAATAGAGTCTGTCAAAAAGACGCTTGACCTCGATAAGGTTTTGACGTATTTTCCTACAGCAGCCAACAGGCGATTGCGTTTGGCCACGGCTGGTTTTGAGGTGCCGTCTTTGAGCGGCGGGGGCGGCGAATGGGGGGAGCCCGTGCGCCAGGGTCCTTCTTTGTGTTGGGAATCGCTGTCCCCGCTGCTCCAATCGCTTCAGGCTTCAAAGCTCAGGCTTCGCTCGAAACACCCAAGCGCTTGAGTTTTCGGTAGAGTCCCTGGCGCGACAGCCCTAGCGCCCGCGCGGTCCGGGTGCGATTGCCCCCATGCGCGGCCAACGATTCCGCTAGAAATCGCTTCTCGAACGCCAGAGATGCCGCTCCGAAAGCACGGCCACCGCTCGACTCAGCGTTCAGAAACGACAAGTGCTCCACGCCGATTGCGTCCGCCTCTTGAGCCCGCACGAGCGCCTGCACGACCTCGTTCTGGAGCTCGCGTACGTTGCCTGGCCAGCCATATTGTCCGAGGCGTCGCTCCGCATCTCGAGTAAACGGGCGTGGCGCGAGACCGAGCATGCGGCTTTGAGTCCGAAGGCAAAGCCCCGCGAGTGGAAGAATGTCCGCGGGGCGATCGCGGAGCGCGGGAAGCTCGACATGAACGACTTTCAAACGAAATAAGAGGTCCTGTCGAAACCGCCCCGCATCCACCTCTCCGGAGAGATTCTTGTGGCTCGCCGAGATCAAGCGAAAATCCGAGCGACGCAGCCCGACCTCGCCCAGCCGCCGATATTCTTTTTCCTGAAGCGCGCGCAAGAGCGCGGTCTGCGCTCGTGTCGGAAGGTCCGCCACTTCGTCGAGAAAGAGCGTTCCACCATCCGCATGTGCGACGAGGCCCTCCCTGGCCTGAGCCGCGCCCGTGAACGCGCCGCGGGTGTGTCCAAAGAGCTCCGCCTCGACGAGTCCATCTGGAAGGGATGCGCAATTGACCGCGACGAAATTCCGGTTCGCCCGGGAGCTCTTCTCGTGCACCCAACGCGCAACGAGCTCTTTGCCTGTTCCACTCTCTCCCCCAATATGTATCGGCAACGCGTCGAAAGCCGCAAACGATTCGAGCTTGCGCAGCACGGCGCGCATGAGTCCACTCTCCACGATCAACTTCGTCATCTGGAACGCTCCCCCTTTCGAGCTTCGACCCCATACCCATTCTTAAAGGACGATATCGGAGGGAAGAACCTCCCTAGAGGTCGAGGATTTTCTTCGGCGCGTCCAAAAGGAAGTCGGGGGACGCTTTTGCGAGCTCATCGCGCTTAAAGGGACCCCACAAAACACCGGCCGTCTTGACCCCGGCTCCGCGCCCCGACGCGACGTCGTGCGGCGAATCACCGATGAAGATCGACCTCGACGGACTCGCTCCGAGACGCTCGAGGGCCGTTTCGACGGGCTCCGGGTGCGGTTTCGGGCGATCGACCTCATCGGCCGTCACGACAACGTCGAATAAATCGATGAGCCCCAGAAGTTTCAACCCACGCTCCGCTCCGGCGCGGAGCTTACTGGTGACAACCCCGAGCTGCGCCCGGCTACGAAGACCGTGCAAGACTTCCTCGACATCCGGGTAGACACTAACGCTCGAGTCGTGATGTTCGTGATGAAATTCCCGGTAAGTCACGACCATTGTTTCGATGAGATCTACATCCGACGTCACCGCGCGAAACTGCGCCCTGAGCGGCGTGCCGAGCCCGTCCCGCCACACGGAGTCCGGAGGTTGCTCGGCAAGGTGGGTCGCGGCCGAATGCCGATAGCAGCGAAAGATCAGATCGATGGAATCGATGAGCGTCCCGTCGAGATCGAAGAGGAACGTATCGAGGCACTCCGGCTCGAGGTCGCCGCTCAAGAGCGGAGCTCCGCCGCACAATGGGCGCGCAGGCGTGCCACGATCTTGTCGCGGGCTTTCGCTACGTCTCTGTCCGTCAGCGTTCGATCGAAAGCTTGATAGGATATGGAGATCGCGAGCGATTTCCGCCCTTCGGGAACTTGCGAGCCGACATATTCGTCGAAGACGTGCGCGCTTGCGACGAGCGGATGACCTTCGATTTCCGTGAGAACCGAGGCGGCCGGCTCGTTGCGGTCGACGACCACCGCGAGGTCTTCCACTACCGCCGGATATCTCGACAACGCCTGCATCGTAGTGACTGGCGGAACATGGTCGAGGAGGTCGGCGAACCGAACCTCGAAGAGATAGACGTTTTTTTCGAGGCCGAACTCCTTTGCCGTCCGCGGATGTACCTGACCGACTACGCCAACCTCTTTGCCGGATACTTCAATCCGGGCGGTGCGCCCGGACAGAAGACCGTAATCCTCGTAGGCGGAAAAGCTCGCCGCGACACTCAGCCGCTCGAAGAGACGAGCAGCATAGGCTTTCGCGTCGTAGAAGTCGAGCTCCTCTTCCGTTTTACTACCGAATCGGTCGAGCCGACTCCCGGTCACGACGCCGACAATCTGCTCCTCCTCGTTGGGGAGAGCGTCCGAGCTCGGCGTGTAGACGCGGGCCGCCTCGAAGAGTGCTACGCGCTGATTCGTCACGCGCAAATTGCGGGCGAGCGTCTCGAGCAGTGACGCGCGTAGCGACGTACGCATCCGTTCCTGACCGACGTTCAGAGGGTTGATGACCGCGAGAGGTGGCGATTTTTCGAGCGCTTTCGCCTCGACGACGCGCCCGAGAACCGCGAGACTCGTGAGCGGATAGGTGATGACTTCCTGCATCCCGGCACCCACTAGAATGTCGCGTGCGCGCTCGCGGAGCTCGCGTGTCGGTTGCGGGATTCCGGGAGGGACCCGGCCCGCGAGCGGGGCCGCCGGGATCATCTCGTATCCGACCATGCGAGCGACTTCCTCGACAACGTCGTCCGGCCCCAGGACGTCCCGCCGCCAATAGGGCACGCCGATTTCGAACCGCTCTGTTTTGCATTCCACGGAAAAGCCGAGCGCCTCGAGCGCGCTGACGATCTCCCCTTCCGAAGGGTCGATGCCGAGTACCTGAGGTATGCGCTTGCGCGCGAGCGAGACATGCGCCGGCGCGGAGATAACGGGATAGGCGTCTACGAGACCTTCGCCTGCCTTGCCGCTCGCCAGCTCGACGAGAAACTTCGTCACCCGCCGCGACGCCATGGGCGCGAGCTCCGGCGCGATGCCCCACGCAAAGCGACGTGAGGCTTCACTCGGAAGCTTCAACGCCATCGCCGTGCGCCGAATGTTCACGGGGTTGAAGTTCGCCACCTCGAGAAGGATCGTTTTGGTCTTGTCGGTGACTTCGGTAGCGAGGCCGCCCATGACGCCCGCTACGGCGATAGCGCCGGTCGGATCTGTGATCAGGAGCTGCTCGGAGGTGAACACACGCTCCTTACCGTCGAGCGTCGTTAGCTTCTCGCCATCTTTCGCCCGGCGCACGATGATGTGATGCTCGGCGACCGTGTCGTAGTCGAAAGCGTGAATGGGCTGGCCGAGCTCGAGCATCACGTAGTTTGTAATGTCGACCACGTTATTGATGGGACGCATCCCGGCACCGAGAAGCGTCTCCTGCATCCACGCCGGTGACGGTCCAATTTTGACGTCTTCGATGATCGCCAGCGTGAAGCGACCGCACAAATCGGGGTCGTGAATGTCGACGCGTGCGCGCCCCACGACCGGCTCCCCCGACGCCTCGAACTCGAAATCCGGCTCGCGCAGGGTTTCTCCGGTAAGCGCGGCCACGTCCCGCGCCACGCCCACGACCGAGAGCCCGTCGGCACGGTTCGGCTTCATGTCGATATCGAGCACGGTGTCACCGAGCACTTCCGCGAGGGGTTTACCGCGCTCGGCAATCGCGCTGGTGACGACAAGGATGCCTTCATGCTCATCGGAAAGGCCGAGCTCGCGTTCCGAGCAGACCATCCCCCGCGACACGACGCCTCGAATCTTGGCTTTCTTGAGCTTTTTCTTCTCGCCGGTACGGGCGTCGATGAGCCGGGCGCCGAGCTTCGCATAAGCGATGTACTGCCCTTTCGCGATGTTGGGCGCGCCGCACACGACTTCGAAGGTGTCGTCGCCCCCGATATCCACCGTCACGAGGGTTAAACGGTCGGCGTCGGGGTGCTTCTGGACGTCGACAACGTGCCCGATGACCACATCTTCCCAATCGCTGCCGGTACGCTCGATGCCCGTCACTTCGAGACCCGCCATCGTCAGACGTTGAGCCACTTCTTTCACGGGAAGCGTCACCGTGACGTATGAACGCAACCATTTGATGGGTACGCGCATGAGCTCAGAATTGCCTCAGAAAACGAAGGTCGTTCTCGTAGAAGTGGCGAATATCGTCGACACCGTAGCGCAGCATGGCGATGCGCTCGACGCCTAGCCCCGCTGCAAAACCGGTATAGATGTCGGGGTCGTAGCCCATGTTCGCGAGAATCTCTGGGTGAACCATGCCCGCGCCGAGAATCTCGACCCAACCTTCTTTCTTGCACGTGCGGCAACCTTGGCCGCCGCAAAGAAAGCAGTCGATCGCCATGTCTACGCCCGGCTCGACGAAGCGAAAGAAGTCGCAGCGGAAACGGACTTTTCGATCGCGACCGAAGAGGCGCTTGGCGAGCTCGTAGAGCGTGCCTTTGAGATGCGCGAGCGTCAGGCCCTCGTCCACCGCAAGCACTTCGGTTTGAGTAATCATCCACTCGTGGCTTGGGTCCGTCGCTTCGTTCCGATAGGTTCGCCCCGGACAAATTATCCGGATCGGCGGGTCGTTGTTCTCCATGAAGCGGATCTGGTTCGGCGAGGTGTGCGTGCGCAGAAGAAGCTTCGAATCCGCGTCATCGCTCCGATCGATGTAGAACGTGTCCATGAGTTCTCGTGCCGGATGATCCTCCGGGATGCGGAGAGCTTCGAAGTTGTAGTAGTCGAGCTCGACTTCGGGCCCTTCGATGACCGAAAAGCCTTGACCGACGAAAGCGTCCACGATGTCGCGCTGGGTCTGCGTAACGGGATGGAGCCGCCCTTCGGGAAGCGGCCGGGAGGGAAGCGTCACGTCGATGCGGCCCACGGTCTCAGTCTCCTCTATGCGCGCGCGCCCGAGCACCTCCCGCTTCTCCTCGAGCGCTTGTTCGAGCTCCGTCTTCAGCAAGTTGGCCGCACCCCCGGCTTCTTTTCGCTCTTCCTGGCCAATCTTCCCGAGCGAGCGCAGCACCGACATCAGCGGGCTCTTTCTTCCCATGACGGCGACGCGCCACGTCTCGAGCTCGGCTTCGTTGTGCACCTCGACGAGGCCGTCAAGAGCCCGGGCTCGGATCTCTTCAATCGTTGTCAAAAGGCTCATCGTCTCCTGTTCCTGACGCAGCAAACCTGTTAGTCTATCGCGAATTTCCGCCCTCTCGCACCTACGGACTTCAATCGCGTACGAGCTCGGCCGGAGAACGAGGAATCAGAATGAAAAAGGCGCTGACGGGTATCCATATCCTGGTCTTGCTGGCTTCCACGAACGCAACCTGGGCGCAAAGCAAGGTCTACATCTCCGCTGATATGGAAGGGGTGACCGGCGCCGTCACCGGTGAGCAGCTCGGCCCTTCGGGCTTCGAGTATCAGAGGTTTCGAGAGTTCATGACCCAAGAAGTGCTCGCGGCGATCCGAGGTGCTCGCGCCGCGGGCGCCACCGAGTTTCTCGTGAGCGACTCGCACGGAAACGGTCAGAACTTGCTCATCGACCGGTTTCCGAAGGACGTGCAGCTCGTGAGGTCCTGGCCGCGTCCCCTCGGCATGATGGGAGGCCTGGACGAGAGCTTCGATGCCGCGATCTTCATCGGCTATCACACTTCGACGGCCAACTCGAGAGGCGTACGCGCCCATACGTTCTCGAGCGCGACGTTGACCGACGTCCGGCTGAACGGAACATCCGTCTCGGAAGCGGGCTTCAACGCTGCGATCGCGGGTCATTTCGGCGTTCCGATCGCGATGGTCTCGGGCGACGACGCCATCGTCGAAGAGACCCGTGCTTATGTCGGCGATGTCGAAGGTGCCATCGTCAAGTGGGCGAAGAGCTTTCACTCGGCCCGCACCCTCACGCCGGAGGCGGGCTACGAGGTCATCGAGGCGGCCGCACGCCGGGCGATCGAGCGCGTCGGCGAGCTCGAGCCCTTTCGCCTGGCCGGCGACATCGAGCTCGAGATCAGCTTCAAGAACTATCGGCAGGCCGAGATTCTTTCCTATCTGTCATCTGTAGAACGTATCGATTCTCACAGCATCCGCTACGTCGCCAAGGATATGGTCGAGGCTTCCATGTTCGCTCAGTTTCTCAACAACTATCGGCCCGGGCTCTCGCCGTAGGGATGATCGCAGGCTCGCCGTAGCGATGGTTGCAGGCTATTCGGGGACACCCCTTCCGAAAAAGCTCGGAATCCGGGAAAACACGCGCGTCGGCTGCCGCGGGGCACCGAAAGGTTTCGCTGCGACCCTCGGGCCGCTCCCGCCCGGAGCAAGGCTTGCTCCATCGAGAGCCGGCGCAGGCGACAACATCCTGCTACTATTTGCGCCGGATCAGCGAAGTCTCGACGAAGCTCTGCCTGATATGCTTTCCTGGATGGCGCCCGAAACAGCTTTATGGATTTGTTGGCCGAAGAAGACCTCGCCCCTCGCGTCCGATATCACAGGGGACAGCGTTCGCAATGCGGGTCTCGCGGCAGGCGTCGTGGACATCAAAGTCTGCGCCGTCGACGAGAATTGGTCCGGGCTCAAATTCGTCGTGCGCCTTGAAGACCGGCCGTCGGCCCGAAAAAAGTGACCTCTTTGGGTAAGAAGCGCGCATAAAGGCAAGGTAGGCTTTCGACAACATGGCACGTAAATCCCTCTTCTTCACGTTCTGCCTCTTGGCAAGCACGGTGAGCGCGCAATACCGAACGCGAACGGAAGCGATCGAAGCGCAGCGCCGCGACCATCAAGCGCGGCTTTGGCCCGAGCGCGAGTCCCCCCTCGTCGAAGCCGTCAACGATCTCGTCGAGCGCGGACTCTATGACGGCGCCCGCTCCGGTAAGGGTGCCAACGGACCCCAGTTCGTTCTCGGCGGTATGCGTTCCGGGCAAGGCTTTAGTTTCGGCGTCGGTTACCGACGCACGGACTTTTGGCAAGAACGCCTGGGAATACGCGGCACGGCGCGCATCACCCCGCAGTTGGCCTACATGTTCGACGCCGAAGTCGACTTTCAAAGCCTCGAGACCGAGCGTCTGTTCGTCGATTTTTATACCAAGTACGAATACTCTCCCCAGATGGACTTCTATGGCCAAGGGGGCGACTCAAGCCTCGAGAATCTTTCTAGCTATCTGTACGAGGATCTCGCCGCCGATTTTCGAGTCGGATACAACATCAGCGATTGGCTCAGCGTCGGCGGAACGATTGGAGTCCTGGACGTCCATACGGGATCGGGCAAACGGAGCGGCGTTCCGTCTCTCGAGGAAATATTCACACCGGACGATGCGCCGGGCTTCGGCATGGACACTTGGTACTCGCGCTGGGGCGGCTTCATCGAAGTCGACTACCGCGACCTCCCGGGGGGGCCGCGCTCCGGCGGATTCTACTCGACGACGCTTCGCCAATACGAGGACGTAGGTCTCGACACTTTCAACTTCACGCAGATGGTGTTCGAGATCCAGCAATACATTCCTTACTTCAACAAGAATCGCGTTATTGCGTTCCGGGTCCGCGCCGAGATCACTTCCGAGGACGAAGGTAGCCAAGTCATCCCCTTCTACTTGCAGCCGAAGCTCGGCGGCAACGATAACCTCCGAGGCTTTCAGCGCTATCGCTTTTACGACAACCAGACGATCATCGCGTCGGTCGAGCATCGCTGGTATGCATCTTCGGTGCTCGACATGGCCATCTTCGCGGACGTTGGAAAAGTAGCCCCTCTTTTGAGGGACGTGGATTTCAGCGAGCTCGAATGGAGCGCCGGCATCGGTTTTCGCTTCAAAGTGCAGGACGCCTACGTTATGCGCATCGACTTCGCCGCCGGCCGCGAAGGCTTCCGCTGGATGTGGACGTTCAGCGACATTTTCAAGACCAGATGGGGAATCTATTGATGCTGTCGCCGTTGAAGCTCGGGTGCGTGCTCGTCGCGCTCGCCGTTTTCGCCGGGCCGGCCGATGCCCAAAAGTTCTACCCGGATGACCCGCTCGAGAAAGAACCGCCGCTCTGGCCAACAATCGATCCCCAAACACGCGCGCTCAGCGACATCCTCGAGCTGTTCAACCACACTTTCGGAGAGCCGGGCGAGCGCCATCCTGAAGGAGGGGTCATCCCCGCAGGCGGCGTCAACACCTTGGGTGAAGTCATGGACGGCGCATGGTTCGAGAACCGCCATGCGCGCAACCGCTTCAGCGTCGATGGTCTAAAACGTGGCCCGGGCGACGACCGCCCACCCACGACAGACGCTAGATGGCGTGTCCTCACGCTCAAGAAATTCGGTTTCCGGCCGGGCATCCTCATCGCCGACTCGACGAATCAGCTCTACCTTCTTCGATTCGACCCCGAAGGTTGGCTCGAGATGGCTACGGGCGCCGACGTCGTCTCGTCCAAGATCCTCTACGCGCTCGGCTATTTTGTCCCAGAGAACTACATCGTATATCTCGAACGGGAACAGCTCGCGCTCGCGGATGGTGCCGAGAGCATCACGAGCAGCGGCGGCACCCGGGACATCATCGAGCAGGACATCGACAACTTTCTTCTCGACGTGGCGCGGGACCCGGAACGCGGCTACCGTGCCGTGGCCACCCGGATCCCCGGCTCGTGGGAAGGCCTCCTCGGACCCTATCAAGTTTTCGGAACGAGGAGCGACGATCCGAACGACATCGTGCCTCACGAGCACCGTCGTGATTTACGAGGCCTCTTCGTCTTCTCGTCGTGGATCCAACACCACCGCATGGGCGCGGTCTACACGCTCGACGCTCTCGTTATGCAAGAGGACATCCGCGCTCTCGTGAGCACAGGCCAATACAGCGACCCCGCGGCGCAAGCTTGGATCGTCAAAAGCCTCATCGAGAGGCGCAACCGGATTGGCGCTACATACTTCGCTAAAGTGCTCCCTCTCGACCAGTTCGAGATTGAAAACGGCGAGCTTCATTTCGAGGATTTGGCCGTCAAATATGGATTCAGTGGCCCTCGCCCATACAAGTTTCAGTGGAGCCGTTTCGACAATCAAGCCGAGACCCATCGGCTCGTGGGCGTCCCCGGTACCGATGCCCAGATCCCGCCCCTATCGAGCGCCGCCGAAGACGGACCGTATCTCTCGGTTCAAATCACTGCCGGCGAACAGGATAAGTCTGTCCGCGTTTACTTCCGCAAAGAGAGCGACAGCCTGACGATCGTCGGCGTCGATCGCGACTGGCCCGGAAAGGTTCTGGCGGATGCGCATTTCGACGTCGCCATGGGTGAAGCGCGTGCCCATGGCGAGCGCTTGGACTGCGGTCTCGCGGGGACCGGCGACGTCGCGGCCTTCGCGCTCTGCGCGCTCGATGGCGTTTCCAAGCTCGATCAGAAGCTCGATGGCAACCTCAGCGCGCGCGGTCGACTGCGCGTCGATGACGAGCCGCTCTTCGCCCGCGGCTTCGCCGTAGCGGATCGCGAGCGCCTCGAGCTCCGCGACGCGATCGCTGAGCTCGGCCGCCAGGACTTCCGGCTCCCCGAGCGCTGGTGGTTGCGCGAACAGCACCGATGGAAAAGCGACAATTGCTGCGAGGTAAAGCAACGTGAGATAACGCATCAGTTCTTCGAGTTTGTCGCGGTACCACTCGGGATGGTGCGACGCTGCCCAGCCCAGCCGCACAGATCCTTTGAGTGACCGGTCGCAATGTGAATCAAATCACTGCGCTTGCCGAACGTCAAGCCATTCGTGCGGAGCCTACTCGATCTCTTTCAACCGTTCCTCGAACTCTTGCGCCATCCCTTCGTGGTGATGGGCCAAGGACGCCTCAGCACCTTCGCGGAGGGCCCAGCGGGCTTCTTTCTTCTTGTCGAGCCCGAGATAGGCGTCCGCGAGAATGCGATAGGCCGCGCCCTCGTCTTCCACCGCGTTCAGATAAGCGTTCAGCTCATCGACGGCTTCAGCAAGCTGACCGTCCCTGTAGAGCTCATTCGCGAGCATGTAGCGGGTCATGGCGTCGTCGGGAGTTTTCGCCAATAGGTTTCTGAGAGCGTCGATGCGAGACATTAGACCTCCGAGATGAACTTCAACACGGTCGCGGCCACCTCTACTTCCACTTCCTTCGGGGTGCGCCCGTACCTCTTGGGCACTTTGAATCCGTGGTCCGCACCTTCGAGCAAGTGCAGCTTGGCTCTGGTCTGCGTAACCAGCGGCTCCAGCAGATCGAGGGTGGCGAAAGCATCTCGCGTCCCGCTTACGAAGAGCATCGGAACTTTTATCTTGGGTAGATGGTCTTTTCGAAGCCGGTCGGGTTTTCCCGGTGGATGCAGCGGGTACGCAAGAAAGAATATGCCATCGCACGGATAACCCTCGGCGACGAGGTAGGACGCCATGCGGCCTCCCATCGAGCGGCCGGCAAGAAAGAGCCTCTTCGGTTTCAGCTCGCGGCGCATCGCGTCGGCCACCGTGCGCCAGGCGGCGATGAGCTTGGGCTGTTTATCTGGGCCACCTCTTCCCTTTTCCGCATAGAGAAAATTGAAGCGGACCGCGGTGACGCCTCCCGCAACGAGAGCGTCTTGAAGGGCAACGATGGAAGGTGTGTCCATATAGCCGCCGGCGCCGTGCGCGATAATGACCGTGGCTTTCGAGCGCGTGGGCTTCTTGACCGACACCGAGATTTCTCCGAGTGCGGATCCGTCCTCCGCCGTCACTTGGAGACGGTGCCTCTTGTCTTCAAGAAATGGGGTCAATGGTCAGAAGCCTTCAAAGAATGCGGCGCCCGAAGGCCGAGGCGAGCATCTCTACAGCGACCTCGGCGGTTTGGTTGCGGACATCGAGTATCGGATTGACCTCCGCGACTTCCATCGAGACCATGTGGCCGGTCTCCGCAATCATTTCCATCATCGTGTGGGTCTCGCGGTACGAGACGCCGCCGGGCACGGCCGTGCCGACCCCGGGTGCTATGGAGGGGTCCATCCCGTCGACGTCGAAACTGATGTGAATGCCGTCCGTCCCGCGTCCCGCAATGTGGAGGGCCTCTTCGGCAATGTCGTAAATTCCTCGACGATCGATTTGATCCATCGTGAACACCCGAAGCCCAATATCTTTCAGGATCTCTTTCTCGAGACGATCGATGCTCCGCGCGCCGATGATGGCGGAGCAGGCCGGGTCGAGCTTCGACTCCCCTTCCGCGAAGCCGCCGATCGCCACGAGCTCGGCCGCGCCACGGCCGAAGGCCACCGCTTGGGGCATGCCGTGGATATTCCCCGAGGGGGTGGACTCCGGGGTATTGGCGTCCCCGTGCGCGTCGAACCAAATCATGCCGAGCTTCTTATTGGCCTTCTTGAAATGACCTGCGACACCCCCGATAGTTCCAATCGCGATGGAGTGGTCGCCCCCTAGAACGAGCGGGATTTCTCCGAGCTCGAGCATAGACGCTACGCGCGCCGCCAGGTCCGTCATCGTGGCTTGAATGAGCGGAAGATATTTGAGCTTGGGGTCGCGGATCTTGTGGGATTCGGGCTCTTCGCAGTCGATATTGCCGTCGTCGACCACATCGTAGCCGAGATCGCGAAGCGCTTGACGGATCCCGGCTTTGCGGATCGCCGACGGCCCCATATCTACGCCGCGACGGCCTGCGCCCAGATCCACGCGCACCCCGAGGATACGCACCTTCTTGGTCACGCGCGAAAGTCTAACACGAGCTTCGTGCTATTCTGACCTCTGCGCCCATCCGGAGATTGTATTGAAACTTTCGAACTGCATGTTGCTTCTCATTTTGGCTTTTTTCCCGGTATCGGCGGTCGCTCAACGGGACGCTTGGATTCGCCACTCGAGCGAGCCCATCGCGCTCCGTTCGGGATCACGCGTCGAGTTCGTGACCATGACGAGCGAAGCGGTTGGCGGAGAGGCCTCCTACAGCGTCTTTCTTCCGCCAACTTATGGAAGCGGCGTGGCGAAATATCCCGTCGTTTATTTCCTCCACGGTCTTTTCAACGATCACACAAGCTGGACGATGGACCACCACGGAAACATTCCTGAGCTCGTCGACGGCTTGATGGCGAACAAGACCCTTCGCGAAATGGTCTTAGTGTTCCCCGACGGCGGCCGGAGCTTCTACACCAACTACAGAGATGGCACCATGCGCTACGAGGACTTCATTGTCGAGGAGCTCCCGCGGCATGTTGAAGCGAGCTATCGCGTGAGTCCTGGCCGGACCCACAGAGCACTTGCAGGCACTTCGATGGGCGGCTACGGCGCTCTCAAGATTGCCATGCGGCATCCAACCCGATATGCCGGCGCCGCCGCGCACTCCGCCATCGTCTTCCCTGTTCCGAATCCGCTCGACGTCCCCGATTCCGCGCGCTCGGCACGGTCCTATCAATATTTGGACGCTGTTTTCCGGAGCATCTACGGCGATCCTTTTGACCAGGAATACTTTGATGCGAACAATCCGCTCGAGCTCGCCCGCAAAGCGGATCTGGACGGGCTCGCCATCTACTTCGACTATGGGACCGCGGATCGCTACAACCGCTCGGTGGGTCTAGGTGCGGGAAATCAGAAGCTCGATCAGGCCCTGAGCAAGAGCGGTGTCGACCATGTATTCCACGAGCACGAGGGCGAGGCCCATGGATGGGCACTCGTTTACGCCCATATCCCCGACTCCCTCGGCTTTCTCGCGGAGCATCTGGCGCCCTGATAGTTGAAACAGCCACCCGCTCCCGCTTAGGATGAAACTGGGAATTCCCAAGCCATGCTCATCCGGTCTCTCGCCTTAGCGATCGCCATCCCGGCAGCGTTTTCGTCCGTCACGTCGTCCTGTCTGTCTTCTGGCGGCGGCGAGCCTGAAAGCATCAGCGATAGCGAGTTTGGGGATCTCGTCACACGACTTTCCGAAGAGGGCGGCTATTTCTGGAGTAACAACTACATCTCCAATGAAACCTCCTACCTCCACGTGCTCGACGCACTCGACGAACGCCGCGCTGAAGACGGCGTTTATGTCGGCGTTGGACCGAACCAGAATTTCACCTATATTGCGGCGCTCGAGCCCGAGCTCGCGTTCATCATAGACATTCGCCGCCAGAACATGCTCGAGCATCTCTTGTTCAAGCTGCTGACGGAAGACTCCGAAACTCGCGACGCCTATCTCTCGAGACTCGTGGCGCGTCCTCTGACGGAGCCTCGCGCGCGCGACGCCACCGTCACGGACATCATTGCCGCCATCGAATCGACCGCGCCGGACGAAAGTTTTTACGAGAAGCAGCTGGCCTTCGTGCTCGGTGAGTTCGAAGACCGTCCCGAGCTCGGGCTCACCGATCAAGACCGGCACGACCTAGAGCTCATTTACCGCGAGTTCTTCCGGCAGGGATTCGAGATCAAATATGACAGCTGGCGGTCGTTCTTCTTCCCCTCGCTGAAGGATTTCATTCTCGAAATGGACCTCCATGGCCGACATCGGAATTGGCTTGCTTCGGACGAGACCTACGGCCGCGTGCGGCAGATGCAGCTCGAGAACCGTATCATCCCAATCGTCGGCGATTTCGCTGGAGACCAGGCCTTCCGTCGGCTAGGGAGGCTCCTCGAGTCGCGTCGCCAAATCGTGACCAAGGGGCGGGGAGCGGCTGGCTTTCCCAAAGCGCTCCGTCCACAGGGAGCGCGCGCGTTACCTGAGACGTCAACAGCGGTTTAGCGGACACGCTTTGAAGCGACTGCATCAGGACGGAACGGTTGAACGCTACCGCATCCGCGGGGCCCTCATAGCGAATGACGATTTTTTCGACGCCGTGGTCGAAAAGGGCATACACCATCTGTGTGTCGCCGGAGCGCGCACGCCCGATCACGACGCCTTCCGCGACAGAGGCGGAGTCTCTCTTACCTTCGGCGTGAAACGTCCCGAACGTCCCGCCTGACAAGAGAGCCTTCTCGAGCGACCCGAGATCCCACGGAGTCACCACTCGATCGGAAGTCCACAAAATAGCACCCTGCCCGGGGTCGCTGAAGGCGCGCAGCCGCATAGGCGACACGTCTTCGAGCGTTTCCGGAAGCCGGAGACTCAAGCCTTTGTCTCTCAGCGTCTGCTCGCCGCCCAGCTGGAGGCGCTCGACAGGCAGAAGCTGGTCGTAACCGCTCAGGGTCAGAAAATCTTTGACCGTGTTGACCGGGATAGCGAAACCAATCCCATCCGAGTCGCGCAGCTTGAGCCTCACAACACCGAGCACATAGCCGTCCTCATCGACCATCGGCCCGCCGCTATTGCCCGGATTCACGGTCGCGCTCGTCTGCAAATAAGCCGTGTTTCCAGCGTCGTCGCTCCGTGCAGCCGAGATTGAGCCACGGGTCACGCTCACTTGGGGAACGATGTCCGGGACGTCCGTCTGACCGACTTCGACGCGACGCCCAAAGGGGAAACCGTAAACGTTAACCGACTCGCCTGCCGTCGTCGCCTCCGAGTCGCCGAACGCGAGGTAGGGCAGGTCACCGCCCGCTATCGACAACACGGCGAGATCGATGTCCGGGTCCACCGCCTCGATGGACGCATCGAATCCACCTGTCGGCAGCACCACTTCCACGCGGTCCACCGTGAGCTCGACCGTGACCTCTCGTGAGCCGACGCGTTTCGTGAAAGTACTGCCGTCCACGACATGATGGTTGGTCAACACGTGCCCATAGGGTGTGAAGATGAAACCGCTCCCTGTGCCGAGCTCGACGCTACGCGTCTCTTTCGAGTCGGAGAAAGCGCCCTCCACTGCAACGTCGATCGTGCCGATGACGCGAATGAAGACTGTCGCCTTCGCGGGTGAGTGTGCTTGCTGGGCCGCGCCCAAAGAGCCGCCCAAAAACGTCACGAGAGCGAGGGGCAAAGCAGGTTTCATCAAGATTGGTCTCTAACAGTTATAGTCCTCCGAACGTCGGTCTTCAAATGAGGTGACGCTTTCCCACCGCGTCAAGGAAACGCCCGCGAGTGTTTCGGCCGTGTTCGACTACGTGCCGTCCATTTACCGTGAACTCCAGCTCGCGCTGTTCCGACGAAGACTCCCGAGAGACTTCTGGAGAGACTTCTGGAGAAGACGGATGCGGCCCGGGACCTGAATGGTGAATACGGAATGTATCTAATTCCATTCTGAGCGGCCCGGAAGCAGTGCTTCCGAAGGCCCACGCGCGAGCCGGAGCTGCCGCGCCGTCTCCTCCGCCGCGCGCATCACGCGCAGGACGTTCCGCCCGAGGATCTTCTCGACAGCGTCCTCCGAATAGCCGCGCGTGAGAAGCTCACGTGTCAGGTCGATGAACGTCGAGACATCCTCGAGGCCGAGCGGAACCGAGGAGATGCCGTCGAAGTCCGAGCCGATCCCGATGTGGTCGATACCCGCGACCTCGCGAATGTGGTCGATGTGGTCCGCGACCTGAGACAGCGTCGCTCGTGGCGACGGGTGCTCCTGATCAAAGGCCCGCAGGCCTTCGACAACGCTCGAGCCCGAGATCGCTTCTAAGCACTCTGTCTCCGTCCCTCGCCGGTCGTCGTGGTCCTTGACCTCTTGGGAAATGAACTGCGGCACGAAGGTCACCATAATGACACCCCCGTTCTCCGGGAGCCGCCGGATTACGTCATCGGGAACGTTGCGCGGATGGTCGCAAAGCGCACGCGCCGAGGAATGGCTGTAGATCACGGGAGCCTCGACGACATCCAGCACGTCGTGCATCGTCGCTGGTGAGACGTGCGAGAGGTCGACGAGCATTCCCAGCCAGTTCATCTCGCGGACGACGTCGCTGCCAAACTCCGAAAGACCGTTGAGAGCCGGGACGAAGACCGACCAAAACTGCGCCCCGACACCGCCTTCCCGAAGACGCGGGATGTCGGTCATGATATCGGGCTGACTCTTCGCAATATCGAGTGAAGAAAACTGATTGCTCAAATCACGATATTGACCAGGAAGATCGTTATGACCGTCGATGAGCGGCACCGTCTCATGCAACCGACGCGCTACATCCTCCGACTGCACTGCCTGAGACCCCGAACACCCAGCAAAGCCAACCAAGGGAAAAGAGAGAAGGCTCACTAAGATCAGACCCCACAAGAAAGAACGTGGATGTTGTCTCACCGACGGGCCCTATACTTCTCATATAGCTCCAAATGCTTATTGTTCAAGCTCGTCGGCACGCCGTCGATCAAAAGATGCCGGATCTCGGTGCGGATCTCGAGAGGGTCGCCGTCAGTAATAATGAGGTTGGCTCGTTTGCCTTCCTCGATGCTCCCGAGCTCATCCGCAACGCCGAAAAGCTCGGCTGGATAAAGGGTGATGCCTTTGAGCCCTTCCTCCCACGCGAGCCCCCGCCCCACGGCGTTTCCTACTTCGTACGGCAAGAGCCTCGAGTTCGCCGAGTTGTATGACGCGAAGATGACCCGAACCCCGGCGGCTTGAAGTTCCGACGCGGCGGTGAGTGGCTTGTCATACGCTTCATCTTCCGTTCGTGGAAGCGTCAACGTCGGGCCGAGAATCACAGGAATGTTCCTTTCTGCCAGAAGCTCTTTCTCTTTCCAAGCATCGCGCCCACTGAGAAGAATCATCTCGATGCTCTGCTCTTCTGCGAACGTCATGGCTCTTTTGATGTCGCGGGCATCGTCCGCCATTATCATCATCGGCAGCTCGCCTTCGACGACTTTGGCGAGCGCTTCGAGCTTCAGGTCCGGCTCTTTCTCTGAATCACCTGCGTAACGTCGCGCCGCGTCCATCCAATCTTCGAGCTCGGCAACGCGGTTCTCGTACTCCTCCTTGACTTCGGAGAATTTTCTTTCGACGCGGCTAAACGTCGAAAAGTCGAAAGTAGAGGTCTGGATGGTCGGCCAATGAAGGATCATGCCGACTGAAGTGTCGACCGCCATTTCCTCGATCGTCCACCCTGCGAGGTTCAACAGCGAGGCTTGACCGTGGATACCGTACGTCCCCCCCACACCGAATCCTCCGGAGCCCCCAGGCGCAGTGACGGCGTGTGTGATGCCGTTCGTCCGGGCGACCGGGATGTGCTCGCTCGAAGGATGCACGGCCGTGGCCGCAGTGAGTTGCGGGTTGTAGTCGCCGAGCTCCGTCGTATCCACAGTCGCCGCGGTCGATCCGACCTCCGTCAAGCCGAGCCGGCTCACTGCATCCATCATTCCCGGATAGACCTCGAGCCCGGAGGCATCGATGAGTTCGACACCGGCCGGGACAGCGACGTTCGCACCAACTTCGGCAATCCGGCCGTCCCGGATGATGATCGTTCCATTCTCGATCGGCTCACCTGCGAGAGTCACAATTCTCCCGCCCTTGATCGCGATGACATTGTCTTGTGCCGTGGCTGCGATCGCGCTGAAGAGCGCCAAGATGGTAAGCGCTCGTATCACTGCTTTTCCTCCGTTGCCGGCTTCAGCCGTTCCATGAGTTGCGCGCGCTCTTCCGCCAACGCTTTGTAGCGCTCGGCGTCTTCTTCGCGGTCGAAGTAGACTTTCCCGTCAACGATTGTTTTCAGCGGAACAGCGTAGACGCTCAAAGGATGCGTGTCGAAGATGGCGAAGTCGGCATCCTTCCCCACTTCTATCGAGCCCACGCGGTCATCGATGCGAAGCTGTTTGGCGGGGTTGATCGAGCGAGTGCCTGCGCCTCACTCAACCCTCCCCACTTCATGGTCTTCGCCGCTTCTTGGTTGAGATGGCGCGCTTCCTCGGCACTATCCGAGTTGAGCGAGACCAAGACACCTTTTTCTGTCATGAGCGCCGCGTTGTACGGGATCGCGTCATAGGCTTCCATCTTGTACGCCCACCAATCCGAAAACGTCGAGGCGCCCGCGCCGTGCTCCGCAATCTCTTTGGCGACCTTGTAGCCCTCGAGAACGTGCTGGAGTGTCGCGATGCGGAAATCGAACTCTTCCGCGACGCGAAGAAGCTGCAAAATCTCGTCGGCGCGGTAGCAATGGGCGTGAACGAGACGCTTGCCCTCCATGATCTCGACGAGAGGCTCGAGCTCGAAATCACGCCTAGGAGGTCTTTTTGAGACGCCACCGGACGCACCGTGGGCCTTTGAAGCCTCGTATTCCTGCCACTGCTTGCGATAGGCGCGCGCTTTGGTGAACGCTTCCCGGATAACGTCGATGACGCCCATCCGCGTCGCGGGATAGCGGCGGGGGACGCCGCGCCGCCCGCCGCGTGAGCGTTTCGGGTTTTCTCCGAGCGCAAATTTGATGCCGGGAAGCGCCCCTTTGAAAAGAAGTCCCTCCGCGTCACTCCCCCATCGATGTTTGATCACGGCGTTCTTTCCGCCGATGGGGTTCGCGCTTCCGTGAAGGACGTTCGACGTCGTCACCCCGCCGGCGAGCTCGCGATAGATATTGATATCGGTCGGGTCGATGACATCCTCGATACCCGTCATCGATGACACCGCGATACTGCCTTCGTTGATCGACTCGGCCGCGATGTGCGAATGCGCGTCGATGATGCCCGGCATGACAAACTGCCCGCTCGCGTCGATGACTAAACCACCCTCTGGAACGGAGATATTCGTGCCGATCTCCTCGATCTTGCCGTCGCGGGCGAGGATGTCGCCGCTCAGCATCGTGCCGTTCGTCACCGTCAAGATCGTTCCCCCACGGATCACCACCGTTTGCGCCTCGGCGACGCTAACGCTTGCGACGAGACCAACCGTCCAAACGAATCTCATTACATTCACGGCGCCCCTCCTTCGTCCGCAGACTTCCGAATCTCGTATTTCGCGCCATCCACGAAAACCGCTTCGATCCGTGTGCCCTCTTCGAAGAGCTCACCATCCACCACGATGACGTTTGCAATTTTTCCAGCTTCGAGGCTTCCGAGTCGATCGTCGACACCGAAGATAGTCGCGGGCCCGAGGGTCAACGCGTGGAGCGCGCCCTCGTGGGTCAAACCTCGATCGATGGCTTTTCGAATGCGTGCAAATATCTCTTCGGGGCTCTCCAGTCCGTCCGAGTAAAACCCAAACGTGACGCCCGCTTCCGCAAGCGCTGCCGGTGTTCCGGGCGCCTGCTCCCGCATTCTAAGGACTCGGAGCGGCTCTTCCTCTTCCGGGTCTCCATCCTTTTCCGCCTCCGGCCACTTCAAGCTCACGAGCGCGGCAACGTTCTCGGAGGCGAGGAACTCGGACGCGCCGTGGCCTTCATGTAGCCCGTAGACCACCGGGCGAACCCCGATCTCGCGGCCGAGCCGCACCGCTCGCTCGATCTCATGCTTCCAGTGCCCCGGCATGAGCACCGTCCAACCGTCCACCTGAGCCTTTGCAAGTGGCGCGAGCGCGCGATCGTAGCGCGGCCGCCTCTTTCCGCGTGGCTCGCGCGCGTAGGCGGCCTGGCTCTCGCGGTAATGTGCGGCGTCGGAGAAAACTTGCCGAATGTAGGCCACAACGCCCATGAGCGAGCCTGGAAAACTCCGATTCGCTCTCGGTTCGAAGTTCACTCTGAGAGCCTCAGGTGTCGTGACGACGAGATCTTCATCGCGCTCCCCGGCAAGGTTGAGAAAGGCCGCTTGGCCGCTCACGATGCCTTTCGAGGGAGACGACACAGTGGAGGTAAAGCCGGCACTTCGCCAAGCCTCGATGCGGTCGTCGTCGAGCGCTAGCGTGTCGGCCGCGGCGGTCCACGACGTCGTTCCTGGCCGGTCCTCAGGACCTCGCGAGAACGGCACTTCGTCACTCGCTTCGCTCTTTTTGAGAGCGATATCCGACAACGCGTCGACCAACCCTGGATAGACGAACTTGCCGCTACCGTCGATGACCCACGCGCCATCGGGAACTTCGACCGAAGGGCCGACGGCCGTGATCAAACCGTCCTCGATAACCTCACCCGCCCCGACTACGATACGCGCACCGGTGATGGCGTAGCGATCGGGACCTTTGGGCCGCTCGGCCGTGACCGCCCCCGCCCTGATGAGGACGACGAGGACGACGAGGACGACGAGAACGCTCGCGATACAAAGTCGAAGAATATTTGTCTTCATTCTCGGCTCCTATAACTGCGGGACGGACAGTAAAGGTGCGGCCCGCCGCTGTCAACTCGGAACCGTCTGCTAGAATGCATAGCAATATGGAGAAGTTCTATCTCACGACCGCCATCGACTTCGTCAATAGCCGCCCTCATCTCGGAACGGCCTATGAAAAAGTGACCGCTGATGTCATCGCACGCTTCAAGCGTCTCGCCGGCTATGACACCCACTTCGTCATGGGCAATGACGAACACTCGCTGAACGTCTTCAAGAAAGCGGAAGAGCTCGGCATCGAGCCCCTCGCCTATTGCGACAAGATGGAGAAGGAGTTCAAGGACGTCTGGAAGCAGCTCGACGTCTCTTTCGACGATTTCATCCGCACTACCGAGCCGCGGCACAAGACCGCCGTTCAGGCGCTCTTGCGGCGCATTCACGATGCGGGCGACGTGTTCGAGGCAAGCTACGAGGGCTGGTACTGCAATTCTTGCGAAGGATTCAAGTTGGAAAAAGACCTCGTCGACGGCAGCTGTCCGCTGCACCATACGAAAGCCGCGTGGCTCGAGGAGCGCAACCACTTTTTCAGACTCTCCAAATACCAGGAGCCGCTGCTCGAGCACTACCGAAGCAACCCGGGTTTTCTCGTTCCCGACACACGGCGCAATGAGGTTTTGAGCATGATTGAATCCGGACTCACGGACTTCTCAATCAGCCGGGAAAGCCAGAGGTGGGGCATTCCAGTGCCTTTCGACGAGGAGAGCGTCGTCTATGTCTGGGTAGACGCGCTCATCAATTACATCTCCGCCGTGGGCTACGGCCAAAGCGGTGCGCCAGGTGCGTTGTACTCCAAATGGTGGCCCGCCGATCTTCACATCATTGGCAAGGACATCACCAAATTCCATTGCATCTATTGGCCGGCGATGCTCATGAGCGCCGGCGTCGCACTTCCCCGTCAAATAATCGGACACGGTTTCGTCACCTTCAGAGGCGAAAAGATGAGCAAGACACTCGGGACCGTCGTCGATCCTCTCGACGCGGCGAAACGTTTCGGTCCCGACCCGCTCAGGCTCTACCTCGTCCGCGAGATCATCTATGGACAAGACGGTGATTTTTCGTGGGAACGTTTCGAGAACCGCTACAACGCGGACCTCGCCAACAATCTGGGAAACCTCGTGAGCCGCATCACGAGCATGTCGGAAAAATATCTCGACGGTCATTTGGAGCCTCCCGCGAAGTCCGGAAAGCTTCGGCGACTCGTTGAAAACGCGGTGAAGCAGTACCACGAAGCGATGGCGTCTCTCGCCCTCTCGGATGGCGCGTCGCAGGCCTTCGGGATCGTCGATGCGGTCAACGACTTCATCACAAAATCAGAGCCGTGGGCCCTCGCCAAGAATCCCGACGCCCGCGAGACCCTCGCCAAAGTCCTCTATGACACCGCGGAAGCCACGCGGATCGCCGCGGTTCTCCTCCTACCGGTGATGCCGGGTTCCGCGGCCGAGATCCTGCGCCGTCTGGGTGCGAGTCCGGGAAGCTTCGCCGACGCAACCCCCTGGGGGGCTGGCGACGCGCTCAAAACTGAGAAGGGCCCCGCCCTCTGGCCCCGCTTGCAAGCTTAGCGCTCTGGAGTCCTCTCCTAACCTAGCCTGCCTAGCCAGGTAAACCCTAGAAACGTTAGAACCGCAGATTACGATTCTGGCTGGTTAGAGGCTAAAAGGCAGATCGTCGATATTCAAGATCTGCACCCGAGAGTTGTTGTGGTGAGAGCAGAGTTGGGGGGATGCGGCCTCTCCACTACCCCTGGTTGGGGCCGGGGGCAAAATGTTGTCCGCACACCTTGGTTTTTGGGTTGGGGAACTCCACCCTCACCACGACAGAGATATTTACACCGAAGTTCCAGCAGGAAACGTGATCTAGCGCACATTTTGACTTTTCTGAGCGCAAAAGTTCGTTTTCAGCAGGGTTCGTACGCCGTCACCCCGAAGAATCTACCTCGAACAGCTTCAAAAAGTCTTCGATCGGCGCCGGCGCGACCCCGGCGACCCCAAGATTCTCTCGAACGTGATCGATTGTTTTCATACCGACAAGTGCGGTAATGATGCCCGGGGCCGATCGGACGAACTGGATGCAGCGTTGGGCGTCCGTGGCAAAGCCTTTGAAGAGCGTGCCGAGCCATTCGGGAAGACCTTGGGTCAGCCGACCTTGCGCGATGCTGGCGGACGCGACGATGCATACGTTGAGAGATTCCGCGGCCTGGCAAAGCGATAGAGTCTCCCCCGCGACCGATTGGGTTTGTAACGTCAGCCCTTCCGTCATTGCTAGGTTGAACGGCGCCTGCAAGAACCGGAAGTGGTGACCGTCTGGAGCCACCTCCCTGGCGATTCCCACAACTTCCTCGAGCGACATGTAGTCCGGAGCACCCGCCTCCACACGATAGGCATTCCAGGTCGCTGTGCCATAGAACGCGATCTTCCTCTCAGCGACAGCACTCTCTAGAAACTCGAAAGCGCTCCGGAGTTGGTCACGAAACGTATCTCGATCGCGCACTGCGAGCTGGGCTTCGGGGTTATGAAGGTAGTAGATATCGATTGTCGACACACCGAGATTGGTGAGGCTCTGGTCGAGCTGATCGGCGAGAAAGGCCGGGGTGATCGCGTGGTTGCCTCGAGCGAGGTCGTCGGGCCCGAAAAGCGAGCGCGCGATATAGTGCTCATCGACCCAATCTTGCGGATTGTCGGGCGGCGCACCATCGAAAGCAATGTATCCGCCTTTCGTCGCGAGCACGAGCTGGTCGCGGTCGACTCCCGCTTTTGCGAGTTTCTCGAGCGCCCGGCCAATGGCGCGCTCGCTGCGCTGGCACCGATAGGTACTCGCGGTGTCGATCACGTTACATCCCATCCCGACCGCTTCGAGGATGGCTTCCGTATACGCGTCGTCCGTGGCATCGTCCGTCGCTCCGAGATAGGTACCCAACCCGATGGTGGAAAGTTTGAGACCGCAGGCCTCCCGAAAATGCGCGGCCGCGACGTCTTGTTTGACAGCTCGCGCCGTGAATGTCTCCGTCCCAGATGTGGTGGCGCCCGACAAACTCTCCTCCTATTGAACGTACTGAACGGGGCTACCGCTTGAAGTTTTGACTCCAACGCCGTGTCGGTAGACGAGCGCGCCGCCGCGCCCCGCCGTTTGAATAAGCACGCCGGCCGTGATGAGAGCGATGGCAAGTGCTCCGTAGCGCCGCGCGTTCGGCCGCGGAAAAAACTCGGCACGGTCACGCCACGCGAGATCGAATCGTAAGAACGCGGTGAGAAACAAGCCCAGGACCGACCCAAAGGCCCAATCCCCGTGCACCGCAACGAGCTCGCTTACAGCGGGGTCGAGACGCTCAATCATCGCGTTCTCCGCGAGCTTGCCGCTCACGGCTGCCGCGCCCGACCCAAGTGCGGCCAACCCGTAAATGAGGACCGCGGCCCGGTCGAGCCACATCGTAGGCCACCGCACGAGAACAGCCGTGTCACACAAAACCGCCGTCATGAACAGGGCGATGGGAAAGTGAACGAAGAGTGGATGCAGGTTCGGGAGCGACGAAAGCAGAAATAGCCTCCTAATCTTCAGAAAGACTACCCCGCCGCCGCCTGCCGGGACAAGCTGTATCCGTCTTCACGAGCCCAGCATGTCGATGGTGGCCGCGGTCTCGATCCCGGTCTCCAAGAACACGAATTGCCAGGCCTTTCTTTGTTTCGCCGGAAGCTCGGAAAGGCGCACTTCTCCGTAGCTGCGATCGATCAAGCGCAGGGCACCGCGGGCATCGTCCTCGATAACGTCCTCGGCGCCACGCTCCGAGGCGAGCGCTTTGGCCGTCCAGAGCAGCATCGGATACAGGACGAGTAGCCTCGGTACAGCTTCTACGAACGGAATCTCCCCCTCCCCCTCTCTCAGGAAACGTTGGCCAAGGATCTTGGCCGATAGATATTGCTCAAAGAGACGGTCTCCGGAATCGGAGAGAAAAAAACCCGGACGAACGGCGTCCACGTATGCATAGCTCTCGGTGAGCTCGCGGTTGCCGAGCCACGGGCGTGCTTTCTCGAATTTGTATCCGTTCGCCGCTTGGATCCGGAGGGCGACTTCTTTTTGTCGCGCCTTCCCCGAAGCCCGGTAGAGCTCGGCCGGCGTCGGGTTGAGCAGAAGAAACATCAAATGAAAGAAGATAGCGCGCTGCGTCTTGTCCATGCCGCCCCTGGCGGGCCGCTCTCGAATCTGCTGGGGGATGCCCTTGGCCATCACTTGCCGCAACGTGCGCGCGGCATCCGTCCTGGGGTCGCTGGTCGTTCCGAGCCGCATGAACTCGGCGACAGCCCGAACGCGCTCGAACATCGACATCGAGCCATCGGAAAAAAGCCCCAGGATTTCGTGCTCGAGCTCCCAAAGAAGCCTTCCAGAAACCTCGTATTTCTTGGAAAATCGATAGGTACGCTGGCGCTCAACGACAGAAGCTTCGAAAGCGAGCTTGGTCCACTCGGGCACGCGTTTTCTTATCGGCGCGCCTGTCAGGGCACTTATCGACCGGCAGGCGAAGGAAACATCGACCGCTATTCGATCTCCCACAGGCAAGAAGCCGAACGGGAAGAGCCGGCAGACGAGCGGCTTCGTTTTGCCGCCGAAATGCTCGTGGATCTGACACTGATTCTCGGCGCCGAGAAAAACGCAGGCACCATCGGGACGCCGCGCCAAGACCCTCCGGCCACTCCGCGCGCTCCCGCCAAACCCGCCAAACCCGGAAGACACGTGGTCGACAATATTCGTCTCCACCAACGCGTCTACCAGCCCGTTCCAATCTAAAGCCGACAACCGCTCGAGCTCACCAGGGCCAAGTAGAATCTGCCACCCGCGGCAACAATCCCCACACCGGGTACACTCGAAGCGCAAACTCGCGGGAAAGGAGAAAGCAGGCTGGCTCACGGTTTCCGCGTGTGGACCCAATTGGTCCACTCCGCCTCGGGCGGCATCACGAACTCGCGGGCATGGTCAGGTTCATCGCTTCCGTGACAGCGGCGGCACGTCGCCTCCGTCGGGCGGATGAGTCCCGCCATCGACGCCTTCTCAGGATCGATCATGACCTCCGCAGGCCAGTAATCTTCACCGCCGCCATGGCACGCTTCGCACTGGACCCCGCGCAGCCGAGCGCCGTCACTCGTGTGACACGAAAAACAGCGCTTTTCCGCGTCGACACCCACGGTGCCGGTGCTGGAATGGGATGTCCGCAGCCACGACTCGAACACAGCACGGTGGCAGAGCTTGCACCGCTCGGCTCCGATATAGCCGGTGAGAAGGCTGGCGCCCACCCACATCAAGGACAGACGCATGCGAACTCTCCGGAAACGGGCTCCGCCTCCCTCACCCCTCCGAGATGGTCACTTTGATCATCTTGTCACCTTGCCGGATGGCGTCCACGACATCCTGCCCTTCGACAACGCGCCCAAAGACCGAATGTTTGTTGTCGAGCCAGGGCGTGGCGACGTGCGTGATGAAGAACTGCGACCCGTTCGTATTCGGGCCGGCATTGGCCATCGACAGAATACCGGGGCCGGCATGTTTTAGCTCGGCGTGAAACTCGTCGTCGAATTTGTAGCCCGCGTCGCCGGTGCCGGTGCCCTGCGGGCAGCCCGTCTGGATCATGAAGTTGTCGAGGACCCGGTGGAACGTCAGACCGTCGTAAAATCCCTCCGTCGAGAGCTTGACGAAATTCTCGCACGTCCTGGGCACCTTATCGTCAAAAAGCTCCAAGCTGATAGTGCCCTTATCCGTTTCGATCGTCGCCGTCTTCATCGATACTCCTTTTTGAGGGTGGCAAAGTTTGAATAGAAATTCTATCAGGGTCGTTCCGTAGAGGCGATGGCTTTCTCGATGGCCATGACGGTAATGCGCGCGCGGTACTCTACGAGCTTCTTGCGGTTCACCGGGGCCACCCCGAGGGCGCGGTTGGTGACGAGAACATCCGCGTCGCTCACAAAACGAGCTCCACGCCGATCGCATCGTGGTCCGACAGCGGCACAGGACGGCCCTCGCGGAACTCATGGAAGACCATCGGATGCTCCGTGACGAGTCCTCGTGCCGCGAACCAGTCGACTTTGAGAGGACAGCGGCCATCATGATTTCGAAGGGCCCAGCGGATAAACGCGAAACACCAGCCAGGGACCCATTCTCCGAGGTTCTTTCGCGTTTTCTCGTCGTCGACTTGATAAGACAGCGTGCGCTCGCCGAGCTTGTTGCAATTCCGATAGTCGAAGGCGCGCTCCTCTAAAAGACCGAACAACCCTTTCTCGAACCATCGATAGGGGTGAAGGTAGTGCTCGATGGACCGGTCGATACCGAGAAACACGCGCAACCAATATCCCATAATCGCGTGAAAAGCCCGCGACGAGTTGTGCGTCGTCGTGTTCCAATCCCCGCCGATGAGCGCGCGATCATCGTCCCCGAGCGCATCCAGAATGTCTAGCATTTGCTTTTGCCGATGGCTCTGTCGGGATTGCGCATCGAGATGGACCGCAACAGCGGTCAGCGGAAGCCCCGGGAGCGCGACATCCACCGCGAGTGCTGTCTGGTTGCCGAGACGTTTTTCGCGCCCACTCATCTTGTCTTTTCCGTTCTCAAGCGGGATTGCGCGGGCGGAAGAGAGCGGATAGCGGCTCAAGACGGCATTGCCATGCAGGCCGAGCTGGTTATCGCCCGCGACATCGAACTCGACGCCTGAGCCCTTCGCCAAGTTGATATAGCAAGGCGCGAACGCGTAGTAGAGACCCAGCGCTCGAGCCATCGTCTGCGCGACCGCGAGATTGCCGGAACGCGCCATGCCGACATCCGTCTCAGTCAAGAGAAACAAATCGACGTCCCGGAGATAGGCATGCGTGCGACACGCCTCGATCTGTTCCTTGAGCTCGACCCCGCGCTCGAGATTCCATGAGAGCACGCGATAGCGCCTTTTCGCTGGCGCCGTGACGGATGCATACGAGCCGAGATCGGTGGTCGCGAGCACGGTCAAGACAGTGGACTCAATCGAGCGATATACCGGGTGGGCGCGAAGCTCGGCCGTGGAGCCGCACTCGACGAGCGCGTCGAAGTGAGGCTTCAATTCGCCTTCGATGAGGGCGTAAACCTCGGAAGAGTGGCCGCGCAGCATAGACAACAGAACATCGTAGCTCTCTCACTAGCAGGTGACAACATCAACAACAACGCACCCGAACGAGCCGTGCTACGTGCTACCCTGCAGGGTGAGGATGCGTCGACACGCCCCCAGTTCCACCGTTCTCGCCGCCGGCTGTGCCGCCTGGCTTGCTTACGCCTGCAGCGACGAGACCACACCCGATCTCGTGATCTATTCGGGCCGGGGTGTAGCACTCGTGCAACCGTTGATCAACCAATTCGAGGCGTATAGCGGCTTCAAAGTCGAGGTGCGTTACGGCGGCTCTGCGCAAATGGCTGCCGCTATTCTCGACGAGGGCGTAGAAAGCCCCGCCGACGTCTATTACGGCCAGGATGCGGGCGCACTCGGATCTCTCGCGAAAGCGGGCCGCCTTTCGGAGCTTCCGGGAGCTCTCCTCGATAAAGTCGAGCCCCGTTTCCGTGCGCGTGATGGCCGTTGGATCGGCGCCTCGGGACGCGCTCGCGTCCTCGTCTACAACACGAGCGTCCTTAGCGAAGTCGATCTCCCCGACAGTGTGCTCGAACTCACCGCGCCGCGCTTCAAAGGCCGCGTCGGCTGGGCTCCCAAGAACGGATCGTTTCAAGCTTTCGTGACCGCTATGCGCCTCATCGAGGGCGAGCAAGCGACGCGCGACTGGTTAGCCGCCATGGTCAAAAACGAGCCCAAGGCCTATCGCGACAACACGCCTCTTTTCGAGGCCGTGCTCAACGGAAAAATCGATATCGGACTCTCGAATCACTACTACCTCTTCCAATTCCTCAAGGACGGTCCCGCTTCTGAGCTCCCCGCGCGCAATTACAGCCCCCGTGGTGGAGGGGCGGGCGCGCTCATCAATATCGCGGGGGCCGGCGTTCTTACGAGCGCACCGCATCCGGAGGCAGCGCTCGACTTCGCCGAGTACCTACTCTCGAACGAGGCGCAGAGCTATTTCGCGGAAGAGACGTTCGAGTACCCGCTTGTCGAGCGCATCAGCACCCACCCGCTCATCGAGCCGCTCGCGGACGTGCACACGCCGGACATCGATCTGAGCCAGCTCGATGATCTCGAGGGAACGCTCGCTCTGCTCCACGAAGTCGGCGCGCTCTGACGTAACGTCGCGACGATGTTAGGATCCTGCGCGAGTGTCCTCAATCGATAGCAAGTTCAAAGAGCGACTCGTCCACTTCCGTCGCGAGCTCCACCGCCATCCCGAGCTCGCGTTTCAAGAAAAACAAACCGCCGAGCGTATTTGCCGAGAGCTCGACCGTCTCGGGATCACGTATAAGAGCGGCGTCGCCGAGACGGGAATCCTCGCCGAGATTCCGGGAGGCGATGGCGGTCCGGCAGTGGCCTTGAGGGCCGACATCGATGCACTGCCGATTCTGGAAGAGACATGCCTCCCGTTCGCGTCGGAGCATGAAGGCGTCATGCATGCCTGCGGCCACGACGGGCACACGACGATGGTTTTGGGCGCGGCCGAGCTACTCGCCCAGGACGGCGCTTTGCCTGCGCCCGTGCGGGTATTGTTTCAGCCCGCCGAAGAGCGCGGCGCAGGCGCAAAGGCGATGATCGCCGCGGGCGCGCTCGAAGGGGTGTCGATGATATTCGGCGGCCACGTCGACCGAAACTACGAAACGGGTGTCATCGTTACCCACGCAGGTGCGGTCAACGCGTCCAGCGACAGGTTTAGCATCGAGATCCACGGAAAAGGCGGTCACGCCGCACGGCCGCACGAAAGTGTCGACTCTGTCGTGGTGGGCGCGCTGCTCGTCATGGCGATCCAGACGATTGTCTCGCGTGAGGTAAACCCCGCCCACCCTTGTGTGGTCACCGTGGGGCGCTTCGAGGCCGGTACCGCATCGAACGTGATTGCCGGCCGCGCGCTTCTCGAAGGCACGATCCGCGCGCAAGAGAGGCCGGTTCGTGACGGCATCATCCAATCGCTCACCCGCATTTGCGACTCCGTGGCGAACCTTCACGACGCGAAGATCACGATGAGCGTGCGCGAAGGTGCGCCACCCCTCATCAACTCGCCGGAGATGGCCGAGCTCGCCCGCCGCGCAGCGAGCGCCGTCGTGGGCGAAGACAACGCAGTGCCGCTCCGCACAGCGAATATGGGTGGTGAGGACTTTTCTTACTACATGGAGGCGATCCCGGGATGCTACGTCCGTCTCGGCGTGCGCGACCCCGGGCACGAAGGCTTCCCGGCCCACTCGAGCAAATTCGACTTCGACGAAGCCGTCCTTCCAATCGGCGCCCGATACTTCTATGAGGTGGCGAAGCTCGCCGGTGAGAAGCTGCGAGAGAAAGACTAGTGCTCGAACCCGCTAAGAAAGAGCCTGAGGCTTGTTACTCCGGACGCGCGCCAAGCTCCACGTCGAGTTCCACTATCTGGCTCTCCCGCCACACCGATACCCTCACAACATCCCCAACGCGGTGCTTCGTCTCGAGAACCACAGTGAGCTCCTGCCGTGTGCGAACAGGCTCCCCTCCGATCGCGAGGATGTAATCCGCCCCCAGAGGGATCCTCAAATTGCCGAGGCGCCCCAAGCGGCGGGGTCCGCGAATGCCCGCTTGCCCGGCAGGGCCGCGGCGAAGCGCTTCGGCGACGAGAATGCCACCACCACCGGGCGTGCGCACGCCATTGCGGTTGAGACGGGCGGCGAGGTTTTTGCTGACATCCATGAGTGAAATGCCCAGCCAAGGGTGCGCGTAGCGTCCGTGCTCGATGAGCTCGGGGACAACGCGCTCGAGCGTTGCCGCGGGGATCGCAAAGCCGATCCCCGCCGAGGCACGGCTTGGGCTGATGATGGCCGAGTTCAAGCCGATAACGTGGCCTTCGAGGTCGAGAAGAGGCCCGCCCGAGTTGCCGGGATTGATGGCAGCATCGGTTTGAATGATCTCACCGATGAAACGGCCGTCTGGGCTCTGGATCACGCGCCCAAGGGAGCTCACTACACCCGTCGTGAGCGTTTGCTCGAGGCCGAACGGGTTTCCGATAGCGACCACGAAGCGTCCCACCTTCAAATCGCTCGAGCTCCCCAAAGGGATGGCTTTGAGCACTTCCGCCGAGACCTCGACTTTGATTACGGCAAGATCGTTCGACCGGTCGTAACCCACGACGCTCGCGGGCACGCGACTCTCGTCGTAGAAGGTGACATGGAGCTCGCGCGCACCTTCAATGACGTGATAATTGGTGACGATGTGGCCGCGCCTGTCGTAGACGAAACCGGAGCCTGAGCCCTCCTGAGGGATGGGGCGCAAGAAAAAGTCGTAGGAAATGCTCCGGCTAGTGATGTTCACCACGCCCGGCCCCGCGTTCTCGAACACGAGCATCACCTGCCGCTCGAGTTCTTGAGTCGATGCCATCGCCGCGAACAGGCTCAAGACCACCCAGATCGCCTTCATTTCACCTCCGTCATTATTCTATGTCTGCCTCGATTCGGATTTTCGATCGCTCTGAGATAGTATTTGCGCGGTAAACATGCTACACGCTCTCATAGAAACACTGTCGGACTACCCTCGTTTCTTTCTTTTCTGCCGTGGCCTCCTCGAGTCTAATTTCCGCGTCATCCGGCGGACGATCGAAGAGCATTTGAGACCTAATACCGATAGGAAGGTCCTCGACATTGCCTGCGGACCAGGCGCTTTTTCGGATCTCTTTTCCGAGGGGTCCTATACGGGGATCGACCTCAACCCGAAATATATCCGCTATGCGACCAACAACTATAGGGGGCAGTTCTCGGTGCAGGACGCCCGCGCTCTCGATTTTCCAGAGAGCGCGTTCGACGACGTCCTGGTTTATGGATTGCTGCATCATTTAAACGATGAAGACGTAACTTCCGTTCTCCGCTGCATGCAGCGCGTGTTGCGTCCAGGCGGCCGCGCCCTCGTAATCGAGGACATCCCGACCGAATCAAGGCTCAATTTTGTCGGGCATCTGCTGCACTGGGTGGAGAACGGGCATCACATTCGCCCGGCAGACGACTATCGGGAGCTGTTGAAGCCGCATTTTCGATTCGAGGAGGAGCAGCTCTTCCGAAGCGGCGTCTGCGATTACTACATGGCGCGCGTCGTCGCCGACCGGAACGGAAGCACGAACGAACCCGCGGGATCATGACGAGGGAGGCCAGAAATATCGGCCTTCTCTTGCTGCTCGCCGCGTGCGCCCTCCTGCTCGCCTATCAAGCACCTGGGGATCTTTTCTTCGACTTCGGACCCAACGACGCGCGCTACGTCCAAGGGTTTCGCGACGATTTCGAAGTAGACGAGCCCACCCTCATCCACTGGGCTTCCGAGAGCGCCACCCTGCGGCTCCCGTTTCATGTTCGAGGCCCCTACGACGTCACACTACGCTACAAACGCCACATTGCGGCGCCGGCTGAGATTCGGGTCTTTTTCGGCGACGCGCTCGCCGAGACCCGCACCGTCCCGCAGCAAGACTTCACGCTCTGGAATCTTCGCGTCAAAAACACCAGTGGCGGACCGCTCAAAATAAGCATCCTCTCGAGCTCCGATGATCCGCGACCGCTCAGTCTCGCTCTGGACTGGATGCATATTCGCACCACGCGCCGTTTTGGCGCCATCGTGCCGAGCGCCCTCGCGCTTTCCGCGATGCTCTCATGGGTTATCGCTTTTTACGCGATTCCCCGGATGCTCGGCTGCGGCGAGCGCGTCTCATGGGGGTGCGGCGCTTTTGCGGCGCTCGCGCTCATGGCGCTTGCGCTCGCTCACAAGATGTGGCCCGTCCACGCCGCCTGGACTCTCGGCCTACGCACACACGCCATCGCCCTCCTGTTCGTCAGCTTCTATTGGATTCGGCGTGGGAAACAAAACTCGGCATTCGCCATACCCGAGGCGCGCTGGGCAGTTCTCATCGTTTATTTCGGATTCGCCGTTCGCCTGTTTGCCCTCTTCCATCCCGACTTCTACTACCCTGATGTGCGCACGCATTCGAAGTTCGTCTCTCTCATTTGGACCGAAGGACTCGACGGCTTCTTTCTCGACTTCATTCGCCACCAACACACGCACCTGCTCGGGCTGCAATATGTCGGGGACCGGTGGCTGGCTTTTCCGTACCCGCCGCTTCTTTACTTGACGATATACCCGCTCAGCGTGTTACAGCTCCCGGTCGAAGATTGGATGAAGCTCGTTCCGACCGCGCTCGTCGCGGTGGAAGCGCTCATCGTCTTCGCCCTCGCGCGGCGATTGGGCATTTCGGGCCAAGCGGCGACACTCGCCGTCGCCTTTCACGCGACCGCGCGCGTTGTCGGATTCCGCCTCGGCGTCGCATCCTATGCCGCGCTCTTCGGCCATTTCTGGGACAGCGTCGCGATTTTTTATCTCGCGCTTTTTTTTGATCGCCTCCACCGCCCGCGCTACGCGATCGGATTTTCGGCTCTCATCGCCATCTCGATCTTGTCCTATGCGGGCAGCGCGCTTGTGCTCGGGATGTTCGTCCCCGCTTTCTGCCTGGCCTTTTCTTTCGTCGCCAGGGACACACGGCCACCCACAGCTCGGCTCGTAGCCATCGCGGGCTGGGCGCTCGTCGGTGCACTCGTGGCGGTGGGCACTTTCTACCTCCAATACATCCCCGAGCTACTGATGCGTCCGGAGCACTCTGGCGCGTCGAGCGGTGATTCGTCTCAGCTCGTGTCGCTCAGCTTCACGCCGCTGAGCGCGCTTTCGATGTCGGCCCACCGCATGAACCTCTTTTACGGGCCCGTTTTCACTCTGGTCACGCTGGGCACGCTCATTTGGCTCCAAGGGCGCAGGGGAGACGTTCTAGCTCGACCGCTCGCTCTCGCCGCGATCGCGACGTTTCTCGGGCTGAATTTCCTGAGAGCGGGGCTCGGAGCGACGCATATTTTTCAATTCTCAAAAGACGACCTCGTTGTGCTGCCGCTCGTCGTCCTAGTGCTCGGGATTCTTCTCGATCGCGGGTGGCGCACCAGGACGTGCCGAGTCTTGGGCGCGGTCTTCTTGGTCGGATGGATTGGGTGGGGTGTGGTAGCGTTTGCTGGCGATATTCGAAGTCGGTTCATCCGGCCGGACTACCCGCCTCCGGTCAAAGGCGCTCCGTGATCCGCGAGGTGAATGGCTACGCGAAGACCACGCGATTGCCGCCCGCGCGCTTGGCCTGATAGAGCGCTTTGTCGGCGAGCTCGAATAGCTGCACTTCGTCCTCCGCTTGATTCGGAAGCGCGCTCAGGCCGAAGCTCGCCGTAACGGGTCGCTCGAGCTGAACGAGGCTTCCTTCGCGCAGCTGCTGGTCGATGTTGTCGCACAAACTGTCGGCAACGCGTCGTCCATCCTCGGGGTCGGTGCGATGCAGAAGAGCCGCGAACTCGTCGCCGCCGAAGCGCGCAATGAGGTCCGACGATCGGAGACGCTTCTGGAGAATGACCCCGACCTCGCGAAGCACGTCGTTCCCGGCGCGATGGCCGAACGTGTCGTTCACGAGCTTGAAGTCGTCGAGGTCGACCAGAACGAGACAAAGAGAGGTCTGGTAACGCTTCGCCCGCGCGACTTCCGTCTTGATCTCGCTCTCGAAATACGCGTAGTTGTGAAGGCCCGTAAGATGGTCGAAATAGGCCATGAGCTCGGTTTGGCGCAGCGCTTCCCGTTCCATGACGAGCGGCTCGACGAGCAAATCCGTCTCGTTCAAGAAGTAGTCGAATGCGGCCGTCCGAAGATCGATCTTGCGCCCTTGCGACGCGGGAAAACGCGCCTGATGCAGGAGCAATCGTTGCCAGTGATACTCCACCTCACGAGGTTCGAGGTTCAAGCGAAAGAACCGGAAAATGCGATCGCGTTCGATCTCGTGCCGGGTACTATCGTCACGAGGCAAGCTGTCGAGTGGCGTCTCAATAACGTTCTCGAGCTGCTGATCCTTCAACACAGCAACCTCCAATCGTCCAGAGGAATTACGCGCGCGGGCCATTTGGGGGTCCGGCGCATCAGAAGCTTTGGTTAATCTCGGGAAATTACTTTTTATGTTAGCAAGGAACGGTCGAACCGACAAGCCCCGATCCCGCCGACCGCGCTGTGAGATAATGCGTCCTCGTGTCGTCGCATCCTATCGAGATTCGTGGTCTCGCTTCCGTGCCCGAGATTCAAGAGGGGGACGATCTCGCAGCTATCATTCTCGCAGCGTGCCGGGAAGTGAGTTTCGAGCCCAAGCAAGGCGATATCTTCGTCGTTACCCAGAAAATCGTATCGAAAGCCGAAGGTAGCATCGTCGACTTGCGCGACGTGACGCCGTCTCCTCTCGCTGAAGGTTTCGCAAAGAGCGCTAACAAGGACCCTCGCGTTGTCGAGGTCGCTCTTCGTGAGGCGAGCCGTATCGTGAAGATGGATGGAGGCGTTCTCATCACCGAGACACGGCATGGATTTGTGTGCGCCAATTCCGGCGTCGACGCCTCGAATGTCGGCTCTTTCAACACGGTCACGACACTCCCGGTGGACCCGGACGCCTCCGCGCAACGGTTACAAGAGGAGCTCGAAGCCGAAACCGGCCATCGGCTCGCCGTGATCCTCTCCGATACCTTCGGCAGACCGTGGCGCGAAGGCGTGACGAATATCGCCATCGGTGTATCGGGAATGCGAGCGCTCGTCGATTATCGCGGACGCGTGGACCCTCAGGGACGCTCCCTCGCGACAACGGTAGTCGCGGTGGCCGACGAGTTGGCATCGGCGGCGGAGCTCGTCATGGGTAAGCTCGACAACACACCGGTAGCCGTGATACGCGGCTATCCCTCTCAGCTGGGAGGTGACGGTGCCAAACCGCTTTTGCGCGCGAGAGAACGCGATCTGTTTCGTTGAAAGAGACTCCGCGCATGTCACTCGCGATTCTGGGAGGCACGGGAAAACAAGGCCAGGGGCTCGCGATCCGATGGGCCAAGGCGGGCAGGAAGATCTTTTTGGGTTCGCGTGAGCACGAGAAGGCGGAACGGGTGGCGGCCGAGCTCAACAAGAATCTCGGCGAGCTGAGCATTCACGGCGTGAGCAATCGCGACGCAGCGCAAAACGGAGAGATTCTCGTATCCACGTTGCCGCACGCCGGCCATATCGAGATCCTGTCGGGCCTCACGGCAGAGATCGCCGGGAAGATCCTCATCACGGCCACGATCGCGTGGCCTCCGGGCAGGCTCGAGATTCCATCGGCCGGCGAAGAAGTGCGCGATGCGCTCCGCACATCGGCTCGTGTCGTGGCAGCGTTCCAGACCGTGTCCGCCAGCACGCTCCGGACGCTGGGCTCGGACCATGAAGAGGACGTGCTCATCTGCTCCGACGACGAGGAGGCGGCCGAGACCACGCGCGCATTGGTCGACGAGACCGGGCTCAGGGGGATTCTCGCGGGCCCACTCGAGCGAGCACGGCTGACGGAAGCTATCACCGGACTTCTGCTCACAATCAACCGCCGTTACGGCGTAAAATCCGCTGGAATTCGTATAACAGGAATAGAGGGCAAGTGGGTGTGAGAACAGCGATGGGGACGAAGGGCGCTAAGGCGAAGAGGAGTCTTCTGCGCTCGGCCCTTCCGCCAATCATCACCGCGGGAATCCTCTTTCTCATTTTCCGGAAAGTTCCGTTTGACGCTTTTCTGCAGGCGCTATCCCATGCGGATTTCGCGAGCTTTTTCGCCGCGCTTCTACCATTCTCGATCTTGTATTTCGCACTCGATACCGTCGTGCTCTGGTATGTCGTTCGCTGGTTTCACGGAAACCTCTCTTTGACGGACCTTCTCCCTGTGCGCGCCGTCGACTACTTGCTCTCGATCCTGAATCACCGCGTCTCTCAGGGCGCGATGATCGTCTACCTTGCGCGGAGACTCTCGACCGGGCTTCTCGAGCTGACGAGCACGATTCTCTACCTCGACTTCCTCCAAAAAACCCACTTGATCCTGTGGGCAAGCGTGGGAACGCTTTTCGTCGCAGAAGAGCTGCCGCGAGCGCTCCTTTTGGCTCCCGTCGCCGTCCTAGGGCTTTGGTTCTTGTTTCTGGGCTATGTCCATGGGGGCTTTACGGCTCTCGGACGTGTGATTCAGGCGCCCGATTGGCGTCTGCTGCGGACGTTCCGGCTCTCGGGTCCAGAGCATTACATGGGCGTGCTGCTCCTCAAAGCGCCGCTACTGCTCATAGCCGTCTTCGCTCACAGCTATGCGACGCGAGCGTTCGGCTTCGAGATTCCCTTCGTCCGGCTTCTCGCGACACTTCCGATTATCTTTCTTGTCGGAGCACTCCCCATCAACGTGGCTCGCCTCGGCACGACGCCTCTCGCATGGATTTTCTTTCACGGCGACATCGTGCCTGCGCCTCAGCTATTGGCGTATAGCCTCGCGGCGCACCTAACGTTCATGCTCGCCAACGCCGCGCTCGGCATCGGTTTTCTGCCGCGCGCCTACCGCGAGCTCTTCGGAGAGGAGATTCGGCTGTCTGGCTGGAAGATGGTTACGAGTGAGCGTTTTCTCCAGCTTCGAGAGTCGTCGCGAGATTCATCCGCGTCCTCTCCAGACTTCCCTTCAGGGCCTCGAGAACTGCCTTCTGAATGAAGGCGCGCTCCATGACATTCTCGGTCATAAAGACGAGGCCTAGTCCGGCAGGAAAATCACGCCTCCGTCCCCGGACGGCCTCCGTCCGGCGCGCCACGACTGCTTTGAGTGGAAGAGATTTGTCTTCGCCGGGAAAGCGAAGCTCAACGACGAGTGTCGCGTTTTTTTGCAGGACGAGGTCGGTAGCGACGAAAACTCCAGCGTTATTGAGGTCGACGACTTGACCTTTCGACGTGATGCCGTCGACGAGAAGTCGCGCCTCCATTACCTGCTCGACCGGTATCCGGCGACGCATGCGTCGTTCACTCATGGATGCTCCTCCGAGCCGATGATGCAATCTTCGTACCGAAAAAGGCGCCCAGTAACCTGTTTAGAATCAAGATTTAAATAGCACTGGCGCACGGCAACCGTGGGCGAACAGCTACAATTCCCGAAACGCACCCCAGATCAGGATTCACGATTTCAAATCCGTGTGCCGTGGTCTATACGGACGGCTACTTCACGTGGCGCAGCGCGGCGGAACAGGCTGAGCTGATCGAGGGCACTACGTTTTGCGGTGAGGCCGGTCGCGGCTAGGGACACGTCTGTGATGCGACGGTTGCGTCTAGGGGACATTTCTAGAAGCCGGCGTCCTGCGCGGTCCAAGATTTCGAAAGTCGCCGCTGGCTGCGGGAGGAGCGTGTAGCGTTCGTCGGCGATACCGTGGTCGTAGCCGAGTCGCAGCTCGAGTCCCCTCGCTTCTTCACCGCACTTTGCGAGTCGCCGAGAAAGACGCCGTGCGAGAATCGAGACGCATTGCAACAACCGACCTCCGTCCCTCGACTCGGGGGCGCCTTCGATTCCACGCACAAGGGTTACGAGCTTGGACGCCTGCGAGCCCAAGAGCTCTCGTGCTTCAGCGGGGCCGAGGCTGCCGAGCTCACCCATCGTTCGAATTCCTCGGGCGCGAAGCTTTTTGGCTTGTTCAGGTCTGAGCTCATCCAGCTCTTCGAGCGCCAGTCCTTCGATGAGTCTGTTTTCGTATCCGGACAGCCACAACATGACGCCGCGTGGGCGCGCCATGCGAGAGCAGATGCGCGCGGCAACGCGCGTCGCGGCTATACCAACGGAGCAGTCGAGACCGAGCTCTTCGTGCACAGCGTCTCTGAGCCTACCGGCCCAATCCAACAGCGCACGCTGCGAGCCCGACGGAGCACGCTGCGACAGGATTGCTTCATCCGCCGACGGCCTTTGCCATCCCTCCGCGAACCGAGCCAGCGCACTATCGACGCGATCGGTGAGCGAAACCAGGTCATCGAGCCGCCGCTCAGCAGACGCATCGAAGAAATGCTCGATGGTCACGTGGACCACGCCTTGCTTGCCCGCCATCGCCTTTGTGGGCTCAGTGGACTTTGCCGCCGAGCTTGCCCTTCGCCCAACCGACGTTCGAATAGGCGTCTTTATAGATACGAAGGTTCTCGTGAAGAGCAGCGCCAAGCGCGGGAATGAGACTAGCGGGCACGACGACTTTGACTTTCACTGGCGCTGAAATGGTTTGAGTCGCGCCTTCCGGCGTACCCTCGAAGTCTTTCTCGTTCAAAGGACGCATCTGGCAAAACGTGAGTGTAAAGTCGAACGGCGTGTGGCTGACGGCACAGAAATTCGCGTAGACACTCTCGACAAGCTCCTCCTCCTTCTCCTCGTGCGGCACGACCGTGAAGTTGATTGATTTCTTTTCCGACATGCTCCGTTCTCTCCCATCGTTGTCTTGGTTCGAACTTTAGTACTTGCGCAGCACGCCCACGACGACACCTTGAATCGCAAGCTCGTCCTCATGCACGAGGATGGGCTTCATCGTCGGATGGGCTGGCTGCAACCTGATTTGGTTTTTTTCCCGATAGAATTTCTTGAGTGTCGCGTTCTCCCCGTTCAGAAGAGCTACAACCATCTCTCCGTTGCGCGGGTCCGTCCGGTTTTCCACGATGACGAAGTCCCCGTCCCGGACTTGCTCGTCGATCATCGACTCGCCACGAACGCGAAGCACGAAGACGTCCCGATGGCCAATTATATCCTCGGGCACCGCGACGAGATCCTGACCTCGTATCGCCTCAATTGGCTCGCCCGCCGCGATGACCCCAGCGAGGGGTACATCGCGCGCCTCCGGCTTTTCGTGCCGGGGAACGACTTCAATGGCGCGCGCCCGATTCCAGTGCCGCCTGATGAGTCCTTTTTCCTCGAGATTCACGAGGTGTTTATGGATCGTCGAGATCGAGTTGAGGTTGAAATGACGGCTTATCTCTTCGAGGCTCGGCGCATATCCGTTCTTGCGGATCGCCTCTTCGATGAAGCCAAGTATCTGCTTCTGTCGTTTCGTCAAAATCATCCCTAAAGCTTCTCCAAATCTTCGCCTCCCATTCTGACTCAAATTTAGGTGTATATCAAGTGTATTCATAGAGGGTGCGACTACGCGACGTGGACCAGAACCCGCCGGGAATGAGCGGCACGGCGATGCTCCCACAGATAGAGCCCCTGCCAGGTGCCGAGCGCCAGACGGCTCGAGACGACAGGCACGCCGAGGCTCGTGGCCGTGAGGGCGCTCTTGATGTGCGATGGCATATCGTCGGGCCCTTCGGCCGTGTGGGTGAACAGCTCATCGTTTTCAGGGACGAGACGGTTCAACCACGATTCGAGGTCCCGGCGCGCCGATGGGTCCGCGTTCTCCTGAATCAGGAGGCTCGCGGACGTGTGTTGCACGAACACCGTGCATAGCCCGTCATCGATCCCAGACGAGCTCACCACGGACTGGACGGGCGCGGTGATGTCGACAAGCCCTTGGCCGGTCGACTCGACTACGAGGGTTTGCAGCATGTCTCGACGCAAGAGATTCTAGAACAGTCCTCCGACGAGTTGAAGTCTCGAGCGTGAAAACGCTCCCCACAGGGTAGAATTGCTTCTTTTCTCGAGTTCATGGAGGTTAGAGTTAACTTTTTCGTTTCAACACGCCATGGCTGAATCCGGCAAGATTCCGAGAGCGCGGCGCATGTGGTTCATTGCCGTTTCGCTTGGAGCAAGCCTGTTCGTGTCGCTCGTCCTGTTCGAGGTTCTAGCACGGATCATCGAAAGCCAACGCAGGGACAGCCCAGAACTACGGGAGCGGTTGGATCTATTGACGCCCAATCCTAACGGGACCGGCTCCTACAGACTCAAACCAGACATCGACTTGGTTACACCCATTGGCCGGCGAGCGGTCCGCATCCAAAGCAACCGTCACGGCATGCATTGGCGCGAAGTGGCCATACGAAACAACGATGGGCGGCGTCGCATCGCTTTTCTGGGAGACTCGTTCACGTTCGGTGCCTTCCCGCAGGCGTACCTTCAGGTATTTGCTCGCGACCGGGATATCCCCTATCTCGATTTGCTCCCGATTCTTCGCCTACATGTTAGCCGCACCAACGAGCGTCTGTTCTTGGCGGGGGATCCGCATCTCAATAATCGGGGGCACGAGATCGTCGGTCAGCGCATGGCTGACTGGTTTCGATGCTGTGTGAAGAATCGGAAGCGCCTCTCGAAGGAATCGACAACGCGTGTGACGGTTCCCGACGAGAGCTAGAAGCTGGTTGCCACATCACAGCCTAACCCACCTCTCGCCCTAAAAGAACAAGTAAGGTCCGTAGAATTGGCCGAGCCAAGCGCGGAGCTGCAGCAGCCACGCCAAGGCGGCGAGGGCGATGGCAGCCGAAACGATGGCGAGGCTCCGCCAAGGGGTGGCGTCCCCTTTCGTGCGTACTCGTTCGGCGAGCATCGAGCCTCCCGCGACCGCTAGAAGCGCTCCCGCCCAGTAGAGCTCCTTTTGTTTCAGAAAAAGGTCGGGGAAAGAAAAACGGAGCACATACGCGACGGCGGCCGAGCTTGTCCAACCCCAGAAGAGCAGCCGCAAGCCGGAGGCGTCGAGCTTCGCAGTCCGGTGAAAAGGCCGGCTAGGCCAAGGATGAGCACCGGCGCGCCGAGAAAGACGAGCAAGCGGGGACCGACCGATCCGAGCACCTCGAGCGGAACGTGCGCCGACCCGGCCGGCGGCGCGCCGGCGCCGTGGGGGAACACCGTCATGAAGAAGTTACCGAGCGTGTCCGGGTGGTAGAAGAGAAAAGAAAGTGGCAGTGCGGCTAGGCCGGCGGTTACGAGGGCGACCGCTTTGGGGCGTTTCAGGCCGTCCGTGGTTAGCGACAAAGCAAGTAGACAGACAATGAGTAGACCAATGTGAACGTAGCCCGCCGTGTAAGCCCCGAGGCTCAGGGTCATGCATCCCGTCGCGAGGAGCCATCGCGGGATCGTGTCGAGGCGAAGCGTGACATGAGCAAGGTAGGTCAGTACTCCAAGGTCAACCAAGCGACCGAGCGTCGCGGCGTTTTCCAGCAAGAGAACGCTTCGGGTCAAGCAAGGAATGAATAGGTAAAGCACGCAGGCGAAGGTCGGGGCGAGGCGGGCGGAGCTGAAACGACATCGCCAAGAAAGCTTCCCACGCCGTACACGTCCTGGACCGGTTCCACATCATGTCGATGATGAGCAGAGCCATCGACAAAGTCCGGGCCGAGGAAGCAAAACAGCTCCACGCTCGTGGCTATGAGCCAATGCTCAAAGGCTCACGATGTTGCTACTCAAGCGTCCGGAAAATCTCACGGATTCCCAGGACGTCAAACTGGCTGAGCTGCTCCAATACAACCTCCGCTCGGTTCGGAGCTATCTCTTGAAGGAAGACTTTCAGTTCTTCTGGAAATACGTCTCTCCTTATTGGGCCGGTCGGTTCCTCGACCGGTGGAGCACTCGAGTCATGCGTTCGCAGATCGAGCCGATGAAGAAGGTGGCTCGCTCGCTGCGCAAACATCGCGTCCTTCTCCTCAACTGGTTCCACGCTAAGGGTCCGCGAAGAAATAACTCCAGCCGATTGGGCGTAACCGTGCCTCATGCAAGCTACAAGTTTGTCGGTGCAGATCGGCGTTTTGCCCTACAAACAACGCCATCTCGATCACTCCCGGGTGGTTGCCAGAGTAGGGGAGTTATGGCACTATAACGCTCATAGAGGCGTAAAGGTGCCATAATGAGACTCTCCGCTTTCTCCGCAGATTCCATCGCTACGCTGCTGCGCAAGCAGAAGATCGCCAGCATGCCGAAGTTGATGGCAGCGCTGGGCACGGACGCCAGGCGCACCGTCTTCCGCAAGCTGAAGGAGTTGGCCTACCGTACGAGCTACTCCCATTGCGGCCGCTACTACACCCTCGATGAGGTCGCTGAGTTCGACCAGCAAGGTCTGTGGTCGTATCGGCAGGTGTGGTTTTCGGTCTACGGCACTCTGTTGTCGACGGCGGCGGCAATGGTCGAGGCCGCGGATCTCGGCTACTTCGTTGAGGAACTTGACAACCGGCTACACGTTGGCACGAAGGACGCGCTGCGCAAGCTCGTTCGAGACGCTCGTTTGACTCGTGAGAAGGTCGCGGGGCAGTTTCTGTACTGCGCGGCGGACTCGCGTCGCAGACGGCAACAGTTGTTGGCGCGCAGCTGCCTGCTCGCCGAGCCGGGTGTGGTCGGAGCGATACCCGAAGCTGCCATCCTGCCTGACGAACTGAGAGCGGCCATCGTTTTGTTCTTCAGCTTGCTGGATGAGAAGCAGCGACGCTTGTACGCCGGGCTCGAGGCCCTGAAGACGGGACGCGGCGGTGACGGTCGGATCGCCGAGTTTCTCGGACTCGATGCAGGCACCGTGGCTCGGGGACGACAAGAGCTTCTTGAGCAAGACGTGGAAGTGGAACGGGCGCGCCGCGCGGGGGGCGGTCGTAAGCCGGTGGAAAAAAAACGCCCGAGGTCATCGCGCACATCGAAGAGCTGATGCAACACGATACGGCAGGCGATCCGATGACCGGCTTGAAATGGACTCGCAGGACGACGGCCAAGATTGCCGTCGAATTGAGCTCCGTGGGCATCGAGATCAGCGACAGGACCGTGGCCACAACAACAAAGCCAAACTCACTACCAGAAAAGCCTTCGGATTCCGGATCTTCAAAGCTGCCGAAGTCGCACTTTTTCACACACTTGGAGATCTACCGGAGCCAAAGATGACCCACAGATTTTGCTGAGGAGGCATATTTTTTAAACTTCGGTTCTAGCTTTCTAGACTTCTACATCTTCTTTCAGCTTCTCGTTGCTTGCTTCAACAACTTCAACAGCTAGACGATGCTTCATAGAATTAGCTGCCGTCTTCTTCGTCATAGGTAACGTCGCTTTTGTTGTTACGGTTTCGTAGGATCAAATTTTCTAGTGGGTTGACGAAATGCCCGCATTGCGCGGTCACCTTTTCGCAAAATTGGCATGTTCAGGGCAACCACAAAGACGTGGACGGCGATAAGTTTCGGGCGGCGCGATCAGCGCGGAGGCCGCGATCGTCGCGATGACCATTCTATTCGTCGCCTATGGTGTGGCGGGTGGGTTGAGCGCGGCGATCGTCACGGACGCGATCCAAGGTGTTCTGACCGTAATCCTGTCTTTCTTGATCTTGCCTTTCGCGCTCGATGCGGTCGACGAGCGTGGGGGGGGCTGATGAAATAAAGATCGCGCCTCTACTTATTTATAGACCTCGACTTCGGCGAGCACCCCAGGGCCAGAAATGCGCTCCGTCACCAATAGTGAATTCGAGCCCCCAGAGACGTTCCCCATTCAACGGGAAATCTAGGCTGGGCGCGGCCCGTTTTCGCGATGAGCTCTCTCAGAAACCCCACGCGATCGAAGGATCCGTAACGAGCAACGAGCTCCCACTCTCCATCCTCGATCCCATGCTTCTTTGGCAGCTTTCCGGTCGCTACCGTCGTCCAGATGACCGGTGAGAACGTGGGCACCAGGGTCTCCAGCCGCCCGAACGAGCCTTCCCTCATCAGCCGCGTCAAGACGGGAAGGCGCTCCTCGCCGACGAGATCGAGGACAACCCTCCACTCGAGGCCGTCGACACCGATCAGAATGACCTTCCCGGGCGGCGGGGCGACATCGGCAGCGCCCCGGCAGCCGCTCGCCATGACGAGAGCGAGAACGCCGAGAAATACCCACCGCGATGCGAATCGGCGGCTCTGACAGCGCTGAGCGGCGGCTTCTGTACGGGCGCAAGGCATGCGTCGTCACGACCTCGAGGCGAGCTTCAAGCCGACATCTCGACCAGGATCCCAGCTGCGCCTGATTGTGACACACGCCGCGGAACGTTAATACGATCCCTTTTTCGCGCCGTGATATGTTCCGTGCTTGAGACGCTCGCAGCAGAGGCTCGTAGCCTCCCGGAGTGGATCGAACAACCTGAGGGCCCCGGCGACAGCGCGTCAACGACAGGTACGGTCAGTATGCAAGAGGAAACGCGGAGCACCGGGGCCAACAAGCAGGTCGCCGGATACATCATTCCGCTCGCCTACGCGACACTCTTGCTGGCGACGGCATGGGCGCGACGCCGTGGACTGAACCCTGGAGCGCTCCGGTTCGACGACGTGTGGGTCGCGGTTCTCACCAAGAGCTCCTCGATCTTCTCATTGGCGGCCGTCCCGACCTCAGAGCCTCTCGGCTTCGTCGCCACTCTGTGGATTGCACGACGAGTCATCAGCGACCCCGAGGTCTCGCTGCAGGTCGTGCCGTTTCTGTGCGGGCTCGCGGCGATCCGCTGGTCGGCATGGCCGTTGCCAAGGTCACCGACAGTCGAGGTATGGGCCTGCTGGCCGCGGCTCTCGTCGCGTTGAACCCGGAGATGGCTCATTTTTCGGTGTTCATCAAACACTACAATAAGGATAGTCCATTTCAAGCTGCGCCGTCGACCCCGCGTCGCAAATTTGCGCTTCTGGATGATCTGTTCAGCGTGGGCTAGCGGTGGCGAGGTTCGCTGTCGTCGATGAAGAAGCTGGAACCGAGGTCGGAGCCTCCGGCACCAAAATGGCTTCGCTCCGCGAGTGGGCCCCCCACCCTACCGCACCCATCCCGTCCAGGGTGGGCACACCGAGAGCGCTGGTGCGATTCCCATCCGAGGTACCTCCACTAGAGGACTCGACGACTTCGAACCCGAGCGACATAGCCACCTCGCGCGCCATGCGGAAAACCTTCACGTTCTGCGGGGTGCGCTCCATGGGCGGACGAGTAAACGAACCCTCCATCTCGAGGCTGGCGCCTTTCACCACTGGCCTCAACGACTGCAGCAACGCTTGAATACGGCCCCCGGCCTCCAAACAGGATACTCTTACGCCGATTTTGGCCTCGGCGAAGTCTGAGACGAGCGTGATCCCACGACCCCTCGGATGAGTCCCACGTTCAATGTGGTGTCGTCTCGATCGCTCAGACTCTTGATGTGCAAGAGCTGATGCGCCAGCTTCCTCTCCAGGGCAGGGAGTACTCGATCTCGATGCGTCGCCTCTTCGTTCTCTACTGGGGCATAAGCCACGTCATCGCGCCGCCGGTGGGGGGGCGCCCCTCATATCGCTTCTTCTTCCGGGGTGGATATCTGGCGACAGGGCTACCACGCGATGAAACTGGGCATCGCACTCTTCATCTTCGGCGCTTCGTTCGTGCGGATAGTGAGACCGCCTTCATCGCCTTCGCCCGCATTCAACTCCAACGTCACCGACTCGCCGTTGGAAAGAAAGCTCAACTTGCCCTCTTCGATATCCTCGAAGTCGATGGTGAACTCCTCGGCGGTACGAGTGTTCAGAAGAGTGACGACTCCCGCCTCGATGCCCGCCTGGGCAAGCTCGATGTCCGGGTTGGCGGCTGCAATCAGCCTGGCTGCTGTCACGGCAGGGTTTGCGTTCATCTCTCCCAGGACATCCTTCGCCTTGTTGAACGCGAAGAAACCGCCCACCAACAAGGCGAAAGCACCCAGCACGGCTATCCCCGAGCAGCCGATGGCGATCCAGGCAATCGGGCTCAGGCCTTTCTTGTCTTGCGGTGCTTGACCATCCGTCATCGCCAGCCTCCTCCTTCGACCGTCAGACGACACACTCGCTCGCGCGACGCCACACAGGCTGCCGATCCTAACAAGCGATGGCCAACGTCGCGCAGTTTCACGGTCAATCCAAGCCGAGCGCCCGACGAAACGCGGCCAGCACACGCTCGTTAATGTGGTGAGGGTTGCTCTGGTGAATGCGTTGCGCCACGCGTAAAGCACGCTTTTCGCTCAGCTCTTCTCGTTGGACCAATTCGACCGGGAGCCCGAGACTGCGACGTACACGGATCCCAGCCCTCCCGCATTCGCTCAAGAGTGCACGGTCGTTACTGAGGCAACTCCAAGAACGGTTTCGGCATACGATGAAGCACAGCCAATCTTCGACAGAAAAACCGTGGAGGTGAATCCGCAATCTGGTTGGTGCCCAGCGAGGGCGGAGTGGCGGATGTACGTTCAAAACACTCCCGAATGTCTGCGGGACCGCGACGACCCCGGAACGGGCTTTGTGGTCACCGGCGGCTTCGCTCAACAACTCGTTGATGGTCTCGTAAGCAAGGCGAACGAGATCTCCGAGCAGCTCGCGCCTGAACATGAAAAGGGTCGGAGCATTTTGGGGATCGTAAAAGTCCACAAGCAATGGCCGACGTTTTCCAAAAGCTCATCCTTGAGCAAGGCGGCAAAGGCGGCTGCCCGCTTCGCATCACAGGACGGGCAGATGCCCCTTTGTTTGCAGCTGAGTGTGAGTAGTTCTTCGACGTCACATGTATCGCATCTGAGTCTTGCGAACCCCCCTTCAGCGACACCACAATCTAGGTAACGAGCGACGACGGTGTCGACGAAGCCCCTCCAGAATCCGTATTTTTTCTCGAAGCGTTGCTCCCAGACAGCCTTGACCTCTTCGTAGCAGGTCTCAAGTAGCTGATAGAGAGGGCTCGCGCGCACATTGCGTGGGCGGTAGAGACGAGGCGGCTCGAGGGTGCGGCAAAGGTGCCCATAGAGCCCGTTGGTTAGCGAAGGCCATGCCAGCGAGAGCGCCGTGGCGTGAAAAAACGTCAAGAGACATGTTGTGAGGAAGTTGCGAGCACGATAGCCGGGAGCACTCGCCCGCGAGCTGATCGTCAACGCGTTTTGACAGTGGGGCTGGGCAGAGCGCCGTGGCACATGTTGTGAGGAAGTTGGAACAGCACACTTCGAAGCCAGGCGTTCGGTCGCGTGTCCGGTAGGCTCGTCGTGAAGTCACGAAAACGGCGCCAGACCGATAGGACATAGGTACTGAGAAGCTTCGGGGGCAACTGACAACCGACACTCTGGGCATAGGCGGATTAATACAACGGACGAGCAGGTGCATCAAAAAGATACAGCACAAAGTCCGTCGGGACCGGCCGTCCACTCGAGGCGAGCCACAAGCATCAGTGGCCTCGCTGTCGGCGACATCCCGTAAGCTTGCCGCGTTTAGAGGGCCTGTGCTATCGTTTCCAATCGAAACGACGCCATCGATGACGCATGAACGGCCACGCCGGTTGAGTTTTGTGCGAATCGCTCGACTGCTCTGCCCACTCACGCTGACGTTTATCCTCGGTTGCGCGGACACCCAACGCCCTCTCGTCAATATCGTTTTCATCTCGATCGACTCGTTGCGCGCCGATCACTTGCGCTGCTACGGATATTCGCGACCGACATCACCCAGTTTAGACCGCATCGCCCGAGAAGGTGCCCTCTTCGAAAGCGTAATCGCGGAAAGTTCGTGGACGCTTCCAACACACATCTCCATGCTTACTGGGCTATCGAGCTACGTGCACGGTGTCGAGCAAGATCAGACCCGACTCGCGGCGCGCGTGCCAACGCTCGCGTCGCGTCTACGGGAAGAGGGCTACCGAACCAAAGGCATCTACAGCGGACCCTACCTCCGTCCCGTTTTTGGCTTCGCCGAGGGTTTCGACGAATACGAAGGTGTCTACGGCATGACCGCCCTCGAAGAGGCGATCGCCGAACTGGATTCCACCGAGTCACAGAACGCTCTTAGGGAAGCCGACGCTCTCTCGCATCGAACCGTCACCAGCCCCGCGATCACCGAAAAAGCCATCGACTTCATCAGTCGCGACCGCGACGCACCCTTCTTTCTCTTTCTTCACTACTTCGACGTTCACTACGACTACATCCCACCCGAGCCGCTGTGGCGCGAGTTCGATCCCGACTACGACGGAGAGCTATCCGGAGACAACTTCAGGAAGGATCCCGCGATCCATCCGGACATGAGCTCTGAGGATCTTGAGCACCTGATAGCCTTGTACGATGCCGAGATTCTGTTCACCGACCAATACATCGGGCAGCTACTCGATGCACTCGACCGCAATGGACTGGGAGAGCGAACGTTGCTAGTGGTCACCGCCGACCATGGTGAGGAGTTCTTCGAGCATGGCAACAAGGGTCACCGCTTCACACTCCATGACGAAGTTCTCAAAGTCCCCCTCTTGCTCCGTCAACCCGGTCGCGTCCCAGCGGGACTCCGAGTCCGGGAGCAGGTGCAACACGTCGATTTCATGCCCACGATCCTCTCCCTGCTCGATATCACCCTCGAGACCACGGTCTCGGGAATGGGCGTTGCCCACCTACTGGACAGTTCGGGTGGAGAAGCTCCGAGGACCGCGATCTCTCGCTTGGTCCTCCCGAACGACAATGTATCCGTCTCGGCGAGAACGAAGACGTACAAGTATCTAGTGAACCAGGAGTCGGATCGTCGACGTGAGGTCCTTTACGATTTGGTGCGCGACCCCGGGGAGCAGGAGCCGGTCACTTTGAGACTCGTGCGGGGCACGAAAAGTTTGAGTGCACTGGATGGCTTCAGGAAAACGCTCATGGATGCGGAATTGCGAGAGGTCGACGTCCGCGAAGCTCATGGCGGAGCTCGAAACGAACGCGTCGAGGTGCCGGACGATGTCGAAGAGCAGTTGCGATCTCTCGGCTACGTTCCATGAGCTCAGGCGTCGCTGAGTCGTAGCACGACTATTGGCAACATGCGTGAACGCTCCACGCCGTGATCGATGTGACCGGTTCCATCGAGAAAGACAAATGGGCCGACATGATTGTCCTCAACCACAACCTGTTCGAGATTTCCGAAACCGAAATCCACAAGACGGAGATCCAGAAACAATCTTCAAAGGAAACGTGGTCGACGAAAAGCGCTAATGCGGGACGTCGCGATCGCCTGATGCCTGGCTCACTCTGGAGATACGCCACGGAGCCAGGGCGACACAGCTGCCCCCGACTTTGGCGCGATCGAAAGCAAATTTCTCTTTGCTCGCTCCCCTCCTCGTTCGGTTTTTCGTTAAGCAGGCGGCCAACTGAGAACATAAACATCGTCCTGTAGCTTCGGGCGACTCCTGCCTACTCGAAGTGAGGTGTACCGCGCCCGTGACACGAAGCTCGACCGTGACGTCGCGATCAAAGTCCTTCCTGGGAGTTTGCAGGCGACGACGAACGCCTGGTCGGTTCGAGCGGGAGGCCAAGCTCCTCGCGTCGCTGAACCGTGCGAACATCGCGAGCATCTTCGGGTTCGAGTCGGGCGCGCTCGTTCTCGAGTTCGTCGAGGGACCGACACTCGCTGAGCGGATCGAGCAAAGGCCGATCCCGGTCGAGGACGCCATCGCCATTGCGAAGCAAATTGCTGAGGCGCTCGAGGCGGGCCACGAGGCAGCCGTCACCCACCGCGACTTGAAGCCCGCCATCATCAGGCTTCAAAGAAGACGGCACGATCAAGGTCCTCGACTATGGGCTCGCGAAAGCGCTCGATCAGTGTTTCACGGTCGAGCTCGGCGAGCCAGAGACTCGGCCGAGTTCCATCGTAGATGGTGAGAACGACTACGGCCTCCCGTCGTGGACGAGGAGAGGCCTGGCTCCACCTATCCGTAGCCCGAAAGCTCCGAGCTCGAGGAATGATAGGAAATTTCATGCCGCGCGGAGCAAGCGGGGGCGAGCCAAGCTGAAACGTGGACGATTGCCGCGAGGGAGGAGCTCGCGTTAGGAGAAACTGGGCTGCGTACTGCTTGGAAGAGAGATTGGGTTCGTCGGTTGAGAGTTTCTCTTCCTCGGAAGATGCGGGTCGCAGTTGCGAATCGTCTTTCTTCTAATCGGCCCGAGTTTTTGACCTCAGCCACGCGGAGAGCCCACTCGATCTGCCACGATGCGGAGAAGCCTGGCGAGCCCCTCCTCGAGTACGGAAGGCTCGGTGAGTAAGCTCACGACGACGTGGGCCTCTTGCGAAAAGCCGAAGAAAAGTCCCGGATGAAGATATACGGAGGCTTGCCTCAAGACGTCGAACGCCCAGGCCTCGGAGCTCGCGACAGCGGGAAGTCGCACGGGCTGGTACCAGCCGCTATCGACCGGCAGCACGGAGATCGACACCGCGGCTCGAGCCTCGCGAGACAGCATTTCGAGATTGCTCGCGGTGCGCGACCGGATGGCTCGACGCAAACCGGGCGCAAGGTCTAGAAGCCGGGGCGCGGCCAGCTGCACCGCCGTCCCGACGGATAAATAAGTGTCGGCGACGTGCTCGAGGCGCGCGAGCGCTTCCCGGCGCCTTTCGAGAGCGCCCGCGACCGCGATCCAAGCGAGTTTCATCTGCGGAAGCCCCGCGAGCTTGGAAAGACCGCTCAAAACGAAAACCAGACCCCGGTGGGCGTCGGCAAAGCTTCGCTGCGTCCCGGAGAACGGATAGTCGAGAAAGGCTTCATCCACGATCAAGGCGAGGCCGAGCGCCTGCGAAAAATCGAGAAGGATAGGAAATTTCAAAGGATAGGAAATTTCAAAGCCCTCCCAGGGCGTTCCATTGCGTTTTCTCCAGCTTGACCGACGTGGTCCAGCTTGACCGACGTGGCGTCACGTCATTCAGTATCGGTGACATTGGCAAAGGGCATATAGCAAGACAAAGGCGGTGAGGGCGGAGGGGTTTTCGTAGGTGAAGACACAGGTATGGCGGGCGTTGCCAAAGAAACGGCACAGAGGAGATGAAGGGAAGAGAGCGAAGCTACGGCTGAGGAGGAGCGCGGGAGTGGGTCTTGGGCTTTTTGAAATGATCCAAGATTTTACGAATGACTTTCTGTTCGGTCGTATAGGTTTCATAATGCCCCCTTTTCTACAATCCAGGAATCCTGGGAGTTTTGGAGTCGCGAGGGGTTGTTCGCGGACGGTAGTCCTTCGAAGCCTGCACGGCATTTTGGACTCTCGGTTCGTCGAGGTCGCTACGGCGGATGCTCCATGGTACCCAGGGCGCGGGTTGAACGGCGGGCAGGATGCCGCGTCCGATGATGCGACGCACGGTCATGGTGCAGACGCCGAGAATGTTCGCGGCCTCATTGAGGGTGAGCATCTCGCTCGGCTGGTCGTTGGATCGGTTTAGTGCCGGGAGGTTGTGGTAGGAGCGGTACGCCCTGACACGGCCGGCGTTCCAGGTGAGCCCCCTGGCTGTGCGGATGCCAACCCGGTTGAGGGTCAAGGCGATGTCCTCGTCGGAAAAGCGTCCCGCCATCTGCGTGAGGATCTCCACAGTCTTCTCGGCGCCGACGCGGCGATGGCCCGTGGTGTTCTTCCTGACGCGGTGCGCCGAGTGGATACCGCCCCTCCAGTGAACAACGGCTTCGATGGTGTCGCCAGCCTCGTTGACGTCGACAACGATCTCTTCGACGAGCGTGCGCACGATGCGCTTCTTGAGGCGCATGTCTGTCGACGGAGCCTCCCATACCCGGGCGAAGTCGGAGCCGAGCGTGAGTAGCTCCTTCGTATCGATGACCTGCTGCGATGAAGGAGCTTGCTCCAGTTCGCGAAGACGCTCCTCGAGCGCGCGCACCCGCAAAAGCGTCTCGTTCCAGCGCCGCTCGAGCTCGCCCGTCACCAGCCGATTCTCGGGGTCGGAGGCGTCGTACTGGCGAAAGCTCGGCTCGGCCTCGTAGCGCGCTTGCTCCACTTCCAGCTCCACCGCCCTAAGATGCTCGTTCCTCTTCTCCACCGCCGCCCGCCCCGCCGCGATCGCGGCTTCGATCGCGCCGGGCTCCACCACCTTGAGGACGTCTTCCTCAACCGCTCGCTCCAGGCTGGTTCCGCGAAAGCTCAGACAGCTCGGCTCGCCGTATCGGTTGGCGGCGCCCCGACATCGATACAAAGCCACGCCCTCTTTGCCGGAGTAATGCACGTGGAGCTTGCGCCCGCAACGGCCACAGCGAAGTAGTCCTGCGAGTAAAGCGCCTCCTGGTCGAGGCGCACCCCTGGCCATGCGTCCTTTCATGTTGGCATTGTCCGCCAAAATCTTCTGATTCCGCTCATATTCTTCCCACGTGATGTAACCAGGATGATGGTCCTGGATCAACACCGTCCACTCCGAGCGCGGCTTGTGATGACCGCGCGTGACATGAGCACGCTCGTCCACGATGCTCGTGCGTGAGCCCGTTCGGCCAAAGGCGTAGGCACCCGCATAGATGGGGTTGTTTAACATGCTCAGAACCATCCCGTAGCTTGGCAACGCCCAAACGAGCTCCGAATCCAAGCGGCGGCCACGGCGCTTGGGTAGCGATATCTGCTGTTCACGCATCCACAACAAGCTCTGGCGCGCGCTGCCCAGCTCGCGGAACTTCGCAAACACCATGTCGAGGGCTTGTTGGATGCGCAGGTCAGCGCTTTTGTCGAGCCCTCCCTCGACGCTCCACTGGAAGCCCACCGGAATGAGGAATCGCAGCTCGCCGCGGACCGCCTTCTGATGCCTCGCCTCATGCGAGCGTTGACGAAACAGTGTCAGCTCGTACTCGCTCATCGTGCCCTTGAGGCCGAGCAACAGTCGGTCGTTGCTAAAGCGCGGGTCGTACACACCCTCGGGGTCGATCAGCAGCGCTCCCACCAAACTGCACAGATCAATCAGGTGATGCCAGTCGAAGCACTCTGGCAAGCAATGAGTCTTTTCATAGGGTTTGGGAAATCCGCGGGATCATACCAAACGCTTTTCGAGCTTGCCCGTCATGAGAAATGACTTGAAGCGCTTCCACTGCAAAAGGCCGTAATACCAGGCGAAGACGACGAGCACGGCGAGCCCCAAGACATCCGAGATGACGTTGTAGGGATTTAACATGCCGTAGAGCCACTGGTCGAGCGGAAGATCACGGTAGCCGAACGCGCCGGTCAAAGGCCATAGCGCAACCCAAGGGCGCATCCACATGCGATCGCAAAGCTGGTGGAACCAGAGCGCGAGGACGTAGACGAGAGGCTTCCGCCACAGGAGAAGGACGGCTGAGAGTGCGAGGTTGACCGCCAGTGAGTGGAACCACACGCGCCCATTATTAATGGTCTCACTAAAGATGATGAGACCGAAAGGCTTGTCGATGATGTCGGCCAGAAGCGTGAGCAAGACGACGAAGCGCAGGTCCGCCTTTTTGTCCATGGCGTGACAAGTAACGCTCGCCGATGCGACGTGACCAAGGACCAACACGAGAGGAAAAAAACGGTAGGCGCTACAAGCGGAGCACGAATCGCTTGCCTTCGAGCTCGAGTTCGACTTCTCTTTCACCGATGCGCACCACGCGCGCACCTTCGATGAGGTCGCCTTCGAAGACACGCTGATCGCTTATCACAGCGACGGGATCGCCATCGATTACAGAGGTTCCTTGCAATACGAGGCGCGGGATCATCAGGTCGCTTTCGACAGGTTCCGTTTCCGGCTCCGGTTGCGTCGGCTCTTCCACCTCGTCTGCGTCGAATGGTGGTGCAGAATCACGCATGGTGGCCCGTTCGCGGCCCACGACACGGATCGGCGCGGCGGGTACGTCCTCGGGCGGTGGAGCCGCCGTGGGAGGCGTCTCAATCAGAGCAGCCGGTGCGGATGCGGGCGCCCTAGTGGCGTCCACCACGTTCTCCGGCTCGGGCTCGGCGGGTGGCTCAGGCTCGGGCTCGCGCAACGGCGGAAGCAGCGCGAGCTCGTCGTCTCCATTCGCCAGTGCAAGCGTCGCCGTCGGTTTGGGAAGCCCGCTGGTCGATACGGATTTCGACATTACTTTCTTCGGGTCATCCGAGCAAGACCGCAGAGGCCGCGCGGTGCGAGAGCTTGTCCGAAAGCGAGACGAGCCGTAGCTCGAATTGCCCCGAGAAGTCCGCCGCGTCGGGCGCGAGCAGAGCAACCTCGGCATCGTTGCTCAAGCCCCCGAAAAACGCGCTCGGGGGGAAGCTCGCGACACCGATCGAAGCGAGGGAGAAAAGGCCTATCACGAGCCCGAGGCTTGCCAGAAGCGACGTCATACCCCATCCCCAGCGACGGTACCAAGGACGTGCTTCCGACATGTTGAGCTCGCCTATCGCACGGCGCACGATGCTCCGCGTAATCTTGCGCTGCTCGAGCACGTAGGCTGCAAGGAGCGCTCGATCACAGACGAGGTTGATGAGCCTCGGAACGCCTTTTGAAAAACGCCGCGCGATTCGAATCGCGCCGGGCGTGAACTGCACGCTGTTGCTGCCACCGGCGACCACGAGACGGTGATGGATGTAGCGCGTCATCTCCTCCCGGCTCAGAGGCGTCAGGTGATAGCGCGCCGTCACGCGCTGAGCGAGCTGGCGCAAGTCTCTCTGAGCCAGTAGGTCGTTCAACTCGGACTGGCCAATGAGCACGATCTGAATGAGCTTTTCGGTGTCCGTCTCCAGGTTAGAAATGAGACGTACTTGCTCCAACACGTCCCGCGACAGGTTCTGCGCTTCATCGATGACCAGCACTATGTTCTTTCCGTGGAGCCGAGAGTCGAGGAGGAACGCGTGGAGCCCGTCGATGAGCTCTTTGTCGCTGTCGCCGTTCGGCGCAATGCCGAGATCATGATTTACCGAGCGCAAAAGCTCGGTCGTGCCGAGCGCCGGGTACAGAATGAAAGCGCTGACCGTGTCCTCGTCGAGCCGGTCGAGGAAGTAGCGGCACAAAGTGGTCTTGCCAGTGCCGACCTCACCGGTGATGACCATGAAGCCGCCGCGCTGGCGGAGTCCAAACTCGAGATGCGCAAAAGCTTCGTTGTGCTTGGTCGAAAGGTAGAGAAATTTCGGATCTGAAGTCAGGTTGAAGGGCTTCTCTCGAAAGCCGTAAAAGGCTTCATACATCGTACATTCGGCCTTGGCTCACCAGAAACGACACTTGTTTCAAGGGATCGACTTTAGCACAATCTCGAGGCTTACTAAAGTCGAGGGTCCTTCGCCACCGTCATTATTCCGAAGTTCTTCCGAAGCCTCCCTCTAGATGGGAACTCGATTACGCTCTCTGTGCAAGAATTCACAAGCAAGTCAAGCTGGTATGTATAAGCTTGGGCACGGAGGAACGACCTATGAACCAATTTTTCTTGGCAGCTATGATTGGTGCGCTCGCCAACGGATGTGGAGCCCCGCTGGCGAGCCCAATCGCGGGAGACATCTCGTCTGTGCTCGAGCGCGGCATCGCCGACGGCACCGGCGGCTTCGACCACAGCCGGTGGGACGAGCTGCTCGTCGCTTACGCGCAGGACGGCGGCCGCCAGTTCGACTATGCCGGTCTGAAGCAGGACGAGGACAAATTCGACGCCTATTTGTCGCGGCTCGCGAAGGCCGACCTGAACTCTCTCGCCGCGAACGAGATAAAGACGCTTTTTATTAACGCGTACAACGCCTATACCGTCCGAGGTATCTTCGAACAGGTCACCGACGACGGTACCTACAAGATCGCGAGCATCCGCGACATTCCGGATGTATTCAAAAGAGAAACACATGTGGTCGGCGGTTTCGAGCTCAGCCTCGACAACATGGAGCACAACATCCTACGCCCCATCTTCAAAGATCCCCGGGTACATTTTGCCGTCAACTGCGCGTCATCGTCGTGCCCGCCGCTCCCCGAACGCGCTTTTTTGGCGGCTCGGCTCGACGTACAACTCGACGAGGTGACGAAAGCCACGCTCACCGATCCCGATTACATCTCGGTCGAGGACGGCTCACTACTCGTCACGAAGATCATGGAATGGTATGGCGGCGACTTCGTGAACCCCGCTTACAAAGGCTCCGAGAAAACACTCCAAGCCTACATCGCCAAATACGCAACCGAAGAAGTTACGTCCTTCATCAAAGAGAAGGGCGAAAACCTAGCCGTAAGATTCCGCAGCTACAACTGGACCCTGAACCGCCCGTAAAAGAAAAACGCCCAGTCGCTAGAAATACCTAACGACGGGGCGCAAAACCTCAGATCCCGAATATCCGAATATCCATTTAGTTACGTGCTTTAGTTACTTGATTTTCTCCCCCCGGCCAAGAATGTCGGAGCGCTCTTGAAGCCCAGGATCGTTCACGCCGTACTCCGCCGCCTTCGCGGCGTGATCGACGATCAAAGCGACGAGCGCATCGTCTTCCGGCGTGCACGGGCAACCGGCGCTGATTTGTCCGAACGCCGACCACGCGAGGCCCCAGTGCGCGAGACCATAATTCGGAAAAGCCGCAAGCGCTTTTTGAAAATTATCGACCGCCTCGGGGAAACGCTGGCTGTCTTTGAGGGCGATGCCGTAATAGGCCCAACCGAGAGCGTTCGCATATTCCGGCGACATCACGGCTTTTTCGAGCGCTTCGAGCGCCGGCTGTAGCTGCTGGCTCTCGTAATGCGCGATGCCGAGCTCCGTCAAATAGTCTGCGTTTCCCGCATCGAGCGACTCGGCTTTCTGGAGCGCCGCGAGACCTTCAGCGGTTTGTTTCTGCGTGCGCAGGAGACGACCTTTCCGGTAGTGCGCTTCCGCGAGGCTGTCATCGAGCTCGGCCGCTTTCGAGAACTCCGTGATCGCGTCCGCACTGTTCTTCGCGCCCTCGTGAGAAAGGCCGAGATAGAGATGGCCCATCGCGTTGTCGGGATCCGTCGCGACTAGTTGCCGCATCACCTCCCCAAGCTCGCTGAACTTTCGCTGCTCGACATATATCTCCCCGAGCGCGACATAGGCGACGATGAGATTCGGGTTCAGCTGAACAGCTTTCTCGTAATAGTTCGTCGCCATGCTCACATTTTCCTGGGCGTGGTAGACCTGCGCGAAGGCGAGGTTCGCGTCCGGGTCATCGGCGTTGACAGTGATGGCCATCGCGAGATCCGAATAGGCCTCATTGGTGTTTCCGAGAGCGTTGTTGGCCTTGCCGCGAATGCCGTATGCGCGCGTCAACTGGTCGTTGAGCCCGAGTGCCTTGGAGGCCGAGTCAACGGCCCCGGGATAGTCCTCTTCGGCGAAGAGCACGTCGGCGAGCCCAGCATGAGCTTCCGCGGTGTTCGGGTCGAGCTCGAGGGCTTTTTGAAACGATGCCTTGGCCTCTTCTCGGTTTCCTTGAGCGAGCGCCGCTTCACCGAGGGTGTTATGCGCAAACGCATTGTTGGGCGCGAGCTCGAGGGCCTTCACCGCGATTAGCGCGGCTTCGTCGAGCTGGCCGGTCTTCGCCAGTCCCATCGCCAAACCAATGGCCACATCCGCGCTATCGGGGTTCATCTCGATCGCTTTGCGTCCGATTTCGACGGCCTTCACGTAATCTGCCGAGCGCGAATAGCCTATCGTCATGCCTTCGTAGCACTCGGCTTGCTCCTTGGCGTCGTCGAGATGCTCGGCGGCCAGCGCATAGGCGCTGGCTGCGTTCTGCCACTCCTCGAGTCCCCGATAGATCCGGGCGAGCTGGAGTCGAGAATCTCCATCGTCCGGAAAGTCCTGGAGAACTCGTAGAAACAGCCCGCCAGCCTTGGCGGAATCGTCCTCTTTCAACGCTTCCTCGGCTGCTTGGATGTAACGCCGAGCGTCCCGTCTAGAAAGCGGTTTGTCGTCCTGGGCCAGAACCGGCATCGCCAAACCCAAAATAAGAATGACAAGGGTGGCCGCCTTGAAAGCCCCAAAAGTCCTCATGACATCCCTCCTGTACAAACAAACTCAATAAAGCTCGGCGTAGCGAGCCGAATGCTCCGAGCATCCTATACCCAGCCGTGCGCCGCTTCAACCCTCGAATGAGGTTTGCATCGTGGGCGAACCCCGCTAACATGCGGGTGCCATCGAATTTATGTCACACCCTATCTTGTTCGTCGCGCCGTCGGCCGCGGCAAGACGTCGACGGGCCCAAGACATCGTACGCGATCTGCCCCGAAGCAGCCCGCTCTTGCTGCTCTCGAAAGAGCAGGAATCTGCGGATCACTTCGTCAGGGAGCTCGCCGCGGAAAGGGGATCGCTCTTCGCCGTTCGACGTTTGACCCTCGACGCCCTTGCCTATGAGCTCGCTCTTCCGGCGCTCGCCCGCGCAGGAAGAACCTCTCACAGCCGCCTCGGTCAAGAAGCAGTGATGGCGCGCGTCGTTCACCAGGGAGTTCGAGACAACTCCCTGGGAAGACTCACGAGCGTCGCAGACGGGCCGGGTCTCGTGCGCGCTCTGACCTCCACGATCCAGGAGTGCCGTCTGCACGGCGTGACCACCGCGTCGCTCAAAGCACTCGGCGCGGAGGGCAAAGTCCTCCGGCACGTCGCCGAGGCCTACGAAGCGATCTCCCGCGAGCACGGCGTCGCCGACCGCTCTCACGTGTTGGCGCAGGCACTCGACGCACTCGACGCTTTCGCCGGCAACCACGTCGCGGTACCGTGCGTTCTCCTCGATGTGCTCATAGAAACGCCGGCGGAGGCGAAGCTCGTGAGAGCACTCGCCGAGCGCGCGCCGACCGCGGTCGCTACCGTACCGGCGGGCGACGATCTCTCGTTGCGTTACTTGGTCGACGCCCTCGGCTGCGACGCCGAGGTACTCCCTGCTGAAGGCCCCCCGTCGCTTCGCGCTCTTCAGCAATATCTTTTCAGCGACGAAGCGCCCCCCCCTCAGGAAGAAGCGCACGAAGTCACGATTCTCTCCGCCCCCGGCGAAGCCCAAGAGGCCGTCGAGATCGTGCGGGCTGTCCAAGACGCCGCCGCGGCGGGGACACCCTTCGACGAGATTGCGGTCTTGCTGCGCTCCCCCGGGAGCTATACGACGCTGCTCGAAGACGCATTCGGCCGCGCGGAAATCCCCGCTCACTTCGAGTGCGGTACGACGCGCCCCGATCCCGCGGGGCGCGCTTTCTTAGCACTCATGGACTGCGCGGCGGAAGAGCTGAGCGCCACCCGTTTCGCCGAGTATCTCTCTTTGGCGCAACTACCCAAGCTCGACGCCGAGGGTCTACCGGTGCCGTCCGAGGCTTTGCCCGAGGACGAAGACATTCTCTGGGTACCGCCGAAACATGCTCTCGCGCCCAAAACGGCCGAAGCGATGGAGCCGGTACAACTCGACCTTTTTACCGAGCCCGAGAAACTCGATGAGCCGGAAAAGGCCATAGCGATTGAGGGAGGGTTGCGCGCACCGTGGCGATGGGAAAAGCTCCTCGTGGACGCCGCGGTCATTGGCAGCCACGCGCGCTGGGAGCGTCGCCTTGCAGGTCTCGGACGGGAGCTCGAGATCCGACTCCTAGAAGTCGAAGATCAAGACAGCGCCGAAGCGGAGTCACTACAACGGGAGTGTCTTGACCTCGAGCACTTGAAACGCTATGCCCTCCCACTCGTAGAAGTTCTCGCGGAGTTTCCCACACAAGCTCTATGGGGCGGATGGATCGAAGCGCTCGAGCGGCTCGCAATGCGGGCCCTCACCCGCCCGGAAGGCGTGCTCGCGATTCTCGAGGAGCTGCGCCCGATGAGCTCCGTCGGTCCCGTCGATTGGATGGAAGTCCGCGACGTTTTGAGCGAACGCCTCACGCTGCTCTCGCAACGCCCGAAAGACTACCGTTACGGAAAAGTTTGGATCGCGCCCATCGACGCCGTGCGCGGTGCGAGCTTCCAGGTGGTGCTCGTACCCGGCCTCGCGGAGCGTATGTTTCCGAGAAAAATCGTGGAGGACCCGCTTTTGCTGGACCCGAAGCGCCGCACGCTCGGGGCGGGACTTCAACTCTCGGAAGAACGGGCTTCGAACGAAAGGCTCGCTCTCAAGATCGCGATAGGCGCTGCCACAAAGCAAATCGTTTTCAGCTACCCGTCGGTCGATCTCAAGCAAGGCCGCGCCAAAGTGCCGTCTTTCTATCTTCTCGAGATCGCTCGCGCCAGCCAAGGTACTCTTCCCGATTTTGAGACGCTCGAGCGCGAGGCCGCGAGCTCGAGCGGCGCCCGCCTCGGCTGGCCAGCACCGCTCGAGCACAAGCGCGCCATCGACGCGACCGAGTTCGACCTCGCTTTTCTCGCGGACGCGCTCCGGCGGGATGCGCGGGAGGACGACGTGCGGGGCACGGGACGCTATCTCGTCGACGTGAACCCGTCACTCGCGCGATCGCTCCGCGCTAAATACCAACGGGGACGCCCGGGAAAATTTACCTCCGTCGACGGCTATCTCGAGCCCTCCGAAAGCGCGAGAGAGACGCTTCGAGCCCAGCGCTTGAGCGCCCGCGCCTATTCGGTCACGGCACTCGAGAAGTACGCGGGCTGTCCTTATCGGTTCTATTTGAACGCAATCCTGCGACTGCGCCCGCGCGACGTCATCGAGCCCATCACGCATCTCGACGCGCTCACGCGCGGCCACATCGTTCACGAAGCGCAGTTTCACGTCATCGGCCGGCTCGAAGAAGCTGGCTTGGTCCCCGTGACGCCGGAAAATCTCGTCGAAGTGATGCGTCTGTTCGAAGTCGTGCTCGACGAGGTTACGGACGGTTTTCATGAGCAGCTCGCGCCCGCCATCGAGCGCATCTGGCAGGACGAGCTCGAGCGAATCCGCATCGACTTGCGCGGATGGATTCGCCGCGAAGCCGAGAAGACCGACGGCTTCGTCCCCTACCGGCGAGAATACACATTCGGCATGCGGCCGCGTGGGCCGGCGGATCCCTCGAGCACCCTCGACGTCGCGAAGCTCGAAGGCGGGTTGAGGCTTTGCGGTGCTATCGACCTCGTCGAAAAACGCGCGGACGGCAAAGTGCGGGTGACCGACCATAAGAGCGGGAAGGTGTGGATGCCGGAAAGCGCCATCCTGAACGGCGGTGAGAGCCTCCAGCCGGTTCTCTACACACTCGCCTATGAGGCGTTGACCGGCGAACAAGTCGAATCGTCGCGCCTGTACTACTGCACGGAGCGCGGCGGCTATGCCCAGCGCGTAGTGCACGTCGACGACAAAGCGCTCGAGGTAGTCGCCGAGTTTCAAAGACGCCTCGACGACATCATCGACGAAGGTTTCTTCCCCGCCTCTCCCCAGGCCAAGTTCGGGTGCCGCTTTTGCGACTACCTCCCCGTTTGCGGACCGAGGATGGAGGTCGACGCCAAACGCAAACAAGCGGACCCTCGTCTTTCGCCTCTCAACTGGCTGCGGAATCTCACATGAGCGAGCCACTCGCCGACCAGGCCGCGCGCGACGCCATCCAGAATGATCTCGACACGACTCTCGTGGTGGAGGCCGCGGCAGGAACGGGTAAAACAACAGCACTCGTCGGACGGATCATCGAGATTATCAAAACGGGGCGCGGCGAGCTTCCGAGGCTCGTGGCCGTTACCTTTACGGAAAAGGCGGCGGGTGAGCTCAAGCTCCGTCTGCGCGGCGAGCTCGAGACCGCTCGCTCGCTCGCGGTCGACCCCGCGATAAAAGACGCTCGCGATATTTTGGCGCGGCTCGACCGTGGTCTCCTCCAGCTCGAGCAAGCCCATATCGGAACCATCCACGGCTTCTGCGCGGATTTGTTGAAGGAGCGCCCGCTACAGGCGAAGGTAGACCCACTGTTCGAAGTCTCGACAGAAGATGAGACCGAGCGCATTTACCGCCGCGTCTTCGATCGCTGGCTCGAAGAGAAGCTCGCCGATCCTCCGTCGGGTGTACGGCGGCAGCTGCGAAAGCGTCCTTTTCGGGACCAGGGCCCCATCGACGATCTTTATCGTGCCGGACGCTCGCTCGTCGATATCCGGGACTTCCCGACGCCTTGGGAAATTCGCTCTTTCGATCGCGAGGGCATGATCGATGACCTCCTCGAGCGCGCACGACACCTCGCGGAGATGGCGGAGAATCCTCATAGCCAGCGCGACTACCTTTTCATGGATCTCGCAGGCTTACAGAGCTTCCTACAGGAACTACGCGGTCAGGAACAAGTCAGCGGCAAGCGCGACTACGACGCGCTCGAGCATCGCCTGCCGGCACTCAAGCTCGGGCGGCGAAAAGGTCGCGGCGCGTTTGGCGGAAGTGGCGTTCGCGAGCAGATTCTCTCGGAGCGCGAGACGCTCGTGGACGCCATGGCAGATTTCAAGAAGCAGGTCGCGGCCGACCGCGCCGCACATCTACAAAACGAGCTTCAAGAAGTGGTGACGGGCTATCAGGACACGAAGAACAAGGCGGGCCGTCTCGATTTTCTCGACTTACTGATCCAAGCGCGCGACATGCTGCGCAATCATCTCGAGCTCCGAAAAGAGCTCCAGGACCGCTTCACCCATATCTTCGTCGACGAGTTCCAGGACACCGATCCGCTCCAAGCCGAAATTCTTCTCTTGCTCGCCTCGAGTGAGCCCGGCGAGGATCAGTGGCGGAAAGTGCGGCCGGTTCCCGGGAAGCTCTTCATCGTCGCCGATCCGAAGCAGTCCATCTATCGTTTTCGCCGCGCCGATGTATCGCTCTATCAAACCGTAAAGCGCCAGCTCGTCTCCGCGGGTGCGAAGCCGCAATATCTCAGTGTGAGCTTTCGTTCGGTGCCTGAAATCCAAGAGATGGTCAACAGTGCCATGGCGGAGGCGATGAAGCGCACCGAGCACAACCATCAAGCCGAGTACGTGCGCCTCGAGCCTCACCGGCCGGGGATCGTCGGTCAACCGGCGGTCGTGGCGCTTCCCCTCGCACGGCCTTACGGCGATTGGGGCTATTTGACTCAATATGCGATGGCGCGCTCCGAGCCCAACGCGGTCGCCGCCTGGGTACGCTGGCTCGTCGAGGAAAGCGGTTGGTTAGTGACCTCACGCACGAGCACAGAGCCGAGACCCGTCACGGCGTCGGACGTTTGCTTGCTCTTCCGTCGCTTCGTCAGCGGCGGGCGCTCGATTACGCAGCCCTACATCGAACAGCTACAAGGCCTCGACGTGCCACACGTGCTGATTGGAGGACGCGGCTTCCATCAACGCGAGGAGATCGAAGCCATGCGCGTCGCCCTCACAGCGATCGAACGGCCCGATGACGAGCTCTCGGTGTTCTCCACGCTGCGAGGGCCGCTATTCAGCCTTTCAGACGACGACCTCTTCCTGTTTCGCACCGCGCACGGTCCGCTCCATCCTTTTCGCCAGACGGAAGCAGCCTCGGAGGATGTGCAGAAAGCACTCGACGTACTCGCTCACTTGCATCGCGGCCGGAACTTCCGCCCCGTAGCACTCACCATCCGCGAGCTTCTAGATGAAACGCGCGCTCAAGCGGGCTTCGCGCTCTGGCAAGCGGGTGATCAAGTTCTCGCCAATGTGCTTCGCCTCATGCAGCTCGCGCGCAACTTCGAGGAGAGCGGCGGGCTTTCGTTTCGCGGCTTCGTCGAGCACTTGGATGGGCTCGCGGAAAAAGGCGACCCCAACGAGCAGCCGCTCATCGAAGACGGGGTCGAGGGCGTGCGCCTCATGACGGTGCACAAAGCCAAAGGCCTCGAGTTCCCCGTTATCGTGCTTTGCGACATCACGTGCAATTTTTCCATGGGCGCATCGCGTCATGTCGACCCGGAACGCAAGATCTTTGCGGTGAGGCTCGCCGGCGGGTCGCCGTGGGAGCTTCTCGACAACGAGCAAGCCGAAGGCGAGCGCGACGGCGCGGAGAGCTTGAGGCTGCTCTACGTGGCGGCGACGCGCGCAAGGGACGTGCTCGTCACGCCGGTCGTGGCGGATCGTGCCCAAGAGAGCGGCTGGGTGGGACCGCTTCTCCCCACGCTCCACCCTACGCTCAAAACGCAGCGCTTCCCCGTCGTCCCTTCGGGCTGCCCTCGTTTCACAGGTGAGGAGTGCGTTGTCGAGCGGGGTGATCGTGCCGACGTGATGCCCGGAGAAGGCGTCCGTCCGGGGCTTCACAAGCCGCAACGCGGCCTCCACCGCGTCGTATGGTGGGATCCGCATCATCTCGAGCGCGAGACCGCGACAAAGCCCGGGCTTCGGCGCTATTGGATTCTAAAAGGCCAGGAATCGGACGGCCCGACGAAGGGCGCACGCGAGCACGAGAGCTGGTCCATCCATCGGGAAAGCCTCCTCGCGAATGGCGCGGTGAAAAGCCACCGCGTCACGAGCGTCACCCGTCTCGTCGACGAAGACGAGGCCGTGGTCGTTGGTGCGGCCCGCGTCGAGATTGCCGAGGTGCCCGGACGTGACCCGCAACGCCCCTCCGGAAAACGTTTCGGCTCGCTCGTGCATGAGCTTCTCGCCCGGACGGCTCTTGCGGAGCCGAGTGAGCCAAGTAATATCGAGCCGCTTGGAAGAAGCCTTGCCCGCATGTTCGGAGCTACGGAGACGGAGACCCGGGCGGCTATCGAAGCCGTGACCCGGGCGCTCGCGCATCCGATAATGGTGACGGCGCGCGACGCCGCCGAGTGCTACCGAGAGACCCCGCTTCTCGAGCGCACCGCGGATGGGCGCCTCATCGAAGGCATCGCCGATCTCGTCTTCCGCGCCCACCCCGACACCGCGTGGACGATCGTGGATTTCAAGACCGATCTCCGGGTCGACATATCCGAAGAGGCGCATCGCCGCCAAGTCGCGCTCTATCAGCGCGCCCTCGAAGCCGCTACTAACAGGCCCAACAAAGGCGTCCTCTTATATCTATAAAAAAGTGGCGGCTTGGTGTGCTGGCTGCGTATCCCATGGCAGAGGGAACGCACGCAGATGGCACGGATTACATTGAACCCCGGCGACAACCTGGGCAACTATCACATTCGAGCTCTTCTCGGGGTCGGCGCGATGGCGGAAGTCCACTTGGCCACGGACCGTCGTAGCGGGCGGAGTGTCGCCCTGAAGATCCTTCGGCGCGGATTCATACGCAACAAGAACTTGCTGAAGCGTTTCAGCCGCGAGGCGCGCACGCTTGCGGCGACGAAGCATCCGAACATCGTAGCTATCCACGAAGTAGGTCAAAGTACAGGCATCCCGTACATCGCGATGGAGTACGTGCCCGGTGGGACGCTGAGAGAGCTCGTTGACGACGGCCCGATAGACCTTCACACCGTGATCGCTTTCGCCCGGCAGATCGCTGCAGGCCTCGCAGAAGCACACAAGAAAGGCGTCGTGCATCGAGATCTGAAGCCCGAGAACATCATGGTCACAGCCGACGGACAGGTGAAGATTCTCGATTTCGGCCTCTCGAAGCCGCTCGGGGCGAATAAAACCAGCAAGGCTGAGAGTGCCGAGACGAGCGAGGAGCTCACCCTGCCCGGCACTATTCTGGGAACGCTCGAATACATGTCGCCCGAGCAAGCAAGTGGCTACCGCGTCGAGTACCGCACCGACCAGTTCGCTTTTGGAGCGATCCTTTACGAATTGCTGACCGGCACGTCGGCGTTCAAGCGCGATACGGCGTTGCGCACGCTAGCCGCCATCATCGAAGGCGCTCCCGCGCCGCTCTGTACGCACCTTCCCGGTTCCCTCCGCGCTCTCATCGCTCGCTGCATCGAAAAGGTACCCGAAGCGCGCTACGCTTCCATGGAAGCCCTTGGGGACGAACTCGGAGGAATAGAGCTCGATGACGATAGCTCGGGGAACGGGTGGCTCGCCGTGGGCGCGACGGTGCTCGCCGCGCTCGCCGCTGGCGTCCTTATCTAAAGGCCCGCTCCTGGCACTAGATTTGAGTCAAATCCCGGCGAATGGGAGTCTTATCGTTCTTCGCCCGACAAAACGGGCTCGCGATCTTGAACCGGTGCCGGCGGAACCGGTACCTCAACTGGCACCGGCGGCTTAGGCGTGGGTTTCCTTCTCATGCTCATCAGCAGGCCCTCGACGACCAGTCCGACGATCGTTCGCGAGTGCTGCAGGAGCAGCACAACCCAGTCTCGCTTGCGCACCTGAGGGAAGAAGATGCCCCGAAACGCTAGCGCAGAGCCAAACATGGTCGCCCGTTCGCTAAACGGCCGATGCGCGATCTTCCGGAGCGCCCCGCTAATGGCTGAGCGGGAGTAAGACCTTGCCCAGGCACTACGCACCTCCGCCTCCGACTCGTCGACAGTGATGCTCTTTGGCGTAAACGCCATCCTGAACGGACGGAAATCGAGCCAGTGCGTCGGGCGCGTCAGACGCCCTTCTTTTGCCAGCCGATCGTAGAGCGGCGTCGCCGGATACGGCGTCAACAGTCCGTACACCGGCAGACCCGGCGGCCAGGATTCAATTTGATCCAGGGTGCGTGAGGCTACGCCGGGAGTGTCACCGTCCATCCCAAAGATGAAGGAGGTGATGGCGTACAGCCCGCGATCCGCCAACCGGTGCAGGATGCCTTCGTATTCCGCTGGTTTGTTGAACCCCTTGTTGACCGCTTTCAAGTTGACCGGGTCGATGGATTCCATTCCGATAAAGATCCACCGGCCGCCACTGGCGGAGATCAAGTCTAATAGCTTTTGATCGCGTAGGAGGTTGATGCTGATCTGCGCGACCCACGGCACGATAGCGTCACGCGCGATGATCGCCCGCAGCAGCGACTTGGTGCGCTTGACGTTGATGGCGAAGTTATCGTCGATGAAGAACACCGCGATGTTGCCGCCCTCTCGCTTCCCCCGTTCCTTAATGAGCAAGAGCTCTTCGACGACGCTGTCATTCGTACGGAAGCGGATCGAGTCGCCAAAGAACCCGGTCACGGTACAGAAGTCACAACCGTAGGGGCAGCCCCGGCCGGATTCGATCGGCACGACATACAGGGATTTCCACCAACCCAGTTTCTTCAGCATCGGGTGCAGGGCCGACGGAATCAGGTTGAACTGCTCCAAATCCAATGTGTCCCAGGGGATTCTTGGATACTCGGCTAGATCCGGCTTGATTTCAGTGCCCGAGGCATCGACGGGCTCGTAGCGTTGCTTCAGTTGTCCCCGCGCCGCATCTTCCACTATGCGGGGCCAGGTCTGATCGGCTTCACCCAGTGCGACGGCATCCGCGTGCCGGGGCTCATCGGTCCGTCCGAGAGGCTCGTCGGGCACTTCGGTGACGTGGGGGCCGCCAAAGACCACCTTGGCGCCTGCGCCGCGCATGGCGTCCGCGGCCCGGTATGCGCGGGCGGCCATGCGTGTCATCGCGCCGATCCCCACGAGCTTGATAGCGTTCTCTTTGACGAACGAGGCCAGGTCCGACTCCGACATCGGCCGCGCGTTAGCGTCGATGAGGAAGACGCGGTGCCCCGGTGGGGTTAAAGACTTCAGTAGAAACATCCAGAGATGCGGCATGAAGTTGCGCGTGACCCCGTTATCGGGGTTGTACAGCAATATATTCATAGAGGCTTTTAGGAGATCTCAGTGCTGGTTGAAGTTGTCCCGCGGATTACGGGGTCTGTCGGGCAACGACTAGGTGCATGTTTACTGCCGGAGTTTACGACTGCGTGGTCGGAAAGTAAAGCGAGTAAGCGACTTTCAACAGCGCACCCTATGGAGGCGTGAAACGGCCATCGGCGGCTGCCCACCACGTTCGGTGATGCGCTCGGAAACAGACTTCAACCCCTCCTCATTGACGTCGAGGGCCACGACGCGCGCCCCTTGCTCCGCGGCCGCTAGCGCTACCGCTTCTCCAATCCCGGACCCCGCACCGATGATGGCAACGACCTGGTCATGCAAGCGAAACATTTTGACTCTTTTTCCTGACTGCAAATACGCTGACGAAGGCAATACCGCTCACGAGAAGGCCGATGAGCGGTGGGTTCCAGATACCAAAGCCCCGGCCGACAGTCATCACGTCGACGACGATCAAGACTGGAATGCCGATCCCGACGGCCGCAAAAGCCTCGGGAGCTCCGGCTCGGCGTGTGTAGAGCGCGGCGATAACGGGAACGAAGAACAGCACGCTCAGAAACGAATAGAACACGGTGAGCGCCCCAATGATGGTCTCGAACGCGATGGCGAGCGCGACGCCGAGGAGACCGCCGACGAGCGCCGCGCCGCGCGCGACCCGCAGCACATCAGCATCGGAAGCGTCAGGCCGCACGAAGCGCTGATAGAGATCGCGCGAGAGTGACGTCGCGAGCATGAAGAGGACCGCGTCCGCCGAGCTCACTTCCGCCGAGAAGATGGCCGCGAGCCCGAGACAGCCGAGCGCTATGGGAATCTCGCGAGCGAGCAAGGTCGGGAGCGCTAATGCCTGCGTCGAAAGCACGGGAAAGTGAACGCGCGCAACCATTCCGAGGAGCACCGGCAGGAAGGCAAAGACCATCAAAGCCAGGCCGGCTGCGCCGACCGCAATACGCACGGTCCGTTCATCCCGCGCGCCATAGACTTTCTGCACGAGCCCGGGGGAGATAATGAAGGCGGGAACGAGAAGCGCCATGTAGTAGAGCGCGGGGCCGCCACCTTGCCAAATATCCGTAGAGCCAGCCTCGACGGACAAGCCACCGAAGCCTCCCACCGAGTCGAGCGCCGCCGGCACGATCCAAACGAAGCCCGCGGTGAGCACAACCAGCTGCACGAGGTTCACCCATGCGGACGACAAGAGGCCGCCCGCGGCGAAGTAAGCGGAGACGACGACACCTCCAATGAGACAGCCGTAAATCTTCGGGATGCCGGCCACGCTCTGGAGCACGATAGCCACCGCAATGAGCTGCGCCGCGAGCACGAAGAGGGTCGTTACCCAGAGAAGTGCTGCGACGACACCGCGGACCGCCCCCCCGTAGCGGAGCTCGAGAAGATCCCCAACCGTCTGAAGGTCGTGCTCTTTCGCGAGTCGCCACACCCGCGGGCCCGCCCAAAACGCGAGCAAGAGGGTTCCGATCCCTGCGGAGCCCACCCACCACCAGGCAACGAGGCCACGTGCATAACCGATCCCCGCGGCTCCCATCGTCGAGCCCGCCCCGATATTGGCCGCGAGGAGCGTCGCAAAAAGGAGCAAAGGGCCGAGATTCCGGCCCGCGACGAAGAAGGTATCGGTGCTCTTGACACCGCGGCCCACAAAAAGACCGATGACGATGAGTAGAGCCGAATAACCGAGGATGGCGAGGAGGTAAGGATTCAACGAAGCTCCGCGGCCGCGGGAAACCGTGCGATACTCTCCGCGTGGCGCACGGCGCTCAAGATCGCGTCCGACGTCGCTTCGGCGGCGAGCGCCCCGATCATCGATGCGCTCACGTCGCCCGACCAGCCACCGAGCGCGAGCGCGAAGATCGTATCGCCGTCCGAAAGCGTATGGGCCGGGTAGATCGCGCGCGCCAACCCATCATGCGCCATTTGCGCGACTTTGTTCGCCTGGGTTTTCGTCAACGACGCGTTCGTGGCGACGATTCCTATCGTCGTGTTCCGACCGACGCGCGTTCGGATGAGAGCTCCGGAGCGCAGGAGCTTGCGCGCATCGGCGAGCGCTGTTCCGTCTTCGGATCGCACGCCCGCCACGACCTCGCCGGTTGCGGGGTCGATCACGTCGCCCACGGCGTTGACCGCCATGAGCGCTGCGACGATCAAGCCGTTCGGGAGCTCGATCGCAGCGGTACCAATCCCCGCCTTCATGGCGCGGGATGGCCCCGCGCTCTTGCCGACGGTCGCGCCGGCGCCAGCGCCGACATTCCCCTCGGCGATCTTCCCTGCCGTAGCCTTCTCAGCCGCCTTGTAGCCACAATCCGCGCCCGGCCGGATGTCGGGCTTGCCGCCCACGCCGAGGTCGAAGAGGATCGCGGCGGGAACGATCGGCACTTTGGCGATACCCACATCGAAGCCGATATCGCGCTCATCGAGAAAGCGAACGACGCCGGAAGCCGCGTCCAAACCGAAAGCGCTCCCGCCCGACAAGACGATCGCGTGTACGCGCTCCACGGTGTTGATCGGATCGAGGAGATCCGTCTCGCGCGTTCCTGGCGCCGAGCCGCGCACGTCTACGCTCGCGACAGCGCCTTTCTCGGTGAGAACGACGGTACACCCCGTCGGACGCTCTTCGAGCGTGTGCTGCCCAACACGGATGCCGTCGATCCGCGTGAGCCCAGATCCGCCCTCGCCTTGCGCAGCACCGAGCACGACAAGCAACATGCTTAGCCACATCACGTGGCGATTGTCGACGCAGGAGCCCCCGAACGCAAGCTCTACTTGTAACGTCTAGGAGGACTTGTCCCGCCGAAGCCCGCAGGGCGAAGGAGGATGATATCGTTTCGATATCGATGAAACCCGGCACGGAATCTGACAAGCTATTCGCTGAAGTCGAGAATGCGCGCGATGAAATTGTCGACTTCGCGGCCGAGCTCGTCCGCATACCCACCGTCAACCCGCCGTGCGTCGCGGACCACTGCGAAGCGATCTTCGATCGGCGCTTCTTGCGTGAAGAGGGTTTCGACGACGCCAAGCAGGAGATCGAATCGCTCCTGATGTCCATGGGAAATGGCGGGCGCTACGAGCTCGAGGACCTCATGATCGTCGATTTGATCGGGCCCACCTAAAGGTTCCTCGCGTGGAACAAGCCACCTCTCTCATCTTGATTGCATCTGCAGCGTTTTTCCTGCCGCTCATCGCCGGACACCTTCGTACACCCGCCGTGGTCTTGGAGCTTCTGTTCGGTGTTCTCGTCGGACCATTCACAGGATGGATCGAATCTTCGGAGCTTTTGGATCTGCTCGGCCAACTCGGGCTGTTCCTGCTCATGTTTCTCGCGGGGTTCGAGATCGATTTCCGCGCCATCGAGCGTCAGGGACGACGCCGGCTACTCGTCCTTCTCGCCGCCTTTATTGCAACCCTCGCGGTTGCCAACTGGTTCACGACGCGCGCCGGCTACAACGCGTTCATGACCCTCGTGCTCGCCACGACTTCCGTCGGCCTGGTCGTGCCGACGCTCAGAAGCACGCGGCGGACGACGACACCACTCGGCCAGTACATATTAATCTCCGCGATCATGGCCGACTTCCTTACGCTCGTGCTCGTCGCGCTGTTCGCGCTCGTCGAGCGGCACGGTGTGGGAATCGAGCTCCTGCAAATGCCCGCGCTCTTTATTGCCATCATCATCGTCTTACGCACCCTGCGCCTTGCGGTCTGGTGGTACCCGGATCGTTTTCGCCGGCTCTTTTCCGCGGATGATCCCGAAGAGCTCGGCATGCGGGCGAGTCTCGCGCTGATGCTCGCCTTCGTCGGACTTTCGATGGCGCTCGAGGTCGAGCCGATCTTGGGAGCCTTTCTCGCAGGGAGCGTCTTCGCCATCGTTTTCCGGAGCCGCGGTGTGCTCGAACATCAGCTGAACGGGTTCTCCTATGGTTTTCTGATCCCGATTTTTTTCATCAATGTCGGCCTACGCTTCGAGCTCGATGTGATCCGCAATCCGGACGTGCTCGTCAAAGCGCTCGTCGTCATCGCTGCAGCCTTCGCGGTAAAGATTCTGCCGAGCCTCATTTTCTTCCTACGGGGGTTCACTGCGCGCGAGGTCCTCGCTGCTGGCGTGCTCCTATCCGCCCGGCTGAGCCTCATCATCGCCGTGGCCACCGTCGGCGTGGAGCTCGGACTTCTCTCGACGCAAGATCGCGCCATCGCCATCTTTCTGGCCGCGGTCACGGCAACCGTGTCCCCGACCCTCTTTCGAATCTTGGCGCCCCCGCTTCCAACCAATGCACCTGAGGCGACGGCGTGACAAGTGCGTTATTATCTGGCTACGATCGCCTCTCGGCAGATCGAAGGAGGCTCCATGAACTCTCGCCGGTCCTTTCTCAAAGAAGTCGCCGCGTCTGCGGCCCTTTTGCCCATCGCTCTCGAATCCAGTGAGGCGTCGACGCTCGCGGAAACGTCCATCGACGGCGAAGCCTATTGGCATCTCGTCCGAGCCCAGTTTTCGTTTAGCGAAAAAAAAGTCCCGATGAACGCCGCCAATTTGTGCCCGTCCCCGCGGGCGGTGGCGGAGCGCGTCTCGGAGCTGACCGCGGATATCGACCGCGATTGCTCGTCTAACAATCGAGGAAAATTCAACGGGCTTCGCGAGGAATCGCGGAAGAAGGTCGCGAAGCAGCTCGGGGTTTCCGCGGACGAGATCGCCCTCGTGCGCAATACGAGCGAGGCCAACAACACCATCAATAACGGCCTCTCCCTCGAAGAGGGCGACGAGGTCGTGCTCTGGGACCAAAACCACCCCACGAACAACGTCGCCTGGGACGTGCGGGCGGCGCGCTTCGGGCTTACCGTGAAACGCGTGTCGACACCGAAGCACCCGAAGAGCTCCCAAGAGCTCATCGACACCTTCATCAAGGCCCTCTCAGCCAACACAAAGGTTCTGTCGATTACGCATGTCTCGAACGTGAGCGGCATCCACCTTCCCGCTAAACAGATCGTCGAGGCGGCGCACGCCAAAGGCGTTTACGTTCATGTCGACGGCGCGCAAAGTTGGGGCGCACTCGATGTGAATCTGCGGGACATCGGTTGCGACTCCTATTCCGCTTCGGCGCATAAGTGGTTCATGGGTCCGAAAGAAGCGGGCCTGCTCTACGTCAAAGAGTCGAACATCCCGCGCATTTGGCCGAACGTGGTCGCGCCGGGCTGGGGCGACGACGTCGACCCCGACCCGACAGGCGCCCGCAAATTCGAATCGCTCGGCCAACGTGACGATGCGTGTCTCGCGGCCATCGGCACCACGGTGGATTTCCACAACGCCGTCGGCGCGGCTCAGGTCGAAGCACGCCTGATGGAGCTCGCCACGGCCCTCAAAACCGGGCTCGTCGACGCGGGGCTCATGCTCGTGACCCCCGAGGATCCGAAACTTTCGGGCGGCGTCTGCATCCTCGAAGTCGACCGCGGCAAGAGCCGCGAAGTCAAGGACCGTCTGTATGACGAGCACGGGATCGCGGGTGCCCCGACCGGTGGGCTCCGTCTGTGCCCTCACGTCTACAACACGATGGAGCATGTCGAGCGTGCCGTTCAGGGCATGAAAGCCATTCTCGCCTGACGCTTGAAATCCCGGTCGATGCTGCTCACCCTGTTTCTTGCGGGCTCGCTTGCGAACGCCCCTAGTGTCGATGAAATCCTCGAAAACGCGATCGAGGTTCAGCGCCTGCATGAAGAAGCCGGCAACGAGGTCAAATACGACTACGAGCTTCTGAGCGTCACCGAAAAACTCGACAAAAACGGGGACGTCAAAGTAGTCGAGGAGCATCTTTTCGAAAGCCGTCACATCGACAACGTTGCCTATGAACGCCTCGTCAAGAAGGACGGAAAGACGCTCACACAAAAAGAGCTGAAGCGCGAGGCCAAGCGCGAGCGAGACTTTCGCAAGAAGCTCGCAAAAGGCGAAGCGCGGCACAACGATGCCGAACAACGCGTCGCTTTCGATGAGGAGCTCATCGTTCGCTACGACTTTGAGCTCGACGACGTCCGCGATGTCTCTGGTCGCAAGACCTACGTCTTGTCCTATAGGCCCAAGCCCGGAAAGCTCCCAGAGAAAAAGCGCATGGATCGCTTACTCAATAAAACCACGGGCTCTCTTTGGATCGACGCGGAGACGTTCCAGATCGCGCAGGTCGAGTTCGAGCTCACGGATCGCGTCAGGCTCTGGTGGGGCATGCTCGGATCGATCTCTAAGATGAAGGGAACCTTCATGCGCCATCCGGTGAGCGAGGGCATTTGGCTCCCCGAGCGCGCCAATTTCTACCTTCAGGGCCGCGTCTTGTTTCGCTCGTTGCACGTACGTGAGAAGGTCGTCTGGAGCGATTTCGAGAGGCGACGACCCAAAGTCGCGGAGAACCCTTCGTCGAAGAACCCGGAGAGCCCAAGATGATCCAAGTCGGTCAACTCGCCCCGCCCTTTGCAGTGCAAAACGATCTAGGCGAGACCGTGCGCCTGAGCGACTACAAGGGCAAGAACGTCATCCTCTGGTTCTACCCCAAGGCTGACACCCCTGGGTGAACGCGCGAAGGTTGCGGGTTCCGCGACAACAACCAGCAGTTCAACGACAGGAACGTCTATGTCCTCGGCGTTAGCTTCGATACGGTGGACGAGAACCGGGCGTTCGTGGAGAAGTTCAGTTTCAACTTTCCGCTTCTCTGCGATACGAACCGCGCGATCGGTTTGGCCTATGGAGCTTGCGACGACAAGAGCGCGTCTCATGCAAAGCGGGTCAGCTACTTGATCGGCGCGGATGGAAACGTGCGGAAGGCCTATCCACAAGTCGACGCTGGCGCCCATCCCGACGAGATTCTAGCGGACCTCGACGCGTAGGGCTCTTCTCCCCTTCTGTGGGCTTCGCCCCACTATGGGCGCCGAGGTGCACTCCTTAAGTGGCGTGTCCACCTGACGATAGCGCATTCACGCGGTCCGGTATCATCTTTGCATGACCCTCCCAAAAAGACCTGGCGCACTCCCCCTCCGTGCTCGTCGGTCTCACCTCGGAGGTTTTCCATGGCCCGCACCCTCTGCGTCGCCCTATGTTCGATCCTCGCCGTCGCGGCTATCGCTCTCGCTGATGACACGGAGAATGAGAACCAGCGGCAGACCCGCCCGCTCGAGCCTAGCGAAAGCGACCTCGAGTCCTTCCGTCTGACTTCGCCCGAAAGCGACCTCATCATCGACGACGGGCACTCGGCGTTCTTTCGCGCGAGCGGTGTCGGGATGTTCGCCGCGTCCGCAGCCGATATCGCCACGACGGAGTGGGGGCTTTCGCAAGGTCTTCACGAGGCGAATCCCGCCGCGTCGCAGCGTGGCCTCCGCCTCGCGACCCACGTGGTGGGTCCCGCGGTCGTGTACTGGGCGAGCGATCGTCTCGCGCGCAAGGGAAGGCCGAAGCTCGCGCTAGGGCTACGGATCGGCTTGATGGTGGCTTATAGCTACGCCGCTATACATAATGCGCGCCTCATTCAAGCAAGCCCGGGCATTCCGTAGACAATCCCTCAGAACTCTCCCACGACGGCAATCACAGCGTTGATACCCGGCGCAAGAACGGCGCGCATATCGGGGCTCACCGGATAGGTTGTATCGAAGAGGTTTTTGACCGTACCCCGCAGCTCCACGTTCGGCGAGAGGCGCCAACCCGCCCCGAGGTCCACCGTCGTGAAGCTCGGCGTCACCATCTCCGTCGGCCCGGGCCGCTCGTCACGCGCGAAGACGGCCACCCGCACTTGAGCATAGCCTCGGCTATTCGCAAGGTTACGACGGAGGTCGAATTTCACGTTTACACCGGGGATGTCATCGATGGGCGCGGCGTCATCACGGGTGTTTCCGTGAGACCAGTGGGTCGCCACTTCCAAGTTGTAACGCCCATCCAAAAACTCGGCCTGCACTTCGGCTTCGAGCCCGCGGATGTCAGCCTCACCCCGATTTCGGAAAAAAAAGAAATCACGCCGCTCCTCGAATCGCTCCACGAGATCCGAGAGGCGATAGAAATAGCCGAAGACGGCCCAGCGGACAGGTCCTCGACCGTAGCGAAGCGATACGTCGAATTGATTGGCATGTTCGGGTCCGAGGTCCGGGTTTCCCGTGATGAAGCCGCGCCCGGTGATGCCGCGAAAATATCGGTCCGAAAGCGTCGGGTCACGAAAGCCGCGCGCGAGCTGGCCCGTCAAGCTCAGTCCCCTCGCGAGCTCGACTTTGAGGGAACCGTAGCCAGAAAGCGCCGTGTTCTCAGTCGATTGGTCGTTGAAGAAGCCGCCTTCGTTCGCCGTGGTCACGCGGTCGACGCGCGCGCCGGCCCCGAGAGACCATCGGGAGCCGAACAGCATTTCGGTACTCGTATAGACGGCGTTGTTCAAGCGGCGCGCGTTGTCGACCGCGACCTCTTCGACTTGCCGCACGATGTGGTCATGACGGTCGAACACGGTGAGCGAGCTCCGAGCTTCGAGCCCGTACCGGCCGTAGATGTCGACGCCTACCTCCCAGCGTGCGCGGCCGAGGGGCCGCACGGCAAAGCCGCGAAAGCTGAAATCCTTCGCGCTAACATCCGCGAGACTCTCGCTGTCAGGCTCCCCTGCACTCGCCATCATCAGGCGCTCCGTGACGAGCCGATAGTTTCCCCAGAATCCTTGAAACCCCAACCGTGTGAACCCGGCTTTGGGATCGAGATCATAGGACATCGTCAATCGGTTCGAGCGCTCGTTGGGATAAGACGTTTGAAAAGCTTCGCCGCGCGAGTCCGGACGTCCCGTATCGCGGCCGAGATTGGTTTGCCATCCGATCGCGAAATCGCCGGGCCCGACACGATGCGCGAAACGGCCTAGAAAACCTTTATCGGTGGCTCGAGAATTGAAGACAGTCCCTTCAGGGCTTCGATATTCCTCGAAGTTGCGGTAGCGCGCCTGCACGACGAAACCCCCGTCGTCGAGGCCCTGCGTCAGCTCCACGCCGGCGGTCGCTTCGGGCAATCCGGCACCGAGCGCTCCGCGAATCCGAACGGTCGTTGGGGTGCCTGGCGCAACCCGCCGTGTGCGAGCATGGATCACGCCGCCGAACGCATCTGAGCCATAGGCGACCGATCCCGGCCCGCGCGAGACCTCGACCCCTTCGAGGAAAAACGGGTCGATGAACGTTGCGCTCGGTCCCGCCCGCCGCTCGGTCGTGACGCGCGCACCGTCAAGAAGAAGGAGCGTCCGACCTCGCGCCAAGCCTCGGAGCGATGGGACCGAAGCGTGCAAGTCCGAGAGACTTCCCGCCCCCGGAACGTTCTGGATGACGTCGGTCAAGCGGGGCGAGTGCCGTTGTTGAATGGTCTCTTCGGGAATCGACGCCGTGGCACTCCCGGGAGGCGCTTCGATGTTTGGCGCGGCTCCGCCCGCCACCATGACCGATTCGGACACGAGCGGCTCGACGACGACGACGAGGGGCCCATCGGTAGGCAGAGCCTCGATGAAGACGGGCGACATGTACGATCCGGCTGGGAGCACGATAAGAACGTAAAACGGTGGAGACGGGTCTGGCGTCCACTCGAAACGCCCATCCCGATCGGTGCGGGCCACCCCGGTATGATCCAACAAAGATACAGAAGCGCCTATGATCGGCGTCCCGTCCGGATCCACAACACGCCCCTCGAGCGCAAAGCTCGGGCAAGCCGCCGCGAGAAAGAAAAAAAGGAGGGAGCGAAAAGGCATGAAAGTAAAGTGTAGCCCGTGGCGGTCGGTGCGGCAAGAAAAGCGCACGAGCCGCACGTTTTTTTGCTCCTATGCCCTTGACAATGCAGGACAAATGCCGTTTGATCGAAGTGTCCGCTTCGCCGTTGCACTTGCTTGAACCGCACAGACAGGAGTGTAGATGCCGCGTAACGTGGCCGTCGAAGACTTGTTGAAAGAACTGAAGTCTTTCGCCGCTCGAAAGGTCTTTCGAATAGAAGAAGTCTACGCGTACCTGACGGAAACTCCGTTGCTCCCAGCCGCGCTCGGCTATACTAAACACATCCACAAAGATGAGGACCCATTAGTTGCTGGAGTTCCCGCCGAGGGACCCTCATTTCGTGGCAATGAGGGAGAGCTTTGTTGGGTCCCACGCGGCGCGCCAGCCTAGCTTTTGACCCCATTTACAGGGAGCCCGTGACGATCGGCAGCTAAGGAGCGGAAGAAAACTTTGGTCGAAATCAATCACAGAGAACGCTTCTTACGCGCCAAGATCTTGTATTACGGTCCGGCCGCGGGGGGCAAGACGACCACGCTCCAGACGCTCCACCGCCTCGCCCGGGGCAACTGCCGTCAAGAGCTCGTCTCGGTGAACACGGCTCAGGACCGAACGATCTTTCCCCACGCCAATCGTCGAGCTTCTCTCGCGCCTCGAGCAAGAGCTCGGGCCCGGCCTGACGGAACAGGGAATTCGCTTCATCGTCGAGATCAAGCCTGGCGTGCATCCCGTTTTTGCGGAGCCCTTTCTTCTGCGCGGGCTCGTCTATACGCTCATCGAGAACTCCCGGCGACGTCTCGCGGGCGCGGGCGGGGGCGTCATTCGCATCCTCGTCCAACCCGACACCCACGGCATCCGGATCTCGATCTTCGACAACCTCATCGCCGTCTCGAACGCGCTCTCCGCACCGGCACGATTCCTCGACTGGCCGCTCGAGCGACGCTTGACCGACGTGACCCACGAGCTCATGCAGAGCGTCGTGGAGTATTTTCAGGGCCGCTGGTCACAGGAAACGCGCGAGGCGGTGGGCACGGTACGAACGATCATTCTCCCGACGCCTTAGACGCTCGCCTCGTTTTCGTTCCAAGGCGCGACTTTAGGCAGCAGAAGCAGGCCCGGTATGGCGGTGACGGCGCAAAACACGAAGAAGAGCGACCATCCCAAGCCTGCGAAACCGAGACTTGGGACGCCATCGACCATGACACCTGTGATGACGCCCGTCAATAGTCTCGGAAGCGCCATAAGGCTCGTAAACAACGCAAGCTGCGTGGCGGTGAAGCGAAGGTTTGTTTCTCTCGCCTGGAAGGCCACCAAAGCCGAGGTCCCGAGCCCAACACCCAGATATTCGAAAGTCACCGCACCGACCAGAACCCAAATATTGTCCCCTTGCGTCGCGAGAAAAGCGAGCCCCAGAATCGAAAGCAACTGAACCACTCCGAACATCCAGATCGACTTGTTGATGCCGATGCGAAACATGATGAATCCGCCGGCAAAGATCCCCACGCCCGCCGAGGTGAGCGAGACTCCCTTGGACACCAGCCCGATCTCCCACGGACCGAAACCCATGTCAACATAGAAAGGCGTGATGAGCGCGGTCGCGAGCGCGTCTCCAAATTTGTAGAGCAGCATGAACGCGAGCACATAGAGCGCCTTGTGAAGCCCACCACGGCGTTCAAACAAAAACTCCTTGAAGGGCAAGATAACGGCGTCGCGGAGGGTTTTGGGAGGCGAGCCGTGGATCTTGGGCTCTTTCACTGTGAGCGTCAATAGCAAGCCGGGTAACATGCAAAGAGCCGCGACGATATGCACCAAGCGCCAATCGATGTAGGCAGACAAGATGACCGGAAGGCTGAAAGAGGCCAAGCTAGCGTAGCGCCAAGCGTTGACGTGGAACGCGCTTCCGAGACCTAGCTCGTTATCGGGTAGGATCTCACGGCGATAGGCATCGATGGCAATGTCCTGAAGAGCGGCCCCGCAGACCACGAAAAAATACAAATACGCAATGCCCAAAATCTCTTGTTTGGGATTGAAGAATCCCATCCCCGCAATCAGAAGCATGAGGGTGATTTGTGATCCGAGCATCCATGTCCGGCGTCTTCCGAAACTCGCAACGGCGTATCGATCCAGCAAGGGAGCCACCAGGAACTTCCAGGTGAACGGCAATTGGAGAACGGCGAGCGAGCCGATGCTGATCAAACTCACGTCGTTCGTACGCAGCCAATAAGGGATGAGCGAATACACGTACCAGTAGGGCGCACCCGAGGAGAACCCGATGAATACGCATATGAGCATGCGTGGATTCCATACGGCCTTAAAGAGCGGGACCTTTGGCTCCTCGCCACCCCCGGTTCCGACATCTCGTGTTTCTGCAGTCGACCCGGTCAAGCTAGCTCCTTCGGAGATAGAACGTCTCGAGACCTTCGAGCTCCTCCTGCTTGCGCGCCGCGCTCCAACCGAGTTCCGACTGTATGACGTCTGCGCACGCTTCGAGGACGGCGCGGCCCGGATGCCCCGCGGTACCGAGCTCGGTCCGTCGCAACACCACCGACGCGAGGTCGGACGCCATTTCTTCGCGTACCGCGTGACGCACTTCCGCGGCGAGGACGGGGCTCTCGGGGACGATGCGCTCGCGGTCCCCTTTCAAAATCTCGCTATAGGTGGAACCGTACGTGTATACGAGGTGTCTCATAACATCCGGCGGCGCATCGCCCCGTGCACTCGCAACGAAATCGTCGAAGCTTTCAATGTCACCACCGACTAGCGCCCTCTCTGATGACCGCGACGCGCTTGGAGCTTTTTGCAAAAGATCGAGCGCCCGGTCGACGGCCTTCTCAGCCACGTCGCGCGCCGTCGTGTATTTGACGCCCACGATCGTGAGAAGCCCTTCCACGCCATCGTCACGATGGTCGTCTAGACGATAGGTCTTCTGCAGCGTGACCACCGCACCGTTCGCCGATGCGGGTACCCGTGGCAACAGCCCGCGATGGATCAAGCGGACATCGCTACGCTCGAGCTTCGCGGCGGGATAGGCGGCGTTCACGTCGTCCATGAGATCCTGGACGTCCTCTTCCGTAGCTTCGAGTTCATCGGGGAGGCCGTCGAAGAGAGCGTGGCTCGTGCCCACGAGCGTCACGTCGCGCCACGGGACCAGGCAGAGAAAGCGGCCGCCTGCGCTCACGACGGCGTCGGCGTCGCGATGCACGCGGCGGCTCGTGACGCCAATCGCCACATCGTTGACGATCGGGCGCGTGACGAGGTTCATGGCTTTCGAGAGATGGAAGAGCTTTCGGGGCGTGGGGCTCAATCCATCCACCCAAGGACCGGCGGCGTTCACGACGAGACGACCTCTAAGCTCGAGGCCGTCTTCGCCTGTGAGCACGTCACGAGCGCGTACGCCTTTCACACGCGAGCCGACGCGCATGAGCTCTGTCGCCTCGACGAAATTCGCGACCACGGTTCCTTCCTTCGCTGCCGAGAGCACGAAGGACAACGTGAGGCGGTCAGAGTTGTACATCTGTGCGTCGTACCAGAGCACCCCGCCCGTCAAACCGTCGCGATCGATCCCGGGTGCCATCTCGAGACAAGCGTCGCGCGTCAGTGCCTTGCCGGCTGGAAGATGTTTCTGGCGATCCGCGAGTTCGTTGCGATCCCAGCTCACGAGATCGTTGAGAAAGAGCGCCGCCCGCATCGCGGTGCGGCTCTTTAGAAAGCTCCCGCGATAAGTCGGGACAAGAAACGGCAACGGGTGCACGAGGTGCGGCGCGATGCGCATGAGGTTCCTGCGCTCGCGCACCGATTCGCGCATCCGGGTGAAATCCGCGTGTTGCAGATAGCGGAGGCCGCCATGGATGGTCTTGAGATTGTTGAAAGAGGTACCGCTTCCGAAATCACCTTTGTCGATGAGCGCGACCGAAAGCCCGCGCAGCGAAGCATCCCAGGCCGTCGCGGCACCATAAACACCGGCGCCGACAACGACGAGGTCGAACTCGCGATCGGCAAGCGCAGCGATATCTCTTTTCATCGACGTACTATAATACTCGGCCTGCCGAGACCATGATGCCGAACCCCGCCCCCACGGAAACTGTCCTCGATCGCGTAAGACACTATTGGAACGCACGCATCCACGACTTGGAGATGACGGAGCACGATCCGGGAACGCCGGAATTTTTCTCGGACCTCGATGAATATCGCTTCGACAAGCTTCGCTACTTGCCGGAAGTCGTCGATTTCAACGGCTATGCCGGCAGGGAGCTTCTCGAAGTCGGCTGCGGCATCGGGACGGATCTCGTGCGGTTCGCGCGGGGCGGCGCGAAGGTGACCGGCGTCGACTTGTCGGAATCCGCGCTCGCGCTCGCCAAGCGAAACGCTGACCAGGCCGGCGTGACCATGCGCCTCGAGCTTGCGAACGGTGAGGACCTACCTTTCAACGACACCTCGTTCGACATCGTCTACGGGCACGGCGTGCTGCAATACACCGCCAACGCCAACCACATGATGGCCGAGTGCCGCCGGGTGCTGCGTCCGGGAGGGACCGCGATCTTCATGGTCTATAACCGCATTTCCTGGCTCAACGGGCTCTCGAAGCTGATGCATGTCGAGCTCGAGCACGAGGACGCCCCTGTCTTGAAGAAATATTCCATCGCGGAGTTCAAGAGCTTGCTTTCGATATTCAGCGAGGCGCGGATCGTCCCGGAGCGCTTCCCGGTGAAGTCGCGACTTCACCGCGGGTGGAAGGGGTACGCATTCAACAGCTTATTCGTCGTCACGTTCAATTCGCTGCCGCGAGCTTGGGTCCGCCCTCTCGGCTGGCATCTCATGGCGTTTTGTAAAAGATGACAGACACGTTCTCGCTCTACGATCTGCGGGTCACGGTCGTCGAGATCCGGGGACGCTCGGTCTGCGGCATGAAGGTAGGCGACAGCTTCGAGCTACGCAACAGCAGCCAGCTCGTGCTTCCGCACGGCCAGCATTTCTGTATCTACGCGCTCGCGGCCGTTGTGCCACTCCTCCCCGCCAAGCAGCGCGATCTTTCTGACAACGACTGGCTCGCTTCGGACAACCTCGTCGTGTGTCCGGATCCCGACGAGGGGCTCGTGATGAAGATCGAGCGACTCGAGAAAGTCGAGCTATCGAAGAGCGAGCTCACCTGAGCCATGGCGCGTTTCGCGATCTCGTTTCAAAGCGATAAATCGATCGCCGAGTATCGCGAGCTCGCGGACGTCGTGGATCGATACGACTTTCAAGCAGTGAGCGTGTATCAGGACCTCTTCTTTCAGCCTCCGTGGCCCGCACTCTTCGAGCTAGCGGAGCACACCACACAACCCTTGCTCGGCCCCGCGGTCGTCAACCCCTACTTATCGCACCCAGTTCTCGTCGCCGGCCATCTCGCGATGCTCGATGAGGTGAGCCGTGGACGCGCTTATCTCGGCGTCGGCCGCGGCGCTTTTTTCGAAGCCATCGGCGTCCCGCAGCCGAGACCGCTTCAGGCGATCCGGGAAACGGTGGAGCTCGTGCAACGCTTCTTGCGTGGTGATCGCGAGCCATATCGGGGCGAGATCTTCGAGGCCTCTGAGCAAGCCTATTTGCGCTTCCCGATTCCGAGCCGTGAGCTTCCCGTGCTCGTAGGCGGCTGGGGGCCGAAGACCATAGCCCTCGCCGGCGAGATCGCCGACATGATCAAAGTGGGTGGCTGCGCCAATCCAGAGAGCGCTCCGGTCTTTCGCGGTTACTTGAAGGCCGGAGCGGAAGCCGCCGGCCGCGATCCGAAGAGCATCGAGCTCATCTATGGCGCGGTGACGGTCATCGATCACGACCCGCGTGTCGCTGAGTCGGTCGCACGTCGGAACGTCGCGATGTATGTCGGTGTCACGGGGCGGCTCGACCCCACCTACTCGCCGCCGGAAATGAATGTGGTGGAGGGTGCTCTAGCCGCAGGGGATAAAGAAGCCGCGGCCGAAGCACTCACAAAAGACACGCTCCGACGTTTCTGCGCTTATGGCACCCCTCGCGACATCATTGCGCATATGGAGACACTCTTCGATGCCGGGGTCGACGTTTTCGAGCTCGGCACTCCGCACGGCGTGCGCGAAGCCGACGCCATTCGCATGATCGGCGAAGAGGTGCTCCCCTATTTCGAGGAACGCTAGCGCGTGACGCGTCCTTTGGACGTGACGCGAAACGGCTCTGGAAGCGCGCTTTCGACTTTCTTGCGATACCCCTTCACCTCCCACTCGAGCTTCACGAACGCTTCGCCAATCCGAATCTTGACGCGCATCGAGTCCTCATCGGGGTTCACGAGCGTCTCCAAGAGGGGTTCGCGCGCACTCTCGTCAGCATAGGATTCGAGGCATTCCACCGAGGCGAAGCGCACCGTGTCGTCCGGGCTCTTGAGACAAGGGATCATACCGGCGACGATCTCTGGTCGGTCCAAGCTCTCGAGCGCGCTTACGATCTGCGTCGCCTTCTCGCCGCGGATGTGTACTGGATCGCCTTCACTCAGCACTTCCAAAAGAAAAGGGATGAGCTTGTCTTTCGGAACTAGCCGCTTCAAGGCGTCGATCGCCCACGTGATTTTGTCGTAGTTGCGGATGTAGCGCACGAGAGGCTCGACGCCGTCGTCACCGAAACCGACAAGAACTTCCTGGATCGTTTTCTTCTCTTCTTGATCGGTGCCTAGATTCTCCGACGTTGCGGAGAACCGTCGCGCGAGACCGTAAATCGCTTCGGGAGTTCCAATGTCTCGAAGCTTATCTGCCGCTTCCATGCGCGCCTCGTGCTGCGCGTAGCGCTCGAGGAGTGTTTTCGTACTGCGCTGTATGCGAAACTTGAGTCGTCCTTCGGCAGTCAGAAGATCTTTGATGCCCATTACGAAGATAGCTCCCATTCGGGAGGAGGCCCACCCAATGCGAGGTCGAAGAAATCCATGATGCGGTTCCAGAAAATTCCCTCAGGCGGATAGTTGTCGAAGCCATGCTCTCCACCTGGAAGAACCCATAGCGTACTTTCTAACCCCGCGCGTTTACGCGCGTCGTGCATCAACTCCGAATGCGCGATCGGAACTTGCCGATCTGCATCTCCATGCACGAAAAGCACGGGCGCCTCGATCTCGTTGATGAATTCCGCGGGACGGACGCTTCGCAAATCAACGCCCGCACGCAATCGCACGGCAAGAAACAACGGATAGCGAAGCGCCGTATATCCACCGCGAGACGAGAGCATCGCGCCGGCCGCGTCCCAGAAATCGCCGAAAGGCGCATCGAGTGCAAGGGCTGGAAGCTCCCGATCCCCTGCAGCTGCATAGATTGCGGACGCAGCGCCGTTGGACGTTCCGAAGAGCACGACGCGCTTCGGGTCGATACCCGGGTGGTGACGCGCCCAGCGAAGGATGGCTTTGACATCGTGGCGCTCGTTCACGGTATAGGTAATGTACTCCCCTTCGCTCGCCCCCCGGCCGCTCAGATCCATCGTGATCAGCCCGTACCCGCGATGATGCCAATATTTGGCGCCGTTTTCGAGCGCTTGAAAACGCGAGGCGTTCGCGCCATGCACGAAAATGCCAACGCGTCCGTCGCTGCGCTGAGGCGGTGGGATATACCACCCACGCAACAGATACCCGTTATCGGAGGCGATCTCGATCTCTTCGTAAGGCAGGTCCAAATCGCCGGGGTGCCGCACGAAAGCGCGAAGCGTCATCGTCAGTGTCCGCTCGGGCTCTCCTTGCGAGACGGCGGTCAGCCGCACCGTCTCGCCGGCTTCGAAATTCCTGACGAGGTGGCTCATCAACTCCCGCGACGACGAAAACGTCTCACCTTCGACAGAGGTGACGACGTCACCGCGCTCGAGGCCGATCTCGCGCGCCATTTCCCACGGGCGCATGATACGCAGGCCGGGCGGTTCCTCCGACGCCCGGGTGAATCCGAGAAACGCGTAGCCGGGTACCGGGCCGTCCTTCGCGATCCCCTCGCCCCAACACTCTTCGCCCGCGACCCGACGCTGCCCCGTGATGTAATTGACCGCCATTCGATCGACGAAAAGCGCTCCGAAGACAAAGCCGGCCCCCAGGGCGAGGACCAAGAACGCAACGACGATCTTTTTCATGGTGGGTGCATGATATCGCAGCATGCACCGCTAACGGGTGGCGGCCGCGTCAGTCTCCGGGTTCATCGGCGGACGCGGTTCCCTTCTTGCACCACAGGTCGATGAGCCGAAGGACCTCATCGCGTGTGGTGTTGACGAACTCGATGAACTCCACGCCGACCATGTAACGTTTGGAGTCCTTTTGTTTGCGCCGATAAACGATGCGCCCTTCGATCAGCGCCGTAGCCGGCAGGTCGCCGAGCCGGCCCATGATGATTTTGGATTGAGCCGAGAGCGGGAGCTTACTCCGCGTCTCGAAGCACAACCCGCCTCCCGAGATATCGCGGCTTTCGATCGAGACCGCTTTTTCGTAAAGCCGGCCGCCGCCCACCGTGATGAACAGCGGAACCCTCAGACTGGTACGCTCGAAACGTCGTTCAGTCAATGAATATTCCTGTCGCGAGGCTCAGACGCCATCCCGACGCTGTCGAGGTCGCGAAGGCGTTTTTCGAGGAGATCCCGCACGAGCTCCGCGCATTCGACGAGGCCCCGATCGCTCATCTGCGTCCACTCAATATGTTTGTATTCCCTTCCCGTTGCACTCGAGATACAGCCTTCCAAAACCCGAATAAAGGAGTCGCGATCCATGATGGTCTCCCCACAAGTAGCCATTAAATAAGACTCATTCCTATAAGCCATACCGTCCGGAGGACGGCGCATCATGGTGGGGACCTTACGAGTACCGCAATCCCGGCCACCATGTCAAGCGCCGCCCCTTCCCCTTTTCCGTTTAACGCGCGAATTCCTGCACCTTTGCGTTATCTTTTCGAGCACACTGCCTGTCAGCAGAGATTAGCTGTAATAATTCCTCGACCGGAGCGTATTAAGAAGTGGAAATGTCCAGCCGCGATGAGCTCGAGAGCTTGGCGGAACAAGCTCGACAAGGAAGCTCGGAGGCCTGGGCCGAACTCTATGAAGCCAATGCACCCGCGATATTCCGACTTTGCCGCCGAGCTCTCAACAACCGGCAAGACGCTGAAGACGCCACCGCCGCCGTCTTTCTCAAGGCAAGGATGCGCCTCAAACAATTTGACACTTCGCGACCCTTCGCACCTTGGATCTATCGCGTCGCGGCGAACCACTGCTGGGACGAGCTGCGCAAGCGAAGAACCCACGGCGAGTGGGACGAGGCCGAATCGGAGCTCCAAAAACTGCAAGACGATGCCCCAACGCCTCAGCAGGCGGTTTTGCTCAACGAGACCAAACGGAACGTCCGGAACGCCATCGCCGAGCTCGACGAACGAGCTCGGCTCGCCGTCATCCTGCGGTACTTCGCCGACATGAGCTACGAAGAGATCGGCGATGTGCTCGGCATTTCGAGCAATTTCACAGGGGTTTTGTTGCTGCGAGCGCGGCGTCAAATGAGGACGAGGCTCAAACAGTGAGCGAGAGCACGAAGCACGTCGAGGAGCTGACCGTCATGAGGTTTTTGGACGGCGAGCTCTCGCAGGAGCGCGAACAGAAAACGCGCGAGCATCTAATCTGCTGCGCCAGCTGTCGCTCGGCCCACGAAGCCTTGAAGGCGGAGACCGAGCTCTTGCGCGCCGCCGTGCTCGAGCGTGAAGAAGCGTTACCCGGCCATCTGAGGCCGCGTCACGCCGACGTGTCGTGGGTACTGGTGGCGATGATCGCGTTCGGCACGCTCGCCGTCTCGAGCCTTTGGACGCGCTATGTCCAGCCCATCATCGAAAGCATGGAGAGCATCGGGCTCGACGGGACGAGCGTCGCGACATCCCTTGTCGTTCAAGGAGTTCTCTGGGAAGGTTGGTCCGATATGTTGACGAGTTTCGTCGAGGGCGTGTCCCTCTTACTAGTGGCGGTCGCCGCGGGCTACGTGCTGCATTGGGGCTGGCGACGCTTTCTTTCGTCGGCGGTGACACTCTCGCTGCTGCTGGTCGCCCTCCCGGGCCTACTCGCAGCGCCTGCGAGTGTTTCGGCTGCGATCATCAAGCACGACGTGGAAACCTACACGCTGCGAGAAGGAGAGGTTATCGATAACGATCTCATCGTCTTCGGCAAGAGAGTTGTGATCGAGGGGACCGTCGTTGGCGACCTCATTGTCGGCGCGGGCTCCGTCGAAGTTTTGGGCGAAGTGCAGGGGGACGTTCTCGGCTTTGCTGAGCGCATCGAGGTAAATGGCCGGGTTGGCGGCAATGTGCGCACCTGCGCTCGCACGCTCGTTGTCAACGGAGAGGTGGGGCGCAACATCACCGCGGGCGGCGAGGTCATTCGCTTAGGCCCGGGAGCGACACTCGGAGGAAGCTTCACTGCCGGGTCGAAAGAAGTGAGTTTACGCGCACCGGTCACGCGCGATCTCGTAATGGCGGCCGAAACGTCCGAGATCCACGCGCGTATCGGCGGCTCGGCACTCGTCTTCGGCGAACGGCTCACGGTGGGCCCGACCGGGGCCATCGGCGGCGAGGCGAGATTTTTCGGCTCCCAAGAGCCGGAAGTCTCGGCTGATGCCGAGCTCACTTCGCCATTCGAGTTCGAAAGGGTCGACGACGACGACGAGTCGCTGACGTCCAGAGTTTGGGCCTTCTTCGGATACTGGGCCGCCGCGTTCATATTGGGTGCCGCGATCATGCTCGTGACCCCCGAAGCGACGGAAGGCGTCGTGACCCGCCACGTCCCCGACTATGGCAAGAGCTTCGTCGTCGGCGTCGTCGCGTCCGTCGTGCTCTTCGCGTTCACCTTCCTTGTGTCGGTCACCGTCGTCGGTCTTCCTCTCGGGTTGACGACGGCTTTCTTCCTGACTATCGGGCTGTACTTCGCGCAAGCGTATATCGGGGCCTATATCGGCCGCGAGATTCTCGGTACACCAACCAGTGCCGGGCAAGCGCTCGGCCGCGTGGCACTCGGACTGTTTTTGATTTACATTGCCAAGTCGATTCCCGTCGTCAATGTTGTCGTTACGATCATTGTAGCTATCTGGGGTTTTGGGGCGCTGTCGCTTTACCTCATCGACCAACTCAAACACGCAAAGAAGGCCGACCCGGCGGAGGCTTGATGATTCGCACGATACAGGAATTCTTCCAACAACGCATCATCACCGAACAAACGCCGGTGGTGTCGCTCGAGCGCGCGCTACAACTAGCGACAACCGCGCTCCTGATCGAGATTTCGCGTGCGGACTTCGAAGTCGCGGACGAGGAGCGTATCGCCATCGAAGAAGCTCTCACGCGTAGCTTTGGGCTCACTGAGGATGAAACACGTGAGATCATCGCCCTTGCCGAGGAGGAAGTCGACGCCTCGGTCTCGCTCTACGAGTTCACCCGCCTCGTCGATGACAGCTTCACCTACGAGCAGAAGAAACACATCATCGGGCTCTTGTGGCAAATCGCGTATAGCGACGATCGGCTCGAGGAGCACGAAGAACATCTGATCCGCAAGATCGCCAAGCTACTGCATATCGACCACAGCGACTTCATCGCCGAGAAGCTCAGGGCAAAGGAAGCCCAGGCGAGGACGTAACGAGCTTTTGAAAACTTGCACAGGAGCTGCTAGTAGTCCCCTGGAACAGAGGTTCGTGGCCTAAAGCTCGAGGTCATTTTGTGGGCTGGAAAGGCGTGACGACGAAGTCATATTGGGATATTTCGAGGAGAAACAACGCAGCCAGCGCGCAAAAGGGCCCGAGATTTAGGTTACGAATCTCTGTTCCAGGGGACTAGGCGTTGTGCACGTAGTTCGCGATGTGGTCGCCTACCTCTTCGGTCGAGCGACCTTTGCCTTGAAGCGCTAAATCGGACGTCATGTAGCCTTTCCCGAGGGCGGACGCGATGCCGCGCTCGACGGTGCGTGCCTCTTCCTCTAGCTCGAAGGTATAGCGGAGCATCATGGCTAGCGACGCAATAGCGCCTATCGGATTCGCGAGGCCTTTTCCCACGATATCCGGCGCTGAACCGTGGACGGGCTCGAACAGGCCAACCGCTCCTCCGAGGCTCGCGGACGGAAGCATGCCGAGCGAGCCGGCGAGCATAGAGGCCTCATCGCTCAAGATGTCTCCGAAAAGATTCGCCGTGAGCAGCACGTCGATGTTGGCCGGTTTGGCGACGAGCTCCATCGCGGCGCGATCGACGAGCATGTGCTCGAGCGTGACGCCGGGGTAGTCCTTCGCGACCTCGGTAACGACTTCGCGCCACAGCTTCGACGTCTCGAGCACGTTCGCTTTATCCACCGAGGTCACATGCCGGCGTCTTCGCTTCGCAGCTTCGAACGCGATGCGCGCGACGCGGACGATCTCCTTCGTATGGTATGTCAGCGTGTTGACCGCCTGCCGATCCTGCCCCAAGCCCGAGATGCCACGAGGCTCGCCAAAGTACAGCCCTCCGGTGAGCTCACGCACGATCAGAAGGTCCACGCCCTCGAGCGTTTCTGGCTTAAAGGGTGACGTCGGCGAGACGAATTGCGAGATGACGGGACGCAGATTCGCAAAGCTCTCGATCAATCGGCGCAGCTCGAGTAGTGCGAGCTCCGGTCGCTCGTTCGGAGGTAAGTGGTCGTGCCTCGGGTCGCCGACCGCACCGAGAAAAATCGCGGGGGCGCTCGTGCACGCCTCGCGCGTCTCGTCCGGAAATCCTTTGCCGGCAGCGTCGTAGCCGGCCGAGCCGAACGGATAAGGCGTCGTGTCGCTCTCGTGGCCAAACTTGGACGCCACCGCGTCCAAGGTCTTCATCGCCTCCGCGACCACTTCGGGGCCAATGCCGTCGCCAGGCAGAACCGTGATCATCAGTTTCATGTGTGATCTTTAACACGAAACGTTCGCGCGATTGACGGTAGATGGGAAAAGCTTCGAAAAACTTCCGCTAAATGAAGGCGGGGGGCGCCCGAAGGCGCCCCCCTATGATTCCAAAAGAACTGTTGCCAAGGATTATTTATGTGGAGTTGTTTAGGACGAGGTAAATGAAAAAGCAGGATAAAGTTGCGGGTTCGGTCGATGGATGGATAAGACCCGAGCTATGAGACACAGGCCTTTTGCGGACCCCTAGCGAACTGCTCGTCATGGAATCAACAAAGCGAGATCACTTTTTACTGTCCGATTAATACTAATGTCGTGTTTAGGTACAGCAATACTATAGGCGGCTTCCCTTTGGTGTCAAGACGAAAAAGAAGAGGCGGGACCAAACCACGCCCAATTGACTATCGATGAACGGTTTATCCGACAGGCGTCATTTCATACCGTAGATTTATGTAGGCGCTAGATCTTCCTTCCAATAATCAGAACCCGACTCAAACGGATGGCGCTTGATCTTCATTCGGCTTTTCGCGTAGTATTAGTGGCAGAGTTCGGGCTAATGCTAGTCCGGGCACCACAACCGGCACATCCACAACTGAAATCACGATTCTCATATCGCGATAGCTATCTATCGAGGGGATGAGGCGACTTTGTCGCTTCGTCGCGCTGCCGCCACCCAACATCGCAAGCGGCAGTGGTTCGAAATGTCGAAAGGAGCGGAATCGTGCAGGAGTTTCTAGTAGCGGTCGTGGCCTTTCCCACGATCGTGTTCACGTTCGGTCTCGCGGTCGCCCTCCTCTACTGGCTCGTCGTGATCTTCGGCGCGCTCGACCTGGACTTTCTCGACAGCGCGCTCGGTCTCGACAGCATGGATGCCGCTCTCGACGGAGCGCTCGAATCGATCGACGGGATGGCAGACGGGGCCGTCGAAGGTGTGGTGGAATCGATCGATGGTGCGGTCGACGGCGCGGCGGAAGGCGCAGCGGACGCCGCTGATTCGGGAGATACGAGCGACGGGGCCCGGCAGGGCGCCCTTTCCGGGCTCTTGAACATGATGGGTGTTCGCGGCGTTCCCATCACGGTCGTTGCGAGCTTCGTGCTGCTCTGGGCATGGATTATCAGCATGGTCGGCTCCAAATTGCTGGGCGCGGCGGCGGCGACGTTCCTCGTCGGCGGCTTTCTCACAGGATCATCGGTCCTCGGTTCGTTGGTCCTTGCGGCGGTCACCGCTCGGCCTTTCCGGAAAATCTTCGTGACACCCTCTGCGCCCAGTCGCGTTTCGCTCGTCGGAAAAATCTGTATCGTGACTTCCGCGAAAGTCGACGGTGAGTTCGGCCGCGCCGAGATCGATGACGGCGCGACCGGTTTCGTCGCCGAAGTGCGATGCCCGCAGGACAACCAATTGACACGAGGCGCCAACGCGCTCGTGTATCGCTACGACCCGGCCGACGGCGTCTTTTTCATTGGACCCGTCGACGATGCCTTGGCTACAGCATCGAATGTGGTCGATTCACAGTCTGGCTCGATAGGGGGAGGATAAATGTATTGGGTAATGGTCATTATCGCCGTCGGCGTGGGCGTGCTCATTCTGGGCATGGGCCTTTTGATGCTCATCGCCAAGTTCTATCGCAAGGTAGAACAAGGCAAAGCGCTCGTCGTCAACAAGATGAAGCAAGAGCCTGAAGTCACGTTTACCGGCGCCACGGTGCTCCCCGTAATCCACAAGGCCGAGGTCATGGATATCTCGGTGAAGACACTCGAGATCGACCGGCGCGCGAAAGACGGACTGATCTGCCGTGACAACATTCGGGCCGACATCAAAGTCAACTTCTTCGTCCGCGTAAATAAACGCAAGGAAGATGTCATCAGAGTCGCGCAGTCCATCGGCTGCGCCCGCGCCTCATCTCCCGAAACGCTCGACGAGCTCTTCAGCGCCAAGTTCTCCGAAGCGCTGAAGACGGTCGGCAAGCAGCTCGACTTCGTCGACCTCTACACGAAGCGCGACGAATTTCGCGACGCCATCATCCAGATCATCGGGCGCGACTTGAACGGCTACGCGCTCGAGGACGCGGCCATCGACTATCTCGAGCAGACCCCCCTCTCACATCTCGACCCGCAGAACATCCTCGACGCCCAAGGCATTCGCCGTATTACCGAGCTCACCGCGATCGAGCACATCCAAACGAACGAGTTCGAGAACAACGAGAAAAAAGCCATCACGAAACAGGACGTCGAGCGCGCAAAAGTCATCCTCGAGCTCGATCGCGAGCATGCGGACGCTGAGTCGAAGCAAAAGCGCGAGATCGAATCGGTACGCGCGCGCGAATTGGCCGCGCTCCAGCAAGTCCAGGCGGAAGAGCGGCTCAAGTCCGAAACGGCGCGCATCAAGACGGACGAAGAAGTCCAGGTCGCCGAGGAGAACAAGAATCGCCAGGTCCAGGTTGCTGCCAAGAACCGCGAGCGCATTATTGGCGTCGAGACCGAGCGGGTCTTGAAAGACCGCCAGCTCGAACAGGTGGTCCGCGAACGTGAAGTCGAGCTCCAGCGCATCGACAAAGAGAAAGCGCTCGAAGTCGAGCGAAAAGAGATCCAGGACGTTATCCGCGAACGCGTCGCTGTCGAGCGCACCGTTGTCGAGGAACAGGAGCGCATCAAAGAGCTCCAGGTCGTCGAGGAGGCCAAGCGCACCAAGCAGGCCACCATCATTACGGCCGAGGCCGAAGCGGAAGAAGCCCTCGTCAAGGACATCAAAGCCGCCGAGGCCCAGGAGCAGGCTGCGAAGCACAAAGCCGTCGAGCGCATCACCCTCGCCGACGCCCAGCTCGAGGCCGCCGACCGCGACGCAAAAGCCAAGATCCGTCTCGCGGAAGGTACCCAGGCGGAAGCCGCAGCCGAAGGGCTCGCGGCCGCGAGGGTCAAAGAGGCCGACGCCGTCGCCTCCGAGAAGCACGGCCTCGCTGAAGTCCGGGTCCAGGAAGCGCAAGCGGGCGCTATCGAGCAAGTCGGCACCGCGGAAGCGACCGTGGTTCGCGAGAAAGGCGTCGCCGAGGCGCACACCATCCAGCAGAAGTTCGGCGCTGAGGCGAAAGGCCTCGCGGAAAAAGCCGAGGCGATGAAAGCGCTCGACAAAGACAGCCGCCAGCACGAGGAGTACCGCATCCGCCTCGAGAACGAGCGCCTGCTCGGTCTCGAAGCGATCCAAGCGCGCGAAGCCGTCGCCGCGCACAAAGCCCAGGTCCTCTCCAAAGCGCTCGAGTCGGCGGATATCGACATCGTCGGCGGCGACGGTGTCTTTCTCGACCGCATGGTGAATTCCATCAGCATGGGCAAGGGCGTCGACGAGCTCGTCGATCAAAGCGACGTCATCTCCGGGCTCGCCAAAGACTATTTCAATGGCGACAAGAACATCATCAAAGAGATCCGTCAGATCATGAAGGATTCCGGCATCGACGGAGGCATGCTCAAGGACATCACCATCGGGGCGCTTCTGACGAAGATCGCTACCGATATGGGAGGAGACGATCACGAAAAACTGAAGAAGCTTCAACGGCAAGCCAAAGCCTTGGGCATCGACGACGTTCGGCTATAACGGAAGGCTCACGTAATCATGAGCACGGACGTACAACAACAACCCGAGATCGAGCGCGGCACTTACGAGATCATCCGGGACCGCTTGCTCGGCCACGGCAAGACACTCGCCGAGAAAGCCGATGGACTCAACAGGAAACGCCTCGAGATCTTCGGAGGCACCGAGCTCGCGGTCCTGGGCAACGAGCGCATCCGGACCGAGAACAACTGCATCCCGCGCGACATCAAGGAGGTGGGTAACCACCTCCTGTTCGGCTATAACGTTTTCATCGGCCTCAAGCGCGAGACTCGCGTTGAGGACGTTTTCAGCCTTCACAGCTACGAGAAGACGGAGGACGGCTTCGTTTTTCGCAAAGTCGAAAAAAACTCTCCCGACTACTTTCTCTCGGACGTGAAATTTCTAGAGGAGTTCCACGAGCTCTATCACTATTACAAGAACACCAAGCTCCTCCAGCTGAGACGGGTCAGCGAGAAGCTTCTCGCGGTATTCCAAATTGGCGAGAAGATCGAGGACGTGCGCGTGTTCCGCTGGGCCATCTCCACCGACGGCGCGGTTACCTATATCGACAACCGCGGCGAGCGCGACCACGTTTTCCCTCGGACCCATGACTTCGAATGGACGCTCACAGCGCGTGAAGAGCACGTGCAGGGCCGTCACCCGCACGTCAACATTCTCGACGAAGTTTTCGTCGAGACCGTCGGCGGCGATCTCACGATCAAGGTCGAGAACAACACCGAAGACGGCCAGGGTATCTATCGCGAGCCGGTGCTCGACGCCGACCAATCTTTGGACGACGCGGAAGTCCACTACGCAGAAGTGGGCACGCTCATTCTTCTGAAGATGCTCCCCTACCGCGAAACGGATTACCGATATCTCGTCTTCAACACGCGCACCAATCACGTCGATCGCATCGACGCCATCGGCCAATCCTGCGTACAGCTTCCCGAGGACCACGGCGTCATCTTTCCGGGCGGCTACTACCTGAAGAGCGGCCACACAAAGTCCTTCGAGCGCGATTTCCGCGGGATGGAGTTCCTGAGACGTCTGCGCTCCCCGAACGGCGAAGACGTCCTTTACGCGTTTCACGAGCGTGAATCTGGGCGCACGATCCTACTTCCGTACAACATGATCCGGAAGGAGGTCGACAACCCGCTCAATTGCCACGGCTTCAGCCTCTATCCCGACGGCACGCTCGTCGTGTTCCGCGCTGGCGACGACGAGCCCAAACGCGTCCATGGGATGCAAGTCTGGCGCACGCCCTTCTTGAGCGAAGAGGCGGTGCAGTCGCGGCCGCCCACCGGCTCGTTCCTCGAGAAAGTGGGCAATGCCGAGCTCGTGCGCGGCGTCTCCGACTGCTTGAGCATTCGCCGCATGGTCGACGAGCAGGAGCCGACGCGGCAGAAATACGAGGACCTCGTCGCGGCGGCGGCACGCGTCATCGACAGCTATTACTGGCTCGACAACCCCGAGATTGGAGACCTGCGCGAGCCGCTCCGGAACGTTCACGAGTCCGCCGAGAGCATCATCGACGAGTTCGAAAAAGTCGAAGCGCTAAGGGCGCAAGCGAGAAGGACTCTCGACGAGGCCGGCGAGAAGGTCCAGGAGATCTTCCGAACCATTTATCCCGATTCCTGGACCTCGATCGACCAATATGTCGCCTGTCTCGCGAGCTTACGCTCGGCGCGCGGGCACCTCATTACGCTCCGCGAAACACGCTATGTCGATCTCGCCCGAATCGACACGGTCGAAGCGGAGATTGTCGAGCGCTTCGATAATGTCAGCGAGCGCGCCGTCGAGTTTCTTCTGCAAGACGAAGCACTACTTCCCTATCAAGAACGCGCGGGCGCGCTCGAGGACGGTGTTCCCGGCCTCTCGAAAGTTACCGAGGCGAACGCCCATCAAGACGCCCTCCAAGAGTTCGGCGACAGTCTCGATCTCTTGACCGATGTGGTCAGCTCGCTCGAGATCGACGACGCCACGGTCCGCACGCAGATTCTCGGGAACATCTCGGAGATCTTGGGAAGCCTCAACCGCGTCCGTGCGCTCATCACCAACCGGCGCAAAGAGCTTCTCGGCAAAGAAGGCATCGCTGAGTTCGGCGTGCAATTCCAGCTTTTGAGCCAAAGCGTAACGAGCGCTCTATCTCTCTCCGACACGCCCGAGAAATGTGACGAACAGCTCTCGAAGCTCATGCTCCAGCTCGAAGATCTGGAAACCCGTTTCTCCGAGTACGAAGAGTTCACGGACGAGCTCACGACCAAGCGCGAGGAAATCTACGAGGCGTTCAGCTCGAAGAAGCAGTCCCTTGTCGACCGGCGCCAGCGCCGCGCGCAAAACTTGATGCAGGCCGCCGAGCGTATTCTAGGAAGTGTGACGCGGCGCGCGGAGACGTTCGAGACCGCCGACGACCTGAACGCCTATTTCGCTGCTGACGCGATGGTCGCCAAGCTCCGGAGCACGTCAAACAATTTGCGAGAGCTCGGCGACTCTGTCCATGCCGACGAGATCGACGGCCGACTCAAAGCCGCCAAAGAAGACGCCGCCCGCGGACTTCGCGACCGCCAGGAGATCTACGAGGACGGCGCCAACGTCATCAAGCTCGGCAGGCACCGCTTCAGCGTCAACACTCAGCCTCTCGAGCTCACCATGGTGCCTCGCGACGACGCCATGGCCTTTCATCTCACCGGCACCGGCTTCTACGAGCAGGTCGACGATGAGACCTTCGGAAAAACGCAGGATTTCTGGTCGCAAGAGCTCGTTTCCGAAACGCGTTCAGTCTATCGGGGCGAATATCTGGCCTATTGCGTGCTCGAAGACGCAGAGCTCGGAGATTCCGAGTTGTCGCTCAAGAAGCTCCTCCAAGCCACCCGCGGCGAAGGGGCGCTTCTGGGCATCATACGCGACTATGCGGCTCTGAGATATGACGAGGGGTATGAGCGCGGCCTCCACGACGCCGACGCGACGCTGATCTTGCAAAAGATCCTGGGCATGCACGAGACCGCGGATCTGCTTCGCTTCACCCCGAACGCGCGCGCACTGGCTACCGTTTTCTGGGCGCTCTACGACGACCGGAAAAAGCGCGCGGCCTGGGAAAGCCAAGCTCGCAGCCTCGTCCGCCTCCGCACCCAATTCGAGCACACGGAGGCGATGACGGAGCTCGGTGGCGAGCTCAACGAAGCGATCGCGACCCATCTCGCCGAGATCGGGATCGATGTGCCGACGCAGGCGTCCCGTCTAGCCGGCGCCTACCTGCTCGAAGAGATCGCGCGCGAGCCGCAGAAATTCGTCCTGAGCGCGGATGCAAACGAGCTCAAGCGCGCTTTCGAAAAGCACTTGCGTGAGTCCGGCGGCGACCGCGAGCTCGAACAGGACTTGCGCGCGCTCAGCGACACGCCCGTGCGCGCTTACGAGCTCACGGAGGCGTGGATGGCCGCCTTTCTCTCGAGCTCGGAAAACGGCGATCGCTTGGCTCGCTCTTCCCTCGAGGCCGTCGTCGCGCTTCTTTTCGAAGACAAAGTGAGCCGAGACACCTCGAGCGCGCAGTCCAAAGTCACGGTCGAGGGGCTCCTTGGCCAGCACCCCCGCATGCCGCAAGGCCGTATGGAGCTCCATCTAGACGAATTCCTCTCGCGGCTCGGCCATTTTCGACATCGACAAGTCAGAGGCTTCAGAGAGTTCCAAAAAGCCCGCCACGACGTGCTCGAGCACGAGCGTGAGAATCTACGTCTCGACGAGTACAAGCCCAAGGTCATGTCGTCTTTCGTGCGCAACCGGCTCATCAACGACGTGTATCTACCGCTCATCGGCGACAACCTCGCGAAACAGATGGGGGCTCTCGGCGACGCCAAGCGCACCGACCTCATGGGGATGCTTCTCCTCATCTCACCTCCGGGCTACGGCAAGACGACTTTGATGGAGTACCTCGCCAACCGGCTCGGCCTCGTCTTCATGAAGATTAACGGCCCCGCCCTCGGCCACTCGGTCACATCGCTAGATCCAGGCGAAGCACCGAACGCCACCGCGCGCCAGGAGGTCAACAAGCTCAACCTCGCTTTCGAGATGGGCAACAACGTCCTTCTCTACATCGACGACATCCAGCACACCCATCCCGAATTTCTCCAGAAATTCATCTCGCTCTGCGACGCACAGCGAAAAGTGGAAGGTGTTTGGAAAGGTCGGACGCGCACTTACGATCTGCGCGGCAAGAAGTTCGTCGTGTGCATGGCGGGAAACCCTTACACGGAATCCGGCGAAAAATTCCAAATCCCAGACATGCTCGCGAACCGCGCCGATACCTACAATCTAGGCGACATCCTCGAAGGCAAAGACGACTTCTTCGCGCTTTCCTACATCGAGAACGCGCTCACGTCGAACGCCGTCCTCGCGCCCCTCACGACGCGCGAGCAAAGCGATATCGAGTTGCTCGTGCGCATGGCGAATGGCGAGGCGATTCAAGCGGATCAGTTGAAGCACGGCTACTCCGCCGTCGAGATCGGCGAGATCCAGTCCGTTTTGAAGAAGCTTCTCAAAGTCCAGCAGGTGCTCCTCGCGATCAACCAGCAATATATTCGCTCGGCGTCGCAAGAAGACGCCTATCGCACCGAGCCGCCTTTCAAGCTCCAGGGGAGCTACCGCAACATGAACAAGCTCGCTGAGAAGATCGTGGCCGCGATGAACGACGACGAGCTCGAAAGCCTCATCGACGACCACTATCTCGGCGAATCGCAGACTTTGACGACGGGCGCCGAAGAGAACCTTCTCAAGCTTGCCGAGATGCGCAGCCGGATGAGCGAGAGCCAGAAGGCACGCTGGGAGGAGATCAAAAGCGGTTTCGTTCGAGTGCAACGCATGGGGGGCGGCGACGACGACCCCGCGACGAGGCTCACGGGACAGCTCAGCCTGGTCTCCGAGCATCTCGAAGACATCGGTCAGAGCATCGAGCGCGCCGCCTCGAGTGCTGCTTCTCGCCCGCAAGCGATCTCGGCGGATCCCGACCTCAGCGCGTTCACCGCGCGGGACGTCGAGGTCAAGCTCGACCTCGCTCCCTATATCGACAAGCTCCACGAGCTTCTCGAGGCCTTCCAGAACGGGCAAACACAACTCGCCGCCGCACCGCAGATCAAGGGCGAGGCCCAGGCGCCGCCAGCGGATTACGAGCTCATCTCACGCGAGTCCTACCTCATCGAAGGCACCCTCATCCCGTTGATGCGCTTCATGGCGCATCGCTTCCGGGGCTATCGCGGGGTGGACGACCCGAAAATCAAAGCGCTCATACAGAGACTCGAATATGTCGACGATCTCCAGGAGCTCGTCAACGCGCTCGAGAAAATCAACGTCTCCGCCCTCTCGAACATAACCGACGAAGAGGAGACGGACGAGGCCTCGACATGAACGCGCTAGACCTGCGCGCCATGTTACGATTCCCAAAACCGGTTCTCACCGAAGGGAGTTCGTGATGGGGTTATTCGAGCGGATCCGAGCGGTCTGGTACGCCATAATCAACAAATCCGTCACTGAGATGGAGGACGCGCACGTGATCGCACTCGCGGAGCACAAGCTCCAGCAGGCCACCGAGCGACTGAAAGAGGCGCGCCAAGGCTTGATCAGCTATCAAGCACTCGTTTTGAAAGTCGAAGGGCAAGTCGGAAGCGAAAAGTCGCGCATCGCGAGCGTCACCGGGCAGATCAAGAACCACTTGAAGGCCAATCAGGAAGAGATGGCCGGCCAGCTCGCTCTCGAGCTCGCTCGGGTCAAAGGCGAGCTCGAAAGCAACACCGAGCAGCTCGCACAACATCGCGAGAGCTACGAGAACAACCTTCTGAAGATGAAAGCGGCGCTCAAGGACATCGAGACGGCCAAGCAGGACCTCGACAAGAAGAAAGCCGCGCTTCAGATGGAGAAGGCTTTGGCCGAAGTCTCCGAGACCGCCGGCGCGCTCAACACCCAGTTCGATGTTTCTTCCGACATCGGCTCGATCCTGAGCCGCGTCGACGACCAGATCAATAAAGCCAAAGCGCGCTCGAAGGTCGCCTCCGATCTGAGCGATCAAGGCATCGATCAGCTCAAAGCGAAGCAATCGGCAGACAAGGCCGAAGCTCAGGAGCTTCTCGCGCAGTTCAAGATCGAGCAGGGGCTCGCCGAGCCGTCTTCAGAAGCAAGTGAGAAAACTGTAGGACCGCAGAGAGAAGCCACGCCAGAGTCCGGTGAATAGCCCTTTGGGAAGCGGCGCGCCCACTTGGGCGCGGGAGCTTGCCTCGAGCTATGTCAGTGGGGCTGCAAGCGTCTTCCTTCTCTATGGAAACGTCCACGACCTCGTTCCGGTCACGGACTCGGACGAGTTCATCTCGCTCGACGACTATCTCGCCACGCAGCTCTTCGGCCAACGGGACATCGTTCTCGCCTACGATCGCGGTAGCGGCATCCGCTTTCTCGCTCCCGGGGATGCCGACCGTCGGGCGTCCATGCAAGAGGACTTTTACAAGACGCTCAAAGCCGTGGACTCGGTAAGCGGCACAAGCTTCGCGAGCTCGAGGCCTAAAGATCCCAAAGTCGTGTTCGAGCTCCTCGACCGCTACATCCTCCACAAGCTCGTCGAAACGCCTGCAGACGGCAATCGCAAGAGCCTCGCGATCGTGATCTGCTATGTCGAGACCATCACGCCGGCCGTCGATGGCTCGTGGCTCACGGGCGAGCTCGGCGCCAACCTCATCAAAGTGCTCAATTGGGCCAACGACCCTGGGATTCGAAGCGCTGATGTGACGCTTTGTCTCGTCACGGAGAACCTCGGCGACGTAAACCGCCGCCTCGTCGAGAACCCATTCATCTCTAAAGTAGACGTCGAGCTCCCGGACGAGACGACGCGTGAGCGCTACGCGAGGCATTTGTTGAAAGACGCAGCAATGGCGAAGACGGTGGCCCGTGAAGGCAACGGGCTGACGCTCGTCGGTCTCGCACAGGCGGTCAGTGGCTCCGTCGAGCTCGCCAATTTGCAAGCGGCCAAAAAGGAGCTCATCGAGAAACAGTGCTTCGGCCTCGTCGAGTTCGTTGCTCCGAGCTACGACCTCGACATGGTTGTCGCGCCCGAGGCAGTCAAAGACCGCCTCGAGCAAGACGTGTCGCTATTCAAGAAGGGACGGCTCGAAGCGCTCCCGATGGGCTATCTCCTCTGCGGGGTCATCGGCACCGGCAAGACATTTACGGCAACATGCTTTGCAGGAAGCCTCGGCATCCCAACGATCGTCTTCAAGAACCTCCGCAGCAAGTGGGTCGGAAGCTCCGAAGGCAATCTCCAAAAAGTGCTCTCGGTGATCAAAGCCCTCGGCCCCGTCGTCGTCGTCGTCGATGAAGCCGATGCCGCGCTGGGAAGCCGCGGGTCGAGCGGGGACAGCGGCACGTCGAGCCGCATGTTCGCGATGATCTCGTCACTCATGAGCGACACCGGTTACCGGGGGCGCATCCTGTGGATGCTCCTCACTTGCCGTCCTGACATGTTGCCCGTCGATTTGAAGCGGCAAGGTCGCTGCGAGGTCCACATCCCGCTCTTCCCGCCCGAGACTGAGAAGGCCCGCCACCAAATGTTTCTCGCGATGGCGCGCACAAACGGCGTCGCGATCGCTCCCAGCGACGTTCCCACCCTGCCGGAAGAGCTCTCGGGCGCGGACATCGAAAGTCTGCTCGTGCAATGCGTCCGCCGCGCCGCGATCGCGGGCGCTGCTTCGCTCTCCGCCGCGCATATCCGTGACACGCTTGCCCACTTTCGATCACCGGATTATGGTCTCGAGAAGGAGCTGCAGCAGCTCGTCGCCATCCGCGAGAGCACCGACCCCAACTTCATCCCAAAGCGACTGCGAACGCGTTACGGAGCGCCGGACAAGGCGATAGCCCTCGAGCACCGCATTCAGGAGATCGCAGCACTTCTCCAATGAAAGACGGCCTCGTTCGCAGACAAGTCAAGCGCATCGGCCTCGGCGTCTTCCACGCGCGTCTGTTTCTTCACCGCCTTCAGGCCGACACGCGTTACGAGCTCGGCGGCGAGTGCATCCGCTGCGGCAAATGTTGCTTGGAGCCAGGAATTCAAGTCGGCCGCATCGCTTGGTACCTCCCCGGCTGCCGGCGGGTCTTTCTCTGGTGGCACCGAGTTGTCAACGGCTTCACGCTCAAGGAGGCCCGGCGGGAAGACCGCGTGTTCATTTTTGAGTGCAGCCATTTCGACTGGGCGTCGCGGAGCTGCGACAGCTACCACTCCCGGCCCGGAATGTGCCGCGACTACCCGCGCCTGTTCCTCGAACAGGCCAACCCCGAGTTTTTCGACGAGTGCGGTTTCAAAGCGCTCGCTCGAGGCCGGGACAGCCTCATCCAAATTCTCGAGAAAGAATCTCTTACGCCGCAGCAGCTGGCCAAGCTGAAAAAAGGCCTTTATCTCGAAGATTGAGATGAAAGGCTTGCTGCCGCGATTCGACTCGGTTACATTAGAGGTTGAGCCCTCTCCACACACAAGAAAGCCAAAGCTCTGCCGGCCTTGCTTAGGGGTGTCGGAACCGCATGCGTAGACTGAAGATCCGGAGTTATCTCGCCACCGGTCTACTAGTCTGGATTCCGCTCGCCGTGACCCTCTTCGTCCTCCGGGTGCTGATAAATTTGATGGATCAGTCCCTCCTGCTGATCCCGCCGTCGTTGCGTCCTGAGAATCTATTGGGGTTCAGCATCCCGGGCCTGGGCGTCATTCTCACGTTCACGCTCGTCACCGTGACCGGTTTTTTGGCCGCGAACTTTCTCGGCAAACGGCTATTGGCGACCTCGGAAGGGCTTCTCGCACGTATCCCGCTTGTGAGCTGGGTCTATTCCGGCGTAAAGAAGGTGGCGGAAACGCTCTTGTCGCCGACGAGCGAGTCGTTTCGCAAAGTGCTCCTGATGGAGTACCCTCGCAAAGGCATCTGGAGCGTCTGCTTTCAAACGTCGAGCGAGCTTGGCGAGATACAGATTCGTACGGGGAAGGAAGTGCTCTGCGTGTTCGTCCCCACGACCCCGAACCCCACCTCTGGTTTCGTCATTTTCGTTCCCCGCGATGAGGTCATCGAGCTCGATATGACGGTCGACCAAGCATTGAGGATGATCATCTCGCTCGGCGTCGTGGTTCCCGAGTGGCGCCGCCGCGAGCTCATGCCGGTAGGTTGAGCGCGATTCAGGGTTCCGCAATTCGGCGCGACGGCGACTAAACGCCCGGACGCCATAGGTACGCGATCCCAGCGACGGGAATTACCGCTCCCGCACTATCGCGGGACGCGAAGAGACGATCCGTCCTCTAGCCTGGCCGGAACTAGAAATACACACCGGCGATTTGCTTCCGTAGTGCGACCACGTCGCCCCACCGCCTATGGGGACCCGCCGACCAAGCTCAGGAAATCCGTCATCGGAACGATGCGTCCGTGGACGGGCACGATCGTCTCAACGTCTAGGTTCAGCCGCTCTATGTTCTCGTAGAAGGTCACGTTGCTGGCATTGGGGCTCGCTGCCGGTGCGCCACGCGGCGAGTAGACGTCCGCCTCCATCACGATCTTTTCCTTCGGCAGATAGGCGATCAACATCCCCGCGACGTGAGCGAGACCTTGAACATGATGGATTTCCATCGTGCGCACCCCGTCGCTCAAGACGTATTTCTCCCGTAACGTTTCGAACGTGTAGCCTTCCGCGGCCTCTTCCGGCGGATAGAGGGAGAGACGGTCCGGCTCCAAAATCCATGGACGCGCCGTCAAGATCTCTTCGTAATAAGCGCGATTGCCCTCGTGGCCAATGATGGTCGCGCCCTCGTGGACATAGGCGCGCATGCCGCCCAAGTGGTCCCAGTGGTGATGCGAGTTCACCAAGAAGCCGATCGGCTTTCCCGGAATGAGCTTTTGCACTTCCTCGATGACCGCGAGCGAGCGGCTTCCGTTTAAAGGGGCCTCGAAGACCACCGAGTAGTCCTGGAACTCGACGACGACGCTGTTGTGCGACGAGCCTCCCAGATACCACACCCCGTCCGCCAGCTCTCTCGAATCCACCCGGCGCGGTGGAACGGTTGCCCCCCGCACGGCGGCGGGGACGCTCGGAGCGGCGCCACTCACGTTCGCCTGAACGTCGCTCACGACGAGCCCAAAGGAATGGTCGCCGCCGCTGACGTTCGGTTTGCGCTCATTGTCGTCGTAATCGTGATGCTGGTGGAAACGGGTGGGAAACTTCACCCCGTCGAAGTCGCGGTAGTCGGCATACATGGTCTCATAGTACATATCGCCGACGATGGGGTTGGGGATCCAGGTCTGAATTCGGACGACCTGGTTCTCGCTGTTGAATGTAGCGTTAACCCGGTACTTGCCGAGCGCTTCGAAGGAGACGATGGTCACGCGCTCTCCGTATTCTTCCCGCGAAATAGCGGTCGGGATCCCCACCATCGCTGCTTTGATGAAGCCGTGCGGGGTGAGCCAGATCTCGAGCTGTCGGACCTCCGCGGCAGCGGGCCTCGGAACCACATTGTCTCCTTGCAGGTTCCAAGCGAATGCGCCGCTCACGACGAACACCTCCCGCCGTTCCCCGACGATCGGCGTCCTGCCGCCGCCTCGTGAGCTGTAATTCCCCTGAACCCGGACCGTCTCTTCCTTCGAGCTCTTTGCCTCGAAGTCGATGGTCCGGGTGTAGCTCTTTACTTCGGTCCGCGGCCAATCCAGTTCCGGGCTGTAGTTTTGGCCCACCGCCCCTTTCCAACCGGTCCCGGAATAGCGAATCGATCTCAGGTTGGCGACACCTAACTCCTCTGCCGCGGCCCGCAAGACGTTGTGGGCATCTTGGGCGGCGACCGTCGCGGCCATAAAAACCAGCACGGCACCCAAAGCCAAACGCGTGTCTCTCATAGCGCCTCCATAATTGACCCAGATCAACATCCCCACGCCCTCGACGCCAACGGGCGGGCGTTCCGAGCGACTAACGGGCGACGCCTAAAGTTTGTCCATCGCCGCCGCCATGTTGTCCATCGCGAGCTCGATGAGCTTGCGGGACGTTCCGAGGTTCATGCGCATGTGTAACATTTTTGTAATCCCTCCTGATCGCAGCCATGGCGACGCCCCAGCCCTGCCAGCGAACTCCTGGCCGCTCATTATAGCTATCGACTGGATGTTGCGCACTGCTAGACTTAGACTAAACATCGTCTTCGCAGGCCCGTAACCAAGGAAACCGTTGAGCCATCAAACGGACGGGGGAAACGCCTTATGAAAGTGACGCATGCGAAACAAGCTGCGGAAGCGATTGGCTTTGCGATGTCTCTGCTGCTTTGCACTTCGATGTCTCTACGTGCACAACCCGAGGCATACAGAGCGGAGAACACCAAGCGACTGCTCGATCGTGTTCGTGCGGCGCCCAGATTGACTCTCGACATGGCGCAAATCGTCGTACAACCGCCTCGCCAAGGCTGGGCGCTGGGGCGAGTTTCGTCCGTAGCGGCAGGTTCAAACGGTCTGATCTATGTGCTTCACCGGCTCCCGGACGCCGATGCCGTCGTCGTCCTCGACCGTACGGGCAATGTGCGGAGAAGTTGGGGGAAGGGGCTCTATTCCATCCCGCACAGTATACGCGTCGATCGGTCCGGAAATGTTTGGACCGTCGATTCCGGAAACTCACATATCTATAAATTCACCCCGGACGGCGAACAACTTCTTCACATCGACGTAGGTCAGATGCCTGATAGCGACCGGCCGTTCCGTGGAGCGGCCGACATAGCCTTTGCGTCCGACGGCCACCTCTTTGTTGCCGATGGTTACGGTAACTCACGCGTGCTCGAATACGATGCAGCGGGCCGACCTATTCGGGAATGGGGCAAGCTCGACATGGGTGAGCCGAACGCCGGCCCCGGCGAGTTCCGGCTCGTCCACGGAATAGCCTTGGATAGCGAAGACATCGTCTATGTGGCCGATCGTGAGAACGGCCGCATTCAGCTTTTTTCGCGCGACGGTACGTATCTCGGAATGTGGGATGGGCTCGGCCGCGTCTATTCGCTTTTTTTCGATGGCGACGTGATGTGGGCAGGGGTTCAACGGCTGGATCAACCAACCGGTTCACAAGGATGGCTGCTCAGGCTAAACATTGATGACGGTACGATAGCCGACTTGATAGCCGCTCCCGAAACCCATTCCGTTTCTGTGACCCGTCAAGGAGAGCCGCTGATCGGTGTGCGGCCGAACCGGGTTTTCTGGTACCAACATCCTCCGAACCACTGAGTTTCGATCACAAGCAGCCGGGTTTCCACTGTCGAGGTTCGCCGCCTTCGACTTTGGGTCGCCACATCGTTTCCATCACCAAGTTCATATCAACGCGTTCGTAGCCCCACTTCGGTTTGCCCTCCAACCTTCGAGCCTACAGCGTGTCCCAGGACCAGATGGCGTAGCGGTCGGCTTGGTTCAGGTTGTGGCCGGCTTCCTTGAGCGTCAACAGAATGCTTCCTCGATGGTGGCTTTCATGCGCAATGAAGTAGCTCAAGGTAGTGAAGATGCCTTTCTTGAAACCTTTGCGCTTGGGCGCGCCCGCGAGCACGTCTTCCAGAAAGGTCTCGACAGCGCGGCTGGATGCCGTGAACGCCTTTTTCAGCTGGGCTTTGCTCGGGGTTACCGTGGGCGTTGCTTTGGACTGAAATTTCTTTGAGGCCGGTCGCCAAGTCCTTGGCGCGTTTTTCCATGTGGTAGATGCGGACGTCGTGCAGGTGCGCGAATTGCCGCGCGACATCACGCCCTCCCCGTGATGACAGCGAGCTCTTCATACCCGCTGCGCTGATTTTGTCGATCAAGAACAAGTTGATGCGGTTGTTCGTCCGCCACGCTTCCACGAGCTCGTCGCGCATTCACACCTCCTTCTGACCCGGTATTATGCCCCATGCTCCGCACGTCGTACGAGGACTCGAACGTTCTCGCAGGCGTCCTCGACCTTCTCGCGCTCGTATTCCCTTCCTTCCGCGAGCAAGAAAAAGCGGCGCGTAGACTCGGGCTGCGCTGGGAAGAGTGCAGCACGCCGTTCGCGTTCGAGAGAAAGGCCGTATCGTCGCGCACGTGGGTCTTCTGGAACTTCCGGCGGTTATGAACGGCGAGCTCCGTTCGTCGGCAGCGTTCACGGAGTAGCGACCCACCCCGAGGCTAGACTCATCAAGCTTCCCGCAACTTCGAGGTGTTGAAACGACGGCGCCTTCGCACTACGATCGCTTAGGGAGGCTATGCATGCAACGCGTTCCGAGGCTCGCCCTTTCTTTTGCCATCGTGCCCTGCATCACCGCGGGCGCCGAGAGGGACGCGGTCACGTATACGAGCGATGTGGCGCCGATTTTTGTCAAGTCCTGCATGACGTGTCACCGTCCGGGCGAGATCGCCCCCATGTCGCTTCTCTCCTACGAAGAGACTCGGCCTTGGGCGCGCTCGATCAAACGCGAAGTGCAGAGCCGCGCGATGCCGCCGTGGCACGCGGATCCGGCCTATGGCGATTTCTCGAATGATCGTCGCCTCACCGATGAGGAAGTCCAAACGATCGTCGATTGGGTGGACGCGGGCGCGCCGCTCGGAAACGCAGAAGACATGCCCGAGCTTCCCGATTTCGTGGAAGGATGGCAACTCTCCAATCTGCTCGGGCCTCCTGACGCCATCTTCCCGATGGAGGAAGCGTTCATCGTCCCGGCATCCGGTCCCGACTTGAACCCGAATATCGAAGTCCCTATGCCGCTCGATGGCGACAAATGGCTGATCGCCGCCGAAGTCCGCGGGAACCCTCGCGTCGTGCACCACAACGTCGTCTCTGTCTATGGACCCGATGGCGAGCGCGACAAGACGGGACGGCTTGCGAGCGTCGTGCCCGGCAAGCAATACGACCTCTTCGCGAACGGTTCGGGGAAATATGTCCGCCAGGGCTCCCATCTCCGCTTCGGTCTTCACTACCACCCTTACGGGAAAGAAGAAAGCGACCGCTCATCGGTCGGTGTGTGGTTCGCGACCGAGCCTCTCCAATATCAACTTTATACGGCCGTCGTTGCCGATCACGATCTTGCCATCCCGCCGGGAGACCCGCATTATTTAAGCATCGGTGAATGGGAGTTCCCTTTCGACTCCGAGCTCACGCTCATGAAGCCCCATATGCACTATCGAGGCAAAGACATGGAGTTCAAAGTCGTCTATCCCGACGGTCGCAGCGAGATCCTCCTGCAGGTCCCGGAATACGACATGAATTGGCAGATGAACTACGAGCTCGAAGAGCCCATCTTCATGTCAAAGGGCACGAAGATGATCGTCACCTCCCACTTCGACAACTCCACAGAGAACCGATGGAACCCGGACCCGACGATGTGGATCTACTGGGGTGACGATTCCCGCGACGAAATGATGGAAGGCTGGTTCGACTATCGCAAGAAGTTGGAACGAGCGCTCGATCCGACCGAAGCACCGCCGAAACCCTAGGAATCTATCTCGAATGGCCGTTTTATTTACATTCATTACGTCAGCGTCCCTGCTGCTCGCAACCGCCGTCGAGCAGAACCCTGTGGGCAACTGGAAAATGACGATCGAGGTCGGCCACATCGGGGAAGCCTTGCGCACCGTGATTCTAGAGGTCACCGAAAATGGTGAGCAGTACAAAGCCGAGCTCACAAGCATGCAGAACCGCATGACCGAGGCCGACGAAGTGACGTTCGAAGACGACCTTTTGACGGTCTATTACGGGTCGTACGAGTACAAGCTCGCGATCGAGGGTGACACCGCCACGGGCACGGTGGTCTCCCCGGCCGGCACGCAAGACGTGACGGCCCGTCGTCAGCAAACCCAACTTTTTGCCGGCGACGCACCGGAGCCTTACCAGAAGATTTGGCGCGGCTCGCTCGAAAAAGACGAGGACGGCTACAAGATCGTAACACGGCGTCACACGTTCGGTTTCGTGAACGCCGACGCTTTCGAAAAGCAGCTCGAGAGCTTCGTCGGAAAGGGCGTCGCGATCACGGGATTCTGGCGCGTCGACAAAATCGAGATCCACACGATCGAGCCCTGGGAGAGACGTCGCTAGAAACCTCCTCGATGCGCGTCCTGCTTGTTGTTTTCCTCGCCTTTGTCTCCGCCTGCGAGTCGGAGAGCGAGCGGGAGCCCGCTGGGATCGCTTTGTTGAACGCCACCATCTGGACCGGAGATCCCGACAACCCGACCGCGGAGGCCGTTCTCATCGAAGGCGATCGCATCGTCGCGATTGGCTCGAGCATGGAGATTCGCCCCAAGATCGGCGACGCGCGTGTGATCGACGCCACTGGTCGATTCGTTGTTCCGGGTTTCATCGACACGCATGTCCACTTCCTCGACGGCGGCTTCAAGCTCGCCTCGGTACAGCTGCGCGATGCCGACACCCCCGAAGAGTTTGCCCGCCGCATTGGAGATTTCGCGAAGACCGTCCCCGAAGGGGCGTGGATTACCGGAGGCGATTGGGACCATCAACTTTGGGGCGGCGAGCTTCCCCATCGTGCGATGGTCGACGCGCTCACGCCCGAACATCCCGTGTGGGTCAATCGGCTCGATGGACACATGGCTCTAGCCAATAGCCTGGCCCTCGAGCTCGCAGGCGTCACGCGGGACACGGCCGACGTGGCCGGCGGCACTATCGAGCGCGACGGCAATGGAGAACCGACCGGAGTCCTCAAGGACAGCGCGATGGGTCTCGTCTTCGACGTTCTTCCGCCCCCGGACGACACGGCTTACGACCGCGCCCTCGAAGCCGCGACGAGCCACGTGGCCGTCCAGGGGGTAACGAGCGTCCACCACATGGGCAGCTGGGACACTCTTGCGGTGGCCCAACGGGCGCGCGACAACGGCACGCTGAAGACACGTATCTACGCGGCGGTCCCGCTCGTGGATTGGGAGCGACTACGCGACGTGGTGGCCGAACACGGCGGCGGGGACGCTTGGCTGCGTTATGGAGTCCTCAAAGGCTTCGTCGATGGCTCACTCGGATCGCACACCGCAGCGTTTCACGCTCCGTTCGACGACCAGCCCTCGGATCGAGGCTTTTTCATCAACACGGAAGAAGAACTTCATACGTGGATCTCGGGTGCGGACGCGGCCGGGTTGCACGTCGTCGTCCACGCCATCGGGGATCGCGCCAACGAAACACTCCTCGACATCTTCGAGCGTGTTGCCCGAGACAACGGCGCGCGCGACCGGCGTTTTCGCATCGAGCATGCTCAGCACTTGAGGCCCGAGGACATCCCCCGCTTCGCGGAGCTCGGCGTCATAGCGAGCATGCAGCCCTACCACGCGATCGATGACGGACGCTGGGCGGAGCGCTATATCGGCCCGGTACGCATCCAGACCACCTACGCGTTTCAAAGCTTGCTGGATGCGGGCGCGACCCTCGCATTCGGTAGTGATTGGACGGTCGCACCGGCGACACCGGTCGAAGGGATCTACGCCGCCGTGACGCGGCGCACGCTCGATGACGCGAACCCAGACGGCTGGGTCCCGGAAGAAAAAATCTCAGTGGAAAAAGCACTCGTCGCCTATACGAGGAATGGCGCCTACGCATCCTATGAAGAGAACGAGAAAGGGATGCTGAAGCCCGGCTTTCTAGCCGACCTCGCTGTGCTCGACCGTGACTTGACGCGCATTTCCTCGGAAGAAATCCGCTACGCCGAAATCGTGATGACTATCGTTGGCGGTGAAATCGTTTACCAACCATAGGAGGTTTCAAACTCGATGACGGATTCCGTGCAAGCTCTCATGTCCGACGTGAAAACCAAGAACCCGGCCCAACCCGAGTTTCATCAGGCTGTCGAAGAAGTGGCGGAGTCCCTCGTCGTCGTTCTCGACAAACACCCCGAATATCGAAGCGCCAAAGTGCTCGAGAGGATCATCGAGCCCGAGCGTGTGGTCATGTTCCGCGTACCTTGGATGGACGAGCGCGGCGACATTCAAATCAACCGCGGTTTTCGCATCGAGATGAACAGCGCGATTGGTCCCTATAAGGGCGGGCTTCGTTTCCACCCTTCCGTCAATCTCGGCATCTTGAAGTTCCTCGCCTTCGAGCAAGTATTCAAGAACTCGCTGACGACCCTCCCCATGGGCGGCGGCAAAGGCGGCTCCGATTTCGACCCGAAGGGGAAAAGCGATAACGAAGTCATGCGCTTCTGCCAGAGCTTCATGACCGAGCTCTTCCGCCACATCGGCCCGAATACCGACGTCCCCGCCGGCGATATCGGTGTCGGCGGACGCGAGATCGGTTTTCTTTTCGGCCAGTACAAGCGCATCGCGAATGAGTTCACAGGCGTTTTGACCGGCAAAGGCATTCAGTGGGGCGGCTCGCGGATCCGACCGGAAGCAACCGGTTATGGTGCCGTCTATTTCGCCGCCAACATGCTCGAGACGCGCAACGAGACCCTCGACGGCAAGACATGCCTCGTCTCGGGGAGTGGCAACGTGGCGCAGTTCGCCACCGAGAAGCTGAACGAGCTCGGCGCCAAAGTCGTGACGGTGTCAGATTCAGGCGGTCATATCTACGACCCCGAAGGCATCGACGCCGAGAAGCTTCGCTTCGTCATGGAACTAAAGAACCAACGTCGCGGCCGCATCAAAGAATATGCCGAGGAGTTCTCGAGCGCGACGTTCACGCCATCCGATCCTTCCACAGAGAGCAACGAGCTCTGGAGTCACAAGGCCGAGTGCGCTTTCCCGTGTGCTACGGAAAACGAGATCAACGGCCAGGACGCCGAGAACCTCGTGAACGGCGGCGTCTACGTCATCTCCGAGGGCGCCAACATGCCGTCCATGCCCGGTGCGGTCGAGCTCTTCATCGACAAGAAAGTGCTTTTCGGCCCTGGCAAAGCAGCCAACGCCGGTGGCGTCGCGGTGTCAGGTCTCGAGATGGCGCAAAACAGCATGCGCTACAGCTGGACGCGCGAAGAAGTAGATAACCGCCTCCAGATGATCATGAAGGACATCCATACAGCGACGGTCGACGCGGCAGAGCGGTTTGAAACCGCCGGCAACTACGTGAACGGCGCCAATATCGCGGGCTTTCTGAAAGTGGCGGACGCCATGCTCGATCAGGGAGTCGTGTAGCGAGAGCCGTAGCTCCCTAAAGCTCGTCAGTGAATCAGATAAGCATAAACGTCGACAGAAGCGCTGCGATCGGTCGTGTTGTAGAGAAAGACTCGATATTCGGGAAAGGCGATCGGTAGGCCAGCTCGTGAACCGCTGAAATACATCGCGTCTTCCGGCACGGGATTCGCGATGGCCTCGAGCTCGAGATGAACCTCGCCTTCAATGAGCGCGCGGAGGATGTTCTCCTCTTCCGGAACGAGAACGACCGCGACGGATCCTCCCCCACCCGTACTGCCGCGAAGTTGGCCGTGCAGGCTCAGGACCGCCGATGTAAACCCTTCGGTCGTGATGCTTCCCACCTCGGTCCAAAGACTCGTCTGGGTGCGCCCGGCGGGTGCGACCACGACGTCGACCATGGCCGCCATATCGCTATGGGGGATCGGCGTGGGGACCGCGACGTCCCCCACGATCGGATGCGGGTTCTCGAGATTCACGACGATCGTTCGGGTGAGCTCCTGTACGCCGAACCCGGCCGCGAAAGCCAAGCAGCCCCCCACGATGGACAACAACATCTGACGCCGCACCGCCGTATTCCTCCCGTAGCCACCGCGATTGTAACGTCAGCCGCTGCCGAAAGAGAAATCCTGCGAGATAGCTTCCACTGTCAGATTCCCCCCCAGGTGTTTCCCTGCGCGTCCACATCGTATTCGAAATCTACGACGAAGAGGTCGATAATGAGCGCATGGCCCAAGACAAAGGTTTGCCTCCGTGGGCGTGGGTAGGGTGCGGCTGTGTCGGAGCGATCATAGCGCTCGTCGCCGTCGCCGTGGGGCTCGGCTTCTGGGGCGTCAATAAGGCGCGCGAGTTCGGCGAGTCGATGAAAAACCCCGAAGAGCGTACGGAACGGGCCCTCTCCGCATTGGGCGCGAGCGAGCTGCCGGACGGCTACTACGCTGTCGTCGCCTTTTCGGTTCCGTTCGTTTTCGACTTCGCCATGCTCTCGGACGAGCCGCCAAAAGAAGACGGCGAGCCTTCGACGGGCGAACACGGGTTCATTTTCGTTTCCTTTCCAGCAATTGGAGAAGGCGACGAAGAGCTCTATGACTTCTTCGAGGGCCGGAGCGAAGACGTCACCTCTCTGCGCCGCGAGAATCTGGACCTGGACCTAGACGAGCGGCTCGACCTAGGACGCCTCGAGCGCGACACGGACGACATCCTTTGGGTAACCCATCGCGGACGCGTCAGTACCGATCAGGTCGGCACAGGCACCGATCAAGTCGACGACTCTCACGAAGGCCTCGTGACGCTGACGCTATTCGAGTGCGACGACGACCGGCGTCGTCTCGGCATCTGGTTCGGTCCCGACTCGTCCCCCGAGACCCGCGCCGAAGATCTCGACTTGCGTGGTACCGTCGGTGACCCGGCTGAGATCGGCGCTTTCATGGCGACGATGGAGCCCTGCTCCAAGAAACGCGCCGCAAAGATGTAGGGCGCTGAGGATGACGCTTCCGCCGTGACGAAAATCGAGTTCCCGATCGAGGGCCAGCCGTCGGTAGAGCGCTTCCACGGGTTCCAGCGCCTCATCCAGAAGCGCGTTCAAGATGTCCTTCTCGTCTCAACTCTCTACGACTACTACATCCTCTCCCAAGACGGACGTCTCAACGAGCAGTTCCTCGGGGAGTTCCTCGAGCTCAATCTACGCCACACACCGAACATCACGCACGTCTTCTCCGGACAAGAGGCGCTAGACCACGCGTCCGAACAGCAGCGGTACAACCTCATCATCACCTCGATCGAGCTCGGGGACATGAACGTGCTCCGGCTAATCGAAGAGCTCCGCGCGCGCGGCATCAAGACGCCGGTGATTCTTCTCGCTTATGACCGCCGTGAGCTCTCACAGTTCATCGAGAAGAACGACATCTCGACGATCGAGCGCGTCTTCCTATGGCAAGGCGACGTCCGCATCCTTCTCGCCATCGTGAAGTACATGGAAGACCGGATGAACGTCGCCGACGACACCGGCGTCGCGGGCGTCCCAGCGATCGTTCTCGTCGAGGACAACATCCGCTACTACTCTTCCTTTCTGCCGGTCATCTACACCGAGCTGGTCAAACATTCTCAGAGCCTCATGCCGGAGAGCTTGAACCTTTCCGACAGGCTCATGCGCATCCGCGCGCGGCCCAAGATCCTCTTGAGCGACCACTACGAAGAAGCCTGGGAACATTTCAGCCGCTACTCAGACGAGATCCTGGGGATCATTTCCGACATCCAGTTCCCAAAGGACGGCCAGCGCTGTCGGGATGCCGGAGTTCGGCTCGCCAAGGCGGTGCGCGCTATCCGGCCCGACGTGCCCATCATGCTGCAATCGAGCCACCAGGAGAACGCGGCGAAGGCCGAGGGTGTCGGCGCCTCGTTTCTGCTAAAGGGCTCGCCGCAGCTCCTACGGCAAGTTCGCCGCTTCATGGTAGAGAGCCTCCGTATCGGGGATTTCGTTTTCCGGCTTCCCAATGGCACGGAACTCGGCCGCGCCTCGGACTTGAAGACGCTCGCGCATATGCTCGAAACAGTGCCAGCCGAAAGCCTCGCCTATCACGGCGAACGCAACGACTTTTCCACTTGGCTCAAGGCCCGCACCGAATTCGACCTTGCAAAAAAGCTGCGGCCTCGTAAAGTGTCGGATTTCGCGACGCTCGAGCAGCTCCGCGGCACCGTGGTCCGCGCCATCGCCGAGCACCGTAAAGAGCGCAACCGAGGCCTTGTCGTCGATTTCGACCGCAGTACGTTCGACGCCTCTGCAAGCTTTTATCGCATCGGCGGTGGATCCCTCGGCGGCAAAGCGCGCGGTATCGCCTTCGTGAACAATCTACTCAACCAGAACCACATCGACCGCCATTTCCCGGGCGTCGCCATCCACGTCCCCACCACCGTGGTCATTGGAACGGAAGTCTTCGACCGGTTCATCGAGGATAACGATTTCTGGGCCTTCGCGAGTGAGAGCGATGACGACCCCGAGATCGAGCGTCGCTTCCAGAAAGCGTCGTTTCCGCGCGAGCTTCGGAAGGATCTCAAAGTGTTTCTCGACCGTGCCCACTATCCCCTCGCGGTACGCTCGTCGAGTCTTCTGGAGGATTCGCCCTACGACCCTTTCGCCGGCGTTTACGAAACATACATGGTTCCCAACAACCATCCGTCGCTCGATGTGCGCCTCGAGCAATTGATGACCGCGGTGAAGCGCGTCTACGCCTCGACCTTTTCCTCACGCGCCAAGACGTTTCTGGACGCGACGCAACATCGGCTCGAAGAGGAGAAGATGGCCGTGATCATTCAAAAGGTCATCGGCACCGCGCACGGTAATCGCTTTTATCCGGATATCTCGGGTGCGGCACGATCGCACAACTTCTACCCGACACCTCCCGCGAAAGGAGAAGACGGGATCGCCGCCGTCGCGCTCGGGCTCGGGAAGACCGTCGAGGAAGGCGGTTCCTGTGTGCGATTCAGCCCCAAATATCCACGCCACGTGCCAATGAGCCTCCCCGACGACATCGAGACGTCGCAGCATAGCTTTTACGCGGTCGAGCTAACGCGAGACGGTCGAGGCGACGTCGTTGCGGACCTCGTGCAGTGGGGTCTCGACGCTGCGGAAGAGGACGGGACGCTCGCCCAAGTCGCGTCGACCTATTCGGCGGAGAACGATGTTCTCTATGACGGCGTATCCCGCGATGGCGTAAGAGTCGTGACCTTCGCGCCGGTCTTGAAACACGACTTGTTCCCCCTCGCCGAGATTCTCGACGCGCTCCTCGAGATAGGTGAGGTAGGCACGCGCGGCTCGGTGGAGCTCGAGTTCGCCGTCAACCTCACGCCGACACGAGACGGGGAGCGCGAGTTCGGTTTCCTTCAGCTGCGCCCGCTCGCGCTAGCGCAGGAGCTCGAGGACATCGATCTCGGAAGCACCACCGAATCCACGCTCATCTGCCACAGCAAGAGCGTCCTCGGTCACGGGCACCTCGAAGAGCTGAAGGATATCGTCGTCGTGGACTACCACCGCTTCGAGCGCAAAGACAGCCGCCACGCGGCTGAGATCGTCGCCCAGCTGAACGCAGCCCTCCAAGCCGAGGGCCGGCCTTATATTCTCATCGGCGTGGGCCGCTGGGGATCGCGCGAGCCTTATCTCGGCATCCCGGTGACGTGGAGCCAAGTGGCGGGCGCAAGGGTCATCGTCGAGGCGGGGTTCCGCGACTTCCGGGTCACGCCTTCCCAGGGGACTCACTTTTTTCAGAATCTCATTTCAAACAGCGTGGGTTATTTCACCGTGAACCCGGAGGAAACAGGCGGGCTCCTCGACTGGGATTGGCTAGCGCAACTTCCCGCGAGCTACGAGGACGGATCGGTCCGCCACCTCCGCCTGGATGCGCCAGCGGTTGTGAAGATGAACGGCAAACGACACGAAGGGATCATCCTCAAGCCGGAAAGGACGTGACGCGCTCTCAGGAGTCCGGCTCGTCCCGGTGATATAGTATCCGTCGCACATGAAGATCGCTTGCATTGGAGGCGGACCTGGCGGTCTCTACTTCGCGATTTCGGCCAAGCGCCGGAATCCCGCCCATGAAATCCACGTCTACGAGCGCAACCGCCCGGACGATACCTTCGGTTGGGGGGTCGTCTTCTCCGACCAAACCCTAGAAAATCTCCGCGACAACGACACGATCTCCGCGGAACGCATTTTCTCTGCGTTCCACCACTGGGACAACATCGACATTCACTTCAAAGGCGAGCGCATCCGCTCTGGCGGCCATGGTTTTGCGGGCTTGTCCCGCAAGAAGATGCTTCTCATCTTGCAGGAGCGCGCGCGAGAGCTCGGTGTCCACCTCCACTTCCAGATGGAGGTGAATTCTCTAGCCGATGTCGGCGAGCACGACTTGTTCATCGCTTGCGATGGGCTCAACAGCAAAATCCGCGAGGAATATGCTGAGCATTTCGAGCCAGATATCGAACTGCGCAAGAACAAGTTTATCTGGCTCGGGACGCACAAGACCCTCGATGCGTTCACGTTCATCTTCGAGAAAACGGAGCACGGCTGGGTTCAAGTGCACGGCTATCGCTTCGACGACGACACGAGTACCTTCATCATCGAGTGCACGGAGGAAACGTGGCGTGCTCTCGGGATCGACAAGATGTCGAAACCCGAGAGCAACCGCTTCTGCGAGAAGCTCTTCGCGGACTACCTCGACGGTCACGAGCTCATGGACAACGCGGCTCATTTGCCAGGCACTGCGTGGCTCACCTTTCCCCGCGTGAGCAACCGCAAGTGGTACCACGAGAACATCGTCCTTCTTGGGGATTCGGCTCATACAGCGCATTTTTCAATTGGCTCGGGCACGAAGCTCGCTCTCGAGGACGCGATCGAGCTCGCTGACCAGGTCGAGAGGCACGACGTGCTTCAGGACGCGCTCGAGGGCTACCAGAAAGCGCGCGAGCTCGACGTGCTCCGGCTCCAGAGTGCAGCGCGCAACAGCACCGAGTGGTTCGAGAACGTCGACCGTTACGCGCAGCTAGAGCCGCAACAGTTCGCCTACGCCCTTCTCACGCGAAGCCAGCGCGTGAGCCACGACAGCCTTCGCGCCCGCGACGCTCGGTGGATGGATCGTTTCGAGAGTTGGTTTGCGGAGAAAAGCGGCATCTCGACGGACGGACGCCTTATCCCGCCCATGTTCACTCCCTTCCGTTTGCGCGAGCTCACCATCGAGAACCGGGTCGTCGTTTCTCCTATGTGTATGTACAGCGCCGAAGACGGAGCGCCGTCCGATTTCCATCTCGTGCATCTGGGCGCGCGCGCCTTAGGCGGCGCCGGCCTCATCTATACAGAGATGACGAATGTCACTCGGGACGCGCGAATCAGCCCCGGCTGCACCGGTATGTATAAACTGGAGCACCTCGCTCAGTGGAAGCGCATCGTCGACATGGTGCATGACCATTCGAACGCCAAGATCGCGATGCAGCTCGGCCATGCCGGCCCCAAAGGCTCCACGAAGCTGATGTGGGACGGGATGGACGAGCCGCTCGACGAGGGAAACTGGCCGATCCTAGGTCCGTCGGCCACGCCGTATTCGAAAATCAATCAAGTCCCGAAAGCGATGACTCGCGACGATATGGACCGCGTGATTTCGGAGTTCGAGAGCGCGACCCGGATGGCCGAAGAGGCCGGGTTCGACCTTCTGGAGATCCACGCGGCTCATGGCTATCTTTTGTCCGCGTTCATCACGCCGCTGTCGAACCGCCGCACGGACGCCTATGGCGGTGAGCTCACGAAGCGGCTGCGCTTCCCTCTCGAAGTGATCGCGGCGTGCCGCAAGGCGTGGCCAGCGAGAAAGCCGCTCTCGGTGCGCATCTCGGCGACCGATTGGGTGGATGGCGGTATCACGGCCGACGATGGTGTCGAGATCGCACGCGCCTTGAAAGCGGAGGCCGTCGACATCGTCAATGTTTCGGCTGGTCAGACGAGCCGGGACGCTCAGCCGGTATACGGGCGTATGTCCCAGACGCCGTTCAGCGACAGAATACGCAACGAAGCCCACATTCCTACTCTCGCGGTTGGTAATATCTTCGAGCCGGACCACGTGAACAGCATCATCGGCGCCGGCCGCGCCGACCTTTGCTGCCTCGCCCGTCCGCATCTGGCCGACCCCTACTGGACGCTCCGCGCCGCGGCGCAACAAAAGGTGGACTGGGTCAAATGGCCAAAACAGTATACAGCCGGAAAAGAACAGCTCGAGCGTAACCTTGAGAAAACGCTCGGCATGGTCATCGACATATGAGCGGAGCGACGACACCATGAAGCTTTCCGAGCACAAGCCGAAGCATTTTCTTTGGAGCATGGACGGCGCCGTCGCTACGCTTATGCTCAACCGCCCCGAGCGCAAGAACCCATTGACTTTCGACGCCTATATCGAGATTAGGGATATCTTCCGAAACCTCGTCGACGCGGAAGACGTGGACGCGGTGGTCATCACCGGAGCCGGAGACAACTTCTGTTCCGGAGGAGACGTGCACGAGATCATCGGCCCGCTCACGAAGATGGACATGAAGGGTCTCTTGCGTTTCACCCGACTGACCGGCGATCTCGTCAAAGCGATACGCGGCTGCCCTCAGCCTGTTATCTCCGCAATACAAGGCATCTGCGTGGGAGCTGGCGCCATCATTGCGATGGCCTCCGACATGCGACTCGCGACGCCGGAAAGCAAGACGGCCTTCTTGTTCACGAAAGTCGGCCTTGCGGGATGCGATATGGGGGCGTGCGCGATCCTTCCGCGGATCATCGGACAAGGCCGCGCGTCGGAGCTTCTCTTAACCGGCCGAAACATGAGCGCCGACGAAGGTGAGCGCTGGGGCTTCTACAACCGCCTCGCTGCACCGGGCGAGCTTTTGAGCGAAGCCCAGGCGCTGGCGGCAAAGCTCGCCGCGGGGCCGAACTTCGCTCACATGATGACGAAGACCCAGCTCGACAAAGAATGGGCGATGACCCTCGACGCTGCTATCGAGGCGGAAGCCCAAGCACAGGCGATTTGCATGCAGACGCGGGATTTCGAGCGCGCCTACGAGGCTTTTGCGGCTAGACAGAAACCGGTTTTCGAAGGGGACTGAAGTTGCGGCCCGATTTCCTGGCTTGGCCGTTTTTCGAGGACCGGCACCGATATGCTCACCGCGATCGACGCGGCCGCACTTCTCGTCTATCGCGCCGCATGGACGAAGGACCAAGGCGCTGAGCGCGTCACCAAGGAATCTGCGATGGCCAAGATGTACGGAACTGAAGCGGCGCAGCGAGTCGTCGATGACGCCGTGCAGCTCTTCGGCGCCGAGGGCGTCGTCAAAGGAAGCGTCGTCGAACGCCTCTACCGCGAAGTCCGCGCACTCCGGATATACGAAGGCACGACCGAGATTCAAAAGCTCATCCTTGCACGACATATCCGCCAGGAATACGAGAATGCGTGAGGCACCTACTGGCAAGACGGCGCATGTCGATACGTTTGTTCGCGATCGTTTACCCAAGCCGGAGCACTGGCCGACGCTTCTCTACGATTTGTCCGTGCTCGACTACGCCCCCCAGACGAACGTCGTCACCGAGCTTCTCGACAGCCAAGTCGCTGCGGGCCGCGGGGGCCGACCCGTGCTGCGGATGGAGTCCGGGGATTGGACCTATGCGGAGCTCAGAGACAAAGCAAATCGCCTCGCGCGGGTGTTGACGGAAGATTTCGGCCTCGTTCCGGGCGGACGGGTTCTGCTGCGGGCGCCCAACAACCCGATGATGGTCGCCTGCTGGATGGCCGTGGCGAAAGCGGGCGGCGTCGTCGTCGCCACCATGCCTCTTTTGAGGAGCCGCGAGCTCAGCGTCATTGCCAACAAAGCCAATGTAGAGCTTGCTCTTTGCGACGAGCGCCTAATGGAGGAGATGGAGTCCGCTTACGAAAGCGACTGCCCTTTGGAAATGCTACTCACGTTCGAAGATGCCGAGCGCCTCGCGGACGCGAAGCCTGCTGAGTTCGAAAACGTCGCGACGGCCATCGACGATCCCGTGCTCATCGCCTTTACGTCGGGCACGACCGGCGTCCCGAAAGGCTGCGTCCACTTTCACCGGGACCTCTTGGCCTCCGCGGACACTTTTTTCAAGGGGACGCTCCCTTGCGACGCCACCGACGTTTTCACTGGCTCACCGCCGGTGGCGTTCACATTCGGGCTCGGGATGCACGCCGTCTTTCCGATGCGCGCGGGCGCGAGCACCGCGCTCGTTGAGAAACCGACCCCCGAAGCCATTCTCGAAGCTTGCCAGCGGCACGGCATCACGGTGCTCTCGACCGCGCCCACGGCCTATCGCGCCATGACGCCGCTCGTCGAACGCTACGACGTCTCGTCCCTCCGGCACTGCATCTCCGCCGGCGAGACCCTTCCCCTGCCCACGGCCGAAGCGTGGCGCGAAGCGACGGGGCTTCGCATCATCGACGGCATCGGCGCCACCGAAATGTTCCACATCTTCATCAGCGCAGCGGGAGAAGACATCCGCCCCGGCGCCACTGGAAAGCCCGTCTGCGGCTACGAGGCGAAAGTCTTCGACGACGAGATGAATGAAGTGCCGCCGGACACCGTGGGACGGCTTGCCGTGCGCGGTCCCACAGGCTGCCGCTACTTGGACGACGAGCGCCAAACGAGCTATGTCCGGAATGGCTGGAATTTTAGTGGCGACGCCTACCTCGTCGACGAAGACGGCTATTTCTGGTTTCAGGCGCGCGCGGACGACATGATCATCTCCGCCGGCTACAACATCTCCAGACCCGAGGTCGAGGAAGCTCTTCTCGCGCACGAGACCGTCGCCGATTGTGCCTGCGTCGCATCCCCTGATGACGAGCGCGGAAGTATCGTGAAAGCTTTCGTCGTCCTGAACCCATCGCGAAAGGGCGATGCCGCGCTGGCCGCGACGCTTCAAAGCTTCGTCAAAGAGCGCATCGCACCCTACAAGTATCCGCGCGCGATTACGTTCGTCGACGCGCTCCCGCGAACGGAGACAGGAAAAGTGCAACGTTTCAAGCTCCGCCAAGCGGAGCTAAAACAAAAGAAGGAGTCATGACCGAGCACCGGTCCTTGACGCCTCCCGGATGGTCGCGTGGCAAAGGCTACTCCCACGGCGTCGTCGCCGAAGGTCGGATGGTGCTCGTCTCCGGCCAAGTGGGCTGGGACGAGAACGAGAGCTTAGCCAGCTCGGACTTTACGGCTCAGTTGCGACAGGCGCTCTTGAACACGAAGGCGATCCTTGCCGAAGCCGGCGCCGGCCCAGAGCACGTTGTCCGCATGACGTGGTTCATCGTGGACAAGCAGGAATATCTCTCGAGCCTCAAAGAAGTCGGCGCGGCCTACCGTGAGGTGATGGGCAAGAACTATCCCGCCATGGCGGTCGTCGAGGTCAAAGGCTTGGTCGAGGACGGTGCGCGCCTGGAGATCGAAACGACCGCGGTCATCACGAAATAGCGGCGTCCGTTTAGGCGTCAGCGCTTCCAATCCGGAGCGATCAGTCGGCGCTTGCCGCGCGCCTCGCGGTCCCAAAGCTTGCACGTAACCCGCTTGTGTTTCTGGTCGAGAGCCTCGCAGTAGTTGGTGAACTTACAGCGGCGGACCGTCTCCCCCCGCCCCATGAGCACCTTTAGAAACCAATCCGGATCCGCGAGGGATTGGCGCGCAGCGGCCACGATGTCGGCTTCTCTCTGCTCCAGAATCCGCTCGGCGAGCTCGAAGGTCCCGATGCCTCCCGAAGTCACGATGGGCGTCGTTAGGCCGGCCTCCGTGAGTGCTGCTTTGATCGTCGCGGCGAGAGATACATTGCGTCCGAACGGACCTGTCGCGTCGGAGTACACCGTCGGCATGCATTCGTAGCCGCTGCGACCTGTGTACGGATAGACGGCCCAACCGACCGCAGGCTGCTTCGCGTCCTCGAACTTCCCTCCTTTGGAGACCGAGATGTAATCCATCCCGGCGCGTCCGAGCTCGAGAGCAAAATACGTCGCGTCATCGAGCTCACTCCCTCCTTCGATAACTTCGTCGCCGAGGATGCGGCATCCGACGACGTATGCGTCACCGACGCGCTGACGCACGGCCTCATAGGCTTCAACCGGAAGGCGGATGCGATGCTCACGCGATCCGCCGTATCCGTCGTCGCGGCGATTTTGCTTCGAGAGGAACGACGCCATCGTGTAAGCATGGGCGTAGTGCAGCTCGACACCGTCGAACCCCGCTTCGCGGGCTCGCGCCGCGGCGCAAGTCGTCAAGCTCGCGCGGGGTCAGGGTTTTGTCGAGCTCGTCGTCCGTACAACGCAAAAGTCGATCGCGCAGATCCGACTCCGAGGCGTCTTTCCAGCTTGGGTCTTCGAGGACTTCGGACAATTTCTCGCGATGCTCTGCGCGAATCTCTAGAAAACGCCGAAAAAACTTCTCCGCCGGTGGCCTTCTTTTGACCGAAAGAAAGTCGATGATCTGGATGAAGAGCCGAGTCTGGCCTTCACTCGCGGCCCGGACGGTCTCGACAAGCTCGCGCAATCCAGGAACAAAGCGATCGTGTCCGATCCGGAGGAGCGGCCCGCTTCGGATATCGCGGATACCCGTCGCCTCGACAACGATCGCACCCGGTTGGCCGCGCGCAAACCGCTCGTACCAGTCGAGGACCTCTCGAGTAACGAAGCCTTCCTCGGTCGCCCGCCAGGGCACCATGGCGGGCACCCATGTCCGATGACGGAGTTCGTTCGGTCCGATACGGATGGAGCTGAATAGCGCCGCACCACGGGCTTCGTCCGCGCTCGGCCACGTCGTCTCGGGTAGTGGATGGCGGATGCGCTCGGGCGGTGTCCACATGGTGTGTGCCCAAAGTGTACTATGTCGCGGGCCCAGTTCACGGGTTCGTCGACATCGCGAGCCAGTTGCAGTCGCTGAAGTACATTCTGGATATCGGCGTCGACCGGATCCAAGCACACGCTACTCCTATGGTGGAGCGGCTGCGGCTCGAGATGCCAGCGCTCGGGTACCCGACGATCACACCACCGGCGATGGGCACCCCGCTCGTCGCCTTCCAGGCCCCGAACCCCGAAGCGCTTCTGGCCAAGCTTCAATCCAAAGTAGATATTCTCCACAGACGAATCTTATCAGCCGCTTTTCGGATGCCCAAGCTTTCGTCATCGCTCGACTGTTGAACCGCTACCCTATCGCCGCCGCGAAAAAGGAGCACGTGTTGAGCCATCGGCTGTCCGTGCTCGTCAACATTGGCATTATCGCGGCGATTTCGCTAAATTGCGCCAGCCATGTCGACCGGTCTCGTTCTCTTCGGTCTCTATCTCGCGATCATGGTGGGGGTCGGAATCGTCTCGGCGCGCCATCAGAAGACGTCCGCCGATTTCTGGGTCGCGAACCGGAGCATCGGCCTCTCCGTTCTCGTCATGGCCAATATGGCGGCCATCATGCACGGCGGGTCCGTTTTGAGCGGCGTAGCTTTGATGGGCAATATTGGTGGCGTTGCCGGACTCCCCTACCTCGCTTTCGTGGGCGGCATCGCCGTAATCTTCTTCTTTTTCGCGAAGAAGCTCCGAGGCTCACGAGGCTTCACGCTCCCCGACTACATGGGGGATCGCTTCGGCAGTAACTTCCTTCGCGGCTTCTGCGCCGTGATGGTCGCGGTCTCGAGCATCATCTATCTCATCGGCCAAATCCGGGTCATGGGTTTCATCCTGGAGCGCCTCCTCGACATCACTTTTTTCTGGGGCATGCTCGTCGGGACCGTCATCTTCGTCTTCTACGTTGCGGTTGGAGGCCTTCTTGCAGTTGTGTGGACGAACATCGTGCAATTCGTTTTCATGTGGCTCGGCCTCTTGCTGATGGGGCCCTACGTCTTCGCGAAAGTCGGCGGGTGGTACGCCGTCATCGACAAAGTCGAAGCGCTTGCGCCGGGATGGACATCACCACAAGGGACCACCTGGAGCTTCAGCTTTCTCGTCTCGTGGTACATCATCTGGTTCGTCGCCTATTGCACACGGCTCGAGCTCATCACGAAGATGTACGCCGCACGGGACGACAAGGTTGCTCGGCGCTCGCTGCCGTGGACGATTCTCCTCGTGATGATTTTTCTGCTCTACGGCAACTTCTATATCGGTGGTGCGGCACGCATTCTCGTGTGGGACTCGATCTCGACGCCCGACCAAGCTTTTCCCGCACTCGTTGCCGCTATTCTACCGCCCGTTCTCGCCGCCTTCGCCCTCACGGGCATCGCGAGCGCTGCAATGTCCACGACAGATTCGCTTCTTCTGATGTCGGGCGCCGCCGTCGCTCATGATCTGCTGCGCAAGTGCATCCACGAGCCCCGAGGTGTTACGAGAGACGAACGCTATTACCTGCGTGTCTCTCGGGGGACGATTGTCATCGTCGGCGTCGCATCGTTTCTCGGCGCGCTTCCCGACGTCGATTTGATTTTGCAGATCGTCTCCTACGCCGTCGCGATCCTTGGCGCAACGTTCTTCTTCCCGCTCATCGTCGGCCTGACGACGAAGCGCGTCAGCCAAGAAGCCGCGATCGCGTCTTCCGTCGGCGGCTCGGCGATCACGATCTTCTGGACGTGGGCCCGGCTCGCTGGCGTGGAGTGGGCACAAGAGGTCCACCCTGGCGTGATCGGCATCGCGAGTGCCGGTGTTTTGATTTTCGTCGTGTCGATGGTCACGAAGCCCGTCCGAAGCTCGTCTCTTCAGAAGTTTTTTCCGGAGAATGCGTGATGCTGGGACTACCTCTCGGTAGCTTCGTGCTGCTCTTCGTGCTGCCTGGCCTCGTCTTGTTGCCGATGTTCTACTATTCGTGGCTCATCAAGACCGGCAAGCGCGACTGAGGCTCGATCCCGAAGCACTCTCGCTAGAAAGAATCCCACACGTCATCATCAGGACCGATATCGATCTCGGAAGCGCCGACGAAATCGTCGATTTGATTCGCACGTCGTGCGCCGACGATGGCGCCGCTAACGGCCGGATGCCGAAGCGTCCAAGCAACCGCGAGCTCGGCCACGGTCGTTCCGTTGCGCGCGGCCAGTGCCGTCAAGCGATCGGCGAGCGCAAGATTCTCGCTCAGGCGGGGCTCTTGAAACTCGAGGCTCTTCGTCTTACGCCAATCATCGCTCGGTAGCGAAGCGATACGCTCGCGGCTCATCTTTCCGGTCAAAAGCCCCGACGCCATCGGCGAGTACACGATCACGCCAATCTCTTGCTCGAGGCAGTACGGCAGGAGCTCCTTCTCGATGTCTCGTCGCAAGAGCGAGTAAACGGATTGCAACGAGCCCACCTGAGCGATGGGACGGAGCCGTTCGAGCTGCTCGACGTTGAAGTTGGACACCCCGATATGTCGCACCTTCCCTTCGTCCCGCAAGCGGAGGAGTGTTTCCCAGCCTTCTTCGATCTCTGGCGCCGGCCCATCTGCCGGATAGCACGGCGAATGGATTTGATAGAGGTCGATGCTCGAAACATCAAGGCGACGCAGGCTGTCTTCGATCTCTCGCCGAACAGAGTCCGCTTTGAGGCTGTGGCGGATCTTCCCACGCGGCGTCCAAACCCGGCTGCACTTCGTGAACACGAGCGGACGCTCGGAACCGCTCAGATCGCGGAGCGCCCGCGCGACGACGACTTCCGAGTGGCCGAGCCCATAGACCGCGGCCGTGTCGATCCAGTTGATCCCAAGCTCGACCGCGCGATGGATCGCTGCGACCGAATCGGTATCGTCCTGCTGCCCCCACCCGAACGTCCAGTCGGCGCCCCCGATGGCCCAGGCGCCGAGCCCCACTCGTGAGATCTCGAGCTCCGTGCAGCCGAGCTTCGTCATCTTCAAGACGGACATTATAAGATCGAAACGATGACGACTCCGGAAGAGCTCCTCGAGTTCATCGACTCGCTCGGTATCCAAACGAAGACCTATCAGCATGCGCCTGTTTTTACCGTCGACGAGAGCAAGCGCCTGCGGGGTGATCTCCCTGGTGGTCACTGTAAGAGCCTCTTTCTCCGCGACAAAAAGCGCCACCTATTTCTCGTAGTTGCACTCGAGCACCGTAAGATCGACCTCAAAAACATCGCGCGGATCCTGGGCGCTCACAAGAATCTGTCTTTCGGAAGTGCTGCGCTCATGATGGAAGCGCTCGGCGTCCCTCCGGGCGCGGTCACACCCTTCGCCGTCGTCAATGACCCCGATCGGCGCGTCCAAGTCGTTCTGGACCGGGCGATGCTCGACGTCAATCCCTTGAATTACCACCCGCTCAAAAACAACCGGACGACCGCGATTGCCCCCGCAGATTTACTCCGATTTCTGGAGGCGTCCGACCACGCGCCCCGGTTGCTGGATTTTTGACAGTTTTACCGTCCAACCTTAATATAGAAGAAACACCCACAATCGGACCGTTCATGAAATCGTTGAGCCAGGCCAGTGCCCGCTATCTTATTCTGATGGTGGCCGGAGGCTATATCGTTCTCCTCGGACTCGTCGAGGGCGCGCGCAGCGTCGGAGCCTTCGATACACTGATGGCGGGAGAGGTCCTGCAGCAGATCACGACGGTCGCCAGCTTGAGCGTGGGCGCCGTGCTTGGATTCTACATAGCCTCCCGCTCTCAAATCTGACGCCTTTCGCTGCTCCCCTCCACAATGTGCAAAACTGTGTTGAAAAGCTGTTTGCCAGCCTGCGGATCTCCTGCAAATAACAGAAAGCGCTAGCGTTGTCGCGAAGAGCGTCGTTTCATTTTATGTGGAAAACTGAGTGTAGGTAGCCGTATTCTTTGTGACGTAGTGTGCATCAAGGCCCGCTTTTTTCGGACAGCGAGCGCACCGGCAACGAGACCCTCGCCGTAGTGCCAACCTCGGCCTGGCTCTCGACGTCCAAATGTCCGCCGTGCTCATTGACGATGGTCCGGCAAACGAAGAGTCCCCAATTCTTGGTCGCGACGCGCGTCCCTTCGACATGAAACGTTGGCTCGAAGAGCCGGTCCAGCTGCTTTTTGGGTATGCCGCGCCCATCGTCGCGGACCTCGATCACAACCTCGTCGGCACGATCGTGGGTGACGATGGTAATCCGTCCTGTCCCCTCGATGGCCGCTCTGTCATTGCGTAGCAAGTTCGAGAGCACCGCGCCGATTTGCTGAGGCCGGCAACGCACGCGTTGCAAGTTTTCGAGATCGAACACGAGCTCGGCCTTGGACTCGAGATCACCACCGCTAGGAACGCGCCAAACGCGACGAAGTCGACGTAGGAGAGGTTCACCCGAACAAGTTTCGAAAAATCTCGACGCCACCGACGACGGAGCCGAGCATGCTGCCAAGTCCTGGGAGGATAAACGCGAGAAAGACGCGCAACAGCTTGTTCCCCCACCATCGCTTCAAGACGCCGATATCCTCGCCTACAGTCTGGAACTCGTTGACGACCGGCGGTCGAAGATAGGCTTGGACGAAAGCCGTCACATAGGCTGCGCCGATCACCGGCGTCAGGCTCGTGATCGGCGCCGAGACGAAGGCGGCGGCGACCGTGAGGGGGTGCGCGAGCGCTACGATCGCGCCGATGGAGCAAGGGACACCATTCGCGAGAATCCAGTAGAGGACGTTGTCTCCCGCCGCTTCGGGTCCCTTCGACCAGCCGATAAAAGCAATCGAAGCGATGATGGCCGCGGGAACCCCCCACCCGACCCACTTCCAAACGGGAGAGACCGGCGGGATAAGGTTGATCTCTTCGAGGTCAGCCTCCTGCCGAGTATCGAGCGCCTTGATGATCCCCTCGAGATGGCCCGCGCCGACGACGGCGACGATACGCTTTCCATCCGCTTCACGCATCTTCTGCGTCAGGAACGTATCGCGCTCGTCGATGAGTACCCTTTTGAGAGACGGCATCGCTTCGCCGAGCTCTTTCATCAGCTCGGAGAGTACGTCGCCTTTGAGCATCTCCCCTATCTGCTCTTCCGTCACTTCCTTCTCGTCGAAAATACTCGCGAGTATGGCCGAGAGTAGCAACGCTTTTTTCCAAAATGGCGTCGAACGCCACGCACGACGAAGCGTGACCCGCACGTCGCGGTCGCAAAGCGAGATCGGAATCCCGTGCTCTTCGGCCGCTTTCGTCGCCTCGAGAAGCTCTGTTCCAGGCATCACGCCAAGCTTGAGCCCGAGTTTTTTCTGATAGGCGCTCAAAAGCAGGTTGACCATGAGGGTGCTCAGCTGCTTTTTTCGGATGACTTGCTTGATGTCGAGAGATTCCCAGCGCGTCTTTTGCGTCAGCGCCTGGTGCCGCTGATGGTCGAGCTCGACGCAGACGCGGTCCGGTTTCTCTTGCTCGATGACTCGCCGGGCGAGCTCCGCTGACTCTCGGGAAACGTGGGCCGTGCCGACGAGGATGAACTCCCGCCCGTCGACCTTCAAAACGTGGACTTGATCGCGCGGGTAATCGCGCTCCCGACTCGCTGTATCAGGCGTTGAAATAGACACCTCCGTGGTGCTCGCGCAAAACATGCGACGGTAGCACAATCCGCGGCGCAGCACCAAGAAGGCGCGGTCGACCACTAGCGCCTGGACGAATCGAGGCGTATTCTAAAGGTAGTCCTTTCAACTCAACCCGATCACTTCAGAGGGGGATCGATGGCCAATCCCGCCCATGAGACCCTATTGCGCCAAGGCGTCTCCGAATGGAACGACTGGCGTGCCCAAAACACGAGCGTTGCGCCGGACTTGACGGGTGTGCAAATGTCAGCAGCCAAGCTGGACGGCGTAGATCTCAGCCATGCGCTCTTGCGGGCATCCACGCTGATACGCTCGTCTCTCACCAGCGCCGACTTGAGTCATGCCGACCTGCGGGAGGCCAAGCTCCACGAGGTCGACTTGAGTGACGCCAACCTGCATCGTGCCGATCTGAGAGACGCATCTCTCGCCGGCGCCACGCTGCGCCGCGCCCGACTCGATGTGGCGAATCTGAGCCGAGTCAAGATAACGGTGGCGGATTTCCGCGAGGCGGATTTCACATGCGCTAAGCTCATTGGCGCGGATTTGAGAGAGTCGCTCGGTATCCGAGCTAATCTTGAGGGCGCCGACCTGACGAACAGCTTGCTCGAGCTGTCGAACCTCGAGGGGTGCAACTTAAAACGCGTGCGGGGTCTAGACTCGCGGCAGATCGAGCTCGCCCGCGTGGACGCCGCAACGACGTTTCCCGCGTTCACGACCGATCGTATCGGCGAGGAACCACTCGAGTCGCTTGCCCGGGCGCTCGAATCGCTGCGCGCTCGCGTCGCGGGCAAATCCGTCCCTGCAACCGATGTTTCGAGCTACCACACATTGCTAGACCTGCTCGATAGCGAGGGTATCGACACCCAGTGTGCGCGTATCGCAACCTCCGAGCTCGTCCGGCCTGTGACCACCCCCACCAGCGAACAATGGGTCGACGCGGCACTCTTTCGACGTCGTTTGAGCTCTGTGCTATCCGTCTTGAGGAGACCTTAGCGATGAGATATCTCGTACCGCTCGCTCTGTTTTGTTTCTTCGGTTGCGCTGACGAACCAGAGCCAACCGTCGACCCGCCGTCGAGCCGGCAAGATGCGGCCACACGTATCTCGGAGACGGCGCTCGCCTTGCATTTTTTGAGAATTCGCATCGCGTCGGACATACACCGAACGCTGAACGGCGGTTATCCGAGCGAAGTCGGACAGCTCGTGGACGGCGGACACCTCCACGCCGGGCAAGAGTTGGATCCATGGGATCGGCCCTACGTGCTCGTCGTCGACAACGGCACACTGGTCATCACCTCTCTCGGTCCCGATGGCGCGCTCGGAGGCGGTGATGATCGCGTCTCCCTCACGGGCCAATTGCGTTGACGATGCAATAGATTGCCCGACGTCGACGGCGAAATAGCTCGGGGACGAGCGCGTGACGAAATTCGTTCGCCGCTCGCGAGCCCGGTTTCGCGTAGGCTCTTGATGAAGATCGACCCCGTAGAAGGGTCCGATGCATGTCGTGTTGCATTGATGGTTCGCGGCACGCATGACAAGACACGAACACATCGGGGCATCGGTTACATGTTGCTCGGCATTGCCTCTTTCGCTTCAATGGACGCCATCGGCAAATGGCTCGTGCGTGATGTTTCCGTCTTTCAGATTCTCGCCGCGCGCAGCATTTCGGGATCACGCGCGCTTTTCAAAGAGCGCCCGTCTCGGTCGTCGCACCTTTCGAGTACAGCGCGCTCGTTTGGGCCACCCTTTTGGGGTTCGTCGTCTTCGGCGAGTTCCCGGACGCCTACGTATGGCTCGGCGTCGCCATCATCGTGGCTACGGGTCTCTATTCGGTCCAGCGTGAAGGGCGTAAAGCATGAAGAACTTATTCGCCCTTGCGGTCGCGTTCGCCGTCGCGACGGTCGCGACGCCACAGGAGCTCGCTCTCGAAAACGTCGCTCCGGGCACCTACGCCGTGCTCTCGCCGGCTGGGCATCTTGCCGCCGCGAATGCCGGCCTCGTCCTACTCTCGCGTAGTTCAGATCCTTTATTTTGTGCGCGGCCATACGCGAGGCGATGCGGTCGTCTACCTCCCTCGCGAGCGCGTCGCCTTCGTTGGAGATCTCGTCACAGGCGGACCACCCTTCGCCCGCGACGGATACCCAATTGCTTGGATCGAGACGCTTCGCGCCCTCCGTGAGCTCAAAATCGACATTTTGGTGACCGGCCACGGCGGGATCTGGCGCGGCAAACAAGTCTTGTCCGACCGCATCCGTTTTCTCGAGCACGCCGCCACCGTCCTCCGCGACGGAGCGCGCGAGAACCTGAGCGCCGAGCAATCGCCGCCTCCATCGACTTCGAAGCGTTTCGCGACACTTTCGAGCCGGAGCTGCGACAACCCGGGTGCGCGCGCTGAGCCCGTCGGTGAAAAGGCGGGCGAGCTCCTCGCGCCCGAAGGGTTTCGGCGTCGGCGTCGGCGTGGGCGTCGGCGTGGGCGTCGGCGTGGGCGTGTCAATGCGCCGCACGTCGAAGCCCAACCGCTTCGCCTGCAGGTCCCAAGCGACGTTGTTCGTCGGATGATTCTCGCTCCAGAGCACGACCTCGTCGCCCGCACCGAGATCGAGCCCGGTGATAACGGTGCTGTTGGCCTCACTCGTGTTACGCTCGAGTGCTATCTCTTCCGGCTGCGCGCGAAGGTGCTCTGCTACTTTCGCGCGCGAGTCCTCGAGCAAGCCCGCGAACTTCGCGCGATTGGTGTACGAGACGTCGTGGTCGATGTCCTGCGTCAGCGCTTCCACCTGCTCCGAAACGACGCGCGGCGACGGGCAAAGATTACCCGCGTTGAGCGGTACGCGGCTCTCGGAGAAGGGAAACTGCCGGCGGATCATCTCCCAATAGCGCTCGCCTGGATCGGCCGCCACAGGAAAAGCATTCGCGGCGAGAACAGATTTGAGAAATGCGCGCCGGGAGCTCATGGGTCCCATGCGTCTATACTCAGCACGATATTTCCTCGAGCACCGGGCTCCATGACTTTTCGATGCGCTTCGGCGGCGTCGTCCAAACTGAGTTTGGTACCCACGATCGGTCGCAGCGAGCTGTTCTCGAGCCCTGTATAGATACTTCGATGGGTTGCCTGGAGCTCTTCGGAACTCGCGTTGAGGAGCACCATCCCAACAATGGAGGCTTCCCGAGCCATGGCGTCCCGCGGGTTAATCTCGACCGTGCCGCGGCTTCCAATGATAACGACCCGCCCGCCGCGGGAAAGTACTCGAAGATCTTTGCCGAGATTCACGTTGGCGAGCATCTCCAGGATGACGTCGACGCCCTCGCCGCCGGTTTGCTCCATCAGGGCGTCCAAGTAATCCGAAGCGTTGTGGTCGAGTACGTGATGCGCCCCTTCGCGCGCGACGAGCTCGCGTCCCTCGGGCGTTCCCCCGGTCCCGATGACGGTCATCCCTGCGCCGCGGGCAAGCTGCACTGCCGCGGTGCCGACGCCGCCGCTCGCACCGTGAACGAGCACCGTCTCTTCCGGCTGAGCGTGCGCGCGCGCAAAAAGAGCGCGATGCGCTGTGCCATAGGGAACCGCGATCGCGGCACCTTCAGCAAAGGAAACGCTCCCGGGTAGCGGGTAGAGATTCTCGCTATCGCAGACGGCGAGCTCCGCACAGCTCCCCGTAGCGGTGCCACCGAAGTAAACGCGTTCACCGGTGCCTTCGACGATACCGGCGCCATCGAAGCCCGGCGTATACGGAAGCTCGGGCTTGAACGCATAGGTCCCAGAGCGGATATACGTGTCGACAGGGTTTATGCCAGCGGCCCGCACACGGACGAGAACTTGCCCGCAGCCTGGCTCGGGTTCCGCTACGTTCTCGAGCTTCAGGACTTCGGGTCCTCCAAATTCGTGGACTCGGATGGCTTTCATACATCGAAATGTATCACTTTCCGCCGACGCGCGACGCGCGCCGCACTAGGCTGCCTTGTAACGCTAACAGAGCCATCGGACAAAACAGATTGCCAAAAAAAGACCACCGCATTGAGGACGACGAGGAACCCCTCCGTGTGAGGGGGCAGCAGAGCTCGGATAAACAATATTCCTGTCGAAACGAGCCAGCCCCGCGACAACGGACGCGGCCGCGTCTTGCAGCAGCAGCAACCAGGGTGGCCAAACAAACACAAACAGGATTAGCGTCGCCCCGAAGAATGCTCCGACCTTCTTTGGTCCGCTAATAAGCCCGCCGCCTCTGGCGGCGTGACCCGAAGAGCTTCGAGCGATCCGGCGCGTGCTAGGTTCCCTCTCCGGGGAGACCCTGTCGGGGCCTCCGAAAGGAGAACCTGCATGCACGAATGGAAAAGCCTTCGCATGTGCGATGGGAATGCAAGTACAACGTGGTGAGCTGCATGGTGGAAGTATTCGAGTCGCGAGAGCAATAGTCCAGCGACGAGGAAGCTCGCTGCCCGACCCATGTGGAATGAAACTCTCATCTCGCATTGCTTCGAAATGGTGGCTCAACGTCGAGCTCAGCTGCGAGCGGCGTCATAGAGCGTACTAAGAATGTGTAGCGGGTCGTCGGCTGCACCGGTAGTTATACAACTCCCCGTCGCCGTTGTCGCGTTCGTCACAGCGTGAGATATTCGCTGACAAAACGCCAGATCCATTGGTAGCGAGCTCCTTCGTCCGAACGCAGGGGATTCTAAGTCCCCGGACTGGGCGGGACTACGACGTCCGATCGTCCCATCTGACATCAGGTCAGCATATACGCATGTTAGACTAACTTTCGGCTACGCCAAGACGTGAGAGAGATTGAAGTTCTCCTTGTGCAGAACCGGGCGGCACGTCTGCCGCGCCAGATCCCGGCGAATTCGTGTGCAAGGCAATAGCCCGGGCCAGAATGTTTCCACGGATATCGAAACGCCTTCGCGAGCTCGTCCGAACGAAGCAGTACTTGATGACGCTGCACGCAGAAGAGGAAATGGACGAAGACGGTTGAGCATATTCGATGTCGAGAATTGCCTGCTGAGCGGCGAGATAATTGAACGCCAAAAAGATCAAGCAACCACAGAGTGGAAGTATCTCGTCTGCGGCGGAACATTGGAATGAGAGCAAGCAAATCGTGGTCGTGGCCAAGTTTTCGCCAACCGGCAAGTTGGTTATCATTACAGTATATGAAGAATAGGAAGAATTCCTCGCCCCTCGCCTGCGATCTGTGCGGCGGGCGCGGAGCCAAAATCCGTTACGTCACTCGAAGCTACGGGAAGGGTGCCAATTTGCTGGTGATCGAGAATGTTCCAGTCGTCAGCTGCCCCAATTGTGGTGAGAGCTATGTCACCGCGGAAACACTTCATGAGCTCGAACGCATCAAGACACATCGACGTTCCCTGGCAAAGAAGAGAAACGTCCCTATCGCAAGTTTCCCAAGATCTGCTTGATCACTTGATTCTCGTCGCGATCGAGTTTGTGCACCCCACGGGAAGCGCCGTAGAGAAAGACCGCGATCCAGACAGCGGTCTCACCGACATACATCGCGCGCGGAATCGTGCGTCCCGGGTTCTTGAGCTCCGCGGCGAGCGGCGTCACGAACTCACAACCGACGAACAAAAAAAAGCGCGAGACCCACGAGCGAAAGCGTCGAGATGAGATCGATGCCCACCTGCGGTGCACCGAAAGGCCCGCGAGGTCAGCGACAGGCTCGCGCACGACCCCCGCGATGCCGAACAGACAGAGTGTTCCCCATATGAAGGCCGTCATCGCGACCTCGAATTTCGCGTAGAGATCGATACCGAGCCCGTTCACGACCGCAAAGAACATAACGAGGCCCACGCCAATTTTCCACGAGCCCCCGTCGGCCATTCCTGAGAAGGCCGCGAAGTTCACGCTGGCAAACACCCCCGCTACCGCGACCTCGGCGGTTCCAGCGAAGATGTGTACGATCAGATAGCCGGAGAGCGTCCCGGTGATAGCGGGAAACCGGCCGAGCCCGCAACTGATGTAATCGTACACGGAGGCAGCGGTAGGTATCATCCCAGCTGCTTCGGCGAAGCTCGCCGTCTGTGCCAGCATGAGAACGAAAGCGATAGCGACCGCGAGCGCAAGAGTGCCGCCGCGGATCCCGAACCCGGTTGTCGCGGTGAGTAAGACCGAGCCAGCGATGATGAGGCCGACCGCGGTCGAGCGCAGCTCGGTCACGCGTGCACCCTGGGGAAAGCTGCCCGAACCTCGTCGTAGAGGGGACCGACATCTTTCTCGTAGCGTTTGGAGAAATGAAACGGCACGAGCGTGCGAACATCCGCCGCGGAAGCGATCTCGCCACAAGCACGCGCCGTAAGGTGCTGCGTCGCCCGCGCAAGATGGGCGTCTTTCGAATGAAACGTCGCCTCGCAAATAAAAATAGCGGCTTCTCGCGCGAGCGCGGCCAGCCTTTGTCGATTCGACGCGTTGTCGTCGAGATCGGTTGCATAGCAAAGCTTGCTTCCTGGACACTCGAGCACGAGCTCGCGCGCGAGCGACTCCACGCACCGTGAGCTCCCATCCGCAAGCTCGACCTGGGCGTCGCGCTCGCCGCGATGAAGATGCGTCTTGAGCTTGCCCAGCCACGCGCCCGGGTCGTAGCCGCCCCTTACGAGAGCGTCCTTTCTCACTTGAAACACGCGCGCCTCCTCGAGGGCAAAGGCGAGAACCGGGATCCCGTGATCGAGCGTCGTCACCCGCACACGGAACGCTGCTTCGTCCACTAGGACGCCATGGACGAGCGGCTGCGTCCCCAAAGGATCGAGCCCATCCACGCCGACTTTGAGACGGTAGCTCACGGTCGCGCTCTCTCCCACTTCCGTGAGCTCGAAGACCGGCCCGCGCTCACCGATGCGATCCCAATGGATGCCGGCGAGCATCCCTCGGATATGCCCCACGAGTCCCGGTGGTTCGAAGAGGCGCCGCGGCACGGGCGAGCCGAGACACGAGCGTAAAAACCAGAGAAATCCGCCGATATGATCGAAGTGCGCGTGCGAGATGAAAACATCCGAGACTTGATGCACGATGCGCGCGGGAAGACGCGCGGAGTCTCCGAGATCGAAGAGAAGGCTGCGTTTTTGATTGCGCAGTCGAATGTGGAGGAGCGGGTCGCCGAAGACGCCGTTCACGAGAACCGCCTTGGCCGAGGACAGACTCAGGGTCCGCGACGCCGCGATAACGTAGTCCTTTGCCTCTAGATCGGGCTGCGTGTCGCCCGCTGAAATCGGGGCTCAGCGATCCGTCGCTAACAAGCCGTCGGTCGATCGCCGCGCGTCCCGCGTCAGAAGTGCACGCACGTCCTGTTTGTCGAACGACGCGGCTTTCACCAGAAGCTTCTGTCCCTCGATCCCGAGAGCCTCGCCGAGCACGAGCGTTCTCTGCTGCGCATCCAAGAGAGCAACTTGCCGTCCCGGCCACGCCTCGATCGCTTCGACCGACGGAGGCGCGCCCAAAAGGCTCACATCGTCCAATGCGACGGCCGACGTCGTGGCGCCATCGAGATAGTCGTCCCAGAGGCCTGTGCGGCCTGTCCGGTTACGCGACGGGTCCTGCTCACCCGCAACGGCGAGCCACTCGACACCGCCGGTCGCGAGCTCGTGGACGAGCGCCGCCTCTGCCTCCTCCGAGCCCACGAGAACCGCTCCGGCACCTAGAAGCGTGACAGCGCCCGTGACGAGCTCCGCTGCCGCCATGCCTCGCGTGATCCCCGGCAGCTGAACCAAAGCGCCGCCGGAGACGGCCCGCTTTAGCGCGATGAGAAGCGGCAGTCGGAACCTTGCGGCGTCGAGCGTGCAGAGAGCCTCTACGCGGATGAGTTGCCACCCTCCACCTTCGTAGCCCCCGGTACCGATAGCCCCGGGGGCGCCGAACAGAGGAGCGCCGATATCGGCGGTCACCACGACGCGACCTGAGGCGCGCGCCAGCTCGGCCACGAAAGACCGGGAGACCCCGAGAAGGAGACCCGGGCCCGACGCGCCCGACGCGGATGCCAAACGCTCCGCGACGGCGTCAGGGGTCATTCTATTGCGACGCGTTCTCGACGAGACGCCTCGGTAACGGGAAAGGCGCGAACATTGCGTCACCCTCGAGGATCTTCTCTTCGATCAACTCCAACGTGTCCCCATCGTAGATTTTGAGCCGGTCGCCCACGCCTCCGACGATGAGCTTCGAGCCATCCTCGGAACTTGGACGTGTCGATTGTCGCGACGGCTCCGGCCGCATAGAGAGCCGCCGTTGTACCGGTGAACCATGTCGGGAACAACATCGCGTTGGAGCGCTGCGCTCAGCGTCCCTTCGGTACGATAGCCGAGCTTCGCGTCACGAAGAACCGCACCGCTTTCGAGCATCAAGTCACCAATCGCTGCGATTTGTAAAGGCGGCGGCTGTGCGGCGCGCGCGCTCGCGGAGATGATGACCGCCAGCGCTGCTGCAGCTTTAATCCATTTCCCCGTCACGCTCATCGCCTGAGAATCGGATAAAACTGCGTGAACACGTTATCGACCGCGCCGTGCTCCTCGTGGCAGTCGAAGCAGCGCGCCTTCGGAAAAGGCGACGCGGTCGCGCCCGTGAAGGTGACGTAACCCCATTTTTCCTCGAACCGTTCGCTGTCTTTGATCGCCGCCGAAAGTCCGACGAAGGCGTCTTCGAAATAGCCTCCGGTCAACTCGGATTTCGGCTCCCGAGTTCCCGTCTCGTAGGTCTCCATCGCAAGGATGGTCTTTTCCGGAAAGACACCGTTCTCCATGAAATAGTCATAAGCCTCGGGCTGGATATAGACGTTGTGGAAGCTGCCCGGGCCTTCGTCTTCGGCCTCGCCGTCTTTCGTGTAGCGTAGCCCAAGAGAAGCTCCGACGAACACCCAGCGGCGATATCCTTCCGGCCGAAGCATGTCGCCCGCGGCGTCATATTCTGGGGCGGTCATGTCCTCGCGCCCGCTGGCCGCTTTCGAGACTTCGATGCCACAGCCAGCACCGGCCAGAATAGCCAGCAGCAGCACAATGGATTGGATTTGCATGCCTCTATGTAACACGAAGAAGCAGCATCTGACTACGTCGTGATGGGCACGCTTGCGTGGCTCCGGGCGCCGCGTTTAAATCGCATCCAAACCGAAGAATCGACCGCGTTAGCGATGTCAGTCGGTTTTTGAGGGCTCGAGCTTCTTCCCGGGACGCGACGCATCTCGGTACATAATGTCGTAGCTCATACCGGGCGCGGTTGGGAGCTTTTTGATCATGCGCTCGTACTCGTCTAGCACCTTCGGCACATAGTCGCGCGTCTCCGCCGACGCCCTATGGCTGCGGGCGCGATAGAAGTCGGCATTGACGGGGCCGCCGTTATATTCCGCAAGCGCCATCCCGACATCGTTGTAGGTCGTCATGAGCACGTCCAGATAGAGCGCCGCCATCTCGGTATTTCGGCGGGAGTCGAACAGCATATCGTCGGTATAGGTCCAGCCGAGCATGCCCGCCAGCATCCGACCCGTTGAGGGCCAAATCTGGTAGAGGCCCCGCGCATCGGCATGACTGCGAGCGTCCGTCTGAAACCGGCTCTCCACGATGCCCACCGAAAGAAGAAGCACCGGATCCACGGAGGGATACTTGTCCGTAGCCGCCATCAGAAGCTCCGCTTAGTTATAGGCTTCGCCGAGACTGATCTCTTCGTTCACGCGCAAGATCTCGTCGCGAATGCCGAGTAGTAGCTGTTGGCGCGTCGAGTCGAATTGAACGCTGGCCTTGAGCTCCTGCAAACCCGCTTGCATCTCGCCGACAGTGTCCCGCAGGCGATCTTCGAGAACGATCGCGCGCTGGAAGGCGTAAAAGGCCAGCCCGATCGCCGCAACGAAGAGCACGCACAGACTGAACAAGGCCGTCGACTGCCATGCCATGCTTCGTACCGGCGGGCGCCTCGGGAGCGTTTTCGGCCTACGGCGCTCTACCGCGGGTCGCGACTCTTGCTTTTTTTCAGTTAGCTCGAGCACTTCTCCCCCCGCTTCGTTGAGGTTGAGCATTGGGAAAAATCTCCCTTTAATGGACTCGAAAGATCGAATTTTGCTATCCGATCAGTATGCAGGGCAGGGCCAAAACGCGCAAATCAACCGCGATAGATTCCGTTCGCGACCAGGACGCGATATGCTGGGAACATCATGGAGGTGTTTCCCAACAGTCGACCGCCGAAAAGCGCCAAAACGGCACCAACAACACCCACCAAGTCCAGCACGCGGATGTTGAGGAACAAGAACCCCACGATGGCGGTGACCTCGATGAGGGTCGCGACGGTGACAGGGCGCGTATAGCGGCCGAAAACCAGGATGGAACGCTGAAACGCCAGGAGCACCGAGAAGAACGGGATCAAGCTGAACAATCGCAATGGGCGTATCGACAGTTCGACGAGCTCTTTCGAGAGTCCCGAAACAGTTTGGAACCAGATCCCCGCGAGCGGCGTGAACGCGATGACGAAAAGTCCTACCGTCGCCGACACCCCAAGTGCGAACGCGAAGCGCGCGATGAGGCGAAAGTTCTCGCGCGTGCCGTCGAGTAGAGTGATCGCTACCTCCTGGTACGAAAGCGCCACGCTGCGAAAGATGAACGTGAGGGCGGTGACCACCGGGTAGACGGCGAGAGATTCGAGCGCCAAGCGGCTCTGTCCGAGTGAAAACGTCACCATCGGATGAACGGCGAGCGAGATCACGGACGTCAAGCCCAAAGGCAAATAGAAGTCGGCGATACGCCGATAGGTCAAGACATCCGGGCTAGGTTCAATCGCTCGAATGCGATCGGGAATGCGAAGCGCCATGAGCCTCGTCGCCAGCGACTCGAAGACGACACCCGACGAGAGCGACGCTGCGCCCACGAGCGCTCCGGGAAGCCGGAAATGAACGTAGAGCACGACAGCCGTCGTGGCCATCGTGACGATCCGAACCCCCGTGCCATAGGCGACGCGTCGCGTCATTTCGTGGCGGATGAGAAGACCTTGGTAAAAGCGCCGATAGCCGATCGCGGCCGGCCAGGGAAGTAGGAGCACCAGGGACTGATGCGTCAAGACAGCGACTTCAGCCGGGAGGCGAAGGACATCTCCCGCGAGCCAGTCGAACACCGGCTGCCAAATTACGACGGCCATGAGAAGCGTGATCAGAAGATTGAGCGCATAACTGAAGTTCCGCAGCTTTCGGAACGAGTCCCAGTCCTCGACGAGTGCCGCCGTCGCGCTCAAGATCATTATGATGGGAGCCTCAACGATGATGGCGAGCGCAAAGGCGACGCCATAGGCGGCGAGATTGAACGTCGGCTCGGGAAGGCGCGCGATCACCGCGGCAAGGAACGGTCCCTCGGCCGATATCATCAGCCAGGTGGCCGCGAGCGGCACCCAGAGACGAAAAATTCTTTCGTACGTTAGAGCGATGGGCGCTGGCATCGGTCATTGGGGAGCCGGAGCTCGAACGCGCTCGCGAGGCTGTCTGCGACCGCGAGACCATCGATGGTAGGCGAGAGGCGGCGGCCCTCGAGCTTGACGAGACCTTCGTCGGAAAGCCGGCTCACGAGCTCACGATTCGTCTCGATTAGATCCACGCCGAACGTTTTCTCGAGGGTCTCGAAATTTACGCCGTCCTGCGTCCGGAAGCGCAGCATGAGCGTTTCGAGGAGGAAGTCTTCGTCATCGAGCACTTCCCTCCCCTCGACCGGGCTTTCATCTCGCTCGAGACGCTTCTCCCATGCGAAGAACGAGCGCACGTTCCACGAACGGCTCCGCCCGTCGAACGCGTGCGCCGACGGTCCTACGCCGAGGTAGGGCGTGTGGTTCCAATACTTCTCGTTGTGACGCGAGCGATGCTCGGGGCCGCGCGCGAAGTTCGAGACTTCGTAGCCATCATAATCCGCAGCGCCGAGCACGCGATGGGATTCGCGAAAGAGCGCCCCTTGCATCGTGTCGTCCAACTCGACGAGGCGGCCCTCTCTCTTTCGGCGCCCGAACATGGTCTTCGTGTGGACGGTGAGCTGGTAGCAGCTCACATGATCGGGCTCGAGTGCGACCGCGTCTTCGAGCTCGCGCCGCCAATCGGAGAGCGGCTGCCCGGGCCATCCAAAAATCAAGTCGATCGAGACGGTGTGGAAAGAAGCCGCCTTGGCGACCTCGAGCGCACGGCGCGACGCATCCGCCGAATGGCGTCGTCCGAGCAGCGCGAGTGCTTTGTCCTGAAAGGATTGGATCCCGAGACTGAGCGTATCCACACCGAGCGCCTTCCATGCTGCAACCGTCTCCTCGTTCACGTCTTCAGGATTGGCCTCGAGAAACACCCGCGCCCCGGAAGCGAGCTGTGCTGCGCCCAGGATCGCGCCAAGGCCGTCGGGCTCCAAAAGCGAAGGTGTTCCGCCACCGAAATAAAGCGTGTCAAAGGCGGCGGGCCCTTGCCGGGTCTCGAGCTCCCGCAGAAGGCTCTTCGTGTAGCGCTCGCGCCGGCTCGCGAGTGTATCCGTCACGACCGCAAAGTCGCAATAGGGGCAAATGGCCGAGCAAAAAGGAACGTGTACGTAGAGCCCCGGCTCACTCATCCGACTTGAGCACAGCGACGAAGGCCGATTGGGGGATCTCGACCGCGCCCACCATCTTCATGCGCTTTTTGCCCTCTTTTTGCTTCTCGATCAGCTTTCTCTTTCGGGTGATGTCGCCGCCATAGCATTTAGCGGTGACGTCTTTGCGATAGGCGTTGATGGTCGTGCGCGCGATGATCTTGGCGCCAATCGCACCCTGGATGGCGATTTTGAACTGCTGCTTGGGGATCGTGTCGGCAAGGCGCTCGCAATAGCGAAGCGCGCGCGCCCGGGCCTTGTCTTCGTGCACGAGCTGCGACAAAGCGTCGACCTTCTCGCTGTTGACGAGGATGTCGACTTTCACAATCTTGGTCTCGCGATAGTCGAGCATCTCATAGTCGAACGAGCCGTAACCCTGAGTGACGGTTTTGAGACGATCGTAGAAATCGAAAAGCACTTCCGCGAGGGGAAGCTCGGACGTGAGCTCGACCCGCCCGACGGATAGATAATTGAACGTCGAGCCCAAGCCACGCCGATCGCGGCAGAGCTCCATGATGACACCGACATAGCGCTCCGGGATCATGATCGACGCCTTGATGAAAGGCTCTTCGGTCCGGGAAATCTTCATCGGATCAGGGTATTCGCTCGGGTTGTCGATCATGGCCGTCGCGCCGTCCTCGAGCGCGACGCGATAGCGGACCGACGGCGCCGAGAGCAGAAGCGACAGGCCGTATTCTCGCCGCAAGCGCTCCTGGATGACGTCGAGATGCAAGAGACCCAGAAAACCGCAGCGAAAGCCGAAACCGAGGGCCGCCGAGGAGTCTTTCTCGAAAGTCAAGGCGGGATCGTTCAGCGCGAGCTTGTCGAGCGCCTTCGTCAAGTCTTCGTAGTCGTCCGTCGACATCGGATAGATCGACGAGAATACGACAGGCTTCGCTTCCTTGTAGCCGGGTAGCGGCTCCGAAGCCGGGTTTCTGACGTCGGTGATCGTGTCTCCAATCGCGATGTCGCGGATGGTCTTGATGTTGGCGATCACATAGCCCACCGCGCCCGCTGTGAGCTCCTTCATCTTGACCCGTTTGAGCCGCAACAGGCCAACTTCCTCGACGTCGTACTCCTTTCCCGTGTGCATCAAGCGGATGGTCTGTCTTGGTGCGAGCATGCCTTCCTTGACGCGGCACACAACGACGACGCCGCGATAAGCGTCATATTGAGCGTCGAAGATCAACGCTTGCGTCGGTTTTTCCGAGTCTCCCGAGGGTGCTGGGAGCTTTTCCACGATGGCTTCGAGAAGCTCGTCGATCCCGTGCCCTAGCTTGGCCGAGACCGAAACGGCCTCGAAAGGGTCAAGCCCTAAATCCGCCTCGATCTCTTCACGCGCGCGGTCGATATCAGCAGCCGGCAGGTCGATCTTATTGATGACAGGAAGTATTTCTAGCTCGTACTCCATGGCCAAGTAGAGATTCGCGACCGTTTGCGCTTCCACTCCCTGTGAGGCATCGACGAGCATGAGCGCGCCTTCACACGACATGAGAGAGCGCCGGACTTCGTGCGAGAAGTCCACGTGACCGGGGGTATCGATGAGATTGAGCTGGTACTGCTGGCCGTCCTTGGAGTCATAAATGAGCGTGACGGTGTTGCTCTTGATGGTGATGCCCCGCTCGCGCTCGAGCTCCATCGAGTCGAGGATCTGGTCCCGGAACTCACGTTCCGGGACGCCTCCGCAGCGTTGAATGAGCCGATCGGCAAGCGTCGATTTCCCGTGGTCGATATGCGCGATGATGCAGAAATTGCGTACTTGTTTGAGTGACATGGTCGGCTAAACCCTTGATTTTAGCACGGATAAATCTTTGGCCTTGACGAAAGCAGTCGTCCCGTATTAAACGAAGCCGGGTGGAGCACTAATTTTGAATTGGGAGGCATTGATGGACAGTTTGCTCGCTAGATTCTCAGGGATTATTTACGCCGCACTTCGGATTGTGACCGGGCTTTTGTTCGCTCAGCACGGCGCCCAAAAGCTCTTCGGGTTTCTCGGTGGCATGGGCGAGGACGGCGGCACGGCGCCTTTCCTTTCCCTAATGTTTTTCGCGGGCGCTATCGAGTTCTTTGGAGGTCTTCTGGTCGCGGCGGGCTTCAAAACGAGCTGGGTCGCATTCATCGCGAGCGGTGAAATGGCCGTCGCTTATTTCATGGCGCATGCGTCGCGAGGGCTCTTTCCCATACAAAACCGCGGTGAGCCCGCCGTGCTCTACGCTTTCGTTTTCTTGTATATCGCTGCCCACGGCGCTGGGATGTTCAGCGTCGACTCTGTATTCGGGACTTCGAAAAAGCCCGAAGGCGCAACCGCCACGGCTTGAGCCTGTGCTGCCGAGGCCGGTGTTTCGGACGCGACAGCGTGATTAAAGGCACTCCCCTTTGGGAATCAAAGTGGGCGATTACGCGTGGCCGCGAAGCGCTTCGCGCTCTCGATGCGTAATCGTCACACCTTTGTCGGCTAACTCCAAGACGATCGCATCGTAGCGGTCCCCGAGAAAACTCTCGTCGGGGAACAAGACGCCGCGCGTCGATATCGAGCCCGATGCAATGCGTCGCGCCGCGCAAGCGGCGGTGAACCCCGTCGTGCGTGCCATCGCCGTGTTTCCTGTAGCGGTATCAAAGAAATCGATGAGCTCGCGCAGCTCCCCATTCTTACTACCCTGAACGAGCACCTTCAAAACGAGAATGTCGCCAGCTGGCCCGAGCTTCAAACGGTCCTCGAGCACTTTCTGCAAAACCACGACGGGAGGAACGCTCGTGCCAAAAACGTCGACGGGGCGGCTCTCGAAAAGGCCGCATGCTTGAAGCAGCTGGATAGCCGCGACATGGCCCGGATAGCGAAGGGTCTTCTCGTAGAGATCGCCTTGTACGCGGTCCCCAACCGTGATGGCCGCGGTTTACGACGATCACGACGCGCTCGTCGACGCTATTTACCAAGGCAAGGAGAACCTCCGACCGATCTACGAGACTGTCGCGAAAACCGCGAAGAAACTCGGGAAAGACGTCGAGCTCATGGCCCGCAAAGGCTACGTCACCGTGGCGCGAAAGCGGCAATTCGCCGCGATCCAACCGTCGACGAAATCGCGCCTGGATTTAGGGCTCGTTCTCCCGGGCGTCCGAGCCAAAGGCACGCTCATCGCCAGCAAGAACGTTGGCGGCGGCCGGGTGACGCACCGGATCGCACTCGAGAAGAAGTCGGACTTCGACGCCGAAGCGAAAAAGTGGTTGAAGGCCGCCTTTGACGGGGACGCCTGAATTTCGCGGAGCTTCCCAAGCTCGCCCGCATCATCCGCTGACGCCGCATCTTGACGCGGTCTCCCTGGCGTAGTATGACTATGCGACGGAGGTATGAATGAAGCGATATGTCATCGAGCGCGACATTCCAGACATAGGTAGCGCGGACCGCGATGCGCTCCGCGAAGCAGCCAAGAAATCGAACAGCGTTCTGGCCGAGTTCGCGCCCAATATCCAGTGGATCCATTCCTATGTGGCGGGCGAAAAGACGTTTTGCGTGTACATGGCCAAGGACGAGGAGTTCATCCACGAACATGCGCGCCGAAGCGGATTCCCAGCGACAAAGGTCACGGAAATCGGCAAAATGTTCGACCCGACGACCGAGCGCGGGTAACGAGAATCTATTTGCGCGCTCGCGGCGTCAGCATCGTTTCCCGGCGTTCTCCGTCCCGTTCGTAAACAACCTTGATCGGCTCGCCGATTTTTACGACATCGAGAGCGTAAGTGTAATCGTAGATATTCGTGATCGTTTGTTCCGCGAACTCGACGATGACGTCGCCGCCGCGAAGCCCGGCTTCTTCGGCAGGCCCGCCTTCGATAACGCCGCTCAAGAGCAGACCCTGCACTTCGGTGGCGTAGTCTGGAATCGTTCCCGTGAAGGCACGCACCGTGTCCCGGCTGCCAGCTTCTTGCTGCGTCCGGGCGACTTTGACGAACACGGGGCGCTCGTCGAGATTGGCGAGCTTCTCGGCGAGAATCGCGGCGAACTGCGCGACCCTCTCCAAGTCTTCGAAATTGATGAGCTCGGCGCGGTCCGCCGGCCGGTGATACTCCTTGTGAGAGCCGGTAAAGAAGTTGATGCTCGGGACCTCGGCCTGGTTGAAGCTCATCACGTCCGTGGGTAAGTAAGGATCGTCACTCGCCTGAATATCGAAGCCGACAGGAACGTTGGTCTGCTCGATGAGGCGTGGCCAGATTGAGCTCGTTCCAAGAGCCTGAAGGACGAGCTTGTTGTCGCGCATCCGACCGACCATGTCGTAGTTCACGTAAGCGATGAGCGCCTCCGGCGCAATCACTTTCGACGCAACGAAAGCACCGGAGCCGAGGAGGCCCATCTCCTCGCCGGACCAGAACCCGAAAGCGACGGATGCTTTTCGCCCGCGCGTCTTCAAGCGCTCCGCCGCGGCAAGGACGGCCGCGACGCCCGAAGCGTTATCGTCGGCGCCACCATGCGTCTCGCCCGTTTCGTCTTTGCCCGCGAGCGAGTTTCCTTGCCGGCCTCGTCCCAGATGATCGTAATGCGCCCCTAGAAGCACGAACGATCCCGCGCCTCCTTCGTCTACTCTCGGGGGAAAATAGCCGGCGACGTTTCTGCCCGTCCCCTTCTTGCGCTCGAGCTGAACGTTCAGACGCAACGTCACGTCCGGGATCGCGAACCCGGAAACGTGAGGATTGGCGGTGTCGAGATCGGCTTGTGCTTGCTCGAGCGTCTTGTCGGCGACACCCTCGAACAGCTTGGCGGCCAATTCCCCGTTGATGCTAGCGGCCACGATCCCCGATCCCGCTGCAGCTCTATCAAAGTTCAGAGCGGCGAGATCCCCCGCGTTCGGCGACCGCGGCCCCGTGACCACCAGGAGGCCTTTCGCCCCGCGCTCGCGCGCGTTGAGCGCTTTGTAGCGAAGCCCCGAATAGCGAGCGAGGACCGTCTTGACCTCCGCCGAAGCATCCTCGGGAAAATAGCGGAGCACGAGCACGAACTTGTCTTCGACATCCAGTCCGAAATAGCTGTCATAGCCGAAGTTCTGGCTCTCGGGAACGGTGATGCCGTATCCAGCGAAAACCACGGGGCCTTCGACCTCGCCAATCTCCGAGAACGAGAGCCCGCGAAGCGCGTCTGAGGGAGCGGACCATCCGCCCAAGGACAGTGAGGAGCCTGTGTCGCGCACACCGGCCGTGAAATCAAAAGGCAGTTGGAATGAGCTTTGGCCAGGAAGTGGCGAAGCGCCGAGACGCTCGAGCTCCTTAATAATGTAATCGGCTGCCATCCGGGCACCGTCCGAGCCCGTGAGCCGACCGCCCATGGTCTCGGAAGCGAGGGTCGTCACGTGAGTCTTGATGTTCTCGGCGAGGGATGCCGACGCGGTAAGCAAACACAAAGCGAGAGCACTTAGTTTCATCATTCGCCCTTCGAGTCGCGAGGAGGCGCCGCCTTCAGCGCATCGAGCGCCGTTTCGTGGTTCCAGCTTGCTAGAAAGATCTGCCCCCCGTCGCCACCATCGCGGTTCGACGTCCACGCGAGCTTGGTGCCGTCCGGCGAAGGCACGGGAAGCCCATCGAAGCCGTCGGTATAAGTTATCCGAACGGGCTCCTTTTTTCCTTCAAAGTCGACCATAAAGACTTCGAAATTGGCGAAGCCGAGCTTGTTGGTCGCGAAGAGGATATACTCGCCCGAGGGATGGGCATAGGGCGCCCAACTCATCGAGCCGAAGCTCGTGATCTGTTGCTGCTTGGTGCCGTCCGGCTTCATCGTCCAAATATCGGCAATGAGCCCTTCTTCGTCGAAACGACGCCACACGATGCGCTCACCATCAGCGCTAAAAAAGGGGCCACCGTCATAGCCAAGGACGTCGGTGAGCCGAGTTTGCTCCGACCCGTCCGCGCGCATGATGTAGATCTCCGCGAAAGTAGAGGGATTCAGCTCTAGCGTCTTCTGATCGTCCGCGCTCAGCTCGCGGCCATAGGCGTCGCGTAGCGAGGAGAACACGATCCACACGCCGTCGGGCGAGAAGCTCGCTTCCGCGTCGTAGCCGCGCGCGCGCGTCAAACGCTCGAGCTCTCCGGTGTCGTTGTGAAAGACGTAAATCTCCATCTCCGGATCGTAGTCCCAAGAATAGCGTCTCTCTTGCCCCGAGGCGCGGAAGTCGAGCTCTTCTTTTTGAAGCTCCTTCGACCGCGGGTCGTGATGGGTCGAGCTAAATAGGATGTTTCCCGTCCCGGACTGAATGAACGCGCACGTCGTTTTTCCATGGCCCGGCGAGATGCGTCGGGTATCGCCGTTCGTCAAATCCAGCTCGTAGATCTGATAGAACGGGTTGCCAGGCTCCCGCTCGCTCTGAAACACCATGCGGGTGCCGTCCGGCGAGAAATAGCCCTCCCCGGCGCGACGCCCTTCGAAGGTCAGTCGCCGCGTCCGCGTCAGGAAATCGCTCTCGGTGTAGTCCTGTGCACCAAGGCTTCCGGCGAACAATAGGAACCATAGCGTGTTATTCCTCTTCATCAGCGCCCATTCTACTCGAAGCATCGACACGATAGGCACGGCGCTTGCTCCGACGCACTCGATCAGGCTTTCGATTGCACCGTCGCTCGGGGGCCGATACAATCCGCTATCGAAACGGCCGTGCAAACGCTATCCGCATTGATCGAAGCCGAGCCGGAGCCTCTCGGCGAGCTCGACAAAACACTGCCAACCGCATTTTGCTCACTTGTTACGCGGTGCCTCTCTAAGAAGGCTGCGGGCCGTTACGCCTCGACGAGCGAGCTACTCAAAGCACTCTCTCAAGGGATGAAGCGTCCCGCTTCGCACACCGCCGCGGCTCCCCCCGCACCTCGTCAACCAACGGTCGGCCGCGACGAGACCATCCACACGTTGAAGCACGCTCTGAGCTCGGTGGAGGATGGCCGGGGTTTGCTTCTGTGCGTGGCCGGAGAGGGTGGGATCGGCAAGACCACGGTCGTGGAAGCCTTCCTCGATGAGGTGAGCTCGGCGAGTCCGACGCGGCGGTTTGCTCGAGGGCGCTGCTCGGAGCGCCTTGCCGGAACCGAAGCGTACCTGCCATTTCTCGAATCTCTCGAAAGCCTGTTACACGACGACGGGGAGAGCTCATCCACACGCCTCATGAAAGAAGTGGCTCCAAGCTGGTACTTTCACTTGAAGCCGCCGGTGTCCACCGAAGAGTCGCCTCCGCAACGAGCTAACTCTCCGGAGCGCATGAAATGGGAGCTGAGTACTTTTCTGGAACGCCTGTCTCAGGAGGAGAGCCTCGTGCTCCTCCTGGAAGATCTGCACTGGGCCACGTGTCGACGGTGGATCTTCTCGCGCACCTGGCCGACCGGTTCGATCGGATCCGGGTGATGATTGTCGTCACCTATCGCCCGGAAGAGCTGCGCCTCGCCAAACATCCGTTCCTCAAAGTGAGGTCGGACCTTATGGCGCGCGGAGCCTGCCGGGAAATTACGCTCCCATTTCTCAGCCACCGGATATCACCCCGACACGGAAATTCTCGCCGCGGCCGGTGTTCCCGGGTCGTTCCCGTTTCCTCCCGGCAAATCAGCTGCCTTGGCTCGATACGGGCTCAACGCGCTGAGAAAGAAGAAATTCATGAGCGTGAATGGAATCTTCAACAAAGTACTCGTACAGGCGCTCAAGTTCATGCCGATACGGCTACGCCAAGCGACCAACAAGATTCTCGTAGGAACACCGGAAAAGCGCTTTGCGGCGCACCGCGCCTAGACGGCGAACTATACTTTGGTCGCCAATCGGATCAGAGTGAGATCGAAGAGCTAAGCGGTATCTGACAATGACACCCGTTGGTCTAGCTGCCCCAGGCGCTTGTCGATCAAGCTCCTGCGAACCGTGGACGACACCGCACCGATCATTTCTCTTGCTTTGCGCATACTGAAGTTTGGCGCCAGCTCCAACTCCGGTAGCGCGGTAAACAGACGCGACTTCGCTGGCGAGAGATAGAAGAAATCAATCAGAGCTTTCTCCGGCACGGCCATCACAACGCCGTCATCCCCTGCCTCCTCATATCCAAAAAAGAAGGAAGGCGCGACGTGATGGATCGAGAACGTGCCGAGCGGGGTACTGTAGCTCCGCGTCCGCGCCGGCGAGATACAGTACGTGACGCTCGAGATTTGAGAAATCATGCCGTGGTAGTAAAGAGCGCTCTGAAGAGAAACGTAGCTCGGGAATGGCGCTGTGAGGAACCTTGGAAGCATGAGCGGATCCAGTTTTCCGTCGAGAACCCACAAACCACGTTTGACGCGCACGACGTGACCGGAATCAGCCAGGCGCGCCAGTAGCTTGCTCGCGTGACTCTTCTCCAGGTCCAACAAGCCCATCACATCTGCCGTTGTTAGAACGGCCTGCCGGCTCTTCTTGATCTCAGCCAAGGCGACGATGAGCTTCATTCTCCCCCACCGCTACTGAGGGCGTCTACAACGCTGAGCACAGCATCTTCCCATACGGGTTCGGAGTCCCACTGTGCTTGATATTCTGGATGGAGATACGACAACACTTGGGCCTTGAATACGTCAAACGTGACGGACATCGCTTTCGACTCGGCTTCTGCAATGCGGGCGCTCAGTGCTCGATCGGAAATGCGCCGGTCGACTCCTGAATTCAGAAGAAGGTTGAGATCAAAAACATCTCTTGCCTGCGTCGCTGTTCTGAATATTAGAGCTCCGACTTTCTGCTCGTATGCTGCATGGGCATCGTAGTGATTGGCCATGATTGGAGTTAGACGGTGCGCCCTTATTACGTCCGGATCCAAGGCTTCAAAAACGGCACGCTCTTTCATACCCCTTCTCGAGAACTCCAGTTTCGTGTGGCGCAAGACATCCGAAGCTGGAACGGCCAAGCCAAGCTTCCACCATTGGGTTGTCTCGCTCTGCTTCGGCGCTGACCAGCGATCTATCGCGATTCCGCGCGCGCGAAGAATGTCACGAAATGGTGCCGAATCGAGGAGGTCACTCACGGTCTCCTCGAGCTTTTCTTTGGAGATGTTTTGAACGTCCAGATCCATATCCTCTGAATAACGAAAGCTTTGAGAAAAAATCTCAGGTTGCATCCACCTTTCACGGCGTAAAACCTCTTATCTACTTTCCTTCCGAAGACATCGAGAAATAGTAGGTGGAAGAGCTCGACGAGCTTCAACGTATCCTGGGCGTTCATACTTTGGCATTAATAATACCTATAGTTGACTTATATATCAACTATAGGTATTTACGATGCGGCGAAGCTACACGACCTCCACTTTCTCGATCAGCGAGTCGAAGAAACCTGTGGACCAAATCTCTACCGCCTGGCGATTCAACAGAAACGGCAAGACGTCTTCGCGAGCGCGCTCGACCTCCAGGGTCTCCACAGCTTGTCGGAACATTTCATGAAATACGTCAGGGCTCAGCCGGCCTTCCGACGTGTAATCGCCGGACTGGCGCATCCGTTGTTCCAAGTGGCCTAGGTTGAGCTTGGTATAGTTGGCCACATACCAGACGAAGTCGTACCAGTCGCGTCCCTTGACCCGATTACGCCATCGGCGGCACAAGAGCGCATGCATCTTTCCGGCAAAAAGGTCGGGAAGGGCGTACGCCCTAACCGCAAACGGGATCGGCTGCAGGATCGGTTTGGTCTCCGTTTCAAACCCAAGCGGCGGATCGATGTCAACTTCGAGCCGGATCTTGAGCTTCTGCTCGGATTGAATGCCACCGCGCCATCTGTGATCTGCGTTGATGACGATCATTTGTTTCAGCGTGTTCGTCTTGAGGAAGGCGGATCGGAGAGTGCTCTCTCGACTCTTGTCTATCGGTGCGAACGAGACCTCGAAACCGAAGCTTGCCAACTCGCGTTCCAAGGCGGAACCGTACCTGCCGAGAGAAAAATCACGTTCGGGAACGAGTAACGAAAAATCCAAGTCTTCGGAATACCGGTCGAGCCCATAGAGGATGCGAAGCGCGGTACCACCGTAAAAGGCGGCTCGTTCGAAGAACTTGCTGCGCCACAGTCCCAGAAGAGCCAATTGCTGGAGGATGTCGCGAAGCGCGGCGACGTTTTCCTCACGTGTGTCGCGGGAGTAGCGGTCAAGCATGCGTTGAATCGCAGGATTCATGGACCTGAGCGCTTCAACTGAAAGAGATAGTCGCGTAGGAGACGGATCTTTCTCGACCCGTACTTGTCTGCGATGACATGGATCATCGCTTCATCTACGCCAAGTAACGATTCGCGGGATATACGCAAATCATCGTGGAGGTAAGCGTGGAAGTCTGCCGTTTTTCTTGGAGTAAACCGGGAATCCGCCCAAATCTTGTCAGCAAGAGCCTTGGCGGGAGTCGCAATCAAAAAGTGTTGATCTGGGCCTACTGATTGTTGATCGATTCCGACAGAATACTTGCGAGGCGACAGCCTGCGATACTTGAAGAATCCCACCGGCGTATCGAATCGGCGTGATGGCGCCAGTGTCACGGACGTTACCACCTCGACTCTTTCGGGAATGAAACCGTAGTCACTCAATGCGGTGTCGAGACTAACGTATGACGGCCCGTAGATCAGATTTGCGAGAACCTGGCGGGACCAGGGAGCACGCCGGTGGCGTTCAGAAAGGACGTAGAGTCCCTTTTTGGCGCGGATAATTTCCTCCGCCTTGAGCATGGCTCGGATCTTGTCCCGCGGTTTGGAGTAGCTCGCCAAACAATCCATGAGTTGCTGATAGTCGAACACGTCCGAATCGAAGGATTGCCTGAGATCATCTACCGCGGTCATGACGCCATTGTGTCAAAAGTATTATAGTATGTCCATTATTAATGGACATACTAACACATTTATGTCCAACACGGTCTGGTGGTAACGCTTGCGTAAGAGCCAGGGACGGCGCTCAACCGGAAGCCTTGACTCTCAAGCCTTCGAGACAAACAATCTCGCTGCACGATGAGTTACAAGAGCTTACGTGGCGCCCTCGCCGACCTCGACCGACACGGCCAGCTCGTACGCGTCACGGAAGAGGTCGACCCTCACTTGGAGATGGCCGAAGTCCAAAGACGCGCCTACGTCGCCGAAGCGCCCGCCATCCTCTTCGAGAACGTGAAGGGCTCGCCCTTCCAAGCGGTGTCCAATCTTTTCGGTACCCTCGAGCGCGCTCGCTTCTTGTTCCGAGATACGCTCGCGCGCGTCCAGAAAGTCATCCAGCTCAAAGCTGATCCGTCGCAGGCGTTGCGCCACCCCTTCGCCTACGCGTCCGCACCACTGACCGGGATCGCGTCCCTGCCGAAATCGGTGTCGAGCGGCCCAGTTCTGCAAAACCGCACCGACATCGCGTCGCTTCCGGCCATTCAAAGCTGGCCGGACGATGGGGGCCCGTTCATCACACTTCCCCAGGTCTACACCGAGGATCCGGACGGTCGAGGCGTGATGCGCTCGAATATCGGCATGTATCGGGTGCAGCTCGCCGGCAACGACTACGAGCCGCAAAAAGAAGTCGGCCTTCACTATCAAATCCATCGCGGTATCGGTGTTCACCACGCGGCCGCGCTTCGGCGCGGCGAGCCGCTCGAAGTGAGCATCTTCGTGGGAGGACCGCCCGCGCATACGCTCGCGGCCGTCATGCCCCTCCCCGAAGGCTTGAGCGAGCTTCTTTTCGCGGGCATGTTGAACGGGCGGCGATTCCGATATGCGCGACGTGACGGCTTTACCATCGCTTCCGAAGCGGACTTCGTCATCACTGGGCGGATCCATCCGGAGCGCACCCTTCCCGAAGGCCCTTTCGGAGACCATCTCGGCTACTACAGCCTCGCGCACGACTTCCCCGTTCTCGAAGTCGAATCGGTCTATCACCGCACCGACGCTGTATGGCCGTTCACCGTCGTGGGACGGCCGCCGCAAGAAGACACGACGTTTGGCAAGCTCATCCACGAGATCACGGCACCGATGGTGCCCGTCGAGCTTCCAGGTGTGAAAGCCATGCATGCGGTGGACGCCGCGGGGGTCCATCCGCTTCTGCTCGCCATCGGGAGCGAGCGCTACGTTCCCTATGGCGAGCGCGTCCCGCAGGAGATCCTCACGAACGCCAACGCCATTCTGGGTTTTAGCCAGGCGTCGCTCGCTAAATATTTGATGATCGTCGCGAAAGAGGACGACCCCGAGCTGAATCTAGACGACATCGAGCGGTTTCTGATCCATCTCTTGGAACGCGTCGATTTCCGCCGCGACCTGCATTTCCAAACGCGCACGACGATCGATACCCTCGATTATTCCGGGACGGATCTCAATGCGGGCTCCAAGCTCGTTATTGCCGCCGCAGGTGCGAAGAAGCGAAGCCTCGCGCGCAAGCTGCCCGAGCTTTCGTTGCCTTCCGCATGCCGCGACGCGGCGTTGGCTCTACCTGGCGTGCTCGTCCTGCAGGCGGCGCCGTTTTCAGGCTATGAGGCGATCTCACGTGAGATGATGGAGTTCACGTGCCATCTCGAGCGCCAGCCGCTCAACGAGCTTCCGCTCGTGGTGCTCGTCGACGACGCCGCCTTCACTGCGAAAACGTCGAGAAATTTCTTGTGGGTGACCTTTACCCGATCGAACCCGTCACACGACGTGCACGGTGTCGCCAGCTTCACCGTGCACAAACATTGGGGCTGCGAGAAGTCGATGATCATCGACGCGCGCTTGAAGCCCCATCACGCCCCGCCTTTGATAGAAGACCCAAAAGTCACGAAACGCGTGGACGCGCTCGCGGCGCCTGGAGGAAGCTTGCACGGCGTCCTGTAATCCATACACTTATGCACGGAGGTCACCCATGAACATCCGAATTCTTGCCACCTTGTCACTTTTCGCCATCGGGAGCGGCGCGTTTGCCGCCTCCGAGTCCAACCGTCTTACCGTCGATCGCTATCTGGATTGGGAAGACGTCGCGCGTCCCACGCTTTCACCCGATGGCCGCCAAGTTCTCTACGAACGGCGGTGGGTGGACGCCGTCAACGACCGCTGGGAATCCGCGCTTTGGATCATGGAGGCCGACGGATCCCGGAACCGCTTCCTCGTCAAAGGCTCGTCCGCACGCTGGTCGCCTGATGGGACGCGCATTGCTTTTCTTGCTGAAGGCGAGCCCGAAGGCACGCAGCTTTTCGTCCGCTGGATGGACGCCGAAGGCGCGGTGAGCCAGGTGACGCGGGTGCGCGAGACACCGTCCAACATTTCGTGGTCGCCCGACGGGGGCTCCCTCGCGTTCCAGATGGTCGTACCGCCCGAGAAGGACGGGCGCTGGAGCATCGACATGCCGAAGCCGCCCGAAGGCGCCGAGTGGACGCGTCCTCCCAAGATTGTCGAGCGGCTCGATTACCGCCGCGACCGCATCGGCTACTTCCCTGCCGGGTTCCGGCACCTCTTTGTTGTCGACGCCGATGGCGGCACGCCGCACGCCGTCACGGACGGCGACTGGCATCACGACGACTACCGCTTTATGCCCGATGGACGCTCGCTCGTCTTCCGCTCACTGCGTGTCGACGATGCCGAGCATCAGTGGCGCGAGTCCGAGATCTACAAGGCTGACATCGCTACGGGAGTAATCCAGCAACTTACACGACGCGCTGGGCCCGATCGCGGTCCGGTCCCCTCACCGGATGGCAGTCACATCGCGTATCTCGGGCACGACATGTCGGACGACACTTACACCGAGGAAGGCCTCTATGTCATGGCATCGGATGGGTCCGAGCCTTACGTCGTCGCGTCCGAGATGGGTCGGCGCCCGGGCAATCTCGAATGGGCGAAAGACGGAAGCGGTATTTATTTCACTGCCCAGGTCCAAGGGACGTCGAACTTGTATATCGCGCCTCTCGATGGAACACCGCGCCAAATCACGAGCGGCAACCACATGGTGACCGTGACCGATATCGAGGCCGGCCGCGCCGTAGGAACGCTGAGCAGCTACGCCGTCCCCAAGAACCTCATCACTTTCGAGCTCGAGAGCCCCGCGGAGTTGGCGACGCTTCACGTGACGAATCGCGGCGTTCTCGCGGAAGTGGAGCTCGGAGAAGTCGAAGAGCTCTGGTACGACTCGGTCGACGACCTTCGGATCCATGGATGGATCGTCAAACCACCCGATTTCGATCCGAACAAGAAGTACCCGCTCATCCTTCGCATCCATGGGGGCCCGCACTCGATGTATCACGCGGGCTTCGATTTCAAGAATCAGAACCACGCGGCCAACGGTTATGTCGTGCTCTATACCAATCCCCGTGGAAGCTCCGGTTATGGCAGCCCTTTCGGCAACGCCATCGAGAACGCCTACCCCGACAAAGACTATGACGATCTGATGGCCGGCGTCGACGAGATCGTCAGCCGCGGCTACATCGACGAGCGCAACTTGTTCGTTTATGGCGGAAGCGGCGGCGGTGTCCTCACTTCTTGGATCGTCGGTCACACGAGCCGGTTTACCGCGGCGGTCGCCAAAGCGCCCGTGACCAACTGGCTCAGCTTTGTCGGCACGACGGACGGCTCTTCGTGGTACCGCAACTTCGACGCGATGCCCTGGGACGATCCGAGCGAGCACTTGAGACGCTCCCCGTTGATGTATGTCGGCAACGTCACCACGCCGACCCTTCTCATCACGGGCGAGAAAGATCTGCGAACGCCCATGGAGCAGACAGAGCAGTATTACCGCGCGCTCAAGATGCGTAAGATACCCACGGCCATGATCCGGCTCACCGACGGGTGGCACAGCCGAAGCCTCCCGCCCACCAACTTCATGAGGGTCCAGCTCTACCTGAGGAACTGGTTCGAACGCTTCATGGTGACGGAGGCCACTTCCACAGAGCAACCGTAAGCTTCAAGAGGACGCTTCTGAACACGGGTAAGCTGCTCGGCGCGTTCTTGCTTGCTGCCGCCGGCGCGCACGCGGGTAAAGGTGCGGACGATGAAGCTCTCAAGAAGCTTCCTCGAGCCGAGAGGGTAGCAATCCTCAACGCACAGAGCTGGGTCTTCGACATGTTGCAAAACGGTGAGGAGAGCTCTTCGCGGAATATGAACTGGGACACCGTTTGGTACTCCCGGGGAAACCAGACCCAGACGGGTTGGGAAGCCGAGATCGTCGTCCCCTTCAAATCTCTACGGTTCGACGCGCCCGAAGACGGCCGCGAGATCCTGTTCGGCATCGGCTTCAAGCGCAACCTTCCACGGAAGAACGAGGAGACCTATTGGCCCTTCGTCGGGAATGACTCGACATGGTATCGCCCCGCGGAGATGGGGACTCCATGGTCTGAAGAACATCCGTCCAGGACGCGCGCTGAGCGTGAAGCTCAACTATCTCTTCGCGTTTTGAACTGGGTAGCTCTTCAGCAAGTCCACCATGTTTTGGTAGCTGCCGGGTCGGTCTTCGTTCATTACTCCGCAGTAACGATGGCGCTTATCCCCGAATCCCCGACGGCACTCGGGTCCGCGCCGAGCTCGAGCAGCATCGCGGCACTTTCCGCGTTTCCGGAATTCACCACGTCACGAAGTCTTTCGTTCAAGTTCGATGCCGCCAGCGGGGGCACGCGCCGCGCTTGTCGAGAAGGGCGAGGCTTTCTTTCGCGCCCCATGAAAGCGCCGTTTCGAACGGAGCGAAGTCACCGTCAGGTCCCTCCGCAAGTGGGCTGACGAACGCGCAGAGCGCAGCCCGTTCGTCCGCGCCAACGTCGATGAAACGCGCACCGACACGAACCCACGCCTCGGAGGAAAGACGGAGATCCACACGCTTTACGGCAGTTCTCAAATCCGCTCTTTCGTCAAGTGGACTTTTGGCCAAACGAGAAACGGACCGGCCGTCAAGCCAGCTCGAGGCCTTCACATCTGTGTTTGACGCTTGTCGATGTGACCACTAGGTTAACTTGAGGCATGGGACGTGAGTTGCGGAACTTGAGCGGTCAACCCGACCGCGACCTCGCGCCTCTAGTGGCCGACATTACAAAGCACGAAACACTCGAAGACGTTTTTCGATGGGTGCGAAGCCTCGGTATCCATGACGGCACTGAGAATCTCATCAAGCAGGATGAGTTCACCCACGATGCGATTTTTCCCTATCGTGACAGGCTTTACGTCGTGTATGGCGTGACGTGACTCGGAGCCGTAACGGCCGTCTCCGTGTGGGACCATCGGCCGTCAGCAGAAGAAATCTTAGCGGATCGATTGACGCAAGGTTGGGAGCCCAGCGCATCGCTTCTCGTCGATGGCGAGCGCGTGCTCGGATACGCTAGCTGCCTGGTGGATACGGATCACTCCCCGAAATAGTGACTAGAAAGCGGGTACGCCGAGCTCACTCCCGCGGAAGCAAGCTCACTTGGAGGCCCGCGCCACCCGGAGTGAAAATCGGAGAGAGGGCAAACCGGGTGTCGCCATAGCCAAGGGTTACCGTGCGGCCCGCTAGAAAGCCGACGGCGGCGCCGAAGACGACATCACTCAGGAAGTGCTGGTTCTCACTCAAACGAGACGCCGCCACGTAGCCCGCCACGCCATAAGCGGGCAAGCCGACCTTCCATCCGTAGCGCCTCTGCAGCACCGTCGCGGTGGCAAAGGCGCCAGAGGAATGTCCGGATGGGAAGGACCGCGTGTTGCTCTCGTCCGGACGCGTCCGCCCAACGCTGTATTTGAGTATTTGCGTCATGGCCTGGCTCAAGATCTGGGCCCGAACCAGATCGCGGCCGAGAGCTTCGATCTCCGGATCGGAGACGATTTTGCCGATGCCAAACGTCACGAAGGCGCCGCCCACTTGAACGAGGCTCGATCCCAGTACTTCACCGGCCTCGAAGGCAGTATCCGTTCCCGATCCATCGAGACCCTCTGTGTTCAATCCACTCGTCTGTACGGCTTGGTCGAAGGGCTTGGCCACGGCGGCGGCACCGAGCCCTGCACCTAGAATCAGCAGGGTCTCTTTGGACGTGAAGACGGTACGAAAGTCCAAAGCGATTTGGCGGTAGAGTCGCGGCGCGGGAGGGGCGCTTTCCGCAACCCATGAGGGGTCCAGCTTGTCGTCCCAAAAGCCAGGGCCGGGCGCGAAGAACTTGTCTTTCGCTTTGGATTCCGCGAGCAGGATCGGCCCGGTGCCGAGGATCGATACGAGCGCAAGGAGAGTGATTCTCGTGTTACTCATGACTGCACCTCTCGGCGGCGCCTGGAGCCATTATAGAGCAAGATGAACCCCTTGTGCCGCGAGGGATTCCGGAAAAGCTTACGGCTTCGCGCCCGGCAAGCTTGCGATGAAAGCGTTTATAACGGGCGTCATCGGATAGAACTCATAAGCGCCACCGTGTCCGCGCTCCGAGTCGATGACGTGTAGCTGGGCGGGCTTTCCCAACGTCTGCAGGATGTCGACGATCTCCGCCGCGAAATTCGGCCGCACGGAGCCGTCGGTGCGGGACGGCATCATCAGAACGCGGGTCTCGACCGTTTGAAGTCCGATGGCGAGACTCTTCCGCCACCCGTCCGCGTCGCCTCGTCCCCATCCTAGATTTTGCGTCGTCAGCGCGCGCGATTAGTGTCTCTTCCGGGGATGGTCGAAACCCCTCGCCTTTAGGCGAAGAGAAGATCGTGGTATTGTGGTCGCGTGCGTCACTACAGGCACGGAGCGCACACGAAAACGGACCTAAAAGCGCACATCGTTTGGATACCGAAATATCGTAAAAAGGTTTTGATCGGTCCAGTAGCGGTTCGTGTGCGCGATCTGATTCGTCAGATCGCGATGGAACATGAGCTGCACATAATCTCGGGTAAGGTTGCACGCGACCACGTCCACGTGTTCGTATCCTACCGACCACACCAGGACCTTGAGTACGATCGTGCAGTGGCTAAAAGGAATAAGCTCCCGAGTACTCCTTCAGGAGTTTGCTCACCTGAGGAAGAAGTTTTGGGGCCGGCACTTCTGGGCCCGAGGATATCTGGCGGTGAGTTCAGGAAGCATAACGGACGAGATGGTAAAGGAGCACATAGACTCCCAGGATGGCGAGCCTCTTCACGACGACAGTCAATTTCCAATTGACAGCCCTTGAAGCCACCGCCTTCTAGGCGGTGGTTGTTCACTTAATACAGGTAGCAGTTCGCGTCGATCCCGACCTCGGACCGCGCGATCGCGCGTTCGAGAAGCTCTTTCTCCATATCGAAGACATTGAAAACATTGAAAACATTGTTGTAAGGCGAGCTCTCAGGATCGACCTCGAGAAGACTCCTCTCGTACCAATACGCGGAAGCGTTGTAGCTCGACGTCGCGGTGAGGGACGCGATCGCCATGCGTCGAGCGTTCCGTATGTCTGATAGACCACGGTGACCGACGCGATCGTGTGTCCGTTGAGAAGCTCGACGTCGCTCAGCGTGCGCGTCTGGGGCTCGATGATCTTTTCGTAGGAGATCGCATGTGACGTGAGCAGTAGAAAAAACAGAAGGCGAGTTGGGCGCATGAGCTCGTGTCCCTCTTGGTTGCAGCGGTCTCCGAGATGCCGCCAATATAATGCACCCCCGACGTCAGTTCGAGACCACGCCTCGATCCTGGCAGCGAGCCGTTATAGTATGCGCCGAAGCCAATGAGACGCTTCGCCGCTTTACTCGCTGTCAGCCTGCTTTCGGGTCTCGCATCAGCGCAAGATTCGTACTGGCCTCAGTGGCGGGGGCCAGAGCGCAACGGCGTATCGCAGGCTTCCGGACTACCGCTCGAATGGAGCGAGCGCATTCTTTGGAAAACACGCGTCGAGGGTCGAGGGCACTCTTCCCCGATCGCGTGGGGCAACCAGATGTTCGTAACGACCGACATCGAAGGCGATGTGATTCCAGGAAAAAAGGCGCCGCACCATATACGAGCCCGGGAGACCTACTTGCATCCCGCGGCTCAGAGCGCCGATCGCCGGCACACGTTGAAGGTCCTGAGCCTCGACGCCCGCACCGGGGAGATTCTGTGGACGCGCACCGCGCATGATGGACCGGTTTTCGACAACCGTCATCGGCGAAACACCTATGCGACGCCGACCGCGGTAACGGACGGCCATCTCGTCTACCTATATTTCGGCTCGCAGGGTCTGTTCGCCTACGATTTCGACGGCTATCTCGCATGGAAGGTCGACCTCGGGAACATCAGTACTTGGGGCCACGGTCACGGAACGTCTCCGCTGCTCTACGGCGACTCTCTCATTCTCCAAGTCGATCAGAACGAAGGCGACGGCTCATTTCTCCTCGCCCTCGACAAGAAAACGGGGCGGCAGGTCTTCAGAACGGCTCGCGAGGAGCGCATCAACTACAGCAGTCCCATCCTCGTCGAAGCCTACGGGCGTCACGAGCTCATTACGACGAGCTACAACTTCGTCGTCGCCTACGACCCCACGAACGGAAAAGAGCGCTGGAGGCACAAAGGCTTCATCGGAAACGCTGTCCCGACGCCCGTCGCGAACGACAGCACGGTGTTCGTCACATCGGGCTACCCCGACAAATTGACGCGAGCGATTCGCATCCCCAAGAAGGGCGGCTCGCCCAAAGTGCTCTGGGAGTACAAGAAAGGCACCGGCTACACGCCGTCATCTCTGCTTTATGGTGGCTACCTCTATTTGGTGTCTGATAAAGGCATCCTGACCTGCTTCGACCCGGAGACGGGGCGCGTCGTCTATGAAGGCGGCCGGATTCCCGTGGCCACCTTTGTTCGGGCCTCACCGGTGGCGTGGGAGGACAAGATCCTGCTCGGCGGCGAAGACGGAGACTTCTTCGTGATTCGTGCCGGCGCGACACACGAAGTGCTGTCCTCGAATTCCATCCGCGAATCAGTGACCGCGTCTCCAGCCATTGCCGGAGGCAAGATCTTCTTGCGGGGCGAAAGCCACCTTTACGCCATCGGCACCCAATAAGGTCGATTCCATCGGGAGGAAAAAGATGAGTCGTTCACGTGTTGTCATCCGTCTAACCCTTGCTTGCCTGAGCGCGGCCGCGGCGGCCGCCGAACGGCCCATGACGCCAATCGATCTATTGGAAGTTCCGCGTCTCAGTGAACCTCAGCTCTCACCCGACGGGCGCGCGCTCGTCTACGTTCTCGCCGAAGCGGATTGGAAGGCGAACAAGCGCATCGCACACCTTTGGCGCGGCTCCACCGAGACCGGCGAAGCGATCCAACTCACCCGAGGAACGTCGGGCGAATCGACGCCCCGCTGGTCGCCCGATGGTGCAGATATCGCGTTTGTCACGGAGCGTGCGGACGACGCGTCGGAGCAGATTTACCTTCTTCCCGCGAGTGGCGGAGAAGCGCGACGGCTGTCCCATCACCCAACCTCAGTATCGAATATCGCTTGGTCGCCGGATAGCGAGACGATTTACTTTCTCGCCGAGGACGCGAAGACGGACGAGGAGAAACGTCGCGACGAGCTTCGGGACGACGTCTTCGCGTTCGACGAAGACTGGAAGCCGCGCCACCTGTGGTCGATAAAGGTGAAAGATGGCAGCGAGCGCCGTATAACCACGGGCGATTTCCACGTTCGCAGCTATCGGCTGTCGCGTGACGGAACGCGGCTCGCCCTTCACCGTGCGCCGACGCCGCTTCTCGATGACTCTCTCACTGCCGAAGTATGGGTTCTCGCAAGCGACGGAACGGGCGCCACGCGCGTGACGGACAACCAGGTGCCGGAACGCGGCGCCGAGCTCTCGCCGGACAACACGCGAGTGCTTTTCATCTCCGATTCGAACGCACGTTTCGAGTTCTACTACAACCGCAATCTCTTTATCGCCCCGGCTTCCGGGGGCCCTGCCAAGCTGCTCCTCCAAGACATGCCCCACGAGGTCCAGAGCGCGAGTTGGTCTACGGACGGGCAGTCCATCTATTTTACGGCGAATACAGGTGTTCGCGCCGAGCTCTTTCGCGTGGACGTGGCGAGCGAGGAGCTCCATCAACTCACACAAGGCGATCACACGTTGACGAGCTGGACCTATTTCCCGAAGCAGAAGCGACACGTTTATCGCATTGACGAGCCCACCAATGCGGGCGATGTGTGGGTTGCGGGCGAGGGTGCGGAAATCCCGAAACGGGTGACCCATGCCTACGACTATCTCGCCGAGTTCGAGCTTCCTCGCCAGGAAGCCATCCGCTGGAAAGGCAACGACGGTGTCGAGGTCGAGGGACTTCTTTACTACCCGCTCGGCTACGAGGAAGGCCGCCGCTATCCCCTCATCGTTCAGACCCACGGCGGTCCTCGCTCGTCGGACAAGTTCTCGTTCGGCTCTTGGAGTCGATACGTTCAAGTGCAAACAGCGCTGGGCTACGCGGTGTTCAAGCCGAACTATCGCGGCAGCACGGGATATGGCGACGCGTTCCTACGCGACATGGTGGGCCATTATTTTCATAACGCGCATCTCGACGTCATGACAGGCGTCGACCACCTCATCGAGCGTGGGATCGCCGATTCCGACCACATGGTCAAAATGGGCTGGAGCGGCGGTGGTCACATGACCAACAAGATCATCACCCACACCACGCGTTTCAAAGCAGCGTCTTCAGGGGCCGGCGCCGTGAACTGGACCTCGATGTACGCCCAGAGCGACACCCGGGTGCAACGCACGCCGTGGTTCGGAGGCACACCTTGGCAAGAAGACGCCCCCGTCGATCTCTACTGGGGACACTCCCCTCTCAAAGACATCTATAAGGCGACGACCCCGACACTCGTGCTCGTCGGAGCCAACGACGAGCGGGTCCCCCCGCCGCAATCGGTGGAGCTCTACCGGGCGCTCAAATCGAACGGCGTTCCGACACATCTTTATATGGCGCCTCGCGAGCCTCACGGTTGGCAGGAGCTGCGGCACGAGCTGTTCAAGATCAATGTCGAGCTCGACTGGTTCGAAAAGCATGCACGCGGGCGATCTTACGAATGGGCCGTCGCTCCGGTGGACGGGGACGACAACGAACGAGACCGGCCGACCGAAAACGAGCCCTGACCTACGATGGGATACACGCGCAGGCAGTGGCTCGCGGCGTTCGCCGCGATAGGAGCACCTCTTGCGTGCCGTGAACCCGCGCGCGTCGATAACCGGTCCGCGGAGCTGACGCTTAGAGGTTTCGAGCCGCACAGCATGCTCCGGGTCCCGCGGACCAAAGTTGCCGCTGCGCGTTTTCCCGCCATCGACGTTCACACGCACTTGACGTGGTCCGCCGTCCCCCTCGGCCCCGAACCCTTTGGCGAGCGCGTCGACTTTCTCGACTCTCCGGAAAACCTTCTCGCGGTGATGGATCGCAAGAACGTCGCGACGATGGTCAACCTCACGGGAGGCGTCGGCGACGGTCTCGCATCCGTCCTCGAGCGCTACGACAACGCGCACCCGGGACGGTTCATTTCTTTCACAGAGCCCTCGTGGAACGCGATCGAGCGCGAGGATTTCCCGACGTTTCAGGCCGAGCAAATCGAAAAAGCGTACGCGCTCGGAGCCAAAGGGCTCAAGCTCACCAAAACCCTCGGGCTCTACTTGCGGGAGAACGTCACCGCCGGCGCTCTCTTACCCATTGGCGACGCGCGTTTCGATCCCATGTGGGAGACCGCCGGCGGGCTCGGCATGCCGGTGGCCATCCACGTCTCCGATCCCGACGCCTTTTTTACCCCCACCGATCGCGTGAACGAGCGCTATGAAGAGCTTTCCAATCACCCCGATTGGGCGTTTTATGGGAAGGACTTCCCTTCCAAAGAGGCGCTTCTCGAAGCGCGTAATCGTGTCTTCGAAAAACACCCGTCGACCCCATTCATATCCCTGCACGTCGGGAACCACGCCGAAGACCTCGACGACTCTTCTTCAACAAGATCGTGATGGTACGGAACAAGTTACGCGTCCTCGAGCAGAACGTCAACAGCTCGGAGCTTCCCGCGGATGTCAAAATCAAGCTCCAAGGCTATATCACCGGATGCTACGGCTCGCTCACGAGCTTCAACGTGCTCTTCGCCGACAGTGCCGACCAGTTCAAGGGGGCCGGTAAAGCGGACTAAACGCGCAACGCGGCTGCGGGGCCGAGCGTCGCCCTAACAGGGTCAAAGAACGAGCCGACTGAAACCGTGGGCGAGCACGACCGGGTACATCGCCAAGTTGCGCAGCAGCGCATAGGATTTCGAGTAGCTCGGTGGCGGCCCTCCGGTTGCGAGCGCTTTCGCGAGCGCACGCAAGTGCGTCGGTCCGAAGGGCCCGTCTTGGATGCGGTCGATGAGCTCCGATGGTCGCGATGCGTCGCCGTGGAGCGCGCCGACCCAACCACCGAGGATGGCGGCATGGGTATCGGTATCTCCACCCGCCGAGATGAGCTCGGTGAGGGCCCCGACGGGCTCGGAGCCGAACCGCACGAACGCGTAGGTGGCCATCGGAACCGAGTGGATAACGAATCCGGAGGTACCCAGCGCCTCGCCGGCCTCCCGCGCGCTCGCCCCGTCGCGCGCCTTCGCGTTCGCGGACGTGATGGCTTCGTTAAGGCTCTGCTCGCGCACGACGTCCAAGGCGCGTTCGACGAGTGCGCCACGATCCTCCCCTGATGGCGCGCCCACGGAGAGCGCCGTCAACTCTGCGACGAAAAGCGCGCCGTCGACCGCCCGAGCGTCGCGATGAGTGACTTCCGCCAGCGCTCGGCCATAGGCTTGTCGGACCGCCGCATCGTCGGTAAAAACCGCGCCCACGACCCCCGCGCGCATCGCCGCGCCGTTTCCCGCGGACATCACTCCCGAGCGCCGAAGTCCGAGCGCGATCTTGAAGCAGGCCCGAATCGTGCCGAGTCCGATCCCCCAAGGGAGTCGTAAAAACCAGCCGAGCATCGCGCGGCGAAACGCCCGGCGGCAGGACTCCAAGTCCTCGCTTCGGGCGAGACTCTGCGCGACGAGCGCCGATTGTTCCGTGTCGTCGGAGACGAAGCCGGTGCGTCCAAGAATATGGAAATCGTCGATGCGGCCGAAGCGGCGGGCGATGGCGTCAGCGCCCATGCCTTCGCAGGCGAGCCCCAAAGCGTCCCCGAGCGCTGTTCCCAGGAGCGCCCCGGCGATCGCGGATTCGTGGTCTTTGTGCATGATACGAGCGAGTTGCTTCATTTTACCAGGGGTAATACGATTCGTGCGTGGGGAAGCGCGAGCGCCGACATCGACGGGTGGCGGCCCTTACTATGGGGTTGGTCATCTTCGTGGTCTCGCTCGGGCTCGCACAGCAATTTCAGCAAAACCGCGGCTGGCGCGGGTGGTGGAATCGCGTCCCGCCCAAGTTCCCGACAGCAGAAGATCTGCGCGAGCGCTCCTTTTCCTTTTGTCGCGTCCTCTACGAGAGCGTGCGCGACGAGCCTCTCGGCCATGGCTGGAACACCGACTATCCCGACTCCGACATCAATTTCATGGTCCGTTTCTCCGAGCTGACATCGGCGCGCATCAACCGAGGCCCCGAGGGGCTGCCCAACCACGTCGTGGTGACGCTCGACGACGACGCGATGTTCAACTACCCGTTCATCTTCATGTCCGATGTCGGCACCGCGGGGTTCACGCCGTCTCAAGCCGAGCGCTTACGGCAATATCTCCTACGCGGCGGCATGCTCTACGTGGACGACTTCTGGGGAGTCCGCGCCTTCGAACATTGGAAGCGAGAGATGGCCCAGGTGTTGCCTTCCGACAGGTACCCGATCGTCGATGTGCCGCTGGACCACCCGATCTTCCGGTCGTTCTTCACCATCAAGAAAATACCCCAAATCCCGTCCATTCAATTTTGGAGGCGGTCGGGCGGAACGAGCACGTCCGAGCGCGGCTTCGAGAGCGACGAGCCTCACTTTCGCGGCATCTTCGATGAAAAAGGCCGCTTGATGGTCATCATGACTCACAATACCGACATCGCCGACGGTTGGGAGCGCGAAGCGGAAGACGACGAGTTCTTCTACCGTTTTTCCGTCCGCGCCTATCCACTCGGCGTGAACATCGCAATCTATGCGATGACGCACTAAGCGTCCCTACTCCGGTCGAAGATCATGCGGCGCAGCGTCCCCTAATCTCACTATTAGCGCTCCTGTCCTGCGCCGAGGGGAAGCCGGGGAGTCCCGTCTGCGCGCCGTCGCGTGACACGATTTTGACCGGATACCATACCGGCCACGCCTATATATGCGACAACGACGAGATGGACGAGCGCGGGGACGTCTGGAACGACCCCGACCTCGAAGGCCAACGCCCGCTCCTCGCTGACACCGTCACCATGGGACATCTTCTCCAAGATGCTGGCTACGCGACCGCCGACCGCCGCAATCGGCAAGTGGGGCCTTGGCTGGGTCGGCTCGAGCGGCGACCCGAACGAGCAGGGCTTCCATCTTTTCTACGGCTATATTTGCCAACGGATCGCCCACAACTACTACCCGACTCATCTCTGGCGCAACGGTGAGAAAGATTGGCTCGACAACGAGGACTTCTCCGCTCGTCAGAAGCTTCCGGACGGCGCGGACCCAAAAAGCCCGTCCTCCTATGAAGGTTATTCAGGCCGCGATTACGCCATGGATTTCCTCACCGACGAGGCTCTCGCGTTCATTCGCAAAAACCGCAGCCGACCGTTCTTCCTTTAGGTTCCCTACGTCGTCCCGCACCTGATTGCACGCTGGCCGGGCCACATCGAAGCGGATGCGGTAAGCGATCGGATTTCGGCATCCTGGGATCTGCTGCAAGGCGTTTAAGCCATTCGGCGTGGCCGTTTCAAAGGCATTCGTCACGGTGTCGACAAGCCGACGGAGCTCTACGATTTGCAAGACGACTCGGCTGAAAGCATCGACGTCGCCTCCGAACATCCCGACATCGTGCGCGAGATGCTGGAGCTCTTCTCGAGCGCGCGTCGAATCCGAGCTGTTTCCACTAAGACTAAGAAAAAGGCCCTAGCGCCGCCTCGGCGGACCGACGAGAATCGAGATCGGATGATCTGTTCCGGGCCAATGCGGTCCACGCGTGATATCGACACCTCCTTCGCGGAACACGTTGAAGACCGACGACGCGAACGTGTCCGGGACATCAGACGAGACCCCGAAAATCACGCCAGACGGTGTGTCTTCGTACCCTGGCAGGAGGAGCGGTGCGTAGGTCATACCAAAGGACGGCGGCACGTCCCAGCCGGCATCCTTCAGGATCGACGCAATCTTACGCGCATATTCCGTCGTGTCGAGATCAGACGAGTTCGCGAGCACGAAAGCCGTCGGGCCGACGAAATTGCTCAACGCCTCGACCATCGCGGCTCGCGTTTCATCGCTGAAGCCGCGCTGCGTGGGAGTCGCTTCGAGAACAGCGATCCGCTCGCGCGCTTTTTGGATCTCGCCTAGAAGCTCTTCGCGGCGCGCGGCCCCGCTCGACCAAATTCCGAGCGCGGCGATCGCGATGACTACGGCGACGCCAGCAGCTGGCAGATCTTTGTGGCGCAGAAAAACCCATGCCGCGAGGCCGAGGGCGAGCCCAGCCGTCACGAGCAAAAGTGTTATGTTCATGAACGTCTACAGAATACCTGCATCGCTGTCATTCCACCACTTCTGCTAGCCTTTCTACGTGTGCACGCGATAGCGAAGCTCTGCAAAGAAGCGTTTTCCGGAATTCCCCGCGATCTGTGGCTCCTCGCCCTCGGGGCGCTCATCAACCGCAGCGGCACGATGGTCCTGCCTTTCCTCACGCTGTACCTGACGGCCGAGAGAGGCGTGAGCGCGGCAGAGGCTGGACAGCTCGTTGCGGTTTATGGCGTGGGCGCGATGTTTGGCGCCTATCTCGGTGGCTGGCTCAGCGACCATATCGGCTCCATCCGAGCGCAGCAGCTGAGCCTCGTAACGGGTGGCGTGGGTTTTCTCATCCTTTCTGCCGTTCGTGAAAGATGGGCGATCGCGATAACGCTCTTTTTCGTCAGCATCGTCGTCGAGGCTTCCGCCCCGCGGTCATGGCGTCGTTTGCGGAGAACTCGTCCGAAGAGAGCCGCGCGAAGGCGTTTGCCTTTCTTCGGCTCGCTGTCAATCTCGGCGTCGGTTTATCGATGAGTGTCGCACCGCTCCGACACAGTTTGGACAAGCGACGACGGCCGGCGGCAGCCGCCGGTGAGTAGCTATTCTATTGCTGAGAATCGGACGGAAACGGCGGGCGAGAAGTCAGAACCCTCTTTTCCTGCCCCGAATATTCCGGCGGCTGCCTTTCGGCTTACCACCACCCCCACGCGGTCCGCGAGCTGACGGCGGCCCGCCGCCATCGGAAAATCCGGACGGACGACGCTGTCTTTCCTCGGCCGCGCTGACACGAAGATTCCTTCCGGAAAGCTCGTAGCCATCGTAACGCTCGATCGCTTGTTCCGCAGAGTCTTGTGCCGTGAACTCGACGAACGCGAAGCCTCGGGGTCGACCCGTGATTCGGTCGGTGGGAACGAAGATCTCGACGATCTCACCGATCTCGGAGAAAATCGTTTCGAGCTCGGCCCTCGTCGTGTCATAACTCATATTTCCGACGAACACTTTGCTAGTAATGATGGACCTCCTAATTCACTTATTGTACACACTTTCTAGAATCGACGTCGGAGCCCCGTCCGGAAGCCGCAGCTCGGTGACGCCTGTCGCCTCGGCCGCCGACACGTTCGCGAGGCGGATAGTACGTGGGAGAGCGCGACACAGCGAGAAGGGTTTAGACGCCTCGCGCGAGAGCGCGCGCGAACAGTTTGGGGAGCTCACGGGCGGCCGGCCTGCGGGCAACGACCTTTTCGATCGAGGCCGGCACGGCCGGATTGAGCCCACGGAGAGGCTCGGGCTTTTCGGTCCTATGCTGCATCGCTAGCTTCACCAGCCGTCAACTGGTGAGCAGGAACAGCCGGTGGCTTGTCAAGACACGGCGGCGCGTGTGGACCTCTTCTCGAGCACTTCGGAAAGGATCGCCACGGCTTCGTCGAAGCCCTCGTCGCACGTGCCAAAGCCAAGGCGAAAATGCGCCGGAAAGCCGAAGCAATCCCCCGGCGCGAGCACGACGCCGCGCGCGCAGGCAGCCTCGCAGAAAGATCGCGCATTCTTTTCAGCACACAAGCGCGGAAAGATAGTCATCCCGCCATTAGGCCGAACCCATTCGACCAAGTCGGCGTGCTTCATGAAAAGTTCGTCGAGCATGGCGAGATTGGCCTCGGCCACCTGGCGGGTGCGATCGAAGATCGTCTCCCGGTTGCGGGTGGCGACTTCGGCGAGAATCTCGCCCGGCAGGTTGTTCGAGATGCTGAAATGCGCGCGCGTGTTCCAATAGGCTTCGCGTCTTTTCTCGTCGCGCTCCAGGATCCAGCCGATCCGGATGCCGGGGAGGCTGAAAGCTTTCGAGAAATCACCAAAAACAGCGGCATCGAGATACTCCCCTGCGGAAGGCGGCGCCGTCCCGCGATAAATAGGGTGGTAGACCTCGTCGACGACGAGCTGCACCCCGCGTTCTGTTGCGAAAGAGCTCAGCGTTTTCAAGCTGTCTGGGCTCATGGTCGCGCCCGTGGGGTTGTGGGGGGAGTTGACGAGAATGAACTCCGTATTCTCGTCGACGAGCTCTTTTATGGCGTCGACATCGACCTCGAACCCGTCCTCGAATCGCAGCTCGAACGGACGGATCTCGAGCCCGAGCCCTTCCGGAACGTCTAGAAAAGGCGGAAAAGCCGGGCTGGGCACGACGACGTTCTTCCCGTCCTCCGCGGCCAGATAGAACATCGAGAGAAGCGCTTCGGAAGCGCCGGCGACGACGAGCACGTCGTCCGGGCCCGCTCCGTACATCGCTGCGATTTCGCGGCGCAGCGACGCGTGACCGGTACCGGGGCAATAGGTAAGAGGGGTCTTCAAGAACCGCGCTTTCTCATGCTCGTTCATGAGCCCGAGCAAACCCTCGACCGTCCATGACGGCCCGGTGCTCGCGGCAAGGTTGTAGCGCGCGGCATGCTCGTGCTCTTCGAGCCATAGGTCCAACAGAAAGGTCTTTAATTGCATCGATATAGCTCCTGGTTCGAGCGTCTGGAGCTATCATATCCCCGACTCTCGGAGACCAAGAATGTCCTACAACATTATTAATAAGCTTCAGGAAGGCCACATCGCACGGCTCCACGAGCTTTACCAGCTGGAATGGTGGACGCGCGGCCGCAACCTCGAGGACGTGCGCGCGATGGTCTCGAGCTCGGAATATCTCTACGGGATCTCCGCGTTTGGGCATGACAAGCCGGGGGAACTCGTCGGTTTCGTGCGCGTTCTCTCCGATAGAGTCTTCAAAGCGCTCATCTTCGACGTTGTTGTCGATCCCGCCCATCGCGGACGGGCACTCGGGCGGCAACTGATGGAGCGCATCCTGAGCGACCCTCGTCTCGCGCACGTGAAACATTTCGAGCTCTATTGTCTGCCGGAGCTCGAGCCGTTCTACGAGCGCCTCGGTTTCTCCGCCGACGTCGGCGGCGTGCGCCTGATGCGCCTGACGCATTACTCGTTATAAGCTGCGATCTCTCGAAGGCGAGCCTCGATGTCCTCGCTCGAGATCCACCGGCCCCGCACCATCACGCCGACCCGGCCATGCCGCTCGAGCTCACGAAGCTCGAAGCGGAGTTCCACGCGAAGGTACTGGGGCAAGAGGATGCGATCAAAACCATCGTCAAGACCATCGGAATGATCAAAGCCGGGCTCTCGGATGTCCGAAGGCCGTTCGGTGTTTTTCTTTTCGTCGGCCCCACGGGCGTCGGCTTTTCTTGATATTGATCTTTTCGAGCAGACCGCTCAAGGAACGACGGCGACGATCCGCACCGGGCCGCCCGAGCCCTTCCCGATCTTCACCGGCAGCGCAATGACCCAAAACCCCGTCTCGGGAAGCTCGTCTACGCGCGCAACGTTCTCGAGGTTCGGCACACCACCGCTGGCCGCGATTTGATGCGCAATGAAGTCTTTCGACTGGCCGTAATCGATGCTCGCGGTGTCGACACCAAGCGCTCCGACGCGACGCTGCTCCACCAAAAAACGCGTCGCTTCTTCGCCGTATCCGGGAAAGTGTAGATTCGACGCATCCCCCGGCGCGTCATCTCCCAAATAAGGTAATGCCTCGGGCCAACGACTCCCCCACCCCGTGCGCAGCAGGACGATAGCGCCTTCGGGCACCGGACCATGCGCCGCTTCCCAAGCCGTTACCGTGTCGAGGCTGAGACGCGCATCCGGATCCTGAGAGGCCTGCTCCGACATATCGATCACGACACCGGGTGCTATGAGCTGCCGCACGGGAATCTCACCCGCCGTGCGCCCACCTTCGGCGAAGTGAATGGGCGCATCGAGATGGGTGCCGCCGTGCTCGGGCGTACAGAATGAATAGGCGGCATAGAAGTAGCCGGCTTCATTCAGCCCATAGTCGAGCTCGTCCAGAATGAAATCCGTGGGCGACGTGGGCCAATAGAGCGTCTCGTCATCATAGGTATAGGAGAGATCAATGAGCGTCGCCGTGGCCAGATCGAGACCTGGTGGTGGCTCGGGGGCCGCGGCACAGCCGGCCGCGCAAAGGAACAAAACCGAAAGCTTCTTCATGTCGGACTGAGCGTTCAAGTACTTCAGGAGCTCTATGTCGACGTCACCCGAAAGATCCCTACGCCCTTGCCCATCGCTACCGCGCGTGAGATCGTGCGAAACTTCATCGCCGGAATCCCCGTCGAGAACCCGTTCACTTAGGAGGAGCGAAAAGAATGGCCAACCAACCAACGCGCGCAACGCGCAACATGAACGCCAACGAGGGACGAATCATCCGGGTGGAGCGTCTGTTTGGGAGGCTCGAAAAACGGATCGAGCGGCTCGAGATGCAAAACGCGACTCTTAAGGCTGAAGTCGCGAAAGGAGGGCCGAAGATCGGCCCTCAAAAGATCGCGCAGCTCGTAAAGCAAAATGCCAACTTGAAAGCCGAGATCTCGAAGCTTCGCGCTAGAGTCGACCAGAACGCGAAAGACAACAAGCAAAACGCCAGCACCATCACACGTCTCGATGGTCTCACTGAACCCGTGAAGGCGCTCGTGCGCAGCTTCAAGCAAACGCCTGGCGCCCCGTTTGCCGTGTGGACGATGTGGATGGTTTCGACTTTCAGAAAGCAAGGCGTTTACCGCAAGCAGATTTTCCGATAGTTCACGCAACGTTGTTGACTCTTTCCCTTCACCCATTTAGATTGACGCGGGCTCAACGCCGCCCCCGGTCAAGAAGGGCCGAACCACGCGGATTCGCATCGAGGAGACTTACACCGATCCCAGCCGCTACGGTTTGGTGGGTGAGAGGCTCGTTTGGCGTCGAAGCTTCGGGCGATCCTACAACGACATCGTGCTTCCCGAAGGTTGGTTTTCGGATGTCTTTCTATCGCGCTTTCGGGTTTCGCGCAAAAAACACGCGAAGTACCCCACGACATTTCGGAAGACGAGCTCAGCGAAAGTATGCTCGAAAACCTCCGGGGCTTAGGCCTCAGGCCGCGACAGAGCGAAGGCTGCCTTCACTGTCACGTCGGAGACATGGAGCAGCCGTCCGATTCCTGGGATTGGGCGTCGGATGCGAAGCCCGCTAAACGCAAGGCGCGGACGTTGATGGCGATGGTTCGGGAAATCAACGCTCAGCACTTGGAGAAGCTCGAGACACGCTTCGAGCCCCCCATGCGTGTTACGTGCTACACGTGCTACGCTGGGCGCATCGATCCGCGGCCGCTTCCGGATGTCCTCGCCGCCGCGTGCACGGACGGCGGGATCGAGAGCGCGACAGCTCGCTACCGGAGCTGCGCGAGCGTTATTTTGGAGGGGACGCTACGATTTTCGCGTCAGCGTTCTTGTGGATGTCGCGTACGGGATGGCGCGGCGCGGCGCGTTCGACGACGCCGTAACGCTCGCGGAGCTCAATGCTGAAGTCCATCCGACGGAGCCAGAGGCGCGAACCGTTTGGCTTCAGCTTCGCCTCGTGCGTACGGACGCCGCATCAGGAATCACGGCGGCGCTCAACGAGTTCGATCGTTGGGTGCGTGGTCCTGTGTCTGAAAGTATCGACCCGGTGCTTCTCGACGGGCTCGGGTGTGGGCTCCATCGTCGAGAGCGTCAGGACGATGCGCTCACCGTGTTCCGGCGCAACCATCAGCAATTTCCCGGGGAGTACATCCCGAACGAGAGCCTGGCCGATGCGTTGTGGGATCGTGGAGAGCGCGAGACGGCTATCGAGATGTTCGAAGCCTGGCTCGACCAGCATCCCAATCACGCTATGGCGCGCCGTCGTGTCGCGACGCTCGAGAGCCGCCTTTGATCTTGGCACAACCCGCCCCGGAGCCGTTAAGATACGGCGCATGAAAAGCCTATTTACGCTCCTGCTATCGATCTGCCCAACACTCGCTCTCGCCCAAGATCCTGTCCGGGTCTTCATCTCCGTCGATATGGAGGGTATCAGCGGCATCGCGCACTCCGAAATGACGGGAGCGAGCGGTGCCGAGTACGGGCGCGGGCGGGCGTTCATGGTCGCGGATGTAAACGCGGCGATCGAAGGCGCGCGAGAGGCCGGTGCCATCGACTTCCTCGTGAACGACTCACACGGAAGCATGCGGAACGTGAAGATCGAGGAGCTTCTGCCGCCCGCTAGGCTCATCAGCAACAACTCGAAAGCGCTCGGCATGATGGAAGGGATAAGCTCCGACTTCGACGCGGTTTTCTTCATCGGCTATCACTCGATGGAGGGACAGCCGGGGCTTTTCGCCCATACAGGCTCGGGCGGGAAAGTCGCCGATATCAGCGTCAATGGGCGTTCGATGAGTGAAGGTGGTATGAACGCACGCGTCGCGGGGAGCTTTGGTGTCCCCGTCGCGTTGGCCACAGGTGACGAAGCGTTCACGAAAGAGATCAAGGGGCTGGTCGATGGCGACATCGAGACGGTAGCCGTGAAGCGCCACATCCGACGCCGCACGGCTGAGCTTCTTCATCCAGAGGAGGCACAACAACGAATCCGTGAAGGCGCGCGACGCGCCATCGAGCGACTCTCGTCCTTTCAGCCGACGCGACCGCACGAGCCTGTCTCCGTGGCCATCACCTACAAGAGCCCTGATCTCGCGGACATCGCCGCTGTTTTGCCGACCGTCGAGCGGACCGCTCACTACGCGGTCACCTTCGAATCCTCGAACTACGTGCACGCGTACAAGATGATTCGCGTTCTCTACCGCAATCTCTCCGAGTAACCACGCTCGCGCGAAAGAGGTCGATCGCAGTAGTCTACGGTTATGCGCTTCAGGCTCGCTGGTTTCCCCGTCGAGATTCACCCGTCTTTTTTCATCCTCGCCGTGCTTTTGGGGCTCGGGGCCGGCGACCTCCGCCTCATCCTTCTCTGGGTCGTGGTCGTGTTGGTGTCGATCCTCGTTCACGAGCTCGGCCACGCGATGGTCGGCCGCTCCTTCGGCCTTCAGCCCCAGATACGCCTTTACTCTATGGGGGGCGTGACGTCCTGGAGCTCCGGCCGCCGCCTGACGCCTCGCCAGAGCATCCTCATAAGCCTTGCCGGTCCGGCCGCTGGACTCGCTCTCGGTGGGATCGTCTACGGATTCAGCGTGCTCGAGCCCATCGAGCTTACACCGATGGGGGGCTTCGTCGTTCTCCAACTCCTCTGGGTCAATATCATCTGGAGCATTCTGAACCTCATGCCAATCGTGCCGCTCGACGGCGGCAACGTCATGCGCTCGGTCGTATACATGTTTCGGGGCCGACGAGACGAGCGGACGCCAGCAATGGTCTCGATGGTCATCGCCGCGGCTCTTTTTGCGCTCGCCTTATCGACCGGGAGGACCTTCGGAGCGATGATGGCCGCCTGGCTCGGTTACGCGAACTACCAGACGTTCACAGGGCAGGCTTACGGCGCGAGTTTTCCCGGCATGAGCCGCTAGGGCGTTGTCTCAAAGACTATGCCTCTCGAGTTCGGGACGAAGCTAGGCACTTACGTAATCCAGGCGGCGATCGGCACCGGAGGCATGGGAGCGGTCTACCGCGCCAAGGATACGAAGCTGGGGCGAGAGGTCGCGATCGTCGATCTCGAAGACGGATCCGAGCCCGTTCCCGCCGCCAAAACGCCCTTCGAGGAAGACTCGCCGCACTTCTCTCGGGACAGTGCGTGGCTCGCCTACCGCTCCTACGCCTCCGGACGGTCGGAGATCTACGTGCAACGTGTCGCCGATGGGACGGGCCGCGTGAAGGTCTCCTCGAACGGCGGTACGACCCCGGGATGGTCGCCGATAAACGACGAGCTCTACTACATCGCGGAAGACACGATCATGGCGCTCGGCTACCGTGTCGGCGGCGGCGAGTTTCACGCCGACACCCCGCACGCTCTCGTAAAATTGCCGGAAGGTCACTGACCGCGTACAATCTGTCTTCGGCCGGACGCACGCTCGAAGTCTCTCCCGACGGCAAGCGCTTCTTGCTCGCCGTCGAAACCGGCGAAGATCCTTCACCAACGGAGCTGCACGTAAAGACGAACTGGGTCGAGGAATTGAAACGGCTGACGGACTCGAACTGAGGACCAACGATTTCACCATGCGCGCGATGGTTCTCGAGGAACAGGGTCGACCTCTCGTCATGCGAGAGATCGAAACACCTCGCCCCGGTCCTCACGAGATTCTAGTGAAAGTGAGCGCGTGCGGCGTGTGTCGCACCGATCTTCACGTTCTCGACGGAGATCTGCGCGAGCCGAAGCTTCCTCTCGTGCTGGGCCACGAGATCGTCGGTACGGTGGCCGCGCTCGGAGCTGAAGTCGATGGTTACGATCTTGGCGGGCGGGTCGGTGTGCCATGGCTCGGCAAGACCTGCGGCCGATGTCCGTTCTGCCAGAGAAACGAAGAGAACCTGTGCGACGAGCCGTCTTTCACCGGATATCTCATCGATGGCGGCTATGCCGAGTACGTGGTCGCCGACGCGCAGTTCTGCTTTCCCGTTCACGGCGATTACTCCGACGTCGAGGCAGCGCCCCTTCTTTGCGCTGGGCTGATCGGCTATCGATCGCTACGGATGGCTTCAGACGCCGAGCGTCTCGGCATCTATGGCTTCGGCGCCGCGGCTCACATCATCGCGCAAGTAGCGCGGCACGAGGGCCGCGACGTCTACGCGTTCACGCGCCCGGGCGACGGCGAGGGGCAGCAGTTTGCCAGAGACCTGGGCGCGGTCTGGGCGGGCGATTCGACGACGTTCCCGCCGGTTGCGCTCGATGCGGCACTTCTGTTTGCCCCCGTCGGCGCGCTCGTTCCGGCCGCACTGGCCGCCGTCAGGAAAGGCGGCATCGTCGTGTGCGCCGGAATCCACATGAGCGACATCCCGAACTTCCCTTACTCCATTTTGTGGGGTGAGCGCGTCGTCCGCTCGGTCGCCAACTTGACGCGCGCCGACGGCGAGGCGTTCCTCCGGCTCGCACCTCGGGTCCCGGTGCGGACGGAAGTGCAGACCTTCCCGTTGACTGATGCGAACCGGGCACTCGAAGATCTTCGCGCGGGGCGCATCCAGGGCGCGGCGGTGCTGACTCTGGCGTAGCCTATTTCAGCTGTCGTACGGTGCGCTGCAGATCTTGTCGGTGCACCACGTCGAGGACCTCGAGCTCTTCGTCGGTCATGCGGAACAGCATGCGATAATCTTTCCCCACGCGTTGCCGCCAAACAGTTCGGTCGGTTGCGAGTCGCCGCGTTCCACGAAGGGCGGCGTGGTCGCCGGCTGCGATACGGCTCACCAGAACGAGTGCGTGTCGCTTCGTCGCGTCCGGCAAATGCTGCAGCGAAGCGCGAACGCGTTTGGTGAACACGGGAATACGAAACCGTGTCGACTCCGAGAGGTCCACGTCGTCCGGCTCGCTCTCGGCGTCATCGACGGGCGTCGTCTGCGGCGACGCCTCCTGCTCGGCCTCGAGGACGTGCACTCTCTTTCGCTCGCGCTCGAGCTGTCGTCGCAAATCGTTGCGCTCGGTATGGCGCTGATTGAGCTCGCCCTTCAAGCTGTTGACGCGATGTTTGAGCGTCGCGAGGCGGCCGGGTTCCGGATCTTCGCTCTTTCGCTCGGGCTCGTGGGACTCTGGGACCGCCGGCGGCTCGGAAGGCTCTTGGCTCCCGATCTGCTCGCGGAGTCCTGAAAGTTCTTTTCGCAGCCGGCCGAGCTCGTCTTCTTTGGCGTCGAGCTGAGCCTGCACTGAGCCTGACACATCTTGACGTGTTTAGGGTGCCGTGCGGGTGGAGGTACCGGACGCCCAATCGGCGTCGTCGTCGAGCTCGTCCCGCCATCCCCAGAGATCCAGCGTGTCCTCGATGGGGTCGAGCACCGCCATGTCGAGACGGTCCCGCCTACGTCCGAGCTCGACGAGCAGCGTGTCTAGATCATACAAAGGAACATGAGGCGCCACCCCGCGAGCTACAAGAATACCGAGATGGGGCCACGGGCTCTTGAGTAGGTCGATCGCAAAATCGCAACTGCCGTCATCGATGAACATGCTGGCCTCACCATTCAAGATGTCGAGAGCCTCGACCTCCTGGATCCCCGTTTGAGGAACCGAAACGGAAACCCGACCCACGGTTCCTCCGGTGCGTCACGTCGCTAGCCAGCCGAGCCTAGCAGACGATGCCGGATAGGAGAGCGCCGCCTCGAATCCCTACTCGCTCGGCTCGGGAACGTCCTTGATGATCTCTTTCAAGATATCGTCGGTGTCGATATGGTCCGCCTCGCCCTCGAAGTTCAAGAGCAGGCGATGCCGCAACGCTGGGTAGGCGACCGCGCGGACATCCTCGCACGAGACGTGCACCCGGTCGTTCAGGAGCGCTTGCATTTTGCCACCGAGCACGAGCGCCTGCGTTCCGCGTGGGCTCGCGCCGAAGCGGACATATTTGTTCGCGAGCGGATGGGAGTGGGGCGCGTTGGGATGGGTCCCGAGCGTTAGGCGGATAGCGTAGTCCTGGACCGGTCTCGCGATCGGAACGGACAACACCGTTTCTCGCATTTGGAGCACTTCTCCCTGTTCCAGGACCGCTGTCGCTTGCGCCATTCCGACTTGCGTCGTGCGGTCCATGATGTCGTGCATCTCGTCGCTGGTGGGATATTCGATCTTGAGCTTGAAGAGGAACCGATCCATTTGCGCTTCGGGAAGCGGGTAGGTGCCTTCGAGCTCGATCGGGTTCTGGGTGGCCATTACGAAGAACGGCTCGTCGAGCTTGTGCGTGATGTTTCCGACGGAAACGCTCTTCTCCTGCATCGCTTCGAGAAGTGCGGATTGCGATTTCGGGGTCGCGCGGTTGACTTCGTCGGCGAGCATCAAGTTGCAGAAGATGGGGCCTTGTTGGAACTCGAGATATTTCTCGCCATCTTCGGTCTCCCGAAGGACGTTCGTGCCGATGAGGTCGCCCGGCATGAGGTCCGGGGTGAACTGAATCCTATTGAAATCGAGGTTCAGGACGTCGGCCAGTGTCTGGACGATCAACGTCTTTCCCAAGCCCGGGATGCCTTCGAGAAGCACGTGGCCTCGTGTGAGGAGGCACGACAGGATGCTGCCGATAACTTCCCGGTTTCCAACGACGACCCGGCTCATCTCCTCCTGGACAGCGTTATACTGTTTGTGAAACTGGCCGATTTCTTTCTCGATCGCGATCATGGCTCTGGGCTCGTCTCCGTACTGGTAAGAATGGATAAGAAATAGCGCTTCACCAACGAGCGATATTGCCAGGGCACACCCTCGCGCTCCATGGCGCTCTCCTCGGCGTAGTCCCCACGCTGCTGAATGTCTTCGTAATTGAGGGTGGACTTCTCTTCTCTAGACAGTCTTTCGAAAATCTCTTCCGGGATAGGCTCCCCTTGTTCTTGCTGGGCGAGCATCTCGAGCTCGAGCTGAACTTCGAGGCTCGTCGCCTCCCCAAAAACTTGTTCGTCACTGCCGCCACCCGGGCCGGTCGTATCCCCGGCCGGCCCCGCATCCACGGGCACCGCGCTCGAGGGGTCGCCCTGCATCTGAGCCATCTGCGTTTGATTGCTCATCATGCCTTGCGCGCTTTGCATCGCCTGCCCGGAAGCCTCTTGCTGCTGCCCAGATTGCTGTTGCTCGCCGGCTTGCTGTTGACCCATCGACGCTTGCAGCTGCTGCACTTCTTGGCCCATCTGGTCCATGTCCCGCTGAGCCATCTGCTGCCCCATGCTCTCGAGCTGCTCGGCCATCGCTTCGAGGCTTTGCGCCATCTTGGCGAGGTCCTCCGGCGACAGGTCACCGGCGGCCTGCTGGAGGTTCTCCATCATCTCCGCGAGCTCTTGATTCTGAACGTTGGCGTTTTGCAGGGATTCGAGCAGCGCTTGAAGCTCTTCGGAAGTTTCGGCGTTCGCGAGACGCTCCGCGAGCTCTCGAAGAAGCTGGGCGGCTTCCTCCGTGTTTTGATTCTTCAGAGCTTCCGCGAGATCCGCGAGCGCAGCCGACGACTCGAGCTGGGCGGCAAGCTCCTCGAGATCCATGGAGAGCTGCTCCATGTCCACCTGACTCGCTGCAAGCGCGTCTTGGGCCTCGCTCAACGCCTGAAGACTCTCCGAAAGCTCGATGTCCCTCCGGCGCAGCCGGTCCAGAGCCTCCGAGAACTCTTGCAGCTTTTCTTCCTCAGGGGCCAGAGCTGCGGCTTGGTCGAGTAGCTCTTCGACGGCCTCCTCTTCCTGCTGCGCAGAAGCCGTAAAGAAATCGGCGTTCTGGAGCTCCTGAAACCAGCCAGGGTTCCATGAGAACAGGGTAAAGAGAACGACGCCGATGCCCGACGCATAATAAAGGTTGGTGGGGACGACGGTCGGGGCCATCTCCGCGGGCGAAAGCTTCGAGGCGGCGTCCGCGCTTCGCGCGATTTGCAGCTCCATCCACTCGGACGTTTGCTCGAGCCCGAGAAAAGCAAGGGCGCTCTTGAGCGCGTCTTTCAAATCACCGCCCCGGTCGGCGATTACGGCCGAGCGCGCGAGACTCCGCCGCTCCAGGTAGTTCCACACGACCCATGCGGCGACTCCGGCGGCCGCGAGCACGAGCATGACGGTGCGCGCAGTGGCGAAGCTCCAGAGCCCGGTGAGCTTGAGCAAGAGCAGCGCCGACACAAATGCCCATAAACCTTGCGTCAAGTGCGTCAAGGCGTCGTTTCGGCGGAGACGTCGGTCGACCGAGCCGAGAAAGTCGAGGATCCGGTCGCGGTTTTTGGTGCCGTGCTCAGAATGCATCTACCGGCAAACGACCTCTCCTATCTTTAACTGCCTTTTGGCCGGAGAACGACCGGTCATTAGGACGGTCGCATTCTACACTATTCTGATAATCTCTGACGGATGCGTGCTCTCCCGTGGACTCTCGTGGCCCTGCTTGTGTCGGCCTGCGAGACGGGACAGACGCCCGCGACCCCTCAAAAGCCCGCGGCACCCGCGGCCTCCACGCCCTCCACCCCCTCTACCGGCGCCGCCGAGATGCCGCTCGTGCGCATCATGCCGCTCGGCGACTCCATCACTCAGGGCGACTCGGTCCACAACAGTTACCGGCGCCCTCTGTGGAAGAGCCTGCAAGCCGAGGGTTACATCGTCGATTTCGTCGGCAGCCTCCGCGTCAACCACCGCGGTCCGCCGCCAAACGACGATTTCGATCGCGATCACGAGGGACATTGGGGCTGGCGCGTCGACGAGATTCTCGGCGATATCCACCGATGGGCCGAAGAGCACCAGCCGGACGTCGTGCTCGTTCACCTCGGATCGAACGACGTTTTCCAGCGCCAGAGTCTCGAGAGCACGCTCGACGAGCTCGGCGAGCTCATCGACGCCGTGCGCGAGGTGCAGCCGCAGGCGACGTTCCTCCTCGCCCAAATCATCCCGACGGACAGCCCCGCGGCCAATACGCGCATTCGAAATCTAAACGCGCGGGTCCCGGAGCTCGCCGCGGCCAAGTCCACCGCGATGTCCCGCGTGCTCGTCGTCGATCACTTCACTGGTTTCGACCCTCTGTCGCAAACATACGACGGTGTCCATCCGAACGCCGACGGTGAGACCCATCTGTCCGATCGGTGGCTCCAGACACTGCTTCTGGTGCTGTCGCCATGAAGGCCATCACGTTCCGCGGTAGCGAGAGCGTCGCGCTCGAGACCGTTTCCGATCCGAAGATCGAAGCCTCCACGGACGTTATCGTCAAGAACCGCCTCACGGCGATCTGCGGCTCGGACTTGCACCTCTATTTTGGACGGGAGACGGGAAACGATCCCGGAACGCCGATGGGCCATGAGTTTCTCGGCGAAGTGGTCGAAGTCGGAAGCGCCGTCGGTATGTTGTCGCCCGGAGACGTTGTCGTGTCGCCTTTTACGTCCAACTGCGGCACGTGCTTTTATTGCAAGCAAGGACTCACCTGCCGTTGCACACGCGGCCAACTCTTCGGTTGGGTCGAAAACGGCAAGGGCCTAGCGGGTGTGCAGGCGGAATACGCGCGCGTGCCGCTCGCGGACGCCACCGCGTTCAAGATTCCGGAAGGCATCGAAGACGAGCCAGCTTTGTTTCTCGGGGACGTCCTCGCGACCGGTTTTTTCTGCGCGGACATGGCGGGCGTCAAGCCAGGCGGCATCTACGCGGTAGTCGGCTGCGGGCCGGTCGGCCTTCTCGCAATCGTCGGGGCGCGTGAGCTCGGGGCGGAGACTTTGTTCGCCATCGATAGGCTTCCCGAGCGGCTCGAGCTCGCGAAGGGGTTCGGCGCCACGCCCGTGCACGCCGTCGATGAAGATGCCAGATCCGTCCTCGATGAGGCCACGCGCGGCCGCGGCGCGGATGCGGTGCTCGAAGTGGTCGGAAGCCCGGAGGCCACCCGCCTCGCCGTCGATCTCGTCCGTCCCGGCGGCGTGATCTCCGCGGTGGGCGTCCACACCGAATCGAGCTTCGCCTTCTCGCCTGGCGAAGCCTACGACAAAAACCTCACCTACCGCGCCGGCCGCTGCCCGGTGCGTCATTATATGGAGCGGCTTCTCCCGCTCGCACGCGACGGGAAGTACGATCTGAGCGCGATTGTTTCCCACCGGCTTCCCCTCGAGGACGGTGTGCGCGGCTACGAGCTGTTCGCCAATAAGCTCGATGCGTGCACAAAAGTCACGCTCATGCCTTGACTTTGCTCTCAATATGAGAATAACTGAACCTTTGGCGGGAGCCATGCGTATCCTTATTTATAGGTAAACTCATGAACCACACGATTTTTCAGATTTTGTTGAGTCTCAATGACGATCCGCGAGACGCCGACGGCGTCCTCGAGGCGATGCGCACGCTCGGCGGCAAGCAGGCTGTGCCCGCGCTCGCCTCTTTCTACCGGGGGCTCAAAAAGGCCTCGGATTCCGGTTTCATCCGCGTGCTCGACGCCACCAAAGGCCGGCGTCGGGGCCGGCCGCGCCAGCGCTACCAGATGACCCGATCGGGACGCTACGCGCTGCGTACGGAAGCCCGGTGCCTTGGTGCACAACTCGCGATCTCGGTCCACAATTGTCCTGTACTCGCGGATACGAGGTTCCCCATGAGCATTTCAAACGCACTCAGCGGAAGTATGTGAAGAAGGCCTATCGCGTGAGGAATTGGCGTGAATATGAGGCGGGTCTACGCAACCGCGGGAGCCTGACCGTCTGGATCTCGCTCACCGCCGGCAAGCTTGTGAACTGGGACGCGCCCCGGCCAAGGAGGAGGAAACCGGGCCGTCAACGCAAGTACTCGAACCACGCCATCGAGACGGCTGTCACCCTGGGCATGGTGTTTCATCTGTCGTCTAGGCAGAGCGAGGGATTGCTGCGATCGTTGTTCGCTCTGATGAAGCTAGACAATGATGTGCCCGATCACACCACGATCTCGAGGCGCAAGGCGAAGCTGGGTAAGGTCCCCTTCTACCAAGACAAGCAGAAGACGCCGTTGCACATCTTGATCGACAGCAGCGGTCTCGCTGTCCACGCCGGCCAGCTGCGCAGAGCACCAAATAGCAGGGACTATCGCAAGCTCCATCTGTGTGTCGACGAGCAGAGTGGCGAAGTCGTCGCCGGCGAGCTGACGAGCAAAAGAGCCCGCGATTCATCGCGGGTTGCATCGCTTGTCAGACAGAGCGACAGTCCCATCTCATCGGCCAGAGCTGACACCGCATACGACGCCAGCGGCGTCTATGAGGCAATCGAGAATCACAGCGCTCATCGCTCGCCGAGGGTGCTGATACCGCCGCGCAAGGGCGCCCTGCTCGCATCGGGGCCGGCGAGCAGCCGACAGCGCAATCGCAACATTGCAGCACAAGCTCGGCTCGGCAAACGAAAGTGGCACACAGAATCGGGCTACAGCAAACGGAGCAAAGTCGAGACAACGTTCCATCGCTACAAGGCTATCGTGGGCTCAGCGATGCGAGCGAGAGGGTTGGCGGCACAGAGAGTCGAGGCAAGGATCGGGTGCAAGATTCTCCACACCATGACGGCGCTCGGGATGCCTGATAGCGAGATGATCGGATGATGGGAGTCGGGGCCAAGCGAGCTCTCGGCCTCTATCGGAGTTGTGCACCAAGGCAGCGCGCAAGCGACTTCAGGCATTGGTGTCGTGGCTCGAGCGAAACGGCTACGACGAAGCTTCCGGAAGCCTTCGTGAAGGGATGGAAGAGACACTCACGGTCGTGAAGCTCGCGCTGCCCGCCTTACTTCGCCAGTCTCTTGCCACGACGAACGCCATTGAGAATCTCAACGGAACCATTCGCAGAGTATCGAGAAACGTCAAGCGTTGGAAGAGTCCTTCCATGGTTCGCCGATGGACCGCTCTTGGCGTCGTCACCGCGCAGAAAGAGTTCCGGCGTATCAAAGGCTATCGCCATATGGGCGCTCTCGTTCACGCGCTTAGAAGCAAACAGAAATCTCTTGACAGCGATGAGTTTGCTGCCTAAGAGTATTCACAGGTGCCGCCGCTACCCGACCAAATTCAACAGCGGCCGGGAGTGCGCTGGGCTAACTGAAAGGAGCCTATGGGTGGAAGTCCAATCCGACCAAAAGTCGTAGCGGACAGGTCGGGACCGAGTCTTGCGGGCGTCGTGGCAACGCGGGGTCCGAAGCGTAGACAGGGGTCGTGCAGGGTGTGTGAATGTAGCCTCGAAATGCTGAATATCGCGGAAGGCCGAGTTGATTCCCGTCAATGAAGGCAGCATGTGGGCCATCGCTATCGCGAGATGGTTACGCTCCGCCGGGGTCGTGGACCACATCACGTACGAAGAGTTCCTTTCGGGACCCAGGAGGTCCGGCCGGGTCCATCGGAATGGTCACCGATGGGGGCGTCGCGCAAGGGAAAACCGAAGCGCGGTGCTGAGCTGAGGCCGGAAGTCGGACCGATTCATAGTGTGTGCTGGGCAGCGTCCAGATCAGGAAGGTTGAAGTCCCTCTGGTGCTCGGATGAGGAGCGCCATATCCAAAAGCGGGGGTAACGCCTCGCTGGCCGGGGAACGCGGATAAGGAGAACCCTAAACGGGCACGAAGTTGGAAACGATGGCTACTGCCAAGGGGATGTACCTAAGTTCGGGTTCTGTCCACTGGACAACTGGAGGACAGGGTGTCCACCGCGAGGTGGAATCTGAAGGGTATGCGGAGCAGTACCGGGCCGTAATCGAGGGGGCGACCCCGTTGATGAACCGGTCGGCCAAAGGTGGGGCAAGGTCGAGCCTGCACTATGGAGGCGAAGGCGTTCTCATTCACCCACCGAATCAAGGTGTTTGCGGACGGCACGGTACGGAAGATCTGGACGTGACCCCAGGAGGGCTCATTGGGTTCCCGAGTGGCGTCGGGATAAGCGACCCTATAAGCGAGAGCGAAATGGGAAGTGAAGCCGGGTGAGTCGTCGGACAGCCCAATAGTACCTGAAGCGCGGTGAAAGTCGTGTGATCGAGAGATCGGCAGCCGAGTGGGCTGGGGAAGGGGGCTGGCAAAGGTGGTTGGTGACAACAAGGATGACAGACGAGTAAGGGCGATGACGCGGATAAGTTCCTTTAGTGAAAGACCCAGAAGTGATCGTCCGAGGAAACTGTCGGCCTGGTTGAACCCAACGGGTGAGAGGAAGGTCCACTCTCTGGTGGACAAGATATACAAGCGGAAGAACTTGGAGCTGGCCTGGAACCGAGTGAAGCGGAACAAGGGTGCCGGTGGCATCGATGGACAAACTCTGGACGAGTTTGAGGAGCAGCTTGATGCGCACCTCAACCGACTCCATGAGGAGCTCAAGACCGATGCCTATCGTCCACTACCTGTTCGGCAGAAACTCATTCCCAAGGCTGGACAACCGGGAAAGTTCCGCCCGCTCGGCATTCCGGCCGTTTATGACCGCGTGTGTCAGCAGGCACTGCAGAACCGGTTGGAACCGATCTTCGAGCAGGTGTTCGATGCCGCCAGCTTCGGATATCGACGAGGAAGATCGACAAAGGATGCTTTACGCAAGATCTGGCAAGAGATCGAAGAGGGTTACGAGTGGATCGTGGATGCGGATCTTTCCAATTTCTTTGGGACTGTGGACCATGAGAAGCTCCTCGCTCTTGTTGCCAAGCGAGTGTCGGATGGTCGCGTCCTTCGTCTTATTCGCAGCATGCTCAAAGCAGGCTGCATGGCGGAGGGGAGACGGCTCCCGACCGAGCAAGGTGCACCGCAAGGCGGTGTGGTCTCACCGATCTTAAGTAACGTCCTTTTGACTCCGTTTGATCGGGAGATGCGCCATCGTGGCTATCGCCTGACGCGGTATGCCGACGACTGGGTCGTGACATGCTGCACCAAGGCAGAGGCCCAGAAGGTGCTGGCCGAAGCCCGGATGATCCTTACGACGTTGGGTGTAACCTTGAACGTGGAGAAGACTCGTATCGTTCACGTTGCACACGGCTTCGAGTTCTTGGGATACAAGATCAAGCGGGGTAGTCGCCCTTTGGCCCTACCCTCACACAAGATCCGTACGGGTGTCCGCAAGGGTGACCTGTACGCGTACCCTCGACAGAAGTCGCTCCAGCACTTCAAGGATCAGATTCGGCGACGGACCTGTCGCAAAGCTCCTGTGAGTACGCAGCAGCTAATCGACGAGATCAACCCGGTTATTCGCGGTTGGGGTCTTTACTATCATAAAGCTCACGTCCGCAAGCTCTTCGCGCGTCTCGATCGTTGGATCCTGCGACGTATCTGGTCGCATCGGTTCAAACGCTGGCGCTGTCGGGGGTGGAAGCAGCTCCCGGAGCGTCAGCTCTACGATGAGATGGGCCTCGTACGCTTTGTCTTCCTGATTCCTTCCATCAAGCCGCGATGAATAATCCAACCTTTGTGAAAGCCGGATACGGGAAAACTGTATGTCCGGTTTGAGCGGCGGACGGGGGTCAGCGCTGCGGTGCGCCCCCTCCGACCCGACACTGAGGAAGCTATCGAAGGCAACGAGATGGTGGAGGGAAGGGATCGGCCTGGAGGGAACCCACGGGAGAGGGCTAAGGTCCGGACACAGCGCCGGGTCGCCTTACCGCCAAATCTCACGCGGGTGAACGAAGCAGCGAAGCGAGATAGAAAGGCTCGGTTCACTGCGTTGCTGCATCACGTGGATCACGAAGCGCTCTATCGAGCGTTTCGTCGGTTGAAGCGCAGCGCAAGCGCTGGTGTCGACGGAGAGACTGTCGCCGATTACGAGAAGAACTTCGTGAGCAACATCAAGGATCTTTGCTCGCGGGTACACGCCGGTCGCTACCGACCACTACCGGTGCGGCGCGTGTACATTCCTAAGTCGGATGGCGGAAAGCGCCCTCTTGGCATCCCCGCACTGGAAGACAAGATTGTCCAAGGAGCGGTAGCCGAGGTTTTGAGCGCCGTCTACGAAGTCGATTTCATCGGGTTCTCGTACGGGTTTCGGCCCGGACGGAGCCCGCACCAAGCGTTGCACGCGCTCCACACCGCGCTCATGACGCAACGCGTGAACTGGGTTCTCGACGCGGACATCCGCAAGTTCTTCGACTCGGTGGACCACGAGTGGTTGATGCGGATGCTTTCGCACCGGGTCGCCGACAAACGCATCCTTCGACTCATCCGTCAGTGGTTGCGAGCCGGCGTACTGGAGAAAGGAGAGTGGAGCGAGACAACTGAAGGGACACCGCAAGGGGCAGGTGTGAGCCCGCTCTTGGCTAACGTCTTTCTGCACTACGTTCTAGATCTGTGGGTTCATCGATGGCGCCGGCTCGAAGCACAAGGCCGTATTTCCATCGTGCGATACGCTGACGACTTCGTCATGGGCTTCCAGCATCGGACCGATGCCAGCAGGATGATGAGAGCGCTCAAGGAGCGACTAGCCCGATTCGGGCTTGCGCTCCACGAGAACAAGACCCGTTTGCTCGAGTTCGGGAGATTACCTTCCTTGTCACGCGAGCAACGGGGCCTTCGGCGGTGTGCGACGTTCGCTTTCCTGGGTTTCACTCATTATTGTGGGAGAACCCGCGATGGCCGTTTCGTCGTGAAGCGCAAAACGCAGAGCCAGCGGCTACGAGCCAAACTCAAGTCGCTACGGCTTCGCGCGAAGCAACGTATGCATGCTCCAGTCGCCGTCCAGCATCGCTGGCTTTGCCAGGTGCTGCGCGGTCACTACGCGTACTACGGACTTCCCAGCAACATCCGCTCTCTCCAATCCTTTTCTGAGGAGGTGACACGGTTGTGGTTTCGAAGCCTTCGTCGGCGGAGTCAGCGCCGAATGACCTGGCCTCGTTTTCACTTGTTGTTGGAGCGCTTTCCCCTACCAGTCCCTCACCTCACTCCGTCCCGACTACCTTGCCTTGTCTGATTTCGGGTATACCTTCAGGAGGAGCCGAGTGCGGGAAAGCCGCACGCTCGGATCTGTGAGGGCGAAAGCCGAATGGCTGAGCTACTCGACCATCCCCGGTTCGACCCAAATCACGGTATTTCATATTTCACCTGCTTGGCTGTAAAGCCGGCATCCACGGTCACCAGTGTGCCGGTCATATAGCTGGCATCAGCTGAAGCCAAAAATACAACAACACGAGCAATTTCGGGGATATCCTGAATCTAGTTGAAATCGGTGAGTGACTCCGTTCAGATCGTCGGTCAAAGCTGGCGATCAAAAAGAAAGGAGCCACCCGGTGAGAGCAGATACGAAGAAGAGAAAGAATGCAACACAGATGCTGAGGGCGACGCAGGAGCAAGAGTGGTGGGCGGATCAAGTTGTGCATGTTTACCTCTTCTTTCACTTGACGGACGTGGTACAAATGCGCGCTGACCAAGAACTTACGAGAAACTTCTTGAAGTAGTTTCTGAGCTCCAGCGTGTTCTTGGCGAACGTGACGGCAACGATGAGTTTCCCTTGTCAAGCCTCAGAAGAAATGACACTATCGGCCCCGAGGCGCGGAGAGTCCCCACGAGCCTTCGCCCCTGAATAGCAATCCATAGAACAGAGCCCTTTTCTGGGGAGAAAGGCGGGTTAAGGTGTTCAACGACCGTTTCATTCGCCGTCGTGCGCTGATTGCATGGGCGTCGGTTCCTTTCATCATGTTCGCCGCGCCGCCGCTGGCCCAGCCAGGACAGCAGGCTTGGAGTCCGGTCGACATACCCGGTCCCGATGAACATCCTGCCGAGTTGATCCAGCTCACAGAGGAGTTTCGCACCATCCTCGGATGGGGAAGCGGGGTTCCCGATTACGCTGGGACAGTGGGGCGTCAAAAGGAGAAGCTCCCCGAGTTCCGTGCTCGCCTGGAATCACTGGACACCTCCGACTGGTCGGTTCACGAGAAGATCGACTACCTGCTGCTGCGCTCTGAGATGGACCGCCTCGAGTTCGACCTTTACGTCTGGCGACAGACAAGCCGCAACCCGAGCTTTTACGTTGCTCAGGCGATTCGGAACGTGGGCCGGCACTTGACCGGCGGCAGGCGCATGTACGTGCCGGAGCTGATGCCGTACACCAAGAAGCGTGCTCAGACCATCCTGCAAGCGCTGGCCGACACCCCAAAGTTCGTGGCCCAAGGTCGTCGGAACCTCACGGAGATGGTTCCGGCGCTGGCCGACATGGCGCTGCGGAATCCCGGGAGCTCAATCGATACCGATGATCTGGACAACATCGTGGTGAACTACCGCAAGTGGGCCGAGGTCACTGCCGAGCATTTTCCCGAGCCCGAGGCGAGTCAACTTGTGTCCGCTGCAGAGGAGGCGGCACGACATTTGCTCGAGTTCGGCAACTGGCTCAAGGAAAACCGCGACGACATGCCCGGGAAGTACTACATCTCCGAGGAGGCTATTGACTGGTATCACCGCCACGTTTTCTTGATGCCCTACACAACCGACGAACTCAGGCTGATGGCGGAGATGGAGCGCGCTCGCTCGCTTTCATACCTGCAGTTCGAGATGCACAAGAACCGGAATCTGCCCAAGATCGGGCCGGCGGAGACGGTCGATGAGTACACAGCCTGGGATGACGAGACCGAGCTGATCATCCGGCGATGGTATACAGAGAGCGGCCAGGACATCCTCAGCGACCGGGAGTACATGCTCAACAAAGATGTTCGAGTTGAGGAAGCCGTCCTCCTGCCTCCGTTCGGCCGGCTGGCGTTTCCTTACCAGGAGAAGCCAGATACCTGGCGAATCTTGATCGTACCCGATGATCACTGGCGCGCCAAAGATTCGAACATGGGATTCCGAACTGACCCCGGGGTGCTGTCCGCCCACGAATGGTGGCCCGGCCATACCTATGAAAGGGAGGTGCACCGGCGCAACCCATGCCCGATCCGCCGCGGTCATCGCGATAATGCACACAGCCAGGGATGGTGCTTCTATCTCGCTGAGGAGCTTCTGGTAGCCATGGACTTTCCATTCGTGAGAGGCCCGCGTGCGCGGGAACTCCCGTACATCAACATGCTCCAGCGAGCCGAGCGAGTCTCCATGGGACTCGACCTGCTCACGGGCCAGATCACTCCCGAGGAGGCGTACATTGCTTTCCGCAAAAACGTCCCTCTCCTGGGATCGGGCCTGGGTGCAAGCGAATACGAAGCCTTTGAAGAGATGGGGGGAGTGCTGGTCCGGGGCCTGGATCACTGCCAAACCGGGAAGCTTCAGATCTTCAAGTTGTTAGCGGATCGCAAGATGCAGCTGAAGGAGAACTTCGACCTCAAGGAGTTTCACGATCAGGTCATCAGCCTTGGATCGGTGCCGATTTCTCTCCTGAGGTGGGAAATCGCACGGCTGGACGATGAGGTCAAAGAGCTTTGGGAGCCGGTAAGGTTGGCTTCGGTCCTGCAGACGTTAGCGGAGACGGATGGCGGCGAGAGCCAGTAGGGGGCTCCTTCATGGCGGACGTGGGTCTACGCTGGTCGTCTTTGACGAAAGCCGTTGGGCTTTGGCTGCATCCTTTAATCTACGGCATCCATTGATAAATTGATGTCACGGTTTGCCATCAACCTTCAACAACAAGGAGTGTGAACATGAACAAGCTCTCGCGGGTGATCTCGCCTGGCGCTGTCATTTTGGTAGTCGGGATCCTTCTCGTCTCGCTTCCCGCTGGACTCAAAGCCCAAGGGGAAGCGTGGAGTCCGGTCGACATACCCGGTCCCGATGAACATCCTGCCGAGTTGATCCAGCTCACAGAGGAGTTTCGCGCCATCCTCGGATGGGGAAGCGGGGTTCCCGATTACGCTGGGACAGTGGGGCGTCAAAAGGAGAAGCTCCCCGAGTTCCGTGCTCGCCTGGAAGCACTGGACACCTCCGACTGGTCGGTTCACGAGAAGATCGACTACCTGCTACTGCGCTCTGAGATGGACCGCCTCGAGTTCGACCTTTACGTCTGGCGACAGACAAGCCGCAACCCGAGCTTTTACGTTGCTCAGGCGATTCGGAACGTAAGCCGGCACTTGACCGGCAGCATCCGCATGTACGTGCCGGAGCTGATGCCGTACACCAAGGAGCGTGCCCAGACCATCCTGCAAGCGCTGGCCGACACCCCAAAGATCGTGGCCCAAGGTCGTCGGAACCTCACGGAGATGGTTCCGGCGCTGGCCGACATGGCGCTGCGGAATCCCGGGGGCGGAATCGATCAGGAAGGCGATGATCTGGACAACATCGTGGTGAACTACCGCAAGTGGGCCGAGGTCACTGCCGAGCATTTTCCCGAGCCCGAGGCGAGTCAACTTGTGTCCGCTGCAGAGGAGGCGGCACGACATTTGCTCGAGTTCGGCAACTGGCTCAAGGAAAACCGCGACGACATGCCCGGGAAGTACTACATCTCCGAGGAGGCTATTGACTGGTATCACCGCCACGTTTTCTTGATGCCCTACACAACCGACGAACTCAGGCTGATGGCGGAGATGGAGCGCGCTCGCTCGCTTTCATACCTGCAGTTCGAGATGCACAAGAACCGGAACCTGCCGAAGATCGGGCCAGCGGAGACGATCGATAAGTACACAGCCTGGGATGACGAGACCGAGCTGATCATCCGGCGATGGTATACAAAGAGCGGCCAGGACATCCTCAGCGACCGGGAGTACATGCTCAACAAAGATGTTCGAGTTGAGGAAGGCGTCAGCCTGCCTCCGTTCGGCCGGCTGGCGTTTCCTTACCAGGAGAAGCCAGATACCTGGCGAATCTTGATCGTACCCGATGATCACTGGCGCGCCAGATATTCGAACATGGGATTCCGAACTGACCCCGGGGTGCTGGCCGCCCACGAATGGTGGCCCGGCCATACCTATGAAGGGGAGGTGCGCGGGCACATCCCGTGCCCGATCCGCCGCGTTCATCGCGATAATGGCCACAGCCAGGGATGGTGCTTCTATCTCGCTGAGGAGCTTCTGGTAGCCATGGACTTTCCATTCGTGAGAGGCCCGCGTGCGCGGGAACTCCCGTACATCAACATGCTCCAGCGAGCCGAGCGAATCTCCATGGGACTCGACCTGCTCACGGGTCAGATCACTCCCGAGGAGGCGTACATTGCTTTCCGCAAAAACGTCCCTCCCCTGGGATCGGGCCTGGGTGCAAGCGATTTCGAAGCCCTTGAAGAGATGGGGGGAGTGCTGGTCCGGGGCCTGGATCACTGCCAAACCGGGAAGCTTCAGATCTTCAAGTTGTTGGCGGATCGCAAGATGCAGCTGAAGGAGAACTTCGACCTCAAGGAGTTTCACGATCAGGTCATCAGCCTTGGATCGGTGCCGATTTCTCTCCTGAGGTGGGAAATCGCACGGCTGGACGATGAGGTCAAAGAGCTTTGGGAGCCGGTAAGGTTGGCTTCGGTCCTGCAGACGTTAGCGGGGACGGATGGCGGCGAGAGCCAGTAGGGGGCGGCCGCGGCACGAAGCGACGGCCTCCTTCATGGCGGACGGTGGGCTACGCTGGTCGTCTTTGACGAAAGCCGTTGGGCTTTGGTTTGCATCCTTTAATCTACGGCATCCATTGATAAATTGATGTCAAGGTTTGCCATTAACCTTCAACAACAAGGAGTGTGAACATGAACAAGCTCTCGCGGGTGATCTCGCCTGGCGCTGTCATTTTGGTAGTCGGGATCCTTCTCGTCTCGCTTCCCGCTGGACTCAAAGCCCAAGGGGAAGCGTGGAGTCCGGTCGACGTACCCGGTCCCGATGAACATCCTGCCGAGTTGATCCAGCTCACAGAGGAGTTTCGCGCCATCCTCGGATGGGGAAGCGGGGTTCCCGATTACGCTGGGACAGCGGGGCGTCAAAAGGAGAAGCTCCCCGAGTTCCGTGCTCGCCTGGAAGCACTGGACACCTCCGACTGGTCGGTTCACGAGAAGATCGACTACCTGCTACTGCGCTCTGAGATGGACCGCCTCGAGTTCGACCTTTACGTCTGGCGACAGACAAGCCGCAACCCGAGCTTTTACGTGAACCAGGCCATTCGGAACGTTGGCCGACATCTGACGGGAGGCCGCCGGATGTATGTTCCCGAGCTAATGCCTTACACCGGGGAGCGGGCGCGAGCGATCCTGAAGGCGCTGGCGGATACGGAGAGCATATTGAATCAAGGGAGGCGGAACTTGACAGAGCCGGTTCCCGAGCTGGCCGACATTGCACTTCGCCATCCGGGAGGCGGTTACTACACGGAAGGGGGTGAGCTCGAGCATATCGTTTCCAACTCTCGAAAGTGGGCGGAGCTCACCGCCGAGCATTTTCCCGAGCCCGAGGCTGGCGAGCTCGTCTCCGCTGCGGTGGAGGCGGCAAAGCATCTGCTCGATTTCGGCAACTGGCTCGAACAGAGCCGCGATCGGATGACCGGTCGGTATTTCCTCGACGAAAGGTTGATCAACTGGTACGAGCGGCACGTTCATCTCGTTCCATACACGACCGGCGAGCTCCGGTTGATGGCCGAGATGGAGCGGGCTCGCTCGCTCTCCTACCTCCAGTTCGAGAAGCACAAGAACAGACACCTGCCGAACATCGCGCCGGCGAAGACTTACGAGGAGTATCTCGCCTGGGATGACGAGACCGGGCTGATGCTTCGGCGCTGGTACAAGGAGCATGGTGAAGACCTCCTCAGTGACCGGGACTACCTCCGGGAAATTCGTTCTGAAGACGGCCTCTATCTCATGCCTTTCGGTCTCATTGCCTTCCCCTATGAAGAGAAGCCGGGGGTCGATCGCATTCTCCTCGTGCCGGCGGACCACTGGCGGGCCCGGATGTCCAACATGGGATTCCGAACCGATCCTGGCGTCCTGCACGGCCATGAGTACTGGCCCGGCCATACCTATGAGGGGGAAATCCACCGGCGGAACCCGTGTCCCGTTCGCCGCGGCCATCGTGACGGCGTCCACAGCCAGGGTTGGTGCTTCTACCACGAGGAGCTGCCCGTGGCCCTCGACTTTCCCTTCGTGCGGGGACCGCGAGCTCGCGAGCTCCCCTACATCAACATGCTGCAGCGGGCGGAGCGAATCTTGCTGGGGTTGGAGCTTCTCACGGGCAAAATAACAACCGACGAAGCCTTCGTCGCTTTTCAGGAACGGGTTCCCCCTCTCGCCTCGGGTTTGGGCGCGGCAAGGGAAGAGGCCTTCGAGGAGATGGAAGGAGTCCTGGTGCGCGGGCTGGACCACTGTCAAACGGGCAAGCTACAGATCTTCAAGCTGCTGGCAGATCGCAAGATGCAACTCAAGGACCAGTTCAATCTCAAGACTTTCCACGATGAGCTCATCACGCTGGGCTCGGTGCCCATTTCTTTGCTGAGATGGGAGATAGCTGGACTCGACGACGAGGTTCAAAAAGTATGGGAGCCGACGAGACTCTCTGTGGTGTTGCAGGCCCGATCGGCGGACAACGCTAACGGCGGCCCTGCCAGCAGGTGAAGACAAGCGCGAGCGCGCGATCCAGAGCTGACGGGGCCTGAAAACCCTGGCCAAGACAGAGGTCAACCGGGCGGCGTCGCGTCGGAGAGCCATGGGGTCCGCCAGCTCACGCTCGTTTCCACCCATGCACGATGCTCACCGAACGACCTTGGAAAAGAACAGGTTAGCCCAAAACAATCTCGCCACTTCGACGGTCGCCACAAAGTAACAACGCATGACGGGCCAAAGAGACGGAGCTCTCGAGAAAAGCAAGATCCCAGGCACGCAGAAGGACCTGAAGCCAAGCCAGCAGAGAAAGCTGACCGGCGTTTACGCTCGGGTGGCGTGGACCTGCGCGGTGTCCTTGCCGGTACTGACCCTCTGGTGCGCGTTCTCCGGCTGGTGGGACGCCATGACCCGGAGCGCCGGCCACCTCATGATCGCCGTCCCGCTCGTTTATCTGTACTACCCCGCGAGAAAACGCAGCTTTGATCGGGTCACTGCCGTCGACGTCTTCCTTGCCGCTCTCAGTTTTGTGGCTTTTGGTTGGATCGTCGTCAGCCAAAACAGGCTGATGTGGCGTCTCGTCTACGTGGATCCTCTCACTTGGCCCGACTTCATACTGGGAATCGCGGCGATCGTAGTGGTGCTCGAAGCGACACGACGAATTATCGGTTGGGCTCTCGTGATCACGGCGCTCGTGTTTCTGTTCTACGCTCTCGCCGGCCCCATCATGCCGGGAGTGCTCCAACACCAAGGGGTGCGCCTGTCGCTGCTGATCGACCATCTCTACATGGTACCGGAAGGATTGTTCAACATCCTCATGGGCATCATGGCGACCTATTTGTTTACCTTTCTTACTTTCGCGAGCCTTTTGCAAGTAGCAGGCGGAACCCGCATCGTGATGGACTTGGCGGTAGCTCTAGGAGGCAGTTTCGTGGGCGGGCCGGCCAAGGTGGCGGTGGTGAGCAGCGCAATGATGGGCATGGTGTCGGGAAGCACTAGTGCCAACGCGGTGACCACCGGCTCGATCACCATCCCGCTGATGAAACGTCATGGATTCCGCCCGGTGGAGGCGGGGGCGGTCGAGACCGCCTCCGGCGTCGGCGGTGCCCTGATGCCTCCCATCATGGGTGCGGGCGTGTTCATCATGTCGGAGCTCACCGGTATTCCTCTTCTTACTATCCTCTTGTACTCGATCCTTCCCGCCATACTCTATTTTGGCAGTGTCTTTGCCTATGTCCACATCAAAGCCGCCAAGCGGGGCTTGGCAGGCTCCGATTCCGCGGCAGCGATCACGGTAACATCCGCGCTCAAACAAGGCGCGCATCTGATCGTTCCTCTGGGGCTTTTGGTATGGATGCTGGTGGCGGGCTACACCCCCTTCTACGCTTCCTCGGTGAGTGTCTTGGCACTGATAGCTATCAGTTTCCTTCGCGAAGATACTCGGCTCACTCCCACTCGTCTAGCTAAGGGCTTCGAGCTTACCACCCGAGGTGCCTTCATTCTTTCAGTCATGTCGGCCGTCGCCGCCACGGTGATGGGCGTCATAACCAGCACGGGATTGATGTTGAAGATCACCTCCATCACCCTGGCTTTCTCCAATGGGTCGCTACTGATCGGGACCCTTCTCGTGGCCTTCATCTCCTTCATCATCGGCATGGGCCTTCCGGTAACGATGGGTTACATCCTCATTTCGACCCTGGCTGCTCCGGCACTGAGCGATCTGGGCGCCTCCTTACTGGTTGCTCATCTAGTGATCTTCTGGTTCTCACAAGTGGCTACCATCACGCCTCCCCTGTGCAACACCGCTTTTGTTGCTGCGGCGATCGCCCGCGCTCCGCCCATGCGCACCGGGTGGGAAGCGCTTCGGGTCGCCAAAGCGCTCTACGTGATACCGTTCATGCTTGTGTACTCGCACCTGATCACCGGCAGTATTGCCTCGATTCTCTACGACTTTGTGGCGGCATTTCTAGCCCTAGGACTCCTGCCGTCCATAGAAATGGGCTACCTTCACGGTCCTCTCTCAATGCCGGCGAGGACGACACTGGCGGCGGCAGCAGCCATGTCTCTCGTCGCCTGCTTCGCGCCGACGATGGCGGCTAGCGCCCCATGGATGATCGGAGGTCTGCTGCTTTCTGTAGGAGTTTTTATCTATCAACACCGCGTGGGAACGGTCGCTGCCATGGACGCGGCCGCGGATTCTTACCCGGATCGTTGACATGAAACCAACGTAGGAGCAAAGATGTCCAAGCCCAGGCGAAGTATCTGCGTGTTGACTCTCATGGCCGTGTGGATCATGACCGGCGCGGCGAGCGGGAGCCCCTCTCAGCCGGACGCGACGTTGGACGATGTGCTGAATCACATCACCAAAGACCAGGTCATCGAGTTGACGCGCTCGCTCATCAAGATCCTCAGCGACTACAGTGAAGGTACCGCTGCCAATCATAACGAGATAGCCGACTACCTGGCCGAAAGGCTCAGGGGTATGGATGTGAAGATCCTCGAACCGGAGCCTCATTACCCGATCGTCATAGGTCGGTTGAAGGGCTCTACGGGCAAGCCGGTGCTGGGGGTCATGGGGCACTACAATACGGTTCCGGTGGGTGATCGGGAGCGCTGGACTTTCGATCCCTTTGAGGGCGTGATCAAAGGCAACAAACTGTATGGTCGGGGCGCCGCCGATCAAAAAGGCGGCATTGCCGCGGTGCTCGTGGCCACCCAGGCGATTCTCGATGCCGGTGTCCCGCTTCGGGGAGACCTGGTCCATGCCTATATACCCGGCGAAGGCGCCCAGGATCACGTGCTTCCCCACGTCGTAGACAATCAACCCGAGCTCATCAAGACCGATTGGTACCTGGACACCGACGGTGGGCCCGATATCATTCAGATCGCAGCGGGGCACATCTGGCTCAAGATGACCGTCGAGGGCAAGTCGGCTCACCCCGGAGGCAGCCAACCTTGGGTGAATGCAGCCCTACAAGCTAGCCAAGGTGCTGATCGCCATCGAGGATATCGATAGCTGTGACGTACGAGCAGCATCCCCTTTTTACCAGCTTGGAGGGCAAACCTCGCGTCCAAGTCGGAACTCTGAACGCGGGCACGGCGGTCAACCAAATCCCCGACGTCGCGGAAGCGCAGATTGACATCCGTCTCAATCCGAAACAGACCGTAGAGGGCGTGATGGGCGAGCTCAATGGCGTTCTCGATAGACTGAAAAAGGAAGACCCCGAGCTCGAATTGACCCTCGAGAAGCTACCGGGAACGCAGCACGTTCCTTACCACCACTGGGCAGCCATCACCCCGGACGAGCCGCTGGTCAAGGTGATCCGTGAGATCGCGGCCGCACGAATGGGACGCGAGCCCGGCTTTCGGGGGAGTCGGGGCGGCGGCCGACCTGACCTATGGCGTATTGGCACCAAATGGATCAGCTGGAGCGCCAACGTGGGTGAGAACGAACATGCGCCGGACGAGTGGGTCGACATCGACGCGCTGTATCGCTCCGCTCAGATCTACGCCGAGATTATCTTGAGAATGGTGCAGTGAAGTGAGTCCGACTGCCCCAAAGCCGCCACGGGACGTACCTGCTGACGTGCACATTCGCAGCGTCTCGGTAACGCCCTATCGTATCCCGTACCGTCGCGTTCACTGGCAAGCCATAGGATCTCTGAATGCCATGGAGAACGTACTCATCCGCATCGAGACCGACGTCGGTGTCACCGGAATCGGGGAGGCTCTCTCAACCAACAAATTCAATTCGAACACCCTCATGGGTACGGCGGTTGCGATCCGCGACTGCCTGGGCCCGGCGATTGTCGGCGAGAACCCGTTCAATGTCGCAGACATATGGGAGCGCATGAATCGTGCCCGGATCGGAGAGCTCTTCGCCAAGGGCGGGATAGACATGGCGCTTTACGACCTAATGGGCAAGCTCCTGGGTGTTCCGGTGTGGGTGCTTCTGGGTGGTAGCGTAGTCGATTCAATCGACGTCGAAGGACCCGGGTATGGGATCGGCATCATGTCCCCGGAGGAAATGGCGGAAGCGGCGCGTCGTGCCGTCGACCATGGCCTCCACCAAATCGAGATCAAGATCTCCGGAAATTTTCAGGATGACGTAGAGCGCCTTCGAAAGGTGAGACAAGCGATCGGCCCGGGACCTTCTTTGAAAATCGATATGACCGAGGGGTACTCCGTAAAAGAGGCCATTCGAGCTATCCGTGCTCTCGAGGAACATGGGGTCGATTGGATCGAACAGCCGGTTCATCACACGCTTCTAGATGGGCTGAGGGAGATACGGCAATCCGTCACCGCGCCCATCGTCGTGGATGAAAGCGCCACGACTCTCGAGGACCTCCTGGCGGTGATTCGAGCCGGAGCTGCCGACGGAGTCCACATCAAACTGCCGGTGGTGGGCGGCTTCACCATGGCCCAAAAGATGCTCGCCTTGACCGAGGCCGCCCAACTAAAGGCGCTTCCGGGAAGCGACACCGCCTCGGGAATCGGCATCGCCGCGGTCAGACACTTCGCCGCATCATCGCCATTGTTTTGTCGCGGTATTCATGGCTCGCCCCTCGCTCGGACGACGCACGACCTGGTCCGGGATCCGATTCCGGAAAGCGCCACCAAGCTGAGCGTGCCCAAAGACTCGGGGCTTGGGGTGGAGCTGGACGAAGAAAAGCTCGAAAGGTTTTCGGTCACGTTCTAATACGCTATGCACAACCTTTTGCTCTCCCTTCTAGCCGCTATTGGCATCTTGGCCTTAGCGTGCGACCAAGCGACTCGAGACGGGAAACCCCCGCCACCTCGCACCAACATCATCACCGGGAGTACCGGAAGCACCTGGTATACCATCGGTTCCGGCCTGGCGGAAAAAGCCAACCTTTCTTTTGATGGACACCCGATTACCGCCGTTCCCGGCGCCGGTGGTGTGTCCAACCCGGTCCGCGTTTCAATGACCGGCATGGATCTCGGCATCTCCTACGGTCCGTTCCTTCAAGGGGCCTACCGTGGGGAGCCCCCTTTTCGTGAGGCCTATCCCGAGCTCCGTTTGGTGGCCAAACTGATCGTGAACACATTGCACCTCTTCGCCAACCCAAAGCTGAACCTTGAGACGGCTGCCGACATAAAGACATTGGATGGAAGTGCGAGGATCGGTAGCGGATTGCCGGGGTCGGGTGAGCTTTTCTGCTTGAGAGCCGTTTTGAGCGTGCTCGGCGCCGACTTAGAGGAGTGGCAGGTCGACGGCCCGGTGCTGAGGCTGGCGGCGACTAGTCAGAGGTTCAACGATTGGAAAGATGGGCGTCTCGAGCTTGCCATGACTTTCGTGAACGATCCCTCCCCGCCTCTGACCGAGCTCATGTTCACGCGGCCCGGACGGTTTCTAGCCATGCCGGAAGAGCTTCTCCCTGTCCTTCGACAGCGGTGGGGTTTCGTCGAAATCCTGGTGCCGGCTGGCGCCTACCCAAACCAGGAGCACGAGGTAAGGACAGTTGGCTTACCCAGCATTCTTTTTACCGTCAAGGATGTGGATGACGAAATCGTATACGCCGCAACGAAAGCGCTCTACGAGAACCAAGCTTATATGAAGAAAGTACACCCGGGATTCGAGCACTGGGAGCCTGCTGATTTGCCCGCGGACGTTGAGGTTCCCTTCCATGCTGGTGCGATTCAGTACTACCAGGAGCGGGGCTTAATGGATATCGACCCGCAAAATCTCGAGGAAAACTAGTGTTTCTCGCGATCCATGACGCCGCCATGGGCAAAGAGCTTAGGGTCGAACTCATCGAACCTGACGGTAACACTGCTTGGGCTGACTTTGGCCACGGCGACGACGGCTTCTGTAATACGTCTCGCCAACTCTCGCCTCTGCTCGTCAGAGCGCGTGTTGAACCACTCAACCCTGATTCGTGGCATCGCTCCTCCCCCCTGGTGTCCAAGCGGTTCAGGGTAGCACGACTATGATTTCTTGCACAAGAGATCTCTTGAGGAGGCAAACCATGGAAATTTATCCATTCAAGGTACGATTCATCCTATTGGCAGTGGCTGGGTGCGCGCTTGTGGGGTCCGACCCGGCTCGGGCTCAGTGCCGGAACGGGGCGTGGAAAGTCGAAAAGAAAAATCTAAGCAGCGGCTCGGTCAACCCGGGAGAGAGATTGGATATTTTCTACGGCTCGTACTGGGCGCACCTAGGGCTTTCCGGCGAAGCGCGTATCTCAGAGCTTCGCTTCGTCGAAGAACCAGGTAAGTTCAAGCTGGTACATAGTTGGCATCCGGAGCGCGTGGGCGAAGTCCGGGATCGAAGCACTGGATGGGAGGAGACTTGCAAAGGCAATCGGATGGTGCAGACCAGCCTTCAAGAGCCAATGGAAGGAGGCAGAGACAAAGTCCAATACGTTTATACACGACTGCCAACTCGACCGAGCAGTCTCGACGGCGTCTGGAAAGTGCAAATCGAGAACAAGAGCAGTCAATCACGGCTGCACAACGAGATCACCGTGATTCGCTTTGGAAACCACGTGGCTTGGTTCCACCAACCCGAGGGGGAGGCGCTCACATCGGCTCTCGTCCAATTGGTCTCGGCGAACAAATGGAAGGTTCTGCTCAGCACCCAAGAGACAGATGTAAATAGCACCGTAGATCTCTCCATCGACCGTGGCGAAGAACATCGAGCCTCAGCACGGATCATTCAGTGGACCGCAGCCAGTGATTTTCAGCTGGGGATGTTTACGATCAAGAAAGGAGATCGCGTCTCAGCCACGTGCTCGCCAGTGGACGATGAGGCCCAAGAGTGAAATCCGCTCTCAGCCCTTTACGGAAACGCGGCGCATGAACGCCTTCATGCGCTTAGCCGCTCCCTTCCCCGCGGAAGTTTGGCACACTTCTTTATTTCTCTGTAAACGAGAGGAGGAATGAAATGAGATTTTTTCTTAGTGGGTCTTTTACCCTAACTGCTGTGCTTTTCTGCTTCCACTTGTTGAAAGCACAGGACGAAACCACGAACCCGAACGGCGTTTTCCGATACGACATCAAGAATCTGACCACGGGAAAAGTGGAGGTGGAAAACGCAAAGTCGATTGTCTACGGTCGCTACCGTGCCTACTTCGGGCACGGTCCCGCCGGCCTGTATCATCAAAAAGCTCCACACAAGGATTTTCGGTTGATGCATACGAGCCCGGAACAGGTAGGACAACCTCTGGACATGTCCCGGGACTATAAAGAAAGATGGGAGGGACATGGAAAGCTGATAATCACTCACACGGGCATCGCGGGCAGGCGTGAAGGTCAAAGTATTCAGCGAACCTTGAGACGCATTCCGTCCCTATCTAGCGAAATCGACGGTGCGTGGCGAGTCGAGGTCAAAGACCTGACGGAACCGTCCGTAAAAGCAGGGGAGCACGTGGTGGTGAGAATGGGCGAATACGCGGGATTTTTTGTGCAAAACGAGGGTGCTCCTCTACATGCCATATATGCAGAGGAGGTCTCGCCCAACAAATACCGCGTACTGTTCAGCACGCAAAGTGAAGAATCAGGAAGTTACCTGAACTTCTCAAAGGAGTATGACGGCCACTGGAGTGACCATAGATGGGTAGAGAACTTCGTTGCCGCAGGTACTTTTCTTGGTCACCCGGGACACAGGATCCAACGCACTTACTCCCGTATGCCGAATTGAGATGGCTTTTGCTCTTGTTCTGTTTCATCCGCATTCGTAGTGAGGTAGACATACGAAGGTCCTTTCGTGGGATTTCGTGTTCGTTTTGCAAACCCACGTTAACCCGGTGACCAGCACTCGCGGGAACCTGGCGACGACCCGCCCCAAGCTCCGCACAATAGAGAAACCGATGAGACGCGCTATTCTGCTAGCTATCTTCGCCTAGTAAAGATCGGGCGTTTGCCCGTAAGAGACACCGACGAGAGGCGATCAGTGAAGGTACAATCGCTGCTCCAGACTGGAGGCCATCATGAAGCTCCGGTATTCATCGAACCCTTCGCCGTCACCCTTGTCCTTGGCGGGTGCTTGCTCGTCACCATGAGCGTCGAGGCGCAAGAGGCGACAACGTCGGCAGAGTACGACTACACCCGAGATGCGGAACTGGCGTCGCGGCTCGATCTCGACAACCCGGATCCGGACGAGATTCGGCGCATCTTCGCGCGTCGGCGGGCACGCGTGCTCCACGCCATTCCCGACGGAGCGATGCTCGTGTTCTCCGCCGAACGATCCCAGCCGAGGCGGCTCGAGTTTCAGGTGCCCCACAGCGAGAATCACGACTTCATCTTCCTGACTGACGTCGAAGGACTCGACAGCTACGACTCGGCGATTCTCCTCGTTCCCACCGAGGAGAAGGACTGGGTGGTTCTGTACACGTCGGCCGATGTCGAAGCCATGCGGTCGGTCATTGGCATCGAGGAGGTTCGCCCTTTTCCGGAGCTCGAAGAAGACCTCTCGGTGGCGCTCACCGACTACCGCGACTGGCGCATCACCCAGATCCGCCGGTGGCCGCTTCCCGCCGCGCTCTCGAAGACCTGGAGTCGTGACGGCACGGTCCTCTATCTCAACTATCCGCGCTTCCTGCGACTGGGGATGCCCGCGGCTCGCGTACTTCGAGAGGCTGAAGCGATTCTCGCCCGAGCTCGACATTCGCGATTCGGGCGACATCCTGGACGCGGTCCGGATGCTCCACGACGCCTACGGCCTCGCCTCGCTCCGGCGCGCGGTGGCGATCACCGGGAAAGGGATCGTCGAGGGTTTGCGGGCGATGCGCCCCGGCCTTACCGAAAAGCACGTCATGGAGATCATGGACTTCGTCTACCGGTATCGGGGAGGGATCCTGGGATTCCCGACCGCGGTCCGAAAAATGCCGATGGCCGGTCCGAAGCACCGCCGGGCGGTTCCCGATGGCTTCATCCAGTTCGTTCCCCGCGTTTTTTTTGGACGGCACGCCGTCCGCCACCCTTTCGCCGAACCCCGTCGAGCGCAACATTTCTCGTTAGCAATTCCCTACGACCTCTGGCTACCGTGCTCGGATCCATCCCGAGCAGTTCGGCAATCTGTTGGTCGCCACCGTGACCGAGCTTCATGGCCTCGACTCCCGCGTACAGACGGCGCTGCTTTTCATCGAGCAGGCTGTAGAAAAGAACGATCGCAGCCTTCAACTCCGCGGGGAGCACGCGGACTCCCCCGACCCAGCCCAGCGTGGACGGTGCCGCCAAGATGTCGAGCTCCACATTTCGGTGGCACCCTCCGCGCTGTCGCTTTCATCTTCAAACAGAAAGTCATTCGAAAAATTATGGATCATCCGAAAACGTCCAAGACCCACTCCCGAGCTCCTCCTCAGCCTTAGCTTCGGCCTCTCAATTTCTTTTCCCCTGTGCGATTTCTCTCGCAACGCGACGCCATACCTGTGTCTTCCCCGCTTGAACTCCCTCCCCTTCACCACCTTGTCTTGCTACGTACCTTTTGCTAACGTCACCGACATTTAATGACGTGACGCCACGTCGGCCATACTGGAGAAATCCAAGAAAACGCCTCGAGGAGGTTTTGGAATTCCCTATCCTTTCATCGAGAGGAGAAGATGATGATGCTTCGAGCGATGTTTATCTTGATTTCTGTGACGCTCTCGTCCGCTTTCGCCAATGCGCAGCTGGGGGTGCATACGTCGAAGACCGGCGGGGAAGTTCTTCGTCTGATCCGAAAGGACAAGCTCGATCTCATTCTGCCGGGGGCCATGCGCGACAATGGCGTGGACATGTGGATTCATGTCACGCGTCACGGAGATCCCGATCCTATGGCTCAGTACTTCGGAACAACCTACGGGTACTTGGTTTTTACCGACGTCGGCGACAAGATCGAGCGGGCTGCGTTTGGTGCAGCGGGAGCCGTCGAGAATATCGATGTACGCGGCTCTGACGCTTTCGCGCGGGCTATTTCCAGTTATGACCGCGGATATCGCATGGCGTTCGGCTATGGCGATGAAGTCTACGACGAATTCAGAGAGTTCGTTGCTGAACGTGATCCAAAAACAATCGCAGTCAATACATCGGATTGGCTCGCCGAGGCAGATGGAATTTCACATTCTTCCTATCTGAAACTGGTAAAAACTCTAGGCCCCAAATATTCCGAGAGAATCGTGTCTGCAGAGAATGTCATTACAGACTTCGTGGTGCGAAGAACGCTCCAGGAGGTGACAGCACAGGCCAATACATTGGAAATAGCTCGTCAGATCCATGCTGAGGCTCTATCTCGTATCGAGCCGGGTGTAACGACGATAAGGGACATAACCTGGTGGGCCAAGGAGGAAGCATACAAGCGACATTTGGCGGGATACAGTACGTGGTCCCGAGGTGGAATCCGGGTCTACTACTCAGCATTGTCCGAACGCCCCCCCTATCCACCTGACGCACGATATTGGATCTGGCACGGAGACTACGTTTTTCAGCGCGGCGATTTTTTCGCCTTTAATGTTGGCGTCAACTATATGGGCTTTGGGACGGACACGAAGACGCACGCGTACATTCTGAGAGAAGGGGAAACGAGTGTTCCCGAGAGCATCCAGCGCCTCTTTGATCTGGCGGTCGCAGGCCAATGGATCATGCGGGATCACATGAAAGTCGGTATGACCGCGAAGGAGTCTCTCGACGCTATGGTTTCAGCAATGGAACAGGCGGGCTACATCTATACGCCCTTTGTCAATTCGGGGATCCAAGGAACGGGGCGCACCGCTGACGGCAAAGGAAATATCGACTACGTGATGATACAAAAGGCGCTCGCTAATACCGATGAGCCAGGATTCGCAATCGATAATCATGCCTTCGGTAGTGTTGGCACCGGCACGCTCGGGCCCTCGATGACGAATTTTCGGGCAGACAGGCATCATTTGTTGATTCAAGAGAATCATATGTTTGCTTTCGAATACATGGTCCATATGAACATTCCCGAAAGGCCCGGGTTTCCGCTCGCCATTAATATTTCGAATCCTCAAATCGTAACCAGCCGAGGAGTTGAATGGCTCCAGCCTCCAAATGAGAGAATCGTGCTGATTCATTGACTTCATCGGGTACCCCGATCTGGCGCCACGGGTATCCGACTGGCTTAAAGCCGAGGGAAAGGGTCAGTTTTGATGCATCTCGCTCTTCCAGCGTGTCCAGAGAAAGAAAGACGTCTCTCTGCTTCTCAGTAATGATGTAGACCACCTCTTGCTCGAGCCACTTGAGACGTTCGGCAGACAGCTTGTCCAGCCGTTCATCACCAAACGCGTTAACTGCGAGGGAGATGATAACGGTCATCAATGCGTTCCGTTTCATCAACCACCTCCTGGAGAAAGTTCGTAAGCCGCCGCGACTGCCTTCGAGCTTAGTCGTAAGCCGATTCGCGTTCAAGTGAGACCGTACGACGCCCTGGTCCTTCGAAGACCCCTCGAAAGGCAAGGAACCGACGCTGTTAGGGAGGGTCGTTCGAATCCTGAGCGAGTTCGGCGAAGGCCTGCCGACCCCGGCGCCAGAGTTGGACGACTTCTTCTTTTTGCGCTGGACTATCGAAAGCTTGGGAGGCTTCCAGCAGCTCCAGCACCCGCTCGGTCCACTTCAGAAAATAGCGGGCATCCTCCAGCGAACTCGGCGCCTGGTTGCCTTTGGTAACGTACACTGGGTTCGTATGGGCGTACACATAACTATCCATGAGCAGGTGCAGCTCCTCCGGCCCGGTCACCCGGGCCGCCACCCACCCGCTGCGGGCGATCGGCACGGTGGTATTGACTTTGATGTGGTACGGATCTTCCGGCTTCTTCGAAAAAACAACATCACCGTTCACGATAATGTCCAGAGTATCCATGGGGAAGATGGAGCTTGCTTCCGCCTCCACCTGCAGCTGGCCGGGATCCCGACCCGGCATGCGCAGCTCGTCACCCGGCTCCCGCCCCTCCACACGCAACAACAGTAAAGGCCCGTTGGTAACGAACGAGCGCCCCAAGGTCAGGCCGCGGATCCAGTTTCCATAGTCCAGCGGAGAGCCCGATTTCACATACACCCGCGTGGTACCGATCGCGGGGGCACGCCAATAGTTCGTCATCGCGTCGGTGCCGGCAGAGGCGGGAACCCGGAAGCCCAAGTTGAGCACTCGATACCAAACGTCCGCCGAGACGTACTCGTCGCTCCAAATGCACATGACGTCGTAGTAGTCGATGTTACCCAGGGCAGCGTTGACGGGAAACTCTCGTGCCCCGCGGTAGTCGTTCTCGGAAGGATCCTGGTTGCGGCTGAGAAAGGGATGCACGTAGCCGGCAACGCCCCCCTGGGCGTGTGCGGCGTCCAGCACCTGTGAGTTTGTGGGGTAATGGGCGGCCACCGATGTGCCCTGGTAGCCATCGAATTGAGGGAAGAAAAACTCCTTTAGATTCAGCAGGGCCATATGGCCGGCAAAGCTGGGGCGATACTCCTCGTTGAAATAAAGCAACCGATTCGGCTTCGAGAGGGCGTTCAGCTTGCCTTCGAAATACTTTAGATCGTGTATGCGGGTTCCCCACTGATTGGCCACCAGGTCGTTGATGACGTGAAGATCCTCCGCATCGGCCTCGAGCAGCAGCGATTGGGGAGTCGCTTCGAAGATGCCCCCATAATTCATGTGGATATGGTTGTCGCCGGAGTACCAACCTCGCGCCGGCAGATCGATGAACCGCTCCAGCGTGAGCTCCAGCTCCTCAGTTTCGCCCGGCGCGATGTTCACCTGCTTTGTTTGAGGCCGGTACTCGAAGCCTTTGGTGACCTCCACCGTGACTTCTCCCACCGGTAGATCCACGGCGAAGCTCCCCTCGGTATGAAAGTAGTGATCGTCCGTGACCACGACCATTCGGTGAAAGTCAGCCAAAGGTGTATACGACTTCCCGTCAGCCGCTTTCAGGTACACGCGGGCTTGGGTCTCGTCGCCGGTAGCCGCGTCCCGGACCACGACCTTTAGGCGACCCACCGGATACCGGTGCTTCAGGCCGGAGATCCCGACTTCGGACGGCATGCCGCCCACGCTAGCGATGGTCCAAAGAGTGAACTTGCCCCCCGAGTTCGAGATGTAAGCGAGTTTCCGACTGTCGGGTGACCAGGCAGGGGTGAAGACTTCGCCGTCCACAAAGGTGAGCCGCAAGGGGTTACCGTCGGTCGCCGACATTACCCACAACTGATTGTGCCCGCTACGGAATGACGCGTAGGCAACTTTGAGACCGTCCGGCGACCAGGCCGGGCGGGCGTGCCAGACCGTCTCCTCGGGCAGCAGTATCGTGGGGTGCTCGGCGCCGGAACGATACTTCCAGATTCCGCCCGTGCCTTGGATCGGCCGGCCGTTCCAGGGCCGGTTGCTGACGAAAACGACCTCGTCGCCGTCGGGCGACCAGCTCGCGGTGATGTTTTGATACGCGTCTGCCAGCACGGGTTGAACCGTCCCCTCTTTGACCGATATGGACCAGAGTCCGAGCGCCTCGCCTTTGTCCATCGACTCGTAGAGAATGGTTCTTCCATCCGGAGACCAGCGGGGGTTGACGCTGAACGCAATGCTCTTGGTGAGCTGGCGAGGACTGGCTCCATCGGCACCGACCACCCATATGTCAATCACTTGACCGGTGTCGCGAGTGAATGCGATCTGTCCGCCGTCGGGCGACCAATCCGGCTCGGAGTCATAGTGGGGTCCCGACGTGAGCTGCACCGCCTCTCCCCCCTGGGCGAGGATCTTCCAGAGACTCCCTTGCATGGCGAACACGATCTCCCGTCCATCCGGAGACCAGGCCGGCGACCAAGGCCCCGTAGTCACCGGCGGCAGGTACATGCTCTCCATATACATCCCTCCACCGCCGCCAAAGATGTGACGGTAGGCGAGCGGAATCTGCGGAGCGTGCGCAAACAGCGGCACCGCGGAAAGCATGCAAGTCAAGGTCAACAAGGTCAACCAGAACAGGGCTGTAGCTGAGCGCTTGCGAGCGAAAGGTTGCATCATCATCACTCCTCCTCATCGCCGGGCTGTGTACGAGCGGAGGGCCAGCCGTGCGGCTCAGTCTATTTACTGGATGTCGGAGACGCCATGGCCGGGCCGCCCTTGTACACTTTGCCGTCCTTGACGACGACTTCGACGTCGGCCAAGGCCATGATGTTGAAAAGAGGGTCGCCGTTGACGACGATGATATCCGCGATCTTGCCCACTTCGATAGTTCCCAAATCGTCTCTGCGCCCCAGGATCCGTGCATTGACTCGAGTGGTCGCCGAGATGGCCCGTTGGGGGCTCATGCCCAGATCTACGAAGGCCTTGATCTCTCGCCACAACGCTTCCGTATGGAAGTTCAACGGGGTGCCGGAATCCGTGCCCATGCCCACGACCGCGCCCGAATCGATCCACTGCTTGAGCGAGGCGTCGCCAAACAACATCTGCCGCGGTGTCGTGGAGAAGTATCGAAGGGTATGCCAGTTCTCGAAGCTGTTCTGCACCTCCTCGTAGATCTCGGGCGGGAAATCCCTCTTCAGCTGCGGGTCCTGCAAGCGCTCCGGAAACGCGACCGTCGCCGGAAACACCCATACGCGATGCGCTCCAGTGACGACGACCGGCCTCCCGCTCACAACGATGTCTTCGAGGAGCTCCGCATCGTAGGGGGGTGTGCCGGCGGAGCCCACGTGCTGCAGCACGTCCACCCCGGCCTCGAGTGCGTCTCGAACTGCCTGAGGACTGTAGACGTGCGCGTGCACTCGAATGTCGTACCGGTGCGCTGCCTCCACGATGGCCTCGTAATGCGCTCGGTTCAGGCCGGCCCAGGCCTTGATGACGTCGACGCCCGCCTTGGCCAGATCCTCGGTGGCCTTCCCGGCCTCCTCGGGCGTTTTGATCCCGATCTGAGACTCGGCCGGAAAAATAGGCCAGACGCGTCCCGTCACCCAAGCGCCACTCATCCACATTCTAGGGCCAGGGATCTCGCCGCGGTTGATCCGATCTCGCACCGTGATGCTATCGTCGAGCGTCGCCCCCAAATCCACCGCCGAGGTCACGCCGGCCATCAGCAACTGTCGAGCTGAGATCTCCATGACCTGCTGGATAGGTGTCCCGGTTTTCTCAAGCCAGGGGAACCAGGTGGCATAGTCACCGTGGCCCAGGATCATGAGGTGAGCATGTAGGTCGATGAGTCCCGGCAGCATCGTCCGGCCCTGCGTATCGATGACGGTGTAGCCTTGCGGGATCTCGATCTCGGGGGCCCTACCGACGGCGACAATACGGTCGCTCTCGATGAGAACGGCCGCGTTGTGGAGCGGCGGTACCTCATATCCATCCAGCAGCATGCCGCCCACGAGGGCGAGCTTGCTGTTTGGCTGCGCCGACGCTGCGCCTGCGAACACTATCAGCGAGACGGCCGCGGCCAGGAGCGTACCTGCCATTGGGAACGAGACCCGGCTTTTGCTTCTGTTCATTTTTCTCTCCATGAGGTGCCCTCCGCTCGTCTGCGCGCGGATCCCTCGACGAGATCGAGCAGCTCCCGGTCGATGGGAGCCAGATTTCGTATGGCCCTGAGATCGTTGATGCATTTGCAGAGGCTCGCCGACGTTCGTGCGCCCCCGTGTGCTCGAGGCCCTCGGGCTTGTCGTGCTGCCACTAATTGTCGCCATCGATGTCGAAGCCCAAGCTACGGGCGAGAGTCCGAATGTGAACGCCCACGCGGATCGTTTTGTTCGTTCGATAAAACATGAACGCCTCGAACGGATGGTTCCGCTCGGGGAGAATATTCTTCGCACGGTTGTTCGCGCTTACGCCGCCCATGACAACCACCAAGGTCTCGACAGCGGGCTGGTCTTCCCAGTGCAGGAAAGTCGCGGGGCGAGACTCATTGTGTCCCTCCGGCCGGAGCCAGCTGGCTACCGGCCGGTCGGCCCGCCCTTGTAGACGACGCCGTCCTTGACGACCACTTCCACGTCGGCCAGCGCCATGATGTTGAACAGCGGATTGCCCCGCACCACGATGATGTCGGCCAGCTTGCCCGGCTCGATCGTCCCGAGGTCGCTCCCTCTGCCCAGGATCCGCGCGTTGATGCGCGTCGCCGCCGAAATGGCGCGCTGCGGCGACATCCCCATGTCCACGTGCGCCTTGATCTCCCGCCACAGTGCCTCGGTGTTGAAATTCGCTGGAGAGGGGTCGGTGCCCATGCCCATCACCGCGCCCGCTTCGATGAACTGCTTCAACCCGCGCTCGCGGAAGAACATCTCCCGGTCAACCCGCTGAAAGTAGCTGATCGTATGCCACTGCTCGAGCGAGGACTGCACTTCCTCCCATAGGCCGGGTATCGCGGCGAAGTCTTCCTTCAGCTGGGGGTCCTGCAGCCGTTCCGGAAACCCCACCGTGGCCGGAAAAATCCACGAACGGTGGGTGGCGGTGATCACCACCGGCCGCCCCGCGTTCACGACGTCGCGAATCAGCTCCGGAGTGTACGGCGGCGTGGTCCCGGCCGAGCCCGTATGCGTGAGGACGTCCACTCCGGCCTCGAGCGCGTTGCGCACGTCCTGCTCGTCGTACACGTGCGCGTGCACCCGGAGGTTGTGGCGATGCGCCGTCTCGAGGATCGCCCGGTAGTGCGCGGGCGTGAGGTTCGTGTATGCCTTGATGACGTCGACGCCTGCCCGGGCCAGTTCGTCGGTAACGCGCGCGGCGTCTTCGGGCGTGTCGATCGTCCCCGGCGGGTAGGCCCACCACTCCTCGCCGGATCGAAACGGGCGCTTCTGGTTCCCCATCTGCGGATCAGGTCTCCCGAACGAGCCACGGAGCTCGATGTCGCCGCTTATCTCACCCTTCCGCGGGATCACCAATCCGGCCATCCACAGCCGCGGCCCCGGAATCTCGCCGCGGGCGACCCGATCGCGCACTCGCAAGCTCTCTTCGAGCGGCGACCCGAGATCGACCACCGAGGTAACGCCGGCCCTCAGCAGCTGTTTGGCCGACAGCTCCATGACGGCGTCCAGGACGTCTCGCTCGCGCACCCACTGCCACCAGCGCGGGTAGGCCGAGCCGAGCAGCGACAGATGGCCGTGCAGGTCGATGAGGCCCGGTAGCATGACCCGTCCTCTCGTGTCGATCACCGTCGCGTCCGACGGAATCGTGGCCTCGGCGGCCCGGCCCACCCAGACAATCGTGTTGCCTTCGATGAGCACCGCCGCATGGTGCAGCGGCGGCACCTCGTAGCCGTCCAGGAGCATGCCGCCCACCAGCGCCACGCGCGTGGGCGTCTGCGCCCGCAGCTCCGCTGGGGTGCCAAGCAGCACGAGCGCCAGCACGACAACACCGTATGCGTAGTTTTTCGTGACTCTCATGATTCGCTCTCCCTCTTCGGGCCTTCTCTGTGCGCTAACGGCGCGCCGGCCCACCCTTGTAGACGACGCCGTCCTTGACGACCACTTCCACGTCGGCCAGCGCCATGATATTGAACAGCGGATTACCCCGCACCACGATGATGTCGGCCAGCTTGCCCGGCTCGATCGTGCCCAGATCCTGCCCGCGGCCGAGAATGCGAGCACCGATGCGCGTTGCGGCCGAAATCGCCCGCTGCGGCGACATCCCCATGTCCACGTGCGCCTTGATCTCCCGCCACATCGCCTCCGGATTGAAGTTCATCGGCGAGCCCGAGTCCGTCCCGATGCCCAGCACGGCGCCGGCCTCGATGAACTGCTTCAGCCCCCGCTCCCGAAAGAACATCTCGCGGTCGACCTGCTGGAAGTACCCGAGCGTGTGCCAGTGCTCGAACGACTTCTGCACCAGCTCCCAGAGGCCGGGCTCGGCGCCGAAGTCGGCTTTGAGCTGTGGATCCTGTAGCCGCTCCGGGAAGTCGACCGTGGCTGGGAAGATCCACGTCCGGTGTGTGCCGGTGACGACGACCGGTCGCCCGGCGTTAACGATGTCGCGAATCAGCTCCGGAGTGTACGGCGGGGTGCGCCCGGCTGAACCCGCATGGGTCAGCACGTCCACGCCGGCTTCGAGCGCGTTCCGCACGTCTTTTTCGTCGTACACGTGCGCGTGCACAAGGAGGTTGCGGCGATGTGCGGCCTCGACGATCGCCTGGTAATGCGCCGGCGTCAGGTTCGTGCGCACCTTGATGACGTCCACGCCCGCTCCGGCCAGTTCCTCGGTGATGCGCGCGGCGTCTTCGGGCGTATCGATCCGGTCCGGGTGGACTGCCGGCCACGCGTTCGGGCCGGGAGGGCCGCCCCGCTGAATGACGAACCCGCTCACGAACAGCCGCGCCCCCGGGACCTCGCCCCGCGCGACCCGTTCGCGCACGTTGAGACTCTCCTCGAGCGGTCCACCGAGATCGACGACCGAAGTGACGCCGGCCATCAGGAACTGCCTGGCGGAGATCTCTATGACTCGCTCCATCAGGCCTTTCTCGGCCGCCCATTCCCACAAGGGCGCGTACTTCGACCCCAGGTGCATCAGGTGCGCGTGCAGCTCGATCATCCCCGGCATCATCACGCGACCTCTGGTGTCGATCACGGTGGCGTCGGGCGGAATCGTGGCCTCGGCGGCGCGGCCAACCCACTTGATGGTGTCGCCCTCGATAAGCACGGCCGCATGGTGCAGCGGCGGCACCTCGTACCCGTCCAGCAGCATCCCGCCCACGAGCGCCAGCTGCTCGGGCGCCTGCGCCCACAGCTCCGCTGACGCGCCCGCCAGAACGAGCGTCCACGCAACGATGATATTCGCGCGTCTTTTCATGAGTCGTCCTCCATCAGCCAGCGATCGGCACCGTCGCTTCGGCGGAATCTTAGCCTCCGCGATCCCCGCCGTTGAAACGGCCGAGTCACGACCTAGAACGCGAGGTTCGCGTTCACGAGCGGCCAATGGCCTGTGGCCATGAAGACCCGCGTCCGCGGCCCCTCGCCGAAGACATACAAGCCCGGGACGTCGAACCACGCCTTCTCGCACTTGATCTCCCCGCCCGCTATCGTCACGCTCACGCGCTCGCGCATCGTAAGCAGCGCCTCGTCCAGCACGCTGCGGATCGGCGGACGGATGCCTCGACTTGATCTCGTCCAGCAGCGTCTTGCAGGTCGGCATCGTGGCGAGAGAGCATAGCACAAAGAGAGCCGATAGGGGGGCGCACGGCCCAGGGACAGGAGCCGTGGTGCTAGACCTGCCTAGCATCGATTTACTTGAGAAAGACCCGAAGTTATGCTTTGGAATGCGAGACCGCGTTATGATATCCATCGTAGGAGGAAACGGGGCAGAAGGATCGTCCCACCTTCTGCCCCTGATTTGGGCTCTGGAACATCCCAGTCCGTGCCGGCACGTGAGGGGAACAGCCGTGTGAGCACAGAAAGGAGTCTGGTATAGACATGGACGGTCGTAGAGGCTCCGGCTCGTGGTGGCACGCCGTGGTGTTGTCCGGGTTTTTGCTGGTGTGCCTTACTCCAGGACATGCCGCGGCGCTCCAAAACACCGTTAAGGGCCGAGTTACTGACGAGGACGGCAACCCTCTCGAAGGCGCCGCCTGTACCTTCACGCAGCGGGCTCAAAATTTGACGGTCCGGGTCAAGTCCGGCAAGGACGGACGTTTCCTCCGAGCGGGGATACGGAGCGGCCAGTACCGCATCGTCTGTGAGCTTACCCGATACGCCCACGAGCCCATGGTCACTCAGATTGGAGGCGGGGGCACGGGTTCACTCGAGTTGCGGATGGTCAAGACGGAATCCACCTATTACGAGGAGGGATTTCAGGCGTTCTCCGACGGGCGCTTCGAGGAGGCTGTCTCTCTGATGAAGCTTGCCTTGGCCGACGACCCCGACGACGCCCGAGCAGAATACATCTTGGGCCTCAGCCTAACCGATCTGGGGAAGTACGACGAAGCGCTGGAGCATCTGACGCGTGTGGCAAGCTCTGAAAGCGAGCTGGCGACGAGCGCCATGCTCAACCTCAGCCTCGGCCAGACGTACCTCCTGATGGGCGATGAAGAGACTGCCGAGAAATACATCCAGAAAGCGGGTAACCCCGCGGCGATATCCTCCATGGTTGCCAACGCCGGGACCTGGGCCTTCAACCGCGGACAGTTGGAAAAGGCGGAACGGTATTTCCAGAGGGCACTCCAGGCGAACCCACAAAATGTGGACGCGTTATACGGCCTCGGCGTTTGCCACATCAAGGCCAAGCGGACAGATGAGGCCTTGGAAGTCCTCAAAACCCTCCTCTCGACCGCGCCGGAGCACGAAAAGGCGAAACAAGCGGAAGTTCTCGTCAAGAAGCTCGAAGCTGAACGCTAGGGAACGACCCGCTCGGTTGCCTTCTATCGGGCCAAGCTGGTCACATAGTGTCGACGTTAGTTTAGAACCGGTCAGGTCTATCCCAGTGCTTCAAAGGACCAATGGAGCGAGTATGGTTTGGAACACGTCTCGCAGCGGGTCCCGTCCCCTGAGCGTCTGTGGGAAAAAACGACGCGATTCCCCTGGATGTAGCATGAAAATTGTGGCTCTTACCTGAAACTCAAGTCGCTATAATTTCTTCCGCCGACCATCAAGAAGTTCACGTTCCTCAAATCCCGGATGTTTTCGTCAGGCTTTCCCTGTATGGATATGATATCCGCGTATTTTCCCTTCTCGATGGTTCCTACATCGGCATCGATTCCGACGACCTGCGCGTTGATCCCAGTGGCAGCAGTAATCGCCTCCAAAGGGCTGAAGCCGGCTTTGACGAGGTTCTCCATTTCGAGCGCCATTAGACCATGCATGCTGTCCGTTCCGATGCCAACGAGGACCCCTTTTTCCTTCGCTCTTTTCAGCTGGCTCCAACGTTGCTTGACGCGACTGGCCCTTCGTTCGCTTTCGGCAATCGCTTCCTGATGAACTTTTGCGCATCTGTCGATCCACGCCTCGATACTCCGGGCCTCGTTGTCCAAAAACTCCCATTCGTCGAATACCCTTTGGAAGCCGATCGTATACGTGTTCACGAATCCAACGCTCCGGTCCACCAAAAGATTCATAAGATCTTCATTGAGCCCTCCCCCGTGCTGGATCGAATCGACACCGGCTTCCACCGCCAGCCGAATCGACTCGCCGTTTGCGTGCGCCGTCGCTTCTATCCCGAGGCGGTGCAGCTCACCGATGGCTGCCTCGATCTCTTCCGTCGTATAGTTGGACTCTCCCGGGGCGTAGGGTGTACCGGTGTTCGGGCCGACCCGTGCCCGATCGGTGACCGTCAGCTTCATGTGGTGAGCGCCCATCTCGTAATTTTTGCGGACAAAGACCCTCATCTCCCAAGGCCCATTTGTCGTTCGATACTCGGCGGGTCCATGACCAGCGGTAGTCGAAATAAAGTTTCCGCTTGGGTAGATCCGAGGACCCGCAATAATTCCGTCATCCACCGCTTCGCTGGCATGTATGTCGTTGTAGTGGACTTCGCCCACAACGTAGAGGCTGGTTACACCTGACAGCAGTTGCACCCGTATATCGCGAACGATTCGTGCCATTTGTTTGGCGTCAGCCTGGGTCATGCCCTCGAGCTGGCCTTGCAAAGTGCGGGTATCTGGGCGAATGGACAAGTGAGCGTGGGCGTCCACGATACCGGGCATCACAGTCTCCTGGCTCAGGTCTATGATTCGTGCCCCCTGGGGAACGGAAATGGCCCTTCCCACCGCCTCGATGCGATCTCCTCTAATAATGATGACGGCATTCTCGACCGCAGGCGCCCCCGAACCGTCAATCAACCGACCTGCCCGGATCGCCGTCACTTCTTGCCCACTGACCATTGCCGTGCAAAGAATGAGGACGGAACTCAGCAAGAAAGATCCAGTCATGATTCGCATAATTCCCTCTCCTTACTCAAAAATGAATATAGTAATAACCAAGAGCTGTGAATTGGCTGATTGAACAAAGGCGATATATCCGCGCACGAACTCTGAAACGGAAACCCGGTTTGCCGAAGCGGAGGAAGAAGGCGCCATCGGTGCTGAGGATACAAGATCCATCCAAGGAAAAGAGGAGAATTTCGATGGACCGGAGCGCGGGAAAAACCTCGGCGCGTGCTGGTCGAGGCAGTCGAGATGGGCTGCGGCGCGAGACACGGCGGGTGAATGACAAACCAGTGATCGACAAAGAACAGGAACCATCGTTTCTTTCGAAACGGGCGCGGTCGAGCAGAGCGAAAAGACAGGAGATTTAGAAGATGCTTTACGATCGCCCTTTGAACCCGAACAAGACCAATCCGAACCGGCACCTGCTCCTCCTCATCGTGTTCGCCAGCTTCCCGCTCGTGTCGGTTTGTTGCTCTTATCCGGAGGCGGAATCGGCGCGAGAAGCCTACCAATACGATCTCTTGCTCAAGGGCGGAACCGTCGTAGACGGATCGGGTTCGTCCCGTTTTCAAGCGGACGTCGGAGTCCGGGGGGACAGGATTGTGCGCGTCGACCGGGACGGAATTCCGCCCGACGAAGCCGCACGGGTGCTGGATGCCGAAGGCCTGATTGTAGCACCTGGCTTTCTCGACCATCATGCCCACATTCAGGTGCGAATCCATGAACATCCTCTGGCGGAAAATTTTATCCGCCAGGGAATCACCACGATTCTTGCCTCTTTGCACAGCGGTCGCCAACCTTATCCACTTGACGAGTATGCGCGTTCTTTGAAGATTGCACCGAATGTGGGGTTTTTTGCGGGTCACAGCTGGACCCGCCGTCAGGTGCTCGGCATGGATAACCGGGAGCCCACTTCGGAGGAGTTCGAGCGCATGAAAGGGCTTGTCGAAGAGTCGATGCAGCAGGGCGCTTTGGGACTCTCCACCGGTCTCCTTTATGTACCGGCCAATTACGCCAAGACCGGGGAAGTTATAGAACTGGCGAAGGTCGCGGCACGCTATGGAGGCGTCTACTACACGCACATGAGAGACGAGGGACGCGGGCTTTTGGATGCCGTCGCCGAGGCCATCAGAATTGGGAGAGAAGCGGGGATTCCCGTGGAGATACAGCATCACAAGGCGATGGGTGCGGCTCAATGGGGTTGGACTGAGAAGACGCTAGCCATGATCGATAAAGCCCGCGAAGAAGGCTTGGACGTCAAACATGATCTCTATCCCTACACTGCCGGAAGCACCGGATCGAGTGTGCTTTTCCCTCAGTGGTCTTTGGCCGGAGGTCCGGAGAAGTTTCGGGAACGCATTGAAGAACCGGAAACTCGTGCCCGCATCGAAGCCAAAATGAAAGAGATGTTCGAGACCGAGTGGGTGGGCGACGATCTGGCGCGGATCCAGTTCCGACGCCTCCGTTCGGACCCACGATACGACGGTAAGACGCTGGCCGACTTGGCTGCCCATCGCGGGATGCCCAACACGGTTGCGTCGGGAATCCAGCTGGTCATCGAGCTCCAGCTCGCGGGCGGGTTCAGCGCCATTTACCACTTTATGGACGAAGAGGACGTCAAGAGAGTGATGCGCCATCCCTTCGCGATGTTCCAGACTGACGGGGATCCGACCAGCTACGGCAAGGGTTTTCCGCATCCCCGGAGCTATGGCGCTTTTCCTCGGGTGCTGGCGCGATTTGTTCGCGAGCTCGGTGTGCTGGAGCTCGAAGATGCCATCCGGCGCATGACCCATGCCTCGATGATGCAGATTGGTCAGACGGAGAGGGGCTTGATCAAGGAAGGAATGTACGCAGACATTACCGTCTTTGACTTTGATCGGATTCAGGATCTGGCCACTTATACTGATCCTCACCGCTACTTCGGTGGGAATCGAGCATGTCATCGTCAACGGTGTCCCGATTATCGACGGCGCTCGATTGACCGGCGAGAAACCTGGGCGAGTTTTGGTAGGACCGGCGAGACCAAAAGATCCCGGCAAGACCTAGCTTAGTGACTTAACTAACTAGTACCCGTCCTGACAGGTGTAAGAGGTTGAGAAAAAAGGGGTAATCGCAAATTTAGGGCTAGCCTTCTGAGGGAGTGTCGTTTAGTATCGAGTCGACAAAAACGCAGATTCTAAACGACTTAACTCCAAAGGAGACCAGCCCTAAATGCGAAAAACGATCAACCCACAACCAAGCCTTCGCGAGCCCTGGCTGGAGCTGGAGTACGCACGCGAGCTCGAAACGATATCATCGCTGCTCGATGCCCATCCTAAGCTCAATGAGCTGGTACTGCAAGACCTGAGGTCGGTCACCCCATCGGCAGGGAGCGATGTTGGTCGTGGGGGAATGAGCGCGGAGCAGGTTCTCCGGGCGTTGTTGGTCAAGCAGCTGAATCAGTTCACCTATCGGGAGCTGGCGTTTCACTTGGCAGACTCTCGAAGCTATCGGACGTTTTGCCAGCTCGGCATCATAGAGCCGAGCCCGTCGAAGTCGACCCTAGCAGCAAACATCAAAGCCGTGAAGTTCGAAACGCTGGAGAAAATCAACCGAGAGTTGGTGAGTGTTGCCGAGAAGACCGCGATCGAAAAAGGAAGAAAAGTACGAGTGGACTGCACGGTAGTGGAGTCGAATATTCATTCTCCTACGGACTCCGAGCTTCTTTATGACTGCGTCCGAGTTCTCACTCGCCTCATGTGCCGAACTCGCGAACTGCTGGGTACAGTAGTGGTCTTCGGCAATCGAACGCGTCGAGCGAAGAGACGTCGACTGGGAGTTCTAAACGCGAAGGATAAGGAACAAAGGCGTCGCGTCTATCGAGATCTACTGAAGGTGTCGGAAGAAACCTATCGCTCCGCTCAACGCGTTGCAGACCAGTTGGACGAGTCCGGCTTGACCGAGCCGGTGAAGCGAGCGAGTGCGGAGAAGATCGCCGCGGATTTTAAGCACTTTCTCATCCTCACCGAAAAAGTCATCAACCAAACTCGGCGTAGAGTGATTGATGAAGAGCGTGTGCCTGCGGAGGAAAATGTCGTTTCGATCTTCGAAGAACACACCGACATTATTCGCAAAGACCGGCGCGAGACTCTCTACGGTCACAAGGTGTGTTTGACTGGTGGCTCGTCCTCGATGATTTTGGATTGCGTGATCTTGGATGGGAATCCGTCCGATTCAACTCTCGCGGAAACCATGATCGACCGTCAAGTCGAACTCTACGAACGGGCCCCGATTGCTGACGATTCGCCTCTCGTTTCGTCCAAGATTTTCATTCGCTTCCGAGCCTACGAGGTGCCGACTGAAAACGTATAATACCCACATCTTCGATAGGCCTCTCGTACACCACAAGTTATGGTGTTTCTGGACAGGAAGTGAACAACCACCGCCTAGAAGGCGGTGGCTTCAAGGGCTGTCAATTGGAAATTGACTGTCGTCGTGAAGAGGCTCGCCATCCTGGGAGTCTATGTACTCCTTTACCATCTCGTCCGTTATGCTTCCTGAACTCACCGCCAGATATCCTCGGGCCCAGAAGTGCCGGCCCCAAAACTTCTTCCTCAGGTGAGCAAACTCCTGAAGGAGTACTCGGGAGCTTATTCCTTTTAGCCACTGCACGATCGTACTCAGGTCCTGGTGTGGTCGGTAGGATACGAACACGTGGACGTGGTCGCGTGCAACCTTACCCGAGATTATGTGCAGCTCATGTTCCATCGCGATCTGACGAATCAGATCGCGCACACGAACCGCTACTGGACCGATCAAAACCTTTTTACGATATTTCGGTATCCAAACGATGTGCGCTTTTAGGTCCGTTTTCGTGTGCGCTCCGTGCCTGTAGTGACGCACGCGACCACAATACCACGATCTTCTCTTCGCCTAAAGGCGAGGGGTTTCGACCATCCCCGGAAGAGACACTAAACTAACCAGCTTCACACGGGGCGGTTCCGGCTACGTCATCAAAAAAAAATAACCACTCTGGTAGTGCAAAGTGGCAGGATCCCCGCCGGTTCGTTGAATCGGGATCCTGGATTGAAGGAGATCCACGTTGTTGGATCAAGAATCCGTAACTTTGGAGATATTCGAATGAACACCCACCAACTGTCGCTTTGGACGGCGTATCTTATTGAAAAATCTACTCAAACTAATCTCAACGGAGAAGTCTTGAATCGGAACAGGGCTTGCATGCCAGATTCTTCTTTAGTATCGATATCGTATCCGACGGCATCGACACGTCCCGGCCCAGGGACCACGGAGCCCCAGAAGCCGAGACTAAGGAGTACGTAAATGAGACGTTATATCACTTTCCCACAAATTTTTACAGCACTTATAGCGTTGGCGACCTGCGTCAGCTTGACGCCAGCGCTTTACGCTCAAGTGGCATCGTCCGGGGTCTCGGGAAGGGTCACGGACGACACCGGAGGGCTCCTCCCCGGCGTGTCGCTGACCCTGACCAACGTGGCCACCAACCAGTCGCTAACGGTGGTAACCAATCAGGACGGATTCTATCGGTTTGGGAACCTTACGCCCGGCAACTACACGTTCGTGGCCGAACTCACCGGGTTTGCCACGTACAACCGTGACGAGTTCATGGTCAATGTCGGAGGGGGGGTCGACCTGAGCTTCGTGATGCAGCTCTCATCCGTCGAGGAAACGGTGACGGTCACCGGCGAATCGCCGATCATCGAGATCGCGAAAACAGACATGAGCACCGTCATTGGCTTGCAGGAAATCGAGACCCTCCCCACCAGCAGCCGGAATTACCTCGACTTCGCGCTCCTCACCCCGGGCTCGGTGGAGAACAACAGCACGACCGGGCAGGGCATTGGTTTGAACATTGGCGGTGCCCGCGCCAAGGAGGGTGCCCTCCTGGTGGACGGATTCTGGAACACGGACGAGTCCTTCACCTTCGTGCGGCTCAAGTATAGCCAGGACTCGATTGCCGAGTTCGAGGTCGTCACCTTGGGAGCTCAGGCCGAGTACGGTCGTGCCATCGGCGGCATCATCAACGCTGTCACGAAACAGGGCGGCAATCTGGTCACCGGCTCGGGATACGGGTTTTTCCGGAACAAGAGCTTCAACTCACAGGATCCCCTGTCGCGAGATCGGGGCGCCGAGAAGGCGGAGTTCGACCGCCAGCTCTATGGGGCAAGCTTCGGAGGCCCCATCGTCCGCGATCGCACCTTCTTTTTCGGCTCGGTGGAGCGCGTACAGCAGGATACGCCGCTGGACAACAGCATCACCGCAGAGAATGCGGCCATTATCGGCTTGCCCGCGGAAGACGTGGGCTCCATCGACAGGCCCCTCCGGGACACGTTCTTTATGGGGAAGGTCACCCACCAATTGAACCAAAATCATTCGATTCAGGGCAGCTACGTCTATACCAAGGACTCGTTTATCTGCTGCTCAAACGCTTTTCGCACGCGATCGCAGACCTTCAATCTGAGGTCAACGGACCAGGCCTTTCAATTCCAATGGACCGGCGTCACGCGGGAAGGTAACTGGCTGCATCAGCTCCGGGCCTCTTACTTTCCGCGCGATTACAATCTGCAAAACCCCGACCTAGGCGGCCCTCCGCTGACGGCGGACGGGGAGCTCAGGTCAAGCTTCGCCCCGTCCGTGAACATCTCGAGTGTGGCTCGGTTCGGTAGCGGCAAATTCACCCTCGCCATGGAGACGCGCCCTTACCACATTACCTACAACTCCACCATCTTCAAGGACAATCATAGCTGGAAGTTCGGAGTGGACGGTATGTTCGTGGGCTTCGACTACATCCGCAATCCGGGACCGCAAACGGGATCTTACACCTTTCGCAATATCGATGATTTTCAACGAGGCGCGTACAGCCGTTACACTCAGCAGTTCGGGGAGCCGCTGGTGGAGCGCTATCACTCGTACGTTGCTTTGTTCCTGCAGGATACGTGGAACGTGAACGACCGCCTGACCTTGAACTATGGCATTCGCTACGACGTGGAGTTTCTCTCCGAGTTCAAGGGCCAGAATTACGGCGAAGACTACGGCAACATCGGTCCGCGGTTCGGCCTCTCTTACGACCTCACGGGCGAAGCGAAGACCCTGTTCAAGTTTGGCGCCGGCCTCTACTACGATCGGATATTCCAGAATCCCATCACGCCTACTTACTTCGACAACAAGGAAGTGGGTATCCAGGTGGGGGCCACCTGGACCCCAGGCACGCCCGGCGCTCCTACCTATCCCAACACGTTTCCCAACGATTTGCTTGCCAGCGGGACGCTTCCGCTGAACGTGCGGAACGTGCACATCGTTCCCCCACCGGGCGGCGAGCCGGGCAACATGCAAGTGCCGACCTCTTTTCAGCTGATCACCACGGTGGACCATGCCTGGAATGACAACTTCGCTTCCAGCGTGAGCTTCGCCTATACCGACTCCTGGGACAAAGAGCTCTTCTTCGATCGAAACTTGGCGTTCGACGAGGCAGCAGGCCAGTTCATCCGGCCCGACCCCAACTTTCGAAGGATTAACCAGTATGTCTATTCCGGAATAGCGGAGTATTTCGGTCTCATCCTGGAATCGAAGTATCGCGCCCGCAATTTTCGAATCGGCGGCCACGTGACCTTCGCGGACGCGACGGACCAGCTCCAGAATGCAATCAGGGTCCCGATCAACGACGTTCGTTTTCCGGAGTTAGATATCGGCCCGATGGCCGACACCCCCACCGTCCGAGCCGTGGTCTACGGCAGCTGGGATATCAACACCTACAACGCGGTCTCTTTCATCTATCAGGGTCGTACCGGCTATCGGATCGACCCGCGTGTAGGCGGTGGGTTCGACCCGAACGGCGACGGAACATTCAACGATCGCACCCCGGGGCTTTTGCGGAATAGCTTTACGGGAGGTGGCGTTCAACATGTATCCGCCCGTTACACTCTTAAGGTTCCCATCGACAGGGGGCGGGTGGAGTTCACGGTCGAGGCGTTCAATCTCTTCAACCGGGATAACCCACTTGGATTCAACAGCCAGTATGGGCTAGACGCCGCCAATCCGCTCCCGCAGTTCGGAACCACGACGGCTTTCTTGAACCCCCGGGAAATCCAGCTCGGCGTCCGGATCGCTTTCTAGGAGCTCTTGGTTGGGTTGAAGGGAGGTCGTCATGCCGGTCACGCGCCGCAGGTTTCTCACGGCGGCCGGCGTGATACCTCCCTTCGACGATCTCACCTCCTCTGACCGGGCCGGCGGCCAGCTTCTCGAGGAAAGCTTCGAAAGCGGAACGAGGCCGAGATCGTGCTGACCCTCGTCGGGGATTTTTACCTGATGAGGGAGTTTCCCGATCATGAGGAGGCCGCCGCGGAACAGGGTTTTGACCTGTTCCCAGGGTCGCACCTTGCCTTCATAAGCCTCGGGAACGGTCTTTCCACGGCGGAGGCGAGTGGGTTTCCGAGCGTCGATTGGGGAGGCGGTCTGCGGGTCCCGTCGCTTCGCGGCCACCCCTCGTTCGTCAAAGAGCTGACCTGGTCCGGTGTCAACGCCGTTGCGCTTGCCAACCATCACCCGGGAAACACATGAAATGGCAGGTTAGTGAGGACATGGTCGTGGTAGGGTAACCCGCTGTTCAACATCGTGGCGCTGGCGGACGTGGAAATCGTTGTCAAAGACGGAGTCGTGTACAAGGGCGGTCCCGGAGGCCGGGGGCGGGTGACCGAGAGCGAGCCATAAAGAGCTTGGTCCGCGGAGCGGAAAGCGGCGGTCATGTCACCCAGCCAAGTATCAGCCAAGCCATGAAAATGCAAGGTCCGTGAAAGAGCCGATATTTGGATGCGGTTTCGGTGGAGCTTTCCGGAGAGGAGGAAGCACGATGAGGAGAGAACTTAGGCGCCTATGGCTGTCTCCGTTGATGGTGTTCATCTCGGTGGCCGCCATTCAGGCTCAGCCGACGAAGAAGCTAGCGCTTGTTGGCGGGATGCTGCTGGATGGGTACGAAGTGCCACCGGTACACCATGCCGCCATCCTGGTTGAAGACAACAAGATCGTCGAAGTCGGGCGCGCCGCGGAGATGACCATTCCGCCCGACGCCACGGTGATTGACACGCGCGGCCGGGTGATGATGCCGGGGCTCATCGAGCTCCATGCACATCTGATGCTCCTCGGGCATGGGAACTACGCGCGGTGGTTCCCGTGGCAAGCGGAGCAGGGGCTCGGCGAGCGCACGATGGAGATCTCCGCCAAGCAGTTGCTGATGGCGGGAATTACCTCGGCGGCGGATATCGGAGGTCCGCTGAAGGAGAGCTTGAGCGTCCGCGACCGCATCAACAAGGGGGAGATTCCGGGGCCGCGGATGTGGATGAGTGGCCCCTGGATCTCAACCACACCCTGGCGGCTTGGGGGTTTGTCCATGACGTGGCCGGGCATCGAGACCCCGGAAGACGCGGCACGGGCGACGGAGGAGCTAGTGAGAGCGGGTGTCGATCTGATCAAGGGGCAAAGTGGCCTGTCCTTCGAGTACTACAAAGCCATGGTCGAGGTAGCGCACAAACACGGCTTGAAGGTCCACGCGCACGTGAACATGCCGCAGGAGGCGCGCGACGCGGTCGATGCCGGGTGCGATGTCCTGACCCACGTCGGCTACGACAGGCCGGCTTACGATCCCGAGCTGGTGAAGGACATCGTGGTGAAGGGTATTCCCGTCAATGTCACGGCAGCCTTCCGCGCCTGGGTGTTTCCGGCGACGATTGATTTTCCGGAACGGCTCCAGGACCCACAGCTGAAGAAGGACTTCGGGCCCGAGATTTACCAAGAGGTGCAGGATTCCTTCAAGAGCTTTCATACGCTGAGCTACTTCCGCACCACCAGCGAGCGGGAGATGTTGTTCAGAGAAGCCTCTGTGAAGCAGTGGATCGATTCCGGGGCGGTGGTCGGCATGGGCACGGATTCCGGAACACCCATGAACTTCCATACCGAAGCGCTGTGGCGGGAGATGAAGGCGTTCGTCGATCTCGGGATGTCGCGGCAGCGGGCCATTTCTGCGGCGACGCGCATCAACGCGCGGATCCTGGGCAGAGGGAGCGACCTCGGGACGATCGAGGCGGGCAAGCTGGCGGACATCATCGTGGTGAAAGGCAACCCGCTGTTCAACATTATGGCGCTGGCGGACGTGGAAGTCGTTGTCAAAGACGGGGTCGTGTACAAGGGCGGTCCCGAAGGCCGGGGGCGGGTGACCGAGAGCGAGCCATAAAGAGGTTCGTCCACCGGGCGGAAGAGGCAGTCATGTCATTCCAGCCAAGTATTCGCGTAGCCATGAAAATGCTAGTTCGGTCCCCAAGGAAATCGCGTTCCGTATCCGGGTCGCTTTCTAGAGGCTGTCGGTAGGGTTGAAGGGAGGTCGTCATGCCGTTCTCACGCCGCAGGTTCCTCGAGGCCACCGCCGCGGGCGTGATACCTCCCGTCGCCGGAATCACCTCCTCTGGCCGGGCCGGCGGCCAGCTTCCCGGGGAAAGCTTCGAAAAGCTCCGAAAGCGGAACGAGGGCGAGACCGTGCTCACCTTCGTCGGGGATTTTTTCCTGATGAGGGAGTTGCCCGATCACGAGGCGGCCGAAGCCGAACAGGTTTTCGACCTGTTACGAGAGTCGGACCTTGCCTTCGCAAACCTCGAAAACGGCCTTTCCACGGTCGGTTCGCCAGAGGCGAGCGGCTTTCCCAGCGTCGACTGGGGGGGCGGCTTGCGCGGCCCGTCGCTGCGCGGCCACCCCTCGCTCGTCAAAGAGCTAACCTGGGCTGGTGTGAATGCCGTTTCGCTGGCCAACAATCACACGGGAAACTACGGTCGAGACGCGCTCCTGGAAACCATGACGACGCTGGACGGAGCCGGCATCCGCTACGCCGGCGCGGGACGGAACGTGGAGGAAGCTTTTGCGCCTGCATACCTCAGCGTGGGCGGCTTGACCGTGGCATTTCTATCTCTCTACAGCTATTACTACCAGTATGGTGCGGACGAGGTCGCAAGCTCGACCGAGGCCGGTGTCGCCTCCTCGCGGACCTTTGATGTCCTGCTGCAGGTGCCCTCGGGTCTCGAGAGCAGGTATGTGAATCCGAACCATGACGATCCGCCCTACCAGCTTGGTCTCCAGCCGGGCGGCTCGCACGCCGTGTTGGCTCCACTCAAGGAAGATATCGATCGCATGAGGGACGCGATCTCCCAGGCCCAGGCCCGAGCGGATTTCACTATCTTGTCGGTGCACTTGCACTGGGGCCGGAGCGGCAAGCATGACCTCCCCTTTCAACAACGGGTGCTGGTCCAGGCGGCAATCGACGCGGGCGTGGACCTCTTCGTGGGGCATGGCCCCCACGTGCTGGGGGGAGTGGAGACCTTTCGCGGAAAGGCCATTGCTTACAGTATGGGGAACTTCATGCTCTCACGCGCGAGCGCGCCCGAGCAGAGCGGGAAGCTCTCGTGGGCTGCCCTAGAAGGGCAGCCCACGCGCCAGAGCGTGGTGCTGCGAGCAACGGTGAAGAAGAAAGAGGTCGTTGCCCTCGAGCTTCTGCCCATTGTGATTGGCGCCGACGGCCGACCGCGCTTCGCGAGGGGTGCGGGCGGTCAGCGCATCGTCCAAAAGCTCATCGGTCTCTCTGCTCAACTTGGAACCGAGATAGAAGAGACGGACTGGTTTGGGAACGTCCGTGTATGACCCGCTGCAAGCGGGAGACGAAATCTTAACAAGGAGGAGGGGAGAGAAGATGCGAGTAACGATTCGACGAATGTGGATGTTTGTATTTGTTTTTCTGTTCTCCGTTGCAACGCTGTTGGCGCAGCCGAAAAAGCTGGCACTCGTGGGCGGCATGCTCTTGGACGGGTACGACGTGCCGCCCGTGCACCACGCCGCGATCCTCATCGAGGGCAACAAAATCGTAGAAGTGGGACGCGCCGCCGAAATGAGTATTCCAAGCGACGCCACGGTGATCGACACCAGCGGCCGTGTGATGATGCCCGGTCTCATCGACCTCCACGCGCATTTGATGATCCTGGGGCACGGGAACTACGCGCGGTGGTTTCCCTGGCTCGCCGAGCACGGAGCGCAGCGAGTGATGGAGGTCTCCGCCAAGCAATTACTGATGGCTGGCATCACTTCAGCGGTCGATCTGGCCGGTCCACTGGAGGAGAGTCTCGCCGTGAGGGACCGAATCAACAGGAATGAGATCCCCGGCCCGCGCATGTGGATGAGCGGCCCTTGGGTCACGCGTTCTTTGGGCCGCTATCCTCCCGTGCCTGCGTTTCAGATCAAGGCGGAGACCCCGCAAGAGGCTGCCGCCGCCACGGAGAGGCTGGCAGAGGCCGGAGTCGACCTGATCAAGGCCTACCCCATGAGCTTGGAATCCTACAAGGCTGTCGTAGAAGCTGCCCACAAGCACAACCTGAAGGTGCACGCCCACGTTTACCGTCCCCAAAACATCCGCGATGCAGTGGATGCTGGGGTCGACGTTCTCACTCATGTCGGCTCAGCCGGAAACCCCACCTATCCCCCAGAACTGGTGAAGGATATCGTCGTGAAGGGGATTCCGGTCAACGTCACCGCGGCGCACCGGGTGTGGGTGTTTCCGGCGACCGTCGATTTCCCGGAACGTTTGCAGGACCCGCAGCTCAAGAGGGACTTCCCACCGGACATTTACGAGGAGGTCGAGAACTCTCTCGAGAACTGGCACACCCTGCCCTACTTCCAGACGTCCGACCGGCAGATTTTCTTTGGGAAAGCGGCGCTCAAGCAGTGGGTTGATTCTGGCGCCGTCATGGGAATGGGCACAGATTCGGGAACACCGATGAATTTCCACACTGAGGCTCTGTGGCGCGAGATCGTCGCACACGTGGATGTAGGCATGTCTCCCGAGCGAGCCATCTCCGCCACAACGCGGATCAATGCACGGATCCTGGGGAGGGGAAGCGACCTGGGCACCATCGAAACTGGCAAGCTGGCCGACATCATCGTGGTGAAGGGAAATCCCCTGTTCGACATCATGGCCTTGGCGAACGTCGAAGTCGTTGTCAAGGACGGGGTCGTTTACAAGGGCCGCCCTGGCATCGGGAAACGACGACCGACCAGCGCGCAATAATTTGAAAGCTCAGTGTACCGCGGCGGTTCCAGTAGCGTTGGGGACGCGGTGGTTTACAAGGGGGGGCCCCGCAAGGCCAGCGCAGGTGACGGATAACGCTAGAAGTAAGAGCAGTCGCAACATAGGTCGGGCGAGAGGTCTTGTCCGGAACTTCTTAGAAGAGGAGGAAATCTGATGCATGGAGAAACGAGGCGATCATGGTTTTTGCTACTCGTGCTAATGGTGGTCTGCGTGGCGGCAGCGCAGGCCCAGCCGGCGAAAAAGTTGGCGCTGGTGGGTGGCATGTTGCTGGATGGATACGAAGTACCGCCGCTTCATCACGCCGCGGTTTTGATCGAGGGGAACAAGATCGTGGAGGTCGGGCGCGCTGCCGAGATCACCATCCCCGCTGACGCGACGGTGATCGATACGCGCGGCCGAACGATGCTGCCGGGGCTCATCGAAGCTCATGCCCACATGGGGCTTCTCGGGCACGGCAACTACGCCAGGTGGTTCCCGTGGAAGCGCGAGCACAACCTCGAGGAACGGGTGTGGGAGATCTCGTCGAAGCAATTCATCAACGCCGGAATCACATCTGCAATCGACCTGGGAGGTCCTCTAGATGTTAGTCTCCGCGTCCGCGATCGGATCAACCGGGGAGAACTCGTCGGACCGCGCTTGCTGGTAAGCGGCCCTATGTTGAGAGGTGGGGAAGAGGCCATGCCCGGGATGGGCAAGGTCGATACCCCGGAAGCCGCGGCAAGGAACGCCGAGGCGTTGGCGAAGGCCGGAGTGGATGTCATCAAGGCCCAGATTGGCATCAATGATGAGCTCTACGTAGCCATCGTCGAGACGGCCCACAAGTACGGCAAAAAGGTTCACGCACACGTTTACTTCCCGGATAAAGTCAAAGCCGCTCTCGATGCCGGCGTGGACGTCTTAACGCACGTGGGATCCGCCGGGACGCCCCCATACACTCCCGAGTTGATGAGGGAGATTGTGGTAAGCGGACGCCCCGTGGTGCCCACCGGTGCGCACCGGGTGTGGGTGGTCCCAGCCACGATCAATTTTCCCGAGCGTCTCCAAGACCCACAGCTGAAAGAATATTTCGGACCCATGATTTACGAGGAGGTACAGGATTCTTTCAAGAACTGGCATACGCTACCGTATTTTGGGCCGCTCATCGGTCTCGGTGACACGCCTCGACAGATGTTCTTCGGCGACGCATCTCTGAAGCAGTGGATTGACTCCGGTGCCGTGGTAGGAATGGGCACCGATTCCGGAACGCCGATGAACTTCAATACCGAGGCGCTCTGGCGCGAAATGAAGGCTTTCGTCGACCTGGGCATGTCTCCTCAGCGAACCATATCGGCGGCGACCCGTATCAACGCGCGCATCATGGGAATGGGGCGCGAGCTTGGAACCATCGAACCGGGAAAGCTCGCCGACATCATCGTCGTCAAAGGCGACCCCTTGTTCAACATCATGGCACTTGCCGATGTCGAAGTAGTCGTAAAGGACGGCGTTGTGTTGAAGGGCGGCCCCGGATCTGCCAGGCGACCAACATCCGATGGCGGATTTTGTAACTGACGACAAGGAAGCTCAGGCTGTTGGATCAATATATTAGATATTAGCGGAGCCTAGCTCCACATTGGCCTGGGGTCACCGTTTTGCGCGGCTCCAGGCCCGCTTAGATTCTATGTGAATACTCAAGGAGGGTTATATGCGAATCCCGCGATTCGTTTTGATGGCGGTTTTCATCTCTTCCGCATTTGCCGGCGCCCAGCAGGCTCCTACCGTGCTGAGCGTCACCACCGTGCTCGACGGGAGGGGTGGCATCGTCCGAGATACCAAGCTCGTCGTCGAAGGATCGCGGATCGTGGCAATCGATCCGGATGCCCAAGGCGTTACTTATGACCTCACCGGCCTCACCGTGATGCCTGGTTGGATTGATACACACGTTCACAGCAACCATCACTTCGATCGAGAGACGGGTAGAGCCCAGTTCGGGGGCGCCCCGTCCGAGGCGGACGAGGCCCTGCGGTGGGCTTCACAGGGGGCACTCTACGAGATGCAGAACCTTTACGCGACGCTCATGGCCGGCTTCACCACGGTGCAGAGCCTTGGGTCGTCCCGTTTCGATATCGACTTCCGCGATTGGATTGCCGAGGGCAGGATACCGGGCCCCAGGCTTCTGACGTGCATTCGACCGGTCCGCGAAACGACTGGCAGTCCCGACGAGATCCGGGCGTTTGTGCGGCAACTAGTTGCCGAGGGCGCGGACGTCATCAAAATTCGAGCTACCGCCAGCATCCGTGACGGCGGCGCTCAGACGATGACCGATGAGCAGATCCAAGCTGCTTGCGGCGAGGCAACGGTTCTGGGAAGGCGTTCGGCCGTTCATGCGCAGGCACCCGAAGGCGCCAAAGCGGCCGTCCTCGCCGGTTGCACCACCATCGAGCACGGGAACCGGCTGACCGACGAGGTCCTGGATCTGATGGTCCAGCATGGGACGTACCTCGATACCCACAATGGAATACTGCTCCACAACTACCTTGAGAACAAGCACAGGTATCTCGGCATCGGCAACTGGGACGAGGAAGGCTTTGCCTACATGGAAAAGGGGGTTGCCATCGGGATCGAAACATTCGAGCGGGCTTTGAGAAAGGACGTGAAGATTGTCTTCGGAACCGACGCGGTTGCGGGTATCCACGGACGGAATTTCGAGGAGTTCGTCTATCGGGTGCGCGACGGCGGACAAGATCCAATGGAGGCCATCGTAAGTGCCACCTCGCTCGCGGCAGAGTCGCTAGGCATGCAAGACAAGATTGGCACAATTGCACCCGGTATGGAGGCTGATATCATTGCCCTCGACGGCGATCCACTGCGGGATATCACAGCCGTCCGGCGAGTCGTCTTTGTCATGAAGGGCGGTAGGATATTCAAGAATGAATCCCTGAACGTCGGCGACAAGGTTAGTGAGTGAGTGAGGCAAGAAGGCACTGGCGATACTCCCCCCTTCGATGTGCTCAGCCGAGGAGTTGACCGGTCAGGTCGCAGTGGCAAGCCATGCCGGCTCGCTTTGGCCGGCTCGCTTTGGAAAGTGCAGCTCGTGAATCGGCTTCGGTGGCTTTCGCTGCTCCTGGCCTTCTCGGTCAGTGCGCTCGCTCAAAACGAGCGTTTAGACAGGCTAACGCCGGAAAAGCGCAAGTGGTTGGAGGAGGAGGTCGTCTATATTATCAGCGAAGTGGAGAGGGAGGTCTTTCTTTCGATCGAGACTCTCGAAGCAGGCGATCATTTCGTCGAGGCCTTCTGGAGGCGGCGCGACCCGAATCCCGCCACTCCTCAAAACGAATTCAAGCAGGAGCACTACCGTCGCTTCGACTACGCCAACAGATTCCTTGGGCGGGAGACGTCCATCCCCGGGTGGAGGACGGATCGGGGACGCATGTACATCATCCTCGGCGAGCCCCGCGAAAAGCAGGTCTTCGTGGGGTTGAACGAGCTGGTTTCCAGCGAAATGTGGTTCTATCAGGGAGACGTGGAAAAGGGACTCCCCCCCTTCTTTTATCTGATGTTCTTCAAGAAACAAGATCTGGGTGACTTCCAGCTCTACAGTCCCATCGCTGACGGACCAAGGGCGCTTCTCCAAAACCAGTACGCCTTTCGCGAGGACGATCGCCAAGCTTTCGCCCGACTGCGGGAGATTTCGCCCGAGCTGGCACGGGTCTCGCTGTCACTCGACCCCAGCGATCCCGGCGACTACGAGAGGGGCGATGTATCACTTGGTGCCGACCTGTTGATTTCCCGGATCGAGGAATCAGCTACCCGAGCCACCCGCAACGATCATGCCTGGGCCTGGCTTCGTTACGGCAGGAAGGTGGCGTCGGAATATTCCTTCAACTTCGTCCCCAGCCGGATCTTTTTCGCGGTCTTGCCAGGTCCAGAAGCGACTTCCTTCGTTCATTACAGCATCGAGCTCGACTCCGAGAACTTCACTATGGAAACGGATGAGCGTGGCACTCGCTTCTACACCACCCTCGACGTCAGTCTGGAAGTCACTGAGCCAGGGGGCACCGTAGTGGAGGCCTCTGATAAAGAAGTCTATGTAGAGCTCACTGCCGCCGCGGCCAGCCAGGTTGGTGCTTCTCCCTTCGCTTTCCAGGAAGCGTTCCCGCTCATCCCTGGAGACTATAAGGTCACGGTGATTTTGAGGAACCGCGTCGTCAAGCAATACACGGTAGCCGAGCACGAGGTGAGGGTGGCGCCCATTCCAGTCGAAAAACCGGGGCTAAGCGAGATCATCCTCGGGTACCGCAGTGAGCCGGTGGGCGACGCAAAAGGAGGAGAGCTACGCGCTTTCCAAATCGGCGGCTACCGTGTCTATCCCGCAGCGGAAGGGATTTTCGCCTCGGAGGACGATGCCCGTGTAGCCTTTCAAGTCATGGGAAGCAGACCCGACGACCGGCTGGATATTGCACTGCTCAACGGCAAGCAGAAGCTCCAAGAGCGTTCCATCTCGTTGGACGCGCATCCCAACGGGCTAATTAACGAAGTCTTTCCGTTGCGAGAAACGGTCGGCGGCCGCTACGAGCTTCGTGTGCAGCTCATCGATCCCTCGGGTAGTTCCGTTGCTGAGAGCTCCGCCAGCCTTGTGGTTTCACCCCGGTCGATAATATCTCGTCCAGGTTTCTACAGCCGAAGGGCTTTCGACGCCGCTAGGCCCGGGCTGCTCTCTCTGGCCCGCGGTTCTCAGCTGCTAAACTTGAAGCGCACCGAGCAAGCGCGGCTGGAACTGGAAAAAGCTGTGGCTGTCAATCCCGAGCTCGGCGTCGCGCAGTGGGGACTCGCCTGGATCTTCATCCGACAGAGAGAGGCAGAGCGAGCACTACATCTTCTGCTTCCCTTGGAAGCGAATTTCCCCCGCCAGTACGAGGTGGTGGCGGGAATCGGGTTTGCCTCCTACCTCAACCACGATTTCTCGCGAGCGGCGCAGTACCTGGAGCAGGCGATGTCCATCCGAATGCCCGATACGGTGCTTCTCAACATGCTAGGAGACAGCTATCAGCAGTTGGGGCGCCTGAACGAGGCCGAGGAGGCATTCGAACGCTCCCTAGAGCTCCGACCCCAGCAGAAGGATATAAAAGAGCGCCTGTCTGCCATCGGGCGGGACAAAGTCTCACGGTGAGTCCAGGAAGCGGTCGGAGGCCGAGCCGTTTCTCGTGCCGACAGTATGCTCGGGTGAGGAGGCGGAAATTTCATAGCCGGTAGGGTCGACGGCGGCCTGAGGAACTGGCTGCGCAGTTTTTGCAAATCGAGTTGGCCCCATCGTGGCGCGGGTTTTACGCTGGGTGGCGTTGAGCTCGTTGTCGTCGCGGGGTAAAGAAGAAAGCGGCGGAGTTGCTGGGCTTGAAGCCCACGATGATGTGTGACCAACCAACGCCGGCCCGGGGGAAGAATTAGAAACGCCGCAGCGGCGGCCGTCCATGTGATACCCACGCCGATCGCCGCATAGGTTTTGAGTGGGTCCATTTCAACGTCGCGAACTTGGGTTCCGACGATGCCAACGGCGAATAGGAGGCCAACTTGGAAACAACTGGAGGGCCCAAACAAAGACCGGCCAAAAGCGGGAGGTAGCGTCTTGTATAGTCTTTCGCTTGTCGATTTTAGCAGGTCGGCAGGCGGGCCGGGGAAGAATAGGAAAAATCACGCTGGTCGAGCGCGCGAAGATTAGTCCGCTAATAAACCCGCCGCCTTTGGCGGCGTGACCCGAAGAGCTTCGAGCGATGCGGCGTGTGCTAGGTTCCCCCCCCCCCGGAAGACCCTGTGGGGGCCTCCGAAAGGAGAACCTGCATGCACGAATGGAAAAGCCTGTCGCAAGTGCGATGGGAATGCAAGTAGCACGTGGTGATCATCCCCAAGTATCGTAGAAGGGTGTTATATGGGGACCTTCGTCGCCGCGTGGGGCGAATTCTTCGAGAGCTTTGTGAGCAGAGAGGAGTAGAAGTGAACAACCACCGCCTAGAAGGCGGTGGCTTCAAGGGCTGTCAATTGGAAATTGACTGTCGTCGTGAAGAGGCTCGCCATCCTGGGAGTCTATGTACTCCTTTACCATCTCGTCCGTTATGCTTCCTGAACTCACCGCCAGATATCCTCGGGCCCAGAAGTGCCGGCCCCAAAACTTCTTCCTCAGGTGAGCAAACTCCTGAAGGAGTACTCGGGAGCTTATTCCTTTTAGCCACTGCACGATCGTACTCAAGGTCCTGGTGTGGTCGGTAGGATACGAACACGTGGACGTGGTCGCGTGCAACCTTACCCGAGATTATGTGCAGCTCATGTTCCATCGCGATCTGACGAATCAGATCGCGCACACGAACCGCTACTGGACCGATCAAAACCTTTTTACGATATTTCGGTATCCAAACGATGTGCGCTTTTAGGTCCGTTTTCGTGTGCGCTCCGTGCCTGTAGTGACGCACGCGACCACAATACCACGATCTTCTCTTCGCCTAAAGGCGAGGGGTTTCGACCATCCCCGGAAGAGACACTAATAGAAGGCAACGCGCAACCGGACCACATCCACCTGTGTATGAGCATACCTCCCAAGTACAGCGTATCTCACACGATCGGTTTTCTGAAAGGGAAGAGTGCAGTACGCATCCATCGAGAATTGCTGAAAGAACGCCGGATGAGGGGCTTGCATTTTTGGGCGAAGGGGTACTGTGTGAGTACGATTTGGCCTTGACGAGGAGCGAATAAGAAAGTACATCCGGGAGCAAGAAAAGCTTGAGTCTCGCCAAGGTGATCTCGACCTGAGTTAACGAGAGACGGCCCCAACGGGGCCTTCCCAACATCATCGGCCCCCTCGGGGGGCCTTCCTAAACCCACGCCCTATGGGCGTGGTCGGTGTTTGACGGACCCGCGTAGCTGGCAAATGTCTACGGTCGACACGTCGGGCTCCCTTACATATCGGTCGATCGGTTCAACTTCCTGAAACCAGGCTAGTTCCACGCTTCGCGCGCGGTGAGCCGCCACGGCCCGTCGGAACCTTTTACAATGTCTTCCCCCACGTAAAACGCACATGACTCCTAAATCATTGAGAGGACGCCGGTTGCTTTATAGGCATTCATTTTGCATCTGAGATCGAGGGCTGCGACGTGTCGTCGCAGGGCGAATGGGCGAAGGTCAATCGAATGAGGAACGTCATGGGCGCACTGGTTAGGCTAGTCATCTATCTCTTAGCGATTCCAGCGATCGCACTCGCTGAGATTCCAGGACCGGCCGTCCCTGAGCCCGGCACCATGGCGCTTATCGCGCTCGGCGCCGTCATCGGCATCGGCGTCAGGAGTTTGCGCCGCAGGCGCAAGTAACGCCTGGATCGCTGCGCCGGGATCAGTGCGGCGCAGACACGGATTGCAAGACGAGGCTACCTTTTTCGTCATGACACGATCGACGACGGCCGCTCTCCAACGGGACGAGCGGGATTAGATGCTACAGAGTACGAGTGGAGACGAGTTCCTGCCTCGCCTGAGGAGCTATCGACTGGCCCGGACGTCGTCGTATGTTTGCTGTACGAACCCGCTCTGGTCGAGTTCGCGCAGGATACGATCGTCGTAGAAATCCTCCGGCTCGTACTTCCGCATCTCGTGGGAGTCGTAGACCTCCATCGTCCGGCGAATACCGTCGTAGCATGGAAACGGTATTCGGGGAATCGCCGAAAGGTCATACATGAGCTCTGCATACCAGAGCGGAACGCCGTTCCAACGCTGAGCGACGTCCAGCGCGAGACCCCGATCCTCATGAAAGAGAGCAATCCCCTCGACAAGGGCTTTCAGGAAGCGGCGCATGGCTTCCTCATGCTCCGCGTCGTCTAGCCAGCGCCTCACGACTCGGACGCTGTTTCCGCCTACGGGGAGGTCACCCCAGCTCCGGGTATCCAGAAGTACTGGAAATCCTTCTTTTTGCGCCTCCGCATAGCGCCTCTCCCGTGCCACGATCGCATCCACTCGTCCTGCACGAAGATCGCTCACCTCCGCTCCGTTGAGAATGATCGAGATGTCATTCACTGGGTCCCATCCCATCCGGTCGGCCAACTCGAGCACCACATATGCGGTGATGTTGTGCATCAGGCCCGACACGCCGATTCGCTTGCCCTTCAACTCTTCCAGACGCTCTATGCCGTGCGCGGCAACGATATGAGACCGGACGACGCAGTCCGTCGAGGCGAGCAGCACCAGCCCTCGATAGTCTAGATCGTTCACGCTCGCCACAACCTCCGGGGTGGCACCGTTCACAGTCACCTCTGGGCGCCATGGCCTTTGAAGGAGACGATCCAATGCTCGCCGGACGAGAGAGCGTTCGCCTAGACCTCCTTCGAAATCTGGGGGTGGCATCCTGAGCTCGACGTCCAGACCGTACTTCGCGTACAGACCTTGGTCGGCCGCGATCAAGAAGGGGAGCTTGCTCACGGCCCGTGAGCCAAGTTCGACCTGCAGGGGCAGAGCATCGCTTGGCGCCAGCACGGTCCAGGCCCCGATACCGAGAGCGATTGATCCGACGACCGCAACCCCGAGTCGAACTCGCGATCTCACGGTCGGGGTCATTCGGCGCTCAATCATCGGCTAGGATATCTTGGAGCTAGGGCGACAAAAATCGCTACACCGGGTGACTCCTCCAAGTCTCGCTCCGGCACAGTCAAGTGTCCGGTCTGTTATCGCGCGGTTGCTCAGCCCGTTCGTAGAATGCGGAATTGATACTATACACTACAGTTGTTGGTCGAGAGTTTGCTCACCGGAAGCGCTGAGCGACGGGCGCTGCGGATCGGGGCCGGCCCGCAATTGTGGAGGGTTTTATCTGTCCTCGGCAGAGTCCACGATAGATAGCTTTGGAAATCATGGCGTGAACACCCCCGTACCTCTAGCGATTCGTCGGCACCCGTCGTTGCAGCTGCTTGAGCCAGCCGGTCGCGACTTTCAAGCGCGCTTTCGATTCGCTCCCGGGAAGAATCATCAGGAACCGCTGCCCGTCCGGAGCGACGTCGTATGATGGATTGCCATAAGCGTTCGTGCGATAGACTCCCTCGAACAACACTTGTGGCTCCCCCACCTCGAGCTCGGGCTCCGACGCGATGGAAACCCTCATCAACCAGCTCCCCTCTCGATAGAAGAGCTCCGAGCCGTCTGGCCCCCAGACTGCCTCGGCCCCGCCCGCGGTCGTGATCTGGACCGGCTCACCGGGCCCGGGAAACGGGAGCAGGTAGACCTCATTCCGGCCGGAGCGGTTCGACACGAAGGCAATCCATCGGCCGTCCGGCGAGAACATGGGGGCTAGCTCGTTGAAGGGAGTCACCACGAGAGGTCTCGGTTGACGCTCACCCTCCATGGGAAGGACCCAGATATCCCGTTGCGTGGACGGATGGACTTCGTACAACGCGAGGAACCGGCCGTCGCGCGACCACGAACCGGGTACCTGTTGGTTGTCTCGAGACAGGAGCTTTTCGGTAGCGCCTCCCTCCACCGCTCTCGAATAGAGACCCAGGCTTCCTTCCCGCTCCGAGTTGAACGTCACCCGCTTCCCGTCCGGCGTCCAGGCCGGGAAGAGGTTCTCGCCCTCGTACGTGGGAATCAACCGGCGACGTTTCTCCCCCTCGTAGATCCAGATGTCGCGGCGGCCGCTCTCCTCGACGATGCGCACCGCGATCCGTCCGTCCGGGGAAACGCGTGGATACCAGAAGTCCTGACGGAGATCGGACACCGGCGTCGACTTCCCGCGCCGATCGACCCAGACGAGCAGGTGGTCCGCAGCTATCCCTCTCTCGACGTAGACGAGAGCCCCATTGCGAGCGATCGCGAAGTTCGCGACTCCAGAGACCGGATGAGCCGGGACCTTCTGCGGCAACGCCGTCTCGGGGCCGACCACGCGAAGGGCCTCGAGGTCGAACGGAACCGCAAAGAGTCCCGCGAGCTTTGCGTACACGAGGTGCCCGGTCGGTGCGTAGCGGGCGTCTGTACCTCCGCGAAGAAGCCGTTTGCGCTCCCCCGTTTCGAGGGAGAGCACTGCGATGGGCGCGTCCTTCGCCTCGTAGCTTCCCCATACGGTGAACAGAACGTTCTTTCCGCCCGGCAGGATTTCGGGCCAACGGTGACTGTGCTCACCCTGATCGGATTCGGGAGTTGTCAGTACCGTGGGCGCACCTCCATCTGCGGAGACTCGATGGAGGCCCGACGCACCACTGGGAGCGAACACGATGTAGTCGTCAGGGCCCCAGGCCGCGCCCCGGCTGTCGGCAGGCGCCTGGCAAATCGTATGGGACGACCCTCGGGTCAGCTCGATCTTTCTCAGCTCGCCGTCGGCAAAGAAACCGATCCACTTGCCATCGGGAGAGAAGAACGGATTTTGGGCTCCCTCGCTGCCGGGAATCGGGCGGGCATCGAAACGATCGAGCTCTCCGACGTAGAGCCGTGTCGATCCGTGCTCGAAAGCAGCAACGACCAAAAGCGCCCCGTCCGGCGAGATGGCCAGAGGCCGGGAGGATCCCGTTTGCAGGGAGCTGACGTTCAGCTCGATCACGGAGCCTCCTGAAGTTTGTACCGGTGACGCCAGGACATGGCCACCCAGAAACGCTGCCCCCACGGCCATTGCCAGAGGACTCCGGCCGTTTTTTCCTCCCCGAAGGGGCTTTTCCTGTCCGCGGCGAAGCTCACGGCTCGTCAAACCCATCCCTCTTCCGCGATGACGGACGTCTGCAACGTAGCCATGAGCATGAGCAGGACGATGGCTAGAGTTCCCAGGCACTCCCAACTCTGCCGCATGGGCTTCTCCTTTCCGGACCGGGCGCTCAAGCTTGCAAACACCTGGTAGCGTATATTAGCCCCGATCGGAAATAAAGTCTCTATTCGACAGGCCGTAATGGAAGAATTTCGGATCTACCTCGAGAAGCGGAGACGCTCGCCGTTCGGGAGCTTGGCACGATCGGACCGAGTGGCGCCTCCCAACCACATATCGACCTGGCGATCGGACGGCGCCGCCATCTTCTTCGTCGCCGACCCCGACGACTGTTATCGCCTCGACGAGCTGATTGGGAAACGGAGACGATCTCCTTTCGCGGCCGGTGAGAGGGTCACACTCCGACCGCTCGCGCTAATGACGTCCCGGCCCGGGGGTCAGAACGGCTCGTCGCCGGCGACGGTCGTGCGGTACATACGCGCCGGTACCTCTCTTCGTCGAAGGGCGTGGCGCAATGCATGGTCGAGCGGTTGTCCCACAGGATGGCGTCGCCCACCCTGCACTTGTGCCGGTAGACGAAGCGTGACTGGATGGCGAACTCCCGGAGCTCACGAATCAGGGCCCGACCTTCTTCTTCGTGCATTCCCACGATCTCCCAGGCGACGTTGAGCCCCTCGATCTTCCGCTTCGTCACCTCGGGCAGTGCGTCGTAGGCGGCGAAGAGATTGGTGAAAGAATAGGAAAAATAACGCTGGTCGAGCGCGCGAAGATTAGTCGAAAGTTCGTTTGCAGGGGCTGCGGGCCGTGAAAAGGTGAAGGCCGTTGTGAGCGGAGGGATCGTTGAGCGACTAGCCGGACGAAAAAAAGGGGTTGTTGCGTGAAGTTGGACGCAGGAAGATCGTTTGAACGAGGAGCGAGACAAGCTCGGCTCTCGCGCCGTGGAAAGCGGAGTCAAAGTTCTAGGGGGGGGAGGAGCGCGAGCGTCCCGTCGGTTCAAGTGTTCGACAATTTTGGTAATCACCTTGGGATCGGTGATGAAGGCAAGGACGCGAAAACTTCCGCCGCAATCGCAAAGGAGCGGGTCGGTCTTGAAAACCCTCTGAGTCGCGCTCGTCCGGAGATTCAGGTCCAATTTTGAGATTGTCCTGTTTTCTCAGAGCACGCGCCCTGGAGGAATAGAAGCCGTAGTAATGGATGTTATGTTTTCGAGGCTCTGGGATCTGGATGATGACGCGAGCGATAAATTCGAAGACATCGAAGGTCTCCCCATCGGGATGGTTGAGCAAACTCAACTGGGGGTCGTCGTGCGAGGATTTTCCTTGGTAGAAAAGGGTGCGTGCGCCGGGGGTCCAATGGATGCGGGACAAAGAGAGGGGGCACCGTAACATGTAGCGGCCGATTCTCTCGAGTCCTTCGGAGTCTTGAGGCCAAACGGTGGGAGACGTGTCGACGGAGAAACCTGAATGTCGAAACGAATCGAGTAGGTCTATGCGTTGTTCACCCAAGAGGTCTTTGCTCTTCAGCAAGCGAATGATCTTGAAGCGAAACAATTTTTCCGCAGCGTTGGTGTCGATATAAGGAACTGGGAGCCATTGTCCCAGAGCATTCCAAACACCTCTGGAAGCAAGGCAGTGGCAATGTGGATGGGGTTGCAGCACGGAGCCAAAGGTCTGAGGGACAAGAGACGACGCCGGGCCGAGCGCTGTCGTCGCCTGTGGCGTCGCCCATCAACTCGTTGATTGTTTCGTAGGCGAGCCGTGCGAGCTCGGCGAGAAGCTCCCGATTTCTCATGAAGAAGGCCCGCAGCATTTTTGGCACGGTGAACGTCCACATGGTGTGCCCGACGTTTTCGAGCAGCTCGTCTTTGAGAAAGGCGGCGAAAGCGGCCGCACGTTTCGCATCGCATGACGGACAGACACCCCTTTGTTTGCAACTGAGCGTTAATAATTTTTCCGCACCACATGCGTCGCATCGGAGTCTCGCGAAATGCTTCGACGGTGCCACAATCTAGGTAACGCGCGACAACTTGATCGACGAAGCCTCTCCAGAAGCCGTACTTTTTCTCGAAGCATTGCTCCCAGACCGACTTGACGTCCTCGTAGTAGACGTCGCGGCAGGTGTCAACCAGGGTTGACGCCTGGGTGTCCGCCCGGACACCTAGGCCGGCGGAGCCGCGCTGTTGAGGGTGTGCTCGACGAGTTTACCTAGAAGCCTGAACACGGAGGTGGGGAACATACGGATTGGAAGAGGATCGGCCCGGAACGGATCGAAGCTCCACTCCGGCGAGAATTCGACCCTAGGAATCGCCGCACCGCTGGGCGCCCGCCTGGGTGACGAGCTACTCCAGTGCTTCGTATGGCTGCGCTCCAACAACACCCCGGTCACCCACGACGAATGTCGGAACGCCGGTCACGCCGAGCTCAGCCGCGCGCGCCCAATCGCGGTCGACAGCGCTCTTCATGCGTCGCTCTGCGATCACCTCCCGCGCGTCTTCCGGTGAGAGTCCGAGCGATCCAGCGATCTCGACCAACCGGTCGGCGTCCGCCACGTTGATGCGGTCGACGAAGTAAGCTTTGAAAAGAGCGTCGTGTATGGCGGCGCCGCCCGGTTGCACCTCTGCCCATTTAGCCAGCTCTTGGGCGAGCCTGCTGTTATAGGTGTGGGTTCGCGTGCCGAACGGCAGTCCTTCCGCCTTCATCAGCTCGGCGAGGCGCCTCTGCGCAGCGTCGAGATCGAAGCCGCGACCGGCGAAGAGCTGCTCGAGCGTCGACCCCTCCTCTGGAGTCTCCGGGTGAAGCGGAAACTGCATGAACTTGACGTCGACGGCGTAACTTTCGGCGATGCGGTCAATACGCACGGTACTGAGGTAGCACCAGGGTCAGATGTAGTCGGAGAAGACTTCGAAAACGATGCGGGACATGTGTGGGCCTCTCGAGCTACTTCAGCGTCATCGGGTCGCGAAGCGGAATATGCGTCACCTCGCCGCCGAAAAACTCCGCCATCGTGGCCCGGTCATCGGGATCGCCGGGCGCGATCTCGTCCCACTTGCCTACAACGAGAAAGACGATTTCATCAGGTTTTAGGTACTTCTCGGCGACTCGCAAGACATCCTCCGCGGTGACGGCGCGGATCTGGTCGCGCCACTTTTGCCAATAGGTGTGCGAACGATCGAGATAGGCGTCGGTCGCGAATATGTTGACCCGCTGACCCGCGGATTCGAACCGTCTTGGGAACGTGTCCGCGAGAGAGTTCTTCGCGACCGAAAGCTCGTCGTCGCTCACGAGCTCGCTCTGCATGCGCCGGACTTCTTCGAGCGCGATCTTAGCGGCGAGCGCGACGGTGGGGCTTTTTGATTGAAAAGAGATCCTGAACACGCCTGGCTCGATGGCGTCGAAACCGAATCGAGCGCCCGCGGAATAAGCGAGTCCCTCATCCGAGCGCACGCGCTTCATGATGCGCGACGTGAACCCGCTGCTGCCGAGGATGTGCTCCATGACTTGTATAGGCGCGCGATCGGGGTTCTCCCAATCGGTCCATTGCGGCACGAGATGTCCAATCAAGATCTTTCCTTGAGGAATGTCTTTTTCGACGCGGTACACGCCAGGCGTAGGGCGTTCGGTCGGAAGAGGTGGCGGCCACTTGGCGTCGCCGCCTTGACCTGGCCAATCGGCGAGATAGCTTTCGAGCTTGGGCAGAAGCGTTGCGGCGTCGATGTCACCCGACACCGCGATAATCATGTTCTCCGGCCGCCAATACTTCTCGTGAAAGTCCGCGAGATCGGCACGGGTGATGTTCTCGAGGTTCGCTTGCGTCATACGGCGGCTCGAATAGTGATCCTTGCCGTAGAGTAGAAAATTCCATTCGCGCCGCAGGATATCCCCCCCGTCATCGTTGCGCTGGCCCATCGCTTCGAGAATGCTTCCTTTCTCGATGGCGAGGCGTCCTTCATCGAAGCGTGGGGTTCGGAGCACGTCGAAAAACAGATCGAGAGACGCGTCCAGTGCGGGCGTAATGCTGCGGAGATTGGCCCCCGCCTGCGAATCGCCTCCAAAGCTCGAAATGCTGGATGCGAGAAACTCCACCTCTTCGTCGAAGGTGTCCGGCGTCATCCTCTCGGTGCCGCCCGAGCGCATCATGCTCCCCGTCAAGCTCGCGAGCCCAACTTTGTCCGGCGGTTCCAGATAGCTACCTTGGCGCAGGATCACGCGGAGGCTCACGAGCGGGAAAGTGTGGTCTTCCGCGAGATAGACTTGAACGCCGTTCGACAACACGTGCCGAAAAGAATTCCCATCGGGCACCTCGAAGCTCAGCTCGTCATAGGCGAGCTGTTCGGGGCGAGCGGGGATATCGTGACCATCGTCGCGCACCGGCATCGGCTGGGCGCCCGCCAAAGTCGTCAACAGAAGAACGAGACCAAAGCTCCATCGCGTCATCATGCACCTCCCTCGAGCTCGGCAATGCGCTCTTCGACGGTGCGTTCGAGGAGCGGTAGGACTTTCTGAAAGGGTGGCGGCGCTTGCTCGAACTGCGCCGGTAGCTGCTCCAGCATGCCTTTCAGCTCTTCCAAATTCTCGGACGCCCGAATTTGCTCGAGCTGACTCATGATGCGTTGCTGCATTTGCGGAGGCAAGCCTTCGAGCTCGGTCGGTATCTCCACCGGCGCCGATCCTTCTTTGCGGTAATAGTGCGCGACGGCTCGGTTCGACGGCTAGAAATAAGTCGTGGCGACGCGTTTTACGTCGTCGACGGTGACGGTGAGCGTCTTGTCGGCCCACTCATTGATGTAGCCCCAATCCCCGAGCCCGTCATAAATGAGAAGCTGTAGCAGCAAAAAGAAACCGCTCGCGAGGCGCCTGTAGGAGCTCGCGGTGATCTGGTTCTTGACTTTTTGAATCTCGCGCTCCGGGATGGGCCCTTCGCGGATCTTCTTGAGCTCTTCTTCGAGCGCGAGCTGGAGCACCGCAGGCGTCGCGTCGCCTTGGTCTCGGCCGCCAGCGAGAACGAGCCCGCCCACTTTCGCGAGTCCTGACCAGCACCTGCGTCGACGGCAATCTCTTGCTCGAGCACGAGCGATTTATGGAGTCGACCGCTCCGGCCGTTCAGGATATTGGCGAGAACGTCGAGCGCATAGGAGTCGCGATGGCGAAACGGCACCGTGTGGTAGCGAAGCTCGATTTGCGGCTGGCAGTCGCAAGTGGCGTCCATGCGCTTTTCCGCGGATTGCGGCATCTCCAAGGTCACGACGTCCGGTGGCGTGCTCGCGGCCGCGGACAGCCGGCCGAAATAGCGCTCGGCAAGCGTCTTGGCTTCGGCGATATCGAAGTTGCCGACAATGGCCGCAGTGAGGTTTCCCGGCGCGTAGTACGTGTCGTAATACTCTTGCGCCTGCGCCAAGCTATAGACGCGAAGATCGGAAGGCCAGCCGACGACCGGCCAGCTATAAGGATGGGACTCCCAGAACATCGCGCCGAAGAGCTCGTCGAACTCGCCCGTGGGGGTCGATTCCGTTCGCAGCCGCCGCTCTTCGTGGACGACATCCCGCTCCGAGTAAAACTCACGAAAGACCGGCTTCAATAGGCGCGTAGACTCCATCCAGAACCACAGCTCGAGCTTGTTCGCAGGCACCGTGATGAAATAGACGGTGACGTCCTCGCTCGTAAAGGCGTTCATCCCGGATGCGCCCGCTTCCGTGTAGAGCTTGTCGAACTCGTCCTTCACCATGAGCTCGCGCTGTGCCTCGACGAGCTCGTCAAAGCGGTGCTCGAGCTCGATGAGCTCCGGCGGCCGCGCTTCGGCGTCGAAGGGATCTTCAATCTCACCGAGGCGGTAGCGCTCACGCTGCTTGCGATAGATCGCGCGGATCTGCTCCTGCACTGTCTCTTGCTCGTCGATGATCTCGAGGTCGCGCTCGATGTTCGTTGTGCCGATGGCGTGGCTCCCTTTGAACATCATGTGCTCGAAGAAATGGCTCAAACCCGTGATGCCGGGACGCTCGTTCGCCGAGCCGACATGCGCGACCCAACCGGCGCTCACGGTTGTGAGCTCGGGCCTTGGGACGACGAGAAACTTCATCCCGTTCACGAGCTCGAAAGTCTCGACGGGGACTTGGGTAATCTCCTGGCCGCGAGCTTCGAGGGCGACGAGCGCCAAGCATGCGGCAGCGACAATGCGGGGATAGGTCATGACGATCATTCTACTACGCGGGTGCGGTGCTCTCGGGCTGCCACCTGAAGCATCGAAAATGACGTTTTTTCCGACGGCGCTCGCGCGAAGGCGCTCGCGAAGAGCTCGGCCGTCGAGCGGCAGGCCGACGTATCACCCGACAGACGGACCACGAATCTCATGCCGTTTGCGTGAGGCGGTTGCGATGATCGTTTCCATGTGCGCGCATCCAAACTAGCATGGCAGCTCGCGGGATAGCCGGAGTGGTTCTGTATCGCTGGACGCCGACGGATCCTTTACTCTTCGGGGAGGAGCTCGAGCGGGGACGTTTGGGTTGCGGTTCTCGAGGGCAGCGTGCTTGCTACGACAGCGACGGTCGCGAGTACGACGAGCGAGCCGAGCGCGGATGCAGCATCGAGTACACCGACGCCGAATAGCTGGCTTTCGAGCATCGGCGCGACGAGTACGAAGCCTACGATGCCTAGGACAGCTCCCGTTATCGTCAAGCGCATTTGAGTCGAAAACCCGTTCCGGCGCCGACGGCGGAGACGCCTGGTATGGCTCCGAGCTCGCGAAGGAGCCGCTCGTGGAATCGAAGCATCTTCGCTTCGCTGTCGTAGCGCGCTTCGGGAATCCCGATGCCGAACGAAACCACGCTCTCGGCCTCGAATCCCGGGTCGACCGCGGCCAGGCGCGAGAAGCTCTTTCCGAGAAGCGTCGTCTGGAGGAGCAAGAGGCCGAGAGCGACTTGCGCAACGACGAGAACGCTCCGGAGTCGAAGAGCAGACCCATGCGCGAAGCCCTCGGACTTCAATAGGCTCGGGGCAGAGCCGTGTAGGTTCAACACGAGAGGCACGAGCGAAAAGAGAAGCACGTTCGCGATGGCTGCAGCGAGACCGAAGATCACGCCGATGGGCTCGAGCGCGAGCTCGACTGCTCGCGACGCTCGTAAGGAAAAAAACGGGGGAGCGTCGGGGCATGTCTCTACGGTATCAAATAGTGGGGTACAATCCGGGCGTTCCGACCAGGTGGGAGAACTAGACTGACTAGATGAAGCATGTCCACAAAAACTTAGCCGTCGTCACAGCGTTGGCTCTCGTTGGCGCGAGCTACGCTATCGCCGAGAACGCGCCGATCCGAGCGAAAAATGGGATGGTCGTCTCTCAGAACGAGCTCGCCTCGCAAGTTGGGGTCGACGTCATGAAGGACGGCGGAAACGCCATTGACGCTGCGGTCGCCACCGCTTTCGCCCTCGCCGTGACGCATCCGTCGGCCGGAAATATCGGTGGAGGCGGGTTTCTCGTCTTTCGCCCCGCTGAGGGCGAGCCCATGACCTTCGATTTCCGCGAGATGGCGCCTGCCAAAGCCACCGACACGATGTGGCTCGAAAACGGCGAGTACAGCTATGAGCGCCATCACCGCAGCCATCTCTCGGTGGGCGTCCCCGGTACGGTCGCCGGTCTGCACATGGCCTGGAAGGAGCACGGAAGCTTGCCGTGGGAGCGTCTCGTCGAGCCCGCGGTCCGTCTCGCGACGGAAGGCTTCGAAGTGACGGATGGTCTCGCGCGCTCGCTCGATCGGACCATGGAGCGCATCGGCAAGTTCCCGGCAACCAAAGCGCAGTTCACGAAAAACGGTGAGCCCTACGAAGCGGGCGACATCCTGAAGCAGCCTGACCTCGCGGCGACGCTCGTCCGCATCGCGGAAAAAGGAGTGGCCGGGTTCTACGAAGGCAAGACGGCCGAGCTCATCGAAAAAGAGATGATGGCCAATGGTGGCCTCATCACCCAGGAAGACCTCAAGGCTTACCGGGCGAAAAAGCGCGCGCCGATCCGCGGCACCTATCGCGGCTACGAGATCATCTCGATGCCCCCCCCGAGCTCCGGCGGCATCGTGCTCGTCGAGATGCTCAATATCCTCGAACGCTACGACATCGCGAGTGATGGCTTCGGCTCGGCTCGCAACATGCACCGGATGGCCGAAGCGATGCGACGTGCCTACTCCGATCGCGCGCAATATCTGGGTGACCCGGATTTCAACCCCGACATGCCGGTCGATCGGCTGACGTCGAAAGCTCATGCCGACGAGCTCCGTAAAACGATCCGCGCCGACAAGGCCTCGAAATCGTCACCGGAAAGCTTCAACTGGCCAGCGGAGAGCCCCGAGACCACGCATTTCTCTGTAGTGGACTCGGCGCGCAACGCGGTATCGGTGACTTATACACTCGAGTTCGGTTACGGCTCCGGCATCGTCGTCCCCGGCGCAGGTTTCTTGCTCAACAACGAGATGGGAGATTTCAACGGCGGGCCGGGACTAACGGACGAGAGCGGCCTTATCGGCACCAAGCCAAACCTCGCCGCGCCGCACAAACGCATGCTCTCGAGCATGACCCCCACGATCGTCGCCAAAGACGGCAAGCTCCTCATGGTGACCGGGAGCCCAGGCGGACGCACCATCATTAATACGGTCTTGCAGACCATCTTGAACGTCCTCGACCATGAGATGAACGCCCAAGCGGCGGTTGACGCCGGACGCATCCACCACCAATGGCTCCCCGATCACATCCGCTACGAGCACCACGGTTTCTCCCCGGACACCTTGAACATCCTCACTTGGCTCGGCCACGACTTGAGAGAAATCGCGCGTCAAGGCGTCGCCCAAGTCATCGCCGTAAACCACGAAGACAACATGCTCGAGGGCGGCCTCGACCGCCGGGTCCCCAACGGAGGCGCCGCTACTTACTAAACGCCGGAATTAGTTAGTATTCCTAAATGCTGCCTAAATGCTGCCTAAATGCTGCCTAAATGCTTGCCTAAATGCTGCCTAAATGCTGAATGACGTACGTCATGGTCGACATCGAAGCCGATGGCCCCATCCCGAGCGATTACTCGATGGTCTGCCTGGGTGCGGTCGTCGTTGAGCGGACTCTCGAGCGAACGTTCTACGGCCAGCTGAAACCGATATCGGATCGCTGGAACGAGAAGGCGTTGGCGGTCAGCGGTTTCTCCCGCGAGGAGACCCCTGGCATTTGACGAACCTGAAGACGTCATGGCGCGCTTTCGCGACTGGCTCGCGGGCGTTTCTGACGGCCAACCTCGTTTCATCTCGGACAATAACGGTTTCGATTGGCAGTTCGTGAACTGGTACTTCCATCATTTCCTCGGCGCGAACCCGTTCGGCTTCAGCTCGTCCAACCTGGGCTCGCTCTACAAGGGCGTTGTGCGCGACACGTTCAAGAACTTCAAGCACCTCAGGAAGACACGCCACACCTACCATCCTGTAGACGACGCCAAAGGAAACGCCGAGGCGCTCCTCGCCATTCGCATTCAGTTCGATCTGAAGATACGCCTCTAGGCAGAATAGCGGCGAAGAAACGCACTCGCGCCCGCCGCGGTGAGCACGCACCATGCCGCGAAGAGCGCTCCGGGAAGTGCGGTCTCGGGATTGAAATGCGCGAGCGCGAGGGCGACACCAAGCCCTGCGTTCTGCATGCCGATCTCGATGGTGAGCGCGAGTCGGTGCGGGTAGTCGAAGCGATAGAGCTTCGCGAGATACCACCCCGCGACATAGCCGAGCGCGTTCACGAGCACCACGTAGCCGAACACTCGCGGGCCGACCGTCGCGATGCGCGGTTGGTTCGCTGCCACGGCGTAGGAGCAAATCACGACGATCGCAACCGCGGCGATCCCGGGGCAGAGAGACTCGGCTGCGTTTAGATGTTGGCCAAGACGGCGTCGGAGCCACATTCCCAGTAGAAGTGGCACGAGCACAGTCTGAATGATCGTGACGAAAAGAGGCCAGAACGCAACCGGCATGAAGGCTCCGCCGAGCCACTTCACGAGGCTCGGGGTCAGCAGCGGCGAGAGAAACGTCGCCACGGTCGTCATCGCGATGGAAAAGGCGAGCGAACCGCCTGCGAGATAGACGATGACGTTGCTCGCCATCGCGCCCGGGGCCGAGCCCACGATGACGAAGCCGAGAGCTATCTCCGGTGGGAGTCCGCTTTCCGAGGCCACGGTGAAGCCGAGGATCGGCATGACCGTGAATTGGGTCAAGACGCCGAGAAGAACGCGGTGCGGCGACTCGAGCGTCCGCTTTAAATCACTCGGCTCGAGCACGACGCCGAGCGCGAGCATCGTGGCGGCGAAGAACCAGAGGAAGGTGTCGGCGAAGATGAGAAAAGCGGGCGGGTACAGATAGGCGATGACAGCGCCCGCCAGCGTGAGCGGTGCGAGCTGTCGCGAAAGAGAACGAAAGAAGGACATCGCTCGCGTCGTCACCGGTGGGACCCCCTCTGTCCCCTAAGCTCGAGACGAGCGATTCTACAAGCGCAGCATCGGTCTATCCAGCCGGCCACGCGACGGGACGGAGAGGTCAGTGCTGTCAGTGCCAGATTAGCGCTTCCTTCATGTCCTCGACGGCGGGATAGCGACCCGCGATGGGCTCAGCATCGACAAAGGAGACGCGCGCGATGCGGTCCGTGGTCTCTTCGCGCAGATAGATGAACCCGACAGGAAACTTGTGTGTGACGGCCGCAGCTTCGAGGGCGGCGATAGGCGCGAACTCCATGAAAGCATCGACGGGCATAGTGACTCGGATCTCGACGTCTTGTCCGACCACGTCTTGCGAATCCCCAACAATCACGACGCACTTGAATCGCATTAGGCGAATTGTCCCTCCAATGGTCACTTGTGATTCAGCTAACAGGTGCCTGCTGCTACTTCATAGAACATGACACAATGATGCGCGTGCGTGCGGCATGGGCGGCAGCGGTGGCGATCCTTGGAATCTCTGCGCTTCCCGTGTGCGCCGAAGAGCAAAGGTCGGTTGCGGATCGTTTTCTCTATGGCGGGGAGTTCGTCTTCAATGCGTCACCCAAAGACCGGGGCTATTTCAACGAGACCGAGTACCGCCACAACCTTCTCCGGCTTTTGCGGCTAAACATAGCACTCGAGTTTCGCGCGCACGATAAGATATCTTTTCTAACCGAGATACGCTCGGACAACTTCGATGCGCCCAAGCCTTACGCGCTCTATTTGCGCATTCGCCCTTGGGCCGAGCGCGAGCTCGACGTCCAAGTCGGGCGCATTCCGCCTGTCTTTGGAGCCTTCGCTAGACGTCGCTACAACATGGATAACCCGCATCGGCTCGCCCCTCGCCTATCAATATCCCACGACGCTCCGGGCCAATGCCGCGCCAGAAATTCTCGATCAAGTCCTCGCGCAGCGCGGACACAACGTCATCGCGCATTATCCAATTGGGGACAGAAGTGTGAAGGCGGGCCTGCCCCTCGTGAACCCTCTGAAGTGGGATACTGGGGTCCAAGCCAGACTCGGCCGCGACCCGTGGCAGCTCGCTCTCGCGCTGACCCAAGGGACGCCCGGGAACCCGCGCGTTCGCGACGACAACTCGGGAAAACAGCTCGCCGGCCGACTCGCGTGGCGGCCCTTTTTTGGGTGGACCCTCGGTACTTCTTTTGCGCGCGGCGAATATGTGGCGGACGAGGTCTATGCGGCGGTGGACGGCGAGCTCGAGCCAGGGCATCAGAGCTCCTGGGGCCTCGACACGGAATATTCCGTCGGCCATTTCGTGCTACGCGCCGAAGCGATCTGGAGCCACTTCGAAATGCCGACACTCGATTCGGGCGCGCTCGGCGCCTTTGGAGGCTTGATCGAAGCCAGCTACAAGCTCTCGCCCGGGCTCTTCGTGGCCGCTCGCGTGGACCACATGCGCCATGACCGGGTTGAAGGAACGGACGGCCCGATTCGTTGGGAGTCACCGATAACGAGGATCGAAGCGGGTATCGGCTATTACTTCCACCGCCACGTCTTGGCGAAAGCTTCCTTTCAATACAACGAACGAGATTCCGGGCGTGTGAGGGCGCGCGGTATCCCGGCGGTGCAGCTCTTGTTCTGGTTCTGAAGATGTCTATCTGCTTCATGGTCTTGTGGCTGCTCGCAAGAGGTGTCTCGGCTGACGCGGCTCGCGTTCAAAGTGTCGGTGCCCTGACCGGCCGCGTCGAAGTGCGGCTCGCGTCGAAGGCGCCACGCGCGCTGCCATCGGTTCGCGAGCTCGGGACACCGGAGCGACGAGGGCGTCCGGACCGGGGCCGCAGCGTCGTTTACTTGGAGACCGCGCCGCAGGGAGCGTTCGAGGTCCCGCCACCTCGCCGCGCGGTGATGGATCAACGCGAAGAGACTTTCGTCCCTTACGCGCTCCCCGTCACCGTTGGCACGACGGTGGAGTTTCCGAATAGCGACCCCATCTACCACAACGTGTTCTCGTTCTCGAAGGCGAAGCGCTTCGACCTCGGGCGCTACCCCGAAGGCCGTACCAAGACGCTGCGCTTCGACCGGCCGGGTATCGTGCGCGTTTTCTGCGAGATCCACTCGCACATGAGTGCTTTCATTCTCGTCTTCTCGCATCGGTACTACGCTTCCACCGACGTAGAGGGGCGGTACAGGATCGACGGGGTGCCGCTCGGGGAGTACGATGTGGTCGTGTGGACGGACGGCCAGGTTCGCGGGTCTCGGTCCGTTACGATCGGCTCCGGTGGGGCGGTGACCTTGGACTTCGTCGTGGAGTGAGCTCTGGTAAAAGCGCTTTCGTCTCTCGAGAACCGCGTTTTTCTCGCCTGCGCTTTCGTCGCAGTGCTTTCGATCGCGGTCGGGACGCACTTCGTCACCGTGCGGGTCTCTTCCGAAGCCGAAGCCGACCTTCGCCGCGGTCTCGAGGAGGCCGCGGAGCTTCTGAGCGACCACCACGCCTCCCGCACCGAGACCCTCACGCGTATGGCTTGGTTGATTGCCGATTTGCCCAAGCTGAAAGCGGCCGTCGCCACCGGCGACGCGCCGACCGTGTTGCCCGTTGCTGCCGAGTACCGTGAGCGGGTGGGTTCGGACGTTATGATGATCCGCGACGGCGAGGGGCGCGTGCTCGCCTCGCTTGGAACGGAGGCCGCTGCCGCGTGGGACGAAGGCGCAATCTTTCAAAATACCGCCGCGGGTGTCCTTCAGATCGTGACCGTGCCCATCACGATTGGTCTCGAGCCTACCGAAGAGTTGGGTATCTTTGAGCCTCGGCTTCTTCCTGAACGACGAGCTCGCGCGCCAGCTCGGCGAGCTCACGCAGAGCGACGTCGTGCTACGCTCGGATGAGCGCGTCATCGCTACGACGGCTACGACCCTCGCTGAGATCGTCGAGGGCGAAGACTACGTCTCGGTGGCGGTGCCACTCGTCGAGGACGGTCCGGTCGCGACGCTCTTGCGTTCCCGGGAGGAACGTCTTTCGTTTCTCTCCGCGTTCCGAGAAGGGCTGTTGCTCTCGGCGCTCTTCGGCGTCCTTCTTGCGATCGTGCTCAGTTACGGCGTGGCACGGACGGTGACGCGGCCGCTTCTCGCCATCACCGAAGCCATGAGCGAGATGACATCCACCGGCGACTTGGCGCGCAAGATCGAGCTTCGGGGACGGTGGATTGACGCGGACGCTACCGTTCTCGCCCGCGCCTTCAACCGCCTCACGGAGTCGATCGCCCGCTTTCAGCGTGAGGCCGCTTCTAGAGAGAGGTTGTCCGCGCTCGGACGCATGTCGACAGTGATTGCGCATGAAATACGCAATCCGTTGATGATCATCAAGGCGTCGGTGCGGAGCTTCCGCCGGGCGAAAGGCATGGATGAGGACGTTCTCGAAGCCGCGGACGACATCGACCATGAGGTCGCGCGAATCGATCGTATCGTGGGAGACGTTTTGGATTTTGCGCGGCCGCTGCGGCTCGACCTCCAGCCCACCGATGTTAACGCGGTGTGCCGGAGAGCGGCCCAGTCCGTCGTTGTGGGCGAGAAGGCGCCGCGGCTCGCGCTCCAGCTCGACGAGGAGCTTCCCGAGATCGTGACCGACGGCGAGCGCCTCGGCATGGCTCTCGTCAACGTGCTCGCGAACGCCCGCGACGCTGTCGTCGGCCGGTCCGGAAACGGGGGCTCCGACATCGAGCTCAAGACCGAATGCTCGGGAAAGGACGCGGTAGCCATCGTGGTGCGCGACCACGGTGTTGGAATTGCCCAGCAGGATTTACCCAAGATCTTCGAGCCTTATTTCACTGGCAAGCGAACCGGGACAGGCCTCGGTCTTGCCATCACGAAGAACATCATCGAATCGCTTGGAGGAACCGTCACTGCCGAAGCAATGCCACCGACGGCACCGAGATCCGATTCGACCTACTTCGAGCCGAGTGAGTCATGACGACGAGCGGCAGCATTCTCCTCGTGGATGACGAGGAGCGTATCCTCAAGAGGCTGAGCCGCGCCCTGCGCGATGACGGGCACGACGTGAGTGTGTGCGCGAGCAGCACCGAGGCGCTACGCATGTTGAACGAACGGAGCTTCGATCTGCTCGTGGTCGACCACCGCATGCCAGAGTTTTCGGGTCTCGAGCTCATTCGTGAGCTCGTCGATCTCAGTGTCAGTGTCAGTGGCTCCCCTGGGAAACGAGCGTCCGGAGATTCTCATGATGACGGCCCACGCGACTGTCGAGAACGCCATCGAAGCGATGAAGCTGGGAGCCTTCGACTACCTGCAAAAGCCTTTCGACGTAGAAGAGCTTCTCATGGTGGCAGGCCGTGCTCTCGACCACCGGAGGCTCAGGAGCGAGCATCGCTATCTGTTGAGCGAGCGTAAAGTCGAGTTCAACGATTACGGCATCGTGGGCGGAAGCCCCGCGATCCGCGGAGTGATCGAAACGCTCGAGCGGGTCGCACAATCGAAGAGCACGGTGCTCGTCACAGGCGAGACCGGAACGGGAAAAGAGCTCGCCGCCCGCGCCATCCACGACCGGAGTGCTGAGCGCGACATGCCGCTCATCAAAGTGAATTGCGCTGCCATCCCTGAGACCCTTCTCGAATCCGAGCTTTTCGGCCATGTGAAAGGTGCTTTTACGAACGCGACCACGAACAAGAAAGGGAAATTTTCGCTCGCGCATGGAAGCTCGATCCTGCTCGATGAGATCGGTCTCATGAGTACGGAGCTCCAAGCCAAGCTTCTGCGTGTTCTGCAAGAGCGCGAGTTCGAGCCGCTGGGATCCGAGACGACGCAAAGAGTCGACGTGCGCGTTATCGCCTCGACGAACCGCGATTTGGCAAAGCTGATTGCGGAAGGGAAGTTTCACGAAGACCTCTATTACCGCTTGAGCGTCATCCCGATCGAGCTCCCGTCGCTCAGGGAGCGTCGGGAGGACATTCCGTTGCTCGTCGCTCACTTTGTCGACAAGCACCAGAGGCGCACGGGCGAGCGCATCGAGAGCATGGCCCCGGAAGTGCTCGAGTTTCTGGGAAACTATGAATGGCCCGGCAATGTGCGAGAGCTCGAGAACACCATCGAGCGCGCCGTTGTTCTCGCGGACGGTCCCGAGATCGGTCTCGCCGAGATTTCGCTGCCCGCCGCGGTAAGCGCAGCGCCCGGCGAGCTTCCCTCAGCCAAACTTCACGACAACGTTGCCTGGGTGGAGCGCGAGTCTATCCGCCGCGCGCTCGACCGCGCGAAAGGTGTCAAGAAAACCGCCGCCGAGACGCTCGGTATCAGCCAGCGCGCCCTGAGCTATTATTTGAAGAAGTTTGATTTCGACTAATAAGACATTCGTGAAGAAGGACCGAGGCCGACCCATGAACATTCTAGGGAGCATGCTGCTCATGACCATGATGGTAGGGGTGCCCCAAGAGGGCGCGGAGGGGAAAGTCTTTCCTTACCCCATCGACGTTCACGATTTCGACAACGGGCTGCGACTCGTTGGTGTCCAGTTCGACAGCCCGGGGCTCGCCGCGTACTACACCGTCGTGCGCGTCGGGGCGCGCCAGGAAGTCGACGAAGGCAAGAGCGGCTTCGCGCATTTCTTCGAGCACATGATGTTTCGTGGCACCGAGGCCTTCTCTGAGGAAAAGTATAACGACGTCTTGCGCGCCATCGGCGCAGATTCGAACGCCTATACGTCCTCGGATCGCACCGTCTATCACATCCTCGCGAGCTCCCGCTCGCTTCCCCGAACCATCGAGATCGAGGCCGATCGCTTTAGGCGTTTGAAATACGAGAAAGCGCAGTTCCAGAAAGAGGCAGGTGCCGTGCTCGGGGAGTACAAAAAGAGCGCCGCCAATCCCTTCATGGGCCTCTTCGAGAAGCTCCAGGACACGGCCTATGATGTTCACCCTTATCAGCACAGGGTCATCGGCTTTCTGAAAGACATCGAAGCGATGCCGACCCTTTACGATTACAGCCTCGAGTTCTTCGACCACTTCTACCGGCCCGAATATGTGACGCTCCTCGTTGTGGGCGACTACGATTGGGCGGAGCTCCAAAAAGACGTCGAGGAGAAATATGGCGACTGGAAGCGTGGCGGCTATGTAGCCGACATCCCAAAAGAGCCGCCGCAGAACGAACCTCGTGAAGCGATCGTCTCCTGGCCGGCGCCGACGCTCCCCATTCTCGCCATCGCTTATCGCGCGCCCGCGTTCAGCACCGACCGCATCGACATGCCCGGCCTCGATGTGCTGTCCCAAGTGCATTTCGGCTCGACCTCTCCCATCAACCAGGAGCTCGTGATCGAGAAGCAGTGGGTCGACTTCATTTCCGCGGGCGCGACAGATCAGGCGGACCCTCCGCTTTTTACCGTCCTCACGCGCGTGCGCGAGCCGGATAAGCTCGAAGAAGTTCGCGCGATGCTGCTCGCTGAAATGGAGCGCATCTCGGAAGAGCTCGCCGACAGCGACAAGCTCGAAGCGACGAAGAGCCACATGAAGTATCAGTTCCTGATGGGTCTCGATACAGCGGATTCGGTGGCCAACACCATGGCCCACTATCTCTCGCTGACCAACGACCCCGAGACCGTCAATCGGGTTTACGAGCTCTACGATTCGGTGACGGTCGAGGATGTGCGCAGCCTCGCGAAGAAATATTTTCGGCCGGAGAACCGGACGATGGTGACGTTGACACAAAGCCCCGAAGTGAAAGGTGAGGACTAGATCATGCGATTCTTGGCCTTGCTCTTGACCGTGCTCGTTTTCGCGAGCGCTCGGCTCACCGTCGGCGAAGAGCGCAACACCGTTTTGCTGAATAGCCCGGGGAACCCGCTCGTGAGCTTTCGCCTCGTCTTCCACGTCGGCTCGAGCCAGGACCCGCCGGGAAAAGAAGGCCTCGCGGCGCTCACATCGCTCATGTTGAGCCAAGGCGGCACGGAAGAGCTTTCGCTGACCGAGGTCATGGAGGCTCTCTATCCAATGGCCGCGGGTGTCTCGGCGCAGCCCGACAAAGAAGTGACGACCTTCATCGGGCGCGCCCATCGCGATCACTTGGAGCAGTTTTTCTCGATCTTCCGCGAGCGGATTCAAAAGCCGCGCTTCGATCCGGCGGATTTCGAGCGGAACAAGAATCAGCTGCTCAACTTCCTCACCAAATCCCTTCGAAGCGCCAATGACGAAGAGCTCGGAAAGCAATCGCTCGAATGGGTGATGTATGAAGGCCATCCCTACCGCCACCCCGTACAAGGAACGGTGCAGGGTGTCGAGTCGTTAACACTCGACGACGTGAAGGCGTTCTACCGCGAGCGCTACACTTTCGAGAATCTTCAAATCGGTCTCGCTGGCGATTTTCCCGAGGGCTTCCCGGAGCGCGTCCGCGACGACTTCAAAAACGCGCTTCCGTCGAGCGCTACAAAGGCGGCCCTTCTTTTTAAAGTGGCGCGCGGAAAAGGGCTCGATGTGACCATCGTCGAGCGCGACGGGGCGGATTCCACCGCTGTCAGCCTAGGCTTTCCCATCGACCTCACGCGGGCCGACGACGATTTCTATCCGCTTCTGGTCGCGAACATCTACCTAGGCGATCACCGCAGCTTCAATGGGGTGCTGATGAACGAGCTCCGCGCCAAACGCGGATTGAACTATGGCGACTATTCCTATATCGAGAATTTCATCCAGGACGGAGGGAGCACGTTTCCCGTGCCGAACGTGCCGCGCCGGCAGCAATATTTCAGCATCTGGATCCGCCCGGTCGCACCCGAGAACGCGCATTTCGCTCTGCGTGGCGCCATTTTCTATTTGCGCCGCCTCGTGGAAGACGGGATGTCGGAAGATGACTTCGAAGGGATGCGCGAGTACATCATGAGCTATTCGAAGCTCTGGGCGCAGAACCTCGACCGTCGGCTCGGCTACGAGCTCGACTCGAGCTTCTATCAGACGGGCTCTTACATCCAGGAGATCGAAAAAAGGCTGCGCTCTATGACGCCGGCGGACGTCAACCGCGCGGCGAAGAAATATCTCGACCGGTGGGATTTCGACGTGGCGATGGTGGCCGCGAGCACTGGACCTCTCGCGGAGGCGGTTCGCGCCAACGCGAAAAGCCCCATCACGTATCAGACACCGGGAACGGCCGAAGAGGTGCTCGCGGAAGACAAATCGATCGAAGTGCTCGAGCTTCCCATCGACAACGTCCGCGTGGTCCCAGTCGCGGAGTTGTTCGAGAAATAATAAGAACGGCAATCGTCACCTCAGCCGGACGGGCTGGCTCTCCTCGTCCGCTGGCGTCCACTCGACGTGAGCATTCTGTGCGCGGCGGCGTTGACGCGCGCCGTCGTCTTTCTCTACCTCATCGTCGAGAACGTGCCACAGGGTTGAGCCTGCTCCACAGATACAAGAACGGTCGCGTCGCTCGTGCTCCCCGGCTCGGTGACGCCTGGACAGCCGACGATGAACGGCATAAGGAGCGACTCTTCGTACATCCAGCGCATGTCGAACCAGCCGATGGCGCTCTTTCTCACCGAGGCTATTGCGGCCCTAGTCCCCTGGAACAGAGATTCGTAACCTAAATCTCGGGCCCTTTTGCGCGCTGGCTGCGTTGTTTCTCCTCGAAATATCCCAATATGACTTCGTCGTCAACGCCTTGCCAGCCCACAAAATGACCTCGAGCTTTAGGCCACGAACCTCTGTTCCAGGGGACTAGTCGAGCTCGGTCAGGAGGTGCCGGAGCTCGTCCTCAATCTGGTCAGGGCCCGCCACGGTCTCGGCGATCTCCTCGCGCAATATCTCGCCAAAACGTCGTCGCAATCGATGGACGGACACTTTGACGGCCCCTTCGCTCGTTCCGAGCTCCGCGGCCGCCTCGCGGTACGGAGAAGCGGGCTCTTCTCCGATGAGGTAGCCCTTGAGCCTTTCGAATTGCTGTGACTTGCCCGCCTGGGAGGATTGTTCGCGCAGCCGGCTGAGAACTCGCTCGAGAACCGTCATCGCCCAACGTTTCTCGAACGCCCGCTCCGGCGTCATCTCGTCCACCAGTGCCGTCGCGTAGCGCTTTTCCGCGGTAGCCACGTCGAGCGAAATCGGCGCCCGGCCGGGATTCCTTTTCCCTGCTCGAGCCTTGTCCCGCTCGTCGGAAAGGAAGTGCTTCAGCGACACCAACAGAAAGGAGCGAAACCGACCCGACTGCGGCTTGACGTCCCGTAGATAGTTCTTTTCGAACAATCGCAGGAAATACGCCTGGATCAGATCCCGGGCGGCGTCTTCATCGTAGCCCTGTCGCCGAATGAAGGCATACAGCGGATACCAATAAGCTTCGCATAAGCTCGTGAGAGCTTCTCGGCCTTCACGGGTGTTGTCGTGAGCCGCCGCCAGCACGAGGCTCCAATGCGTCGTCTGAAAGCGGCTCATAAAGAGGTTGCGTCGGGAATCATCATCGTGCCCCGTGGTGGCGAAACAGCCGTGGGACGGCTGAGACGAGTGAAGTTTAATGTGAGAACGGGTGTGTTGCGAACGCCGCTTTCAAAAATGCCTTCGCGCCCGAGTTAGACGCAACGTACCTTTTTCTTTTGACCCTGGTTGGCAGGGAAAAAGGCGGCCTCGCCCCCGGGTTTGCCCTATGCCCGCTGGGGGCTGCGGTCATTGAGTTGGCTTAATCTAGACCGGTCACTAGATAGAGCTCGGACATGTGGCGGACGAAAGTATACGCGTAGTACCTCCCATCAGGAGTCAGGACGATGGGAGTATTGCCCGAGATTCTCGCGGGATCCAGCAGGAACTCGTGCCAAATCTCGCGCCGCCCGCTGGCCAAATCCACTCGATACACTTCCGTGCGCCCGGCCTCTACGAGATCGCGACGCACGTAGAGCGAGTGACCGTCTGCGCTCCACTGAATCGGAATCTCCGAGGCGGCCACGCCCGGCACGGACCGCGCCTCACCGTCGTGCACCGAGATGAGGAGTGCTTCGCCGTTTTCACCGGGCATCACGACGCGCGCGCCCTCGGGCGAGACGAGCGGTCTCGTTGGAAAACGCGCTGAGGATCGGACCGTTCGTTCGGAAGCGAGAGCTTTCCGCTCACCGGTGGCGAGCTCTAGAACATAGGCGCGCACCTCCTGCTCTGGCTCGCGGCCCAAAAGGAGCACACGCTTGCCGTCGGGAAACCAGCTCGCGCCGAGGCAGTCGAAGTTGTCCTCGGTCAAGCGACGGGTTTCCCCCGCCCCGGCTGGAAGAAGCCACAGCTCATTGCGCTGCAGGAGAGAGCCGCGCCAGCTGATCGCGAGGATCCATTGTCCATCCGGCGAGAGTCCGATAGCTTCTCCCGGGCCCAGCCGAACAGCCGGCGAGCCGTCGGTTTTTCGGAGATATACCCCTTGGCCTTCTCCTCCGCCCCCGGCGTTGTTGCACCGCTCTTGGCTGAGCGCGAAATCTACCTATGGTGGTGGCCGAGGTAATGTTCGACCATGAAGTATCCCAAGCGCAGCCAGTACAAGCACGCGAAGCAGAAGAAGTACCACGTTTCCAACTGGGCGGAATACAACGAAGGGCTGCGCCGCCGGGGCGATTTGACGGTCTGGTTTGACGAGGAGGCAATCGCGAACTGGAAGGCCGACAAGAGCGGTAAGCCTGGCGGTCAACGGGTCTATTCAGAGATGGCGATTGAAACGGGCCTGGTTGTCCGGATGGTGTACAAGCTTGCCTACCGCCAAACCGAAGGCTTCTTGCACTCGATCGCCTCGCTTCTCCGGCTGTGTATCGAGATCCCGGACTACTCGACGTTGTGTCGGCGGTCGAGGCTGCTCCGCAAGAAGCTGCGGATTCGGAAAGCCGCAAGCAATCAACCAATCCACCTGATGATCGATAGCACGGGCTTGAGGATTCATGTTGGAACCACCCGCAAACCGCCAAAGCAGCGCGCCTGGCGCAAGTTGCACATCGCCGTTGATCGCAAGACCGGCAACATTGTTGCGTCCGAACTGACGGCGTCACGAGCTCGCGACGCAACGCGAGTCCCCCCTTTGCTAACACAGATTCAAGCACCTATAGCGTCGGTGGCGGCGGACAGTGCATACGACAAGGAAGCGGTCTACGAAGCCATCGAAGCGCACAGCCCTGGACGAAGGACGCGCGTGGTGATTCCGCCGCAACGAAACGCCACGCTCAGTCAGAATTCGAACACCGCCATGCGGGAACGCGACCGCCATATTCGTGCCATCGAAAGACACGGCCGACGTGAATGGTACAAGCTCTCAGGCTGCACCGAGCGAAGCATGGTGGAGAACGCGGTCTATCGTTACAAGGCGATCATGGGGCCCGAGATGCGGGCTCGAACGTTGGCGAGGCAACGAGTTGAACACAGAATTGGGTGCGAGATACTCAACAAGATGACCGCGCTCGGCATGCCCGATACTTACTGCGCCGGGTGACTCTCCGACCGGCACAGGGAGGTCAGCGATTTGCTCCGGGCCGTGCAACAACGCCTGTCGACCCTCGACCTCGTACTCGACCGAGGTGTCTTGCGCGTAGCGGTGGCCTACACACCGCCCCCCGAAGAGGGTTCGCACCCGGAGTTCTACCTGCATCCGAAGACGGGGGAGCCGAGCGGCGTCGTATGCGAGCTGAGCCGGATCATGGCCCGGGAGCTCGGTGTCCGGCCGGAGTTCGTGGACTTTGCCTGGTCCCAACACATGAAGGCACTTCTCGACGGCGACAGTCGACCTGTTGATGAGCTACACGAACACGCCCGAGCGGGCTCTCCACGTGGACTTCGCCGGTCCCCTGCTGCCCTCCGACATCGTCGTGATGGTCAGAAACGAAGGCGGGATCGAGAGCACCGCCGCACTGGACGAACCGTCGAGTTGCATCGGAGTGGAAAAGGGCTCTTCGATCGTCCGCGTCGCCCAGCGTCACTTCTCTCGCGCCCGGGTCCTGGAATCGACGTCGCCGGCGCCCGCGCTCAAAAACGGAGAGTTCGATGCCTGGGTGACCGACGCGGTCACGCGCATCTTCATGAAACAGAATCTCGAGTTCGGTCTTCTTCGAGAACGGGACGGTCGACTCCTCGTCCTTGCCCGCGAGTACGGTCACCCCGCGGTGCGGCAAAATGATCCGAAGTTCCTGAACTGGGTCCGGAACTGGCTCCAGTATCACACCGCACAAGGGACCATCGACTACTGGTGCCACGAGTATTGGTTCTCCTGGATGGCCGATTGAGTTCTAGCGACCGATTAGCATCTCTTCTTCGCGCTGCCAGTAGAACGGCTCGAACGGCACTTTCTCCGGCCAGAGTTGGTCCAGCGTCTCCCCTTCGAAGAGCTCGCCGTTGTTCATCACGTAGAGAATGTCGGTGCTGTGGCGGATGTTCTCGACGGGATTCTCGTTGAGCACGACGAGGTCCGCGATTTTGCCCGGCTCGATCGAGCCGAGATCCGCTTCGAGACCGATCGCTTCCGCGCCGGCCAGCGTGGCGGCACGCAGCGCCTCGAGCGGCGTCAACCCGCCCATCTCGAACATCCACAGCTCCCAGTGGGTCGCCAGCCCCTGCTCTTCTCCGTGACCTCCCACCACGGCGGAGCCACCCTGGCGAATCGTCGCGGCCGCTGCTTCGGCGGCGAGCACGAAGCGGTAATCCTCTTCGAGCGCCAGCAGGCGGCGGCGGGTCTTTCGATCGATCTCTTCGTGGGGAACGAATCGCCTCAGCTTGGCGTCGGCGTGTAGATCGGTTTTCTGGCGAAAATAGTACTCGCCTTGAGGGCCGACGAGGTCCACGACGAGTGTGGGGCAATAGAACGTCTTTCCTCGCGCCATGAGCTCGACAACGTCCCGGTAGACGGGGACGGCCGGGATACTGTGCTCGAAGCCGGTGAACCCATCCAGCACGTGGGTCATGTCGAAAGCGAGGTGATTGCCTCCGTCGGCCGTCGCGTTGAGACCTTCTTCTCTCGCCGCCATCATGAGCCACTGCCGCTGAATGCGGCGCGGCTGCAGGTACTCCTTGATCGCGATCGCCCCGAGCTTCTTGTACTGCCGGACGATATTGCGAGCGTCCTCGAGACTGTCGATTCGTGCCGCGCTCACGTTCATGGCGGAGCCGGTGCTGAAGATCCGTTGTCCTGTCAACTCACCCGCCTCGACCATCTCGGCGTAGGTGAAGATCGCCTGGTTATCAGCCGAGGGATCGAAACCGGTGGTGACGCCGTAAGCGAGATGCGCAGCCAGCGACCACGCTCTTTCCGGAATGATGTCTCGGACCGGCCGCAGATGATCGTGCACGTCGATAAGGCCAGGAACGATGGTCTTTCCAGCGACGTCGAAGACTTGCGCGTCGTCCGGAATGGGGATGTCACCGCTTCGGCCGACCGCCATGATACGGTGGTTCTCCACCACGACGTCGCCCTGAGGAAGGATCTCGTCTCCACGCATGGTGACGATGCGAGCGCCCCGGAGCGCCACACGGCCGCTTTTGGTATGACGCGGCACCGATAGCGTGATCGAAAGCTCCGAAGGCTTCAGCTCAGAACCCTCAGCCTCCAGCACGTCATCGCGGTCGATGCGATAAAAGTGATTGGTGACCGCCCAGCTCAACGTCTCACCATCGGCGGCCCAGTTGAGATCGGCCGCCCCCTCGCGGGTGATTCGCCTCACTGGCACCGCGGGTGCATCCAGATCGATCGTGAGTGGCTCGCTGGTTCGCGGCATCGCGACGAGGTAGCCATCGCCTCGCAAGAGGAAGGCCGCCGATGCACCGTCGGGAGAAGCGATTGCCTGGGAGGCTCCGGGAAGCCGCAGGTGTGCCCGCCCGTCCGTGCCGTCGAGCCGTACAGAACGGACGATCACTGCATCCCGCAAGTCGCGCCTTTCGGTAAGCGTTTCATGGTCCAGGTAGAAGATGCGCTCGCCGTCGAGGCGGAACGTGGGCTGCTGGGCGGGCCGCCTTCGGCCGGGTGCCGGGATCGGGGAGTCGGTAACGAGAAAGGACTTTCCTCCTTCGGACGATACCCACCGAATCTGCTGTACGTCGCTGAAGTCCTGCGCGAGCCAGGCGCGCGCCGAGCCCATCACGTAGACGAGTCTCTCGCCGTCGGCGGACCAGCTCGGGTGGTGATAGTAGCCAGGAACCTGACTCAGTCGCTTCGGAGTTCCGCCCTCCGCTGGTACCTTCCAGAGGTGCCCGCCCTCCTGGTCGGTCCAGCTCACGTAGGCCACGAAGCGTCCGTCGGGAGAAAACCGCGGCGCGTACTCCCTATCGGCGCAGTCGGTGAGTCGTCGCGGCTGGCCGTCGGGGAGATCCGCCGTCCAGATCTTTCCGAGGGCGCTGAAAACGAGACGGGTCCCATCGGGTGACGCACTCATCCAGCGAAGCTGGCGCGCCTGCACCGGACCCTCCTCGAGGCGACGAGAGAAGTGCACCAGCGGCGCGAGTTCCTGTTGCACGTGCGCCGTGAAACGAATCAGGGTCACTTCCGAAGAGCGCACATCGACCGTGTGAATCTTGCCTCCGAACGAGGCCACCACGGCGTTGCCGTCGGGCGTGAACGCGTATCCCGGCAGCAGATCGGTCGCGACATGCCCCTCCTGTTCGTCCCGGTCGATGGGATACACGAGCCACCGCTCGTCACCGCTCTCGAGATCCCGCAAGCGGAGGCCCGTCCGGGCGTCGTGCCGCGAGCCGTAGACGAGAGATCGTCCGTCCGGGGAGAGGGACGGGCGGAGCCCACCGCCGTAGGCGGCGGTGAGCGTTTCGAGTTCGCCGGTCTCCCGGTCCAGTCGTCTTAATTGCCAGTGCCCCAGATCAAGGTTGTAGATGTGGCGGTTCGGACTGCTCGAGAAGTAGAGGTAGCGCCCATCGGGAGAGAAGACCGGCCCGGCCACCGACCGTGTCGGCCCTTCGGGACGGGTGAGCTGGACGCCCTTGCCACCGTGTTTGTGGAAGAGCCAGAGCTCCTTGAAGTCGAGAGTGGTCTCGCCTCGTCGCGCTGCGATGTAATTCCCGTCGGGCGAGAAGGCCGGAGCACCGAAGACGAATTTCGTCTCCTGGGTGATCGATCGGAGATCGCTGCCGTCGGCGGAAATGAGCCAGAGGTTGTCGGTGCCGTCGCGGTCGCTGACGAAGACGAGCTCTCTTCCGTCCGGTGAGAAGCGTGGCTGGTTGTCCCAGGCCGGACCTTTGGTGATGCGCGTCGCATCCCCTCCCTCCATGGGCAGCAGATACAGATCCCCCATGAGATCGAAGACGATCTGGCTGCCGTCGGGGGAGACGTCCAGGGACAACCACGTGCCCTCATCGGTGGTGAAATCCACCGTGCGCGTGGTCTCGAGGGGCAGGGCGTAGCCAGCTCTCCCGTCCCCCGGCGCGGTCTGAGCGAACAAGCCGTGACAGGAGAGCAGAAACACCACTCCCCAATAGAGTTCTCTTCGGTTTTTCAGAAACATGGCCACTCCTCGCTTTGAGCTCGTTTCGTCGCTTACTTATACCGCCACTCGCACCGATGACGCACTCCCTGAGCGAAACGGGCTTCCGGCTCGCGCACGTCGAGCTGGCCGATTTCGAGCCGGCTTCCGAGATCCGCGGTAGGCTCCAGAAGCTCGAAGGGCTGGAGGTAGGAAGCTCCGTCGTGGAGCTCGAGTCCGACCCGCTCGAACTTGGCGGCGACATACTCTTTGGCGATTGGCGATTTCGTAACCCTCATCGCCGTTATCGCGGCCGCGCAGCAGATCGTGTGACAGGAACCTGAGATGGCTCCGGACAAGAGTGGGCGTGATGCGCTCGAGCCCAGCCTCGAGCGCTTCCTCTTGACGGTCACATCCGAGGATCGCCAGGCTCGACGTGACGAGCCGGGCGAGGGCGAGACGGACTGCGGGCCCGCAGAGGATAGCACCACATTTTATCTCCGCCACCTTTCACCCTGTTGCTTCTGGGGAGCTAAAAGTACTTTCAGGTTCGCCGGCGCGGATCGAGAGCTTCTCTCAAGGCATCGCCCGTTAGATTGAGACAGAGGGTCACCACAAAGATCACCAGTCCGGGAATCGTGGGGACATGAGGTGCGACCGGCAGCAACTGTTGACCTTGACTCAGCATAGACCCCCAATCAGGCTCTGGAGGTAGGACTCCCAGCCCCAAAAAGCTGAGTCCGCTCCCCAGGATGATCATACGACCTGCTTCCAGGGTAGTCAGCACAATGATGGGCGAGACGATGTTGGGAAATATGTGTCGCCAAATGATTTGCCATGAGCTTGCTCCGACCGCAATCGCAGCAGCTACATACTCCCGCTCCCGAATCGAAAGAGTAGAAGAGCGGATAATAAGTGCAAAACGGGGAATAGCAATCACCGATAGTGAGATGATGACATTGGTTGTCCCCGGCCCGATTGCCGCTGCGATGCCCAACGCCAGAAGGATAGAGGGAAACGCTAGACAGAAGTTCCCCTAACAGAAACACCTAGAACGGGGTGTAATTCATTGATTCTAAGTGGGAAACGAGAAAATGTGGCCCCACAAGTTTTCCCATGTATTGATCTGTTTTATATTGATATTAAGCTTTTTATGTGTATTATTGTTGCCATGTATGTCGACATCGTTCCCAACCGGAACTCCCGGCCAGCCATCTTGTTGCGCGAGGGTTGGCGAGAGGGAAAGCGCATCCGAAAACGCACCATCGCCAATCTGACGGAGTGGCCCAAGGCCAAGGTCGAAGCCCTGCGACGCTTACTGAGAGACGAGCCCTTGATGGCTCCGTCGGATGTGTTCGTCGTGCAGCGGACACTGCCCCACGGCCATGTCGAGGCAGTGCTCGGCACCATCCACCAACTGGAACTCGATAGACTCATCGCGTCGAAACGATGTCGCGAACGCGATCTGGTTATCGCCATGATTGCCGAGCAACTCATTCATCCCAGCTCGAAGTTGGGCACGACACGACTGTGGCACACGACAACGCTGGCGCAAGAGCTCGGCGTGGTCGATGCGGACGAAGATGATCTCTATGCGGCAATGGATTGGTTGATCCAGCGCCAGTCTCGGATCGAAAAGAAGCTGGCGAGTCGACACCTTTCCGAGGGTGCACAGGTGCTTTACGATGTGAGCAGTAGCTACTATGAAGGACGCACCTGTCCACTGGCTCTTTTCGGCTACGGCCGAGATGGTAAAAAGGGCAAACCCATCGTTGTCTATGGAGTGTTAACGGACCACGAAGGACGTCCCGTGGCCGTGGAGGTCTACCCGGGGAACACAGGGGATCCGACGACACTGCCGGATCAAGTACAAAAGCTTCGTGAGCGTTTTGAGCTTCAACAGGTGGTGCTGGTTGGTGACCGGGGCTTGCTCACTCAGACTCAGATTAAGGCTCTAAGGCAATACCCAGGACTTGGCTGGATCTCAGCCTTGCGTTCGACAGCGATTCGCAAACTACTGGACACGGAGTGTTTGCAGCTGTCGCTGTTCGACCAAAAAAACCTGGCGGAGATCACTTCTATTGATTTTCCCGGTGAGCGACTGATTGCTTGCTACAACCCTCTGCTGGCCGAAGAGAGGCGAAGGAAGCGCCAGGCCCTGCTTGAAGCGACCGAGGCCAAGTTCGACAAGATCCGCCGACAGGTTGCCCGGCGAACGAAAACTCCTTTGGACAAAGCTGAAATTGGCAAGAAGGTCGGAAAGGTGCTCAACCATTACAAAGTGGGCAAGCACTTCACACTGAAGATCGAAGATAGCCTTTTTAGCTACAGCAGACGCGAGGAAAGCATTCGCCGAGAATCGGAACGCGACGGCATCTACGTAATCCGCACCAGCGAGCCGCTTGAGCATCTCTCGGCCGAGGACACCGTGCGCAGCTACAAGCGGCTCTCTCAGGTTGAACAAGCCTTTCGTTGTTTGAAGGGCATCGACCTGTTAGTACGACCCATCCGCCATCGCGATGCCCAACGCGTGCGGGCACACATCTTCTTGTGCTTGCTCGCCTACTATGTGCAATGGCACATGAAAAAGGCCCTTGCTCCACTACTTTTCGTCGACGAGCAACTTGACGCCGACCGCGAGACCCGAGACCCCGTCTTGCCAGCTCTGCCCTCGACTTCGGCCAAAAACAAAAAGAGCGTCCGTCGCACATCTGACGGATTACCTATTCACAGTTTCCCCACGCTTCTTGCCGAGCTTGCTACCCGCAGTCTCAACCTTTGCCAACTCAAAGCCGACCCGACCGCTCCACCATTCCAGATGGTGACCGAAGCCAACTCAACACAACAACGCGCAATGCAACTGCTCGGTTTGTTCCCAGTGCCGGGAAACCTTCCCTGATGAAAAACTCCACGCGTTCAATACATTACGTCTGGCCTAAGCCGGGAACTTCCGGTTAGCGAAACGGAGGCGTCTGTTCTATGATACCGGCTTCTTGAGCGGTCTACCCGCCAGATGGAGGATGACTATTTTGCCATTTCGAAAATATCTCATTTTCGTAGCAGCGAGCCTGCTCGTGCCTTATATGGCACTTGCCCAGGACGAGGATACCGCCAGCTCCGAGGACGCGACCTACGCCCTCATTGATGCTGTCATCGACGCCGATACCCGCGAGGTCCAGAACCAGCTGGGCGAAGGCGCCGACGCCAGCGTGAAGACGGATGAGGGACTCCCGGTCGTGGGCTATGCCGCCATGAAGGGCGAGGCCGACATCGTCGCCGCGCTCGTCGAGGCGGGAGCAGATCTCGAAGCTAAGGACAAGACTGGGGCGACAGCGCTGATGTATGCCGCGCAGTTCAATAACAACGAGATCGTCACCGCGCTCATCGAGGCTAGCGCCAGCGTGAACGCGACCGACAATCTTGGTTGGACGCCGCTCATGCGTGCGGTAATCGGCGGGAATCTCGACGCCGTCACCGCGCTCATGGAAGCCGGCGCGGACGTGAACGCGATCGATTTTTTTGGCCGTTCTGCCGTTCGCATCGCGGAAGGCCGCGATCTCGACGAGATCCTCGGCGCGCTCAACGGCTCACCCGACTCCTGAGCGACGAAGACACTGTAGCTGAGCTCGAAACCGGGCCGCCCGAGCATGGCTGGGAGGATTCTGGAGTTTTGACGCCGGAGGCTTTCGAGCTTCTTTGTGCTCGGCGGGCCCAACGCGCGTTGGTGCTGGCCGAGCGTTATCTCGAATCTCGCCAGGCGCTTGCGTTCTACGGAGCCGTCGCCTCATTTCAACGCGCGCTCGGCTCTTTCGAGGATCTCAGAACGCTTGCCGAAGAGCAAGGCCCCGCGGTGCTCGCGCGCGCCTCCCGGGAGCTGGACGAGAAGGCTTGCGAGAAGGCGATGGGCGCCTATCTATCGGGCGCCGACCGACTATCGCCTCGTGCTTTCTTCGCCCGGGTACTTCTGCAACGTGACCAGACGTGCATGCAGGATTCGCACCTGGCTCAGCTGGGAGTCATCGTGCCTCAAGGGGACGGCACGGCCCTCGAGCTGCAATGTGCGCTCTGTTTCGAAGTGTGGCGCCACGAAAAAGGGCGCTGCCACGCTTGTGGTGAAACAGCGCTTGGACACTACGCCGCCCCGGAGCTCGCGCACCTGGAAGTCCAGGCGTGTGAATCCTGCGGGACCTATTTGAATCTCGTCCACCAGGAAAAGGACCCCGAAGCGGTCCCGGATGTCGACGAGATCGCTGCACTGCCGCTCGATGTCTGGGCCAAAGAAAAAGGCTTTCGTAAACCCATCCCGAATCTCATCGGGATGTGACACTAGCTTTTTGTCTGGAGCGTGAAGTCGACTTCAACGTCCGCGAGGACGTTGATGGGAGCGCCGTCCACACTCGCGGGCTTGAACTTCCACGTCTTCACGGCCGCGATCGCGGCGCCGTCGAGCCCGTTGTCGAGTCTCTGGTGAAGGCGTACGGCCCCGATCGAGCCGTCTTTGCGGATGATGATCCTCAAGATGACGCGTCCCTCGATGCCGCGGTCAAAAGCGCTCTCTGTGTAGAGGGGCGGTGTGTCCTCGACGAGCTCCGGCGGGATGAGCAGCTCCGTTTCTAGGGTGACGGGTCTTTCGGTGAGAAAAATTCGAGCTCGACTCGGCTGGCTCGCAATAAGAATGATCTGTGCGAGATAAGTCCGCCCGCGCTCTTTCGCCCAGCCGAGAGCCGTTCGCCCGCGCCGGTCGAGGACCGTCGTGTCCGCTCCCGCCATCAACATCAGCCGGGCCGCGTCCACGCGACCTCTTTTGACCGCAATGATAAGCGCCGTATCGCCTCCGTTGTTCTGGAGGTCGAGGTTCGCTTGCGCCTTCGTAAGCAACGTCACGAGCTCAGGCTTGTTTCCACGGGCCGCATACATGAGCGCCGTGTACCCGTCTCGATCCGCCGCGTCTGGGTCCACAACCGGGTTCCCAAGCAGAAGCTGAGCCGCTTCATAGTCACCGTCGCGGACCTCTTTCCGGAGCGCCTCGTCAAGGTCCTGCCCCTGCTCAAACCCCGCAAACCCCACTAAAAGAAGCCCGACCCAAATCCGGTGAAACATCCCCCCGAGTCTAGCACGAAGCCCAAACCGCCCCCCCCTCGCCGGCCGAGAGTGTAGGAAAAGGAGATGTGGAGCCAGCCCTTCAATCGAAGCGGATAGCCCGCACCCGCGCCGCGAGACGACGCGGATCGGGCTCGGACGCTCGCGCGAGCTCGGACCACCGAAGGCTCAGCCGCTCGACACCGACGCTGTCCGCAGAGAGGTCGATGCGGAGCTCTTGCCAGCCGGGCGCGAGCTCACGAGGCGCAAGCATTTTCCCGTCGAGCTCCATCGAGACCGTTTGCGAACGCCCTTGAAGGCCTTGAAGAGGCGCTATCGAGAGCACCAGGGTGCGCGCCGATTTTGGGCGGCGGAACAACAGCGTGGAGCGCGTTCGGTGCGCCCACCGGAACTCGTATGAGCCTTCCCGTTCGGCGAGCAGCCAGCCGCTTTCGAAATGTTGGCGCGAGCTCGGGGCGCCTGCCTCGATGTGCACGGGGTCGGGCGGCAGCGCCTCGCGCCGGGTCTTTAAGACGATGATCCCGGGATCCTCGTAGAAGGTATCGACAGGAAGCACGTCCTCGACGAAAGACACAACGCCACGTTTCGCGTAGGCTTTTTCGATCACAAAATAGCCCAGACCCAAAAAGCGAGCGACATGAGGCGCCGCGGCGCGCTCCCGCTTGAGGAGCTCTTCGGTGATCTCGATGCGACCTTTGCGCAGATCGATGAGCGGCCGCACGAGCGGAAGACCGAGATAGTACTCGCCCTTCTCGCGCGGCACGCGCGCCGCCGTGCCGACGAAGATGCGCTTTCCATGAGTGCGCTGGTGGTCCATGATCTCGGCCGGGGACTGCTCGATACCGGGAATCTCCACGAGGGTGACGTCGCTCGGGTCGCGCGCAAGCTCGGCGTACACATCGTGGGTCTCGGCGCGAAAAAGAGGTGTCGGGATCGCCAAGTATTCCGCCACGAGAACGACGGCTGCGAGCGCGGTCGGCCAGCGTCTTTCAGGTGACCAGCGGAGCGCCATCATCATCGCGAGCGAGAGCATCATCATGATGGAGAAGCGCGAAGGTGCACGCAGATTCTCGAGGAGCGGCGTTTTGCTGATGAGCCAAAACGGCATCGGTACGCCGGTGTCGGCCCCAGCGATGTGTAGCGAGCTTCCGAGGCTCAGGACGAAGAAGACGAGGGCCGCCAAGGCCCAGAAGCGATGCCTCCACCCGAGCGCGGCGAGGACGAGCAACAAGAAGCCCGGAAAGACGGTCGTCTCCGTCAAATTGTCGGCAAACGCACGAGCGCCGAACATCGTCTGCTGCGGTGGTGGAACGACGAAAGCGGCGATGTCGGCGACGTAGCGATCCGCGCCGGGATAGGGCGGGTAGCTCCATTGGGACAAGTCACGCCAAGCTTGCAAGAGAAGAGGCGCCATGAGTGCTATGACGACGAGACCGACGACGAGAACGCGGGCTACGAGCGCGCGTTCGCGACGGTAGGCAAGCCATAGCAGCGTGAACAGGCCGAGGAAGACAAGATAGGAGAGCGCCGTGTAGCCGCACAGAGCCGCCACCAATCCTGTGAGGGCGGCGAGCGGCAAGTGTTGGCGCGGTCTTTCCGAGAGCTCGTGTAGCAGCAAGACATAGAGCGGGATCCACTCTGTTCCAAGGAGGTCGTAATGTCCTGCGAGGCGCGCAAGCCGATACGGACAGAACGCGAACGCGATGCCGGCGAGAAAGGCACCTTCCCGGGTGGCCCCCACGCGACGCGCGAGTGCTTCGGCCGCGAGGGCAGAAGCGACGAATGTCCAGAGGATGAGAAGGTTCGGGGCTCTGACCGGTCCCGTGAGCTGCTCGAGCGTCGCCACGAGCACGCCTTGCAACGAAGCGAGCGTGTGGAGTGAGAGGCCGATACCAACAGGATAGAAGATATGCTCGGTCTCGAAAGGGCTCGTGCCGAGCTCGAAGACAGCTTTTTCGACCCACCAATAGTTCCAGAGATAAGCTTTGGCGTCTCCGCCCACCTCGCCGACGTGATGGGTCCCGAAATGCCATGCGAGTGGATAGGTGAAGAGGACCGCCAGAGCGAGGTAGGCTAGAGCCAGAAGACAAGCCCGGAGGGCTCGCCTCGACGTCACGAAGACCCGGCTCCGTTTTTCTGGCTCCGCCTCCGTCGAAAATACTCCACTTGATATTTGTGCACGGCGCTTTCGTGCTCGCGATAGCTCTTCGAGAAGTGATGCGTCCCGTCGTTTTTAGAAACGAAGTAGAGATAAGAGGAGTCCGCGGGCTCGAGCACGGCATGGATGGAAGCTTCGCCCGGCGAGGCGATGGGTCCGGGCGGGATGCCGGCAACGCGATAGGTGTTGTAGGGGCTTTTGAGCTCGAGGTCGACGCGACGAATATTTCCGTCATACGTACCTTGGAGCTTCAGCGCGTAAATGATCGTGGAATCCATGCCGAGCGCCATCCCCCGCTCGAGGCGATTCCACACGACTGAGCCGATGAGCGGCCTCTCGTCGGCGCTCCCCGTTTCTTTTTCGATGATGGAGGCAAGCGCCACGACTTCACGCACCGTCAAGCCTAGCTCTTTGGCCCTGTTCCTCTTGCCGTCGTCGAACACTGCTTTGAATTGTCCCACCATTGTGCGGGCCACTTCGGCGGCCGTCTGATTGCGCGTGAACTGGTACCGGGTGGGGAACAAGTAACCTTCGAGATTGGGCGCGTCTCGGTCGAGCTTTGCAATCAGAGCCGCGTTTTCGAATGCGTCTTCGAGCTTTTCCGCGTCTGAGACACCGTGACTCGCCAAGTGCTCGGCGATCTCGACGAGCGTCAAGCCTTCGGGAACGGTGACGCCGAACGTATAGATGTCGCCCGCGACGAGCCGGTCCAACACCTCCAATGTGGAGAGCGGCTCCGAGAAGCGATACTCGCCTGCTTGAATCCGGTTCGTGTTGTCTCGAAGCCTGAGCGCCGCCTTGAAGATCCTCTCATCCTCGACGATACCTGCTTCGTGGAGAGCGCGTGCGATGGACGCCCCGGCGGCCCCGCGCTCGACGGTGAAGAAAACTTCGTCGCCGAAATTCTTGTACGGCGTCTGCGCGGCCTCGTAAGCGCTGTAAGCGACGGTGAAGGCGGCGGCCGCGGCGATGAGCAGAAGAAGAACGAGGACTTTGACGACGCGCATATCGGAAGCCCTACCCGCTCCTCGAATCCAGGTAGCCCTGGAGGATGAGTGCCGCAGCGACTTTGTCGATCGTCTGTTTGCGTTTCGCGCGCGACATGTCGGCTTCAAGAAGAGCGCGCTCGGCAGAAACGGTCGTGAATCGCTCGTCCCAAGTCGTCACCGTGAGCTCGGTCGCCGCGCGGAGCGCCTCGATGAAGCGGCCGATTTTCTTTGCTTGAGGTCCCTCGGAGCCGTCGAGCGACAAGGGCATTCCGACAAGAATCTCGGCGACGTCCTCGCTGCGCGCGAGCTCCAAGAGGTGCGCGATGTCTTTGCGGTTCCCGCGGCGCTCAAGGGTTTGCTTGGGCGTCGCGATGACAGCACCTTCGTCGGAAAGAGCCACACCTATGCGCCTGTCGCCGACGTCGAGTCCCATTAAACGCATCGTTATATTAAGGTTAAAGAGAGTATAGACTTCGCTCGGAAAAGCGGTCAAACGAGATGATTCTACTCGGCGCGTCCGGACTTGCGCTCGAAAGCGACGATCGCACCCTCCTCTCCGCGCTGGCGCTTTCCGCGGCCACCGGGCGCGCCTTCCAATGGGAAGGTTTCCGCCGGCGAACGAAAGGGCTCTGTGCCAGCGAAGCGCAATGGGTCCAGTTCTTCGCTTCATTGTGCGATGCGAGAGCTTTCGCTGGCGAGCCCGGGGGCAGCGTCGTGGAGTTCCATCCCAAAACACCCGCTGTGGTTGTACCAGGCGAGCACGAGATATCCATTCCAGGCGACGAGCCTGCCCTCCCGTTTCTTCGTGCAGCGCTTTTCGCACTCGCACGGGCCGAAGGTGCGTCGCGCTTGGCGGTGAAAGGGAGCACGCACGCGCCGGGGAACGAGACGTTCGAAGTGACGAGCTCGACATGGACGGGAATGCTGAAGCCGCTCGGCGTCGAACTCGAGGTGCAGCTGGACTCTGCCGGATTTCTGCCGCGAGGCGGCGGCGAGATCACGGCGCGCGTGGCCGGCGGTGCGCGCTGGATGGGCGCCGATTGGTCGAAGCGGGATGAGCTCGACGCCATTCGAATCGTTTCCGCCGGAGCGTCGCTTCCTGCTCACGTCCAGCAGCGTCAGGCGGCTCGCGCTCGCTCGGGCGTCGCGATCTCGGGCATCGAGCCATCCGTACAGCTTTTGAAGCTCCGTGCCGGAAGCTCAGGAAGTGTCGTGGCCGTCACGGGATCCTTCGGAGGGCTCCGCGTCACAATGGCTTCGGTGAGCGAGCGGGGGAAGTCGGCCGAGACCGCCGGGGAAGAGGTTTCGGCTGCGTTTCGTCGCTACGCGCGACAGCCGCACGTCGTGCCTGAGGGCCTCGTGGACTCGCTCCTGCCTTTTCTCGCTTTCGCCGAAGCGCCGTCCACGCTTACCACGCCGCGCCTCCTGCCTCGCGCACTCGCTGGCACGCAACTCGTCGAGGCGTTCACAGGGCGGAAAGTCGAAATCGACGGTGAGCCGAACGGCCCCGCGACCATCACGATCCCGCCTTCGCCCTGACGGGCTTCGGCGAGGCAAGCCCGCTGAGCGAGCACTGAGCGCTGGAGTTGCAAACTGCACGATGGGCTTGCATACTAAAACGCTTGGCTGCAACAAACTAGGAAAGATGCGACATGAGGCGCGCTAACCTCGCTCTATTGCTGGCTCTTTCCATGTCGGTTGCTCTGTTCGCAGGGGCTGAGTCGCCGGCTCCCGATGTCGACGCCCGCCTCGAAGACGAAGAAGCGAAGCTCGAGCTTTTGAACGAGAGGCTAGGCCTCCTGAACGAAGAGCTCTTGCAGCTGGATTCGAAGCAAACGACACTTCTTGGTGAGCTGCACCGCTTCGATATCCAGATTCGCCTCGCGAACAAACAGCTCGAGCTTCTAGGTCTGGAGCTCAAACGCGGCTATCGTGAGATCGACGAGAACCTGAAGCGTATCCAGGCCCTTCAAGCCTCCATCGCCGAGCTCATCCCCTACCTGAAGAGCAGGTCGGTGAGTCTGTACAAGCAAGGGCGGCTGAGCTATCTGCGGCTGCTTCTTTCCGTGGAGAAGCCTTCCGAACTGACGCGGGCCTACCGCTATGTCTCTCGTCTCGCGCGCGAGGATGGAAAGAAGATGTCGCGCTTTCTCGACGATCAGAAAACATTGGAAGACACGAAAGCGCAGCTTCTTAGACAGACCGAAGCCGCCCTCGCGACACGCAAGCAGCTCCAGGCCGCGACCCGTACGCTCGCGAGCCGGCGGGAGAGCCGGGCGACGCTTCTCTACGAAATCGAGAGCCGCCGTGAGATGGCGGGAACTCTTGTGTACGAGCTCGAGCAGGCCCGCGAACAGCTCGGCGCCCTCCTTGAAACGTTGGCCGGGGGCGAGCCGCTGCCTGACGCTGCGACGGTCCACATTCCCATGCGCGTCTTCCAGGGTGAGCTCGGCTGGCCGCTTGACGGCACGCTCGAAGGGCGCTTCGGGACAGAGCTTCACCCGCGCTTCAAAACCGTGACGGTGCGGAACGGGATCGAGATAGACGCCCCGCTCGGCACACCGGTGGGCGCCGTTTACGACGGTGAGGTCGCCTTTGCCGCCTGGTTCGAAGGCTATGGCAAACTCCTCATCCTTCGCCACCCGGGACACGTCCACAGCCTCTACGGCTATCTCGATGATTTCACCGTTTCGCCCGGCGATTGGGTGGAGCAAGGCCAGCCCGTTGCCTCGGTCGGCGAGACGGGGTCGCTTGAGGGCGCACGGCTCTACTTCGAGATTCGGTTCGAGGGCGCCCCGGTCGACCCGGAGACCTGGCTCGATCCGTCGCGAAAGGTCGCACTTCCAATAAATGCCGCGAATTGACCCACGCCCACTGGCGCGGCAAAATAGCCATAGAGCCTTATCACTGGAGGATTTGCTAGCCCATGAAGAAGGTACGCGCCAAGCACCTCATTCTCACTTTCTCTCTCCCGTTCGTTCTCTACGCCATTCTCGGCGGATTTCTCGGCCGTGCCCTGGCGCGCGACAGCACCTACCGCTACCTCTCCGTTTTCCAGGACGTCGTCACCCTTCTCATGAACAACTATCTGGAGGCGCCGGAGATGGATGAGGTCATGGATGGCGCCATCCGCGGGATGATGGAGGCTCTCGACACCGACAGTGTGTATCTCACGCCCGAGGAGTTCCAAGCTTTTCGTGACCCGAATGCGCAGCCGCAGGCGGGCATCGGCGTTGAAATCACGAAGCGATACTATCTTCAGGTCGTAGCGGTGCTGCCGGGCTCGCCCGCCGAAGCCGCCGGGCTTCAGCCGGGCGATCAGCTGAAATCCATCGACGGCGAGAACACGCGCGAGACGAACGTCGTGGTCGGCGATACCAAGCTGAGAGGACCTGCAGGATCCAAGCTCGACCTCGAAGTGATTCGAGGACGCCAGCCGGAGCCCATCAAGATGACGGTGAATCGCCGTGACGTCGTCTCGTCACCCGTCGAGTTCGAGCTTCTCGAGGACAAAACCGGCTACATTCACGTGACATCCTTTCGCAGCCGGACGGCCACGGACGTCAAACGCAGCCTCGAGATGCTTAAAGGCCACGGCGTGTTGCGCATCGTTCTTGACGTGCGGAACAGTTTCGGGCGCCTTGCCGAAGATGGCGCCCATGTCGCCGAGCTCTTTGTGCCTGGTGGCGTCGCAGCTCGGCTGCAGTCGCGCAGCGGTGAGACAACCGACGTGACGCTAGCGTTCGACGAGGTCGCCTTCGACGGACCGACGGCCGTTCTCATCAATCGAGGAAGCTCGGGCGCCGGCGAGATCGTCGCCAGTGCCTTTCGCTCCGCCAAGCGCGGGGAGCTCATCGGCATCCAGACCTCCGGCCGCAGCGCGGTGCAAAAAACTATTTCGCTCGGAGATGGTGCCGGCATCATACTCTCGGTGGGCCAGTATTGGACCCCGGACGGGAAAGCCATGCTGGGTGAAGGCCTCGAGCCGACGATCGAAGTGAGCCGCCCCCCCGACACCCCCAAAGACAAAGACCCCGTGCTCGACAAGGCTCTCGAGGTCCTTGCTGAAGAGAGCGCTTGATCAGCATTCAGCATTCAGGATCGCCGTGCCTGCGGTTTTTGCCGCGGGATCCTGAACAACGAGCGCGACGCGCACTAAGCGCGAGCCTTGTAAACCTGAAAGCTGTTGAAAGTAACTCACTCGCGTCCGCAGAAAAGCCTGAACAAAATTCTCGTTTCTGACCGTTTAGAGTTTAAAAGCGGTGGGCCGTGCCCACGATCCGACAAGACGACACGGCCTCAGTCCTGCCGAATGCTGAATGCCGCAAGAAAAAGCCGGCAGCCCCAAAGGGGACCACCGGCCTTTCCAGTTAAAGCAACTAGCCTGCGATGACGAACTCCAGCTCTTCTTTGAGCCTCTCGCCTTTGATTTTGTCCGTCACGTGGATCTCGATCTTGTACGTGCCGGGCTCCTTGAAGTTCGGGATGTTGAGCGGGATTTCGAGGATTGTGAGGGCCATCTCCGCGCTCTGTAGCATGAACGGCCCTTCCCTCGTCTGCCCGCGTCCTTGTCCGTCTTTGAAGAAGCGAACCTGAACGGTCAGGTCGGGCTTGTCACCCTCGACGCCGAAGTTATAGGCGTGGAAGACGACAGCTAGCTCATCTTCGGTGGTGTAGACCGACCCGCGCTTGGGCGTGAAGTGGTAGCCTCCCAGGAGGAAGGCATTTCCGAACTGCGCCATCGTCTCGCCGGTTTGCTCGGCATCCGAGAACATCAACAGGGAGGAGAGCTTTAGCTTGCCCGACGCGAAGTCGGGGACCTCGAGGTCGATGATCTGCGTTCCGTGGACTTGCGATTCATCGAGCAAGCCGACGTAAAGCGTGTGAAGGCCGGGGAGGAGCTGCAGCGGCCACTCATACGCGTGCTTGCCGTCCGCGGTCTTCGAGACTTTTGCGAGCTCCTCGAACTGGTAAATCTCGAAGCCGTCGGCGTTCTCGACCGAGCCGAAGATGGTGACGTCTTCTTTGCTCAGGCCTTCGGAAATAACTACGTCGATGGCGATGAAAACTTGCCCGGCGGAGGAGCTGAAGAAAACGGGGCTCAGGGTAAAACCGATATCCGTGCTGATCTCTCCCGTTTCACGAAGAGAGGCGAGGAGCAACTTGGCCGGGCTGTTGGGGTCGAACTTGTTGTCCGGCTTTCTTAGACGGCCCTTTTCGTCAAGCGCATAGTTGATACCGGGATTTGTGATGAAACGCTCCTTGACGCGCTCGAGCCGCTCGGCGATGTCGTTGCCGTTCGAGAGGCGAAATCCGAACTGCGCTTGGTTGCGGAACTCGACCGCGAGACCGTCCGGGATACCCGCTTGCGGGTTCGGATCGTAGACCCAAGTAATGTTGGGGTTGTCCCCGCCTCTCAGATCCTGCGAGAACTCGGAGCTTCCAACGCCGCCGCCACCTGGTTCTTCGGGGCCACCGGGGCCACCGCCGCCAGCGCCACCCCCACCCCCACCGGCAGCGTCGGCAGTCGGATTTCCGCCTGCGCCAGCCGTTCGGCCGCGCTGCTGCTGGGACGGGGGTCCGAGAAGTAAGAAAATCTTGCCCATGTCGTTCTCGGAGCCCTTGGCGCCCCGGGTTTTGAAATTCTTGTCGGCGACTTTGATCCCTGCTTCGTAACCTTTCTTGAACTCGTTCTCTTGGGTTCCGCGGTTAGAATCGCGGCGCATCCAGAAAAGCTCTTTGAAGAGCTTTCTGTCGTCCTTGCTGATTTGCTGGAACGTCGCGGTTTCTTGCTTTGTGATGATGGGGCCGACTTCTGTCTCCATCCACTTTTTATCGCCTTTGCTCAGCTTGTCCTGGGCGAGGCCGGTGGCGGCGAAGCCGATTAGGCTAAAGAAGGCAAGAGTCCGCAATCGTTTGTTAAACATCAAGGTCTCCTTTTTTCGTCGAGGTCCGGGCGTCCCGGACACGCAGATGCCTGGCCGAACAGCGCCCGCCGAAGGATACGCTGCTTCGAATCGAAGCGCAAATCGCACCGGCGCACCGCGGCGACCCTCGTGCAAGTCGCGTGCTATACTGCCGTTTGGGGCATGTCATAAAAGCAAATCGCTTTCCCTTTCTGTTATTAGTGGCGTTTTTGGCCCTCTTGGGGCTCGCCGTGGGCTGCGCCTCCATCAAGAGGGTACAGTACACGCCAGACGAGGTCATCGCGAACCTCCGTACCCGAATTCCAGACGAGGACGTCCAGAAGATCGTCGTTCCCTATGACATCAACGACGAGATCCGGCAGGTCGCCATCGAGTCCGTCAAAGGCGTTCGCACCGACCACGACAAGACGCGAGCCATCGTCCACGCCATCGTCAGCCGTACCGGCATGTCGATCTCCTACGACTGGCTGTCGAACAAAACGGCACAGCAAGTTTTCTACGAAGGCACAGGCAGCTGTCTCGCCTACACGAACCTCTTTATAGGTATGGCTCGGGAAGTAGGCATCGACGCGGTCTACGTGGATGTCACCACCATCGAGACCATCTCGAAAGAAGCGGACGTCATCGTCAATAACGGCCACATCACCGGGGGCGTGCGTTACGGGCCGGAGCTCCGGATGATCGACTTTGACCGCACACCCGAAAGGGAATATATGGGCGCGAAAGTCATCGACGACTTCGAGGCGATCGCGAACTACTACAACAATCAAGGTTTTCTCTACGGCTACTTCGCTGAGACCGCTGGCGACCTCGGCGACAACTTCGACCCGAAGGCCGCCGAGCTCGAAATGTACGAGATGGCGCTCGACGTCTATCCGAACTATTACCGCGCCCTCAACAATCTCGGCGTCGCGCTCAAGAAGCGCGGGCTCGTCGACCGAGCCATCGAGAGTTATCTCCTCGCGCTTCAAGACGATCCCAAATTCGCCGAGGCGCGCTCGAACTTGGGCGCCGCTTATTACTCGCTAGGCCGCGTGGACGACGCGATCCGCGAGTTCGAATTGGCGGCCAAAGCGAGCGGATCGAACGCTTATTACTACCATCACCTCGGGGTTATCCAGTTCCAGCAGGGAAATTACAAAGACGCTCTCGACCACTTCAAAAAGGCCGTGTCGCGAGACAGAAGCATTGCGGATGCCCGCTACTACGTAGGCGAGTCCTACATGAAGCTCGGCAATCAGAAAAAAGCGATCGAGGCCTATCGCAAGACTCTCGAAACCGATCCGAACCATCTCTCGGCGCGCGCCAAGCTTGACAGGCTCGTCGTGTCTGCCAACAAGTCACCGTAAGCCCCGCCTACGCCCTTCGGGCTTCGGCGAGGTGAACCCGCTTCCGAGTCCTCCCTGCCACACCCTGCTATAATCCCGCGAAGGAGGGTCGCTAGCGATTCACAGACTCGAAGGAAACGTCACGGGCTTGAAAGGCCGGCAAAAAAAGCAGCTCGAAAAGCTCTACATGCGCCGGTTGCCCCCGCGAGAGCTCGTAACGCAAGACTTTGCGCGCCGCCTCACGGAAATCTCCCGGGAGATCCGCCGCCAGGTCGGTGTTCTCGTAACCCGCAAAGGTGAGGTCGAGTGGGTCATCGTAGGTAGCGCCAAGCAGATCGTCCTCCCCGATTTGAAACGCCTCCGCGTCGCGGAGCGGCGCTTTCGCGGCCTTCGCTGTCTGCACACGCATCTTTCGAAAGAACCGTTGACCCGGGACGATCTCACGGATCTCGCGCTTCTTCGGCTCGACGCGATGTGCGCCATCGAAGCGCTCGACGACGGACTTCCCGGGATCGTGCGGACCGCCCATCTCACGCCGGCATCTGCAGGGGACAACGGTTCCGAGCCGTGGGAGCTTATGCCAGAAGCACTCCCCAGTCAGATCGACCTCGACTTCGTCGAGTTCATCACCCATCTCGAGGAAGAATTCGCGGAAAAACGCGGCGAGCACCATCGATTCGACCAGCGCGAGCGTGCGATTCTCGTCGGCGTGACGACCGGAAGTGTTTCAGAACAACGCGAGCGCCTCGCGGAGCTCGGGGAGCTCGCCCAATTTACGGACGTCGTCGTTCTCGACACGCTGGTACAGCGACGGGCCAAGCTCGATCGGCGCTACCTCGTCGGCAAAGGCAAGATCGAGGAGCTCGTCATCCAGTCGCTTCAAAAAGGCGCGGACCTCATCATCTTCGACCGAAACCTCACGCCGGCGCAGGTGCGCTCGATCGCGGCGGCGACCGACTTGAAGATTCTCGACCGGACTCAGCTCATTCTCGACATCTTCGCCCGACGCGCGCAGAGCCGGGAAGGCAAGCTCCAGGTCGAACTCGCGCAGCTGCGCTACATGCTCCCGCGTCTCACCGAGATGGACACCGCACTGTCGCGTCTGACGGGAGGCATCGGAGGCCGCGGCCCCGGCGAAACGAAGCTCGAGATCGATCGACGGCGCGCGCGTGACCGCGTCGCCAGACTCCAGAGATCGATCGAGGAGATTCGGCGCAAGCGGGGTGAACGGCGCAAAAGACGTCTGGGTAAGGGGCTCCCAATCGTGACGCTCGTTGGCTACACGAATGCGGGCAAGTCGAGTCTACTGAACAGGCTCACAGAAAGCACCGTGGCTGCCGGAAACCGCATGTTCGAAACGCTCGATCCGACGACCCGGCGTTTGCGCGTGCCGGTCGAGAAGGAGGTGCTTCTCGCCGATACGGTCGGGTTCATTCGAGACTTGCCGCCGGAGCTCATCGAGGCCTTTCGTGCGACGCTCGAAGAGATCGAGACCTCAGTTTTGATCCTGCATGTCGTCGACGCTTCGTCGCCCGAGTCTCGTGAGCGCATGGACTCCGTCGCGACGATTCTCTCGGAGCTCGAGCTCGACGACATCCCGCAGCTCGTCATATTTAACAAGAGTGACCTCTTGTCTTGCGACGAACGTGCCGCGCTCGGCTGGCTGCCCGATTCCATCGTTGTTTCGGCGCTGACGGGTGATGGCATGGACGCGGTCGTCGCGCGCGTCGGCGCGTTCGTGAAGACACCCCAACCCGTCGTCAGCTATCCCAGCTCTTCGTAGAGACGGCAGTAGCTGTCGTAGCGCTCGCGAGCAATCCTCCCGTCCTCCACCGCGCCTTTTACCACGCAGTGCGGCTCCGGTATGTGACTGCATGACGCGAAATGGCACTGGTGGAGCAGCGGACGGAACTCGATGAAGCCTTCGGCGAGCTTCGGACGCTCGATGTGGCCCAGTGAAAGCTCGCGGACGCCGGGCGTGTCGACGAGCTCCCCGCCAAAGTCTAAACTGAAAAGAGTCGAGGCCGTAGTCGTGTGGCGGCCTTTTCCGTGACGATCGACACGCGCGCTCGAGAGTTGAAGCCCCGGCTGTATCGCGGCCGCGAGCTTTGATTTGCCAACGCCCGAATGTCCCGTTAGCACCGATCGTTTGTCTTTCAAGAGCGCTCGGAGCTCGTCGTGCCCCGCTTCGGTCTTGGCGCTCGTGAAGATGACGGGATAGCCGAGCGCGCGGTAAAGCTCGAGCTCGGCGCGGGCTTCGACGAGAGCTTGGTCGTCGCCGAGATCGATCTTGTTCAGACACAAGGCAGGCGCGATAGCGGCGTCATGCGCAATGACGAGAAAACGGTCGATGAGCCCCGCCTTGAAGCGCGGACGCTCGAGAGCGGAGACGATGACGATCTGATCGACGTTCGCCGCCAGCACTTGCAGTGATGGCTTTCGCTTGCCAACTTGTCGCACGATCGCCGTACGGCGTGGCAGCACGGCGTGGATGACGCCTTTCGACGTGCTGAGAGGAGTGAGCTCGACGCGGTCGCCGACCGCCAGTTGGTTGCGCTCACCCGAGCCGTCGCCCGTGAAGAGCCTGCCGCGCAGATAGCAATCGAAGCTCTTCGTCTCCGTGTGTACGGACACTTCCTTCCCCAGGATTCTGCAGACAGTTCCGACCTCGACGTCGGTAGGCTCGAGCATGGCTATTTCGGGTGAAGCGAGGCGAGCCGCCATGCTATATTCGTTGCCGAACCGCTGTCAAAAACAAGGCCGGCCCATCCACGTGAAACGCCCCTCGATTCTGATCAGCTGCGGTGAGGCGTCGGGAGACCTCTATGCCTCCGAGCTGTTGAAAGAGCTGAAAAGGCTCGAGCCCACCTGCGAAGCCTTCGGCCTTTTCGGCGAGCGTACGGAGGCCGCCGGTGCTACGCCTATCGTCCGGCTCGAGGAGATCTCGGTCATCGGCCTCGTCGAGGTCGTGAGCAAACTCCCCGCTCTTTTGAGCGCGATGCGCCGCCTCTCGACCGCGGCGCTTTCGAGACGCCCGGACGTCGCCGTGCTCGTCGACTTCTCCGGGTTCAATCTTCGGCTGGCAAAGCGACTGGAAGCGCTCGGGATCCCCATCGTCTATTACGTCAGTCCACAAGTCTGGGCTTGGCGCCGAGGGAGGGTCCGAACGATTCGAAAGCTCGTGGACGAGATGCTCGTGATCCTTCCCTTTGAGAAGAGCTTCTATGAAAAAGAAGGTGTGAGGGTCCGCTATGTCGGCCATCCCCTCGTGGATCTCGTGTCGGCATCGGAAAAGCGTGAGGCTTTCTGCCGCCGTCATTCTCTCGATGCTACGCGGCCGATCGTGGCGGTCCTACCCGGGAGTCGCCGGAGCGAGATCGAGCTTCACGTTCCGTTCCTACGCGACAGCATCGAAGTGTTGTCGCGAAAACAGCCGGAGCTGCAATTTGTCGTCAGCCGCGCACCGACCGTGCCAACGGGGACGCTCGTCGATCGACTCGGACTGGCGTTAGATCGTGTGCGCCTCATGAACGGGAGCGTCCACGACGGCCTCGCGCATGCCGCCGTCGCGATCGTGGCCTCCGGCACGGCCCCGGTGGAGGCCGCGCTTCTCGGCACACCGATGGTGGTCGTCTACCGCGTGAGCCGCGCGAGCTACCTTCTCGGGAAACCTTTCGTCGATGTGCCGTTTTATTCGATGGTCAACCTCATCGCGGAGCGCGAGCTCGTGCCTGAGCTGATTCAAGACGCGATGACACCGGCCAATATCGTCGAGCAAGTTTTAGGCTTGATGCAAGACGACCGCGCCGCGTCGATGCGCGCCGGGCTTCTGGACATGAAACAGCGGCTTGGCGGCGGCGGTGCGTCGCTTCGTGCGGCCGAAGCTGTGCTCTCACACGTCGAGCTATGATAGAGATTCTTTGACTTCAAGGAGGCATGTTCATGCGATGCATCTGGACGCGGCTATCGGTGTTGCTTGCCGCATTGTCTTTCCTCACCGCCGGCCCCAGCTACATCGAGGCGGGATCGGTTGTGGCCTACAACCTCGAGCAAATGACGGACCGCGCCGATTTGATCTTTATGGGCCATGTGGTGGGCAAGCGCGCAGAGTGGAGCGCCGATCGAGCCCGCATTTACACGTTGGTGACATTCGAAGTCGACGACTACTTGAAAGGCGGTAACGAGGCGCGGGTTACCACCGTGCGTCTTCTTGGAGGACAGGTTGGGCGTTATCTGGCCATGGTGTCCGGAACACCTCAATTCGGAATCGGCGAAGAGGTGCTCCTGTTTTGCGCGGGGGGCGGCGCAAGAATTCCGTCGGTACTCGGGCTCTCACTCGGCAAGTTCTCCATCACGACCGACGGCAGCGGCGAACGCATCGTGAAGCGCGACATTTCGACGTTGATGGTCGCGAACCACAATACTCGAGCGCGCAAGCCGGACGATCCGATCACACGCTATCGCCTCGCGGATATCCGATCGCGGATCGAGGTGTATCAACGATGAAGGCGCGCACCTTCTCAGCCGGTCTCATCGCTTTGGCGCTACTCGTTTTCGTCCCAGGCTCGGGCGCCTATCACATCATTCAGCACGTCTCACCGTCCGGAGACGAAGTCGAGCTCGGCTGGGACACGAGCCTCGGCCCAGTCCCGTACTTCGTGAACAACAAGACACCGCTCGACTTCACTCTCCAGGAAGCTGTGCAGGCCATCGAACAGTCCTATCAGACGTGGGAGGACGTGGAGACGGCGACGGTTACGTTCGAGCTGGCCGGCCTCACCAGCGCGGAACCGTTCGACTTCTTCGACGAAAGGAGCACGCTTGGCTTCACTTCCGATCCGGATCTCGCATCTCCCGGCGTGCTCGGAGCGACACTTCAGGTCATCGACATCTTCACGGGCGAGATCGTCGAAGCGGACGTTTTTTTCAGCAACAACTTCATCTGGTCGGTCGACCCGAATGGAGCCCCCGGTACGTTCGATTTGGTCTCGGTCGCAACGCATGAGATCGGCCATTTCTTTGGGCTCGACCACTCGCACGTCGGCTTCATGGAGAACGAAGGCTTCGATCGTCAACTCGTCTCCGGCGCGGCGATCATGTTTCCCTTTTCTTTCGGTCCCGACAACGTCGAGGGCCGCACGCTCACCGACGACGACGTGACGGGCATTTCCGTCATGTACCCGACGGGTGCTTTCATCCAGCAGAGGGGACGACTCGCGGGCCGGGTGACGAAAGGAGGCCGAGGAGTGGCGTTCGCCCACGTTGTTGTGTTCAACCCGTTCACGGGAGAAACGATTGCCGGCTTCGCGGACGATACGGGGGCGTACGAGATCCGAGGCCTGCCATCGGGCCCCGTGACCGTGCGCGTGAACCCGATATCCGACCCCACTTCGCCCGAAGATTTCGGGTTTTCATCGAACATCGCGGATCTCGACTTTCGCGACGCGCTCTTTGTCGGCGGCTCCGCCCAAGTCGTGCCTTCGGACACGACGACAGGTATCGACATCGAGGTGCAACCGTGAGAGGTGCCGTGGCGACGTCGTCCGTTTTGTGTGCCTTCCTGATGGCCACGGCGGCGAGCGCGCAGTTCGAGGTCAATCCAACGGCTCGGGGTCAATCCAAGCCAAAACGGTTCGAGGTGTCCGGGTTCATCGGCATGCTGTCGGTAAACCAGAGTCTCGGGACGGCCACGAACATCTATCAGACGGTGACCGGCGAGGCGGAGAATATCGATTTCGGAAAACTCCTAGGATTCAGAGCGAGCTGGGCTTTCACATCTATGATCACTGCCGAGTTCAACGTGTCTCGTGGCAACAACACCCATGCGCTCACCGTCGACGACGAAACGGTCGGCACAGAGAATCTTGCCGAACAGTTCGAGACCGATCAGCTCTTTTTAGGCGGCAACCTCATCCTCCAGTTTCCACGGGGCCACTTCGTGCCCTACGTCACCGGCGGCGGCGGACTTCACCGAATGACGCCAACGAGCCCAATTGCCGAAATCGAGCACGTCTCCGCGTTCGACATCAACTTTGGCGGCGGCACCAAGCTCTGGTTTCCATCGCCGGACCGACTGGCCGTACGCGTCGACCTGCGCTATCACACGGCGACGGTCGGCATCACGTTTCCTGGTGGCTCGTCGAAACCGAAAGGACTCGAGCTCACCATCGGCGCTTCCATCGCCATTTTCTAGTCGTCGCGCCGACGACCTTCCGGATGCGTGCGCCGTCACGCGACTCCGAGGCGTGAGGCGGGATGAAGCCGTCTTGACAGCGTCGATCCTGTGGTCTAACCTTTCGACTTCGCCCCTTCCCTCGGGCGGGTGCCCACCTACAATAAGCCGGCGTAGCTCAGTGGTAGAGCAGCTGATTCGTAATCAGCAGGTCGGAAGTTCAAATCTTCTCGCCGGCTCCAGTAGTTTCAACAACTTACAGATATTTGCGGATGAGCAGTGACCAGCAAGTAGGCTTTTAGGGGACGTTTAGGGGACACGATGTCTTCGGGAGCTTTTCTGATTATCATGAACTCCACCCCCGCGACTTAGAGGACACTATCCTTGACATCCTTGAGCGCCTTGTCCACCAAACGCGAGCACTCGGGGCAGATCGCCGAGGACGTGGTGTATATCTCCGTGGTTTCGGCGCTTTTGCCGAAAGGCGAAAACTGAAACTCGGACCATCCAGCCTCTCGGTTTGGCACGCCAGTACGGTGACAAAAGAAACACACTTGCCCTGAGCCCGCGTTTCTATCCATTTGAACCTCGTAGGGTCAAGATATTCATGCGGCTTCCCGATGGTAGAAACGGAGCAACCCCCCAAGGCGTTCACGGCACTGAATGGCGCCCTCTAGACCGTTAGTCTGAGCGATCGCGGGCTCGGGGAACAATAAGAGATTGTCCTTGCCTTGATGATTCCTCTCGTGGTGATGATGGGCGACGTAGTCCTTCAGCGCGTGACGCAGGGAGTTCTCCCCGAACAAGATGAGCTTCGAAAGACATTCCTCTTTGACCGATCTCACCCAGCGCTCCGCGAACGCATTTGGCTGTACCGTCGACTGCACTTGATAAGAGCTCTGCGTCAGAACGTTTTCGGATAACGCATCCATTCCACCCGTATGTGGGCGAGGAGTACGAGCTCGTCGTTTGGCGGCAAAACTGGAGCGAAGAGAGGCTCTACTTCGAGGACGGTAGAGGGCGATTGAGGTCGGTCCCAGTACATTGGACGGATCTGGCAGCGGAAGATACCGTTGTCATCGTGGGTGCGGGGCGATTGTCCAGCGTCAACTACCTTTCCCGCTCGTGTTGCCTCATTCGAAAATCGCACCGGTCGTGAACTCTTGCCGGTATTGTCAAGTTGACGTTGAGCGAGCGAACCTATCGCGTCGAGCTGACTTCCTTTGCTCTCATCGGACGGCACAGGTTACCTCCTGCCAGACGATGAAAGCGCGGTCTCGTAGCTCCCGATGATGATGCGCTTGCAACAAATGCCGTCCGACGCGAAAGAGATTTTGCACGAGTCCATGCACGGTCAAGAATCGTTGCGCCTGCCCAGGAGCTTTAAACTTCCGCATCTGTCGTTCCCGTTGTCGCGTCGGTTCGTGCGAGACTTCGGCTAGGTTGTTTCTGTACTGGTCAGTGTCGTGGACGACGGACGGCATGACCTCGCGGTGAGCGGCGCTGTAGCTTCTCAGTTTGTCGGTGACCAGCTGCCAGGGCGGGCGGCCTTGCCCCTTCAACAGCTTGCGGAAGAATCGTTTGGCGGCTTTCTGATCACGGCGAGGCTGGACGAGGATATCGATTACATCACCATCTTGGTCTACCGCGCGCCAGAGGTATTGGCGTTCACCTTGTATCTTTATGAAGACCTCGTCCAGGTGCCATGTGTCACCGAGACGACCCTGCCGACGCTTCAGTCGCCGAGCGTATTCCGGCCCGAACTTAATGCACCACAGTCGGACCGCTTCGTAAGAAACCGTGATGCCTCGCTGAGCGAGCAACTCTTCGACGTTTCGAAAGCTCACGCAGAATCGGTGGTAGAGCCAGACGGCGTGGCTGATGATTTCCGGTGGAAATCGATAGCCGTGGTAGCTTGGCGCATCGGTCTTCATTGGACCATTCTGTCAGTCATCAGCTCAATTTGACAATACCGGCGTGAATATGAGGCGGGTCTACGCAACCGTGGGAGCCTGACCGTCTGGATCTCGCTCACCGCCGGCAAGCTTGTGAACTGGGACGCGCCCCGGCCGAGGAGGAGGAAACCGGGCCGTCAACGCAAGTACTCGAACCACGCCATCGAGACGGCTGTCACCCTGGGCATGGTGTTTCATCTGTCATCTAGGCAGAGCGAGGGATTGCTGCGGTCGTTGTTCGCTCTGATGAAGCTAGACAACGATGTGCCCGATCACACCACGATTTCGAGGCGCAAGGCGAAGCTGGGTAAGGTCCCCTTCTACCAAGACAAGCAGAAGACGCCGTTGCACATCTTGATCGACAGCAGCGGTCTCGCTGTCCACGCCGGCCAGCTGCGCAGAGCACCAAATAGCAGGGACTATCGCAAGCTCCATCTGTGTGTCGACGAGCAGAGTGGCGAAGTCGTCGCCGGCGAGCTGACGAGCAAAAGAGCCCGCGATTCATCGCGGGTTGCATCGCTTGTCGGACAGAGCGACAGTCCCATCTCATCGGCCAGAGCTGACACCGCATACGACGCCAGCGGCGTCTATGAGGCAATCGAGAATCACAGCGCTCATCGCTCGCCGAGGGTGCTGATACCGCCGCGCAAGGGCGCCCTGCTCGCATCGGGGCCGGCGAGCAGCCGACAGCGCAATCGCAACATTGCAGCACAAGCTCGGCTCGGCAAACGAAAGTGGCACACAGAATCGGGCTACAGCAAACGGAGCAAAGTCGAGACAACGTTCCATCGCTACAAGGCTATCGTGGGCTCAGCGATGCGAGCGAGAGGGTTGGCGGCACAGAGAGTCGAGGCAAGGATCGGGTGCAAGATTCTCAACACCATGACGGCGCTCGGGATGCCTGATAGCGAGATGATCGGGTGATGGGAGTCGGGGCCAAGCGAGCTCTCGGCCTCTATCGGAGTTGTGCACCAAGGCAGTCTGCCGGCACCATGCCTGCTTGATTTCGTCGTTTGTTCGCGCTCTCATCTCCGTCTTCAAGGCTCGTCGCGAGCTGGCTCTCGACAATGTCGCTCTTCGGCAGCAGCTCGCCGTCCTCCGCCGTTCGGTGAAACGGCCGCGGCTCTCGAACGTCGACCGCGGGTTTTGGGTAACTGTAGAGCCTAAGGGCCCTTGGCCCAGTCGCTAAGCTGCTGATTTATGGTCTATTTCAAAAGGGCTGAGTTTTGGCACAGGACGGGGGAGACATTTCCGATCGGCTCCAAGAGTCGTTGCGTGTTGTACCAATGGACCCACTCGAGGGTGGCGAACTCAACGTCTTCGAGACCACGCCAGGGCCCACGTCGACGGATCACCTCGGTCTTGTAGAGGCCGATGATGGATTCAGCCAAAGCGTTATCGTAAGAGTCGCCTCGGCTGCCGACGGACGGCTCAATACCCGCCTTGGCTTGCCCGGTAGGGTCGAGGGCTGGCGCGGTGCTCCGTAGGCGCGGCCTATCTGTTTCTCCCCGTTTCCTGTGGGAGTGCCTCACTAGCCGCACCGTAAGTCCGTTTCCAGCCCCCGCCACATCGCACGCAGCGTGCGGCTTTCCCGCACTACGCGCTCCTGCACACTTCCCGCGAAGGGTTATGTGACACCCGTGCCAGGGGATTGACCGCTTAGGATCAGTCGGACATGCTCGTACTGATCTGCCGCGTCCTTTACTTGGGGATTGGGGATTTCCCGACGACTTTTCCAATCTTGGGGGTATAGTTCGTCCGTGTCCCCCTGCTGTGCATCAACGCGCGCCTGACGGCCTCGGGTTCCTTCTGGATCACGCACAGGAGCGTCGCCGCCGGGCCGCTGACCCGGCGTGTGCCCTGCTCCCATTTCCGATAGCCGGACAGGCTCATGCCCATCAGGGGCGCCATCTGTGCCTGCGTAAGCTTCGCTTGCTTCCGAACCTCGCGTGGCACTACGGGTGCATGAACGATGGCAGGACCTCCGCCCTTCGCATGGGCCAGAGCCTCTTCGAGCGATTGAATCAAGTCCTCTCCGAACGTGCTCATTTCCTCTCCTTCTCCTTCCCGGCGGCCTTGATCGCCGCCACAAGCGCGGACACCGTTCGCCGCTCGTGCGGTTTCAGGTCCGTCTTTGCCGACTTTGCATAGGCGAGAAGTGCATAGACCGGCATGTCTTCGCCACCATAGAAGTAGATCACTCGCGCACCGCCTTGCTTGCCACGGCCCAAGGCCCCGAAACGCAGCTTTCGAACACCGCCCGTTTCCGGTATCTCATCGCCCGCCATGGGATTTTCCGCGAGGAAGTCAATCAGTTCGCGTCTCTCTGTCTCGCTGAACAGCTTGTCGGCCTGACGGGAAAAGGTCGGGGTTTCGGCCACCGTCTGCATCCGACACAATATAACCCAATGGGGCATTCACGGCAATGCTTGAACAGGATGGGGTGGCGCGCCCGTGGTCGTCTGGTCAAAATACTCGAACGCCCAGGAAGTCAGCAGTTTGCGCCTTCAGGTGACTCCGGTCCTCCGCGGAAGGTGTCCGGTGCTCCGCAGAATTCCGATTTGAAACGAGGGGCGCACGAGGGAAGCCAGGGTAAGAACGCATGTAACGTTCTTAGTCCCAATAGTTTACATACCAACAATGTCAAGGACTGAAGGGCCACGCCCAGATGCAAAAGCACCCCTCCGCATAGGTCTTGCCCGCCTCGATCCGATTCGAGCCAGGAGAGGGCGTTGGCGCTCCTCCACTACGACGTGACATTATCAGATCAGGCCGGTCCCTATTTTTTATGATGTCCAGCCGAAGGCGTCCATGGGAAAACGACGACGCAGGAAGTTCACGGGGGAGTTCAAGAAGGAAGCGGTCCGGTTGTTCAGGGAAGGCGAGCGCAGCATCGGCCAGGTCGCTAAGGAACTGGACCTGACGGAATCAGCCCTTCGAAACTGGGTGAAACAATACAAAGTTGATCACGGTGAAGGTCCACGCGAGGCTCTGACGACGGCGGAACGTGATGAGCTGGGTTCGCTACGATGTCGAGTGCGCACGTTGGAGCAAGAGCGAGAAATATTAAAAAAGGCGGCGGCCTTCTTCGCGAAAGAAAGCGAATGAGATTCAATTTCATTCACGCGGAGCGGGCCAACTACCCCGTCCTGTGCCAAAACTCAGCCCTTTTGAAATAAACGATAAATCAATAGCTTAGAGTCTGTGTTTGCGACCGTGCCAAGGGCCGTAGGCTCTACAATCGTCTTGGGCGGACAGGTCGTCACCATGCAGACGACCACCTGGTTGAGAGCGAATATCCAAGCGTAAGAGAACAAGTAAGAATAGACGAAGCGATAATGGACTTGTACGGAATCGTGTATGCCTGTGTCGAGTACCACAAGAGCCGGGATGCGCAGCAACAGTAGCTTTTGCAGGTACGCGCGCGCACCCTACGGCCTCGGCTCCACCCGTGCGCCGCGTGCGTGGCCCACCGGGCGAACCCTCCCTGACCGCCTTCGGCTGACGCCGCTTATCGAACGTTGCGCCCGTTCCACCGTCCCAGCTTCCGCAGTCGAGCAACATACGAACGTCCCCGCTGGTTTCGTGGGTGTTGGCTCGGGATGACTCCGACCAAGAGCGGTATGAGCGGAAAGCCGTCGGACTACGAGAACCGGGCGCGCGAGCAGATCGGCGAGTGGAAGAAACCCGACCAGGGCTGGTTCGGCCAGACCATGCGCCAAATCGGTTGGCCCGTCGACCGCGTGCGGGCGCTGATCGGGAACGCGGCCGTCGCAACGGGTCTGCATGACGTGCTCGCCAAGGCGCTCGCCGGCACGTTACATGTCCTCGGGGACGCTGCCGCTCGTGCAGCCCGTTCCCCACTGGCAAGCAAGCTCTTCGACGAGACCGGGGACCGGCTGACGCCGAGCCACACCAAAAAGAAAAACGGGCAACGGCTCCGCTACTACGTCTCCCGGCGCCTCATCCAGCACAGTGGCCAAAAAGACCTCTCCGGCTTGCTCGACCGCAATGCGTTCGCTGCTTGCCTCTCTATGGGGCCCGACCGCATTCGCGAGGATGCACTCCGCATCCACGCACCGTTCCGCTTGCGTCGACGCGGCGTCGAGACCAAGCTCGTTCTGGGCAACCCCACGAAATCCGTCGACCGCACACTCCTGCGCAATATCGCCAACGCCCTCTCCTGGCTCGACCGAATCAAAGCAGGCAAAACCTATGAGCAGATTGCCACCGAAAACGCCATCCCAACGGACCGCGTGCGCAAGGCAATCCGTTATGCCTTCCTGGCTCCCGACATCGTCCGCGCCATTGTCGAAGGCCGCCAGCCCGTTGGGCTGACCTCGAGCTACCTCTTGCATCATCCGCTTCCCGACGATTGGGAGAAACAGCGAGTGCTCGTCAAAACGCTGTGAGCCTGCCAGCGCCCACTTCGTGAATAGGCTCGGTTAGCAGCAAGCTGCTCTCCGACACTGGCCTCCACCAATCAGACTCAAACTGGCCCAAATTTCCTGTCATGGTTTCCAGACTCGGATAGCTCCTTGTACTGGACCGTCTGCGGAGTCATCTTCGTTTCCTCCGTAAAACTCCGCTGGATGAATTCGAGGTTTGGCCAATTCGAATTCCACTATTCGCCTTCTCCTCAGGCGCGATCTAGGCATTGAGCGTCTTCTCATTGTCTGCGCGATTAAGTGAAAAAACGTCCCGATAAGCCCCAAAATCGCCCCAAATTGCACGCTAATGGCCTGGTTAGCTCTGTTTCTGATCGTTTCCAGCCAAGAATCGGAAGCTCCACTCAAGCCTCCCGACTGCGATAGTCAGAAAGATGTTCCCGTAGACGAACATTCGCTGATGAGACGTAAAGCCTTTTGCGGCAATGAGTAACGGTCGGAGCCGCCTCCGGAGGGTTTACGACACGGCCCTCTTTCAAGCGTCCAGGAGGTTGAGATTGCCGTATAAAAAATTTGATTGAAGCAAATTCGATTCCGGCTCGGAACGAGCACCCGTCGATGAGATGTGCGGGGACCAGTACGTGGTGGCTTCCTTTAAGTCACTGTAAAAAAACAGGATAGAACGCTGTGGGCATCAGGGCTTCTCTGAGTTTTCGCTACATTGCCCCAACCACGCGCACGGCCAAAAGTTCGATCCTGACTCCCAAAATTGCCAAAATACCTTTTGCCGAGACCGGATGGCTCGAGACTGCACCATCCGCCACCCAGTCTGCCCAATTGTGACACTGCAGAGACGGGTGAGATTTTCCGCGCCGTTGGCGCGGTTTTGCAGGATCACGTGGCACCAGAGACGCGCTAGAAGGACGGAACGGGCCTCATTTTCGGTATTCGTCTCTAATCCCGATTTTCGAGTGCCACGTTTGCGCCCAATAGGAGAACGGACGCTGACCGGGCCGTGCGGCGGCGGAAAGAAAGGCCACCTGAGAGGCCCAAAATCGAGGTCGGGACTACCGCGGCGTAGCTGCCCGAGCACGTTCTGGTCCAGGTGCGGCCCGGGCCTGGATCCAGGTCTCCGCCCTGGAACGTGGCATCCCGTTGCTGGATGGTGTTTTCCCTGCGCGTACGGGGAACCCGAATCGCCCGACATCGCCTCCGACACGCCCCAGATCTGGGGCTCGCCACGGGGCGATGACGATCGAAACGGCCCGGCGCGCCAGTCTTGAGTTCGTTTGTATTCTTGGACACGACGGGTTCCCCCGCATATCTTGCAACGGTAACGCCGTCTGCGACCCGACTTGGTGGTAAACCAGCCGTAGCCACCGATGTTGATGCCCCGCTTTCCACAGTGCTCACACTCTGGCTTGGAGCATGTCTGATTCTGGATGGGTTTCATCATTCTAGTGTAGCGGCGTTGAAAAATAGGCTGTTATACTCATAATCTCATGGGCTTGCAGTCGATCGATCAACAGCGAACAGGGCAAGCACCGAAATTCGATTGGTTCAACATGTGCCGGCTGCTCGAGCCGATCGGCTACGTGCCGCCAGCGGAATTCGAAGCGCGTTACTATGAGCAGGCCGCAGTGACCTGACTCAACTAATTCGCCCTCCGGGATTCCAGGTACGATTCAGTGCACTTCTGGTGCATTTTCTTGTGAAGCGGAGCAGTCGAAGCAAATGTTTAGTTCGTGGCGAGCCTATCAGATAAACCGGGAAAGTCACTGTTCTGCACGTGGCATGGCAAGGTGCGCCACATGACGCCCCGCCTACACTTCTCCTGGCCTATCCGTGCGGGTGAACCGGTCTACGTCGTGTACGCCGGCCGGAAGCTCACCAGGCGATGACGTCTTCGGCCGATACAGGGAACCGATAATGCCCGCTTCGCGCAGGAAAAGGTCAACCTGCCGAAAGCGTTTTCTGGACCTTGCACTGCTGGATGACCGCCGTCCAGCAGTGGGACGAGCCGAATCTGGGATGAAGCCTTCATGACCGCCAGCACGCTGAAGCGCCTCGTGCGCGACACGGACCCGCCGGCACGCCGTACCCAAGACCGACAGATAGTCTTGCCGAGCCAGCCGGTGCGGACCGCTCCGGGCGGGGGTTCGTGATGGACGCCTTCGACCTCGATGAAACCGTCATCGGGCGCTACAAGGCCTTCGCACGCTCCTTTACAAATATCCGCTCGCCGGAGCTGAATGCGAAGGTCGATGAACTGTACGCGACCAAGCGCTTCTGGCCCGAGCCGTTGGTCCAGCTCAACCCGCACTATGCGGGCGGCGGATCGATACAGGATTTCATTGACGCCGGCGATCTAGAACCGGAATGCGCCGACGTGTTTCGGGACCTCTTGGCCTCGGGAAGCCCCCGGGATCGAACGCTGAGGCTCCGCAAGCACCAGCAGCAGGCCATCGGCTATGCCCTGAACAATCAGAGTTACGCCGTCACGACCGGGACAGGCTCGGGGAAGTCACTGTGTTTCTTCATTCCGATCATCGACGCCGCGATCAAGGCGCGGAAAGCGGGCCAGGCCCCGGGCACCCGCGCGATCGTCATCTATCCGATGAACGCCTTGGCAAACAGCCAGGCGGAAGAGCTGAGGCGCTACCTCGGTGTGGGCAACCCCCACACCCCCACCTTCGCGCGATACACCGGCCAGGAAGGCCCGGATGAACGGGAGCGCGTCAAGGACGACCCGCCGGACATTTTGCTTACCAACTTCATGATGCTCGAATTGCTCATGACGCGGCAGAACGATCTGGACCGGAAGGTCATCGAGAATTGCCGCGGCCTGCGGTTCGTCGTGCTCGATGAGCTGCACACCTACCGCGGGCGCCAGGGCGCGGATGTGGCGATGCTGATGCGCCGTCTCAAGGCGCGGATTGGCGATCCGAAGGCATCCGCCGATTTGCGTCGGCACGTCCGCGACCATGGCAAGCGAAGGCGCCCCGGAAGAGAAGCGCGCCGCTTCTTCCGTCTTCTCCCTTTTGAGCGCGCAGACCCTCTTCACGATGAGCGACGAGTGCATTGTGAACAGCTTAGTCGTCTTGACGATCGACTTCTTTGGAAGTCGGCCTTGGGCAAAGTCGGTGTCGGAGAGTTGGACTGCGTTCGGGTCATCCGTGATATGTGAGGTTATTGCCGCCAGTACGAGGTCTTCCCCGGCAGCATTGAAGGAATCAGGGGAAAGGATCAGCGCGGGGCGTCTCTTGGACGACGTGAGGTCGGTGAAGGGGAAGAAGACCAGTACGATGTCGCCCTGTCTATAAACTGTCGTAGACGGCATCCTCCTTGTTCTCCCAGAACTCGAAGCTCCGCTCCGAGGCCTTCAGCCACGGCAGGTCCTCGGTGAGCCGCTTCAGCTCATCCTCTGAAAAGACTCGGTAGACCTTTCCCGAAGCGGCGTCGCTCACTTCCTCCAGCGGCCTGAAGACCCCATCCCTGTACTCGACCTTAATGCTCATTATCCAGATTATATCAGGCAAAGCTTAAAACGTGTTTCCCGGTCGTGCGTCGGGGCATGACGGGATGATCCTCGCATCACAGCAAGGGTCTGCTTCGCAGGACGCCTGAACCGCCCCGGGTTTCCCGGAGACTGTTTTAGTTGAGTCTCGCCATCTCTAGCAAGCCTTCCTGCGACCGATAGTAGTTCATCTCGTACTCGACGGGGGCGACATTTCCGATCGGCTCCAAGAGTCGTTGCGTGTTGTACCAATGCACCCACTCAAGGGTAGCGAACTCGACGTCCTCGAGACCACGCCAGGGCCTGTCCTTCATCATTATTGATCCAGCGGGAATGGTACCGCTGGTGGCCCTACGACGAACGAAGAAACCCGGGTCGGCGCGCGCGGGAACTTGCCGAGATCACGCGATCAATGGGCCGCGGAGCTGGACAACGCAATCGCGAGGGACCCCAGCAATCGACGCGCAGCGACTAAACTGGCTCAGGCGGCGTCACGCCATTCGTAGCGGTGATGAAGCCCACCCACTCGCGGCAACGCGACGACTTTTGCGGTCGGTGATGGTCGGGGCGTGACGGGTCTTGAGTTCGGGGTGTCTTTGTCGAGACCCAAGTGGCAACGGTCCTCGTGGTAGTAGCTGATGTACAAGCGCATGAGCCGGACGAGATGCCGCTCACTGAGGACAACTACATGCTCTAACATCTCGCGGCGGCAGTTTCCGATCCAGCGTTCGGCGGTACCGTTTTGCCAAAGGCTGCGATAAGAAATGCGAACAGGCTTTGTGCCCATGGCCCTGATGAACTCCACCACTGCAGGGCTGAAAATCGCGTCGCGGTCAAAGACCAAGTATCGTGGTGCCGTGTCGTATGGGAACGCCTCGCGCAGTTGTTGAATCACCCACGCTGACGTGGGGTTGTACGTCGCGTTGAAGTGCAAGATATGGCGACGGCCGTGCTCGATGACGAAGAAGCCGTACAGCAGCCGTAGCGACGCCGTCGGTACGGCGAACAGTTCCATCGCGGCGATGTCGTCCTTGTGGTTCCGCAAGAACGCAATCCATCGCTTCACTTCGTCGGGTTCGGCTCGGCGGCGCGGCATGTATCGCGACACCGTCATCTCGCTGACAACGAATCCGAGCTTCGTCAGCTCAGCGTGGATACGAGGTGCACCCCAGCCGTCTTGGGCCATCGTGCGGACGAGACGACGAATCTCGGCATCAATCCGAGGTCGACCTGGATAGCACGGACGGGAGATCCGAGCCCAGTATCGGCGGAACCGATCTCGATTCCACCGGGCGACCGTGTCGGCGTTCACGATAACGAGCCGGCTCGCCCACGCTGGCCACGAGCTTCGGAGCGCAACCCAGAATGCTCGGTCCGTGTCCTCGAGCGGTGGCCGGGGGCGCTCCTTCTTCAACGCCGTAACTTGCAGCCGCAGGGCCAGGTTTTCAATCACGAGGTCGGCTCGGCACCGACACATCGCCCGGATCGCACGGGCGCCGAGTGAGACGAGGAAGATGAGGACACGGAGCATGGCGGCAGAGTTTGCCGTCTCAAGACCGGGATCTCAAGCGGGAGATGCGCTCGTTGGCCGAGGCGTGAACGGTGCGTAAGTCCTTGATTTCAGGAGCGGACGGATATTGATGATGCACACCGTGGGATCCTCGTCGATGGCTGTGATCCGCAAAAAAGAAAACCGGCCAGAAGCAGCTGACCATGTCAGGTCTAAAACGCGCAATCAACGCCGGATCGACTATTTGCGGAGCACAAGTGTCAGTTGGCCTGCGTGTGCCGGCAAATGTTATCGCTACTAATAAGGATGTCGGGGTGCCCACGAAGATGTCCCTGAACGTCAGGCACCGCGTGGTCAGCCCAGCCTGCATCGCCGAAAGAACAGCGTCTCTCGAAATCAGGCTCAAACTCTAGCACGTGAGCGGGTTACGCGGCTGCGGCCAACACTTGATTGCGGAAGCACCCATTAATTCGCAAGAACCTCCACTCCGCTCGAGTGGGTGCATTGGTACAACACGCAACGACTCTTGGAGCCGATCGGAAATGTCCCCCCGGTCGAGTACGAGATGAACTACTATCGGTCGCAGGAAGGCTTGCTAGAGATGGCGAGACTCAACTAAAACAGTCTCCGGAAAACCCGGGGCGGTTCAGAATTGCACGTGGTACGTCATCATGGAGCTGAAGATAACACCCTCGGGCCAGACGATTGTAAAGCCTACGGCCCTTGGCCCCGGCGCAAACACAGACACTAAGCTGCTGATTTATGGCCTATTTCAAAAGGGGCTTATATCCATGACTAGACACGACAGAAGAATAGGAGAAGATGAAATATGCGGTCACTAAAAGGATGCTTCATGCTCGCCGTAGCTTTCGTTTTGACGCTCAACAACTTCTTCTACGCCGTCAATCCCGCTGCGGCCAAGCCCATATTCGATTGGATCGACCCTTTCGCAGTCGTCGCCCTCGTACTCGTTTTCATCGAGAAAATCCTCGGTTCGATGCGGGGCGAAACCGAATGGCCTCGGCTCGTGGTGACGGTCCTGGTGGGGGCGCTGGTTCATTTATACGCCTACAATTACTTGGCGAAGATGGCGGGCAGTGGACTGGAGAGCGGGACCTTGTGGCTGGTTATGGTGCCGTTTGCGGTCTCCTTGCTCATCTATGAGGGCCTTTTTCTGATTCGTGAATCCAAATAGGGGCTTGTCTAGTCATGTATATAAGCCCCTTTCAAAAGGGCCGAGTTTTGGCACAGGACGGGGTGCGTCCGCCGATTCGACCCCAAGATGTTGGCAACGCGATACGCTCAAGCCCCATTATCTAGCGGCCTGCTCCGAGCTTGAGCCCTCAACTAATAAGAAACTCAGGGTGTAGCGTTGGCAAGAGGTGTGAGAGTGACGTCAAAACCGAGCTCCCTTAGGCGTCGTGTCATTCGTATTGTGAGCTGTTCCTTGTCACGTTGATGGAAGTAATCGGCACCCAGTTCCCGGTATGGAATCTCATTGTGGAGCATGTAGTAGACGGCGGTGATGATGGAGGCGGCGACGGCGACGACAGCTTTCTTGGGGCCCCGACGAGATTTGAGCCGGAAGAACTGGGCACGCAGATAGCTGTCGCGCTTGCGGCTTGCCGCCCAAGCGGCTTGGACAAGAGCGGTCTTGAGCCATGGAGCCCCTTTGCGGGTTTTCTGAGAAAAGCGTTTACCGGCACTCTCATGAAGCCGTGGGCATAGACCGGCCCAAGAGCGAAGGTGTCCGGCCGTTGGGAATGCCGAGACATCGGGTCCGATCTCGGCGACGAGAATGGCCGCCGTGGCTTCACTGATGCCCGGGATCGTCACCAGAAGCTCGATGGCCGACCGAAAAGGGCACAGGCTCTCTGTGATACGGGATTCGAGCGCGCTCACTGAGGCTTCAAGCTGCTCGATATGATTGAGATGAAAACCCAACAGGAAACGATGATGGTCGGTAACGTAGCCCTCGAGCGCTGCGCTCAATTCCTGTTCAGTGGCTTTGAGTCGGCTCGAGCCCAGCTCACTCAGCTTGTGAGGGTCGCTTTCTCCCGCAATGATCGCTCGGAGAATCGCCCGCCCGCTTACTCCCAAAATCGTGCTAATCACGCTCGTCAATTTGATGTTCGCGTCTTCCAACGTCTTTTGAATTCGCTGGGTCTCCCGAGCGATTTCTCGAACGAACTGCTTTCGCGTTCGGGTCAGCTCTCGCAGTTCCTGGATCGGCGTTGGCGGAACGAAGCTAGCTCGAATGAGACCATGGGCAAGCAAATCCGCTATCCACAAGGCATCACTGATATCGCTCTTACGACCCGGCATGTTCTTGACGTGGGCCGGTTGTGCCAACACCAACTCAAAATGACCTTCGAGCACATGCCACACCGGCTTCCAATACACTCCGGTCGCTTCCATCGCTACAATCGTGCAACCGCACTGCCCCAGCCAATCCAACATTTCCAGCAATTCGCTCGTGGCCGTGCCGAACACACGCGTCTCGCGCACCACCTTCCGCTTCGTCGCTACCCGCACGCAAGCCGTAATCGATTTCTGGTGGACGTCCAATCCAGCGCATCGCTTATGAACCACTCTAATCGCAGCCTCCTTCACGTCGCACCGGCGTGGAGCCCACGAACTTGTAATCTAATAGACGCGCTCAACTATCCCAGCTGGAATAGAAAACGCAATTTGGGGTACGCGCAGGACTCCCAGCCAAACTTGACAACGGGCTCAGTCGCACCAACGTTAAGCCGACCTCTGAGCCGGTGCCACCTTCACAGACTACCGCGTTTCATTTATTCGGGGTGACCGCCAGGCCGTGGAAAACTTGACATGCCCCTGAGCGGCTTCAGCAAGGTGACGGTGGACGACGTCGCGGTCGCCCCCCTAGGGTTCATCGGTCGGCGCGGACGTGTTGATGTCTGGGTAGAGCCACGAGTGTTCGAGTCCGGCGTGTCGCTTGCCGTATCGTTCCGGTATGTTCTGTGTCCAGTTGCTGGGCAACGTCAGACAGCACGCCAGTAAAACAACGAGTACGATTCTCTGTAACACGAAAGGCGCTTTTTTGGGCGGGGCTTCCACCTCCAGTGCCTCTTTGACACCACTTCGCAGCCGATCCAGGCGCCGAATGCGCGATCGGATCAAAAAAACGATACCGATCGACACCATGATGAGGTTCAGGGTCTGCCCGGTCCCGAGAGCCAGACGGTGAGTCGGATAGTCGCGAAACAGATCAATGAATACACGCAAGAACGCATACCAGAAGACGAAACGAGCTGCGGTTGCCCCCGGTGTGGGGTTCATCTTTCGAACACGGAGGAGGAAAGGCACCAGCAGAAGATTCTTGATGCCGTCATAGAGAACCACCGGATGCCGGATTCCAGCTGCGTCGGGAAACAGCACTCCCCACGGTACATCGGTGAGAGCACCCACGATCTGACCGTCGATGAAGTTCCCGACCCTTCCCATTCCCATCAGAAACGAACCGGGGATCACGACTGCGTCGAACAGCGCGAGCAGGTCCTTTCGATAGAGCAAGGCGAAGGAGGTGACGGCTACAGTCGCTCCGAGAAGTACCCCGTGAGACGCCAGGCCCCCAAGCCAGTATGCCGGAATGAGGATAGGGTGCGCGCTGTAGAAGGGCCACTCGTCGAATGCGACTTCGATGAGACGCGCCCCGACCAAAACGCCCACCACGATGAAAAGGGTGAGGGTGTATACGTCTCTGGAAGTGAGTCCGAGCCGAAGCCTGTGGCGGCGCAGAAACAGATGCAAATGCAGGAATCCCAGCGAATAGCCCAACCCATACCACCAGAGATAGACGCCGCCCACTTCGGCAATGATCGGGTCGACATTATGGACATAGGGTCCGAACATCTTTTAAGCTCCCGCATGACATAGCTGTACGTCGTCAGAGTAATTCGGACAAAAGCGCCGTTTTTCTAAGAGACGAACGCGCCTACCCTACCCGGGCCATTCGTCAGAGGTTGTACGTCGGTCCTTTCTAGTCGTTGAGCAGCCGACAGACAAAGCGGATGCGTCCCTAGGTTCGTGGAAAAAGAACAGCGCACCTCCACTTCGTCATCAAGGTATCAGATCAAGCGGCGACCTCACCGCTAGCGAGAACCTCGGGCAGATGTTGGTAGCCATCGATGCGTCGTAGCTGAATCTGGCCAGAGGCAATAAGCGCAAAGAGCAAAGCGACAGCCCACTCCTCGGTGGTGAACGACGCCTGGGTCTTCGTCCGGCGTCGAAACTCGCGGTTGAGGTTCTCCAAAGCATTGGTTGTACGAATCGAGGTGCTTCCGCTATTAAGTGTTGGTGAGATAACGCTAAGACTTTACGCTGCATTAACCCTAATCGCAAATAAACGTCACCGTGTCTGAGGTCTTTGGCCCCGTGAATAGCACCTTTTCCAGGTTCTGCATACACCGTGCAGAATCACCTATAGTGGCGGCGAGCGGGTGCCCCAGCACGAGCTTCTCGCCTGCGCCCAGTGCGGCTGTTTCGCGTTTCGTGCTTCGAAGATTTTGCGATTAGGGTTAAATTACTGCCTTGGTGCACAACTCGCGATCTCGGTCCACAATTGTCCTTTACTCACGGATTCGAGGTTCCCCATGAGCATTTTCAAACGCACTCAGCGGAAGTATGTGATGAAGGCCTATCGCGTGAGGAATTGGCGTGAATATGAGGCGGGGTCTACGCAACCGCGGGAGCCTGACCGTCTGGATCTCGCTCACCGCCGGCAAGCTTGTGAACTGGGACGCGCCCCGGCCGAGGAGGAGGAAACCGGGCCGTCAACGCAAGTACTCGAACCACGCCATCGAGACGGCTGTCACCCTGGGCATGGTGTTTCATCTGTCATCTAGGCAGAGCGAGGGATTGCTGCGATCGTTGTTCGCTCTGATGTCAAAACTTGGAGTCTCCGGAAAACCCGGTTCTCCTCTCGCAGGTAGTCGATCACATCCTGCTCCTGGCGGTTGAGCCAGCCAGCCAGAACGAGGAGTAGGAATTGCACGCCCTTGGCCCGGGCGCAAACACAGACACTAAGCTGCTGATTTGTTGTCTATTTCAAAAAGGGCCGAATTTTGGCACAGGACGGGATCGGTCAGTCGAGTTTTCATTAATTAAATCATCCACCTGTCCTTCATCATTATTGATCCAGCGGGAATGGTACCGCTGGTGGTCCTACGGCGAACGAAGAAACCCGGGTCGGCGCGCGCGGGCACTTGCCGAGATCACGCGATCAATGGGCCGCGGAGCTGGACAACGCAATCGCGAGGGACCCCAGCAATCGACGCGCAGCGACTAAACTGGCTCAGGCGGCGTCGCGCCATTCGTAGCGGTGGTGGAGCCCACCCACTCGCGGCAACGCGACGACTTTTGCGGTCGGTGATGGTCGGGGCGTGACGGGTCTTGAGTTCGGGGTGTTTTTGTCGAGACCCAAGTGGCAACGGTCCTCGTGGTAGTAGCTGATGTACAAGCGCATGAGCCGGATGAGATGCCGCTCACTGAGGACAACTACATGCTCTAACATCTCGCGGCGGCAGTTTCCGATCCAGCGTTCGGCGGTACCGTTTTGCCAAGGGCTGCGATAAGAAATGCGAACAGGCTTTGTGCCCATGGCCCTGATGAACTCCACCACTGCAGGGCTGAAAATCGCGTCGCGGGCAAAGACCAAGTATCGTGGTGCCGTGTCGTATGGGAATGCCTCGCGCAGTTGTTGAATCACCCACGCTGACGTGGGGTTGTACGTCGCGTTGAAGTGCAAGATATGGCGACGGCCGTGCTCGATGACAAAGAAGCCGTACAGCAGCCGTAGCGACGCCGTCGGTACGGCGAACAGATCCATCGCGGCGATGTCGTCCTTGCGGTTCCGCAAGAACGCAATCCATCGCTTCACTTCGTCGGGTTCGGCTCGGCGGCGCGGCATGTATCGCGACACCGTCATCTCGCTGACAACGAATCCGAGCTTCGTCAGCTCAGCGTGGATACGAGGTGCACCCCAGCCGTCTTGGGCCATCGTGCGGACGAGACAACGAATCTCGGCATCAATCCGAGGTCGACCCGGATAGCGCGGACGGGAGATCCGGGCCCAGTATCGGCGGAACCGATCTCGATTCCACCGGGCGACCGTGTCGGCGTTCACGATAACGAGCCGGCTCGCCCACGCTGGCCACGAGCTTCGGAGCGCAACCCAGAATGCTCGGTCCGTGTCCTCGAGCGGTGGCCGGGGGCGCTCCTTCTTCAACGCCGTAACTTGCTGCCGCAGGGCCAGGTTTTCAATCACGAGGTCGGCTCGGCACCGACACATCGCCCGGATCGCACGGGCGCCGAGTGAGACGAGGAAGATGAGGACACGGAGCATGGCGGCAGAGTTTGCCGTCTCAAGACCGGGATCTCAAGCGGAAGATGCGCTCGTTGCCCGAGGCGTGAACGGTGCGTAAGTCCTTGATTTCAGGAGCGGACGGATATTGATGATGCACAGGCCGTCAGGCCGTGGAAAACTTGACAATACCCAGCTACCAGGTTTTCGATCATAACGTTGAGCCTTCCCTGCGGCGAGAAACTACTCGCTAAATGTGATATGAACTATCGGATGTCAGAACTTGGAGAAGCGACTAGAGAAGTCCTTGGACACCATCTGATCGCCGACATGACGGGGGTGTCCCCCGGCCTCCTGTGTGATGGAGATCGGATCATGCGGGTACTGAATGAAGCGTTGGCCGAGGCAGGCTTTCACTCCATCAGGAGCGTGGAACATCACTTCGTCAAGCGTGGCGCGGGATTTACGGGGATGGTCCTTTTGGAGGAATCCCATGCCGCCGTTCATACCTATCCCGAGCACGAATACCTCGCACTAGACATCTTCGCTTGCGGCAGCATCGATCCATCCACGGTCCTGGACACGTTGGTTTCAGAACTGGGTCCTACAGCAGTCGACGTACGGACGCTGACACGCATTCCTCGCGCCAGCATTCCCGGCAGATAGAAATCCTCAATAGCCCGTCGAAGGAGTCCGACCAAGCTCAATGCCGCAATGGCGGATGGATCCGGTGCTGCAGCAGACCTTAGACAAAAAATGGGGGCTGCTAGAAGGTCCAAACGATCAGGATCGAAGCGCCGATGTAGCCGAACGCTTCGAGGAGGCCGGAACCGATATTTGGATGTTTCTGCGTTTGCTCGTTGACAAGTTTGACGCCGGGCGCCAGCAAGATGTCGGTGAATTTGTGGATGAAAAACAACATTATGAAGCCAAATGTCACATCGACGGCGAACCGCATGAGGCTATTGGTCCACCCGGTGAAATCGCCGCTGACCGCCAGACCGATGATATTGCCGATACCGATGAGTGCCCCTCCGAACGCCAGTCCCACCGCAGCGTTATCTCGCTCCAGCTCTTCAAGGAACCTGTACGGGGTCACGAACTCGTACAGCCGTCCGGCGATCACCAGCACCACCTGGGCGAGTAGCCAGAAAGCCAACAGAACAAGCATGCCGGAACCCAGGGCGCCGGATGTACTCGCCACTGGAGAAGTTCCCGCTACATCGCCCTCGGAGGCGCCGAGAATAATCAGGCCGTTGGCGATGTATACGCCGGCCTCGACGAACCCGACGCCGAGGTTGCGATCCTGGACAACCTCTTTGGTATTATTGAATGTCGGTAGAAGGATCTTCTCGCACATGGCGCTGGCCAGCAGCATAAGCACGATGGCGGAAAGACCGTAGACACCGATCATAACCGCGTCCGTTATCAGACCCTGTGATTCGCCTGAAATCGCCCCGCCGAAAGCGATCAAAATTCCGAAGTAAAAGCCAACCGTTGAGATTGCGAGTGCCTGGTTGTCCCGACTGAAAAGCTCGGCATTCAATTCCACACGCCGATACAGCCTAGAATAAGCGAACTTCGCGATCCACAAGAGAACAAACGCCTCAAGGATATAAACGAAGGATTGGCCAATCAGGTAGAGACTACCTGCGAGAGAAAACTGGGCCAGCGGTGGAGTAGGAGTTTGCGCAGAGAGGGTAAATTCCGGTCCGGCGAATATTGGGGCGGCTAACAGAAGTACGACAGCGGGCAAGACCGGCTGTTTGCTCATAATGAAATCCTTATTGTGCCGTCGGGTCGAAGATCATTTTCCCAGGCTGCTCCATCCAGAGGCCGCCCGGCTGGTTGCTCTGGCCTGGAAACGCGCCTGTTTGGCCTGATACCTCTGAGAGAAAGATGGCCGCGTTGTGGCCGTCGCAGTACCGTTCGCGCCGAAAGTGGGCCGCCCACCGGTCTGAGGGCCGTAATACGACTGTCCGCGGTTCCTCGTGCCGGTGTAGGCGTCGTAGTCCCCCCGATTGATTCGGTGACCACCTAGCGCGGCGCTCATGAACGCGTACTGCCCGTAAAAGATCCAGAATCCGCCGGGACCAAAGTACCCGTATTGGCTACGGCCCACATGCTGATAGTAGGGAGGGTGGCTCTGGTCATAGCCGGTCAAGGTGCCATCTGCCCTCTTTGCAGCCACTACCATACCGATGGATCGTTCATAGCGGTCTACCAGCCTGTCGGAAATCGAATACGTGTCCAGCCGTTCATCAAACTGGGCGGCTGTTCCCATGTCGGGGTTCTCTCCGATTGGCTCGGTGACCTGGAAGCTGCTCTTGAGCGCCATGCTGTTTCGCAGAAACCCGTCCTCGACATCGTCCACGACGATCGAATACTCGGGATACTGCGCAAGCTGCTGCACCAAATTCGGAAGCGGGTCGTCCCTCGACAGCAAGCCGACGACGAGCCAGACACCGAGCAGTATCCCGACCACAACCATGCCCACCAGGACCCAGCGTTCCTCGTTTGTCTGCCTGGGCATTCTAAACTCCTTGGAACATCTTTGACCCTGGTAGTGCCTACGCATTCCCACTGGGCAGGATGTTCATGAATTGATACTCTTGCACATATTCACCCGCGACGAACTTGAAATCCCTTTCTCCGTACTGCGTCACGAACAGCACATTCTTCCCTGAACTATCACAGTAGGTCCAACTAATAAAGCTTTTTCCCGGGCCAGCGGCGCTTTCATGGAACAGGCCCGCACCACTCTCCATCAGTCGATAGCTCCGCCCATCGTGGGTCAGGGTTTTGGGTGGATCTTCATGTCGGATGGTGTGTTCAATGACCTCCTCGGCAATCTGACAGATAGCAACATATCTGGACTCCTCAATCATATCTGGACTCCTCAATCAACACCTTTCTTATCTGGACTCCTCAATCAACACCTTTCTCAAAAAAGTCTTCCTCAGAGCTGCTCGTCCAAATCGGTGACGAGTGGGTCAGACTGCAAACATATCTACGGCCTCAGTGAGGAGCGTCTTGGGTGCTCCGGGCCATGACGGAAAATCCGCGCGCGAGGAGCCAATCACTTTGAGCGACCTCAATCAGCCTTGGAAGGGAAGAAGGAAAACACGAAAGTGGAGCCTGAGCGACCTCTGAGGGCCAGTGTTGCTATCGGCTTGACCCCGCGCCGGCTCCGGCACGGTACGCCGTCCGACCGGTACGCCGTCAGTTGGATGGGTATCGTCGCAGCCTCTGTTGGAAGGGAAGAAGGAAAACACGAAAGTGGAGCCTCTATGCGGCCGCGGGCACCGACTGGAATTCACTCTCGCGGGTGGAGACGGCCCAGACTATCCGGGCGAGTTTGTTGGCGACATATCTGGACTCCTCAATCAACACCTTTCTTATCTGGACTCCTCAATCAACACCTTTCTCAAAAAAGTCTTCCTCAGAGCTGCTCGTCCAAATCGGTGACGAGTGGGTCAGACTGCAAACATATCTACGGCCTCAGTGAGGAGCGTCTTGGGTGCTCCGGGCCATGACGGAAAATCCGCGCGCGAGGAGCCAATCACTTTGAGCGACCTCTGAGGGCCAGTGTTGCTATCGGCTTGACCCCGCGCCGGTCCGACCGGTACGCCATCAGTTGGATGGGTATCGTCGCAGCCTCTGTTGGAAGGGAAGAAGGAAAACACGAAAGTGGAGCCTCTATGCGGCCGCGGGCACCGACTGGAATTCACTCTCGCGGGTGGAGACGGCCCAGACTATCCGGGCGAGTTTGTTGGCGACATATCTGGACTCCTCAATCGCGGCTTTGTTCTGACTCCCCGCGAGCGGTGGACCTTTCTCGTCGCCTCAGGCGCGGAGCTGCTCGTCCGGGCTCTTGCGACGTGGCCGCTCGGAGCACGGCAAACGTCCGCCCTGCAGTGAGGAGCGTACGGAGGTAGGAGTCGCCACGCTTGGGATGCGCCCGAGGCGGCGAATGTCACCACTGGAGTTCTCTTTGGGAACGAGGCCGAGGTAACTCGAGAGCGGCGTCCCGATGGGAAGCGGCGCAGATCCCCAACGAAGCCGACGATGGCGGTCGCGGTCAGAAGTCCGATGCCGGGAATGGTGAGAAGTCGTTGCACCTCAGGAAGCTGCTTGGCGAGCGCCTTGAGCTCGTGCTCGATGCCAGCGCACTTGTCCTTGAGCTCTCGAATCTCGGAGCACGCATCATATCTGGACTCCTCAATCAACACCTTTCTCAAAAAAGTCTTCCTCAGAGCTGCTCGTCCAAATCGGTGACGAGTGGGTCAGACTGCAAACATATCTACGGCCTCAGTGAGGAGCGTCTTGGGTGCTCCGGGCCATGACGGAAAATCCGCGCGCGAGGAGCCAATCACTTTGAGCGACCTCTGAGGGCCAGTGTTGCTATCGGCTTGACCCCGCGCCGGTCCGACCGGTACGCCATCAGTTGGATGGGTATCGTCGCAGCCTCTGTTGGAAGGGAAGAAGGAAAACACGAAAGTGGAGCCTCTATGCGGCCGCGGGCACCGACTGGAATTCACTCTCGCGGGTGGAGACGGCCCAGACTATCCGGGCGAGTTTGTTGGCGACAGCAATCGCGGCTTTGTTGTGTCCCCGCGAGCGGTGGACCTTCCGCGCCCAGGCGCGGAGCTTGTCGGGCGGGCTCTTGCTGACGTTGGCCGCTCGGAGCACGGCGCGTCCGCCCTGCGTGAGGAGCGTACGGAGGTAGGAGTCGCCACGCTTGGTGATGCGCCCGAGGCGGCGAATGTCACCACTGGAGTTCTCTTTGGGAACGAGGCCGAGGTAACTCGAGAAGCGGCGTCCCGATGGGAAGCGGCGCAGATCCCCAACGAAGCCGACGATGGCGGTCGCGGTCAGAAGTCCGATGCCGGGAATGGTGAGAAGTCGTTGCACCTCAGGAAGCTGCTTGGCGAGCGCCTTGAGCTCGTGCTCGATGCCAGCGCACTTGTCCTTGAGCTCTCGAATCTCGGAGCACGCATCACGCAGGTGCGGACGGAGCACGTCGGGCAAATCAGAATCAGCGTCTTCGACGAGCTCGGAGATGGCGGGCACGACGAAGTGAGCGCCCTTGGGGATGAAGAGTCCGAGCTCGCGCAGGATCCCGCGTACGGCATTGATGCGTGCGGTCCGTGTGGAGAGCCATCCTGAGCGTAGGCGATGGAGCGCGGCGAGGGTGTGCTGGCGCACGGACTTGATGGGCACCGAAAGAATCTCCTCGTTCCGGTAAGCCTCGAGCAAAGCTTTGGTGTCCGCGCGGTCGTTCTTGCTCCCGCGTCGATACGGCCTTACGAGGTGAGGTGGGAGCAGGACGACGTCGTGTCCCAACCGTCGCAACGTCCTTGCCCAAAAGTGAGCCGAGCCGCAGGCTTCGAGAAGCACGGTGGCAGCGCTCTGTTTCGCAAAAAACGACACCAACTTGGGTCGACTCACACGGAGTTGCTTGGACACTTTCCCCGCTTCGCGCGAGATGGCAATCTCGAAGACGTTCTTTGCAAGATCCACAGCGATCGTCGTATCTTTCATTCGGACTCCTCCTTTTTCGATGCGTTCTTTCGACTGACTTTGGCACATCGATGCCGTCTATGTCAGCGGAGGAGTCCATCCCATCACTTTCTGTCAGCGTCCAGGAAATCTCGCCGTCACTATCAGCCCGCTCCAGGTAGCCGACCTTGTCGGAGGTTTCGATTACCCATTCCTTAGTCTCGAATCCAGAGTAGTCGTAGGTGTTATACCCTGTGACCTCCCATGTCTTCATATCGTAGTCAACGAGGTATCCCACTTTCATGGCGCCCAGTTTATAGTCCACTAGCGAGTCGGATTCCCCATCGTCGGACGCTCCGCCAAACCATTTTCCCAATACTATCATTCATTTTCCATCGGAAAGCATCGGACTACCATCGAGCGAGATCCTCGCGATAATACCTCGCCAGACGCGGTCGTGCCAAGGTGTTGGGCTCGACGTCAACGCGGGACATGTCCGCATCGAAGTCCAGCTTGGACAAGAAGAGCTCCTTGTGCAGGTAACGCAGCCCGGGCAAAAACTCGATGTCACTGGGATCGATCGGTTGACCGGACCCGAGATGAAAGCCCCATTCGCCGAAGGAAGGCACGTAGGCGTGAAAAGAGAGCACCTCGAAGCCCGCTTCCTTGATTGTTTCGCCGATCGACCAGTAGGCCCGGCGCGTGTAGTAGGGGCTCGTCGCCTGGGCAATCACCACTCCTCCGGGAGCCAGATGCCGCCGAATCAACCTGTACGCTTCGACCGAAAACAGTTTTGAGATCTCCTCTTCTCGTGGATCCGGCAGATCGATTATCACGACAGAATAGGGTTCGTGTTCCCTCTGCAGGAAAGTAAACCCATCCTCGTTCGTCACACTCACTCGCGAGTGGCTCAAGGCGTTCTGGTTCAGGTCCGTGAAATAAAGATTGCGCCTGGCAAGGGTCGTCATCGCCGGATCGAGGTCCACGAGTTCGATCTCTTCCACTTCGGCATACCGGAGGATCTCACGAACCGCGAGACCGTCACCTCCGCCGATGACAAGAACCCGAGCTCGGTTATGCGATAACGCCATTGCGGGGTGAACCAGCGCCTCGTGATACCGGTATTCGTCGACTGACGAGAACTGCAGATGCTCGTTCAAATAGAGTTGAGTTTCGCCCTTCCAACGCGTAACCACAATCTTCTGATACTCGGTCTGCGTACTGGAAACCACCTGGCCGTCGTAGAGAGAATCTTCCCATCGCTCCATCAGGGGTTGGGCCTCAATTGCGAACCCAGCCAATACCATGGAAATTAGGACGCCCTGAGCGACGAGTTGTCCCCGGTCCCTGACCGACAGCTGAGCCCACACAGCCATAAGAATTGCCGAACCGGAAAGAACGTTGAGGGCGCCGGCGACCAGTGATGTATGAAGCGCTCCGAGAACCGGCAAGCAAAAAAACGGAAATAGAACAGCGGCGGCTAGAGCGCCGACGTAATCGACCGAAAGCACATTCGACAGGATCGTCCGTAACGATCCGTGTCTTCGCAGGATTCGTGTCAGGAGGGGGATCTCCAGCCCGATGAGCGTGCCGATGATCAGGATGATGACGAGCATCAGGTACTTGTAGACGCTTGTGTAGGCATGGGCTAGGTACAGAGCTGGAACTGTCAGGCCTCCGAACAACCCGAGCCAGAGTTCCAACGCCACCAGCCGCCGGATCAATTTTCCATGAACGGCCCGCGAGATCCACGAGCCTAGGCCCATCGCGAAAAGAAAGAATCCAATTGTCAGCGAGTATTGTTTGACACTGTTTCCCAGGAAATACGAAGAGACACTTCCAACCAGTAGTTCGTAAACGATTCCGCACGCCGCGGCAACAAAAATCGATACGAGTATCAGGAACAGCCCCCCCCTCGACATCTTTTCCTCTCCGGACCCGACATCGTCGAACTCTAGATCGCCGTCAGGTGCCTTGCTGAAGCTCATTGAACTGGCGCCGCCTCTCCGGATAGACCCTTGATTGACGATTCGAATGTTCTGCCGAGGCGCTTCAGGACCTGTTCGGCCGCCCGGATGCCGGAAAAACAAGCTTCTTCGAACAGCGGCAGTCCCGTCGTGTCACAAGAGGCGAAACACACGTTTCCGAAAGGCTCCCTCCGAATTAGGCTTTCGCGTCCCCATATGACTCCCGGGCTCGGTCGGATCATGGCGTGACCCCACCGGTAAACGTCGATGTGGCTGACGACACGCTCCAGATCTGGATGGGCCACCAACAAGTCCTGCATGATCACATTGACCCAATAAGGATGTTCTTCTTCCAGAAGCTTCTGACGAGCCTGATCGATGTCCTCGACGAACGGGAGATAATAAACTAGGACCGATGGGTTGTCTCTGTAGTCGCTTCGGGTCTGGTGATCAGCAACAACGTAGCCTAAGGATTGGCTATTGTAGAGTACATTGTCCCATGCGATCGAAACTTCGGTGTTTGTGGGCAACTCGCTCACGTGGATACTGGCGGTCAGCCATGGACTGTAATCGCAGGATTCGATCGCTGCTACCTGTGGACCTGGCAATCCATCGACCAGGAAGGGCGCGGTATGGAGCTTGGAGGCATGGATCACGGTTTGGGCCAAAATACTGCGATATGTCTCACTGAGTGTATCGAAGTATCCGACCCGGACGCCGCCATCATCGTTGTCGATCCGGAGCACCACGCATTGCAGTCGGTATTGCGAGTCTGCTAGGTCTTGGGCTAGGCGTTGTACGAGAAATCCGTTTCCCGCAGGCCACGTCAAGGTATCCGAAGGGTACTCGTTCCGCAGCCGCTGGTCGTAGTATCGGCAGGCGAAGTAGTGAATGCCGGCCCAGGCCGACACCGTTGCCATCGTGCCCCCGTAATCATCCCGGCAAGCGTAATTGATCATCCAATCCAACCGCGGCGAATTCCATCCTTTGGCGCGGACATAGGTTTCCATCGAAATGTCATCTAGTTGGCGAACGTGGGAGTCGGTGGTGCTGTAGCTGAGAGGGATGGCAAATGCGCGCCGTCCGTCGAAACCGCGGTAAAGGGTCCAGGAAAGCATGTCGTCCTCAAAGGCGAGGATGGTTTCCTGTTCTCCTGCTGATGCTCCGCCGAGCAGATTCCATTCGATCCATCTTCCGTCCGTGAAGAGACGTTCGGTCGGCCATCGCAGGATATGTTCTTCGGGAATTCTCGGCCGGCCGGCCTCGTCGTAGCCTTCGATTATCCCGAGGTCAGACAGGACTTCTTTGATGCAGTCCGCTTCCGCTGGCGGAACATTAATATAGTGTGCGGCCCAGGCGAATTCGGTGCCTTCTGCGCTTCCGGAGGCAGCGGTGCCTCCAAGCCAGGGCTCCATTTCCAGCAGAATAAAGTTGTCCAGTCCGGCCTTCTTCAGCTTCCAAGCTGCGCACAGCCCCGAAACGCCTCCCCCAACGATGGCGACATCGAAGGTATGAGCTTCAGATTCGGGAAACCGATCGCGGGGGCGAGATTCGCGAAGAAGATGCCCCGCCCGCGGGTTTCCTCCCACGATTCGCCCCGGGATGTCGAAGGTCCTGGCAGGCACAGTGCCTGCATTCCAGCACGAAGGGACGACTCCCAAAAGGCTACTGGTCGAGGCGAGGTGGAGGAACTGGCGGCGTGTGAAGGACGACATTCTGGATGATACCCGCCTTTTGAAGACTTTTTTCAAGCGATCCCCGCCCCAAGTGGGGTTCGGCGTCGGCAGCCGGGAATCGATAGTGAAGCGAGCTTCGCCGAGCAAGATTCGATGGGAACGTTCAGGGCAACAACGGTATCGATCCACCGATCTCGGTGCCGGTGCTCGGTGAGTCCGCTCTCCGACGGAGATTGCTTAAAACTCAGATGCCCATTTTCTTCTTGAGCTCAGCCAGCGAATCACTAGTCTCTGCCGCGCTGGTCTCCGCAAGGGTTCTGTTGATCTCCTCCTCAAGGGTTGCGCTCGCGTCGGTCATTTCCCCGTAGGCCTCGGCAAGCGACTCCTCCTCGATTACTTTGTCCTTCATCTTTTCCAGTAGCGCAATCGTACTAGAGGAATCGACGTTCGACATCTGCTGGTTTATTTTCCGCATGGACGTGGCAGTCTTGGCACGTGCTTTCAAGGTCACTAACTCGGTCTCGTAGCGGGTGACCGTTTCCTTCAGCGTTTGCACCTTTGCCTGAAGCTGATCCCCCATGGCTTTCTGCTGCTCGTGATCCTTCTTGAGGGTGTCTGCACGTTGTAACGCTTCTTCCTTCTTGGTCAAAGCTTCGGTTGCCAGACGTTCCGCTTCAGCTTCTTGCAGATTCCCGGTCTTCATTTTCTGGAGAAGAAGCATGGCTTTTCTCTCGTAATCATTCGCAAGCTTTCTTTGGTCATCCGAGTCCTTTTTAAGACGAATTGCGATCGCTTTAACTTGAGCCAAACTCCGCATGGAACCTTGCAGGTCTTTCTTCAGGTCGCGAATTCCTTGCTCGCTCAGCTTGATCGGGTCCTCAAGCTGATCCACCACAGAATGTGCCTGGGACTGTACGTTTTTGAAAATTCTTTGGAAAAAACTCATTGGTCAGCTCCCATCCGGCTGTCGGTGATATATTCCAGTAATTCTGCACCGTTTTCGGCCAGGGCAAGCTCCAGTGACCGAATGGAGCCTTCCAACTCGTTACGATCCAGGTTCTCAAGTTGCAACGTATCGCGAAAAATCACACGGCGGCCGGCCTCGTCGTCAAGCACAAACGCTCCATGTACCATTGTTCGATTCATCTGGAGGAGGCGCTTGAAGAATTCTCCAGGAACCTCGGGAGCATCCATAATGAGCTGTTCGAGGATGACGATCGGTGGCTCGCAGTCGATGATCAAGTTTCGAATTCCATTCTCCTCATCCTCCACGACGACCAACTCCTCGGCCTCATCTTCGCAGACGATGTTCAGATCGATGTCGAGCAGATAGCCCTTGACCAAATCTAGGTTCTCGGACATGTTTACTTCTCCTGTCTGTTTGTCGCCCTCTCCAGCCGCTTTCGCAGCTGTTCGTAAGCACCGTTCAACCGTTTCGCCAGTTCATCGGCGTTCATTCCTCGGGATCCCTTGAATGCAGATCCGGGTGGTATTTCCGCAACAGTAGCTTCCATGCCTTTCGAACCGTGGCAAGATTGGAGCCAGAGTGCACCTCCAGGTTGGGATATAGCTCGGTCAGCTGCGGATCGAAGCCCCCGTTGGTAGTCGCGGCCTGTTGGCTAGTGTCGCCCGGTCCGTGGGCACGAGTCTGCTTTTGGCGTCCACGGTGCCTGGTCGAGGCGAACCCGCCGCTCGAGTCCCGTGAATCTGGGATCCGATGAGGTGGATCACGCGGGTCACTAGTTCCAATGAATCAACTCCTTAGAAAATAGGTTCTCAACGACGACCTTGCGTACTCATCACAATCATAACTCAAACTAGGTGAACCGCCCCGGGTTTCCCGGAGACTCCAACTCTTGAGAGGATGGAGTCATGGCAAGACGAAGCAGGTATTCACCGGAGGTGAAAGCGCGCGCGGTGCGGATGGTCTTGGACCAGCAGCATCAGCACGAATCTCAGTGGGCGGCGATCGTCTCGGTCGCGTCGAAGATTGGGTGCACGTCGGAGACGCTGCGCAAGTGGGTGCGTCAAGCAGAACGTGACACAGGCAAACGCGTGGGGCTGACGACGGACGAGCGCACGCGACTCAAGGCGCTCGAGCGGGAAGTTCGCGAGCTTAGGCGAGCGAACGAGATCCTACGCAAGGCATCGGCGTTTTTCGCCCAGGCGGAGCTCGACCGCCGACCGAGGTGATGGTGTCGTTCGTCGATAAGAACCGCGAGAGCTACGGGGTCGAGCCGGTCTGCCGGATGCTGCCGATCGCCACTTCGCTCTACTACGAGCACAAAGCCCGAGAAAAGGACCCGAGTCGCCTCCCGGCCCGGGCCAAGCGGGACCGAGAACTCCGAGAAGAGATTCGGCGTGTGCGGAAAGAGAACTTCGACGTGTACGGAGTGCGTAAGGTATGGCGTCAGCTGCGTCGCGAAGGCAGCGACGTGGCTCGATGTACCGTGGCCCGTCTGATGCGTGAAATGGGCCTCCAGGGCGCGGTCCGTGGACGTCGATTCAAGACGACGAAGCCGGATTCGAGCGGCGCTCGCCCGCTGGACCTCGTGGAGCGCGACTTCAACGCCACACGCCCGAACGAGCTCTGGGTCTCGGACCTGACCTACATTGCCACGTGGCGCGGCTTCGTGTATGTCGCCTTCGTCATCGACGTTTTCGCTCGACTCATCGTCGGCTGGCGAGCGACGACATCGTTGACTGCCGGCATCGCTCTCGATGCGTTGGAGCAGGCGCTGCACGAGCGCCGACTAGACTCAGAAGATCCATTGGTGCATCACAGCGATCGCGGCGTGCAGTACGTCTCGACCCGTTACACCGAGCGGCTCGCCGAGGCGGGCATTGAGCCGTCCGTCGGCAGCCGAGGCGACTCCTACGATAACGCTTTGGCTGAATCCATCATCGGCCTCTACAAGACCGAGGTGATCCGTCGACGCGGGCCCTGGCGTGGTCTCGAGGATGTCGAGTTCGCCACCCTCGAGTGGGTGCATTGGTACAACACGCAACGACTCTTGGAGCCGATCGGAAATGTCGCCCCCGTCGAGTATGAGATGAACTACTATCGGTCGCAGGAAGGTTCGCTAGAGATGGCGAGACTCAACTAAAACAGTCTCCGGAAAACCCGGGGCGGTTCACTAGGTTATATTTAGCGGTATTTGCAAGTTCGGCGTTCGCCAGTGAAGGAATGACTCGATAACCATGCTCAAGCTGCTCATTGAATTGTTACGGCGTTTCAGGATGGAAAGACGCGGCGGAATCCTTAAGGTGATCTTCTTGTTTTTCGCCCTGATCGCCCTGGGTGCTATCGGTTATAAACTTTTTGAGGGTGCTGTCGAACCCGAGCTTTCTTGGGGCGATGCCATTTGGTGGTCGATCGTTACGATGACTACTGTGGGATACGGAGACTATTTCCCGACGACCGCCTACGGTCGCTACTTGGTAGCCATTCCAGTGATGTTTGTCGGTATTGGCATCCTTGGCTACCTGCTGTCGGTGATGGCAACTGCATTGATCGAATCGCGGTCAAAGGAGTTGAAAGGCATGACGAATCTCCGCGTTGAATCACATGTACTCGTAGTGAATTTTCAGAGCCCAGGCCGGAATCTAGAAATTGTCAAGGAGTTGCGGGAGGACTCCAAGACCAAGGACCTTGTAATAGTGTTGGTCGATGACCGCCTCGACGAACTGCCGCACGAATTGGGGAAATGGGGTGTCCGTTTTGTGAAGGGCAACCCATCGAGGGAAAGTGTTCTGCGCCGCGCATGCGTCGACAAGGCACATTATGCCATCGTTCTTGCCTCCGAGTTGGACCAAGTGCGCGCCGATGACCATACTCTTGCCGCAGTGCTTACCATCGAATCGATCAATCCCAACATCTTCACGGTCGCCGAATGCCTCGATCCTGAGCGTGTGGCCCTGATGCGCCGGTCGGGATGCGACAGCGTGGTCTGCATGGCCGACCTTGCATCGTCCTTTTTGGTTCAGGAGGTTTGCGATCCTGGAACGCAGGCAGTTGTCAACGAACTGATGTCAAACAGATTTGGTCAACAAGTCTACGTCATACGGATTGAACAAATGCAAAACTGGAATTTTTCCGAACTGCAGGCACATCTTTCACAAAAAGAGTGCCTTGTATTGGGGGTACAACGCGGCGGCGAAGCACTGCTCAACCCAGGTAATGCTTACAAGATCGAAGCGCACGATCACGTCATTTGCATGGGGCCACACAGACCCGCTCCGGTTCGGATCTCAACCTAGAGCAAGCGCCTCTAGCGAGGCTTTGTCAATATGTCTCTCAATCTCAATCCAAGTCGCTGAACCGCTCCGGGTTTTCCCGAGACTCCAACTCTTGAGAGGATGGGATCATGGAAAGACGAAGCAAGTATTCGCCGGAGGTTAAGGAACGCGCAGTGCGGATGGTTTTTGACCAACAGCATCAGAACGAATCGCAGTGATCGGCTGTGATCCGCAAAAAAGAAGATCGCGGATGGACGAGCAGACGGCTATGAGAGCGGCATCCCGTATCGCGCCATCCCGTCGTGTCCAAAAACTTGAACGTCGCCGAGAAGTTAGAATCCTAGAGGCGTTCTCGAAATCCGCAAAAACTTTCTGCGGGCGCCGGGTTCGTGTGAGGCGCTCGGCGAGCGGACCCAATGGATCTTCTGAGTCTAGTCGGCGCTCGTGCAGCGCCTGCTCCAACGCATCGAGAGCGATGCCGGCAGTCAACGATGTCGTCGCTCGCCAGCCGACGATGAGTCGAGCGAAAACGTCGATGACGAAGGCGACATACACGAAGCCGCGCCACGTGGCAATGTAGGTCAGGTCCGAGACCCAGAGCTCGTTCGGGCGTGTGGGAAGCGGCTGCGGGGAGAGCATCGCCTCGATCTCGGCGAGGACACCCAACGAATAAACTCCGAGGCTTCCTCCGCCGTCGAGCGAGAGGATACGAAACGGTTTGCTCACAGCAGCTGGGTCAAGCGCCTCAAGAGATTCCTCGCGGACTCTAAGCTCGTCTGGTGCGGCTCAGTGCCGAACATCGCTTGCACCCCGTTCTGGCACAGGAACTGACTCATCTTCCCCTGTTCATTCGCGCTCCGGAGAAAGCCGAGAACATTCTGGAATGTGTGCCACTCTTAGTTGAAAATTGAAACGGCTCCCTCTCAGGTGGTTTGATGACGTTGTGAAAAGCGAAATCAAGCCGCTCAAGAAAGGAGCCGATATGGGAAGTCTGCTACGAAGGGTCAAGGAACGCAAGAAGACGCGTCGTCTAGGTGAAGTAGAGGTCATGGAGCAAGAGGGATACGGGGAGCTCGAGGTGGACTCGAAGGTCGAGATGATCCGCGCACTGGTCGTCTGGTCAATAAACTCAAACGCGCTCCCGTAGGCCAGTTTGAGAGGGCTTGGCCTCGGCCTGTTAGACCGGTTGAATCACAGGTCGTGGTCAGGTACTTACTCTGGTTCTCCGGGGAGACACAATGGACTGGAAGACCATGCTGGCGTACATCACGGGATCGGTCGACCGAGAACTGCTCCTGCGCAACGAGTACCTCGTTACCGAGAATCGTATTCTTCGAGATCAGCTGCAAGGCCGTTTGCGCCTGACCGATGGTGAGCGGAGAACCTTGGCGGAGATCGGAAAACAGCTCGGCAAGCGCGCGCTCGAAGAGGTGGCGAGTATCGTCAGGCCCGATACGATTCTCGGGTGGCACCGCAAGCTCATCGCCAGGAAGTTCGACGGTTCCAAGAACCGGACGTATCCGGGGCGACCACGAATCGACGAAAAGATCGAACAGCTGATTATCCGCTTCGCGAGAGAGAACCGATCGTGGGGCTATGATCGCATTGCCGGGGCCATGGCGAACCTCGGGTATCGAGCGAGCGACCAAACCGTCGGCAACATACTGAAGCGCCACAGTATACCGCCCGCGCCGGAGCGAGAAAAGACAACGACGTGGAACGAGTTCATCCGCTCGCACATGGACGTCCTTGCGGCAACGGATTTCTTCACCGCGGAGGTGTGGACGAAGTCCGGGCTGGTCACCTACTACGTTTTATTCTTCATACACCTGGCTACGCGACGCGTTCATATTGCCGGTATCACACCCTATCCAGACGAAAGGTGGATGACCCAAGTGGCCCGGAATGTGACCATGGCGGATGTCGGCTTTCTTTGCTCGACCCGCTACTTGATCCACGATCGCGACTCGAAATTCTGCGCGTCGTTTCAGCGGACACTCGAAGAGGTGGGTATCAAGACCGTCAAACTGCCTGCGAGAAGCCCGAATTTGAACTCCTTCGCGGAGCGCTGGGTGAAGTCTGTGAAGGAAGAATGTCTATCGAAGCTGATCTTGTTCGGCGAGCCAGCATTCAGACGGTGTCTGGCTTCCTATCTCGCTCATTATCATGGAGAGAGGAACCATCAAGGCAAGGAAAACGTCATTCTCTTTCCGTCTGTAGAAAGCAGCGGCCCCCGCGAAGGGCCAATCCTTTGTCGGGAAAGGCTCGGTGGGCTGCTGAGATACTACCACCGAGAGGCGGCATGAAAACTGGAGCCATGGCCGGCGAGAAGGAAATTCAGACCACCGGGTTCTTTGTCTTCGGCGCCCTCACTTTGATCGTGGCACTCCTTAAGCTGGCCGTTTTCAGCGACTGGTCGTGGTGGCGAGTATCACTACCCATCTTGATCTTTGTCGGCTTCAATATCGCTTACATAGTCACGGGCTTTGGCTATCTGTCCTTTGCTGAGGCCAGGGAAAGACCCTCCCGGGACGAAGTCAACCCTGTGCCTTCTATTTATTCATCCGGGCGCCCCAAACTTGATTAGTCTCCGGTCTGCCGGCACCATGCCTGTTTGATTTCGTCGTTTGTTCGCGCTCTCATCTCCGCCTTCAAGGCTCGTCGCGAGCTGGCTCTCGACAATGTCGCTCTTCGGCAGCAGCTCGCCGTCCTCCGCCGTTCGGTGAAACGGTCGCGGCTCTCGAACGTCGACCGCGGGTTTTGGGTAACTGTAGAGCCTAAGGGCCCTTGGCCCAGTCGCAGCTTAGTGTCTATGGTGCGCTCCCGTGAACGGCTTGGCGGGTTGCTACGTTTCTACCATCGGGAAGCCGCATGAGTATTTTGACCTCACGACTTCCGGGTGCGCAGTTTACTGCCCGTAGCTCGCCCCGCAGCCGATTTGAGCCAGCCGTGCGCACCCCCGGTGGGCCTGTCGCTCGCCACCCGCAGCCCAGGGGTCGGAAGACAGCCCGGCAGCACGAAATACCCTCGATTCTGCGCGGATTCCAAGGGCGTCTAAGCCGCTGATGTGTGGTCTATTTCAAAAGGGCTGAGTTTTGGCACAGGACGGGGTGCATTGGTACAACACGCAACGACTCTTGGAGCCGATCGGAAATGTCGCCCCCGTCGAGTACGAGATGAACTACTATCGGTCGCAGGAAGGCTCGCTGGAGATGGCGAGACTCAACTAACCCTAATCGCAAATAAACGTCACCGTGTCTGAGGTTTTTGGCCCCGTGAATAGCACCTTTTCCAGGTTCTGCATACACCGTGCAGAATCACCTATAGTGGCGGCGAGCGGGTGCCCCAGCACGAGCTTCTCGCCTGCGCCCAGTGCGGCTGTTTCGCGTTTTCGTGCTTCGAATATTTTGCGATTAGGGCTAACAGTCTCCGGAAAACCCGGAGCGGTTCAAAACGTCCCGGCGAGCCGGTCTTGAGTTCGTTTGTATTTTTGGACACGACGGGGTTACGCGGCCGCCGCCAACACTTGATTGCAGAAGCACCTCAACTATAATAGTTTCTGACTTAGAAGTCGTGTTTTATGCTGGGGAGGAAGACTAATGGTTGGACGCCGAGCGCAAACGGACGACCTCCGCGAGCTACCTGCCTACACGATCTCGGAGGCGGCGCACTATCTCACCGTGCCGGCGGCGACCGTCCGATATTGGTCGGTGGGCCAAGGCGACTACGAGCCACTCATTGTGGTGCCCAAGCGTTCCCCGACGCTGCTTTCATTCCTCAACCTCACAGAGCTTCATGTTCTCGCCGCCATCAGGCGCAAGCATGTCGTAGCGATGCCAAAAGTCCGAAAGGGCATCGATTACTTGGTGGAGAATATTCTAGATGTACCTGATCGGCGGCATCCGTTGATTAGTTGCCAGCTGGAAACAAATGGCTTGGATCTGTTCGTCGAGCGATATGGGCAACTGATCAATATCAGTCAAGGGGGTCAGATGGCCATGCGAGAAGTCATCAGTGCTGCCCTGCATCGGATCGCGCGTGACCCCAAAGGCGTCCCCATCAAGCTCTATCCGTTTACCCGAACAGCCATGGAAGACGCGCCAGCGATGGTCGTCATCGACCCAGGGCTATCCGCTGGTCGACCCGTCATCGCCGGAACTGGAATCGCTACCCAGGTTATTGCCGAGCGCTGTAAAGCAGGTGAGTCGGTCAGCCAGTTAGCGGAAGACTATGAGCGTGCAGAAGCGGAAATCGAAGAAGCGCTCCGATGTGAACTCAGACTGGCAGCGTGAAGAGCCCATCCTCTTCTTGGATCGCAATCTTGGAAAGCACGTTATCGCAGACAGGCTTCGTTCTGCGGGGATGAAGGTTGAGATACACGACAATCACCTTCCGCTGGACGCGCCGGACGAAGATTGGATCGCGCTTGTTGGACGGAGAGGTTGGGTCGCGCTTACGAAAGACAAGAACATCCGCTATCGAACTGCTGAACTCGCATCCATCATAAGGAATGCTGCGCGTGTCATCGTGATTCGGGCGAAAAATGCGACAGGGTCGGATATCGCCGAGCTCTTGGTGAAAGGAAGACGCCGGATTGCCCGCTTCGTAGCAAAGACGCCTGCTCCATTCGTGGCAGCAATTGACCGTAGCAGCAAGGTGCGGGATTATAGGAACGTTTTCCTGCCGCCATCGTAAAAAAGAGCTACAGATGGATAATCCGTTGCAAAGTCTACGGTTTGACACCGGCGTCCGCCGCCAACGATGCGGATGATGGAACCACGATGTTGGCGAGCTCGTATGGTGCAAATAGTACGTCGAGCTCGAAGTCGGCCTGTGGAGGGTCGATGACCGGATCTGTACGAATCGAGGCTCGCTGGTCGGGAACATAATACATTGCCCCCTGCCTTGATTCGGTTTCAAACGGCCGGAGGTGGCGGCGAAACAACCTCGGAACTTGCTGGCCTGCAGCGCGTTCGAGTATTTTGCCCACACGGACAGAACGTTCGCGGAGCACGGTGCGGCATGTGCTTTCAATGAGCGTCTTGGCGAGGTCGAAGGCAAGGCCGGAATTTCCGACGATGGCCTGTTCGATGCCCTCCACTTGTTCCTCGATATGCGCGAGGCCGCTGGCCATGGCGTCGCGTGCACCATGCATGGCGAATGGGGCGATTACGGCATCGGCCATCAGCTCGCTCCCGAAAAAAACACGCCGGCGTCCTTCACTCGAAGTTCGCCGGAGATGAGCTTGGGTAGCAGCGCGTCGCGCAAGGCGGCGAGGGTACGGGATTCTCGCTCATTATTGACAATACGGTTGTAAATTGATCGTATAAATTGGTCATGGGTTTCTCTGATTGATTCATGTGGCACAATCACAGGCAACGGTCGAAAATTGGCCTTGCTGATTTCCTGAAACGTCGAGCCGTTCGTCCGGACTGCCGGGTGTGCTCCGCAAAAAGTCTATCCGGCGTTGATTGCGCGTTTTAGACCTACTATGGTCGGCCGCTTTTAGCCGATCTTTTTTTGCGGATCACAACAGGTCAGAAGACAGCCCTGCGGCACGAAATACCCTCGATTCTGCGCGGATTCCAAGGGCGTCTAAGCTGTTGATTTGTGGTCTATTTCAAAAGGGCCGAGTTTTGGCACAGGACGGGTTCGAGATTTCGGCTCCGTTCGCGTTTTCGGACACGGACGGGCGTCGCGCTTATTATGACCAGGTGCCGATCGCCCGCTCCACGTCGCGCCCCGACGGACTCTGGAACACTCGCAGGTCGAACTCCGGCACCACCGCCAGCAGGTGGTCGAAGATGTCCGCCTGGATCGCCTCGTAGCGGCTCCAGACCTGATCGCGGCTGAAGACGTAGACCTCGATCGGGAGCCCGTGCTCGGTTGGCGCCAGCTGCCGGACTAGGAACGTCATGTCCTGGTGCACCATCGGGTGGTGGCGGAGGTACGCCACGACATAGGCGCAAAACGTCCCGACGTTCGTCAAATGGCGGCCGTCGGCCAAGCTCGCCGGTTCGACCCCCCGCGCCGCGTTCCAGTTTGCAATCTCCTCTCGCTTGTCCTTCAAGCTCGTTGCCGAGACCTTGGTGGTTCCGTTCTGTGTGATAGTGCACTACGTATTCGGCTATCGCTGTCCGCAGGTGTCGCTCACTGAGAGGTACGAAGCGGTCGAGACACTCTCGACGTATGGAGAGAACGAATCTTTCCGCATATGCGTTCAGATTCGGACTATTAGCGGGAAGGCGAAGGGGCTTCACGCCTGAATCTCTCAACAGCCCACGTACAGCCTCGGTGAATAGTGGGTCTCGGTCGTGGATGAGGTATCGCTTGCCAAGGAGGAAACCATCCCACATGTCCGTGAGGTTTCTTGCCACCTGCTTCATCCACTCCCCGTTTGGGTCCGACGTTATCCCACCGATGCACACGCAGCGAGTGGCGATATCGATGACAAACAGGACATGGTAGCGGACGAGCCCGAACGGGTTCACAACCTCGACGGTGAACAGGTCTGTCGCAGCGATGGCGCCCCAATGAGCCTTGATGAAGGTGCTCCACGACATGCTCTTGCCCCGCTCCGGCGCAGGCGCGATACCGTGCTCGGCGAGGACCCTCTTGATGGTGTTGCGTCCGAGTTCATGTCCGAGGTTCTTGAGTGCGCCTCGCAGGCGCGTATATCCCCACGTCGGGTTCTCCCGCGCCACGCGCACAATGAGCTCACGGATGTCCTTCGCCGTCGGAGGTCGGGCCTGGGCTCCGGTTCTTGCTGCCATCGTACTTGACTGCGATGAGGCAGCGGTACCAACGCAGAAGCGTAGCGGGTGTGGCAACGGACGCAATCTGGGCCAGCGCCTCGCGGCCCAAAGCCTGGGCCTTGACCGCGAGCCTGCGCCGATCGTCGTCCGAGAGACTGAGACGCTTGCCCCGAAGCCCGGCTCGGAGCACACGGTTCTCCTCTTGCAGGTAGTCGATCACATCCTGCTGCTGGCGGTTAACCCAGCCAGCTAGAACGAGCAGTAGGAATTGCACGTGGTACGTCATCATGGAGCTGAAGATAACACCCTCGGGCCAGACGATTGTAAAGCCTACGGCCCTTGGTCCGGTCGCAAACACAGACACTAAGCTGCTGATTTATGGCCTATTTCAAAAGGGCCGAGTTTTGGCACAGGACGGGGTGAGCAGAAGCGTTTTTTCCACTGGTTTCTGGAGTTCCCGGAGATCATGGAACGGGGCGGATTCGACTGCATCCTGGGGAACCCGCCGTACCTAGGCGGGCAGGCGCTAAGTGGTACTTTTGGTCATGCCTTCTGTGAGTGCATGAAGTGGTGCTACGCGCCCACAGGCCTGAGCGAACTGGTAGTCTATTTCCTTCGCCGCATTTACGGATTGCTCCGGGACGGCGGCTTCACCGCGATCATCACCACCAACTCCATCGTCGACGGCGATGTGCGCAAGGACGGTCTGGATCGGGTGGTCGCAGCCGGCGCCCAGATCAATATGGCGGTTCGCGGCATGAAGTGGCCGGGCACGGCGAACCTCGTTGTGTCGCTTCTCGCCCTGCACAAAGGGGAGTGGAATGGCCTGAGAGTACTCGACAACCAACCTGCCACCATCATCAACACATTCTTCGAGGAAAGCGACGAACTGGGGACGCCCTTAGAGTGCCGAAAGGGTAACGAGGTGATGTTTATGGGAACCATCTACCTCGGAGACGGGTTCGTCCTAGATGAAAATCAATCCGCTGAACTCTACACCCGTGGTGTATCCAATGGCGCTATTCGTTCCCTACTGAATGGAAAAGAGGTGAACTCGTCGCCTCGTCAGATGCCCGAGCGAAAGATCATTTTTCTTGAACAGTATGAAACATTGCATGAGGCTGAATCACATGAACCGGTAGCTGTTGACCACCTACGTACGCACGCCCTGCCCGATAGACTCGCCCAGAAGAACGAGAGAGCTAAGGCACGATGGTGGCGTTACTATCGATTCAATGAAGTGTGCTATCAGAATCTTCGCTCGCTCAAGGCGTGCTTCGTCGCTGCTAGGACTACAAAGTACCTGAGCTTTTCGGCAATGCCGACGGACTATATCTTTAGTGACGCCCTCTACGTCCTTACCACTGACCGCTGGGACCTCTTCACCGTGGTCCAGTCCACCCTTCACGAGGTCTGGGCCCGCAAATACAGTGGCTCACTGAAACAAGATCTCCGCTACTCTCCATCGAAGTGCTTCGACACCTTCGCCTTCCCCGCCGGGCTCTGGCAGACCGCCGACATCGGCCTCGTGAAACTCGGCGAGCGTTACCACGCGCACCGCAAGGCGCTGATGCAGTCCCTCTGGCTCGGCCTGACCAAGGTTTACAACCTCTTCCACTCCCGCGATCTGTCGCACGAGATGGTCACCCGGGTCTCGAAGCGGGACGCCGAGACCGCCGCCGCAGGGTACGAGGCCCTGCTCGAACTGCGCCGGCTGCACGTCGCGCTTGACATCGCGGTTCGCGATGCCTACGGCTGGCAGGATCTCGACCTACAGCACAACTTTCACGAGGTCGAGACCCTCCCTGAGAACGACCGCGTCCGCTACGCTATCAGCCCCGCCGCCCGCCGCGAGGTGCTCAAGCGCCTGCTCGCCGAAAACCACGCCCGCTCCAAATCCGAGGCCAAGAACCCCATGCCTAGGCCCACACGCAGTGGCCGCAAGCGCACCGCTGCCGCTGACGGCCCCGATCTCTTCGGTGGAGCGTCGTGACATGCCGTTGTGTCCAAAAACACAAACGAACTCAAGACCGGCGCACCCGGATGTTTCGGACTAGACGTGTCTACGCTGAGTTCGGGGATGTCCCGGCCGCTGTGCCTTCTATTTATTCATCCGGCGGCTGCTTGCTTCATTTACTGTTGCCCTGTGCTCCGCAATAAATCGATCCGGCGTTGATTGCACGTTCTAGACCTACTATGTTTGGCTGCTTCTGGCCAATCTTCTTTTTTTGCGGAGCACAGCCCCGTTAGAGAATAGAGTCCATGCCGACGGCAAGAACCAGCGAGAGCCACCCACTGCGCATCACGGCGATGACCCTGGGCGACGGCCGGGGCCGGATCGGCTTCTCGCAGTGCCCCGGTAGGATCGATCGCTACGCAATATCCGGGCCCTGGAAGCGGGATCTCGACACCGACCTCGACGCGATTCAGCGCTGGGGAGCGACTGCGGTGGTCAGCCTGATCACCCACGAAGAAATCGCCTATCTAAAGGTGCACGATCTCCCGAGGGCGGTTCGAGACCGGCACATGGAGTGGTGGCATGCCCCGATTCCCGACGGAGAGGCACCGGAACAGGACTTCGAGCACGCCTGGAAGGCCACCGGCGAGTCCATCAGGAACCGGCTGCGGCTCGGCTTCGACGTGCTGCTCCACTGCCGGGGTGGTCTGGGACGCGCCGGGACCATCACAGCCCGCCTGCTGGTGGAGTTGGGCGTGCAACCGGACGATGCGATCCGCCGCGTGCGCGACGCCCGCGAATGGACCATCGAGAACGACTCCCAGCTGGCTCACGTGAGGCAGTGTTCGGCACAAGCACCATCGGTTCCATCCCGGACCGCGGACGACATCCACGACCGGGCGCTCGGGGCCTTCTCGGTCTGGCGGTGGGCGACGCGGTCGGCACGACGCTCGAATTCTGCTCCCGCGATACGCAGCCGCGTCTAGAAGACATGGTCGGTGGCGGCCCGTTCGACCTGCCGGCCGGCGCTTGGACCGACGACACGGCCATGGCGCTGGCCCTTGCCGACAGCCTGGCGGAATCCAAGACGCTCGACTGCCGGGACCTGATGGACCGTTTCGTGAAGTGGTGGCGAGACGGAGACTACTCGTGGAGCGGAGACTGCTTCGACATCGGAAACACGACCTGCCAAGCGCTCACCCGGTACCTACGGACGGGTGACCCGGTCGCGGGTTCGACCGATCCCTTGAGCGCAGGCAACGGCTCGCTGATGCGGCTCGTCCCCGTTGCGCTCCGGTTCAGGCACGACCGGCCGCGCCTGATCGCAGCAGCCGCCGACCAGTCCCGGACGACCCACGGAGCCAAGGAAGCAGTGGACGCCTGCCGGGCGTTCGGCGAGCTCCTAGCGGACGCCATCGCCGGGTCACCATTCTCGGACGTTCTGGCTCCGAGACGGTTCACGGGAGCGGCGGCAATCACTCAGGTCATAGCCGGCAGCTGGCGAGGACGGACACGGGATACGATCCGCTCCAGCGGGTACGTCGTTCACACGCTCGAAGCCGCCATCTGGTCAGTCGCCCGCACCGGAGACTTCCGCGGCGCGGTGCTGCTCGCGGCCAACCTGGCCGACGACGCCGATACGGTAGCAGTAGTGACGGGGCAGCTCGCCGGCGCCCTCTACGGCCTGAACGCCATCCCCGACCACTGGCGGGAACGCGTTGCCTGGAAGGATCAACTCCTGGCAGCGGCGCGGCGGTTGCTGTCGGAACCCTTTGCCGACCGGTAGAAGTTGGGTGGGTAGCCGAAGCACGGCTCTTGACCCGGTCGCAAACACAGACACTAAGCTGCTGATATTATGGTCTGTTTCAAAAGGCCGAGTTTTGGCACAGGACGGGGTGCCACCTTCTTTCTGTTTGGTATCGAACTCAAGCAGTAATGTCCGCGTTAGCTTACCGGCCGCAGCATTGATCGCTTTTTCATATATGTCGGTCGAAAAATCCAGAGATTCAGCCGGTTGCTCCAAAACGATTTTCCAGAGACGCTCGAGCCAGCCCTCCAGATCCGCAACGCGTTGCCGTGGTGCGGATCGGATCAGGTCAGCCAGACCGGAAGCCATTGGCTTCAAGACATCGGGATCAAAACCAGCTAAATGATCCAACGCGCGGATTGCGAGATCGTCGCAGATCGGCTTACTTCGAAAGGATGATCGGCTCCATTCGACGTGAGTGTCTCGACCACGTGATCGTCCTTGATGAGCGGCACCTGAAGCGAATCCTACGCAAATACGTCGACTACTATCATTCGTGCCGGACTCATTTGTCGCTTGAGAAGGACGCGCCTGAGCCTCGCCGGGTAGAGTCACCGGCGATGGGCAAAGTGAGAGCCATTCCAAAGGTCGGTGGTCTCCATCATTATTACACTCGACACGCCGCTGCTTGAGCCGATCCGCTCGGGACGGCTACGGGACTTCGCGCCAGCTTACACCTATACCCCTGAGTAGAGCCGACGCCGATCCTCGAAACGTCCTACATGAAGACGACCCAAGCATCCTGGTTGCAGGCAGCTCGCTAATCTCACGCAGCTCGAGTTTATGGAAGGGACAGGCCCTTGGCCCAGTCGCTAAGCTGCTGATTTATGGTCTATTTCGAAAGGGCCGAGTTTTGGCACAGGACGGGGATGCGAATCCTGGCTTTACGTCACGCCAAGGAAAGGCGACCCGGAAGGGCTTCGCTGCCGCTGCATGGCGCTCAATCTAAACCTGAGACCGAAGTAACATACCGGACGACTTCCGCGCCACGGTAGGCGGCGTATCAAGGGTGCGCGGCGGGAGTCTGCCGGGATGCAGCAGGCCCGCAGGTTCTGCCAGAAAGGGAGTGAATGAGCGACGCAGCGGTGGCGCCAGAACTCGTGAGGGCCGCCAAGTCCTATGCGCGGGATGCCGGTACCTTGATCGCGACCGGTTCGACGACGGAGGCCACCTACTACCCTGCCATCAAGGCGCTCGTCGCTGCAGCGCTCAGCGTCGAGGACCTGCCGTTTGACGTGCGGGTCAATACGAGTGAGGAGAAACCGGACGGCGGTATCAATCTTCCGGATGTCGCCCTCTACGACGCGGGCGGCCAGTTCCTCGTGGTGTGCGGCGAAGTCAAGCTTCCCGATACGGAGCTTGAAGAGCTCGCCATGTCGACGGATCGCAACGACCAGATCGGGCGCTACCTGGCCTCTACGCGGGCCGTTCTGCTCTCAAATGTGCGTGCGTTCGGACTCTTGACCGTCAAACCCGACTGGGACGGCAGCGGACCGGTGCCGCCCAAGACGCGGCGTATCGAGCAAGTCGTTGATCTGTGGCCTTCGCCTGCGGCGCTGAAACAGAAGAAGCCAATCGATGCAGCGTCACTCGCCGCTTTCGCTGAGCTAGTCGAAACGGCTGTCACTCGCTACGCGCCAATCGCCGAGCCGGAATCGCTCGCGCGCATCATGGCGCTGCAGGCTAGACGCGCAAAGGCCGACTTGCCGGCCAAATTCACCCATGCCGTGCAGGGCCTGCTGGATGACTTCGGCAAGGCGCTGGGCGTGACATTCGAAGGCCCAGAGGGCGAGGAGTTCCTGCGCTCTTCCCTGATCCAGACAGCCTTCTACGGCCTTTTCGCTGGCTGGGCGCTGTGGTGGCAGGGCGAGCGCAAGTGGCCGTTTCGCTGGGAGGATTTGGCAGATTATCTGAAGATTCCGTTTTTGGGCAGTCTGTTCTACGAATTCAGGCACCCATCGCGTATCAAGGAGCTGCGGCTCGCAAAGCATCTGGACATCGGGACGGAGACCCTGACGCGTGTCGACCCCGAAAGGTTTTTCAAACGCTTCCGGCCGCCGACGCTTGACGAGGACACGCAGGCAACGACGACGGCGATCATGTATTTCTACGAGCCCTTCCTCGAAGCGTTCGATCCGAAGCTTCGGAAGGAGCTGGGCGTGTGGTACACGCCGACGCATGTCATCCGCTACCAAGTCGCCAAGATTGATCGCCTGTTGCGGGATGAACTCGGCTGCAGCCGAGGCTTTGCGGATGAGCGCGTCGTGGTTCTCGATCCGGCCTGCGGCACGGGCGCCTATCTTATGGAGGTTCTGCGCCACATGGCGCGGCAGCTTGCCGACGAAGGCGTGCAGGCCACACTTCCGGCGCAGTTGCTCGATGCGATGTGCCGGCGCTTCATCGGCTTTGAGATCCTTACGGCGCCTTTCGTGGTGGCGCAGCTGCAGGTCTATCTCCTGCTCTCGCAGGCTGGCGCGGAGCCGGACCCGAACCACCGGCCTGCGATCTTCCTGACGAATGCCCTCACGGGCTGGCACGGGCCGGACCAACTGAAGCTTAACTTCCCGGAGCTTCAGGAGGAGCACGACGCGGCGCGCGGCGTGAAGCGCGATGCCAAGGTCATCGTTGTGCTCGGCAATCCCCCTTACAACCGCTTCGCCGGGATGCCACTGGAGGAGGAAGCAGCGCTCGTCGATCACTACAAGGGGATCAAAAGAAACAAGGACGGCAAGCAGATAGGCCAGTCCGCGCTCTTCATCCGCTGGCGCATTCGCAAGCAGCTGCTCGACGATTTGTATGTGCGCTTCCTGAGGCTTGCTGAGGTTCGCATTGGCGAGAAGGCAGAGTTTGGCGTAGTGTCATACATCTCGAATTCATCCTTCCTGAGCGGGCGGTCGCATCCCATGATGCGCGAATCCCTGCTGCACAGTTTCCATGCGATCTGGATCGACAACCTTAACGGCGACAAGTACAAGACCGGCAAGGTCATCCCGGCCGGGCTGCCGGGTGAAGGCACGGCGGATCAAAGCATTTTCACCACCGGACATGACCCGCGCGGCATTCAGGTGGGGACCTGCATCACGACCTATCTAAAGCGCAAGCCGGTCACACAGAATACCGGCGCAATCGCCGCGGTTAGTTACCGCAACTTCTGGGGCCGCGCGGAAGGCAAACGGGAGGCTCTTGTTGCGTCGTTGACTCTGAAGTCGTGGCCAAGAGCGAAGAGCGCGGGGGCCGCCCGCACACCGGCGGGACCGCGCGGTTATGAGCAATTCGTCCCGACAGACGCGACCGGCTGGCGTCTGATGCCCGCGAGCGGCAACGGCTTCGAGGAATGGCCGGGATTTGACGACGTCTTCCCTGTGTATTTTCAGGGCGTGAATCCGAATCGAGGCCTTGAAGGCAGCGTGATCGACACAGATCGAACGGCGCTCGAAGAAAGAATGCGCGACTACTTTTCGAAGTCCAGCTTTGGCGAATTGAAGAAGCGCCATCCGATTCTATGCACTGAACGCGCGCGGTACAAGCCACAGGTGGCGCGTGAAACAATCCTAGCTGAGGGCAACTTCGATAGAGGGAAGGTGTTGCCCTATGTCGTGTTTCCGTTCGATGTGCGCTGGATTTACTACGAGCGCGAGGCGAAGTTCCTTAACGAAAGTCGGCCTGATCTTGGTGATCATCTAAAGGACAACGAATTCCTCGTTAGTGCCCCGAAGGCCCGGCGCGTGTCAGAGAGCCGACCGCTCGTCTTGTCCTGGCTCTTCGATCTGCACCTGCACGATTGGGGTTCGGTGGGATTCCCTGCCGAGGTTAATCCTGATGAAGGGATCGTCGACCTCTTCAAGTCCCATCCTACCGACCTCAAGCGCAGCGCCAATCTCGCCGAGGGCGTCTGGACTGTTCTAAAGGATGCCTGGGGAAAGAAGGGGGATCTAACAGGTAGGGACGCGAAGCGCCTGTGCCGGGGGCTTTTCCGCTACTGTCTTGCAATCAGCCATGCGCCGCAGTACGAGGCCGACCACAAGGAGTCGCTCGCGCAGGACTGGCCGCATATCCCGATCTGCAAGGACGCAGCGGGATTCAATGAGATAGCAACGCTCGGGGAGCGGCTCGCGCGGCTGCTCGACCCGCAGGGTGATGCCGGCTTCGTTCTCAAGGACCTGCTCGACGAGGACGCGAAGACTCTTGCAGTTGTGCGCCAGGGCGCGAGGGGCAGCGTCAAGGAATCCGATCTTGTTGTTGAGCACAGATACTTTGGCAGTGCTGCGGGCAAGTGGGAAGAGAGGGCGCCGGAGGACACTGAGTCGCAGCATCCGGAGTGGGGTGCGCTCACCGGTGATCTCTATTTGAGCGACACGGTCTTCTTGAGTCACGTCCCGAAGGCCGTGTGGCGTTACGAAATGGGCGGTTATCCAGTTCTGAAAAAGTGGCTCGGTTACCGCGATGCGCGGCGCCGGGACGGCGCTCCCTTGACCCTTGCTGAACTCGCGGATCTGCGCGGTATGATCCATCGTATCGCTGCGCTCCTCACGCTTCGGCCGACCCTCGACAATGCCTACGAGAAGGCAAGCGCAGACGCCTGGCTGATCGACGAATTGACCGGCGAGGCATCTGCAAAGCTCCCGGCCAGGCGCAACGATTCTTGACCGCCCATGGTGTGCCTTCTATTTATTCATCCGCGCGCACCGAACTTGCTAAGCTGCTGATTTATGGTCTATTTCGAAAGATCCGAGTTTTGGCACAGGACGGGGAACTCGAATCGCCGACATCGCCTCCGACCCCCAGATCTGGGGCTCGCCACGGGTTGATGACGATCGAAACGGCCTCGACGCGCCGACCTTGCGTTCGTTTGTGTTTTTGGACACGACGGGCGAGGTCGCCGCTTGATCTGATACCATCACGAGGACGCGGAGAAGCGCCATTCTTTTCCACGAGATCAGGTACGCATCCGAACCGCGTCGCGTTGTCGGCGTTGCACCGGATGCACCGGAGTTTGTAGGAAGTAGGAAGTAGCCGACGTGGAAGTGTCCAGACGCTCCAGACGCGCTCCGCTCGGCCGCGAAGTTAGGCGGAGGGACAGGCCCGGTCCCGACACACGCGGCCGCCGCGAGTTCGACCGACGCCCGAGAATCGCAATCGAAAATCATTGCCGCGTGAGGCGAGGACGGATTGTGGTAATCTCCGCCCTGGCTCCGCTCGTGCATGGCGTTACAAACGCACGTCAGAGACCCGTTTTCGCTCCCGCCTGGCCGGTTTCGGTTCCGGTCGCAAAATCCCGCCTTTTTGGGGAGCCGTTCGGCTCCCCACCCGCCCTTCATCGACATCTTCGGGAAGTACGAGTTCATCTCCATGAGTTCATCTCCATAGCAAGCTCGATTCGCTCGGCAAAGACGGGGTACCCTAAGAAATTCGGAGCCCCACAGGAAGCGGAACTGGTCGAGGTGCGAGCCACGAGCGAAGCCGCGCATGGACTCGGTGCGTGGTGGGCTGTTCCGGTTCGACCCGCAAGGAGGTGATGGAAGTCATGAAGCACGTTATCGCGATATCTTTGGCAGCAACGATCGTCGTTCTATGGCTGGCTGTGCCTTCTATTTACTCATCCGCGCGCACCGAACTTGATTAGTCTCCGGTCTGCCGGCACCATGCCGGCATGATTTCGTCGTTTGTTCGCGCTCTCATCTCTGCGTTCAAGGCTCGTCGTGAGCTAGCTCTCGAGAATGTCGCTCTTCGGCAGTAGCTCGCCGTCCTCAGCCGTTCGGTGAAACGGCCGCGGCTCTCGAATGTCCCTGAGCGATGAACTATTATCGGTCGCAGGAAGGCTCCGCCCCAGATAGCGAGACTCAACTCAAACAGTCTCCGGAAAGCCCGGGGCTGTCCCTTCCATTTAATTGATCCAAATGAATTTAGAGCCCCGACCGCCATCATCTAAGGGTTCGTCATGGGGTGCCGAGTGTGCAATTTTCGTCCGCCACAAATGTGCAATTTACAGCCGCCGCTAACAATGGTGACGATCGCTACCCCGTCCTGTGCCAAAACTCGGCCCTCTTGAAATAGGCCATAAATCAGCAACTTATCGGCGCGGTAGGCTGGCTTATTGAGGCGTTCCCGTGATAGGCTCGCGCCGTTAAATGGGTATGCCAGCGGCAATCTCCCAACAGGCGGTTACCACCGAGGGGCAAGCGTCCCCGTCCTGTGCCAAAACTCGGCCCTATTGAAATAGACCATAAATCAGCAGCTTAGTGTCTGTGTTTGCGACTGGGCCAAGGGTCGTAGGCCGATCCGCGGCGAGACGTCGCCTAGGTAACCCCACTTTCTCTATCCAGGCAATCCACAACTTTCAGGAATATGCGGAGGAGCCGACAATGATAACGGCACTGGGCTGGTTCACATACCGCGAGTGAGTGCCAACTCGGCGGCAAAAACCCTTCAGTTCTTCTTCCGACGATTCCCCGCTAGGATCGTCATCGTCCTGTGCATGATGTTCGCCACGAGAGTATTCGTTGATGTCACGCAGGTCCTCGATCCCACCCTTGTACGGGTGGGGGGCACTCAAAAATGGCCGCTGAGCAGCGCTTTCACGCTGGCTTTTCCCACTCGCTTCGTGGCACACTGGATCGCCTTTCGTGGCGTCGCATCTGTTGTCTGCAAAAACAAAGTTTAGATGCGAAAAGCCCACAGCTCCTGGTCACTGCCAGAAGCTGTGGGCTACTCTCTCACTCGAGCCCGTCCGAGATCAAAGCGTCACACGCCCGCTCCTCTGACATTCACGCTGAAACAAAACCCTCCCTACCCGTCATTGGTACTGCAACGTAACACCCCTCAACCGCCTTGTCTCGCTGCTCGAGTTCTGCTACCCTCACCGGGACTTAATCGGGCCGCACAGCCCTATCCCTTGGGGAAAATTCGAGCGGATCGGCGACGGACACGTATGAAATCTCCTATCTTTTCCAGGGCGTTCGAGCCTACTCCGGATCCCGCTTGAACCTCTGCTCGGGGGCCGATACAATCCCCTACAGGTCCAGATCCCCATGAGGATTCGGATGTCCCACAGGCTCTTCTTCGCGCTTCTGCTGCTTTCCCTCTACGGCCCTACCCTGGCCAACGGCAAGGACATTGTCGCCTCGCCCTCGTCTGCGAAAGTGATCGTGTTCTTAGACGGCAGATGGATGCGGGTGCAGCGTTACATAGCCGTGGAACCCGTGGTCTTGATCACCACCACCGATGGGAAACTCCGGTCGGTGCGCCGGTCCTCTGTCAACCTGGAGGCCACGGAGCGGAAGTGGGGGATAGCATTGGCCGAGAATCGTCCTCGAAGCATAACAGATCGGCCAAACGGCTCTTTGTCGACTGGCGATCGCTTTGCTCTTCGCTCGACGTCGCTGGGAACGCATACCGATCACAAATTAACGTTTCCGATAAAGCGCTCACAGCTCAAGTTCTCGTTCGCTCGACAAAGGATGGATCCAAAGAAGCTGAAAAATCTGAAGCAGCTGTCCGAATATTTGAGCGAAAGAAATACGCTTATGCAATCCTCCGGAACTGTTCCCCTTCTTGACAAGCGGCTAGATAGTGAAGTCGAACTTGGTTACAGCTATATCCCCGGTGAACCGGAGCTTGGCGGGAAGAAAGGGGCGGCGGCGGCTCGGCTCGGCCTCAAGGGAAAATGGGATCGCGTGAAGTACTGGGGCGAGTACAGCTTCTATGGCAAAGAATTTACGAATATCCGGCGTCCCACTCTTAAGGACCGTGTGGGAGGGAAGATTGGAGCGAAGTTGAAATTGGGCGTTCTCAGTTCGAAAGCGGAGCTCACCCGGTTTCATAACGATGTCCAGCGGGATCCTACTGAATCTCAGACCATTAAGTCTCAGGGAAAGGTATCCTTCGATCTGGCGGTTCCGCAGTGGCCAAAGTTGACACTCACCTATAAGCGCAGGGACAAAGAAACATCCAGGCCAAACGGCACAGTGAGCCAAAAGTTTTCAGCCAACACGGTAAGTGGGACGTTGCGGTACTCGCGATCGACGTGGGAGATCAAGCCCTCCCTCAAGTTCACCCGGTATATCTACCCTTCGCGCGATTACCGCAAGGAGAGACTTTATGCCTCTTTGGTTTCAGATTACTCCATCATAGAGAGGTCGATGACCCTTTCTCTCACTGGAAGATTCACCGCCGATAAGGCCACCGATGGAGATTACGATACTCAACGTTTCGACGGCTCTATAGGGTTAGTAAAGAATGTTAGCAACGTATTCGGCCTTCCTGACGATAAGGCGATCCTGTCTGTTAAGCTGAATTACAGCCGATATATCGACCTGGTCGATCAGGGCGCCGATCTTGAAAAATACTCCGTACTTTTACTGTGTGAGATTAGCCCCTAATCTCATGCCCTCTTTCAGGCGTCCAGGAGGTTGAGATTGCCGTATAGAAAAGCTGATTAAAGCCAATTAAAATTCCGGCTCGAACGACCACCCGTCGATGATGCGTGCGGGGACCAGCACGTGACAGCGGCCGTTAAATCACTGTAGAAAAATAGGATAGAACGAAATGGGCACCAAGGTTGAAACCCGAGAGCACGTAAAACAGCCTTCTCCCAGAACCAGGATCGAGGCCGAGGCTACCGCGGCGTAGCTGCCCTAGCACGTTCTGGTCCAGGTGCGCGTGAGCGTCCTTCATGTCTTTACTTGTCTCGGATTGGACCTTAACCAGGGTCCGGACCTCATGTGCTTCTTCCCCGGCGCACAGCCCGCTTCACCTCCTGCTCCTTCGGCACGAAGCCGCGCCATCCATTCGGCGCACGTCGGTGCTTGCGCTGTTTACTGTTGGTGATGTGTACGCATCCCTTGGCAAAAAAGGCGCTTACGCTCCATTTGGCGCGCAGCGAAGGTGTAGCATGTTTTCTTCAAGAAAAGGTAGGGATAGGTCAAAATCCCATGAAGATGATTTTTCAGACCGCTTTATGAAGGATAGCTGACAGATGGTCTGGAATATTTTAATCAGATGAGAGAGTTTTACGTTCTTCATAATAGGTTTAGTTTTCGCTGAGTGTACAGTGACGGTAATAACCTGACAGCCCGTATGGTGCAAATAGTACGTCGAGTTCGATGTCGGCCCGTGGAGGGTCGATAACCGGATCTGCGCGAACGCGAGAATTCAATGGGCCGTCAGCCAAGGTCAATGCCACTCACGCAGATAATGGAGACGATATTGGCGGAGAGCGCGTTCCAACGCATTCCGTCCAAACAAGACCATCCTGTTCAGGCACTCCTGTTTGACCGAGCGCACGAAACGCTCCGCGTGAGGATTGCAGTTCGGAGATTTGGTCGGAATCGGGACGATGTCCACGTCGTTTTCCTTCAGGAACTTCTCGAAACTCCGTTGTGTATTTCGAATCTCGGTCGATGGTGAGGTGCGAGTAGCCTCGGAGAAAGCTGTCGTCGAACGCGGCAAGGTCGAGCGCTACTTGTTTCATGAAGACTTGCCGGGGTTTCTTTCGACGTACACACTTTGTTGTACCCGTCGCACCGTTATTGCATCTCCGTGAGGGCCTCTGGGTATGGCTCGGATACCATGAGGAATGGTACGAAGAACGTCGAACGCGGTGGCGCTCGTCCTGTGCCAAAACTCGGCCCTCTTGAAATAGGCCATAAATCAGCAGCTTAGTGTCTATACTACCTTCGAGAGGAGATTCGGTCGTCTTGATCTATAGGAACCTCAGAACGAGCCTTGAAGGCAGAGATGAGAGCGCGAACAAACGACGAAATCATGCCGGTATGGTGCCGGCAGACCGGAGAGATTAATCAAGTTCGGTGTGCGCGGATGAATAAATAGAAGGCACAGGAAAAGAAAATGCCTTGGACTGCGGCATCTGGAAAAACGTACAAGCTTTGTCTACTCGACACGAACGCGCTAAGCGAGATCGTCAAACGTCCCCGCCGGGAAGGTCGACACTTTCTGGAGCACTTCGGTCCTGAGCGGCATGTGCCGTGCTTCACCGTGTACAATCTCGTAGAATTGCGTCGCAGGCGTGACATTTACAGACGTTTCGTCGAAACGTTCTCAAAATACCCATTCTTTCTTCTCAAACTATGGCAAGATATCCTTGCGGAAGAGCGCGATACGTATTCGACCGCGACGTCGGCGAGCCCACTGCTTCAGCCTTTCACGCCTTTAGCTTCGAATCGCACGTACAGTTTCGGCGAGTTCGTAGATCGCCTTGTTGTTCAGGAGTGGTTTGTTGACCTCGAACTCAAATGGCGTAAGGAGGAAGTGCAAATTCTCAACTCGTGGCTCGCGAATCGGAAGAACTTCCAGCCTCGACGATAAGTTCCCAACGCGCAAGATGCTGAGCGTTACGTCAATGAGGCAGCCATTCAGACGCTAATATCGTTTTTCCCTGACTGGACTCGGTCGCTTGTCGAACGGCACGAAGCTCCCGACGTCTCGAGGTTCCCCGCATTACAGGTGATGCTTTATTCGCAATACTACAGACTGTGGGATCCGAATTGGAATCCTCGATCGCAAGAAGTTACAGATGTTCGGATTATGGCAGCTGCCCCCTACGTCGATGTTGTGATAACCGAAGGTTTCCAGAACGAAATTTTCAAGAAAATTCGCACTCGAGTGCCCAAGCTCAGAGAAGTCGAAAGCGTACCGGTTCGACAACTCGCCGATAGTTCAAGTCGGTCTCCGTCCATCTAGCGTGACAACGATAAAACTGAACTCTGCCGTCCACGTCGTTCATTTCCTTGCGATGAACCCACGGTGCCATCGGAGAACCGTATCCGGGGTGACCAGAGTTGCCACTTCCGCGAGGAATTTCCGTCCAAACTCTTTCCCGTCCTGTGCCAAAACTCGGCCCTTTTGGAATAGACAAGAAATGGTGGCAGTTAAACTAATTCTTTACAGCACGCGAGAGCGACACAATGGTAAGTTGATCGTTGGCGTTTACGAATGAAAGCAAGCGTACATAGCACAAAGTCGTCGTACCGCGCGATGCTTATCGAGCATCTCTTCGTCGGTGAATTGCTCCGCTGTGCGTGGCGCCAAGGTGCGTTTATCGAAGTCTTGAAGCCACAGGTCGACGACGCGGGTTACGACCTTCTGCTTGAGTCCAATGGAATTGCTAGACATCTCCAGCTGAAGGCGTCGTTTCACGGTTCAAAGACGGCAAGGCAGAATATCCACCTTGAACTCGGGGCAAAGCCAAGCGGCTGCATCGTGTGGATATTGGTTGATGCAAAAATGCTGGCGTTGGGGCCTTTTCTATGGTTTGGTGGGACACCCGGCGAAAAACTGCCGAGCCTGTCGATGTTCAAGGTTGCGAAGCATTCCAAAGCGGATATGACGGGGAGGAAAGCAGAACGATCCATGGTCCGTGTTGTACCAAAATTGAAGTTCGAGGAACTTTCTGGCATCGAGGAGCTATTGGCTCGTTTGTTCGGCCGAGCAGACCTTGCCATTCGATGAGTGTGAACGGCCGTATAGTGCAAATAGTAAGTCGAGTCTCGACGTCGCGTCTGGTGACGAAATAGCCGTTCTTGCCTTTTTCCCACGCGCGATCCAGGCCCTGTTTTTTGGGTTTCCAACCGAGACCGGATAGCTCCAAACTGCCCCATCCGCCACTCAGTCCGGCCAATTATGGCACTGCAGAGACGGTTGAGATTTTCCGCGCGGTTTGCGGGGTTTTGCAGGGGTAGGTGTCACCAGAGACGCGCTAGAAGGGCTGAACGGGCCTCATTTTCGGTATTGGTCTAGCAAGACGTCCTGCGGCGTTGGCTTGCGCCCGAGCCGCTCACCGAGTTGCTTTACGCTTAGAGGGTACGGCTCCTTCCATCTCAGGAAGAACCGCTCCGGCGTGCCGACCGTTCCGTAGACGGCCCGTTCGCCACAGGTTCCGACGAGAATCTGCGCCGCCTCGAAGAGCCTCGGTGCCCCCTGGTCCTTCCACTGCGTGCCAGCCTCCTGGTACCGGTGGAGCTGCTGGATCGCCTTCGCCTTCCAGGCATCGCCGATGGTCGGGCTCTTGCATTCGATGACGGCGAGCGGGAGGCCGTTGACGAACACCACGACATCCGGGACGATGTGCTTCTTCGACCCGAGCACCTTGTACTGACGGGTAACAATCCATTCGTTGCGGTCAGGCCCGATCGAAGTCGAAGAACCGGACTGTATGGCTTTTCCGTCCGTCGCCCCGGTCCTGACCTGGTCGATGACCGCCTGGGTCTTCTCGATGGCATCGTCCACCGAGGAGAGGATGGCGGCAATCTCGCGCTGCTCGGTCGAAGGGGGAAACGGAATTTCCAACCCACAAAGATCAGCCTTGTTCACAGCAGCGAAGGTGCTGCCCTGGGAAACGCGGACAAGGTCAGATACCTTCCACCGAAGCGCATGCCACAAGAACGGAACTTCGACGCCGGTCGCCGTTATTGCGGAGAGCCCTCTCCCAATGCATAGTGGTTTGTCCGCCAAGTTCAAAGCTCCAACCGGTGCTCGAACACTCAGGAGGATGTCACTCGGCTGAGCTTGCTTTTGGGGCTTGGTACAGAACTTCACGGGCAGTGGGTTTCGAAGCCCGAACTCAGCGTTTCCCTGAATAAACGGAAGTCCATTTCCGTCTTCGTTTACAGTGCGCGACGGAGGCGATTGTCCCATTTTGATAGTGGCAACAGTTCCCAGGCTCGCTGTAGCCCATTCGACGCTACTCATATCCGCACTCTGCCAGATACCGATTCATCCTCGTTTCGGCCACTGTGCGCTCCTTTTCCAGTTCCCTCAGCTTCCGCACCGCCTGCGCCACGTCGATCCGCTCCTCTTCTTCTGACGTGTCCACGTAGCGGCTGATGTTAAGGTTCCTTTCGTTCTTCTCGATCTCGGCAAGCGGAACGATTTGTGCATACTTCTCCACGTCGGCGTAAGCGTGGAATGTGCCAGAGATGTGCTCGATATCCTGGTCGCGCAGGCGGTTCTGGTTGCTCCCCTCTTCGAACTCGCCGGACGCGTCGATGAACAGCACTTTGCCCTTCCTTGCCGCCAGCTTGTTCCGATTCAACACCAGGATGGACGCCGGGATGCCAGTGCCGTAGAAGAGGTTCGGAGCCAGACCGATGACCGCCTCGAAGAGATCCTCCTCCAGCAAGCCCTGGCGGATCTTCCCCTCCGCATTGCCGCGGAACAGAGCGCCGTGCGGCATCACGACGCCGAGTCGGCCCAAAGTGTTCAGCACCGCCACCATGTGCTGGACGAACGCCAGATCGCCCTTCGTCTTCGGCGGCACGCCGAACCGGAACCGCCCGTAGCCATCGTTCTCGGCCACGTCGCGGCCCCACTCGTCGAGGCTGAACGGCGGATTGGCGATCACCCGGTCATACAGCAGAAGCTCTCCTTCATCCACGAGCTTCGGGTCCCGAATCGTGTCGCCCTTCTCGATTCGGGCGTCCGGCAGCCCGTGTAGCAGCATGTTCATCTTGCAAATGGCCCAGGTGCTCAGATTCTTCTCCTGGCCGTGCAGCGTTAGGTTGCGCGGGTTGCCACCTTTGCGCTCAATGTAATGGGCGCACTCGATCAACATGCCGCCGGAACCGGCCGTCGGGTCGCAGATACGCATCCGTTCGGTGGGGGCCAGCAGCTCGACGATGAGTTTAACCACCATCCGCGGCGTGTAGAACTCGCCGCCTTTCTTGCCCGCGTCGTCGGCGAACTTCTCGATCAGATACTCGTAGGCGCGACCAAGAAGATCGGGCTCGGCCATGCGGTCGTTGCGGAGGGAAACCTGGGAGAAGTGCTGCACCAGGCGCGCCAGCACGGTGTCGCGGTTTCGGGCGTCGCCGAGCTTGTGCTCATCGTTGTAGTCGATACCGGCAAGCACCCCTTCCAGTGCACTGTTTTGTTCCTCTAGCGCGACATACGCCTTGTTCAGCGTCTCCCCGATGTTGGTCGCCCGTTTTTGGATCGTGCCCCACCGCGCCCGGTCCGGTACGAAGAACTCGTGCTCGTCCGGGTCTCTCCATGCCACCGTCTCGGAGAAACCCTTAGCGATGAGCTTTTCCGCTTCCTCCTCGAAGCGGTCCGATAGCCGTTTCAGAAAGAGCAGACCGAAGATGTAGGTCTTGTAGTCGCTGCTGTCGATGGAGCCGCGCAGGATGTCTGCGGCGGACCAGAGATACTGCTCGAGCTGCGCGACGCTCAGCTCTTCACTCCGCGGTTCTGGCGCCTCTGCCACGAAACGGGTTGGCGCGGGCACGTTCCCGGTGTTGTTCTTCGACGCAGCGGCCGGTCGGATAAGACGGGCTACGAGATCCTCCTTTTTCCTGCCGGAATCATCGAGGTCGAACGTTCGACACAGCTCCTTCAGGCGCTCTCTAGAGAGGTCTTGCAGAATCTCATAGAGCCGCGCCTTCCGCGAGCGGGCAAGCGTATCAACGAGTTGCGGCTTGACGCGGCGATCCGCAACCGCCAGCTCATAGAAGTCGATGCTGGCGCGCAGCTCGTTCGCTGTCAGCTCGGCGAGAATTGCGTGTTTTGTTGGCATCTCCGTATCACTCGTGGATCCACTTGCCGTGGTGGCAGCCGGAGTGGCCTTAGCCAGCGTGATCCTCGTCAGTGCTCGTGGGAGGCTACCACGAGGGCGCGCTGTGGTTTTCGGAAATTCTAGCCACCTGAGTTTTTGTCTCAGAATCGAGGACTTCGTCAAGTCTGCACTGGTAATTGTGATGAGTAGCCGCCGCCACACTCGTCTGCCCGGCCCCCCGTGACGACGAGATCGGCTACGGCAAACCTCTGGTCTGCCATAGTTCTCTGAACAGAGCGCGGCACATTCTCAACCGAAGCCCGTCGTGTCCGAAAATGCGAACGGAGTCGAAATTTCGAATCCTGGAGGCGTTGTGAAGCAGGATCGTGTGCATGCCACCAACGCTATCGGGCATCACCCTGAAAGACCAGGTTTTCTGCACCGGACGGAATTTATAGGAGGGACAGCGCTGCGCGAGCGGCATAGGTTGCGAGCGAACGCGATGGCGTCCAGAACAATAGACCGGATATTCGAAAACAGTCGCACGAGCGAGCCTCTCCACGTTCCTAAGACGCCGGTGGCGTCGTCGGGTCGACCGGCACGAAGCAGCCGAGCATGGCAGGTCTAAACCGCGCAGTCAACGCCGGATCGACTTTTTGCGGAGCACAGGCATCGTCGGGTCGACCGGTACAGAGAAACCGATCGTGGCAGGTCTAAACCGCGTAATCAACGCTGGATCGACTTTTTGCGGAGCACAACACCGACGACCACGGCGGCTACGTCGGGCTACCGAACCACGAGACGGTCCGCCTGTGCCTTCTATTTATTCATCCGCGCGCACCAAACTTGATTAATCTCGGGTCTGCCAGCACCATGCCGGCATGATTTCGTCGTTGGTGTGCTGGTGGCTTTTGCCGCCATTTCTGGCAGCTGCGTTACGAGTAAGCTAGTCCCGGCCTCCGAGGAACAGACGCGGCACGTACCAGAACATCAGCGCGATGGAGGCAAAGAGCTGCATCGCCGCGCCAACGTACCGGTTGTCCCTTCTATAAATTCCGTCCGGTGCAGAAATCCTGGTCTTTCAGGGTGATGCCCGATAGCGTTGGTGGCATGCACACGATCCTGCTTCACGGCGTTGTTTCGGCGAGCCAGTTGCGTCTGTCCGCGCCCGCCTCTCTCGTCGGCGCAAACGCTCCCCGTCGTGTCAAAAAATACAAACGAACTCAAGAGCGGCACGCCGGGACGTTTGGTGCTTGCGCTGCTTACTGTTGGTGATATGTACGCATCCCTTTGCAAAAGAGACGCTTACGCTCCATTTAGCGCGCAGCGAAGGTCACGAGCGCTATTTTGGCTGTAACTTAATGCACCGTAAAGTCTTAGCGTCATCTCACCAACACTTAATGGCGGAAGCACCGGACACGACGAGTTTGCCAATCTCGTACAGATCAAGTTTATGGAAGGGACAGGCGGTGAGCGAAGCCTCGACGCATTGGGGCTCCGTGCTGGAGGGACTCCAGGCTCGAGGACTCCGGGCTCCCAAGCTAGTGATCAGCGACGGCCACAAGGGGCTGACGAAAGCGCTGGAGAAGTGGCCGGGGTGCCGGTTGCAGCGATGTACCGAGCACAAGCGCGCCAACTTGCTCGAACATTGCCCGGCGCACGCACGCCGTGAGCTCCGGCGTGACTACAACCGGATCGTCTACGCCAAGAACGGGATCGATGCTCGCAAAGCCTATGACGAGCTCGTCGCCAAGTGGACGCCTCTCGCGCCGGCCGTCGTCCGAAGCCTAGAGGAGGCCGGTAATCAGCTGCTGACCTTCTACGAATTCCCTCGTGCCATGTGGAAATCGATTCGAACGACCAATGCTCTGGAGAATCTCAACCGCGAGTTTCGAACGCCGGACGAAAACCCAAGCGTCGTTCTCCAGCGAGGAGTCTGCGGTCGCTTTGCTGTTTGGGCTTATCGCCTCTGGCCAGATTCAACTACGACGCATCGACGGCTACCAACGTCTGAGCGAGGTTCTCGAACACGCGGAGGTTGCCGCCTGATATGATACTCTGATGACGGAGTGGAGGGCGCCGTTCTTTTTCCACGGACCTCGGGACACATCCTCATAGCGTTTGGGATCTGAGACTAAGCACCTTGGGGACGAACTCTCTCTTGGCAGTTCCGGGCTACCCAGGTCTGTCGAGTCTTCAGGAGGAAGCTGTCTTGGGAGCCGAGTTGAATCGAGTATTTCAACAACGGTCATCGCCTTAGATTTTTCACATTCAAACCGGTTAACGGGTCGTTCACATGCTCTGGAGGGAATTATGACGCTCAGAATCAATGACGAAGCGCCGAACTTTAACGCAGAAACGACAGAAGGGACGGTCAACTTTCATGATTGGATTGGCGAAGGTTGGGCCATCTTGTTCTCGCATCCAAAGGACTTCACGCCGGTCTGCACGACGGAACTCGGCTATATGGCGGGGCTCAAGCCTGAGTTCGAAAAGCGCAACTGCAAGGTTCTCGGCATCAGCGTCGATGGGGTCAGCGACCACAAGAGGTGGTCGAAGGAAATCGAGGCATCCCAGGGACACGCGATCAACTATCCGCTGATCGGGGATCCAGAACTGAAGGTCGTCAAGCTCTACGACATGCTGCCGGCGGACGAGGGCGACACCTCCACCGGAAGGACGGCGGCGGACAACGCGACGGCCCGGTCCGTGTTTATCATCGGTCCCGATAAGAAGATCAAGGCGACCTTGACTTACCCGATGAGCACGGGCCGCAACTTCGATGAGATCCTCCGCCTCCTAGACTCCTGCCAACTCACAGCGACCCACAAGGTGGCAACACCGGTCAACTGGAAACAGGGCAACGACGTGATCATTGTTCCAGCCGTGTCCGACGACGAGGCCAAGAAGAAGTATCCTGCCGGTTGGCAGTCGCCGCTACCCTACATCCGGATCGTTCCCCAACCGAAGTAGCGGAAGCATTGTATTCGTCCCGTTCCGGGGTTGTCCCAGTGGACGCCCCCGGGTAGGGGTGGAGCCGCGGCCCGGGGCTTTCCCAGACCACTGAGTAATGCGGGTTGTGCCTTCTATTTATTCATCCGCGCGCACCGAACTTGATTAGTCTCCGGTCTGCCGGCCGAGGCCATTTACTCGACGATCGCCTTTGCACTCGTTTCCTTAGGCCTGGGCGCGGAAGGTCCACCGCTCGCGGGGACACAACAAAGCCGCGATTGCTGTCGCCAACAAACTCGCCCGGATAGTCTGGGCCGTCTCCCGTCCTGTGCCAAAACTCGGTTCTTTTGAAATAGGCTGCAAATCAGCAACTTAGTGTCTGTGTTTGCGACATCCCCAAGGGCCGTAGGCCGGCGCTTGGCCATGTCGTGGCTGTCCGAGTTTTGGCACAGGACGGGGTCGGTCAACCCGATTCTGCTTAACTAGTACCTGTCCAGAAACACCATAACTTGTGGTGTACGAGAGGCCTATCGAAGATGTGGGTATTATACGTTTTCAGTCGGCACCTCGTAGGCTCGGAAGCGAATGAAAATCTTGGACGAAACGAGAGGCGAATCGTCAGCAATCCATGGCTATAAACGCAGTAAGAGCAATCATTATTATCGTAATAGGTGCCTTGACAGGTTGCAGGTGATGATGGAACTCCATACGTAGGATTTGAAAGAAGGCAATGAGCGCCATGTGCATCGGTCGAGACCAAAGACTCGTTTCAAGAACGAAATGACGCCTTCGATTCCGCAGCGAAATCGCCGTAGGCGTTGATAGACCCAGGAACTCTTGACCATATGGGCGCCGGAAGGTCCACCGCTCGCCGGGCCATCGAGGCACAACAAATGGCCGCGAGTTTGCTGTCGCCAACAAACTCGCCCGGATAGTCTGTTCTTCGGATCGAAACGACCTTTTCCTCCGCAGGCACACGCTCTTCATCAATCACTCTACGCCGAGTTTGGTTGTGACTTTTTCGGTGAGGACGAGAAAGTGCTTAAAATCCGTGGCGATCTTCTCCGCACTCGCTCGCTTCACCGGCTCGGTGTCGTCCAAAACGTTGAGCGGAGCGATAGGTTTCTTCCGACACCTTGTAAATAGACGCGAGGCTTCGCGTTTAGAACTCCCAGCAACTTAGTGTCAGTTGTGTTTGCGACATCCCCAAGGGCCGTAGGCCGGCGCTTGGCCATGTCGTGGCTGTCCGAGTTTTGGCACAGGACGGGGTCGATAGGTGAACTGATTCAGGTCAACCCGATTCTGCTTAACTAGTACCTGTCCAGAAACACCATAACTTGTTGGTGTACGAGAGGCCTATCGAAGATGTGGGTATTATACGTTTTCAGTCGGCACCTCGTAGGCTCGGAAGCGAATGAAAATCTTGGACGAAACGAGAGGCGAATCGTCAGCAATCCATGGCTATAAACGCAGTAAGAGCAATCATTATTATCGTAATAGGTGCCTTGCCATTACCAACAGGTTGCAGGTGATGATGGAACTCCATACGTAGGATTTGAAAGAAGGCAATGAGCGCCATGTGCATCGGTCGAGACCAAAGACTCGTTTCAAGAACGAAATGACGCCTTCGATTCCGCAGCGAAATCGCCGTAGGCGTTGATAGACCCAGGAACTCTTGACCATATCGGTCACCGCGAAGTGAGCCTTGGTAAAGGCAACATCTTCAACTCCCTTGCCTTTGATGGCTTCCAAGTTTGCCTTTGAAGAAAACGCGCCATCGTAGGCAACCTGGCGCGGGGCCCGTTCGTAGAGTTCGACTTGACGGTCGATCATGGTTTCCGCGAGAGTTGAATCGGACGGATTCCCATCCAAGATCACGCAATCCAAAATCATCGAGGACGAGCCACCAGTCAAACACACCTTGTGACCGTAGAGAGTCTCGCGCCGGTCTTTGCGAATAATGTCGGTGTGTTCTTCGAAGATCGAAACGACCTTTTCCTCCGCAGGCACACGCTCTTCATCAATCACTCTACGCCGAGTTTGGTTGATGACTTTTTCGGTGAGGACGAGAAAGTGCTTAAAATCCGTGGCGATCTTCTCCGCACTCGCTCGCTTCACCGGCTCGGTCAAGCCGGACTCGTCCAACTGGTCTGCAACGCGTTGAGCGGAGCGATAGGTTTCTTCCGACACCTTCAGTAGATCTCGATAGACGCGACGCCTTTGTTCCTTATCCTTCGCGTTTAGAACTCCCAGTCGACGTCTCTTCGCTCGACGCGTTCGATTGCCGAAGACCACTACTGTACCCAGCAGTTCGCGAGTTCGGCACATGAGGCGAGTGAGAACTCGGACGCAGTCATAAAGAAGCTCGGAGTCCGTAGGAGAATGAATATTCGACTCCACTACCGTGCAGTCCACTCGTACTTTTCTTCCTTTTTCGATCGCGGTCTTCTCGGCAACACTCACCAACTCTCGGTTGATTTTCTCCAGCGTTTCGAACTTCACGGCTTTGATGTTTGCTGCTAGGGTCGACTTCGACGGGCTCGGCTCTATGATGCCGAGCTGGCAAAACGTCCGATAGCTTCGAGAGTCTGCCAAGTGAAACGCCAGCTCCCGATAGGTGAACTGATTCAGCTGCTTGACCAACAACGCCCGGAGAACCTGCTCCGCGCTCATTCCCCCACGACCAACATCGCTCCCTGCCGATGGGGTGACCGACCTCAGGTCTTGCAGTACCAGCTCATTGAGCTTAGGATGGGCATCGAGCAGCGATGATATCGTTTCGAGTTCGCGTGCGTGCTCCAGCTCCAGCCAGGGCTCGCGAAGGCTTGGTTGTGGGTTGATCGTTTTTCGCATTTAGGGCTGGTCTCCTTTGGAGTTAAGTCGTTTAGAATCTGCGTTTTTGTCGACTCGATACTAAACGACACTCCCTCAGAAGGCTAGCCCTAAATTTGCGATTACCCCTTTTTTCTCAACCTCTTACACCTGTCAGGACGGGTACTAACTAATAAGAAACTCAGGGTGTAGCGTTGGCAAGAGGTGTGAGAGTGACGTCAAAACCGAGCTCCCTTAGGCGTCGTGTCATTCGTATTGTGAGCTGTTCCTTGTCGCGTTGATGGAAGTAATCGGCACCCAGTTCCCGGTATGGAATCTCATTGTGGAGCATGTAGTAGACGGCGGTGATGATGGAGGCGGCGACGGCGACGACAGCTTTCTTGGGGCCCCGACGAGATTTGAGCCGGAAGAACTGGGCACGCAGATAGCTGTCGCGCTTGCGGCTTGCCGCCCAAGCGGCTTGGACAAGAGCGGTCTTGAGCCATGGAGCCCCTTTGCGGGTTTTCTGAGAAAAGCGTTTACCGGCACTCTCATGAAGCCGTGGGCATAGACCGGCCCAAGAGCGAAGGTGTCCGGCCGTTGGGAATGCCGAGACATCGGGTCCGATCTCGGCGACGAGAATGGCCGCCGTGGTTTCACTGATGCCCGGGATCGTCACCAGAAGCTCGACGGCCGATCGAAAAGGGCGCAGGCTCTCTGTGATACGGGATTCGAGCGCGCTCACTGAGGCTTCAAGCTGCTCGATATGATTGAGATGAAAACCCAACAGGAAACGATGATGGTCGGTAACGTAGCCCTCGAGCGCTGCGCTCAATTCCTGTTCAGTGGCTTTGAGTCGGCTTGAGCCCAGCTCACTCAGCTTGTGAGGGTCGCTTTCTCCCGCAATGATCGCTCGGAGAATCGCCCGCCCGCTTACTCCCAAAATCGTGCTAATCACGCTCGTCAATTTGATGTTCGCGTCTTCCAACGTCTTTTGAATTCGCTGGGTCTCCCGAGCGATTTCTCGAACGAACTGCTTTCGCGTTCGGGTCAGCTCTCGCAGTTCCTGGATCGGCGTTGGCGGAACGAAGCTAGCTCGAATGAGACCATGGGCAAGCAAATCCGCTATCCACAAGGCATCACTGATATCGCTCTTACGACCCGGCATGTTCTTGACGTGGGCCGGTTGTGCCAACACCAACTCAAAATGACCTTCGAGCACATGCCACACCGGCTTCCAATACACTCCGGTCGCTTCCATCGCTACAATCGTGCAACCGCACTGCCCCAGCCAATCCAACATTTCCAGCAATTCGCTCGTGGCCGTGCCGAACACACGCGTCTCGCGCACCACCTTCCGCTTCGTCGCTACCCGCACGCAAGCCGTAATCGATTTCTGGTGGACGTCCAATCCGGCGCATCGCTTATGAACCACTCTCATCGCAGCCTCCTTCACGTCGCACCGGCGTGGAGCCCACGAACTTGTAATCTAATAGACGCGCTCAACTATCCCAGCTGGAATAGAAAACGCAATTTGGGGTACGCGCAGGACTCCCAGCCAAACTTGACAACGGGCTCAGTCGCACCAACGTTAAGCCGACCTCTGAGCCGGTGCCACCTTCACAGACTACCGCGTTTCATTCATTCGGGGTGGCCGTCAGGCCGTGGAAAACTTGACAATACTCCACCCTTTGTCATCCTCTACTCAAAACGCCATGCCAACTCCTCGGCCGTGATGATCGGCATTTTGCCAACAGCGCCCAATTTTTTCGCCAGATCAAGGATCTTCTTGGTGACGTCTTCTTCAAGCTCTTTCTCTTTGTAGAAATTAACGTAGGATCTGTTCTACAAGCTGACTCAACGAGAAAAATCTCACGAATACCTGCGCGGGCCCCAGCAGGACGTTCTTAGGGCGTATGCTGATCTCGCTGTGGAAACACCCGACGTAGCTCTTGAGCTACCAACGGGAACAGGGAAGACTACAGTCGGTCTGCTTATTGCGGAATGGCACCGTAGGCGGACCGGAAATCGGGTCGCGTACTTGACGCTCACGAACCAACTCGCTCGTCAAGTCCTCGTTGAAGCGGGCCGAGTGGCGGTGCCCTTCTCGGACCTGATCGGAACGAAGCGAGATCGCGATGCGGCCCAAGAAGGACATTATCTCGCTGGAGAGGCCGTCGGTGTTACTAGTTATTCAAATCTGTTCAACGTGAATCCGGTGATTCGTGAGTCACAAGTTCTCGTTTTGGATGACGCTCACGGTGGTGAACAGTACGTCGCCGCCCACTGGACCCTGATAATTTCCAAGCGGGATGATACCGAGCTTTACTCGTCGGCCATCGCGGCTTTGCGTCCAGCACTAACTGACAGTCAGCTGCGAACCATTTTGAGCCCGCAGGGAATCTCAGTCGTCGAAATTGCCGACGTTTTCAATCACCCTGCATGCATCGTGACGATGACAGACTTGATCGATCAGGCGGACTCCCAAAAAATCAAATTTAGATGGCAACAAATTAGAGAGCATATCGACGCATGCCTGTTTCTGCTTTCGTCTGACGCTATCGCGATTCGACCACTGATCCCACCCACGCACACACATGATCCATTCAGCGGTAGCTCACAGCGAGTTCTGATGTCGGCGACGCTCGGTGGGAAGGGTGACTTACTGCGCGGTTATGGACTCCAGGACGTGGAAATCCTCCGGGCCGAGCGCCCTCAATGGGGACGTCGATACGTCTTTGTTCCCGGAATGTACTTGGACGCTGACAAGACCCATGAAGTCGTCTCTGGTGTGTGGGACAAAACAGAACCTAGGCGTGCCGTAGTTCTCGCTCCATCGAACCGGATCGCGGACGCCACGTACGAGAAGATAAAGGAGCATGTAAGTTCGGAGCTGACAAGGATGTCAGCGACAGAGATTTCTGACGGTCTCGACTCGTTTACGGTGGCTCAAGATACGATCCTGGTCCTCTCGGGCCGCTACGATGGTCTGGATCTTCCCGGTGACGATTGTCGATTGCTCATCATGTCCGAGAGCCCAGCGGCCGTGAACGAACTTGAGAGACATCTGCGCGATAAATGGAAGCTTGGACCTGCACTTCGACGACGAGAGAGAACGCGCTTGATTCAAGGAATGGGGCGATGTACCAGGAGCGCGACTGATTTCTCGGTCATTCTTTGGTTAGGTCAATCGCTCGTTAACGCGGCGTCGTCAGAGTTGATGGACTCGCTCCCGGCCGAACTTCACGGAGAGCTCAAGTGGGGCCACGAACAATCGAAGGCTACGCCCGACGAACTAGTCGAAATGATTCACGGCCTATTGGACGACAAAGATTATCGTGAGGAGGCCGACGCCTCAATCGATCAGCTTCGGTCGCAGCTGGAAGCCCAGCAACAAGAAGAAAGCGATCTCACCGCTAGCGATGAGGTGAAATTTGCGCGATCGTTGTGGTCTGAGAATTACTCACTGGCGTACACGTTGGCGCGATCTATCGCAGATGTCCTTTCAGAGCCTGGATTCGCAGGGTGGCGAGCTTGGTGGTGGTTCCTGGCAAACATGGTTGCCGTTAAGCTGGGAAACAACGAAAGTGAACGAGACTGCCTCCGGCGGGCAAAAGCGTGTGGCATCAACTCAGGTTGGCTCGATGCCGTGATTCTAAAGCGAGCATCCGAACTATTAAACGATTCCGCCGAAGATGACGTTCCCTCCAATCTTGAACATCTCTGGGACACCCTGGAGGAACTTGGCTGGGCTGGCCCAAAGTTTGAAAGCCAAGTAGCCGAGATGCGGTCGAACCTGGCGGACACCGATCACACTGCGTTTCACATGGGTTTGGAGAAACTCGGTCGTTGTTTGGGGCTCGACCCAATTCGCTCAACAGAAGATGGTGCGCCTGATGTTATTTGGTCTCGTGACCCTCGGATATACGTGGCGTTCGAGGCGAAGACAGAGAAGGACTCTGAGCACGCCCTTTCGAAAAATGACCTCCGAGAAGCGAAAGGCCATGCGGATTGGATCTCGGCAAAGCTATGCGGAGGTGCTCAGGATGTGGACACATCTATCGTAGTCGTTTCACCGACGTCGAAACTTCATTTTGCCGCGGAGCCTCATGCGGAGAGCGTTTTCTATTTGTCGCCAGAAACTGTACTGGATCTTATGGCCCAGGTTATAGATTCATTGCGCGAGATTCGCATAAAATTTGCTGGGCGCGATTTTGCGGCAGCCCGTAACGAGTTGGCTGTGGAAGTAAATAACGCTGAACTAGATGCGGAACACATCTGGGAACAGCTTACCTCTCATCCACTTAAATGACGGCTGCGCGCTGTGCCTTCTATTTATTCATCCGCGCGCCCCGAACTTGATTAGTCTCCCGCGCGACCCAATTGTCGAGTGTCTTCATTCTGGCAGAAAACGGTCGCAGGTTCCGACCTGTGTTTCGGGGTATCCCGTCCTGTGCCAAAACTCGGCCCTTTTGAAATAGACCATCAGTGTCATGAATTGACGGACACGAGCTACCCGTCTGGTCAAAATATTCGAACGCCCTAGCGGGTCAGCAGTTTGCACCTTTCCAAAGGCCGCTTGAATCCGCCATCGCGGTCGGATAAGTATTCCAGTTCAGCGGAAGGAGTCGCGATGGATTGGAAGACCATGCTGACCTACATCTCAGGATTCGTGGATGAGGAGTTGCTCTTGAGGCGAGCATCCTCTACGCCCGCGAAATTACCGAGGAAGACGCGGAAGCGCTCGACCACGTGATCGAAGATTCCGACTTGTAAGAGCTCACGCCAAAGGGCCCTGCCAACTATTGCGGTTTTTCCGACGGTTCCTCGTTAGTACTTGGCGACGCCCGCGCGAGGCTGTCGAGAAAATGCGATCGAATTTGCTACGATGGAAGCTTCGACGCGGAGGACCCGAATGATTTCGATCACCGTCAATGGAAAGCGTCATGAGGTGGAGGTACCACCTTCGACACCCCTTCTCTGGGTCCTGCGGGACACGCTGGCCCTCACCGGCACGAAATATGGCTGCGGCATCGCGCAATGCGGCGCCTGTACCGTGCATATTGGCGGCGTGGCGACGCGAACCTGCATCACACCCGTCTCCACCGTGGAAGGCTCGGAGATCACGACGATCGAGGGCCTCGCGACCGACGGACTCCACCCGATTCAGCAGGTATGGCTCGACGAAGACGTCGTGCAATGCGGCTACTGCCAGTCCGGGCAGATCATGTCCGCCGCGAGCCTTCTGGCCGAGAACAAGAACCCGACTGATGACGACATCGACGACGCGATGAGCGGCAACCTATGCCGCTGCGGCACCTATGGCCGCATTCGTTGCGCGATCAAGAACGCAGGTGCTCTGATGCGCGGTGAGGAGGTGTCCAAATGAGCCTAACGAGACGGCGCTTCCTGAAAACCTCCGGTGCTGTGGCCTCCGGGCTTCTGCTCGGCTTCTACGTGCCACCGAAAGGACCTCGCGGCTACTTGCAGGCCGCCGAGCCTTTCGCCCCCCAATGGTCGGGTCAGCACGCGGCCAAGCACTCCGCCTCCCGGAACCGAGACCCGTGGGACGGCGACGTTCGGCTTTCGTTACAAGAAGGGCGCCATCCGATTCGACGTCGGCTTCTATCGCGCTCTGACTAGAGATGACAATCGAACCGGACTCACTGGCGGACTCACCTGGACGTTCAAGAGCTTTCTACATCCGTCGGAACTTAAGAACTAGCGAGCACGAATCGAGAGCGAGTACGACATGGAGCTCTAACCTCGCGGCACTCGAACGCCATGAGCGCTTAGCCCCGTGTGCTCTGCAAGAAGTCGATCCAGCGTTGATTGTGCGGTTTAGACCTGCCATGCTCGGCTGCTTCGTGTCGGTTGACCCGACGACACCACCGGCGTCTTAGGAACGTGGAGAGAGTTGGCCATCGTCGACATGCCAGAGGGCTCGGCGGGCGGGCTCATCGTAGAGCCGAGGGTTGTGCCTTCTATTTATTCATCCGGGCGCACCGAACGGTGCTTCCGCCATTAAGTGTTGGTGAAATGACGCTAAGACTTTACGCTGCATTAAATTGCTGCCTTGGTGCACAACTCCGATAGAGGCCGATAGCTCGCTTGGCCCCGACTCCCATCATCCGATCATCTCGCTATCAGGCATCCCGAGCGCCGTCATGGTGTTGAGAATCTTGCACCCGATCCTTGCCTCGACTCTCTGTGCCGCCAACCCTCTCGCTCGCATTGCTGAGCCCACGATAGCCTTGTAGCGATGGAACGTTGTCTCGACTTTGCTCCGTTTGCTGTAGCCCGATTCTGTGTGCCACTTTCGTTTGCCGAGCCGAGCTTGTGCTGCAATGTTGCGATTGCGCTGTCGGCTGCTCGCCGGCCCCGATGCGAGCTGGGCGCCCTTGCGCGGCGGTATCAGCACCCTCGGCGAGCGATGAGCGCTGTGATTCTCGATTGCCTCATAGACGCCGCCGGCGTCGTATGCGGTGCCAGCTCTGGCCGATGAGATGGGACTGTCGATCTGTCCGACAAGCGATGCAACCCGCGATGAATCGCGGGCTCTTTTGCTCGTCAGCTCGCCGGCAACGACTTCGCCAGTCTGCTCGTCGACACACAGATGGAGCTTGCGATAGTCCCTGCTATTTGGTGCTCTGCGCAGCTGGCCGGCGTGGACAGCGAGACCGCTGCTGTCGATCAAGATGTGCAACGGCGTCTTCTGCTTGTCTTGGTAGAAGGGGACCTTACCCCGTCCTGTGCCAAAACTCGGCCCTTTTGAAATAGACCATAAATCAGCAGCTTCGTGTCTGTGTTTGCGACCGAGCCAAGGGCCGTAGGCTTTACAATCGTCTGGCCCGAGGGTGCGGAAGCGAGTTTCGAGCAGGAGTTCAACTCCCTCGATGCGCAGCGAGAGGCCTGCGCCGCGTATGTCGCGAGCCACAAGGCAGAAGGCTGAGTGCTGCTGCCAACCGTCTACGAGGACGGAGGGATCTCGGGAGGAACCCTGGAGCGCCCGGGCCTGCAGCGCTTGCTCGCCGACATCGATGCTGGTCTCGCCGAGCAGGTGGTGATCTACAAGGTCGACCGGCTGACCCGCTGTCTTGCCGACTTTGCGAAGCTCGTCGAACGGCTCGAGATGCTCGGCCCAACCGCGCAGATCTGCTCGCAAAATTCTCAAGATCCGTGATTTCTAAGAAGGATCGGTCAATTGACCCCATATATTTTCGTGGGCTTACGGCTCGGGCGAATCGATCCTGGCACAAAAGGCACAAAACCCCCGTATGGGGCAGGACGCGGGTTCCGACCTGTGTTTCGAGGTTTCCAGCCGAGACCGGATAGCACCAGACTGCGCCATCCGCCATCCAGTCCGGCCAATTGTGGCACTGCAGAGACGGATGAGATTTTCCGCGCGGTTGGTGGGGTTTTGCAGGGGTAGGTGGCACCAGAGACGCGCTAGAAGGGCTGAAGAGGCCTCATTTTCGGCATTCGTCTCTAATCGCGATTTTCGAGTGCCACGTTTGCGCCAAATAGGGGGGCGGGCGCTGAACGGGCCGTGCGGCAGCGGAAAAGAGGCCACCCGAGAGGCCCAGAATCGAGGCCGGGACTACCGCAGCGTAGCTGCCCTAGCACGTTCTGGTCCAGGTGCGGCCCGGGCCTCCTTTATGTCCATCTTTGCCCAGGACCTGGATCCAGGTCTTCGCCCAGGCAGCGTGACATCCCGTTTCTGGACGGTGTTTCCCTGCGCATACGGGGAACCCGAATCGCCGGCCGTAACGTCACCCTCCCAGGCACGTGATCTGAAAAAATCGGCCAGAAGCAACCGATCATGGCAGGTCCAAAACACGCAATCAACGCTGGATCGACTTTTTGCGGAGCACAGCGCGGCGTGCTGCCACGGCTGGCGAGAATCGCCTGTGCATGCGCTACCGCCGCGCACTCGCCATTCCTACTGTACGGCGCGTCGCTACCGAGAACGACAAGGCGCCCGTTCGGGTCGTCAGGAATGTCGGCGCTGGAGCGAGGCAGTGCATGGACGGCAGCGAAATCGCCCGGGGACGACACGTTCGCCAACAGACGTCGCTCTAGTTCCTGCGCAACCTGATCCGTCTCGCGCTTTAGCTGCTCCGCGCGGTCCTCGGCCAAGATGTCCCGGAACGTCAAGCATCGCATGGTCAGCCCAGCCTGTATCGCCGAAAGAACTGCGTCTCTCGAAATCAGGCTCAAACTTCAGCGCGCGGGCGGGTTACGCGGCAGCCACTAACTAACTCTTGATTGCGGAACCACGTCACCCTTCAGAACCATCGTTTCACGAGATTCGCGATAAGCGTCAAGACGACCGACGCAAGGACCATCGACGTGATAGGGATGAACACGCGCGTGCTTTCTCCATGGTAGCGAATATCGCCCGGAAGTCGGCCGAACCAAGAAAACCCGCCGTAGTAGAGGGCGACACCGACGGCGGCGAGCAGCACGCCAGCGCCAATGATCAGAAGGCCGAGTGATCGTGGCTCCATCGTCTACCCGAACTCGGAGAGTCTCTCTGTCAGCAAATCGTAGAATCCGTCCGCCTCAGCAGTGTGAATCCATTCCACGTTCGGCGCGCGCGCGGTCACGCCCCAGAAGTCGACGACGGGTTCGCCTATCGTGAACTCGGATTCCGTCTCCACTTCGACATTCACTCGCTTTCCTTGAAACAACGACGGTTTCAGTAGGTACGCGATCGTGCACGGGTCGTGGAGCGATCCGCCTCCGACGCCGGCTGTGCCTTCTATTTATTCATCCGCGCGCACGAACTCGATTAATCTCCGGTCTGCCGGCACCATGTCGGCATGATTTCGTCGTTGGTTCGCGCCTTCATCTTTGCCTTCAAGGCTCGTCGTGAGCTGGCTCTCAATAAAGTCGCTCTTCGGCAGCAACTCGCCGTCCTCCGCCGTTCTGTGAAACGGCCGCGGCTCTCGAAGGTCAACTCAGTTCAGTGAGCAAGAGCCCGGGCCTCGAGGGTCACCGCAAGATCCGCAGGCCCCGGGAGCCTCAGTTGCAGAAGCAGCTCCGTTTCCACTACTGACTGCAAAGACTGAAAGCTGCTTTTCCAGCTTGTCGCTCTCGCAGGAAGGACAGCGCGGCGCGTCCTCGCTTGAACTCAGGACAAGCCACTCAAAACGCTTGTCGCATTCCGAGCAGGCGTATTCGAAGATCGGCATATCGAGATTATAGCTCGATTGGACCGTCCAGTTAATCGGAGCACCACAGGCTTCCGCGATTCACCGGACCCGCTGTCGAAGCGCGTCCATGGTGGTTAGCCCGGTCTACGTCTGGATGTCGGCATCACGCCGCGCCCAAAGTTCGAACTGACCTAACCCGTCCTGTGCCAAACTCGAACCTTTTGAAATAGACCACAAATCAGCAGCTTAGACGCCCTTGGAATCCGCGCAGAATCCAGGGTATTTCGTGCCGCAGGGCTGACTTCCGACCCATGGGCTGGCGGATGAATAAATAGAAGGCACACCGGCTCGGAGCACACGGTTCTCCTCTTGCAGGTAGTCGATCACATCCTGCTGCTGGCGGTTGACCCAGCCAGCTAGAACGAGCAGTAGGAATTGCACGTGGTACGTTATCATGGACCTGAAGATAACACCCTCGGGCCAGACGATTGTAAAGCCTACGGCCCTTGGCCCCGGCGCAAACACAGACACTAAGCTGCTGATTTATGGCCTATTTCAAAAAGGGCCGAGTTTTGGCACAGGACGCGGTCATGGGCAAAATAACATCGCGATATTTGCCTCGGACGTAGAGGTCGCGCAGCACGTCATCCGCGATATCCCAGATGAAGTTGGCGATCCAGTTGAGTCGGCTTCCCTCCAAGCTCAGACCCTCCCGATATGCTTGGCCTTCAACATAGGGCCTCCTCGCTTCCACTCCCGTCCTGTGCCAAAACTCGGCCCCGTCCTGTCCAAAAACACAAACGAACTCAAGACTGGCGCGCCGGGCCGTCGCCGAGTTTCATCTATCATTATGATGGAGAGCGCAACCATCAAGGGCTTGGCAACGCGTTTGTGTTTTTGGACACGACGGGGTTCACTTGTGTTACGGCCCGGTGACTCGCTCACCATCCTCAAGATGGCTTTGTCAGTCAGCTTCATCCGTCTCGTTTCCTCCACGAACGTGACTCAAGCTACGGGGCGCTAACTTTTTCCCCGGTGGGACTCTCTCCCACTGAACATGCCAGCCTTCGCTGGACGCACTCCTGTCCCAAAATACAAACGAACCCTCGAAGACTCTATCCACCAAGGGCAGAGTTTTGGCACAGGACGCGTGGCAGGGTTAACTGGCCCTGCCCACTGTGCTTGCGCGCAGCCCCTTCCAGGTGCTGTAGCACATGGCGACCAGCACCAGCGCGAAGGGGAGGCCGGTGGCGAGGGTGGCTGCCTGTGCAGCCACGAGGCCGCCGCCGAGCAGCAGCGCGATGGCGATGATCCCCTCGAGAACGCACCAGAACACTCGCTGGGCGACTGGCGCATCCAGCTTGCCGCCGGCGGTGATGGTGTCGATGACCAGGGATCCAGAGTCGGAGGATGTGACGAAGAACACCACAATCAGCACGATGCCGAGGAACGACGTGATGTTCGCAAGCGGCAGCGTCTCCAGCATCGTAAACAGGGCTATCTCCGGCTGCTGCGCCTGCACCGCCGCGATCACCTCGGGATGACCGTGGTCAACGTACTGCGATACCGCAGTCCCGCCGAAGGCGTTCATCCAGATCGCGGCAACCAGCGTCGGGATGATCAGCATGCATGCAGTCAGCTCGCGCACCGTCCGGCCGCGCGAGACCCGCGCGATAAACAAACCGACGAACGGGGACCATGAAATCCACCAGGCCCAGAAAAAGACAGTCCAGCCGTGCATGAAGTCGAGATCCTCTCGGCCCACCCAGTTGCTGAGGGGGCCGATCGCCGCGAGATACTGGCCGAGGCTGGTCACGGTGCCGGTGACAATGTCGAGCGTCGGTCCGACCGTCAGCATGAACGCCAGCAGTAGCAGGGCGAGCAGCAGGTTGGCCTCGCTCAGCCGCTTGACCCCCTTCTCCATCCCGCTAACAACCGACGCCAGCGCCATGCTGGTAATGCCGACGATCAGCAGCACCTGGGTGGTGGTGGTGTTGGTCGCCGGCGCGCCAAACAGGTGGGCCAGCCCCGCCGCCGCCTGTTGGGCACCCAGGCCGAGCGACGTGGCCAGCCCAAAGAGCGTGGCGAAGACGGCGAGGGTGTCGATGCCGTGGCCGAACCGGCCCCACACCGCATCCCCCATGAGCGGATAGAACGCCGACCGTAGTGTCATCGGCAGGCCGAGGTTGTACGATGCGAAGGCAATCCCCAGCGCCACCACTGCGTACATGGCCCACCCATGGATTCCCCAGTGGTAGATGGCGCTGGCCAAGCCGAGGTGGGCTGCCGCCGTGTCGGTCGCCTTGAGACCGAGCGGCGGTTGCAGGAAGTGCTCCACCGGCTCCGACACCCCGAAGAACATCAGGCCGATGCCTATCCCGGCAGCGAACAGCATGGCGAACCAAGCAGAGCGGGAGTAGTCCGGCCGGGCATCCGCGCCGCCCAGGCGCACGCGGCCGAGCGGCGTTACCACCAACATCAGGCAGAAGAGCACGAAGAGGTTGCCCGCGCTCATGAACACCCAGTCGAAGGTCGACATGAGCCATGCGCGCAGCGCCCCGAAGGCGGCCGCCGCACCGGCCTGGAACACTAGCACGCCTGAAACGAACGCGATGATGGTCAGACTGGAGACGACGAAGACCGGATTGTGGATGTCGAGGCCGAGGAGTTGGACGTTGTCCTGACCCAGCTTGTAGTCGATCTTCGAGACCTCAGCCATATGGTGTTGCAATAGCGTTTTACCATGCGGAGGCTTTTGTTTCTACCCTCGACCGGGCCTTTCGTGAATAGTCCGGGCTAGCCGGCGCGGAACCGCAGGTGCTTGCTCCGTTTACTGTTGCCGGCTCGTCCACGTCGTCGTGCGAGGACAGCTGTGCTCCGCAATAAGTCTATCCAGTGTCGATTGCTCGGTTTAGACCTGCCAAGTTCGGACGCTTCTGGCCGGTTTTCTTTTTTGCGGATCACAACCCCGGTGGTGCGGACATCGAGCCACATTTCCGCAGTCGGATGAGAGCGCGAACAAATGACGAAATCATGCGGGCATGGTGCCGGCAGACCGGAGACTAATCAAGTTCGCGCGCGCGGATGAATAAATAGAAGGCACAACATCCGTGATGAGCTCATTGTACGCGTGGCGCGAGAGAACCCGACGTGGGGATATACGCGCCTGCGGGGCGCACCCAAGAACCTCAAACACAGACACTAAGCTGCTGATTTATGGGGCTATTTCAAAAGGGCCGAGTTTTGGCACAGGACGGGAACGATTTCGTCCCACGCCGCCGCCCGGGCTTCCCTCGACCGCACCGCCATCAGCACCATGAACTCGAAGGCCAGCTTTGTCCCGTTCTACGCCTGCGGGGCACGCACGGCTGCGAGTGCGCCAGCTACTTCGCCAGCGGGAGAACTCGCATGTGTCAAACCAGAACGGGGCGTTTCGGTAGCGCGGCGGTGCTGGCCTCGCCGGCCGGGTTGTCAACGCGACAGCTCTGCATCGACACCACTGGACTCAAGCCCGCCGGCCAAAGATCTTGCGGTACAGGTATCGGTTTGTCAGTTGGCAGGTATGCGGACGGCCAGCGACCTGGTGGTACAATCGTTATTGGTTCCTGTCGTCGGGAAGAGGAAGCTGGCTAGCACGGATTGATGATAGGTGTGATGAAGAACGCTCGGTATCGGATGCCAGTCATTTCACCGCTGCACGATGTCGAGGTTCCCAAGCATCTGGATCTCTACAAGGAGCACGGAGTGGGCGTTATTACCATTACGCGCGCAAACAGCAGGGTGCTATATATGGCCAAGCTGAAGGCCAAGTCTCCACCAACCGCTGCTCAACTGCGCAAGCGGCGTGATCTCATGGAGCCCTTTGCGGCAGAGCAAGAATGCCCTGACTGCCAGGTACAAGTTATTTTGAACAAAGATGACGAACCTAGTTGCACCAACTGCCAGACGATCTTCTACCCGCCGCCGAGTGCGTATCTAACACACCTTGCCGGCAGTTATTTAGATGCCAAGCGCGATGTCCGGCACAGGTCCGTTTGGTCGTACAATGTCGCTCTTTGGCAGCAGCTCTCTGGACCCGATTTCGAAGAACTCGATTCTCGGCCACAAGATACTCGTTGTGCAGGAGCAACTCCTCATCCACAGATCCTGAGATCTAGCTCAGCATGGTCTTCCAGTCCATCGCGGCTCCTTCCGCTGAACTGGAATACGTATCCGACCGCGATGGCGGATTCAAGTGGTCCTTGGAAAGGTGCAAACTGCTGACCTGCTGAGCCTTCGAGTATTTTGACCGGACGGGCATCAGATCGCCGACCAGTTCGTCATCCCGGCGGTGCCGCTCCGCCGGCAACCGGACGACGAGGAGAGTACAAGCGCGCTCAGCGACGCTACAGCGGTGCTACCGCAGCCGGTCGAAGAACGCGAGGCACCTGCGCGCGAGCGGCTTACGGCGGCCCTTCTCGGTGAGCACGCCGACATAGTGGTTGTCGAACTCGACAAACCCGTCGCCGAGTGCGACCAGTGCGCCGCTCTCCAGCGACCGCTCGATCAAGTACCGCCAGCCCAGCGCGATGCCCTGCCCGGCGGCGGCAGCTTCCAGCACGTAGGTATAGCAGTCGAAGCCGACGCGGCGCGGCACCCGCTCCGGGCGTCCGGCGCGCGCGAACCAGTCCTCCCATGTCGCCCAGCCCTCATTGGGCCGCAGCAGGTCGAGAAACGTCAGCCCGCTCCAGCCGGCGACAGGTCCGGCGAGGGTTTGCGCGTGGGCGGCGGCGTACGCGGGCGAGCAGACAGGCCGGACCGCCTCCCTGTGGACCAACACCCGGTCTTCCGGGGCGACATCCGGCAGATTCCACGCCATCAGGAGGTCGGCTGACGGGTGGGGCGGCAGGTCCTGGATGTAGTGGTGGTAGGTAAGGATGCGGATCCTGACGCCGTCGCCGAGCACCTTCCGAAGGGCGTCGTAGCACGGCATGATGAGGAAGTGAGACGCCTCGTGGGAGCAGGCGATGACGACCTGCTCGGCTTGGGACAGCTCGGCGGCCTCGGCGGCGCCGCGGTGAATGGCCGCGAGCCCGGCCGCGACGCCGTCGCGCAAGCGTCTGCCGGCCTCGGTCAAGGTCACGCCGGTGCGGGAGCGTTCGAACAGGCGCGCCGACAGCCACGTCTCGAGCTTGGCGATCTGGCGGCTTACGGCCGCCTGCGAGGTACGCAGCTCGCGCGCCGCCCGGGTGAAGTTAGCGTGGCGTGCTGCGCTCTCGAAGGTGATCAGGGCGTTGGCGGGAGGAATCCGGTAGGGGTTACGGGCAGACATTACTAATTAGGCATCATACCATATCTTTATGAAATGTAAAACGCGCGGGAGGTACGGCGCAACCGCCCCGAATAATCGGGGACTTATAACGATTGATTGACAAATGGACACAAGAGGTTGAGGACTATGATAAATGGCCTGCGCTGAAAATGTGGGAAGCTCCTGTGAGGGATATACTCATCGGAGAGGCGGAAGGCCTTGAATTTTATAAAGTGTTGGCGCGACTGGCGGTAACACCCCTATCTGGCCCTACAGGGCGAGGCGAAGAGGTTTCAACTGTTGCAGATGTTGAGAAGCTAATTAGTACCCGTCCTGGCGGACGTAAGAGGTTGAGAAAAAGGGAGTAATCGCAAATTTAGGGCTAGTCTTCTGAGGGGTTGTCGCTTAGAATCGAAGTCGTCAAAAACAAGAGTCTAAACGACTTAACTCCAAAGGAGACCAGCCCTAAATGCGAAAAACAATCATTCCACAACCAAGCCTATGCGAGCCCTGGCTGGAGGTGGAGCACGCGCGCGAGCTCGAAGCGATCTCGTCGGTGCTCGATGCCCATCCTAAGCTCAATGAGTTGGTACTGCAAGACCTGAGGTCGGTCACCCCATCGGCAGGGAGCGATGTTGGTCGTGGGGGAATGAGCGCGGAGCAGGTTCTCCGGGCGTTGTTGGTCAAGCAGCTGAATCAGTTCACCTATCGGGAGCTGGCGTTTCACTTGGCAGACTCTCGAAGCTATCGGACGTTTTGCCAGCTCGGCATCATAGAGCCGAGCCCGTCGAAGTCGACCCTAGCAGCAAACATCAAAGCCGTGAAGTTCGAAACGCTGGAGAAAATCAACCGAGAGTTGGTGAGTGTTGCCGAGAAGACCGCGATCGAAAAAGGAAGAAAAGTACGAGTGGACTGCACGGTAGTGGAGTCGAATATTCATTCTCCTACGGACTCCGAGCTTCTTTATGACTGCGTCCGAGTTCTCACTCGCCTCATGTGCCGAACTCGCGAACTGCTGGGTACAGTAGTGGTCTTCGGCAATCGAACGCGTCGAGCGAAGAGACGTCGACTGGGAGTTCTAAACGCGAAGGATAAGGAACAAAGGCGTCGCGTCTATCGAGATCTACTGAAGGTGTCGGAAGAAACCTATCGCTCCGCTCAACGCGTTGCAGACCAGTTGGACGAGTCCGGCTTGACCGAGCCGGTGAAGCGAGCGAGTGCGGAGAAGATCGCCGCGGATTTTAAGCACTTTCTCGTCCTCACCGAAAAAGTCATCAACCAAACTCGGCGTAGAGTGATTGATGAAGAGCGTGTGCCTGCGGAGGAAAAGGTCGTTTCGATCTTCGAAGAACACACCGACATTATTCGCAAAGACCGGCGCGAGACTCTCTACGGTCACAAGGTGTGTTTGACTGGTGGCTCGTCCTCGATGATTTTGGATTGCGTGATCTTGGATGGGAATCCGTCCGATTCAACTCTCGCGGAAACCATGATCGACCGTCAAGTCGAACTCTACGAACGGGCCCCGCGCCAGGTTGCCTACGATGGCGCGTTTTCTTCAAAGGCAAACTTGGAAGCCATCAAAGGCAAGGGAGTTGAAGATGTTGCCTTTACCAAGGCTCACTTCGCGGTGACCGATATGGTCAAGAGTTCCTGGGTCTATCAACGCCTACGGCGATTTCGCTGCGGAATCGAAGGCGTCATTTCGTTCTTGAAACGAGTCTTTGGTCTCGACCGATGCACATGGCGCTCATTGCCTTCTTTCAAATCCTACGTATGGAGTTCCATCATCACCTGCAACCTGTTGGTAATGGCAAGGCACCTATTACGATAATAATGATTGCTCTTACTGCGTTTATAGCCATGGATTGCTGACGATTCGCCTCTCGTTTCGTCCAAGATTTTCATTCGCTTCCGAGCCTACGAGGTGCCGACTGAAAACGTATAATACCCACACCTTCGATAGGCCTCTCGTACACCACAAGTTATGGTGTTTCTGGACAGGAACTAATTAAGAAAGGCAATGTCCTTTTCGATCTGCTTCCAGACCCTTCATTTGTCAATCAATCGTTATAAGTCCCAATAATCGCCGCTATAAGAGGCTGTTTGCGTGCGCTTTCTTGGTTACGGGTGCTGCAGATAATCCCAGTATATGCCATTTGACTTTGATATGATGATATGACCGCTTAGAGGTATTCATACCTACCCGGCCATTGCTATAATGATTTCTCCGAGCGTCCCGGTACTTCCTCCGCGCGGTCGGACTGCACCCCCGGATCTCACACGACGCAGTGTTGGCGAAGGATCGATGCGGACTGGAAAGGCGGAATTCGATGCTGAGAAACGCGAGAACGAAGATCATGATCGGATGCAAGCGCGCACGGAGACGAGACCACAGCACCACGCGCGGAACTGGCTGTTCATCGCGCGTAGCGGTCGCTCCGTCCACCGCTTGCAGCGAACACACTCGGGCGGCCTTACCCCAATGCGCTCGCATGAAGGCAATGACACCGAACGCATGCCATCCTGTTCGAGTCGTCATCGCTGCCGCGCTGTTGTCGTTGTCGGCCACGGCGACGCCAGCCGCCCAAGCGACTGGAGCAATCGAAGGCGCCGTCGTCGACGCGAACGGAAATCCGCTGCCCGGCGTGATGGTGACGGTGACCGGTCCCGGCGTGCGCGCGCAAATTGTGACGGAAGCCGACGGCGCCTACGCGGCCGCCGACCTGGCGACTGGCGACTACGTTGTCACGGCGGTATTGCCGGGGTTCGAGACCGCGGAGATCCCGGTCTTCGTCCGGGCGCGCGCCACCGAGACGGTCCCGGTCGTTCTGCAGATCACCCGGCTGCTTGAATCGGTCACCGTCGTGGCGGAGGAACCGCGCATCTTCGCCACCAACGTCGTGGCCGAGCCGATGATGCTGCAGCAGTCGAACATCACCGCCGTGACGTCGGTGGTAGACAACCTCCCCGGCGTGTCGGTCCAGGAGGGCGACGCGTACGGCTTCGACGACTGGTCCAGCAACGTCGCCATGCGCGGCTTCCAGGTGACCATCAACGAGGCGCAGATCGGCACCACCATCGACGGCTTTCCCAACGGCACCTCCGACTACTGGAGCGGTTCGAAGGCGAACCGGTTCATCGACCCGATGAACCTCGGCGGCGTCGAGGTGTCGCAGGGAACGGCCGACATTGCCTCGCGGTCGGTCGAGGCGCTGGGCGGCACGTTCAACTACCTCACCGACGATCCGGCCGCGGAGCGGACCTACACCGCGTCTGCCACGATTGGCGAGAACGAAGGTGAGCGGTTCTCCATGCGGTTTGATACCGGACCGATGTTCGGCCCCGAGACGCGCGCGTGGATCGCCGCGGTCCGCCAGGAGGCGACCGACTGGGTCGAGGGCTCCGCGCGGAACGAGCGGGAGCATGTCGCCGCCAAGCTCGTCTCGTCGCACGGGCGCCTTGACCTCACCAGCTACTTCTCGTACGACAGCATCCACGAGGACGTTTACCAGCGGCTTTACAGCGCGGGCGACTTCGAGGCCAACCCGCGCTGGGACCGCTTGCTCGGCGAATGGCCCGGCGTGCCATACCTGAACCAGTTCTACCGCCCCGGCTGGCAGACCCGCCGCAATAACACGTTCGCCTACCTCAAGGCGGACTGGTCTTTCAGCGATGCCACCTCGCTGAGCCTGGGAACGTACTACCATGGCCTTAGAGGCCGCGGCGACTGGTTGCCCCCCTACATCGTCGACATTACCGACGACGGCGGCGGACCGGAATCGGAGCTGATGGGCGGGATGCCGGTACGGGGCGGGTCGCAGCCCGGGCTGATCCGCTTCGTCGACCGGGACGGGGTCGCCGTCGGACCGGCGCCGGGGTGCACGTCGTCCTACATCTTCAATTACTACGGCTCGGGCGGCCCGGCGGTCGACCCGGCCTGCCACCCGGGCGCCACCGCTGTGCAGTCGTACCGCCACAGCCACTACGGCAAGGACCGCTTCGGCGTGACGCTCGACGAGGAGTGGTTCACCACCATCGGCGCGGCCGGCAGCGCGCTGCGCGCCGGTATCTGGTACGAGGACTCGCGCCGCGACCTGGGCCGCGACTGGCATCAAATACTGGATCCGACGATCAGTTTCAACTGGAACGAGCAGGCCTACTGGCACCAGTACGAGTGGGACTTTCCGCAACAAGTCTTCAAGTGGTACGTGGAGGAGACAATCTTCGCCGGCCCGTTCGCCCTCAGCGGCGGTGTCAAGCAGTACTTGGTCGGCGTCTCGCGCGAGGACCTGTTCAACGTCGATCCGGAACTGTCGGTCAATTCCGATTCGAATCTGCTCTTCTCCGGCGGCATCACGTACAAGACGCCGCTCGAAGGCCTCGACCTCTTTGCGGGCTATTCTCAGAACTTCAAGGCGATCAGCAGCTTGCTGCTCGAGGTGCCGGGCCGGAGCCTGGACCTGCTCGAGCCCGAGACCGCCTCGAACGTCGACGTCGGGCTGCAGTACGCGGGGGAACGGCTGGCGCTGAGCGCCACCTGGTACACCATCGACTTTCAGAACCGGATCTTCTACCTCGGCGCGCAGACGCCCACCGGTCCCAATTACCTCATCCCGGGCGGCGGCGCCTACTTCAACGCGGGCGGCATCGACACGAGCGGCATCGAGCTCTCCGCGACGGTGGAGCTGCCGCGCCAGGCGTCGTTCTACACCGCTTTCACGTTCAACGACTCGGAGTACCTGGGGACCGGCGATCCGCTGGTCGACGCGAGCCAGGGCATCATGGCGGGGACCGACGTCACCGGCGTACCGGAGCGGCTCTGGGTCGTCTCGCTCGACCGCAGCGGTCCCATCGGCGGGGGGCTGACCGCCAAGTACACATCGTCGCGGCGCGTAAGCCTGACGTCGGACTGGTACGCGGACGCCTACTGGCTGGTGGACGCCTATGTCAGCTTTTCCGGCGAGGCGCTGAGCGATCTGCTGCGCTCGACGGAGTTCTCGATCGTGGCCAACAACCTGCTCGACAAGGCGTATCTCTCCGCCATCACCGAGAACGCCGCTTGGCTCGGGGCGCCGCGGACGGTCTCGATGACCGCAACCGTCTCGTTCTGACTTGGCGGCTCTGGAGTGGCTCGCTAAGACGGTAAACGATCCGGTCCAGGCACGGCCTTGATAGTCCCGTAGATTCCCGTTGAAAAAGTGGGAATCGACGAGGGAACCACGACTGGAGGACTCAAGACAAGCCATTTATTTTTAAAGGTTTACGGAAACTCAGCAACTCACGCTGCCAGAGCACCGAGTGCAGACCAATGCCGAGTGAGAACACCGGCGAACAGCAATGCCTGTGCTCCGCAAAAAGTCTATCCAGCGTTGATTGCGCGTTTTAGACTTGCCATGGTCCGCTTGTCCCTTCCATAAACTCGAGCTTGCATGAAATTGGCGAACTGCCCGCAACCAGGATGCTTTGGTCGTCTTCATGTAGGACGTTTTGAGAGCCGGCATCGGCTCTACTCAGGGGTAGAGGTGTAAGCTGGTGCGAAGCTCCGCAGCCGTCCCGAGCAGATCGGACTCAAGCAGCGCGTCGAGTGTAATAATGATGGAGACCACCGACCTTTGGAATGGCACTCACTTTGCCCATTGCTGGCGACTCTACGCGGCGAGGCTCGGGCGCGTCTTTCTCAAGCGACAAATGAGTCCGGCACGAATGATAGTAGTCGACGTATTTGCGTAGGATTCGCTTCAGGTGCCGCTCGTCGAGGACGATCACATGGTCGAGACACTCACGTCGAATCGAGCCGATCACCCTTTCGACCAATGGATTCTGCCACGGGGAGCGCGGGGCGGTAAGGACCTGCTCTATCCCGAGACCGTCGACGCGAGTATCGAAGTATGCTCCGTAGGTCTGGTCTCGATCCCGTCCTGTGCCAAAACTCGGCCCTTTTGAAATAGGCCATAAATTAGCAACTTAGTGTCTGTGTTTGCGACCGGGCCAAGGGCCGTGGGCTTTACAATCGTCTTGGGCGGGCGGGTCGTCACCATGCAGATGACCACCTAGTCGAGAGCGAATATCGAAGCGTGTGCCTGAAGCTGTTTTCACGCTACGCCGAGCGGGCCCACCAAGGGGCTACCGTCGCCGGCGACCATCTACGCGGCACGGCAGTAGTAGTTGAGAATGCCCCCAAGTCGCTCTCGCGACACGATGGGGCCAGCGTCATTCGCGCTTGCCGGCAGAGGTGTGAGGAGCTCGTTGCCGAGACCTTGGTGGTTCCGTTCTGTGTGATAGTGCACTACGTATTCGGTTATCGCTGTCCGCAGGTGTCGCTCACTGAGAGGTACGAAGCGGTCGAGACACTCTCGACGTATGGAGAGAACGAATCTTTCCGCGTATGCGTTCAGATTCGGACTATTAGCGGGAAGGCGGAGGGGCTTCACGCCTGAATCTCTCAACAGCCCACGTACTGCCTCGGTGAATAGCGGGTCCCGGTCGTGGATGAGGTATCGCTTGCCAAGGAGGAAACCATCCCACATGTCAGTGAGGTTTCTTGCCGGTATTGTCAAGTTGAGGTCTCAAGCTCGAAGCGGGCCGCTAGATGATGGGGCTTGAGCACACAGCGTTGCCAACATCTTGGGGTCGGATCGGCCCTGAATGCCTCAACTTGACAGCAATGGCATCGCCCGGGCGGGCGAAGGTAATCGGAGACTGACCCTTTGAGATCTGTGGGAGGAAGTAGACTCCGATCGAGTGCAGCCGGGAGTCAAGGCCGAAGGTACGATGGTGCTCAGTGCCCGTTTGACAGCAAGGTCTGGAGGGTTAGCGGGAGTATCCGTGGTGGCATGTCGCGAGGCATGACCCCGTTCGAAAGAATGTTTTGAATCGCCCCTCTCTCCTGGTTGCGCCGAAAGGAGCGAGAAATGGCACGTCGCGTCAGGACAAAAAGCAGTCGTCAAGCAAGACGGAAAAAATTGGAGCACGAGCTCGACACGGTAAATCTAGATGCTGCAGGGATTGATATTGGAGCGGAGTCAATCGTGGCGGCAGTCCCGAAGGGGCGCACTCCTGAGGGCGAACATGTCCGCACGTTTCAGAGCTTTGTATGCTCGCTGCGAGAGCTGGCCAATTGGCTGAAGGCGTGCGGCGTGTGCACGGTGGCGATGGAGTCGACCGGAGTTTATTGGATTCCACTGTACGAGTTGTTGGAAGACGAGGGATTTGAAGTCTATCTGGTCGATGCTCGCAAAGTGAAAAACGTATCTGGGCGCAAGTCAGACGTGTCGGATGCGGAGTGGCTGCAACAGCTGCATACATTCGGGCTACTCCCAAAAACCTTTCGGCCGGAATCGGCGATTTGCGAGCTAAGGGCATACACCCGCCAACGAAGCTCGCTGGTGGAGTCAGCGGCTCGCCACATTCAGCATATGCACAAAGCGCTCAACCAAATGGGGCTCCAGCTACAACACGTCCTGCGCGACGTGACCGGAGTCACCGGCCTTGCGATCATCCGAGCGATCTTGAGAGGAGAGCGAGATCCTCGTGACCTAGCAAAACTGAGGCATGAACGTTGCCACAACGATGAGGCCACGATCGCGAAAGCCTTAGAAGGTAACTATCGGAGCGAGCATGTTTTCGCTCTTCAACAGTCGGTGGAGTTGTACGATTTCTATCAAGAGAAAATGGAAGACTGTGACAAGCGGATCGAGAGATGCCTGTCCAAATTGGAGACCCGGCCTCAGGACGCTCGGCCTAAGCCGAAACCACGGACACGGCGAGCGCGTAGCGGCAACGGGCCGCGCTTTCCGCTCGCTGAGTCTCTATTGGGACTCACGGGGGTGGACCTAACCAGGGTTCCCGGCTTAGGTAGCTATGCCGTTCTGCAGCTCGTAGGAGAAACCGGTTGCGACATGAGCCCGTGGAAAAGTGACAAGCACTTCACCTCATGGCTAGCTCTCGCACCGAATAATAAGGAGTCCGCTGGTCGAATCTTTCGCCGGGCCACCCCAATGAGCTCCAGTCGTGCTGCAAAACTCTTTCGCCTCGCCGCGTGCGCTGTCCGCAATACCCAAACCGCGCTCGGCGCTTTCTATCGACGAATCCGATCGCGACGAGGTGCTCCAAAGGCCATCACAGCTACCGCCCGTAAAATAGCGACCATCTACTTCCGCATGCTTGCGACTGGAGAGGAGTTCATTGAGCTCGGTCAGGACGCCTATGAAAGGCAATACCAGCAACGCCTCCTGAGTAATCTCCGACGCAAAGCTACCCGACTCGGCTTCAGCCTCGTTCCCGATCAATCCATATCATGAAAAATGCCTTCGGCCGGGAGTGTCAGTCGAAAGTACCATCACGGTTTCCTACGAAGCGATCCGACTTTGGTGCATCAAGTTCGGGCCGGAATACGCTCGGCGACTGAAGCGTCGGCAGGGTCGTCTCGGTGACACGTGGCACCTAGACGAGGTCTTCATAAAGATACAAGGTGAACGCCAATACCTCTGGCGTGCGGTAGACCAAGATGGTGATGTAATTGATATCCTCGTCCAGCCTCGTCGTGATCGGAAAGCCGCGAAACGATTCTTCCGCAAGCTGTTGAAGGGGCAAGGCCGTCCGCCCTGGCAGCTGGTCACCGACAAACTGAGAAGCTACAGTGCCGCTCACCGCGAGGTCATGCCGTCCGTCGTCCACGACACTGACCAGTACAGAAACAACCTAGCCGAAGTCTCGCACGAACCGACGCGACAACGGGAACGACAGATGCGGAAGTTTAAAACTCCTGGGCAGGCGCAACGATTCTTGACCGTGCACGGACTCGTGCAAAACCTCTTTCGCGTCGGACGGCATTTGTTGCAAGCGCATCATCATCGGGAGCTACGAGACCGCGCTTTCATCGTCTGGCAGGAGGTAACCTGTGCCGTCCGATGAGAGCAAAGGAAGTCAGCTCGACGCGATAGGTTCGCTCGCTCAACGTCAACTTGACAATATTCTTCCATGCAATATGAAAGGCGATGAACGTCTTGCCCGTGCCCGTCGCCAGCGTGAGCAGGATGCGATCTTTCTCGGCGGCGATTGCCTCCATCGCCCGTTCGATTGCCAGGTCCTGATAATAGCGTGCCTGGAAAAATCCTCCCCTGTCCTCAAAAGGGACAGTGGCAAAGCGGTCCCGCCAGGCGTTTGCTTCGGCGAAGGTCAGGTTCCACAGTTCTTTGGGGGAAGGAAATTGAAGGACTTCGCCCTCCGTCCCCTCCTTCATGTCGATGCCGTAGATGCCCTGGCCGTTGGTGGAGTAGGTATAGCGGATGGCGAGCTTCCCGGCGTAGCTCTTCGCCTGCCCGACCCCTTCGGTCAAAGGCTTGTCCCAAGCCTTGGCCTCCACCACTGCCAGTTTGTGGTTGCGATACACCAGGACGTAGTCGGCTATGTCCGGCTTGGCCCGCTTCCCGTGGCCTTCGATTCGGCCCAGCGTGATGTGATACTCGCGCAGGATGCGGCTGCCTCATCCACGTGTCAAGGAGTCGACGATCATCCTCACTTGCCAGCATGCCCACACCAGTAGCCGATGGCCGCGGCGACGGCGACGCGAGCATCCTTGGAACAGAACATCTTCTGGAGAGTGGCCGGGGGCACCTCTCCTCGAAGACACCACGCGTCGACATGCTGGCGAAAATCTCCCGCCGCATTGAGAGCAGCCGATAGGAGTTTCCGGGGCGGTGCGGCGTGCGTGACGACAGCGTGTATTCCGAGTGCCCCGGTAATCGTCGGTATCGAGACAGCGATCAACGAGCACGGGCCAGCGTGGGCGATTCGTGCTGGCTGCCTGGAGAACAAACGGCCCGACGAGATCGAACGGGAGCCTGTGGTCCATGAAGTTCTCGGCCACGGCGACTGGGTCGGGAACACGCTTGGCAAGTTCCGCACACAGGTAAGGCGACCAGCGAGGGTAGCGGATACCCGCGAGACCCGCCTCTGACTCGATCCGTGCGAGTGTTCGCGTCATTTCCTTGAGAGGCTGGCGCTCCCATGCCTCCACAACACTGTCCAGTGGACCAGCTTTCATCATCTTGACCGTTTCGTCCGGACCGAGCTTCTGATGCAGTGCCTCGAACTCCGGGTCCAGAGTCACGGCGATGTTCAAGCCAGCCCGTTCCCCGGTCACCTTCAGCTCATGCTGGACACCAGGATGCCCACGGGAGACATCGGCCAAGTCCCGGAGCATGCGGTCGGCGAATGAACGCATTGCGGTTCGTATTTCGTCGGGAACGTGCCCGTGCGGTGGAGCCCAGGGGGCCAACCAGCCGAACGCGAGTCCCACCAAGTCCGTCCATGGCGCACGGTCCGTCTCGCGCACTGCCTGAGACACCATAGGCCATAGCTTCTTCAGAGATTCGATGTGATGTTGCAAGAGGAGGTCGTAATGGAGGGTGATCGTCCGCCCGGCTCCTGGGTCGGCGGTGGCGTAGTCGGATCTCGGAGCGAGCGCGATGCACATCGCGCGAATCGCGGCACTTGGGTCGCCGCCCTGGCGTCGCCAACGGTCCGCGCCACGCAGCAAGGATGACCGCCGGTAGAGCAGGTCTTGTCCTCTACGCGGCGGGCCGGTGGCCCATCTAGTCAAGATGCCTAACGGCTTCTCAGACAGTGAATCTGCTGCCCGTAGTTCTTCCCCCGCACACACCCGGTCGAGCAGCAACGGAATCACTCGTTCCGGATCTTGCTCCAGCGCCTCGCGGCCGACTGCCAAGAGCAGATCGGGATGGCGCTCCATCACGTAGCGCGCCTCCGACGGCCCAAGCGACGCGTACTTCGACCAGAGGCTTGTGGACCTGTGGTTTGGCAGCCGTCTCGCCACCAGTTCTAGACGAGGTTCAAGGTCGGGAATCGAGGCGCCGCGCGCGCGCGCCCATCAACGTATCGAGCGTATCTTCGGCGCTTTCCACGTTCTCCAGAAACGCATCAACGGCGATGCGACCCCGTCCTGTGCCAAAACTCGGCCCTTTTGAAATAGCCAATAAATCAGCAGCTTAGTGTCTGTGTTTGAGGTTCTTGAGGGTTGTGCCTTCTATTTATTCATCCGCACGCACCAAACTTGATTAATCTTCGGTCTGCCAGCACCATGCCGGCATGATTTCGTCGTTGGTTCCCGCTCTCATCTCTGCCTTCAAGGCTCGTCGCAAGCTGGCTCTCGAGAATGTCGCTCTTCGGCAGCAGCTCGCCGTGCTCCGCCGTTCGGTGAAACGGACGCGGCTCTCGAAGGTCGACCGCGGGTTTTGGGTGCTGTTGCACAGAATTTTGGACTGACTGGGAGAGCGTCCTCGTCATCGTGAAACCTGAGACGGTCGTCCGCTGGCACCGTTGTGGGTTCAGACGATATTGGACTTGGAAGAGCCGGCGGCGTAGGCCCGGACGACCAAGCGTCGCTCCCGAAATACGTGAGCTGATACGGAACATGAGCAGGGCCAACCCTCTCTGGGGAACTCCCCGCGTGCATGGCGAGCTGGCGAAGCTAGGCATCTCCATTTCCCAGGCCGCCGTCTCCAAGTATATGGTTTGCCATCGCATGCCACCGTCCCATACTTGGCGGAGCTTTCTCGATAATCATGCAAACGACTTGGTGTCGCTCGACTTTTTCACTTTGCCGACCGCAACCTTCAGAGTTCTGTTCGTCTTCATTGTTCTTCGCCACGACCGTCGCCGTATCGTTCATTTCAATGTGTGCGAGGGAACTCGTAGAAAGTGAGCAGCTGTTTGCCGGCCTCCTCGATGCTTCGAACGACGGCCGGGGCGAGCGCTTCCCATTTGGTAACGAACGGTGCTTGCGCCGTTTGCTGTTGGTGATGTGTAGGCATCCCTTCGCAAAAAAGGCGCTTACGCTCCATTTAGCACGCAGCGAAGGTCGTGAGCGCTATTTTGGCTGTAATTTAGTGCACCGTGTGTGCGAGGGAACTCGTAGAAAGTGAGCAGCTGTTCGCCGGCCTCCTCGATGCTTCGAACGACGGCCGGGGCGAGCGCTTCCCATTTGGTAACGAACGGTGCTTGCGCCGTTTGCTGTTGGTGATGTGTAGGCATCCCTTCGCAAAAAAGGCGCTTACGCTCCATTTAGCACGCAGCGAAGGTCGTGAGCGCTATTTTGGCTGTAATTTAGTGCACCGTAAAGTCTTAGTGTGCAGGCGTTGCCATTTGAGGCTGTCTTTCCAACGAGTGAAAAAGGCGCGAGCGCCGCGTTCGGTGCGGTAATCCCAGAGTTGCCCGAAGGCCTCCTTGAAAATATAGGCGGTGTTCAGGCGCCGGTTGGCCTGGAGCAATTTTTGGGATTTACAAAGCTAGCTTGACAACTCGCATAAGCATTCATCACGGGAGTCGTTTGTCGAACGCCCGAATTACTTCTTTTCCTACTATTTCCCCTATATCTTTGCGAATTCGAGTTTCGGATTTCTTGATTTCGCTTTTGATCTCATTAGATACCGTTTTGCGTGTTTTCATCAAGACGGTATCCATTCGCTTATTCATCCGCTTTTCCATTGGGATCAAACCACGTTTGACTGAATCCTCGAAAGCGACTCGCATTGCCCGGGCAAGTAAATCATAGCTATCCGCTCTGCCATTAGCTTTTTTCATTTTTTATTCCTTAAATCTATCTGATTTAGATGCTCTTGACTTATGGTGCTCTCATAGATTTCGGCTATCTTTATCCAAGGATTATCATAAAAGCTAGCTTTTATGTTTGAGTCCGTGTTAGGGTTGGGCCCTGACTGCAACTTCACGTCCGGCGGAAATTCTACGTCGTCCCGATCCGGCAATAAGATCCGCAACTCAGGATCCCATTTGTCGTAGTCCGTCACCGCGTCGATCGGGAAGTACTTGTCCTCGCGCGGCACAGGCCGGTATCCCGCCATGTTTCGGTACTTCTCTTCGAACGAGGCCTGGGATTTCGGCGGGACCTCCGCATGGAACTCTCCGCGCCGAGCTAGGAACCCGAGTGTCCTGAAATACGCCGCCGACTGGTGGGTGTCCCTTCCATAAACTCGAGCTGCGTGAAATTAGCGAGCTGCCTGCAACCAGGATGCTTGGGTCGTCTTCATGTAGGACGTTTCGAGGATCGGCGTCGGCTCTACTCAGGGGTATAGGTGTAAGCTGGCGCGAAGTCCCCATCTGGTCAATAAACTCAAACGCGCTCCCGTAGGCCAGTTTGAGAGGGCTTGGCCTCGGCCTGTTAGACCGGTTGAATCACAGGTCGTGGTCAGGTACTTACTCTAGTTCTCCGGGGAGACACAATGGACTGGAAGACCATGCTGGCGTACATCACGGGATCGGTCGACCGAGAACTGCTCCTGCGCAACGAGTACTCGTTACCGAGAATCGTATTCTTCGAGATCAGCTGCAAGGCCGTTTGCGCCTGACCGATGGTGAGCGGAGAACCTTGGCGGAGATAGGAAAACAGCTCGGCAAGCGCGCGCTCGAAGAGGTGGCGAGTATCGTCAGGCCCGATACGATTCTCGGGTGGCACCGCAAGCTCATCGCCAGGAAGTTCGACGGTTCCAAGAACCGGACGTATCCGGGGCGACCACGAATCGACGAAAAGATCGAACAGCTGATTATCCGCTTCGCGAGAGAGAACCGATCGTGGGGCTATGATCGCATTGCCGGGGCCATGGCGAACCTCGGGTATCGAGCGAGCGACCAAACCGTCGGCAACATACTGAAGCGCCACAGTATACCGCCCGCGCCGGAGCGAGAAAAGACAACGACGTGGAACGATTTCATCCGCTCGCACATGGACGTCCTTGCGGCAACGGATTTCTTCACCGCGGAGGTGTGGACGAAGTCCGGGCTGGTCACCTACTACATTTTATTCTTCATACACCTAGCTACGCGACGCGTTCATATTGCCGGTATCACACCCTATCCAGACGAAAGGTGGATGACCCAAGTGGCCCGGAATGTGACCATGGCGGATGTCGGCTTTCTTTGCTCGACCCGCTACTTGATCCACGATCGCGACTCGAAATTCTGCGCGTCGTTTCAGCGGACACTCGAAGAGGTGGGTATCAAGACCGTCAAACTGCCTGCGAGAAGCCCGAATTTGAACTCCTTCGCGGAGCGCTGGGTGAAGTCTGTGAAGGAAGAATGTCTATCGAAGCTGATCTTGTTCGGCGAGCCAGCATTCAGACGGTGTCTGGCTTCCTATCTCGCTCATTATCATGGAGAGAGGAACCATCAAGGCAAGGAAAACGTCGTTCTCTTTCCGTCTGTAGAAAGCAGCGGCCCCCGCGAAGGGCCAATCCTTTGTCGGGAAAGGCTCGGTGGGCTGCTGAGATACTACCACCGAGAGGCGGCATGAAAACTGGAGCCACGGCCGGCGAGAAGGAAATTCAGACCACCGGGTTCTTTGTCTTCGGCGCCCTCACTTTGATCGTGGCACTCCTTAAGCTGGCCGTTTTCAGCGACTGGTCGTGGTGGCGAGTATCACTACCCATCTTGATCTTTGTCGGCTTCAATATCGCTTACATAGTCACGGGCTTTGGCTATCTGTCCTTTGCTGAGGCCAGGGAAAGACCCTCCCAGGGACGAAGTCAACCCACTCGGTCAGCATCACGGCCCGCTCTACTGGAGCTCGATGCTCTTCTTCGCGGCGTTTGCCGATAATCTGGTCCGATACCTAGAAGGCACCGAGGACTCATTCTGGTTTTGGGGTCTGTCTGGGCGCCTTGAAGCGGTGTTCATTTTCGGCAGTCTCAGTATCGTCGGCCTATTCCTGTATTGGTCGGCGATCACACGTAGCCTTGTTGAGCCGGAGTAATTCGTGTAACACGGCCGTGTCAACCCGTATTCGGGTCGTGCCACGCGATCGAAGTGACGGACGAATTTCTTGACCAAACGGGCATCGGCATCATGATATGCATCGACGCACGGTTGACGTCCCAGTCGACCTCTTCGTGCGTAACGTTTCTTATATAGATGTTGTGGCGCTCCCATAGCATGTCATTGAGGTCCTTCGTGGCGACGCCGTTCACCGTGAACGACACCAGGGCGCAACTCATACGCGGATCATCGGAAACGTAGACGTCGGTGCCGTCGATCGCACGGAGTCCATCGCGGAGCTTCTTCGCGAGGTAACGATCGCGGGCCTCGATGGCGGCTGGAGTCAAGTGGAGAGCTTCGACCTGACGCTCATGAACGTAGCGAGGAGATGGCCCGCGCGTTCCGGTGTTCATGTACATGAGACCGTCGCGAAGGAGACACTGCGACGCCACCGCCTCCCAGGCCCGCTCGTCATCGGGTGCGGGCGCTTTCGCGAACGCACTCAAACCGGGGGTGGCAACTGCCGCTTGGGATGCGCTCGTGTCCAAAAGCGGGGCGAAGGGGGCCGATGCCGCCGCCCCGCCCACGACGCCGAGGAATACTCGACGAGACAGTGTTTTCAATTTTCTCGGGTCTTCTACCAACGAATCGAAATTGAGCTCGCCCATGGTCGACCTCACGTGCTTTATATCCTTGATAGCCCAGATCATCGCTTATTTTAACTACGCGAACCGTGTTCTCAATGGTCTCGGTGTGACGACGATGGGCGACGTGCTTGGAACATCGCCGCGTACGGAGAGATAGGACACGCTCCCTCACAACGCATCGCGTCACGACCTCCGCGTGCCATAGACGAATCGCTCCATCTCGCCGTGGATACGCCACACCGTCTCCGCGGAGGGCGGTTTCGTGAAACGCGACACCGCGGTGGCAACCATCCAGTTGAGCGCAAGGGACCAGACGGCACCGTGGACGCCAAACGGATGCGGTTTTATGACGAGCGTCCAGAACAGGCAGGCGAGTCCAGCCCCGAGCCCGGCCAAGACGCCGCCTCGGGTCAAAAGAAGCTTCGAGGGAAAGCAGACGTTTACCACACCGGGGGCGAGTTGCAGTGCGCCCGAGCCCGAAAGTGACACGAGCACGACGAGAGCCTCGAACGTATTGATCGCGAGCACATAACCGATGACGAGAAGCGCTAGGACCAGGATACGACCGACCCGCACGTAGTGCGCCGGGCTCGCTTCGGGGCGCACGTAGCGTTGATAGATGTCGCGCGTCAGCACGGTCATGTTCGCGTGCAAGATCGAATCGAGCGTGGACATGGCGGCGGCGACCGCGCCAGCGAGGATGACTCCCGTCAGCCACGGGGGCGCGTAGCGAAACAAGAGCTCCGGGAATACCTGGTCGGGGATGGCGAGATCGGGTAGCACGAGCGCGCCCCCGAGACCAATGAGGGCCGCCGGGATATAGAGCGTCATCAAGTATATCGGCGTCGTCGCGCCGAGCCAGCGGATCGTGCGATCGGAAGCGGCCGTGTAATAGCGGAGCATCATCTGCGGCATGAAGAGAACGCCGCAGAGCGAGATCATCATGCCGAACCACATGCCGGGCGTGAAGAAGCCTTTTGGACCCGGCAGCGTCAGCAGATCTGGCCGCTCGACGGCGACGCGGCGCCATAGCTCGAATGGTCCACCAAAAAGCTCGAAGGCGAGTACGAGCGCGCCGACCCAAATGGCCACGTACATCCATACGCCTTGGACGACATCGGTCCAATAGACCGCGCGCAAGCCTCCGGCCGCGAGATAGATCGCGGCCACTACGAGAAGGATGAACGTCCCGACTTCGTAAGGAATGCGCTCGCCCGAGGCGACTGAGATGATATAGCCGAGCCCTTGAGCCTGGACCTGAATATAAAGGATAGTGAAGAGCACCGAGACGAGCGCTACAACAACCCTGACGGCCTCGCTTTCGTAGAAGTCCGCGAGCAAGTCGGCCGGCGTCACGTAGCCGAATTTCTTGCCGAGCGCCCAAATTCGGGTGCCGAGCACATAGCTGAAGGCGCCGACGAGGATCGTCCAAGTGCCCGCGTCCCAAAAACCGATCCCGTGGGTATAGAAAAAGCCGCCCGAGCCCAAAAAGGCGAACGCGGAGTGATAGGTTGCCACGACCGTCAGATAAAGAACGCCGAAGCCAGCTTTGCGGCCATAGAGAAAGAAATCGTCGAGATCGATCGCGAGACGGCGGTTGGCGACGAATCCGAGCACGAAGGTGACGAGGATGTAGAGAAAGATGAGCCCAGTCGCGATGACCCACGGCTCCACCTAGACGTCCCGACGATGCATCCAGAGAAGCACCGCGATGAGCGCGGCGTAGACGGCGAGGAGGTACGTGTAGAGAAACGGCATCCCGAGCACGAAGGGCTCGACGCGGTTCGCGAGGAGCAGAATGGGCGGCTCTGCGAGCGCGAAAAGTATCACGAAGAGCAACAGACCGCGTCGCCCTGCGGTGGTTCTGGGAACGAAGTGCGACGCGAAGCGCGGGTAGTCTCGGCGATCCACGATGCCCGTATTCTAAACGAAGACGCGCTCGCTTAGTTACGCCAGCGTCGCGTCCGAATCATGACGTGGCGTTCGGAGCCAGCGAGAGAATGAGGCACAAGCAGAATCGAGGCCACATAACGTCTACCTCCTCGCTTGCAAATAAAAGATATGACGCTTAATGGGACCGTCGACGCAAGCGGAACGGCGTTCCTCACGCGATCCAGTGGATCGAGTGCGTCTTGATGATGAGGTGCACGGGTTGGCCACGCTCGAGCTCGAGCTGCGCGACCGCCCGATGCGTTAGCCGGACGTAAATCGGGTCGCCTGCATCCACGCGCACCATCGCGACGCCTTCACGTTCTTCAATGGCGCCAATGGTCCCGGGAACGAGGTTTCTCGCCGAAAGCCCTTCGGGCGCCGTCCGCGCGAGCAAGATGTCCTCCGCGAGAATGCCGACAAGCGCGCGTTCACCGACAGGCGCTTCCCGGTGCGGCGCGAAGAGCTCGAGGCGAGCCTCCGTCGTGACCCGCGTGAGCCCCTCTTCTGGTGATTGCTCCGCGACGCGTGCATCGAAGACGTTCTCGAAGCGTCCGCGAAAGAAGGCGCCGCCGGGGCCGGGCTGGGTGAGCACTTCTTTGGGTGCGCCTTTGGCCTGTATCCGTCCCCGATCGATCAGCACGACTTCGTCGCACAAAGTGAGAACGTCGAAGACGTCGTGGCTCACGACGATGGCCGGGATGGCGTAGAGCTCGCGCACGCGGCGTAGGTAAGGAAGGATGCGTTCTTTGAGCTCGACGTCGAGAGCCGCGAGCGGTTCGTCGAGAAGCAGAAGACGCGGTCGGGTGAGGAGCGCGCGCGCGAGGGCGACGCGTTGTCGCTCACCCCCTGACAAACGGCCGGTGTCGCGCTTCAAGAGATGTCCGATCTCGAGCGCTTCCACGACGGAGTCGACCGTAATCTTGGGGTCTTCACCGTGAGCACCGTAGCGAATGTTGCGAAGGACGTTCAGGTGCGGAAACAGTAGAGCCTCTTGCGGGACGAAGCCGACGCGGCGGCGCTCGGGTGGCACGAAGACATTGGCGCTCGACGAGAACATCACTTCGCCGCCGAAGCGGATCTCACCCTCGGAAGGTTGCCGTATGCCCGCCAAGATCTCGAGAAGTGTCGTCTTACCAACGCCCGACGGACCGAAGATTGCGGTCACGCGGCCGTCTAGCTCCGCGGTCACATCGAGATCGAACGACGAGAGAGGAACCCGGACAGAAACGTGGATCATGCCCTGGTCCTGGTGAGCCGCTCCGAGACAAAGATCGCCGTGAACGCAATAAGCACTGTCACGACGGCGAGGCGGTAGGCTTCTGGGTCGCTACCGAGCTGGACGAGCTGGAAGATCGCGAGCGAGAGGGTTTGCGTTTCGCCCGGGATGTTACCGGCGACCATGATGGTGGCGCCGAACTCGCCGAGAGCTCTCGAAAAGCCGAGGATGACGCCGGCGAGGATACCGCGCGCAGCGAGAGGTAGCGTGATCGTGAAGAACACGTAGAGTGGCGGTCGCCCGAGCGTGCGCGCGATGGCTTCGAGCCGGGGATCCACGGCCTCGAAGGCGGCCCGGACCGTGCGCACGAGGAGCGGGAAGGCGACGACCGCCGAAGCAATCACGACCGCGCGCCATGTGAACGCGACGCTCACGCCAAAGCTCTCGTAGAGAAAGCGGCCGATGGGGCGGTTGCGGCCAAACAGCTCGAGGAGCACGAGGCCGACGACCGTAGGCGGCAAGACGAGCGGCAAAGTCGCGAGCGTCTCAATGACGGATCGACCGCGGCGATGGGTCCGCGCGAGCCAGAACCCGAGTGCTACCCCGAACGGGAGCGTGATGAGGACGCCGGCAGCGGCTATTTGAACAGTGAAGCGAATGAGCCAGGCGAGATCGATCGTCATTTCGTTTCCGTTCCGCGCGGGACGATCCAAGCCGAGGCCCGAAGCATAACGCGACTCAAGCGACGCTGTGTTCTCCACCCATGTGGCGGACGTCATAGCCCGGGAGATCTTGGAATAGGCGCTTGAGCGTCGCCTGCTGCATCGTTTTTCGCAGTGACGTGAGGGCCAGACCGCCGCGAAGCTCTTCGGAATAGCAGAGCTCGTAATCCTCTCGTTGGATAGCAACGAAGTCGAGGCCTGCTTGTTCAGCGGCAATCCGCACCGCAACGCCCGCTTGCGCAAAACCGCTCCGGATGGCGATCGCGACTTCTCTGTGATTCGACACGACGTAGCGAAAACGTTTGCGCGACTTCGAGCCTAGAAGCCGGTCGAGGCAGTGCCGTGCGCCCGAGCCTTCTTCTCGCGCCACCCATCGCAACCGCGCTTTGGTGATCGAGCTCGCGGTACGCGCCCGCACCGAGGTGGCGAGAGCGACGCCTTCTTGCCATCGCGCGAGATGGAGCAGGCCGTAGCCGGCGCCTAGCCGCTCTCGCACCATCTTGGCGTTCGCGTCCTTCGTAGCACCTTCTCCCCAGTGGACGCCAGCGGCGTGAACGAGTCCATGTCGCAGGAGCTCGAGCGCTTCGCTGCTTCCTCGAGTGAGTGCTACGAGCCGCACGCCTTCGCGCCGCGCGAGCTCGGCCGCGAGGAGCCCCACCGCAGGGTCACATCCTGCCACGACGAGCGTCCTATCCGGCTCACCCCAGACGGCGCTTTCGACCCGGCCGCCACGAAAGGTACCGTCGTGAGGGAGCTCGCCCACGGCCGTGGGCTCGACCGGATAGCGCAAGACGCGAGCCCCCACCTTCGCTTCCCAAAATCGGCCCGTATCGGCTTTGGGCTTCCAGGCCCACCCGGCTTCGCGATCCACTTCCGCGAGGGTGAAGAGCTGTTCCACGCTCATCCCGAGCGCTTTTGCGAGCCGTAGCGCGGTCGCGGTCGAGGGCGCGAGTCGCCCGGTCTCGATGGCACTCACTTCGGCCCGCGAGATGCGGCTTGCGTCCGCGAGGTCGTGCTGCGACCAACTGCGCGCGCGACGGGAGGATGCGAGAGTGTTTCGGATCGATAGAATCATGTCACCAACACGATAGGATCATATCATCAAGGAAAAGGTACTTCAGGCCGTAGGCGCGATTCAAAAATTGAGCTTGAAGTTCGGAATACAAGCAGCGTTCTCACAAGCGACTCCCCGGGCTGTGTTTCGCTGGGCCTCAAATTCTTCCCGCGAGAAAAAGGAGCGCCCGTGTAAGCTAAAGCAGCTAAGGTTGGACACCCAGGCGGGCGAGTCGCCGTATGATAGGGGCGATGTGGCGTCGCAATCCGCTCTTACAGTTCACCGCCATCGGCGCGTTGTTGTTCTTCGCCTATGGCTTTCTCCATGACACGCGGACGGGCGATGCAAACCGTATCGAGCTGACCGCGGCCGACATCGAGCGTATGCGCGAGCTCTGGGCAATGCAGTGGAAGCGCCCTCCGACCGAAACCGAGCTTCAAGGGCTCGTGGACGCGCATATCCGCGAGGAAGTTCTGTACCGGGAAGCGCTCGCGATGGGCCTCGACGAGGGGGATACCGTTATCCGGCGTCGCTTGGCGCAAAGGGTCACGTTCATGGCCGAGGATCTGGCCTCGCGCGTCGAGCCCACTCCCGATCAACTGCAGCGGCACTTCGAGGCGCATCTCGATCGATATATGCTCCCGGCGCGGGCCAGCTTCTCACACATCTATTTCAGCGTCGATCGTCGCGGGGACAAGGCCGAATCGGACGCGCGTGCGGCGCTCGCCCATCCGCAGGCTGCTCGAGGAGACCCGTTCATGCTCCAGAGCGACTTCCCTTCGCGCACGGCGCAAGAGGTGCGCGAGCTCTTTGGCGACGATTTCGCAAGGGCCCTGTTCGCGATCGAGCCTGCCGATTGGCGCGGGCCGATCCCCTCGAGCTACGGGATGCATCTCGTCCGCGTCCGCGAACGTACCGAAGGGCGGAAGCCGGAGCTCTCCGAGGTTCGGGACCGCGTGCGCAACGATCTTCTGGACCAGCGCCGTCGCGAGGCGGACGCAGCGCTCGTCGACTCCCTCAAGCAGCGCTACGAGATCGTCGTCGAACGTCGCTCTGAACAATGAGCCGCAACCGGCACGGCATGGTGCGCTGGCACAACCCGGTGCAGCTGCTGCGTACCGGCATCGAAATCTTTGTGTCCCAAGAGCTCAACGCTCGCGCCGACCTGAGGCTTCTCGAAGTGCAAACCGGTTCCGACCCGGATTTCACGGAGGGCAGCGACCCCGTCGGCGACGTCTATCCGGTTGCAAGTCGCGAAGCTTATGAAGAGCGTCTCACAGCGCCTTTCGACGCGGCTTCTGCGGACGCTAATCCGGAACTTCCGCCCCATGTCTACGCCATACCGGGAATCATGATTGGTATGACGGTCTCATCAGCTTTCTGCGTCTTTTCACCGGTGGCTCACGCGGAAAGGAAGGAAGGCATCTCGGGATCTGGCGGACGTGTCAGACCCGCAGCTATTTCTCCATCCACCTCCCCGGCGGTTGGTGGCTCTGGGGGACCGACATCCATTTGGAAGGAGATGTCGACGAGCTCGTTCTGAAAGGTAATTGATCGCTGATGCTGGACGTTGCCGTCATCGGAGGAGGGCCGGCGGGCGCGAGCTGTGCCATGCGGCTCCAACAATTTGGGCTCGCGGTGGCGCTCTTTGAAAAAGGCGAGGGCCGACGCCAGCACGTCGGTGAGAGCTTGCCTTCGAGTATCCGCGTTGTGCTCGAGAGCCTCGAGCTCACCCTGCCCGACGAGGTCGTCGAGCCGCGTCCACAGGAGCACCTCGTCTATTGGGGTCCGATGTCCGGCGGCGGCACTCGAGCGCGTAAGCATCAAGAGACTTCGCTTCTCGTGTGGCGCGGGCCCTTCGACGCTTTCTTGCGTGCCACGGCGTCCGAGCGCGGCGTTCACATCGTCGAAGCGCCGGTAGTTCGAGTGCGGCCTATCGAGGAAGGCCACGCGCTCGACTGCGGCGGGGGCGAAACGCGCGCATGCCGCTTCGTCGTCGATGCCTCCGGCCGGTCCGGAATCGTGGCAAAGGCCTACCGTCAACGTGTCGAAGGACTGCGCACCCTTGCGCTGACAGGACATTTCGAGGCCGGGGAAGCTTCACCGACAACGCTCGTCGAGACCTTCGCCGATGGGTGGGTGTGGTCCGCTCCTCTTCAGAACAGGCTTCGCGACGTCACGGTGATGGTCGACGGGGATGCGGTGCGCGATGGAGACGCCGACGCCGCTTACCAGGGCGCCATCGACAGAGCACCTCACATCCGGTCCATGGTCGAGAGCGTCAAGCGTGTAGATCCCGTGCGCGGGACCGACGCGACGCCTTATGGCGCTAGCCCTTTCTGCGCGCGCGACTTCCTGCTCGTCGGCGATGCCGCGTCCTTTCTCGACCCGCTCTCGGCGCACGGCGTCCACAAAGCGATGGACGGAGCGATCGTGGCAGCGGCGGTGGTACGGACCATTCTCGAAAAACCCTGGATGGCGGAGGAAGCCGCGCGCTTTTATGACAGCCGCGAGCAGGACATCTTTGACATGACGCGCTCTCGGCTCGCGCGGCTCTACCGTCAGGAGACGCGCTTCGCCGATCGTCCGTTTTGGATGAAGCGCGCCCTTTCGGACGAGCCGCCGCCCGAGCCCGCGGCTCCCCGCGCGCCCCTGACCCCGACTACACCGCTTCGTGCGGGAGACGGTGTCGAGGTCGTCGAAGCGCCCGTCCTCGACAACGACACGATCACGCGACGCGAGGTGCTTGTGGGGCCGGGCCTCGCAGGAATAAAGCGGCCAGTCCGCTATCTGGGCACCATCTTGCTCCCTGATCTGTTCCGCGTCGCTACCGCCGCGGGAACCGCGGCGGAGGCGGCCCGCGCGGCCGAGGGGGCCTACGAGCCCACCTATGCAGCCATCGACTGGCTCTACCGGCATGGGTACTTGGACGCGGCGCACCCACACTGATACGATGCCTTCTCGATTTTCTTCGGGAGGTTCGTGCTTTGAGACTCCGTTATCTACTCCTCCTCATCCTGATGCCGGCGTCTGCTAGCGCCGCGGATGAAGGCATCCCCGTTCAGAGCGAGCTCGTCCGCAACGCTTGTGGCTCTTGCCACGCGAGCGACGACGCCGGTCGTATGACGCGTATCTCCTACGAGCGCAAGGCCCCCGAGGGCTGGCAGCTGACGCTCAAGCGGATGATCCGTACGAACGGCTTGAATCTGACGCCGGACCAAGCGCGCGAGATCGTCCGCTATCTCTCGGACCATCACGGCTTGGCGCCTGACGAAGCGCGTCCTTATTTCTATCGCGCCGAGAAGCGGCCGCAGCTCGAGAACATCGAGGACAAAGAGCTCAAAGACACATGCGTGCGGTGCCACATGGGCGTTCGGTTTTTTACCCAGCGCCGTACGGCCGAGGAATGGGATCTCTTGAAGGGGATGCATATCGGCTACTTCCCGGTCATCGAGTTCCAAACGTTCCGCGGCGCATCGCCTCTCGGGGGCGATGCGCCGGCCGAAGACGCGGGCTCGGAGTGGCGGGCGGACCGGGTTTTGGAGACACTGAAAGCGGACTACCCGCTCGAGACACCGGAGTGGAAGCGCTACAAGGCCAAGGGCACGGGCCGCGGCATCGCAGGCAGATGGCTTTTGAAAACGCATCAGCCGGGAGAAGGCCCGGCTTCGGGCGTCGTCACTTTCGCGAAAGCAGGTGACGACTACGCCTATAGCGCGGAGATCCTCCTCGCCGATGGAAGCCGTCACCAGCGCGAAGGCAAGGGGGTTCTCTACGGAGGCTACTCGTGGAGGGGCAGCTCGAACGGCGACGGTTTGGGCGAGCTACGCGAAGTGCTCATGCTGTCGGATGACGGGTCGAAGCTCGAAGGACGGATTTTCAGCGGCACTTATGGCGAGCTCGGACTCGATGCCACGCTCGCTCGCCTCGGGGCGGATCCGCGAATTGCGGCCGTCTGGCCTCGCTCGGCGAAGGTGGGCGGGGGAACGGCATCGGTCACCATCACGGGCGCGAACTTCACAGACGACATCCTCACAGACGATCTCGATTTCGGCCAAGGCGTGTCCGTGATGGGCATTTCCTCTCGCACGGCAACGACGCTCACGGTGGCACTCGAAGTGAGTGACGAAGCTCTTTCGGGCTATCGCGACGTCGCGCTTGGTCCTACGCAAGCCGTCGATGCTTTCGCGGTCTATGATCGCGTCGACTATATAAAAGTTTTGCCCGACGAAGCGCTCGCGCGCGTCGGCGGTGGCGCGGTCGCGAAACAGTTCGCGAAGTTCGAGGCGGCTGCCTTTCACCGCGGGCCCGACGATGAGCCGCTCACCGAGGACGACGTCGACCTCGGCACGGTCCAGCCCGAATGGAGCGTCGAGGAGTACTACATCCGCCACGAAGATGACGACATCGATTACGTAGGTGCTATCGATCAGAAGGGCTTCTTCACGCCGGCTATCGATGGTCCGAACATGGATCGCGAGCTGAACGCCGACAATTTCGGAGACGTCTGGGTGGTCGCGAGCTATCGACCCGACGGCGCAGCGGACGCCCTCCGCGGGCGCTCGCGCCTCGTCGTCACGATCCCCGTCTATGTATTTTGGGAGCTTTTTCCATGACACTCGTTTACCCCTCAGAACTCAAACGTTTCTCCTCGCCGGAGCGCGAATACGCGTTTCTCATCCCGTCATCGATGGTGCTCGAGCTCGACGATGAAGTCCGCTCCATCCTGGACGCTCTCGAGGAAGGTCCGAAGCCCATCGAGGCGCTCGCCACCTCGCCGGGCGCAGAAGGCGCTCTAAGGGAGCTCGCCCGAGTCGGTGCCGTGCATCGCGACGGCGCGCCCGATGTGCCGATGACCCAGCTCGCAACACCGCCCGAGCCCCCCCCCCTCAGCACGATCGTGCTCAACGTCACCAATAGCTGCAATTTGAGCTGCCGTTATTGCTACGAGTATGGCGAGGACCGTCTCGAGAAGTCCGCGCCGGCGGAAGTTATGAGCGAGGAGACGGCGCGGCAATCCGTCGATACGCTTTTCGCTGAGTCGGGCCGTAATGACAAGCTGCAGATTACGTTTTTCGGCGGCGAGACGCTGTTGAACTTCAAGATCATTCGTCCGACCGTGGATTACGCGCGCCAGCGCGCGAGAGAAGAAGGGAAGTTCGTCGATTTCAGCTTGACGACGAACGCGACGCTGCTCACCCGGAACATTAGCCAGTGGCTCGCGGATAACCGCATCGGCGTGACGGTGTCTATCGACGGTCCGAAAGAGATTCAGGACTCGATGCGCGTGTACGGGAAAACGGGCATGGGGAGCTACGACGTCGTCGCCCCGCGCATCAAAGAGCTCTTGTCGCTCTACAAGACCCGTCCCATCGGTGCGCGCGTCACGCTCACGTCGAAAGTCATCGATGTGACCAAGATCTTCCATCACTTGACCGAAGAGATGGGCTTTTACGAAGTCGGCTTCGCCCCGGTGACGTCGTCGACGGGTCTCGACTACGCCATCGACGGCGACGGGTTCGACGAGCTTCTCGAGCAGTTCCGCGCCCTCGGGGAACGCTACGTGGAAGCCGCGCTCGCCGGCAAATATCTCGGCTTTTCGAACTTGAGCGACATGCTCGGTGAGGTCCACAAAGGGGTGTCGAAAGCCTATCCCTGCGGCGCGGGCCTCGGCCTGCTCGGCGTCGCCCCCGGCGGCGAAATCGGCCTCTGCCACCGCTTCGCCGGCTCGGGAGACCACGACTTCGGCCACGTCGAGACGGGCGTCGACGCGAGCAAGCGCGCCGAGCACCTCGAGCGCGGGCATATCGACAAGCGGATCGATTGCAGCACCTGCTGGGTCCGGAGCCTTTGCTCGGGCGGGTGTTATCATGAAGCCCAGGTGCGCTACGGTGACCGTTTTCGTCCCAACCTCCACTATTGCGACTGGATTCGCGAGTGGACGGCGATGGGGCTCGAAGTCTACGCAAAGTTACTGGACGGAAATCCCGAGTTTTTGGACCGCTTCGACGAAAGGAAAGTCGCATGAAGCATTTGAAGGCGAAAAACCGCAAAGCTGAAGCCGTCATGGAGTTCTTGGAAGCGGAAGATGGCGGCGTCAAAGCGTTGCAGGACGACGCTACGCCTCACGTCCCCCCGGGCTGCACGACGATCTTCTCACCCGGTTGGGAAGTCGACAGCACGGGCGGAACGGCGAACCTCTGCCAGCCGATGGAGCGCGATCTTTATGACTGCTACAAGACGTGCTTCTGGCCGGCGCAAGTCCCGGACTATCTGAACAACAACCCCGACTGGCACTCCGGCTGCGCCAGCGCGACGCAAGACTGGCGGAAGATCGATCTGATTTTCCCGTAGAGACCATGCGAAAAAAAGCCCTCGTCGTGCTGTTGGGGATGTTGGGCGCGGCCACTCCCTCCTTCGCTCAAAAAGAGCCCAACGTGTTCATCGCGGGCATCTGGCCCGATCGGATCATCTTTTTCGACCAGACGACCGACGCGTTCACGGACGGGCTCAGACTCCGCCACGGTGTAGCGACCGGCTCCGCGAACTATACGCCCGACAAACGACGCTTCTATGTGGTCACCGATCGCATGGAGTCGATCGAAGTGATCGACGCTGTGCGGCAAGAGGTGATCGACGAGATCAAGCTCTCGACCCCAGAAAAACGCGTCCGTTTTTTCAGCGCCTATCCGAATCACGACGGTTCGAGAGTCTATTTGATCGTCAACGTCGTCGCGCTCGAGACGGATCGCTTCGTCCAAGACAACGACGTCGACGTCATGGTCTATGACTTCGGCGCACGGAGCGTCGTGGACAGCTTCAAGTTCCCCGAAGAGATCGTCGGCGCCCGGCGCCCGGCGTTCCACGTCTCTCCGGACGGAACCTCCCTTTATGTCATCGGCCGCGACCTCTACGAGTTCGATGCCGCGACCCGGGAGATCAAGAGAAAGAAAGTGCTCTCGAAACCGCTGCTGGCGGGCTATGGCGAGTTTCGCGGCTTGAGCTTGACGGAAACGGAGCCCGGCACCTTCTACGGCATTTACCGCACCGTCGATCCCGTTCTGAAAAAGCGTATCTTCGGCGTCACCAAGCTCGACCTCTATGATATGAACGTGTCGACTTTCGAGCTCGGACCTCAGCTGAAGCTCAACCGCTTTGCCCTCTCCCCTGACGGCAAACGCGGCTATGCCGGCCTCAATGACCTGGTCGTTGTCGACATGGAGAAGCAGAGGGTCATCCTCAAGAAGGAGAAGTTCGAGCGCGGGCGGACGAACAACTCGATGATCGTCGGCCATGACGGAACGAAGCTATATGTATCGGGCGTGGGCGACACCGTATGGATCTACGACAGCGCGACCCTCGAGCTCATCAAGACCGTTTATGCCGGCGGTGATTTCATGATGACTCCCGTCGAGATCCCGAACCCCACCACATCGCAAAAGTAGTGCCGTGGGCCACTACCGGCGAGCCTTAGGCTTCGCCCTTCCCTACTGGAAGCGTCTCGGCTTCGTTCTTTTTGTCTCGATGTTTGCGACGCTGCTCGGGCTCGCGCAGCCTTACTTTCTCAAGGTCCTCATCGACGACGCTTTCTTGGCTGAGAACTTCTCACTACTCGTTCGCGTCTCCTTGCTCTTGTTCGCCGTCTCGGTCGCGAGCGTCGTGCTGAACGCCATCTCTGGCTACCGCTACATTCAAGTTTCGACGGAGGCGCTCTTCGACATCCGCCTCCGCGTCTTTCGCCATCTTCAAACACTGTCGCCGCGTTTTTACGCGAAGACACCGATGGGCGACATCCTCTCGAGACTGAACGGAGACGTGTCTGAGATTCAGAGGATCGCCTCCGATACGCTTTTGTCGTTCTTGACCAACATCGTTTTTCTCTGTGGGACGGTAACGCTTCTGATTTATCTGGAGCCGCGGCTGTTCCTCTTGAGTATCGCGCTCGTTCCTCCTTCGATCTGGGTTTTGAGGCGATACCGGAAGCAGGTGACGGGCAAGAATCTCAAGCTGCGCGAGCGAAGCGCCGACATTGGAAGCTTTTTGGTGGAGTCGTTTCTCGGAATGCGCCAGACGGTCGCGTCGCGTCAGGAAGCGCGCGAAGCGGCGCGCTTCCGGGAGAAGAACGATCGCTTCGTCCGTGCGCTCCTCGACCGACAAATCACGAACTACCTCGCTTCGGGAATCCCGGGCGTTCTGCTTTCGGTCTCGACGCTCGCGGTCTTTCTCGCGGGCGGCTACCTGGTGCTGCAAGGCAGCTTCAGCATGGGGAGCTTCGTCGCGTTCACAGCCTATCAAGCACGCCTGCTCGGACCGTTGTCGGGATTGATGGGTCTTTATTTGAGCTTGCGTGCGGCGGGTGCGTCGCTCGACAGGGTCTTCGAGCTCCTCGACGAACCTGCCGAAGTGGAAGAGCGCCCGGACGCAACCGGACTCACGGGCATGCGCGGCGAGATCGAGCTCCGGCATGTCGGCCTCGACCACGAGCGCGAGACCGTGCTGGACGATGTGAGCTTCAGAGTGACTCCGGCCACGATAACAGCCATCGTTGGGCCGAGCGGTGTCGGCAAATCGACCATCGTGGATCTGATCTTGAGACGCCTCGACGTCGCTCGCGGGGAGCTCTTGGTTGACGGCATCGACGTGAAAGCGCTGCGCCTGGACGATTTGAGGCGCCACGTCGCCGTCGTCGAGCAGGAGACGTTTCTCTGGAACGCTTCTGTTCTGGAGAACATCCGCTACGGCCGTCCCGAGGCGAGCGCGCGCGACGTCGAGAACAGCGCCCGACTTGCAGGGATCCATGAGGTCATTCTCAAAATGCCGCAAGGCTATCTCACCCAAGTCGGAGAGCGAGGTCTTCAGCTCTCCGCGGGACAGAGGCAACGGATCGCGATCGCGCGCGCGATCTTGCAGGACGCGACGGTGCTGGTTTTAGACGAAGCCACGTCGGCGCTCGACGGCGAGACCGAAGCTGGCATCGCGGAGGCGCTCCTGCCGCTCGTCCGCCACCGAACCACCCTCGTGTTCTCCCATCGCCTGCCGCTCGTCGCCAAAGCTGACCGTGTTCTCGTGCTCGAAGACGGCCGCATCGTCCAGGACGGCACGGTCGCCACGCTCTCACGCGAAGAGGGTACTTTCCAGAGGATATTCGGAAACGAGGAGAGCCTTTCTCCAGCAGGCAAGAGTCCTAGTGCCCGGACCCGCTGATCCTGTCGTGAATGCCAGGCCCTTTTCGGCGCTGACTCCGATATCCAAAGTTCGCGTCGGCGTCGCCGATAGCGGGATCAACCCGCATCACAGACATGTCGGTGGCGTGGCTGGCGGTGTGGGGCTGCGCTTCAGCGACGGTGTCGTCCAAGTCGATGACGCTTGGGAAGACATGCTCGGACATGGTACGGCGGCGGCCGCGACCATCCGCGCCCACGCGCCGAGCGCCGAGCTCTTCTCGATTCGTATCTTCCGACGGCGGCTCGAGACCCATGTCGACACGCTGCTGGGCGCGATCGAGTGGGCCATTTCAGGTTGTCCGAAGACTTTGGATCTTCTCAACTTGAGCCTCGGTTGCACGGAAGAGGCGCGCGCGCCGGAATTCGCCGCGGCTTGCGAGCGAGCGCACGAAGCGGGTCTCGTCATCGTCGCCGCCCATGAGGTATCGGGAGAGCCTTCGCTCCCGGGCCGCCTCGACGGCGTCGTCGCCGTGCGGGAGGATCGCGAGCTGGACGCGGACACGATCCGCTACGAGGACGGCGTTTTCGTGGCGTCGACATGGGCGCGTGAGCTTCCCGGCCTTCCCAAGGAGCGCAACTTTCATGGAGTCAGCTTGGCGGTCGCGCACGTCACGGGCATGGCCGCCGCGCTTCTGGCCGCAGGCGTCGCCAAATCAGAGCTCGCCGAGAGGCTTATGCGCGGCTAAGCGCCCCCCGTTAGGGTCGAAGGCTGGCGCGGTCCTCCGTAGGTGTGGCCTATCTGTTTCTCCCCGTTTCCTCTGGGAGTGCCTCACTAGCCACACCGAAAGTCCGTTTCCAACCCCCCCACCTCGCGCAGCGTGCGGATTTCCCGCACTGCGCGCTCCTGCACACTTCACGCGAAGGGTTACGGGACCTAGCGGGCTGGATCGACTTTCGGCGGGGGTACCATTCGCGGCGTTGAGAATGCGGAGACGGCTTGTCAGGAAACGAGGCGAGCTCTGATAGGGTGCCAGCCGTCGGCAGTTTTTTGTACCAGCGCAACAAGGTATCGGGCGTCACGAGATCCGCAATTTCCTTCAGGCCAGCGCTACCCAACGTCCTCGCCTTCGCCACGAGCCGCGGCCGCTGCGCATCGGTAAAACGTAGTCGGCGTCCACCCAGTTGTTCCCGAACAGCGCGATTCTATTCTTTCAGGTAATCGATCGCGTCCTGTTGGAACCGGTTGACCCCGTAGGGCCAAAAAACTCATGCTTCGTCCCGATGATAGAAACGCAGAAGCCCACCGAGCTTTGCCCGGCAACGAAGCGGGTCATTGGTCCGACGTGTATACCCGCTGACGGGGAACAACAGTAAGTTGCCCGTCCCTTGTTGTTTCCTCTCGTGATGAAAATGCGTGATGTAGTGCTTCAGCGCGAGCCGAAGTTAGCTCTCCCCGAACAGAATCAACGCCACCCAACGCAAAACCCTTCGCTGACGATGGGCCAACTTGATCCGCTTTCATGGAGTCAGCCTGGCAGTCGCGCACCTCACTGGCATGGCCGCCGCGCTTCTGGCTACAGGCGTCGCTAAATGAGAGCTCGCCGAGCGGCTTGTGCGCGGTTCGGGGTAGACATCACGCGGTCCATGGGCGTAGGCTCCGGGCGTGCGTTTATTCGCAGCAGCGTCTCTTGCGCTCGTGCTCGGCGCGCCGTCGGCGAGCCAGAAAGTGGCTCCCACGAAGGGCGTATTTCTGGTCGCGAAACCCAGCATCGCCAGCGGCCCATTTTACAAGAGCGTGGTTTTACTGTTGTCGCATGGCGACGAAGGCACCCTTGGCCTCATCGTGAACCGTGCGACCGGGATACCGCTCTCGGAGGCGCTACCCGATCTCGATGACAGCGCCGCAACGCATGCGCTTCATTTCGGTGGGCCCGTGGCTCTCGAAGGACTCATCTTTTTATTCCGCAGCGATGAGCCGCCCGAGGGCGTCGACGGCGTTATGGGAAACGTGTATTTCAGCAGAAACACCAAAGTGCTCGAAGCGCTCATCGAAGAGCAACGCGGTCCGGAAGAGCTGCGGCTTTACCTGGGCCATTCCGGTTGGGCGCCGGGGCAGCTCGACAACGAGCTTCTTCGCGGCGATTGGGACGTCGTGCCCGCGGACGCTTTCACCGTGTTTCGAAAGAAGACCGAGACGATGTGGGATGAGCTAGCGAAGAGTCAGAAGGTCATCGCGCGTTCTTCCACACCTTCCCGTCCGTCACAACGAAGCGCACCCGCCGAAGAGAACTGATGTCCTCGAGGGGGTTCCCCTCGACACCGATGAGGTCGGCCGCCATTCCCGCCTGAAGCGTTCCGACCGTTCGGTCGAGTCCGAGCGACTTCGCGGCGGCTGAATCCGAGGTTGTCGGGCAAACACGCAGTCCCAACCGCGTCGTTGAGAATTAGTCCGTTGTCCGTGCGGGAAGCGTCTTCGCGAGCGCTGCCGCGGAGCGCAGCGAGAGCGCCGCAAAAGTCAATGTCCCGTTGTTGCATCCGGACGAGACGATCGTCGGCGCCCCTACGACCCACAAGTTCTCGTGGTCGTGCGATCGGCCGACGGGGTCGACGACGCTCGACGCCGGCTCTCGGCCCATGCGACACCCTCCGCCCGGATGGTCGTGCAAGGAGTCGACGCGCGTCGACAAGGTCTTTCCGCCGCCGGCACGAACGATCTGATCGAAGACGCCGCGAATGCTGTCTTCCGTGTGCTGACGGAGCTCGGCCGACCACTCGCTGTCGGCGAAGTCGATCCGAGGCAACGGATCCCCCCAAGAGTTTTTGCGATCAGAGTCGAGCGTGAGCGTGCTCTCTTTCGCGGGGATGACGTCGTAATAAGCACGCATGCGCGCGACGCCGGTCGCGGTACGCTTCCTCCAGTCGTCCAAGAGCGCATCGCCGAAAAGCCGCTTACCCCCATCGTCCGTGAGCCGCGGCCGGCGCCCGGCGTCCGACTCCCAGATACGAAGGTCGTGGCGCACATAACGCTCTGGTCTCTCGCGCTGAAACTTCTTGGAAAGCAAGCTGTCAGAGCGGTAGACGCCCGGATAGAGCTTCATCGGCACTTCAACATAGGTATTCAGGGAACGGTGCCCGGTGACGAACTTCCCGACCATCCCCGAGCGGTTGGCGACCCCGTTTGGGAAGCGATCGCTTCTAGAGAGCAGCAGGAGATGCGTACTCCAGCAGTAGCCGGACGCGAGCACGAAAGTGTTGGCGCGAAAATGGATAGGCTCGTCCGGCGCGTCGCGGTCGAGTGCGACAGCGTGGTCGATGGCGTCCGATCCCTCCACTAGCTCGAGCTGGCGAACGAGGGTGCGGTCGTAGAACTCGATGCGGCCTTCGTTCAATAGTCTTTGAAACGTAAAATCGGGCGTGTACTTCGCGCCTGTCGGGCAGATGCTGCAGGTATCGCAACGCGTGCACACGTTTCTTCCCTGATAAGGGACAGAGTTCTTCGCGACCGGATTGCGCCAGAACGGAATGCCCGACTTCTCACCCCATTCCTCGAGCTTCGCGAGGTTGTAGGAGACGGGAAGCGGCGGCAGCGGGTAGTCTTTCGAGCGCGGATCGAGCTCGGTAGGGCCAGGCGATCCCGCCACACCGAGTCGTTCCTCAGCCTGCTGATAGAACGGGTCGAGATCGTCATAGGTCAGTGGCCAGTCATAGCCGACGCCGTAGATCGAGCGAACTTGAAAATCCTCCGGCGAGTAGCGCGGGGTCGTCCCGCCCCAATGAAGCGCGAGCCCGCCGACCGCCATCGAACGTGATTGGATCCCCGTGCCGGTCTGGCCGCGGATGTGATCACCGGGCCACGGGTTCTCACGATAAGCGAGAAAACGGGCGCGCCTGTCGAACCGTTCCTCGAGGTTGAAAATCTTGTCGCCAGCTTCGATGACGACGATCTTGGCGTCGGTCTCTTCAGTCAGCTTCTCGGCCACCATGGCGGCGCTGATGCCCGCGCCGATGATGACGACATCGCTCTCGATCGTCGTGGCCATGGCGTTAGCTCTCGAGGGGCTCGGGCTCGTCGGGACCGGTATCGAGTCCGCGGCAGGTTTGCTTCTCGATCGCGGCACCGTAGCCGAGATCGTTCGCTTCGGAGGTTCGGTAGAAATAGGCGAGAAGCCCGATAGCAACATGAGGTGCGTCGCCCGCATAAGGAAGATCTTGCGGTATCTCGCGCGGGAGCTGCCGGTGAAGGATGGCTTGTTGGAGCGGCTCGTCGACGGCGCTGAAAGAGCTCCCGTGACGTTTCCGGGCTTCGAGCTCGAGGGCTTCGAGCTGTGAGCACCAGTTTGGGCTCGGGTCGGGGGGCCCGTAGGCTATCTCGTCGTTCCAGAGATAGTGATGATCCAGCTCGGCCACGGGCTCGAACGCGTTGAGCCATTTTACGAAGTCGTCGAGGATACGCGCCACGCCTTCGTCGCCGAGAGCCCCTTGGGGCAGAACGATACGACCCAGTGCGTCCAACGTCGCTCGATCAAGCGTCGTCGCCGCACCGACGGTTGCGGTCTCTCGCGACGGCGCGCAGCTCGCCGCCGCCAACCCGGACACGATGGTCGCGGACTTCTTTAGAAAATGGCGTCTATGTTCATGACTCATGGGCCCACTCCTTTGACGAGACGCTCGAAATATCCCACCGGCTTCTTGAATGCAAATGGCGACCCGGGGTGCGGGAGCGCGTTTTTGTCCGGTTGCAAGTGCCTTTCAGGACGACGATGTTACGCCGATGGTGGATGGTGGGCAACCCGTGGTCTGGGCTTTGTCAAAACTCCGTGAATACGACCGAGACCCGCAATTTGCCTGGCGAGCCAGAAATCTCTATCCTGCCAACTTCCTCTTGAAGGAGACGGACTGCAAGTGGAAAACGCCAAGCCAACGTCCATCGTATCGCCGGAGCAGCGGGTTACGTTCGTGGAGCTGTTCTTCGATCTCGTCTTCGTCTTTTCGGTCACCCAAGTCGTCGGGCTGCTCCACCACCACCTGGACTGGACGGGGGTGGGACAGACGGTGCTCATGTTCTGGCTTGTATGGTGGGCGTGGTCGCAGTTCACGTGGGCCCTCAACGCTGCAGACACGACACATCCCCGGGTCGCGCTCGGAACCCTTGTGGCAACAGCCGTCGCGTTCTTCATGGCCGTCTCGCTTCCCAGAGCGTTTTCGGGCGGCGCAGCATGGTTCGCGATTCCGTACGTGCTCGTTCGGCTAATCGGTTTGGGCCTCTACATCCAAGTAGCCTGGGTCTCGAGTCCGGCGCACCACATTGCGGTCCGCAAATTCGCCCTGCTCTCCATTGGCGGGCTCGTCGCCGTTCTGATCGGCGGATTCGCCGGAGGCGGCGCGACGTATTGGCTGTGGGGGCTTGCGATCGTGCTCGACGTCGTCGCCGCTCTAATAGCTGCTGGGGCCGGAGAATGGGACGTGCACCCGGAACATTTCGCTGAGCGACACGGGCTGTTTGTGATCATCGCACTCGGTGAGTCGCTCATCGTGGCCGCCGGCGGCTTTTCGGGCGCCGAGCTCACGCCGAGCCTAATCGCGGTAGGCACTCTGACGGTCGCTTCCACCTGTTCGCTTTGGTGGAGCTATTTCGGGCGCGCCAAGCCCGCACTCGACGCGGCGCTTCAAGCGGCGAAGGGGACGGCTCGAGCAACCATGAGTCGCGACGCGTTCACCTTGCTACATTTCACGATGATCCTGGGGATCATTGCGTTCGCCGTGGCGGTCGAGCAGGCGGTCCTCCACCCGGCGGACGCGCTGTCGTTCGAGATTCGACTGGCGTTCGCGGCAGGCATCGCGCTTTTCACAGGAGGCATGGCGCTGTCCCTTTGGCGCGCAACGAGCAAGCTCCCCGTGTCAAGATTGCTCCTCTCGCTCGCTACGGCGCTCGGCGCGCTCGCGGCAGGCACCACGCCCATACTGGCTCTATCCATTGCGTTCGTCGGCGTCACGACGATTGCCGTGGCCGAGCACAAATCTCCAGGCTAGTCGTTTCGCCTCCCGAGTCTACATGCCTATCCGAATAGGCTCTCGATCAGGGACCCACCCCTTTGAGGTAACGGTCTAAATACTCCACGAGCTTCTTGAACGCAAATCGCGTCTGGTACAGATTCTCGCGATCCCACGCGTGGCGCGACGAGGGGAGCGTGACGAGGTCCACGTTCTTCCCGAGCTCCATTAGACGCTCGACGAGCGCGAGCGAGTCTTTGTAGAGCACGATGCGATCGCGCATACCGTGAATGATGAGCAGCGGATCGCTGAGCCCCGCGGCATGAGAGAAAGCCGACGCGTTCTCGTAGGCGGCGGGCTCGTCCCAAGGCGACATCATCACGCGCATCTCACCGGTCAGGGCGTGAAAGACGTTCGTCGCGGGCGCTCCTGCAACACCCGCTTTGTAGATCCCGGGCTTCTTGAAGAGCGACATGCAAGTCAGAAGCCCGCCATAGCTCGAGCCCCAGATACCCACGCGAGACGTGTCGGCATAGTCGAGCGTCTCGAGATATTTCACGCCGCTATGGAGGTCTTCGACGTCGATGCCGCCGTAATCCAAGCGGATCCCGCGGCGGAGCTCGCGCCCGTGTCCCCAGCTTCCGCGGATGTCGACGACGAAGAGGATGTAGCCTTGCTGCAAGAGATATTGCTCGAGGCCCCAGAGCGGGTGGGCGTTGCGCCCGCCCCATTGATTGCGCACGGTGTTGGAATAGACCGAGCCGACAATCACCGGATATTTTCGGCGCTCGGAAAGCTCTGGGGGCAGCAACATCCGCCCGTGAAGCGTGATGCCGTCCACGTGAGACGGGAACGAGACGTATTGCGCAGGCACCCAAGCGTGCTCGTAGAACTCCGGCCGGGGCGATTGGGTCAAACGGTGCTCGCCCGCGTCGGAGACTAGAAAGAGCTCGGGTGGCATTCGATCGCTCGAGAACATGTCCGCGGCGAAGCGCCCATCCGGAGAGATGACGAGGTCGTGCGTCCCGGCGCGCTCGGTAAGCTGCTCGGGCTCGCCGCCTTCGAGACCGATGCGAAAGAGCTGGCGGTCTTCCGGTCTCGGAACGTTGGCGACGTAATGGATCGCATCCTTATTGACGGTGAAGTGGGCGACGGCGAAATCGCCGCTCGTGATGCGTCGCGGCTCGCCGCCGCCATCCGACACCGCCAGGTAGTAGATGTGATAGTCGTCGTCGCGATCCGAAAGAAAGTAGATCCCGCGGCCGTCGGGGCCCCACTCGGCTTGCCAATAGGCGGTCACGTTGAGCGCGTCATTCTCGCGATAGAGCTCGCTCACGCTACCGCCGCCCCCGTCGACCAACAGGATGCGACGGGACTTGACGTAGAGGTCGGATCGATCGACGAGCAAGCGTCTTCCATCCGGCGACCACCGATAGCTAAAGATGGACTCCGTCGGTTTGGCTTCGAGATCGATCCATGCGACGGAAGCGTCCGCGACGGTGATGACACCGAGCCGCAAACTTCGCGGCTCTTCGCCGGGAAAGGGCCGCCGCACCGACGCCATCTCGACATTCGTCGACAGGTAGTTCGGAATGCCGCGAAGCGGTACACGGCGCTCGTCGCTCTCGAGAACAGCGATGTGGCGACCATCGGGCGACCATCGATAGCTGACGACGCGCAATTCGGCGCGCGCGTCGCCGAGGAGGCGCCTAGGCTCGCCAGGGGGCTGAAGCACCCAGAGATCGCCATCGCGCAGAAAAGCCAGATCTCCGGACGACGCGTACGACGCGGCTGTCGCGCCGCCATCGGCGAGGACCTCGGGGGCATCTCCCACACGGAGAGAGTCGAGCGTAGCTTCGAGCTCGAAGACGATCCGCTCGCCATCGGGGTGCCAGACGACGTCGACGACGCCGCGATCTCCTTCTGCTTCGGAAGCGTAGTTGGTGACGCGCACAGGCGCGACAGGCTCTAGCGCGAGATCGACGATCCAGACGTCGCGCGCCGGATAGCCCCGGTCGTTCCAGAGAAAGGCGAGCTTGCCGCTGTCTCCGGACCAAGCCGGGCGCGTGGGCGCGGTGCCGATGAGCGACGGTAGCGAGTAGAGTCCGTCGAGGCTCAGCTGAGCTTCCGAGAGGCAGGGAAGCAGAAAGGAAATGGCGAGCAGGTAGCGTAGTATCATTTGAGTTTGGTCACGACAAGCGTCGCATCATCCGCAAAGGGTGTTCCTCGGCGGAACTCGTCGACGCTTCGAAGCAAGCGTTGTTTGATCTCGTTGGCGGTAAGATGGGCGGCCGATACGAGGACACGCTCCATCTTGTTGTAGCCATAAGGCTCGGCCGACGCGTTCATCGCTTCGCTGATGCCGTCGGTGTAGAAGAGCAGCACGTCGCCTGGGGCGAGATCGACGTGGGTCTCCTCGAGAAGTCCAGAAAAGCGGGGCCCCTTCTGCATGCCGATCCCGACTCCACCGGGTTTGAGCCACTCGGTCGTGCCGGTGCGTGCGGAATAGTGAAGAGGGTGGTTATGTCCGGCGCGCGCGAGGACGAGCCCGTTTTTCTGGAAGTCGACAACGCCGACGACGGCGGTAATGAAATAGTTCTTCTCGATCCGCTCGGAGATGACGTCGTTCATCTCGACGAGCATGTCTTTCGGCCCGATTGAGCCCTTTCCCAACACCTCGAACAAGGCCTGGAGCTTCATCGCGTAGAGTGCCGCCGGGATGCCTTTGCCGGATACGTCGCCCAAGATGACCGTGAAGCGTCGATTGCCCTCGAGTGCGTAATCGTAATAGTCGCCCCCGACGTCGTGGGCCGGCCGGAAGTAACTGGCGACGTCGAGATGCTTGAGCGTCGGGTTCGTGACTGGGTAAAGGCTGAACTGGATCGCGCGGGCGATCTCGAGCTCGTCCTTCGTGAGGAGCTTTTCCGCGAGCTCGATCGCGAGAAGGACATTGAGGATGAGAAACCCGACCAAGGCGCCCGTCCAATCCGCTTGGACGAAGCCCCAAGTAAAAGCCGCGATAGAGGCGATATAGGCTATTCGGCGGGCGGGGCTGAGCTTTCGCAAAAAAACTGAGAAAAATGGCCTTAGCGTGCGCCGCGTAGCGACCGACGCCCTTTTCCGGGATGGTGGGCGCCTCCGCGTGCCCTTCCTGCTGGTAGAACGAATAGGCCCTTTGGGTGTCGCGCCGCACCAAAGTATGGATTTCGTCGAAGCCCTTAGCGACGTCGGAGCTCTTGAGCTTTGTGACCCAATCCTTCAGCGGCGGCTCGGACATGACAGGCAGGACTCTAGCATGAGATCCATCTCCCTGATAATGTGTACGCTCGCCCCATCGCGGGAGTTCACCCGGCGGGAATTCTTCGCTAAACTCGTGAGTAAAGGAGAATTTCCCATCTCGTCCACTTCAGACATCAGAGGCATGCATGATCCCAAACGCGGAGCAACTTAGAGCCATCTCGCAAATGACGAAGGGGGATCTCGGAGAGATCCGCTTCCCCGTCCTCCTCCATGCACTCGCCGTGCACACGCGCACGGTGGTTCTCGGCATTGAGCGCCGCCAGCTGAAAAAGGAGATCATCCTGGAGAACGGAATCCCCGTGGATTGCCACTCCAATTTATTGCAGGACACACTCGGCAAGTTCATGATCGCCCGAGGGGCCATCAACGACGCTCAGAACCACGACACGCTCAGCGAGAGCGCGACGGCGGGGAGACCCTTTGCGGACATCCTCGTCGCCGACGGACTCATCAATGCCTCCGAGCTCTACAAGATCCTTCAGCAGAACCTGGCGAAGAAGCTCCTCGACGCCTTCTCGTGGCGGAGCGGGACGTTCCACGTCTCGGCAAACCTGCCTCCGGTCGACTCCCCGCTGAAAGTGCGGGCGCCGCAGCTCGTGCTCACGGGGATCTCGAAATTTGCCCCTGAGGACGAAATCGCAGCCGAGATCGAAGCGCTTCGAGGCGAAAAGAAGATCTTGATCAACCCGCGACCACCTTTTCCCCTCAAGGAGCTTCGTCTGTCGAAGGACCACAAGGAGATTGTGGGGCTCGTCTCCATCGGGAAAACGCTCGACGAGCTGGAAGCGGAGTCGGGTCTCGAAAAAGCGCGCGTTCTGCGGGCTCTCTATGCCCTTGCCGTCATCGGCGTCGCGCTGCCGGAAGACTGGCTCTTGACCGTCGTCGACGCGACCCCCGATATGGATTTTGCCTCCGACGTCGAGGAAAAGTCCGTGGACACGTCGGAGACGCGACCCCCGGGCGAAGACCCCGACGCCGCCATTACCTCAGCTGTGCAAGCGGCCGAAAAAACGATGACGGCGCAAGATATCGAGACGCTTCGTAACGAGCTCATGGAGGCCTATCTGAGATATCGCAAACAGGACGCCTTCGACTTGCTCGGTATCGACGCAGAAGCGACGCGGGAGCAAGTTGAGCAAGGCTATCTCGCGTTCAGCGAGCGGTTCGCGCCGTGGAAGTTCGACCAGCCGGGACTCGAGAACTTTACCGACAAAGCACGCGATCTCTTCATTGCGGGCGGCCAGGCTTTTGGTGAGCTCCAAAACCCCGAAACGCGCAACTCGCTCGTCGCGCGCCGCAGTAGTGCCTTCGCGAAGCACCAGGCGATCCCCGTAGACGCTCGGAACGCGTTCGCGATCAAATCCAACCTGCTCGATTCGGAAACGCAGTTCAAAAAAGGGATCAAGCTCATGAAAGCCGGCCAATATGCCGACGCTCTCGAGCAGCTGCAGTTCGCTTATGACTGCGAGCCGCAGAATAGCGACTACCGCGCCGAGCTCGCCTTTTGCCGCTACCGTAAGGACCCGGAAATCGAAAAGGCCGACGCCCTTCAAGAGCTCCACGAGACCATTCGCATCGACCCGGAATGTGGGCTCGCGCTTTGCTACGCAGGGATGATCTTTGGAGAGGCCGGCGAATTCGGCGCGGCGGAGCCGCGGCTTCAAAAAGCCATCAAGCTCATGCAACCCGATCGGCGGCCCATCGACGCGCTACGCCAGTTCAAAGTCGCGGAGCGGGAACATCCCAAGAAAAAGGGCCGCTTCTTCTGACCCGCCTTCGCCCGCCTTCGCCCTTCGGGCTTCGGCGGCTCCATCTCGAGACGTGATTTCCTGAACGGGGTCGGGGTCGCTCTGACGGGCACCCTCCTCCCCACCTCCTCGGTCGAAGCGTTTCGCCTCCTGCAGGCGAGCGACGACTACCCTCCCACGCGAACGGGCATGCGCGGCAGCCATCCCGGCTCGTTTGAAATCGCTCACGACGTTCGCGACGGGCGAGCCCTCGCCGCCGCGTCGGAGCTTTCCGAGCGTTACGACCTCATCGTTGTCGGCGGCGGTATCAGTGGCTTGTCGGCAGCGCATTTCTACCGCAAGCAATTCGGTCCGAGCGCCAAGATCCTTGTCGCGATCGCCGTGAACCGCTGGCCCCACGGCTATGCCTATACCTACAACACGCTGTTCGATCCCGAGCCGTGGGCTTTTACGACAACATCGGACCGCCCGGCAATCCGCGGGCGTCAGCCGATTGGAAGCCGGATCACGATCGCCAATGCGGACGCAGCTGCAAGCCCTCACACGCACGCGGCCATCAACGAAGCCTATCGCGCCGTCGCGGAGCTGAAAAGCGCGATTACTAGCGCGCCCCAACCTAATTAGTACCCGTCCTGACAGGTGTAAGAGGTTGAGAAAAAAGGGGTAATCGCAAATTTAGGGCTAGTCTTCTGAGGGGTTGTCGCTTAGAATCGAAGTCGTCAAAAACAAGAGTCTAAACGACTTAACTCCAAAGGAGACCAGCCCTAAATGCGAAAAACGATCAACCCACAACCAAGCCTTCGCGAGCCCTGGCTGGAGCTGGAGCACGCACGCGAACTCGAAACGATATCATCGCTGCTCGATGCCCATCCTAAGCTCAATGAGCTGGTACTGCAAGACCTGAGGTCGGTCACCCCATCGGCAGGGAGCGATGTTGGTCGTGGGGGAATGAGCGCGGAGCAGGTTCTCCGGGCGTTGTTGGTCAAGCAGCTGAATCAGTTCACCTATCGGGAGTTGGCGTTTCACTTGGCAGACTCTCGAAGCTATCGGACGTTTTGCCAGCTCGGCATCATAGAGCCGAGCCCGTCGAAGTCGACCCTAGCAGCAAACATCAAAGCCGTGAAGTTCGAAACGCTGGAGAAAATCAACCGAGAGTTGGTGAGTGTTGCCGAGAAGACCGCGATCGAAAAAGGAAGAAAAGTACGAGTGGACTGAACGGTAGTGGAGTCGAATATTCATTCTCCTACGGACTCCGAGCTTCTTTATGACTGCGTCCGAGTTCTCACTCGCCTCATGTGCCGAACTCGCGAACTGCTGGGTACAGTAGTGGTCTTCGGCAATCGAACGCGTCGAGCGAAGAGACGTCGACTGGGAGTTCTAAACGCGAAGGATAAGGAACAAAGGCGTCGCGTCTATCGAGATCTACTGAAGGTGTCGGAAGAAACCTATCGCTCCGCTCAACGCGTTGCAGACCAGTTGGACGAGTCCGGCTTGACCGAGCCGGTGAAGCGAGCGAGTGCGGAGAAGATCGCCGCGGATTTTAAGCACTTTCTCGTCCTCACCGAAAAAGTCATCAACCAAACTCGGCGTAGAGTGATTGATGAAGAGCGTGTGCCTGCGGAGGAAAAGGTCGTTTCGATCTTCGAAGAACACACCGACATTATTCGCAAAGACCGGCGCGAGACTCTCTACGGTCACAAGGTGTGTTTGACTGGTGGCTCGTCCTCGATGATTTTGGATTGCGTGATCTTGGATGGGAATCCGTCCGATTCAACTCTCGCGGAAACCATGATCGACCGTCAAGTCGAACTCTACGAACGGGCCCCGCGCCAGGTTGCCTACGATGGCGCGTTTTCTTCAAAGGCAAACTTGGAAGCCATCAAAGGCAAGGGAGTTGAAGATGTTGCCTTTACCAAGGCTCACTTCGCGGTGACCGATATGGTCAAGAGTTCCTGGGTCTATCAACGCCTACGGCGATTTCGCTGCGGAATCGAAGGCGTCATTTCGTTCTTGAAACGAGTCTTTGGTCTCGACCGATGCACATGGCGCTCATTGCCTTCTTTCAAATCCTACGTATGGAGTTCCATCATCACCTGCAACCTGTTGGTAATGGCAAGGCACCTATTACGATAATAATGATTGCTCTTACTGCGTTTATAGCCATGGATTGCTGACGATTCGCCTCTCGTTTCGTCCAAGATTTTCATTCGCTTCCGAGCCTACGAGGTGCCGACTGAAAACGTATAATACCCACATCTTCGATAGGCCTCTCGTACACCACAAGTTATGGTGTTTCTGGACAGGAACTAATTAAGACCCGAAGCGGAGCTTGTTCTCCACCGACAACACACCGTGCGTTTGCCGGATGATGGACGCCGCTTTTTGCTTGGCCATTTGGTTCCGTACCACGCCCGTCAGGAGGACCCGCGAGCGATTGACGATGATGCGGATCGGAGGGTGCGCCATCCCCGCGTAGTCGGAGAACATCGAGTCACGGTAGAGGCGATTGGCGAGCGTTTGCCGCAACCGGCTGTCTTGCAAGGAATTCGGGAGCACCTCGATCTGGTTGCTGAACTCTTGAATGCCGAGGACGTTGTGCATCCTCTTTTCGATGCCCTCTTTCTTGAAAGGTTCCGTGACGAACCCCATGATGACGATGCTCCCATCCTTCACGATCGCGTTCGCATCGTCGAAGACGGTTAGGTTCCCGTACCTCCGGATCTGTTTGACGACTTCCTGGCCGAGCTTGTTGGCGCTCTCCGCCTGAGCGATCTCGATATCGGCTTCGACGTCCTCGATTTCGGGCTGGGCGAGCGCGACCTCGACAGCCTTGTTCTTCGCGAACACGTTTCGGACTTGGCCGGTGAGAATCGCGGTGGCTCCCTCGAGCTCAACGTTGAGTTTGATCTTTTCCTTCTTGAAGTCTTTTTCGATCTGTTTCAGGATCTCGCCCGGGCTACGCTGCGCAACCAGTGACGCAGGCAAAGCGAGGAATAGCAGGGCGACCGTAAGCCTTCTGACCTTGTTCTTCATACCTATTCTCCCGTGCCGATTGTAGCTTATTTGCGCCGCGAGCTCTTCTTCTGGACCTTGGGCGCGAAGTTCTTCCCGAGCCTAGTCTCGAAACCGGCCGCTTGGCGGTGGCCGCCATTGTGAAACTGGCGCGCGATCTCGGAAACGTCGAAGTCTTCGCGCGAGCGAAGAGACCACTGACGAATCCCGTCGCCGCGGTCAAAGTAAATGACGACGAAACGCGCCTCGGGATGACGTCGCAAGAGCTCCTCGCCAACTTCGGAGCCGACCACGGCGCCGTTCACGATGGGCACGCGATAGCCCGCGAGCTCCTCGAACCGAACCTGGTCACAGAGAAGCGCGACTTGCTCCTGTTGGTAGCGGAGGATCGGCACACCTTCCTTCGCGAGCGCGGACACGTCGAGCCCGCTCCAGACCTCGAAATCCATAGGGTACGAGCTCAAGGCAGCGTATACTTCGCGGCTTTGTGGAAGCTCGTACCGCCAAAGGTCGTGCTCCATGACGTAGCGAAGAAGTTTAGGTACGGGCTCCTCTGGATGGAAGTGCTCCCAAGCGAGCACCGCGCCGCTCTTACTGTTGTCGAAAACCGCATAGTCGAGTCCCTCGAGCGCCTCCTCCGCGGTCCGGTGGTGATCGATTACTCGAAGCTCGGCGAAGCGGTTCCGCATGGCGACGATCACCTCTCGCGGATAGCAGAAGTCAAGAATGTAGACGGAAGAGCCCTTGGGGAGCACCGGTGCCGGAACCCCGTGGCGGACGGGGAGATAGGTTGCCTCGTCGCCGAGCTTGCGCCAGGCGGCCCAGGCCGCGCCGAAGCCGTCGGCGCAGTTGGCGTGATAGAGAACGGTGTCGGTCAAGTCTCTGATCCTATCCCAAGATTTGCCTTCCGATGAACTCTATTGCTAGAATTACCGCTCTCGCGCCGCTCAATGTTCGGCCCCGCAATGGCTCGGGAAACCCGTTAGCTTTCTATAGGAAATTATGTGTTGTGACATGAATCGTGGTCTAGCTCTTTTGCTGTCACAGATTCTTCTCGGAACCCTCACCATCGGCTGTAGCGACAATAGTAGCTCGCCCACCAGTCCTTCAAATCCATCGTCGGGTGCGCCCACGGATAGCTCCCTCACTGCCCCAGTAGCGCAGTCGCCCGGCTCTGGAGAACAGATCGAGACCGTACAGCCCGAGCTCGTCGTAAATAATGCCACCGGCGGCTCCGGAGCTCGGACCTACAGTTTCGAGGTCGCAACGGACAGCGCCTTTCAGCAAAGTGTCGCTTCGGAGAGCGGGTTGATGGAAGGGCTGGGGGGCATCACAAAATGGCGCGTTCCGGAAGCCCTTGCAGCCAACGCCCGCTTCTTCTGGCGCGCGCGCGCAAGCACGAGCTCCGGCGCGGGCCCGTTTTCCGGCACCGCGGAGTTCCGCATCAAGGCCGGTTTTACGCGAGACCGAGCTTCCGAAGTCGTGCTATTCGATCCTCTGACGAGCGGCTCGACCGTCGGGACCTTGATGGGAGGCCAGTTCGTCGCCGGGGGATGGCAACCGCAGATGAACACCGACTGTATCCGCTATCAGTTGCCGACGCTTCGAGAGGGCTTTCTCGAGTTCGAGACGACCAATGTCAGCTCGCCGAACCCGTTCCCCGGCAAACGCATGCTCGTCAGCATGTGGGATCCGTCGAAAGGCGAATACACGACAAACCCGTTTCGTATGCATCTCCAAAAATTGGACCGGAGCACGGTGACTTTTGGGGACGTGCGTCTGCGCTGGATTTCACGCGGCCAGGAAGCGAATACGAATATCAGCTTCTTCGACTTCGACCCCTCGATCGTTTATTCGTGGCGCATCGAGTGGGGCAGCTTCCCTGGAATTTCGTCCCAGCACGTGAAAGTGTTTCTCGAAGGCTTCGAGATCCTCACACGTAACTACGATCGTGCCTATAGCCCGAACCCGCATTGGCTCGAGCTCGGCAACTGTAGTCGCGCGGAAACCCTCGAGCAGGCCATCTGGTCCAATATCCGAGTCGGCAGCCGCTAACCTGCTCTATGCCAGGCGAGCGCCTTTGGTCTCTCGCCTGTCGCCAATGAGCTCTGGAACGAAATCGACAACGGAGGGGCATTTTGTTGTTTTTCCCACCCGCGAAAAGTCGAACCCAGTGGAAGGGCCCGTTGGCTGTCGGGAAGGGCTCGGCGGACTCCTCCGATACCAATATCGGAACGCCGCAAGTTTCTTGACCCTATGGGTAGAGCAGCGACAGTCGAAAGGTTCGCGCCGTCCGGGCGAGGCGATTCGGTCTACCTAGTTCCTGTCCAGAAACACCATAACTTGTGGTGTACGAGAGGCCTATCGAAGATGTGGGTATTATACGTTTTCAGTCGGCACCTCGTAGGCTCGGAAGCGAATGAAAATCTTGGACGAAACGAGAGGCGAATCGTCAGCAATCCATGGCTATAAACGCAGTAAGAGTAATCATTATTATCGTAATAGGTGCCTTGCCATTACCAACAGGTTGCAGGTGATGATGGAACTCCATACGTAGGATTTGAAAGAAGGCAATGAGCGCCATGTGCATCGGTCGAGACCAAAGACTCGTTTCAAGAACGAAATGACGCCTTCGATTCCGCAGCGAAATCGCCGTAGGCGTTGATAGACCCAGGAACTCTTGACCATATCGGTCACCGCGAAGTGAGCCTTGGTAAAGGCAACATCTTCAACTCCCTTGCCTTTGATGGCTTCCAAGTTTGCCTTTGAAGAAAACGCGCCATCGTAGGCAACCTGGCGCGGGGCCCGTTCGTAGAGTTCGACTTGACGGTCGATCATGGTTTCCGCGAGAGTTGAATCGGACGGATTCCCATCCAAGATCACGCAATCCAAAATCATCGAGGACGAGCCACCAGTCAAACACACCTTGTGACCGTAGAGAGTCTCGCGCCGGTCTTTGCGAATAATGTCGGTGTGTTCTTCGAAGATCGAAACGACCTTTTCCTCCGCAGGCACACGCTCTTCATCAATCACTCTACGCCGAGTTTGGTTGATGACTTTTTCGGTGAGGACGAGAAAGTGCTTAAAATCCGCGGCGATCTTCTCCGCACTCGCTCGCTTCACCGGCTCGGTCAAGCCGGACTCGTCCAACTGGTCTGCAACGCGTTGAGCGGAGCGATAGGTTTCTTCCGACACCTTCAGTAGATCTCGATAGACGCGACGCCTTTGTTCCTTATCCTTCGCGTTTAGAACTCCCAGTCGACGTCTCTTCGCTCGACGCGTTCGATTGCCGAAGACCACTACTGTACCCAGCAGTTCGCGAGTTCGGCACATGAGGCGAGTGAGAACTCGGACGCAGTCATAAAGAAGCTCGGAGTCCGTAGGAGAATGAATATTCGACTCCACTACCGTGCAGTCCACTCGTACTTTTCTTCCTTTTTCGATCGCGGTCTTCTCGGCAACACTCACCAACTCTCGGTTGATTTTCTCCAGCGTTTCGAACTTCACGGCTTTGATGTTTGCTGCTAGGGTCGACTTCGACGGGCTCGGCTCTATGATGCCGAGCTGGCAAAACGTCCGATAGCTTCGAGAGTCTGCCAAGTGAAACGCCAGCTCCCGATAGGTGAACTGATTCAGCTGCTTGACCAACAACGCCCGGAGAACCTGCTCCGCGCTCATTCCCCCACGACCAACATCGCTCCCTGCCGATGGGGTGACCGACCTCAGGTCTTGCAGTACCAGCTCATTGAGCTTAGGATGGGCATCGAGCAGCGATGATATCGTTTCGAGCTCGCGTGCGTGCTCCAGCTCCAGCCAGGGCTCGCGAAGGCTTGGTTGTGGGTTGATCGTTTTTCGCATTTAGGGCTGGTCTCCTTTGGAGTTAAGTCGTTTAGAATCTGCGTTTTTGTCGACTCGATACTAAACGACACTCCCTCAGAAGGCTAGCCCTAAATTTGCGATTACCCCTTTTTTCTCAACCTCTTACACCTGTCAGGACGGGTACTACCTAGTCACCGGAGCCCATAAAGGTAGAGGAGCGCTGCATAGCCGCTCGGAAGCGAGATCGGTGGCTCTTCGAGCTCCGCGTAGCGCAACGCCATCTCGAGAAAGAACCGCGCGTGGAAGAACGCTTCGAGGATAGGGCGCGTGACTGCGGTCCAATCAGCGTTGTCCTCGACCTTGAACGTCTTGTGCGTTCCCAGCGCGACGATCTCGGTGAACCAAGCGTTCAGCTCGCACTTTGGAGAAAGGCCTTGAAGCGCACTCACGATCGCGACCGTTTTTTCCTGAAGCGCGTAAACTTTGAATCTCTGGTGATAGAAGCGGTAGACGGGATCCTCGTAGCACCAATGGTCGTTGCACTTGTCGAGCAGCGACTCTAGCTCGGGACGCTTCCGTCACAGGTTCTGAAGCAGAGCCCGCTCGACGGGTCGGTCGGACTTGCCCGCGGCCATCGGTGCTTCTCACTGACCGACTTCAATCGACGCTAGAGCGCTCCTACTCGTCGGTCGATTCCGATTCCTTCGCTTTGACGAGATCGCCGCGCTCGAGGTGGATTTTGTCGAAGCTATCCGCCGAGATCACGTAGTACCATGGAGCGAAGCGTTGCGAAAGCTCTTCTGCGGTCTCTTGGCCTTTCTTGACGTTGTCTTCCCAGCTTTTGTGCGCGTCGGCGAGGTCTTTGTTCTGCTCGTCCTCGTCGGTCAAATCATCGGCTTGTTTGTCCTCGAACTCGCGATTCGCTGGACGCGGCGGCTCGAGAAGCGTCGAGCCGTCGAAATCCGCGGTGACGAACAGATAGCGGTTCTCGCCCGGGCCGCCCCCTTCGTCTCCGGTCGAATCGGCCCCGGCGCTGATGGCCTCGCCCGAGCCGTAGAGGATCTCGCCGAAGCGTAGCGTGTAATAGACGCCTTCATTCGTCCGCACTTGGAGCTCGCCTTCATTGGATAGAAGGTCGCCCGTGCGCGTCATGTAGTAGCCCCGGCTCTGGAGCGATAAAACATCTTGGCGTGAGACCGTGAGTCCCGACAGACGGTTGTCGATGCCTTCAGGCTTCGGACGAACGCCGACGATTTTGAGGTTGTCCAACTCGCGCAGCAAGTCGTTCATCTTCGTGGAGTCGACTTCTTGGTTGGCGCGCATGCGATTCGCGGCCCATGTATCGTCCACTTTCTCGAGAGTGACAGTGTCGCGCTCATCCACCATGAGAGTCCTCTCGTTGATGGAATAGTCGCGCAGCACGACGTGGTCCATTTTGCTTTGCTCGACTTTGAGAAGGTCGCTCTCGATCCAGTCCTCGAACTTCGTCGAGATATCGACGTCCACTTTGGCAGCGTAGACGCGCTTTTGCTCCGGCACACGCACAAAATGAAAGCCTTCACGTCCTTCGATCTCGGAGCCGATGATGATGTCGGCGAGAACGACGTCGTTCTCGCCGCGCATCGTGACGCGCTTGCCGCGGCCGAGCAGGCTCGCAGCCGTTTCGTCGAGCGGGTCGATGACACCGAGCGCTTCGTGGTCGGAAACATTGTCGGAGCGGAAGTCGTCCTTGTTGATGGTCATGACACCCGCGGCCGTCTCCGCGAGGCGATCCTCACCATCTGCGGCATAGTTGTGATGCGACGGGATCGTCCAGATGCCACTCTGGTTCGTTACCTTGAACGGCCGCGCGGCGGCCGTATCTTCATCGAACTCGATGACCTCGAGCGTCATCGCGACGTTCGGGTCGGTGAAGTCTGGAAAAAAAGGCTCGCCTTTATCGAGAAAGGCGCTCGGCGTGATGTTGCGCGGCGCCGTCGCGAAGGCGACGACCGCGAGAAGCAACGCGGCGCCCGCAAGTGTTTTAGTCAGCTTGAGCTCGGGCTTGGCCTCGACTGGCGTGGTTTCCTCTACCATTACGCTCCCTCCCTCAGGCGGTGGGCTTGAACAGCGCCTTCCCGTTCGCGCTTTTGCCGCCGGATAAAGATGTAGACCCCGAGAAGGAACACGGGAATCGGCGGCAACAAGACGGCCGCTGAGCGGATGCTGCTCTGGATGAGACGGATCTGAGTTTCCATCCTCTCCTCGCTCGCGCGGATCGCCGCTTCCTTCGCGGTGTCGATATTGGATTTTTGCACTTCCAGGCGCCGGTTCTCGACCTCTTCGAGGTTACGCGCCATGATTTGCTTCGTCTGCGCGTCGAGATCCGCGCGGTCTCGGACTTCGGCGACCTTCGCATCGAGCCGGCTCTGGGCGGCGGCGAGGTTCGCGTCGGCCTCGCGCTCGGCCTCGGCCTCTTCTTGCGCTCGTCGCTCGATGAAGTTGCGCGTCTGGTTCTCCACGCGCGCGAGCGTCCGGTGGCGCACGCGGCGGTTGCGAAGGGCGACGAACGACTCGTCTCCCACGAGCGTGTCCATCGCGTTCAAGAAGAACGTCACGTTGTCGAAGTTCAGGTTGCCCGGTCCCATACGCCGAATATCGAAGAACTGCTGGGAAATGAAATCGATATCGGTGATGACGATGACGTGGAGCGGCTTGGCCGGGCTTGGCTCGGCATCCTCGGATTCGCTCTCGCCCTCGTTCTCGCTACCATCATCGGTCGGCTCGGCATCCTCGGATTCCCTCTCGCCATCGCTGCCATCATCGGACGGCTCGGTGCGCCGCACTTCCGCCGCGAGGGTGTAGGTCATAGGGTCCGGACGGTGCGGCAAGTTGCGGTTGAGCGACGCGCCGAGAAAGTTTCGCTGCACCATCTGGAAGTACGGAAAGCGCCCGGATAGAGGGCCGGTTTGCAGGAGCGGACGGTAGGTCAACCCTTCGCCCGAGGCAGAGTTGATTTGACCCGGGTAGAGGAAGACGAGCTGCTGGAGCGCGGCGCTCGCTTGGTGGTTCGCATCGAACACGTCCGGGTTATTGTTGCCGTGCCCGAGAAAGACGACTTCGGGCGGCAGGTGTGCGAGGTCCGGATGTGGGTTATAGGCATCCCACGTGATGGTGGCCGGGTCCCATTGAAAGCCGAGCTCGCTCAAAAAGCCGCGGATATCGCCTTTCGGTTGCGGCGGAGGCTGTTGCTGCCGCATGAACGGATTGGTGTTTTGTCCTGGCTGTTCGGACGGTGCGAGGCCGAGATTCACGATGGGGAGCGGATCCACGAGGAGGAGCGCCGGCGTCCCTTGCTTGATGAAGTCGGAGACGTTCGTCATCTCTTCCTGCGTCAACGAAGAAGGAAGTGTTATGAGCAAGCCGTCGACTTCCTCGGTGATCGTGCTCGAGGGCGTTATCTGGACGACCTCGTATTGTTTCCGTAGCTCTTCCACGACCGCCCACGACGGCGAGCTCTGCATGGTCTGGAAATCGAGGCCGCCGAAAAGCTTCAGCTGCGTGTTGATGACGCCCACCTTCTTCCGCTCGGTATTGGCGACCACGCGAATGCTCCGCGCGATCTCGTACTCCGCCGGCAGACCTCGGTCGAAGAACGGGATCACTTGCTCTTCGCCCGCGCACGTGAAGGCGAGGCCGAGGAAGACTTCGCTGAAGCCGGCGCGCGCGCCTTGGAGATTCGGGATTTCCCGCGGCTGGATGCCGAACTTCTCTCGAGCTTCGCGGGCCTCCTCAGTAAAAGGCTCGGTATCGTAAATCGCGATCTGTACTGTCCCGCCGCTCGCCGACGCCATCTCTCGTAAGAGCCCCACGACGTTAGCGCGCGTTTGTACGTACTGCTCGGGCGCGGTCGGGCTGATATAGGCCTGAACGAAGACGGGGCGGTCGCCTTCGAGCTGGCTCAGAAGCGTTCGCGTCTCCGAGCTCAGCGAGTGAAGCCGCTCCGCGGTCGCGTCCACACGTAGGCCAAGCCTACCCAGGATCGAGATGCTCGCAACGAGGATGACGACGACCGAGACGGCGCGCACGAGGTGGTGCGTCGACGTCTTCACGCCGTCCGCTTCACGAGGCCAGTGCCGCTGGCTTACGAGAAGCACGTTCAGATACAAGAAGACGCCGGTGACCGACGTAAAATAGAGAAGGCCGGTGAAGCTGATGACGCCGCGGCCGAAATCTTCGAAGTGGTAGAAGACCCCAAGCGGCTCCACGGCGCGCGAGAGACCTTCGCTGAGAATCCGCGTCATGGGCTCGATGAAGACACCGATGCCAACAAAAACTACGCCGAGAACGAAAGCGATGGTGACGTTCGCCGAGAGCTGCGAAGCGAGCATACCGACGGCGATGAGTGCGGCGCCCACGAAAAAGAAGCCGAGATAGTTCGCGAACATCAAGCCGAGGTCGGGAGCTCCGAGCCAGAGCAGCACGATGACGTGGCTCAACGAGAGCGCGAGCGCGACCGTGTAGATGCCGAGAGCCGCCATGTACTTACCGAGCACGACCTCGACGTCGGTGGCAGGAAGCGTGAGAAGAAGCTCGTCCGTGCCTTGCTTTTTTTCCTCGGCCCAGACCGACATCGTGAGGGCCGGCACGAAAAAAACGAGAAGGTAGGGGAAAATCGCATTGAGCTGGTCGAGGTTCGCTAGATTGTTCAGGAAGAAGCGGTCCTGCCAAAAGGCGGCCGCCGCGCTCAGGAAGATGAAGAGGGTGATGAAGACATAGCCCGTGGGATTGCTGAAATACATGCGCAGATCCCGCTTGGCGATGGCGTTGGCGACGTTCCAGTTGATGTTCTTGATCATAGTGCCTGTGCCTCCGTCGCGGCGTCGAGTTGCGTGAGGCGATAAAAAGGCCCTTCCAAAGAGCCGTCTTCTTTGAGCTCTGCAGGCGTGCCTTTGAAGACCATGCGGCCGTCATGCACAAAGAGCACGTGGTCCGCGATCGCGTCGACTTCTTGAAGGATGTGCGTCGAGATGAGGATAGTCTTCTGGCTTCCGAGGTTCCGGATGTTCTCGCGGAATTGCCTGATTTGGTTCGGGTCGAGCCCTGCGGTCGGCTCGTCCATGATGAGGACCTCGGGATCGTGTAGGAGCGCCTGAGCAAGCCCGACGCGCTGTCGCAAACCTCGCGAGAGCTTACCAATAGGCTTTTCGAGAACTTGCTCGAGCGCGCACAGCTCGCGCACCGCGGCGATGCGGTCCTTCAATCTCTTGGGGCCGAGCTCGCGCGCTTCACCGAAGAACTCGAGCAGCTCGAGAGGCGTCATGTCCAGATAAAGCGGGCCGTTCTCGGGCAAATAGCCGAGCCGTTTCGTCGCTTCGAGGCGCTGTTTGTGCACGTCCAGTCCGGCGATCTGCGCGGAGCCTTCGCTCGGAGCGAGATAGCCCGTGAGCATCTTCATGGTCGTTGTTTTGCCAGCGCCATTGGGACCCAAAAAAGCAACGATCTGTCCTTCCGGGATCGAGAAGCTGATGTTCTCCGTTGCGACGAAAGGCCCGTAGTACTTGGTCAGGCCCTTCGCTTCTATCATGGTTCTAGAGGGAGCATCTTCCATCGAGCGCATACCTCCTGTTCGATCGGTGAGTGGCTCTGGTCCGTCTTTGGACCGTCGACGCGGGATTGAGGATGGTCGGCTCACCCGCGCGAATCGAGACTAGATTCTACTCAAATCGTTTCATCGAGACAAGTTGGTAGTAATTACGTAAGAGTATCTGCCGTCGGGGGTTGTGCGTCGGGCGTGTAATCTTGGCCCGAAAAGGCTTACTATTCTGGCTCCGACATGGCCCGCTCGAAACGCCGTCTCGTCCCAGAGGTCGTCCAGTCTTCGGCTATGGATTGCGGCCCCGCTGCGCTCAAAGCTTATGTCGAAGGCCACGGGGTCTCAGTGAGCTACGGGCGCCTGCGCGAGGCGTGCCAGACAGACGTCGACGGGACGGCGATTGAAACGCTCCAGGCGATCGCGGTCGAGTTAGGCGTGCCGGTCGAGCAAGTGCTCCTCCCGAAAGATCTCGTGCTTCTAGAAGAAGCCGGCTCGCTCCCTTGTATCGCCGTGACGCGGCTTCCGAACGGCAACACGCATTTCGCGATCATTTGGAGCCTTGCGGCGGACGTCGCCCAGGTGATGGATCCGGCGTCGGGCCGACGGTGGATGACACGCGGCCAGCTTTTGCACGAGCTCTACGAGCACGCGATGTCGGTTCCGGCAGAAGATTGGCGGGAATGGGCAGGCTCGGAACAGGGGCGAAGTCTGGTCGTGAGCCAGCTATCTTCACTCGGTATCGCGAAAGAAGCGGCCTCAAAGCTCGTGGAGAGGGCGGCCGCGGACCCGAGCTGGCGCGGGCTTGCAAGCCTCGACGCGGCGGCGCGAGCGGTGCGCTCGATGGTCGATGCCGGCGCCTGTAAACGAGGCCGGGAAGCCGAAGCACTCCTAACGCCATTATTAAAAGACGCTTCCTCGATTCCAAAAGGCTATTGGTCCGCTCGGGACGTGGGCGACGGCGAGGTCGAGATCCGCGGCGCGGTCTTACTGCGACCGTCGCGCGACGACGAGTCGCCGGCATGGTCCCAGGAATCCCGCGAATTATTGTCCAAAGCTCTCATAGCGGCGCGGGACGAAGCCCCGGCCAGGCCCGCGCTCGAGCTGTGGCGGCGGATCCGCGAGGATGGTCTCCTGACACCTGCAGTCTTGATCGCGGCGCTGTTCGGAGCCGCTTCTGCAATCGTCATCGAGGCGCTCCTGTTTCGATCGCTTCTCGAGCTCGCGCCGCTTTTCGGACGAGGCGCCGTCCACCACCGCGCTCTGAAGGGTCGGCGCCGGTATCGGCGTGGCGGTCTGGCTCGCCTCAAAGCTATCCCCCACGGTGTTCACTGCCCGCACCTCGAACGTGTGGACCTGCCCGTTGGTCAGGTTGCGCACCGTCTCCGTGAGGTCCGTGCCGGCGCTCGTCCAGCTTCCAAACGCGCCGCTCCCCACTTTGTAGCGGTATTCGTAGCGCGTGATGGCCGAGCCGCCGTCGCTCGATGGGGCGGTCCAGCTCAGCGTCACCTGTCCGTCGCCGGGACCGGGAACCGCCGACAGGTTTCGCGGCACGCCCGGCACGAGGGTAAGCGTGGTGGAGTTAGCGACGTTCGAAGGCGACCCCGTGCCAACGGAATTGATGGCCGAGACGCGGTAGTAGCGGGTGGTCCCGGCCGTGAGGCTGCGGTCGCTATACGAGTTGCCGGGACGGCTGGCCACCAGCACGGTCCACGGGTCGCCGCCGGCCGCCGACCATTCGATGCGGTAGCCGGTGATCGGGCGGCCGCCGGTGTTCGTCGGCGCGTCCCCGTCGGGTCAAAATACTCGAACTCCCGGCGGGTCAGCAGTTTACACCTTTCCAGGATCGACTACATCGAAAATCGGGAAGCCGCATGAGTATTTTGACCTCACGAGCTCGGGCCATCACATTGATGGCGGCGAGCTACCTCGTTTGGGTTGGATCGGCTCTCGCTTACCACGTCCGACCGTTTTCGGAGCCAGAAACATCGTTTCATCTCGTCAGGTTCTCGATCGCGCTGCTTGCCGGCATAGGAGTCGCGTTCCTCGGTCCCTTGTCCCCAATCTCCCGTACCGGAAAACCAATTGACCAGGATGTAGTCGCTGAACAGGGCCGTATTCAGTAGGGTTTTCATCTCCCGGTACTTTGCGGGTTCCGAGAGGTCATGGTTACGCGCATAACGGTGCATGGCAGCCCATCTGTCGATTATGCCTAAACGGTCGATATTGATACCCAACCAACTCTTCAGCCGAGTCGCCACCATAGTACGAAGCGAGAAAACGCCGATCTGGACGCTCCACCGCGTTGTATACGCCCCAGTAAATCCCGTTCAGATAGAGATGCACAAAAATGCCGCGCGCGGCGTTACCGCTCAAGGAAAGCTGCGAGTCCCGAACATGTTGGTCGCGGACATAGACTGCCTGATCGCTGATCTCGCCTCTCGACCAGTTTTCTTGCCCTCCCCCCCGCAGAACGAGGGTGTTGAATTCTTTCACGGCAGATTCGGCATGCTGCACGGCGCTCTCGAAAAAAGGGTATCTCAGCATTCCCGGACCGAAGTCTTTGCTGAAGACCAAGCGAAACGAGCGCGTTTCCTTGGGAAGCGCCGAACTGTGCATTCTAATTCCGCAATCAACCTGGAAGCCCTCGAAGTCGGAAAACTTGCTTGGATAGAGGAGCTCAACCGAGGCGGGACGGGTCAGTGGACCCTTTCCAAAGTAGAGCCCTTGGCTCTCATTAAAGAGATGGTTCACGTCCATGACGATGGAGAGGGTGGGAATCGATGTCAGTCCTTCCACGAACTCCCGCTGGTTGCTCGTATTCACAACATCGGGATCGATCTCGAGGTCGAGATCTGCGTACGGAGCCATATTGAAGGAGCGAAACTGGGCTGGATCATCGAATGGCAGAGTTGCCTGCTTCTTCACCGTAGTCGGAAACATATAGGTATGGGTGTCGACGTTCGTGCTCGTCGCACCAGCTTTGTACGCCATGGCCCGAAGGACGGTCGTTTTAGCCACAAGAACCTTGTTGCCGACGATTCCATGACTCACGCTCGGCTTACTGCCGTCGGTGGTATAGACGATCGTTGCGTCGGGAGTGGCGGTGGTGAGGATCACTTCGAAAGGGTTCTCATAGAAGCCGCGGTCGTGGCTGAACTTCGTATCGCCTACTGAGTGCGTCCGGCCGGTTCGGCGATGCCAATCATTGAAGAACTCGACCGATTGCCCAACCGGTTGCGCAGGGGCGCTCGCAAGAAGAACCGGCTCTCCCCAAACCGGAACCAGTGACTGCCGATGCCCCGCGCCCGTGGCGTCCAGCACAGGCCGTGCCGTGAAGGTCAACGAGACCGCTCTCCCCTCCCACGGAGTGAGATCAATCATGCGGTCGTTCCAATGATTCCCCTCCTGTGCAGCAAGGGTCTCGCGAAACGCGCGGCTCCGCTTGTCATCGACTTCGATCTCGATCAGAAACTCTGTCTCGGGCAGACCGGCACTGGGTGTGCCTAATACGGCCATCGAGAACTGGAGCACGGCGTTCTGCGGTACCTTTAGCGGGGACACCCACCTCGATCCGTCCAACGCTGTTCGGGACTTTCCTTCCAACTCCACTTCCCTGGAAGGCTGAGAAGGATCGAGAAGGGAAACAGAGCGCGCTCTCGATGAGTCGCTGCAAGCTGCTCCAGATGCTAGCAGCATCAGGACAAGCGTGCCGATTCGTCTCCCCATCATAATGTTGCGAGGGCCAGCTGGTGCCGTCGGTAAGACTGAACTGTCCCAAACCAGCGCGACCTTGCTGGTCCACGAGCGGCGTTGTTGCACGGCCCGGAGCAAATCGCTGACCTCCCTGTGCCGGTCGGAGAGTCACCCGGCGCAGTAAGTATCGGGCATGCCGAGCGCGGTCATCTTGTTGAGTATCTCGCACCCAATTCTGTGTTCAACTCGTTGCCTCGCCAACGTTCGAGCCCGCATCTCGGGCCCCATGATCGCCTTGTAACGATAGACCGCGTTCTCCACCATGCTTCGCTCGGTGCAGCCTGAGAGCTTGTACCATTCACGTCGGCCGTGTCTTTCGATGGCACGAATATGGCGGTCGCGTTCCCGCATGGCGGTGTTCGAATTCTGACTGAGCGTGGCGTTTCGTTGCGGCGGAATCACCACGCGCGTCCTTCGTCCAGGGCTGTGCGCTTCGATGGCTTCGTAGACCGCTTCCTTGTCGTATGCACTGTCCGCCGCCACCGACGCTATAGGTGCTTGAATCTGTGTTAGCAAAGGGGGGACTCGCGTTGCGTCGCGAGCTCGTGACGCCGTCAGTTCGGACGCAACAATGTTGCCGGTCTTGCGATCAACGGCGATGTGCAACTTGCGCCAGGCGCGCTGCTTTGGCGGTTTGCGGGTGGTTCCAACATGAATCCTCAAGCCCGTGCTATCGATCATCAGGTGGATTGGTTGATTGCTTGCGGCTTTCCCAATCCGCAGCTTCTTGCGGAGCAGCCTCGACCGCCGACACAATGTCGAGTAGTCCGGGATCTCGATACACAGCCGGAGAAGCGAGGCGATCGAGTGCAAGAAGCCTTCGGTTTGGCGGTAGGCAAGCTTGTACACCATCCGGACAACCAGGCCCGTTTCAATCGCCATCTCTGAATAGACCCGTTGACCGCCAGGCTTACCGCTCTTGTCGGCCTTCCAGTTCGCGATTGCCTCCTCGTCAAACCAGACCGTCAAATCGCCCCGGCGCCGCAGCCCTTCGTTGTATTCCGCCCAGTTGGAAACGTGGTACTTCTTCTGCTTCGCGTGCTTGTACTGGCTGCGCTTGGGATACTTCATGGTCGAACATTACCTCGGCCACCACCATAGGTAGATTTCGCGCTCAGCCAAGAGCGGTGCAACAACGCCGCTCAGCGATGCGAGCGAGAGGGTTGGCGGCACAGAGAGTCGAGGCAAGGATCGGGTGCAAGATTCTCAACACCATGACGGCGCTCGGGATGCCTGATAGCGAGATGATCGGATGATGGGAGTCGGGGCCAAGCGAGCTCTCGGCCTCTATCGGAGTTGTGCACCGAGGCAGCGTCGTCTTGCAGCGAAGGCGAAGGTGTTGAGCAGGGATAGCCTGAATGAAATCGCGGATCCGGTGACGCCGGACACGTTGTTACGCTGGTACACACGGCTCATCGCGAAGAAATACGACGGGAGCCAGAACCGAGGTCCAGGAAGGCCTCGCGTGGCAGAAACGATACGCGAACTGGTGGTCCGGATGGCGATGGAGAATTCGATCTGGGGCTATACGAGGATTTGCCGGGCTCTCCGCAATCTAGGCCATGACGTCAGCCGAAACACTGTGAAGCGCATCCTCGCGGAGCACGGAATTGAGCCCGCCCCAAAGCGCCGAAAGCGAATCCCGTGGAGTACGTTTCTGAAAGCTCATTGGGGAGCGATCGTGGTGACGGATTTCTTCACGGTAGAAGTACTGACCGCCCGTGGGTTAATTCGCTACTTCGTGCTTTTCGTCATCGACCTCAAGACGCGCCGCGTGGAGATCGCTGGCATCAGCCCTACGGCGAATGGATGACGCAGCTGGCGCGAAACCTGACCGATGTGCTTGATGGGTTTCTTCGAGACACCCGATTTCTCATCCACGATCGCGACCCGCTGTTTTCAGCGACATTCCGCGCGAGAAGGGCCACTAATTAATGATGTCGTTCGGTCGAGTTTTGGCACAATACGGGGTCGCCAGTTGGCATAGCGGGTCCCACCCTCCAAGGTTGCATCTGTCTGACCTCAGCTACTGGCATCCTAGTCCATGCACCCGGTCTTCTGAAAGCGCTTTGTCCTGGCCGGGCAAAGGGCGTAGGATCTAGCGAGCGGACGACTTGTGAACCCGCTGGTTCCCCAAGGGTCCGCGACCCGAGAGCGCGGGGCAGGCGCTTGTCACTCGGAATCGACCCGAATCGACCGAGTGCGTTGTCGTAGGGAAGGGAGTTGCCATGTCATCGTTACGAGCCGTGAAGTCCGTGTTGTTTGTCTGCACCGTGTTCCTGCTGGCCGGCTGCGCGTCGGAATCAGAGGCTCCGGAGGCTACGGCGGAGCCGCCGGCGATGCCCACCGGTAACCCAATCACTGGAGAAGGGCTGCCGAACCCGGCCCCGACCGTGACGACGAACTGGGGTACGCTGCCCGAGGGGCGAGAGTGGGGCTCGACCGCCGGTATCGACATCGCTCCGATCGACGGGCACATCTGGGCGTATGAGCGCTGCGGCGCGGGCACGTTCGGTGCCGGGACTCCCGTCAACTGCGACAACAACCCGGTGGACCCGATCTTCAAGTTCGACCGAAACACCGGCGAGGTGCTCGCCAACTTCGGCGGCGGCGTCATGGTCACCCCGCACGGCATCCACGTCGACGCCGAAGGCAACGTCTGGGTGACGGACTTCGCCGGGAACACCGAGGGGACGAAGGGGCATCAGGTGCACAAGTTCAGCCCCGACGGCGAGCTCCTGATGAGTCTCGGCACGCCGGGGCAGCCCGGCAGCGGCCCGAACCAATTCAACCAGCCCAACGACGTGATCACCGCGCCGAACGGGAACGTCTTCGTCGCCGACGGCCACAGCGGTCAGGGTATGACGACCTACCAGGCGATGCAGGAAGGCCTCGAGGCAGGGCAGACGGCCCGCATCCTCAAGTTCTCGCCAGACGGGACCTTCATCAAAGAGTGGGGCCAGATCGGCGTCCGGCACGGTGAGTTCCGGACGCCGCACGGGCTGGCCTTCGATTCGCAGGGTCGCCTCTGGGTCGCGGACCGCGCCAATCACCGCCTCGAGATCTTCGACCAGGAGGGCAACTACCTCGAGTCGCGTTACGCGTACGGGCGCATCAGCGGCATCTTCATCAAAGACGACAAGGTGTACGCGATCGACTCCGAGTCGAGCCCGACCAACCACCCGAACTGGCGGAACGGTGTCCGCATCGGACCGGTGGACGGGGATTACATCACCGCCTTCATTCCGCCGTTCGAGCGTGAGAACAGGGTCTATCAGGGCACAGCGGGCGAGGGCGTCGCGGTCGACGTGGACGGCAACGTGTACGCCGCGGAAGGGCCGAACTCGCTGAGCTACGCCGGTGGCGCGTTTACCAAGTACTCGGTGGGCAGGTAGTAGCCCGGGCCCGCGGGTGCTTCCGCTATTAAGTGTTGGGAGTATGGTGCTAAGGCTTTTGGTTACAACAAATTACAGCCCAATTAGCGCTCGTTACCTTTGCTGCGCGCCAAATCGGGCGTAAGCGCATTTCTTGCAAGAGGATGCATGCCATCACCAACGGTATTGTCAAGTTGACGTTGAGCGAGCGAACCTATTGCGTCGAGCTGACTTCCTTTGCTCTCATCGGACGGCACAGGTTACCTCCTGCCAGACGATGAAAGCGCGGTCTCGTAGCTCCCGATGATGATGCGCTTGCAACAAATGCCGTCCGACGCGAAAGAGGTTTTGCACGAGTCCATGCACGGTCAAGAATCGTTGCGCCTGCCCAGGAGCTTTAAACTTCCGCATCTGTCGTTCCCGTTGTCGCGTCGGTTCGTGCGAGACTTCGGCTAGGTTGTTTCTGTACTGGTCAGTGTCGTGGACGACGGACGGCATGACCTCGCGGTGAGCGGCACTGTAGCTTCTCAGTTTGTCGGTGACCAGCTGCCAGGGCGGACGGCCTTGCCCTTTCAACAGCTTGCGGAAGAATCGTTTGGCGGCTTTCTGATCACGGCGAGGCTGGACGAGGATATCAATCACATCACCATCTTGGTCTACCGCGCGCCAGAGGTATTGGCGTTCGCCTTGTATCTTTATGAAGACCTCGTCCAGGAGCCACGTGTCACCAAGGCGACCCTGCCGACGCTTCAGTCGCCGAGCGTATTCCGGCCCGAACTTGATGCACCAAAGTCGGATCGCTTCGTAGGAAACCGTGATGCCTCGCTGAGCAAGCAGCTCTTCGACGTTTCGAAAGCTCACGCAGAATCGGTGGTAGAGCCAGACGGCGTGGCTGATGATTTCCGGTGGAAATCGATAGCCGTGGTAGCTTGGCGCATCGGTCTTCATTGGACCATTCTGTCAGTCACCAGCTCAATTTGACAGCAATGGCACCGCCCGTGCGGGCGGAGGTCATCGGGGAGTGACCGAAATCGTTCGTTCACTCGAAAGTACCCTTCGCGGGAAGTGTGCAGGAGCGTGTAGTGCGGGAAAGCCGCACGCTGCGTGCGATGTGGCGGGGGCTGGAAACGGACTTACGGTGCGGCTAGTGAGGCACTCCCACAGGAAACGGGGAGAAACAGATAGGCCGCGCCTACGGAGCACCGCGCCAGCCCTCGACCCTACCGGGAGCGTAAGCGCCTCTTTTGCAAAGGGATGCGTACACATCACCAACAGTAAACAGCGCAAGCACCAGCACCGGCCATCGTGCCTCTCTCCTATCCTAGGAGGGCACCGTTCACGATTTTACTTGACCGACCGACTTAGTCAGACGTAGGATCCTTAAAGTGGTAATGAAATTCAATTTCAACAGTGCCCAATTGCTGCAGAGACGCCGGGCACACGCTCTACAGAGACGTCGCCTGTTACGAACGAACGGTGGAGAGGCTGATGAAGTGTTCTAAACCCTGAGGCAAAAAACGCTCGCCGGATGTTGCCACACCCGGCGAGCTTGCACGAACGCACGGTCCACAAACCTAATCACACATGAAGATGCGCGACAACGCTCGCTCACTGCATTTTAGCGGCGAGAGGGTGTGGCGCGCAACTAAGAGGAGTGCCATGACTCATATCGCTCGGCTTCTATTGTGCTCGACCCTCTTTCTCTCACCCGTCGGCTCGACGCTCGCTGCAGCGGCTGATGAGCAACTCGGCGTGTTGGTCGTGGCTCATGGCTCGACGGCGGCGTGGAATGCCAACGTCGAAGCCGTGGGGACGATTATTCAACAACACATGCCATCTAAAGCGGCGTACCTGATGGGTGCGAAGAACCGCACACCGCAGGAGGCGTACGACGAACTGGTCGCGGCTGGTGTCCAGCGGATTGTCGTCGTGCCGCTCCTGGTGTCTTCCTACAACTCGCACTACGAACAGGTCCGCTTCATTGGCCGCCTTCGCGACGATTACCCGGGCTCCGAACGGATGAAACTCACGCCGCTGCACGGGCCTGCTGACGTTGTCGACGTTACGCCGGCGCTTGATGCAGATCCGATCCTCGCTGACATCTTGTCCGACCGGGCGCGTGCGCTCAGTCGTGACCCATCCACGGAAAGCCTCGTCATCGTGGCACACGGGCCGAACAGCGCCGCAGACGCAGACCGGTGGATGGACGTGATCCGAGAACTTGGTGTCCAAATCCTGTCCCTCGTGCCGTTTAAGGAGGTCGACGTCCGCCTCTTGCGGGACGATGCGCCCACACCGGTCAAAGACCAGGCGCTCGCGGAGCTCAGACACTCGGTGGCCAACCGTTCAGCGTCGGGGCGGGTCGTCGTCGTGCCGCTCTTGCTCGGGCCGGGACGCGTCGTCGACCAGATACCCAATGTACTCACTGGATTGGATTACCTCTGGGACGGTCGACCCGTGCTCCCGGACAGCCGGATCGCTGACTGGGTCATGTTCCAGGTCGAGCATGTATCGGCGCAGCAAGATGCAGCCAGCCGGCAGTCGACAGATGATTTGCTGACTTTCTTCGATTCCGTGACCGTGACCGCGACGCTCCGGCCGTCGCCGGTACGGGAGATCCCCGGCATGGTGACGGTCGTCGACAGCGAGGTCATTCAGGCGAGGCTATTCGAGAACCTGTCTGATCTCGTCAAGTACGAACCCGGGGTGTACATCGAAAACAATATGACCCGTCTTGGTCTCAACGGATTCAACATCCGCGGCATCGGAAGGGATCGCGTGATGACGCAGGTGGACGGCATTCAGACGTCGGAGCAGTTCGACTTCGGGCCTTTCAGCGTGCATCAGCTGGCGCTCGATCTCGATGCGTTGAAATCCGTCGAGATCGTGCGGAGTTCCAACTCGGCGCTCTACGGCAGCGATGCCCTCGGCGGCGTGGTGTTGCCTTGGTGCACAACTCCGATAGAGGCCGAGAGCTCGCTTGGCCCCGACTCCCATCACCCGATCATCTCGCTATCAGGCATCCCGAGCGCCGTCATGGTGTTGAGAATCTTGCACCCGATCCTTGCCTCGACTCTCTGTGCCGCCAACCCTCTCGCTCGCATCGCTGAGCCCACGATAGCCTTGTAGCGATGGAACGTTGTCTCGACTTTGCTCCGTTTGCTGTAGCCCGATTCTGTGTGCCACTTTCGTTTGCCGAGCCGAGCTTGTGCTGCAATGTTGCGATTGCGCTGTCGGCTGCTCGCCGGCCCCGATGCGAGCAGGGCGCCCTTGCGCGGCGGTATCAGCACCCTCGGCGAGCGATGAGCGCTGTGATTCTCGATTGCCTCATAGACGCCGCTGGCGTCGTATGCGGTGTCAGCTCTGGCCGATGAGATGGGACTGTCGCTCTGTCCGACAAGCGATGCAACCCGCGATGAATCGCGGGCTCTTTTGCTCGTCAGCTCGCCGGCGACGACTTCGCCAGTCTGCTCGTCGACACACAGATGGAGCTTGCGATAGTCCCTGCTCTTTTGTGCTCTGCGCAGCTGGCCGGCGTGGACAGCGAGACCGCTGCTGTCGATCAAGATGTGCAACGGCGTCTTCTGCTTGTCTTGGTAGAAGGGGACCTTACCCAGCTTCGCCTTGCGCCTCGAAATCGTGGTGTGATCGGGCACATCATTGTCTAGCTTCATCAGAGCGAACAACGACCGCAGCAATCCCTCGCTCTGCCTAGATGACAGATGAAACACCATGCCCAGGGTGACAGCCGTCTCGATGGCGTGGTTCGAGTACTTGCGTTGACGGCCCGGTTTCCTCCTCCTCGGCCGGGGCGCGTCCCAGTTCACAAGCTTGCCGGCGGTGAGCGAGATCCAGACGGTCAGGCTCCCACGGTTGCGTAGACCCGCCTCATATTCACGCCAATTCCTCACGCGATAGGCCTTCTTCACATACTTCCGCTGAGTGCGTTTGAAAATGCTCATGGGGAACCTCGAATCCGTGAGTAAAGGACAATTGTGGACCGAGATCGCGAGTTGTGCACCAAGGCAACACATTGATGATGCTGTGGATCTACGTTAACGAGGTCAACAAGATGCTCGCATGGAACAACTTTAACCTCCTGAATTACCTACCGCCATTGGCCTTCTTCATAAGCAGGGATGGTGTTGACAATTAGGTGGTGCGGACTCCAATTATTTCCGTTTCGTCCATTAACCCCAATGGTTGGTGTATGACCAACGCATAGTGTAGGGTAGAAGGTGTATATTTTATTCTACCTGGAGAGATGGTGATGGGCCTCAACATCAAGAATGACGAAACCTGTCAACTTGCTGGCGAACTGGCGCGGTTGACTGGCGAGACCATGACTGGCGCGATTACCGTCGCGCTGCGCGAACGCCTCGAGCGCGAGAAACGCGAGCGCAGCATCGAGGCTCGAGTTCAAGAACTGCGTGCCATCGCAAAGCGCTGTGCCAAGCTGCTGGGCCCGGGACCCTCGGCCGTGGAGCATGGCGATGTGCTCTACGACGAGCGAGGATTGCCCAAGTGATCGTCGATAGCTCGGCGGTGCTCGCCGTTCTGTACCGCGAGCCGGACGCGGAACGCTACGAGACGGCGATCGCCGCTGCCCTGAATTGCCGCATGTCGGTCGCCAATGTGCTGGAGGCATCCATCGTTGTGGAAGGCCGCGGCGGCGAAGCGGCGGGGCATGAACTCGATGTGTTCCTGGACAAGGCCGGGATCGCGTTGACGCCGGTCATGGTCGAACATATTGAAGCAGCCCGCTTGGCTTGGCGGCGCTTCGGCAAGGGCAATCACCAGGCGGCGCTGAATTTCGGTGACTGTTTCGCCTACGCGCTCGCGAAAACGACGGGTGAGCCGCTCCTGTTCAAGGGCAAGGACTTCGCCCAAACAGATATCGAGCCGGCATGAGCGAAAGCCCAGATTATAGCTTCCCTGCCTTGGCGGGCCGCGCGTGCTGGCAGCGCAGGATCTGAACGAGCTGGTCGCGGAACTCGCCTCGCGACCCGGAGAGACATCGTTTGCTGGCCGCTAAATTAGCGGCGGGCCGAGGTTATCCGCGCCTTGCGCAAGCCGCTTCAAATCCTCGGCCAACGCTTCGGTCCGCCCCAGCGGCGACTTCCGGAGCCTGTCCCCTTGCTACACGACCAGCTTGTTTTTTGTACAGTGAGTTGTTTGAGTTCCTTGTCCGGTTTCGTTATTTGTCCCCTTAGAGTTGTTCGAGGTCTGACCGGCGAATCCGCCACCCGCCGGCCTTGATTGCCTTGATTGCCTTGATTTTCCCGCTCTTAATTTCCCGCACCAGCCACGCTTTAGGCATTCTGCGCCCGAAGGGTGGCGTTGTTGCACCGCTCTTGGCTGAGCGCGAAATCTACCCTATGGTGGTGGCCGAGGTAATGTTCGACCATGAAGTATCCCAAGCGCAGCCAGTACAAACACGCGAAACAGAAGAAGTACCACGTTTCCAACTGGGCGGAATACAACGAAGGGCTGCGCCGCCGGGGCGATTTGACGGTTTGGTTTGACGAGGAGGCAATCGCGAACTGGAAGGCCGACAAGAGCGGTAAGCTTGGCGGTCAACGGGTCTATTCAGAGATGGCGATTGAAACGGGCCTGGTTGTCCGGATGGTGTACAAGCTTGCCTACCGCCAAACCGAAGGCTTCTTGCACTCGATCGCCTCGCTTCTCCGGCTGTGTATCGAGATCCCGGACTACTCGACGTTGTGTCGGCGGTCGAGGCTGCTCCGCAAGAAGCTGCGGATTCGGAAAGCCGCAAGCAATCAACCAATCCACCTGATGATCGATAGCACGGGCTTGAGGATTCATGTTGGAACCACCCGCAAACCGCCAAAGCAGCGCGCCTGGCGCAAGTTGCACATCGCCGTTGATCGCAAGACCGGCAACATTGTTGCGTCCGAACTGACGGTGTCACGAGCTCGCGACGCAACGCGAGTCCCCCCTTTGCTAACACAGATTCAAGCACCTATAGCGTCGGTGGCGGCGGACAGTGCATACGACAAGGAAGCGGTCTACGAAGCCATCGAAGCGCACAGCCCTGAACGAAGGACGCGCGTGGTGATTCCGCCGCAACGAAACGCCACGCTCAGTCAGAATTCGAACACCGCAATGCGGGAACGCGACCGCCATATTCGTGCCTTGGTGCACAACTCGCGATTTCGGTCCACAATTGTCCTTTACTCACGGATTCGAGGTTCCCCATGAGCATTTTCAAACGCACTCAGCGGAAGTATGTGAAGAAGGCCTATCGCGTGAGGAATTGGCGTGAATATGAGGCGGGTCTACGCAATCGCGGGAGCCTGACCGTCTGGATCTCGCTCACCGCCGGCAAGCTTGTGAACTGGGACGCGCCCCGGCCGAGGAGGAGGAAACCGGGCCGTCAACGCAAGTACTCGAACCACGCCATCGAGACGGCTGTCACCCTGGGCATGGTGTTTCATCTGTCATCTAGGCAGAGCGAGGGATTGCTGCGGTCGTTGTTCGCTCTGATGAAGCTAGACAATGATGTGCCCGATCACACCACGATCTCGAGGCGCAAGGCGAAGCTGGATAAGGTCCCCTTCTACCAAGACAAGCAGAAGACGCCGTTGCACATCTTGATCGACAGCAGCGGTCTCGCTGTCCACGCCGGCCAGCTGCGCAGAGCACCAAATAGCAGGGACTATCGCAAGCTCCATCTGTGTGTCGACGAGCAGACGGGCGAAGTCGTCGCCGGCGAGCTGACGAGCAAAAGAGCCCGCGATTCATCGCAGGTTGCATCGCTTGTCGGACAGAGCGACAGTCCCATCTCATCGGCCAGAGCTGACACCGCATACGACGCCAGCGGCGTCTATGAGGCAATCGAGAATCACAGCGCTCATCGCTCGCCGAGGGTGCTGATACCGCCGCGCAAGGGCGCCCAGCTCGCATCGGGGCCGGCGAGCAGCCGACAGCGCAATCGCAACATTGCAGCACAAGCTCGGCTCGGCAAACGAAAGTGGCACACAGAATCGGGCTACAGCAAACGGAGCAAAGTCGAGACAACGTTCCATCGCTACAAGGCTATCGTGGGCTCAGCGATGCGAGCGAGAGGGTTGGCGGCACAAAGAGTCGAGGCAAGGATCGGGTGCAAGATTCTCAACACGATGACGGCGCTCGGGATGCCTGATAGCGAGATGATCGGATGATGGGAGTCGGGGCCAAGCGAGCTCTCGGCCTCTATCGGAGTTGTGCACCAAGGCAGAGTCGTTCCGGTTCTTGGGTCAAACGGACGCGTGGGTTTTCATAATGCAGCGAACACAAAGGCTCCTTGCATCGTGATCGGACGAAAGGGATCGTTCGGGAAGGTAAACTATTCTGAACGCCCTGTGTTTGCAATCGATACAACTTTCTTTGTGGATAACCGTTTTTCATCAGCTCATATTCGGTGGCTTTTTTTCCTCTTTGGTTGGCTTCGTCTGGATGAGGTAACGAGAGACTCAGCGGTACCTGGTCTCGACCGGGAGGATGCTTACCAGAAGCTCATAGTAGTGCCTCCTTTTTCAGAGCAAGCCGCCATCGTCCGCTACCTCGACCATGCGGATCGTCGCATCCAGCGCTACATCCGCGCCAAGCAGAAGCTGATCACGCTGCTGGAGGAGCAGAAGCAGGCCATCATCCAGCGCGCCGTGACGCGCGGCCTCGACCCCAACGTCCGCCTCAAGCCCTCCGGCGTGGAGTGGCTGGGGAAAGTGCCGACGCATTGGGAAAGGCGAAGACTGAAGATTCTTCTCCGACCGGTTGACCGACGATCTGCCACTGGAGCGGAGACACTCCTGTCGTTGCGACGAGACCACGGAATCGTTATTTACGCTGAGCACTTCGCCAGACCTTCACAGAGCAGGTCCTTGGTGGGGTTTAAGCTCGTTGCCGTGGGTCAGCTAGTCGTCAACCGTCTCCAGGCTAACAATGGGTTGGTCTTTTGCTCGGGTATTAACGGGCTCGTGAGCCCTGACTACTCTGTGTTCGAGATGAGAAAACCACTCCAGATGCAGTACCTGAGCGATCTTCTTAGAACTTCTCGCTATCGTTCGCACTTCCGGCGAGAGTCCACAGGGCTCGGTACTGGGACCGCAGGTTTTCTACGACTTTATGACGACAAATTTCTTGAGACGGAAGTGTTCTTGCCGCCAGTACAGGAGCAGATTCTGATATCCAACTCACTCGCAAACGATATTGCCAAAGTCAAGCGTCTGATGGAACAACAGCAGCGGCAGCTACAGTTCTTTAATGAGTTCCGAACTCGGCTGATTACCGATGTCGTTACCGGCAAGCTCGATGTGCGGGAGGCGGCCTCCCGGCTGCCGGACGAGGTCGAGGAACCGGAGCCGCTAGACGAGACCGACGCCCTCACCGACGGCGAGGAAGAGCCCACCGACGATCGCGACGCCGCCCCCGAAGAGGCCGCGGTGTGACGACCGACACCAGTGAACGCGGCCTCGAACGGCTGATCTGCACCGCCCTGACCGGTAGTTCCTGCGATGCCGCGTTGGCGCAGGCAGGCTTGGAAGACGAAGCCGCCACCCCCTCGGACGGGGTCGGCTGGATCTGCGGCGCCCCCAACGACTACGACCGCGAGTACACGGTCGATCTGGCGCAGCTCCTCGCGTTCCTGGTCGAAACGCAACCGGATGCGTTCGAGGGGCTGCGTCTCGAAGACGATGGCCCAGCACGCCGGAAGTTCCTGGCCCGCCTCCAAGGTGAGGTCCGCAAGCGCGGCATCATCGACGTACTCCGCAAAGGGGTCAAGGACGGGCCGCATCACGTCGAGCTCTTCTACGGCACGCCGTCTTCCGGCAACCCACTCGCCGCTGAACGCTACGCCCAGAACCGCTTCTCGGTCAGGCGCCAGCTCCGCTACAGCCGCGACGAGACCCAGCGGGCGCTCGATCTCGGGCTGTTCATCAACGGCCTGCCGGTTGCCACGTTCGAGCTGAAGAACAGTCTCACCAAGCAGACGGTCGAGGACGCCGTGGAGCAGTACAAGCGTGACCGCGACCCGCGCGAGAAGCTCTTCGAGTTCGGCCGCTGCGTGGCGCACTTCGCGGTGGACGACCGCGCGGTGCAATTCTGCACGCACCTCAATGGAAAGGGCTCGTGGTTCCTGCCCTTCGACCAGGGCTGGAACGACGGCGCCGGCAACCCGCCGAATCCGAACGGTCTCAAGACCGACTACCTGTGGAAGCGGATTCTCACCCGCGACGGGCTGACCGACATCCTGGAGAACTACGCGCAGGTCGTCGAAACCAAGGATGAGAAGACGGGCAAGAAGAAGAGGAAGGTGCAGATCTGGCCGCGCTACCACCAACTCGATGTGGTGCGACGGCTGCTGGCTGACACGCGCCGACACGGCGCAGGGAAGCGGTATCTCATCCAGCACTCGGCCGGCAGCGGGAAGTCGAACTCCATCGCCTGGCTCGCCCACCAGTTGATCGGGCTCAGGAAGGACGCCGCCGGGGTGTTCGACTCCATCATCGTGGTCACGGACAGACGCATTCTCGACCAGCAGATCTGCGCCACGATCAAACAGTTCGCCCAGGTCGGGGCCACCGTCGGCCATGCCGAACGCTCGGCTAACCTCCGTGCGTTTATCGAGGGCGGCAAGAAGATCATCATCTCGACGGTGCAGAAGTTCCCGTTCATCCTCGACGAGATCGGAAACGAGCAACGGGGCCGGCGCTTCGCCATCATCATTGACGAGGCGCATTCGAGCCAGACCGGCAAGACCTCGGCAGCGGTCAGCGTGGCGCTCTCCGAGGCGGGCGCTGCCGAGGATGATGAGACCACCGAGGACACGATCAACCGCATCATGGCTGCTCGGAGACTTCTCCCGAACGCGAGCTACTTCGCCTTCACCGCCACGCCCAAGAACAAGACGCTGGAGATCTTCGGCGAGGCGTACGACGCGGGCGGCCAGACCAGGCACCGCCCCTTCCACAGCTACACCATGAAGCAGGCGACCCAGGAGGGCTTCATCCTAGACGTGCTGCGGCACTACACGCCAGTCGAGAGCTACTACAAGCTCATCAAGAAGGTCGAGGAGGATCCCGAGTTCGACACCAAGCGCGCCCGGAAGAAGCTGCGCCGCTACGTGGAGGGCCACGATTATGCCATCCGGCTCAAGGCCGAGATCATGGTGGACCACTTCCACGAACAGGTGCTGGCGCTCAACAAGATCGGAGGCAAGGCTCGCGCGATGGTGGTGACGGGAGGCATCGAGCGCGCGATTCAGTATTACCACGCAATCCGGCAGTACCTTCTGGAGCACAAGAGCCGGTATCAGGCCATCGTCGCCTTCTCAGGCGAGCACGAGTATGGCGGGGTGCAGGTCAGTGAGTCGTCCCTCAATGGCTTCCCGTCCGGGCGGATCGCTGACAAGATCCAGCAGGACCCGTATCGGTTCCTCATTTGTGCCGACAAGTTTCAGACCGGGTACGACGAGCCACTGTTGCACACGATGTACGTGGACAAGATCTTGTCCGGGATCAAGGCGGTCCAGACGCTGTCGCGTCTCAATCGGGCGCACCCGCAGAAACACGACGCGTTCGTGCTCGATTTCATGAACGATGCCGACACCATCCAGGAGGCGTTCGCTGACTACTACCGGACGACGGTCCTGAGCGAGGAGACCGATCCCAACAAGCTGCACGACCTCAAGGCCGCGCTCGATGGCTACCAGGTGTATGCCGACGCAGAGATCGACCAGCTCGTGACGCTCTACCTGGGTGGGGCCGACCGCGACCAGCTCGACCCCATCCTCGACGCCTGCGTCGCGGTCTACAAGGAACGGCTCGACGAGGACGGGCAGGTGGACTTCAAGGGCAAGGCCAAGGCGTTCGAGCGCGCGTACGGCTTCCTCGCCTCAATCCTGCCGTACACGCACGCCGAGTGGGAGAAGCTCTCTATCTTCCTGAACTTCCTTGTGCCGAAGCTTTCCGCGCCTGTGGAAGAGGATCTGTCCAAAGGCATCCTTGAGTCCATCGACATGGACAGCTACCGGGTCGAGAAGAAGGCGGCGAGACACGTCCAACTGGCGGACGAGAACGCCGAGATCAAGCCGGTTCCGACTAACGGCGGCGGCCACAGGCCGGAACCCGAACTCGACCGCCTCTCGAACATCCTCAAGACCTTCAACGACCAGTTCGGGAACATTCCCTGGACCGACGGCGACCGCGTCCACCGGCTCATCACGGAGGACATCCCGAACCGAGTGGCGGCCGACCGGGCCTACCAGAACGCCAAGCAGAACTCCGACAAGCAGAACGCGCGGATCGAGCACGACAAGGCGCTCCGGCGGGTGATGACGGCGCTGCTGCAGGACGACACGGAGTTGTTCAAGCAGTTCAGCGACAACGAGTCGTTCCGGCGGTGGCTGACGGACACGATCTTCTCGATCACCTACGAGGCTGCGTAGAGGGCTCGGGCTCCCGAGCTGGCTGACGAGGGAGGGCGCGAGTACCCGCTCAAGCATTGCCGGACCCTGATTGAGGCCGAATCCGAGGCAAGTAAGGACACCAAGGAGGCCCAAGCCCACCTGGACCAGAACGTGCTAGCCGGCTACGCCACGGTAGCCCTGGCCTCGATGTTGGACCCCTCGGGTGACCTCTTTTCCGATGCCGTACGGCCCGGTCAGCGCCTGTTCTCCTACTTTGCGCAAACGTGGCACTCGAAAATCGCGATTAGAGACGAAACCCGAAAATGACGCCAGTTCAGCCCTTCCAGTGCGTCTCTGGTGCCACCTACCCCTGCAAAACCCCGCCAACCGCGCGGAAAATCTCATCCGTCTCTGCAGTGCCACAATTTGCAAGACTGGGTGGCGGATGGCGCAGTCTGGAGCTATCCGGTCTCTGGGTTTATGGGCAGTTATGGGCAGTCTCTAAAAAGGGCAGAGTTTCAAGCCGGTCATCGACCCTCCACAGGCCGACGTCGAACTCGAAGTACTATTTGCACCATACGCTGATCCGACTCGAAGCAGATCTGGCTCTAGAGTTTCCGTGCTGTCTGGTCCGCCACCAAGTCCGGCCAATTGCGGCACTGCAGAGACGGGCGGGATTTTCCACGCGGTTGGCGGGGTTTTGCAGGATTAAGTGGCACCAGAGACGCGCTAGAAGGGCTGAAAAGGCCTCATTTTCGGTTTTGGTCTCTAATCGCTATTTTCGAGTGCCACGTTTGCGCCCAAATAGGAGAACGGGCGCTGACAGGGCCGTGCCGCGTCGGAAAAGAGGCCGCCCGAGGGTACTTTCGACTGACACTCCCGGCCGAAGGCATTTTTCATGATATGGATTGATCGGGAACGAGGCTGAAGCCGAGTCGGGTAGCTTTGCGTCGGAGATTACTCAGGAGGCGTTGCTGGTATTGCCTTTCATAGGCGTCCTGACCGAGCTCAATGAACTCCTCTCCAGTCGCAAGCATGCGGAAGTAGATGGTCGCTATTTTACGGGCGGTAGCTGTGATGGCCTTTGGAGCACCTCGTCGCGATCGGATTCGTCGATAGAAAGCGCCGAGCGCGGTTTGGGTATTGCGGACAGCGCACGCGGCGAGGCGAAAGAGTTTTGCAGCACGACTGGAGCTCATTGGGGTGGCCCGGCGAAAGATTCGACCAGCGGACTCCTTATTATTCGGTGCGAGAGCTAGCCATGAGGTGAAGTGCTTGTCACTTTTCCACGGGCTCATGTCGCAACCGGTTTCTCCTACGAGCTGCAGAACGGCATAGCTACCTAAGCCGGGAACCCTGGTTAGGTCCACCCCCGTGAGTCCCAATAGAGACTCAGCGAGCGGAAAGCGCGGCCCGTTGCCGCTACGCGCTCGCCGTGTCCGTGGTTTCGGCTTAGGCCGAGCGTCCTGAGGCCGGGTCTCCAATTTGGACAGGCATCTCTCGATCCGCTTGTCACAGTCTTCCATTTTCTCTTGATAGAAATCGTACAACTCCACCGACTGTTGAAGAGCGAAAACATGCTCGCTCCGATAGTTACCTTCTAAGGCTTTCGCGATCGTGGCCTCATCGTTGTGGCAACGTTCATGCCTCAGTTTTGCTAGGTCACGAGGATCTCGCTCTCCTCTCAAGATCGCTCGGATGATCGCAAGGCCGGTGACTCCGGTCACGTCGCGCAGGACGTGTTGTAGCTGGAGCCCCATTTGGTTGAGCGCTTTGTGCATATGCTGAATGTGGCGAGCCGCTGACTCCACCAGCGAGCTTCGTTGGCGGGTGTATGCCCTTAGCTCGCAAATCGCCGATTCCGGCCGAAAGGTTTTTGGGAGTAGCCCGAATGTATGCAGCTGTTGCAGCCACTCCGCATCCGACACGTCTGACTTGCGCCCAGATACGTTTTTCACTTTGCGAGCATCGACCAGATAGACTTCAAATCCCTCGTCTTCCAACAACTCGTACAGTGGAATCCAATAAACTCCGGTCGACTCCATCGCCACCGTGCACACGCCGCACGCCTTCAGCCAATTGGCCAGCTCTCGCAGCGAGCATACAAAGCTCTGAAACGTGCGGACATGTTCGCCCTCAGGAGTGCGCCCCTTCGGGACTGCCGCCACGATTGACTCCGCTCCAATATCAATCCCTGCAGCATCTAGATTTACCGTGTCGAGCTCGTGCGGCGTTGTTGCACCGCTCTTGGCTGAGCGCGAAATCTACCTATGGTGGTGGCCGAGGTAATGTTCGACCATGAAGTATCCCAAGCGCAGCCAGTACAAGCACGCGAAGCAGAAGAAGTACCACGTTTCCAACTGGGCGGAATACAACGAAGGGCTGCGCCGCCGGGGCGATTTGACGGTCTGGTTTGACGAGGAGGCAATCGCGAACTGGAAGGCCGACAAGAGCGGTAAGCCTGGCGGTCAACGGGTCTATTCAGAGATGGCGATTGAAACGGGCCTGGTTGTCCGGATGGTGTACAAGCTTGCCTACCGCCAAACCGAAGGCTTCTTGCACTCGATCGCCTCGCTTCTCCGGCTGTGTATCGAGATCCCGGACTACTCGACGTTGTGTCGGCGGTCGAGGCTGCTCCGCAAGAAGCTGCGGATTCGGAAAGCCGCAAGCAATCAACCAATCCACCTGATGATCGATAGCACGGGCTTGAGGATTCATGTTGGAACCACCCGCAAACCGCCAAAGCAGCGCGCCTGGCGCAAGTTGCACATCGCCGTTGATCGCAAGACCGGCAACATTGTTGCGTCCGAACTGACGGCGTCACGAGCTCGCGACGCAACGCGAGTCCCCCCTTTGCTAACACAGATTCAAGCACCTATAGCGTCGGTGGCGGCGGACAGTGCATACGACAAGGAAGCGGTCTACGAAGCCATCGAAGCGCACAGTCCTGGACGAAGGACGCGCGTGGTGATTCCGCCGCAACGAAACGCCACGCTCAGTCAGAATTCGAACACCGCCATGCGGGAACGCGACCGCCATATTCGTGCAATCGAAAGACACGGCCGACGTGAATGGTACAAGCTCTCAGGCTGCACCGAGCGAAGCATGGTGGAGAACGCGGTCTATCGTTACAAGGCGATCATGGGGCCCGAGATGCGGGCTCGAACGTTGGCGAGGCAACGAGTTGAACACCGAATTGGGTGCGAGATACTCAACAAGATGACCGCGCTCGGCATGCCCGATACTTACTGCGCCGGGTGACTCTCCGACCGGCACAGGGAGGTCAGCGATTTGCTCCGGGCCGTGCAACAACGCCACGACGATGTGAAGTCCAGGCTACGCGTACGTGCGGCGGGTAACGGCCGTTCCATGGAAGAGGAGGCGCGCTTGATCCTCCGGGATGCGGTCGAACGCAGGCCGAGTTCCAATAACCTCGCAGACATCATCCGCGCGCACTTCGGGCCATCCAAGGGCGTGGATCTGGAGTTGCCACCGCGCGATGCGGGCCGAGAGCCACCGTCCTTCGATTGAGGGAACGACCATGTTTCTCCTGGATACCAACGTCGTATCCGAGTTGATGCGTACGTCGCCGGACTCCGCAGTCGAGGCATGGATTGCCGGCCACCCCGTCAAGGACCTGTTCTTCTCGGCGATTGGCGAATCCGAACTGCGCTATGGAGCCGCGATCATGCCGGTAGGCCAGCGCCGTGAAACGCTCGTCTCTGATATCGAGACGATGCTGCACGCTGCCTTCGAAAACCGCATATCGCCGTTCGACAGCGGGGCGGCGCGTGCTTATGCGAATATCGCCGCCAAGCGCCGGGGCGCAGGACGTGCCGTCGCTCCGGCGGACTGCCAGATCGCAGCGATTGCCCGGGCACGCGGCATGGCGGTGGCGACGCGCGACGTTCGAGACTTCGAGGATATGGGGGTCGAACTCTTCAATCAATGGGACGGCGCATGAGCAGAACGACGGAAGCGTTTTCCCGCGTCAAAATCGACGCTCAAAAGCAGGAATTGCTGGCGAAACTTGAAGTGATGCAAAAAGAATTCAAAGCCGCCAAAAAATATGCGGTGAAGAAAAAGCTGGGGAACGAGATCGCCCTGACCATGGCGAGGCTGCGGGAGATCATCGAGAACCCACACGGGCCGCTCGGCATAGGTTGAACTGTTGTTGGTCCAGCTCAATTTGACAGTACCGTTCGGAGGCTCTTCAGCAAAAAGTCGATCCAGCGGTACGCGATCTTCTTTTTTGCGGATCACAACTAAGCTGCTGATTTATGATCTATTTCAAAAAGGCCGAGTTTTGGCACAGGACGGGGCCTGCTTACAAGTTTTTGGAATCGCGGGTCTTGAGTTCGTTTATGTTTTTGGACACCACGGGATTGGAAACATGCCGACCTTCTCCGGCTGAACCAAGGTAAGATTGTCAGTGCCGTAACCGACGAGGAGGTCGGAGTCTACAACTTGGTCCATACTCCCTATCGGCCGGCGTAGCCTTAGAGAGCTCCCCCTGAGAGTCTGAAATCAAGGAAGGTCCCACCCGGTGGCAAGGAAGAAGATCGATGCAGAGATCATGAAGCTCGGCCCAGACCACATCATGAAGTGGCTCGACCGTCTCTACGATCTCGTGGTGGAGGACAGTCCCATCCTAGAGTCGGCACAGGATATCGGGAACCACTACGCAGCGGGCACGGGCTCCCTGGAAGAGCGTGCCCGTCGATTGATTCGATGGCAGGTCACGAAGGCTGGCACGTCTGGATTTCTATCGGGACTCGGGGGCGTGATCACGATGCTGGTTGCGATTCCGGCCAACATTGCGAGTGTCATGTACGTTCAGATTCGCATGATTGCGGCGGTCGCACATCTAGGGGGGCACGATATTCGGAACGACCAAGTTCGGACTCTGTGCTACGCCTGCATGTGTGGAAAGGCGGCGGGGGATGTCGTCAAAGGCGCCGGCATCAGTCTCGGCACCAAACTCACCGAGCAGGCCATCAAGAAAGTCGCCGGCAAGACGCTCAAGAACATCAACAAGAAGGTGGGCTTTCGTCTCGTTACCAAGTTTGGGGAGAAAGGCATCATCAACTTGGGCAAGATGGTCCCGATCGCTGGAGGTGTCGTAGGTGGATCTCTCGACGCTTCCAGCACCTACGTCATCGGGAAGATCGCCTGCACGACTTTTGTCGGAACCGGAGCGGATCCTAAACGATATGAACGATTTATTCTTACTCCAGAACAAGTAAGAGATCCTAATGTTGGACCTTCTCCAGCTGAAATAAATAGAAAAGCAATAGAAATTGCAGCTAGAGCTAGAGATATCCCGGAACCGCCGCATGGCGACTATGTTAACGGCAAGGGCTACGGTGATGTTGGCGATGGCACCGCGAGCACGAGGCGAGTAGGCGGGGCCACTCCCACTAAAAACACGAAAGAGAGCATTCAAGCGGTCCTACACGAAGCAGCCGAGCGTCTCGGGGCGAAAGAATTCCTTGAGGAGGTGGCAAGCTTCATAGAGGCTCGAATGCCCAGCTACCGATGGCCCCATGAGACTGGCTACTACTCCTTCACCCTGCACGAGCGGAGCGAGGGAAAGCCCACGGCGCGACGACGTTACGCAACCCTCTACCTCGACTTAAAACAGCCCGGCTCTCTGCTCCTCACTCTGACGCCGAGGGCAGTAGAAGTTGCATGCGATGATGCCGTAAACGAGTTCTGTACAGATGTGCCAGCGGCTTTCAGGAACCAGAAAAGTCAGAAAAGCTACAGCGCCATAGTTGTCGGTATGTCCAGAGACGAATGGACAACGATGTTGAAGCCTCTCGGGCAGCTGCTTTCAGCGATAGTCGATGGTTGGAAGCGAAGCGCGGCCGACGACAAGAAAAATGTACCCTCTGATGCTGACTCCCGCTCTCGCAACAATAATGACTAGTCCCTAGCTGGCACTTCCATTGAGCCCCTCATACGCCCTGCTAGATGATCGAATATGTGCTGAAGCGTTCAACGCGAAACTTGCGTCTGATAGCCCTTACCGAATCGAGATTGAGGCTGTGATCCCGGAGCCTTTCGTCGGTGCGGTCAAGACTGCTCCGGTGGTCGTTCTCCAGCTCAACCCTGGTTTCGGTCCTAAGGACGCCGCGTCGCATGCAGATCCGGAGTTTCGTACCCGTCTGGTCAAAATGCTCGGACGCCCAACGGGTCAGCAGGTTACACCTTTCCAGGATCGACGCCGACATCGAAGATCGGGAAGCCGCATGAGTATTTTGACCTCACGAGTACGTCGTCTACCATCACCACGAGAGGAATCATCAAGGCAAGGAGAATCTGCTGCTGTTCCCAGCCAGCGACCAGTTACCTCAGTCCGAGCGCAAGGTGCGCTCCCGTGAACGGCTTGGCGGGCTGCTACGTTTCTACCATCGGGAAGCCGCATGAGTATTTTGACCTCACGGGTAAATCTAGATGCTGCAGGGATTGATATTGGAGCGGAGTCAATCGTGGCGGCAGTCCCGAAGGGGCGCACTCCTGAGGGCGAACATGTCCGCACGTTTCAGAGCTTTGTATGCTCGCTGCGAGAGCTGGCCAATTGGCTGAAGGCGTGCGGCGTGTGCACGGTGGCGATGGAGTCGACCGGAGTTTATTGGATTCCACTGTACGAGTTGTTGGAAGACGAGGGATTTGAAGTCTATCTGGTCGATGCTCGCAAAGTGAAAAACGTATCTGGGCGCAAGTCAGACGTGTCGGATGCGGAGTGGCTGCAACAGCTGCATACATTCGGGCTACTCCCAAAAACCTTTCGGCCGGAATCGGCGATTTGCGAGCTAAGGGCATACACCCGCCAACGAAGCTCGCTGGTGGAGTCAGCGGCTCGCCACATTCAGCATATGCACAAAGCGCTCAACCAAATGGGGCTCCAGCTACAACACGTCCTGCGCGACGTGACCGGAGTCACCGGCCTTGCGATCATCCGAGCGATCTTGAGAGGAGAGCGAGATCCTCGTGACCTAGCAAAACTGAGGCATGAACGTTGCCACAACGATGAGGCCACGATCGCGAAAGCCTTAGAAGGTAACTATCGGAGCGAGCATGTTTTCGCTCTTCAACAGTCGGTGGAGTTGTACGATTTCTATCAAGAGAAAATGGAAGACTGTGACAAGCGGATCGAGAGATGCCTGTCCAAATTGGAGACCCGGCCTCAGGACGCTCGGCCTAAGCCGAAACCACGGACACGGCGAGCGCGTAGCGGCAACGGGCCGCGCTTTCCGCTCGCTGAGTCTCTATTGGGACTCACGGGGGTGGACCTAACCAGGGTTCCCGGCTTAGGTAGCTATGCCGTTCTGCAGCTCGTAGGAGAAACCGGTTGCGACATGAGCCCGTGGAAAAGTGACAAGCACTTCACCTCATGGCTAGCTCTCGCACCGAATAATAAGGAGTCCGCTGGTCGAATCTTTCGCCGGGCCACCCCAATGAGCTCCAGTCGTGCTGCAAAACTCTTTCGCCTCGCCGCGTGCGCTGTCCGCAATACCCAAACCGCGCTCGGCGCTTTCTATCGACGAATCCGATCGCGACGAGGTGCTCCAAAGGCCATCACAGCTACCGCCCGTAAAATAGCGACCATCTACTTCCGCATGCTTGCGACTGGAGAGGAGTTCATTGAGCTCGGTCAGGACGCTTATGAAAGGCAATACCAGCAACGCCTCCTGAGTAATCTCCGACGCAAAGCTACCCGACTCGGCTTCAGCCTCGTTCCCGATCAATCCATATCATGAAAAATGCCTTCGGCCGGGAGTGTCAGTCGAAAGTACCTTCCTAGCCGTTCTTCGAACGCACGCGGGGTCGCTCAACTTGGATGCGACGACCGCCGAAGCTCAGCTCGCCCGTCGTACGGCCCCACCGGTAGTGCGTTCGATCCTCTCGATGCTTGCCCCTCTTGCCGGCGAGCACTTCCGCTTCGCCAAGCAAGAGTGTGTTCAGTGCTTCGAGTCCTTGCTCATGGAGCCAACTCGTCAACTCCAACCTCGTCGACGCGATCCCGGCCATCATCGGCATGAGCATCTGGCGCAGATGCTCCACCACCCCCGGTTCCGAGCTTCCTCTCCCTTGATTCCTGACCTTCTTTGGTTTCTTATTCATCAGCGGCTCCTTGTCCCCCTGCGGAGACGGTTGTTTTTTTTGGGCAGACCTATTTTCAGGCCGGCCAAGGAGCCGCTGCTACTTCAAATTTTCAACATGGGCTGGGACATCCCCAATGAGAGGGCCTGCAATGATTAAAACGAATCGAAATCGTATCGGAAACCTTGCTTTGCTAACAGGTATTCTGCCTTGCCTAATTTGCTGGCAGAGCAGCTATCTCTTCGCTCAGCACGTTGATTTGAATGTCAGTACAAAGACAGAGAGCTCTGACAAGCCTGTTGAATTGAGCGCGCCATCGGTAACGGAGCACACCATTACAATGGATGGAGAATCCATAAACTACAGCGCTACTGTAGGTTATATGATTCAAACGGATGCAGATAACAAGCCCATTGGCTACTTTTTCTACACCGCATACACAAAGCAGGATGAGGATTCCGTTTCTCGTCCGTTGACTTTCTGCTTCAACGGCGGACCAGGAAGCTCCTCGATCTACCTCCACATGCTGAACGTCGGGCCCCAAAAGGCCGTGCTTCTGAAAGACGGCAATACTCCGGCACCACCACCCCGTATGGTGGACAACGTAGATACATGGCTTGCCTTCACCGACCTCGTATTCATCGATCCAATAGGCACAGGGTTCAGTTTTCCTCACCCAGGAGCGGACACGAAGCAATTCTGGGGTGCTGCAGCGGATGCCGAATCCGTTAGCGATTTCATTCGCATGTACATCACCGAGAACGCTCGCTGGCTGTCGCCGATTTTCGTGGCCGGTGAGAGTTATGGTGGCATCCGCGGTGCCCTGGTCGCGGAAGAGCTACAGAAAAATCGTCACATCAAATTAAATTTAAACGGTCTCATCTTTATCTCACCAGCTTATGATGGGCAGAGTCTGGCAACGAGCAAGCACAATCCTACGTACCTCTCACAGTATTTTCCGACTTACGCCACGACTGCCTGGTACCACAAGAAACTGGATGACGACTTGCAGGGTGATTTCGACAAACTGGTCACGGAAGTGACGACATGGGCTAGCGAAGATTATATGGTGGCGCTCATCAAGGGCGACAAGCTCGATGATTCCAAAAAGGAAGAGATTGCCAGCCAGATGGCCCGCTACACCGGATTGTCCGAAGACTTCATTCTGGAGAAGAATCTTCGAATCACTTCCGCGGAATTCAGAGCAGGACTCTTGCGCGATGAGGGCATAAGTCTGCACCGCGCCGATGCTCGATTCGAAGACGGAGCCTATGACTTGGCGAGGACTCTATCTCCACTATTTAACCACTACATCAGGAACGTCCTCGGGTTCGAAACGAACAAAGCGTATGTCACGGGATGGTGGGCGTGTGTCGAGCGAAAGATAGAGTTCAATGAGCCGTGTTTCTCTAGCAGTGGTCTTCGTCCATGGCCATACACCGAAGGTACTGCTCCTTTCTCGGTCGTTCCCAACCTGAGTGAAGCAATGAAGAACAACAGGAATATGAAGGTCCTCGTCGCTGCGGGATACTACGATTATGCCTGTCCCTTTGCGACCATAGACTATGCGATCGATCAACTACTCCTGAAACCTGAGTTGCAAAAAAACCTCGTTCGTCGCTACTACCAGGGAGGTCACATGGTCTATATATCTCAGATCGAGATGACGAGATTCACCAAAGACGTGAAGGCATTCATCGTGAATTCCACAACTTCCGATTGATCAGTTAGCCTCTAACCGGTCAGAAACCGGGGATTTTGTTCACACTTTTCTGCTGGCGCGAGGTAAGTGATTTCGTTTCAACAGCTTTCAGGTTTACCTGGCTAGAGTTAGAGTGCACGCTACTGAAAACGAGACCAAGGGCCTGGGAAGGCATATGGTCTATTTAAGGTGCTTCCGCCATCAAGTGATGGGATGGACTCCTCCGCTGACATAGACGGCATCGATGTGCCAAAGTCAGTCGAAAGAACGCATCGAAAAAGGAGGAGTTCCGAATGAAAGATACGACGATCGCTGTGGATCTTGCAAAGAACGTCTTCGAGATTGCCATCTCGCGCGAAGCGGGGAAGGTGTCCAAGCAACTCCGTGTGAGTCGACCTAAGTTGGTGTCGTTTTTTGCGAAACAGAGCGCTGCCACCGTGCTTCTCGAAGCCTGCGGCTCGGCTCACTTCTGGGCAAGGACGTTGCGACGGTTGGGACACGACGTCGTCCTGCTCCCACCTCACCTCGTAAGGCCGTATCGACGCGGGAGCAAGAACGACCGCGCGGACACCAAAGCTTTGCTCGAGGCTTACCGGAACGAGGAGATTCTTTCGGTGCCCATCAAGTCCGTGCGCCAGCACACCCTCGCCGCGCTCCATCGCCTACGCTCAGGATGGCTCTCCACACGGACCGCACGCATCAATGCCGTACGCGGGGTCCTGCGCGAGCTCGGACTCTTCATCCCCAAGGGCGCTCACTTCGTCGTGCCCGCCATCTCCGAGCTCGTCGAAGACGCTGATTCTGATTTGCCCGACGTGCTCCGTCCGCACCTGCGTGATGCGTGCTCCGAGATTCGAGAGCTCAAGGACAAGTGCGCTGGCATCGAGCACGAGCTCAAGGCGCTCACCAAGCAGCTTCCTGAGGTGCAACGACTTCTCACCATTCCCGGCATCGGACTTCTGACCGCGACCGCCATCGTCGGCTTCGTTGGGGATCTGCGCCGCTTCCCATCGGGACGCCGCTTCTCGAGTTACCTCGGCCTCGTTCCCAAAGAGAACTCCAGTGGTGACATTCGCCGCCTCGGGCGCATCACCAAGCGTGGCGACTCCTACCTCCGTACGCTCCTCACGCAGGGCGGACGCGCCGTGCTCCGAGCGGCCAACGTCAGCAAGAGCCCGCCCGACAAGCTCCGCGCCTGGGCGCGGAAGCTCCACCGCTCGCGGGGACACAACAAAGCCGCGATTGCTGTCGCCAACAAACTCGCCCGGATAGTCTGGGCCGTCTCCACCCGCGAGAGTGAATTCCAGTCGGTGCCCGCGGCCGCATAGAGGCTCCACTTTCGTGTTTTCCTTCTTCCCTTCCAACAGAGGCTGCGACGATACCCATCCAACTGATGGCGTACCGGTCGGACCGGCGCGGGGTCAAGCCGATAGCAACACTGGCCCTCAGAGGTCGCTCAAAGTGATTGGCTCCTCGCGCGCGGATTTTCCGTCATGGCCCGGAGCACCCAAGACGCTCCTCACTGAGGCCGTAGATATGTTTGCAGTCTGACCCACTCGTCACCGATTTGGACGAGCAGCTCTGAGGAAGACTTTTTTGAGAAAGGTGTTGATTGAGGAGTCCAGATATGGTGACATTCGCCGCCTCGGGCGCATCACCAAGCGTGGCGACTCCTACCTCCGTACGCTCCTCACGCAGGGCGGACGCGCCGTGCTCCGAGCGGCCAACGTCAGCAAGAGCCCGCCCGACAAGCTCCGCGCCTGGGCGCGGAAGCTCCACCGCTCGCGGGGACACAACAAAGCCGCGATTGCTGTCGCCAACAAACTCGCCCGGATAGTCTGGGCCGTCTCCACCCGCGAGAGTGAATTCCAGTCGGTGCCCGCGGCCGCATAGAGGCTCCACTTTCGTGTTTTCCTTCTTCCCTTCCAACAGAGGCTGCGACGATACCCATCCAACTGATGGCGTACCGGTCGGACCGGCGCGGGGTCAAGCCGATAGCAACACTGGCCCTCAGAGGTCGCTCAAAGTGATTGGCTCCTCGCGCGCGGATTTTCCGTCATGGCCCGGAGCACCCAAGACGCTCCTCACTGAGGCCGTAGATATGTTTGCAGTCTGACCCACTCGTCACCGATTTGGACGAGCAGCTCTGAGGAAGACTTTTTTGAGAAAGGTGTTGATTGAGGAGTCCAGATATGTGGCTACGCTGCGAGAGGCATCTGACTGCTTGTGTCTGTTGGCCCCCTACGAGCGCCACCGAACGTGATCACGATCGTTCCTTCTCGTCTTGACGACCTGACCATAGAGAGCTGCCGGGCCGAAGACACGACGAGCGACCTTCTCGTAGAAATCGAATCCGTCGGTGACAATCAACGGAAGACCCTGGAAATCCATCAAGAAGACGAGCCCACCATGAGCCCCGCACGAAAGCAGGCTTTGCGGCGGCGATGGGCAGATTTGATAAAACGCGTCTTCGAGCTCGACCCCCTTCGGTGTCCTTGCGGTGGGACGATGCGCGTGGTCGCTTTCATCACTCAGCCGCGGGTCATACGCAAGATACTCGGACATCTCAAAAACAAAGCAAACCGCGACCGAGCTCCTCCTGAGCCGTCCTCCTAATTCAACATCAACGTCGTCTCTCCGATACCGGTGTGCCTCGACACCCTTCGGGCCTCCCCACTCAACACCCGCCGATACGTTTCGGAGCTTCTTTGACGCATTTCTCGCTACCCTGCCTGCGGTCTTGCCACGCCCGTGCGCCTTTCTCCACAGGCCTCATGCCCGTTGCTCGCTCAAAGTTCCTGATATGTATTGAGCTGTCTAGCCCATGCCCAATCCTTACTTACGGCATCCAACCTCCCCGCTCATCTGGTCAGGGCACGAGCAGCTTCATGCGACGGTGGATCAACCTGATATCCGCGTGTTGGTTAACGCCTGACATGCCTTCGTGGCGTTGTTGCACGGCCCGGAGCAAATCGCTGACCTCCCTGTGCCGGTCGGAGAGTCACCCGGCGCAGTAAGTATCGGGCATGCCGAGCGCGGTCATCTTGTTGAGTATCTCGCACCCAATTCGGTGTTCAACTCGTTGCCTCGCCAACGTTCGAGTCCGCATCTCGGGCCCCATGATCGCCTTGTAACGATAGACCGCGTTCTCCACCATGCTTCGCTCGGTGCAGCCTGAGAGCTTGTACCATTCACGTCGGCCGTGTCTTTCGATTGCACGAATATGGCGGTCGCGTTCCCGCATGGCGGTGTTCGAATTCTGACTGAGCGTGGCGTTTCGTTGCGGCGGAATCACCACGCGCGTCCTTCGTCCAGGGCTGTGCGCTTCGATGGCTTCGTAGACCGCTTCCTTGTCGTATGCACTGTCCGCCGCCACCGACGCTATAGGTGCTTGAATCTGTGTTAGCAAAGGGGGGACTCGCGTTGCGTCGCGAGCTCGTGACGCCGTCAGTTCGGACGCAACAATGTTGCCGGTCTTGCGATCAACGGCGATGTGCAACTTGCGCCAGGCGCGCTGCTTTGGCGGTTTGCGGGTGGTTCCAACATGAATTCTCAAGCCCGTGCTATCGATCATCAGGTGGATTAGTGTCTCTTCCGGGGATGGTCGAAACCCCTCGCCTTTAGGCGAAGAGAAGATCGTGGTATTGTGGTCGCGTGCGTCACTACAGGCACGGAGCGCACACGAAAACGGACCTAAAAGCGCACATCGTTTGGATACCGAAATATCGTAAAAAGGTTTTGATCGGTCCAGTAGCGGTTCGTGTGCGCGATCTGATTCGTCAGATCGCGATGGAACATGAGCTGCACATAATCTCGGGTAAGGTTGCACGCGACCACGTCCACGTGTTCGTATCCTACCGACCACACCAGGACCTGAGTAGGATCGTGCAGTGGCTAAAAGGAATAAGCTCCCGAGTACTCCTTCAGGAGTTTGCTCACCTGAGGAAGAAGTTTTGGGGCCGGCACTTCTGGGCCCGAGGATATCTGGCGGTGAGTTCAGGAAGCATAACGGACGAGATGGTAAAGGAGTACATAGACTCCCAGGATGGCGAGCCTCTTCACGACGACAGTCAATTTCCAATTGACAGCCCTTGAAGCCACCGCCTTCTAGGCGGTGGTTGTTCACTTGATTGCTTGCGGCTTTCCGAATCCGCAGCTTCTTGCGGAGCAGCCTCGACCGCCGACACAACGTCGAGTAGTCCGGGATCTCGATACCGAGCCCGAGAAGCGAGGCGATCGAGTGCAAGAAGCCTTCGGTTTGGCGGTAGGCAAGCTTGTACACCATCCGGACAACCAGGAGATGAAAGCTTGGGCGATCCCTCCTGATGGACCAAAGCGCACGCTCCTGCACATTAAGCAGTGGGACTTCAACTGGCAGGACGAGTACCGCTTCGCCGAGCGCGTCGCGCTTCCCGCGGGCACGACGCTCGCGATGGAATACACGTACGACAACTCGTCCGATAACCCGCGCAACCCGCATCGTCCGCCGCGGCGCGTGTTGTACGGCCCGGGATCCTCCGACGAAATGGGCGATCTCTGGATCCAGGTGGTGCCACGACGCGGCGAAGATCTTCAGACATTGGAGGTGGATTTCGCGCACAAGGAGACGGCGGCCCGCCTCGCCGGCTACACGTTCAAGCTCGACGTCGATCCGGACGATGAAGAGGCTCACTACAGCTTGGCAGGGATGTTGGCCGAGCTTTCGAGGACGGGCGAGGCCATCCGTCACTACCGGGAAGCTCTTCGCATTCGAGGGGACTTTGCCCTCGCGCTCAACGATCTCGGGAGGCTCTACCTGCTCGAGGGTGACGCGGAGAAAGCGAGCTCACTGTTTCGTGACGCCATCGCTTCGAGCCCCGACTTGCCACAAGCCTCGAGCAATCTGGGCACGATTCTTCTCGATCGTGGTCGAACGGCCGAAGCCGAGGAATATTTCCGCCGAGCGCTTCGGGCGTGGCCCGATTTCGCCGAAGCTCACTACGGTCTCGGCCGAGCTCTGGAAGCCCGTGACCAGATCGACGAAGCTCTCGGTCACTATCGGCACGCCGTGTCGGTCAGGCCGGATTTCGCGCTCGCGCATTTCCGGCTGGGGAACGTCCTGGCGAGAACGGGCGACGACGATGCGTCTCTTCACCATTTCGACGCCGCTCTCGACGCTCAACCGGACTTCGTCCCTGCTCTGTTCAACCGGGCCGCCGTGCTCGCCCGTCAGGGAAAGCTCGAGGAGGCGACGCGAAGTCTGGAGAAGCTTCTACGAATCGAGCCCGAGCACGAAGAAGCCCGCGAGCTGCTGCGCCGGATCGAAGCACTGCGCTAGCGCTACCGGGGTGGCGCCGTTGGCAGCCGAATGGACCTTCCCGCCGTCCAGCGAAGACCGGCGGCGTCGAGCTTCTGATACAAGTCCGGCAGCGGGCCGGCGAGCAGATCGTTCAACTTTTCGACCTCTCGAGACAACTTGTCGTGCGCTTCTTGCGTGAGACGTCGCTGCTCTTCGGTGGGCCGGGCGGTCGCGATCTCGATGTTCGCGTAGAGCTGTCGGACGCCTTCGGCGAGCGGCGGTGCACCCGGCTGCTCCGCGCGGCTTCTTTCGCCTTCACCCCGGATAGCGATCAGCACCTCTTCGAGCGCCTCTTGGGTAGTGGCCACCTGCTCCTCGAGAGATGAGTCCGGCTGGGAGCGATCCTGAAGCAGCGATTCGATGTCGCTCAACCGCTCCTTCGACGTCTCAGCTGTTGCGAGAACCGCTTTGACCGTCGCGAACAGGCCGTCGAGTGTGAGGAGCGTGTCGTGCCACGCGCGACGGTCCGCGTCGCTGATCGCGATCAGAGGATCGCCTTCGACTGTGATGCTCGTGCTCCGCTCCACCTCTCCGACCTTCAAGCGCGCTCGATAGCTTCCCGGGAGCACGAACGCGCCGCGAAGATTCCCCGTGAAGAACGAGAAGGCTTCCTCCTCGCTCGGCTCGAAAGACAGCGCGTGTCGTAAATCCCAGACGAGCCGCTGGACTCCCGTTCCTTCTTCACCTTGGCGCGGCTCGAGACGCCGCACGAGGTTTCCCTCCGCATCGACAATGTCCACTTGGACGTTCGGGGAATGGGATTCCGAGAGCGCACCGTTCGTCGACGTGTCCGTATCCGCCATCGTCTTCGGGTTCACGTAATAGGTAATGATGGCGCCGTCGGGTGGATTCTTTGCCGTGAAGTAGCGCTGGCCCTGACTTCCTCGGCCGCGGTCGATGCGATGCATTTGCGTCGTCGGTCGGACCCGGGCCAAGTGTGCCTCCGTCACCAAAACATCGGGGGTGAGCTCGTCGAGGATGCTCATGTCATCCAGGATCCAGAAGCCACGGCCGTGCGTTCCGAGCACCAGATCGTTCTCCCGCGCTTGAATCACCATGTCGTGCACCGGGACCGTCGGTAAGTTGTTCTTCAGTTCCACCCACTCGCCTCCGCCGGTGACCGAGACGAAGACGCTCAGCTCCGTTCCGACCACCAGGAGATCGGGATTTCTCGGATGCTCCACGATGACGCGGGTCGAGCCGTGCTCGGGCAGGTTTCCTGTAATGTTGCTCCACGTCGCTCCGAAGTCGTTGCTCTTGACGACGTACGGCCGGAAGTCATTGTCTTTGTGTGCGTCGAACACGGCGTAGATAGTGCCGGGCGTCGCTCGAGAGAGAACCACGCGGCTCACGCGCGTCTGATCGGGAACGCCGAGGAACGTGTTCACCGTCGTCCAGCTCTCACCGTCATCGCTCGTCACGGAGATCTGACCATCGTCTGTGCCTGCCACGAGCCGTCCGCGTTCCAGCGCGGATTCCGAAACCGTCGTGATGTTTCCGTAGTCGGATGTGCCTTGATGGAGCCCGATGGATTCCCGAGGCCAGTGCTTTCCTTGAAGCGGTAGCTCGTATTGGTCGAGCCGGCGGGTGAGGTCGGCGCTCACGACTTCCCAGCTGTCCCCGCGGTTCGGACTCCGGAAGACTTTGTTGGCCGCGAAATACAGCGTCCGAGAATCATGACGCGAGATGAGGATCGGAGAGCTCCAATTCCATCGATACTTCTCGCCCGCGGGCGGCTGCGGCTGGATGAGGCGACGCTCGCCCGTCCGAGTGTCGAAGCGTACGAGCCTTCCATACTGAGACTCGGTGTAGACGATGTGAGGCTCTTCGGGATCGATTCGCACGTGGAATCCGTCGCCCGGAACGGTCATGAACCAATCGTCGTTCACGATGCCGTCGACGTTTCGGGTGCCGCTCGGACCGCCGAAGCTGTTGTTGTCCTGCGTGCCGCCGTACACGTAGTAAAACGGCTCCCGTTCGTCGACCGACACCGTATAAAACTGCATGACGGGCAAGTTGGGCATGAAGTCCCAGTTCTCTCCGCGGTCGTAGGAGGCGTAGAGACCGCCGTCGGTGCCGAGAAGGATCCGCTTCGGGTTTTTGGGATCGATCCAAAACGCCCGGTGGTCCACGTGCACGCCGCCGTGTTGCACCAGCTCTCGAAACGTCTTGCCACCATCTTCGGACACGACTGAGCGCGTGCTGGGAACATAGACGCGATCAGGGTCTTCGGGATCACAGCGGACGATTCCGTAGGACCAGCGGGTCGTATGCTCGGACGTGCGGCGCTCCCAGCTCGCGCCTCGATCGTCGGAGCGGAAGACGCCTCCACGGTCCTGAGCGGCGATGGCGGCGTAGACGGTATCGGGCTGAGACGCGCAGACGGCCACTCCGATGCGGCCGAGATCGCCTTCGGGCAAGCCGCTGGTCAGTTTCTCCCAGTTCGCGCCGCCATCGGTGCTCTTGAACAGGCCGCCTTCCGGCCCGCCTGCGACATAGCTCCAGTTGCGCCGCTCGCGCTGATGCGCGCCCGCGTAGAGCACATCCGGATCGCGCGGATCCATGACGACGTCCGCGATGCCCGTGTGCTCGCTGATGTAGAGAACTTTCGACCACGTGTTGCCGCTATCTTCCGTCTTGAACAGCCCGCGCTCTTCACCCGCGCCCCACAGCGAGCCGAGAGCCGCGACGTAAACAATGTCCGGATCCTGAGGATGGACGAGCACCTCGCCGACGTGTCGGGTCTCGGTGAGGCCCATGTGCTGCCAGCTCTTGCCACCGTCGTCTGATCTGTAGACGCCGTCACCCCAGGAGTTGCTCCGGGAGTTGAAGTCCTCACCGGTGCCGACCCAAATCACGTTCGGGTTCGAGGGCGAGAGCGCCATGTCGCCGACCGAAGACGTCCCTTCGTTCTCGAACACCGGTTTCCAGGTGACACCGCGGTTCGTCGTTTTCCACACTCCGCCCGTGGCGGAAGCGGCGACGATCACGTCGTCGCCCACGGCGTCGATGCTCGTGATGCGACCGCTCACGATGCCGGGGCCGATGTGGCGCCACTCGAGCGCAGCAAGATGATCGCTTTCGAGAGATTGGGCGATTGCGGGCTCGACCGTCGCCAGTAAACAAAGCCCCACCAGGAACGTTCGCATGTCATTGTCCTCCGCGGATGACGAGTAACTCTGTTTGTCGCGGCGCGAAGTATTCCACCCCGTTGTCGGTGAGCCGGGCGTTCTCTTCGATGCGGATCGGCAGCACTTTGTCGTTCCACTCGGGTATGGGCGTGCTCACGTGAAGCTCGACCGAGTACCACGCTTCGGCCGCCATCGGATAGCGGACGCGATCGCCGTACGCGAACGGCCAATCGATCGCCACCCGCGCGCCGATATCGTGCGTCGAGTTACCCACCGAATGGCAGTAGACGCCGACTTCCGGCTGCGTCGGGTCGGTTTTCACGACGCCTCCCGTCTTCGGCTGGCCGGCGTGGTAGCCCATGACGCTGACGTCTTCCATCGTCGCCTCCCAGACTTCGTGGGCGATGGCGCCGGGCTTCATGTTCGCGGTCAGCGTATCGGTAACCTTCATCGCATCGTCGAACGCTTTCTGGATGCTCTCCGGCGGTTCGACTTCACCCGGTTTCAACACATAGGCGGTGCGCTTGATGTCGGTGCGGTAGTCGATGAAGCCGACGCCCGCGTCGACGGAGAGGACGTCGCCCCCCTCGACCGTGTGCTCCGGCGTATTGGTGGGGAGGGCCTCACCGTCACGCGTGATGCGGACACCCGGCAGAAACTCCACTTGGAGACCGAGCGTCATCGCACGCTCGCGCATCCACCAGTGGATGTCGTCCGCAGTCGTTTCTCCCACCGTCACGACCGTATCGGAGAACGCCTCTTCCTCCCAAGCGACGGTCCACTCGCAGAGGTCCCGAAAGACTTCGACTTCGTCCGCGATATGGATGGTTCGAAAATCCCGGACCAACAGCTCCGCGGAGACCATGCGGGAAGCGTATTTGGGACCGAGCGTGTCCTCGAGAAACGTTCTCAACGTCCACGACAAACCGTCCGCCATCGGTAGCGTGGGCGAGACATTGATCCCGATCCGTTGTGGGTCCCGTTCTTCCACGACTTTCTTCAAGTGAGGGCTGACGCCGCCCTCGGAGTACCCGTAGTAGATGAGCTCGTCGTAGCTGTCCCGAATCGTCGTGTCACGCAGCTCATGAGAGCCGATGAAGATCTTTTCCGGTGTGTCAGAGCCGCGATCGAAGAAAAGATAGGCGTTCCGCACGCCTCCCCAGCCGCCGCCGATCTCCGACAGGATCGGATCGATGTGGTGCTCGCGGCTGAACACGAGCCACAGATCGATGTCGTGGGCCCGCATCGCGGGCAACAGCACGCTATCGAGGCGTTTTGCGATGAGCCGCTTTCGAATCTCGAAGCGCTCCTTGGCGTCGGGAATGTCGAGCGTATCGGTGGGACGCGGCGCGTCCGCGGGCGCCGACGAACCGCAGCCGTTCAAAAAAAGAAACGCCGACAACACAAATGCTGAAGTTCGAATCATGGCACTACCTTTCCCAAATGCCTTTTTCCGCCATGAGCTTTTCGATCTCATCGGGCTCGATGGGGGCGTGTGCTGTGAGCCACTCGTGGCCGTCCTCCGTGACGACGATGACGTCCTCGAAACGAATCGCGAACTCGTCCGCCTGCACGGTCCATTCGATGACGAAGCACATGCCTGGCTCCCAGGGAATGTCGTAGTCGCCCACGTCGTGGATCTCCATGCCAACGAAATGGCTGATCCCGAAATGCACGGTGCGATCGCCGAGCCCCGCTTCCGTCATGAGCCGATCCTTGAGCGCCTGGCTCTCCCGGAAGGTGCCGCCGGGCTTCACGGCGGCGATCGCTTCTTTTTGGATCCGGGTGACGATCTCGGCGATACGGCGCTCCTCAGGGCCGTATTTGCCCCTCACTGGAATCGTACGTCCGAAGTCGGAAGTGTAATGTTTGTATTCGGCGCCGATGTCGTAGCTGATCATGTCGCCGTCTTTGACCGGCCACGGCCCGAGACGCGGCGTCAGGCCGATAGGCCACTCGCGCTCGCCCCGCGGGCGCGGGGGTCCCGTGATCCTCACGTTGGTGCGGAACGACGGGGCCGCATGCTCGTAGGCGAACACGAAGTTCACGATCGCGCCGATCTGTTGCGTCGTCATCCCCGCGCGGACCGCTCTGGCGGACTCCATGTAAGCTTTGACGGTAATGTCCGAGGCTTTGCGCAAGAGCTCGATGTCCTTCTCGTCGTGGATCATACGGAGTCGGTTCAGGATGTCGGTGGCATCCTTCATCTGGATCTCGGGCGAGAAGTAACGGAGTCGATTCGCGATGTCGAGCCGCTCCGGTGGAGTGGTGGCGAGGTTCATGAAGCGCTGATAGTTGAAGTAGAGAATCTTCGAAGTCCCCAGCGCCCGCGACAGGTCGGTAGCCAGCGGCTTGATGCCGCGCTGCCAGGTTCTCAAGTTCGAGTAGTCGCTCATCGCGTCCGACAGGTGCTCCAAAAAGAGCTCGTACGGATACACGTGCTCGACCCCCGTCCTGGCCCGGATGGTTTCCGGATCCCGTGACGTGTAGAGGATCTCGTTGTACGTTTCCGCGCCCGGGGCCATCACCAATGCAGATTCCCAGGTGTCGGCACCTTCAAGCCCGGTCAAGTAGATGAAGTCATGCAGATCGGAGTGCGGTACGAAGAACTCGTAGATGAAATCCTGGTCCTTCTTGGACGCCATGATGACGGCGATACCGCCTTCCATCGCGCTCGCGAACTTGGCGCGACGCGCGCGGTGATGCTCGATGTCGATGGGCTCCGGCTCACGCTGGGCCCCTGAGACGGGTGGGTGCAAGAAAGCAAAACACAAACCCAGGGAAAGGATACGGATCGTTCGTGTCATGGTCATGGAAAGCTCCTTCGAGAGGATCACGGCGTCGAGGGAATCACGCGGTTCGGGGTCCATCGAACGCCGGCGCCATCGAGTTTGTCACGGAGTGCCGGCAGCGTGGTGTCGAGAAGTTGATTGAGTCTCTGCACTTGCTCGCCAAGCTTTTGCTGCGACTCCCTCGTCTGCCGCGCTTGGACGTCGGTGGGTGGCGCCGTGACGGCTTCGACGTTGGCATAGAGCTGAGGAACCAGCTCGGCGATGGGGAGCGCGCCCCGCTGCTCAGCGCGGCTCCGCGTCGGTTCACCCTTCATGACTTTCTCGATCGCCGAGCGCTCTTCTTCGACCTCGTCGATCGCTGTCTCGAGCGCCGCGCCGGCGGTCTCGCCGGCTGCCTCGCGCGCGTCATCCAGCTCGTTCTTTACACCCTCGAGCGTCGACGTCACCGCTCGGGCTGTGGCCCACATTTGGTTGAGCGTTTGGAGCGTGTCGTGCCAGAGCTTCCGCTCAGCGCCCGTGATCTCGATGATCGGATCGCCTCCCACTTGCACGACCTGCTCGTTCTCCTCCGTGCCGACTTTCAAGCGCACCCGGTAGTCTCCCGGAAGAACGAAGGGACCCTTGGGCACGCCGCGAAAGAAACGAACGTTCTCATCGGGGTCGAGCTCGAAAGCGAGCGGATGCCGAAGATCCCACACGAGCCTCTGGACCCCCGCGCCGTCCTTCCCTTGTTGTGGTTCAAGCCGGCGTACGAGATGGCCTTCGGAGTCGAGGACGTCGACTTCGATACGCGGTTCGGGCTCCGGGTCGTCGCCGTTCGTCGACATGTCCGCTTCCGCCATGAGCCGCGGATTGACGTAATAGGTAATGATGGCGCCGTCGGGAGGGTTCGGCGCACGAAAGTAGCGCTGACCTTGACTTCTTCGGCCGCGGTCGAACCGGTGCATCTGGATTGCCGGCCGCGCGCGGGCTAGGTGCACGTTCGACGACAAAACGTCGGGAGTCAGCTCGTCCAGGATGCTCATGTCATCGAGAATCCAAAACCCCCGCCCATGGGTTCCCAGCACCAGATCGTTCTCCCGGGGATGGATCACCATGTCGTGAACGGGAACAGTCGGCAAGTTGTTTTTCAGCTCCACCCACTCGCCACCGCTCGTTATCGAGACGAACACACTGAACTCGGTCCCCACGATCAGGAGATCCGGATTCTTTGGGTGTTCGACGATCACGCGCGTCGAGCCATGCTCGGGCAGATTGCCGGTGATGTTCGTCCACGCTCCTCCGAAGTCGTCGCTCTTGAGCACGTACGGCCGGAAGTCGTTGTCTTTGTGCGCGTCGAACACCGCGTAGAGGGTCGCAGGTGTTGCCTGCGACAGCGTCACCCGGCTGACCCTTGTCTGATTGGGAACGCCGGGAAACTCCTTCACCGTCGTCCAGGTTGCGCCGTCGTCCCGCGTCATCGAGATCTGACCGTCGTCCGTTCCCGCCACGAGCCGCCCGCGCTCCAGCACGGATTCCGTCACCGTCGTGATATTTCCGTAATCCGACGTCCCCTGGTGGAGCGCGATCGACTCCCGGGGCCAGTGCTTGCCTTGTAGTGGGAGCTCGTAGTGGTCGAGCTGGCGTGTTAGATCGGGGCTCATCACTTCCCAGCTGTCCCCGCGATCGGGGCTTTTGAACATTTTGTTGGCCGCGAAGTAGAGCGTGCGTTTGTCGTGACGTGAGATCAGGATCGGCGAGCTCCAGTTCCATCGATACTTCTCGCCCTCCGGCGGCTGCGGCTGGATGAGTCGACGCTCACCCGTTCGGGTGTCGAAGCGGACGAGCCTTCCGTACTGGGACTCGGTGTAGACGATGTGCGGCTCGTCCGGATCGATCTGAATGTGAAAGCCGTCGCCGGGAACGGTCATGAACCAATCGTCGTTGACGATGCCGTCCGTGTTGCGCGTGCCGATGGGACCGCCGAACGTGTTGTTGTCCTGGGTGCCGCCGTACACGTAGTAGAACGGCTCCTGCAGATCAACCGCCAAGTTGTAGAACTGTGTCACGGGTAAGTTGGGCAAGAACTCCCAGCTCCGCGACCGATCGAAGGAGAAGTACAGGCCGCCGTCGGTGCCGAGAACGAGGTGGTCGGAGTTCGCGGGATCGATCCAAAGCGCATGGTGATCGCCATGGACGCCGCCGGCGGTGACCAGCTCCTCCCAGCTCTTTCCTCCATCCGCCGAAACCATGGACCGGGTGAGGAGCACGTAGACGCGGTCGGCGTCGTTGGGATCACAGCGGATCTGCCCGTAGGCCCACATGGTGGTCACTTCGCTCGTGACGCGCTCCCAACTGGCTCCGCGATCGTCCGAGCGAAAGATCCCGCCGCGATCCTGCGCGGCGATGGCGGCGTAGACCCGCTCCGGATCACTGCGGCACGTCGAAACACCGATGCGTCCGAGATCGCCCTCCGGCATCCCACGGTTCACCTTCTTCCATGTGTCTCCACCGTCCGTGGAGCGAAACAATCCGCCTTCGGGGCCGCCGCCGATGAGGCTCCAGTTACGCCGCTCTCGCTGGTGCGCGCCGGCATAGATGAGCTCGGGACGATCGAGATCGAACGCGACATCGGCAATGCCGGTGTGCTCGCTGATATAGAGAACCTTGCTCCAAGTCTCGCCGCCGTCGGTGGTCTTGAACAGCCCGCGCTCCTCGCCCGCGCCCCACAGCGATCCCATCGCCGCCACGAGCACCGTGTCCGGATCGTCCGGATGGATGACGACGCGCCCGATGTGCCGGGACTCCGTGAGCCCCATGTGCTGCCAGCTCGTGCCTCCGTCCTCTGACTTGTAGACGCCGTCCCCCCACGAGTTGCTGCGGGCGTTGAAGTCTTCGCCGGTCCCGACCCACACGACGTTCGGGTTGGTTTGCGACACGGCGATCGCGCCGAGCGAGGCGGTACCTTCGCGTTCGAAAACCGGGGTCCACGTGGTTCCGCCGTTGACGGTCTTCCACGCGCCACCGGTGGCGGAGGCAACGTACATAACGAGCGGGTTCTCGTCGACGACGGCGACGTCGGTGATGCGGCCACTGGTCAGCGCGGGGCCGATGCTCCGCCATTCGAGGTTTTCCAGGAGCGGCGAAGAAAGCGGTTGGGGAGTGGCGTTCGACGCGCTGACGAGCGCGGCGACGACGAGCGCGGTGCGGTAAGAGCTCATGGCCACGTCCTCCTCAAGACGACGAAGATGCGCGCGGTGTGAGACCACAGATGTCGGCGACGCGCTCCATGGCTTCGCGGAGGATTCGAAGATCCGGATCCTCTTCTTTGACGGGTGTGTCCATGACGAGGTGATCGATGCCGAGCTCGACGTGCCGCCCGTGCGTCTCGGCGTCGATCGCGTATGTGTTGCCGGGCCGCGCCATGATCGGAACGCTATCGAAGTCGCGGTTCTCCTCGTCGCAATACGCTTTCAGCTTTTCGATGCCCCCTTCGAGCTGCTCGAGCGTGATCTGCGTGGGATGCCAGCCGTCCCCGACTCGAGCGACTCGGCGAAGCGTCGCATCGCTGTGACCGCCCCAGTAAACGGGAATAGTGGACTTGACTGGTAGGGGATACATTTTGAAACCGGATACCTGCCAGTGCTCGCCCTCGAAGTCCACGGTCTCACCGCTCCAGCACTGGCGCATGAGACGGATCATCTCGACCGCGCGTTTGCCGCGCCCGGAGAACGGGACACCCATCAGATCGAACTCCTCCTCCATCCAGCCCGCGCCCACTCCGAGGATGAACCGTCCGCCGGTGAGAAAGTCCAAGGTGGAGATCTGCTTCGCGAGCAAGAGAGGGTTGCGGAGCGGAATCACCGCCACTGAGGTCCCGACCTTCAGGCTCGGACAATTCGCAACCGCCCAACAGAGCGAAAGCAGAGGATCGAGCCACGGAGTCTCCGGTGGATAGTCCCAGCGCCCGTGCGAGCGGTACGGGTAGTAAGCGTCCACCTTGTGGGAGAGCGCCACGTGATCCGTGACCCACAGCGAGTGATAACCCAGCTCCTCCGCCCACTGTGCGACCCGCTGCATGTTCTCCGCACTCGTCTTGGGTCCGGCGTTGGGAACGATGACTCCCACTTCCATGGCGCCTCCTTACCGAAACGCGGCGAATCATAGCACGTGGGGAGCCCTTTGGAGTTCCGCAGGCTATCGCGGCACAATAGGGCCATGAGACCACGGGTACGGCGACACGCGCGAATATTGGTGATTTGCCTGGCGTGGACCGCGATCGCGGCCGGCCAGGAAAAATCCCTCGATCGTTTGTCGGAGGAACATCGTTCTTGGCTTCGACGCGATGTCAAATACATCATCACCGATCGAGAGAAAGACGTTTTTCTATCTCTCGAAACGTTGGAGGAGCGGGGTCGCTTCATCGAGGCCTTCTGGCGAAGGCGTGATCCGTCGCCCGCGGCGGGCGCGAACGAGTTCAAGGAAGAGCACTACCAGCGCATCGAGTATGCCAACAAGTTTCTCGGGCGCGGGACGTTCCGGGAGGGATGGGAGACCGATCGCGGCCGCTATTACATCATGCTGGGAGAGCCGCGGAGCATCCAGCGGTTCGCGGGCCATCACACCATCTTCGACTCCGAGCTGTGGATGTACGAAGGCGATGTCCGATTGGGCCTGCCCCGCCGTTCCCGCTCGACCTGGCCATCACTTCTACGAGGTGTTCTTCGATCTTGCGAGCCCTCTCCTCCCAGCTATAGAGGCGAGCGTCTTCGAAGGCGCGCGAGGCGTTGTTGCACCGCTCTTGGCTGAGCGCGAAATCTACCTATGGTGGTGGCCGAGGTAATGTTCGACCATGAAGTATCCCAAGCGCAGCCAGTACAAGCACGCGAAGCAGAAGAAGTACCACGTTTCCAACTGGGCGGAATACAACGAAGGGCTGCGGCGCCGGGGCGATTTGACGGTCTGGTTTGACGAGGAGGCAATCGCGAACTGGAAGGCCGACAAGAGCGGTAAGCCTGGCGGTCAACGGGTCTATTCAGAGATGGCGATTGAAACGGGCCTGGTTGTCCGGATGGTGTACAAGCTTGCCTACCGCCAAACCGAAGGCTTCTTGCACTCGATCGCCTCGCTTCTCCGGCTGTGTATCGAGATCCCGGACTACTCGACATTGTGTCGGCGGTCGAGGCTGCTCCGCAAGAAGCTGCGGATTGGGAAAGCCGCAAGCAATCAACCAATCCACCTGATGATCGATAGCACGGGCTTGAGGATTCATGTTGGAACCACCCGCAAACCGCCAAAGCAGCGCGCCTGGCGCAAGTTGCACATCGCCGTTGATCGCAAGACCGGCAACATTGTTGCGTCCGAACTGACGGCGTCACGAGCTCGCGACGCAACGCGAGTCCCCCCTTTGCTAACACAGATTCAAGCACCTATAGCGTCGGTGGCGGCGGACAGTGCATACGACAAGGAAGCGGTCTACGAAGCCATCGAAGCGCACAGCCCTGGACGAAGGACGCGCGTGGTGATTCCGCCGCAACGAAACGCCACGCTCAGTCAGAATTCGAACACCGCCATGCGGGAACGCGACCGCCATATTTCGTGCAATCGAAAGACACGGCCGACGTGAATGGTACAAGCTCTCAGGCTACACCGAGCGAAGCATGGTGGAGAACGCGGTCTATCGTTACAAGGCGATCATGGGGCCCGAGATGCGGACTCGAACGTTGGCGAGGCAACGAGTTGAACACAGAATTGGGTGCGAGATACTCAACAAGATGACCGCGCTCGGCATGCCCGATACTTACTGCGCCGGGTGACTCTCCGACCGGCACAGGGAGGTCAGCGATTTGCTCCGGGCCGTGCAACAACGCCCCTGCCACGATCGGTTTCTCCGTACCGGTCGACCCGACGATGCCACCGGCGTCTTATGAATGTGGAGAGGCTCGCTCTTGCGACTGTTTTCAAATGTCCGGCCTATTGTTCTGGACGCCAGGGCTCGACCCTAGACGGTCGTTGGAGATCCTCGCCTATTCGAACAAGGTGACACCAATGCCCTGGGAGGGTGACGTTGCGGCCGGCGATTCTGGTCCCCCCGTACGCGGAGGGCAACACGGTCCAGAAGCGGGTTGCCACGCTCCCTGGGCGAAGACCTGGGAGCCAGGTCCTGGGCAAAGACGGACATAAGGGAGGCCCGGGCCGCACCTGGACCAGAACGTGCTAGCCGGCTACGCCGCCGTAGCCCCGGCCTCGATTCTGGACCTCTCGGGTGGCCTCTTTTCCGCTGCCGCAGGGCGCGGTCCGCGGCCCTCTTCCTTCTTTAGCGCAAACTTGTCCCTCGGAAATCGAGATTAGAGACGAAAACCGAAAATGAGGCCCCCTCAGCCCTTCTAGCGCGTCTCTGGTGCCACCTAATCCTGGAAAACCCCGCCAACCGCGCGGAAAATCCCACCCGTCTCTGCAGGGCCACAATTGGCCAGACTGGGTGGCGGAGAGGGAGGGATTCGAACCCTCGACACAGGCTCATCACCCGTGTAACTGCTTAGCAGGCAGCCCTGATCAGCCACTCCAGCACCTCTCCGCTTGGGACGACTGGGCTTTCTGAGGCGGGTTCATATTACAATGTCTCCCACCAGCCCGTCAAAAAGCATGCGTAATGCACATCCTCGCCTTCCAATATTACGGCGTGACATCGATGTCATGCCTTCGCCGATCGCCGAGCAGCCAGGACTCTTGCTGCGCGATCCGTTTCGCTACACCGACGACGTGCTCGTAATCCCTCCGGCATGGGTCGCTCTTCTTAGGTGTCTCGACGGCGCGCATTCGATGCTCGATGCGCAGGCGGTGATGACGCGCCTCGCCGGAGGGAAGATTGTTCCGCGAAGCGAGCTGCAGGAGTTCGTGACAATCCTGAGCGACACGGGATTCCTCGACGACGAAGGGCTCGCGCGCCGAGTCGAGCGATCGCACGACGCGTTTCGCGCGTCGCCGGTGCGCGAGGAAATTCTCGCCGGCTCCGCCTACCCTTCCGAGCGACAGGCGATCGAGAGCTTGCTCGATGCGCGCATCGACGGCGCTCAGCGAAAATCAGATGAAGCGTGGCCGCTTGCGATCGCGGCACCTCACGTCTCACCGGAGGGCGGCTACGCGTCTTACGGTGCGGCCTATGCTTTGCCGGAGGTCTCGGGTGAGGACACAAAGACGTTCGTGATCCTCGGCACATCGCATTACGGCGCTCCAGAGCGATTCGGCGTGACGGCGAAGCCGTTCCGCACGCCGCTCGGTACGGTCGAGATCGACCAAGACGCGCTGTCATTTTTTGTGGAACGAGGCGGGGACGCGGTGGCCGAAGAAGACTACTGCCACCGAACCGAGCACTCCATCGAGCTTCAAGTACTCTTTCTGCAATATCGACTCGCTCAACCCTTCCGCATTCTTCCCATCCTTTGCGGCCCGTTCGTCGATAGCCTAGTCCGTGGTGTCCCGCCGGAGACACTCGACGGCAATGCGCGCGTGTTGGACGCCCTCACCGAGCTCGCCACGAAGCGTCCCGGCCTCGTTTGGGTTCTCGGCGTCGACATGGCGCATGTCGGTGTGCGCTACGGCGAAAACGAGCCCGCCCGCGCGTATGAAGGACGCATGCTAGAGGTACGCGAGCAAGACGAGCGGCGCTTGGAGCGCGTTGCGGCGGGCGATGCTGAAGGATTCTTCGAGCTCGTACACCCAGAAGGGGATGCGCTCAACTGGTGCGGTTATGCACCGATCTACACGTTCCTTCGAGCCATGCATACGAGGCGGGTCGAAGCCTCGGTGTGCTCCTACGAACAGTGGAACATCGACCCAGCCTCCGTCGTCACGTTCGCCGCGCTCCACTTCCAGGAAAAATGAGAAGTTTCATCGTCATGGACTCGCGGGTTTCCGGTAATCGAGCGGCGGCAGGCGATCACCGACGAGCGATTCGTAAACGAAATCAGGTCCCACGCGACGATCCCGCTCGCGATGGGCTTGCTGGACGATCTCGGGATCCGAGAAGACATCGATAGCGGTGAGCGTCAACGTTTTGGCTGCGACGATCATCCCCTTGTTGCCGATAGACGTTCCGCCCGCGGCGATGGCTTGCCATGAGTGGGCCGGAGTCCCCGGCACCCATGTGGCCGTGCGCAGCCCGGCCGTGGGCACGACCCAGCTGACATCCCCGACATCTGTGGACCCGCCACTGCCTTCATCGGTGACAAAGAATTCTTGCACTTCCGCAGCGGACGATATCGGGAGCACGTCACCGGTGAACGATTCCTGTATCCCTTCGCCGAATCGACGCTCTTCGCCCGTATATTCCACGCCGCCGACCTGCTCGAGACTCTCGTACATCCTGCGCGCGAGCGCCTCGTTCGGCAGAAGCGCATAGATGCCGTGAATCACTTCGAACTCCATGCGCGTTTCCGTCCCGAGCGCCGCGCCCTCCGCGGCCTTCACGACGCGATCGAAAATCGCGACCACGTTCTTGGGGTCGGGATTACGGACATAGTAATAGACCTCGGCAAAGTCGGGGACAACATTCGGCGCCGCGCCACCCGAGGTGATCACGTAGTGGATGCGCGTTTCTTGAGAAACGTGCTCACGAAGCATGTTGACCATCGAATTCATCGCCTCCACGCCATCGAGCGCCGAGCGCCCTCTCTCCGGCGCGCCCGCGGCATGGGCGGACAATCCATGGAAGCGAAACTTCGCGGACTTGTTCGCGAGCGAGCTGCCCGCTGAAGCACTATTCCTGTCACCAGCGTGCCAATGAAGCACAGCGTCCACGTCGTCGAACAGACCCTCACGAACCATGTAGACTTTGCCGGCGCCGCCTTCTTCGGCCGGCGTGCCGTAGAGCCGAATCGTGCCCTGGGTTCCCGAGCGGTCGAGCCACTCTTTGACAGCAATGGCCGATGCCACCGAAGCCGTGCCGAACAAGTGATGCCCGCAAGCGTGCCCGGCGCCTTTGGTGTCGATCGTTTTTCTCTCCGGCACCCGATCCTGCGAGATTCCCGGCAGCGCGTCGAACTCCGCGAGAATGCCGATGATGGGCTCACCTAACCCAAAGGTACCCACGAACGCGGTGGGCATCCCAGCGACACCGGCTTCGACGGCGAACCCTGCATCTCGAAGCGTGCTTTGCAAGAGCTCCGAGCTTCGCGTCTCCAGATAACCGACTTCCGCGTAATCCCAAATCTGCTGCGCGATGCCAGCATATTCTTCAGCCAACGCTTCGATGCCACGGATCACGTCTCCATCAGGCTGCGCCGCCACGGGCTGGTCCAACGAGGCAGCAAGGACTAAAAGCGACCACACTTGAATATGTTTCACGAACCCCTCCTCTCGCACGACGCGATTCTAATCGACGAGCCTGTACATCAGGTAGTACCGTTGTGCCAGTCTTCATTCAGACCATGTGTGGAAGGGCTTGTATATAATGGTCCCTGCCTGTTCGAGCCGGCCGGACGGTCGCTGGCTTTCTTCGGAAAGCGAGAGGAAAGTCCGAACTCCATAGGGCAGTGTGCTGGCTAATGACCAGTCCGGGCGACCGGAAGGAAAGTGCCACAGAAAACGTACCGCCACTTCCCGGCGCCTCGGCGCCTTGGAGCGGTAAGGGTGAAAAGGTGCGGTAAGAGCGCACCGCTTGGGTGGTGACATCCAAGGCAGGGTAAACCCCACACGGAGCAAGACCAAATAGGGGGGCGTTCGAGAGTGGCCCGCTCGAAGCTCCCGGGTAGGTCGCTCGACCGGACGAGCAATCGCTTCGGCTAGATAAATGATCGTCGCTTCTCGGAGGGTGACCGACGAGAGGAACAAAATTCGGCTTACGGCCGACTCGAGCAGGTTTTTTTCAGCATTCAGCGTTCAGGAATCTCTCAAGGACTGCGGCCGTACAGCTTTGGCTTCAGCCTTCTGGAGTTCCTGAATACTGATCGCAGAATGCTGATCTCAACCCTTCTTGCGGCCGAAAATGTTTCTTAGGCCGCCGAGGCTTCCGCCGGAGTCGCTCTTTTTGCTGACGACCTTCGCTTGAATGTTTTGGTTCTCGGGGTCGTAGATCGCCGCTTGTTCGTACATCTTCTGAGCGCGGGTCGTCATGCCTTTGTCTTCGTATATCTGTCCGAGCCCGAACAGACATTCCGCGTCGAACTGATCCGTCTGGAGAACGTGTCGAAATTCCTCCTCCGCTTCTTTTGCCCAGAGCGGGTTCTTCATCAGCGCGTGGGCGAGGAGCTTGTGGTAGCTTGCCTTCGGGTAGAGACGGATGGCTTCCCGCAGCGACTGAATGGCATCGAAGAAGTGCATCTCGTCATAGTGCCTTTTTCCCTCGCCGAAGAGCTGGTCAGATCGTCGTTCGAGGGCCGCTTCCGACGCATGCTCCGCTTTGCGAGAGGTATCCCCGTCGCTTCCGGCTGCCGCCTCTTCGCCATCGCCGTGCTTCAGCGACTGGTCGTAGCGATGCCGATCCGCCGTGGACGAAAGCGTCTGATAGGCATGGGTGACCTTGCTGAAGAGCTCTTCGAGCAAGCCGTGGACATCGCTCAAATGAAGCGAGTGATGGCGGTCGGGGTGATACTTCTTCGCCATCGCGTAATACGCCTTCTTGATCTCATTCTCATTGGCATTGAACCTCACCTCTAGCAGAGTGTAAAGAGTCGAGTCGGCCAGCGAGGCGTGCTTCACTACGACATCCTCGCGCACGGCAATCTCTTCGGGCGTCGGTCCCGGAGCGTCCGGCGGCACGGCGGTGGCGGTCGGTGGCGCTTTTATCGGAGGTGTTTGAACCGGGGTCGCTTGAGGCGGCGATGTTGCGGGCGGCTTGGGTGCACTCGCAGCCGGTGGGTCGACCGGTGGCGGCGCGACAGATGGCACGGGTTGGGGCGGCGGCGGTTCGATGCGCGGAAGGTCCGACACTGGCGCGTCGTCCTCGAGGGCGGGCGCGCGCGAATCGCCCTGGAGCACGAGCACCCCGGCCGAGATGAGCCCGTAGATACATCTCAGCGTCTCGTCCTCTCCGACCGGTGAGACCGCGAAAATGTTGTCGATGGAGCTCATGCCGTCGACCCGAGACAGAATGAAATATTCCGACTGGCTCAAACTCGACATCTTCTGATACAGAAGCAACGGGTTTTCGTTCTGCTCTCGACGTGTGTAACGCTTGCGGATACGCGGCGCCTTCGTTTAACTCGTGCCGCAATCGGCACTGTCCCAAGTGTCAGAGCCTAGCCCAGGCGAAGTGGATGGAGCAGCGAGCTCAGAGGATTCTTCCGACTCACTATTTCCACGTCGTTTTCACCCTCCCGCAGCAACTCAAGCCTCTCGCCCGAGACAATCCCAAGTTCATGTTCAACCTCCTGTTTCGCGCCGCCTCGCGAACTCTATTGGAGTTCGGCCAAAGCCGGCTCGAAGCTCAACTTGCCTTCACCGCCGTACTGCACACCTGGACCCGGAAGCTCCTGTTCCATCCACACCTGCATTGCATCGTCTCCGGGGGCGGGCTCAACCACCCTCAGCAGCTGTGGAACGCCGCAAACCCTCGCTTTCTGTTTCCCGTCAAGGCCATGTCGCGGCTTTTTCGCAGCAAGTTTCTCGATGCCCTTAGGCTCGCTTACGACCAAGATGAGCTTGAGTTGAGCGCAAACGCTTCCCACCTCAGAAACCCACCTCGCTTCCGGGAGCTGAAAGACAAGCTCTACCGCATCGATTGGGTCGTTTACAGCAAACGACCCTTCGGTGGCCCAGAGCAGGTTTTCAACTACCTCGGCCGATATACCCACCGGGTCGGCATCTCCAACCGCCGACTCATTCGCATCGACCACTACGGCGTCTGCTTCGCCACCAAGAATGGTAATACCGTTACCGTCCCCCCAGAGGAATTTATCCGCCGTTTCCTCCTGCACGTACTGCCGAAAGGTTTCGTCAAGATTCGCCATTTCGGCTTAATGGCCTCCTCCAATGCGACCACCAAGCTCGTAGTCGCGCGCCAGTTGCTCGATGAGAAAACAAAACCCACGACCGACGCCGACGACGTGCAAGTCAGCTCGCGTGCCACCGAGGACAAGGACTGGCGCGAGCGGCTCAAGGAGCTCACCGGCATCGACCTCACCATCTGTCCCCGCTGCAAGAAAGGTCGCATGCTCCGATGCCCTCTCTCCACGAAGCTTCGACGGATCAACCTCCAGATCCGCTCCCCTCCAGATGAGTCATGATCACGATGCTTTCGCTCCGCCTCTCACAACGCCGACCGGTCGTTGAAACGGACTCGTGTGTCTCGTCGCGAACTCATAACGCTACCGTGGTGGTTACCGCACCGGGTAGGCCCTTCTTCTATCTTCCCCGCCATATCTCTGTCGATTCGCAACTCCCTGACGTCCAACTCCGACTTCCTGTCCGACCGTCTTCTCACTCCAATTTATGCATAGTTGCCGCTAGCTGGGCGGCTTAGTTCAATTACGGTTTGCACGAATGCTCGCTCTACAAGCATCGTGCCTCGCGTAACGCCGTGCTTCGCTCGATTCCTGCAAACCGCTATTAATTATGTTAACATATTCTGGATCCTAACGGCGAGTCCAGATGCTGGTTAGGTTGACGATTGTCCTAGCCCCCCATAAACTAATCCGCATTGTTCCGGGGGGGTTCTAGGTGAGTTTGTATTTGGTAACCGGAGGCGCCGGGTTCGTCGGGTCCTATCTGGCGCGCTTTCTGTTGGATCGCGACGAAGAGGTCCGCGTTCTCGACAACTTTTCGACGGGCAAGCGCGAGAATTTGACGGAAGTCGAGCGCCGCATCGAGGTTGTCGAAGGCGACCTCAATGATCCGGCGGCCTTGTCGCGGGCGGTTTCGGGTGTCGACTACGTTTTCCACGAGGCGGCTATCCCATCCGTGCCACGTTCGGTCGACGAGCCGGTCGAATCGCACGAGGCGAATGCGACGGGAACGTTGAGCCTGCTATGTGCGTCCAAGGAGGCAGGGGTTCGGCGGCTCGTTTACGCGTCCTCGTCGTCGGTCTACGGCGCCAATCCTGAGCTTCCCAAAATCGAGACGATGCGTACCGAACCTCTTTCGCCCTACGCAGTGGCGAAGCTTGCCGCCGAGCACTATTGCACCGTGTTCCATCAGCTCTACGGTCTCGAGACCGTGTCTCTACGATATTTCAACGTGTTCGGCCCTCGCCAAGATCCGAACGCGCCCTATTCTGGGGTCGTCAGTCGTTTCATTGACGCCATCCTTTCCTCGATGCCGCCGACCATTCACGGCGAAGGCGATCAAACGAGGGACTTCACGTATGTCGAAAACGTCGCGCAGGCCAACTTCGCCGCATGTCACGAGACTTCCGCCGCCGGCGGCGTGTACAACATCGGCTGCCAAACGCGCATTTCGGTGAACGAGCTTTGGGCCACCATGGCCGAGCTCACGAGCTCGAAGCTCGAGCCGTCCTACACTTCCGTCCGCTCGGGGGATGTGCCCCATTCGCTCGCGGATATTTCAGCGGCGCGTTGCGATTTGCGCTTCGACCCCCAAATCGATGTGCGCGAAGGTCTAAAACGCACGCTCGAGTTCTACATTCCGGCGACATGACCCGAGGCTCGCGACGGCAGGCATGGAGCAACCTTGCTCTGTGGTTTCTTCTATCCGTCGCGAGCTGGGCTGTCGTCGCTTGGTGGCTGGGTGTTCGTCGCATCGGCGAGCTGCCCGCCGTGGCGCCGCCCCGCGCGGCCGATCGCGCCGCCTTACTGGTCCCGGCGGCGACGTCGATCCCGGATCGCCTGCGGCGCGACGAGACGCTGTCGACCGTCCTCGCGCGCAACGGCTTTTCGAGCGCAGACGTCTACGAGATCGCACGAGCCCTTTCCGCCATCATGGATGTGCGTCACCTGCGAGCGGGTGACGAGTTCGAGTTCCACTACGATATATCAGGCGTGGCGAGCAGGATCCAGATCCATCGCACTCAGTTGCAACGGATCGCGCTGACGCGCTCCAGGCTCGGATGGCAATCGGAGTCCGAAGAAGTCGAGCTCACACGAAGTACGGTCTCGCTCACAAGTGTACTCGACGACAACCTTTTCGTGAGCATGAGCCGACTCGGCGAAGGAGCGCCTCTCACGATCGCCTTCGCCAACGTGTTCGCCTGGGATTTCGACTTCCACACTGAGAGCCGCAATGGGGACCGATTTTCGGTCGTTGTCGAGAAGCTCTACCACGATGGTGTGTTCGTAGGATACGGCGATCTACGCGCGGCGAGCTACGTATCTTACTTGTCGAAAGAGCGTGTTTTCAGCGCCTTCTTATACGAGGATCCGGCAGGCAATCGCGACTATTACGACCCGGAAGGTAAGTCGATGCGAAAAGCGTTTTTGAGAGCGCCCCTCGACTTCGAGCGCATCAGCTCCGGATTTTCCCGCTCTCGGCTCCACCCGATCCACAAAAGAAGGATGCCGCATCTCGGCGTGGACTACGCCGCGCGATCGGGCACTCCCGTCTACTCGGTAGCTGCCGGGGTCGTCACGGACCGCAACTTCACCAAAGGAGGCGGCAACACGGTGACGGTCCGCCACGCGATGGGCTATACGACGAAGTATCTTCACTTGTCACGCTTCGCGCGCGGCCTGCGTGTGGGACGACGCGTCGAGCAGAAAGAAGTGATTGGCTATGTGGGCATGACAGGGTCCGCGACCGGACCGCATCTCGATTTCCGGCTCATCCACCACGGAAAAGCGGTCAACCCGGTGACACAAATCTTCCCCCCGGGCCCTCCGGTGGCGGGGGCGTATCGCGCCGATTTCGAGTCCCGAAAAGAGAAACTCGCGCGCCAGCTCGAAGCGCCTCGTCGGGCCGGCCGCGCCGTCGACGATTCGTAGCGCGGACTCGAGCGAGCGAGCTGTTTGAACGGACCTTGAAGCGGCGCGACCGGATCCGGCCCGATCCCCTGAATACGCGATTGAAGGCCGGTTCGATGTTCGCGCAGGCACGCTATACCGTCACTTCGCCGATCGGGGTCTCACGTACCTGGGACCGGTGAACCCTACCTTTCTTGGATGCCTCTGGCCAACGCAGTGGGAGCGCTGGATGCGGGCAATCTGCAGAGGGGGTGCGGGACCCCCTTTGCCCCTTTACGCTGGTTCTTATAGCTAAGCTAATATTCCGAACTGCAACGGACTGGCGCTACTCGCTCGCCCCCTTGTCCGCGAGCAACGCGTCGACGGCGGCCTCCAAGTTTGCGAAGGGCTGATCGACGCTCGGCGCCGGCCGTAGATTCCCTTCGCGGTCGATGAGGAAGTTCGCCGGGTAACGCGCGGTGGCGCTGAAAATTTCTGGCACGTCTCCTTGGATCGTTAGCAGCGGATAGCTTACGGTGACTTCCTCGGTGAACGTCAACTGCGTTTCGACTTCTTCGGTCGAGAGTCCGAAGATCATAAACCCGTCGTCTTTGCGTGATTGGTAAAGCCGCTCCAGATCTGGCATTTCCTTGCGACACGGCCGACACCAGGTTGCCCAGACGTTCACGAGCACGACTTTGCCATCGTGATCGGCCAGGCGGTGACGTTTCCCATAGATGTCGAAGGTGTCGAGGACCGGCGCCTTGACACCGCTCAAGGCGAGGTTCGTCGCCTGACTCTGGCGCTTCAGCACACCGCGAATGGGAAGCCAGGTGAGGGCGAGCGACAAGACCGCGAGCGTCAAGCCTACCTTCGCGGACGTGCTGAAGGCCGCGCGTCGTCGATCCCCGAGCGCAAGCAACAGCGTGATTACGAACGGGACGACCATCACGAACGTCGTCATCGAGAGTCGAAAGACGAAGTCGTCGTCACGGTTGGTGCTCGCGCTGGTGAGCGTGCCATAAACGAGAATGCCGAGCCCGGCCCCGAGCGCCGGAGACAGGATGCCCGCGATTAGCGCGCGGTATGAAGAAAGTTTCGACATGGCGTCCCAGCATAGTCCAAATGAGAGACGAGCGGAAATTCAGTGGGCGCTCGGGCGAAAGCGCTTCAGATCCGCTTCCCATGCCGTCTGGAATTCTTGGTAGTCGAGGCCAACGACCTCTTTCAGCGCCTCGTTCATGGTATGGGAGCCGCCAAGAATCCTTAGAATCTTCCGCAGCGATTCGCGTCCACGGCGCAGCTCGAGATATTCCGTGGCAGCGAGCGATTCGGCGTAAACGAGCCGCGCTTTCTCTTTCGAGTAGTTGACGAAGAGGCCTTCGAGACTCCAGAGGGGCAGGAGATTACCTTCTGCCTGCACGACGCGAAGCATCGGATAGGGATCCATCCGGTCGCTCCCTTCACGCAGCTGCGCGAGGCCTTCATGAAACCACGAGGGGCAATTTCCTCGCGTCATGGCGTTGATGAAGCTGTGTGTGAGCTCGTGGCGAATGACTCGTCGCAGCTTTGGCGTGATTTCAGTGAGCCCCTCGACCGGTATCCTTATTTCGCCGTCGTTCAGGGCAGACGCCCAGGCAGGAGCATGAGTCACGTCGCGAAACTCGCGCTTGGTGTAGAGAGTGACTTCGATTGGGTCCGTCGGCTCGAATCGAAACTCTTGCCGAAGGGCGGCGTACTCACTGTCGAGGGTAGTCGCGACGAGGTGGCCGACGGTTTCATTGATGTGCCCGTCATAGCGGATCACATAGTGAGGACGCCGAACCTCTTCGAAGTCGATATCCTGATCGTTTTCTCGAAGTGCCTGCTTCAATTTGTAGAGCAGTTCGGGGGAGGGATCGATGTTGAGTGCTAGCTGCCACTCGCGGATGGCGAGCGCGCTCTGTCCGAGCCCGGCATAGACGTTTCCGAGAAGCTCGCGCATCGACGCGTTGTCGTGGTGGTGCCGCTTCGCTTGCTGAAGCACCGAGCGCGCGGCGCGCAGGTCGCCGCGCTCAAAATGGACTTTGGCGAGCTCCATCTGCACTTCGAAATCATCGGGAGCTCTCGAGACCGCCTTCCGGAAGAGCTCGGCCGCGCTCTCGAGATCGCCTTCGGCGACGGATTCACGTGCTTTTTCGACATCCTCGCTGACGAGTGCGTTTCGGAATCGCGATGTGGGCACCTCCGCCTCGTCGGCAGGGTCTGTTTTGACCGTCACGCCCCTGCGCTCGTGGACCCTTTCGAGAAGGTGTTGCGGGAACCCGAAGGTGCTTCCGTTTTTCTCGTAGAGGACCTGATTACCCTTTTCCCAATATCTTTCGACGGTAATCGATCGGCCGTTCGTGAGAAACAGAACGACTTCTGCCTCCGCGAGCGAGCCCCACAAGGTAGCGAGGACTACGGCGATGGCTCGAATCGGACGAGCGCTCGTCATCACAAAGGCGACGGATTGGGTCAGCGAAGAAGGCGGGCGAGCGGTACGGCAGCTGCGTCTCCCGCGCTAATTTCGTAGGGAAGCGACCCCTTCCCGCTATTGGCGGCCTGCTGTGTATCGAATAGCCCCCACATGATCCGGTAACAGCTTCGACCTTGCACCGTCGTGGGCAGTATGAAGATCTGTTCGGATCCGCTAGCACTTGCGACGATGCGGCCGACATTGTCTTCGTTGCAATAAAGACCAACAGCGATCGTGAACTTGTTCGCGCTAGAGGCGCGCAGCTGGTCGAGAAACGACCGGGCGGATCCGTTGAGGTTCCCTGCTGCGAGTTGTTGACGCGCGTTCCCTAACGAAGGCGAACTCGTTCGCGATGGAGGCGGCTGCGTGCGCCGGGCGGTGGTGGTGCTCGGAGCGGGTGGCGGCGGTGCCGCCCGCGGTTGCGTCGGTGGGGGGCTCGGAGCGGGCGGCGGCGGTGACGTCGTCGCGGCGGGAGGCGGTGTCGTCGCGCGTGGATCCCGCGTGGGATCGGCGGTCCCGGCGCGCGGGTCGGCCACTTCACGACCCGTGAACGTCGAGGGCGAGACACGCTACTTCAACCAGGTCGTCTTCGCGAATGGTTCGAAGCGTGAAGCATTTCTCGAGAAACTGCTCGAAGCCTACGCACGCTGGACGAAGGATGGCGCGGAACTCGGAGATCCTCGTACCGGCAAGTCGGGGAAGTGAGCCTCTCGCCGTCGGCTCACCGAAAACCGAAAGCCGAATGCTGTCACATTCGCCAGCGGAGGAACTCGTCGAGAGACGTCACTCCAGCCGTCTCGGCCATTAGCCTATGTGGGCCTCGCCCATCCTCTCCCATCTCTCTGGATTCAACACCGCACACTTGATGCGCTGCGTCCATACCTCGCCCTGTGACTCGGTGGCCGCGCGCTCAGCCCGCTAGCCCATGTTTCCCTTTTAGGTCTCTAAGTCATCATAAACAAAGGACTGAGATCCGCGGTTTGTCTCTACGCTGACAGCACCTCCTCGGAGAAGGCTGGCGGGTCGCGTTCAACGATTCCGAGTGCAGTCAGGATCGAGTTGGCGCGAGCGGTGCCGCGCGTGACGACGCGCTTGGTCCGCCCAGAACCCAGCTGTAAGTCGACGAGCCGGACCGAGCGTAGCGCTTGTAGTGCCTCGGTTGCGGACAGGTCGAGTTCGGCGACCTTGAGCTTTTTCTCAAGAGCCCGATGCACAAGGAAGGCCAGCGTAGCTACGAAAAGATGTGCCTCCACACGCTCATCGGTCTGGTGGTAAACGGGACGCATCTCAATGACATCCTTAAGGCATGAGAAGGCTCGCTCGACCTCGTTTAGGTCCTTGTAAAGGCGCACGGCGTCGACCGGAGAGAGGTTTTGCTCCTCGGTTTGAATAACGTACTTACCCTCGTAGGCTTGCTCGCGCTTGAGGTTGACCGGGTGCTCGAAGAAGCGGAAGCGAGCGTTTTTGTACTCCCAGTCGTAGTAACGGTGACCGTGGTGGCGTGCCTGTATGCGCGCGGCGGCGGCACCGATTTTCTCGGGGGCTTTCAATCGTCCCTCGCGCACGCGGCGCTCAAGGGCCTCGAATGCCGCACGGGCACGTCCCATGGCCCGCAGCCTCTGCCCGCGCTCGTAGGCGAGCCTTTCGTCGCTGTGAACGACGAAGATGCGCACGCCAGACTGCTCGGAGCGGACTTCTTGCACACGAGTCTTAGGTGGCTCGGCTTTTTCGCTCACCGTGATGCCACCAGGGCAGTCGATCCACTCTCCGCTGGCGCGCTCGATGTAACGATAGACCTCCTCGCGCCGTCGTCTTTGCAGCCCGACGAGATAGCCCTGCTTGCGCGAGCGCACCACCGCCAGGCTGTCGCTCGTTACCATCCCTCGGTCGCCGACAAAAACCACGCGGTGCAAACCGAATCGTTCGTTGAGATCGTTGAGCACCTGCGGCACCGTTTTCGCGTCACGCCAGTTGCCGGCGAAAACATGGTGGGCGATCGGCCAACCGTCCACCATCACCAGACCGACAAGCACTTGCCGGTTACGCGGTCTGCGGTCGCGACTGTAGCCGTGGGCGCCGAGCCCCGGAGGGCCTTGACCTTCGAAGTACGTCGACGTCAGGTCGTAAAACACCATGTCAACCTCAAGCGAAAACAGATCCCGCAAGCGCAAAAACAGCTCTTTCTCGATCTGTTCTTTGCGGGCATGCAGCTGGTCGAGCGTTCGGTACCATTGCTTGAGTTGGCGAAACTCCACGCGAACCCGCGGGGAGCGACTCGCTCGCCGCTCCCCATCATCGCGCCACTGCGGCACCCACCGCCGCCCCTGCCGGTCGCAGACGAAGTCGGTCTCGAGCCAGCGCGCCAGACCGTGCTCGCTTGACGGAGCACATAGCCGGTTGGCGACCAGCACCAAAGCTCGCTCGCTTAGCGCCACTCCGTCGCGCTTGCCGCGGCCTCCGAGCCGGTCGAGAATCTGCTCCAGTCCGAGCTCGCGCCACAGCGTCGCCGTCACCACCATCGGACCCCAATCCCACGCGTCTGCCCCCGCGATCTGCTCGGCTGCTCGCTCGGTGTCGGCCGGTTCACCGGCCCCAAGCAACCGATTGAGGGAGTCGAGATTGGCAACTAGGAGATCCTTGCGCCCCAAGTTGCACACTACGCGTTGCTTCGGCTTGCCGTGCTCCCGATACGACTCGACCAGGCGGACATACTCATGTTGAACCCCTTTGCCGCCTGCGGCCCGAACGATGCGGAAGAACATAACCTGTCCTCACGCATACTACATATCATTGTCCACGATTACAACGTATTAATGGCGCTCAAAGCACAATATCTGTCTCTACGTTTTGGGCAAATTCAACCCCCGTTCCTTTGAATTCAGTCACTTACGAGCGTTAGGGTGCCCATAAAGGGTAAACATGGGCTAGACGAGTCATCCGGTTAATCTGATTCTGCTCAGTATAGTGGTCTCGGCGCGGCCGCATCAACTGCAATCATTGACACTAATGAGGTCCTCATGGTAATTTTCACCGGCGATTTTGCGGAACCTCACCGATTGATAGCCTTCCTAGGCATGACTAGCCAGCCCAGACGAACGCCGCTCCACTCTCTTCACAAAGAGCAAGGTGGGCGCATGGTGGACTTTGCCGGCTGGGAGATGCCGGTGAGCTTCGCGGGCGTGGTGGAAGAACATTTGACCGTTCGCAAGCGGGCGGGTCTGTTCGACGTCAGCCACATGGGAGAGTTTCTCATCGAGGGGAAGGATGCGGAGGCGCTTTTGCAGCGGCTGACGCCCAACAACGTCTCGCGACTCGCCGACGGGCAGGCGCAGTATTCTGCGCTCACCACCGAGACGGGCTGTTTTGTCGATGATGTGCTCGTCTACCGCCGAGGCGAACAGCGTTATCTCATGGTCGTCAATGCGGCGAATATCCAGAAAGATTTCGAATGGATCGAATCGAGGGCCGAGGGGGACCTAGAGCTCACGAACGCAAGCGACGATTTCGCGCTCTTGGCGCTTCAGGGGCCGCGTTCGGCCGAGATTCTTCAGCCGCTCACCGATCTCGATTTGACCGAAATAAAGTACTACCGGTTTGCCTATGGCGAGGTGCTCGGCGAGAAGGCCATGGTCGCCCGGGTGGGCTATACCGGAGAGGCCGGTTTCGAGGTGATGGTGGCTCCGGAGCTCGCGGACAAAACAGCGCGCGGGCTCTTCGAAAAAGGTGCAGTGCACGGTCTTTCTCCGATTGGGCTCGCGGCGCGGGACACGCTCCGGCTCGAGGCGAAGATGGCGCTCTACGGGAACGACATCGATAACGAGCACACTGTGCTCGAGGCCGATCTCGGCTGGATCGTGAAGTTTCAGCAAGGTGATTTCGTTGGGCGGGACGCTCTCGAACAGCAGAAGGAGCAGGGGATCGAGCGCAAGCTCGTCGGCTTCGAGATGGTCGATCGGGGCATCGCCCGCCACGGGTATCCTGTCTTCGTGGATTCTGATTCGGTCGGGTCCGTTACCAGCGGGAGCCACGCACCCTATTTGAAGAAGAGCATCGGGCTCACTTATCTTCCCATCGGAGCCTGCTCGGATGGCACGGAGTTCGAGGTCGAGATTCGCGGGCGGCGCGCCACCGCGCGTGTCGTGCCCACGCCGTTTTACAAGCGAGAAAAATAGCGCGGCGGCACCCGCATTCTACGAAAAAGGTGAAAAGCGGGCGCCGCGCCCTTGGAGACACAAATGCTTCCTGAAGACCGCAAGTACTCGAAAGAACATGAATGGATCCTGGTCGACGGTGAGAACGGAAGAGTTGGCATCACCGATCACGCGCAGGGCGCGCTCGGCGACGTCGTCTATGTCGAGCTTCCCGAAGTTGGTGCCGCAGTGGCCGCTATGGAAGTCTTCGGCGGCATCGAATCCGTGAAGGCTGTCTCGGAGCTTTTCTCCCCGGTCTCCGGCGAAGTGGTGGAAATCAATTCGAAAGTTGTCGACAGCCCGGAGATGGTGAATGCCGATCCTCATGGCGATGCTTGGCTCATCGTCGTGAAGATGAGCGATCTGTCGGAGCTCGATAGCTTGATGTCCGCAGCGCAGTATCAGGCCTATCTCGACGAGGAGGGCGAAGGTTGAGTCGAGATTCGAAGCTCGACGCTCTCCGCCCGAGCGACGATTTCCCCCCGCGCCATATCGGCCCCCGTCCGAAAGACGTCGAGGCGATGCTCGAGTTGTTGGGGTATCGCGACATCGACACTCTCATACAGGACACGATCCCGGACGACATCCTGATGAAGCAGCCGCTCGACGTTCCCGAGGCGAAAGGCGAGTTTGCGCTCGTTCGAGAGCTTCGAGAGCTCGCGTCGAAGAACAAGGTCTATCAATCGTTCGTCGGGCTCGGCTATCACGACTGCATCACACCGCCCGTCATCCAGCGAAACATCCTCGAAAATCCCGGCTGGTATACCCAGTACACGCCGTATCAAGCGGAGATCAGTCAGGGTCGCCTCGAAGCGCTCTTGAACTTCCAGACGATGGTCTCAGACCTCACCGGGCTACCGCTGTCGAACTCGTCGCTCCTCGATGAAGGCACAGCCGCTGCGGAAGCCATGGGCATGTCGCTCGCGATCACGCGTCACAAGAAAAACGGCTTCTTCGTCGCCGACGACTGCCATCCGCAAACCGTCGCGGTCATCGAAACGCGCGCGAAACCTCTCGAACTCGATCTTACCGTCGGTCCTGTCGACGCGATCGATCTCGAATCGGGCGACTTATTCGGTATCTTGCTCTCTTATCCGACGACGGATGGCCGCATCGAAGACTACGAAGACCTGTGCCGCCGCGCGAAGGAAGCTGGTGTGGTTGTTACGATGGCAACCGATCTTCTCGCGCTCACGCTTCTGCGTCCGCCCGGCGAGATCGGCGCAGACATCGCGATTGGAAACTCGCAGCGCTTCGGCGTACCCCTCGGGGCGGGCGGGCCCCACGCCGCGTTTCTCTCGACGGGTGAGGAGCATTCGCGCCGTATTCCCGGCCGCTTGGTTGGTGTCTCGAAAGATGTGCGAGGAAGCGCTGCTTTCCGGCTCGCGGTCCAGACCCGTGAGCAGCACATCCGGCGCGACAAAGCCACGAGCAACATCTGCACCGCGCAAGTCCTCCTCGCGATCATGGCGAGCATGTACGGCGTTTATCACGGCCCGGAGGGCCTTCGCCGGATCGCGCGCCGGGTTCACGGTCTCACGCATGTGCTCGCCGAGGGCCTGAGAAAACACGGGCTCGATGTCGGCGACAAACCTTTCTTCGACACGATCCGCGTCGCTTCGCCCGGCGAGCGAGCGCTCACGGATGCGCTACGCGAGGAAATGAACCTCCGCGCTTACGACAACGGCGCCGTCGGGGTCTCGCTCGATGAGACGACGACGATCGACGACGTGGCCAAGCTGTTGAAATTGTTCGGGGCCGAAGGCGACGTGTCCGCTTTGGCCGAAGCCAGCGATCTCGAGATGGGATCGCCACATCGGCGCGAGAGCGATTTCATGACGCACGGCGTCTTTCATCGCTACCATTCCGAGCACGAGCTTCTGCGCTACATCAACCGGCTTCAGGCGCGGGATCTTTCGATGACGACGTCGATGATCTCGCTCGGCTCTTGCACGATGAAGCTCAACGCGACGACCGAGATGCTTCCGGTGACGTGGCCCGAGATCGGCGGGATACATCCTTTTGCACCCGAAGATCAGATGGCGGGCTATAGCGAGCTCTATCGAGGGCTCGAGGACTGGCTGAAGGCGATCACGGGATTTGCCGGGGTCAGTTTGCAGCCGAATGCGGGCTCGCAAGGGGAATATGCCGGTCTTCTCATCATCCGTGCCTATCACGAGAGCCGTGGCGAAGGCGGGCGCAACGTGTGCCTCATTCCTGTCTCGGCGCATGGAACGAATCCGGCGAGTTCTGTCATGGCGGGTTTCCGCGTAGTCGTCGTCGCCTGCGACGATCGCGGGAACGTTGACGTTCAGGATCTCGAGAAAAAAACCGAGCAGCACCGGGACGAGCTCGGTGCTCTCATGATCACCTATCCCTCGTCCCACGGGGTCTTCGAGGAGCGCATACGAGAGATTTGCCAAATCGTCCATGACGCGGGCGGACAGATCTACATGGATGGCGCCAACATGAACGCGCAGGTCGGCCTGACTTCGCCGGGATTGATCGGCGCCGATGTCTGCCATCTCAACTTGCACAAGACGTTTTGCATCCCGCATGGCGGCGGTGGTCCTGGCATGGGCCCCATCGGCGTCGCGGAGCACCTCGTCCCGTTTCTTCCAGGTCATCCATTGTCGACAATGGCGGGGCGTTCGGGGGAGCAAGCGCTCGGCCCAGTCTCGGCGGCGCCTTACGGCAGCCCGAGCATCCTTCCGATCTCGTGGTCTTACATTCGGCTCATGGGCCCGGAAGGCTTGACGGACGCGACCCGCATTGCGATCTTGAGCGCGAATTACATGGCGAAGCGTCTCGAAGAGCATTTCCCGGTTCTCTATACCGGAGAAAAGGGAAGAGTCGCCCACGAGTTCATTCTCGATTGCCGGCCGCTCGACAAAGTCAGCAACGAGGACATCGCGAAGCGCCTCATGGATTACGGCTTCCACGCACCTACGATGTCTTTTCCCGTTGCGGGGACGCTCATGATCGAGCCCACCGAGAGCGAATCCAAGGAAGAGCTCGATCGGTTATGCGACGCGCTCATCTCGATCCGGAAGGAAGCGCGGGCGGTGGATGATGGTGAGGTCGATGCCGAAGACAACGTGTTGAAGAACGCGCCGCACACGGCGGCGATGATGACATCCAACGTGTGGGATCATCCTTATACACGCGAGCAAGCGGCCTATCCCGCGCCCTGGCTTCGCGAGCACAAATTCTGGCCCCCGGTGGCGCGCATCGACAACGCCTATGGGGATCGGAACCTCGTCTGCGTCTGTCCTCCCATAGAAGACTACGCGTAAACGAGGATTACTCGGAGCCGATCGGGTTTTCCAGCCTGCCGATTCCGGGAATCTCTACCTCGATGACGTCCCGTCCTGGAGCCATTCCGGCGAGGTTGCCTCGACCGCCGAGCCTCCGGGACTGCCGGTCGCGATCAGATCGCCGGGCTCGAGACGCGTGAACTTCGAGATATGTGCGATGAGGAACGGGATATCGAAGATCATTTGCTCGGTGCCGCCGTCCTGCACGACGCGCCCCTTGCGGCGGGTGATGATACGCAGAGCCGTTGGGTCGAAAACTTCGTCGGCGGTAACCAACAACGGCCCAAGGCCACCCGAGCGGTAGAAGTTTTTCGCCGGCAAGTTCTGTGTCCCTTTGCCCATCCAGCCCCTTACGGTTCCTTCGTTCATGCACGTATATCCGGCGACGTGGTCGAAGGCGCTCTCTTTCAGTCGATTCTGCGTAAGGACGTCCGCAACGTCTCGGCGCCAACGATGCGAGCGGTTGCGTCTATTATGCCGATATCGACGCCGAGACCATCGGGCGACACGACACCGTAGCGTTCTTTGCCGCGCGCTCGATAGCTGACCAGTTTCACGCCTCGGAGACTAGAGCACATGTCTCGTCTTGTCGAGTGTTTGACACCGTTGGCGCATTGTTCGATCATGCGACCCGGCTATGCGGAGAAGGAGAGATTCGAGGTGAGCGGAGGTCTTATTGCGAGCTTCGTCGCCTCGCATCCGCCACGTATGGGTGTCGAGCAGCAAGCGCCTGAATTCATTCGAGGTCTCATCGATGGGCTGAGAGAGCTCGGTGGAGCCATGCGCGCTCTGGAACCGGACGCCATCGTTCTTCATTCGGCGGCACTGGGTGAGCACTTTCTTGTGGCTCTCGCCGGTCCACGAGGTGCACGAGGGTGTCTGCGTTGCCGACGAGGCGCCGGATCTCATTCCGGGCTCGCCGTATGCGTGGCCGGGTGAGCCAGCCCTCGCCCAAGCGATCGCGGACAAGCTGAACGCCGAGAACATAGGCTGCCGAACGTTCGACACTCCACATTGGAACTGGGACTACGGTTGCTACGTTCCTCTCGAGTACATGGACCCGCGCTCGGAGATCCCAATCGTCCTGCTTCCGACCGTGATGTGCTCGGATGTGGACGAGAACCGTCGAGTCGGCCGCTATGTTCACGAGGTCGGGAAGGATAGCGGGAAGCGCATCGTTTTCGTGTCGAGCTGCGCGCTGTCCCACGATGTGCTGCGTGGGCCCGAGCTTTGGCCCACCGCGGTGCGGCAGGAGCTCGACCGGAAATTCATCGAGCTCGCGACGGAAGGTCGCGCCGCCGAGCTCTCGGCGTGGATGCCCGAGTTCATCCGCGAGGGCGTTGCCGAGATGGGAGGCCGCACGATCTCGAGTATGGTCGGTGCTATCGAGGCATTGGCCAAGGACCACGTAGAGCTCACCGGCGAGCAGGTCGGCCCTTATGCGCAGAGCTCAGGGAGCGGCAACGCGCACGTCGCCGTGTTCCCGAAGACAGCCTAGGCGGCGAACCCGTTGGATCGCCGCATCGTTTTCGCCGCGCTGAGCCTCGTCGGGCTTCTCGCCTTTGGTTACGCAGCGCGGCATATGGCGTCCCGCATCGGCGCGCCGCTCGATTTCGACGTGGGCCCGAGCACCGGGCCCTACCTCGATGGATTCACCGAGAGCGAGGAGCGGCTACCCGTGACCTTCCGTTGGACGCGCGAACGAGCTGCGATCGCTCTGCCGGTCGAAGGCGCCGGAAGCGAAGCGCGGTTGAAGCTGCGGCTTGCGCGCTTCTTGCCGGGTAGCACCGAGGTCCGTCTCTTCGTGGACGGCGTGCCCGCGGGGTCATTCTCCGCACGCTCGGGGCGCTTTCGCACGGTGGAGCGTTCGATCGCGCTACCCGCTGGATCGTCGACGCTATCTTTCTTCGTGCAAGACTCCAACCCCGAAGGCTTCGGGATCGCCATCGACTGGATACGCATCGAGAACGTTCGCTGGCGCTTGCCGCGCGGCGCCCTAGCACCGCCGTTGCTCCTCTCCGGGGTCTTCCTGCTCGCGCTCGCCTTGGGCTTTACACTGCCCCGCGCGCTCGCGATCGGCGTCTGCCTCGCTTGCGCCCAGGCCATATGGTTCGCGCGAGACCCTTTCGCGATGGCCCACGTCCATCACGAAATCACGGCCGGCGCACTCGCGACGACAGCTCTTCTCGCCACCGCTTTCCGGAGCGCTCGCTGCGTGCCACTGCTCTATCTGCTGGGGCTTCTGCTGAAGTCTGCTCGACCACGATCTCGCATCGCTCGAAAAGCACGCGCTCGAGGTTTTCTCGGGATTTCGACTCCTCGACCCGGAGCGAGGCGCCCGCCCGATGGTCGCCATGGTTCGTGAAAGAGCCCGGTGCGAAAACCTCGACGCCGTGGCATCAGGATGTTTCCTACTGGCCAGTCACTGGCCAACAGATAGCGTCGCTCTGGCTGCCCTTGACCGAAGTCGATCGCGCTTCGAGCGGACTCGAGCTCGTGAAAGGCTCGCATCGTTGGGGGAAGTACTACATGCCTCGGCGATTCGTCGCTACCGACCAGAAGAGCAACTGGATTCACGACGCCGAGGGCGAGACTCTGCCGGATATCGAGGCTGAGCGTGATCGCCACGACATCTTTTCAGAGCCCATGCAGCCGGGCGATGCGCTGATCTTTTCCGCTTGGATCATCCACGCTGCGCCGAGCAACACTTCCGACGACACACGCGCGGCCGTCTCGACCAGGTGGCTGGGCGACGACGTGCGCTGGCGCCCCCATCCTGCGGCGGACCCCACCGTTCGCAAAGAGGACGTTTCGATCGCGCCGGGTGAGCTCGCGCGGGACGACGAAATATTTCCGGTAGCTTGGACACGCCGCTCGGGAGCATTTGGCGCGCGGACCGGGTTCTGATCAACACTTGGGGAACCGGAGGACGCGAGATGAATTTGGAAAGACCGATCGTCGCCGCCGCGGCGCAAATAAGCCCAGTCTTCATGAAGAAGAAGGAAAGCGTCGAGAAATACGCTGAGTGCATCCACGAGGCCGGCCGAAAAGGCATCGACTTGATCGTCACGCCGGAGACCGGCATCCCTACCTACCCTTACTGGCGAAACAACTTCGGCTATACGAGCCCCGAAAGCACCGCGCTTTGGAAGGACACGGTCGTGTCGTTCTACGAACAATCCATCCGCATCCCGAGCCCGGAGACCGATCTGCTCACCAAAGCGTGTGCAAGCGCGGGCGTCGTAGCGGTCATCGGTTTGAACGAGCAAGACGATCGCGAAGGCTCCGCGACGCTCTACAACTCGATGCTCTTCATCGATCGCGACGGCACGATCATGGGACGTCACCGGAAACTCATGCCGACCCATCAAGAGCGTTTTTTCTGGGGCCGCGGGGACGCGTCGGACCTCCGCGTGTTTGACACGCATTTCGGAAAGGTCGGCGGTCTCATCTGCTTCGAGAACCACATGACGCTCATGAAAGCGGCCATGGCCGTCAAAGGAGAAGAAGTGCACGCGGCGTGCTGGCCCGGCTGGTGGAGCTATGGCGGCAAAGGAAACGCCATTCGCGACATGACTGGCGACGTGAGGCCTCTCTATCTTTCGGATCAAGACTCGGCGATCCGCGAATATGCTTTCGAGACCCAGAGCTTCGTAGTGAGCGCTTCGATGTACATGACCGAAGACGACGTTCCCGACGACTTTCCGTACAAGAAGAGCGCGCCGTGGAAGTGGGCGATGGGAGGTAGCGCCATCGCCAATCCTTTCGGCGCTTATGTGAAAGAGCCCGTGTTCCACAAAGAAGAGCTCATTGTCGCAGAGCTCGATCCGAAGGATCGGATCGTCGCGAAGAACGTCTTCGACTGCATGGGCCACTACAGCCGATGGGACGTAGTGTCCCTACGCGTACGGGACGAGGACTTCACGCCGACGGGTCCAGCTCTTCCGCCGCGCCGGATCAAGCTGGAGCACCTCGAGTCGGTGGCGGCCAAACATCACCTGGCGCCTGAAAAGGTCGAGAGCATTTTGCGCGAGCTGGAATCGCTCGCGGTCGAATTGGAAGGCTAGTTTCGATTAGGTCGTTGGGCCGACGAGCTCACGCTGAAACGCGTTCACGACGGTGTTCTGCCGGAGAAGGTAATAGCCTTCGACCATGAGTGCGACGAGGCTATAGACGAGAGCGATATAGCCCAAGCCGCCGTGGATCCAGCTCGGGATGGCACGTGTATGGGCGCCTCCACCCAGGATGAAGGCGGCCATCAAAAGAAACATGCCGCCGAACGCCCAGGGGAGCACTTTGGACTTGATGCGTCGGCTCTCGAGGAGGCGATCTTTGCCGCGTCTGTGCTCCTGCACGGCGCGTTTGAGGTTGCCGCTCATCCCGACGAAGTAGAAATAGGTCATGGTGTGGGTGAAGACGGCAAGGATCGCGGAGATGAGCGCGAGCATGAAATGCCGGCCGAAGGCCCCTCCACCGTCCGGGATGTGGATGCCGTAGAATACAGTCACGGCAAGAGTGCCGATGGTCAGGATGTGCAAAGTGAGGAGGGCAATCGTCATGAGGCGCGCTCATTATAGGGCAAATTGGCGCGCGGTTTGGCTGACCGCGGTTCTCAGCGCCAACGCCGACATGGCTTCGGATGCGCTCCGGGTCGTCTCCTGAAATCACCGGCCCCGGAGCAAAGCATGACGCCGTTTTTGACGGCGACCGAGGACGGGCTGTGGTTAAGCTGGCTCGAGCGTGTCGAGGGCGGCCACGCTTTGCGCTTTTCGACGTGGGACGGCGAGGGATTCGCGCCGCCGAGCACGGTTCACACTTCTGACCACTTCTTCGCGAACTGGGCGGATTTCAGCTCGATCTTGAGCTTCGGCGACGGCCGCCTGGCAGCGCATTGGCTCGAGAAGGCAGCCGAAGGTACGTACGAGTACGACGTTTTCATCGCACTCTCCGAAGACGGCGGAATGAGCTGGGGAAAACCCGAAAGGCCGCATCGGGACGGCACTTTGAGCACGGCTTCGTCTCGCTCGTCGCGGATGAATCCACTGGATTCTCAGCAGTATGGCTCGACGGTCGTGAGTTCAAAAAGGGCGCCAGCGACAATGAGATGACCCTCCGCTACACGCGCTTCGACGGCAAGGCGTACACCGAGGACGTATTGCTCGATGGGCGCATATGCGAGTGCTGCCAAACAGGGATGGCGCGCACCGAGTCGGGCCTCTTCGTCGCCTATCGCAATCGATCGCCTGACGATACCGAGATTCGCGACATTAGCTATGTGCGCCAAGTGAACGGCGAATGGACTGAGCCCAAGTCGCTTCACGACGACGGCTGGGAGATTCCAGGCTGTCCCGTCAACGGTCCGCAAGTCGCGGCGTCCGACAACCGCCTCGCGGTGGCGTGGTTCAGCGCCTCATCGCGCGAGCCCAAAGTTCAACTGCTCTTCTCGGATGATGGCGGCGCAAGCTTCGGCGAGCCCATCCGAATCGACGACGGCCGCCCGGTGGGTCGCGTGGACGTCGAATGGATCGGCGAGGACGTCGTGGTCACGTGGCTCGAACGGGGCGAAGGGCGCCAAGGTGAGATCCGCGTGAAACGCGTGGCGCCTTCGGGCGGGCCCGCGCCTGCAGTCGTCGTCGCGCGCACAGCTTCGGGCCGTGCCAGCGGCTTTCCGCGCATGACGCGCTTCCATGACGAGATTTACGTCACGTGGACGGAGTCCTACGATCGCAAGGGACCTTCGCAAGTGCACGTCGCGAAGCTCGTCGATGAGGCGCCCCTGCTCCCCTTACTTGACGAGGCCGCCTTCGCTTTCGAAGCGGAGGACGTCGACGGCAAGCTCGTTACACTCAGCGGTCTCGAAGGCAAAGTTGTCCTGCTCAATTTCTGGGGTATATGGTGCAAGAGCTGCCGAGAGGAGATCCCGCATCTCGTTACGCTCGACGAGCGCTTACGCGAGCGCGGCCTCGTCGTGCTCGGCGCCGACTATGGCGATGCGCCGGAGGATCTTCCGGCCTACATCGAAGAGATCGGCATGAGCTACCCCGTTCTTCTCGATGACGGTCTCGCGGACGACTACGAAGTCCTTGTCTTTCCGACGAGCGTCGTCATCGATCGCATGGGCCGCGTTCGCTACCGCGTCGAAGGATTCCGGGAGAAGAGCTTTCGCGATCTCGAGCGTGTCGTGGAACGGCTTCTCGCCGAGAGTTGACGTTGGAGTTCGTAGAGTTCCTGCATGCCGCTGTTTTACAGGAACGCCTTCACTGGGAGCGCGACGATCTGTTGCGTCAAAAGATACGGGCGGCTCGTATCGTGGAGCACGATCCCGAAAGGTGCTCGTTTCTTGTAGTCACCGAGAAAAAGCTCGAGATGTCGGAGTTGAGCCACCCGCACGCGTTTCGACGTCTTGACTTCGATGGGTAGCAGGCGCCGTGAGCTTTCGATGATGAAGTCCACCTCTGTGCCGCCGGCCGTGCGCCAATAGAAAACGGTGGGTCTTGGCATACATGTCTCGATCCACGAGAGCATCCCCGACAAGACCGCGTTCTCGAGGAGTGCGCCCGCAAGCGAGCTCGTGGACAGCTCCTTTTTCTGGTTCAGACCGACCAGATGGGCTGCGAGGCCGGTGTCCCGCCAGAAGATCTTGGGCGATTTGATGAGTCGCTTCGAACGGTTTACCGAATATGCCGGGAGGCGATAGATCTGAAAGGTTGTCTCGAGCAAGTTCAAATAGCGGTGTGCCGTGGCCTGGGAAAGACCAGCATCTCTTCCGATCTCCGTTTGATTGAGGAGTTGTCCGACACGGTGCACGGCGAGCCCCATCAAACGACGAAAGTCGGGTAGCGATGCCACTTGGGAGACGTCGCGCAGATCGCGTTCCAGATAAGTTCGGACGAATCCATCGAACCACAACAAGCGTTCCCGGGAGGTCCGGGCGAGGACCGCCCGCGGCATGCCCCCTCGAATCAGCTCGATTCGCCAATCCACATCCGGAAACACGAACGTGTCCCCCCATGCCAAAGCTTGGGCGGCGCTTTTCGCCCGGAGAAGCTCGCTCCATGGAGGGACGCTTCCGTCCCCTCGCCGTTCGCCGCCCGTGAACGGGGAAAGATTGAGATAGGCGGCCCGACCAGCGAGGGAATCAGCAACCCCACGCATCAGGTGAAGATTGGCGGAGCCCGTGAGAAGAAATCTTCCTCGCCGACGTCGGCGGTCCACATCCCGCTTAATCGACAGAAGGATTTCTGGTGCGCGTTGGACTTCATCGATCGTCAAGCGCTGAGCCCTCACCAGAAGGTCATCCGGCCTCCTCTTTGCGAGGTCGAGCACGTCGAGATCGTCGAGCGTCTCGAAATGACGCTTCCAAGCTGAGCCGAGATGCTTCACGAGCGTGGTCTTCCCCGTCTGTCGTCCTCCCGTAACGACGACCACTGGATGGGTTGCGAGCGCTTCTTCGACGACTGGCGCTAGCGCCCGAGGACGGAATCTCGGCTTATTCATCACCTGGATGATAATCATTCACCACGCGAATAGGCAACTCGGATCCAGTCGCAAGCGCTTCTTCGGTGGGCGGCGCTACGAGGCTAAACCTGTCGGCCTCGTGATGAAGATCACCGCGTCTATCGAATCCTCAGCTCTACGAATCCCGCCGCGGCAAAGTCTCCGTCGAAGGCAAGCGCGCTGCGGATTTTGCGTGCCCGCATCAAAGCGAAGCTCGTTGCGTCTACGAAGGAGTACTCCCGCTCGTCATGACGCCGGAGCCATCGAAGAGCTTCCGCTTCGAGATCTTGGTCGATCCAGATGACTTGTAGCCGTGGGGAATTTCCTATCGCGTCGAGAAAATCGACGGCGGAGGCGTGACCTGCTCGTCGGCGGAGAAAGGTCCACGTTTCGCCGCGCACCTGGCTGGAGGTGAAGAGCGCCCCGCCAGCGTGCTCGCGCAGCAAAAGTGTTGCTTGCCCGTGATTGGCGTCGCGACGATTCCGGATGGCGACCCAAAACGAGGTGTCGACGAAGATCATCGATAGACGACGTCGTCTATCGACTCGGGTTCGAAGTCGTCGGTTCCGACCATGCGCCAGAGAGGGTCCGATTCGAGCGGCGGAAGAGGGTCGAGTCGGTCACGAACGTATTGTCGAATTAGAGCCGCCTTCGAGACCTTCTCCCGAAGCGCCTGCCGCTCGAGTGCCTCATCGAGGTCTTCCTCAATCATGATTTGAAGGCGTTTCATACGATGATTATACATCACGTTCTTGATGTGTGTGTATCATTCGAAGTTCCTCGTTCAGCGATTCGCGGAGCTTGCCGCCCTGAAGGAATTTCGGATGCGCTCGACAAAGCGCATCGTGAAGGGGTCGTGCACCGCGACTTGAAGCCCGGGAACAACGCGGCCTTTTCGCCGGACGGGCGCTGGCTTGCCTACCATGCGCAGGAGTCGGGACGGGAAGTCGTGTCCGTTTGCGAGTTTCCCGGCCCGGGTCCGACGTGGACCGTCGCCGGCGAAGGGGGTCTGTGGCCCGCCTGGTCTCCTGACGCAAGCAGAGCTCTTCTTCCTACCCCGAGCGCCCTGAAGGCGGTCGCCGTCCGTACCTCCCCGAGCGTTCGCTTCGGCGCGCCCCGTACCGTTCTCGACGCGCAACAGCTCGCAAACTTTGGCGATCGGTACAGCGTCTCACCCGACGGCCAGCGCTTTTTGTTCATCGAATATGAGTCCTTCGCCCGCACGAGAAGCCTCGTCATCGTGCTTAATTGGACCGAAGAGTTGAAACGCTTGGCTCCAACGGACGATTGATTACCCTATCTCGAGCTCAGCGGCAATATTCCTGGGTCCACGAAACGGCATTCCACGATGCCCTTGGACCCGCCGCTAGCGACGTTACGTGATCAAAGTGGGAACATCGTATCGTGCAATGTCGGCGTCATGCGTTACGAGGGTCAGCCCATCCACGAGGCATTGGGCAATGAGCAATCGATCGAACGGGTCTCGATGGTGAAGGGGAAGCTCGGCTACTTTGAAAGCATGCTCTCGTGTCATATCCAGGTGCTGGAAAGGCTCACTCTCGACAACGTCGGACAGCTCATCAGGAGCCACGAGTTTTCCAAGCGCTCTCTTGATGACGATCTCCCAAACGGTCACTGCGCTGACGTACACGAGTTGCTCGGGATTTCTTATGGCTTCCCGCGCGTGCGGCTCGAGCGCATCAGCGTCCGCAAGCCACCACAGGAGCACGTGCGTATCGAGCAGCAGATTCACTTGTTTCTTGCGCCCAAGGCCTCAGCGAGGTCATCCGGAAGCTCATCGAAGTCTGGCGCGATTTGGATCTTTCCACGCAAACCGCCAGGTTCGCGGGGTTGCTCCGCCTTCTTGTACGCTTTCAAGATCGCGACGGGCCGGCCGGCGCGGCAGATGATGATTTCTCGCCCCTCGGAGGCCTTGTCGATGAGCTCCGAAAGACTCGCTTTCGCTTCTGATACTGTGTTGACAACCATAAGAATCTCATAAGACCAGATCTGGTCTGGTCTTGTGTGAGTCTATTTAAAAAGCCATTTAGATGCAACTCTTATCCTGCTTCCGAAGCACTGTGAATGTCGAGCTGGAACCACACATTGTTCCGCGTGGTTGGGACGTTGTCTCGGAAGGATGGCGATACGCAAAAGCCGTGAACTCGAGATAGAATCTCGCGAATAGATGCTGGAGCCCTGATTTGAGCGCCGCAAGCGCACGGGGGGCGGGTGTCGAAACCGTGAGGAGATGGCCATGGCACCCTTGTTTCTGTTGTTCCTGACTATCGCTGGCGCCCGCGTTGCCGCTACGCCTGCACGACGCAAAGGACGCAAGTGCGAAGGTCTACGAATATTTCAGCGTGTTCAACGAAAGGGCAAACAGAAAATCGCGCATGAGATCTATGCGACGCCTCTTCACATCGGTGGTGGAACGGGCCATCGGGTTCTCGCCGATGCGGACGCGGCCGTCCAGAATCTAATCAACCTTTACGAGCAGATCGACGCGCAAGGATGGAAAGAATCACGCATCAAGGACGTCGTCGTCTGCTTGGCGTCCGAAAGCCTGGCGTTTGTGGACACCCAATATTCACGCCTCGACGACAACGGCACACCGATCCCACCAACGCTCAGAACGAATCTGTACGTGCTGCAGAAGCTCGACGGCGACTGGAGAATCGTCGCGTTTTACAGCCACGACTCCGACAAGCGACCCGGCTGCGAGCCCACAGAATAATTGGGCTCCGAAATCGACTCTTAGCGGCTAACAAGCGAAAACTCACCGGAACACTCACACCCCAATGGTGGTGTCGTCAGTGGAAACGGTCTAGCTTTGGGTGGCGACGGAAGCCAACCTGAACGGGAGTGCCGGAGTGAGGATTCGAAGCTTGTTGGAACACGATCTCTTTTGGGGCGCAGGTCTGGGCGCGGCCGTTGTCCTATGTATTCAAATTCGCACGTGGATCGGTCTCGGGCTGACCTATTGGACGTTTACCTTGACCTACGTGCTGGTTGTTGTTTTCGCCGTGCTCGGAGCACGTTCGCTGCGCAAGCGCTCGGCGGGGTCGCCGGGCATCGGACGCACCGTCGTCTTGATAGCGCTCATGATCCTCGTGTCCAGAGTGATCTATCAAACGTACATGTTCATCTATTTGACCTACGGGTAAATCATGACACGCTTGATGGCCATGCTAGCCCTCGCATTTGCAGCGGCGCGGTAGGCGAAGAGCTCCCGGACAAGGAGCTCGTCGACCACATTCGCGAATAAATTGATCAGGGCAAGTATGTCGGCGTCATCGTCGGCCTCATCGATGGCGATCGTACGATCGTTCAAAGCTTCGGCGAGACGGCGAAGGGCTCCGGCAGGGCTCCGAACGAGCGTACTTTGTTCGAGATCAGCTCGATCTCGAAAACATTGGTCGCGACGATTCTTGCGGATGTCGCGGTCCGAACCGATTTGGAGCTTACCGATCCGGTGCGCGATTACCTACCGAGCGGTGTGCGGCTCGCCGCTATGGACGGGCAAGAAGCGACGCTCGAAGATTTGGCGGTACATACGGCCGGGCTTCCCTACTTGCCGGAAGACTACGAAGCGCCGGAGGGATTGAACCCGCACTCGGGCTACAACTCGGACGATCTGTGGCGTTCCGTCAACGCGTTCTCGCCGACGACGCCAGCGGGCCAGGAGCACAGCTATTCGGCCTTCGGCTTCGGAATCCTGACCCACGTTCTTTCGTTGCACACGGGGCACTCCTTCGGCGGGCTGCTGCGGATCCACATCACGGATCCGCTCGGTTTGGAGGATACCGTGCTCGAGCCCGGCTTCGAGCAGCGGCGATGGTTGGCGACCGGCTACGACACGGAAGGCAACATGGCGCCGTACATGGACCAGGGAGCCTTCCAGGGCGCGGGGTCGTTGTTCTCGACGCTCGCCGACATGCTCGTCTACGTGAAGGCGAACATGGCGAGCTGAAGCGTCCGTAGAATAGAACTTGGCGGCGCAAAATAGCGCGTTTGCGGGCTTCGACCCGTTTGGCAACAATCATCGGTATGCGCGAAACCCCGCGAAGTAGGCTCGCGACGCTCCTCGCGTCGAAGCGGATAGGATGGATTGCGGTAGGCGTCGCCGTCGTTTTGAACCTGCCCTCGATCCCCACGGGCTGGTACTTGGACGATCTGGTGCATCGAGCACAGTTTCTGGAAATCGGTCCGATGACCGATTCCTCGAACATGACAGACCGAATGTTCGACTTTCTCTCCGGTGACCCGGAACAGATTTTGTCGTACAAAGAAATCGGCGTTCTTCCCTGGTGGACGGACGACACGCTGAAGATTCGCTTTTGGCGGCCGTTGTCTTCGCTCACCCACGTCGTGGATTACACGCTCTGGCCCGATCGGTCTGGTTGGATGCACGTTCACAACCTCGCATGGCTCGCGCTTCTGATCGGCGCGACCGCAGCGATCTACCGGCGACTGATCGCGATACCTTGGGTCGCTGGGCTTGCGGCTTTGCTCTACGCGCTCGATGATGCTCACGGCATGCCGGTCGCCTTCCTCGCGAACCGGAACGCGCTCGTGGCAACCGGCTTTGGAGTGCTCAGCCTGTGGTGTCACGATCGTGCTCGTCGCGACGGATGGACGCCTGGAGCGGCGCTCAGCCCCATGGCCTTCCTGGCCGCGCTTCTCGGAGGCGAGAGTGGAATTGGCGCTGCTCCGTATCTGCTCGGCTATGCACTATTTCTGGAGCGAAAGTCCGGCGTCGCGCGTTTCGCGTCGATCGCTCCCCACGCGCTCGTCGGAATCGTCTGGCTCGCCGTGTACAAGATCAGCGGTTACGGAACTGCTGGAAGCGGCTTCTACCTCGATCCGGTCGCGGAGCCCGCGGCATGGTTTGCGCAATTTCTAATCCGAGCGCCACTACTCCTTCTCGGCCAGTGGTTCCTACCACCGTCGAGCTTTGCCTTCGCGTGGAACGAAGCGCAAACGTTGAGCGTCGCTATCTTCGCCGTCGCGTTCCTCGGGGTGCTTTTTCTCTTTCTGCGGCCTCTCCTGCGCGAGGATGCGACCGCGCGCTTCTTCACGTTCGGAATGCTGGTTTCCGTCGTTCCGATCACGGCGGGCTTCCCTCATGACCGGCTGTTGTTCTTCGTCGGGGTCGGCGCCATGGGCCTGCTTGCGATGCTGCTGGCTCGCCTCCTCGACCGCTCGCTATCGCCTTTTTTGGGTCGCGTCTTTGCTTGGGTCTTGATTGTCGTACATGTCGTGCTTGCACCGGCTCTTCAGTTGTTGATGAACGCGTCCATCGCGGCGCAGGAGCCGCTTTACGCCGACGCACCGAGAAGCCTCCCGTCTGATTCTCGACTCGAATCGCAACGGCTCCTGATCGTCAACCACCCATTGAGCTTTTACGGTCAATACTCGCTCGTCGTCCCGAGATTCGATGGGCGCGCCGCGCCCGCGTCCATGCTGATGCTCGCGCCGGGAGATTCATCCCTCGTGGTTGAGCGGCCTTCGAAAGACACACTGTTGATCGAAGCCGAGAGCGGTTGGATGGGCACGTCGTTCGACATCCTGTACCGTGCTCGCACGCGATCGTTTCCGCCGGATTACCGCGTGACGCTTTCAGATGTTCGGATCGCCGTGGTGGAGTGGATGGACGACGGCCGCCCCAAAAAAGTGCGGTTCACGTTCGAGCGTGAGCTCGAGGACGCAAGGTTCAGATGGGTAGTCTTCGAAGACGGGCGCTACGTTCCGTTCGAGCTCCCGGGCGTTGGTGAGCGGGCCACGCTAGAGGAAGTTCCTTTCGATCTTTTGCAACCGGACGCGAGGGCTTCGTCCTAGGCCTAGGACGGGGTGCGTCGCCATCACTAGCTTTGAGGAAACTGAAGCGAACCTCGCTAGGATCTACGCCGTGCTACATTTTGATTTCCGTATAGTGCGGAGCTAGCGAGATGGCCAACCTGGCAATCACGATCGACGACAAACGGCAGGAGGCTGCCACCGTCGAGCTCTGACAACGCCGCTAAGCGCGAGGACCCTTTTGCTACCATTGGTAACACCTTGCGCGCGCAGCGTCTCCGTTTCCGCGCCACCACCACGCTGCGATTCTCACCCCTCGGCTCAGGCGAGCCAGCTACACTAGCCTCGGGTCAAGTCCTGGATGTAAGCGACGAGTCACCGCCTTTTCGTCCGCGTCTGATATCCTCGACCGGCTCGATACCCACTACTGAAACCCGGAACCAAGCTCGGCAGCTACGAAGTCGTCGCCCCATTGGCAAAGGCGGCATGAGTGAGGTTTACAAAGCCCGCGACACACGGCGAGACCGTACGGTCGCGATCAAAGTCCTTCCATCGGAGCTCTCGCAGAACGAAGCGCTTCGTCAACGCTTCGAGCGGGAGCGCTTTTCTGATCATGGAGAGCGCCGGCCCGCCGCCTTTGGACCGTCATCCAGAACTGGATCGAGCGGTGAGCGTTGGCCGCTAACTCCGGTCCCAGCTCCGCCGGTTGGACGGCGGCGCAAGTCGATGAGGTAAAATACGTTATCGGACGAGGCGCGGCGATGCTGAGCCACGGCTTTGTACTCGGGAGATTTTTTCCACTCTCGGGCTTGCTCGGCAGACGGAAACTCGATGAGCATGACTCGAGGATAGGGCGCATCGCCCTCCAGAACCTCCGCAGGATCCGCGACACTCAGAAGCTTCCCGGAAAACGCCTCCGTTGTGAGTTCCACGCCAGCGAGGTAGTGTTGAAACCGCTCCATGCGGTGCACGCGTCCGAGCACGATCACATAAGCCGCCATCTGTCGCCTCCTCGCTCACTCAGGTGTCGAGAACCATCCGGAGTGGCTTGCGCTCGCGGGTCCGGTATGCCGAGAATCCTCGACGATCGAGCGTGAGAATATCCCGAACCCGCAGCGCTTCGGCAAGAAGCAAGAGCGTCGCGTCTGCGAGGTCCATGGGTGTATCGCGGTACTGCTCGATTAGAGAGACGGCCGCGTGAAGTTCCTGAGCGCCGCAGAAGTTGTACACGTCCGCGCCACTCTCTGAAACAAACTCAGCCAGTCGCCGGGGACCGCTCCGAGCAGAAGCTACGAAGTACATCGCTTCGGTAACGACCGCACTCGTGGTGGCCAGTCCTCCAGCGAATGACTCGAGGCGCGACCCAACCCGCTCGTGATCGGGGTCGGTTGCATCCAGGTAGGCCACGATCGGACCCGTGTCGATGAGCCAGATTCTCACGAGCGCCAGTTGCGCTTGCGAATTTCCCGACGCCAGGAGTCGGTGCTCTTTTTCGACAGCGAGAGACTACCTTTTAGCTTGGAAATTCTCTCTTTCAGAGGGCGTTTGATGAGCGTGCTTTCCAGAATGTCTCGGACGCACTGAGACAGACTTTTGCCTTGCTCCGCCGCCTTCTTCTCGAGCGCTTCCCGCAGAGCAGGGTCCGTGCGGATCGTTAGCGTCGTACCCATGTATTACATCGTACGACGCTCGGTGTTGACTTGCAACCAAGCTGTCAGCGTGCTCAGCGTAAGCTCTCGGCCACGCCCTTCACGGTCTCCGCGAGTGAGTGCAGTCGCGCCTGGCTGCGTCCGCTAGCGGCGGCGCTATCGCCTTCGAGCTCGGTGGCCAGAGCGTCGAGCTGGCTCGAAGTCGGGCCACTATCCTGCGTGTCGTCGGCAAGCATCCGATCAGCACGATCGATGTCCCAAACTTCGAGATTGGCGTTGTGAACCGTGACACCCGCGTCACGCAGACGCTTGACGCTCTCCATCGGTTGCGATTCCGATGGGGATGCGGTTGCCGATGCGCTCGCGGATGGCTTCGATGTAAGGAAGATTGAAGTCCGTCGCGTTGTCGGGCCCGCGCTGCACCTTTCGGAGGATCGAGCCGCCCGTCATGATGATGGTGATGAGACTGTGCTCGGGACGGGTCTCGCGCGCCATCTCTCCAATGACCGCGACGACTTTTACTGGGTCTTTGATCGCGTCGGCGGTGACCTGATCGCCGGTCAATGCACGCAGCTCTCGGACGTGATTGTTGATGTCGCAGAACTTGCACTCCTCCTGATCACCCCTGTAATGGCAGACCCGGAAAGTGGTGATGAACGCGTAGTGATTGTAGAGAAGCGGGATGACCTGCTCGTAAAGCGTTCCGTCCTCGCATCGTTTGCCCTAGTAGGACGGCTTCTCGGGAAAACTTGCTTCCGCAACGGGCGTGCCGTTCTCGCAAATCGTTGGCTTTCCCTCGACGACATCGATCGCGTAAGGCGATTTCGTCGAGAGCACGACCCGCACCGAAGTCGGGCGCAGACCATACGGACCTCCGTGGAAGCGGATGTCCTCGGGCGCTTTCGTGCTCACTCCGTCCGCCAACTCGTCGTGCGATGAGATGTTGTAGGAAAAAAAATAGTAGGCTTGCTCGCGGCAACCTTTCGAAAGCTCCATAGCGTCCCGGGTGACGTTCAGGCCGAGACGAAGGAGGTCTTCTTTGAGAATGACCTCTTCGGGAACGTCGGGATCTTTCTTCGCGTAACTCTCCACGGTGGGAAGCGTCGTTGTTGTGGCCATTCCGTTGACTCCTCGGCCTATGCGGGTGGCTTCCAGTCCGGTAGCAGAATGCCGAACACGTAGCTGGGTTCATCGCACCGGAGCACCTCGAAGCAGTGCCGCACCCCGGGCGGGATGAAGACGGCGAAGGGCGATGCGACGTCGAACGTCTCACCGTCCATCTCGACGCGCACGACCACGCTTCCGCGCTCTTCGGAAGCGGCTAAATAAATCTCGGGGCGATCGTGCACGTGCGGCTCGGCGTACGGACGCCCGACACTTTGGCTAGCATCCAGACCAGCGACACGGAGATCAACGCCGGGGAACATCCCGGGCGCGAGCCAAAATGGTGCGGGCTCGGCGTGGCCGGGAACGGCAACCGCTTCGGAAGGTCGGTGACGACCAAGCTCGCGAGCTTCGCGGGAATGTCGTTCGCCATGCCGCATTCTATAGCGGAAGCCATTTCTGTCGCTCCTACAGGAATCGCGACGCTGAGACGGAGACGACGTCTCTCTTTTGTGCTTCAAGCTCGCCGTGTCGCTTCACGAGTTGAACGATGGGTATGCCTCCGAGCTTGGCCGCAAAAAGCCGATGGTGGCTCTCCACCGACGTCTTCCTCAGTTTGCATTCGAGCAAGCACCAGGGTTTGCGACGCCTCGTAAGGAGGAAGTCAGTTTCCTTGCCGTCGCGCGTCCGTACGAAATGGAGTCCCCATTCGACGTCGCCGCTTTCCGTCCACAAGTGCGTCCGAGCGAGCAGCTCTGACGCGACGAGATTCTCGAAGCGGGCGGCCGGATCTTCGATAGTGCTCCACTCGTATAGATAGATCTTGGACTCTCGCTTGACGGGCCGCGTCAGTTTCCGAACATACGGTGTGAGCGCGAACGTTACCAGAAGCCGCTCGAGGTGATGCATCATGCCTTTGACGGTCGCGTGGGCCACTTCGAGATCCTCGCGCACGGCGTTGATCGAGAACGACGATCCCACGCGCCACGGAATGAACTCGATGAGAGACTCGACGACATCGAGATCCCGCAAGCGCGTCAAGTCTCGAATGTCGCCTCGAACGACGGCGTCGAGGTAGCTTCGGCGCCACAACGAGGCGAATCGACGGTTGGCTTTGAGGAGTGGCTCCGGGAAAGGTCCAAACTGAAACAGCTGGTCGAAGCCGTCTTGCGCCGCTTTGGCGTCGTTACCGTGAAGGCGCTCCTCGATCCAGTGACGAGCGTCGGTCGGAGCCGTCGCCGCTGGTCGGCCGAGGAGCTCGCCTAGCAGGATCGTCGAGAGTCGGAACAGAAAATAGCGGCCCGCCGATGAATCGCCAGCACGACGAAAGAGCTCCAGGCGGGCGCTTCCAGTGACCAGGATGTGAAGGCGCTTAGCATCCTCGTCATAAACGCCCTTGAGGATGTTCTTCCACTGGCGTTGTTTGTGGATCTCGTCGAAGCAAATCCAGAGATTTCGACGACCCTTCGTCGCAGCTCGATAGAACAAACTGTCTTCCCGGTAGCGCTTGCGCGTTTCAGGAACGTCCCAGTTGAACAGCAAATGCTCAGACCGGTGGCGCGCAAGGATTGTTCGCGCCAGAGTCGTTTTGCCCGACTGCCTTGGTCCCCCGACGAATCGCATTTTTGGGTCGAGAGCGCGGTCCTCGACGATGGACGCAAGCCACCGTTCTATCATAGTATTTGACATTATTACATATATATCAAAAAAAGACGTGTCTAATTTAGATATATATCAAATATAGACACAATCTACACAATCGGGTTATCGGTCGAATGACTTTTGTTGCGGTCTCCCCTACAATCCTCGCTCTTGGGGCGTCACTGGGATATCAATCCCGAATCGAAAGGCAATCTCATGAAGTCTGCACTTGTACTCTTACTGACGCTAGTCGCTGTCGCAGAGGCGCCCGATACGGTGTTTCTCGATGAGCTCACTTGGACCGAAGTTCGGGACAAGCTCGAGAGCGGCACGGACACGATTATCGTTGCCACCGCGGGAACGGAACAAAACGGCCCGCACATGGTGCTCGGCAAGCACAAGTTCATCATCCGCGCTGCAGCGGAGCAGATCGCGCGCGAGCTCGGTAATACACTCGTCTCGCCGGTCATCACGCACGTTCCTGAAGGCGGCCTCGATCCGCCGACGGGTCACATGCGCTACAAGGGCGCCATCACGCTTCCGAATCCTTATTTCATGAAGCTCGTGGAATACACCGCCCGGAGCCACAAGGCGTCCGGTTTTACGAAGATCGTGTTCATCGGCGATAGCGGTGGCAATCAGCGCGGCATGAAGGAAGTAGCGGATGTGCTCAACGAGGAGTGGCGCGGCGGTCCGACGCGCGTGCTCTTCGTCGCGGATTACTACTCGAATAACGGTTTTCGCGAGTGGCTCGAATCACAGGGCCAGGACGCGGTGTCCATCGGTCGACACGCCGGTATCTCCGACACGTCACAGCTCCTCGCGGTGGCGCCCCAGCATATCCGCCTCGATGAACGGAAGCCGGGTGGTGGGTTCGAAGGCAGCGGCGTGAGCGGCGACCCGAGCAAAGCCTCCGCTGAGTACGGCAAGAAAGGCATCGCGCTCAAGGTCGAGACCGCCGTCCGTGAGATCAAGAGGATGATTGCCGAGGCGGAGGCATCGAGATAGACAAACTCTTCGAAGTGGTACGCGGGACGTGCCCCGCGGAGGTGTGGTCGCGTGGGGTCTCGCTGGCTCGCACAGGCGCCGTTTCCATCGACCATCGGGACGTCGAGGAAATCGAAGCACGCGTCGCGGTGCTCGGCGCGCCGCTCACGCCGAAGGTCTCGCTTTATCCCGAGGACGTCGAGTGGGATTGTGACTGCTCGAGCCCGCTCGATGCTTGCGAGCACGTCGCGGCGACCCTCATCGCCCTCCGGCAAGGGGCGGACGAGACGAGCGCAGCCCGGGGGATCGAGTATCGTCTTCGCCGCACGCGGGAAGGGCTCTTGTTCGAGCGCGGGGTATCTGACGATGCCCGCTTTCACATTATCGATATGCCTTTGGACGCTCTCACGTCCGGCCGGTTTCATGGCCCGAGCGTGGACGCAACGCCGGCGGACTTGGCGGTAGAAACGGCCCTTCACGGCCAAAGGTACGGCGTCCTTCCTCGTGGCGCGGTGGCGCGCGTGCTTCGCGCCCTAGCGCGGGTGGATCGGGTTCAGCTCGATGGCGACCCCGTGCGGATTTCGGGGGAGGCGATCGCCCCCTCGGTTGTCGTCGAGGATGTGCCTGGTGGCTTTAGGCTGCGTCTCGCCTCGCCTTTCGACCAACCCATCGTTATTGTAGACGGTGTTATGCATCCAGCGGCGGAGCCGGCGCTCTCGGGCCGCGAGCGCCGCGACCTTGAAGAAGGACGCGTCTTTCGAGCGGACGAGCTTTCTGAGCTCGTCGGTGCGGTGCTACCCTCGTTGAAGAAGAGCCTAACGGTCGACATCCGCACGAAGAAGCTCCCGACGGCCGTGCGCGCACGCCCGCGGATGTCGCTCGTCTGCAAACGAGAGGGCGACCAACTCTACCTGCTTCCCGGCATCGTCTACGGCGATCCACCGACAGGGCGCGTCGATGGCGAGAGGCTCGTGTGGCTTGGCGGTGTCGTCCCCATTCGCGACCTCGATGCGGAACGTGCGCTCGCGGAAAGATTTCGCTACGAGCTCGGTCTTCAAGTCGGGCGCGGCGAAGAGCTCGACACCGAGACCGCCATCGAGATGACGCAAACTCTCGAACGGTTCGACGGTTATATCGAAGGCGACGGACTCGCCGCCTTTCGTCTGCACCCAGCCCTAACCGCCGGGCTCTCGGTGGAAGAAGATCGCTTCGACGTCCGTTTTGGAAACGCGGACCCAAAGGCCGTTCTGCGCGCTTGGCGCGACGACGCTTCGCTGGTCCCGCTCGAAGGCGGAGGCTTCGCGCCTCTTCCCATCGATTGGCTCGAGCAATACGGGGACGCGGTCGCGGACTTGCTCGCGGCGAAACAAGCGTCGGGCGAGATTCCGCGCGCCGCGCTCCCCGACCTTGCGCGCCTCTGCGACGATCTGGGCACACCGCCGCCTCCGGGCTTCGACGCGCTTCGGAAGGTGGTCGAAGACTTCGAAGGGCTTCCCGAAGCGTCCATGGCGGAAGCGTTGCGAGAGCAGCTTCGCGATTACCAGAGGCGCGGCGCAAACTGGCTCGCTTTCTTGCGGGGGATTGGGTTCGGCGCGCTCCTCGCGGACGACATGGGGCTCGGCAAGACGGTCCAAGCTTTGAGCGTTCTTGCGGGTCGATGCCTCGTGGCCGCGCCGACGAGCGTGTTACGCAACTGGGTCGACGAGGCAGCGCGTTTCCGCTCTGACCTTTCGGTTTGCCTTTACCACGGCCCGTCCCGCGATCTTGATGCCAGCGCGGACCTCACGGTGACAAGCCATGCGCTTCTGCGGCTTGATCGTGAACGATTGAGCGCCGTCGCGTGGGATACGGTCATCATCGATGAAGGCCAAGCAATCCGTAACCCGGATACGGAGCTCGCGCGCGCCGCCTACGGCCTCGAAGCGCGCTTCCGCGTCAGCTTGACGGGAACACCTATCGAGAACCGACTCGTCGATTTGTGGAGTCAGCTCCACTTTCTCAATCCTGGGCTTCTCGGAGGGCTGTCCGACTTCGAGGAGCGGTATGTGCGCCCGGTCGAGCGCGGTGAGGCCGAGCCTCTCGAGAGGCTCTGCGAGCGCATTCGGCCGTTTTTCTTGCGCCGCCTCAAGAGCGAAGTCGCGCCCGAGCTTCCGCCACGCACCGAGATCAACTTATATGCGGAGCTCAGCGAGAACGAACGCAAGGTCTACGAGGCCGTCCTCCTCGCGGCGCGTCGTGATGTTCTGTCTGCACTCGAGAAGAAGGCGAACGTGCTCGCGGCTCTCGAAGCGCTTCTGCGGCTGCGGCAGGCCGCGTGCCATCCTGCGCTCGTTCCAGGACAAGAGGCCTCGACCTCTGCCAAGACAGAGCTTCTTGCCGAAACGCTCGAGACCGCAGCGGCGGAAGGGCACAAAGCACTCGTGTTCTCGCAGTGGACCTCGATGCTCGATTTGCTCGAGCCGCACATGAGAGCGCACGGCCTTTCGTATGTACGACTCGACGGCTCGACTCGGGATCGTGGGGTCGTCGTGGACCGATTTCAGAACGAAGACGACGTCACGGTTTTTCTCATCTCTCTCAAGGCGGGAGGCGTGGGATTGAACCTCACCGCTGCCGATCACGTGTTTCTCTTCGACCCGTGGTGGAACCCGGCCGTCGAGCAGCAGGCGTTCGATCGCGCGCACCGCATCGGTCAGGACAAGCCCGTCTTCGTGCATCGTCTGGTGGCGTCGAATACGGTGGAAGAGCGCATCCTCGAGCTCCAGAAGGAGAAGCGCGCGCTCGCGGAACTGGCTGCTGGCTCTCAGGGAGCGTCTCTGACCCGCGACGACCTCATGCGACTCATCGAGGCGTAAAATAGACGACTTATGAAACTCGACAGCCAGCGCCACCTCTTCGACATCCCCGATGACATTACTTACTTGAACTGCGGCTATATGTCGCCGCTGATGCACGCGGTACGAGATGCAGGCGTCGCTGGGTTGACGCGCAAATGCCAACCGTGGACGATCTCTGCTCGCGATTTCTACACCGGGTCCGACGCTCTCAGGGACGCGTTTGCGTCGCTAGTGCACGCCGAGCCTGAAGACATTGCCATCGAGCCGTCGGCGAGCTACGGGATGTCCACCGCCGCTAGGAATCTCCCGCTCTCGAAAGGGCAAAGTGTCATTGTCGTCGAGGATCAGTTTCCGTCACACGTCTATCCGTGGCGAGAGCGCGCCAAGGACGTCGGCGCCGAGGTCCGCACGCTGAAGCGCCCGAAGGACGACGATTGGAACGAGACCGTGCTCGCGGCCATCGACAGCACGACGGCCGTTTTGGCGCTCCCTCAGTGTCACTGGACCGACGGGGGCTTGTTCGACCTCGAACGGTTGTCTTCCGTTTGCCGCCAGAAGAGTATCGGGCTCGCGCTTGATGTGACGCAGTCCGCCGGGGCCTACCCTATCGACGTGCGAGCCATTCAGCCTGACTTCATGACCGCGGCAACCTACAAATGGCTCATGGGCCCGTACTCGCTTGGCTTGCTCTACGTCTCGAAGCGCTGGCAAGAAGAGGGGCGGCCCATCGAGCACAATTGGGTCCACCGCAAGAACGCTGAGAATTTTGCGCGGCTCGTCGACTATGAGGACGCGTATGAGGCGGGTGCGGTGCGTTTCGACGTTGGCGAACGTTCGAATTTCGCGCTCGTCCCCGCGGCCGAAGCGGGTATTCGGCAGCTTCTGACTTGGGGCGTCGAGAACATTGCCGAGACGCTTTCCGGCCTGACGGCATCCATCGCCGAGCGCGCGCGTGACTTGGGGCTCGACTCCGTGCCCGCGGACAAACGCGCGGGCCACTATCTCGGTTTGAAGAGGGCCGGCGGTCTCCCCGAGGATCTATTGGCCAAGCTGGCAGAGCGCCGCGTATACTTGAGCGTGCGCGGCCCTTCGATTCGGGTGACGCCGAATGTCTTCAACGACGCTCGCGATGCGGACCGTTTATTGGCCGCACTCGAAGAGGTCTTGTAAAATACCGCGCGTCCGATGAAGGTCTATCTCGACGCCGTCCGCGAAGTGCTCGAGACCGGCACGCGCAAGGAAAGCCGCACCGGGGTGGATACGCTCTCGACGTTCAACGTTCATTATGAAATCGATCTCGCCGAGGGCTTCCCGCTTCTAACGACGAAGAAGATCTCGTGGAAGAACATCGTCGTGGAGAACTTGTGGTTTCTATCGGGCGATCGCCATATCGGGCTTCTGAAGAAACACGGCTGCAAGTTCTGGGATCCTTGGGCGGATGAAGAAGGCCGTGTGCCGAGCGCCTATGGCAACTTCTGGCGTCATTTTCCCGTGCACGAATCGGGGGAAGCGCGCTTCAACGACCAAATCGCGTGGGTCCTCGCCGAGATCGAGCGAAACCCGATGTCGCGCCGCCTGGTCGTCACGGCATGGGCGCCGGGCAACGCTCAGACGAGCCAGCTCCCGCCCTGCCACTGCTTCTTCGTGCTCAACGTGCAGAATCACCCAGACGGTGAGCCTCGGCTCAATCTTCACCTCACGCAGCGAAGCAACGACATCGGGCTCGGCGTTCCCTACAACATCGCAGGCTACAGTTTTCTCCTCGAGCTGTTCTCGCACTTTACCGGGATTCGGCCAGGCGTTTTCGGACAAGCGCTCGTCGACGCCCACATCTATACGGCGAAGGCGGACGGCTCGATGGCCGAGTACGACCACGTTCCCGGGCTAAAAGAGCAGCTGACGCGCGAGCCGCGCTCGTTGCCGAGACTTCGAATCTCGCCAGACTTGCGCTCGCTCGACGACATCGAGGCGCTTCTCCATGAAGACACCGAAACCGTGATGCGCCACTTCGAGCTGGAGGGCTACGACCCGCATCCGGCCATTGCCTTCAAGGTGGCTGTTTGAGTCACGGCCGCGGAATCATTGCGGCGGTCTCACCCGAAGGCGTCATCGGCGTGGATGGTGGCATTCCGTGGCGCTACTCGGAAGACTTCAAGAGGTTCAAACGGCTCACGATCGGGACCACGATCATCATGGGACGCCTCACGTGGGAGTCGCTCCCAAACAAGCCGCTCGTCGGTCGCCGAAACGTCGTGATCACGCGACGCCAAATCGAGGGTGTCGAGTGCTTTCCCGATATTGCATCAGCTCTCGCGATTTGCGAGGGCGATGTCTGGTTCATCGGAGGCGCACGCATCTATCAAGAGGCGATGCGCTTTGCCGACTTTATCGATTTGACCTATGTGCCCGATCGCGTCGAGACGCCAGGCGCGGTCTACTTTCCCGAGATCGACGAGGCGACGTGGGAAGCCGGACCGCTCGAGCCCGATCCGGAGAACAGCCAATTGAAGCGCCACGTCTATCGCCGCAGAAAGAGAGAGTCCACTTGAGTGATACGAAACACACCTTCGTGACGAGCGAGGATCTTCCGAGCCCTCTCGGACCTTATTCCCCCGGGGCCACTCTCGGCGAGCTCATCTTCGTTTCCGGCCAGGGCGCTGTCGACCCCAAGACCGGCGAGCTCGCGGGACATGATGTGGTGTCTCAGACGGAGCAAGTGTTCAAGAATATCGAGACCATCTTGAAGGCGGCTGGCTCCGACTTGAAGCACATCCTTCGCTGCGGCGTGTTCCTCGCCGATATCGACGAGTTCGCGAAGATGAACGGGGTCTACGAGCGCATGATGGATGGACACAAACCGGCACGCACGACCGTCCAAGCCGGGGCGCTTCCGATGAAGGGTCTGCGAGTGGAAATCGACGCCATCGCCTACAAGAAGTAGGTCGCCCGTCGCCGCTCTAGACTAGCAGGCACACACATCCCTCGACCCCACCGGGCTCGATGTGGCCGTGACGGGCGAGGTCGTCTCTGCCTTTCTCAAGGATGAGGTTTTGGAAACAGACACCATGCTATTTTCGATTCGCGATGCGCTGCCGCCGGCCACTGCCTCGAAGAAGCTGCATGACCTTGCCTCCCTCGGCCAGTGAAGTGAGAGGCAAGACAGTGACACGCTCTGCGAGGGGGTAGATCGTTTCCCCGGGATAGATCACCGCGAGGTGGTCGAGCGCGAGGTCCTCGAGCGCGATGTGCATCGAGCGTGTCATCCGCGAAGCATCGACTCGCTTGAGCTCGACACCGATCCGGCGTCCGTTCACGAAGAGCAGCAGGTCGAGCTCCGCGCCGCCGTGCGTTCCCCAGAAATAGAGGTCGTCCACATCTACGACCTTGAGAAGCTCTTCGAGCGCATAGCCCTCCCAGGATGCACCCGATTTCGGATGAGACAGTAGATCCTTGTGCGTCCGAATACCGAGAAGGTGATGGAGCAGACCACTATCGCGCAAATACACTTTTGGGGATTTCACTTGCCGTTTCGCCAGATTCGCATGCCACGGTCTCAACTGCCGGACCATGAACAATCCGGCCAGCAAATCTAGGTAGCGTCGAACCGTGGGTTCGCTCACGCCGAGTGAGCGCGCGGGCTCGTCGGCGTTCCAGATTTGGCCGTGATAGTGGGCGAGCATCGTCCAGAATCGAAGTACCGCGACCGCGGGAATCGTGACACCGAGTTGTGGCAAATCCCGCTCGAGAAATGTCTGAACGAACAAGCGTCTCCAGCTGAAGCTGTCCTGAAGCGTTCGCGCCAGGTGTGAAAGAGGATAGCCTCCTCGTAACCAGTGTTGGGGAAGGGCATTTCCTCCCACTTCGCCAAGGCTGAACCCTGACAGGGTAATGGTCTCGATGCGTCCAGCCAGCGATTCGGAGGATTGGCGAATGAGCCCGGGAGACGCGCTTCCCAGAACAAGAAAACGGGCCGGTAGCGGTCTTCTGTCGACGAGAAACCTCAATATCTGGAAAAGCTCCGGCCGTCGCTGCACCTCATCGATGACCACCACCCCTCGGAGGCCGCGTAGGGAGGTCATCGGTTCGTCCAGCCGTGCGAGGCTCTCTGGTTCTTCCAGATCGAAGTAGTTGAGTGATTCCCCTGGGACAATTTGCCTCGCGAGAGTCGTCTTGCCGCATTGACGCGGACCGACCAGCGCGACGACGCGACTTCTTTTAAGCGCGCGCCGAATCTGCGAGACTGGGCCAGGGCGTCGAATCACCGGTCAAATTGTACCATGAAAAACGAACGGATACTGTTCGATTTTCGCGGTATACGTCACGCAACGCCACCACTGTAATCCCCGAAAATTCCGGTGCTCCGGGGTTTAGCTTTTATCCTTAATCGTTTGATTTCAAATAGATCAGACTTTTCGGGGATTACAATCATTGTTCGGTGCTGCTCTCCTCGGTATCGACGAGGCGAACGGCCCAAAGACCGCTGTGGAAGTCCGCGAAGAAGATGTGCCCCTTGTGCGGTTGGGCACCCCAGACGAACGGGGCGTTCGGCACGAAGCCGGCGCTGTCGTCGGAGTAGAATTTCGCGATCTCCCGCCCTTGACCGTACAAGTCGCCCAGCAACTCGCCGGAGACGTCGACTACCCGAAGGCCGGCATTGAAGTGGCCAACGTACATGACCTCCTGCTCCCAATCAATCCAGTAGTTGTGAGGCCCGGCCTCCGGAACCTGGTAGCGAGCCACTTCCCGCGGCCGCTCCTTATCGGTGAAGTCCGCGATATGGATCCACCCCATCGCGCGGCTGGGTACGCGCTGTTTCCAGGAAATGATCTCCCCGGGCACGCGCGGGTTGAACGGGTGGGCTTCGTCCCCGGCGAAGACGTAGAACTTGCCGGCCGACTTGCTCTTAAACGGCCATACGGAGTGGTTCCAACCGGTGAGCTGAGGCAACCGGCTCATCTCGACGGGCCGTGCCGGCGAGCCGCCCATGTCGCCGCCGCCGACGTCCAGGAGAATCAGCGAATCCGTGTTGCCTGCCTGGTAGGCGATCCCGTCGCGTACCCAAACGTCGTGTACGGATCGGCCCGGCGTCGAGGTCTCGAAACGAGCCGCGCGAGCCGGACTCTTCGGATCCTCGACGTTGATCACGTCCCACCGCCGGCCGTTGTTCACCGCGTAGATATGATTCTCATGAATGAAAACGTTGTGCACCCCGCCGGTGAGCTGATCGTCGTATCTGGACAGAATCGTGACGTTACGCGGATCGCTTACATCCAGAATGACGAGCCCGTTTTTCCGGTTGGAAGCGCCTTCGCGGCTGATCACGCAGATCCGACCGTCCTTGGAGACCTTGACGTCATTGACCGTCCTCGCGTCGACCTGCACGATGTCGATCCTCTGCATGTTGGCGGGATCGGTGACGTCGTAAAAGTAGGCGTGGCCATCGGCGTTCCACGTGCCGTGCACCGCGTAGTCTCGCCCGTCCACGCCCTCCCAGACCCAGAGGTCCGAGGTGACGCGGTCGCGTACGGGGGCATGACCCACGAACTCGACCCGCTTCTTCACGTTGCGAGGAGCGATCCGAACGGTCCGCTCCGCGACGAGAGTTCCGGACATGGCCACTACCGTGTAGAGGCCCGCCTGTTCCGCGACGAACCGCCCGTCTGGGGTTACCTGCGCCGGCGCCCCCGCCCCCACGGTCTCTGGCCGACTCGGATCGGAGAAGGCCTGGAGCGTGTAACGGATGGGCGCCTCGGCAACGGTCCTTTGCCCGCCGTCCCTGGCCACCGCCTCGAAATGGATCACGTCGCCGGTGCGCGCCGCGTCTCGAGAAGCGGTCAGCTCTAGCGAGCGGGCTGGATTCGCCTCGATCTTCAGCTCCATCTGCGCCGAGACGCCTTCGGCGGTGGTCGCGGTCAGCGTTACGCTTCCCGGTGCCAGCGCCGACAAGATTCCCGTTGCGTCCGATGGAAACAGCTCGGGTCGAGGACGACGATACTGCGGGTGTGCGTCTGCCGAACCCTGAAAGGTGGGTCCGAAGCTCACAGCTCTTGCGATCGAAGGGTCGCTCACCGTTAGCTCCGCGCGAACGTCTTGTCGATTCTGGTTGACATCGGTTCCCGTGACAGCAACGGGCACCACCGCGCCCACGTGGAGCCTTGCAGGGACGTCACCGAACTCGAGTCGTGCGAGGGGAGACGGCGTTACTTTGACGGGGACCGAGACGCGGATCCCGGGAACGCCGCGCAGCGACACGTCGGCTTCCAGACGTTCCGAGGGGCACAGCGCCACGACGGTGTGCTCACCGGCGCGGCGGGCCTCCACCCTGCCCGCCGGCGTCACCGTCACCGAGGAGCGGCCGGTGGAGAAGAAGATCACCGGGGCATTCGGTAAGACGTTGCCGCTGGCGTCTTTGACCAGGGCCGTCAGTTGAGCCGTCTCGCCGGCCCTGAGTTCCAGTGAGCTCGGCGTCACTTCGATGGAATCGGGCGTGCCGGCGGGCTGCGTCGGCGCAGGTAGAGCCGCCGCCAAGGCACTCGGCATCGCCGCCAACATCAGCCAGCAGCATCGCGTCACAACGGGTCTCATCGTTTTGGCCTCCGACTTCATCGCATGCTCGTCGTTTCCGTTTCCGAATCTTCCTTGGGAAGCAGCCGGACTGCCCAAAACCCACTGTAGAGGTCGGTGAAGAAGATGGTGCCCTTGTGCGGTTGCGGTCCCCAAGCGAAAGGCGCGTTCGGTATGAACCCCTTGGAGTCGTCGGAGTAGAACTTGGCGATCTCACGCCCTTGCCGATAGAGATCGCCCATCAGCTCTCCGGAGATGTCGACGACGCGAAGGCCGGCGTCGAAGTGGGCGACGTACAGGATCTCCTCTTCCCAGTCGATCCAGTAGTTATGTGGACCCGATTCGGGGACTTGATAGCGGGCCACCTCCCGCGGGTTCTTCGGGTCGTCGAACTCCACGAAGTGAATCCAGCCCTTCGCATACGAGGGAATACGTTCCTGCCAGCTAATGCCAACGCCGGGCGCCAGAGGGTTGTCCCAGAAGGCTTCGTCGCCGCCGACGATATAGAACTTGCCGGCGGACTTGCTCTGGAACGGCCACACCGAGTGATTCCATCCGGTGAGCTGTCCCAGGCGGCCCATCTCCACCGGGTTCGTCGGAGAGCCGCCCTTGCCCCCGCCGCCGACGTCGATCATGATCAGGCCGTCGGTCCGCCCCGCCTGGTAAACGATACCGTCGCGCACCCAGACGTCGTGGATGGCGTGACCCGGCGTCGTGGACTCGAAACGAGAGACCCGCTGGGGCTTGGTGGGGTCTTCGACGTTAATGACATCCCAGCGACGCCCGTTGTTGACCGCGTAAACGTGTTTGTCGTGAACGAACACGTTGTGCACGCCTCCTGTCAACTGCTCGTCGAACTGAGAGAGAATGCGCACGTTTCGAGGATCGCTCACGTCCAGAACCACGATGCCGTTGCGCCGGTTCGAAGCCCCCTCGCGGCTGATGACGCAGATGCGTCCGTCCTCGGAGACCTTTACGTCGTTGACGGTCCGGGCGTCGACTTGGATGATATCGATGCGCTGCATGTTGGAGGGGTCGGTGACGTCGTAGAAATACGCGTGACCCTCCGCGTTCCAAGTGCCGTGAACTGCGTAATCTCGGCCGTCGACCCCCTCCCAGACCCAGAGATCCGAGGTCACCCGGTCCCCGACGGGCGCATGGCCGACCAGCTCGATCTTTCGCTGAACGTCGCGCGGGGTGATCCGAACGCTCCGTCGGGCTAAGTGCGGGCCCGACATCGCGATCACGGTGTAGATTCCCGGCTGCTCGGCCACGAAGCGACCGTCGTCGGCCACTTGTGCCGGTGCTCCAGCACCGACGGTTTCGGCGCGATTGGGGTCCGGCCGGGCCCGCAAGGTGTAAGTGACCGGAGCGTCGGCGACCGGCCGTCCCCTCTCGTCCTTCGCGGTCGTCTCGAAGTGGATCACGTCCCCGGTGCGTCCTTCCTCGCGGGAGGCCTCGAGCTCGAGTGAGCGAACCGGATTCTCTCGTACCGTCAGCTCGAAGTTGGCCGTGACCCGTTCCGCTCGGGCTTCGAGCTTCACTTTCCCGGGTCTCAAGGCGGTAACCTCGCCCACGCCGGCCCGGGCGACGCTGGTGTCGCTGACGCTCAAAACGGATTCAATGTCCCCGCGGGTGGTCCCGCTCACATCGGTTGCACTCACCTCGACCGGCACCGTGGTTCCGGCATAGAGCGTCGCGGGCAGATCGACGAAATCCAGCCGGGCCAAAGGTGGCACCGGGACCTTCACTTTGATCGTGGTCCGAATCCCGCTATCGCGTCGACTGTAGCTATCGGGCTCTCCCTCGAAGGGCTCGGTCGGGGAGAGGGCGGTGAGCTCGTGCTCGCCGGGCCGATAGGCTTCCACCATGCCGGAGGGAGTCACTCCCACTGACGAGCGCGATCCGGAGAAAAAGACCACCTGGGCTCCGGGCACGACGTTGCCTTGGGCGTCCTTCACGACCGCTCGAAGCTGTAACTTCTCGCCCACCTCGAGCTCCAACTCTGGCGGGTCGACCTCGATGGTCGCCGGCTCTCTCTCCTGAAGGCTGGTTGGTGACGCGGCCGTTGCTTCTGCTGGGCCGAGAGCCAAGGCCAGACAAAGGAGCCCAGGGATGAACGCTAGCCGGATCATCGGCCTCCGAAACACTTCTTGCATGACTGATTCCTCCAGGTCCCGTTCTTGCCGTGTCGATGTTCCCTGAACGAAGAAGGACCTAAACAGATGTGAAAGTTTCATAAAATCACCGCCCGATCCACGCGCCCCGTGTTAACACGCGGTCGGTTCGAGTGTCAAGCCGGCAAGGTAATAGGGTAATACGGCGGCGTCTGAGAACGGCCTGATGGAGTCCGGAGGGATGCGCTTCCTGTCGCCCGCCGAGCCCTCGTCGTCTTTTCTTGCGCGCTCGGTGCGGACGACCTGTTCGGCGAACGCCGTCGGCTCTCACTCCCCGAAGCAGTAAAGTGTGGATAGTTTCCGGATATAGATGCGCCCGTCGGCGATGGCGGGTGTGGCTTAGCTGTCCTCTCCGAGATCGTTGACCGCAAGGACTCTCAGGCTGCCATCCGGGCTCAGCACGGCCACCTTGCTGGTCTCGCTCACCATGAAAATCTTCCTATCCGCCGCAACCGGCGAGGCGAAGTACTTGTCGATGGCCCCTCGAAGCCGTCCTTGTTCGATGAGCGCTTCCCGTCAAGGATCGAGCGAAGTCACGATCCACCGTGTCGAAGGCGACGTGCGCTCCCGGCTGACTTCTGGGTTCCCGAACCCGTTGATGTAGCGGTTGCCGCCGATATCCCTGATCTCGCATCCGCAAAATGGCGGTTGGCCGCGATGCTCATTCAGACGGGAGAGGACGCGCGGGCGCTCGAGCTCCTTGCCCCCTCGAGAAAGACTTTCCGAACCAGTTCGAGGTTCTCGCCGGCCTCGGGGTCGTTTACTACTTCAGGGGTGATCTGGCCCGCACCGTGGATTACTTGGAACGCGCCATCGCGGTCCGCCCTCCCAACGACGGCTTGCTCATTTCGCTCGCTGACAGCCACGAGCGACTGGGGAATTCGGAAAAGGCCCGGCAGTACTTCGAGCGCTCGCTCGAATTGAATCCCGACCATCCTGGGATACGCGAACGGTTGACGGGTCTGAAAGAGGACGATTGACCTGCCCCTAACCAGAGCTGCCCCGCGGGTTGGTGTAAAGAAGGGCGTAGCTCGAGTTCGACGATTTGAACGAGCCCAAGGAAATCGCCCGCTACCGCGTTCCGAGGCGGGCCCCCACAACCTATGATAGATTGGGAACAAGAGATTATGTACTTCGCCTACTTCAACGGCGGGCTTCGAATCGTGGACGTCTCGGGCGAGTTCGTGGGTGACCTGTATCGCCAAGGCCGCGAGATAGCGAAATTCTATTCGGATGACACGGCCGGATACGTCCCCAACTCGCCTTTCGTCTGGGGGCCTCAGCCGCACAAAGGCGTCATTTTCTTTTCGGATTTCCACAGCGGGCTCTGGGCCGTACGGTTCGCGGACAGCGGAGACCGATCGTCGGGGAGCATGCCATGAGGCATCTACTAGCTTTCCTTTTCCTCGCAGCCCCGTCCTATGCGGGCGACCCTGTGACGGCCAACTACTACGCCTACGTCGCGGCCGAATCGGACGATACCGTGGACCTCATCAAGTTCGGACCGGCGGGTGGCGAGCTCGTGAAACGTATCCCTGTCGGGATTCTCCCGAACGAGATCGAAGGCCCTCACGGCATCAAAGTCGCGCCCGGGGGCCGCTATTGGTTCGTCTCGATCGCGCACGGCATGCCGTATGGCTACGTCTTCAAATATGAAGCGGGCGTCGACGTCGCCGTCGCAGACACCCAGGCCGGGCTTTTCCCCGCGACGATGGACATCAGCCCAACGACAGGCTTTCTGTTCGTCGTCAACTTCAATCTCCATGGCGATCACGAGCCCAGCAACGTTTCGGTCATCGATACGATCTCGATGACTGAAATCGCGCAAATTGAACAAGGCATCATGCCTCACGGATCGCGGGTGAGCCCCGATGGCCGATTCGCCTACTCGGTAGCGATGATGTCGAACGAGCTATTCGAGATCGACGCGATGACGCTCGACGTGAGCCGGAGACTGAAGCTCACCCTCGACGACGGCAGTGCAACGGTCAAGCCGACTTGGGTGCAGCCCCATCCGACGAAGCCTTTGGCCTATGTCACGTTCAACGGCGCGAGCCAAGTCGTCGAAGTCGATTTGAAGCGCTGGAGAATCGGCCGGCGCTTCCACACGAATGCTGGCCCCTACAATCTCGCGGTCAGCCCGGACGGGAAGACGCTCGTCGTCACGGAGAAGTCCAATCACTCCACGGCGTTTTGGGATCTCGACTCAGGCAAGGAGCGCAAGAGCATTCCCTGCACCAACAAGATCACTCACGGCGTGACCATAACACCCGACAGCCGCTTCGCCTTCGTGACCGTCGAAGGCGTGGGCGGCGACCCAGGACTCGTGGAAGTCTACGACCTCCAAGACCTCGAGCGGCGTGCCGTGATCGAAGTGGGAAAGCAGGCTTCCGGAATCGATTTCTGGAAGATGGAGGAGCCTTGAACGGAAACCGATGTAGTCGCCTTCGAGGGAGAGGTACCGTTGTAGTGTCGCTCTCGAGCGCGCCCAGCGGTTGCGTACCGTGTTGGAGTATTGCGGCCCCAGGATGACGGGATATTTCTTTCCCGGCTCCAGCCCGGGCGGTACCACAACGCGGCCGTGCCGCGTGTAGTCGTCGATACGGCTTTCGAAGGTGACGTAGCGAGGCTCGCCGATATTCGTAGAACGCGTCCGGTGGAGAGTGCGTGATGCGCCGCTTCTGGTTTGCTCCTTCGGTCTCCAAAAGATAGAGCTCGGTGGGCGACGTATCGCTGGAATGGAGCACCGCCAGCTTCGTGCCGTCGGGAGAGAGGAACGGCTCGTGCAGTCCGTCCATCGTCGTGATCCGCTCGGGCGAGCCTCGCGCTTCCGGCATCCGACCGGCATCCTTCCAGTGAAGGTACAATCGCTGCTCCAGACTGGAGGCCATCATGAAGCTCAGGTATTTCATCGAACCCTTCGCCGTCACCCTTGTCCTTGGCGGGTGCTTGCTCGTCACCGCGAACGTCGAGGCGCAAGAGACGACAACGTCGGCAGAGTACGACTACACCCGAGAAGCGGAACTGGCGTCGCGGCTCGATCTAGACAACCCGGACCCGGACGAGATTCGGCGCATCTTCGCTCGTCGGCGGGCGCGCGTGCTCCACGCCATTCCCGACGGAGCGATGCTCGTGTTCTCCGCCGAACGATCCCAGCCGAGGCGGCTCGAGTTTCAGGTGCCCCACAGCGAGAATCACGACTTCATCTTCCTGACTGACGTCGAAGGACTCGACAGCTACGACTCGGCGATTCTCCTCGTTCCCACCGAGGAGAAGGATTGGGTGGTTCTGTACACGTCGGCCGATGTCGAAGCCATGCGGTCGGTCACGGGCATCGAGGATGTTCGCCCTTTTCCGGAACTCGAAGAAGACCTCTCGGTGGCGCTCACCGACTACCGCGACTGGCGCATCACCCAGATCCGCCGGTGGCCGCTTCCCGCCGCGCTCTCGAAAACCTGGGGTCGTGACGACAAGGTCCTCTATCTCAACTATCCGCGCTTCCTGCGATTGGGGATGCCGGAGCCCCCACGGCTCGCGTACTTCGAGAGGCTGAAGCGGTTCTCGCCCGAGCTCGACATTCGCGATTCGGGCGACATCCTGGACGCGGTCCGGATGCTCCACGACGCCTACGGCCTCGCTTCGCTCCGGCGCGCGGTGGCGATCACCGGGGAAGGGATCGTCGAGGGTTTGCGGGCGGTGCGCCCCGGCCTTACCGAAAAGCACATCATGGAGATCATGGACTTCGTCTACCGGTATCGGGGAGGGATCCTGGGTTTTCCGACCGCGGTCCGAAAAATGCCGATGGCCGGTCCGATGCACCGCCGGATGGTTCCCGAGGGCTTCATCCAGTTCGTTCCCCGCTCGGGAGGAAGAGTCTTCGAGGCAAGCGATATGGTCCACGTGGACACCGGGGCCGCCTTCAATCACCACTCGGCGGATCTCCAGCGGAACGTTCCGGTGGACGGAAAGTTCTCACCTGAGCAAAGGAGGATCTACCAGATCGCCCTCGACGTTCAGAAAACGGTGATCGCACGGATCAAGCCGGGTGTTTTCTCTTCCGTCAGGCCGGCGGCGATGCGCACGCGCTCGCGTAGCCGGTCGACTTCGTGAATTTCATCGTGGACGGCACGAGCGATCTTCAGATGAAAGCTGTTCGAGCCGAGGTCGACGGCCGCGAAGGTGTCGGCGAAGTTGTTGTCAGTCATGTCGTATGATGCGCCTATGGCCACTTACGTCGTCGGCGACGTACAAGGTTGTTTTATCACGCTCGAGCGGCTTCTTGCGCGTATCGATTTCGACGCGTCTCAGGATCGCTTGTGGTTTGTCGGCGACCTCGTGAATCGCGGGCCGAGCTCGCTCGAAGTGCTGCGCTTCGTTCGTGCGCTCGGCGCGAGTGCTATCACCGTTCTCGGCAATCACGACCTCCATCTCATCGAGCGCCACCGTGGGAGTCGAGCGCCGAGACGACATGATACGTTCGACGACGTTCTCGAAGCGGCCGATGGCGACGCGCTCATAGACTGGCTCGTCGAGAAGCCCTTGCTTCACCGCAACGGTGACGCGGTCATGGTGCATGCGGGCATCTTGCCCACGTGGAGCCTGGCCGAGGCCGAGAGGCTCGCGAAAAAGGCGAGCGCTGCGCTCCGGGATGGAGGGGTCGATGGAAAGCTTCGCACGGCGCTCGACGGGCTGACGCGACTACGCACGTGCTCGAAGGATGGAGAGATGTGTCTCGACTATGCCGGTCCGCCACGCGGCGCTCCCAAAGGTTGCCGGCCCTGGTTCGAGATGGCAAGCCTCCCCGACGGCGTGATGGTCTATTTCGGACATTGGGCGAGCCTCGGGCTGTACCTGGGCACCAACGCCATCGGGCTCGATACCGGCTGTGTCTGGGGACGAAGTCTGACGGCGATGCGCCTCGAGGATCGCGAGGTCTTTCAAGAACCTAGCGAGATCGGCGCGGGCCGGTAGCCCGGGCGAGCGCTTCGGGCTCGTACTTCTTGACGCCAGTGATTTCACGCAGAAGCTCCGTTCGGACCCACTCCGGGATAGTAAGCTCCGCGGCCGCCTCGACCGTTGCAAGCACGAGATCTTGTGACGGGATGGCGATGATGGTCCAGACGCGTCCGTTGTCCTCGAGCTCGTGACGGCGGCATTCGAGCTGCCGCCCTTCGGTGAGAGCCCAAAGTTTCTCGAAAGCCGGGCGTGTGAGTCTCTCTTCGATAGCACCCGCGCCGTTCGATTCGACGCGGCGGGAATATCGAACCCGCCGGCCCATGCGTACGGCGCGCACGCGCTCGCGGATGGTACTGCCCGGAATCCATCCTTCGCGGATCCCTTCGCCGCTTTTCTTGCCCAGGCCCGCCGGTAGGTTTGCGAGCAGAAAGCAGCGCTTTGCGAGCTCGCGCGCCGGCCATATCCTCAGAAGTCCGACGAAGCGGGAGATGCGCTCGAAATAGGATGCGCCGAGAGGGCCGATCCACCGGCGCTCGAGATCGTCGAAACAACGATCTCGGCGCTCGCGCTGTCGCCTTAAGAGTGTGAGGAGGCCCGTATTTTGCGAAGGGTAGGCTGCGGGCAGCTCTTCGGCTCGTAGCGCGAGGTCCCGGAGCTTTCTAGCTTCCTCGAGCGCCGAGCTTTCGAGCGCTTCGGAGATCTCGGTCGTCAGGACGCGCGTATCTTGAAGCTCGCCGAGACAATCCTGGAGTGATTTCATCCCCTTGATGAGCGGACGCGCCTCGAGGAGCTCGTTTTGCAGAGGCTCCAGGATGTAGCGAAGTCGCTTGGTTTCGATGCGCGCGCGATGAAGAAGCTCGGCATCTTCCGCAGAGTGCGCGGCCGCGAGGCTCTTTTGGAGATCGTCGGCATGCACTGCGAGGATCTCGGCGGTGGCGGCGACGAAGGTGGTGTTGGTCTCTTCGGTCGGGAGCCTCATCCGCGTGAAAGCGTGTTTCAAGTCTTTGTCGAGCGCACGGAACGCGCGCCGAAGAACGGTGACGCTGGGTGTTGCTTGCTGTTTAGCGTCGAGCAGGGACAACAAGTGGCTGGCTCCGGCCCGCTCGGCCTCTCCGAGGCGCTCGCGCTCGCCCACAAGCCATTCGATCGCGACCTCTGCGTCGCGGGCGAGGTTCGTGGAAGAAGCCAGTGTTTTCACGCGCGCCCGGAGCCGATTTGCGCCGGAGCCTTTCAGCTGGCCGCGATAGGCGCGCATCAAGCTTCGCAGCCGACGAAGCGACACGCGGAAATCGTGCAAGCCTTCTTTGTACTCGGGGTTCTCCATGCGCTCGAGCGCACGGGCCGCTTCGTTTTGGAGTCTCGAGCACAAGCGACGCACCGTTTCCTCTGGCGCGCGCTCCAGCAGATGTCGCGGAAGTCTAGCCATTGTGTTACGGTAATTGTAATTCGAACAACAACCTAGCGAAACCCCGCGGGACCAAAGGAGAGTGCACCTTATGGTAGCGCGTCGTTATCAATGGCTCCTGACTTCAGCTTCGAGACGCTGAAGGCTATCGTCGGCAAAATTGCTTCGCGGCTTTGAGGCGTCGGACCTTGCCCTGCTAGGGCCGGTCGGGCCAAGGCTCCTCTTTGACAGCGTCGAATGGCTCCGCCGAGAACGCGCGCCGCATCGCTTCGCGCGTGCCCATGTCGTAGGAGTCTCCAGGCCGAAGGAAGTAGAAACGGCCCTCACCGGCTAGCGTCCGCTGGTAGTCGTAGATGGCGACCACGCTTTGGCCGAGCACTTCGAAACGGTCCCCTCGAACGATGATCGCCGTGTCCTCGTCGAGACCGATGCCGAGCAATTGAGGATATTTCTCGATCAAAGGGATGAGGTCGAAGTGCCGGTTGCGGGCGAGCAGATGCTGGTCGATGGCGATGTTCTTGAGAAAGCTGAACCCTTCCTCATGGTCGCCCATCATGATGTTGTTGCTCTTCGTGTCCCCGCGCGCGAGATAGGAGCCCTGGATGGTTGCCCCTGCGGAGGAGCCGCCGATGACCCCGCCTCTTTCGAGCACTTTGTGAAGCTCGAGCTCGGTTCGTGTATCGAGATAGGCGTCCGCTAGGCGCCACTGCCGGCCGCCGGGAAACCACACCCCGCGCGCCTCCCGGATGGGCTCTACAAACGCGTCGCTATTGGCAACGTTGCGGTCCCGGGTATGGATGACGGTGACCTGTTGCACTCCGAACTTCCGCCAGCGCCGCGCGCCCGGGTAATATTGGTCGTAATGGTCCCCTGCGCCCGCGGTGGGGATGATGACGAGGGGAGCTTCCGGGCCCCCGGCGAGCTCGATGAATCGCTCCATGATCGCCGGATCTTTCATGGCGCCGCCCACGATAACGAGCGCCCCCTGGGACGGGCCCACCTCTTGGGCGGTGGCCAGGACGCAGCTGACAAGAAGTAGGCCAAGCGCCTGAAATAAGTTCTTACACATGATGTCGGTCCTTCCGATGGATATGAGTGTCTATCGAAGGCCAGGGAAACACGATTTAATCACAAGCGCGGGGTCCGACGCGAATTGTTATCATTCCACCAATGAAGCACGTCGTCATCGGAACCGCCGGCCATATCGACCATGGCAAGAGTGCTCTCGTGCGGGCGCTGACGGGGACGGATCCAGACCGGCTTAAAGAAGAAAAGGAGCGGGGCATCACCATCGAGCTCGGTTTCGCCTTTCTCGCCGAAGATGACGACCTATCCATTGCTTTCGTGGACGTTCCGGGACACGAGAAGTTCGTCAAGAACATGCTCGCGGGCGTCGGTGGCATCGATCTCGTCCTGCTCGTGGTCGCTGCAGACGAATCCATCATGCCTCAGACGCGGGAGCACTTCGACATCTGCCGTCTGCTCGAAATCCCGCGTGGGGTGATCGTTATTGCCAAGAGCGATCTTGCCGACCCCGAGCTCATCGAGCTTGCATCTCTCGAGACGCGGGAGCTCGTTGCTGGAAGCTTTCTCGAAGACGCCCCGCTCCTCGAAGTGTCGTCGAAAACGGGAGAGGGCATCGAAGCGCTGAAGCAAAAGCTCATCGAGGAGGCCAAGGATGTTTCCGGACGCCCCGCGAGTGGACGGTTCCGGCTTCCCGTCGATCGCGTGTTCTCCATGAAGGGGTTTGGCACCGTCGTGACGGGAACTTTGATGACCGGCTCGGTGGCACAAGAGGACGAGATCGAGATCGTGCCGCGAGGGCTGAAAGCGCGAATACGCGGCCTCCAAGTTCACGGCGAGAAGAAGAACACCGCACGCGCGGGGCAGAGAACCGCGGTGAACTTGCAAGGTGTTGATGTGGCCGACGTCTTGCGCGGCGACACCCTCGTCGAGCCCGGCTCGTTCATGCCGACGCACATGATCGATGCCGAGCTCGACGTGCTCGCCTCGTCGCCCATCCCCATCAAGGATCTCACCCGCGTGCATCTTCATTTGGGAACGGCGCAAGTCTTGGCGCGCGTGCGGGTGCTGGGCGACAGGAAAGCTCTCGCTCCGGGAGAACGCGCTTTCGTTCAGCTCCGCTTGGAAGGCCCGATGGTTGCCGCACGTGGGGATCGCTTCATCCTGAGACGCTACTCGCCTCTTCAGACGATCGCCGGCGGGAAGGTTCTCGATGCCGAGCCCCTCAAACACGGCGTCCGTAGCCGCGTGCCTCTCGGCGCGCTCGAAACGCTCGCGAGCGGCGATCGAGCCACTACTGCCGCCCTCTTTGTCGCCGGCGCGGGTGATATGGGGATGTCAGAGCTCGACTTGGCCCGGCGGCTATCGGCGGACCGGGAAGCGATGAAACCGATCGTCGCATCGCTCGTCAGCGCCAACAAAGCGGTGGTGGTCTCCGAGGCGCCGCAGCTTTTCATTGCTCCCAACGTCGTCGAGACGATCGCGAGCCGCATGCTCGACGAGCTCAAACGCTTTCAAAGTAAGAACCCGCTGCTCGAGGGTATGCCGAAAAGCGAGCTGAGGGAAAAGGCTGCAGCGCGCACGCCGCACGCCGTGTTCGAGTGGGTTTTAACGCAGCGCGTCGCCGAAGGACGTCTCCGAAGCGCGCGCGATCTCGTCGCGACTCCCGATCACAGCATCCACTTGAGCGCCGAGGAGACCGAAGCCCGAGACTTCCTCGTGACCCAATATCGTGACGGGGGCTATCGCCCAAAGAGTCTCAGCGAAGCGGCGACCGCGGGAAAGCAAGACACCCGCTTGCTCGAGCGCGTACGGAGGGTTTTGCTGAAGAACGGAACGCTTGTCCAGATCGGGGACGGGATGGTCTTCCACCGCGACGTCCTCGGCGAGCTCAAGCAAACCATCAGGGACCTCAAGCCAGAACGCGACCGCCTCGATGTGAGCTTCTTCAAAGAGATGGCGGGTGTCACCCGCAAGCACGCCATTCCTCTGCTCGAGTGGCTCGACCGCGAGCGCGTCACCCGCCGCGCCGGCAACGACCGCATCATCTTGTAGCGCTGATAGCCACCCCGGATTCATGAAATCCGCCGGCATTTTCGGTGGTGGCCTCGTGTTGCTGCTGAGTGTCGAAGCCGTGGCTTCTGGACAGGAAAGCTAGGGCGCATTTGCCTTTCCCCGCAGACTAGAATACTTTTGGGCCTCCAGCGCGTTAAGGCGGCCCCCTCCGGCCCGTGGTCGCTGGCGGTGGAGTCCCATGAGCAAAGCATTTACCAAAGAATCCGACGAAGGGGCCTTCGACGAAATCATTCCCGAGCCAAAGGACCTTCTGCCGCCTGGCACCAAGAACTACGTCACGCCCGAAGGTGGGGAGGCCTTGCGCACCGAGCTCACCCGTCTCGAGGACGTGCTGCGGCCGCAGGTTGTTAAGAAAAAAGGCTCTTCCACGAAGGGAAAGAAGGCGGCGGAGGGCCAGAGTCTGTCACCGAGAGCACGTCTCGCGGTGATCGACCGCCGCATCCGGTTTCTCCGGGGTCGTTTGGCCAATATGGACGTTGTCGACCCGAAGTCTCAAGACCAGGACAGCGTGCATTTCGGCGCGACGGTCACTATCGCGGATCCCGAAGGCAACGAGAGGGTGTACAAAATCGTCGGGGTCGACGAGAGCCAGCCGGCCGAAGGCCGCGTCAGCTTCATTTCTCCGGTGGCGAGAGCTCTGATTTCCGCGCGCGAGGGCGATGTCGTGAGACTCGAGCTCCCAAGCGGTGTGACCGAGCTCGAAATCCTATCGATCGATTACGTGTGAGAGCGCCGTGTTCGTTGTGGACGGCTACAACGCCATCCGGCGCGTTCCCCGTTTCGCCTTAGTCGAGGCGCGCGACGGTCTCCGCGCGGGACGCGAAGCGCTCGTGACGGCCATCCTCGCTTCCGGGACGCTTCGAGCCCAGCCTGTGGTTATCATCTTCGACGGCAATAAGGACATCGACATCAGGCACAATCTCCGGGCACCGCACCCCAAGCTGACGTTGCGTTTCTCGCGCTCGCCCGACAACGCCGACCAGGAGATCCTTCGCTTTGTCGGCAAAGGCCGTGCGACCGCGGCGACCGTCATCACCGCCGACCAAGACCTTGCTTTCGAAGCGCGGCGCCTCGGCGCCTCGGTGGTCGCGCCGGAGAAGCTGGAACGTTTTGAAGCTTGCGAAGCCCCCGAAGAGGAAGAGCCCGCAAGCTCGATCCGAAAAGCCGAACGCGTCAGCTTCCGATGTCGCCTATTGGCTCGAAGTTTTCGAGGACGACGAGAGCTGAGCGCTCACCGATGACGCACGCCTAAGACGGCGAAACCGATCAAAGCGGATTTGACAACGAAGATCAGCCGATTGTTGGAATTCAGGTCGCCGGGCCAGAAGAAAAAGCCGGGGCACGTGAGCAGCTCCAACGTGTTCTCGGTGACACCCTCCAGCGATTCGTTGTCGTCGAAGCGTATCCGGACCCGAAGGCCAAGCCGATTCGGATCGGTTTGCAGAGATTTTTCTTCCAGATAGTCCCCGTCACCGGTAAAGTCATGTACGAAGAACACGCCTTTGAGCTTGTGGATGTCGACGGGCAGAGGCTCACCGTTCACGTCGCTCATCTTCAAAATGCCTCGCGGCAGTAGTTGTCCTTTGTCGAGATAGCCGGGAACGAGTTGCCCCTGCTTCGTCCGGGCGATCACTTTCGGACGCGCGGAGAGGAGCTCTTTGAGAGAATCCATGTCGGCCGAGCTTTATTTTCCCATAGTTACGTTGGCAAACGTATCGGAGGCGCCATGGTAGGATGGCTTCGCCGTGCCGGATAAAACCGTAGGGGTGATCCTCGGGGGAGGCATTGGGGCGCGCCTTCACCCCTTGACCCGCGAGCGCTCCAAGCCCGCCGTTCCCTTTGGCGGCAAGTACCGCCTCGTCGACGTTCCCATCAGTAATTGCTTGAACGGCGGCATCCGGCGGATCTTCGTGTTAACCCAGTTCAACTCCGCGTCGTTGAACAATCACGTCACGCACACCTATCGCTTCGACAATTTCGGCCGGAGCTTCGTCGACATCCTCGCCGCGGAGCAGACACCGGACGCAAAGGATTGGTATCAGGGCACGGCTGACGCCGTGCGTAAGAATTTGCGACACCTCGTCAATCGCCCCGGTGTCGAGCGCGCACTCGTGCTCAGTGGCGATCAGCTCTACCGGATGGACTTTCGCGACGTCGTCACGCAACACGAGGCGAGCGGTGCCGAGGTGACGGTCGCGGTCACGACAGTGCGGCGCGAAGACGCCCCGCGCTACGGCATTCTCCAAATCGATGCGGCGAAAAAAGTCACACGGTTCGTCGAAAAGCCGGCGGTCGGCGCCCTCGAGGGATTCGAGACAGGGGACGGCGACGAGTATCTCGGATCGATGGGAATCTATTTGTTCAATCGTTCGGTCCTCGAAGAGGAGCTTCTTGGGTCCGAGGCGAATGATTTTGGTCACGGGATACTCCCCGGCCTTGTTGGGCGCCGCGGCCTGTTCGCCTATTTGTTCGACGGCTATTTCGAAGATGTCGGGACCATCGGCACTTTTTACCAAGCTAACTTGGATTTGACGGATCCGCTGCCGCGCTTCAACTTCTATGAGCCGTTGGCGCCCATCTATACGCATCCGCGGTTCTTGCCCGGGAGCAAGATCGACGATTGCACCATCGTGCGCTCACTCATCACCGAAGGCGTCATCTTGAATCAATGCCGCGTGGAGCGCTCGCTCCTCGGCGTGCGGGCGCGGGTGGCCAAGGGTGCGGCGCTCAAAGAGGCCCTCATCATGGGGGCTGACTTCTATCAGCTGCCGCATGAGGTGGAGGCCGATTTGGCCGCGGGACGCCCACCCATGGGTATCGGCGAGGACGCGGTCATCGAACGCGCCATCGTGGACAAGAACGCCCGGATTGGCAAAGGCGTGCGCATCGTCAACGAAAAAGCCGTCACCGAGGCCGATGGCGAGAACTACTTCGTCCGCGACGGAATTGTCGTTATTCCTAAGAATGTCACGGTGAATGACGGCACTGTGGTTTGATTTCGGCTATCGGCTATCTGGATCTGAATTTCGGTTACGGTCCGCTCTTAAGATCTGTTGGGGAAGTCCCACGTGGTCCAGTGGAAAACCCACGAGAACATGCGGAGAGTTCACTCTAAGTTGTTGATTCCAAAGCATTGTGTTGCTGTTTGATATCGGCATTCGTCTTGCATCTTTGATGGGGCGCCAGAGCGTTTTGCCAGAGCGTTTCGAACGATACAACATGCCGGATTACCAAAGCTTCGAAGTGCCCACGCTTTTGCGACTGCTCAAGGGCATCGACCGCCTTCCTCGAGGCGCCACGGGCGCTTTGGTCTTTGCGTCGAAAGATGCCCCACAGGGTACGGTGCTTGTCGAGGAGAACCGTGTCTGCTGGGCGGCAGCCTCGAACATGGAGCATCGCCTCACCGATATCTTGCGCCACGAAAGTAATCCGCCCCTTCCGAAAGCTGTCTTCGAAACGGTCTACGAAGAGTGTCATCGCGAGCGGATCCCGCTAGCCGAAACTTTGGTCGAGCGAGGGATCGTGACGGCGGAAGGGCTTTCGCGCGCGCTCCGTCGGCACACCGCGGAGGCTATCTGTGTTCTGTCGTCCTCGAAAGCTTTGGCTCCGGTCTGGGCTTCCAATCGGCAGCGGCCTTACGACGCGCAGCACACGTTCTCGACAACGGAGCTCATGAGCTGCGTGGGGTCTTTCGGCTTCGACAAAGAAGCCGAACAGGCAGCGCAAAGACTGCAGGAGGTGACGCCCAGGGCCTCCGTCGGCGTAGCGTACCTCGAAAAAGGGCACGAGCTCCCCGTCGCCCAAGTTGCCGTCAATGGGTGGGATTGCTCCGCGCTCGTCGAGTTCGGGCACTGGGCTCGGAAGTCCTCACGGCCGCGGAGACCCAGAAAGTGGTGGAATCCGCCGGTGACGATGAGCTCCGCCGCGCCTGGCGCGACGGCGCGCTCGTCTACGTAAGCCACTCGAACCACGACATGGAACGGAGGTTACCCGAGCCAGTTCTCGTCTAGATCTTCAAAAAGGAGATTAGATGAACCTAGACGCTCTGTGGCCTGAAGACCGACCTCGCCAGAAACTCATCCAGCGCGGCGCCGAGACGCTTGGTGTCAACGAGCTCCTCGCCGTGCTCCTGGGCTCGGGCACCCGAAACGCCTCCGCGCTCGAGCTGTCCAATCAGCTCTTGCGGCAAGCGGGAGGTCTCGACGGCCTCCTTCGCCAAAGCCCCGCTGGGCTTGCACGCGTGCCCGGGTTGAAGGACGCGCGCGTGGCGCGGATTCTCGCAGCCCTCGAGCTCGGAAGGCGCGCCGCCTCCGCACCGGAGCCTGCGCGGCTGCGGTTCCGCGTGCCGGAGGATGCCGGCCGCTACTTGATGCCGCGTTTCGGAACGAAGCCCCTGGAGGAATTCGGTATGCTCGCGCTCGATAGCCGCAATGGGCTGATGCGCCTCGAAATAGTCTCCAACGGTAGCCTGAACGGCTCTCTCGCCCATCCCCGCGAAGTCTATCGTGAAGCCGCCATTCTTCGTGCGGCGGCGATCGTCGTCTTTCACAATCACCCGTCCGGCGATCCAACACCATCGCGCGAGGACCGGCAGCTCACCGACAGGCTGCACCGGGGGGGGAGATCCTGGGCATCGGCCTTCTGGACCACGTCATCGTCAGCACCGGCCGCTACTGGAGTTTCAAAGAGCACCACGAACTCTAGTACACTGCACGGCTTCAATGGGCAAGCGGGTTCTCTATCTGGATGGCTCCGCGGGCGCGAGCGGAGATATGATCCTCGCGGCGCTCATCGACCTCGGCGTGCCCTTGAAAAAGCTCGTGGCCGAGCTCGACAAACTCTCGGTGACCGGCTTCCGGTTGATCCGGTCCAAAGCGGTTCGTGGCGGCATCCACGGCACGCGCATCCGCGTGGACGCGCCCGACGATCGAGGCCACCGCCACTGGGCGGATTTCGAACGGATTCTGAGAAAAAGCCGCCTGCGCAAGGACATTAAAGCGCGTTCGCTTTCCCTCATCTATCGGGTCTTCGAAGCGGAAGCCACCGTGCACGGCAAGAACGTCGAGAAGATCCATCTTCACGAGCTCGGATCGCTCGACACGATCGTAGACGTCGTGGGTGCGGTCTCGGGCCTCGAGCTTCTCGGTGTCGACCGGGTCGAAGCCTCACCGCTCAACGTGGGCTCCGGCTGGGTGGATACGGAGCACGGTCGGCTGTCCGTGCCGGCGCCTGCCACTGCGCTACTGTTGAAGGGTGTACCGGTATTCGCGGATGGTGATTTCGAGCGAACGACGCCGACCGGAGCACTTCTCGTGAGCGGCTTCGCCGAGCAATTCGGCCCCTTGCCCGCGATGACGATCACGCGTCTAGGCTATGGACTCGGTGCGAAGGATCCGAGCTCAGGAAGGCCGAACGCGCTCCGACTCGTTCTCGGCGAGACGGAGAGCCGCCGTTTTGAAACGGTTCTCGTCCTCGAGACGACCATCGACGACCAAACGCCGGAGCAATTGGGTTTTGTCCAGGAGCAGTTACTCGAGGCGGGCGTTCTGGATGTCTTTCTGACGCCGGTGATGATGAAAAAGAGCCGACCCGGCACGAACGTGACGGTCCTCGTACACCCGCGTGGCCGCGATCAGGCGACAGCGCTCCTCTTTCGGGAGAGCACGACGCTCGGCGTCCGTACCCACGCGATCGAACGCGAGGTTCTCGAGCGCCGCCTCGTCACGGTGCGGACGCGCTTCGGCAAAGTTCGTGTCAAAGAAGGGCTCTTCGGAGGCAAAGTCTTGAACGTCGCGCCTGAATTCGAAGATTGCCGGCGGATCGCGCGCGCGCGGAAAGTTTCTTTGAAACAGGTACAGCAAGCCGCGATCGTGAGCTACCAAAAGAAAGGCCAAACGAAAGGAAAGCGATGAGCGAAGACGAGAAAATCACTATCCACGACTTCTTCAAAATCGAGTTAAAAGTGGCCAAGGTGCTCGAAGCGTCCGAGATCGAAGGCGCCGACCGGCTTCTTCAACTTCGAGTGGATCTGGGCTCGGAGACCCGGCAGCTCGTCGCGGGGATCAAAAAAACCTACACGCCCGAAGAGCTCGTCGGTAAGCACATCATCGGTGTCGCCAATTTAGAGCCCGCCACGCTGCGAGGAGTCGAATCTCGCGGCAAGCGCCGAGGATGGACCTGTAGTCGCGACGTTCGACAAAGACGTCGCGCCCGGCGCCAAGGTCAAGTGAAGCAATTTTTCTTCGTGCTCGCGGCGCTCGTCGTCGCCTGTGGTCCCGGGCCGACCGAGCCACCTACGGCCGACGAGGGGTCACTCGTCGATGCCGTGGCTGTAGCGCGCAAGAGCTGGAGCGGTATCTTGATCGAGTTCGGCTCGCCGCGAGCGCTGCCTCATTTGAGCGAGGACGGCTGGTCGCATGGAGAGACGGCCAGAGACGGCAATACCTTTCGCTGGGCCTCCGAAGAAGAGGCGGTTTTCACGTTCACGAGTGATCGCGCTGGCCGCCACATGGCCTGGATTGAATGCGAGCCGTTCCGTTTCGACGGCAGTCCTTCGCAACGGATTCGCCTGAGCGTCAACGGCGAGGAGCTGACCGAGATCGAGCTGCGTCCCGCGCGCGAGCGCTATCCGGTCGAGCTGCCGCTTCGAGAAGGCTCGAACGAGATGGCCATGCGTTTCCGCTACGCGGGCGATCCCAACCGAAGCTCCGCCGACCGACGGCGGCTCGCGGTCGCCTTCTATCGCTTCGACATTCTGCCCGAAGGCGGAGCGCCGGTCGCGAGGAGCCCGGGCCCGTTCGCTTGGGTGAACTCAGGGCTCCATGTGCCCGCGGGCGGCGCCGTGACGCTCTACGCGGACGTCCCCGGCGAGGCGAAACTCCGATTGACTTCTTCCGACGGTGTCGACGTCGTCGTGCGTTCGGAACGGTCTACGACTTTCCCGCTCATCGAAGAGACGCTCGCTGGCGAAGAGGCCTGGGAGCAGGACTTGCGTGCGAACGGCCCCGTCGAGATCGTTCTGCGCTCAGCGAGCGGTACCGTCATACGGCCCGAGCTGATCGTCCCGGCGTCCACGCCGCCGCGACACAATCCAAACGCGGTCGACGCCAACATCGTGCTGATCGTTCTCGACGGCGCGAACGCGCTCCGAACGGGACTCTATGGACACGACGCGAACACGACACCCGCCATCGACGCGTTGGGAGAGACGAGCGTCGTTTTCGACAACGCCGTGAGCCAAGCCGTCTACACGATCGCTTCCATGGGCTCCGTTCTCACTGGCCAATACCCCGAGCGCCACCAGAGCGTCTCTTTTTCCGACCGGCTCCGCGACGACGTCGTCACCTTTCCCGGGCTCCTCGCCGAGCACGGCTACCGAACGGCCGGCTTTTCGGGAAACGCCGTCGCCTCGAAAATGTTCGGCCTCGATCAGGGCTATCAAGAGTACTTCCAGATCTGGGAGCAAGAGGACTACACGGGTCACGGCGACTCGGTCCTCGCCACGTTCCGCGATTGGCTAGACGACGTCGGCGACGAGCGTTTTCTCGCCTACGTTCACTTTCGCGAGCCGCATTTCCCGTACAACCCACCAGCGCCTTTCGATACCCGCTTCGCCCCGGCAGAACCGTTCCCCGAAGGCATGGCCGACGCGAAGGTCGTCGAAGCGCTGAACGACCGAGTCGCCGCAGGAGAACCGCTCGACCCCGCAAAGCTCGCCCGCGTGCACGGCCTCTATGATGGCAACCTAGCCTATGTCGATGATCTCGTCGGAAAGCTCCTCCGGCAACTCGACGAGCGCGGACTCGGAGGCAACACCGTCCTCATCCTCACCGCGGACCACGGAGAAGCTCTCTTCGAGCACGGTTTCCTAGGCCACAACACCCAGCTCTATGAAGAAAGCATCCGCGTTCCGCTAATCATAAAAATTCCCAGCGCCGCGCCGCGCCGCGTCGGTAACGTGGTGGAGCTCGTCGACCTGGCACCGACCATCCTGGAGCTCGCCGGCATGCATGCAATCGACATGCAAGGCAAAAGCCTGCTAGGACCCGCCGCGGCTGACCGCATTGCTTACTCGCGCACCGTCTGGAAACGCCCCCGCTACAGTGCCCGCAACAAGAATCACAAACTCATCTGGGACAGCCGCACCGACAAAAAAGAGCTCTACAACCTGAGCGCCGACCCCAAAGAAACTGGTGACCTGTCCGAAGAAGACAACTTCGCAAAGGGCTACCTAGAACAGAAACTGTTCGCCTGGCTAAGAGCGCAAGAACATCTAAGAGGCAACGCCCCCGCCCCCGAAGGTGTAGAAATGACCGAAGAGGAGCGCCGCCGCCTGGAAAGCCTAGGCTACACCCAAGCGATGAAAGAGAAGTGAACCAGGATCCTGAATGCAGAAATGATAGACAGCCACGCCCACCTAGAAATGGACCGCTTCGACGAGGACCGCGAGGCTGTCATCGCTCGAGCTAAAAGCGCGGGCGTCGAAGCCATCCTCTCGCTCGCGATGGTGGACGAAGAAGACAGCTACAAAAAGGCTCTCCCGCTCGTCGCAACCCACGATTTTTACACGGCTGTCGGCTGCCACCCGCATGACGCTAAGATCTTCGACCAGAAGGGTGGCGAAGCCCTCCTCCGCGATCTCGCGAGTGGGTCGCGTGTCGTGGCGATCGGTGAGATTGGGCTCGACTACCACTACGACTCGTCCCCCAGGGAAGAGCAGCGGGACGTGTTCCGCCGCCAAATTCGGCTGGCCCGCGAGCTCGAGCTTCCCGTCATCGTGCACCACCGCGAGGCCGAAGAGGACCTGGCCGCCATTCTGGAGGAGGAAACGACGGGTGTCCGTGGGATCCTGCATTCGTTCACGGCGAGCCTCGCCACCGCCGAGATGGCCATTGCCCACGGGTTCTTGATCTCTTTTTCGGGGATCTTGACGTTCAGAAACGCCGAACCGCTGCGCCAAGCCGCCCGCGGGCTTCCGCTCGACAAGATCCTCGTGGAAACGGACTGTCCGTACCTCGCTCCCGTGCCCTATCGCGGCAAACGCAACGAGCCCGCCTTCGTGCGCGAGACCGCCGACTGCCTGGCCAAAACCAAGGGGATTTCCGGGCGGGAGGTCGAGGCAGCTACGGACGAGAACTTTTGGCGGTTTTTTTCCATCTAGTTGACTTCAAATAGGATCTCAGCTCTCATTGCCGAGAAACGGGAATTTCGTAATAATGGGGGCCGAATGGCGGTAGAAAGCAGTTTCGATATCGTGTGCAAGTTGGACGTGCAGGAAGTGAAGAATGCCGTCCAGCACTCGATGAAGGAAATCGTGAACCGGTTCGATTTCAAGGGCTCGGGTACACAAATCCAGGTCGTGGATGATGGGGTTGCGATCGAGCTCAAGTCCTCGGAAGAGTTCAAGCTTCAAGGCGCGCGCGACGTGCTGGAATCGAAGCTAGTGAAGCGGGGTATCGAGCTCTTGGCGTTGAACCCTGGCCAGATCGAGTCCGCGCTAGGAGGTACCGTCCGGCAGAAAATCGAGCTCCAGAACGGCATCCCCATGGAAAAGGCGCGCGAAATCGTAAAAATCGTGAAGTCCACGAAGCGCAAGGTCCAAGCCGCGATTCAGGGCGACCAAGTTCGCATTAGCGGCAAAAAGAAAGACGAGCTACAGTCCATCATGGCTCTCTTGAAAGAGGCGGATCTCGGAATCGCGATGCAGTTCAAGAATTACCGCTAAGAGCGCATGGCAGGAAGAACATCTATGGCGTCCTCCGAAACACGTTCTGAGCTCCAAGAGCCCTCTCTGACCCTTGAATATATTTTCGGTGAAATCCAGAACGATCTCGATACCGTCGAGCAGATCATCCGCGACAAAGTGGAGAGCAAGCTCCAGCTCGTCGAGTCCAGTAGTCGCTATATCTACCGGAGCGGTGGTAAGCGCGTCCGGCCGGCGCTTCTCCTCATCGCCGCTCGCGCCTGCGGCTATACGGGCGACAAGGCGCCGCAATATGGCGCCGTCACCGAGTTCATCCATACCGCGACGCTCGTCCATGACGACATCGTTGATGAAGCGGTCATGCGGCGCGGGCAGCAATCCGTCAACGCTCTGCTCGGAAACGATTTCACCGTCCTCCTCGGGGATTTCCTCTACATCCGCTCGATCGGGCTCGCCATCGAGATGGGTAGCCTCGAGATTCTGCAAGTCATTACCGAGATCACGCTGCGCATGATCGAGGGCATGATTCTGGAACTGACCCGTGGAGGCGCGGTCGATTTAACGGTGGACGAGCACCTCGACATCTTGAAGCGCAAAACGGCCTATTTGTTTTATGGCTGCACGCAAATGGGTGCGAAGCTCGGTGGCGCGTCGCCGGAAGTCGAGACTGCGCTCGGCGAGTACGGCATGAATATCGGCATGGCCTTTCAAGTCGCAGACGATCTACTCGACTTCACATCTGACGAAAAGACGCTCGGCAAACCCGTGCTCTCGGATTTGAAAGAAGGCCACGTCACGTTGCCGATCATTTACGCGCTCCAAAACGAGCCGCGCGCGCTCCCGACGGTCCAAGCGGTCATCGAGCGCGGCAGCATCGACGAGGTCAGCCGCAAAGAGATCCTGGATTTGGTGCGTCGCAACGGAAGTCTCGACAAAGCTCGGGACCTTGCCGAGGACTACGCATTCAAAGCCAAGGAATGTCTCGCGTCCCTGCCGGAGTCCATTAATAAGGATGCGTTGATGGCGCTCGCGTACTACGTCATCGAGCGCAATCGGTAGGGCGAATAGGCGGCAGGCGGTAGGACACGCTGAGCCGCACACGGTATAGCCAGCGCGCCTTCCCTCCCTACCGCCACGAGCCCGGCAAGACGCCGCACCCGGAGCGTCACCCAGAGGGCCACATGTACGGGCTCGAGCCCGCTTCCGAAGAAAACGATTTCTTGTACGGGGTCGATCTGTTCAATGCCGCCTATTGGTGGGAGGCGCATGTCTATTTCGAGCGCCTGTGGGCGGAGACTTCGTCTGCGGACGATCGCGAGTTTCTGCAGGGGCTCATCCAGCTCGCTGCGGCTCTCGTGAGACGGCGCGCAGGCAGCGCCGTCGGCGACGCGAAACTCACCGCGAAAGCGCTCGAAAAGCTCCGGCATACGCGGGAGCGCTTGGGGGCGGCATGCATGGGCGTGCGCCTCGATCCTCTGATCGCGAGCATTGAGGTCGTCGTCGACGAGTGCGGATCGATCGTCATTGAGCTCGAGCACCGGCCCTAATCTACTTCAAACAAAAGGTTTAAGGCCGCGTGCTATACTCGACCCATTAAAGGAAAACATGGTCAAGCCCCGCATACTCGTCGTAGACGATGAAGAGCCCATTCGTAAGACCCTCCGCATGACGCTCGAATACGAGGGTTATGACGTCTCCGAAGGATCGTCCGGGGCGGAAGCGCTCGACAAGATCGAGAACGAGCCCTACGACCTCGTTTTTCTCGATATCAAGATGCCGGGGATGGACGGCTTCGAAGTCCTCGGAGAGCTTCGCGAGCGCACGACAGCCCCTCAGGTCGTCGTCGTGAGCGGCCACGCAAACGTGCAAACGGCCGTCCAAGCCACGAAGCTACTAGGCGCTTTCGATTTCATCGAAAAGCCACTCGAGACCGAGAGGATATTGCTCGCTGTCCGAAACGCGCTTGAGCGCAAAGAGCTCAAGGAGGAGGTCTCGAGGCTCCGGCCCCGTTTCGAGCGCCGCTACCAGATGGTCGGGACCTCGTCGGTGATGGATAAAGTGCGCGAAGCTATCGCTCGCTCCGCTCCCACGAACGCCACCGTGCTCGTCACGGGAGAGTCGGGAACGGGCAAAGAGCTCGTCGCCCGCGCCATCCACACGAACAGCAACCGCACCCGCGCCCCCTGGATTCAAGTCAACTGCGCCGCCATCCCCGAAGACCTCATCGAGAGCGAGCTATTCGGGCACGAGAAAGGATCGTTCACAAATGGCCGTCGCCGAGTGGAACGCCGGGAACGACCCCAAAGTTTCGGCCGCGCACCTTCGCTACTTGAATCCGTTCCCGAAGAACACCGCCGACGTGATGTCGCGCTTCGCGAAAGTACTCGTACCCGAGCTCAACTTGGGACAGCTCGCGCTGCTGCTCCGAGGAAAGTTTGGAACAGACGTGGTCGAGCTTCACAAAGTTCAGGGCCGCCCATTCACGATTGCGGAGCTCACCGACGCGTTTCGGGCGCAATTAGAGAAAGGTGCCTCATGACGACGGCTGCAGCGACAAAGACTTGGAAGCGACAGGACTTCGCGTCCGACCAGGACGTCCGCTGGTGTCCCGGTTGCGGAGACTACGTTGTACTGTCCTCGGTGCACCGAACGCTAGCCGCCGTCGGTCGGGCGCCCCACGAGAACGTGTTCATCTCCGGCATTGGTTGCTCGAGCCGGTTCCCCTATTACCGGCGTTGTTGCACCGCTCTTGGCTGAGCGCGAAATCTACCCTATGGTGGTGGCCGAGGTAATGTTCGACCATGAAGTATCCCAAGCGCAGCCAGTACAAACACGCGAAACAGAAGAAGTACCACGTTTCCAACTGGGCGGAATACAACGAAGGGCTGCGCCGCCGGGGCGATTTGACGGTCTGGTTTGACGAGGAGGCAATCGCGAACTGGAAGGCCGACAAGAGCGGTAAGCCTGGCGGTCAACGGGTCTATTCAGAGATGGCGATTGAAACGGGCCTGGTTGTCCGGATGGTGTACAAGCTTGCCTACCGCCAAACCGAAGGCTTCTTGCACTCGATCGCCTCGCTTCTCCGGCTGTGTATCGAGATCCCGGACTACTCGACGTTGTGTCGGCGGTCGAGGCTGCTCCGCAAGAAGCTGCGGATTCGGAAAGCCGCAAGCAATCAACCAATCCACCTGATGATCGATAGCACGGGCTTGAGGATTCATGTTGGAACCACCCGCAAACCGCCAAAGCAGCGCGCCTGGCGCAAGTTGCACATCGCCGTTGATCGCAAGACCGGCAACATTGTTGCGTCCGAACTGACGGTGTCACGAGCTCGCGACGCAACGCGAGTCCCCCCTTTGCTAACACAGATTCAAGCACCTATAGCGTCGGTGGCGGCGGACAGTGCATACGACAAGGAAGCGGTCTACGAAGCCATCGAAGCGCACAGCCCTGAACGAAGGACGCGCGTGGTGATTCCGCCGCAACGAAACGCCACGCTCAGTCAGAATTCGAACACCGCCATGCGGGAACGCGACCGCCATATTCGTGCCATCGAAAGACACGGCCGACGTGAATGGTACAAGCTCTCAGGCTGCACCGAGCGAAGCATGGTGGAGAACGCGGTCTATCGTTACAAGGCGATCATGGGGCCCGAGATGCGGGCTCGAACGTTGGCGAGGCAACGAGTTGAACACCGAATTGGGTGCGAGATACTCAACAAGATGACCGCGCTCGGTATGCCCGATACTTACTGCGCCGGGTGACTCTCCGACCGGCACAGGGAGGTCAGCGATTTGCTCCGGGCCGTGCAACAACGCCCCTTTTCTTCGAAGGTAATCGGCAAGCGCGACCGCCTGGTTGTAGTCTTTGTCGCGCGCGCTATAGACGAGCGTCACCGTGCCGCTCCTGGACGCGGCGAGGATCGGCACCCAAAGCTCGCTTCTGTCGGCGAGCTCCGCGCTGTAGCGCTTCTTGAACCCGGCCCACTTTTCAGGATCGTGCGCGAACCAGCGTCTGAGTGTGTGGCTCGGACCGAGTTCGGGAAGCCACGCTTCGATGTGGACCCAATCCTTCGCCACGCCGCGCGGCCACAGGCGGTCAACCAGAAACCGCTTCCCGTCCTCGGCGCTCGCGGCTTCGTAGACGCGCTTCGTTCGAATCGGCACCCTACGAGTATAGAGGATAAAATCGCTCTCACCATGACTGAGCTTCAGGGTGCGCGCGTTTTGATCACGGGTGCGGCGAGCGGCATCGGAAGGCGCATGGCTTTAGGCGTTGCGCGGCGCGGCGGCACGCTCGCTCTTTGGGACTTGAACGGTGAGGGTCTCGAGTCCGTGAAGTCCGAAGTAGAAGCGCTCGGAGGGAAAGCGACCGCTGCTGTCTGCGACGTCTCCGAGCGCGAGGCGGTTTACGCGGCCGCGGCGGCGGAAGAGCCGGTCGACGTCCTCATTAATAATGCTGGCATCGTCAGCGGCCAAGCGCTTCTCGAGATCTCGGACGAGCAGATCGAAAAGAGCTTCGACGTGAATGCGCTGTCCTTGTTTTGGATGACGAGAGCGTTCTTGCCAGGCATGATGGAGCGCGGCCGTGGACATGTGGTCACCATCGCCTCGGCAGCGGGCCTTCTCGGCGTTCCGGGTCTCACGGACTATTGCGCGACCAAGTGGGCCGCCATCGGCTTCGACGAGTCGCTTCGCGCCGAGCTCGAAAAGAAAGCCTCCGGCGTTCGGACCACCGTCGTCTGCCCTTACTACATTGATACCGGGATGTTCGAGGGCGTTAAAACCCGCTTTTCGTTTCTTTTGCCTATCTTGAATGCGGAGCGTGTCGCGGAGAAGGTTCTACGCGTCATCGAGCGCAACCAGGCGCGTCTATGGATGCCTCCTCTTGTGTACAGCCTCCCATTTCTTCGCCTCCTCCCCGTGTCGTGGTTTGATGCCGTTGCAAAATTGTTGGGTATCAGCGCTTCAATGGACGCATTCAAAGGCCGAACGACCAAATAACCTTACAATTCTGCTGGTTGCCCGTTTGCCGGAGCTGGCCCTATGAGTTAAAATTTGACTATGCGGTCAAATCTTGAGTCTGTCGGCCAGAAAAAGCCTACTTTCATTGAGGAAGCTCGCCGCCGGCAGATCGTCGAAACGGGAATCCAGACGATCGCCACCCAAGGCTTCTCCCAGGCTTCGCTGGCGGAGATTGCCCGCAAAGCGGGCATCAGCAAAGGGGTCATCTCGTACCACTTCGCGGGCAAGGAGGCGCTCGTCGATGAGATCTTGCGCTCGCTTCTCCGCCAGCCGGCTGAGTTCATCAAAGAGCGCGTCAGCCGCCACGAGAGCGCGCTCGGTAAGCTGCGCGCTTATATCGAAGCCAACTTCGAGTTCATGAAGACCCACCGCGATAACTATGTCGCGCTCGTCGATCTTTGGGGGCGCCGCGGAAGCTCGGGGGGCCACAGCCGCTTCAACGCCGAAGCCCACGAGCCCGCGCGGCACTACCTCGCGCGCATCCTCGACGCGGGCCGTGAGCGCGGGGAGCTGCGTCAAGTTCCGGTGCGCACGACAGCTTCACTCGTCCAGGCCGCCATCGACGGCGTGATGCTCCAGTGGGTCTTCGATGAAGAGGCCATCGATCTCGATGTGAGCCGCGCCGAAATATTGGAGATGGTTACCGGTCACGTAGTGCCCCAAGCAACAGGAGAACTCCGATGAGCCCTATCGACACCACAGGCATGTCCGAAGGCAAAAAAGCCGCTCTCGAGCTCACCGAATCGTCGCGGGAAAGTTTCCACGGCTATCCCACGTTCGCGGGCGCGATCTTTATGGGCGAGCTCCACATGGACCTCATCCATCCTTGTCCCGAAGCGGCGTCCAACCGTGACGCTCGAGGTCGTGAGTTCCTGACGAGGCTCGAAGCGTTCTTGAAAGAGCATGCCGATCCCAATCAGATCGATCGCGATGGCGAAATCCCCGACCACGTCGTTGAAGGCCTCGCGGCGCTCGGCGCATTCGGGATCAAAATCCCACGGGAATACGGAGGCCTTGGCCTGAGCCAACAAATCTACACGCGTGCCGCCGTCCTGGTCGGAAGCTATTGCGGGAGCATCTCGGCGCTTTTGTCCGCGCATCAATCGATCGGTGTGCCCCAACCTCTGCTTTTGTTTGGAACGCAAGAACAGAAGAGTCGCTTCCTCCCACGTGTCGCGGGGGGCGAGATCTCGGCCTTCGCGCTCACGGAAAAAAGTGTCGGCTCGGATCCTTCGCGCATGGAGACTCATGCCGAGCCAACTGAGGACGACGCCGGTAAGCACTTTATTCTCAATGGCGAGAAGCTTTGGTGCACGAACGGCACCCGCGCGAAGTTGCTCGTGGTCATGGCCAAGACGCCGCCGAAGGAGTTCGACGGTAAGAAGCGCAACCAAGTCACCGCTTTCGTGGTCGACACCGACACACCCGGTGTCGAAGTGGTGCACCGCTGCCGTTTCATGGGCTTGAAGGCACTCTTTAACGCCGTCATCCGCTTCGACAACGTGAAAGTCCCCGCCGAGAACGTCATCGGAGCCGAAGGTGCGGGCCTTCGCGTCGCCCTCACGACGCTCAACACCGGACGCATCACGCTACCGGCGATGTGCATCGGCCTGAGCAAGCGTGCGTACCAATATGCGAGGGACTTCGCGAACGATCGAGAGCAATGGGGCGCGCCGATTGGAAAACACGCCGCCGTCGCCGACAAGATTGCGCGCATGGCATCGACGATCTTCGCGATGGAATCGATGACCTACCTCACTTCCGCGCTCGTCGATCGCAAGCACATGGATATCCGCGTGGAAGCAGCGATGGCGAAGCTGTACGGAACCGAGGCTGCGTGGAACAACGTCGACGAAGCGATGCAGACCCTTGGAGGCCGCGGCTACGAGACCGCCGAATCCCTCGGGGCTCGAGGCGAAAAGCCCTATGCCATCGAGCGTGCGATGCGCGATGCGCGCATCAACCGCATCTTCGAAGGCTCAACGGAGATCATGCGCTTGTTCATCGCGCGCGAAGCGATGGACCCGCATCTGCGCATAGCCGGCGATGTCATGGACTCACGGCTCCCGCTCTCGAAACGTCTCACCGCGACGCTTCGCGCCGGCTGGTTTTATGTGCGGTGGTACCCGAAACAATGGCTCCCGGCCTTTCCCAAAACACCGGGAATGGACCCTGCCCTGAAAAGGCATGTGCGCTACGCGGCCCGAACGAGCAAGAAGCTTGCGCGAAAAATGTTCCGTGCGATGTTGAAACACGGACCCAAGCTAGAGCGCGAGCAATTACTCCTCGCGCGATTCGTCGACGTCGCCACGGACCTCTTTGCCCAATTGGCCTCTGCAAGCCGAGCCCAAGCGCTCATCGACGAAGGTGCCGATGCCCGTGAAGTGAAAGCTCTCGTCGAGCACTTTTGCGCCGAATCCCGCCTTCGCATCGAAGCCGCCTTCCGAGGCGTGGGCCAGAACAACGATGCGATGGGGTATCGCCTCGCACAAGGACTGCTGAAAGGCGACGCCGAATGGCTCCTTGACGGCATCGTCGAGGAGACCCTCGAGCCCCCGGTGAGCCACGGTGAGCCGAAACCTGCCGATGTGGACCAACTGACGCTGGAGCTCGAAGAGGTTCGGCACTGATCGCGTTTGCCTGGAACACCGGATCGGAGTATTCTTACGGTCTTCTGGAGACAACGTCCTCGGATGCCGGCATGCGCCTGTAGCTCAGCTGGATAGAGCGTCTGCCTCCGGAGCAGAAGGTCAGAGGTTCGAATCCTCTCAGGCGTACCAGTCGAAGCATCCCCATCACGTGGGCCGCTAGCTCAATTGGCAGAGCAACGGACTCTTAATCCGTAGGTTCGCGGTTCGATTCCGCGGCGGCTCACCAACTTGCAGACGCTCCAATTTTCGTGGGGGGTGTAAGTGGGCGGACTTGGAAATTTCGCCCGATTCCGCCACGTCGAAACCGTTTGCTTTGTCGGCAAGGTCGCTGCCTTTCGACGGCATCCAGCGTGCGTAGTATTTCAATACGGTTTCCGGCGAGTCTCCCATCTGAGCCGCAACGTAGGTCAACGCCACACGCGCTACGGCAAAGCTGGCATATGTGTGTCTGAGATCGTATGGCGTGAAGTGAGGTAGCCCGCCTCGCTTCAGCACTTTGTTGAATTCCTTCACGACGTTCGCGTGATCGAGCGTGGTGTTGGCGTCCGAAGGAAACAGTAGCTCGGGTTCACCCCAACCTTTCTTCATTCCGTGTTCGCGTAGGTGCGACACGTGCTCACTCAGGATCTCAAGTAGTGGCGTCGGGATATCTACTACACGGATTACGCTCGTCTTCGTAGTCTTCTCTCTAAGAGTATGAAGCTCGATGGATTTGTTGATAGTGATCGTGCGCTTGTGCCAGTCTATTGAGTCGAGCCGAAGCGCATAGGGTTCGCTCGGTCGTAAACCGGTCATGACACGCAACGTGAACAGAACACCGAAACGCGAATCCTTGCAGGCTTCTAGAAACCTCGCACGCTGCTCCGTGTCCATCGGCTTGATGCGTGCGGCTTGTTCGTTTACTGAGACGAAGCCAGGTTGCTTTCGACGTGATCCCAATCGAACGCCTAGCACAGGGTTACGTTATTTTGGCTAGTAGTTCCGGGTTATCTACCTCCCACTGATAACGCTTGATTTCGTCGGTCGTCCAATCGCCTGCACCAAGTTCTCGTAACCGGCGCAGTTCCGCGATGAACTCCTCACGATGCATTGACGGCTTACATTCGTTACGCTTGAACCCTAAGACGTGAATCATTTCGTGGAGCAGCAGGGGCTCAAGCCGGGTGGGTGTCAACATCGACCAATGTAGTTGTATGACACCATGACCGTGGGTACGTCCAGCCAATCCACGGAAAACTTAGGTCGAAGCCCATAACGCGGAACTTTGGAACAGTACCGTCACTGATGGGGACGTCCACTAACTCTCCACCGAAATAGAAGGCGTTGATCCAGTCGTACAGAAGATCAAGCCATGGTGAAATTATCTCCAGCCCGGCTTGGTAATCTTTGTTTCGGCGCACACGTCTCCACGCGCTTGATCTAAAGTCGATCATTGGTGCTCCTTCCTTGATGTTGGTGGCGGCTACTGCTTTCGGCTCAATCTGGTTCGCATGCTGAGTCTCTGCCGTCTAGAAAGTCATCGATTTCTTCATTGGCTAGGACAGAAAAAGGATCGATGGGACCGGGCGGGAGGTTGTTAACTCAGCTCCTCCAAATCGGCGGTTGTCCTTGGAATTTCGCCTGTCGTTAGGCGGAATAGCTTAATGAGTGCCGCCGCTTGCAAACGACGGTACGTCTCTCCACCAAGCTCGTCTAGGCTCGCCGGAATTTCTTTCATGGGATGGTTGCTCATGTTGTCTTCCTTCCTAGGTGTTGGGTGACTACTTGTTTCGACTTGGTGTAGCTCTCATTGGTTTCTCTAGCTCGCCTACGACGATCAGAAGATCGATCATGCGGCGAACTTTGTCTCCTATCGGGAGCTCTTCGGTCTCCAATCGGATGTAGTGGCGTTCGGAGAGCCCAAGTTTCTCGGCAAACTCTTTTTGCGTGAGTCCTAGAAACTCAACTCGATAGGCTCGGAGCTCTTCTGCGGTCATTCCCATTTGTTCAATCATCGTGCAGAAATTATCCGGCATGACATAAGTCATGCCAAGAAAAACCGACACGTTTTAGAGTAAAAAACATTACTTCCGTAAAATTAGACGGGTAACGGCGATGCGCCCCATCCTTTCTGCACGGGAGTTCGCCTTCAAATCCCCCCTAGGCTCCTGCCCCCCGAGTCAGGATAGTGGGAATCGCGGACCTCGATCCCAAACTTCGAAAAGAGGTTTAATAATCCCCCTTTGGCACAAAGTGCGCGACGCTCCTTTGATTTCAGTCGCTTAGGATCCGTTCTCGAAAAGCCAACGCACTGCGAACGTTTTCTCAAGTGTCGGTGTGTGCGAGGCGCTTCAGCTCTTCGATGAGCTCGCAATCACCCTCCGTGGATGCCAGTACCAGCAGGCCCCTACTATGACAAAAAGCGCCGGTATGTCGGTCCAAAGATGCGCGAGTTCGTTGGGATAGATGAACGTCTGAACGATCATCAGCATGGCGTGGAGCGTATTGGGCAAGGATGCCCCAATCGAAAAGCGAGGCCGCAGCCAGCGGATCTTTAGCTCCTCGAATCAGCAGTATGGCCCAGGCGATATAGACGGCTAAAAGCATGAACAGACTCCCGTCCGCCCTTGGAGGCCATCAGACGGGGATCGGCAGTCCTCATCAACTCAGTAAATCCAAGGTATGCAGCATGATCGGAGACCACCAGAAAATCCAGCGGTCGAATTAGCTTGGCTCTTACTCCATTGCTCGCAATGACTTCCTCACCTAGGGCGAAACGGAACGACTCCTCCGGCCCAAGCGTGTTTCCAAACATGCCGGAATCGAAGGAATAGGACGAGTGGTGGTGCGTATCTCCCCAGTACACCCGTTGCGGGAAATAGTCTTCTACGTAGGGTGAGTACTCCGTTTTTTTCTCCGGGACGAGTTCTCGTTTGGGCGTCCACTCCTGAGCAATTGCGGAGTTGGGTGATATGAGAATGAGCCACATAACGGCGGCTGTTGAAATAGCTTTCATGCTTGTCTCCGTACCAATAAGATGTCTTCAGATGGTTCAGCGACGCGAGAAGCTTGGACTCCCGGTCGAAACACGCCAGACGCTCTTTGTCTTTCGCGAATTCTATCGCCACGTCTCGGTCGAGCTTCGTGCCCGAGCGCGGTAGACCTCGCCCTGACGCTTGCGGAAGCGTCAGAACAGCGAAAGCGTGAGCTACGCGGAAGGTCGAACCAAAATGTGTATGTACAAGGCATCATCTCGCGCCGTAGGCGCGAGGCAGTCAGATCGTCTCGCCCCGGCGAGATAAGGGTGAGCCTGCTGTGCAACAATAGCGAGCCCCGGCCGCCAGAAACGACCGGGGCTCTGATGTTTGGATGGCCCCCCGAAGGAGGCGCTCCAGTACAGGTGGAAGCTAGCCTCTCACAGACGGGCGGCCATAGTCCAGCGCTTGCTGAGTCTCAAATGGCCACCAAACCAGTCGTTGTGTACCAGCGTTTTTGTCGTAACTGTTCAGAGGCCTTCTACATCTGCAAGAGCTGTGACCGTGGACACTGCTACTGCGGTAAAGCGTGCTCTTATCATGCCGGCCTAATAAAGTGTCGCGGCTACAACCGCAAAGATCGAGAAAGTGTCGAAGGACAGTCGAGATTGTGCGGACCGGCAACGTGAGTATCGACGACACCAAGAAAAAGTAACGGATCATGGTTCCATTCACGTCGGTAACTCGGGCAATGTAGGAATCAGAGAACAGATCCGGTCACGGAGCTCGATGGTTCTTTCAATGAAAACGAAGCTTGACAGTTTCGGATATGCCAAATGCTGTATCTGCGGCGGACGCGGGAGGTGGATGGATGTCGAAGCTCAGTGATAAACCGCTCACGAGCGACGCTCTAACAGAAAACGATTATGTCCGGGCGGTTTTGGATATCTATGTTTCTATTCCGAACACACCTGAGCGACCACGGCGCGACGATCGCTTCATGGCGACGCGACTCTACCGCCAGGGCGTCCCGTTATACCACGCCCGACGCCCTATGGGCGGTTATCGGTCGCTTCATGCACATTGACGAGTTCGCACCGCTCGTAAAATCCGTGGATGCCCTCACGGACGGCGAAGACGGGATCGGGTCGAAACGGCGCTGCAATTTCGACGATGGTACCTCAGTGGTGGAGGAGGTGACCAAGTGGGAGGCCAATCGTAGGTATCGCGTCCGTTTGTCGGAAATGACGGCGATGCCTCTTCACGAAGCGCACGCGGAGCTGTCGGTCGAGCCGCTGGATAACGGGCGGGCGAGAGTGAAGTGGGGCATGGATTATCGCGTGAAATTCGGTCCCTTCGGATGGTTATTGGGCCAAACCATGATGAAATTGATGATGGGCAAGATCCTCGACGGTAATCTGAAGGGTCTCGCCAACAACGTTCGGTCGAACCGGACTGCAACTTCACAGGCGACCTAGAGAGGGACATTGCCAATCGAAAGGCCGCTTTTGTTTGGCACAAAGCGCCAAAGCAAGGTATCTAGCTCGAAACCACCCCCAGCGTCCCATAACTCCTATTCTGTCTCCTATTCTGTCAACTATTCTGTCAACTAGGAATGTCGATACATTATTTGTATATACAACTATAGTTTACACGGAGTCAGTATGCCTGAAACACCCCTAAAATCGACCGAAAACCGACGACCGAGGGACTACACGAAGTCGGGCCTTTTCGCGCTCCAACGAGGCCTTCAAGGCGTCGGCCTGGCCTGGCTGGCGGACACCGGGGAGCTTGCCAAGCCGCTCCAAGCTTGGCGCGCGGAGACGCGCGAGGCTCTGGGCGGGGACTCGATTTCACCGCAGCGAAGCGATACTGAACGCCGTGACGATGGATGTCCTCCTGATATCGAGCATTGATAGCTTCATCGCCTCGAGGCCGAGCCCGGTGAACAAGTCCCGCCGCGCCTTGTTCCCTATCATCCAAGAGCGAGCCCGGCTGGCGGATGCATTGACGAAAAGGCTGCAGGCTCTAGGACTCGACCGCGTGGAAAAATCGGCGCTCGACCTCAAGACGTACCTCGACACGCACTACGGCAGCACTGACGACGCCTCGGCGGCACAAATGTGGGAAAGACGCCGAAACTTTGAATGAAAGGCGGTGACGAAAGTCTGACAAATTTTTATGGAGACGATTGAATGAACAACCCCACCATCCTCGAAGCCCTTCGCGACGAAAAACTTCTCGGTCATGCCGGATTGGATTCGGATTCATGGAAGGTTTGGCACGTCGCACTGAAGGCCGCGTTCGGTCTCAACATGAATCCCGAAGAGCTAGCGACCTTCAGGAAGCACACCGGTAGATCGTCCCCGCCGAGCGAGCAGGTACGAGAGTGTTGGATCCCAACAGGTAGACGCGGCGGTAAGTCACGAGTCGCAGCCGCAATCGCCGACTATCTAGCTACGCTTCGTGACTATTCCCCCTACCTATCGAGCGGTGAGAAAGCCATCGTGAAGCTCATCGCGGCGGACCAACGGCAGGCGAAGATCGCGCTCGGCTACATCCGCTCGATGCTGGTCGATAGCCCGGTGCTGTCGAAAATGATCGAGAACGAAAGGAAGGACTCTATCGATTTCAACAATGGTGTCTCCATCGAGGTCAGGAGCGCGAACTACGGAACCACCGCATCGTGGATCGCATCTCGCTGGTCATGACTCGTCGTCGCGGCAACCAGTCCGACCGTCATACCTTTCACGCTCAGATAAGCTACGGCTGAAGCCGCGGCGAGATCGCGCCCGGGTCCAGCATACGTAACCCCGTGCGCCTCTGCGGCCGCCCGGGTTTCGCGTTCGCAGTCAGGCGCTGAATTTCAACACTCAACTCTTCTATAACGCCGTCCGGCCGGACACAACTCCCAGCGCAAATATCGAGTTGCGCTTTCAGCTGACCTTCCTGTTTCCGAAATAGCCGTGAAAGTGGGACTAGCTTTTGGAAGAGGAGATGGCGGACAATGGCGGCGGTGTTGCTAAGACTAAAAAGCCTGAGCGCACTTTGCGTTGTCGGCGCCTCTTACGTCGCGTCTGCTCAGGATGCGCCCACTAAAGCGGATCACTTCGTGCCCTCGCGCCCGGCGAATCTGAGCTGGGGTTGGTATCCGATAAACAAAGAGCCCGTCCTGACCGTTAGGTCCGGACAAACGGTCCGCATCGACACGGTGACCCATGCGGGCGCGACGCAGGATGAGAACCCCGTTTCGTATTTGACCGGGCTGGGAGTGCCTCGGGACGAGATTCTCGAGGACGTGCTGGACTTTTGGGCTTCGCGTGACGAGCGCCCGAGAGAAGGCCGAAGCGGCCACGTCATCACCGGACCGGTCTATGTCGAAGGTGCGGAGCCCGGCGACATGCTCGAGGTGCAGATTCTCGACATAGAGACGCGGGTACCCTGGGGAATCAACAACACGAGCGCCACAGGAGGCGTGTTCTCGTCGGGCTATCCAGGCGTTCGTTCCGACGACCCGCGGCTGGACATCCCACGGACGCGGCACGTCATCCGCACCGGCGAGGTCGATGGACGCGAAGTCGCCTTCTTCGCGGACGACATCCAAGTACCGCTCGCGCCTTTCATGGGCATCCTGGCCGTGGCTCCCGACCCCGTGGTAGGCGAGCCCGGGGTAACGCTTGCCGACGTGCAGAGCTCGCGCCCGCCGGGTGCCTACGGTGGCAACCTGGACGTCAAAGATCTCAAACCGGGAACGACCGTCTATCTTCCGGTCTTCCATCCTGGCGCACTCTTCTATACGGGCGATCCGCACGGGGCGCAGGGCGATGGCGAGGTGAGTGGTACGGCGATCGAGCAGTCGCTGAGCGCGGTCTTCCGCTTCGTTGTCCACAAGAACGTGCACCTGGCGGGCCCACGCGCCGAAACAGATACCCACTACCTCCTTATGGGGATCGACCTCGATCTCGACCGAGCGACTCGGCACGCTACCTGGGAAGTTGTGGACTTCCTCGTAAAGGAAAAGGGGCTCACGCCGGACAAAGCGCTTTCACTTGCAAGCATTGCTGTCGATTTCCGCGTGAGTGAGGTGGTCGACTTGACCCAGGTCGTGACCGGCTTCATCCCCAAGAGCATCTTTCTGCGTTAGCTCCGATCTGCCATCGATCGAATAGGAACTAATAAGAAACTCAGGGTGTAGCGTTGGCAAGAGGTGCGAGAGTGACGTCAAAACCGAGCTCCCTCAGGCGTCGTGTTGAGCCGGTGCCACCTCCAGAGACTACCGCGTTTCATTCATTCGGGGTGGCCGTCAGGCCGTGGAAAACTTGACAGGCTTCCACAACGGCAGTACAACCGGTCCCTCTGGGACGAATGTCAACGCGTCCACAAGGAGTGTCATGCGAAATTCCCTGATCATCACCATCCTCTTGGCTCTGGCGATCCCCGTTTTGTGCTCGGCGCAGGATGGGCTCGAGAGCGCAGAACCATTCAAAGTTGGGACCTTCGAGATCGTGGACATCGCGCATGTCGGTATCGTCCTGCGCGATAGCCTCGTGGTCGACCTCGAGGCCGCCAACGTCGCCCTCGAGAGGGATCCGGCCTATCCAAGAATCCCGCCGCCGGCGGACATGGTGGAGCTCATCGAGCGGTACGAATATGGCTTGAAACGGCGCGTGTACGAGATCGTCAACGAGCTGGTCGGCAGGGACATGCTGGGCTCGAATCGACCCGGCTACGTATATGACCTCGACGCTTTACGAACGCTCCCGCCCATCATGTACCCCGGAAAGATACTCAACGCGGCGGTCAACTTTTATAGCCACGTCAACGAGACGGGCACCGAGGAGGACCGCGCGACGGCGCGACGGCAGCGGCGTGAGAATCGCGGTGTCCCCTACTTGTTCTTGAAGGCCAGCAAAGGCGCGGTCGTCGGAAATGGCGATCCCATCGTAATCCCGTACGGCCGGGATCGCACGGACTGGGAGGTCGAGCTCGGCACGGTGATCGGCCGCACCGCGAAATACGTCTCTGCCAACGACGCGCAGGATTACGTTTTTGGCTATGTGGTCACGCTCGATATCTCCGATCGCGGAGGCCGGCCTCCCGGGGGAAACCCGTTGCGATCCGATTGGTTCGTCGGGAAAGGCCACGATACGTTCGCGCCGATGGGACCGTGGATCGTGCCCAAGGAATTCTACGGCGACCCGATGGAGAAGCTCCGGCAAACGCTGAGTGTCGGCGATACCAAGATGCAGGAAGCGACCGCCGGCGACATGATCCACTCTCTGTGGGAGTTGATAGAGTACGGCTCGTCCATCATTACGCTGTTCCCCGGCGACGTCATCAATAACGGGACGTCCGGTGGTACCGGAATGGGCACCGCAGTCCGCGGCGCTCAGCGCTTCCTCCAGCCGGGCGAGGAAATCGTGGCGACCATCGACGGGATCGGAACTCTGCGCATGCCGGTCGTGGCGGAGGATCCGCCGACCGGCCTCACGGGGGCTCAGCTACCGCCAGTCAAGAGCTACAGGGACCCGCGCTAAGTTAAGAAAATCTAGAAATCTAGAAATTATTCAGGGGGCGCCGGCGACGACTGACTTCGTGCCGGTCGATGCGTACGGCGTCCCCAGGGTGCCACGATTTTCCGAGCGAGCGCCGCTCGCCGAAAGAAGACGTTTTCCGAGCCGGTCGCCGAGAAGAACCGCGAGGAGTACGGTGAACACTGGAGTCGTATTGACGAGCAGGCTCGCGGCCCCGGCGCTCACGGTTTGCTCGCCCGTGTTGAGCGCTACGTGGTACACCACGATTCCAGTCAAACCGAGCGACAGGAACCCGAGCCAGTCCTTGGGTCCGGCCTTCAGTAGCGAGCGACGCTTTGAGGCGGCGAGAAGATAGCTTCCGAGCAAAACCGAAGCGATGGAGAAACGAAGAAGCGCGAGCGGTCCCGGCGGGTAGTGCACAACCGCGACGCGAATACCGACAAAAGCCGTCGCCCAAAGAACGAGCGCCATGGCCATGCCGAAGCCGAGAAAGGACACGCCCTCGGCCCGCTCTTCTGTGATCGTAGTGCTCACACTGCTCACACAACCGTTCTACACGAGCGCACCGGCGAGCGGGAATTGATTCAGGACAATTACGAGAAGAAATCGTTCCCTTTGTCGTCTACAACGATGAAGGCCGGGAAGTTCTCGACGTCGATGCGCCAGACGGCTTCCATGCCAAGCTCTTCGTACTCGACGACTTCGACTTTCTTGATCGATTCGAGCGCGAGGATGGCGGCGGGCCCTCCGATGGAGCCTAGATAGAACCCTCCGTACTTTTTGCACGCGTCGCTCACTTGCCGGGATCGGTTGCCTTTGGCGAGTGTTATGAAGCTTCCGCCATGCTCCATGAAAGGACCAACGTAAGAGTCCATCCGTCCGGCGGTCGTCGGACCGAAGGAGCCCGACGCATAGCCAACGGGTGTCTTCGCCGGACCGGCGTAGTAAATAATGTGGTCCTTGAAATATTGCGGCAGCCCTTCGCCGCGATCGATGCGCTCTTTGAGCTTAGCGTGCGCAATATCGCGAGCCACGATAATCGAGCCTGTCAGCGAGAGCCTCGTTTTGACCGGATAGCTGGAGAGCGTCTCTCGAACCTCACTCATGGGCTTGTTCAAGTCCAGCTCGACGACCTCCGCTCCGAGCTCCTCGCCTTCGACCTCCGGCATGAACTGCGCCGGGTTGGTCTCGAGCTGCTCCAGAAAAATCCCACCGCGCGTGATCTTCCCGTACGCTTGCCGGTCGGCCGAGCACGATACGCCAATACCGACAGGGAGCGACGCGCCGTGGCGCGGAAGCCGGATGATGCGCACGTCATGGCAGAAATAGGTGCCGCCGAACTGCGCGCCGACCCCGAGCTTGCGTGAGCGCGCGAGCACTTCTTTCTCGAGCGCAACGTCCCGGAACGCGCGGCCGAGCTCGTTCCCGGTTTGAGGCAGACCGTCGAGATACTTGCAGCTCGCGAGCTTTACCGTTTTGAGCGTGAGCTCCGCGGACGTTCCTCCGATAACGATCGCAAGGTGGTAGGGCGGACAGGCTGCCGTACCGAGGCTTTTCATCTTCTCCTCGATGAAGCTCACGAGCGCGTCCGGGTTCAAAAGAGCGCGGGTCTCTTGATAGAGAAAACTCTTATTCGCGGAGCCCCCTCCTTTGGTGATGAACAGAAAATGGTATTCGTCGCCTTTGGTTGCGTAGAGCTCGATTTGGGCCGGGAGATTGTTCTTGGTGTTCTTCTCCTCGTACATCGAGAGCGGCGCTAGCTGCGAATAGCGTAGGTTCGTTGTCGTGTAGGTGTTGTAAATGCCGCGGGCGAGCGCTTCCTCGTCATCGCCCGACGTCAAGACGAATTGACCTTTCTTGCCGACGACGATGGCCGTCCCTGTGTCCTGACAGGACGGGAGGATCATCCCGGCGGCGACGTTGGCATTTTTCAGCATCTGGATCGCGACAAAACGATCGTTGTCGCTCGCCTCGGGGTCGTCGAGGATTTGGTGTACCTGTTCGAGGTGCGACGTCCGGAACAAGTGCGAGACATCGCGCACGGCCTCGGCCGCGAGAAGTGACAGCCCTTCGGGCTCGACACTCAGAAATTGGTGCTCACCGAGCATCGCCACCTTCACGTGGTCGCTCGTCAGCTTGCGAAACGGGATCTCCTCGTGACCCATCTCGAACATCGGTTGGAAACGAAACGCCGTCATCGTCGACTTGTACTTCCCTTCTCGGGCCTTCGGCTCCCTCCATGAAGAGAATAGCACGCGTTTGCTCTATACTCGCGCGCACATTATGAGAGGTGGTTATGAGACGAATTCTGTTCTGTGTGGCTTTTCTGCTTGTAGGCAACAGCGCGTGGGCGCAACAGCAAGAGGATGATCGGGCCGTCATCCGGCTGAATCCGAACGACCCCACGCTCGACGCGTGGAAGGAGCTCCGCGACACGTCGGGCGATCCGAAGCGCGAGCCCGGGCCCATCAATATCCAGCGCATGCCCGGGGGCCTGGGCTGGACCGGTATCCCCACCTTTTTCATGCTGCCCGTGGCTCTCACACCCGAGGATTTGACCGCCGGCGAGGTGGACGTTGCCATCATGGGCGCGCCCCTCGATACGGGAAGCGGGATGCGTGGTGCTGCCTTCGGACCAAAAACACTCCGCGGCTCGGATAAATATCTCGGCTGGGGGAGTTGGTCGGACCCGCATCTGCACGTCATGGTGGACTGGATCCAGGACCTCACGGTTGTCGATTACGGCGATGCGCCCATCGACAATTTGAGCGCGGAACGGACGATGGCGCCCGTGCGCGCGATGGTCAAAGAGATCGCGGAGACGGGCGCGATTCCGATGATCGTGGGGGGGGACCATTCGCTCGAATATCCCGACGTGGCTGCGATTGCCGACGTCTACGGCAAAGAGAATGTTGGCGTCATCCACTTCGACGCGCATTATGACGCGGGCGAGAATTTCGGCGGGCATTTGATCTCGCATGGCCAGCCCATCCGACGCCTCATCGAGGAAGGCCACGTGCTCGGTAAGAACTACGTTCAAGTCGGCCTTCGAGGCTACTGGCCGGGGGAGGACGGCTTTCGCTTCATGCGCGAGCACGGCTTCCGCTATCACACGATGGCCGAGATCGAGCGCGACGGCTGGGAGCCGGTCATGGAACGTGCGCTTCAGGAAGTCTCGGAAGGACCGGAATATCTGTACATCTCGCTCGACATCGACGTGCTCGATCCGGCCTATGCGGCAGGCACCGGTACGCCCGAGCCCGGCGGTCTGACGACGCGGGAGCTCTTCCCCCTCGTCCGGCGGCTTTGTGCCGAGAACAATCTCGTCGGCTTCGAGCTCGTCGAGTTCAACCCGCTCGCCGACCCGGGCTACACCACGAGTCTCAATGCCAACCGGGCCCTGCGTGAGTGCTTGACGGGGATTGCCCTTCGAAAGAAAGGCATCGACGAGAAGCACTATCTGAGCCCGTTGACGGTGGAGCACGGGCGCGAGCCCGGGAGCTGACCTACTTAGGTCCAGCTGAGGACGAACAACCCGCGGAAGATCGAGCAGCTGACGCAGTTCGGCATTCGCGTGAAGCCGTCTTCCGCACATCATCCCGCCGAGCGTCCACAACCGTTTCTACCTGGAAACGAAGCGTGACCGTTCGGGCCATTACATCGATTTCGCCGGCAAGCCCCACCTCATGGAACAGAGCGATCCGGTCGTGGTCGATGGGATTCCCGAACCCTAAGCCTAAGTGTGACGGGCTGCTATTGCAGCCCCTGGATCTTCCCGTCCCGGAAATCGATATCTTCGGCGCGTGGCTTTCGAGGAAGGCCGGGCATGCGCAGGATGTTTCCGGTCAGCACGACGAGAAATCCGGCGCCCGCGTTGATTTGGATTCCGCGCACCGTGGCCTCGAAATCCGGCCGTCCCAGAAGCTTCGGATCGTCCGAGAGCGAGTTCTGCGTCTTGGCGATACAGATAGGAAGCTCCGAAAAGCCGAGTTTCTCGGCCTCCGCGATGCTCCGCTCCGCCACCTTGGTGAAGACGACGTCGCTGGCGCCATAGGCGCTCCGTGCCACCTTCCGGATCTTCACGTGAATGGGATCCGATAGCTCATATAAGGGCTTGAAGGGTTCGCTGGCGCTTGACGTCGTCTCCATGACGGCCTTGGCGAGCTCGACGGCGCCGTCGCCGCCGCGCGCGTGATGGTCGGAGACCGCAAAAGCGGCCCCGAGCTCTTCGCAGCGCCGCCGCACGACCTCGATTTCTTCATCCGTGTCGGTGCCGAATTTGTTGAGCACCACGACGGCGGGCTTTTTGAACGTGTGCGCGGTCTCGAGATGCTTTTCGAGGTTGGGAAGGCCTTTCGCCACGGCATCCGCGTCGGGCTCAGTGAGCTCGGTCTTGTCGCGTCCTCCATGCATCTTGAGCGCGCGTACCGTGGCCACGAGAACAACGGCGGCCGCATCGAGGCCGGCCGAGCGGCACTTGATGTCGAAGAATTTCTCTGTGCCGAGGTCGAAGCCGAAGCCTGCCTCCGTCACCGCCCAATCCGCGACGTGGAGCGCCGTGCGCGTCGCAATGACGCTATTGCATCCATGTGCAATGTTCGCGAACGGCCCGCCGTGGATGAGCGCCGGGACCCCTTCGAGTGTCTGCACGAGGTTCGGGCTCAAGGCATCGCTCATGAGCGCCATCATGGCGCCCGAGACCCCCAAATTCTCCGCGACTACCGGCTCCTTGTCGCGAGTGAAGCCGACGACGATCCGGTCGAGACGCTTCCGCAGATCATCGGGGTCCTTCGCTAAACAAAGGATGGCCATGACTTCGGACGCAGCCGTGATGTCGAAGCCTGTTTCGCGCGGCATGCTGTGGAGCGGTCCGCCGAGGCCGGCGACGACATTTCGGAGCGAGCGGTCGTTCATGTCGATGACGCGCTTCCATACGACGCGCCGCGGATCGATGCCGAGCTCGTTCCCGAAATGAAGATGGTTGTCGAGCGCGGCGGACAGCAGATTGTGCGCCGTGGTGACGGCGTGAAAGTCTCCGGTGAAGTGCAAGTTGATGCGCTCCATCGGGAACACCTGGCTGTAGCCGCCGCCCGTCGCGCCGCCCTTGATGCCCATGCACGGACCTAGAGATGGCTCGCGAAGAGCGAGACAGACGGACTCACCGAGCTTCGCAAGACCTTGAGCGAGCCCGATGCTCGTCGTCGTCTTGCCTTCGCCCGCCGGCGTGGGCGTGATCGCGGAGACGAGGATGAGCTTCGACTCGCCGTTCTTCGCGGGGCGGTCGAGCACCGAAGAGTCGACTTTCGCAATGTGCTGTCCGTAGGGCTGCCACTCGGAAGCGTCGAGCCCTAGCCCTTCGGCGATCTCGGAGATGGGCCTCGGAGAGATGGAACGTGAGATTTCGATATCTGTTTTCATTCGACTACACCTTCAATCCACGGATTCGGTTGTGTTCATGAGAGCGTGTACGTGATCTCGATAAAACTTCATGATTTCTTGGGTCACGGGCCCGGGCTTGCCATCGCCGATGGTTGTGTCGTCGACGCGAACGATCGGAACGACCTGGCGCGCCGAAGCGGTGATGAACACTTCTTCGGCACCGAGAAGATCCTCGGGCGTGCACGTCTTCTCTTCGAGCTCGATGCCGTTTCCTTGCGCGATCAAGATCACGTGCTCGCGCGTTATGCCTTCGAGAAGCCCGGAGGAGAGCGGTGGCGTCGTGACGGTGCCGCCCCGCACGACGAATAAGTTCGACATGGATCCTTCGCAGACCTCGCCGCGCGCGTTGAGCAGAAGGGCTTCGTAAGCGCCTTTCTCGTGCGCCTGCCGTAGCGCCATGATGTTGTTCAACAGGTTCGAGGACTTGATTCTCGGACTCAAGTTGCCCGTGGCCGCCCGCATGACGGTCGCGAACGCCGCTTTAGCGCCCTTCCGGTAGAGGCTTTCCGGATAGTCAGGCAACGGGCGCACGATGATGACCACGGTCGGCTTGCGGGCGGAACCCGTGCGGTAGTCGATGGCGCCGATGCCGGCGGAGATGACGACCCGGATGGACGACTCGGCGTTGCCGGCCTCCTCGAGCGTTCTGTACACGCGCTGTGTGAGCGTCTTCGTGCTGACGTCGATATCGATGCTGAGCGCTTCAGCTGATTCGCGGAGACGTCCGAGGTGGCGTTCTAGAACGAAAGGCACGCCGTCATAGGTGCGGATGGTCTCGTAGACGCTCGCCCCGAAGAGAAAGCCTTGGTCCAACGGCGACAGGAGGCGATCCTCCTCCGTGCCCATCTGTCCGTCCACGTTGATGCGTATCGACATGCTTTCCTGCGCGCAGGAGCGTTGTTGTTACCGTAGCTTGCCGGCCCATGAGCCACAAACCTGCTATTATCCCTCGGCGCCGGGGCGTGAGGAAAGCGGAATCTAATCGCTGCGAAGGGCGGCGGTGGGCTCGAGCCGGGCGGCGCGCCGGACGGACAGAGCGCAGGCGACAAAGGCGACGGCCGTCAAGATCGCGGCGGCGGCGGTAAAAGTTGCGGTGTCGTTCGGGCTGACGCGAAAGAGCAGCCCTGCCGAGTAGCGGGTCAGCGCTAGCGCGCTGAGGATTCCGGTGGCGAGTCCAAAAGGGCCGGCCGCATCCCTTCCCCGATAAGCAGGCGATCATTGGCTACGTCGCGGCAGGGGGCTTCGGGCCTGTTGTCGAAAAGTCGATAGCACTCGCCTATCTCCCGAAAGATTTCTTGGAGCCTGGCACGAAGCTGTCGGTCGAGCTATTGGGACAAAAGCATGAGGCGACGGTCGTCGAGCAACCGCTGTACGACCCCGACAACGTGAAGCTTCTAAGCTGAAGGTGAAGTTATAGAGCCAGCTGCTCATGCACCGCGCGGTGCGCTTCCCGGAAAGCACCTTGCGTCCAAGGCGAGCCCGACGCGTCCGCGCCTGCGAAAGAGATACGTCCGATGCGCTTCTGGCCACGGAGGCGGTGAGGTGAGTCGACGTCTGGATGGGGAAACACGATGTAGCCGTGGCCCCAGCGGTTCACCGTGATGGCTTTGATGTCCTCGGCAGGATTGAAACCCCATGGGCCGAGCACGTGCTCGAGCTCGGTGCGGATCTCGCGTTCGAGCTCTTCGAACGACTTCGTTTCGAGCTCGTAGCGATTGAGCTTCAGCTGCTCCTCGATGGGCAGCCCAGGCTTTCGAAGGTACTTGAACATCGATAGCACCGTGGGCTTGTCCGGGCGGTGCTCGGGTTGGTAGGCGCCGACGTGGAGCGGGTCGAGAACGTGCATCCACGTCTGGTAGCGGCCCGGCGTGTACATCTCGAACGCGCCAGCGTCCGCGATAGGTTTCCACTGATTGAGCAGCACATTGATGTAGAGAGCGGAGCAGTGGCCGTAGCCATCGAGCGCTTTTCTCTGATCCTCGGAGAGCTCGGGGACAATGTGCTTGGCGACGGTGCCCCACGCTCCCACGACGACATTCTTTGCGGTCACGGAGCATACTTCGCCCTTGGGGGTCGCGTAGTAAACGGCAACGCGGCTGCCTCCGTCGATATGCTCGATGCGCACGACGGTCGAGCGTAGACGCAAACGCACGTCAGAATCGGCGGTGTCCATACGGTTGTAGCGGATCTCACCGTTGAAGACGCCTTCCATCGAGTCTTCTCCCGAGATGGCATCCGGGAGGATTTTCTTTACGAGCTGACGCGCCACGCTTCGATTACCGTCGGGAAACCGGTAGAGGGGCTCGTAGCTGTAGCGCAACATGCCATCATCGTCATAGGAGCCTTCGCCCCCGACACCAAAGAAACCGGGGCCGTCCGCGTAGCCATAGGTCGCCGGAAGCGCGTCGCACCCAAGCCCGCCGAGATCGGTGGCGTAGATGTCCGAGAAATGAACGGCCGTATCTCCGAGGCCCATCTTGTCCCGGATGTAGCTCTCCCAGGTCATCGAGGCCAAGGCTCTTTCCGGCTCATCTTCGTCGGCGAGGTAGTTCTTGCGCGTCGTGTAGAGCGTCAAGAGCTCCGCTCGGTTGGACTCGGAAAGCGGCGTTTTAGCTAGAAACTCCTCCCACGCAATCGTGTGAAAGCCCTGCGTTAATTGCTTTTTTCCGACTTCCGAGAACACGTCGGGATCGAAGAAACAAGTAGACGCGAGCCCGAAGCGCTCACGATAGTCGGGATCTCGAAATCCGTAGACCCGTTCGGTGTCGATGCCTAGATCGGTCAGAATCTCCCTGGCCTCGGGCGGCGACTCCTCCGGAGCCTCGAGATCATAAGTGCCGCCATTGACGATGAGCGTCGTGTCGTTCCACTTGAACGTGTTGCGCCGCGCGTGGCCGCCGAAATCCTCGTTGTTCTCGAGAAGCAGAATGCGGGCTTTGCCGCATCGCTCTTTCTTATAGACGTGTGCGGCGGCGAGTCCGCCGAGCCCGGCGCCGACGACGATGAGGTCATAGGATTCACCCGTGTCGACCACATGGCTCGGCAGCTGGCGGTAGACGCCGTCGCGCACGCGGTGGCCACGGGCAGTCGATGCCCCGTCCTGACCTTGAAACCCCGACGGTGGAACGGAAGGAGACTGGGCGCGAGCCCAGCTCGGAGCGACAAGTGCTATAGCCGTCCCTTGGAGAAAATCCCGGCGGCTAATGTTTCGGAACATGCCGAGGCGAACATCGCTACGATTTCTCTTCACCGAATCCCCCGTTGCGCGCGGATGGCTATGTTATCGCGAGAATCGATCACCACGCATCCCCGACGCTAAACAGAGCCTGGGATTGCAGCCAATAGAGCGCCCATGACATCCTGCACCGGTCTGAGGAGGATTTGCGCATGAAGCACCAAAGCCGGCACCCTTTTTCTTCGCGGCGGCTGACCTTAGTCGGCTGTTCGGTAGCCCTTTTCGTAAGCTCGGGCTGTAGTCCGCGTCCGGAAAATGACGATCGCGAGGCCGTCCTCTCGATGGATCCGGTGGACCTTCCCGAAGCCGACCCGGGGCTCCCGCTCGGACCGTACCGTCGAAACGACGCGCTAGCGAAAGACGTCTCCGTGGAGCGCGCGGCCCGGTTTCTGGATACGGTGGCGACGAATTGGGGCGAGAAGCGCGGCTGCGTGACGTGCCACACGAACGGCTACTACTTGACGGCTCCTCACGACGTGTTTGGTGCCCGGCCCGCCTTCCAGAAAGTGCGGGCGTTCGCACAGGGGTTCGTCGAGTCGTGGGATCCGGAGCAACTACCTGATACCCAGGTGTTCGTGGCCACCGCCGCTTTCCTTGCCATTAACGATGCCGAGGCGGGGCGTGAGCTGGGGGCGGCGACGCTGAAGGCGCTCGATCACGCCTGGGACCAACAGAGCGAGCAAGGGCATTGGGCCAAATGGATCAAGTGCAACTGGCCTCCTTTCGAAAGCGACGACCATTTCGGCGTGACCTTGATGGCCATTGCCGTCGGCATGGCCGAAGACAACTATCAGCAAACGGATCGCGCCCAAGCCGGCATGGCTAGAATTCGAAGCTACCTGGCGAGCCATCCGCCGACTCACCTTCATCACAAGGCGATGTTGTTGTGGGCTGCGAAGTACAACGACGGCTTGGTGGAAGATGGCGATCAAACGCGATGGATCGAGGAGCTCTTCGATCGGCAGCGGCTGGACGGAGGTTTTGCCTCGGGTGAGCTCGGAACCTGGCGTCAGCGCGACGGGGAGCCCTCCAATCCCCCGGTGAACGTGGAAAGCGACGGATACGGCACGGGCTTCGTGGTCTTTGTGCTGAGCGAGGCTGGAGTTCCTGCCTCCGATCCGCGGGTTCAAAAGGCCGTCGCCTGGCTCCTCTCCCATCAGCGAGCCAATGGCCACTGGTGGACCCAATCTCTCCGAAACGAGCCGGACACGTCGAACTACTTGACCCACGCTGGAACGACCTTTGCCCTGAAAGCGTTGGCCGCCACTGGGCTGCCCGAATCCTAATCCCAGTCATCGTTCCATAAGCGCGCCCTCCATGCGGGATACGGCCTTGGCAGTGCTCGCGGCAGTCGCCGCCTCCTGCGCTCCGCCGCCCGCGGAGATCGTTCCTCCCGCCGGTGGCCGGCACGTTCAGTTAATTCATCTCGACGGCTACCGGCCGGATCTCGTGCAGGCGCTTCTCGTTGCCGGGCGGCTTCCCCGTTTGGCCGACCTCGTCGCGCGGGGTCGGATCTCTTATGACGCGACGACCGTCGACAAGTCCGAGACGATGAAGGTGATCCAGTCCTACTTGACCTCGCAGCTCGACACGACGGTGGTGGGGTGGTGGCAGTTCGAACGAGACCGGTTTCGGTTTTCGAACTACTGGCTCGACCCCGCGGAAGTTCTCGGTTACGCGCTCGGCTTCGAGTTCCCGCGAAGCCCGACGATTCAGGACTTTCTCGCGGCGCGGGGCGAAAACCTCGTCGCCGGGATGAGCCTCGCGCGTCGCGGCGTGCCGTTCGAAAACTATGGCCGCGCTTATGTCGAAGGCGCTTCGGCGGTCGTGAACCATACGTATCACGATCAGGCGCGCGCGACGATGGATAGTTTTCTCGACATCCACCGACGGATAGCGGAAAACGGCGAGCGCCCCCCTGCGTTGTCCACGCTGCTGCTCGCGGCGGCGGATGAATTCTCCCATCTGGAAGGCGTGAGCGTCGCCGAGCTCGATCCCGAGCACTGCTTTGTCCGAGAGAGCGATATCGATGACACCGTGTTCGCTTTGCTCGACGAGGACGACAGCCTCGACGATCGCTACTTCGTGCGTGTGCGCCGCGCGGCCATCACGAGGCGCGTTGCGGAAATCTGCATCGAGCTTCCTGAGATCGAAGACCGCCACGCCGAGCCGCACTACGTTTTGTCGATGCTCGTGATCGATATCGAGTTCGGCCGCCTCATCGATTATTTCGAGAACATTCGCTTTGCCGATGGCGAGTCGCTCTTCTCGCGGACGCTCTTCATCGTTTTCGGCGATCACGGTATGGTCGACACGGCAAATCGGATGACCGACGAAGTCAGCGAAAGCTTCATTGCCTACTTGAACGGGCGCCTCGACCTCGAAACAGGCGAGGACCAAACGTCGCTCGCCGACGATGCGGAGCTTGGCATCGACTACGTGAGCCTTCCGCCACGGCTGATGCGTCCCGACATCTATGAGGATTGGCAGAGCGAGGACATGCGCGCGCTGACGGCCGAAGCCGATCGGTGGTCTAGGGAGTTTCTCGGAGAAATCGAGGCCGTCATCCGAAGCGATTTACACGAGAGCTATTGGTGGCTCTTTTTCCTGCGCTCGCTTCTCATCGATCCCAAGCTCGACGAAGCGCTCGAGCCCATCGCCGATGAGGCGCTCGCGACGCTCAGGAGCTTGTATCTGCGCGGACGTCCCGACTATCTTGAGGGCGAGCAAGAGGCGAACCGCGCGCTTTTCGACCGCCATGTGCGCCTCGTCTATGGCGGCGGGGCGCGGAACAATGCCGAGCTCTTCATTCCGGTCTGCGAAAGTCCCGGCGTGTGCTCTTGGGAGCGCCGGCCGAGCTATGACGAGATCCTTGGCTACCGCGAAGGCGCTTTCTTACAGGCGCTCGTCGAGAGCCCGGGCGTTGGGCTCATCTTTATTAGAAGGAACAACCAAGCCTTTGCCGACGGGTCACCGCTTCCCCCAAAACTCGAGATCGAAGTGCGCGATCGCGAGGGGAATCGCGGCGTGCTGCTTGTTGCTCGCGACGGCTCGTCGAGCGAGCTCATCTACCACTACCGCACCGACCCCGCCTCGGCGAACGATCCTCTCGGCTATGAGGCATGGGGCGCCGGCGAGGGTACCTTCGGCACCTATAACGAGTGGAACGATCGCACGATCGATGCTACTTACGTGAACGTCGTGGGCGGCATGGGAGCCTACCTCTATTCGAGCAACCCCGCGATTGGGGACGTGGTTGTGCTTCACGCTACCGATTGGAACTTCGGCGAGAATCTCGGCGGGCATGGCGGGGTGCACCGCGGCGAGAAGAAGACGTTCATGCTCGTCTCCGGGCCGGGGCTCGGCGCGGGTGAGCTGCGCGCGAAAGCGCGCCACCGTTCGACCGCGAACGGCGGGCTGGAGCCTGCGGTCTCTGAGACGCACGTGCCGACGCTCCTCGACATCGTGCCCACGGCATTGGCGTGGCTCGGCTACGCGCCGTCTGAGCTCGACCGGTTCGCCGAGAGCGGATTCGAAGAACATCTCGACACTTGGATTCGGGCACAGCGAGGCGATATCCTCAGACACCTCGACGGGATGAGCTCTCTAGAAAAAGCGAGAGAAGAGGTCGGCGTGCCCGAGTTAACCCTCGAGCCGTTGCGGCCGCGGCTTGCGCGTCTTCTCGAGTTCATCGAATCCAACCGCGAGGACACACTCCGTCGTTTGTCCCTGCGCTCGCATTTAGGCAACGAGTTGATTCTGGAATGAGGAGTCCACGATGACTGTCGCTTCCCGCGTCATTCTGCTCACGCTAATTTCGGCCTGCTTCGCCTTCCCTCAAACGAAGGAAGTGACCTTGGAGCAGATCATGGCGCACCCTGACTGGCTCGGCCGCCAGCCGCAGAACCCTTACTGGGCCGATGATGGAGGGTCGATCTACTTCGAGCGCAAGGTGGAAGGCTCCGAGCAACGCCTGCTGTATCAGGTCGGGATCGACGGCACCGGACTTCGTGAGCTCAACGAGGAGGAGAAAGGCACGGCCGACTATCCTGGCGGCGACTTCAGCTCCGATCGAAAGCAGAAAGTCTATGCACGCAACGGCGATATTTTCGTCCGCGACGTCGCGACCGGACACGTGCGCCAGCTCACCCGGACACAAGCTCGCGAGTCCGAGCCCCACTTCACGCCCGGAGATGACCGCGTGAAGTTCTACCGAGGACAGAGCGTTTTCGTACGGGAGCTCTCGAGCGGGCTCGAGTACCAACCGGCCGTGATCGAGTTCGAAAAGGACCCGGCTGAAGAAGAGGACGAGGACTATCTTCGGGACCAGCAGCGGCGTCTCGTCGAATATGTCCGCGAACAGAAGAGGAAGAAGGACGCCGAGCGTGAGCGCGACGAAAAAGCGCGCGCGGCCGATCCCTCGCGGGTGCCCCATCCGTTCTACGTGGGCGACGATGTCGCGCTCAAGGCGTCGAGTTTGTCACCGACGGGCCGGTGGATGCTTCTACTGCTCTTGCCGGAAGAACGCGACGAAGGCGAGCACGATGTGATGCCCAACTATGTGAGCGACGACGGCTACGTCGATCCAAAAGAGGTGCGGACCCTCGTAGGGACAGGCACACCGGCGACGGACCGCGTCGTTCTGCTCGACCTCGACAAACATGAGCTTCGAGACGTTTCGCTTGCATCTCTTCCCGGGATTACCGACGACCCGCTCGCCTGGCTTCGGCCCGACGACGAAGAAGACGAGGAAGACGATGAGAATGACGAGGACGAAACGGAGGACGATGGTAAAGAGCCCGAACCGCGCGCGGTCTATGTTGGCTCGAGCGGCTTGGGGAGCGGCGGCAATGCCGGCATCGTGTGGAGCCACGACGGCGAGCGACTCGTCCTCCACGTCTTCTCCCACGATCACAAAGACCGCTGGATCGCTGAAGTCGACCTCGACACGGCCGAGCTCCGCCCGATCGCGCGCGTCAGCGACGAAGCGTGGATCAACTGGCGCTTGAACGAGATCGGTTTTCTCTCGAGCTCGACGTCGTTCTACTACACTTCGGAAGAGAGCGGCTATTCACAGCTCTATCTCCATGCGCTCGATACCGGCACAAAGACACGGGTCACCCACGGAGACTTCGTGGTCGGAAACGTCGTCGAGAGCCCCGACGGCCGTTATCTTTATTACACGGCCAACGCCGAGCACCCTGGGATCTACGAGACCTACCGCTACGACCTGCAGAACACCCGCATCGAGACCGTCACCAAGCTCGGCGGACGGAGTGAGTTTCAGCTGTCTCCGGACGGCGCACGTGTTCTGCTCACACATTCCGAGACAACGATGCCGGCCGAGCTCTATGTGCAAGAGGTGAGCCCGGGCTCGAGCGCGACCCAAGTCACCGAGACGGTCTCGCCGCTTTTTGCGTCCTTTCCATGGGTCGAGCCGGAAGTCATCCCGATCCCGTCGACGCATCACGACCGCCCCATCTACTCATGGGTCTACACGCCTTCGGGAGGCGCGCGCGAGAAATCGCCTGCCGTCGTGTTCGTGCACGGCGCGGGCTATCTTCAAAACGCGCATCTCGGCTGGTCGGGCTACTTCCGGGAGTTCGTGTTTCACACGCTCTTGACACAAGAAGGCTATGTCGTCCTCGACATGGACTACCGGGCTTCCGCGGGCTATGGACGCGATTGGCGCACGGCTATTTATCGCAACATGGGAACGCCCGAGCTCGAGGACCTGGAGGACGGTGTGAGGTGGCTCGTGGAGCACAAGAACGTTGACCCGAAGCGCGTTGGCGTCTACGGTGGGTCGTATGGCGGGTTCATGACGTTCATGGCGCTCTTCAAAAAGCCCGATCTCTTTGCCTGCGGCGCGGCGCTCCGACCGGTCACCGATTGGGCGCATTACAACGACCCTTATACGTCTCGCATCCTCAACGCGCCCTATAACGATCCGGAAGCCTATGAACGCAGCTCGCCGATCGAGTTCGCCGAAGGCTTGACGAAACCTCTTCTCATCGCTCACGGCATGGTCGACAACAACGTCTTCTTCAAGGACTCCGTCCGGCTCGTGCAGCGACTCATCGAGCTCGAGAAGACGGGCTGGGAAACGGCGATCTATCCCATCGAGCCGCATGGTTTTCGCGAGCCGTCGAGTTGACTAGACGAGTACCGGCGGATTTACAAGCTCTTCGACACGCATTTGAATTAGGAGGAGATATGGGAGGCAAACTCGCATCTGTCAATGTGGGCCGCCCGCGCGCGTTCGTGTACAAGGGTCGCGACGTTGAGAGCGCGATTTGGAAAACACCAGTCGAAGGGCGTGTCGCCGCCCGCGGCGTCAACCTCGAAGGCGACGACCAAGCCGATCGGACCGTGCACGGCGGCCCGGACAAAGCCGTTTACGCCTATGCGCTCGAGGATATTCGCCTCTGGCAGAGCGAGCTCGGCCGCCCGCTCGGGCCCGGCGCCTTTGGGGAGAACTTGACGACGGAGGGCGTCGACGTCACGGGCGCGGTGATTGGTGAGCGCTGGGAAGTGGGTACGGTATGCCTTGAAGTTTCCGAGCCGCGAGCCCCGTGCTGGAAGCTCGCCGCGCGGATGGAAGACGACGCGTTCCTGCGGCGCTTCACCGAAACGGGACGACCGGGCGCCTATCTTCGCATCGTGCGTGAAGGCGAGCTCGGAGCCGGGGACGCCATCGAGGTGACGTCCCGTCCCGAGCATGGTATGACCGCGGGAGACGTCCTTCGCATCTATAGCCGCGATCGAGGCGAGGTCGCGAAGCTCGTCGACATCCCAGAGCTCGGGAAGAGTTGGCGGGAATGGGCCGAGAAGAAAGTGCAGAAGAGGTGAGACATGACGCTAAAAAGGCGTGCGTTTATCCGCCACCTGGCCGCTGGGATGGCCGTAACCGGCGCGGCGGCTTCGAAGCTGGCTTGTTCGACCGTCGCCGACAGCCCGTCCGAAACCCTCCTCGTCGACCGGCCGGGACAACCCGAGCCGGCGCCGATCGGTTATGACCGTTTGCCGCTCGATTGGCATCAAGCCCGCACCCGCGAGCTCAAGAATCGTGTGGGTGAGCGTGAGGTCGACGCCATCGTCCTCGGACAAGACCAGAACATGGTCTACTTCTCGGGATGTTTCCGCCGAAGCGGCGAGCGCTCGACGTGGCTGCTCTTTCCGGTCGAAGAGACCGATACCGCCTACTGGTACGCCCCGAGCATCGACCGTGACCTCATGCGCTCCTGGTGGTCGACGGAGATGGAGAACTACTTCTGCTACCCGCACGCCGAAGGCGGCTTTCCCTATCGGGGCGAGCTCGCGCGCGGCAACCGCGTCGATCTATTCGCCTGGATGCTGCAGGGCCTCGGCCGACGCGGTCTCGGGGACAAGACGATTGGGATCGATTTCGAGCTCAGTGCTTCGAGACGGCAAACGGTAGAGAGTGTCCTTCCCGAAGCGCGCTTCGTCGAGATAGGCGATCTGTGTCTCGACATGCAAATCATCAAGACACCGGAAGAGCAAGCGCTCACCCAACGCGCCTATCGCTACTTCGACAAAGTGCACGCGTTCTCACGCGACTACATCCTCGAGCGCGGCACCGAGGCCACGGATTTCGAAGTCGGCCAAGCGCTCCAAGCTTACGGCCTCGGCCTCATGATGAACGACGTCGAGCGCGACGGAAGACCGAACAGCGCCGTCGGCATGGAAGTGACGTCGCACTACGTGCGCGCGGGTGTTTCCACGGCCTTCCCGCATCCGAACCAATTCTTCTACACGCGCATCCAAAAAGGCCAGCCCCTTTACGTGAACACCGATATCAAGCTCGGCGGCATGGGTGGTGAGGGCTACCGAAACTACCTCATCGAGCCGGTAGCACCTTATCAAGAGAAGATGTGGCAAGTCGTGATGGACTGCGCAGAAATCCTTCGCGAAGAGACCGTTCCCGGCAAGGCTTGCTCCGAGATCGCTTACAAAGTCCACGATTACCAGATCAAAAACGGCATGGCGGACTACATCTACCATCGTCCGTCGCACGGTCAAGGACAGTTCTACTCGGGACATCAGCCGCCTTTCGTGGCACTCGGCGACGACTCCATCGTGGAACCTGGCATGATGTTCAGCGTCGAGCCCGGGCTCTATGACGAAGAGCGCGGCATCGGTGTCAACCCGAGCGATATTCTTCTCGTCCTCGAAGACCGGAGCGTCTTCATGACCCGAGTTCCGTTCTCGAAGGAGTGGAGCTTTCTGACTTTGTGAGGTGCGCGTGCGCTATCAATTTTTGATCGATACCTACGAGACTGAGATCCAGAAAGTCTTGAGCGCCTGGACGATGTTCGAGGATGAGGACTTGCCGAAACGCCCTCATCCTTCGGACACGCGCGGCCGCAGCGTGCTCGAGCACATGGTGCATCAGTCCATGAGCGAGAACCTGTGGTTCAAGACGATGCTCGGGATCGACGTGACGGAGAACCCGGTGCCTTCGGAAGAAACGCGCCTCGGCTTTCTCAGAAACTATGCCGACCATGCGTCGAAGCGTCTAACGGCTTTACGTGACAAACCGGAGGCGTGGTGGGAAGAGGTGGTCGATTTCTTCGAGGTCAAGCGCTCCCGCGCCTGGATCATGACGCGTCGCATCGCCCATACGTCCCATCACCGGGGCCAACAGACCGCGATCGTGCGCATGCTCGGGCGCGATCTGCACAGTACCTACGGCCCTACGGCGGATACGGGCGGGCTCATGCAGAACAACGCGCCCGTCATCTACGCCTATCTCGACGTGGCGACGCTTCTGGACGAAGAGGGGCGTTGTTGCACGGCCCGGAGCAAATCGCTGACCTCCCTGTGCCGGTCGGAGAGTCACCCGGCGCAGTAAGTATCGGGCATACCGAGCGCGGTCATCTTGTTGAGTATCTCGCACCCAAGTCGGTGTTCAACTCGTTGCCTCGCCAACGTTCGAGCCCGCATCTCGGGCCCCATGATCGCCTTGTAACGATAGACCGCGTTCTCCACCATGCTTCGCTCGGTGCAGCCTGAGAGCTTGTACCATTCACGTCGGCCGTGTCTTTCGATTGCACGAATATGGCGGTCGCGTTCCCGCATTGCGGTGTTCGAATTCTGACTGAGCGTGGCGTTTCGTTGCGGCGGAATCACCACGCGCGTCCTTCGTTCAGGGCTGTGCGCTTCGATGGCTTCGTAGACCGCTTCCTTGTCGTATGCACTGTCCGCCGCCACCGACGCTATAGGTGCTTGAATCTGTGTTAGCAAAGGGGGGACTCGCGTTGCGTCGCGAGCTCGTGACACCGTCAGTTCGGACGCAACAATGTTGCCGGTCTTGCGATCAACGGCGATGTGCAACTTGCGCCAGGCGCGCTGCTTTGGCGGTTTGCGGGTGGTTCCAACATGAATCCTCAAGCCCGTGCTATCGATCATCAGGTGGATTGGTTGATTGCTTGCGGCTTTCCGAATCCGCAGCTTCTTGCGGAGCAGCCTCGACCGCCGACACAACGTCGAGTGGTCCGGGATCTCGATACACAGCCGGAGAAGCGAGGCGATCGAGTGCAAGAAGCCTTCGGTTTGGCGGTAGGCAAGCTTGTACACCATCCGGACAACCAGGCCCGTTTCAATCGCCATCTCTGAATAGACCCGTTGACCGCCAGGCTTACCGCTCTTGTCGGCCTTCCAGTTCGCGATTGCCTCCTCGTCAAACCAGACCGTCAAATCGCCCCGGCGGCGCAGCCCTTCGTTGTATTCCGCCCAGTTGGAAACGTGGTACTTCTTCTGTTTCGCGTGTTTGTACTGGCTGCGCTTGGGATACTTCATGGTCGAACATTACCTCGGCCACCACCATAGTGTAGATTTCGCGCTCAGCCAAGAGCGGTGCAACAACGCCCCTCGACGGCGCGACGGGCTACGCTTACGGCTCGGAGCTTCTAAGAACTTCTATCTACTTCGAGCCGACCCGCGCGACGGCGCCCTTTTTCCATGTAACGGATTCCCGCGACCAGACGCATCGTGTGTCGAAGCGTTTCGACTATTACGACTCGACGCTTCGCGGGCCCTCGATGTTCCTCACGGTCGAAGACGCGGCCCACGCGGAGCTCGTGTCGCTTACCGGCGTCGTGCCGCACGCCCTACTCCCGAACGCGAGCTCACCAGATGTTCGCAGACGCTACGCGCTCGTATGCCGCTATGTGGAGAGCTTTTTGAGCGACACCATGAAAGGGGACAGCGACGCCGCGGATTTTTTGGACGTCACACCGTCGCGGCACGGCTTCGACGGTTTGATCTTGTCGCGGCGGCGGTAACTACATGTCTTCGTCCGCGCTCGGACCGTAGAGAGCAGGAAGCGGGACGTCGTTCTCGCGCAAATAGACGCCCAGCTGTCCGCGGTGGTGGATGAGGTGGCTCAAGATGAAGCTGCGCAAACAGACGGCACGAGCCATGTCTAAGGTCACGTGGTCGCCTTGTTTCAGCTTCCAATTCTTGAAAAGATGCTCGTCGGATTGTCCGCCTAGAACCTCTTTGAACGCCTCGACATTCTTGTCGAAATAGTCGAGGATGTCCTTCTTGCTCGACAACTCCTTCGGCTGGTAATCGGCCGCGACCATGTCGAAGACCTCGTCGTTGACGATCGTCGCTGCCCATTCCGGGATCTCGGCAAGGTGTCCTCCGAGCCGCCCCATAGTCATGGACTTCTCGTGGGGCTTCCACGAAAGCTTGTCTTCGGGAATCCGCTCCAACATCTTCCTCGTACCCACGGATTCATGAGTGAACTCGCCGATCATCGCTTCTGCGATACTCATCTGTCTCCTCCTTCGAAGTCGGTTGATTCTAGCCATCGACCCCGTCGCGCGCCAGTGCCCTTGATCCTTGATGTTGATGCGAGGTTCGGATAGACCTCGTCGACGCCGACGAGACGCCAGCGTCCCTGCACGCGCGCGAGCGCACAGCTGAGGTTCCACCCCACACGAAGCGACTTCGTCGCCGCCTCCGGCGCGAGAAGTGGGCCGATAACCTCAGGCTCGGAGTTTCGATAAACGCAAAGCCAAAACCGGCCAGGCCCGATTCGCGTGATGGGGTGATCGTCCGTGTCGATATAGTCCCGATCGGTGAAAAATAGCGGGTCCACTCGGACAGCGCTCTGAGCGAGAAGCCGCGCTGCCGTCCGGGCCCGGCGCCCGAGCTTGCTGCGCTCGCGAGCCAATGCCTTGGAAGCCTCTACCTCGCCGCGGCTCACATAGCCTCGCTCGACGAGCCAGAGGCGCAGGTCGTCCACGACGTACGAAGCCTTCTCCTCGATACGCTCCGAGGTGTAGACGTCCCGTCGGACGTAGACTTCAGCGAAGAAGTCGAGCTCCGGGAGAAGCTTTTCCGGCCCGAAGACTTCGAAAAAGTGCCGCTCGCAGCCGGGCGCGCGATAGTGCTGCTCGCACAGAGCACGCTCGTCTTCGGGCAAGTTCCGGTGACCGTAATTGTTGATGCAAAGCTCGAGGAAAAAGAGGATCCGCCGGTAGGTGGAGACCTCGCGTTGCTCGAGCGTCGCGGCACGCGTCTCGAGGTACTCCGAAAGCGCCTGTCGAATGGTCGGTGGGGGAACGGGGGCGGTGTAACGAGAGCTCATGGCAATCTCCTGCGAAACGCCCTTACACCCGATTCTGTTAGACGGTCAAAGCGCAGAAATTCCACACGAGTGAAAAAGAAAGTTTGGTCGCTCTTGCCGCTGATCGGGTGGTCTAGAATAGGCTCCGTCTATGGCCAACCAAACTCACCGGCTCGTCGTGCCCCGCGCGGCGCGCTACGTCACGGCCGGCTCGATCGACGGACCGCTCGACGACGTCTGGGTCCTGTGCCACGGCTACGGCCAGCTCGCATCGGAGTTTCTCGGACTCGCCCGCGCCCTCGAGCATCCAAGACGCTTGCTCGTGGCGCCCGAGGCCCTGTCCCGCTTCTATCACGAAGATCACAAGAGAATCGGGGCCTCATGGATGACCCGCGAAGATCGGGACACCGAGATGGAGGACTACGTCCGCTATCTGGATCTGCTGCACGACCAACTATTCGAGATCGTCGAGCGCGACCGCCTGAAGCTTCGGCTGCTCGGCTATTCTCAAGGGGCCGCCACCGCCGCGCGATGGGCGGTACGCGGCCGGGCGAAGATCGACCACCTCGTGCTTTGGGGCTCTCCCCTACCGCCGGAGCTGGGTGACGAAGCCGCGCTTCGCGAAATACACCTGACGCTCGTCGGAGGGTCGAGGGACGAGTTTTTTACAGAGAAAGTCTGGGCGGATGAGCGCACGCGCCTGCGTGCGCTCGGCCTCGTTTTCGACGAGCTGAGCTTCGAAGGCGGCCACCGTTTGGACGATGACACGTTGCGCGCGCTCGCAGGCTGAGGCATGCTTAGGGCCTTGCAACCTCCACTCATCAGCGTCGACGAAGTCTTGAAGCTACCCAATCCGGCTCCCGATGCGCGGATCCCCTATGGCAGCGACCCGCTGCAGTTCGGGGATCTGAGGCTTCCCGAAACCCAAGGGCCTCACGCCGTCGTCGTCATCATTCATGGCGGCTGCTGGCGCGCACAATACACCATCGACCACATTGGAAGCTTCAGCGACGCACTGACCCAGGACGGCCTCGCGACGTGGACGATCGAGTATCGCCGGGTCGGCAACCCTGGCGGCGGTTGGCCTGGAACGTTCCAGGACATAGGTGCGGCAGTCGACCATCTACGCCAGCTTCGCGAGGAGCACCCGCTCGATCTCGGCCGCGTCGTCGTCGCCGGCCACTCCGCCGGCGGACAACTGGCGCTTTGGGCGGGAGCGCGCAGAAAGCTCACGGACGCGACGATTCGAGGCACGAAACCGCTCGCACCCCAAGGCGTCGTCTCGTTGGCGGGGGTCGACAACCTTCGTCGCGCAATCGACGAAGGCGTCTGCGACAAGATGGCGGCCGAGCTTCTCGGAGGCACCTCGGAGGAGGTTCCCGAGCGCTACGCCGTCGCCTCACCCATCGAGCTCTTGCCGCTCGGCGTTCGGCAACATCTCATCAACGGCGCCCGCGATCCCATCGTGCCCGAAGCTTTCGGGCGCGCCTATAGCGAAGCCGCACGCGAAGCCGGCGATGAGGCGGCGCTGACCGTCATCCCGGACGCGGGACATTTCGAGCTCATCGCACCCTCGACGGCGGCGTGGCAGCGAGTGAAGAACGCCATCTGGAAGATCCTCGAATGACTTGGCTCGAGCGCGCGTCGCAGATTCTCGACTTCACGTTGTTTCAGCTAGGCGGCAACCCCATCACTGTGCTGCACGTCGTGATGTTCTGCATCGCGCTCGTCGCCACGCACTTCCTCGCCCGTTTCGTCAGAAAGGTCTTGCACCGCTACCTTCTCAAAGAGCTCGACGACGCGCCACGCTACGTCATCGTCCGCTTTACCCAATATCTCGTTTGGGTCGTCGGCATCGCGATAGCACTCGAGCTTCTCAACGTTGACTTGACCGCTCTCACCGTTGTCGCGGGCGCACTCGGCATCGGTATCGGTTTCGGCCTGCAAAACGTCGTCAACAACCTCGTCTCCGGTATCGTGCTGCTACTCGAACAGCCGGTACGCTACCGCGATCGCGTCACGGTGGAGAATATCGAAGGACAAGTCGAGCGCATCAACTTTCGCGCCACCACCATTCTGACCAATGACAACATCTCCATCATCGTGCCCAACTCGCAGTTCGTGAATCAAACCGTCGTGAACTGGTCGCATGGCGATCCGCGCATCCGCGTCCACGTTCCCGTGGGAGTGGCTTATGGCTCGGATGTCGAGCTCGTAACCCAAATCCTGCTCGACGTGACGCGCGGGGCCAAGGGTGTGTTGGACCGTCCCGAGCCCGAAGTTCGCTTTCTCGAGTTCGGCGATTCGTCGCTGAACTTCGAGCTTCTCGTCTGGTCCGACGAGCCGCCGAACTATCATCGACTGCGAAGCCAATTGAACTACGCGATCGACAAGGCTTTTCGCGAGCACGACATCGAGATCCCTTTCCCCCAACGGGACGTCCATCTCAAAACGCCCGCGGAGGAGGAGATCGTGAAAGTCTTCCGCGAAAGCTAGTGCGCCTGTATCAGGACACTAGGCTGGGGCCGCTGCGTTCGTCGACACGCGCCCCTTGTCGAGGATGTGATCGGGAACGCGTTTCAAATCCCAGATCAATCCGAGCTTCGACAGAAGGAAAAGACCGTAATACGTGATGTCGATCTCCCACCAGTAAAAGCCTTGGCGGGTCGCGGTGGGGTAGTGATGGTGGTTGTTGTGCCAGCCCTCGCCAAAGGTCAAAAGGGCCAGAAACCAATTATTGCGGCTGTCGTCGCCCGTCACGTAGCGGCGCTTTCCGAAAAGATGCGACAACGAATTGATCGTGAACGTCGAATGGCCGAGAAGCACGGTCGAGACAAAGAAACCCCAGATCAGCATTTGTGAGCCCGAAGTGCCTAGCCCAGGCGCGTAGGTCTGGAGCAGCACACCTAAGCCGAAGCAAGCGGTGCCTAGAAGGGTAGGAACGAGCACGTCGATGCGATCGAGGATACGAAGCTCCGGAAACTTGGCGAGGTCGGGCACGAGCCGCATGCGCGTCGCTGAGTTGGCGCGGGCGAAGACCCAACCGATATGGGAGTAGATGAAGCCCCGCCGGATGGGCGAGTGCACGTCTTCTTCCTGGTCCGAGTACTGATGATGACGCCGGTGATGGGCGGCCCACCACAGAGGGCCTTTCTGAACAGAAGCGTTTCCGAGCATCGCGAAAAGAAACTGAAACCAGCGCGAGGTCTTGTAGCTTCGATGCGAAAGATAGCGGTGATAGAAACCGGTAATCGCGAACATCCTCGCCGCGTAAAGGGCGAGACACACGGCCACGGCTATCCAGCTCGCGCCGACCCAAAACACGCCGAGGGCCACTAAATGCACCGCGACAAAGGGAATGGTGGAAATCCAGGAAATGCCGCCGTCGGGTTGCACGGCGCGTAAGTCGGATGCTTGCGTACTCACTAAAGCTCTCCTCTAAGGTAGGATTAGGGGTTAAACGAGGAGCCTTCCTCCGTGGAAAAACAGGCTCACGACCGCCGGGACCGGCCAATGGTACACCAACACGGGTATTAGCGTAGCATGGAAAGCTCATGGGCCCAAAGTCGAGAGGGTCGACTAGAATTAGACTCATGGCGGGGCGCGGCGAGGGGAGTCGAAAACGCGCCATCCTTCCCAGTGGCTTGGGACTCGAGCTCGAGGACGTTACGAAGCCCGCCACAAGCGCGACGCTCTTCGGGAACGAGGCTCCCCTCGAACTCGAGGTCGGCTCGGGCAAAGGCACCTTCCTCGTGTCCGAATCGAAGATCCGACCCGAAGTCAACTTCCTCGGTGTCGAGTATGCGCGCCTCTACTGGCGCCTCGCCGAGGATCGGCGGCGGCGCAACGCCTGCGAAAACGTGCGCGTCGTGCTCGCCCACGCGGTTACTTTCATCCGCGAGGTATTGTCAAGTTTTCCACGGCTTGACGGCCACCCCGAATGAATGAAACGCGTTAGTCTCTGGAGGTGGCACCGGCTCAACACGACGCCTGAGGGAGCTCGGGTTTGGCGTCACTGCCCCCAAACGCTACATCCTGAGTTTCTTATTAGTGTCTCTTCCGGGGATGGTCGAAACCCCTCGCCTTTAGGCGAAGAGAAGATCGTGGTATTGTAGTAGCGGTTCGTGTGCGCGATCTGATTCGTCAGATCGCGATGGAACATGAGCTGCACATAATCTCGGGTAAGGTTGCACGCGACCACGTCCACGTGTTCGTATCCTACCGACCACACCAGGACCTGAGTACGATCGTGCAGTGGCTAAAAGGAATAAGCTCCCGAGTACTCCTTCAGGAGTTTGCTCACCTGAGGAAGAAGTTTTGGGGCCGGCACTTCTGGGCCCGAGGATATCTGGCGGTGAGTTCAGGAAGCATAACGGACGAGATGGTAAAGGAGTACATAGACTCCCAGGATGGCGAGCCTCTTCACGACGACAGTCAATTTCCAATTGACAGCCCTTGAAGCCACCGCCTTCTAGGCGGTGGTTGTTCACTTGACGTTGAGCGAGCGAACCTATTGCGTCGAGCTGATTTCCTTTGCTCTCATCGGACGGCACAGGTTACCTCCTGCCAGACGATGAAAGCGCGGTCTCGTAGCTCCCGATGATGATGCGCTTGCAACAAATGCCGTCCGACGCGAAAGAGGTTTTGCACGAGTCCATGCACGGTCAAGAATCGTTGCGCCTGCCCAGGAGTTTTAAACTTCCGCATCTGTCGTTCCCGTTGTCGCGTCGGTTCGTGCGAGACTTCGGCTAGGTTGTTTCTGTACTGGTCAGTGTCGTGGACGACGGACGGCATGACCTCGCGGTGAGCGGCGCTGTAGCTTCTCAGTTTGTCGGTGACCAGCTGCCAGGGCGGACGGCCTTGCCCTTTCAACAGCTTGCGGAAGAATCGTTTGGCGGCTTTCTGATCACGGCGAGGCTGGACGAGGATATCAATCACATCACCATCTTGGTCTACCGCGCGCCAGAGGTATTGGCGTTCGCCTTGTATCTTTATGAAGACCTCGTCCAGGAGCCACGTGTCACCAAGGCGACCCTGCCGACGCTTCAGTCGCCGAGCGTATTCCGGCCCGAACTTGATGCACCAAAGTCGGATCGCTTCGTAGGAAACCGTGATGCCTCGCTGAGCAAGCAGCTCTTCGACGTTTCGAAAGCTCACGCAGAATCGGTGGTAGAGCCAGACGGCGTGGCTGATGATTTCCGGTGGAAATCGATAGCCGTGGTAGCTTGGCGCATCGGTCTTCATTGGACCATTCTGTCAGTCACCAGCTCAATTTGACAGCAATGGCACCGCCCGCGTGGGCGGAGGTCATCGGAGAGTGACCGAAATCGTTCGTTCACTCGAAAGTACCAGACCGACACCTTCGACATCCTGCGCGACCGGAGCGAACTCAACGTTCGGACGGCGGTGCCCGTGCCGACCAGCCTGATCTTCCCGAGCAAGTACTTTCCCGAGAGCGACGTCGCCGAGTCCGGTACGTACGTCCAGGCAGAGCTCCAATTCGGCCGCGTCACGCTCGTGCCCGGGGTGCGTTACGATCACTTCTCGCTCGACGCCAACCAGAGCGACCCGATCTTCCTTGCAAGCCTGAACCCTGAGCCGACCGACTTCTCCTACAGCGCCGTATCGCCGAAAGTTGGCGTATCGGCGCGATTGACGGACGTGGTGACCGTCCATGCGCAGTACGCCAGGGGATTCCGGGCGCCACCATACAGCAGAGCCGTCAACACCGGCTTCACGAACCCACAGGGAGGCTACGTCACGCTTCCCAATCCCGAGCTCAGGGCGGAGACGAGCGACAACATCGAGGTCGGTGTGCGGACCGCGTTCGACCGCGCGAGCTTCGGCGTGACCGTCTTCTCGAACCGGTTCGATAACTTCATCGACCTGACGACGGTCGGCGGCGTTGTTGCACGGCCCGGAGCAAATCGCTGACCTCCCTGTGCCGGTCGGAGAGTCACCCGGCGCAGTAAGTATCGGGCATACCGAGCGCGGTCATCTTGTTGAGTATCTCGCACCCAATTCGGTGTTCAACTCGTTGCCTCGCCAACGTTCGAGCCCGCATCTCGGGCCCCATGATCGCCTTGTAACGATAGACCGCGTTCTCCACCATGCTTCGCTCGGTGCAGCCTGAGAGCTTGTACCATTCACGTCGGCCGTGTCTTTCGATGGCACGAATATGGCGGTCGCGTTCCCGCATTGCGGTGTTCGAATTCTGACTGAGCGTGGCGTTTCGTTGCGGCGGAATCACCACGCGCGTCCTTCGTTCAGGGCTGTGCGCTTCGATGGCTTCGTAGACCGCTTCCTTGTCGTATGCACTGTCCGCCGCCACCGACGCTATAGGTGCTTGAATCTGTGTTAGCAAAGGGGGGACTCGCGTTGCGTCGCGAGCTCGTGACACCGTCAGTTCGGACGCAACAATGTTGCCGGTCTTGCGATCAACGGCGATGTGCAACTTGCGCCAGGCGCGCTGCTTTGGCGGTTTGCGGGTGGTTCCAACATGAATCCTCAAGCCCGTGCTATCGATCATCAGGTGGATTGGTTGATTGCTTGCGGCTTTCCGAATCCGCAGCTTCTTGCGGAGCAGCCTCGACCGCCGACACAACGTCGAGTAGTCCGGGATCTCGATACACAGCCGGAGAAGCGAGGCGATCGAGTTCAAGAAGCCTTCGGTTTGGCGGTAGGCAAGCTTGTACACCATCCGGACAACCAGGCCCGTTTCAATCGCCATCTCTGAATAGACCCGTTGACCGCCAGGCTTACCGCTCTTGTCGGCCTTCCAGTTCGCGATTGCCTCCTCGTCAAACCAGACCGTCAAATCGCCCCGGCGGCGCAGCCCTTCGTTGTATTCCGCCCAGTTGGAAACGTGGTACTTCTTCTGTTTCGCGTGTTTGTACTGGCTGCGCTTGGGATACTTCATGGTCGAACATTACCTCGGCCACCACCATAGGGTAGATTTCGCGCTCAGCCAAGAGCGGTGCAACAACGCCGCTTTTTCGGCACAACCATTCCCTACATCCACGAAAGCGGGACGATCGGCATCCTTTTCAGCCTGGCCGTGGTGGTCATCGCCGCGCTCAATCTGGTGCTGGACTTCGATTTCATCGAGACCGGCGCCGAGCGGGGCGCGCCGAAGTACATGGAGTGGTACGGGGCCTTCGGACTGCTGGTCACCCTGATCTGGCTTTACCTTGAGATGCTGCGACTCCTTGCCAAATTGCACAGTCGCAAGTAGGCGGACGATCCCTTCGTCGCCGCCCGCCCGTCGTGTCCAAAAATACAAACGAACTCAAGAAAGCCGGATTCGAGCGGCGCTCGCCCGATGGACCTCGTGGAGCGCGACTTCAACGCCACACGCCCGAACGAGCTCTGGGTCTCGGACCTGACCTACATTGCCACGTGGCGCGGCTTCGTGTATGTCGCCTTCGTCATCGACGTCTTCGCTCGACTCATCGTCGGCTGGCGAGCGACGACATCGTTGACTGCCGGCATCGCTCTCGATGCGTTGGAGCAGGCGCTGCACGAGCGCCGACTAAACCCAGAAGACCCATTGGTGCATCACAGCGATCGCGGCGTGCAGTACGTCTCGATCCGTTACACCGAGCGGCTCGCCGAGGCGGGCATTGAGCCGTCCGTCGGCAGCCGAGGCGACTCTTACGATAACGCTTTGGCTGAATCCATCATCGGCCGCTACAAGACCGAGGTGACCCGTCGACGCGGGCTGTGCCTTCTATTTATTCATCCGGGCGCCCCGAACTTGATTAGTCTCCGGTCTGCCGGCACCATACCTGCTTGATTTCGTCGTTTGTTCGCGCTCTCATCTCCGCCTTCAAGGCTCGTCGCGAACTGGCTCTTGACAATGTCGCTCTTCGGCAGCAGCTCGCCGTCCTCTGCCGTACGGTGAAACGGCGCGGCTCTCGAAGGTCGACCGCGGGTGGGGTAACTGTAAAGCCTAGGGGCCCTTGGCCCAGTCGCTAAGCTGCTGATTTATGGTCTATTTCGAAAGGGCCGAGTTTTGGCACAGGACGGGGAACCCGAATTGCCGGCCACAACGTCACCCTCCCAGGGCACTGGTGTCACCTCGTTCGAATGGGCGAGGATCTCCACGACCGCCTAGGGGCAGCCCCGACGTTCAGAACAATAGGCCGGATATTCGAAAACAATCGCAAGAGCGAGTCTCTCCACGTTCATAAGACGCCGGTTACACCATCGGATCGACCGATACGGACCAGCCGATCGTGGTAGGTCTAAACGCCGCAATCAACGCTGGATCGACTTTTGCGGAGCACAACTAAGCTGCTGATTTATGGTCTATTTCAAAAAGGCCGAGTTTTGGCACAGGACGGGATAGAAATGACTATCTGTCCCAGACAGAGAAGACTCCGCAAGCCCCACACTACCCAGGACGATGAACGTTATCAACGCAACTCGGAAAGTACTCCTGACGGGAAGTTCAGAGGCGAACCGTTCAGGACCTAAGCCCGCTCCTTGTGAAACGCGTCTTACAAGCATCACTCATGTAGCATCCATAACACGACTCCCACCTGGAACTTAGCAAGATCGACAAACTAGCGAAGCAATCTCCACTCGACCCGTATGATCGCTCTGGAAACGTGACGTGTAGAGTCCTCTCTCCTAGTCACGCGACGCTTTTGCAGGAGGACGTTTTGTAGGGGGACGGATCCCTTTCTCCAAGACCCTTTGCACAAAGCCAACCATGATTTGCGTCGATTCCACTAGCCCTGCGATGCTCACGAATTCATCGGGTGAGTGCGCGCCACCGCCACCGCCCGGGAGCTTGATGCCTCCGGAATAGAGCACGATCGCGCCCACGTTCCAGAAATCTGGCCTGCCGCCTCCGCCACTTCCTCCCCATCTCATCTCTATATCTTGGTTCCCCGTGTACTCACGGCTGAACTCCAAGATTTCCTGTACCAGCGGGTCGTCTTCGGTGATCACGTCCCAAACGTTTCCGGGAGCCTTTTGAACGTGAGTAACCTCGAGCTCAACGCGCAGCTCGGGATTCTCTTTCATGAGGTCATCAAGTAGCTGGTTTAGTTCCGCCACCACCTGGCGGTGGTCTTGATTCGGAAACAGGCGAAGATCCAGAAACGCCTCTGCCTTCGACGGCATGACGTTGACCGCCACGTCGCGCGGGTCGCCGGTGGTAAGCACGGTAACATCCACCATGGGCTTCCGACCAGCGAATAACGGATCTTCTTCCCAGGTCATCCAGCGATCTACATCGATTACGGCTGGTATGACCTCCACAATTTGATGGGCGGCGTTGATCCCCCCAGGCGGATGGTGCATTTTCCCGGTGACGATCACCTTCGCCCAGACGTGGCCTCCCGCCTTACTGAATCTTGGTCCAAGACCCCCGGTGAGGTACCAGTCCGCTGCGATGAGTTCTGGCCGGTTTTCTACGACCCAGGGTAGACCAAACTCCGTTGCGCCCTCTCCCGGTGGGATGGTCACAACCAGATCACCCTCCAGCTTGACCCCGGACTCCTTGAGAACCCTTAAGGTCTCGATGCGCTTCGCCACCCCTGCATGCGAATTGGTGGCGCCGCGCCCATAGATCTTACCGTCGATGATCTCCCCTCCTAGTGGGTCTACCGTCCAAACACCCCGATCTCCGATCACAACGTTGTTGTAGTGCGTTGTCAACCCCAGAACGGGCTTCCCGGTCGTACCCCGAAGTCGCGCGACAACGACAGGAAAGTCAGAAGGATCCCCTGGATATTTTACTCCGAGACCCCGATGATACGGCGCCTCGAAAGGCTCCTCGGGATAAACCACCTCAACCTCGACCCCGATAGCCCTAAGCTCTTTTCCAAGGAACTCGGCCACCTCTGCATGATTATGGACGACGCCCTTTGCGAATTCAGTGTTGATCCGTACCATTTGCTGCACGAGCCTGACGAGATTCTCTTCGCTCACAAGCTCTTTGGGGTCTTGCGGAGTCGCGCGCTCCTGACTTTGCTCCACACTTTGCCCTTCACAACCGGACAATAAGACCATTACCACCAGCGCCACTGCTGCCCACCGCCATCCGCGAGGTGGTGTCCAAGACCTGACTTTACATCCTAAAAAACTCATTCCAATCATTGGTTTCTCCCTCCTTTTATTTTTGATTCATCTCCCGATTTTTTGCCTACATTCATTTTCAATCTGCCCCGTGCCACAGCTTGCTCAACAGCTGGTTCCAAGCTTGCAGCCGAAGCATCCGCTACTCGCTGAAGCCGAATCTGGCCAATGTGGTGTTTCCCTCCATTTGTGCTGCTATTACCACAAGTGCCTTACCCTCGGCTCCACGACCTCGTTTCCAAGACTCTTACCCGCCAACCTCAGTGTCTCATCAACCTCTATCTTAAAGCAGCTAACGATGAATTTGTTAAAACGTGAACCTAACCCCTAACTTCATTATTCTCGCACCAAAAGTATCAATGGCACGTCTTCCCCCGCACCAGACCCGCCGCGGCCAACCGCTCCAGCACCCACGTGAACACCGCCGCGTGCGTCTCGACAGTCGATCCGCCGCCGCGTCCGCGACAGCGTCGAGTGGTCCGGCGCCGCCTCGGTCACGTCTAGGTCCAGAAACGACCGCAGACTCAACGAATCGGCCACCCGCCACGCAATCCCCCGCTCCGACGACAGCCCCTCGAAATAGCCGATGAACAGCAACCGGAAATACCGACCCGGGCGCAGACTCGGCCGGCCCAGCCGGTCTGCGTAGAAGGCCGCGCACAACCCTTCCACCAAGGCGTCGAACCCGGACTCTCCCAGGACCCGGTTCAGTCGCTCGAAGAAAGGATGGCCGCTGCTCGTCGGAAGGTCTTCCGTGTTCACCCACATCGGTGACGCCTGCCGTGCCGCCGGTTTCTTGCCCATTGCCATGCCTACGCGAGCTACCAACCCACGCTGCGGAATTTTGACGAGGCTACCAGCTTCACGCAGTTTCTCGAGCAAGGCTCGACGCGACGGGCATACTCGGGTGGAAGCGGTACGGCGTTCGAGCTTGGCGGAATGTTCTCACTGACACCGAAGTTCGCGCTCATGGGGAGCTTCGAGAGCCTCTCGGCGACGCATGACGCGACTTTGGACATTTCCGTACCGCATCCCCTGCTGTTCAACCGGCCACGCACAGCCAGCACGGACATTGATGCGCTCGACTACTCGGAGCGCGCGCTCCACTTCGATATCGCGTACCGGATTGCGGTACCCCCGGTCGAGATCGATCTCTTTGTCGGTCCGAGCATCTTTTTTGCAAAAACCGAGCTCCTCGATCAAGGCACCACGGACTCGCAATACCCGTTCGACGAGCTGTCGCTCACGGCCGTAAGCCGTGTGACCTTGGACGAGAGCGCTCTTGGCTTCAACGCGGGCGCCGGTGTGACGTACTACATGACGGAAGCAGTGGGAGTTTCCTTCGTGACGCGCTTCAGTCAGGCGGGCCTCGAGGCGATGCGAGAGGGGGGCGAGCCCGTCGCTTTCGATGCCGGTGGATTCCGGGTAGGAGGCGGTATCCGGATCAAGTTCTAGCCGGGCTAGGACCGTCCTGTCGTCATGGGAATATCGCATCGCGCTGGTTGCTCGCCCAGGCGGGCATTGAGCCGTCCGTCGGCAGCCGAGGCGACTCCTACGATAACGCTTTGGCTGAATCCATCATCGGCCTCTACAAGACCGAGGTGACCCGTCGACGCGGGGGCCCCCGACGAGACTTGAGTCGGAAGTACTGGTGTGCCTTCTATTTATTCATCCGCGCGCCCCGAACTTGATTAGTCTCTGGTCTGCCGGTGCTTCCGCGTCGTGTCCAAAAACACAAACGAACTCAAGACCGGCTGCTGGGACGTTTCGGAATAGACGTGTCTACGCTTGGTTGGCCAATGGAAGCTAGAATCCTAGGTCATGAGCACGCGGGTCCAGCCCTTGACCTTGTTGGTCGCCATCGCTGGTTGGCTCCAGCGTGACCAACAGGCTGCTATGGTCTACTTGCTCGAGGAGAACAGAGTCCTCAAAGCTCGGCTTTGCGGGAGGAAGCTTCAACGGAGGCCAAAGAACTGGATTTAGAAAAGTTTGAAACAGAAACCATGAACAAGATAGGTCTTCTCCCTGAGATTGGAGTAAGGTACAGAAGCACCTATTTCCAACATATCTTCAACCACGGACATCCTTCAGGATATTACAGCTACATATGGACCGAGGTTCTTGATGCCGATGCCTTTGAAGTATTTAAAGAGACAGGCCTTTTTGACCAAAAAACAGCACAGGCATTCAGGGAGAACATTCTTGAAAGAGGCGGCACAGAAGATCCGATGACACTTTATAAGCGCTTCAGGGGAGCTGAACCTAAAATTGAGCCTTTGCTGAAGAGAAAAGGCTTTCAATAATCATTTTCGGCCAATCCCGGCGCACACAAGAGAAGAACCGGGGCGCCACTATTGGCGCCCCGGTTTGTGTCGTCCTTCGAGACCTAGAGGTTTACGCCTTCTTTTCCTCCCAACCGTGTTAAAACTCTAAGCGGAGTCCGAATCTCACGATGTTTCGTGTCACACTCATTTGGACCATTTAGCGGAATGAGCTAAGAGACACTTTCAGGGACGGAGTCCCGGTTGGAGAGTGTCCAATGAGTAAGAACGAGCAGTCCGCGGAGTCGGCGGTGCGTGAGATCCGTCGCAAGACGCGTCGCCGATTTTCTGGTGAAGAGAAGATCCGGATTGTGTTGGCCGAGTTTTGGCACAGGACGAGTTATGAGGCAGCTTTGTGGAAATAGACGATTTTCCGAGAGCCATGCTAGACTTTTTGACGCCGTCTAATTCGACAGGTTTAGAAGAGAGTCTTGTCTCAAGAGACACCGCATCCGATCCATCGCCGCATTCAGGCTGAAGAGCTCGTGCGCCTTCGCCGGGCGAGCGAACATCGTCGGTACGCGGCGTCCCAGCGCCGTGGCCGTATCGACCCGAACCCTCATCAAATCAACGCAGTCATCTTCGCATTGGAGCGCATTCCAGAAGGCGGCTGCATTCTTGCAGATGAAGTTGGCCTCGGCAAAACGATTGAAGCGGGTTTGGTCATTGCTCAGCTGCTCGCGGAGGGTTGGCAACGGGTCCTCCTGATCTTGCCGAAGGCCCTTCTGGGCCAATGGCAGAACGAGCTCTACACTCTCTTTGGGATCGAGACCCAGGAGGGCTCGCTGAGCCCGGACGCTTTCATCGGCCCCGGCGTGTTTCTTACCTCTCGCGATTTCGCAGGGAGTGAAAAGGGCTCGAGTCTCTTGCGGTCCGTCGAGCGTTTCGACCTATGTGTCATCGACGAGGCGCACGAGATTTTTGCGGGCATCCACAAGCGGTTTGATCGCTACGGCTTCTACAAAGAAGACTCTAAGGACGCGCAGATGGCGCATCGCGTGCGTCAGGTGTTCACCGACGTACCCAAGTTGCTGCTCACAGCAACACCCATCCAGAACTCCCTTGTGGAGCTCTGGGGCCTAACGCAATGGATCGAGCCAACCGGTACTCTGCTTGGAAACCTCGCAACCTTCCGCGAGGTGTTCTGCGACGGTGACGATCGGTCGCTCGTGGTCGACCAAGCCCATGAGCTGCGGCGACGCATCAGCCGCATTTGCCAGCGCACGCTTCGTCGCCAGGCCCAGGAGTTCTTGGACAAACCCTTTGTTGACCGCCGAGCACTTTTGCTCGAGTACCGAATGAGTCCGGAGGAACGCCAGGTCTACGACGATGTGACTCGATATCTCCTTGAGCCCAACATCTGTGCCTTTAGTGGCAATCAGAGGCAACTTCTCCTTATCAGTTTCCACCGCCTCATGGCTTCCTCGCTTGCGGCCCTGGCCGCGAGTCTGCGCAAGGTCGCGGAACGACTGGAGAAAATGCTCGCTGGCGTCACTCCGCATCGTCTCAGCGAAAGCGTCCGTGATTTCGCGTTGGATCTCGAAGACGAGCTACCCCCACTAGCCGAGGACGAGGAGACGGCACCGGCTGCGCTGACCCCAGAGAAGATCCAAGACGAGCTCGAACGTGTTCAGCGCTTCGTTCAACGTGTCGAGCGCCTTCCGCGGGACGGCAAGGCCGAACGGCTCCTCAAGGCTGTCCGCCTCATCCAGAAGAGAAAAGGCAAAGGTAGAGGCAAGATCGTCATCTTTACGGAGTCACTCACAACACAGGACCACCTCAAGGACATTCTTATTAAGAGCGGTTTCGCTCCTCGAGATATCACGTTATTCCGCGGAGATAATGCGTCGCCGAGAGCCAGTGAAGCTTTGGAATGCTGGGACGAGGAAGTTGGTCAGCATATACCAAAGTACAGTCGCCCGAGCCGAAGTGTTGCTGCCCGCCTCGCGCTGGTCCACGAGTTTCAAACACGGTCCCGGATTTTCATCTCAACCGAGGCTGGCGCAAAAGGACTGAACCTTCAGTTCTGTGACACTCTGATCAACTACGACCTTCCGTGGAATCCGCAACGGATCGAGCAACGAATCGGACGGTGCCACCGATACGGTCAGACACACGACGTCACGGTCATTAACTTCGTCGCCAAAGACAACGAAGCCGAACGTCTTCTTTTTGAGATTCTCAGCGACAAGCTGGACCTCTTCGGCACGGTGCTCGACGCATCTGACTCGTACTGCACGAAGCGTCGACATCAACGCCGGAAACGCTTACGACGGCGCTTGGTGCGGATTTCGAGTCTCGACTTCGCCGTATCTACGAACGCGCGAGAACGGTGGAGGAGATCGAGGAGGAGCTTCGCCGATTGCGCGAAACCATGGAGGCCAAAAGGCGCGACTTCGAGCAGGAGACCGATCGAACACGAGGCCTGATCGAGACACGGATCGACAAGACGGTTAGAGCTGTCTTCCGACAGATCCAGGAAGAGTTACCGAGCAGTCTTGCACAATTGGATCGGGATATTGATGAGGTAGTGACCGGCTACTTGACTGCGATCAACGCGCCCTTCGAGCGGACGACGAAGGACGGTAGGATCTTCCTCGAGCTTTCCGCATCGCCGGCTCTACCGGAAGAACTGCGCGAGGGCGCGCAGGTGGCCATTGGACATGCTAAGGACCTGGAGGACACTGACCCGGTGCATCTGGGCCATCCATTGGTTCGTGCTGCTTTGGAGGAGTCCAGAGCCGCCACAGAGGGTCGCCTCCGAGTGCGTTTCAAGCTGAACGACAAGTCAGGCGATCCGCTGGACGAATACCGCCACAAACGCGGGTACTTGGCCGTCACGAAGGTGAAATATGGCGGTGTTGAGGCCGTGGAGCATTTGGTGCCGAGTCTGACCCTTGAAGACACCGACCTCGCCGTCGTTCGGATCGTGCGGCGGTGTATGCGCAAATCTCACCGAGAGCGCTATGAAGACACGCGCGACTTGTTACGGGATCTCAAGACCGTTGCCTTGCACAACCGCGAGCTTCCGCCTATTCCTCCCGTGCCTCAGATCCCGGAGCCCGATGTTCCGTCCTTTGGGGGCGCCATCCACGGTCGGGTGGGGCGAGACGTGCGAAACGCGCTCTCGGGAGCGGAGCGCGAGATCCGCGCGTCTTTCGGCGAGACCGAGTTCTATCTTCGTTCGCGCGACGGCGCGACCAAATCGTTATCGGAAAGAAGGCTCCGGCGCAAACTACGTCGAAACCGCTTCAGCGGGGATGAAATGGTGCGGCGAGGCGATGAGGGTGAGTGGGTGCCTATCTACGAGAGTGATCTTTTCCGCCAAGAAGTCCCCTATAGTGGGGATCCGGCCATTTGGGTGGGCAAGCGCAAGATCGCCGATTTCATGCAGCACGCCTGTACTTTTGTCACGTTCGGGGTCGCATGGTACTTTTTCCTTGGCGAAGTGCCCGTGTGGATGGGCTTTTGGGGCATTGGGCTCGCCTTTCACGCCATGAGCACGCTCCCGGCAGCGCTGCCGTTTCTCCGGCGAAAGCGAGAGCTCGCCGCAAAAACCACGCCTGCGCTGGCCGAGGTACCCGCGGCTTTGCCCGACTCGCTCTTGTCCGCCTCTTTTCTCGAGGAGGTCGAGCGCGTCAAAGCGCTCTTGTCGCGTCGCGACGGCGAGGAGACGGAGCCTCTTGTGGCGGAAGTGGACGCGATCGTGAGCGGGGTGCGCGATCTCGCATTGAGGCATCGCGACCTTTCCGAGCAGACCTCGTCCGAGGAGCGCGACGCTCTTCAGGGGACACTCGAGGAGGCGGAGCGCAATCTCGTGGCGGCGGACAACGCGAATGACCGGCGACTCTTCCAGCGTCAGCTCGAAGTCATTCGGCAAAGAAGCGAGGCCATCCACAAAGCTTTGGGTGTGCTCGGTCGTCTCAAGGTTCGTCAGGACGTTGCCGAGCAGCAGATCAAGCAGCTTCGGCTGGATTTGTCACGCGGGGAAGCGTCGAGCGCGAGTGTGCCGAAGCTCACGTCGAGACTTTCGGATATCCGCCACGAAGTCGACGCGACCGAGCGCGTGGATGAAGCGATCGCTCGAGAGCTCTTGAGCTAACACGCGCGCACTTTACCGTCGCGTCGAACATCGAGACGCTCACATGATGTTGAAGTCAACCGCAATGTCGCCGACGACGTTGACAGGCTCGCCTTTGAGCTTCGCCGGGACGAAGACCCACTGACGCACGCAGGTGATCGCCTGATCGTTCAGACCGCCTCCCAATCCCTGAACGACGCGCACGTCGCCGATGCGTCCTTCCTTGAGAATGACGACCTCGAGCACGACCGTGCCTTCGATCTTCTTGGAGAGCGCGTCTTGCGTGTATATGGGCCGCACTTGTTTGCGAAGGATGGGAGGCGTGATGCCGGAGCCCATGCGATAAGCGCCGCCGCCGAAGCCCCCGCCAGTGCCGGGTCCAAGCCCTGACCCGTCACCCTCACCGATGCCGCCTCCGTTACCCGCGCCCGCGTTCGCGGCGAGCTCGTCCTCGCCTTCGAGGTCGCCGCGGGTGTTCAGGTCGTCCGGCGCCATGGCGACGATCGGCGCTTTGATTTCAGGCGCGTCCTCTTCCTCTGGCTCCTCTTCTTCTTCCTCTTCCTCTTCTTCGGCAACTTCAGGATCATCGAAAACGAGCTTCTCTTCGGGAACCTCTACTTTCACTGCCACCGTCGCTGCGTCTTGACCCTCAATCTGCTGAAGTGACAAAGGCTCCTCGCTGCCGTCGCCGCCGCCGCCTCCTCCGCCGGGGCCGGGCTCCATGAAGAAGACGAGGCTCGGCGGGGTCCACTTTTCTTCCAAGGGAGGGCCTTCGGGGAAGAGAATGGAAATCATGAGGCCGCCAAAGGCGATGCTTATATAGCCGAGGGTGGTGTAGACCTGGGTCCGACGCTTGCGGTCGCGATTGTAGAAGGGTGGCTCGATCTCGGTCCCGGAGAACGCGCTGACGATGTCGTCATTTCTGAAGACCTCTTTGAGCCACGCAAAAAACTTCATCTTGTCCCAATTTTCCTCTGAAGTCGGCGGGGATGCAAGAGAACCCGTCACAGTACCGTTTGATAAACTCCGATTGCAACCATGAGCCTCCCGATCCGGCTTTGTGTGGAAAACTCCATCGCTCGGATCACTTTTGATCTTCCAGGTGAAAAGGTCAACAAGCTCTCGCGAGCCGTGATGCAACGGCTCGGCGAAGTGCTGGACGAGCTCGAGGGGCGCACCGATGTTCGCGGCGCGGTGCTCGATTCCGCTAAGAGCGGTGTCTTCAACGCGGGAGCCGATGTCAGCGAGATCGGCTCGGTGACGGATGTCGATTCGGCGGCCGAGGCTGTGCTCGCGGGCCAGGCTCTCATGAACCGCATCGAAGGGCTCCCGTTTCCCGTCGTCGCCGCAATCGGTGGCGTGTGCCTCGGAGGCGGGACGGAGCTAGCACTCGCATGCGACGGCCGGGTGGGCTCGGATCACCCGCGCTTTCAGCTTGGCCTTCCCGAAGTCAATCTTGGAATCCTGCCCGTTTGGGGCGGTGCGACCCGGCTCCCGCGCCTCATCGGGCTTCCGAAAGCGCTCGATTTCATCCTCCGCGGGCGCTCGGTGGACGCCAAGCGGGCGGAGCAGCTCGGGATCCTCGACCGCGCGGTCAGACACGGCGAGCTCGAGAAGCGCTCCCTCGAGCTTCTCCACTCCCTCATCGAAGGCGAGCGTCCCCGCCGCCGAAAGCTGCCTTTTAGAGAGCGCCTTTTGTCCCGAAATCTGCTTGGCCGCGCCCTATTGTTCTCGCAGGCGAAAAAGCGTGTGCTCGCGCAAACAAAAGGCCACTATCCGGCGCCCCTCGCCATCCTCGACGTGCTCCGGCGGGGGCGGGTGTCCAAGCAACGTTCGCTCGAGCTCGAAGTTCTGCATGCGAAAACGTTGCTCCCAGGCGCCGTTTCGAAGAATCTCGTCCATTTATTCTTCTTGAACGAAAACGCGAAAAAAGATCCCGGCGTCACCGACGACTCCATCGAGCCGAGGCCCGTTGCGAGCGCCGCCCTGCTCGGCGCGGGCACGATGGGCGGCGGTATTGCTCGGATCGTGGCGTCGCGCGATATCCCGGTCCGGCTGAAGGATATTAGCCCCGAGGCGCTCGGGGCGGGGCTTTCCGCCGCGCGCTCGATTTTCGAGCGCCGGGTGAAACGGCGACGGATAACGCGCTGGGAGCTCGAGCGCAAGATGGCGCTCATTACCACGACGCTCGATTTCAGCGGGTTTAAGAACGTGGATGTCGTCATTGAGGCCATCGTCGAGGACATCGAGATCAAGAAGACCGTTTTTCGCGAGCTCGAGCCAGTGGTTTCTGAAAGCTGTTTGATAGCGACCAACACCTCCACCCTTTCCGTCAGCGCCATGCAGAGCGTTCTCGAGAGGCCCGAGCGGATGGCGGGGTTTCACTTCTTCAACCCGGTCGACCGCATGCCGCTCATCGAAGTGATTCGGGGCGAGAAGACCGACGACAGGGCGACGGCGTCGCTCATAGCACTCGCCAAGAAACTCGGAAAGACCCCGGTCGTCGTTCAGGATGGCCCCGGGTTCCTCGTAAACCGCATTCTCGGCCCCTATCTGAATGAGGCGGGCCGTCTTTTCGAGGAATGCGGCGACATCGCTGCCATCGATAGCACTTTCGTCGCCTTTGGTATGCCGATGGGCCCCCTCCGTTTGCTCGATGAGGTCGGGCTCGACGTGGCCGATAAAGCCGGCAAAGTGTTGACAGCCGCTTTCGGTGACCGCGCCTCGCCGTCGAAAGTCGTATCGAAGCTCGTCGCCGAGGGTCGGCTTGGGAAGAAAACTGGCCGCGGTCTTTACCGCCATGGCGGCAAAAACGAGTCTCCCGATGAAACGGTCCTCGCGATCGTCGGCGTGGATCGCCGCCCGGCCGTTGCCGCCCAAAACTGCGTCGAGCGCGCGCTCGGGCTCATGATTGCGGAGGCCGCACGTTGCCTCGATGAGGGCATCGTGCGCAGCTCGGGAGAGCTCGACCTCGCCATGGTGATGGGCACGGGCTTTCCGCCGTTTCGCGGTGGACTGCTTCGCTACGCCGACCACTACGGCGTGGCGCGCACCGTTGAAGATCTTGCGAAGTGGAGCGAGCAACTCGGGAGCCGCTTCGATCCCCCGGCATCGCTCCGGGACCGCAAAGCGTTCTACTAGAGTACAGAAAAAAACGGACCTAATCCACACCTCTCTATGCCTCTGTTGCGCGAGCTGCGCTCGGCAATAAGTGTCATCGGTTCGCTACAGCGTTTCCATTTTTGGGCAGCCCGAGGTGAGTTTTGTAGGGTAATCACCACGCGGGAGCGGGGGGGTTTTTCCACAAGCTATTCAAGCCATTGCAAAACAAGAAGTGAACAACCACCGCCTAGAAGGCGGTGGCTTCAAGGGCTGTCAATTGGAAATTGACTGTCGTCGTGAAGAGGCTCGCCATCCTGGGAGTCTATGTACTCCTTTACCATCTCGTCCGTTATGCTTCCTGAACTCACCGCCAGATATCCTCGGGCCCAGAAGTGCCGGCCCCAAAACTTCTTCCTCAGGTGAGCAAACTCCTGAAGGAGTACTCGGGAGCTTATTCCTTTTAGCCACTGCACGATCGTACTCAGGTCCTGGTGTGGTCGGTAGGATACGAACACGTGGACGTGGTCGCGTGCAACCTTACCCGAGATTATGTGCAGCTCATGTTCCATCGCGATCTGACGAATCAGATCGCGCACACGAACCGCTACTGGACCGATCAAAACCTTTTTACGATATTTCGGTATCCAAACGATGTGCGCTTTTAGGTCCGTTTTCGTGTGCGCTCCGTGCCTGTAGTGACGCACGCGACCACAATACCACGATCTTCTCTTCGCCTAAAGGCGAGGGGTTTCGACCATCCCCGGAAGAGACACTAACGAAAATGGTCGCTCGGGGCGGCCTCTGGCATGTGAGTTGCATCCTTGGTCATCGTTGCGGAGGTTGACCTTGGCAGAAGCGATTCCCAAAGCGATGTGGTCCGAAGCGGAAGAATACAGCGAGCGCCTGTTTTATTGGGAGTTCCTGGTGAACAACTGGCTCATTCCCGGCCCTGCCATTCTCAAGGAGAACGACGCGCTCGACTCCGTCACGGAGCCGCGTGCGCCGAGCCTGCACGACTACGGCTGGCTTCTGGAGCCAGACTCCCTTCTCGAACAGTAATCGCGTAGAGACGATCCGAGGACTCCTCGGCGACTAGCTCGAGGAGGCCGGAATCCTGCGCTTTTTGCACCTGTCGCTTCATGCGCGGCCCGAGCCTCGCTTCGTGGGCCAACACGTAGCGGACGCCCTTACTCTCCATGGCGCGTAGGCCTCGCAAGAAGTCACGGCGCATGAGCTGGCGATAGGCGAGCCCATAGCTCGGCGGCGCGAAGCCGCTATAGCCGTTCACAATTTGGCGGCGGTGGAAGATCGATCGATAGACGAAGATCGCGTTGTCCTGGAACCGCTCGGGCGGCGGCAGCGGCAGCTCGACCATAGCACCAGGCTCGGGCAGCGTTTCCACGTGACGATAGATCGCAGGGTAGGACGGCGCATCCATTCGGAGCTCGAGCGGCACAGCGAAACATTCGAGGGCGGCGACGAGTACGAGAGCCCATCGTAAGGCGGGCCGTTTCATCCATGTCTGGCCTGTCTGGCCTGTCTGGCCTGTCTGGCCCTTCAGGCGCGTCAGGCCGATGGCGGCGAGTAGTGCTACGGCGAGCAAGAACAGAACACCCGCGCGCGACGGCGCGCGCAGTGCCCGATAGGGTGCTGCAACGTTGTACAGAAACGTGAAAAGGCCCAGCGACGGGCCGAGGGACAGCGCCACGCCAAGAAAACCTACCGCCACCCAGCACCATTTGCGCTCGCGCTCGCGCGCGGCCGTCAGAAGCGCAGTGGCCGCGAGCGCTAGGGCGATGAATCCGGGGAACAGGGGCTCGGACGCTTTTGGAAGAAAAGCGTGGAGCCACGAGTAGCTCGACAGATATTCGGGAAGCCCAGCGGAGAACTCGGTCGCCGCTTGCAGCGAGCGCAGCCGTCCCGACTGAAGTTTGTCCAGATAGGGCAGGACGAGAGGTATCACGAGCACGATCGCGAGCACACCGCCGACAAGAAGCCGTCCGAAAGCGCTCCGTCGCTTTTCTTTGGGCACCCAGTAGAGCTCGGTAAGCGCCACGATCGGGACGGCGCTCGCGACGTAGACCGTGTAGTAAACGCTCGAGCCGAACGTCAAAAACGCCGTGACCGCAAAGCCGAAGGTGGCGTAGGCGCGTCCCGTTCCGGCGACGATGAAGCGTAGGAAGACGAAGCTGAGCGGGATGCCGAAAGCGAGCTGAAGCTGCAAGTGCGGCAGATGAGCAAAGCGATACGGCGCGAAGGCGAACAATAGCCCCGCGAGATAGGCTGCGAGACGATCGTGCGTGAGCTCGAAGGCGAGCGCGAAGGTTGCGAGGCCGGAAAAAACGAACGCTGCGAGGAGTGCTATGTTCACGAGAAGAATCGGGTTGTCAGAGACGAGCGCCACAGGGGCCGCGATGAGAGACGCGGTCAGAAGGTTCTCGGAATAAGCGAGGGCGCCTTTCTCGGGAAAAAAGATGTTCGCGTCGAATAGATGAAGCGGATCGTTTCGTAACTGCTCGAGATTCCAGGAGACGATGAAGCCGTTCAAGAGGGCATCAGGACTGTCGAGGCGATTCGCTTGTCCCAGCGCGGTCGCGAGCGGGAAAGTAAAGACGAGGCTCGCGAGAGTAAAAATGCCAGCGGCGGCGAGAAGTTCCCGGGCGCTCGGTGTCTTGGGCACGGCAGATTATCGCAAAACCGCGAGCATTCACGTATCAAATCTGCTATCTTCTTGCGACGCAGTAAGAAATGAGGCGAGTTCCTATGAAGCTGCCCGTAGCGGTGGTTCTTCTCGTGGGTTTGTTTGGGCTCGAAGCCGGACGATATGCGCAGGGCTCGCAGGAGTGGATCAAGTTCGAGACGATCGACCAATCCGCCCTCCCCATTGTGCGATCGCGCTTGAACGGGATGGGGCCCCATCGGCTCGTCATCGACGTGAGCTTCAAAGAGCTTGCTCTCGACACGGTCATCGTCGAGGGTTCGGGCATGAAGCTTACGAGCCGTGGCGAGAAGGAAGAGATCGATTATTACGGCAAGAAAGAGAAAGTGCCGGTTGCCTATCTCCAAACACTAGAGCTCGGCGGCGCCAAATTCCAGCTCGTCCGCACACTACTGATTGAAGGCGAGGATGCTACAGGGATGGGCGGCCTTCGAAGCTACGGCCGCATCGGTCGCGACGTGCTGGAGCCTCTTCGCTTGACGGTGCACTACCCGCGGCGCCTATTGTTGCTCGAGCCTTCCCCGAGCGAAGTCCCACCAGGCGGGGTGACCTACACGTCGGCCGGCCGGTTTCTTCTGATCCCCGTTCGTCTCGAGCATGAAGGCGCCATGGAGGAGGTCAACCTCGTGTTGGACGCCGGCACGTCGAGCACGGTGCTCGATCGGCGATGGGCGGCGGATCGAGGCTTCGCCGAGAAAAAAGCGTCTCAGACGGTCATCCCAACACTTGGGGTGGGAGCATTCTCCACCCAAAGCATGCCGGTGCTCCTCGGCGAAATGCACGAGCTTCCCTATGACGGCCAGCCCGTGGGCGTCATTGGGGCGGATCTTTTGAATCAAATCTCGGTTTCGTACGACTTCGCGCGTGATTTGGTGTGGCTCAAGAGGGTGGAGAAAGACGCCTCGTGATCCATCCGTATCGTGGGGAAACACCAAACATCCATGAAACGGCTTACATCGCGGACGGCGTCCATGTCATCGGGGACGTCGTCGTCGGCGCCCATACAAGCATCTGGTTCGGCTCGGTGCTTCGAGGCGACGTGAACTACATTCGCATCGGCGCTCGCACGAACATCCAAGATTTGACGGCCATCCACGTCAACGAAGGGACGAGCCCGACGATCGTGGAAGACGATGTCACGGTCGGACATCGGGCCATCCTTCACGGCTGCTGGGTGCGCTCGGGCTCGCTCATTGGTATGGGGGCTATCGTACTCGATGATGTGGTGGTCGAAGAGCAAGCCTTCGTGGCCGCGGGCGCCGTTGTCAGCCCGGGTACGGTCGTACCTGCGGGAAAGCTCGTGCGCGGCGTTCCAGCCAGAATTGTGCGAGACTTGTCGGAAGAGGAGCTCGACCACCTTCGCTATTCGGCAAAGCACTACTTCGATTTGAAAGACGAATATCGAACGCGGAGACAATCTTGAACAGCTGGCGGAGGACGCATACCTGCGGCGAGCTCGGCGCGCAAGACGTCGGGCAGTCGGTGGTGCTCATGGGGTGGGTGGATGTCGTTCGCGACCTCGGCGGCATCACTTTTCTCGAGCTGCGCGATCGTATGGGCGTGACGCAGATTCTGATTAGTCCGTCGTCGGGCGAAGGCGTCAAGGATACCGCCAAGCAAGTGGGCTCAGAGTGGGTTGTCGCGGTAAAAGGAGAGGTGCTGCGACGCGCCGAGGGTAACATCAACCGAAGCGTCGCGACGGGAGATATAGAAGTGCGTGCGGACAGGATCGAAGTTCTTTCCGAAGCAAAGACGCCGCCTTTCGAGCTCACCGAGAACGTCAAAGTCAGTGAGGTTTTGCGACTCCGCTACCGCTATCTCGATTTGCGACGCGCTCCGATGCGGCGCAATCTCGAAAAACGCAGCAAGCTTGGCTTTGCCGGCCGCGAATATCTGACCCAGCATGGCTTTAACGAGATCGAGACGCCTTTCTTGACGAAGTCGACGCCCGAGGGGGCGCGCGACTATCTCGTGCCGAGTCGCGTGCACAAAGGCTCGTTCTACGCGCTTCCGCAGTCGCCGCAAATCTTCAAACAGCTCCTCATGATCTCGGGCATGGAGCGCTATTTTCAGATCGTGCGCTGTTTCAGGGACGAAGATCTCCGCGCCGACCGCCAGCCGGAGTTCACGCAAATCGATATCGAGATGTCCTTCGTCGAGCCGAGGGATGTCTACAGCCTTGTCGAGGGTCTCTTCGTCCACATGTTTCGGGCGGCCGACGTCGATGGCGTTATCCGTGCACCGTTCCCCAAGCTGAAATATAACGAGGCGATCGATAGGTACGGCTCGGACAAGCCCGACCTCCGTTTCGGCTGCGAGATTTCCGATCTCTCCGACATCGTCCGAGGCTCGGGCTACGCGATCTTCGAGAACATCCTCGAAGGCGGCGGGGTCGTGCGCGCCATCGTGGCCAAAGGTTGCGCGGGCTATTCCCGCAAAGACCTCGACAACTTGGAGGTTTCGGCAAAAGCGCTCGGCGCCAAGGGTCTCGGCTGGGCGCGCTGGACCGAGAGCGAGCTGAAGTCCCCGCTCGCGCGTCATCTCGGTGACGATCGCATGAAAAAGGCTTTCGAGACCGCGGGCGGCGTCGTCGGCGACCTTCTTCTCATCGTCGCGGGTGATCGCCCCCTCGCTTCCTCTGTCCTCGGCGGCCTTCGGCTCGAGCTCGCGAAGCGCGAGGGCTGGGTTCAAGAGGGGGGCTTCAAGTTCGTCTGGGTGACCGAGTTTCCACTCCTCGAGTACTCGGAGTCCGACGGGCGCTGGTACTCGATGCATCACCCTTTCACTTCGCCTCATCCCGAGGATATGGACCTCATCGAAACGGATCCCGGCTCCGTGCGCGCGCTGGCTTACGACGTGGTTGCGAACGGCTACGAGCTCGGGGGCGGGAGCATCCGTATCCATAATTCGGGCGTCCAGGAAAAGATCTTCCGCGCGCTCGGTTTGAGTGACGAGGAGGCGAAGGAGAAATTCGGCTTCTTTCTGGAGGCGCTTCGATACGGCACCCCGCCTCATGGCGGGATTGCGCTCGGCTTCGACCGCATCGCGATGTTGGCCGTGGGAGGGACGAGCTTGCGGGACGTAATCGCCTTCCCGAAGACGACGTCGGCGCTCGACATGATGACGGGCTCGCCGTCGGATGTGACCCCCGATCAGCTCGACGAGCTCGGCATTTCCCTCAAAAAGGTCTAGGCACTAGGAGGCTCCTGAAAAAGTACAACTGACCCGAATGGGCCGACAAAACGCCGAGCGAGTGAGTGCTTCGCGAACGAGCCTTTAGGCAAGTCTTTGATTTGACGGGCCTACCGGGCTGTGCTACGTTCAGGTGGCATTATGCAAGAACTTGCGCGTCATCACTTTTCGCCGGTCGGCGTCGTCAAAACCCCATAATTTGAGAAAACGAGACGCTTTTGCGTTGTCGCATTTTCTGAAGGATGGAGTTTCCCTGAGGGAGGCAAGCGCTTTCGCTACATGAAGAAGATTTCGGTTCCCGAGGAAGGGGCGCGCGCCCTTTTCGGCGTTCACGACGAGAACCTGAAATCCCTCGAGAAATCTCTCGGCGTGCAGATCATAAGCCGCGGCGAGGAGCTTCTCGTCGAGGGCGACAGCGAGCAAGTCGCGAAGCTCGAGAACATTTTCGGGCAACTCTCGGGACTCGCGGCGGACGGCCATCGTTTATCGGCGAGCGACCTTCGCATCGCGCTTCGGCTGATACGGCAAGACCCGGAAGTTTCGCTCCGAGATTACTTTGTCGGTGCCGTGATCTACCCGTCGAAGCACAAGAAGGTGATGCCGCGAAGCCTGCATCAGCTCGCCTATCTCGAGGCGATGGAGGAGCACGACATCGTTATCGCCATTGGACCGGCCGGCACGGGGAAGACCTACTTGGCGGTGGCGAAGGCGGTCGCAGCGCTCAATCAAAAGAAAGTCAGCCGCATCGTTCTGGCTCGTCCCGCGGTCGAAGCGGGGGAGAAGCTGGGCTTTCTCCCGGGAGACTTGCAGGAAAAAATCAACCCATATTTGAGGCCGCTCTACGACGCTCTATATGACGTCATGGATGCCGAGAAAGTGGTGCGGCTCATAGAGCGCGACATCATCGAGATCGCCCCGATCGCCTTCATGCGAGGTCGAACTCTCAATGGGAGCTTCGTCATCTTGGACGAGGCCCAAAACACGACCTCCGAGCAAATGAAAATGTTTCTCACGCGAATCGGTTTCGGCTCGAATGCCGTCGTGACAGGCGACGTGACCCAGATCGACCTGCCTCCTGGAAAGACCAGTGGACTCGTCGAGTCCGCCGAGATCCTGTCGGACATCCCCGGCATCGCGTTCGTGAATTTCGACCCGACGGATGTGGTCCGCCATCCGCTCGTACAATCGATCATTCGGGCCTATGATCGAAAGAGGCTAGAGTCGCGACCCGTCTCCGTGCGCGACGCGACGAGCACCGAGTCTTAGAGTGCCGCGCACAGATCAATGTCCAATGACGAATGACGACTGACTAATGATGAACGAGGCGCTGAAGGCTGTCGATGGCTGAAATCGAACAAAGCGCTCCGAAGAAAAACGCGAAGTCTCACCGCGGTCCGAGGGGTTTGCGCAGGCGCGATCTCTTCGACCTCGCCTACGCCTCCGTCTGGCCATGGCTCGTGCTCTTCGTCATCGGTCTCACTGTCCTTTTGACGCCGGGACTCCATTTCCGCATACAGGAGTTCGAGCTCGGTCAGGTCTCGCCGGTCACCCTCCGCGCGCCGATCGATTTCAGCTATGAAGACGACGTAACGACCGAGGCGCGCCGAGTGGAAGCAGGCGAGGCTGTCCACGAAATCTTCGACTTCAACGACGGCGCGATGACGGATGCGCGGAGCCGAATAGCCTCCGCGTTCGAGTTTGGCCGAGAAGCGCTCGGGATCACACTCGTAGCCGAAGGCGAAGAGCTCGAGAGCGAAGAATCCCCAGAGTCCGAAAACACGACCCCGCTCATCGACGCAGGGGAGTTCGTCCTGCCTCGCGAAGAGTTGATGACGGCTCTTCAGGATCGTCTCGAGGTCACGCTCCGCGACGAAGAGCTCGAGCTTTTGCTCGAGCAGGAGTTCTCTCCTAACATCGAGCAGGTTCTGACGCAGGCCGTGACGAGCGTTTTGTCGCGAGACATCGTCGCGAGCAAGGAGAGACTCTTGGCCTCGGGGCGCCCGATGCGCCGCCGCGAGGAGATCAGCAAAGCTTCACAGATCCGACGCGACTTCTCGAACATTCTCACGAGCGAAGAAGCGCGGGAGCTTCTGGTCGTGCAAATGGCGAGCACGTCGGACTTGCGTCAGGTGGAGAGAAGAAAGCTCACGGCCCTCGGCTCACGCTTCGTCGAGCCGACGCTCCGGTTCGCTTTCGCCGACACCGAAAGAGCGCGGAGCGAGGCACGCGCGCGCGTAGATTCTGTTTACTATCAGGTGCCGCGCGGTAAGACCATCGTGCGCGCCGGGGATGAGATCGACGAGAACGTACTCCGGCAGCTCGAGTATCTTGCATCGGAGCAGGATCAGCGGTGGAGTCTCGCCGGTGTCGTCGGCGCCCTTTTCCTCGCCGGCGTCATCCTGTTGATCCAGTGGAATCTCCTGCGTCCATTACGCACCGGGGATGCGTGGAGACGTCAAACCTTCGCCCTCGTGGGCCTCGTCGTGATCGGCCATCTCGCGCTCGCGCGCATCGCGTTCAGGGTCGCGCGTCTCGTCTCCGAGCAGCTCGTCATCGCCCCGTTCAACAATTCAACCTCGTACTACTACGCGGTGCCGTTTGCTGCGGTGGCGGTCTTGATTTTGCTGCTCGAGCATACGCCGACGGCGCTTCTCGCATCGGCCTTGTTCTCGATTGCTCTCGGAGTCATGACGGGGAATCTGGAGCTCGCAATTTTTTGCCTGGTGTCCTGTCTGACCGCCATCCTCGGGCTGTTTCAATACAAGCGCCGGACGGAGCTCTTTAAAATCGGTCTTTTGATTGGGAGCATGAACTTCACCACGGTCCTTGCAATGGATCTTTTGACGGAGCGCTATTTCCCGCTGAGCACGTTCGGCTTCGATCTTGTCTGCGCGTTTCTCGGCGGCGCTAGTGTCTCGCTCGTGGTCTCGTCCTTGCTGCCTGCCGTAGAGGCGCTGTTCCATCGCACGACAGATATCCGCCTGCTCGAGCTCGCTAATAATAATGTACCCGTGTTGCGGCAGCTCGCCCTCGAGGCTCCGGGCACCTACCATCACAGTATTGTGGTCGGCTCGCTTTCCGAAGCCGCCGCCGAAGCCATCGGCGCCAACGCCGTCTTCTGCCGGACGGCGGCGATGTATCACGACATCGGGAAGCTGACTAAAGTGGGCTATTTCGTCGAGAACCAAACGGGTGAAAACAAGCACGATACGCTGTCTCCGCGGATGAGCGCGCTCATTATCGCGAGCCACGTGAAAGAAGGGATTCAGATGGGGAAGGCCATCGACCTTCCCGAGGAGATCATCGACGTTATCCCTCAGCACCACGGCACAAAGCTCATCACTTACTTCTACCAGAAGGCGAAAGACCATCAGGACCCGGCGCTCGGCGAGGTGACCGAAGAGGAGTTTCGCTATCCGGGCCCGAAGCCGCAGACCAAAGAGGCCGGAATCATCATGATCGCGGATGCCGTGGAAGCCGCGTCCCGTACCCTTGATGAGCCAAGCCCTGCCCGGCTGAAGGGGATGATCCGTCAGATCATCGACTACATTTTTCTCGATGGACAGCTCAACGAGTGCGACCTGACCCTGCGAGACCTCGAGAAAAGTGCGTCGGGTTTTCTGAGGGTGCTCATGGGCATCCACCATCAACGCGTGAGCTATCCGGGTTTCGATTTCGAGAAAGAGGTCGAGCCCCTCGTCGTTCAGGACAGCTGATGCCAGGATAGCTGATGCCAGGACAGCTGATGCCAGGACGGCTGATGCGAGGACGGCTGATGAAAGAGGACCCCGATCAAAGCGTCGTTGTCAGAAATCTGCAGCGGCGCTTCAAAGTCGACCAACGCGAGCTCCAATCCTTTCTCGCGCGTGTCGCGGTCTCGACGGGGGTCGACGAGAGCTCTGCTACGCTCGTTCTCGTCGCGGATGCTCGGATCCAAGAGCTCAATCGTGACTATCGCGGCTTCGACAAGCCGACCGACGTCCTGTCGTTCCACGGCGTGGGCGGGAGTGCGGACTATCTCGGTGACATCGTTATTTCCGTGGAGACGGCGGATCGGCACGCAAGAAGGCGCCACAGCAATCTTAAACGCGAGCTCAAGGTCTTGACACTTCACGGCTTCCTACATCTGCTCGGCTACGACCACGAAACGGATAACGGCGAGATGCGCCGCATCGAATATCGCTTACGCCGGAAATTCCGGATCACGACTCCGAGGCGCGCCGCATGATCTCATCTTGGCTCGCGGCTCTCGGCATTGCTCTATTGCTGGCGCTCGCGTTTTTTCTCGCGCTCATCGATGTCGCTTTCGACTACTTCAGCAAGATCTCGATCCGCGCTTATCGCGAAGAGGGGTGGAAGCCAGAATATTTGACGCGCTCGCTCGAGGACCCGATGAGCTTTCTCCTACCGCTGCGCATCGGGCTTCAAGGTGCGTTCACGGGAATCACCGTCCTCGTCACGATGTTGTTCTTGTTCTCGTCCGCGCCGCAGCCGTTTCTGCCGCTCCTTTTTGCCTTCGCGACGATGCTCGCGATCTTTCTCGTCTTTCGCGAGACTTTTCCGAACATCATCGCGCGCAAGAATCCCGAACATGTCCTGTTGACGCTCCTGCCCGCGTACCGTATCTACGCCAAGCTCGTCACGCCTATCAGCCGGCCGCTTTCTCGATTCGTCGGCGCGTTCATCCACGAAAGCGAAGAAGACGAGGTCGTTACGACCGAGGATGTGCAGGCTTTCATCGAAGCGGGTGAGGAAGAAGGTATCCTCGAGGGTGACGAAGGGCGTATGGTGCAGTCTATCGTCGATCTCGGCGACAAAGTCGTGCGTGAGGTCATGACGCCGCGCCCAGAAATGGTGGCGATCCGAAATGACGCCACTCTCGGGGAAGTGCGCGAGCTTTTTACTAAAGAGAAACATGCGCGCGTTCCAGTTTATCGCGACAGTCTCGACAACATCGAAGGGCTCCTCTATGCGATCGATTTGATTGCTTTTCTCGAAGCGAACCCGGACGCGGCGATCAAACCTCTCGTACGGGAAGTGAGCTTCGTCCCCGAGACGAAGAAGGTCTCGGCTCTCCTCGCCGAGTTCCAGAGGAGCAATCAAACGCTGACAATGGTCGTTGACGAATATGGCGGGATCTCAGGTCTCGTGACCGTGGAGGATATCCTGGAAGAGATCGTGGGCGAGATTCATGACGAGTTCGACGAAGTGGACCAGGAGATCGTCAAGGAACGCGACGGTGTCTTTCTTGTCAGCGGCCGTGCGGATATCGACGATGTGAAGCAACAGCTGCACTTCGAAGTGAACGGATCCGGCTTCGAGACGGTCTCGGGCTATGTTCTCGAATCGATCGGTCGTATCCCACGGGTGGGTGAGGTCATCGAGAATGGGGGCCTTCGCATCGAAGTCGTGGATGCGGACGGCCAGCGCATCCACAAGGTTCGCTTTCGCTTGGAGGGTGCTACCTAGGCGTCTTCGATGCGTTCCGGATTCATCTCTATCGTTGGTCGGCCGAACGTCGGAAAGTCAACGCTCTTGAACCGGCTCGTTGGCCAGAAGGTCGCGATCGTAACCGCCAAACCCCAGACGACGCGGAATCGAATCCTCGCCATCGCGAATCGGCCCGAGGCGCAAATGGTGTTTTTCGATACGCCCGGCCTTCACAGAGGGCGACACGAGATGGATCGGCTGATGCTGCAGGCGGCTCTGTCGAGTCTCAAGCGGGTGGACCTCGTTTTGCTGATGATCGATATCGGCAAGAGGTTCGGGGGCAGAGACGAGCACGTGATGAAGCTCATCAAAGAGGTACAGGTGCCCGTGATTCTGGGCATCAACAAGATCGATGCGAGCAAGAAGCAAGACATCCTCCCCGTGATCGATGCCTATCGGCACAAGCACGACTTTGCCGAGATCGTGCCTTTCTCCGCACTGACGGGTGACAACGTCGATCGTCTCGAATCCACGCTCAGGAGCTACCTCCCGGAGGGTGAAGTCCTCTATCCGGAAGAGACGCTCACGGATCTCTCGGAGCGCTTCTTCATCTCCGAGATGGTCCGGGAAAAGATCCTCGAACTCACGCGTCAAGAGGTGCCGCACTCGACGGCCGTTCTCATCGACTCCTGGGAAGATGGCGACGCGCTCACGCGGATCGAAGCTTCCGTCCTCGTCGAGCGTGATTCGCAGAAAGTGATCCTTCTGGGCCGCGGGGGCGGGATGATGAAGAAAATCGGAACCGCGGCTCGTAAAGACGCAGAAGCGTTTCTTGGAACGAAAGTCTATCTCGGCCTCCACGTCAAAGTGCGCGGCGACTGGCGCGAGAACAGGCGGCTGTTGAACGACCTCGGCATCGATTCACACTGAGTAGCTTTCTTTTTTCGACTTCTCAAGAAGCGCTCGCGAGCGACGCCTCGAGGATATCCAAGCCGCGCTCGAGCTCTTCGTCCGAGATCACGAGCGGCATGAGTGTTCGAATGACGTTTCCGTTCGCGGTCATCAACAAGAGCCCGCGCTCGAGCGCGTGTTCTAGAACACGATTGGCGCGTGACGTGTCGTCGAGCTCGAGACCGCACATGGCTCCGAGACCGCGCGCGTCTTTCACGAAGTCGAAGCGAGTGGCGAACTGGCGAAAGCTGGCCATCACCGTCTTGCCGATGACGCCCGCGCGCTCGGGAAGGCTCGCTTCTTTCATGATGTCGAGGACAGCGTTCGCGGCCGCGCAGGCGATTGGGTTGCCGCCATAGGTCCCGCCGATCCCGCCGACTTGCGGCGCGTCGAGAATATCGGCTGGCGCCGTGATCGCGCTCAAGGGGAGGCCGGCCGCAAGTGACTTCGCCATGACGACCATGTCGGGCACAACGTCGAAGTGCTCGAAAGCGAAGAGCGCTCCCGTACGCCCAAAGCCCGTTTGCACCTCGTCGCTCGCGAACAGGATGCCGTGCTCACGCGTTACCTCCCAGAGCGTGCGGAAAGCCGCGGGATGCGCGGGCAAAAAGCCGCCTTCGCCGAGCACGGGCTCGATCAACACGCAGGCAATGTGTTGCGGCTCGATCTGATACGTGAAAACTTGCTCGAGCGCGCTGCGGCAGGCGGCTTCGACCTCGCTATCGGGTCTCTCACCTGGGCCGAAGAACGGCTCGTAGGGAAGGCGATAGACCTCCGGTGCGAAAGGGCCAAAGCCTTCGGTGTAAGGCTTCACCTTGCCCGTAAGCGTCATCGCCAAAAGCGTCCGCCCGTGAAAGCCGCGTTCGAAGCTCAAAACCGCTTGCCGCCGCGTGTAGGCCCGGGCAATATTCACGGTATTCTCGGTCGCTTCGGCGCCGCTATTGAAGAGTACGGTTTTTTTCGGGCTGGGAATGGCGACGATCTCGTTGAGCCGCTCCGCGAGGCGGACGTAGGGCTCGTACATCACCACATGGAAGCACGTGTGGATGAAGCGCTCGGCCTGCTCACGGATAGCCGCAACGACTTTGGGGTGGTTGTGGCCCACGTTCTGGACGCCGATCCCGCCGCAAAAGTCGATGTATTCACGGCCATCGACGTCCCAGAGCTTCGCCCCTTCCGCCCTATCGGCAAAAATGGGCGCGACGTTGAAAGGGCCGCGCGGGACGGCCTTCTGGCGTCTGGACAGAAGCTCCGACTGTGTACTCTCGGAAGTCGGGGGGCTCATGAAGCACGCTCCTAAGATCCTATAAGACGCCGCGATGGTGACACAGGGGTGCCACTAAATTCAAGAAAATACACTAGTAACGGCCTAAAGGGGTTGGTGGCGTTCAGCTGTTGTGTTAGTCTAGTCTCGACGATGGCCGAATCGATCCCGATAGGTAGCCAATATGCCGTTGACCCGGACACCTTTACTCGCCCAGACCGTGCGCAAGCTCGTGGCACGGGGCGCGTATGTCAACGCCTACAAGATTCTCAGCCGCCTCCATCCTTCTGATATTGCCGATATACTCGGCGACCTCTCCGAACATCTCCGCCGCGAAACGTTCGAAACGCTCTACAAGCGTGACTTGACGCTCGCGAGCGAAGCGCTCTCCGAGCTCGGGCCCGAGCGAGGCGCACCCATTCTGTCGGAGATGTCGTCTCAGGAGATCTCGAGGATCCTCCAGGAGCTCGATCCGGACGACGCCGCCGATTTCGTCGCGGATCTCCCCCAGGAGCTTCAAGAAGAAATTCTCGGCGCGATGCGCGAGAAGGAGGCCGCGGAGGTCGAGGATCTTCTGCAATATCCCGAGCAGACTGCGGGCCGCATCATGAGCCCAAAGGTCTTCTCGCTCGACGAGGACACTACGGTAGCGGAGACCATCGAGCGTCTTCAAGATGCCGGAGACGACTTGGAGATGGTCTTCTACATCTATGTCGTGGACGAGCACGGCAATCTGGTCGGTGTCTTGTCCCTGCGCCAGATTCTCTTGAAGCGGCCCGAGACGCCTCTCAGCGAAATCATGGAGACCGACGTCATCCGGGTCACCACCGATACGGACCAAGAAGAAGTTTCGCAGCTCGTCGCGTCGTACAACGTTCTCGCCATCCCAGTGGTGGATGCGCAGAATAAGCTCGTCGGCGTCATTACCGTCGACGATGTCATCGACGTCATCAAGGAAGAGGCGACCGAAGACATGTATCGGCTTGCGGGGCTCGATACGGAAGAGCGTGTCTTCACGCCGCCCCGCACCTCTTTCCAAAAGCGCGTCCCTTGGCTCGTCGTGAACCTGGTGACGGCGTTTCTTGCCGCGCTCGTGGTCGCGCAATACGAGTCCGTCATCGGGCAGTTCGCGGTACTCGCGGTCTTCATGCCCATCGTGCCTCTTCTCGCCGGCAATGCGGGCAACCAGACGCTGACCGTGATGGTGCGCGGGATCGCGCTCGGCGAGCTCTCGTGGGCGAGTAGCCGGAAGGCTCTGGTCAAAGAGGTCTTGGTGGGCGTTGCTAACGGGATCGTCATGGGGATTCTCGTCGGCTTCGTCGCATATATGTGGAAAGGCGATCCCATCATCGGCGCTGTGTTGGCGCTCGCGATGCTCGGGACGCTTTTTGTGGCTGCGGTCATGGGAACGTTGGTCCCGCTTTTTCTCCGATGGATCAAGATCGATCCGGCGCTCGCCTCCTCGGTATTTGTGACGACGGCCACCGACGTGACGGGGTTTCTACTCTTCCTCGGGCTAGGGTCCTTCGTCCTCGCGCGCTACTAACCTCGTCAAATGCCTGTCCGGCGGGCAATCGCGACCGTCCTCAGAAGCTACAAAGTTGGCGAGACCGACAAGATCGTTGTTTTCTTCACGCTTCCTTTTGGAAAGTTGCGGGGTATGGCCCGCGCGGCGAGACGCATGCGCTCGCGCTTTGGAAGCAGTCTCGAGATCGGCACCGAAGTCGAGCTCACCTTCTTCGAGAAGGAGAGCCGAGAGCTCGTCAGCGTAGATCGCTGTGATATAGTCCGGTCCAGGTTTTCGGAATTGGGAGAGCCCATTCTCGCGTCGACCCTTGGCTACGTGACGGATCTCGTCGACCATTTCGCGCTCGAGCGCGAGGCCAACACACGCCTCTATCGATTGTTGCGCGCGACCATTGAAGCCCTCGAGGTCGATGCGAGTCCCGAGACGAAAGCGCGTTATTTCGAGGCTTGGCTCTTGCGGCTCGTCGGGTTCTATCCGAGGCGGAAGAATTGCCCCTCATGCGGCCGCGCGCTCGCTGATGAGGGGGCGCGTTATCTCGCAGTCGAGCATCGTCTCGAGTGCCTACGCTGTCTAGATTCGGGTATTTTGTTGTCACCGCGCGCGCTCCAATATCTCGAAGTGATGTGGAAGACGGCGCCCCATGTGCTGGCGCCGCCGGAGACGGAGGAGGTGCTGCGCGAGCTCGGCTCGTTTCACTACCGTCTCATGCAGGAACAGCTGGAGAAGGATTTGAAGTCACATCAAGTATTCGAGGATTTGCTGCGATACGAGAAAGGACGATGACACTTCAAGAGCTCATCTTCACTCTCACGAAGTTCTGGTCGGATCGAGGCGTTTTAGTCCAGCAACCTTATGATGTCGAAATGGGGGCCGGGACGATGCACCCCGAGACGTTTTTGCGCGTCCTGGGTCCGGAACCCTGGAAGGCGGTCTTCGTGCAGCCGTCCCGTCGTCCCGCCGACGGCCGCTATGGAGACAACCCGAACCGGCTCTACAAACATCTCCAGCTTCAGCTCGTCTTGAAGCCGCCGCCGCACGACATTCAGGACCTCTATTTGAAGAGCCTCTCGGCCTGCGGGATCGACCCGAAGGTACACGATATCCGCTTCGAGGAGGACAACTGGGAGTCCCCGACTCTGGGCGCTTGGGGCATCGGCTGGCAAGTGCTGCTCGATGGTCTCGAGGTCTCGCAGTTCACCTATTTTCAGCAGGCGGGCGGCATCCTCCTTTCGCCCATCTCGGGCGAGATCACTTACGGGCTCGAGCGGCTCGACATGTATCTGCAGAATGTCGATGACGTTTATGATCTCGAATGGGCGCCCGGCATTTTGTACCGCGACGTCCGCCATCGCGACGAAGTCGAGGGCTCCCGGTTCAATTTCGACGCGGCGAATGTCGAGATGACGCGCCGCCACTTCGACGAGCTCTACGCGGAGAGCGGAAGGTTGCTCGAGGAAGGACTCGTGCTACCCGCCTACGAGCACTGTCTAAAGTGCTCGCACTTGTTCAATACGCTCGATGCGCGTGGCGCCGTATCCGTCAACGAGCGCATGGCGATGATCTTGAAAGTGCGCGAGCTGGCCTGTGCGGTGGCGAGAGCCTATGTCGGCGTGACCGAGGAGCCGGCCGCATCATGAATAACCTTCCGCTCCTCTGGGAAATCGGCTGCGAAGAGATCCCGGCCTCGTGGCTTTCGCGAACCATCCGCGAGCTCGAGGAGCAGGCAAGAAAGGAGCTCGCAGAAGCCGGGCTCGACGCTAGAGGCGTGGCGTCGAGCGGCACCATGCGAAGACTCGTCCTACACGTGCCGAAGCTCGCCGACAAGCAGCCCGACCGAAGCGAGCAAGTGACGGGCCCGCCACTGCGGGTAGCACGGGACGAAAACGGCGCGTGGACTCGGGCCGGTCTCGGCTTCGCGAAGAAAAACGGCATCGGGCCGAAACGCCTCACTGTGCTCACGACACCCAAAGGCGAGTATGTCGGTTTCGAGCGCTCGACGAAGGGACAGAAGACATTCGCCCTGCTTCCGGACGTGATGACGAAGATCTTGCGCGGCTTGTCCTTTCCGAAATTCATGCATTGGGACGCGACGCTCGCCGACGGCAAGCCGTTCCCGTTCGGGCGGCCGATCCGCTGGATGGTCGCGCTCTACGGCACCCACGTCGTGCCGTTTACGATCCACGTTTCCGGCTCGCCTTCTGTAAAGAGCGGACGCAAGTCGCGAGGCCATCGCGTTCTCGCTTCAGCGGGCCAGCGCGGCGGCGCACCGTTCAAGGTGACGAGCTTTCGCGAGCTGAAGTCGACGCTCAAGAGCAATTACGTGATCCTGGATCCGGACGAACGTCGCGAGCGGCTGATGAAGGAGTTGAGAAAGCTCGAAAAAAAGGCGGGCGCCCGCTGCGCCCCGGGGCTCGACCCGGCGCTGGTGGTTGAGCTCTCTGAGTGGCCGGGCGCGGTGCTCGGGACTTACCCCGAGGAATTCTTGAGTCTTCCCGAAGAAGTTCGGCACACGGTGCTCATCCACCATCAGCACTATTTTCCTCTGCAGAAGAAGCCGGCCTTCATCGCGCCGACCAACATGGCGGCGGATACGAAAGGCAATATGAGGACGGGCGCCGAGCGCGTCGTCGTCGCGCGCCTTCGTGACGCTAAGTTCTTCTGGGACGATGATCTGAAAACGCCGCTCCACGCGCGCTCGACACGGCTCGAAGGCGTTTTGTTCCACGCGAAGCTCGGTAGCTATCGGGAGAAGAGCGAGCGTATGGTCACGATTGCGCTTGCCATTGCCGCGAAAACGGAGACGCGTGAAGCGCCGGTCCGCCGTGCGGCCGCGCTCGCGAAGTGCGATCTAGTCACGGGTATGGTGGGAGAATTCCCCGAGCTTCAAGGCATCATGGGCGGCCTCTACGCGAAGGAGCAAGGCGAGGCCGAGCCCGTTTGGAAAGCGGTCTATGGCCATTACGAGCCCAAGGGGCTCGAGGAAGACGGCTTTCCTCTCAACCGCGAAGGCGCGGTGGTAGCGCTCGCTGACAAGCTCGACACACTCGGGAGTATGTTCTCCGTCGGGCTCGTGCCGACTGGCTCACGCGATCCTTTTGCCCTGCGGCGTGCGGCGCTCGGCGTCATCCGTATTCTTCTCGAAAGCCACGAACGGCTCGACTTTCCGCTCGAGATCACGCCCGATGAGCTCCTGGCGCTCGGCGACGCGCCGGTAGACGACAAGCTCCTGGAGTTTTTTACCGAGCGGCTCCGTTTCGTTTTCGCGCGGCGCTATCGCCATGACGAGATCTCTGCTGTGTTCGCTCTCGGAGCGCTCGACCGACCGGTTACCGACACCGCGCACCGGCTCGAGGCGGTCGCAGCGCTTCGCGGCTCGGGGGATTTCCAGGCGCTCTCCTCCGCGTTCAAACGCGTAAGGAACATCCTCGCCGACAAGAAGCCAGGCCGAGTCGATCCCGAAGCGTTCTCGGAGAAACAAGAGGAAGAACTTTATTCCGCGCTCGAAGCCATGGAGCCGAGCGCGACCGCGAAGATCAAAGACGGATCCTACAGGGAAGCGCTTCTGGAGCTTTCGACCTTGCGGCCCGCGGTCGATCGATTTTTTGACGAAGTGCTGGTAATGGCGGAAGACGAGAGGTTGCGGACCAACCGTTTGGCGCTCCTTCACCGATTGCGTACTCTGCTCTCCCAGGTCGCGGATCTTTCCGAGATCGTCTCCGCCGACAACTGAGCCCCTTATCCAAGATGACGAAGATCCGTTTGATGCCGGATGCGCTGGCGAATCAGATCGCCGCGGGGGAAGTCGTTGAGCGCCCCGCTTCGGTCGTCAAGGAGCTTGTTGAGAACTCACTCGATGCGGGCGCGAGTTCGATTTTCGCCCTCATCGAGAAGAGCGGCAAGGATCGCATCCGGATTTCCGATGACGGTATCGGTATGAGTCCGGAAGACGCGCGCCTCTCTCTCGAGCGTCACGCCACGAGCAAGCTCTACTCTGCGGACGAGCTCTCGAACATCTCGTCCCTCGGCTTTCGTGGGGAGGCGTTGCCGTCCATCGCTTCCGTGTCGCAATTCACGCTTCAGACTCGGGAGGCCTCATCGAACGCGGGCTACGAGATCGAAATCGTTGGCGGTAAGCTCGTTCGAGAAGGGGAGCTCGGTGTGCCTCCCGGAACAGTCATCGACGTGCGGCAACTATTCGTGAACGTGCCGGCGCGGCGCAAATTTCTACGTGCCGACGTCACCGAGGCGTCGCACATTGCGGCGCAGATTTCGAACCTCGCCGTTTGCTACCCCGACGTGCATTTCCGTCTCGAGCACGGCAAACGAAAGGTGCTCGACACCCCTTCGGTGCCGTCGCGGCGCGAGCGTATCTATCAAATCGATAAAAGCTGGGTGGAGACCACTGTCGTTCTCGACGATCACGTCGGAAGCCTCGCGATCCAGGCTTGGCTCGCACCGCCCGCGGAATCCCGCGGGACGTCAACGCGGCTGCACGCTTACGTGAACGGAAGGCCCGTCAAGGATCGCATCCTCACCCACGCGGTCATGGAAGCCTATCGCCAGGTTTCTTCGAAATCGGGGACCCCGCGCGTTTATTTGTTCCTGGAGCTTCCGCCCGACAAAGTCGACGTCAACGTCCATCCGGCGAAGAGCGAGGTGCGTTTCGTCGATCAGCAATTCGTCCACCACGCCGTGTTCTCTGCTGTTAAGAACACGCTGCACGGCGACGGGCGAGCGCCGGACGTACTCATTACGAGGTCGGGAAGCGGGCTCGCGCCGCCGCCGTTCAAACGCGAGCCGACTCCCGCCCTATACGGCCAATCGGGCCAATCGGGCCAATCGGGAATGACGGAAATGTCGGGGACCCAAATGGCCGAAGCTCTACTAAGCCCGCAGGCGGCTTCTTCTGAGCCCACGCCCACTTTTGCCGAGTTCGTCGATACGCCGCCGATCCCGATCGGACAGTTTCGCGAAAGCTATATCCTCGCCGCCGATGACGACGACGTCTGGCTCGTCGACCAACACGCGGCGCACGAGCGCATCCTTTACGAAGATCTTGTCGATCGAGGCGACAGCGGTGAGCAGCAACTCTTGCTCACAGCTACGCCGCTCGAGCTCACGCCGTCCGAGCGCGTGACGATGGAGGAAGAGCTCTCGCAGCTTCTTGCTTTCGGCTATGACATCGAGCCCTTCGGCGGCGACGGCTACGTCCTCCGCGCCGTGCCCGCGGCACTCTCGGGAATCGACACGTTGCGGCTCGTGCGTGCGGCGCTCGGTGAACGCGAGCGCGAGTGCCGCAGCTCATCGGTCATCGATGCGCAGAGCCGCATCGCCGCCCGGCTAGCTTGCCACGCTGCTATCAAAGTCAACTTCCCGCTCGCGATGGAGAAGATGCAATACATCGTGCGGACGCTCTGGAAGGCGCGGCAGCCGACCGTCTGTCCGCACGGCCGTCCGACGACCCTTCGGATCGGCCTCGAGCAGATTGAAAGAAACTTCGGGAGGATCTAGGCGTGTCCCAGAAACAGAACGTCAACTGGTCAGGGTGGACGCTGTACTATGTCGGGCGCGGGCTCGAGTTGTTCGGCTTCATCGCCGTGAGCCTGGCGATGGTTAACTTTTTCGGCACCAGCCAAATGCGGCCCATGCTCGGGATGACGGGCGTGGGTGGGGCCCTTTTTGTCGTTGGTTGGCTTCTTTCCAAGAACGACCCAGGACGTAAACAATGAAAAAGATAACGCGTGTCTTCAGATTAACTTGGGGATTAACTTTGGCTTTGGGCACCGCCGCCGCGGCTCAGTCGGTGCCGCCGCAATTTACTCTTGACTACGAGGCGATGGCGAGGAAGATCGTCGAGCGTCTCGCGATGAAGCCGGGCGAGACGTTTCTCGCCGTGGCCCATCCAGGGCTCTTCGATGCACTCATCCCCCATTTGCGCTACGAGGTGATGAAAGTAGGGGCGATCGATCTTGGCGTCATCGATGTGCTCGCGCAACCCGTGCCCGGCGGTTGGAGCGAAGAGACGCTCCGTGAAGACGGACGCGCATCGCGCGCGAAGCTTTTGGAGATGCTCGAGGACGTCGATGCCTCGATCATGCTTCCAGGGGCCAACCCCGGGCAGCCCGTCTACGCGGCCATTCAAGATCTCTTGCGCGCGGGCAAAGGACGGACGATCCACTTTCATTGGCTCGAGAACGGGAGTGCTTTTCCTTTGCCGGGCCAGCCGCTTCCGGCGCGTCATGTCATCGAAGCGGTTTATCAGCGCGCGCTTCTGGAAACGGATTATGTCGCGATGGCGGCCCATCAACGCCGCTTCGAGGCCGCCATGCGGGGTGCCGCCGTGCGGGTCACGACCTCGGCGGGAACCAATCTCCGCTTGCGCATAGGAGAGCGGCCAGTAAATTTCCAAGACGGCGACGCGTCCAAAGCGCGGACGGATGAGGGCGTCATCTTGATCGATCGCGAGCTCGAGCTTCCATCGGGCGCCGTGCGTGTCGCGCCGATCGAGGATTCGGTGCATGGAACGATCGCTTTTCCGCCGTCGCAGTGGGCGGGCCGGCCCGTCCACGGTCTGAAGCTCGTGTTCGAGCGCGGTAAGGTGATTTCTTTTTCTGCGGACTCCGGCGAAGACGCTGTGCCTCGCGAGATGGAGGGCGCCGGCGACGCGGGAAAATCTTTCCGCGAGCTCGCGCTTGGGTTCAACCCGCTCCTCGAGGTGCCGGAAGAAAATCCCTGGATTCCGTATTACGGCTATGGCGCCGGTGTCGTCCGTTTATCTCTCGGTGACAATTCCGAGTTCGGGGGGGACGTTACGGGCGGCTATGTTCGCTGGAACTTCTTTGTTGGCACCACGGTCACGGCCGGCGATGACGTGTGGGTGCGCGACGGCGAGCTCATCAAGTAGCAGAAAGGATGACACCGTGAAACGAATCGCATTGTTCTTGACCATGGCGCTACCGAGCGTCCACTTGCCGCAGGCGCAGACCGGGCTCAAAGTGCACATCTCGGCCGACCTCGAGGGCGTCGCGGGAACCGTTACTCGCGAATAGATGGGACAGGGCGGATTCGAGTATCAAAAGGCCCGGGAGTGGATGACGCGGGAAGTGCTCGCCGCCACCGAGGGCGCGCGCGCCGCCGGCGCCACGGAGATTCTCTTGGCGGATTCTCACGGGAACAGCCAGAACTTACTACTCGACATGATTCCGAGCGGCATCGAGCTCGTCCGCTCGTGGCCGAGGCCTTTAGGCATGATGGAAGGCGTCGACGAGAGCTTCGATGCCGTGCTTTTCATTGGCTATCACACGTCGAGCTCGAATGCCGCTGGCGTCTTCGCGCATACCATTACCGGTGCTTTCACGAATGTCGGCATCAATGGGGTCGCGGTTACCGAAGCCGCGTTCAACGCGGCCATCGCGGGGCATTTCGGTGTTCCGGCGGTGATGATCTCGGGCGACGACGCCGTCATCGAAGAAGCCCGCTCGATTGTCGGCGAGCTCGAAGGCGCTGTCGTTAAAGTTAAACATCGTTATAGCTTCAACGCCGCGCGGACGCTGACGCCTCAAGACGCCCGCGCCTTGATCCGTGACAAAGCAGGGTGTCGAGCGTCGAGCCGCGCTCGAGCCTTACGTCGTCGCGACGCCCGTCACGCTGGACTTGACTCTGCGCCGCCATCTCCCCGCAGAGCTTCTTTCTTATCTTCCTTCGGTCGAGCGAACCGGCTCGCACTCCGTACGCTTCGTCGGCGAGGACATGATGGTCGTGTCGAAGTTCATGGAGTTTGCCGCGACGGCGCTCTCCGGGATCGCGGAATAGACTGCCGTCGCTGAGAGACGTCTACGTGGCGTTCAAAGGTGAACGCCCAACGCTGCCTTCCGCCTACTCTCCGATGATCTTGATGAGCACCCGTTTCGGCCGGCGGCCGTCGAACTCCCCGTAGAAGATCTGCTCCCACGGGCCGAAGTCGAGCTCGCCCTCGGTGACCGCGACCACGACCTCGCGCCCCATTACCTGGCGCTTGTGATGCGCGTCGCCGTTATCTTCGCCCGTCCGGTTGTGGTGATAGCGCTCCGGGCTCGCGTCGAAAGGCGCGAGCCACTCGAGCCACCGCTTGTAATCTTCGTGGAGTCCGGGCTCGTCGTCATTGATGAAAACGGAGGCGGTGATGTGCATGGCGTTGACGAGGCACAGGCCTTCTTGAACGCCGCTCTCACGAAGCGCCTCTTCGACCTCAGGCGTGATGTTCACGAAGTCCATCCGCTCCGCCACCTCGAAGGTGAACGTTTTGCGGAGGCTCTTCAACCGCCGATTCCGTCCGCTGTGAAAAAGGCGACGACCGAGTCGAGCTCTTGGCTCAATTTGTCGACGCGTTGATGCAGAAGGTTACGAATCGAGAGTAGGCCGAGAACTTTCTTGTCGGCGTCGACGACGGGTAGATGACGGAAGTGCCGCTCCGTCATGATCTGGAGGGCTTCGCCCATCGACATGTCTTTCTGGGCGGACAAACAATCCGGTGTCATGACGTCGCCGACCGGCGTCTCTTTCGAGTCTTTCCCTTCGAGCACAACCCGGATCATGAGATCTCTTTCGGTGAAGATGCCCGCCAACGCGTCGTCCTTGACGACGGCAACCGCACCCACACGCTGGTCGTTCATGAGTCGCACGGCTTCGAAAACAGAGGTCTCGGACGAGACTAGGGCTCCTGGTACACTCGCGATCTTCAGAAGGTCCATGGCGTGCTCCTTTCTGAGCGTTAATCCTAGTGTCCGGCTAAAACCAGTTCCCTGGGAGCGTCCGGTTAGTGAGAGAGTGCGTATCGAACTCGGGGAATGCCGACACCGCTCCGATTCCGAACTTCCGAATGTTAGATTGTTTACCAAGTTGGTCCCGTTCCGCAAGGCCGGCCCGGTGCGGTGCAGGATAGGGCTTCTCGACAAATCTGTATCTTGTTGATATGGTTTTAAGTAACGGGTCTTTCCCTCCCATGTCGAGATATTTTCTTCGTTTTTTGCCGGTCCTGTGTGTCCTGTCCGGGCTCGTGCCGGACATTGTGGAAGCGATCCCCGCATTCGCGCGGCGCTACGATCTGCCGTGTCATTTCTGCCATGATGGCTTTCCAAAGCTGAGCGTTCTCGGCGAGCAGTTCAAGGAGCGAGGCTTTCGGCTCGAAAACGACAAGAGCGATGTGAGCACGTGGATTCGCTCCGTGCCTGTGAGCGTTCGCGGCGCGTTTCATCAGACCTTCGAGGAGAAAGGTATTGCGGACTCGAGCGGCCTCGTTCGGCTCGTGACCGCCGGCGACCTAGGCAGCCGCGTATCTTATTGGATAGAGGACAACTATCTTTTGGAGAGCGAGGATTCGAGACGCATTGGGCTCGACAATGCGTTCGTGCGTGTCGAGATCTTGCCCGACGAGCTCTATGTCCGGGGGGGAAGGATCGAGCTCGATTTACCGTTCAGCCAGACGCGCACACCCCAGCTGTTCCGCTACGAGATCTATTTCGCAAATACCGGTTTCGAGACCGACAGTATTGGCGTTCACCAGGACGGCGTCGAGATTGGCGGCTTTCTCGACGACACCACGCGGTGGTCGATTGCCGTCGTGGACGGCTATGACAGTGAAGAGCAAATCTCTATGTCCGGTGATGTCGGCAAGTTTGAAGGGAACGTTTTCGGCCGTCTCGTACGCCGCTTCGGTGAGTGGCGTTGTTGCACGGCCCGGAGCAAATCGCTGACCTCCCTGTGCCGGTCGGAGAGTCACCCGGCGCAGTAAGTATCGGGCATACCGAGCGCGGTCATCTTGTTGAGTATCTCGCACCCAATTCGGTGTTCAACTCGTTGCCTCGCCAACGTTCGAGCCCGCATCTCGGGCCCCATGATCGCCTTGTAACGATAGACCGCGTTCTCCACCATGCTTCGCTCGGTGCAGCCTGAGAGCTTGTACCATTCACGTCGGCCGTGTCTTTCGATGGCACGAATATGGCGGTCGCGTTCCCGCATGGCGGTGTTCGAATTCTGACTGAGCGTGGCGTTTCGTTGCGGCGGAATCACCACGCGCGTCCTTCGTTCAGGGCTGTGCGCTTCGATGGCTTCGTAGACCGCTTCCTTGTCGTATGCACTGTCCGCCGCCACCGACGCTATAGGTGCTTGAATCTGTGTTAGCAAAGGGGGGACTCGCGTTGCGTCGCGAGCTCGTGACACCGTCAGTTCGGACGCAACAATGTTGCCGGTCTTGCGATCAACGGCGATGTGCAACTTGCGCCAGGCGCGCTGCTTTGGCGGTTTGCGGGTGGTTCCAACATGAATCCTCAAGCCCGTGCTATCGATCATCAGGTGGATTGGTTGATTGCTTGCGGCTTTCCCAATCCGCAGCTTCTTGCGGAGCAGCCTCGACCGCCGACACAACGTCGAGTAGTCCGGGATCTAGATACACAGCCGGAGAAGCGAGGCGATCGAGTGCAAGAAGCCTTCGGTTTGGCGGTAGGCAAGCTTGTACACCATCCGGACAACCAGGCCCGTTTCAATCGCCATCTCTGAATAGACCCGTTGACCGCCAGGCTTACCGCTCTTGTCGGCCTTCCAGTTCGCGATTGCCTCCTCGTCAAACCAGACCGTCAAATCGCCCCGGCGGCGCAGCCCTTCGTTGTATTCCGCCCAGTTGGAAACGTGGTACTTCTTCTGTTTCGCGTGTTTGTACTGGCTGCGCTTGGGATACTTCATGGTCGAACATTACCTCGGCCACCACCATAGGGTAGATTTCGCGCTCAGCCAAGAGCGGTGCAACAACGCCGCGGCAAGGCGGCGACCACGCCAACGATCATGATCACGAGCTGGATGAAATCGGTATATGGGAGCCGTCGGGAAGTCGCAACTCGGCAGTGAACGTCCTGGGGCGCGCCTCAGTGGGAGAGAGGCTCGGAACCAAGATCGGATCGTTGCTCCGACCGTTTCGTAGTAGAACGTGATGAACGCCTCTCCGGGCCCGACTGCAACGGCCGTTTCGAGCTTGGGAGCGCCGGATCTTTCGAGCCGGAGCGGCCGCTGATCCTGTCCCACGCGCAGGTTCTCGATCCTAGCCCCGTCCATCTCGAGGAGCGTGAACGCGAGCTCGCCCATACCCGGAGGCGCGCCGTCGAGGGTGAGCTCGTAAGCGAGCTCGACGGCGACCGTGCGGTAGGCGTCGATGTTCGCCACGAGGTGCGCTTCGACGTCGCCGGAAAGGGCGAACAGCAGAAACAGCACAGGCCTACTCCCAAACCTCCTTCAGGAGACGTAGCGCGTTGCCGCCAATGACCTTGGTCGTGTCCTCGTCGGAGTAGTCGTGTTTCACGAGCCAGCGCACGATGTTCTCGGACGCTTCCGTCGGGTTCTCGACCCCTTCGACGTAGTCGACGCGCTCGTCGTCTTCATGGATCGCCGCTTTGATCGAAAGGCTCGACTTATACGTGTTGTGTAAGCCGACGTGATCGCCGTAGAGCGTGTCGGGGCCGAAGCCAACATGATCGATCCCGACGAGATCTTTGATGTACTCGAAATGCTCCATATAGGCCTCCAGGTTGTGTCGCGGATGGCCTTTTGTGATCGTCGTGTGCGGCGCCGCTTCGATCCCGATAACGCCGCCTTTGTCGCCGCAAGCCTTCAGCACATCATCGGGCGCCATGCGATTCGTGTTCCATAGCGAGCGCGCCCCGATGTGGGTGAGTGCTACCGGTTTCTCACTCGCCTCAATGACGGTCGAGGGTCGTCTGGTCACCGCAATGCGAGCAGTCAATGAGCATGCCGACCTTGTTCATCCGCTCGACGACCCGCCGTCCGAAGGCCGTGAGACCGCCGTCTTTCGCCTCCTTCAAGCCGGACCCTAGTCCGTTCGACTCGCTATAAGTGATACCCATCGCGCGGACGCCGAAACCGTAGAGAATCTCGATACGATCTGGCTCGTTCTCGATGGGCGCGGCGCCCTCGATCGACGCCACGAGTGCTATCCGGCCCTCTTCGTGAGCGCGTGAGATGTCGTCGACACCGCGGCATAGGGTCACGAAGTCCTGATGAGCGAGGTCGCACAGACGCATCCCCAGGTCGTGGAGCACTTCGGTCCACTTCCAGCCGCGCTTCGAGTGGATCTGACAAACGCCGTCCATGAAATTCTCGAAGATGCAGTCCCAGTGACAATGGGACAAACCCTCGAAAGCGGTGGCTTGCCGACCTTCGCGGACGTAAGCAGGCGTGTCGGATATGGGCTCCGGGAAACGGCCAAGGTGATCATGAAGAGAAACGAGGATCTGCTCGCGTGCGATGCGCTCGGCGCGCTCTTCTTGTGCGTCGCTCAACGGTAGACGGTATGGCGGTACGCGCTCGATCTCGGTCGCGAGCTCGAAAGACGGATAGTCGATGCCTTCTTCAAGGTATTGGAAGGACCGGTAGCCGCGATAGCGTTTGTCTCGCCCCATAAGTCTAGTCTCCTTGGATCTTCGTCGCCGCCAAGTCTTCGATAAACGAAGCGATAGCGGAATGATCTCGGTCGCCTTTACCGCCAACGACGAGCGCGCCTATCATTTGTTGTACGAGCGCCGTTACCGGGAGGGGCACGCCGAGCTCATTTCCTGTCCGCAGCGCGTTGTTGAGATCTTTTTGGTGCAGGCGAATGCGAAAACCTGGATCGAAGTTGCCGGCGATCATCATCGGGGCTTTGGCGTTCAGCACGTTGCTCCCGGCAAGCCCGCCTCGAATCGCCTCGAAGACGTCGTTGGGGTCGAGCCCGGCTTTTCTCACGAGCACGAACGCTTCAGAAACCGCTTCGATATTGGCGGCCACAATGATCTGATTGGCGAGCTTCGTCGTATTGCCGGCGCCGTAGCCGCCGCAGAGGACGTAACTCTTTCCGACCGCCTCGAAGATCGGCCGGCACCGAGCGAAGGCTTCTTGCTTGCCGCCGACCATGATGGCGAGTTGGCCTGCGATCGCACCGGGCTCGCCGCCGCTCACGGGAGCGTCGAGCGCATCGACCCCTTTTGCCTCGCAGGCAGAGGCGATCGTCTGAGAGATAGCTGGAGCAATCGAGCTCATGTCGATGATGGTGGCACCCGCCTTTGCTCCAGATAGCACGCCGTTGTCACCGAGGATAACGGCCTCGGAGTCCGGCGAGTCCGGGAGCATCGTTACGATGGCGTCCGTCCCGGAGGCGCAAGCGCTCGGCGAATCGGCGGCGGTCGCGCCTTCGGAAGCGAGCTCGTCCACGGGCGGCCTCGAACGGCTGTGTACTTTGAGCTCGAATCCCGCTTTGAGAAGATTGCGAGCCACGGGCTTTCCCATGATGCCCAAGCCGACGAACCCGACTCTTTTTACTTCCGTCACCGTCACGCTCCTTGAGACGGCCGATTATAACGCCCAGTCAGCTGATGACGAGCTGACCGCAGGCGGCACTTGCGTCGGCGCCGCGCACGCGGCGAATTGCGCAGAACATACCGTGGCCACGGAGCCGCTTCTGAAAGGCGAGCACGTGCTGCTCGGAGCTCGCGCGCACGCCTTCTCGCCCAGCGTTCATGGGAAGAAGGTTCACCCGCACCGAGGTCGAAAACGGCGCGAGGAACTCGATGAGCTCATCCGCGTGTTGGAGCGATTCGTTCACGCCGTCCACCAGAACCATCTCTACAAAGAGGCTTCCTCCGGTTTCCGAGAGCCGGTCGAGGAAGGCTTGTCTGAGGGATACGGTCGAATGACGCATCGTGGGAACGAGCCGCCGGCGCAGTGCGTCATCGACCGCGTGAAGCGACCACGCGAGCTGCACGGGAAGCTCACGCGTCTTTAGGATGGCGTCCGGCGTGGTGCCAACGGTCGAGAGCGTGATGTGCGCGGGGCCAAGCGCGAGGCCCGAAGGATCACAGAGAACGGCCACGGCGGTACTTACCGCGTCGAGGTTATCGAGAGGCTCGCCCATACCCATGAAGACGACGTTTCGGATCGCGGGAAGATGCGCCAAACGAGCCTCTCGCACCGCGAGTACCACTTGCCCCACGATCTCACCCGCCGCGAGCCTCCGTTCGAGCCCCATCGTCGCGGTGAGACAGAAGACGCATCCGCGGGCGCATCCGGCTTGCGTCGAGACGCACACGGTCGTGCGGCGATGGGAAGGGATGAGCACGGTCTCGATGCGCTTTTGGTCGGCAAGCACCAAACGCAACTTGGTGGTGCCACAGGCCGCGACATCGCGACGCTCCACGACGAAGTGGGCGCGGGACGTCTGAGCTTGGAGCCGCGCGCGTAAGGGCGGTGAGAGCTTTGGATCCTCGAAGGGATCCGCGCCCTTGAGCATCGCACGCCAGACAGCCTTGGCGCGCCCGGCTCCACCCAGAAGCTCCGAGAGCTCCGCAGGCGTGAGCGCTTCCAGCTCGACCATCGGACCATCGTACTTCACTCTTCGTGACGTTGGGAAAGCGTGACTCTCTCCCACCCGCGCGACGCCAATTCTACCCGCTTCGCGCGAAGTGACACGAACGGCGGTGACCAGATGGGCTCGACTCGGTCAAGTCGCCGATGGCCGGTGAAAGGCCGCTAGGCACAGCATGTATCTATTTCACCACGCCATGCGAGCCACTTCGGGGAGTTTCCCACCAGGCGCGCGGCCGGATCAGGGCGACAGCCGCTCTTCCACCCGATGTCTCACGCCTCGACCAGTCTCTAGAGACGCAACTAGCGAGTACCCGTCCTGGCGGACGTAAGAGGTTGAGAAAAAGGGAGTAATCGCAAATTTAGGGCTAGTCTTCTGAGGGGTTGTCGCTTAGAATCGAAGTCGTCAAAAACAAGAGTCTAAACGACTTAACTCCAAAGGAGACCAGCCCTAAATGCGAAAAACAATCAACCCACAACCAAGCCCTGGCTGGAGGTGGAGCACGCGCGCGAGCTCGAAGCGATCTCGTCGGTGCTCGATGCCCATCCTAAGCTGAATGAGCTGGTATTGCAAGACCTGAGGTCGGTCACCCCATCGGCAGGGAGCGATGTTGGTCGTGGGGGAATGAGCGCGGAGCAGGTTCTCCGGGCGTTGTTGGTCAAGCAGCTGAATCAGTTCACCTATCGGGAGCTGGCGTTTCACTTGGCAGACTCTCGAAGCTATCGGACGTTTTGCCAGCTCGGCATCATAGAGCCGAGCCCGTCGAAGTCGACCCTAGCAGCAAACATCAAAGCCGTGAAGTTCGAAACGCTGGAGAAAATCAACCGAGAGTTGGTGAGTGTTGCCGAGAAGACCGCGATCGAAAAAGGAAGAAAAGTACGAGTGGACTGCACGGTAGTGGAGTCGAATATTCATTCTCCTACGGACTCCGAGCTTCTTTATGACTGCGTCCGAGTTCTCACTCGCCTCATGTGCCGAACTCGCGAACTGCTGGGTACAGTAGTGGTCTTCGGCAATCGAACGCGTCGAGCGAAGAGACGTCGACTGGGAGTTCTAAACGCGAAGGATAAGGAACAAAGGCGTCGCGTCTATCGAGATCTACTGAAGGTGTCGGAAGAAACCTATCGCTCCGCTCAACGCGTTGCAGACCAGTTGGACGAGTCCGGCTTGACCGAGCCGGTGAAGCGAGCGAGTGCGGAGAAGATCGCCGCGGATTTTAAGCACTTTCTCGTCCTCACCGAAAAAGTCATCAACCAAACTCGGCGTAGAGTGATTGATGAAGAGCGTGTGCCTGCGGAGGAAAAGGTCGTTTCGATCTTCGAAGAACACACCGACATTATTCGCAAAGACCGGCGCGAGACTCTCTACGGTCACAAGGTGTGTTTGACTGGTGGCTCGTCCTCGATGATTTTGGATTGCGTGATCTTGGATGGGAATCCGTCCGATTCAACTCTCGCGGAAACCATGATCGACCGTCAAGTCGAACTCTACGAACGGGCCCCGCGCCAGGTTGCCTACGATGGCGCGTTTTCTTCAAAGGCAAACTTGGAAGCCATCAAAGGCAAGGGAGTTGAAGATGTTGCCTTTACCAAGGCTCACTTCGCGGTGACCGATATGGTCAAGAGTTCCTGGGTCTATCAACGCCTACGGCGATTTCGCTGCGGAATCGAAGGCGTCATTTCGTTCTTGAAACGAGTCTTTGGTCTCGACCGATGCACATGGCGCTCATTGCCTTCTTTCAAATCCTACGTATGGAGTTCCATCATCACCTGCAACCTGTTGGTAATGGCAAGGCACCTATTACGATAATAATGATTACTCTTACTGCGTTTATAGCCATGGATTGCTGACGATTCGCCTCTCGTTTCGTCCAAGATTTTCATTCGCTTCCGAGCCTACGAGGTGCCGACTGAAAACGTATAATACCCACATCTTCGATAGGCCTCTCGTACACCACAAGTTATGGTGTTTCTGGACAGGAACTAGCGAGGCACCATCGCCAACTTTGGCGAGACTTCTGCGGAACACGTTGACAGCGCCCTAGTTGGGGCCACGCTACTTCGTCGGGACCGGACACGCCCTAGGATCGCGATTTCCGAACCCACCCGCGGATGGGAAACGATGTTACAGCGTTTGTCCGCCCTGGAACATGGCACACTTCGTGCTTTTTCTGACCCGGAGACGAAAGCAGAACCGCAAGGCTAAACCCTAGAGTTACGATAAGGATCCTCCTCAGCCGTCCGCCCGCCGTTATGTTGCAGCAAGCTCCGCGACCCAGTCGTTCGCCAGGGACGCGCCTAGCGGCGCTCGGCGCGTGCACTCTCCTCGCGATTGGGCTGTGGCGCCACCCGAGTGGCTTCGCAGGGAGCACACCGGCTGTGGGCGCCGTCACCGATCAACTCATCACGCAACAGGGGTCGGGTGTGCTCACGCAGTACGGCGACTACATCGCCGCGGCTGCGGGACTCGACCAGCCCTACCGGTACTACGTCGAGGTACCCACGGGCACCTCCTGCTTGTTCGTCGACATCTTCGACGCCGATATCGGGACCAATGCGGTCAACAATGACCAGGCCAACGATCGCGATCGTGCGATCGGCAGCTACAACACCACGGCGGCGTACCGACTGACGGATCCCAGCGGAACGTCCGTCATCGCCGATCAACTTTTTACCGTCGGGAACAATGCGGGCCCCGCGGGCGCGGACAACGCCTGGCTTACGTTGTTCGCGGGCTCCACCTCGGACAACTTTCGTGACGAGTTCAACGGCGTGCCGGCATATAACGACAATAACGGCAGTCTCATTTGGGCGGGAAACTGGACGGAGTTCGGCGACGATGGCGCTGTCGCGACCGGTAACGTTCAAGTCAACGTCAACCGCCTCAGGATGCGCGCTGCCGTTCGCGGGGCCACGCGCGTCGCCGATATCTCGGCGGCGGGTGGCTGCTCCGCAACATTGAGCTACACCGTCGACGATATTGGCAATCTCGAAGGAAGCGACTGCGCCGATGTCTCGGTGCGCTCGAGCAGCAGCAGCCCCTACACAATCCTCCAGACATTCTGCAACGATATTCCGCTGACGGCCGCCTCTCACGACATCACGCCCTGGATCTCGAGCCAAACCGAAGTGCGCTTCCGCGCCTCGAACGCTCTCGGGGGCGGCGGCGAGTGGATGGCGTTCGACGATATCGATATCTCGGTGACGGGTGCGCCGGCCGCCGGGCACTGGGAGCTCGAAGTCGGCCATTCTGGGCTCGACCGGTTCGCGGCCGCGGGTGTGTTGCGAAGTGAGGATGTGGGCTTGCTTCCGAACGACGAGCACCCCACGACGATACTGGCTCTGACTTGTGTCGTGAATCGATTCGAGCTTGCCGGCTACCCTTCACTCGGAGAGGAGCTCGTGCGCAGCACCCGAGGTGGCGCCGTCGCCGTTTGGGCGCCCACCGGTCTGTCGGAGCATTTCCAGGCGCGGACTCTCGACGAAGTCTTCCTTGCTCGCGCCTTCGCTGATCCATCAGCCGCGTTGGGTGACTTCGCGCTGGAAGCGATCCAACGGCTCGAAGGTTCACCGAACGCCAAAGAAATGGCGGCCGTTTATACTTTGCTCGGCGATCCCGCCATCACGTTCTCACGGTAGGCCGCTATGTGGTTCGGGAGGAAGTAGTTCCTACTTCAGCCTGCGCCGGCGTGCGAAGCCCCAGTCCCGCAAGGCCAAGACCCACCAACGCGAGGGTGGTGGGTTTGGGGACGGGGGTGCGAGGCGGTGGGGGGGCATGGTCATGAAGGGCTGGTGAGAGATGTCGGATTCGGTGAAGTTGATCGTTCCTCCCCCGATGATTTGACCAAACAGCCCCCCATGAAGAATCGTCGGCTTCCCGACCCGCTGATTGCGAAGTGTCTCGAGCCATTTGAGAGCACCCAGGAAGACCCATTGGCGCCTGAAATCAACGATTTAGATGCTCCGTAGGTGCTCCTGGGTGCTCCGGTAGCAGAGTGGTAGCAACCAGCCTCATCGCCAGTCTCGGTTTCACGACAGCGATTCCAAGCGGCTTTGCCGTGGGGAGGCGTCCGAGAAGTCAGCTCTCGCTCAGCTGCGACGGCGGAACACCCCAAGTGCGAGGAAGGCCGCCCCGATAAGGAAGACGGTCGAGGGCTCCGGAATATTCGCCGGCGGAATAGGCGGAGGAGTAGGATCGAACGCACATCGATCAACGCTGACATCATTCCAATCTTTCAGTGCATTACTTACCCATTGACCACAACCTCGAAGATTGTTGGCCACGATGGATCCATCCCAGGGATGATCTTTCATGGACAAATCCCAAAATGCTGCTCCATATACTTCACTTTGGCTGAAATTAAAATGTGTGTCGTTATTGTCCGTCAAAACGCCGAAGAGGATATTGTTGAGCCCCAAATTTTTACCGGCTAAAATTCGGGAGTTGGTGATAAGTGCATTCTGGTTTTCTTCCACCAGGAAAATGAAGCTCGAATTCGCACTACCATTTACAATAAAATTGGAATTGTTTAAATTGAAATCATTGCCGCCAGTTACAATATGAATAACATTGAGACCATCGACTAGAACACCACTGTCAAGATTGTCACCAACAATGAAATCCATAGAGTCTCCAGGATTTCTGTTGTTAATGTAGCCGTCCGAACCAAATTTGCCAAGGGTCAGATCAATTATCGCGGTGAAATTCGCATCGGCAAGAATGCTGCTGAAGAGGCCTTTTGTGTAGTTGATATCGATCAATAGATCGGTGAAGTCCACATTCTCCGTGACGCCGTTCCCACTGTCAATCGTGCCTTGGTTTGTCCCAATAGGCAGACCCACATCCGGGTTTTCGTTGGCGTCATTGGGTGTAAAGAAATTGGAATTGCTATTGTCTTTCACACAATCGGAATTCGCACACTCAACACCAAAGTTTGATGTATTAGTATTGCCCAGTGCATAAGTGTCGGTGTCGGAGAATTCGATTTGGGTATCACCCAAATGTAGAAACCGGTGCGTCACTACCGTCCGGCACGGTTTGTGCCGCCGAGGCAACGGCTGGACCTGATATCCCCGGCATAGTTGCCGGTAGATCGTTGGTAGGATTAATGCGGCCTAGTGCCGAGCGATTGTTTGATCCAGCACCGCCGCCGTCACTGCCTACGCTTAATACATCCGCACCAGAATCTTTAGTCCCCAGATGAATACCCAGATACTTCGAAGCATTTTCAAATTTGAGATCATCCAGTATGGTTGGACCGGCAATACTAACGGCCGGAGAGCCCATCGCTATGACGGCAACGAGGCAGGCTCTTATCGATGATAGCTTGGTCCGTGGTTGGCCTAACAAACAGGCTGTATTGTTAAAGTGTACCATACATTCGAAAGAGCATGAACTGTGCCAATCCGATCACTCCCAGACTCTTGTCCTGATATTTCAATAGGTTGGGGCGAATCGCGCGGCTGGGCCGGTGATGGCTCTGAGCGCCAAAGCGTTAACGATCCTGACAGCATGGTGGGAATGTTTTCTCTAGATTATGTTAAAAGTATCTTTATTTCAATAACTTACACCATATTATTCGTGAATTCCGATAGTGTCAAATATTTCGACACTGGCTGTGCGCAGCGCAGTGTCGCGAACAGTGCCTGCTGGGCAGCTTTACGGCGCGACGCCGCGGTTCGTCGTAGGTAGCATCCGCACGAACACGCTTTTCGGGCGCTGACGACGTGCAGCGGCGTCACGCACGACCGGCTCGAGTCACGCGGCGCTTGTGAAGGGGTCCAAAGTGACGTCTAGATCGCGTCGTTCCTTAAGTCATTTATTTGGCGCGCCCGGCAAGACTCGAACTTGCGACCTACGGATTCGAAGTCCGGCGCTCTATCCAACTGAGCTACGGGCGCGCCTTTTGGGGTGGGCGATGGGGCTCGAACCCACAACCCCCGGAACCACAATCCGGTGCTCTACCATTGAGCTACGCCCACCACGCGACTGAATGCTACTAACGTACTTCCTCTCTGGTACGCCAGGGAGGATTCGAACCCCCGACATCCGGCTTAGAAGGCCGGCGCTCTATCCAACTGAGCTACTGGCGCAAAACGTATTTGGTCGGGGCGAGAGGATTCGAACCTCCGACTTCCTGCTCCCAAAGCAGGCGCGCTAGCCAGGCTGCGCCACGCCCCGAGGAAACTAGCTATTATATAAGGAGTTAGGTGACCGCGTCAACGACGAGAAACGAGAAAATCGACGAGAGACGCCATGGCCTTTCCCCGGTGGCTGACTCCGTTCTTTTGCTCCGCCGTCAGCTCGGCCATCGTCGCGCCGAATGATGGATAGAAAAAGATAGGGTCGTACCCGAAACCACCGTCGCCCGAAGGCTCGGTCGCGATACGGCCTTCGCACGTGGCTTCGCTCACGAAGACGACGCTTTGTTTCTCGACGAGGGCGACGGCGCTCACGTAGCGAGCGGTGCGCTCGGTTTCGGGCGCCTCGCTCAAAATCTCGAGCACGCGCGCGTTCTTGACGTCATACGGTGTGTCATGACCGAGCCATCTAGCCGAATGCACACCGGGTTCGCCGTCGAGAAAGTCGACAACGAGCCCCGAATCCTCGCCGAGCGTCGCGAGCCGGGTGGCTTGATGGTAGTAGAGCGCTTTCGCGACAGCGTTGTCGCGGAAAGTCGGTCCGGGCTCTTGGGGAGGCTCGAGCTCCGGCAGCTCGGAGAGCGTGACGACCTCGATCTCGAGGCCGACATTTTCGAGAGATTTCCGCTGCTCACGGATCTTCCCCTGGCTCATCGTCGCGAGAAGGAGCTTCACTCGCCGAGAATCTCGCGCTGGCATCGGACGATATCGTGGATGCCGCGCGCGGCGAGCGCGAGCATTTTCTCGAGAGTGCCTTGCGAGAAAGGGCTCGACTCCGCGGTGCCTTGGATCTCGATGAACTCGCCCGAGCCTGTCATCACGACGTTCATGTCGACGTCGGCCCGCGAGTCCTCGTGATAGTTGAGGTCGAGAATAGCGTCTCCGTCGAACACCCCGACGCTCGTCGCGGCGACGTGCTCACGGATCGGCACGCTCGCGATCTTGCCCGCTTCTTTCGCGGCGCGCAGCGCGAGCGCGAGCGCGACAAACGCACCGGAGATCGAAGCGGTCCGCGTCCCACCATCGGCCTGCATCACATCGCAGTCAATCCAAACCGTGCGCTCACCGAACTTGGGAAGATCGATGACGCCTCGGAGTGAGCGTCCGATGAGCCGTTGAATTTCCTGGGTCCTCCCGGAGACCTTTCCGCGCACCGACTCGCGCGGGATACGCTCCTTCGACGATCGAGGCAACATCCCATATTCCGCAGTGACCCAACCGGTTCCGCGGCCCTTCAAGAATGGAGGGACACGGTCTTCGAGCGTGGCGGCGCAGATCACTTTGGTGTCTCCCACGGTGATCAGGACGGAGCCTTCGGCATGTTTCAGAAAATTGGGCGTGATCGTAAGAGGCCGGGCTTCGTCGCTCCGGCGATTGTCAACTCGCTTCATTGTTGCGGGACTCGCTGCGCTCGGACTTCGGTCGCAGATAATCGGGAGCGCGTCCGTACGGGATGGTGAGATCGAGATGTCCCGCTATGCTTTGAATCTCCCGGCCCTCCACCAGGATCTTGACCGTCTTGATGATGGGGAAGTTCACTACGAGGGTGTGTGACAAACCAAACACGGTCAGCTCTTCGGCCGAGGTACCTCCGGGGTGGTCCTGTACGAGCTCGGGAGAAAAGTCGATATAGGCCACGCCCTGCGACGTGATGAAAACCTCTCGAACTTCGACGCCACCAGGGAAAGAAGCGGAGCGCCGCACGAGAAGCTCGACGACCTGACGAACCTGTTTCTGCACCGAGTCTTCGAGCTGAATCTCTTGTTCCTCGGTCGCTAGGCTCTGGCCTGAACCGTCGGGAACATAGAGCATGATTTGAAAGCCGCCGGCGGCAGGCGCGGGCTGGCTCGCTTCCATGCTCGCTTCGGCCGCCGCGGCCTCGGGTCGATTCGGAGTTGTCTCGGGTGCTGCGGTCGGCTCGGAAACCGGCTGGCCTAGAAGCCAGAGCGTCGCGTAGACCGCCGCGACGATCATAGTCACCGCCATCGTCGCCGCGATGAGGACACCCTTACGGCTCACCGTTGGCTCCGGCGCGTACGGTCGCCGCTACCTCCGCGCTCGAAACTGTCTTTGTATCTTATGAGGCCGCGATAGAGAGCCTCCGCCAGCCTATTCTGGTAGTCCGCCGAGCTCAGAAGCCGTTCTTCTTCCGCGTTCGAGATGAAGCCGACTTCGACGAGCACGGCCGGCATCGTCGCGCCCTTCAAGACACGAAAGGTGTTCTGCTTGATACCACGGTTCACGCTCTCCGTCACCGTCACCGCCCGGAGCTCCTCTTGCATAATCTCGGCGAGTTGTGACGATTGGCGCAAGTGGGACGCCTGCGCCATGTCCCAAAGAATAAAGTCGAGGTCGTCGCCGCCGCTTGACGCGTTCTGTGCGGTGGACGAATAGGACAGGAAGTACACCGACGAGCCTCTCGCATTGCGACGCGGCGAGGCATCCGCGTGGACGCTGATGAACAAGTCCGACTTGTTGGTGTTTGCGAAGGCCGCACGCTCGTCGAGCGAAAGGTCGCGGTCCCCATCGCGCGTCAAGATCACGCGGATCCCGAGACGCGTTTGCAGCAATTGTCGAAAGCGCCGGCAAATCGACAGCACGACGCCTTTTTCGAGAGTGCCGCCTTGGCCTTCCGCCCCCGTCTCGGCACCGCCATGGCCGGGATCGAGTGTCACAATCCGAAGCCTTGCCGGACCATCCGGGTCGGAAGGAAGCTCTAATGGCGCAGCGGGAAGGTGATAGTCCTCGGGAAGCTCGATGATCTCGGCGTTGGGGTTGAGCTCGCCCTCGCCGCTCTCGTCCGTGAGGTCGCCTTCCGCATCCTCATGTTCGGGGTCTTTGGGCTGTGACAAGACCCACTCGAACTCGTCCGTCAGGCCCCTCCTGCGATTCGGGACGCGGCTACGGACCAGGTTCAAAACGATACCGTTGCCGCTCGGCTCTGTCCTGAGGCTTCCGTAGTGCTCACCCAGCTCCACGACGAGCACGTAGGTGGACTCTCTCTTTTCGAGCGAGATACGCTCGACGACGTCGTCGATGTTAGCTTCGCCGCGATAACTCGTTTGGAGAAAGGGCGTGTCGAGCGTGACACGAATGACGCTCTCGGCCTCGTCCTCCTCAATCGCGAGGGGTACCACGCGATCGGATTCGAGAAAGACGCGGGTGAAGGTCGGTGTGTGGCGGGATCGAACCTCCACTTCGGGAAAGTCGTCGCCGAGGATCAGCATCCGATCGCGGCCACGATAGGCGACAGCCTCCGCCGCGAGCGAAGGGAGAACCTTGGTGAGAAAATCAAGCGGCACGAACCACTCGTCGCCCACGAGGCGCGCGGGCGATTGAAGCAGCACGAGGTTGGCCGCAACTGGAACGAAATTCTTTCCGTCGGAGACGCGTGCCATCTTGCCGTTGCCGGAAACGGTAACAGCGTTCGGCTCGGAGCCAGGACGCACGCTGGCGCCGACGAAGCTCGCCGCTCCCCGAAGCGGGATCATCTCCGTTCCCGAGAACTTGCTTATCGGGATGCTCCCGGGACCGTCCTTCGAAACGACCCGGATCTCATAGGGCGGTGACTGCGCGATCGCAAGGGCTGGGAGCAAGAGAAATAGAACCACGCCACATAGGTTCCAGTGTCTCCATTGGCTCATTGCGCTGTCTCTTATTGCTTAATGCTCGCTCGCAGCAGGGTGCAGGTGACTCTCTACCACCCTGCTGGTGCCTATTGCGCGCTGGGAAAGGCGAAGGGCTCGATCTGCCTCTAACTACAAGATTAGCACAAACGTCCGCGCAGCTACTCTGAAACGAGCTCCGAACGACGACTCGGATCGTGCTCGAGCACGTATTCTCCGAGATGAGTGATCTGCTCCTCGCCCATCACGTAGCGCAGCGTGTTTTTGAGCTTCGTGAGCTGAATGAACACATCGTGCTCCGGATAAAGCCCCTCGGCGGCCATTGGGCTCTTGAAGTAGAACGAGAGCCATTCCTGGATCCCTTGGAAGCTCGCGCGCTGCGCCAGGTCGTAGAACAAAGCGAGGTCGAGCACGAGTGGGGCCGCAAGGATAGAATCCCGACAAAGGAAGTCGACTTTGATCTGCATCGGATAGCCGAGCCAACCGAAGATATCGATATTGTCCCAGCCTTCTTTGTTGTCTCCGCAAGGCGGGTAATAGTTGATGCGGACTTTGTGGTAGAAGTCGCCATAGAGGTCCGGATATAGCTCCGGCTGAAGGATATATTCCAGGACGGATAGCTTCGACTCCTCTTTGGTCTTGAACGAGCCCGGATCGTCGAGCACTTCGCCGTCGCGGTTGCCGAGGATGTTCGAAGAGAACCAGCCCGCGAGTCCGAGCATGCGAGCCTTCAACCCCGGGGCGAGAATCGTTTTGATCAAAGTCTGTCCCGTCTTAAAATCCTTGCCGCCAATCGGGACGCCTTCGTTAGACGCGAGTTGCCTGAGCGCGGGGACATCCACGGTGAGATTGGGCGCACCGTTCGCGAAGGCAACGCCGCTCTTGATAGCCGCGTAGGCGTAAATCATGCTCGGGGCGATCGCGGGCGAGCTTTCACGAAGCCCGGCTTCGAACGCCTCGACGTCGCGATGGAGGTCGCTCGGCTCGAGAAACGTCTCGGTCGACGCGCACCAGATCATGACGGCCCGCTCGGCGCCCGTCGTTCTCTTGACCGAGGCAATGTCTTCCATGAGTTGCTCTGCCAAGTCCATTTTGCTAGAGCCGGTTTTCACATGGGTGCCGTGAAGTTTCTTCACATAGTCTTGATCGAATACCGCTTTGAGCGGCCGGATGATCTCGAGCTCATCTTTGAGTTGATCCAGAAGGGTACGCTCGAGAACGCCGGCGTGCACTGCCGATTGATACGCGTCTTCTTCGAAGATGTCCCAGGCCGCGAAGGTCAGATCGGAGAGTTCGCTGAGCGGGACGAAGTCCTTGATCATGGGCGCGCGCTTCTCGGTTCGCTTACCGAGGCGGATCGTCCCCATCTGTGTAAGCGATCCGATGGGCTTTCCCAGGCCCTTCTGGACCGCCAAAACTCCCGCGATGAACGTGGTGCTCACCGCGCCCAAACCGGGAAGCAGAACGGCTAGCTTGCCGAGCGGTGGTGCGATATCGAACGGTGTTTCCTTGGGCATCGGATCTCCTAGTGAAACCCACTAATAGAAGATAAAAGAGCCCCCAATTGTGACGCAGGCGCCGGTCCGGCGCAACAGCCACAGCATCGTTATATACTCATCCACATGAAGATCTCGCTCGATCGCTGCGTCGCGTGCGGGAATTGTGTTGCCATTTGCCCCGTGGGCGCTATCAATATCGACCCCGCTATCAACCGGGCGACGGTCGACCAGGATCGCTGTGTCGAGTGCTTCACGTGCTATCGAGGTCTCTCGACCGAGCACCTCAACCCGACGCTCGTGCGGAGCATCCGCAAAGTGTTCAGCTGGTTCCGGGTACGCTTTGACCCTGAGCCAGATGTCTGCCCCACGGCTGCCATCGAGCCGCAAGAGCTCGCATGGCCGCGTCTCGTACGACGCGCCTTCAGCGACCCCCTCGTCCCCCATGAGTCAACCGGGATCCACGGCCGGGGAACGGAAGAGGTCAAGACGAACGACGTGACTCACCGCGTTGGCGAAGGCGAGGTAGGGTTCACCATCGAGTTCGGCCGTCCGACCGTGTCGGCGCAGTTCCACGAAATTTCAGGCGTGACGGAAACCCTCGCCGCCGCCGGCATCGCGTTCGAAGCGAACAACCCCGTTACACACCTGATGGACGATCCGTCGACCGGCAAGATCCGCGAAGATATTCTCGACGAGCGTGTTCTTTCGGCCATCGTCGAGGTCAAGACGACGATGGAGCGTGTTCCTGAGATTCTGCGCATCGTTCGAGAGGCGGCCGATAAGATCGAGACCATCATTTCTGTCGGTGTCTCCACGCGCTGCGACGCCGAAGGCGGAAGCGCCCTCGAGAGCGTTCTCGAAAACGAAGGCGTGGCCTTCTGGCGCGGCAAAACCAACTTGGGCCTGGGCCGAGCCCGCCACGTTGAACAGCCAACAGGTAGCAGGTAGCCGGGTATACCGTGACCAACACTCTTCATCGCTATGGTGCCCCCGAGACGTTGAAAGACGACTACATCGTCTTCGCTATGGCCGCCCGCGGTGTCAACGACGAAGGCTCGGTCGAGAAGTTCAAAACGTTTCTCGAGATCGCGCAGAAACACGGCCCCATCAATCTCGGTGACGCCACCCACGGTGGCGTGTACCGGCCGTCTAGGAGGCTCGACCCGCTCGCGCATTGGTTTCGAAAAGATGAGCGCGACCCCGAGAGCCTGGTGAAAAACGTCAACCAGCCGACGGTAGTCTCCGCGGTGTTCGACGACCCCAAAGCACTCGAAGCCTTTCTCGTCGACATCAAGCAAGCCGATCTGGGTCTGTCCGTCAATATCAGCGCGCTGACCGATAGCGCGGCGGAGATCGCCAAACAAGCCGGCATTACCCGGCACAGCGTCGAATATTCTCTCGGCTTCTTCGGAGCGCTCGATAGGCTCCCCGACCGCGCGACTCTATCGCTCGCGACGATGTGTGGTCACGGGATGATCTCGTTCAACCTCGCGAAGAAAATGATCGACTGGGTGAAACAAAGCCGGCGCACCCCGGAGGAAGCCTCGGCCTACATGGCGCGCTTTTGCAGTTGCGGCATCTTCAACACCACGCGATCCTGTCGCCTCCTCAACGAGTGCTCGCATCGCAACGGCTGATGCCGCTCGATTGGAACCGTTCCAATCTCGACGCTTCGGCGGCGGTCGACTTCGAGCCTGTCGCCAATCCGCAAGTCCAGACCGACCTTCGCTGGATGCTCTTCGTCGGCCACGACGAGACCGCGCTCGAGGAGGTCGCGCGCGGTGAGCTCTCGGGTGAGGTCCTCTCGCCACCCGAGCATCCCCCGTAAGGGCCGTAAGTGCGGACGATCAGGACTGGTTCGCGGTCGAATGGGACGACGGCGGCGGCGAAGGCGACAACGCCCCGCACCTGGACCGGAATGTGCTAGGCCGGCTACGCGGCGGGTAGCTCCGGCCTCGATTCTGGGCCTCTCGGGTGGCGTCTTTTTCGCTGCCGTACGGCCCCGTAAGCGGCCGTCTCTTTTTGGCGCAAACGTGGCACTCGAAAATCGAGATTAGAGACGAAAACCGAAAATGAGGCCCGTTCAGCCCTTTTAGCGAGTCTCTGGTGACACCTAATCCTCAAAACACCGCCAACCGCGCGGAAAACCCCGCCCGTCTCTGCAGTGCCGCAATTGGCAAGACTGGGTGGCGGATGGTGCAGTTTGGAGCTAGCCGGTCTCGGCTGGCAACCATGAATAACAGGGAATTTGGGCCATTTTGAGGCTGATTGGGCCGTTTTTTCACGTGGTAACCATCTGTATTTCAAATGGTTAGATGGCAATTCCCTGTTCCCAAAAAACAGGGAAGTTAAGATGACCTAACAGGGAAGTTAAAATAGGCAAACAGGGAATTGAGATGAGCGAACAGGGAAATGTTACGAGCAGCACGTGAGGGGTTCCATTCGAGGACACGAATGGTTGTGTGCCCCTCCGGTCAAAAGAGTCCCGTCTCCGACCTGGGGCAAGAATGTCCGGGTCGTCGTTCCGAACGCTGTTCACTCTGGTGCTGACGGCACACTTTTCGTAAGGGCCGCCATAGGGTTCACGCTCGGACACGACGAGTTTCGGCTATAATTTGGGGGATGGGAAATGGCCCGTCAGACGGCTCACTGGTAACGAGCCTCGGGAATCCGCTCAAGTTCCCGGCCCGACCCGCTGGCGCACTACTGATCGACTGGAAAGACTGGAGGGATATACGTAATGATGCGGTCACTGTTTCTCTGCGCGCTGCTTGCAGCCACCGTTGGACACTTCCACATGTCCGTCTCGGCGTCCGGCTCGATCGGGCCCGGCCCGGGCAAGATAAGCCCTCGCGCCGCGTACTCCCAAGGCAAGGCGCTGACGTTCGACGCGTTGGTCTGTGACAGCTGCCTGCTTCAGAAGAACGAGCTCAACCGCGACCGCGCGCGGAGCCTGACGGCCAGCCTCGAGGCAGCCTATGAAGGCAACGAGACCGGGTCGCGGGACGACGAGGCAGTCAAGGCGCTGTGCGGCGCGGCGGTCGAGGATTGCAACGTGCGCATGGAAGTCGTGCGCTACTTTCTCACCCGCCGCTACAAGCTTTAGTGGGACCCCGTCCATGTACCAAACGTTGCAAGGAGATATGGAACAGATGCTGTGCATTCGCCGCCCACTCGTGACTGCTCTCGCCGGCTCTGCGCTCTTGGCGTGCTTGATGGCCGAGACAGCCTTGGCGCAGGGCACGCCGTGGATCGCCGAGCCGGGGACTGGCACCATCAACCTGTCGTACGTGAACCAGAACGCCGCCGAGTTCTACCGTCAGACCACGCAGGTGAAGGGGCCACTCGAAGCCACCGGCGCACACCTGTCGCAGAACACCGTGTGGATCGGCGTCAACTACGCGCTCACGGATGCTGTGGCTCTCGACGTGCAGTCGGGATGGGCCCGGAGCTTCGTGCCGGGACCGGTCGGGCCGACCCCGGAGGAAAGCCTCAGCGGCCTGGTAGATTCCAACATCGCCGTGACGTGGCGCTTGGTTGACGAGCTGGTCGGCAATGCGCTGAGCGTCGCGCTCCGCGGGGCCGTGATCGCCGCCGGCCGTTACGACACCGCCTACTTCAACTCCATCGGTGACGGCGGCAGCGGGGCCGAGGCGTCGATCATCGCCGGCCGGTTCGCCCGCCGGTTCGGCTTCTCCACGGAGCTCGGCTACCGGTACCGCACCTCGGAACTGGACATCCCGGCGGACATCTTCGCCAACCTGGCCGCCTTCATTCCGGTCGGCGACGTGGTGACGCTCAGCGTCGACTACCGGCTGGTCAACGCCACGTCCGGGATCGACATCGGCGGCCCCGGCTTCTCGCCGAGTCGATTCCCCGAGTTGCAGGAGGACCGCCACATCGTGGGAGGACGGCTGCTAGCCAACGTCACCGACGTCGTGAGCGTGAACGGGTTCTTCGGGCAGGTCGTGGCCGGCCGGAACACCGCTGCGTCCCGCATCTTCGGCTTCGGCCTGAGTATCGCGTTCGATACCTTCTGACCGCCTCACGGGACTCCCCGTCCCGCCGTTCGCGTTCCGAACGAACGCGTCATGGGCAGGGCGGTGCGTTCAGACTCCAGTCGTACTCGTGATCCAGCGACCCGTCGAAGCCTCGTAGCTGCTCCGCCAGCTCGTCGTCCGCGTACTTCAGCAGGTGTGCGAGCACCCCGGCGTCCGAACCGCCGAAATCCTCATGGTACCAGTAGTAGATGCTGGACACGACGGCGAACGCCTCGTCCAGAAACTCGACGCCGCGCGGGTGATTCACGTATTCCCGCGCGCCCTGATCGAGCATACGCTCCAGGTTGGCGGCGGTATAGACCTCCGGGGACAGATTCGGACAGCCGATGCCCGCACAATTCACGGCGTAGTGGATCCGGTTATCCCGCCAGATGGGCCGCAGGATGTCGTGCTCGATGTTGTTCAGGGTCAGTTCTTTTCCGGCAACGGTCGCGTGGACATCGTCCCACGGCCCCAGCAGGGGGATCAGACCCTCGTGGATCTGCTTGATCGAGTCCACGGGATACTCGCCCAGGACCACCTGCACGGTCAGCGCGTTGTAGAGATTGATCCAGTACGCCATCTGCTCCGCCTTCGCGTAGCGCCTCGGATCGAGCCCCTGGAGGTAGTCGAGATAAACGGCGAGACGCTGCTGGTCGGCGACGTTCGCCTGCAACGCCCGGTAATCGACCAGATTGACGCCGGACGGGTCATCGGTGATCAGATAGATGTCCAGGAGCGCCTGCCAGTCGCGGTGGTCGATTCGCTCGTTGCTGGCGGCGTCGTGGTCGGCCCAGGAATGATCGTCGGGCGGCGACGTACAGGACGCCGAGGCCAGCGCCAGGAGACCAATCAAGCTAGACAGCGCCGAGTCGAAGGCGCATCTTCCTCGCGCGTGCGGCGTGCGTGTCATCGTTGTCCTTCCGTTCCGGCTTGCTACCTACGTGCCGAGTTTCCCCCGCTCGGTGAAGAGCACGACATCGACCGGGTGGAGCGCTGCGAGGGCCGTCAGGCAGGCGATGCCGTACCCAGGTGCGTCCTGGCGCACCACCCGCGCCCCCGCCTCGCTCGCCCGGAGCGCCGTGGCGTCCGTGGATCCGTTGTCGCACACGACGACATCGTCGATTAGGCGCGCGCCCTGACCGTCGCGCAACGCGAGCAGCTCGGCGACGACTGGACCGATGTTGCGTTCCTCGTTCCGCGTCGGCACGACCGCGCCGACCGTCATCCGTGCGTACACGGCGACCGCCCTTCCACGCCATCGGACGCGCCGTCGCCCGGGCCGCGGCGCACCCGGCGGATCATGTCATAACCCATCGCCAGCAGGATAACGCCGTACTCCACCGGGCGCACCCAGGACGGATGTCCGAAGGGATGCACCTGCAGGTCGTTCAGATTGATCCCGGTCACGTAGGCAAGGAGCACCGCTGCTGACGCCGCCCAGGCCCACGCGCTCGGACGGACCACCGCAAAGGGAAGCAGCCAGAGCAGGTACCAGGGATTGACGACCGGCCACAGGGCGAGTAGCGCACCATAGATCCAGTCACCGCGGGGGACGGCGCCGGACGCGGATCGCCGGTAGCGGAAGTAGTACCAGACCAGGCCACCGCACAGCGCCAGCCCACACACAAGTCTGGCGGCGGGGGCGGGTATCAACGGCGTCAACAGCCCGAACAGGGCGGCGTTGAACTCCCACTCCCGCGCGAACACCGCCAGCGTCGCTAGGTCGGTGCTGCCCTGCCAGACGAAGGGAAGGTACAGTAGCGCCAGTACGCCCGCAAACGCGGCCCAGTGCACCGGCCGGCCCCGCGCCAGAACGAACGGCGCCAGCAGCAGAGCCAGCACCTTCGCGCCGGCGCTCAACGCCAGGCAGACGGCTGCGTCCCGCAAGCGGTCTCGCCGCGCCAGCACGATGGCCGCGAGCAGCAGACAGACGGCGGCGCCGTCGTGATGCGCGGTGAAGGCGATCTCCTTGACCACCAGTGGGCACCAGGCGTAGAGCAGCACCGCGCGCGCCGGGGCCAAGCGGAGCAGCAGCCCGATGGTGATGAGATCGACGAGGATGAGCGTCGTCTGCAGCGCCGCAACGCTGCCGGGTCGCAGCCCGTAACCCACCAGGAACAGGAGCTGGGTCACCGGTCCGTAGATGGTCGGTAGCTCCGGGTGGTTAACCTGATCCAGAATCCGCTGGAACGGCGCCGGCACGCCGGGGTCGGTGAAGAACGCCTCCGGCACCGCGCCGTAGGGGGTGCCGTCCTGAACGAAGCGATAGGCGTCCCAGAGGTACCGGTAGAAGTCGTCCTCGTAGAACGGGCCGCCGAACAGGCCGCACACGCGGAAGACCACGGCCCAGCCGATCAAGCGGCCCACCGGAAACGGCTCGGCCCGCCGACGGTGGTAGGCGTACAGGCCAAACGTCAGCAGGGAAGTCCAGCCAGCGATGCCCAGAAAGAGGGGCAACGCGGGCTCTCCCGGCTGTCGGGCGAACCAGGCCAGCACACCGTAGGCCAGCGCGCATCCGAGCCCTGCGGCGTCAATCGGTCCGGAAGCCCTCATCGACGACATCGACCTGACCCGGCGTCTCGGCCGTTGTTCGGATGGCGGCATTGTATTGGTTCAGCGTGAAGATGACAGCGAGGTTGGACGTTAACGCAATGCCCGGCGGCAGGATGTCCCCTATCGCCCCAGGGATCGTACCAGAGTGCTCGGGGGCGTCAAGGGTAAAGCGCGCTGCGCGCGCCGGCTTCGCCGCCATTGACGCCCCCTGCGCTCTCTGGTCCTCAATGCTTGTGGGCGAGAGGGAACGGAGTGGGGCTCCTGGGATCAGAGTGTTCATGCGGGCACCTTGTTCGCACGGCGCTCACGCCGCAGCTTCCGAGCCTGCTCGAGTTTGCGGTCTCGCTCTGACCAGATCTGGGTGGCCTTGCCATCCATGAAGTCCAGCGGCGCAATGTAGCCGATCGCGCTGTGCAGGCGAGACCCGTTGTAATATTCGACGAATCGTTCCATCAAGCGGCGAGCCTCTTCGAGGCTCGTGGGGCTGGCAGGACGCAGGGCGTCCGATTTTATCGTCTTGTGCCAACGCTCGATCTTCCCGTCCTGTGCAAAAACTCGGCCCTTTTGAAATAGACCATAAATCAGCAGCTTAGTGTCTGTGTTTGCGACCGGGCCAAGGGCCGTAGGCTTTACAATCGTCTGGCCCGAGGGTGTTATCTTCAGCTCCATGATGACGTACCACGCGCAATTCCTACTGCTCGTTCTAGCTGGCTGGGTCAACCGCCAGCAGCAGGATGTGATCGACTACCTGCAAGAGGAGAACCATTTCCTTCTACTGCGATGGCCCGGCTTTATCAACTTGGTTGGGACCGAGCAGTCCTCTCCTTCAAGACGAACACCGGCGGGGCTCGACGCTTCAGTCGCCGAGCGTATTCCGGCCCGAACTTGATACACCAAAGTCGGATCGTTTCATAGGAAACGGTGATGCCGCGTTGAGCCAGAAGATCCTCGACATCGCGAAAGCTGAAGCAAAATCGGTGGCACAGCCAGACCGCGTGGCTGATGATTTCGGGAGGAAATCGATATCCGCGGTAGCTCGGCGTGTCCCTTTTCATCCGCCCAGTCTGTCAGACGCCAGCTCAATTTGAAAGTACCCCGCCATTAACCCTAATCGCAAATAAACGTCACCGTGTCTGAGGTCTTTGGCCCCGTGAATAGCACCTTTTCAGCGAACGTTCGGTGATGCCGCAGGATACAGGGGTTGGCCGGAACGTCGTTCTGGACGGTTTGGACTTCGCCAGCTTACGGCGGGTCTGGGAGCAGACCTTTGGGGCTGCTCCTCCAAGCTCGCTCTCGCGTGTTTTCCTGCGCCGCGTTCTCTTGCACGAACGCCAGTGCCGGACCCATGGCGGGCTTTCGGCCGCAACCCGGCGCGCTCTGGCTGCCATGGCGAACGAGACACCAAGCTCCGGCGCTCCCGCAGGGTCCGTTTCTGCCGGCACCGCTCTGTGTCCATCCTGCTCGACCGCAATGCGTTCGCTGCTTGCCTCTTTATGGGACCCGAACGCATTCGCGAGGATGCACTCCGCATCCTCGCACCGTTCCGCTTGCGTCGACGCGGCGTCGAGACCAAGCTTGTTCTGGGCAACCCCACGAAATCCGTCGACCGCACACTCCTGCGCAATATCGCCAACGCCGTCCTGTGCCAAAACTCGGCCCTTTTGAAATAGACCATAAATCAGCAGCTTAGTGTCTGTGTTTGCGACCGGACCAAGGGCCGTAGGCTTTACAATCGTCTGGCCCGAGGGTGTTATCTTCAGGTCCATGATGGACGTACCACGTGCAATTCCTACTGCTCGTTCTAGCTGGCTGGGTCAACCGCCAGCAGCAGGATATGATCGACTACCTGCAAGAGGAGAACCGTGTGCTCCGAGCCGGGCTTCGGGGCAAGCGTCTCAGGCTCTCGGGATTGCGACATCTGCTATTCTTCACTTCGGATTGGCCCTGACGAGGAGAGAACTGTGTCTTCGGAATTCTGGCTCAAACTCTAGCACGCGAGCGGGTTACGCGGCGGCCACCAACACTTGATGGCGGAAGCACCGTACGAGTTCCAATGGGTGGCGATACGGAACAAGAGAACCCCGGGAAGGCCTTTAATGAACTGGTGCAGTAGGCATATCGATCTGATTGCGGTTCCGCACGCCGGGAGTGAACCGTGAGCGGCGCTGCAAGCCAGGAGGACCTCGCGATCACGCTTGGGGTCGAGGAGGAATTCTTTCTCGTCGATCCCGGCTCCCGAGACCTGCTTGCGGACCCGGACCCCGCCATCTTCGACACCTGCGAGAAGACGGCCGGGCCGCATAAGGTCGTGCGTGAGTTCCTGCGCTCTCAGATCGAGACCAATACCCGCGTGTGTGGGTCGGTGGCCGAGCTATCCCAAGCCTTGCGCGAGACCCGACGGATCGTCATTGAGGCGGCCGAGCGACACGGGGCAACAGTGATGGCTGCCTCGACTCATCCCCTCGCATCGTGGACGGAGCAGGCACCCACGCCGCAGGAGCGTTACGCAAGGTTCGCGGTCACTTTCCAGGACAATGTGCGTCGGTTCCTCATCTGTGGCATGCACATCCACGCCGGCTTCGGCAACGCCGATTCACGCATTCGGATCATGACAGCGATCCGCCACTATCTGCCGTTGCTCCATGCACTGTCCACATCGTCGCCGTTCAACGCTGGGCGAGAGACGGGGTTCAAGTCCTGGCGGCTGACCCTCGTCGGCGGTCTCCCGCGCACCGGAATGCCGGCTCCTCTGCGGTCGCGAGCGGAATATGACCGGCTGGTTGCTGAGTACCGGCGCATGAAATTCATCAATGATGGCAGCGAGTTGTGGTGGGACATTCGCCCCTCCCACGCCTATCCGACGGTGGAGATGCGGATCTGCGATGTTTGTACGCGCATCGAGGACGCGGTGTGCATTGCGGCGCTGTATGCGTCCCTCATTCGGCTACTGATGCGCTGGGACCGGGAAGGTACCTTGCCGCCGACACCGCTCACCGAAATCATTGCGGAGAACCGCTGGGTCGCCCAGCGCTACGGGGTACTCGCCTTCTTCGGGGATGCGACACGGGAGGACGGTCGGGTGGATATCGACGATCTTGTTGCCGACCTAGTCGAGGAACTCGCCTCCGATGCCCGCGCACTCGGCTGCGAGGCCGAGACGCGTCGCGCCCTCGCCATCATCCGCGAAGGAACTAGCGCCGACCGGCAGGTCGACCTATTTCGCCTGCGCCGCCTGGAGGGGGACACCAAGGAGGAGGCGCTCCACAGCGTGGTCGATCTGCTGCTAGCCGAGACCCGAAAGGGGCTCGGACAAGCGTCTCGTTGATCCGCGCGGGACCTGAGAAATAGGAGTTGTTGCCTCACTACAACCTTGAGCGAAGCCCGTCCTGTGCCAAAACTCGGCCCTTTTGAAATAGGCCATAAATCAGCAACTTAGTGTCTGTGTTTGCGACCGGGCTAAGAGCCGTGGGCTTTACAATCGCCTTGGGGGGCGGGTCGTCACCATGCAGATGACCACCTAGTCCCCTGGGTCTTTGCTTACTATACAAAGTTAGGCTTTTCGCCAGCCCATAAGATTCATAAGATTCATGCACTTAGAATGGTTTCGGCAAGCTCTGCTTTGTCTAGTTGTTTCTGATACATAGGACTAGTCGAGAGACTACCTCCGACCGATGGAAGCCATAAATCCTTCAGAATAAGACCCTTCCACGCCCCATGTGGAAATCGCTGTGGAAAACTCGGGCTCGGGATGCCAGATCCGCGCAAGTCCCGGCCCTCATTGAACTTTATCGAAGCGTCTCGGATTAGATTTTGTGGAAAATACGGTCCTCAAGCGATGGCTTCTCAGGCGAAACTACCCGTTGGTCGAATAAAGTGTGGCTGGCCCGAGCGGGCCGTTTCAGAGCCCATGATTACGACGGCGAGAAGGCGCAAGCCTGCCTGGGGCTTGACGCAGGACTTCATCGTCGATGCCATCGGCCGCTACCAGACCAATGAGCGGAGAAACATGGGAGTAGACCGGCCTCTCGACATCACGCAGACCAGCGCAAAACCATCTTATCGTTGCTCGACAAACACCACTGCCTGGGCACGCACCGTGGGGGCGCGCAGGTTTCCCGTTGGCCCTACAAGCGCGTCCACGATTTCCTTGGACGCCTTCCCGCCGGGAAAGCTTTGGACTTTCTTGCCCTTGGCAACGATGACTTTGGTCTAAACCGCACAATCAACGCTGGATCGACTTTTTGCGGAGCACAGCCGCATGGATTCCCTTTCGAGCGGCCCGGATCGCCCGGTTATCTTTCTATCCGAATAGGGCCGGGATGAGACGATTGCGAGGGCCTTGGAGCTCGGAGCCACCGATTACGTCGTCAAAGGTGCTTCCGCAATTAAGTGTTGGCGGCCAACCTCTAACCCCGTCCTGTGCCAAAACTCAGCCCTTTTGAAATAGGCCATAAATCGGTGCTTCCGCCATCAAGTGGTTGAATCGACGACACACTTGGGCTGCCTTCTCGAGCCAGCGGGCGACGGTGTTCCAGGCAATCCCTTCGATCCGAGAAATCGAGGAAATGCTGACGCCCTCGACTCTGAGAGCGATGACCCCATCGAAAGTAGCTCTTCGATGTTGGAGACGGTAGTAGGGCGTGCCTTTCGTCGAGGAGAACGTCTTTCCGCACTCGCCGCACCGGTATCGACGGCGTTTCCCGGACCTGGTTCGGTAGAATCCGTGGCGAACGATGTTTCCGGAACTGACTTTGCCCCGCAACGGACATGCGAGATTGAGACATCTGCGATTCTTCACTTCGGCTCGGCTGTGCCTTCTATTTATACATCCGCGTGATGGAGATCACGGATATACTCAGCCAGAACGTGCCCCTGGAGGACGTGCAGTATCTGGCCGGGACACTCCAACCCCTCGGGCCACACAGATCTATGACCGGCGTAGACAGCACGTCACTCGCAACATCGTGGAGCGTGTCTCGATATGAAAGAAGGACCAAGGAAGAGAGACATCCTTTCGAGGCCTGCTAGCAAGAAAGCCGCTGCACGGCCTCGTTCGGCTCCCCGCAATGAACCCAAGCCGGTGCCGGTTCCTCTGCCCGAAGGTGTCCGCTACCAGCGGGTGGGTGAAACGACGGAACGTTCCGCGCATCTCGAAAAACTCAAACAACTCTTCGAGGCGGCTCCGATCAGCCGCTACCTGGGCATGACACTCAGCTATTGCGAGAACGGCGTGCGCGTGCGTTTGCCGTTTCGGGCCGAGTTCGAAGAAAGTCATGGCGTCATCCACGGGGGTCTCATCGGTCTGCTGGCGGACACGGCGGGGAACTTCGCGGTGGGTTCGGTCTCGCCGGGCTCCACGGTCAAGACGGTGGAGTTCAAGATGAGCTTGCTGGCGGGAGTCCAGGGAGACCTGCTCGCCATCGGAGAGGTCGTCCGCAAGAGACGCACGCTCGCCACCTGCCAGCTCGAGGTCGTTGGGGGCAACGACCATGTGGCGGCCATCGGGCTGGCCACTTATGCCCTCCAGGCTGTTTAGCCCCTAGACCAAAACGTGCTAGCCCGCTAAGCCGCGCGCTAGCCCCGGCCTCGATTCTGGATCTGTGCCTTCTATTTATTGGGAATTATAAGAAACGATTGACAAGGCACCCGTGATCGTGTATTCTACGATCATGATGACGCGATACAACTCCCCAGGGCGAGGGCACCGGGAAGGCATAACCGTTGTTCAGCTCATGGACATGTTCCCGACCGATGAAGCGGCAACCAAATGGTTCGAGGCTGCAATCTGGCATGGCACTCGGTGCTGCGGACATTGCGGTAGCCTCAGCACCAGCGAAGTCCCGAACGAAAAGCCGATGCCCTACTGGTGCTCCACCTGCCGGAGCTACTTCAGCGTTCGCACGGGCACCCCTATTGCCCATTCTAAGATCGCGCTCCGCAAATGGGTTATCGCCATCTACCTCTGCTTGACTAGTCTCAAAGGCGTCTCGAGCATGAAGCTCCACCGAGACATCGGCGTCTCACAGGCCGCGGCTTGGTTCATGCTCCATCGGATTCGAGAAGCGTGGAGCGGTCCTAACGGCAAATCGTTCGCCGGGCCTGTCGAGGTAGACGAAACCTTCTTCGGCGGGAAGGCTCGCAACATGCAGCACGCCCACAAGCGCGAGCAGGCTATTAAGGGCCGAGGATCCGCAGGGAAGACGGCCGTCATCGGCGCGAAGGACCGCCGGACGAACCGTGTCAGCGCCGAGGTCATCGGCAACACCGACCAACCGACGCTCCAAGGCTTCGTCGCGAAGAATGTCGATCCTAGCGCGAAGCTCTACACCGACGACCACAGAGGCTATGTCGGTCTACCCAATCACGAGACGGTGAAGCACAGCGTCAAAGAGTACGTCAACGGAATGGCGCACACCAACGGGATTGAGAGCTTCTGGTCGATGCTCAAGCGGGCGCACAAGGGGACGTTCCACAAGATGAGCCCCAAGCACTTACAACGCTACGTTAATGAGTTCGCTGAGAAGCACAACATCCGCGACCTAGGAACTCTCGACCAAATGCTCGACACCGTCGCTCGGCTTGTCGGACACCGACTTCTCTACCGTGACCTCGTCGCCAAGAACGGGCTCAGTTCGATGGCGAGGTCGTAAGGGACTCAGCAACGCGCGGGCCAATCTCTCCGGCGTGGCGCCGGCCAGGTCGCGCTCGGGGATGATCATCGGTGGTCTCATAGCTTCACCTTGATGTTACCGACCCGGTCCTCTACGCGTTCGAGCCGCTTATCCATCTTCTCGGTCCTACGGCCAATGAGGTCTAGCTTCTGACCGAATACTCCAAAATTGTGCTCAAGGGTGCTGAACCGGTGACCCATCGCGTCGAGCTTTGACGACAGCCCGTCGATTTTACCCGACACTTTTTCGATGTCGTCGATTATCTCTCCTTGCCTGAACCCGTACTTCTCGTCGAGCCTCGTCACGATTGCTCGGCGCGCGGGGGCACTTGCCGAGATCACGCGATCAATGGGCCGCGGAGCTGGACAACGCAATCGCGAGGGACCCCAGCAATCGACGCGCAGCGACTAAACTGGCTCAGGCGGCGTCGCGCCATTCGTAGCGGTGGTGGAGCCCACCCACTCGCGGCAACGCGACGACTTTTGCGGTCGGTGATGGTCGGGGCGTGACGGGTCTTGAGTTCGGGGTGTTTTTGTCGAGACCCAAGTGGCAACGGTCCTCGTGGTAGTAGCTGATGTACAAGCGCATGAGCCGGACGAGATGCCGCTCACTGAGGACAACTACATGCTCTAACATCTCGCGGCGGCAGTTTCCGATCCAGCGTTCGGCGGTACCGTTTTGCCAAGGGCTGCGATAAGAAATGCGAACAGGCTTTGCGCCCATGGCCCTGATGAACTCCACCACTGCAGGGCTGAAAATCGCGTCGCGGTCAAAGACCAAGTATCGTGGTGCCGTGTCGTATGGGAACGCCTCGCGCAGTTGTTGAATCACCCACGCTGACGTGGGGTTGTACGTCGCGTTGAAGTGCAAGATATGGCGACGGCCGTGCTCGATGACGAAGAAGCCGTACAGCAGCCGTAGCGACGCCGTCGGTACGGCGAACAGTTCCATCGCGGCGATGTCGTCCTTGTGGTTCCGCAAGAACGCAATCCATCGCTTCACTTCGTCGGGTTCGGCTCGGCGGCGCGGCATGTATCGCGACACCGTCATCTCGCTGACAACGAATCCGAGCTTCGTCAGCTCAGCGTGGATACGAGGTGCACCCCAGCCGTCTTGGGCCATCGTGCGGACGAGACGACGAATCTCGGCATCAATCCGAGGTCGACCTGGATAGCACGGACGGGAGATCCGAGCCCAGTATCGGCAGAACCGATCTCGATTCCACCGGGCGACCGTGTCGGCGTTCACGATAACGAGCCGGCTCGCCCACGCTGGCCACGAGCTTCGGAGCGCAACCCAGAATGCTCGGTCCGTGTCCTCGAGCGGTGGCCGGGGGCGTTCCTTCTTCAACGCCGTAACTTGCTGCCGCAGGGCCAGGTTTTCAATCACGAGGTCGGCTCGGCACCGACACATCGTCCGGATCGCACGGGCGCCGAGTGAGACAAGGAAGATGAGGACACGGAGCATGGCGGCAGAGTTTGCCGTCTCAAGACCGGGATCTCAAGCGGAAGATGCGCTCGTTGCCCGAGGCGTGAACGGTGCGTAAGTCCTTGATTTCAGGAGCGGACGGATATTGATGATGCACAGGCAATCCCGACCTCTGCGAGCCAGTCGGCCAACTGGTGTAGGTCGCCCGTGAAGCTTCGAAACGTCCGCACGGACATCTCGACCCGCTCCGGTGGGACCGCAACCACATGGAATGTCGCTCCGATGTCGATTCCTGCGGCGTTAACGTGGATGGACGTAATGGATCGTCTGGACGACTTCCGACGCTTCCTTCTTGTCATCATTCCTCCTTCCGGATTAAACCCGAAAGGAGGGATGGGCGGAAGTTCATCATTTTCCTAAACGGGATCGCCAAATGGCGCCACCACTGTCAAGTCCGCAGCCACCCCCGGACCATGTTTTTTTACGGGATCGAAATCACCAGTAAGCGGACGGCCTCTCCTCTCGAGTAGCCAAGAGGGTAGCCGTCAGCGAGTTTCTGGTTCAACAGGAGGCGCGCCCGCGCTCGAAGGTTTTTTTGGATCTCCAACATCGTCTCCACCCGAGCCAGCCGACGTTGGAGTCGGGCGTTCTCGCGCTCGAGCTCCTTGACTCGTGGATCCTCTGCCTTCGCCTTCCGGCCTCGCTTTCTCGATGTCAGCCCCGCTTTGGCGATCTCGTCACGTTGGCGGCGCCACCTCGATAGATGCGACGAGTACAGGCCCTCTCGACGCAGAAGAGCAGCAACATCCCCGTCACCCTTGCAGGCATCGGCCTCGCGCACTATCCGCAGCTTGTACTCCGCGGTAAAACGTCGACGCTTCGCTTGCTCACTCACTTCGGGATCCTCGACCCCCGCCGCATCGCGGCCGGCGGGATCTCCAGTCGCCCTACGGGCTCCTTCCGATCCCGCCGAGGTCTCTCTCTCTAGCAAAATACTCATGCGTTGATCCTCCTCCGCCCTCTACACTAATTTCAAGGGGCGAAGTGTCTCAGCGATGTTGGCACAGAGGGCTGGGCCTCGGCGTTCGGCGTGTATCCGGTGCAAATCACGCAGTGGAAGGAGCAGGCGCTGAGGTTGTGATCCGCAAGAAAGAAGATCGCGTACCGCTGGATCGACTTTTTGCGGAACACAGGCAACATCGCGTGATGAACTTGGTGCAGATGTCGCGTTTCGAGAGGCTTCGCTTGTCTATTCTGCTTTGGATCGACAGACTAGTTTGCTTCGCGGAGCTTGCGCATGATCCGGTCTTCGACCCATTGGCTGCTCCACCAATCGATCGGTGTGATAGCGGTACCGTGCAGGAGCGTCGTGAAGTGCAGGTGGTCGCCACCCGCTAAGCCTGTCGCACCGCTCCGGCCGAGTTTCCCGTCGAGTTCGATCATCTCGCCGACACGGACATCGATGGACGACAAGTGTGCGTAAAGCGACTGCAGACCCATACCATGATCGAGAATCACGCAGTTACCGTAAATACCGAGCCAGCCGGCGTGGACGACACGTCCGCGGTTCGCGGCAGACACTGGCGCTGCCGCCGTTGAAGCGAGGTCAAAACCCAGGTGAGTCTGATGATCGACGACATCACCTTCATAAATGTAATCACGCTGGTCGGCAAAGCCCGATTTGACAGCCGTGTTGATGAGCTGCTTGAAGGATCCCTGCCAGAGCATCTCTGGAACCGTCTCGACACTCAGGCTCGCGATGTACTCGTGGTTTTCGCGACGCATATCGCTATTGATGCTGATATAGGACGCCAGAACATCAGTTGAGTCATCGACAAGAAAGTCGGGCGAGTTTTGCAGGATGGCCGGCACGACACGAGAGAGAAAGCGATCACTCAAATTGATTCGGCTTTCCCGAAATTGCTGTGGAAAAACATGTTGATCGAAAGTTGCACTGCCTTCGTTACCAAGAGGGTCACGTGCGAAAACGCTGATCGGTGTGTTGAGATCCTGATCCCACGAAAGGGCGTAGAACGCAACATGCAACATAGGATCAGCGCTTTCGACACCGGCACCGGCAGCCGGGAAACCTGGATACTCACGCTCGCCGACACGCACGCCGGAAACTGAATCGGCTGGTGTTACGCGATACACGACGAACTCGGAACCGCCGTGATTGATGTGGTGAAACTGAGATTGAACGACGATAACCGGCCGGCGCAAACGAACTTCGATCCCTAGTTCGGATTGCGTTATGGCTTCGCGAAGGCCGAACAATACGGGTCGACCCGCTGTGACCGCGACACTCGCTGACCCATCACTGAGTGACTCAAACCGTTGCCTGCCAATCGGCTGCCTGAGCACCAAGCGATCCTCGCCTTCGCGTACAAGCCCTGACGCACCGCCGCGGGTCGCAAGATTGAATACTTGCAGCATCTCGCCGCCCTGTTCGAGCGTCACCTCGAGCAAACTGAGCTCACCGCCCGGCGTATCGATCGTCATGACGAGCTCACCCACTTGACCGACGGCCACAGGCTCAATGAATTCGATCATAGGGCCAGGCGCACACCCAGCCACAACCCAAGCGGCACCCGCGCCCGCAGCCACTAAGATAAACAGCGCGACATATTTCTTCATGCGCCAGATTCTAGCAGTCCTGTGCGCTCAGGTGGACCCATCGCGTCCAAAAACACAAACGAACTCAAGACCCACGCGCCGGGACGTTTCGCATCGGTCAGGCGCAAGCAACCCTGGACCTGATTTCGAAGAACTCGATTCTCGGCCACAAGATACCCGTTGCGCAGGAGCAATTCCTCATCCACTGACCCTGAGATGTAGCCCAGCATGGCGTCCTGTGCCAAAACTCGGCCCTTTTGAAATAGGCCATAAATCAGCGACTTAGTGTCTGTGTTTGCGACCGGGCCAAGGGCCGTGGGCTTTACAATCGTCTTGGGCGGGCGGGTCGTCACCATGCAGATGACCACCTAGTCGAGAGCGAATATCCAAGCGTGTTCCTGAAGCTGTTTCCACGCTACGCCGGTCGAGCCCGCCGAAGGGCTACCGTCGCCGGCGACCATCTACGCGGCACGGCAGTAGTAGTTGAGAATGCCCCCAAGTCGCTCTCGCGACACGATGGGGCCAGCGTCATTCGCGCTTGTCGGCAGAGGTGTGAGGAGCTCGTTGCCGAGACCTTGGCGGTTCCGTTCTGTGTGATAGTGCACTACGTATTCGGTTACCGCTCGCTCACTAAGAGGTACGAAGCGGTCGAGACACTCTCGACGTATGGAGAGAACGAATCTTTCCGCGTATGCGTTCAGATTCGGACTACCCGAGTTGGGCGGGTGAGTCGCGAAGGCTTGCGCGATGGCGAGCATCGTGGCGACCCCGGAAGCATTGTCGACCGCACCGTTGTAGATGGCATCCCCGCCGACCGGGGGGCCGATGCCCACATGATCAAGATGCGCCGTGTAGACGACGAACTCGTCACGCCTCGGGCCGGACCCTGGAAGAATCCCAATCACATTGCGAGTTGGCAGGTCCTCGTGTTGCGTACGAAGCCTGAACTCGGCTGTGACCACGCTGGTCTCTTGTGTCGTGGCGGTGCTCGGGCCGACGGACGGGAAGCCTGCAAGCGCTAGCAACTTTGCTGTTCCCGAGGGGCTCAGAGTGCCAGTGACGCCAAGTCGAGCCGCACCCGAGGTGCCGTCAGTATCGATCCAGTGATAGGAACCATCCTCTGCGGCCGCCCGTCGCGTGGACCACGAGCGAGGCTCGTCTTCGTCGGTCACCATGAGTGTCAGCGCACCCTGAGCTCCGCTCACGGCAGCCGTTCGCCACCGTTCATCTGTGTAGAGGAAGAGCGGTCTGACGGATTCGGAGAGATCGGCGGGGACGTCGTCGATGTAAGCCACCACCTTGTCGACGGCGTTCAGGCCGTCGTAGTCATCGCGCACGGTGTCGGCTTGTACACCTGATCCCACGAAGACGATCTCGCGTGTGAGCGCCACGTCGCCTTGCTCCGGGTGGCCATTCAGCAAGAACTCTTCGGGTTCGAGTTCGAGCTGCTGTTCGCCAACTGACAAGTTGAGTTCACGTGCCCCGGGTACGGCCCGTCGCAACGTCATCTCCTGGTAGAAATCTTCATCGAATGCTCTCAGCCCAATCGCTCGGTACTGAGCAGCAACGTACTCGGCGGCGACATCGAAGCCTCGGTGACCTGCTTCACGACCTTCCAGTAGGTCGTCAGCGAGGAACTCCATGTGGGCGCGGATAGTCGAGGCGAGGACCAGCCCTTCCGGCGCCGTTTGCTGTTGGCATCCCGTTAGGAGACACACCGCAAAGGCTAGCACCCTCCACTGCTTGACTCTGACGGGCAACCGAGAGCCGCGTGATAGGCAGCAGTTGGCGTGCACGGCACCACTCATCCCAGAAGTCTACCTGTAGCGACCGCGTCGTGTCTAATGGGAGCTAGAATGAGAGGTCGGCTCGGGAGCGCCTATCACAGAAGCCAGTGCTGCGTCGTCTGGTTTCTGCGAATTTCGCGAACACCTACAGGATTCGAGCTTTCGGGCTCCGTTCGTATTTTCGGACACCTGGCATGTTCAGTGGGAGAGAGTCCCACCGGGGAAAAAGTTAGCGCCCCGTAGCTTGAGTCACGTTCGTGGAGGAAACGAGACGGATGAAGCTGACTGACAAAGCCATCTTGAGGATGGTGAGCGAGTCACCGGGCCGTAACACAAGTGAACCCATAGGTGGCCCCGACAAAAAATAGACCCCAGAGGCCGAGTTTTCTCGTGTCGGACGAAGGCAACAGGATGTGTCGCCAGAGTATCTGATGAGGCACATCCCTCTGGCGGGGTGGTAGGGACAGCACGGTGACAAGGACATGCCAAGCAACAGGAGAAGCCGTCCTCGTCCCGTCGAGAAATCGACGGAGCAAGGTAGACCGCATAACCGGAGGCCCCGGGAAAACGGTCGAAGACGAGACGGTGGCGGCTGGGTCGGTAGTGTGTGCTGGGCAGCGTCCAGATCAGGAAGGTTGAAGTCCCTCTGGTGCTCGGATGAGGAGCGCCATATCCAAAAGCGGGGGTAACGCCTCGCTGGCCGGGGAACGCGGATAAGGAGAACCCTAAACGGGCACGAAGTTGGAAACGATGGCTACTGCCAAGGGGATGTACCTAAGTTCGGGTTCTGTCCACTGGACAACTGGAGGACAGGGTGTCCACCGCGAGGTGGAATCTGAAGGGTATGCGGAGCAGTACCGGGCCGTAATCGAGGGGGCGACCCCGTTGATGAACCGGTCGGCCAAAGGTGGGGCAAGGTCGAGCCTGCACTATGGAGGCGAAGGCGTTCTCATTCACCCACCGAATCAAGGTGTTTGCGGACGGCACGGTACGGAAGATCTGGACGTGACCCCAGGAGGGCTCATTGGGTTCCCGAGTGGCGTCGGGATAAGCGACCCTATAAGCGAGAGCGAAATGGGAAGTGAAGCCGGGTGAGTCGTCGGACAGCCCAATAGTACCTGAAGCGCGGTGAAAGTCGTGTGATCGAGAGATCGGCAGCCGAGTGGGCTGGGGAAGGGGGCTGGCAAAGGTGGTTGGTGACAACAAGGATGACAGACGAGTAAGGGCGATGACGCGGATAAGTTCCTTTAGTGAAAGACCCAGAAGTGATCGTCCGAGGAAACTGTCGGCCTGGTTGAACCCAACGGGTGAGAGGAAGGTCCACTCTCTGGTGGACAAGATATACAAGCGGAAGAACTTGGAGCTGGCCTGGAACCGAGTGAAGCGGAACAAGGGTGCCGGTGGCATCGATGGACAAACTCTGGACGAGTTTGAGGAGCAGCTTGATGCGCACCTCAACCGACTCCATGAGGAGCTCAAGACCGATGCCTATCGTCCACTACCTGTTCGGCAGAAACTCATTCCCAAGGCTGGACAACCGGGAAAGTTCCGCCCGCTCGGCATTCCGGCCGTTTATGACCGCGTGTGTCAGCAGGCACTGCAGAACCGGTTGGAACCGATCTTCGAGCAGGTGTTCGATGCCGCCAGCTTCGGATATCGACGAGGAAGATCGACAAAGGATGCTTTACGCAAGATCTGGCAAGAGATCGAAGAGGGTTACGAGTGGATCGTGGATGCGGATCTTTCCAATTTCTTTGGGACTGTGGACCATGAGAAGCTCCTCGCTCTTGTTGCCAAGCGAGTGTCGGATGGTCGCGTCCTTCGTCTTATTCGCAGCATGCTCAAAGCAGGCTGCATGGCGGAGGGGAGACGGCTCCCGACCGAGCAAGGTGCACCGCAAGGCGGTGTGGTCTCACCGATCTTAAGTAACGTCCTTTTGACTCCGTTTGATCGGGAGATGCGCCATCGTGGCTATCGCCTGACGCGGTATGCCGACGACTGGGTCGTGACATGCTGCACCAAGGCAGAGGCCCAGAAGGTGCTGGCCGAAGCCCGGATGATCCTTACGACGTTGGGTGTAACCTTGAACGTGGAGAAGACTCGTATCGTTCACGTTGCACACGGCTTCGAGTTCTTGGGATACAAGATCAAGCGGGGTAGTCGCCCTTTGGCCCTACCCTCACACAAGATCCGTACGGGTGTCCGCAAGGGTGACCTGTACGCGTACCCTCGACAGAAGTCGCTCCAGCACTTCAAGGATCAGATTCGGCGACGGACCTGTCGCAAAGCTCCTGTGAGTACGCAGCAGCTAATCGACGAGATCAACCCGGTTATTCGCGGTTGGGGTCTTTACTATCATAAAGCTCACGTCCGCAAGCTCTTCGCGCGTCTCGATCGTTGGATCCTGCGACGTATCTGGTCGCATCGGTTCAAACGCTGGCGCTGTCGGGGGTGGAAGCAGCTCCCGGAGCGTCAGCTCTACGATGAGATGGGCCTCGTACGCTTTGTCTTCCTGATTCCTTCCATCAAGCCGCGATGAATAATCCAACCTTTGTGAAAGCCGGATACGGGAAAACTGTATGTCCGGTTTGAGCGGCGGACGGGGGTCAGCGCTGCGGTGCGCCCCCTCCGACCCGACAGCGTTGAAACGGGGCAACGCCCGTGGAGCAAAGGGGCCCTGCTGCACACAACTCCTTCGTCAACAAGCGAGGCAGGGGTGAGATGACAAAATCACCCATCACTCTGCAGGAGCTGAGACGAAGGATATACGTCAAGGCGAAGGCCGAGAAGTCTTGGCGCTTCTTGCGCCAAGGTTTCGGCTGGAAGCGATGGAGTAGGCGATGGATGTACGCGACTGTCGGACTGTTCACAGATTACCGAGTTCGATATCTCGTAGATTGGCCGAAAGACGCCCCGGCTCGATAGGTCACATAACCCTTCGCGGGAAGTGTGCAGGAGCGCGTAGTGCGGGAAAGCCGCACGCTGCGTGCGATGTGGCGGGGGCTGGAAACGGACTTACGGTGCGGCTAGTGAGGCACTCCCACAGGAAACGGGGAGAAACAGATAGGCCGCGCCTACGGAGCACCGCGCTAGCCCTCGACCCTACCGGGATCACACTTGACTCGGTATGACTTTCCGTACGTCCTTCAGTCTCAGATGGCATTCCTCTGCGGTGCCGCCGAAGATATGGGATCTGACGAAAGGTGACTCGTTGTACCTTGACGATAACGACTCCTCGATGTCATTCAAAATGCGACCTCCGTTCTGTTGGAAGTACCAGAACGCGCTGTCCGGTAGCGGAGTTGTCCCGGAGTGGGTGTGGACGTAGGCAAGTGTCAGGAGAATCTCGAGCTTGTCGAAGATCAACGTGTACCGGGCATCGTCCGGGACGATGCGCCGGGCATGTGGACGCAGGCACTCGCGCAGGCTCTTACTCAGGGTCGAATTGATGACTGGGTCAGACTTTGCCAGGCGAACTGGATGAAGCACCTGTATCGCGGCCTCTTCCTGCCGATACCGGGTGCGAACGGGCGTCTTCAGCAACCGCTCCAAGAACCACAAGCTGTCTGCCTCGACGGCTGGATGACCCTAACTCAAGCGGCCGCCTATCTTGGCGTCTCTGGCAGCGCCCTCCGGGCACAGGGTCGAATGAGGTGAGCTGAAAGCCATGCATCCGCTGCCTGATGGACCTTGGGTTCTTAATAGGCAACAACTTGATCAACCGGGTGTTCGCAAGGTTATCGAGAGGATCCGCCTGATCTGATACCCCGTCCTGTGCCAAAACTCGGCCCTTTTGAAATAGGCCATAAATCAGCAACTTAGTGTCTGTGTTTGCGACCGGGCCAAGGGCCGTGGGCTTTACAATCGTCTTGGGCGGGCGGGTCGTCACCATGCAGATGACCACCTAGTCCCCTGTAGCAGAAAAAACTAGACAAAGCAGAGCTTGCCGAAACCATTCTAAGTACATGAATTTTATGAATCTTATGGGCTGGCGAAAAGTCTAATTTTGTATAGTAATCAAAGATCCAGGGGACTAGTCGAGAGCGAATATCCAAACGTGTTCCTGAAGCTGTTTTCACGCTACGCCGAGCGGGCCCACCAAGGGGCTACCGTCGCCGGCGACCATCTACGCGGCACGGCAGTAGTAGTTGAGAATGCCCCCAAGTCGCTCTCGCGACACGATGGGGCCAGCGTCATTCGCGCTTGCCGGCAGAGGTGTGAGGAGCTCGTTGCCGAGACCTTGGTGGTTCCGTTCTGTGTGATAGTGCTCGGCAACACAGTGCCCACAATCGCGAGTTTCTTGAACTCCACTATCCTTGGCATCCGCTCCACGGACGTAGGATTCTCGTCCGCGGCCGGCGAAAGTGGGGCAAGCACACAGCCGTTCGCTTCACGGTAGAAGACGAACCGCAACGAGTCTGGACCGAACTTCCGGTCTGGATGTTTGACCGTGCCGTCTGTTCACGGATGCGTTTGACTGACCGACCCCGCGTTCATTGGAAAGCCTTGGTAGAACTTAGGCAACTGCTGGACGAGACGGTGTGTGCGCCTCCGTTGGCAAGGGTACAAGATCAGCAGTCGGGATTGGCAGAAGCTGGTGGAAGTGTGTCGAGTGGTCGACACTCTTCTTATCGATCAGGAGACGATCTACGATTCTCGCCGCGGTAACGACAGGTTGCTTCTAGGATTGAAAGGCAGTCTCAACGAATACGAGCTCGATATCCTAAGGCTTCGCGCCGTAGAGGCTCGTCACGAGAAGGCGCGACGTGGAGAGTTGGTCGTCATAAGGTCTGCTGGCTATATCACGACCGACGAAGGCATCGTGAAGGAGCCAGACCGCCGTGTCCAGCGGACCATAGGATTAGTGTTCCAAAAGTTTCTCGAGCTTGGCTCAGCCCGCCAAACCTTGCTGTGGTTCATCGAGCACGGTTTAGAAATCCCTGTGCGCGAGTATGGCACAACGGGCTGGGAGACCGTATGGAAACGCCCCACCTACCAGCTGGTAATACGAATTTTGCAGGACCCGATCCACGCGGGCGCCTACACCTACGGCAAGACCGAAGTAACGACTGAGTTTGAGAGTGGAGTCGCTCGCAAGAAAATCAGGCGAAAACCGAAAGAAGAGTGGCTTGCTTTGCTCTACGATCACCATGAGAGCTATATTGCTCGCGAAGAGTTTGAGCGGATCCAAGAGATGATCTCAAACAACGCTCAATGGCCGAACGGCCCTGGACCTGGAGCAGCAAAAAAGGGGCGAGCGCTCCTGTCGGGCTTGCTGCGGTGCGGGCGTTGCGGCCGCAAGCTGATGGTGGTCTACACGGGCCGGAACTGCGACGTTGCGCGCTACATGTGTGGTCGGGGAGCGCTGAACAATGCGGAAGCTCGTTGTATCAGTTTCGGAAGTCAGCCAGTAGACGATGCTGTAGCCGGTGAAGTGCTCCGGGTGATCGAGCCTGGTGCCATAGAGGCAGCGATGCTCGCACAGCGAGAAGTTGCTTGCGAGCAGGATGACGTCGTCGAAGCGCTGCGTCTGGACCTCGAGGCAGCACGCTACACAGCGGAGCGCTCTTGGAAACAATACGATACCGCTGACCCAGCAAACCGCCTGGTGGTTGATGAGCTGGAAAGACGGTGGAATATCGCACTCGAAAAATTTCAAGAGCTCGAAGATAGGATCACGCAACAGGAAGCTCAGCGAAAGCAAGTGGTGGCGCCGGACCTGAAGGTTTTCGAACAGCTAGCCGAAGATCTCGGTCGCGTATGGAGTGATCCAGAGACGGACGTCCGGCTGAAGAAACGCATCGTTCGTGCGCTGATTGAAGAGGTGATTGTCGACATCGACCGAACAATCGGTGAAACCTCACTCGTGATTCATTGGAAAGGCGGCACGCACACTGAATTGCGCGTACCGATTCGTCGCCGCGGGCAAAACAGTCTCCATACGTCAAAGGACATCGTCGATGCGGTACGAACTCTGACGCTGGTTTGTACTGATGATGTCGTAGCAGCTTACCTGAACCGTAACGGCCTACTCACCGGTCGTGGAAACCGCTGGACCCGAGAGAGAGTTGTTTCCCTTCGAAATAAGCGCGGGATCGCTAAGTATTCACCCCGACGGCAAGAGGCAGAAGGCTGGATGACCCTAACTCAAGCGGCCGCCTATCTTGGCGTCTCTGGCAGCGCCCTCCGGCACAGGGTCGAACGAGGTGAGCTGAAAGCCATGCATCCGCTGCCTGATGGACCTTGGGTTCTTAATAGGCAACAACTTGATCAACCGGGTGTTCGCAAGGTTATCGAGAGGATCCGTCAGAATCGGAACCCCGCATCGCAATCACTCGAACAACGAACCCTTTTTGAAACAACAACATGACATGATGAGGCAGTATGAAACGTCATTCTAGTGCACTACGTATTCGGTTATCGCTGTCCGCAGGTGTCGCTCATTGAGAGGTACGAAGCGGTCGAGACACTCTCGACGTATGGAGAGAACGAATCTTTCCGCGTATGCGTTCAGATTCGGACTATTGGCGGGAAGGCGGAGGGGCTTCACGCCTGAATCTCTCAACAGCCCACGTACTGCCTCGGTGAATAGCGGGTCCCGGTCGTGGATGAGGTATCGCTTGCCAAGGAGGAACCCATCCCACATGTCCGTGAGGTTTCTTGCCACCTGCTTCATCCACTCCCCGTTGGGGTCCGAGGTCATCCCACCGATGCACACGCAGCGAGTGGCGATATCGATGACAAACAGGACATGGTAGCGGACGAGCCCGAACGGGTTCACCCACCTCGACGGTGAACAGGTCTGTCGCAGCGATAGCGCCCCAATGAGCCTTGAGGAAGGTGCTCCACGACATGCTCTTGCCCCGCTCCGGAGCCGGCGCGATACCGTGCTCGGCGAGGACCCTCTTGATGGTGTTGCGTCCGAGTTCATGTCCGAGGTTCTTGAGTGCGCCCCGCAGGCGCGTATATCCCCACGTCGGGTTCTCTCGCGCCACGCGCACAATGAGCTCACGGATATCCTTCGCCGTCGGAGGTCGGCCTGGGCTCCGGTTCTTGCTGCCATCGTACTTGGCTGCGATGAGGTAGCGGTACCAGCGCAGAAGCGTAGCGGTACCAGCGCAGAAGCGTAGCGGGTGTGGCAACGGACGCAATCTGGGCCAGCGCCTCGCGGCCTAAAGCCTGGGCCTTGACCGCGAGCCTGCGCCGGTCGTCGTCCGAGAGCTTGAGACGCTTGCCCCGAAGCCCGGTTCGGAGCACACGGTTCTCCTCTTGCAGGTAGTCGATCACATCCTGCTGCTGGCGGTTGACCCAGCCAGCCACAACGAGCAGTAGGAATTGCGCGTGGTACGTCATCATGGAGCTGAAGATAACACCCTCGGGCCAGACGATTGTAAAGCCTACGGCCCTTGGCCCGGTCGCAAACACAGACTCTAAGCTGCTGATTTATGGCCTATTTCAAAAGGGCCGAGTTTTGGCACAGGACGGGGTCTTCGTTTCGTGTTTGCTAGTCGAGCATCGGTGACTCGTTCCCCTCGCCGCTACTGCGTGATATAGGGCTTGAATTCCTCTTCGTTGCGCAGCTTTTCGACGATTCTCTCGGCTTCGTCCCGAGTCGCAAAACGACCCACACGCACCCGGTGGAGCTCCGCTTCGCCTCCCGCTTCCAGATAGGCGCGGTAGTTCTTTCTCTTCAGCCGCGAGAGAAGGGCCCGAGCCGTCCCTTCCGTCCGGAGCGCCACCACCTGAATGCTGAAGGTGCCGCTGTCAAGGCCGAACTGCTGGGGCCTTCTCGGTGCCGGAGCGGCCGGCGCCGGGATATCCCGGGCAGGGGCTTTCTTCGGGGTTGGAGTCGGCGGCGAAAAGGTCTGGTTCACCGTCGCCTCGGGGCTCGTCCATCGCACCGGATCGAGTTTGGCCTCGGGTTTCTCCTCCTCAAGACGCTGGGCGTAGTCGCGTTTCGGAGTTCCAGCGGATACCGTACGACGGCTGTCAGGGATCTGGCGACGCGTGCCGACCGCGATGTACTTTCCTGGAACCGCCAAGGTGGCGTTCCGGACTCCACGTCCGACCATCACCTCACGTCCGACCATCGCGCCGCACAGGAACACGACTACGGCAATTGCCAGGGTCGCCATGAAAAAGAAGACCAACAGCTTGTTGTTCAGTTGGACCGTGTAATAGGCCCCGTCGTCATATTCGGCCATTCGCTTAACACTCCTTGGCCGTGCCATACCTAGTTGCACCCAAAGTGCTCATATTCTACATTAAGTCTAACGGTTTATCACACTATGTTTATGGAATGTTCGTACACTGGGAATTCTGAGCTGCGCATGGCTGAGGATACTGGTGGCGACGACTTTCTGCTCTCCGGTCTGAAATAACAGCGGGTACGCGCGCGTCGTGTCCAAAATGTCAGCGCCGGTCTCGCGGTGGTCCATTTCGGCGTTGATGGGCTGGTCCAGGGCGGCATTAAGGGGTGGTCCACGTGGGGTTGGGGGTTAGATAGAATATCTGTGAGCGGGAGCTGCTGAGGTAACTTCGCCGAAGCGTCTCGGAGGAGAGTAGGAGCTCTCCCCCGAGACTTGACCCGCTGGGAGCAAGACCTCCCGCGCGCCCACCGAACGATCGGCCAAGTCGAGGACAAAGGCAAGTACGGGATCGTCGTGCTCTCGGCCCGACGATGTCGAAGGGATGCGGCAGATTGTTCGAGCCGCAGCGGGCGCAGGCGCGCTGCGGCGCAGAATGCCGTAGGGCAGCGAAGCGATGGAGAGATTCGAAAAGTAGACGGCGCTACCGTAAAACGACGGAAGCGTCGGGAACAAAGTCGTCGTCACCGACGACGTAACGAAAGGTGGGAGGTTCGTTATCGTGCAGGGCGACAACGAATCGGTGCGGTCCAAAGCGGTTGAGCGTGAGGTATTGCCAAAAGGATGGAAGGAGTTCTAGTCCCTATACAAGCGCGATTGTGATAAAAAAAAATAGGAAGGGAAGTAAAAAGATACTCGAAATGCCCGTACGGGATCGTCGTGCTGCCCTACGGCATTCTGCGCCGCAGTAGCGCGCCTGCGCCCGCTGCGGCTCGAACGAGAGCGTCGACGTTCTGAAAGTGCAATCTGCCGCATCCCTTCAATAGACATCGTCGCTTTTTCGGCCGAGACGGCAGGGGATTTTGGTCGTCAATTCGACGAGGAAGACATCAACGCGTTGATGGAAGCGTTCAACGGGGTGCGTCGGCGAATATGGTCATGTCAACCGGAAGAGTTTTTTGACGAAGCGAAGATCGACGCGAACGGCACACTATTGGAAACATTGGGAGAGTGTAAGGAAGGAATGCACATCTCGTACAAGGGGACATGGGGCTTCCACCCATTGGTGGTGTCGTTGGCGAATACGCAGGAGCCTCTTTTTCTGGTAAATCGAGGGGGCAATCGTCCGTCGAGTGAAAGGGCGAGCGAACGATTGGACCAGGCCATCGAGTTGTGTCGGCGAAGCGGCTTCAAGAAAGTAACGCTACGCGGTGACACAGATTTTACGCAAACGAAACACCTGGACCGCTGGGATGAGCAAGAGGTCGAGTTCGTGTTCGGAATGGACGCCAGACGGAACGTGGTCGAAATCGCGGAAAGCCTTCCCCGCCGGGCCTGGAAGCGGCTCGAACGGCGTCCAAAGTATGAAGCGAAGACGGCTCCTCGGTGCAGACCGGAGAATGTGAAACAGGCGATTGTTCGGGAACGGGAATACAAGAACATCCGGACCGCGTCCTGTGCCAAAACTCGGCCCTTTTGAAATAGCCGTCCTGTCCAAAAACACAAACGAACTCGAGACTGGCGCGCCGGGACGTTTCGGATCAGAGACGTCTGAGCCTTGGTTGGCCAATGGAAGCTAGAATCCTCGGTCATGAGGAGGCAGAGCCAGCTGTCCCTTCCATAAACTCGAGCTGCGTGAGATTAGCGAGCTGCCTGCAACCAGGATGCTTGGGTCGTCTTCATGTAGGACGTTTCGAGGATCGGCGTCGGCTCTACTCAGGGGTATAGGTGTAAGCTGGCGCGAAGTCCCGTAGCCGTCCCGAGCGGATCGGCTCAAGCAGCGGCGTGTCGAGTGTAATAATGATGGAGACCACCGACCTTTGGAATGGCTCTCACTTTGCCCATCGCCGGTGACTCTACCCGGCGAGGCTCAGGCGCGTCCTTCTCAAGCGACAAATGAGTCCGGCACGAATGATAGTAGTCGACGTATTTGCGTAGGATTCGCTTCAGGTGCCGCTCATCAAGGACGATCACGTGGTCGAGACACTCACGTCGAATGGAGCCGATCATCCTTTCGACGAATGGATTCTGCCACGGGGAGCGCGGTGCGGTAAGGACCTGCTCTATCCCAAGACCGTCGACGCGACTATCGAAGTACGCTCCGTAGGTCTGGTCTCGGTCCCGTACCAGGTACCGAGGCGCCGTGTCCCATGGAAAAGCATCGACCATTTGCTGCGCCGTCCACTCGGCGGAAGGATGCTCGGTGACATTGAAATGAACGATACGGCGACGCTCGTGGCGAAGGACGATGAAGACGAACAGAACTCTGAAGGTTGCGGTCGGCAAAGTGAAAAAGTCGAGCGACACCAAGTCCTTTGCATGATTATCGAGAAAGCTCCGCCAAGTATGGGACGGCGGGGTGCGATGGCGAACCATATACTTGGAGACGGCTGCCTGGGAAATGGAGATGCCTAGCTTCGCCAGCTCGCCATGCACGCGGGGAGCTCCCCAGAGAGGGTTGGCCCTGCTCATGTCCCGAATCAGCTCACGTATTTCGGGAGCGACGCCTGGTCGTCCGGGCCTACGCCGTCGGCTCTTCCAAGTCCAATATCGTCTGAACCCACAACGGTGCCAGCGGATGACCGTCTCAGGTTTCACGATGACGAGGACGCTCTCCCAGTCAGTCCAGATTCTGCGCAATAGCACCCAAAACCCGCGACATTCTCGAGAGCCAGCTCGCGACGAGCCTTGAAGGTAGAGATGAGAGCGCGAACCAACGACGAAATCATGCCGGCATGGTGCCGGCAGACCGGAGATTAATCAAGTTCGGGGCGCGCGGATGAATAAATAGAAGGCACAACCGAAATCAAGCTGTCGTGTGATAGATTCTTGGGTCCGGAAACCGATGCAACGTGTCCACGGGCTTGAGAAATGCCAGGAATTTGAGAGGTTTCAATGAAAGACAATAAAACGATTGCCGAGCTGACATCGGAGTTGGTGGCACAGGTGGAGAAGCTGCTGCATAAGCTAGTTCCACGAATCACCGCTGTTCTTGCTGAGCCGGAGGCTCGATGATTAAGTCGAAACCCTCGGCCAGAGCGGGGAAGCTCGGCTCGGCAAACGAAAGTGGCACACAGAATCGGGCTACAGCAAACGGAGCAAAGTCGAGACAACGTTCCATCGCTACAAGGCTATCGTGGGCTCAGCAATGCGAGCGAGAGGGCTGGCGGCACAGAGAGTCGAGGCAAGGATCGGGTGCAAGATTCTCAACACGATGACGGCGCTCGGGATGCCTGATAGCGAGATGATCGGATGATGGGAGTCGGGGCCAAGCGAGTTCTCGGCCTCTATCGGAGTTGTGCACCAAGGCAGCAGATCTCCGGCCAGGATGGCCCAGAATGAGCGGCGGTGAGGTGATGTTCCACTACACCCTATCAACCTGCCACACAGAGAAGACGCCACGCTCGGATGTACGACTCGAGATGCTGGCCGCATTGCGTTCTACCGTCGAGGTAGCCATCGGTGGCAAGGCGGTGCCATTGCCAGGATTCCCCTATTACGCGCTCAGCATCAGGAACACCTGGACCGGCGCGGTGGGCTGGCTTCTCGAGGGAGCCGAGCGGCGCGTCTTGGTTCGTTGCGTGACCGCCTGGACGGGCGGGGGCGTGACGAAGGGCTTGGCCTGGTTGGCGGCGACACTACCGGCGGATCTGGCTCTAGAGTTTCCCTGCTGTCTGGTCAAGCCTGGAGTAGCATTCCTTAAGGATTCCGGCGCGGCTAGTTGTCTTGATGACGCGGAACGTTGCATTAGCTGGGCGCTCGTCGATGCGAGCGCGCCCGACCCCGAGACGGCGGCCTGATTCGAGGCCAGGGTGGGTTGTCCATCATCATTACTAGTCCGGGACTGGACTCTAGGGCCCGGACCGCCCTTGAGCACATGCTGGAGAGCGTGGTCAGCGCGCGAGGGAAGGTGCTGAGGACGAACTTCTCGGCGACCAGCCGAGTTAACGCGAGCGACCAAGCTGACTCAGGCTGCCTGTCCCTTCCATAAACTTGAGCTGCATGAGATTGTCAAACTGCCTGCAACCAGGACGCTCTGGTCATCTTCATGTAGGACGTTTTGAGAGCCGGCGTCGGCTCTACTCAGGGGTAGAGGTGTAAGCTGGTGCGAAGTTCTGCAGCCGTCCCGAGCAGATCGGACTCAAGCAGCGCGTCGAGTGTAATAATGATGGAGACCACCAACCTTTGGAATGGCGTCCTGTGCCGAAACTCGGCCCTTTTGAATGGTTGGAGAAGATTGTGATCCGCAAAAAAGGAAGAACGCGTATCGGCGGGCAGAAGAAAACGCCCCCGATGCCGACACCCCATTAGACTGGACTTTGCGGCGCAAAAGAGCGAACGTCGGGTGATGCTGAAGGATACAGGGGTTAACCAGGAATGTCGTTCTGGACGGTTTGGACCTCGCCAGCCTGCGGCGGGTCTGGGAGCAGACCTCTGGGGCTGCTCCTCCACGTTCGCTCTCAAGCGCGAGAGGAACTAATAAATGCCGTCCGATTCGGAAGACCGGAACATCGAGCAGCCGGAAGAAAGTGCGGTTTCCGAACCCGTCCTGACGGACGATGGCAAGTCCCTCCGGCATTGGCTCCTCGTCCCTGCCGGAGTCGTCGGGATTGCTTTTGTCGTGGGAATCGTCCTGTACTTTCTCCTTACTGGCGGAGGTATCGACGAGGCTCCCGACGCACTCGAGGCGCCGACGAGCACCGTGGCAGAGCCGGCTGCGCCACCGTCCGGCGAGACGGGAGCTCTACCCGAGGCGACGCCGATCGTTTTGCCACCGCTGTCCACTAGCGATGACTTCGTCCGCGCGATGGTCGAGAAGCTCTCCGCACATCCCGTGCTGGCGTCGTTTGTGGTGACCGAGCAGCTCGTTCGCAAAGCGGTGGTCGTGGTGGCCAACGTTGCGGAAGGGCTCAGCCCGGCTCGTTTGTTCCCGCATCTACGACCGGAGGAGCGGTTCGAGGTCGCCTCCCACTCGGGCCGACTCGTCATCGACGCGGAGAGCTACCATCGATATAACACGTACGTCGACCTCCTCGTTTCCCTCGATTCTGCTGGCCTCGTCGAAACGTACCGCAATGTGAGACCCCTGATCGACGAGGCGTATCAGGAACTCGGCTACGGCGAGCAGCCATTCGAGGACGTTCTGACCATGGCCTTCGCGGTCGTTCTGAAAACACCCATTGTTCGGGGTGATATGGCCGGTCGAGACAGTAAGCGTCAACTACACTTACTCCGAGCAGTGGATCGAAGACCTCCCGCCCGTTCAGAGACAGCTTCTTCGCATGGGACCGGACAACGTCCAGCGGATCCAGGTGAAGCTACGGGAGATCGCGGTCGAGTTCGGTCTTCGTCTGCCCGCCGAGGGCTGAGCCCGCTCCCGGCAGGTGTTTACTCACTGAATATTTATATCCTTAAATCTAATTCAATCAGGACTCTGGCGGACAGCCAGTTAGGCTGTGATCCGCAAAAAAGCAGATCCCGTCCTGTGCCAAAACTCGGCCCAGCCGGCATCGACGAAAGAACTGCGCCTCTCGAAATCAGGCGAAACTCTAGCACACGAACAGGTTACGCGGCGGCCACCAACACTTGACTGCGGAAGCACCTTCGAGCGCGCAGCCGGACGGTAAGGTCAGGGCAAGGGCAACAACGCCCTCGAATTCTTCACCA
>CBDCYI010000010.1:0-7099 GCA_965224085.1 Candidatus Marinacidobacterales bacterium
CATGAAACACTCTCGTCGTGCTGCGCGCCCACGAGCGGCGCGGATTTCGAGCCTCTCAGCTCGTGCTCACCGGACCAAGGACGAAGGAAGAGCAAAGTATCGCGCGACGGGAGTCCGCGACGCTCTGCCCTTCCTCATGCGCGTCGGATGACGACCCAAGAGAGAACGATCGGTCCCAACCTTGCTCGAATGCGTTCTTCTCGGGCCGCCATCACGGCGCACCATCCATCCCCGCATCTGAGCTCATTGCAACGGCGATGCCAGGCGCGCTCGCACACGAAAACACTGCAACCTCTTCCATGAGAAACGTTTAGGCCGGGAGCTCGAATCGTTGGGACTGTAGTCCCGACGGTCACATACGAGGCGAGCGAGCGCAATGTAGCGAAGCCCGCTACAGATCGGTGGACTCGCGCTCTTTTCTCGACCGCAGATTCTTGTGGATCAGCGTGCGGTGCATGCCAAACTCCTTCGCCGCCCGGCTGATATTGCCATCCGTCTGCGCGAGTGCATAGTCGACGAAACGGTACTGTCAAATTGAGCTGGTGACTGACAGAATGGTCCAATGAAGACCGATGCGCCAAGCTACCACGGCTATCGATTTCCACCGGAAATCATCAGCCACGCCGTCTGGCTCTACCACCGATTCTGCGTGAGTTTTCGAGACGTCGAAGAGCTGCTTGCTCAGCGAGGCATCACGGTTTCCTACGAAGCGATCCGACTTTGGTGCATCAAGTTCGGGCCGGAATACGCTCGGCGACTGAAGCGTCGGCAGGGTCGTCTCGGTGACACGTGGCACCTAGACGAGGTCTTCATAAAGATACAAGGTGAACGCCAATACCTCTGGCGTGCGGTAGACCAAGATGGTGATGTAATTGATATCCTCGTCCAGCCTCGTCGTGATCGGAAAGCCGCGAAACGATTCTTCCGCAAGCTGTTGAAGGGGCAAGGCCGTCCGCCCTGGCAGCTGGTCACCGACAAACTGAGAAGCTACAGTGCCGCTCACCGCGAGGTCATGCCGTCCGTCGTCCACGACACTGACCAGTACAGAAACAACCTAGCCGAAGTCTCGCACGAACCGACGCGACAACGGGAACGACAGATGCGGAAGTTTAAAACTCCTGGGCAGGCGCAACGATTCTTGACCGTGCACGGACTCGTGCAAAACCTCTTTCGCGTCGGACGGCATTTGTTGCAAGCGCATCATCATCGGGAGCTACGAGACCGCGCTTTCATCGTCTGGCAGGAGGTAACCTGTGCCGTCCGATGAGAGCAAAGGAAATCAGCTCGACGCGATAGGTTCGCTCGCTCAACGTCAACTTGACAATACCTGTGGACCCAATCCTTCGCCACGCCGCGCGGCCACAGGCGGTCAACCAGAAACCGCTTCCCGTCCTCGGCGCTCGCGGCTTCGTAGACGCGCTTCGTTCGAATCGGCACCCTACGAGTATAGAGGATAAAATCGCTCTCACCATGACTGAGCTTCAGGGTGCGCGCGTTTTGATCACGGGTGCGGCGAGCGGCATCGGAAGGCGCATGGCTTTAGGCGTTGCGCGGCGCGGCGGCACGCTCGCTCTTTGGGACTTGAACGGTGAGGGTCTCGAGTCCGTGAAGTCCGAAGTAGAAGCGCTCGGAGGGAAAGCGACCGCTGCTGTCTGCGACGTCTCCGAGCGCGAGGCGGTTTACGCGGCCGCGGCGGCGGAAGAGCCGGTCGACGTCCTCATTAATAATGCTGGCATCGTCAGCGGCCAAGCGCTTCTCGAGATCTCGGACGAGCAGATCGAAAAGAGCTTCGACGTGAATGCGCTGTCCTTGTTTTGGATGACGAGAGCGTTCTTGCCAGGCATGATGGAGCGCGGCCGTGGACATGTGGTCACCATCGCCTCGGCAGCGGGCCTTCTCGGCGTTCCGGGTCTCACGGACTATTGCGCGACCAAGTGGGCCGCCATCGGCTTCGACGAGTCGCTTCGCGTCGAGCTCGAAAAGAAAGCCTCCGGCGTTCGGACCACCGTCGTCTGCCCTTACTACATTGATACCGGGATGTTCGAGGGCGTTAAAACCCGCTTTTCGTTTCTTTTGCCTATCTTGAATGCGGAGCGTGTCGCGGAGAAGGTTCTACGCGCCATCGAGCGCAACCAGGCGCGTCTATGGATGCCTCCTCTTGTGTACAGCCTCCCATTTCTTCGCCTCCTCCCCGTGTCGTGGTTTGATGCCGTTGCAAAATTGTTGGGTATCAGCGCTTCAATGGACGCATTCAAAGGCCGAACGACCAAATAACCTTACAATTCTGCTGGTTGCCCGTTTGCCGGAGCTGGCCCTATGAGTTAAAATTTGACTATGCGGTCAAATCTTGAGTCTGTCGGCCAGAAAAAGCCTACTTTCATTGAGGAAGCTCGCCGCCGGCAGATCGTCGAAACGGGAATCCAGACGATCGCCACCCAAGGCTTCTCCCAGGCTTCGCTGGCGGAGATTGCCCGCAAAGCGGGCATCAGCAAAGGGGTCATCTCGTACCACTTCGCGGGCAAGGAGGCGCTCGTCGATGAGATCTTGCGCTCGCTTCTCCGCCAGCCGGCTGAGTTCATCAAAGAGCGCGTCAGCCGCCACGAGAGCGCGCTCCGTAAGCTGCGCGCTTATATCGAAGCCAACTTCGAGTTCATGAAGACCCACCGCGATAACTATGTCGCGCTCGTCGATCTTTGGGGGCGCCGCGGAAGCTCGGGGGGCCACAGCCGCTTCAACGCCGAAGCCCACGAGCCCGCGCGGCACTACCTCGCGCGCATCCTCGACGCGGGCCGTGAGCGCGGGGAGCTGCGTCAAGTTCCGGTGCGCACGACAGCTTCACTCGTCCAGGCCGCCATCGACGGCGTGATGCTCCAGTGGGTCTTCGATGAAGAGGCCATCGATCTCGATGTGAGCCGCGCCGAAATATTGGAGATGGTTACCGGTCACGTAGTGCCCCAAGCAACAGGAGAACTCCGATGAGCCCTATCGACACCACAGGCATGTCCGAAGGCAAAAAAGCCGCTCTCGAGCTCACCGAATCGTCGCGGGAAAGTTTCCACGGCTATCCCACGTTCGCGGGCGCGATCTTTATGGGCGAGCTCCACATGGACCTCATCCATCCTTGTCCCGAAGCGGCGTCCAACCGTGACGCTCGAGGCCGTGAGTTCCTGACGAGGCTCGAAGCGTTCTTGAAAGAGCATGCCGATCCCAATCAGATCGATCGCGATGGCGAAATCCCCGACCACGTCGTTGAAGGCCTCGCGGCGCTCGGCGCATTCGGGGTCAAAATCCCACGGGAATACGGAGGCCTTGGCCTGAGCCAACAAATCTACACGCGTGCCGCCGTCCTGGTCGGAAGCTATTGCGGGAGCATCTCGGCGCTTTTGTCCGCGCATCAATCGATCGGTGTGCCCCAACCTCTGCTTTTGTTTGGAACGCAAGAACAGAAGAGTCGCTTCCTCCCACGTGTCGCGGGGGGCGAGATCTCGGCCTTCGCGCTCACGGAAAAAAGTGTCGGCTCGGATCCTTCGCGCATGGAGACTCATGCCGAGCCAACTGAGGACGACGCCGGTAAGCACTTTATTCTCAATGGCGAGAAGCTTTGGTGCACGAACGGCACCCGCGCGAAGTTGCTCGTGGTCATGGCCAAGACGCCGCCGAAGGAGTTCGACGGTAAGAAGCGCAACCAAGTCACCGCTTTCGTGGTCGACACCGACACACCCGGTGTCGAAGTGGTGCACCGCTGCCGTTTCATGGGCTTGAAGGCACTCTTTAACGCCGTCATCCGCTTCGACAACGTGAAAGTCCCCGCCGAGAACGTCATCGGAGCCGAAGGTGCGGGCCTTCGCGTCGCCCTCACGACGCTCAACACCGGACGCATCACGCTACCGGCGATGTGCATCGGCCTGAGCAAGCGTGCGTACCAATATGCGAGGGACTTCGCGAACGATCGAGAGCAATGGGGCGCGCCGATTGGAAAACACGCCGCCGTCGCCGACAAGATTGCGCGCATGGCATCGACGATCTTCGCGATGGAATCGATGACCTACCTCACTTCCGCGCTCGTCGATCGCAAGCACATGGATATCCGCGTGGAAGCAGCGATGGCGAAGCTGTACGGAACCGAGGCTGCGTGGAAGAACGTCGACGAAGCGATGCAGACCCTTGGAGGCCGCGGCTACGAGACCGCCGAATCCCTCGGGGCTCGAGGCGAAAAGCCCTATGCCATCGAGCGTGCGATGCGCGATGCGCGCATCAACCGCATCTTCGAAGGCTCAACGGAGATCATGCGCTTGTTCATCGCGCGCGAAGCGATGGACCCGCATCTGCGCATAGCCGGCGATGTCATGGACTCACGGCTCCCGCTCTCGAAACGTCTCACCGCGACGCTTCGCGCCGGCTGGTTTTATGTGCGGTGGTACCCGAAACAATGGCTCCCGGCCTTTCCCAAAACACCGGGAATGGACCCTGCCCTGAAAAGGCATGTGCGCTACGCGGCCCGAACGAGCAAGAAGCTTGCGCGAAAAATGTTCCATGCGATGTTGAAACACGGACCCAAGCTAGAGCGCGAGCAATTACTCCTCGCGCGATTCGTCGACGTCGCCACGGACCTCTTTGCCCAATTGGCCTCTGCAAGCCGAGCCCAAGCGCTCATCGACGAAGGTGCCGATGCCCGTGAAGTGAAAGCTCTCGTCGAGCACTTTTGCGCCGAATCCCGCCTTCGCATCGAAGCCGCCTTCCGAGGCGTGGGCCAGAACAACGATGCGATGGGGTATCGCCTCGCACAAGGACTGCTGAAAGGCGACGCCGAATGGCTCCTTGACGGCATCGTCGAGGAGACCCTCGAGCCCCCGGTGAGCCACGGTGAGCCGAAACCTGCCGATGTGGACCAACTGACGCTGGAGCTCGAAGAGGTTCGGCACTGATCGCGTTTGCCTGGAACACCGGATCGGAGTATTCTTACGGTCTTCTGGAGACAACGTCCTCGGATGCCGGCATGCGCCTGTAGCTCAGCTGGATAGAGCGTCTGCCTCCGGAGCAGAAGGTCAGAGGTTCGAATCCTCTCAGGCGTACCAGTCGAAGCATCCCCATCACGTGGGCCGCTAGCTCAATTGGCAGAGCAACGGACTCTTAATCCGTAGGTTCGCGGTTCGATTCCGCGGCGGCTCACCAACTTGCGAGCCTTCTGTTCCCCGTGTTGTGAAAATCGTTGGGACTCGGTTCCCGGTTTCGGCTCGGCCGAGCCGTCCAACAACGCCGCGTAGGGTACTGTCAAATTGAGCTGGTGACTGACAGAATGGTCCAATGAAGACCGATGCGCCAAGCTACCACGGCTATCGATTTCCACCGGAAATCATCAGCCACGCCGTCTGGCTCTACCACCGATTCTGCGTGAGTTTTCGAGACGTCGAAGAGCTGCTTGCTCAGCGAGGCATCACGGTTTCCTACGAAGCGATCCGACTTTGGTGCATCAAGTTCGGGCCGGAATACGCTCGGCGACTGAAGCGTCGGCAGGGTCGTCTCGGTGACACGTGGCACCTAGACGAGGTCTTCATAAAGATACAAGGTGAACGCCAATACCTCTGGCGTGCGGTAGACCAAGATGGTGATGTAATTGATATCCTCGTCCAGCCTCGTCGTGATCGGAAAGCCGCGAAACGATTCTTCCGCAAGCTGTTGAAGGGGCAAGGCCGTCCGCCCTGGCAGCTGGTCACCGACAAACTGAGAAGCTACAGTGCCGCTCACCGCGAGGTCATGCCGTCCGTCGTCCACGACACTGACCAGTACAGAAACAACCTAGCCGAAGTCTCGCACGAACCGACGCGACAACGGGAACGACAGATGCGGAAGTTTAAAACTCCTGGGCAGGCGCAACGATTCTTGACCGTGCACGGACTCGTGCAAAACCTCTTTCGCGTCGGACGGCATTTGTTGCAAGCGCATCATCATCGGGAGCTACGAGACCGCGCTTTCATCGTCTGGCAGGAGGTAACCTGTGCCGTCCGATGAGAGCAAAGGACATCAGCTCGACGCGATAGGTTCGCTCGCTCAACGTCAACTTGACAATACCTCTTCGTGCGTAACGTTTCTTATATAGATGTTGTGGCGCTCCCATAGGATGTCATTGAGGTCCTTCGTGGCGACGCCGTTCACCGTGAACGACACCAGGGCGCAACTCATACGCAGATCATCGGAAACGTAGACGTCGGTGCCGTCGATCGCACGGAGTCCATCGCGGAGCTTCTTCGCGAGGTAACGATCGCGGGCCTCGATGGCGGCTGGAGTCAAGTGGAGAGCTTCGACCTGACGCTCATGAACGTAGCGAGGAGATGGCCCCCGCGTTCCGGTGTTCATGTACATGAGACCGTCGCGAAGGAGACACTGCGACGCCACCGCCTCCCAGGCCCGCTCGTCATCGGGTGCGGGCGCTTTCGCGAACGCACTCAAACCGGGGGCGGCAACTGCCGCTTGGGATGCGCTCGTGTCCAAAAGCGGGGCGAAGGGGGCCGATGCCGCCGCCCCGCCCACGACGCCGAGGAATACTCGACGAGACAGTGTTTTCAATTTTCTCGGGTCTTCTACCAACGAATCGAAATTGAGCTCGCCCCATGGTCGACCTCACGTGCTTTATATCCTTGATAGCCCAGATCATCGCTTATTTTAACTACGCGAACCGTGTTCTCAATGGTCTCGGTGTGACGACGATGGGCGACGTGCTTGGAACATCGCCGCGTACGGAGAGATAGGACACGCTCCCTCACAACGCATCGCGTCACGACCTCCGCGTGCCATAGACGAATCGCTCCATCTCGCCGTGGATACGCCACACCGTCTCCGCGGAGGGCGGTTTCGTGAAACGCGACACCGCGGTGGCAACCATCCAGTTGAGCGCAAGGGACCAGACGGCACCGTGGACGCCAAACGGATGCGGTTTTATGACGAGCGTCCAGAACAGGCAGGCGAGTCCAGCCCCGAGCCCGGCCAAGACGCCGCCTCGGGTCAAAAGAAGCTTCGAGGGAAAGCAGACGTTTACCACACCGGGGGCGAGTTGCAGTGCGCCCGAGCCCGAAAGTGACACGAGCACGACGAAAGCCTCGAA
>CBDCYI010000011.1:0-185000 GCA_965224085.1 Candidatus Marinacidobacterales bacterium
CTACGAAGTTGCCGCAGGCAATCCGGCGGACCAAACTCAGTGGATGCCCGCGCTGGAGCAACACAAAAAACAGTTCGCTCGTGCGCCGGAGATGGCGACCGCTGACCGCGGATTCTTTTCGGCAGACAATGAACGCAAGGCCATAGATCTCGGTGTAAAGAAAGTGGTGTTGCCGGCTCGAGGACGACCCTCGAAAAAACGAGCCAAGGTTCAAAAAAAGCGCTGGTTCCGTCGAGCCCTCAAGTGGCGCGGGGGCGTCGAGTCCCGCATCAGCACCCTCAAGCACCGCTTCGCTATGCTTCGCGCCACCTACAAGGGCGACCGAGGATTCAAGCGTTACGTCGGGTGGTGCGTTATCAGCCAAAACCTCATATCGATCGCTCGAGTCAAGCGGCGAAGAAAGGACAGCGAAAATGCCGAACCCTCATTCCGATCCACGTAAACGTCGGGACCAGCTCCTACAACAGATTCAACAATATGCGCGAAGGGCGATCTTCGGCGAAACCTATCGTACCTGCGCGGTACGCCCACTTGTCGGTGCCACGGGCCCGGGCCAAAGCATGGCCCTCACCTCTATATCAATTTTCGTGGCAAGCACGGCAAGACTACCGGCTACTATGTGCCCCAAGCCGCACACAAGCGTATCCGCGAAGGCGTCGCCGCATGGCAGAGCTTGCAGGATTGTCTGCGAGAACTCGCGGACATCAACAAGCAAAATACGCTCGACCGTGCCCGACAGGCGCGTTCCTAACAAGCAGTACAACCAACGGCCTCACTCCTGTGCTCAAACAAATGAACGCCTTGACGCTAAACGGGCTTTTGCAACAGCCTCTAGCTAGTACCCGTCCTGACAGGTGTAAGAGGTTGAGAAAAAAGGGGTAATCGCAAATTTAGGGCTAGCCTTCTGAGGGAGTGTCGTTTAGTATCGAGTCGACAAAAACGCAGATTCTAAACGACTTAACTCCAAAGGAGACCAGCCCTAAATGCGAAAAACGATCAACCCACAACCAAGCCTTCGCGAGCCCTGGCTGGAGCTGGAGCACGCACGCGAGCTCGAAACGATATCATCGCTGCTCGATGCCCATCCTAAGCTCAATGAGCTGGTACTGCAAGACCTGAGGTCGGTCACCCCATCGGCAGGGAGCGATGTTGGTCGTGGGGGAATGAGCGCGGAGCAGGTTCTCCGGGCGTTGTTGGTCAAGCAGCTGAATCAGTTCACCTATCGGGAGCTGGCGTTTCACTTGGCAGACTCTCGAAGCTATCGGACGTTTTGCCAGCTCGGCATCATAGAGCCGAGCCCGTCGAAGTCGACCCTAGCAGCAAACATCAAAGCCGTGAAGTTCGAAACGCTGGAGAAAATCAACCGAGAGTTGGTGAGTGTTGCCGAGAAGACCGCGATCGAAAAAGGAAGAAAAGTACGAGTGGACTGCACGGTAGTGGAGTCGAATATTCATTCTCCTACGGACTCCGAGCTTCTTTATGACTGCGTCCGAGTTCTCACTCGCCTCATGTGCCGAACTCGCGAACTGCTGGGTACAGTAGTGGTCTTCGGCAATCGAACGCGTCGAGCGAAGAGACGTCGACTGGGAGTTCTAAACGCGAAGGATAAGGAACAAAGGCGTCGCGTCTATCGAGATCTACTGAAGGTGTCGGAAGAAACCTATCGCTCCGCTCAACGCGTTGCAGACCAGTTGGACGAGTCCGGCTTGACCGAGCCGGTGAAGCGAGCGAGTGCGGAGAAGATCGCCGCGGATTTTAAGCACTTTCTCGTCCTCACCGAAAAAGTCATCAACCAAACTCGGCGTAGAGTGATTGATGAAGAGCGTGTGCCTGCGGAGGAAAAGGTCGTTTCGATCTTCGAAGAACACACCGACATTATTCGCAAAGACCGGCGCGAGACTCTCTACGGTCACAAGGTGTGTTTGACTGGTGGCTCGTCCTCGATGATTTTGGATTGCGTGATCTTGGATGGGAATCCGTCCGATTCAACTCTCGCGGAAACCATGATCGACCGTCAAGTCGAACTCTACGAACGGGCCCCGCGCCAGGTTGCCTACGATGGCGCGTTTTCTTCAAAGGCAAACTTGGAAGCCATCAAAGGCAAGGGAGTTGAAGATGTTGCCTTTACCAAGGCTCACTTCGCGGTGACCGATATGGTCAAGAGTTCCTGGGTCTATCAACGCCTACGGCGATTTCGCTGCGGAATCGAAGGCGTCATTTCGTTCTTGAAACGAGTCTTTGGTCTCGACCGATGCACATGGCGCTCATTGCCTTCTTTCAAATCCTACGTATGGAGTTCCATCATCACCTGCAACCTGTTGGTAATGGCAAGGCACCTATTACGATAATAATGATTGCTCTTACTGCGTTTATAGCCATGGATTGCTGACGATTCGCCTCTCGTTTCGTCCAAGATTTTCATTCGCTTCCGAGCCTACGAGGTGCCGGCTGAAAACGTATAATACCCACATCTTCGATAGGCCTCTCGTACACCACAAGTTATGGTGTTTCTGGACAGGAACTAGCTAGCTCTTGTGGGCTTCCATATAGGCTCTCAGCAATGCATTGATTTGTGTCTGATAGCCGCGACCTCGAGCCTTGAACCATTCGAGCACATCGTTGTCAACGCGCAACGTAAGCTGAACTTTCCTACCCCGCGGTTTTAGGCCGCGGCGGACCACGCCCCGAGCAAATATCTCCGGAGTAATTTCCGGGGAATCCGACAGGTCGATCTTTTCATCGGACATCGCATCCACTCGTTTCCAGTCAGTCTGCGACTTCTTCGAAGTATTTCCTTTCTTCATAGCTCGTTGCCTTTCTCACTGAGATGATTCGAATCGTGTCGCGTTCGGTATGTACCACGAGCGCGACTCTTCCTTGTATAAGGCCGAGCGTCAAAAAACGCCGCTCACCGTAATCGAAACGATCATCCTCCGCCGTTAGCGTATCGCCGTCGAACAAAGATGGTACGTCCAAAAAATCAATGCCGTGCTTGTCGAGGTTTGCGAAGCGTTTATCTTCGTCCCACTCGAACTCCACCTTCGAATTATAGCTACATTTTGTAGTTACATCAAATGGTTTGAGGGCTAGACATTCTAATTTCGAGGATCGATTCGTTGGGTTGGATTGAGCCCTCTGGGAACGTGCGATCTAGCCGTGCGGCTAAATGGCGGGGCACTACGGCGTGCCGTCCTTTGATATTCGCGGACTTCGGTTCGACCGCGACTCGGGACTCGGGACTCGTACAAAAGGGTGGCCCCTGTACTACTGGCCCCTGTACTACCAACCTGTCCTGCAGGACCTCGGCCGCCACGACCGCGAACTCCGCCCGGACGGAGTTACTTAAAGTACTACTTGAAGTCTCAAAAGCGTGGCAGAAGGTGGATGGCGAGGCTCGTACAAAAGGGTGGCACCCGGGCCGGCCAAGCGCAAACGCCAAGCGCCGGGCCGATGAAGCGCCGGGCAAGCTCGGCCCGAATGGGCCAATGAAACGCCGGGCGAGCTCGGCGCAAGCTCAAGAGAGAGCGAGCATCAAGTTCTAAGACTAGAGAGAAAACCGAATGGCTTCAACGTAGTCGCCTTGGGATGGATGCCGGGCTATGCTACCAGAGCAATCGATGCTTTTTCTTCTTCTGCTTGAGCTCACCAGCCAGGCGACCTCGGGAAGCCCGGGCGACATCCTCGCTCGCGCCGAGGCACGCCTTCGAAGCGGAAGCCCTCCGGAAGCCGCGGAACTCCTGACGCCCTTTCTCGAAGGTCGCAGTCTCGAAAGCGCCCGTGGTTTTCTCCTGCGCGGCACCGCTTATCAAACGATGGAAGAGCCGCGCAGAGCGGCGCTCGATTTTGAGCGGGCGGCGTCGCTCGACCCGAAAAGACTCGAAGCCCGCGTGCGATCGGGGCAAGGACATGTTCTTCAAGGCGATCTATCCCGATGGGCGGGAAGAGATCCTCCTCTCTGTCCCCGACTACGACATGAACTGGGGATTTTCGGTTGAGCGTGAGACGACCCAGCCATCAAGCTAAAAAAGGCCAGGCCTGAGGCCATCCGTTTCATCAAAAGCCCCCCCTGAAGAAGTTGAAAGTAGCTTCTTATCTGCTCGTCCAGCTTTTCAGGATATTTTCACATCGGTTCCCTGTCAACCGCTCGCGTTGGACATTGCGTCCTCCGAGGTGTTTTCGCCATTGAGTGTGCTACGCGGGTGCGGGCAGTGGCTGGTATGGCCAGTTCACCAACCACGTGAACTCGTCGCCGTCAGACGTCTTCTCGCCTGTCGAAGCCGGTCTGGATCAAGAATGATGAATGGAGCAACGGCTGTTCAGGCGACGAGCAGGTAATTTTACGAAACGAACCGGATCAGCGATTGGGCTCCTTCGGCTGCGGCACGCCGTCGCCCGCTCTGGGAGCGACCGGCGCCGGGGCTCCCAACTCCATCAGAAAAGCGACCGTCTCGGGCCGTTGGATCGGAAGGCCGCCCGCGACAACGATACCGTTCGGCATGTCCGTCACGTGCCAACCTTTCTTCGACTTTGCGTCAAGCTCTGCATCCTTCTCCACCAGAAACCGAATCAGCTCGTGGTCGCCCGCCCAGGCCGCGCCGTGAAGAGCCGTCAGATCGTCATCATCGCGCGCGTTCACGTCGAGACCGAACTCCATACATAATTCGACAGCAGCCACGCGCGCATGGGGCACCCGTGCCGTCTGGGCAAACTCCCCGGGAACCCATCCCACCCCCGCGGCGGCCATCAGGGGTGTGACGCCTCCATCCGTCGAAATCGCAGGGTTCGCCCCATGGGCAACGAGGAGCTTCATCGCCTCGACGTCGTCCGCCATGGCCGCCCGCCAGAAGGCCGTCGAGCCTTCCGTTCGGACCCAGGACCGGTCGTGAGAGGAGGGCCGATAATAGAGCTTTCTCGTCAACCTCGCGTTGGGGTTCGCGCCGGCTCGGAGAAGCGCTTCCATCAACTCGAGGTAGCCGACGTTCTGGTGGGTCGTAATCGGCGCCGGTGCCCAAGAGAGCGGCGCGTACTCGATGTCGATGACGGCGTAGAGCGGCACGAGCCCGTCGCTGTTCGCGGCATTCGGGTTCGCACCGTGCTCGAGCAGGTACTTCGCGATATCGAAGTTGGCGTTGGCCGCGGCAATGACGACAGGGCTACTGAAATCTCCCGGACTTACCCGATTGACATCGGCGCCCGCTTCGACCAACGCGCGCACGGCGTCCATCTGGCCGTCGCGCGCCGCAAACAAGAGCGCCGTCATCCCGCCCATCACCGTCGCCTTGGGCCTCTTGGTAAAGTCGATCGGGGGCAGGTCCGCCTTCGGATCGGGAGGTTCATCGGGAACGATCGCGCCGGTCTCGTCGTAAGTTGGCCGTGTCCGCAGATCTTCCACATCCGAGGCAACTTCGAGATCGGCACCGTGCTCGACGAGCATCTTGATCACTTCGGAACGGTTTTCGGCAGCCGCAAACATCAGCGCCGTCTGACCGTAGGCGCGCTCCCTCGCGTTCACGTTGGCGCCGTTTTCTGCGAGCAACCGGACGCTCTTCGTGCTACCCGAGGCGGCCGCCCGCATGAGAGAGGTCTGCCCGTTCACGGTGCTGGCCGCGTGCGGGTCGGCCCCGGCCGAAAGCAGCAAGCTTACCATCGGAAGTTGGCCATGCGTGCAGGCCAGAAACAGCGGGGTGAGATCGCCGAGACGCGTCTTGGCTTGAACGTCCGCCCCGGCTTCGATCAAGAGCCGCGCCATCTCCACGTCATCCTTGACCGCCGCCCAGTGGAGCGCGGACATACCGTCACCCTGGGCGCCATTCACATCGACATCCTGCTGAAGCAGGGAACGGACGGCTTCCATGTTGGCCTCCATCGCCGCATCTGCCAGCCGGACATCCGGACTTTCAGCCGACAACATTGCCGCGAGAGAGACCAGCACGACCACGAGTACACCGATGATGCGTTGACCGGACATTCTGGTTTCCCTCCTCAGAGCGAAAGTGTTCCGGTGCTGTCGCCAATCGTGTCGATATCGACGCCGAGCTTGTGCATCACAGTCAAGAGCGCGTTCGCCATCGGCGTACCTTCGGGAGCTCTCAGATGGAGATTGCCCTCGAGCTGCCCGTTCGCGTGTCCCAAAAGCAACAGGGGACACCGCTTGTGCTCATGGATTTGCCCGTTACCCATAGGGCTTCCATACAGCACTAGCGAGTGATCTAACAGGCTGCCGTCTCCATCGGGCGTGTCCTTCATGCGGTCGAGGAGGTACGCAACCAGGCTGACATGGTACCGGTTGACTCGGGCGAACTCCTCGATCTCTTCCGGGCGGTCACCGTGGTGCGAGCCCGAGTGGAACGGAGTCTTGACACCACTTTCGGGATAGACTCGGGGGCTGACGTCTCGAGCCATCATCAACGCCGAGACCCGCGTGACCTCCGCCTGGAAACCCAACACCGTCAGGTCGCACATCAGCTTGAAATGTTCGTCGAACGAATCGGGCACGCCGATGGGCGCCGTGGGCAATTCACGGGGCTCACGATTGGAGTTTTGTTTCTCGACCATCTGGATCCGGCGCTCGATCTCTCGAACGTTGTCCAGATAGTTGCTCAGCCGGTTCCGGTCGCTCGGGGGGAGGTCTTTCTGGAGTCGAGCCACCTTCTCCACGATAGCATCGAGAATGCTCCGGTCCTCCTGTCTGCGGAGGAGGCGCTCGCCCGGCGAGCCGCCACCGCCGAACAGGCGCTCGAAGACCACACGGGGATCGATTTGCATCGGGAGCGGCTCGGTCGGCGACGCCCAGCTGATCGAGTACTTGTACACACAGCTGTAGCCGAAACCGCAGGAACCCACGAGCGAGCCGGTATCTTCGATACCCAGCTCTAGCGACGGCAGCGGCGTATCCTGGCCGAATCGCTGCGCGTAGATTTGATCGATCGACGTGTCGCACTCATAGTCGGCACCTTCGGTCATCTTCGGGTGCGCTCCCGTGAGAAACACCGCGGCCGAGCGGCTATGATCCCCGCCCACTTCTTCCGGTGTTTGAGGGTCCGCGTTCGCACAGTCCGTGTCGCTTACGATCGTCACGTGCTCGCGGAGCGGCTCGAGCGGCTTCAGGCTCAGCGTGAGCTCGAAATCGGACTCGTCCTTCACAGGCGACCAGTAGTTCATCTTCCGGCCGTGCACACAACTACCGGCCGCGCCGTGCGGAACCTCTATCGCAAAAAGACGCGTCCCTGTCGCGGCCGCCGTCTTGCGCATCGGGGTCAGAGCGGGCACCATCGACTCCAGCAAGGGTAGCGCCATCGTCACCCCCATGCCGTGCAAAGCCGTGCGTCGGGAAATGTGTTTTTTGGTGATGAACATTGCGCTAGTACCTCCTCTCGAAACCTAAGTGCTTAGTGCTCGCTCTCTGTTTACCTTGCGCCGAGCTCGCTGGGCCTGCTGTCGGCGCATTCGCGCCGTGGGAGCGTGGCGAGCGCAGGCAGCCGCATTTTTCATCAGCCTGCCAGGGGTTTTTGACGGACACGCGTGCCTCCGTCCGTTTCATCTGGAACGGCAGGCTCTTGACGATACCCAGCGCGAATGCCGAGAAGCGGTTGTCGTTTTGCGCCGCCTCGCGAGCAATCGAACGGACGACCGGCATATCGTAATATTCCAGACCTCTGCCGAGAGCGTATGTCAGAAGCTTTTCCGTGAAGGTCCTCAAGAACGTTTCGGACTGGGCGAGGAGCGCCCGCCGCAGACTCGCGGGGCCGTCCACGAGCGTCCCGTCGACCAGTTGCCCCGACGCGTCGATCTCGAAGCCGTTGTCGGAGATCCGCCACGCGCCGACGGCGTCGAAGTTCTCCAGGGAAAAGCCGATGGGGTCCATCATCTTGTGACAGCCCGCGCAGGTGGGACTCTTCCAGTGCTGTTCCAAACGCTCGCGGACCGATACGAGCTTCTCGCCGTGCGCGTCCTCCTCGAACTCGGGGACGTTCGCTGGAGGGGGAGGAGGATGCACACCCAGGATGTTCTCGAGCACCCACTTGCCTCGCATGACCGGGGAGGTTCTGTTGGACATCGACGTCAGCGTCAGGACGCTCCCATGACCGAGTAACCCCCTGCGGTTTTCATCCCAAACATTCACGCGCATGAACTGGTTGCCCTGGACGTTCGGAATGCCGTAGTGCCTGGCAAGCCGCTCGTTGACGAACGTGTAGTCGGCATTCAGCAGCTCGAGCACGTCGCGGTCCTCGCGCACGACGGTGTCGAACAGAAGCTCCGTCTCGCGCAGCATGGCCTCACGCAGATTGACGTCGAAATCGAGGAAAATGTAGTTGTCGGGCTGGACGTCCTTCAAGTTGCGCAGGAACAGCCACTGTCCCGCAAAGTTCGTCGCCAGCGTTTTCGAGCGGGGATCGGAAAGCATCCGCCGGACTTGCTGCTCGAGCACGGCCGGATCCCCGAGCTTTTCCTCGCTGGCGAGGTCCCGAAGCTCCTGATCGGCGGCGGCGCTCCAGAGGAAGTACGAGATGCGAGAAGCCAGCTCCAGCTCCGTTACGCGATAGTTCGTACCGGGCGTCGAGTCCGCCGGCTGCCGCTCGAAGCGGAAGACGAATTCAGGATCCGCGAGGATCGCCTGTACGGCCATGCGGATGCCCGCTTCGAAGCCATCGCCCGCTCGAGCATCGTGATAGAGCCTGATGAGATACTCCAAGTCCTCCTCGGTCACCGGCCGTCGATAAGCCTGGCTTGCCAGCGATGCGACGATGGTCCTGGCACAGGCAAGCTCCTCGCTCGCAGCTTCCGGCTTGCAGATGAATATCTTGCGACGGCTGGGCGTATCTCCCAGCCCTTCGATCTCGAACGGCCCGCCGATGTTCAGCGTTTTCAGATGGGGCAAGCCGGTGAATCCCAGGAGCGAGCCCGTGGTCAGGTCCGACAACGCATACTCGAACGGCGTATGAAAATCCTGAACGGGTCCGGAGGCTCGCTGGATGAACGCTGCTGAAACACGCTTTGGACCGGCCTGAACACGGATCGGCGGCGTCCTGATGTCATCGGCCGGTTTCATGCTCGGGTTGATGTCGAGCAGAGCCACCCGGTAGCCGTTGATCGCGATCTCCATCTGCTCGCCCGGCGACGTTTGGCCGAAAAGCGGTCCGGTGCTCAGGTGGTACAACTTGATCTTGAGGACATACTCGCCGTCGAGCGGGAAAAAATGCTTCACCGCGAGCCCGCCGCGCGTCCCGAACGGCGTGCCTTTCACATGCTCCATCTGAGAGAACCCCTGGGGGAGCTGGTAGGACTCCTCGATGGGACTCATCCCGGGGTCACCGACAGCCAGGCGACTGACCTTGGAAGCCGTCCTCACATATCCTTCCAGTAGAGTGGCGGACATGTCCAGGACTTCCGCCATGTTGTCGAAACCGTGGGTCGCAGCGTCGGGCGGCAAATGTTCGGCAGGGTCGATCTCGAGAGCCAGCAGATCGCGGATCGAGTTGGCGTACTCCGCTCGATTGAGCCGGTGAATGGGCTTTGTTCCGGGATTTGGATTGGCAAGCGCCGCTTCGTCGAGAGCCGTTTCCAGCGCCGAAACAAAGACATGGATCTTGGCCGCATCCGGCCGCGGCATACCGGCAGGCGGCATCATACCCGCGCGCAGCTTGCGCACCACTTTCTCCCATTCCGCGGCCTGCGGGTCGATCCTCGCGAGGTCCAATTGCGTCAGCGTCAAACCTCCCGACTGCACCACTTCGTCGTGGCACAGAACACAATATTGGTCGATAAACGCGCGGTAGGACAAGAGGGACGACGCAGAACGGGCACTCTGCCCGTTTACCGTCGCCCCCGACACGATCAGCACGCCCATGGAAATGAGGACTCGCGCCATGAATCCCTTCCCGCGAAGACGACCCGAGCACCCCGAACGGAGGATGTTCTCAGCCAGCCCGCCAGGCGCGAAGTGGTCGGAGGGCGAGTTGTGGGCGTGGGGTCCCGCCTGGAAGGTGAATTTAGCGCCCATCTGAAATCGTGCGCTCCAAACGCGGCTCCTGTCGGCGCATGTAGACACACCGAAGACGACCACCATTGGAACACGGGATCGCATCCCTGTCAAACAACTCGTGACGAACTTTGACGAACGCCGAACGCCGAACGCCGGCTCCCCGCGTCAGTCCCGTTGCCGCGCAAGGAGTTGGCCTCGCCCTCGCTGTGAAAATAGAAGCTTGCCGTCGCGCTCGCGGCGAGAGTGGTGACTTCCCCGGCTCCTGGGTACACGTACACGCCTCGCAGAGACTCGGGCACGCCGTTCCAAGCGATTTTCTCGCGGCGCTCGAAGAGAAAATGCCGGAGCCCCAGCCGAATTGACAGGTCGGTATCGACCCTGACTTTTGCGCATTCGAGCGGTCCGCACCCAGCGTGAATTACGCCGGGTGCGGGAGCGACGTTTTGGATCTACTCGCTACCGGAAAATGAACGTCTCCACTAACTCGTGATCATGGCCGCCGTCATCGGTGAAACCCATGATGTAGCGCAGCTTGCGACCCTTCTTGACCGTGGCCCGGAACAAGAACGTCGCTACGGCAGTTTCCGTTGAATGGCCCTCGAGACGATTGTCGTCGACACCACGGCTGATTTTCCCCGCTCCGATCTCCTTGCGTTCCTGTGGGTCGAAAGGAATGAAGCGCGACACGGTTCCCTCGACGTTCATCAACGTGGCCAACTCGTTGAGACGGGCCGGTTCCGTGTCTTCCCATCGCCCAGTGTCCAAGCGGCGCATCATGATCTCGAGCGCGACCGCTGCTCATCGTAAGTCACCTGCGCGGCGGTGTCCGTCGCCGGGAAACTGAGCACGACGACTCCAGCAAGCAGTGCTGACAATTTCTTCATGACTCGAGCTCCTTCTGTGTTGGACAGGGTGAGATTACTGGCACGTCTCTCATTCTTCAACCGGGAACCCGTAAGGAGCGAGCGGCTCGAGCCAGTTCGGCAATGGTTCTTGAACTCAGCAGGCGTCCCTGCTCGAACACCGTGACTTGCTGGCAGGGTTACTCAAGTCATCGTTGTCGTAGATCAAGACGTGAGGAAGTTGTTGGATCTTGGCACGCGTCTATCTTCTGCAGGGTGAAGAAGAAAAAGCCCAGCTTGCCGCGGCGTTGTTGCACGGCCCGGAGCAAATCGCTGACCTCCCTGTGCCGGTCGGAGAGTCACCCGGCGCAGTAAGTATCGGGCATACCGAGCGCGGTCATCTTGTTGAGTATCTCGCACCCAATTCGGTGTTCAACTCGTTGCCTCGCCAACGTTCGAGCCCGCATCTCGGGCCCCATGATCGCCTTGTAACGATAGACCGCGTTCTCCACCATGCTTCGCTCGGTGCAGCCTGAGAGCTTGTACCATTCACGTCGGCCGTGTCTTTCGATGGCACGAATATGGCGGTCGCGTTCCCGCATGGCGGTGTTCGAATTCTGACTGAGCGTGGCGTTTCGTTGCGGCGGAATCACCACGCGCGTCCTTCGTCCAGGGCTGTGCGCTTCGATGGCTTCGTAGACCGCTTCCTTGTCGTATGCACTGTCCGCCGCCACCGACGCTATAGGTGCTTGAATCTGTGTTAGCAAAGGGGGGACTCGCGTTGCGTCGCGAGCTCGTGACGCCGTCAGTTCGGACGCAACAATGTTGCCGGTCTTGCGATCAACGGCGATGTGCAACTTGCGCCAGGCGCGCTGCTTTGGCGGTTTGCGGGTGGTTCCAACATGAATCCTCAAGCCCGTGCTATCGATCATCAGGTGGATTGGTTGATTGCTGGCGGCTTTTCGAATCCGCAGCTTCTTGCGGAGCAGCCTCGACCGCCGACACAACGTCGAGTAGTCCGGGATCTCGATACACAGCCGGAGAAGCGAGGCGATCGAGTGCAAGAAGCCTTCGGTTTGGCGGTAGGCAAGCTTGTACACCATCCGGACAACCAGGCCCGTTTCAATCGCCATCTCTGAATAGACCCGTTGACCGCCAGGCTTACCGCTCTTGTCGGCCTTCCAGTTCGCGATTGCCTCCTCGTCAAACCAGACCGTCAAATCGCCCCGGCGGCGTAGCCCTTCGTTGTATTCCGCCCAGTTGGAAACGTGGTACTTCTTCTGCTTCGCGTGCTTGTACTGGCTGCGCTTGGGATACTTCATGGTCGAACATTACCTCGGCCACCACCATAGGTAGATTTCGCGCTCAGCCAAGAGCGGTGCAACAACGCCGGCTCAGTTGGCGATTTGGAGGCGATTGTCGATGTTGATCACGCCAAACGTGCTACGTACGATCGATTCGGCCTTGATCTTCTCGATGCGGTTTCGCACCGCTCCGGTCAGCATGACGTTCGGGCCGTTGACGATGATGTGGATGGGCGGGTTCGTCCGGTTCGCGTACGTGAAGAACAGCTCGTGCCCGTAGATGCTCCGGAACAACCGCTCTCTCAGGTCTTCATCGGACGCCGCTGCGGGCAGGATCTGGAGCACGTTTTTGAGCTCGCGCACGCCGCGCACCCTCCCGACGCGCTCTTCGAACTCGTTCTTTTTGAAGCCCATCGTTACGTAGCCGGTCAAAACCACGATGCCGCCATCTTGTAGCTGGAAGCCGACATCGTCGAACACGGTGTAGTGCGGGTAGCTCAAGACTTTGCTGACGAGCTCCTTGACGAGGGCCTCATCGCTTTCGGCCTCGGCGACGACGAGCTCGTCTTCGACGGCCGCAACACCTTCGACGGTCAGCGCGACCTCGATGGCCTTCATCTTGACGTAGGCACTGGCGGGCTCACCCCGTAAGGTCACGGTATCGCCGGAGACGATGATTTCGGCGACTTCCTTGTCGAGCTTCGCTTCTTTCAGCTTCGCCCACACCGCGTCTTGGAGCGCCTGGTCGGAGTCTTGGCCCGACACCGGGGCTGCGAGCAAGATCACGAGCAGGGCCACCATGGACATCCCGAGCCTTCTCATCATGCCTGCATTCTAGCTCAGTTGCCTCGTTGAGGGCCCGGGCAGTAGAGTGGCGCGACCATGGCGAGGAAGAACTATTGGCTCATGAAGAGTGAGCCCTATGTTTATAGCATCGATGATCTGAAAAAGGAAAAGCAGGCCTACTGGGAAGGCGTCCGCAACTTCAAAGCGCGCAACAACATGCGTGAGATGAAGGTGGGGGACGGCGTTTTCTTCTACCATTCGAACGCGAATCCGAAGGCCATCGTGGGGATCTCGCGCGTGTGCAAGGAGGCCTATCCCGATTTCACGCAGTTCGACGCGAAGCACAAGTACTACGACAAGCGCGCCACCAAAGAAAAGCCCTATTGGTTTATGGTGGATATCGAGTTCGTCGAGAAGTTCGACGAACCGTGGTCGCTCGAGATGCTTCGAGAAGTCGCAGAGCTCGAGAACATGGCGCTCCTCAAGAAGGGCCAGCGCCTTTCGGTGCAGACGGTGACCCCGGACGAGTGGAGAACGATCTGCAAGCTCGCGCGCGTATCTTCGAAGGCTTGAACTACGCTGAAGCCACCGCTTCCGTCTGCGCTTCCCCGAACTTGCGCTGGTAGTAGCGCGTCCAAATCGCGATCGCGGGGAGGCCGATGGCGGTCGGCAAGATCCAAGGTACGAAGGCAAAGCTGCCCGTCAAGGTAAAGCCGAACAAGCGTCCGGCTCCGAAGACGGCGAACGCCGTGTGAAAGGCGACGCCCGTCCCGAGCATGGCGCCCATATGTTCGTACCACCAGCTCATCTTGAAGGCGGGAGGCGCGCTCATGTAGCGCCTCATGCCGTGCCATTGCGCCAAGCCAATCACGCTGAGCATCAAGAAGATGATGGACGCATCCGTCCAGAAGACGAGCGCGTACGCGATGACGACGACTGAGCCGAGCGCGGATGACACCGCGAGGCTGCGATGGAACGCTGTATTGATAGCCATTGGATCGCCCTTGGCCTCCACGACCCGGACTGCGTGCCGACCGGATGCAAAAGTGACGATGCCGAGATAGCAGAGAAAGACCAAGAAGCCGAAGGTCGAGGGGTCTTCGGATGGGCGATGCCCCTGCCCGACGGCGATCGCCAGGATCAAGATCGAGTTCACCACGGCGCTTCCTGCCACGATATAGACGCACCAGGCGAAGATCTTTCCGAAGAGCACATGGGGCCGTGAGCCCTTGCGCGCAAAGACGGGTACCCAGAACGCCGCGAGCCCGGTAAAGCCGAGCGCGATATGTACGAATCGGAGCGTTTCTCTAATCATTTCCATTCGATCGCCTCCTTGCATCGATGGCTTGGATCGTTTCTTCGCACCAAGCGAGCTTTCCGCGGAGCTGATGCACGCCAGCGCGGAGCGCCGCATATCGGTGGAACTCGTTCGATTCCGAATCGCAGAGCTCGGGCGGCTCCAATCTCTCGAGAGCCTCGAGCTTTTCAGTCCAGTCCCGCCTCAATCGCTCGACTTGCATCCACGTTACGTCCAAATCTTCGAGCTCGTGGAGAAAAAAAATACGGGCGATATAAGGGAAGCGGTCGTGGCCGACTTTAGGGTCCGAGGTTAGCCATTTCTTCAGCTTCGATAGACCCTTTCGCGTGACGCGGTAGAGTCGACGCTTCGGTCCCCGTTGGGAGTCTCCGAGCGACGAGGCAAGATAGCCCTGTTGTTCTAAACTCTTGAGCGTAGGGTAGATTTGGCTCAACTCCGCGAACCAGAAATGGCGCGCGCCCTCGTTGAACGCTTTTTTGAGCTCGTAGCCCGAAGCCCGCTTTTCGCGGAGCATTCCGAGGAGGATGTGTTCCAAGCTCATACTATAAGTATTTATATAAACTTTTATAGTATGAGTCAAGCTGGCAGCGTGCGTCGATCCTCGGGGCGGTCTCTCTGGGCCTTTTGGTCGAAGAGGTGCTTAAGCAAGAGAAGAGGGCCGACGACGATCCATGCGGGCACGTCACGCCCCGTCATTTGATACCAAACGATGGCGCCGCCGCCCATGAGCACGGCGAACGCCAAGACCGTGATGCGGCGCGAGCTGAAATGGAAGTTTAAGCGTCAGGCTCGACGAAATCGATCGGCGTTTCGCCGCCGACGAGGCTCTCGACGACGTAGACGAGCGTTAAGCCGAGTGCGAGCGCTATCTCATCGACGAACACGGGCCAGGCAAAATCGAGTTCCTTGCTTTGATTCACGTGGGTGAGCATGAAGGCGAAAAAGCTCAGACCCGCGAGCACCATCATGAAGTGCGCGAAGCTCGACATGGCGTTTTCTTGGGCGATCGCACTCCTCGCCCACTCCTTTTCTGCGGCCGTAGGAGGCCGCGTGCTCGCGAGCAGGAAACTGCCGAAGCGAGAGCGTTGCCGCCCGCGTGCGAGTCTCAGATAGATCTCGACCTGAACGAACTGAAAAACGGAGGTGATCAGGAATGCGAACAAGAGAACGCGTGCATCCGCGTCGAACCAGTAGAGGCTCCCTGCAACGAGACCAAGCGAGATCCAGCTGCCGAGTTGCTGCAAGGGCGTGGTGCTACGGAGCGGGTGGCGTCTTGCTGCGTCGTCCGCGCGGGCGCTCGGCCCAACGAAGTTTCTGCCGCAACACGCGAAAGTAGTTTTTGTCACGAACGCTCACTAGCTTGACGGCGTTGCGGCTCTTGCGGACCCGAATGACATCGCCAGGCTCGAGCAGCTCGCTGACTTGCCCGTCGAACGTGGCGTAGACCTCTCCGGGGTCACCCCGGAGTGTGAGCGCGACGGCGGCGCGATCGGGAATGACCACGGGTCGATAGGCCAAAGTGTGCGGGCAAATCGGCGCCAAGATCATCGCGTCGAGTTTCGGATGGATGATGGGGCCGCCTGCCGCAAGCGAATAGGCAGTCGAGCCCGTCGGTGTCGAGACGATGAGCCCGTCGGCCCGGATGATAGCGACGAACTGATGGTCGACATCGACACTCACTTCGATGATGCGGGCGATGGCGCCTTTGGTGATCACGGCGTCGTTGAGCACGCGCTCGGTGAGGATGACCTCACCCTTGCGCTCGAGCTCGGCGGTCAGAAGCGATCGGTTCTCGATGCTCATATCGCCGGCGACGATCTTCTCGAGTGTCGCGTATAGATCTTTCAGCGCGACATCGGTGAGAAATCCCAGACTTCCGAGGTTGACACCGAGGATCGGGACTTGCCGTGAGCGCATGGCTCGAGCGACTGAGAGCAGCGTGCCATCACCCCCAAGGACGATGAGCATGTCGGCGTCCTTCGGCATCTTGTCGAGTGAAAAGCTCGCTCCCGTACCGACTCTCGTTGCGAGCAACGATTCGAGCGCGTGCCGGATGCCGCGCTCGTCGAGCCATTTGGTGAGGTCTTGAATGATGCTCTTCGCTTCTTTAGCATGCCCTTTAGCGACGATGGCGACTTTCTTTAGATTCAGCTTTTTATCTTTCATGAGGGTGCTTTCGCCAGTAGAAAGAATTCCTGATTGCCGTCAGCACCCCGGAGCACGGAAGGCGTGACTCCGAGTACCTCGAGGCCGAGCTTCAAAACGGTTACTTTGACGCTGGAGACGGCTTGTTCGTGCTTGGTTGGATCGCGCACGACACCGCCGCGCTCGATCTCGCTTGGGCTCAGCTCGAATTGCGGCTTGACGAGCATCAGGATATGTCCGCCCGGCTTCAAGATCGCCTTCAGCGCGGGCAAGACTCTTGTGAGCGAGATGAACGAGACGTCGATGGTAACGAGCGCGAAAGGCTCCGGAAAGTCTTCCGTTGTCAGGTAGCGTGCGTTCACCTCATCGCACACGTGCACTCTCGGATCGGAGTAGATCTTCCAATCGAGCTGCGCCTGGCCGACATCGAGAGCCGTTACTTCAGAAGCACCTCGTTGTAGCAAGCAGTCGGTAAACCCGCCGGTGGAGGCACCTATGTCGAGCACGTGCAGACCGGTCACCTCGAGCGTTAGCGCATCGAGTGCTCCGGCGAGCTTCTCGCCGCCCCGTCCCACGAACGTTTTTAGGGGGCGGCGCCAGCGTAGCTCCGCGTCCTCCGCGACGACGGCGCCCGGTTTGTCGACGGGCATATCGTCGACAAGAAGCTCGCCCGCGAGAATGAGCCGCTTCGCCTTCTCACGCGTCGGGACCATGCCGCGTTCTACGACGAGCTTGTCGACGCGCTGCCGTGCCATCGTCGGCTTGTGGTGGTCAGGAGGTTCGGCGAAGGAACAGCTTGGCGAGCTCGGCCAGAGGCTCGGCGCTCTCACCGAAAGGAGCGAGTGCTGAGAGGGCCTTCGCCACGAGCTCCTGAGCTTTGTCACGGGCATTATCGATCCCATGCACTTGTGGATAGGTGGCTTTGCCGGCTCGAGCGTCCTTTCCCGCCGACTTTCCCAGTGTGTCGGACGTTCCCGTCACGTCGAGAATATCGTCGATAATCTGGAAGGCCAGTCCGATGTGCTCGCCGTAGAGCGTGAGGCGCTCGATGTCGTCTTCGGAACCGCCACCGACAATCGCGCCGACTTCCGCCGCTGCGCGAATGAGAGCGCCTGTTTTTTGACGATGGATGAACTCGAGGCCGGCGGCGTCGGCCGGTGTCTGCTCCGCCTCGAGATCGGCGACTTGGCCGCCCACCATCCCGCCGGCACCGGACGCTACTGCGAGCCGCGCGACCGCGCGCAGTCGCTTCTCGGAAGGAACGGGGGAGTCGCCCTCCGCGAGCACCCTGAACGCATGGGTCTGGAGGGCGTCTCCCGCGAGGATGGCGATGGCGTCACCGAAGACAACATGGGGGGTCGGTTTTCCACGCCGGAGTGAATCGTCGTCCATGGCGGGGAGGTCGTCGTGCACGAGCGAATAGGTGTGGATCATCTCGAACGCGGCCGCCGCGGGCAACGCGTCTTCCATACGACCAGAAACCGCCTCCGCGCACGCCAGTACTAGAATCGGCCGTATCCGTTTCCCCCCGGCAAATAGGCTGTAGCGCACCGCTCGAGAGATCGTCCCCGGCGGCGTGTCCTCGCCCGGAACGCACTCGTCGAGAAACGACTCGATGAGGGCAGCTCTCTCGGCCAGATAATCGTCGAAGCGCGTGCTCACGGCTTTGGACTGACGGCTTATGACAGATTTCATTCGTCGAGCTCCAAAGATTTTCGACCAACGGGCTCCCCGTCTTCGTTGGTCTGGAGGAGCTCGATACGTTTTTCCGCTTCCTCCAACTTGCTGTTACAAAAACGCGCGAGCCGCACGCCGTGCTCGTAGCGCGCGAGCGATTTCTCGAGACTCAGATCGCCTTCTTCGAGCTCGCGCACGATGCCCTCGAGTGTTTTGAGCGCGTCTTCGAAATCCTTCGGCTTGACGTCTTCAGGTTGTTCGATCGTCATCTTTGTCTTCCACCCGGCAGTGAAGACTACCTTCGTCGAGATCAACTCGCAACGCGTCGCCCACCGCCGCGTCGGCCGCTCGACGCAGAAGCTTACCTTGAGCCGTCCACGTAAGGCTATAGCCACGACCGAGAACACCGAGAGGGGAAAGTGCGTCGAGCTTGGCTCCGAGTGCCGTGAGCGTCCGGTGGGCTCCCTGCTGTGCGCGAAGCTCGGCCGCGTCCAGACGTCCGGATAGGGCTGTGAGGGTGGAGCGGGCCTGGCCGAGCTTGTGGTCCATCCGCTGCGCGTCGAGCCGTCGTGTCGTCTCGTCGAGGCGTTTTCCGAGCGCCGCGAGGCGCCGTTCGACGAGGCCCCGGATGCGGTAATCGGCCTCGTCGACTTGCTGGCTGCGGCGCTCGACGCCGTGGCGCACCGCCATGAAAGCATGATGGGCAGCGACCCGCTGCACGTTCGCTTCGAGTCGATCGCGCCGGGCCTGCATGCTCTTATCCAATCGCCCTTTCAGAACCGTCACGCGCTCGAGGAAATCTTCCTTGCGCTCCACCACCATCTCTGCGGCGGCCGAAGGTGTCGCGGCGCGTCGGTCGGCCACGAAATCCGCAATGGTAAAATCTGCCTCGTGTCCCACCGCGCTCACGACCGGGATGCGGGATGTTGCGATGGCCCTCGCGACCGACTCTTCGTTGAACGGCCATAGATCTTCGAGCGATCCGCCGCCGCGTGTCACGATGAGCACGTCGAAGCCGCCCACGCGATTCAGGACTCGGACACCTTGGGCGATATTCGCTGCGGCCAGGTTTCCTTGCACTTTGGCAGGGTAGACCAGCACCTCGAGGTTCGGATAGCGCCCGTGCAGGATACGGCACACATCACGCACCGCGTCCCCCGAAGGCGAAGTGACAATCCCCACTCGTTGCGGCAGGAGCGGTAGGGCCCGCTTGCGGCTTTCAGCGAACAGGCCCTCTTTCTCGAGCTTGGCTTTGAGCTGTTCGAAAGCGAGCTGGAGCTCTCCTTTGCCGCGCGGCTCGATCCGCTTCACTTGGATTTGGTAGTTGCCCCGCGGCTCGTAAACGGTAATGTGACCCCAGATGAGCACCGCCATCCCGTTGTCGGGACGAAAGCGAACGCGTCGCGCGTCACTTTGAAACATCACGGCGGAAATCTGGGCCTCGTCGTCCTTGAGCGTGAAATAACGGTGACCTGAGGAGGGGCGTTTCAAGTTCGAAAGCTCGCCGGCGATCCAGATTCCCGTGAACGCGCGCTCGAGATGGTTCTTGATGTCGCGCGTGATCTCACCCACCGAGTAAATCGTGCGTTCCGCGTCGCGGCTCGCTGAGGAGGAAGACACTTTTCCTACAGGCTCGAGAGGTCGGCTTGTGTGAGCTTGAAGCGCTTGATGTCGCGAGCGAGCCCGGTCTCCTCGTCGATATCGATGACAACGCCGCACATCCAAGGGTTCGCCTTCGCAGTCTCGAACTTGGTTGGGATCCCTTTCAAAAAGCGCGGGAGCGATGTTTTGGGCGCGATGCCGATGACGGAGTCATAGGGGCCGCACATGCCGAGATCGGTGATATAGGCCGTCCCTTTGGGGAGGATGCGCTCATCCGCGGTGGGGACGTGGGTGTGGGTTCCCACCATGGCGGAAACGCGTCCGTCGAGATACCAGGCCATCGCCATTTTCTCGGACGTTGCCTCGCCGTGAAAGTCGATGAGGATGAACTTCGTCTTCTTGCTAAGTGTCTCGAGCTCGCGGTCGATGCCTTTGAATGGACAATCGATGATGGGCATGAAGACGCGGCCCTGCAGGTTGACGACGGCGACGTCGAGCCCCGATGCGGTAGTGGCCACGTAGCTTCCGCCCCCCTGACACGAATCGGGGTAGTTGAGGGGGCGCAGAAGACGCGGTTCGCGATCGATATAGCCGAGGATTTCTCTCTTGTCCCAGACATGGTTTCCGGTCGTGAGCACGTCGACACCTGCCTCGAAGAGCTGGTCCGCGATGTCGGGCGTGACCCCGAAGCCCGCCGCCGCGTTCTCTACGTTGACGACGATGAGGTCGAAATCGTCCTGCTTTTGGAGGTGCCGAAGTCCATCCCGGACGATCTTTCGGCCCGCCCTGCCGACGATGTCGCCGGCGACGAGAAGCTTCACTTCACTGCCGTCCCGGCGGGTTGCGAAGACGAGGAACGGCGCGAAATCCGGGCCGGAGTATCGGCGATGCGGAAAATCTTGCCGTGATCGACGAGGGCAGCCTTCAAAACTTCATCGACTTCATCCACGAGCTTGAAGTCCATATCCCGCCGGACATAGGCGGGAAGCTCGTCCACGTCCTTTCCATTGATCCGTGGAAGAACGACGGTATCGATTTTGGCGCGCCGCGCCGCAAGAACTTTGGACTTCACGCCGCCGACGGGAAGGACGTTCCCGCGTAAAGTGATCTCGCCCGTGAGCGCGACGTTGCGGCGAACGGGCGTATCCGTGAGGACAGAGATCATCGCGAGCGCCATCGTGACGCCTGCCGAGGGCCCGTCCTTCGGGATGGCGCCCTCCGGAATATGGATGTGGACGTCAAGCGTCGAAAAGCGCCTTTCGTCGATGTGAAACTCCGCGGCTCGCGAGCGCGCATAGGAGAGCGCCGCCCTCGCGGATTCTCGCATCACGTCTCCAAGGGTGCCCGTCAAAATCAGCTCGCCTTTGCCTTTCATCACCATTGCTTCGACGAATAATATCTCGCCACCGGTCGGTGTCCAAGCAAGTCCCGTCGCGATGCCGACCCGGTCCTTTTTTAAATTCTCTTCCGGGATGTGCACGGCCGCGCCGAGAAAACGCGTGAGATTCCCGGCGGTCACGCGACTCAACTCTTCGCGTCCTTGGGCGACGCGCTTGGCGATTTTGCGGCAGACGCGTGACACCTGGCGCTCGAGACCACGCAGTCCGGCTTCGCGCGTGTAGCGGGTAATCATCTGCCGCAACGATTCATCGCTGAACCTGATCTGCTCCGCGGTCAATCCGTTCTCCGCTATTTGGCGCGGCAGCAGGTGGCGATTCGAGATCTCGAGCTTTTCCTCTTCTGTATATCCCGTGAGCTCGATGACCTCCATCCGGTCGAGGAATGCCGGCTGGACCGGGTCGAGCTGGTTCGCGGTCGCGATGAACATCACGTTCGAAAGATCGAAAGAGACGCCGAGATAGTTGTCACGGAAGGTGTGGTTCTGCTCGGGGTCGAGAACTTCGAGAAGCGCGGAGCTCGGGTCGCCACGATAGTCGGAGCCGAGCTTGTCGACCTCGTCGAGCATGAAAACCGGATTGCACGTGCCGGCCTGCTGTAGCCCTTGAATGATACGGCCTGGCATCGAGCCGACATAGGTGCGACGGTGGCCGCGGATTTCCGCTTCGTCGCGCACGCCCCCGAGAGAGATGCGGTGGAACTGCCGGCCCACCGCCCGCGCGATTGAGCGGCCGAGCGACGTTTTGCCGACGCCGGGAGGGCCGACGAAGCAAAGAATCGGACCTTTCATTTTCTTCTTGAGCTTGCGCACCGCGAGATATTCGATGATCCGGTCTTTGATGCGCTCGAGCCCGTAATGGTCGTGATCGAGAATAGCGCGGGCCTTCTCGAGGTCGAGATTGTCGCGGCTGTACTTGCTCCACGGCAGATTGACCATGCATTCGAGATAGTTTCGGAGCGTGGCCGTCTCCGCGGCGTCGGGATGCATCCGCTCGAGTTTTCCGATCTGTCGGTTGACCTCTTTGAAGACGTCTTTCGGCATCTTTGCCTTGCGCGCTTTGCTTTTGAACTGCCGCACTTCTTCCGCGAGCTCGTTGCCTTCTCCGAGTTCGGATTGAATCGCTTTCAATTGCTGCCTGAGGAAGAACTCCCGCTGGCTGCGATCCATTTCGCCGCGCGCTTGAGAGCTGATCTGCTGTTGCATCGTGAGGACTTCGAGCTCTTTGGTGATGAGCTCGTGGACCTTCTTGAGGCGCACGCTCGGTTCGATCGTCTCGAGGATTTCTTGCGCCGCATCGACTTTGAGATCGAGATTCGAGACCGCGAGATCGGCGAGCCGACCTGGGTCATCCAAATTTGCGGCGATGACCATCACTTCGGGTGAGATGGACTTGCCGAGGTTGACCGACTTCTCGAGCGCCTCTTTGACGTTGCGCATGAGCGCTTCGAGCTCGAGCGAGTCTTCTTCCCACTGCTCTTCGTCTACGGATGTGAGATTCGCAAGAAAATACGGACTGTCCTGACGGAAACCGTCCACATGCGCACGATTCATGCCTTGGACGAGGACCCGGATGCGGCCATCGGGAAGCTTCAGCATGCGCATGATGACGGCGACCGTACCCATGCGGTGAAGCTCGTCCTTGCCGGGTGTCTCGCGATCCTGGTCTTTCTGCGCCACGAGGCAGATCATCCGGTTATCGGCGAGGGCCGAGTCGACCGCTCTGACGGATTTGTCGCGACTCACGTAGAGTGGGACGATCATGAAAGGGAAGATGACGATATCCCGCAGGGGGAGTACCGGCAGTGCTTCCGGGACGTCAATCGTGTCTTGGTTTTCGTTCGATTCCGGGTCCATCGGTGCTTGAGCTCAGCTTCCTGCTTCGATTTTCAACCGGAACTCGGATCCTCGACGATCTTCGAGCTTCGGGATTGTTACCGTGAGCACGCCGTCTTGTAACTCTGCGCGCGCCTGGGTCAAGTCAGTCGCCTGGTCGATGTAGAGGGAGCGGCTGAACTTGCCAAAGCTTCTCTCGAGACAAAGATAGCCTCGCACTGTATCGTCAACCGGAGGCTTTCGTTTCTCGCCCGAGAGCACGAGCTTTGGCCCGTTGAAGACGACATCGAGCTCGTCGATGCCGAAACCAGGAGCTTCGACGTTGACGACGACGCTTTTCTTCGTCTCGAGAACGTCGACGCGCGGAAACCACTCACCGAGGTTGATGCCGGGCTCGGCGCTGTCGATTTGGGCGAGGTGCTCGAAAAGCTTGTTGATATCTTTTCGCAAACTCGTTGCTTCGGGAAGAGCGCCCCTTTTCTGGACCATGATGCCTCTAAAGGAAAGGTTTGATCTGACGGTAACACACGCAGTTACGCCCGTCAAAGAAAGAGAGCGCTACGTTGTAGCAAACAGGGTAGCCGGTAGCAGAAAGTGATCTACAGACGCTTGACAACAATAACCGTGACGTCGTCCGTCGCAGGCCTGCCCTTGGTAAAGGTCTCGACGTCGCTTTGGATGAGTTTCTCGAGATCCACGGCCGATAGCGACTCATTTTCCTTCACGAGCTCTGCAAGGCGGTCCTCGCCGTACTCTTCCTCGTTGTCGCCCCAAGCTTCGCTGATGCCGTCGGTGAAGACGACAAGGATGTCCCCGGGCAGAAGCTGGGTTTCGCCTTCCACGAAGGGCGCAGAGTCGAAGAGCCCGAGCACCGTGCCGCCTTCTTCGAGGCGCTCGATGGTGTTCGTGGCCTTCTTGTAGACGATTGGCGGGATGTGCCCCGCATTGACGTAGCGCATCTTCCCCGAGGGCGTTTCGAGATCGCACAGGAAAAACGTCGCGTAGAACTGCGGCGGGGAGTTGTCGAATACGACGCCGTTCGTCTGGCTGATGATGTCCACCACGGTCTTTTCGCGCTCGCTTGCGAAGTGGATCGTGGCCCGCAGCACCATCATCATGAGCGCCGCGCCTGCACCTTTGCCCGAGACATCCCCGAGGGCGACGAAAAACCCGCCCTCCCGCTCGATGAAATCGTAATAGTCGCCGCCGATCGTGTAACAAGGCGTGTTCGTGCCGACGAGCTCCCAGCCCGAGATGGCGGGCGCCCTGCTCGGCAGACGCCCTTGCTGGATATCGCCGGCGAGCTCGAGCTCGCGTTCCATGCGCTTTTTCTCGATCATCTCGTCGAGAAGTCTAGCGTTCTCGAGCTTGACGGCTGCCACGTTGGCGAGTGATGTGAGAAGCGTAAGGTCGTCCTGACTGAAACGGTTCTCCTGTATAAGGCTATCGACGTAAATGAGGCCCATCACCGTCTCGTCGTGCCAAAGAGGCACGCACATCGCCGAGCGGATGCCGAGCGAAACGATGGACTGTTGCTGGTCGAATCTCGGGTCGCTGAGCGCGTTGTTCGTGAGGATCGAGACCTTCTCCTGCAGGACCTTGTCGGCGATAGAACGGCTGAAGCTGATCTCCTCGTCGGGGTTCTTGTCACTGCTCGTTAGGACCGATTCGACTTGCAGGGCGCCGTTCGATTGCAGCATCAGGACGCCGCGCTCGGCGCGGATCACTTTGAACGCGAGCTCGAGGATGAACTCGAGGAGCTCTTTGACGGGACGGTTACTAATGAGCGCCATACTCGCTTGGCTAAGGGCGCTCAAAATCTGGTTCTGCTTTCGGATGCGGGCGCCCTCGTCCGAGAGGGCGGGTACCGGGCTTCGCTCGCCGATGTTGTCCCACGTGTCTTCCTGCGGCCTTGCCGCGGCGAGAAGTTGTTTGGTCGGGAGGACAACTGTTCCCTCCGTGTCGAAGCCGCCCGGCGTGAGCCGGACGTTACCCGAGGCTTCGTCGACGAATGTCAACTGTTGGTCGCCGAGCGTAATCACGTCGTCGTTTTGAAGCGGGATGATGCGGGCGATTTTCTCGCCGTTCACATAGGTCCCGTTGCGACTCTCGAGGTCCGCAATCGTGTAGTCGCCATCGTCGTTGCGGATCTCCGCGTGGTGGCGTGAGAGCCATTGGTCCGCCAAGACGAGGTCGTTTCGCTTGGAGCGGCCGATGCTGATGACGTCCTTCTCGAGGGGAAAGTGGTAGGCCTCGCCGTGAAGCGGCTTGACGACGAGTTCTGGAGTGCTTGCCATGCAGACGAAACTCGGACCGAAAGTCGCTACGTTACGCGAAGCCTCCAGCGGGTAATAGTGACCCTAGTTTCCAAGCGGGTTCTCCTCATCCAAGTGCGAGGGCACTCCCGGCTCGGGCCCTCCCGAGGACATCTCGGGCGTCTCGTCTTTCTGGACTTCGATTGCGATGGCCGGATCCGCTTCGGCATGCGGCAACTCGTCCGCGTGGGAGGCCTCCTCTGCTTTTCGTTGTTGGCGCGCGGCTCGGCGACGCTGCTTGGCTTCTTCCTTTTCCTTGCGCTCGTGTTCGGCCAAGGACTCTTGAAGGACACGGGTCATGAACGCTTGAGCTTCGGCCCGGGTGCATTCCCTGGAAATCGAAACTTCCGCAGCGATCCAGCTTCGAATTCTCTTGCGCGTCTGCTCTTCCTCGCGACCGAGACCCTCCGTTTGGCGCAGCAGATGAAGCTGTTTCAGCGCGCGCGAGAGCGCTTCGGGGGAGCCGTCCACGATGAGTCGCTCCGTGAGTGCGCGGCGCTCGTCCTCATCCTCGATGGGCTCTTCGAACTCGGACGAGAGAACGCGCTTGATCTCTTCGAAAGCCGTCCCCGCCGGTCGGAGGTTGAGCTGCGGTATACGGGCTACAGGGATCAGGATACGGCTGCCCTCCTCCAGATCCTCGAGCTCCAAAAGCTCCGTCCCGGGCGCGGCGCGGTCTTCCGTGACCCCGCGATAAATACAGTGGCCGACCTTCGGGTAGAACACCGGCTCACCGGGCTCCGGAAGCCCCGCTAAAACCGGATTATCCTGCGCCACCGTTCACCTCCCTTCGTTAGCCTCGCGCTAACAATATCACGTCTTTGTCGGGAAAAAGGCTTGGTCCCCATCGAGCGGTATGCCAAACCAGCGTGGGATGTCAAGCTGGTGGTGCGGTGATTATCCCCATGTAAACGGAACTTGCGGGTCGTTTTGTCGAACCCTAGTGCTCGAACCCGGTACTAGTTCGACATGCCGATCGTGGTCTTCAGTTGCTCGATGAGCGCATCGACGTCGCCAGCGTCGGGGGCGTCGGGGGCGCTGTGTCGGTACTGGGCGAGCGCGCGGACGGCTTCGAGGGGGCGGTCGAGCCGAGCTAGCAAAACGCCGCGATCCCGCAATTCTCCGAGCGTGTTGGGAGCCAGTAACAGCATTCTCTCGACTGCCGCGAGGGCGCGTAGGGAGTCGCGCTCGCGGAGATAGATCGATTTCAAGTTTCCGAGCATCCGGAACAGCAGCATGCGGCGGCTCGTCGGGCGCAGCAGCTTGGGCTCATGCTGCACACGGCCGCCGAACGAGGTGTTGAGGCGCGATTGGAGCTCTTCGTGCCCGACAACGGTTCCGCCGTGGAACGGATCGATGACGATCTCTTCGTCTGATGAAGCGTGCTTGACGAGAAAGTGCCCGGGGTAGCCGACGCCTTGAAGGTCGAAGCCGATGCGGCGCGCTACCTCGAGATACAACGTCGACAGCGTGATCGGGATACCGAGGTGACGGTCGAGCACTTCGTTGAGGAAACTGTTGCGCGGGTCGTGATATTGAGACGCGTTTCCAGAAAAGCCTTCTTCCTCGACGAGCACTTGGGTCATCCGCGTGAGCGTTTCGTGCGGGCCGGCATCGCGGTAGAGTCGTGAGTCGACGCGCTCCGCTAACCTATCGATCTTCTGCAGATAGCTCTCGACGGGGAGGGCTGGGTATTCCTCGGCGGCTATGAGGAGCGCGGCGCGGTCGAGCTCGAAATCGTCTCCGTGCGACTCGATGAGCTCACGGAAGTTGGCGCGCGCGGTCACTTTGAGAAAGCCTCTGTCATAATGGACTTGTGAAGGCTCCGCTTCGGGGCGAAGACCGTCGCTCACCATCCTAGCATCTCCTTGTTTTTGATGGTGCCGATGCCCGTGCTGTTTCCATGTTGTTTGAAGAAAAGCTGATTTTTTCCCCATCGCGCGGCTTCTCCACCACGCCCGAAGCGCTGGGTCTTCGTCACGACGAGTTGACGCTCGTCACCGAGGACGGTAAGCGTGAGCGTATCCATGCGTGGTTCCTACCTACAGGCGCCACCGGCCCTGACACGCGGTTCACCGTGCTCATGTGCCACGGCAACGCGGGCAACATTTCGGACCGGCTCGACCGGACGCTTCTGATGCAGGTAAACCTCGGAACGGATGTTCTTCTCTTCGACTATCGAGGTTTCGGCGAAAGCTCGGGAAGCCCGACCGAGAAGGGAACCTATGAAGACGCCCGTGCGGCTTATCGCTATCTGGTCCGCGAGCGCGGCCTCGACACTCGGAGCATCGTGTTGTTTGGAGAATCTCTCGGCGCCGCTGTCGCGCTCGACCTCGCCCTCGAGGTCGAGGCGGCCGGGCTCGTACTCGAAGCGCCGTTCACCTCGATTCATGATATGGCGAAGGAGGTGTATCCCTTCGTTCCGACGTCTCTGCTCAGAACCCATTACGACAATCTCGGAAAGATCCCGCGCCTCGGAATGCCGCTTCTCGTCGTGCACGGAACCGCCGACCCCACGGTTCCGTTCGAGCAAGGGAGCCGTCTCTTCGATGCTGCGCCGGAGCCAAAAGTCTTTTTCGAGGTCGAGGGTGCCGGTCATACGGACGCGTTTGTAGTAGCTCGAGATCGCTACTGGAGCACGTGGCGGGATTTTCTATCGAGTCTATCTTTTGAAGGGAAGTGACGTCACCGTCGCCTGGCGTCCCGCGACGCTCACGACGGTTCCGGGCTCGAAGAAATCGCGCTTGATATAGGCGAGCGCAAGGACGGCGGCGAAGCCCGGCGAGAACGCGACGCTCTTGAGCGCGCCCGCCTCTTTGCCGTACGAAGTGATCGGGGCGCCTTTAGCCACGGGCTCGTCTCCGTCGATCCGCAGGCCGACGAGCTTGCGGTTTAGGTGCCCGCGGTGTTTGAGTCGCACGACGTATTCCTGGCCGATGTAGCAACCTTTGTCGAAATGGATCGCGTCGTCGAGCCCAGCTTCGAGCGGCATGTGCGCGTCGTCCATGTCTATGCCGAAGCGCGGGTGCCCGGCTTCGATCCGGCGCACTTCCGCGAGCTCCGGACTGCCGATGACGGCGCCCTCCCCGAGGGCTTTTTCCGCGAGAGAAACCGCTTCGTTCGGCGGCGCGGCGACGTCGAATCGCGGGCTCGAGGCGTTTCGGATCGCCGTGACGCGGGCTAATCCGATCGAGCGAAAGCCGAGGTGGGGGAGCTCTTCGAGCTCTGATGCGGCGCAGCCCGTCAATATAGATAGAAGCGCCGCGGAGGCCGGCCCCTCGAGCGAAAAGGCGGACTCGTCGAGAAGCGAGAGCGCTACGTCTTCCGAGATGATGTAGCGCGACAGGCCTTGCTTCAACGATTCGGCCCGAAACGCCTCTACTTCCAACACAAAGCGCTCGCCGTCGCGGTAGACCGTCACGTCGGAGACGAGCTTGCCTTTTGTGGTCAGAAACGTTGCGGGCGTGCCGTGGAGTGGGCCGAGCTTCTTGATGTGGGCGCTGAGCATGTTGTGGAGAAAGCTCTCACCGTCCTTTCCGGCCGCTTCGATGCGGGCCCGGTGAGAACGATCGAAGATCGCTACCGTCTCCGAGGCGGCGCGGTATTGCGCCTCGAAGCTCTGCGTAATGTTCTTTAAGAGCTCGGCAAGTCGACTTTCCGGTGTGGCGCGCGTGCCGTTGCCCGTCATGGAACGTACTATACTAGAGCGCCCTTGTGAGGAGAAACGGCATGGATTTTCCCCTAGATTACGTCCGCGGACGCTTTACGGCGCTCGACCATCCGGACGAAGTCTATTTTGCCGGGGTCGCTGCGCCCAGGGCGCTGGCTGCGGTCAAATCGTGCGAAGAGAACGGTTTCGGCCGAGACGCCCATTCGCTTTTAACGGATACGCGCGAGAGTCTCGCTTTTTTTCTGAACTCGAACGTGGATTGGGCCGAGGAGGAGATCTGGATCGGTCCCGATGCGGCGGAGATGACGACGCGTTTGAGTCTCGCTCTCGCGTCCGAGCTGGAGCCAAAATCGGAGATCCTCATCACCGAGCTCGAGGAGGAAAAGAGCTTGGCACCCTGGCTCGGACTCGACGAGCGCGGCATGAAGATCGTCCCGTGGCCCGTCAAACGGCCTAGCGCCGGGATCGACACCGGCGCGTTCGCCTCTTTCTTGACGGAACAGACGCGCCTCGTCGTGATGGCGAAGTGCTCGGCTGCGGTCGGGACCGTGGTGGAGCTACTGCCGGTCGCTCTCGGTGTTCAGGATCACGCGAGCTCGCTCTTGGTCAACTGGTCCTCGTTTCTTCCTCATGGCGCCATCGACGTGCGGTTTCTGAGAGCGGACTTCGTAGTGGCCTCGACGCGCACTTTCTTCGGTTCGAATGTCGGCTTCGTCTGGGGCAAGCGCGAGCGGATGCAGAAGCTCCGCGACGCGTCGCCGGAGCTCTTCGAAGGCCCTGAGCTCGGCGCCAAAGCGCTCGCTGGATTCCGCGCCGCCCTCCGCTATGTCGAAGAGCTGGGTCTTTTGACTCGAGACATGCAGTTGCAGCCTTCGGAGGATTACGATCGCCGGCGTCACATGCGCCGCGGAATGCAAGTCATCCGGCACTATGAGCGCACGCTGACGGCGCTCATGATGCGTCGACTCAACGGTGTTGCCGGTGTAACCGTCTACGGCATTCGCGACGACGCTGCGGCGGCCCACAGGCTGCCTCATCTGTTCTTTCGCATCGAGGGACGAGCGCCCGCGCAAGTCGCGGCCGCTCTCGGCGAGCGCCATATCCGTGTGAGCCATGGAAATTGCGGCGCCCCGAGACTCATGAAAGCGCTCGGACTTCCGGATGACGAGGGCGCGGTATCCGCGACGCTCCTCCATTACACAGCGAGCGCGACATCGAACGCTTCGCCGACGCACTCCACGATATCGCCCATGACGCCTGACCTCGCGCCCTCATTCACCGGATGATGATTTGAAGATACTGGCGGACCCCTTTTTTCCAGAGGCGATCGTCCAAGATCTGAACGAAGCGGGATATGACGCGGTGCACTCGGTCGAGATCGGCGCCTCGGATCTACCCGTCCGTGAGTTTCTCCGACTCGCGGCTTTCGAGTCGCGCATCGTTGTGACGCGCAATCGGAGCCTCGCGCAGCTCGTCGAGTCCGACACCGGCGCTTGGCCGTCGGTCATCTTCTTTCGACAGGATTCGATGGAGCACCATCAGGTCACGTCGACGCTATTCAATTTACTGAAGTTGTTCGATGATGACTTGAAAGACGGTGCGCTCGTGATCGTGCGGGAAGGACAGACGCTTCTTCGAAAGTTCACGAAGCCTTAGCCGCGGCTAGTCCCCTGGAACAGAGGTTCGTGGCCTAAAGCTCGAGGTCATTTTGTGGGCTGGCAAGGCGCGACGACGAAGTCATATTGGGATATTTCGAGGAGAAACAACGCAGCCAGCGCGCAAAAGGGCCCGAGATTTAGGTTACGAATCTCTGTTCCAGGGGGCTAGGGACTCTAGAGTACATCCTAAGGCCCTTCAGGTAAACTCTTACGTCGACGCAAGCAAACGCTTATAATGCGCCGCGCCCATGGACGACGTTTTCTACTTTGGCGAGGACGGCTTAAAAGTCGATGAAGTCTCGATTGCCCGGCTGGCGGAGTCGGTCCCGACACCCTTCTATGTATATGGGGTCTCGGCCCTCGTGGAGCGCTTTCGCGCGCTCGATCGCGCCTTCGAAGGGTTCGCGCACCTGCACTGCGTGGCGCTCAAAGCGAATAGCCAGCCGGCACTTCTCAGGCCGCTTATCGCGGAAGGGGCAGGCGCCGAGGTCGTCTCCGGTGCGGAGCTCGCGCTCGCGCTCGCGCTCGGCTTTTCACCGTCGCGCATCGTGTTCTCGGGCGTTGGCAAAACCGAGCAAGAGCTGCGCGCGGGTCTCGAGGCGGATATTTGCGTGTTTCTTGTCGAGTCGGAGAGCGAGCTCAGGGTGCTGAACGAGCTTGCCGCCTCCGATGGACGGAAAGGCCGCGTTGCGCTCCGGCTGAACCCGGATATCGACCCGGGCACGCACCCGCACATCGCCACGGGGGTCACGACGGCCAAATTCGGCGTGGACGCGGTCGAGGCCGAGCGGCTCTATGCGGCCCACGAAGAATTAGCCCATCTCGAGTTCGTGGGGATCCACTCGCATATCGGCTCGCAGATCACGTCGATGGAGCCCCTCACCGAGAACGCCCAGACACTCGCGACATGGATACGCAAATTGCGAGACCAAGGCGTCCCGCTGCGCTATGTCGATATCGGGGGCGGGGTCGGCATCCCGTATGAGGGCGAAGAGACTCCGAGCTTCGATACCTATGCCAAGGGTGTCATCGAGCCGCTCGCGGAGCTCGATGTCGAGATTCTCACCGAGCCTGGCCGCGTGTTGCTCGGCCCCGTGGGCGCATTCATCGTGCGGGTGCTCTATGTGAAAAATGTGCACGGGCGCAACTTTGCCGTGGTCGATGCTGGAATCAACGACCTCATCCGCCCCGCCTTCTATAGCGCTTATCATCGTGTCGTTCCCGTTGCGGCTAGCGGGAGTGGCGCGACGAGGCCAGTCGATATCGTCGGCGCGGTGTGCGAGAGCTCGGATGTATTCGCGCGCAACCGGGAGCTCCCCGAGCTCAGCCGTTCCGACATCCTTGCGATTTTGGACACGGGCGCATACGGTTTCGCGATGGCCTCGAACTACAATTTGAGACCGCGCCCGGCGGAAGTCGTCGTGGAAGGCGCCGAGCACCGCATCGTGCGCGCGGCGGAAACGGAGAGGGAGCTCGTCAATCGTGAGCTCGGGAAGGCAAACGCGTGACGACCTATCGTCCCCTGCTTTTGATGCTTCTCGTCGTGATCGTGGCGGCGTCTTTGGTGTTCTTTTTGCTCGGCGAACCGTCTTGGGCGGACGCGGGTTGGGCTCTTTTCCTCGTGGTGCTTTGGAGTCCGGTAAAGGGCGTGACCTATCGCCGTCTCGGCGGGAAGCTGCCCTATCTCGGTGCTCTCCTCGGCAGTATTTCGTGGCAGGCTGTGGGGCTTCCGATCGACTTGGACTCGTTCTGGGTCATCATGGGCGTGAGCTTTCTCGTCGGGGTAGCGATCGAGACGCTCGCGCTCGCGGCGACGGGCGCGGCACCGAATTTCGCGCGCTGTTTGTTCCTCGCGCTCTATGGAAGCCTGATCGTGCACCTCATTCAAGTAGGATGGTTCGCATCGCAGCGCAGCGTGGCCCTCGGCGTTCCGTTCCTTCTCGCCGGGATTTTCTTGTTCTTCACTCCGGCCTTTTACGCCGACCGTTTCGCTCAGGAACCGCGGTGAGCCCCCGACTTTGCCAAGGCTTCGTCGGGGCCCGAAGGGCGAAGGCGAGCGCATTAGGGCAGTGATGCCGAAAGCGGGCCTGAGCCGTGAGCTCGGCCTGCTCGGTCTCGTGGCCACCGGTGTTTGCGCCATGCTAGGCGCGGGCGTCAACGTCGTGCCTTTCATGATCCAAAGGAACGTGCCCGGCATCGGTCCATCGGTGCTCTTCGCCTATGTCCTTGCGATCTTCCCCGCGCTCTTGGCGGCCTTTTGCTATGCGATGCTTGCCTCGGCTATGCCACGTGCGGGTGGAAGCTACGTCTTCGCGAGCCGGAGCCTCTGTCCCTATCTCGGTTTCGTGGCGAGCTTCTCGCAATGGTTCGGTCTTTCTATGGCCATTGGAGTGGTCTCTTACGTACTCGTGCCGTTTCTTCGCGATCTCGCCGAGGCGGTGTCGCTCACCAATATTGCCGCGCTCCTCGAGCATGGGCCGGTCCGCGTTGTGCTGCCGCTCGCGTTTTTGTGGCTGTTCACCGGCGTCAATCTGCTCGGTACGAAGTTCTACGAGCGGACGCTCGTCCCGCTCATGATATTGATGTTCGCGGGTGGCCTCGTCGCCATTCCTGCTGGGTTCTCTTTCACCCACGAAGATTTTGCCGCCGCTGTAAAGCTCCAGGAAGGCGTGGCGATTGCCCTCCCCGAGCGCGTGCCCTTCGACTGGGGTCCCGTGCTCACCGCCTCGGTGCTCTTGTTCTCGAGCTTCATCGGGTTCGACTCCGTTGCTCAAGCGGGCGGTGAGGCGAAGCGGCCTGGGCGCAACCTTCCTCTCGCGATTTGCATCACCATCACGACGGTCGGCGCCTACTACATCGCCTTTACCGCCGCCATCTACCACGCCGTGCCGTGGACCTTCATCGCGGAGCGCGCCATCACGACCGATCTCACCGCGCCTGGGCTGCTCGGCTATCTGATGTCGCCAGGGTGGACCGTTTTGATCGTCGCGGCGGCCACGATTGCGCTCGCGAACGATCTGCCCGCGATGATCCTTTCCGTGTCGCGCCTCGTTTTCGCTTGGGCAGAAGACGGGATCTTCCCGGCCGCCTTCGCGACTATCAACACGCGCTACCGCACACCCCACTGGGCGATTCTGCTGAGCAGTGCTGCTGCCTCCGTGGGTATCGTTGGCAATCACGTATCGGGAGATTTCTTCCTTGGCGTCGATTTGCTCGTCACGGCCATGCTCGTGAATTTTTTCTTGATGGCCATCTCCGTGATCGCGCTCAGAAAGAAGAATCCTGCAATCGCAAACAATATCCAATTCATGCGCTCGCGTTTGCTGCAGCTCGCTGTGGCCGTCTCCGCGAGCATTCTTCTGTTCACCCTCACCATCATCCAGGTGGTGAAGGACCTTTCGACGCACGCGGATGCGTGGTATTTCCACGCCTTTTATACCTATCTTGTCGTGCTCGGTGTCGGCTCTCTCATCTATGCCTATCGCGTGGCGAGGATGCGCGGGGAAGGGATCGACTAGAATCTCGCTTCGCCAGACTTCCCGATCAGTGAGCCCTAGGCTGCCTAGCCGGTAACAACTCGGATTGCGGGAAAGACTTAGAGCGAGCGCGGTCTCGTTTTGGCGATGGCGAGATCCCGGATGGCCTCGGTGAGCTCGTCCGCCTCGGGTGGATCGAGCCGCCCATCTGTGCTCAGCTGGACGTAAATGCGGAGAACACCGAAGAGGTCGCGCCAGCCCAGGTTACCGTCCTCGTTCAAAGCGGACAGCGCGTCGAAGGCGGCCGCGAGGCGAGCTCCGTCGTCATCCTCAGTCGCCGTGAGCTGTTGCTCGCTTTGAATCTTCAGTCCCTGAATCACGCTTTCGTGAATCCGCGTGGGGTACATGCTGTACACCGATGCGACAAAAAGACTCATGAGAACGACGACACCGAGAACGATGGACGCGCCGACGACGAGCCAGCCGAGGCGGCGCTTGTCCCGTGGCACGGAGGCAAGCTCCTGTGAAAGAGAAACGGAGCTTCTGGGAACGTCCAAGCGCGCCGGGCTTTCGGCGTGTCCTTCTGACTTCAGTGGGAGGTTCGGCTCGGGGTCTAACCGGCGGAAGTAGTACGCGCACGTCAAACCAAAAATCGCGAGTGCTGGGAGAAGGGTCGCCGGCGGGATCCATAGAGGCTCGCCGAGCGTGTCGAGATCGGCGATATTGATGAGCAAGAGCCCGGCGACGTTATGGGTGAAGTGCACGACGATAGGGACGAGGATGCTCCGCGTCGCAAGTGCTACGAAGCCAAGCACGATTCCCGCCGCGGCGATGGCCGGGATCGGCAGAAAATGGATCAACATGAACAGAAAGGACGTCCAGAGCACGGCTCGGCTCCGCGACATGGCTCGCAGAAAGCTTGTCTGGATGAAACCGCGAAACATCAGCTCTTCGGAGACGGCCGCACCCACGCCGATCGTCCCGATTTTCAACAGCCACTCGACCGGGCTTTCGGCTTGCATCATGCGTCGCGTCTCTTGGGCGATCTCTTCGGGCAATGCGAAGAACTCTTCCGTGAGAAGAGACAGTTGATCGCCGAGAATGAAAAAAGAGATCGCGAGCGGGAACGCCATGAAAAAGTCGGCGCGGGATGGAAGCCGCAGGAGCAGCGTCTCCGGTAAATCGACGCGAAGTCGGATTGCGGTAGCCACCGTGAGCAGCAACATCAAGCTGGGCGTCACGATGAGAACGGCGTTCTCCGACACGTTCAGGGCGTTGAATAGAAAAATGGCCGCGACGTGGACGAGCAGCACGGTCATGTAGAGGCCGACGCCGGCTGCTGGCGACGGGATGCTCGATCGCTCCTTGAGGCTCATGGTCTCGACTACTATAGACCAAGGCACATTTTTAATAGTTGGTCGGGGGTTGGACGATGACGGGTGTTTGATATAAGCTCGTATAACTTGTGTCCTATCATTTAGTGTCTCTTCCGGGGATGGTCGAAACCCCTCGCCTTTAGGCGAAGAGAAGATCGTGGTATTGTGGTCGCGTGCGTCACTACAGGCACGGAGCGCACACGAAAACGGACCTAAAAGCGCACATCGTTTGGATACCGAAATATCGTAAAAAGGTTTTGATCGGTCCAGTAGCGGTTCGTGTGCGCGATCTGATTCGTCAGATCGCGATGGAACATGAGCTGCACATAATCTCGGGTAAGGTTGCACGCGACCACGTCCACGTGTTCGTATCCTACCGACCACACCAGGACCTTGAGTACGATCGTGCAGTGGCTAAAAGGAATAAGCTCCCGAGTACTCCTTCAGGAGTTTGCTCACCTGAGGAAGAAGTTTTGGGGCCGGCACTTCTGGGCCCGAGGATATCTGGCGGTGAGTTCAGGAAGCATAACGGACGAGATGGTAAAGGAGTACATAGACTCCCAGGATGGCGAGCCTCTTCACGACGACAGTCAATTTCCAATTGACAGCCCTTGAAGCCACCGCCTTCTAGGCGGTGGTTGTTCACTTGAATAGTTTAATCGGAGGTGTGCTCGATGAAAGCTCCGGAACGGATCCGGATCGCGGTCTATGGTCTCGGTCAGATCGGGCTCGAAACGGCAAAGGCCATTATCGGCCGCCCGGCCCTGGAACTCGTGGGGGCTATCGACAACGATCCCGCCAAGCAGCAGAGAGACGTGGCGGACCTTTCTGGGCTGACCCGCCCTTCGGGTGTGCGCGTCTCGGATCGGGCCGAGGACGTCCTCGGCGTGAGCCGGCCCGACGTCGTGATCTTGACGACGGGTTCTCGCTTCAAGCAAGTCCTGCCACAGATCAAACAATGCGTCGAAGCCCGGACCAACGTTGTCAGCTCTTGCGAAGAGCTCCTGCTACCCCACGTCAACTATGCGGCGCAGGCGCGGGAGCTGAACAAGCTCGCTGTTTCCCGAGACGTTTCCGTGCTCGGCACCGGCGTCAACCCTGGCTTCGTCATGGACACGATAGCACTCGCTGCTACCGCTCCTTGTCTCGATATGAAGTCGATCAAGATCGAGCGTGTCGTCGACGCGTCGACTCGTCGTGAGAACCTTCAGAAGAAGGTGGGGGCCGGCCTCACCCGCTTGAAGTTTCGTCGGGCCGTCAACAAGGCGGAGCTCGGACACGTGGGGCTTCTCGAATCGACCTATCTCGTGGCCGAGGGGCTCGGCTGGAATCTCGACAAAGTCAAAGAGACGATCGACCCGGTTTTTTCGAAAAAACGCGTGAAGACGCCGCATGTCACGGTTCAAGCCGGCGAGGTCGCGGGCCTCCATCACGTGTGCAAAGGCTATCGGAACCGCAAGGAAGTCGTTACGCTCGATTTGCAGATGTTTGTCGGGGCAAAGAAACCGACGGACTGCATCACCGTCGAAGGCAACCCCAACGTCACCGTCAAGTTCGACGGAGGCGTGGCCGGCGACGAAGCGACGGTAGCCATGTTGCTCGCGACCGCCCCTTCGATGGTGAAGCTCGCGCCCGGTTTGCGCACGATGGTCGACGTTCCCGTGCCGCATTATCGAAGCGCGATCTGAGGACAAAGGGCGATCGTCGAGGTCGCTGGACGAGCGCCATGACCCAGAAACCCGCTGAGCGGATCGAGGAGCTTCGCGCCCTCATCCGGCGTCACGACTATCTCTACTACGTCAAAGACAAGTCCGAGATCGCGGACGCCGCTTACGACAAGCTTCTCCGGGAGCTCATGGAGCTCGAGAAGCAACATCCGGACCTCGCGGCCGCCGACTCACCGACCCTGCGCGTCGGCGGTAAGGTGCAAAGCGCCTTCGGCGAGGTGCGACACTTGGCGCCGATGCTATCGCTCGAGTCTCTCATGAGTGCGGACGAAGTTCACGAGTTCATGAAGCGTGTCGAGAAAGGGCTCGAAGGAGAAACGATCGAGTACATGGCCGAGCCCAAGTTCGACGGCCTCTCAGTCGAGCTCGTTTACGAAAAGGGTCGGTTTGAACGGGGCTCGACCCGTGGCGACGGGGCTACCGGCGAAAACATTACGGAAAATTTGAAGACGATACGCTCTCTGCCACTCCGTCTGTACGCCGAGATTCGCGAAGTACCGTCTGTGCTCGCGGTGCGGGCGGAGGCGATCATGCGTCTCGGCGAGTTCGAGAACCTCAACCGCCGCATGACGGAGCTCGGCAAAGAGCCCTTCGCGAACGCCCGTAACGCGGCGGCCGGATCGCTGCGCCAGCTCGACACGAGCGCCACCGCGAGCCGTCCCTTGGATCTATTCGCGTACGACGTCATGCACGTGGAAGGCGTCGAGCTCGGCGCTCAGTCCGAAGCGCTCGCGGCGCTCGCGGATTGGGGCTTTCGCGTCGACAAGCTTGTTGAGCTCTGCAAGAGCGTGGACGAGGTCGTGGCCTATCACGACGAGCTCGAGATCCGCCGCGACGAGCTCGATTACGAGCTCGACGGTGCGGTCGTCAAAGTCAATCGGCATGACCAGCAAGCCGAGCTCGGGGACCGATCGCGAACGCCCCGTTGGGCGGTTGCGTTCAAGTTCAAGCCGCGCCAGGAGATCACGGACGTCATGGACATCGCTGTCCAAGTCGGTCGCACGGGCAAGCTCACGCCGGTGGCGCTTCTTCGTCCCGTCGACGTCTCCGGCGTCACTGTCAGCCGGGCAACGCTCCACAATCAGGACGAAGTGCTCCGAAAGGACGTCCGCGTCGGCGACAGAGTCCGGATACAGCGTGCGGGCGACGTCATTCCGGAGGTCGTCGAGGTTTTGCCGGAAGGACGGAAGAAAGGTGCTGAGCCGTTCCGTATGCCCGAGCGCTGCCCGGTCGACGACTCACCCGTCGCCGAAAAAGGCGCGAATCACTTCTGCACCGGTGGCTGGGGTTGCCGGGCGCAGCAGACGGGTCGCATCCAGCACTTTGCGAGTAGAGGAGCGATGGAGATCGAATTTCTCGGTGAGAAGACGGTGGTGCAGCTCGTGGAGCGCGGGCTCGTCGAGGACTTGGCGGATTTCTACAAACTCGTAAAAGAGGACCTATTAGGCCTCGAGGGCTTCGCAGACAAATCCGCTGAGAATCTGATCGACGCGATCGAGAAGAGCAAACATGCGGAGCTCGACCGCTTCATTTACGCCCTCGGCATCCCGAATGTCGGCCGGCATGTGGCCCGTGTCCTCGCCACCCATTTCGGTGCTCTCAAGCCGCTCATGCAAGCGAGCGTCGCAGAGCTCGTTGCCTTGCATGAGATCGGTGACGAAGTGGCTCGCGGCCTCGTGGAATATTTCGAAGTGGCGCGCAACCGGGAAGTCATCGAACGCATGACAGCCTCCGGACTCGATCTTGCCTGGGCCCTCAGTGCTGTTGAGCGCACACTGGAAGGCAAGAAAATCGTGTTCACCGGCACGCTCATCGAGCTTCAGCGCGACGAAGCCAAGCGCCTCGTCGAAGAGCGCGGGGGCCGCGTGACAACTTCGGTGAGCAAGAATACGAGCTTCGTCGTCGTCGGAGATAACGCCGGCTCGAAAGCAGACAAGGCGAAGGAGCTCGGCGTCGAAGTGTTGTCGGAAACGGAGTTTCTGGGGCTCGTTCGCGGCTGAACTTATCCGTTCGCAGATGGTGGTAAGTGCCGCTCCAATCAGTTAACCTCCTCGGAGGTTGAACCTCTCATGCTGCTTGGACGTATCTATAGCTAGTATGACCAAATTCCTGCTTTGGTTGCTCTTGTTCATCCTTTGCTGGCCGCTCGCGCTGTTCGCGCTCGTCCTCTACCCGATTGTATGGCTACTTACGCTGCCGTTCAGGCTCGTCGGTATTGCCGTCGGCGGCGCTTTCGAGCTTCTTCGCGCCATCGTGCTTCTGCCCGCGCGCCTTCTCGGCTCGCGGGTCTGACGTGGGTCGGCGAGAAGCGCTGAAGAAGTCGCACGCCTCGCGTTACTAGAGAACCTTGTTTCCGAGCTCTAGATAGCTGCTTTTTGTACGAGCTCCGAGGTCCTTTGATTCCCTAGCGGAGCCGTAGACGCACTTCGAAGCCCGCCCCCCCCGAGAGACGACGCTTGGGCGCGGATCGACCCTCCACGACGCTCCAGAATGGCTTTGACGATCGCAAGCCCGAGCCCGGTATGATCCCCGCGGCGGCTCGCGTTCGTCCGGTAGCTGAAGAAGCGGTCGAAGACGCGCTCCGCGTGCTCTTCCGGAATGCCTGGGCCGTCGTCTTCCACGAGCACCACTGCCTCGCGACCCTTCGCCTTCGAGCTTACACGTACGTGGCCTTTGCTCGAGAAGTCGGCAGCATTGTCGATGAGGTTCTCGAACACGCGCGCCATGCGATCGGGACCGGCGGCAACGGTAAGCTCAGCGTCGCTGAGTGCAAGCTCGAGCTCGAGGCTCCGGTAGCGCTCTCGCTCCGCCACGCCGCGCAAAAGCACGTTGAGGTCGACCGGTCCCGGCTCTTCGTCTTTGTCGTCGCTCGTCCCGTCGAGCAGCGTGACTTCCCGCACTTCGGAGAGCAGCTTTTCGAGCCGGGCGATGTCGCTCTCGACGATGCGGGCAAACCGCGCGCGCTCTTCGGGGTCTTCGACTTCGGCGAGCACCTCCGCGGCGGAGCGCATCGACGCGAGGGGATTCTTGAACTCGTGAGAAACGTCGGCGGCGAAGGACTCGATGAAACGCATCCGCTCTTCGAGCCGCGACGAGAGCTCGGAAAGAGCGCGGCTCAAATCGCCGATCTCGTCGAGGCGCGCGGACCCGCTAAAACGTCCTCTCAACCGGCCGCGTCGATCGACGATCGCCTGCGCTTGTGCCCGCAATCGTTTCAAGGGACTCGAGATCGTCGTCGAGACCAGAAGGCTCAAAACGGCGGCGACACCGACAGCGCCGAGCAGAAAGCGAAAGATCGCGAGGCGGACTTCGTAGAGGTCTTGAAGAATGTGAAAGGTCGAGCGCGAGACGAGCACGGCGCCCACGATCTCGCCTGTGTTCTCGATCGGAAGCGCGCTGTAGAGCGTGACCGAGCGCTGGCCTCCCGTTGTTACCCGGGTGGCGGCGCCGTATTGCCCTTTCAAAGCGAGCTGGACTTCCGCGCCGTCGAACGGTCGCTCGGCCGAGTAGAACTCTTCACCGATGGCGGGTCTGGGTCCGCTCACGACGTAGTCGACGAGGCGGAAGAGTGACGAACCGATCCGGTAGAGCCAGCTCGTGCGCAGGCTCTCGTCATCTAGAGTGTCGTCGAGTGTTTTAGGCTCCCGCCGTGGCCCGAGTTGGCTCGTGTCCAAGACGAGCCGCCGGTCGGGACCGATCACGCGGAGTCGCGATGTGGTGCGCTGCCGTAGGCGTACGAGAATTGGCTCGACAAGAGCAGCGTCGAGAGTGTCGCGCTCGGAGAGCGCGGCCGCGAGTACGCGGCCCTGCTGCACCATCGAGCGCTCCTGAGCTCTCAAGAGCTGCCGCTCGAAGATAGTGAGATAAGACACGCCGGCGACAGGGAGAAAAACGAGGAGAACGTTGAACGCTAGAAGGCGAATCGAGATCCGGGAGAGAAAGCGGCGCAGGCTGGTCAAAGCACTTTCAGTCTTCGCACTCACGATAGCGGTAGCCTAGCCCATAGACCGTGTCGATCTCACTGAATGCGTCATCGATTTGAGCGAACTTTTTGCGAAGTCTCTTCACGTGGCTGTCGATCGTCCGCTCGCTGACATAGGCGTCGTGCGGGTAGCACTCTTCCATGAGCCGGGCTCGCGACTTGACGTGGCCGGGCCGGCGCGCGAGGGCATGGAGCAGCGTGAACTCGGTGACGGTGAGCGTGAGAGGCTCGCCTCTCCACGTCGCTTGATAGCGCCCCATATCGAGCGCAAGCGGCCCGAGGCTCACACGTTCCTCGGGAGCGGTGGCGGCGCCGGCTCCCACGAGCGCGAGCCTGCGGAAGAGCACTTTGATGCGCGCGACGAGCTCGCGCATCGCGAAAGGCTTGCACAAATAGTCGTCGGCGCCGAGCTCGAGCCCGAGCACGCGGTCGAACTCCTCATCCTTCGAGGTCAAGAAGATGATGGGAAGCATCTCGGATTGGCCGCGCAGCTTGCGGCAAAGCTCGAGCCCGTCCATGCGCGGCATCAATATGTCGAGCACGCAGAGATCGGGGAGCACGTTTTGAAGCTGCTCCCACGCGTTCAGGCCATCCGTGTAGAGATCAACATGGTAGCCCTCCCGGCGGAGCGCGTAGGCGACCGTATCGCGAATGTTCTCTTCGTCGTCGACAACGGCCACCGAACCGGTGTTTTTGTCCATGTAATTCCAATGTAGCGCATGAGATCGATGACGGCTACCCGCGACACAGGTTTGCCACATTGTTTCATCGTATCGCCTCGATGCCGTCGCAAGCTCCACGCATCGGAACGTTCAAATAGATCCATGAACGCGAGGGGGAGGACCACGATGCCGAAGACGAAATCTTTCCTGATGGTGCTGGCGCTTCTGGCGCTAGCGACAGAAAGCCAAGCGTGGCGACCGCGATCCCAAGTCGTCACTCCAGCCGATATGAAGATGGGCAGCCTCCTGCTCCGTCCGGACATGGACCGAGGCTATGTGCAAGCACCGACAGTCGAAACGAAAGTGCGGATTCGCGTCACTGGCCTCGTCGGGCGCACGCGCGTCGTGCAACAGTTTCGCAACCCGTCGGACGAGTGGGTCGAAGGCGTCTACGTCTTTCCGCTCCCTGTACGCGCCGCCGTGGACACGCTTCGCATGAAGGTGGGGGAACGGGTCATCGAAGGACAGATCCAGGAAAGAGCCCAAGCGCGCCGGACCTACGAAAAGGCCAAACGGGAAGGGAAGAAAGCGACTCTTGTCGAGCAGGAGAGGCCGAACATCTTCACAGTCTCGCTCGCCCATATCGGACCTCTGGAGAGCGTGCTGATCGAGCTCGAATATCAGGAGGAAGTCCGTTACGAGGCCGGCCGCTTCGATCTTCGCTTCCCGATGGTGGTAGGCCCTCGTTACATTCCTGGAATTCCCGCGAGGACCGAGACGGTCTCCTTCAAGGGTACGGGCTGGGCGCAGCCGACGCGCGCCGTCACGGATGCCGACCGGGTAACACCGCCGGTGCTGCCACCGAGCTCACGTCGCGAGAACCCCGTCGAGCTCGACATCGAGCTGTATCTCGGGATGCCGCTCGCAAGCGTCAAGTCGTCCTCACATGCTTTGAAGGTGGAGCACCAAGTAGGGTTCGGTTACCACGTGACGCCCAGGGATGGGGCGGTGCCGGCAGATCGGGATTTCACCCTCAGCTGGGCTCCGGATGTCGGTGCCGCCCCAAGGGCCGCGCTCTTCACCGAAAGCGTCGACGGCGATAACTACGTGCTTTTGATGCTGATGCCGCCTTCAGACGGCCAGAAGACGGCGCGTCTTCCACGCGAGACGATCTTCGTGATTGACACCTCGGGCTCGATGCACGGCACTTCGATCGAGCAAGCGCGCGGCGCTCTACTCGAAGCACTCGATAGGCTTCAGCCGGACGACACGTTCAATGTGATCCAGTTCAACGCGTCGACGTCGAAGCTCAACCATCAGCCCGTGCCCGCCACCCCCGACGCGGTAGAGCGCGCGCGCAACTACGTCCGAGGGCTCGAAGCGAGGGGCGGCACCGAGATGATGTCGGCTTTGACGGCCGCCTTCGGCCAACGAAGCCCTCCCGAGTTGCATCGTGTCGGGCGTGTCCAGCAAATCATTTTCATAACGGATGGTAGCGTTGGGAATGAGCCCGAGCTCTTCGGTCATATTCAATCTCATCTTGGAGAGCGGCGCCTTTTCACCGTCGGCATCGGCTCGGCGCCGAACGCACACTTCATGACCCGTGCCGCGAAGTTCGGCCGTGGCACATTCACTTATGTCAGCACCGCGGCCGAAGTGTCGACCAAGATGGAAGAGCTGTTCGAAAAGCTCGAGAGCCCCGTGCTGAGCCACATCGAGCTCGGCTTCGAGGACAAGACCGCCGAGGTTTGGCCCCGGGACGTTCCCGATCTATATGCGGGCGAGCCCATCGTGGTGGCGGCGAAGGTGCGCGGTTTTGCGAGCGGGCTCGACGTGCGCGGTCGACGCGGAGAAGAGCCGTGGGGCATCGGTTTTCAGCTGCGCGGCGGCAAGACTCAATCCGGAGTCGCGGGACTCTGGGCCCGCCGCAAGATTGCGGACCTCATGGACACGATGACGGTCGCGAAGGAAGTTCCGGAACGCGACGCGGCCCGCGCCGGCATCGTTGACGTCGCTCTTCAGCATCATCTCGTGTCACGCTTCACAAGCCTCGTGGCCGTCGACGTCACGCCGTCCGCCCCGCCCGGCACGACGGCGATGACAAAGGCGGTGCCCACAGAGCTTCCCGCCGGTTGGAGCCATCAGCATGTAGTGGGGACGTTGCCTCAGGGAGCGACGGCGGCGGAGCTTCTGATGCTGCTCGGGTTTCTCGCCCTCGTCACGGGGGTTCTGATCTTTTGGAGCGGGGATAGGTCATGCAAAGAAAAGCGGTCGGTGTTCTCCTCCTTGCCATAGCCCTCGCCTTCATCGGCCAAAGCGTGTGGATGGACGCGAAGGCTCGGTTGGCTCAAGTGCTACTGGCACGGGCGTGGCAGGAACGGGTCGCGGGCACGCCCGAGCCGAAGCCCTGGCCTTGGGCCGACACCTGGCCGGTGGCGCTCTTGCGGGCGCCCCGGCTGGGTGCGAGACAGATAATACTTGCCGGCGCGAGCGGTCGGAACATGGCTTTCGGGCCGACCCATCTCTCGAGCTCCGCACGGCCGGGAGCCGACACGAACGTCGTCGTGAGCGGACATCGCGATACGCATTTTGCGTTTCTCGAGCATCTCGAGATAGGCGACGAGATCGTTATCGAGACTTCGGGCGAGCTTGAGCATCGCTACGCCGTAACGGGCGTGGGGGTCGTGGACGAACGCGACACGTGGGTCGCGGAGCCAACAGACGACAAGATGCTCACCCTCGTGACCTGCTACCCGTTCGACGCGATCATCCCGGGCGGGCCCGAGCGCTATGTTGTTCGGGCGACCGCCTATCCGTGAGCGGTTAGAAGCAGAACGAGAAGATGGGACACGGCGGGCTTTCGGACTACGCGCCTTCGACGACGACGAAGTGGCCGGTGGCGGCGCCTTCGCGGGCCGCTTTAGCCTCCCGATATTCGGGCGAGTCGTAGAACTTCTTCGCCTGCTCGAGCGTGGTGAAGGCGACGATGACGACACGCGCCGTCTCTTCGCTGCCCTCGAGCGTTTCCGTGCGTCCGCCGCGCGCGAGGTAGCGGCCGTCATATTTGGCGATCGCCACGGCGGCGAGCTTCTTGTAACCCTCGTAAGCTTCCGGGTTCGTCACGTGAACGCGTGCGATGAGATAGGCGGCCATTTCGGGAATCTCCGTCTTGATTACGGATAAGTCGCGATCACGTCGATACTGATCCCGCCGCGTGGCGTGAAGCGTCCCGTGACTGTGGCTCGGCGCGGCGCGCAAGCCTCGACCATATCGTCGAGGATTAAGTTGACGATGGCTTCGCCGAAGCTTCCGTGGTTCCTAAACGAAAACAAATAGAGCTTCAAAGACTTGCTCTCGATGCAGCGCTCGTTCGGCACGTATTCGATCGTGATGTGGCCGAAATCCGGCTGAGAGGTGATGGGGCACACGGAGGTGAACTCGGGGCAGTCGAAACGTATGACGTAGTCACGCTCCGGGTAGGCATTTTCGAAAGTCTCGAGCTTGGCTTCATCGGGTGAGGTTGGGTAGGCGCGATCGCTGCTTCCGAGAAGCGTCAAGCCTTCGTAGACTTTCTTTTCGTCGTTCATCGAGCCCGATCCTACCATGTCACATAACGTTGACAAGGGGGAGGTGCTCCTATATTCTCACTCTTCCTTCGCTGGATGGTCCCAGTCCGATTTTCACAATTCATTACGGAGACGGCATGAGCGTCCATTTGATAAACCCAAGCGACACTTCTTTTGGTATCGGCATCATCGTTCCTCGCTGGCTCTACGTGATCGCGTCGGCGACACCGGGCGGTTTCGGAACGCCGAATATCGTAGATGAGACGCTCGATCCGATGGACTATTCCAAGATCCAGCCAGGCGACATCGTGGGCATCGGTATCCACACGTTGAATGCGCTACGAGGCTACGAGGTCGGGCGAAAAGCGCGCGAGCGTGGTGCCTATGTTGTGTTCGGCGGCTCGCATGTGACGCTCTACCCGGAAGAAGCGTTCGAGCATGGCGGCGCGACCGCGGTCGTGAAGGGCGACGGTGACAAAATCTGGAGTCAGGTGCTCGATGATATCGATAGGGGTGAGCCGGGACGGATCTACGACGGCGGCCGCATAGAAGGGGACTCCTTCCTCCCGGCGCGTTGGGATTTGATGCCATCGGAGAGCTACATGATCGCCTCGGTGCAGACGGTGCGCGGTTGTCCGAAACACTGCTCCTTTTGCTCGGTATGGCGCACTGACGGGCAAAGGCCGCGGCAGCGCGCCTCGGACGTCGTTGTCCAAGAGGTCGTCGAGCTGCGAAGGAAAGGATTTCGTTTCATACTTCTCGCCGACGACAACTTCTACCCCGTCACGCAGCATGACGTCGAGCTCGAGGAGCGCCGGAACGGCGCGCGTGTGGAAGAGCTGAAAGCTATCCGCGCGGAGCGTTTCGAGCTCTTGAATCGCCTCGCGGAGCTTCCGCACGACATGGTCTTTTTAACGCAGATTACGATGGAAGCCGCGGACGATGAGGAATATCTCGATGCGATGAAACGTGCGCACGTGAAAGGGGCGCTCGTCGGTGTCGAGTCGGTGACGGAAGAAGGTCTGAAGGCTGTATTCAAGGATTTCAACGTCGCGGGAGACGCTCTCGTCGACCGGCTCCGCAAGTTTGTCGACCACGACGTCCACATCCTCGGCTCTTTCATCTTTGGGCTTTCGACGGATCGCGACGACACGTTCGACGCGACCGCCGACCTCGCTGCCCAGGCAGGGCTCGATTTCGCTCAGTTCTTGACTTTGACCCCGTTTCCAGGAACGGTCGACTTCAAGAAATGGGAGGACGAGATCGATCAGTCCAAAGAGACTGTAGACGGGATCCCGCTGAACCGGTTCTGGCTCATTCCGCGGAGCAAACGCCCCAAGCTCTACCTCCCGCATCCAACAATGTCGCCGTACGAGATGCGGATGAAAACGAAGGCAGTCTGGAACAAGTTCTATAGCCTGCCGAATGTGTGGAAGCGCTCTCGGGTCACCAACAAGCTGCGCGACCGGCTGGCCTATGTTTTGATTTCGTTACTTTTCCCCCAGATGTACGCGAACACGGGGCTCGCCACCGATAGCGCTCGCGCCCGAGCGCGCCAGTGGGCGAAGTTGATCGCGAAACCGTGCCGCCGGGTCTTCACCGCAAAACCGATGCCCGATCTGCAGGTCCCGGCGGTCAAGCCGCCGCGGCCTCAATACGTCTGATTCGATCTCCTAGGCCGCCGAATTACGACTCGGGGTGTCGGTGGTAGACCTTGTCTGTAATCGTCCAGCCGTCGGCGAGCTTCATCAGCGACAAGTAGAGTCCAACGTGACGATCCTGCCGTCCGGGGTCGCGATGGGCAGCTCACCGAGACGGTGCGTGCGGTGGGTGTCGGCGTCGGGGTCATTAAGGTCCGACATGACCCGGATGTCGATTTCTCGGCCGTTCAGCTGGTAGTCGCTCGCTTTCGCGCCGTCGATGAGTGCACTGACGGCAAAGCCGCGCTCGCGGTTCGACAGCCCGAGCTCTGCCGCGCGGCGGCGGTGGGTGACGACCCCGATTTCAGGATTGTCGAGCGTGAGCCCAGGGATCGGACGGCCTTGCGAACCGGGCAGCTCTTGCCGGACTTAGCCGAAAATCTCCTGGCCGAGCGTCATCAGCTTGGAAAGCTCGGGCCCTACAATATTGATATCGATGTTCCGGCCCTCGTCGAAGCCGCGCTGAAAGATGCTGCTCTGGTTGACGATGACGAAGGTCCCTGGAATCTCCGCGCCCACGGCCATGATCGGCGGGATGAGCTCCCGCACCCGAAGCGGGTCGCGCGCGTTGACGCCGATGAACGCTTCGTTCGGGAGCGCGACGAACCAGAACCCGCGCATGCCGCCGCCCGGTTGCGCCTCTGCTTCGGCGGAGCCGGGCTCGGACCCCCACAGAGGCCGCAAGGCGTCTTCGTAATAACTTTGAGCCGGGCGGCGGGATCATGACGCCGAACAAGAAATTGTTGTTCCCGACGGGCAGATATTTGGTCTTCGGCATCAAAAGCCAGCTTCCGCCCACGGCGATGACGGTGAAGATGGCGGATCGTGTTGAGCGCGATGACTTGCTCGCCGGTGCGAAAGACTTTGGCTCCGGGTTTGCGGTAGCCGAGCTCGGCGCGGCCGACATCGCGCAGATAAATGGGGACGCCGTCGCGAACGGCGATGACGATGTCCTCCACTTCTTCGGGTGAGATATTCGAATAGCTTATGGAACTCAGATGTAGAATGCACCGACGGAATGGGACCTATTAGTAGGTCAGTTTCAGTGACCTGAAGCAAAAAAAAATGGGATGGCCAATGCCATCCCATTTTAGCAACCAGTTGATTCTAAATGCTTTGTTCTGTTAGCGCCTCCTGGAGCCTGCGAAACTCGGACTCGAAGAAGAACTCCCTCTTGCCAAAGGCGGGCTCCAGGTCGTCGAGCCAGCTCGCTTCAGGATCGTAGCTGGCGAAGAACGGACGCCCCACCCAATCGGGGTTCCGACCTTGAAGTAGCTTGAGGACGAATACCTTTTCGCCTCCGATCTCGGTCACGCCGTCCACAACGACCTTGCCGGGTGACGCCGACATCGAAGGTCCTCGGACCGTGCGCGCGAGTCCGGAAATTCGCCGGTAGGCCTCGGTGTAGACGCGAAGGGCTTTGGCGAGCGGGATGGCGAAGTAGTTCTGCGCGCCCGTGTCCCGCTCCACGAACATGTAGTACGGAACGGCGCCGAGCTTGACTTGTTCGGTCCACATCCGCGCCCACACGTCGGCGTTGTCATTCACGTGGGAGATGATGGGCGCTTGGCAGCGGATGACCGCCCCAGTCGAGCGCACGCGACGGATCGCCTCCTGTGCGACGTAGGTCTCGAACTCCCGAGGATGCGAGCAATGAGCCATGAGCGCGAGGTTCGTGCCGGCTTCGCTTACCTCTTCAAACAGGCGCAGCAGATCGTCAGCGTCGTCATCAGTGACGAATTTATAGGGCCAATAGGCGAGGGCTTTGCTGCCGATGCGGATGCTCTCCAAGTGCTCGAGCGAGGGGTCGAGCAATGGCTCGATATAGCGACGGAGCACCTTCGACTTCATCACAAGCGGGTCGCCGCCCGTAAAGAGGATGCTGCGTACTTCTTTGTGCTGGCGCACATATTCGACGAGCTTGTCGGCCTGCTGTGCCGCGAATTTGAGCTCGTTGATGCCGACGAACTGGGCCCATCGGAAGCAATAGGTGCAATAGGCGTGGCACGTCTGGCCGGCGGCGGGGAAAAAGAGCACCGTCTCCCGGTATTTATGCTGCATGCCGTCAAGCGCCTGATGGTCCATTTTCGGGACGTTCAGCTCCATTTGTCCGGCTGGATGCGGGTTCAGCGCGTGCTGAATCGTTCGAGCCGCGTTCCTGATGTCTTCCGCGGTCGCGTCTTGCTGCACGAGGGCGCGCATGTGCGCGAAATCCCCGTCCTTCAGCATGCCGGGCTGGGGAAACGTCAACTGGTAAATCGGGTCATCGGGGATGTTGTTCCAGTCGATGAGATCCTGGATGACGTAATTGTTCACGCGGAATGGCAACACGGCGGAAACCGCCTTCATGTCCAGACGCTGCTCTTTGGAAAGGATCCGAAGCTCCGGGATGTCGTCGATGTCCTTTCGTATGTAGACTTTGAACCCTACCCGGGTGGTCTCGTCTTCGAAGACCTCGAGATCGGTGGAAACTACCGCCATTCACACCTCCTGTCATTCGCCTGCGCCCCGCTCACTTGGGCTCCCCGGCCCAAATTAAGCTCGACCCACGGGCGCCGTTTGTCGTACCGTGTTGCTCCCCGCAAAGTTGAGGCTCAGCGAGCTTCTTCGGGAGCCAAATGCTTCGGGGGGCGCCTACCGTGGTTCGGGCGAACTATATCAGAGTTCCGGCACGGTTGTCAACTTCTGATCATTGTCTATATGACTTAAGCATGACGGATAGACGAAATATTGAGCTGAAAGACTTGGAACCTATTGATAAAAAGAAGCTTCTAGACCGCTTGGAAGCTTTTCAAAACGGCCTTCCAGACCTCAAGAGAGCCGCTGCGGGAGAAGAACCACTGTTCTGTTTGGAGAACGAGCCGTGAGCAGGGCCGAGACCCTCGTTTCCGTCCGCGACCGCCTCAACCGTCGGGAGTCGAGCTCCGAAGAGCTCGTTCGCGCTCAAATCGACCGGGCCGAGAAGCTCGATGCCCTGAACGCGTTCATCACGCTCCTCCCCGAACGCGCGATTGAGGCAGCCCGCCGGTCGGATAGGGAGCGGGCCCGCGGTGAGCTTCGCGGGCCTATTCACGGCATCCCGATCACCGTAAAGGATTTGGTCCATTCAAAAGGGGTTCGGACCACGTCGGGCTCGAAAATCTTCGCCGAGCTCGTTCCTGACGAGGACGCGCCCTGTCTCGCCTCGCTCCTCGGGGCCGGCGCCGTGTTGTTGGGGAAAACCAACATGCACGAGCTCGCCTATGGGGTTACGAATGTGAACCCCCACTACGGGGCGGCGCGGAACCCGTGGGACACCGAGCGAATCTGCGGCGGCTCGAGCGGCGGCTCGGCGGTGTCCTTGGCAGCGGGCGTCGGCTTCGGCTCGATAGGCACCGATACTGGAGGCTCGATCCGCATTCCATCGTCGCTTTGCGGCACGGTCGGACTCAAACCTACCTACGGTCAGGTGAGTCGCGAAGGGGTAACCCCGCTTTCGTGGAGCCTCGACCATGTCGGGCCGATGGCGCGCACCGTTGACGACGTGGCCCTACTCTACGAAGTGCTCACCGGGCGGCCCTTGCAGGAGCTTGAGGACGCTACGAGCGCGGGGCCGCTCAAGCTCGGGATTCATGAGCGCTATTTCTTCGATAACCTATCCCCGGACGTCGAAGCTTCTGTGCGCGTGGCCATTGCGGAGCTCGAGCGTCTCGGCATGAAGCTCGTCGAAGTGGATATACCGGAGATCGAGCTCCAGACGACGTGTCGGAACACGATTGCGTTCTCGGAGGCGTCGTCCTTCCACGAAGACAACGTTCGCGCGCGTCCGGAGGATTACGGCGCGGACACCCTCGAGCTCCTACGGCTTGGCCTTCTGATCTCGGCGACGGACTACCTCGCCGCGACGCGAGCGCGGCGTCGCATCGTACGCGCTTTCCGGAAGGCCTTTCAGAAGATCGACATGTTCGTGACGCCCGCAACAGTTGCGGCAGCGCCCCGCATCGGCGACACGACGCTCGATAACGGCGAAGAGCTCCGAAGCGGTCTGCTTCGTCTTTCGAGCCCCTTCAACACAACGGGCTTTCCCGCGGTGTCGCTGCCCTGTGGCTTCACGGAGGACGGCCGCCCGATGGGTCTTCAGCTTGCAGCAGCCCCGAACGATGAGAAGCGGCTTCTCGAGCTGGCGCGCGTTTACGAACGGAGTCAGGACTGGTCGCAGCGCGCCCCAGTGATATAGTTCGCCGCCGGAGGTCTGGATGTTATTGGAAGGGAAGCGTGGTCTCATCGTCGGCATCGCCAACAAGCGCTCGATCGCCTGGGGCATTGCGCAGTCGGTGGCGCGCGAAGGGGCGCGTCTCGCGGTCACCTATCAGGGAGAGCGTCTCGAATCGCGTGTGCGCACGCTCGCGGACGAGCTCACCGATCCGGTTATTTTGCCGCTCGATGTGACCAACGACGATGAGATGGACGCTGCCGCTAAGACCATTCAATCGCAGATGGGTGGGCTCGATTTCTTGGTTCACGCGGTTGCTTTCGCGCTCCGGGAGGAGCTCGATGGCGAGTTCGTCGACACGTCTCGCGAAGGTTTCCGCATCGCCCACGATATCTCTGTTTTTTCGTTAACCGCCTTGACCAAACGTGCCGTACCGCTGATGGGAGAGGGCGGCAGCATCATCACGCTGAGTTATTTGGGCGGGGAGCGCGTCGTGCCAAACTACAACGTCATGGGCGTTGCGAAGGCCGCACTCGAAATGTCCGTGCGCTATTTAGCGGTCGACCTCGGACCGAAGGCGATTCGCGTCAATGCGATCTCCGCAGGTCCGATCAAGACCTTGGCGTCATCGGGGGTGCACGGGATCTCGAAGATGCTCGCATTCCACCGGAGCCATGCGCCCTTGAGGCGCAACACCGAGCAAGCGGAAGTCGGCGATACGGCGGCGTTTTTGGCCTCGGATCTCTCTCGCGGCATCACTGGCGAAGTGATCTATGTGGACGGCGGCTACAACGTGCTCGGTACCGTCTTTCCACCGTCATGAGATTCGTCGTCACCGACGACATCTTCGCGACCTTTCCCGATGTGCGCATCGGGGTTCTCGTAGCGCGCGGGATAAAAACCCCGCCTAGCTTCGATTTGAGCGACGCGCTCGCGGCGGCCCAAGAGAGGGTGCGGACGTCGCTCGCGGGCACGAACGTCACCGACCACCCTCGGATCCACTCTTGGCGGGAGGCTTGTGGACGAGGCCATACTCGACCATTTCCGCCGCGCGACCTCTCTAACAATCTAAACAATCTACGCCTCTCGAAACAAGTGCTCCGTAGAGCCGAGAAAGAAGCGGGTCTCGCGCACCACAAGCGCGACTCAAAGAGCATTCTCTAGTCCACGTCGCCACAACCCGGCAGCCGGATGGTCTCGCGTTCGATGCCGTTACGGCACCTTATTGTATTCCGTCCATGCAAGCGCTTGTTGGCAGGAAACCCCTCGTCGCGTAGGCGATTCACTACGTCGGAACCCTCAAGTGCGGGCGCGAACGCGTGCGGACCAGGTTGCAAGGGTCGTAACTACCTTGCGCGCAAGGAGATTGGGCCACAGACACGAGACCTGGGCGCCGGAACGGATCTTGCTTTGCTCTCGAGGGGACCAATTGATGAGTGCGGCAGACAAGGACACCCTAGTCGGGAAGCGTTTGCGTGAATACGTTATTCTCGAGCTGATCGGCAGGGGCGGGATGGCGAAAGTCTATAAGGCGCGCCACGCTCTCCTCGACGAAATCCGCGCGATCAAATTCCTTCGGCCGGAGCTCTGCGAACATAAAGAGAGCGTCGCGCGCTTCCACCGCGAAGCTCGAGTCATGGTGCGGGTAAAGAACCGGCACGTGGTGACGCTCTACGAGTTCGGAACGGTGGGCAGCGAGCTCTTCTTCCTCGTGATGGAGTTTCTGCGGGGGGAAAGTCTCCGAAAGCGCCTCCGGAGCAAGAGCTGGGTCCCGACCGCCGAAGCGGTGCGCATCGTGAAGCAAGTTGCGCTCGGTCTTGTCGACGCGCACAAGCTCGGGATCGTCCATCGGGACATTTCGCCCGACAACATCCTCATCGTTCCGGAAGAAGGCGGGGAGATCGTGAAGGTCATCGATTTCGGCATCGCGAAGAGCATGGCGCCCGGAAGCGCCAAGATCACCCAAGCGATGAAGTTGGTGGGCAAAGCGGAATATGTCGCACCCGAGCAGATCTACGCCCCCACAGGCGACGATGACCGCGCCGTGGATGGTCGTACCGATATCTACTCACTCGGCGTGACTTTCTACGAGCTGCTCGTCGGTGTGAAACCGTTCGAAGCGTCGAACTCCAAAGCGCTGCTCGCGAAACACCTCACCGAGGAGCCGAAGAGTTTTTCGGAGGCAAACCCTCTCGTCCGTGTCCCGCCCGCCATCGAGAGCCTCGTCTTGCGCATGCTCGCAAAGAGTCCATCGGATCGACCCGCCTCTATGGAGCGGTTGTACATGGAACTCGCGGCGCTCGCGCATGACGCGCCGATGTTGACGCCGGTTTAGAGGGTCCCGACGAACCTTGGCAAGGTCGGACGCGTGGGGCGAGGCTCTGATAACATCGCGTCCGTGCCGACCAGCTTTTCGCGATCGCTCCGCTCTCTCGAAGCCGACCGCTTCGGCGGGAGCCTAATCGGGGTTGCAGTGGGACTTTCGCTCCTCGCGGCGTGGCTCACGTGGTTCGTGTTCGCTCGCGTCGCGCTCTACGAAGTTTCCGATGTCGCTCGGCTCGAAGTCGATGTCGAGCCGCACGAGGTGATGAGCCTCATATCCGGGCGCGTTATCCGCAACGAAATGGTGCTCGGGCGAGAGTTCGAAAAAGGGGAGCTTCTCGTAGCGCTCGATGCGATCGAGACGCAATACGAGCTCAAAGAAACGGCCGCCGAAGCTCGCGGGGGAGCGGATCAGCTGGAGCGTCTCCGTCTCGAGATATCCGCGCAACGTCAAGCGCTCGATTCGTCCGAGCGCGCCTCCCGCTCGGCGCTCGCGGAAGCCCGGGCGCGTCACCAGGAGGCGCTCGAGTCCGCCGAGTTTGCCGCGCAATCCGCAACGCGCCAAGCGAGACTCCACGAAGAAGGCTTGCTCGCCGAAGCCGAGGCCGATGCGGCCGCCACGGCTCACCTGCAGCGCGTGAAGGCCGCGCAAGCACTCGAGAGCTCCGTCGAGCGGATGGACCGCGAGTGGCAGGTCGGACTCGCCGAAAAGCGCGCGGAGCTCGAGAGCCTCGAGCGCGAGCTCTCTCGACTCGAGTCGACGGTAGAGAGCCTCGATGCCGTTTCCGACCGTCTCGAGCACGGCCTGTCGTTGCATCAGCTGCGCGCTCCGGTGGCCGGTCGCATTGGTGACCTCGTGACCCTCAAAGTTTCCGAGGTGGTCTCGGCGGGACAACACCTGGGCACGATCATTCCATTTGGCGACGTTCACGTCGTCGCCGAGTTCGCTCCTCACCGTGCGCTCGGACGTATTCGATCGGGTCAGCGCGCGAAGCTGCGTCTCGAGGGGTTTTCGTGGGTCCAGTATGGCGCCGTGCCGGCGACGGTGAGCCGCGTCGGTAGCGAGCCGAGCGGCGGCACCATCCGGGTCGAGTTCAGACTCGATGATCCCGATGCGTTTCCCGTCGATCTCGGTCACGGCCTGCCGGGTATCCTCGAAGTTGAGGTCGAGCGAATCTCGCCGGTCGCGCTCGTTCTCCGAGCTGCCGGCAATACGCTGTCGAGCCCCGTTCTGCCGGGTGTGCGATGACGGGTGACGGCCTGTTTCGCGAATCGCATGATTCAGGATCTATATGAGACAGCTCGTCGAACAGGTATGTGAAGCCGCGGCTTCGGGGAGATGACGCGTTGTCGCGAGAAAGCGATCTCATCTACGACTGGAATCGGGTCGATCCTTCCGCTTTGGAAAAGCCCCCCAAGGCAATCGAGTTCGACGACGAGACCCTCCGTGATGGATTGCAAAGCCCGTCGGTCCTTTCCCCACCCATCGAGTCGAAGGTCGAGATTCTTCACCTGATGGCTTCGCTCGGGATTCAGTCCGTCAATATCGGTCTGCCTGGTGCTGGGCCGCACGTACAGAAACAAGTGCTACGCCTCGCGAACGAGATCGTCGACCAAAAGCTCGCGCTCGTCCCCAATTGTGCGGCACGCACTCTCGAGGCCGACATCCGTCCCATCGTCGAGATCTCGCAAAAGGTCGGGATCCCTATCGAAGCTGCGACGTTCATCGGCTCGAGTCCCATCCGTCAATATGCGGAGAACTGGGGGCTCGACAAGCTCGTGAAACATACTGAGTCCGCGGTGCGCTATACGGTCGAGAACGGTCTTCCGAATATGTACGTCACCGAAGATACGATTCGCGCGACGCCCGAAACGATTCGAAAACTCTACACTACCGCTATCGAATGTGGGGCGCGGCGGGTCGTGCTCACCGATACGGTCGGTCACGCCACTCCGCGAGGGGTGAAAGCGCTCGTGGCATTCATGCAGCAAGTCGTCGCGGATAGCGGTGAAGACGTCAAGATCGACTGGCATGGGCACCGCGATCGCGGGCTGTCCGTCCCGAACAGTTTGGCGGCAATCGAGGCGGGTGTCGATCGCGTCCACGGTTGCGCGCTCGGCATCGGTGAGCGCTGCGGCAATACGCCGATGGACATCTTGCTGGTGAACTTGAAGCTCTTGGGTTGGATCGACAACGACTTGAGCCGCCTCGCTGAATATTGTCGCGTGGTCTCGTTGGCGGTGGGCGTTCCTATTGCTGCGAATTATCCAGTCGTCGGGGAAGACGCCTTCCGGACGGGAACCGGCGTACACGCGGCCGCGGTGGTCAAGGCTCTCAACAAACAAGATTCTTGGCTCGCCGACCGTGTTTATTCCGGTGTCCCGGCGGGCGAGTTCGGTCTCGAACAAAGAATCGAAGTCGGTCCGATGAGCGGTCTGTCGAACGTGCACTATTGGCTAAGCTCGCGAGGACTGCCTGTCGAGGACGCCATCGTCCAGGCGATTTTCCACAAAGCCAAAGCGTCGAACCGCGTTCTCGAAGACGCGGAGATCGAACAGGTTGCGCGCGATTTCGGCGAGCGCGCCTGAATGACCATCCATCCTACTGCCATCGTCGACAACGAAGCCCGCCTTGCCGAGAACGTCACGATTGGTCCATACGTGGTCGTGGAGGGCGATGTCGAGGTCGGCGAAGGCACGGCGGTCGGCGCGCACGCGGTTTTGAAGACCGGACTACGTCTCGGAAAGCGGGTGACGGTAAACGAGGCGGCGGTGCGCGGCGGATTCCCGCAGGATCTCAAGTTCTCCGGCGCTCGGAGCTATGCGGTCGTGGAGGATGGTGCGACGATCCGCGAGTTCGTCACCATCCATCGAAGCGGGCACGAAGACGGCGTCACCCGGGTCGGGCGCAACTGTTTCATCATGAGCTACGCGCACGTCGCTCATGATTGCGACATTGGAGACGACGCCATCATCGCAAGCTATACGGCGTTGGGCGGGCACATCCGCATCGGACCCAGAGCCTTCGTCTCGGGCGGCGTGGTGATTCATCAGTTCACGCGCGTCGGCGAGCTCGCAATGGTTGGTGGTGGCTCCAAAGTGAATCTCGACGTGCCGCCATTCGTCATTGTCGACGGCGTTCCCGCTAGAGTTATTGGGCTCAATACGGTCGGGCTTCGACGCGCGGGCGTCGCGGCAGAAGAAGTCAAAACTTTGAAGCTCGCCTACCGAGCTCTGTTTCGCGAGAAGCGGCCTTTGGAGCAAGCACTTTCCCAATTGGATGGTTTGGATGGCGAGCTCTGCGCGAAAATGGCAGCGTTTTTCAGAGGGAGTGAGCGTGGAGTCTGTTGCGCTCGGGCCGCGAAACGTTGACGCTCAGCTCGAATCGTTCGGCCAAGAACCGAGCCCACTATAACCAGCGGCGGACTTCGGACTTGTAGCTGAGATAGGTGTCGCCGAAGGCGCGCTCCAGATAGGCTTCTTCGCGAGCGATGACTTGTCGGTTCATTACGATGAGAAGCGGCACGAGCAGCAGAATCACCCACAAGCTGTTCGTCCAGAGTCCAATCCCGAGATAGGACGTCATGAGCGACACATAGAGCGGGTTGCGCGTGAAGCGGTAGGGCCCGCTGGTCACAATCGTCGAGCTTGGCTGATCGGGTCGGATCGTCGTCTCGTGGCGGCGCAGCTCGCGGAAGCCGGAGACCATGATCGCGATCGCGACAACGACAAAAGCGATCCCGAGCACTGTCGCGTAAGACGGCGGCACGACGGCGAGAGGCCGCACTCGGGAAAGTAGCAGTCCCGCGACGAGAAAGCTCAAATAAATGAACGGCGGTGGAAAGCGGATGCCAGCGTGATCTTCACTCACCCCTTTACTCATACCGCAACGGAGTCGCCGGCGCAATCCGAGTCGCGTCGCGATCGGGTTCCGGTTTCTCGTCGCCATGGACGGGCGGGCGGGCGGCCGCTACACTCGATCCAGACCTTTTGGAAAACGGACGAATCGATGCGTGTCGCTATCTTCCACGGCTTCGAGCTCACCGGCTCGGGCAGCAACGAGTACACACGCTATCTGTCGCGCGCGCTGGCCCGGCAAGGCCACGACGTCCACGTCCTGTGCCGCGAGCCCGATCCGGCGGCTATCCCGCACGTGGCGCGTGCCTTTGCTTGGGATGCGTCGGGAAAGAACCGACGGCTCTTCTCGCGTGACGCCGGAGACGAAGGCGTAACGCTCCACCAGCTTGCGAACGGGGCGGTGCGACCCGTCTACGTCACCGACAAACAACGCGCCGGCAACGTGAAAGCGTTCGAGTCGCTGACGGATGACGAGCTCTCCGCATATCACGCGGAGAGCGTGCGCCTCGTCGACCTTGTTTTGCGCGAGCACCCCGTCGAGCTCGTGCACGCGAACCATCTCGTATGGCAGCCATGCGTACTCGCCGAAACGTCGCATCCGTTCATCGTGTTTCCTCACGGGAGCGCTATCGAGTACACCATCCGGAGAGACGACCGCTATCGCGGCCACGCCGCGATAGCGCTCAGTGCTTCGAGGGGCATCATCAGTGGGAACCAGGAAGTGCTCGATCGCATTCTCGACCTCTATCCCGACGAGCGTGACGCGCTGCAGGCGAAGGGCACCATCGTGGGTGTGGGCGTCGATACGTCGCTATTTCGTCCCGTGATCCGCTCCGAGCGCAGGGAGACGGTGTCCCGGGTCCAGGGGGCTCTCGGGGGGAAGACGGTCGCGCAATCCCGCGAGCTCGTCGAACGGCTCGAACGGGGAGAGCTCGATGCGGTGACGCGGTACTGCGGAGCGTATGACCAGGCCGTCTCCGACGAGCAAGTGAAGGAGAAGATCGCGCGCATTCCCTGGGATGAAGGCCGGGTACTGCTTTTCGTCGGTGCGCTTACGGCTGGGAAGGGAATCCAAACGCTTTTGTGCGCACTACCGGCGATCCTGCGTGAGCATTCGGATACGCATCTCGTTATTGTTGGGAGCGGCGCCTATCGCGAAGTTCTCGAGGCATTGGTCCATGCGAACGCGGCCGGCCGGCAGGGACTGTTCGACTATCTCGTCGCCCATGGCTTCGACCTCGACCGCAGCGAGCTTACCGGTAGCTGGGAAGGGCTTTCGGGCGCGGTGCCCACTTATCCCGGCTTCGAAGAACACGTACACTTTCTCGGCCGACTCCCTCATGCGCTGTTGCAGTTCGTCGCGCCGTGTGCGGACCTTGCCATCTTTCCTTCCGTCCTGCCCGAAGCCTATCCTCTCGTTCTGATGGAGTCGCTCGCGGCCGGTGTCCTCCCGCTCGTTTCTGATTTCAGCGGGTTCGCCGACGGGCTGAATCAGCTCGAGGGATTTCTCGGAAGAGAGCTGACCGACCGGCTCCGCCTGCCTTTCGATCCGGACGATCGCGTCGAAGGCTTGGTCGATAGGGTTTGCGGCTTGTTGAGGGACTTCCCTGACGAAGAGACCCAAGGGCGATTGCGGACCGTGGCCGTCGAGCACTTCGACTGGGACATCCGGGCCCGCGAGATGGCGGCCGCTTATCTTCGCTTCGCTGCGCCAAGCTAGGGGGAGCTCTTACTCACGGCGCAACGCAGTTACCGGCGCAATCCGCGTCGCCCGTCGGGCTGGCATGTAGCTTGCTAGAAGCGCCACGATTCCAAGAAAGACGGTCACCGCCGCGAGCGTTGCCGGATCGCCGGCGCTGACGCCGAAGAGAAGCCCCGTCATGACCCGTCCTGCCGCGAGCGCGCCCACAATGCCGAGCGCGAGACCGACCGCGACCAAGCCGAGTCCTTGGCGCGTGACGAGGCCGAGGACGTCCGCCGCCCGTGCGCCGAGGGCCATACGAATGCCGATCTCGTTCGTTCGTTGGCTGACATTGTAGGAGAGCAAGCCGTAAATACCCATCGCGGCGAGCACCATTGCCGCAGCTCCGAACAGACCGAGCAGCAACATGTTGAAACGCGGCTGGGCGAGCGCTTCGCTCATCAGCCGCTCCATCGTGGTCACGTTAGAAAGAGGAAGATCCGCATCGAGCACCGAAATGTCTTCGCGTAGGCGCGCGCTCAAAGCAGCTGGGTCTCCCGTTGTGCGTGCGACGAGTGTCATTTGGCCGAGAGGGAATTGCCGCGACGGGACGTAGAAAGCTGGCTCGTCCGCCGTGTCTGGGCCCAGGAACTTCACGTTCCGCGCGATCCCGACAATCTCGAATTGATTCCGTATGGACTCGCCCCAAAGGGCTCGCGGCGTGCTCGTGTAGAGCGCGCGGCCGAGCGCGTCGTCGTCGGGAAAGTAACGCCTCGCGAAAGCTTCGTTCACAATGACCGCACCTGGATGACCAGGATCGTCGAGCTCGGTAAAGGCCCGGCCGGAAACGATGTCGATGCCCATCGTGCGGAAGTAAACCGCGCTAACGATGCGGAATGTTGCGGCCATGGACTCGTCGGTCTCGGTCCCCGTCACAACGCGGAAGGAGTCGATCCAGTTGGAGTCGAGAGGGTGATCGTAAGCGACCGCCACGTTCTGGACGTCGGGTGCGGTCCCAACCCGCTCGAGAAGCTCGGTGTAAAAACGCGAGATCTGCGCCGCGTCCGAGTAGGTCGAAGAGGGAAGCGAGAGCTCGGCGACGAGCACGTTCTCAGCGCGAAATCCCGAATCGACTCGGCGCAGCTGCTGAAAGCTCTGGATCAAGAGCCCGGCGCCGAGGACGAGGATCACCGCGATGGAGACTTCGACGACCACGAGAAGACGCCGGAACGCGAGACGTTCCGTCGAGCGGGCGCCTTGTTTCAAGCTCGCGTTGATGTCGGTTCGCGAAAGGTGAATCGCCGGTGCGAGACCGAAGACAACGCCCGTGACGAGAGACACCGCGAACGCGAAGCCGAGGGCCGTCAGATCGAGCCCTGATTGCGCCATGCGGGGCACGTGCTTCGGGCTCAAGCGGACGAGCCCTTTGATCGCGAACACGGCGAGACCGACACCTGCCGCGCCGCCCGCCATCGCCAACAGGAGGCTCTCGGCCAGGAATTGCCTGATGAGAGCTAGCCTTCCTGCTCCGAGCGCGGTGCGCACGGCAACCTCGCGCGTGCGACCGGACGCCCGCGCGAGCATAAGGCCGGCCATGTTCGCGCACGCGATCAGAAGCACGAGTCCGACGGCACCAAGGAGCACGAGGAGCGCCGGTCGTGCGGAGCCGACGAGCTCATCCATGAAAGGCTGCACGAGAATCGCTTCGCCTGCGTTGCTATCCGGATAGGTCGCTTCGAGCCGCCGGGCGATGGTGTCCATCTCCGCCCGCGCGCGCTCGAGGGTGACGCCGTTTTGGAGCCGCGCCAGCACGCCGAATAGATGGGAGCGGCGATCGGACAACCGTTGCTCGCTGAGCGCCATGGGGACGAAGATTTGCTGGTAGACGGGAAGAAACGGCATGCGACCGGACGCTTGAGGCCAGGTCGGGTACACCCCGGGCGGCAGCACGCCGACGACCTCGTAAGGCTGGCCGTCGAAGCTCAGCGTCTTCCCCAAGACGTCGCGTGCGCCTCCGAACCGGCGGAGCCAGAGTCCATGGCCGAGGATGACGACGCGGTTTCCACCGGGCGCGTCTTCCTCGGGAAGAAAGCTTCTCCCAAGGATGGGCTCGACGCCGAGCACGTCGAAATAGCTCGCGCTCACGCGGGCGCCGAGAAGCTGCTCCGGCTCGCCCTCGCCCGTCCATGTGAACCCGGCCGAGCCGAAAACAGCCATGTCCTCGAACACCTTGCTCTGCGCCTTCCAGTCGAAGTAATTTCCGGCGGTGGCGCGCGATTTGTTCATGCGGCCCGCGTCGTCGGGCACGTATTCCCATAGCGAGAGGAGCTGTTCCGGCTCCTCGAAATCGAGAGGTTTCAGCAATACGCCGTGCACGATGCTGAAAATCGCTGTATTGGCACCAATGCCTAGAGCGAGCGTGAGCACCACGATGGCCGTAAAACCTCGCGTTTTGATGAGATTGCGAAAGCCGAAGCGCAGATCGCGAACGAAGGATTGCATGCTGCCCTCCCTGGTCTTATTTAGACGAACAGAGCAGGCGGGGAGTTCGCTAGAACTTCAGGGAAAATCCGATGCTGAGATACGACGCCTGAGCCTCGCGATGTCCTCGACGACCTAGACGAGATAATCGGCGTGCGTCAACAAGGACGTGGGCTACCCCTTGGCATTCCAGATATCGCGATGCCAGAGCCACTGGCCGTCGACTTTCTTCCACACCACGATGAACTTGGCCACCGCCTGTGCGGCCTCGCCCCCGGCGGGTGCTAACTCGAGCGTGGCTTCGCCGATCTCGCAAGCCGCGTCGTCTGAGATGAGCTCGAGATCCAACGCCTCGAGCTTGACGGCTTTCAAGCCCATATCGTTGACGACCGAGCTCCAGAGACTCCGCAGAGCCTCGTGCCCTTTGACGACGGGACCGTCCGGAGGAAGAGCGACGCCGTCCTCTGTGTAGACGGCCGCCATCCCCTCGATTTCGCCCTTCGCGGTCGCTTCCTCGAACCGACGGCTGACCCTGGCAATTTCTTCACTGCTCATCACGCCCTCCTTTAGATAGAAATTCTGAAAGAGTTTACGAGACGTGTATGGGTTGCGCAAGCGAATGCGGGCTATCGGCTATCATGGGAGCATGAAAATCGCAGTCTTGCTGTCCGGTGGTGTGGACAGCTCGGTGGCGCTCTGCCTCCTGAAGGAGGAGGGGCACGACCTCACCGCTTTCTACCTCAAGGTGTGGCTCGAGGACGAGCTCGCTTATCTCGGCGAGTGCCCGTGGGAGGAAGACCTCGAGCTCGCCCGCGCGGTCTGCGATCGCTTCGATGTACCGCTAGAAGTGCGCTCATTGCAACAAGAATATTGGGATCGTGTAGTGCAGTACACGATCGACGAGCTGCGCGCCGGCCGCACCCCGAGCCCCGATATCTTCTGCAACCAGCGGATCAAATTTGGCGCATTCTTCGACGAGATCGACGCGAGCTTCGAGCGCGTGGCGACGGGGCACTATGCCCGGCTCGAGCCAGCGAATGGCGGTGTCCTTCTGAAGAAGGGCGTCGATCCGGTCAAGGACCAAACGTATTTCTTGTCGCACATGTTCCAGGAGCAGCTGAAGCGCGCATCGTTTCCGATTGGTGCGCTCCAAAAGTCCGACGTGCGACAGCGCGCCGCCGCGCTCCATTTGCCGAATCAGGCGCGTAGAGACAGCCAGGGCATCTGTTTTCTAGGGAAGATCAAATATAGCGAGTTCGTGCGCCATCATCTCGGAGAGAGAGAAGGCGACATCCGCGAGCTCGGTAGCGGGAAAGTCCTCGGCACCCATCGAGGCTACTGGTTCCACACTATCGGTCAGCGGCAGGGGCTCGGTCTTTCGCACGGCCCTTGGTTCGTGCAGAAAAAAGACCTCGAGCAGAACATCATCTATGTGGCGCACGCGGACACGTTTCTGAGATCGGCGAAGGACCGCTACCGTGTCGAGAAGCTCCATTGGATCGCAGGCCCGCCATCGAAGCGCGAGCTGCAAGTGCGGGTCCGGCACGGACGCACTCTCTTCGACGCGGACGTCGTGCTCACCGAGGACGGAGCGCGTGTGCATCTCGATAGAGGCGAGCGAGGCGTCGCCGCCGGGCAGTTCACCGTTTTTTACGACGGGGACGTCTGTCTCGGTGGCGCGACGATCGTGGGCTAGAAACTCGTATGGTGATGGTCGCGAATCTCGACGGCGACACCGATGCCGTAGCCTGACGTAGAACGATCCCAGAAAGTAGCCTGGCTCTCTTTCGAAAACCAGACCACATTGGGAGCAAGATCTCGAAGGCTCGAAAATCCGTTCATTGACGGCGCCCTCGAGGCACCGGGGGAGCGGCGCGCGCGGATGGCGTACCATCGCGAGCGCGGCTTTGCCCTCCGGCTTCGCTCAGTCATCTGTGGATCAGGACGCGGCGCGGAGCTCTTGCTCGGCCTGAAGCCAGTCCGCATCCGGATTGCCCGAGTTGCAGCCGCTGGTGTAGATCTCGAAAGCACGGAGCCGGATGGCGTCTGTAGCAATCTCTGGCGTTTTTGCCTGCGTCATGGTCGTTGCGGCTTTGTTGGTCGCTCGCCGCGGCTTGCGTGGTGTCGTCTTCTTCTTGGTCGTGGGTTTCTTCGTTACTTTCTTAGCCATGTTGGGTCTTGTTGCTCCTTTGTTACAAACACACAGAAAGCTGCAAAGTGTGCACATCCGGTTCGGTAGTCTTTTCGTGGAAGAGTTCCCAAGAAAGATTAGCAATAACCCACCAGACTGGCAAGAAATTAGTCGCGTCGCCACACTCTTTCTAGCCATCGGCCCACTTCGCGTAGATTTTCGGTGAATCCTGGGACGTCGTAATGCGTCACGTCGTCGACGATGGCGAGCTCGACATCCGCCGCGTTCCAGGCGCGCAGCTGCTCGACGGCCGTCGCCGTCGGCTCGAGGGGAACGACGCTATCGATGCGCGAATGGATGGCGTAGAGCGGCAGCTTGGCGAAGACGCGGAGCTTGTCCTCAGGGACGTTGCGCGGCGCTCCTGCCATCGGCACGGCGGCGGTGAAGCGGTCGGGATGTTTGCTCGCGATAGTCCACGTACCCATGCCGCCCATGCTGTAGCCGGTGAGCACGATCCGTTCTGGGTCGACGCGGTAGCTCTTGGTGAGAACGTCGAGAAGGTCGAGAAGGTCGAGAACCGCCCGCTCGCTATCCGGGCTGGTCCACCCCTGGCCCGGACTGTCCGGGGCGGCGATGATGGCGCCGAGCTCGCGCAAGCCCGGTCGACGAGCTCGGTCAAGATCCCGCGGCCGAAATGCGCGCGATTCTCGCCGGCAAAGTGGAGTGCTACAACGAGCGGCCGAGGCTCGTCCGGGTCGAAGCCCTCGGGAATGGAGAGAGAGTAAAGGACCGGAGCGCTTGTCCCGGCCTGTCCGGGGGCTTTTTCTCGCTCCAGCGTGAGGTCGTAGATTCCGGGAGTCGTGGCGAGCTGCAGCGCCATCAAGAGGCACATTACTGCAAGCCGCCGCGAACCGACGTGATCCGATTCGTGTTGAATCCGAGCCAGTGCATCCGGCCGACATAGCGCGCGTGCTCGACCTTGATACAACGATCCATGATCACGGAAACACCGCCGTCCTCGGCGATGCGCCCGCCTTCCTCGTTGATGACGGTGAACTGGCACCAGAGATTCTTCGCTTTCGCGGCCACGGTTTCTTCCGCGATAGCCGGAAGAGCCGCCGGAGCGCGGAAGACGTTGACGACATCGATCGGGATGGGCACGTCCTTCAGGCTCGGATAGCTCGTCTCGCCGAGGATCTCCGACTCCCGCGGGTTCACCGGGATGACTTTGTATCCGTGGCGCTTGAGATAAAAGCCGACGAAGAAGCTTGCGCGCAGCATGTTGGCCGAGAGCCCGACGACGGCCACCGTCTTTGAATTGTGGAGAACGTGCTGAATCGTTTCGGTGTTCTGGTAACGCGTGATGTCGAAGCCACTCATGCGCCGACGACCTCCTTCGCTCGGGCTTTCTTAGCCGCCTCGAAGCCTTGGTCGAGATCCCAGAGCAAGTCGTCGAGGCTCTCGGTGCCCACCGAGAGCCTCACGGTGCCGGCGCGCACACCCGCGGCCTCGAGCTCTTCGTCGTTGAGCTGCCGGTGGGTCGTGCTCCCCGGGTGAATGATCAAGCTTTTGGAATCGCCGACATTAGCGAGGTGCGACCAGAGCGTGACGCCGCCGATGAAGCCTTGGCCCTCGACACGGCCGCCTTTCAAATCGAATGAGAAGACTGCGCCCGCGCCCTTCGGGAGATATTTGTCGACGAGCGGCTTGTAGCGGCTTCTCTCGAGCCCTGGAAAGGTGACGCGCTCGACCATTGGGTGAGCATCCAAATATTTCGCGATCGCGATCGCGTTCTCGACGTGCCGCTCCATCCGAAGGGACAAGGTCTCGAGACCTTGCAGGAACAAAAAGGCGTTGAAGGGGCTCATCGCCGCGCCGAGATCGCGCAGCGTTTCGGCACGGAGCTTCATGCAGTATCCGTAGGTGCCGAAGGTCTCGTGAAAGGCGAGCCCGTGATAGGCGGGCGAAGGATCTGCGACGACGGGGTAGCGGCCGTTCGACCAGTTGAACTCGCCGGAATCCACGACAATGCCGCCAATGCTCGTGCCGTGGCCGCCGATGAACTTCGTTGCCGAGTGGACGACGATGTCGGCGCCCCATTCGATGGGGCAGCATAGGTAGGGCGTTGCGAACGTGCTGTCCACCATGAGCGGCACGTCGTGCTCGTGAGCGATGGCCGCGATGGCTTCGATGTCGAGTACATTCCCGCCCGGGTTGCCGATCGTCTCGCCGTAGAGAAGCTTCGTGTTGTCCTTGACGGCGCCTTTCCACGCATCGAGATCATCGGGGTCGACCCAGCTGAGCTCGACGGACATCTTGCGGAAATAGTGCTTGAGCTGATTGACGGTGCCGCCGTAGAGTGCTCTCGACGCGACGACGTGGTCGCCCGGCTCGAGCATCGTGAACAGCGCGGCCGCTTGAGCCGCGATGCCGCTAGCGAAGGCCACGGCACCACAGCCACCTTCGAGATTGGCGACGCGCTCTTCGAGAGCTGCGACCGTCGGGTTCATGATGCGGGAATAGGTGTTTCCGTATTCCTTGAGATTGAAATAAGCGGCCGCCGATTCCGGATCTTCGAAGACGTAGCTCGTCGTCTGAAAGATAGGGACGGCACGGGCGCCGGTATTGGGCTCTGGCCTTTGACCCGCATGGACTTGCCGGGTCTCGAAGCCGAAAGCGCGAGGTTCTTCCATGGTGATACGCCTCCTATTGGCGAGCGAGAAAATCTCGGATCATCGGCGTCTGCCGCGCCTCTTCGAGCAGGAAGCAATCGTGCCCGTACGGTGCGTCGATGACGTGCAGCTCGACGTCTTTGTCGTTTGCCGTGAGAGCGGTGGCGAGTGCCTCTGAGTTCTCTGGCGGGTAGAGCCAATCCGAGCTGAAGCAGATGAGAAGTGTCTTGGCCTGAACCCCGGCTACGGCACGTTCCAGGCTGCCTTCGCCGTATTGTCGTGCCAGATCGAAATAGGTCAGGGCTCGAGACGTGTAGACGTAGGTATTGGCGTCGAACCGCTTGACGAACTTGTCGGCTTGGTGGCGAAGATAGCTCTCCACCTCGAAATCGGGAGAGGTCAAGCTATAGGAAACCTCGTCCTTGTCCTGGAGGCGTCTCCCGAACTTCTCCTTCATGGAGGCAGCGGAGAGATAAGTAATGTGACCCACCATCCGCGCTAGAGCCATACCCGTTCGGGGCTCGCGGCCGGTCCTATAATAATGACCGTCTTGCCAGTCGGGGTCGGTGACGATGGCGTTGCGAGCGATGGCGTTCCACGCGACACCTTGGGCGTTCAGCGCGTGCGTGCTCGCGATGGGTATGATGGCTCGGACGGCATCGGGATACAGAATGGCCCACTCGAGGGCCTGCATCCCGCCAAGCGAGCCCCCGGAGACGGCAAAAAGCTCGTGGATATCGAGCTCTTTTAAAAGACCGCGCTGTGCGCGGACCATATCGGCGACGGTGATGACGGGAAAGTCGGATCCGTAGGGCTTGGCATTCTTAGTCTCAGTCCCAGTGGCAGTCTCAGTGGCCGGGTTTTTGGACGACGGTCCTGTAGAGCCGCGGCAGCCGCCGATGAGATTCGTGCTCACAACGTAGTACTTTTCGGTGTCGAAGGCTTTGCCGGGACCGATCATGCCGTCCCACCAACCCAGGCCTGCTTTTTTCGAAGCGTCCCGCTCATCGGCGCGGAAGCCGTCGCGAGTACTCTCGCCCGTCGGCCGCGCCGCGTAGCCAGCTGCGTGGGCGTCGCCGCTCAGAGCGTGGCAGACGAGGATGACGTTGTCTTTGCTCGGCGAAAGGGTGCCGTAGGTTTCATAAGCGATCCGAACCGGGGAGAGCTCGCTCCCGCAATCCAGTGCGAGTGGTTCGCGTAGCTCGAGGTGCTGGGTCTCGACCATACCGACGGCACCGTCCTCCGGCCTCACCGTGGGTTTCGTCATGGGTTGCATCATACATCTATCTGGCCTCGTCAGAGGCCTTGAGGGATCTGTCTGAGATCTTATGCCTATCTACACGAAGCGTTAACTGCGTGGCGGAGGAGGAGCTCTTCCAACCATCTCGGGCGGTTGGCCCCTGATTAACCTCGCTTCCTGAGCGGAGAAAAAAGCTGCGCCGGGCAACGTTGACGCGGTGGGGCCAGTGCCGGTCGGCTCGGCATTCGGGCGGAAGAACGTCATTTCTCGCCTCTTTCTTTGGCAGCTCGAATTTTTCCGAAAAAATGGATTCCCCATGATCCATTTCGATTCCTGATTGCGGTTGTTTATTCGACGGTTGTTCTGGCTGTAACAACCGAAAAAGTCGTTATTAATTAACCCTAATCGCAAAATCTTCGAAGCACGAAAACGCGAAACAGCCGCACTGGGCGCAGGCGAGAAGCTCGTGCTGGGGCACCCGCTCGCCGCCACTATAGAGGCGCAGGAATCACACTGGGGTGTCACCATGAGTTTCGTGCCTCGGTGGAAGTCGACCCCGGAGCTCTACGAGCTCCTGTACGACGACGCGGATCTCGATGCGCACGGCAAGGAGTTCCGCATTGGCGTGGCACGTGGGAGGGACCTCGGCGGTGACTGGAGCGTCACGTTCGTCCGAAACTGGTTCTCCTCAGACCAGGTGTTCGATGATACTTTCGAGCAGACCGTCTTCCTCCCACCAGACTTTATGACCTCTGAAACCGTCACTGAAGGCAGCATCTTCACTATCCCTGGCGACATCGAGGTCTTGGGTGTCAAGTATGAGAGGTTCACGCCGTTCGTGACCATCCGGGACCGCGTCCAGATCGGTATCACCTACGGTGCTGGTATCGGCTCACTGAGTGGCACCGTCATCGAGCAACGGTTCGAGGCTTTCGACCTGACACGGGAGAGCCGATTATCCCACCTACCGAGACGATCATCGAAAGAGACATCAAAGAGTTCTATGCCCTTGACTTCGTGCCGATCGGCAGCGTCGAGGCAGCTGTGGCCTTTGTGCTTGCACCAGGATTGAAGGCGCGGGTAACGGGTGGCTTCAACTACCCGAACACCCAGGTCTTCTCCTTTACGGTCAACTACTTGTTCGGAGCCTCGCGATGAGACGACCAGCCCGAGCCACGGCGGGGCGACGCTTGTCGCGAAGGCGCCCCGGCGTGCGGGCTGCCAGCGTCGGAGCCGGACGTCAGCAAATGTCCAGATCTATCTTGCCCCGCCCGGAGGCCTGTTCTCGCGGAGGTTGTGCCGGGCCCCGAGAACGGCCGCGTGCAGGTGAACCCCGACGGCACCATGGACGTGACGTGGAAGCTTCGTGAGGGCATTCTGTGGCACGACGGCACGCCGCACACTTCTGCGGACGTCTCCTTCACCGTCGCAGCCATCAACGATCCGAGCTACAACCCCGAATCGACCGAAGGCTTCGATCTCATCGACTCCGTCGCCCCCCTGACGCGTTCACGGCCGTCGTCAAGTATCGCGAGATCTATGCCGCCTATCAGGATCAGTTCTGGCGCGGCACGCTTCCGAAGCACGTTCTCGCCGGGAAGGACTTGAACGCGTTTCCCGAATATGACCGCAACCCGCTCGGAACAGGCCCATATCGTGCGAAAGAGTGGAAGACCGGAGAGTATTTGCTGCTCGAGCGTCACGAAGATTATTGGCGCGGGCCGGCCGCGATCATCCACTTCGCCCCGCCGTTAGCCGCTATCGAGGCCGGCGGTCAATGGAATACCTACGAGATCACGGCTTTCGGCTCTCACATCGTCGTCCATCTGAACGACACGCTGGTAGTCGACCTCGAGGACGAGAGCTACTCCGCGAGGCCCATTGCTTTGCAGAACAACGGTGGTTTCATTCGATTTCGCAACGTGCAAGTGAAGCTGCTTTGACTATCCTCGCGAGCGCGGCTCGAGCAGGATCTCTCCGAGGATGAGCGCTTCGGCAAAGTTCTGACGTGTCCATCCCTTGGACGGCGTCGTTGGTTGAGCGGCGCGCTTGGCCCGCCGCTTCGGGACGCTCTTCTGACTCAGCGATTGGTAGAGGCTCGCGTGGATCGTGACGAGGGCGTCGGGAGACTCGAGGGCCGCGTCGATGGCGCCGGCGACGATGGCTCGCGCGGAGCCACGTGCTTGCTCTCCAGCCGAAAGCGCCACTTTGGCGTCGCCGGCGTCTTGCGCACGGATATTCCAATCGGAAAGTCCTGGCACATATTCGAGCCGTGTGCCTCCAAGAGATGGGAGCGACGCTTGGAACAATTGGTCGACGAGGTTCGCGGCTGCCTCGAGAACGGGCGCTGCCGGAAGCTGTGACGTGGAGCCCAAGAAGCCGAGCCTCGACGGTTCGCCGTGGCTCGCGTCCCACGCGTCGCGGACGTCCGTGGCTTCGTGGTCGTAGCCCATGCGCAAGACCCATTGCGCCGTCACGTGGACGCGAGCGTGCGGCGGAGGCTCGGCGTGGATGCTGCCATCTGTGTTGAGATGGATGGAGGTCACGCTGGCCGGCGCGTCGGGTCGAGCGTAGAGCCGCGCGAGGGCACGAAGATAGGCAGGGCCGAAGAAAAGAGCGCCGACCGCATCGGCGAGGATGCGATGGAGCCACGACGCGAAGAGAACCCCCGTGATGGCGGTGGCGTCGGCGCCGATGCGCGCTTCGTTCGAGCCGAGCCCAAGCGCATCGTAGATATCTTGGTGGAGCTCGGGAGCGCTCCTCTCGATGTAGCGCGTTAGAGGGTCGGCGAAGAGCGCCCAGTGAGAAGGGTCCGCCATCGCTGAGCGCGCCACGAACAGCGTGGACGGCGCGAGCGGGGAGGTGCGCAGCCGATCGTCTCCCGCGACGTCCCAGACGACCGCGACCGGGGGTGCGAGACTTCCGTCCGCTTTTTTGGCCTCGTAGAAATCTGCGACGAGACGATCGGCGATGAGGCCCGGCCCTTGAATCTCGCGCCGGGCCCGGATCGTCGAATGCATACGCCCTGCCCGCAGCAAGTCGCGATGGAACGCGACCGAAGCGTTCGCTTGCAGCAACGCGGCTGTTCGGTTCGCCGATGTCTCGTCACCGAGATCGCGCCGAAGCGCCGAGGCTTCGTTGCGAAAGCGCTCGTCGTAAAAAGCGACTTGCGCCCGGACTTTCTCGTCGAGCTCGGGGAGGGTAGCTTCGATCTCTTTCTCGAGCTGTCCGAGAGCTTCGCTCGCACGCTCGCTCGGGCTGGCGGCCCGCACCGGAAGCGGAGGTGGAGCCTTCGGGAGCTCGGTGCGCGCGCGCACGGGCTCGGGGGGCGGGTGTGGCGGCGGTGGTTGGGATTTCGCCTTCGTTTTCTTAGCGGCCGCTAGCGCTTGCGAGACGAGCCAATAGAGGAAGAGCGCGACGTAGAAATAGTCTCCGGAATCCATCGGTAGCTACCTCTTCGATCGCGGCAAGCGCGGCGGCTTCCGTCCCTTCGGCGGAGCGAGTGCTACGGCGAGAACGAGCCGATCGCGGAGCCGCTTCGGTTTCCGAAACAGCTCCGCGAGGCGGAGCTTCTTACGTTTCGTCGCCACTCGAGCCCTCGTCTTCCGAATCAGCCGAGCGCGAGATAGAGTCGCGCATCTTGGTGTCGGAGACGACGTTCTTCATGTTGTAGTAATCCATGACCCCGAGATGACCGTCGCGAAACGCTTGCGACATCGCGAGCGGCACTTCTGCTTCGGCCTCGACGACTTTGGCGCGCATCTCGTGGACGCGCGCTCTCATTTCTTGTTCCTGAGCGACCGCCATCGCGCGACGGCCCTCGGCCTTGGCTTGCGCGATCTGTTTGTCGGCTTCGGCCTGCTCGGTCTGGAGCTTGGCGCCGATATTGGCGCCTACGTCGACATCGGCGATGTCGATGGAAAGGATCTCGAACGCGGTTCCGGCGTCGAGACCCTTCGACAACACGGTCTTCGAGATCGTGTCCGGGTTCTCGAGCACGGCTTTGTGAGACACCGACGAGCCGATGGTCGACACGACGCCTTCTCCGACGCGTGCGACGATGGTCTCTTCGCCAGCGCCGCCGACGAGGCGATCGATGTCGGCGCGCACGGTGACGCGGCTCAAAGCGACGAGCTGAATGCCGTCTTTCGCGACCGCGGCGACTTTGGGCGTCGTGATGACTTTCGGGTTGACGCTCATCTGAACGGCTTCGAGCACGTTACGTCCGGCGAGATCGATGGCGGTAGCTTGCGAGAACGTGAGCTTGATGTTGGCTTTGTCCGCGGAAATGAGGGCGTTCACGACGCGATCGACATTGCCACCGGCGAGGAAGTGAGCTTCGAGCTGATCCACACTCAAGTCGAGGCCGGCTTTGACAGCGCTGATGCGCGGTTTGACGATCATCGATGGAGACACGCGGCGCAGTCGCATCGCGATGAGTGTGCCGATGCCGACATAGGCGCCGGATGAAAAGGCCGCAATCCACAATCCGAGCGGTACGAAGTACAAGATGAATCCCATGCCGACGAGAATCAGCAGGGCAAGGGCAGTGAATCCCATGAACTAACCTCCTTTTAAGTAGGCAACGCGTTCTCCGACGCTGCCGCTTCGACTACGATGCGGGAGCCCCGGACCTCGGTTATGACGACACGCGTATGCGTGTCGATGAACTCGCCTTCGGTGACGACGCTTTGACGGTCTTCGCCAAATCGGGCTACGCCGGCGGGTCTCAGATCGGACTCAGTGACGCCAACGTCTCCGGGCTCGAGTGTCGTCTCGGCCGCTTTGGCAGTTGCCAGTGTCGACGAGTGTACGACATCCTTGCCAAAACGGGTTTTTGGAAGCCACCACATCGCGACGGTTACGGAGCTCAGTACGAGCACGATCGTGAACGTCCCCAAAGCGGCGTCGAACTGCTGATAGGCGAGATAGCAACCCGCCCCGAGACTGATGAGGCCGGCAATTCCCGGGACCCCGAAGCCAGGGATGACGAACGCCTCGACGGCCAACAAGAGATAGCCGGTGACGAGAAGTGCGATGACGGTCAGAGTCGGATCGCTCAAGCATCCTCGCGCACGACAGCATTTCCGGAGCGCCAAGCAATGATCGTCACTCGGGCGCCGTTGCTGATGAAATCGCCTTCGGAGACGGCATCGATGCGCGCGCCGTCGATTTGGATCTTGCCCGCAGGGCGCAAGTCCGTAATGGCTTCGCCTGTGGTGCCGAGCGGAAAGCTTTCCTTCTCGTCTTCATCATGCGAGCTGAACCCGTCCTCGGCTTTGAGCGCTTTGTCTAACACCATGCGGCGCGCGGTACGCGTCGATGGCAGGAATCGCACGAGGAGAACGCCGGCGACTCCCGTGCCGACGATCGCTGTCGACACCGTGAAGAGTGCTTCATTGAGAAATCCCAGATCCCAGGACACGCGGAGATCGAGTGCTAAAAGCGACATGACGATGCCGGCGAACATCAAGGCAGCCCCGCTGATGCCGGCAATGCCGAAGCCGGGGATGACGAGAAGCTCGAGGAGCACGAGGACGCCGCCGAGCACGAAGAGAAGAAGCTCCTCCCAGCCAGCGAGCTGCGCGACGTGGTGGCCGAAGAAAAACGTGACGAGCGATAATGCGCCAAGAGCGCCGGGAAGCCCGAACCCCGGATGCTGGATCTCGACATAGATCCCGAGCATTCCGAGCATGAGCAAGATCGAGGTCACTTGGGGGTCCGAGACGACGCGCGCCAGCGACTCGGCCCACGTGAGCGAGCGATCGAGAACGGTCGCGCCCGACAAGCCCAAAGCTTCGAGCGCGTCGTCCACCGTACCGGCTTCGTGGTCGGCGATCTCGAGCGCGAGTGCTTCTTCGGTGCTGAGAGTGAGCACTTTGCCTTTTTCGACGACCCCCTCGATCTCGATCTCCCGATCCACCATGGCTTCGGCGACGTCGCCGCGACGCCCGCGCGTCTCGGCGGTGGTGCGCATCTCGGTGCGCATGTAGGACATCATCTTCTCGTCGACCGCGGTCGGCTCTTCCGTTTGGCCTCCGCTATAGATAGGTGTTGCGGCGCCGATGGAGCCTCCGGGAGCGATGACGATTTCTTCGCAAGCCAAGGAGATGAGAGCGCCAGCCGAGATCGCGCGCGGGTGGATGAACGCAACGGTGCGCACGGGCGATTCGAGAAGCGCGTCGCGGATGAGCACCGCCGCGTCCACGCGCCCGCCGAAAGTGTCGATGTCGAGGAGCACGACCGCGCCTTCGATCTCCAAGGCTTCGTCGACGACGCGCGAAACGAACGGTGCGAGCCCGTGATCGATCGTGCCTTCAACGGGGATCCGGAACACTGTCGGAGTTTCATCGCTTGGGACACCGAGGGCACGACCGAGCACAGCGTTGAGCACTAGAAGCAGCCAAACAGCTTCGAGGTGCGATCGAGGTTTCTTCGTCACGTCATCCTTTCGGAGGGCCAAGGGATGTCGTTGTGGTGGCTCTGAAATCCGTTGTCCACATTGTATAACAAGCGTCCGAGCCGTGGCGGCATGCGAGCGCATGGCTTGGGATCAGACGTTCTCAAAGAAAACGGGACGCGTCGAGTGATCGCCTAAAGTTATAAAAATAAGTACTTTAGTACAGGTTGGCTACAAAGCTGAGTCCGGGTGCCGTTCCGGGTCCCCAAGGTGCCGCTCCGCGTGGCTTGGCGACCGTTCTTGCCGGTAAAGCTCGCCTGGCTAGTATGGATCCATAAACTGTGCGCATGCTGATCTGGGCGCAGACCAAACAAGGCGCGTGGAGTGCCACGCGCATACCCGGCGAAAACGGCCTTTCCATCGCCTCGAGCGTGTTCGTCCTGTGCTTAAAAGGCCACCATGCGTGCGGCATCTTCGTTCATGGTGACGCGGATGTCAACGGTTGTGCGGCGCTCCCGTTTCACGTTCTCGATCATCGAGACGAGATCCGCGTCGACGGTAACCTTTATTACATAAGCGCCGCGTCGGCGCCGGAGCCTTACCCCTTCGTGCCCGCCGACAAACCGATCCTCTGCGCGCGATGCGGCGACGAGCCCAAGGCGGCGGAACTTGTCGTGCGCTGTCCTCTCTGTGACGCGCTGCATCACCACATCGAGTGTTTCGACTACGACCCCGAGTGCGGTGCGTGCAAGCGGGTGACGTCGTGGATGCCGGATTCCCTCGAGGAGAACGAGCGATGGCATCACTGATGGACGACCGCTACAGCCGTATCGCCGAGATGCCTTTGGTTGGGCCAGATGGGCTGGCCAAGCTCCAACGCTCTTCGGTGGCCATCGTGGGCGTCGGAAACGTGGGAGGTCAGCTCGGGCCGCATTTTTCGATGATGGGCTGCGGTCTCACGCTCGTGGACCGTGACGTCGTCGCCCGGGTAAACCTCGGAACGCAAGGCTTCTCTTCGAAGGAAGAAGGGATAGACTTCGTATGAGCGATGTCGAGTGCGGAAATTCGCCGCTCTGTGAGCCATCTGAGGCAGCTCCTTCGTTCCGGTGGCTTCGAGAAGGCGGCCGAACAAGCGGAGGAGGCGATGGCGCGATACCCGGATAGCGTCGAGCTCCTTGCCGTGTCCGCGGATATCCACCGGCGTGAGAAAAAGCTCGATGAGGCGAAAGCGCTTCTCGAGCGAGCGCGCGCCATCGAGCCCATGCACCCGGCCGTCCTCGCTTCTTCCGCAGATCTCGCCTACGACCGCGGGCGGTTCGAAGATGCGGCCTCCCTCTACTTGGAGCTCGTTGACCGGCGCCCGAGCAGCTATCACTACTCGCGTCTCGTGGCGGCCAAGAATCGACTCGGCGCGCACGAAGAGGCGGCTGCGATTGCCCGGCGCGCGCTCGAGCGCTTCCCCGGCGATCCGTGGAACCTCCGCGGCCTCGCCACCGCCGAGAGCAAGCTCGGACGAAGGGAAGAAGCCGTCGCCGTTTACGAGGCGCTTCTATCCGTAGCGCCCGATGACCGCTTCGCTTACAAAGAGCTCATGCGCCTCAAGACCGACGAGAGCTCTCCCGAAGAAGCGGCTTCCGCCCTAAAAGGGCTCATGCGGAGCGGTGGTCGCAGCCGAAATCCCCACCTCAGGACATTGGCCGCCGAGAGGCTACGCAAAGCGGGGAAGCTCGAAGACGCGGTCTCCGAGTACGAAGACGCTCTCGGCCTCGATCCAGGGAGCCCCTACATCCTGGCCCAGCTCGGCTTCACCCAAAAAAAACTCGGCCGCGAGCAAGACGCGATCGAAAGTCTCTCTAAAGCGTTCCTGGCAAAGCCTTCCGACCCCTACGTTCGCAAGAGCCTCGAGTCTCTCTTGAAAAAGCGCGGCGAGATCGCGCGTTTCGTCGAGCTCGTCGACGAAGCGCTGCGGCTTCATCCCTCGGTGAAGCTCCTTCACGGCATTCGCAAGCGCGTCGCCCGCCTTGCGAGCTCGTAAGGTACACTCCTCGCGATGGCAACAGTCCGCATCGGCGAGCTCGTGGAGCTTCCACGCGTTCGCACTGTCATCCAGCTCGTGGACGTATCGGACGAGGCACTAGCCCGGGGGATCCTCGACGACTTCGTTCTCACGGCCGATTGCGACTTCGCTCTGAGCGCGCTGCTCGACGCGATGACGCATGACGAAGGCCAGGGTTTTTTCCTGCAAGGAAATTTCGGCTCGGGCAAGTCCCATCTTCTCGCGCTCGTGGAACTCTTGTTTCGACCCGCTGCCGAACCGGACATTAATAAAGAGGACGGGTGGGGAGCGCTCATCCGGCAAAGCCGCCGCTATGAAACGCTACGAAAGAAGCTCTCACCCCATGCCGGAGCGAGCGTGGTCGGAGCGGTCTCCCTCGTCGCGCACGCCGGCTCGGAAAGACTCGAAGACATCTCTATCGCGGCGCTCGAAAAGACGTTCGAGGGGCCACTCGGCCTCGCTCCGAGCTTCACCGCGGAGACCGCAGCAGTAGGAGAAATCAGGGCCGCTCTCGAGTCGCGACATCGGGACGCGCTCGAGAGTTTCCAGAACCGGCGCTCTGTGACCGCCGAGCGTTTGTTCGACGCCGGCCGACCCGATCTGCTCGACGATCTCGTGCGTGAGCTCGACCTTCCGTTCCGCGTCCGTCGCCAGCGAGGCGCGTTCTTCGATGCCCTCGAGGCGCAGCTCGGAAAAGGCAGCGCGCCGAAACGCGCCCTCCTCATCGTCGACGAGCTCTCGGAGTTTCTGCGCTCGAAGCCCGATGCCCGCGCGTTCAACGAGGACATCCGCTTTCTCCAGTTCCTCGGTGAAGCGAGCCGACGCATGCCCTTCTTCATCGTCGCTTCGCTCCAGGAGCACATAGAGACGACGGGCGAGATCGATCAGTCGACGTTCGGCAAGATCAAAGACCGCTTCCCTTCGCGTCTCGCTCTTACCGGAAGCCATCTCCGCGAGATTGCAAGCACGCGTCTCATCCTGCAAAAGCCCGGTGCCGAAGCGCAGATCGCAGAGATCTATCGGAAATTCCGCATTGCTTTCAAAGGCCTCGCCGTATCCGAGGCTGATTTCACCGCACTCTACCCGGTCCACCCGGCGACGGTGGATCTTCTCGACGACTTGTTGCCGCTGTTCAGTCGGCATCGGGGGGCGGTAGACTTTCTCCACTATCAACTCGCTGGCGATCCTCAGCGACACATCGCCGGGCTATTAGACGCGCCAGCCGAGTCTCTTCTCGGGCCCGATGCGATCCTCGACCACTTCCGGATTCGCATCCAAGAGACACTCGAGACGAGCCCCTACATCACCGTAGTGCTTGCTTTCTACGAAAAGGAGCTCTCGCGTCTGTTCGCCGAGCCTGAAGATCGAGAGACGGCGCTCCGTCTCGTCAAGTTGCTCATCCTTCTCGCGATCTCTCCCATCCCCCGGCGCCGCACTGTCGCCGAGCTCGCCGAGATGCTTCTCAAGAGCATCACCACGCTCGAATCCGAAGCCAACTACGATCACGTTCACGATCTCCTTGAAAAGATGCACCTCGAGGGCGCCTATCTATCCCGCACTGAGGGCGAGGACGGCAAAGACCCGTACGAGAATGTGTACTCCCTCGACCTCGCCGCCGACGTCCAGCTCATCATCCAGAGACGGATGGAAACCCTGCTGAAGGATCCAGGCTTCACCGTCTCTCGAGCCGTGGGGAAACTTCTCCCATATTTCAAGAGTCCCGAACTTCCGCTTGCGTCGCTGGCTAAGTCGCCGGTCACCGAGCGGCGCGTCTCGTGGCAAAAGACCTACCGCGAAGGAAACCTGCTGTTTTTCCGCGACGCAGACGACCCCCTACTCTCCGATGAGCGCCTCGATGAGCTGGTGGAGAAGCTCTGGACCACGGAGCTCGACTTCTGTGTCCTACTCATGGCTCCGGGTGGAGGGGTCGAGCCAGCGACGCTAGACCGGTTCATCGGACGACTCGACGAGCGAGCGCCCGAGCCCTTCCTTGTCTGGGTGCCGGCGCCGCTCGAAAAAGGCAAGGAGAAGCCCGGCCAGCTCATTCGCCGGGCGGCGGCTCGGCTCGCCGTCCGGGAGCACTTTCATCAGGAAGGCTCGGACGTAGCGAAGCGTGTGCTAGCGGCCCTCGAACCTCTGATCCGGGAAGATCTCGAGCTCAGCGAGAGTGTCGTTCAAAAAACCTATCGAGGCGGGCGCTTCATGGCGCCGTCGGGGAGCCCTACGTTGACGCCGGCTGAGCTTCCATCCATCGGCTTCGATCGCATCGTGACCCGCCTGGCAGAGTTTCCCCTCGTACGGCGTTTTCCCAACCACTACGACATCGCGCCCTCGCTCGAAGCCTCAGCGACCGACCTGCCCGCACCGATTCTCCGCGAGTTTTTCCGGGCCGGAGAGGTCGCGCGACAAAACACCTCCGAGATGCTTCGCACGACGCTCGAGTCCAGGCTGCGCGCGCTCGGACTCGTCCGCCGCACCGCGACCGGTTATCGCTTGCAACCCGACCCCTCGGAGAGCGACCTCGTGCGCCGCGTGCTTACGCGTGTCGGAGAAAAGCGCGTTGTTTTGGAAGTGCTGTACCAGGAGCTTCGAAAGGGCGCGTTCGGTCTAACGCGGCCGTCCTTCGAGCTCGTCGTGCAGGCATTGTTGTATTCGGGCCAGCTGACGGCCTACGCTTCGGGCCGAAAGCTTTCTCTCGACGCGCTCGAGACCCGCTCCGTGAGCCGCATCCAGGAGCTGGGCGCAGGCGAGATGCTCTCAGGCGAGCTGCAAGCCGTGCTGGCTGGACTTCCTTTCGTGCCGCCCCGGCTTCAACAGGGAGCGTTCGGCTTTGCGCAACAACGTGAGCTCTGGGACTGCGTTGTTCAATGGAAGTCGGAGCTCGAGCGCGGCGTCGCCGATTTGAAGGCGGAGCTCGAGCGGTCGCGTGCCTACCGCTCGGCGGCCCACCTCGATCTCGACGCGCTGAACTCGCGCATCGAGCGGCTCGAATCGCTGGGCAAAGAAGTCAAAGTCTCCTACGCGGCAAGAGAAGGACTCGAGCGCTTCGCGCGCCGCGCTCGCGAAGAGCCCGACCTCACCCAGGATTTCGAAGCTTTGGTCGAGCTCTCGCGCTTTTTTCGAGAAGACTGGGAGCGCTATCTCTTCGTTCATCGCTACTTGAGTGATGCCGCGATGGAGCTTCCTGTGCAGGACGAAGAGCACAAAGAGCTCGGCGCGAGACGTCATCGCCTTCGGGAGCTTGCTTCCCGTCCCGATTTGCCCTTTCTCCCCGCGTTGACGCGACGGCTCAACGATGAAATGCAGGCTTTCGTTTCCACCTACAGCGCTGTGTACGAGAGGGCGCACCGCACGCAAAAATCCCGCGAGCGGGTGAAGCGTCTTCTCTCGCTCCGGGACGAGAAGAGCTATCGCGTACTCCAACGGCTCGCTGCGCTCGAGCTGATCTCGGTCGACGATGATCGGGTGAAGGCGGACCGTCTTTTGGACGAAGCGCTGGCAAAAACTTGCGATAGGCTCTCTCCGGAGCTTCTGCGCGCGAAGCCCGCATGCGACTGCGGCTTTAGGCTAGGAGACGTGCTCGAGCTTCCCGCACCGTCCGAGGTTCAGACCGTCATCGATCGCGGCATCGTCCAGTACTTGGAAAGACTACGGGAGCCGACCTATCTAGAGCCCATCGAGAGCGCACTCCACGGGCTATCGGAAGTGGGCAAAGACTCTCTTGTGTCTAAAATCCGCAAGCTCGTAGAGCTCGACCTCGAAGCGCCCGATCTTCTGAAGCGCGTCGACAAGCTCGCCGCGAGCGAGGTCATCGACGCGGTGAACGATGCGCTCGCGGGGCACGCAGTTCTCGTCGAGAGAAGCCTCGAGGATCTCGCCGAGCGCATTGCGGAAAGGAGCTTCCCCCGCAAGGCGCTCCTCGACATCGTGGCACGATGGATCGACGGTGACGCGGCGCTCGCATCGGAGGACTACATCAAAGTGGTTTCTCAAGGAAAAATCGCGGCAGAGCAAAGTGTGCTTGCGTCTTTCGTCCGCGAACGTTTCTCGGAGCTGTGGCCGTGGTGGGAGAAGCTTGGTGAGCGCAAAGCTTGCCGGCTCATGGTTCTGGCCTTTCGCGCTCCCGCTCCGGTTGAAGAGGTCGAGCCACGGATTGCGGAGCGTCTTCATGACGCCTTTGACGCGTTTACCAGCGAGGCTCCCGACGAGGTCTTGTCGGTTTTCGAGCGTGTCGAGAGCGAGCTGACGGATGACGAGCGGCGCGCGATTCTCTCACACAATGACGGCGACGACGCGGAGACGCTCGCTCGTCTCGCTTATGGGGAAAAGTCGTTTCGCTTCGCGGTTAGGGATCGAGCGAGAAAGCTCATCCGCATGGTCCTTGCGGGCTCGCTAACGAGTGTACCGGCCGGCGCGCGTAGTTCGGATCCAGACCAAGACGTTCAGCGCGAACGGCTCGGCCTCGAGGCACTCACCCGAGCGCTCGAGTCGGGCGTGAGCCTCTACCGCGGGATACACTACGTGGACGGGCTAGAAAAATCCCCCGACACCCCAGAGGGCTGGGAGACGCTCTACCGTGAGCACATGGCGCCGATGCCCGTGGCGCTCTGCCATCTGCAGGAATCACTCGACGAGCTCAAGCTCGCGGATGCGATTGACCTAAAAGGCCCGACCCGAAACGCACGTCGCCTTCTCGAAGCGCGGGCGTCCGACTTCGAGACTTTTTTTCTCGCTCAGGCCCCCGCCGAGGGTGCGAGAACACTCCGATACCTTTTCGAAGAGTTCGCCGAAAAATACCGAAGAAAGCTCGAGCCCGCCAGCGAGAGGTTTGTGTTCCTCGACGGCATGCGCTGGGACGTGTGGAGTCATTTACGAGCCACGCTCCTGCCTCGACTCCGGGCCGTGTACCGCGTCGTCGACGAAATTCCGCTCTGGTCCATCCATCCCACGACGACCCAAGCTCAGCTCGAGGCCGCCGGGATCGGCGTTCCCCAGCTCGAGCTCGTCGCGGAGTCCCAACCGAGCTACGGCCAAAAGGCGGAGACTTCGGTACTGCCCGGTTTCAAGCGTCTCCATGGACCGGGCGGTGAGCCGATCGAGCGACTGAATCTCGTGGACGACAAGATCCACGAGTCGTCGATGCCCCTCTCCGATGTACTCCGCGAGATCGAGCTTCACGCGCGAAGGACGCTCGGGACTTTGCTGGAAGAAGCGCCGCGGCGAACGCTCGTGTTTCTTTTCTCCGATCACGGCTTTCGCGAAGATCCCCGCTGGAGCGAAACCTCCCGGCATCGAAAGCCTCGTTACCGGCACGGCGGCGCGAGCCTGTGGGAGGTCATCACCCCGCTCGTGATCCTGTCTCGAAGCTGATCGCGGGCGCCAACGCATCATCGAAGTCCACCGCTCACGGTCCCGGACGAAGATCCAACTCGGCCGGGTCTTGCTCCCGGCGAAGGAGCGAGTCTCGTCGGCCTGGAGCTCCTCGGCAATAAATCCTGCGATCCTTGCCTGGTTGAAGCGCCGGCACGCGTCGGCGGCCATCTCGACCCAGCGGGCCACGGTGTTCCAGGCAATACCTTCGATACGACCGATCGCCGACACGAAGCACCAGTTACTGTGCATCGAAAACGCCGGGTGGCGCTTGTGTTTCTCTAGGGGGCGGGTACGCCAAATGTTTTTCCATCTGAAACCAGGGAACCATCCACGGTTCTTCACGCCATGTGCTATCCAACAGGGCAACGTATTGGTCAACCAATCCGCGAACCCGTGCGTCATGGCTGATCATGTCGTGGACAGGATCGAGTGGACCGACAATTTTCGCATAGACCTGGCCCGCGGAATCTACATGATTGAAAACAGCGAATACGGTTGCGCCCGTCGAAAAGGCTAGCTCAGCGAAACTCGTCCGGAACGGTCGCCAGCGACCGTGAAAATCGTATCGGATGCCGGAGCTTCGGCCATGATGGCCGTCACCGGCGATGGTGACGACACCCCCTCGTTGAAGCGTCCGTCTTGCGGTGTTCAGCTGATGAGAGAAAAGCGAGTTTTCTAGAGTGCTGCTGGAAAGCTCGAGCCGCTTTAGGTAGATGTGGACGCCACCTACGTTGTAGCTGCCGAGCTGCAAAAGGCTGGACCAAGATTGAGCATTGTCGTGACAGCACACCAGGACCACGCCGCGTTCTTGATCGAGGAATCGTTGCAGCTGCTCCTTACCCTCGATCGAGAAGCGATTCGCATACTCCTGCCGCCGGGCCTCATCCCTTGGCACTCGGCCCCACGGTCCGATCCTATAGTGGAAGAGGCTACCGAACAACAAACAGTCGTGCATCAATCGATTCTCGTCCGCATCGATGTCGAGCACACCGAGAAAGCGGCGGATCAGTCGAATGTAGTATCGAAACAACGCGTCTTGCATCGACGGGTATTCGAGGGCAGTGCTCAGGAGTCGGTACGCCACGGGATAGGGCAGGGCATTCGCCACCGCACTCGCCCACCTCCGACGCCCATGCCACCCCTGTGAGATCGTCGCCTTGGGATCCGCACCAAGACGTGGCTGCTCGATACGCTCGTAGAGCGCGTCCAGCGCTTCCGTCTTTTCCGGCTGAACGGCGAAATCAGGATGGACTCGGGTACCCGTACCGTCGGCGTCGTGCGCATGATCTCCCTTGGACGACCGATCGGGGCTGAGCATGGCGGCCAGTTCCGCCACGCTCGGATTGCGAAAGAACGACTTGAGCGGGATATCCACCCCGAACTTTCGTTCCAGTTGCGCGGCGAGGCGTAGGGTCAGCAAGGAATGTCCGCCCAACTCGAAGAAATTATCGTGCACCCCGACTTGCTCCACGTCCAGTATGTCGGCCCAGATAGCTGCCACTTCTGCCTCGACCTCTGTGCGTGGACCCACGTAGGCGTGCTCGAGATCGGGCCGGGTTGGCTCGGGGGCGGGCAATTTTCGCCGGTCGACCTTGCCGGTGGGCGTTAGCGCCAGGTGATCCAACTGCACGAAGACGATTGGGATCATATAGTCGGGCAGTTTCTGGCGGAGGAAACGGCCCAGGTCGCGGCTATCGATCTTGCGGTTCACCACCACGTAGGCCACCAACCGCCTGTCCTGTGGCGTATCTTCTCGAGCGGTACTTTCGAGTGAACGAACGATTTCGGTCACTCCCCGATGACCTCCGCCCACGCGGGCGGTGCCATTGCTGTCAAATTGAGCTGGTGACTGACAGAATGGTCCAATGAAGACCGATGCGCCAAGCTACCACGGCTATCGATTTCCACCGGAAATCATCAGCCACGCCGTCTGGCTCTACCACCGATTCTGCGTGAGCTTTCGAAACGTCGAAGAGCTGCTTGCTCAGCGAGGCATCACGGTTTCCTACGAAGCGATCCGACTTTGGTGCATCAAGTTCGGGCCGGAATACGCTCGGCGACTGAAGCGTCGGCAGGGTCGCCTTGGTGACACGTGGCACCTGGACGAGGTCTTCATAAAGATACAAGGCGAACGCCAATACCTCTGGCGCGCGGTAGACCAAGATGGTGATGTGATTGATATCCTCGTCCAGCCTCGCCGTGATCAGAAAGCCGCCAAACGATTCTTCCGCAAGCTGTTGAAAGGGCAAGGCCGTCCGCCCTGGCAGCTGGTCACCGACAAACTGAGAAGCTACAGTGCCGCTCACCGCGAGGTCATGCCGTCCGTCGTCCACGACACTGACCAGTACAGAAACAACCTAGCCGAAGTCTCGCACGAACCGACGCGACAACGGGAACGACAGATGCGGAAGTCTAAAGCTCCTGGGCAGGCGCAACGATTCTTGACCGTGCATGGACTCGTGCAAAACCTCTTTCGCGTCGGACGGCATTTGTTGCAAGCGCATCATCATCGGGAGCTACGAGACCGCGCTTTCATCGTCTGGCAGGAGGTAACCTGTGCCGTCCGATGAGAGCAAAGGAAGTCAGCTCGACGCAATAGGTTCGCTCGCTCAACGTCAACTTGACAATACCTTCTCGCCATCCCCTATGGCACGACGGTGGCCTATAGCGAGCTCGCGCGGCGACTTTCGAAACCTGCGGCGTTCCGGGCCGTGGGCGCGGCCAACGGCCAGAACCCCATCTCCGTCATCATCCCCTGCCATCGATTGATCGGAAAAAACGGTAGCTTGACCGATTATGGTGGAGGGCTCGATAGGAAGCGGAAGCTTCTCGAGCTCGAAGGTGCCATTTCGGAGTAAAGTGGTGGTCGACGACGCGTTTTGGGTCACCATCATCCAGGAGGCGTCGTGACCCGACGCTGGCAGGAGGCGTCGTGACCCGACGCTGGCAGGAGGCGTCGTGACCCGACGCTGGCAGGAGGCGTCGTGACCCGACGCTGGCAGGAGGCGTCATGAGACGACGTTGGGAGGAGGCGTCATGAGACGACGTTGGGAGGAGGCGTCATGAGACGACGTTGGGAGGAGGCGTCATGAGACGACGCTGGCTCCTCGTGCTGCCGCTCCTCGTCTTGACGGTCGCTTGCGATCAGACATCGAAACGGCTTGCGGCGGAGCTTCTTCACGGGCTCGGCCCGCACGTCTATATGGGAGGCTCCGTCACTCTTCTTTACTCGGAGAACGCGGGCGCCTTTCTCGGCCTCGGCGCCGCGCTCGAGGCGACCACGCGGTTTTGGCTCTTCACCGTGGGCGTGTCGCTCCTGCTCTTGCTCTTCGCGTTCAAGCTGCTCCGCGCCTCGAGCGTGACGGAGCTCGTCGGCTGGTCTCTTATCCTCGGAGGCGGTGTCGGAAATCTTTTAGACCGCCTGTTCCACGACGGGCACGTCATCGATTTTCTTCGCGTCGGTGTCGGCGGGCTCCGAACAGGCCTTTTCAACGTTGCCGATGCAGCTATCGTCCTCGGGCTCATCGGACTTCTGTTCGCCGCCGTCGCTCCGCAGGCGAAACCGCGCTAGATGGATGACAAAAACGCAAGGACTGTGGCAGAGCGACCAGGAAGCGGGTAGCTTTTAGGCAGTAGCAACTCGTATTACGGGAACTAGATGACGTAAAATGCGGGTGGCCTGCGGATCCCAACCGTGTGGCTTCGGATGCGAATGAGATGATGAAGCGGAAATGGTTCTTTGGGGTCGTCCTGGCGGTGCTTCCCTTCGCGGTTTCTTGCCAGGATTTGAGCGATTACCCCTATTTGTTCCTCACCGGGTTTTCGGAGAGAGAGCTCGTCAAGATGTCGCGCATGTCCGTTCGCGAGCTCGAGGAGCGCATCGGGCTCAGTGAAGTTCCCGGTGGTTTCTGCGGCAACAACGCGGCTCGCGGACAAGCCGCTCACGCCATCGCGAGCTATCTCGGCACACGCCGCTGGGGGCCGGACATCACGCTGGCTTTCGGTTACTTGAGAGAGTATGGCCATTGGTTCCTTTACGATAACGAGGCCGATCCGATCGACCTTGCGGCGAACTATGCCGGCATTGCTTTTGCGCTGCAGGAGGCGGAGCGACACGAATGAGCTCGGGCACTCTACCGACGTCTTGCGTTCTCGATTGTCCCGACACGTGCTCGCTCGAAGTCACCGTGGAGGACGGCGTCATCACCAAGATCGAAGCGGCCCCTGATAGCGGCAATCCCGTCACGAACGCTTTCATCTGCTCCAAAGTGCGGCGCTTCGCGAAGCGCGTCTATCACGAGGACCGGCTGTTGCACCCCTTGCGTCGTGTGGGCGCCAAGGGAAGCGGTGCATTCGAGCCTATCTCATGGGACGAAGCGATTGAAGAGGTCGCGTCGCGCTTGGGCGCGATTAGAGACGAGCATGGCGGTGAGGCCATCCTGCCCTACTCCTATGGCGGCTCGAACGGCTTCATGACGGACGAGCTCGTGGACAGCATCTTCTTCGCCCGGCTCGGGGCCTCGCGTCTCGCGAAGACGATTTGTGCGGCGCCGACGAGCGCCGTTGCCGAGGAGATGTACGGCAAGATGGCGGGCGTCGCTTTTCCCGATTATGTCGAAGCGGAAGCGATCCTCATCTGGGGTGCCAACCCGAAGGCGTCGAACATCCACCTCATTCCCTATTTGAGAGAAGCGAAGAGCCGCGGTGCGTTCATCGCCGTGGTGGACCCCGTTCGTCAGCTCTCGACAGACCTCGTGGACCTTCACCTGCCGGTGTTCCCCGGGGCCGATTTGCCGCTGGCGCTCGGGATGATCGACCATTGGTCCAAGGAAGGGAAGCTCGATCGCGGCTTCATCGAGCGCCACGCTGAGGGGCTCGAGCCGCTCTTGGACGCTGCATCCTCGTGGCCGCTCGAAAAAGCCGCCGTCGATGCTGGTGTGGACGAGGTAGAGTTCCGCGAGCTCGCCGAGCGCTTCGCGGGTGCGCCAAAAGCGCTACTCCGCTGCGGCTGGGGTCTCGAGCGCAATCAAAATGGTGGACAAGCCGTCGCGGCCGTTATGGCCATTCCCGCTCTCCTTGGAAAATTCGGCAAACGCGGATGCGGCTTCACGCTCAGCAATAGCGGCGCCGGCGAGATGGACGTTTCGCAGATTTGGGACCGGGCGTCTTGGAACACCCGCGTCGTCAACATGACGGAGCTCTCGCTCGTTTTGAATACGCCGCCCGATCCTCCGATTCGCGGCCTCTTCGTCTTCAACTGCAATCCAGTAGCGACGGTTCCGGACCAGAACGGGATTATCCGAGGTTTGTCGCGCGATGATCTCTTTACTGTCGTTTCGGAGCAGGTGATGACGGACACGGCGCGCTACGCAGACATCGTGCTCCCGGCGACGACCTTTCTCGAGCATCGCGAGCTCAGGCGCTCTTACGGGAACTATGTTGTCGGGGCTACTGAGCCCGTTATCGAGCCGAGAGGCGAGGCACGCACGAACCTAGCTCTTTTCCAAGCCCTCGGCCGCGCGATGGGTTTTACGGACGACGCGTTCCGATGGAGCGAGGACGAAACGCGCGAGAAAGTGATCGCCGCGATCCGCTTGAACGGCAAACTCGTTTCGGCCGAGCCTCTTCGCGCAGGGAAGTTTCACGGCTACGATTTCGATGGTCCTGCGCCCATTCAATTCGAGAACGTGTTTCCGGAAACGCCCGGCGGCAAGATTCAGCTCACGCCCCGATGTCTCGGTGAGCGCCCGTATCATTATGATCCGGTTCGCTCCGAGGGCTTTCCCTTGGCGCTCATTTCTCCGGCAACGTCCAAGACAGTGAGCAGCACGCTCGGCGAGTTCAATCTGTCCGAGTTGCGCGCGACCCTTCATCCTCGTGATGCCGTGCCAAGAGGGATAAAAAGCGGGGACCGCGTACGTGTCTTCAACGAGCTCGGAGAAATCATGTGCCACGCGCGTGTCGGCGAGCACGTCCGGGCTGGGGTCGTTCACATCCCGAAAGGCGCGTGGATGAAATCCTCTCTCAATGAGCGCGTATCTACCGCTCTCACGCCGACCCACGTCAACGTGGTTGCCGGCGGCGCGTGCTTCAACGATGCGCGCGTCGAAGTCGAGCTCCTGAGCTGAGCGGCCTTGACACGCATTGAAGCGCGTCGCCTGAAAAGCCGCTTTGCCACAAGCGAACGGCGTGGATTATCCGTCCTGGCTCCGCGGCTACTGGTCGGAGTCAGCCGTCGCCGTGGTGGAGCGTTTCCGTTCGCGAAACTCGAACTCGGGATAGTCGCGCTCGATGCGCACGACCTCGAAGAGCGTCGCGATGAGCTCGTCGTCGTCCCCGGCTCGTGCGGGGTTGTGTAATACGTCCACACCACGTCGAGATCCTCGGTCACTTCGAAGGCCCGGCCGCTCGTCGTCTCGGTGATCAGCGTATTCCCGTTCGGGAGTCGCTGGTTGGATCCACAGATTGGACTCGAGAAACCGTTGACTTCGTTGCCGCCAAAAAGCCACCGGATCTCCTGGGTGAGAGGGTCGAACTCCACGACCTTCGACATGCCGAAATGGCCTTCGTTGTCGAAGAGCAGCATGTTGCCGTTCGCCAGCAAAGTCGGTTGGTGCTGCGCGGCCCATAGTCCCGAGAGGGCCCAGACGACGGACTCTGTCTCCATGTCGACGATCGCGATGGCGTTCGTCGTCGGCGAGGAGATGAGAGCGTTGCCTTTTGCGAGGACCGGAGATCGTGCGGCATGGGATCCGTCGAGGATCTCGATCGTGTTCGTGTGCAAAACGTCGCCGAACCTCTCCATCTTGGCAAGAAAAGACGCATAGGGCGATCGCTCGAAGGCCTCGAGCACGGATATCTTCTTGACGATATTGCCGTTAATGTCGAGCACGACGATGAAGTCCTTGAGCACGAGCTCAACGGGATGGAGCCTCGGGATGACTTTCGCTTCGCGCGATAGGGTGTGGATGAAGCCGTTCTCATCGACGAACAGATCGTGATGGATGCGGGCTGGATTGGCCCATATCAAATTCGAATCCATGTCGAGCTTGATGAGACCAAAACCGTCGAAGATCGCGAGCAAATCGCCGTTCGGGTACATGTAGGCGCGGCGCCAGAATTCGAGATAGGAGACACCGCGTGGCTCTTTGGAGTCGGGAAAGGCCCGATGAAACGGTTGCCGCCATTCGTGCAGCACCGTTCCGTCCATGTCGATGAGAACGGCCTTCTCGGAATCCCCGGAGGTGTAGAGGCTCAGGCCGTCATAGGCGCGCTCGCGGTCGTAGGCCGTCACGCCCTTTTTTTCGGGAGAGGCTTCGTAGCCGCTCAAATAACCCACGGCACGCAAGCGAGCCATTTGCTGTGCCTGTTCGGGGCTGAGATCCGAGGCGTCTGGCGGGGCCTGAGTCTTCTCCCAGAATCCTTTTCGCCGATCGGGGGCGAGGTAATTTTCTTGCAAGTAGTAGTACACGCTCCGCGTCAGCGGCCGCGTTCTCACCCAGAGGATGGCGCTCCGAATCGTTTGGTAGGGAGGGATTTGATGCGCGTGGACCATATAGCCGAAGGAGAAAGCAACGGAGAGAAGCAGCGCTAGGACGAGACCGGTGCGCACAAAGCGTGGGGTCCTTGTGGCCGATGGGGTGTCGGTGGTCAAAAGAATGTGCCTTTTCTAGATAGTGTGCGATCTCAGTGCTTTATTTGGGATTGGGTCGGATCTTTAGAAGCGTAGCATCGCCCTTTGGCAGCCACAACCGGGCGCTACGTTTCGACGGCAGCTTCCCGTGGCGGCAGCCGAAGCCACCGACCGAGACGCGCGCCTCCCGGAATACCTTGCATCGTGGCGGTAAGAACGCTCGGAAAGAGAACGCGGACAACGAGAGCCGTGATGCATAGGTAGAGGGATCCGCGGCAAAGCAGCTGGACGATGAGCGGCAAGCTCTCGAGGCCTAGGGTTACATGCAACGCGAGGACGGCCACGGTGGCGCCGACGAGGGGTGGTGCGAGGACGGTTCGAGGCCAGCCTTGTTGAAGCCACCTCGTTGCCACCCCAATCGCTACGACCGCGGCCACGAACTGCCCCGCGGCAAGCGCCCAGGCATAAGCGACCATGTTGCCGCCGAGCATGACGGTGAAGATGACGGGCGCTGTCGCGAGCGCGACCGTAACGTCGAGGAGCACACACCGCCTTAACTCGGTCTTTGCTAGAACAATGTTGTAGCCCGCGCCGAACACACAGACCGCGGCGCCGATGGCAGCGCCCGGAGCGATCAGAGGATCCGCGGCGATCCAACGCTCGCCGTAGAGCACGCGGAGCACCGCTTTTCCTTGCCAGCCGACGAAAAAGGCTCCCGGCAAAACGATCCAGAACACCACTTGAAGAAAAAGGGTCGCCGTTCTCCTGTAGCGCTCGGGCTCCGCCGCGTGTTTCGGAAGAAGCGGGTACACCGTCTCGGCGAAGATGCTGTTCACTTGCCCGACGGTGCTGAGAAAAAGCGATTGCGCACGTTGCAGGAGTCCGAGCGCGGCAAAACCGAGCTGTAGAGGCAAGACCGCTGCCTCGAGCGCGCCGCGCGAGGATTGGAGCAATCCGGACCAGCTTTGCTGGAATCCGAAGAGTAAGGAAGACTTGTATCTCCGCCAATCGAGAAATTTGAACCAGCCTGGGGGGCGAAAGCGGTGCACGAGGAGAAGATCGACAGCACCCGGAATTGCGGGAACGACGTTCGCGCCCGCCACGATGGCAAGTGCGCCGAACCCAGCGACGCCCAAGCTCAACATGGTCAGAATGCTAAAGGCTTTGCTGATGCCGTCGAGGATGCGGAGACGGGGAAAATCCAGTGCCCGCTGGAGCATGGTGCTGCGAAGAGCGCTCGGGCACTCGAAGACAGCGCCGAGCGACGCCAAGTGCAAGAGGAACGCGATAGAGCGGTGGCTCGGCAAGAACCAAAGGCCGCCGGCGATGGCGTTCGTCACGACGAAAAGAGTAGCTTGAAGCCAGAAGCCAGCCCGCCAATGCATGGTCCAGTCCGGCTCTTCACCTTCGGGGAGCTGTAGCGCTTGGCTCACGAAGGCTCGGCAGCTCAAAACGTTCAGCATCGTGAGGACGCCGACGACCGCTCCCGCCCGTCCGTACTCCTCCGGCGGGATGATCCGCACGAGAACGAGCATGGCGCCGAACTGAGCGAGCATCGCGAAGACGCGATAGCCGGTCGTCCAGGCGATGCCTTTAAGAATGATGTCGTTGGTCGCCATGCGTCCGATTGGGAAGGGGAGTGAGGTCTTGAATCCAGACTAACATGTCGTGACGCGCAGTCAACGGATCGGGCGGGGACGCATATGAATTGGGGACAGGCATGACATAGAATCCCTGCCGGAGGTTGGAGCGATGAATCGATTGGTGAGTGATTTTCGAAGCTTGATTCTTGCGGTGGGCTTTTTGACGATTGCGCTTTGTGCGACCGCGGCCGAGCCCCCGGATGCCCGGCTCGACGAGCTGAAACGCGAGGCTGTCGAGGAGGTCGAGTCGCTTCGAAAGCTTACCCAAGTGACCGTGGATATGATCTTCAGCTTCGGTGAGCTCGGCTTTCAGGAATTCGAGACCTCGGACTACGTTACGGGGCTCTTGCGAGACAACGGCTTCGAGGTCGAGATGGGAATGTCGGACATGCCCACGGCGTGGATGGCGCGCTGGGGATCGGGCCGCCCGGTGATTGCCTTTGGGAGCGACATCGACGGTATCCCCAAAGCGTCACAAAAACCCGGCGTCGCTTATCACGACCCCATCATCGAGGGGGCGCCCGGCCACGGCGAAGGCCACAATTCCGGGCAAGCGGTCAACGTGACGGCCGCGATCGTGCTGAAGAAGATCATGGAGCGCGAAGGCATTCCCGGAACGCTCGTGCTTTGGCCGGGGGTCGCGGAAGAGCAGCTCGGCTCCAAAGCGTGGTTCGTGCGCGACGGCTATTTCCAGAACATCGACGCGTGTGTGTTCACCCATGTGAGCCGAAACCTCAACACGAGCTGGGGGCAGCGAAGCGGCAACGGGCTCGTCTCCGTCGAGTACACCTTCCGCGGCGAATCGGCGCACTCGGCGGGATCGCCGTGGCGCGGACGCAGTGCGCTCGACGCGGTGGAGCTCATGAACAGCGCGATGAATGCTCGTCGCGAGCACCTGCGGCTCTCGCAGCGCACGCATTACGTCATCACGAATGGCGGGGATCAGCCGAACGTCGTGCCCTCGGTGGCTTCCGTTTGGTACTACTTCCGCGAGCTCGACCAGCCGAACATCAAGCGGCTGTTCGACATCGGCAACAAGACCGCCGAAGCGGCCGCGATGATGACCGACACCGAAGTCGAGTGGCGCATCCTGGGGACGGCCTATCCAGGTCATTTCAACAAACCGATTGCCGAGGCGATGACGAAGAACATCCAGGTTGTGGGTCTTCCGGAATGGAGCGAAGCTGACCAAGCTCTCGCCAAGGCGCTCCAAAAAGAGATGGGCACCGAGCCGACCGGTCTCACGACCGAGCTCGCCGAGCTTCAAGGACCGGCTGAAGAGCCGCGCACGGGCGGCGGCTCGGACGATATCGGAGACATCTCGTGGAACGTTCCCACGCTCACGCTTCGTTTTCCTTCGAACTTCAGCACAGGCGGCGGCGGGCATCACTGGTCGAGCGCCGTCGCGATGGCCACCCCTATCGCTCACAAAGGCGCGACGGCGGGCGCCAAGGTCATGGCGATGACCGGGCTCGATCTCTTTCTCGACCCGGAGCTTCTCGAGGAAGCGCACAAATACCTCAACGAAGTGCAGAAGAAAGACCACGAGTACACGCCGTTCATCTCGGATGCCGATCCACCGGCGACGCACCTCAACGAGGAGATCATGAACCGGTATCGGGATGAGATGAAGAAGTACTACTTCGACCCCGAGAAATACGACACCTATATGGAGCAGCTCGGGATCGAGTACCCGACGGTACGGGAGGAGAATCAATAGCGAGTCACGTACTAGCTAAAAAAAAAGAGTGACCGTTTGATCGGCTTCGAAGGATTGGACCTGGCCGTCCTCGTCGGATACTTGACGGCGACGACGGCCTGGGGCGCCTGGCTCGGTCGAGGGCAGACCGGTGGGACCGACTACTTTCTGGGAAACCGGGAGCTCCCCTGGGGGGCGGTCATGCTGTCCGTGGTGGCCACGGAGACCAGCACGCTCACTTTCCTGAGCATTCCTGGTGTTGCCTATCTCGGCACACTGGTTTTTCTGCAGCTGACGTTCGGCTACCTCACCGGGCGGACTGTGGTCTCTGCGATCCTTCTGCCGGCTTACTACCGGGGAAAGATCACGACGGCCTACGCCTTGCTCGAGACCCGCTTCGGCATACGCGCCCGGCACTTTACTTCCGGAGTCTTCATGATCACACGCCTGCTCGCGGACTCGGTGCGTCTGTTCGCGACGTCCATCCCCCTAGCCCTCATCACGGGGTGGCCCTACGCATTATCCATCGTGGTCATCGGTTTACTCACGGTGGTGTACACCTATTTCGGCGGCATCAAAGCCGTCATCTGGGTAGATGCGTTGCAGATGTTCCTTTACCTCGTGGGTGCGGTGGCGGCCGCGGTGGCTCTCTCAGGCCTCGTGGAAGGCGGGTGGGCTGCGATGCTTGCGCAAGCTTCCGCGGCAGGCAAATTGCAGGTTCTGGATTTCGGGCTCGTTGTGTCGCGTCCCTACACTTTCTGGGCAGGACTCGTCGGGGGCGCCTTCCTCACCATGGGCTCCCACGGAGTGGATCAGATCATCGTGCAGCGCCTGCTCACTTGCAAGGATCTGCGCGCGAGTCAGAAGGCTCTCGTGGGCAGCGGCATCATGGTCATGGCCCAGTTCGTCATCTTCCTCATGGTCGGCATGGGTTTATGGGCTTTCTATCAGGGTCGAAGCTTCGAGCGCAGCGACGAGATATTCGCGCGCTTCATCGTCGAGCAAATGCCAGCGGGGCTCTCGGGACTGTTGATCGCCGGTGTCTTCGCCGCGGCCATGTCGTCCCTCTCCTCTTCCATTAATTCGCTGGCTTCCGCCACAGCCTATGACTTCTGGGCCCCGGCAACGGGTCGCGAGAAGGACGAGCGAGCCGTATTGCGCATGGGCAAGCTCTTCACGCTCGCGTGGGCGACTCTGCTCATCGCTGGGGCCATCGTCTTCATCCCTTTGAGTCAAGGGAACGCGGCGGTCGAGGTGTCACTGGCGATCCAGTCGCTCGTCTATGGAGGTCTTCTCGGAGGGTTCGCGCTGGGAGTGCTCGTTCCTCGAGCGGACGAGCGCAGCGTAATGATTGGAATGGCTGTTGGGATCGGTACGGTCACCGTAATTTGGTTGACCGCCCGCTCCGCCGTCGCCTGGCCTTGGTTCGTGCTGGTCGGCGCCGCGGTTACAGTCGCCGTCGGGAGTGTCTTGGGTCGAGGACGCACTGAAGCCGCGAGATGACAAAGTCGACCGCGACCCGAGCACGTTGACATCCTAGTGTTCTGAGAATACTTTCACGTAGATTTGCACGGGTCGATAAGCCGGCCGAAGCCGCCCCCGACAATGACGACGTGGGGAAGCAAGGACGGGCTAGCTCTTCTTGTCGAAGGCCTCGAAGGGGATGGCCTCGTCTTCGAGCATGATGGGGATCGCGTCCCGGATCGGGTAGAGAAACTTGCGGTCTTCTCTCAAGAGCCCGGCGTCGATCTTTTCCTCGACCGCTTGGCCGCCCCGGTTCGAAACACCGCCCGCCGCGATCTGCTCGTTGACGCGGTCGATCGCCTCGCCTTCGAGAAGTGTGACGGGCTGCTTGGTATCTGGGCAACAGAGAATTTCGAGTAGCTCCGAGTCAATCATGGTGCTGTAAAGCTAGCACAAAGCACTAAGCGAAGACGAATGCTGCGTGATAGGTGTCGTACCGCTCCTTGTCGATTTCGCGTGAAGTGCTTCATGGCGGTGCGGGGTACGAAACGACTAGGATGCACTTGAAGGAGGAACGACATTGCGAGTCCTTCTGTGTGTGGCTGTCCTACTCTCGGCGCCTGTTGCTGACGCGCAAGAGCACGCGGCACCAAAAGTTCGCCAGATCCCGAGCTATCTCGAAGGCAGAGAACGAAACGCCGCCGAGCTCTACGAGCAGGTCGTACCCACGGTCGTCACGATCTTTACCAGCCAGCAAGTTTTTACGAAGGCGGGCGAGGAAGCTCAACGCGGCATGGGAAGCGGCGTTTTGATCTCTACAGACGGTCACGTTCTGACGGCGGCCCATGTCGTGGACGGCTCGGATGCCATCGTCGTCAAGGTGCACGACGGCTCGATGCTCGAAGTCGAGCTGCTATTCAGCGAGGCGAGCGCGGACATCGCCCTGCTTCGACTGAAGGCGCCCGCGCCCGACCTCCCGCACGCCGCGCTCGGCGATTCCGACCTGCTCGCTGTCGGACAGGCCGTCTATGTCATTGGTGCACCCTATGGCCTCGAGAACTCTTACTCGCTCGGCAATATCAGCGGGTTTCGCGAGTTCAACCGGCTCTACGACGGCACGATCCTCGCGGAGTTCATCCAGACCGACGCGGCCATCAACTCGGGCAATAGCGGCGGACCGATGTTCAACTCGAAGGGCGAAGTGATTGGGATCTCGTCACGCATCCTTACGGAGTCGGGAGGATTTCAGGGCCTTGGATTCGTCGTCACGATCAACACGGCCAAACAACTCTTGGCCCTCGAAGAACGTGCGTGGACCGGCCTCGATTCCATCTTTCTCGATCGCGACCGCCTCGCGACCATTCTCAATCTGGATTACGAGGGTGGTTTACTCGTCCAGCGCGTCGCCCGAGGAAGCCCGGCGGACAAAGCCGGGATTCGAGGCGGGACCATACCCGCCGAGATCGCGGGGCGCGAGCTTCTGCTCGGCGGCGATCTGATACTCGAGATGGAGGGTCAAGAGGCCTGCCACGCCGCGTGCCTCGTTCGATCCGCGTCTCGGATCCGCCAACAAGACCGAATCCGCGTCAAGCTTCTGCGCGGCGGCACGGTCATGGAAGTCGTTCTCGACGTTTCCGACACGCGTCGAAATTTTCTCGATGCGAGCTAGCGGGGCCCGGGCCTCGATTCGGGTTGAGCTCTACCTCTCCTATTCTGGAAGGAGCTCTTCGAGCGCCAAGCGCGTTTTGGGATGGAGCTCGTTCTCATCGAAGTAGCGGGCCACGATGGCTAGCGCCTCTTTCGCGCTCGAGATATCGAGGTGTCGAAGCAAGTAACGAACGTCGTCGAGATCGTGGAACTCTTCGCCGAGTCGCATCGCCGCGCATTTCATGGCGAGGAGATAGTGGGGCTCGGCGACATAGACCCGAAGATGCGACCGCTCGAGATAGGGGGCGAACTCTCCGCGAGGGCTGAGAAAGCTTTTGACGGCGTCGTTGAGCCAGGTCCTCGGCACGTTCGCCCGGGCCGCGACCCGGGCCGCCGACTCGCGAATCAGCTTCGTGGGCTTGAAAAAAGCGTCCACGTCGCGTGTCGCGTCACGCGCCTCCAGAACGAGACACATGACCGCGCCGCCGACGACATAGACTTCCCCCAAGCTGTTCTCTTTTGCGAGCTCGGAGTCGAGAAGGTCGAACAGACGAACGATGTCCGATTTCGTTAGTCGCGTCACAGCTTTTTCCGATCAAATGCGGTCGCCAACCCCGGAGTCGACGAAGATGTTGCGCCGTCGGAACGGCACCGGCGAGGCACGCAATAGGTGCCGACGCAAACTCAACAGGGGCGCGGCGTAATGAGGCTCCGTCAGAGGCTCGATGTCGCCGAGCCACCTCGGCGGCGAGACACCCTTTTGCTGCGCAGCCTGCTCCACCATCGCGGCAACGTAGTTCTGCCAGTAGGGTGCTAGAGCTCCGACCGGGGCCTCGCTCAACGCGTCCAGGAATTCGGCTCGCGTCAAGTCGGTGAGCATGTCGTTCAACGCAGCGAGCGCGTAACGGCGCTCGCTGCGCTCGCTCTCGCCTGAAAGAGACCGCCACAGCTCGGCGAAACGGAGTTTGACCTTCGGCAAGGCGCGCGAAAGGACGTAGGCCGAAATTCCCAGTCCTCCGCGTCGCGCCAAGCGTCTCAGCGCTGCTTTCTCGGCGGACGTGACGCGAATCTGGAGCTGCTGTGTCCTGCTCATGGATCGAGAATAGCGGCACGTAGCCATATTGTCAATACATAAGTATTGACACAATGAGCTCGTGCGTCGGGACGATCATCACCGTTTGACCACCGGCACCGGACATGTAAAAGGCGCTTCGGGGAATGCTCCATCGTCCGCTGCCATTGACCCAGAACAAGCCCCCCGTAAACATATCCCGTCATAAGAAAATTGCCGTAAGGGTCGGACCCCAGTTGCGGGCGTGCCCACTAACGCCCGAGGGAGGTGGAGCGCCAAGCTGATGTCAGGTTCTAGTGAAAGAGAATGCCCTCGCGGCGATATTGGCGAACGACGAGTGCTAAGAGAGCGAGCCCGGCGGCGAGGGTCACGGCAGAGGAAAGAGCGACGTTCGCCGCGGTCAACGGCTAGCCGCGTAGGACTTGATTGATGAATAGCTGTTGGCCCACCGTCGGCAGAAGCACGACCCAGAGTGATTCTTTGATGGGCAAGACCGCCATGATGAGCGCGGGGAGCGCGGGGACGAGGAGCATGAGCGAGATGTAGTTTTGGGCTTCCTTGAAGCTTTTCGTGTAGCTTGCGATCATCAGCTGAAGCGCGACGACGAAAACCATCAGCGGCAGGCACAGCAGCAAGATCGACAAAAGCGCTTCGGGAGTGAGCTGCATCCGCACCCCGATATAGCGCTCCATCGGCACGTAGTTGAGGATGATCGCGAAGCCCAAGAGCGTTTCGACGAGCGCTACGGCCGTGAAGAGCAATACCGCGGCGGCTTTTCCGGCTACGAGCTGCGAGCGGCTCACGGGGTTGATGAAGCTTCAAAGCCGAGGACGGAAAGATCACCGGTCCCTTCAACGGCGCCGGCGACACCGCGACGCCCACATGGATCAATTTTTTCTGCTTCTGGCTCTTTCAAATCCCCTTGGCCTGGCTGCTCGCCATGCCCCTCGATATCGGCCCAACTGGCGTTTTTGTCGCGATCGCGCTTTCTTACTCTCTCTCGGCGGTCGTCGGCATCCTCCTGTTCCGTCGAGGCAAGTGGAAAGAAAAGAAGGTGTAAACTCTGTCGGGTGAAGCGCTCGACGTTCCTCCTGACCTTTCTACTGCTTGCCCATTTTGCCGAGGCACAAGAGCGACGGCTGGTTGCTCATCCTATGGCTCGGCTGGGTGCCGAGGCGAACCTCACCGCTTCGATCAGCTTGGGAGACGTGGACGGTGACGGCGATCTCGACGCCGTCGTTGCCAATGGCCGGCACTGGGCGCAGCAGAATTACGTGTTCTTGAACGGCGGCGACGGGTTCTTCCGTACGGCCAGGCGGCTTGGCGAAGAGCTTGCCACGAGCTACCGCGCGGCGCTCGGCGATTTCGACGGCGACGGCTATCCCGACGTCGTTGTCGCGAACTCGGGTTCCGCGAACGACATTTATTTCAATGTGCCCGCCGAGGGCTCCACGCGAAATTGGCCGGGCTTTCGAGGTCCGAATGCTTCGGGTCTCGCCGACGGGCTCGATCTTCCCGATGCATGGGACGGCGAAAGCTTGACCCATATCGAGTGGAAAACACCCATTCCGGGCCTTGGACATTCGAGCCCGATCTTTTGGGCCGATCGCGTTTTCTTGACGACGGCGGTCAGCGATGACCCGGACTCGATCTTCGTTCATGGGCTCGACGGCCGTATCGACCGCCGTACGGACCTGTCGCGTCACAGCTTCCGAGTCTATTGTCTCGATCGGCGAAGCGGCGCGATTGTGGGAGCGTGAAGCGTCGAGGCGCCTTTTTGGAAGCTCGAAAAACACGACGCCGACGCCGGTTGTTCGCGCGATCGCGTATACATCACGAGCGGCTACCGCATCAAGCCAATCTTCGCTCTGCGCCACGGTGGAGAGATCGCGTGGCGCACGGAGCGCGACGGCTCTTACGTGACGACGCCGATCGTCTATCGCGACTATCTCTACACGTGCCAGAACAACGGTGTCATCTCCTGCTACCGAGCGGCGAGCGGGTTTATCAGAAGCGCGTCGCGTCGGGAGCGTTCAGCGCGTCACCGATCGCCTCCGACGGCAAGCTCTATCTCACGAGCGAGGACGGGGAGATCTACGTCGTGCGCGCGGGTCCTGAGTTCGAGCTTCTGCAGACGAACCGCATGGGCGAGATCACGATGGCGACTCCTGCCGCTGCGAAAAGCCAACTACTCGTTCGCACGCAGCACCATCTCTTTTCGATCCGCGAAACAAACCCGTAGACAACGTGATTCCCTAGCGCCTCCTCTGTTCTTTCCAGGGGTCGCCCACTTTGTGGGTAGCCGAGCCTCTCCCAGAAACCGGCTCGATCCTCTTCGACAAGCTCGAGCTTCGAGCCGCCAATCGGCAGTCGATATCGAAGGCGGACCGTGGGCATCGAGCACGGGCCATTTCTTCGTGCGCGCCTGACGCGGCGGCAAGCGTTCCTTGCGGCGTGTATCGGAGCTTACGAAGACGCCCTTCGGCAGATTCTCTGGAGCCGGGACCGCCTCTCCCTGAAGCTTGCTATCCGTCACGGTTCTGCCTTTCTCGCGAACTGCGAGTTGATCTTACCCTCTGAGACCGAGGCTTTGCTGCACACGTGTATGTGGCGCGCGGCCGATCGCAAATGTGTCGTCTCGACTGGAGAGCGGGGACACGAAGCCGTATGGGGGCCGACCGGGAGCGAGCTGTTCTATCGTGACAAGGAGTGGGTTTCGACCGAGGCTCTCGGGCTGCGATGCCGGTCAGTCAAGCTTTCGCTCGACTTCGCGGATGCGCTCGCGATCCATCTCGCCGTCTTTCCAAAATTCGAAGAAGCGTTCGTAGGCGTCCAGAGCGTCTTCTTCGTAGCCCCTTTCCTCGCGAAGCTTGCCGAGGAAATAAAAACTCCGAACGTAGCGAGTCGGCTCGAAGATACGTTCTTCGGTCGAGTTGACGATGCGCTCGTACCACATCGTCGCTTCTCCGATATTGCCGGCCTCGCGATGAGCGTTGGCGATCGCATACCAGATGACGGTGTGGAGACCTTCGACGCCGCGCGGAGGCAACATCGATTCCGCTTCGTTCAAATGGGCGATCGCCGACGCGAAGTCACCGAGCGCGAGCGCGAGCTCGCCTTCGAGAAGTTGGCGCATGCGTTCGCGTCCGGGCCCAAACGTTGGTTTCACCCGTTCGCGGAAGGCTTCCGCGAGCTCGCGCGCCCGCGTCTCGTCACCCAGACGTGCCGAGGCGACGGCGGCGATGAAACGACTCTGTGGGCCCGAGTCGTACCGGTCGTCTGGCCCTTCGATCGTGAGCGCAGCCTCTCGCGCGCCTTCGTTGTCGCCGACGTCGAGCAGAACCCTCGCTTTGTACAACGTAGGCTGGTTTTTGAAACGTCCTTCTCCGGCCGCGATCAACGCGTCAATACCGTTGATCACGGGCGTATAGCACCCTTTGTAGAGCTCGGTGATCGCGACGAGACGGCCACCGTAGAACTTCTCAATCATCTCTTCCGCCTCGAGCATGCTGGCAGCGATCTTTGCGGCGTCGTCCCACTCTTCTTCGAGAATATGCGCTTCCCAGAGGACGGGAGCCGTGCGGAATTTGCTCGCGCCCAACTCTTCGGCGCGCTCGAGCTCATTGAGACCACGTTCGATCTCGCCGCTCTCGATCGATAGCTGAGCTATCGAGACCAGTGTCATCCAGTCATCTGGGTTGCGTTCGTTGAACTCCTCGAGAACCGCTCGGGCGCGGGCATCATCGCCGCGCGCCTGGTAGGCCCTCGCGAGGTTCTCGTAGGTGGCGGGAAAGACCATGCCGCGGCTTTCGAGCTCTTCGAACTGCTCGATGGCCGCGTCGTAATCTTCGAGGTCGACGAGCAAGTTTCCGAGGTTGTGTCGTGCCGATCCGTGGTCGGGATAGAGCTTAATCGCCATGCGATAGGCTTCAAGCGCTCGATCGAGAGTTTCGGGATTTCGGGAGTAGTGCCAACCTTCGATGTAGTGTCGCTCCCTAGCGGAGAGCCGCTCGATATGCTGGAGGGCGGCTACCGCAAATTCATCGGCTTCTTCCTGCCGGCCGAGGTTGTTATGGACGACGCCCAACTTCGCGAGGGCCATCGCGAATCCCGGGTCGAGCTCCACTGCGCGCCTGAAGTGCGGCAGAGCCTCCTCTTCGCGATAGCGTTCGTGTAGACGGATGCCTTCGGCGTAATGTCGATAGGCTTCGACGGAAGCGGTCGTCACGTCGCGCAGGTCACGGTCGAGCTCGCCTTCGAGCGCGACGACGGAGAAGTTGGCTTTGATGCGGCCGCTAATCTCGTCGACTAGATGAAAGACGCTCTCCTCACCCGTCCCTTCGGCCTTCTCCGAGAGCAAGACCCTGCCAGTATGCGCGTCTTCGAGGCGCGCCGAGATGCGGATCGAATCGCCTGCTTTCGCGAAGCTTCCACGAAGAACAGTATTCACGGAAGCGCGCCGCGCGAGCTCTTCGATGGCCTCCGAAGGCGTGGGTCCGCCGTGAATGCGGCCCATCTCGTCGAGAATCTGATAGAGGCGGTCGGTGCCAAGAACCTCGAGCTCGGGCGATTGCGAGAGATCCGTCACCAGCATGTCGGTGAGTCCCATCCGCAGCCACTCGAGCTCTGGATCGCCGGACAGATTCTCGAAATGCAACACTGCGAGCGATGGCGTCTCGCTCGTTGGCGTAGGGTCGGGTGGCGTCAGGAGTAAGGCCATGATGGCGGCTACCGCAAAGACGCTTATTCCCGCCGCAACGGCGAGGCGTTTCAAGCGCGTCGCCTTCCCGCCGGAAGCGAGGCGCAGTCGCGCGAGCTTCAAATCCGCGAGCACCTCAGACATGTGCTGGTAGCGTTTGTCCGGCTCTTTTTCGAGACATCGGTCGATGATTGGTTGGAGAACCTGCCGCTCTTCCCCGTTCAAGCCCGGGATCTTCGGAGTCGGGTCGCGCAGGATGGCGTAGAGCGTGTCGATGCGGCTTTTGCCTTCGAACGGTGGCTGTCCGCCCAGCACGTGGAAGAGCAACAAGCCGAAGCTGAAGATGTCGCTTCGCGGGTCGACTTTCCCCCCGCGCGCCTGCTCAGGCGACATGTACGACACCGTCCCTTCGATGACGCTCTCGCCCGTGACGCTCTTCTGGGCCGATTCGTCGGGGCGTGTCTCGCTGAGAAACGGATTTTTGTCCGCGTCGACGAGCCTCGCTAAACCGAAATCGATCAGCTTCGGGTGGCCTTCGCTCGTCAGCATGACGTTCGCGGGTTTGACGTCACGATGCACGATGCCATGTGCATGCGCGTAGGTGAGCCCATGAGCGACGCCACTTGCGAGCTCCAATCCTTCGCGCGGCGGGAGCCGCTCCGGCGATTTCAAGCGATCGGCTAGGCTTTTCCCGCGGAGAAGCTCCATGGCGATGAAGATAACGTCATCCGATTCGTCGATCTCGTGGATGACAGCGATGTGAGGGTGCTCGAGCGCCGCGGCTGCGGTGGCCTCCTGCACGAAGCGTTGGCGTCGGTCACTCTCCTTCACGAGTTCCGGCGGCAGGACTTTTAGCGCGACCTCGCGGAGAAGCTTTTCGTCGCGGGCGCGGTAGACGGTCTGGAGCTCGCCTCGAGTGATCTCCTCGAGGACCGTGTAATGTGAGAGCTTCTTGCCAATCATTTCGTCTAATTAACACAAATGTCCACAGACATTCCCCAACAGGAGATTACGGGCGTCGGCCAGTAGAAGTTCCGCGGGCCCCGAGGTCTCTGAACGACGCGAACAGCTCCGGTAAGCTGTGCCCTGTCATATAGATAGGGACTGTGTCCCGCGAACACCTACCGGAGGGGTCTGTGTGCGGGACCCGCGGGGCGATCGTGGTGCCGGAGGAGGGACTCGAATCCTCGCAGCAGCCAGGACCGCGGGATTTTGAAAGCCGAGAGAGGCCCGTCGCCACCAGCACGCTTCCGGCTCGATCTTTTCCTTTCAATAACTTAGCGCCTCTCCTGGACACGCTCCAACACGTTGGAAAGCGGTCGGGACACATCATAGCGTACAAGCGAGCGTACAATTGGGGTGTTGTAGCGCGCGTTTTCGGGATGCTGGGACGAGCTCCAGAAGCGCTATCACGCGTAGGAAGGATTGCTTCCTCTGCGCGCGACGTCGAAGAGTGCATCCGGTGCCGGATAAGGTGGCGTGTTCACGTGAGGGCCGCCGCATGACCTGGCGTTGCCCTTATCGTTGCCGCCTTTATCGTCGGCTTCCTCCTGGGCAGCGCGGGCATGATGTCGAACGTCTGCCGTTCGGCCGAGCTTCGGCAAATTCCCCCGCCGTCGACAAAAACGCGTGCGCCAGTGCAAACTGTCGGCTTCCTCAGACGTACCGGGCACTAGACAGACTAGAGCGTCGATACAGAACGGGAGAATGTTGCTGCGGTTGTAGGTAGCCATGATGACGGAGACCAAGGGTGACGTATCCTTCATGTCGATCAGCGGGGGCGTTGGGGATGGGATATAGGATAGGCTGGCTCCATTCACCAGTTTTGGCTAATTCGGTAACCCGGACGGGCCGACTTGGCTGGGATGTTCGGCGCCTGAAGGACTTTCGGGCTCGCAGCGCTTCAAACGCCGTTTGAAGCTTGATAAGATCGAATGGCCCATCGGCTGATAACAACGTAGTCGGTAAAAGACCTGATGTCGCAACCGCGTCCACTGAACGAAAGCCGCCAGCGAGACCCGTCATGAAGGACTACGTCTTCTCTCTGAAGCCGGTTCTCACCGTCTTCGACCTTTTGCCAGGAAAACTGAAACGGAAGCTGATCAGCGTATTGAGATTGAACGCGCGTCCATGCGACCGTCCAATCCAAGGCGCGGTGATCGTCCCCATTCAAAACCACGCCTATCTGGCGGTGTATTGGAAGGCCGTGGATTTAGGCCGAGGGCCGGGCGCCTCGTTGTACGTGCACGAGAACGAGGTTCTTCGTTTCGACTGTTTTGGAGAGGGTACCGGCCACTACCACATGAACGTCAATCAGACCGCCCATTTTCGTGGGCGTGGTGTGGATCGGATGGTTTTTCGTGAGCGGACCGTTCAGGAGCAAATCGAACGGTCGTACTTCGAGCTGACGGTCAATTCTCGATACTTCCTAAAGCGGAACCGAAGTCGCAGGATACGACGCTTCGAGCTGGACTCGGAGAAACTCCGGGCGGCGGCCGAGCAAATGAAAGCAAAGATGACCGAATATGGCGGAGACGGATCCCTGGGGCTGAAACCGCGAGAGCCGGAGCGGATCGAGGCCTAGCGCTCGCACTTCGACCTGCTAGCCTGGATACGCCATCGATTCCCGCTGCCATCAGTGGCCTCGCGCTGCAGGCACCGCTATCGTTGAGCGTCGTGCTCCCGTGCGTGAACCGCCGCGCGAACTGATCTGACTCTCGAGAACTCTCCGTCGTCGCGATGGCGTAGGCAGAACGCTCGGTCGTCTCGCATGGATCTATAAGACGATGGGCAGGGTCATCAAGACGGACGAGATCTTCGAGCGATACAACAACCAGGACGATGGGCGCCTCGCGCAAGGCGTCGAGAAGTTGGCCCGGCTTCCACGAGAACGAGACCGTACAAGTCGGGAAGGGCCAGGTTAGACTGATGAAAAGAGGATTCCGCGAATGATTTGCTACGAATGTGGTGCCGGAGGAGGGACTCGAACCCTCACAGCCGCGAGGACCGCGGGATTTTGAATCCCGTGCGTCTACCAATTCCGCCACTCCGGCAAGTTAGGCACGTGCCTGAGCGGGCAGGCTCGTTGCCGAAACGAAATCGCAGTGTAACATGGGGGAGCGCGGCCGAAGGCCCTTTCCGCTTCTTGTGCCGGAAACCGTGTATATGTAACGCGTTGGCGTGATCGTCGGCGAATGGCAGAATCGTAGCTGGGGTGCGGTTCGCCCCCGATACCGTTCTACCTCCTTTAATAAGGGCCTCGTGGAGTTGAAATCGCGGCTTGTTAGGCGCTCACTCGTATGGGCTAATATACATCGAGTTAACGACGTTTGGCATCGAAACGATCGCCCCCTAAACTCCTGTCGGTTCATTATTTAATAGCTTTGTCCCTCAAATCATGGTATAATTTTTAGTGCTCATTTATTTTGGAAAGCGAGGTGTAAATGGCCTTTCAAGTTGGGGATAAAGTCGTTTATCCCAATCATGGCATTGGAGTTGTCGAGGATATTCAGTCGGATCGGGTCGAGCTGTCCGAGCACCGGTTTTATAAGTTACGCATCCTGGCGAACTCCACCGTCGTGAAGGTTCCCATCGCGAACGTCGACGGGGTCGGCGTACGCCGGGTAATCTCGAACAAAGACGTTGCGCGGATCTTCGACCTTCTCGAGAATCGGAAGATCGAGACCCACGCGAACTGGAAGGGACGTTATAAGGATAATTCAGATAAGATGCGCAGCGGCTCGATTTATGACGTCGCTGGCGTACTCAAAGACCTTTCCTTCTTGAGCAAAAAGAAAAGCCTCTCTTTCCGTGAGAAACGCATGCTCGACCGGGCGCGGTTTCTCATCGTGAGTGAGGTCGCGGAAGTTGCTGCCGAGCCCAATGACCTTGTCGAGCAGAAGATCGACATCGCTCTCTCACGAGGCATGGAGACCAAAAAGAAAGGCCGTACGAGCCTCAAAACGCTCCTCAAGAAGACCACTATGGCCGCGATGGCAGATAATGGCCGTAGTGAGGGCGTTGCTCGCAAGCCTCGTTCCCGCGCCTCCACAAAAATCAAGCAAGGCAAAGGACGAAAACAGCCGATCTCTATTTCGATCAACCGCTACTGCTGCTAGAAGCCACGGCTGGTTCTGATACCATCGTAGCCCCTCCCGCCTTTGGGCTGGAGGGGCTTTCCTTTTATGCTGACGAGTCTTTTGCTTCTGGTGGTGTTGCCCGTCTATACGTTTCTCGCTGGGCTCGTCGGCATCCCGTACACGTTGCTCACCCGCGACTCCCGTCCACTCTACTGGCTCGGGCGGTTTGGCGTACGCATCGGGTTCCTCCTCGCGCGCATCCGCATCGTGGTGCATGGCCGCGAGCGGCTAGGAGATGCACCGCACTTCATCTACATGATGAACCACAATTCCAATCTCGATGCGCCGGCTGTATGGCTGTGCCTGCCGGGGGAAGTACGGGCTCTCGGGAAGATGGAGTTGTTCAAGCTCCCTGTGCTCGCGGCGGCGATGCGTCTCGGAGGCTTCGTGCCGGTGGACCGCACCAATCGAGAGCGCGCCATCGCGAGCGTGCGCCATGCAGGTCGTCTCGCGGCCGAAGGCGCTTCGTTTCTCATCGCGCCTGAGGGGACGCGCAGCCGCACTGGGAAGCTTCTACCCTTCAAGAAGGGAGGCTTCCATATGGCGACGGAGTCAGGCGTGTCGATACTCCCGATTACCGTGGTGGGCGCTTTCGAGCTCATGCCTCCGGGAAGCAGCCGGATCCGGTCCGGAACGATAGAGATCTTTTTCCAGGAGCCGATCGAGACCGACGGGCTCGGCGCGAGCGATCGCGCGCGTTTGATGAAGCGCGTTCGCGCGTCCATGGAAGAGCGGCTCGCGCTCGAAGCTCCGGAGCTACCCTAGCTTTCCCGCGAACCAAGTGGCTACCGGCTTGAAGCTACCCGCGTCCCTATGCCTCTGCTGCAGCTTCCGTGAAGTTGACGGATTAGAGGCTAAGCCGTTTTGTGTCAACGTCATAGCCCCGGTGCCCGTTGACAGGCTACACTTGGAGTTGCTAGCATGGATCGACGTATATCTGTCGCCAAAACACGAAGAGTTCGCATCGATCTTGAAAGAAACACAGCTTCGAAGCGCTTTGTCGCGGGCCGGCCGATACAGAGTTTCGCAGCCCGCTAGCTCTTTTCGATGTTGCCCGAAAGGCTGACCTTCTTTTCGAACTCGATCATCTGTGCCGCCGCAAGGCCCTCGAGGGCGCGGGCGGAAGGGCGCAGCTCTCGCGCGACTACAAGCTGTTCATCAACACGCTGCCTTTTTCGATCCGAGACCCGCGCTTCCAGGGAAAGGACCTCATCGATCTCTTCGACGGGATCAATCTCGCGCCCGAACAAATCGTGCTCGAGGTCACCGAGTCCGACGCCATCGACAATTTCCCGCTCTTCGTGAACGCGATGAAAGACTTCATGGATCTCCGATGTCTCGTCGCTATCGACGATATGGGAGCAGGCTATTCGGGGCTCGATAAGATCGTCCATTTACGGCCCAACTACGTGAAGCTCGATATGGGCCTCGTGCGCGACATCCACACGAGCTTCGTGAAACAGTAGCTCGTGCAGACGTTCAAAACACTCGCGGACAAAATCGACGCCAAGCTTGTCGCTGAGGGTATCGAGCAACCCCGAGAGCTCGAAGTCGTCCGCCAACTGGGTGTGAACTTCATCCAAGGCAACTTGCTCGCCAAGCCGTCCCAGGCTTTCCAGACCACCCCCAATTTCAAGCTGTGAAAGGCGTTCCGCGCCGCTAAGGTTCCGAGATCTAGTATATTCGTGTTTTATTCGTCTGACATGGCTGTTAGCTATAGTCGCTAAAATTGGACCATAGATTGCCGATGTACACGTCTGTTTCGACTAACTGTAAGTCGAGATTAACCGATCTGGCGCGATTGTCTTGACACTACGGCGTTTCTTCTTTATCCTTGATCGTATTGGAAAGGAGAACACATGGCGACGACCCTTGATGCAAGACTTGGCTATGAACCGAAAAGGACGTGGACACAATCCGAGATCCTGAGCGCCACGAAGGAACAGGACATCCGATTCCTTCGACTCCAGTTCACGGACATCGTGGGCGTGAACAAAAACGTCGAGGTCCCCGCGCACCAGTTCGAAAAGGCGCTGGACGGGCAAATTATGTTCGACGGATCGTCCATCGACGGATTCGTCCGCATCGAGGAATCCGACATGGTCCTCGTGCCCGATTTGAACACGTTCCGCGTGATGCCGTTCACGCAGTCCAATGGACACGGCAGCGAGCCCGACAAGGTCGCTCGGATCATCTGCGACATCTATCATCCTGACGGAAGAGCGTTCGAGGGATGCCCGCGCCTCGCGCTCAAACGTGTAACAGCCGAGGCCAATGAGCTCGGTTACACCTTGATGGCCGGCCCCGAAGCCGAGTTCTTCCTGTTTCAACAAGGTCCCGATGGCCGCCCATCGACGGGCTCAGCGGACCGAGGCGGCTATTTCGACCTCACGCCGGTGGATCACGGCGAGGTGGCGCGGCGCGACATCGTGAACGCGCTCGAAGCAATGGGATTCGAGGTCGAAGCGGCGCATCACGAAGTCGCGCCGGCGCAGCACGAGATCGACTTCCGCTACGAGGATGCGGTCACGACGGCGGACAACGTCGCGACGTTCCGCTTCATCGTGCGCCACGTGGCGATGCAGCACGGACTCCACGCGACCTTCATGCCAAAGCCTGTTTTCGGTATCAACGGCTCGGGGATGCACACGCATCAGTCGCTGTTCGAGGGCGACGAGAACGCGTTCTTCGATCCGGATGCCGAATATCAGCTTTCAGAGGTGGCGCTTCACTATATCGGTGGCATCCTGCGTCACGCGCGGGGCTTTTGCGCCATCACGAACCCGCTCGTCAACTCCTACAAGCGGCTCGTTCCCGGCTATGAAGCGCCGACCAACGTCGCCTGGTCGATGAAGAACCGGAGCCCGCTCGTACGTGTCCCCGATAGACGCGGCAAGGGCACGCGATGCGAAGTTCGGATGCCGGATCCGTCGGCTAACGCTTACCTCGCGCTCGCGGTGATGTTGAAGGCAGGTCTCGCTGGGATCAAAGAACGCATCGACCCGGGCCCTCCCGTCAACAAGAACATCTACTCGATGAGCCAACGCGAGAAGAGTCGTCTCAAAATCGCCGAGCTCCCTGGCGACCTCCGTGAAGCCGTCGACGCTCTTCAGAAGGACAAGGTGGTGCAATCCGCGCTCACGCCGCACATCCTGTCCCACTTCATCGAAGCGAAACGCGCCGAATGGCACGACTACATCGCCCAAGTTCACCAGTGGGAAGTGGATAGATATCTTTCCGTCTATTGACGGTTCCGGCATTCAGGCTCGGGTGCCACATCCTGAATCGAGAAATCAATCCATTTCCGCCGTTACAAATCGCAGCTCGCCGTTGCGCTCGACCAGGAGCACCAGTGGGTTGCCTTGGTGCACAACTCCGATAGAGGCCGAGAGCTCGCTTGGCCCCGACTCCCATCATCCGATCATCTCGCTATCAGGCATCCCGAGCGCCGTCATGGTGTTGAGAATCTTGCACCCGATCCTTGCCTCGACTCTCTGTGCCGCCAACCCTCTCGCTCGCATCGCTGAGCCCACGATAGCCTTGTAGCGATGGAACGTTGTCTCGACTTTGCTCCGTTTGCTGTAGCCCGATTCTGTGTGCCACTTTCGTTTGCCGAGCCGAGCTTGTGCTGCAATGTTGCGATTGCGCTGTCGGCTGCTCGCCGGCCCCGATGCGAGCAGGGCGCCCTTGCGCGGCGGTATCAGCACCCTCGGCGAGCGATGAGCGCTGTGATTCTCGATTGCCTCATAGACGCCGCTGGCGTCGTATGCGGTGTCAGCTCTGGCCGATGAGATGGGACTGTCGCTCTGTCTGACAAGCGATGCAACCCGCGATGAATCGCGGGCTCTTTTGCTCGTCAGCTCGCAGGCGACGACTTCGCCAGTCTGCTCGTCGACACACAGATGGAGCTTGCGATAGTCCCTGCTATTTGGTGCTCTGCGCAGCTGGCCGGCGTGGACAGCGAGACCGCTGCTGTCGATCAAGATGTGCAACGGCGTCTTCTGCTTGTCTTGGTAGAAGGGGACCTTACCCAGCTTCGCCTTGCGCCTCGAGATCGTGGTGTGATCGGGCACATCATTGTCTAGCTTCATCAGAGCGAACAACGATCGCAGCAATCCCTCGCTCTGTCTAGATGACAGATGAAACACCATGCCCAGGGTGACAGCCGTCTCGATGGCGTGGTTCGAGTACTTGCGTTGACGGCCCGGTTTCCTCCTCCTTGGCCGGGGCGCGTCCCAGTTCACAAGCTTGCCGGCGGTGAGCGAGATCCAGACGGTCAGGCTCCCGCGGTTGCGTAGACCCGCCTCATATTCACGCCAATTCCTCACGCGATAGGCCTTCTTCACATACTTCCGCTGAGTGCGTTTGAAAATGCTCATGGGGAACCTCGAATCCGTGAGTAAAGGACAATTGTGGACCGAGATCGCGAGTTGTGCACCAAGGCAAATAAACGTCACCGTGTCTGAGGTCTTTGGCCCCGTGAATAGCACCTTTTCCAGGTTCTGCATACACCGTGCAGAATCACCTATGTGGCGGCGAGCGGGTGCCCCAGCACGAGCTTCTCGCCTGCGCCCAGTGCGGCTGTTTCGCGTTTTCGTGCTTCGAAGATTTTGCGATTAGGGTTAACTTAATCGATATAAGCAACAGCTATGCCAGTGGTCAATGCGAAAAAATTATCGGGCAAGCGCTTGCCCAAAACGGTCGTCGGAATGAGGTAATAATTTCCACCAAAGTCCATTATCCTACTAAGATCGTACGCTTAAGGGATAGATATGCAGAAACTCAGGAGTTGGTCTAGTGAATATTCACATATATTGCTGATCAGCATTTTTATTCTTTTTACTGAACTGTTTCTGATCCGCTGGATCTCAACTGAAATAAGAATTTTTGCCTACGTTAACAATCTCGTACTATTGGCCTGTTTTGTGGGACTGGGATTGGGTTCCTTGTTGGACAAAAGGTTTGGAAACCTGCTTTGTTCGGTTATCTCCATTTTTCTGCTGGCTCTGGCAAGCACGTCAAACCACTTTCTCAACATAACAGAACAGATCGGTAGCTTTTCGGATCAGCTGATTTGGTACCTGGACGATCAACCCATCAATTGGATCCAGCCTGTGCGTGGAATACTTTCAACATTGCTGCTTTTTGCATTTATCGTTGCTGTGTTCATACCTCCGGGGCAGATTCTGGCCCGACTCCTTTCAAGTGCAAAAAATATTACACTCGGATATTCAGTCAATATCTTTGGAAGTATTGTGGGTATCTGGCTGTTTTCAACGATTTCCTTTTTGTTCCTGCCACCGGCAGTCTGGCTGGCACTTTCCCTGATATTGTCCTGGAAGTTTATCCAACCCATCAAGTGGGAACGGACTGTGTTTTTCTGCTCCTCTTTGATTACTGTTTTTTTATTGCTGCCCCATACTTCTTCACTTCAGATCTGGTCTCCTTATCAAAAGCTGGATATGCAGCCCGCACAGATCAGAAATACAAATATTACTAACGGATATATTATTAATGTTAACAATGTCGGATACCAGAAACTGATTGATTTATCGGATCGATTTTTTGAAAAGTATGCAACTCCAGAAATCAATTCTGTAAAACATCTTAACCAGTATGAGCTTCCTTATCTGATCAAAGGGGACGTAAAAGATGCCTTGATTGTGGGAGCAGGTGCCGGCAATGGTCCTGCAGGTGCCATTCGTCAGGGAGTGGAAAGAATTGACGCAGTGGAGATTGACCCCGGCATATACGAACTGGGAACCCGCTATCACCCGGAAAGTCCCTACGATAGTGAACGAGTTAGAGTTCACATCGACGATGCAAGATCCTTTTTCAAGAAAAGCAGGCAAAAGTATGACGTGGTAAGTTTTGGACTTCTCGATGCACATTCCACCGCTTCCAGTTTTAACAACATCCGACTTGATCATTATGTCTACACGGAGGAAAGCATTCAGGATGCAAGAAAACTGCTGAAACCCGACGGGATCTTAACCTTGATTTTTGCCCCTCATGGGAGGGGGTGGCTGATCGGCCGGCTTCATAACATCATCGAGAAGGTTTTTGGGCACTCTCCCCTGGTGTTTGAGGTCCCAACGGTTCCCTATTCGGGTTGGGGCGGGAGCATGTTTGTTGTAAGCAATGATGGCACAGACCCCAGGCTCCTGATTGAAAAAAGGCCTGACGTTAAGAGTTACATCTCACCTAAAATCTTCTCTGCTAAGCAAGAAAGTGACATAAGAAACGCTACTGATGACTGGCCTTATTTGTATCTGGTGAAAAACAGAATTCCTAAAATGCACCTATTGATCACTTTTTGCCTTCTGATCTTACTGGTGCCAACCAGGAAAATTCTCACAATCACCAAAAAATCCTTTGATTTTCATTTTTTCTTTTTGGGAGCAGGGTTCTTGCTTTTGGAGTTCCAGAACATAAGCAAAGCCTCATTGTTTTTTGGTTCCACTTGGCTGGTGAATGCCTATATGTTTAGTGCCATCTTAGGTTTAATTTTGCTTGCCAATTGGGCCAGTTATTTGGGATTGAGCAAACATATTGGAATAGTTTACTGCCTTCAGTGGATTTGTATACTCGCGCTCTTTCTGCTTCCTCTCGATACTTTTAGAGGTATGGGGCACCTTTTTAATGCGACCGTGCTTTCAACCCTGTTAAATATACCCGTTTTTTTTGCGGGGCTTATATTTATGCACTCTTTTGTCAGAGTGAAGGATAAGCCGCTCGCGCTAGGTTCCAATCTTCTGGGAGCTTGTGTTGGTGGATTGCTTGAATCGGCTTCTTTTGTGGTGGGAATCAAGGCTCTGTTGCTATTTGTACTGGCCTTTTATGTTCTCGCTTATTTCAGTTTTAATAGATCAGGACTTGCCCGGGCCCCGGTGCGTCAAGCCTCAATTTTCCTGTCAAATCTCTGCATGGTTCCCCGAACTCGGTTAGGCTGCTGACTCCGAGGGCCACCATCTACTACTACCTGGGGACGCAGTAACCGTCCCGGCGCGCCACTTGTATCCACGGGCCTATCCGCGCCCTCGCGACGAACCGTGGTAAGAAATGCGGGCTAACGGCCCTAGGGCTTCAGGTGTCGGTTCAAGAAGGAGAGGATGCGCCGGTAGGAATCGAGCTGGTGGGCCGGGTCAGCCAGACCGTGCCCCTCGCCGGGATAGATCACCACCTCGTGGGCCTTGTGCTGGCGCTCGAGCTCGTCGACCAGGTTGTAGGTCATCCCCGGGGCCACATCGAGGTCCCGATCGCTGTGGATGATGAGCAGCGGCGCCCGCAGATGCTCCACCCAGGCAACCGGCGAAACCCTTCTGTACAGCTCCGGATCCTCCTGCTCGGTGACCCCCGCCCCTATGTGGAATTCCATCCACCCCCGGGGAAGAAGCTTGTGGTTGATGAAGGGGCTGCGGCGATCGGCAGGGCCCATCAGGTCTATGCCGGCGCGAAACAGGTCCGGCTCCTTGGTCAGCGCCAGCAGGCTGAGCCAGCCGCCTTGGCTCAGCCCCATGACGCCGACCCTCTCGGGATCGACGAAGGGCTGTGACTTGAGGAATGCCGCCATGGCCTTCACGTCCTGAAGCGTTTTCGTGCCCCACGCCCCGATGGACGTTTCCCGAAAGGCCCGCCCGTAGCCAGCGCTGCCCCGCTGGTCGCCCATCAATATCACGTACCCGGACTGCACCAGGTAGTGAGCGAAGGGGTTCCAGTGGTCGTAAAACTGCCCGTAGCTGTTGGGGTGCAAGTTCAGGATCGCCGGCAAACGCTGGCCAGGCCGAAATCCCCCCGGCGTGAGCAGGAACCCCCCGAGCTCCATCCCATCGAAGGACCGTACGGACACCCGCCGCACCTCCGCGAAGTGCTCCTTCCGGAAGGCAGCGTTGGAGGAAAAGGTGAGCTGACGAGCCTGGGCCGCACCGGCTGCCTTCACGAAGAGATCCGGCGGTGACCAGGCGTTCTCGTAGGCGTAGACCACCGATCCATCCTTCTTCCACCCCACCTCGCGATACTGCCCACCCCCGGTGCCCACCGTCCAGACCTGACCGGTGGCCACGTCGATGACCACCAGGTCGAAGCTCCCGTGGCGGTTCACGGACAGGAGAATGCGCCGACCGTCGTGGTCCCACACGGGCTGGACCACAAAGTGGGGCGAGAACGAATCGTAGGGACCGGTGTCGAATTCCCGCATTTCCTTTCCTTCGAGCGTCATGGTCCATACGTGAACGTAGCCGGAGCGATCCGAGAGGAAGGCCAGGCGCCGGCCGGCCGGCGACCAGCGGGGGCTGAGGTTGGTGGCCGCATCGACAGGGGTCAGGCGGGTCACCGGGCCGCCGGCCGAAGGAACGCTGAAGATGGCCGACGCATAGAGGTGGTCGTCCGGGTGGCGGCCGGAGAAGACGATGGTGCGGCCATCCGGAGACCACTGCGGGTCCTTCTTGTTAACGGCATCGTCGGTCAGTCGCACCAGGCCGTGGCGCTCACCAGCCGCTGAAACGACCCACAGGTCCGTCTTCCCGCCTCGGATCGAGACAAAGGCCAGCTTTTTTCCATCGGGAGACCACGCCGCGTCCCGGTCGTCCTCCAGATGCACGGTCACTCGCCTCGCCGCGCCCGTGGCCACCTCCACCACCCAGATGTCGCCGTCCCGCTCGAAGGCGATCCGGTCGCCGGACGGCGAGAAGCGGGGCTTGGTCTTGGCCACGCCGCCGGACGTCATCCGTCGGATCTCCCCTGTCTCCAGCCACACCACCCGAACGTTGTCGTCCTCGCCAAAGCGCGGGATCACCGGCCAGCCGAAGTAGTAGCCCACCAGCGTGTAGGCCACCTTCGTTCCGTCCGGGGAGATGGAGAACTGTCCCAGCGTCCGGAGTTGGGTGATCTGCTCCAAGGTGAACTTCGGAACATAGCGGTTGTGCTGTAGCTTCAGCCCACTCGCGGCGACGAACGCTGGGTCTGCGGGGTCAGGAGCGTAGAACAGAGCCTCCTGGTCCGGCAACGGCTTGGCCTGGTGGTTGCCGACGAACAGAAACGCAAGGGCGATGACGACGGTCGATACCCGTGGATATCGCATCGGACCTCCAATCCTTGTAGCTCTTCCTCGAACGGATCTGCCTGCCACTCAGATCTTCCACACGGGCTGGCGGCGACGCACCATCGGATCCAGCACTTACGGAAACGGAAGCGTCAGCATGAGGGCGTAGAGCTCGATGCCTTCCCATACGTTCCCGATGCGCACGTTTTCATTTGGCGAGTGCTGGTTGTTGTCGTGGTTGACGGTGGGCATGACGATGATCGGCACCCCCACGACGTCGGGGAAAACGTACAGGGAGTTACTGCCGCCCTCCGTGGGGAAGGCCACCGGCTCCAGACCGAAGGCGGCCCGCAGCCGATGGCGCACGGCTTGACCGATGGGCAAGTCCATGGGGGTGCGGACTCCGGGGTATCCCTCCTCCTTCGAGGTCACCCTGGCGATACGCGGGTAGCGGGCCCGCACCTCGGCGTCGGGCTCTTCGCTGACCACGTGGTAGCCCTGGCGCCGGATGTGCTCGATCAGCCGCTGGAACTGAGGCTGAGCTTGGATGTTCGGCACAAGCCGCAAGTCGAGCTCGGCAATGGCCCGGTCCGGAATCACGCTGCGGGCCTGCTCGTTCACCCAGGCGCTAGCCAGTCCCGTGACGTTCAGGCCCGGGTAGGTAACGGCCTCGAGGCGGCGCTCCCAGGGCCCCTCCGGGGCGGCGAAACCCAGCCCCGCCGGCGAGTCGGCCGCGTCATCGGGGATGGTGTCCAAGGCGGCCAGCTCGGTCTCCGAAAGTGGTACGTGGTCTTCGGACCAGCCTTCGATCAGCACTTTGCCGGTCTCGGGATCCTTCATGCTGGCTAACAAGTGAGCCAGACGCATGGCCGGGTTCGGGGCCCAGCCGCCGTAGTGGCCGCTGTGCAGAGGTCGCTTCGGGCCGTACACCGTGATTTGGACCTTCCTGATCCCCCGCATCCCGAAGCTGAGGGTGGGTCGCCCCGAGGGATGCTTGGGGCCGTCGCCGATGACGGCCAGGTCGGCGGCCCAGCGCTGGCGGTACTGGTACGCCGCAACCTCCATGTAAGGCGAGCCGATTTCCTCGTCGCCCTGAAAGAGGAACTTGAGGTTGGCCTGGGACTCCAAGCCGGCAGCCTCAAGGGCGTCGAGGGCGGCCAGGATCATGATGATCGGCGAACGATCGTCGGCAGCCGCACGGGCGTAGACCCGCCAGTCCGGATCAACGCCGCTTTCCGGCAGGGACACGATCGCCGCACCGTCCGCCAACCTACCGTTCCGTACCACCGGGTCCCAGGGGTCGTGGCCCACCCACAGGGAGACGTCCACCGGCTGGCCGTCGTAGTGGCAGTAGAAGAGCAGGGTGCGACGGGCCCCGGCGACGCGACGCCGGCCGAAGACGTAGGGGGCGCCGCCGGTCTCCAGTAACTCGGCCTCGATGCCCCGCCTCTCCAGGGCGGCGACAAGCCACTCGGCATTGCGCCGAATACCCTCGGGGTCGGAGAAAACGTTGGGGATGGCAAGAAACTCCATCAGCTCCCCGAGGATCCTGACTTCGCTGGCCTGCCAATACCTGCGAGCCGCGGCCACCACGGCGGCGGCGGGGCTTGAATCCTGGACCGCGGGCCCTTCCGCCTCCACCAACCGGACCACCGGACCGGCTCCCAGGAACCGAACCGGCCCGGCGGTGGTGTAGGAGGCAAGAGAAGAAGAAGCGAAGGCGGTCAGGACGGAGCTTGCAGCAGCTCCACCGACCACCATCAGCCCGGCCAGAGCAATCACGAATGGCGCTAGGCCCCCTCGGCGAAAACAAGCTCTGACGTTCATCGTGACCTTCCCCACTGAAGGGCAATCGACTCGCGGGCAGCCCGACAGGAGAGACTCAACGGTAGAGTCGCAGCGACGCAAGGTCGCAAGTCAGTGCTCCAGTGCTTCATAAACACTCTCGATCAAGCCGAGCCCCACGAGGGTGGGGTGTACCTTCGTCGCGCCATCCACAACCATGCTGCTTATTTCGTTCTGGGTCACGACCCATCTCTCTGCGCCTTTGCGTTGGTTCCACGGACCTTTCTGCGCTGTTCTTGAATGCATCACCGCAATTTACGGCTCGGAGTTAACTTTCGCTCAGCAACGCCAGGCAGCGGAGCTCGTCGAGGAAACGCCCGTCGAGGACCGGGTGAAAAAGCCGGATCCGAGCCGGATCGACGCGGTTCCTCACAAGGGGCAGAGCGGTAAGGTGAGTCCAGACCTGATCCGTACGTCGAATCTCGTTCACATTCTGAAGCCACGTTGCCGCTGGCGCCACCGTGTAACGGTCGGTGGGCACTTCTGGATAGGCGTTGGCGAGGAAGACCTTCGTACACTCGGCGTTGTCGGCGTCCCGAGTGAGAAAATGCCGGTGCTGGTCCGCCGGGATGCTCATCGCTTTGTCCAAGAGCTTCTCGTTGAAATGCATGTAGAGCAGGGAACAGTCGAGGGCTTCGGCGATCTTCTCCGCCTTCGATCTCATGTAGTAGCTGGTGAGAACATAGTGTGCCTTTTGCGGTATCCTTAGACCGCTACCGTCAGGCGGCAAGTGGCAGATTCTGGCTGGGAACCCCTCGGTAAGGCTGGCCCGCACGCATTCGTAGAAGTCACGCGTCGCCACCACTGGAAAAAGAGGGCATTGACGGCCGATACTGGGCTCGCCGAGGTCACCGAGGAGCTTCAGCAATCGGGCTCGATCGAGGCCCAGCCGCTCGGCACGCTCCACGGTCTGCTTGAGGAACTCGCTCACGGCGTGCACGGATTCCTGCATCTCTACCGAATCGATATCGTGGGCGACGAAGATGCCGCTTCGCGGGCGTACGTCGGCGAGCATGGAATCACAGAGAGCTTCGTGAATCCGCTCTGAGGTACTACGTGAGATACCGAGCTCGCGGGCGAGCCTTCGCACCGAAGGGAGGCGATCCCCGGGGTGAAGCCGACCGGCGACCAGCTGAGCTGCCGCCTGCCGCACTACTTGAAGAGCATACGACGCTGTGCTCTCGCGGTTGAGCAAGAATCCCATTGCCCCCTCCGGCCGATGCTGTCGAACCGGCTCGATGCCAACTACTTATAGCACATCGGCATGGGAACTCCACGGCAGTTCGTTCAGGGTCTCGAACGTAGGGTGACGACGTAGTCAATATCTGGATATTTCGAGGAGAAGCAACGAAGTCAGCGCGCAAAAGGGCCCGAGATTTATGTGACGAACTACTGATACAGCGCACTAGCCTCTAACTTATAACTAGAGCTCCCTCGCATGCACGGTCTCGTAGCGCGTGGTGGGCGCGTACACTTCGCGGGAGATGACCACATCGACGACCGCCGGCTTTCCCGACGCCTCGGCCCGGCGCAGAGCGGGCTCGAGCGCGTCAGGCTCGATGACCCGCTCCCCGTGTGCACCGAAGGCCCGCGCCACCGCGGCGAAGTCGATATCGAGGAAATCGCTCGCTTCGGGGCAGAGCTCTTTGTGAATGTACTTCTGGACGTGATACTCGAAAGCGAGCGAGGCGTTGTTCATGACGACGGTGACGACAGGAAGCTTCCACCGGAGCGCGGTCTCCAGATCGGCGAGGTGATAGCCGAGCCCTCCGTCACCGATAAGGCAGACGACGCGCCGTTTATCCCCCACCGCGAGCTTCGCACCCAAGGCGCCCGGGAACGCCCAACCGAGTGAGCCCGCCGCGCGCAGACTGGATCGCCCGGGCACTTTCTGGTCGATCAGAGTCGACGCCCAGGACGCCATGTACCCGGTGTCGGCCACGACGATATCGTCACCCTCAACGTGCGCATCGAGCGTTTGCATAACGAATCTCGGATCGAGACGTCCGTCTTGCAAGGTGTTTCCGGCAAGCTCGCGAAACGTGGCTCGCCACTCGGCGACCTTACCGCGAACCTCCTCCGTCCACGCCTGCCACCGGAGCGGCCTTCCGGAGAAAGGTCCATCCTCGACCGCTTCCAGAAGCATTCTCAGGGCCGTTCTCGCGTCGCCCACCATCGAGATCTCTTCCCGGTAGTTGCAGCCCAGCGTCATCGCATCGAGATCAACGTGGATAATCCGGCTCTCCGGCCGCGGATACTTGAAGCCGTCCGTTGCCAGAGAGCCCAGTCGCGAGCCGATGACCAGACAGATATCGCACATCCCGAGAACGTCGTTGGCCACTTTCCGCGAGTAGCGCCCGGCGACGCCAACGGCGAGCGGATGGGTGTCGGCAATCGAGCCCTTGCCAGCGAGAGAGGTGACGACGGGCAGCGAAAGTTTCTCGGCGAAGCATGTGAGCTCCTCCCACGCTTTCGAGAGCAGGATTCCGCCGCCGGCGAAGAGCACCGGGCGCTCCGCCTCGGCCAGCAGCGTGAGCGCCGCTTCAATCTCGGAGGCACCGGGGGACACTCGCCGGGCCGGAACCTCGAGAAGAGACTCGTCGCATGCAATGCGCCGCGGCTCGCCCAGCGACACATCGAAAAAGTCGTACGGGATACCGAGATACACCGGGCCGGGAACACCGCTCACGGCGGCCCGAACGGCGGTCGACAGAAGATCGACGATGCGGTCGGGAGCGGGAAGCTCACCGCTCCACTTGGTGAAGGGCGCGAACATCGGCAACTGATCGACTTCCTGATAATCGAGTCGATGCCTCATTCGCGTGCTCGCCGATGCGCTGATGGCGATGAGCGGGCTATTGGCCCAGAAGGCGTCGATGAGCGACGGAGGTAGATAGGTCGCCCCCGGCCCGAACTGTACGACTCCAAAGGTGGGCTTGCCGGTCAGCCGCGCGTAGGCGTCGGCCATGCAGAAAGCCGAGCGCTCACTTCGAGCGAGAACGACCCGGATTCCTTCCCGATTTTGCATTTGGATTAACGGATCCTGCGGTGCGCCGGTCAGTGTAAAGACGTACTCCGCCCCGTAGGCCTTCATGCCCCGCGCCAGCGCTTGTGCCACCGTCATGTGCATGTTCTACTCCTTGATCGTCGCCGCGCCGGACCAATGGAAACGATCGGGAGCGAACGGCGTGATGTCGACAGAAGTTGGACGCCTGGAAGCCAGCTCGGCAACGAGCTTTGCGGTAATGGCGGCCAGCGCCAGTCCCACGTGTCCGTGTCCGAAAGCGAAATAGACGTTGCAGTAGCGGGGCGAACGGCCGACGACTGGGAGGGAATCCGGCGTCGCCGGGCGATGGCCCATCCAGTAGGTCGCTCCTTCGATGGACAGGCCGGGAACGAGACTCTCGGCGACCGACACGAGCCTGTCTGCACAGGAATAGTCGGCTGGTTTCGTAACCCCCGCGAGCTCTCGAACACCTGCGATCCGCAGGCCGGCTTCCATCGGGGTCAGGACCACCCCACGTCCTCCCGCCTTGATCGGTATTCGCACCGACACGCCGGGTCTTGGCAACATGGTGTGGTAGCCGCGCTCGGATTCGAGGGGCACCTTCGTTCCGAGCTCGGCCGCCAAGGGGCGCGACCAGGCGCCGGCAGCGATGACCAACGTTTCCACATCCATACCGCCGCTCTCGGTCACGAGCCGACAGGGACCATTGCTGCCAAGCTCGAAAGCCTTCACCGTTGCTCGCACCAGACGCCCTCCAGTGCGTCGGAAATGCCCTACTAGAGTTTGGACCAGGCGAAAGGGATCGATGCAGTGTGCCACCTGAGGAAAGTAAGCAGCGTTCGTCACACCTGGCGCGAGCGCCGGCTCGAGCTCGCGAGCCTGCTCACCGGTGAGCTCTCGAACCTCCGCGCCGTTGCGCCTCTGGATGTCTCGTTCCAAGTCATCTCGCTCGAACGCCTGGCGGCTTTCGTACACGTGGAGCTTGCCCGAGCGCTGGACCATCGCTTCGGCACCCGCGTCCTCTAGAAGCGGTGCGTAGGCATCAAAGAGAGATCGCTGCAGCGAGCGCAGAGATCGGGCGATCGCCTCCGCGCGGCGGCGACGACTGCTCACAAGGAAACGGAGCAGCCACGGAGCCGCCTTGGGGAGATGGTGCAGCCGCACCGACAGCGAGGAACAAGAGGAAAGGAGCGTGCGGGGCAATCGGCGTGCGGCTCCCGGCAGGGCGAGCGGCACGCACGAAGCAGCGCCGAAGATTCCCGCGTTTCCCTTCGAGCAGCCTTCTCCGGGAGCCTCCCGATCGACGACGGTGACGGCGAAGCCTTCTCGCTGTAGATAGAGAGCGCAGCAAACGCCTACAATCCCGGCCCCGATGACGGTGACCTCGCGGGAAGCGTCCCCCTGTGGAACCACGGCGTTTCTCAATTCTCCTGCAACCGATGCATCATACGCAATTCGGTTGTCTTTGGCCCGCGTGAGCTCGAAAAGCCACGCCGCTCTCAAAGAAGGTGGTATAACACGTCCGGAATGCTTTGGAGTGCTTCGGGTCGACGCCGGGAATGACGCCTGATAGCGGGCTCGTTCGTTGCGCCGCCGGCCGGTGCGTCCAATGGCTGGAGGTGCCCATGATTCGCCGACTCCTCATCGCGTTTCTGCCTTTCGCCCTGGCCACTCTGGCTGTGGGCGCTGCCGCGCAAGGGCAAGAGCCGTCCCACCCTCCCGAGTTCGTGGCCCTTGCCACCGAGCTCCGCCAATGGCAACGCGATCAGCCTGCCGGGGTGCCCGACTTCGCCGAGCAGGCGGAGAAACGAAAACGAGAGCTTCCCGAGTTTCGCCAACGTCTTCACCGCTTGAATCCTCGAAACTGGCCCGTGCACGCCCAGGTGGACTACTTGATGCTTCAGGCGGAGCTGGACGCTCTCGACTTCCGGCTGAATGTGATCCGAGAGACTTCGAAGAACCCGGATTTCTACCTGAGCCAGGCGGTGAGCAGGGTGACGAGGCACATCGGCGGCCGGTTCCAGAGGGCACCGGGAGTCACCGTGCCCTACGACGCCGACCGAGCAGCCGCTATCGTTCAGGCTTTAACGGAGATCGAAGCGATCGTTTCTCAGGCGCCCCGGGCGCTCGGCGGGGCGGTTCCCGAGCTGGCCGATGTGGCGATCGAGAGAACGAACGGCGTTCGCGAGAACTGCGCCGAACTTGCCCGGGTGGTCGGCCAACACCTGCCCGAGCCCTACGCCTCGCAAATCGGCCCCGCTGCGAAGCGGGCGGCCGAGGCCCTCTTTCAGTATCGCGAGTGGCTTCGGGAGAACCGTTCGAGGATGACGGGAAGCTACGTCGTCGGCCGGCCGGCCTTCGAGTGGTACGTACAACGGGTGATGATGTTTCCCTACGACAGCGACCAGCTGCTGATGCAGGCGGAAATGGAGCGGAGCCGTAACTGGGCTTTCCTGCAGTTCGAAAGGCAGAAGAACCGTCACTTGCCTCATCCGGGCAAGATGTTCACCGTCGCTCCACTGAGACCGGCGGCGACGAATCAGGAGTACTCGGAGTGGAAGGATGCCACAGACGTCGGGAGTCGCCTCTGGGCGGAGAAGCAGGACCTCTTCACTCACCCGGACGAGCTGGGGCCCATGCGGCACGGGCAAGGCGGAATCTGGATCGAGCCATTCGGCCTCATGGCCTTTCCCGAGAAGCCGCTTCCTCCGGGCTCCTATGCCCAGTTCGTCGTGGAGCCCGATCACTGGTGGGCCCACTCGTACTGGATAATGGGACACCGCCGCGACCCGGGGGACAATCATCTTCACAACGAGTATCCCGGCCACCGGTTCGAGACCACCGTGAGCCAGAAGAACACCTGCTCCCTGCGCCGCGGACACCGCACCCGCGGGGACTCCTGGTGTTTCTACGTCGAGGAGATGCAGCTCCAGCTCGACTATCCCTTCGTTCGGGGAGCCAGGGCACGGGAGCTCATGTACGGTCTCGCCATCATGCGCGCCGAGCGGGTTCACGTAGCGGTGAACATGGCCCGCGGATCCATGGCCCCCGAGCAGGTGGAGGAGTACATGATGGCGTCGGTGCCGTGGATGGAGCCTTACGTGGCCAAGAAGCACGAAGTGTGGCGCAAGCTCGTTCGGCCGGCCGGCGTGCTCTACTACCAGGTGGGAAAGTACGAGATCTACAAGCTTCTGAGAGATCGAATGAGACAGCTCGGTGACGATTTCGACGTCAGGGCTTTCCACGACGCACTTCTGGCAACCGGACAGATTCCCGTCTCTCTGGCTCGCCTGGATATGACGGGCACGAACGAGGAGATCGACTACCTGTGGGACTGGAAGCCGATCCCCGAGCTGCCGGAGCGGCGATCGGCAGGAAGGTGAGAAGCGTGCGTGGTCGTCAGCTAGGCAGGCTAGTCAGAAGTTCCCCTAACAGAAACACCTAGAACGGGGTGTAATTCATTGATTCTAAGTGGGAAACGAGAAAACGTGGCCCCACAAGTTTTCCCATGTATTGATCTGTTTTATATTGATATTAAGCTTTTTATGTGTATTATTGTTGCCATGTATGTCGACATCGTTCCCAACCGGAACTCCCGGCCAGCCATCTTGTTGCGCGAGGGTTGGCGAGAGGGAAAGCGCATCCGAAAACGCACCATCGCCAATCTGACGGAGTGGCCCAAGGCCAAGGTCGAAGCCCTGCGACGCTTACTGAGAGACGAGCCCTTGATGGCTCCGTCGGATGTGTTCGTCGTGCAGCGGACACTGCCCCACGGCCATGTCGAGGCAGTGCTCGGCACCATCCACCAACTGGAACTCGATAGACTCATCGCGTCGAAACGATGTCGCGAACGCGATCTGGTTATCGCCATGATTGCCGAGCAACTCATTCATCCCAGCTCGAAGTTGGGCACGACACGACTGTGGCACACGACAACGCTGGCGCAAGAGCTCGGCGTGGTCGATGCGGACGAAGATGATCTCTATGCGGCAATGGATTGGTTGATCCAGCGCCAGTCTCGGATCGAAAAGAAGCTGGCGAGTCGACACCTTTCCGAGGGTGCACAGGTGCTTTACGATGTGAGCAGTAGCTACTATGAAGGATGCACCTGTCCACTGGCTCTTTTCGGCTACGGCCGAGATGGTAAAAAGGGCAAACCCATCGTTGTCTATGGAGTGTTAACGGACCACGAAGGACGTCCCGTGGCCGTGGAGGTCTACCCGGGGAACACAGGGGATCCGACGACACTGCCGGATCAAGTACAAAAGCTTCGTGAGCGTTTTGAGCTTCAACAGGTGGTGCTGGTTGGTGACCGGGGCTTGCTCACTCAGACTCAGATTAAGGCTCTAAGGCAATACCCAGGACTTGGCTGGATCTCAGCCTTGCGTTCGACAGCGATTCGCAAACTACTGGACACGGAGTGTTTGCAGCTGTCGCTGTTCGACCAAAAAAACCTGGCGGAGATCACTTCTATTGATTTTCCCGGTGAGCGACTGATTGCTTGCTACAACCCTCTGCTGGCCGAAGAGAGGCGAAGGAAGCGCCAGGCCCTGCTTGAAGCGACCGAGGCCAAGTTCGACAAGATCCGCCGACAGGTTGCCCGGCGAACGAAAACTCCTTTGGACAAAGCTGAAATTGGCAAGAAGGTCGGAAAGGTGCTCAACTATTACAAAGTGGGCAAGCACTTCACACTGAAGATCGAAGATAGCCTTTTTAGCTACAGCAGACGCGAGGAAAGCATTCGCCGAGAATCGGAACGCGACGGCATCTACGTAATCCGCACCAGCGAGCCGCTTGAGCATCTCTCGGCCGAGGACACCGTGCGCAGCTACAAGCGGCTCTCTCAGGTTGAACAAGCCTTTCGTTGTTTGAAGGGCATCGACCTGTTAGTACGACCCATCCGCCATCGCGATGCCCAACGCGTGCGGGCACACATCTTCTTGTGCTTGCTCGCCTACTATGTGCAATGGCACATGAAAAAGGCCCTTGCTCCACTACTTTTCGTCGACGAGCAACTTGACGCCGACCGCGAGACCCGAGACCCCGTCTTGCCAGCTCTGCCCTCGACTTCGGCCAAAAACAAAAAGAGCGTCCGTCGCACATCTGACGGATTACCTATTCACAGTTTCCCCACGCTTCTTGCCGAGCTTGCTACCCGCAGTCTCAACCTTTGCCAACTCAAAGCCGACCCGACCGCTCCACCATTCCAGATGGTGACCGAAGCCAACTCAACACAACAACGCGCAATGCAACTGCTCGGTTTGTTCCCAGTGCCGGGAAACCTTCCCTGATGAAAAACTCCACGCGTTCAATACATTACGTCTGGCCTAAGCCGGGAACTTCCGGCTTAGCCCATGTTTACCCTTTATGGGCACCCTAACGCTCGTAAGTGACTGAATTCAAAGGAACGGGGGTTGAATTTGCCCAAAACGTAGAGACAGATATTGTGCTTTGAGCGCCATTAATACGTTGTAATCGTGGACAATGATATGTAGTATGCGTGAGGACAGGTTATGTTCTTCCGCATCGTTCGGGCCGCAGGCGGCAAAGGGGTTCAACATGAGTATGTCCGCCTGGTCGAGTCGTATCGGGAGCACGGCAAGCCGAAGCAACGCGTAGTGTGCAACTTGGGGCGCAAGGATCTCCTAGTTGCCAATCTCGACTCCCTCAATCGGTTGCTTGGGGCCGGTGAACCGGCCGACACCGAGCGAGCAGCCGAGCAGATCGCGGGGGCAGACGCGTGGGATTGGGGTCCGATGGTGGTGACGGCGACGCTGTGGCGCGAGCTCGGACTGGAGCAGATTCTCGACCGGCTCGGAGGCCGCGGCAAGCGCGACGGAGTGGCGCTAAGCGAGCGAGCTTTGGTGCTGGTCGCCAACCGGCTATGTGCTCCGTCAAGCGAGCACGGTCTGGCGCGCTGGCTCGAGACCGACTTCGTCTGCGACCGGCAGGGGCGGCGGTGGGTGCCGCAGTGGCGCGATGATGGGGAGCGGCGAGCGAGTCGCTCCCCGCGGGTTCGCGTGGAGTTTTGCCAACTCAAGCAATGGTACCGAACGCTCGACCAGCTGCATGCCCGCAAAGAACAGATCGAGAAAGAGCTGTTTTTGCGCTTGCGGGATCTGTTTTCGCTTGAGGTTGACATGGTGTTTTACGACCTGACGTCGACGTACTTCGAAGGTCAAGGCCCTCCGGGGCTCGGCGCCCACGGCTACAGTCGCGACCGCAGACCGCGTAACCGGCAAGTGCTTGTCGGTCTGGTGATGGTGGACGGTTGGCCGATCGCCCACCATGTTTTCGCCGGCAACTGGCGTGACGCGAAAACGGTGCCGCAGGTGCTCAACGATCTCAACGAACGATTCGGTTTGCACCGCGTGGTTTTTGTCGGCGACCGAGGGATGGTAACGAGCGACAGCCTGGCGGTGGTGCGCTCGCGCAAGCAGGGCTATCTCGTCGGGCTGCAAAGACGACGGCGCGAGGAGGTCTATCGTTACATCGAGCGCGCCAGCGGAGAGTGGATCGACTGCCCTGGTGGCATCACGGTGAGCGAAAAAGCCGAGCCACCTAAGACTCGTGTGCAAGAAGTCCGCTCCGAGCAGTCTGGCGTGCGCATCTTCGTCGTTCACAGCGACGAAAGGCTCGCCTACGAGCGCGGGCAGAGGCTGCGGGCCATGGGACGTGCCCGTGCGGCATTCGAGGCCCTTGAGCGCCGCGTGCGCGAGGGACGATTGAAAGCCCCCGAGAAAATCGGTGCCGCCGCCGCGCGCATACAGGCACGCCACCACGGTCACCGTTACTACGACTGGGAGTACAAAAACGCTCGCTTCCGCTTCTTCGAGCACCCGGTCAACCTCAAGCGCGAGCAAGCCTACGAGGGTAAGTACGTTATTCAAACCGAGGAGCAAAACCTCTCTCCGGTCGACGCCGTGCGCCTTTACAAGGACCTAAACGAGGTCGAGCGAGCCTTCTCATGCCTTAAGGATGTCATTGAGATGCGTCCCGTTTACCACCAGACCGATGAGCGTGTGGGGGCACATCTTTTCGTAGCTACGCTGGCCTTCCTTGTGCATCGGGCTCTTGAGAAAAAGCTCAAGGTCGCCGAACTCGACCTGTCCGCAACCGAGGCACTACAAGCGCTACGCTCGGTCCGGCTCGTCGACTTACAGCTGGGTTCTGGGCGGACCAAGCGCGTCGTCACGCGCGGCACCGCTCGCGCCAACTCGATCCTGACTGCACTCGGAATCGTTGAACGCGACCCGCCAGCCTTCTCCGAGGAGGTGCTGTCAGCGTAGAGACAAACCGCGGATCTCAGTCCTTTGTTTATGATGACTTAGACGGAGCTTCCGCCGGCTAGACGCATGTAAACCCGTACGTTTAAAGCAGATGTGGCCGTTCTAAGTGTAATCAGTACGCATGTAATAATAACGGTATGGTTGATAATGCTGATTAGATCCTGTATAGTCGGCGCATGTACATCGCCAAGGTGCCGAACCGTAACTCGCCCCCAGCGATTCTCATTCGCGAAAGCTACCGCGAAGGCGGTAAGCCCAAAACGAGGACCGTCGCCAACATCTCGAAGTGGAAGCCCGCTCGAATTGAAGCTCTTCGCCAGTTGCTGAAGGGCAACGTGGATTTGGGTGAGGCTCAGCAATTCGAGATCACCAGAAGCAAACCTCACGGACATGTTGCGGCCGTGCTGGGAACGCTGCGCAAAGTTGGCCTCGAGCGAATCATCCATAGCCGCCAGCGCCGAGAGCGTGACCTCGTGGTGGCGATGATTGTGGCGCGAATCGTAGAGCCGGGCTCCAAGTTGGCCACGGCCCGTGGTCTATCGAAACAGACCTTGACTTCGTCTTTGGGTGAGTGTGTTGGAGTTGAAGACTCCAACGAGGATGAGTTGTATGAGGCCCTGGATTGGCTTTTGAGCCGCCAAGCTGCCATAGAGAAGAAACTGGCGAAACGCCATCTGCAGCAGGGCAGCTTGGTTCTCTACGACTTGACGTCGACTTGGGTGGAAGGTCGGTCGTGCCCTCTGGCGAAGCTCGGTTACTCGAGAGACGGCAAGAAAAACAAACTGCAGATCGTGTTCGGCTTACTGTGTGAGCGTAATGGTCGGCCGGTCGGGGTAGAGGTGTTCGAAGGCAACACCGGAGATCCCGCAACACTGGGGAGCCAAATTCGCAAAGTCCGAGAACGTTTTGAGCTTGACAATATCGTCTTCGTAGGTGACCGAGGGATGATCACCGAAGCTCGGATTCGCGAGGAACTTCGACCAGAGGAAGGTCTCGAGTGGATCAGCTCACTTCGTGCCCCGCAGATTCAGCGACTTGCAAAAGACGGAATGCTACAGCCTTCTCTGTTCGATGAGGTCGACCTAGCGGAGATCCATCATCCTAACTTTCCTGGTGAGCGACTCATTGCTTGTCGCAACCCTCTTCTTGCTGCCGAGCGGGCACGGAAACGGGAAGAGATGCTTGTGTCGACGGAGTCGAAGCTAGAAGTGATTCGCAAAGCGACGAAGCGAGACCAGCGTCCTTTGCGAGGCAAAGATACCATCGGCATACGATTGGGTCGAGTGTTCGCTCGGAGCAAGATGGGCAAGCACTTTCGCTACACCATTACGGACGACAGCTTCGACTTCGAGCGCGACAACGATAACATCGAGCGTGAGGCGACCCTCGACGGTATCTATATCATTCGTACAAGCCTCACCGAAGAGGCCATCTCCGCAGACGAAGCTGTCAAGACCTACAAAGGCTTGGCAGTCGTTGAACGCGCTTTTCGTTGCTGCAAAACCGTGGATTTGAAAGTACGGCCCATCTATCACTACAACGCTGAGCGAGTTCGAGCTCACATCTTTCTTTGCATGCTCGCCTACTACGTGGAATGGCACATGCGAAAAGCCCTCGCCCCGATCTTGTTTGACGACGACGACACTGACGGTGCCCAAGCCAAACGCTCATCCATCGTCAGCCCAGCAACGTCTTCAGACTCCGCCCAGGCAAAGGCTTCTACCAAGAAGTCTCCCGATGGGTTGCCCGTCCACAGTTTCAGAACGCTTCTTTCTGATCTTGCTACGGTCACGAAAAATCAAGTCGAAAACGACGCCCGCGGCCTGTCCTTCGTCAGCGTTACTCGCCCTACACCCTTGCAGCACAAAGCATTCAACCTCCTCGGAATCAATCCCCGCACGATGTAAGCAGTACACACGCCTCTCTTAAAAAACAAGACTAATGATGCCAACACTTACGCTTGTTCATCTGTGGAAGTTCCGCTTAGAGACCTAAAAGGGAAACATGGGCTAGTGTAGGGCAAGCGGATCGGACGAAGCAGGTCGATGATTCTCTCTGGCCAGCTGCTCAAGACACAGATATCCACAAGCAGCTGGGGAACAAACGGCACCAGGCCAGGCGGCACGTCGAGTGCCGCTTTGTACTCGCGGGTCGTCGCAGCGGGCGTCCTTAAAATTCTACCGCAGGCCGAAGTGGCGCTCCGTCGTGCCCTGAAACCGGTTCGGATCGAACAGCGGCAACTCGGTTTCTTTTCCCAGAATATGCTCGGCCAAAAGCTTTCCCACGTACGGCCCGATGGTGAAGCCACCGCGGGTACAACCGACGACGAAGGCATTCGGCAGTTCGTTCAACTCTCCGGCAAGCGGCATGTAGTCGGCAACGAAGCCCTCGAAACCATGCCAGGTCCGCACCAATCGCGTCTTTGCCAGGGCGGGAATCGTGTGTTGCGCCAGACGGAGGTTTCCGATCAAGTTTTCCATGACGATGTCGGTCCGGCCTTCGTCGAGTGTGCCCGAGCCTTGCCAGCCGCCACCGATCAAAACCGTTCCGTTGGTCGACTGCTTCAGCGTCAATAGACCGAGAGCGTGAACGAGGACCCGGGTGATGGTTGCAGGGCAGCGCTCGGTTACCGCCACCTGGTTGATGCGAACGCGAACCGGCAGAGAAGCGCCCAGATTGCGGGTGAGCGTTCCGAGCCAAGCTCCTCCCGCCATGACGAGACGCCGAGCCCGAAGGGTGGCGCCCTTACCGGTCACGGAGAAACCCTCTCCGTCTCGGGCCAGCGCGGTGACTTCGAAACCCTCCCGGACATCGACTCGGGCCTGGAGGAGCATCTTGCGATAGGCAAGCCCGGTGAGAGCGGAGTTAGCGAAGCCATCGAAAGGGCAGTAGCTCGCCAGAACGACGTGTGAAGAGAGTGACGGCTCGAGCTCGCGAGCGCGAGCCGCATCGACGATCTCGATGGGCGCTCCCGCTTGCCGTTTCTCCTCCATGTGGGTTCTCATGGCTTCCGCCTCTTCCTCGGTGAAGGCGTTGCTGAGGCCGCCGATACGGCGGTAACCGACGTCGACACCCGATCGCTCCGCCATCGTTTCCCACAGATCCAGGCTTCGGAGCGCGTAGGGTATGAGACCGACTCGCTTGTTCTGAAGGGACAGCGTACCCGCGTTCACCCCCGAAGCCGAGGAGCACAGACCGCGGCGGTCGAGCACCGCGACGCGCATCCCCGCTTCCGCCAGGTGGAGAGCAGTGGTGCAGCCCATGATGCCCCCACCAAGGACGACGACATCGAGTACTCGCTCGCTCACGCCGACGCCATCCGCTCCGGGGAAGCCGGCAGGAGATGGATCTCCTCGAGCACGGCACGAATCGTGTCTCTCTGCTCTGGGCTCAACGGCTTGATCGGATCGCGGGGCCAGCCGCCCGGTCGGCCGAGCAGGTCGAGGGCGGCTTTGACCCCGGCCGGGAACGTGCCCACGCCAAACATCGCGGCGTTCAGCGTTGCCATATCCGCCTGCATCAGGCGAGCCTCGTGGAGATCACCGGACACCACGGTGTCGTAGAACTCCCGTGAGCGCTTTCCGAGAACCGGTGTCGAGGAGTCGATGTAGCCGACGGCGCCCGCCGATAGGCAAGCAAGGCCGATCACGCTCGCGTAGCCGGCCAGAACCGACATGCGGTCCCCAACCCGGCGGATCATCTCGGAGAGCAACACGAAATCCTTCGAGCTCTCTTTGAGAGCGATCACTCGCGGCTCGTCCGCCAGACGATCGACGAGATCGGCGGACAACGTGATGCCGGTGCGACGAGGGATGTTGTAGACCACGATGGGAAGCTTTGTCGCTTCGAGGATCTTCCGGTAGTAGTCCTCGATCTCCTCTTCTCCCGGCAGCACGTACCACGGCGGCTGGATCATGATGGCGTCGCATCCGGCTCGCTCCGCCTGGTGGGCTTTGAAGATCGCTTTGTGCGCGCTCGTGGCGCCGCAGCCGGCGATGACCGGTAGGCGTTCATTCGCCTGATCGACGGCGGTCTGGAAGACCTCGAGGCGCTCCTCGTCTTGGAGCGCCCAGGACTCACCGGTACACCCGTTCACCAGCAACCCGTGGACCCCGTCGTCGATGACCAGGTCGATCAGTTTTCGCAAAGCCGCAAGATCCAGACCTTCGTCCTCGTCAAACGGCGTGGTGAGAGCGGGTACCACTCCTTTCAGTTCCAGCATCGTCATCTCTCCTTTTCAACGAGGAGGGGGTGGCGGAAGGGGAATCTCCTCGTAACGAAACTCTCCGGTAAGGATCTCCATGAGCACGGGGCGAAGCGGTGCTCGCCCCGTCCACTGCCCGACTTGGTCCCGGTTGCCCACGCGTGCCGCGAGCAGGCTCGCCACCGCCTCACCGCACATGCGTCCCTGGCACGGTCCCATCCCGCACCGCGTCCAGGCCTTGAGCTGATTCAGCTCTAAGGCGCCGTTGTCGAGGGCGTCGTCGATTTCGCCTCGGGGAACGTCTTCACAGCGGCACACGACCGTGTCGCCAGTGATCGTTCCCACCAGACCGGGACGAAGCTTCATGAGCTGGCTCATCGCCGAGCCGAACCGCTCAGCGCGACGGAGCCGCCGTCTCGGCGTCGACATCGCCCGGGCCCAATCGTCGCGAGACACTTTTCCGAGATCGTAAGCAGCGGCGAGGCCGGCCAGCTCGCCTCTCAACGCGGCTGCCTTCGCTCCCGCGATCCCCGCCACGTCTCCCGCCACGTAGAGCCCGGGGAGCGACGTGCGAAAGAGCTCGTCGTGGGTGGCAACCCAGCCTCCCTCGTCGGCTCGATATTCGTGGTCTACACCGAGAAGTCGGCTCACCTCGGTTGCTGGAACGAGCCCGTGACCGACGGCGAGAACGTCCGTCTCGAAGACACGAGTTTCTTGGTCGGGGAGCGGCTTCCACTCGGAATCGACGGGGGTAACCCGAACCTCACGAACCCGATCCTCACCCCTCACTTCCGTGACCGCATGGCGGGAGAGCGCCGGCACTCCGGCGCCGCGGATCCGAGCCATCCAGCCCATTCCTTGAAACGCGAGATCGGGCCGGCCCATGAGACGAGGGGCCACACGAAGCGCATCCGCCGGGCCGTTCAAATCGACGACAGCCACGAGCTCCCCTCCTCCTTTGAGCACGCCGGCAGCAACGGCGAGAAGTAGGGGACCGGCACCGGCGACGACCGTACGGCGGCCCGGCAACATCTGCTGGCTCTTCAGGAGGAGTGTCGCAGCGCCAAGACCGATCACGCCGGGTAGCGTCCATCCGGGAAAAGGAATGACACGCTCGAAGGTCCCGGTGGCGAGGATCAAGCTCTTCGAGCGGAAGGACTCCAAACCGCCGGGGCCCACCGCTTCCAGGACGAAGCCGCGGCTCACCAGCCATACGGTACGACCGAAGTACGTCTCGACGTCGCTCCCCGCAAGCTCGTCGCGCAGGCGCGCTCCCCGCTGGTGCTCCGCTCCGAGAGCTCGGCGATCATCGACGGTGAAGCTCGACGGTGGTGCTTTGTAAATCTGACCTCCAGCGACGGGAGCTTCGTCGATCAACGCCACCCGGAGGCCGTGACGGCTGGCGGCGAGCGCCGCGCCTACTCCCGCAGGACCAGCCCCGAGAACGACGAGATCACTTTCCACCATCGCTCAGCGCCTGAGATGGATTTCCATTCCATCGCGGATCGGCGTCAGGCAGGCGGGCACGGTACGCCCGTCGACCTCCACCACGCACTCCTGACAGACGCCCATCGCGCAGAACACCCCTCTTGGTTGACCCAAACGCGGGCTCGATCGCAGGTAGACGACGCCGGCAGCGAGAAGCGCCGCTGCCACGCTCTCTCCCTCGTAGGCGGAGAGGGGCTGGCCGTCGACGATGACGCTCGCCGGCAACGGTCTTTCGACGGCCTTGCCGATGCGGAGGTCCGTCGCGCGATGTCGGGATCGTTTCCAGAAAGCCACGGCGCTACATCCGCCCCGCATCGATGCGGAGAAACTCGCCCGTAATGGCGCTCGCTGCATCGCTGGCCAGGAACAGCGTCGCTTTCGCGACCTCATCGGACTCGACCCACCGCCGAAGGGCGGCCACGTCGGTGTAGGAGCTCTTGATGATCTCCTCACGCGAGCGTCCCTCCACTTTAGCCCGACGATCAACTACCCGTTCCATGAGCTCGCCGTGCACTGCGCCAGGGCAGACGGCGTTGACCCGTATTCCGTACTCTCCCACCTCATGGGCGACGGATTCCGTGATGCCGTTGACGGCAAACTTGGTTGCCACGTAAGCGCTGCGCTTCGGATACCCCCTCAACCCCGAAATCGAGGACACGTTGATGATGGAGCCACCGCCCCGCTCCTTCATCATCGGGATGGCGTACTTGGTACACAGGGCAACCCCGCGTACGTTGACGGCCATCACTTCATCCCAGAGCTCCATGTCCATCTCCGAAGCTTCTGCGATGGGGCCGATCACACCGGCGTTGTTGACCAGAACATCGAGCCCGCCGTAGGTATGGCGGCAGAGCTCGAACAAGGCGGCCACGTCCTGCTCGCGGGAGACGTCGGCGCGGCAGGCGCTTCCGGAAATCTCCCCCGCCACTTCCTCGAGCGGCTCCTGGCGGCGCCCAGCGACGACCACCGAGCAGCCCCGGGCGGCAAACAGCCGAGCAATTGAGCGGCCGATACCGGTACCGCCTCCGGTGACGACGGCCACTTTGTTCGTCAGCACAGCTTCTCCGTTTCTCTCCGACATCGTCATGTCCCTCCCCGAACGAGGCGCTCGAAAGCAGAAAGGAAGTTCTCGATCTGCTCTTCGGTCGTCGCCAGCGACACGCAACCGTGGAGCTTGGTCGTCAAGAGGAAGCCTTCGTTCAGAAGCGCCAGCGACGCGAGCTCCTGCCACCGCCTGTCCACCTTAAGCGCGGTACGGTAATCGCGGATCGCAAGGTCGGTGGCGTTGATCTTGAATAGCGAGCCCACCCCCGTTACTCGCAGGGGAAGCCCTTCGCCGATCCTTCGGAGCTCACGACGAATCCGCTCGCCGGAAGCGTTGAGCTCCCGGAACACTCCGGGAGTGAGCGCCTCCATCGTGGCCCTTCCTGCGACCATGCTGACCGGATTGGCGCTGAAGGTTCCAAAGTGAGGCACGCGATTGGCGCGATTCGGCTCGGTCACCGCCATTACTTCGGCCCGCCCCACCACGGCTCCGGCCGGAAATCCACCGCCGATGATCTTGCCGAGGACGGTGAGATCGGGTTTGACGCCGAGGAGACCCTGTGCGCCGTGGTAGCCGACGCGCAAGGCGATGACCTCGTCAAAAATTAGCACCATCCCGTGTCGGTCACAGATAGCGCGAAGCCCTTCCAGGAAGCGGGGCTCTGGCCGAATCAGGCCCATGCGGTGGGCCACAGGCTCGACGAGGAGCGCCGCGATGCGATGGGCGTTGGCCTCGAGGAGCTTCTCGGTCGCACCGAGCTCGTTGAATGGAAGAACGAGGGTGCGCGAAGGATGGGGAGGCACTCCCAGCGATCCCACGATGGGGACCGGCCGATCCACCGGCCCGACGTCGGGGCTCCCCGTGGCAACCGACCAAAACACGTCGTCATACGTGCCGTGGTAGCTCCCCTCGAACTTGGCGATCCCCTCACGACCGGTCAAGCCCCGGGCAATCTGGATGGCTACCATGACCGCTTCGGTTCCCGAGTTGGTGAATCGGACGCGCTCGGCGGAGGCGAGCCGCTGGCAGAGAAGCCGCGCGAACTCCACGTCGAGCTCGGTCGGGGCGAAGAAAGCGGTTCCACGGGACAACTGCTCGTGGACGGCCGCCAAGACCCCGGGATCGCCGTGGCCAAGAGGCAACGACGAGGCGTTGAACCAGAGGTCGGTGATGCGGCGTCCGTCCGCGTCGGTAACCCATCCGCCTTCTCCGCGCGAGAGGAAAGGCGCATACGGTTGGCGCAGCACTGCATCGCGGGTCGAGCCGCCCGGCTGGAAGCTTTGGGCTTCCTCGTTCAGACGCGCGGACTCCGGCGTCAAGCTTCGGTAGCGCGCTTCGATGGCGGAGGCCCGCTCCTTGAGCGAAGCGTAAAAGTCGTCGGCGGAGGACTTGCGTTCAGGGGACGTCGACACGGTTTTCTCCGAGAAGCGCGTCGGCGTCGTCCTGGGGGGAGTAGCCGAGCACTTCTCTCGCGTGGCTCAGATCGCGATAGCCCCTGGTGTTGTCGGATACGCCGTAGAAGATATCGAAACGAACCCTGGCCGGTGCCTCGATCGACTTCACGACTAGCTCGGCCAGATCCCGATGACTGACGAAGACCGCCCGCCCTCGGACGTCGCGGGGACGGTTCTCCGGACGCACGCTTCCTATACGAAGGCAGATGACGGAGAGAGCGGTGGTCTCCGCATAAAAGCGTCCGAGCGCCTCGCCGAATAGCTTCGTCACCCCGTACAGGCTCATCGGCCTCGGCTCAACGTCTTTGGCAAGGCAAGCAACGGGCCCGTCCAGCTTTTGGTACTCGCCACGGGCTAGCTCCCGATAGGGAGAACTGTTCTCGTATCCCCTCACGGTGGCACCGCTGGAGGCGAAGACGATGCGGCGTAGGCCGGCATTCGCCGCGGCCTCGAACACGTTGTAGGTCCCGACGATGTTCGTCCGTTGAAGCTCGTAAAAGCCCGTCCTCGTACCCATCGGGCTCTGGACGCCTCCAGTGGCCGCAAGATGCACGACGGTATCGACGCCGGAGAAGGCGGGACGAATCGCCTCGAGCTCGGCGATGTCCGCCTGGAAGTTCCGCTCTCGAGCAAGACCGGGTGCGCCGCGGCGCGTGAGCGATGAGACCTGGTAGCGCTTCTCGAGTGCCGGTCGTATCGCCGCGCCGACGACGCCACTCAAGCCGGTGACCAGAATCTTGCGTTGCACCACCATTCGTCGCTTCTGTTCGAACTGGGGCGCCACCGTTTCCTAGAAACGAAGGAGCATTTCCGCGTCGTGTCCATAGGGGAACATCACGATGAAATCCTGAAAGCCCAGACTCTGAAATCGCCGCATTGTATCACCCACCTCGTCCTGGGTGCCGGCCGTGCCCACCCGCGTTGCCCGCTCCACGACCTCTTCACCCTTGGCGCCCGAGGGCAGCGACAAGCTCGGCGGATCGCTGTCTCAGCCCCTTGTCGTCAAGCCGCGCCCCGCATGGGCTCGAGCTGAATGCCGAAGCGAGCCACGGCGCGCTCCTATCGGAGCATCCGCAGAACGAGGGCGGCGTATAGGCGGGCCCTTCTCATCGCGCTGTCGATGCTCGCGTATTCGTTGGGTGCGTGAGCGTTCTCGCCGCTTCCCTCGATCCCGAAGTTGATCCATTTGGCGCCCGTCGCCCAGAGATCGGGCCTTCCTCCCCCGTTACTGCCCGTCCAGCCGGGCGAGCGGCCGACATAGTCGGGGGCGACCTCGCGGATTACTCGGACGAAAGGGTCGTTGTCGGTGAGCGTTTCCCAATAGTGCATCGGCACCCACTGTGTCGTCATCGGCTCGACGGTCACCTGAAGCTCGGGATCTTCTTTCTGGAGTCGCGCGAAGAGCGCTCGCATCTCCTCCAGCACCCCCTCGGGTGACTGGCCCGGCAGTAGCCGAATGTCGATCTGCGCCTCCGCCCAGTCGGGGACCTGATTGACTTTGTAGCCTCCCTCGATCTTTCCCGCTTCGACCACCGGCTTTCCTCCATAGAGAGGATTTCGGAAGAGCGGGTGCTCCTCGTACGTCATCCACTTATCGATGGTCTCGATCTCGGTAAGGACTTTCGCAAGCTTGTAGATGGCGTTGACCGGGCGGCCCGGCTTGCCATCGCCGCGTCGGCCGGCCGTGTGTCCGCCAACGCCCGTGACCCGGACTTTGACCCACGTCCAGCCGCCTGAGATCTTGACGATGTTCGGGCCGCCTTCGGTATCGAGATACCAGTCGGCCTTCAAAAGCTCGGGTTGTTCTTCGACGATGAAGGGAAGACTGTGAACCTGTGCGCCCTCGCCGGGAATGAACAGATGCACGAGCGTTCCGGAGAGCGGTATGCCTGCTTGCCGGATGGCTCGGCTAGCGAGGAGCGTGGCGGCGATCGCGGCCTTTTGATCCGAGGCGCCCAGCCCGTAGATGCGATCCCCATCCACGTGGCCGGAGAAGGGGTCGCGCTTCCATTTCGTGCGATCGCCGAGCGTCACGGTGTTGTAATGAGCAAGAAGACCGAGGGTCGGACCGTCGCTGGCTCCGCGCAGGCGCCCCACCACGGTCGGATATCCGGGGGTGGGCTGAAGCACCTGTACGTCCATGCCGAGTTCTCGCAGGTAGCCGGCAAGGAAATCCGCCATCTCGCCGTGGTTGGCGAGGACGCCTTCGTCGTAATCGCTTCGGATGGCAATGAGTTGCCGGGTCAGCGAGACGAGCTCGTCTCGCTGGATGCGCTCGTCCACCGATGCGGGAAGCTGGGCATGTGCCGGGACCACCGCTCTAATCACGAGAGCCAGAGCGATGAAGACTCGTTCAACCATAGCGCCCTCCTTCGGAACGTGAGCATCTTACTCCTTTCGTAGCACTCTTGTTCCACGGAATCGACTTGCTGGTGAACAACACCAGGGTCCTCGAGCGAACGCCTTTGTTGGAGATAACCGAGGAGGAGTGGGACTGGAACGTCGACACCAACCTCAAGGGCTACTTTCTCGTCGGCCAGGCGGTGGCACGGTGGCGTGCTCGGTGGCCGTCGTGACCGGCCCGGGTCAGTCGTCCGCTCTTTTTATCTGACGTTGACGCTGGCGCTCACAGTTGTGATCACGCTCGCGGCGGAAATTGTCCTTGTTCTTGCCGCGACTGATGGGGTATTAAGCAGACGAGGAGGGACGACATGAGAGCTTCGTCCTCGAGAATCATGACATACGCTACACTGCCAGCTCAAAAGCTCGCGCCTTACGAGCGCCTCAACGGCTTCCGATGAAGATCACGGACGTCGAGACCATCCCGCTGCGGCTTGCCGAAGTACGGCCGAACGGCGACGGATTGCAGGACGTCCTCATCCTTCGTGTTCACACCGACGAAGGCATCACCGGGATTGGAGAGGCCCATACCTCCCCACTGGCGCTGAAGGCGATCATCGATGCCCCCATCTCGCAGCTCACCGGACAGGGGCTTCGGCAGCTTCTCCTCGGCAAGGACCCTCTCCGCATCAACGAGCTCTGGGACCTCATGTACGAGCACACCTCGACGTTCGGTCGGCGCGGGGCCGTCATCCACGCAATGAGCGGGATCGATATCGCCCTCTGGGACATTCTGGGCAAGGTGACCGGCCTTCCGCTCTATCAGCTTCTCGGCGGGGCGAGGAGGGACCGTGTCCGGGTCTATGCCAGTGATCTCACACCCGAAGACAAGACTCGAGTCGTACCGCGGGCCAAAGAACTGTTCGACCAGGGCTACACCGGGATGAAATTCGGGTGGGGGACGCTGGGCCAAAACGTGCGCGAGGACGCGCGTTGGGTAAACGAGCTCCGCCGTGGCGTCGGACCGAAGGTCGACCTCATGGTCGATATGGGTGCTGCCATCTCCTTTGGAGACGCGCTGTGGCTCGGCAACGCGCTCGCCGAAGACAACGTCTATTTCCTGGAGGAGCCGCTCTCGCCCGACAATCTCGACGGGTTCGCCGAACTCGTGGCTGCTTCGCCAACCGCCATCGCCACAGGCGAGAAGGAGACGACACGCTTCGGGTTCCGGGATCTCATGGAACGAGGAAAGCTGCGGATCATCCAGCCGGATATCGCCCGTGTCGGCGGCATCACGGAGATCCGGCGGATCGCCGCTCTAGCCGAGATACGAAACGTGCGCGTGATCCCTCATTGCTGGGCCACCGACATTCTCGTCAGCGCCACGCTCCACTTTCTCGTCACCCAGGCCGATGCGCCCTATCAGGAGCTCAACGTCACCGAGAACCCTCTTCGGCGGAAGCTTCTCCGAGAGCCTCTCGTCCCTCGAGACGGGTTTCTCGCCGTTCCCCAGGCGCCCGGGCTCGGCATCGAGCTCGATGAGAAAACGCTCGAGACCTACTGGTGGAATCCTCGGAGAACGAGATGATGAAGAAGCGAAAGCTCGCACGCCGGGTAACTGCCGTATCTCTAGCGCTGGCAGCAATTATTGCTGCCACATCTGTGGGCTGCCAGGCGCCGGACGGGATAGCTCAAATCCAGTTCATTTCGGGAAGTCCCACCGGCGGGTGGTTCCCGGTGGCCTCGGCCGTTGCTGATTTGACCAACGCTCTTTACGAGGGTCACCCGATCTCCGTGATCCCGGGAGCCGGGGGTGTCGGAAACCCGCTTCGGGTGGGCTCAGGGCAGTCTGACATCGGCCTCTCCTATGGCCCCTTTCTCCGCCTCGCTCGAGAAGGCGGAAACGAGACCTACCAGAAGGCCTTTCCGAACCTGCGGGCGGTGAGCGCCATGATCACCAACAAGCTGCATCTGGTCAAAAGCGGTGACTCGGACGACTCCGGCCTCGCCCGGTTGACCTCTGAGAAGCCTCGCTTGAGGGTGGGCACCGGACCCGTCGGCTCCGCTGAGCTCTTCGTTTTTGGTGAGGTTTTGAAACGGTACGGAGCCTCCTACGACGATATTGAACACTGGGGCGGGCGCGTCGATCGGGTGAACACCGGGGGCCGATCGGACGCGTGGAGGAACCGCCAGCTCGATCTAGTGAGTTTTTTCATCAACGACCCGGCGCCGCGCGTCATCGAGCTCCTGTCGGCCCGTGACAGCTCGAGGCTCGTCAACCTCGATGAGCACGTACGCCAGGATCTGGCCGGAGATTGGGGAATGCTCGATCTGCGCATTCCCGCCGGCCGATATCCCAACCAGCACGAGGACGTACGGACGGTGGGTATGCCCTATGTCGTTTTCACGACCACGCAGCTCGATGCCGACATCGTCTACAACCTCACCCGGGTGATCGCCGAGAATCGAGAGCGACTGGTTGCCGCTCACTCGGCGTTCCAGGATTGGGAGCCGGAGGACATGCTTCGTGGCGTGGGTATCGCTTTGCACGAAGGCGCCGAGCGCTATTACCGAGAGCGCGGCTGGATCGAGTAGCGAGGCGCCGGCCGCTGGCAGGCGGATCCTTTGATGGTGAATCCCTCCCAGACCCCATCCGTAGACACCCAGCCAACTGAGCTGGAAGCGCTTCGGGACCGTGTCTTTCCCAAGGCACAGAGACGTCTCACGGGACCTCTTCGAGCCATCGTCACCGTGGCCAGCGTGGGACTGACCGTCTTCACGCTCTATATGGGTTTTCACATCACGCTCGGTCCCATCGTCACGCGGGCCGCACACCTGATGGTGGTCATCCCTCTCGCGTTTCTTCTCTATCCGGCCCGGAAGCGGCTTCCCCACGGTGGGCCCTCGCCGGTCGACTATGCGCTGGCTGCCGCTGCTGGCGCCGCTTTCGCTTGGGCCATCGTGAGCGCCGAGCGCTTCGAAGCTCGCTTCGCCTACTACGATCCCGTCGAGCCCCTCGACTTCGTCTTCGGTGTGGTGGCGCTCGTCACCGTGTTCGAAGCAACGAGGCGCACCGTGGGAAGCACCATTGTGGTGCTCAACCTCGTTTTCATGGTCTATGCCCTCACCGGCCCTTACTGGCCGGGCGTACTCCAGCACAAGGGCACGAGCTTTCCCTTTCTCATCGAGCACCTGTACATGCTGAGCGATGGCCTGTTCAACTTCATCACCGGCATCATGGCCACCTTCCTCTTCACATTTCTCGCGTTCGGCGCTTTCCTGAGGGTCTCGGGCGCCGATCGTTTCTTCACCGACTTCGCCTTTGCGGTGGCGGGGAACCGAAGGGGAGGGCCGGCCAAGGTGGCGATCATCTCGAGCGCCCTGATGGGGATGCTTTCCGGTAGCACCGTTTCGAACGTGGCCACCACCGGCACCATGACCATCCCGATGATGATCCGGATGGGTTTCAAGCCGCACGAGGCGGGGGCCATCGAGTCCACCGCCTCGTTGGGCGGGGCCCTCATGCCCCCTCTCATGGGCGCCGGTGTCTTCATCATGGCCGCCTTCACCGGCGTCCCACTCGTCACCATCCTCGGCTATTCGATTCTTCCCGCCGTTCTCTATTTCGCCTCGATCTACTTCCACGTCGACTCCAAGGCGCGAAAGGAGGGCATCAAGCCCATCCCCTTAGAGCAGCTTCCCCGGGTCGCGGAGGTGGCGAAAACCCAGGGCCACGTCGTGCTGCCGATTCTCGTTCTGATCTCGCTTCTCCTCATGGACTACACGCCGTTTTTCGCCAGCTCGGCCAGCGTTCTCACCATCGTCGCCGTGAGCATGCTTCGGCAGTCCACCCGGTTGACGCCTCCGAAACTGCTCGCCGCTCTGGAGGCCACCACGCGGGTCGCCGTCACGGTGAGCTCGCTTTCGGCCAGCGCCGCGGTGATCTACGGCGTCATCACCGCCACCGGCCTTCTGGTCAAGGTCACTTCGATCCTCCTTTCGGCGGCGGATGGCTCCGTTTTCATCGCCATCGTCCTCATTGCCGCCATGTCCTACATCCTGGGGATGGGGCTTCCGGTGACCGCCTCCTACGTTCTTATCGCGGCGCTGGGAGCTCCGGCGCTCGCCGATATGGGGCTTCCGATCCTCGCCGCCCATCTCATCATCTTCTGGTTCAGCCAGGATTCCACGATTACCCCTCCCATCTGCATGACGGCCTTCGTGGCGGCCAGCATTGCCGAGGCGTCCCCGATGCGGACGGGATGGGAGTGCGTCCGGATGGCCAAAGCTCTCTACATACTCCCGTTCATGTTCGCCTTCTCCGGCCTGCTCTCGGAATCCCCTACCGAGATATTCTTCGACTTCGCCGTTCTGTTCTGCGCCCTTGCGCTCCTGCCACTGGCGATCGAGGGCTACTGGACGAGGCCTTTGCACCTCCTCGAGCGCGCTATTTTTTCCTTGGTGAGCGCGGGCTTTCTCAAATCGGCCCTCGGGCCGGCAGAGGCCGGATGGCCATGGGCGGTGGTGATGTCGATCGTCGCCGGCGCGACGCTCGTGCGCTCCGCCCGACGAGCCGAGAGCGAGGATCGAGAAAGCATTGAGCAATAACGCGAAGTCCGTTATTATCGCGAGTCGGAACGTTTCAGCCGGCTGAAGGAGCAAACACATGAACAATGGCAAGGTTGACTGGAAGGGGAATTTCGTGGCGCTCGTTACTCCCTTCACCAAAGAGGGTGACGTCGACGAGAAGAAGTTCATCGAGAACATCGAGCTTCTGCTCTCGGAAGGCGTTCACGGCGTCATCGTCTCGGGATGCACCGGCGAGTCCTGGTCTCTCGAATCTTCCGAGAAAGAGCGACTGTACCGGATCGCCGTGGATACCGTTAAGGGAAGGGCCACCGTAATCGCGGGCACGGGCGGGATCGTGACCCGCAGCGTGGTCGCGTTGTCGAAAGGGGCCAAGGAAGCGGGCGTGGACGGGGTCATGATCCTCCCACCCTACTACGCCATGATCAACGAGGAAGAAGTGATCGCTCACTATCGGGCCATCTCGGACGAGGCCCGGGTTCCGATCCTTCTCTACAACATTCCGCGTCGCACCGGCGTCAACCTGACGCCGGAGCTCTGTGAAGAGCTGGCGGAGCTCGACTACGTGGTGGCCATCAAAGAGAGTTCCAACGATTTCGTACAGGTGGAAGCGACGCTGGCCGCTCTCGGCGACCGGATGCTGGTGTTCACCGGTCACTCGGCCGAGCGTGGCGTAGCAGCGGTGCTCCTCGGCTGTCAGGGTTACGTCAGCAGCATGGAATCCCAGGTCATGGGCCGCGGGGCGATCCCTCTATACGAGCTCGCCGCATCGGGAAAGGTCGACGAGGCGCGGAAGATGCAAATGAGAACGCTTCAGCTCGACCAGGCCATGCGTAAAGTCGGCACCTTTCCCGCGAATTTGAAGGCTGCGATGAACATCCTGGGCCGGGCGGGCGGCTACGTACGAGCGCCGATTCTCGGGTTGAGCGAAGCCGAGGTGGAGCGCGTCCGGTCCATTCTCGACGGCCTCGACCTGCTCGAAACGGCGGCATAATCGGCCGCCAGAGGCAGTGGTCCGGGCTCATGTCGACCTCGAGCCGACCCATCGGGGGCAACGTTCCCGCCGTGGTGACCCCGTTCGACGAGGCGGGAGAGCTCCTTGTGGACGACTTCGCGGAAATCGTCCGATGGCACCTCGCAAACGGCGCCGACGGCATTTGCATCGCCGGTGACAACGGGGAGGCGTGGGCCCTCACCCTCGAAGATCGCAGGCGCATCGCCGAGACGGCGGTGAATGTCGTTTCGGGAACGGTGCCGCTCGTCATGGGTGCGAGCGCCCCGACCGCCCGAGAGACCGTCGCCCTGGCGGAGGTCGCCGCCGAGGCTGGCGTGGACGCCATCATGACCGGACCCCAGGCCTATGTCTTGAAGGCCACCAGCCGGGAGATCGTCGGTCGATTCGAGGCCATCTACCAGGCCGTGCCGTTGCCCATCCTGCTCTACAACTCACCGCGCCGTACCGGCCTCAACTTGGACATCACGACTTTCGGGGCCATCTGCGATGCGGTGCCGCTGGTCGGCGTGAAAGAAGCATCTCGTGATTTTTTTCACCTCACCCACATCATTCACCACTTCGGCAAGCAAGTTCCCGTTCTCATCGGTCCTTGTCCCTTCATCTTCCCCGGCCTGGCTCTGGGGGCGCGAGGCTTCATCTCGACCGGGCCCGAGCTCTTCGGCAAAGCGGCGGCCCGCATCCGCGCCATGGCGAGCGAGAATCCCTCGGAAGAAAGTCGCGAGTTCCACTACCGCCTCACCCGCATCTACGAGACCTTGATGCGAACCGGTACCTGGCCTGCCGCCATCAAAGCAGCCCTCAACCTCCTCGGCGTTCCGGCCGGGTTGCCACGGGAGCCCGTTCAGCCCTTGACCGCGGACGACCGGGAGAAGCTGGAGCGAGTGATGGGGGAGCTTTACTTGCTCGACGACACAAGGAAGCATGCGGGGGCGTCCTGAACGGCGATGAGCCTCCACTTCCGTCCCCTCAACGAGGTGATCGGCGCCGAGGTCCTGGGAGTCGATCTATCCCAGCCCATGAGCGACGAGACGTTCGAGCGAGTTCACCAAACGTGGCTCGAGAGAACGATTCTCTTGTTTCGCGGACAGAAGACGTCCGTCGAAGAGCACATCGCCTTCACCCGGCGCCTCGGCGATCTCGAGATCCACACCCTCCCGCAATATACCTTGCCGTCCCATCCGGAGATCTTCGTCGTATCGAACGTGACAAAAGACGGGCGCCCCATCGGAGCACCGAAGAGCGGTCATCACTGGCACAGCGATTCCCAATACCTCAAGAAGCCGAGCGCCGGCTCCCTGCTCCACGCCCGGGAGGTTCCTGCCGAGGGGGGCGACACCCTGTTCACCAATCTCTTCGCCGCCTACGACGCACTGCCCGAGGAGACGAAGCGGAAGATCGAGGGGCTCAAGGTCCTGCACAGCCGCGTCAAAGCCTGGTCGATCAGCTACCCCGACCGTGCTCCGATGACCGAGGAGGAAAAGGCGAGAGTCCCCGACGTGATCCACCCCCTGGTTCGTACGCACCCCGAGACGGGACGAAAGGCCCTTTGGGTCGGCGGCAACGTCGCCTGGGAGATCGTGGGAATGCACGAAGAAGAAGGTCGAGCCCTGATTCGTGAGCTCCGGAAGTTCGCCATCCAGTCACGCTTCGTCTACCGGCACAAGTGGAGGGTGGGCGACGCCATCCTGTGGGACAACCGCTCGACCATGCATTGCGCCACGCCCTTCGACGAAGAGAGGTACCGGCGCGTCATGTACCGCACGACCGTCGCCGGGGGCGAGCCGTTCTGATCCCCGGTCCGGAAAGGAGAGAGCCCATGCGGTCGGAGTTGGGAGTTCCTGGGAGCTCTAGCCATCGTCCTGCTCACGCTCATGGCGTTGCAGACGTCGGTCATCGTTGAAGAGGGATGGGTTTGACGAGCCGTGAGCTTCGCCGCGGACAGGAAAAGCCCCTTCGGGGAGGAAAAAACGGCCGGAGTCCTCTGGCAATGGCCGTGGGGGCAGCGTTTCTAGGTGGCCATGTCCTGGCGTCACCGGTACAAACTTCAGGAGGCTCCGTGATCGAGCTGAACGTCGGCTCCCTGCAAACGGGATCCTCCCGGCCTCTGGCCATCTCGCCGGACGGGGCACTGCTGGTCGTTGCTGCTTTCGAGCACGGATCGACACGGCTCTACGTCGGAGAGCTCGATCGTTTCGATGCCCGCCCGATTCCCGGCAGCGAGGGAGCCCAAAATCCGTTCTTCTCTCCCGATGGCAAGTGGATCGGTTTCTTTGCCGACGGCGAGCTGAGAAAGATCGAGCTGACCCGAGGGTCGTCCCATACGATTTGCTAGGCGCCTGCCGACAGCCGGGGCGCGGCCTGGGGCCCTGACGACTACATCGTGTTCGCTCCCAGTGGTGCGTCGGGCCTCCATCGAGTCTCCGCAGATGGAGGTGCGCCCACGGTACTGACAACTCCCGAATCCGATCAGGGTGAGCACAGTCACCGTTGGCCCGAAATCCTGCCGGGCGGAAAGAACGTTCTGTTCACCGTATGGGGAAGCTACGAGGCGAAGGACGCGCCCATCGCAGTGCTCTCCCTCGAAACGGGGGAGCGCAAACGGCTTCTTCGCGGAGGTACAGACGCCCGCTACGCACCGACCGGGCACCTCGTGTACGCAAAGCTCGCGGGACTCTTTGCGGTTCCGTTCGACCTCGAGGCCCTTCGCGTGGTCGGCCCCGAGACGGCGTTGCCGCAGAAGGTCCCGGCTCATCCGGTCTCTGGAGTCGCGAACTTCGCGATCGCTCGCAATGGGGCTCTCGTCTACGTCGAGAGAGGGATAGCCGCGGACCACCTGCTCGTCTGGGTCGATCGGCGCGGGAAGTCGACGCCGGTGTCCGATCTCCGTCAGGACTTCTGGTATCCACGCGTTTCCCCGGACGGACGGATCGCGGTGCGCATCGTCGAGGAGAGCGGCCGCCGCGACATCTGGATCTACGAGGGGGAGAAACGTCGCCGGTTGATTCCCACGTACGAGGGCGAGAACCTCTTCCCGGCCTGGACGCCGGACGGGAAGCGGGTGACGTTCAACTCGGAGCGGGAAGGAAGCCTGGGTCTCTATTCGAGAGCGGTGGAGGGAGGCGCTACCGAAAAGCTCCTGTCTCGAGACAACCAACAGGTGCCCGGTTCGTGGTCGCGCGACGGCCGGTTCCTCGCGTTGTACGAAGTCCATCCGTCCACGCAACGGGATATCTGGGTCCTTCCCATGGAGGGTGAGCGTCAACCGAGACCTCTCGTGGTGACTCCCTTCAACGAGCTAGCCCCCATGTTCTCGCCGGACGGCCGATGGATTGCCTTCGTGTCGAACCGCTCCGGCCGGAATGAGGTCTACCTGCTCCCGTTTCCCGGGCCCGGTGAGCCGGTCCAGATCACGACCGCGGGCGGGGCCGAGGCAGTCTGGGGGCCAGACGGCTCGGAGCTCTTCTATCGAGAGGGGAGCTGGTTGATGAGGGTTTCCATCGCGTCGGAGCCCGAGCTCGAGGTGGGGGAGCCACAAGTGTTGTTCGAGGGAGTCTATCGCACGAACGCTTATGGCAATCCATCATACGACGTCGCTCCGGACGCTCAGAGGTTCCTGATGATTCTTTCCGGGAGCGAATCGAAAGCGCGCTTGAAAGTCGCGACCGGCTGGTTTGCGGAGCTGCAACGACGGGTGCCGACGAATCGCTAATATACAGTTTCTAGCGCCAGCCTCTCCCAAACAGCCGCCCTTCCACCGTGCCCAACCCATTCGTTCGATCCGCCGAGAATGAGCTCGTAATATTTCAACTTCAGCGCGAAGGCGTGGTAGATGGCTCCTTGTGCTCCATCCCACTCGGCTTCAGGTGGCGAGCGAAGAAGTTCATGATGCGTCGGTAGGAATCGAGCTGGTGGGCCGGATCGGCGAGACCGTGCGCCTCATTGGGATAGATTACTAGGTCGTACGGCTTGTTTTGACGCTCGAGCTCGTCGACAAAGCGGTACGTCATGCCGGGAGTCACATTACGGTCACGATCGCTGTGAATAATGAGGAGCGGCGCCTGCAGATCCTTGACCGAGGTGATCGGCGAGACGCGGTCGTAAAGATCCGGGTTCTCTTCCTCGTTTCCCCCAATATGAAGCCTCCTGTTTCGGTTCAGGAACGGGCTCTGCCGGTCGGTCGGGCCCATGAGATCGATGCCGGCACGAAATAGTCCCGGTTCCTTGGTGAGCGCCAGCAGCGTCAAATAGCCGCCATGGCTCAACCCCATGGCTCCGACACGCTCCGCATCGACAAAGGGTTGCGACTTTAGGAAGGCGGCCATGGCCTTCACGTCGTCGAGGGTTTTCGTGCCCCAGGCGCCAATGGCTCTCTCCCGGAAGGCGCGCCCGTAGCCGGCGCTGCCGCGCTGCTCGGCCATTAACATCGCATACCCGGACTGCACGAGGTAGTGGAAGAACGGGTTCCAGTGATCGTAGAACTGTCCATAGCTGTTGGTGTGCACGTTCACGATCGCTGGAAGTCTCTCGCCATCCTTTAGGCCCTTTGGCGTGAGCAGAAACCCAGCGAGCTTCAGTCCGTCGAGCGAGCTTATGGAGACACGCTTCACGTCTGCGAAGTGCTCTGGTCGAAAGGCGGCGTGGGAGGAATAGGTAAGCTGTCGTGCCGTGCTCGAGCCGGGTGCGCCTACGTAAAGATCGGGAGGCGACCAGGCGTTCTCGTAGGCATAGATGAGCTCCCCATTCGGTCCCCACCCGACTTCATGATACTGGCCCGGACCGCTGCCGACGGTTTCAACTTCTCCAGACTCTGCATCTAAAACAACGAGCTCGAATCTGCCCTCGCGGTTGACCGAGGTCAGAATGCGGCGCCCGTCTCGAGACCACACCGGCCGAACCGCAAAGTGCGGAGACACGGAGTCATGAGGACCGGCGTCGAACTCCCGCAAATCCTTCCCATCTGGCCTCATCGTCCACACGTGGACATACCCGGACCGATCGGAAAGCAACGCCAAGCGCCGACCGTCCGGTGACCAGCGGGGGGCGAAGTTCGTGCTGGGATCGGTCGGTGTCAGGCGGGTTATAGAGCCGGTGTCCAAAGCGATAGTGTAGACACCGCGGGCGTAGAAATGATCACGCGCATCGGCGGCCGAGAATGCGATGGCACGACCGTCCGGTGACCACTGCGGGTCGGTCTCTCTCACCTCGTTGTCCGTGAGTCGCACCAGCCCGTGGCGCTCACCCTCGACGGAAGTCGCCCACAAATCGCTCTGACCCCCGCGGTTGGATACGAACGCCAGCCGCTTACCATCGGGCGACCACGCGGGGTCGCGGTCGTTCGCGGGATTCATCGTCACGCGGCGCAAGAAGCCCGTCGCCGCCTCGACCACCCAGACGTCGCCGTCGGATTCAAAGGCGATCCAGTCCCCGGACGGCGAGAATCTCGGATTGGTCTTGGGCTTTACTCCAGAGGTCATCTTTCGGATCTCGCCGGTCCCGAGAGACACCATTTGGATATTGTTGCCTTCACCGAACCGCGGGATCAACGGGAACCCGAAATAGAACCCCGACAGCGTATAGGCTACCTTCGTACCGTCGGGTGAGATCGCGAATTGGCCGAGTGTCAGCGTCTCGGTCGCCTGTTCCAGCGTGAACTGCGGGACATGTCGAGCAGAGCGAAGAGGTTGCAAAGGCTCCGCCGACAAAAGCGTCGCACAGAGCCCGAGCGCCGCGGGCATCGTCTGGACCAGTTTCATTTTCTCCTCCTCGATTCAGACCCCGGCGGCGAGGCCGAGTCTTCGCGGATCGGTGACACCGTGAAGCTTCCCGGTTTTCGAGTCGCGCCAGATGATCTGCATGGACCCCGTGTGCCAGTTGTACTCACCGAGATCTTTGATTTGAATTCCGTGTCGAGCCATTCCTTCGCGCACTTCTTCCGAAATTCGAGATTCGATCTGTACCACGGGCTCGTTGCCGCGAAAAGCCCAAAACCGAGGAGCGTCTACCGCACGTTGCGGGGGCATTTCGAAATCCAACAAGTTGACGAGCACTTCGGTCACCGGTTGGGGAGGGGAGCCAGGGGTGCCCATCGCCAGCCAAGGCTTGTCGTCTCGCGCGATCAGGATCCCGGTGATGGGCAGAACGACGCGTCGGCCGGGTCCGGAAGTGAATGCTCGAGCTTCGCTTCCGGTGGCCCGCACGCCGTCGATGTGAACGCCCAGCGCTCCCCCGTGCCCCGTGTGCAGCAACGAGATCCAATTACCCTCGGCGTCGACGATGACGTTGTGATTACTGCCCAGTTGTCGGGTCGGTGACTCCTCGCTTTGACGATGGAGAAGGGAGGCCACCTCCTGCGCCGGGGCCGAGAGCTCGACTCCCGGCACGATCATCGTGTTTCGCACCAGCTCGGCGGCCATCTTCCCGTAGTCTTTGGACAACCAGATATGGGCCGGGATGCGGAGGTTCATAGGATCGAGAATGGCTCCTCGCGTCTCGCGGCGAACCCGGCCGAAAACGCGGGACATGGTTTCCAAGGTCTCGGCCGACTCCGTATAGTGTCCCGCGGCCTTCAGATCGAAGTTTTCTAGAATATTGAGGTTGTACCCTACCACCAGGCCTCCGGTGTCGGGTGGTGGCGAACCGATGATCTCGTGGCCCCGGTACACGAAGCGGACCGGTTCTTCCCAGCGAGCCTGGTAATCGCCCATGTCTTCTATTCTCACACGCCCGCCGAGCCGGTTGGCCTCCTTAACGAATTTCTGCCCCCAGGCTCCTGTGTAGAGATAATCGGCGCCCTGAGAGGCTACCTGCTGGAGCGTTTCGGCCATCGCCGGCATCTTCCAAAGGTGGCCGACGGGTACCAGAAAACCGTTCGGCATGTAGAGCTCTCGGGCACCCTCGTAATCCGCCAGTGCCTCTTCTTCGAAGCGAGTGTAGTTGACCCCGTACATGAAGGAGGTGACGAGAGCACCCTGCTCCGCCGAGGCGATGGCTCGCTCGAGGTAGCTTGCCAAGGAACGGGAGCCAAAGCGCTTCCACAGCGCCTTGAGACCGCGCACCGTGCCCCCGACCGCAACTTTCGATGGATCGCCCCGCTCGCCGCGATGCGACAGCGGCCTTTCAGAAACCGCGCTGAGCGCGTAGTATTTCGCCGTGGCGGCGTCGTAATAGAGGGCAGACATAGAGCCAAACACGGAGACCTGGTGAATGTCATTCACGTGCTGCAGGAACACCGCCGTGATCGTGGCATCGACGGCGTTGCCTCCATCGCCCAACACCTGAAGCGCTCCCGCGGTGACGATCGGGAGTTGCGTGCTCACCATCACCTTGTCTCCTACCGCCTCCGACTTCGGTCCCTGGTTGAGCCGTGGATCGAGTGGGTCGGTCGGTAGGCTCTCGGCGGCCTCAGTCTGAGGGCGAGTGGCGGCACCCGATCCTGCCGCGAGGTTCAGGCAGATGACAAGAGCTGCCCCAAAGCAGACGCGTCGCATAGTCGCCTCCCTTCTAGTTCGCCATTTCGGCCCGCAGTATCAGGTAGTCGATCCGCGCGTGGAGGAGCCCACTGGAGGTTTTCGTCGCCTGTAGCCGCCGGCGGAAATCCGGAAGCCCAAGCCTCCATTGCTCCGCCCGTTGCGCAAAAGGAACTCATGGGTGAGAGCGACCAGCTCGCGTGAGTGCTGTTCATCCTGTGAGGGAAGGGAAGCAGCAACGGCCAAGCCGACACAAACCCCCAGGATGCATCTGGCCGTGGGCGGCACGAGGGAACGGGATATCGCATGCTCAAGGCGCGCCTCGAGATTTAGGTGCGGTATGATAACGAGCGAACGACTCGTGGGGCCAGTTAAAAATGCTACTATGCCATTGACTTAAAGGAAGAGGGGGCAGTTTCTGCGGCGCTTTCGAGCTAATAGCTTCATTAGTATTTTGGACTTTCCGAGGGTTTATCGATGAGTGGTCTTAACGAGTTTACGCGCACGAGCCGTTCAGCCAAAAGGAGTTACACCACAGCTCAGTAACTGCTTGAGATGTAGTTGAGGTTTGTTTGGAGACTCAGCCCCAATCACCCCACAACGCTTACAAGGATAGGAGGTTTTTCGTCCAAGTTCTTGGATCACATGAGGCCGGCGGGGGGTATGGGTGCGACAACGCGTCGGCGTATATGCACCGCTAGGCAGCCTAGCATCGTTTTTTATTGCGACGACAAATAGGAGGGCTTCGCCTTACGATGGGCGAGGTAAAACCGAAAGGGAGGACGAAATGAAACGGTCCAAGATAAGCGCAGGAACGCGAGGGGGGATCATCCTGTCCGCCGTGTTCTTACTCGTGTTGTCGAGCACGTTGGCGTCAGGCCAACAACTCACTGGCGCCTTGGTGGGTAAAGTGACTGACCCCGGTGGTCTCGCCCTGCCGGGTGTGAGTGTCACTATAACCAGTCCCCAGCTCATCAGCCAACGAGAGACAACCACCACGGACGAATCGGGCCAGTATCGAATCCCGAGGCTTCCGCCCGGGACATATAGGGTCTCATTCGAGCTTGATGGCTTTCAAACCTTGAATCGGCCGGACATTATCGTCCGCGCGGGCCAGACATTGACTGTTCCCGCGCAGCTGGAGCTGGCAACGGTGCAAGAAAGCGTGACGGTCGTTGGTGAATCTCCTCTCATCGATGTGAAGAACTCACAAATCCGGGAAACGTACGATCAGAATCTCATCATGAACGCACCGAATAGCCGGAACTACACCGACCTCTACCATCAGTTGCCGGGGGTGGAGGACGGCCAGTATCGAGAGCTCACGCCCGGCGCCACCTCGATCAATGGGGGCACGAACCGAGATAATCGGGTGAACCTCGATGGGGCTAACATCAACGATGCCTTGGTGGTCAATACGTCTAGCGCCATCAGTCAGGAGATCATCGAAGAGGTTCAGGTCGTCACCGCTGGTATCGATGCCGAGTTCGGGGGAGTGACGGCGGGTGTCATGAATATCATCACCAAGTCGGGCGGCAACGAATTCTCGGGAAGCGCGTATTTTTACTACAGTGACGATAGTCTTCAGTCGAACAACGTAACCTCGGAGTTCGAGGAGCTGGGCGTTGGTGGGGCCACGGCCCTCTTGGAAGACATCAACGGTGGCTTCACGGCTGGGGGACCGATCGTTAGAGACCGCCTGTGGTTTTTCGGCAGCTACGATCGGGCACAGGAACAGCGGACGATAATTAATTTCGACCCTTTGATTGACGGTACCCAGGACGTCTATTTCATCAAGCTATCGGGACAGGCAGCAAGTAACCACCGCCTGTCCGGATTCTATCAGTACCGCACCAGGAACGACTTCCCATTTATCCCCCAGTCGAGGCAGGTGCCTTGTCCTCCCGGTGTGGCATGCTCGGGTTTCGGCGTTCTTCGGACCCAGGATCACACGAACGACATCTTCTTCGCGGACTGGACCGGTGTCTTTTCCGATAACACCATCGTTTCGGTGAGGGGCAACATTTCCAACCAGGGACGCAACCAGAATTTCCCGAACTTTCAAGAGGGCGACGTGGGCTATGAAGATTCGGGCAATCGTCAGCGCTTCGGCCCCTGGTACCGCGCCGTGGTGCATCCTGGCAGCCGCAACACGCGAGAGATCAAGGGAGACGTCTCCTATTACGCGACCGATCTCGCAGGATCCCACGATTTCAAATTCGGGGCCGTGTACGATTTGCTTTACGCCGACGAAGTGCGGGCGTGGGAGAACGGAGCGCGCCTACACTTTCTATTCAATGGCGAGCCCTTCCGCATCCGGCTCGGCAACAACCCGGTCTCGCTCAAGGCCAATGTCGGCACCACCTCGCTCTACGTGCAGGACAATTGGACCGTCGGTGACAGGCTGACTCTGAACTTGGGGCTTCGCTTCGAGAATCACGATGTTTGGATCCCCGCGGCCAGCTCTGGCGGCATCAACTTCGAGAAACAGGACTTTCCCCGCGAGGACCTCGTGAACGTCAACACCTTTTCTCCTCGCTTCGGACTCGCCTATGACCTCATGGGCGATCACAAAACGGTCTTGAAGGCAACGTTCGGCAAGTACTACAACCAGCTTTACGCTAGCCCATTCAACAGCCTTGCCAAGTTCGCGCAAGGTGACAAAACGTTCGATTGGAATGATCTCAATGGAGATTTTGTCTACCAGCCCGGCGAGGAGGGTAGCTTGGTCCGTGATACGACCCAGACTTCATCGTCGTCGGTCGATCCCGACTTGAAGGTACCGCACTGGCTTACTTTTAGCGCCGGTGTCGAGCGAGAGCTGGGCAGAGAATTCAGGCTGAAGGTCATGTACGTCTATAGACATGGCTATAACGATATCGAAAGGATCGATCCTTCTCGACCTTTCGACGAGGCGTACAACCCGGTGACCCTCCCCAATCCGCTCAATAATAATGAGCCGATCACGATCTATGCGCTCGATCCGGCTTTTAGGTCCGTTCCCAGCGAGAGGTTCATCACCAACCCCAACTCATCCTATTGCAGCTTTTGTCCGGATATCGTGCAGAAATACAACGGACTACAATTTACCCTCGAGAAGCGCATGAAAGATCGCTGGCAGTTGTACAGTACCTACGTCTTCTCGAAGGCCGAGGGAAACAAGGGAACGCACCACCGGACATCGCAGTCGAGCCTCTTCGGCAACCCCAACAACCTCGTCAATGCATCTGGCGCGACCACCCTAAACCGAGAGCACTCTTTCAAATCCTCCGGTAGCTATCTGGCACCCTTCGACATCTGGCTGAGCGCGCAATGGACGCTTCAGTCTGGAATTCCACTACAAAGAGACCGCGGCGTTCTAGGACCACTGGTCCGGTTCGGCAGAGGCGACTCACCGCTGATCGTCGTCGAAGGGAGAATTGACGTTAAGGGCTTGCCCCCCGGTGAGGAGACGCTCGATGCCAGGAATCTCGTCGACGTGCGGGTGGAAAAGCGGGTTCAGTTAGGCGAGGTGGGGTTCCTCGGACTGATCCTTGACGTCAGGAACATATTCAACGATAGCTCGATCGTGTTCATGGACGACGTGCGTCTGGGCTCTTCTGATTACCTGGTTCCGGGCAGCCTGGTGCTTCCGCGCACCCTTCGCCTCGCCGCCAGGTTCGTGTTCTAGTGGGCAACCCCGATGCCCCGGGTTCCGGGGCATCGGGGCATCGCGGTGTCGCCACCCAGCCCGAGTCGGCTGCCGAGCCAGCCAGCCGAATCTCGCCGATCAGGTGTCCGGACGCCACCGGTACGTCTCTAGCGTCTCTTCGTTCAGCTCGATGCCTAGTCCCGGGCCTTCAGGGACGCGGGCATGGCCGTCCTGCGGGCGGATCGGGTCCGGCAGCAATTGCGTGCGCAACGGGTTGTCCATGACGTTGACCTCTTGATTGGGCGCGTTCGGCTGCGTCGCCAGAAAATGCAGCGTGGCGCTCACTAGGATGCCGGTGGCCCAGCAATGAGGGATGACCTGCACGTTTCTCCTCTCGGCCAACGCGCGCGATATCGGGCTGAATGATCCTCAGCTTTCCGCGTTCCATGAGATCGCGGAAGCCGAAACGAGTTGTCTCCTTTTCTCCGGTCGCAATGGGCGCCGGCGACGCCGCCACCAGGGCGGCGAACCCGTCCAGATCGTCTGGCGAGAGGGGCTCTTCTAAGAAGAAGACGTCGTCTTCCGCCAACGCATTCCCCAGCCAAACCGCAACGTCGAACAGTACTGGGGATCCCATATCCACCATGATGTCGATTTCAGGACCCAGGGCGCGCCGGACATCATGGAACTATCGAGCGTCCTCCTTCGCGTTCTGTCCCAGGCTTCCCCAACCGAACTTCAAGGTTTGGTATCCTTGGTCGACACGAGACTTGGCGTTGTCGATGATCTTGCTCTTGCTCCCCGGGGTGAGATCGCTGGCATAAACGGGAACCCGGTCGCGAACCGCGCCTCCCAGGAGTTGGTGCACCGGCAAACCGGCGAGTTTGCCGAGGATGTCCCAGAGGGCAATATCGATGCCGCTGATGGCGTTGATGACGGCGCCTCGTCGGCCGAATTCAGTGCTTTCAATGATGGTTGAGTATTGAACTACGGCAAAAGCGCGCCGACCGCCGTCACCTCGCGCAGATTCGGATGAAGCTCGCGGCCTAGCCCATGTTTCCCTTTTAGGTCTCTAAGTCATCATAAACAAAGGACTGAGATCCGCGGTTTGTCTCTACGCTGACAGCACCTCCTCGGAGAAGGCTGGCGGGTCGCGTTCAACGATTCCGAGTGCAGTCAGGATCGAGTTGGCGCGAGCGGTGCCGCGCGTGACGACGCGCTTGGTCCGCCCAGGAGCGCGACGTGAAACCGTCGCTCATCCGCGGACGTGTCGACGAGCCGCGTCATCATCTGGATGTTGGCTACGGGAATTCCAGGGAGGATCTCGGAGACCGCGCGCTGAATGGGTCGTGCCAGCCCTTCGCTGCCGCGTTCCGCGCGGACCGTCAAGCTCATCCAATTCCGCCACCAATCTTGCTCCTGGCGAAACGGGACGTAGACTGCGGCGACTTCCTCCGTGTCGAGGCCGAAGGGATGGATGTCGCCGGCGACGCCGACGATCGTGATCCATCGCAGCTCGTCTCGCCGCGCCCAGCGGAAACGCCGGCCGATGGGCGAAGCGCCCGCCATGAGCTCGCGGACGAACGTTTCGTTCACCACGGCAACGGGAAGCGTGCCTTCTCGGTCGCCGTCATCGAGCCCCCGCCCCTCTAGAAGATCGATCTCCATGACGCGAAAATAGTTGGGGCTGACCCCTCGATAGAAGATCTCGGGCTCGGTGCCTGGCTCGACGTCGTGACCCTCGAGAGCGAGGTTGTGAGGGACGCTTCCGCCCCCGAACGGGAGGTCGGTCGTGGCCGCGACGCCCAGAACTCCCGGCAACCCGGCGAGGCGATCGAGCACGGCGTCGAAGAAGACGGTGCGCTTTGCAATGTCGCGAAACTCGGGCAGCGGCAAGTCGAAGTCCATGGTTAGCAGGCTTTCCTGCGCGAAGCCGGGGTCGACGCTTGAGAGGCGCGCGAAGCTCTTCAGAAGAAGGCCGGAACCCACGAGCAGCACGACGGCGAGCGCCACTTCAACAATGATGAGAAGGCCGCGCGCACGATATTGCGACGTTGGAACCTCTTTAATGGCCCCGGCGGGGCGCGAGCGGCGCGCTTGCAAGGCGGGCGCGAGGCCGAAAAGAAGGCTCGACGCGATCGAAAGGGCGAAGGCAAAGCCGAGCACGATCGGATCGAGCGCGACTTCGCTCAGACGAGGAACGTTCTCCGGGCCGAGGGTGACGATGAGCCGCAAGAGGAAGCTCGCGACCAAGAGCCCCGCCGCGCCGCCTATCAAGCCGAAGAGCATCGACTCGACGAGAAGCTGCCGCACGAGGCGTCCGACGCTCGCGCCGAGCGCCGTGCGAAGCGCCATCTCGCGCTTACGTTTGGCGGTGCGTGCGAGAAGAAGTCCCGCGACGTTGGCGCAGACGATGAACAGAACGAGCGCCACCGCGCCCAAAAGCAACATGAGCGCCGGCCGCGCCCCCGATGCGAGCTCGGTGTGCCATGGTGCCAACACGAAGCGACGGTCGATGTTCTCTTCGGGATAGAGCGCCGCGAGCCTCGCCGCGATCAGGTCCATGTCCGCCTGCGCTTCGTCGAGGGTGACGCCCTGGCGCAGCCGGCCAATCGAGATCAGAAAATGCACGCCGCGCGCGGCGGCCGTCTCCGGAGACACGACGCGGTGGGGAAGCCAGTATTCGGCTTTGATGAGTGGCAGGCGAAAACCTTCCGGCATGATACCGATCACCGTCGTCGGCGTTCCGCTCATCGAGAACGTCGAGCCGAGGACATCTGGGTCCGCCGCGAAGCGGCGTTTCCAGAACTCGTGGCTCAGCACGGCAACGGCGGCGCCGCCTGGGACGTTGTCCTCCTCGGTAATGAGGCGCCCCGCGGCGGGCGCCACACCCATCATGGGCAGAAGGCTGCCGGTGACGATGGCACCCCGAATCCGCTCGGGCGCATCTCCCATCAACACGTCCGACGCCCAGCCGTTATAGCCGCCAAACGTCTCGACCGTTTGGTGTCTCACTCGGGGATGGTTGAAACCCCTCGCCTTCAGGCGAAGCCTTTAGGAGGCTTGCGGTACGATCCCCGGATGAAAGGATATCGGAAATCATCGCACACGACGTATCAATTAAACTACCATTTCGTATTCATCCCGAAGTACCGCAAGCCGGTATTGAGAGGAGATGTAGCACTTCGCCTGCGGGAGTTGATAAGAGAGATCTGTGCGACGCACCACATAGAAATACTGAAGGGCCATGTACGGCCAGAGCACGTTCATCTGTTGCTGAGCGTGCCGCCACGGCTGTCGCCGAGCCGAGTAATGCAGGCGATCAAGGGGAAGACATCGCACAAGCTGATGCGTGATTTTCGAGCGATCCGCAAGAAGTTTTGGGGTCGGCACCTGTGGGCGCGCGGCTATTTTGTAGCGACGAGCGGAAACGTGACCGATGAGGTTGTGGCCAAGTACATCGAGCTGCAAGGAGAGCTGCCGGAAGACGACGAGTCGTTCAGGGTAAGCGAGTAATCCTCCGCCGTGCGCCTTTAGGCGACTTTAGTCGCCCGCGAACCCATCGCCTTTAGGCGATGGAGCGCACCCGCTCAGTTCTGTTCGATCCAGTCCTCCATGTCGGGAAAAGACTGGCGGTTGACGACCCGCACGAGGCTCGACGGGTCGCGGTAAGGGAGCGGCTTCAACATCACCGTGTGGACAACGCTCACGATCGCCGTCGTCGCGCCGATCCCGACCGCAATGGTGAGAACGAGCACGGCGGCGAAGCCGGGCTCACGCACGAAGCTCCGAAGGGCGACGCGGATATCTCGCAGCATGGCCTTTCCCTATACGAGAGCGTCGCGCAACGGGGAACGCGGGTCGGGACGTTCTTTCTTGGGTCCGCCGTTGACATCGACCTCGACGTCCAGGTCATCGAGCTCCAGCTCATCCACATCCACGTCCACGTCCACATCGTCTAAATCCACGTCGTTGTCGCCATGTTTTGCCAGCCGGCCAATGGCCCAGGCGGCTTGCTCGCGCACATCCGCATCGTCGTCTTTCAGCGCACCGCTGAGCGCGTCGATCGCGCGGCTGTCGCCGAGCATTCCGAGCGCCCAGGCGGCCTGTCCGCGAATATCGGCGCTCGAATCGCTGAGCGCCGTGATCAGGACGTCGAAGCTTTCCGGCGATCGGATCATGCCGACTGCCCAGATCGCTTGCTCCCGCACATCCACGCTCTCGTCGCCCAGCGCCCGGCCCAGACCCTGGATGGCGCGACCGTCTCGGATCATCCCGAGCCCCCACGCGGCCTGGGAACGGACATTTTCATCGACATCCGTGAGAGCGCCGACGAGGCCGTCGACGGCGTCGCCGTTTCGGATCATGCCGCAGGCCCATGCGGCCTGGGCACGGAGGTTTGCATCGTCGTCGCGAAGAGCCGAAACGAGCGCGTCGGCCGCGGCCTCATCTCGGATCATGCCGAGCGCCCAGGCGGACTGCTCCCGCACGTTCGATGACGTGTCGTTGATGAGCGCGGCGCCGAGTGCGGCGACCGCCTCTTTGCTCCTCGTCATTCCCAGCGCCCACGCAGCTTGCTCCCGCACGCTATCGATCTTCTGCGCCGAGCTCGAGGACGATCGCGCGCACGAGCAGGAAATGAAGCGGCGTGTAAAAGCATGCAAAGGCGGCTCTTTTGCCGGCCCCGTCGAACACCGCCTTGCCGAGCCGGCCTCGCTCCTCGACATAGATGCGAGAGAGCGCTACGACGCCCTTTCGGATCTCCTGAAACGTCAGCCGCTCGAGCTCGCGCGCCCGAAGCGTTTCGAGCCAGCTCAAAAAGGCTTCGTCGGAGCTCATCATCATCTGAGAGTCTCCTTGCAGACATTCTTTAAGTCGGGTATTCTCGCAACGAGGTGAGGGGCTATCGGGACGCAGCAGCAAATGATGCGACTCGCCTTGGATGAGGCGCGACACGCGCTTCACCTGGGTGAAGTTCCGATCGGTGCCGTGGTGGCGAGCGACCAGCAAGTCGTTGCCTCCGGCTTCAACCAGCCGATTCATTCGGTGGACCCCACGGCCCATGCCGAGCTCGTCGCTGTGCGCAAAGCAGCTCGAGAGCTCGGAAACTACCGACTTTCGGGCTTGACGCTCTACGTTACCGTCGAGCCTTGTATGATGTGCATTGGTGCCATTGTGCACGCACGTATTGCTACACTGGTCTATGGCGCCACCGAGCCCAAATTTGGTGGTGTGGAATCTTTGTTTGATTTGAACGAGATACGCATGCCGCATCGGCTGTCGATCGTGTCGGGAGTACTGGAGCCAGATTGTAGGAAGATACTGCAGGATTTCTTCAAATACCGCCGCGAGAACGTTTGAGAACGATTCCCGCGGCCGGCGCGATTCGTGGAGAGGTACCGAAGTGGTCGTAACGGGGGCGCCTCGAAAGCGTCTTGTCTGGTGAGTAACTGGGCACGTGGGTTCGAATCCCACCCTCTCCGCCAATCGAAATCCTTATTCCGAGACTAAGTCGCCGCCAACGCGCATACACGCATTTCGCCTTTGAAAATCGAGCTTACGTGATCATCGCACACGGCACCTGGCTTTCTACGACAAACCGCTTCTTCGTCTGGGGCGAGACCGAGCCTCACGAGGAGACGTCCGCGTCGAACGGCGCCCACCCGCATCAACTCGCACTCGAGGATGTGGAGCAGAAGCTTCTCACGGCACTCGCGGACGAGGACACGTCCGTCGAAAGTGAGTCCGACAACATCACGTTTCTCCTCCCTTCGGAGAACGGATTCCCCATTCCGTCTCCAGAGATCTTTTTTCACCGCGACTCGCCGTCGCCGCTCGAGAAACGGCTGCGTGCCTGGCAAGTGCGGGGCCTTTCGCTCTCGCCAGAAGCGGCACTCGCGTGGCTGGCCAGGCTGCCAGTCTCGGAAGAAGGACTCCCCCATCGGCTGCGCCTCGGCGCTGACTTGAGATTCTGGTCGGCGGCGGCGCGCTTCGCGCTCGAGCTTCTTGCTCGCCAGAGGTTCCTTCCCGCTATCGTCGCCGACGGCGAAAATTCGATGGCGCGCTGGGAGCCGCTCGTAGAGGAAGAGCTGGATCGCATCGACGTGCTCAAAGCGGCGATGCCTCCGGTGTGCCGCGCGGCGAGTGGTGACGAGACCCCGTCTGCCCACGTTCTGCTTGAAGGCTTTCTCATCGCCGCCGTCGACTGCTTCGTGCGGAAAGCGGCGTCACGGCTGCGGCTTCGTCAGAGATTCGTCGAGACCGATGGCGAGCAATTTGCGTCCTCTCTGCTCGAAGATGACATTACCTTCGATGACGACACGGTGGAGATGCTCCGCGACGAGCTTGCGACCTGGAAGGCGCAGTTCGACGACCACGAGGAAGCGCCGTTTCGTATCGCGTTCCGTCTCGAACCCCCGCCCCCGCCGGATTCCGATAGCGAGGAGGACGCTCGAGACGATACGGGACCTTGGAAGCTCCGCTTTTTCCTTCAAGCTCTCGATGACGAGAGCCTTCTCGTTCCGCTCGCGCGGGTCTGGGAGCACGGCGGTACCTCGTGGCGCTATCTCGAGCGACGGCTCGAGCGCCCGCACGAGATGGTGCTCGAAGCGCTCGGCCGGGCGGCGGCACTCTTTGCTCCCATCGAAGAAAGCTTGAAAGAGTCGCGCCCCGAGTCCTGTTTTTTGGATTCGGATCAAGCCTACGCGTTTCTCCAGGAAGGCGCGTTCCTCCTTCGCGAGAGCGGCTACGGCGTGCTCGTTCCGTCCTGGTGGGGCAAGCGTGAGCACGGCATTGGACTGAGCCTTCGCGTTGCGCCGCGTTCGCACGGCCCGAGAAGCGTGATGAGCCGTCTCGGGCTCGAAGCCCTCGTCGAGTTCGACTGGCAAGTCGCGCTCGGCGGCGATAGCTTGAGCCGCGAAGAGTTTCTCGAGCTCGCCGACATGAAAAAGCCACTTGTTCGCGTGCGAGGTCAATGGATCGAGCTATCCCCCGCGAGAGTTCAGGAAATCCTTGGCGCGATCGAATCGCGTCCAAAGATACCGGAGCTTTCGCTCGGCGACGTCTTTCAGCTGAAGCTCGGCCGCCTCGGTGACCAGCGGCTTCCCGTGACGGACTTGAAGGCGACCGGCTGGGTCGAGGCGGTTCTCTCGCAGCTTTCGGGAAGTGAAGCCCTTCCCGAGGTCGAGCAGCCGGCCACGTTTCACGGGCAACTCCGCCCCTATCAGGTCCAAGGTTTGTCCTGGCTCGAGTTTCTCGGCCAATTCCGTCTCGGCGCCTGTCTCGCCGACGATATGGGTCTCGGCAAAACGATCCAGGTGCTCGCGCTCTTGCTGCGGATTCAGGAAAGGGGCGAGCTCGAGCGCCCGTTCCTTCTCATCTGTCCGACTTCGGTTGTGGGTAACTGGAGAAAGGAAGCGGAGCGTTTCTCGCCGAGCTTACGCGTGCTCGTACATCACGGTTTGGACCGACACGAAGGCGAAACTTTCGAGCGGGAAGCGAAGCGGCACGATCTCGTCGTCTCCACCTATAGCCTCGTTCATCGGGATCTCACTCAACTCCAAGCGATCGCGTGGGATGGTCTCGTGCTCGACGAAGCGCAGAATATCAAGAACCCTCAAGCGAAGCAGACCCGCGCTTTGAGAAAGCTCGCAGCGCCGCGCCGTCTCGCACTTACGGGAACTCCGGTCGAGAATCGTTTGCAAGAGCTCTGGTCGATCATGGAGTTTTTGAACCCCGGCTATCTCGGTGCCGAAGCTTCTTTTCGGCGGCGCTACGCGCTTCCAATCGAGCGCTATCGTGATAGCGCCGCGACGGAAGAGCTACGCCGCCTCGTCGAGCCTTTCCTGCTTCGACGTGTCAAAACCGATCCTAGCGTCATCCGGGATCTTCCGTCGAAGAACGAGATGAAGGTCTATTGCACGCTGACCCAGGAGCAAGGCACGCTCTACCAAGCGATGGTCCAAGACAGCTTGGAGCGCATCGAATCTTCCGAGGGAATTGGCCGGAAAGGAGAAGTGCTCGCGGCGCTCACCCGGCTCAAACAGATCTGCAACCACCCAGCGCACTTTCTCGCGGACGGCAGCTCACTCTCCGCCCGCTCGGGAAAGCTCACGCGCCTGACGGAGATGCTCGAGGAAGTGCTAGCCGAAGGCGATCGCGCGCTCGTGTTCACGCAATATGCGGAGATGGGGAAGCTCATCGAGCGGCACTTGCGCGACAAACTCTCCGTCGACCTGGCTTTTCTCCACGGCGGCGTGCCATCGCAGCAGCGCGAGGCGATGATCACCGAGTTTCAAGAAAGGGATGACGGTCCGCCGATTTTTGTGCTCTCGCTCAAGGCGGGCGGCTTTGGTTTGAACTTGACGCAAGCGCGACATGTCTTTCACTTCGATCGGTGGTGGAATCCGGCGGTGGAGGACCAAGCGACCGATCGCGCGTTTCGCATCGGCCAGACGCGTTCCGTGGCGGTCTACAAGTTCATTTGCGCGGGCACGATCGAAGAACGCGTGGACGAGCTCGCCGAGCGTAAAAAAGAGCTCGCGGAAGCCGTCATCCAGCCTGGACAAGGCTCGCTTACCGAGCTCACGACGGAAAGCCTGCGCGATCTCTTCGAGCTGCGCGCAGAAGCTATCGAGTCCTGAACATGGCCAGATCAGAGACACCCGACGAAGAACGCCGCTGGTGGTCGGAGCGTTGGTGGTCCGTCATGGAGTCGATTGGCGTCGCGCGCCGACTCGAGCGTGGTAAGCGCTACGCGCGAGCCGAGCGCCTGCTCTCGCTCGAGTTCAACGCGGGCCGTGTCCGTGCCGAAGTGCAGGGCTCGCGCTACCATCCCTACTTCGTCGAAATTTCGATCGACCCCTTCTCGGACGAGAAGTGGCACGAGGCTGTCAGGGAACTCGCGACCCAGGCGCTCTTTTCGGCAAAGCTTCTCTCCGGGGAGATGCCGGAGAACATCGAAGACGTTTTTGCCAGCGTGGGTGTGTCCTTGTTCCCGACATCAGCGAACGAGCTCACGATGTCGTGCAGTTGTCCGGATGACGTCGTGCCGTGTAAACACATCGTGGCCGTCCATTTTGTGCTCGCGGAAAAGTTCGATGCCGATCCGTTCTTGTTGTTTCGCTGGAGAGGCCTGAGTCGCGAACAGCTTCTCCGCCAGCTCCGCCAGCGACGCGCGGCGGAGGCCGCAGGCCGCACGCTCGATCACTCGACCGAGCGCACGCTCGAGGAATCGATCGATGATTTCTGGAAGCTCGGAGAAAGTTTCGATTCGTTGTCGATTTCGGTCGGCCCTCCAGCGGTCACGGCATCGCTCCTCAAACGACTCGGCGTGCCGCCGTTTTGGAAACCTCATCCAGAGATCCGAGGTTCGCTCGAGAGGCTCTATTCCAAAGTGACGGAGCGCGCGATGGCGCTCGCGTATAGCGGCCGTGCCACCAAAGACGCGGACGACGACGGCTAGCCCATGTTTACCCTTTATGGGCACCCTAACGCTCGTAAGTGACTGAATTCAAAGGAACGGGGGTTGAATTTGCCCAAAACGTAGAGACAGATATTGTGCTTTGAGCGCCATTAATACGTTGTAATCGTGGACAATGATATGTAGTATGCGTGAGGACAGGTTATGTTCTTCCGCATCGTTCGGGCCGCAGGCGGCAAAGGGGTTCAACATGAGTATGTCCGCCTGGTCGAGTCGTATCGGGAGCACGGCAAGCCGAAGCAACGCGTAGTGTGCAACTTGGGGCGCAAGGATCTCCTAGTTGCCAATCTCGACTCCCTCAATCGGTTGCTTGGGGCCGGTGAACCGGCCGACACCGAGCGAGCAGCCGAGCAGATCGCGGGGGCAGACGCGTGGGATTGGGGTCCGATGGTGGTGACGGCGACGCTGTGGCGCGAGCTCGGACTGGAGCAGATTCTCGACCGGCTCGGAGGCCGCGGCAAGCGCGACGGAGTGGCGCTAAGCGAGCGAGCTTTGGTGCTGGTCGCCAACCGGCTATGTGCTCCGTCAAGCGAGCACGGTCTGGCGCGCTGGCTCGAGACCGACTTCGTCTGCGACCGGCAGGGGCGGCGGTGGGTGCCGCAGTGGCGCGATGATGGGGAGCGGCGAGCGAGTCGCTCCCCGCGGGTTCGCGTGGAGTTTTGCCAACTCAAGCAATGGTACCGAACGCTCGACCAGCTGCATGCCCGCAAAGAACAGATCGAGAAAGAGCTGTTTTTGCGCTTGCGGGATCTGTTTTCGCTTGAGGTTGACATGGTGTTTTACGACCTGACGTCGACGTACTTCGAAGGTCAAGGCCCTCCGGGGCTCGGCGCCCACGGCTACAGTCGCGACCGCAGACCGCGTAACCGGCAAGTGCTTGTCGGTCTGGTGATGGTGGACGGTTGGCCGATCGCCCACCATGTTTTCGCCGGCAACTGGCGTGACGCGAAAACGGTGCCGCAGGTGCTCAACGATCTCAACGAACGATTCGGTTTGCACCGCGTGGTTTTTGTCGGCGACCGAGGGATGGTAACGAGCGACAGCCTGGCGGTGGTGCGCTCGCGCAAGCAGGGCTATCTCGTCGGGCTGCAAAGACGACGGCGCGAGGAGGTCTATCGTTACATCGAGCGCGCCAGCGGAGAGTGGATCGACTGCCCTGGTGGCATCACGGTGAGCGAAAAAGCCGAGCCACCTAAGACTCGTGTGCAAGAAGTCCGCTCCGAGCAGTCTGGCGTGCGCATCTTCGTCGTTCACAGCGACGAAAGGCTCGCCTACGAGCGCGGGCAGAGGCTGCGGGCCATGGGACGTGCCCGTGCGGCATTCGAGGCCCTTGAGCGCCGCGTGCGCGAGGGACGATTGAAAGCCCCCGAGAAAATCGGTGCCGCCGCCGCGCGCATACAGGCACGCCACCACGGTCACCGTTACTACGACTGGGAGTACAAAAACGCTCGCTTCCGCTTCTTCGAGCACCCGGTCAACCTCAAGCGCGAGCAAGCCTACGAGGGTAAGTACGTTATTCAAACCGAGGAGCAAAACCTCTCTCCGGTCGACGCCGTGCGCCTTTACAAGGACCTAAACGAGGTCGAGCGAGCCTTCTCATGCCTTAAGGATGTCATTGAGATGCGTCCCGTTTACCACCAGACCGATGAGCGTGTGGGGGCACATCTTTTCGTAGCTACGCTGGCCTTCCTTGTGCATCGGGCTCTTGAGAAAAAGCTCAAGGTCGCCGAACTCGACCTGTCCGCAACCGAGGCACTACAAGCGCTACGCTCGGTCCGGCTCGTCGACTTACAGCTGGGTTCTGGGCGGACCAAGCGCGTCGTCACGCGCGGCACCGCTCGCGCCAACTCGATCCTGACTGCACTCGGAATCGTTGAACGCGACCCGCCAGCCTTCTCCGAGGAGGTGCTGTCAGCGTAGAGACAAACCGCGGATCTCAGTCCTTTGTTTATGATGACTTAGAGACCTAAAAGGGAAACATGGGCTAGTCCCCTGGAACAGAGATTCGTAACCTAAATCTCGGGCCCTTTTGCGCGCTGGCTGCGTTGTTTCTCCTCGAAATATCCCAATATGACTTCGTCGTCACGCCTTGCCAGCCCACAAAATGACCTCGAGCTTTAGGCCACGAACCTCTGTTCCAGGGGACTAGTAGTACTCGTACTCGATGCGTTCTTTCGCCCGGAGCGCGTCCTTGCGCTTGGTGAAATAGGCGAGTGCTGCGCCTACGCCCACGATAAAGCCGATGAGGTGTGTGCGGTAGCTGATCGCAGGCTCGACCGCGGTTGGGACGAGAACGATGAGGCCGAAACCCACGGCGCGCGCGATGCGCTTTTTCAGCGGGATGCGCCGCTCGACGAGCAAGTAGAGCGTGAGCCAGAAGCCAGCCATCAAATAAACGACCCCCGAAGCACCGAGAAGCCAGGACTCGGCGGGGTATGTGCTAAGCGAGATGCCCGTGACGAGAGCGCCGAGCACCCACGTGAGCGCCGGATAGGCGATCGGCCCGTAGTAGCCGTATATCAAGAAGGCTAGGACGCCGAGAACGACCGCGTTCGACAGGAAATGTGCCCAGTCGGAATGCACGAGAAGCGATGTCACGAGCCTCCAATACTCGCCGTGGAAAAAGACGGATTCCCCGCTCGCGGGCAGGAGCGAGGCGGCGCCGAATGAGTCGCTCCAGTAGATCACGGAAGCTACGAAGAGGAGGAGCACGCTCCCTAGAGCCACCAAAAAGCTCTTGGGCGCAGGCTTTCTGGACAAATGCGTCGCCTTGATCACGCGTTCGCGTTCGATGTCCCAAGCGTCCATAGCTACCGTGCTAACAAGAAGCCTAGCACTCCCGCTCTCGCTGGACTAGAATCACGCTTTGGTGAGCGCCTGACTTGTACTCGAAGATGGACGTGTTTCGAAGGGCGTGTCTATCGGGGGGGGGCCTCAGGAGAGGTCGCCTTCCACACCGGACTCACCGGCTAATTCTAAATCCTACCGACTCTTCTTTTTGCGGCTGCTCTTTGTTGGTCGCGACCCTCACGGGCGCCGACGCGACAGTTGCGGGGATGGAAGCGTTAAAGTGCGGAGGCGCTCGGCCTCGAAATTTGCAGTCCACGCACCCAGCGAAAATGCTGGTTATGACGGGAGTTGAAACAAAGGAATGACAAAAGATCTGGCTCTATTCGTGCTGCGTCTATCTGGTTTTGGTCTCGCCTTCGCGCATGGCTGGCAAAAGATCGCCATGCTCAGCTCGGGCGGTGGGGATCGTTTTGTGGCCGGTGTGGAGGCTCTCGGCTTTCCCCTTCCGCTAGCCTTTGCGTGGGCGGCAGGGCTCGCGGAGTTCGTGGGTGGGCTTGCGATAGCACTCGGCATCGGCACGCGCATCGCGGCCGGCTTCGCCGCTTTCACGATGTTCGTCGCTGCGATGTTCCGCCACCACTTGCCACAGCACATTCTCATTTGGCTGGGTGTTACGAGCGCGCCTGAAGACGTTGTCGCGAGCTGGGGCAACCCCGAGCGTGCGGCGAGCTACATGCTCATCTTTATGGCGCTCGTGCTCCTGGGAGGCGGCCGCTTCTCGCTCGATCGTTTCGTGAAACGCAACAAGAAGTGACGCCCTATTCGTAGTGTTTGCTCTCTTCCCACGCTTTTTTGAACTCGCCGGCGGTGAGGGTGGGATCGCGAGCGATGCGGATCGGCATGTTGTTCCGCCAATTCATACAGTACTGACACTCGTAGGTCGCGACGTCACTCACGTCGGCAAAGCTGTGCTCGAGTGCTTCTCGGTCCCATCCGACCGCGATCACGACGCTGTCCGCGAGCTGCGGAGCGATCGCGCGCCCTGAGCGCTTCTTCGTAAGCAGGCCATCCCGCATTGACCCGCTCGTCGAGTCCCGCATATTGCAGTAGGAGCGGTGCCTGGATCTTCGGCGCGTCCTCGGTTGCGGCTTGCCTGCCGTAAAAAGGCACCGCGGCGATGGCGTCCCGAAGCGCGAACATGGCTTCTCCGCGCGAGCCGAGATTGCGCACCGTCGTGAAACCCGCCATCAGCGTGCGCTTTGCGTACATCGCCGCGCGCAACGAAGCATGCACGTTGCTCTTAGTGTCTCACTCGGGGATGGTTGAAACCCCTCGCCTTCAGGCGAAGCCTTTAGGAGGCTTGCGGTACGATCCCCGGATGAAAGGATATCGGAAATCATCGCACACGACGTATCAATTAAACTACCATTTCGTATTCATCCCGAAGTACCGCAAGCCGGTATTGAGAGGAGATGTAGCACTTCGCCTGCGGGAGTTGATTAAGAGAGATCTGTGCGACGCACCACATAGAAATACTGAAGGGCCATGTACGGCCAGAGCACGTTCATCTGTTGCTGAGCGTGCCGCCACGGCTGTCGCCGAGCCGAGTAATGCAGGCGATCAAGGGGAAGACATCGCACAAGCTGATGCGTGATTTTCGAGCGATCCGCAAGAAGTTTTGGGGTCGGCACCTGTGGGCGCGCGGCTATTTTGTAGCGACGAGCGGAAACGTGACCGATGAGGTTGTGGCCAAGTACATCGAGCTGCAAGGAGAGCTGCCGGAAGACGACGAGTCGTTCAGGGTAAGCGAGTAATCCTCCGCCGTGCGCCTTTAGGCGACTTTAGTCGCCCGCGAACCCATCGCCTTTAGGCGATGGAGCGCACCCGCTCAGTGATGCGCTCGTTGCGCGAGTTGTCTCCGGATTGCCCCGTCAAGTGCACATGAGGTCGATGAAGCCAGCCATCACGAACAGATTCGAAAGGTCGATGAGCACCGTTTCTTCGCCCGGAAGGGAAGAGATGAAGCTGTCGCGGGTCTCGGCGATCTTTCCGTCACGGATCACGAGCGTTCGCTCCGCGACCGGATCGCTTCCCGGGACGGCGAGCAGGGTCCCTGCCTGGACGAGGATCGTTTCGGAAACCGCCGGGGCGCTAAAAGCGAACGCGACCAGGAAAGCAAGAAAGACTGTCATCATGGCGCGATCCAAACACACTTGGCGTGTGTTTGGGAGCGCTAATACTCGTAGCGGCTGTTTCGCAAGTCGAACCAAAGCGCGGATGCCGAACTATCGCTTTTGATTAGAAGTGGGCGATTGCCGTCATCCTCTTCGACGACCCCGAACGCGTTGCGGCGCGTGCTGAGCATCCTTTCGCTCCAGACGTCCCGCCAGCCGTCTTGGAACTCACCGAGAAGGCGCTCCGACGCATCGGTCGTGGCAACGAGCCACGGTCAGGCCTCGTCGAGACCGTGTTTCTTGAGAAGGTGCCGTAGCTGGTGGTAGCGGAGGCCGAGGCTGCGGGCGGCCTGGGCTCGGTTGCCCTTCGCGGTGCGGAGCGCGTCCGCGAGGAGCTGGCGCTCGAACGCCGTGACTTTGTCGTTGAACGTGCCGCCCATCGCGTGGAAGCGGTGGTCGCCGAGAAGGCCGATATCTTCTGGGGTGAGTTCGTTCGTCGTGTCGCGATAAACGGCGCGCTCGATGATGTTCTTGAGCTCGCGCACGTTTCCGGGAAAGCCGTAGCTGTAAAGAAGATCGATAGCAGTTTGCGAGAGACGCTTTCCCGCGAACGCGGGTACTTCTTTCATGAACTGGTTGAGAAAGAACTGAGCGAGGATCTCGATCTCGCCTTCCCGTTCGCGTAGCGGCGGCACTTGGATCTCCTCGAACACGAGCCGATCGTAGAGGTCGTGAAGGAACTGACCTTTGCGCATCTTCTCTTTTAGGTCCGCATTCGTGGCGGCGATGATTCTTGTTTTAATTTGAATCTCTTCCTTGCCGCCCACGCGCGTGAAGCGGCGGTACTCGACGACGCGCAGAATCTTCTGCTGGAACGGAAGCGACATGTTGCCGATCTCGTCGAGAAAGAGCGTGCCGCCCGACGCTTGCTCGAACTTGCCTTCGGTGGCGTGTGCCGCACCGGTGAAAGCACCTTTCTCGTGTCCGAAAAGCTCGCTTTCGAGAAGCGTATGCGGGAGCGCGGCGCAGTTCACGGCGACGAAGGGACCTTCGGAAAAACTTCCTTCGCGATGGATGGCGCGTGCGACGAGCTCTTTTCCCGTCCCTCGTTCACCCGCGACGAGAACGGGGCGTGGGACTTTGGCGACCCGTTCGATGCGGCGCAGCACTTCGGTCATCTGCGGCGACTCGCCTACGATGTGATAGCGGCTATCTTCCGCCTTGTGCAGGCGCGCTGTTTCCTGCTCGAGCGTTTTGGTCTGCTCCATCCATTGCCTCAGCCCAGAGAGCTTGTGGAGGAGCGTTTCGACCCGTGGCGCGAGCGGCGGGGTCCGCACGAGAAAGTCGGTGGCCCCTTTCTGAATCGCGTCGGCAACAGCCGCCACGCTGCCCGATTCGGAAACCGCGACGATGGGCACGCGGTCGTGGCGTTTGGCGAGCCGCTTGAGGACCGCGGCGCCGTCTTCGTTCCCATCACCGAGGCAGTAGTCGACAACGACGAGCTCCGGCGTCCGGCGCGCCATGTGGCTCGCCAAGCTTCTTGCGCTTTCGACGATGGCGATGGTGCTCCCTTCGCCGAGGGTTTCGTGAAACGCCGCGGCGAGATCGTGTAGCTCACCCGACGGTGGATTCAAAACAAGTACCGTGTCGATCATCTGGAGTGAGATATTCTCTCACATATGAGAAATTATCTCAGTACTAAAAGAATCCTAACTGCGATGAAACATCTATCTTTCAATGTCTTACAGGTTTTTGATCGTTTGGCACAGATCGTTCAATAGATTCCTGCAGAAGCCAGCTGCCGGTAGGTGGCCTGGAGAGAAATGGAGGAAGAGGGATCGTGATTCGTGTAACGGCTGTGGTCTTAATCAACGGCTTCGGCACCTCCTGGCGCTGAGCTGGCTTCTTTAGCTTTCTGCATAGTTATGCTATATTAACGCATAATTATGACACCTAAAAAGGTCGTTCTAGCGTATTCGGGAGGTCTCGACACCTCCGTCATCGTCCCCTGGTTGAAAGAGAACTACGAGTGCGAGGTCATCGCGATGCTCGCGGACGTGGGACAGGGTGAAGATCTAGAAGCCGCCGCAAAAAAGGGCACGGCCATCGGCGCCAGGAAGACGTTCGTCGAGGATCTGCGCACGGAGTTCGTGCGCGACTACGTCTTCCCGGCTCTGCGCGCCGGTGCTCGATACGAGCACGACTACCTCCTCGGTACGTCGCTCGCCCGGCCGATCATCGCCAAGCGTCAGGTCGAGATCGCACTCGCCGAAGGTGCTGCCTATGTCGCGCATGGCTGTACCGGCAAAGGCAACGATCAAGTGCGCTTCGAGCTCACGTTCCAAGCGCTCGCGCCCGAGCTCAAAGTCATCGCCCCGTGGCGTGAATGGGATATCCGCTCGCGCGAAGACGCGCTCGCCTACGCGGAGAAACACGGGATTCCCGTCGCGCAAAGCAAAGAGAATATCTATAGCCGCGACCAGAACATCCTGCACTTGAGCCATGAAGGCGGTGCGCTCGAGCAACCGTGGACGCCGCCACCGGAGAATCTCTACCAGATCTCGAAGTCGCCCGCCGAAGCTCCAGCCGAGCCCGAGTTCGTCGAGATCGGGTTCGACAAAGGAACGCCCGTCTCGGTCAATGGCAAAGCGCTCGATCCGGTGCCGCTTCTCGAAAAACTCAACGAGCTCGGCGGTGCGCACGGCGTCGGCCGTATCGACATCGTCGAGAACCGTTTGGTCGGGATGAAGTCGCGAGGCGTCTACGAGACGCCTGGCGGAACAATCCTGCACGCCGCGCATCGCTCTCTCGAGAGCATTACTCTCGACCGCGAGACCTCGCATTACAAAGCCGGGATGGCGATCAAATACTCTGAGATAGTTTATGACGGCCAGTGGTTCTCGCCGCTTCGGGAAGCACTCGACACGTTCGTCGACCGAACGCAGCAAACAGTCACGGGCGACGTTCTCGTACAGCTCTACAAGGGTAGCGCCAACGCCGTCGGACGGCGCTCGCCCCACAGCTTGTACTCGGAGGATTTCGCGACTTTCGGTGAAGACGATGTCTACAAGCAAGCGGACGCCGAAGGCTTTATCCGTCTGTTTGGCCTTCCTCAGAGAATTCGCAAGCTGAGCGAGCGCGCGGGCGAGAGAGGATGAAGCTCTGGGGCGGCCGGTTCAAGAAGCCCACAGCACCGGAGTTCGAAGCACTCGGGATCTCGATCGACTTCGACCGAAGGCTCGCCTTCGAAGATGTCTGCATCAACCGAGCCTATGCGCGCGAGCTTTCGGCAGTCGGTGTCCTCAGTGAAGCCGAGCTCGAGACGATCATCCAAGGTCTCGAGAAGGTCGAGGCGCGGCTGAAAGAAAACCCCGTTCTCGAAGATGAAGACATTCATACCGCGGTGGAACGGCTGCTCTCAGAGGTCATCGATCCCGAGATCGCCGCCAAAGTTCCGACGGGTCGAAGCCGCAACGACCTCGCGGTCACCGAGCTTCGCCTTTATCTTGCGAGCGCCATCATCACGCGCATCGCAGACATCAAGAAGCTTCAAGAGAGTTTGCTCGCGCAGGCGCGCGCTAACCAGGACGCCCTCTTGCCCGGCTACACCCATCTTCGCCGCGGACAGCCCGTCGTTTTTGCCCAATACCTCCTTGCCTATTTCTGGGCGCTCGATCGGGACCGCGAGCGGCTCGTGCAAGCTCGACAACGATCCCTCGGTCTTGCCCTCGGCGCGGGTGCTTTGGCCGGCAATCCGTTCGGGGTCGATCGGCGCCGGCTTGCGGACGAGCTCGGCTTCGAGCGCGTGCTTCCGAACAGCATCGACGCGATCTCATCGCGCGACTACATTCTCGAGTTTCTCTCGGCCGGCGCCATACTCGGAACGCATCTCTCGCGTATGGCCGAAGATCTCATCTTGTGGTCGGGCGTCGAGTACGGCTTCGTCACCATCGACGAGAGCTATGCGACGGGAAGCAGCCTCATGCCGCAGAAGCGCAATCCCGACAGCCTCGAGCTCATCCGAGGCAAGTCCGGTAGACTCACCGGAAATCTCATGGCGCTCCTCACGGTCGTCAAAGGGCTTGCGACCGGTTATCAGCGTGACCTACAGGAAGACAAAGAGCCTGCCTTCGATACGTTGGATACGCTTGGCCTCGTGCTGCCGGTGATGGACGGTGTCGTTCGCACGCTTACCGTGAACCGCGCAGGCATGAAGCAAGCGCTCTCGCCCGATTTACTCGCCACCGACCTCGCCGAGTACCTCGTTCGGCGCGGGATTCCCTTCCGCAACGCGCACGCCATCGTGGGCGAGGTGCTCGCCCTAGCCGCAGAGAAGGGCGTTTCCCCCGGCGAGCTCTCGCTCGACGAGCTGCGCGGCTTCTCACCTGAGTTCGAAGACGACGTGTCCGAAGTCTGGGACTACCGGGCCTCCGTGGCTCGACGCGATACCGAAGGTGGGGTCTCGCCCCGCGCGATCGAAGAGCAACTCGCGAAGGCCGAGAAACGGCTCTAGATGACTTCCCGCTAACACAGACGCTCATCGAAAAAACTGAGGACGCGGTCGAGCGCTTGCCGCGTGGGGAGACCGTCCTCGTCCACGAGCTCCTCGGTCAAGACACTATGGGCCGTTTTTGAAAATCCCCACCGATTGCCCGGGATGGAGTCGATCTCGATCGCTTCAAAGCCTTCGCCGAGCTCGCTGCGGAGACGGTCGGCGCGCCGCCGGGCAGCCCGGATCGTGCGTGAAGCGTAGGCCCAACACACTGAGATTGCGGCCTTCGCCATGGATGCGTTTTCGGACGCCTTTGAGCTCCTCACTCGAAAGATGGATTCCTGCCTTTCGAGATGCTCCGAGCGGAAGGGGCAGCGCGGGCTGCGACAATACCGGAGCGCGCACCGCGGGTTCGATCATCAACGCGAGCGCGAAGTTACCCGTCAGGCACATTCCGAGTGCGCCGATGCCCGGGCCGCCAAGCTCTTCGTGAATCTTGCGACAGAGCGCCCGTAGCCAGTCGCAGATCGGGCCCGATCCGCCTGACGCGAGCACATGGAACTCGCGAGAAATACACGCCCGCGCCATCTGGGAGGCCGCGTATGGCAACGAGACGGGCTTGTCGACTTTGCCGAACATCTCCGGGAGAAACACCGTGAACCCGCGCTCACGCATGAGTAAGAGTGCATCACGATCTTCGCGGAACGTCGGACCGATACCGACCCGTAGGCCGAGCGCTAGGATCATGTTCTTCGGCAGCTTGAAATAGAAAAACTGCTGCGCGAGTGCCTTCAAATACGGCGCCCCGGCGCCCAGAATCCGAGAGGACCATTCGAGATCGAGAATCCGAAACTGGCCCGCCGGAGGGTTGAGAGGATCGTCTCGTCGATCGGTCACCGAGGCGGCCGAGAGCGAGGCAACGCGTACGTTGCGGAAACGACGTCGATCACGCCTATATCGACGAGAAGGTTGAGACTTTCGTGCGGTTGAAGCGATAGCGGAACAGCAGATTCTGATGCTCGCCGAGGCGTGAGCTCCAACGTGACGCAGGTGGTGTCACTCGACCGCGACCCGGCCCGTCATCTGGGGGTGCAGGGTGCAGTGAATCCTGTACACCCCCCGCTCATCGAAAGAAATCTCGAATAAGTCGCCGGTTCTGAGCGCGCCCGAGTCGAACTCGACTGACGGGTCTCCGTTTCCGCCGGCCGTTACCGTGTGAGGGACGTCGTCCCAGTTGACGAAAGAGATCTTCTGGCCAGGCTTCGCAGCAATCTCACCAAAGCTGAAGTTGCTGATCGATGCATAGACGCCATCGCTGGCGTCCACCTCGGCGAAGACACCCCGCACAACGTCGGCCCGGGTGGCCAGCGGCCAAATCGTTGGGTTCCACATGGAAAAAACGCCCGCGGGATTGTCGAAGTTGCGTGCTCTTTGTAGGTGTAGCGACTGAAGCCGTACGAGCCGATGGGGCGATCTGGAAGGACCGGGAGCAGATCTCGATCCGTCATCCGTGGTCGAGCGTCCGCCACATCGTCTTCGCGCGTCTGCGGCATTGCCTCGCTATCGGCGAGTTCCGCGCAACCGATGGCCGCGATCGCACAGATTCCAGCGAAAACGAAGAGGGCTCTTTGCTCCATTCGTCACGTCCTATGCTGGTTTGGCACGCGCACCACCCAAACCGCAAAAGGTAGCACGTCGGCACACCGGCCGCTACTCGAGGTCCTGTTCGATCAAAAGCCAAGGGGTGCGCGTCGAAGTGACTTCCTCCGCGTCCGTTCTTTGCGTACGGCGAGTTCCTGGATTGCCTTTGCCGGTACTCCCCGCATCGTTTTGGGAGAAGGTCATGATCACTCCCGGAGCTCCGACTCGCCGTCGACTCTCACGGCGCCGAGGTCGTAGACCTCGATCATCTCATCCTCGTAGATCCTGGGAAAACGATCGGCGACGGACGCGGGAAGAATCATCGGCTCAGGCCCGTATTCCAGCGTCCAGTAGCCCTCTATTTGGGAGTTGTCGAAGAGGTGATGATTCAAAGGCGAGATCCTGGATAGGGCGCGATGCATCCGGCTCATCTCGTCTTGAATCCGCTTGTGATAGATAAGGAAGCGAGCGTCCGAAGGCAGCACCATGGGGTGACTCGTTAAATTCGCAATGCGCCCAAATGTCAGCCGGTCATCGTTGAAAACCGATTGAAATCTCCCGCTCGCCAGTGTGCCCGTATAGACGTCGCGGCCGTGCTCTCTCTGGTAGATGCCGTAGATCGGAAAAATGATCGACAGTGGAGCTTCGATGAGCGCGCCGGCGGGCAGGTCCTGCTTCAACCGAGAGTAGAACGCGGGTTGAGCATCCATGATTCCGCCGGTCCTCAAGTCTCGTGGGAGAAACGCCATAAATGGATGGGAGCGATAGGCCGACCCGCGCAGTGTTCCGTAGCGACCAGCTCGAACATGAGCCGTGAATAGCAAAACGGCGAGGCTGGCCGCAACCGGATAGCCTAGAAAAGGACGATTCACCTTCCGGCAAATCACATCCAACAGCCAAGCGAGGGGGACGGCGGTGAATGCCAGCAGAAACGGAATCAGGTGCGCGAGGTAACGTAACCATATCCAGGGTATCTCGACCAGAAAAGGCTGAAAGTACCAGACGACGGACAGTTGCACTCCCAGCATGGCGCACACGACGGCGATTTCCGTGGGATAGCGCACGCCGATCCGCCATGCGCCTACCGCCCAGATCACTGGCCACAGGAAGACTGGAGGGTCCAGCCCGGTACCATGAAGCAACATCAACCCATACCGGACGGTCTCCCATGTCATCGCCCCCTTGCCGCTCTTGAAGCCGATCTCCTCCAGAAGAGAGGATCGGGCAGGAGCCAGCAAGAGCGCGGCGAGAACGGTGACGAGCAGGGCTGACCAAACAACGTCCTTCCTTCTCGCCGAACTACAACCCCGTCGAAAACAGCTCATCAGAATGAACAGGGCAAGGACCGCGCAACTCGGAGACACGATCGGATGGAAACTTACCGCCAGCACACAGGAGGAACCGGCGATCATGAGCATCCAGCGTTGCTCCTCTCGGGCCCAAGCGAAGGAGAGAAGACAGGCCAGCAGGAATAGCATCAGCACGATCGGATAAGGACGGGCCTCCCCAGAGAGATAGATGAGGTGCGGGGAGAGAGCGACCAAAGCCGTCAACAGCACAGACTCCGACGGGCGCAGTAGTCGCATGGAAGCCCAGCCCGTCAACCCGACCAGCCCGATTCCTGCAACCGCGCCTGGAAGACGATAGGCCCACTCCCCCAAGCCGTGGTTCTCGGCGATCCATTTCGCCCACAGTGTCAACGGGATACAGTGATCGTGACGGCCGAGATGCGTCAGAATCCAGCCCCAGCTCTCCCGGGTCAGAACGACGATGCCGTGCAGCTCGTCCTGAAACAGTAGATGCGAACCGAGGCCCTTCAGCCTCAACCACGCGGCTGCCGCAACGAGCAATGAAATGGACCCGACCACGATGCGGCGCGAACTCACTCCCATGTTCGTGGTCTCTACAGCTGGAAGGATATACGTGTCCGGTGCGGATCCGCTCGAATTTTCCGACCAAGCTAGGGCCGTGCGGCCCGATTTGAGTGCCGCTGAGAGTACCAGAACTCGAGCAAGAAGGACAGGAAGGACAGGAAATTGCTCCCTCAGCCTGTGGGCGGTGGGGTCGAGGCCTGGCGCGGTAGAGGTAGGCGAGGGGAGTAGCTGTTGCTGGCGGCTTTCCCCGAGTGCCGATGCCTCAGTCTTTTACATGTCCCCGTTTCCAGCCCCCTCCACCTCGCACGCAACGCGCGGATTTCCCGCAAAACGTGCTCCTGCACGCTCATGCCAAGGGAAGGTAGCCTATCCGGTTGGGCCACTGTCCACGAGGGCTCGAGATAACGGACCCGATAGTCGTTAAACAGTCCGAGGTCACCACCTTTCAAGCGAACGACACGGTCGCCTCCGCGGGCGAGATGGATCATGAGCTGATGGATGGCCGTTTGCCCGATACTTCCGCGCCCCCTTGAGCGTGCCGACGTCGAAGCACTAAGCGTTTTTTGCCAGGGTCAGAATCGCGGCCGACACCAGAGATCCTACGGCTACTCGCTTCGCGACTCGCCTTTGGCTCGCTCTGCGCTTGGGCTGACGGCTCTCTGGAGCTCCCAGAGCTTGGCGTATTTGCTGAACGAGTAGAACGCCCCAGTCACCGCCATGATGATGCCGTTGCGGCCGTCGAGAATCCCCGCCTTCAAGATCAAATCCCTGAAGATGGAGAGCGGAAGGATAAACAGGAGCTTCAGCACTCCCGCGCGCTCGCCCTGACGGTGCAGCTCTTCGGCCGCCGTCGTCGCGTAGGTGTCGCTCTTGACGACGCGGTGACTCAGCGATTCGGTCGTATAGTGGTGAAGCTCTCCCTCGAGACGCTCGACGGCGCCGTCCACGAGAACACGCTCGTGCACACGGTGGTCGGAGACGCGGCCTTTTTCCCGCTGGAACAGCCGCTCGACATAAGAAGGCCCCCCGTTCCCGAACTTTAGTCGATCGCCACAGTAGTAGTTCACGCGCAGCATGGAGTAGCCCGCGACGCGTCCCTTCGACTGCACCGCGCGCTGTATCTCGGCAGCAAGCGTGTCATCGACGACTTCGTCCGCGTCGAGAAAGAGCACCCAATCCCCTTCGGCTTTCGATAGCGCATAGTTTTTCTGAGGGCCGTAGCCTTGCCAGTCTTCCTGCAAGTAGACCTTGGCGCCGAGCTCTTGGGCGAGCTCGCGCGTGCCGTCCGTCGAGCCGGAATCCACCACGACGATCGCATCCGCAAAGGAAACGGCCGAAAGAGTCCGCTTCAAAAGATGCGCGGCATCCCGGGTGATGAGAACGACCGACAGCATGGGCCTTATAATAGCGGACCGTGGACTACCGATCTGCAGGCGTCGACATCGACAAAGCGACCAAAGCCTTGGGGAAGGTGCGCGCGGCCGCGCGCTCGACCTACCAACCTGGGACGCTTTCCGATATCGGCAGCTTTGGCGGCCTCTTTCGGCTCGACACCGAGCGCTACAAAAAGCCCGTTCTCGTCGCGAGCACGGACGGGGTGGGCACGAAGCTCAAGATTGCCTTCGCCACCGGACGGCACGAGGGCATCGGCTACGACCTCGTGGCGCATTGCGTGAACGACATTCTCGTCCAAGGCGCGCGACCCCTCTTCTTCCTCGACTATCTCGCCATGGGAAAGCTCGACGGGGACGTTGCCACCTCCGTGGTGCAGGGGATGGCAGAGGCGTGCCGCGAGTTCAAGCTGTCGCTTCTCGGCGGCGAGACGGCAGAGATGCCCGGTTTCTATGCTTCGGGCGAGTACGACGTCGCTGGCACCATCATCGGTGTGGTTGAGGAAGGCCGCATCATCGACGGCTCGAAAGCCGAGCCCGGCGACAGGCTGTGGGCCATCCCGTCATGGGGCCTCCATACGAACGGCTATTCGCTCGCCCGCAAGATTCTCTTCGAGCAAGAAGGCTTCGAGCCATCCGAGCACGTGGAGGCGCTCGGCGGCACCATCGCGGACGTCTTGCTCGCAAAGCACCGCTGCTATCTGCCGGACCTCGAGCCGCACCTCGATTCGGGGGCGATCAAAGCACTCGCACACATTACGGGAGGCGGGCTCACGGATAACATCCCGCGCGTTCTCCCCGAGGGGTGCGGTGTGCGCATCGACCTCGGACAGCTTCGGCCACTTCCCGTGTTCCGCTATCTGATGGAAAAAGGAAACGTTGAAGCGCGCGAGATGTTGCGCGCGTTCAACATGGGCGTGGGCATGGTGGTGATAGCGAGTGACGATCTCGGTCTCGCGGAGTCGTGGCGCATTGGGGAAGTCATCTCTGGGAGCGGCGTCGAGTATGAGGGTGCTTTATGAGCCGAACGCTCGGCGTCCTGATTTCAGGACGCGGCTCGAACCTGCAGGCGATTCTGGATGCGATCGATGAGGGGCGCCTCGACGCCTATGTGGGGATCGTCATCAGCAATAACGATGATGCCCCGGGACTCGAGCGTGCGGCCAAGGCCGGTGCCGCCACCGCGGTGCTGTCGCACAAGGACTACGCCTCTAGAGAGGCCTTCGACGAGGCCGCGCTCGCGCGGCTCAGTGAGCACGACGTCGAGGTCGTCTGCCTCGCGGGCTTCATGCGGATCCTCTCACCGGTCCTCGTGCGCGCCTTCCCAAACCGCATCTTGAACATCCACCCGTCGCTCCTCCCTTCTTTCATCGGGCTCCACGCGCAGAAGCAGGCCATCGAGCACGGTGTGAAGGTGAGCGGCTGCACCGTGCACCTAGTAGACGAGGAGCTCGACCACGGCCCGATCTTGTTGCAACGCACGGTACCCGTGCTCGAACACGACACCGAAGAAACGCTCTCGGCCCGCATCCTCGAACAAGAGCACAACCTTTACCCCGAAGCCGTCCGGCTCGTGCTAGATGGAAAAGTTCGTGTCGAGGGACGGCGCGCCATTATCGAAACATGAAGCCATTGTCGAAACATGAAAATTGACGAGCAAATCGCATACCTTACCAAAGGCACGGTCGACGCCGTCCGGGCGGAAGAGCTGGAGAAAAAGCTCGAATCGGGAAAGAAGCTGAAAGTCAAAGTCGGCTTCGACCCATCAGCTCCCGACATCCATCTGGGCCATACCGTGCTCATGCGGAAGATGAAGCACTTCCAGGACCTTGGCCACGACGTCGTCTTCCTGATTGGCGACTTCACTGGGCTCATCGGAGACCCGACCGGAAAATCGAAGACTCGCCCGCAGCTGACGCGTGAAGAAATCCACAAAAACGCGGAGACGTACAAAGACCAGGTCTTCAAAATCCTCGACCCGGAGAAGACCATCATCGACTTCAACAGCCGGTGGCTCGGTGAGCTCGGAAGCGAAGGCCTCATCCGCCTCGCTTCGCGCTACACCGTTGCGCGCATGCTCGAGCGCGACGATTTCAAGAAGCGCTACGGATCGGGACAGCCCATAGGCGTCCACGAGTTTTTATACCCGCTCGCGCAGGCTTATGACTCGGTTTTCTTGAAGGCCGATTTCGAGCTCGGCGGAACCGACCAGCTCTTCAATCTTCTCGTCGGCCGCGACATCATGCGCGAATACGACCTCGAGCCGCAGGTCGTGATGACCACGCCGCTTCTCGAAGGCCTCGACGGCGTCGACAAGATGTCGAAGAGCCTCGACAACTATGTCGGCGTGACCGAGCCCCCAAACGAGATCTTCGGCAAGATCATGTCGATCTCCGACGAGCTCATGTGGAAGTACTATGAGCATCTCACGGATATGAGCGTCAAGGAGATCGAGGCGCTCAACGTACAATGCGACCCGATGGGTGCCAAGATGGGACTCGCGAAGCGCATCATCACCGATTTCCACTCCGCGGGCGCCGCCGCCGAAGCCCAACGCCACTTTGACGCGGTGATCCGCAAAAAGGAAATCCCGGACGACATTCCAGAGCACGAGGCAGGCTCGGAGCCGGTCCAGCTCTCCCGCGTGATGGCGGACGCGAAACTCGTCGGCTCGCGGAACGAGGCCCGCCGCCTCATCCAGCAAGGCGCCGTCTCGATCGACGGCGAGCGCGTATCCGAAGATCGTGAGCTCTCGGGCCCGGGAGCGTTCGTGCTGAAGGCCGGCAAACGCCGATTTCTGAGAGTGTCCCTCCAGTAGCATGCCTTTATTGCGGGGACCGCGTCTGGGTGTCGAACGAAGTTGTGTCACTCCTTGGCGCGGCCAGCATCGTCGCGTCTTCACATCCTCGACGCGACGGGACGGAAGGCCTATTTGAACTCGAGAAGGATCGTGCCCGCCTCCTCAGCGAGTGGCGAATCGGGGTCCAGCTCTATCGCCTTGTTGAAAGCTTCAGCGCATTCTTGAAATTCTCGCTGGCTGTAGTGTGCGAAGCCGAGGTGATACAGGATCTCGGCACTATTGGGGCGTGATACCGCGGACTCCTCGAGGAGTCCCAGGGCCCTTTCGTAGCTACCACGTTTGTAGAGTATCCAGCCGAGGGTATCCGCGATGTCCGGGTTGTCCGGCGCTTCGGCCCGGGCGATCTCCGCGAGTTCGAGCGCCTTTTCGAGCATCCCCTCCTGCTCCTGGTAGATGTAGGCGAGGTTGTTTGCCGCAGGTGCGAAGCGTGGGCTGACACCTAGAAGCTCCTCATAGGTGTCCTGAGCGCCGCCTTCGTCGTTCGTCACGTGCTGCACCGAAGCTTTGAGCATCATGACCGAGAGGTTGTCCGGGTCGTGCTCCAGCGACCAGCCCTAAATGCGAAAAACGATCAACCCACAACCAAGCCTTCGCGAGCCCTGGCTGGAGCTGGAGCACGCACGCGAACTCGAAACGATATCATCGCTGCTCGATGCCCATCCTAAGCTCAATGAGCTGGTACTGCAAGACCTGAGGTCGGTCACCCCATCGGCAGGGAGCGATGTTGGTCGTGGGGGAATGAGCGCGGAGCAGGTTCTCCGGGCGTTGTTGGTCAAGCAGCTGAATCAGTTCACCTATCGGGAGTTGGCGTTTCACTTGGCAGACTCTCGAAGCTATCGGACGTTTTGCCAGCTCGGCATCATAGAGCCGAGCCCGTCGAAGTCGACCCTAGCAGCAAACATCAAAGCCGTGAAGTTCGAAACGCTGGAGAAAATCAACCGAGAGTTGGTGAGTGTTGCCGAGAAGACCGCGATCGAAAAAGGAAGAAAAGTACGAGTGGACTGAACGGTAGTGGAGTCGAATATTCATTCTCCTACGGACTCCGAGCTTCTTTATGACTGCGTCCGAGTTCTCACTCGCCTCATGTGCCGAACTCGCGAACTGCTGGGTACAGTAGTGGTCTTCGGCAATCGAACGCGTCGAGCGAAGAGACGTCGACTGGGAGTTCTAAACGCGAAGGATAAGGAACAAAGGCGTCGCGTCTATCGAGATCTACTGAAGGTGTCGGAAGAAACCTATCGCTCCGCTCAACGCGTTGCAGACCAGTTGGACGAGTCCGGCTTGACCGAGCCGGTGAAGCGAGCGAGTGCGGAGAAGATCGCCGCGGATTTTAAGCACTTTCTCGTCCTCACCGAAAAAGTCATCAACCAAACTCGGCGTAGAGTGATTGATGAAGAGCGTGTGCCTGCGGAGGAAAAGGTCGTTTCGATCTTCGAAGAACACACCGACATTATTCGCAAAGACCGGCGCGAGACTCTCTACGGTCACAAGGTGTGTTTGACTGGTGGCTCGTCCTCGATGATTTTGGATTGCGTGATCTTGGATGGGAATCCGTCCGATTCAACTCTCGCGGAAACCATGATCGACCGTCAAGTCGAACTCTACGAACGGGCCCCGCGCCAGGTTGCCTACGATGGCGCGTTTTCTTCAAAGGCAAACTTGGAAGCCATCAAAGGCAAGGGAGTTGAAGATGTTGCCTTTACCAAGGCTCACTTCGCGGTGACCGATATGGTCAAGAGTTCCTGGGTCTATCAACGCCTACGGCGATTTCGCTGCGGAATCGAAGGCGTCATTTCGTTCTTGAAACGAGTCTTTGGTCTCGACCGATGCACATGGCGCTCATTGCCTTCTTTCAAATCCTACGTATGGAGTTCCATCATCACCTGCAACCTGTTGGTAATGGCAAGGCACCTATTACGATAATAATGATTGCTCTTACTGCGTTTATAGCCATGGATTGCTGACGATTCGCCTCTCGTTTCGTCCAAGATTTTCATTCGCTTCCGAGCCTACGAGGTGCCGACTGAAAACGTATAATACCCACATCTTCGATAGGCCTCTCGTACACCACAAGTTATGGTGTTTCTGGACAGGAACTAGTTAGTACCCGTCCTGACAGGTGTAAGAGGTTGAGAAAAAAGGGGTAATCGCAAATTTAGGGCTAGCCTTCTGAGGGAGTGTCGTTTAGTATCGAGTCGACAAAAACGCAGATTCTAAACGACTTAACTCCAAAGGAGACCAGCCCTAAATGCGAAAAACGATCAACCCACAACCAAGCCTTCGCGAGCCCTGGCTGGAGCTGGAGCACGCACGCGAGCTCGAAACGATATCATCGCTGCTCGATGCCCATCCTAAGCTGAATGAGCTGGTACTGCAAGACCTGAGGTCGGTCACCCCATCGGCAGGGAGCGATGTTGGTCGTGGGGGAATGAGCGCGGAGCAGGTTCTCCGGGCGTTGTTGGTCAAGCAGCTGAATCAGTTCACCTATCGGGAGCTGGCGTTTCACTTGGCAGACTCTCGAAGCTATCGGACGTTTTGCCAGCTCGGCATCATAGAGCCGAGCCCGTCGAAGTCGACCCTAGCAGCAAACATCAAAGCCGTGAAGTTCGAAACGCTGGAGAAAATCAACCGAGAGTTGGTGAGTGTTGCCGAGAAGACCGCGATCGAAAAAGGAAGAAAAGTACGAGTGGACTGCACGGTAGTGGAGTCGAATATTCATTCTCCTACGGACTCCGAGCTTCTTTATGACTGCGTCCGAGTTCTCACTCGCCTCATGTGCCGAACTCGCGAACTGCTGGGTACAGTAGTGGTCTTCGGCAATCGAACGCGTCGAGCGAAGAGACGTCGACTGGGAGTTCTAAACGCGAAGGATAAGGAACAAAGGCGTCGCGTCTATCGAGATCTACTGAAGGTGTCGGAAGAAACCTATCGCTCCGCTCAACGCGTTGCAGACCAGTTGGACGAGTCCGGCTTGACCGAGCCGGTGAAGCGAGCGAGTGCGGAGAAGATCGCCGCGGATTTTAAGCACTTTCTCGTCCTCACCGAAAAAGTCATCAACCAAACTCGGCGTAGAGTGATTGATGAAGAGCGTGTGCCTGCGGAGGAAAAGGTCGTTTCGATCTTCGAAGAACACACCGACATTATTCGCAAAGACCGGCGCGAGACTCTCTACGGTCACAAGGTGTGTTTGACTGGTGGCTCGTCCTCGATGATTTTGGATTGCGTGATCTTGGATGGGAATCCGTCCGATTCAACTCTCGCGGAAACCATGATCGACCGTCAAGTCGAACTCTACGAACGGGCCCCGCGCCAGGTTGCCTACGATGGCGCGTTTTCTTCAAAGGCAAACTTGGAAGCCATCAAAGGCAAGGGAGTTGAAGATGTTGCCTTTACCAAGGCTCACTTCGCGGTGACCGATATGGTCAAGAGTTCCTGGGTCTATCAACGCCTACGGCGATTTCGCTGCGGAATCGAAGGCGTCATTTCGTTCTTGAAACGAGTCTTTGGTCTCGACCGATGCACATGGCGCTCATTGCCTTCTTTCAAATCCTACGTATGGAGTTCCATCATCACCTGCAACCTGTTGGTAATGGCAAGGCACCTATTACGATAATAATGATTGCTCTTACTGCGTTTATAGCCATGGATTGCTGACGATTCGCCTCTCGTTTCGTCCAAGATTTTCATTCGCTTCCGAGCCTACGAGGTGCCGACTGAAAACGTATAATACCCACATCTTCGATAGGCCTCTCGTACACCACAAGTTATGGTGTTTCTGGACAGGAACTAGCTAGTACCCGTCCTGACAGGTGTAAGAGGTTGAGAAAAAAGGGGTAATCGCAAATTTAGGGCTAGCCTTCTGAGGGAGTGTCGTTTAGTATCGAGTCGACAAAAACGCAGATTCTAAACGACTTAACTCCAAAGGAGACCAGCCCTAAATGCGAAAAACGATCAACCCACAACCAAGCCTTCGCGAGCCCTGGCTGGAGCTGGAGCACGCACGCGAGCTCGAAACGATATCATCGCTGCTCGATGCCCATCCTAAGCTCAATGAGCTGGTACTGCAAGACCTGAGGTCGGTCACCCCATCGGCAGGGAGCGATGTTGGTCGTGGGGGAATGAGCGCGGAGCAGGTTCTCCGGGCGTTGTTGGTCAAGCAGCTGAATCAGTTCACCTATCGGGAGCTGGCGTTTCACTTGGCAGACTCTCGAAGCTATCGGACGTTTTGCCAGCTCGGCATCATAGAGCCGAGCCCGTCGAAGTCGACCCTAGCAGCAAACATCAAAGCCGTGAAGTTCGAAACGCTGGAGAAAATCAACCGAGAGTTGGTGAGTGTTGCCGAGAAGACCGCGATCGAAAAAGGAAGAAAAGTACGAGTGGACTGCACGGTAGTGGAGTCGAATATTCATTCTCCTACGGACTCCGAGCTTCTTTATGACTGCGTCCGAGTTCTCACTCGCCTCA
>CBDCYI010000011.1:190000-1701187 GCA_965224085.1 Candidatus Marinacidobacterales bacterium
TACCGAAGCTGCGGACTCGGTATTCTTTTCGAAGATTGTCGAGTGGTAGAGGAGCGTTCCATATTGGTTGACGCTAGACCGACGAGGACTAGTAGACGTTATGGAAGTGACCCTGCCGGCATAAGTAGCGATAATCCAGGTGAGAACCCTGGACGCCGAAAGCCTAAGGTTTCCTGAGGAAGGTCAGTCCACTCAGGGTTAGTCGGTGCCTAAGGTGAGGCCGAAAGGCGTAGCCGATGGACAGCAGGTCAATATTCCTGCACCACGTCAGAGACGTTTGAGCAATGGGGTGACGCAGAAGGGTAGGTCTACGCACGATTGGATGTGTGCGGCCGTGGCAGTAGGTGGAAGCTCAGGCAAATCCGGGCTTCATATACACCGAGAGTCGCGGGGAAGTGCGCTTTCGAGCAAACCAACTGATTGAACCCACGCTGCCGAGAAAAACCTCTAGTGAGTCTTTACGTGACCGTACCGCAAACCGACACAGGTAGGCGAGGAGAGAATCCAAAGGCGCAAGTGAGAACTCTCGTTTAGGAACTCGGCAAATTAACCCCGTAACTTCGGGAGAAGGGGTGCCTCGTTAGGGTGATGGGACTTGCTCCCTGAGCTCGAGGAGGTCGCAGAGAAATGGCCCAGGCGACTGTTTACTAAAAACACAGGACTCTGCAAAGTCGAAAACGACGTATAGGGTCTGACGCCTGCCCGGTGCCGGAAGGTTAAAAGGAGGGGTTAGCTTCGGCGAAGCTCTGAATTGAAGCCCCGGTAAACGGCGGCCGTAACTATGAAGAAGGTCTGTTAGGACAACCGTTGTAGTTACGAGATCAAAATCTGGCTATATGCTGGGACATCCGAGTATCTTCCACTACTCTCTGTTTCACTGGGGGGTAACAATGTGTGAAGTGCGGACAATCAGCAGGAAACCCAGTCCATCGGGGATCCTCAGAGACTGTACGCCAGACCACCCTCATAAATTCCATTGAGGAAGTGGATGAGACAGTCCGATCTTCATGGCGACATGAAGAGCACGGCAGAAATGACCGTGCCTCGTGAAACAAATCAGCGCGAAAGTATCGTCACGGTTTCACGGAGTAACAAAGAATGAACGGTCCTAAGGTTGTTAACGCAGCCCCCGGCGGCCGCGAGGTCGACGGTGCATCTGGCTATATGCTGGAAAGTCTGAGTATCTGGTGGTACTCGTTCGACATCCGCTTAAACTCTTTAGCGGGTGGCGAGCAGTGAAAATCCAACCAGTGCAGACAATCAGCAGGGAAGTTCAGTTGTGAAATTGGCAGCTGTAACCCCTCAGAGACTGCACGCCGGACATCCTGGCACTTCAGGATGAAGATACAGTCCGTACCTCATGGCGACATGGGGAGGTCGGCAGAAATGACCGACCCGCTTCACCAGCACTTTGGTGAAGAGGTAACAGAATAGAGCGAAATTCCTTGTCGGGTAAACAGAAAATTGCCCCGGGCGGGAGTGATCCCGTCCAGCAAACCGGCTCAAATCGGTGAAACCCTAGCGGCGCTTTAGCAGGTGCGCCGCGGGCAATACCGAGGGTAAGATCGCAGCGATCCAAATTGGGTCGCGGCTTTCCCCGTAACGACTCAGGGATTGAGACCCCTGGATGGTTTCTTCCTCGGAAGACTCCATAATACGCCGGCCCTGGTCCTTTTCTGGTGAATGTCGATTCCTACATCTCCGGATTCGTAGATGGAGAACGCTGCTTTTTGCGTGTCGTTCCAGCCCAGTCGGAGACATCGACTTGGTTGGGAAGCGCGTCCGAGCTTCTCGGTCAGCCAGAATGGTGACCGAGCCGAACTCCTATACGAGATTCAACAACGCTGGGGGTGTGGTTTCATTCGACCCGATCGGTCGGACAAGACTCTCAAATACGAGGTGCGGAACATTCACGACTTGGTGGAGAAAGTTCTCCCCCATTTCGAGTCGTTCCCGCTCTTGTCATCGAAACAAACCGACATAACGCTGTTTCGCGAGATTTGCTTCATGATTCACAACGGCGAACACAAAACGGCGGGGGGTTTCGAGAAGATCGTGAAAGCCGCGATGAAAATGAATTCATCAGGGAAGCGGAAGTATTCCGGCAGTGAGATACTCAGTTCACTGGCGACTAGGTGAAGGTATAGTCTACGCCACGGGAAACCGTGGAATCACGTGAAGTTCCGACCTGCACGAATGGCGCAACGATCTGGGCGCTGTCTCGACGAGAGACACTGCGAATTTGTAGTACCGGTGAAGATGCCGGTTACCCGCGACAAGACGGAAAGACCCCGTGCACCTTTACTATACCCTAGCAGTGAATTTTGGTGCGTTGTGCGCAGGATAGGTGGGAGGCTTTGAACCTAGAGCTCTGGCTTTGGGGGAGCCAATGGTGAGATACCACCCTCATCGTTCTGAAATTCTAACCTAGGCCCGTTATCCGGGTCAGGGACACTGTTAGGCGGGTAGTTTGACTGGGGCGGTCGCCTCCCAAAATGTAACGGAGGCGCCCGAAGGTTCGCTCAGGCTGATTGGAAACCAGCCGTGGAGTGTAAAGGCACAAGCGAGCTTGACTGCGAGACTTACTAGTCGAGCAGGTGGGAAACCAGGGCTTAGTGATCCGGCGGTTCCGTATGGAAGGGCCGTCGCTCAACGGATAAAAGGTACGCCGGGGATAACAGGCTTATCGCGCCCAAGAGTTCATATCGACGGCGCGGTTTGGCACCTCGATGTCGGCTCATCGCATCCTGGAGCTGTAGCAGGTTCCAAGGGTTGGGCTGTTCGCCCATTAAAGCGGTACGTGAGCTGGGTTTAGAACGTCGTGAGACAGTTCGGTCCCTATCTGTCGTGGGCGTAGGAGATTTGAGGAGAGCTGGCCTTAGTACGAGAGGACCGGGCTGGACGAACCTCTGGTTTACGAGTTGTTCCGCCAGGAGCACCGCTCGGTAGTTACGTTCGGAAGGGATAAGCGCTGAAAGCATATAAGCGCGAAGCCCACTCCAAGATGAGATCTCCCGGACCATAAGGTCCCTGAAGGCCCCTGGAAGACTACCAGGTTGATAGGCCCGGTGTGTAAGGCGAGTTAATCGCTTCAGCTAACGGGTACTAATCGGCCGTGAGGCTTGACCATAAAATTTACTAAGGGCAAAGTTTCGCTCGCATCGCATTTAAACTCAGTGCAATGGTTGCTACCCGCCGTCGCTGCCTTCGGCAGCTATGGCGAGGTTCTCGCCAAGGCTACTTGCCGCGGCGAGAAGATATTCTAAAGGGTTTCCCGGTGACTGTAGCGGAGGGGCCACACCCGTTCCCATTCCGAACACGGAAGTTAAGCCCTCCAGCGCCGATGGTACTGCAAGGGCGACTTTGTGGGAGAGTAGGACGTTGCCGGGAATATAACTCAAACGCCCGACTTCCTCGGAAGGGGGATGGTCGAGTAGCTCAGCCATTCGGCTTTCGCCCTCACAGATCCGAGCGTGCGGCTTTCCCGCACTCGGCTCCTCCTGAAGGTATACCCGAAATCAGACAAGGCAAGGTAGTCGGGACGGAGTGAGGTGAGGGACTGGTAGGGGAAAGCGCTCCAACAACAAGTGAAAACGAGGCCAGGTCATTCGGCGCTGACTCCGCCGACGAAGGCTTCGAAACCACAACCGTGTCACCTCCTCAGAAAAGGATTGGAGAGAGCGGATGTTGCTGGGAAGTCCGTAGTACGCGTAGTGACCGCGCAGCACCTGGCAAAGCCAGCGATGCTGGACGGCGACTGGAGCATGCATACGTTGCTTCGCGCGAAGCCGTAGCGACTTGAGTTTGGCTCGTAGCCGCTGGCTCTGCGTTTTGCGCTTCACGACGAAACGGCCATCGCGGGTTCTCCCACAATAATGAGTGAAACCCAGGAAAGCGAACGTCGCACACCGCCGAAGGCCCCGTTGCTCGCGTGACAAGGAAGGTAATCTCCCGAACTCGAGCAAACGGGTCTTGTTCTCGTGGAGCGCAAGCCCGAATCGGGCTAGTCGCTCCTTGAGCGCTCTCATCATCCTGCTGGCATCGGTCCGATGCTGGAAGCCCATGACGAAGTCGTCAGCGTATCGCACGATGGAAATACGGCCTTGTGCTTCGAGCCGGCGCCATCGATGAACCCACAGATCTAGAACGTAGTGCAGAAAGACGTTAGCCAAGAGCGGGCTCACACCTGCCCCTTGCGGTGTCCCTTCAGTTGTCTCGCTCCACTCTCCTTTCTCCAGTACGCCGGCTCGCAACCACTGACGGATGAGTCGAAGGATGCGTTTGTCGGCGACCCGGTGCGAAAGCATCCGCATCAACCACTCGTGGTCCACCGAGTCGAAGAACTTGCGGATGTCCGCGTCGAGAACCCAGTTCACGCGTTGCGTCATGAGCGCGGTGTGGAGCGCGTGCAACGCTTGGTGCGGGCTCCGTCCGGGCCGAAACCCGTACGAGAACCCGATGAAATCGACTTCGTAGACGGCGCTCAAAACCTCGGCTACCGCTCCTTGGACAATCTTGTCTTCCAGTGCGGGGATGCCAAGAGGGCGCTTTCCGCCATCCGACTTAGGAATGTACACGCGCCGCACCGGTAGTGGTCGGTAGCGACCGGCGTGTACCCGCGAGCAAAGATCCTTGATGTTGCTCACGAAGTTCTTCTCGTAATCGGCGACAGTCTCTCCGTCGACACCAGCGCTTGCGCTGCGCTTCAACCGACGAAACGCTCGATAGAGCGCTTCGTGATCCACGTGATGCAGCAACGCAGTGAACCGAGCCTTTCTATCTCGCTTCGCTGCTTCGTTCACCCGCGTGAGATTTGGCGGTAAGGCGACCCGGCGCTGTGTCCGGACCTTAGCCCTCTCCCGTGGGTTCCCTCCAGGCCGATCCCTTCCCTCCACCATCTCGTTGCCTTCGATAGCTTCCTCAGTACTATGAATCGGTCCGACTTCCGGCCTCAGCTCAGCACCGCGCTTCGGTTTTCCCTTGCGCGACGCCCCCATCGGTGACCATTCCGATGGACCCGGCCGGACCTCCTGGGTCCCGAAAGGAACTCTTCGTACGTGATGTGGTCCACGACCCCGGCGGAGCGTAACCATCTCGCGATAGCGATGGCCCACATGCTGCCTTCATTGACGGGAATCAACTCGGCCTTCCGCGATATTCAGCATTTCGAGGCTACATTCACACACCCTGCACGACCCCTGTCTACGCTTCGGACCCCGCGTTGCCACGACGCCCGCAAGACTCGGTCCCGACCTGTCCGCTACGACTTTTGGTCGGATTGGACTTCCACCCATAGGCTCCTTTCAGTTAGCCCAGCGCACTCCCGCCGGATGTTGAACCCGGGAATTATAAGAAACGATTGACAAGGCACCCGTGATCGTGTATTCTACGATCATGATGACGCGATACAACTCCCCAGGGCGAGGGCACCGGGAAGGCATAACCGTTGTTCAGCTCATGGACATGTTCCCGACCGATGAAGCGGCAACCAAATGGTTCGAGGCTGCAATCTGGCATGGCACTCGGTGCTGCGGACATTGCGGTAGCCTCAGCACCAGCGAAGTCCCGAACGAAAAGCCGATGCCCTTGCACGATGCCCCGGTCGGCACCGTTATCGCCGAGGCCGAGCGCTCGGCGGAGGTGACGCATGCGCATCCGGAGGCACGGTGCGGCGCCGCGGCGACCGCGTTAGCCGCGCGGTTGGCCGCAAGGAGTCGAGACGTGCCGTGCCCCGGTTCCGACCCTCTCTTCGCTCTGGTTGGTGCGCCGCTCGACGCCACCTTGCGCGTGGCGAGAGGCCTGGCGGAAGCGCAGCAACTCGGCCCCGGTGCTAGCCTGGAGGACGCGGTGGCGGCGCTCGGCAATGGATCGAAAGTCAGCTGCCCGGACACCGTTCCGCTCGCGCTCTGGATTGCGTTTCGCCATTTGGACGATTTCGAGCTCGCCGTGCGGCACGCGTTAGCGGCTGGCGGGGACACGGATACGGTGGCGGCCATCGTCGGCGGTGTCGTCGCCTCGCGAGTCGGGCTCGACGGGATTCCTGCCGCGTGGCGAAAGAGGGTGGAGCCGGTTCCTACGCAGCTGGGCTAGATAGACCATCGCGTTTCGTCTTCGTCTACATGACGGAGGTAGAACGACGTTATGGCTCAGGAGAGCGTGGCGCACCGCGTACGGTCGACGAGTACCCGCAGATGGTCGAGGTGGGAGTCTCTCGGAGGAAGAACGGGTGGAGCTCATCGGCGGGTGGTGCGTGCGTTGAGCACGAAGAGCCTGGCTCACTCTCTCACGACCCTCGGAGCCTACGATCTCTTTCGTGAAGCGCTGGTGGATCGCGCGGGCATCTACATGGAGACGGCACTTCGTTTGGAGGCTACGACCCATCCGACCGGGTCTCCGCCGTCATTCATGACGGAGTACTCGGCGCGCTGTTCCCAGTCGGTGAGGTTCTCCCCCCAGTGGCCGTGCTGCTCGATGAAGTTCATTGGCCCAATTCTGTCAGTCACCAGCTCAATCGAGACGGAACCGAGAGCGATAGCAGAACAAGAAACCGCATGTGTCGCATGACGAACACCACTACTTGGGTGGATAGCCGGTCAAGACGAAGTCCATGCCCGTGGCGTGGCAGCCGAAGCACAGGGGAAGGCCGTTGCCCGCCCCGACAACGTCACGGCTGTCTTCCGTGTTGGTCGTTTCGTACCAGAACCAACCCTGCCCCCCGGCGCTGTCCGCTTGGGTTTTGACCATCACCGCCCAGCCGACAAGCTCCGAGCCGTCCGCGCTGTACATTTCCTTCACGATTGATGAGCCCGCCGGACGCGAGGCATTCCCTGCCGCGAGAGAGGCGTCGATCTTGGCGTCCAAGTAGACGCGAACCGGCCAGTTGAACTTGGCATGGGGCCCCGAGACGTGGATAGCAACTTGGAACTTTATCGTGGGCGCGGGTTGCGGGGCCGGAACAGATTCTCGCCCGTGGTCTCGTCCATCTTGCTGCCGAGCTCGTCGAGCTCACCGGCAAGCGCCTTCAGAAAAAACTTGAAGGTCAGGGGACGAAGGACGTCGACGAAATCCTTGCTGGCGAGAAGCGCTTTGAGACGCGATTTCTGGAGTGCGCTAGAAAGCGTGAACTGCACGCCGTGTAGTGGCAGGCCCTCGAAGCCCTTCTCGCGTGCTCCGGCGCGTCGGCTCCAAACGACGCGAGCCGCGATCTCGTGCGGCCGGGGCTGCTGGTAGAAGGAGAGCTTGAGCTCGACCGCGCTCCCGTGCGCCAGCACGATCGTGGGCATGACTCCCGATGGGGGGCAGCGCGCACCTGTTTTTCCGTCTCGGTGATCGCAGCAAGTTCGGAACGGAGCGGTTCCGGCAAACCGTCGAGCTCGACATCATCGCCGCAGGTCAGGCCTTCTTCTAAACACCGGGCGCTGAACTCTGCGGATCGGCTGTCCACGAGCACCAGGCCAGCGACTTCGCTCGGATGTGTCCTCGCGTAGAGCTCCATGAGCGTACCGCCGAGGGAGTGGCCGACGAGAACGTAAGGAGGACGACGGCCCGTGGATTGGAGCACCTGGCGGAGCTCGTCCACCATGCGAGCGCCGTCCCGGGGCCGCGGCCCCGGATCGCTACCGCCGTACCCGGCGCGGTCGTAAGCAAAGACGCCCCAAAAGCGCGCGACCTCGGGCAGAACCTGGACCCAAAGAGGTGCTAGCCCGAGTCGGAGCGTCGGAGCGCTCGCTCGATTTGCTGGAGTGGCTCCTCAGCGTTCCGTCGGAAATGTCCGTCCCCTGGATCGCTGCCGATCCATCCTTCGACTCTCTGCGAGACCACGCTCGCTATCGCGAACTTGCGGCCGCCGGCTGGAGAAGCCCGAATTAGAAAAACGGGATGAGCCCTACGGGCGATGCCGTTGTGTGCCGAAATTCAGCCGGATCGCCCTCAAAGTAATAATGATAGAAGCCCTAATCCCGTTTGTGAACCCGCTGACGAACTTCCTCAACTAAACGGGACAAGATGTTCGGCGGGATTCGTATCCCTCGCCGCGATCTTGCTCGCGCCTGCGCTCCATCGCATGCTGCACAAGCTGCATCTCGAGGAGACGAAGGACGCACAATAACTCCTTTGGAGGAGGTTTCATTCGTGCGGCTTCGCATCGTGAGCGAGGCTTGGGCTATTGGCTGTAGCGTCCGTCCCTCAAGGTGCAATCGGGACTAGGCTCCACCCGTCGCTCTCGGTGAACTCGCGGGCCGAAAAACACCAGATGACTACGCGCTTGCCTTCCCAGTAATCGGGGTCGCGTTGCGCCCGCCGGAGCAAGTTGACCCGCGCAGGCGTCGCTCCGGATCCGCGCACCGCCACGAGGTCGACGGCCATGCCGAGCTCGAGCGCGAGTTGATCGGGGAGACCTGAGCCGGTGGCGTGCATGTCGTCGCCGCTATGGAACACCAAGTTGTGACTGTCACCCAGGAGCAGGATGGGGCTCGCCGGATCAGGCGCGACGGGTCTGGCATCGCCGCCCGCGCCTCGAACAACCCGGCGTAGACGGAGCTCCTCGCGGGCAACGCTATCGTCCTCGAGATCTTGGAAAAGATCGCCCGTGATGGTGGTCGCGTACCACTGGTGAGCGAAATCTTCCGTATCGAGCTCTGCAAACCATGGCCGCTGCCGTACCATGTCGGCTATCGCCTTGGCCACGAGGACACATGCGGTACCCGACCAGTGCGTATCCTGGCGGCAGTAGACGGGACCTTCTGGGTGAGACCGATTATCCAGAAGAAATTGGGTGAGGTCCATCACCGTCACGCCTTTGCTTCGTAGCAGCTCGTAGAACAATTGATGCGCCGGATCGAGCCGAGGCGGCGGGCTCGGCAAGCTCGAGTTCGAGGCGAGCATGTCGGCATAGACGATGCTCTTGGGCGGCACCGGTACGAGGATGAGCTCCACGCCGATGGTGTCGAGCTGTCTTTTGAAAGCGAGGATGGCCGGCAGCGGATCGGCGTTCTCCGGTTTGCGCGCGCGGCTGACGCGGGGCGCGTTTTCCCCCCAGAATGGGCCCACCCCGATGTGCCGGAGCTCGGGACCGAAGAACAACCAGCCCTCCCGGCCGCGGATGGTGATGGTTTGCGCCCGCTCGGCTTCTGCCGCCAGCGCGGCGTAATCCTCCGTCAACCCAATTTCTGAATCGACCGGCTTTTCCACGGCACAGGCCAAAAGCCCTGCGAGAGCGACGACGAGAGCAGACCGCGCGGCGGTGATGGGCATGATGATGCTTTCACTCCTGGCCGACAGGTTGGGACTCGGCCCACCACGGCTGCGCCAAACGGATCGTGTCGTCCTGAAGCTCGGCACGGTTGATGCGCTCGAGCTCATCCGCGACCTCGGACCAGGGGATCATACGGAGGCGAACGGTCTGGCCCGGCTGAAAGGTCGCGACCGGAGTCAGAACATTGTTCCGCATGCTCCACATATACACGAGGGCGTGATCGCCGGCGGCGATGCCCTCCTCGAGAACCACCTCGGCAAGATGTAGAGCCACGATATGATCCTTATAGGGCACCGTGCCGGGACGCGGCGGCAGTGCCAAATCGGCAATGATCCCCCGGACGAAAATCTCTTCACCCGCCGGTACGAGGAACGTGGATGTCCCGCTTGGCGCCTCACCCGGGTCGATCAGCTTCCAGTCGCCCCGGGACAGCTCGCGCTCGGCGAACTGATAAATGACCACACGCTTGCCCGCGAGACGGTCGCGCCCCCGGCGCAGCTCGTCCGCCAGCGTCTCGCGCGCGGCGAAGGCGCCGTCGTCATTGCGGGTCAGCCGGTCGATCGGTCGTTCGAGCACATAGCTCAACTGCTCCACCAGCCCCCCACTTTCACCCCATCCCATGACGCCGAGAGAGAACACATTGCTGAAGCTATCACCGAGAACGAGCACATCCGCCGAGCCGTCAGCGCGCCACGATTCACCCGACGACGTCATGATGGATCGAATCTCCACACGCTCCGGTGGATAGGCGGTGCCCGTGCCCGATAGGTCGAGGAGCTCGGCGATATCGCCCGTGTTCGACACCTCGGTTTCCACCACTTCGTAGCCCGGGGATTCCACGTTCGGCAGATCGAACTGGTCGGAGACAAAGACGCCGAGCTGTCGGGCGATCACTTGCATCGTTTCTGGTCGCCAGTGCGTGTCGGTGGCCAGGTAAAGGGGCGTGCGGCTCCGGCGCTTCAACTCGAGCATCACCGGGGCGGGGTCGAATACGAGCACACCCGCCTCTCGGAGCTCGCTCAAGAAGCCCTGGCGCGATGGGTTGTCGATCCAATCGTTGGGGCTCGCGAGGCGTGAGAGTTGCTCAGGATGAACGGACGGTTTGACCGGGGTGGGGACGACAATCAGCTCGATATCCCGCAGAGCGAGCTCTTCCGCGAAGGTCAGGATGGCCGATCGTGGATCGGGCTGGGGCGGCGCGGTGATGGTGTCGCCGAGCGCGGCGCGGCGGGCGAGCTGGCGCTCGCTGAGAAAACCCGGTCCTGTCACATGGTCCACATCCGGCTTGAAGAACAGCCAGCCAGCCCTTCCCTGCCACACCTGCTCTGTACCGGCGCCGACCGCCGTAAGGAGGTTCTGTGCGCGGGGCCGGATGGCCTTGGCCAGCCAGTTCTCATGCTCCAGCCGATCGCTCCATTGGTTGATCCGCGCGAGTAGCCGTCGGTTGGCGGTGAAGAGTCCTCGCGTCGTTTGGCGCTTGTCGTTCGTCGGTGCGTTTGGGCTCGTCGTTATCGACGGCGAGGTGGCCAACAGGCCGGAGCCTATTTGTGCCAGCGGCCCGCCAGAGATCATTGCGAGGAATACAACCAGCAAGACGTAGGCCGTTGCCGGGCTCACCGCAGTTTGGCCGACCTCGGTCCGCGCGAGGGCCACCCGTTCGAGCTGATCGGGCGAGATCCTTCGGCGCTCTTCTGGTCTCATGCCGCTTCAGAAAATGAAATAGATGAACGGATTGTAGGCTTGTGTCGCAAGCACGGAAATGGCGACACTCAGCAGAACGAGGATCACGGCCGCCTTGGTGACCGAGATGGAACGTGTCCAATCCCAGGTCTGTGGGGCCACCCAGGTAACGAGGGAGGCCATGGCGAACGTCGTCAGAAAATACGGCTGGTACAGCAGCCCGGATACCAGAAGCGCCGCGGGCCCCGCTTCGCCGAGACCGAACATCCGGCCGAGGTACGAAATGGCGCTGGCGAGGTCGGGGCTTCGGAAGAACACCCAGGTGATCAACACGATGCCAAAGGTCACCGCGATCCGAGCCCGGCGAGGGAAGCGCCCATACCAGGCGTCCTTGCCCCGTCTCCGCTCGACCGCGAGGAGGACGCCGTGAATCCCACCCCAGACCACGAAGTTCCAGGCGGCCCCATGCCAGAGCCCTCCCAGCAGCATCACGAGCGCCAGGTTGACATGGGTCCGAGCTTCGCCGCGGCGATTTCCCCCCAGCGGTATATACAGGTAATCGCGCAACCAGGAAGAGAGTGAGATATGCCAGCGCCTCCAGAATTCGGTGATCGACGCCGACAAATAGGGCGAGTCGAAGTTCTTAGGGAACACGAAACCGAGCATGAGACCGAGACCGATCGCCATGTCGGAGTAGCCGCTGAAATCGAAGTAGATCTGAAACGCGTAGGCGGTCACACCGTACCACGCATCGAGCGGGGTGATCGAGCCGGCGCCAAAGGCCACATCGGCGATGCTCCCGCAGGGGTTGGCCAGGAGCACTTTCTTCGCCAGACCGAGGCTTAAGAAAGCGACACCCCGGGCGAACTTCGCTACCGTATGGGATCGGCGCGCCAGCTGGTCGGCGATCTCGGAGAAGCGCACGATCGGACCCGCCACCAGCTGCGAGAACATCGATACGTAACAAGCGAAGTCGATTAAATTTCGGAGGGGCGTCACTTGGCCCCGATAGATGTCGATGGTGTAGCTCATCGACTGGAAAGTGTAGAAGCTGATCCCGAGCGGTAGTGTCACCCGAAAAACCAGTTCGAGCTGCAGTGCCTCCACTCCGAACCAGCTCCCGACGGCGCTGACGTTCTCGGCCGCGAAGTTGAAGTATTTGAAAAACCCGAGAAGGGAGAGGTTGGAGACCAGCGAGCAGATCAGCGCAAGACGCTGCCGGCGTGAACGAGGTCCGTCGGCAGGAAGAGCAACCAAAGGACCGGCCCATTGCTCGGCGGTTCGACGCGCTGCAAACAAGCGGGCCAGCCAAACCGGACCTCGCCCGACCAAGAAGAGACCGCAGAGATAGTCGACGAGCGTGGAGAAAAGCAGCAAGACGACGAACAAGGGATTCGCCCACCCGTAGAACAAGTAACTGCCCAGCGTGAGGATGAGGTGTCTCGCCCGAAGGGGCGCCGCGTAATAAAGACCGATCGCCGCCGGGAGGAAATAGAAAAGGAAGACGTGCGAGCTGAACACCATGAGTGATCACACGGCAAGCTCAGAGGACACGCGGCGCTGATCGTGACATCGTTCGGGCTCCCGGCTCGCAGAGATCGACTCGAGTCTCGGCGCGGTGCGAGAGCGGCGCGACAAGGCTAGCGCACCTCGATGGCATCGGCAGAACCCATATCGTAGTAGAGGGTGAGGAGGAAATCTTCCGTCTCCATGACGAGTCGCTGGCCTTCGAGCTCCGGGCGATCGTCGTAGGGCGAAAGCACCAGCCGATGGCGCTCGCCCTTTGGACGCGCGGCCGTGTCGAGCACCTGTCCGTCTCGAATGACCCAGTGCGCCGCGATGAGCTTCTGTTCATCGTAAACGCCCTCGACCACCCCCACCACGGAGTACTCCATGGCCAACATCGCATGCTTGTAGGGGGCGATCGAAACGGGGGTCGGTAACGGCACATCGTTCAGCACTTCGACATCGACGATCAATCGACCGGAGCCCGCCGCGTTGGCCCCACCCGCCGGCGGCGACGTTTCGTCCTTCGGTCCGACCTCCCTCGATTTAGTGACAAAGGCAGGGCCAGCGGGGTCGATCCACACGTCGGGATAGAACTCCTCCGAGTCGTTGTGCGTGACCTGCGCCCAGCTCTCGACCGTCGTGAAGTCCGCTGCGAAACGGCCCACGAAGATCTCGACCTGGCGCCCGCCGGCTCGGACCTTGTTCGCGCCGGGACCCACGGTGTAAGGGCCGGTCATGACCATGAACCGCGGGTGATTGGTCCATTTCGGATGATAGACTTCGAAGCCCCCGATCCCCGGCGCGTCGTTGATGGTCACCCGCCATCGACGCTCGCGATTAACGTCGACGATGGTGAGGTTTCGGTGGGACCCGTCGAAGAACCAGAACAAACGGCTGTCATCTGAGGCGAGGGCGGTCCAACACCCCTCGCCGAGCCGACGCCACGTACCGGCGTCGAGATCGGCCACCCCGGCTGCCGGCCATGGGAAGAGTCCGCCGGCGAACCGCGCGTCGCGCGACAGCTGAAAACTGTTGCCGCTGACCGGTTGCGCATCCCACACCGGCTCTGCCGTCGAGGGGTCATCGAGGAGGTGACGGGTGATGAGCCGATATGCCGGCGGGTCTCTGCCCGCTTGCTCCGAGCCGACATACACCCACTCGCGTCCGTTGCTCGGATCGCGCCACACCACGAGGCCGAAACCGCTGGCCACTCGCCGCTCGTTCCCGCCATCCCAATCGACGACATAGACGCCGTCGTCGGACAGCTTCGAGAAGACCGCGCGGTCGCCCGACGGCGTGATGAGCGGCTTCGCATAGTCGGACGGCTCGGACACGATGGATCGTTCCCCCTCATTGTTCCGAGAATCGAAGCCCATGATGGCCAGTCGCTCATCGTCGTCGGTGCCATCGCCGACCTCACGCGTCCACACCGCGCGCACCCCAGCCCCGGAGAGCCGCCCCAGCTCGGACCGTGCCCGTATGATCTCGCGCGTCAGCTGAGCGTCGGGCGTGGCCTGGGCCATTGGGGAAGACGCGTCGGATTGGGGATCGTTGGCTGACCCGGTACACGCGATACCATACATGAGGAGCAACGCCGTCCAGACGCTCACTATCCGCAGTCGCATCGGTCGACACCCAGTGTCCTGATTCCGAAGTCTCTTGACATCCGGGCGCATGCTATCGCGGTGCGTACACAAAGATCGCTAGGCGGCCTAGCTCGTTTCGTCGTCGAAAACCGATAACAAGTGAGTGACGGCGAGCCGATCGCGAATCCGTTTAGGGATATTTTGAAGCTTCAAAGTACCTTTTTTGCCGGTGACAATGTTGTGGCAGGTCACGATCTCGCCGATACCCGAGCTGTCGATGTACGTCAGTTCGGTCAAATCGAGAACGACGTCCCTATGTCCGGTTTGAAGAGCCGTGCCGATGGCCTCTTCGAGAAGCGCGGTGTCCTTGCCGAGCAGCTTTCCACTCAAGGACAGGACGATGGTTCCTTCGTCGTTTTTTTGCGTGATTTCCAACGACAGCCTCCTCGACTCCGCACGCCAATCCTTCGCAAGAGCACACCCGGCGATCCGCTCGAACAGCACGAACGCCGCGACCAAAGATATTGCTTCGCGTCGATGGGTTGGCCGCGAACTTGCTCACGGGACGTATAACGCAGCGTCCCAAGAGGAACTCCCACGGAGATACTACCCGGTCAGCGTATTGCGGGCAACTCGTACGGAGCGCCCCATCGAGTGTCGAACGCCATCGGTTTTTGTGCAACACTACTTCCATGTCACGGCGTCCTCGGCACGAGCCCGAATCCTCCTCGGTGAGCATCGTCTGGTTCCTTGTGCTCGCCGCCTATTGTGTTGCGCTCCCGTTTCTCCTCGAACTGGCCCTTCCTACCGACTCCTCCGGCCAGCCGTCGGTATGGGAGCTCGAGTCGCCCGGCGCCCGGGGCTTTCGCGGCGCGGCCCTCGACTTCGGGGTCCGGACCTTGATCCGGATGGTGCTATTCGTCCCCATTGGCTTCTTCGCCGCTTTGACCCTTCCGCGCCAAAGCCGCTGGTTCCGGCGCCTGCTGACGGTGATTATCGCTGCGGGGATCGCGCTGGTGCTCGTGTTCGTCGTGTCAGGATTTAGCGACGACTCCGGATGGGAAGCGCCCAGCCTGCTGACGCTCGCCCTGCCTGCTATGGCGGCGCTCGTGGTCGTGTGGATGGGCGCCGGCGCCAGCAACGGTTTCGGTTCGTTCATTCTGTTCTTCCCCAAGTTCGCCGCGCTCGTGGTCGCTGTTGGGCTCATCGTGGTCGCTTTCTTCTATCTCGCCACCGAGGACTACCCTCTCGATCTGAAGACTCCCCAGCTGAGCACCGACATCCGGCGCGAGTTCGTCACACGCTTTCGCGGCCACAACCCGATGAAGCTCCGTGCCGGCGAAACGAGGACTCTGACGGTCAGCGCCCAGGACCTCGAACGTCTCGCCGCGTGGGGCGTTTCGGTCACGCCGGCCACCCCAGAGCTCGCCATCGAGACGAGCTCTGAGTCCGCATACTTGCAGGTGTCGGCCCAGGTGCCCTATCTCGGCCGCTACCTCAACGTGAGCGCCGGCGCCTCGGGCGGGGTCCAACAGGGAGAGCTCCAGTTGTTGGTAAGAGAGCTCCGCTTCGGGTCCATCGAGACGCCCGGCATCCTCCTCAGTCTCATCTCCTCACTCGCGATGAACGCCGCGTCGCACGACGAGGCGGCGCGCTCCGTCCTCGACAGCATCGAGGAGCTCAGCTTCGAGGACGACGGCGTTTCCGTTTCGTATCGCCGAATGGACGTTCGCGGCGACATTCTGCCGCGCGTTCTCGCCCGACTCGGACCCGATGAGGCGGTTCTCGCGGCAGCGCGGGCCCAGCTCGAGCACCTGCACTTGAATGCGCGGAATTGGCCCGAAGATGGACGCCGATTCGAGACCGCAGTGCGGTCCGCGTTTGCCCTTGCTCACGAGCGATCGGCAGCGAGTAATCCGATCGTCGAGAACAGCGGCGCGATTCTCGCGCTCGCGTCGGTGCTCGGTCACCCGCGACTACACGTTTTCTCGGGACTCGACGGCTAGGAACGCAGGATTCGTGACGTCCAGGGCTCGCTTCGAAAGGTGAAGCTGCGCGGGCGCGCCGATTGGACCCAGCACTTTTTCGTCAGCGCCGGGCTGACGCAACTCTCGTCGGTCGCGGTGAGCGACGCGGTCGGCGTCCTCAAGGAGGAGCTCGACGCCGACATGGCCGAGGGCGGCAGCGGCTTCTCGTTCGCGGACCTTCTCGCCGACCGGGCAGGAACGCGTTTCGCCGAGCGGTCTACTTACGATGCGGCCGGCGCCGAAGCCATGCAGCTTCGCCTCAAAGACGGATTCGCCATCGGAGACATCTTTCCCGAGGCCGACGGTCTCAGAGAAGGAATCTCCGACGATCTCCTGAGGGTGCGTTACGGCGGCGTGGGCGGAGTGGAGTACCAGCAGGTCGCCCGGGATATCGAGAGACGCCTCGCCACTTGCGACGCACTGCGTTGATCTACTTTTTGAACTACGATCTCCACAGAGTGAGGGTTTCTTGCCTACTCTTGTCGTTACCGGAAAGCGCAGGCCGGATATCGCAGGCGCTCGCGCGCGACCCTTCCGAGATCGCAGGACCGAGCCAGGAGCCCGGGACGAGCTCCACCAGCCACGACACGAATTCGGAAGCGGTCGAGCACCTCCGCTGCGGGTCCTTGGCGAGGGCGACCGCGAAAACCTCCCGCCACTTCGTAGTGTCGAGCTGCATCTTCACGAGACCCGACGGGTGAACGGGATCGGCGTGAACTAGCTTGTAGAGGATGGAATGGACGTCTTTGCCCGGAAACGGCGTCTCCCCCGACAGGAGCTCGAACGCAACGACTCCCAAGGAGAATAGGTCCGTGCTGCGGGTCAAAGGTGTGCCCAGAACCTGCTCGGGAGACATGTAGCCCGGTGTGCCAAAGAGCGTCTGGCTTCGAGTGAAGTCCGATCCCATCATCTTGGCCACGCCGAAGTCGGTGATCTTGGCCTCTTGCCCTTCTCCAATCAAGATATTCGAGGGTTTGATATCACGATGAATCACATCCTGGCCGTGCGCATAGTCCAAGGCGCTCGCCAGCTGTGCCAGGAGCCACATGATCTGGTCGAGAGAGTAACGCGCGCTCGTCGTGGCCAAAGCTCCCGATAGGTACTCCATGGCCAGGAAAGGGACTCCATCCTCCGTCTCGCCGATGTCGTAGAGCGTCACGATATTCGGATGAGAAAGGGAGCCAAAAATATTGACCTCATTGTAGAACCGGCGACGGTAAGAAGTGTAGACGCGCTCCTGTAAAACGAGCTCTTCCCGAATCGTCTTGATGGCCACCGTGCGGCCAAGAACCGTATCGAGCGCCCGGTGGACGACCCCCATCGCTCCACGACCCAGTACGCCCTGTAGGGTGTAGCGGCCGATCCGGGTCGGGATGGCACTCGGGGTAGAGCCCCGAGAACCGGCGTGTTTCTGTCGCCCGCGAAGCGGTCGCTTCAATTCGTGCATTGATGTCGACTCCTTGTTGACCAAGCGAGGAGGAGAATCCTATTAAATCACGAAATGGAGTCTCTGGCAACGAATCGGCCCCCGGGGGAACGGACTTCCTACCGTGTCTTCTTCGTCCAGCGCTTCACTCGCTACGGCGTCAACACTCGGGGTAAATGTCTCGTCTTCCCGCTGCTCGTCTATCGCCGACAAGCGCTTTCACTTTGTCGTGGATTGATGTATATGGTAGTTCCCCGACGCAAGATTTTGGTGCCAGAAGAGTGTGAGCAATGGCTACCAAGACCGGGGATCCCACGAGGCCGGCGTTCGTTAGGGACGAGCACCTCGACTATCTAGCAGAGCTTTTCGAAAGCTACGCGGTCGATCCGCCGCGTGCCTCGCTCATGCTGTGCTTGGTGTTTCGGCTTGGCGAGCAAGAGGCGAAGGCGGTCGTCGAGTTCTGGAGGAGCACGTTCGGCCGCAGGTCAACGCGGTCCTGAATCCGGCCGGAACCCCGCGCACCAGAGCTCTTCGTGATCGCGGACGGCGAGGTGGAAATTCTGAAAGAGATCGACGCCGGTACGACGATGGCACTGGCTCGGTTGAAAGCTGGAGATTTCTTCGGCGAGATGGCCTTCGTGGACGAGAGCCCGCGCTCGGCGACGGCCGTGGCCCGCATGCGCCTGCATGTCCACGTGCTCCCGTCGGGAAGCCTGGACCGCATCTTCCAATACAACGTGGCTACGGCTCTTTATTTCACCAACGTGCTGTGCAAGATCATGAGCCGGCGCCTCGACGTGACGCTGAGATAAATCGCTTCGCTGTGAAGGCATACGCCTGCAGCCCGCTCAGGTTCCTAGAGAGCCGCTCGAGGGCCGGACGTCGACACGGACGCCAACGAATCGAAAGCGAGGTTCTCAATGCACTTTCCTGGGATGCCGTTACGCGCGCCGCATGATTCGAACGGAGACCGCACTCTGGCGACGCGGGCTTGCTTGCCTAACGTCAACTTGACAAAACCTGTTGGACTGTGTCGTCACCCTTCAGATCGGGGGTTATTTAGCCTTCCGGGAGCGTTGTTTCGAGGGATCCAATGGCGAACGAGCCGAAAAAGCTAAGCAAGTACGTCATCGTCGGAGAGCTCGGAAAAGGCGCGATGGGCGAGGTCTATAAAGGACACGACCCCGTTCTTAACCGATATGTCGCGATCAAAGTCATCGCAGAGACCCTCGATACCGACCCCGATCTCGTCGAGAGGTTCCGGCGCGAAGCGAAGGCGGCTGCGCAGCTGAACCACCCGAACATCATCACCATCTACGACTTCATCGAGGACGAAGGAAATCTTTACATCGTCATGGAGCTTCTGGACGGGAAGGATCTCAAAGAGCTCATCAAGAGCGGCGCGCCGCTGACGATGGAGCAAATCTTCAGCATGATGGAGCAGACCGCCGATGGGCTAGGCTTCGCGCACGAGAACGAGTTGGTCCACCGCGATTTGAAGCCGGCGAACATCCACGTTACCAAGAAAGGGCAAATCAAGATTCTCGACTTTGGCCTCGTTCACAACGAGTCGTCCGACATGACCAAAACGGGTCATGTCATGGGGACGCCCAACTACATGTCCCCCGAACAAGTTCAAGGCCGCAAGGTCGATCCTCGCTCCGACATCTTTTCGCTCGGCGCCGTCTTCTACGAGCTACTGACACGGAAGAAGCCCTTCAGCGGTGACTCCATGCACGCGACGATGTTCAAAGTGGTTCAAGGGGATCGCGAGCCCCTCGCGCAGTACACGCATCTGCCGGCAGCGGTCATCCAGATGGTGGACCGCGCCCTGGACCCGAATGTGGACGGCCGCTTCGACGACGGCAACGCGCTCAGAGAGCATATCCGCAGCATTCGCACCGACGCGCTGGCGAGCGGAGACGTGGATATGACCATTACCAGCCAAGCCGATCCGACGATCGACATCCCGGGACCCCAGCTGGGCTCGCATCCATCGGGCTCGTCCCCGTCTAGCCTCGGCACGATGCGGCAACGTGAGATGACAGGAAGGTCGATGGGGGCGGGAGCGTCCACCTCGAAGCCGATCGGTCTGTACGTCGCAGGTGCGGCCGTTGTGCTCGCGACCGCGGTGGCCGCGTTCTACTTCACGCGCAGCGACGCGGGCGCCGGCCCGAGTGTAGGGGAGCTGAGCCAAGCGCTCGTCACGAGCCAGCAGGAGCTTATGGCGCTAAGCCTCGAGCAGCGCGACTACCCAGCGGCGCTCGCGCAAGCGCAAGAGCTTCTCGCTTCCGACGCTCAAAACGCGGAAGCGCTTCGGATACGCGATGCAGCGCAGACAGCGCTCGCACAGATCGACACCGCGGCGAGTGACGCGCGCGCCGCCCTCGAGCGTGGCGCGTCCGAGGAAGCTGCCGAGGCGCTCGCACGCCTGCTCGCGCTCGACCCGAACCACCCACTCGGGGCGGAGCTCAGCGACCAGCTCAACGAGCATTTTAAAAGCCAGACCGAGCGCGCCCGAGCGGACATGACCCAAGCGCGAAGCGACGCTTCCTCGGCGGGCGCCACGTCTCGCCCCGAATTCCAACAAGCGGAATCCCTTCGACAGCAGGCGAGCGACGATCTCAACCGGCGCGCGTACACCAACGCGGCGCAAAAATTTCTCGCGGCTCGTGACGGCTATCAACAGGCTCGCTCGGCGCACCAGCAAGCCGAAAGCGCCCTGCGCGCGCAATCGCAACACGCGGCGCAAGCCGAAGCCGAGGCTCAGGCTGGCGCACGCGTCGAGCTCGAAGGCGCCCAGAATGCATGGACGCGTCTGCGCAGTCAGCCCGACGTGGCCGGCGTGAGCGAGCAGCCGTCCTATCAACGCGCGATGTCGGAAGAAGCCGCCGCGAAACGTCTTGCGAGCTCTGGAGATTTGTCGGGGGCCGCGCGAAGCTACCAGACCGCCACCTCCAATCTCGAAGCGGCTCGACGCGAATATCGAGAAGCCGAAGAACGGCGCGCGCAGCAAGAGGCGCGCCGTGCGGCCGCGGCCCCACCCCACCGCTGCCGCCTCGGCCGCCGGCCACGAGCTCGACGCCGAGCGTCGCTCAAGAAGAGACGGCGATCCGGCAAGCGCTCTCCAGCTATGAGCGTGCCATCGAAGGCGAGAACCTCGATCTCTTTCGCCAGATCAAGCCCAACTTGTCGGCGGACGAAGCGAAGCGTTTACAAAGTTCTTTCGACGCGATGGATTCCCATGAACTCGAGCTCGATATCCAGAGCATCGCCATCGAAGGCGACGGGGCAACGGTGAAGCTGACGCGTCGTGACGTCGTCGTGTTCCGTGGCCGCTCGAACGTGAATAGCAGCGCGCAAACTTTTGTGCTTGCCAAAACTGCAGGGAGGTGGATCATCACTCAGATTGGTCAGTAGCCCTTCCCCAACCGCGCAAACTATTGAGGAACCAAAACGCCCTCACAACCAATTGCGACGTCTGAAGAAGAAGTAAAGCGCGGAGCACGCCAAAGCCATGACCCCGAGCACCGCAGGATATCCGAACGTGGAATCGAGCTCAGGCATGTTCTTGAAGTTCATACCGTAAATACCGGCAATCATCGTCGGCACCACCGCAATCGCCACCCAGGCCGAGATCCGGCGCATGTCCTCGTTTTGCCGCACGCTCACCTGTGTCAGGTTCGCTTCGAGAACGCTTGTCAAGAGATCGCTGAAGCCTTCGACCTGCTCGTTGACCCGCAACAAATGATCGTAGACGTCACGGAAGTACTCCTGCACATCCTCGTGCACATGAGGTATGGTCCGCGACGCTAAGTGGTTGAGCGGGTTCAACAGGGGTGCGGTCGCGCGGTGAAACTCGATCACCTCCCGTTTCAGATAATAGATGCGCTCCGTCGGGTTGGTCCGCTCGCTCGAAAAAACGGCTTCCTCTACTTGGTCGATGTCTTGCTCGAGACCGTCCACGACCGGCCCGTAGTCGTCCACGACGCGATCCACGATGGCATGGAGGACGGCACTAGGTCCGAGAGCAAGAAACTTCGGTTGGGCCTCGAGCGTCCGGCGCGCTTCTTGGAGCCCGCCCGTGTCCCCGTGTCGCACCACTACGATAAACCTGGGCCCGAGGAAGATCAGTATCTCCCCGAGTTCGACGACCTCTTCGGTGTCGACGTAACGCGCCGGCTTCAAGACGAGCAGCACCGAATCATCGTAACTCTCGAGCTTCGGCCGCTGATGCGCCTTGATCGCATCCTCGACTGCCAACTCATGGAGGTCGAACTCTCGACGCACCTCTTCGAATTCGTCGCGCGTCGGCTCGTGGAGCCCAACCCACACGAAGGCGTCGTCGTCGCGACTTTTCCGGAAGGCTGCCTCCGGCGTGAAATTCCCCGGCAATCGCCGTCCTTCCTCATATACTGCGCAATCGACGATCATCGCTCGCTCACTCGGCAAGTGATGGTATCACCGGGAGGTTGGACAAGTTGAGCCGGCGAAGAACTTGGTAGTGGTCTATTTACAATTTCTCGCCAGTGGCAATGCACATCTCGGTGCCGAGCTCTTCGAGCTCAACGGCAAGCGCCTTCAGGAAAAGGTTGAACTCGGTCTCCGAGGGACGAAAGACGTTGACGAAATCCTTGCCGGCGACAAGCGCGTGGAGCGCAGTTTCTCGCATGCGCTAGGAAGCGTGAACTGCACGCCGTGTAGTGGCAGGCCCTCGAAGCCCTCCTCGCGTGCCCCGGCGCGCCGGCTCCAAACGACGCGAGCTGCGATCTTGTAAATGCCGAGCTGCTGGTACAAGGAGAGCTTGAGGTCGACGTCACTCCCGCGAGCCAGACATCTGTCGGTCACGATGCAGGCACCGGTCACCGACACGTTGGTCAGTACGCCGTAGACAGGCGGCTGGGAATCCATGAAGACCGCCGCGGTAGCGGCGTGTTTGGGTGCCATCCTTCGAATCGTTCGCTTCTCCACAAGAATGCTCCTCAAAGGGGCGCCGTTGAGCGGCAAGACAGCGGGGAAATGGGGGCCGGACAACCCGCACGCAGGCCCCTGACCGAACCCGCTCGCTGGTAACCCGGGCTCGCGCCCGTCATCCGAATCCCAAATCCCCGCGCTAAGTAAATCCAATACCATCCGCCCATGCGCGACAGGTGCTCGTGTGTGAACTGGCCGCGCCACTCGTGATCCAAGTCCGATGCCGACCGAGAGAGCTCCTTGTTCTGGCCGTTCATGGGTTTTGATCTCCGGGGTCTATTAGCAAGAGGTGTACCATCGTCGGTTCAGGGTGCGTCTTTCTTGTAGCTGTTCTATTGATGTCGTTTACGTCTTCTTTGACCTTGGCCATTCCGGGGATCCGCCGGTACGCGCCCGCAAAAGCGGCGCGGCGACAAGAAAGGCGGTGGGGTCCGCTGAAAAAACGGCGGGGTCGTGAGCTCCTAGCGAACGAGACAGTTCGATCTTCGGGGCGAGAGGGACGATGCCTTCGGCAGGCGCTCCGTGCGCGACCGAACGGTCTCCTCAGCGTCGTGCTGGCTGAGGATTGACGCGTTGAGCTGCGGCAATCGTTGTGCCTTGAGGCCGGACGAGCGCCTCCAGGAACTGCCGGCGCCATCGGTGGATGTCGTTCCTTTTCAGGATCTTCATCATCGACTCCCAGCGTTGCTGGCGTTGTTCGAGCGGCATGTCTAACGCTTTCGCGAGACCGTCCGCAACATCGTCGACATCGTATGGGTTGACGATCAACGCCGCTTGGAGCTCTCTGGCAGCGCCGGCCAACTCGGAGAGAACCAGAACGCCCGGATCTTCTGGGCGCTGAGCAGCAACGAACTCCTTTGCCACGAGATTCATTCCGTCTCTGAAAGGCGTGACGAGGCACACCCGAGCCATCGATAGAAATCCGAGAGTCGTCGTGCGAGCGAACCCCTTGTGGAGATAGCGCAGGGGTATCCAGTCGTACTCGGCAAAGCGTCCGTTGATCTGGCCGGCCGCGGTATCGAGGGCGCGCCGCATTTGCTGATACTCCGGTACGTCGCCGCGCGACGGCTGGGCGATCTGGAGATAGACGACGTTCCTGCGCATTGGGGCTCGCCGCTCCAGGAGGCGCTCATAGGCACGAAGGCGCGCCACCAGCCCTTTGCTGTAATCGAGGCGGTCGACGCCGAGGACCAGCTGGCGAGCGAGAAGGCTCGAAACCAGACGACGCCCCGACGCGGAGGAACGCCCTTTGGCTGCAACAGCTGCCACGTCGTCCACGTCGACGCTGATGGGGAACACACCCAAGAGCGTTGGGCGGTTTCCGATCACGAGACTGCGCTTGTCCACCTCGATGCCGGGCAATCCGTAGGCAACGCTGTCGGCAAAACCGTGCAAGTCCACGTCGGTCTGGAAGCCGACGAGATCGTAGGCGCCGAACTCCAACAAAAGAGTTCGATAGTGGGGGAGGGCCCTAAACACATCGGAAGGTGGGAAAGGCGTGTGCAGGAAGAAGCCGATGTGCTGCTGGCAGCCGGCACGCCTCAGAGCCAGTCCCAAGGGGATCAAGTGATAATCATGGATCCAAATGGTATCGTCGGGACGGAGGAGCGGGAGGAGTACTTTGGCCAGGAACTGGTTGGTGCGCCGGTATCCGGTCTCGTAGCTTCGGCGGTAATCCATACGCTCGAGACGGGCGTGAAGGAGTGGCCACATGACGTGGTTGGAGTAGCCACGGTAGTAGTCGTCATAGTCCTTACGAGAAAGGGCGGTGGTTGCAGAATCGACGTTTCCGTGTCGAGCGCGCACAACCCGCTTGTCTTCGGAAATCTTGCCGCTCCAGCCGAACCACAGCCCGCCGTGGGCTTCCAGTGCCGACAGAATTCCAGTTGCGAGCCCGCCCTGCGGCCGCCGCGTTCCGCTCGGCACGGGGACGCGATTGGAGACGACGACTAGGCGGCTCAAAAGGCAGTCTCCCACGACTTGCTCAGCCTGCGCGCTGAGTTGATCAAGCCCACCATGCTGTAAGTTTGTGGAAAATTTCCCCACAGCTCGCCCGTGCGCGGATCGAGATCTTCCGAGAGCAGGCCGTGCCGGTTTCGACACGAAAGGAGCTTCTCGAACAGCGCCCGCGCCTCTTCTTCACGCCCCAGCGCGTGCAGGGCATCTACGTACCAGAAGCTGCAAACGATGAACGCCGATTCGGGAAGGCCAAAATCATCAGGCGTCACGTAGCGGAAGAGAAAACTACCCTCCAGCAGGTGTTTTTCGACTGCTGCGACCGTGCTGACGAAGCGCGGATCCGTTGCGGCAACAAAACCGAGCTCAGGCAGAAGAAGGAGCGTGGCGTCGAGATCCTCACCGCCGAAGCTCGACGCGAAACTACTGAGCTCGTCATTCCACGATTGCTTGCAGATTGTTGCGTGCATGTTGCGGGCGTTGCGGCACCAGTGTTTCGCTCGTTCCGAGAGTCCCAGTCTGCGCGCGATCTTGCCGAGGCGGTCGCAGGCCGCCCAGCACATGACAGCCGAGTAGGTATGGACGCGGTTCGACGTACGAAGCTCCCATGGACCGGCGTCCGGTTGATCGAACACTCGCAAAGCGAGCCCTCCCAAACGCTCCAGCCGTTGGAAGAGCGCTTCGTCGCCAGGGCACTCGAGACGTTCATCGTAGAACATGTGCGTCGCCGCGAGCACCGCTGCACCGTAGACGTCATTTTGAACTTGCTGGTAGGCCTGGTTTCCGAACCGTACCGGTCCCATGCCCCGGTAGCCGGGCAGGCCCTCGATCACCATCTCGTCGAGGCGCGCCCGTCCATTGATGCCGTAGACCGGCTGGAGCTTTTCGTCCTCGCTTGCCGCCGTCACGTTGACGATGAATCCAAGGTAGCGCTCCATGGTTTGTGTCGCTCCCAGCCGGTTCAAAGCACCGACCGTGAATTGAGCGTCCCGAAGCCAACAATATCGATAGTCCCAGTTACGGCTGCTCTCCGGGGCCTCGGGTATCGACGTGGTCATCGCTGCAACGATGGCGCCAGTGTCCTCGAAGGCATTCAGCTTCAGCGTGATGGCGGCCCGAACGACCTCGCTCTGCCACTCGAACGGAATCCCGAGATAGCGCACCCATTCGCTCCAGTAGGACAGCGTCTGCTCCAGGAATCGTCGCCCGGTCTCCGCCACCCCTTCCTGAAGCGTCTCGTCCGGCCCAAGAATGAAGGTCAACGGCTGCTCCACCACGAACGGAATTTCCTCGAGAACCGCTGTCGTGGAGGCGTCGGTCGTCAGTCGTAGCGTGTGCCCGGGCATCACGTAGCGAACGTGATTGCTGCCGTGGGTGATGGCGGGGCGGCGACCACTGCCGATGACGGTCGGCCTGAGCTTGATCCTGGCGCGAGGACTTCCCGAGGTGCGGCGGAGCATGCGGACGAGTGTGAGCGGCCGGAACAGACGGTCGAACTGTTTGAAGCGCGGAGCGAAGTCTGTTACCTCCACGGCACCACCTGTGGAGTCGAAAAGGCGCGTGCGCACCACCGCGGAGTTCTTCAGGTACTCCTGTTCCGCGCGCTCGAAGTCGACAAGCTCGAAGAGGAAGCTCCCATCGCGAGGGTCGTCATCGAAATCGGGGGACAGCAGCCCGTTGAAAACGGGGTCGCTGTCGAACCTCGGCAGACAGGACCATACGACGTTCGTTCGCGAATCGATCAATGCAGAGAAACTGCAGTTTCCGACGAGGGCCAGATCCAGATCAGCCTCCATGCGCTTGCCCTCCGTCTGTCGCGTGCAGAAAGCGGACGTAGTCTTCGAGCCACTCCACGACTCCTCCTACGCCATCAAGACGAAAGCGTGCAGCGGTGGTCTCCGACCCCACTTTGATGGAGTGGCCGCCATGCTCGTTGACCCATCGGAAACCGTATTCGTCGGTCGCGTCATCGCCGACGAAAACGGGTGTGCGACCAGCGAACGAAGGCTCGTTCATGAAAGCCTCGATCGCGGAGCCCTTCGAATGCTGGCACGAGCGTATCTCGATCACCATTTTGCCGCGCTGCACGCAGAACGGTTCTGGTAGCTGGCCTTCAATCTCGAGCGCCAACTGCTCGACTTCGGTTGCTTTGCTCGGCGCTCGTCGGTAGTGGAGCGCGATTCCCGCTCCCTTTTCTTCGACGAAAGTCGCGGGGTGATCCGCGACGAAGTCCTCGAATCGCGCTTTCGCGCTCCCGAGAACATTCTTGTCCAGAGGGGCTCGGCTGGTGTGTCCGAGCGTGTCGCGACGCTCGTGCCCGTGCAGCCCGGCAGTCGGAAGGCGCAGCGGTTCGAAGATAGCATCGACGCTCTCGATGGTGCGACCGCTCACCAGGGCGAGTGCGCCCTCGGCCAATCCGAGAAGATCCGTCAGCACACCAATAAGTGTGCGGGCTGCTTTCGACTGCTCCGGATGTTCCACAAAGTCGACCAGCGTTCCGTCTACATCCAGAAACAACGCCCAGCCCTTCTGAAAAGAAGGAGCCGCCAGAGTTTGATTCGGTAAAGGTATTTCTTATGATACCAGCGGATGCCAGGAAGGGCAATTCTGTTTGCCGCAAAGCGGCAGGCCGCTACACCACTCGGTCGAATATCCGGTCGAATTTCCACGAAACGGTTGAACGCTGGGGAGCGCGGTCACTTCACTTGATGAAACTTCGTGAAGCGAGGGCACTCGTCCCGCCATCGGAGGCGGAAGTCCCTACTTCGTCGTCGAGTGCGTTGCGCAAGTTTTTGAGCCGGCCTACAATCTTTAGCGCTGGGAACCGCGCGCACGCAGTGTCGACGTCCAAAGCCTCCAATCTCATCCGATTCGGCGAGTTCGAAGTCGATCCGCGCGCCGGCGAGCTACGGAAGCACGGCCGTCCGATCAAGCTTCAGGAACAACCCATCCAGCTCTTGCTCTTGGAGCATCCTGGCAAAGTCGTCACCAGGGAAGAAGCAAGGGAATCGCTCTGGAAAGACGATACTTTCGTCGATTACGACCACGGGCTGGGCGCGGCATTGAACCGCTTGCGCGCTGCGCTGGGAGACTCGGCGAGCACTCCTCGCTACATCGAAACGTTACCTCGTCGCGGCTTTCGCTTCATCGCGCCCGTGACGGCACGCTCCCCGAACGAACCGGAACCCAGAGCGGTGACGCTGCTGACGAAACCGGTCCTCCTTCGATATGGCGGCTGGGCGGTCGCCTTCGCGGTGTTGCTGGCATCGCTACATTTGCTGAACAAGCTCGTTTCGCTGCCAACGAGCCGTGGAGCGGACACGACGATGCTCCTCGTGCTTCCCTTTGAGAACTTGAGCGGCGACCCCGAGCAAGAGTATTTCAGCGACGGCCTGACGGAGGAGATCATCACTCACGTAGGCCGACTTGGCTTTGAACGCATTGGTGTCATCGCCCGCACTTCGAGCATGGCGTACAAGAACAGGTCACAGACGATCGCGCAGATAGGGCGGGATCTCGGCGTGAGCTACGTGCTCGAGGGCAGCGTGCGCCGTGACGGCGGGCGTGTCCGGATTACGGCCCAGCTCATCTCCGTGAAGGATCAAACCCATGTTTGGGCGGAGAGCTATGATCGTGAGCTCCAGGGGATTCTTGCCTTGCAAAGCGATGTTTCCCAGCACGTTGCCGAGGCTGTCGCGGGCGAGTTTGGGCTTGCGAACGACCCGGTGATCCCTCGAGAGGTTGTGAACACGGACGCCTATGAGGCTTACCTCAAAGGCCGTTTCTACTGGAACAAGCGCGACGTCCAGGGCTTCCAGAGAGCCATCGAGTACTTCCAGGAATCTATCGAGCTCGACCCGCGCTTCGCTCCCCCATATGCTGGGTTGGCCGACTGCTACACGCTGCTGGCCTCGTTTGACATGCTATCCCCTGTTGAGGCGCAGGTGAAGTCGAAGGCGATGGCCAGAAGAGCGTTGGAAATCGACCCCAACCTTCCGGAAGCGTATACTTCGCTAGGCGTCGTCAAGCACGCCTACGATTGGGACTGGACCGGCGCATCCGAAGCCTATCTGCGCGCCATCGAGCTCAATCCGAGCTTTGCGACCGCATACCATTGGTATGCACTTCATCTGGCGGGCCTTGGCCGGTTCGAACAAGCGCTCGATGAAATGAGACGAGCCCGAGCTCTGGACCCGCTGTCGCTCATCATCAACACCGAGCTGGGGAGGGTGCTCTATACCGCCCGCAGGTATGACGAGGCTATCGAGCAGTTGGAAGACACGCTGGATTTGAATCCGGATTTCGTCCCGGCGCGCATCTGGTTGTCCTTGGTCTACCTGCAGAGAGAGAGAGGTTCGAAGAGGCGATCGATCTCTTCCGGACGGTAGCCACCAGCGAGAACGGTGGAACGATAGCTCTCGCCCTGCTCGGTGCCAGCTACGCTGCGGCGGGACAGACAAGCGACGCCGTGGAAATCCTCCAGACACTAAAACAGTTGTCGCATTCAAGCCACGTGTCGCCCGCAAGCATCGCGCTCGTCTACGCCAACCTAGACGACCCTGACGAGGCGTTTGCCTGGCTGGAGCTGGCTTTTGAGGAACGCGCCGCCTATCTAAGACTGCTCAAAGTGGACCCGCTATTCGACCCCCTTCGCCCGGATCCGCGTTTTCAGGACCTGCTGGAGCGCATGAACTTCCCCGAGGTAGAGCGGAAGAAATGAGCTTGAGCCCAAACAAAGTCGAATGGTGTTGGCATCCCGTCGCCTACAGCGATTCGCTTTCATCCGATGAGCCGCTGGGGGTGACTCTTCTCGACGAGCCCATTGTTGTGTGGCGCGCCGGAGACAAAAGCCCGGTGGCCATGAAAGACGTTTGCATTCATCGAGGGACGGCGCTTTCGCTCGGATCGCTCGAAGGCGAAGGCCTCGTCTGCGCTTACCACGGTTGGCGCTATGACCGGACGGGAGCTTGCGTGCATATCCCGCAAACGGAGAACCCGACCATTCCCAGAACGGCGCGCGTGCCGGCGTATCGGTGTCAGGAGCGCTACGGTCTCATCTGGGTTGCGCTTCGCGAGCCCGCCTATGCGCTTCCGCACGTTCCCGAGCTCGAAGACGGCAGCTGGAAAATCGTGCACACCGGTACCTTCAAGTGGAAGGCGGATGCCTCGCGGCAGGTCGAGAACTTTACCGATTTCGGACACTTTCCCTGGGTGCATCCTGGTTTGCTGGGCGATATCGAGCGACCCGTCGTTGCCGATTACACGGTGGATACGAAGGGACACGTCCTGCACTACAACGTGACGCGGCCCGAGGCTCCCAACTCGGAGGAGTTCCCCGTGTTTGGAAACGAGAGCGTCGAGGCGCCGGAACGCGTTAGCCGCTACGAGCTCCACCTTCCTTGTACGATCGTGCTTCGGCTCGGTTGGGGCGAGGAGAAGGGGATGGTCTACTTCTTCGCATCACAACCCATTCGAGCCAACCAGTGCCGGGGCTATTGCATCATCGGCCGGAACTACGACTTCGAGCAGCCCGACCGGGTTCTCCAGGAGTTCGAAGATACGATCTTTGCGCAAGACCAGCGCATCGTGGAGTCGCAGCGTCCCGAGCAAGTGCCTTTCGATCTCGTGAGCGAGCTTCACTTGAAGTTCGACGCGCTGGCGATTGCCTACCGCCGGGCGATGGAAGCGGAAGGGCTCGCTTACGGTGGAGAGGGCTCGAAATCGAAAGGTTGACGAGCGGCGCTACAGGCTGAGCTCGAGTGGCGGAGTCGCCTGACACACCTTCTTCCATCCCGCCAGCGCCGATCGCGGAAACGATTTGATAAGGACCGAGCTTGGTACCAGCGGCGAGTGTCACGTTCCGTTGTCCTCCGCGCGCGTCGCATTCAGATTACGAGCTGATCCCCCGGCCGGGCGCGGCGCGTTTCGAAGAAGCCCTCGTCAACTTCCCTGGAATCTATGGCCTCGATGCCGCCATCGAAACGCTGCTCGAGCTCGGAGTGAAGGAGGTCGAGAGGCGCGTTCTGGAGCTCGCGGCTCTTGCGATGGAGTGTTGAGGACGAAGGGCTTCACGGTGCTGAGTCCGTCGGCTGCCGGTGAGCGCTCGGGATCGTTGCCTTTCGCCGCCTATCCCTCTCCGCAGACGCGATCGATAAAAGACTCTAGGAAGCGCGCGTCGACGTCGCGGTCCGCAGGACGCTCTACGAATCTCGCCGTCCTACTACAACGATAAAAACGACATAAAGAGATTTCTCGAAGCCCTGCCCTCGACGCGGTCTCGTTAACGCAGATCGAAGCCAGAACGAACCGACGCCGGGTAGACCCCGGCGGACCTTGTGGCGATAATGCTCGGCAATCATGCCTAGCTCACTCTACCGATGCTTTCTCGGGCTCGTCCTGCTTTCGGCTGGAGCAAGCGAAGCCCAATGGAACTACCGCTATCCGCAAGTCGCGGGCTACCGCCACCACGTCTATCTAGAGGGTTTCGAGCTCCCTATCATGGGCGCCGGGCCCACGGACCCCGCGCCCTCGCCGGATGGCAAAAGCCTTGCCTTCGCCGCCCGCGGCTGGTTATGGCTACTCGATCTCGAGGCCGGCGAGGCGCGACGGCTCACTTCGGGCCGGGCCATCGACGCGCGCCCGGCTTTCTCGGCAGATGGAAGCCATCTCGCGTTCATCCGCGACGACACCGAGGATACGGACATCTGGTCGTACGACCTGACGACCGGAGAAGAGACCCCGCTCGTCGAGACTCCGGCCATTGAGCTCGACCCGGCTTATTCAGCGGACGACAGCTTCCTCTATTACAGCTCGGCCAACAACGGCGACCTCGATATCTGGCGGCTCCAGTTCGCAACGGGCGAAGCCATGCCGGTGACGTCCGCGCGGGGGATCGAAGTGAGACCGCTTCCGCATCCGGACGGCGGCCGTCTCGTTTATGTAGCGAAGGCACCGCGCTCGCCCGATCGGATCCTCGAGCGAGACCTCGAGCAGGAGACGGAGCGCACTTTGATGTCGCAATCGATCACGTCGCAGACCCATCCGGGGCTCAGCCCGAACGGGAAGGCGCTCGTGGTGAATTGGCCGGGGCCCGATTTCTACGAGCTTTGGCTCGTCGACCCCGCGAACCTCGACCCCATCCGGTTGAATCATGGGCCGGGCCTTCCGCTTTCACCTGTTTTCAGTGCGGATGGCCGATTCGTCTGGTACGTCGAGGCGAACGAAGCGCTTCAGTTCGAGCTCTTTCGCATCGCCGTGACGGGGGGAGAGGCGGAGCGCGTTCCCATCCGCTCTTGGGATTGGGGCGTGCGCACCGCACGCATCCAAGTCCGCACGCGCCTTGGGGAAGACGAAAAACCCATCCCCGCGCGTCTTCACATCCTCGACGAGACGGGACATCCCGTGGTTTCTGATCGGGGCATGCCGCGCTTCGACTCCTCGAGCGGAAAGGTTTATGTTCTCTCGCCCGGGGTCGCGAGCTACGAGCTTCCGGCGGGTGAAGTGCGAGTGCTCGCCGCACATGGCTTTACGGCTCCGGCCGTTTCCGCGAGTGTGAGCTTGGCGCCTGGGGATCAAGAGACGATCGACCTGCGTTTCGAGCCTTTGTGGAATCCCCGCGAGAAGGGCTGGTACGCGGGGGATCATCATTATCATATGAACTACGGTGGGCCCTACCGTCTCCATCCCGAGGATCTACTTCTGGCACTCGAGGCCGAGGACATGGATGTCGGTACGCCGCTCATGGCTAATTTGCAGCACCGTTTCAACGACCTCGAGTTCTTCGATTGGAAGCGCGTCAGCGAGCGGCCCTTTCTCGCTTTCGGGCAGGAAGTGCGTTCGCACTTTCTCGGTCACTTGGGACTCGTGAATATCAGCGCGCCCTTCTGGCCTTGGTATTGGGGCCCGGGCTATCCGATCTATTCCCAAGACGATCGCCCCAATGACGAAGCGCTTCGCCACGCTCGCATCCAGGGTGGCATGACGAGCTATATGCATCCCGTCTCGATTCCGGATCCTTTTACGGATGAAACGACGCTCCGTTCGATCCCATTGAACCTCATCCCCGATGCGGTTCTAGGTGAGCTCGACGCTCTGGAGGTCGCTTGTCTCTGGACGAGCGAGCTCGGCACGGCCGACGTCTGGTACCGCTTTCTCAATATCGGCGTGCCCCTTGCCGCATCCGCCGGAACGGACTCGTTTGCGGATTACTACCGCAGCATGGCCGTGGGATCGACCCGGCTCTACGTCAAGCTCGAAGGCCCCTTTCACATGGAGAGCTATCTCGACGCGCTCAAAGCCGGCCGGAGTTTTTTGAGCACCGGGCCGCTTCTGGAGTTCCATGTAGAGGGGCGCGAGGCGGGAGACATCCTTTCTCTCGACCAAGGCAGGCGCGTTTCCTGGGAGCTTCAGCTCTCTTCGCCCTCCGCGGTGGAGGATGTCGAGATCCTCGTCAATGGAGAAATCGTTTGGCGCGGCGCGGGGCTCGAAGCTTCGGGCCGGAAGAGCTTCGAAGGCATGCTGAGCCTACCGAATGGAGGCTGGATTGCGGCGCGTGCTCATGGCGGACCCAACGTCTGGCCCGCGATGAACGGCTATCCTTTCGCGCATAGCTCGCCCATATGGATTTCTGAACGGGGAAGCACCGACCCGGATGCCGCGCGGGAAGCAGCGCGCGATCTCTTGCGAGCTCTGAACGTGGCCGACGAACGTCTCGCTGCAGGATATGGGACGGCCCCAATACCTGAGCTCGAGTCGCGTTTTGCTGCGGCGAGACGCCGGCTCGAAGCCATCGCGCAGAGCGACGCGCCGTGAAACGATTCTTTTAGCGAGTATATGACGCCCGTTAGCTCTCCGGTCGGATCGGGCGCATCGGGCCTACTCTCAGGCGGCCCGACTCCGTGTATTGTCCCGAAGGGAAGGCCTATTTGAGCTCGAGAAGAATCCCGCACGCCTCTTCAGCGAATGGGGAATTGGGGTCCAGCTCTATCGCCTTGTTGAAGGCTTCAGCGCACTCTTGAAATTCTTGCTGGCGGTAGTGTGCCAAGCCTAGGTGATAAAGGACCTCGGCTCTGTCGGGGCGTGCTACCGCGGCCTCCGTGATGAGTTCCACGGCCCCTTCATAGTCACCACGTTTGTAGAGAATCCAGCCGAGGGTATCGGCGATCTCCGGATCGTCGGGCGCTTCGGCCCGGGCGATTTCCGCGAGCTCGAATGCCCTTTCGAGCATTCCCTCCTGCTCCTGGTAGATGTAGGCGAGGTTATTTGCCGCAGGTGCGAAGCGTGGACGGACGCCTAGAAGTTTTTCATAGGTGTCCTGAGCTGCGGGGACCTGGTTTGACACTTGCTGCACCGTACCTTTGAGCATCATGATGGAGACGTTCTCTGGGTCCTGCTCCAGGCGGCGCTGAAGCGATACGAGAGCTTCGTCCGCTCGGTTGCTGGCGACAAAGATACTGGTGAGGTGGGCGTAGGCGGCGTACAAATCGGGCTGAAGCTCCACCGCCTTGAGGAGCGCCGTCTCCGCGTAGTCGAGCTGCTTGGTGGCCATGTACAGCTGTGCCAACAAGAAGTGATGACTTCCTGTGGGATCGGTTTCCTTCATTTGACGCTGCACTCTATCGAGGGCGCGACCGAAACGCCCCTGCCGGACGTCGAGCCTCGCCATCATGTCCAGCGGCTCGACGTATGCGGGATCGAGCCGCAGCGATTCCCGAAGGGGCTTTCTGGCTTGTCTGCCCTTGCCTTCGGCTACGAGACTGCGGCCGAGAAGGAAATGCGCCCTGCTGTTGTCCGAGGCCGCTTCGGCGAAAGAGCGAAACGCTGCGGTGGACTCTTGGTATCTCCGTTCGCCGTAGTAGGCCTGGCCCAGCAAATCGGCGACGGCCACCGAGGGCTGTCTGCGAGCCAAGTCCTCCAGAGCCGGGATCGCGTCCGTATAGCGGCCCGTTCGAACGTCGAGCTCCGCCAGAAGGTGACTGCGGCAGATGAGTTGGGCGCCCGCTCCAGAATCGTCTCAAGTGCGGTTCTCGCTTGCTCGGCCTCACCGAGGCGGATGTGCATCTGAGCGAGTCGCAGTTGGGCCGATGTCATTTCCGGCCGCCTCTGGACCATGTCTTGGACGACGGCGATCGCTTCACGGAACCGCTCAGTAGCTTCCGCGTTTTCTCCGCGCAGGCGGTGTACGTTCGCCATGAGCTGCAGTGCTTCTGGGTTCTTTGGGTTGTTGTCCAGCAGATAGGTCAACGCTTTTTCCGAGCGGTCGAAGTCCTTGTCCCCGAAGCTGTAAGCAGCGATGCGCTGCCAGGCGGGGAAGAAATCGGGGGCCTCTTCGACGAGGTGGTCGAGCTTGTTGTTAGCGTCCTCTGTTCTCCCGACAAGGCGATAGAAATCCACGACGCGGATCTGGGCTGCGGAGCGAGTAGGCGCCACTTCGGCAACTTGATCGAACTCCGATGCCGCTTTCTCGAGCTCACGTGTCATTAGATAGAACGTTCCGAGCGCGAGGTGTGCATCCGGTGAGTCGGGCTCCCGTCTGGCAGCTTCCTGGAACGCGGCCTCGGCCTCGGCGCTCTCCTGTTTTTGGATATGGAGCACGCCGCGCGCCAGATGGTACCGGGCCCGCCCTTCGTGCTCGTGCCCGGCCGTATCGAGGCGTAGCATGGCCCGGTCGATCTCTCCAGGTGTAGCGGCCGTGTCGGCGAAGATTGTGAGAGCATCCAGGTTCCCAGGGCCTTTTTCGAGGATGGCGCCCGCTTCCTCGTGCTGAGGCGGATTCATATAGAGACCGATGACATCCGCTGCCTTCTTCTCGAAATCCGGGTCGTTGGACGCTTTGTAATATTCAATTCGGTGTGGCTGTAGACCGTGTTTTTTCCAAGTACGAGCCACCATCATGTGATGGATTCCCAGTTTCTTCGCAAGTCGGCGCGTGCTCCAGTGAGTCGAGCCGTCGGTCGGGCTCTTTTGAGTCCACGAAAGAATCCGTGCTTCCATCCGAGGCGTGAGCACCTGAACCGGACGTCCCTCGTGACGCGAGTACAGACCTGCCAGCCGCTCCTCCAAGAATCGGCGCTTCCACTTGCTGACAAAAGGCGCCGTGCAGCCTACCCACTGCTGCACCTGCGTGTAGCTCGCACCTTCGTCCAACAAGAGCAACACGCGAGCAATCCGCGCGTCGTCAGCACGACCGCTACGGCTCGAAACTCGTTTGCCAAGTTCCCTACGTTCCGCTCGAGTCAAAACAACGCTGGTCCTCTCTTGCATGAGAGAAGTATATCACTAAATGCTTATTTGTTACAGTCCACTAGGATAGGAAAATACACGCCCTTGTAGCAAGCGGGCGGCAGCTTTCGTGGTGGTATAGGTCTTTATTCCTTTTGCCGACGGTAAGCCCGTCTCGGGTCCTGAAGATTTTCTTGGCGGGTGGATGCTCGATCCGACGAAACGCGAAGTCTGGGGAAGGCCCGTGGGCCTTTTGCAGCTTCCCAATGGGTCGCTCCTGGTTACGGACGATGGCGGCAGGAAGATCTGGCGCGTTTCCTACGGCGGTTGAGCGCGACCGAGCTTTTTGAAGAAGGAAGTCAGGTGGTCCACCGCGGTCGAGCCCGTCGGTGGACCACTCATTGCTCAGTTCGTTGGCGGCTTTAGCTTCTCGAGCACCTGATCGATCGTGAAGCTCGCCGGCGTCTGCAGAAGAGCACGCGATGAGTGTGGCTATCGATTCTTCGAAACCTCTTTTTGCCGGCCGCGCCGTGGTACGGCGACGACGTCATGCTCTCGAAAATACTGGATGACGACGTCGGAGACTTTGCCGAGCTCGCGGATCGTCCTGCCTTCGGGAAACGCGTCGTACAAGTCTCCGCCTTCGGCAAGAAAGCCAGAGGCCGCGACGGTGACGCGATCCGTCGGCTCAATCGCGCGTCCCTTGCGTGCCACTGAGAGTGAAACGAGGCGTTGCTTTTCCGGCTTGGACAAATCGTACACGACTTCGAGCCCCGATACTTGTAGCAGGCCTCGCTCGAGCGTGCGGGATTGCTCGAGAACGCGCCGGATCTGATCCTCTGTCAATTCCATCAAGATGATCGCGTCGACGAACGGATAGGTGTCCAGAATATCAGCGCGTGTGACGTCGCCTTCGGGCAAGTCCTTTCGCAAGCTGCCGCTGTGGACAACACCGATATCCGCGCCGGAGACTTCGACGAAGATGTCCGCGAACAGATTGCCGACGTCGGACTCCTCTATATAGCGGCGGTTCATGCGGGCGGCCGTGCGTCCGACTTTTTCGTAGATCTCACAGTGCGTAGCGCGGTACTTCTCGAGCTTTTCTAGGATGAGGGGGTCCGGTTTCAGTCGTGCGGCGTCGACGGGGATGAGCTTGCCTTCATGGGACGTGACAGCCCCTGTCTCGCCGTCGAGCGTGAGCTGAAGAAAACCCAAGTGCGTTGCCTGACCGTAGGTCTGCATGATGAGCGTCCCTGTCTCGGGATGTATGACGGGCGAGGGTGTGCCGGCATCGGCGTGGCCCGCGAGCAAAACGTCGATCCCTTCGACGGCGCCTGCGAGCGCGATGTCGGCGTCGATATCACGCTGCAGTCGAGGATCGCTCTCCGCGTCGGTTTGCATCGGCGCCGTTTTCCCTTGATGGTGAGGAGCACGATGAGGTCGACCTCGTCGCGAAGCTCTGCGACCGAGCGCCGCACCGCCTCTGCCGGATCGGTGACGTCGAGCGGCGCGATGAACGAAGGGATGATAGCGGTTGCGGCATCCTGCCCCATGATGCCGATGACGCCGATGCGAACACCGCCTCGTTCGATGATGGCGTGCGGTTGGGCGAAGCGGTGGTCCGTGTCCTTGTAGAAGAAGTTCGCGCCGAGCACGGGAAATGGGGCGCGGTTTTTCTCCCACGCCAAGATCTCCGTCCCGTATTCGAACTCATGATTGCCATCGCCATCGCGTCGTAGCCCATCGTGATCATCAGCTCGAAGGCGAGCGCGCCTTCGGTCAGCTTGGCGAGCGCGCCGGTGAAGATATCGCCGGAGTCGAACAAGAAAGTATTGGGGTCGCTCTCCCGCAGCTCTCGGATGAGCGCCGTCATCTCGGCGATGCCGCCAATCATCGCCAGATCCTCGAGCCAAAAGGCAGGGTCGGATCGTAGGCGCTTTCCACATCGTTGGTGAATAGAAGTGTTACCGTTTTGTCGGCCGGCTCGTCGGGAAAGGCAAGGCTCGCAAGCGATGCGAGCCCGGCGATCAGTAGCTGCCAAACGCGCGTTCTCACGTGCGCAAGAATAGGCACTCGCTCGACGCGCCGCAACGTCGGTCTCGTTTGTTGGCGCTTCGATCGTGTAGGCTAGCGAGCGGGACGGAAGCCGCCGCGATGAGCATCGCGCCTGTGCAAAGGCTTTGAATGGCGAGCTTCCTAGATTCTCTCCCGTGCTCCATATTGGGATGCTGCGCGCGCCGAGTCTTAGCTCAGCCGCTCGGCGCGGCTCGCAGGAAGCTGCGCATTCCCGTCATCAGTACGGCCACCGAAATGGCCCCGCAGACGAAGCCCCAGAACCAATAGGGGAGCAAGAGCGCCTCTGCCATCTGGGCGACGTCTGACGGGCCGACCCCGGTCGATTGCGTGAAGAGATAGTCGCCGCGCGAGAAGACACTGAGGCTCAGCTGTACGGCCATGAACGCGAGGACGACTTGCGCCGCATGAGGGCTCGACTTCACCGCCAAGACGACCGAGCCGGCGCCGAGCGCGCCGACGAGAAACCATCCGACAGGGTTTCGTACGACGAGCACGAGCGCCACGAGACTCGCGACCCCAAAGATCATGAGGCCGGCATGCGCGGTTTTAGGTCGCTTGGCGAGCCAGAAAAACACCGCCGCGAGAAGAGCAGGTCCCACCAATCCACCCGCGGACGTGGCCGCGCGGGCGAGCCGGCTATCCGGGATGCCCAAATAAGCGACGCCCGAGCCGTCTGCGAATATGACGAGCGACTCGAATGTGCCCCCCACCAGGAGGGCGGTCAGCCCATGGCCCATTTCGTGGGCGTAGGTCGAGAGCAGCAAAAGTGGATAGGCAACGTAGCGCCCATAGGGCACCACGTAGAGAGCTAACGTACCGACGATGGCGCCCGCAAGAATCCAGGGCGCCTTGTTCTTTTTCGACACAGGCGGTGCGCGCGTCGATCAGGAAATCATGATCGTGCGCGGATGCTGGGAGTTGTCTTCCAAGAAAGTCTTCTTGTTCGCGAGGTCTTCGCGAACCGGCTGGACCCGACCTTCTGTATCCGTTGCCCTCGAGACCAACGTATGCTCTCCAGGGCGTGCGCCCGTCCAAATATACGTGAAGAGCTTCCACGCATATTTGCCGGCCGAGGGCTCCATCGACGCTTTTTGCCACGGGCCGTCATCGACGCGCACCTCGACGGATTCGAGCGGCGTCCCGTCGTTCAAGACGAAACCGAGCGCTTTGTACGTGTCGCCCTCGCGGCTCACGCGGGCGATGACCGACTTCACTCGCATGTGGGTGATGGCGGACTCTTTCCATTTCATTTCGCCGCCGACCATCTCACCGCGCAACGTGCGGTACCAGCGTGCCTGGTACTTACCGAGATAAGGATCGTGCTGCAGATGGATGTTCGCGAGCCACTTCACGTTGGGGGCGCCGTACCAGCCCGGCATGATGAGGCGCAGCGGAAAACCCTGGTGGACACTCAGCGGCGCGCCGTTCATTTCGGTGGCAATGAAGGGCTCCGGCGTCATCGCTTTGTCAACGGTGATGCTGCGGCCATAATGCTGTTCGACTTCGTATTTTCGGCCGCGGAACTCCACTTCCTCTGTGCCGCTATCGGCGCCGAAGAAAACCACCTCGTGTGCGTTGTCTTTGACGCCGACTTTGTTCAAAGCGTCACGAAGCCGGACACCTTTGAAGCGCCCGTTCGAGGCGAGAGCCTGCATAGCGCGGGCGCTGTTGCCGGAGCATTCGAATCCCGCGGCGAGCTCGGTCTCACCGATCGCCTTGAGCTCGTCGATCGAAAAATCCGTCGGGCGCTCGACCATCCCGCTCACTTTGAGGTGAAACGTCGAGGCATCGATCTGTGGATGCCCATGGTGCTGGGTCGTGAAGAACTCGTTGGCGGGAGTGTAGGGGCCGTCGATTTTGCGAATATCGTAGAAACGCCTCGTCGGGCCACGATCGGTCTTCCACCCGTCCGGGTAATCGGTGAACGGGACGAGCTCTTCGCCTTGGGCGAGAGCGGGGAAGGCCCATTCAGGTAGGGCAAGAGCGCCTAGTCCGGCCACGCTTCCTCGGAGGATGTCGCGTCGTGTCAGCTCGTTCGTCACGAGTCCCGTCTCCCTTTTCAGGCTAGTTTCGCGAAACGCAGTTTTATCACGATCGCCCTTGACGGTGCCAGCAAGGCCAATAAGAGTCGACGGGTTGACCCTTCATCCGTACGTTGCCAGTTTTGAGACGAGCCTTCAAGATTGACATTGTTCCCGTTTTGGTGCCGGTACCCGAGGCCGTCGGAACGCGGGCTTTCCGCTCCCGGGCTCTCCCACGACGCGCCCCTCTTCGTAAACGATCGCGCCGCGGCGGATCGTTGTGACGGGCCAGCCCTTGACGGCCCACCCTTCGAAGGGCGTGTAGTCCGAGCGCGACGGGTCGTCCGCAGCACTTGCGATACGCTCGAGCTCGGGATCGAGGATCGCCAAATCGGCGATCGAGCCCTCGCGCAGCACGCCTCGCTCCGGGTAGAGGCCGAAGGTTTTCGCGGCCTTCGTCGATGTGACCTCGACGAAGCGCTCCTCGGTAAGACGCCCCTTGCGGACACCTTCGGAAAAGAGAACGGGGAGCATGAAACGGAGGTCGCTCACACCAGGCCGCAGCCGACCGATATCGAGCTCGGGATCCAACTTCTGCGCCCGGGTCCAAGGCGCGTGATCGGTAGCGAGGAAACTGATCCGGCCGTCCACGAGACCGCGCCACATCGCGTCGACGTCGGTCGCCGAGCGCAAGGGGGGCTGCCCGACATAGAGCGGACCCTCCTCTCCTGCGAGCCGCTCTTCCGTGAAATAGAGGTAGAGAGGCCGGGTCTCGATCGTGAGGGGCAAGCCAGCGACGCGGCGCGCCGCGTCGAGGGATCGCTTAGATGAAAGATGCACCAAGTGCATGGGAGCGAGTGTGTACTCGCATAGCGCCACGGCTTCCGCGGTGGCGGCTACTTCTGCGATCTCGGGACGGCTCTCCGCGTAGTGTCGCAACGACGTCCGGCCTTCAGCGCGAAGGCGCTCGAGCGTCGCGCGCAGCAGAACGCCGTCTTCGCAGTGCATCAGGGTGACGACCCCGGCATCCCGCGCAGCTTCGAGGAGTGCCACGAACGCCGCCCGGTGCTCGCCGAAATCGGCTCGCGTCATGAAGACCTTGTGGCTCGGCTGACCCAAGGCCGCGAGCTCGGGCATGAGCGCCGCGAAGTTCGGGCTCGGCGGCCAGGTCGAAGCGTGAAAGAAGACATCACAAAGCGCGCTCTTCCCGACTTCACCGAGCCATCGCTTCATCGCGTCTACCGCGTCCTCACCGTCTTCCGGATAGGCAAAAGTGCCCACCGTGGTGATGCCGCCCGCTACCGCCGCGGCGGTACCCGTGGTGAGGTCGTCAACGAAGGAACCTTGGAGATGCGTGTGAGGGTCGATGCCGCCGGGGATGACGAGCTGGTCGGTGGCATCGAGGACGCGCGCGCCGGCGGGGATGTCGAGCGCGGGCCCGATCTCCGCGATGAGCTCGCCCGATAGGCGCAAGTCGGCCATTTGGCTTCCATCGGCGTTGACCACGCGTCCCCCGCGGATGACGATCTCCGTCGAGGTTTGAGTGGCTGAAGTGCGGGCCATCCATCCGGTGGCGGCTGCGCCTATGTGGTGGAGTGCCTCACGCCGGTTCATGGCAGGATGAATTGTGTCATGCTACGCCTCAAGTTGCGCACTACGTTCGCCGTATTGGCAGCCTTATTTGCGACGCGCGGTGTTGGAGCCACTGGGGATGGTGGACAGCTCGTTCGTCTGGGAGGAGCGGTTCGAAGCCGTGCACGCGTCGCCTCACGACGGAGACGGCACGGCGAGAGCGAAGTGGCGTCCGCGCGAAGCTCTCGCTGCGGGCACACTCCAAACGACGGCCGTCGACTACGCTCGTTTTCTTCGAGCGGTGTTGACCGATGGGCTCCTCGGAAAAGAGGCCACGGAGCAGATGCTCGCGCCGCAGAGCAAGATCGACGATGAGCTGGGTTGATCGCTCGGATGGGGCGTCGAAACGACAGAAGACGAGACGGTGTTCTGGCAGTGGGGTGACGATGGGCCGCTCAAGGCGTTCGCGGCAGGCTCGAGCGCGCGGCGGACGGCAGTCGTTGTGCTCACGAACGGACAGTGGGGGCTCGACGCAGCCCGTCCTGTCATTGAGCACGTGCTTGGGCACCGACCGTTTCTCGATTTCAGAATGGTGAACTATCGCTAACCGACCCATAGAGGAATAGTAAATGCAACTTGGTATTTCTTGGATTTTGATGTTCTTTTTCCTTTCATCCGCTTTACCCGTTGCCTGGGCGCAGGTCCCGCCACCGCCGGACGGCGCCGAGGCACTATCCGACCAATACTCGGGCCGTGCCTACTCACCCTACGCCGGCCGTGGGTTTCCGAGCCGCCCTTTCTGGGGAGACACGCATCTACACACCAGTTTGTCGATGGATGCGGGTGCTTTCGGAAATCGTCTCGGCCTCGACGCGGCCTATCAGTTCGCGCGCGGCGAAGAGGTCATTTCCTCGACAGGGCTGAAAGTGAAGCTGTCGCGGCCGCTCGACTTTCTCGTCATTGCGGATCACTCGGACAACATGGGCTTTTTCCCCGATCTTTTCGCAGGCAAGGCTTTCATTCTCGAGGACCCGACGGGTAAGGATTGGTACGACCGAGTCATGGCTGGCGAGGGTGTCGGGGTGGCGCTCGAGCTCATCGCCAAGTTCTCGCAAGGTGAGTTCCCGGAAGCGCTGTCCTACACGCCGGATTCTGCTCCTTACAAATCCGCGTGGTCCAAGACGGTCGATGCGGCGGAACAGTTCAACGACCCTGGCCAGTTCACGGCGTTCATCGGCTACGAGTGGACGTCACTCGTCCGCGGCAACAACATGCACCGCGTTGTCATCTATCGCGACGGTGGTGACAAAGGTCATCAGATGGTTCCGTTTACGACCTACCCGCCGATGGGCAGCAGCAACCCGCGCGATCTGTGGAAGTGGCTCACCGACTTCGAAGAGAAAACCGGAGGCGACGTGCTCGCCATCGCGCATAACGGGAACCTCGCCAACGGCATCATGTTCCCGCTCGAAGCGCAGTACGACGGCGTGGTGCTCGACGACGTCTACGTCAATGAGCGCGCCAAGTGGGAGCCGCTCTACGAAGCAACACAGATAAAAGGCGACGGTGAGACGCACCCGTTTTTGTCGCCCGATGACGAGTTCGCGGACTACGAAACGTGGGCCGTCGGGAACCTCGATGTCTCCGTGGCTAAAACGAATGACATGCTCGCAGGCGAATATGCTCGCGAAGCGCTGAAGCGCGGGCTGGCGATCGAAAGAGAGCTCGGTATCAACCCGTACAAGTTTGGAATGATCGGCTCGACCGACAGCCACACCTCGCTTGCGACGGCGCAAGAAGACAACTTCTTCGGCAAACATGCCGGCTACGAGCCCAACCCCGATCGGATGAGCCATCCGTTCATGCAAACGGATTCGGGCACGATCTTCGGGTGGCAGCAAGTTGCTTCGGGACTCGCAGCCGTGTGGGCGACGGAGAACACGCGCGCGGCCCTCTTCGACGCCTTGGAGCGCAAAGAGGTCTACGCGACGACGGGCTCGCGCATGGGTGTGCGCTTGTTCGGCGGCTGGGAGTTTACCGAGCGGGATTTGAACAGCCGCCAGCCCGCCTTCGCTGGGTATGACAAAGGCGTCGCTATGGGCGGCGATCTTCGCGCGCGACCAAGCGGCGCTTCGACGCCCACTTTCATGGTCTATGCGCTGCGCGATCCGATCGGAGCGAATTTGGACCGCATCCAAATCATCAAGGGCTGGATGGACGCACAAGGGACCACGCATGAAAAAGTCTACGATGTCGCCTGGTGGGGCGATCGCTAGGCAGGTGGAGACGGGAAACTTCCTTCGGTGGGGAACACAGTGGATGCGGCCAACGCGAATTGGGCGAACACGATTGGCGCTCCCGAGCTTGGTGCCGTTTGGAGCGATCCCGATTTCGACGGAGCACAAAAAGCGTTTTACTACGCAAGAGTGATCGAGATCCCGACGCCGCGCTGGTCGACTTATGACGCGTTTCGGCTCGGCGTTCCCTTGCCGGAGGACGCTCCGACGTCGACACAAGAGCGGGCCTACACGGCACCCATCTGGTACACGCCGTAGGTGGACGCGGGCAAGTTGAAAGCGTGACGTCGAGCCGGGCCAATTGTCCGAAGTGCGGCGCCGAAGCGCTCGGGAAGTTTTGCAACCAGTGCGGTGAGCCACTCGGTTCGGTTTGCAAGGCGTGCGGCGCCGAAGCGCCGCCCAGATCGCGCTTTTGTCCCGAGTGTGGGGCGTCTTTCAAGGGAGGAACGCCGAAGAAGGCGCCGGTGGTGTCCTCCTCGCGAGACGCGTTGGTGACGCCGTGGACGGTAGCTGGTGGCTTCGGGATGGTGCTTGCGGCCGTCGGGGCGTTCTTGATTCTAGACCGCGAAAGTGCGCCGCCACCGCCGCGTTCGAGCGCCCCCGCTGCGGGCCTCGCGACGAACGCCCCGCAGGATATTTCATCTTTGTCGCCGCAGGAGGCTGCCGAGCGGCTCTTCAATCGGATCATGGCGGCTTCTGAGCAAGGCGACTTGGGTGAAGCCCAGAGATTCGTGCCCATGGCGCTTCAAGCTTATGGCCAGCTGGGCGTGCTCGACAATGATGGCCACTACCACGTTGGTCTGCTCCACGTAACCATAGGCGACACCGATAGCGCTCACGCCGAGCTCGACGCGATCCGCCAATCGGTGCCCAACCATCTTCTCGGCATCCAGCTCGAGCATGCGATGGCGCAGGCGCTCGGTGACGAAGATCGGGTGATAGAGGTCTATCGCCGTTTTCTCGACGTTTACGACGTAGAGATCGCCACGGGTAGAGCGGAATATCAGGGGCATCGGAGAGGCATCGACGGGTTTCGAGACCGCGCTGCCGCCGCGGTCCCATGAGGTGACTAGTGAAACCGAAAACTATTTGTGCCATAGCTCTTATTACCGGGCTGGCCACGTCCGAAGCCGACGACTGGCATCAGTGGGGCGGACCCGAACGTAATTTTCACGTATCGTCGGCCGGACTCGACGCGTCGTGGGGGCCGGACGGCCCCGAAAGGCTGTGGAGCCGTGCGCTCGGAGAGGGCTATTCGAGTATCGTCCTTGAGAAATCACGCTCGGCTCTGACCGCAAACAGGAAGTTTTCGGCAACCAACGCCTCGATCTTCCGCCAATGCGCCATCTGCGAGTCATGAGTCCTTTGCTTCCACGAGCTCGGATGGGCGCTTGATGGTCGCGTCGAACGGAACCTTCAGCTGATAGAGAAGGTTCTCGTGTTCTCCGTCCGGCAGTACGTTCAGGCCGTAGCGCACTTTCGTCACGTCGCCGTAAGTGAGCGTGCCGAACAAACGATCCCAGATGGAAAAGATGTTTCCGTAATTCGTGTCGGTCCACGGGAGCTCGAAATGGTGATGGAACTTGTGTAAGTTCGGCGTGACGAACACGAAGCTCAGTGGCCGGTCGAGCCAATCCGGCACAGCTATGTTCGCGTGTGTGGCGTAGGTGAACAAGACCGTCGTGATTCGATAGAGCATATAGAAAGCAAAAGGCACGCCCACGACGACGACCGTGACGAGCGCGAAAGCCTCGCGCATCACGTAGTCTCCCGGATGGTGCCGTGTTCCTGTCGTCGCGTCGACGTTCACATCGCTGTGATGCACCATGTGAAACCGCCACATCCAGCCCACCTTGTGGAGCAAGAAATGCACCAGATATTGCCCGACGAGATCCAGCAGCAGGAAGGCAACGACGAGCTTTGCCCAGACCGGAAGCTCCATTAAGTAGAGCAGGCCCACCTGGTTTGCCGAGATCCACGCGAACGCGCCGACGCTCGCGACGGTAAATGCTGTGTTGATGGCGAGCGTGGTGAACAAGAGCACGAAGTTGATGCGGGCGTGGCTCCACTTGTTATACGCGAGCTGGACCAGCGGCTTTGCGTCCTCGAGAGCCCAGCTGGCGGACAAACAGACGAGGACCCAGGCCGCCTTTTGCCACGTGGGCATGTTCTCGAAAAACCCCAAGAGCTCCGTCATGGTGGCTTCTGTGTATGCTACTACTCTAGGGGGACCACGCGTGCTTCGAGACGAAGAGGTCGAGCTTCGGTTCTACGAGGAGCTCAATGATTTTCTTCCCCGCCATCGGCGGAAACGTAGCTTCCACCACCGCTTGCGCGGACCTCGTTCGGTCAAGGACTTTGTCGAATCGCTCGGCGTGCCGCATACCGAGATCGACGTCATCCTCGTGAACGGGGAGTCCGTCGGTTTCGAGCATCGCCTCACCGGTGGCGAGCGCGTGGCCGTCTACCCGGTGTTCGAGCGGCTGGACGTTTCGAGTGTCACTCGGCTTCGTCCCGAGCCGCTCCGCGATCCGAAATTCATTGCGGACGTGCATTTGGGAAAGCTCGCGCGCTACCTGAGGCTCCTTGGTTTCGATACCGTCTATGAGCGTGATCTGGACGACGCTGCCATCGCCCTCCGTGCTCGCGATGAGCAGCGGATCGTGCTCACGCGCGATCGCGGGCTTCTCAAGAGAAATGCGGTAACGCACGCGCACGCCGTTCGCTCGATGGAACCGGACGGCCAACTTAAGGAGGTCGTCGAGGCGTTCGACCTCCGGAGCCGCATTGCGCCCTTTACACGTTGCCTGAAGTGCAGCGGTACGGTTCGAAACGTCGATAAGGCGGAAGTCGAGCACCAGCTGCCGAAGCATACGCGAAGGGAGTATGACCGCTTCCTTCGCTGCGAGAACTGCGCGTCGATCTACTGGCCCGGCGCACATTTCGCGAGGCTTCGCGCGCTCGTCGACTCGGTCTCGGCTGAGTAGCACTTGGCGAGCTCGGTGTCATACTGGTTTAGATGCTCGATGCAATGGCGGCGGTCCTTCTCGTTGTGTCCAGTCTCCTGGCACTCCAGACCGTCATCAATCTGCTCGTCTTTCGGACGCTCGAAGAGGCGTCCCAGACGAGCCGCTCGCGCGTTTCCATTGTCATCCCCGCGAGAAACGAGGCACGCACGATCGGGAAAACACTCGATGCAGCTTTGCGCCAGGACTATCCGGATTTCGAGGTCATCATCGTCGATGACGACTCGACCGATGGAACGGCGGCCGAGATTGCAAAGCGATCCTCGGACGCGAAGCTCATCAGCATGACCTCTCGCCCGCTCGAGGCCGGTTGGCTCGGAAAGCCCAACGCGCTCGCCACCGGCGCGGCTCGAGCGACAGGGCGCTTCATCCTCTTCATGGATGCCGATGTCGAGCTGCACCCGCTAGCCCATGTTTCCCTTTTAGGTCTCTAAGTCATCATAAACAAAGGACTGAGATCCGCGGTTTGTCTCTACGCTGACAGCACCTCCTCGGAGAAGGCTGGCGGGTCGCGTTCAACGATTCCGAGTGCAGTCAGGATCGAGTTGGCGCGAGCGGTGCCGCGCGTGACGACGCGCTTGGTCCGCCCAGAACCCAGCTGTAAGTCGACGAGCCGGACCGAGCGTAGCGCTTGTAGTGCCTCGGTTGCGGACAGGTCGAGTTCGGCGACCTTGAGCTTTTTCTCAAGAGCCCGATGCACAAGGAAGGCCAGCGTAGCTACGAAAAGATGTGCCCCCACACGCTCATCGGTCTGGTGGTAAACGGGACGCATCTCAATGACATCCTTAAGGCATGAGAAGGCTCGCTCGACCTCGTTTAGGTCCTTGTAAAGGCGCACGGCGTCGACCGGAGAGAGGTTTTGCTCCTCGGTTTGAATAACGTACTTACCCTCGTAGGCTTGCTCGCGCTTGAGGTTGTCCGGGTGCTCGAAGAAGCGGAAGCGAGCGTTTTTGTACTCCCAGTCGTAGTAACGGTGACCGTGGTGGCGTGCCTGTATGCGCGCGGCGGCGGCACCGATTTTCTCGGGGGCTTTCAATCGTCCCTCGCGCACGCGGCGCTCAAGGGCCTCGAATGCCGCACGGGCACGTCCCATGGCCCGCAGCCTCTGCCCGCGCTCGTAGGCGAGCCTTTCGTCGCTGTGAACGACGAAGATGCGCACGCCAGACTGCTCGGAGCGGACTTCTTGCACACGAGTCTTAGGTGGCTCGGCTTTTTCGCTCACCGTGATGCCACCAGGGCAGTCGATCCACTCTCCGCTGGCGCGCTCGATGTAACGATAGACCTCCTCGCGCCGTCGTCTTTGCAGCCCGACGAGATAGCCCTGCTTGCGCGAGCGCACCACCGCCAGGCTGTCGCTCGTTACCATCCCTCGGTCGCCGACAAAAACCACGCGGTGCAAACCGAATCGTTCGTTGAGATCGTTGAGCACCTGCGGCACCGTTTTCGCGTCACGCCAGTTGCCGGCGAAAACATGGTGGGCGATCGGCCAACCGTCCACCATCACCAGACCGACAAGCACTTGCCGGTTACGCGGTCTGCGGTCGCGACTGTAGCCGTGGGCGCCGAGCCCCGGAGGGCCTTGACCTTCGAAGTACGTCGACGTCAGGTCGTAAAACACCATGTCAACCTCAAGCGAAAACAGATCCCGCAAGCGCAAAAACAGCTCTTTCTCGATCTGTTCTTTGCGGGCATGCAGCTGGTCGAGCGTTCGGTACCATTGCTTGAGTTGGCAAAACTCCACGCGAACCCGCGGGGAGCGACTCGCTCGCCGCTCCCCATCATCGCGCCACTGCGGCACCCACCGCCGCCCCTGCCGGTCGCAGACGAAGTCGGTCTCGAGCCAGCGCGCCAGACCGTGCTCGCTTGACGGAGCACATAGCCGGTTGGCGACCAGCACCAAAGCTCGCTCGCTTAGCGCCACTCCGTCGCGCTTGCCGCGGCCTCCGAGCCGGTCGAGAATCTGCTCCAGTCCGAGCTCGCGCCACAGCGTCGCCGTCACCACCATCGGACCCCAATCCCACGCGTCTGCCCCCGCGATCTGCTCGGCTGCTCGCTCGGTGTCGGCCGGTTCACCGGCCCCAAGCAACCGATTGAGGGAGTCGAGATTGGCAACTAGGAGATCCTTGCGCCCCAAGTTGCACACTACGCGTTGCTTCGGCTTGCCGTGCTCCCGATACGACTCGACCAGGCGGACATACTCATGTTGAACCCCTTTGCCGCCTGCGGCCCGAACGATGCGGAAGAACATAACCTGTCCTCACGCATACTACATATCATTGTCCACGATTACAACGTATTAATGGCGCTCAAAGCACAATATCTGTCTCTACGTTTTGGGCAAATTCAACCCCCGTTCCTTTGAATTCAGTCACTTACGAGCGTTAGGGTGCCCATAAAGGGTAAACATGGGCTAGCGCTCCGGGATTCGGTCGCGGCTTGTGAGCGGTCCGGCTGGAGCCACCTGGCGCTCCTGCCGCATTTAGAGAGAGAAGGCTTCTGGGAAGAGCTTCTCATGCCAATGATCCCGAACGTCGCCTTTGTGTGCCTACCATCTTTTCTCGCGTTTTTGCCCTGGACCCGCATCGCCGCTGGGAGCGGCGCGTTCGGGCTCGTCGAGCGGGAGGCTTACGAATCGATGGGCGGCCATGATCGGCTTCGAAACTCGGTCGTCGACGATGTGAGGCTCGCCATCGAGCTCAAACGTGCGGGCTTCAAGAGCCGCGCCCGTCTGGGCGCGCACCGCCTTCGCCTTCGCATGTATCACGGGCTCGACGAAATCGTCGAGGGTTTCACCAAGAACGCGCATGCGGGATTCGGGAGCTCGACCCTGGGCCCGCTCTTCGTGCTCCCAGTGATCCTCTGGATCGGCTTCACACCCCATACGTGGCCGATCTTGGCAGCGCTCTATCCTGAGCTCGCCTTTGTGGGTGCCATTGGGTCGATCGGCGCGAGCTTCGGGATCGTCTTGTTGGCGCAGAGCCTCGTCCATTGGCGTCTGGGATTCCCACTCTGGCCCGTCCTCGTGGCGCCTGTCGCCACGTTGATAGGGCTTTTCGTCGTGCTCCGCTCGCTCAAGATGGTGCGCAACGAAGGGGTCGTGCGCTGGCGCGGTCGCGAATACCCGCACGAGAGCACTGAGTTCTGAGTAGGAAGAAAAAAAAGCCGGCGCCCGATCGGATGCCGGCGTGCTGAAACAGACTACTCGGAGACGACAATCGTGACCGAGGCGCACAGGCCGGGCTCGTCGAGCGTCACGTGCTCGCCATCGCCGAGCTGAATCGTAAGCGTATGCTCGCCCTCCGGGAGTTGCATTTCGATCATCGCCGAGCCGTCGCCGAAATGTACCCAAGGGTCGGCTTCTGGAATGGCCTCTCCCGCAGGGAGACATTCGGTGTTGACGCCGATGTGATGGTGGCCCGCTCCGGCGTGCACGTCACCTTTGGGCTCGATCACGATGTTCTCGGATCCGAACTCGAACGCGACCGGCGAAGTCACGGTCGCGCCGTCTTCCGGAGTGATAAACCATACACGCGGTGCGTCCGAGCCCTCCGCCATTTCGGCGGGCTCTTCCGCGGCAGCGTGTTCCATGCCGGCCTCGTGGCCTGCTTCTTCTGCTACTTCTGCTTGTTCTCCACCGCCACCGGCGCAGGCGACGCTGAGGCAAAGAAGAACGATGCAAGCAAGAGCGGTCAAGCAGAATCCGTATCTCCCCTCGATAGGGGTGAGATGGGTCCTCATTTTAGAATCTCCTTATGGTCGGGGCTTTGCGCGGCAGCGGTGAATTCGAGCCGTGCGCGGATCTCCAGTCCAATCCTAGGAGAAAACCCGGCCCACGACAAGCGCAAAGGGGGCGGCCTTTTTGGCCTTGATTCATGCAACCGCCGAAAGCACCGTCCTGATTTCACGCTACGCGGACCCACCGCCCACCCACCATCGTGCGCTCGACGGAGATATCGATGAGCGTCGACGGGTCGACTTCGGTCGGATCTTGGCCGAGCACGACGAGATCGGCGAGCTTGCCGGCTTCGATCGAGCCTTTGTCGTTTTCTTCGAAAGACGCATGCGCGCCGTGGAGCGTGCCGCCGCGGATCGCTTCCAAAACGCTCACTCTTTGACTCGGGCCCCACACGGTCCCGTTCATGTCCGTGCGGGTGACGCTCGATTGGAGCGCCATCATCGGCTCGAACGGCCCGGGCGGTAGTCAGAAGTCTGCGTCACTTTGATCCCCGCATCAAGGAAGCTCCGGACTGCGAACATGTGCTGCAGCCGTTCGGCGCCGTAGTAGATCATCTTCTCCCCGTGATAGCAGACGTAAGTCGAGAACAGATTCGGGATCGCGCCGAGCGCGCGGATGCGCACGATGAGTTCGTCGTTGACGACGGTGCGGTGCTCGAGGCGGAAACGCGGATCCTCGCGCGGCAGCTCCTGTTGGACAGCTTCGGCCTTTGGCTGTCGATCGTCGATAGTACTAAAGTTGCCGTGGTGCAGGATCAGCTCTGCTCGAGTCAGCTCGATCGGGAGAAGACTTGCGGCGCTGACGCTCTTGAAAAAACTCGCGGCGGTTCAGACGAAACATGGTGCCTCCTCTCGAGGAGGCACGATTCTAGCAGGCCTGCTAGTCCCTGTGGTTCGTCACAAAATCTCGGGCTTAATACAGGGGGACTAGTTTTCGGTGTCGGACTCGTTTTTCTGAGGCCGCTCGGGCGGAAGCCCCGAGAGGAACACGTCGCTCAAGCCAGCGATGGTTCGATGGTCGAGGCTCGATTCGCTGCGGAACATTGCCTGTTCCTCGCCGGTCTCGCCGATAGCGAGTAGCGCCGCGACGAGAACTTCGAATTGTGTCGGGCCGGGCTCAGAGGCGAGGACGTCGGCGAGACGCACGATACCCCTACGAATACGCTCGGCCAGTTGCTCCGCGCGTTGGTGATCCGGTGCGATTCTGAGAGCTTCGCACACGAGCCGGAGGCTCCCGGCGAGATCGCCAGAATGATGTCTCGGCGGCCGCTAGTTTTTCATCGGCCCTGATGGCGTCTTGCTGCGTGGCTCCCGACGTTGGGGGCACCCTCGTCCACGTCGCCTCGTAAATCGACACCGTCGGGTCATTGTCGCTCGCGCTGACTGCGGCGCTCTCCACGAGCTTCTCGAGCCGGCGCAAATGCAGGCTCGCCCCATCCTTGAGGCCGACGAGCGACATGTAGCTTACGTCGTCGCGCTCGAGCGACGCCGTGAGACGTTTCGACGGCGAGCCGATGCCTTCCCGGGAAAAGAGCTCCTGGTTTTGATGCGCTAGATCCTTGACCTGGGTCAGTGTGCCTCGTGCTTCCTCGCGTAGTTGCCTCTTGTATTGGCTGAGGAATCGCCGAAAACGGGTCAGATCCCTAACCAGACCGTCGGCGTTTTGATAGCGCCGTTCCACGGACTTGTTCATCATCTTCGACACGATACGGCTCAGCTCCGCTGGAATGGCGGGAACGAGCCCCCGGATCGGTTTCGGAGTACAGCGAAGGATCTCGTCGAAGATTACCTGGAGATTCTCGCCGTCGAATGCTTTCTTGCTCGTTAGCAGCTCATAGATGAGAGCTCCGAGCGAGAAGATGTCGGATCGCGGATCCGCTTTGCCGCCGATGACTTGCTCGGGAGACATGTAGAACGGCGTCCCTACGATCTGCCCTACCTCCGTGATCGTGGAAAAGGCGATATGGGCGAGCCCGAAATCGAGGAGCTTGATTTCGCCGGCTTGGGTCACGAAGACGTTACGCGGTTTGATATCGCGGTGGACGACACCTCGATGATGAGCGTGGGCGAGCCCTTCTGCGATACTCTCGGCGATGCGGAGTTTTGTTTCAAAGGTCAGGTGCTCGCGCGACCCCATTAGCGCCGTCACGTCGCTGCCTTCGAGTAGCTCCATCGCGATGAAGACTTTGTCGTTCTCTTGGCCAAGGTCGAACACGGTGACGATATTCGGATGCTTCAGGGAGGCAATGACGCGCGCCTCCCGAAAAAACCGCTCTACGGCTTGAACGTTGGGCTCGGCACCGATGGTATGGATCTTGAGGGCGACCTCGCGCTCGAGGACAGTGTCGAGAGCGCAGTAAACGACCCCCATCCCGCCTTTGCCGATCCGCCGAACGATCTTGTACTTGCCGATTTTTTTCATGGCGCGTGTCATCCGTGTACAGTCTGCAAAGCGTCAGGGGAGGCCAATCAGACCAGGGATCGCGCCCGGAGTCAAATGGCGCGCACCGGGCCCTTAGTCGCTAAAGTCCTGGCTCACGACACGTTCGGGCTCGAGCACGAGAAGCACGTGCGGCAGGTCCCGAACGCTCTCGTAGTAGCTTCGAGCGTCTTCCTCGCGCTCGTAGTAGCGCCGAATGATGCGCCAGCGCATGGCCGCGCTTGCTTCGTCGTCTCCGGGCCGGAGCTCGGCGGTGCCGTACAGCATGACGGCCCGCACGTCACCACGACCGCCGTCGATGCAGAGGCTCACGCCCGGGCGGCGTTTCAGGTTCTTATGTTTCGCGCTGCCACTAACGATGCTCATGGAAAGCCGGCCGTCCTCGTACAGGAACCATACCGGGCTGAGCTGCGGGGGGCCCTCGCTCGCGTGCGTGGCGAGAATCGCATGGAGCGGCTGTTGCAGAAAAGCGTCGATTTCGGCGTCTGTCATCCGCTTGGTCATGTGCCCAGCATAACGTGGATGCGCGCCGCGTCGGATTTTCACCCGGCTCCCGTTTGGACTATGATCCCGCGTCACCGAAAGCCGGAAGGACCAGGAGTAGCTCATTTTTTCGTCGATCGATCTTCTGAAGGGCAACCGGCTACGGTGGCCCTTTCACGTTAGGGAGTTCTTCATGAAAAATTGGTCTCGACTCTTTCTTGCGGCCGTGTTCGTCCCGGCTGCAATGTGGGCGGAATCCCTGACGCCGGAAAAGGTGCTCGATCGGAGAGGGCTTTCGGAGGTTCGCTGGTCGCCCGATGGCACCAAGGTCGCGTTCGTCGTCGCCGAGCCGATGCGCGGGGCGGATCAGAACCGCGATATCTGGCTCTACGACGAAACGCATGATGAGCTGCGCCGGCTGACGACTTCCGACGAGTCGGATCGCTCCCCCCGCTGGTCGCCAGATGGCCGCACGCTCGCTTTCATCTCCGACCCGGCGCAGATCCATTTGCTGCCGATGAGCGGCGGCGAAGCGCGGGCGCTCACTAACGGGAAAACCGGGGTCACCCGCTTCGTCTGGTCGCCGGACGGGAGCGCCATCGCGTTTCTCGCGCCCGAGCCTCGATCCGAAGAGGACGAAAAAAGAAACGAAGACAAAGACGATGCCCGCGTTGTCGACAAGGACGACCGCCCTCCGCAGCTGTGGAGCGTCGACGTGGCTTCCGGCGACGTGTCCGCATTGACGACCGGCATCAATGCTTACGACACTTGGTTTCTCGGAAACCCCTACGAGAACCAAGCTCATTTCGTCGAGCGCTCGCCCGTCACTCATGTCCGAAACGCCAAGACCCCGACGTTAATCCCCTGCGGCGAGAACGACAGGACGGATCCCATCGGGCAATGCACGCAGTTTTACCGCGGGCTGCGGCGCTACGGTGTCGATGCCGAGCTCGTGATCTATCCACGCGAAGGAAACGGCATACGCGAAGAAAAACATCGTCTCGATCTGCTTCGCCGCGTAGTGGCCTGGTTCGACGCGCGTCTTAGAAGCGGGTCGTAAGTGTCCGCGTCGGTTCTCGACATCCGGGGGGCTCTCCTACCGCTACCCCGGCGCTGATCGCGACGCGCTCCGGGATCTCGCATTCACGGTGGATGAGGGCGAGATCTTCGGCTTTCTCGGGCCGAACGGATCGGGGAAAAGTACGACGCAGAAGCTTCTCACCGGCATCCTCCACGGCTACAAAGGCCGCATCGAAGTTTTAGGGCGAGATTTACAAGACCAGGGGAGCGACTATTACAACTCGGTTGGCGTGTGCTTTGAGTTTCCGAATCTGTACGAGAAGCTCACCGCAGAGGAGAACCTGGAGTTCTACGGGGCGTTTTTTGAAGGCTCCACCGAGCGCGCCGCCGACGTACTGAAACGGCTCGACCTTCCCCTTGGCGACCGCCGCGTCGCGGGGCAATGGTCGAAGGGCATGAAGATGCGCTTGACCCTCGCGCGATCGCTCGTCAACAAGCCGCGTCTATGGTTTCTCGACGAGCCGACGACAGGACAGGATCCGCAACACGCGGTTCTGATTCGAAAGCTCATCCGCGAGAAGGCCGAAGCGGGTACGAGCGTCTTTCTCACGACTCATGACATGACGGTCGCAGACGAGCTCTGCGATCGGGTCGCGTTTCTCGTGGACGGGACGATCGTGCTCGTGGACGCGCCGCGCAAGCTGAAGCTCGCGCACACGAGCCATGTCGCTCGCGTGGAACATCGCAACGGCGGCGAAGTGATGAGCAGCGATTTCGATCTGGCCGAAGCGACGCAAAAGAAGCGCTTTCTCGACCTCGTCCGCGACCAAGACATCGACACCATCCATACGCAAGAGCCGTCTCTCGAGGATGTTTTCTTGAAAGTCACCGGCCGGGAGCTCGCGTGAGCCCGTCGCGTCTCAAGAACGCCGTTCGTCTGATGCTACTGATCCAGTATCGCTCGGGATTTCTGCAAATCTATTTCGGCGTCACCTTCTCGACCATCTTGATCGTGCGCGTCTTCGTGCCCGAATCCTGGTGGAGCATCGTCGTGCCCGGCCTGCTTCTCGGTGAGTACGGAACCATGGGCGTCTTCATGGTGGCGGCCATGCGTTTTCTCGAGCGCCAGGAAGGCAGCACAGCGGCGCTCGTCGTGACGCCCTTGCGAGCTCGGGAGCACGTGCTCGCGGTGATCTTGGCGCCGAGCGCTGTCGCTGTCGTGGCCGGACTCGCCGTCTTCGCGGCTATCGTCGGCGTCGATAGCCGCCTTCTGTTTCTGTTCATGCCTCTTTTTCTAACGACGGTTCTCGCGGGATCGGTGGGCCTCATCGTGTCGTCCCACTACGCCGAGTTCACGCGCTTTTTACTCGGTGCCATCCCCATCGTTACCATCTTCTCGTTGCCGTTTCTTTCTTACTTCGACGTGACCCCTCGCTATACCTTCGTTTGGCTTCCCTGGGATGCCGCGCTTTTCTCGTTCGCGAATGTGGCGGGGGATGAGGTCCACTCGCTGGCTTACGTTTTGTTGAGCCTGCAGCTCGCCGTGTTTGCGGCCCTCTCGCTCGTCTGGGCGGAGCGTGTTTTCCGGCGGCGCGTGCGGGAGGGCGTTTTGTGAGCCAGCTGAGCGCGCTCGCGCGAAAAGATGCTCGGATCGTGTATCGCGACCGCTTCATGATCTTCATTGCCCTCTACGCGCTCGTCATCGCGGTCGCGTGCCGCATCATCGTCCCCTGGATTACCGTGCCCGAGATCGACTTCTACTTAGCACCCGCGGTGGTGCTCACGGGACCGCTTCTTCCTCGGCACGCTTCTGGGCTTCGCTTTGATCGAAGAGCGTGAGCAAGTCACATGGCTTTTGATCCGGGTTCTGCCGGTACGCCCGCTCCGGGTGTTTGTTTACTTGTCGCTGAGTGCAACGGCGCTGTCCTTCGTCATCGGTCTCGCTGCGGCGATATTGTACGGTTTTCCCATCCCAGACTGGCCGCGTTTTCTCCTCATGCTCGCCACGACCTCGCTTGGCGCGGGTGCCCACCGCGGAGGGTATCACTGCGATGCAGTCGATCAACGTCGTCGTGCTCAACCCCTCGTTCCTGGGTGCCTTCATCGGAACCGCCGTGCTGTCGCTCGGCGCGGGTGGGATCGCCTTGTCAGGCTGGGGCGGTCCCTCGGCGTCCTTCTTCTTGGGTGGGGCGATCTTCTACCTCGTGGGCACGTTTCTCGTCACCGGGCTCGGCAACGTCCCCTTGAACGACCAGCTGGCCGCCCTGTCCGCCGCGGACCCTGGCGCCGGTGACGTGTGGGACCACTACCTGGGCCGGTGGACGATGTGGAACCACGTTCGGACGGCCGCCGCCATGGCCGCCGCGCTGCTGTACAGCTTGGGCCTTCATGCAAAACGGTGGCGCGTGATTTCACGTCGCTACCGGCTCGCTCTTTGACGCCGTCGTTTGAAGCGCGTCCAGTGTTGATAGAGAGCCCACATAAAGAGGATGGGTCCCAGGGCCACGACCCCCAACGCGCCGATGGCCGGCTTGTTCGCGAGGCCGAGCAAGGCGTTCGTCCCGTAAGCCTCGTCGGTCACGAGATAGGTCCACGTCGCCGAAGGGCTGCGCACGGAGCTCCCGTCCACGCCTTGTTCCGTGAGCGTCAAAGCGTCGAACGTGCGCACGATCTCGTCATCGATGCGCGCGGGAAGCGCCGCGAAGCTCCCCTGAGCGATGCGACAGAATTCGACGAGCGGCGTCTGCCCCGAGAGCGCTAGAATCGGGACCTCGTCCCGCGGAACACCCTTCCCCGTGAGTGCGTTCAAGCAAGCGGGCGCAACGGCGGCGAGAGTTTTTCCCTCGCCCGTCTGCATCTCCACGACGCGCCCTTGGTGAAGGGCGACGCCGGGGCGTTTCTGGACGTCGAAGAGGCGCACGCCCAAGGACGCAAAAGACAGCCTCGTCGACTTCCCGAAAAACATCGTCGAGCTCCGGCACGGTTTCAGCCACGCCGCACGAGCCGCCGCCGGAACGCGTCGAAGTTCGCGACCTTCAGCTCTTGCCCGTACAGCACTGAGAGCTCGTCGAGATAGAACAAGTAGGCGTCATAGCGCCGCAGCTTCGCTTGTAAGGAAGCTCGGGAAAGGTCTCGGTCGCGAGAGTTTGAACGAGCTCGCGCGTTGCGGGATCGATTTGTTCGAGCAAGCGCGCCTGATCGGCGCGCCGGGGAAGACGCCGCGCGGCGCCTTATTTGAGCGCTTCGATCCGTACGCGTTGTGCTTCGACGAGGCGCTTCACGTCGAGCGCCTGTCTGAGGAGCTTCTTCGTCACGACGGGCTGATCCCAAATCGTGACCGTTTCGACCTCGTCGAAGAAATGTTCCGTGCTGTCGTCAAAGAGCTGCTCTTCCGGAAGCTCGACGAGGCGGTCCACGAGAATGTTCCACATCGCGACAAGCGTGCGCTTGAGCTCGAACTCGGTGCCGTTAATCGTGGGATCTTCGGTGAGCACGAGAAGGTTGAGGACGAGCGCGGCGAAGCCGAAAGGCGTCGAGCGAAATCGGCGAGCCCGACCTCGTCCCGTGGCCGCGAGAGCGCCGGTTTTCTCGAGCGCGGCAACCGCACGGCTCACCCACTCGGCTTCGACCCTGCCGTGATGATGTGGAAAGGCCCGGACGACTCTGATTCTGGGCTACTCAGACTGACGCCCTGGCGCATCGAGCTCGCGTTCCTCATGCCTTGGGAGGACGGCTGGCGCAGCCGTGTTTGGAAAGCAAAGAGCGTCGAGCGTTCGGGTCGGCTCGGATCCAGCCGGATGATGCCTCGAACATACCTCGTGCCGCTTTCTCGAAACAGGACCGAGTTGCCGCGCATGGTGGCCGTGGACGCCGCCCTGCGATTGTGTGGAGAAACCGACGGCCGGACCGGAGAGATAACATGGCGCAAGAAGACCTTTTGAGACGCATCACGGCGCGACCAAACGTGTTCGGTGGAAAGCCCATCATTGGAGGCATGCGGATCTCCGTCGGAATAGCTGGGATGAAGGCGGATCGCAGCATTCGGCATTTCTCCTTCGAACTCCCATCGTCGGTAATCGATGTTAGCTCAAAGAGGAGCGCTTCCAAAGTTGAGCTTCAGTTCTAGCGCGTCGGCGTAGCGCGCGAGGCTCCTCTGTACGGCGTCGCGACGTGCTTTGCGCTCGTGATGGACGGATAGCACGTGCATGCGGCCTGCCGTCTTGTCCGCTTTGAGATCGCAGCGGCCGACGAGCTCGTCGCCCGAGAGGACAGGCAAGCAGTAGTAGCCATACTTTCTTTGGTGTGCGGGCTTGAAGACTTCGAGCACCTGCTCAAAGTCGAAGAGCATTTGGACGCGCTTGCGATCCCAGAGCAACGGATCGAAAGGAGAGAGAAGAACGCCCGCATCTCGCGGTGGCCGCAATTTCTCGAGACGCGCCGCGAGCTCGAGATCCTCGCCGCGAATCCACCCGGCGCGCCCGTCCAGCGAGCACGCGACCACCATCCCATCTTCTCGCATCTCCTCGAGGCAGGCTTGAAGGAGCTTGCGGCGCTTCGTGAGCCGCCACGTGCCCGCGAGCGTTCCGAGGGGCGCCCCATCCGTGTCCGTCGAGAGCTTTCAGAAGTAGCGTCTTCATCGCCTCCCGTTCGGGTAGGCCGATGTGCCGCGCGCTTCTCCGGGATTACCCGCTGGGGCAGATCGTAGTACGGATGGAAATTCTTTCTGTGGTGGACGGCGAGATCCCCGCCCCACCAAAGGCAGCGCAGGACACGGCGGGTCAAAGAAAAGCCCCAGTCGTTGCGGCTGGATTTGTCCTCGAAGTCGGCCGTGCGCAGCGGACCTTCGTTGCCAATACGCTTCAGGATTGCGTTCGCTTTCCGCCGGTTCTCTTGGAGCACGCGCCCCCACCACGGGTTCTGCTTTTTGTACTCGCGGCGGCGAAACTCGAAAACTGGGTAGAGCTCCATCGGAATCCAGCTCGCTTCGTGGCCCCAGTACTCGAAGAGAGGGGCTTTCGGACGGAGCAAGGTCTCCGGCAGGGCGGGATCGAGGCCGGGGAGCCGGGATAAAAGCACGAGGCTATGGCTGCGAGCTCCGGCTATGGGAACGGTATCGAGCTGCAGATACCCGAAGCGACGGATGACGCAGTAGCACGCCGCTCGTGGTCGCTTGCCGGGACTCGACGGAAAGCCGGTCCATTCGGGCTTCATGAGCCCGGCCCGTGCGAGCGCGAGCCGTCGCGCCGCGCGGATGCTCATCGTGTCAGAGCTCGTTGTTGCTTCCCCGGGGTCGAGTCTAGAGCAAAAAGACTTGAGCATAGCGGATTCGGTGATGAAAGCGACACCGAGGATTTCCGCACCGGCTGGTTGAAGCACATCATCTGGATGAAGTCGGCGATCGAAAAAGGCGAGGCGTGGGTCGCGCCCAAGCTCGTTTCAGCGGATTGGGACGAGCTCTGAGCGCACCGCGCTTATTTGAAGAAGCCGCCGAGTAAACTCGATCCGATCTTCGCGACGTCATCGATGGTGGAGCCGTCTCCATCTCTGTCGAGGAGCTGGTTGAACACTTTCATGGCGTCCGGCGCTTGTTGCTCCGCTTTTTGGCGTTCGCCGGCAAGTAGGCCGAAAAGCCCGGGAGCATCAACGCCTGCTTGACGCTTCGTGCGCCCGAGAACACCCATGACGACGGGCTCGAGCTTGGCGGAGCGCTCTTCATCCGATTCCCTTGCAGCGCCGAGCAAACTTTCTCCCGCGCTCATTACGAAATCGAAAACTCCGATGTTTGGACCTCCTCGCGGGGTGTAATCGGTACGAGGTGGAACCCGTGAATCTCCGCTCGGGCTTCGCAACGGTCGACTGGCGGCACCCCCCGAAAATGCCAGTCGATGAGGCGGCCGAGGCTATCTCAGGCTTGGTGGAATTGCAACGATGGGCTCGATATATCGCTCGGCGAGGAAGCGGCGATCCGTTTCAGCAATCGGAAACGTCATCTCGAAATAGGCGCGAATATCGGCGGCCAGATTGCGGTGATAGAAAGTGGGCCAAACGGCACGAAGCGCGCTGTCGATGGCAAGCTGCGCCGCCGTCCCATGCGTTTCGAGCGCCTCTACTTCGATGACGGTGATCACATACGCGATGAGGTTGTCCGCGAACCATTCGGACGGGAGGCAGAAGGCGTAGTCGCTCACGATGCCGCGCGAAGCAAACGTCTCGTCGAGCAAGTAGGTCGGTGGCTCGCCCAGCGCTTCGTAGACCTCTTCCGCCCAGCTCGCCCACGCTTCCGGGTCCTTTCCGCGGAACGAGAACGTGGGCTCCGACATCCCCTCGTAGACGAAACGCGGCACGACGGCGAGTCCGGCACCGAGCTCGCCGTCAAGAAAGCCCGTTTGTTCCCACTCGAACGCTCGGACGAGCTCGGCGAAATGCGGCGCAGGAAAACGCGTGCGCCCGTTCTCGGCCACGAGGTCCTCGGCGTCGAAGTCGAGCGACATGTGGAAGCTGTGGCCCATCTCGTGAACGAGAATACCGAGAAGCAAAAGCAGGTCGTCGACCCGACGGCCCACGTCATAAATGATGAGCGACTGGGTCCGCGGAAAAACCTGAGCGGCGGTCTCGTCCTCTTCCACTGCAGCGAGCGCGGCGTTCAGGAGCGCCGTTTTCTCCGTGGCGATCGTGCGCAAAGTCGGCAGCCTGTCGTGGTTCTCGAAGAATTGGCGAAAGACGCGCCGCACAGTGTCGTCCACGGCTTCGGCGAGCTCGAGATCGAAACGCGCATCGCGATCGACGAGTGCGATGTCGTAATCCCGATACAGGCCCAGCTGGATCTCGGCGAGCTCGGACTCCCGCCCGAACAAGGACCAGTCGATGGAGTCTGGCAGGCCATTGGTGTTCGCGTCGACACCGCCCGCGGCAGGATCGAACGGATCGCTGTCGAGCACATTGCGCACGCCGTCGCCGTCGATGTCGACGTCGCCTTCCATGAACTTCCCGTAATAGTCGCTAACGCGGAAATCGGGAACGCCATTGCCGTTCGAATCACGCAGAGCGAGCGCCTTGAGCCGATCGTGATCCGCATACAGTTTGTCGAGACGATCGAGAGCTTCGGATTCGGTGCTCGCGCGCAGCTCCCCGAAGCGCGCACTCTCTTCCTCGCCCGGCAGGATCGCGATCGGCGCGCCAGAATAGTGCACGTGTTGGAGTGACGCAGTTTGGTTGCGCTCCCGAGCGTTGCGACACGCGACCGCGAAAAGAAGGATGAAGATGCACAGGCTTCGGGAGTGAGCCTGAAGGATCATTGTCGGCCGGAGGACCAGTTGATGGCGCCCGCGAGGTGCGCTTTGAAGGTCTCGTCCGAGTAGGACGCTTCGGTATGGCCAAGTGCGGTGTAGAAAGCGCGGCCGCCGTCGAACTCGTGGTACCACACCACGGGGTGATCGCCCATCGCGGCCTCATCGGCCTCGAAGCTCGTCTCGTCGAGCGCCATGAGCACCTCAACGTAGGCGCGTGGGTTCGCCTGGAAGGTGTAATGTTCGTCGACGCGCGTCCACCGCTCCTTGAGGTGCCGGGTCGCCGGGTGAGCACGGTCTTCGACGATGTAGGTGGCCTCTTGAATCTCGGGATGGGTCTTGAAATAGGCGCCCACGAGCTTTCCGTACCATGGCCAGTCATACTCCGTATCGGAAGCGGCATGGATGCCCACATAGCCTTTCCCTGACTGGATGAAACGCTCGAAGGCGGCTTGCCCGTCGTCCAAAACGTCGCCCGTCGTCATGAGAAAGACGACAACGTCGACGCCCGCGAGCGTATCGTCGGTGAATCGGCTCGCGTCTTCGGTCGCGACGACGTTCCAACCGTGCTGTTTACCAAGCGCTTCGATTGCCCGGACACCGGCCGGTATCGACGCGTGCCGATACTCCGCCGTTTTGCTGAAAATAATGACGTCGACGTCGATGGGTTCCGTTTGAGCCGCCACGAGTGATAGCAGGAGAGCAAGCATGCGCGTATCATACGTGAAGATGCGTTACTTTCGTCTCGTGGTCCTCTTGCTTTTCTTCGGCGCGTGCTCGCGCGACGAGACGCCCAACTTGTCGAAGGACGCAAAAACAGCGACGCACCAAGCACTCTTCGAAGATCTCGAAAAGCCGCGCGATCCCTCGGACGGCGGCGGGCGCGCGTTTCTCGCCGAGGTCCCCAAGGGCCCCATCCTGGTGGGGAGCCGCCACCGTTTCGAGATTGTCTACGAGGCCGGCCCTTTGGGTATCTCCGAAGGCGGCGTATTGTTCCTGGAACCGTCGCCGTTTTGGGGCTGGGATGTGCCTCAGACAGAGGTTCCGGAGGCTCCGGGATTTACCGAGGCCACGACGGACGCGCCGAACGTGAAGCTCGAGACGTTGAGCCTCGGCGGCCTTCTCACCATCACAATCCGTGGGCGCGCTCTCGCGCCGGGTGAGCGGGTGGAACTCGTATATGGTGCGGGTCCGGCTGGGGCTCAGGTCGATCGCTACGCGGAGTCGCAGGCGCCGATCTGGCTCGCCGTCGACGGCGATGGAGACGGTGTGCGTTCCGTTCTCGACGAAGTCCCGAGCGTCGATGTCGCCGCGGGTCCGGCCGCGCAGCTCGTCTTGACGCTACCGAGCACGGCGCAGCCGGGAGACCGCGTGCGCTTGACGGTGGCGGCTCTCGACCGAGCCGGCAATGCGGGCATGACGCTTGACGGAAGCGTGGCGCTCTCGGGGCCGACCGCCCTGGGCCTTCCCACCGGTCTAGAGCTTTCGGAGCGTGGGGTCGGCTATGTCGATGTCGTCGCTCGCGATGCGGGTGTCTACCGCGTGAGCGGCGCGTCGGGTGAAATGATTGCGGAAAGCAACCCACTCGTTGTTCGCGACGGCATCCCCCGCATCCTGTGGGCCGACCTTCATGGTCATTCGCAGCTTTCGGACGGCACGGGTACGCCCGACGACTACTTCTGGTACGCGCGGGACGTGGCGGCGCTTGACATCGCCTCGCTCACGGATCACGACCATTGGGGTATGCGTTTTCTCGATCAGAGCGAAGCGATGTGGAAAGCGATCCGCGAGGCGGGCCGCCGCTTCGAAGAGCCCGGCCGATTCCTCGCCATCGAGGGCTACGAGTGGACGAACTGGCTTCACGGTCATCGCCACGTTCTGTACTTCGAAAGCGGTGGCGAAGTCTTGAGCTCCATCGATCCGGCCTACGAAACGCCGGCTCAGTTGTGGGAAGCGCTCGAAGGCCAGAAGGCACTCACCGTCGCACACCATTCAGCGGGCGGTCCGGTCTCGACCAATTGGAATTTCATGCCGGACCCCGCGATCGAGCCGGTGACGGAGATCGTCTCGGTGCACGGCAGCAGCGAAGCGGCCGATACGCCCGGCACGATCTATAGCGCCGTCACGGGCAACTTCGTCCGTGACGTACTCGATCGCGGCGCGCGCTTCGGCTTCATCGGTAGCGGCGACAGCCACGACGGCCACCCGGGCCTCGCACATCTCGCGTCACCGAGCGGCGGTCTCGCCGCGATCTTCTCGGAACATTTGACGCGCGACGGCGTGCTCGAAGCCCTCGCATCGCGACGCGTTTACGCGACGAACGGCCCCCGCATCTGGCTACGCTTCTGGCTCGACGACGACCCCCGCTTCGCGGTGGCAGGCACGGCGCCCATCGAGCGCGTCGACGTGATCCGAAGCGGGAGCGTCGTCACCAGCCTTTCCGGCGCCGGACGCCGTGAATGGGGTGAAGGGCTGACGCTCGACGGCCTCGTGTCGGGCGAATATGTCTACATCCGCGTCGTCCAGGAAGACGGTGGCGTCGCGTGGTCGAGCCCCGTGTTTATCGACTAGCCGTTTGCTACCGTATAAACAGAGGACGATGACGACCGAAGACGCTTTGAGGGAGTACTTGGTCGAACGAGGGTTCGTCGAGACGGGCACGCCCCGCGAGGAACTCTACCGCAGCAATTGGGTCAAGGTGCCCATGTGGGGCTATTTCGTTTCTTTACTGGATCGATCGGATGGTATTCATGAGCCTCGGACTTCTCTTCTGCCCCATGCGGACCCTTCGGGCCTGCAGGCGTGGTCGAGAACACCGGAACTCCTTTGACCGCGACCCGGAAGACCTCCTCGCCAGTGACTTCGACGACCTCAAACGCCGAAGCCTCCGAACCGCTGGTTGATCGCGCGCGCGCAACCGAAATCTCATTCCGGGAAGTGCATGCGGCGGAGCAGGTCTCGGAAACGGGGGTCGTCTCGCAGAGGGTCCACCCACAAATGAGTCGGGAGGCCCACCGTCATGGCAGCCCGCTCGCGGTAAGCGCAATCCGGCCAGGGACTCCGTAATAATGATGTTGGCGGTCTTCAAGTCCCGATGGACGAAGCCTGCACGATGCGCGTTGTCCAGTCCGTCCGCGCTTTCGGCAAGGAATCGAATGAGAAGGGTTTTCTAGGCGGAACTTCCACAGATGAACAAGCGTAAGTGTTGGCATCATTAGTCTTGTTTTTTAAGAGAGGCGTGTGTACTGCTTACATCGTGCGGGGATTGATTCCGAGGAGGTTGAATGCTTTGTGCTGCAAGGGTGTAGGGCGAGTAACGCTGACGAAGGACAGGCCGCGGGCGTCGTTTTCGACTTGATTTTTCGTGACCGTAGCAAGATCAGAAAGAAGCGTTCTGAAACTGTGGACGGGCAACCCATCGGGAGACTTCTTGGTAGAAGCCTTTGCCTGGGCGGAGTCTGAAGACGTTGCTGGGCTGACGATGGATGAGCGTTTGGCTTGGGCACCGTCAGTGTCGTCGTCGTCAAACAAGATCGGGGCGAGGGCTTTTCGCATGTGCCATTCCACGTAGTAGGCGAGCATGCAAAGAAAGATGTGAGCTCGAACTCGCTCAGCGTTGTAGTGATAGATGGGCCGTACTTTCAAATCCACGGTTTTGCAGCAACGAAAAGCGCGTTCAACGACTGCCAAGCCTTTGTAGGTCTTGACAGCTTCGTCTGCGGAGATGGCCTCTTCGGTGAGGCTTGTACGAATGATATAGATACCGTCGAGGGTCGCCTCACGCTCGATGTTATCGTTGTCGCGCTCGAAGTCGAAGCTGTCGTCCGTAATGGTGTAGCGAAAGTGCTTGCCCATCTTGCTCCGAGCGAACACTCGACCCAATCGTATGCCGATGGTATCTTTGCCTCGCAAAGGACGCTGGTCTCGCTTCGTCGCTTTGCGAATCACTTCTAGCTTCGACTCCGTCGACACAAGCATCTCTTCCCGTTTCCGTGCCCGCTCGGCAGCAAGAAGAGGGTTGCGACAAGCAATGAGTCGCTCACCAGGAAAGTTAGGATGATGGATCTCCGCTAGGTCGACCTCATCGAACAGAGAAGGCTGTAGCATTCCGTCTTTTGCAAGTCGCTGAATCTGCGGGGCACGAAGTGAGCTGATCCACTCGAGACCTTCCTCTGGTCGAAGTTCCTCGCGAATCCGAGCTTCGGTGATCATCCCTCGGTCACCTACGAAGACGATATTGTCAAGCTCAAAACGTTCTCGGACTTTGCGAATTTGGCTCCCCAGTGTTGCGGGATCTCCGGTGTTGCCTTCGAACACCTCTACCCCGACCGGCCGACCATTACGCTCACACAGTAAGCCGAACACGATCTGCAGTTTGTTTTTCTTGCCGTCTCTCGAGTAACCGAGCTTCGCCAGAGGGCACGACCGACCTTCCACCCAAGTCGACGTCAAGTCGTAGAGAACCAAGCTGCCCTGCTGCAGATGGCGTTTCGCCAGTTTCTTCTCTATGGCAGCTTGGCGGCTCAAAAGCCAATCCAGGGCCTCATACAACTCATCCTCGTTGGAGTCTTCAACTCCAACACACTCACCCAAAGACGAAGTCAAGGTCTGTTTCGATAGACCACGGGCCGTGGCCAACTTGGAGCCCGGCTCTACGATTCGCGCCACAATCATCGCCACCACGAGGTCACGCTCTCGGCGCTGGCGGCTATGGATGATTCGCTCGAGGCCAACTTTGCGCAGCGTTCCCAGCACGGCCGCAACATGTCCGTGAGGTTTGCTTCTGGTGATCTCGAATTGCTGAGCCTCACCCAAATCCACGTTGCCCTTCAGCAACTGGCGAAGAGCTTCAATTCGAGCGGGCTTCCACTTCGAGATGTTGGCGACGGTCCTCGTTTTGGGCTTACCGCCTTCGCGGTAGCTTTCGCGAATGAGAATCGCTGGGGGCGAGTTACGGTTCGGCACCTTGGCGATGTACATGCGCCGACTATACAGGATCTAATCAGCATTATCAACCATACCGTTATTATTACATGCGTACTGATTACACTTAGAACGGCCACATCTGCTTTAAACGTACGGGTTTACATGCGTCTAGCCGGCGGAAGCTCCGTCTAGGCTGCGAACGAGCCTGGCGGGAAATTGTCCTCTAGAATCCCGATCGAGCTCACCGGGGACGTCACCACGGTGCAGTCGTCGCTATGGAGCTCCATCGATAGGCCTATCCAAATGCAGCTCATCTTCAGAAAGCTTCGGCCCAAGCTGGCGCCTGACAGTGTCACCTGCGCCGCGTCGGCGAAGAGCGAGCCTCCTTGGATCAAGACTTTCGACTTGAACGGTTCGAGGACCGTGATCTGATAGAAGGCACCGGCCGTTTTCACTTGCAGCACCGTTAACGATTCGAGCCTGGTCAGATTGATGCCTCGACCTTCGTTCAGCTCTTCGGAGAACCCGTCCAGCAAGCAGAGTCGGGGAACACGGTGGACCGTGGATTCGGGTTGGTGCTCACTCGAGGGTTCTTTGCCCGGGCCGGCCTCGACATCGGGCGTGTGAGGCTCGAGAAGCGCAGTCTTGTTGCTTCGATCGCTCATGGACCCCTCCCTTGTTGTTTGTGGGCCTTCACACACAGATAAGCAATGTGCGTGCCACCTGCGATGGGGCCGCTACACTGCCTAAATGGAGAGCATCGTGGGTAAACTCCCGCATACACTCGCAAATATTTGATCGCACCGACCTCTAGCTAGAGCCTGTTGCAAAACGTAACCGCTTTCACCGTTGGTTTCAATCCGCGTCCAATCGGGCAGCTGACAGATCTGTGATTTGCCGGCGCCAAACGCGCCTGGATCGATCCGCAAGAATTTTCCCAACTATTTTGTATTTGGTCGTTTTTTTCTTGACTTGTAGCCTAAGGGATGATATTTATTAGGCGTTATAGGGACCGTTACCAGGCAGTCCGCCCTCTTCTACGTCAACTTCTCCAAACAGGCGTCGCTCATCAAGGATGATCTACTCGAACCCGTCGACACGCTCCTCGAGGACCCCGAGCTGATAGAACTGACGAGAGAATCGCTCGCTGGTCGTTTCCCGCTCTCACCGCGTACCGGCCGGGTGAGTATCGCGCCTGACCGCTTGCTCCGCAGCTGTGTACTCAAGCACATCAAAGGATAGGCGTTATAGGGACCGTTACCAGGCAGTCCGCCCTCTTCTACGTCAACTTCTCCAAACAGGCGTCGCTCATCAAGGATGATCTACTCGAACCCGTCGACACGCTCCTCGAGGACCCCGAGCTGATAGAACTGACGAGAGAATCGCTCGCTGGTCGTTTCCCGCTCTCACCGCGTACCGGCCGGGTGAGTATCGCGCCTGACCGCTTGCTCCGCAGCTGTGTACTCAAGCACATCAAAGGATGGTCCTTCCGAGTCCTCGAGCGGGAGATCCGTTCTAGCCTCGTGTATCGGCGCTTCACTCGCTTCGACGACGATTCGATTCCCAACTACTCCACATTCAGTCGCAACTTTTCCCTACTCGGTGATGCGTTCGTAGAGAAAATCCATGCCCGTGTGGTCGCTCAGGCTCGAGACGAAAAGGTGGCTACGGGACGCAAGTTACGCACGGATACGACGGTAGTGGAGAGCAACATCCATTACCCCACAGATAGCTCACTGCTTGCCGATGGCATCCGGGTGCTCACCCGTAGTCTGAAGTGTATTGCAAAGGCTTGTGCTCAAGGTGCGCTCAAGGTGGTGGACCACAGCCGATCAACGAAAAACAGGCAGCTTGAGATCGACCGCGCCAGCAAGTCGTTCACCGAATCGAGCCAAGTCAAGTTCAAGCAAAGTTATCGCAAGCTCATGGGCACGGCGCGCAGCGTGGTCCGGCAAGCCGACGAGGTTATTCAGTCGCTCAAGAGCGGAAAGCTTCCGGTCGTGGGTTCGCTGGTGAGCATCATAAGCAATCAGAGCCAACTCGAACATTATCTGCCACTGTGCAAAAAGGTGTTAGCTCAGACAAAGGCCCGTGTTTTAGGGGGCCATCGTCACCATCCGGACAAGATCGTCAGCCTGTTCGAGGAGCATACGGCCGTGATCCGAAAAGGCAAAACATGGAAGCCGACCGAGTTTGGACGACTCGTGCGAATTGATGAGGTGGAGAACGGCATTGTTAGCCACTACGAAGTTGCCGCAGGCAATCCGGCGGACCAAACTCAGTGGATGCCCGCGCTGGAGCAACACAAAAAACAGTTCGCTCGTGCGCCGGAGATGGCGACCGCTGACCGCGGATTCTTTTCGGCAGACAATGAACGCAAGGCCATAGATCTCGGTGTAAAGAAAGTGGTGTTGCCGGCTCGAGGACGACCCTCGAAAAAACGAGCCAAGGTTCAAAAAAAGCGCTGGTTCCGTCGAGCCCTCAAGTGGCGCGGGGGCGTCGAGTCCCGCATCAGCACCCTCAAGCACCGCTTCGCTATGCTTCGCGCCACCTACAAGGGCGACCGAGGATTCAAGCGTTACGTCGGGTGGTGCGTTATCAGCCAAAACCTCATATCGATCGCTCGAGTCAAGCGGCGAAGAAAGGACAGCGAAAATGCCGAACCCTCATTCCGATCCACGTAAACGTCGGGACCAGCTCCTACAACAGATTCAACAATATGCGCGAAGGGCGAGGCGATCTTCGGCACACCCTCCGAAACCTATCGTACCTGCGGTACGCCCACTTGTCGGTGCCACGGGCCCGGGCCAAAGCATGGCCCTCACCTCTATATCAATTTTCGTGGCAAGCACGGCAAGACTACCGGCTACTATGTGCCCCAAGCCGCACACAAGCGTATCCGCGAAGGCGTCGCCGCATGGCAGAGCTTGCAGGATTGTCTGCGAGAACTCGCGGACATCAACAAGCAAAATACGCTCGACCGTGCCCGACAGGCGCGTTCCTAACAAGCAGTACAACCAACGGCCTCACTCCTGTGCTCAAACAAATGAACGCCTTGACGCTAAACGGGCTTTTGCAACAGCCTCTAGCTAGTTCCTGTCCAGAAACACCATAACTTGTTGTGTACGAGAGGCCTATCGAAGATGTGGGTATTATACGTTTTCAGTCGGCACCTCGTAGGCTCGGAAGCGAATGAAAATCTTGGACGAAACGAGAGGCGAATCGTCAGCAATCCATGGCTATAAACGCAGTAAGAGCAATCATTATTATCGTAATAGGTGCCTTGCCATTACCAACAGGTTGCAGGTGATGATGGAACTCCATACGTAGGATTTGAAAGAAGGCAATGAGCGCCATGTGCATCGGTCGAGACCAAAGACTCGTTTCAAGAACGAAATGACGCCTTCGATTCCGCAGCGAAATCGCCGTAGGCGTTGATAGACCCAGGAACTCTTGACCATATCGGTCACCGCGAAGTGAGCCTTGGTAAAGGCAACATCTTCAACTCCCTTGCCTTTGATGGCTTCCAAGTTTGCCTTTGAAACGGCGGCACCGTGATCAACCCCCGCGGGTTAGCGGCACAGCTTCATGGAGGCGGGCTGCAAGGCGTGGGTCTGGCACGCAGCCAACGGTGGGTTTACGACCCGAAGTGGGGTGTCGCGTTCACGGACAAGCTCGTCAACGCCAAACCACCATCCATTCTCGACGTTCCCTTGGACATGGGCGCGGGCTTTGTAGATCTGCCGGATCCGACCACGCCCGTCGGAGCGCGGGGAATCGGCGAAGCGGCGTTCGGATCTGGAGTCGCGGCTGTGGTGTGTGCGGTACAAGACGCCATGGGAAAGGGCGTCTTCAAGCGGACACCGCTTTTGACCGATGTGCTCTTGAACATGGTCGAACAAAGGCCTCAGGCTTACAACACCCTAACGGCTCACGTTTAACTCCTCATCGACTCGTGTGAGGAGCGCTTTTTGCTGCGCGTTCAGCCGAACGCCCGGCCGGGCCTTCCGCACCGTCGCCACCGCCTCGTCCACACTCTTTGCCGCGCCGCGCGCCAAGAGGAGGGCGGCGACGAGCGTTCCCGAGCGCCCATGCCCCTGGGCGCAGTGAACGTAGGTAGACCCGTCGATGCGGTTGACTGTTTCTACGAGCTCTACGAATTGCCCGTCGACAGGAACGGAAGCATCCAACGTGGGAACGCAGATGTAGTCACGGCCGTTCCGAACACCTTCGGGCTCGGGAAACTCCGCCGTCAAGTCGACCACAGCGTTAAGGTCCGCGGGCAGCTCGTGAGCGAGAGGACGGCGGCCTAAGTAGAGGCCGGGTGCTACGCGGTTGTAGCAGTCTTCCTTGATAAGCAGCCGTGCCAGATGCCAGATGCCCCAGTAAAAAGAAAGTAGGGTAGTAGCGCCATGAGCGCCAACGAAGCGATGGTCCCATCGGAGCGTTTTCCGAAGACGCTCGGACCGAGCCCGAAATAGGCGCAAGCCACGGCGAGGAAGCTCAGACCTGGCCAAATCCAGAGCAAGCGGAGGCCGACACCCTGGAACGCGAAGTAGCAAAAGCTACCGCCTAGAAGGAGGAGCAGAACTCCGTGTTTCATAGCGTCTCGGACTCGGAAGCGTCGAAGCCCGGGTTCAAGCGAGCCCAGAAAACGCCGTGATAATTTGGGCTTCTCATCTCGAGCAGGATGAGAGCGATGGTCAAGGGTGTTTGCGAGGCGAGAATTCCGGCCCAGCGCAGCTCATCATGGAAGAGCCAAAACCCGATATTCGCAAGAAAGAGGATGCTCCAGAATAGCTCGTAACTCCGGCGGAGTCGGAAGACGTTACAAAAGAGGAAGAAGTGGCCGAGGGTCACGGGAAAAAGAAGCGCCACCGCTCCGAGGAGCCGCCAGGAGATCCCAGTGGCGAGAGCACACAAGACGATCGCGACGGCGTCCTGCCACCAGAAACGAAACCCAGCGAGGCGATTCAATGTGCTTAGTGCTCGCTCTTTCTTGACCTTGCGCCGAGCTTCGCCCGGCGAGCCGTCAGCCCTTTCCGGCCGGGGGAGCGAAGCGAGCAGCAGGGTGCCGATGACCTTCTTTTCAGCACCCTGCTAGACGTTGAGCTCGACGGCGTGCACGGTACCGCTTGCGCCGAGGGTGACTAGAAGCTCGCCGAAACGTGTGTCGAAGTTTCTGGTCCTGAGGTCGCGACAGGTGAGCATCACATTTTTCTCGTTCTTTCGGATCTGTACCACGTGGTAGAGAGGAGAGAGCGCCCGCATCGCCTGATATTCCGGGATCGCTTCGAGAATCGTCGCGTAGTAGGGCCGTCGTGAATCTTCTGGAGACTTTCGCCAGAAAGGCGGCCGCGGATCGCACTCAAGTCGAAGAGGTGGACCTCACCGTCGATGGGCCGCGCCCCGATGAACTTCCACGGGATGAAGGCGGTGGGCAGAAGCGACACGGTTCCTTCCGGTGCAAGCCGCCCGGCCCGCCTCCTCAAAACGATGCGCACCATCCAGTAGACGAAAAGAAAAGCCACGTAAGCGTAGGCCAACCCGAGACCCGGCATCTTGGCCCTAGCGAGGTCAGAATAGATGCCGGCCAATGCTGCGACCGTGACGGCGATGAGGGGCAGGTCGATAAAAAAGACCCACTCCCGACAGAAGCGCTTGTCCGAGAACGGCGCCAGAAGGGTAATGCCGTACGTGTTGCTGAAGTCGAGCACGCTGTGAAAGCACATGCCCAAAGCGAGGCCGAAGGCCACGTGATGGCCGGGAAAGCCGAGCGCGGCCGACACGACATAGGCCGCCGCGGCTATGGCCGCAATGACGGGAAACGCGTGCGAGTACGTCTGGTGGAACTTGAGAAAACTACGACGCCCTGCGATGCGGCTCATCGCATCCAGGTCGGGGGCGACCGATCCCATCATGAAGGCGATGGAAGCCTCTGGGTAGTCCGCCATGAAGGGAGCCGCGATGACCACGCCCATCATGCCATGCGTGACGATGTCCATGGGAGCTCTGTGTTCTTCAATTGTACCGAAAAAAACGCGCTCACCAGGACTCGCCTCAAAACGCGAACTTCCAGCTCTCTTTGGTATTATCCCACCACCCATGCGATATGTGCTCTTGTTGCTGGCTGCGCTCGGAGCGGTCTCGATGGCTTCTCCGGCTTTTCCCCAGGCTGGACGCCAACATCGAGTGGTGCGCGTCAGTCCTAGCACCGCGATCAGGCCGAGTGAAGTTTCCGTCGCCATCAACCCAGCGCGGCCCGACAATGTCGTGGCCGTCTCGCTACAGGGACGAAGCCCGACAACGGACTACGCCTATGTGAGCTTCGACGGCGGCACGACGTGGGTCAGCGTCGAAGGACCCAACCCGAACGCGCGCACGCAAGGCGATGACGCGGTCGTGTTCGACGACGCGGGCCAGGCGTTGTGGTCGTACATTTCCTTCAACGGCTTGAGGTCCGAGAGGCCCACGGACGCTGCGAACGGGATCTTCGTGAATCGTTCCGAAGATGGTGGCCGAAGCTGGTCAGAACCCGTCACCGTCGTGGATCACAAAAACGCGATCGCGCCATTCGAGGACAAGCCTTGGCTCGTCGCAGGACCCGACAACCGCGTCTACATCGCGTGGACCCGCTTCTCGAAATACGGTAGTGCGGATCTTCAGGAAACAAGCCATATCTACTTCTCCTTGTCTGAAGACGGCGGCCAAACGTTCGCCGCGCCCTTCCGGGTGTCGGACGCGCCCGGGGACGCTATCGATAGTGATGGCACACTCGAAGGCGTCGTGCCCGCGATCGGCGTCGACGGCGAAGTCTATTTGGTCTGGTCGGGCCCGCAAGGGCTCGTCTTCGACAAGTCGACGGACGGTGGTTGGACCTTTGGCGAGGACCGCGTCATCGGGCCGCATCCGGGAGGCTGGGACATCGACATCGAAGGCATCGGCCGGGCGAACGGAATGCCGGTCACGGGCGTCGACCGATCGCAGGGCGCTTTTCGAGGCACGCTGTACGTCAATTGGATCGACCATCGTCATGGGGATCCCGATGTGTTCGTCACTTATTCGCGGGACAGAGGCGACAGCTGGGCTCCGCCCGTTCGCGTGCATGGCGATCCGATCGGCAATGGCGCGGAGCAATTCTTTAATTGGATGGCGGTCGACCCCATCGACGGCTCGGTCAACGTTGCCTTCTACGATCGCCACGGGCACGACACCATGGCGACGGGTGTGACGCTCGCGCGCACCACCGATGGCGGGGCGAGCTTCGAGACCTCTCAGGTAGCGATCGAGCCGTTCGAGACGAACGACGATGTTTTCTTCGGCGACTATCTCGGGGTCGCAGCCTATGGCGGGCGCGTCGTAATGGTGTTCAGCCACTTCACGACGCCATCCGACTTGGCGCTCTCCGCCGCGCTATTCCGGTTTCGCTCGGGTCACCCCGCTCACCCAGCGCGACCACTACGGTGAGCTCCGTCTTCTACTCGATCCCGTGCGATGTCAGGACGGCGTTTATCGAACCTGCAACCGTTTTCCTAACGCGGGCACCCGAACTGTAGGAACTTTCGCCTCCGCTGTAGGGGTTTCCATACCACAGTTTCCGGTAAGTGCCTGCAAATTAAAGAACGCCCCGCCGGCACGCCTCTTGCATTATCGGGTCTGAACCCTGGGATAAAGGAGACGTTTGGATATGAGCACTGCTAAGAGAGGACCCCTTTGTGGAAACCAAGGCTCGGCCTTCGTCATTTCCATCCTTGTACTGTTCATGTTGACGGTCCTGGGGCTGGCGCTGATGCTGACCACTTCGACCGAGAAGGATATCGCCATCAACTACCGATGGGGACAGCAGGCGTTTTTCAATGCCGATGCCGGGCTCGAGTACGGAAAGAACGTGCTCGCCTCCTGGGCGCTCCAAGACGGGGATTTCCGGAACGTCTTGCCGCCCGCTCGAGCTGTCGCTTCGATGACCCTCAAACCGAACGATGTTGGCGCCTGCGCCGACGAAGCGACGGCCGGTTGCCGAGACTACCAATACGCTATCGACCTGGACGCCGCCACGAAGATGTATATCGGGAAGGTGCTCCGCGACATCAATGGGCGGCTCGTGCAATACGACTTCCGTCTACCGGTAGGCAACGACACGCTGAATGACATCGACTTCGATGGCGCCGATGACGTGCAGGGTACCGTGACCCTTTGGGTGCGCCGGCCGCTCGTCGGCGGTGCCGACTACGTCGACGACGACCGCATTATTCTGACGGCCGAAGGCACCGCGCCCGGCGGTCAGGGCATTGGCGCGGGACGCAACGTCGCGATGCGGCGTCTGGAGCAGACGCTCCTGTTTTCGCGGCCCGGCGGCGGCGGCGGCGGCGACAGATATTCGGACGTCACGAAAGGCTCCGATACGACGTCCACCGCAGCGGAGGCTGGTCTGGTGGCGGGAGCCATCCAATAGTTTCGAAAGTGAGTGTGTGGGAAGGTTGGGGAAATGTCTGTAAGCAGAAGTAGCTCCTATGGGAGAAAGTTTTTGAGAAACGTCGTCATGGCGTTCTGTCTGGCGGTGGTCGCAGTAACGTACACAGCGACTTTCACCCAGGACATCAATGCACAGGGAGCCAACAACAACGATCCGGCCGATTGCACCATCACCCGAGGTCAAGACCCGTTTGACGTTTTGCACTCCGGCCTCCGCCACAACGTGTGGTTCGTGCTCGATTCTTCCGGGTCCATGGACGGGAAGCTCCCGGGAACCAATCTAAGGAAGAAAAACGTTGCGAGAGACATCATAAGGGATCTCATGACGACGCTCGTGGACGCCTCCGGGAGCCCTCTCGTCAACTGGGGCTACTTCCCGTACTCTACTTCTAACCCTGCGGACAAGACTTGCCCTTCGTCACTTCCGCCTCCGGCTTCCCAGGACCCCAACGGCGACGGTTTCATGGACAATCCCGGCGGCTGCGACGGGCTCAACACGAGTAACAATGTCCACCCCTCCACCAGCGCATGCGGCGAAAACAACCTAAACGACATCTTCGACGCCATGGACGCCACGAACTTCACTTCAGGAACGCCGATTGGTATCGGCTACGATCAAATCAGCGACATCATCGAGGCTGGCTACTTCAACAACCTCGGGCCGGGCCAGAAGAACTTCATCATCCATTTGACGGATGGTCAGGAGACGTGTGAGTGCCAGACATTTGAGTACCAGAACGGCGGCACCAGCGTCAATATTCGCGGAAGCTCCACCGGATGGGGTGTCACCACGTTCAACGCTTCAGACAACGCGAGTAGGCGAACTTTCAACGCCGGCCTCAAGGCGGAGGAGTCGCTGCGACAGATCGATCCGGATCTCGATGGCTCGAAGGGCAACATCTTCCTGGTGGGGATGGGCCTCGAACCCGATAGAAAGGAGAGGGCGAACCATATCGCATGGCTCGGTTCGGGCGCGAGAATCGCCGGCCGCGAGAATCGCCGGCCGCGATCCGTCACTCAAGTTCCCCGCCTTCTTCGGTGATGACCCCGACGAGTTCCTCGCGGTGCTCACGGAGATTATCGGGATCATCTCGACCCCGGACGCCGAGGTCAGCCTAGGGCAGTCCGTGGTCGGTTCGGTCAAGGAGCTCATCCCGCTCGCCGATTCCACGATCACCAGCGACGACATTCTCGCCGCCCGTATCGCTGGAGCGCTCGACGAGGACGACACCGACGAGGCACGAGAGATTCGTGCCGCCTTTCCCAATAACATTCTTTTCTCTACGGCGGTTGTCACCCCGGCGTGGGAAGGACATTTGAAGGCGTTCAACATCTACGAAGTCGTCGACAAGGGCCTGCCAACAGAGAGACGGGTCGCCGATTTCACGCAGATCTGGGACGCGGGTGAGAAGCTACGCGACACCGATCCCGACGATCGGACGGTCCTCTTCAATCGCCTCGGTGACGCGCCTGGCTCTTTTCCGATGAGCTTCGACGTCGGCAGCGTGCAGGCCTCGGATCTGAACGTCGCCGCAGGCTTTCTCTCGGAGCTCGACGGGACCGGCGCCGAGACGGCCGCGGATGCGGCGGAGATTGTCGTGCGCGTGATCCGGGGCGAGCGTTTGTCGATGCACCCTACAAACGGGCTGTACCAAGACTCTGGCCGGACCATTCTAAACTTCTCGAAGTTCAAGGCAGATGGGACGACACCCACCTGGAAGCTCTACGACCCGACCAATGCCGGTCCGACGGTCGTGCTCAACCCGCCTCGCTCGCCCGATGAAAACGGCCCTCTTTATCACGCACCGGAATACGGGAGCGATTTCGACGTCGGTTTCTTCTGGGAGCACATCAACCGTACCACCGTGGTCCATCTGGGCACCAATGGTGGACCGATGCACGCTTTCCGTGCCGAAAACGGCGCTGAGCTCTACGCCTACGTTCCGGGCGACGTGCTTCCGAAGCTGGAGTCCTTTGTCCGGCTCGTGGTCAGCCAGCGGAACGGGTACCTCAACCACGAGTTCATGGTCGCGAGCGCCGCGTCCGTCGAGGATGCGTTCTTTCAGACGGATCAGTCCTGGCACACTATACTCGCCTTCGGCCGTGGACCAGGTGGCAAGTATCTATCCGCGCTCGACATCTCGAACATTCCGGATTGGGACGGTACGACAACGAACGAAACTCCGATCGATGAGTCCGATCTTACCCATCTACCGAGGCTTCGTTTCACCGTCGGCAACGCCGAGGCCACCGTGGACTCCGACGGTCAAGGCGAAAATTATGACGGGCTCGGCGAAACTTGGTCTGTTCCTGTCATCGGGATGGTCGCGGAAGGCACGGGCGATCAAGCCGTCTTGTTCGCGGGATCCGGCTACGGATGTGACGGCACGGATCAGGGCATGTACTTCTACGTGCTGAACCTCGAAGACGGAACCGTCCACAGGAAGTTCGGCCCGATTGGCGACGATAATCAAGCAGCTGTCGACGACAACAGGCTCGTCGCGACACCGACCCTCTTTTGGCACGATGATCTCGTCACGCGGGTCTATATCGGCGATCTTCAGGGCAAAGTCCACAAGATGGACACGTCAAACTCCGACAAGGCGCAGTGGACCTTCAACGAGTTCTACGCGCTGGGAGTCGATCAACCCATCTCCGCCCCAATCGCCACTTTCGTGAACGGGGCCTCGCAAGTTCAACTCTTTGTCGGAACGGGTGGTGACACCCGCGTGAGCTTGGCTTCTGGAGAGTACTTCAAGTTGGTCGGGCTCATCGACGCGGACATAGAGGGGCAGAACACGCCAGGAACGCTCATGACGACGACGTCGGGAACGTTCGAGGTGGACTTGCCTCAAGACGAGAGAATCTTTGTCGCGCCGGTGACGGCGCCGACGCCGAACGGTAACGGCGCTGTTTTCTTCGCGAGCACCGCTCCTGGGATCGATCCGGTGACGTGCGCGAATATCTTCACCAGCACGCTCTTCGGCTTTGGTGCGACGACGGGTACGGCGGATTTCGATATGGACGATTCTCAAGCGGGTACGCAGAGCTCGACCCATGTCGCAAACACCAAAGTTACCGGTCTCTTTCATCGAGAGGGGCATCTCTACATCAGCAAGAGCGGCGGTCTCAATGCGACAGGAAGTACCGAGGTTCGCGGCAGCGACGAGTTCCCGCAGATCTCGGGTGGGGGTACGTTGGGGAATGCCTTAACGTTCTCGCTGAGCGGCTATCGGTTCTCACCGTTCTAGGCTCGTATGGGCCCGATGCCGCCACGGACGTCACATCCGTGGCGGCATTGGCTCGGCTCGAGTCTAGAGCCAGGTTTTGCCCATGGGACTCAACTTCGTTCGCAACTACCAGGTCTCCGGCGCTGCGAACAACATCGGAGCACAGATGCAAAAGGCGCGGGCCCAGGCGGTCAAGCTCAACACGCAGCGGGGCGTCTTGCTCAACTTCAACTACCCGCAGGCGGGCATGTATCAGTGGACGAGCCTAGACCCTAATCCGATGACGAGCGCCTGGGACAGCAACGTTTATCCTGATTTCAACCCAAAAAACTACGTTGAAGGCGTAGCGGATTTCGGCGCCGTACCCGGAGAGCCCAACAACACCTTGAACCCGGACCCGGCCAACGGTGTGATGTCGCCGCATGGGGTTCCGACAGATCTTCCAGATGAGCTCTCGTTCGATGCGGGCGGCTCCAATGCTCTGCTCTTCCGATCCGATGGCTCCGTGCGGGCCGTCAACGCGGGCGGCGCCAGTGGCGCCGGAGCTCTCACGCCCGCCGGGCTCGACTGGCAGCTCACGGTCCGCGACCCACGAACCAATCTCACGCGTGTCATCACGATTACCCGAAACGGCCGCATCACGGTCCAGGAGTAGACCCATGACCATGACGAGCACAACGAAACGAACCTCCAGCGAGAACGGGTTCTCACTCATCGAAGTGTTGATAGCGATCGTCATCCTGACGATCGGACTTCTGTCTCTCGCGCAGATGATGGTCCTATCCACCAGAGCGAACAGCCTTTCCGGGCGCATGACGTCGTGCAGCGGCGTGGCGAAGGAACGGCTCGAGCGGCTCAAGGCTGTTCCGTTCTACTCGGACCCGGTCGCCAAACTGCGGAACCCGCTACTGGTCGCGGGCGGTGACGTGAACGTCACGGTGGCCAATTTCTCCCAGTTGTACGATTCCGATGGATTGCCGGCGGCGGGAGGGAACGCGCTCTTCGAGGTGAGATGGCAGATTCAAGACGTCGTGTCGCCCCATCCGATGGAGATGCTTCAGATCCAAACGCGTTGTCTGCCGGCGAACGGAAATTTGGATCAGTTCGCCACCATCGGCGACGCGGTGTTCACCACCTTCCGCACAGCCAATATCAGCTAGCCGCTTTTTTCCAACGTCTCTATTTGCACCCGGGAATTCGTGGCGCGAACTGCGGATCACGCCGCGGTTCTGGGATCAAGCCGAGAACGTGGAACGGAAGCTCGGGCAGGTTCAACTCGCTCGTGCCGCAGCCCGGTAGGACAATCACTTTTGGGCTGACCCTCCTGTTGTAGCGGGGGAATTCCACTATTTTGGCCGTCTCGAAGGCAGAAGCGGCGCTCAACGGACGGTCGTCCCAATAACTTTGTAATGTGGTAAGTACCATCAATGCTTTTACGTCGAGCTTTAGCTTGAGTTTTGCACTGCGCTTCAGCATCCAACTTCTGTATCAGAATCTTCCCGCGCTCGAAAAATCGACCTCGAGGACTTCAACGGTCTTACGATTGGCAATGTCATCGTGCGCAAGAAGAAGCTCGACACGGTCTTGAAGTTTTCTTTTGTGTTGACTTTGTGAAAGGATGCCGGCGCGGTGCGTGCCGGCTGGGCGCCTTCAGGCGCAATCGCTGCTGGCGCCGCTCTCACTGACACATGAAAGCTCTATTCCTCGCGACGCTACGAAGTAACGATGTTAAGTTGCGCATGATCGAAAAACGCGTCGCACGAGCTGTTCTTGTCGCGACGAGCGCGTTCGTGCTGCTCGCGTCGGTGGCCGGCGCGCAAGCGCCGCGGCGATTTGGCGGCGAGTACGACGCGCTCGCGTCCGGCCAGCAACGCCTCATCGCCGATTGGGTTTCGAGATTCAACGAGGTGACTGGGGTCGAGTCGGAGCCGGGGGCTTTTTACGACGAGCTCCTAAAGCTCTCCACGAAGACAACCTTCGACGCCGTGACCCATGCACTGATGGAGACAACGCTCACCGACGAAGCCGGCCTATCGCTCGGGACGGCTCTCGACCTGGTCGAAAGTCTCGAGACGGTCCGCGGGAAGGTCAAAGGTACCGGCGGGGATCGGCAATTTCGGATGTACTGCGTCTTGAAAGTGGATGCGTTAGAAACGCTCGAGAGAAGCCGCGAGTTCAAACGCGGGCCGGACAACACCGTTTTCCACAAGGGCTATCCCATCAATTACCGACAGCAGGGTGGTGTGCCCTCGATCCAGATCTCGATAGCGCGCAGCCGGCGCCGTGCGGATATCGACGTCGACTATCGCTCTTCTTCGTTTCCCTCGGCGCTGTTCAATGGACATTTGAGCTCGTCGAACTCCGATGTGCGGGCGGGCAATAACGATGACCGCCACAACGGACGTTGGACCGGACTCGAGAACTGGTGGAGAGACATCTTCGGCATCCGGCTTGCGAGTGACTACGAAGACGCCGTCGCGAACGAGGCCCTCCAAATCCCTGATGTGCCTCGCGCGGGCAAGGAAACGATCGAGAACATGATGCACGATTTCATGAGCGCATGGCTTCTCGAGGGCAACATTGTCGAAGCGATGGGTTATGTTTCCGAGCGCGCCTACCCCTGCGTCGCGCTCGACGCTGGCGGCGACGTCGATTTGGGCATGGCACCGTTCACTCTCATGATGGGGATGGCGGCGGCCTCAGATGACTTTCGAGGGCGCGAGAGTCTCGACGGCTTGGTCGTGGGTATAAGGCTAGCCGACCCTGCGCTCAAGCTCGTGCGACAGCAACATCATGCGCAATTCGTCATTTATTCCGTACCGGACGACGCCGCGCTCGAGTTCGATTGTGCCAGCCGCCTGAAGCTCAACGAAGAGAACAACCGCGCGTCGCGGGAATACGGAAACTATTTCGGGTCCACGTTCTTCGTGAACACGTCTGACGGCATGGGGGAGACGGTCGTTCTGCTTTGGGCACGCGAGAACGATTACTGGAAGATCGTGTCGTTCGAGTCTGAGCCCATGAAAGAAGATCGGATGGCAGGGCTGCACGAACCGCCGCCGATCGCCGTTTTCCGCATCGCGACCCGTGGAGGATTCCGCGCCGCAGTTCATGATTTCATGACGAAGTGGTTCATCACAAAAGATTACGACGGTGCTTTCGACTACATGTCCAAAAGGGCGTACTCGTGCTACAACCTCTACCGGGACGAAACCGTTCCGGAAGCGACATCGCTCGAAGAAGCGGGCCGCTACATTCGAGACAGTGTGAAGGAAACGGGTGAGCGCGTTGGTGCGAGGACGGAGCTAGCGTCGTTCCTCGCCGGTGTGGAGCCGAGTCACTCGGTCGTTCGTGTCATGACCCATCCGGATGAGGAGGCGTTTACTCTCGTGGGCGTTCCAAACATCATCGCCGAGTGGGCCGACTGCGCCAGGCGGGATAGGGACGATTCGTTGCCGGATGAGATCCCACTCGACTACGGAGAAGCGTTCGGCGCGAATTTTCGATTCCGCACGCAAAGTGGTGAAGCGCCGGTATTTCGTACACTTTGGGTAGAAGAGGATGGCGAGTGGAGAATCATCTCATTCGACATCGAAGACCCCTGAGATATTTCGCGCTGGCGCTACCTCTTGCTACGGACGCTGGGTAGTTTGTCGAGGATGGGCATTGTCCTATTCAGGGTTGATGACCGCAGAGATCTCCTCTCGACGATTGCGTTGACGCTCGCGGAAATGCCTTGATGTGCGCGAAGAGTAACATGCGGCCTGGGACGTCCAAGCCGACCGTCGTCTTGCGGCGTGCGTACGCTTCCAGTAAGTTACGTCACAGCATGGCGAAGCCTACTTTCATCCCATTGACTCAATACCAAGAGTTTCCTGTGGAAGAAATGCGCCGACGGACCCGCGCTTTTCACGAGCAGCTCTCGAAACGCCGCACCGTGCATGATTTCTCCGACCGTCCGGTGCCGCGGGACATCATCGACGAATGTCTACTGAGCGCGGGGACGGCCCCGAGCGGAGCCAATCAGCAACCGTGGCACTTCGCCGTCGTCACCGATGCCACCATCAAGAGAAAGATCCGCGAAGCGGCCGAGGAAGAGGAGCGGGCGTTTTACAGTGGGCTGGCGCCCGACGAATGGCTCGAGGCGTTGTCCCATCTCGGCACCGACGAGCACAAACCGTTTCTGGAAAAAGCACCCTATCTCATCGTGGTCTTCGCCCAGAATTACGGTGTCAAACCGGATGGGAGCGCCTACAAGCACTACTACGTTTCGGAGTCCGTCGGGCTCGCGACCGGCATGCTCATCGTTGCGGTCCACAACGCGGGGCTCGTATCCTTGACCCATACACCGAGCCCTATGAACTTTCTGACCGAAGTCCTTCACCGGCCGTCTCACGAGCGGGCGTTTTTGATTCTTGTCGTCGGCTATCCGGTGGACGACGTCAAGGTTCCCAAGATCGAAAAGAAGACCCTCGAAGACATCGCGACGTTCTACTGACGCCGCGCGGAGCGACACGATGGCCTGGATTCACATGATTCCCGAAGCCGAGGCGACTGGCCGGCTGAAAGAGCTCTACGAGAAATACACCGAGCCTTGGGGCGGTGTGGACAACATTCTCAAGATACATTCCCTCAACCCGCGCTCGATGGACGCGCATTTTACGCTCTACGTGACAGGTGATGCGCGGCCGCTCCGATTTGACACGAGAGCAGCGGGAGATGATCGCGATCGTGTCTTCCGTGGTGAACCAGTGCCATTACTGAATCAAACACCACGGAGCGGGGCTCCGTAATCTCACCGAGGACGACGCGCTCGTCGCGAATCTCGTCGAGAACTGGCGCGACGCCGAGCTCTCCAACGCGGACCGCGCGATACTCGAATATTCTGAGAAGCTCACGCGTCGGCCGTGGGACATGGTGGAGCTGGATGTTCTCGCGCTGCGCGAAGCAGGCTTCAGCGACAGCGCGATCCTGGATATCAACCAGGTGACCAGCTATTACGCGTTCGCGAACCGTCTCGCCGACGGGCTCGGCATCGAGCTAGAATCGATTCACACGTAGGGCTCTCAAAGCGAGCCGGAGTAGTTCTTCTTCAGTAAGTTGCGTTTCACTTTGCCGCTCCCGGTTTTTGGCAGTTCATCCACGAAGAAGACATAGCGGACGCGCTTGAAGCGCGCCGTGCGCTCCCCGGCAAAGTCGAGAAGCTCGCTCTCGGTGACGCTTCCGCCCACTCGGCGGACGACGGCGGCAGCGGGAAGCTCGCCCCATTGGTCGTCAGGGACCGCGAAAACCGCGCACTCGGAAACGTCGGGATGTTCGGAGAGCATGCCTTCGAGCTCGGCGGGATAGACGTTGATCCCTCCCGACAGAATACGCTCTTTCGTGCGACCGACGAGTGTCAGCATGCCTTCGTCATCTGCAAGAGCGAGGTCGCCCGTAAAGCCCCAACCGTCATCGGATTTGAAGTAAGCCCGAGTCTCCTCGGGCGCGTCGAGATAACCCTCCATCAACACGGGCCCTCGAACAGCGAGCTCGCCCACCTCACCCGGCAACGCGACGTCGCCTTTTTCCGTGAACACGCAATGCTCGATGCGAGGTCCGGGTTTTCCCACTGCCTGCGGATTCTTCCGGCGCTCCTCGGGATTTTGGCAGAGAAGATGTCCCGTTTCCGTCGAGCCGAGCGCCTGTACGAACGTCACGTTGGGGAGCGCGGCTTCCGCGCGCTCGAGAAGTTCCTGCGACGCGGGTGCGCCTCCGTAAACGACTTTCCGAAGCCCGTCGAGCCCGTCGAGCCCGTCGAGCCCGTCGAGCCCGTAGAGATTGAGCCCTTCCAGGAGCATGGCGATTTGAGACGGCACCATGAATGCTCCTGTAATGCCCTTTGCCGCGACTTGCGCGATCAGCTCCTTTGGGCTCCAACCTCGCAAGAAGATGCACGTGGCGCCCGCGAGAAGTGCTGGTTGGAACCACGTGAAGATGCCCGCCGCATGGCACAGCGGTGTGGTCACAGCGAGGATGTCCTCTGGGTGAAGCGGGATGTCTTCGACGGCCGCGACGGCGGAGAGGATGCGCGACCGGTGGCTTAACACGACGCCTTTAGGGTGACCCGTCGTGCCGCTCGTATATTGGATACAGAACGGATCCTCGGGCCGGATGGTCCGCGCAACGGGGTTATCCGGCTGTCCTCGAAAGAACGCGTCGAAGTCGGAAGCGTCGATCAGATGCGGTGCCACCCCGAGCTCGTCGAACGTCGCCTCAGCCGTCGGCTTCGTCTTGGTATCGACGATCCAAGCTTCGGCCCCGGTTTGGCGGCACACATAAGCGAGCTCGGAAAGGGTGTAGCGGGGGGACACGTGGACCGACACACAGCCCGAGCGGGCGGCGCCGTAGAAGCCGACGGCGTAGGCGGGCGAGTTGGACAGCATGAAGCCGATCTTCGCTCCCGGTGCGAGGCGCTCGGCGAGCGCGTGGGCGCATTGCTGCGTCATGCGGTCGAGCTCCGCGTAGCTCACACTCTCGTCGTCGAACACGATCGAGGCGCGTTCGGGGCTGCGCTCGGCCGAGCGGCGGATGATGTCGCCCGTGACTCCGGTGGCTGCTGAATCGGCGAGCATTGTCGACGTGCATTCTATACTCGATTCGTTTGCGAGCCGCGACGCGACGTGCTAGCCTGATACCATGAGTTCGACCCACGGTTTCATGCCGATCGCTTGTCCCTGTTGCTGTTGTCGCAGGGGAGCGCGCGGCCTCTCGGTCTGAGTGTTTCCCCCCTCTCGCTAGTCGCGACGCTCCCCAATATCTGTCGAGGATAGAACTATTTGCAGGAGCAGTACGGCTATGTCACGGATCTACATCATTCACGAGAACGACGATTGGACCGCCCCCTTGCGGGCCGAGCTGAACCGACGCGCGCTTCCTTTCGAGGAGTGGTTTCTCGATCGGGGAACGATCGATCTCTCCTCGGCACCGCCCGACGGAGTTTTCTACAACCGCATGAGCGCCTCGTCCCACACGCGCGGCCATCGTTTCGCGGCGGAGCACACGGCCGCGGTGCTCGCTTGGCTTGAGCGCCACGACAGAGTCGTGGTCAATGACTCCCGGGCGATGCAGCTCGAGATCAGCAAAGCGGCGCAATACGCTGCGCTCGCGAGCTATGGCATCCGAACCCCCAAGACCATTGCCGCGATTGGGCGGGAGGAAATCCTCGAAGCGGCGTGCGGCTTCGATCGGCCGTTCATCACCAAACACAACCGAGGCGGTAAAGGCCTCGGCGTTCGGCTGTTCAGGAGCCTAGAAGCGCTCCGGAGCTACGTGGAGAGCGACGTGTTCGAAGAGCCGCTCGACGGGATCACGCTGATCCAGAAATACATCGAAGCGCCCGACGCCTCCATCACCCGTTGCGAGTTCGTGGGCGGGAAGTTTCTATACGCGGTCCGCGTCGACACGTCCCAAGGTTTCGAGCTCTGCCCCGCCGACGAATGCCAAACGGGAGACGAGCTCTGCCCAGCGACCGTGAGCGAGCGACCTCGGTTCGAGATCCGGCGCGGATTCGACAACGACCTCCTCGGTCCCTTTGCACAGTTTCTCGCCGGCAACGGCATAAAGATCGCTGCCATCGAGTTCATCGAGGACCGAGACGGCAACGCCTATGCCTATGACGTCAACGTCAACACGAACTACAACGCCGATGCGGAGCGCCGCGCCGGCCTATCAGGCATGGGCGCGGTCGCGAGCTATCTCGGCGCCGAGCTTCAGAGGCGCTACCAGAACGTCCTCGAGGCGGTCTGCGCTTCGCCGTAACGGGGATCAACCTCCAAAATCTCTTGAATGTGACCCTCCCAGGCCGAGCGGTCCGTACTCCCGCTGCGCCTCGAACGCCGAGGGTGTCGGCGACCATGTCCATTGTGGATGTCGAGTCCCTTCTTCACGCCGCCGCCGAGGGGCATCATCACGCGATGTCGTAACGCGAATCATTCGACGCCGGGAATGGGGAGATGCGCGGGTCCGATGAGGACCGCGTTGATGAAGAGAAGCACCGTTGACGGGTTATACGCGCGGTAACTCGGATCGATGAGCACGATGGACTCCCCAAGATCTGCTCGACGCCGTTGTCTTTCTCCGCGGCGAGCAGTGGTAGGCCTCCGCGAGCGCCGCGTCGCTCGACGACAGCTCGTCGCCATGGACGGAGTGCAAGAACCACGATGTTACGAGGAGCGTCCGGACGAGCTCTTCGGCTTCAGATTCGGAGAGCGATCGCGGGTCGGCAAAGCGGCGCAAGTTCGCCTGGACGGCGTGCGCGATGCGCTCGGGGCTCGCGATGACGAGCACATAGAGCGCACGCCCTTCCCAGCTCTCACCGTACGCGATGAGCTTCGTGCGCTCGGGTGCGGCTGAGCCAATGCGTGCAAGTAGCGCACGATTTGCGCGTGATCGCTGAGCTCTTCCCCGAAGTCGTGTCCGGCGACAGCTTCGAGGCTGGGGATGCCCCGGTCGTAATCCGTGCCTGGCGCAATCTCCGGCCTCGCGCTTTGCAGCGCGAGCCCAAATAAGAGAACGGCTCAGGTCATTTGTCGGAGGCGTTTTTTGCGTGCCGCATCCGCTCGCCGGTTCCGGCGCGCTGCAGCATCACGATCTCGGCAAGAATGCTGACCGCGATCTCCTCGGGGGTCTCGGCATTGAGCTCGAGCCCCATCGGAGAGACGACGCGCGCGACATTTTCGTCCGAGACGCCCGCGGCGCGCAGCTTTTCGACACAGACTTCCCAGCGGCGCCGTGAGCCGATAACGCCGATATACGCCGCGGAGGTCGAGAGAAGGGCCGGGAGCCCTTCGAGATCCACCGGGACCGCGCGCGTGGTGAGCAGCACGAAAGTATCGCCATCGATGGACGTACGCTCCGGAAGCTCCGAAAGCTTGCACTCGATGTACTCGTCCGCGTCGGGCACGGCCTGTGGGCACGCGAAGTCAGGGCGGTCGTCGGAGACGACAACGCGAAAGCCGAGCCAGCCCGCGAGATGGGCGACGGCTTTGCCGACGTGGCCGCCGCCGACGATAACCATTTTCGATCGTGGTTTTACAGGTTCCACGTAGACCTCCACCTCTCCGCCGCAAACCCCGACATCGCCTTTTTGGATGTCCCGGAACGCATAAGAGAGAATGCGCGTCTTTCCGTCCGCGATGGCAGCGAGAGACTCGCGGATGACGCGGCCTTCCATATCGCCGCCGCCAATCGTGCCTTCGATGCGGCCGTCACCGAAGACGACCATCTTGCTGCCGTCATGGCGCGGTACCGATCCTTGCGCTCGGATTACGGTAGCGACGGCGAACGCCCCACCTTCGCGTACGAGCTCAGCGAGTTTCGCGTAAATCGACACGGTGAAGACGCATTCTATAGGACACGGCCGCGAATCTCAGGGTACCGGCTGCGGTTGAGTTGCATCGGCCGAAGCACCTCTTGCGGGCTTGCGAATGTTCTCTTCCCAATAGACCGGTCGGGCGCCGAGAACCGCCGCGCCCGCCGCGAGGCTCATCACGGCAAGAGGCATGAAGGCGTAGCGGTAGGTCCCTTGCGGGTCGTAGATGTAGCCCACGACAAGCGGGCCGGTGGCGAAGCCGACCGTGAGGCAGGCCGTCAGGACACCGATCGTGCGACCGAGCACCTTGGGACCAAAGCAATGTTTGGACAAAACGGGGATGTCGACGATCGCACCTCCGTGAGCGAGCCCGCGCGTCAACACCAAGGCCCCGAGCAAAAACGATCCTTGGACCGGTATGGCGATCAGGATCGAGAGCGCCATGAGCACGTAGCAAATCGTGACGCCTTTCGTGGAGAGCTTGTCATAGACCCAGCGGAAACCGACTTTGCCGAAGATGCTGAAGAGCGCGGCGGTCGAGGCGGCGCCCGCGGCCGCAGCGAAGCTCAAGCCGACGTCTTTCTCGAGGTAGAGCACGAAATTCTGTGACATGGCCTGATCTACGAAGCCGATGAGCAGGACGGCAGCCACCAGCATCCAGAAGCTTCGCTGCCTCAAAATGGTCGAAAAATCGCCGCTGTCTCCGCTCTGCTCCTGGGCTTGCTCGAAGTCCTCGTCTTTCACGACCCAGAGAAATGCAGGCAGTGCGATGAGCCAAATCCCGGCGCTCATGAGGGCAGCCGCTTCTCGCCAGCCAAGCGTCTCGATGAGATATCTCGCAAGCATAGGGGTCAGCGTGCCGCCGACACTAGTTCCCAACAAGGCAGCACCCATGGCAAAGCCTTGCTGCTCGCGAAAGCGGCGTGACACGAGCACCTTCATCGAGATCATAACGCCGACGGCACCGAGCCCGAGAAAGAGACCGATGAAGTAGAACATCGTCAGCGATTGGATAGCGAGGAACGCGATGATCGCAAGGCCGGACAAAGTGCCCGCGAACAGGACGATTTTCCGAATCGACATCCGGTCGAGGAGAACGCCGAAGAGAAGGCCGATGACGGCGCCAGCCCCGAACTTCATGCTCACGATGAGCATCACCTGAGTTCGGCTCCACCCGAACTCATCGATGATCGGAGAGTAGAGCACGGGCATCATGAATGTGGGAGCCCCGAACATGAAGACAAGGCAGAGAAACGCTGCGAAAACGACCCACCAGTTCTGGGACAAGCCTCATTCTCCCTTCAGCTGCGCATCGTAGCTTCGGCGTGAGCCTCTGACAAGTGGTCGCGCTCGAGAAGTGTCGCCATGCGAGCCATGCGTGCTTGCGCCCAGAGCCACGTGAGACCGCAACCGAGTGCGCTTCCGAGCACCGTCCACTGGAGCCCGAAGCTTTCGGAAAGCACGCCAAGGGCGAGCGCGCCCACCGCGGGGCTGACTCGCATGGCCACGCCATAGAGACCCATCACCCGGCCGCGCATATGGCCGTCCACGGTGTTTTGCACGAGCGTTTGACACGTGATGCTCGTCGCCACGTGACCGAAGCCGATGACGGCCATACAAAGGACTGCGACCACGAAGCTATCTGTCGTCGCAAACAACGTCTGGAACACCGCGACGACGAGGAGCGAAGAAACCCCGATGCGGGTGAGGCCAGCCGGGTGGCCGCGTCCAGCTAGCCAGAGGCTGCTCATGAGCGCGCCGATGCCGACCGCGGCGATCAGGGTCGCGAGGCCTGAAGCACCCTGCTCGAACACCCGATCCGCGAAGGCGGGCAAGAGGTCGAAGAACGAACGTGCAAAAACAGTCGCAGCAACGATCAAGACCAAGACGGAGCGGACGCCGGCGTGGGTCGTGACATAGCGAAAGCCTTCCTGGATCTCCGTCCAGATGCTGGCCTCGCTGCGCTCTCTGACTTCGTTTCGAAGCGGCTCGATGCGAAACATGATTCCGAGAAAGAAGAAAAAGCAGAGCGCGGCGCCCGCAAAGGAGGCAGCGACGCTGAAGGCGGCGATGAGAAACCCGGCTATGGCGGGCCCGATGAAGCGCGCCAAGTTGAACAAGCTCGAGTTGAGGGCCACCGCGGAGGGGAGATCTTCCAAGCGCACGAGGCTCGGGACGAGAGACAAGCGGACCGGTTGCGCGAAAGCTTGGATGACACCGAGCACGAGAACGAGCGCGAGCAGAATCTCGGTCTGCAGAAGACCCGTGAACGCGAGGATGGCGAGCGTAGTAGCTTGGACAGACTGCGCGAACTGCGTCCAGCGAATGAGTCGGATCCGCTCGAAGCGGTCGGCGATGACGCCGCTTACGGGTGCTAAGAAAGTCGCGGGGAGGGCGTCCGCCATCGCCATGATGCCGAGCCACGTGGCAGACTCCGTGAGCTCCCAAGTGAGCCAACCAACGCCGACTTTCTGTAGCCAGAAGCCGACTAGAGAGATCGAGCTTCCTGTCGCGTAGAGTCGATAGCTGCGATTCTTGAGTGCGTGCCCTATACCGTCGAAAATCAAAGCGATGGATCTTACTACACTCGCGGCCTGTGCTATTCTCCGCCGAAAGATGCCAGATGCGATGACTTTACCGACCGACGCGGCGTGGAAGGCCATCGAAGGTGCGTTCGATCTTCAAGTGCACGTCGCGCCGGACGTGATCGAGCGCCGCACCGACGACATCGACCTCGCGCGTGATTTTTTGAACCGCGGGCTCAAAGGCTTCGTGCTCAAGTCCCACTACGTTCCCACCGCGGAGCGCGCCCAGGTGGTGGCCCGAGCGAGCACGTGGCACAGATGGCCGTCGTCAACACCGCGCGGCTCGTCGAGCTTTGACCAGGCCAGCCTCAAAAGGACGAGGGGAGGCGCCCATGAGTGTTGAGCATTCGGATAACGTGCTCGCCTCCGTCCACGTCTTGTCGAACCGCATCACGCGCGCATTCGAATCGAGGATCGAGGCGCGCTACCGGATCGCCGTCGCGGAGTGGCGCGTGTTGTTGAGCCTTTTCGGCACGTCGGGTCTGACGGCCAAAGAAATTCACGAGCAGTGGGCGATGGACAAGATGACCGTGAGTCGCGCCGTCCGGCGTCTCGAGCAAGACGGCCGAGTGAAGCGGCACCGTCATCCCGAGGACGGCCGGAGCTTCGTCTTGGTCGCCACGTCGCGCGGCGTACGGCTTGTGAAGAAGATCCTTCCGACCGCCGATGTCCGCTACCGCGAAGTCCTTTCCTGTCTCAGCGGACGCGAGCGCACCGCGCTCGAGCGGATGCTAGCGAAGCTCCTTCGCCACACCGCGAGGTTGAAATAGGCCTAACTAGTATCATGTGATACTATATTGCCGGGAGGTCCGCTATGGTTTGGTTTCTCGTCCCGCAAAAGGCCGATGCATTTAGGCCGCTACCTCCGCGAAAGCCGCCGAAGGTCGGGACGGCGCGGCGATCGAGATCGAAGATCATGGCGCGGGGATACCGGCTTCCGACCTCCCGCATATCTTCGAGCCGTTCTACCGTGGCCGGCAGGCGCGCGACGACCAAATCGAAGGTAGCGGGATCGGTCTGAGCCTCGTGAAGCATGTGATCGACGCTCATGGCGGTACCATCGAGGTCACGAGTCCAGAAGGCGGCGGCAGCCGCTTCACACTCCTACTGCCCGCGGGCGCCTGAGCGATGGCGGGCCGTGTGCTCGTGATCGAGGACGAGCCTGGGCTGGTGCTTGCTTTGACCGACCGCCTCGGGAGCGTCGGCTACGATGTCGACTGCGCCACCGATGGCGAGACGGGCCTCGAACGCGCGATCGACAATGCCTATGACGTCATCATCCTGGACATCATGCTGCCGCGCAAGGACGGCTTCGAAGTCTGCCGCGATTTGAGAAAAAAGGGAGTGACGTCGGCTATCCTCATGCTCACGACGCGCGACCGCACCTCTGACAAAGTCGTCGGCCTGAAGCTCGGCGCGGACGACTATCTGACCAAACCGTTCGAATCCGCCGAGCTATTGGCCCGGATCGAAGCGCTCTTGCGGCGCGTCCCGGCGGCAAGCCAGCTTCCGGACCCGTACCGCTTCGGCGATGTCGAGGTGAAGATTCGGAGTGCCGCCGTGAGCCGCGATGGCAAGCCCGTCAAACTGTCCGCGCGCGAGTTTACGCTATTGAAGCACTTCATCGAGCATCGCGGGGACGTTTTGTCGCGCGATGAGCTTCTCGACGCCGTATGGGGCTACAACTTCATCCCGAGCACTCGCACGGTCGATGTCCACGTGGCGTGGCTGCGACAAAAGCTCGAAGTGGACTCGCGCGCTCCGCGCTTCATCGTGACCGTCCACGGCCTCGGCTACCGCTTCGAAGGCTAGTCCCGCCTACGCCCGCCTACGCCCGCCTACGCCCTGCGGGCTTCGGCGAGGTAGGGATGTGGCATCGGCGTGGAGCACCGCGCTGACGATGACGTTCGCAACGATCCAGCCGATCGTTCCGAAGACTCGGATGATGGGGAACTGCTTCTCCTTGTCGGTAGTGTGGTGAAAGATCGTTGTTGTAGATCTCGAGCATCGAGCCGGCGGAATATCCGAGCGCGAGAATAACGATGAGTGCCGAGCCCACGATAGCCCACGGTAGCAAGGATTTCGTGTCACGCGATGCCATGGTCGCCTTCGTTGACCTGAGTATAGAGCGAAGTCCGCGCGCTGGCCAGTGTGCTTCGTGTAGAATCTAGCGCTTTGGTTTCCGCATGAGAGACATTTTTCCCGCTATTTTTATTTTGGTTAGCCCGCTTTTTACGTCCGCACAGACGATTGACTACCGAACGGCGCATTTGGAGCGAAAGCTGCCCGCCGTCCGCGCCGAGCGGACGATCCTCATCGACGGCGTGCTCGATGAAGACGCTTGGAAGAAAGCGCCGGTCGCCACCAACTTCATTCAGCGTGAGCCCCAAGAAGGCGCGCCCGCGACTTACGACACCGACGTTCGCATTCTCTACGACGACGAGCATCTCTATGTCGGCGTGGTCGCTTTCGATGACGAGCCCGAAAATCTCATCGCCACCGACCTCACGCGCGACTACAACACCCGTGCCGTCGACTCGTTCGCGATCGTCCTCGACACGTTCCATGACCGCCGCAACAGCTACATGTTCCAGACGAATCCCCTTGGCGCGAAGATGGACGGTCAGAGCTTCAACGAAGGCCAGTCTTTCGACGTCAACTGGGACGGTGTGTGGTATGTGAAAAGCCGCATCGTCGACAACGGCTGGGTAGCCGAGTACGCCATTCCTTTCAAAACGGTGAAATTCCGCGGACGCGACGAGCAGACCTGGGGCATCAATTTTGCGCGGCGCAATCGACGCTTGAACGAAGAAAGCGACTGGGCGCCCATTCCCCGTATCTTCACGACGACGCGCGTCTCGCTCGCGGGCACACTCGATGGGCTCCAGAACATCAAGCCCGCGTCGAGGTTCAAGGTCACACCTTATGCCCGGGGCGACGTCTCGAAAACACTCGGTTTCGATCGGACCGCGGACGGGACCGGGGGGCTCGACGCGAAGATCGGCATTGGCAACGGACTCACGCTCGATTTGACCGCAAATACGGATTTCTCCGAGGTCGAGGCGGACGTTCAACGAGTGAACTAATAAGAAACTCAGGGTGTAGCGTTTGGGGGCAGTGACGTCAAAACCGAGCTCCCTCAGGCGTCGTGTTGAGCCGGTGCCACCTCCAGAGACTACCGCGTTTCATTCATTCGGGGTGGCCGTCAGGCCGTGGAAAACTTGACGCGTTTCAGTCTTTTTTTTCCCGAGAAGCGCGACTTCTTTCTGGAGAACTCCGGTGTGTTCCGCTTCGGGCCGCCGGAGGACCCTCGCCGCCGGCGATTTCGGCGCTCGTTCGGTCTCAGTGGGGGCAGTCTCGCCGGCGGGCAAAGCCGCGGCAACGATCTTCTATTGTTTTTCAGCCGTCGTATCGGCCTCGCGAGCGAGGGGGAGCCCATCCCCGTCATTGGCGGCGGCCGCCTCACCGGTCGCTCCGGTCCCTACGAGCTGGGCTTTTTGAACATCCAGACCGGAAAAGAGCCGCTCATCTCGAACGGGTCGAACGGGTCGAACGGGGACAACTTCACGGTGGCCCGCGTGAAGCGCAATATCTTCCAAAATTCGGATATCGGGTTCATGTTCATCAATCGAGAGACGATGGACTCCGATCATTTCAATCGCAGCATTGGCGCCGACGCGAATTTGAGGCTCAGCGCTCAGATGGATGTCAATGCCTATATCGCGAAGACGGCGACCCCGGATTTGGAGGGGGACGATCTTGCGGGCCGGGTCGCGTATAGCTATAACAGCCGCTCGATTATTTTCTCGTCTTCGTTCTCGACGCTACAGGACAACTTCAATCCCGAAGTCGGCTTCGCACCGCGCACTGGTGTGCGCCGCGCGAGCGGCAGGTTTCAATACAATTACCGCCAGCCTTGGGCGCGCGACACGCTGCGCGAGCTCAGCGCGACCGCCGAGGGAGACTACTTCACGGATCAGGAAAGTAACGTCGTCAGTCGCTATTTCAATTTACGTTTGACTCTCCGGCTCCAGAACGGAGGGGTCATCGGTATCACACGCAACGCGAACCTCGAGCAACTTTCGGAGTCCTTCGAGATCCAACCCGACGTCACCATCGAGCCGGGCTTCTTTACATTCGACGACACTTCCATTTTTGTCTTCACCGATCCGAGCCGCTTGGTTTCGAGCAATGTCCGCATTACGCGAGGCGGTTTCTATTCGGGGACGAAAACCTCCTATTCGCTGGGAGCTTCTTTGAAGCTCGGTCCGCGATTCACCGCGCAAGCCAGTTGGGCGCTCAACGACGTCGATCTCGCCGAAGGTGCGTTCACCACGCATCTTCTGACAACGCGCGCGAGCTACAGCTTCAGCCCATCGATGTTCGTTAACGCCTTGATTCAGTACAACAGCATCACGGATGAGCTCTCGAGCAACGTGCGTTTCAATATTATCCATCGTCCCTTGTCGGATATTTTTGTCGTGTACAACGATCTCCGAGACGATCAGGGCCGCGTGGTCGATCGCGCGCTCATCGCGAAATTTACTTATCTGTTCGATTTCTAGGAGGACCGTCATGTTTTGGAAGAGGCGCTTGTTCATCGGTTTTGGCCTAGTTATTAGCATTGGCATTATCACTCTCACTTCCGCGACGACGCGCGCTCAATCCAGCCTTGCCGATGACTACCGAGAGGCCGCGGGCCGCGTGATCGGCGCCGCCATGACCGACGTCGAAGGCTGGGAGAAGCTCGAGCACCTTACGATCGATATCGGCCATCGATTGAGCGGATCCTCTGGGCTCGAGCGCGCCATCGATTGGGCTTTCGATCGCATGAAGCGCGAGGAGCTTCACGTGCAAAAACTTCCGGTGAAAGTGCCGCATTGGGTGCGGGGCGAGGAATCCGCGCGGCTCCTAGCACCTGTCGAGCGCGCACTACCGATCTTGGGACTCGGCCTGAGCGTCGGAACGCCCGCGGCCGGCATCAATGCGCACGTCGTCGCGGTCACGAGCTTCGATGAGCTCGACGCACTCGGACGCGAGAAAGTCGAAGGGAAGATCGTCCTCTTTGCGGTCCCGTGGATGGGCTATGGACACACCGTGCGTTACCGCTCCGCGGGTGCCTCCCGAGCGGCGGCGCTCGGGGCGGTCGCGGCACTCGTGCGCTCGGCCACCGGCCGCAGCTTGAGCACACCGCATACCGGCGCGATGCGCTACGACGAAACGTTTCCAAAGATTCCTGCGGCTGCCGTAACCGTCGAAGATGCCGAATGGATGCGACTCGCGATCGATCACGGACAGGACGTGCGTGTGCATCTTTCGATGGGCGCTCAGATGCTTCCGGACGCGGACTCGTTCAATCTCGTCGCCGAGATCCCAGGGCGCGAGCTGCCGGACGAGGTGGTCGTCATGGGCGGACATTTCGACTCGTGGGATGTCGGGCAGGGTGCTCACGATGACGGGGCGGCCTGCATGGCTGCATGGCATGCGCTGACACTCGTGCATCGTCTCGGCCTAAGGCCGCGACGGACGCTGCGCGTGGTGCTGTGGACGAACGAGGAGAACGGTCTCCGCGGGGGGAGGGCTTATCGCGAGTGGGTGGGCGACCGAATCGACACTCATGTCGCCGCTATCGAGATGGATGGTGGGGCCGAGCGGCCGATCGGTTTCGGCGTCGGCTTGCGTATAGGCGAGGGCGACGGCTCGGATGCGGCCTACCAACGCGCGCTCGAGCTGCTGACGCCCATCGGGTCGCTACTCGACGGGATCGACGCTGGCATCATGCAACGCGGCGGCGGGGGCGCGGATATCGGACCTTTGATGAATGATGGTGTTCCCGGACTCGCCCTCCGCACCGTCGGTGAGCACTACTTCGATTGGCACCATACCCAGGCGGACACGCTCGACAAAGTGGACCTTCAGGATTTCCGGCGCGCCATCGCGATGCTAGGAGTCGTCGGCTATGTGCTCGCCGACATGCCGGGCACGCTGCCGCGTGGCTCGGGCAAAAAATAATTTTGACAGGATTAGTCATGATCGGTACGAGGCAGTTGATGGCGGTACCGTGTCGCAATCGAAGTTGGAACAGCTCAAGCCCCGAGCTCCATCTCTTCGAGCGAGCCCGCCACGAGCACCCGGTCCAAGTAAGCATCCAGCTCTTCGAGCGATTCCAACGCTCGTACTCGGGCCGCGGTCTCCTGGGGAAGAGGACCAAACCTGGAATTGAGGAACCGTAGCAACGTATCGCGCTTTCCTTCGAGAAGGCCCTCTTCACGCCCCTTCTCCATCATTTTGTCAGCCCAGGTGAGTTCCATCTCTTGTGCCTCCCGATACTCGTCTTTCGATAGTAGCCCGCGAAAGCTTTCCTCCTGATGGGCAGCGAGCTCAAAATAGGTCTCGATGACGTTCACCAACAGGAACTTCGGCGCATCGTCCAAATCGCTCTTTCCAACCCGCTGCATCATCGAGGCCTTGAGCAGAGGCTCGTCGACGTGGCGGCGGTCCATCAGAGCCGCTAGCCCATGTTTACCCTTTATGGGCACCCTAACGCTCGTAAGTGACTGAATTCAAAGGAACGGGGGTTGAATTTGCCCAAAACGTAGAGACAGATATTGTGCTTTTAGCGCCATTAATACGTTGTAATCGTGGACAATGATATGTAGTATGCGTGAGGACAGGTTATGTTCTTCCGCATCGTTCGGGCCGCAGGCGGCAAAGGGGTTCAACATGAGTATGTCCGCCTGGTCGAGTCGTATCGGGAGCACGGCAAGCCGAAGCAACGCGTAGTGTGCAACTTGGGGCGCAAGGATCTCCTAGTTGCCAATCTCGACTCCCTCAATCGGTTGCTTGGGGCCGGTGAACCGGCCGACACCGAGCGAGCAGCCGAGCAGATCGCGGGGGCAGACGCGTGGGATTGGGGTCCGATGGTGGTGACGGCGACGCTGTGGCGCGAGCTCGGACTGGAGCAGATTCTCGACCGGCTCGGAGGCCGCGGCAAGCGCGACGGAGTGGCGCTAAGCGAGCGAGCTTTGGTGCTGGTCGCCAACCGGCTATGTGCTCCGTCAAGCGAGCACGGTCTGGCGCGCTGGCTCGAGACCGACTTCGTCTGCGACCGGCAGGGGCGGCGGTGGGTGCCGCAGTGGCGCGATGATGGGGAGCGGCGAGCGAGTCGCTCCCCGCGGGTTCGCGTGGAGTTTTGCCAACTCAAGCAATGGTACCGAACGCTCGACCAGCTGCATGCCCGCAAAGAACAGATCGAGAAAGAGCTGTTTTTGCGCTTGCGGGATCTGTTTTCGCTTGAGGTTGACATGGTGTTTTACGACCTGACGTCGACGTACTTCGAAGGTCAAGGCCCTCCGGGGCTCGGCGCCCACGGCTACAGTCGCGACCGCAGACCGCGTAACCGGCAAGTGCTTGTCGGTCTGGTGATGGTGGACGGTTGGCCGATCGCCCACCATGTTTTCGCCGGCAACTGGCGTGACGCGAAAACGGTGCCGCAGGTGCTCAACGATCTCAACGAACGATTCGGTTTGCACCGCGTGGTTTTTGTCGGCGACCGAGGGATGGTAACGAGCGACAGCCTGGCGGTGGTGCGCTCGCGCAAGCAGGGCTATCTCGTCGGGCTGCAAAGACGACGGCGCGAGGAGGTCTATCGTTACATCGAGCGCGCCAGCGGAGAGTGGATCGACTGCCCTGGTGGCATCACGGTGAGCGAAAAAGCCGAGCCACCTAAGACTCGTGTGCAAGAAGTCCGCTCCGAGCAGTCTGGCGTGCGCATCTTCGTCGTTCACAGCGACGAAAGGCTCGCCTACGAGCGCGGGCAGAGGCTGCGGGCCATGGGACGTGCCCGTGCGGCATTCGAGGCCCTTGAGCGCCGCGTGCGCGAGGGACGATTGAAAGCCCCCGAGAAAATCGGTGCCGCCGCCGCGCGCATACAGGCACGCCACCACGGTCACCGTTACTACGACTGGGAGTACAAAAACGCTCGCTTCCGCTTCTTCGAGCACCCGGTCAACCTCAAGCGCGAGCAAGCCTACGAGGGTAAGTACGTTATTCAAACCGAGGAGCAAAACCTCTCTCCGGTCGACGCCGTGCGCCTTTACAAGGACCTAAACGAGGTCGAGCGAGCCTTCTCATGCCTTAAGGATGTCATTGAGATGCATCCCGTTTACCACCAGACCGATGAGCGTGTGGAGGCACATCTTTTCGTAGCTACGCTGGCCTTCCTTGTGCATCGGGCTCTTGAGAAAAAGCTCAAGGTCGCCGAACTCGACCTGTCCGCAACCGAGGCACTACAAGCGCTACGCTCGGTCCGGCTCGTCGACTTACAGCTGGGTTCTGGGCGGACCAAGCGCGTCGTCACGCGCGGCACCGCTCGCGCCAACTCGATCCTGACTGCACTCGGAATCGTTGAACGCGACCCGCCAGCCTTCTCCGAGGAGGTGCTGTCAGCGTAGAGACAAACCGCGGATCTCAGTCCTTTGTTTATGATGACTTAGAGACCTAAAAGGGAAACATGGGCTAGGGCTGTGTAGAGCACATTGCTCTTCTCAACATACTCTTCTGCCTTCAGCGGTGCCAGTCTCAAGCTCTCGTAGCGAAACCTCAGCCGCTCACGCCCCATGAGCGTGATTTGGAACTCCTCCTCTGTCAGAGCCTGTCCTCCTCCGCGTAGAAACGGCACGATGGGAAGAATCGGTATTTGATGACGCAGCCAGAGCAAAGCGTGGTAGTTGTACATCCTTCGTTCGAAATCCTGCTCTTGGGCCGCTTGGACTTCGACATGAACGAGAATGAGCTCGGCGTCTCCTTCGAGGGTTTTGATCTCAGCGACGACGTCGGCTTCCCGCCGTCTGCCCTCTGGAAGGTCCATGAAGAGCTCTTTGTCCAAGAAACGAAGCGTGTCGAAGTCGAGGCGCTTCTCTGCGTCCGGATAGAACATCTGCAAAAACTCACGAAATAGGCCTTTCAGAAGATCCTTGAATAGTTGGTCGTGACCCATCTGAGCTGTCTCCCTGTGCACAACAGACGACAAACTCAGGGACAAACCTCCTTTCCTCCTCCGATTTTCTTCCGGCGACCGGGTGTTAGAATTGCCGACGACGTGATCGGCCAAACGCTTGCCCACTGCAAGATCCTGGAGAAGATTGGCCAGTGCGGAATGGACTCCCCACGCCGGATCAAGAGAAAACGTTCTTCGTAATAGTCATCCGCGATTCGCTTTTTTTGTGGGCCACCGGGAGGGGTCGTAAAGGGTTCCTTGTCGAAGCATCGCAATGGCGATGGGGAGAATGCGGTCCATGACGCCTCTGAGAGCTCTGGCATGGCTGTGGCCTCTGTCACGAAGCCGGTCGTAGTGTTCTTTGAAGTGGGGGTCGTGCAAAACGGCAGTGCGTGCCCAATGGTGGAGAGCATTATTGAGGGGCAAAGAGCGAGCTCTCCTCATCAGGATCGTTGGTCGCAACTGACCGCGCTTGCCGCTCTTTTTTGTGACAGGAGCAATGCCGCCGAGAGTCCTGAAGGCGTTGAGATTACGGAGCCGAATGGGGTCGTGGGCATAGCAGAGCACGGAGGCGAGCACGTAAGCACCGACGCCGGGCAAAGAGGCAAGAATGGCAGGGTCGGAGCAATGCTCGTCGGTTAGTGCTTGCACGCGCTTGAACCACTTCTCGAGATGCTGGTCGGAGGCACGACGATGTTGTCGAACGAGGAGCAACTGCTGGAGTAGTAGTTGGAGATGCTCGGCGGTAGCTTGAGTGGTTGCGGTTGCGACCCGGAGAGGTTTTTGTTTGAGGGTATCGAGGATCTTCTCGGGTTTTAGACGTCGGATGCGGTGTTTTTGAGCGAGGGTCTCAATGGAGTGGCGGCTAAGAGGGTTGGGGCTGGATTCGAAGAAGAGTTTTAGGAGCTCGCAGAAAAAAGCGTCGAGAGCCTTGTCCTTTGGCGCGAGCGAGACGAGGTGAGGCCAGCAACGAGTAAGGAGTTCTCGGATCTGCGAGCTGAGGGCCACATGGTTTTTGACGAGTTGGTCGCGGGTACTCAGCAACCCGCGCATAGCGAGGATCTCCGTAGGTGGGAGATGCAAGCGCTGAAAGCGGTGGCCGTCGGTTCTGAGCGAATCGGCGAGAACGAAGGCGTCTCGCCGATCATCCTTGGCGCCGCTCATAGAATGCCGGTCGCGGAAACGGTCGACCTGCTTGGGATTGATGGAGAAAATGGCGATGCCGTGGTCAAGAAAGAGCTCGACGACGGCCCCATGAGGTTTTTCGATCGCCACCGCGATGCGCTCGGTATCTTGCGAGGTCTCTTCCAAAAGCCAGTCGATGGTTCCCGATAGTCCTTCGCGGCTATGGGGGAAGCCTCTCTCCGCCAAGAAGTTACCTTTGGCATCGACCACACTGGCCAAGTGAAGCCATTGACCCAGGTCGATACCGACGAAGAAGTCGTATTTGAGTTGATTCATGGAAGAACTCATTTCCGCCAGCGCATGTGATGTTTCATCGGCCCCTGTACTGGCGCTCGAAGCGCAACTCCCCACTGGATGTCCATCACAAAAGAATTGCCGGCACGCATGTCCATTCCTGGCGCTAGGAGCGCAGGGCGACGTATGGCGTTGCCGGCAAGCTGCTGACGAAATCGAAAATAGTCCAAGCTCATCGTGATATTTGCTCTACCATGGCAATCGGAGTTGTCGCGCGATGCCACGAGTTCGTGCTCGGTTTTTTCTCGGTAGTTTCGGGCGAAGCACGTCCGAGAGTTTTTCTCGAATGTAAAGAACATAAGGCGGGTCTAGATATTGACTTTGCACTTCCTGGAGCACAGGTGAAAAATAACGAAGGGAGCGAATGGGCTGCAGTGGCTCCTCATGTTCTTGTAGCTCCCTACGAGCGCAACCCAGAAGTAGGGCACACTCGAATTCGTGTAACGGGACTCCTTGGCGGTAGAGCTGCGTCGCGATGAAGCGGTCGTCGCGCCGTGGCCGCTCAGGTGTGTTCGGAATGGAAAGATAGAGGTCCAAAATCGTCCGGACGTAATTGTTTTCTGTCAGAGCATCGCTCGTGAGCGGTTCATTACCCAGCTTCGACATCCTTTAGCCTCCCGCGTCGGCCGCAGATACAGCATTTGGCATATCTGATACTGTCAATCTTCGTTTTCATTGAATGAGCCATCGGGCCACTAGCTTGAATTTCACGAACTCCTAGACTGCCAGAATTACTGGGGTGAATGAACCCTTGCTCCGTCACTATTTTCGCCGCCTGGCGTAGACGATAATTCTGTTGCCGAGCCGCGTGGAGTTTTCGTGAGTTGAAACCTTTCTGGTAATTTCGGTTATTTTCGCGCTGGTTCTCTCGCCGGGTTTCGTCACGGCAGGTTGGACCGCAGTAGCACTGTCCCTGGTAACATGACTTGCAGATGAAGAAAGGCATCCCACAGCTTTTGTTGCGGCAGAAAAGCCGGAGAAGAACGACAGGTTTGGTGGCCATTCGGAACTCAGCAAAGTGCTGGACGATGGCCGCCCGGATGTGAGAGGCTAGCTTCAACTTGTAGTGGAGCGCCTCCTCCGGGGGCCATCCAAACATCAGAGCCCCGGTCGTTTGTAGCGGCTGGGGCTCACTATTGTCGCACAGCAGGTTCACCCTCTTCTTGCCGGCGCGAGACGATCTGACTGACTCGCGCCAAAGGCGCGAGAGGATGCTGGCCTCGCGCCAGAGGCGCGGGATGAGGCCTTGTACACAGACATTTCCTACCGACTCTTCCCGCAACACACGCTTTCGCTGCACTGATGCTTCGGCAAGCGTACAGGGTGACGTTTATCTGGCCCAGGACACGAAGCTCGGTCGCAGGGTTGCGCTCAAGGTTCTCCCTCCCGCGCTGGCGGAAAGCGAAGCGCGCCGGGCTCGCTTCAAACGTGAGGCCAAAGCCCTCGCAGCCCTGAATCATCCGAACATCACGACACCGTCTCGAGCGCTATCAAAGCGTGCGGGAGCTTGAAGGTCGACGCGGGCGCGGTCCTCACCGCGCATTCGTCGGGATCGCTGACGTAAGGCGTCGGATCGTCCAACGGCCACACCATCACGATGGGCCTGTCGCGGATTAGCGGCGCGACCTACTCAGTCCGCGGCGGCGCCGGTGCCGATGGCGCCCAGCGACACGAGCCAGATCGAGAAGGGGATCGCTCCTAGCGGAAAGAGGAACGACCACCCCGAGTCTCGGGTGAGGACCGCGATCGGTGGGGCCGCGCCGTACACGAGACCGCCGAGAATGCCCACGACGGCCAGGGGACGCGCCAACATCACCCAACGCCATCCGACGCGCCCAGCAACGACGGCAGAGGACCAACATAGCACCGGATAGGCCACGACGGAGAGCATCAGGTGCGTGTCGAGAATGGGCGTCGCGCCGCCTGCCGAGAGAGCGGCCACATCCATATCCGCGATCAGATGGAAGAACGCTTCGACGGACCAGAGCGCGCTCCCTACGACGGCCCACGTCATCGCCCGTCCGGCCCGTCGGCGAAACGCGTCGTCGCGTCTGGCGAGGACGAAGGCGATCACGAGGAATACGGCTCCCGCGAGCGTTAGCCAATGGGAGAGCGGCCAAGACGGATCCGAAAGCATTGCCACGAAGTGCGCATCGAAGCCGGCAGTTGGATCACCTGGCGGGTGGTTCATGCCGCCCGCCACGAACAGCACCCCCGCCACGACCATCGCAGCCCGCCACGACCACGATTGGCCCGCCTTGGTGCTCGATGCAGACATGGTGCGAGGAATCTACCAGATCCTCCTTCTGATGGCCAATGCGTCGTGGAATTGAGGAATAGGAACTTTGACTCCAAGCACCTCGTGTACTGGCACGAACTGGAGTGCTCGGGAGTACGGAACAGCGGGATGGATGGGGAGAGTCCGTCCTAGGGCCAGCACCCCGGTGTTGTTTTGTGCCGAGGCGGTTCCTAGGGGGCGCCGGGCGCAGACGGGTATCGCGCTGGGACGGGTGCGGTGTTGTCAGGTCGCTGGTTGTGGCGGAGGAGCTCGGCGTAGATGGGCTATAGCTCAGCCCTCGCCGATACCGGTTCAGGCGCACCGTGGGGTACGGCGAGGACTTACATTCTGGGTGTCTGGGTCATCCCCGTCGAAGGTGTTGACGCTAGACATTTGGCGACGCCAGGGTCTTTGCCAGATTGGTCGCCGGATGGGCGATTCATCTCCTTTCCTTTGAGGGTCCCCGCCGCGTCCCGGCAGATGGGGGAATCCTGAGCAGTTAGCGGAGGCGGAAGCGGTCGAGGGCGTACGATGGTCGAAGGATGGCCGCGGATCAATTTCTGCAGAAGCACCGATAGCGGAAGAAATTTCTGGGAGGTGTCGGCCGAAGGCGGGGCGGAACGAGCTCTAACCGAGCTCGAGGGCAAGCGAGGCATCGCGAATAGGTGGGCCCTGTCAACGGACGGACACTATCTCTACTTTGTGTGGCAGGAGGAGTTCGGAGACATCTGGGTCATGGACGTCACCCAAGATTAGCGAACGCCACTCTCGCTCGCTTCTATTGACTACCTATAGGAGTTGTCGTGTACTCCTATAGTCTAGCTGTAGAAGTCATGATGAGAGCATCGAAGACCGACGTCCCGCCTGGAACGCTCGAGCTCCTGATTCTGAAGACTCTGTCTCTCGAGCCCATGCACGGGCTCGGCGTGTCGAAACGGCTCGAGCAGATCACCCGCGGCACGTTTCAAGTGAACCCTGGGTCGTTTTTTCCCGCGCTTCATCGTATGGAGCAAGAAGGGTTCCTGGAAGGTGAGTGGGGTCGCTTGTAGCCCCCGAAAGATTTAGTCTCGGCTTGCTCGGTACATTCGGGATGACGGGGTTTCTCCTGGCGCTCGTCGGTGTATACGGCGTCTTGTCCCACGTGGTAAGCCTGAGGCGACAGGAGTTCGGTCTTCGTATTGCCCTTGGTGCACGAACGGTGGAGATCGCACGCATGGTGCTCGCGCGGGGAACGCGAGTCGTCGCCTCCGGGGTCGCGATCGGTCTCGTCGCTGCCATCGGTCTCGCCCGCCTCATCGAGAGCCTGCTCTACGCGGTCAGCCCGACGGGTCCCGCGACCTATGCGATCGTGGCGGCGCTCGTTCTCGCGGTCAGTCTCCTAGCGTGTGCCGTTCCCGCCTACCGGGCTGCGCAGATCGACCCAATGAAGACGTTGCGCTTGGAGCAGTGACGGCGAGACACACGACGAGCGCCACCCGCGCTGACGATGAGATGTTACTGCTTGTCGTGAACTCGTCTCGCATGGGGTGTGCGGATACACCGGATAGCGAGCCGTTGAGGTCTCGAGTTCAGATGACGTCGATGCGCACCTTGCGTTCGCGCTCATTTGATTCGGCCGGCTAGATTGCCTTCGCGACGCTCACGATGGCTTCGAGGCTCTTTTCGACGTCCTCTTCGGTCGTTGCCCAGGACGAGACGCTGATGCGCATCGCGCCTCGGCCTCTCCAGTTGGTGCCGCTGCACCAGCACGTGCCCTCCTCCTGCACCGCGGCGATGACGCGCTCGGTCTGCTCGTCGCTTCCAAAGGAGACGAGCACTTGATTGAGCACGACGTCGTTGAGGATCACGTAGCCCGCGCCGTGGAGGCCGGCCGCGAAACGGCGCGCGAAGCGGCAGTGGCGTTCGATGAGCTCTCGCAAGCCCGAGCGGCCCAGAGATAAAAGCGCCGCCCAGATCTCTACGCCGCGGGCACGCCGCGAGGACTCGGGCGTGTAGTCGCAAGGCTGGCGCTCTTCGCCTTTCGGCAAATAGGCCGCTGTAATCGAGAGCGCTTGGCGCGCGGCCTCCGGGTCACGATAAAGCGCGAGCCCGTTGTCATAGGGTACGTTGAGCCACTTGTGAAGATCCGTAGCGATGGAATCGACGTCGGCGATACCCTCTGTGAGCTGGCGCGTCTCGGGCGAGGCCGCTGCCCACAGACCGAAGGCACCGTCGAGATGAATCCACGCCCCCGCGTCTCGTGCGCGTGCAGCAATCTCCGCTACGGGGTCGAAGCTTCCTGTGTTGACGTTCCCAGCTTGCAGGCAGACGATGCTTGGCGCACGTAACGTTGGAAGCTTGTCCGCCCGCACCCGTCCTTGTCGGTCGACGGGTACTTTGATGACGCGCTCTCGGCCGAAGCCGACGAGTGCGAGCGCTTGCAATAGAGTCGTATGGGCTTCGGCCCCCACGATGACTTGAACTTCAGGAGCACCGAAGAGTCCCTGCGCCTCGACGTCCCATCCGACCTTTTCTAAAACCGCGTGCCGTCCTGCGGCCAAGCCGGAAAAGTTGCCCATGGTCGTCCCCGTGACGAAGCCGCCGCCCCAGCTCTTCGGTAGATCCAGAATCTCGCGAACCCATGAGAGCGCGGTGTTCTCGATCGCGGCGGCGACGGGTGAGCCGATGACAAAATGCGCGTTTTGATCCCACGCACCCGCGAGCCAATTCGCGGCCAAACTCGCGGGGAGTGCTCCGCCAGTCACGAATCCAAAATATCGAGGTCCCGCATTCGCAATCGTGGCGGGCGATCCCCATTCGTCGAGTCGTTGCAACACTTCCTTGGGTGCGGTGGGTGCTTCCGGTAGCGCGCCTAAAAAAGCTCCCAACCTTGCGATCGCATCGGGTCTCGGCTCGACCGGGCGATCGGAAAGGCCGTTCAAATAGTTGACCGAGCGCGTGAGCGCATCAGAAAGGAGATCCTTCACTCTTCGATTCTAAACAAAAAAAGGGGGCCCAGGGCCCCCTGTGTCCGGAGAGAAACGAAGGAAAATTAATTGGCGCCTTTATCGGCGTTGGCCTTCTGATTCTTGTTTCTCTCGCGAGTTTTGGCGCGTGTTTGCGCGGCGAGGCGCCGAAAATAGCGCTGCCTCTCGGCCCAACCGCCGCGCCTTCTTCTGGCGAACATATTGTGTGCGTACATTGCTTGCTACCTTTGCTTTTTCTGTCTCTTTGTATGTTAGACGTACGAAGCGGGGGTAAAGTTCCCCTCTTTTTACGATAAGCTCCTCCGCTATGACCGTGCGTTACAACTTGGTCCCTCGCCGGCCCTACTCGCTCGCCCGCACGGCCGCGCGTCTCGCACGCTTTCCCGAACGTGTCGATCGCTTCGAGGATGGTGTGTTTCGCCGGCTTGTTCTTCGTGAAGCGGAAGCCACTCCTTCTGCAAGTCCGCCAAGAGGGATCGCCGTCACGAGCCACGCTTCGGCTAACGCTCCACGGTGATGTCGCGCGATCTCAGGAAGCTCGGACCGCGGCGGCCGAGGTGCTCGATCGCGTCCTCGGTACCTCGACCGACGTTCGACCTTTCTACCTACGCTTCCGGGACGATCCGTTGCTCGGGCCAATGATCAGCGAACACTTTGGCTTGCGCGTCGCCGGGCGTTTGCGGCTTTGGGACACACTGATTCAGATCGTGCTATCTCAGCAAATCAACTTGACGCTTGCGCACGATATCCTCTGTGAGCTCGTGCAGCGCTACGGCCGAAGTGCTCGTCTCGACGGCGCGCGCTATTTCTCGTTTCCCACGACCCGTCGTTTTGCCGCACTCACCGAGACGGAGCTTCGAGGGTTTCGATTGAGCCGTGCTAAAGCCTCGACACTCATAGGGTTGGCGAGAGCGTTCGAGGCAGGAGAGATCTCCGACGGAGCGATCGGCGACATGGACAACGAGAAGGCCGTTGAGTCTCTGATGTCGTTCAAAGGCGTGGGACGATGGACCGCGGAGTTCGCGCTTCTTCGAGGGGGCGCGCGCATGGATATCTTCCCCGGCGGGGATCTCGGCGTCGTGAAGTATTTGGCGCGAGATATGCTCGGGCATGAAGGCGCGGCGAAAGAAGAGGAGATGCGTCTCTTCGCTGAACGCTGGCGTCCTTATCGAGGGCTCGCGCTCATCTATGCCTATGCCGAGCTCGCACGGAGAGGATCGTGAATACCCCGGGCCACGCCGTCGTCAACTTGCTCGTTTTAGGAAAACGCGATCGCCGGTCTCTCTTCGCGCCGGTCGCGTTCGGCGCTGTATTGCCGGACCTACCGATGTTCGTATTCTACGCCTATCAGAAGAGCTGGCTAAAAACACCGGAGCGGGTGATCTGGGCCGACGCCTATCACGATCTCAGCTGGCAAGCCTTCTTCGATGTCTTCAACTCCTTGCCGCTTTTAGCACTCGGGGTGCTTGTGGCGCGCCGGCTCGCGCGCCCACACGCCGCGGTACTCTTTCTCAGCATGATGCTGCACGCCGTTTGCGATTTCGCGCTCCATCGCAAAGACGCGCACCGGCAGTTTTTTCCATTCTCGGATTGGCGTTTTCAAAGTCCAGTCTCTTACTGGGACCCCCGGCACTATGGCGGCATCGTTACGACGATCGAGATGGTCGTGGTCGTCGCTGGAGCGGTCGTGCTTTTCAAGCAATGCCCCGGACGCGGCCCTCGCGCTTTTCTGGGCCTGATCCTTCTGTGCTACGCGGTCTACATCGGTTATGCGCTCGTCGTCTGGGCATGACGGAGCACCCGAGCCACGTCGGGCAGCAGTGCTTGCGCCAGGCCGAGCGCGGGAATACGATTGGCGTGGCGGTCGACCCGTACGTCGCTTCAGCGGCCACGATCAAAAGCACCGTAGCTCCTGTCATCGACACTCTCTCCAGAACCGCCGGGGCGACTTCGAAGGCTCGGGAACGACTTGCCGAACAAGGAGGAGAATGATGCTCAGGCAAAAAAAGCGTGCAGGGCTCTTGGTCATCCTCTTGGGGGTGTCTTGTACGGGTGGCGAAAACGAGGTCGTTAATTCGTTCTTGGCCGCCATACAAAGCGGTAACGAATCTGCCGCTAAAGCAGTCTCAGTGGTCGAGTTTGCGGGAGAGGTCGTATCTTGGGAGATCGTCGAGGTCGGTCCGACGTTGACGGAGCCTTTCGCGCTCCCGGAGCTCGACGACAAGAGGTCCAAGCTCTCCCGTGAGCGCAGGCAGTTGGCCGAGCAGAACGCGTTCTTCGTGCAAGATCACAGGAGCGCCTTCGACGAGTACGAGGCCAAGCGTAAGGACGAGCCGGAATACGAGTTCGAGGGAGAGATGGCGGAATTCCAGAAGCAATGGGAAGAGAGGCGTGGCAAGCAGGAAGAGGCCGACCGTGTTGCGATCGATTTGGGTAAAGAGATCGATAGCTTGCGTTCGGCCGCCCGGCTCTCGGTGAATGTCAACGTCAATGAGAAGTTCGTGGGCGAAGTCTCTGGGACGGAGCTGACCCTCAGAGTCAATGACGGGTCGTCTGAAAAGACCCATACGTTCACGCTGCAAAAGTTCAATATCGTCGACGCGGGACGAAACCTCAGCCCCATCGGGCGCTGGGTTATCACCGACATCAGTTGATACGCGTCGTTGTCGGTCGTCGTTCCGGGCGTAGCGGACACCTGAGCGCCCGATGCGACGCTCGCGAGCGGTTTTGCCACGACGGTCGTCGCTTGGTTCGCGTCGTCCGAGAAGTGCTCGAGTCTCGTGGCCGAGCTCCCGCGGGAATGAGAGCGCCGCTGTGATAGCATCTTCGCTGGGCAAACACATAGGAACCTCTTTCGATGCTCGAGCTTTCGAGCCTTCCCCGCGGCGCGGTCGCGAGCGGCCTCTAACACAATCTCGTTCTTTTGGGAATCCGCCGCCCGTTTGTCTTCGAGCTTCCGGTGACATCGAGATGCTCGAATCGACGGGGCTGATTCTGACTCCGCTCTTACCGCATGACGGCGCAACGCTCGACGAGCGAAGGCTCATGGCTTCAGACCGGCTCCTCATTTTCAGCGACGGGATGTACGAAGTGCTGGACTCGCGCGACCACGAATGGGGCGTCGAGGGTCTGACCGAAGCGCTGCAAGCGACACGCGACGCGAGCCCGCCGGAAGTGCTCGACGGGATCATGGACCGACGGCGAGACCACGCAGGGGGCCGTCCCCTGGATGACGACGCAACCGTTGTTTTGATCGAGCGGCTTGCCGACTAGTCGGGCTCCGGCTCGAAGGGTGGCACGAGCAGAATCTCGATGCGGCGGTTCTTTTGGCGTCCCGAGTCGGTGTCGTTGCTCTCGCGCGGGTGGTACTCCGAGAGCCCGCTGGCGGACAGCATCGTTGGGTCCAGATTTGCCGTTTCCTGAAGAAAGCGAACGACGTTGACGGCGCGGTGCCGCGGAGAGCTCCCAGTTCGTTGGGAAACGCTCGGCGAGACGACCTTCGATGGGAACATTGTCAGTATGTCCCTGGACTTGGATCACCCGGTTCGCGTTCGCGAGGACGGAAGCGACTTTCTCGAGCACCGCCTGGCCTTCCGGCTTGAGCGTTGCTTGACCGGAGTCGAAGAGAATCTCGTCCACCATGTCGACACGCAGTTGACCGCGCAGCCTTTGGACTTGAATCTGGCCGTCGGCAATCTCCTGCTCGAGCTCGGCAACGAGCTCGTCCTGCGTCGACTGAAGCTCGGCGAGGACCGCTTCTTTGGCCTGCACTTCGGCTTCGAGCTCCTCGCTCTCGGCTCGAACCTCATCGAGCAAGTGCTCGAGGTCCGCAACGCGGCTGTTTAGGTCCGCCCGCTCGTGTGCCATCAGGCTGGCCTCCCGCCGCGCGTCTTCGAGCTCCTTCGTCTGCGGCTGGTAGTAGAGAACGAACGCTGCGGCCAGAACCGCGGCTACGATGAGCAGGATGGCGAGGAGGCTCAGCAGAAATCTACCCATGGCTTTCTCCTAATTCTCGTGTTCCTCCGATGTGTGAAGGGTACGGATAAAATTATCTTAACAAAAGGCGAGCCCCATTTACGTGTTGCAAAGTTTGCGCAGTGAGGCGTCGCCTCGCGCGCTTACTTTAGCGCCGCGTCCGCGACGAAAGCGAGGTGTTTCCCGGACGGGGAGACCGCGAGCCGCTTGATGTTTCGAATGCTGGACGCCGACCAGTCAGCGGCTTCACCCCACGCGCTGGACTCACCGTGGAGGGTCGCTCGGTACAGCTTGCCGCCTCGAGCCATGACCAACGTTCCGTCGGGAAACCAGGCATGGTCTTCGCTGCCTTCGAGCGTCGCTATCAGCGGGGTGACCGCTCGTGTTCTTGGGTGTAGCTCGCGAATCCACCATGTCGCATCGCTCTTGTCGACGAAGCTCATGGTGTCGCGTTCGGGAATCTTGTGAAGCGAGCGCCCCGGGTCGTTCTTTACTATCGTCGCTTCGCCTGTCGCGGCATTGGCCAGGCGCAAGGTAGGAGGCCTACCCAGAACGAATAAGAGAAGCGTTCGCTCATCTCCCCAAACGTGGTAGCCGACGGGCGCGACGTCCGGAAGTACGAGGCTCGGGCCGGCTCCGTCGAGCGAAAAACGCCAGAGCCTTTGCCTCTCGTCCTTCTCGACGCGAATGACCGAGAACGCGTCGCTCCCCGGTATGGGTGTTGCCGAGTATTCCGACTCCGGAGTACGGGTCACAGCACGGGTCGTTTGCGTGTCGAGATCGTAGAGCATGATGTCCGTCTGCCCGTCGGTCTGGAAGCTCGTAAAGAGAACACCCTCACCATTCGGTAGAAAAGCCGGTTGGTTGTCGTAGCCCTGCCGTCGCGTAATATTTCGAGGCGCTTCGCCGAGGCGGAGTCCATTGGCGCTCGGTGTCACTTCCACGAGATAAATGTCAGTCGGGGGAGGGCCTGTCTGGGTAAGACCGGGATCGGGCCGAACTAGAAGGAGCGCTGCTGCTATCCAGGAAATCTTATTCGTCATGGGAACCTCGGTCCGTGAGATAGGCGACGACGGCCGCCGCCTCGTCATCGGTGAGCCATTGCCATCCCGCTTCTCGCTGCATCCGCCTCACTGTACGCGCCCACCAAGCGCGGTCCTGATCGTGATCGTAGATTCGTTCGTGATTGTGGCGCAATCACGAGCACACTCAATGCGCTCTCGGTGAAGGTGCCGAGCGGTGCTTGCCGGATCCAGGAGACTTGGTTCCGCGTAGCGTCGCAAAGTACGACGTCGAGAAGGCCGTCCTGGTCGAGGTCGACGATCGCCAGATTGGTGATCCACGGTGGCGGGTCGGCCGGCGGATCACCGATTGTGCTCTTGTCCAAAAAGTCGACGATGACGCGCTTCATGCGTGCGATCTTCCCGGCGAAAGCGGGAGTCTCAGAAGCGGGATCGTTTTCGCACGCGCTCAACAAGAGGTTCAGCCCGAAGGCCCCGATGACGATGACGCGCTTCATGCGTGCGATCTTATCGCAGCGCGGGAAGCGGCGAGAGGGCGTTACAATGACGGGCGATTCCGAACGCGCAGGAGGATCTATGTGGAGCAAGAGGCATCCATCGAAGAAGTGGCTCACGGTCGTGGTGATGTGTATCGCAGCGTCGGCGATGAGCCAAGAGCGGTTGGATGTGGCCAACATGCCTCGTCCGATCGAGGCGCTCGACAGCGTCTGGATCGAAGAGCTGACGATGATGGAGGTGCGCGACGCGATCGAGGAAGGGAAGACGACCGCGCTCATCTTGACTGGCGGCATCGAGGAGAACGGCCCTTATCTCGCGACCGGCAAGCATAACTACGTGCTGCAAGTGATGGGCGAGTCGATTGCTCGCGAGCTCGGAGATGCATTGGTAGCACCCATCGTTACGCTCGAGCCCGGGAACCCGGAGCGCGTGCGCACGCCGGGCACGATCTATTTGTCGCGCGAAACCTACAAATCCTTGCTCAGGGACATCGCGACGAGCTTGAAAACCCAAGGTTTCACGGACATCTTCTTGCTCGGTGATAGCGGCGGGAACCAGACGCCGATGCGAGAGGTCGCCGAGACTTTGATCACGGCGTGGGGTCGAGGCCTGACGCGGATCACGTTCATTCCGGAGTACTACAATTACGACGATGTGCGTGAGTTCGAAAAAAACGAGCTAGGCATTCACGAAGTGCTCGAGGGGTTGCACGATGACTACTACATTTCCTCGATCATGATGAACGCCGATCCGACTTCCGTGCGCATGGAACAGCGCATCAAAGCGGGCAAGTTTGTCATCAACGGCGTGAGCCTGGCACCTGCGGAGAAAACGATCGAGAACGGGAAAAAGATTATCGCGTTCCGGACCGAAGCCACCGTTGCGGCGATTCGGAAAGCTCTTGCGCGCTAGATAGAGAGTTCTTCACGAGCGAGCCAACGACACCCGTCAGTTCTTTGTGATTTACTCATCGCCTGTTTCGGTGACGCCGGCTCTTGAGCGCCGATGCGCTCGTCGGCTACGGCTGCGCTTTGAATGGGGCGCTACTTCAGAATCACACGCAGGTGGCTCGACTTGGCATCGGTCACGGACGCGATCGGAATGCCCCTATCGAAGGTCGCCAAACAACCGTCGTGTTCCACGGCGAGGCCCAGGAGATAGACATCGGTCAGCTGTCGGTAGCCTTGAACGTGCTGTGTTCGAAAGCGTCTTTCGTCGCGCATGGAGAGGGAGTCTTTCCAAAAGATGTGCTCGCTTCCGCGGCACAACGTCAATAGCCGATCGCTAGCGTCATGGATGGTCGTGTGGCGTCCGGGGTAACCTGGATTCGACAAGACGCGTATCAGGCCGTTCTCGGTGAGCGGACACGTGGCCCACCCCGATCGGCTCGACTCCGCGAACCAATCGTGAGCTGCTTCGTGGTGGATGTGCTCCGGGTCGAAAAGAGCAACGAGGACGTTCACATCGAGGAGCGCAGCCAAGGAATCCCTCAGGGTTCGTCGAGCAGTCTCTCGACATCTTTCGAGCTGACAGGTCGTGAGCCGTCCCGAGGCGGCAACAAGGGCACTCCGTTTCGCATCGTGATCCCATCATCATCCTTGCGGCCAAGTGCTTTACGCGCCAACTCCGAAAGTATTCTGCCTGCTGTGGTTTTACGGAGTGCTGCAAGTTCCTTCGCCGCGTTCAACACGTCGTCGTCAATGTCTAATGTGGTTCGCATCATGAATCTATTGTATCATCATTCATCAGATGCGTGATGACTAGGACGATGTGCGTGGTAAGATTACCGCCTTCCGGACCGAAGCCACCGTCGCGGCAATCGGAAAGCGGCTTGCGCGCTAGATAGAGAGGTCTTCATTGGACGTCTATTTCGTCATCAATATCGATAGCGACCCAGACCCGGAAGACACTCCGCGCCACGACGATGCGGTGATAGAGAAATACCGCATCATGAAGAGCATCGTCGAGGAGCGCGTCGACGGCAAAGGGACGATCTGCGTTCAGACGAGCCCGATGTATCGCGATCGTTTCTTCGAGCCTCAGTTTCTCGATTTCTGGCGCGGGTGGGTGCCGGACGGCGGCGACTTGACGCTCCATCCCGAGGAGGACCTCTATTCGACGCCCGAGACTCGCCTCGCGCGCGGGTCCTATTACGGCAACGCCGCGCACATGGAGGCTGTGATCCGCCCCAAGGTCGAGTTCATGAACGCGGAAGGATTGCCGTTTGCGGCCTACAAAGGTGGTTATCACGGACTGACGATGGATATCGTCCGCATATTGGAGACAGTGGGAATTCCTATCGAATTGACCTGTGCTCCAGGGATCGAATGGCCGGAGAAATTAGGGCCTGGGGTGATGCGCCGACGAGCGCTTATTACATGTCGCCTGAAGGCCGACATCGCCTGAAGGCCGACACGTGCACCGTACTCTCCCTGCGAAAGGTCGCTCGACGAGGGACGTCCGCCATTCATGAGCTCCCAGGTTTGTGTGTCGACGTCGAAGGACACAAGCACAGCGACGCGACTGTTCTCGGGCCAACGTTCGGCGACGAGGCTTCGACCGGCTGAAATTTCAGAAGCGAGAGTGCGCAAACTCTCTTCGCTCATCTGCCAACCCGGGTGCTCGGTCATGGTGCGACGAGCTCCAGCGCGGGGCCGACGGCGCTCAAAGGTCCGCTGATGAGCTCGCACTCGAATCCCGTGCGCGCTGAATAATCCGCCGTCGTTCCGCTGAGCCAGCCGACTGTTCCGTATTCATGGGCGCGAACCTCGCCGACAGAAACGCCGTGGGTGACGCTGACTGCCAGCGAGAGAGCGAGCATCTGACTAGAAATCGAAAAGATAGGTGTACTTCACGACGAACGACCGGCCGATGAGGTTGGGAACGACGACGCCGGTGTCCGGATCGATTCGGGTGAAGTTCGCGATGTTGCGCTGATCGTTGTAAACGAAGAACAAGCCGGTGCCGCTGCGATTCAGCAAGGCAAAGCGGACGTTCGAGGAGATGTCGGCGGTCTGGCTGTTGTACTGGATCAGCGCTTGGATGTTCATGAGAGGCGTGAACGAGTAGTTGAACCGCACCGGAACGAGATCCGTCTTGAAGTCACCTCCGGGCAGCTTGACGTCGTCGCGGCGCCAGCCGACGCTCGCTTGAATCTTTGCGCCCACGCGGGCGTTAATCGTCACGTTGTATTGGTTGAAGTCCCCATCATAAAAGTCTCCCCACTTGTAACGCACGTTGAAGAAAAATGGGGCGCTCGGATTGCCGGTATATGACAGCGTCCATTCGTTCCACGTATAGAAGCCGGGCGGGATGACGACGGAATCGCCACTCGGATCGCTATAGACGGGGAACGGGGTCACCGGACGATCTTGTTTACGATCGAGCGTCATCCCGAAGCGGCCGCCGGCTTGCTGCTGGATCTCGACGAAGTGGAAATGTCCCGACGAAGTCTCGACCAAGCCGTCGAAACCGTAATGCGCGCTCCACGTGGCATGGGGCGATAGGCGGCGAATCCAGGGATATTTTTTCGGTTGGTAGTCGAGAAAGAACCGCGCTTGCGGCTTGCGAAAGCCGCGGCGAGGAACGAAACCCGCTTGCGCGTCGAAACGTTCACCGACTTGGGTGTAGCCGACATGGCCACTCCACCAGTTGGTGGCGTATGTGACGAGGGCGCGGCCGGCATAGTCGGTGCCGAGCTCTCCAGACGATGTCGTGCCAGCCAGGAACGTGAAGAGCCTCGTGTTCACGGTGAGCTGGATATTGGCGTCGACGCCATATGCGCGGTTGTTGTGGGCGAGCTCGGGCGACGTCGCGCCCGTTTGCTGGCGGTTGACGAAAATGCCGCCAAAGTTCGAGCGGCCGACCTCGCGCTGGACTCGCGTGACAAAAAAGTTTTCCGCTGGCGCGATGAGATCTCCCGTACGGTCGTTGAACGCCTCCCGGGTTTGCATGTCCAGGACGCCGACGTTATACGCGCCGACTTTCCCGCTCATGCGGGCGCCGCCGAGAATAGGGATCGGGATCCCGCTTTCGAGACCGATGCGCCTCGAGAAGAAAAGATCGACTTCTCGGGGGGCTCCGAACGAAAAGGTCGAGGCGTTCTCGAGAAAGAACGGGCGCTTTTCCGGAAAAAAAAGCGGAAAGCGGGTCAGGTTGACCTGCTGCTCGTCTGCTTCGACTTGAGCGAAGTCGGTGTTGACGGTGAAGTCCGTGGTGAGGTTGGGCGTCAGGCCCCACTTCGCGTCGATGCCGATCTCGAAATCACTCTGTCTCTGGTCGGATGCGGCGAGGTTGTCCTCACCTGTGCTCCCGAGGCCATATGGCGTCACTTTGACGTCGCGTCGTCCCGGAAGCTGAAGGCCTTCGAGCTTGGCCGCGAGCGAGACGCGGTAGATGTCGTAGCCGCGGGGGATGGGTGCGAGGAACACTTGCTCGTTTTTTCGGCGGATATTGCGAAGTACGTTGAATCCCCAGATTTGGTTGTCGCCGGGCGTGTAGCGGAGCGTTTTCAGCGGGATGGCCATCTCGGTCTCCCAACCGCGCTCGGTGATCGCGGAGCGCACGGTCCAATTGCCATCCCAATTGGGGTTCCAACCGCTGACTTGACCGCGCCGGGCCCCGCCCTGGCCAGACTGGCGAGTCGTGCCGCCCGTCCGACCTTCACCTGCGACTTGCCCGTCATATTCGATACCGACGGGATTAGTGCCGAAAAGAAATCCGTTCTGGTTGTCGTTGAATGTGTCGAGGATGATTTGAACAGAGTCCGTCTCGTTCAGTTGCCCGTCGCGGCGGCTGTCGGTGACGAGAATCTGGCTCGGATCGGAATCGAAGAGAATGATGCCGACATAGAGTGTGCTCGGGTCGAGAAGAAGCCGGACCTCGGTGCGTTCACTAGCGGGTGCGCCCTCGATCGGGTTTTGTTGGGTGAAGCCGGTATGAGGCTCGGCGTGGGTCCAAGCCTGTTCCCTGACGCGGCCGTCGACGACGACTTCGACGCCGTCCTCGAGATTTTGGACGGTCAGCGATCGGGTTGCGGCACTTTCGAGAAGCGAAGGGGAAACGAGCGAGGCAGCAACGATCGCCAAGGCGACTTTACGCATGGTGCATGAGTTTCTTTTCTGTGATTCCGCGTACGCCCAACCTATTTTAACGCAGTTAGGAACCGCCTGCGGAATATTGTGCTCGAGGTGAACGGCCCGTGAGCCGCGTGTACATCTGATAGCCGAGCCATCGAAAGGGCTCGGGCGGAATGAAGCGAAGATCTTGCTGGTAGAAGGGGAGCCCGCGCCAACGCTCGTCCGCGTCGCTGTAGATACCGGTGAGGACTTTCCCCGCGAGATTGGCAAGTGTGACGCCGTGCCCGCTATAGCCGAGCGCGAAATAGACGTTCCGGTCTCGATCAAGCCAAAGACGCCGTCGATCCGTCTCGCGTCGCTTCGTAGATAAGAATCCAGTCATTGGCGGCGCCCATGCTATCTCGGGCTCAGGAGGCTCCGTCTCGTGCGTCCGTCAATAGTTCGATGAGAGCGTCGATGTCCTCTTCGCGGTTTCTGAAGTTCGTGATGCAGGCCCGAAGAGCCGGGGTCGTGTCGCCGAGGCTCATGATGGATATCCAAGTTTTTCCGCTCGCGATGACGCTTTCCGCCATGGCCTTCAAATAGGAAAGCTCGCGTCCCTCAGGGTGCGAGGCGTCCTGGAAGCACGCGACCGGAAGCGGCGTTTGGTTGACGAGAGCGAAGCCGGCCGCCTCGAGCTTTTTTCGCAACACGCTGCCGAGCCGCACCATTTCTCGAATCGTTTGTTCATAGCCTTCCCATCCAGCGACGAGAAGAGAGAGAAACAGCTTCAACCCGATGAAGCGGCGCGTCCACTGCATCGAGCTTCGATGCGGCTCGACGATCTCGACGCCGTCCTTCGCGCGCGGCATGTAGCCTGCGTCGATCGAGAACGTGCGCTCCGCCATGTCCGGATGGCGAGTGAAGAACATGCCGGCGCCCATGGGCACACTGAGCCACTTGTCCGCTTGCTCGATCCCCGACAACGTCTGACGCATCTCCGGGAGTAGCGCCGCTGCGCCGCCCCAAGCCGCGTCCGCATGGACCCACACGCCTTCCTCGTGCCCGACTTTTGCGATCGCGCCCACGGGATCTACGAGACCTGCGCCCGTGGTACCGAGCGTCGCGACAACGAGTAGCGGGATGTCGCCGTTCGCGCGATCCTTTGCGATCTGATTCTGCAATGCGCTCGGATCCACCACGTATCGTTCGTCGAGCACGACATGGCGCACCGCGTGAGTGCCGATCCCAGTGAGCCGTGCCGCCTTGACGAAAGAGTGGTGGCTCTCGGGCGAGACGTAGACGAGCGGGCGCCCATCGAGCGTCCGGGCCCCGTCCTCTCCGAAGCGTGGGAAGCGCCGCATGAGCGCCATCAGGAGGGCGGTGTGATTGGCCTCGGCCCCGCCAGATGTGAAAGACCCGGAGCACGTCTCGCGCGCGTAACCGAAGCGAGCTCCAATCTCGCGGATCAGCATCTGGTCGACTTCACAGGCAAACGGGGCATGCGTCCACGCCGCGAGCTGAGGATTGAAAGCTGCGACGAGCGTATCCGCCGCGATGCTCATGGTCGTGGTGGCGGGATTGAAGAGGCCGAAATAGCGCGGGTGACCGTTATGCACCTGGTGGTGGCGGAGTCCCTCGACGGCGAGCGCGAGCGCCGCTTCCGGATCTATCGGCCGATCGAAGTCGACTTGCGAGAGGAGGACGCGGGGGAGCTTGGGGTCCATCGAGGGCGATACGGGGAGCTTTTCTAAATCTTCCGCGAGGGCCTCGACGGCGTCGAACGTCTTCTTCCACAGGGCAATTCGGGATGCGCGCGGCAGCTCTAACATGCCGCGATTATAGCGAAGCGGCAATAATGCGTGGACACACCGGGCGGGGCTGACAGCAAGAGATTGGGGGCGGTCCCGCCCGGAGCACTAGACAGACTAGAGCAGTTATCGGCGCCGGCAGTCATGCAGCCGAGTAAGTAAAAGCCCTCGGTAGAGAGGTGACGCTACTCAAAAAAGAAAGGGGACCCGTCTGGGTCCCCTTTCGGTGCTTTTGAGCGCTACCGTTTGAAGAAGTAGCGAATACCGCCCATATAGAGATAGTTGTTGTCAATCATATTGAGCATCGATGTGAACAATCGGCCTTCGATGAAGAACTGGGCCTTTTCGGTCACGTTCCAACCGCCGTGGACGAAGAGGCTACCGTCGACCGTGTCACTATGGTTGAAGTCCCAGATTCCGACGCCCGCACCGATGAAGCCGGCCTCGAAGAGCTTGTCGATGCCGATATCGGCGAAGACGCTCGTGTTCTCCGAGTCGCGCAAGTTGATCGCCACACCGCCCTGTCCGAAGACTTGAGCGGCTCCGTCGGCGATAGGATAAGCGACGCCGAACGTGCCGCCGACGAGAACCGCCGAGCGATCGTGCAAATCCGATTCGCCTTCCGTCGGTGCGTCCTCGATACCCGGACGCCAGCGGCGCTCGTTACCCACGAAGAGCGTGAAGAACGGGTCGAGCTTCGCTTCGGGTTTGGCGAAGTTGTAATCCGCCTGGCAGGTCGCGGTCATGCTGCGATCGTCGACGACTTCGCCTTCGAGCCGGTAGCGGCCATATTCGGCCATCAGGAAGGTGGAGCTGCACTCGGCGTCGAGCGACATCGTGTCGATGAGCTGCTCGGAGCCTTCGAGGGGCGTGTGGAAAATCTTGACGGTCTTGCTCGTCAACGAGCCGACGCGCGTCGCGCTCGAGCACATGTCGATACCGAAGCTCGCGCGTCCGGCCTTGGGTGTCGGATCCATCGGCGGCGGCGTGAGCTGCAAATTGCATGTGGGCTGGCACGGCTCGAGATTCAACCGCTCCGTCGTCGTGCGCGTCCTTTCGGAACCGCGTAACACGGTAGCGCTGAACGTATAGGCGCCCGCGTCGGCCAGCTTGCCTTCCCAGCGGTAGCTGGCGCCAGCGCGGCTCGGGCTCAAGGTCTCGCGTTGGCCGCTCGGGCGCGTCAACGTGAGCTCGAGGCTTGCGCCCTCGGGCATGCCGCCCGGTGTCGAAACGTCCACTGTGACGTTCGCGCCCGTGCAGCTATTCGGGCTTTGAACGTTCACTCGGGGACCCGCCAGGCCAGTAATCGGCGGCGGTCCGACGGTCCTCATCTCGATGAGAGACAAGTTGCCGCAAGCTTTTGGGATCAGGAAACGATGCTCCTGCCCCCTCGACTCGAACCGAATCTCGAAAGCTTCGAAAGGATCGCTCCCGGCCCAGCGAAGACGGCCGGTCGGCTGCACGATGCCGTTCTTGCGTACAGCCATCCACTCGAACGTATGGCCGACGGGATATTGGGCTTCGCTGAAGCTCCCGCTCTCGACAGCATTGAAGAGGTCGTCGTGGTCGCCCGGCCAATTCGCGTCGTTGAGAACCTTTTCGTAGTCCGCCCGGTTCTCACGAAATATACGCTTGAGCTCGTCTCCGTCTTGAGGGCCGGGCTTGAAGACCGCGTTGCTCGTCCCGAGCCGACTAAAGTCCTGATATTCCTGGCCGACGGCCGTATTGGCGAAGAGCGCCGCTCCGACGAGAGCGACGAGCCCCACGGTCGAGGGCAGCCGGAGCAGCGGCGAACGGTGACACAGTGACATGATCAACTCCTGTTTGGTATCGTGATGGAGTACGGGAAGCTGTGTTTCCTGATGCGCTGGCGCGGCAGGAGCGCATCGTCCGATGTGGAACGGTTAACCCGTACGACAAAACTCGTCTTTGAGAGCGCTTGGCTCTCGAGTAGTCTCCTTGAATAGCCTGCAGATGTGTCCAGGCTCTTCCGAGCCTGGCGAGTTTCTAAGTGTACCTCACGCTGGAACTTGTGTAAACAAGAAGCCCGCGCTGGCCTAAAATGTGGACGCTCCAGGAGGCTCTAGCATGATCGGATCGAAAGTGACACGAAGAGGATTCTTGGGTGGTGGCATGGCAATGGGCGCGAGTGTCGTGGCCGCAACCGCGAGCGCACAGGCTTTCGAGCTGGACGAAGTGACGATTTCCGGGCTCCAGCAGGGCATGGCGTCGGGACGCCTCACGGCACGCTCCATCACCGAGCTCTATCTCGGCCGCATCGACGCAGTAGACCGGCAAGGGCCGGCGCTCCGCTCCATCATCGAGACGAATCCCGACGCGCGACGCGGGCGTTGTTGAAAGGCTGCGCCAGGCAGGTGCCATCCTGCTCGCGAAGACCAATTTGAGCGAGTGGGCCAACTTCCGATCCATGCGCTCGTCGAGCGGTTGGAGTGGGCGAGGTGGCCAGTGCAAGAACCCCTACGTTTTGGATCGCAATCCGTGCGGCTCGAGCGCCGGTTCCGGTGCCGCAACGTCCGCCAATCTCGGCGCCATCGCGTTAGGTACGGAAACGGACGGCTCTGTCGTCTGTCCTTCGAACGCGTGCGGCCTCGTTGGCATCAAGCCGACCATCGGTCTCGTGAGCCTCGCGCCGGGATCATCCCGGTCGCGCATAGCCAGGACACGGCCGGACCCATGACCCGCACCGTTACGGACGGTGCGATTATGCTCGGGGCGATCGCTGGCGTCGACGCACGAGACGACGCGACGCGTGCGAGCGATGGCCACGCGCATGCCGACTACGCGCCGTTTCTCGAGCCTGTTGGGCTCCGGGGCGCACGCATCGGCGTCGCGCGCCAATATTTTGATTTCGCGAAACTCTCGCGGGAGTGAGTGCGGAGGTGGTACGGTAGAGCCGCAAGGTGGAGACTCTCAAACAATATCTTCTAGCGTTCGGCCTGCCCGGACTGTTCTTGATCGCGTTCATGGACTCTGCGGGCGTGCCGCTTCCGGGCGGCGTCGATCTCGTGGTCATGGTGTTGTCGTGGCAGCGTCCCGGCATGTTCATCCTCGTAGCGCTCCTCGCGGCTATTGGATCGACCGTGGGTTGCTGGGTTCTCTACCGCATTGCACGCGTCGGTGGCGACGCCATGCTCGCCCGCTTTCCGAAAGAGAAGCAGGAATGGGTGAAGGAGAAGGTGCACCGAAACGACATCCTTGCGGTGTCGGTGGCGATGCTCGGCCCGCCGCCTTTTCCGACCAAGCTCTTCATTCTCGTAGCGGGCATAGTGCGCATGGACTGGCGCCGCTTCGTTGCGGCCGTCTTCGTGGGCCGCTTCGTCCGTTTCTCGGCGGAAGCCTATCTCGCGGTGCGGCTTGGGGATCAAGCGGTGGAGACGTTGCAGCAGCACTATCCGAGCATCGGCCTCGCGCTCGTGATTGGTGTCGCCCTCGTTCTCGCGGGACGCCGTTTCACGCGCCGGGCGCCGGCGTAGTCGGTCATGTTCACAACGCTGCTCCTGCTCGTTGCTCTCGGCGGGCTCGTCGGTTGGCTGGTCGCGCGCTCGCGTGGGCGCACGAGGATGCGTGTGGCGCGCGAGCTGATTCCCGAGATTCGAGAGCTCATCGACTCGTCGGATCCGAAAGGCCTTTCAGACGGTGAGCCCGTCGCGGCAAAACGCTACGAGGCCGAACAAAAGCGATTGCCTCAAGTCCTTCCGAACGATTCGTTGTGTGCGGTGGAGACGTTTTATCGGTGCATCGACTCTTATCGGTCGGCGCGCACGCACATGGCTCGGTCCTTCTCGGAGATTGACACGATCAGCCTCGGCGATCGCATCCGCGCCAAAGATGGACGCGATCGATGTTTGAAAGACGTCTATCTTACGGGTGAAGCAGCCGTTCAAAAGCTCGAGACGCTACTCGGCTAAAGGAGAGCGCATGCGCTATCCGCTGATTCTGATGCTGCCGTTTCTCGCGGCGGGCCAGGGGAGTGATGTCTATTACCCGGAGCGGGGCGAAGCGTGGAAAAAGCGCACGCCCGAGTCGATGGGACTCGACGCGACGGCATTGCGCGACGCGATCGCCTACGCCGAGGCCCACGAAACCTCCATGCCGCAGGACCCGGGCGCCTATCTGCGCGACCGTTTCGAAGGGCAAGCCGATCAGGACATTGTCGGCCCGACCAAGGAGCGCCGCGGCGTCAACGGCATCGTGATCTATCGCGGCTATATCGTTGCGGAGTGGGGCGATACCCCCCGCGCGGATATGACGTTCAGCGTGACGAAGAGCTACCTCTCGACCGTGGCGGCGCTCGCCGAGCGCGACGGTTTCTTGCCCGACCTCGATCGCCGAGTCAGACTTGAGGTTCTGGGTGGTCTCTTCGACTCTCCGCAGAATCGTGACATCACGTGGCGGCATTTGCTGCAGCAAACGACCGAGTGGGAAGGGACCCTATTCGGAAAACCCGACACCGCGGACCGGCGCCGCGGCATCGATCGAACGCTGCAGCGTCCCGGGACGTTTTGGGAGTACAACGACGTTCGGGTGAACTTGCTGGCGCTGAGCTTGCTCCGCTTGTGGAAGAAGCCTCTCCCGGGGATCTTGAAAGCAGAAGTCATGGATCCGATTGGTGCTTCGGATACGTGGAGCTGGAACGGCTACGACACGTCCTATGTCGAGCTCGACGGCCGGCGCGTGCAATCGGTGAGCGGCGGCGGCCATTGGGGCGGCGGCCTGTTCATCAGCACGCGCGACCATGCGCGTTTCGGCTATCTTTTTTTGCGCAACGGACGATGGAGGGATCGGCAGATCTTGCCGGAAGATTGGGTCGCGCGAGCGACGACGCCGGTCGCCATCCAGCCGAATTACGGCTTCATGTGGTGGCTCAACACGGGCCGCGAGCGTTTCCCGAGCGCCCCGGAGTCGAGCTTCTTTGCGCTCGGCGCCGGCTCGACGAGCACGATCTGGGTCGACCCGGAGCATGACCTCGTGGTCGTCTCGCGCTGGGTCGAAGGCGATGACGTGGACGGCGTGATCGCTCGCGTTTTGAAAGCGATGGGCGGATCGGACTAGCCCTCTACTTCGTGGGTGCGAGGCGCTCGAGCTATTGGAACCAGTTGAAGACGACCTGGAACTCCGTCGTCGAACGGTCGGTCACGACCAAAAAGCGCTCTCCGTCGGGCGAGACGTCATAGTAGGTGCCAAATCCGTAACCGCTTCGGTCGAACGGCTGCTCGTGGAGCACCGTGGGAGTCGATGCTTGAAACTCAAGATCGTCCATCCACAATTTCGATGCGGGCGTCACCGATATCGCGTAGACGCTCGCGAGGGTCCTTCACGAAGCACCGCTCTAGAAGCTTTCGGATCCTCGGGTCGAGGCTTGCTGTAAACCGCGACCAGTCCGGCTCCGTCTTGATCACCGCGGCAAGAATCTCCGAGACGTCTTCTCCTCGAAACGCTTTCACGCCCGTCAGCATTTCGTAGACAACACTGCCCTACCTCCCACGCCGAGAAGAGACAGGATCTCGTACTCCGCGAGTTTCGTACCGGACGCCAAGCTCATGTCCATTCGCCTCATACAACCGTGTGGCGATCGAGCCCCCGTGTCTGCACGACGCGCGTAGAGATCTCCTCGACCGATGTAGTGGTCGTGTTGATGAACGGGATGTCGAAGGACTTGAAGAGCGCCTCCACCTTTCGCACCTCGGCGCGGCACTGCTCGATCGATGCATAGCGGCTCCCCCTGCGGCGCTCCTCGCGGATGCTGGCGAGGCGCTTTGGATCGATCGTCAAACCGTGCAACCGTTCGCGAAACGGTGCGACGGGCGCCGGAAGCTTTGAAGTCGAAAGGTCCTCCTCGGTGATCGGGTAGTTGGCCGCGCGTATGCCGAAATGCATCGCGAGGTAGAGGCACGACGGCGTCTTTCCGGAGCGGGACACACCCACCATAATAATGTCCGCTTTGTCGTAATCCTTGATGCGCGCGCCGTCGTCGTGCTGCAGGCTGTAATCGATCGCCGCGATGCGCGCCTCGTAGGAAGACAAATTGCTGATGCGGTGCGAGCGCGTTCGCTTGACGACGGCCTTCGCGCCGAGCGCCTGCTCGAGCTGACTCAAGAAGCCTTCGAAAAGATCGAGGATCAGGCCTTGGGATTCGTGGATTTGGTAGCGGATCACAGGGTCCGCGAGCGTGCTGAAGACGAAGGGCATTTCGCCATCGGCCTCGGCGGCCGCGTTGACCTGGGCCACGACCGCCGCCCCCTTTTCCGGAGTGTCGATGTAAGGTATGGTAACTTCTTTATAGTCGGGCGCGGTCTCGAACTGCGCGAGCAGGCTATGGCCGATAGTCTCGGAGGTAATCGCGGTGCGGTCGGAAACGTAGAACATGGTGCGCATGTCGAAACTATCTTACGTCAAACCTCTCCACGAAACCGGGATGTCGGATGTCGGCGTCGTCGGTGGCAAGAACGCGTCTCTCGGCGAGATGATCCACCACCTCACCGAGGTCGGCGTCCGGGTGCCCGGAGGCTTCGCGACCACGACGGACGCTTTCCATCTGTTCTTGAAAGAAGCCAGGCTCGACGAGCGTATCCACGACACGCTCGAAAAGCTCGATGTCGAGGACGTCCACGAGCTCGCGCGCGTGGGCCGCGAGATTCGGAGCGCGGTCGAACAAGCGCCGCTTCCCGACGCTGTCGCGTCCGCTGTCCACGAAGCGCTCGAAGCGCTCGATGAGGGGGACGCGTTCGCCGTGCGCTCTTCTGCCACGGCGGAGGATATGCCCGAAGCGTCTTTCGCGGGCCAGCAGGAAAGCTTTCTGAACGTCGAAGGTCTCGACCACGTTCTCGTGGCGATCAAGAAAGTGTTCGCCTCGCTCTTCAACGACCGCGCCATCGCCTATCGAGTGCATCAGGGATTCGAGCACCGCGAGGTCGGGATCTCGGCGGGCGTGCAGCGCATGGTGCGGAGCGATCTCGCCTCGAGCGGGGTCGCCTTCACGCTCGACACGGAATCCGGTTTCGAGAACGTCGTTTTCATCACCGGAAGCTACGGTCTCGGTGAAGCCGTCGTCCAGGGGGCGGTCAACCCCGACGAATTCTATGTCTATAAGCCGAATCTCGAAGCGGGACGGCCGGCCGTTCTCTCGCGCATGCTCGGCGAGAAAGAGACGAAGATGATCGATGCCGACGGCGATCAGGTCGAGGAAAGAGTCCGCTCCGTCGAGACCTCCGCCGAAGAGCGCGCGCGGTTTGTCCTCACCGATGACGAGCTCGAAGAGCTAGGGCGCCAGGCGCTCCTCATCGAGAGGCATTACGGCCGTCCCATGGATATCGAGTGGGCCAAGGACGGCGTCGACGGGCAAATCTACATCGTGCAGGCGCGCCCGGAGACGGTGAAGAGCCGCGGCGACGGCCAAGTGCTCGAGCAGTATCGGCTGAAAACGCAGAGCGAGGTCCTTCTCGAAGGCCGCGCGGTAGGGCAGAAGATTGCTTCGGGAAAAGTGCGCTTGATCGCGGATGTCGAGGATATGGACACGCTAGCGCCGGGCGAAGTGCTCGTGACGAACATGACCGATCCGGACTGGGAGCCTGTCATGAAACGCGCTGCCGCCATCGTCACCAATCGCGGCGGGCGCACCTGCCACGCGGCCATCATCGCGCGCGAGCTCGGTGTTCCCGCGATCGTCGGCAGCGTCGAGGCCACGAATCTATTGCATACCGATCAAGCTGTGACGGTGAGCTGCGCCGAGGGCGATACGGGATTCATCTACGATGGCGCACTCGAGTTCGACGTAAACAGGATTTCTCTCGACGCGATGCCGGAGGTTCCGCTCGACGTGACGATGAACGTGGGCAACCCGGAAAGGGCTTTTCACTTCGCCTCGCTCCCGAACGCCGGCGTCGGGCTCGCCCGGCTCGAGTTCGTCATTAATAATATGATCGGCGTTCATCCACGCGCACTTCTCGAGCTCGACGACCTGCCCGCGGACTTGCAGGCGGCGGTGCGCGAGCGCATCCGTGGCTACCCGGATCCGGTCAGCTTTTACGTGGACAAGCTCACCGAGGGGATCTCGATGCTCGGCGCGGCCTTTCATCCAAAGAAAGTCATCGTCCGCTTGTCGGACTTCAAATCCAACGAATATGCGCACCTTCTCGGGGGCGCGCGTTACGAGCCCAACGAAGAGAACCCGATGATCGGCTTTCGCGGCGCGTCTCGCTACGTCTCGGAAGAGTTCTCCACTTGCTTCGCGCTCGAGTGCCAAGCCGTGAAGCGCGTGCGGGAAGAGATGGGGCTCGACAACGTCGAAGTCATGATCCCCTTCGTGCGCACGCTCGACGAGGCTCGAGCCGTCATCGAGGCGCTTCGCGCCAACGGACTCGAGCGCGGAAAGCACGACCTCAAGCTCATCATGATGTGCGAGATCCCGTCCAACGTCATCCTCGCCGATGAATTTCTCGAATATTTCGACGGCTTCTCGATTGGCTCGAACGATCTCACCCAGTTCACTTTGGCTGTCGACCGCGACTCCGCGCTCGTCGCCGCGACTTTCGACGAGCGGAACGATGCCGTCAAGAAAATGGTCCACGAGGCCATAGTGGCGTGTAATAAAGCCGCGAAGTACATTGGGATATGCGGGCAGGGACCTTCGGACTATCCAGATTTCGCGAAGTGGCTCCTGGACGAAGGTATCGACAGCGTTTCACTCAATCCCGATACCGTCGTCGAGACTTGGCTTTTTCTCGCCGAGCAAGCTGGCAAAGGGGAAGTAGCGTGAGAAATCGTGTTGTTGCGGCAGTGCTTCTTCTCGTCGCCGGCTGCGATTCCGGTCCCACCTCTACGACGCCGACGCCTCCAGTGGCGCCCGCGCCGCTACCCACACCCGATGCCACCGCGAGCTATGTCGTGACCTTCGCGGCTACCTGGAGCGCCGCGACCCATCCCAACATGTTCCCGTCGAACCCACACTTTTCGGGTCTCATCGGCGCGACCCATCGCGCGGGCATCCGTTTCTGGACCCCCGGCGGGATCGCGTCAAACGGTATCGAGGCGATGGCCGAGCTGGGCTCCAAAACGCCGCTCGACGTCGGAATCGGGCGCGCGATGACGAACGGCAACGCAGAGCACCTTCTGTCCGGCGGCGGCATCGCGCGCTCGCCAGACAACGTGACGCTTGCTTTCGACATCAGCGTCGAGCATCCGTTCGTGACCCTCGTCTCGATGATCGCGCCGAGTCCCGATTGGTTCGTCGGCGTGAGCGAGATGAGCCTGTTCGACAACGGTGATTGGGCCGACGAGATCGTCGTCGAGCTCGAGCCCTACGATGCCGGCACCGATAATGGCAACACCTACAACGCGCCCGACAGAGACACGGTGCCACGTATCCCGATTGCGCACCTCGAAGGCCCACCGTTGGCCGTAGGCGGTATCGTGCCTCCGGTCGGAACGTTCACGTTTCGGCGGCAGTAAGCCGTCGTCGATTCGCTGCATTTCGTAACACCTCGTCCGAACGAGGTCCCGTGTCCTTAGAAGCGCTGGCAACCTCGAGTGATAGTCGAGCTCCGCGCACACCTGTTCGTCGCACGACCCGCCGCAGAGACAGTGCCCCGGCGGTAAAATAGGGCGTGACTTCCAAATCGACACCGGAACAACGACGGCGAGCCCGGCGCAATGGGGCATTCACGCGAGTACTTCGAGGAGAACGAGAACCACGAAGGGACGAGCATACGTTGTCTTTGTCTACTGCCGAGCGCATGGCCATGGTGTGGCCGTTGACGCTCGAATGTCTTGCTTGGACAGGTGCGGATGCAGACGAACCAGACTTCAGAGATCTGTTTGCCGCGTTAAACGACGCGGACGCTGCAACCCCACCTTTAGCGCCGAACGGAGCGGTCCCTCCTCATTCGACGAATAGCTTCACTTCGCCGCTTTCTTTCAGCGACGTCACCGCTTGGTCGATGCCGTCTTGAATCGCTTGCTGCTTCAAATGTTGCTCGATCCGCGGATGCACATCTTCGTAAGACATCAGCTGTCCTTCGATCTTCTCCGACAGCTTGATGATGTGGTAGCCGAACTGTGTCTCGACGACGGAGCTCAGCCCGCCAGGTTCGAGCGCGAAGGCGGCTTGCTCGAAGGGCGGTACTGTTTGACCGCGCGTCACGGTGAGCCCGCCGCCGTTTTGCGCTGAGCCTGGATCTTCAGAATGCTCCCGGGCGAGCCCGGCGAAATCCGCCCCGGATTTGGCTTCTTCCAAGATGCCTTCGATAGCGGTGAGCACGGTGGCTCGCTCCTCGGCCGTCGCCTCCGGACTGACGCTTTTCAGTATGTGGCTCAACCGCAGCTGCTCCGGCTGGCGCATTTGTTCTTGATTCTCGTCGTAGAAGCGTCGTTTCGCTTCTGGAGTTACGTTCGCTCGACTGACGATACCCGTCTCGATCAATTTCTGGATGCTCAGATTTCGCTGGACTTCATTGCGTAGTTCGTCAAGGGTCATGCCTCGAGTTTCGAGAGCTTGGTCGAACTGATCGGGTTGCGGGAAGCGGCTCTTCATGTTGTCGAGCTCTCTATCAACGTCGGCGCTCGCCACAAGCATGTCTCGATCGCGGCTTGCCTGGTAAAGAAGCTGCGCGCCGACCAGTTGATCCAGGACTGTGCGATAGAACGCGATGGTCTTGGGGCCGGGGGTTCCGCCCATTTGCGCGTCGGCGCCGGCGATACGCTCGAGAAGCTCGGTTTTCAGGATCGCTACCCCGTTCACGGTCGCGACGATGTCGGGGAACGTTTCGGGGTCGGCCGGCTCTTCATTCACTTCCAGAGCCATGGTGGCTTCGGGAGCCACGTCGGGCTCTTCTTCGTTTTTTGTTGTTGGAGCAGGCGGTGATCCCGAGAGCCAGCAAGCTAGCTGCGAACATGTTCAGACGTGGGTACATAAAACACACGGGTTTCCTTCCTCTATATCAGGTTTTTGGATGTCCGTCGCGCGTCATGCGTGGTCGGGCCATCATACGGTGAACAGCGCCGAACCCCCAATTCGCTATCGCCTGAGCACCGCCGGGCGGGCGAAGTAATCCGCCGCGAGCGGATGGGCGTGACCGGATAGCCGTATTGACCTTCGAGCACGAAGCGCGTCGCGCCTGCGGAGCTGGACGAAGTCGGCGCGTCCCAAGCGAGCGCCACTTCGGCACGTCGTACGTGCCGAACGTTGCGGCATCCGAAATTGACACCGCCTTCGACCCAGCCGGTATCGGTAGCGACGACCTCGGCGCCTGTCTGGCGCGCGAGTTCGTCGAGCGTGTCGTGCATCTCGGATGGGTTCTGGTCCACGGGAAAGATAAGCGTTCCCGAGGGATAGGTCCGCCCGCCTTGCTCGATCGTTTTGTCGGAGCTCAATACGCGAAGATCGGCGCGGAGCGCTCCTGCCAGCAAACGCCCGGCCGCGGCCGTGCCCCAGGGCGCGAGGTAGGCGACCCGCGCCCGGCCTCCCGTGATCGTCGCGGGGGTCACGCGCTCGCTCCCCGCGGGGCCGAAACTACCGGTGGGTACGACATCGCAGGTGACCGTCTCGAGGTTGAACAGCTGCGGCAACGACCAGCCCGTAACGTCGTAGATCTCGCTGGGAAGATTTCTCTTGCGCCGGCGCTCTTGCTCTTCCAGAAAGTCATCGCCGAGCGGGACGTCGGCGTCGAGGATCGTTCGAATGAGCCGCTTCGCCGGCTGCGCGAGCTCGACGATCAGGCTTCCTGCGGGAAAGTCGCCGCTGCGGCCGCAGCCCGTGAAAGCTGCCGTTGCGCGGCTCACTTCGATACCGTGCTCGGCGAGAATGCCCGCGAGCTTTCGCACCGCCGCAGTGTCCCCGGCGTTTCTGATGGCGTAGGCCGCAACACTCTCGCTTCGGCCCTCCTCGATGGCGGATTGGGCGCTGGCGGAGCCAGCGAGGAACAGAGTTGAAACAAAAGAAAAGACGGACGCACGGACCATGAAACACACCTCGCTCGATAAAAGAACGCGCGATGTTAGTGCGCGAGTGCTGGTCGAAGCAAGCTGCCGCTAACGGCAGTAAGCTTCTCGGAGGGTGTTGAGGTCACTTGCGGTGAGAAGACTCACCGGATCTTTGGCTTGATTGTGAGCGCCGAAATTGCCTGCCGCCGACATCTTGTCCTCGGAGGACGGAGAGTGATCCACGATGCCAAGCACATGGCCGAACTCGTGCGCGGTCGTGTTGGCGATGTCGTTCACGAGAAAGCGCGTGCGCTCGTAGTGGCTACGCGTCAGCTTGATTTTCGCGTTCACGATGAGCTCGTCGGTGAAGGTGAGCTCTGTGATGCCCATAGCGTTTTCCGGAAGCGGGCCTTTTGTGAGGGACAGGGTGACCGGGGCTGCGTTCGGAGAGTAGCTCACCCGAAACTGAACCATGCGGCCCATCGTCCGTTGTAAGGCTTCTGCCCAGAGATGGATGCCGCGCTCGACGCCTTCGCGGTAGACGTCCAGCAGCGTTTCGGGAATCGGACCGAGATCGACATAGACGTCGACAGGAAAGCTCTGCCACCTTTTCAGTTGGGTCGCCGAGGCGAAGTTCGGTTGCGCGCCGCAGGTGGCGAGAATCTCCGGCGCCCTATCGGGTGAGCTCGGAAGCGGCGTACAGGCCACCAGCGCGAGTGCGATGTGGCACAGAAGACCCAAAAGGTAGCGAAAACGAAAGCTCGAAGCGCTCAAACGACCCTCGTGAGCAGACAGACGACGGCGTTCGAAAAATGTTTAGTTCCGTTGCCGCGAAGGTGAACTGGATTGTGGGTTGTTGGATCTAGTGTAGCATTTCACACAAAAAAAGGAAGGGCGAGGAGAGCCTTTCTACTAGGCTAGTTCCTGTCCAGAAACACCATAACTTGTGGTGTACGAGAGGCCTATCGAAGATGTGGGTATTATACGTTTTCAGTCGGCACCTCGTAGGCTCGGAAGCGAATGAAAATCTTGGACGAAACGAGAGGCGAATCGTCAGCAATCCATGGCTATAAACGCAGTAAGAGTAATCATTATTATCGTAATAGGTGCCTTGCCATTACCAACAGGTTGCAGGTGATGATGGAACTCCATACGTAGGATTTGAAAGAAGGCAATGAGCGCCATGTGCATCGGTCGAGACCAAAGACTCGTTTCAAGAACGAAATGACGCCTTCGATTCCGCAGCGAAATCGCCGTAGGCGTTGATAGACCCAGGAACTCTTGACCATATCGGTCACCGCGAAGTGAGCCTTGGTAAAGGCAACATCTTCAACTCCCTTGCCTTTGATGGCTTCCAAGTTTGCCTTTGAAGAAAACGCGCCATCGTAGGCAACCTGGCGCGGGGCCCGTTCGTAGAGTTCGACTTGACGGTCGATCATGGTTTCCGCGAGAGTTGAATCGGACGGATTCCCATCCAAGATCACGCAATCCAAAATCATCGAGGACGAGCCACCAGTCAAACACACCTTGTGACCGTAGAGAGTCTCGCGCCGGTCTTTGCGAATAATGTCGGTGTGTTCTTCGAAGATCGAAACGACCTTTTCCTCCGCAGGCACACGCTCTTCATCAATCACTCTACGCCGAGTTTGGTTGATGACTTTTTCGGTGAGGACGAGAAAGTGCTTAAAATCCGCGGCGATCTTCTCCGCACTCGCTCGCTTCACCGGCTCGGTCAAGCCGGACTCGTCCAACTGGTCTGCAACGCGTTGAGCGGAGCGATAGGTTTCTTCCGACACCTTCAGTAGATCTCGATAGACGCGACGCCTTTGTTCCTTATCCTTCGCGTTTAGAACTCCCAGTCGACGTCTCTTCGCTCGACGCGTTCGATTGCCGAAGACCACTACTGTACCCAGCAGTTCGCGAGTTCGGCACATGAGGCGAGTGAGAACTCGGACGCAGTCATAAAGAAGCTCGGAGTCCGTAGGAGAATGAATATTCGACTCCACTACCGTGCAGTCCACTCGTACTTTTCTTCCTTTTTCGATCGCGGTCTTCTCGGCAACACTCACCAACTCTCGGTTGATTTTCTCCAGCGTTTCGAACTTCACGGCTTTGATGTTTGCTGCTAGGGTCGACTTCGACGGGCTCGGCTCTATGATGCCGAGCTGGCAAAACGTCCGATAGCTTCGAGAGTCTGCCAAGTGAAACGCCAGCTCCCGATAGGTGAACTGATTCAGCTGCTTGACCAACAACGCCCGGAGAACCTGCTCCGCGCTCATTCCCCCACGACCAACATCGCTCCCTGCCGATGGGGTGACCGACCTCAGGTCTTGCAGTACCAGCTCATTCAGCTTAGGATGGGCATCGAGCAGCGATGATATCGTTTCGAGCTCGCGTGCGTGCTCCAGCTCCAGCCAGGGCTCGCGAAGGCTTGGTTGTGGGTTGATCGTTTTTCGCATTTAGGGCTGGTCTCCTTTGGAGTTAAGTCGTTTAGAATCTGCGTTTTTGTCGACTCGATACTAAACGACACTCCCTCAGAAGGCTAGCCCTAAATTTGCGATTACCCCTTTTTTCTCAACCTCTTACACCTGTCAGGACGGGTACTAGGCTAGTTGCATCGACGTGCCCATCCCTTTATCCTCCCGCGATGGTGCGCTATCCAAAATGGCTGTTCGCGCTCGTGCCCGGCCTCATCGTGTTGCACCTGAACTATTGGATGTGGGATGACACACGCCTTGTCTTCGGCCTGCCCGTAAACTTGCTGTACCACATCCTTTTGTGCGCATCGCTTGGCTTTATCATGCGCAGCCTAGTGAAGCGCGCCTGGCCTTCTTACCTGGACGACGACGGATAAGGCCTTTTTTCGAAGTGACGCCGGTTCTCTCCATCCTTCTGCTTTATCTTGGCGGTGTGCTCGCCGTCGGGCTCTGGGGTCACCGCATGTTTCGTGGCACCGGGGAGGACTTCTTTCTCGCGAGCCGCACGATTGGCCCCTTCGTGCTCCTGATGACGCTCTTCGGGACCAACATGACCGCCTTCAGCGTTCTAGGAGCGTCGGGTGAAGCCCATCGACACGGCATCGGCGTGTTTCTCTTGATGGGGACGGGCTCGGCGGTCGTGATCCCGCTCGTCTTCTACTTCGTCGGGATTCGGCTCTGGTGGCTCGGCAAGCGAGAAGGCTTCGTGACGCAGGCTCAGTTCCTCCGTGCCCGTTACGGCTTCGACGCCCTTGGGCTCGTCTCATTCGTCGTGCTGATCGCCCTTTTGATCCCGTATGTCTTGATCGGCGTCAAAGGCGGCGGCGACGTTTTGACAGCGCTCACCGGCGGCGCCCAGGAGGGTTTACCCTCTTGGGTCGGAAGCCTCTTGATGTGCAGCGTCATCTTCACCTATGTCACCTATGGCGGGATGCGCAGCACGGCCTGGGCGAACACGTTTCAAACGCTCGTCTTCATGACCGTCGGCGCTCTCGCCTTTTTCGCGATTTTCGGTGAGTATGGCGGCCTTCGCGCGGCGATGGAGCGCGTCGCGGAGAGGGACGAGAGCCTCTTGGCCGTTCCGAAGAACGCTCACGAGCTCTCGAGGATGATCTCCTACTTGTTCCTTCCGTTATCGGCCGGCGTCTTCCCGCATATTTTCAGCCACTGGCTTTCCGCCAAGAAGGCGGAGACCTTCCGCTTGGCGATCATCTTCTATCCGATCTGCATCACCGTCGTTTGGATACCGAGCGTCATGCTGGGTGTGGTGGGAAACATCGACTTTCCGCCGCCGACCGAAGGTCCCATTCTCGTTATTCTGATTCTCGAGCACGCGGGGGGTGTTCTCGCTGGGCTCCTCGCGGCGGGGGTGCTCGCCGCGATCATGTCGTCGCTCGACTCGCAAACGCTCGCGACGGGCTCGATGTTCACAAACGACATCGTGCGCCATTACGGCTTCCACGATCGTCTGTCCGAGCGGCAGCAAGTCCTCTTTGGCCGGATCTTCGTCATGGGTTTTCTCGCTATGGTGCTCGTCATTTCGCTTTTCACCTCACGCTCGATCTTCAGCGTGGGGGTCTGGTCGCTCTCCGGTTTCGCGGCGCTTTTTCCCGTGCTCGTGGCCGCCCTCTACTGGAAGCGGAGCACGGGCGCGGGCGCGCTCGCGGGGGTCGTTACCGTGGCCGTGTTGTGGGGTTTGTTCTTCGCGCGCTCTCTCGCCGTCTCCGGCGAGTACACCATGGGCGGCACCGGGCTTCTTCCCGTGGTAGCGATGTTCGGCGGGTGTTGTATCAGCCTCACGGTGGTGTCACTTTTCACCGCCCCGCCGGATGAGGCCGTGCTGGCAAGGTTCTTCCCTGAAGAACTGCGCTAGTATTAAGGTGCTGATTAACGACAAACGACAAATGACATGCTGGCTCTCACAGGCATCGCGCTCCTTTTTCTGAGCGGCGTTCTCTTCGGGTGGACGCTTCGGCGCGGGAAATATCGCCGCTATCCGTTCGAGCAATTCGCGCTCGTCGGCGCGAGCGCGGCCATCGGCTTTGCTAGCGTGCTGACGAGACCGAACGTCGTTCACTGGATTCTCTTCGTCGTCGAGCTCGTGGTGCTCGCCGTCCTCACCTGGTACGTGAGCATGGGCGCGCGATTTTCGCGCGGAGAAACCAGCTTGAAGCTCGGCGAGCCGTTTCCAAGCTTCACGCTTCCGGACTCCCGCGGCGGGACCTTCGTGTCGAAAAGCCTCGAGGGCCTCGACGGCAAAACGGCGCTCTACCTCTTCTACCGGGGCCCATGGTGACCGTTCTGCACGAGTGAGCTCGGGCAGCTCCAGAAATTCCAAACGCGGGTCACCGATGCAGACGCCCGCATTTTCGCTATAAGCGTCGATCCTCCTGAGATCTCGGAAGCCTTCCGGCGAAAGCTCGGGGCCGATTTCACCTTTCTCTCCGACGAGAACGGTGAGCTTATTGACAAGCTCGACATCCGCCACCGGGGCGGCGGTCCCGGAAAAGATGTTCCATTTCCGACGGGTATCCTCGTCGACAAATACGGGATCGTTCGCTGGATTTACTACGCCGAGTTCGGCCACATGCGCATGACGCCACAGGACTTGTTCGATGCTCTCGAGAGACCGACGCTCCACGAGCAAAACCGCGAGCTCCGCCGAGGCCGCTCCGTCGCCAAAGTGGTGAGACAAGTCTTCTTGATGCAGAAGCCGGACGACCTCGCGCTCGCTATCGATGTCTTGCAGGACGAGCTGTTGCGGCTCGGGCTTCGCTTTTCGGTCTGCGGCATCGCCATCATCAATAAGGAAGAGCAGAAGGTGCAGACTTACAGCGCAACGGAGGGCGGCGGGCTAGTGACAAAGGACCTCTCCGTCCACGGCACGCCGCAGGTCCGGCAGCTCATCGATGCATGGAAAGAACAACGGGTCGAGACCCTGCGCTTCGACGGCACTGATTTTGTGGAAGAGGGCGGGCACCCCGAGTGGCGCTGGCTCGTCACTGTGCCGTTCTCGCACGGGGTCCTCTTCGTCGGTGGCTCGCAGGCGGACGAGCCGACAGAAGAGCACGTGACGACGCTGACCGAGTTCGCCGATGCGATTTCGGTCGCCTTCCAGCGCTTCGTCGATTTCCGGGAGCTATCAGAGACGCAGCTCCAGCTCATTCAGGCCGAGAAAATGGCATCGCTCGGACAGCTCGTCGCCGGCGTCGCCCACGAGCTCAACACGCCCATGGGAGCCATTCACAGCAATACGCAGACGGAAGGAAAAACGCTCGAGCGTGTCGGTGAACGACTGGCTTCCGCGGAGAGCTTGAGCGCTTCTGAGCTAAAATTGGTTTCGAGCTCCATCGACGTACTGCGTGAGATGAACGCCGTCAACGAGACTGCGTCTCGCCGCATCATTCACATCGTCTCGAATCTGAGGAAGTTCGCGCGCCTCGACGAGTCGGAGTGGCAGAGCATCGACATCACCCAAGGGCTCGAAGAGACGCTCGCTCTCGTCGAGCACAAAACGAAAAATCGCATCTCGGTCGACGAAATCTACGGCGACATCCCGTACGTGAACTGTTATGCGGGACAGATCAATCAAGTCTTCATGAACCTCATCGTAAATGCCATTCAGGCTATCGACGGACGCGGCCGGATTCGGATCGAGACGTTTCGTGACGGCGACGAGGCCATCGTGAGCGTTTCTGACGACGGAGCCGGGATCGCCGAAGAGGATCTCGCCCGGATATTCGACCCGGTTTCACGACCAAGGGTGTCGGTGTAGGGACGGGCCTTGGCTTATCGATCTGCTACCGCATCGTGCAGAACCATGGCGGGCGGCTCACGGTGACGAGCGAGCTCGGAAAGGGCTCGACCTTTACCGTTGCGATCCCCATTCAAGGTGCGCCTCCCGCCGAGCGTCCGCGGGCGGCGGCCACCTATTCGACGACACCCACGTGAGACTGCCATGCCAGCTAGAAACGATATCGAGCTCGTCAACGTTTTCGACTCTGCGAACCCGGGTCTCTTAGCCCTCGCGAAATCGCTTCTCGAAGGTGCCGGCATCGAATACCTCGCCGTGGGTGAGAACGCGGGGGCCGTGTTTTCCGGCAATCCTTTCCTGGGGAAGGTGCGCCTCGACGTCGCCAAAGATCGCGCGGAAGAGGCGACGGCGCTTCTCGCCGAGCTCCAAGACGAACCTCCCGCGTCTTCCTGACAAACATCTTCTTGCCGTACGGACGCCGGCCGTAATACCCTTGGCACCCCATGTCCAAGCGCGCCACCGCTACCTTTCTCGTCTTTCTCTGGGTCGCCATCGAAGTCAAGCCGCAGGAGCCGGCGGCGTGGCCTCAGTGGGGTGATGACCTCATCTTTCACACTTTCTCGATCGCCGCGATCGATCCCGAAACGGGTGAATCCGGCGTCGCTGTCACGACACGCAACCCGTGTGTCGGCAACGGCGTGCCCTGGGTGCGCGCAGGCGTTGGCGCGGTTGCGACGCAAGCGAGCACGCGGACGGCGTACGGAAACGAAATCCTCGATCTGCTCGCGGAGGGCCACAGCGCGGAGGAAGCGCTCAGCCGCACCATCGCCGATGACGAGCGGGCCGCGCATCGTCAGATCGGCGCGATCGGATTGAAAGGCGGCACCGCGCAACATACGGGCTCCGAAACGCGCTCCTGGTCGGGTCAACTTGCGGGCCGGAACTACGTGGCGCAAGGGAACTCGCTCGTAGGACCTCAAGTCGTTCAGGCTGTCGCGCGCTCGTTCGAGTCGTCCGAGGGGAGCGGCCGCCACCTCGCCGACCGCCTCATCACAGGGCTCGAAGCGGGCCAAGCGACCGGCGGCGATGCACGCAAAGGTCGTACGCAGTCCGCGGCGGTCATAGTCGCGGACCCGCGCGAAGGGCATTCACGCCGACCCGACCGGGTCTCGACCCACGTGAACGTCTGCGAGAACGAAGCGCCCGTCGCGGAGCTCCGGCATATCTACGACACGATCGGCCAGACGCTCGGTTTTCGGACGCTGCAGCAATATTCGGGCCGCGACATCGTACAGCTCAAGATCATGCTTCACGCGCTTGGCTACTTTCGCGCGGGCCAATCCAAGCTCGCAAGCGAGAACGGCGCTCCTATCTACACAGAGGAGCTCGTCACGGCCGTGGATGCCTTCCGCAAAGCGGAGGGACTCACGACTTCCGAATCAGGATCCCCACCCGGCCTCGTCGATCGCGACACGGTAGCGTTTCTATGGACGCGCCTCGAGGAGGCGGGAAAGGCCACCGCCATCCGCGAGCAGATCAAAGAGATCACGGCCGTCACGCGGTAGCGCTCGCCTAAAACGCTACAGCATTTGGCTGACGCGACCTATTTCTTCTTGGTCTTCTTCGTCGGCGTGAAGCGGTAGCGCGCCATCGAGAGCTTGCCGTCTTCGCTGAAGCGAACGCCCTCGCTCTCGAGCAAGCGCCGCTGCAAATCGGGAGGATCGACGAGGTGCTCCGTCGAGATCCCTCCGGAGGCGTTGACCACCCGCTGCCAGGGTACGCCTTCCGGGCAATCTTGCATCGCCCAGCCGACCGCGCGAGCGGAGAGCGCCCGACTCAGAAGCTCCGCAATTTGCCCGTAGTTCATCACGCGGCCGCGCGGGATACGGCGGACGATCGCGTAAACTTCGTCGAACGCCGAGCCCGCCACTACCACCTCCTGAGTGCTAACACCGCTGCCGGCACGACTGCTAGTAGGGCGCCAACATGACAGCTTGTGCGAAGTAGCTCGCGACGCGCGCCCGCATATTCTCGGTGTCCATATCGATTTCATCGTACTACAGACTGCGTTGCTCAGAAGGAGGCATGTTGGGGAAAAACTGGTGATAGACTCGCCCTCGCGAGGCAGAGACCATGACGACAGAAATGAACCGCCGACGATTCGTGGCATGTTTTTCTTCTCTCGGGCTCGGGACCAGCTTGATGCCAGGAGCTCTGGCGGCCGTCGCGGAGGATGCCGCGACCGTGACGGTCGAGATGATCGACGCGGCACAAAAGATCGCTGGCCTCAGTTTTACGCCGGCCCAGCAACAAGCGCTTCTCGATAGGCTTAACGGAGAGCGAAGTCCCTTGAAAGGATTCGACGCGATCCGCGCTGCCAGTCTCGGAAACGACACCGCCCCGGCGCTCGTGTTCAATCCCGTTCCGCCCGGAAAGCGGATCCCGACAGGCGAGAGCTCGATGGCGCCGAGCGACGTCAACGTCTCCACGCCGTCGACGGACGAAGAGCTGGCCTTTTTGCCGACGACTCATCTTGCACGGCTTGTCGCGAGGCGTGACGTCAAACCGACGGAGCTCACGAAGCTCTATCTCGCGCGTTTAAAAAAATTTGACCCGGAGCTTCACTGCGTCGTGAACCTCACTGAAGACATCGCGATGAAGCAGGCGAAGCGCGCCGACGAAGAGATCGCCGCGGGCACTTATCGCGGACCGCTCCACGGCATCCCGTGGGGCGCGAAAGATCTTCTGGCCGTGCGCGGCACGAAGACGACCTGGGGCGCCACACCTTATGAGGATCAAAGGATCGACACCGACGCGACGGTTTACACGCGGCTCACCGAAGCGGGCGCCGTGCTCGTGGCGAAGCTTTCGATGGGGGCACTTGCTTCCGGCGATCGCTGGTTTCGCGCGCGCACGCGAAACCCGTGGAACACAGAGCAAGGCTCGAGCGGCTCGTCCGCGGGACCGGGCTCCGCCACCGCCGCCGGGCTCGTGGGCTTTGCCATCGGCACCGAGACGCGCGGCTCGATCATCTCGCCTTCGACCCGCAACGGTGTGGCCGGACTGAGACCGACTTACGGTCGAGTGAGCCGCTACGGTGCGATGGCGCTGTCGTGGTCGATGGACAAGATTGGCCCGATGTGCCGCTCCGCCGAAGACTGCGCGCTCGTCTTCGATGCGATTCGGGGACCGGATGGAAAAGACAACACGCTCTTCGACGTCCCGTTCGTCTGGGATGGCGGGCGCGACGTGCGCGAGCTTCGCATCGGCTACTTGCGATCGGCTTTCGACGAGATCGAGGGCGACCCGGAAAACGCTGATCGCGTCGCACGGCAGCGGGCGACCCAAAGAAACAACCGCGAAGCGCTCGACGTGATCCGATCGCTGGGTGTCGAGCTCGAACCCTTCGACCTGCCCGACGTGCCTTCCGACGCCATCGGCTTCATCCTCACGACCGAATCCGCCGCTGCTTTCGACGACTTGACGCTCGAGGGCGATATCGACAGTATGAAGGCGCCTCCCGAAGAAAGCCGGTGGCCGGAAAGCTTTCGCTCGGCGCGCTTCGTTCCCGCGGTCGAGTACATCCAAGCGAATCGTCTGCGCATGCGCATCATGGAACAAGTCGACGAGGCCCTCGGCGACTTGGACGGGTTCATCGGGAGCAACCTGGGTCTAACGAATCTGACGGGCCATCCGGAGATCAGCGTGCCGGGTGGCTTCTTCGAAGGCACGCCGACGAGCTTGCGGTTCACGGGCAAGCTATTCGGGGAAGCGGAGATTCTACTGCTGGCGCACGCGTTTCAGTCGAAGACCGATCATCATCGAAAACACCCCGTTCTTTGAAAACTGGAGGTTCCCAATGAAGCCCGCCCTCCCTGCGGGAACCTACTCCGTCGTCGCTATCGAGGCCGTCTATTTTCCCCCGATCAAGCCCATGAAACTCGGCGACCGTGAGGCCGGGCTCGATGCGTTGCAGGCTGCGATCGACTGTCAACCCCCCTCGCCGTGTAGAGATACGAAAGGACAAGGAGCTCGAGCCCTCCGCTCCGAGCCCGGCTCAAGGCGGTCCTCACTGGCAAAGGAGAGCTCGGCAAGAGAAGCTAGAAGCAGGCTCTTTCAAAAGCTAAGCCGACGAAGCCAGTTCAAGGACGTAAGGCGCTTTCCAGTGCGACCGCGGCATCGGTTCTGGGATCGCGGTACTTGACGATGATAGGTGCATAGAGATGGAGGCCATCTCGCGAGGCGAGGCTCCCTCGCGCCGGTCGGCTCCCCGGTACTACCACCGCGCCTCGAGGTATGCTCAAAGGCGAGTCCGCGCTTGCCCGCAGCACCGTTTCGTTCACTAGATCGTAGACGGGCGTGGACCGAGTGAGTATCGTCCCGGCTGCCAACACCGCTTCCTTCTTGACGATGGTGCCCTCGTACACCCCGCAGTTCCCTCCCACCAGTACGCGGTCTTCGATGATCACCGGCATCGCTCCCACCGGCTCGAGAACGCCGCCAATCTGCGCACCGGCGGAAACGTGCACGCGCTTGCCGACTTGAGCACAGGAACCCACCAGCGCGTTGGAGTCGATCATCGTCTCTTCATCCACGTAGGCACCGACGTTCACATACATCGGTGGCATGCAGACGACTCCTCGGCCCACGAACGCCCCGGCCCGAATCGAAGAACCGCCTGGGACCACCCTGACCTGCTCTTCGGGCTCCAGGTCCCGAAGCGGAAACGTATGCTTGTCGAAGAACCGCATCGGAGGCTTCTTTAGAGAGAAGTCCTCGATTCGTCCAAGGCGGAATCCCAGCAGAATCCCCTTTTTCACCCAAGTGTTGACTACCCAACCATGAGGACCTGGCTCGGCGGCACGCACCTCCCCTCGGGACAGCATCGCCCTGAACTCGACGAAAGAACTCTCAGCGTCTGACGGAAGGTCGGCACCCTCGTGCTCGAATAGCCGTTCTATCGTCTCTTGGAGAGCAGTCTTTGCCTTCGTCGTTACGGTTAGCTCCTTTTGCCGGTCAACTCCTCGACCAACTCCAATTGCAGCAGGTGCTCACGTAGTCCACTGCGATTCTCTGCACTCATCGGCACGAGCGGAAGCCGATAGTGTTCACCGATGAGCCCCATCATCGCCAAGGCCGCCTTGACCGGGATGGGGTTCGTCTCGATGAAGTTAGCGTTCATCAATCCCAAGAGCCGGAAATGGATCTCCCGGGCGTCGGGCAGTCTCTCCGCCAACGCCTCCCGGACCATCCGACTCATCAGCGTAGGCACTTCGTTCGAGACCACCGAGATCACTCCATCGCCCCCGAGGGCCAGAATTGGTAAGGTCAGATTGTCTTCCCCGGAAAAAACGCTAAAGCCGTCTGGCCGGCGCGACAGGATCTCCATCACCTGAATGAGGTTGCCCGATGCCTCTTTCACCCCTCGAATGTTCTCGTGCTGGGCGAGGCGCATCAAGGTCGCGGGCGAAAGATTGGCGCTGGTTCGGCCCGGAACGTTGTAGACGATCACCGGTATTTCGATCGCATCGGCCAGTTCGGAGAAATGTCGAAACAAGCCTTCTTGGGTAGGTTTGTTGTAGTAAGGAACGACGGAGAGAATCCCATCTACCCCCAGCGAAGCGACCACGCGGGCCTGAGCCACGACCTTTTCCGTGCTGTTCCCGCCTACACCGGCGATCACCCGAACCCGCGTGTCGACTCGGTCTCGTACCACTTGAATAACGCGGAGCTGCTCCTCGCCGCTCAGAGTGACGCTTTCCCCGGTCGTGCCGCAAGCAACGATTCCCTCCACCCGTCCGTCGATTTGAAGATCCACGAGCCTCTCGAGCGCCTGTTCGTCCACGGCTCCGTCGGTGCGAAAGGGGGTCACCACCGCAGTATAGGTTCCCTGCCACGGCTCATTCATGACTCACTCCAATTCCAGTAAATCGCCGAACTCGAAAACGCCCTTCTTGTCGTGGACCCACTCCGCGGCAAAAAGCGCGCCCCGCGCGAAGCCTTCTCGATTGCGGGCGGTGTGCACTATTTCCACGCTGTCGGCTGCACTATCGAACCCCAACTCGTGTCGACCCGACGCTCCACCCGCCCTTAGCGAAGAGATATGAAGCGCTTCGGGATCGATCTTCCCCTCCGGGCTTCCGATCTGCACCCGGGTCTTACGTTCAGTGTTCGCGACGACGATCTCCGCCAGCCGCAGCGCCGTTCCACTGGGCGCGTCGACCTTCTCTCGATGGTGTTGCTCGAAAACGTAAGGGTCATACGCGGAGAAAGGGTCGAAGAGGCGGGTGGCGACCTCGGCGAGCTTTAGGAAGAGATTGGCCCCGATCGAAAAATTCGCGCTGTAAACGAGCGCAGTTTGGTGCGTCTCGATCAACTGCCGTACTTCTCCAAGACTATCGTACCACCCAGTCGTCCCCACGATCATGTGAACGCCTGCCTCTGCTACGCGGCGGATATTGTCTAGGACGGCTTCCGGCCAGCTGAAGTCGATGACCACTTCGATCCCCGCGAGGGCATCCTTGGTGAGGCCGATCCCGTCCGGGTTGGAATACTCATCCAGTGAGAGACGAATTTCGTGGCCATCTGCGCGAGCCAGGCGCTCGACCTCGGAGCCCATGCGGCCCCGGCCGGTGAGTCCCAGGATCAAGGCACCATCTCCTTATCCACCGCCTCGGGAAAGGATAGGAAAATTCATACGTGTCCAGCCCCGATCCTCACGAAATTTACCCACTGGGATGGGACTGCAGTCCGATTGAGTCCTGGTGAGGGTAGCAGAGCTCGAGCAAACAAGGCAAGGCGGGAGGAGTGTCTCCCGCCGGGGGGATGGGTATGAAGTTGCCCTGCTGAAGACTACACTTTCAAGTACTTCAGCGTGGATCACAGTATGGCCGTCCTCTATGGGCCGAACCTGACGCCCTTCGTCCACTACGCCCTGGAGATCGCGCCCGAGAAGTTCTCACTCGAGTCAGACCCCGACGAGATGAGGCATTACACCAGCCTGGATGTCGACCTCGAGATTCGCGACGCGGAAGGTCGTCTGATGGCCGTGGACGTCAACCAGCCGCTACTGCAGCTTAGTGCGAGCCAGTCCAGAGCGCCAAGAGCTTTCCTTTTGGCTATCGAGACAACTACCCGATTCTTCCCGGGGACTACAAGGTGAGTGTCGTTCTGAAGAATCGCGCCACCAAGGAGTACACGGCATTCTGGCAACAGATCCACGTTCCCGCGGTGGAACCTGGAACGCCTTTTCTCGGAGAGATCGTTCTGGGCTACGGCAAGGGAATTGCGAGGACACGTCAAGGTGGTCACTTGACGTACCAGCTGGGTGCCGAGGAAATCTATCCCGTTACCGTGGCGGCCTTTCAGTCGTCTGCGAACATGCAAGTGCTGGTTCAAGCACTCGCATGGAGCTTGACGGAACCGCTTCCGACGTTCGTGTCGTTGCGGAAACGGTCGAAGGTCCACCCGAACACGACGTAGAGCGACATGGCGAGGGCCCCGGTAGGCAGAAGGAAGGTTCCCGAAAGAGTGTCCAAAAAAACGAACGAATCCATATCGAAGATACGAAAGCCGGACCACGGACCCTGGGACAGAATGACCACGGTCGAGAGCAGCAGGAACACACCGGCTAGAAGCCACGCGCCGGCGCGACGACTGATCGGTACGAGGTCGGTGAGGGTTGCGGTCAAGACTTCGTGATGCGCCGTCGCCGACGTCATCGCGGCGAGGATCAACAGGAAAAAGAACAGGCTGCCAAAGAAGTAGCCTCCCGGCATCTGCGCGAACAGGTTCGTCATCGTGAGAAACAGCAGGCCGGGGCCGGCATCGGGCTCGAGACCGAAGGCGAAGAGCGCCGGGAAAATCACGAGGCCCGAGATGAAAGCCACGAGAGTGTCACAGCCCACGACGATCGCAACGCTTCGGGGCACGTCGCTGTTTTTCGGGTTGAGATAGCTCCCGAAGCCGAAGGCAACCGCCATGCCGATACCGATCGAGTAGAAGGCTTGGCCGAGCGCGGCAAGTACCGCCTGGGCATGGATGGCGGAGAAGTCGGGTGTCAGATACCACGCCAGACCGCGCGAGGCGCCCGGAAGCGTCAGCGAGCGAATCGCTAGTCCGACGAGCTCAGATTCATGACATCGCAGCACTGTCGGGAGGCCCGGGCTTCGCCGCCTGTTTCTCCTAGCCAACGAGATCTCCGACTGCCACTGTCCAAAAACACCGGTGTCGGGGAGCGAAACAGCGTCTATTTCGACGATTGATTGTCAGGGTCAGGCTGAGCACTACGATACGCTTAGAGGGAACGGAGCTAGACTGTTCCCCTCTTGCGGAGTAGAAAGCGTAGATTGATTACACCCCTGTGTTCACAAGATATACATGTGTAAACACTAGTGTGTTTATGATATAATATCACTCTTGTATTTCAAGAGAGACATCGACGGCATCCTAATGGAATGGAGCGAATCCACTGGGCGCAAGCCGTTGATTCTGCGAGGTGCGCGCCAGACGGGGAAGACGGCGTCTGTTCGCGAACTGGCCAAGCGCTTCGAGCTGTTCCTCGAGCTCAATTTGGAGCGTTTCGAAGATTTGGCGTTGATCCGAGCTTCGAGCTCGGCCGAGGATTTGCTGGCAGGCCTGAAGGCCCGGTTCAATGTCGCGGCATTCCCGGAGCGCACATTGGTCTTTCTCGATGAGATTCAGGAGAGTGCGGAGGCCATTCATTGGCTGCGTTTCCTGAGGGAGGATCATCCGGAGCTTGCGGTGGTTGCCGCCGGCTCACTGATGGAGGTGCGACTTCAGGAGCGCGGATTCGCGTTTCCCGTGGGCCGGGTGACTTTCAGAACGCTACGCCCGCTGAGCTTCATGGAGTTTCTGCGGGCTTCGGAAAACGATGTCCTCGCCAGTCAGATTCTGGAATCAGCCTCGGGTTGGCAGCCGATCCAAGCGCCTGTGCACGAGCAGGCGACCGAGCTTTTCCAAACTTATCTCCAGATCGGCGGCATGCCCGAGGCCGTCGCGAGCTGGGTGGAATCGGGGCAGCCTGCCGCGGCTTCTCGGGTGCATGCGGATCTAATCCAGTCGCTGGCTGAAGATCTTCAAAAGTACCGGGGCGTCCGGGATCTAACCTATCTCGAAGCTGCGTTCGAGAGCCTTCGACATCATTATGGACTGCGCTTCAAATACGAGAACTTTGCTCCGGGCTATCGTTCTCAACTCATGAAGGCTGCTCTGGGCAAGCTCGACGCCGCGCTTCTCATCACTCAGGCGTGGCCGACGAGCTCCCTCACGCCACCTCTCGTGGCTCGTGCGCGCTCGGCGCCGAAACTCCTTCCTCTGGATACGGCGTTAGCCCTCGCGACAATGGGCTTCGACTCTGAAGAGCTCCGTCGTTGGCCCGTCGACAAGATTCTCGGAGGGCGTATTGCCGAGATGTTCGTTGGACAGGAGCTTTTGGCTGGAAGAGGCCCGTCGCATGAGGAACTTTATTTCTGGGTCAGCGAGTCTTCACGGTCGAATGCCGAGATCGACTTTCTGCTGTCAGCTCCGGGCAAGCTCGTCCCTGTCGAAGCGAAGTCCTCGGCATCGGGCTCCCTCAAGTCTCTCCATCAGTTCCTCTGGCGCTCTGGCCTGGACGAGGCCGTCCGCCTCCACAGTGGACCGGTTGCTGACGAACGTCACGAGGTCAAGATGCCGGGAGGCGTCTTGCACTACCGTTTACTCTCATTGCCGTTGTATCTGGCTTCTCTTATACCAGATCTGATCTCGGCCTAGCGGTCCTACCCGAGTTTCCGTTGCGTTGAAAGTCGTTCGAAGAGCTACTCAACGCCCCGCGCGTCCGGTATCCTGGAGCTATCCAGTTTTCATCGTGAATCCAAATGCGGGCCGCCCGGATGGGCGGGGGAGGCTCCTATGCTCATTTGGAAACCACCAGGATTTTTCATCGTTGGCGCGAATATGGCGCTCTTCCTGGTCGGCGGCGGGTTCTTCGGCGTCCATGCGCTCGAGATTCTCCCAGCGGAAGACTCGACGATGATGGCGCTCATGCGCTTGACGGGTGTCGGGATCATCTTGTCGGACATTTGGTTTCGGCGGGATCAAGGCCTGTCGTTTCTGAGCTTGGAGGCGTCGACGTTCTTCTTCGTGATCCCCACGTGGGCCATCGGCGTGTTTTTCCTCCTCGCCTCGAAGCAGTTTCTGATCGGCTGACGCTGACCGCTCGTCTTGCGAGCTTCATTCGCTGCGGAGCGCGACGGGCGGGGAGATAGCTCGACAAGAGAGCAACCGCAGCGAGCGACAAGACGACCGCGCCGATCACTGACGTGTCATGCGGCGTGACGCCGAAGAGAAGGCTCGACAGAAATCTACCTCCGAGCAAACCACCCACCACACCCAGACCGATACCTGACGCCGTCAGCTTCGCCCCCTGTCGTAAGACCATCGCGACGATGCGGCGATCGTCGGCGCCCATGGCAACGCGCACGGCAATCTCCCGAGTTCGCTGTGACACGTTGTAGGCCATGACGCCACCGATCCCTCTGCCGCCAGCAACATCGCGAGTAAGGCGAAGGTCGTCAAGAGCACGGTCCGGAACCGTGGCTCCGCCACGTCTGGCTCTCTTTGAGGGCGCTACCCCGGGAAGCCGCCCCGATGGCCTTCGAAACCGGAGCGTACGTGAGATGAAATGCCGGAGCGAGCCCAAAAACCAGCGGGTCAAAAGCGAAGCACCAAAGGTGAAGAGAAAGACGTCCGCGTCGAGGCCGATCTCGTCGAGCCGGGGGAGCCTTTCATGTCGCGCCCGCTCACTCTGGACCAACTGGCTTGCGAAGCCGGTCTTCACCGCTGCCACTTCGCGCGGGAGTTGCGGCGCCACCGTGGGATGAGTGCGGGCGACTATCGCCGCCGATTGCGGGTCGCTCTCGCTGCGAAGAAGCTCTCTCTGACTTGTCTTGCCCTTGCTGAAATCGCCCACGAGTTGGGCTTTGCCGACCAGAGCCACATGGGAGCCAGTTCAAACGCTTTGAGCCACATGGGAGCCAGTTCAAACGCTTTATCGGCATGACTCCCGCTCAATACCGGGCGCCGGTAGCGTGATCGCTGCGCCTCACACAGTCATCGAGCTCCGCTTCGCACAAAGCAGTCAAGGTGCGGCTCGTTTCGCTCGAAGGGATTCTTCGTCGTGCCCGGATAATTTAGATCGCATGAAGTCTCGGCTCGAGACGAAGTTGTCACGAGCGCGAGGAATCGCCACTCTGGTCATGTCGAAGCTTGGAGGCGTTGGCCCTTTGCTGGCTCTGGTGGCGCCTCGCCGCTTGCTAACTTCCCGCACGGCGCGCGAGCCGTGTCGATCCAACGGGCGATGCTCCGGATGGATTGACATTGAATCCGGACGGCGTCCGGAACCGCCACCGGGGAGAACGAAGAGCAGCCGCCACGACGCACGCTATTTTTTCTTGCCCTGGACAGCTGAGCGTCGCAGCATCATAGTGACTCATAATGAGTCGTAATATGACTCATTAATTGGATGGACATGAAGCAGCTTACGGTACGTGGTTTCGACGACGATCTAGCCCGGAGAATCCAGCACTTGGCGAATCGGGAAGGGATCTCACTCAACCAGGCGGTACTGCGACTTCTTCGCAAGGGTGCTGGCCTCTCAGAAAACGGACCTCACGCCGATAGGGTGGGGTCTTCGCGCGATCACCTAATTGGAACGTGCACGGCAGAGGAGGCGGCACAACTCGAGCGCGCGCGCGGGATTTCGAGGAAATCGACGAGTCCATGTGGGAATGAGACTCCTCCTCGACTCCAATGCCTACTCTCAACTCAAGCGAGGACACCGTCCGGTCGCGGAGCTAGTACGCAAATCCGAGGAGGTGTTCTTCTCGGCCATCGTTGCCGGTGAATTGCTTTACGGATTCCGGCACGGCTCCCGCTTCGAGCGGAACCTGCAAGAGCTCAACGCTTTACTCGACAATCCGTATGTTACGTTCGTGCCGGTCGGCATGTCGACGAGCAACCGTTACTCACGCGTCGCAGCGCAGCTACCTCAGAAAGGACGCCCGATCCCTACGAACGACATCTGGATCTCGACGCACACGATGGAAACCGGAGCCGATCTCGTTTCTTTCGATGAACACTTCGACAACATTGATGGACTCGCGTGGATCCATCTGTCGGCCGAATAGCGTGGACCCGACGACGTAATCCGTCGTCGCAGCAGCGACGTCGAATTTGGTCCAGACCAAGCACCTCGCCGGCTCGATGCTAACCGGTCTCGACGGGGCGGCTGTCATCGGCGCACCACTCCGACCATGACCCGGGATAAAGTCGCGCACCTCCGATGCCCGCAATCTCCATGGCGAGAAGGTTGTGGCACGCAGTCACGCCCGAGCCGCAATAGCACACGACATCCGACGTATCGCGCTCACCGATGACGGTCTCGAAGCGCCGACGTAGTGCCTCGGGTTCGAGGAAACGTCCTTCGTCGTTCACATTCGCTGCCGAAGGCAAGTCGTGGGCGCCGGGGATGTGGCCCGCAACGGGGTCTAGTGGCTCTGTCTCGCCGCGAAACCTCTCGCCCGCGCGGGCGTCGATCAACAGGTAGTCGTCGTGATGCGGTGCGAGCACCTCCACATCGATCCGCATTGCTTCGCGGGTTTTAGGTGTGAACCTGCGTGGCGCGCGGTCCTCGAGTCCATCTCGAAGCTCGCCGTCGTAAGAAGAAAAGCCGCCATCGAGAACGGCCACTGCGTCGTGACCGAGGTAACGCAGCATCCACCAGAGGCGCGAAGCGAATGGGCCGCCGGCGTTGTCGTAGGCGACGACTTGGACATTCTCGTCGATACCCCATTTCGAAAAGCGATCGACCATGTGCTCGAGGCTCGGCATGGGATGGCGGCCGTTGCTGCCTGTTCGAGGGCCGGATAGGTCACGGTCGAGGTGAGCGTAAACGGCGCTGGGTAAATGGGCTTCCAAATACTCGGTTTCGCCCTTTTCAGGTTCGGGCAGGTAGAAGCGCGTGTCGACGATGGCCCAGTCGTCGTCGTCCAGCTTGGTCCGGACTTCGTCGGCCGAAATCAAAGCAGAATACATGGAACCCTCTTCTCGAGCTTACTCGCTGTAAAACAAAGATCGGAGATCCGCCTCCGGGATGAATCTCGCCGCCTGACGATAGATAGCCTGAATTGTGCCGAGATCGAGCTCTTTGCGCAACGCAACGGTGAGCGTTTGCGTCTCGCCCCCATCGATCTCTCGTCGTAGTTTGCATGACTGCCGCGTGTCGCGACGACTTCGAATCTGAAGTGCTTCAGAATGCCGAGGACGTCCCTAGCCGAGAGCCGTCTGAGTCGAGGTGTCATTCCTAGGCTGCCTAGTGCCGAGCTGGCTCTCGTAGGTGATGACGAGACGCGGAGAGGGCGTCAAGCCGAGCGCGCGCAAGTCCTCGCCGTCGAGGTGCAGCTCCAAAGCCTCGCGTAAGTTTGCCACGACTTCATCAAGGGTTGTGCCCTGGGTCACGACTGCTACCTCCAGGCATTCGGCGACGTAGAGGCGTTCCCCGCGTGAGACCGTCGCGTGCACCGAGTCTCGAATGGGCGCCGTTCCGCAGGTCGGGCGACTCTCCGCGACGCGGGATGGCTTCGCGCTTTTGACGCGCCGGTGGGCGGGCAGAATCTCATACACACCGCGCCGCACGCGATGGAAGTAGTCCCACTTGTGCGGGTGGTTTTTCGGCGCATTGACGCAGCAGCGACTCACGATGTGGGTCCGGACCGAGCTCGCGTTCAGGTCCGGTAGGGCTCGAACAACCTCTTCAGGTGTGAAGGTCCAGCCGCGCCGCTCCCCGCAAAGACGCCGGGCCGCTCGGAGAACCTCGTCGTGGATAGCCATAGAGTTAGTGTAAAGTTGTAACTCTATATTCTCAAGTTGATTATTCTTGCCACCCGTGTACGATGATCTCGCCGAAATCTTCGAGCTTGGCTTTGTAGAGTGGATGCTCCGAGCTTTGTATCTCGTCGAGCGGTCCGACGAGGACGGCCACGAGGTCTTCGGGGCGGTAGTACTTCCGGGCGGCGGCTAGAACCTCTGCTTTCGTCACCGTGCGGATGCGCTCGACATAACCCTGGCTCCAATCGTGGCCGCCTTCGAAGAAGAGCTCTTCGGCGAAGCTGAGCGCGGTCGCGTGGGCGCCCGCGTAGCGCATCTGGAAGTAGCCTTGGGTGAGGGCGCCTTTGGCGATCTCGATGTCGCCATCTGCGACGTCTTCGCGGATCTTGCGCCACTCGTCGTCGATGATCTTCAGTAGAAAGGCGATGGATTCCGGGCGGCCCAAGGTGACCGCGTAAGTGAGCGCCGGTGCGCGGAAGCCCACGGGCACGTAGCACGAGATGTCGTTCGAGAGGCCGCGCTTGCCTCGGCTTTCGACGAAGAACCGCGCGTCGAAATGGCCCTCTGCGCGCGCGGGAGCGAGCTCGGGATGGACTCGCTTCCAGATGGCGCCGTTGCCTCCGAGGATGTAGTTCGCGACTTCGAGCGCCGCGTGCTCGTCCTCGCGGCCTTGACGGCCGAGATGTCCGACGAGCATCCATCCCTGGAGTTGGTCGACTTCCCAAACGTGAATCTTGCGCGGCGTGGCTCTCGGGGGACTGGTCGGGCTCGGCCTCGCCTACGGGGGCATTCGTCTTCTCGTCGCCATAGGGCCGGCGAGTGTGCCGCGGCTCTACGAGGTGGGTATCGACGCGACCGTGCTTCTGTTCACTGTGGGGATCTCTCTTCTCGCTGGGGTCTTCTTCGGTCTCATTCCCGTCCTCAAATATGCGAGACCGAACGTAGTGACGGCGCTCAAGGAAGCGGACGTGCGTCGAGCGACGGCAGAGAGCGGCATCGGGCGCGTGGGACAAACCCGAGCTCACCCGCTCCGAGTGGGCCAAAGTCGAGCAGCACACATTCTTGACCGACAGGATTCTCAGGACCTCACCGGCCCTGGACAGCTATGCCAAGCTGGCTTCGTCGCACCACGAGCGCGCCGATGGTTCCGGTTATCACCGTCAGGTGGAAAAACCCGATCTTCAGTGCGCGATCGTGGCGGCCGCCGACTGCTACCACGCGATGCTCGAGGACCGACCCCACCGGCCCGCGCTCGGACCGGAGAAGGCTGCCGAGGAGCTTCTCGCCATGGCCGAGTCCGGCCGGCTCAACCGAATGGCGGTCAGAGCCCTGCTGGATGCGGTGAGCGGCCGGCCGGAGAGCCAGCAGCAAGAGCCTGCCGGCGGATCTCACCAAGCGGGAGGCCGAGGTCATTTGCCTGATGGCCCAAGGCCTGTCCAACAAGGAGATCGGGGGCAAGCTGTTCATCTCCGCCAAGACGGTGGAGCACCAAGTCGGCCATATCTACGACAAGATCGGCACCCGCACCCGGCCCGGGGCGGCCATGTTTGCGGTCGAGCACGGTCTCTGCACCAAGTAGGCGGGCATCGGGGAACTCCCCCATTTTTGCCAGTATAGGGGAGCTCCCCGATGTGGCCGATCGGGTTCTTCTGTAGCCTGGGCTCACCACGAAAACAAACCCAAGGCATGAGGAGGCCACAATGCATACCGTCACAGTTCTAACCCACCTTTCCGCATCCACCGACGAGGCCTGGTCCAAGTTAGGTGACCCCGGCACCATCAGTTCCTGGCATCCGGCGATCGCCAAGAGCTCGCTGGAAGGAAAAGACCGCAAGTGCACCCTGGTCAACGGGGCCCAGATCGACGAGGAGATAGACAATATCGACGATGCCAATCGCTCCTACAGCTACCGGATCGTCGAAAGCCCCCTGCCGCTCGAGGACTACCGCTCCACGATCAAGGTCGTGGAAGCCGATGGCGGCTGCTCCGTGGAGTGGACCTCGAGCTTCGACGTGTCCAGCGGGCCGGCCGAGGACACGGTCGCGATGATCAAGGACGTTTACGCCGCCGGTCTGGGCGCGCTGCGCGAGAACTTCAAGAGCTAGGGCGAGTCCGCTCACGGAGAAAGGGGCCGGCACCGGCAGGTGCGGGCCCCTTTGTTGTGGTGCGCAGACGAGCCCGTACGCGAACGAAGCGTTTCGATGTCCGTCTTGCGTGGCGTCCTGAAGTGGAGGGTCTTGTCGTCGAAAGGATTGACACCTTTGTCCAGGCTGGGCGATCCATTGGCTGCGCTCCTCCATCATTTCTTCCGGCCAGCCTCCGACCTCGACGGCCGTTCGGAAGTCCTCAGCTGCGCCCGCATAGTCTCCGAGCATTCCACGCGCGACGCCTCGGCTGTCCGTGAAACCCGGTTGACTTCATAAAATGATCGTTTTAATTTAACGGTGTGGTTCGCAGCAAGGAATATGATCGCGATGACGTCTTGGACAAGGCCGTCGGTTTGTTTTGGCAGCAAGGCTACAAAGCCAGTTCTGTGACGGATATCGTCCATGCGACCGGGCTGAATACCGCGAGCATGTATAAGGAATTCGGCGACAAAGATGGAGTGTTCGAGGCCGCGCTCGCACACTATCGCGAGCATGTTATGGGCCCACGGTTCCAGATGCTAACCACCGAACCGAACATCAAGGGGGTCGCGGCGTTTCTCGAAAGCGTCGTCAAGGGCTCGGCGTCGGAGGAATACAAGGGCTGTCTCATGATGAACCACCTCGCCCAGAAACATTCCATAAGCCCGCGGGCCGCCAAGCAAATCGGCGATTTTTGCGCGACGATGGAAGGCCTGTTGGAAGCCGCCCTCCAAAACGCGCAGGCAAAAGGAGAAATCCCAGCCGACAAGGATCCGGCGGCAACGGCAAGTTTTATCATGTGTTGCGTTCACGGTTTGGTTTTGTACGGGCGGCATCCGGACAAAAGAAACGATATCCCCAATCTTCGCGACGTTATTTTGCGGGCCCTGCAGGCGTAGCCGTCGGCCATTGTGAATGACACCTGATGAGATCATTTTAAAATAGACTTTTTAAAACAATCATTTTAGTATAACGGTGTGCCGGACGACTGGAATGAAATACTCGATGCGTGCGCACCCATGCGTCCGTAGGCACCTCAAAATAGGGAGACGAAGGCTATGTCAATTTCTGAAACTGCCATGACTTTTTTCGATGACCTAGAAACTGGTAAGGGCTGGGAAGTGTGCAAAGAGTGGTGCCACGAAGATGCAGCCTTTTCGTGCCAGGCGGATGCAATTGCCGGAATCACCACGGTTGAAGGCTATGTCGAATGGGTAAAGGGGTTGTTCACGCCGGTTCCGGACATGCACCCTGAGATCAAAGCGTTCGCGACCGATCAAGAGCGGAATTCCGTTACCGCCTTTGCGATTGTCCACGGAACCCAAACCGGCGAGGGCGGGCCGGTTCCCCCGACCGGCAACACCGTAGCCGCCGATTATGTCTATGTCATGGAATTTGACGGAGACAAGATTCGCCACATGACGAAAATCTGGAACGATGGGCATAAGTGAGGCCGTTGGTTGTACTGCTTGTTAGGAACGCGCCTTGGAGAGCAACATCCATTACCCCACAGATAGCTCACTGCTTGCCGATGGCATCCGGGTGCTCACCCGTAGTCTGAAGTGTATTGCAAAGGCTTGTGCTCAAGGTGCGCTCAAGGTGGTGGACCACAGCCGATCAACGAAAAACAGGCAGCTTGAGATCGACCGCGCCAGCAAGTCGTTCACCGAATCGAGCCAAGTCAAGTTCAAGCAAAGTTATCGCAAGCTCATGGGCACGGCGCGCAGCGTGGTCCGGCAAGCCGACGAGGTTATTCAGTCGCTCAAGAGCGGAAAGCTTCCGGTCGTGGGTTCGCTGGTGAGCATCATAAGCAATCAGAGCCAACTCGAACATTATCTGCCACTGTGCAAAAAGGTGTTAGCTCAGACAAAGGCCCGTGTTTTAGGGGGCCATCGTCACCATCCGGACAAGATCGTCAGCCTGTTCGAGGAGCATACGGCCGTGATCCGAAAAGGCAAAACATGGAAGCCGACCGAGTTTGGACGACTCGTGCGAATTGATGAGGTGGAGAACGGCATTGTTAGCCACTACGAAGTTGCCGCAGGCAATCCGGCGGACCAAACTCAGTGGAATGCCCGCGCTGGAGCAACACAAAAAACAGAGAGCTTGCAGGATTGTCTGGAGGGGACGGCTACGGCAAACGATACCTGCTAGGCCCCCTCTACATGTTGCTGGGTGACGTGGATGGCGCGCTGGCGTCGTTCGACTGGTACGAGAAGGCGTCCCCCGATGATGATGTTGGGAGATCCCTACCAATACCTGACTTGGGCGTTGGGGTTGTATAAAGGCGAACAAAAGCAAGAGGCGTTCAACAAGCTGTACTCTACGATGCTCGAGAACCTCTATCTCGTGCCGCTTGTTCTACGGCAGACTCCTCAACCACTTGATATCTGGCACGGCAGCAACCTGGCGGAGATGGAGTACGCGATGTCCATACCCGAAGAGTTGCTCGATCTTTGGGATGATGAAGCCCGTCAGTGGGCGCAAGAAGTCTCGGAGCATCCTGACGTCGATGAGAGGATAGCGCGCTGGGTCGAGATTCACCGCGAGCTCAATGCGGAGCCGGCCGGGCCGAAGCGCACTGCGCTGGTGGACGAATCGTACGCCTTACGGAACCACAAACTTCGGTATTGCTGATGCGGCCGTGGCTGGTCAGTGGCCTAGCCGGTCGGGCCGGAGACGTCACGCGTCCGGGTGGGTACCGGCCCGGCCGCTGGGTTTAGCCCGCGTCTACGAATGTGTCGAATGTTCGCTCTCTGCACTCCACAATGTTCGTGCGAACAGCACCGCTCCACGCTCGGGACGAATGAGACGGCGAGAGCGCTCTTTCTTCCGACCAAAGAGAGCCCCCGAAGCCTTCATGGAATATACTCGAGCTCTTGAGGAGGTTGCTATGTGGCGAAGCATGGCTCTGAGTTGGGGATTACTCGTCGTAACCGGCGGTGTCGCTTCGGCCCAGCCGGGCTCGGAGTTCAGCACCGGCGCGCGCTATTCCAAGTTGGTGATCCGTGACGCCATGGTGGTGAACGGGCGGGGGACGCCCATTGAAGGCCCGATGGACATCGTCATCGAGAGCAACACCATTGTCGATATGATCCCGGTGGACCCCGTCTCTCTGGCCCGCTACGGTGCCGAATGGGAGCGCCCCGGCGGCGAGCGTGTGATCGATGCCAAGGGGATGTACGTGATACCGGGGCTCGTCGATATGCATGCCCATATTCCCGGCGACGGAGGACGGGCCGGTGACCGGGGATTCGCCTACGCTTACAGCCTGTGGCTGGCGCACGGGGTGACCACGCTGCGCGATGCGGGAGACGGCGCCGGCATCGAGAAACTCCGAGCGCATCGCCTTTTGAGCGAGGAGAGCACCGCCGCGATCCCGAGGCTGCTCCTCTACGAGCGCTGGCCCAACGTCTCCCGGCAGGGAGAAAAGGGGCACACAGCCGAGGAAGCCCGGGCCCTCGTCGGGAAGTTCAAGGAGCAAGGCGCGGACGGCATCAAAGTCAGCAAGGGCCCCGGTCATTTTCCCGACGTCATCGCCGCCATCGGCGACGAAGTCGAGAAGCTCGGCATGAACGGCATCGCGGTGGACCTCAAAGTGAGCGAGACGGATGCTCTCATCGCCTCGAACGCCGGCGTCAGCACGATCGAGCACTGGTACGGTGTGCCGGATGCCGCACTCTCCGGCACGCAACGGTTTCCCGCTGGCTACAACTACTGGAACGAGGAGGATCGCTTTCGCTGGGCCGGCCATCTCTGGAAAGAGGCCAACCAGAATCCGGACGCCATCCGATCTGTGCTCGAACAAATGATCAAAAACGGCACCGTCTGGGATCCGACTATGGTCGTCTACGAGGCAAACCTCGATCTGGGACGTACTCGGAACTTCGCCTGGCACGAGCGCTACACCCACCCGACGCTCTATGACTACTGGAGCCCCAATCCGAGCAACCACGGCTCTTATCACGCCCGCTGGAGCACGGCGGACGAGATCGCCTGGAAGGAGAACTTTCAAATCTGGATGAGCTACGTGAAGGAGTTCTTCGACGCCGGCGGGACATTGACGGTGGGCTCGGACGCCGGATCGCTCTATGCCCTCTACGGCTTTTCAACCATTCGCGAGCTCGAGCTGTTCCAACAGGCGGGCATCCACCCCATCGACATCATACAGATCGCAACCTGGAACGCCACGAAGACGCTGGGCCTCGACACGCTTGCCGGCATCCGGATCGGACAAACGGCGGATCTCGCGGTGATCGACGGGAATCCCCTTCAAGACTTCAAAGTGATGTACGGCACCGGTATCGAGATAATCGGGGACGATGGGAAGGTTTCGCGCCATGGGGGCGTGCGCTGGACGATCAAAAACGGCGTCGTCTTCGACGCGAAGGAGCTCCTAAGCGAAGTAGAGGACTATGTAGGCAAGGCCAAGGCGATGGCCGTCACGAATTAGCGATCTGAAAGCTCGGCCTTGGACGCAAGCTCGGGAGCGGACTCTTTGAAGGCTTGCCAGTTCACGGTCACGATCGATGCCTCCGCTGGCTGGAACGCCCACGATAGTCGCACCCGCTCAGTTCGGGACGAAGTCGATTCTCTGTATATCACTCTCGCTGAGCACGTAGATCCTGCCGTCGGGGCCTACGACGGCGTCCACGATGGGTCCGAAGCCGGTAAGAAACCTCTGGTCCTCCGTCAGAAGCGTATCTGCGTCCGCCGACAAGACGAGGCGGCGTAGCGTGCCTGTATTGAAATCACCGTAGAACACGCTTCCTCGGAAGTCAGCGGGATATGCGGTGACGTCGTAGAACGTGACGCCGGTCGGCGCGACGACCGAGGCGTGGCATCGGAGGGGCGGCTTTTGGACGGGAGGCGCGCCTTCGCAAGCGATATCGCCACGCTCGCCACATTCGAAGAAATGATAGGAACTTTCAAAGCCCTCCCGGGACGTTCCATTGCGTTTTCTCCAGCTTGACCGACGTGGTCCAGCTTGACCGACGTGGCGTCACGTCATTCAGTATCGGTGACATTAGCAAAGGGCATATAGACCTCATCCGTCAAAGGCGAATAGCTCATTCTTGTAAACGTGCCTTGTTCGGGCGCATAGATCCAGATGTCGTTGTCGCCGTTGCCACGGAGGATATCACCCAAAAGGGAAGTGGTGATCTCCTTGTGTACGTCCAGTCCTACGTATCGTCTCTATACTCTTCCACGACGGTACGGCATCTATCAAGCACATGGAGACGCTCGAGCGGCAGCTACTCGTCCTTCACGGAACCGCGGACGTCAACGTGGCGTTTCGCGAATCGCTGAATTTGATCGACGCTCTCCTGAAACAAGGAAAGGCCTTCGACTTCGAAGTCTATCCGGGAGAGCTTCATTTCTTCCGACGCGAGCACATCCTTCGCGACGCCTGGAGGCGCGCCGAGAAGCTCTTTGACGCGCATTTGAAAGAGGGCGAGTGGTTGGCGAGTCGATAAGCATTTGGTTCCTACAATGATGAGACGGTTGGCCTCGTCTCTTCCTTGTCTTTCATGCCACTACAGCATCAAGGCGGAGGGCGCCCGGGTTACTCGCGTACCCTCTTTCTGTTCAGGGCGCCGTATGCCCTTTTCGATATCACCGAGGGTCAGATAATGCGAATCTTGTCTTTAATGTCGCTCTGCTCTGTAGCGATTCTGGGCTGCGCGAGTGAGCGCGCTCCTTCGACTTCCCGGGGATCGCTCAGCATCGAGCAGCTGATCGAGATCCGGCATCCGTCCCGGCCGACCTGGTCGCCCGACGGATCTCGTCTTGCCTTCATCTGGGATGCTGCCAGCGTGCAGAATATCTACGTCGTCGACACCGGCACGGCCGCTGCGCCGATAGCCCTCACCTCCTATTCAGCGGGCATCATCGATGATGCTCCGCGCGGAGCCTCGCCTCTTTTCTGGGATTCTGACAAGTCGGTGGCCGTCGCTCGCTCCGGGGCTTTGTGGCGCGTTCCTGCCGACGGCTCCGGGGAGCCAGAAGCGGTATGGGAGGGTGACACCGCCGCCGCCACGGAAGCCCTGTCGCTCGGATTAGTAGGAAGCGGTTTCGCCCCGTCGCCGGACGGCGGTCGAATGGCATTCGTGGTCGCGGGTGACATCTGGGTGCACGACCTCACGAGCGGCCAAAATACTCGGCTAACCGAAACGCCCGCCCGGTAGCTGCCCGGATGCCATCCGAGATAGTTCTGGTCGGAACCCGACCCGTGTATCCAAACGATAGCCGGATGCTTCTGCGTTCGATCCAGCGTCTCGGGAACCATCAACGTCGCCGGCACCTGTGCCCGGTCATGGCGGCTCGGAAAGTACACCGGAACGGGTGTGGTCAGATCGGCTCTGTTCAGCCCGGCGGGCATCGAGTCGCTGAGCCGGACCGACTCGGCGTGGGCTCGGGCTGGCGCGGCGTAGAGATCCAGGGAGTTTTCGGGATCCGTGCGGTGGTAGAGGATATTCCGTCCGTCCGGAGCAAATGCCGGGCTGAAGTTGACACCGCGATCGGAAATGATGGTTTCGCTCTTACCGGTCGCCACGTCGACGATATCGATGAACCGCTCCATCTGATTCCCATCAACGCTGTGGTGGTACGCGATCCGGCTGCTGTCCGGCGACCATTCCGGTAGGCCCGCCCCGTAGTTGCCCGACGTCAGTTGCTCGGCCTGCGCTTCGGACGTGGCGTCGACGGGCAAGACATAGATGTGAATCCATCCCGAACGATCGCTGACAAACGCGACGGCCTTGCCATCCGGGGAAACGACGGTGCGGGCATCGCGGCGGGTCGGAGACCACCACCGATCGTCGTGATCCTTCCAGAGCCTGCGCGGCGCACGGCCCATCGTGGCGACTTTGATTTCACGGGTCTTCCCATCGGGAGAGCGTTCCTCATAGAGGACCGAACCATCACCGGTGAACTGCACCGAGCTGACGTTTCCCGTCGTCGGAATCCAGGCGATATCGCCACCATAAATAGAGACGACTCCCAGCCTGCGCTCGCCTCTCGGGTTCGATGTCCGGAACGAACGGATCAGGTCGCCGTTGAACGGCAACGGGAAGGATCGCGGGAGCGAGGTGCTGCGGCGAGCGATGAACGCGATCCACCGGCCATCGCGCGAGAAGACGGCATTTCCTGCGGCCATACCCTCTGGCATTACGGTGATCTGGCGCCGGGTCTTCGCTTCGAGCGATGCGAACCAAATGTCCCCCTGCCGGATGAATGCGACCTGCGTTTTGTCGGGTGACAGGGTGAAGCTCGCCGCGTCCGCCAGGTCGGGATAGCGCATCGGGCTCGGCGAAGAGGGCGACACCGTCCATAGTTGACCGTCCTTTGAAAATAGGATTTCGGTCGCGGACACCCAAGCTAGCGAATCGATGTCAGAGACGAGCAAATCAGGATCTACTGAGAAGTCCGTCAGCGCCACGGGTCTCTGACCCGGTGTGACGACAAACAAGTCCTGCTTTCCCCAGGAATCCCAAAGAAAAGCAATCCTCTTCCCGTCGGGCGACCAGACCGGCCTCGATGGGTACTTGATTTGGGAGATGCGCTCAATCGTAATGCTTCCTCGGGGCGCTCGCGCGGCCGCGCTCAGCGCGAAGCAGGTCACGATCACGGAACTGCCGATCAATTTTTTTATAATCGGGTTACCCTCTGCAAACAGCGGCACGTTATCAGCGAACGAATCGCCGAGATTATCGTCTTTCCTCTGTCCCTCTATCAAGACTGCCCATCCAACGGTAAACCGTGGCAATGTTCGGATGGTTCAGCGACGCGAACAGCTGCGCTTCGCGTTCGAAGCGCGCGACGACCGCTTCGGGGAGGACTTTGATCGCGACGTCGCGCCTGAGCTTCGTGTCCCGGGCACGGTAGACCTCGCCCGTTCCACCTTTGCCGATGAGCTCGAGCATCTCATCGACGCCGAGCCGGCCACCCGCAGTGAGAGACATTGTTGCCACGGAGGATATCACCCCAAAGACGCGTCAGGATTCATTGGTGTAGTCCCAATCGGTTGACCTGCCTGTTGGAGTGGGTACGCCTTGCTCAGTAAGGTGGATTACGATTTGTCGGACGGGCCAGTTCTCTTCGACGTAGAGTCGGAAAATCTCTCGTAGCACCTCAGCTTCGGTTTCATCGACTTCGACAGACGGTGGCTCGTTGAGATCACGTCGCCGCTGGAATCGGTAGCCGAAGGGAACTTGGGAGCTGACGGGGCGACCTTGCCGCGCCCAGTACAATCGCCCCCGCCGGGTCCTCTCCAATACACTCATGGATCAAGACGCCGATGCGACAGTGGATCAGTGCGCAAGGAAAAGCGGATAGCCAGACCGGAAACGAGAACATCATGGCGAAAAGAGCCGCTGTCAGGCCGGCGAGACCGAGGTGCGTTATAATGGTGCGACAGGTCTGTGGAGGATCGGCCGATTCTGTTGCGCACCTTCACGCGTCATCAATCACTCACGGGTCTGCTGGTAGCTCAGCAGTACCCATGCGATAATGCCGCCCGTTCACACGCCGTCCGACCTCGAGCCTCCTGAGCCCGTACGCAAGCGGCAATCGTTCCTCCAGATGGCGCAGATCATGAATCTCACGCGGCGACGAGAAGAGTGGGGTGAGCTGGATCAGCGTGTCTTCGACGTCGTCGTCGTGGGCGGCGGGATCAACGGTGCCTGCCTTTATCATTTCCTTTGCGCGGCGGGTTACTCCGTTTTGCTCGTTGATAAACGCGACTTTGCGGGAGCCACCAGCCAGGCTTCTGCGATGATGATCTGGGGCGGTCTGCTCTACATGCGCAACTGGGAATTTCTCACCGTCCGGCGACTCTGCGCGGCGCGTGACCGTATGGTACGTCAGCATGAGGATTGGATCCAAGCGCGTCCTTTTCGTTATCTCCCAACGAATGACAACGGCCATAGCAAATGGTTCGTTCGCGCGGCCCTCTATTTGTACTGGCTTCTCGGCGCGTGCGCGCGTCGTCCGCCGCGGAGCGAATCGTAGTTCCCGGAAAGAGAGCTCCTTCGGCCAGGGGCCCATAGCGGCTCGTTGGTCTACGAGGAAGCCGCTGTCGTCCCCTCAGATGCGAGATTCGTTCTCGCGTGGCTCCTGTCCCACCGCAGCACCGAAAAAAAGGCATTCAACTATTGCTCGTTGGAGGACGGCGCCTTCGATCCATCCGATCGAGTGTGGCGCTTGGATGTCAGCGACCGGCAGCTTGGAACCATCTACCCCGTCCGGACGCGCTGGGTCGTGAATGCGGCAGGCACGTGGACCGACACTGTGAACCACAGATTCGGCGTGGAGTCGCCCTATAAACATGTTTTCAGCAAAGGTGTCTTCCTAGGGTTACGCAAGCATCCGCGCCATGAGCTTCCCCTAATCCTCGACACGCGCTCGGATAGAGACGCCATGTCGTTCATCCCTTGGGGGGACGTGTCTTTGTGGGGCCCAACGGAGGGGTTCGTCAGCGATCCTGAGAGCGGGTTCACCGTGAAGCCCGAGGACGTTCGGTGGCTGATCGACGAGCTCAACCCACACCTTGCGCGACGTGTCGGACCCGAAGACGTTGTTTCCCTACGATGCGGGCTTCGTCCGCTCGTCGTGGAGCGTTCGTTCGACAACGACTGCCATCCGCTCGATTTGTCACGAAAGCACCGTATTCATCGGGATCGGGATCGCCCGTGGATCAGCGTTTATGGCGGCAAATTGACCGGCTGTGCGGAATTGGCCCGACAGGTGTGCGAGCGGTTGGGCCCGGCGTCGCGCGATCGGCCCTGGGTCGACGCGGGGCTCGCGCCGGAGGTGACGCCTGCAGACTGGGTCCGCTTCCCCGGTGTAAGCTCCGAGTTGCCATCGGCGCGTTGGTGTGTCGAGGAGGAAATGTGCTGGACGTTGGAAGACTATCTGCGGCGCCGCACGAACATCGCACAGTGGGTTCCGCGAGGCGGACTCGGCCGCGACAACGAGAACGTGCCCCTTTTGACGCATCTCGCTCGCTCTTTCGAGAACGGGGCGGTCGGCGCCGCCGAGGCGGGAGTTGCTTCCTACTGTCGCAAGATCGAAAGAGAGTTCGACAGTGTCCTTGCTCGTTGTTGACCCGAGGCGCGTGAAATGGACAGGGACAGTAAAGCAAGCCGGCCAGCGCTTCTAGGGGGAGCCAAGGCGGTCACTCTCGATGCCACGGAGGCGAACCGTTGGCCGATTCTAACGGAGGAAGACGAGGCCGCCGTGTGTGAGGTTCTTCGGGACGGAGACATTTCACTTCATCCTGTTACCCGCACACTCGAGGAGGACTATCGCAATTTCCTGGGCGTGCGTCATGCCCTCGCGCACTGCAATGGCACCGCGGCGCTTTTCGCCGCGTTTTTTGCCCTAGATCTCAGGCCCGGTGACGAGGTGCTCGTTCCGTCCGCGACTTTTTGGGCTTCCGTCGTTCCGATGTTGTGGCTGGACGCGATTCCGGTGTTTTGCGAAAGTGAGCCACAACGGCTCGGGTTGGATCCTGAGGATGTCGAGCGAAAAATCACGCCGCGAACGCGCGCGATAGTCGTCGTCCACCTTTGGGGAATGCCGTGCAAGATGACGCGACTCCTCGAGATCGCCGAGCAGCATGATCTCAAGGTGATCGAAGACGCTTCCCACGCGCTCGGAGCGTCGTGGCGGGAGCGTCGATGCGGCTCGCTCTGGGAAATTTCTGTCATCAGCCTTCAGGGCGACAAGCTCGCCCCGGCCGGCGAAGGGGGCATGTTCCTCACGGATCACGACGAGTACATGGAGCGCGCTAGCACCCTTGGCGACATCATGCGTATTCTGGAGCTCGAGGGGCCGGCCCAGCGTTTCGCGGGAACGAGTTTCGGCGTGAAGACGCGTATGGCGCCTTTGTCGGCGGCCGTCGCTCGCACTCAGCTTCGCCGGCTTCCCGAACGCAACGCCCGAAGGAACCGAAACCTTATTTATCTCTCCGACAGATTGGAGCACCTGGGATTCGACACCTTCCTCCCCCCACCCCACATCGAACGCGTCTACTTCGAATACATCATTCGCTATGACGCCGAGCGATGGGGTATGCCCGCGCAAATGCTGGTCAACGCGCTGCGAGCCGAAGGATGCGAGGTGGCTTTGCCGCGTTATCCTTTGCTACACCAGCAGCCCCTGTTCACCGAAGGTCACTTCTCTCGCATCGCTAGACTCGAGGGGCACCCTGAGATCCAGCGACCAGAATATCGCGCGGACGCTTTGCCGCAAACCGAAGCGATGAGTCTGAAACTGGTAACTCTTCCGACGTTCCCGTTTGGCGAGACCGAGCTGCTGGATCAATATGTCGAGGCGTTCGAGAAAACCTTGAAGCACGCCGATGCGTTGACGAACGGAGCGAAGAGCTCGGCCGGCGACTGGGCGACGTCTCCAAAACCCCCAGGAAACTGAGTGCGTCGGCAACGAATATGGATGGCGAACATCACCGGCCGTCTCCATCGGAGACGTGGCAACTTGCTCCGACCGGGAGAAGGGCTCACGTCCGGAAGACGTGTCGGCCGCCAGTGAGACTGCCGTCTACAATCTCGCGATGCACCTCAACCCGCTGATTCCCGAGCGGACTGTTGGATAGAGCGGGGATTCTAATTATCGCAGCTCACCTTCGCAAAGTGGCGGTCAATCCATTCGATTCGATCACTTGTGAGATCTCGTCGATGTTTCCCATTGGGCGAGAGTAACATAGGATTCCGCTACAAATGACGAAGGCGAAACGCTTTATCGAGCTCGATGAGCTCAGCTCGCTCGCCACTGGCGCTTGGATTCTCGGCGCGGGTGGCACAAAGCGACTTCGCCACTTGCCCACCGTGTCCTCATGGTGCGCATCTTCCTCGCGACCTCCGAATTCGTCAGTCCCGACGCGCAATGCAGCACGATTCTGGCCCGAAATGCTTGGTGCGGCGACGCCCGTCTGCGGCGAGTCAGTCGCTCAAGCGCTTTGGTTTCTTCAGAGGTCGGCTTCAACTCAGCCAATTGCCGCCCGTTGGGTTTCATGCACTTAGCCAATCACAACTGGACATGGTATGTCTACCTTTTTTGTTCCAGGGGACTAGAAATGACGATTGACGCCACGCTTCGCCATACCGCGGAAGACCAATGGCTAACGGTCGAGGTCCTGCGAAGCGTCGACGGCTCATTCGAGGAGCGCTACGAGTCCACGGCCACGCGCGTTCGCTAGGACGTTCCCACCGAGCTCGTGTGCGCGAGGCTGCCGTCGGCGAAGGCTTTGGGCTCGAATACAAAGCCTTCGAATCTCGGCTACGATAGGCGCTTCAGGGCTGTCGCTGGCGCCACCGCTTCCACCGGCGCCTTCGCGTAGTCGCGTAGGTTTCTCGTCGCTATGAGATCGGCGCTGCAGGCTACCGCGGCAGCGACCTGCATCGCATCCTCGAAATCCCTCATGTCGAGCTCACCAGCGAAACGCAAGCTTTCCGTTGTCGTTTCCGACACGCGGATGAACTTCGCCAGGTCCAGAAGAAAGGTTCGAGCGCTGGTCTTCCCCCGACTCGGTGCCACGAGGTAGTAGAAGTTTGCGATCGAATGCCAAGCAATGAAACCCGTTCCGGGCCGGCGCTCCATCGCATCCACGAGCGCCGACGCGGACTCGGCATGAGGCTTTCGATCGAGCGCGATGTCTACAAGGACATCGGTGTCCAGAAGAATCTTCAAGAGTACTTCTGCGAGAGATGACGGTATCGCTCGTCTCGCCGCTCGGAAGCACGTAGCTTGCCCCTCCAGCGTTCTGAGAACGAGGGTGATTCGGCTGCACTCATCTCACGCAGCGCCTGCTCGATGAGCTGCGATAGCGAAACCCCAAGGGACCTCGCATGTTCCTTCGCTTTGGGGAGCAGTTCCTCGTCGATGGTCACCGTTAGCTTCGTTTTCATTGGCCCCAGCCGCCTTTCGTATACGTATTCTAGCACGGAGTATACGTACTTTGACGACTCGAGCCTCGACGAAGCAAGTGCGCTGGTGGACGCGAGCCGAAAAAAACGGCGCGAGCCGTGGCGTGGCCTCGAAGATGTCGAGTTCGCCACTCTGTGATTCGGTGCGTTGGTGCAACACGCAACGCGTGTCTTAGCCGCTCGGAAACATCCCTCCGGTCGAGTACGAGATGAACTACTATCGGTCCCAGGACATCGATCGAGATGGCAGGACTCACGCCGCTCGAGGTCCGTGCGGCGACGCTCCATCCCGCGCAGGCTCTGCACGAGCCGAAGGGCGAACCGATTTCAATTCGGTGTCGTGCGCACGGGGCTCTTGGCCGACCTCGCCATCGTTGACGAGAACCCGCTCGAAAACCTCAAGGTGCTGTACGGCACCGGTCACGTTCGGTTGAACGAGGAAACGCAGAAACCGGAGCGGGTCGGCGGCATCAAGTACACCATCAAAGACGGCATAATTTATGACGCGACGCAGCTTCTTCGAGACGTCGAGCAGATGGTGACCGAACAGAAGCGGGAACGGGGTATTACCGAGCTGCCGAGATACTGAGACTGGAACTCCCGGCGACAAACGCAGTCGAGCCGCGCGCGAACGTTTGTGTCGGAAGTTGGGCTCGGCTCGATGTTGATCCACGTACGAAGCAAAACGCACGAAACCGGCTGACTGGGACGTTGGTCACTTCCCGTTTAGAATGACCGATCTGAGGAGGTGTGCTTGATCTCACTAGCGCTGATACTCTCGACGCTCCTGTCGCAGGACGCGGCCGACAACAAGACAAAGGCTTTTGCGCGGGTCGACGCTTCGTCCGAGCAACACCTTGCATTTCTGCAGAAGCTCATCCGAACCGGCGAGCGCGGAGAGGAGGCGGTGCAAGCCGTCGTGGAGCAGCGTTTCCGGGATCTCGGGTGCGACGTCGAGGTCGTCCGTGTGCTGCCGAGCTCGCTTCGGCTCGAGAAGGAGTTCGCCTCCGGGGCGATGATCGACGAAACGGAGCGCATCAGTGTCGTGGGGGTGTGCCGCGGCACCGGAGGCGGTAGGAGCGTTCTGTTCTTCGCGCACCCGGACGGCATTCGGGTCGACCCCAGAGGTTGGACCAAGCCTCTGTTCGAGGGGGTGGTTGAGAACGGCCGTCTCTACGGCTGGGCCATTGCCGACGATTTGGCTGGAGTCGCTCTCATGGCGGCCGCCATGGCGGCCATCCGGGGGGCGGGCGTTCAGCTGCGCGGAGACGTCATTCTCGCGAGCACGGCGAGCAAGCGCAACGGTCGGGGCATTTTGGCAGTTCTGCGCAAAGGCTATCGCGCGGACGCCGCAGTCTACCTACACCCCGCAGAGTCAGGCGGGGGGCTAGGCGAGATCAAGTCGCTGACGTCCGGCTTGTTGCGTTTCCAGGTGAGGGTTACAGGCAAGGCGCCGGAAACGACCGAGCCGGGACATACGGCATTCGCCCATCGCGCCTCCCCCGCGACGCGGTCGGCTCGGCTCATCATGCGCGCTCTCGAAGAGCTCGACGACGAGCGCGCCTCTCGCCTGCACCACCCACGACTCGACGAGCAAGTCGGCCGCTCCACCAACCTTCTCATCGCCGACGTGTCGTGCGGCAACGCCGCGGCGCTCAGCCGCGTTCCCGTCGAGTGCATCATCGGGGCGACGCTCACCTTTTCTCCCGGCGAAGCGCTCGAATCCGTTCAACGGGAGGTCGAGACCGCGATCGAAGACGCGGCCCAACACGACCCGCACCTACGGGGTCAACCTCCGCGGGTCGAATGGCTCTTCGGCACGCCTGGCGTCGAGGTCCCAACGAGCGATCCTCTCTATCGGACGGTCAGCGGCGCCATCGAGGCCGTCACCGGGACGGCACCCATCCCCTATGCCCTTCACTCGGGGAGCGACATCCGCAACCCCATCAATATTAACGGCACCCCGGCCGTGGGGTTCGGGCCGCTCGCGGGAGGTCTGACGCACTCGGGGCTCACCGACGAATGGATCGACCTCGACGACTACCGCCGAGCGATGAAAGCCGTCGTCGCCATCATGGTGGACTGGACCCGCGAAGACCCGTGACGTTCAGTGGATCATCGGCATCCCAATAATGGGAATGAACGCGGTGCTACTGAATGCCCCGCTCAGACCCCATCGTCCTATTTTCGAACCATCGCACTAGCTTCGTTTTCGCAACAGGTCGGGAGCCATTTCCGACCGATGCGTCGTCTCGACTGAATAGAAGCGCCTATCGTTAGGCCAGTTCAGCTGCCCGGTCGGATTTCTGCGACGATCCACCGAGGGGTCGGAGTCCGATTTAGCCTGGTGTCCATGAGCTCGTAACGTTGGAGAACGACGGTGTAGGTCTTGTTTTCCGAGCCTTCGTTGATTCTGACCTGTAGCGGTTTCTCCTTGATCTGGCCCTCGAAGCCCTCGCCAACCGGCGTGCGCAGCGAGAGCGTCGCAGCGTTCTTGAGCGTCTGGACATCAAGAGACAGTTGTTCGGCGTCGACATCGAGTTGAGCCAGCAACCCTTGCCTCTCCTGTAACTGTTCGTGGAACGTCGCGAGCTCTCCCTGGAAAGGCGCGGACGGATCCTCGGCGTATTGGCGGGTATAGGCATCGTAGGTGTCGCGGTTGTCGCTGACGAAGTTCGTGTTTTGTTTTCTCTGAACGCGGATTTCATTTCGCATGTTGTCGAGCTCCGCCTCTAGCTCCGCGAGCTGGAATGGTCCTTCCGACTCGGTCCCTCGCTCGACGATTTCCCATGACTGCAGAGTACCGTCGAACGTGGCTAGCGAGACCAGCTCGACACCCGCCTGGTCACCTTTTTGGACGGCACTGAAAAAAGCGCCCAGGGTCTGCGCTTCCGGATCGCCGCTGCCGCATGCGGAGAGAAGACCAGGAATCGCGACGGTAAGAATGAAGATGCTTCGCACGGATACCTCCTTCGGAACGCACGGTACGGCTCTACCGCTGGTGACGGCTCAGGGTCCGATTCTTTAGCCCGAGGTCGCGCTTGTGGAAATTAGCCGTGCCCGCAATCGTCGTGGTGAGAAATATAGCTCCACTCGCGGGTCGGGGCAACTGTCGCCCGCCCGGAGGACTCGGTCGCCTCTCCGACGGATAGACGTGAGGAACGACCACCGAAGCGCGCTTTGGGACACGAAGTCGAGGTGTCGCTTCTATTGATTCATCCGGTGCGTCGCTATTGATCTTTCTCGTCCGCGCGCGTCCTGCCGAAGAGCGAGATTCTCGAGCGCCAGTGAGCGGCGCGTTTCGAACGTCGAGACGAGGGAGCGCAGAAGCAACCAGATCATGAGGGGGATGCGCCGTTTTTGCCGAAAGCCTCGTCACCGTGACCTGGAGCGTTTCGGACGAGCTGAGCGGCATCGCCTCGGCGAGCGTGAGTGGTCAGCCCCTGAACTTCGATGCCGCCGGGGTCTTCACCGCGACCATCAATCTCATCGAGGGCAGAAACACTCTCGACGTCGAAGCCCTCGACGCCGCGGGAAACCGAGGCTCGGCGACCGTCGACAACGTCTATCTCGACCTCTCCCCAATCATCGTGATCACGTCGCCCGCCAATTCGAGTGTCGTGGACGTGGAGTCGGTGGATATCGAAAGCGTTGTAAGCGACGGTGTCGCCCTGGTGACCGTCGACGGGAACGCGGCACAGCTCGGGGCTGGAACCTTTACCGCGGCCGGCGTCAGCCTGGCAGAAGGGTTGAACGTTCTGACTGCCGTCGCCACCGACTCGCAGGGGAGACAGACCGAGGTGAGCATCCTTCTCTTGCGCGACCTCGTAGGCAGCGGCTCGGCCTTCGTCCTTGGCAGGTCCCGGCGACTGAGACTGAGTCGCATCGTCACCGACACAGCACTGCTTCCGGGTCAAACCGGCTGCTTCATCATGTTCACGCTCACCCCGCGAGCCGCCGTGGAGTCGGTCGATCTCGCGTTCAACTTCGAGAGTTTCGAAACCGATCGTCTCCTCGGGAAGGTTCAGCTCGACGGCCCCGTGAATCGTCGCGCGGACGCAGTCGGTGACCTCGAGCTAAACGGCCGGATGCGCAACAGCGGAGATCGGCTCACGTTTTTGAACGCGGTCGTGTACTCCATTCTGAGTGGCGGTGGGCGTTCTCTCGGCTGTGGTATAGGTTTCGTTCAGGGGTCCACCGTTACTTTGGCAGACGGTATCACGACGGACACGGGCTTGAGCCCAGGGTAAAGCAGTCCCTTCACGGTCATAAGTCTCGCTCCGTTCACGGAGGTCTCTCGGACCACTCAATGGATCAGTTGGGCTGAGAACGATACTCGAGCGCTGACGACATCGGGTCGCGCGCAGTCGAGCGGCGATCTCACCGCTTTCAAGGACTGGCGCGCTGAAGTTCAACAGACCCTGGCGAAGGGATATCCGTTCCTCAGCCGCAAAGAGATGGCGCACACTTGGTCGATGCTCAAGCGTGAGACGAGGCGACTCGAGGCGGAAATGAGACCGTAGCCCGCTGCAACTGTCGACAGTATTAACGCGCTCGAACCGGCTTCAAGTCGTTTGGGGACGGCGGCTCGTCTTGGAGCGTTTCCGCCACGCGTTCCATCTCCCGCATCGCGCGCAACAAGTTGAGCCCCGCGATCTTCTTGACATCCTCATCCGCATAGCCGCGCCTGAGCAGCTCCACCAATAGGTCGGGAAATTTCGTGATGTCCTCGAGGCCCTCGGCCATCGACGGTCCGCCGGCATCGTAGTAGTCGGAGCCGATACCCACGTGGTCGATGCCGGCAGTGTTCTTGATGTGCTCGATGTGGTCGGCCACGTCGGCGATCGTTCCGCGCGGCGCTGGGTGCTCCGCGACCCAAGCTTGCAGACGCCGCGCCACATCTCGCTCATCGTCGAGCTCCCCTCGAAGCTCTTCGGCAAGCGCGTCCCGCCGCGCCGTCCAGACGGGCTCGTCCGCCGAGCGGCCCGCTTCGGGGCCGATCGCATCGCGCTCGGCTGGATTGGTCGGCACGACATAGCCGGGGATGAAGTTCACCATGACCACGCCTCCATTTTCGGCAAGCCGTCGCAATACATCGTCCGGCACGTTCCTCGGGTGAACGTTCACGGACCTGGCGTTCGAATGCGAGAAAATCACGGGCGCCCGCGAGACGCGTAGCGCATCGTGCATCGTCTTCGCGCTGACATGCGAGAGGTCGGCGAACATACCTTGTCCCTTCTACTTATTCATCCGCGCGCGTCGCGATGGTCTTTTTCGCCCACCGACGTCAGTATCCCGGCATGATTTGGTCGCTTCTCTGCTCGCTCATCTCAACTCTCAAAACCCGACGCTCGCTTGCCCTTGAGAATCTCGCTCTCCGGCAGCAGCTCGCCGTGCTCCAACGTTCGGTGAAACGACCGCAGTTGTCGAATGTGGACCGTGGTTTCTGTGTGCTGTTGCGAAGATTCTGGACCGACTGGGCCAGGGTCCTCGTCATCGTGAAGCCCGAGACCGTTGTCCGGTGGCACCGCTCTGGGTTCAAACGCTACTGGACTTGGAAGAGCCGGAGGCGCCGGCCGGGTCGACCTCGCGTCGCTCCGGAAGTGCGCGAGCTGATCCGGGACATTTCCCGAGCCAATCCGCTGTGGGGAGCGCCACGCGTGCACGGCGAACTCACGAAGTTGGGCATAACCATTTCCCAGTCCGCCGTGTCCAAGTACATGACGCGGCCGCGAAAACCACCGTCTCAGGCGTGGCGGAGCTTTCTCGATAACCATGTCAAGGACTTGGTCTCCGTCGATTTCTTCACCTTGCCGACTGCCACGTTCAGGATTTTGTTCGTCTTCATCGTCCTTCGTCACGATCGCCGCCGTATCGTTCACTTCAACGTCACCGACCACCCTTCTGCTGAGTGGACGGCGCAGCAAGTCGTCGACGCCTTTCCATGGGAAACCGCGCCTCGCTATTTGCTGCGGGACCGCGATGGCGTCTATGGTCCGTACTTCATCCGGCGCGTCGAAGGCCTCGGCATCGACGAGGTTCGGACGGCGCCGCGCTCGCCTTGGCAAAATCCGTACGTCGAAAGGGTGATTGGTAGCATTCGCCGCAAGTGTCTCGATCACGTGATCATTCTTGACGAGCGACACCTCAGGCGAGTCCTACGAGAGTACGCCGACTACTATCATTCCTGCCGGACTCATTTGTCGCTCGGGAAGGACGCGCCTGAACCTCGTGCCGTTCATCCGCCGTCGATGGGCAAAGTGACCGCCGTACCAAAGATCGGCGGTCTCCATCATTATTATAGTCGTCTCGCTGCGTAAACATCTGCTTTTGAAGGCGGCGGCCTTCTTCCCAATTGCGCGTTGCCTCACGAGAGCTCCGATTCCGTGGCCGCGGCGGCAACGCGGTGGACGCGCCGGACAATCGCACCGAGAGTCGAGCAGAGCGAGCTGAGCGCGGATCAAGTTTATGGAAGGCACAACGCCCTCGTCGAGGTCTTCCTTTAATAATGACAAGTGGAGTCGGGTGTGCTCGTTGTCGGTCGTAACGGACAAGCGTGCATCCATGGCATAGAGGTGGTCGTCGAGCCCTTCAACCTGGCGCATCCCGTAAGCCACACCGGCGGCAAGCCCGGATTTGCCTTCGGGTTCGTCGAGTCGGCTCGCGCCAATGAGCGCCGTCAGCCACCGTCGCGGTGTTCGGGTCTATAGCGATGAAGGCGACGAGGCCTTCGTCGAGCTCGATGCGAAAGTCATCCGGGGCCGGTAGAACGAATCGGCTGTCGCCGAGCTCGATGACTTCGGGCGGCTCAAAGGGGATCGGATCGCGTTGGGCGTGGGCGCTCCATCCAGAAAGACTGACCCCAAGAGCGAGCAAAAAGATGCGGCCGCTCATTGCAACGGCTTCCGTGTGGCGACGCCGACGATGCGGTTCGTTTTTGCGAGATATTTCTTCGCGGTCGCCTGTAACTCGCCGGCCGTCACTTCTTGAAGCGCGTCCATCTCGCGAAAGAGCGTTTGCCAGCTATCCATGATTGCGTAGTGCCCCATGTCGAAGGCGACGTCGTCCCAGTTCAACCGGCGCCGCTCCCAATAGGCGCGCCGGCGCTTCTTCGCGGCGCGGATGACGTCGTCAGCGATCCGCTCGGTCCGCAGACTCTCCATCGCGCCGATCATGGCCGGCTCCAGGGCTTCGAGGTTACTTCCATGCGCGACGACGTTGAGCGTGGCGGGGAAGCTGAACCGGTTCGTGTGGGTCACGACGGTGTTGGAGGCGAGGCTTGTAGCAAGGCCTTCACCCACCGTGGCCGCGCCAATCGGGCCGCGCGCGTCGCCGAGGATCTCACCGAGTAGCTCGACCGCGGGCCTGTCAGGATGACCGACGCCTGGGATGCGGTGACGGATGTCGAGGGCCGGCCCGAAATCGGGCGTCTGCATCTCAACGCGCACGTAGTGGTCTGGGCGCGGTTCGACGGCGAACGTGTCGTGGGTCTCCTCGCTGCGCGGGATGCGGTCGAAATATTTTTTAGTGAGCCGCTCGGCTTGGGCATGGTCGAAGCGAGCAAGAAAAGCCCCAAGAATGCAAAGCTCATATGTCCTCCTGGGATAGTTGCAGCAAGAATGCGTAGACGAGCGCCGTTTCCCTGTGGCGTTTGAAACGGCCGGATGCGCCCCCGTGGCCGGCGTCCATATTGGTTTTCAAGAGCAGTCGATGGTCGTCTGTTTTCATCGCGCGGAGCCTCGCCACCCACTTTGCAGGCTCCCAGTACTGCACCTGCGAGTCATGGAGGCCCGTTGTTACGAGCAGATGCGGGTAGGCCTTCGGCTCGATATTGTCATAGGGCGAGTAGGACAAGATGTAGTCGTAGTACTGCTTGTCGTTGGGGTTGCCCCACTCGTCATATTCTCCGGTTGTGAGCGGAATGCTGTCGTCGAGCATCGTCGTTACCACATCGACGAACGGCACCTCGGCGACCACGCCTCGGAAGAGATCCGGCCGCATATTGATGACCGCGCCCATCAGGAGACCGCCTGCGCTTCCGCCCCACGCGTAGAGCCGCTCGGGATCGGCGTAGCCGTTCGAGACGAGGTGTTGGCCGCATGCGATGAAATCGGTGAACGTGTTTTTCTTCTCGAGGAGCTTGCCGTGGTCGTACCACGCTCGGCCCACCTCCTCGCCGCCGCGGATATGGGCGATCGCATAGACGAACCCGCGATCGAGAAGGCTGATGCGTGGCCCCGAGAACGTGGCCTCCATCGTGATGCCGTAGGAGCCGTAGCCGTAGAGCAGAAGTGGCGGCGAGCTTTCGAGCTTCGTGTCTTTTCGATAAACGAGCGAGATGGGAACGGCGGTCCTATCTGCCGCTTTCGCCATCAGGCGCTCGGAGACATAGGCGCTGTGATCGAAACCGCCGAGGATTTTGTCTTGCTTCAGAAGCGAGCGTTTTCTCGACGCCATGTCGTAGTCGAAGGTCGAGCGCGGTGTCGTCATGGATGTATAGCCGAAGCGCAGCAAGGTCGTGTCGAGCTCGACGTTGGCTGTTGGATAAGCGTAATAGGCCGGCTCGTCGAACTCCAAATAGTGCTCGTCGGAACCGTTCCACGGGATGACACGGATCTTGCGAAGACCCTCGTGCCTTTCGACGAGCACGATGTATTCCTGGAAGATCGTGAAAGTCTCGAGCAGTACGTCCTCACGATGAGGGATGACCTCTTCCCAGGAGTCTTTCTCCGGCGCATCGACGGACGTTTTCATCAATCGAGAATTCAGCGCGTTCCAGTTCGTCAGGATGAAGAAGTGGTCCTCGAAGTGGCTCGCGTCATATTCGTGCTTGCGCTCGCGCTCTTGAAATATCTGAAAGCTGCCGTCCGGCTCGTCGGCGCGGATGTATCGATACTCGCTCGAGAGTGTCTGCTGCGAGGCAATGAAGATGTAGCGCTTCGACTTGGTCTTGAAGACGCGAACGTCGAAGGTCTCGTCGGCCTCTTCGAAGACGAGCACGTCGTTGGCCGGATCGTCGCCGAGACGGTGGCGATAGATCTGATAGGAGCGCAGCGTCTCGGTGTGTTGTTTGGAATAGAAGACGGTTTCGTTGTCGTTTGCCCAAGCGACGTTTCCCGTGACGTCCTTGAGGACGTCTTCGAGCAGCTCTCCCGTCTCGAGATTCTTGAAATAGACGTCATAGATGCGGCGGCCGCGCGTGTCGACGGCGTAGGCAACGAGAATCTGGTTGGCGCTCAATCCTGAGAGTGACAGGCTCAGTGCGAAATATTCGTGGCCTTCGGCGAGCGCGTTCCCGTCGACGAGAATTTCTTCCGACGCTTCTAGGGATTCGCGTTTACGGCAGTGGACTGCGTATTCGTTCCCCTCCTCGAAGCGATGGTAGTAGTAGTAATCCTCTTTCCGATACGGAACGGAGATCTCGTTGGGCTCGAGACGCGTTTTGATCTCTTCGAAGAGCTCCTCTTGCAGCCCCTCCGTCGGCGCCATCATCTCTTTCGTGTAAGCGTTCTCCGCTTCGAGATAAGCGGTGACTTCAGGATTCTCCCGATCGTTGAGCCAGAAATAGGGATCCGCACGGCTATCGCCATGCGCTTCTAATATGTGGGGCTTTTTCTCTGCGACCGGCGGTGTGGGCATCTAACGATCTGTGGCTCCCGCCGGTGCGAGCACCGTCCGGCTCTCCGTGACGGACTCGATCTTCTCACGCGAGAAAAAAAGCGGGAAGTACTGGCCTTTGACGAACAGCTCGAAGAGATCTCGGTAGTGCGGGCTGTCCGGGTTGCCCGCCTGTCCTGGCGCCGTCGTCCCGATCGAGTTGTCCCAGTTAGCGACGTCCATGATGACGCGGAACGACGCGCCGGAGCGCTGATTGTCACGGCCGCTCGTGTTGTTGAGCGTCGAGTCGTAGCCGCCGCGCGGCGCCGGGCCGACGTCGAGCTTCTCGCGCGTGACCGCGTCGACCGCGGGACTCAGCGGATGGTGGATGAGGACGTGTTTGAACGCCTCTTGTCCGTATTGCCAACCGGTCATGTCCGAGCCGAGACGCTCGGTCAAGCTTGCAATCGCTTCGGAGAAGCTTTTCGCCAAAACTTCGTCGCGTCCGGCAATCGGCTGCTCGCCGAAACGGCCGTCGGGCGCGACGAGCCAGTCGATGACGCGTTTCTTGTTGAGGCGCGTGATGGCGGGGAGCGCCGCTTCGGGAACGACGAGCTCGCGCACGTTCTCCATGAGCTCGCGCTCGAAGCTCACATAAATCGCGGCCGCGACGGAATCCTTGTCGACGACGTAGTCCCAGTCGCCGAGCTTTTCGAGCGCGGCCCTCTCGCGCGCATCCGAAGGTGCTACGTCCATCAAGAGCGGCACGATACTGCGCGCCGGAACCGAGAGCTCGTCGTGCTGGAACTGCATCATGTCGACGATCGTGAACCGGCGTCCCGAGGCCATCAGCTCGTCGACGCGTAGCCCGCGCATCTCGTCGCCCCACGTGTAGTGAATCGCCGACGGATAGGGATAGTCGTCCGGCAGCATGAAGTTATTGGCCGTCCCCCAATAGCCTTTCTCCGGGTTGTTTACCCGCGGAAGTGCGTTGATCGGGAGATACCCCTCCCACTCGTAGCGTCCGTCTCCGGGAACCGGGACGAGGCCGCTCCAATGCGGGCGAATCGGTGAGATGCCGACCGCCTGATAGCCGATATTCTTGTAAATGTCGCCCCAGATCATGTTCTCGGCTGGGATGCGGCTGTAAGAGCAAGCTTCGACGAACTCTTCCCACGTCTGGGCCTGGTTCATGCGCAAGCTCGCGAGGTAAGGGGAGTTTCCAATCTCCATCCACGCCGCGCGGAGCGCATAGGCTTTGTGGTGCTCTTGGTCCTCGAATAATACCGGGCCGTGGCGGGTGTATTTGAGCTCGACAGTGTCGGGAGATTCGCCTTTGATGGCGATCGAGTCCTTGATGACCCGCATGTCTTCCCAGCCGTCGAGATAGCGGTACTGGTTTGGGTTTCTCGGGTTCGTCTCGTAAACGTAGAGGTCTTCGTTGTCCTGCCCGAACACTGTGAGACCCCAAGCGCCGAATTCGTTGTGGCCGATCGAGATACCCGGAAGCACCGGCTCGCCACCGCCAATCACGTTCCAGCCGGGTGCTTTGAGATGCACGAAGTAGCGCAGTGATGGCGCCGCAAGCACCCGGTGCGGATCGTTCACGACATAAGGAAAGCCGGTCTGGGTGAAGCGGCCGCTCACGACCCAGTTGTTCGAGCCGATTGCGTCCGTACCGTCGCCATTCGAGATGAACACTTCTCGAGCTGCGGCGAGACGTCCGTGAGACGCGTCGTCGTTACGATAGGCGGCTACCACGTCGTCCGGCTTGAACTCGATGGGGCGACGAAACGCCTCGTAATAATGAAGAATTTCGTCCTCGAGGCGCGCGCCATCGATGGCGGGGTCGAGCGCGAGCACGGGCTCGCCGGGCCGAAACCAATCGAGCTCCCGGACTTTTTCGGGACCGATGGCGGCCACGGCGCGGCCGATACGAAGCTCCCTGGTCACGTTCGACAGCAGGCCTTGATGCCGCGAGATGACGACGGCGGGCGTCCACTTGCCGGGCTTGATGCCGAGAAGCTTGAATGCCATCGACAAGAGGTCGGGATCGCGTTCGGTCTCGTCGATGAAGGCGTTGATGCCGTCGACGTAGGCGTTGATGATGGCCTCGCCGTGCGGGTGGTAGTGCTTGAGCTCCTGGGTCATATCTTTTCGGAACATGTGCAGCCGTGTCCCGATGTCGCGATCGAGCTCGCGCCGCCCTAGGATCTCCGCGACCGTCCCCGTCGCCTGGCGTCTCCAGAGCTCGAACTGAAACGTGCGGTCTTTTGCCGCGCTGTAGCCCTGAGCGAAAAAGAGATCGTGCTCGTTTTTCGCGTAGATATGCGCCACGCCCCAACGATCCGTGAGGATCTCGACCGTATCTTTCAAACCGGGGACGCCCGGCTCTTGTGCGCTCGGAAGCGCGGGAAACAAAACGATCAAAAAGAAGAAAAATCGGACGTTTTTCATGGTTATTCCTCTGTGGACGATGGCGCGGCTTCGAGCTTGCGGTCGATAAAATCGGCCGCCGCGCGAAAAGCCTTCAGGTTCTCGTGGAGCAAGAATCCATGGACCTCGTCGGGAAAGACGAGCTCTTCGTAGTCCACATCCCGTTTGGCGAGCGCTTCGGCGAGATCCACCGACTCGCTGAAGGGGACATTCCGATCGTCGTCGCCGTGAATCAAGAGCACGGGCGCGCGCCATCCGTCGATGGATGCCATGGGTGACGATTCGAAAGCGAGCCGGGCAAAGGCGGCTTGCTTCTCGGCGTCGTAGGTCGGAACGAAGTTTCGGATCACGATATTCCAGTCATGGACTCCCTGGATGTCGACGGCGGCGGCGATCAAGAAGCGGCGTAACACGGCGGACCCACTGAATCGTGGCAATGTCGCGCATGATATCCGCCGGCTGAGGCGGGAACAAGCGGGCGATCGCTGGCTAGCCCGGCGCGGCCGAGCCAGGAAACGGCTTCCTTTCGTCGCCACGATACCGCTCGCGCACGAAGAGCGGTCCCCACGCCGCCACGCTCCCCGCAACGACGGTGAAAGCGAACCAGACCGTCAGCTGCGGCAGCGTTCCCGCGAGCACGTTGTAGGGCGAGACGTCGAAGACGGTGTCCCAGCCGCCGAGGGTGGCGGCGAGCATCGTTACAATCACCGGAAGGCGCGCCGCAAACGCGTAGGTGAGGAGAGCGTTTCCGAGCCTTGGCCACGTCCGTCGTACAAGGATGACGGCGATGAGCGACAAAAGCCCCATCCCTCCGGACGTTGGGCGTAGCAGGATGAGCCCGGCGACGAAGAGCACGAGCGGCAGAAGTGTGCCGCGGAGCAGCTGCGCTGCGCTCGGTGTGAAACGGTCTACTCTCTGCAGATGAAGCGCGAAATAGGCGCCAAAGAGAGGAACGAGCCACGCGATCTCGACGGGCAGCCCCATCTCGGACCAGCCGAGGAGATCTCCGGTAAGCTGCAGCTGAGTGAGCGCAAGGGTCACGAGGGCAGGCACCAGGACCAGTCGCGGTATGGATTGGCGACGACGTTCCGGGCTCATAGGCACTCCTCCCTCGGCGCGGCTGAACACTATTATTACGTTGACGGCAGCGTTTTGTTCCCTTCGGCGGCTCGAATGAGGTGAAACAATAGCTCGTTTTGGGGGGCGGCGACGCCGAGAGCACGGGCGCGGTCCAAGAGCGCTCCGTTGATGGCGTCGATCTCGGTTCGCCGCCCTCGCTCTAGATCCTGTAACATGCTGGATTTGTTGTCTTTAGTAGCGCGCGCGACGCTCCAGATCTTCTCGAGGGTGGCGTTCTCCTCGAGCGCGATGCCTGCGGCATGCGCGATCGCGACGGACTCGTGAACGATAAGGCGGACGGCGCTTTCGAGGGCGGGGTCGCCGATGAGCTCCCCCGTGCGCTTTACGAGCAGCGCCGTGAGCGGGTTCACGGCCGCGTTGAGGACGACTTTGAGCCAGATTCTGGCCCGGATGTCGTCAACCGCGCGCGCTTCAAGACCAGTCTCGCGAAACGCAGAGGCGACACGTTCGGCATCACCGGGCTTTGTTCCCTGAAAGGCTCCGAGCTCGGTCTCGCCTTCGCCGGCATGATAGACGGCACCCGGCTCCAAGAACGTCACACCCTGGTTGATCACGGCGCCGAGAACGTTCTCAGCCCGTTCTGCGAGAATCTCTTCGTTCCCGAGACCGTTCTGGAGCGACACGAATATCGATTGTTTCGAGAACCGTGCGAGAGCTTGGACCGCTCCTGCCGTGCCGTAGGATTTGGTCGTGACGAGCACGACGTCGGGTGGTGTTTCGGTCGGTTCCGTGACGGCCTCGATCTTTGTTGCGACGCACTCCGTACGCCCCGTCACACGCAGGCCGGACGTGCGGATGGCCAAAACGTGCTCGCTACGGCCGACTAGGGTGACGTTATGGGCAGCGGATAGTCGTGCGGCTACGAGGCTTCCCAAAGCTCCGGCGCCAAAGACCATGAATCGCACGAGTGTTTGTGATAGAAGCATGCCGAAACGCTAGTTGCAACTGGAGACAAGAAAAAAGATGCGAAGCGATGCGATCAAGAAAGGTGTCTCTCGAGCGCCCGCGCGGGCCATGTTCAAAGCTATGGGTCTCACCGACGACGACCTCGAACGCCCTCTCATCGGTGTGGCCAACACTTGGACCGAGCTCACCCCGTGCAATCTTCATCTACGCGATCTTGCCGTGCACGTGAAAGACGGCATCCGAACTGCGGGCGGAACGCCGCTCGAGTTCAACACGATCACGATCTCGGACGGGATTACGATGGGCTCAGAAGGGATGCGCGCCTCGCTCGTCTCGCGCGAAATCGTGGCGGATTCGATCGAGCTCGTGGTGAGCGGCCACATCCTCGACGGCGTCGTCGCCATCTCGGGTTGCGACAAGACCATACCGGGAACGGTCATGGCGCTCGCGCGGCTCGATCTCCCGTCGCTCATGCTTTATGGCGGTTCGATTCTGCCCGGCCGCTATCACGGTAAAGACGTCACCATCCAGGACGTCTTCGAAGCCGTTGGCGCGTGCGCTGCCGGCGCCATGACGGAAAAAGAGCTGCACGATCTCGAGAACGTCGCCTGTCCCGGCGCAGGCGCGTGCGGAGGCCAGTTCACCGCGAACACGATGTCCACCGCCATGACGTTTCTAGGTATCTCGCCCATGGGCGCAAACGACGTCCCAGCGCTCGACGAGCGCAAAGGACCCGTCGCGTTCCGATGCGGCGAGCTCGTGATGAAGCTCGTCAACGAAGGCGTGAGCGCGCGGCGAATCATCACGCGCACGGCGCTTGTGAACGCCATCGCGTCGTTGGCGGCAACCGCTGGTTCGACGAACGCAGTGCTTCACTTGCTCGCGATTGCGCGGGAAGCGGAGGTAGAGCTATCGATTGACGACTTCGACCGCATCTCGGCGGCGACGCCCGTTATCGCGGACTTGAAGCCCGGCGGCCGCTTCACCGCGCCGGATGTCGACCGTGCGGGCGGCTTGCGCCTGCTCGTCAAACGCCTCTTCGATGGGGGTTTTCTAAAAGATGAAGTCACCGTGACCGGCAAGACGCTCCGTGAAGAAGCAGCTTCGGCGGACGAGACAGAAGGGCAAGAAGTGATCAAAGCACTCGACCATCCGATCACGCCGCGGGGCGGCATCGCCATCCTTCGCGGCTCGCTCGCCCCGGAGGGCTCCGTCGTCAAGCTCGCGGGTCACGATCGCGTGCAGCACTCCGGTCCGGCTCTGGTCTTCGACAGTGAGGAAGACGCTTTCGCGGCGGTGCAGGACAAGAAGATCCAGGCGGGCGATGTCGTCGTCATTCGTTACGAAGGTCCCAAAGGAGGTCCCGGCATGCGAGAGATGCTTGGCGTCACCGCCGCTCTCGTCGGGCAAGGCCTCGGGGATTCGGTGGCGCTCATCACGGATGGCCGTTTTAGTGGAGCGACTCACGGCTTCATGGCGGGGCATATCGCTCCCGAAGCGGCCGATGGAGGACCGATAGCGCTCGTGCGCGATGGCGATACGATCACACTTGATGTAGACAAACGCCGCCTCGATGTCGATGCCGATCTAATAGCGCGCCGCGGGGAGCTGGCCATTCCCGAGCCGCGCTACAAGACCGGGGTCTTCGCTAAATACGTGAAGCTCGTAGCCTCCGCTTCGGAAGGTGCTGTCACGATTTGACGCAGACAGGGCACTTCAGCTGCGGGCCCGCAGGCGGCAGCGGATGGAATTCGTTGTCGAGCTGACCTCGTTCGCCGCCCAGCCGATGGTACATCTCGCACTCGCGCTCGAAACGCTCCTTGCGCGCGAAGATGACCTCGATATGGAAATAGCCGTATTGATCGCGAAACTCCAAGAGAGTGGCCCGCAGGTCCTCGTCGGCCCTTCCGACGCGCGCGTCCATCGTCCGGTCGTAAGAAAGGGTGAACACTCCCGGCGTCAACGGAAAGATCCGCCGCTCTATGGAAGCCGGGTTCAGTGGATAGGGCGGCCGCTCCTCTTCTGGTTCGAGCGCCGTCAGCGGTTGAGTCATCTCGCCGAGGGACCGACCTCTGTCGGTTGGCGCGGGGGTGGCCAGTCGATCGGTGTGCTCCACCGCCGCTTGCACCTCGGCCGGAGATAGCGTTTGGGTCGTCGACGGGTCTTTCGGGAAGCGCTGTCGTTCGTTCTTGCTCAGAAGCCACCGGATCGCTTCGCCGGAGGCCCTGGTGATGTTGATGAAGCGCATCCCGTAGCCTTCCGGCTGCATCGAAGGCCGCTCTTGGCCGCGGTTCTCCCAGGCCACCATGGCGCCAACCTCCAAGGTGCGCTCGAGCTCCGGAATCTGTATGGACAGGCGCAGCTGGGCGTGTGGGAGCAGGGCCAGGCGCGTTTCCACGTAAGCGCCACCTTCAGAAAGAGTTATCAGCCGGCCGGCACTGCCGTGGAGAGCCGCCCGGAGCCATACCGGGTAGCCGTCGGCAAAATCAACGCGTCTTGCAGAATCAGACATCCGTCCCCCAACCCACCTATAGAGGTATCACCGAAGTCTAGCTGACGCAACCGAGACCCAAACCGAGACATGGAGCTGGACCAAGAATAAAGTTAGGGGGAATAGGTTAAGGGCTACGGCTCCGTGATCTCGTGGATACGCCTCGACGCGGGCGCGTCGATGGTTTGCGTTGCGCCTGACGGCTAGGCGATCTCGACCTTGTCGGCCTTTTCGGTAGCGCCGAGTCCGACGATGACGGCGAGCTGACTCTGGGAGCAATAGCCAGTCTGAGATTATCTCTATGTCGGGCGGCTGGCGCCAGGGGAGTTTGAATGTGGATTTCATCGCGTTTGGCGGAGCTTCGTGTTGTAGTTGTTCCGCAAGCGACGCGAACCTATCGCGTCGCTACGGACGAAAGTCGGTTCGAAGTGGAGGTCGGGCGCGCGGGACTGTTCAAAGTGTTCGGCCACGACCACCGGATCCGCGTCGGTGCGTTGACTGGGACGGTGGAGTGGAAGAGCGAAGAGCCCGAGAGTTCCCGTTTCACGTCCGGCGACACTCGAGCTTTCAGGCGAGAAGATGAGCATGACGGGCGAGCTCGAGCTCGACACGAAACGATGGGGTGTGCCGCAAATCTCGGCGCTCGGCGGCTCGGTCAAGACGAAAGAAAAACTCGGGCTGACCTTCGAGATTGTCGCGCACGCCGAGTAATGGGCTAGACGCTATTTCCGCTTCAGCGGGCCCCAGCTCGGCGTGGTGTTCGCGCCTTCGAAGGTGAGCTGCCGCTGGTTGCCTCCAACTCGATTCATGATGAAGACTTGCGGCTCACCGCTGCGCGTGGATGTGAAGACGAGATGGCGACCGTCGGGAGACCAGCTCGCGCTCTCGTTCACCCCGGACTGAGACGTCAGCTGGCGCAATTGTCGATTTGTGACGTCGTAGACGACGATGTCGAACCGGCGCCCTTCGACGCGCGAGGCATAGGCAATCTCTTGATGAATTCTGGAGGGGGACCATAACGGCTCGGCGTTATACGAGCCCCCGCGCGAGAGCCGGCGCAGGTTCAAGCCTTCGACGTCCATCACAAAGATCTGCGGCGACCCCGTCCTTTCGGACGTGAAGACGAGCTCTCTGCCCGTCGGCGACCAGCTCGGCGAGACATCGATACCCGGGTGATGGGTCAATCGACGAATAGCCGTCCCGTCTCGATTCATGACGTAGATCTCGGCGTTGCCAGCTTCGTCGCGCGTCGACGAAAAGGCGATGCGTTTTCCGTCCGGGGACCATGAGGCGGAGAACACCATCCCCGGACCTTCGAGGAGCGGTCCCTCGCCATGGATCGCGAGCACGGGAGGCGCGTTCTTCTTCGGGTAGGACAGGAAGCTCAGCTTCGCTCCGTCCGGGCTGAAGCGGGGCTGAAAATCGAGGTAGCGGTTGCGCGTGATCGCGCGTTGGCCGAAGCCGTCGTAATCCATCATCCACAGGTTTTTGCTGCCGGTCTGCGAGTCGCGATCGCTCGCGAAGACGATGTCGGTCGTCGCTAGCCCGACGAGACCGAACTGGGCCAAAATGCGATTGGCAACGTTGTGCGCGAGGTTGCGCGTCGAGCCTCGATACTCCGTATAAACGGTCGAAAACGCCGTCTTCTCATTCTCCACCGCGCGAACGTGGATGGCAGCGCGAAGAGCTTGGCTCTCCCGCGACACGGTTCCGGTAATCACGATGTCGCTGCCAATGGATTCCCAGCCGAGATAGTCGAAGCCGGCGGAAAGCGTTTTCACGAGCTTATAGCGCTCCGGGTCCACGATCCGAAAAACGGATGCAAACGAGATATCATCGAACAGTATGCGATATACCTCTGCCGCGTCGGCGCGCACATCAGGGCTTGCCGCCGCGAGCTCGGGAAGCGCGACTCTCAGCGCGTTCATATTTTGTTTGAGCTCGACCCAGATGTCTGCGCTTCCGGGAACGTCGCTTTGAGACTGCGCACCGGCGGAGAGCCTCGTCGAGAAAGCTCGACCGAACGCCGCACATCGAGCTCTCGCGCATCTCGAGGAGCACGGCGCGCTTCGCTATCTCATCACTCAGAACGTGGATCGCCTCCACCAGAAGGCAGGAAGCCGCAACGTCAACGATCTTCACGGGCGGATCGACCTCGTTCGCTGCGTCGATTGTGGGGACGCGAGTCCGCGGATCGAGTTTCAAGAGCGGCTTTTCGACGCGAACCCGGCTTTTCGAGCTCACGCGGCCGCTTACGCGCCCGACGGAGACGCCGTTCTCGAGAACGATGCGCTGGGGCTCGAGCGTTTTCGCACGCCCGATTGCCCGCGTTGCGGCGGGGTCTTGAAGCCGGATGTCGTCTTCTTCGGGGAATCGGTGCCTCGCGATCGTGTGACCGAAGCGATGTCCCGCATCGACGAAGCCGATGCGCTCGTCGTCGTTGGGTCCTCGCTCATGGTCTGGTCGGGCTACCGCTTCGTGAGACGCGCGGCGCAAAACCGGATTCCAGTCGCGATGGTGAACGTCGGAAAAACGCGCGCGGATAGCGAGATCGACGTGAAGGTCCATTCCGATTGCGGCGAGACGCTCACTGCGGTCGTGGAGGCGCTTTCCCCGGGCCGCTTGAACCCGAGGCACGTTTCGAGTTAGTCTCAGCGTGGGTTGACGAGGCTATTGGCCCCCCACCGGGAAACCCTCTTGAACCTGTTTGTATTCATAAACTTGGAGTCATGCTCATGTTTGGTTCCTGTCGATTCTGCGCGAGCCCTACCGACAAGTGGCAGGATTTCTGCAACGAGTGCGCGCCGCGCACGTCCCCGCCACGATTTCGACTGATCCGCGGCGGCAAGACAGGGTGGGAAAGACCCGGAAGAGAAAAATCTCGCGAAAAGCGCTGGCTGAGCGCGGTGCCGCGTCCGCCGTCGCTACCACCCGAGGTGTAATTACTGGGTCGGTAGCGAATCGCGGGTCAGAATCGTGAAGCCTTCGAACTTGTATTCGCGATTGCCGTCCGTGAGTACAAACGGCGTCTCGTCGCGCACGATGGACTCGAAAGCGTCCCGCATCTTCTCTAGGTAGCTAGATGACCAAGAACAAAAGGGTGGGGTTTACCCTTTCCTCTCAGATTGCCGTAGCCCTCGCTCTGGGGATTTCTTTCGGCCTATTCCTCGGCGAGCTAGCAGGCTTTCTCTCTCAAGTCGCCGACGGCTACATCGGTTCGGGCTCGTCAGTCTTGGGGTCATCGCGCTCACCATCAGCGGTATGCGCGTCCTGTTCACGTCTGTTCTGAACCAGAACTACGACCGAGACCAGGTCATCACAGGCATGCACCTTGTTACGTGAGCGGGTACGGACGACGGTCTACCGTGACCCGCGGGGGGTCACGCGTTCGGACGATCCCGGGCGCCCGAGACTGGAGCAAATCCTGGAAGCCGGCACTCTTCGAGTCGGCTATTTCCCCAACAGCCTCCCATACGCGTACTTCAATCAGGAGGAGGAGCTCGTCGGCTTCGATGTCGAGATGGGATCATCTTTTCCGCCGACGAGACGGCAGATGTGGGTGTAGATGAGGCGACTCCGGTCGTCGAGAGCTATGCCAAAAACCGCGGAGTGCTCAACGGTCGGGTCCTCAGTGTCACTATCTCAGTGGGCGAGGAGTAACGCTCGGGAGCCCGGATTCACGCGCTGCGCCCGAATTACAAGTACGAAGAATCGACACACGCGGCGCGCGTGGGAGACGGTGTACGCCACTTTGGAGCTGGGGATTGAAAACGTGCCTTGGTGCACAACTCCGATAGAGGCCGAGAGCTCGCTTGGCCCCGACTCCCATCATCCGATCATCTCGCTATCAGGCATCCCGAGCGCCGTCATGGTGTTGAGAATCTTGCACCCGATCCTTGCCTCGACTCTCTGTGCCGCCAACCCTCTCGCTCGCATCGCTGAGCCCACGATAGCCTTGTAGCGATGGAACGTTGTCTCGACTTTGCTCCGTTTGCTGTAGCCCGATTCTGTGTGCCACTTTCGTTTGCCGAGCCGAGCTTGTGCTGCAATGTTGCGATTGCGCTGTCGGCTGCTCGCCGGCCCCGATGCGAGCAGGGCGCCCTTGCGCGGCGGTATCAGCACCCTCGGCGAGCGATGAGCGCTGTGATTCTCGATTGCCTCATAGACGCCGCTGGCGTCGTATGCGGTGTCAGCTCTGGCCGATGAGATGGGACTGTCGCTCTGTCCGACAAGCGATGCAACCCGCGATGAATCGCGGGCTCTTTTGCTCGTCAGCTCGCAGGCGACGACTTCGCCAGTCTGCTCGTCGACACACAGATGGAGCTTGCGATAGTCCCTGCTATTTGGTGCTCTGCGCAGCTGGCCGGCGTACGGAGCTTGCGGCGCTCTATCTGGACAAGCTCTTCGAACGGTACGGCGACCCCAGGCTCGTACTCGCGGAATATAACGGCGGCCCCATCAACGCCCGGCGCCTGAGAAATGGGAGCGATCGCCTTGCCGCGGAGACGCGCGACTATGTCGTCCGAGTCATGGGCGTGGTGGATGGCCTGAACAGGAGGCTCGACGTCGCCCTCGCTGAGAAGCCGCACGAGCCCGTCCGCCTCGCCGGGTTGGAAACGCTTGTAAAGAGTGGCACCCTCTCCGACTGACGAATCTGAATGTTTAGAGGGATGCGACCATGCCGACGCGAACGGTCTGGTCATCGACAGCCCGTCGCAGGGTGATGACACCGAGCAACGCCCGCTGAATAATGCGTCGCTCGAGCCGGACGACAGATGGTTCAAACCCTGGTGCGGTTAGGACAGGTGGCGCAGGAGACGGGCCCTCCGTCGCCGCCCATCACTTCAGGTCCGCCGCACGAGCCTCGGAGGCACGGGCGTTTGAAGATCACGCCAATCCCCATCGCGAGCATGGCGAGCGCGACGAATCCGAGGACGAGAAGAAAGAGCGTCATCGCTCTATTCTAGGCACGCCTGCAAAAAGTTGCTCGAACGAGGGGGACGGCCGCTCCACGCTCTCCCCGTCCTCCGAGCGGATCAAGAAAAGCACCGCGAGGTCTTTCTGAACCGCGAGGTCGAATCCCGCGTCGGGGCCGAGGACGAGCAGACCCGAGGCGAGCGCATCCGCACGCATGCAAGAATGCCCCACGACGCTCACCGAGGCGAGCCGATGTGCCACCGGCCGCCCCGTTCGCGGGTCGATCAAGTGTGAATAGAGCTTGCCTTCGACTTCGTAGAAGTTGCGGTAGTCACCGGACGTCGCCATCGAGAGCCCGCTCAAACGCACCACTCGCTTGAGAGAACGCGCTCCGGGAACAGGCTTTTTGATGCCAATACGCCAAGCTTCGCCGTCCGCGTTCTTACCCGAGGTGCGCACTTCGCCCCCGACTTCGACCATGAAGTCCCGGACCCCACGTTTGTCGAGAAGCTTCGCGACTTCGTCGACCGCGTAGCCTTTGGCGATCCCGGAGAGATCGCACTCGACGCCGTCGACGTTTTTAGCTACGGAAGGCGGATCATCGAACAGCGCTAGCTGCGCGTAACCGGTTCGCGCCCGCGCCTCGGCAATCTCATCGTCCGGGGGCAGCTCGGGCAGCTCCAGGTCGCCGGAGGCACCAGCGCCAAAACCCCAGAGACGGACGAGAGGGGCGACGGTGACGTCGAAAGCGCCTTGGGTGAGCTTGCTGACGGCCTGGGCCTCACGCAAGACGTCGAAGGTCGACTGAGCGATCGGAAACGGCTCGCCGGCCGGCTGCATGTTGAAGCGCGACACGTCTGAGCTCGTGTCGTAGGTCGACATCCATCCGTCGATACGGTCGAGCCGCTGCTGCAGCTCGCGCGAGATCCCGATGCGCTCTGTTTGACTCACTGGGCCAGCGATCTGTACGAGATAGGTCGTGCCCATCGTTTCGCCCTCGAACCGCACCGTCTCCGATGGAGCTCGAGACGAACAAGCAGCCGCGAGTGCTAAGGCTAGAAAAGCGGCGCGAGCACACATACTGAATGCTGAATGCCGAAACCCGAATGATTACCCAAAATCGTCGTACAAGATGTTCTCAGGCTCGACGCCGAGGCTATCGAGCATGTCGAAACAAGCCTTCAACATGAGCGGAGGCCCGCAGAGGTAATACTCCACATCTTCGGGGCTCGGATGGTCCTTCAGGTAATGATCGTAGAGCACTTGATGGATGAATCCGGTCTTGCCGGTCCAGTCGTCCTCGGGGAGAGGCTCTGAAAGCGCCAAGTGCCATTCGAAGTTGTTGTTCTCCGCCGCGATCGAGTCGAAGTCCTGCCCGTAAAATGCCTCGCGCAAGCTCCGCGCGCCGTACCAGTACGACACCTTGCGCTTCGTATGGGTGCGGCGAAACAAGTCAAAGATGTGGGAGCGCATCGGCGCCATGCCCGCACCACCCCCGATATAGATCATCTCGGATTCGGTGTCTTTCGCGAAGAACTCTCCGTAGGGTCCCGAGATGGTGACTTCGTCGCCCGGTTTGAGATCGAAGATGTAAGACGACATCTTCCCCGGAGGTACGTCGGGCATGCGCGGTGGCGGCGACGCGATGCGCACGTTAAGCATGATGATGCCCTTGTCTTCGGGATAGTTCGCCATCGAGTAGGCACGCACGACGTCTTCGCCGGGCTCCGCCGTCGAGACGTAGCGCCACAGGTCGTATTTGTCCCAGTCCTCGCGATATTCCTCTTCCACGTCGATGTTCTTGTACGCGACAACGCCCGCCGGCCGCTCGATTTGAATGTAACCTCCGGCGCGAAACGGAACTTCCTCGCCGGCGGGAAGCTCGAGGACGAGCTCTTTGATGAACGTCGCGACGTTTCCGTTCGAACGGACGTTGCACTTCCACTTCCGGATGTTGAAGACCTCGGGCGGGAGCTCGATCTTCATGTCCTGTTTGACTTTGACTTGGCAGGACAGGCGCACGCCTTCGCGGGCCTCGCGGCGGTTGATGTGACTCGTCTCAGTCGGAAGCATGGAACCTCCGCCTTCGAGCACGGTGACGGTGCAGACACCACAACTTCCCTTCCCGCCACAAGCGGAAGGGATGAAGAGCTTGTTCGCCGCGAGCGTCCCGAGAAGGTTCCCGCCCGCGGTCGTCGTGAGCGCCTTGTCAGGGTCGTCATTGACCGTGATGGTCACGTTTCCCGTCGCGACGAGCTCGCGACGCGCGAGCATGAGCACGACAACCTGAGTGACGATCACCGTCGTGAACATGAAGACACCGAGGCCGATGGTAAACATCTAGAGCTGAATCCCTGCAAAGGCCATGAAACCCATCGCCATGAGCCCGGTGAGAAGAAAAGTAATGCCAAGACCGCGCAAGCCGGCCGGGATATGGTTGTAGCGCAGTCGCTCGCGAATGCCGGCAAGCGCTATGATCGCGAGGGCCCACCCAGTTCCCGAGCCAAAACCGAAAACGAGGCTCTCACCCAGATTGTAATTACGCTCGACCATAAAGAGCGAGGCGCCGAGAATGGCGCAGTTCACGGCTATCAGCGGCAAGAAGACACCGAGAGCGTTATAGAGCACCGGAAAGAAACGGTCGAGCACCATCTCGACGATCTGCACGATAGCCGCGATCGTCCCGATATAGGTGAGGAAGCCGAGAAAAGTCAGATCCTGCTCGCCGAGGGATGGTGAGACCCAGGAGAGCGCGCCAGGCTTCAATAGGTATGTATAGACGAGATTGTTGATCGGGACCGTGAAGGTGAGCACGAAGATCACCGCGCTTCCGAGGCCGATGGCGGTCTCCACCTTGCGAGAGACGGCGATGAAGGAGCACATGCCGAGAAAAAAGGCGAGCGCCATGTTCTCGATGAAGATGGCTTTGATCGCGAGGTCGAGATAACTCTCGAGCACTTCTTACTCCGCCCTCCACTTGATCCGGCTTCCACGTTCTCAAGATCCAAATGAAGAAGCCGATGATGAAGAAGGCTCCCGGCGAGAGCACGAGAAGACCGTTCGGGGTGTACCAGCCGCCTTCACTAACCACGGGAAGCACAGGGATGCCAAAGAAGTTGCCCGAGCCAAAGATTTCGCGAATCGCCGCTGTTATCAACAGAATGAGCGCATAACCCAGCCCGTTTCCGATACCGTCGACGATGCTCATTACCGGCGGGTTTTGCATGGCGAAGGCCTCGGCTCGCCCCATGATGATGCAATTCGTGATGATGAGGCCGACGAAAACCGAGAGCTGTTTCGAGATCTCGAAGACGTAGGCCTTCAGTACTTGATCGGTGACGATGACGAGCGACGCAATAATCGTAAGCTGGACGATGATGCGAATATTGGTCGGGATCTTGATCGGCTGCACCGACTCTGCCGGAGCGGTCGGCGCTCGAGAGCTCGAGCATCACCGCTTGGAAGGCGCGGCGCTCGCCGCGATGGACGGCAATCACTTTGCCGGCGCCAGGAGACGTGAAACGTACACCCGGCGTCTTCTTGTCTTCCAACAAGAGCTGCCCCCGGCGAACTTCGTCGCCTTCCGCCACGTGCATCGTTGGGCGCAGGCCGGGAAAGTCGGCGGCGAGAAGGGCTACATGGCGCGGCGGATCATGATCATGGATGCCGGGGCCAGGCTCGCCGAGGATTGGAAGGTCCAATCCCTTCCTCGATACGTGAACGCTCATGACGCTCTGTGGCTACGGACGGCTCCCCCGGATCGTTGGCCAATTTCAGCCACGTTACTCACGCGCGAAATGGCGGAAAGAAAGAAAGCGGCTCGCGAGACCTCCCTAGTTGATACGGGCCTCCGATTTCGGCATAACCCAACGATTCTTCCACAAATATTTTTGGATCGCAAAAAACGAGCGCGTCGTGTCCATTTCTTTCGCCAACTCTTTCGAAGAAGCGAACTCTCCAGGCGCTATAATCCAATATCCATGAGCGAAGAGGCGAAATATCAAGATATTCGCAGCGATTTTTGGCGCGCATGCTGGGAAAAAGGGGCGAGCTACGACGCTTATTTGGAGGGGTCGGACCCGAAGCGCGCCGCGCGTTGGCCTCAGCTCAAAAAGCGCGTCCCGGCGCTCAGCGAGTCGCAAAAAAAACGCGTGAGCGACTACGGGCGCAAGCTCAACATCCTGCTCGTGAGCGGCGTGTGGTGCGGAGACTGCGTGCGCCAAGGACCCATGATCCGGCAGATTGCCGACGCTTGCGATGAGGCAGTCGAGCTTCGGGTCATCGACCGCGACAAAAACCCCGACCTTCGCAACGAGGTGCGGATACTCGGAGCCGCGCGTGTACCCGTCGTCGTTTTTCTGAGCGAGGACTTTCACGAGGCCGGCCGTTTCGGCGATCGTCTACTCGAGACGTATCGGCGCAAGGCAACGACCGAGATCGGCGCCGCCTGCGCGGTGCCAACGGCCGAGATCCCGCCCGAGGAGCTCGCGGCCGAGCGGGACGAGTGGCTCGACATCTTTGAGAGAATGCTCCTCATGGTGCGCCTCGCCCCACCGCTTCGAGCACGCTATGGAGACTAATCGGTGCTCCGCTCGTCGAGCACAGAGCAGGCCAGGATGCGCTCCCGCCCCTGCCATTGCTCTGATTGCGCAGTTCCCCTAAACTCCTCTGACAAACCGGGAGGTAGACCACTATGCCACGTGCGTTTACGGCTCTTATCGTGTTTCTCGTAAGCATCCCCGCAACTGGGCCCGCAGCTGGACAGGACGCCGCGATTCTCGATGACCGGATCTCTGAGCTCGTGGCGAAGCACGAGGCGGATATCCTCGAGTTTCGCCACTACGTTCATCAGAATCCCGAGCTCGGAAACCGCGAGCATGAGACCGCGAAGCGCGTCGCCGCGCACCTCAAAGCACTCGGTATGGAAGTCCGGACAGGCATCGCCCATACGGGTGTGGTCGGGATTCTGAAAGGCGGCAAGCCCGGACGGACCATCGCCGTGCGCGCTGATATGGACGCACTTCCCGTAACCGAAGACACAGACCTCCCTTTCAAATCCACTATTCGGACGACCTATAACGGCCAAGACGTCGGGGTCATGCATGCCTGCGGCCACGACGTGCACACCGCTGTGCAGTACGGCGTCGCTTCCATCCTCGCGGAGATGCGCGACGAGATTCCGGGGACGGTGGTCTTCATCTTTCAGCCGGCGGAAGAAGGGCCGCCCCAGGGTGAAGAAGGCGGCGCAGACCTGATGGTGCGTGAAGGCGTCTTCGACGATCCCAAGCCTGAAGCTGTGTTCGGCTTGCACACGCTCGCCGGCATGCCTGTGGGCGATGTGGGTTTCACGGCGGGACCCGCGCTCGCGGCGGTGGATCAATTCCGCGCCACGGTGCGCGGGGTGCAAACGCACGGCGCCCAGCCCCAGCAGGGCGTCGATCCCATCGTGATGGCATCGCAAGCTGTTCTCGCCTTGCAGACGATCGTGTCGCGCAACGTCCATCCGCTTTCGCCCGCGGTCGTGACTGTCGGCATGTTCCACTCGGGCGAGCGGTTCAACATCATCCCTGCAGAAGTGAAGCTCGAAGGAACGGTGCGGACCTACGACCCCGATGTGCGGGATCTCATCGAGCGCCGGATGAACGAGATACTCGGCGGCATCACGAGCGCGGGCGGCGGCTCCCACGTGCTCGACTACGAACGCGGAACGCCCGCGACCATCAATGATACCGAGCTCACGGCACAAATGGCGCGGAGCCTTTATGCCGTTGTCGGCACAGACCGGGTGCAGGAGATCCAACCGACGATGGGAGGCGAGGATTTCGCTTATTTCGCGCTCGAAGTGCCCGGCTTTTTTTATCGGCTCGGTATCCACAAAGAGGGCTCGGTGATAGGCCCGCATCACTCTCCGAGCTTTCGCGCTGATGACGCTTCCGTTCCCGTGGGCATGCGCGTAATGTCGAACGTTCTCATGGACTACTTGCTCGCCAATGTTCCTTAGCAGCGCACGAATGGGCCGGCGTTGCACCGGGCGAGCTCGGCGCAAGGTCAAGAGAGACCGAGCATTGAGCACACGCAGGCTGTCAGAAAAGGATATCTGCAGTATGGGCGAGCGGAGCGAGCCCGGCCCGCCGCCGTCCGCAGCGAGCCTGCGAGCGGAGGACAGGGCGCGAACGAAGAGAGAGCGCCCACTGATGAGTGGGCCGATGACACGCCGGGCGAGCGAACGTAGACAGAGCGAGCACTAAGCACTCTATTAAGGAGAAAGCCCGATGTCTGATGCGCAGTTGCAAATTCGCGGCGACATACAGATCCAGCTGGCGAAGGTCGGCTACGAGCTTCGTCGCATCCAAAAAGCCCTCGAAAACGTCACGCTCGACCGTCCGCCGGACGAGCTCGAACAGGGCGTGCTCGACCACGCGTCCGCAGCTCTCAAAGGCGTGCGGCTCGCGCAGGACCACGCGGAACGCGTCGGGTTCTATCTCGAGGAGCTTTTAGAGGACGACGACCGATCGGACACCTTCGAATAAAAGCTAGCGCGTCGGGTCCTTATGCCGCATACTGTAGTGGTCTTGAACGACTAATTCATCAATCGGGAACGACCCTTCTCATAGACGTCGAGAATGTCGGAATTGTTTTCAGGGGAAAAGCCAAAGCCTCGCTGGTGCCTCGAAAGCACGGCGGATGGCGGAAGGAGCCTCGCGCGGGTTCCGATCCAGAAGTTGCCGTTTCACATCGGCCGCCTCGACGACCTCGAGCTGACACTCCCTTTTCAGAGCGTATCCAAACGCCACGCCGTGCTTCACGTCTCGGAAGACGGCTTGTATCTTCGAGACTTGTCGAGCACGAATGGAACCTTCGTCAACCGACAGCGTGTCAGCGAAGCCATTCTGGAGGAAGGCGATATTCTGCACTTCGCCGAGGTCGAGTTTCGCGTCGGACGCCACGCCGAAGGTGGAGCGCAGAGAAACTCAGACGAAGGGACCTCACCACTTCGACGCGTCGAGCTTTCCGAGCAATTCATCGCGGGGACGCGCGAGCTCAACCGACTGCTCGAGCGGGAGATGGTGACCGCCGCGTTTCAGCCCATCGTGTCCCTTCCGCCGAGGATCCGCAGGGAAGACGGCCGTCATCGGCGCGAAGGACCGCCGGACGAACCGTGTCAGCGCCGAGGTCATCGGCAACACCGACCAACCGACGCTCCAAGGCTTCGTCGCGAAGAATGTCGATCCTAGCGCGAAGCTCTACACCGACGACCACAGAGGCTATGTCGGTCTACCCAATCACGAGACGGTGAAGCACAGCGTCAAAGAGTACGTCAACGGAATGGCGCACACCAACGGGATTGAGAGCTTCTGGTCGATGCTCAAGCGGGCGCACAAGGGGACGTTCCACAAGATGAGCCCCAAGCACTTACAACGCTACGTTAATGAGTTCGCTGAGAAGCACAACATCCGCGACCTAGGAACTCTCGACCAAATGCTCGACACCGTCGCTCGGCTTGTCGGACACCGACTTCTCTACCGTGACCTCGTCGCCAAGAACGGGCTCAGTTCGATGGCGAGGTCGTAAGGGACTCAGCAACGCGCGGGCCAATCTCTCCGGCGTGGCGCCGGCCAGGTCGCGCTCGGGGATGATCATCGGTGGTCTCATAGCTTCACCTTGATGTTACCGACCCGGTCCTCTACGCGTTCGAGCCGCTTATCCATCTTCTCGGTCCTACGGCCAATGAGGTCTAGCTTCTGACCGAATACTCCAAAATTGTGCTCAAGGGTGCTGAACCGGTGACCCATCGCGTCGAGCTTTGACGACAGCCCGTCGATTTTACCCGACACTTTTTCGATGTCGTCGATTATCTCTCCTTGCCTGAACCCGTACTTCTCGTCGAGCCTCGTCGCGATTGCGTCTGCCAGTTCATGCGCGAACTTAGGGTCTTTTGCCATCAGAGCCGCAAGCCTTTCAATGTCTTGATCCGATAGACCGTCTGCATTATAATCCAGCACAGAAGTTCTCCCTGTCTCCGCGCTGTCACGCGGTGATGATTTAAAAGCCCCGGGGGTAATTCCCCGGGGCTTCTGCTTTTCAGGCTCTACTCTATCACTACCTCGGCGGATTGGTGTAGAACCTCACAATCCCTCTGTTTCTGAGGTCGTCTGTATATCCGATAGCGATGTAGAAGCCCAGCTGTGCGCTGAATGTGAAGCTTTTAGTGCTGCCAAGCCTCCAGCCTGTTGTTACCGAACGCATTGACAAAATGATCCGCGCCATACTCCCATATTGGCTCGAAGTTTCGATTCTCGCCTCGGATGAAGTTCAAATTGGCTCCCACGCCCCCCGTGTTCGTCAACGAAAGACTGAACACGGCAGAGTCGCAGAATTTAGTAGTGCATTCGTATTCACCGGCCAAGCTGATATCGGCTGGGCGTCTGGGTGCTGGCGCTGGCCTTGGCGTTGGTTGACGAGTTGTGGTTGGTGCCGGCGCTGGGGACGTTGGTGTACTATCGCCCTCATCGCCACAGCCAGCCAATACACCTATAAGTAGAAACAATGCTGATCTCCGCATGAGCATTCTCGAAGCGTCCTTTCGTGGATTACTGGCCCGGTGAATTGGTCACCGGGCCAGTCGTCACACGAAACGCATGCGGTAGCATGCAGGATCTCGCCTATTTCCCTATGGGGAGGGTATTGTATTCAGCGAGTGACCCGATAGTTGAGCCGCACGCGTTCGTGTGACGGTGGGAAGGGTATTCTAATGGGCGGGCCTTGTCAAGGTTTACTTATAATTACCAAAAGTTGCGAGCCGTTGTGTCAGCAACCGGAAAAAGCCGTCGGCATCGCCGTCGTGCATCCACACCGCATTGGGCTCGCGTTCGGTGACGCCCCAGAAGTCGATGACGGTCTCCCCCATCGTGAGCTCCGATTCCGTCTCCACCGCAACGTTCACGCGCTTGCCTCGAAAAAGCTCGGGCTCGAGTAGATAAGCCACCGTGCATGGGTCGTGGAGAGGCCCGCCTTCCACACCATACTTTCTGACATCGTAGCGGTTGGAGTACTCGAGCATGCCCCGCACGTTGTGTGCCACTTTCGTTCCGAGAGCGCTGATGGCCGCCACTCGCGGCGGCGTCGCGAGGATTTGATGGGTCACGTCGAGCGGTAGGACGACGAGGGGACGACCGCACTCGATCACGATCTTGGCCGCGTGCGGATCGACATAAACATTGAACTCCGCCGAGGGCGTGACGTTGCCACCTTCTCGAAAGGCGCCGCCCATCATGACGATCTCATGAATTTTGGACGCGATACTCGGCTCCCTTTCGAGGGCCGTCGCGACATTCGTGAGCGGTGCGGTGGGGACGAGCGTAATCGAGTCGTCTTCAGCCCCCATGAGCGTGTCGATGATGAAATCGACGGCGTGTTTCGACTGCAGCGGCATCTCTGGGTCGTAGACAAGAGCTCCGTCGATACCTTCGCGCCCGTGAACGTATTCCGCCGTGACGAGCGGGCGCTTCATGGGAGCCGCGCAGCCGGCAAAGACGGGAACGTCGGTTCTGCCGCCAAGCTCGCACAAGATGCGCGCGTTGCGCTCTGTTTTCTCGAGAGGCACGTTGCCCGCAACCGTGGTGATCCCGAGAATGTCGAGCTCTTTCGGCGCGGCGAGCGCTAGCAGGATGTTGACGGCGTCGTCCTGACCGGGATCGCAATCAATGATGATGGGTCTCATTTCAGCGTTCAGCACTCAGAAGTTGGCATTCAGGACGTTTCTAGTCGCGACAGCGCCTATCGTGCTACATTCGCGCCCTATTCTACGATGTTTGTTCCTCAGTCATACCTAGTAGCACTTCTTCTCATGATCCTCTGCATGGCTTGTTGGGGTTCTTGGGCCAATACGTTCAAGCTTGCGGGGAAGGTTCGGTTCGAGCTTTTTTATTGGGATTACGCGCTTGGGGTCTTTGTCATGGCGCTCATTCTCGCCGTGACGCTCGGGAGTTGGCACGGCGGGGAGGATGCTTTTTTCAACAACCTTACTCAGGCTACGGGGTCGCGCATCGGCTACGCGATGCTCGCGGGCACAATCTTCAATCTCGCGAACATCTTGCTCGTGGGAGCTATCGCCATCGCGGGGATGGCCATCGCGTTTCCCGTGGCCATTGGCGCGGCACTCGTCATCGGCACCGTTTTGACCTACATCGTCGATCAGACGGGCAATCCCGCCATGCTCTTTGCCGGGGTCGCCCTCGCGGTCGTTGCCATCCTCGCTGATAGCTTCGCCTACAAAGAACTGTCCGGGGGGAAGGTCCAAGTCACAAAAAGGGGCCTTTGGGTCTCGATCGTCTCCGGGATTCTCATGGGAAGCTGGTCACCGCTGACGGCCGCGTCGATGGCCGATGGCGGCGGGCAGCTCACGCCTTATACGAGCATCGTCGTTTTTACTTTCGCGACCCTCGTTTCGACGTTCTTCTTCAACGTCTATTTCATGCAGAAACCGCTCATCGGCGAGCCCGTGTCGCTCGAAGGCTACTTGCAAGGCAAACCGAGCTGGCACCTGCTCGGGCTGACCGGCGGTTTCATCTGGAGCATCGGCACCGCGGCTAATCTCATTGCCGGGCGCGAAGCGGGATTCGCCGTTGCCTACGCAATGGGGCAGAGCGCACCCATGGTGGCGGCCCTCTGGGGCGTTTTCGTTTGGAACGAGTTCGAAGGCGCGTCCAGCAAGGCCAAAATGTACTTGGCGGCAATGTTCGTTTTTTATGCCGGCGCCATCGGCGTCATCGCGAACGCCTTTTAGGCGCCCTTTTGGACGATGGAGTAGGATGATGGCCAAGAAGAAAGCCCGTATCGTCGTCGTTGGAAGCGCCAACGTCGACCTCACGACGTTTACCGATCAGTTCCCGAAGCCCGGCGAGACGCTTTTCGGCAAGAGCTTCGATCTCGGCTTTGGCGGCAAAGGTGCTAACCAGGCTGTCGCCGCCGCCTATTGCGGGGCCGATGCGCACATGGTCGCACGCGTGGGCGACGATTTATTCGGCCCCGCCAGCATTAAGAACTTCAAAAAGCTCGGCATCGGCGCCAAACACGTCAAGATGGTTAAGGGTGTCTCGAGCGGCGTCGCGCCTATCTTCGTCGAAGCTAACGGTCAAAACCGCATCCTGGTTGTGAAGGGAGCCAACGACAAGCTCACACCGAAAGCGGTCGGCAAAGCGGCATCGCTTCTCAACAAAGCGGACATGATCGTGCTGCAGTTCGAGATACCGCTCGAGACGATTTACCACACGGTCAAATTCGCGAAAAAGCACAACGTTCCCGTGGTGCTCAACCCGGCTCCCGCGATGAACGTCGATCTCGCAAAGATTCAAAACATCGATTACTTCATTCCTAACGAGAGCGAAGCCGAGGCGATCACAGGTAAGGCCGTCAAGACTGTAGACGATGCCAAGAGTTGCGCCGAGCACCTGCTCTCGAATGGCGTGAAGCGCGTCATCCTTACGCTCGGCGAACGCGGCGCGCTTCTCGCGTCGAAGGACGGCATGGACCTCGTGCCTCCCTTTACGGTGAAGTCGGTCGACTCCACCGGGGCCGGCGACGCCTTCATCGGAAGCTTCGCCGTATTCCTCGGCGAAGGGCTTCCCGAGCGCGAAGCGGTCGCGCGGGCGAACCTTTACGCCGCGATCTCGACGACCGGAATCGGTACGCAGAAGTCGTTCATCAAGCGGCGCAAGTTCGATCGTGCATGGAAGAAGCGGTCCCGTGCGTAAACTTTTATTTTCGATTAGTGTCCTCGCGGCCGCGTCATTTATAGACGCCCCCGAGAGCGAGAATGACAGCGAGAACGACATCGTGAGGGCGTGGTTCGAGCACATGAACGCGCTCGACGAATCCGAGGAGAGTGTCGACGCGCTCATTGCACTCTACCAGCCGGACGCCCTTCACATCACCGGGCCTGAAAGCCACCAGCTCGGCACGGTTACCTTCGCTGGGCACGAGAACATCCGCAAGATGGCGCGGGATTTCGCCGCGACCTATGAGAGCCCACGTTTCCGCATCGAGGTGGTGACGGCTCGGGAGCAGTCGCTGTCACTGTTCCACCGCGCCGACGGCCCGTGGGGCGCCGCGAGCGTCGCCGTCGAATACGTAGCCGCTTACACCCGACGGGAGGACGGGACGAGAGTGATGGTGCCTGGCGCGGCGTTCTTCCAACTCGCCGACGGCAAGATCCGTCGAGCGCGCTTCTACTTCGCGACGGGGGAAGTGGCACCCGTCCAGTAGTTGTCCCGATTCAAATTCTTGAAGACCAACGAGCCGGTTGAGATTTAGCGGGCAGCGGCGGTACTATAGACGACGCTCGAAGGAGGATGTCTCTGTGCGCCGCCTTTTGCTTTCCGTTATGCTCGTCGCCCCTTGCCTCGCGGCTTTTGATGACGACGAGAAAGCCTCCGACAAGCGGCGCCGGGAGGACCGTGCCGCCGAAGCGCACCGCACGCTGCTCGAATCCGCCGATCGCGGCAGGGAGAGCGCCCATTTTACCGAAGCCGTGATGTCTGATCTGCCGGCGACGGCGCCCGGCGCCGACGTTCCTCGTCAAGGCATCATCGACACCATCCTCTTCCGGCAGATGGCGGAGCGGGGTGTTCCACATGCTGGGCTCGCTTCGGACACCGAGTTCGTGCGGCGCGTCTATCTCGACGCCACTGGCCTCCCGCCCGAACCGGACGCGATCCGCGCATTCGTCGCCGATGACGCTTCCCAAAAGCGCGTCAAGCTCATCGATTCTCTAGTGGGCACCGAAGCGTTCGCCGAGCAATGGGCATGGTTTTGGGGCGATCTCTTCCGCCTCGCGTCACAGGTCGGCCCGGTCAAAAACTCGTTTCAATTCTGGGTCAAGGAGTGGCTCCAAGTGGACCGGCCTTACGACGAGGTCGTCTACGATCTTCTGACCGGTGTTTCGAAAGCTCACGGCACGATCCCCGCGCTCGCATTCTTATCGCGCTCACATCAAGCGAAGAGCCGCATCGTCATGAGCAACGAGGATTACGGGATCCTCAACCGTCTCGACTCGATCGATCAATTCAACGTCGACACGTCGCGGATTTTTCTCGGTATCACCACATCCTGCATTTCTTGCCACGACGGCGAGGCGCATCTCGAACCGGTCAACTCCTGGCTCACGAAAAAGACCCGCGCGGATTTCTATCGCCATTCGGCTTTCTTCGGAAAGACCCGCATGATTACGACTTGGGACGACCGCACCAAGAACGTCGTCGTCGATCTCGTCGTGGACGATCTCGCCAAAGGCTACGACACCGCGGACGATGCGCCGTTCTTCACGCTCTCCGAGAACCGCTTTCCGCGCTTCGACAGCGGGAGCTACGAACCCGCCTTCTTGTTGACCGGCGAGAAGCCGAAGCCCGGCGAGAACGAACGCGCCGCGCTCGCGCGCATGATCACGTCGCACCCGCAATTCGCACGCGCGACCGTCAATTTGATTTGGGGAAAACTCATGACTGCGGCTTTCGTCGAGCCCTATAACGGGTTCGACCTCGACCGGATGGACCCCGACAACCCACCCGACGCGCCGTGGACGATCCAGCCGACGAACCCTGAGCTTCTCGAAGCGCTCGCGGCGGACTTTCGCGAGAGCGGCTACAGCATCCACCACCTCATGAAGACGATCTTCCGCTCGAGCGCTTATCAGCTCGATTCGCGCTACCCCGCCGAGTGGAAGGACGAGTATCTGCCTTACTACCCGCGCAAATTCGTACGGGTGCTCACCGGCCCAGAGCTCGTGGATACGATCGCACGCGTGACGGGACGGCCGGGCGAGTTTCAGTTCTCGGGCACGACGGCCACGCGGGTCAAACAGCTCGCCGCGCCGTCCGATCTCGGCGCACGCCGCGGAAGAGGCGAAGGGGCAGAAGTCAACGCGCTCTTGCTCGCATTTTTTCAGAGCAACCGTATGACGCCAATGCCGGTCGGTAACAAAGTCTCTACGTTGCAAGCGATGCTCATGATGCAGTCGAGCGTCGTGAGCCGCCGCGTCGCCCCCGAACGAGACTCGCGGGTCGATCGGCTCGTCAAGTCGGAAGCGACGGACGACGAGCTCATTGCCGAGCTCTATCTCGCGACGCTCGCGCGCTGGCCGAGCGCCGCCGAAAGTGAAGTCGCATTGGAGGCGGTTTCACAGGACCGCGCCGCCGGTGCTTCGAATTTACAGTGGGCGCTCCTGAACTCGCCCGAGTTTCTTCTGAACCATTGATTGATGACCTGGTGACTGGGAGGAGGCCATGGCTCGCGTAAAGGACATTCTGCCGACGCGGCGGGCCGTGCTCCGCTTTGGCGGGCTCGCGCTCGCTGGTGCCAGTCTCGACCACCTCGTGTGGCCGCTCGAGATTCACGCCAACGGCCAAACGAATGGCCAGACGGGAAAGAGCGACCCGAGAGGCACAGCCCGAAACTGCATCTTCATCGAGATGGGCGGCGCCATCAGCCCGATGGACTGCTGGGATTTCAAACAAACCCGCTATACGCCCAAAGACCTCGACATGGTGCAGCTGCGCGATGACCTCTCGATCTCGCGTACGCTCTTTCCGGAGCTTCACAAAGAAATGGACAAGGTCGCGCTCGTTCGGTCCATGCGCGCCCCTGAGCTCATCCACTTCAACGGGCAATATCACACTCAAACGGGCCGCGCGCTCAACGTCGCCATCGCTCGCGAGATCCCGGGCTTCGGCAGTATCATCTCCTACGAGCTCGAAGCCCAACGGCGCGAGACGGACACGTTTCCGACCTACATGTCGACGCAGCTCACGCGCGCGCGCGCGGGCTCGATCGGTGCGGGTTTTCTTCCGACGCGCTTCACCGGGCTCGATCTCGACCCCACAACCGTCTTCGAATCCTTTGCAGGCAACACGCAAGGGGGTAAGGAGCTTTTGGAAGAGCGCTTCCGGCTCTTGAACGCGCTCGTCGACGCTTCCGAGACCGAGCGCCTTTCGATGGGCTCGAAAGCTGCGGACTATCGCGAGTTCTATCGCGGGGCCTATGACATTTTGAACGACCCGCGTTGGCCCACGATCTTCCAAGCGACAGAGGAAGACAAGACACGCTACGGAGACGATGAGTTCGGTCTCGGCTGCATTCTCGCCCGTAATATACTCGAAGCGGATGCCGGTACACGTTTCATTTACATCTACGACGGCGACCGCTGGGATCATCACTCGGGCATCTTCGATCGCACGAAGAAGCGGAATCACTACACAACCTGCCCGCGGCTCGACAAAGGCCTCGTGAGCTTGCTGCGCGATCTGGAAGCGAGACCGGGGACGGCCACCGGCAAAACAATGTTCGACGAAACGCTCATCGTCGCGACAAGCGAGTTCGGACGCACGCCGGAGATGAATCCTGTCGCGGGCCGCGATCATTGGCGGCTGGCCTACACGTCGCTCTTCGCCGGAGGTGGCGTCGCGGGCGGACGCATCATTGGTGCGACGAACGCAGACGGCGGCGAGTGCATCGACTATGGCTGGAAGCACGAGGGACAGCCGTTCATGGACAGCATCGTCGCGACGATCTATTCCGCTCTAGGCATCGACTGGAGAAAATCCGTCAAGAACACGCCTTCGGGCCGGGAGTATCGCTACGTGGACACGGTGGCGCTTGGAGGATCGGAGATGATGTTCGACGACGAGATCGCGGAGCTGTTTCTCTAGAGCGGCCGTGCTCACCCTGATACTGGCGGCGATGGCGTCGATGCCGCCATCCGACATGGTCTCGATTCCAGCCGGTGATTTCTGGATGGGCCGCTATCACATGTGGCTCATCGACGAGATCGGTTGGCAGACCCGCGATCGAATGGACGATCGCCCGATGCATCTCGTTTACCTCGACGCGTTTCTCATCGATCGCTACGAAGTGACGAACCGCGATTACGCGCGTTTCGTCAAAGAGACGGAACATCGCGCACCTTTTCATTGGCGCAAAGGGAGCATCCCCGAAGAAAAACCCCGCATGCCGGTCTATAACGTGAGCTGGGACGACGCGGCCGCCTATTGTGCGTGGGCGGGAAAGCGGCTCCCGACAGAAGCCGAGTGGGAGAAGGCCGCGCGTGGCGGGTACAAAAAATTGTCTCACCCATCCCGTAATGGGCTCGACGAAGAGCCCGCGGAAGATGCCAGCGAAGACGCGAAGCCCATTCGGCTCGCGCATTACGGCCATCCCAAAGGCCCCATCGACGTCAGCCGCTACCCGCCGAACGGCTACGGTGCGTACGATATGGTGGGAAACGTCTGGGAGTGGGTCGCCGATGGCTACGAGCTCTACTATTATTCGGTGAGCCCACGCGAAAATCCTCGCGGAGCGAAAGACGCTCCTTACAAGGTCTATCGGGGTGGGAGCTGGGGTGACGTGGACGAACGGCTTCTCTCGGTGTTCTATCGCAACTTCACGGACAAAACGACCCGCACGAGCACGATCGGCTTTCGGTGTGCGGGCAGCTCCTAAGGGTCCGCGAAGAAGGTATTGTCAAGTTGACGTTGAGCGAGCGAACCTATTGCGTCGAGCTGATTTCCTTTGCTCTCATCGGACGGCACAGGTTACCTCCTGCCAGACGATGAAAGCGCGGTCTCGTAGCTCCCGATGATGATGCGCTTGCAACAAATGCCGTCCGACGCGAAAGAGGTTTTGCACGAGTCCATGCACGGTCAAGAATCGTTGCGCCTGCCCAGGAGTTTTAAACTTCCGCATCTGTCGTTCCCGTTGTCGCGTCGGTTCGTGCGAGACTTCGGCTAGGTTGTTTCTGTACTGGTCAGTGTCGTGGACGACGGACGGCATGACCTCGCGGTGAGCGGCGCTGTAGCTTCTCAGTTTGTCGGTGACCAGCTGCCAGGGCGGACGGCCTTGCCCTTTCAACAGCTTGCGGAAGAATCGTTTGGCGGCTTTCTGATCACGGCGAGGCTGGACGAGGATATCAATCACATCACCATCTTGGTCTACCGCGCGCCAGAGGTATTGGCGTTCGCCTTGTATCTTTATGAAGACCTCGTCCAGGTGCCACGTGTCACCAAGGCGACCCTGCCGACGCTTCAGTCGCCGAGCGTATTCCGGCCCGAACTTGATGCACCAAAGTCGGATCGCTTCGTAGGAAACCGTGATGCCTCGCTGAGCAAGCAGCTCTTCGACGTTTCGAAAGCTCACGCAGAATCGGTGGTAGAGCCAGACGGCGTGGCTGATGATTTCCGGTGGAAATCGATAGCCGTGGTAGCTTGGCGCATCGGTCTTCATTGGACCATTCTGTCAGTCACCAGCTCAATTTGACAGTACCGTTGAAGGGGCAAGGCCGCCCGCCCTGGCGGCTGGTCACCGACAAGCTGAGAAGCTACAGCGCCGCTCACCGCGAGGTCATGCCGTCCGTCGTCCACGACACTGACCAGTACAGAAACAACCTAGCCGAAGTCTCGCACGAGCCGACGCGACAACGGGAACGACAGATGCGGAAGTTTAAGACTCCGGGACAGGCGCAACGATTCTTGACCGTGCATGGACTCGTGCAAAACCTCTTTCGCGTCGGACGGCATTTGTTGCAAGCGCGTCATCATTGGGAGCTACGAGACCGCGCTTTCATCGTCTGGCAGGAGGTAACCTGTGCCGTCCGATGAGAGCATAAGGAAGTCAGCTCGACGCGATAGGTTCGCTCGCTCAACGTCAACTTGACAATATCAATGGAACGTTCGAGGAACGTTCGAGACGAGCAATCTGGTATAAACCTAAATAAATAAAATACTTAGTGGAAGTCATTGGATGTAGCTGGACGCGTACTAGGCGGACTCCCTCTCCGCCATTCTCGCCGCCGACCGGCTGACCCCACTGAGAAGGTCCTTTTGACAAAAAGAGGGGAGGCCGGTAATCTGGCCGGTACTGGAACTGGGAAGTCGTTCAATGGTAGGACACACGGCTCTGGACCGTGGAATCGGGGTTCGAGTCCCTGCTTCCCAGCCAGTTAAAACGGATCGCGGCTGAGCCAGGTCACACGAATCTTCGTGGTATGCGGCACGGCCCTGCCTTGGTGCACAACTCCGATAGAGGCCGAGAGCTCGCTTGGCCCCGGTTTCCCATCATCCGATCATCTTGCTATCAGGCATCCCGATGGCCGTCATGGCGTTCAGAAACTTGCACCCGATCCTTGCCTCAACTCTCTGTGCCGCCAACCCTCTCGCTCGCATCGCCGAGCCAACGATCGCCTTGTAGCGATGGAACGTTGTCTCGACTTTGCTCCGTTTGCTGTAGCCCGATTCTGTGTGCCACTTTCGTTTGCCAAGCCGAGCTCGTGCTGAAATGTTGCGATTGCGCTGTCGGCTGCTCGCCGGCCCCGATGCAAGGTGGGCCCTTTTCGTGGCGGGTACCAGCACCTCGGTGAGCGATGAGCGCGGTGACTCTCGAGCGCTTCATAGACGCCGCTGGCGTCGTATGCGGTGTCAGCTCTGGCCGATGAGATGGGAGTGTCGATCTGTCCGACAAGCGATGCAACCCGCGATGAATCGTGGGCTCTTTTGCTCGTCAGCTCGCCGGCGACGACTTCGCCAGTCTGCTCGTCGACACACAGATGGAGCTTTGCGATAATCCCTGCTCTTCGGTGGTCTACGCAGCTGGCCAACATGGACAGCGAGACCGCTGCTGTCGATCAAGATGTGCAACGGCGTCTTCTGCTTACCTCGGTAGAAGGGGTCCTTGCCCAGCTTCGCCTTGCGCCTCGAGAGCGTGGTGTGATCGGGCACATCATTGTCCAGCTTCAACACAGCGAACAACGATCGCAGCAATCCCTCGCTCTGCCTGGATGACAGATGAAACAACATGCCCAGGGTGATAGCCGTCTCGATGGCGTGATTGGAGTACTTGCGTTGACGGCCCGGTTTCCTCCTCCTCGGTCGGGGCGCGTCCCAGCCCACAAGCTTGCCGTCGGTGAGCGAGATCCACACGGTCAGGCTGCCGCGGTCGCGTAGACTCGCCTCATATTCTCGCCAATTCCTCACCCGATAGGCCTTCTTCACATACTTCTGCTGAGTGCGTTTGAAAACGCTCATGGGGACCTCGGTTCCGCGACACGACAATTATGGGCCGAGATCGCGAGTTGTGCACCAAGGCAGCGTCGTGCTTCTCGTTAACGTCGTGCTTCGCTCGATTCCTGCAAACCGCTACTAATTATGGCGCAGGGCACCAAACCAATGTACTATCCCTTCCCGGTTAAGGAGACACCTAAGAAGTACCCTTTCATATGGAGGAAATCATGACGAAGCATCGTTCGTTACTCGCCGCAGCGGTGGCGCTGGTCATCGTTAGTGCGTGTTCGCCGCCACCCGAACCGCCGCCCGAGATCGACATCGAAGCGGAAAGAGCATCACTCAGCGAGGCGGCCGATCGTTATCACGAGGTCGGCCATTCGCTGGATGTGGAAACGCTTGCATCGTTCTATGCAAGCGACGCTTTGGTGCTGCCTCCCAATTCGGCGGCGATTGAAGGTCCGGCTGGAGTCCGCGAGTTCCTAACTGCCTTCACTTCCACTCCGGGTTTTCAAGTCCGCTTCGAAACGCCGACGGTCGTGGTATCCAATGGAGGCGACCTGGGTTACACGCTTGCCGATATCGAGTTCACCGTCGACGGACCCGATGGACAGCCCGTAACTTCGCGGGAGCGGGACTTTCACGTCTGGAAAAAGCAAGCCGACGGTTCGTGGAAAGTCATCATCGATATCTGGAACTCGCCGGATCCCCTGCCGACGTCCGGCGAGTAGGCGGAGTCGTGGACCGGTAACGTGTGCTAAGGGTCCTCGCAAAAAATAACTTCACATTTTCGACGGCGACAAGCTGTAGTTCCATGCCGACGAGGTTTTGGGTCTGGAAAGACAGAGAGCGTCCCGTAGGGTCAAGATACTCGAACGGCAACCGGGTCAGCAGGATCCGCGGACCCGCGGACCCGCGGACCGGTTGAATCGGCCCTTCCTGTCGGATAGGTATTCCAATCCTTCGGAAGGAGTCGCGATGGACTGGAAGACCAAGCTGGCCTATATCTCAGGATCTGTGGACGAGGAGCTTCTCCTGCGGAACGAATATCTTGTGGCCGAGAATCGGATTCTTCGGAATCAGATCCAGGGTCGTTTGCGCCTGACCGATGGCGAACGGCGGACGCTGGCCGAAATCGGGAAGCGTCTCGGCAAGCAGGCGTTGGAAGAGGTTGTGAGCATCGTGAAGCCCGACACGATCTTGGGCTGGCATCGCAGGCTTGTCGCGAAGAAGTTCGACGGCTCTAAGAACCGTCAATACCCAGGGCGGCCGCGTGTCGACGCTGACATCGAAGAGCTGGTGGTGCGTCTTGCCCAGGAGAACAAGTCTTGAACTAAGCCGCTCGCGCGGCGGCGGGACCTGCAAGCTCTCCCGAACTGGTGAGCCAAACTGGGGGCATTTTGCCTGCGCCTTTTTCGCCGCAGCCCATCGCCCTTCCAGGGAATCACGGCGCGCAGGTCGTGTCAAGTTTTCCACGGCCTGACGGCCACCCCGAATGAATGAAACGCGGTGGTCTCTGGAGGTGGCACCGGCTCAACACGACGCCTGAGGGAGCTCGGTTTTGACGTCACTGCCCCCAAACGCTACACCCTGAGTTTCTTATTAGGGTTTCGCGCGCTTCGCGCGCCGGCTGCGCCGCCCTGGACACGACCTGCGCGCCGTGATGCGAGTCACTATGGGCGATGGGCGGACGGGTGCCTCCGGCAGGGGCTCCGGACTCCGGGTTTTGCACGGCAAGCCAGCCGCGGTGAACTCACTCGCCTCTAACCCGTTTCCCTTGTTTTTCCGGGCCACGGGAGCCAGAAGGGATTAAGGAGGACGGCTTCGCCGTCGTCTTCATTCGTTCGATCTTCGCTCCGGACAACGAGTCCTGCGTTTCTCGGAACCGCTCTCTCACACATGGCATCATCCCTGTCCCCCGCGGGCGGCGATGGTCGTCGTCTGCTAAATCACTGGAGGAATAATCATGGGATGCCTTAGCGAAAAAATGCTTGCCGACATGAAACTGAAGGGGTTCGCACGCTCCACGCAGGAGGAGTATCTGCTGCGAGCGCGCCATTTCGCGGCACATTACATGCGCTCACCCGCCGAGATGGGCGAGCCGGAGACCCGCGATTATCTGATTCATCTCGTTAACGAGAAGAAGGCCTCTCCGGCCAGCCACCACATGTACGTCGCCTCTCTCAAGTTTCTCTACGCAACCACACTCAACCGCCCGGAGGAGGTGGCGAAGATTCCTTGGCCCAAGAAACCTCGCACGTTACCCGATATCTTGAGCGGCGAGGAGGTCGATTGTTTGCTTCACTCCGTTAACTCCGTCAAACACCGCGCGATTCTCATGAGCGCCTACGGCGCCGGGCTGCGCGTTTCCGAGGTGTGCTGTCTGAAGCACTCCGACATCGACTCCAAACGCATGCTCTTGCACATTCGTCACGCCAAGAACTCCAAGGCCCGCTATGTCACGCTCAGCGAACGTTTGTTGAGCTTCCTGCGCTACTACTGGAAAACCACTCGCCCTCGCGGAGAGTACTTGTTTCCCGGCCGTAATCCTGGTGCCCACATCTCAGACGATGGCGTTCGCTGGGCTCTTCGTAAGGCCGTGGCTGAGGCGGGGCTCACCAAACGTATCACTCCTCATTCGCTGCGCCACGGTTTTGCCACACATATGCTCGAACTGGGTGAAGACATTCGTACCGTGCAGCAACTGCTCGGTCATGCCTCCATCCAGACCACGGCCCGTTACACAAAGGTAACAGCAAAGCACTTGGGGCGCATCAAGAGCCCTCTCGATTTGCTGGGAACGAAGAAGGGCAAAAAGCTCGGCTAGCTCATCATGCAGCCCCATGGGCTGTGTCCTTCCCGCGTCGAGTCACCACCACGGCCACTGCTCGAGATCGCGGAAATCTTCCGCGAACATGGTCCACGCTTTCGCCAAACCCATGCGCTGACAGCCGAGCAGCGCAAGGTGATGTGGGCTATAGAGAACTGTCGCACGGCGGTGCTAGGTGGCCATCTCGACGTGTGTAACGCTTGCGGATACGCGGCGCCTTCGTTTAACTCGTGCCGCAATCGGCACTGTCCCAAGTGTCAGAGCCTAGCCCAGGCGAAGTGGATGGAGCAGCGAGCTCAGAGGATTCTTCCGACTCACTATTTCCACGTCGTTTTCACCCTCCCGCAGCAACTCAAGCCTCTCGCCCGAGACAATCCCAAGTTCATGTTCAACCTCCTGTTTCGCGCCGCCTCGCGAACTCTATTGGAGTTCGGCCAAAGCCGGCTCGAAGCTCAACTTGCCTTCACCGCCGTACTGCACACCTGGACCCGGAAGCTCCTGTTCCATCCACACCTGCATTGCATCGTCTCCGGGGGCGGGCTCAACCACCCTCAGCAGCTGTGGAACGCCGCAAACCCTCGCTTTCTGTTTCCCGTCAAGGCCATGTCGCGGCTTTTTCGCAGCAAGTTTCTCGATGCCCTTAGGTTCTGTTACATAATAATATTTACAAATACGAGTTCGGTAAGAATTAATACCCTCAATCAAGCACGTCGGGGATGGAGAGTGTAATTCCAGTTGCCGTGGAAGGGGTGGATTTTGAGTCGAAGCTCCTGCATTTCTTCGTTACTGACCTTCTGGCCTGTCTCGTAGGAGTTCTTGTCCAGCATGGCCTTTACCTTCAAGCCGGTTCGGGTCTTGGTGTTGCCGATAAGATTGACGACCGCCTCGTAGCTCACGAGAGGCCGTCCTTTCCAGTTCATGCTGACAAAGGAGAATAGTCGATGTTCGATTTTGTTCCATTTACTGGTTCCCGGTGGATAGTGGCATACGGTGATGGGAATCTTCAGTTGGTCCGATAGCTTTTGGAGGTGGAGCTTCCAGCCTCGCAGCCGGTTTCCGTTGCTTCCACCGGCGTCCGCGCAAACAAGCAGACGTTTCGCCATCGGATAAGACTTTTTTCCGAGTATGCGCCACCATCTCCGGATGCTTTCTACCGCGAATTCCGCAGTCTCGTGAGTAATGCCGACGTTGACCAGCGCTTCGTCGCGGGACACATCGTAAGTCCCATAGGGAATTGCTTTGCCCTCAGCCATACTGGGGAAGTCGTGTACAAGAACCGGCTCACCTCCGCCCTTCTTCTTCCTCCACGTTTTACCCCTGTTTTCAAAGGCTCCTATCAATTCCTTCTTCTTGGTATCGACGCTCACGACCGGATCCTTGCTTCGCATGAACTTGCTTACTTGCTTGTTGATGTAACGAAACTGTTTGTCCCGATCCGGGTGCTGATCCCCTTCCAGTCTCTTCACGTTAGCTTGCAGCGAGTAACCCATTTCTCCTAGGCGTCGAGCAACTGTCACGTGCGAGACATCGTGACCTTTGCGTTCAAGCTCCTCCGCCATCGCTCTCGTGGACTTGTTCGTCCATTTGAGATGCTTCATCGGGTCGCCGGCGGTTCTTTCGTCGAGGATCTTCTTCAGCTGCCGCTCGATTCTCGGGTCTAACTCCTCGACCCGCTTTCTCCCCCCGCCAGGCTTGCGCACTCGGGCGCTGTCGTCATCAACTATCGGCGCTTTCGCTTTGAGTTCCGCCACGCCCTTCATGATGGTCGGCCGCGACATCCCCGTAAGTCGTGACAGCCGACTGACCCCGCCGCGTCCTTCTTCAAGCGCCCGTTGAGCCACAAAAACACGCGCTTGCGCTTCGTTCAACGTCCCCAGCACCCTCAACCAGTGACGCTCAGACTCTGGTACCTTTCGATCTGTTGCCATCCTCGTATAGTCTCGCAACCAGCAGAGGATAGCAGCAATGACAGTGTATTGTAAATATTAATATGTAACAGACCCTTAGGCTCGCTTACGACCAAGATGAGCTTGAGTTGAGCGCAAACGCTTCCCACCTCAGAAACCCACCTCGCTTCCGGGAGCTGAAAGACAAGCTCTACCGCATCGATTGGGTCGTTTACAGCAAACGACCCTTCGGTGGCCCAGAGCAGGTTTTCAACTACCTCGGCCGATATACCCACCGGGTCGGCATCTCCAACCGCCGACTCATTCGCATCGACCACTACGGCGTCTGCTTCGCCACCAAGAATGGTAATACCGTTACCGTCCCCCCAGAGGAATTTATCCGCCGTTTCCTCCTGCACGTACTGCCGAAAGGTTTCGTCAAGATTCGCCATTTCGGCTTAATGGCCTCCTCCAATGCGACCACCAAGCTCGTAGTCGCGCGCCAGTTGCTCGATGAGAAAACAAAACCCACGACCGACGCCGACGACGTGCAAGTCAGCTCGCGTGCCACCGAGGACAAGGACTGGCGCGAGCGGCTCAAGGAGCTCACCGGCATCGACCTCACCATCTGTCCCCGCTGCAGCGTTCCGGCGCTTTCGAACGGAACGCGACTGGGCTGGCCTTCCCTTGGAGGCTAGAATCCGCCGTCATGAGTGTCGCGATTCACCCCTGGACATTCCTTGCGGTCGCCGTCGCCGGTTGGATCCACCGTGACCAACAGGCCGCTATCACCTACTTGCTCGAGGAGAACAAAGTCCTCAGAGCTCGGCTCGGTAGACGAAGACTGCGCTTCACCGACGCCGAGCGGCGACGGCTGGCGGCCAAGGGCAAGGCCCTCGGCCGCAAACTCTTGGCGGAAGTCGCCGGTATCGTCACTCCCGACACCCTCCTCGCCTGGCACAGAAGGCTCATCGCGCGGAAGTGGGACTACAGCGCGCGACGGAAACAGCCCGGACGCGCACGAGTGATGGTCGAGATTACCGAGCTTGTCGTGGGCATCGCGGAGTCCAATCCGAAGTGGGGATATACGCGCATTCGCGGTGCCCTTTCCAATCTCGACCACATTGGTTGCTCGTTCCACCATCGCAGATATTTCTGCGAGAACACGGCATCGAGCCAGCGCCGGAGAGAGGTGAGCGGACACCGTGGCGGACGTTTCTGACCGCCCATTGGGAAACCGTGGCTGCTACCGACTTCTTGACCGTCGAGGTCGCCACGTTCAGGCTCGTCACCTACTACGTCCTCGTCGTGATGGAACTCTCTTCGAGAAAAGTCAACGTTGCTGGAATCACTCCCGGGCCGGACAGCGCGTTCATGATGCAGGTCGCTCGCAACCTCACCGATCCGGTCGACGGCTTTCTTCTCGGCAAGCGATTCCTCATCCTGGACCGTGACAAGAAGTTCACAGCGGAGTTCCGGGCCTCGATCGAGGACGCCGGAACTGACGTGATTAGGCTGCCCTACCGTTCGCCGAATTTGACGCTTTCGTCGAGAGGTTTGTTTTGTCGATCAAAAGCGAATGCCTCGACCGGATGATCTTCTTCGGCGAGGAATCGCTTCGCCGAGCGGTTGGCGAATACATTTCTCATTATCATGGAGAGCGCAATCATCAAGGCCTCGATAACGGGCTGATCGAAGCGGACGATGGCGTCGGAAGTGGATGTGTCCCGAGGTCCGTGGAAAAAGAACAGCGCACCTCGACTCCGTCATCAGGGTATCAGATCAAGCGGCAACCTCCGCGTGTTCGAGAACCTCGCTCAGACGTTGGTAGCCGTCGATGCGTCGCAGTTGAATCTGGCCAGAGGCGATAAGCCCAAACAGCAAAGCGACCGCGGACTCCTCGCTGGAGAACGACGCTTGGGTTTTCGTCCGGCGTCGAAACTCGCGGTTGAGATTCTCCAGAGCATTGGTCGTGCGAATCGATTTCCACATGGCACGAGGGAATTCGTAGAAGGTCAGCAGCTGATTGCCGGCCTCCTCTAGGCTTCGGACGACGGCCGGCGCGAGAGGCGTCCACTTGGCGACGAGCTTGTCATAGGCTTTGCGAGCATCGATACCGTTTTTGCTGTAGACGATCCGGTTGTAGTCACGCCGGAGCTCACGGCGTGCGTGCGCCGGACAATGTTCGAGCAAGTTGGCGCGCTTGTGCTCGGTACATCGCTGCAACCGGCACTCCGGCCACTTCTCGAGCGCCTTCGTCAGCCCCTTGTGGCCGTCGCTGATCACCAGCTTGGGAGCCCGTAGTCCTGCAACATCGCGGTGCACACCCGAGAGTTTTCCGTCGAGCCCAGCCATATACCCAGGGGCACCTTCGTTCCATCTATTGTGATACCGAGAGTTACGACGACGGTCTGGCCGGCCACCTCAAGGCCATCCATCATCAGTGCCGCAAGTTCGTACTCCTCTAGCCGCCGAGACAGGTATTGCTCGAGCTTCTTCGTCGTCTGGCTCACGAGGTGACGGCTGGCGGCACTCTTGCTCGTGCCACGAGACTTCAACTTGGCCGCGGGTTTGTCCAGACTCCGTTCGTAATTTCGGGTCGATACCCCCACCAAGATCTGATTCAACACTCGCTCTGGAAGCGGGTCTTCTTCGCGGAAGGCTTCGAAGTGTGGAAGCGACGCCTCCTCACCAGACTTCGAACGCACTCGAGGTCGCGACACTTGGATGCGACGACCACCGAAGCTCAGCTCTCCGTTCGTGCTCCCCCAGTGGTTATGAGTTCGCTTCTTCTCGTGCTTGCCCTTCGGTCCCGCGATCTCCTCGTCGTCCTCTCTGAGCAGTAGGTGCAGAGCTGTCAGTCCTTGCTCGTACACCCATTCCGTCAGGTCCACCCGACCGATGAAGCGGCAACCAAATGGTTCGAGGCTGCAATCTGGCATGGCACTCGGTGCTGCGGACATTGCGGTAGCCTCAGCACCAGCGAAGTCCCGAACGAAAAGCCGATGCCCTACTGGTGCTCCACCTGCCGGAGCTACTTCAGCGTTCGCACGGGCACCCCTATTGCCCATTCTAAGGGCCTGTTACATATTAATATTTACAATACACTGTCATTGCTGCTATCCTCTGCTGGTTGCGAGACTATACGAGGATGGCAACAGATCGAAAGGTACCAGAGTCTGAGCGTCACTGGTTGAGGGTGCTGGGGACGTTGAACGAAGCGCAAGCGCGTGTTTTTGTGGCTCAACGGGCGCTTGAAGAAGGACGCGGCGGGGTCAGTCGGCTGTCACGACTTACGGGGATGTCGCGGCCGACCATCATGAAGGGCGTGGCGGAACTCAAAGCGAAAGCGCCGATAGTTGATGACGACAGCGCCCGAGTGCGCAAGCCTGGCGGGGGGAGAAAGCGGGTCGAGGAGTTAGACCCGAGAATCGAGCGGCAGCTGAAGAAGATCCTCGACGAAAGAACCGCCGGCGACCCGATGAAGCATCTCAAATGGACGAACAAGTCCACGAGAGCGATGGCGGAGGAGCTTGAACGCAAAGGTCACGATGTCTCGCACGTGACAGTTGCTCGACGCCTAGGAGAAATGGGTTACTCGCTGCAAGCTAACGTGAAGAGACTGGAAGGGGATCAGCACCCGGATCGGGACAAACAGTTTCGTTACATCAACAAGCAAGTAAGCAAGTTCATGCGAAGCAAGGATCCGGTCGTGAGCGTCGATACCAAGAAGAAGGAATTGATAGGAGCCTTTGAAAACAGGGGTAAAACGTGGAGGAAGAAGAAGGGCGGAGGTGAGCCGGTTCTTGTACACGACTTCCCCAGTATGGCTGAGGGCAAAGCAATTCCCTATGGGACTTACGATGTGTCCCGCGACGAAGCGCTGGTCAACGTCGGCATTACTCACGAGACTGCGGAATTCGCGGTAGAAAGCATCCGGAGATGGTGGCGCATACTCGGAAAAAAGTCTTATCCGATGGCGAAACGTCTGCTTGTTTGCGCGGACGCCGGTGGAAGCAACGGAAACCGGCTGCGAGGCTGGAAGCTCCACCTCCAAAAGCTATCGGACCAACTGAAGATTCCCATCACCGTATGCCACTATCCACCGGGAACCAGTAAATGGAACAAAATCGAACATCGACTATTCTCCTTTGTCAGCATGAACTGGAAAGGACGGCCTCTCGTGAGCTACGAGGCGGTCGTCAATCTTATCGGCAACACCAAGACCCGAACCGGCTTGAAGGTAAAGGCCATGCTGGACAAGAACTCCTACGAGACAGGCCAGAAGGTCAGTAACGAAGAAATGCAGGAGCTTCGACTCAAAATCCACCCCTTCCACGGCAACTGGAATTACACTCTCCATCCCCGACGTGCTTGATTGAGGGTATTAATTCTTACCGAACTCGTATTTGTAAATATTATTATGTAACAGAACCTAAGATCGCGCTCCGCAAATGGGTTATCGCCATCTACCTCTGCTTGACTAGTCTCAAAGGCGTCTCGAGCATGAAGCTCCACCGAGACATCGGCGTCTCACAGGCCGCGGCTTGGTTCATGCTCCATCGGATTCGAGAAGCGTGGAGCGGTCCTAACGGCAAATCGTTCGCCGGGCCTGTCGAGGTAGACGAAACCTTCTTCGGCGGGAAGGCTCGCAACATGCAGCACGCCCACAAGCGCGAGCAGGCTATTAAGGGCCGAGGATCCGCAGGGAAGACGGCCGTCATCGGCGCGAAGGACCGCCGGACGAACCGTGTCAGCGCCGAGGTCATCGGCAACACCGACCAACCGACGCTCCAAGGCTTCGTCGCGAAGAATGTCGATCCTAGCGCGAAGCTCTACACCGACGACCACAGAGCCTTCTCGTGCCTGTCGGACTACTTCAACGGTGGAGCCACAGCCTTCGTACCGCTTGCGGTCGAGGAGGGTGTCACTTTCGTCAACCGGGACTTCATATCGATCGTGTGGCTGTAACCGTGGTGAAAGGTAGATTTTGATGCGCATGGAGCCCCTCATGGAGGCCCTCAAGACTGCGGACGGAGAGGAGGTCCGTCTCGAGCCGGGGGAGAGGATTTACATGCTCCGCGCGGGGGAGAAACGTTTCATCGGCCGCGAGCCCGTTTCGCCTGGCGCGCTGCTTCAGATGGCGAACCAATCGCTCAAGCCGTTCCAGCTCTCGTCGCTCGACACAAAACCGCACATCATGGAGCGCGAGCACTTGGATGAAAACTTCCAAGTGGAATTTACAAGACCGAGTGGCGCGATCCAAGTGACGATCCGTCGAACGGTCCCCGTGGGGGCTGCGGCTCAGACGCCCCCGACAGCCCCGGCTCCATCGATGCCGAGCCCACCGACAGCCTGGCCGGGATCGATGCTGGCTCCGAGTCCGAAAGCTCCGCCGGCAGCCGCCCCATCCCTGCAGGCGCCCGCGGCCGCCCCATCAGCACCGCCCGTGGCTGCCCCATCAGCGCCGCCCGTGGCAGCGCCGACAAAATCGGCCGCAGTGAGCGTAGGGCAACCATCGGGACGGAAAGCCATGGACGAGCTTCTCCGCTTGATGGTGAGTTCCGAAGCCTCGGACCTGCATCTGAGCGCGGGATCCTGTCCGGTTTTGCGGGTGCACGGAGAGGTCCAATTCCTGAAGGACCGCGGCGTTCTCGAATCGGATACCGTCAAGAATCTCGTATACAGCATCTTGGATGACGAAGTTCGCGAGACGTTCCAAGAACATCGCGACGCGGATTGCGCCTATGAGATCCCCGGTTTGTCACGCTTCCGTGTGAACGTGTTCGAAGACCGCAAGGGTATCGGAACGGTCCTTCGAACCATCCCTGTTGAAATCTTGACCGCCGAGCAGTTGGGTCTTCCGCCAGCCGTCTTGGAGCTGTGTTTTTTGACGAAAGGGCTCGTGCTCGTCACCGGTCCGACCGGCTCGGGCAAGTCCACGACCTTGGCCGCGATGGTCGATCACATCAACAAGAACCGGGCGGATCACATCATCACCATCGAGGACCCGATTGAGTTCGTGCACCAGAATCAGAAATGTCTCATCAATCAGCGGCAGGTCGGCAATCACACGGGATCGTTCAAAGCGGCGCTTCGCGCAGCGCTCCGCGAAGACCCCGATATCGTCCTCGTGGGCGAGATGCGCGACCTCGAGACCGCGGAGACCGGGCATCTCGTGTTCGGGACCCTTCATACGTCCACGGCCATGGCGACAGTCGATCGCATCATCGATCAGTTCCCCGCCGATCAGCAGGAGCAGATTCGCACAATGATTGCGAGCTCCCTCAAGGGCGTGATCGCCCAGGTGTTGTGCAAGAAGAAAGAGGGGGGCCGCGCCGCCGCTCTCGAGATCCTTCTCGGAAACTCGGCGCTCGCGAGCCTCATTCGCGACGGCAAGACGTTTCAAATTCCATCGATCATGCAGACGTCGAAAGGACAAGGCATGGTTACGATGAACGACGCCCTCATGAAGCTAGTGAAAGCGGGCAAAGTCGATCCAAAGGAAGCCTGGATGAAGTCGACGGAGAAGACAGGCCTCGTCGGCCTGTTCAAGAGCAACGGGATCAGAGCCGACTTCGCGTCTGAGAAGTAAAAGGGCCAGGCGGCATCGGCCACCGGCCCTCAGGAACTTCCAACGAATCTCAGTTGCCGGATTCGGCCTCTGAGAGGGCGGACAAGAACTGCTTCACTTCTTCCGCCTGAGCTCCGTTGGGCTCGAGCTCGAGATACTTCTCGAAGTGGCTCTTGGCGCCAGCGTCGTCCTCTTTCTGCGCAGCGAGGGTTCCGAGAATGTAATGCGCTTGAGGCGATTGCGGCGCATTCGGTTTCGCCGCGAGAAAGTGCGTGAGATGCGTAATGGCCATCTGATGCGCGGCTTCGGCATTTCCAGAGGATTCTGCGTTCCGAACCGCGACGGAACCCACCATGAAGTGAGCGTCCGGCGCGAACTGATCGTCGGGCTTGAGCTCGAGGAACGTCGTCAGCCGTTGTGTGGCGGTATCCCATTGCTGCCCGTTGAAGTTGATGCGTCCAGCAAAATAGTACGGACGGGCACGTTTCGGGTCGAGCTGGATGACCTTCGCAAAAGCGCGCTCAGCTTCCCGGTCGTTCTTAGTTTGCATTTGCGCCATGCCGAGCACGAGCTGCACCTCGGTGTCATTCGGTTTGTTCGAGGCTGCCTTTTGCAGGAGCGGGATGGCTTTCGCGGGCGCCCTGCTTCTCGCATAGCAGAGCCCACCTTGGCGGTTCGAGAGGTTGATCATGTCGGCGGCGTCGGCATTGTTGCCCACCTTCGTGATGAAAGTGTCGAAGTTCGCCGCGCATTTGGCGTAATTCTTCTTGGTTTGATACGCGTAGCCCAAGTAATAATTGCCTGCGAAGAGGTCCCCGTTCGCCGAGAGCGCTTTTTCACATGATGCTATGATGCCGTCGTTGTCTTTCTCCTTGACGGCTTCCTGGCACGCTAGAAAATCGGCGGCCCCCGGTTGCTCCTGCTGAGCGAAGGCGGCGCCTGCGACGAGCGTCGCGACGGCCAAGCCTATCCATTTGTTCATGAAACTGTCTCCTTTGGTCTCGAGCTGAGGCGAATTTGCTGGGCTATAGACCATGCCCGAGGAACGCTACCACAAGGACTAGGCAAACCGCAAACCCACCATGCCACACGACCGTCGAGGTCGAGCGCTTTGTGCTTGCATCAGCGTTCCCAGGGTCATCTTAGCTTAACTTCGCAGGAAGAGCTTGCCCCCCGGGCGAACGCCGTATAGATTCTCTGCCGTGGATAAAAGCAGGCCTATCGCCATCGTTGCCGGGTGCCGGACGCCTTTCGTGAAAGCGGGCGGATTCCTTCGCGACGCGTCCTCGCTCGATCTCGCCAAAGTGGTGCTCGCGGAGATTCGTCAGCGGGCCGAGCTCCCGGATGGCGCCACCGACCAGGTCGTGCTGGGGACGGTCGTACCGAATCTCCCAATACCCAACATCGCCCGCGAGGCGGCGCTCGCGGCGGGGTTCCCGGCGACGATCGACGCCTATACCGTGTCCCGCGCGTGCGCGTCGGCGAATCAGGCGATCGCGAGCGCGGCCGAATCGATCGCTTCTGGCCAAGCGGAGATCGTCATTGCGGGCGGGACGGAGTCGCTCTCGAATATCCCGATTCCTGTCTCGGGAGCCATGAGCCAGGCGCTTGTTTCGGCGGGCAAGGCTAAGACGCTAAAAAAACGTCTTGGGGCGTTTCGAGGTTTGAAGCTCAAGGACCTCCTCCCGGTGCCGCCTGCCATTGCGGAATACTCCACCGGTCTTACGATGGGGCAGTCCGCGGAGAAGATGGCAAAAGAGAACGGGATCTCGCGAGCATCTCAGGATCGTTTTGCCGCGAAGAGCCACGCGCTCGCCGCCGCGGCGACCGAGGACGGCCGACTTCCCGCGGAAATGGTGCGCGTCTACCGGCCACCGCGCTACGAGAGCTCGCTCCTGGAAGATGACGGCATCCGCCGCGATACGAGCGCCGCTGTGCTCGGAGCGCTTCGTCCCGTTTTCGATCGCCGCTTCGGGTCGCTCACGGCAGGCAACTCGTCCCCCCTGACCGACGGCGCCGCCGCCATCGTCTTGATGCGCAAGGACAAGGCACGGGCGTTGGGCCTCGAGCCGCTCGGAACCGTTCGCTCCTATGCCTTTGCATCCGTCGATCCGTCGGAGCAGCTCTTGATAGGCCCAGCCTATAGCACGCCCATGGCCCTCGATCGCGCCGGAATCACGCTCTCGGATTTGAACCTGATCGATTTTCATGAGGCCTTCGCGGCTCAAGTGCTCTCCGTCGTACAAGCGCTCGACTCGAAGACGTTTTGTCGCGAGAAGTTGAACAGAGCGCCGCTCGGAGCCGTGAGTGAAGACAAGCTCAACGTCGAGGGCGGCTCGATTGCCATTGGACACCCTTTCGGCGCCACGGGCGCGCGCATCACCTTGAGCCTGGTGAACGAGCTTCGTCGGCGCGGTGGCGGGCTGGGACTCGTGAGCGTATGCGCCGCCGGCGGCATCGGCTTCAGCATGGTGGTCGAGTCCGAGTGAAGCCGCTCGAAGGAACACGCATTCTCGAACTGTGTCGATACGCGCCCGGCCCTTATGCCACCCTCGTCTGTGCGGCTCTCGGGGCGGACGTCGTCAAAGTCGAAGCGCCGCCTGGCGGGGACCCGTTGCGCGAGCTCGACTCCGTCGCTTTCGGGCGATTGAACGCAGGCAAGAAAAGTATTCTTCTCGACTTGAAGTCGGCCGAAGGCATGACGCGATTCTGGACGCTCGTGCGAAGCGCGCATGTGCTCGTCGAGAGCTTTCGGCCCGGCGTCATGGAGCGTCTTGGCGTCGGCTTCGAGCACGTGAATCACGAAGCGCCAGCGATGATTTATGTCTCGATCTCGGGATATGGGCGCTCGGGCTCTAGACACGATCGGGCCGGCCACGACGTGAATTACATGGCTCGCGCGGGAGCTCTTCACGGCGCCTGGCGGCCGCTGCCGCTTCAGGTCGCCGATTTCGCCGCTGGCGGGCTCTGCGCCGTCATATCCATCCTCGCCGCTCGCATGGAAGGTACGGGACGCTATATCGATCTGTCGATGGAGCGAGGCGTCGCCTCCATGATGATGCTAGGGGACGGTAAGGCGGGAGATGTGTTATCGGGCCGCTACCCGAACTACTCGGTTTATCCGACCGCGGATGGACAGGCGCTGCCGGTGGGTGCTCTGGAGCCGAAGTTCTGGCAGAACTTTTGTGATGTGCTCGAGCGGCCCGATCTCGTCGCGCGAAAAAGAGATCCAGGAGCGCGCGATGAAGTCGCAGCCATACTCGCGAGCCGGACGGCCGCAGAATGGGAGTCGCGATTCCGTTCATCGGATGCCTGCGTCGAAAGGGTGGTCTCTCCCGCGGAAGCGCTCGAGAGCTCGCGAGCCTACGAGCTTCCGTTCGGCATGGCGGGGAGAGAGCTCGGAGTCGCGCCCGAACTTGGCGAGCACAACGAAGAGATCCAGAGCGCGTTGGGATAAGATCGCCGCCCCGGAGGAGCCGTTCTTGCTCAAACCTCGAAGTCTGACCCGCCTCAGGCAGGTCGCTACGATTTTCATCCGGCACGGCTTCGAGGACGTGCTGCAGAGCTACGACCTTCTCTCGTGGATGGGCTTTCGCCGGCGCCGGCTCAAGAAACCCGCGGAGCGTCTTCAGAGTCGAGCCGAGAAGTTTCGACTCGCACTCGAAGAAGCCGGGACGACCTATATCAAGCTTGGCCAACTTCTATCGACACGAGCGGACATCCTGCCAGCCGTCTTCGTCGAAGAGCTCATCCGCCTCCAGGACCGCGTGGAGCCGGTGCCTTTCGAAGGAGTGCGCACCGTCTTGGAGGAAGAACTGGGACGCCCGATCGAGGAGGTGTTCGAACGGATCGATCCGGAGCCGGTCGCCACCGCGTCCATCGCTCAAGTCTATCGCGCCCGCTTGCGACCCGGAATATCGCGACTCGAAGGCGATGCGGCGGTAAAGGTCGTCAAACCCGGTGTCGCCGAGCTCGTCCAGGTGGATATGGAAATCCTCTCGGAGCTCGCCGAACGTTTGTCCCGTTCGACGCTCGCGAGACGCTACGACTTCGAAGCTTTGAGTTCAGAGCTCGACACGACTTTGACGGCTGAGCTCGACCTTCGCCAGGAAGCCACGAACACGAAACGCATCCGCGAGTCCATGCGGGAGTTCTCGAATCTCCGCATTCCCGACGTCGCCGAGGAGCTCACGGCGAAGCGTGTGCTCGTGCTCGAATATATCGACGGCACCAAGCTCGTCGACGTGGACCAACACCACCCGAGGCTCGCGGACGAGCTCTGGCGCGCCTACCTCAAGCAAATCCTCGTCGACGGCGCCTTCCAATGCGACCCCCACCCCGGCAACTTTCTTCTCGACCGAGAGGGCAGGCTGGCGATTCTCGACTACGGGATGGTCGCCTACGTCTCCCGGGAGAACCAGCTCCGGCTCATGGCGCTTCTCATCACACTCGTGGAGCGTGACGGCGACCGTACGGCGCGCGCGTGTATAGAGATGGGCATTCTCGGAAAGGATTTCCGAGAGGCCCGATTCCGCGCCGACGTGGGTCACCTGGTCGCCCGTTTCTCCGGGATCACGCTGAAAGACTTGCCCTTTGGGCTCATTGTTCGGGATCTACTCGTTTTGTGCGTGCGCAACGATATCCAGATCCCGCCGGAGCTCGTGCTTCTCGGCAAGACGCTTCTGGACCTAGAGCCGATGTGCCGGCGCCTGGACCCCGAAATGGATCCGGTCGCGACGATGAAAGACGCGGCGGTGCGGCTTCTCGAAGAGCAGATCCGCCGCGACATCAGCAACGAACGGCTCATGGCATTGTTGCTCGAGCTGCGCTCCCTGCTCTACGACGTGCCGTTGAGTCTTCGGCGGGTATTGACGCAGCTCGCCAATAACGAGCTTCGCGTGGGGATCGAAGTCGAGAAGGCCGACGAGATGCGGGTCGCTATCCGAGACGTAGCCAACCGCATCACCTTGGGGGTCATCACCGCCGCCTTGATCATGGGCTCCGCGGTGCTCGTCCGTGCCGGCGCAGGATGGACGATCTTCGACCTACCGGGCGCCGCCCTTTTGGGCTTTCTCATGGCCGCCGGCCTCGGACTCTACGTGGTCTTCCAAATTCTGACGGGAAAGCATTGAGATTGAGATTGGCCCCCTACCTCCGGCTACCGGCGTCCAAATTTCGCGGCTTCCTTTTGCCGCGAGTAGCCCGACAGCTGGTAGCGGGTTTTGTCGGGCGGGGGCCGATGGCCCCGCCCGACAGGACTACTGTCCCGTGTTTAACTCGACCGACCCCGCGACCGGCCTGCGGGTCGGAGCCTTGTTCGGGCCGAGAAGCTTGCCGTCGCGCTCGCGGTCCTTGTGCATTGGAAGCAGCGTGACATCAACGCCTATCTCGAATCGGCTTTTGAGCCCGTCGTAGACGCTGCCGACTCTCTTGACGTAGTCGAGCGTCTCCGAGGCCGCACGATCGCTGCCCGCGCGGTAATAACCGGCGTTCAGAGGTCCGCCGTTGTACTCCGCAAGCACCATGTCATGGTCGTTATAGGCCGAGAAGAGGATGTCGAGATAGAGCGCGGCCATCTCCGTGTTCTTTTTCGGATCGTAGAGCATGTCGTCCGAATATTCCCAATCGAGCGAACGCGCAAGGAGCCGGCCCGTCGAAGGCCAGATCTGATAGAGACCTTTGGCATTCTTCTCGGATGTGGCCCGTTCGTCGTAACCGCTCTCGACGATGCCGATAGACAGGAACATGAGCGGATCCACCGAAGGGTATTTATCCGATGCCACCGTGATCAATGCCGCATATTCGAACGCTTCACTCAGACTGACGCGGGGATTCGTCCGCATGATTTCGTCCCGGATGCCCAGAAGAAGTTGCTGGCGTTTCGAATCAAAGCTGATGCCGGCATCCAGGTTTTGAATTTTCTGCTCGACGCGCCGCATCGTATCGCCCATCTCGTCATTGAGCATACCAACACGATGAAACGCATAGAAGGCGACCGCGACGGTTGTGAATAGGAGCAGGGTGAGGAAGATCAGCGCCGTCATCTGCCAGCCGGGACCCTTCCGTACGTCGCTGGGCGGTATCTCGCTCTTGGCTTCCTCCTTCCGCGCCACTCCTGCAGGCGGAAGTCGCCATCGCTCAACGGACTCCGCCAATGCTTCTTCTGTCAATTTGGTACTGTCTTGTGAATGAGCCATTCCTGAACCCTCCTGGAGGAGCTCCACTCGCTCCCTCCGCTATTCGCGGGGGTGACCGACTAACTATGTGGGCCCAATGGGGCCCTACAAGGGGTTTCCAGGCGTCGAAGCGCCGGGCACTGGTGTGCCGGCCCTCCGGGAGCAAGCTGGGAAGCTCGCACCGCCGAGACGACCCCGTTTCGTCTCGGCCCAACTCGGACGGGGAGCTTATCGATTCCCCATCTTGTCCAGCGCGCATGATCCTTACATTCAAAGAAGATCCTGGGGCGCACTACATTCTGTGGCCCCAGACGTAATCAACCCCAGATGTTGGATTGCGCGGGAGTATAACATCGACCCCTCCCCGCGTCTACAGTAATTCTAGGAGTGTGGGTAAATACCCTCGGTGGAATCCCCACCGCGTACCATCCATAAATCCCTCTTCTTTCTTAGCTTGGAAGGGCCTTCCTTGCCGCTTGTAGGGGAAAACAGACAGTGAACTTTTTTCGCCGTCTGCGTCAAACTCCGCCACGCGCGGCGGCTAGCGCTTCATGAAAACCCATCCACACTATAGAGACGACAAAAAGCGCGAGAATCATCCTTGCGGCTAGACCTTTTTCGTAAAGCCAGCCAAAAACAAGTCCCAAGCCGACCGCGATCGCCGGATAAGCGAAGTAGTGATGTTTCAACAAAAAATTAAAGGCCAAATCGAGGACCGCGAAGCCGGCGAGGATGGCGCCCCAGCTGTAGAGGAGCACCCGTGCCTCGCACGGGCGGGCCCGGGTCAAGCCGACTAAACCGACCACGGGAACGAGCCAGGTGCCGAACGTGTAGGCGAGTTTCCGAGGCTGAGCCGCGAGGCGCGCTGTGACATCGACGCCTCCGCCGGAGCCGGCGAGAAGCTCCGGGAGAGATTCGGTGACGAATGGAAGCGCCCAGTGGATATAGTAAAGAACGAAGGACATCCCCCACGCGATGAGAAGCAGTGCGGCGAGTCTCTTGGCGAGGTCGAGCTGCCGTTGCCAAGCGAAAGTCGAGACCGCGCCGATCATGGCCAAGGACGCGAAGAGCAGTGAGCCGGTATAGGAGAGACAACAAAGCGTCCATAGCGCCGTGGCGCACCAGAACATTGCGCGCTCCGAAATCCGGTCGACGTGCACGATGACGAATCCCAGCGCCAGCACCCCGGCCCAGGTCCCGAAGAGGGTCATCAAATGGCCTAGTCCGAGGAGCTGGTAGCCGATCGGCAGAAACGCTGCTGCCAGAGCGGCGCCGACACCGGCGCGGCCGGCGCCGACACGCGTGGCCACCAGTGCCGATGCGACCGTGACACCGAAAAGGAGTGACGCGAGGAAGAGTTTCGTCAAAAGGACGAACCAGAGCGGCGGGAGAGCGGCGAACGGAGAGGTGAGGATGTGGTACAGGCACGAGTGCGGCACGATGAGGTTCGCCCATTGCGCCTGGCGGCTCAGCATACTGCCCGGAAACGGAAGGTAGTAGAGAAGAAACCGCCCTTGCCAAATCTCCTCCGCGATCGCCGTGTGGAAGTCGAAATGCCCGCCTTCATAGAGCGGGGAGGCGGTCGTCAAGAAGGCGAGGAAGAAGCCGCCGACCGCGACCGCAACCGCGAGCGATGACAGGGCGGGGGCGAGCTCACGCGCTTCAAGGGCCTCGAGAAAACCCCGGGTGAGCGCCGCGAGGATCAAGGCCGCGACCGCTGCTAGGAGCGTGGTTGGCAGAAACGGCGTGACGAGCACCGGGTCGAGCGCGAGCCCCGCGATGGCCGCCGCCCAGTAAAGGCCAGCCCCGGCGAGCGCCCGCCCCTGCTGCAAGCCTGTCGCAAGCAAGGCGGTCAGGATCAGAAGCCCGGCGGCTAGAACCGTGGTGAGCGTTCTCAGGGCAGGCATGGCGCGACCGCGGTCGACGAGAACACGATCGATCCGAAGCACGTTGCTTGCACCGAGACCGGGAAGCTCGAGCCAGTGGCCCGCGCGCCATCCCCACGACGGTTGAGGGAGCTCGAGCACGAAAGCGTTCCACGTGCTCGAAACATCGGCGACGAGCTCGGCGTCGGACGCTTTGATGAGCAGCCCGCGTGACGCGCCCGACGCCAACGAGGCGTGGACCTCGACGGTCCAGGGGCCGCCCGTACCAAAATCTCTTAGGTCGAGCGACGCGCCCGCTAGAGCACGTCGAAAGCTCACCCCCGCCTCCTGGTCGAAAGCCGCGAAACGCCGTGTCAGCGCGTCGGGCCGGCCGCTTCCGATGTCGAGCTCCAGTTTGGAGACGCTCCAGTGGCTCGCCACCACGCCGACGAGCGCCACCCCTGAGACGAGCACGACCGTCCAGCTCCAAAGACCCGTCAGCGCGTCCGCGACCGACTGCACGCTGACGCGTAGCACCGAGCGGACGAAGCGCTCGCACGACGGCGCCAGCCAACGCACGAGCGCGAGCGCGGTGAGTGACGCCGCCAGGGCTGGGACAACGAGAGTTGTCAAGCCGCGAAAGAGCGCAAAGCTCGCGGCTATCGTGGGCGCCGCAAAGATGGTAGCAGCTCGGCTTCCGCTCAGCGCGAATAACAGCAAGGTGACGAGCGCCGAGAAGAGCAATTGACGCACGGGCGCAACCGTCCCTCTGTCGAGAAAGAGCCGTGCACGATGGACGCGAACCCCGAGAGCACGTTCGTCCCCCGCTCCCGGAGAGAAGGTTTCGGAGCGGATGTCGACCGCGAGATCGGAGCTCCAAACACCGCTGGTCGTCACCTCGAGCGTGTAGTCGTCGATCCGGCGGGAGGGCGTTAGGGGCAAGCGCTCCCCGCCGGCCTCGATGAAAACGAGAGGCGGCTCTTGGCCGCGCGGACGAAAACCCGCGAGCGTCAGCTCGAGGCGCGCGCGCCCGCTCGCGCCGGGATCGCGGAAGACGAGCCGACTCCGCGCGCGTGACCAGCGATAGCCGAGCTCGGCGTCATGAAAGTTTTCGACCGCGAAGCTGCTCGTGAAGCCTCTCCCCATCTGAAGGTCCAAAGTGACGGGAACCTGATAGGCAAGGGCGACGCCGAGCGGGGTCAGAAAAGCGGCAGCCGCGCCTACTTTCCACGGCGTGGAAAGGGAGTCTAGTCCCACAAGGATCAGTCGCGCGCGGCGAGCTTGGTTTTGCGGAAGTTAGAGAGTTTGACGCGCAACCAGAGCCGCATGAGAGCGAGAAAAGTGCGGGGGATATCGGTCGGCCCCACCGTCGAGCTTCCCGCGGTGCGCGGGTAGTGCCGCACTCCGGTCTGCTCGTACTGGTAGCCGGCGCGGTGGAGCTGCACGACGATCTCGGTGTCGATGAAGAAATAATCCTCTTCGAGAATGAGGGACTTGAGCGCCTCGCGGCGAAAGAGCTTGAACGAGCAATTCAAATCACGGACGTCCATGCCGAACGCAAAAGAGGCCAGCGCGTTGTACCCGTTCGAGACCATCAAGCGGAAGGCGCCGTCTTGCCGGCCCACCCGGTAGCCGAGGATGGCGTCCGCTCCCTCCATCGCTGGGAGGAATCTTTCGAGCTCTCGAAGGTCGAACTGGTTGTCGGCATCCGTGTAGAAAATATAACGCCCCCGCGCCGACTCGAAGCCAGCCCGCAGCGCTTTGCCATATCCGAGATTCGACTTTTGAGTCAGGACGAGAAGCTTTTGGCCGAGCTCTTGCTCGAGCCGCTTCAAAATCGCGGGGGTCTCGTCGCGGCTTCCATCGTCGACGACGACGATTTCAAAGGCGTCGACGAGCGGCGCCACAGCGTCGGCGGCGCTTCGAACGGCACGCTCGATATTGCCCTCTTCGTTGAAGGCAGGCAGAACGATTGAGACGGCTGGGGTGGCTCTCATGAGGTCGGAGGATCTTAGCAAATCCGACCAGCGGCCGAAAGCGAGGGCAAATTACTTGGAAGACCCCGAAGTGCTTGAAGTGCCCGTCTTGGCCTTCACCTTGTCCGACGTTTTCTTGTCCGACGTTTTCTTGTCCGACGAGCTCGACGATTCGCTCGAGCTCTCGTCCGACCCAGAGCCTTTACGGGCGTAATCGGTCACGTACCATCCGCTGCCCTTGAACTGAATCGCCGGCGACGAGATTAGCCGCTCCGTTTTTCCTTTGCACTTTTCGCACTTCTTGAGCGGAGCGTCGCTGACTTTCTGGATGACTTCGAAGCGGTGCGCGCACTTTTTACACTCGTACTCGTAGATCGGCACTTAAATAGTTTACGCAGAACTAGCTCGCACCGTCAACAAAACCCTTCTCATGGCGTCCCGTTGCAAAAAAACACAGTTGACGCGAGCGATAGAATAGCGCTATAAGATCTCCTAGATATCATGTTCTATCGTACCCGTTCGGCCCAGGATCGCTTTTGGCGGTGGTGGTGCGGCTGAACGGGGAGCCCTTCCGACTAAATTAGGATTCGAGGAAAGAGGCAACCCGTTGGGGGTTGTCTCTTTCGCGTTTTACGAGGCGCCTCCCGACAAAGGGACTTCGTAAGGTGAGAGGATCATGAAAGCCAGAACACGCGTGAGCGTTCTCGACGACGCGGACTGCCGCACGCCGCTCGATCTTTTTCAGAAGCTCCGTGCGCGCTCCGGGGTCGAAGGCGCCGCACTCATGGAGAGCGCGGCAGTTGGAAGCCCGGGCGGTACGCGAAGTCTCGTCGTGCCCGAAGCCGTCCTGCGTCTCACCGTCCGCGGTGGTGAGGCACGATTCCGCCCGCTTTCGCCTCGAGCGAAGCGGCTCATGTGCGAGCTCGGCGACGTGCGGCGCCTGCCGACGGGCGCGAGCGATCCCTCGCTTCCGGATCACGAACGACTAAAGGCGAGCTCGGTGCTCGACGCCGTACGTGATCTCGCCGGAATCGTCGAAGACGAGGAGCCCGGCGAAGCACTTCCGGCGGGGGTCTACGGCGCGTTCTCCTACGAGCTCGTCGATCAATGGGAGGATCTTCCGGCCCGGCCTCCCGACCCATGGGACGAGCCCGACATCAACGTCGTGCTCGCGCTCGATACCATCCTCTATGACCACTTGAGCCGTGACATCCGCGTGGTGACGCGTTCTCTCGACCCTTCGGAGGATGGCGAGGCGGAAGCGAGGCATCGGAGTCTCGTCGAGGCTTTGCGCGGCTCGTCGAAAGAACCTCGTCTACCCACAAACGTTGTCGAGAAGAGTGCTGCGGCCGACATCAGCGAGCAAGACTTTCTCGCTTCGGTGCGAAAGTTTCTACATCACATCGAAGAAGGCGACATCTTTCAAGGCGTCTTGTCTCGGGGCCTTTCAATGAAGAGTGATGCCTGCACTCTCGATGTCTATCGCGTTCTAAGAAAGCTCAACCCTTCCCCCTATATGTTTCATGTCGATCTCGAGGACGGCGTTCTTCTCGGCGCTTCTCCCGAGACGTGCGTCAAAGTCGAATCCGGCCGTGTCGAGATCCGGCCGATTGCGGGGACCGCGCCGCGCGGCTTTCGTGAAGACGGCTCCATCGACGAAGAGCTCGACTCACGTCTCGCCGTCGGTTTGCTGCTCGACCCGAAAGAGCAAGCCGAGCACGCGATGCTCGTGGATCTTGCCCGTAACGACGTCGCCCGTGTCTGCCTTCCGGGGACGCGCCAGGTGGCGAAGCCTTTTACGATCGAAAAATACAGCCACGTGCAGCATCTCGTGAGCGGCGTGACGGGGCAGTTGCCGCCCGAGCTCGACGCGCTTCATGCCTATCGTGCGGCGGCGAACATGGGCACCCTCACCGGCGCCCCCAAACTGCGCGCGATGGAACTCATCCGCGAAACGGAGCCCTTCGCGCGCGGTTACTACGGAGGCGCGGTCGGTTATCTGCTCCAAGACGGAAGCTTCGATAGCTGCATCGTGATCCGCTCGATGCGTTATCGGCAAGACGGCATCTACCACACGCGAGCCGGCGCGGGGATCGTCGCCGATAGCGAGCCCGCACGTGAGCTCGCAGAAACGGAGCACAAGGCGCGCGCTTGCCGGCAAGCGGTCGCGATGGCGGAGGCGTTGCCATGACCCGCCTTCGCCCTTCGGGCTTCGGCGAGGTAAACCCCCTCCGGGCTTCGGGCTTCGACGAGGTAAACCATGCTCTGGAGCGTGTTCTCGTTCTCGACAACCGCGATAGCTTCGTCTTCAATCTCGTCGACGAGTTCCGCGCGCGCGGTGCGTCGGTGCGAACGCTCCGAAGCGATCTATCCCTCGACGCTTGGACGGCGGCGCTCGACGCTTTCCTGCCTCACCTCGTTGTCCTGTCTCCGGGCCCGGGACGACCTGAGGAGGCGGGTGTTACGGTCGAGTGGCTGCGAACGTCGCCGGCGGTCCCGGTACTCGGCATCTGCCTCGGGCACCAAGCGCTAGCACTCGCCGCGGGCGGCGAAGTTCACCGAGCGCCGCGGCCGGTCCACGGCCGCAAAGACCGCGTCACCTTCCTCGAGGACGAGCCGATTTTCGAAGGGTTCGGAGGCTCGCTTCCGGCGGCCCGCTATCACAGCCTCGTGGTGAGGACCGTCCCAAAGATAATGAAAGTCGTCGCCACCGTCGAGGATAGCGGCGAGACCTTGGTCATGGGTATTCGACACAGAAGTCTCTGCCAACTGGGGCTCCAGTTTCATCCCGAATCCATCTTGACGCCGTTGGGGCGCACGCTCCTTTGGCGTTTTCTCGACGAAGCCAAACGTCACGGAGAAACATCATGATCCCGGATTTGATCGAAAGACTGCTCGCGGGTGAGACCGCAGAGCCCAAAGCTCTCGAGGACGCGCTCCATCGCATCATGATGGGTGAGGTGCCGCAGCCCCAGACGGCGGGTCTGCTCGTGGCTCTGCGTGTCAAAGAGCCCGACGCCAAAACACTCGCGGCCTGCGCGCGCGTGATGCGGGCGCATCGGATCGCGGTCCAAAGCGAAGTCCAACCGCTTGTCGATACCTGCGGTACGGGAGGCGACCGCGCCGGGAGCTTCAACATCTCCACCGCTGCCGCACTCGTCGTAGCGGCTGCGGGGGGCGCGGTGGCAAAGCATGGCAACCGTAGCGTCTCGTCGAAGGCAGGGAGCGCCGACGTGCTCGAAGCGAGCGGCGCGGCGTTGAGCCTCGGCCCGAAAGAGGTCGAGAAATGTCTCGATGCGACCGGCTTCGCCTTTCTGTTCGCGCCCGTGTTTCATCCTGCGATGGCCAACGTGGCTCCGGTGCGCAAAGCGCTTGGCGTGCGCACGCTCTTCAATCTCCTCGGGCCGCTCGCCAACCCCGCTTTGGCCGAGCGCCAGTTGATGGGCGTCTACGACCCTTCGATGACTAAAGTAATGGCGGAGGCACTTTTGGAGCTCGGAACGGAAGGCGCTCTCGTGATCCATTGCGACGGCCTCGACGAGATCGGTTTGCACAGCGTGACCCAGGGACACTTCGTGAACGAGGGCAAAGTGGAGCCGTTCACTTTGGATCCCAAGGACTTCGATCTCGAGCCCGCGTCCATCGAGTCTTTGAAAGGCGGCAACCCCGAGGAGAACGCAAAGATCCTCGAAGCGGTCTTGAGTGGCGAGAAAGGTCCAAAGGCGGACGCGGTCGCGATCAACGCCGCCGCCGCGCTCGGCGTCGCGGGACTGACGCGCGATCTTGCGCAAGGGTTGAAGGTCGCGCGCGAAACGCTCGCGAATGGAAGCGCGGCCCGTGTGCTCAAGCGCTTCGTTTCAACGAGCCAGCGTCTCGCCGCTCTGGAGACGAAAGCCCGATGAGCCTTATCGACGAGCTCATCGCCAGCGCGCGGGAGCGCGCCGAAGCTCTGCCGCCACGGGAGTGTTTTCCCGAGCGGGCTCCGTCCTTTCGAGAGGCTCTTCGCGGCAAGGCGCATCTCGATGTTATCGCGGAGTTCAAGAGAGCGAGCCCGAGTCTCGGCGCCATTGCCGAGCGCGGACTCGAAGACCAAGTGCAACGCTACGCCCAGGCGGGCGCCGCGGCCATCAGCGTTCTCACCGAGCCATCACGCTTCAAAGGCTCTTTGTCGGATCTAGAGCGCACCGTCGCGAGCGTAGATGTGCCAGTCCTGATGAAGGACTTCGTCGTACATCGCGCGCAAGTTCGAGAGGCGGCGTTTCTCGGCGCGAGCGCCGTGCTTCTCATCGTCCGCTGTCTCTCCCGAGAACAGCTCAGCGAGCTCGCGCAAGCCGCGGTCGCGCTCGGCCTCACGCCCCTCGTGGAATGCCACCACGCGCACGAGCTCGAGCGCGCGCTCGAGATCGAGGGCGCGGTCATCGGGGTCAACAATCGCGACCTCGATACACTAGCGATCGATACGAGTCTTTCGCCGCGCGTACTCAGAGGCGTCCCGCGCGAACGCGTCGTCGTTGCGGAAAGCGGTTATGAGCACGCCGAAGACGTCGCCGAGCTGCGCGGGGTCGCCGACGCGGTCCTTATCGGCTCGGCGCTCATGAAGCTCGACGATCCTTCGCAAAGGATTCAGGAGTTAAGCAGGTGAGACCTTTTGTCAAAATCTGTGGGATCACGCGTCCCGAAGACGCCGTACTCGCGGCCTCGCTCGGGGCAACGCATATCGGCGCGGTTCGAAGCCCGACCTCGCCGCGCGCGGTGAGCGTCGAAAAAGCGCGCACCATTTTCGACGCGGTGTCCGACCGTGTGGAGACGGTGTTCGTGTTCCGAGGCGTCCCCATCGAAGAGGTGCTCGAAGACGCCTCAGCGAGCGGCGTGCGATCCGTCCAGCTCTACGACGCGGCGGAAGCCAACGTGCGCGCCGCCGAAGCGGCCGGGCTCCGTGTATATCGCGTATTCGGCATGGAAGAAGATTCTCGGGCGCTGCCTGTGCTCGACCCGCCGCCTTCTTTAGCCCACCCCGCGCTTCTCGATGTCGGTGGCGGCGGCTCCGGACGTCGCTTCGATTGGGCTCTGTTCGGCGCGCAGGCGCCGGAAGCAACGTTCATCGCGGGCGGGATACGCCCGGGCAACGTTCGTGAGCTCTTGAGCTATCAGCCTTACGGCATTGATCTGGCCACCGGCATCGAGAGCGCGCCCGGCGAAAAGGACGAAGCCAAACTGCGCGCGCTCTTCGAGGAGGTCTTCTGATGGTTGAAGCACTTCGTCCGCGCGTCGGAGCTTTCGGAGAGTATGGCGGCCGTTTCGTGCCGGAGCTTCTTGTGCCTGCGCTCGAAGAGCTCGAGCGCGCGCGCCGAGATGTCCTCCCGAGCCGCGAGTTTCGCAAAGAGCTCGCGCTACTTCTCGAAGAATGGGCGGGCCGGCCCACGCCGCTCTCGACCGCGCCCGCTTTCTCGCAAGCGTGCGAGCTCGAAGTCGTGTTCAAACGCGAAGACCTTCTTCACGGCGGCGCGCACAAGACGAACAACGTGGCGGGCCAAGCGCTCATGGCCAAGTTCTTGGGCAAGAAGCGCGTTATCGCCGAGACCGGCGCCGGACAGCACGGCGCCGCGACCGCCATGGCGGCCGCGCGGCTCGGGCTCGAGGCCATCATCTATATGGGCGAGAAGGACATGGAGCGGCAGGCGCCGAACGTGAAGCGGATGGAGCTTTGCGGGGCGACCGTCGTTCCTGTGACCGCTGGCGCGCGCACGTTGAAAGACGCGATCAACGAAGCGCTCCGCGACTGGACCAGAAACTTGGAATCCACGCATTACTTGCTCGGGACGGTGTGCGGACCGCATCCGTTTCCGCGGCTCGTGCGCGACTTTCAGGCGGTGGTAGGCCGCGAAGCGCGCTCGCAATGGCGAAAGCGTTTCGGCGGCCTTCCCGATGCCGTCGTCGCCTGCGTGGGTGGCGGAAGCAACGCTATCGGTATCTTCCACGCATTCGTTCCCAAAAAACGCGTGAAGCTCATCGGCGTCGAGCCTGGTGGTGAAGGCGTTCACACGAAGAAACATGGTGCGACGCTCGTTGCCGGGACGGCCGGCCTGTTGCACGGCGCCCGCACGAGCGTGCTCCAGGATGACGAGGGACAGATCCTCGAACCGCACAGTGTCTCGGCCGGTCTCGATTATCCAGGCGTAGGTCCTGAGCACGCTTATCTTCGGGACAGCGGCCGCGCCCAATATCTGGCCGTTAACGATGGCGAAGCCCTCGACGCCTTTGAAAAACTCTCCGAGCTCGAAGGCATCATCCCTGCCTTCGAACCGGCTCACGCGCTTGCTTTCTTGTTGAAAGCGGTGCGGGAGGAGGCCCTTCTCAAAGGAGCACGCGTTCTCATGAATTTGTGCGGCCGGGGAGACAAAGACCTCGACACCTACTTCACGCATTTCACCGGGAGGCACGCATGAGCCGCGCACTCCTGAAAAAGCGTCTCGCCGAAGGCCCGCAAGTGAGCCCGTTTCTCGTGCTCGGCGATCCAACACCGGAGCTTTCGGTCGAGCTCGCCAAAACTGCAGTCGCGTCAGGCGCGGACATGATCGAGATCGGCTTTCCTTATGGCGACCCCGTCGCCGACGGACCTGCCATCCAGAAGGCGGACATGCGCGCTCTCGAAGCTGGCACTTCCACGTCCAAAGCGATCGGGATCCTCGCGCGCATCCACGAGGCCTGTCCCAAGACACCGCTCAACTTGCTCGTCTACGGAAACCTCGTTCACGCGAGAGGCTTCGAGCGCTTTTGCCAAAACGTCGTCGATGCCGGCGCCTCTTCGTTGCTCGTCCCCGATATCTGCCTCGAGGAAAGCAAACCGCTCATAAAGGCGTGCCGCCGCGCGCGCCTCGGCCACGTCCAGCTCGTTGGACCCTTGACGTCGCCGGAGCGGCTGAAGCGGATCGATGCCGCAGCCACGAGCTTCATCTACCTCGTCGCGCATCAGGGCGTCACCGGTGTCCGAGGCGGAGGCTTCGACGATGTCGCGGCGCTCGTACAGCGAACCGCGTGGCAGTTGAAAAACCCGCTTTGCGTTGGCTTCGGTCTTTCGAAGCCGGAGCAAATTCGGCGTGTGTTCAAAGCGGGTGCGGGACTCGCGGTCGTGGGGAGCTACCTCGCCGGAGTCATCGACCAAAACGCGCGCGGCGACCATTTACTCACGGCTTTCGACGAGGCGCTCCGGCCCCTCATCGACTGGCAGTGAATCGCGAAAAAAGGATTGGCCAAGACATGCTCGTCATCATGCGAAAAGGAAGTACGGAGAAAGAATGCGACGCCGTCGAAGAACAGATTCAGCGTATGGGCTATACACCTCTTCCCGTACCGGGAGAGAACCGCACCGCGATTTGCGTCACCGGGAACAAAGGCCCTGTCGACGCCGCTTTCTTGAACCAGATGCCGGGGGTGCTCGAATGTATCCCGGTGACGAAGCCTTACAAGCTCGTCAGCCGCGAGGTACATCCCGAAGACACGATCGTTCTGGTCGGCGACCACAGCATCGGCGGCAGTAGCACGACTTTCATCGCGGGCCCATGCAGCGTCGAGACCGAATCGCGAACGCTCGCCGTTGCGCGGAAAGTGAAAGAAGCGGGCGCGCACGTATTTCGAGCCGGCGCCTATAAACCGCGAACGAGCCCTTATGCGTTTCAGGGACTGGGTGCGGAGGGTCTGCTCACGCTGAAACAAGTACGGGACGAGCTCGGTCTTCCCGTCGTTAGTGAAGTGATCGACTCGAGCCTCGCGGAGAAAGTCGCGGAGCATGTTGACATTCTGCAAGTCGGTGCGCGCAACATGCAGAATTTTGCGCTCTTGACGAAGCTTGGCGAGCTGAAACACCCCGTGCTCTTGAAGCGAGGGATGGCGGCGACCCTCGAGGAGTGGCTGATGGCTGCCGAGTATCTATTAGCCGCGGGGAACCCGAACGTCATCTTGTGCGAGCGCGGCGTCCGTACGTTCAACAATCACTCACGCAACACCTTGGATTTGAACGTCGTGCCCCTGGCGCGAAAAATGACCCACTTGCCGGTGCTCGTGGACCCGTCGCATGGCGTGGGCAAGCGCGACCGCGTCCGACCACTCGCGCGCGCGGCGCTCGCCTCGGGGGCGCACGGCTTGATAATGGAAGTGCATACGCACCCGGATACGGCCTATTCGGATGCGCACCAAACGATCCACGTCGAGACTTTCGCGGGCATCGTGAAGGACGCGTCGATCTTGAGCCAGCTCGTCCCTCTTTTCTGAGTAGGAAGGGGCTGACACTCGTCACCAATCGCCCCGCTCTTCCGATCCAAAAGCCGCACTCTTACGAATCTCGTCCAGATAACACCGAGCTACAACGAACTTCCGCAGTCCTTGCAGAACTTGGCGTCCGCCTCGTGCCCTTCGCTGGCACAGCTCGGGCAGACTTGGGTGCTCATCGACCGTTTCTTGACAGCGGACATTTCGACGCTGACGATGCCTGTCGGCACCGCGATGATTCCGTAGCCGAGAATCATGATAAGCGACGCAAGGAGCTTTCCGGGGATGGTTTGCGGAGCGATGTCCCCATAGCCAACCGTTGTCATCGTCACCACCGCCCAATACATGCCTTGTGGAATGCTGGTAAACCCGCTCTGCTCTCCTTCGATGAGATACATGAGGGCACCGACGATGAGAACGGCAGTCATCACCGCGCCGAGGAAGACGATGATCTTGTGGATGCTTGCGTGAAGTGCCTCTCGGAGCTCTTTGGCCTCGCCGACGAAATGTACGAGCTTCAGCACGCGAAATACCCGGAGAAGCCGTAGCGCTCGGATGACGAGGAGCGACTGCGCTCCGGTGAAGACGACGCTCAAATAAGTGGGAACGATGGCAAGAAGGTCGACGATTCCGTAGAAGCTGAATGTGTAGGCCAGCGGTCTGCCGACGCAGTAGAGCCGGAGCACGTACTCCACGGTGAAGAGGATAGTGATCGTCCATTCTGCCGCTCGGAGGGCGGCACCGTAAGCCTCGCGGACGGGGGCCACACTTTCAAGCATGACCGCAACGACGCTGGCGAGGATGAAGACGAGCAGCGCCACGTCGAACGCCTTTCCCCCGGCCGTATCTGCTTCGAAAATGACTTCGTGGAGCTTGGCTCGACGGGATGACGAGTGTGTGCTCTCGGTCACGGCGCGGCTATGCTACCGCAACAGCAGGGTCGCCTTGGTGACACGTGGCACCTGGACGAGGTCTTCATAAAGATACAAGGCGAACGCCAATACCTCTGGCGCGCGGTAGACCAAGATGGTGATGTGATTGATATCCTCGTCCAGCCTCGCCGTGATCAGAAAGCCGCCAAACGATTCTTCCGCAAGCTGTTGAAAGGGCAAGGCCGTCCGCCCTGGCAGCTGGTCACCGACAAACTGAGAAGCTACAGCGCCGCTCACCGCGAGGTCATGCCGTCCGTCGTCCACGACACTGACCAGTACAGAAACAACCTAGCCGAAGTCTCGCACGAACCGACGCGACAACGGGAACGACAGATGCGGAAGTTTAAAACTCCTGGGCAGGCGCAACGATTCTTGACCGTGCATGGACTCGTGCAAAACCTCTTTCGCGTCGGACGGCATTTGTTGCAAGCGCATCATCATCGGGAGCTACGAGACCGCGCTTTCATCGTCTGGCAGGAGGTAACCTGTGCCGTCCGATGAGAGCAAAGGAAATCAGCTCGACGCAATAGGTTCGCTCGCTCAACGTCAACTTGACAATACCGGCGAAAGTCTTCCAGGAGGAAACGCCCGACGCCGATAGCTCGATGTCGCCCACACTCACACGAGATGCTACTCGGGTTGGGGTGATCCTTGGCACCGCCGCCTATATGAGCTCGGAGCAAGCGAAGGGCAAGAAGGTCGATAAGAGGGCGGATGTTTGGGCCTTTGGTGTAGTGCTTTATGAGATGCTTACGGGCAAGCGAGCGTTTGCGGGCGAAGACGTATCGGACACGCTTGCATATGTGTTGACCAAAGAGCCGGATTGGACAGCGCTGCCTGGAAAGGCTCCGACTTTCGTTCGGCAGGTGTTGCGGCTTTGTGTCACGAAGGATCCGAAAGGGCGGCCACGGGACATCGGCGACGTGCGCTTGGCGATGAAGGGTGCTTTCGAGACGGCGGCGCCTTTGCCCACCGAAGCGAAGGCGCCTCCCGAGCCCAAACTCTGGCAGCGGCCGATCCCGCTGGTGCTCGCGGGCGTGGGCTTGTGTGTCGTCGGAGGACTCGCCGTCTGGAGCTTCACGCCGGAGACGGAACGTCCGCTCGGCCGCTTCGTCGTGAGCACGTCGACCACCGATCCCTTTCTAGGCGAGCACCCGGTGCACCGTGAGCTCGCCATCTCTCCCGACGGTAGTCGCGTCGTGTACGTCACGGGTCGAGGCCCGGGCGTACAACTCTACGTGCGGCCGGTGGACCAACTCGATGGCACGGCTGGTGTGGGCGGTTTGAATTCCACCACACCGTTCTTCTCCCCTGATGGAGCCTGGCTGGGATTTTTCTCCCGCGCCGACGGAGCCTGGAAAAAAGTTTCCATTCTCGGCGGGCCGCCCGTCACCTTGTTCGAGGAGACAGCGGGGCCTCGCGGCGCCTCTTGGGGACCCGACGGTACCATCATCTTTGCACAGGGCGGCGCCGGGACCGGACTTTTCCGTGGCTCCGACGCAGGTGGGGAGTACGAGGTGCTCACCACGCCCGACGAGGCACGGGGTGAGCTGAACCACCGGTGGCCGGAGTTTTTGCCCAGCGGCCGCGCGGTTCTCTTCACGATTGACAATGGTATTTCCGATCAGGACCGGCAAATCGCCGTCCTCGACTTGGAGACGAATGGGTACACGGTGCTCGTTCCTGGCGGTAGTCATCCCCGCTACGCATCGACGGGTCATATCGTCTACGGCGCTGGCGGCACGCTCCGTGCCGTACCGTTCGATGTCGCCCGGCTCGAGGTGACCGGCAACCCGGTGCCGGTGGTGGAGGGCGTCATGATGAAGACGTCCGGCGCCGCGAATTTCGGCCTCTCATCGACGGGCTCACTGGTGTATGCGGCAGGAGGCGGTGGGGGCTCGACCATTGTCTCGCTGGTGTGGGTGGATCGAGACGGCAACGAAGAGCCGGTAGCCTTGGAGCCGCGACGCTACGGGGAATTCAGCCTGTCCCCCGATGGCACGCGGGTCGCGATCCGGCTAGACGATTCAGAGGGCACTGACGTGTGGCTCTACGATCTAACGCGCGACACCTTCACGCGTCTCACATTTGATCCAGCCATGGAGACCTTTCCGACGTGGACGCCGGATGGAGCACGGGTAGCGTTCGGCTCGCTAGTTGCACCCTTGTCCTGGAAAGCCGCCGATGGTACCGGCGCAGTCGAACAGCTGGGCGAGCGGGAGTTACAGTTTCCCCAGGCGTTTACGCCCGACGGGAAGACCGTGGTCTTCACGCAGGCAAATCGGCCCAACGACGATCTTGGCTTGATGAGCTTGGACGGGGAACGGACGTCGACGCCCTTGCTCGACTCAACGTTCAACGAACGGAACGCAGCCTTGTCCCCGGACGGCCGATGGCTTGCTTACGAGTCCAACGAGTCGGGCGGGCCCTTCCCCGAAGTCAACGCCGGGCGGTGGCAGATCTCGAACGATGAGGGTCGATGGCCGGTGTGGAGCCCCAACGGAGACGAGCTGTTCTTTCGCGACCCATCGGGCGTGGTCGCGCTAACGTTCGTCACCGACCCGACGTTCACCCCGGGCGCCCTCACGCATCTGTTCGCGTGGGAGTTCGTCGGCTCACCTAATCGAAAGATGGCGGCCTCACCGGATGGGAACCGGTTCTTGATGCTCAAGAGTGCGAGCAGCGACACGGACGACGAGGACGCGCCAGCACCGCAGATCATCCTGACGTTGAACTGGTTCGATGAGCTAAGACGCCTCGTTCCCACCGATAACTGAGAAAATGTTGGCTGTACTTGGGTGCGGCAGTAGGGTGTGGTGAAATTATCAGCTCCGCATGTGGTCAAGATGTGGTCACCGCGCCGCGATACCATCTGTAAATAATTGAGACACAATGAGTTAACTTTATATGGTGCCGAAGGGGGGATTCGAACCCCCACAGGTGTTACCCCATACGCCCCTCAAGCGCACGTGTCTACCAATTCCACCACTTCGGCACTAGGAAGGTGTCCCTGAGGACGCGCCATTATAAGAATGTAGAGTGGCAACTGCAAGATTGGCCGACTGAGAGCACCCGTCGGTCCTGCCTCCCAGGCGCGACTTTATTGCGGGTTCGGTGATTCGCCGTCGGGGGGCGGATCTTCTGATTCGCCGGCGTCTGCGTCGTCGGCTCCGGCTTCGGGCGTTTCGCCAGACGGTTCCCCCGCTGCCGGTTGGGAAGCTGCCGGCGTGTCCTGGATGACCGATTCCCCGGTGACCGCCGGGCGGAGGTAGCTCAGGCTGAGGGAGGTCAACATGAATAGCGCCGCCACTCCGGCGGTGATCTTGGAGAGAAGGGTGGCGGTGCCACGAGCGCCGAAGGCCGTCTGTGAACCGGTTCCACCGAAAGCACTTGCGAGATCCTGCCCTTTGCCCTGTTGCGTCAGGACGATGAGGATCAAAAACACGCTCACGAACACGTGGAGGATCGTGATGAGAATCACTAACATTTTTCTACGTTCTCCGTTCGAAGCCGCAGATGCGGTTGAAGGAGTCGAGCTTTAGGCTCGCTCCTCCGACCAGGGTTCCATCGATGTCGGCCTCTGCCATGAGGTCGTCTACATTATCTGGTTTTACGCTGCCGCCGTAAAGGAGGCGGACGGTTTCGGCGTCGTCGGTGTTGAAGAGCTTCGCGAGCTGGCCGCGGATGGATTGGTGGACTTCCTCCGCCTGCGCGGGGGTCGCGGTGCGGCCCGTGCCAATCGCCCAGATCGGCTCGTAGGCGATGACGATTCGATCAAGCTGGGTTTCGGCCACGTCTTTGAGCGCCTCTTTCACTTGGCGGTCGACGACGACGTAGGTCACACCTCGGTCGCGCTCGGCGTCGGTCTCGCCGACGCAAAGGATCGGGATGAGGTCGTGGGTCAGCGCGGCGAGCACCTTCTTGTTCGCGCTTTTGTCGGTCTCTCCGAAGAACTGGCGGCGCTCAGAGTGGCCGATGATCGCATAGTCGCAGCCGACATCCTTGAGCATGATGGGTGACACTTCGCCCGTGAACGCGCCCTCTTCTTCCCAGTACAGATTCTGGGCGCCGAGTGCGATGGGTGTGCCGCGAATTTCCTTACGCACTTTGCTCAAGGCGGTGAAGGGCGGGGCCAGCACGATGTCCACATCATCCATGTCGCGGCAGCGTTCAACGATTCCTTGGGCGAGCTCGGTGCCCTCGCCGAGCGTCATATGCATCTTCCAGTTGGCGGCGATGATGGGTCTACGCATCCGTCAATACCTCGACTCCGGGGAGCTTTTCTCCGGCGAGAAACTCGAGTGACGCGCCTCCGCCCGTCGAGATATGGGTGATGCGGTCGGCGACGCCGGCTTGGTGTACCGCGGCGACGGAATCACCGCCTCCGACCACGCTCGTTCCATCGCTCGCGGCAACGATCTCGGCGAGCGCCATCGTTCCTTTGGCGAACGGCTCCATCTCAAAAACACCCATCGGGCCGTTCCACAGAGTCATCTTCGCGGCGCGGATGGCGTCGCCGTAGGCGGCGACGGCCTTGGGACCGATGTCCAGTCCCATCCAGCCGTCCGGGATCTCGCCGATCGGCATCGCGCGGTGCTCGGCTTCCGCGTCGAACTTCGAGGCCACGATGTGGTCGAGCGGCAGTACGAGTTTCTCGCCGGCTTCCTCGAGGAGACTTTTGGCGAGGTCGATCTTGTCTTCCTCGACGAGCGAGATCCCGGTGGGAAGTCCTTGTGCTCGTAGAAATGTGTAGGCCATCCCTCCGCCGACGAGCAAGCGATCGACTTTTTTGAGCAGCGATCGCACGACCTCGATCTTATCGGAGACTTTCGCGCCTCCGAGAATGGCTATAAATGGGCGAGGCGGATCGGTTAGCGCCATGCCGAGATAGTGGAGCTCTTTTTCCATCAGCATCCCGGCCGCCGCTTGCTCGAAATGCCGCACCATGCCCTGCGTGGACGCGTGCGCGCGATGCGCGGTGCCGAAGGCGTCGTTCACGTAGAGCTCGGCGGTCGTCGAGAGACGGCGCGCGAAGTCAGCATTGTTGTCGGTCTCGCCGGCGTAGAAGCGAAGGTTCTCGAGGAGCAGCACATCGCCATTCACAAGCTTTCCCACTTCGGCATCGACGGCGGCGCCCACGATTTCACTGCAGAATTGCACGGGTGTGAAAAGAAGCTCCGCGATCCTCTCGGCTACCGGCGCTAGGCTCAACTCGGGGCGTCGCTTTCCTTTCGGGCGTCCTAGGTGTGAGCCGAGCACGATCCGCGCGCCCGCGTCGAGCGCGCGCTTCAGTGTCGGGAGCGTGGCTCGAATCCGTGTATCCTCTTGAACGACACCGTCTTTCAGCGGTACGTTGAAGTCCACCCGCACGAAGACGCGACGCCCTGCCATCTCTAGTGCGTCCATCGTGAGTTTCTTCATCGCCAGGCAAACGTTGATTATAGCTTATCGAGCCTACCGACAGATTGCGGTCTCGGTAGCACACCCGCAAAAGATTTTTGCTATACTCCCCGCGACAGACAGGCTCAGGTGCCCGAATGGTTCGGATAAAAGGGAATGGGGTGAGAAGCCCCAACGGCCCACGCCACTGTAAGCGGAAAGCCTAAGTCCACGCGAAGCGATTGGCAGCCACTCTCGGCGCGATGCCCGGGGGGAAGGCGGACGGAAGGCGCGGATCCGTGAGTCAGGAAACCTGCCCGAGTCGAGAAGTCGGGGTGCTCTTCGGTGGGAAGAGCCCGGTTTCGAGGCAGGCTCAGCGAAACTTCTCGTCCACCGAAGGCGAGAAGTTTTTTCTTGCCTTCAGTGTCGCCTGCTATCGAGACTCGCAGTGTTGACTGGGAGGTCTCAGATGCGCGTTCTGTTCACTTTTCTCCTTAGCTTGGCCGCGAGCGGTGCCCTCGCGGATTCTATCGACATCTTTGTGGTCGATCCCCAAGACGCGGGCGTGCCGCACGCGACGGTGAAGCTCTCGCGGCGCGATGCTCTGTGGCGCGCGAGCATCCGCGTGGACGGCGAAGGCCGTTATCGGTTCGGGCTTTTAACGCCCGGTGTCTATATCGTGCAGGCGGAAGCTTCCGGTTTCACACGGAGCGCGGCGCAAGTCGTTCGGCTCGTCGACGGTGCTTCGGCATCGCTGGAGCTTCGGCTCGACCTCGCCGTCTTCGAAGAATCTGTCGTCGTTACGAGTGCGGACACGGCGCAGACATCCGGTGAGATCACGAAGACGATCTCCGTCGTGGGGTGGAAAGAATTCGAAGCGCGCGATGAGTACTTCATTCCGGAGGCGCTTCGCACCGTACCCGGGGTTAGGGTACAGCAGCTCGGCGGTCCGGGAAGCTTCACCTCCATCAAGATCCGCGGGCTTCGAACCGAAGATACCGCCGTGCTTCTTGACGGCGCACGTTTTCGCGATCCCGCCGCGCCACAGGGCGATGCCTCGCCTTATCTCGAAGCGCTCATGGCGACCGGTCTCGATCGGGTGGAAATGCTTCGCGGCACAGGCGCAACACTTTACGGCACCAATGCCGGCGGCGGCGCCATTAATGTTGTTACGGACCCCGGTGGCGGCGAGCCGCGTGGGAGTGTTCTTGCCGAAGGCGGGGGCCTTGGCCTTTTTCGCGCGAACGCTCAGACTTCCGGTGGCTATCACGATCGACTTCTCTACAGCTTCGGCCTCGCCCATCTGAACGTCGCCGACGGGGTCGACGGCAATGACTCCGTGCGCAATACGAGCGTTAAAGGTCTGGCCCAGCTGGAGCTCGGGCCCACGTCGAGTCTCGCGTTCCGTTTCTACGGTGCGAACGCGAAGATCGACTTGAACGAGAGCCCAGAAGCGCTCGGAGAGCTCCCTCCGACTGGCATCATTGACGCGGTCGCCGACGGCAACTACGTACCGAGCGCGGATGACCCCGACTCACAACGCGACGCGAGCTTTGCGTCGACGCTCGTGAGCTTCGATCAGAGGCTGCGGGACGATTTCGGCTACACCATCCGCTATCACGGTCTCTTCACCAGTCGAAACTTCTTCGATGGGCCCGAAGGCGTGAGCGCTTTCGAGCCCGTGAGCTCCACACTCGCCGAGTTCGATGGGAGCATCCACACGCTCATCGCCCGGACGGATCTCGATTGGGGGCGGCAGCACATCCAGGCGGGCTTCGAGCTCGAACAAGAGTCGTTCTTCAACCGCTCCTTGCCGGACGACCCGAACGCGAACTCGAGCGTCGATGTCTCGCAGACGAGCCAGAGCCTCTATGTGCAAGATCAAGTGAGCTTGATGAACGGGGCGCTTTCGATTGCTGGGGCCATGCGCGCGCAGTGGTTCTCGCTGAGCGATCCCGTGTTTGCTCCATCGACGAACGCGCCTTTCGTGGGTACGGAGGTCGCATCACCGGAGAGCGCTTTCACCGGCGATATTTCGGGTGCCTATGGCTTCGATAGCGGCACGAAGCTCCGCGCCCATTTCGGCAATGGCTATCGCGCGCCATCGCTGTTCGAGCGCTACGGCACGTCGTTCTCGTCCTTCGGCTATTTCGTCTTCGGAGATCCGCGCCTGAGCCCCGAGCGCAGCCACACTTTCGATGTGGGCGTCGAGCAGAGCTTTCTGTCGCAGCGCGCCCGCGTCTCGGCCACCTACTTTCGGACGCGGCTTTCGGAGATTATCATTTCCGACTTCTCCGGCGGTCTCGATCCGGGCACCGATCCTTTTGGCCGCTTCGGGGGCTATCTATCGACCGATGGTGGTACGACTCAAGGTATCGAGCTAGTGGGCTTTGTCGTCGCCCCTGGCGGACTTCAATTGAACACGTCCTACACGTATACCGACGCGGAACCTCCGGCGGGCGTGACGGAAGATCAAACGCGCGCCTTCGTCATCCCGCGCCATCAGCTCTCGCTTGTCGCCACGCAGCGCTTCGGGCGCCGCGTCACTCTGAGTCTCGATCTCGTTGCTTCGAGCAGCTATCTCGCGCCGATTTTCGACCCCGGCACTTTCGCGAGCCGCGTCTATCGCTTCGATAGCTACTTCAAGAGCGACTTCGTGGCGAGCTACCGTTTCGACTCGGGGATTCGTTTGTTCGGGAAGGTCGACAACCTCTTCGACCAGGAGATCTTCGAAAGCGGATTCAAGACACCCGGGCGCTACGCGCTCGTCGGCGCCGCGTTCGATTTCTAGGCAGGCTGATGATGAATCCATCTCAGTCTGCACCAGCGGAGCGAGCACGGCGCGGATGCGCCGGTGGATGCCGAGCCGTGGGGTTGGGGCCCCGCGGCACACCATTGAAACGATTGAAACGATGAAACGATGAAGCTGCTACTCGTTGTCGCGCTCGCGCAGCGCATCATTTCGCTCTCTCCGAGTGTCACCGAGATCCTTTCCGGGATCGACGCCTTCGATCGCGTCGTGGCCGTGTCGAGATACTGCGAGTATCCGCCCGAGGTCGAGAACCGTCCGCGTGTCGGTGGATGGACCGACACCAATCTGGAGCAGATCATAGCACTCGAGCCGGACCTCGTCATGCTTACTGGCGTCGACGCACAGGCTCCTCTCATGGAGCCGAAGCTCCATGCGCTCGGGATCGAGACGCTGGCGGTCGGGAGCCAATCGATGGCCGACATCTTCGAGTCGATCGAGGCGATCGGCGAGGCCGTCGGTCACGAGGTGCAGGCCAGAAAGCTCGTAGGCGAAATGCGGGCGGAGCTCGACGATATCCTTCGGCGGACGCGCGAGCTGCCGCGTCCCAAAGTGCTCGTCGTCGTGGATCGGCTTCCCGGCACGCTGCGTGATATCTATATCGCGACAGAAGGCAGCTATCTAACAGAGCTTGTCGAGATCGCGGGCGGCGAGCCGGTAACACCGCCCGCGCGGCACAACTACATGCAGCTCGGAGCTGAGGCGCTCGTCGTGCTCGACCCCGAAGTCATCTTCGATATGGTGCAAGCGCTCACGACGCCGACCGTGTTGGGGGGCGGCAGTCTTTCGGAAGACCCGATGGAGGTGTGGGGTAGCATTTCGGTGCGGGCGGTCGAGAACGACCGCATCTATCCTTTGACGAACAAGTTGCTCGTCCATCCGTCACAGTTCGCGGTCGAGGCCGCACGGGAGTTTGCGCGCCGTCTCCACCCCGAGGCCTTCGAGTGAGCGCCATCCTCACGGCCGAATCTCTCGTCTTTTCCTACGGAGCCATGCGCGTGATCGAGGGGGTGTCCCTCTCGCTCGCGCGCGGGCATTTTTGCGGGCTCATCGGTCCGAATGGTTGCGGGAAGTCGACGCTATTGCGGTTGCTTTCCGGTGTTCTCTCGCCGTTCGAGGGCTCGGTCGTTCTAGAAGGGCATCCGCTCGGTGATATCGAGCCCCGCGCTCGGGCAAGGCGTATCGGCTATGTGCCGCAGCAGCAAACCCGCGTCTTTCCTTTTACCGCTCTCGAGCTCGTCTTGACAGGTCGAAGCCCGTATACGTCGCGGTTTCGTTTCGAGACTTCTCGCGACGTCGACATCGCGATGGAGGCGCTCGAGAATGTTGGTGCCGCGCACTTGGCGAAGCGTCCGATTACAGAGCTCTCGGGCGGCGAGCAGCAGATGGTCGTCGTCGCGAGGGCGCTCGCGCAGCGGGCGACTCTCTTGCTTCTCGACGAGCCCGCGGCCGCGCTCGATTTGAAACATCGTGCACAGCTTCTAGGCGCGCTGAAGCGTTTGCGCGACGAGAGAGAGCTCACCGTGCTCGTCGTGACTCACGAACTGCAGATGCTCGATGCGAGCTTCGACTATCTCTTGGCGATGCGCGGCGGCCGTCTCGTCGCCGAGGGCCCTTCCCAAGACGTATTGAACGAGAAAACGCTCGCGGAGATTTACGAAGACCCAGGTGTCCGAGCCCATCGGATCGAAGGCCGTACGTTCGTCTGGTCGGAGGGGTGATGGCGACGGGTGGGCGACTTCTGTGGGCACTCTCTTTCTTCTTCGTGGTCGTCTGTGTCGTCACGCTCTTTGCGCTCTCGACGGGCTATCAACACATCGACTGGAGCGAGCTCCGGACGGACGAGACCACGCGGACGATCTTCTTTCGCCTCCGCGTTCCTCGGGTCGCGCTCGGGCTTCTCGTCGGCGGCTCGCTCGCCGGGGTCGGCGCCGCCCTGCAGGCGCTTTTCCGCAACCCTCTCGCGGAGCCCTTCACGCTCGGCGTTTCCGGAGGCGGGGCGCTCGGTGCGAGTATCGCTATCGCACTCGGCCTCGGTGCAAGCGTTGCAGGGATTCCGCTGGTGTTTCTGTTTGCCTTTGCGGGAGCTTTGGCTTTCATCGCTATTGTGTACCGGCTCGCTTCCGCGGGGAGCATCGTCATGCCCGGCGCGCTCCTACTAGCGGGCGTCGTCTTGAACTTGATCGCCCTCGCCGGCGTCTTGATGATCCAATTCATGACCGATTACACGCGGGCGCTTCAGATTCTTCGTTGGATGGTCGGAAGCCTCGACGTTGTCGGCGCGGGTCTCGTGTGGCGCATGTTGATCTTTCTCGTGCCCGGACTCGCGTTCCTACTTTCGGTGACACGCGATCTTCATCTCATCGCGATGGACGAAGAGTCGGCCGCGGCGCTCGGCGTCGATGTACGTCGAACGGAGCGCTTCGTTTACGTCGCGTCGTGTCTCATCGTCGGTGTGAGCGTCGCCGTCGCTGGGCCGATTGGCTTCGTCGGGCTCATCGTGCCTCATGTGGTACGACTTCTGTTCGGCGAGGATCTGAGGATCGTAATCCCGTGCTCGATCTTGCTCGGCGCGGCCTTCCTCGTGCTCGCCGACACGCTGGCACGTACGCTCCTGGGAGCGAGCGAGCTTCCAGTCGGCGCGGTCACGGCTTTGATTGGTGGACCACTGTTTCTTTTGCTGTTGAGTCGTCGCCGACGCTATGCGGCGATTTAGGATGAGGTAAGTGAAGATGTCTATCGCAACCAAAACAGGTGACAAAGGACAAACGAGGCTCATTGGTGGAAGCCGAGTCTCGAAAGGGGACATGAGAGTCGAAGCCTACGGGACGCTCGACGAGCTTGGCTCGGCCATGGGTTTTGCACGATCGATCTGCCGTCACGAGAAAGTGGCGGAAGCCACGAAGCAGATCCAGAAGGAGCTTTTCACCGTGAGCGCGTCGCTCGCGAGCCCCGAGGACGACAAGAAGACGAATCGCGTGACGGAGGCGATGGTGGATGCGCTGACCCGCCACGTCGAGGAGATCGAGGCCATCGATGGCATCCTCGGCGATTGGGTGCTTCCTGGGGAAGACACCGTCTCGGCGGCTTATGACGTCGCGCGTACTGTGTGCCGACGTGCGGAGCGGGTTGCGGTGCGGCTGCGCGACGAGGGTGTAGTGGTCGATCCGCTCGCGATCACGTACATCAACCGACTCTCCGATGTGCTTTGGCTTTTCGGACGCCTCGTCGAGAAAGAGAAAGGGATTGACGCAAAGCTTCGCGACGGAGAAGGCTCGAGTTGGACGAAAGCGTGGTAGAGCCTCCCGACGAGGGCTTTGCCGAGAGGGCGCGGGCGCGCGAGGAAAAGCTCACGAAGCCTCCGGGAAGTCTCGGCCGGCTCGAAGAGATCGCGATCCGCCTCGCGGCGATCCAGCGAACCGACACGCCGAAGACGCGGCCGCGGGCGATCGTTCTTTTCGCTGGCGATCACGGGGTGACCGAAGAGGGAGTGAGCCGTTATCCTTCTGAAGTCACGGGACAGATGATCTTGAACTTCAACGCTGGCGGCGCGGCCATCAACGCTCTTTCGCGCGTGGCCGAGGCGGATCTTTCCGTCGTGGATGTCGGGACACTTTCGAACCCCGCCGTTCGACGCGGCACACGCAATTTCGTGCGCGAGCCCGCTATGACCGAAGAGGAGGTGGATGCGGCTATTGAGGTTGGCAGGAGCGAAGTACGTCGGCTCGAAGGTGTACGAATCTTGGGGCTCGGCGAGATGGGCATCGGCAACACGACCGCGGCGAGTGCGATGACGGCCGCGCTTACGGGCCTTCCCGTCGCGGCCGTTACCGGGCGCGGCACGGGGGTGGACGGGCCTGGGCTTCGCCGTAAGGTGGACGTCATCGAGCGCGCGCTCTCGCTTCACAATCCGAAGACACCGCGCGCCATCCTGGCTTCAGTGGGCGGTCTCGAGATCGCGGCGCTCGTGGGCGTTTGTCTAGAGGCCGCGGAGGGCGGCGTTGCCATCCTCGTCGACGGTTTCATTACGACCGCTGCGTTCGCTGTCGCGTGCAAGCTCGAGCCCGCGGTCAAGGACTACGCATTTTTCTCTCACGTCTCCGTCGAGCCGGGCCACGAGGCACTGCATCAAATGATGGACGTCCGACCGCTTCTCGACCTCGAGCTTCGGCTCGGGGAAGGCACGGGCGCTGCACTGGCGATCCCCATTCTGGACGGCGCTGTCGCGGCGCATAACGAGATGGCGACGTTCGAAAGCGCGAGCGTTTCCGATAAATCGCCGTGACTCGACTTCTCGCCGCCATCGCGTTTCTCACCCGAGCTCCGATCCACCGGCCGTTCACGACCGAAGATGTCGGACGCGCTGCGATTTTCTTTCCTCTCGTGGGTGCTTCGATCGGGGCGGCTCAGCTCGGCTTGTGGAAGCTTCTCGATACGACCCTGCCGCCGCTTCCTCTCGCGGTCCTCGTCGTGTCTTTCTCCGCCTGGGCGACGCGAGGACTTCACTTGGATGGCCTCGCGGATTTCGTCGATGGGCTTGGCGGTGGCCGTACGCGTGAGGATGTGCTGCGCATCATGCAGGATTCCCGCATCGGCGCCTTCGGCTCTAGCGCGCTGGTGCTCGTTCTTTTCACTAAAGTCGCCGCGATCGAAGAGCCCGTGCCCTGGCAAGCGCTCGTCCTCGCGCCGGCCCTCAGTCGGTGGAGCGCCGTGCTCATGGGGTTCATGCTTCCCTACGCGCGGGAGAGCGCCGCGCCGTCGTCGCACTTTGGCAAACGTGAGCTCTTGGGCGCCACGGTGATGCTGGCCGCGGCCTGTTTTCTGGCACCGCGACTCGCCGCGAGGATGTGGGCTGGTGTTTTGGTCGTGAGCTTGATCGTTGGGGCCATCGCCCGTCGCCGTATCGGAGGCGTCACCGGCGATGTGATAGGCGCCAATCTCGAGCTCGCAGAAGCCGCCGCGCTCCTGGTCGCTGTGTGATCGCGAGCTGGGATCGACCCGAAGGTGCAAGGCTGCGGCTGGTGCTTATCCGCCACGGCGAGCCAGAAGCGTCCGCGCGCGGGCGTTGCTACGGAAAGCTCGACATAGGACTTTCGGCAAATGGCCGCGCTCAGATGGCGCGGCTCGGCGAAGCTCTTGCGTCTGCGTCGATCGATACTTTCTATGCGAGCCCGAGGTGCCGAGCGCTCGACAGCGTCGAAGGACTCATCGAAAGACTCAGGGGGAAGCCCATCGTCGAACCGCGACTGGCAGAGATCGATTTCGGGGAGCTCGAGGGAATGACCTACGACGAAGCCGCCGAGCGCTTTCCTCGAGCCTACGAGGAATGGATGCGCGCGCCGACCGAGGTACACTTCCCCGGGGCGAGAGTTTCATACAGATGAGGCAACGGGTGCTTCAAGCCGTTTCGGAGATTCGTGAGGCCCGGAAGGAGCAAACAGTGGCGATCGTTTCGCATGGCGGCGTCAACCGCATCGTGCTCGCGCAGGCCCTCGGCGTCGAATCGCGTATGATTTTTCGGATGGAACAATCCTATGCGGGCGTCAGCGTGATCGACGAGCTCGATGGCGATTGCGTCGTGCGGGTCTTGAACGCTCAATGTTGACGTTCGTCCTCGGCGGCGCGCGAAGCGGCAAGAGCCGCTACGCGCAAACACTCGCAGGCGTTGCGCCTTCGGTCGTGTACATCGCCACGGCGTCGGCCGGCGACGATCCTGAGATGAAGCGCCGCATCGCGCGTCACCGAGCCGAGCGCCCGCCGCACTTTCGAACGATAGAGGCGCCGGTAGAGCTCGTCGAAGCGGTCGAAGCTGTGAAGGACGGAGTCATCCTCGTGGACTGCATGACCCTCTGGCTTTCCAATCTCAGCTATCGCCACCGCGCGCTTCGCCCCGAAGCCCGGGAGTCTCGAATCCTCGGCGCCGTGTCGGCGTTCATCGAGGCCGCATGCCAGCGCGAGGGAAAGATCATTGTCGTGAGCAACGAGGTTGGTGAGGGTGTGGTCCCGGACTCCTCCGTCGCGCGATATTTTCGAGACCTTCAAGGCCTAGCCAATCAAGCCGTGGCGCGCGAAGCGGACCGCGTCGTCTTGATGGTGGCCGGTATCCCGCTAACGCTGAAAGGTTAGCGCACTAGCACGCAGCTGAAGCTGTCCTCTCTCGACGCACTTTGTCGTGCCCTAGAGTTGCGCGCCGCGAAAATACTAGTCATCTTTGAAGGCCTCGTCGATCCCGTCCGGATCGAGCTCGAGCTCCTGGGTGTGCGGTGCTTTAGGGACCTTCGCCGTCTCGACCGGCGGCTGGGCCGCGAAGGATTCCAAGAATCCTGCTTCGAGCGGAGCGGGCTCGGCCTCCATGCCAGTCAAAGAATGTTTCGTTTCGCCGAGCTTTGAGACCGGTGTCCGCACGGACACGTGCGTTGTCACCTCGGCCGGCATTCGCGCTTTCGTCGTCACCGGATCCGTCGCGAGTGCTTCGAATCCTGAGGGAGCGGCGGTAGGTGCCGATGACGTGGGGGTGGCCGGCATCTGAAAGAACGGAGTGTCGTTCCTGTCGTCGTGAGCCTGTGGTGGCACGGGCGTGGGAGTCCCGCCTTCGAGGATCGTCTCCATGATCTCACCGGTCGACGGCGGCGGAGCCGGCGCTTCCACCATATGTTGGGTCTGGTTCGGTGGCGGTGTCGACAGCGGCGGCTCGACGGCGAGCTGGGTTTGGTCGGGGCGCGCCGGTGTTGGCGGCTCGACGGCGAGCTGGGTCTGGTCAGACTGTATCGTCGTCGGCATCGAGGGCGGCGGCTCGTTCGCGAGCTGCGTCTGTGCGTCCTTATTCGCCGGTTCGTGGGCCGAGCTGTCTTGCTCAATCTCGAGCTCCACGAGCTCCGTCGCGCGCACGGCGGCCTTCGCTTCGCGCCGGAGAGACGCGCGCGTCGGTCTATCCGCTTCGACGGGGAGTGCGGTGATGACCGGCTCCGGAGGAGTCGTCATCGGTATGGCGTAATCCGTCAACGCCTGCTCGGTCACGTCGACGAGCTCGATCCACGAAAGACTTCGAAAGGCCCAGAGGTAGCGGCATGCTTCGAAATCGGGAAGGGTCGCGCGCGTGCAAATCTCCTCGAGCGACACCGGTTCTTCCATCATGTCAAGCAGCTCGCGCACGCGCGCGTCGAGCTTCATGCGGCTCCACTCGGCGGCCTTGGTATCGGACCGCCGGTAGACCGAGTCGAGGTTCCCGACGCCTTTCGATATCCGTCTCCAGCTCTCTACGTAGCGGACCCCTTCGAGGATGATCCGCGCGACCGGGAGATCGAGGGTTACGGATTGAGACGGCGGCAGCTCCATCTCTTTGAACTTGTACCAGGTTTCCGTTCGGCGGAACAGTCCGAGCAGGATCCCTCTTACTTGTCCGACCACCGCCGGCACGAGATCTTGTGACGCAAGGGTTTTTTCTTCGACGAGGATCTTCCCGAACCTTTTGCCGGGCCGTATTTTCTTCGCGACCCGCGTGTAGTCCATGAGAGAAATCTTGCCGGTGCGCAGCAGGAATTGTCCGAGACCGTCATCCTGCGACGATGATTCTGCAAAGACGATCTTCCCGTTCTTGAAGTGGAGGGTCTTATCACTCTCGGGATTCGAGAATTGCAGCGTCCCTGTCTTGGCGGATCGGCCGATGAACAGGAGAAGGTCGGGTAGGTCGTGTTCGTCGTTCCAGCAGTTGAGTACTCCCTCGAAAGGGATCGGTGCACCTTGGGGCATGGATACTCTCGCTCAAACAGCTCGAATGGTTGGAGTTTGGATCGTACCCATCCATTATACGGTACCGAAATGTAGTCGGAAATACTTGTAACCAATTGAAATTACGCGGGTTATTGACTAGGAGACGCCCAGGATCTCATTGAGATTCATCGGTAAACGGATGGTGAAGCGCGTACCTTCACCGAGGGTGCTTTCCGCGGTAATCGTGCCGTGATGGTCTTGAATGATCTGGTAACAGATGGAGAGGCCCAACCCGGTCCCGACGCCAACGCCTTTCGTGGTGAATCCGGGATCGAAGACTTTGGCGAGGTTTTCGGGGGCGATGCCGGCGCCGTCATCTTGAATCGCGACGGTAACCCAGTCGCCTTCGACAGCCGTTCGGATCGTGATGGTGCCCGCGTCTGAAATCGCCTGGCGCGCGTTGTTCAGAAGATTCAAGATGACTTGATTCAGCCGGCTCGGATAGACCGAGATTTCGGGGAGCTCGCCATAGTCCCTCACGATCTCGATGTGGTGCTTGATCTGATGATGGACGAGCGTCAGCGTGTCCTCGAGCCCGTCGTGGATGTCGACGTTCTTGAGCTCGGCCTCGTCGAGACGCGCGAAGCTCCGCAGCCGCCGGACGATCTCTCCCACGCGCGTGGCGCCGGAGTTGATGACCTGATTCGCGTCGTTGATGACGCCGAAAATCTTTACGAGCTTCTTGTCGTCTGCGAACAGCCCGGGGTTGCTCGTCTCGAGATGTTCCTTTAACTTCTCGACCCCTCGCACGAGTGTGTCGTGCATGCTCGTCATCGCTCCAACGGGTGTGTTGATCTCATGAGCAATGCCGGCTACGAGGCTTCCGAGAGATGCCATCTTCTCCGACTGAACGAGCTGCGCCTGCATGTCACGTAGCTCTTGGTTGGCCTCCGCGAGCTCACTCATCGCGCGCTTGATCTCGGTGATGTCGCGGCCCATCCCCACGTAGAGCGCGAGCTCCCCCGTGGCGTCATGAATGGGAAAGATAGAGATATCGATAGGGACGCTGGTGCCGTCCTTGGTAACGCCTCTCGCTTCGCCGCGGTAGCGTCCGGTGTTGGCGATCGCTTCTTTGATGTTCGAGGTCTCGCCCGGCTCGAGCAAATCGAACACCGTTTTGCCGGCGACGTCCTCGTCGGTCCAACCCGTGCGCTGCTCGTGCGCGGGGTTGCGCTCGACGATGTGACCCTCCTTGTCGATGATGGTGATGACGTCTACCGAGTGCATGAAGACTTCGCGGTAGATCTGGAGCTTCTCCTCCATCTCCTTCCGGCGCGTGATGTCTAGAAAGCCTCCTAGCACGACCGCCTCGCCGCCGATCTCGGTCTCCGCAAGGGAGAAGACCATCCACATGAGGCTCCCGTCGGCGCGCCGGACTTGCACTTCGAGGCCTTTGGCGAAGCCGTCCTTCTCGAGGCGCGCGATGACCTCGTCGCGCTCGCCCGCGTTGTAGTAGAACTCGGTCGACGAGCGTCCCTTCATGTCTTCGGGACGCATACCGACGGCGTCCGCAAGATGGCGGTTCGCATAGAGAATCTCGCCGTCCGATTTCCGGGTGATGATGTAAGGAACGGGCGCTGACTCGACGAGACGGGTGAGCTGCTCTTCAGCTTGGCGCTGCCAGCGCCGAAGCTTTGCGAACTCGAGAGCTTGGTGGATCGTGATCTCCATCTCGTTCACGCTGACCGGCTTGACGAGAAACCGTTGCGCTCCCTGCATGACTGCTTGTACGGCAAGCGGAACGGAAGGATGTGCCGTCAGAAGAACGAACGGAAGATCGGGATCCAGTTTTTGAACGTGCTCGAGAACGGCAAGCCCGTTCATCTCGGGCATGTTGAGATCGCAGAGCACGAGCGCGGGCTTGTCGGAAGCGAGAAGCTCGAGTCCTGCCTTACCGGAGGAGGCGGCCGCAACAGAGAAGCCTCTTTCCTCGAGGCTCGCGGCCATCTTCTGGCGTTGCTCTAGGTCGTCCTCGATATAGAGCAGCTTGACGTCGGCCATCGCGCGATGGGCGTTCGTGAGTCCTGAAGCTAGAGGCCTTTTTCAGCGATGTAGTGGATCAGATCTTTGACGCGGCAGGAGAAGCCCCACTCGTTGTCGTACCACGACAGCACTTTGACCGCGTTGTTCGAGACGACCTTCGTGAACGGCGCGTCGACAATGGACGAGCTCGGGTTACCGCGGAAATCGGCTGAGACGAGAGGCGCCTCCGAATATTCGAGAATGCCCTTCAGGCTTCCATTGGCCGCGCTTTTCAGAGCGCCGTTCACGGCTGCCACCGATACGTCCTTCTCCAAAACGGCGGTCAGGTCGGTGAGCGATACGTTCGGTGTCGGCACGCGAACGGAAATGCCGTCGAGCCGGCCTTTGAGCTCCGGCAGCACGCTCGTGACGGCGACAGCAGCGCCCGTGCTCGTCGGGATCATCGAAAGCGCGGCGGCTCGAGCGCGTCGCATGTCCTTGTGGGGGAGGTCGAGGAGCTTCTGATCGTTCGTGTAAGAGTGGATCGTCGTCATGATCCCTTTCGCGAGGCCAAAAGACTCGTGTAGCACCTTCGCGAGCGGCGCGAGGCAGTTCGTCGTGCACGACGCGTTCGAGATGATGTGATGCTGCGACGGATCGTATTTGTCATGGTTGACGCCCATGACGACGGTGAAGTCTTCATTTTTTGCCGGAGCCGAGATGATGACCTTCTTGGCGCCGGCATGGAGATGTTTCGAAGCGTCTTCGCGCTTAGTGAAGAGCCCGGTAGACTCGATGACGATGTCCGCCCCGAGCTCCTTCCACGGCAGATTTGCCGGTTCGCGTTCCTTGACGACTTTGAAGCTCTCGCCGCCTGCGGTGATGGTGTCGCCATCCGCGCTCACGGCCTCTTGGAGATTACCCAAAACGGAGTCGTATTTGAGAAGGTGCGCGAGCGTCGCTGCGTCCGTGATGTCGTTGGCGGCGACGATGTCGATCTCGCTATCTCCCATGGCCGCGCGAAAAACGTTACGCCCGATGCGGCCGAACCCGTTGATGCCTACCTTGATTGCCATCCACTACTCCTAATCGAGGATTCCTCCGGCCCGCGTCCTGCCCCACGCCAATTAAAACACGCCTATCGAGAAACTCCCAGCGAGTGAGCGAGAGTATAGGTCGCGACCCGCGAAGCTGTCAACACGTCGGCGCATGCCGTAACTTGCTTGTTTTCAGTTGATTCCGTATAGTCCTCTCCGACCTTTGATGTATCATCTTTATAGCGTCCTTTTCTCGGGGCTCCTCGTGATTAGCCTCCCGTATTTGCTGTATCGGAGCCTTTGCGAAAAAGGCTACGCGCGAAGTCTTCGCGAGCGCTTTGGAATCACTGAGCTCGGGGCGCCGAAAGAGCCTTCGATTTGGATCCACGCGGTCTCGGTGGGCGAGGTGCTGGCGGCCGCGACCCTGCTACCGTCGCTAAAAAAGGCGTTTCCCGACACGCCAGTCGTTGTATCGGTCATCACGGTCACCGGACGCCAAGTCGCTGCCGACAAGCTCGCGGGCGTGGACGTCGTCTTCTACTGCCCGTTCGACCTCGCGTTTCTCGTGCGCCGCGTCGTCAAAAAGATGCGCCCGCGCGCCCTCGTCGTCATGGAGACCGAGCTTTGGCCGCATTTGCTCCGCGAGGTGCGTCGGGCTGGGGCGGTCGCGATGGTCGCGAACGGCCGCATCTCCGATGGATCTTTCCCGCGCTATCAGGCCATCGCCGGTGTCATGAAGCACTATCTCGAGCAGGTGGACGTCTTCTGCATGCAGGACGAGCTCTACGCCGAACGCATCGCAGCACTCGGCGCGCCCGCCGGCAAGATCAAACTGACGGGAAGCTTGAAGTTCGACGGACTACCCCAAGCGTCGCCCTACTACGGTCGCGTCTTTCCCGAAGGGCGGCGGGTTCTCGTGGGAGGGAGCACGCTAGCCGGCGAAGAGGCGGCGCTGCTTTCCATTTTCACATCCCTTCGAAAGGACTATCCCGATCTCTTCCTCGTGATCGCACCGCGCCATGCTCCGCGCTTCGACGAAGTCTACGAGCTCGCTCGTGGTCGCGACGTGCGTGTCTCTCGCCGTTCATCGCCGGCGGCCATGCCGGCCGATACCGACGTGCTGATTCTCGATACGCTCGGAGAGCTCGCCTCACTCTACCGAGAAGCCGACTATGTTTTTGTCGGGGGGAGCCTCGCTGACCAGGGAGGCCACAACATCATCGAGCCCGCGTCCGACGGCAAGCCGGTTTTGTTCGGACCGCATATGCAAAATTTCGCCGACATCGCGCGCTCGTTTCTCGAAGCGGAGGCGGTCGTCCAGGTCGAAGACGCTGGGGCGCTCGAGGCCGCGCTTCGAGAGTTGATCGAAAGCCCCGATAAAGGACGCACCCTCGGCGAGCGTGCACGGCGCGTCGTCGAAGAAAAACGTGGTGCCTCCGAGCGCACAACCGCCGTCTTGAAAGAGCTCCTCGCATGAGAGCGCTTGCGCCGCTCTCATGGATTTACGGCGCGGCTGTCTCTCTCCGTAACCGTTATTACGATCGCGTCGAGCCCAAAAAGCTCGGCGTTCCTGTCGTGAGTGTTGGCAACCTCACGGTGGGTGGGAGCGGCAAAACTCCGTTCGTGGAACTTGTCTCGCGGCACTTCTTGTCGCGAAAGATTCCCGTCGCCGTGCTCTCTCGAGGTTATGGACGGGAGGGAAGTGCGCCGTTCGTTCTCGTCTCGGATGGACAAAGGGTGCTCGCGAGCGCTCGGGATGGCGGTGACGAGCCGGTCGAGCTCGCGGGCAAGGTCGATGGTCTCGTGGTAGCGGTGGGCGCCGACCGCTACGAAGCGGGCTGTATTTTGATCGAAAGGCTTGGTCCTCATGTTCTCGTGCTCGACGACGGGTTCCAACATCGGCGGCTATACCGCGATCTGGATATCGTGTGTTTCGATTGTGGTGACCCGGACTTGCGTCTTTTACCCGCGGGTCGTTTGCGTGAGCCTGTCGCAAGCCTGTCGCGCGCGCATGCGATCGTGCTCACTGGCTATCGTGACGGCTGTCGCCCTCCCCCGCGCTTCGACAAGCTGGTGCTGCGCTCGATCACTCGCGTGGTCGGGTTTTCCCGGCTCGACGGGGCGGAGCAGCTCGGGGCCGGTGCTTTTCGCGGCAAGCCAGTGGCGCTGGCTGTCGGCATCGCGCGGCCGGAGAGAGTTCGAGAGTGTCTCGACGCGAACGTTGTGTTGTTCGAGACGCGTCGAGACCATCATCCGTGGAACGCGTCGGAGCTCGACGCGATCGCGGCTGGTGCGAGCGGCAAGGGTGCCCGGGCGCTTCTCCTGACGGGAAAAGACGCCGCGAAGCTGGAAGAAGGCGCGGCCGCAGCACTCCCGATCTATCGCATCGACATCGAGAGCGAAGTCTTGGACGCCGCCGCACTCGGTGCGCTCTTGGACGGCGTGCCCTCGTTGGCTCCGCTGGGTTGAGAGTGGCGTTTCGGTGTATCATACGTGGTTTGGTCCGGTTTGGTTTTCGTATGAAGCACCATCTCGAGTACTTGCTGGCGCGCGCGCTTTCTGTGGTGATGCGTTTTTTGCCGCGCCGGGCGCAGCTTGCGTGGGGACGCGCGGCGGGGAGCCTCGTCTTCACGCTCGATGCGAGGCACCGAAAATCGACCATCGGCCATGTCGATTTAGCCTTCGGAAGTGAGAAGAGCGACCGCGAGAAGCGTGCGATCGCGCGCGGCGCCTACCGTCATTTCGGCTCGATGCTCTTCGAGCTCATCTCGCTTGGGCAACCTTCTCGGGAGCAAATGGAGCGGCTCGTCGAGCTCGAAGGCGTCGAGAGGTTCGAGCGCGCCCAGGCGTCGGGCAAAGGTGTCATCCTCACGACGGGCCACTTCGGTAATTGGGAGATGCATGGCATCGCGCATGGTTTCAAGCTCGGCCGGATTAACGTTTTGGCGCGTGTCCAGAGCAATCGCTTTCTCAACCAATGGCTCGAGAACGTGCGCGGGATATCGGGGAACACGGTCGTCTACAAAGAGGGAGCGCTCAGCGAATTGCGGCGGCTTCTGAGAGAAGGTGAGACGATAGCGCTCGTCATCGATCAAAACGTGCGTTCCGAAGATGCGGTATTCATCGATTTTTTCGGTCGCCAAGCAGCCACTACTCCGGTGCCGGCATGGTTCGCTTTGAAGACAGGGGCCGCGCTCGTGCCGGCGTTTTGCTACCCGCTTCCCGATGGCCGCTACCGCGCGGTGTATGAGGAGCCGATCGACTGCGAGCCTTATCGGAAAACGGATCGCGATATGGCGATTCTGAAGATCACGCAAGAGCTGGCGAACGTGCAGGAGACTTACATCCGCGCGCACCCCGAATGTTGGATGTGGATGCACCACCGCTTTAGAACTCGCCCTCCCCAGGAAGCGAGACTTCTAGATGCGCCTGATGCGACCGCCTCGCCTGACGCGATGGACGAGACGGTGGCGGCCGAGCCCCGATGAAAGTCGATTCGATACTCATCTTTGCGCCGAGCTGGATTGGCGATTCCGTCATGTCTCTCGGCGCGATGCGCGCCGTGCGCAAAGCCCATCCGAATGCACGGCTCGTGGTGCTCACCCGTCCTTGGGTGCAAGAGCTCTACGCGGGCTGCGCCGTCGTCGATGAGACCATCCTCTATGATCCGCGCGGAGCCGATCGCGGCGTTTCCGGCTTTTTCCGTGCCGCGCGCCGCGTGCGTCTCGAGGGTTTCGACGTCTCGATCTTGTTCCCGAACGCGTTCCGCGCGGCGTTTCTGATGTATGCAGCCGGTGTTCCAGAGCGCTGGGGCTACGCGACCGAGAGCCGAGCTGTGTTTCTGACGAAACGCGTGCCGCCCGCGCCCCGACCGTTCGGACGCCATCAGGCTCATTTTTATCTCGACTTGCTCGGCGGTCTCGGGCTCCATCTTGCCGAGCCCGACTTGAGCCTCCAAGCTACTGAGCCGATGCGTCGCGCGGGCAGAGCGCTTCTCGAACGAGAAGGGTTCAAAGGCGGGCCGCTCGTCGGCGTGCATCCCGGAGCCACGAATGGCCGGGCGAAGGTGTGGCACGCTTCGCGTTACGCGGAAGTGGCGTCGAAGCTCGCCGAGACGCGGGACGGCCAAGTCGCCGTTCTCGGCGGTGCCACGGAGGGCATTTTGGCGGAAGAAGTTCAAGCCGGGATTCCCAAGGAACGGGTTCTGATGCTGCAAGGAAAGACGTCGCTCGGCGAGCTCATGGGTGTTCTTTCGGAGTTCTCCGTCTTTCTCACGAATGATTCCGGTCCGATGCACTTGGCGGCGGCCCTCGGTGTTCCTACCGTTGCCGTCTTCGGCCCGACCGATGTCCGCGAGACGGGACCGTACAGCTCCGTCGCGCGCGTCGTGCGTGAGCCGGTCGATTGCAGCCCGTGCTTCTACCGCGACTGCCCGATAGACCATCGCTGCATGGAGCGGGTGACGCCCGAGCGCGTCTTTGATGAAGCGCTCGCGCTGGTGTCGTCATGAGCGGGAAGCCGGCCATCTTTCTCGATCGCGATGGAACACTCAACGAGTCGCGGGGCCACGTCAATCATCGCGACCGTTTCCGCCCTTACTCCTTTGCTGTGGACACGGTTCGGCTTATCCGGGACGAGGGTTACCTCGCCGTGCTCGTGACCAACCAGTCGGGCGTCGGGCGCGGGTTCTACCCAGCAGAACTCGTCGAAGAGATCCATGGCCGGTTTCAAGCGACCTTGAGGGAGGCGGGTACGGGGTTCGATCGGATTTATTACTGTCCGCACAAACCGGGTGATGGCTGCGCCTGCCGCAAACCCGAACCCGGAATGTTGCTTCAGGCACAGGACGAGCTCGATATCGACTTGTCGCAATCATGGATGGTTGGGGACACGATCACCGATATGCAGGCGGGATGGACCGCCGGCACCCGTAGCGCGTTAGTCAAGACCGGTTTCGGCAAAGGAAGTCTCGAATATGAAGGCGCTGGTTGGGAGCGCCAGCCGGACCTCGTCGGTGAGGACGTCTATCGCGCGGTCTGTCACATTTTCTGGGGGAGCGTCGAGTGAGAGACGTCCCGCCAAGAGCTCGCCGACGCCGTGCGTGCGGGTGAGAGCTGAGACGCGTCGAGATGGGTCGCGTCGTGAATTTGGACGAGGCCACGGCGGCCACCGCCGCGGCGAAAGACGCGAAAAAGCGTGTCGTGCTCGCGAACGGCCACTTCGATTTGATACATGTCGGACATGTTCGCTACCTAGAGGGCGCGCACGCGGAGGGTGATTTTCTCGTCGTGGGTGTCAACGGAGATTCTGCGACGCGGCGTCTCAAAGGCGAGGGGCGTCCCATCCTACAGGCGTTCGAGCGCGCCGAGCTAGTGGCGGCACTCGAAGTTGTGGATTTGGTGGTCGTGTTCGACGAAGACAATGTGGCGACGCTTCTCGATCGGCTACGGCCGGAGGTGCACTGCATAGGCACGGACTACACACAAGACTCGGTGCCCGAGCGCGACATCATGATAGGGCTCGGAGGCGAGACCCGCATCGTGGGCGGCCCAAAAGACCACTCAACGCGAGATCTGATTGACGGGATTCTGGAGCGCTTCTCGGGGTGAAAACGCGGGTAGTAGGTTAGACGCTTTCGTCGTGGCGTTGTAGGGCTAAGAGCATGAGTTGGGTGGTAGAGCGGTAGTCTTGTCCGTTGTAGCGCACGCCGGTTGAGACGAAGCGGAAGCGGCCCCACTTTACAGGTATGAGGTGGAGGGCGGCGGCTTCGTCGGTGAGGTTGCCGGCGAAGCTTCCGCAAATGCGGCCTTCGTGCATGTGGATCTCGCCGTGGCGGTCGCCGTCGATGTGGAGAACTCCCGTTGCTTGGTTGGCCTCTAGCATTTGCAGGATGTCGGTATTCTTGAAGACGCCGAAGTTGCCGCCGAGCTCGCCGGGCTCGCCGGAAGGGTTTTGACCTTCCAGTAGCTGTTTGGCGCGGCGGACGAGCTCTTCCGGCTGGAAGGGGCGGCGCAGACAGACGTCGGCGATGCCGTCAGCCGGGTCTAGTTGCGGTTTGTCGGAAGCGTCGGCGAGAAGGACGATTGGGGTGGCGACGAGCGCGGGCGCGGCGCGGATTTTGCGCACGAGCTCCAAGCCGGAGAGGGCACCATCGAGCTTCATCTCGCAGATAATCAGTTGCGGCGGAACGAGGCGCGCGTAGGCGAGTGCCTCTTCCATGATCTTTGCGGCGACAACGTCGATTTCAGACTCTTCTAGACGGCGCCGCAGTGATTGGCGCGCGTCGTTGTTCGGTGCGACGAGGAGTACGCAGGGTTGGAGCTCGTGCTCGACCTCCACCTCGACCTTGCCATTTACGTTACCATTTACCTTGCTACTTATTGTGCCATTTATCTTGCCATTGGGTTCGCCATTTATCTTGTTGCCCAGGAGAATGAACCCCAGATCTGGATCGGGCTCCGTCGTCAACGCCGGGTGAACCGAGTCTGGCTGCGGCGCTTCCTCGAGCGCGGCCGCCTCGATGAGGCTATCTCCACTGAGCCGCCGCACTAATTTGCGCGCGAAAGCGGAGAGGTCGGTAAAGCAGATGCCTTGAGCGCTTCCGATGCTCGCGTCGGCAGGCTCGAGCACGTCGTCCCTTCGCCATACGACGTGTCCCCGGGTCTTGAAGAGCCATAGGCCGCCACTTCTCAGGTCGACGGTAATGGTGTCGTCTTCCGTGAGGCCTTGCCGTGTGAAGACTCGAGCCCCCGTCTCTGACAAGTCGGTGATCATCCCGTCGATGGCGACCGCGTGGCCATCGAACATGCTAATCCGAACGGGGTCAGCCGGAGTGAAGCGAGGAAAGCGTCTCCACTCCTCATGTGTCGGGACGGTTATGGCCACGGCGCTGTCTATTTCTCGCGAGTCAGATACAAGTGCTAATCGACGAGATCAAGCTCCACATTTCCACGAGATCCACGCGGCCCTCGGACGAGGGTTGGGGGGCCTTTTTTAAAAGCCATTATTATGAAAATGTAAAACTATTCTTGCAAAAATCTAGGATTGGGCGTGATCAGATGTGATCTCGTGCTTCGGAGCTGGAAAGAAGCGAGGCGGCGCCTTTGTCGAAAGGTACGTCTTTCTCTAGAAGCAACGAGGCGGAGCGTACGCTGTACCGGGCGCCGTCCGGAGACGCCGCTGGCTCTTCGAAATCCGGCAGCTCGGGCTCGAGCTCGGGCGGCCCCATGTAGACCCAAACCACGCCTCCGGAGATGCGATTAGGGTAGGACCGTGTTTTGACTTTGCTTGAACGCGCTCTCCGTCGGCTGGGCTGGCATGTCGACGCACTGTCCGCTCGCATCGAACTTCCAGCCGTGATAGACGCAGCGGAGGCCGTGCTCTTCGTTACGGCCGAAATAGAGGTGTGCGCGCCGGTGTGGGCAATGCGCGTCGAGGATCCAATGTCTCCGTTGGTGTCACGAAAGGCCACGAGGTCTTCGCCTAGAAGACGCAGCTTGACCGGATCGCCGTCCGTCCCGGCGATTTCTTTCTCGAGCAGCGCCGGAAGCCAGAAGCGGCGTAGCAAACAGCCCATCGGCGTCTCCGGGCCGATCCGGGTGAGCAGCTCGTTCTCTTCGGGTTTCAGCAAAGTCCACGCTACCCATCGATCTTGAGGTCGAGAAACTTCCGATACGAGGTCGACGCCGTCCGAGAGGTCGAATTGTTTGTAAGCATTCGCGACCATCATGTTCGGGTCGCCCGAGTGCAGCCGCTCATAGAGCTGCTGGCGGCTTCCATAGGCATCTCCGGTGAGCTCCCAGGCAAGCTTGCACAGCTTGTAGCGGTCCTTGGGCGACGCCTTCTTACCCCGGAGGTAGACATCGAGATGCTTCCGGATCTCGGGCGCGTCCCAGTTCTTCTGCGTTCGGGAGGAAAATGAGCGAGCTCGTGCCGATGTGCTCGACGAGCTCCCGTTCTCCTGCTCGAAAGTCATCACGTCGCGGGTCTCCGGCGCGTGCTGCATGTCGTAGATGCGCGCGAGGCTCTGAGCCATTTCGCGGAACTCGGGATGCGTCGTCACGTCCGCGATGCGCTCGCCCCGGTACCAGATTTCGCGGTGGTCTCGGAGGCTTTCGAGATAGCGGGCCCCTATGAGCGCTCCTTCGGCTCGTGTGCGGTCGATGCGGGGGATAGAAGTCGCGGTGTCTGTCACTGAATGCTCGGACTAAAGAAAGTTTGTCGGCCAGATGATGGTGCGCCACATGTGGGCGACGGGGCTCCCCTCGAAACCGAGGCCTTCTCTCGGCTGCTTGAAGTGTCGGCCGACCAGGTTGCGAAAGCCATGGCGTTGCCCGTACCTGCTTGTGAACGGTAGCACGGCACGTAGTCGACCAAGTTCATCTGAAGGTTCGTTTCCGCGAGCGCGCCGATTCCAGCGATCCAGTTTTTCGTTTCCGAAGTCCCCGAGCGGAAAAAGTGCGCCGGGATTCTGTCGAGGCGCGCCGAATCCTTGGACTTCATCGCAGAAAGCACATTGTCGTCGAAAGTTTCGTCGATAACAAAGTGGCTTAGACCGCCAGACATGATGACGCCGACGCGGAGGTCTTTCTTCCACGCGTCGATAGCACGCGCGATCGATTGGCCGATCGCGAAACAGCGCGACACCGAGGGCTGATTGGGTGGAAAAAAAGTGTTCAGAACCACCGGAACCGCGGGAATGGGCACGTCGTTCATGATGCGCCGGTAGAGAAATCCGTAGGCGTGGGGCAGGCCGCGACGGCCTTTGGGGCCTTCGGGAAGCGTCTTCATGGCCGCGATGTCGAACCCGTCAGCCACGAGAGACGCGATGAGATGTTCCCCGAGCTCGGGAACGCAGGGATAGCTCACCGTCTCCTCCGGTACGTTGGCCCAATAGGCGAGTGCTAATCCCGGCTTGAGCCCGGCGAGACCGGCTTCGTCAAGTGCCACTGGCAGGCGGAGCTCACATCGCAGGCGCGTCCTTGGCCCTCGAAAGTTTGATAGGCGCCGCTTCGCTGCTCGGGCGGAAGCTCTTCCGCTGTCTTGATCGCGGCAACGCCTTTTTTGACGTCGTGGAACTCGTAGTCGAGCCCTTCATCTTTGAAGTAGCCCTTTTCTTCGGCGACCCATTCTTGCAGCCTCATGTGCGGTGCGATGACGAACTTCCCCATTTTGCCCTTCGTAATTTTGCACGTTTCGGCTCAACAAAACGCCTTCGCGTGCTGTTTCTGTTTCCTGACTCGGATACCACCGAGATGCTTGGTCATTGCGTCTCGGGCGCCGGCGCCGTCGCGCGCTTCGATGCGCGCGAAGATCTCGCGATGCGTCTTGTCCACGCGCGCAGCGACTTCCGGTGTGGCGCGTTTGTTCTCGCTGGGCCACACGACGTAGCGCATCGCGCGGAGAAGTGCGTTGAGCGCGCGGTTGTGTGACGCATCGGCGACGGCGAGGTGGAAACCGAGGCTCGCCTCGGTGAAGGCAGCAGGATCGTGCGCGACGTTTCTCGCGTTTTCGAGAGCGCCCGCTAGCCGCTCGAGATCCTCCTAGGTCCGGTGCACTGCGGCGAGCTGAAATTGCACCGCAAGGGCATCGGCGAAGTAGTCGAGATTGCTTTTTGCGATGCGGGCGCCACCGCCAGCTCCTTGCCGGATCTCGACGAGGCCCATGGCGGACAAGCTTCTAAGGGCGTCGCGCACCGTGATGCGGCTGACGCCGAACCTTTTCGCGAGCTCGTTCTCCGAGCCGAGAAAGCTTCCTGGCGCGAGGCGGCCGTCAAAGACCGCGTTCCGAATCTCGGTGACGATCTGACTCGAGAGCGTTGCTCCCCGCGTCAATGGCAACTTGGTGATAAAGGTAGCGGCCAAAGGGACCCTCCACTCAATCGTATTAACGATATGACATTTAAGAAAAGGATGTCAAATGCTGTGCTCGACTTTGGGTGTGAATATATTCATAATATAGTCGTATGCCGACAACGGTGCACCTCCCGGGAGACCTGCTCGAGTCGGTCGACCGGCGTGCAAAGGAGTTGAGGATGAGTCGCAACCGTTTCATCGTTCGCGCTCTGGAAAGGGCGATCTACGAAGAAACAGAATGGTCTGAGCCATTCATGAACGAGCTCACCGCCGCGGCACGTGACATCGAAGGCCACCGTGATGTGGATGAGATGCGAGTAGCTATTTCATCGGCTAGGCGCTCCAAGGCCCCGCCCAAGCTGTGAAATACATACTCGATACGAACACAGTGTCCTTTGTAATGAAGGGAGATGCGGATGTGGCGCGCACGCTGCTTTCGCACAAAAGAACAGATGTGTATCTGCCGCAGCCTGTTTTAGCCGAGATCGAGTACGGTCTCTCGCGTCTGCCGCGTTCTGCCCGCAAGCGCCGGTTGCGTGAGCGCTTCGACAGCATCTGTCGGGAGTTCCAGCGGCTGGGGTGGACGGACGAGGTCAGCCGCTCGTTCGGCGCGGCGAAAGCAGACCTCGAAAAACGCGGTGTCCAGATCGAGGATTTTGATGTCGCGGTCGCCGCGCATGCTCTTGCAGTCGATGCGACGCTCGTAACCGATAATGTGGCCCACCTGCGACGCGTCAGGAATCTCAGGCTCGAAAACTGGCGGCCCGAATCGTCTTAGGTTGTTGCGCCGACGCGGCATTCCCGTTGGGGCGATGCGTCGGGTATTCGAGACCGAGCTGCTGCACATAGCTGTGGAATCGGCTGGCGTCGGAGTAGAACGGCTTCATTGTCACGACACCCGCGGCAACCCGTCTGAGCGCGACGACGTGGGGCGGTGGGTTGAGGCTTTATCTGCTCAGTTGACGTTGTTCGAAACGAGGGAGTCCGCCGTCTGCGGGAGGTAACAGGATCCGTGGCTCTTGGTGTCGAAGCGGATTTGGATCGATTGACCCCAATTCATGTTGTTGTCCTGCACCTGGAAGTGAAGATGAGGACCGCTCGAGCGGCCGGTATTGTCCGCTTCCGCGATCGGCTGGCCGCGGATCACGATGTTCCCCACATTCACGAACACGGAGTTTGTCTTGATGTGGAAATACCAGCCGGTCGTACCGTCCTGATGCGCGATCCGGACCGCGTTCCCCCAATTTTCCAGGGCGCCGGGGGGAAACTCTTGATTCGTAGCCGACGGCGGTTCGCTGCGATTAAAGTTCGTTGTTTGTAAATCCGTCAGCCACTGGACCATGCCGCCGCGCGCAGCGTGGATCGGGACCCCGTCGTTGAGCCCGAAATCGAAGGCGAACTCCTGGGCCGTGCCGGCTGCGTGCGAATCGTTGGGGCCGCTGCTGTTGCCTTGACCGACGGGCTCGGTGTGGCCGTCCTCCCACGGCAGTCGATAGTAGCTGTTCGGGCCCGGGTCGCAAATATCAGCGAGATCGCGATCGATGAAAGGCACCGTCGCGCTGTACCAGAAGGGCCATCCGTTGCGCGTACCTGTAACACGCGGCCACCGCAGCCCTGAGCGTCGGTCCGTGCCCACGTTCGCGAGCCCGAACAGGTCGAGATCGAGGAAATCGTCAGCGAAAATCGCAAATGCGGGGTTACTGGCGTTGATTTTCTCGACCACTTTCACCCCCGAGCTGGAATAGCCCTCTGCGTCGAAACCGACGGGATGGCCGCCGATGGACGAATGGACGGTGAACGCATGGACGACCGCGATGTCGAAATCGTTCGGTCGGATGGGTCCAGATTGAACAACGTATTGATGTACTGATAATCGGCGTACCCACCTCGCTGCCGGACCGTCACCGCGTGCTCCGTCGTCCTGAGCGTCTTGAACGTCGAAAAGCAGCGTCCCCGCCGCCCTTTTTTCGACGAGCCGATGCACTTCTGACGCTGCTCGATGACCCGCAGGGTGCCGTCCGTCGATTCGATGTTGCCGAACGGCAGCGCCGTCACTGGAAGCGACATGGGGTTGTCCGACGGAGTGAGATCGTAAGCGAACGGGGTGAAGTTGAACGCACCCTTGGCTTTGAACTCGAGTCGCAAGCTATAGCGGAACGTATGAAACTTCCCCGTCGGTTTCGACTGTTTCGGACAGGCACCGGTAATCAAGGCGGCGAGGCGCATCGGTGCCTCCAATTGCAGCACCGCGACTCCATCTTCGAATTCAGTGTAGCCGTTAGTATCGTGGAGGACGTAGTTGTTGCCGACGGCAAGGGGCGGATTGAAGGGCTGAAACGGAGCGATGAGAAGCTCAATGCATTGCGGCAAGAAGACGGGAAAGTCGGTTTCGCGAAACGGTAGGCCGTCCGTACCGTGAGGGTTGAGGGACTTCGCGATCCCGGTCGAATCGGCGAGCATCGTTCCTTCGCCGCGCACATGTGCCCCCTCACCCAACGTGCCGACCCCGGCGGGTGTGACGAGCACAACGGCGCTCCTGAGCTCCACGATGCGAGCGGCATCGTCGGTGCGTGCGAGGATCCCGTTCCACACCGACTCATGCTCCACTTGATCGCACACCTGGTTGGCGACGTCGTGCGCCGTGCGGGTCTCGAGGACAGCTTTTCCCACCAAGCTCGCGCGATACCCCAGCTCGTGGAACGCGACCTCTTTGAAATCCGAATCGAGAGGGTCGGTCGGCAAGATCTGTCGCTGGAGGGCTGCGCGCGTCATGAAAAGGAGTTCGTGCGTGTCGCGCGACAGCTCCTCGAGAGTGTTGCGCACAGCCCCGGTAGTTTCAGCCATCTCGCACGGTTCGCCTCTGGCGAGCTGGACGAGTCCGACATCGAACTGCGCCTTTGCTTGTACGATGCGGCGGCGCATCACCTCGGACTCTCTGTCGTAGTCGTCGGACACACCTTCGAGCACGATACCTCGAGCAGCGGCGTCCATCGCCGTTGTGACCGGCTCGCCGAATAGCTCCGGTCGCGCGATGAGCTCTATCACGGCGCAGCCGTGGGTGATCGCTTCCGCGCGGGCAGGGGTAGAAACGCACTTGTCGCTGTCGTCGGGAATACCATCGCCGTCGGTGTCAGCGCGGTCGTCGCGCTCGACTCCTCGAGCTCCAAGAAGTAACAAAGCGAACGTTGCCCAAAGCAATCTCCGTTTCATGGTCCCCCCTTTTGGATCTTTCTAACGGACTTTGAACTATAGCGCAACCGTGCAGTCTTGCTTCGTGACGGAGCTAACTGCCGCGCTCTTCAAAGTCGGAAAAGTAGAAGGACCAACATGGCGGATACAACACTCGCAACGGCTGTCCTGGTCACGTTCCATCGGTTCCAACGCGGTTCGAAGTCTTTACGAGCTGCGTTTAGCCCGTCGTCATCTATCGAGTCAACGTCCAGAGTCTGCATTTTGTTGTTCATTGGTATGTTAATCATGACGGTCGGCAATTGAACGCCGACAAAGTAGGCGAGTGTGGCGAAGATGATGAGCCCCATCCATTTGCCCGATGCCGAGCGCGGCCGAAATCAGCAAAGCCACAAACGACCCGACCCAGACGATCACAAGAATGGGCGGCGGCGCACCCTGGAAAACGCCATCGATTACCTGAAACGTCCGGATAACCTCTCGGTTATTCAAGCTTGCGATGCCCGGCATTACCGCCACGGCAAAGGCAAACAAGAGGCCTGCGACGATCGAACACAAGAATGTAGCCAAGATCAACGCAATGTGAAATATTCTCATGATTCGTCGAATCCCTTCAGAGCGCGTACTTATGGACTCACACATTGTCCGCCGGCGACTCGAACATGCACTCCGCAGTCGATCGGCTTCTACTCCGGACGGCGCGCGACTTGCTCGCAAGTTGGTTGTTTTGATGACGCCTCCCGGGCGTCAAGAAACTCGAGCTCGAGAACTGGCGGCCCTGACGGCTACGGTGTTGGGCCGACGCGGCACTCTCCGTTGCGGCGAAGGGTTGGGTATTCGACGCCCAGCTGCTTCATGTAGGTGTCGTATCGGCTCGCGTCGTAGTAGAACGCCTTCATCGCTTCACGATACTCGTTCATGTCTCTTGGTTTCTCTCGATCGCCGGCTCGTCGTCGGGACGGATGAAAGGCTCGTACTTTACGTCCGTGACCTGCACGTTCCGAAAATAGTCCCACGCCTCTTCCACGAGCTCGGGCCTGAGCAAGAAGTCCAACACCGTCATCGCATGCACTTTGGCTCCGGCCGTAGCGCCCTTGTGGGCGATGGGTGTGGCCATGGCGATGGCGTTCGACCAGTTGTGGCCGGGAAGGCCGGGGATGGTGGACGGGAACGACAACGTCGCCGTAGGGACATTCCACGAAATGTCGCCGATATCGTCCGCATAACCGGCGCGACGCTGATCTTCGGTCAGTGCCGGTCGAAGCTCTGCGAGCTCGGTAGCGAGCCCGACTTCGCGGCCAGACACCTCTTTCTGCACGGCATGCGCCAAGGTTTGATCGTCCTCGCTCCATTCGGGAAGACCGACCTCAGTGATGTTTCCGTAGATCGTCTCCGCGACCGTCTTGTTGAAGTGGCCGGGCCAGGCAGAGCCGATGATACGGATTCTCGCGAGTTCCGTTCCCGTCATCATCGCGGCCCCGCGCGCGATCTCTTCGCCGATCGAGAAGAGATCGCGAATTTGATCGGCGTTGCGCTCGCGGAAGTAGAACCAAATCGAAGCGGTCGGGGGGACGACGTTCGGTTGGTCGCCGCCATCGACGATGACCGAATGCGAGCGCTGCTGTAGCCTCAAGTGCTCACGACGAAAGTTCCACCCGACCTCTATCAACGCCGCTGCATCAGCAGCGCTTCGTCCGCGCCACGGCGCGCCGCGCGCGTGGGCGCTTCGCCCCTCGAACATGAACAATGCCGATATCAACCCGGTCCCGGGCGTGATGCCCCAACTCGTCGAGAGGTTCGAGCCCACATGAGAATAGAGCACGATATCCAAGGAGTGCTTCGTGGCTTTAGAACAGCAGCAAGGGAAGGATTCTCTTCTCGTCCTGGTCACTGAAAAAAGCGGCGGTCGCATCCGCATCGGCAGCCACGTGCTGACCCGGTTGGGCAGCGTCCAAAATAGAAAAAGGCCACCCGCTCTCGCGGGCGGCCCCCTCCGGCGACGACGTTAGGCGACTTTGACGTCGATTTGACGCGGCTTCGCTTCTTCGGCCTTGGGCAGGGACAGCGTGAGAACACCGTCCTTGTACTCGGCACCGATCTTGGTGACGTCGACCGAGCTCGCGAGGCTGAAGGACCGGCTGAAGGAACCGTAGGAACGCTCCGTTCGGTAGTAGCCCTCTTCCTTGGCTTCTTCCTTGCGCTCTTTCTTGCCCCGGATGGTCAAAACATTGTTCTCGACGTGCACGTCGATGTCCTCTTTCTTGATTCCGGGAAGCTCGGCGTGGATGACCACCTCAGCGCCCTTGTCGAAGATGTCGACAGCGGGGTTCCAGGCGCCGAGATAGTCGACGTTGGACTCGCGGGGCAGATCGAAGAAGCGGTTGAAACGATTGGTGAGAGCGGTGAAATCTTTCAAAAATGGGTCACGGGCGACTAGATTCATTGGAAATCCTCCTCTTTTTGACTTTCGAAACTTTGGGACGACTTTTTGTGGCACGCCAGTAATATACCAAGTGTACACAGAGATGTCAACTAATATGCGTTTAGAAATATAATATTACTCATTTATATATGATTGTATTAACATCATATCAGTGACACCTACCGCATGGTAAACTGTCCGCTGTTTTGGTAAGTACTGAAAGACTGGCGCGATGGCGGGTTCCTCTGAGCTGGCTTTGTGGCCTTAGTGCGCTCTATTTCGCGATCCCGACGCCTCGTCTCTATGCGTTCGGGGTGGGCTTGGCCCTAGCCGGGGAGCTCATTCGTATGTGGGCGGCGGGCCACCTCGAGAAGAACCAACGGGTGGCGTCGGGTGGGCCGTACCGATGGACCCGTAACCCACTCTATCTAGGTAGTTTGCTGGTAGGCACCGGTTTCGCTCTGGCCACCGGACGCGTGGTTCTTCTGGTTGCCGTGGCGGTTCTCTATATCGCCGTCTACGTTCCGGTCATGAGGCGCGAAGAGGCGCATTTGGGGCAGGTATTTCCTGGCGATTATGCGGCGTTCGCCGACCGCGTCCCGCTGTTTTGGCCTCGAATTCCAAAGGGAGATGATCGGGCGTTAAGCGGATTTTCCGTAGAAAGACTACGGCGCAATCGGGAGCATTGGACCATACTGGGATGGCTGCTCGTAACAGGGTTTCTTGCGTGGCGGTTGTGGTAGTGGCTTACCTTTCGGCCATCGGGACGAAGCCTGCGGGGATGACCTTCATGCGCTTGCCCATTTGTTCGTCGTAGTATCGGCGATAGAGAATGTCCCACTCTTCGCTGCCTTCGGGGATATCGCGCGCCTGGCTTTCGATCTTGTACCGGACAGCCTGGTCGATGACCTCGTCGTCCTTGAGCTCTTCCTGGATGACGCGCGCCACCTCGAGCCGGATGTCGCTATCTTCTTCAAATAACTCGACTTCGGGCTCGCTCCGAAGGTAGTTCATCACCAGATTAGCGAGATGATTGACTTTGGCGTTCGAGAGTCGCATGGGCTAAAGGATGATCTTCCTTTCGCGAGCCAACTTTTTCTTGATCATCTTGAACATCTCGCGATATTCGACGTTCGTACGGCGCATCTCCTCGGCGTGCTGTGTGAGGATTTCGCGCACCTCGTCGTTCAGCCGATCCTCCACTAGAAGCTCCTCTGTCATGATCCCAATCAGCGACTCCATCATGTGGGCTGGATAGTCGCACTCGATCAATTTCCTGTCCTGGAGCTCCCGAGTGATACGGTAAGCGATGAACTCAACTTGATTCTTGGTTAACCTCATGTCCGAACAAAAAAGTCTATCACACGGCTCGACGTAACCTCAAGAAGAACTGGAGGTTTTAGTCCGCTAATAAACCCGCCGCCTCTTGACGCTCTATCAAATGCGGGATGGAATGATCGAGGGGTGGGAGTTCATCCTTCTGGATGACCCTTCAGGATCCGTTGACAGCCAAAGTTGACGTCGCTATACTCAACTGTTTTCGCGGGCCGGTCAGGCTGGCCCGTTCCCACGACCTAGCGGGGTCGTAGTTCAGTTGGTTAGAACGCCGGCCTGTCACGCCGGAGGTCGCGAGTTCGAGTCTCGTCGGCCCCGCCATAATTCCAACGACTTGCGGCGATAGACGTGTGCCCGCGTTATCCTGGGGCGTCCAGAGCGTTTCGCGGATCGATGCGATCCACCGGAAAGGCGAGCGTGAACGTCGTGCCCTCACCGACGGTGCTCTCCACCGATAGGTGCCCTCCGTGTCGCTCCACAATGCGGTAGGCGGTGGGAAGGCCCAGTCCCATCCCCACCCGTCCGCGCTTCTCGTTGAAGCGGAACTCGAAGAGCTCGTCCAGGACATGGGGCGTCATGCCCGGCCCGGTATCGAAAACCGCCACTCGGACCCACTGGTCCTCGCGCGCCGTTTCGAGGGACAAGCGGCCCTGGCCGTTCATCGCCTCGAGCGCGTTGACGATGAGCGTCATGAAGACCTGATTGAGCTCCAGGGGGCGGCACTCGATATCGGGTACCTCCGAGAACTCCTTCACGATCTCGACGCCTCCGTATTTGTCCCGGTCGATGAGAGCAAGCGTGGCTTCGAGTCCCTCGCGGACGTCCGAGCGCTGAAGCTCCGCCTCGTCGAGCCGCGCGAAGCCCTTCAGGGAACTCACGACTTGTTTCATGCGGTCGAGACCGTCCCGGGCGGCCGCCGCGCTCGCTTTGGTCGCGGCCAGGCTTCGTGCCACCTTCGCATCGCCCTTCGCGAGCGGCGCGAGCCTTCGCACCACGGCGTCGGAGGTTTCCAGTCCGCTTTGGACCACACCGAGAGGGGTATTCAACTCGTGGGCGACGCCGGCCACCAGTCCGCTCATCGCGTTGAGCTTTCCCTTGAGAAGCATCTCGGCCTGCCGCTCCTTGATTTCCACGTTTTTGACCTCGAGCTCCACGGCATCGTAAATAGTCCGGCGAGCCCTGCTCGCCATGAGCGCGAGGAACGCTCCGACCATGGCCAGTACGATGAGGCGCACCACGGTGACGCCCGGGTTGAAGTGGAAGTGGTCCATGTACTGGGGCTCGCCGCGGTCGCTGGGTGGGACAGGACGAAACCCACGAGGGCCAAATGTAGGAGCATGAACCCACCCGCAGACAGGATCGGGTAGAGCGGCCTGAGCGCAAGGGTGCTGATGACGACGAGTGGGACACACAGCGTGAAGAGCTCGTTATTCACCAGAAACGTGGGCGAACCGTCGGACGTGTCGCGGTCTACGTACCAGATTACGGCAACCAGGCTCATCAGGACGAGATCCAGCGCCACCGCGCCGAGACCGGCAAGCTCGAGCCGCTGATGATTTCGCGCAAGCTGCACGAGGTAAGAGAGTGCAGCAGCAGCAGCCGCCGTAATCGCGAGGCTGGCGTAGGCCTCGAAATCCGTCTCCGCGGCCACGCCGGGAGCGACGAGGTCGAGCAGATGAAGGGCCGACAACAAGAAGAAGATCCCGACGAAAATCAGCCGGGCTACGAGAGACCAGAAAAGGCCGCGCGCATCGCGGGCGCGGACGAGCTCCTCGGCGGTGGTCGCGCGTGGCGGAGGAGAGCTTCGTTTCACGTCACTCTTGCCGAATGCGACGCGTGTAGGCGGGAGCGTCCGGCCCTGTCGGTGTCACCTATCTTATCTGAGTATGCCTCAGCGAGTAACAAGATCGGAGTTCTTCCGGTCGGTCGGCGGGATTTTGTCCGTGTTTTGTCCGAGATGTACGGGTCAGCGTTGAAAAATTATTGATCCGGCCGACTAGAAAACCGCTCGGTCCCGGTTGGCGGGTGGTATTGTGGGCCACTATCGTGCACGGACAGCAAGATGTTCGGCACCGTTTGAAGATGACCCGCAACATTTCATTGCTTCGAAGCATCCCGAGTGCGGACGATTCCCGGGCCCAATCGGTGGTGTGATGGGTGCGCAAGCGGAGTCGGCGCTCCGGCTCTCGGGCACGGTCGGGGCAAACAAGGTCATGGAGTCCGAGTTGCTCCGCCTCGTGAAGCGATCGCCGTTTCACGTGCGGTTGCCTAAGCCGGCGCGCCAGGGCTCGACAGCGCTGCGCTACCCATTCGACCCCGCGGTTGCCTGGGTCGCAGCCTGCTATCACCGCAGTTCATCGCGGATAGGTTGGGATCTGGTCTCGTCGCCTGCGGTCCGGCTCGAGCCGCTGGTTGCCGACTTGGTCCCGCTGCTGGCCACGGATTCCCGCCTGCCGCGCGGTCGTTCGGTCACGTTCACGGTGGAGGTAAAGGGAGCCGAGGACTTCGAAGCCGGACCGCTGCAACTGCGTGGCGCCGTCAAGAGCGCCTTCGAGCAGGCGATGCAGAAGCGAGGTGGCCGGGCGGTGGTCCAACGCCTGGCCGCGGATTGGGAAATGCTCGTGCGCCGGGTCGGACCCGAGAACGACCGTCGTACTCTCGTCATCCTAGATCTCGGTCGTGGGCCACGACAGTTGCGTGGGCAGCGCGTCGCCCAGGGCCCGGCGCCCATGCGCGAGACGCTGGCTGCCCAACTCGTCTTGCTGGCGAACTGGATGCCCCACGTCGAGCCACTGGTCGACCCGACCGCCGGCAGCGGCACCATCGCGGTGGAGGCCGCGCTGCTGGCCCGTGGCTTTGCCGTTCGCAAGCCGGCGGAGCTTCCGGCGCTGCGATCGCCCGTGTTTGCCGGCCTTCCGCGGGAGGCGCCTCCGCTATATCCGGATACGCGTCCGTACATCCTTGCTTCGGACGTCGATGAGGAATGCATCGCCTGGATGATCGGAAACCTACGCGCTTCGGGCCTTACCGGACGAGATCTAGAACACTCCGTCGTTGTGCGGTCCATGAATGCGACCGACCTCACACCGAAACGGTTCGCGGATATCCTGCCCGACGCGCCGCGCGAGCGCGGTCTCTTCGCCTTCAACCCGCCCTACGGGCGCCGGATGCAGGGAGAGGATGGCGACGTGCTGAGACTCTATCGCGACCTCGGCCGCACGCTTAAACGCTTCGACGGTTGGCGAGCCGCCGTGATCGTTGCAAACGAGGGATTCAAGGCGGCCTTCAACGCCCGGCCTTCCATGGTCAAACCGACCTCTGCCGCCGGACTACGCGCGCAGTTCCTGGTGTTCGACCTGGGAAGGCGACAAGCCGGTAAGAGACGCGTGTTCTAGTTCTTCGGCCCTTAGAGCTGTCTCAGCTATCGGAAAGAGCTATGCACCGATTGCCAAGGATGCTTTGCAGCTCGTCGCCTTCGTCACTGAGACCGCTCTCATTATTGTTGGCGCCTGTGATCTGCTTGATCTCGGCTAGTGCCGCCGTGTGATCCCAGTGCGCCTGCATCGTAAGCAGAATCTTGACGTCTTCAAGTTTGAAGCCCACCGCTTCGATATTTTCCCGAATCAGTGGGGTGGAATCTTCCAACCCGGTGTTGATGAGGATGTGCCCTTCGTCGGTAGTGATAAGAAAGAAGCCCTGGCCGTAGGTGCCGACGGCATACAAGTTGCTGATCACACGATGGCCGGGAAAGGGTCGCGTCCACTCCTCATTTTGCGCACTTAATTGGGCAGCGGTAAGTATGAACCCTAATCGCAAATAAACGTCACCGTGTCTGAGGTCTTTGGCCCCGTGAATAGCACCTTTTCCAGGTTCTGCATACACCGTGCAGAATCACCTATCGTGGCGGCGAGCGGGTGCCCCAGCATGAGCTTCTTGCCTGCGCCCAGTGCGGCTGTTTCGCGTTTTCGTGCTTCGAAGATTTTGCGATTAGGGTGAAAAGACAGCTGACGATTGCCAGCCGAGATAGAATTCGCTTCATGATGGCGCCGATTCTCTTTGTTTTTTGCTGATACGGGTTTGGAAGCATAGGACTAATCGATGGAGAAGTAGCCGCTCACGACGGCGAGCCCTGGGCGACGCCGCCGACGACCCGCCCGACCCGACCGCGTTCGGCTTGGCGTTTGTGGGCGGCACCCAAGTCGGCGATCTTGTGACGCGAGTCGATAGGCAGGACTCTGATGGTACGTCGCGTAGCTTGGTGACCGACCGGTACTCTTCTTCGCCATGCCACCTGCGCCGATGGGAGCCAGGATCTCGCAAGGGCCGTGCTTGCGTCCTGCTTCCAGAGACATCCATCGTGATTGTAGGGGCAGGGGAGCGGGCCTTCAAGGAGCGCGCTGGCGATTGTCCGTGTTTTGTCCGAGATGTACTTCGCAGCAGCGCGAGAAGTGAGATCGAGACCTTGAAGGCGATCGCGAGTAGTATGTGAACGACGATTATGGTAGCAACGCGTCTAACAGAAAGATTAGGCATTCGCCATCCCATCATCCAAGCGCCCATGGCCATCGCTGCCGGTGGCAAGCTCGCCGCCGCTGTCTCTGGAGCGGGTGGACTAGGGTTGATCGGGGGCGGTTACGGGAACGAACATTGGCTATCGGAGCAGTTTGACGCTGCAGCGCATCAACCTGTTGGTTGTGGACTGATTGCATGGTCACTGCAAGAGCAGTCCCACTTGTTGGACGCTGTCTTGGCACGCGCGCCGACGGCTCTATTTCTATCCTTTGGCGATCCGGAACCGTTTGCGGCGGATATCAAGGCGGCGAACGTCCCGCTGATTTGCCAGGTCCAAACTCGACGCGACGCCGTCCACGCCATAAACATCGGCGCGGACATTGTGGTTGCTCAAGGAGCAGAGGCCGGTGGCCATGGCGAGAAGCGGGCTACCGTCACGCTCGTGCCGGAGGTCGCAGATCTTATCGCACGCGACTCGCCAACACGCTTCTTTGTGCCGCGGGTGGGATAGGAGACGGTCGCGGCCTTGCTGCTGCTCTGATGCTCGGTGCTGACGGCGTTGTCATCGGGTCTCGATTCTGGGCCTCGACCGAAGCGCTCGTTCATGATGGAACGCGGCATCGGGCAATCGGAAGGAGGTCGTGAATGATCGAGCGACTGTTGGTCCTGTTGACGTTGGGCGTTGGTCTCATCCAGCCACCGCTGGCTGGCAGAGAGTTGTCTGAAGACGAGGTACGCATGAAAGAGCAGTTGATCTCCTTGAGCCAGGGAGAGGCTTCTGTGGCGGATCTCCGCATTGAGCTGATGGACGGCAGCATGGTAGCGCATCGAAGCTATCTCATTGCCGATGGGAAGATCGTCAAGCGGGAATGGGATTCGCCTGGCTCACCAGAGCAGCATGACGAGTGGACCGTGACAGAGGATGAGGTTCGCGCGCTCCTTCGAGACCTGGTTGAAAAGCAGTACTGGACGTTCGAGGGAACGCGGTTCATTCCTGACAACACCGTGTTCCTGTTCCGTTTTTATTACAAGAATCTAGAGCATGTCGATTATCGTTGTGATGTCGATGAGTACGAACCGTCTTCGCAACGCTCCGCGATCCGGTCGGCCTTTTTGACCTTCGTCTCACGTTCTTCGCCACCAGAGCAACCGGGTATGCGTTGATCCGTAGCGGAGACAACCCGCCACGCCGCGCTCAAACGGCTCGCGGGGCGAGCTTACCGAGCTCCGCCTGCAGAAACGCTTTGACGCCCTCGCCGCCGGTGAAGTACAGCCAGGCGTTCGCTTCGCCTTCGACAACCAACGAGAACGCGAGGAACGGACAACAACGACGCTCGAAAGCGATGAACTCCGCGGCCATTCGGATCGTTTGCGCTTCGGGCAGAAGCTTCAACGCGTAACCGGAATCTAGCTCTCGAGTCTCTTGAATGGCAGCGACTAGCTCCGAGCGCAAAGTTTGATACTGTTCTCGCTCCTTCGGGCTGAATGCGTTCAAGTTGCAGGCGATCGGTACCGAGCTCATTTAGGATGCCTCGGTGAGCGCGAGGGTATCGTTCGATGCGCGGTAGGCGGCGAGAGCGAGGCCGCCCAACCCGAACACGACGGAAGCGACGAGCACGACGTTTCCAAGAAAGGGCATCCGCGTGAGAAGAATCAACAAAGTCAGCCCGAGCATGAGCTGAAAGAAGCCGTGATGCTCCACCCACGGAATCCGACTTCCCAGCCGCTCTCCGACAAAGAGCGCTGTAGCGACGATACCGAGGACGAGTGCGACGCCGTAGAGGGGAAAGCCAGCGAGCGCCAACCACCATCCGCCGATGAGGACTCCGATCATCAGAAGAATAGCGACGGTAACGGGTATCACCACGCTCAGTAACGCTCCCAGGCCGACGCTGGACCAGGGCGCGGCCCTCATCGCGTCTGCCGTAAGCCCTCGAAAGCGCGGAAGAAATGTTACGAAGAGAAGACCCAGGCCGATCGTCGGCACGAGATCTCGGAGCAAGGCGACGAGAAAGCCGCCGGCATCGGCGGAAGGCTCGGCGTCGTCGTAGCTCAGCTCACCACCAATCGAGCTGCCGTCACCGATCGTGAGCTCGCGCACGCTCGCGTTTACATCACCCTCTACGCGACCCTGAAGAGTGGCCGAGAGGGCGACCAAAAGCACATCACGGCCGACCCGAGATTCGGGTCCGAGACGAACGGTGGCGCCGGCACCCAGCAAGTCGTCACCCACATCGCCCGTCAGAACGATCTCCGAGCCACAGCGCCGGATGCTGCCGTGGACGGCACCTGACACGATCGTCCGGCCGCCGCCCCCCATCAGATCGCCGGACACGACGCCCGAGACCGTGACATTCCGGCCGAAGGCGAAGACATCTCCAAGGACGGTTCCTGCGATCTCGATGTTCTCGCCCACGACATAAAGGTCGTTGAACTAAGCCGCTCGCGCGGCGGCGGGACCTGCAAGCTCTCCCGAACTGGTGAGCCAAACTGGGGGCATTTTGCCTGCGCCTTTTTCGCCGCAGCCCATCGCCCTTCCAGGGAATCACGGCGCGCAGGTCGTGTCAAGGTTTCGCGCGCTTCGCGCGCCGGCTGCGCCGCCCTGGACACAACCTACGCGCCGTGATGCGAGTCACTATGGGCGATGGGCGGACGGGTGCCTCCGGCAGGGGCTCCGGACTCCGGGTTTTGCACGGCAAGCCAGCCGCGGTGAACTCACTCTCCTCTAACCCGTTTCCCTTGTTTTTCCGGGCCACGGGAGCCAGAAGGGATTAAGGAGGACGGCTTCGCCGTCGTCTTCATTCGTTCGATCTTCGCTCCGGACAACGAGTCCTGCGTTTCTCGGAACCGCTCTCTCACACATGGCATCATCCCTGTCCCCCGCGGGCGGCGATGGTCGTCGTCTGCTAAATCACTGGAGGAATAATCATGGGATGCCTTAGCGAAAAAATGCTTGCCGACATGAAACTGAAGGGGTTCGCACGCTCCACGCAGGAGGAGTATCTGCTGCGAGCGCGCCATTTCGCGGCACATTACATGCGCTCACCCGCCGAGATGGGCGAGCCGGAGACCCGCGATTATCTGATTCATCTCGTTAACGAGAAGAAGGCCTCTCCGGCCAGCCACCACATGTACGTCGCCTCTCTCAAGTTTCTCTACGCAACCACACTCAACCGCCCGGAGGAGGTGGCGAAGATTCCTTGGCCCAAGAAACCTCGCACGTTACCCGATATCTTGAGCGGCGAGGAGGTCGATTGTTTGCTTCACTCCGTTAACTCCGTCAAACACCGCGCGATTCTCATGAGCGCCTACGGCGCCGGGCTGCGCGTTTCCGAGGTGTGCTGTCTGAAGCACTCCGACATCGACTCCAAACGCATGCTCTTGCACATTCGTCACGCCAAGAACTCCAAGGCCCGCTATGTCACGCTCAGCGAACGTTTGTTGAGCTTCCTGCGCTACTACTGGAAAACCACTCGCCCTCGCGGAGAGTACTTGTTTCCCGGCCGTAATCCTGGTGCCCACATCTCAGACGATGGCGTTCGCTGGGCTCTTCGTAAGGCCGTGGCTGAGGCGGGGCTCACCAAACGTATCACTCCTCATTCGCTGCGCCACGGTTTTGCCACACATATGCTCGAACTGGGTGAAGACATTCGTACCGTGCAGCAACTGCTCGGTCATGCCTCCATCCAGACCACGGCCCGTTACACAAAGGTAACAGCAAAGCACTTGGGGCGCATCAAGAGCCCTCTCGATTTGCTGGGAACGAAGAAGGGCAAAAAGCTCGGCTAGCTCATCATGCAGCCCCATGGGCTGTGTCCTTCCCGCGTCGAGTCACCACCACGGCCACTGCTCGAGATCGCGGAAATCTTCCGCGAACATGGTCCACGCTTTCGCCAAACCCATGCGCTGACAGCCGAGCAGCGCAAGGTGATGTGGGCTATAGAGAACTGTCGCACGGCGGTGCTAGGTGGCCATCTCGACGTGTGTAACGCTTGCGGATACGCGGCGCCTTCGTTTAACTCGTGCCGCAATCGGCACTGTCCCAAGTGTCAGAGCCTAGCCCAGGCGAAGTGGATGGAGCAGCGAGCTCAGAGGATTCTTCCGACTCACTATTTCCACGTCGTTTTCACCCTCCCGCAGCAACTCAAGCCTCTCGCCCGAGACAATCCCAAGTTCATGTTCAACCTCCTGTTTCGCGCCGCCTCGCGAACTCTATTGGAGTTCGGCCAAAGCCGGCTCGAAGCTCAACTTGCCTTCACCGCCGTACTGCACACCTGGACCCGGAAGCTCCTGTTCCATCCACACCTGCATTGCATCGTCTCCGGGGGCGGGCTCAACCACCCTCAGCAGCTGTGGAACGCCGCAAACCCTCGCTTTCTGTTTCCCGTCAAGGCCATGTCGCGGCTTTTTCGCAGCAAGTTTCTCGATGCCCTTAGGCTCGCTTACGACCAAGATGAGCTTGAGTTGAGCGCAAACGCTTCCCACCTCAGAAACCCACCTCGCTAGCAGTCTACGGGCCGGGGATCTGGGAATCAAATGAGAGGCAGGTTTCTCGGTTTCTGCTGAATGGGCTTCTGTCGTGACGCCTGGCAGTGAGCCTTGCCTGGCCCATGCGAGACGAGAACTCAAGCGTGACGACAACCGGATCATCTGCGTGAAGGACGGCATCGTCGCTCGGCGCGACTCGAGCGATCGAGCCAGTTGAAGACGCGGCGAAATCTAGATACTATGCTTGAAGGGCGCCGATATAGGACTCGTCCTATTTGAGCTATGAGTACACACCTGGGTCCAGAAGCGAGCTACGGTCAGAGAAGTAGCGAGACCAATGCTCCGGCGGAAAGCGACGAGCGCTGGCTCCCGCGGCGTTGCACGCTCGACGGCTTTCGCGAGGAGGCCGACGGTAGTGACGGGATGGACTTGAGCGAGCTGGAGCCTCTCACGCGGTTGAAGGTGCAGACGCACAATACCCTTTACAAATTGACCATCCTCAGTCCCTGGGAGGCGAAAGTCATTGTTCAGGGTGGACAGTTTTTCGCCGAGCCCGCCGAAGCAAACCTCTGCGGATCCAGCTACGGCGGCTGTATGCTCAAGACACGCTGGATCGGGCTCGGGATGCGGATGGAGATTTACGGCAAACAAGGACCCATCGTGACCTCACCGGTCCGCTCCGTGCAGACCGAAGACGATTCGTCGCTCCCCGGTCCTTTCTAGATACCTTTCGGGCTTTCCATTGCCCTCTGGAAACGATCTTCGGTCGGTTCAGCGACGCTAGGACCTTCGCCTCGCGTTTGAATCGAGCGAGGCGCCCCGCGTCCTGGGCGAACTCATCACGCAGGACCTCGATCGCTACGTCCCGACCGAGCTTGGCATCCCGAGCGCGGTAGACTGCGCCCATCGCACCTTTGCCGATGGGCTCGCGCCTGGGCCTAAGGCTGACTCGTCGGCGCCTCCATCGAGCTCTGCGAGTTCTCGATGAAGCTTTTGACATCCTCCTTGAACTTCCGAAGCATGTCGGGGTGGATGTACATCATGTGACCTGCTTCGTAGTAGCCCATGCCCACCCGTTCGCGATAGCTCGGCTCGTAGCCGAGGTGGTCGAAGGTCCGCTCCGTAGCGGCGAAGGGCGTTGCCATGTCGTAGTAGCCGTTGGTGATGAACACGCGGAGATAAGGGTTGCGCGCCATCGTTCGGCGCAGCTCTTCCAGCAGGTTGAGATAGCGGTTTTGGAACTCGCCGTAGTCCCACGGCCGGACGTCGCCGCTCGTGAAGTACTGCTCGGCGCTCTCCCACCCGAGCTCGCGCCGCACATAGTTGTTGAAAACAGCCGTATAGGCTCCCTGGAGCGCAGTGTTCGACGGATCGAATTCCTGCCGCTCGCCCGCGGCGTCGCGATCGGTGGCGGTGAAGCGGCTGTCGAGGCGTCCTACCACCAGGCGTTGCTTCCGCAAGAGCTCTTTGCGGAAACGGGCCGGGCTGATACGTAAATTCGCTTGCTGGATGTACTCCGGTGACAATCCGGTATAGCGTGCCACCTTCCGGGCCATGTCGTCCCACTCCTGAGTCGTGAGCCGGTTCCCTTTGTTGAGCGCCACGAGATATTCGCCATAAGCAAAATCGCGAGCCTCGCGTACGGCTTTGTCGAAATCGGCCTGCAGGTCCGCCGGGAGCTTCTTGTGATACCAGGCCGTCACCGTGTAGGTCGGGAGAAATCCAGGAAATTGCAGATCGTTCGCGGCGCCGCCCCGAAGCGTGCTGAAGTCAATCACGGAAGAGACGAGGACGATCCCGTTGAGCTCGATGCCGTGGCGTGACTGGAGATGGGCGCCGACACCCGCCGAGCGGACGGTGCCGTAGCTCTCGCCGAGCAGGTATTTCGGCGATGACCAGCGTTCGAACTTCGTGATGTAGAGGCGGATGAACTCAGAGAACGCTTCGATGTCTTGACGGACTCCGTGGAACTGTTTGGGGTCTTCACCTTCGGCGGCGCGGCTGAAGCCGGTCGAGATCGCGTCGATCGCCACGATGTCCGTAGTGTCGAGAAGCGAGTGTTCGTTGTCGACGAGGCGGTAGGGAGGCGAGGGTTGGAAGCCTTCTGCTCCCATGTCGACGCGCTTCGGCCCGAGGACGCCCATGTGGAGCCAGATGGTGGCAGAGCCGGGACCGCCGTTATAGGCAAAGGTGATCGGCCGGGACGCCAGGTCCGTCGCGCGTGTAGGCGACGAAGAACATGTACGCTTTCGGCTTGTCGTCCTCGTGGCGAAGCACGAGCCGGCCTGCCGTTGCCGTGTAGTTCACGTCGGCTCCGCCGATGCGAACGCTGTGAGATGAGCTCGAGAGTTGATCCTAGGCGGGGGCTGTCGGGCTCGGCGGCTCTGGCGCGTCTTGTTGTGCCGCGACGAGTTGCGCGCCGAGTATGGATGTCGCGACGAGAAGCAACATTGTGTGGTACATCGACTACCTCCGGAAAAACTGGACCGTTACTCGGAGCGATAATACACCGGCTTGGTTGGGAGTGCTTCGATCTCGACGAGCCGCCCGCTCCGGATGACGTGGCGTAGCTTCCGTATGTTCGTGATGTCCTCGAGCGGGCTTGCATCGAGAACGGCCCGCCCCAGCCGACGATGTTGCCCGCCACGGCCATGCGCGAGCCGACCTCGTCCCCGCGGGCGATTTTGTCGCGTACCGTGATGAGAGGAGGCAAGACACCGTAGCTGTCGCGCACCGTGGTGACCCCGACCTTGAGATGGAGCTGCGAGGCTTCGAGAACGACGTCTTCCTGGCGATCGTGATAGCGGACGAGCGTCTCGTAGCGCTCCGGCGTGTGGCCGCCATAAAGCGAGAGGTGGACATTGGTGTCGATGAATCCAGGTGTAACGAACTTGCCGCTCCCATCGATTGCGCGCGCGTCGGAGGGGCGGCGGTGTCGCTGCGACCAACCGCGGCGATGCGTTCTCCATCGATGATGATCGTTCCGCTCGCGATTGGCGCACCGCCGTTACCGTCGACGATGGTGGCGCCGACGATAGCGAGACGTTCTTGCCCGTAGGCGGTCCACGTCAATAGAAGCGCCGTACCAATCCAACCCATCCGTTTCATGGCGTTCTCCTCGACAGCATTTTGCAGTGCGATCATAAAGGGATCGTCTGGTGAAGAGCCAGGGAACATGCTAGCGTGGTATGGGAGTGAGCGAGGCTCCGTAGGATCCTGAAGTACACTATTGGCTGTTTGGCGCATGCGCCCTACCTCATCGCTGACGAAGAATCCGGCTCGGCGGTTGTCGTGAACCATAAGCCGGAAAAAGAGTACCCCATATGAAATTTTTCGAGAGGATCGAGAACCACGGCTCGAGCAAGTGGGACTTCAAGGACTGATTCGCAGGCGTGCTGCAGAAAGATCTTCTTGCCGGGCTGACCGTAGCCTTCGTCGCTTTGCCGCAGTGCATGGCATACGCGCTGCTCGCTGGCGTGGCGCCCCAATACGGGCTCTATGCCTTCATGGTGGCATCGATCGTGGGCTCGCTCGCGGGCTCGTCGCGTCACCTACAAACGGGGCCCACGAACGCAAGCTCCATCGTCGCCGCAAGCGCTCTGGCCGTCTATGCGGGACGCGAAGACTTCATGACTCTCGTGTTTCTCCTGACGCTTCTCTCTGGCCTGTTCCAGCTCCTTTTAGGGCTTCTCAAACTGGGAAACCTTACCCAGCTCGTTTCCAGCTCGGTGTTCCTCGGCTTCACCAGCGGCGCCGGCGTTCTCATCGTCGCCAACCAGATTCCTAATCTTCTGGGCCTCCCGGCGAAAGGGAGCGTCTCGGTGATTGGTCAGATCGGCTACGTGGCTTCGGGCATTGCGGACACGAACCCAACGGTCCTTGCTCTCGGTTTGGGGACGTTCGTGATGGCCCTATTTCTCACCAAGGTAAGCCCAAAGTCGCGCGCGGGCGCTCCGCTTTTTCCGGCCTACCTATTGGCGATACTCGGTGCGGCGGGCGCGGTGGCCTTTGCCGGATTGCACGAGACCGGCGTCCGGGTGGTCGGTACCATTCCGGCGTCACTTCCACCGCTGAGCATGCCGGCGTTCAGCTGGGATCTCATCCAGACCCTCGCGCCCGGCGCGATTGCTCTGTCGTTCATCGGCCTCGCCGAAGCTTTTGCGAGCGCGAAGTCTGTCGCGAGTTTTTCCGGCGATCGCATCGACACCAACCGGGAGTTCGTTGGGCAAGGCATGGCCAAGATCGTTGTGGCCTTTTTCAGTGGGATTCCGGTATCGGGCTCGCTGACTCGAACCGCTCTCATGTACCAGGCGGGCGCCACGAGCAAGAAGGCGCACGTGTTCTCGGGCGTCTTGCTCGCCGGGCTCGTCGTAGCACTTGGGCCTGTCACTCGATACATACCCGTGGCCTCACTGGCCGGGATTCTCCTGATCATCGCCGCGAAGATGGTCCGCTGGGAACACGTCAAATTGGCCCTCACCGCAACACGCTCCGACGCTCTTGCCTTCCTCGCGACGTTCGCCGCGGCGCTTCTGCTGCCCCTCGCGGATGCCATCTATGTCGGCGTGGGCGTGTCCCTCGCACTGTTTGTCAGAAGAGCGCGGGTCCCCCGTGTCGTGGAGCTCGTGTACGACGAAAAGAAAGGGTTTCGTGAGGTGACGGACGCCGCCCAGCGGCCGTGCCCCGAAGTAGCGATCGTCCACGTCGAGGGTCCCTTGTTCTTTGGCGCTGCCGACTATCTCGAAAAGAAGTGCTTGAAGGTGGCTTCTCGTCCGGAAGTGCAGGCGGTGATTCTGCGGCTCAAGCGAACGGCCGCCCTCGATTCCACGACGCTACTGGCGCTAGACAACGTGAGCGCGGCGATGAAGCGCCAGGACAAGCTCCTCATCATCTCGGGCGCGACTCCAGAAGTGGCGGAGCTCTTGCACCGCGTCCATCTGGTCGAGGTGCTTGGCCCCGAGAACGTTTTCGTCGCGCACGCAACCATCCTCGAATCCACGAAGCAGGCGCTCGACCACGCGCTCGACTACGTAAAAGAGAAGAAGAGCACCGCACCTAGACAGCCGACCGAACCATGAGACGAGGAATACGAGAACATGGAGCAGCGACGAAATGTAGCTCTTCCGCCCCGTAATCTCAAGTCGGAGAAGCAGGGTCCATGACTGCGCTCAGGAAAAGCGCTCCCTTAGCCACCGGTCGTCACGGGCTCCCCGTGAATGCTGTCATAGCCGAGCTTGACGCGCCGCCTGGGACCCGTGAGCGAATCGTAGACGTCGCACTGGCTGTAGGGCTTCGAGTATAAGTGCAAGCTTGCCGCGTGCTCGCCGAACTCCACCGGGTTCTCGACCGTGTGGATCTCGGCCGGCCCGTCCAAGAAACCAGTAGCGCCGTCCATCGGCTCGCCGACGCGTTCGAGCCTCAAGGGCTCCTCGGAGAGAATACTGTAATTCGAGAATCGCAGTTTTCCGCGCTCGACGCGTGCCCAACAGAGCTCTCCCTCATGGCCATGAATGGGGGCGCCTTGGCCCAAAGCCCAGCAAACGATGAGGAGCTCGAAGTCGTCATCTTTGTGGATGAGATGTCTAGTATAGCGGTCTTCACAATAGGACACGTATGGATCGAGGGCGGCCTCGTCCAAGAGAGTTTGCGTTAAATAAGCATCGACTTCTTCTTTCGGGAAGTTGCGACCCGCGAAAGACTTCAGATCGTTCAATAACTCCTCGACGGCCACGTGACGCTGCATCTACACTCCTATCTTTGTTGTCCAATCAAAAGAAATGGCGAAGCGGACATTTGGATCAAACGGCATTTGTGCGCGCATTGTCAAGGGCATAGGAGCAGTGCTACTCGCACGATCATTGTGGAGTACGTAGAGCGAACGTTCGACAGGATCGTTCGCAGACTTCTATGAGCGGCCGGCTGGCCATGTGAGTGGCTGCCCGCCATGCTTGGGCATGGAAAGAACCATTGTTCGCTGACCGTCTAGCGATTGACGTAAACACGATCGACCATCGCGCCGCCGACCAATTGAGGCTCGACGTCTGCAAGGAGGGCTTTGCGCGCCACGACGACTCCGGGGGAGCCTCGCATAGGTCTTATGTCCCGAGAATACGAGGAAGTCGAAGTCGCGCTCCCCGGGAGAATGGCCGCGCATTTGGATGGGCACGTGAGCTGTCATTCCCCCGCATTGGCCCGAAGGCCAGCCTTCCTGGTCAAATACGCTCACTTGAATCTTTACCAGGAGGACCACGGGCGGTGAATGCTCGTTTTCGACTTCACGGGATGCTACAGTAACGATGTATGTCAGCAACCACGCGGCAGGTTCACTATAGCTACGCGGAGTATCTCACGCTCGAGATGCATGCCACCGTCCGGCATGAGTATCTCGACGGCGAAATCTACGCGATGGCAGGCGGTTCTCCGGATCATGCCGCCCTAGCCGCTGCTGTCATCGCCTTGTTGGCGCCACAGCTACCATCCGGCTGCCGGACCTACGATCCGGCTGCCGGGTGTTTACCTCGGACCTACGAGTGCGAATCGTCGACAGTGGCTTGTCAACTTACCCAGACGCTGCCGTTGTCTGCGGCGCTACGGAGCGCGCATCGGATGACGGCCTGGCGGTTGTGAATCCCGTGCTTGTCGTCGAAGTAACGAGCCCTTCAACCGATGCGTATGACCGCGGTGACAAATTGCGCCCCTACAAGTTGCTCGCGAGCGTACGAGAGGTACTCATCGTCTCTCACGAAGAACCTCGATTGACTCTCCATCGCAAGGAAGGTGACGCGTGGACGACTCTCACGGCTGGTCCTGATGAGAAACTCGCACTCGCGAGGTTCTCGGGCGAGCTCGCGGTCGACGAGTTATATGGCGCTGGTTTGGAAGACTCCTAGCCAGAGTTCCGGACTACAGGTGCCACGCTTTTGTCCCAGGTGGAGTTTTTTCGGTGCACACGCGTGCGGAGACCTCAAGTAGTACTTTAAGTTAACTTCGCCAGGGCGGAGTTCGTCGGGCTAGTTGCGCCGGTGGTGGTGCCCCGGGCGGAGTTCAGCCAGACAGCTGCCAGCTACGACGGTGCTAGACTCACCCGCGGAATGCCTTTCGAAATTCTCGGAGCCACTCCGGACGACGGTCCCGACCTCATCGAGCTTTTGCCTCGCCTCGGAGCGTTTCCAAGACCCGCGCACCGATCCCGAGACGAGATCCATCAATCCGATGCGCGCGTTATCCAGAAATGGATCGACGGGGGCGAGCCCGACTGCGTGATCGTCATCGCGCGTGATGAGGGTGCCACGCGGGCGCTGCTCGGCTTCGCCCTTGCGCGCATGCAGCCGGATGCTATCAATGGAGAACCGAGCGCACATCTAGAAGCTCTGGCTGTCGCGGACGGTGCCGAAGGCAAGGGCGTCGGCTCAGCGCTAATCGAACGAGGCGAGCAAATCGCGATCAAAAAGGGAGCGAACACGATGACGCTGCATGTGTTCCCGACGAACCGACGCGCGATCACGCTCTATGAACGCAGGGGCTATTCCGCTGAGTGGATCCGCTACATCAAACCGCTCCGCGGAGGGTAGAGCTTCTGAATCCCGTGATTCGCAGAAAGCTAGGCTCTTTCTGGTTTTGACGTAGCTCGATAGACCGTCCTATTCTTTTTCCGGACGTACTTCGGTGATATCGTGGGGCTCCAATGGCCCTCACCGCTGGTACGTGCCTAGGACCATACGAAATCCTCGCGCCTATCGGCGCTGGAGGAATGCACGAGCTCTACTAGGCGCAGGATACGCGTCTGAATCGCATCGTCGCGATCAAGGTCCTTCCCGAACACCTCGCCGAAAGTCCTGAAGCGAAAACATCATGCTCGTGGTACGGGTCACCACCGAGCCGAGCTTCGCTGCAGAGGCAGCGGTGGAGCTATTCGACGGACCTTGTCTCGACGCGCTTGGCCGCTACTACGATGTCGCGCTCGACGGCAGGTTTTTGATGGTAAAGCCCGGTTGGCTGAGCGCTCGCCGAGGTCGCGCCAGAACGCGACGGACTTGCCCCAATTGTGGGTTTCGACGATGAGACCTTCGATACCATTACTGCTCATTTTCTGGCTCCTTCTCCTCGCCGTTTGATGGGTCGCCGAGGTATTCAAGCAAAGCCGCGACCACACATGCGAAGAGCGATTGCTCAGTATCAACCGCGTGGTGTTTCAATCGACGGATCAGCGTGACCGGGAGGTAGACGTTGAACTGCTTGACCTCCGCGTCCATACTATTATACTAGTATAATAGTATAATAGGAAAGAAACGCAACCTCTCGCGAGAAGGGCTTCTCATGGGGCGTTGGTGCCAGCTTCATCGCGGCAAGGCTCTTCGTGAAACGCACTTGGAGGCAAGAGTGGCAAACGTCAGGTACATGGTCAGCAACACCGAGTCGGCGGTAGCTTTCTATACCAACCACCTCGGTTTCGAGCTCAAGAAGAATTTCGGCCGTTTCGCTATGGTCACTCTAGGAGACTTGACCCTATGGCTCAGCGACCCCAAAACCTCGGCACGCAGACCGATGTCCGACGGGCGCGAGCCTGAGCCGGGCGGTTGGAATCGCATCTTCGTCGAGGTCGATGACCTGGAGTCCACCGTCGAGAGACTTGGACGGGCCGGAGTTCACTTCCGCAACGAGATTGTCAGCGGCGTGGGTGGCAAGCAGGTCTTAATCGAAGACCAAGATGGTAACCCGATAGAGGTGTTCGAGGCTTCCCCGGACCGTCCAACTTAGATACACGATACGCTGCTCTGCCGACGAGATGATCGTGTGTCTCGGCTACCCGGGCGAAAAGCAAGCGATTATGCGCTCGGCGAGCAAAGCGAAGGTGACGTAGCAGAGCCTCACCCACTGGGAGCGCTTCGAGGTTTGAACGGTTTTTTCAGTGGCCGCCTCCTCCGGGTGGCCTTTCCGCCGCGCCGCGTCACGAAGGTTTGAATCCGCCATAGCAGACTCGCCGCGTACCGACCCAGTTTCCGGGCGCCGCCGGTTGGGTTAGACTACGCCCCTCCGAGTCCGCTCGCGCCGGGTTGGGCCGGAACACGAAATTTTACGAAGGAGGTGAGGGTTGGGCAAGTACATGGGTTGGACTCGAATCTATCTCGTCGTCTTGACCGTACTGGTCGTACTGCGCTTCGTGTTGGAAGCGGCCGGAGTGGACAGCGGTGTAACGTCCGAGCTGAGCGTCACTCGGCTCTACCTCGTCCTCCCGGTTTTTCTAGGCATTCGCTTTGCAACCGAGAAGCTCGGCGGAATCAAGGAGATGGTCTTTGCGAACTTCACGTATTTTGCGTGGGGGACGGTGCTCGTGAACCTCGCAGCCGGTCTCGAAACGGTCTTCGATCTGGGTACACATTACATTTTCACGGGTCTCGTGGCGTTTCCCGTGGTTCTCGTTGTGGGTACGCTCATCCTGTCGATCGTTTGCTGGATTTCTACCTTAGTGAATCGCAAGCTCGCCTAGATTTCTGCGATGAAGGACAAATACTCTAAGGCGGGGGAGCGCGCTCGAGAGGGCAATGTCAAGTTTTGCTTCAAGGCCGATTCGATCCCGAGATAGGGTTGGACGGCGCTACCTCGAGCCCCACGATATTGCGGCGTGATTTACCAGCAGCTCACGGGATATCGGAAACAGTGCGATGAGGCTTTGGCCGAGGGTAAGTGCTGTCCGGTCATCTGACCGTCGCCTGCTCCAGCGAGTCGGAGCCGCAGAAGAACGGACTTTTGGAATTGACCCCGTACGCGGTACAGGTTGTATATTGGGATACGGAGGAGCTCCGGCCCCAAATGATGATCTCGATAATCTGCCCATTCGCGGTTGACACCGCCACCTTTGAAAATAGTGACCTCTGTTTCGTAGAACGTGCCGAGCTTGTCGAGGTCCTTCGCATTCAGCGCCTCGTCATACGATGCCGAGAAGTCTGCGAATATCGTGGCGTCAGACCCATCCTGACCCGCGAGACCGAGCGTCCAGGCCGAAGTAAAAGAGCGCCACGGGCAGCCACAAAACTGAGACTCTGCTCGTTCTTATCATCAGCCTTGCCTCCAAATCACCCGAACGCACGACATCGAGCTAGTGCTCATGGCCGCCTGATGGATGCTCGTGCGTGATATTCCATTGCACACCGCTCGAGTCAACGCCATCGACCACGCCTTCTCCGTTGTGCCAACCGAGGCCGCATCCAGGGCAGACCGCTTCGCCCTCTTGAATGTTATTGAAACACTCGCAGCTGCCCTCGTGCAGAGCACACCAACTGCAGGAAGGCTGCACGCAGCAGTTGTACTCGCCCTTTTCGTTGAGCTCCGTTTTCACCTCTTCGAGGGTCAACTTCAGCCCGTCGAGCCGTTCCGCCGTCGACAGCAGAACAGCTGGCGGTGGCGACTCAGCAGGCTCACTAACCGCCGGCTCTGGAGACTGAGACTGAGACTGAGATTGAGACTGAGATTCACACGCCACAAAGGACGCCCCCAACACGGAAACGAATCCGACCAAGGCAAACTTGTTGATAATCACATTCCACCTCCCTTCAGGCTCTTCGGCCAAGGCGTACGAAAAGATCGGCCGAACCTCAGCTTTCGAGAGCGAATCCATACACGTCCCGGCGACCCGTTGTCAAATTCCCCACAGGCTCGCTCCCGCCAGGTACCGTCGCCATCCCGGCGTTGTGCACCGCCTACAGTTCAATATCTATATTTCGTTTAGGAACCATCTCGGTGACATCTGGGCATGGACGTCGGGACGCACGCGAGCGATTGACTTCGCCGCACGGGTGAGTCGAGTGCGAGCCCCGTTTCGCGCTCGCGTCAGTTCGAGCTCGCATTGTAGCGCAGCTCTTGGCCAACGGCTTTGGCGGGGTCGAAGCCCGGCTTCGGCCGGAACTTCTGCACGCGGCCGCTGAACACTTCGGCAACATACAGGGTGCCATCTTGGTCGACCGTCAGCGCGTGCGGGCCACCGAACTGGCCAGGGTAGCGTCCCGGGCCGCCCCATCCGTACAGGTAGTTCCCGTCAAGATCGTATTTGAGGATTCTGCGCGTTGCGCCATCCGACACCCATAAGCTCTGGTCTGCCGTGATCAAGTGGGAGTACGGCCGTGACACGACGGTGCCTAGAGCCTAATCCGTGGCTGGGCCCTCAGGGCCGGTCGAGAACATGTCGAGGAACTCGTCTTTCTCGTCGAAGATCTGGATACGTCCGTGCCGCGACCGCCGAGGTCGATCGGTATCCCTACGCATGGTTAGATATGGTGCGACCGGGGAACTGTCTCGTCGGACTAGAACCTGAACGGCAGAAAAACATGCACATCCGGCCCGTCATGTCCTTCAAGACTCGTGTTGTCTACGTCAAGACCCTGCAGGCGGGGGATGCCCTTTCCTATCATCGAACGTACCAGATCAACAAGGAAACTCGCATCGCGACGCTCCCGTGCGGCTACTCCGACGGCTATCCGCCCACGGTCACCAACATGGCGGACGTCCTCATCCGCGGCCGGCGTCATCGCGTCGTAGCGCCGATTACCGCGAATCACATGATGGTCGACGTCACCAGCTCTCCGGACGTTGCCATCGGCGATGAAGTCGTTTTGTGGGGACAACAGGGTGAGGAGAGGATTACCAAAGTGGAGCTGGAACTGCTTGCCCCGCGAGCGACCAACGCCTACCGGATGGCGACGCGCACGCGCACGTACTTGCCGAGGATACCGGTCTAGTCGCAAGCGACAAAAGTCTCTTCCGGATGAGGTTTTGCTGGACCTCGCCCATCGCCACGACCGCGTACCGCGTCCGGACGGAGCTCGTCTCACCGAAGCGAAGCGGTGCGCCTCGAAAAACTTGTGCAGCGGAGGGAGGTTACGCCTCCAACGATCGTCTTAAATAGACGATGGCGGCGTTCAGGAGCTCGTTTCCCGTCACTCGTTCTCGTTTGCGCTCAAATGGCAATGCTGTATATAATACAGCATTCAGGGAGCGCATCCAAATGCCCGTGCGTTTAAACATTACGATGGATGCAGACTTGTACAAGCAACTCAAGAGACGGCTTCCACCCAAGAAGATAAGCGCGTTCATCAACGATGCTGTTCGCGCACACCTTTATCCCGACACGCGAGCGCTCGACGCGGCGTACAAAGCGGCAAGCGCCGAGCCCTGGCGGCGCCAATTTGCCGAGGAGTGGGAGATGACTGACGTCGAAGATTGGCCAGAGTGAAGGCCGTACCGCGCCGCGGTGATGTGTACTGGGTGGCCCTTGACCCTACCCTAGGTACCGAAATTCAGAAGACGCGACCTGCTGTTGTGGTATCCAACGATTCGTGTAATGCGTACGGATTCCGGGTGGTCGTATTGCCGGTGACAGGCAACGTTGACACAATCTACCCTGGCGAGGCCCTGGTCAAGATCCGCGGGAAACCCGCTCGCGCCCTCGGTGACCAGGTCAGGTCCGTGGACAAGAAACGGCTCAGGACCCGCATCGGTAGACTAAACCAGACACAACTGCACGACATCGACAAGGCGTTGCGCATCACGCTGAGCCTCGCGCCGTAACGATTGGCCGAGCGTTCTGTTGAGGGGGGTCGCTCGATTCGGTTGGAATGTCAAGTGACGTCAGTACTTTGCCTCCGAGCTGACAACTGGCACCGGGACAAGGAATCGAACCCTGCTGCTTGGGCTTTGGAGACCCTGCCGTCCCAGAACTCCCGGCACGTAATATGTCATGGAGGCCTCAGACACCGAACTACTCCCTGACGATTGGCTACGCCCGGGAGGATTCGAACCTCCATCGCGCTGGTAGCTCCGGGGAGATTCGAACTCCCACTGGACGGAATCTCGGTCCGTTGCCTCTGCCAGTTGGGCTACGGAGCTACGTACTACTTGGAGCGACCGGCGGGAATCGAACCCGCACCCTAAGCTTGGAAGGCTCACATGCTGCCGTTGAACACCACGGTCGCTCGATTTGGTGCTCCGGGTTATCGAGGTCTTTAATGAGAATGACGAGTTGGTAAAGGGGATGGTCGAGTAGCTCAGCCATTCGGCTTTCGCCCTCACAGATCCGAGCGTGCGGCTTTCCCGCACTCGGCTCCTCCTGAAGGTATACCCGAAATCAGACAAGGCAAGGTAGTCGGGACGGAGTGAGGTGAGGGACTGGTAGGGGAAAGCGCTCCAACAACAAGTGAAAACGAGGCCAGGTCATTCGGCGCTGACTCCGCCGACGAAGGCTTCGAAACCACAACCGTGTCACCTCCTCAGAAAAGGATTGGAGAGAGCGGATGTTGCTGGGAAGTCCGTAGTACGCGTAGTGACCGCGCAGCACCTGGCAAAGCCAGCGATGCTGGACGGCGACTGGAGCATGCATACGTTGCTTCGCGCGAAGCCGTAGCGACTTGAGTTTGGCTCGTAGCCGCTGGCTCTGCGTTTTGCGCTTCACGACGAAACGGCCATCGCGGGTTCTCCCACAATAATGAGTGAAACCCAGGAAAGCGAACGTCGCACACCGCCGAAGGCCCCGTTGCTCGCGTGACAAGGAAGGTAATCTCCCGAACTCGAGCAAACGGGTCTTGTTCTCGTGGAGCGCAAGCCCGAATCGGGCTAGTCGCTCCTTGAGCGCTCTCATCATCCTGCTGGCATCGGTCCGATGCTGGAAGCCCATGACGAAGTCGTCAGCGTATCGCACGATGGAAATACGGCCTTGTGCTTCGAGCCGGCGCCATCGATGAACCCACAGATCTAGAACGTAGTGCAGAAAGACGTTAGCCAAGAGCGGGCTCACACCTGCCCCTTGCGGTGTCCCTTCAGTTGTCTCGCTCCACTCTCCTTTCTCCAGTACGCCGGCTCGCAACCACTGACGGATGAGTCGAAGGATGCGTTTGTCGGCGACCCGGTGCGAAAGCATCCGCATCAACCACTCGTGGTCCACCGAGTCGAAGAACTTGCGGATGTCCGCGTCGAGAACCCAGTTCACGCGTTGCGTCATGAGCGCGGTGTGGAGCGCGTGCAACGCTTGGTGCGGGCTCCGTCCGGGCCGAAACCCGTACGAGAACCCGATGAAATCGACTTCGTAGACGGCGCTCAAAACCTCGGCTACCGCTCCTTGGACAATCTTGTCTTCCAGTGCGGGGATGCCAAGAGGGCGCTTTCCGCCATCCGACTTAGGAATGTACACGCGCCGCACCGGTAGTGGTCGGTAGCGACCGGCGTGTACCCGCGAGCAAAGATCCTTGATGTTGCTCACGAAGTTCTTCTCGTAATCGGCGACAGTCTCTCCGTCGACACCAGCGCTTGCGCTGCGCTTCAACCGACGAAACGCTCGATAGAGCGCTTCGTGATCCACGTGATGCAGCAACGCAGTGAACCGAGCCTTTCTATCTCGCTTCGCTGCTTCGTTCACCCGCGTGAGATTTGGCGGTAAGGCGACCCGGCGCTGTGTCCGGACCTTAGCCCTCTCCCGTGGGTTCCCTCCAGGCCGATCCCTTCCCTCCACCATCTCGTTGCCTTCGATAGCTTCCTCAGTACTATGAATCGGTCCGACTTCCGGCCTCAGCTCAGCACCGCGCTTCGGTTTTCCCTTGCGCGACGCCCCCATCGGTGACCATTCCGATGGACCCGGCCGGACCTCCTGGGTCCCGAAAGGAACTCTTCGTACGTGATGTGGTCCACGACCCCGGCGGAGCGTAACCATCTCGCGATAGCGATGGCCCACATGCTGCCTTCATTGACGGGAATCAACTCGGCCTTCCGCGATATTCAGCATTTCGAGGCTACATTCACACACCCTGCACGACCCCTGTCTACGCTTCGGACCCCGCGTTGCCACGACGCCCGCAAGACTCGGTCCCGACCTGTCCGCTACGACTTTTGGTCGGATTGGACTTCCACCCATAGGCTCCTTTCAGTTAGCCCAGCGCACTCCCGCCGGATGTTGAATTTGGGGTAGCGGCGGCTCCTTGGCCGGCCTAAGAATAGGTCTGCCAAACAACCGTCTCCAGAGGGGGACAAGGAGCCACCAATGCCTAGGAAATCAAAGAAGCCAGTAAGAAAGCAAACGCACTCGCCTACGGGCAAGGTAGTTGGCCAAGCCGGTCAGATACTGCTACCGATGATAGCTGGGATCGCGGCCACGAAGGCGGATCTGACGGAATGGGTGTACGAGCAAGGACTGACAGCTCTGCACCTACTGCTCAGAGAGGACGCCGAGGAGGTCGCGGGGCTCAAGGGCAAGCACGAGAAGGAGCGAACTCATAACCACTGGGGGAGCACGAACGGAGAGCTGAGCTTCGGTGGTCGTCGCATCCAAGTGTCGCGACCTCGAGTGCGTTCGAAGTCTGGTGAGGAGGCGTCGCTTCCACACTTCGAAGCCTTCCGCGAAGAAGACCCGGCCGAGGTTTTGAGCGCCGTCTACGAAGTCGATTTCATCGGGTTCTCGTACGGGTTTCGGCCCGGACGGAGCCCGCACCAAGCGTTGCACGCGCTCCACACCGCGCTCATGACGCAACGCGTGAACTGGGTTCTCGACGCGGACATCCGCAAGTTCTTCGACTCGGTGGACCACGAGTGGTTGATGCGGATGCTTTCGCACCGGGTCGCCGACAAACGCATCCTTCGACTCATCCGTCAGTGGTTGCGAGCCGGCGTACTGGAGAAAGGAGAGTGGAGCGAGACAACTGAAGGGACACCGCAAGGGGCAGGTGTGAGCCCGCTCTTGGCTAACGTCTTTCTGCACTACGTTCTAGATCTGTGGGTTCATCGATGGCGCCGGCTCGAAGCACAAGGCCGTATTTCCATCGTGCGATACGCTGACGACTTCGTCATGGGCTTCCAGCATCGGACCGATGCCAGCAGGATGATGAGAGCGCTCAAGGAGCGACTAGCCCGATTCGGGCTTGCGCTCCACGAGAACAAGACCCGTTTGCTCGAGTTCGGGAGATTACCTTCCTTGTCACGCGAGCAACGGGGCCTTCGGCGGTGTGCGACGTTCGCTTTCCTGGGTTTCACTCATTATTGTGGGAGAACCCGCGATGGCCGTTTCGTCGTGAAGCGCAAAACGCAGAGCCAGCGGCTACGAGCCAAACTCAAGTCGCTACGGCTTCGCGCGAATCAACGTATGCATGCTCCAGTCGCCGTCCAGCATCGCTGGCTTTGCCAGGTGCTGCGCGGTCACTACGCGTACTACGGACTTCCCAGCAACATCCGCTCTCTCCAATCCTTTTCTGAGGAGGTGACACGGTTGTGGTTTCGAAGCCTTCGTCGGCGGAGTCAGCGCCGAATGACCTGGCCTCGTTTTCACTTGTTGTTGGAGCGCTTTCCCCTACCAGTCCCTCACCTCACTCCGTCCCGACTACCTTGCCTTGTCTGATTTCGGGTATACCTTCAGGAGGAGCCGAGTGCGGGAAAGCCGCACGCTCGGATCTGTGAGGGCGAAAGCCGAATGGCTGAGCTACTCGACCATCCCCCCCCACCTTCCGCACCCGATCAATGCTATTCTCAATTTATCTTTCATCCGCGACTACAGTTGCTAGTGCTAGCCGCCCACACTCAGGCTGCGATCCATCGCGGCGCCGTCGAACGCGCTTACGGTGGGGCGAATCACGCGGGAAATCCCTTCAAGTGCCAGCGCCTGCTCGAAGACTCGGTCGAGAGATTCAGATGCTTTTTCACATCGAACTGCTCGGTCAGCTCGACGACGACGGACAAGTAGTGAGGGTGCAGATCGACTTTCTCGAGAAGACCCGCCTGTCCGAATAAAGGGTAGACGTTGACGGAATGCTCGATCGTATGGAACCCGTGGTCGGAGACGACGACGAACGTCGTTTTGTTCGCGATCCCTGCGTTCGCTCGCGCGGCGAATCAGTCCGACGTTGTAGTCCGCTGCGGTAAAGGCGGCCTTCGCGAGATAGTGATCCGGCCCATATTCGTGTTGATAGCGGTCCATCGCCGGCAAGCGGATCGCGAGCAACTGAGGTTTGTATTTCTCGATGACGTGAACTGCAGCCCGCGTCAAGATTCGATCCGACGTGACCTGTAGCGGAAGGTCGTCGTACCAATCAAAGAAGAGGTCGATGGGCACTTCGCTCTCGCGAAGCTCCTCGAGAAAGACGGGGTCCGCGGCACGGATGTCCGCTTTCATTTCCCCGGTGAGCACGAAGGGAATGCTGTGGCCCACGGCCGGATCATCTCGATTCTCCGGCCAGAAGAAGGAGGCGGTGCGGTACCCCTTGCGCTTCGCTGCGTCGAAAAGGGTGGGCACCTTCACAGACTCGGAGCGTGGTTTGTTCGTGATCTGAAAATACTCTCCGGTCACACGGTTGCGCATGCGGTCGTCGATGACTCCGTGAACGCGCGGGGGAACTCCGGTCGGAATCGAAGTATGCGCGGGATGATGCGTGCTGGGAAAAACGGCGTGACTGCTCTTGGCCCACGCGCCGGCTCGCGCGACCGCCCTCAGGTTGGGTAGCTCGAGCTCATCGTCTTCCAGGCGGGAGGCTGTGAATCCGTCCAGGGAAATCAAAACGACATACGCATCCTCGGAGGATTGCGGCGGCTCGGCTTCGCTAGGAATCGAGATGACAAAAGCCAAGGTGGCGAACACTGAAATTGGACGGCGCATGGCCCCTCCTCGTGCTGGCACGTTCGTATCGCATGCGAGACGTGCGTGTCAAGGACTCGGGCGTGGCGCTTGTGTCCGCGCGTGCCCTGTGCGAGCGCGTTCATTCGTACCGCCTACTAGGATAGACTTCGCGCGTTATGAGAAACGCGATAGCTATCGTTTCAGGCGTCGTGCTGATCGCGAGCCTGCTCGTTGGATGCGAGAGCGGCGCCGTGACCAACAACGAGTCCTCACGTCTTTCCTTTGCGATTTCCTTTCCCGAAGAGCTCAGCCCGGAGGCTCTCGATGGCCGCGTGCTGCTGGTGATCTAGGACCGGCGTCATCGATAGGGAAGTGGCCGACTACATGCGCGAGAACTACGACCTGCGCTACATTCTCGAGCGAGACTGGGCGAGCTTGGGACCGAAGCTCGTCGGCAAGATCCACATCTATGTCGGGGAGATGGACAACTCCTATCTCAACAACGCCGTCTACCTCATGGAAGAGTTTCTCGAGAACACGACGGATCCCTACTACGCGGGCGTGGTGGACTACGAGCCGCGCGCCGGCCATTGCTGGAACGGCGACCACACGAGACCGAACGGGCTTTCGCACCTCAGATACAACGTGATGTACATTCCGAGAATCCTGGAGCGCATCCGTGAGTCCGCGCCGCCGGGAGCGGATCTGACCAGCTGGCGGTACTAGCAGGCTCCTCGGATCTATTTCGTCGTCACTGGCCCGAGATAACGGTCGAGCCAGTCCAAAGTCTCCCGGAGGATCTCGTTCCTCGGAAGGGGAAGTCCAGGATCTTGACCAGGCCGTCGTCGGTCACCATCACGTTGTCAGGCTCAGGTCGCGGTGGACGGAACCCGCAGCGTGGGCCTTGCTGAGCCCGTCGCAGATCTGGGTGGCCAGGGCGACCAGCTTCTCTGCTCCTCTTGTGCTACGAGATCAATCGAGCAGTCGCGAGAGCCCGTGCCTACCGGCCGAGGTTGAATTGCTTCGTATATTTGACGATGAACTGGCGGCCCAACGGGCCTCTCTCGATTCCCGTGCGCTCCAGACCACCTAGGTGCTCCAGGTCGTTGAATACGACGTAGAGCCCCGTTCCTGCAGTCGATAGCCAGCCGAAGCGAATGTTGGTGCCGAAGTCCTTTGTGTCGCTCACGTATTGGAGCGTGGCCTGGACGAAAACCCGCGGCGTGAATGAGTACGAGTTCTTGAGCGCTACAATCGAGGTGACGAAATCGCCTTCTTTGAGGTTGACGTCGAAATAGCTGACACGCAGCGACGTAATGGACTTGTCGCGGTACCGATAGTTCACCGTGGTCTCGGTCCCGACCCGGCTTCCTGAATAGAACCCTCCCGCATCGATGGTGGTTTGAACCGATAGGGGAGCGCTCAGGTTCGTATTCGCTCTGAACTCCCAATCGACGTTGTCGTAGGTTCCGGGCGGGATCACGATCCCCTCGCGGATCTCGAAGAATTCTTTGAGCCCTTCGCCGGTGAAGTTCAAGCCGGGGAGCTGGAAGAACGCGCCGTTCGAGAACTCGAAATGGTTGTCGACGTGGACGACGTAGGTTTCGCTGAAGCCTTCGAGATCCCAGAATTGTCGCCAGGACATGTGGGGCCTCAGCTCTCTGAGCCAGCTCACGTCCGGAAAACGGTAGGCGCGCAGGACGCGTGCATTGATGTGGCGGTAATCTCGTCGGTTGACGAATCCAACTTCCGGGTTGAACTCGGCGCCGATCTCGCGATAGGTGGCGGACAGACGCCAGTCGCGCGCATCATATCGGGCACCCAAATTATAGCCATACTCTCCGCTATCGATACCAGGCGTCGTCGTCCCGGCCACCCAGCCGTTGAAGTTGACGGCCTCACCGATCCCGAGTCTGCCGTCAAAAGCGTAAGTTAAATTGTAGTCGTGCGTCTGGTCCGTATTGACGCGGGAGACAAAAATGCCGCCGAGGCGGGTGCGATTTTCGAACTCCTGGAAGAGCCGCACAACGCCGAAGTTGTTGGCCGGCTCGACCCGTACGTCCTCGCCGAGCCCGTCGTCAAAGAGATCCAGATGGCGTGCTTGAATGTTGAGAAACCCCACCTGCATACCGGCGATCTTTCCGGTGAGCCGCACGCCGGCGTCGATCGGAACCTCTTCGCCGGAGGAAAGTCCGATCCGCCGGCTGAAGAAGAGCTCGGCCGAGCGGCCCGATCCCACGGAAAAAGTCCCGGCGTTCTCGAGGAAGAAAGCTCGTTTCTCCGGAAAGAACAAAGGGAAGCGAGTGAGGTTCACCTGTTGATCGTCGACTTCGACTTGCGCGAAGTCGGTATTGACGGTCAAGTCCATGGTGAGACTTTGGTTCAGCCCGATCTTCGCCTCGCCTCCGATCGTGCCGTCCAACGCGGCCGACGTGTCGACGGCGTAGTCTCGGGATACGTCTCCGAGAACATATGGGGTAACCGTGAAAATCCTGTTGGCAGGCGCTTCGAAACCCGTAAGCGTTCCAGCGAGCGAGACTCGATACAAGTTGAAGTGCCGAGGGATCCCTGACCACACCGATTGCTCGTTCTGGTGTCGAATGTTGCGGGCGAAGTTCACGCCCCAGCTTTGCTCGCCGCCTTTCAGATAGCGAAGGGTCGAGAAGGGAATACGCAACTCGGCGTACCAGCCCTCATCGTCGATCGATGTGGCCACTTCCCAGGCGCCGTCCCAGTTGAGATTGAACCCACCGCCGGATCCGGCCTGCTGGCGACGACGGCCACCGCCGCCGCCCTGGCCATCTCGGGTCACTTGGCCGTCGTACTCGATGCCAACCGGAGTCGTGCCAAAAACGAATCCGTTCTGCCGGTCGAGATAAGTATCGAAAACGACGAGGAACGCGTCGGTATCGTCGAGCGGAGCATCGCGGCGGGTCTCTCCGACGACGATGGTGGACGGATCGTCGACATACATCCACGCTCCGATGTAAAGCGCCTCCTCGTCATACACGAGCCGGATCTGGGTGCGCTCCGAGACCGGTTGCCCTTCCACGGGCTCACGCTGAACGAAATTGCTCAGGATAGGCGCTCCGGCCCAGGCGTCGTCATCGAGACGTCCGTTGATGAGAGGCCCTTCGCGGACGAGGGCCGCGGAGCCTGCCGGAGCGCTCTGGCGTGGAGCACCTGCCGGATCCTGAGCTTGGGCGGCGGCTACGAAAAAGAACGCGGCGGCAAGGATTTCAATTTGGCGCAAGGGGACTCTCTGCAACATCGTCTTGGCGGACTACACAAGAGATCTATCGAACGACTAGCCGCCTCACGCCCACCAGTAGTCTATCACGGTTGCTGGCCCAACCGCACCGTACGAGTCGACGCGCCCGTGACCCTGAATGGCCCGTTCTATAGCGCGCAGTCCTTTTTATCCAGGCGGATCTTTTGCGTGACATCTACTACACGTTCAAGATCGTGATGCACGATCGACGGTCTATGCAATATGTCGGCGCAGCGATGTCTGGCATGAGCGAGGAGGCATTCAAACAAATCCTGTTGACGGGTGGCAAGAATCAGGAAGGAAATCCGCGTCGTGGCAAAAACGTCCTGGAGAGCAACGATGATTGAAATTGTCGGCGTCGTCGGCAGTCGCATGTTCCATCGATAGGTGCCGCCGTCGACCGTGGCAAGACTGGTGAGCGGTATTGGGAACCTTTGTTTCTCGGCTACGAAAAAGCTCGAGGGTGGATGGCTGAGGCCAAGCCGGATGTCACGCTAGTCGTGTACAACGATCACGCGTCTGCGTTTTCAATGGACCTGGTTCCCACTTTTTTGCTCGGCGTGGCCGATCAGTTCAAACCGGCGGACGAGGGCTACGGTCCGCGCCAGGTACCTATCGTAAGGGGTCATCCCGAGCTGGCCTGGCATCTCTACGAATCCCTGGTACTCGATGAGTTCGATATGACGCTTTGCAACTCGATGACTGTCGATCACGGGATGACGGTGCCGCTTTCAATCATGTTCGGCGAGCCTGATGCATGGCCGTGCAAAGTGATACCCCTATGCGTCAATGTCATCCAGTACCCGCCGCCGACAGGTTTGCGCTGCTTCAAGCTCGGTAAAGCCATACGACGAGCGCTGGATAGCTCTGAAATATCTGTTCGAGCGACGCCTGGACAAAGCGCTCGAGCGGATCAATCAAATCCTCGTAAACTGAAAAAGGACGCACTGACTGAACTGCAGCTGTGGCCGGACACACGGAAGCTGGCAACATTGCACCGGGGAAGTATCGATTCAGTCTGCTTTCCGCTGGATTCCGAAGCTGATGGAAGACTCGGGTTGCGAGGCCTCTGTGGGCGGAGACGCTTTTTTCCTCTTTAATCTCGGCGGTGTTCTCGGTTTCCGCGGTTCTCTCCGGATGGATCCGAGATCGCTTTCAGCGACAACTACGACGGCAACACCGACGTCTACGTTGTCGCCACGACCGGCGGTGAGCCACGCCGGATCACGTATCACCCTCTCCCCGACCGTGTGCTCGACTGGACCCCGGGCGGGGCACGGCTGCTCTTCGCCTCACGTCGCAAAAGTGGCTCACAGCGATTCAGTCAGCTCTACACTGTGGCTGCGGCTGGCGGGCTACCCGAGAAGCTCCCCGTTCCCTACGGGGAGTTTGGAGCGTTGTCCACCGACGGACGCTCGCTCGCCTTCACGCCTAAGAGCCGAGGCTTCCGCAATTGGAAGCGCTATCGCGGGGGTATGGCTCCGGAAATTTGGCTGATCGATCTCGAAAGCCTCGACGCGCGCAACCTCACCAACAGCGACGCGAACGATGCCCAGCCGATGTGGCACGGCTCGACTCTGTACTACCTCTCCGACCGCGGCGCCGGCGAGCGCTCCAACATTTAGGCCCTGGACGTCGCGAGCAATGACACTGTTAATGATATGCGCCAGATCACGCAGTTCGCCGATTTCGATGTGACTTTCCCCGCTAGAGGGCCCAGCGATCTGGTTTGCCAGGCAGGGGGCCGACTCTACCGTATGCCGCTCGAGACGGAGACGCCCGAAGAAGTCGATGTCGACCTCGTGAACGTTGCCATTCCCACGAATGACCTCACGATTGTTCTCCCTTAATAATGTTGTTCACGACTCTCGAGTAACAGAGGTCTTGTATCATCTTTCGGTAGGCGGCACGAGCGAGCCGAATTGGTTCCCGGCTACATGCCCATGGGAGAGACGGGGATGGCCGAGCATGCGAGCCATGCCGCACACATGAAATCTGTGCGCAATACGCTTCCGATGATGACCGGCGATGGACCCTTCGGTCCGATAGAAATGGGTAGCATGTTTACCGTCGTCAAGATCCGAGAGGGCATCACGTCTTACGAAGATCCCGGATGGTACGACCACCCGGAAGACACGGTAGCTTGGAAGCAGGCGCCGCCTTGATCCGCGCTACTTTTGATTAGGATGGACAAGGGCGGACGGGGACGAAACGTTTCCGCTGAAACGTTTGATACGAATGGCGCTCAGCGCTCTGTGCGCTCGACGTGTCCCCAATCGGAAACGATGGCCCAGCACGCCTCTTTGACAGCATTGCCGAGGCTGCGAGTAGAGCCGCTCTCGATGGCGTCGCCGTCGGCGTTGAACACCGCGAATTTGTTGTCTTTCCGCAGGAACTTGCCGCCCTCATGTTGGAGCACGAGGATGTAGTCGGCCCGCTCTTCTTTTCGCGTCACGATCAGTTTGGGACATCGGTCGTGGAGCGTCTTCACGATCTCGGCTGTCTGCGGCTTCGCTCCCCCGGTCACTGCGCCCACACCTTCGTCGAAAATATCGAATTCGCCCCCGACGGACCACGACTCGCTTTCGGGAACGAACACGCGGGCGCGCCACTTATCTTTACGTTCGGCGCTCACTGCGCTCGCCACGAGGGTCGGCAGCGAGTAAGAAAACGGTCAGCATGGTTAGTTTAGGCATCGTTTGTTTCCTCCGCTGGCTACTTTGCAAAGGCCGTACCAGGCCCTTCGCGCTTCACCGCCGTCGAACCGTCCCGTTCGTCCTTTCCTGGGGACGAGGTCGCCCACGAATAAGGACGGACGCCGGGGTTCGCCGAGCTTCAAGCATCTCTCGAACGGGCGCGCCCAGGGCCATGCGAACCGCTCGAGCAGGTGAGATCGTGGGTGAAACAGTAGGTAAAACCGGGTAAAATTCGTCCACCGCAGAGCGGAAACCGGGAGAAGATGGCTGGTGTGCAAAGCCCGCGACGGTGTTACCCTTTGCACTCCAAGGAGGAGGAATCATGGCGAACCACCAGACGCGCGTCTACGACGAGGTGTTGGAGATGCTCTCTGACGAAGAGAACCCCACGCCTCTGGTGCGGCTGAGGCGGGTCGTGCCCCTGGCGCAGGCCAAGGTCTACGCCAAGCTGGAGTGGTACAACCCATTCGGCTCCGTCAAGGACCGGATCGCGGCCAACATGATCCGCGACGCCCGGGAGAAGGGGCTCCTGCGCGAAGGCCAGCAACTGGTCGAGCCGACCAGCGGGAACACGGGTATGGGTTTGGCGATGATGGCCAACGCCCAGGGTTACCAACTGTCGACGCCCCTGTCCAAGTCCATACCGGCGGAGAAGCGAGTCATACTGCGCTTCTTCGGCTCGGCGGTCGAGGAGTTCGAAGACAGTCTCTGACCGGATCCACGGTCCCCGGAGGGGGCCATTGCGCGGGCCACGGAGTTGGCCGCTGGGCCCAAATTCCACATGCTCAACCAGTACGAGAACGAGGCTAACGTCGAGGCCCACATCCACACGACCGGCCCCGAGATCTGGCGCCAAACGGAGGGCAGGATCACCCACTTCGTCGCCAGTCTGGGCACTTGCGGGACCATCACCGGCAACGGCGGCTTCCTGAAGGGCAAGAACCGGAACATCCAAGTCATCGGCGTGCACCCCGAGGAGGGCCACGACATCCCGGGAGTGCGCTCGATGCGTCAGCTGAAGCACACCAAGCTCTTCCGGCCGGACAAGTACGACACCCTCGTGGAGGTCAAAAACCGGGAGGCCTACGACATGTGCCTGCGTCTGGCCCGAGAGGAGAGCCTCATCGCCGGACCCAGCTCGGCCCTCGCTCTCGTCGGCGCCTTGAAGGTGATCGAGGACCAGCCGGACGCCGTGGTCGTCGTCATCTTCCCGGACAACGTTTTCAAGTACGCCTCCTCATTCGAGCGGCACTTCCCCGATGTCCGGGCTGCCCCCTCGGCCGACGCGCGCCCGGGCGAGCCCAGCCCGAAGGAGCAGATTCTAACTACGCTGGTGGAGAACTCGCGCAACCCCCACAACACATGGGAGGTGGGAGACTTGCGCGCGGCGCTCGAGGGTCGGGACGCGCGGCCCTTCCTCCTCGACGTGCGGTCAGCGGAGGTCTACGCGAAGCAGCACGTGGCAGGGGCGGTGAACATCCCCTTCGAGGAGTTGGGGGAGCGTCGGGACGAGCTGCCCGAGCAGCGTGAAAGCTCGATCGTCACGGTGTGCAACCGCGGCAACCTGTCGATCTCGGGGATGCTCTTTCTGCAGTCGCTCGGCTACCAGAACGTCCGGAGCCTTAACGGCGGGACGATCGCTTGGGCCGAGCAGGGGCTGCCGACCAACAGCAACAGTCAGCAGCCAGCCGTCTGCGATTCTAATGGTTAGGATAGCGAGCCAGACCACCTCAACCCATTCAGGCCATTCAGGAGAAAGTCATGTGTGATGAACGGACCGCAAAAGACGCCGAGGAATACTTGCGCCGCAATGCAGTGACGCGCCGGGAGTTTGGTAAACGAGGCGCGGGCGCGGCGCTCGCCATGATGCTGCCGCCGGTCGCAAACGCGGTGGACGTTGTCGGGCAGGATGTCATGGTCGAAACACCGGACGGCATGGCCGACTGCTATTTCGTTCACCCTGCCAGTGGATCACACGCGGCGGTCATCGTCTGGCCTGACATTGTCAGCATACGCCCGGCATTTCGCGCGATGGGTAAACGTCTGGCGGAGTCGGGATATTCGGTTCTGGTGGTCAATCCGTACTATCGAACGGTCAAGGGTGCTGTCGTCCCCGAGGGCAAGACGTTTCGCGATCCCGGGATTCGTGAATTGTTGATGCCGCATGCTCGGACATTGTCGCCGGAAACCTGTGTCCGTGACGGGCGCGCCTTCGTCGAATATCTCGATAAGCAGCCATCCGTTGATACCAATCGCAAGATCGGGACGACAGGCTATTGCATGACTGGTTCTTACACGATGCGGCTGGCTGCGGCGATTCCGGATCGCATTGGGGCTGGCGGATCCTTCCACGGCGGTGGCCTGGCGACGGACGAGGAAGACAGCCCGCATTTGCTCGCTTCGAAGATGAAAGCAGGTTTTTTGATCGCGATTGCTGCGAACGACGACGAACGCGATCCCGAAGCGAAAGTGCTTTTACGCGAAGCTTTTGACGCCAACGGCGTGTCAGCGGAGATCGAAGTCTACGAAGATACGCTTCACGGTTGGTGTCCGCCGGATTCAGCCGTTTACAACAAGGCACAGGCAGAGCGCGCGTGGAGCAGGTTGCTGGCTTTATTTGAGCGCGCGTTGTCGTAGGGCTCTGACCACGCCGCGGAGCGCGAGCACCTTCTGTTACTTTGGGTAACACCTTGCCCGGGCGTATTTCCGATCACACGAGATGCACTCAAAGCTCGGCGAACGGGTTGCCGCAGGCGAACGAGTAGGGGTCGTAGTAGCGGACGTATCGAATCTCGCGGTTCTCGTGGGCGCCGTGATCGAACAAGTCGGTAAAGAGCAGGAAAGTGCTCGCCACGGAGCTCTCTAGCTTTTGAATCGATCCACCGGCAGGCGTTCGATAGAGAAGATCGGAGTGCCGGTAGATTGGCGCTGCATAGCCGAGCCACCGCAGCGCGACCTGGTCCTCCCGAAGCGCGCGTTTACATAGTCTCGAGCAAACACAAGGAGCTCGTCCTCGGTGATGCGGATATAGGGAAGCTGTTTTCGAACGACGCCACGACCAGCTCCGTGGATGTGGTTCGGCGGTAGAGGAGGACTGCGACGACAACCGCGAACGCAGAGATACACAGAATGACGAGGCTCCGACGGGAAAGCCGTCGATCCCCGTCGGTTGTGGAGGCAGCCTTCGACGTGTCGGAGCGCTTCATAGATGCCGCCCCACCCACAAAGAAATAGCCGACAAAGTCAATGTCGGGTTCGCCGGCGCTGTGGTCGGAAACGTACCGCTTCCGAGAACAACCAAGTTCCTACTGGAATGGTGCACGAGATGCCGGTCGATGATGCTCGACTCCGGGTCGTTTCCCATAGAAGTCATCACCGGTTACGAAGCCATATTTGATATGAACATCTCCTGGAGGTTGGTCGAAATGCAAGAAACCAACGGGCGGAACGACCACCCGACCTTCGGAATAGAGAACGAAGCCGGTTTCGATCTCCCTGATGAGTTGGGGAGAATCGATCATTCGCTTGATCTCGTCGAGTTTGAGTACTGTAGTCACCGGCATGTCTCCTCGGCTGAAATGGCGGATTTATATGCGAATCGGAACCAGTCCGGGTGAAATAAAGTACAGGTAGCCCACGTCAGCGCACTTTGGTGGACAACTGGCTGTTTCGCCAGCGAAAACGGTGTCGTTCTCGAGCTCGAAGACCCACTCCTCTCCGAGCTCAGCATCGTCACTACCCGCCCCGGCATCTCTCTCTTGTTAGAATATTCGTGAGCCAGACGTCCGCTCATGGTCCATGGCCAAACTTTTGACCAAAGAAATCGCCCTCGTTCCAGGTAGGACGTTGTTCTTCCATCGCGATGCGGTAGCCCACGCGCATCGCGGCACGTGAGAACCTCAATGTTGTCTCCCATTCGATCGGTTGAGACAGATCATCCGAAGGATGATGGTATTGAACGTTAAGAAATTCCTCCTGAACGGCGCGCCCGTCCCTCGGTGTTCAATGATTTGACTGAGCGATTCGGCTCGGACGCGACGTCGCGATCAAAGTCCTTCCTGAGGAGTTCGTGAAGGACGACGAACGATCCGCGAGATTCGAGCGGGAAGCCAAACTTCTCGCCGCGTCGACGAAGCACACAGCGTGCTCTAGCGTCTGGACGAGCTGGCCGAGACGCGATACGTCTCACCGATCCAGAGCGCGAACGTCTACGCGGGCCTCGGAGACTTGGACAGGTTCTTCGAGTGGATGGAGCGCGCGAACGAAGAGCGAGCGAGTTGCTGCTACGCGCGTGTTTTCGGTGGGGCGAGGATGTCGAACGAGACCCGCGATTCGCCGAGCTGCTGCGCCGCGTCGGACTCGAAGAATAGAGCCTGCTGTCCCCGCGGTCTTTCTGGGGTACGGGGCCAAAGAGAGACTTGCCATCAAGCTATAATGATGGCGTGCTATAATAGTGGTATGAATCAAATGACCACGACCGTTCGCCTTCCCGAGGATCTGTACGAAGCTTTGCGTAGACGTGCATTTGAAGAGCGGCGCCCAGTGGCCGAGCTCATCCGCGAGGCGCTGCGACGGTTTGTGGACCTGCCACGCGAACCCTCGCCCTTGCCAGAGCTCGAGTCAGACCCATTCTGGAAGGCGGTCGGTACTATCGATGGCGGGCCGAGTGACGAGTCGATCGAGCATGACCATTACCTGTACGGTGCACCGAAGAAGGGCCGCCGGTGAGAGTCTTCGTCGACACATCGGCTCTCGTCGCACTCGCTAACCCTTCGGACGGCATGCACGCTCCTGCAAAAAGCTGCTTGAGGGACCTGAACAAAGCTGACTTGATAACGAGCGACTATGTGCTCGACGAGATGTTGACTCGCTGGCTCACGACGGGCCGGGCGCGGCGCGGCTTCGAGTTTCTCGACGCCATCCTCGAGAGCCCGCGGTACACGCTTGCCTTCGTTGACCGCACGGTCTTCGACCTCGCGAGGCAGCGCGCCGAAGCTTATCAAGAACACCGCCTATCGTTCACCGACTGCACCAACGTCGTCTTCGTTCAAGAGATGCGCCTCGACGGGATCTTCGCATTCGACGATGGCTTCTCGCGCGTCGGACAAAACGTCTTGCCTTAGAGTGGCTCTCCGAGCAGCGCAGGAAGGCGCAGGGCTGCCAGGAGCACAGCATCGTGAGCTCTGCACAAGCCAATCTTTCTACAAGAGTATGATCCGTCACTTTTTTCGAAGCCCGCGCTAGCGCTTTGCGTAGGAGATAGGTTTGCTGCCGTTGCGCGTGATTCAAGCGTCCCTCCAAGGTGTCTTGGTAATCACGGTTATACTCACGGCACTTCCGACGCCGGGCCTTCCCACTGCAAGCCTCGCCGCAGTAGCGTTGGCCGTGCTCGCACTTGCGGCAGACATAGAACATTTCGCTACACCGATAGCCTCCACCGAGTTTCCTCTGACGGGGGCGAGTCGGAAATGCTGGACGGGCCCATGCGCGAAAAACGGGAGAAGAGCCTGAGGTTTCCTGATCCGCTTCCCGGTGGTAGGGCTGTGCTATTCACCATGGGCACCGCCGACATGGAAACGTGGGATGACGCGACGATCGCCGTACTCTCTCTCTCGAAAACGGCGAGATCCGCACGCTGATAGAAGGCGGGACGAACGCCCGCTACAGCTCAACGGGGCACATCGTCTACGCGCGAGGACAGCGCCTGCTTGCCGTGCCCTTCGATGCGAGCTCGCTCGACGTGACCGGCGCTCCGGTAGTCATTCTCGAGCCAGTAAGCACGCTGCCAACCGAGGGGCTCGCACAGTTTGCGTTATCTCCGGAAGGCACTCTTGTTTATGCGCCGGGGAACGCGTTGATGTCTACAGGCCGCGTCGTCCTAGTGAGCCGCCGGGGGGAGGCGGAGCCGCTCGTCGAGACGCCGAGGCCAATTGTGTGGGCGCGGATCGCCCCTGGAGCAGGGCAGTTGGCTATCGAGATAAGGGGAGCGAATCACAGCATATGGACCTACGACATGGCTCGCGGAGCGCTCACGCCGCTCATCTCCGGCTTCAACAACTTTCACCTCTTTGGTCCCCCGATCGTAACGGTTTGGCGTGGAGCTCTGACGCACGAGGCAAGCTCGATGTTTTTCTAATATCCGCGGATGGAAGCGGTGAGCGGCAACAGCTCACCCCGGTCGACGGCCCGGGGGCGCTCCTAGAATCATGGTTGCCGGACGGCCGCTTTCTTCTCTACTCGAGCAGAAAGACAGACGCGCCTATCGTGGTGTTGTCTCTCGGAGAGAACCGGACACCGCGCGTCTTCCTGGGTACGGCCGCCAATGAATCGAACCCGAGGTTCTCGCCGGACGGCGAATGGGTCGCCCACAATTCCGATGTGTCCGGCCGCTCAGAAGTCTACCTGCGATCGTTTCGCGATCCCTATCTCAAGTACCAGGTCTCGACGGAGGGTGGCACCGATCCCGGTTAGAACCCGCGAGGCGGAGAGCTGTTTTACCGCGCCCGCGACAAAATGATGGTGGTCGATATCGGCCTGAACCGCACGCCCGAGTTAGGGCAGCCGCGGCTCCTTTTCGAAAAGCGCATGCGCTCATTGGGCCTATTCAACTATGACGTCATGCCGGACGGCAAGCGCTTCATCATGATCGACGACAGCGAAATGCTATCACTATCGCCCGTCCCGACAGAGCTCGTGTTCGTTCAGCGTGTTGCCGAAGAGCTGAAGCGGCTCGCTCCGACGTCGCTTTGATGGCGAGGAGATGCTGCTCGTGTTCGAGCAAGACCTCCTCAAGAAACCCGTCCTCTGTGCTTGGCTTTACTCTTTTGCTTCACGAAGCCAATATTCGCGGAAGGCCCGCAAACGCGGCAGTGATTCCCGGTCTTTCACTCGACCCGTCGCTGCCTTGCTTGCGATAATGTCGTCCAAATGACAAACGGGAAATCCCTCTACTTCGACATGACGTCGCCAAGCATCTTCGAATCGCTCGATACCGTCTGGGGCAAAAATCAGGTCCAAGTCAAAGGGGCCATTTTTCAGTTGCACAAAGTCCTTACCGCGTGAGACTTCCGCCGCTTGGTCCTCGCTTAGCAAGAATCCCAATTCTCGCAGCGCCTCGACGACGGCCAAGCAGTTCTCAGGCGTACGTTCTACGAACAAGTCGGCATCCTGTGTTGTGTCTGGGAATCCCAACAGAATCGCGCCCGACTTACCAAGGAACAGATAGCGCACGCCTCGCCGCTGAAATATGTCCCGGATTTCCTCCGCCTGGCGATATTCAAACGCTGCCATATCCAAGCCAATCGGGCAGGTTTTCTTCGCACCACCGTCGATACTCAGCAGTGGTGTCGAAAGCCCTAAAATCGGCGTCGTCCAGAACCGGCTTGTAAGTCTTGATGAAAGCGTATCGAAACCGCATTTTGAGAGGACGCCGGGCAGCAGCTTCGAACTCTTCGAGCCACTCGCGCGGAATGTCGGCAGCTTTGCGAGCGTTTTCGATGGGAGAAAGCTCCGGTTTGCTCATACCTGTATTTTACCGCGAGCTGCAGCGATAGGCTCAATCTCATACGATGAAGCTCGTCTGGACACACGCCCGACGACTCAACGCGTCGAGTACTTTTTCGAGCATTCCGACCTGGGCGCCCAGCGCGCGACGTTTCTGAAGCGGCGTCAAGCCCTCTTTCCACGGGAAGGGCGGGACGTGATCCCGTGGCCAGGCGAACGCGACGACGTAGCCGTGGCTCGCTAGATACTCATTGAGAAGCGCCTGCTTCGTCGGAACGCTGTCTCGGTAACTCCACAATACGAGCGGATGGCTCCCTTCGGCGCGATCGGCATCGCGCGCCGCCCACATCGGCGCCTCGATAACAGCGGTGAGCGTCGCCGTCTCAACGCCCGGCGGCGAGGTCATGTCGTCGCGCAACCATTCCCGAAGCTCCTCCGTGCTCGGCTCGGCATCCTCTTGCGCTCGGTAGTAGTCGCCTAAAACCATTGATGAAACAGTGCCGCCCCGGCCCGGGCTCGCCACCGGATACCAAAGATACAAATCGACCGCCGAAGGCAGGTCGGCTTCGCCGGTCGCGGCAAGCGGAAACAGCAAGGTCTCCGTTCGAAAGCCGACGCGGTGGGCGCCCATTTGCAGATGACCCGCGAGATTGACGTCGGGCTGAGACGCGACGGAGGCAGGCGCGCCGGGCCCGCAGGCGGCAGCCATGAGCGCTCCCCCAAAAAGTAGGTTCCAGTTCAAGGGCGTTCTGCTAGATCGCGTCGTACTCTATTAATATTGATACTACTGACGCCTTGAGCGCTCGCCGGCGTCCATCGACTGGCCGGTGTGCAGGTGAGTGTCACCCCAGAATACTTCGGTCGGAAAATTGCGGCCGGCGTAAGGAGAGTAGCTGGTTCGGTCTGGAAACGCGTGCTCGAGGGCTTCCGGCGGCGGAACAGGATCCTGCGCCAACACAATAGCGGTAGAAAGGGCGACGGCGATGACTGCCCCCATTCGAAAGCCGAATCTAGTCACGAATTCACCTCAACTTTTGTGCTGTTTAGGTTTGATCAAACAAACAGTGGCGATTCTGCCTGACAATACTGTATTCGAACGGGCAATTCCAACTCTCCGTAGGGAGGAGGGACTCTGTCGTATCTCAAAGGCTGCGGTCGCCGTCGTGCCACGAGTTTGCGAGCTGGTCGAAGCGTTTCAACTGGGTCGCAAGAGAGTACTCGATACGGCGCTCGCGGCCACCATCGACGCGGCCGGTGTCACACGGATCGCAACCTTCAACTCGAGTGACTTCGCCGTGTTCGCTTTCTTGCAAGTCGAAGACCCGTCCACCGATTGAGTCGCTGCCAGTGACTCGACACTTATCAAAACGGGTGAGTCTCCGCCAAGGTTGACGCGTCGCTGACCACTCGCTTTCGCGCGTAATTTTCGACAACATACCGTGGCTCAGGAGCTTGTGGGACTTAGGCTTCTTGGTACGGCTCTTGCCTTTCTGGGAAGCGGGAAAGACGAAAGGACCACTGATGGACATGTTCCTTCAAGCTTCAAAGTGATGGACCGCGATGTCACCGTCCTTCTCATCGGAGAGACCGGTACCGGCAAGGAAGCTTTTGCACGTGCGATCCACTTCAACGGCCTGCGGAAGCAAGGCCGGTTCGTGGCGGCCAATTGCGGCGCTCTCACCGAGACACTTCTCGAAAGCGAGCTCATCGGCCACAAGAAGGGATCGTTTACCGGAGCCATCGAGGACAAGGTGGGCTTGCTGGAAGCCGCGAATGGCGGAACCATCTTCCTCGACGAGGCGAGCGAAACGAGCCCTGGCTTGCAGGTGAAGCTCCTGCGCGCCCTGCAGGAGGGGGAGGTGACCCGGGTCGGCGAGCTCGAGCCTCGTAATCCTGGACGAGTACGCGAAAGCGTTCCGTCAAGACTGCCCCGGCTTTACCGCGGCCTCGATGAAGGCGCTGGCCGCCTACGATTGGCCGGGCAATGTGAGCGAGCTCGCCAACGAGGTGCAGCGCGCCCTGGTGTTGGCCACCCCGGGTAAGCGGCTCGACCTGACCGAAGTCTCAGAAAATATCACCGGCACGCCGCCGGGGACGACGGAGTGGAACAAGCACAGCGCCTTGCGCGACGCCATCGAAGCGGTGGAGCGAGAGCTCATCCAAAGAGCGCACGAGACGTTCCACGGAAACAAAACTCACAAGTCGGAGCAGCTCGGAATCAGCCGCTGGACCCTGCTGCAGAAGATGCGCGCCTACGGCATCGACGCCGGAAACGGCGATTCTGCAATGAGTGGCTGAATCTCTCGTTGTGTCGCGATCATTGTGGCTCGACCACGAAGTGGCGGCGCCCACGGATGCGGTACATCGAGAAGTCTTGGCGATCCGTGGTGAAGACTCGGTTCGTAGCCAACTCCTCCGCAAGTACGACGAGCGTCGAGTCCGCGAAATCCATCGGGAGATCCTCGTATTTCTCGATGAGCTCTCGTGATCGCCGCAGCGAAGCGAGTGTCGATGGAACAAGGACAGCGCCGCCCGCAAGAAAAAAGTCGATACAGGTTTTTCGGCCGCTCGGGATGCGTCCCAGTAGATGGGTCGCTTCCGTCAACACGGCTTCACTCGCGACCACGGGTCCGGTCCAGCTATCAAAAAAACGAACGAAGTCCGAGTGTTGCTTTTGGCTCCTGTCGAGTAGAGACACGAGCGCGCCAGTATCCAGGAGGAGCTCACCGGCCATTCTTGAGTGACTCGAGAATGTAGCTGCGGTGTTGCTCGGCTAGATCGGGGACACCGGACTCTAGCGATCCGAGCAAGCCTCGGACACGATCGGCTGAACGTCGTCCCGAGCGGTTGGGCAACCTCAAGAACTCTTGAAGAGCCATCCGCACGATCTCGGATTGCTTCATGTTCATTTTTGCTGACGCTCTGTCCAAAGATTGCTTCAAGTCGACAGGAAGCCGAACCGTGACTTGTGAGGCCATTGCAATGCATTATACTGCACGTGCAATGCACTGAGCAAGTTCGATTCTCCCTAGCTCGCTCGATGCCAAATCAGGTGGCTGAAAAGCTTGGTCATCCTCGCTTCGAAAGCGAACGAGCGAAGAATAGTGCACTTTTCCGGTTGGATTCCATCGGGGCTCGGTGCTACGCTTTTTGTCGAGGAGGCTACGAGACAGAAACGATGGGTTTGGCACCCAAGACGCGACTTGGCGTTTTCGAAGTTGTTTCTCCTCTTGGTTCGGGAGGCATGGGGGAGGTGTACCTCGCACGCGACACGGAGCTCAAACGTGAAGTCGCCATCAAAGCCCTTCCCGAAGAAGTTGCCGGTGATCCCGATAGAGTCGCGCGGTTCCAGCGTGAGGCGCGCGTACTCGCCTCGATGAACCATCCGAATATCGGAGCCATCTTCGGAATCGAGCGCCGCGACGAACGTCTCTTTCTCGTCCTCGAGCTCGTTCGGGGAGACACATTGGCCGAACGCTTCGACGCGGGAGCGCTAACGCTCCGAGAGGTTCTAACAATCTTCAAGCAGATCGCGAACGCGCTCGAGGCCGCGCACGCGAAAGAAATCGTCCATCGGGATCTCAAACCGGATAACGTCAAGATCACACCCGAGGGGCTCGTCAAAGTGCTCGACTTCGGTCTTGCCAAGCCTTTTGTAGAAGAGCGGTCCGATGGTGGGTCCAAGACGAAAACGGCACCCTCGCACGTGACGAATGCAGGACATGTTCTCGGGACACCTGCTTACATGAGCCCAGAGCAGACGCGAGGGGAAGCGCTCGACAAGCGCACGGACATTTGGTCGTTCGGATGCTGTTTGTACGAAGCGCTCACCGGCCGGCGTCCCTTCAAGGGGAACAGCATCTCCGAGACGCTGGCAGCTGTCCTGACAGAGCAGCCCGATTTCGGCGCGCTTCCAAGAGTCGTTCCGAGAAGTATCCGCCATCTGCTGCGTCGCTGCCTCGAAAAGGATGTGCAGCGACGACTCCACGATATCAGCGACGCCCGCCTCGAGGTCGACGCGATGCTCGAGCGTGACGATCTGAAGCCCGGTCGGATCGGGGAGCCGTCGCTTCTGATTCAGAAACTTCACCGCGATCCGCTGACGGGAGCTGCCTTCTGCGACGTTTCCGAAGACGGCACACTCGTATATGTGCCGCGCGCCGAGGATATGTCGGGCGAAGTCTCGGGTCAGCTGCTGCACGTCGACCGCGACGGGAGCTACCGCGTCGCCTTGCCGACTCCGAGAAGCTACCAGGTTCCTCGCGTCTCACCAACGGATCAGCGCCTGATGTTCACGCTCACGGTGGGCGAAAAGACAGATGTGTACATAACCGAGCTCGCGCGCGGCACGCTGGGCCGCGTTACGTTCGAAGGCAATAACGGCGCAGCGATATGGTCCCCAGATGGGCGAGCCGTTTTCAGCTCGGATCGCGACGGCGAGGCGTTGAATCTCTATTCGAAGGCGGTCGACGGATCGGAACCGGTGAAGCGACTCACCGTCAGCGCCAGCCATCATTTTCCGAGCTCATGGTCTCCGGACGGGACGGTGCTGGCTTACACCGAATTGAATCTCGAGACTTCCCTCGATATCTGGCTCTTCTCGTCGGTGAGTCAACGCATGGAACCGTGGCTTCACACTGCGTTCAACGAGAGCGCAGCTGCTTTCTCGCCGAACGGCAAGTGGCTTGCCTATGTCTCGGACGAGACCGGCGAGGATGAGGTCTACGTCAGTGCCTTTCCCGGCCCCGGGGGCAAGACGACCATCTCGAGCGGCGGAGGACGCGAGCCCCAATGGAGCCCTGACGGCTCCGAGCTTTACTACCGGGAAAAGGAGTGGCTCATGGCGGTCAGCGTTGCGACGGTTCAGGATTTCGATGCCGGAGCGCCCCGACGGTTGTTCGAGGCACCCTTCGATGAGGCCGGAGCGCCCTACGCCAACTACGATGTTGCTCGCGAGAGCGACGGCTTCATCATGGTCCGAAGTGACGAAGAACGCTCCGCGTCACGCCTCGTCGTCGTGCTCAACTGGTTCAAGGAGCTGAGGCGCTTGGCGCCGACCGAACCCTGACAAAGCTCTCTCAGCGGATGTTCTCTCGACGTCGGACTCTCTCGAACATGACCTCGAGCTCTTCTTGATCGATGTATCCGTCGTCGTTTCTGTCCATCCGCTCGAAGCGTTGTCGGATGCGTTCGGGAAGCTCGTCTCGGCTGAGGCGACCGTCGCCATCTTCGTCGCGCTCCAGGAACCGCTGCATGCGCATTCCGCTCGCCATCCCTTCGAGCTCATCCTCGTCGATGAATCCGTCGCCGTTCGCATCGAGCCTCCCGAAAATCCTCCCCATCCGCTCGGGGACCTCATCCCGGCTGATGCGGCCGTCCCCGTTCACGTCCAGGTCACGAAGTCGCCCTGCCATGCCGCCCCCGCCCCGTCCCGGAAAGGTTCCCGTGCGTCTTCCGCCGTCCGGGTCTCGTTCCAGAGAAATCCGGAATTGCTGAGTGACGGGAACGCAAAAGGTCTCGGCATCGTCGCAAGCAAAGTAGCGAATCGTCGCTTGGAGCGGAGTCTCCGATTGCCAAGCGTCGACGTCGATAAGAAATTCACGTGGATCGCTGTCTGCTTCGACGTCGACTTTGGGACCGGTGCCGGAAAGGGGTGATGCCGCTCCTTTTGGAAGCTTCAGCTCGAAATGCAATGGATCGACGAGGTTGTTCCAGTGCACGCCGTAGATCGGATCGAGCCGGAAACCGAGATAGAGTTTTCCAGCCCCCCGGCGCAGAAGATCTCGATCGGCTTCAGCGCGCAACTTCACATAGAACGGGACTTTGTCCTCGGTCGAGACCGGTTCCACCACGAGGGGCTGCATTCCCCGGGGGAGCTCGATCGACGGCACAACTCCCTTCGCCGCCTGCTCCCGCGGCGGGGGAATTTCCAGATCCAGGTCAGCGATCCGAGTCGGATTCTCGACCGGTCCCACCAGCCTGTCCAAGTCCTCGCGTAGTCCTTCTGGGTCGCTCCACATGCGTTTGTTCGCAAGCCTTCCGTCCGGATCGATGATGAACTCGGCGTTCGAGGCATCCCCCAATGCGTGCTTGAGGTCGTTCGACATCGTGTCGCTAATCCACGGGATCCGGGACCCCAGCGTTCGTTTCGCCTCTTGAACCTGCATGAGGCGCTCTTCGAGTGTATAGGGCGTCACGTAGCCATGGAGCCCGGGATGGGCGAGGGCTTTGTAGATGTAGTAGAACTTCACGCCCTTCGGTGCGTAGTCTTCGTAAACCGTCTCCAGACCGGGGACGTTTCTCTCGAACGGAGGTCACGTGAGGCAGCCGAAGACGAGAACCGAATAACTTCCCTTCAAGCTCGCGAGCTCGAGCGCGCCGCCGTCCTCGTCGTAGGCCGAGAGTGCGGGCATGGGATCGCCGATGGCGGGAGGCGCCGCCTCGAACCGCTCTCTTCTCGACTGCATGAAGTCATTTTCGAGAGCGGCGGGCTGAGCGAAAGCGAGCGTTGAGGCTCCCAAATAGAGGGCCACAATGAAACCGTTTGAGCGAAGCATGTGCCAACCTCCTTGCTATGCGCTTGATAGGGATCGTAGCGCGTTGAGAAGTCTGAGTCATTAGGCTTTCGAAAAATAGTGTAAGAAATGTAAAGGCTCAGACGCGTCGAAACTGTCGCTCAATGGGTCACTTCCGTCCATCGGGGGAGCGTGCAAGCCGACGTCCCCGCGCGGTTGTTACTTTCCGTAGCACCCTCTGTGGAAAACATGTGAAAATCTTGTCTCGCGTGGGACAAGAACAAGTGCCACCCTTTTGTTTGTGGGGAGTGGGGGAGGCAGGGCTCGGCCAGGAACTCGAGGCTTGCAGGCCGCCGTTCAGAAGGCGCCTTTCCCTGTCTATATGGGGGGTTCCCGTACGTCCTGAAGATGGGTAGGTTTGAGAGAGAGGAGGCAACAAATGGCCCTTTATCTGCTGTTGTTTCGGGGCGGGGACCCACAAGAAGCCGGGCTCGCGCCGGATCAGATGTCGGCCTATATGGATCGCTGGGATGCGTGGTCCGACGGCCTCAAAGAAACGGGCCGCTGGCAAGCGGGCCAACCGCTCGAAAACGAAGGACGCGTCGTGGAGTCGAACGGGGTCGTCTCGGACGGCCCGTTCGCGGAGACCAAGGAGCTGATCGGCGGGTTCGTTATGGTCGACGTCGAAGGCATGGAAGAAGCGGTCGACGCAGCCAAGGACTGTCCCCTGGGTGAAGTCGGAGGCCGCGTCGAGATCCGGCCGGTGAGCGTCGGCGGGCGCTGTTCGGTCGATTGGATGAGCCGCAACGCGCACCTCACAAATTGAGCCAGCGGGAATTTGCACGCTTGTCCAAAGTGCCGCCCGCCGTTCGTCCTAATATCAAAGGAGTCAAGAAAATGTCCAATGCGTTCGTACATGTCGAGCTTCATACTGGAGACGCCGGCGGGGCCAAGAAATTCTACGGCGAGCTTTTCTCGTGGAAGATGGAAGACGTTCCGATGGGTGATTTCGATTACACCATGGTCCAAGTCGGAGAGGGAACGGGTGGCGGCATCCTTCAAAAATCCGCGGCCGACGCGCCCTCGCACTGGCTGTCCTACATCCAAGTCGACGACGTGAAGAGCTCTACGGCGAAGGCCGAAGGGCTTGGCGGCCAAGTCGTCCAGGGCGTTACGGAAGTTCCCGATATGGGCTCTTTCAGTGTCATCGCGGATCCCGACGGCGCTCGGTTCGGCCTCTGGCAACCGAAGTCCTAGCGGTCAAAGACGCATCGTCACGATACACTCTCGACGATGTGTCGAGCCGCTGTCGTCTTCAGCCTGACTTGGACGCTTGCTGCGTGCGGCGGTATCACCCTCCAGGACATCGTCACGCCGCGACCCGTCCCGGAGGAAGCCTGTCTCGTCGTCGGCTTTCTCGGCGGGCGGGACCACTGGGACGATGCTGATAAGGGTGTACGCACGCTCGCCCTCAAACTCAGGAACCCCGAACGCCGCGTCTTCGCCGAGACGTTCGAGAATCAGCGCCGGGATGTTGCGGAGAGCTTCGTCGTTGCCGCATCACCGGCGCGGCTCGTCATCTACGGACAGAGCTTCGGCGGTGCGGCTGTGCTCAAATTCGCGCGCACGCTCGAGGCGCACGGAGTTCCGATTCTTCTGACCATCCAGATCGATAGCGTTGGAAGAGGTGACGCGGCGGTCCCGCGCAACGTGGCCTACGCGGCCAACCTCTACCAAAACGACGGCTGGTTCATCCGCGGCGAGCAACCGATCCGCGCCGTGGATCCCGAAGCGACCACGATCCTGGGTAACTGGCGCTACCGCTACAACGAGGCGCCAGGTTCCGAGATTTCGCTCGAAGGTGTGCCTTTTTGGAAGCGCCAGTTTCGCATTCCTCACGCGAGGATGGATCGCGACGCCTCTGTTTGGTCCACGGTAGAGAGGCTCATCCGCGCCGCTTGCGGCCGCGAGAACCTGCGACGCCTTGCGGAGGCGCTGGGCTCATGAGGCGCGTGTGGCTTTGGTGGAGCAGCGGGAAAGACAGCGCGTTCACGCTCCACGTGCTGCGCCAGCGAGACGATGTCGAGGTCACGGCGCTCGTCACGACGGTGAACGAGCACTTCGATCGGGTCGCCATGCATGCCGTCCGCCGCGAGCTCCTCGAAGACCAGGCGCGTGCAGCCGGGCTCGAGCTCCGCGTCGTCTCCATCCCGCATCCTTGCTCGAACGCGGAGTACGAGGCCGCTTTCCACCGCTCGGTGGACGATGCGATGCGCGAAGGTGTCGAGCTCATGGCGTTCGGAGATATTTTTCTGGAAGACGTGCGGAGCTACCGAGAAAACTTGTTTCGCATAACGGATATCGAGCCTCTTTTTCCGCTTTGGGGCCGCGATACCCGCGCCTTGTCGCGCGAGATGATTGCGTCTGGTCTACGTGCGAAGGTAACGTGTCTCGATCCCAAAGTCCTTCCAAGAGAGCTTGTGGGGCGCGAGCTCGATGCATCGTTTCTAGCGGAGCTTCCGCGTGGCGTCGACCCGTGCGGTGAGAGAGGCGAGTTTCACACGTTCGCGTGGGCCGGGCCGTGTTTCTCGGACCCGGTGGCCTGCACCGTTGGCGAGATCGTCGAGCGTGACGGCTTCGTCTTCGCGGACCTTTTGCGGCGCCTCGACGCCCGGCGATAAACTGCATCGTGCGTATTTGCTCGCTCCTTCCTTCCGGCACCGAAATCGTCGCCGCGCTCGGTCTCGTCGACACGCTCGTGGGCGTCACCTACGAATGCGATTTCCCTCCGGCGGTTAAGGAGAAGCCTATCGTCGTGAACACGCGGCTTCCGGCAGCGGCCGACCCCGGCGAGATCGACAAGCTCGTGCGCGAGTATCTCTCGCGAGGCGAGAGTCTCTACAAAGTCGAGAGCGACGTGCTTCGCAAAGGCGAGCCGGACTTGGTTGTGACACAGGAGCTTTGCAATGTGTGTGCGGCGACACCGGGTGATCTCGCGTCGGCGCTTCGTGGGCTCGCAGTGCAGCCTCGCGTGCTCTCGCTACACCCGCATCGCATCGAAGAAGTGTGGAACGACATCCTCGCGGTGGGGGAGGCGACCGAGCGCCAGGACGCGGCCAGTGAGGTCGTCGACGGGCTTTGCGCCAGGATCGAAGCCGTCGGAGCGTTGGTCTCCAAAGCGGGCGCGCACCCGCGCGTTGTTTGTCTCGAGTGGACCGACCCGCCCATGGTGGCGGGCCATTGGGTGCCCGAAATGGTGGCACTTGCCGGCGGCGTCGATGTTCTCGGGTCTCCGGAGAAGCCGTCCTTTCGCATCGACTGGGGTGCCCTCCTCGATGCCAAGCCTGACGTCGTCGTGGTGATGCCCTGTGGGTACGGCTCCGATCAGGCAGCCTCTGAGTGGCGGTCGGGCTCGGTGCCGAGGGGCTTGAACGCCCGCATTTTTGCCGTCGACGCGAATAGCTACTTCTCGCGCCCGGGCCCGCGCTTGGCTACCGGCGTCGAGCTTCTCGCGCACTTGCTGCATCCGAAGCGCGCCCCGGCCGTGGGCAACTTCGTCGACTTGAGCTAGAGTCGTACAATCGGACCCAAGCCTCTCTTGCTACTCATCGCTATTTTGTAGTAAATGCTTCAAAATCATGGCGACTGCGGGACGGCCTCGTGCTTTCGACACCGATGCCGCGCTCGAGCTTTTCTGGAAGAACGGCTACCGCGTCACGACCACCCGCGAGCTCAGCGGTTAGACAGACCCGCCGGCCGCGGTGGTTCCCGGGTCCGTTACCACCGTAGCGGCGAGCTAACGGCTCAGCCTGAAGCGTTGGCGCACGCGCATCTTGACGCGCACCGGCTCGTTGTTCCTCTTCGCGGGTTCGTAGCGCCATTCGGCGAGCGAGTCGAGCACCGCCTTATCCAATATTGCGCCCGCGGATTCGAGAACGACGAGCTCGGTCGGAACGCCCTCTTCGGTGAGGACGAACTCAATAGTGACGCGTCCTTGCTGCTTGAGCTTGCGTGCCATCGGCGGGTAGCCCGGCGGTTTGCCGGAGATGCGTTTCGCGGCCGTGTCGTCCGGCCCGAGCTCGACGATACCTGCTGGCCCCGCTGCTCCGGCTGGCCCCGCTGGCGCGCTCGAGGCGGCACTCGCCTTTGCCGCGGTGCGCACGGCGCGCGCGCGCAGGCGAGCCACGAGGTTGACGCTTTCTCCCGCTCGGGCCACCACCACGGAGCGCCAGGAGTTGTAGCCTTTGCGCGAGACTTGGATCTCGTGCTGTCCCGGCTCGAGCTCGACATCCTCGAGAGGCGTTTGGCCGGAGCGTTCCCCGTCGATTGTCACGGCGGCGCCGGCGGGCACGGATTCCAGGAACAGGCTGATACGTGCGCTTTGAAGCGCGAAGACGAGCGGCTCGATGGCGTCGCCTGCGACGAGCTCGAATCGCTCCTCGAGAGGAAGAAAGCCTTCTTTTTCGACGCGCACATCGTGCTCGCCGAACGCCATCGGCGGTAGCTCTATGGATGAGCTCCCCAGGAGCTCCCCGTCGAGAAAGACTTCCGCCGCGACAGGGTCCGTCTCGATAACGACGCCTTCCGCCAAAGGGTCCGGCGCCAAGAGAGCAAAAAGCCCGATGAAAGCCGCTGCCGCCACCGCCGCCCCTGCCGCGATGAGCTTTTGCTGTTGGCTCAGTTGGCTCAGTTGGCTCAGCACCTTGTGCCTGGGCTTCCGCTCGGTGACGCTCGACCGCGACTCCGCCGCGGGAACGGGAAGCTCTGCGGTCTCCTCGTCGTCGAGCAGCAGCACAATCGGCTCGTCCTCCGGTGCGGTGACCTCCAGTCGGTCGAACTGCTCGAGGTTCAACGCCGAGACGAACTCCGAGAACTCCGCGAATCGTTGCTCGGGCTCTTTGGCGAGCGCTTTCGCGAAAATGTGCTCGTACTCCGAAGGGAGCCGCGCGTTTTGTTGATGCGGCGGCACCGGCGGGCTGTTTACTATTTTGTAAACGACGGTTGTGATGTTCTCTCCGGGAAACGGTTTTTGACCGGTGAGCATCTCGTAGGTCACGACCGAGAGGGAATAGAGATCCGCGCGCGCGGTGAGCTCGCCGCCGATGACTTGCTCGGGCGACATGTAAGACGGCGAGCCCAGAAACTGACCGGCGGTCGTCATCACCGAGGATTCGAGATGTGCGAGACCGAAATCGGTGATGATCGAACGGCCGTCCGGGAAAACCATGATGTTCGCCGGTTTGATGTCACGATGGTACACACCGCGTTCGTGCGCATAGGCGAGGGCGTCCGCGGTGGGCGCCACGATCGAGAGTGTTTCCTCGAGCGTGAACGTGCCTTTTTCGGACAAGAGCGTCAGGAGGTCCTTGCCGTCCAGGTATTCCATGACGTAGTAGTTTTCGCCCACGTCGAAGATTTTGATGATGTTGAGATGGGTTAAGCCGCCTGCGGCGCGCGCCTCACGTTGAAAGCGCTTGACGACATCGCCGGTTTTGTCTTGCTCTACGATATCGTCTTTGAGCGTCTTGATCGCGACTTTGCGGTCGCTGAGCGGGTCGAGCGCCCGGTAGACTTTACCCATAGCGCCTTGGCCAATCTCGGCCTCGACCTCGTAACGTCCGAATTTGAGCTTTTTCATCAATCGACTCACTAACGAGGGGGAAAATCTGCGGCCGGGGCGTTCTGCACAGCATTGCAACCGGCCATATAAGATATCCCTTCGCGGGGCCGATTGCAAAAGGGCTATCTATCGACCCTCCAGGAAGGCCACGACGACGTCTACGAACTTCTCGCGCTCTTCGATCGGCGCGAAGTGCCCGCTTGCGGAAAAGAGCTCGAAACGCGCATCGGCGATGCCGTCGGCCACCGCACGGCCTTTTTCCGGCGGCAACAGGTCATGAGCACCGCTGATGACGATGCTCCGGGCCGTGATCTTGGTGAGGTCGTCGCGGGCGTCGAATGAGGGCCATTCCACGTTGGCGTATTGTGCGTGCGCCCAGCTGAACTCGGTATTGCGAAAGAGCTCCGGCAACCGCTTCCGGTTCTTGTCGGGCTCGGCGAGCATGTAGGGAAACCAGATTTCGGTGTCGAACGTGCGCACACGCACCGCCTGCTCTTCACCCGTGAGCTCGGCCGCGTCCATCTCTTTTTGAAAGCGCCCGAATTCTTGCATGAGCGTCGGGTAGCGCTCGCCCAAGCCCCTTCTGTCCTCGGGCGTGAACGTGGCATTTCCATGCAGGAAAATCGCGGCGTCGATCTTCTCCGGATACTCTGCGGCGAGCAGCATGAGATTCGATGCGCCGTTCGACCAGCCGATCGCGTTAACTTTGGAAAGACCCAAGTGCTTGCGAAGCGCGTGAAAGTCCAGACGCACGGCCGCGGCCCCTAGGTCCTCGCTTGTTCTGGCTTCGCCCGAAGCGCCCATGCCGCGGGGGTCGAAGTAGACCATCGTGACGTATCGCTCGAGCGGCCGATACGTGGCGCGCAGTCCGTCGAGCGAGAGCCCCCACGAGTTCGGAACCGTCATGAGCACGGGGCCCCTGCCGCGCACTTCGTAGTGGATGTCGAAGCCGTTGAGCTCGGCGGTGAACGAGCCGTTTCGAAGCTCGGGCGCGGGACGGAAGACCTTGCCGGCTTTCATCACGAAGACGACGTTTCCGAGCGCCGAGATGTCTTCGAGCGGGTTGCCGGCAACGGCGACGATATCCGCTTGCAGCCCGGCTTTGAGGTCGCCCACGCGATCGGACACCATGAGCGCTTCGGCGGCGCGCGAAGTCGTGCTCACGATCGCGTCTTTTTCCGGCTGGCCCGCGGCCACGCGCCGCTCGAACTCTATCGCCGTCTCGCCCGACCACACCCATCCGGCATTGGCGTCGGTGCTGAAGATGATGGGGACGCCTTTTTCGACCGCATGCGTGAAGACTTCGGTGCGCACGGGGAGAAACTTTGCCGTCCATTCGAGCGCTTTGTCCGAGTAGCCGAACTTCGCGCCATGCAGGATGTAGTACTCGCCGAGATAGAGGTTGGGGGAGTAGTAGATGTTCCGCTCCACCATGAGGTCGAGGACGTCGTCCGTCAGAAGCGCCCCGTGCTCGAGCGTGCGCGTGCCCGCGAGGATCGCGCGCCGCGCGCCTTCCGGCGCATGCGCGTGGGTGGAGACAGGAATCCCGGCCTTTTGCGCTTCGTCCATCGCCCACTCCAGCTGCTCGAGCGAATGGGTTGCCGTCCCGCCTGCGCGGCTGCTGCGGGTCGCGAAGACTTTGAGCCAGTCGACGCGGGACTCGATGCGCTTTTGTACTTCTGCGCGCAAGAGCGCTTCGTTCGCGGGCTCGGCGCCTTTTTGGACAGCGTCCCCTTCGGCTCCCGGGGCGTCCCCGTCGGAGATCCACCGTCCCGAGACGAGAAGCCTCGGGCCTGGGACGAGCCCCTCGTTGATGGCGTCGCGAAGATCGATGTCCTCGTAGCGCGGGCTTCCCAGCGTTCGCACCGTGGTGAAGCCGTGCTCGAGCAAGGTGCGGGCGCTATAAGCCCCCCAAAGCGAGCTGAGAGAGGGCCGTGCCTCGTCCCGGCCAAAATGGGTGGTGATGTGAACGTGGCTGTCGATGAGGCCCGGAAGCACGGTGTAGCCACGCAGGTCGATGACCTCCGTCCCCTCGGGAGGCTCGCCGGAGCCGCCAGAGCTAAAGGACGTGATTTTGTCGCCCTCTATAATAAGGATGGCGCCAGGGTGAGCGTTTCCTTGACCGTCGATGGCGAGGTCGGTGCGGATGGCGAGCGATGCCAGGAGCAAAAGCTTAATCATGGCTTTACCTCTCTCGGACCACGTTAATATAGAATGTAGGCCGGTACGTCAATCCGCCTTTGGAGGCTAGGTTCACAAATGTTCAACCGTCAAATTTTTGGAATACCTATTGTCGTGCTGTCCCTCGTCGGCACCGCCTCGGCGCAATGGACCGCTGACAAGCCGGGAAGCGACAACATCGAGGTCCTGTCGCACGTTCCGCTCGGCCCGCGCCTCAGTGTCTCCGATCTCGACCTCGAACAGGAGATGGATCGTCCTTACGCCTATGTCGGCCGCATGGTCTATGGCACCGAGGGCGACAAGGGCATCGACATCATTGATCTCAGCGATCCCCGGAACGCGAAGCGCATCTATTCCTGGCGTATCGAGGACCAAGACTTGCATTTGGGGACGGGCGGGATGGACGCCAAGCACTTCAAGTACAAGGATCGCTACTACGTCGTGCAGTCGCTCCAGTTTCGCCAGGGCGGGCCGGATAACGACCTCGGCGCCGTCGTGCTCGATGTGACGGACCTGCCGGATCCGACGAAGGTCAAAGAAGTCGCTCGCATCCGTGAACCGGACCATCCCGGCGGCTTCCACAATATTTTCATCTACAAGCACAGCAACGGAGCCGTCTTGCTCTTTACGACGGTTTCGGGGCCGTTTTCGCACGTATACGATCTCGGCCGTGTCGTCGATGGCGACCTCCCGAACGCGCTCGTCGCCAAAGTCCCGGTCCCGAACTCCGAGAGTGAGCGTCGCGGCTATCATGACTTCTACGCTGGCTATCATCCGGATTCAGCCGAGGATCGTTTCTACGGCGGCGGCACGGGCGGCTACTACGTCTATAACGTTACCGATCTCGAAGACCCCAAGCTTCTCGTCTCGCTCACCGGCATCCGCGGCGTCAAAAACGGCCACACGTTCACGCCCACGCCCGACGGCCGCTATGTCATCGCCGAAACGGAGTATCAGTACGCGCCGCTTCGTGTTTTCGACCTCAAGCCAGGCCTCGACAAGGAAGTCGAGACGATCTCGAGCCCTATCGGTGCATGGACGGCGGATTGGAGAAATCTCGCCCATAACCACGAGATCCGTTGGCCCTACGTGTTCGTCTCCGCTTATCTCGATGGACTCCAAGTCTTCAGCTTGATGGACCCGAAGAACCCGACGACAGTAGCGTATTACGACACCTATACCGGCCCGCCCAACACGGAGCGCTCCGCGGTGTTCAACGGTGCTTTCGGTGTCGACGTGCGCAACAAGGATGGGCTCATTGTTGTGAGCGACATGACGACCGGCTTCTGGGTCTTCCGAATGGAAGGCTTCCAGGGCTGGAAGGGCGAGGACTGGGGTGTGCCGAACATCTCGAGCGCCCAGGACTGGGAGACGATTCCGGGATCGGACGGAAATCACTAATCACTAATCACTAATCACTAATCACTAATCAATGAAACTCTTTCTGGCGCTTTTCGTGATGGCAGCTTCGGCGAACGCCGCGGAGCGCCCCTCGTCTCCGTGGAGCGTGCCCTTTGGCTTCGGGGGCGTTGTGTGCAGCGGGACGACAATTTCCGGGGCTTTTGCAGCACTTCCCGATCTTCCGTCGAACTATTACGGGATCGAGATGGTGCCGACAAAGCGTGTTCTGGGGACCGGCAACGGCGTGGGGCTCGGGAAAGTTACTTTTTCGAGCTCGCCTTACGGCGTAGCCGTGTCACCATCCGGCACTTACTTGGTCGACATTAAGATGGCGCTTCGACGGATCAAGAAACCCAAGAAAGGCTTTCTGACGGCGTGGGCCACCAAGGATGACTTGTCGGAGACGACGCGGCTAGGCGTGCTCGATGACGACTTCCATGTTTCGGGCAAGGCGGCTTGGAACAAGTTTCTTCTCGTCGTCTCGCTCGAGCCGACGGACGAGCCGACCGAGAAATGGAGCGGGCCGATCGTGATGCGCGGCATGTCGCGAAGTGGCATGATGCACACCCTCGCCGGCCACGGCCCGTACCAAGCGGAGCCCTGCGCGAAGTACGGATTCTGATCGTGAAAATCGTGCTCAGCGTTATCTCGCTGGCTCTGTGCGCGTCCGTGTGGGCGCAGCGCGAGCATCACAACATCAAAGGCGGCGATCCGAAAGCGTGGCGCATGCCGCCGCACGATTTCCCCATGCCGCCCCTTCCGGGAATCGCGACCGCGGTGCCGATTGTCGGCCCGTTCCTCGCGCGGATGGACGCCGGCGATCTCTCGCAGTTTCCCGAAGCGAAGCCGGGCGAGATCGTGGAGATGACCGACGGCGAAAAGCTCGTCTTGCGCGCGAGCATCGTGCGCCGTACGTTGAACGGCACAACGTTTCTGATGTACGGCTATAACGGCCAGTATCCAGGTCCACTCATCAAAGCCGAGCGGGGCTCGACCGTCATCGTCGAGCTCGTCAACGAGATCGAGATGCCGACGACGGTGCACTGGCACGGGCTCCGGCTCGATAACCGCTTCGACGGGGTCCCCGACGTGACGCAACCGGCGGTGGAACCAGGCGAGCGCTTCACGTACGAAATCTATTTTCCGGATACCGGAATTTACTGGTACCACCCGCACGTGCGCGAGGATATCCAGCAAGACCTCGGACTCTACGGGAACATGCTCGTGACACCGCCCGAGGCCGACTACTACAACCCGGTCAACAAGGAACAAGCGCTCATCCTCGACGACATCTTGATGGACGATCTCGGGCCGTTCCCGTGGGGGGATCGTGCCGCTACCCATGCGTTGATGGGGCGATTCGGAAACGTCATGCTCGTCAACGGTGCACCCGGATACGAGCTCTCGGTCGAGCGCGGGGAAGTCGTCCGCTTCTATCTGACGAACGTTGCGAACTCGCGTACGTTCAACGTCGTCTTCGGCGGCGCCGGTATCAAAGTCGTCGGCTCCGACGTGAGCAAGTACGAGCGTGAAGAGTGGGTGGAGAGCGTTGTTCTCGGACCCGCCGAGCGCTACATCGTCGAAGTCCTCTTCGACGAGCCGGGCGATTTCGAGATGGTGAACTCTATCCAAGCGGTTGACGACTTCATGGGCGAGTTCCACCCGCATACGGATTTGCTGGGGACGGTGCACGTCGCCGAGACGCGTGTCGCCGAGAGCCACGCGGAAGTCTTTGGCGAGCTCCGCGAGCACGACGACGTGAAGGCCGACATCGACACTTTCCGGCAATATTTCGACAAGCCCGTCGACCACAGCCTCGAGCTCACGCTCGAGATCGAGAACTTGCCGATGCAACTCGTTCAGGCGATGCAGTTCGAAGCGGGGCTCTACGCGCCACCCATCGAATGGAACGACGCGATGCCGATGATGAACTGGCTATCGAGCGCCGAGCAGATCCACTGGAAGCTCCGCGATCCCGACACGGGCAAAGAGAACATGGACATCGAATGGAGCTTCGAGGTCGGCGAGGTCATCAAGATCCGGATCTACAACAACCCGGAAACGATCCACCCCATGAATCATCCGTTCCACGTGCACGGCCAGCGCTTTCTCGTCATGGCACTAGACGGCGTTCCGAACGAGAATCTCGTTTGGAAAGATACGGCTATCGTCCCCGTCGGCACGACGATGGACATCCTCGTCGACATCACAAACCCTGGCGAATGGATGGCGCACTGCCACATCGCCGAGCACCTTCACGCGGGGATGATGATGTCGTTCACCGTCACCGAGCCCTGAAGTTGTAAGCCCGTTGGGCTGATTCAGCTAGAGATACACGTCTTTCCGATGGCCTTATCTCGGCGTTGAAGACTACAGACGAGGCCTTTCGCTGGCTCGACAATGAGTTGATTGCCCAGATGTTAAGGACACGCTCTGGCTGTGTCTTGAACCTCGTCAACAGGCTTCGATGCCCACGTACCGGCACCGCGTCGAACCTTTTGTCTCTCGCGATGCGTCCGGATGAATTCTAATCGCCCACCTCGAGACGAAAATCTTGCTCAATCTGGCTCCGACGGTTGGCCTTCGGGATAGAAATGGCTACCTGTATCATCGGTCGGGAGTAGCGTCGGCGACGACTTCTTCGGCCGGCCCCTACCACGGAAACAGCCGAAGCAAGGGTCTTCCACGCTCAGGGCTGTCAGTATTTCGACTGAAAGAACTGCACGGTGAACTTGGATTCGAAGGAGACCGCGGCGCGTCAAGGGTTCAGGCCGCACGAGAGATGCGCGGGCGTGGCTACCGATATCATGTCGAAGGCAGAAAACTACACTTGCACTTCAAGCATAGGGAGGCGATTGCTCTTTATGAGAAAGCCGTGGAGGCGGACCCGGGTTTTGCTTTGGCGTTCAACGGACTCGCCGAAGCGCATGCCATGCTGGGATACTCGGGGAAAGCGTCGGAATACAGGAGGCAGACCCTCGAACACCTGGACCGGCTCCCCGCACGCAAGCGGTATTACATTGAGGGATCTTTCAAGCTAACCTGTTCAGCCCTTCTCGGCGGATTCGGGGGAGAGGCTTCAGCGCCCGGGACATCCGGGAGACTGTGTTTGCAAAGAGGGAAAAAGAATGTTGGTATGCCGGCCATGAGCATTCGGACCTACCGTCTCGCGTGGTGGCTGAACGTTTTGTGCCTCTCGGGTGGAGGCCTCGCGGTCGGGCTGGCAGTGGAAGCGGCCGGGCAGGGGCGGCGACTCACCGTGGAGCGTATTGCATCGCTTCCGAGTCTCATTGGAACGGCGCCCTCGAGTCCCGTCTGGTCGCCCGACAGCTCGCGCTTGGCGTTCCTGTGGAACGATGAGGCACTGCCGTTTTGTGACGTCTGGGTGGTCGCCGCAACCGGCGGAGCTCCCGAGCGATGGACCGACATGGCCAGGGACTTTCCTTATCCCGAGACGGTCGCGTCCGATTCCATTGAGGCTCTCGCGGAGCGGGCCAGGGCTCGCGCCCGGTCGGGGGTTTCCGGGCTCACCTGGACACCGGATGGCCAGGCGCTGATCTTCGCTTACCGAGGGGATCTCTTTCGCTTTCAGGGAGATGGCAGCAAGCCCGAAAGGCTCACCCAATCCGGCCGAGGGAAGTCTCGACTCGCGTTTTCTTCCGACGGACGATTCCTATCGTTTCTACAGGGCGGCGATCTGTGGCTGTGGCACCAGGAGAGCAAACATCTGATCCAGGCAACCCGGGTGGGCGAGTCGCCCATCGGGTCGGTTCCGGGGGGCGCGTTCTTCCGTCTCGATGTGGAGTTTCGCTCGTTCAAGTGGTCACCGGATAGTCTGTTCGTGGCTCTCGATTTCATCGATCGCCGGAACGTTCGCAAGGTGCCGTTCCCGTACTACCTCGGCGAGGAAACGAGCATGAACGTCCTCCGCCGGGGTTATCCCGGTGATAGCGACGAGATCCGGATGGTGGGTATCTATTCGATCGAGGAAGGCATCGTCCGCTTCATCGAGCTTCCGGAAAAGACGTCCCGCGGCATTCTCGACTATTCCTGGTCACCCGACGGAAGCCAACTTCTCATCGACCGGGACAGCGACGTTGCGGTGGACCGGTGGTTGTACGTGGTGAGCAGGGACGATCTGACCGTCCGGCAACTCTGGCACGATCGGGGCGAGCGGCGAGGCTATCCCGTCTTCAGCTCTTTTTGGCGAACCGACGGGCGGGGCGTGTTGTTCGTCGGGGATCTGGACGAGCGGTATCGTCTCTACTCCATGTCTTTGGACGATGAGGCGCCCACCCGGCTCACCGCAGGAGAGTGGGATGTCGCCGGCTCCCGGGGGAGGGGCACCGTAGCGCTCGTCCCGCAGACGCGAGAGATTTTCTTCGTATCGAATCAGAAGAGCCCTTACGAGCGGCACGTCTATCGTATGCCGGAAGGCGGCGGTGCCGTGACGCAGGTTACCTCGCTCCCCGGAGTCCACACACCGTTCGTCTCCCCGGATGGCTCGAAGGTGGCTGTGCTGCACTCGAACGACGTGACCCCCACGGAGCTTTACATTGTCGATGCGAAAGGCGGAGCCGCCGAGCAAAGGATCACGCGCTCACCGCCGGACGAGTTTTACGACTATGAGTGGGCCGAGCCCCGCTATGTCACGTTCGAGAGCCGCATCGATGACTTTACGCTGCACGGCCGCATCCTGGAGCCGCCGGGTCTGGACGAGTCGCAGAAGTATCCGGTTGTCCTCGGTCCCGTGTACTCGAATACGGTGCGCAACGAATGGCGCGGCCTCTATGGCACGCTCCAGCAGTTCATGGCGCTCGAGGGCGGCTACATCAATCTGCAGGTCGACATCCGAGGCAGTGTCGGTTACGGGAAGACGTTCCGCGAAATATTTCAGGGGGACTGGGGCGGAGGGGACATCGAGGATCTTCACAGTGGTGTGGAGTATCTCGAGACCCTTGCCTATGTGGATTCGGATCGCATCGGCATCTGGGGAAGCAGCTACGGCGGCACCCTGACGGTGTTCTCGTTGTTCGAGAAGCCGGGTCTCTACCGGGCGGGCGTGGCCGGTGCCCCCGCCGTCGACGTTGCCCACTTTACTCTCTACGATATGCACCTGTCGCGTCGCCCGAGTACCCATCCGGAGATCTTCAGCAAAGCTTCGGCGCTCAATTACGGTGAGAATTTGAAGGACCCACTTTTCATCATTCACGGCATGCAGGACGACATCGTTCCCTTCCGGACGTCGGTCCTGCTGGCGGAAAAGCTCATCCTGCTGGGTAAAGACTTCGATTTCGCCTTCGCACCCACCGCGCCCCACGGCTGGTCGCGGCAAGAGCACTATGCCGTTTTCCTTCTCCGCAAACTGGTCGCGTTCTTCGACCGCCATTTGGGACCCGGACCTCGACCGAAACAAGGATAGGAAAAATCGACGCTCGTGGGCGCCAAACGTGAATCGCTCGCGGTATCAAGACGTCTCCCTCCCGTTGTGGGAATATAGCCTAAGCTCGACGCGCCCCTCAGCGAGGGACTACGGGAAGAAGAAGCGACGAGGGATGTTTTTCGTCGTGATGGATCCGGTGCGTGGCGACGGCGATGTCCGCCTCCGTTCCCTCCCCCACCGGCTTCGCCGCGTTGAGGTTTCGGTCGAAGCGCGGGAAGTTGGTGCTCGTGACGTGAAGCCGGACTCGGTGTCCGGCCTTGAACACGTTGCTCGTTTCCCAGAAGGCGACAACCACCTCGTGAGTCTCGTTCGGCTCGAGCCAGCGGGGTTCTTTGACAGAGTCGCGATAGCGCGTCCGCACCATCCCTTCGGCGATGAGAATGGCGCGGCCGTCGGGGTAGACATCCGAGACCGTCGCAAAGAAATCGGTGTCGGGAACGTTCGTCTCGAAGAAAAGACGCAGCTCGATGGCGCCCGTGACCTCGAGGTCGTCGGTAAGAGGCTCCGTCGCGTAGACGAGGACGTCCTGGCGTTGCTGGTTCACGCTCTGGTCGCGAGGACCGTGAGGCGTCAGCCCGCCGCCACAGCAACCGCTGCCGCCATAGGTCGGGACCGGATTGCGCGGATCGTAGCGATAGGTGTCGGGCTGGTCCTCTCCGGGAGGCGCGCGGCTCAGCTCACCGTCGCCGAATCGTGTGTTGGCGGCGCCGTCACTCCTCAAATAGAAGCGTGTGGGTTGCACCCGCTCAATAGGCCACGCCTCCTCATCTCGCCAGACGTTGTCCCCCATAACGAAGATACGGATAGGCGCTTCCGCGTCCAGTCCGTTCTCGCTACCTTTTAGATGGTAGTCGTACCAACGCAAGTGCAGCCCATCGACGTCGATGAGCGCGCCGGAGCCAAAGTCGACGTCGCCGTAGCGGGAGCTCCGAGGAAAGCCGTGCCCCCAGGGACCGATGAGAAGTTTCTGCCAGCGGCGCGCATGTGCCGAGCGCGAAGTGGCGCGCATGTTGGTGAAATTCACGATCGTTTCGTGAACGAGGTCGTCATACCACCCGGTGATGTGGAAAGCGGGGACGTCCATCTCGTGATAGAGATGACGGATGCTCATCTTCCGCCAGAAGTTATCGTAGGTCGCATGACCCAGGGTCTGGGACACGAACGGAGATTCGAGGCCGAGCTGACCCAGCGCATCTTTCACGGGTAAGTGCATCATCAACGGCATCCAGTTCACGTCCGGGCGCGCGCCGCCGGCAGCGAGAGCCGCCTGGCTCGCCCCCCAGCGCAGCGCGAGCGCGAGGTGATAGAGGCCGTCGGTGTACCAGATGCTTCCGTAGTTATCGGACTGCGCGGCCACCGGCACGATGGCTTTCACATATTCACTGCGTTGCGGCGCCGGAAGTAGCTGCGTGAAGCCCGGGTAGGAGGTCCCGAACATTCCTATCGTTCCGTCACACCACGATTGACGTCCTATCCACTCCTGGGTGTCATAGCCGTCGTCAGCCTCGGTTACGTACGGGCGCCACTCGCCTTCGGACTGGTAGATGCCGCGTGAGTCGACGATAACGACGCCGTAGCCGTGGCGCATGAGCCGCTCGGCGCGGTCGCGACCCCGTGTTTTGTCGTACGGCGAGCGGCTGAGAAGAACGGGAAACGGACCCGACCCGTCAGGCAAATACACGTCTGCGGCGAGCTTTACGCCGTCGCGCATCGGAATGGGGACGTTCTCACGAACTTCGCTCGCCGCGACGCTCGCACGGAAGATGCAGACGCACAAGCAGAAGAGACTCAGAGTTCGCGTCATTTCTCGAGCTCCAACGAAGGTCCGACAAGCGAAGGCCCGTCCGTGATTTCGGTGGTCCAACTCTCGCCCACATCCAAGGAATGAGCTCCTGTCAGAGCACCGGTCGTCACGATCTCACCTGGCTCGAGGGGGGGCGCGTCACTCTGTCGTTCGATCACGTCGACCAGCCAGTCGATCGCGGGCACGGGTCCTCCGAGAATGCTCTTCGCATTCCCCCGCGCGACGAGCTCTCCGTTTCGCGACAGCGCTAGCTCGAGCTCATCCAAGTGGTCCACGTCAGATGAAGGCTCCCCCACGAGGAGCTCGCGGTGGAGGCCGAAATCGGCGACCGCATCGGCACAGTTGAACTCCCAATCTGGAAAATGGCATTGAACGATCTCGTAGCCGAGCGCGGCCCACTCGATCGCGACGGGCGCTAGCGCGGCAAGCTTCACCACGACTTCGACTTCGATGCGCGGACCGACCGCGCCCACGAGAGAGTGTCGCGCTGTCTCGCCGTCCTGGAACTGTACGGTGGAATCGTATATCGGCGCCCAGATCGGCTCCGACAGCCCGAGCTCCGGCCAGATGGATTGATTGGTGAAGCCGAGTTTTCTTCCCACCATGCGGCTGCCTCGATCGATCCACGCTCGACGCAACTCCTCGGCGACAGCGTAGGCCTGTTCCAGGTCAAAGCCCGTGTCTCTTCTGGAAGGAGGCGGGACGAGCCCGGCTGTGAGACGTGCCCGCAAAAGCTCTTCGGCGTTACGGCTCACTCGTTGGGCCACCTTCGGAAAGCCAGTGCTCGAACCACTGAAAGTTGCGCTCCATCGCATCCCGGATATGCTTCGGCTCCCTGAGACCGTGGGGCTCGCGCGGATAGATCACCATCTCGACGGTCACACCGTTTAGCGTTAGGGCCCGGTAGAAGGCCGTACCTTGGGAAAGCGGGACGCGCACGTCTTCCTCACCGTGCTGGATGAGACTTGGTGTTTTGGCGTTATGGGCGAAGTGCTCGGGCGCGTGCCGGAGGTAATCCACATCGTCGTCCCAAGGCTTCCCGCCGAAATAGGCTTCGGTGAAGTCGGGAATATCGGTCACGCCGTAGAAGCTGTAGGGGTTCGTCAACCGGTGCGCCGATGGATGCGGCTTTGAACCGATCGGTATTGCCCAGCGGCCATCGGGTGCGGCGATCACTTGCGAGAGCGACCTGTACTCGAGAATCTCGTTGATGGAGGCCGCCTCGATGAATGTCGCAGCACAGAAGATCACCAAAGAGATCGTTCCGATTTTCCGCCATGTCATCCACCACCTCCTGGTGCTCAATGCTCGCAGCAGGCTGCGCACTCGTTTCTTCATCCGCCTGCTAGGGGTCTTATATCACCGTTCAAATTAGATTGACGTCGACGGACGGGTCAATCGTAAGATGCTGCGCTCCGTCAGACCTAGCCGCACGGAAAAACAATATGGATGAGTCAATAATATCAGTCGGATGGAGGTCCTATGTCGAGCCGTAGCTCAGTCCGGGCCGCACCCACCTAGCAATTGATGAGCCGCGGCGGAACAGCTGTGCTCGGGTTGGTCGAGATCGGGTAACGCAACAGCCTGACAGATTACTAGAATTCTTGCCTAAACGGACAATAATGCAGCACCAAACGCGTCCGTCATGCCTTACGGATAACTCCCCGGAGGAGAACGTACAATAACCGGAACTCGATTTTCTCGGCCCAACGGCTCGTCTATCATCTAATGGACGATTTCTTACTGGAGGCAACCCGAGTCTTGAGTTAGAAGGTGCTATACGTCGCGCCGCGAGAGCATTGTTTACAATTACTTCATGTTCAAACTGTTGATGGAGGCCGAAGCAATCGATTTCTGTCAGGTCGACGCCGACCCGCTCGGCGGACTGAAGGCCTGGCACGCGCGCCGATCGGTTCAACTCGGCATTTTATCTTACCTGATACTCGCAGCGGTAACGGTGGGCGAGGTCGAGGCCCAGCGCAGGCGTTCACCCGCATATGGATTTCGCGCGATCGAGATAGCCCCTTTTGTCGGATATCAAGTCGGTGGTCAGGCGGGATCCTTTCAGGGTCGCCTAGATATCCGCGGCGGTCTCGCCTACGGGATCGCGTTCGACATTCGGGTCCGGCCGGACGCGACGATCGAGCTGGTCTATAACCGCCAAGAGACCGATCTAGACATTCAGGACAATCGGCCTCTCATCCCGGAGCGCTCCCGCATCGGACTCGCTGTCGAGTATTTCCACTTCGGCGGGACGGTGGAGTTCGGCCAAAAGCGCATGCGACCCTACTTCGCGATGACGATTGGGGCGAGTCGCTTCGATCCCAAAGTGGAGCAAGCGGGCGATGAGTGGCGTTTCTCCGTCGCGTTTGGTGGCGGCTTCAAGTACTACGTCTCGGACCGCTTAGCCTTGCGCGTCGACGCTCGCGTCTATCCGACATTCCTGAGCACGAATGGCGGCTTTTTTTGCTCGCTACCCGGAGGCTGTCTCGTGTCGATCACGGGCGACTTCCTGGTACAAGCCAACGCCACCGCCGGACTCGCTTTCGCTTTCTAGAGGCCAAAAGTGGGTCGCTCACCCGGAAGGTAGTGCGGACTGCCATTTTGCCGTGGAGCCCGCTGCTTTCTGTCCCGGACGAGGCACCTCCGGGGAACGGCGCGCTTGCGCCGACGTCGAATCTGGGGCTTAAGAAAAAAACGTCGCTTTGAACGCTTCATGTTTGCGCCGGGCCTTCTCGAGAACAGCATCGAGGCCGGAGTTTTCCCTGGCCGGATCAACAAACCGGCATTTGAGCAGGTGCGGATAGGCGAAAAAGCCGCGCTCCACCGCCGTATCGAGCACGGAGACACACTTGTCAATCTCTCCGTTTGTGCAATACACGCCGGCGAGGAAAAACCACCCTTCACTGTCAGACAAGACCTATGGCCGAATTCCGGATACAATTCCCTGCACGAGGTACGCTGCGATGGAATGGAAACGTGTTCGCAGTACTCAGTCGGACGGCGTCGCGAGAGTTGTACGAATAGCCCTGGGAGCCCTCTTCCTGATGACGGGAGCGATGAAGCTCGTTGTCCCGATGTTGGCCGCCGCTTGGGCCGGTCAACTTGCCGCCGCCAACATTCCACTACTAGAGCTCAACCGTTGGGTCGTTCCCGTCGTCGAGATGGGGGTTGGCGTGGCTCTCTTGCTCGGGCTCTACACACGGATTGCGATTTTGGTGGTGTTGAACATCATGGCCGTCGCGACATACGTGCATCTCGTGGTGGATGACCTGGCGCTGTTCCCGTTGCAGCCGGCCGCGCCCATCATCCCAGCCGTGGTGACGCTTCTCGCTGTCTACCTTCTGGTGAAGGGTGGAGGATCGGGGAGCCTCGATCTGAAAGCGATAACTTCCCAATAGCGATACGCCGGAGACCCGGTACGCAGCAGACGATGGAAAGCGCGAAGTGAGTCGTCAATGACGAAGAACCCAGGGGGACCTGTTATATGGATGCACAGGCAATTTTCGGACTGCAGTTTATCCTGAGTCTTGCCATATGGAGCTTGATTGCAAAGTGGTTGTTGGCTCCATGTCTGGATCACGAGCCGCGGCACCAGGCTCTCTTCTGGCTGACGCTGCCGCACGCGTTTCGCCACGTTGGAATGGTTTTCCTCGTCCCCGGGGGTCGTTGCGCAACCGCTGCCAGAAGCTTTCGCTATTCCTGCCGCCTACGGGGACTTACTTACGGGTGTTCTGGCGTTACTTGCGCTCATCGCCCTTCGGATGCGCTGGGGCGGGATGTCGGCGCTGGTCTGGCTCTTCAACATTGTCGGCACGGTCGACCTTCTGAATGCGCTCCGACATTTGAATGTCGCGCCAGACTTCGGGGCGGCTTGGTACATTCCTACATTTCTCGTGCCGTTGCTGCTGGTCACTCATTTCATGATCTTCGCGCGGCTCTTGAGGCGTGGCGCTGAATCAGGTTGAATGGCTCCCTCCCGACTTGCCGGGCCTGATCCAACCGCCCGAGGGGGCGCGACGATTAATACCCCGTTCAGGGGTATCGTGGCTCTACTAAGGGTCTGTTACATATTAATATTTACAATACACTGTCATTGCTGCTATCCTCTGCTGGTTGCGAGACTATACGAGGATGGCAACAGATCGAAAGGTACCAGAGTCTGAGCGTCACTGGTTGAGGGTGCTGGGGACGTTGAACGAAGCGCAAGCGCGTGTTTTTGTGGCTCAACGGGCGCTTGAAGAAGGACGCGGCGGGGTCAGTCGGCTGTCACGACTTACGGGGATGTCGCGGCCGACCATCATGAAGGGCGTGGCGGAACTCAAAGCGAAAGCGCCGATAGTTGATGACGACAGCGCCCGAGTGCGCAAGCCTGGCGGGGGGAGAAAGCGGGTCGAGGAGTTAGACCCGAGAATCGAGCGGCAGCTGAAGAAGATCCTCGACGAAAGAACCGCCGGCGACCCGATGAAGCATCTCAAATGGACGAACAAGTCCACGAGAGCGATGGCGGAGGAGCTTGAACGCAAAGGTCACGATGTCTCGCACGTGACAGTTGCTCGACGCCTAGGAGAAATGGGTTACTCGCTGCAAGCTAACGTGAAGAGACTGGAAGGGGATCAGCACCCGGATCGGGACAAACAGTTTCGTTACATCAACAAGCAAGTAAGCAAGTTCATGCGAAGCAAGGATCCGGTCGTGAGCGTCGATACCAAGAAGAAGGAATTGATAGGAGCCTTTGAAAACAGGGGTAAAACGTGGAGGAAGAAGAAGGGCGGAGGTGAGCCGGTTCTTGTACACGACTTCCCCAGTATGGCTGAGGGCAAAGCAATTCCCTATGGGACTTACGATGTGTCCCGCGACGAAGCGCTGGTCAACGTCGGCATTACTCACGAGACTGCGGAATTCGAGGTAGAAAGCATCCGGAGATGGTGGCGCATACTCGGAAAAAAGTCTTATCCGATGGCGAAACGTCTGCTTGTTTGCGCGGACGCCGGTGGAAGCAACGGAAACCGGCTGCGAGGCTGGAAGCTCCACCTCCAAAAGCTATCGGACCAACTGAAGATTCCCATCACCGTATGCCACTATCCACCGGGAACCAGTAAATGGAACAAAATCGAACATCGACTATTCTCCTTTGTCAGCATGAACTGGAAAGGACGGCCTCTCGTGAGCTACGAGGCGGTCGTCAATCTTATCGGCAACACCAAGACCCGAACCGGCTTGAAGGTAAAGGCCATGCTGGACAAGAACTCCTACGAGACAGGCCAGAAGGTCAGTAACGAAGAAATGCAGGAGCTTCGACTCAAAATCCACCCCTTCCACGGCAACTGGAATTACACTCTCCATCCCCGACGTGCTTGATTGAGGGTATTAATTCTTACCGAACTCGTATTTGTAAATATTATTATGTAACAGAACCTAAGAGGGCTCGATTGGCGTTGACGTGATTCATCTAGTCAGCGCGCGACCTGGTCACGGGACGGATTGGAATGCGTCAAGCGAGCAAGTTAGCGCGCTATTTTTCACGCATCATGGAAAGGACGGAAAGAGATGGCGGACCTGGACACGCTACTGGATCGCAACCGGAGCTTTGCTGAACAATTCGAGGGGAGAGAACTCAACATTCGACCCCGCATGTCGATGATCATCCTGACCTGCCTCGACGCGCGCGTCGACCCTGCACATCTCTTCGGGCTCGGGCTCGGCGACGCAGTCGTTATCCGCAACGCGGGCGGCAGGATCACCCCTGCAGTGATGAGAGATCTTGCTGTCCTCAGCGTTCTCGCCGCCAATTTGCCGGGACCCGGCGCCGCGCAGCTGCAACTCGTCGTTATCCACCATAACGACTGCGGAATGGCGCGCCTTGCCAACCCGGCCATCCAGCAACAGGTGGCGAAACGGCTCAGCCTGAGTGACGACGAAGTCGCAGCGATGGCGGTCACCGAGCCCGCTAGGACGGTTCAAGCCGACATCGAGCGACTCCGCCGCACACCTGGAACACCAGACGCGCTCATCGTCGCCGGCCTCGTCTATGACGTAGGAACCGGCACGGTAGACGAGGTTGCGCCTCCGGCCCCACTCCGCGCCGCCACCTGATTCCAAGGCGGACCTCGCCTGGACGCCGGGCAGGAGGAGGAGAGCGACCCCGAGCGACAACGTAACTGCCCAGGGGTCGTTCGCGCTCGCGGAGAGGGTCCCATATGATGCCGCGCCAAGAGGATCTTGAATGGAAGGTGGGAAGTTCAATGAAGTTTGAGGTAGACAAGGATCTGTTTCCGTTCGAGAACCACTTCCTCGAGACCGACGCTGGAGCGACGGTGCACTGCGTCGACGAAGGGCGCGGCGCCGTCGTCCTCATGCTTCATGGCAATCCGTCTTGGTCCTTCCTGTACCGGAAAATGATCACGCGGATGAGAGAGCATTTCCGCTGCGTTGCGCCGGACTATCCGGGCTTTGGCCTGTCCACCGCACCGACCGGGTACGACTTTCTGGCCAGTACGCACAGTGAGGTTCTGGCCGATCTCATCGAGAAGCTCGGGCTCGAGGACTTCATCCTGGTGATGCAGGATTGGGGCGGTCCGATCGGGCTTGCCGTGGCTGAGCAGTTCCCGGAGCGGGTGCGCGGCATGGTGATCGGCAATACATGGGCGTGGCCTCTGAAGGGTGAGCTCAGGATGGAAGTCTTCAGCTGGATAATGGGTGGCCCGATCGGCCGGGCGATGGCACGCTCGTTCAACGGTGTGTGGCGCGTATTCATGACGCGAGGATTCGTCAACCGGCCCAGCGACGGGGAGCTGGCCATGTACGCGGCACCATTTCGCGAAAAGATGAACCGCGTTCAGACCGCCATCTTTCCCCGCCAGCTAGTCAAGGCTCACGAGTTCGAGGCGAACGTCGAGTCTGGACTAGAGACACTAGCCGACAAGCCCGTGTTGTTTCTATGGGGAAACAGGGATTTTGCCTTCAAACAACGGGAGCTTGCGCGGTTCAAGTCGCACTTTCCCGACCACGTCCATCATCCTCTTGAGGCGAGCCACTTCTGGCAGGACGAACAGGGCGAAGTCGCCTCGGATTACATCATCGACTGGGCACGGCAGAAAAATTGGGTATGACCGAGTGGCTCGGATCTCGACTGGGTGTATGTTGTCAAGAAAATTCGGATCGGCGCGAGCTCCCGCTGCGACGACGCCAAACTCCCCGGCAGCGTTTAGATAGCGAGCCGCTTCCGTCGTTGCCATCGAAGGAGTGCCTCGTTGGGAATTCCCGTCTTCGACAGGTTGTCGAATTAGCTTCAGCTTCTCGCCGGTCGTGACTATGGGATTTCGTGGATCGACCGCTACCATCCCACGGAAGGGCCGCCGCCCGAGCGGAGGGAGACCAGTCGTACCTTGTTACCGGCGCATTTGCGGGCGAGCCTCGAGGTTCTCGGTCCGGGGCAACACCCGTTTCCACTTCCGTACGCCACTCGCGAGCGCCACATGAAATTCGAGCCCGCGATCTATCTCGACAAGATCGTGCGCGACGTCATCCTATTTGGGGGACGCATCGTCATCCGTGAGTTCGAAGCCAAGCGAGACCTCATGTCGCTCACCGAGCCCATCATCGTCAACTGCACCGGACTCGGCGCCAAAGAATTGTTCGAGGACGACGAGGTCGTGCCCTATAAAGGCCAGCTCACGCTTTTGGTTCCGCAATCCGATGTCGCCTACGAGACGGGTGGTGGCCTCCGCACGACGAGCGGTCAGGCCGGTGTCTTCCTACATATGACGCCGCGTTCGGACGGTATCGCGCTCGGCGGCACCGCTGAGCATGATGAGTGGTCGCTCGAGCCGAACGAGGAGGCGCGCAAGGGAGTGGTCGAAGGGCACATGGAGCTGTTTTCGGCGATGCGCGGTCCGTCTCTCCGCCAAGCTCGCGTTCCCCCCAGGCGTAAGCCTACGAATGCGACATTTTGAGCATTCAAGCTTCGTCGACAAGGGCCACGCGAAGTGAAGAAGCTGAGCTGTCTCAACCCTGAGTGCCTGTTGTATGGGAAAACCGGATCCGGAAACGTCACCCGACACGGATTCTACCAGACGAGGTCTGGAAAACGTCGCCGATGTCAATGCGTCGGGTGTGGAGTGACGTTCTCTTCGACCAAAGGCACGCTGTACTACCGTCTTCATGACCGGAGATCCACATTCGATGCGGTTGTCACCCTGAGAGTCGAGGGTGTCAGCATCACTGCGATTGCACGGGTCGAGGGCGTTGCCTGGAACACCGTCGCCCGCTGGCTTGAAAAAGCGGCGGACGCCTGTCGTCGATTCAACAGCAAACGGATCGCCGGATTCGTTGTCGAGGACGTGAAGGTCGAACGTAGAGAATTGATGGGAGCCGCATGGCGATTCGAAGAAGCGCTCAAAAACTCCGAGGACTCGTCGACTGGTGCTTCCGCTGTCAACTGTTGGTGATTCGTCTTCATCCCGTTCTGTTGAAGGTACTTATGGCCCATTTTCGAGCGCTAATGAAGTGGGGGTCACTAGATCGGTCGTAATCTGTTGCACCACAAAGTCTTACGTTCATTTCAGCAACACGAAGATGCTGCGACCCGCGCGCTCGGTTCACGCGAAAAGTTTGGGCTTCTGTTCGTGCCAGCGCGCTACGTCCTGATAGGCCTTCGCTACCGCAAGCACCTCCGCCTCCGCGTATAGCCGGCCGAGGAACGTGATGCCGGTGGGGCGGCCTTTTTCGTCGAACCCGTTGGGCACCGACACGGCGGGGTAGCCGCACAAGTTGGCCACCGAGAAATGATCGCGGATCGGGCCGGGCGGCGTGGGCGGAGGAGTCGGCGCGTTCTCGTCGCGCGGCGGGCCCGGCTGCATGTACGGCGCAATGTAGACGTCGTATTTAGAGACGACATCGGCGAACTGGCGCATGATGATGGTGCGAATCCGCTGGGTTTGGAGGAACTCTACCGCGGGGATCAAGCGGCTTCGGCGGTGTCCCTGTGCCCGCCTTTGGTTCCCGAGCTCGGCGTCCCGGCCGCTCCGAAGGAACGCGTCGAAGAAAGCGCCGGACTCGGCGCCGTTCGCGCTCGTCGCGGCGTCTGTCGGGAACGCGGGCAACTCGAACGGCTCTAGCGTGAGGCCGAGCGCCCGCAGCTGCTCGAGAGCGGCCGCGTCGTTCTGCTTCCAGGCAGCATAGCGGCCCTCTTCCTCGAACGCGGGGGCCAGGTAGCCGATCGAAAGCGGTCGAATATCGCGGCGGCCGTTCCAGTTGAATGGCAGATCGATCACGCTGAGATCTTGCTCGTCGGTCTTCGCGATCGCGTGGAATACGACGGCACAATCCTCGGCGGTCCGGCACATCGGTCCGATCCGGTCGCGGGTCCACGAGAGCGTCATCGCGCCGTGCCGGCTCACGCGGCCGAAGGTCGGTCGCAGGCCGGTCACACCGCAACGCGTCGATGGGCTCAGGATCGATCCACTCGTCTCCGTCCCACGAGCTGAAGCAAGCACAGGCGCAATTGGTTCACTCGGGGAAGATGGCGTCGATCGGCACGCTGGCGGCGGGCGTCGCACACGAGCTCAACACGCCGATCGCCTCGATGATGAGTTTTCATCGAGCCGGATTGTCCCTCGGCTCGGAGCTGGACGATCCTTTCGTCATTCTTGACGACATCTATCAGCACGTCGTCAAGCCGTGGGGCTGTATAACCTCTAGCGGCCAGGTGACTTGGTCGAGCGCCGCAGCTCGCAAGGATGCGGAAGAGAGATGGGGCGATGTCGCGAGTGCTGCTTTAGACTCTAGTTCGTCGATGCCTCCAGTACGGAAGAGAGTCTAACCGGATTCCAAAACACATCCATCTCGTCGTCTAGGCCGGTGATCTGCCAGCGCAGAAGGGCCAACGGAACGGACCCAAGCGTGATGATCTGGTCGTGGAAATGCTTCAGATCGAAGTCCTCTTTGAGCTGCATCTTGCGATCCGCCAGCAGCTTGAAGATCTGAAGCTTGCCCGTTTGGCAGTGATCCAGCCCGCGTACCAGCACACCCTCCATCTCTTCGAAGGCCTCTTCCCGAGTCGCTCCCAAGCCAGAGCCCAGTGGAGGCACGTTCTCCCGGAACCGCGCGAAGGCTTCCTCCGGCGTGATCTTGGCGGAAAGCAGATCGATGCCCATGGAGATCCGCTCCGCTCTCTGAATCATGTTTATGTAAGGGAGCTCTCGCCCTCGAGGCCCACGTACGTAGGGGAAGTCGAGAGCGACGGGGAGCTCCTCGTGATAGAAGCACCAACCCTGGCTGTGCGCCCCGTCACGATGTCCGCGCCGGATGGGGTCGGGGTTGTGGCGATGCACGTATCGCTCATAAACGTGGCCCGGCCAGTACTCGTGTCCCCACAACACCGCTGGCTCCGTTCGAAACCCCATGTTGGAGTGGATGGCGCGCCAGTGGTCGTCGGGTACGAGAATGACTCTCTCGATCGGCTTCTCCTCGATGGTGAAGGAGAGGTAGCCGAAGGGAAGGAGGTACTCCCCGCTCTCGACACGCACATCCGGGATGTAGTCGCGATCGCTGAGGATGTCGTGTCCGTGCTCCGTGTACCATCGGCGGGTAATCAAAGCCGTCTCGTTGTCCCAGCCGATGTACTCGTCGATCTGCTCCGCCGGGCCGATCTTCGGGAGGTGACGGTTCTTCTGCATCTCGAACTGATGGTAGGAGATCGCCCGCGCACGCTCCATCTCCGCCATCAATTTCAGCTGGTCGGTGTCGTAAGGCTGCAGCAAGACGTGACGGGTGTACCAGTCGAGCGCCTCTTTCCCGATGTAGTAGTTACCTTTCATCTCCTCCCGGCTTTCCTCGAGCCAGCCCGCGAAAGCGAGGAGATGCTCCGCTGCCTCGGCGGCGGTCGACACCAGGCCCGCCGCCTCCGGCTGGGGGAAGTGCTCGGCGGTCTTCTCCGCCCATTTCCGGTAGTTGTTGACGATGTACTCGAGCTGTCCGCCTTCCGTATAGTAGCCGCCGCCGGGATGCCGCAGAGCGATTTCCGCGAGCTCCGGCACCATCTCCGTCAGGTTTTGCCGTCCCTGCGCGAGGATCTTCTCGGTCTGGGCGAGCGCTTCGAGAATCGCCTGGGCCCGCTCGGAGGTGTAAGGCATGGCGTCGCCTCGCATATAGCGCGAACCGGTCAGCAATCGCCCCACATTGCGTATCGCCTGATTGACGTAGAAGCTCGGGTTTCGACTGGACTGCCGCCAGACGCGGAGATCGAAATCGAGCCGATCCATTTCACTACGAAGTAGCAGGTAGTCGATTCTCGCGTGCACCGACCATGCGGAAGGATCGATGGCGTCGAGTCGAGCTCTGAAACGGGGGAGCTGCTCCTTCTGACTCCGAACCCGGTCGGCGTAGTCGGGAAACCCGCTTCCCCAGCCGACGATGGCGCGAAACTCCTCGGCGAGTGTCAGCAGCTCCGGCGGGAGCTGGTCGGGGCCGGGCACTTTCACCGGGCTCCAGGTCTGCTGAGCCGCGCCAGGCGCTGCAGCCACCAGGATCAGGATGGCAAGGATAAAAGAGGCGAGTGGACTGATTCGAGCCGTTCTTGCGGAGAACATGTTTTCCTCCTGCTTCGGACGTGTTCAACAAACGAGCGTCGATAACGCTCGCCCGATTCTAGTTCGAGATGGGTGGTTGGAGAAACATTTAATTGCATCAAAGAACAAGAGCGCCGACCGTTTGTGTTGAAGAGAGATAACGGTAAAGATAGAGTTGGCGGCAGCGGTCGGCCGCGATCCTCGAGCCGAGAGCGCCGGAATCATCGTCACCTCGCGTGATCGGTAACCAATCTCGGCCGGCGATGGCGGTGAGCGATATCACCGGGAAGGGGGTCTCATGGAGCTCGCTTGGACTCGTTGGCCGGCCACGGGTTTCATCCTGGCTGGCTTGATCGCCGTGGTCGCGGAGGGCCAGGATCGTTCTCACGACCGAGACGGTGTCTTTCGGTACGACATCATCGACATGACGAGCCGGGAGGTCTCGGTCGCCGACGCCCGTCAGATCCACTTCGGCCCCTACCGTGCCTACTTCCGAGTGTTTCCGTTCGGAACCGGACCCGCGGGATTCTACGAGGAACGGGAGCCCCACAAGGACTTCCGTCTGATGCACACGGTTCCAGACCTGGTTGGAAAGTACCGTGATCGATCCGTCGATTACAGCGAGCGCTGGGAGGGCCCCGACAAGCTCGTCGTCACGCACTCGAGCGCGGTCCCGGGCGAGCGGCGTCGGACGAGGCGCATTCTCACGCGCGTCGGGACCGAGACCTCTGAGTGGGACGGCGCCTGGAGATTGCGGGTCCTGGACGAGACCGCTTCCGAGGAGCTTCGCGGGGAGAGAGTGTGGATTCGCTACGGGGATTATGTTGGTTTCTTCTGGCGTGCTCCGGACCGTCCCCTCTACGCCATGTATGCCAAACAGGCGGAGAAGAACAGATTCCGGATTCTGTTCAGTACGAGGGAGGAGGAGGTTGCGACCATCCTCGACCACGCGAGCGAATACCAGGGTGGATGGGACGGCGTACGCTGGGTGGAAAGCTACGTCGAGGGCACGGAAGGAAACGAGCGCCGGGGGCACCGGTTGCGAGTCACTTACGAGGCCATGCGGAAATGATCGACCTGTGGTCGGCACGTGTGCACCGGGTTATCTTCATGGCGTTTGTCACCTGGATCGGTTGCTGCGCACGCGGCCAGGCGGGCAACTGGCCGCAGTGGCGCGGGCCGTTCCTCAACGGCACGAGCCTCGAGACAGGGCTTTCGTCCAAGTGGAGCCGAGAGGAGAACATCCGATGGAAGCTCGAGCTTCCCGCCTTGAGCGCATCCACGCCCATCGTCTGGGAAGATCGCATCTTCCTGAACGTGGCGGATGGCGAGGAGCTTCAGCTGTGGGCGTTGGACCGGAACGATGGAACCGTTCTCTGGAAGGGTCTGCTGGGCGACGGCAACGAGAAGGTGAACAAGCAGAACATGTCGTCTCCCTCGCCGGTGACCGACGGCACGAGCGTCTGGGTCATGACCGGGACGGGTGTCCTCAAACGCTTCGACTTCGACGGCAACGAGATCTGGGCCCGGAACTTCGTGAAGGACTATGGAAAGTTCGGGCTGATGTACGGTTACGGCTCATCGCCTCTGCTGTACGGCGACGCGGTCTACGTTCAAGTGATTCACGGCAAGGAGGCGAGCGAGCCGTCTTACCTTCTCTGCATCGACAAGGCGACGGGAGAGACGCGGTGGAGGGTCGAGCGTCATACCGAGGCCGTGGGGGCTGCGGGAGACTCCTACGGGTCGCCGACCCTCTTGAAGCTTGCCGACAGGGCGGAGATCATCGTGAGCGGTGCGAACGTCGTCACGGGCTACGAGCCCGCGACCGGGCTTGAGCTCTGGCGCGCCACCGGGCTCAACCCCGAGAACAACCCCACGAGTCGAAGCGTCGCCTCGCCCGTCGTCACCGAGGGGATCGTCTACGCCCCCGCAAGGTTCGGGCCAATGCTCGCGATCGAGGGCGGAGGCCGGGGCGATGTCACGGAGAGTCATCGCCAATGGGCGTTCCGGCGCGGTCCGGAGATCCCAACCCCGGTCACCGATGGAAAGCTCCTCTACGTCGTCGGTGACATGGGCATCATGTGGTGTCTCGACGCCAAGACGGGCGAAAGAGTTTGGGGCCCACGGCGGCTTGCTCCCGGCGTTTATAGCTCGTCGCCGGTGATGGCGGACGGAAAGATCTACGCCACCAACGAAGACGGGATCACCACGGTCGTCAAAGCGGGAGCGGAGTTCGAGATCCTCGCCCGAAACGACCTCGAGGACTATTGTCTCAGCTCTCCGGCGATCTCGGGCGGTCAGATCTACATCCGAACGACGCATCACCTCCATAGCATCGGCGGGTCGGTCGGCGCGTCCGGTGAGTTCGAGTCTCCTCGCTCGCAGTAAACCCAGCCGTTGACTTAACTCGGATTGCGGGCGTAGTGTTAGCTTCCTGATCGGCGAGGAGGATCGAGATGCGTTCCTGGATCGCTTTGTCCGCTGTCTTGTTTATGGGCTTCACTCCCGACAAGGCTCCCGAACAAAAACTCATCCCGGGCGAGGGGAGCGGAACTGCCGACGAGCTGCGCGCGAGGGGCTATCGTTATCGCCCTCCTATCCGGGCCAACCGTGCTGTGGTGGCGGCCGGCAATCCACTGTCGGCCATGGCGGGAATGAGAATCATCGAGCAAGGGGGCAACGTCGTCGACGCCGGGGTCGCGGCCATGCTGGTGGCCGAGATCGAGTCCCGTCGAGCACTAACAGGGTGATTAAAAACGGGAAGCCATGAGCGAGCGGAGCGAGCCCGGCTGGGAGGAAGCGGTCACGCCGGAGCGTCAGCGGAGGCGTGGGCCGCAGGAATTTTCCGGCGGGAGTAGCTTCGAGGGAGTCCCGGAACATCTGATTCCCTCGAAGCAGGCCGATGCGGACGATTCGGCCGTCCGAGCCGAGCCCGCCCGCCCGCAGCGAGCCTGCCAGCGCCCGAGCCGAAGAGGCGAGCGCGCACTAAGAAGGAGGACACGATGAGTCGGAGAGTGTTACTGAGCTGCTTTCTGCTGCTCGCGGAAGTCACTGCGGCGCAGCAAGCCGATCGGCCCGCGGTCGACCACGTGCTCAAGCCCACACCACAGACGGTGGTCTGGGGATACTTCGATCCCGCCTCCGTCCCCGTGCTTCGCATCCAATCCGGAGATACGGTGGAAATCGAGACCCTCAGCACCTCCAGCCCCGAACGTCTCGAGCGTGAGGGCGTACCTCCCGAGCACATCAAGCAATCACTGCGGGACATCCATCGCGAGGTGACCGATCGGGGCACGCCCCTTCGGCGAGGTGGGCACATTCTTACCGGACCGATCTACATCGAGGGCATCGAGCCCGGCGACGTCCTCGAGGTCCGGATTCTGAGAGTACGGCTCGCCAGCCCCTTCGCTCGCAACGGATTCTCGCCCGGGCGGGGGGTCTTGCCCGAGGAGTTTCCCTATGCGCGCGGCAAGATCGTACTGCTGGACGAAGAGAGAATGGTCGCCCGATTCGATCCCGGCATCGAGATCCCCCTGCGCCCCTTCTTCGGCAACATGGGCGTGGCCCCGCCGCACGGGCGGATACATGGCTCGCCACCCTGGTTTCACGGCGGGAACATCGACAACAAGGAGCTGGTCGAGGGTACGAAGCTGTTTCTACCCGTGCACGTACCGGGAGCATTGTTTCAGGTGAGCGATGGCCACGCGGCCCAGGGCAATGGAGAGGTCGACGTGTCGGCGCTCGAGACCTCTCTCGTCGGTGTCTTCCAGTTCGTAGCGCGCAAGGACATGAGCCTGCGCTGGCCGCGGGCGGAGACACCCACGCACTTCATGACCATGGGGCTCGACGAGAACCTGGACGAAGCGGCGAAGTTGGCCCTGCGAGAGATGATTGACTTCCTGGTGAGCGAAAAGCGTCTCACGCGGGACGACGCCTATATGCTCTCGAGCGTCGCCGTCGATCTCTCCATCACCCAGCTCGTCGATGGAACGAAGGGTGTGCACGCGATGATCCCCAAAGCCATCTTCTTGGACTCCGCCGAGGATCGATGACACGCTGCACCGTTCTCCGAAGTCGCCAAGTGAGTTGTGTCCGTTGAACTGCGCGGACGCGGCCGTGGCGATCGATCCGAGGGCGGCTATGAAAACAGCGATGGAAACGAAGCTACGGCCTGTTCCAGAACTGGTTCCAAGAGTTGAAGGTAAGCAGTCCAAGCGTCAAATAGAATCCGGTCGCGTTCGCCGCCGCGACGTTCTTGCTCCCGGCGAAGGAGCGAATCTCGTCGGCCTGGAGCTCCTCGACAATAAATCCCGCGATCTTTCCATTGTTGAAGCGACGGCACGCGTCGGCGGCCACCTCGAGCCAGCGGGCCACAGTGTTCCAGGCCATGCCTTCGATACGAGCGATCGCCGAAACGCTGACGCCCTCGACTCTGAGAGCGACGACGGCGTCGAAAGTTCTGTGTCGATGGTGAAGACGGTAGTACGGTGTGCCCTTGGTTGAAGAGAACGTCTTTCCGCACTCGGAGCACCGGTAGCGACGCCGTCGCCCGGACCTCGTTCGGTAGAATCCGTGGCGGATGATGTTTTCCGGCACCGACCCTTCCATGGAGCGGACGCGGAGTTGAGACATTTGCGATTCTTCACTCGGTTTGGCCCTTGTAGAAGACAGATCTGAGACTCTCGAAAATTGGGCTCAAACTCTAGCACGCGAGCGGGTTAGGACCAGGCTCCCATCACTTGACGGCGGAAGCACCCGGTATTCCACGTTCGTCCGGCCGATTTTGGACATCAATCATGCTCGGCTAGCCTTTCTCTGAATAAGCACTGCCAGCGGTACACGTTTCATGGATTGCTACCTCGCTTAGTTCCGGCAACGAATGTTTGAGTCGTTGCCATATCCAAGCGGCGATATTCTCGCTCGTCGGATTCTCCAGTCCATCAATTTCGTTGAGATAGTGATGATCCAGTTTGTTATAAATGGGCTTGAACGCGGCCTTGATGTCGGCGAAATCCATTACCCACCCTAACTTTTCTTGTATCGGGCCTTCCACAGTCAGGCGCACGCGAAAAGAGTGGCCGTGAAGCCGGGCGCACTTGTGCCCTTCCGGCGCGTTGGGCAGGCGGTGGGCGGCCTCAAACGTGAAATCTTTGAAGATGCGAACAGGGTTGCCCATCTTAGGGGATTCCTAAAAACTTGTGTGTCTGCAGGCTGAGTCTCCAATTTGGGTGGTCAAGGCAGTACTGGACGGCCCGTTGAGTATTCGCTTTGACCGAAGGTCCGTCCATGGGCTGAATGAAAAAATTAGAAAATCCCAGATCCTCGAATCTCTCCGGATCTGCGTCTGCCTGCGGGTACACCAGCTTGAGTTCGTGTCCCGAACGCAATCGGAGATCCGCGCCTGCCTTTGGACTGACGCAGATCCAGTCCAGCCCCTGCGGGGGCTCGAGCGTCCCGTTCGTTTCGATCGCAATCTCAAATCCACAGTTGTGGACAGCGCTCACCAGTTCTTCGTTCAACTGTAACAGCGGCTCTCCCCCAGTGAAGACGACAAAAGCGTTACGAAACCTCCCTGCATCAGGGCGCCACGTGCGATTAATTGCACCTGCCAGGTTCACTGCGGTTTCGAACTCGCCGCCACCGTCGCCGTTCGTGCCTACGAAGTCGGTATCGCAGAATTGGCAGATGGCCGTGGCTCGGTCCTCTTCGCGACCGCTCCAGAGGTTACAGCCGGCGAAGCGGCAAAAAACTGCAGGGCGGCCTGCATTCGCCCCTTCGCCCTGCAAGGTGTAGAAGATCTCTTTGACGGAGTACATTTAGACCCTCCGATACCGAATTGGGTCCTGTACGCCTGCTTGTTCGAAGCCCCTCAGTCTCAACTGGCATGCATCACACTGCCCGCATGCTTCGCCTTCCGTTGGGTCGTAGCAGGTACTCGTCAGTGAATAGTCAACGCCCAGTTCCAATCCTCGTCGAATAATGTCCGCCTTGGAAAGCGTCAAAAGGGGAGTATGTACTCGAAAGTGAGACGCACCCTCCACGCCGGCTTTGGTCGCAAGATTTGCCAGGTTCTCGAACGCTTCAATGAACTCGGGTCGACAGTCCGGATAGCCGCTGTAGTCGACGGCATTCACGCCGATGAAGAGATCATTACTTCCGAGGACTTCTGCCCAGGCCAGCGCCACCGACAGCAAAACGGTGTTCCGCGCGGGAACGTATGTCACTGGGATTCCTGTTGCGATATCTTCGGGCCGGCGCTGTTTGGGAACGTCGATGTCGTCGCTCGTGAGAGCTGAACCGCCGAAAAGGTTCAAATCAATCTTGACGATTTTATGATCGCGAACACCGAGTTTTCCCGCGATTTTTTGAGCGGCGTCGATCTCATGCTCCTCGTGGTGTTGACCGTAACGAACCGTGACAGCGTAGCCGTCATAGCCCTCTTGAATAGCCTCTGCAAGCGTCGTCGACGAATCGAGGCCGCCGCTCAGAAGGACGACCGCTCTTTTGGATGTCATCGAGGCCCCCGTCCCTTGAACAGCTTCATCTGGTTGTTACCGTTGTTTGAAGAGTGCTCATTCTTGCGACGCTCCTGGTAGCGCTGTATCGCTTCTACGTGCCGTTGCTCCCAGATTCTCCAGCCGCGCCAGTCTCTTTCGGCATCAAGGAGCTCGGGGACCGGTTTCCCATCTCGCAGCCAGCGGCGCAACGTCGGCTCTGAGATGTCGGTGATAGCCAGCAGTTCCTTCGTCGTCATGAATCTCGACACCGTTTATACGTATTAGAGGTATCATTGTCAAGGACTGCCCATTAGAATACCCTTCCCACCGTCACACGAACGCGTGCGGCTCAACTATCGGGTCACTCGCTGAATACAATACCCTCCCCATAGGGAAATAGGCGAGATCCTGCTTGCTACCGCATGCGTTTCGTGTGACGACTGGCCCGGTGACCAATTCACCGGGCCAGTAATCCACGAAAGGACGCTTCGAGAATGCTCATGCGGAGATCAGCATTGTTTCTACTTATAGGTGTATTGGCTGGCTGTGGCGATGAGGGCGATAGTACACCAACGTCCCCAGCGCCGGCACCAACCACAACTCGTCAACCAACGCCAAGGCCAGCGCCAGCACCCAGACGCCCAGCCGATATCAGCTTGGCCGGTGAATACGAATGCACTAGTGAACAACCACCGCCTAGAAGGCGGTGGCTTCAAGGGCTGTCAATTGGAAATTGACTGTCGTCGTGAAGAGGCTCGCCATCCTGGGAGTCTATGTACTCCTTTACCATCTCGTCCGTTATGCTTCCTGAACTCACCGCCAGATATCCTCGGGCCCAGAAGTGCCGGCCCCAAAACTTCTTCCTCAGGTGAGCAAACTCCTGAAGGAGTACTCGGGAGCTTATTCCTTTTAGCCACTGCACGATCGTACTCAGGTTCGACGAGAAGTACGGGTTCAGGCAAGGAGAGATAATCGACGACATCGAAAAAGTGTCGGGTAAAATCGACGGGCTGTCGTCAAAGCTCGACGCGATGGGTCACCGGTTCAGCACCCTTGAGCACAATTTTGGAGTATTCGGTCAGAAGCTAGACCTCATTGGGCCGTAGGACCGAGAAGATGGATAAGCGGCTCGAACGCGTAGAGGACCGGGTCGGTAACATCAAGGTGAAGCTATGAGACCACCGATGATCATCCCCGAGCGCGACCTGGCCGGCGCCACGCCGGAGAGATTGGCCCGCGCGTTGCTGAGTCCCTTACGACCTCGCCATCGAACTGAGCCCGTTCTTGGCGACGAGGTCACGGTAGAGAAGTCGGTGTCCGACAAGCCGAGCGACGGTGTCGAGCATTTGGTCGAGAGTTCCTAGGTCGCGGATGTTGTGCTTCTCAGCGAACTCATTAACGTAGCGTTGTAAGTGCTTGGGGCTCATCTTGTGGAACGCCCCCTTGTGCGCCCGCTTGAGCATCGACCAGAAGCTCTCAATCCCGTTGGTGTGCACCATTCCGTTGACGTACTCTTTGACGCTGTGCTTCACCGTCTCGTGATTGGGTAGACCGACATAGCCTCTGTGGTCGTCGGTGTAGAGCTTCGCGCTAGGATCGACATTCTTCGCGACGAAGCCTTGGAGCGTCGGTTGGTCGGTGTTGCCGATGACCTCGGCGCTGACACGGTTCGTCCGGCGGTCCTTCGCGCCGATGACGGCCGTCTTCCCTGCGGATCCTCGGCCCTTAATAGCCTGCTCGCGCTTGTGGGCGTGCTGCATGTTGCGAGCCTTCCCGCCGAAGAAGGTTTCGTCTACCTCGACAGGCCCGGCGAACGATTTGCCGTTAGGACCGCTCCACGCTTCTCGAATCCGATGGAGCATGAACCAAGCCGCGGCCTGTGAGACGCCGATGTCTCGGTGGAGCTTCATGCTCGAGACGCCTTTGAGACTAGTCAAGCAGAGGTAGATGGCGATAACCCATTTGCGGAGCGCGATCTTAGAATGGGCAATAGGGGTGCCCGTGCGAACGCTGAAGTAGCTCCGGCAGGTGGAGCACCAGTAGGGCATCGGCTTTTCGTTCGGGACTTCGCTGGTGCTGAGGCTACCGCAATGTCCGCAGCACCGAGTGCCATGCCAGATTGCAGCCTCGAACCATTTGGTTGCCGCTTCATCGGTCGGGAACATGTCCATGAGCTGAACAACGGTTATGCCTTCCCGGTGCCCTCGCCCTGGGGAGTTGTATCGCGTCATCATGATCGTAGAATACACGATCACGGGTGCCTTGTCAAGCGTTTCTTATAATTCCTAAAATTAGGGTATGTAGAGTTCTTTTCCCCGGACGAGCTCGGAGACCCCGGTCACATGCCCGACCATTGCGCGAGGCCATCTTGACGGTGCGGACAACCCATTCCTCATCGCGGATGACTACGCGAGCTCCCGGCGCCAAGGTGCGAGCAGCGGAACGAGGCAAGGTGGCGCGGGCGGTTGAGTCGCCATCGTTAGGACGCCTATCTCATCGCGCGGTGCTGTTAGAGAATGGAGAGTGGTGGGTGCTCCCGCGTAGCGGGAATCGGATGAGCCGCCCCTGCTCGGGGGGACGGAAGGACCTTGGCTTGGCTGAGGTGTTTGCCAACTTGTCCGTCAGCGGGTCGAGGACGGGTGCTTGCTCCATCTACGGTTGCTGATCCGCCCTATCCCCTTGAGAACGTGTTTCTTATGACCTTTTTTCCGTGACCTGAAGTTAACGGTGCCAAAATCGGCCGTAATCAATTGCGTCAGAGAGACTTGACTGCGTTTTGCAACACTAGATGACGGAAGCACCCGGCCGCCCGCATCTTGAATGTCTTTGACGACTTTCCCGAGGCGCGCGAGTCGCTCCTCACGCTCGGCGAGGTTTTGACGGTTGCACTCGACGGCAGCTTTCGTCCTTGCGATCGTTTGACCGTCGGGCGAGAGCGCGAGCGCCATGTTTGTGCCCTCGCGGAGCGTGACCTCGATGACGTCCTGCGCGGCACCAAGCTCGGGCGCGAGCGGGCAGCACGGCCAACAGAAAGAAAGATCCGAGCCTTTTCATGGTCAGCCTTACGGGCGCCCGTTGAAATGTGTCTGATACCAATCGATGCTGCGCTCGACGACGTCCACTTGGTGCGCGAGCTCACGGATGCCGTGGCCTTCTCGTGGGTAGCGCACCATGACTGTTTCGACGCCGACATCGTGGAGCGCAACATAGAACTGCTCCGCCTCTGCGATGGGCACATCGTTGTCGTTCTCGCCATGCAGAAACATGACAGGCGTGCGCACGCGGCCGACATGTTTCAACGGTGAGCGCTCCCACAGACGATCCATGAGATCGTCTTGATGCGGGAAGGCGCCGTATTCGACCGCAAGATAGTCGTGGTAATAGGCCATGTAGTTGAAGCTAATGAGATTGGAGATGCCCGAGCGTGGAATGGCCGCCTTGAACATGTCTGTCTGCGTAATGATCCAATTGGTCAGCTGCCCCCCGTAGCTTCCGCCTTCGAGACCGAGACGCTCGCGGTCAACGAACGCGTAGCGGCGGAGCACCGCCTGCACGGCGTAAATCACGTCCTTTGCTTCTCCGCCGTTCTGGTCAGAAAAGATCGCGTCCGCGAACGCTTGGCCATAGCCCGTCGAGCCGCGATAGTTCACTTGAAGTGTGGCCCACCCTTTCGCGGCAAAGACCTGCGCTTTGTGGTTGAGGTGCGGTCCGCTCTGGCTGTGAGGTCCGCCTTTCAACACCGTCACGAGAGGATGCCGACTACCCGGCTTTCGATTCAAAGGCAGCGTGAGAAAACCCTCGACGGCCATCCCGTCGAAGCTCTGATATTGGAGCGAGACGGTCTCGGCGAGCTCGCGCTCCGCCAACAGAGCTCGGTTGGAATCGCTGAGTTTGTCCGAGCCGAGATAGAGCTGAGGGAGGTCGTCCTCCCCGTGAAAAACATAGGCGACTTCACCATCAGGGCCGATCGAGAATCCTCGGACGCGGCCCCGCTTTTGGATGACGGGCTCGCCTTCGCCACCCGACGATTTCAGTGGCACGCGATAGAGCGCCACGCTCCCTCGCTCCTGCACGGTGAAATAGACAGTCGTCCCATCGGGCGACCATTGCGGCGCGCCTTGACGGTTGTCGATCGTTGCGAGCTCGTGCCGGTTGCTGCCATCCGCGTCCATGACCCAGATATGCGTGTCCTCCATCGTCGTCTCGGAGCTCGTGAGACCGCGCGTCGTCCCTTGATAGGCGATCTTGGTCCCGTCCGGAGACCATCGTGGCCGGTATTCCGCATTTTCCGTGCGGGTCAGTCTTCGAGTCTCGCCGTCGCCGCCGATGCCGACCGTGAAGATGTCGTAGTTGAAGAAACGATCGGGATCGGCCTCGCGGTTCGAAATGAACAGCACTTCGTCACCCTTGGGCGAGAAGCTGAGCGAGTGCTCGTAGAAGTGGCCTTCGGTGAGCTTCTGTACCGAGCCACCTAAAGCGCTCACGAAGAAGATATGGGTACGGCGATTGTCGTTGAAGCGCGTGTCCCCGGTCGACGCCGTCGGCTTGTAGAGATAACGGCGGATCACGACAGGGTCACCCGTCTCATCAGCGCTCTCGGGACCGGGCTCGGACGACATGAAGGCAATGGAGCTTGAGTCCGGCGACCACGCGAGTCGCTCTCCCGAAGATGGCAACGGATGATTCGTTCCCGAGACGGGCGCGAGAAAGCGCTCGCTCCCTCCGGAAGCGTCAGTGACGATCAGCCCGAAACGTCCGCCGTCCACACCGAGAAGCGCGACTTTCGATCCGTCTGGAGACCAGCGAGCATGGATTCCGCCTTCTCCGGATTGGCGAAAAACCCGCGAGCGCTTCGACGCCAGATCGTAGAGCATGAGATTCGAAGTCGCCCGGTAAGGGCCGCTCGGGTCCGTCTCGGTATAGAGGATGGCCTTCCCATCGGCACGAAGAGCGACGTCACCGACGGAGCGAAGCGCGTGAAGATCTTCAGGCATCATCCCCGTCCTCTGCGCGAAAGCCGTGGAAACTGCCAACAAGGAAACGAGCAAGAGTCGTATCAATACTCTAATCACTTTCAGACCTTTATCGATTTCAGATAAAACAGCAGAAGGGGCGAAAGCTCCGGAACGATATCATCCAAATCGACCAAAGTCTTCTTTCGGCCGACCAAAAGAGTTGCATCAAGGACCACGGATGGAAGATCATGCGTCTTTCCGAGGGCACCCTACAGGTGGAGTTCAGAGATGCGAAAACAGTTTCCGAGCGCGATGATTCGCGATCGCGGCCGTCGTCTCTTTTTACTCGTTCGCGACAACCCGAGGAGCCGTTCAGGAAGCGGGTTACCGGGCGCCACGGACGGCGGACGGTAAACCCGACCTGAACGGGATCTGGCAAGCTATCGGCTCGGCCCATTGGGACGTCGAACCGCATGCCGCGCGCATGGGACCCGTCGTCGAGCTTCGCTACTTCGTACTATCGACCTCAAAACGCGCCGAGTCCAGATCGCGGGTACCAGCCATCATCCCTACGATGAACGGATGAGGCAGATGGCGTGAAACTTGGCGGATGTCCAACGTCGAACTTCGCACGGTTACACTCAGAGCAATTTTGCTTAAACTTAAAAGTAGCGGCAATCGGGTCAGGGACTCTCTGTCAACGTGCTGATAATAGGGCTAAGCGGCAGAGAATCCAGGTTTACCGGCTTGCCGTCCTTTATCACCATATTGATACTACGGTAGTTCTCTGCGTTTTCGAGTGGGTTGTTATCAAGAATGACCAGATCGGCAATCTTGCCCTTCTCGAGTGTGCCGATATCGGCCTCTTTCTTGTAGGCCTTGGCAACGTTGCTGGTGGCCGACTTCAATATCTCCATCGGCATCATGCCCATCTCCTGCAATGCTTTCAGTGCATTGAAATGGCCCTCTCCCAGCGATGTGCGCGGATCTACCTTGACAGCGCGCCTTCCTTCTGCCTCAGCGGCCAAAACAGGGTTTCTAATGCCGGCGTCGGTGGACATCAGCAAGACAACCCCCCCCTTGATCATGTTGCGGTGATTCACGTTCATGATCTTTTGGAATTTGACAAAATAGTGATCCGGGTCCTTTTCAAGAAGCGCATCGAGACGCCGCTGTGTTATCGGCAAAATCGAACAGGGAATCTGGTGGTCGGCCATCTTCTTTATAGTCTCTTCCGGGATAGGTGTCGTCATTCCTGACACACCGCAGTGTGTCAAAATATCGATCCCGGCTTCAATGGCCATATCCAGGCTTTCCACTGATGAGGTATGGGTCTGTGCGGTGATTCCTGCTTTGTGGGCTTCCTCGATAATCACCTTCTGCACCCGCGGAGAGAAGGAAATAAAGCGCATTTGGAGGCCGGCGTGACCACTGGCTCCATATTTCAGAAGATCTATATCCATCTTGACGTAATCGCGGATCTCCTTGCGGACCTCCTCCGGCCCCATAAACAGCAGATCCTGGCCGGTATTCTCTTCCCATATGGCATTGATCCGCTTGGCAAAAGCCTTACTCACAAATTCGGCTGACTCCCCTCTGAAGTCCGAGGACAGAGGACCGCCATAACCAACAATGTTGCCGGCCAAGTAGATGCGGCTGCCTGGAACCTCACCTTTGTTGATCATTTCACGGGCTTTGACTAGGGGTCCGCGAGGCCCCCAAGTGTCGAAAACCGTAGTTTGGCCCGTTTTGAGAGCAATTTGTGCGGCTTCGACAATAATTTCATCATAGCGTCCCTCATATTTGATGAGGGTTTCCAGGTCGCCGTTAAGATACAGGTGGAGATTGGCATCCATCAGGCCGGGTATCACGTATTTGCCTTGCGCATCGATTCTCCTCGCCGCGCTCGGCATATCAACATCTGTGGATTTGCCAACCGCAGTGATCCGGCCGTCGGCAAAAAGAACAGTGCCGTTTTCAATGGGATCGCTGCCAGTACCGTCAATGATGGTAGCTCCGGTAATGGCAATGGTTTCCGCTTGCGCCAAAGAGGACCGGGCCAGAGCGATATGGATGAAAGTAAATCCCAAGAATACTGTTATGCGCTTGAAGCTTGACATTTCATCTCCCAGTAGTCAGTGTGATCGCGAAGTATAAATCAGACTTTCTCTGAAAGCCACACGCCTGCGGAACCCTGATAAATTGGTGATTGCGGCATCGCACGTGAAGATGGACAACCAGCCGAACGAAGACCTGAAGGACGGAGGCTTTCCTCCAATCCCGCTGGAACGGACGACGAAGAAGGGGCTTCGCACGAGGACATTTCCATGGCCGGTAGCGAGCCCGACAGCGCGGCCTCTTAATTGGCAGCTGCTCGATCCCTGGCGATCAGACCCACGGGCTATTTCCGCCGGCTTCAGCGGCTCGTTCGTTCAGTAGGGCCACGGAGCTTCCGGGTCGAAGCGCTGGACACGAATCGTGGGAAGGGCCTCGCGGTCGCTGACCCGCGTCTGAGTAACCCCGTTCACGGGTTTCACCGTTCATATTAATTTCATATGAATAATGATGAACCACAACCTACCTGGTCGAACGACGGACGCTGGATCTATTTTGGCTCCGCCCGATTCCTTCAACGTTGGTCAGGCCCGGAAAGATATCAGCGCCGGGGCCGAAACATCGTGGCAGGTTCTGCCCATTGCGGTACCTCCTGCGCTCGGACCGCCCGTAGATTCTCGAGAGAGCGTTCGAGAGCCTCTCTGACCTCGGAGATCTGTTCCTCGTCGAACTTCTGGTCAGTAAAGGCGAGGAAAGCCTTCACGGACTCCTCCGAAAGCGCCCCCTCTTGCTCTACCTCCGCGCACATCGCGTTCAGGAGAGCGGTTCCTGCCACGCCAGCACCGCTGACGATCTTGGTGAACTGCCTTCGGCTGATCAGTTCGGTCATGAGCGTTCCTCCAAACGATTCGTTCAAGGATTAGTTCAAGGACGGGTGCCGTTGGTGCCATTTGGTGGCCTGTTCGTAAGCATGCGCGAGCTGAAGGATTCCACCCTCGTCGAACACGGCACCGACAAACTGGATTCCCACGGGCAGCCCTGCTGTTGTGAAGCCACAAGGAACGGAGATGGACGGGGCGCCCACGAGGTTCGAGAAAGGACTGATCCTGGGCCGCGGCCTACCGCTTGGATCCTCTGGGTCGCCGCCTCGCGTGCGATAGATCGTTTCGGGGGTCTCCGGTGCATCCGCCTCCCATGCTGTTGCCATCCAACTGGGCGCCACGAGCGCAGCATACTGCTGGAACAGCTCGCTGGCGTAGCGCATCATCTCGCCGCGAATCCTCTGCATCTTCAGATAATCGGTTGCAGGGATCATACGCGCGGCAGCCCATCGGGCGACCCGGTCCTTTCTGAGCAACTCGTTGACTTTCGGAGAGTCGATGAGCGGCTCCCAAAAGCTGGCACCTTCGATACTGCCCAAACGTGAAACCTCCCGATAAGGAAGATCTGCCAGCTCCACATCTTCGAGAATGAGGTCGAGGTTTTCGAGCATCTCCAAGGACGCATTGAGAATTCCCCTCATCTCTGGATCTTCTGGCATGTCGAACTCGTCGCGGAGCACTGCAATCTTCTTTCCTTCGACGGGCGCTTTCGGTCGAAACTCAAACGGAGCGTCCACTGCTGTCGGATCGAGAGCGTCGGCTCCCATCACGTGCCCCAGCACAGTGGCGCAGTCTTCGACGTACCGACACATTGGCCCGGGCTTGTCCAGCGTCCAGCTGGCCACCATTATCCCGTGTCGACTTATGCGCCCGTAAGTGGGGCGCAGTCCAACGATTCCATTGACACTGGCTGGGGAGATGATCGAGCCTCCGGTTTCCGTCCCCAGGGAGAAGGCAGCCATGCCCGCGGCTATCGCCGCGCCAGGCCCGGCCGAGGAGCCGCTGCTGGAACGGCTGGTATCCCAGGGGCACCGGGTCGTGCCGCCGAACCACTTTGCACCTCCGGCTAACTCACCTGTGGAAAGCTTCGCTATGAGGACGGCCCCAGCATCGTGAAGTGTCCGCACCACGGTAGCGTCATAGTCGAAGACCTGGCCCCGAAAGGCGGGCGAGCCCCATTGGGTAGGTATGCCGTCGGTGGCAAACAGGTCCTTGACTCCCCACGGGATCCCGTGGAGCGGTCCTCTGTAGTCGCCCTTCATGATCTCCGCTTCGGCAGCGCGGGCCTGCTCCATGGCCAAGTCTTCGGTGAACGTAACAACCGCGAAGAGCTGTGGCTCGAGCTTCTTTGCCCGCTCGATATAGGCGCGGGTCAGCTCAACCGGAGAGATCTCCCGCGCACGAATCATCGCGCCCAATTCGCCGATCGACTTAAAAAGGATGTCCTCGTTCATGAACCTCTCCGTTTCAGCGGAGACCATAGAGGCCTCGATGGCACTTCGCCCGTCCCGTTTGGCGCAGTTTCGCAATACCGCAGTAACGAAGTACTTGTCAAATGCGACCCTGTTCAGTTAGTCGGAAATGGCCGGCGCACCCGTGGCGGTAATCACCGTCCCGCCAACGATTGCAGTGAAATTTGCCTGTTCCTGTGCTTGGTTCCCACTCGGCGTGACAAGAGCGCCCAGGAAGCAAGTTGCTGCTATACGTCGGTTCATCTCATGTCCTCCTCTGTCCAAATTCGATTTGGGGTAGGGATTGCATCCGCGCTCGATTTGCGATAAGACCTTGCGAGTGTCCTGCACGTCCGTGACCCCAACCAGGCGACTAGCGGTGGACTCTGCTAAGCGCCTTTTTGCTTTGGAGAGAATGTCATGAATGGCAAAGGAGCCCGGTACCGTTTTCTTAACATGTTCCTGGTGCTGCTTCTCGGCGTCGCATTCCAGGCGCAGGCCGAGCAAGCATCCGACCAGGCCACGGCGATCGTCGGAGCTACCGTAATAGATGGCAACGGCGGACCGCCCATGGCGGACGCGACCGTCGTCGTGGTCGGCAAACGCATCACCGCCGTCGGCCCGCGGGCCTCGGTCGACGTCCCGGCGGGCGCCAGAACCATCGACGGCGCAGGAAAGTTCGTCACCCCCGGCTTCGTGGATACCAACGTGCATATCTCCCTCTATGGAGGTGGGCGCAAAGAACGGAAGGAAACTTCGGTCTACTACAGAGAGGCCAGTGCCGATCTGACGCTGGAAAGCGCCCAGATGCAGTTGAAATATGGGATCACCACCTTGCGCGACAGCTACGGGGCATTACTTCCACTGATAGAGGTCCGGGACGCCATTGCTCGCGGGGATGAGATCGGTCCCCGCATGCTGGTGGCCGGGAATATCGTCGGTTGGGGCGGCCCCTATTCGATTACCTTTGCCCTGATTCGCGAAAATAACTTGTCGCTTTATGAGGAGCAATTCACTGACTTCATCGCTCAAGGGTCGGGCGAAGAGCTCATGGACATGTATCCGGAGGAGCTCCGTCGAGCAATCAACAAATACCTCGACAAGGGTCCAGACTTCATCAAGTATGGTGGGACCAGCCATTGGGCCATTCCGACACTCATCGGGTTTTCGCCCGCTGCTCAACAGGTGATCGTGGAGGAAACGCACAAGCGAGGGTTGGTGGCCGAGACCCACGCAACCAACCCGGAAGGACTCCGACTATCGATAGAGGCAGGAATCGATCTCATTCAGCATCCTGAGGTCCTCGCAAATCGGGAGCTTTCCGACGACCTTGTCCGTGAGATCCGTGAGCGGAAGATCATCTGCTCGATGCTGGTCAACTCTTTTACCGGCGCGGCGTGGAAGAAACATCTGAAGGAGAAGGACGCGGCGAAGAAGAGACTGGCCGAGGCTGAGGAGGAGGCGGCGCAGGAGGGGCTGAAGAGATCTATCAAGAGGAAAAAGACGTCCGCCGAGCGACGCCGCGAGCAGCGTGAGCTCGGGCTTGGCACCGAGATGCGCCGCCGTAACGCCACGAAGTTGATCGAGGGCGGCTGCATCGTGACCCTCGGTACCGATAATTTCGCAGGCTCAGCGCCTGAGTTCGCTCGGACACCGAAGCGCATATCGTCGGAGCCGGGCATCGGAACCATCATCGCCATCGAGGGTTTGGTCGAGCTTGGCATGACCCCCTCCGAGGCGATCGTTGCAGCGACGAAGAACGGCGCTATGGCCTGCAAGGCTCTCGATGAGTTCGGCACCGTGGAGGCGGGCAAGATCGCCGACCTGCTGGTCCTGGATGCCGATCCCCTTGCCAGCATCTCCAACATCCGCAAGCTCGGCACTTTGATGCGGGAAGGCCAGATCATCGACCGCCACAAGCTGCCAACGAAACCGATTTTCTACAAGCGCTAGGCGAATCTGGATCGTCGATCCTGGCTTTTTGTCCAGGGAAAACAGGAGGAATCAGTGATAGTGATGAGGAGTAGAGTCTCTCTTTTCGTGCTCTTCCTTTGTTGTTTTCTTGTGCCGAATCCCATTGTCTCGGCGCAAGACACCCTTGCCATCGTCGGCGCCACGCTCATCGATGGCACCGGTGCTGAGCCGGTCCCTGATAGCGCCCTCCTCATCGAGGGCAGCCGAATCGTTGCAGTCGGGCCCCGCTCCGAGGTGACGATCCCGGCGGCCACTCGCGTCGTGGACGCCGCCGGCCAGTACATCACCCCGGGCCTGATCGACGTCAACATCCACCTGATTCTTTTCATCGTCCCGGAGTTTTACGTCAAGTACGAGGAGCAGCTGGAGGAGATCATCATCCAGTCGGCCCAGATCGCCCTCAAGTACGGGGTCACCACGGTGCGGGACTCCTGGGGTCCAATAGAGCCGCTGCTGCGGGCCAGGGATCGGGTCAACCGGGGCGAGCGGGTGGGAGCCCGCATGCTGGTGGCGGGCAACATCGTCGGTCTGGGGGGACCGTTCAGCGAATACTTCCTGGGCGAGCGGGGGGCGGCGATCTCGCCCCTGGTGCAGGAGCGGATCAACGCCATCTGGGAGGAGAACGTCGGTCCCGAGCTGGCGGGGATGCGTCCTGAGGAGGTGCGTCAGGAGATGCGCACGTACCTGGCCCGGGGGGTGGATTTCGTGAAGGTGGCGATCTCGGCCCACGGGGTCCGTGGGGAGCCGCTGATGTTCTCTCCCGAGGTGCTGAAGGTGATCGCCGATGAGGTGCACGCCGCGGGAAAGATCTACGAGACCCACACCGCCACCCCCGAGAGCCTGAGGCTGGCGGTGGAGTCCGGTGTCGACCTCCTCCAGCACCCGGAGGTCCTGGGTGACCAGGTGATCTCGGACGAGCTGATCGAGCTGATCAAGGAGAAGAACATCTTCTGCGGGATTCTGACCCGGTTCAGCTTCCCGGAGAGAGCCGAAGAAGAGCGCTCGAAATACCCGGAATGGTACGCGAGCACCAGCTTCTACAGGCGGGATCAGTTCGAGGCGCGGGTGAAGAATGTTCGCAAGATGATCGCCGCCGGGGTCCGGCTGGCCATGGCCACCGACATGGGCCCTCAGTCCTGGGATCTGGCCTACCGACCCATGTCGCCGATGCTCGGGACGATGCAGTTCGAGACGATGGAAGATTACCAGACTGCAGGGGCAAGCCCGATGGACATCCTGGTTGCCTCGACAAAGACTGGAGCCGAGGCGTCCCAGATGGAGGAGGATCTCGGCACGCTTGCGGTCGGCAAGATCGCCGACCTGCTGGTGGTGAATGCCAACCCGCTGGAGGACATCTCCAACATGCGAAAGATCGATGAAGTCATGAAAGACGGAAAATTCATCGATCGCGACGCGCTGCCCGAGAAGGAAATCATGAAGTTCGACCCCGCGATGAAGTTCGGCGATTACCTGAAAAAAACCAAGAGATGAGAGCTCTGAAGAAAGGAAGCGGGATGATCGTACAGGGTTTGCGCAACCGTAGCCTAACTATCTCTCCCGCCATCCTGCTTGCGGTGCTGCTGATTCTTGTCGCGTCCTCCGCCAACGCGGCTCAGGTGATCGCGGTCGTGGGGGCCACCGTGATCGATGGGAACGGCGGGCCACCCATGGCAGAGGCCACCGTCGTCGTGGTGGACAAACGCATTTCCGCCGTCGGCCCGCGGGCTTTGGTGGAAGTTCCTGCAGGCGCCAGAATCATCGATGGTACCGGGAAGTTCGTCACCCCAGGATTCGTGGACACCAACGTCCACATTTCCCTCTACGGGGGAGGGAGGAAGGAGCGCAAGGAAACTTCGATCAAGTACCGCGGCCGTGCGGCAGAACTGACGCTGGAAAGCGCCCAGATGCATCTGAAGTACGGGGTAACCACTGTGCGCGACAGTTACGGGGCCCTCATTCCGTTGATGGAGGTTCGGGACGCCATCGCTCGGGGGGATGAGATCGGTCGAGCGCCGTCGAGAGCTCACGGCCCTTGGAAGAGGCGGGCTCGGCCTCGAAATGCGCCGCCGCAACGCCGAGAAGCTGATCGAGGGCGGCTGTATCACGACCCTGGGTACCGACAACTCCGCAGGCTCAGCGCCCGAGTTCGCCCGGCGCCCGAAGTCCATATCGCAGGAGCCGGGGGTCGGAACCATCATTGCGATTGAGGGGTTGGTCGAGCTCGGAATGACCCCATCCGAGGCGATCGTTTCCGCCACGAAGAACGGCGCTACGGCATGCAAGGCCCTCGATGAGTTCGGCACCGTGGAGGCAGGCAAAATCGCCGACCTTCTGGTCTTGGATGCCGACCCGCTGGCCGACATCTCGAACATCCGCAGGCTCGGAGTTGTCATGCGGGAGGGGCAAATCATTGATCACGACACGCTGCCGACAAATCCTATCTTCTACAAACGCTAAGAAGGTTCAAAAGTTAGAAAGCTGGAAACTCTGAAGAAAGGAAGCGCCATGATCGTACAGGGTGTACGCAACCGTATCCTGACTTTCTCTCCCGCCATCCTGCTTGGTGTGCTGCTGATTCTTATCGCGTCCTCCGCAAACGCGGGTCAGGCGGAGCAGGTAATCGCGATCGCCGGGGCCACTGTGATCGATGGGAACGGCGGGCCCCCCGTCGCGGACCGGACGATCCTGGTGAGGGGCAATCGCATCGCAGAGATGGGCCCTCGGGATTCGATACAGGTCCCGGCGGGTGCCCGGGTCATCGACGGCAACGGCAAGTTCGTGACACCCGGGTTCATCGACACCAACGTCCACATGTCCCTGGCCTTCGGCCGTCGATGGAACGACAGCAACGCCCGCTACTGGGACCGGCACTCCGACCTGGTCCTCGAGGGGGTACAGCTCCACCTGAAGCATGGGGTCACCACGATTCGGGACAGCTACGGCGCCCTGCTTCCCATGATCGAGGTGCGTGATGCGATCGCCCGGGGCGACGAGGTGGGCCCCCGCATGTACGTGGCCGGCAACATCGTGGGCTGGGGAGGCCCCTACTCCGAGACCTTCTCCCGCCTCTCCGAATCGGAGCTCACTCTCTTCGAGGAGCAGATCAACGACGCCATCACGCAGGGAAGCGGAGAAGAGTGGACTCACATGGCGCCGGACGAGCTCCGGGTGGCGATCAACGACTACCTCGACAAGGATCCAGACTTCATCAAGTACGGCGGTACATCTCACTCTCTCTATCCGGGCCTGATTGGGTTCTCCCCGCGGGCACAGAAAGTTATTGTGGAGGAGACACAAAAGCGGGGCCTGGTGGCAGAAACGCACTCCACGACCCTGGAAGGGCTTCGACTTTCCGTTCTCGCCGGCCTCGATCTGATTCAGCATCCCGAAGCGGTCGGGCGCAGGGAGATCACCGACGAGCTCATCAACCTCATCGTGGAGCGGCAGGTCATCTGCTCGATCATCTCGAATGCGTACAGCGGGGAGGCATGGAAGTGGCACCGAAAGCAGAGGGAGAAGGCGTTGCAAGAGCAGGCGGAGGCGAGTCAAGAACCCGAGCGCCGGGCGCCGAAGACGTCGGCCGAGATCCGGCGTGAAAAGGAGGCGGCGGGGATCGGGATGGAGCTACGCCGGCGAAACGCAGAGAAACTCATCAGCGCCGGGTGCATTGTCACGGTGGGCACCGACAACCTTCTGTTCGGCTACCGTGGAGTCGCGCCCGAATTCCTTCGGGAGAAACACGCGATATCTGAACATCAGGAACCCGGGATTGGGACCATCCTTGGAATCGAGGGGCTGGTCGAGCTCGGCATGACGCCCTCGGAGGCGATTGTGGCCGCAACGAAGAATGGGGCCCTTGCCTGCAAGGCCCTGGATGAGTTCGGCACGGTGGAGAAAGGCAAGATCGCCGACCTTCTTTTGCTGGATGCCAATCCTCTGGCCGACATCTCGAACATCCGCAAGCTCGGGGTCGTCATGCGGGGGGGGCAAATCATTGATCGTGACAAACTGGCGACGAAATCCGTCTTACACAAGCGATAGGCCAAGCCGTTCGCCGCGCGCCGCGTCATCATCTCGTCCGACGCGCTCGAGGCGATCCAAATGGCCAAAAACCGCGGGATTCAACTCGAGAGGCTCCCTGCTTCTTGGCGCAACGTTGCTGATCGTCCTGTCCGGTACGGGGGCTGACAGCGCCCCGATAGAACAGGACGATGCTGGTATCCTTCAGAAGCTTCTCGAGGAGCGCACGGCTGCCGTGGTGGCGAGAGATCTCGCTGGAGTGGAGCGACTCTACGCCAATGATGAAACGCTCACCGTCTTTCGACCCGGCGCGGCTTTCCGAGGCTGGACAGCCTACAAGGCGTACTGGGCGGAGGCATTACCCGGCGTACCCGACGGCTTTCAGATCGACTGGCACGACGATGTGGTCGTTCATGTGAGCGGAGATCAGATCGTCGGAAGCCTGACCTGGAGTACGGCCGGAGGCGGCAGCACGCCCCAGGAAGGGCGTATCACGATCGTCGTCGAGAAAAGAGGCGAACGCTACGTCATCATCCACGAGCATCTGTCGACCACGCAAAGGTAGCTCGTAAAACTCTGATGCTGCACGCGGTCGCGATTCCGGCCTGGGGGAGAACGATGTTTGCAAATCGTGCATTCCAAAAAACCTTTATCGTGGCTCTTGGCGCGGTGCTCCTTGTTCTGCACCTGTGGCGGCCAGCCATCCCGGCAGCCGTAGCGCAATCCCGGCTGTCCCTGGAGAACCTCTGGACGCTACGCGGCCTGTCGAAACCACATTGGTCGCCCGACGGAACGTGGATCGCTTTCACCTTGAGTGAGCCCGCGTTCAACTCGAGCATCATCATGGTCACCGACCTGGAGGGAAACGTTCGCCGGCTAACGGACCCGACGGTACGTGCAGACGCCGAAGCTAATTGGCAGTTCGGATTCTCGGCGGGGCTTTTACCGGAGCCGTGGACGCCGGACGGTCGCAGGCTGCTCTACCTGAGCCGAGGAAATATCTACGCCGTTGAAGTACAGAGCGGGAAGATCGAGCCCGTCGTGCAATTCGGCGGTGCGGCGATGGGTTACACACCACAGGTCTACGACAACGGGCCGGATCCGGTTCTCTCTCCCGATGGGACGCGGCTAGCCTACGTTCGAGAAAGCGAGTTGTGGGTACTGGACACGAAACAGGGCCGGTTGACCCAACTCACTTCTTCCCATCCTGAAGGTTGGCATAACCTGCAACCCCGCTGGTCACCCGAAGGTACCCACGTCCTGTATACCAGCCAGGCAACGGAGGAGCAGCGGCCTTTCCCCTTTCCTGACTTCTCGGGCACCGTCATCCAAATGAAGACCGGGTTGATCGGGCTGGGACGGGTGCGCGTCGGAGTTGCTCCAGCGGAGGGCGGCAAGACAACCTGGCTGGGGTCGCCCGAGGGAACGAGATACTCGCTGCGAGGTGGGAGCCAGGCCTCATGGTCTCCCGATGGAAAGCGCATTGCCATCAACCGGATCTCGCTGGACCACACGGCACGAGAGATCATCATCGCATCACCGGAAACCGGCGCGACCGACACCATCTGGAAGGAGGAGGTCGAGCACTGGATCTCGCCAATGACTATTTGGCTTCGCTGGTCGCCGGACGCAAGCCAGCTGCTCTTCACCTCCGAGCAGGACGGTTGGAACCACGTATACGTCATTTCGGCGAGCGGCGGCCAGCCCCGGCAGCTTACCCAGGGCAGCTTCACGGTGACCAGCCAGCGTGTCTATGACAACTACGAGACGACACCGGCCTGGTCGCCGGATGGTGCGACCATCCACTTCCCGTCGAACCAGGCCGGAACGCCGGAGCGTCATCTATATTCGCTGCCCGCAACGGGCGGCGCGTGGCAGAAGGTCACGCCCCTGCCTGGGGTCAACCTGTCCTCCACCCTTTCGCCCGATGGGACGCACGTCGCCTATCTCCACAGCGATCCGTCCAATCTGCCTGAGCTGTACGTACAGGAGATCGGCGCCGGCAGCCCAAAAAAGCTCACTAACCTGGCGGTGCCCGAGTCGCTGAACGGCTACCGCTGGAACACGCCTGAAATCGTGACGTACCCGAACACCAACGACGGGGCGCAGATCCGTGCCCGCCTCCATGTGCCCCAGGGTCTTGACCGTTCCCGCAAGCATCCTGCCGTGATCTTCGTTCACGGCGCTGGCTATTCCCAGAGTGTATTCCGCGGTTGGGTCAGCCTGGCTCGCAATGCCTTCAACCACTTTCTGGCCCAGGAAGGCTACGTGGTGCTCGATGTCGACTTCCGCGGCAGCGCGGGCTATGGCCGCAAGTTCCGGTTGGACGTGTTCGACCGGCTCGGCGACATCGACCGTGACGACGCGGTGAGTGGCGTCGAGTATCTGAAGAATCTCGGCTACGTCGATCCGGACAGGATCGGCATTTGGGGGCATAGCTACGGTGGATTCATGGTCTCGAGCGCGATGTTCCGATCACCCGAGACATTCGCAGCGGGTGCCGCCGGCGCTCCGGTGACCGACTGGGAAAGGTTTTTTTACCTGGCTCCCGGATACAACGAAGAACATCTGGGCTTCCCCTGGGAAAATCCAGAAGGCACTCGCCGTGCTTCGCCGCTCACCTACGCGGAGAACCTGGAGCGTCCTTTCCTTGTTCTGAGTGGCATGCAGGACTCCATGCACCTTGATTCCGCTGCGCTGGTCAACAAACTCCTCGAGCACCGCAAATCCTTCGAGTGGCTCTTCTACCCCAACGAACCGCACGGCATGCGGCAACCGCAGGCACGCGAAGATTACTATCGGCGCATTTTTGCGTTCTTTGGACGCCACTTGAAGCACCCGGTGCAGCCAACGTCTGAGAACTGACGGTCGAGCCCCGATGCTCTCGGCTGTAGCCTTCCTCTTTTCGGTGCTCCTCTGCCCCCTGGTTGGGGTCGGTGCACAGCCACAGCTCCGGCTGGAAGAGAACCGGAATGAGGCACGGCGGCGTTGGGAGAGGATGAGTCAGATCCGTCGCGACAAATTCGATCACGTCCTCCCCGAGGCGATGCGAGACAACGGTATCGACATGTGGATCACCGTCATGAAGGAGGGCTACAGCGATCCCCTCTACGAGGACCTGGGCAGAGGCTCCGCCGGCTACCTCGGCCTTTTCGGCTACTACGTCTTCACCGACCGGGGCGAGGATCGCATCGAGCGGGCAACCCTCGGCATCGGCGGCAAGCTGCTGGCACGAAGCGGCGCCTACGATCTCATGGAAGCGGACTTCGACCTCAGGGCGTTCGTCGCCGAGCGTGACCCACAGCGTATCGGCGTGAACATGTCGAAGTCGATCGGCGCCGCCGACGGGCTGTCGTACACCGCTTACCAGCACCTGGTCTCGACGCTGGGCGAGCCGTACGCCTCGCGATTGGTTTCCGCAGAGAAGCTGATTTCTGATTTTCGCTCGCGCCGAGTCGCCACCGAGATCGTCGCCTTCGGTGAAGCGGGAGAGCTCTCCCGCCACATCGTTGAGAGGGCTCTTTCCAACGAAATCATCACACCGGGGGTAACCACGCTCGAGGATGTTGCCTGGTGGATGCAAGAGCAGTTGTTGGCGCGCGGCCTCGAGTCATCCTTTGGTCTGCCTTCGGTCTACATCATCGGACCCGAAGGGATTGAGGCGATGTCTACCGACCGCGTCATCCTGGGTGGCGACCTCCTGACGATCGATTTCGGCGTCGGCTTGATGAACTTTCGCACCGACATCAAACGCATTGCATACGTACTCGAAGAAGGCGAAACGACGGTGCCACCGGGCATCCAGAACGCCTTCGACCAGGCCCTGAAGGCGCGCGAGATCCTCCGACGCCATATCTCCGTAGCCCGAAGCGGCGGCGCGACGCTGGAGCTCTTGAATCGCAAGCTCGAGGAGGCCGGATTCATCGCTATCGAGGGAAGAGAAGCCCAGCTCGCCTTACTGAGAACCTTCCACCTGCAGGACGACAATGACGAGACCGAGGTCCTCATCGTGTCTCATTCCATCGGTAACCTTGGCCACGGTGTCGGCCCGTCGATCGCCTCGTTTAATCCGCGGCGCCTGCAGTTCGAGATCCAACCCACCAACCTCTTCTCCATCGAGCTGTTTGCCTGGACACCCGCGCCCGAATGGGACCGGAAGAAGGTGCATATCCATCTCGAGGACTCCGCTGTCGTAACCGAGCGGGGCATCGAGTGGCTCTATCCGGTCAACAAGCGGATCCTGCTCATCACTTCTTCACGGAACCCCTGAACCCGACTTCAGGTCGAACTGATTGATGGAGGTCTCAGGAAGCTTGTCGCGTCGAGATTGAGATGGACGCGAGCGGTTGCCTCATGGTTTCTGTTGCTCGTTCGACGGCGGGCTGGGGGTGCCGCGTGGGACGCTCAGGACCTTCTTGAGCGGCAGGACCTCGCGATCCACCACCTGGCCATCCTTCATGATGAGCGAGATCTTGCGGATGTTGCTGACATCCTTAAGCGGATCAGCCTCCAGGATGACCAGATCCGCCAGCTTCCCTTTCTCGAGTGTTCCAAGATCGTCCAACAGGTGGTAGGCGGCGGCGATGTTGCGGGTGGCTGCCAGGATCGCGTCCATGGGCGCCATCCCCTTTTCCGCCATCGCCTCGAACCACAGGAAATGTCCCTCCCCGAGCTCCGTCGGCCGCTCGACGAGGAGCTTGGGGTCCGTCCCTTCCATCCGGTCGGGATCCCTCATGCCCGCATCCGTTGCGAGCAACAGGGGTGCGCCCGCCTCAATCAGCCGCACCTCGTTCTCGTGCCAGACCTGCAATCGTTCTTTACGGCGACTGCTGGGACGCGGATCCTCCTCGGCCCGCTCCAGCTCGATCTCGAGCCGCTTTGCCGTGCGTGGCTGCACCGCACAGTAGACATTCCTGTCGATCATCATCTGGATGGTGGAGTCCGGAATCGGCGTCGGCCCGGTCACCGAGCCGTGCTGGAGCATGTCGATGCCCGCTTCGATCGCCAGGCGGAGACTCTCCACCGACGTCGTGTGGGTCTGGGCAATGATGCCTGCCCGATGGCACTCCTCGATCATCGCCCTCTGGGCCTCGGGCGAGAACATGAGGAAGTTCTCCTCGCGATGGCCACTGGCGCCGTACTTGAGGAAATCGATGCCGCGGGCGATGTACGTGCGGATCTCGGCTCGCACCTGCTCCGGCGTCATCCACAGCAGGTCCGGGCCGGTGTTCTCCTCCCAGGTCCAGTTGATCCGCTTCACCAGCGCCTTCGTCGCCGTGGTCTCCGCCGCGGCATTGAAGTCACGGCCCAGCGGGCCGCTGAAACCCACGATGTTGCCGGCCACGAACATCCGGGCGCCCACGGTCTCCCCGCGGTTGATCCGATCCCGCACGTTCATCAATGGCTGCAAAGGACCCCACGAGTCGAACACCGTGGTCAGCCCGTTTTTGAGGCTCACCTGAGCTGCCTCCTCGATCGGGTCCTCGTATCGCCCCTCGTAGCGCACCACGAACTCGATGGAGGAGTTCAGCACCAGATGGACGTTGGCGTCCATCAACCCCGGGATGACGTAGCGGCCTGTGGCGTCGATCTGGCGTGCCCCATCGGGCACCTGTATCTCGTCCCTACGACCCACCGCGGCGATCCTTCTGCCTTCGATGACGATCACGGCGTCGTCGACCGGTGGCCCTCCGGTGCCGTCGATGAGCGTAGCTCCCACGATCGCGGTGGTGTCTTGAGTGGAAGCGCTGGGAACAAAAACAAGCGGCAAAGCAAAAAAGAACACTGGGACAAAATGTCTTGCGTTCATCGTTCCTCCAAGAGCCTGTGACGTGAGGGAGTGAGCCATTTCTCTTCCTCGGTGACTTGCCTTCTGCCGTTGCCGAGGGCGATAGTACTGTCCCGAAGCTCATTGCGGCGGAGTAAAAGCGTCTTCCGGCTTCTTGATCTCGTAGTCGGCTGGCGGCTCCACGTGGAGGAGGTGCTCGACGAAGTAATCCCACAGCAGCCGAATGAAGTACGGATCCTGGGTGAAGCTGTGCGCCCGGTCCGGCATGATCATGAAGTCGAACTTCTTGTTCGCTTTGATCAGCGCGTCGATTACCTGCAGCGTCATGGCGGGATGCACGTTATCGTCCATGTCTCCATGCACGAGCAACAACTTCCCCTTCAGGTTGTCTGCGAGAAGATAGTTGACCTGATTCTCGTAGTTGTCCTTGCCCGTCGCTTCGTCCTTCTCGAGCAGCCCCTGATACTTCTCGGCCCAGGTGTTTCGGTAGCTGCGATTGTCGTGATTGCCCGCCGAGGAAACCGCTACTTTGAAGAAATTCGGGTACCGGAGGATCGCGTCGGTAGAGGCGAACCCGCCTCCCGAGTGCCCGTAAATCCCGACCCTGTCCAGGTCGATGAAGGAATGTCTCGCCCCCAGTTGCTTGAGCGCTGCGATATGGTCGGGTATCCCGTTGTCGCCCATGTTCCCGTACCAGGTGTCGTGGAACGCCTTGGAGCGGAAATTCGTGCCCATCGCTTCGATGTGCACCACGATGAATCCGAGCTCTGCGAGGGCATGCACCTGGCGGGCCCTGGCCTCGCCGTTGCTCGGGGAGAAGTTTCTCTGCCTGACAATGGTCTGAGGGCCAGGATAAATATTATCGATGATCGGGTACTTCTTGGCGGGATCGAAGTCTGACGGCTTGTACATGACTCCGTAGAGGTCGGTGGTGCCATCGCGGGCCTTCACCGTGAACGGCTCCGGCATGCGCCAACTGGTGGCCAACAGCCCGGAAATATCCGCCTCCTCGAGTTTCCGGATCACCTTGCCGTCAACCGGAGACCGCAGCACGGTCACGGGTGGCTTGTCCACGCTGGAATAGGTGTCCACGACGTAATTGCCGCTCGGAGAGAACGCGACGTTGTGGTTCGCCTCTTCCTGCGTCAATAGTTGCAGACGCGATCCCTCGAGGTCCGTGCTGTACAGGTGAGCCCAGTACGGATCCCTACCGGGTTCTCTGCCCCGTGCCGTGAAGTAGATCTGGCCAGCGGCCTCATCAACGTGGAGGAGATTCCCTACCGTCGAGGCGCCGGACGTGATCTGATTCTTGAGATTGTCCTTCGCGTCGTAGCGATAGAGATGGGCCCACCCGTCTCGCTCGGAGAACCAGATGACGTCGTCTCCGTTGTTGGCCACCGTCCAGTTGGGTGGTCCCCTCGAAAGCATCAACTCCACGTACGTCGCGCTCGATTCTTCCACCAGGCGCCGCACCGTGCCGGTCGAGGCGTCTGCCTCCATGAGCCGGACGCGCTTGGGCCCACGGTTGATGTGGGTGAAGTAGAGCTTGTCCGACGACTTACTCCATTTCACTGTCACCCACTGGTCCTCTCGTACGCCCGAAAGACTCGAGACCGATGGCTGCGGGTCGGACTGCACCTTGATGTTTGCCTTCGAGCCAACGTCGATGATGTGTATGTCGAACCGCGGAACGTTGGCGTCGCCCGGCAGTGCGTAAGGATAGGAATAGTGCATGGGGCGCTGATGTGTCGACGAGTACAGGTGCATGTGCTCTACGTTCCGCTCGTCCATGCGTTGCACCACAATCTTTCTCGAGTCCGGAGACCATTCGAGGACCGGCCGCACCTTTGTCTTTTTGATGATCTGGCTCGGGGTGGGGTCCGTGACGCCATACGCCCAGTAACGAACGCCGTCAGTGGTGAGCTGGATTGCTTCGCCACCGCTGGCCGGCCGGACATGGAGGTTGTACTCGTCGATGAACGCCTCCCGGTCACCGTCTGGGGACAAGACGTGCGTCGGTGGGCGAAGCTCTCCTTTCCTGATGGAGCAGTGGTACGCGGTGATGTCGCAGCGGAAGAGCTTCTCGTCGCCGGCTTCGAACTCGATCCCCTGCTCGCCATCCACGAACTCGAAGGTCCTGAACGGCAACTTGCCGGGTTCGTAGTGCTTTTCGTTGTTAGCCAGCGACATAGCGGCGGCCAGTTTCACGTTATCGAACAACGGGCGCTCGGTGTCACGCACTGGATCCACCAGGATGAATTGGGGGCCGTTGCTCGTCGGGACCCGGTACCAAAAACGGTTACCATCCTTCATCCATTCGGGATCGGCAACGTCCCCCGTGATGAGCGGCGCGAGGTTCCAGCTCAGCATCTGCTCCGCGCGCCGATAGTCGACCTGTGCCGAGAGTGGCGGCACAGACATCACCAACGCGAGGGATACGGTCAAGAGCCCGGGTAGAGCCGTCGAAAGGTGTGACATCTCAGCACTCTCTCATGCTTCGAAAAGCAACCTCCGCTATACTCCCCCCAACAAGCGTTGTCAACAGAGGCTGCCGCTTAGTGTCTCTTCCGGGGATGGTCGAAACCCCTCGCCTTTAGGCGAAGAGAAGATCGTGGTATTGTGGTCGCGTGCGTCACTACAGGCACGGAGCGCACACGAAAACGGACCTAAAAGCGCACATCGTTTGGATACCGAAATATCGTAAAAAGGTTTTGATCGGTCCAGTAGCGGTTCGTGTGCGCGATCTGATTCGTCAGATCGCGATGGAACATGAGCTGCACATAATCTCGGGTAAGGTTGCACGCGACCACGTCCACGTGTTCGTATCCTACCGACCACACCAGGACCTGAGTACGATCGTGCAGTGGCTAAAAGGAATAAGCTCCCGAGTACTCCTTCAGGAGTTTGCTCACCTGAGGAAGAAGTTTTGGGGCCGGCACTTCTGGGCCCGAGGATATCTGGCGGTGAGTTCAGGAAGCATAACGGACGAGATGGTAAAGGAGTACATAGACTCCCAGGATGGCGAGCCTCTTCACGACGACAGTCAATTTCCAATTGACAGCCCTTGAAGCCACCGCCTTCTAGGCGGTGGTTGTTCACTTGAATCGGGGAACTACGGATCGAGGAACTACGTTAGGAGGATGCCATGATTCTTAAAGGTCTCCGTACCTATGTTCTCCTTGGCTTTCTCATGGCAGGGCTCTTGCTCGCCGTTGCGTCCGCTGCCGGAGCGGTCCAGGCGCTCGACGCCGTCACGGCCATCGTGGGAGCCACTATCATCGACGGAAACGGGGGGCCGCCTGTCCCCGACGCGACGATCGTGGTCCAGGGGAAGCGGATCGCCGAGGTCGGCTTCCAGGCCTCAGTGCGCGTGCCGCCAAATGCCAGGGTCATCGACGGCACCGGGAAGTACGTGACCCCCGGTTTTATCGACACGAACGTCCACATGTCCCCCATCAGTGGCGAGCTCAACTACGCCCGCTACTGGGACCGTCTGGAGGACCTGGTCCTTTCGGGAGTGCAGCTTCAGCTCAAGTACGGGGTCACTACGGTTCGCGACAGCTTTGGCCCCCTGCTCCCCCTGATCGAGGTGCGGGATGCGATCGCCAGGGGAGAGGTGGTGGGCCCCCGCATGTACGTGGCCGGAAATATCGTGGGATGGGGAGGCTCGTACTCCCTGACGATGAGGGGCATCCGCGAATCGGAGATCGACTTCTTTCAGGAGCAGATCAACGACTTCTTCACTCTGGGAAGCGGAGAAGAGCTGATCCTCATGACTCCCGACGAGCTCAAGGTCGCCATCAACGCCTACCTCGACAAGGGGCCGGACTTCATCAAATACGGGGGCTCCACGGAAGTTGGCCCCCCTTACCTGATTCTCTTTTCCCCCCGCGCCCAGCGGGTGATCGTGGAGGAGACGCACAAGCGGGGCCTGGTGGCGGAGACCCACGCAAAGGGCCTGGAAGCGCTTCGACTCTCCATCCTGGCGGGAATCGACCTCATTCAGCATCCCGAAGCAGTCGGGCTCCGGGAGCTCACTGATGAGCTCGAGGAGCTCATCGTGGAGCGAGACATCATCTGCTCGCTACTCCCGAACAAGTACACCGGCCGGATTTGGAGGAGGCATCTCGACGAGCGGGAGAAGACGCGGAGCGAACGGGAGGAGGCGAACCGGCTGCGTTCGCGCCAGATGCCCAAGACCTCGGCCGAGGTACGACGCGACGTGAGGGAGACGGGGCTCCCCAACCCAGGCACCGTGCTGAAGGGAAACTTGGAGATGCGGCAACGCAACGGGAGGAAGCTCATCCGTGCCGGGTGCATCATCTCGGTGGGGGCCGACAACCTTCTCTTCGGTCGGCCCGGAGTCTCGCCCGAGTTTCTTCGCGAGGACCACCCCGTGCCGGAACACTTGGAGCCGGGGATCGGGACGATCATCGCGATAGAGGGGCTCGTGGAGCTCGGGATGACGCCCTCCGAGGCCATCGTGGCCGCAACCAAAAACGGCGCCATGGCTTGCAAGGCGTTGGACGAGTTCGGTACCCTGGAGGTCGGGAAGCTGGCCGATCTCTTGATCCTGGGGGCGGATCCGCTGGCCGATATCTCAAACATCCGCAGGCTCGAAACCGTGATCAAGGAGGGTCAGATCATCGACCCCAAGAGCCTCGCTACCAAGCGTGCTTACCCAAAGTGGTGACTGGAATTCCCAATCGTTAGGAGGATGCCATGATTCTCAAGGATCTACGTACCTTTGTTCTCCCGGGCTTTCTCATGACCGGGCTTTTGCTCGTCGTTCCGTCCGCCGCCGGAGCGGTCCAGGCGCCCGACGCCATCACGGCCATCGTGGGAGCCACCATCATCGACGGAAACGGGGGCTCTCCCCTCCCAGACGGGACGATCGTCGTCCGGGGCACGCGGATCACAGCTCTCGGGCCGCGGATCTCGGTCCAGGTTCCCCGCGGGGCCAGGCTCATCGACGGGATCGGGAAGTACGTGACCCCGGGGCTCATCGATACCAACGTGCACATGTCCCCTTTGAGTGGCCAGACGACGTTTGCCCGGTATTGGGACCGACTCGACGATGTGATCCTTCAGGGGGTACAGCTCCAGCTGAAGCACGGGGTCACCACGGTCCGCGACAGCTACGGCACCCTTCTTCCCATGATCAAGGTGCGGGATGCGATTGCGCGCGGCGAGCTGGTCGGCCCCCGCATGTTCGTAGCAGGAAACATCGTCGGCTGGGGTGGTCCCTATTCCGAGACTTTCTCCCACACCGACGAATCGAATCTCACCCTCTTCGAGGAGCAGATGAACGACTTCTTCACTCAGGGGAGCGGTGAGGAGCTGGTCCATATGAGCCTGGACGAGCTTCGGGTGGCGATGAACGAGTATCTCGACAAGGGACCCGACTTCATCAAGTACGGCGGCTCCTCGCACCCGAACTATCCGTCTCTCATCGAGTTCTCCCTTGATGCCCAGAAGGTGATCGTCGAGGAAACGCAGAAGCGGGGGCTCGTTGCGGAGATCCACACCAAGGGCTTCGAGGGGCTGAAGCTCTCCATCCTGGCCGGCATCGATCTGATCCAACACCCCGATGCCGTCGGCTACAGGGAGATCCCGGACGAGCTCGTTGAGATGATCGCCGAGCGAGGCATCATCTGTTCCCTGCTTCCCAACAAGTACACAGGGAAAGTCTGGCAGAAGTACTTGAAGGAGCGGGAAGACGCACGGAAGGAGTGGGAGAAGACCCGGAAGCGGAAGGCGCCTCTCACCACTGCAGAAATCCGCAGGATGGTCCAGGAGACCGGATGGGAGCACCCAGGGACGGTTTTCGGGCAGAATCTGGAGATGAGGCGAGTCAACGGGAAGAAGCTCATCGAGGGAGGGTGCATCATCTCGGTTGGACCCGACAACACCGTCGGAAGAGCGCCCGAATTCCGTCGCACGAAGAAGTCGGAGCATCTGGAGCCGGGGATCGGAACCATCATTGCAATCGAGGGCCTCGTGGAGCTCGGCATGGCCCCCTCGGAGGCGCTCGTGGCGGCCACGAAGAACGGGGCCCTCGCCTGCAAGGCGCTCGACGAGTACGGAACGCTTACGGTGGGGAAGCTGGCAGACATCCTCGTCCTGGATGGGGACCCCCTGGCCGACATCTCGAACATCAGGAAGCTGGAGATGGTGATGAAGGAGGGTACGATCATCGACGTGGAGAGCCTCCCGACGAAACGCGTGTACCGCGAGTGGTAGGCCAGTCAGGGTCTCGAGATCGGGGTTAACGCCTGTAGAAAATTGGGTTCGTCGGCAGCTTTCGGTGGTCGATGATCTGGCCCTCCTTCATGACGACACCGAGCTTGCGGATGTTCGAGATGTCGGCAAGGGGATCGGCATCCAATACCAGGAGGTCGGCAAGCTTGCCCGTTTCCAGCGTCCCGAACTCATCGAGGGCTTTGCAGGCCAACGCCCCGTTCTTGGTCGCTGCAACGATCGCCTCCGAAGCGGTCATGCCGAGCTCGACCAGACCTTCGATGGCCATGATCGTACCGATGCCCGACTCCTGCCATATGCGTTTCGGGGCTCGTAGATATTCAGGCCCTGTGCCGGGAGCATTATCCGTACCCAGGGTGACGATACAGCCGCCGTCGATCAGCTTCTTGGCGTTAACTCGGCGCATCTCGGTGCCGTGCCCGAGCTCACGGAGCTCCCGTCGCCGCTCGGCCGACGTCTTTTTCCGGTTGATTTGCTTTTTCAGCCCGACCCGGGCAGCCTCTTCTCGCTCCTCGGCTAGTTTCTTTTTGGCCGCCTCCTTGTCCTTGAGGTGCTTCTGCCATGCCACCCCAGTGTAAGTGTTGATCAGCATCGAGCAAATGGTTCGTCGCTCACGAATCTCGCGGACGAGCTCGTCGGATATCTCCCTTCCCGCCAGAACCGCGGGATGTTGAATGAGATCGATTCCCGCTTCTACGGTGAGCCGGAGTCCTTCTGGGTTGGTTGCGTGGGTCTCGGCCACCAGCCCTCGCTTTTGGGTTTCCTCGACGATCACGCGCTGCGCTTCGGGCGAAAACCCGATGAGGGTCGGAAAGAACCAGTGGCTGGTTCCTCCGTACTTGATGAAGTCCGGACCCTTGTCGAGGTACTTGTTGATGGCGACCCGGAGCTCCTCCGGATACATGTCCATGAGGTCCTCGCCGGAGCCTTGCGTGATGAAATCGTTGAACTGCTCTTCCCAGAGCGAGAGCCCCTGCTCCCGGACCACAGAGAACGTCACCGAGTGGGGGCCACCCCAGCCGACGATGTTCCCGGCAACGAGCAGGCGCGGCCCGATCTCCTTTCCCTTGGCGATGGCTTCTCTAACCTCGATCATCGGAAGCAGAGCCCCGTAACTGTCACGAAGAGTGGTGACCCCGTACTTCAGATGCATCTGGGCGCCTTCCAGGGTCAGCTCGGCGTTCCGGTGCTGGTAGTAGACGGCGCTTTCCTTGCCAGGACCTCTACGAGCGAAGGTCACGGAGATATGCACGTTCGTGTCGATGAATCCCGGGGTGACAAACTTTCCCGTACCGTCGATGACGCGCGCACCCGACGGAACATCGACTGAGGCCCGTGGGCCCACCGCTTGGATACGCTCCCCGACCACAACCACTGTCGCGTCCTTGACCGGTGGTCCGCCATTGCCGTCGATCACCGTCGCTCCGACAATGGCCGTGGCACTCCGGGAAGCCTGAGTGGCATGCGCCGGGAGCCCGAGGGCGGCAAGCAGCATGAACAACAGCATGAGGGACAATCCTATGGAGATGGGGTTCCACGCTCTCTTGGAATGCATCGTTACCTCCGAGGCCAGAATAGCGGCGCCTGCCTTTCCGTCTGGCAGAAAGAGGCCGGCGGCGCGCCGTTCCCCGAAACGGGCAGCGTCGGCCGTGAACAACCTTTCGGGCGAGCCTATCGGTTATCGCCGGAACATAAGAGGTTTCGTGGGCAATTTCCGGTGGTCGATGATCTGACCCTCCTTCATGACGACACCGAGCTTGCGGATGTTCGAGATGTCGGCAAGGGGGTCGGCATCCAATACCAGGAGGTCCGCAAGCTTGCCCGCCGTGAGCGTCCCGTACTCGTCCAAGGCCTTGCACGCCATCGCCCCGTTCTTGGTCGCTGCAACAATCGCCTGAGCGGGGGTCATGCCAAGCTCCACCAACCCCTCGATCGCGGCGATCGTGCCGTTGCCCGGCTCCTGCCACAAGCGCTTGGGTTCGCGGGAATACTCGGGCGCCCTGCCCAGGTAGTTATCCGTACCGAGGGTCACGATACAGCCGCCGTCGATGAGCTTCTTGGCGTTGCGGCGGCGCATCTCGACGCCAAGCCCGAGCTCACGCTGTTCTCGGCGTCGCTCGGCGGACGTCTTTCCCTTTTTCACGTGTCTTCTCAGGCCGGGTTCGGCAGCTTCTTTCTTGTCCTTCGCCAATTTCTTCTCCGCCGCCTCCTTGTCTTCGAGGTGTTTCTTCCAGGCCTCACCGGTGAAGGTGTTCACCAACATCGAGCAAATGGTCCTCCGCTCACGGATCTCACGGACAAGGTCGTCGGAGAACTCCCGATTTGCGAGGACTTCTGGGTGTTGGATCACATCGATGCCTGCCTCGACGGCGAGGCGGAGTCCCTCGGGGTTTGTGGCGTGGGTCTCGGCCACCAGCCCTCGCTTTTGGGTTTCCTCGACGATCACTCGCTGCGCTTCAGGCGAGAACCCGATGAGCGTCGGAATGGCCCAGTGACTGGTTCCCCCGTACTTGATGAAATCGACACCCTTGTCCAGGTATTTGTTGATCGCGACGCGGAGCTCTTCGGGATACATGTCCATGAACTCTTCGCCGGAACCTTGGGTGATGGTGTCGTTGTACTGCTCCTCCCAAAGGGAGAGGCCTTGCTCACGAACGACGGAGAAGGTAATGGAGTAGGGACCGCCCCAACCGACGATATTTCCGGCGAACAACAAGCGCGGCCCAATCGCTTTACCACGCGCGATCCCATCCCGAACCTCTTTCAGTGCAGGGAGTGTCCCGTAACTGTCGCGAATCGTCGTTACTCCGTACTTTAGATGCATCTGCGCCATTTCGAGCGTCAGTTCATCGTTACGGTTCCAGTACGCGACGGCCGTTTCTTTACCGGCCCCCCCCCGGCCCCCTCCGTAGAGCGAAATATGCACGTTTGTGTCAATGAAACCTGGAGTGACGAACTTCCCCGTGCCATCGATGATTGTGGCGCCTGCCGGGACTTCTGCCGAGGCCCGCGGGCCGACGGCCTCGATGCGTTCGCCGACGATAACGACGGTGGCGTCGACGAGGGGCGGTCCGCCGTTGCCGTCAATCACGGTAGCTCCGACAATCGCCGTATCAGCTGATACCGTCGCAGTACAGACGACCAGGAGCCAGAAGAGCGTCGAGATTGAGATGGACGCGATCGCTTGCCTCATTGTTTCTCCTCCTTGTTCGACGACGTGCTGGGGTGCCGCGCGGGCCGCTCGAGACTTCTCGAGCGGCAGGACCCCGCCATCCACCACCTGGCCATCCTTCATGACGAGCGAGATTTTCCGGGTGTTCCAAGATCGTCCAGCACTTGGTGGACGGCCGCGAGGTTGCCAGGATCGGATGTGCGCCATCCCTTTCTCCGCCATGGAATCGAGCCACAGGAAACGTCCCTCCCCGAGTTCCGTCCGTCGCTCAAGGAGGAGGGTGGGATTATATCCGCCTTCGATTTGCGACGCAACGTCCGTGGAGAACCGTGCCAAACAGACCCCAATGCCGATGTCCGAGGTATAGGAGCGCACGTCGGGGCTGGTTTGAGCGTCTGCTTCCGTCTTCCTCGTGTCGTGATAAGGTGTTGTCTTCTAGTGTCCTTCGGGGACGCTAGCTTAGGGGGTTTGCTATGACGACGTTGTGGCGAGTGCAATTGCCGATCTTTGCCTGCTTGGCGCTTGTGAGTGGTGTCGCCGCCTTGGCTGGACCGGGCGAAGAGCCCGGCGAGGCTGCAAGAATCGTGATAGGACCGAATCTCCGGGCCTCAGCGAACGCGACGGAGGGCGAACGCAACGAGTGCTGGATTACCGCTAGCCCGACGAACCCCAAGTTACTCATCGCTGCCTCGCATGCCAGCCAGGGCAGAGGGGCCGGCACCTCAGGGCCCCGCCGCTGCGCGACGATGATTTCCAGGAACGGCGGCCAAACCTGGCGTGACATTAATCTTCCCAAGGAGGATGAAGGCTGCTTTGATCCGATGACCGCAGCGGCTGCGGATGGCCGCATGTATGTTCTTCACACAATGAGCGGCCGCAACTTTGGTGAGGCGCTTGGTAGGTCGAGCCCGCGTCGCGAGGGAACCATTCGAATTTATTCTACCGAGGACCAGGGGAGGAGCTGGAATGATCCAGTGGAGCTCGATTGCCCGCTGGCCCCGGACCATCCGAGGATGGTGGTGGATAACAGCGGTGGTCCGCATCACGGCCGGCTCTACGTTGTCTGGAACGAGGTTTCGGATACATTCCTCAAGCAAAAGTACCACCTCTTTATGCACTACTCCGGCGATGGAGGCAAGACTTTCAGTGATCCCATCCTGCTGCACGACGAAGAGGGGGGAAAGCTAGTTGCTACCGAGCCGGTAGTCCTCTCAGACGGCACACTGCTGGTAACGTACTACCAATATTACTGGCCGCTCAGCGACAAAAAGAACGACCGCCAGCCGTTTTACATCCTGCGTTCCAGTGACGGTGGTGAAACCTTTGGAAAGCCCGAAAAGGTGATTGAGGTGGGCTCGTCGGCTTGGCGGCACTTGCGAGGGGACTTCGGGCGTGCTTTCACCCTCCCCATCGTTGTCGCCGATACCTCGGAGTCAAGTCCTTACCGCGACCGCATGTATATGGTTTGGGACGATGTCAGCAAGGATGAGTCGAACATCTGGCTCACTTGGTCCGCGGATATGGGTAGAACCTGGTCGGAGCCGCTCAGGCTGAACGACAACCTCCACACCCCGGGCGGCCCGCCCGATTTCCGGATGACGCCTGTCGTGGCCGTCAATCAAGAAGGGGTGGTGGGAGTAGCTTGGTACGACCGCCGTAACGATCCCACCCGCCGCTGCTGGGAGCAATACTTTGGCGCCTCGCTGGACGGCGGCGAAACGTTCCTGCCCAACGTCGCCGTCTCGACCGCGCCATCCTGTCCGGAGAAAGATCTGCCGCCGAGCGTTCACGTCTGGAACGTGAGCCCGTACTTCGACGATACGTTACCTTCTGAGGAGGAGCTCTCGAAGGCGCCTGAGCGCGAGCGCCGCCGCATGGAGGAAGTCGTTGGTATCGAGCGAGCGTTCAGGGAAGCAAGCAAGGACATCCAAGCTGCGCGAATCCGCGTCTCGTTCGACCCCGGCCGAAACATATGGCCTGGCCACTATACGGGTTTGACTCACGATGCGGAGGGGGTGTTCCATGCTTTGTGGGCGGATCGGCGCAACGAGCTCCAGCAGCTTTTCACGGCGCGGATTCAGGTACTCACCTCTCCCGAACCGTCTCCACCGCCGACTCACACGGCCATGGTGACCGAACTCGTCCGCCTCGTCGGGGGACCCGCGAAGTACGAGGAGGCCAAAGGCACCGCCACCTTCGAGCTGCAGGTAAGGAACGTATCCGAACAGGCAATCTATGCTCCGCTAAAGGTGCGTGTCACCAAGGTCGCCTCTAGCTCCTCGGGGCCCACGGCAATCTTTCTCGATCCGGACGAGGGCGGAAAGGGAGCCGGTGCGAGCTGGGACTTCTCAGAGCTGCTCGGCTCTCGCAAGCGCCTGGAGCCTTTGATGATCAGTGAGGCCAAGAAAATCACTGTTCAGACTCAACGGGAGACTGGACTCGACGGCGTTTTCGATTTCGAGGTCATTGGCCATGTGACGCGCGCGGGACAGACCAGTGCTGGTGAGTCGGGGAAGAAGAACTAGCAGCCTGCCGAGCGGCAGCCAACCCGTCTGCCGCGAGGAGTGAGCGCGCGATGATGCACTAGACTTGACTAGTACTAGTACTAGTTTAGACGTGAGCCGTCCACCGAGACGGTGAGAAAGTTTCCGTCCGTCCGTGCGAGGTCGTCCCCGCGAAGCGTGCGTCGAAGTCACCGCTGCAAACCGCGGAGCTTCATCGATTTGGATTCTACCTCACGGACCCGAGGGGAAAGCTGTTGTTCCAGAACATGCTTCTGGGCTTCCTTAGGTTTTGGGGCGCGAAGGGCGGCCTTTCGTGTCAAGCAGATTTTTGGAGGGTCAATCCAAAATTTTGCATTCGCGTCCTATGCTATAAGCTGATAGATATCAACAGTTTGATTCCGTTGTGGGGCTGGCCGTTCCAGTACCCGAACGGAAAATTGGATCATAGCGGCATGGGCTAGGTCCAAGAACGTAGTCGTGTCGAAAGTATGTCCTTATTTTTGTTGCAATTACAGCAGGCCTTCTATCACGGACCGGAAAGCTATTGCCGGCACAGATTCTGCAGACGACGCAGACATATGATAGGGTACGCCCATGTCTCTCAACGCTGCGCGCAAGGCCCTCTTGAAGGAGCGAGGGTCTTCAAATTGTCTCACGTACGAGCCCAAGCTTGCTCCTTCCGAACGTACACGTTCCTGATCATTTTCCCTTAATAAAGGAGGGGTGTATGAAAACCGTGAGTATGAAAACACTGGCAATTGCGGCCTTGCTGCTGGCCTTTGCGGCGGCCGAGACGTTCGGGCAGGGAGGGTCCGTCCGCGGCTACATCCGCGACGAGCAAGGCGGTGTGATGCCGGGCGTGACTGTCACGGGGACGAGCGCGACGGTTCCCCTTCCCCACACGGTCGTCTCGGGTCAGGACGGCAACTACCGCCTGCTCGACCTCCCGCCCGGTGAATACACCATATCGGCGGAACTGGCAGGCTTCGCACCGTTCAGGCGCGAGAACATCCTCGTACGAGTAGGGCTAAACCTGCCGCTCGACATCGTCCTGACACTTGGCACTCTGGAAGAAACGGTGACGGTGACCGGCGAAACGCCGATGATCGAAACCAAACAGTCCTCGGTGGCGGTGAACGTCAGCGGCGAGTTGCAGCGATCGGTCCCGCTGGAAGCCCGCAGACATTGGTCCGAGTTTATGCGGTTCACGCCCGGGGTGGTGTCGAGGGACTCGACGAACAATATCGCGCCCGTCTTCTACATCCGCGGCGCGGGGATCGTGTCGTATTCGACCATGGTCGATGGCGCCGAAATAACCTCGGCCGTCAACCCCTGGTGGGGGTACGCCAACATGGCGGTCTCGTCGATCGAAGACGTGCAGATCCAGACGGGCGGCATGGATGCCTCCCAGCAACTGGGCATGGGTGCCGCCGCAAACGTGGTGATGAAGTCCGGGACGAATGATTTCCACGGTGCTGCCATATTCGCCTGGACGCCGAAGTCGTGGATCGGCAACAACACACCCGACGCAACCAGCCAGACCATCTCGGTCACGCAGCCGGAGTTCTCGCTCGGTGGTCCGGTCGTGCAGGACAAGTTGTGGTTCTTTGGGTCGTACCGGCGCTGGCAGGGTACCACCGGCGTAAGCCGGACGCCGGAGCAGATCGCGGACGCGGCCGCGATTGACCCGTCGGCCGAACCACTTGGCGACACGGGCAATCATGCCAATATCGTGTTCGTCAAACTGACCGGGCAGCTCAACCCGAACCACCAGGTTTCAGGCTTCTTCAACCGCGACCTGACAACGTACGAAAGGGCTGGGCCGATCGCGATTACGCGATCCGCAGATACCCTTATCGGAGGCAACGCCTTCTCGACGCGCCTCACGTCGGTCTGGAGCGACTCGGTGACGAGCAAGGTCGCATTCTCCTGGAACGACAAGACCTTCAAGGCCACACATCAATTTACGGGTGAACCCGCCAGTTCGATTTTTCAGAACGTGTTTTCTCAGAGCGGCCGGCTAAGCGGGCAGACGGAACTGGCCAACTACTACGGCGGCGCCAGCCGCACGGGGAGCGCGACCACCGGGGGCGCGAGCTTCGCGCCGGCCACGAAGTGGACCATCACGGGAAATGTGACGAAGTACCTCTCGGGGTTTGCTGGCTCGCACGAGCTCCAGGTCGGTGTCTTCTTGCAGCCGAGTATGACTCGACTCCCCATGGTCGACTACCTGAACGGCGGCTTCTCCATTGAAAATGAGGTGTTGCTCGATCCGAACAACACTGCCGGCGGGACCATTCCGTTCCATCGGAGGTTCTACGACACCGATGGCGGTGTTACGGGAGACCTGAAGTTCTCGGACAACGCGTTCTACGTCCAGGACGCATGGTCGCCGACGCCGCGTCTCACGTTGAATTTGGGCCTCCGTGTCGACCACATCAGTCGCAGCGACCAACTGTTCAGCGTGGACCTCCAGAGCAGCTACGAGGTCGGCCCGCGCGTGGGGATGAACTACATGCTCACCGAGGACGCGCGCAACGGCGTGCGCGCCTCCTTCATGCGCCTTCACGATGCCGCGAACATCAACTCGCTGAGCGCCGGCAGCGCAACGTTTGGGTGGCGCGACGAGTATGACTTGGATCTGGATGGGAGCTTCGAGACCCTCTTCATCACACCGGGCACCTCACAGGTGGGCACAAACCGCATCGTCGATCCGGACTATCATCAGCCGTTCGTCGACGAGTGGGCGGTCGGCTTTCGCCACCAGTTCCCGGGCCAGGCGAGTGTGGACATTGGGTTCATCCACCGCGACTACCGGGATAGGACGGCGCTCGTCGAGACGAACGCCATCTACGACGGGAACGTGTTCCAAGGGTATCGCGACGAGACTCAGAACAACATCGACCTACTGACCTCCAACCGCTGGAACCATCCGGTGTGGAACGCGTTCGAGATCATCGGCTCGAAGAAGACCGATCGGATCGAGATCCTGGGGAATTACACGCGGGCGTGGTCCCACCTGGCCGGCACGTGGCAGCCGAGGGACCCGGCCTCCTTCATCCAGCCCGATGCGTTTGAAATCAACCGAGGACTGCGTAATAACGACAACAGGAGCCCCAGCGCCAACAACGCCTATTGCACGAGGCGCTGTTCCTCGCACGAGTGGATGGAGCACATCGCCCGCGTCGCGGTGGTCTACTACGCCCCGTGGGACGTCATCGTCTCGACCAGCTACTCGCTGCAATTCGGCCGGTACACCGGTGTGGTCCTGGACCGTATCGATGAGCCCGACCCGCAGTTTGGCCCGCCAACGGTGACGCTGTCGAACGGGCGAACCGTGTCGAATCCGCTGGCGACAACCAATCGATTCGCGTTCCCCACGCGGGGCGAGGGTCAGCCTCGGTTGGGGGCCGAGCACTATTGGAACATGCGGTTCGGGCGTCGCTTCCAATTCGGGGACGACGCGTTTTTCGAGGTGGACCTCGACATCCTCAACATTACAAACAACGACAGTTTTCAAGCTTGGCAGAATGGGGCGAACCTAGTTTACAACACGAGAAACTTCGGGGAGGGCTCCACCATACAAATGCCGCGAACCTTCCAGTTGGGTCTGCAATTCATTTTCTGATCTCCGGCAACTCCGCCTTCGCGCCGCAACAGGCGCGCCGGAAAGTCACAGAGGCCGAATCAGGGGCGGTGCCAAGAGGCACCGCCCCTCTTACTTTAGATACGGCCCCTCTTGTCATTGACTAGTGTCGACAACGACCGTGTTCGAGTCGTTCGGATGACCTATCCGGCCGGCGTCAATCCCGTGCTCACGATCACCTGCCGGGCGTCAACGTGATGCTGACGGATTACACGGGGAAGAGCGCGCCGGAAGGTGAACAAGCCGAGGAGACGGAAGGGAAGTCCGGTGATATTTCTTCGGCCGACGCGAGGCCGCTGCACGTGTCGGAGAATACCGGCGGAGAAGAGCTTTCTATCATTCGTGTCGAGGTAAAGGGCGCGCGGTAGATTTCGACGATCGTATTTTCCAAACGCTGGTGAATGCCACTCAAGGCTCGCCACGGCGTCTAAGGGCGGCGAGGCGGTTCTTGACGGCTTCCTGAGCCGGATCCAGCTCCAGAGATTGCTCGAAGGCTTCACTAGCCGCCTCGTTGTTCCCGAGCCGCTGGTGGCTGTCGCCGAGGGCGTTGAGAAGCACGGTGTCCGTTGTTCGAATCTGCCGCGCTCTCGTCAAATAATCGGCTGCCTTGTCGTACGCCTCCTTGGCATAGTGGGCGAAGCCTAGACCGGCCACCACATCGAACTGCGTTGGGAATGCTTGCTCCAGAGGAGCGAGGAGCTCCAAGGCTCGGTCGGGTTGCCTTTCCCTGAGATAGGCGCTGGCGAGCTTCCACCGGGCAGGGGGAAGCTCCGGATTCTCCGCCACGGACCGCGCCCACTCGTTCCGGGCCTCCTCGAAATGACCGAGGTTCCAATACTGCTCGCCGCGAACGAAATTCAGAAGCCCGGGCGCGTTCGTGTCGAAACCAGGGTGATAGACGCCGAACGCCGGGCGCTTGGCCGTCGAGCGCGGCGAGATCGTGATCGGCGTCCTCTTTTCGGCCGCCACCTCGCCGGTCGAAGCGACGACGCGCGTCCTGATCTCGTAGTTGCCAGCGACCACCCCATCCAACTTCATGTACTCGAGGATCGTATCGCTCTCTCCCACTTGCGTTTCGGCCGACAGCAGAACCTCCTCACCGTCCACCAGCTCGAGCTTTACGGTCTCACCCGGCGAGGCACCGTAGGCCTGTGTGAGCATATGGACGGTGTCTCCGATGACGAAGAGGTGGCCCGCCGCCGGCTCGACCCGGTTGGGGCCGATTTGATACGTGCGGACCTCACCTTCGGGCACGTTTCCATCGACTATCTGGCTGGTGAATGCGAGCACCACGTCAGGGATGGCCACGCCGGAGGAGAAGTTGGGGATGGAAAGCTCCGTTTCTGCGACCGTGAACTGCTTGATGACCCGATTGCGCAGGACGACCGCCACCGTGTAAACACCGGGCACCAGCGGAAAATCGTCTTGATAGGCGAACGGATACGACGCTATCGGCTGCATCTGGCTCGGGCTCAGCTCCAGATAGATCCCCTCCTTGTCGTCGGCCATCACCAGCACACCCTCGGAGGTGCGGACCTCGACGGTGACGTCCAGGGTCGTATAGAACTTCAGCTGATCCTCGTCCGTCTCCAGGGTGAAATTCTCCCAGTCAATCTCGATGCTGTAGTGAACCAACGGTGTGGCGTCCTTGCCCACCAGGATCGAAAACGTGTTACGAGAGGGCACGAAGTTGAAAGAGTAGTCGGCGGATACACGGTTCTTGTACCTGAGGTAGGCATCGGCGTAATCGGTGCGAATCGCCCGCTTCGGAGAATCCTCGATGCGGCGCATCAGGACCGCAGTACTTATGGAGGGCTGACCGGTGACGAAGTTCAACGGCTCAGCGGTGTCGAACGAGAGTGAGGCGGAGGCGAGCTCGGGGGAGATTTCTCCAAGTGCCTGAACGGCAAGCCCGTTGTTGGTTCCGGAACGAAACCTGCCACCGCGCACCAGCGCCCGCGGCCCGTCCATCAAGGGGTTATAGAGTCGATACTCGCCGATGTCACCTCTCTTGAAAAAGAGAAGGTAGAAGAACGAGGTGATCCCAAGAGCAGGATCTCCTTGATAGAACCAAAGCTCCGAGGATACGAGCTCGAGGTGGCCGTCAAAGCGCTGAACCTCACGAGGCTGGCCGAGGATGATGTGGTAGCGACCTCGGTCGGTTCGCCATCCTTCTCGGGAGGTCTCCCTTCCCAGGAACGTGTTCGCGTGGTCGAGCCGCCGGTAGTGCTCGTCCTTGAACTCGTTCACCGGCGTGACGCGGTTGGGATCCCTTTTGGACCAGAAGACCTCGATGAAACGCTCCCGCTCCTCGATGGACTCGAGCGAGAGAAAGACATCGCGCTCCCGGTCGGTAATGATGTAAACGACCTCCTCCTCGAGCCACGATCGATGCGGCTCCGAGAGTTTCTTCACCCGATCGTCGCTCGAGGCCGTGACCGCGGCGGCACCGACGAGCTGCGCTGCGAAGACGAGAGGGATCGCTAACAGGAAAGGCCGATTTTTCATTTTGATCACACTAGCGATTGGCAGAGGCTTCTTTCCTCTCCACCGAAGGACAGGAAAAATCATAACATCATTCCAGGCGATCGACAGGAAATGTAGTCAGGAAGTCGCAATCGGCCGTATATTAGCGCCGTATGCTGGAGCGTGATGCCTTATTCGGCAACAATGGACAGAACACAGGAATGATCAAGAAAGGACGATGCCAATGCCAGGTAAGACTTCGTACTTTGTCGTAGCCCTCCTCGCCTGCGCTGCGGTCGCCTCCTCGGGCGTCGCCCAGCAGGCCGATTCAGAGGAGCCGCTGCCTCTTCAGCCGACCCGTACCATCCGCTTCACCACCGACGAGGGAACCTGGATCTCCCTGGACATCTCCCCCGATGGAAGCACCATCGTTTTCGACCTGCTGGGCGACCTCTACGTCCTCCCGATCGCCGGCGGCACCGCCACGCGCATCACGAGCGGGATGGCCTTCGACGCCCAGCCGCGCTACTCGCCCGATGGCCAGACGATCGTCTTCGTGAGCGACCGCTCCGGGTCCCACAACGTCTGGCTCGCCGACGCCGATGGGCAAAACCCCCGCCCCGTCACCCGCGAGGTAGACATTCAGTTCGTCTCCCCGGAGTGGACCCCGGACGGCCGCGGCATCGTCGTTTCCAAGGGAAAGGGGGTCACGGAGGTCATGTACGGCCTCCATCAGTACCTGCTGGGAGGGGGCACCGGCGTCGCGCTAGCCGGCGGCAAGGGCAACGAACCTTACGACAACTACGTCGGTGCGGCGTTCGGCCCCGACCCAAGCTACCTCTACACCGCTGTGGCAACCGGAGGGTGGTCGACGATCTGGCAGGTTGCGACCTTCGACCGGGAGAGCGGGCACACCGACGTGCTGACGAACGAGCTGCGGAGCGCGATGCGGCCGGCCATCAGCCCCGATGGGAAGTATCTCCTCTTCGCCACCCGTCACGACGCGGTCACCGCGCTCAAGCTGCGCGAGCTCGGGACCGGAGACGAGCGGTGGCTCGCACAGGAAGTGCAGTTCGACCTGCAGGACTCGCGCCCGACCCGCGACGTGATGCCAGGAATGTCCTTCACTCCTGATGGCAGGGCGCTCGTCGCGTCCTACGACGGGAAGATCTGGCGGATCGAGGTGCCGTCCGGTACGGCCATGCCGATCCCGTTCACGGCGGACGTCGAGCAACAGCTCGGCCCGCTGGTCAAGTTCGATTATCCGTTCGACGACTCGAGGCTGACGCTCCGACGCATCCAGGACCCCCGGCCCTCCCCCGACGGGCAGCGCCTCGCCTTCTCCGCACTCGATCGGCTGTGGGTGATGGAACTGCCAGGCGGTGCACCTCGCCGATTGACGAACCGAGAGACGGGAGAGTTCAAGCCCGCTTGGTCGCCCGACGGCCGGTACATCGCCTATGTCACCTGGAACGATACGGATGGTGGCGACGTCTACCGCGCTCGCGCGGATGGCTCCGTAGCGCCGGAGCGCCTGACACGGGAGAGCGCCTACTACAAGGGGGTGACCTACACGCCCGAGGGCAGCCGGCTCATGCTGCTCCGCGCCCCGCGCCGGGCGCGGACGCTCCAGGTCGGGCCGTCCCGTCTGCAGCTCGCCTGGATGTCCGCCGACGGCGGCGATCTGACCGAGATCCATCGCCCCGGCCAGTATGGCTCGCCGCACTTCACCTCGGAGGGCGACCGCGTTCACGTCTACGATCGCGCCGAGGGGTTGATCTCGATGCGCTGGGACGGCACCGACGTCAAGTCGATCCTCGAGGTCACCGGCAGCATCACTCCCAGCAGGCCGGAGGTCGAACCGCCCGCTCAGGAGATCCTCCTCTCGCCGCGCGGCGATCGGGCGCTCGCGCTGGTGGGCAACGATCTTTATCTGGTGACGTTGCCGATGCCGGGTTCTGCCGTAACGCTGTCGATCGTGAACCCTTCCGAGGCGCCGCTACCCGTGAGGCGGCTCACGAACATCACGGCGGAGTTCCCCGGATGGAGTCCCGACGGCGGAACCGTCCACTACTCGCTGGGCCGGACATTCTTCATCCACGACGTGGCGACGGCTGAGAACCCGGAGACGACTGTGGTCACGATAACGGTCCCGCGCGACCGGCCATCCGGCACGCTCGTCCTCCGCGGTGCCCGCATCGTGACGATGCGGGGGGACGAGGTGCTCAAAAACGGCGACCTGGTGGTCACTGACAACCGCATCACTGCGGTCGGTGCGCGCGGGCAGGTCGACGCCCCCGCCGACGCGCGTGTGATCGACGTCTCCGGCAAGACGATCCTTCCGGGTTACGTCGATATCCACGCCCACATGCGTCCCGCCGCCGAGGTGCACCGCCCCCAGCCGTGGATGTACTTGGTGAACCTCGCCTACGGGGTCACCACCAGCCGGGACCCATCGGCCTCACCCGACGTCTTCTCGTACGCCGACCTCGTCGAGACCGGGGCGCTGCTGGGCCCGCGGATCTTCTCGACCGGCCCTTCGCTCTCCGAGAACGTGCCTCTCGAGAGCCTCGACGACGCCCGAAACATCCTCCGTCCATTCGCAGAGTATCTCGGCACCGAGACCGTGAAGCAGTACACGATCGGGAGCCGCAGGGCCCGCCAGTGGTTCAACATCGCTGCCCGGGAGAGCGGGCTCACGCCGACGGTCGAGACGTACGCGGACTTCCAGAAGAACCTGACCGAGGTGATCGACGGCTACGCCGGCCTCGAGCACAAGCTCCACATCTTCCCGATGGCGCAGGACGTTATCCAGCTGCTCGTGCAGGCTGGAGTCACCAACACGCCGACGTTTTTCGTCAGCAACACGACGGTGGGCGCCGGCGAGTGGTTCTACTCCATCGAAGGATTCGACCTCCACGACGACCCGAAGTTCAGGCGTTTCACCCCGCATCCCGTCCTCGACCGCAACCTCCTGCAACATCGCGTCATGCAGTGGCAGCCCCCATACGAGTACGTCTATCAGCGCCAGGCGGCCGAGCTACGCAAGCTCGTCGAGGCGGGCGGACGCGTCGCTCTCGGCTCCCACGGCGACCTTCAGGGGCTGGGCGCCCACGTCGAGTTGTGGGCGATCGCCAGCGGCGGGATGCGGCCGCACGACGTATTGCGGGCCGGCACGATCTTCGGAGCCGAGGCCATCGGGCACGGGGCGCACGTCGGCTCCCTGGAGCCGGGAAAGCTCGCGGACCTTCAGGTATTGGACGCGAATCCCTTGGAGGACATCCGCAAAACCAACACGATTCGCTACGTGATGAAGAACGGCCGGCTCTACGAGGCAGACACGCTCAACGAGATCTGGCCCCGGGAGAGGGAGCTGCCGGAGCAGTGGTGGTGGAGAATCGATCCGAAGGAGGAGTGACGGTTGTTTTCCTGTATAGTAGCGAAGCTCAGGCCCTTTTAGGGGGGGAACGATGGAAGATAGATACGTACCTTTGGCGTTGTTACTTTGTTTCGTCCTGGCGGTTCCTCTTGTCTCGGCGCAAGACACGACCGCCATCGTAGGCGCGACTCTCATCGATGGTACCGGTCGTGAGCCAGTTACCGACGGCGCCATCGTCATCGAGGGCAGCCGGATCGCGGCGGTCGGGCCCCGCTCCCAGGTGATGATCCCGGCGGGAGCCCGGGTGGTGGACGCCAGCGGAAAGTTCATCACACCAGGCCTCATCGACGTCAATGTGCATCTGATCTTGACGATTATCCCCGATTTTTATGTCAAGTACGAGGATCGACTCGAGCAGATCGTGATTGAGTCGGCGCAGATCGCCCTCAAGTATGGTGTCACCACGGTGCGTGACTCCTGGGGTCCTCTCGAGCCACTGCTGCGAGCCCGGGATCGGATCAATGCGGGTGAGAAGGTCGCAAGCCGCATGCTGGTGGCGGGAAACATCGTCGGCCTTGACGGTCCATTCAGTCAGTTCTTCCTGGGTGCGCGGGGCGCCGGAGTCTCCCCCCTTGTTCAGGAGAGGATCAACGCCACCTGGGAGGAAAACGTCGGCACTAACCTTCTCGCGATGCGTCCCGAGGAGGTGCGCCAGGAGATGCGCAAGTACCTAGCCCGTGGGGTCGATTTCGTGAAGGTAGCGATCTCAGCCCACGGCGTACGGGGGGAGCCGCTGATGTTCTCGCCCGAGGTGCTAAGGGTCATCGCCGAGGAAGTGCATGCGGCGGGAAAGATTTACGAGACCCACACCGCCACTGCCGAGAGCCTCAGGGTGGCCATAGAGTCGGGAGCCGACCTCCTTCAGCATCCCGAGGTCTTGCGCGATGGCGAGGGTAATAACCTGGAGATTCCCGACGACCTGATCGCGCTGATCAAGGAAAAGAACATATTTTGCGGGATTATGACCAGGTTTAGCTACCCCGACATGCTCGAAGAGCAAGGCTCCAAATACCCCGAATGGTTCGCAAAGATGAGCCCGAGTCGGTATGAAAGGGAGGCTTTTGAGCCACGGGCCAATAATGCCCGAAAGCTCATCGCGGCTGGTGTCCGCGTCGCTTTGGCCACTGATATGGGACCGCAGGTCTGGGAACTGGCCTATCGACCGTTTTCACCGATGCTAGGGAGAATGCACTTCGAGACCATGGAGGATTACCAATCAGCGGGGCTGAGCCCGATGCAAGTTCTGGTTGCATCAACCAAGACCGGAGCCGAGGCGTCCCAGATGGAGGAGCATCTCGGTACGCTTGAAGTCGGCAAGATCGCATCCTGATTGTCTCATCCCGATGAGTCCGATTCTGTCGGCGCGAGGACCCGCTGGAGGACATCTCCAACATGCGGAAGATCGATCAAGTGATCAAGGAAGGGAAGTTCATCGACCGTGACAAACTTCCGGAGACCTCGATCCTGCAGTTCGACCCTGAAGGGGAGTTCGGCGATTACATGAAGAAGAGGAAGAATTCGAGGGGCAACCAATCCAGAAGGAGGTAACTCGGTGTCGTGATGAGATACAAATACTTGCTCAGCGCGCTCCTACTTTATTGTCTCATCCCGATGAGTCCGATTCTGTCGGCGCAAGACACTACCGCCATCGTCGGTGCGACGCTCATCGACGGCACCGGGCGTGAGCCGGTTCCCGACAGCGCCATCGTCATCGAGGGCACCCGCATCACCGCCGTCGGGCCCCGCTCCCAGGTGATGATCCCGGCGGGAGCCCGAGTTGTAGACGCTACGGGCAAGTACGTGACCCCCGGCCTCATCGACGTCAACGTGCACCTGATCCTGACGATTTTCCCCGACTTTTACGTCAAGTACGAGGACCAACTAGAGGAGATCATCATTGAGGGGGCGCAGATCGCCCTCAAGTACGGTGTCACTACGGTGCGGGACTCCTGGGGTCCCCTGGAGCCGCTGCTGCGAGCCCGGGATCGGATCAATGCGGGTGAGAAGGTTGGTAGCCGTCTGCTGGTGGCGGGAAACATCGTCGGCCTTGGAGGGCCTTTCAGTGAGTACTTCATATTCCGGCGAGATTCTGGTGAATCTGCTGGGATCGGCGCCTGGGTCTCACCGCTCGTTCAGGAGAGGATCAACGCCATCTGGGAGGAGAACGTCGGGCCGGGCCTTCTCACGATGCGTCCCGAGGAGGTGCGCCAGGAGATGCGCAAGTACCTGGCGCGGGGTGTGGACTTCGTGAAGGTAGCGGTTTCAGCCCACGGCGTGGTGGGGCAGCCGCTGATGTTCACGCCCGAGGTGCTGAAGGTGATCGCCGAGGAGGTGCACGCGGCCGGATCGAGTCGGGAGTCGACCTCCTTGCTCAGCGCGCTCCTACTTTATTGTCTCAAAGATCTACGAGACCCACACCGTTACCCCCGAGAGCCTCAGGCTAGCGATCGAGTCGGGAGTCGACCTCCTCCAGCACCCCGAGGTCCTGGAAAATCGAGAGATCCCCAACGACCTGGTCGCGCTGATCAAGGAGAAGAACATATTTTGTGGGATTTTAACCAGGTTCAGTAACCCGAAGAGGATCGTAGAAGAGCGATCGAAATACCCATACTGGTACCGAGGCATGGACCCGAGCTCGTACGAGCAATGGCACAAGAATGTCTACAAGCTGATCGCGGCTGGCGTCCGAGTGGCGATGGCCACCGATATGGGCCCACAGGCCTGGGAGTTAGCCTATCGAGGCACGTCGCCGATCCTTGGGAGAATGCACTTCGAGACCATGGAAGACTACCAAACTGCAGGGATGAGCCCGATGCAAGTTCTGGTTGCATCAACCAAGACCGGAGCCGAGGCGTCCCAGATGGAAGAGGATCTCGGCATCCTCGAGGTGGGTAAGATCGCCGACCTGCTCGTTGTGAATGAGGACCCGCTGGAGGACATCTCCAACATGCGAAAGATCGATCAAGTGATGAAGGAAGGGAAGCTCATCGACCGCGACAAACTTCCTGAGACCTCGATCATGCAGTTTGATCCTGAAGGGGAATTCGGCGATTACATGAAGAAGAGGTCAACGAGCAACAAACCCTTGAGGAGGTAACGATTGAATCCCGCGACGAATTTCCGCGCCGGTGCGCTGGCCGGCATGTTGATGCTCTGCCCTTTGCCGGCGGCGGCTCAGCAGCAGCGGCCCACACTGGAGCAATTCCTCAGCGCCCCCTTCGCGACGGAGCTGATCGCCGCGCCGGTCGGCGGCAAGGTGGCCTGGGTCGAGAACGTGCTCGGCGCTCGGAACATCTGGATTGCGGAGCCGCCGGACTACCAGGGACGGCAAGTTACCCGCTATTCCGGTGATGATGGCAAGTATCTCGTGCAGCTCGCGTTCACACCGGACGGCAACACTATTGCCTTCGTGCGCGGTGGCGCCCACATGGGAACGCGCCTGCCCGAGCCCCCTGATCCGACGCTGGATCCGGCAGGTGGCAAGGAAGAAGTCTGGATGGTTTCGACGTCCGGCGGCGAGCCGTCGCGCATAGACGACGGCTTCTGGCCTGCCGTTTCGCCGAGCGGGAAGCTGGTCGCATACTTCAAGCGAGGTCAGATCTGGGCGGCGCCACTTACCAAGACCGCGAACGGCATGACGGCTGGCGCACCGCGTCTATTGATCCGCGACCGTGGGACCGCGGTGCCGGCAGGGGTCTTCGGCAATGCGACGTCGCTACGCTGGTCGCCCACCAGCGATCGTCTCGCGTTCGTGAGCTCCCGCGATCAGCACAGTTTCATCGGCGTCTACGACGACGACGCCCACTCGCTTGCGTTCCTCGATCCATCCACCGATCACGATCAGGAGGTGATCTGGTCACCCGACGGAGCGCGCGTCGCGTTCATTCGCGTGCCGTCGTCACCCGGTGAGCTTACGGGGCCGCAGCGCGAAGCACTCCCATGGTCGGTTCGGGTGGCGGATGCGAAGACCGGCAAGGGCCGGGAGGTGTGGCGCTCCACGAGGGGCGTGGGGAGCCGTTTTTGGGGTTTCATGAACAACGAGCGTCAGCTCTTCTGGGGCGAGGGTGATCGTATCGCGTTCCCCTGGGAGCGTAGCGGTTGGGTCCACCTCTACTCCGTGCCGGCGGCAGGCGGCGACGCGATTGAATTGACACCGGGTGAGTTCGAGGTGGAGCACGTCGCCATTTCGCCCAATGGGCGGGAGCTCATCTTCTCGTCGAATCAAGGCGACATCGATCGCCGGCACCTCTGGCGCGTGGCGATCACGGGGGGTCCGCTGCAGGCGGTCACCTCCGGAACGGGAATCGAGTACTGGCCCGTGATCACTGCGGATTCTGCCGCGCTCGCGTTTCTCGCGTCCGGCGGCAAGGTTCCGCCGCGGGCCGAGCTGGTGCGCCTCCCGGCGCGGAATGGCGCAGGGGCGAGAGTGGCCGGACGAAAGCTACTCGCGCAAGGCATTGCGCCGCCGCAGTTCCCCGCGGCCGCGCTGGTGGAACCGCAACAGGTAATCTTCCCCTCCGCCGATGGGTTCGAGATCCACGGGCAGCTCTTCCTCCCGCCGGACTACCGGCCTGACCAGACGTACCCGGCCGTGCTGTACCTCCACGGCGGCTCCCGTTCCCAAATGCTGCTCGGCTACCACTACCACCGCTTCGATTACTACCAGAAGGTGTACGGGCTGAATCAGTACCTCGCCAGCCAGGGCTACATCGTCGTCTCAATCAACTACAGGAGCGGCACCGGCTATGGAATGAAGTTCCGCGAAGCGGAGAACTACGGGGTGCGTGGCGCCTCGGAGGTACGCGACGTGATCGCCGGCGGACATTACCTGCGCAGCCGGAAGGACGTTGATCCCAATCGGATCGGGCTCTGGGGCGGCTCCTACGGTGGCTATCTCACCGGCATGGGCCTGGCTCGCGCGTCGCACATCTTCGCGGCCGGCTTTGATCTGCACGGCGTGCACTCCTGGGATGCGCGAGTGCAGTTCTCTCCCTTCAGCCAGCTCACCGCGTCAGAGCGGGAGCAGGTGAGGGAGGTGGCCCGTCAGTCGTCGCCGCTCGGCAACGTGGACACCTGGCGCTCGCCGGCGCTCTTCGTGAGCGGCGACGACGACCGCAACGTCCAGTTCAACCAGATGGTCGCCCTGGTGGCTGCCCTCCGCAAGCGTGGCGTGGAAGTGGAGGAGCTGGTCTTCCCCAACGAGGTCCACTCGTTCCTGTTGCATTCCAGCTGGCTGCGCGCGTTCCGGGCTGCGGCGGATTTCTTTGATCGGAAGCTCAAGCACCGCACGACCCTGAGCGGGCAGGAGGATCGACGATTTCGGTGAAACCGTAGTCCCTATGAGTTTCGCTCGAGCCCTTCGTTGTCTCGACTGCGAGGCCACCTTTCCCTCGACGCTCTTTCGATACCGTTGCGAGCGGTGCGAGGGCTTCCTCGGCGTGCGTTACGATTACGAGGAAATAAAGTCGGCCATTTCGTTGACCGACATCACCTCCTGCGGAACGGCGACGCCGATCGAGCGGTGGCGGCCGTTTCTTCCCATCGAGCGGCCCGAGCTCGTCGACGTGGTGACGCTCGGAGAAAGAGAGACGCCCTTGCTCTCCTGCGGGCGGCTTGGCGAGCGCCTCGGACTGGACGAGCTCTGGATCAAGAACGAGTCGGCGTTTCCGACCGGCTCTCTCAAGGATCGGTCGATGCCGCTGATGACGCTCAAGGCCCTGGAGTATGGCCGAAGCACGGTGGCGATCGTCTCTTCTGGTAACGCCGCGGCTTCGCTCGCCGCCTATGCAGCGGGAGCAGGGCTCAAAGCGGTGGTCTTCGTTCGTGCCGAAGCTTCCCCTTCGAAGCTGGCGAAGATCGCCATCTACGATCCGATCTTCGTGCGGGTGCGCTCCCACCTCGCCGACATCGGCCGGCTCTTCGATGAGCTCGTCGACGAGCTCGGTTGGTTCGACTGCGACGGCATGGTCAATCCGTTCCGCTGCGAGGGAAAGAAGACCTGCGCCTTCGAGATCGCCCTCCAGCTCGGCTGGCGGGCGCCCGACGTCGTTCTGATCCCGACGTCCTCGGGCAACGGCATGGTTGCCGCGCACCTGGGCTTCAAGGAGCTTCTCACGCTCGGTCTCATCGAGAAGATGCCGCGCCTGGTTGGCGTGCAGTTCGAAGCTTGCTCGCCGATCGCACAAGCGTTCGAGGCGGGAGCTGACAAAGTCGAGGCCATCGTGCCGAGTCCCAGCGTCTCGGACACGCTGCTCAACGGGAGTCCCGACGCCGGGGCGATGGTACTACGCGCCGCGCGCGAGACGGCAGGCACGGTGGTCACCGTCTCGGATGATGAGATGCTTCGCGCTCAGAGCGATCTTGCTCGCCGTGCCGGTATCTTTGCCGAGCCCGCGGGAGCGGTGGCTCTCGGGGCGGCCCGGAGGTTGGCCAAAACGGGAATGATTCGGAGCCCGGACACGGTCGTGTGCCTGGTAACCGGCCACGGACTCAACCAGCCCGACGTGGTGGAAGCGAATGTTGAGCCGCCGGAAGCTCTCGACCCCGACCTCGGCAGCATCCGCGGCTTCCTTTCGCGAACGTTGGACACCAGATAGACGATGGGTCTCACCACCAAAGTCTTTCTCGGGATGGTCGGCGGCGTCGTCTTCGGACTCCTCGCCCCGAATGCGGCCGTCGCCATCGACGTCGTTGGTGACCTCTTCATTCGGGCCATCCAGATGGTCGTCGTTCCTCTGATCCTGTTCTCCGTGACCCTCGGGGTGGCGGAGATCCGGGACATGAAGACCCTGGGCCGCGCGGGTGTGGCGACGCTGCTCTTCGCAGCGGTGACGAATTCTCTCTCGAGCGTTTCGGGAGTTTTCGCCGGCGTCCTCGTCGACCCGGCGTCCGGGGTCACCGTTCCCGACGCTGCGCAAATGGTGACGCCCATCATGCCCTCCTGGAAAGACATCCTGCTGAGCGTCGTACCATCGAACGTCCTGGAAGCGCTCGCCGAAGGCAACGTCCTCGCCATCATCTTCTTCTCGGCGCTCCTGGGTGTTGCTCTCGTGTCCATCGGCGACAAGGGCAAACCTGTCGTCCAGTTCCTCCGCTCCGGCGCCGAGGTGATCTCTGCCATGATCCGGATAATCCTTCGCTTCGCGCCTTACGGTGTGTTCGTATTGATGGCGAGCACGATGGCGGAGGTCGGCACCTCGGCTCTCGCCGCCATGGTCAAGCTCCTCGCCGCGATTTGGATCGGTACCATCCTCTTCGTCGTGGTCTATTCGACCGTCGTGAACCTGGCGATCGTAAAGCGGCGCCCGATCGTTTTTTTCGAAGCCCTCGGCGATGTTTCCATGATGGGCATCGCCACCTGCAGCAGTATGGCGACCATGCCGCTGAACGTCGAGAGAACCCACGAGAAGCTCTCGGTACCCCGGGAAACCGCCGCCATGGTGATCGGTGCGGGGACGTCGATCGTCAACGGCGGAAGCTCTTTCTATAAAGCCATCGGCATCGTCTTCGTCGCTTCGCTCTACGGCGTCGAGCTGAGCCCGCCTCAACTTTTGGTTGTTGCGGCGATCGCGGCGTTCCTCATCACGGCAGGCGTCCCGGCGGCTGGGACGCTCTCCATTGCGGTGGGCGCGTCCGCCATCGGCATCCCCGTCGAAGGGATTGCGCTCCTGATGGCGATCGACCGTTTGAGGGACATGGTCTCGACGTGGGGCAACGTCGTGATCCATTCCCTCGGTGCCACGTTCGTCGACGCCGTGGCGACGAAAAAGCCCTGAGCAATTCGCGCTGCAGGAAGCGCTCCCGCTGGCCGTACCCGTTCACGAAGACGATCTCCGTCCCAGGCACCCTTGCCAAACAGTTCGACAGGCCACAGAATACGCTGGGATCAAAGCCTCAGTAGAATCGGGGGCTCATATTTAGGAGGGAATGCCATGATCCTCGAGAATTCAGGTAACCGTCTGATTGTCATATCCGCCCTGGTTCTGGGTACGCTTTCGATTCCAACCTCACCCTCTGCCGGCGCGGTACAGGTCTCCGAGCAGGTGACGGCGATCGTAGGGGTTACCTTGATCGACGGAAACGGCGGGCCGCCCGTCCCGGACGCGACGATCCTGATCAGGGAGAACCGGATTGCAGAGATCGGCCCACGAGCTTCGGTCAAAGTCCCCCAGGGGGCCCGGGCGATCGACGGCAGCGGCAAGTACGCCACGCCGGGGTTCATTGACACGAATGTCCATGTGACCCCTCTAAGTGGCCAAACGACGTTCGCCCGCTACTGGGACCGGCTCGAGGACATCACCCTCCAGGGGGCGCAGCTTCAGCTGAAGTACGGGGTCACCACGATCCGGGACAGCTACGGCCCCCTGCCTCCCCAGATCAAGGTCCGGGACGCCATCGCCGGTGGCGAGGAGGTCGGTCCACGGATGTACGTTGCCGGCAACATCGTTGGCTGGGGAGGTCCTTACTCCGAGACCTTCTCCCGCACGAGCGAATCAGGGCTCACCCTCCTCGAAGAGCAGATGAACGACCTCTTCGCCCAGGGCACCGGGGAAGAGCTCCTGCACATGACGCCCAAAGAGCTCCGGGTGGCCATCAACGAGTACCTGGACAAGGGGGTGGACTTCATCAAGTACGGGGGGACCGCCCACTCTTCCTACCCCGCGCTCATCACTTTCTCTCCGCGCGCTCAGAGGGTGATCGTGGAGGAGACCCAGAAGCGTGGCCTGGTGGCGGAGACCCACTCCGCAACCGTGGAGGGGCTTCGGCTCTCTGTCCTGGCCGGGATCGACCTCATCCAGCATCCCCGAAGCCTCGGGCGGTCTAAGATGACAGACGAGCTGGTTGAGCTCATCGTGGAGCGGAGGGTCATTTGCTCCGGGCTGCAGAACACGATCACCGGGGAGGTATGGGAAGAACACGTCGAGAAGAGGGAGAAGGCGCTGAAAGAGCAGGAGGAGGCGGACCGAAAGAGGCGGCAATCGCCGAAGACCTCCGCTGAAGTCCGGCGTGAGCAGGAGGAGGCGGGGATCGTGCTGGAGGTGAAACGGCGGAACGCGAAGAGGCTCATCGAGGCCGGAGCCATCATCTCGGTTGGGACCGACAACACCGTATCGAGGGCCCCCGAATTCCGCCGGGAAAAGAAGAAGGAGCACCAGGAGCCGGGGATCGGGACCATCATCGCCATCGAAGGCCTCGTGGAGCTCGGCATGACGCCGTCGGATGCCATCGTGGCCGCAACGAAGAACGGGGCGCTTGCCTGCAAGGCCCTCGACGAGTTCGGAACGCTGGAGGAAGGCAAGCTGGCCGACATCCTCCTGTTGGGGGCGGACCCCCTGGCCGACATCTCCAATATCCGCAAGCTAGAGATGCTGATGAAGGAGGGCCAGATCATCGACCCGGAGAGCCTGCCCACCGTACGACCCTACGGGGAGTGGTAGCGATGATGTGGCGGTCAACCGTGGCGAAAGCTAGTGCCCGAACCCGCTAGTACCCTGTAACGAATTAGCCCTATCGTTCCACACCGTCATCGGCTTGCCAGCGAGCTTTCCATGCCTCCGGCTGGTCGCGCAGGTGTTTGTCGAACCACTCCAGGATGATCGTGTCGCTGGTTTGCTGTACCGAGGGCTTCGAGTTGATCCCGTGGTTCTCGCCGTGGAACCGGACGAGCTCGGCCTCCCTGCCGAGCCCACGTAGCGCCGTGAACATCTGTTCCGACTCGGTGGGCACGACGTTGGTGTCTCTGGTGCCGTGAATGAGCAGCAGGGGTGTCCGTATGCGATCGGCCTTGAAGAGAGGGGAGCGATCCACGTACACGTCCCGCCGGTTCCAGGGGTAGCAGCCCGGACAGGTCCTATCGGTGTAGCTGTAGCCGGTCCAGCCTGCGCCCCAATAGCCCGCAATGTTGCTGATTCCAGCCACCTCGACCGAAGCCGCGAAGAGATCGGTTCGGGTGAGCAGGTGCATGGTCATGAAACCGCCATACGAGCGTCCGAAGTTGCCGATCCGATCTCCGTCCACGAAGGGATGTGCCTCGACGAACTTGGTAACGCCCTCGATGATGTCCGAGCCGGCCGGATAGCCCCAGTCATCGATGTGCAGGTCAGCAAACTTCTGGCCATACCCAGGCGCACCGGCGGGATTGAGCATGTAGACAACGTAGCCATTGGCAGCGTACCAGAGGAGCCGTTCCTGGAACGACTTCTTCATGGCAATTGTCCCGCCGTAGTAGAAGACGATCAGCGGATAGGTCCGTGTCGGATCGAAGTCCGAAGGTGTCCAGTACCATCCCTCGATCTCGAAGCCCACTGAGTCGGTGAAGTTCCATTCCTCCCAGCCAGGCATTGCCACCTGAATCGAGGGCGCCGGCGGATGGCCGGAACAGTTCCGACGCCTCTCCGTCTGCAACTCGAATGCGGTAGATCACCTGCGGAGTGACTGGTGTCTCGAGCGCTGCTACCAGCGTGCCCGCCCGGGCGTCATAGGCTTCCATAACCTCCGCCGGCAGGGGCAGGAGCTCGAGCGTCGTTCCCTCGAGCGACGCGGGCACCCGGTCGGCGGTCCGCGCAAGCACCGTCCTTGCCCCGTCCCCAGCCGACACATAGATCCGGCCATCGTTCTCACTCCAATGTATCTGCCGACATCCAAGTCCGGCTCCCACCGTAGGGACGAACCCGTGGCTGAGGTGCTTCAGCTGCGGCTGGTCGATGGAGGTGGCGTAGAGCTCCATCTCGTAGACGCTGAACTGGGGATCCTCCTTCTCGAGGAGCTCCTTTGCACTGCCACAGAATGCCACCGCGCTGCCGTCGGGGGCCCAGGCGAAGGTTTCGGGACCATTGAACGACTGTTTCCCCAGGTCCAAAAGCTTGCGCGAGGAACGGGTTCCAAGGTCAAAGATCCAGAGCTCGCTCTGCAGGAAGGGACGCTCGGGGGAACGGACGTTGCGATTGAAGATCATTCGTTGGCCGTCGGGTGAAAGGGTCGGACCCTCTATCGAGTAGTCCGGGTCACCGGCGAGCTCGATCTGGGTGCCCTCATCGACGTTCAACGCGAACAGGTAGGCTCGGTCGCGCCAGAAGCTCCACCGGTGCCAGACCTCGGTGAGGCGCTCGATGCGTCCGGAGTCACCCGGTTCCTCTCGCTCGCCTCCCGTGGCCGTGAAGTAGAGCCAGTCGCCGTCGGCGGACCACTGGACGTCCTGAAGGCCAGGCTCGTTTCTGAGCAGCCGTACACTACCCCCACCTCCCGGCCGCCACATCCAGAGATCGCGCCCATCGCCGTCGTCCACGTCGGTTCGTGTGGCGAAGGCCAGCCGAGTCCCGTCGCGCGACCACCTCGGACTGTACACCTGGTCGGTCAACCTCAGCTCTTCGACCAGGCGACCGTCGGCCAACTCACGTACCTCGACATGCGAGACCCGCCGATCATTTTCCCGGTCCTCGGCCCGCAGCAGGAAGGCCGCACGTCGTCCGGTCGGGTCCATCTCGATCTCGGTGACCTGGCGAAGCTTGCCCAGATCCACTAGTGAGAGCGGGCGACGGGGATCCAGGGAAACCTCGATCCCGGCGCCGGGTGTCAGCCCATCCAGTCGCGCCGAGATCTCCCATTTTTCCGCTGCCTCTTCAAGTGGAGCCGTCTCTACCAGGAGCCAGTGTTTTCCCGGCACCAGTACCAGCTCCTCGTCGTCACTCACCTTCGACCCGTCTACCCAGATGATTCTGGCTCCTGCGCCGGTTACCGTGAGCTTCGCCTTTTGCCAACGGTCGATCTCGAGATAGGCTGCCGCGAACGCGACGCCGGGCCTCTCGTCGGACTCGAGGCGGAGAGCGCCATCTACCGTGCCTTGGCGTGCCCATTGATAGCTGTCACCAGCCAACCAGCTCACCCGATCGCCTGCGGCCGGCCACTTCGACTCGAAGGAGAGCTCTACGCCAGCCATGGACCCGGCTTTGCCGTCCGGTCGAGAGGCGGAGCTCGAAACCGGAAGGGGCCCCAGCAACAGCCACTCGTCGATCACCGTTTGCCCCTCGGCGGGACTGGCACCTGTCCACACGCCTGCCAGGAGCAATGGCAAGAGCACGCCAGCCAAGGTCAACTTGCATCTTCCCCGAAGCTTCAGGCTTTTACTGAACATCGAAACCCCTCCTCTGTTGCGTCTTGGTGACGACAAGTGCCTCAAAACGGCTCAAAAGTCAATTCCGCTCTCGACCGCCAGGTGACTGCACCCGATTGCTGCCGACATGGAAATGTCCTATCTTCTTCCCTTGGACATTGACTAAAACGTCAAAAAAAGCGTGACCGCATTTACCGTAGCGGGTGGGACAAACGCTCGCTGGGAGGAGAGTTTCAATGCTCTCGTATCGAATGATCGTAATCCGCTCTCTTCTCGCCGTTGGGTTTGTCCTTGCAGTCGGTTCGACGGCCGCCGCACAGGACGAGGAAGGGCTTCCGCTCGAAACGACCCGGGTCATTGAGTTCGACACCGACGAGGGGACATGGATGAGTGTGGACGTCTCCCCGGACGGTACTCAACTCGTCTTCGATCTGTTGGGTGACCTGTATCTGCTGCCTATTGCCGGCGGCACTGCCCAGCGCATCGCGGAAGGCCCAGCATTCGATTTCCAACCTCGTTTTTCTCCCGACGGAACGCAGATCGTGTTCGTGAGCGACCGCAACGGCACTGAAAGTCTCTGGCTGGCCAATGCCGATGGGAGCGACCCTCGCGTCATCGTGACTGACACGAGCAGCCTCGTCGGATCACCAGCCTGGTCGCCGGACGGCGAGTTTCTCGCGGTGCGGAAGGGTGTATCGAGTTTGAATCTCAACGAACTGTGGCTGTACCACAAAGACGGCGGAAGCGGAATCCAGGTCACCGACGGAGATGCACCCATGCGATCCGTCGCGGGGCCCGAGTTCTCGCCAGACGGCACGTATATCTATTTCTCGAGCAGCGCCCAGGGACACCGTTACAACGCGGACCTGGGGCATTACCAGGTCAGCCGTTACCATCGTGACAACGGCGACATCGAAACGATTACGGGGAACTACGGCGGTGGCCTGAGGCCCGTCCTTTCGCCTGACGGTCGCACGCTCGCTTACGTCTCCCGAGACGAAGCCCACTCGACCCTGCGTATCCGCGACCTCGAGACGGGGAGCGAGCAGCAGCTGGTCTATCCGCTCGACCTCGACGAGCAAGAGGGCTTCGTGTGCCGTGATCTCTATCCGGGTTACAGCTTCACACCGGATGGCCAGGCGATCGTGATCTCGTTCGGCGGGAAGTTCCACCGAGTCGACGTCTCCTCCGGGGAAGCCACACCGATTCCCTTCACCGCGCAGGTGCGCCAGGAACTCGCGCCGCTCGTCCACTTCGAGCGAACGATTGAAACTGGACCGGTGAAAGCCCGCCAACTCCGCTGGACGAACCAGTCTCCTGACGGAACGCGACTGACGTTCGGAGCTGTCGGACAAGCGTGGATCATGGATCTGCCCGACGGTTCACCCCGCCGAGTGACTGAGAGAAGTGAAAGGGAGTACACACCCAGCTTCTCGCCCGACGGCGACTGGATTGCGTACGTGAGCTGGACTGATGCAGAAGGAGGGCACCTGTGGAAAGTCCCGGCCGTCGGGGGGACTCCAATCCAGCTGACACGGGTGCCGGCTTTCTATCATCGTCCCACCTGGGCACCCGACGGAAGCAAGATCGCGTTTGTCCAAGGCGCGGCTCGTGCATGGCTCGCTACGGATCCGAGCGACGTGCAGCAGATCCGCTGGGTCGACGCGCAGGGTGGGCAATCGCACCTCGTCGTAAATTCGCCTCTGCCCCCGGCAATCCGCGGTTCGGTTCAGAGACTCACGTTCAGCAGCGATGGGCAGCGAATCTACTACCTGGATGCCGAGCCGCCGCCCCCCCCGTCGCTGGCCTACGCTCCCGGGAGGCTGGTCCTTCACTCTGTACGGTTGGATGGTGCCGATGCGCGGGAGCATGCCAAGCTCGTCGGTGCCGAGGCCGCGGTTCCTTCTCCTGACGGGAAGTGGGTGGCGTACACCGTCCGGGGGGACGCCTATCTCGCGCCGCTCCCGCGTGTGGGCGAAGTCGTCACCCTCGACCTCGAGTCGCCCGCAGTGAACATTCGCCGGCTTACGAATGAGGGCGCGGGCAATCTTCGTTGGGAGAACAGTGGACAGACGCTCACCTGGCGATTTGGCAACCGCTTCTATCGCTCGAGGCGAGAGGACGCCCTCCAGGCAACGGACGCACAAGAGCTTGATCCCACCGAGTTCGTTATCGACTTGCAAGTCCCCCGCCCGCGGCCCCAGGGGCAGATCGCCCTGCGCAACGCGCGCATCGTCACCATGCGCGGTGACGAGGTCATCCCGGTTGGCGACATCGTGGTGGAGGACAAGCGCATCGCCGCGATCGGGGCAAGCGGTTCCGTGGCGATCCCTGACAACGCCCACGCGATCGACGTCAGCGGGAAGACAATCGTTCCCGGGTTCATCGACATGCACGACCACCTCCGATTGCCCGGGGAGGTCATTCCGCAAAGGAGCTGGTCGCTGGCAGCACATCTCGCGTACGGGGTGACCACTGGTTTCGATCCCTCAGCCAACACCAAGGCCGTCTTCGCCAACGCCGAGATGGTCGAGGCCGGACGCCTGCGCGGGCATCGAATCTACAGCACGGGTATATCGTTGAACCCGCGTAGCGCGAAGATCGAGAGTCTGGAGGACGCGCGCCACATCGCGCGACAGTTCAGCGAACACGGGGCGATCTTCCTCAAGGAGTATTTGCAGCCGCGTCGCATTCAAAGGCAGTGGCTGGCGATGGCCGCACGCGAGGAGGGCGTCTCGATCACGGCTGACGGCGGCGGCGATCTCTTCTTTGACATGACGCATATTCTCGATGGTTACACCGGGTACGAGCACAGCATGCCCGCCGTGCCGCTCTACCGCGACGTGATCGAGCTGCTGGCGCGCAGCCAGACCTACTACAGCCCCACCCTCGGGGTAGAGCTCGTCGGTCCTTGGGGTCAGCACTACTTTCGGCAGCAGAGAAATCTGCACGACGATCCCAAACTCCGTCGTTTCACCCCCAAGGAGGTCCTCGACCGAAGGACACATCGTGGGCTGTGGTTTCGGGATGAGGACTTCCGCGTCGTCCAGGTAGCCGAGCAAGCGGCAAAACTCGTTCACCGTGGTGGCTACGTGGTCCCCGGAGGACACGGCGAGCAGCAGGGCATCGCTACCCACTGGGACATCTGGTTCCTGGCGATGGGTGGATTGAGCCCGCTCGAGGCTTTGCGGGCGGCCACCCTTTCCGGGGCAGAGCGGCTCGGGCTGGACCAGGATCTGGGGTCCTTGGAGACCGGAAAGATCGCCGATTTCGTCGTTCTGAACGGTAATCCGCTCGATGACATTCAGCGGACCACCGACATCCTCTATGTCATGCACAACGGCGAGCTTTTCGAGGGAGAGACCCTCGATCAGATCTGGCCCGAGCGGAGGGAATTCGGCGAGTTCTACTGGGAGACGGAAGCCAAGGAGCTCGAAAAACGACGAGACTCTCACCCATAGCGGTATCGTCCTCGGAGACAACTCGATCCGCGCCGCCGAAATTTAAGGTACTTTTGCCTCCTCAGACTTTCCCCCCGGTGCTTCTTCCCACGTGTACTCCCTGTCCATCACCCAACGCTCGAACCAGTCCAGCTCCACGTTTGCCTTGAAGAGCTGATGGCGAAGCTCTCGCCAGCCGTGGCCCTCTCGCGGGGCTACGTACAGGTGGGTCGGCACGCGGTGGTAGCGAAGCGCCTTGAACAGTTCCACAGACTGGGGCAGGGGCACTCGCGGGTCGCCTTCTCCCACCAGGATGATCGTGGGGGTTGTGACCCGATGTACGTCTTTGAGCGGGGAGTTGCCCCAATACCGATCGATGGGAGCGTCTTGTTCCCAAGGCGTGCCTCCGAACCAGGGGGTGCGATAGTTCTGTACGTCACTCTGGGCGTACATCGAAATCCAGTTCGCGGCCCCAGCCCCTGATGCGGCGGCTTTGAAGCGGTCCGTGTAGGTGATGATCTTGTTGGTCATGTGGCCGCCGGCGCTCCAACCCATCTTCGCCATCCGGTTTTCGTCCACCAGGCCACGCTCGATCAGGTAGTCCACTCCCGCCATGACGTCCTTGTGCGCCTGGTCGAAGTAGTGGCCGACCATGTTGCGCAGGAACTCGTCTCCGTAGCCCGTGCTCCCGCGGTAGTTGGGTTTGAACACCATGTAGCCCATGGCGTTGAGTACCGGGACATAGGTGAAGGACCTCGGGAAGGAGAACTTGTCCGACGCGGGGGGACCGCCGTGCGTCTGGACGACCAGGGGGTAACGTTCGCTTTCTCGGTAATCGGCGGGGTAGAAGATCAGGCCCTCCACCGTAACCTCGTCCTCTCCCTTCCACTGTACGGCCTCCTGGCGCGGCAGCTCGAATTCACTCTCCAGGTGGTCGAACACTCGGGTGATGCGGACGGGCTCGGCGCCCGAGGCGTCGTCCAGCGTCCAGACGTCTCCGGCGTTGGTCCGCGTGCTCATCGTGAAGACGTGGCGCCGGAGCTCGGGCAGGTACTGCCAGGCTCGGATCATGTGGTCCCCGCGGGTAAGTTGCGTCACTGCGCCGTTTCCCACGCCGGCCTTGAACAGCTGCTGTCGCACGCCTGTGTTACCGAGGAAGAAGATCGATTGCCCGTCGGATGACCAGATGGCCCCGGATGCCTGGTGTTGCAGGTCGGGAACCAACAGCCGAGGCGTACCACCGGAAGCTGGGACGAGGAAGATCCTGTCGTTGTAGTAGAACTCGAATTCCTCGTTGAAGAAGCCGGTGAACAGGATCTGACCGTTGTCCGGTGAGAGCTGAGCGACCTTCTCCGGCACCGAATTGTTCGTTATCCTTCGGGCGCCGCGGCCGTCGGCATCGGCCAACCAGACCTCGCTTGTTCCGTTGTCCCAGACGGGGGCGGGTCGGCGGTGAAAGACGAGCCGGGTGCCGTCCCGAGACAGGTAATAGTTGCTCACCGAGAAGTCTCCCTCGGTGAGGCGCTCGGCCACGGCGCCGTCGTCGGCCATCCGCCAAACGTGTTCCTGCTGGTAGTCTTCATCGTATCGGAAGACGTCGTCCTCGGCTTCGTCCCGTTTCTTTTGCGCCTCGGTCTTCTCGTCTGGTGCTACGAAGTAGATCCAACGTCCACCCGGCGACCACTCGATGCGCGAGACGGACGTGGGATGCTCGGTCAGGGCCCACGCCTCGCCGCCCCGAGTATCGAGCAAGTAGATCTGCGAGTGTTCTTCCTTGCCTCGCTTCGCGAGAAAGGCGACCCGGTTCCCGTCGGGTGACCAGCGGGGAGACGACTCCCCGTCCTCACCGTTGGTGAGCCTGACGGTACCCGAGCCGTCCGCGTTGACCCTCCAGATGTGAGAGATTGCTTTGTTCTTCTCCCAGTCCGCGACCGAGAGGAGGTAAAGGAGCTGACTTCCGTCCGGGGAGAGCCCGGGTTCTGCCAGCGTTGGGATGTCGAGCATGTCAACGATCGTCATGGGTCGGCGCTGCTGGGAAGAGGCGGCTCGTGCCGTGAAGAGGACGAGGAGGGTCACCGAGACGCATGCACGGGCGTTTAGCAACGGGCGGTACTTCATTGATTCACCTCACTCTCGAGACGACCTTCGGCGTGGCGGGATACAGACCCTTCGTGGCGAGATCGCGGTAGAGCTCCGAGATGCTCGAGAGGGTTTCGTTGAGCTCCGCAATGACCTCGTCCAGCTCGCCAGAAAGTTTCGCGAGAAGCCTCGTCTGCGCCTCGGTGGGAACCGCTGTCGCGCCGAGGATGGCTCCTCTCAAACGCGAGATGTTGCCCCGAACGTCTTCGTCCGCCGGGCGGCCGCGTTGACGTCCAAACACACCGAAGCGCCGCCGCAGCACCTCCAAACGCTCGGAGATCTCTTTCACTTCAGCGAGGTCATGCTTCTCGACGGCCTTCTCGACCGGCGAGAATTGCTCGTTCAGATCGACCACCGTGTTCGCCGCCTCGTTCGCTCTACGGTTCAGCTCGTAGGCCCGACGCGCGGCCTCGTCGTAGACACGCCGATCCGCGTCGTTCAACGGCACGTCCGGATCCTGAGAAACCTCGATCTCCGCGCTCGCTCCGTCCTTGCCGTCGACGACCACGTGAGCGCTATAGATCCCGGGAGAAACGAACGGGCTGTCGTATCGCGCTCCCCAACCCCGGCGGTCGGGTTGGCTCACCACTTCCGGAAGCGGAGCAAAGCGCAAGTCCCAGCCGACCTGATGGATGCCGGCGGACTTCATCGCTTCGATCTCGGTAACGACCGCTCCGTTGGAGTCCCGGATCTCTATCGTAGCTTCTTCGACGTCGGAACCGAGACGGTAGGTGAGCATCCCCGCCTCCGGGTTCTTGCCGAAAAACTGGCGGTTCCCCCCGAACTCGGGAATCCGGTTACCGGCCGGGGTTTGCTGGGTCGCGGGCGCGGTCGCAAAAATGTACGCGTCCGTCTCCGCCGCCTTGGCATAATCCTGAAACGGCGTGAGGTCGTCGAGAATCCAGATACTCCGGCCGTGCGTTGCCAGGATCATGTCATTCTCGCGCGGGTGGAGCGCGATCTCGTAGATGGGCACCGTGGGAAGATTGGCTTTGACCCGGTGCCACTCACGGCCGCGATCCACGGCGACGTACAGACCCCGCTCGGTCCCCAGGTACAGCACGTCGGGGTTTTTCAGGTCCTCCATCATCGTGCGCGCGACCTCGCCCGCGGGCAGGTTCGACTCGAGAGAGCGCCAGCTCTTGCCAAGATCGTCGCTCGTGTACACGTAGCTTCCGAAGTCGTTTACCCGATGGGCATCGAACGTCGCGTAGACACGATTCGACTCGAAGCGCGACGGCGCGAGCCGCGAGACGTTGGCGCCAGCGGCGAGCCCCGGAACGTTCTTCGTCACGTCCGACCAGTTGACGCCTGCGTCGGAGGAGACGTGTACGAGTCCGTCGTCGGAGCCCGCCCAATAGAGTCCTTCGCGAATCTCCGATTCCGCGAAAGTGACGAGCGTCGGAAAGTGCGCGATGCCGTCGTGTTTGGCTATCGTCACGTCCTTGCCGTAGACGCCCATGAGCTCGAGCTCATCCCGGTCGACGTTCCTCGTGAGCTCGGGGCTGATTGCGGTCCACAGGTGACCCCGATCGCGCGAACGGAAAACCTTGTTCGCAGCGACGAAGACGGTGGCGGAGTCGTGGGGCGAGAGCAGCATCGGCGTGTCCCAGTTCCATCGGAGCTTCGGCTCGTCCTCCTCGGGCTCTGGACGGATCGACTGGCGCTCGTTCGTCACCCGGTCCACGCGGTTCATGCGACCGTTCTGGGACTCGGCGTACATGATCCTTGGGTTGTCGGGGTCGGCAAGGGCGACGAAGCCATCGCCACCACCGATGATGAACCAATCGTCGTTCGCGATGCCCGCGTAGCTGCGCACCCTGCTCGGCCCACACCACGTGAAGTTGTCCTGTAGACCCCCGCAAACGTAGTAGGGTGTGCTCATGTCGTAGCTCACGTGGTAGAACTGCCCGACCGGCATGTTGTTGAGCCAGACGTAGGTCTCGCTTCGGTCGTAGGAAATCCCCACGCCACCGTCACCTCCAAGCATGAGGTGGCTCGAGTCGTTCGGGTCGATCCACATCGCGTGGAAGTCCACGTGGATGCGCCGGGCGCCGTCGTCCCGGAATGTCTTACCGCCGTCGTCCGAGACGAGGAGCGGCGTTCCGAGCACGTAAATGCGGGAGTCGTCCGTCGGGTCGACACGGATCTGGCTGAAGTACATCGGACGCGGGTTCACCGACGAGAACTTCGTCCAACTCGCCCCCGCATCGTCGGAACGGTAAACGCCGCCTTCGTCCTCGTGCTCGATGCGCGCATAGACGATGTCCGGGTTCTTGCGGTAGACGTCGAGCCCGATCCGTCCCTTCGGACCCTCCGGAATGCCCTCGGTGAGTTTGGCCCAGCTACGTCCACCGTCGGTCGTCTTGTAGATTGCGGTCCCAGGCCCGCCTCCGTTGAATCCCCAGGTCCGCCGACGCCTCTGATACATCGCCGCGTAGAGCACCTTGGGATTTCTCGGATCCATCACGAGCTCGGTCGCGCCGGTGTCGTCGTCGACGTGGAGGACGCGCTCGAAGCTCTCGCCGCCGTCAGTCGTCTTGTAGACACCGCGTTCGCCTCCCGCGCCCCAGAGGCTCCCGAGAGCCACGACGTAGACGACGTCCAGGTCGGTCGGATCGATGACGATGCGCGCGATGTGCATCGATTCCCCGAGCCCCATGTTCTTCCACGTCTTGCCCCCGTCGGTCGACTTGTAGATTCCGTCACCCCAGGAAGAGCTCTGCCGGTTGTTGTTCTCGCCCGTTCCCACCCAGACGAGGTTCGGATCCTCTCGAGCGACCGCGAGATCGCCGATGGAGGAAGTGGTCTGGTCGTCGAACACCGTCTCGAACGTCGTACCGTTGTTCGTCGTCTTCCAGATACCACCGGTGGCGGTCCCCACGTAGAAGACAGCGGGGTTCGACTCCAGCACAGCGAAGTCGTCGATACGGCCCGCGGGGGTAGCAGGCCCGATCTCACGGAACCGGAGCCCGTCGAAGGGCCCGTTCTCTTTGGCAGTCGCAAAACGGCCGTTAGCGTCACAACGACAGTACAGGCGAGTGCGCGTCGCGCGTTCATGGCTCCTCCTCAGCTAAGAAGAGCGATTCTATCTGAATAACGACAAAAAATCCGCGCCTGAACAGGTTGCGCATCATTTCTCGGGGTCGTCCGGTTGCTCTTGCGCTCAGAACCCGATACCGACCGCAATCGAAAAACCAGGACCTCCTCGCCCTACGGTTCCGAGGTGGACTGTTGGCGATACTCGCTCCCACGCTTGTCCAAGACTAATGGCCCCAATCGCGGCCCCAATGAGACCACCGAACAGCCCTCTTGACCACGCCCCAAGCGCGACGGCTTCAGCGACGCTCGAGCCGTTTTCGCCAACCTGATTGAGTCCAGAACTATATTCAGGGTTGATGACGTATGACGCTGGGAAAGGAAGTTCCGACGGACCAACCCTGAGTTTTCGTAATTTGCGCGGGCTGGGTGAGTTTCTGGCCCCCGACTTTCAGGGTGACGAGATACGCGCCAATGGGGACCCATTGATCCGGCGTGTATACGCCTCTGCCACCCGCTCGACGTCCCCCCGCTGCCCCTTCCACACGCATGTTCCAGACGACGGTGTTGATGCCGGCCGCGGTCTCTCCCTTGAGTCGGGCAACCTCCGTGCCACGGAAATCGGTGATGACGATGCTGGCTGAATCGTTCCGCGCGTTTTTCAGATAGTACTGGATCACCATCCCATTCGGCTCGTTCGGAGTCACGATGTACCGCTGGGAAAACAGCCTATCGTTCGCCCCGAAGGCCCAAATGATCCTCTGAACCGTCGGCTTGATCTCGAAAAGATGGGTATCCTTCACCAGAACCGTGTTGTTCAGCTCCTGGAGTGGACCGATATTCGTAATAAAAACACTTCGCCCCCACGTTCCGACCACCAGATCGTGCTCTCTCGGATGTACGCATAAATCGAGTACGGGGACATTGGGGATGTTGTTGTTCATCTTCAGCCACTTTTTCCCACGGTTGATCGAAACGAAGAGACCCCCGCCACTGCCAACGAAGAGAAGATCCGGATTCTTGTTATCTTCCCACACGACGTGGATCGGCTCGTCCGGGAGGTTTCCGGAGATCGACGTCCAGGTCGCTCCAAAGTCGTCAGTGCTGTAAAGGAACGGACGGAAATCGTCCATCTTGTTTCCGCTCTTCGCCACGTAGGCCCGACGCGCCGCGTGGTTGGATGCGAACACCCGACTCACGTAGGCCTCTTTCGTGCCGCCCACGGCGGCGATGGCCTGCGTCCGGTCCGTCCACGCTCCGCCGCCGTTTTGAGTGATGTGCACCGTCCCGTCGCTCGTTCCGGTCCATATGACTCCCGGGCTCACCGGGGATTCCGAGATCGTCGATATTGCGAACCAATAGAGGGGTGCTTGAACGCCGGGCTCCGTCGAGGGAAGTAGCTTCGATGGATCGTTCGTGCTCAGGTCCGGACTGATCTCGGTCCAGTGCTCGCCCCGGTCGACCGACTTGAGGAGCACCTCGCCCCCCGTATAAATGGTGCTTCCGTTGTGCGGGGACATATGCAAGGGAGTCCCCCAGATGAACCGGTAGGGAGCGTCTCCCCCCGGCCTGGAGGGCCTGACGCTGACCCGGTACCCGAGCTTTTGATCTGTTCGGAAAATTCCTCCCCATTCGCTTGTTGTGTATGCCCATCGGCTGTCTTTCGGATCGACGCGGGTGAACATGCCGTCGCCGCTGCTGATCGCCACCCAGTCCAGGATGCTGATGTTTCCCCTGGGGCCAATCGAGGGCGCTTTCCAATCCTCGTGGTCCTGTAGGGAGACGTAGATATTGTAGGGGTCCTCCATATCCACACTGACGCCATAGGCCTCGCCGACCGGGAGATGGGAAATATGGTCGCTGCTCTTCCCTCCGTCATGTGTAAGATAAAAGCCTGCGTCGTCTCCGATGATCATTCTGTCGGAATTCTGAGGGTCGATCCACAATGTTCGGACATCGCCGAATATCCCGGGGAAAAGATCCGACCTACGCGAATTTCCGCCTCGCCAGGTCTTTCCTCCGTCGGCCGATTGCCACAGCTCGTTGCTCACGGCGAAGACGTTCTGGTCGTTGTTGGGATCGACTCTGACCTGCGCAAACCCGTCGCAATCTTCGTCTCCGGAGCCGATATAGCCACTGCCTTTGGGAGACAGGTCGACATCCGGGGGATTCATCTTGGTCCAATTCCGGCCCCCGTCCTCGGTGCGATAGAGCTCTCCGCCGATCAACCCCGCTCGCTGTCCGCCTCTACATCCCCGCGCCGTTCCTGCTTTCGTCCCCGGGTTGCCGTTATTCACAAGAGCGTACAAGATCTCGGGATTCTTGGGATAGATATCGAGGCCGATCTTGCCGACCCGTCCCTCGGGCAATCCACCCGAGAGCCTCCTCCATGACCCACCACCGTCCACGGTTTTATGAATGCCGCTTTCAGGACCCGCGTTGACAAAGTTCCAAGGCGTCCTCCGCATATCGTATGTTGCGGCGTAGAGGATATTTGGGTTCTGAGGATTTATGACCAGATCGATCACTCCGAGCCTGTTACTAACGAACATGACTCTTTCCCAGCTCCGGCCTCCATCTGTGGTCTTGAATACCCCTCTCGCTTCGTTCGCGGAATAGAGATGGCCCATGGCCGCCACATAGACGATGTCGGGATTCGTGGGGTGGATCACGACTCGCGAAACATGATGGGTATCTCGGAGGCCCGTGTTCGTCCACGTCTCACCTGCGTCTTCGGACTTGTAAACGCCGTCTCCGGGGAACGAACTGCGGGAGCCGCGTGTGTCTCCTGTCCCAACCCAGACGATATCAGGATTCGAAGGAGCCACGGCGATGGCGCCGATCGTCGCTTTGTTCTGGCCGTCGAACACCGGCTTGAACGTTGTCCCGTTATTGGTTGTCTTGAAGACGCCGCCAGTCCAGGTAGCTACGTAGAATGTGTGGAGATGGTCAATGGCCGGAGAAGCCGGAGCAGCGATAGTGGAAGCTCTCGCTGACATTCTGAACGGCCCAACATTCCTGAATATGAAGGCCTGGAGCAGGTCCCTGTTGAAGAGATCTTGATCTTGGGCCTCCGCTCCGGCAGCCGAGACCAGAGCTAGTAAGACAACCAGGGAGGCTAGCAACACTCGTTCAAGTTTCATGTGTCGTTCTTATCACGGGACAGGCACGCTCGTAGCTACGACACCCCAGCGCTTGGTCGACTTCTTCCTCGAGCACAACCTCGATCGCCTCCAGTACCCGCTTACGCAGCCGAAGTTGGACGAACTCCCGTTTCAAACCGATTTTCATTTTAGCTTTCATAAGTCCTCCTTTTTGTCGCGATTTGGAAGAGGCGCTAATTTTAGATTTTGTGGAAACGAAACGTTCCTCGTATCTGGATATATGACCGACGAGTAACGCAGACAGACGGGATGCATCGGCGTTCGAATGCCACCGTAGTTATGAAACAGGGTGCTTAGCGAGCCAGAGAAGGCGGGAACCCCCGGCCCGAGCCCCTTCACTGTGATAAGCTCCGCTCGCGTGACCGACCGCTTCAATCCAAAGGAGAGGAGAAATGAGTTTCGCAACGACTCTCTTGCTTCTAGGCCTCCTCGGAGTGGGGATCTCCGAGGCTCAGACTAGCGCTCGACGCGCCCAAAGCGATCACCTGCTCACATTGGAAGGCATCGCTCGCGACCCCGCCGAGTGGATCGGCTCGTCGCCCGCCGAGGTGGCGTGGTCCGAGGATGGGCAGTCGATTTATTTCATGTGGAACCCCGAAGCCAAGGAGGAGGCGGAGCTGTTTGTGATTTCTCGCGACGGTGGGAGGCCGATCAGGGTCGAGCAACGCTGGCTCGTCCCGACCCGCGAAGGGGAGACAGACAAGGACAGCACCCTCAAAGTCTACGAAGCCCACGGCGATATCTTCCTGTTCACCATCGCCAGTGGCGCGGTTCGACGGCTGACGCAGACCGAGGCCGAAGAGCGCAACCCACGCTTCACTTTCGATCAGAAGGCGATCACCTTCGAACAGGACCAGAATTTGTTCCGCATCGCCGTCGAGAGTGGCAATCTCAGCCAAATTACCAACTTCAAGACCGGCAAAGACCCCGAGGCGAAGCCGAAACACACCCAGCTCCAGGAGTACCTCGAAGTGCAGCAGCAGGAGCTCTTCGAGTACCTGCGCAAAGAAGATCGCCTCGAAAAGGAGCGAAAAGAACGGGAGAAGGTCGAGCGGGGCAACAGCCTCGACCCCGTCTACCTCGAACAAGGCCAGCGGGTATCGGATCTTGCTTTGTCACCGGACGGGCGGTTCGTCACGTTCATTCTCAGCGATCGGTCGAAGGCCGAGGACGGCCGGGTGGTCGACATGCCCAAGTACGTGACTAAGAGCGGCTTCGTGGAAACCGAGAACCTCCGCAGCGGGTTCGGCATCGGGAGAGTCAAAGCCGGCGAGCCGGTGGTGAGCTATCGTCTCGGAGCCCTGAGCCTCGCCAATAACCAGATCGCCTGGGTGGACCACGGGCAGGGAGATCGCGCCATCAATTTCAATGCGCCGACCTGGTCCGAAGATGGAACCAAAGCTGTTGCCTGGGCGGGGTCGGTCGACCACAAGGACGCTTGGCTGCTGCTTCTCGACCTGGCAGCGGGAACGGCGCGGCCCATCGTACACGAGCACGACGACGCCTGGGTCCGTGGGTTTCGGGCCGGCCGTGGTGGGCGTGACGGTCTCACCTACGGCTTCCTGCCCGACAACGAGGGCGTCTATTTCTTCTCCGAGCGCGACGGTTTCTATCACCTGTATGTGACCGACGTGCAGGGCGGCGAGCCGAAACAGCTCACGCGCGGGAATTTCGAGCTCGCGGACCTTCGCTTGTCCAAGGACAAAGACACGTGGTACTTCACGTCGACGGAAGTCCACCCTGGAGAGCACCGGCTCTATTCGATGCCATTGGCCGGCGGTCCGCCGACGGGCCTCACATCAAGGCCGGGATGGTACACGTACGAGCTCTCTCCCGACGAGCAGATGGTCGCTTTGACCTACAGCTCGCCGACGGAACCGGCGGAGCTCTTCGTCATGCCCAATCGGCCCGGCGCGGAGGAGAAGCGGCTGACGGTCTCAACGACCGAGGAATTTGGAAGCTACCCGTGGCGATCGAGCGACATCGTCACTTTCGACGATGGCGAGGGGCATACGATTCATGCCGACGTCTGGCAGCCCGAGCAGCCACATCCGTCGCGACCGGCTATCATTCGCGTGCATGGAGGCGGGTGGTCACAGGGCGTCTATCGTCGCTGGTCGAACGGCGTCCCGTTCTATCACTACCTGGTTCAAGAAGGCTTCACCGTCCTCAACATCGATTACCGTGGCAGCCGCGGCTACGGCCGCGATTTCCGGACCGGAATATACCGGCACATGGGGGAGACCGAGATCAAGAGCGTGCTCGCTGCCGTCGAGGTCTTGGTCGAGCAGTATGACGTCGACCGTCGTCGGATCGGCATTTTTGGTGGAAGCTACGGGGGTTTCCTGACGCTCATGGCGCTGTTCAAGCATCCGGGAGTATTCGCGGCGGGGGCGGTACGGGCACCCGTGACCGACTGGGCTCATTACAGCCACGGCTATACGACACGAATTCTCAACAACCCCTACGACGACACGGAGGCCTACGAGCGCAGCTCACCGATCTTTTTCGCGGAAGGCTTTCAGGATCACCTCCTCATTCAACATGGCGTGGAAGACAACAACGTGCACTTCCAGGACTCGGTGCGATTGGCGCAAAGACTCCTCGAGCTCAAGAAGGACAACTGGGAGATTATGCTGTATCCCATCGAAGCTCACAGCTTGCGGGGAGAGGAGTACAATCGCCTCGACGTCATGCGCCGGCGGGTCAAGTTGTTCAACCGGGTTTTGAAGGGCCCGAGGCCGGGTGAAAGCTAGGATAGGAACAGTCTGGAGCCGCCCTCCTGGCGCTTACTGAGCTTCAAAAACGCTCTCCTCGAGTCTCTATCGGTACGGCTCGGACTTGAATCTACGGATACCCGACCACACCACGTTGTCGCGTCGAGCGAAGTGCCTCAGTGTACAGGTCGTCCATCGTCGCTCCGGTGAACCTCTTCATATGTTGGTGGATAGCACCGGTTTGAACGTGTACGTTGACAGCGAGTGGAGAAAGTACAGTAGCCGCCGGCTGTGGCGAAAACTTGATTTGGTGGTCTTATCGCTTTTTCATGTAGTCGGCGACTACACCAATAAACTCCGCGTAGGTCATTTGTCGTTCGGGCTCGACGGGACTGTGGCCTATCCAGGAGTGATGTCCTCGCCAGCCGTACTGAAATGTGGCCATAGCAGGGGGGGCCGTGGTTGAATCGAGAAACTCTTGGATCATGTGAACTCCCTCGTTGAGATAGGAGTTGTCCGTGATCCCTACCGCGAAATGAAGCTTCCCTTGAAGATCGGGTCCTAGAGTGGACCAGTTGTCTTTGAGCTTTTTAGCAATGTCGAAATGGTCGCCCCAGTGCTGCGCAACTGTGCGATCGATCGCTCCCGTCTCGGGATCCCATAGCGGAGCGGGGTAGCCGTTGTCACCCACTGGGCTGTAGAGTGCTTCCCAAGCGGCCAGTTGCCCACCCGATCTTCCTTTGTCCCCGATGGTTTGGTCGTAGTGGAAGGCGTTACGGATGGTGAATCGCACCAAACCGTCGATATCCCGCCTGCGAGGACGCTCCGTTCGAAGCCAGGCGTACTCCCGGTAGAAGGCGTTAGTGTCTTCGTAGATGTTCATCTGTGTGTATTTTCGAAAATCGATCGGATCCGGCGCCCAGACCCAAGTGCCGCCGAAAAACTCTGGATACCACACCATCATGGCCAATGCCTCCCACCCACCGGTGGAGCGTCCCGCTAGGGCTCGCGCCCAAGGCTCGCGAATGATGCGGAAGTTCTCTTCGAGGTAGGGAATGAGCTCTTCTATGATGCCATCGCCGTAGGGTCCGAGATTGGCGGTGTTGACCGAGTAAGACGTATCGAAGTACGGATTCGAGTCTCGGAAGGTCACGACGATCATCTTGGGAAGAGCACCACTCGTCCAGGCTTCGTAGAAGCCATCGAGTTGGTTGTCGATTCCCGGATTGTCGATCGTGAAGCCTTCCTTGAACCAGGGGTCGGGCGCATAGGGAACCGGCGTAAAACCGGACGAGTGCCCTTGCATGTAGAGAACCGGGTAGTCAACGTCGGGATTTTCTTCGTAATCCTTCGGGAGAAGCACGTTGGCGCCGATATACATATCGTGACCCCAAAACTCGGAGACCTTTTCGCTCTTGACCTTGACGTACTTCACCCACTCCGTGTCATCGTAGAGGCCTTGCTGTAACACCTCGCCCGACTTCAAGGGACGGGAAGGAAGAATGACCTCGGTCAGCTTTAGTTCCACCGTCTCGTTGCGACTTGGATCCAAATGGAGTTTTTGCGGTTCGCTGTAAAGGTTTCCCGGCGAACGGAAAAGTTTCTGATGCGCTCCGCTGTTGAGATGCATCTCGACGACATGCCCGTCCGCGCGGTGGAAGGTGGTGTAAACGTTCAAAAACGCTTGAATGGTGTAGTCCTCCGGCGGAATATCTCGGATGTTTTCTAACAGATATCCTCGAATGGAAGGGTCGCCGTCGGAAAAGACGACGCGGTCGCCGCTCTCGAGCTCGCGCACATCCTTGCCCCATAGAGGCACACCCATGATGCCGGCTTGCTCGCGGGGCTCGGACTCCTCGTCTCGGGTGATAATGACGAAAACGCGCCCCGTCACGGGAACCTTCAGAGCGAGATCGGCAATCCTCGACGCAGCTCGCTCGGTGAAATGCACCTCGAGCTTGAGAGGAAATTCCGTTTGTGAGCCTCTACATCCTACGGCAAGAATCAGAAGGGAAAGAGCGACACCGGGCAATCTCCGACTCTTCTTTGTCATTGGATCGGCTCCCCTGTTTATTTCATGCGCGAAGGATTGTATTCTTCTTCGTCGTAGGGATCCAATCTCAGACCATTCAGGAGAGACTGAAACATGCTGACAAGCTATCTTTCGAACCTCATCACACGTCAGCTGCGCGCTTTGAGTCGTGAGATCCTATCGTTTCCCGACGATGATGCTGAATGGCGTACGCCGCCCGGCGTCACCAATTCTGCTGGCACCCTGGTATTGTCAAGTTGGCGGATCGGGCCCCAATATAATGGAGCTCGAGCGTACACCGTCAACGACATCTTGCGGTCGGATTCGCCTGGGAGCCCTCAACTTGACAATACGGTTCGACAGGATCGCCCTCGAGTGGTTCGACAATTATCTGAAGGGCGAGCAGGGGGGCTGGGCGGAGCGGATCGCCGGGAAATGAACCTGGCAAAACAACAATGGCTGGGAATCCGCTCGAACGATTGAGCGCCTTCGGAAAGTGAAGATGGTTTTCAAGGGAGGAATCCGCTATAAGTAGGCGCGCTAGATAACCACAGGGGGGTCGACGATGTTGGCAACGCGTGGCGTTTTGTCGGTTACGGTCTCGGTGGCGCTGGCCGCCGCGGCGTTCGCGAAGGGATCGGCCCAAGGGATCGCGCCGGAGCAGTACCAGGAGCTTCCCTACCGGTTCATCGGGCCGGAGGGGAGCCGTGTCACCTCGGTGGTCGGTGTGCCGGGCGACCCGAAGGTCTACTATGCGGGAGGGGCCTCCGGAGGGATCTTCAAGAGCACCGACGGTGGCACGCACTGGGAGCCGATTTTCGACGATCAACCGGTCTCCTCCATCGGCTCACTGGCGGTGGCCGCCTCCGACCCCAACATCGTCTGGGCCGGGACGGGAGAGAGCTTCATCCGCAGCAACGTCTCCCTCGGCAACGGCATCTACAAGAGCACCGACGGTGGCGAGACCTGGCAGCACATGGGGCTCGAGGCCACTGGTCGGATCGGGCGTGTCATCATCCACCCCACCGATCCCGACATCGTGTTTGCCGCCGCTCAAGGACACAGCTACGGCCCACAGCCTGAGCGCGGCGTGTTCAGGACCAAGGACGGCGGCGACAGCTGGGAGCGTGTGTTGTTCGTGGACGAAAACGCCGGGGCCTCGGACATCGCCATGGATCCCAACAACCCCAGAATCCTGTTCGCCGGCATCTGGCAGCTCGAGATCCACACCTGGGGCCGCACCAGCGGCGGTTCGAGCAGCGGCCTCTGGGTCTCCAGGGACGGCGGCGATACCTGGGTGGAGCTCACCCGTCCCGTGGAAGACGGTGGCGCTCCGGGCCTTCCCCACAAGCCCCTCGGCAAGATCGCCGTGGCGGTGGGGCCCTCCGACTCGAGCCGCATCTACGCCCTGATCGAGACCGGAGACGGGGTCCCCTGGGAGCACGGCGAGACCGACACCGGCGAGCTGTGGCGCTCCGACGACGGCGGCGACGCCTGGATGCTGGTGAGCTACAACCGCAACCTCGCCGGCCGCACCGCCTACTACTCTCGGGTGGTGGTGAGCCCCGACGACGCCGACGAGGCCTACTTCGTGGCCGGCGCCTTCAGCAAGACAAGCGACGGAGGCGAGACGGCGACCAGCATGACCTACGTCGGCGAGCGGCCCCTGGGCGACAACCACGACACCTGGATCGACCCCACCGACGGCGATCGGATGATCGTCGGCAACGACGGCGGCCTCGCCATCACGGTGAACCGGGGTCGTACCTGGCGCCGCGTCCACCTCCCCAACGCCCAGATGTACCACGTGGCGGTGGACAACCGGATTCCCTACTACGTCTATGGCAACCGGCAGGACGGACCTTCCGTCCGGGGCCCGAGCAACAGCCGGCTGCAACCCGCCCCCGGGATGGCGTTCCACGGCATCCCCAAGTCGATGTGGCACTCGGTGGGTGGAGGCGAGAGCGGATTCGCGGTGCCCGACCCGGTGGACCCCGACATCACCTGGGCCACCGCCAGCGGCTCTGGCGCCGTCGGTGGGATCGTGGAGCGCTTCAGCGAGCGAACCCGCCAGTTTCGCAGGGTGGAGGTCTGGCCGGAGGCTACCCGAGGCCGGCCGGCAGCGGAGCTCGTGTACCGCTTCAACTGGACCTTCCCCATCGTGATCTCACCACACGACCACAATACGGTCTACGTCAGCAGCCAACACGTTCACCGGACCACCGACGGGGGAAACAGCTGGCAAGTGATCAGCCCGGACCTCAGCACCAACGACAAGAGCAAGCAGCAGATCTCCGGGGGCCTCACCCCTGACAACATCGGGGTGGAGTACTGCTGCGTGGTTTTCGCCATCGACGAGTCGCCGCTTCAGGAAGGAGTCCTCTGGGCTGGCAGCAACGACGGCCTGGTGCAAGTCACCCGAGACGGGGGCCAGAGCTGGACGAACGTCACCGAGAACATCCCGGGCCTGCCGCCATGGGGCACCGTGAGCAACATCGATGCCTCGCGGTATGAGGCTGGCAAGGCCTACATCACGGTGGACTTCCACCAGGTGAACGACCGCCGCCCATATGTTTACAAAACCGACGACTACGGTCGGACCTGGACGAAGATCGTCTCCGGCATCCCCGAGAGCCCACTCAGCTACGCCCACTGCGTGCGCGAGGACCCGGTGCGGCCGGGGCTACTGTACGTGGGCACCGAGAACGCTTTGTACGTCTCCTTCGACGACGGGGCGAGCTGGCAGTCGCTACAGAACAACCTGCCGCATGCGCCGGTGCATTGGATCGAGGTCCAGGAGCACTTCAACGACCTGGTGGTGAGCACCTACGGCCGCGGTTTCTGGATCCTGGACGACATCACGCCGCTTCAGCAGCTCAACGACCCGGTGCGGGGCGCGGCCGCGCACCTGTTCGAGCCCCGGGCTGCCTACCGCCTACGACCGATCACCCGCCCCACAAGCGCCTCCTATTTCGCCGCCTACGACCCCACGGCAGGGGAGAACCCGCCCAACGGGGCGTCGATCAACTACTGGCTGGGCGCCGAGCCCGATGGCGAGGTGACGGTGGAGATCCTCAGCCATACCGGTGAGGTGATCCGCACCCTCGAGGGAACCCGCAACGTGGGTATCAACCGGATCTGGTGGGACCTTCAGAACGAGCCCTCCAGCGAGATCCGCCTGCGCACCAAACCCCTCTACGCCCCCGAGGTGAGGCTCGGCCCCGACCGCTGGCGGCCCTTTCCCGGGGGCGGGCGCATCTCGGTGCTGATGCCGCCCGGCACCTACACAGTGCGGCTGACAGCGGCCGGGCGTAAGCTCACCCGGCAGCTCGAGGTCCGCAAGGATCCCATTACCGAGGGAACCGAGGCCGACATCGCCGCCCAAACCGACCTGCTGTTCGAGATCCGTGACGACCTCGACGTGGTCGCGGGCATGATCAACGAGATCGAGTGGATCCGCCGCCAGCTCTACGATCTGACGGACGTCCTTAAGGGCGACGACAGGGCCGCCGACATCCGGGCCGCCGCTACCGACCTCGACAAGGATCTCATGGAAGTGGAGCAGCAGCTCTTCCAGATGAAGCTCACGGGCCGGGGAGACGGCATCCGATGGCCGGCCCAACTGGCGGCGAAGCTCACCTACCTGGCCGGCAGCGTCGCCCAGGCCGACTTTCCCCCTACCACCCAGGCTCTGGCGGTGCACGATCAGCTCGGGGAGCAGACCGGCACGCTCCGCTCGGAGCTGGACGAAGCGCTGCGGGACAACATCGCCGCCTTCAACCGAATGCTGCGGGAGCGGGACCTCGGCAAGATTATCGCCGACGTGCGCTGAGGGCCTGAATCTGTTGTGAAAGGAGAACGAAATGTTCGTTTGGCAGAAAGCCGTTCGTCTGTGCAGTTTACTTTGTGCATCCGCCCTCTGTTGCTGTCAGCCCACGGATGCGATTGTCCCCGAGGCGACACTCGCGATCGTGGGTGGCACGCTGATCGACGGCACGGGAGGCGAGCCTCAACCGAATTCCGTCATTCTAGTGAATGACAAGCGAATCGTGGAAGTCGGAGCCATGGGAGAGCTAAAGGTCCCGGACGGCGTGAAAACGGTGCCGGCTACAGGTAAGTACGTCACCCCCGGCCTCATCGACTCGAACGTTCATCTCGCGATGAACGGGCTGTCGGACGCCAAGCATTGGGTGAGCATCGCGGGGCGCTTCGAGGAGTACGCCGCCGTGCATGCCCGCGTCAGCTTGATGACTGGATTGACCACGGTTCGGGACACCTGGGGGCCTACGGACGCACTGATTTCCCTTCGCGACAAGATTGACCGGGGGGAAGTAGAGGGAGCACGTATCGTGCTTTCCGGACCCATCGTCCAGCACAAAGCCCCATTGCGGAAGCTCGAGCCTCATGAGGAAGCAGAGGTTGATCCGAAGACCCAGGAACTTGTCTGGGCACAGATGGAGTGCAATGTCGAAGGCCCCGTCGAGGAGGGGCGCGAGGAAGTGCGTAGACTCATTGCCAAAGGCATTGATTTTGTCAAGTTCTCCTCCACCGGTGACGACTACGGGGATGAGCCGATTCTTCCGCAGGAGAGCCTGGACATGATTGTCGAAGAGGCACACCGTGCGGGCCTTACTGCCGAGTCCCATACGATGGAGGCGGAGGGGTTGCGAATGGCTTTGCTGGCGGGTGCCGACGCCATGCAACACCCGGAGGTCATGACAAAAGAGATGCCCGATGACATTATCGATATGATTGTCGAACGGGGAGTTATTTCTGTGCCGATCATTCTCGCCTTGCAACGCCACACGTTGGAATTGGACGATCCTTTGGTTATGAAAACGCTGCCGGTGAACCTGCAGGATGAATACGAGCGGTTCGTCGCGAATGTGCGGAAGGCACCCGAGCGCCGGCGCAAAACGATCGAGGAATTTCAGCAGAACTTCGACATTTCAATCGAGAACGTCCGCAAGCTGATCTCCGCAGGGGCGGTGATCGCGATGGGCACCGACGCCGGCACAACCAAGAACTTTCACGAGGCGGCGAATCATTTCGAAGAGCTGGAATGGTACGTCGAGCTAGGGATGACTCCAATGGAGGCTTTGCTGAGCGCCACGAGGAACGGCGCGCAGTTGTTGCGGCGGGACGATCTCGGAGTCATCGAGCCCGGCGCAATAGCGGATATTCTCGTTGTTGATGGCGACCCACTTGAGGATATCGGCAACATGCGGCAGCTGCTGGTAGTGATCAAAGAAGGCGAGGTGATGCTTGACCGGAGTGCCTCCGAGCAGACGTCTTCGCGCGATCTTGTCCCGTAGTGTGCCAAAACCCGATCGAGCGACTCCATCATTATCAGAAGGCCATTCTCGGCGTTGAGAATGCGGAGACGGCTGTCGGGAAACGAGGGCATTACACCTCTTCAAGGCTACATCGTGATGCCTCTGACCAACTTCGGCCTCACCGCCCTCACTGGTCTGGTAGCCGCCGTGGTCATCGGACCGGTCGTGCTATGGATCCGTCGCCGCTGATGGCTCTCAACTGAGCCAGCCCCTCCTCCACCTCCTCGCGGGGCAGCTTGCCCTGCTCGAGCGCATCATCGGGTTTCCTGAGCAACCGCTCGTAGAACTCGATCCCCTCGGGGACGAGCTCGGCGTGTCCCGCGTCGATGAGCTCGAACAACGTGTCTTCGGCATCCGCATAGGCGCCTTCGCGCTCGTAGTGCCACATGAGCCGTTTTTGGATCTCCGGTACGGGTGCTTCGGCGGCTAGCTCGTCGAGCAACGTCTCGATCTTCTCGAGATAGCGGTCCGCATCGGGAATGCGCGCGAGGCTTTCACGCCCAGAGACTTCGAGATAGAGCCCGAGCGCGCGCACCCGCGATTGGTACGCGCCGCCGTCCTCCCCTTTGAGCGTTTTGACCTCGCCATCTTCATAAAGAAGCTCGGCGACGACGAGACTTTTCCCGGGGTCGAGGATTCCCCCCGGGCTGAAGAGCGCGACGATCTGCTCGAGCGGTAGAGCGTGCAACGTGCGGACATCGAGCCCAACGAGGTTCTTGGCGGCCGTGGTGATGGCGTCTTCAGCCTCGTTGTACCGTTTGGCTTTTCGGAGCGTGAGGACGGCGCCGAGGGTCTTGGCGAGCTGTTCGACGAGCCTGAGTATGTAATCGCGCTGGAACATCCCGCCTCGAGATCCGATGTCGATGTCGAAATCAGTGGTCTCAATGGGTCAGTGCGTAAATGACGTAATTGACTCCGAGCTTGTAACCTTCGTTCGTGAGCTCGATTGGGTAGTAGCCGTGTTCGGACCACTCCCAGTATTCCCCGATATCATTGTTAAAATTGGCGACGACCACTAGCCGGCCGTCGTCGTCGCGAAGTCCCCAGAACGAGGAGGCTTCATAGGAGCCATAGCCGGCCGGCATTTCGAGGGTCTTGATATGGAAGAAGCTCTGGAACACAGGGTCCTCGAGCTCGAGCCTCTCGAAGTGACGCCCGGGTAAGACGCTCGCCATGCACGCTTCGAAGTTCTCCCAATCCCAAGGCCCGTCGAAGTCGTCGAAGATGGCAAATCCGCCTTTCGCGAGATAGTGGCGAAAGTTCGCGGTTTCCTCGGGCGTGATCGCCCAAGTACCAGGCTCGCTGAAATAGGCCAGCGGATAGAGCATGAGATCCGGGCTGTCGAGCCGGACGATCGTGTGCGCCGCGGGCTCCGTATAAACGTCGGTGACCTCGGACAAAATGCGCAGGAGGTTGCGCTCGGCGCGCGGGTAATCATGAGACCAGCCGGGGCGTCTCCCTTCACGATGGGACTGAAACCTCACGCGTGCGAAGGAGAAATTCGGCGCGATGGTGGGCGTGAGGTCGACCGGCGGTGGTTCGCGCCGCCGGCGGCGCTCCCATTGCGCCCCCTCGGCCACGAGCGAAATCAAGCGCTATGATTGCAAGCGCTCTGACGAGCATGCTGGCCTCCCTAGTCTTACTGTGGGATCATACGCCAGCCTTGCCATCTGAACAAAGGAGGTTTTGTCGATGAAACGTGTTGCCGTCAATCCCTGGGAGTGGTCCAAACAGTATCAATTCAATCAAGGCGAAGTCCTCGAAGGCGTGAGCCGCCAACTCGTCTGCTCGGGCCAGACCTCCATTGACGCCGAGGGCAGCGTCCAACATCCGGACGATTTGAGAGGCCAGATTACGGCGGCCATGGATAATCTCCGGGCCGTGTTGAACGTCGCAGGGATGGGCTACGAGAACCTCACCCGCGTCACCGTGTACACGACCGATGTGGACGAGATGATCCAGAATTGGGACGCCTTTGCGGGACCGCTCGCGGCCGCGAACGTCATGCCCCCCAACACGCTGATCGGTGTAGCTCGCCTGGCCTTCCCCGAGCTAAAAGTGGAAATCCAAGCCGACGCTGCCGACTGAGTTTCCGGGAACCATCCGCCCCGCAAAACCGTAAAACCCGAGTAGGCGTCGAAATACGCCCAGGCCAGCAGTCAGCAGGTAGCACCAACGAAAATACGGAGACAAAGTGCAGGATCTCGCAGGCGATATTCGATACGCGTTGCGGACGCTCGTCCGTCAGCCAGGCTTTACCCTCGTGGCGGTGCTTTCGCTCGCCCTCGGGATCGGTCTGAATACGACCATCTTCAGCGTCGTGAACGCGATCCTTCTCAAGGAGCTTCCCATCGAGGACCCGGGCCGCCTTGTCGAGATCTACTCGAGCCCCGCCGAAGAATTCCCGCATTTAACGTCGTCCTATCCGGACTTTCTCGATATCCAAAAGGAGACCGAGGCCTTCGAAGGACTCGCCGCGCATGCCATGGTCCGCGGCATCGTGACGACCGAGGGACAATCCGACGTCGTCACCGGCGAAGTTGTCACCGCGAGCTATTTCGAGCTGCTCGGGGTGAGGCCTGTCCTCGGACGCGGTTTCCATGCGGAGGAAGATACGAGCGAAGGCACGCATCCCGTGATGGTCGTGAGCCACGGCCTCTGGCAGCGCCGCCTTGGCGGGGACCCCGATGTGGTCGGAAAGTCACTTCGGCTGAGCGGCGTGGACTACAACATCGTCGGCGTCGCGCCCGAATCCTATACGGGCACCATTCCTGGAATCCGTCCCGAGTACTGGGTGCCGACCGCGATGGTGGAAGGTATCGACATGAAGTTCCTCGTCGCGCTGATGGCGCTAGGTTGCACCGTCGGTTCGGCCCATGCCGAACAGACAGTACGGGAGATCACGTGGACGGGCTCGTTGCCCGATGGCGCCGAGCGCGGCCCGCAAGGGTCAGGCTCAGTGACGGTCACTTCGATGAGCGACGGCGGGCTCACAGTGACGCTTCTGGAGCTCGAGGATCCGGGCATAACCAAGCTTCGCTACGCACTGAAGGGCCGCGTCCGCTACGAAAAGGTCGATGGCAAAGGCTTCGTCGAGATGTGGAATGTTTTCGATGACGGACGTTACTTCACCCGCACCAATCTCGACCAGGGGCCGATGCGCGCGATCTCCGGAAGCTCGGGCTGGCGCGACATTGTTTTGCCTTTCGACGCGACGGGCGGGAACGCGCCGCCCAAGGGACTTGTTATTAATGTTGTCTTGCCCGGACGTGGCATGGTGACACTCTCGCCGATGACGCTCGTCGAGCTCGAACAAGGGGAGTGGCCGTCCGGAAGCGGCGTGATGTCTGGTCTATGGGGCGGTATTACCGGCGCGGTCGTTGGAACCCTCTGCGGGCTTCTCGGCTGGCTCGGCGGAAAAGGCCAAGCGAAAACGGTCGTGCTCTTCGGCTTTCGCGCGATGATGACGGCCGGCGCGGTCGCGCTCGTGATCGGCATCTGGAGCTTTACGAAGGGTGCCAGCTACGACCTCTACTACCCGCTCGTTCTGATCGGCGGGATCTCATTCCTCGTATCCATTTCCGCCTTGCCGCGTCTCCATAGACGGTACGAAGCGATCGAGCTTCGACGCATGTCCGCGCTCGATGCGTAGCGTCCTGGAAGCGGGTATGATCCGCTGCCATGACGTACCGACTTCCCATCCTCGCGCTGGTCGCCTGCGCGGCCTGCCAGCCCGAGCCCGAACAACATCTCGCAGACTGGGTGCTGAGAAGCGGCATCGTCTACACCGTCGACGCGGAACGAAGCGCGGCTGAAGCCATTGCGATTACCGGCGATCGCATCGCCTATGTCGGCGACGATGGCGGCGCCGGGGTCTTCATCGGGCCCGAGACCCAGGTAGTCGATCTCGATGGGAAGATGTTGCTTCCCGGATTCTTCGACGCTCACTCGCATCCGTCGCACGCGCCCGTGGATTCACTCTCCGTACGCCTCTACGGGCAGACGTCGCTCGAAGGCTACCTCGACACGCTCCGCGAATATGCGCGTGCCTATCCCGACCGAGCGGCGATTCAGGGCGCGGGTTGGAGTAATACACTGTTCCCGCCGAGCGGACCCAGGCGGCAAGACCTCGACCGCGTTGTTTCAAATCGCCCTGTGCTATTCTCCTCTGAAGATGGTCACTCGAGTTGGGTAAACTCGAAAGCGCTCGAGCTGGCGGGTGTCACCAAAGACACGCCGGATCCGGAAGGCGGCATCATCGAGCGCGACCCCAATACGGGCGAGCCGAGCGGCACGCTGCGCGAAAGCGCCTCGGGACTGGTGGCGGATGTCGCGGCGCCCGCAACGGTCGCGGAGCGCCTCCTCGCGCTCGAGATTTTTCAGGAGATGGCGGCACAGGGCGGCGTGACGACTGTGCGAGACGCGTATGTGGGGCTCGATGACGTTGCGAGCGACGCCTATGTGCGCGCGGATCTCACGGTGCGCTTCCGTGCGAACTTGCTCTTCGGGCCGGAGGAAAGCCTCGATAGCGTGAGCCGCTATGTTGAGGAGTGTTCTGAGGAGCGACGATCCTGACGATCCTGCTCGGACGCTCGGGCCTGAGCAGAGCGCCAGCCTCGAAGACATGATCGCGAGCTTTACGATAAACGGAGCTTTCGCGAGCTTTCTCGAGGACGAGACCGGTTCTATCGAGACCGGTAAGCTCGCGGACCTCGTCGTCCTCGAGAGCAACTTGTTCGACATACCCTTCGAAAACATTAGCGAGACCCGTGTGCTCATGACGTTTTTCGAGGGTGAGCCCGTATTCCGCGCAGATGGATTCTGATCATGAGAGCCATAATTGCCATCGCACTATTATCGGCTGCCGCAGCCGCGCAAGACGACGCGAAGGACGATGCTTGGGACGTGGGCGCCACTTTCGGCCCCACGAGCCCGCTCGAGTTCGAGACCACCGAAGGTACGTGGATGAACCTCGACATCAGCCCCGACGGTACCCAGATCGTCTTCGACCTTCTCGGAGATCTCTACGTGATGCCCGTTTTGGGCGGCACGGCGACGCGGCTGACCGAGGGCGCCGCGTTCGACATGCAGCCGCGTTTTTCCCCGAACGGAGAGAGCATTGCCTTTGCGAGCGACCGCGACGGGGCGACGAATCTATGGATCGTGGACCGGGACGGCGCGAACCCGCGCCAGGTTTCGAAAGAGAAGAAGTGGTTCATCAACAGCCCGACGTGGTCGGCGGACGGTGACTATCTGTTCGCGCGCCATCATTTCGTCGCCCAGCGTTCGCTCGGCGCGGGAGAGATCTGGCTCTACCACATCCGCGGCTCCGGCGGTCTTCAAGTCACCGAGAAGGTCACGTTCCAGAAGGACGCGGGCGAGCCTTCGATCTCACGCGACGGCCGCTATCTTTATTACAGCAAGGACGTCACACCGAGCCCGAAATTCGAGTACAACAAGGATCCGAACGGAGCCATCTACGCCATCGTGCGGCGCGACCTCGCGACCGGCGACGAGCGCCGCGTGGTGGACATCCAGGGAGGTGCTATGAGCCCTGCCATCTCTCCCGACGGCAAACATCTCGCCTTCATCCGCCGCATCCGACTTCAGAGTCATCTCTACCTCCAGAACATGGAGACGGGCGAGCAGTGGTCGATCTTCGACGGCCTCGACAAAGACCTACAAGAAGCCTGGGCCATCCACGGGCTCTACCCGCAATACAGTTGGACCCCTGACGGGAAGAACATTTTCATATGGCGGCACGGCAAGATCTGGCGCGTGGACGTCGAGGCACAAAAGGGCGCGGAGGTGCCCTTTCGCGCCCGGGTCGAGCAGACGATCCACGACGCTTTGCGCTTTCCTCAAAGAGTCTTCGAGCCCGAGTTTCCCGTGCGGATGCTGCGCCACGTTGCGACCTCTTCGGACGGTGGGGAAGTCGTCTATAGCGCGCTCGGGCGTCTCTATCGCAAAGTCTTGCCCGACGGCGCGCCAGCTCGCCTGACGGAGGACGAGCACATCGAGTACGCGCCTTCTTATTCTCCGGACAAAAACACGATTGTCTACGCGACGTGGTCCGATGACGAGAAAGGGAGAATCCGCACCATCGCGCCTGACGGCTCCGGAGCGCGTGAGCTCGTCTCGGTGCGTGGGCACTACACCGACCCTTCGTTCTCGCCGGATGGGAAGCACATTGTCTATCGCCGGACGACGGGCGACTCGCTTCGCGGCGAGACCTTTGGGACGGATCCCGGTATCTACGTCGTTTCATTGGATGGAGTGGATGGCGGTGAGCCGTCTCTCGTTCGCGAGTCGGGTGTAGCGCCCCGTTTCGACCACACGGGCGAGCGCGTCTATTTCGCCGAGCGGCGTGACGATAAGACCCTGCTCGCGAGCGTCGAGCTCGACGGTAGCGAAGAGATCGTCCATCTGGAATCCGAGAACGCCACTCAGATCGTGCCGTCCCCCGACGGGCGTTGGGTGGCTTTCGTCGAGCGGTTCAAAGTGTTCGTAGCGCCTTTTCCTCGCACGGGCCGTACGGTGAGTATCGGGCCGGAAGGATCCGCGATCCCCATCAAAGAAGTCTCGGGCGATATGGACTCCCCACGCCGGATCAAGAGAAAACGTTCTTCGTAATAGTCATCCGCGATTCGCTTTTTTTGTGGGCCACCGGGAGGGGTCGTAAAGGGTTCCTTGTCGAAGCATCGCAATGGCGATGGGGAGAATGCGGTCCATGACGCCTCTGAGAGCTCTGGCATGGCTGTGGCCTCTGTCACGAAGCCGGTCGTAGTGTTCTTTGAAGTGGGGGTCGTGCAAAACGGCAGTGCGTGCCCAATGGTGGAGAGCATTATTGAGGGGCAAAGAGCGAGCTCTCCTCATCAGGATCGTTGGTCGCAACTGACCGCGCTTGCCGCTCTTTTTTGTGACAGGAGCAATGCCGCCGAGAGTCCTGAAGGCGTTGAGATTACGGAGCCGAATGGGGTCGTGGGCATAGCAGAGCACGGAGGCGAGCACGTAAGCACCGACGCCGGGCAAAGAGGCAAGAATGGCAGGGTCGGAGCAATGCTCGTCGGTTAGTGCTTGCACGCGCTTGAACCACTTCTCGAGATGCTGGTCGGAGGCACGACGATGTTGTCGAACGAGGAGCAACTGCTGGAGTAGTAGTTGGAGATGCTCGGCGGTAGCTTGAGTGGTTGCGGTTGCGACCCGGAGAGGTTTTTGTTTGAGGGTATCGAGGATCTTCTCGGGTTTTAGACGTCGGATGCGGTGTTTTTGAGCGAGGGTCTCAATGGAGTGGCGGCTAAGAGGGTTGGGGCTGGATTCGAAGAAGAGTTTTAGGAGCTCGCAGAAAAAAGCGTCGAGAGCCTTGTCCTTTGGCGCGAGCGAGACGAGGTGAGGCCAGCAACGAGTAAGGAGTTCTCGGATCTGCGAGCTGAGGGCCACATGGTTTTTGACGAGTTGGTCGCGGGTACTCAGCAACCCGCGCATAGCGAGGATCTCCGTAGGTGGGAGATGCAAGCGCTGAAAGCGGTGGCCGTCGGTTCTGAGCGAATCGGCGAGAACGAAGGCGTCTCGCCGATCATCCTTGGCGCCGCTCATAGAATGCCGGTCGCGGAAACGGTCGACCTGCTTGGGATTGATGGAGAAAATGGCGATGCCGTGGTCAAGAAAGAGCTCGACGACGGCCCCATGAGGTTTTTCGATCGCCACCGCGATGCGCTCGGTATCTTGCGAGGTCTCTTCCAAAAGCCAGTCGATGGTTCCCGATAGTCCTTCGCGGCTATGGGGGGAAGCCTCTCTCCGCCAAGAAGTTACCTTTGGCATCGACCACACTGGCCAAGTGAAGCCATTGACCCAGGTCGATACCGACGAAGAAGTCGTATTTGAGTTGATTCATGGAAGAACTCATTTCCGCCAGCGCATGTGATGTTTCATCGGCCCCTGTACTGGCGCTCGAAGCGCAACTCCCCACTGGATGTCCATCACAAAAGAATTGCCGGCACGCATGTCCATTCCTGGCGCTAGGAGCGCAGGGCGACGTATGGCGTTGCCGGCAAGCTGCTGACGAAATCGAAAATAGTCCAAGCTCATCGTGATATTTGCTCTACCATGGCAATCGGAGTTGTCGCGCGATGCCACGAGTTCGTGCTCGGTTTTTTCTCGGTAGTTTCGGGCGAAGCACGTCCGAGAGTTTTTCTCGAATGTAAAGAACATAAGGCGGGTCTAGATATTGACTTTGCACTTCCTGGAGCACAGGTGAAAAATAACGAAGGGAGCGAATGGGCTGCAGTGGCTCCTCATGTTCTTGTAGCTCCCTACGAGCGCAACCCAGAAGTAGGGCACACTCGAATTCGTGTAACGGGACTCCTTGGCGGTAGAGCTGCGTCGCGATGAAGCGGTCGTCGCGCCGTGGCCGCTCAGGTGTGTTCGGAATGGAAAGATAGAGGTCCAAAATCGTCCGGACGTAATTGTTTTCTGTCAGAGCATCGCTCGTGAGCGGTTCATTACCCAGCTTCGACATCCTTTAGCCTCCCGCGTCGGCCGCAGATACAGCATTTGGCATATCTGATACTGTCAATCTTCGTTTTCATTGAATGAGCCATCGGGCCACTAGCTTGAATTTCACGAACTCCTAGACTGCCAGAATTACTGGGGTGAATGAACCCTTGCTCCGTCACTATTTTCGCCGCCTGGCGTAGACGATAATTCTGTTGCCGAGCCGCGTGGAGTTTTCGTGAGTTGAAACCTTTCTGGTAATTTCGGTTATTTTCGCGCTGGTTCTTATCGCCGGGTTTCGTCACGGCAGGTTGGACCGCAGTAGCACTGTCCCTGGTAACATGACTTGCAGATGAAGAAAGGCATCCCACAGCTTTTGTTGCGGCAGAAAAGCCGGAGAAGAACGACAGGTTTGGTGGCCATTCGGAACTCAGCAAAGTGCTGGACGATGGCCGCCCGGATGTGAGAGGCTAGCTTCAACTTGTAGTGGAGCGCCTCCTCCGGGGGCCATCCAAACATCAGAACCCCGGTCGTTTGTAGCGGCTGGGGCTCACTATTGTCGCACAGCAGGTTCACCCTCTTCTTGCCGGCGCGAGACGATCTGACTGACTCGCGCCAAAGGCGCGAGAGGATGCTGGCCTCGCGCCAGAGGCGCGGGATGAGGCCTTGTACACAGACATTTCCTACCGACTCTTCCCGCAACACACGCTTTCGCTGCACTGATGCTTCGGCAAGCGTACAGGGCTACTACGTCCATTGGTCCGGTGACAGCGGGAAGATCCACTGGAGTCTCGGACCGGAGCTCTACACGCTTTCGCTCGACCCGACCCTCGAGCTCGAGGGCGAAGCGGCGCGGACTGCAATCGGTTTCATGACCGCGAGCGACCAGCCGTCCGGGAGCATCACGCTCGTCGGTGCCCGCATCGTCACGATGGACGGGGACCGTGTGATCGAGAACGGGACCGTGGTCGTGGACGAGAACCGCATCACGGCGGTGGGACCGTCCGATTCCGTGTCGGTGCCGTCCGGCGCCACGCGCATCGATGTCTCTGGCCGCACGATCATTCCGGGCATCGTGGACGTCCACGCTCACGTCGGAAGCGAGAGCGGGGGTATCCTCTCGGAGCAAAACTGGAGATTCGTCGCGAACGTGGCCTATGGCGTGACCACCTCGCACGATCCTTCGAACGGTACGGAGATGGTGTTCACCAACTCCGAGATGATCCGCGCGGGCAAGAAGCTCGGCCCGAGACTCTACTCGACCGGCACGATTCTCTACGGCGCCGAAACCCCGTTCAAAGCCGTCATCGAGAAATACGACGACGCGCTCGCGCATCTCCGGCGCCTGAAGGCTGTGGGTGCCTTCTCCGTCAAGAGCTACAACCAGCAGCGTCGTGATGTACGCCAGATGATCATCAAAGCGGCGCGCGAGCTCGAGATGATGGTCGTCCCCGAAGGCGGCTCGCTTCTCTATATGGACGAGACCTTCGTCTATGACGGCCATACCGGGCTCGAGCATTCGCTCCCCGTGCCGGTTTTATACGACGACGTCGTGAACTTGTACGGGAGAAGTCGTACCGGCTACACGCCCACGCTCATCGTCGGCTATGGCGGTCTCTCGGGCGAGAATTACTGGTACCAGCACGACGAAGTTTGGGCGAACGAGAACCTGCTCCAGTACACGCCGCGAGAGATCGTGGATGCGCGCGCACGTCGCCGCACGATGGCGCCCGAGGACGATTTCAACCATGTCCTGATCTCGGAAGGCGCGAAGAAGATCCTCGACGCGGGAGGGCTCGTCCAGCTCGGCGCCCACGGACAGCTGCAAGGTCTCGGTGCGCACTGGGAGCTCTGGATGCTCGAGCAAGGCGGGATGACGGAGCTCGAAGCGCTCCGATCCGCCACGCTCATGGGTGCGGAATATATCGGCCTCGACGGCGAGCTCGGCTCGATCGAGGAAGGCAAGCTCGCCGACCTCGTCGTGCTCGGCAAAAACCCACTCGAGAACATCCGGAACAGCGAGAGCGTTCAGATGGTCATGCTCAACGGCCGGCTCTACGACGCGGCAACGATGAGCGAGATCGGGAACCATCCCAAGGAGCGAAAGCCGTTCTACTGGCAGTCTGCGCGATGAGCCTGCTCATGCTTCTGCTGCTTGCTCAGTTCAACTACGATGCGAAAGAGGCGCTCGCTGTGGACGCGTCGGAGGTCGAGCTCGTCGAGGGCGCGCGCTTGCAGGAAATCTCCTATGCGAGTCCCAAAGGCGGGCGCGTCCCCGGATATTTGATCGCGCCTCAAGGCGCCGGACCGCATGCGGGCATCGTGTTCGTTCACTGGGGCCAGGGAAACCGTACCGAGTTCGTCGCGGCCACCCAGGCCGCGATGAGGCGTATCGCTTCCGACGCTACCCAGCCATAGGATCCTCAGGAAGTCGACCGGTGCGGTCGCGCAGCGCTTTGTAAGCCAGCGGTTTTCGAAGTGAGATTTGCGGAGTCTTGCAGGTCTCGCTGCTTCGCTGATAGTATGACCCATTCTCGCGGACGGTAGCGGAGGTTCGATGCTACGCGCAGTTTCTTCCTTGCTCGTCGTACTCCTGGAGAGTCTCGGGGGATTGTGCTTCCTTCCAAAGATGCTCCTCGCCGACGAGGGCATTCCAGTCGAGAGCGAGTTCGTCCGCAACGCCTGCGGATCCTGCCACCCCACCGACGAGCGCAACCTGGTGAGTCGCGTCTCCTATTTGAGGAAGACACCGGAAGGATGGCAGCAGACTCTGAAACGGATGATTCGTCTTGGTCAACCAGAAAATGGAATGGCCCGCCTCGGCGGCGTCCAGTTCCCGAAGCGCTTCGTTCAATTCGAGGCGGTAGCCCTTCATCGCGGACCGGACGGGAAGCGGTTCACGGATGACGATATCGACCTGGGACCGGTGAAGGCTGACTGGAGCCTGGAGGAGTCCGGTGCGGGGGACGCGATTCTCGTCTACGACACCTCCACGTTGAACCTCATGCAGTCGGTTTTTGCCGGAGGCGACGTCATGCTTCCCGCGCGAGCACTTCCTCGCTCCGTGCTCACAGGGACCGACCAGTTTTGACCAGACAGATAGCCGCCGCGCTCGTTTTGCTGGCGTCAATATGCGTCATGGGTCAAACGCAGTCGAAACCCCCGCGCACACCTGACGGACAGCCCGATCTGCAAGGGCTCTGGACGAACGAGACCATTACGCCGTTCGAGCGACCCAGTCAGCTTGCCGGAAAAGCGTTCTTCACGGAAGAAGAAGCCGCTGAATTGGAGCAGCGAACGGCTCGACGCCGCGCCGAAAGCGACAGCACCCCTAGACCCGGCGTCGTCGGCAGCTACAATCGGATCTGGTTCGACTCGGGAGAGAAGGTGCTCTCGACGCGGCAAACGTCGCTCGTCGTGGATCCACCCGATGGAAGAGTTCCCGTTCGGCCCGAAGCGGAGCAGAAACGGGACTTTAACTTTGCCCACAACGCCGATTCCTACGAGTACATGAGCGTGTGGGACCGCTGCCTCTCTCGCGGGATACCGGGCTCGATGTTTCCCGCCGGCTACAACAACGCCTATCGGATTCTGCAGGTCCCCGGATATGTCGTGATTCTCTACGAGATGATCCACGACGCGCGCATCATCCCCATCGACGCACGCCCGCACATCGCACCGAACATCCGACAGTGGATGGGAGACGCACGCGGCCGCTGGGAAGAGGATACGCTCGTCGTCGAGACGACGAACTTCCACGACCGGGGCTGGATTGCGTCGAGTAGCGCGGGAGGACGCATCAAGGGTATTCCCACGAGCGACGCGCTTTACGTGGTCGAGCGCTTCACCCGCGTCGACGAAGACACTATCCAGTACGAAGTCACGATCGAAGACCCGAACGTTTACACGAAACCCTGGACCGTGGCGATGCCGTTGACGCGGGATCCGGACTATCGGATCTTCGAGTACGCGTGTCACGAGGGGAATCGAGCCGTGACGAACGTCCTCGCTGGAGCCCGCGCCCAGGAGAGGTGACGCGATGCGTAAGAGCGTTCCGGCGGGCGTGACGATGGTGCTCTTGTTGGCGGCTGGGCCCTCCACCGGCCAGACGACCGATGGGACGCGGCCGCGCACCGCGTGGGGTGAGCCGGACCTCCAGGGAATCTGGACAAACGCGACCACCAATTCACCGATCGAGCTCCCAGAGCCGGCGATCCCGGCACCTACAATCAAGTCTGGTTCGACCGGGGAACCCAGGTGGTGGCGAGCGGGCGGACGTCCCTGATCATCGATCCCGCTCGATGGTCGTGCGCACCTCGGACCCAAAACTCCCCAGTGGCTCGGGGATGCGCGCGGACGTTGGGAGGGCGACACGCTGGTCGTCGAGACCACGAATTTCGCCGACAAGACGCACTACTGGTGGGCCGCATCCTGGCGAGCATCGCGTCCGTCCTTGCGCCTCGTCGAGCGTTTCACGCGCATCGACGACGAGACGATCGACTACCAGTTCACGATGCACGATCCCGAAAGCTTTACGAAGCCCTGGACAGCGTCGATCCCATGACGACGAACCGGGCCGCTCGCGGCGTGACGGTCGGACAGTTGTTCGAATATGCATGCCACGAAGGGAATTACAGTATCGTGAACGTCCTCAGTGGCACACGCGCAGGGGAGCGAGCCGCGGAGACGGAACGCCGTTAACGAAAGCCAAACCCAAGCCACTGAATTCGTCGACCGAACTGTGCCCGGACACAGTTGAGCAAAAGACGAACCAAATCGGCAACATCCCTCGTCAACGACGTTCATCCGCGCGGGGCAAGAACCTCGCCGATCCTTTGGACGAGCACGTCGACTTCATCGTCCTTGAGCATCGCGGCGCCGACTTCGAGCTCTTCGACCGTCTCCACCTCGACGAACTGGACACCGGCGCTGCGCACGCCGTGGTCATAGGTATAGCGATGCGATTTCTGGATGATGACCTAGTTCTTCATGCCGCGTAGATCCGGCACCTGGCGGATGAGCTCTTCGTTCGTCCCGGTGATGCATGCGGCGGTGCCTAGCGTCATGGAGGACGTCGCTCCACCGGTCACCATCGCGGCTTCGCACCCTATTAATGATGCGAGGCGCTTGCCGACGGAATCCTGGAGCTCTTCCATGATGACGTTCCGCTGGCGGGCATATTCCATGGCCTCGACGACTTCGGGCCACATGTTCCGTCCGCCGAGAGCGGAGTAGGCGGCTGCCGCATTGATGAAAGGCTGCACGCCGATGTCTGCAAAGTAGTCCCGTCCGATTTCCTGGGCGAGACCCGTCTGCGAGCCAATCATGGTCGACGCCGGGAGAGCACCCAATCCTTTGAGGAAAGACCTTCGGTTCGTCATAACTACCACGGTCACTCTTTCGTGATCCGGTAGAGCTTCGAAGCCGTGCGGATCAGCAAGCTGTCGCGCACGACGGCGGGCGTCGAAAGCACGACCTCGTCGAGCGAGTTTTCGCCCACGACCTCGAAGTCTTTGCCGGCTTGAATCACGTAAGTCACGCCTTCTTCACTCAGGCAAAAGATCTTTCCGGCGTAAGCCCAAGGCGAAGTCGTGAAAGCGCCGGCTGTGGGAGCGATGCGTTTTTTTCCGTAGATCTCTTCACCCGTTTTCGCGTTGTGCGCTGTGAAGAAGCCGCGGTCGAAGAGCGTGTAATACGTGTCGCCGAGGATGACGGGCGAGGGGTTGTAGGAACCCGCGGTTTTTAGGTGCCAGACGATGGAGCCGTTGCTCGTCTCGCCTGTCGCGAGGCTGATGTCGCCCGAAGCGCCGGGCTTGATCGCGTAGACTGGGCGCAGGTCGTCCCCCACATAACCTGAAGAGATATAGAGAAGACCGAACTTCGAGAACGGTGTCGGGATCGCGATCGTCGACATGCCGGATAGAGACCAAAGCTCCTTGCCGCTTTGATCGTAGGAGCGGTTTTTCTTGCTCCCCGTCGTGATGATCTCGGTTCGCAGGTCATTCTTCCAGATATAAGGCGTCGAAAAGTTGCTTCCCTCGTCGCGGCTCACGCGCCAGACGGCGTCGCCTTTTTGAGTGTCGAACGCCGCGATGTAGGAAGCGGTCTCGTTGTCGTTGACGATGTAGAGGCGCTCGCCATCGGAGACCGGAGAGGCGGACGTTCCCCAGCCGTTGCGCGTCTCGACCGGCTCGAGGCGTTGGTTCCAGAGAGGCTCGCCGTTGTGATCGAACGCGAACACGCCGAGATTGCCAAAATAGGCGTAGACGCGATGAGCGTCGACGAGCGGCGTCTCGGATGCGTAGCTGTTTTTGAGATGGCGCGCTTGGCTCGGATAGCCGCGATGCACTTCGCGTTCCCATAGGATCTTCCCCGAACTCCAATCGAGTGCTAAGACGATGAAGCGATGCTCTCCGGCCGGGATGTCCTGAGGGCCACCGGAGTAGAGCCCGGTCTTCGGCGCGCTGGCGGACTGACTCGAAACGACGGAGGTCAGGAAGATGCGGTCCCCCCAAAGGACGGGTGAGGACCATCCTCGGCCCGGTATCGTGGTTTTCCAAGCGACGTTGTCCGTCGTGCTCCACGTATCGGGGAGGCCGGAAGCCTCGACTTCGCCCGATGAATGCGGGCCCCGGAACTGCGGCCAATTGTCTTCGGCGAGAGCGGTCGAGCTAGCGAGGGCGGTGAGCGCTATCCATCGAATGAGCATGATGGAGGTTATTGACTCTGGCTCGAGCGGTCAAGCGTCGGCGCTGGTAGAGACCCGAGGACTTGCTCGACCGCAAGACCGATCGCGAGAATCTCGCGATCGTTTCCAGTGGGACCATCCAGCTCAATGGACACCGGCAAGCCTTCGTTGCTGAGTCCAGCCGGTAACACGACGCCGGGGAGGCCCGCGGTGCTGCCCGGTGCGATGTTTCGGGACATTGCCTTCGTGAACTCGATCGTCTCGCCGCCGATCTCGATGACGGAGTCGTCGGAGCTCTGGTCGATCGGGACTGCAGGAACGAGCGTCACCGGAAACAGCCTTGCGTCGACGCGGTGGTGTGCGAAATAGGCGCGCAACGTCTCTCGGAGCGCGGGTAAGTGGACGTCTTTCGCTTCTTGGTAGGCCTCGTCGGACACGCCGCTCGAGGCGCCGGGCAGGGTGTAGAGCTCGAAGCTGTTCTTGATGTCGGTGCTGACGGCTGCGAACAGCTCCTCGAAAGAGATCCCGGCGTCGAACTCTTGTAGGTATTGCGTCACCATCGGGAGCCGAGCCTGCGTCACGACCCAAAGCAGCACCCAACGCGACGCCCGAGCTCGAAGCGGACCAAAAGCGACAGGCTGCGACGAAGAGCTATGTAGAAGCCCGCCGCCTGTTCAACAAGCAGCATTACCGCGAGGCGTTCGGGGCACTCGAAGAAGTGATTTGCCTCGACCCCGCGGAAGCGCCTTACCAGCGACTACTCGGGCGCGCTTGCTCGACGAATCCCAAGTTGAGAGCGGCCGCGGTGGAACATTTTGAAAAAGCCATCGAGCTCGACGCTCTCGACGCCAGCTCTTACTGGTATCTGGGTGAGCTGTACGAAGACATGGGAAAACACGGCGAAGCCAAGAACATGTTCCGCCACGTCCTTGGGCTCGACAGGAAACACACGGGCGCGAGGAAAAAGCTCGCAGCGCGCGGCGGAGTCTTCTCGGGGCTCAGATCACTGTTCAAGCGCAACCACTAGCGCACGCGACTGCGCCGACGTCGGCCTCGACCGGCAGCCCTTCCTAAGTCAGCATACTCCATCCGTTCGAGAGAGAGGGGCAGAACCATGCAATTTCGCATTCCATTAATCGCCGCAGTTTTTGCCATCGCGTCGCACGTCGCCCAGGCGCAGGATTTCGCCAGCTGGGCCGTCGAAATGAACCAGAACTACAAGATCGTGCCAGACGTCACTTATCTAGTCGCCGATGGATATGAATCGAAGCTAGACGTCATCGCGCCGCGCGACACGAGCCGGCGCCTGCCGACGCTTCTCTACATTCACGGCAGGGGTTGGGTCGGCGGCGTCAAGGACACCCACTTTCTCGACTTCCTCCCCTATCTCGAAATGGGCTTTGCGATCGTCAACGTCGAGTATCGGATGGGACGGGTGGCGTTGGCACCTGGTGCGGTCGAAGATTGCCGGTGCGCTTTGAGGTGGGTTCTCAAGAATGCCGAGGAGTACGGTATCGACACGGGGCGCATCGTGGTGAGCGGGCACTCGGCCGGCGGCCACCTTACTCTGACGACCGGCATGCTCACCTCGAGTGTGGGCCTCGACCGTCGCTGTCCGGCCATCAATCCGGAATCTGCGGGCCGCGTGGACGCGTACGAGCCCGAGATGCCCGTCGCCGCGCTGGTCAACTGGTTTGGCATCACGGACGTGGCCGTCCTAGTGGAGGGACCCCATGCAAAAACCTACGCGGTGGCGTGGATGGGCGGCCTCGCCAATTGGCGGGAAGTGGCACGCCGGGTCTCGCCCCTCGAATATGTGCGCGCGGATCTTCCGCCGATCCTGACCCTGCACGGGGATGCGGACGACATCGTGCCTTACAGCCACGCTACCCGCCTCCATGCGGCGCTCGACAAAGCGGGTGTTCCGAACCAGCTTCACACGATCCCGGGAGGAAGTCATGGCGGCTTCAATCTGAACGAGACCTCGAAGCCATGCGCATCATCCGTGCTTTTTTGGAGCAGCACGGCATCGTCGCCGGGGCAGCACCGTCCGACAACGGTGCGCATTAGGCGGCGCTGGCGAGGACGTCCGCGCGTGACGCCGACTACGGGTTCATGTTTCGTGTTCCTTGAACACCGCTAGAGCGGTGCCTTGTCCGCTCGCGCCTGCGGCCCAGCCGGCGTAGTGCGCCACGTGGATCATGAGCTCGAGGATCTCGTCTTTCGTGAGCTTGTCCTCGCCCGTCAGGGCGCCGCGGATGTGCGATTTCAGTTGATCCGGCCGACCTTGCGCGGCGAGAAGTGCGAGGGTCACGAGCCGGCGATCGCGGATGGAGAGGCCGGGCCGCGTCCAGATCTTGGCGAAGAGGTGGTTGATAGAGGGCTCACGAATCCCTGTCAACGGTCGATCGGCGGGCTCCGGCTCGCCGAGAACTTTTTCGTACATTTCGACGCCGGCGGGGTCTTTTGGAAGTTCACTCATGGATAGTCTCCTTAGCAAAAACGCTTGGCTCGACTCTTTTACCCTGCCAAGGACTGCGATAGAGGATGCGAACAGGCTTCGTACCCATGGCGCTTATAAGCTCGACCACCGCCGGGCTGAATAAGTTGTCGTCGGCGTGTGGGCGAGTGATGGCCCGTCACCCGATCCCTCTCCCCAGAGCGGAGAGGGACAGCTCGAGCGACGAGGCAATGATGTCGATGCCACCTCGTCGGGGTCCAATAACGGCGACCTCACTCATGCCAGCTACACCAATGGCAGAGACAGTTTCGTAGGTGGCCTGCTTGGTCCCAGGCACGCGGGTCATGCGGATTTGTTCGCACTCGTCGTCTTTTATCACAGAAATTGATGGCCCTCGCAGTCGGCCGGATTTCGGAAAGGAAGGCGGATCGCTACGGACGTACCCCGGCCGGGCTTGCTGTCCACTTCGATACGCCCACCGTGGTCGTCGACGATCTTGTGAGCGAGGAACAGACCGAATCCCATTCTCACTCGCGATTCCTGGCGGAAACCGAAATCGAAGATTTTTCTCACGACCTCCGGCGACATCCCCGATCCCGTATCAGTGATTCGTATCTCGGTATCGCCGTCCGTCATGAGCGTCGTGATTTTGATGATGCCCTCGCGCTCGATCGCTTCGATGGCGTTTCGGATCACGTGCATGAACACCTGATTCATCTGAGCCGAGGCGCAGTACAGACGGTCGATCGTGCCGCAGCTTCGCTCGAGGGTGATGCGAGCTCCGATCTTCGATTGCAGTAATGCCAGCGCACTCTCGATCCCCACGTGCACATCGACGGTCTGATAGGTGGCCTGGTCGACGCGTGAGAAGCTCATCAAGCTGCCGACGATCGTTTCCACGCGATCCGTCGCGGTCGTGATGACTTCCGTGGAATCGGAAATGATGTCGATCACAGCGTCGAGTCCATTCGCTCGCGTAGTTTCTTCGGACACGGTTGCCTTCAGCTTCTTTGCCGCTTTGAGCACCGTGTCATGCCCAGCGGTGAGCGCACCCAGTGGTGTATTCAGCTCGTGCGCCACGCCTGCCACGAGATTGCCAAGCGACGCCATCCTCTCTTGCACGAGCATCCAGCACTCCAGCGCCCTCATCTTTTCGACGTAGCAAAGCCTCTCCTTCATCTCTTTCTCAAGCTTCGTGCGCCATCTGCGCCCGTCGCATCTTGCCAGAGAAAAGGTGGAATGCCAGCGAGAAGCCCTCGTCCTGCAGGTCCCGTTCGAAATCGAAATCCTCCGCGGCCAGGATCAATGGCTCGAGCGCAGCTCGCGTCACGATCTCGATGGCGACCCGGTAAGATCGCGGCAGTTGCACGAGCGCCTCGCCCTCGGTCAAGCGGATCAGATCCTCGCAGGTGAGGGTTTTGTCGAGCTCGAGCGCGGCATGCCCATGCAGAGCAGTGCAGTAGTGGTTGCCTGCCCGAGAGGAAATGTTGAAAAGAACGAGCTGCTTGAGCAGCATGGTAGGCGGTGGTTGTTCACTTGAAATTTGAAACGGCTCCCCCTCGAGTGGTTTGATGACGTTGTCAAAAAGCGAAATCAAGCCGCTCAAGAAAGGAGCCGATATGGGAAGTCTGCTACGAAGGGTCAAGAATCGCAAGAAGACGCGTCGTCTAGGTGAAGTAGAGGTCATGGAGCGTGAGGAATATCGGGAGCTGGAGGCGGACTCGAAGATCGAGATGATCCGTGCGCTGGTACCTCTCGGCCTGATGCATGTTCACGAGTTGCTGGACGCGGAGGTCAGTGAGTTGGCGGGAGAGCGATACGCTCGGAAGTCGGAGACGGTGCAAGGACGACGGCACGGGACGAATCCGGGGACGGTGAAACTCGCGGGTCAGCGAGTTCCGATCCGTGTTCCCCGTGTTCGCGGCTGCGAAGGAGAGATCCCGTTGAGTTCGTACGAGAGTCTGAGTCACGGCGGAGACGTTGATGAGCTGCTTCTACGACGAGTGCTCTACGGGATCTCGTGCCGCAACTACGAGTCGGCGGCGGAATCGGTCCCAGGCGCGATCGGTCTATCGAGTTCGACGGTTTCGCGAGGCTTCGTCGAAGCAAGCGCAGCGAAGCTGCGTGAGATGCAGGAGCGTGATCTCTCCGGTGAGGACGTGGTGGCAATGGTCCTGGACGGCAAGACGTTCGCCGACGCGACGATGGTCGTGGCTCTAGCATCACGTTATCCGGGGACAAACGCTTTCTCGGCTTTGTTGAGACGGACACCGAGAACGCGCGGGTTCTCAGGCCGTTCCTGCGCTCATTGGTCGAGCGGGGTCTCGATATCTCTGAAGGGTTGCTGGTGGTCATCGACGGCAGCAAGGGTTTGCGAGGAGCCGTGCTGAAGGCCTTTCGCAAGCGGGTTGTCGTGGGCCGTTGCCAGTGGCACAAACGAGAGAATGTCGTGAGCTATTTGTCCAAGAGCGAGCAGTCGTTGTGGCGCAAGCGGCTGCAGAGAGCGTACGGCCGCCCGACGCACAAGGAGGCGCTTGAGTCCCTCGAGCAACTCCACCGCGAACTGGAAGAGAGGAATCAGTCCGCGGCCTCTAGCCTCGAAGAGGGACTGGAGGAGACCCTGACGTTGCATCGTCTCGGGGTGTACGGGGTGCTCGGTCACTCACTAAAGACGACGAACTGCATCGATTCCGTTAATGCGCTTGTCGAGGAACGTTGCTCGAAGGTCGATCACTGGAAGACTTCGAACCAACGCCAACGCTGGCTCGCGACCGCGCTCGTAGACATCGAGCCGCGCCTTCGGAAGGTGATGGGTTATCGACACCTTCCAAAGCTACGCGAAGCGCTCAAGCGTGAACTGAAGATCGAGACCGCGAAAAAGATTACACCGAAAAAGAATGTTGCCTAAAACAATCGGGAGCCGTGAAGAGTTTCACCTAAGAATGGGCTTGACTCGGTTGAATTCCTACTTCTCGTGGAAGCGGCTGTCGATGGGGACCATGATGTGAGCGTATGGTGTATCGGGCCACATGACCCAAGGACCGCCATTGCGGTGATCCGTGGACATGTTCTTCAACAGGCTGTGGTCCGGCACCACGATCATCATGTGGGCGTGCAAGTTGGTGACCCAGTCCTCAGGACCGGTGGGCGTGGTGGCGTAGGGGTCTTTGTTGCTGACAGGCGTGTCGCCGGCAAGCATGTAGGCGAACCCCATCTCCGTGTAGCTCGGCTCCGTCTTGTTCACGTAGGCGTTCAAGAAGTTGAGCCACGGCTCGTTGACGCACCAGGGATCGACGCCCGGCGTGTCCGGCCGGTCGGGGAGGCAGGTCCACTCGTTGCTGCCTTTGCGCAGCGTTTTCATGTTCCAGTCCTTGACGGTGGCATCGGCACTGATGGAATCGGGTCCCGCGCTCATCGCACTTTCGATGGCCTTGTCCTTTTGTATCGTTAGAAAGGCCGACATAACGAGGGCACAGAAGCCCAAGAGTGACTTTCATTGGTTTTTCCTCCTTTGAAACTCGATACTGAGACTAGCCCAAATCAAGCCGCGCGCAACGTGCGCACGGCATCCTCGGTGCTCACGACGGCATTGGCGAGAAAGCCGAAGTTGGTGAGCGCCGCGGTGTAGCCATCGCCGAGCTCGGGATGCTTCGCGGCCGCGGTGGCGTCCTTGACGACGGAGACCTCGAAGCCTTGCTCCAAGAGCTCGCGCAGGTGGCTCTCGAGGCACAGATTGGCCGACATCCCGCAGAGCAGCACTTTGGAGATGCCGCGTTTGCGAAGTTGCAGCACGAGGTCATTGCTCTCGGGCCCGTACACCTTGTGCGGACTCACGATGACGGTGTTGCCGTCGTCGATGTAGGGCTTGTACACCTCGAGCCAATCTGCGCCCGACCCCTCAAGGCCATCGACCGAAAGGGCCCCGACGCGATCGAACATCTTGATCTCGTGCATCATCTTTTCGACGGTGCCGCCGAACTGCCAGCCGTGATCGGTCGGGTAGTAGTAGTGAGGCGAAACGAAGACCTCGCAGCCGGACTGCTTCGCCGCCTTCAAAAGCGCCTCGATGTGCTCGACCGTCCCGTTCTCCCGAACGCTCTCGCCGACGAGGCCCCACGTGACCCCCGAGGGACTGAGAAAATCGTTCTGCGGATCGGTGATGACGAGCGCGGTTGCCTTCCGATTCGTGTCCATGACTCTCCTCCTTGGTTTGATTGACACTCTTGTGCTTTCGACCATGGGGATACTGTGCCGGCAAGCATGTGCGATAGGGTCCGGATGACGTGCTAAATCGTCTCGATCCCGCGTGTTGAAACTCCACCCGTATTCGCATAGCATGGCCGCATGCTACTGGAGCGCCTCTTCGAGAATTTGGCACTGTCCGTCGAGCCCTTCGCCACCTGCCGGGTGGCTCCTGGTTGGAGGCTCCGCCTCCCACTCCGTGACTGGGTGATTCTCCACTTCGTTTTGCAGGGCGAGGGCCGAACAACGCTGGCCTGTCACGCTCTTTCCGCGCTTCGTGTCATTCCGATGAGCTAAAATCGATGTCGAAGAGGAGTTACCCGGTAACACGGACTGTGAGTAAGACTTCGGCGTTTCCGTGGACTTAGGGCCAAAAACTCTGGGTTCATGTCTGAAGGCGGCAACTAATCGGGGTCGTCCTCCTCGGAGTCGCACTCGGGCTAATAGCACCTTTTGTCGACAAGTGGACGGATAGTCGGTTGTGGTTCTGGCTGGTTATGACGTTGACGTTTCTTCCGTTGTTTGTGATTACCCATGCCGTGGCCGACTATATTGTACGGAAGTTGTTCTAACTGGGCCGCTCACCTCCTGACGTTATTTCGGCGCTACGAAATCGCGTTACTGATGTCTTTCCGAAGAGAGGCGTTCCCGCGATGAGTGCTATGCGAGATCTCGTTAATCCGAGATGGATGTACCTAAAAGCCGCGCTGCTGCTCGTAATATTGCTCTCCTGCTGTGTCCTGCTCTTGGTGGAGGCGCCAAGTTGGCGCGCCGCTCTGTTGCTTGCTCTCGTCGTCTGGGCATCCGCACGACTTTACTATTTCATGTTCTACGTGATCGAACGATACTTTGATCGGTCTTATCGCTTTTCCGGGATCGCTTCTGCGCTGTGGCACCTCCTGAGTCGAAGTGCGAACCGGCCGGTAAAAGAGGCGGTGTCAAAAAGACCGGACAAGTAGTCGCGATTCAGGAGTGAGCGGCGTGCGTCTTGAGAGCAGCAGCGCCCCCACCCGCCGCTAAGGCGCGCAGGGTCAACCGTACTTCGCCCGCCGGTACGTCTGGCTATCAAAGCGCCCCGGGATGCAACCCACCTAGTCACGCCACCTCCGTATGCCTCCACATCAAGCCGCTTAATGGAAAGAGGTATCTCGTCCTTTCTAGGCTTCGAACCCGTGGCACGCGGCCCGCTGGCCGGTCCCGTCAGTACGTCGTGTGGTACCATCCCGCCTCGGCACTCGCGAGTCCCAGCATACGCGGTCCCATGAGGGAGGGCGGGATCATGCGCTTCGTACGGCGACACAAGGCTTTTTTCGCCTGTTGCTAACGTTGTCGTCGTTTCGCTGATTCGCCTGCTTCTCCGCGCCGCGCCCGCTACCATCGCGATCTCTACCGCAACCAGGGGCGGGGCTCGGGCAGCAGCTCGCGCGCATCCTGGAAGATCTGCCTGACCAACCTTTCGAGCACGTTGATGTGATGCCCTCGGGCGGGACCCAGGAGAACATCGACAGGCTTCTCGATGGGGAGGCGGACGTAGCCTTCGCTCGCCGATCCCAATCTGGACGAGGGGACACGGCGTGAGCGGCTCGGGGCGCTCGAGAAGCGCATCTGGAGCTCGCTGGAGACAGGAGCGCTGGATTCGTCGCAGCATGCGATGTTCGCAGCTCTGCTGGAATGTGCGCAAGAGCTGCCAGTTGACGCACGTTCGTCAACAGCTTGTCGATGGCCTGCTTCTTCCTGGGTGGGACGTACAAAGAGCATTGATGTCTTTCTCGAGAAGACGCCCGACGCGGTTCTCTTTGCTCACGCGGCCGAACAAGGACGCGTGTTTGCGACAAACGACGAGCCTTTGAGAGTGAGAGCCGACCAATGGCTCACGGAAGGCAAATCGTTCAAAGGACTCGTCACCTGGAAGCTCAAGCTTCATGACCGCTTGAGGGACGGCTGGTTTATCGAAAGGTTCGAGAGACTCGCTGACGAGGACGACGCCTTCTCCTATCCCATCCGATACCTTACTAAAGACTAACACTCATGCGAAGGGCCTCTCAGAACCGGTGTGGATCCGTAAGCACCAGCTCACCGTACGCCGATCAGAGGCTCGTGATTGAATGTTGGCGCTATTGCGGGCCGCCGCCATGAACCGTGAACTTCTGGACGCGCCGGCCGGTGGACGCTTCCCCCACGTAGAGGTTGCCCTGCGAGTCGGCGCTCATACCGTGGGGACGCAGGAACTGGCCTAACTGCCGCCCGCCGCGACCGAACTCACCCACCACCTCCAGGTCTTCCCGCCGGAGCGTCCAGACCTTGTGATTCGTGCCGTCCGCCATGTAGAGCCACCGTTGGTCGGGATCGGGCGACAGTGCGAAGACGAAGGCGGACCCGGAGGCCAAGGTGGCAGGTGCGACGATCTTCTCCGCGACGAACGCGCCGCTGTGGTCGAAAACCTGGATGCGGTTCGCGCGGCGATCCGCGACGTAGATCCGTCCGTCTTTTGACCCGATGATGCCGTGGACGGTCGAGAACTGGCGCGGGGGAAGACCCTCCGGATCGCGGTTTTGGTAGTCGTACTCCTCGTCGTCATCCGGCGTCTCGCCATAGGCGCCCCAGTGACGGAGGTATTTGCCCGTCTCGCCTTCATAGACCACCACCCGGCGATTCCTGTAACCGTCCGTCCGCGATATAGGCCTCGTTCGTTTCAGGGTCCACCCAGATCCCTGCCGGTCCGCCCAGGAAGTCGGGGTCGTTGCTCCCGGCGTTCTTGTCGTACTCACCGATGGTCATCACGTGCTCGCCGTTCGGGTGAACTTCATGACCCGATGATGCCTGAAGGTACCCACCCAAACGTAGTCGTTGTGATCCACGAAAATCCCATGAGGGTTCCGGGGATAGTGGGACATATCCTCGGAGGGCTCTCCCCAAGCCTGCACGACCTCGCCCTGCGGGTCGAGCTCGATCACCACCGGCGCCGGTGCGCAGCATGTGCCTATTGGCGGCTCCTGAACAGCGGATGTCTCTTCGGGGGTCAACGTTTCTGGAAGGTGTGCGACCCAGACATGGTCCTTGGAATCCACGAAGACGGCAATCACGGAGCCGAGAATCCAGTTGTTGGGCATCTCCCGGGGCCAGGTGGGGTCGACCTCGAACGTGGGTACCCCTCCATCCGTAGAGACGACGGGCGCCTCTCCGTCGCCTCCGGTGTGATGGAGGAATCGCCGGAGTTGCGTGCACTCCCTCGTTGAAGGGGTCGGGGCGATCTGACATGATAAGCGGCTGCGCGGGCTGTTGAGGTCTGGTCCGAACTCAGAGAATCAGCCAAGTGGAATCTGCATACAGTGTGTTTTTCAGCGGCATGGTCGGCGTTTTTGCCGGCATGGGGGCGCTTTACGTCACCATGAAGGTCAATGCTTTCGTAGCGGGCGTGGTCGCCCGGAAGCCGGCTAAGGCTGACAAAACTGAGAAGTCTGACTGACCGTGGCTTTTCTCGACCAGATCGGTTTTTCTTCCCTGACCCCCGGGATGGCGTTTACGGGCTTCATCGGGCTCGTGCTCATCTACCTGGCCATCCGCAAGCAATACGAGCCGCTTCTTTTGCTTCCGATCGGCTTTGGTATCCTCGTCGCGAATCTTCCTCTCACGCATCTGATGGAACCTGGGGAGGGGCTTCTGTGGCGGTTTTATCACTACGGCATCGAGTGGGAGGTGATCCCGCCTCTGATCTTTCTTGGGCTTGGTGCCCACACGGATTTTGGGCCGCTTCTTTCGCAGCCTCGTCTCATCTTCCTGGGGGCTGCGGCGCAAGGCGGCGTGTACGTGACGTTTTTTGTCGCGCACGCGATGGGTTTCTCGTTGAAGGAAGCGGCCACGATCGGGATCATCGGCGGCGCGGATGGTCCCACGACCATTTTTCTCGCGGCGCATATAGCGCCTCAGCTTCTCGGCGCCTGTGCCGTGGCCGCGTACTCTTACATGGCGCTCGTTCCCATCATTCAGCCGCCTATCATGCGCGCTTTGACGACGGAGCACGAGCGAAAGATCCGGATGAAGAAGTCCCGCAAGGTGTCGCCGCTCGAAAAGCTTTTGTTTCCGATCGTCGCTACCATCGTCATCGTGCTGCTCGTGCCCCAGTCGGCCGCGCTCATCTCCATGTTCATGTTAGGCAACCTCTTTCGCGAGTCCAAGGTTGTCGATCGACTGACGGACACGGTTCAGAACTCACTCATGAACATCGTGACCATCTTTCTAGGCATCAGCGTGGGCGCGACGATGAGCGCGGAGACGTTTTTGCGGCGCGATGTCATGTTCATCTTTTTTCTCGGTTTATTCGCTTTCATGATCGGCACCGCCACGGGAATCCTTTTGGCGAAGCTCATGAATTTGTTCACCGAGGATAAAATCAATCCGCTCGTGGGGGCCGCCGGGGTTTCGGCCGTCCCGATGGCCGCTCGCGTCGTGCACAAGGTGGGGGCCGAGGCGGACAAGAAGAATTACTTGTTGATGTTCGCTATGGGGCCCAATCTTGCCGGCGTGATCGGTACTGTGATCGCGGCGGGGATTTTTCTCACCCTTTTCAAGTAGCAGGTTCTTGGAGGTTTCAGTCATGGCAGAAGAAGTTCGCGCACCTCTTTCCGGGATAGTGTTGTCCTTAGCGGCGGAGGTCGGCTCATCGGTGGAAGAAGACGACGAAGTATTGGTCCTCGAGGCTCTCAAGATGGAGACAGTCGTCTACGCACCTTGCGATGGTCGTTTGAAGGAATTCAGCGTCAAGGTGGGTGATCAGGTCGAAGAGGACGATGTGCTCGCCGTGATCGAGTAACCGATTGCATCGGCAATTTTCAGTGGGGCGAACATGATTTTCGAGCTTAACGAAGAACAGAAACTGGTTCAGGACACGGCCAGGCAATTTGCGTTGGACGACATTGCGCCCACGCTCGAGGAAGAGGAAAAGAAGCAGGAATTTCGGACCGAGCGCGTCCGCAAGATGGGTGAGCTGGGCTTTTTCTCCTGCGCGCTCCCCGAGGAGCTCGGCGGAAGCGGGATGGGCTTCTTCGAGTCCGTTTTGATGGCCGAGCAGATCGCGAAGGTCTCCGCGTCGTGGCGTTTACCGTTCAACATGCAGAATCTAGGCCCCGCGGTAACCGTCACAAAGTTCGGCACTGAGGAGCAGAAGAAAAAGTACGTTCCCGGTTGGGTCGAGGGTACACAGATCGGCTTTTTTGCCATGACGGAGCCCGATAGCGGCTCCGATGTGGCGAGCATGAAGACCGTAGCGCACGACCGGGGCGATCATTATGAGCTCCACGGGACCAAGATCTGGGCATCCAACGCGGCGCAGGGCGACGCGGGGTTGCTCTATGTCTCGACGGATCCGGAGAAGAAGCACAAGGGCATGACGGCCTTCATCCTCGAGCCGAAACAACTCGAGAAATTCAGCGCCCGTAACATCGAGACGAAGCTCGGGCTCCATTGCGCACCGACCGGGGAGCTCGTCTTCAGCGGTACGAAAATTCCCAAGGAAGCCGTTCTCGGTGAGCCCGGTCAGGGGTTCAAGATCTGTATGTGGCAGCTGAACAACACCCGTCTCGGCTGCGCGGCGGGGGCTCTGGGCGTGGCCGGAGGCGCTCTCGATTTGGCGATCAACTACGCCAACGAGCGTACTCAGTTCGGCAAGCCCATCTCGAAGCATCAGATGATCCAGGCTCAGATTGCAGAGATGACCGTCGAGCACGAAGCGGCGCGCCTTCTCGTCTACCGAGCCGCGTGGTTGAAGGACAACGGCAAACCCAATCAGTACGAAACGTCCATCGCCAAGTACCACGCTTCCGAGACCGCGGTGCATGCGGCCAACGAGTGCATGAAGATCTTCGGCTCGTACGGTTTCTCCTCGGAATATCCCGCTGAGCGCTTTTATCGCGACGCGAAGTCGCTGCAGATCGTGGAAGGGACGTCGAACGTGCAGAAGCTCATCATCTCCGGAATTGCCTGCGGGCACACGCCCAATCGTTGAGGCTCGTATGAAACCTTATTTCGAGAAAATGGACGGCTTCGGCAAGGAGCTGAAAGCGGGACGCGTCAAACGCGCGGCGAGAAGCGCTGAGGAACTGCGCAAGGTCGAAGTCGCGATCGACGCCGAGAGTCAGAAGGTCCAGGAGGCTGGCTTTCCGACCGAGAAGATCAACAAGCGCGGCTTCATGACGGTCTGGCAGAGGCTCGAATATCTCGTCGACCCAGGGACCTGGCATCCGCTCCACACGCTCTATAACCCGCTCGATAATGTTGAGGGGACGACCAACGTCATCGACGGTCTCGCGAAGATTTCGGGGCGCTGGGCTGTGGTGATTGGCTTCGACAACAAAGTCATGGCGGGGGCCTGGCTTCCCGGGCAGTCGGAGAATATTCTCCGCGTCACGGATTTAGCGAAGCGGCTCAACATCCCGCTCGTCTGGCTCGTGAACTGCAGCGGTGCGAAGCTGCCCGAGCAGGAGAAGTTCTACGCGAACCGTCGCGGCGCGGGCACACCGTTTTTTCGTCACGCCGAGCTCCAGCAAGCGGGCGTCCCGGTGCTCGCGGGGATTTACGGCACCAACCCAGCCGGAGGCGGTTATCAAGGTATCAGCCCGACCATCTTGCTCGCGCATAAAGACGCGAACATCGCCGTGGGCGGTGTCGGGATCGTCTCGGGTATGGCGCCGAAAGGCGGGTTCGACGCGGAGATGCTCGAAGAGCTCATTGCCAAGACGCGCGAATTCACCGCTCGGCCTCCCGGCGATGTCGAAACGCATTACGAGCATACGGGCTTTTTCTCCCGCGTCTATGAAGAGGAGACCGGCGTTCTGGATGGCCTCAAGGAGTTCATGTTGGGCGTCCCGGCTTACGGGCCCGAGTTCTTTCAGGCGGCCGAGCCGGCCGAGCCCGAATTCTCCGGTGACGATCTCTATCACTTACTCCCGTTCAATCAGAAAGAGGTCTACGACTTCGACGAGGTCCTCGCCCGCCTCGTGGACGGCAGTGAAGGAATGGAGTTCCGTCCGGACTATGGCCCCGAGATGTATACGGGTCTTTGCAAGATAGACGGCAAGCTCATCGGCTGCATCGGCAACCGGCAGGGCTATCTGGGGAAGGGATATCCGGAATACGCGGATTACCCGGGGATGGGGGGCAAGCTATACCGCCAAGGCCTCATCAAGATGAACGAGTTCGTCACCTTGTGCGGGCGCGATCGCGTTCCCGTCATCTGGTTCCAGGACACGTCGGGTATCGATGTCGGCGACGTCGCGGAGCGGGCTGAGCTTCTGGGTCTTGGGCAGTCGCTAATCTATTCCATTCAGCAAACCGATGTTCCGATGATGCTCGTCGTCTTGAGAAAAGGCACGGCCGCGTCGCATTACGTGCTCGGGGGACCGACGGCCAATCGCCACAACGCCTTCACGTTGGGGACGGCCGCGACAGAGATCGAGGTGATGCACGGCGAGACAGCGGCCGTTGCCACTTACGCGCGCCGCGCGGTCAAAGAAAAAGACGCGAGCCGGCCTCTCGAGCCTGTGATCGAGAAGATGAACGAGCTCGTGAAGCGCTATTACGACACGTCACGTCCGGAATATTGCGCGCGACATGGTTTCGTCGACGAAGTGGTGAAGCTCTCGGTCTTGCGCAGCTATCTGGCGGCGTTTGCGGGCGCGGCTTATCAGAATCCGAAATCGGTCTGCCCGCAGCACCAGATGGTTCTTCCCAGAATCATCAAGGGCTGAGTGAAGACGCGAGAACCCGCAACGAAGACGCGTAGCCTAGTCGTGCGATTCGACGACGAAACCGAAGAGGCTGTCGCTTCGCTTGCGTTCATCGGGAACGCACCGGCCGATATCCTCGAGAAGGGTATTCTGGCTGTGCAGACGGAGGTCGTGCAGGCGGCCACGCCGACCACGTAGTGTGCCAAAACTCGATCAACGCCGGATGCTGAGTGTTGGCAGGTCGTTGAAGCGTCCGGGAGCAAGCCTGCCGGACTCGATGGGCGGCTAGAATCCGTGCCCATGCAAGCGTACCTCTGGCAGTTCTTCGTTATGGCCTTCGCCGGATGGTCAACCGGTTCCAACAGGACGTCGTCGTCCTCACTGCCGTTCGAGATCTGCTTGGTCCCTGCGCATCCGGCGAATGCGAAACATACGGAAACGATAAAAGCGCGTCGTATGGAAATCTCTCGAAAACGGTGTGTTCTCGAAGAGAGACCCTACCACGCCGGCGGAGACGCTTTCCCCCACAACTCCGGGTGTGCTAGTTTCACCCTCGAAAGAACGGGCTCGTACCTCGAAGCAAAAAGAGGCGTCTTCGCTCTTTCTCTAGGAGGACTCGGAATCATGCGATACACAATCTTTTTAATCACCATTGCTGCCCTGGTGTGCTGCCAACTGGCCGAAGAAGCCGGCGAGCCCGCGGCTACCGAAGAGATGCCAGCGGACTCCCCTTCAGCAACGGAGCCGATGGACGCGACCGCGGTGGCGCCGGATCACTACAAAGTCGAGTTCGAAAACGATCATGTGCGGGTGCTGCGAATCACCTACGCGGCCGGCGACGAGACGCCCCTGCACTCGCATCCAGATGGAGTCGTGGTCTTTCTGCAAGACGCCGACGCCGAGATGACGCTCCCGGACGGCACAACGCAGGCACGACCGGGAAAAGCCGGTGATGTTCTCTGGGCCGGCCAGGAGACGCACGGTGTCAAAGCTATCTCGGACATCGCGGTCGTCTTGGTAGAGCTCAAGGATGGCGGGGGCGACGTCGGCATGGCCGATCCCGACGCGGCCGAGGTGGCGCCGGATCACTACAAAGTCGAGCTCGACAACGATCATGTGCGGGTGCTGCGAATCACCTACGCGGCCGGCGACGAATCGGCCATGCACGCGCATCCGGACGGAGTCGTGGTCGTCCTCCAAGATGGCAACGGCGAGATGACGTTAGCTGACGGTACGAAGCAAGAACGGCCAGGACAGGCGGGTGACGTTCGCTGGGCCGGCCACGAATCGCACGGCGTCAAAGCTCTCACCGATGTCGCAGTCGTCCTGGTAGAGCTCAAGGGCAGCTAATCCCGGCCTCGCGTCAGCTCCCGGTCACGGCTTGCAGCACCCGCAGGAAGTTCTCGCCGAGAATTTTATCGATGTCGGCTTCGCTGTGGCCCCGCCCGATCAGGACTTCCGGACCCGAGTGGTGGTCCGGCTGAGTTGGCCGGTAGCCACGGCGATCCAGAAAATGATTGGCAGGAGAAGCGGGAGGGTGAAAGAGGTGATCGTCCACGGAAAACGCCACATTGGGATGTAGAAAAACCCAACTCCGACGAAGAAGTGCGTCACGCCGATCCCGATGCGAACCCACGCTCGCTCGCTGCCGCTGCTTCATTACGCCGCCCCGGTGTTCCGCGCCATCGACGCGGCGCCCTCTCGCCACCGGTCCACGAGGTCCGTGACCGCGTTCGGCCAAGTCGGAAATTCGAACGGGAACCCCTCGTCGCGCAGACGCGAAGGAATCACGCGCCGACTCTTGAGGATCAGCTCGCTATCCGTCCGAAGGAAAAATGCACCGAGCTCGACCATCCACTTCGTCGCCGGCAACCCGACGGGAGCGCCCCACGCGCGGCGCATCGCTGCCATGAAGTCGCGTTGCGGAAGCGGGTTCGGCGACGCGAGATTGACGGCACCATCGAGCTCCGTCTTCTCGAGGAGGAACTCGACAGCGCGCACGAAATCGTCGCCGTGGATCCATGAAACGAATTGGCCTCCGCCGGCAATCGCGCCACCGAGACCTAAACGCGTCAGCCGCGACAGGACATCGAAGATGCCACCGTGAACGGCGCTCATCACCATCGCCGTCCGGAGGGCGACCTTCCGAGTCTCAGGCGTCGCGGCATAGCGTTGCGCGCGCTCCCATGCGCGAGCGATGTCGACGCTGAACCTCCAATAGTCCGGCGCGTCCGGCTCATCGCCGCCGAGGAGCCCGCTCGCCTCATCATTGGCCGCGTCGAAGCGGTGCCCGTATATCGTGGCCGTGCTCATCTGGAGCCAGACGCGTGGAGGCCGGCTGGCTCTTTCGATCGCCTCGCCCACAGCCCGCGTCGAATCCACACGTGACGCCATCATCTGCAGCAAGTTGGTCTTGTTGTATCGACAGTCGACGCTTCGCCCGGCGAGGTTGATGACGGCATCGGCGCCGTCGATCTCGCCTGCCCATTCGCCGACGGTGCGACCGTCCCACCCCACCACGCCGGCAGAAGCGTTCGCAACGCGACTGAGCACCACGACCCCATGACCCCGATCGCGTAAGGCTGGGACCAATATCCTACCAATATGTCCTGTGCCCCCTGGTATGACCACTTTCACGGTTCGACCTCCATCGGTCTTGTTTGGCGGGGGTTAGCCTGGTATAAATAAGTATAAACATGTTTACTAAAAAAAGTAAAGTGGCTCCTGAGCCTCGGAAGCGCGGTAGGCCGCGGGGCCGTTCCGCCCAGGGTGACCAGAGCCGGCGCCGCCTCTACCTCACGGCGATGAAAATGTTTTCGCAGCGGGGCTACGAGGCGACCACCCTTCGGGAAATCGCTCGCGTGGCCAGCGTCAGCCCTGGGCTTCTATACCGCTACTTCCCAAGCAAACGCGCCGTGGTCTTGGAGCTCTACGAGACGCTGTCGGCCGAGTATGCGGGACGGGCTCTCGAGATGCCCGAGGGCAAGTGGCGCGACAGGTTTCGTTTCGCGCTCGACACGAGCCTCGAGGTGCTCGGCCCGCATCGAACGACGCTCGTGGCTCTCGTCCCCGTCCTCGTCGGAGACCTCGATGACGGCGTGTTCTCCGACAAAATGACTTTCTCCCGCCAACGCGTACAACGGGCTTTCACGGATGCCGTAGGCGCCGCGAACGACGCCCCGTCAGCGGATATCGCGGCAGCGCTCGGTGGACTGCTCTACCTGATTCATCTCGCCATCATCCTCTGGTGGTTGCTCGACAAGAGTCCTGGGCAGCGCGCCACGGCCGGGCTCATCCGATTGGTCGGTCAAACTCTACCTCTCGCCGCAATGACGCTGAGGCTCCCGTCGGCGCGCTCGTGGGTGCTATCCGCGGAGGCGTTGGCGAGCGACGCGCTGCTCCACGAGGGACGCGACCTATAGAAAACACGGGTTGTGCCACGAGCTCCCATCCGCAATACGCTTCGTGGAGGTACTGTCGAGTTGAGGGAGTCAAGCCCGATTCGACCCCAAGATACCGACGACGGCGCGTTTTCGAGTCCCACGATATTGTGGCGCGATTCGCGAACTCGACAGTACCGCTGAACCGGCTCGTCCGGCCCGTTAACGAACTAGCTTTCCGTCTCACAGAATTTGAACGGTACATCCCTTGACGCGTATATGCGGTTATTGGTATATACAAGTCATGGAAACCGTTTTCAACGTGCTCGCCGAGCCCAACCGCCGGGAGATTCTGCGATTGCTCGTCGAGCGTGACCACTCCGTCGGCGAGCTCGAATCACAGCTCGATCGTCCCCAACCGACGATCTCCAAACACCTCCGCGTTCTGCGCGACGCGGGGCTCGTCGAATCGCGCACCGAAGCACAAAAACGCGTCTATCGACTTCGACCCGAGCCGCTTCAAGAGCTGAACGAATGGCTCGAGCCGTTCCGTCGCTTTTGGGCGGAGCATTTGGACGCGCTCGAGCGCCACCTCGATCGCATGCCGGATGTGCCCCAGAAGACTCAGAGGAAAAAGAAAGGACGCAAGCGATGAAGCCCAAATACCAACCGGGCGGTGCGGGCGACGCCGAGGTGCGAACGGATGGCGGTCGATCGACGTTGGTCGCTTCTAAGGATAGACATTTAATTAAAAGGATAGTCGGTAGATACCTATAGGTACGCGGCTCGGCTGCCAGCGCCTCTTCTCTTTCCGTCCCGATCCACCCAGACGAGCGTGCGGCTCTCTAGGCCGCGGCCCGAGACATAGACCAGAGACCCGGTGTCCGAGACGCTGAACTGTGCGGCCCCCGTTGTCGAACCAGCGGTCATGGCGCCCTCGGCCATGGGTCTGGGACCGCCCGTCACCTCGAGCGTGTCCACATCAAACGGCACCGCCAAAAGCGTTCGACCCAAGTCACGAGCGTCGCCCCTCGATACAACGTAGACGAGGTGCCCCGTGGGAACGTAGCGGGCGTCTCTACCGCCTTCGATCAGAACCTTTCTCTCGTCGGTCTCGAGAGAATGCACCACGATCTGCGCGTCCTCCCAGTTCGCACCGTCCCCGAGCGTAAAGAGCAGGGTTTTTTCGCCCGGCAAGACCTGGGGGCCATGGCCAACCTTTTCGGTTCCCTCCAGCGGGATGAGAACCTCGGGCGTGCCTCCATCGGCGGACACGTGCATGATGCCCTCCGGTTGTCCGAAAACAATGGTGTCATCGGCTTCCCACCGAGCGCCCCACAAAGCTGTAGCTTCACATAGACGCACGGGTGCACCACCACGGATGGCGACCTTCTTGAGTTGGCCGTTTGTATAGAATCCTACCCACTCCCCGTCGGGAGAGAAAAAGGGACTTCGGGCACCGCCATCAGTGCCCCGGACGGGAGTCGCCTCCGTTTGGTCCATGGCGCGGAGGTAGAGCTGATTGTTCGCACTATAAACGAAGCGGGTACCGTCCGAAGAGAGAGCCACGACGTGACGATCCGTATATGACAGTGAGTCGCCCGAGGGCAACGGAAGCGAAGACCGTACGACGGGTCGTGGCGGTGGCTCGCGATACATTACGCTCCAAACCTGTTTCGGATATTTTTCCAAGCAGCGGGTGAGAAACATGCGAAGCGTGGGATCGAGATCCGCCGGTAACGCATCCCAGTCCGGCTCCTTCGTCAACACGTACGCGAGTGTGTCGGATACATCCTCGCCCGCAAACGCACGCTTGCCCGTGAGCATCTTATACAGCACGACACCGAACGCCCAAACATCCGCCCTCTTATCGACCCGCTTGCCCTTTGCTTGTTCGGGGCTCATATACGCGGCGGTCCCAAGAATCACTCCAACTCGAGTCGCATCTCGTGTGAGTGTGGGTGACGTCGAGCTGTCGGCGTCAGCTGTTCCCTCCTGAAAGACTTTCGCCAAACCGTAGTCCAAAACCTTGATCTTGCGGTCCTCGGTCTGCTTTACGTTCGCGGGTTTTAGATCACGGTGAACGATCCCTCGTTCGTGCGCTTCCTCTAGCGCTTCGGCGATCTTGGTTGCGATGTCGAGAGCCTCTTCCAATGGGATGGGTCCTCGTAAGATCCGCTCCGCCAGAGTCTCTCCAGGAACGAGTTCGAGGACGAGGTAGTGCGTGTCGTCCGAGTGCTCTAGGCCGTAGATCGAGGCGATGTTCGGGTGGTTCAGCGAGGCAAGGATCTTCGCTTCTCGCTTGAATCGGGCTAGGCGTTGTTCGTTCTCGGCGAACTCGTCAGGCAAGACCTTGATCGCCACATCCCTACCAAGCTTCCCATCTCTTGCGCGATAGACCTCACCCTGTACGCTTGCCGATGGGCTCGAGGATCTCGTAATGGGCGAGGCGCGTTCCGGCGGCGAGTGATATCGAGAGAACGTAGCGGTTCGACGGGGAAGTTGCAAGCCGTCACTGCTCCTTCGTAGCTCTGGGCGTAAAAAACCCTGCTGACCCTGAACTGACCCCGTGCTGGTGGCGCGCAGGGTCACACCTGGCACTTAGACGCGCTGATAAACGCCGCAAGTTGTCGATTCTGTGACAAGAGTGATCCTGTGTGACACTATTTCCCAACCGCGTGACGACTGAATATCTTCGCACATTTCTCGGACAGGGGGTGCGAAAAGTAGCTCTAGACGCGGCGATTCCTTCGCACACAGCTTTGCGAGGCCGGTGGTCCGCGAGTTGCGTCGCCCTAATCATCCGGGCGAGGTGGTAAACGTGGGCCGCTCTTTTCTACGGCGAGCGCATGCGCCGGATGCGTTCACAGCGACACCGGCGCTGAGCGAAGCCCAACAGCATGATCGCGCTCAATGAGAGCGTCGATGGCTCTGGCATCGTGGCGACGGGCGCGCGGCTTCCTTCGAGCCGAAACGCGGCGTCCTGGTCGGCGAACTGAAAGAACGTACCGTTTTGTCCGGACGCGTTGTCCGAATAGAGAATTCCGTCGGCGTAGCTGCCATTCAGCTCCCCGGCAAGCAGCCCCGCCTGACTCGCGTAGGCGAAGTACTGCGTGTTCGGGTTCAAGATCACAAGCGGGTCGAACACATACTGGCCGGCGGCGATCCCCGTTGAATGACCTACGAACCCGAGGGTCGCAGCGCTCAGAGCAGCCGGCGTGCCAAGATATTCCTGATCCAAAAGCGTGAGCGTTCCAAACGCTGTTGGCATCGTAGTCGCGATATCGGAAAACCAGTTGAACCTCAATTGGTTCCACCCCTACGGGCCCGGGGTCAGGAACGACTGCCCGGGAATGAACAGATTCTGCTGAAACACGGCCGATGGATGTTCGACGATCACGACCGCGACGCTGTCTCTCGCGCCCAGCGCGCACGCGCCAATCACGACGAACTGAGCTATCTTCATCGAAGAACGCATCGATCGTCCCCCTTCCCCGCGAGCAAGAAATCAAGCAAATACTATGCCGGTGACATAAGCTATTGGTTCAAAAAGAGTTCGTTCCTAACACCAATCGGTGCGACGACGCCAATGTGTAAGTTTTTCCGACACCGCGCGCGGTCGATCTCCGGCGTAAACTCTTGTCCTAGAGGCGTTACGTCGACCCAATCCACGCGGCACCTGTGTTGGCAGAGCTTACAACTTCGAAACCGCCCGCTCTTCTTGCTCCTCACTGGGAGGACCGCTTCGAAAAAGCTTTATGGGTATTGGCGCGGGTTCGTCGACAACGTGGTACTACGCTACCTTGACTGCGGGGTTCCAGAGGGAGGGGACCGGTGAAGCACGGCCGTTTCGCGATTCTGCCGCTACCGAGGGTGGGGCTCAGTTCTCACCAGATGGCCGCCTCCTGAGTTACGTGTCGGATGCGTCCGGCCAACGCGAGGTCTACGTCGCCGCCTACCCCGGACCCGGTGCGCTGTGGCAAGTCTCCACCGATGGTGGAACGCAACCGGTCTGGAATCCTCGAGGCGGCGAGCTCTTCTACCGCGTGGACTTCCGGATGATGAGCGTGAAGGTCGGTGACTCTCCGGAGACGACTCGAGGCCCGAGGTCGTGTTCGAGGGGGACTATTCGTACGGAGGAGCGCGCACGTTGCCCAGCTACGACGTTGCGGCCGACGGAGAACGATTCCTCATGGTCAAGGACCTGTCCGCGAGTCGCGGGAACGTCCGTGTGGTGATCAACTGGTTTGAGGAGCTAAGGCGTCTCGTTCCAGCCGACCATTGAGAGAATGTTTGTCGGTGGTGGTCAGAAAGGGAGCCAAAGTGGCGGGCCACGGGGACCGGTCCTGGCGCTGGTTAACGGCGGAAAAAAGGGAACCAGCTGCGACAGTGTCGCGACGTGAGCTAAAGTAGCGGGGCGTCCGCTAGCATAGAGACGCCTCGGAGAGGAACAAGCATTTCCTCTCCGAGACTTGAGCGTTCGGGAGTAAACCCACTCCCTTGGCCCCGCGACAAGATCCCCCAGCCCCAGCCAAAGATCAACCGCGTAGATCTGCGCAGAGCGGTCGAAGTCCGCGCAAGAGAAAGTGTTTGCTGAAGGGATGCGAGAAGTGGTTCCGCCCGGAGGAGGCGATGGAGCGGTATTGCGGTGAGAGCTGTCGGGAAGCGGCCCGGGCTTGGTCAGTGTTGAAGGCGCAGCACCGATATCGAAAAACGCAGAAGGGCAAAGAGAAACGTCGCGAGCAAAATCGTCGGCACCGACGACGTCGACAAGAACGACAAGAGGCGCGAAGTTCGGTTTCGGACGGCGTCGCGAGGGTGATCACCAGAGATTGTGGAGATTTTTTTTGTGTTGGTGTGATCGGCCCGGCTGCTATGAGTGGTTTTGCCGCACGCGGCGGTCGCCGCTGCAGCGATTCTGCGCTAGAAGCTGCCGTCGAGCCGTGGAGAGAGTGCAAGAGCGTGAGAAGAAGTGGAAAAAGAGAAAGTAGGCGAGAGAGTGAGTCGCGAAACTTGAAGCGAAGTTCGTCTGGACATATTGCCGAGAGCGAGAAGGGATCCTAAGGTGAGTTTGCCCGAGCAAGAAGAAGAGGGGATGCAGAGCACTTTGAGCTGTGCGTCCTCTCTTTTTCGATGGGGTTGTTTCTCGGAGCTAAGAAAATGCTTTGCTGGTCGGAGGAAGTTCGCCTCGTTCCACTGGAAGATATCGGGGGTCACTACGCTCGATACCGTCTGTACTCGCCGGATGCCGAGCGAGCGATGTCGCGCTCGCTTCAGCGCTACGGGCAGCTATCTCCTGTGGTGGTATGCGAGCGCTCGGGAAGACACGAGCTCATTGATGGATTCAAACGATTGGGAGCTGCACGCCAACTGGAAAGATTCGACAGACTCGAAGCTCGACTTCTGGAGGTGGACGAGCGAGGAGCGAAGGCGGCGATCTACGGGCTCAATCACGTTGGCGGTCGTACTCGAGAGCTCGAGGAGGCGTGGATCGTCCACGCCCTGGTGCGCGAAGACGGACTCACTCAGGTCGAAGTAGCCGAGCTATTGGGACGGCACAAAAGCTGGGTATGCCGTCGTCTGGCGCTCATCGAGAAACTCTGTGCCGAGGCTCGTGAGGAGCTTCGGGTCGGCTTATTGTCCGCCACCGCGGCGCGGCACTTGGTCCGGTTGCCCGAAGGCAACCAACCCCGGGTTTTGGAACTCATCCGCCGCGAAGCGCTTTCCACCGAGGAGCTCAGCCGGGTGGTGGACTTGTTGCTTCGCTCGGCCAATGCGACTGAGCAGCAATACGTTCTTCACCAACCGCGCGAAGCGCTTTGTCAGTCAGACGGCGTTGAGCTTCCTCATCGGGACCCGAGGCTGAGCGTAGCCGGCAATCTGGTTTTCAAGCGCCTGGGCGCGCTGCTTGCCATGCTCTCGCGTATGGAGCAGTGGCTCCAGCATCAGGGTCGAAGCGGACTCACCGAGCAAGACCAAGCCTTTTTGTTTCCTCATTTCGCGAAACTCTCGCAAAGGGCTCAGCTGGTAGCAGGTCTAGCTCAGGATCTTGCCTCGGAGATGGGGCCATGAACGAGCGAACGCAAAACGAAGTCATCCGTTTGTTCTACACCAGAACCTCCCAGAGGCGGATCGCCAAGCTAGTCGGCATTAGTCGCAAGAGCGTCGCCAAGATTGTCGAAGCCCACCAGAATCAAAGAGCGGGAATATCGGAACCCGCAAAATCAAAACGTCTCAGCTTGCTCGACTCCTTCGACGAAAAGCTCACCGAGCTTATCGAGCGCTATCCTGATATCACCGCCGTGAGACTACACGAGGAGCTGCGGCTTTCGGGCTTCACTGGCGGATACACCATCGTCAAAGAAAGACTCCGGCAGTTGCGCCCGAAGTCTCTCAAGCCCTTCGTCGAGCGTTTCGAAACCGGCCCGGGACTCCAGGCCCAGATGGACTACTCCATGTACCGCATCGACTTCACCGCCGAGGGGGCCCCGTAAGGTCTACGCATTCGGTTTGATCCTTGCCTTCTCTCGCCGTCAGTTCCTGCGCTTCGTGCAAAGCCAAGACCTACCCACCACCCTCAGAGAGCACCAGCGTGCCTTTGACTACTTTCAGGGAGTGCCCGCCACCTGCCTATACGACAACATGAAGGTGGTAGTGAGCGGTTTCGATGGCTCCCAACCCGTGTTCAATACCCGCTTTCTGGCCTTCGCTACCCACTACGGTTTTCAGCCACTTTTGTGTCGCCCCGCTCGGCCTCAAACCAAAGGCAAGGTCGAGAGACCCTTTCACTTCATCGATAAAAATATCCTCAATGCACGTCGCTTCTCAGACTTGAACCATCTCAATGACGTCGCCGAACAATGGCTTGCCGAGGTCAGCGACAAGAGAGTTCACCGTACCACCGGACAACCCCCCATCGACCGGTTTCAACAAGAACGCTCTCACCTGTTGGCTCTTCCCCACAAACCCTTCGATACCGCTGAAGTCCTCTACCGCACCGTGGACGCCGAGGGATACGTCGCCTACCTGCAGAACTTCTACTCTGTTCCCTGGCAACGCACCGGCGAGTTTGTTCCGGTGCGAATCACCGACAACGAGCTCGTCGTCTACGCTCCCAATATCAAGGAGATCGCGCGCCACAAACTCTTCGCTCGGTCGGTCTCGGACGAAAAAGCCACAGAGCAAAGCCATCGATCCCCGCACTCGCTCAAGCAGCGCATCGAAGTACTCCGAAAACGCTTTGCCGAGTTCGGTGCCCTCGGAGAACGCTTTTTCGACGAACTGCTCCGCAATCGGCGATTCGGCAAAGATGAAGCTCTCCGAATCCTCGCCCTTCACGCCTTTTATCGCTTCGACGACCTCAAGACTGCACTGGAGAGGGCCACTCGATACCGTGCCTTTTCCCGTTCTGCCATCGAGCGCATCCTCGCGGCTCAGGCTCAGCCCAAAACCACTTTCGAGTCTTTGAGTGAAACTGCACGACAAAGCCTCGACGAGCTTCTGCGAAAACCCGCCGTGTCACCGCGGCCCGCATCCGAGTACCAACAACTGCTTGACGGATCTAAAACCGATGACGACGAACCACAATAAATCCAAGAGCCCCGATGAGCTCCGCGAGCGTTGTCTTGCTCACTTTGCCACCTTGAACATCCCCTTGCGCTCAGCTCAGCTCGACCAAGCCCTCGAAAAAGCTGACCACGATGCACTCTCTCACCTTGCTTTTCTCGAAAATCTCATCGGACACCAGGTCGACCAACGCCGTGAACGCTCCACCGAGCGACGCATTCGCCAAGTCAGATTCCAAGAACGAAAAACTCTCGAGACTTTCGACTGGAAGTTCAATCCAAAGGCTTTCGACAAATTACAGATCGAACAGCTCGCCTCCGCCGATTTCATTCGCCGACGCGCTAACTTGATTTTCGTCGGTCAATCCGGGGTGGGTAAATCTCACATCATGCAGGCCATCGGCATCAGGGCTTGCGCCCTGGGCTTTCGTCCCCTTGACCGAACCTCCGCCGATCTCATCGCCGATCTTACCGCCTCGCTCGCCGACAAAACTCTTCCTCAAAAACTCCGCCGATATAAAAGCCCCGACCTGCTCATCATCGACGAGTTCGGCTTCGACAGAATCGAACGCTCCGAATGCCCCGAAGCCGCACATCTCCTCTACAAGATCATCGCTGCCCGACATCAGTACCGTTCCACCGCCCTCGTTACCAACGTCGACTTCGAAAAGTGGGCCGACTATCTCGCCGACGGACCCCTCGCCATGGCCTTTCTCGACATACTCGTTGAGGGCGCCATCATCCTCAAAATCAACGGCAAGTCCTTCCGCGCTCGGAGATCTCATACCGCCCACGCTAAAGACACTTCTTCTGACTCTCCTCGTTCCACCACGCAACCGTAAGCCTGGATACCTTCCCGCCGCCACTTTGGCCTCCTTTTTCAACGCCACCGATAGAATGTTGGCACCACGTTGGCTTTTTCGTGGCGTCGGGGTTGGTTTGGCTCCGGGCTGCGAGCGCGACTTACTGATACCCATGGTATCGACGACCGTCGGGCTGGTCGGCGGGCGGCTCCGGTCGTTGATAGCGGCCCGACTCCTGGTCGAACCATCGTTTGGTCAGCGCGTCGCCATAGGCTCCGAAGATCTCATCCGCATCGCCCCTGCTCCGAAGGACTTCCTGTAGCACGCCCACGTACCCGATCGCGGCCAGTCCGACGATCTCGATAGTCCGTCGTACGCCTCGCGCATGTCGTTCGTCACGAAAGTGAACGTGTCATCGTGATAGTCGATACCGGGAATTCCAGCGAGGGATCGCAGGCTTGCCGGGGGCACGGCGTGCAGTGACGCGTAGATCGGGGTTGAGATCTTCATCACTTTCGCGGACGCCATGTTCTGAACGGCCCGTCTCGCGCCTTCGCGGAGTGCCGCCCGGGCCTCATTCACGGGGCGGGGAATCGTGTCGTCTGCGGCGGTCGCTTCCTTCACGGTCACGAACTCGATCCACGGCATCGTTTCGAGGTCGGCGGCGAGCCGGTCGTCTCCCGAGGCGAAGATCACCGGAACGCCCACACGTCCCCAGGAGAGGGCACCCAGCTCCGTTTCGGTGATGGATTGACCATTGATGAGTAGATCGACCCCGAGCGTGAACGTGTGCGATGCAAAGCCACCGCTCCCGGTCTTCGCATGCATTCCCACCACCGCCACGGCGTCGATTTCTTCCGATTCCGGGAGATCGAAATACGTGTCGTAGGGTTCGTCCCGGATGAGCTGGGTAGCCCGCTCGTCCAGGAGGTCCCGCCTAAAGTCGGGGTCCGGATTGCCGCTCCCGTGTCCGTCGGCGATGACCACCTCCGTCGCACCGCCGGCGAACAGCCCGTCCGCCACCGCATTCACGTCGGCGGCGAGCCATTCCTGCCCCGTGGGATACATCTCGGTACCGAAGTCGAACGAGCTGGGATCGCTCTGGCCCGCGAGGCCTTCCATATCGTGGATGATGAGAACCCGGATGCCGTTTTCCGAACGCGGTGTGAAGTCGGCGAGGGTCCACGCCCTTATTAGTCGGCACAGAGTGTTGCGTCCCCCTTGGGCGGCGATAGTGAAACGGGCGGGATCGGGACCTGTCCCTCGTCAGAACTCGTCCACGTGTGAAATCAAGGACTTACAGACTGCCGTTGGTTACAAACATATAACGTCGCTTCGGGCGCGTATCACGGGCGACGCGTAGAATCAAGCCCCGGTTCCTGCTTCACGGAGGATCTACGACGCGAGCAACACCATTGTCGCTGCCGATCTCCGCACTCACAGACCAACAAACTTTGTGCGGAAAACGCATGTCACTGCGTCCCATCCCCGCGAACCAGGGCTGCCGCGCCGCGCAAGATGCGGAGCAGTCGTTCTTGGGGACCCACGCTTGGCAGGCCGATTCACCCATCTCGTGCAGTTGAGCGCACCCACATCTGGGCGTTCGGGTGCTGTTTGTATGAAGCGCTCACCGGAAGAAAGCGTTCCAGGGCCAACCGGCTCAACTCCACCGAGTGACTATAGAGGCAATCGATATGGTAGAATATACGCAATTCAGCTTAAAATTCGTCAAAGTCGGAGCCGTGATCATGGAACTCCGAGAGCTACTTCGCGAAGTAGATTCTCACGCTGTCGATATTCTAGGCGCTACGGCAGCACCTGATCCTGCTACAACCACTAATAGAGCGCTCCGAGCATCCCAAGCGATCGGACACATCACAGAATTGTGCCGCGATATCCATCTGTACGAAGAGATCCAAAAGCTGAAAATCCATGAAACGGTGGATTGATGAAAGTAGATAAGGTAAAGCATCTTCTTAGGGAGTTGGATAGCTTCTTCCTGCTCTGCGAACGAGATCGCTCCGAAGTCTTCAGCTCGATCCTGCGAGGAGATTTGGGAGAGGCTACGAGGGTCTCCATGCGTCTCGACACGGCATGCTCTCATGTTCGATCGCTTGCAAAGGAGATCGGAGAGCTCTTGCGCGCGAATAAGGAGCGAGTCCATTGATCGAGTTTGAGTTTCCAGATGCTTTACAGCCGAACGCTCGACAAGAAACGTCGTTCGGCTCGACCGAGGCACGGCATCCAGCTGTCGCTGGGGCATGCTTCCGTCGTCACGACGGAGAGGTTGTCCCTCGTCAATATTGATCGGGGCGGGGCTTAGCCCTATGCGAAACGACGAACGAAGGAACGAGCGTTCGACGCGTGCATGCAGTCGCTATGATCGCACCCACCGGTTCAGTGCGTTGAGTTCGTCGTTGAAGGGATCGAGCTGAGCGACACGCGGCGACGAGAGCGGCTTACGCCGCTTCCCGCCATTCGTATCGGTGGTGAAGTCCGCCGACTCGCGGCAGCGCGACGACCTTCGCAGTGGGTGACGGTCTTGGGATGACCGGTCTTTTGTCTGGCGTGTCTTTGTCGAGTCCCAAGTGACCACGGTCCTCGTGATAGTAGTTGATGTATAGACGTGCGAGCCGGACGAGATGCCGCTCGCCAAAGATGACCACGTGCTGGAGGAGCTCGCGCCGACAGTTCCCGATCCACCTTTCAGCGGTGCCGTTTTGCCATTGGCTTCGAAACGAAGTGCGAATGGGCTCGATGCCGAGCGCCCGGACGCACTCGACGACGGCTGGGCTGAAGATGGCATCCCGGTCTAAAATCAAGTATCGAAGCGTAGTATCGTAGGGAAACGCCTCGCGCAATTGCTGCATCACCCATGCCGCCGTCGGATTGAATGTGGCGTTGAAGTGCACGATGTGGCGACGGCCATGCTCGATGACGAAGAAACCGTATAGGAGCTGGAGCGACGCCGTCGGTACGGTGAACAGATCCATCGCCGCGATGTCGTCCTTGTGGTTGCGAAGGAACGCCATCCATCGCTTCACTTGGTCCGGCTCGGCAGGTCGCCGCGGCAGATACCGTGACACCGTCACCTCCGACACGATGAAACCGAGCTTAGGGTCTGTTACATATTAATGTTGACAATACACTGTCATTGCTTCTATCCTCTGCTAGTTGCGAGACTATACGAGGATGGCAACCAATCGAAAGGTACCAGAGTCTGAACGTCACTGGTTGAAGGTGCTGGGAGCGTTGAACGAAGCGCAAGCGCGTGTTTTTGTGGCTCAACGGGCGCTTGAAGAAGGTCGCGGTGGGATCAATCGGCTGTAGCGACTGACGGGGATGTCGCGCCCGACCATCATGAAGGGCGTGGCGGAGCTGAAGGGGAAAGCGCCGATTGTTGATAGCGAGAGCGCCCGAGTGCGCAAGCCCGGAGGGGGGAGAAAGCGGGTCGAGGAGTTAGACCCGAGAGTCGAGCGGGAGCTGAAGAAGATCCTCTACGAAAGAACCGCCGGCGACCCGATGAAGCATCTCAAATGGACGAACAAGTCCACGAGAGCGATGGCGGAGGAGCTTGAACGCAAAGGCCACGATGTCTCACACGTGACGGTTGCTCGACGCCTAGGAGAAATGGGTTACTCGCTGCAAGCTAATGTGAAGAGATTGGAAGGGGATCAGCACCCGGATCGGGACAAACAGTTTCGTTACATCAACAAGCAAGTAAGCAAGTTCATGCGAAGCAAGGATCCGGTCGTGAGCGTCGATACCAAGAAGAAGGAATTGATAGGAGCCTTTGAAAACAGGGGTAAAACGTGGAGGAAGCAGAAGGGCGGAGGTGAGCCGGTTGTTGTACACGACTTCCCCAGTATGGCTGAAGGCAAAGCAATTCCCTATGGGACTTACGATGTGTCTCGCGACGAAGCGCTGGTCAACGTCGGCATTACTCACGAGACTGCGGAATTCGCGGTAGAAAGCATCCGGAGATGGTGGCGCATACTCGGGAAGAAGTCTTATCCGACGGCGAAACGTCTGCTTGTTTGCGCGGACGCCGGTGGAAGCAACGGAAACCGGCTGCGAGGTTGGAAGCTCCACCTCCAAAAGCTATCGGACCAACTGAAGATTCCCATCACCGTATGCCACTATCCGCCGGGAACCAGCAAGTGGAACAAAATCGAACATCGACTATTCTCGTTTGTCAGCATGAACTGGAAAGGTCGGCCTCTCGTGAGCTACGAGGCGGTTGTCAATCTTATTGGCAACACCAAAACCCGAACTGGATTGAAGGTAAAGGCCATGCTGGACAAGAACTCCTACGAGACAGACCAAAAGGTCAGCGATGAAGAGATGCAGGAGCTTCGACTCAAAGCTCACCCCTTCCACGGCAACTGGAATTACACTCTACATCCCCGACGTGCTTGAATTGAGGGTATGCATCTTCTTGTATTTGTAAATATTATTGTGTAACATGCTCTTAGTGAACTCGGCATGGATACGCGGCGCTCCCCAGCCGTCCTGAGCCATCGTCCGGATCAATTGACGAATCTCGGCGTCAACCCGGGGACGACCCGGATGGCGTCGCCTCGATATCTTCGCCCAGTAGCGGCGGAATCTGTCGCGATTCCACTGGGCGACCGTGTCGGCCTTCACGAGGACCAGTCGATTCGCCCAGCCCGGCCATGAATTCCGAAGAGCGACCCAGAATGCTCGGTCCTTGTCATCGAGCGCCGGCCGTGGACGCTCTTTCTTCAGCGCTGTGACTTGCTGCCGCAGAGCCAGATTCTCCAGCACAAGGTTCGCGCGGCGACGGCACATCGCTCGGATTGCATGCGCACCAACGGAAACGAGGAAAACGACGACGCGGAGCATAACGGCGGAGTTTGCCCTTCCCGGGCTGGGATCTCAAGTGACCAAGAGTCTTGAAGCGACTCGAAGCCGGGGCTCGTAAGTGTTTGATTCTAGAAGCCGACGAGTTTTGATGAGGGACAGGTTGTTTCACGAGGTTTCACGCCGTTTCACGCCGTTTCGTCCTTGCGAATAGGTACATTTTACGAAACGAACCCAATCGAAAACAAGACAACGCCAAGACGCACGCTTACCGGGACGGGACTCTCACCCGCTGGAGTAGTGCAGCTCGCAAACGGTAGCTCGTACTGACGCTCTTCGTCTGCTTCACGACGCACCATCGAGAGAATTTATCGATTCGACGGGGAAGTTACAACCGTGTCACTGTGCGAAATAGCCTACGCGCGCCGGCAATCGCGGTCGCGTCGTTCTCTACTAAATAGGGAAGCACCTGGCAGGCTACAATGGCGTGCATGACAAAGTCGCTCGATCAGGCCCAAGGGACCGGTCAGCTGCTGCGCTCGCTCTTCGAGGCTACCGCCGGCGAGACGGGCGATGATTTCTTTCGTGCGCTCGTGAAGCAGCTCGCCGTGCTGCTCGAGAGCCGGCACGCGTTCATCTCGGAGTTACTTCCGAGCGGCATGCGTGCCCGTTCGCTGGCCTATTGGGCGGACGGCCGGTACCTCGACCCTTTTGAGTATGACCTGGCCGACAGCCCTTGCGAGACGGTGCTCGAGGGCAATATCGTGCACGTGCCGGACAACCTCCTCGTCCTGTACCCCAAAGACAAGATCCTGGCGAAGCTGGAGTTCGAGAGCTACCTCGGGATCCCGCTCCTATCGCGAGATGGGGTCGTGCTCGGTCACGTCGCAGCGACAGACGACAAGCCGATGTTCGACAAGAGCAGGGACTACTCGACGTTCGAGGTATTTGCTTCGCGTGCGACTGCGGAGCTCGAGCGACGTCGCGCGGATGCCGCGCTCGCGAGAGTCCAGTCCAAGCTCCTCCAAACCGAGAAGTTGGCGAGCCTGGGTCAGCTCACCGCCGGTGTGGCGCACGAGATCAACACCCCCACTGGCATTATCCAGAGCAACGCCGATCTGGCGAAGCGTCTGTTGGAGAAGCTACGCGGTTCCCTGGCAGGCATTGGGCTGAACGCTGAAGCCGAGAGGTATTTTGCTGCGCTTGTCGACGCGACCGAGGCGAGCTTCGCCGCGAGCGCCCGCATCACGGGTATCGTCTCGAACCTGAAGAAGTTCACTCGCGTAGACACCGCCCAATATCAGGAGACCGACATTCGCGACTGTATCGAGAGCACTTTGGCGCTTCTCGAGCCTCAGTTGCGGGATGGCGTCGTGATCGACAGGAAGTACGGGGAGATCCCCAAGATTCACTCGCATCCCGCGGAGCTGAACCAGGTGTTCATGACGCTGTTGCAGAATGCCATCGAAGCCATCGACGGCGAAGGAACGATCACCATCACGACCTCATCGGACGAAGAGCACGTTTACGCCGCCGTCGGTGATGATGGACCCGGCATTCCTCGGGAGACGTTTAACCATTTGTTCGAGATCGGTTTCTCCACGAAGGGTGCACGCATAGGCATGCGCGTTGGTCTCTCCACCGCTCACAACATCATCAAGAACCACGACGGCGACATTTCCGTGGAGTGCGGGGAGGCCAGCGGCACGAAGTTCAAGATCGCCTTGCCGATACACCAGAACTAGACTAGACTCCTTATTCGCCGCGATTCCTCTCCGCCGCAAGCACACGCTCGACCAAATCCGAGTAGCGGGACCCCTTCCGGATGTCTGCCTCTTTCGGAATCGATCTCAAGAGCGAGCGTACGCGTTCGATCTGGCGTGTCGTGAAAACAGCGTTTTCAATAAGCGAGAGGCAGGCGTCAGCCATGGTTACCGTCTCTTCTTCAGTCTTGTTGGGGACGTGAAAAAGTGATTCGTAGACCTCACGGTGGCGTGCAATCCCTTGTTGCTGTTTTCGACATTCAACGCAGCGAACGCAATCGGATTCGAGTCCAAAGCCGAGCTGCTCGTACCAATGCTTCTGTTCTTCGGCAAAAAAGATGAACGGGCAGTGGCAATCACGACATCTTCGTTCGAGGTCGAAGTAGTGGGTTACCGGAACCGTTGTGCGCGTCTGTTTGGTGAGGTCAGCAGCAATCGCCGTGTTTGCGATCCTTCTAGTGTGATTCAAATAAGCACCTGGATCGCCGTACGGCCACTGCGTTCCGGTGACGGCTTCGAACTGAGCAGCGATCTCGTGGTGCGTTGTTGCATTCCAATGCAGGTGAACACCTGGGTCCGTCGGACTTGGATTCAATCTGGTGAAGTTGGGTCGACGACCATATCTGGGGTGGTCGGCAAACATAGCGTATTTGTCGGACTTGCGTCTCATCGGTTGGCCAACCCTGTGCGTCGTCATTATTGATCCGACCAGGGACGTCCGTCGAAAACTAGCGACCAAGCGCGCGCGCCTGAACGACAAGGTCGAACACGATTGGCTTCATCGGACACCGCACACGTGGTTTCTTGTCGTCCTCATCCGTATCGCGCCCTGAGTTGTTCCAGGGGGACCGTGAATCCGGTTTCAACCGGGTCAAGTGCACTCAGTGCCGAACCTCCGCTCCCGGAACCCGCGGTATCAACTCGGCGGAGTCCCCGCCATCGCCTCGACGGTGCTCACGAGATCGTCGAAGCCGACCACGCCGCCGTGCACGGGTACGATCCGGTCCACGCCCAAGTTGCGACGTTGGACGTTCTCCAGCACGTTGGCTGCGAACGGCTGGTAGTCTCTTCCCGGGCTGTACGCATCGGCTTGAACGAGCAGTCGTTGCTGGGGGAAGTAGGCCATCAGCAGCGCGTCGCCGTGCGGATTGCCTTCGATGTGGTAGAGCTCGACTGTCATCGAGTCGTCCTCGTAGGTCCTGGCGTCGTCGACGGTCTCCAGAGACAGAGGCCGCGGACTGTTTTCCAGGGCGTCGGGCTCGATGCTGCTCGACCGTTCCGCTAGATCCCGGTAGAAGGACTCGTTGGCGGCCTGAGTAATGATGGTGAGCCCTTCCGAGATGGCGGCGCGCACTCCGCCCGAATGATCGAAGTGATGGTGGGAGTTCACGAGCTGCGTGAGCGGTTTGTCCGGCACGAGCTCGCGCGCTTTTGCAATCACCGCCAGGGTGCGAGCCTCGTTGGGCGCCTCGATGAGCATCAGGTGATCGCTGAACTCCACCAGAACGCAGTGATGTGATTCACCGGCCAAAAACCACACGCCATCGGCCACTTCCTCGGCTGTGACGTTCGCAGGAGGCGGTCCGGTGATCGGCGCCGCCGAGCGCGCCGCTTCCGGCGCCGACAAGTCTCCCACGTCGGCATTCAGGCTGTAGGACGTGATGCGAAAATCTCGAGCGTGGTAATCATCGATCGTGCCGGACATGCCCGTCGGGAGCATCAGCCCCTCCACTTCCTCGTAGTCGGAGACTCTCGTGCGCATCGAGACGTCGCGCAAGTTCGGATGGTTGACCAGCGAGGTTACGGAAGTTGGAAGGTGAGTCGTGGCATCGATCGCCAGCCTGAGCTCGACGCCGTCCGCCGTGGTGATATCCACGAGGCGCTCGCCCCCTTCCGTGCGTGCATTCGCCACGGTCGCTGCTGCGTCGAAGGCGGCTCGAACCGCCGAAAGCGGGTGATGATAATGTTCCAGCCGCATGTTGCGCGCGGTCGCGTTCGGCGCCCGACTCCCGCTGCCGTCCGTCGCCACGTTGTAGGCAATGTCGCCGTCGATGCCGAACGTCTGCTGCATCGGATCTCTGCCCCGAAAATAGTTGAAGTTTGGCGTGCGGGTTTGCTCGATCCGCGTGCTGCCCGTGGCGACATCGACGGATCGCCGGTAGTTGCTGATCGTGAAGGTCTGCCCGGTCGCCTCGGGCGTCATATCCTGGCCGATGTTTTTTGTTTCAGCTGCAGGAGGGCGACATCGGCGCCCCCTTCGCTGAAGAGTAGCGAAGCAGGCCGTAGCTCACCATCCTGGGTCTTGACGACGATGGCATCGGCGCCGTCCACGACATGCGGCGCCGTGAGAATGTGGCATTCGGGAGAAACGAGGACGCCACTGCCCACTCCTTGTTGCTCCTCTCTCCCGTTGTCGGTGAGACGCTGTTGGCGAGTGAAAACGGTGACGACGGCCGGGAGAACCCGCTCATAGAGCTCGGCCGCTCTCGCCTCTCGCCCCGAAAGATAACTCGGCGCCCGTCGAATCTTGGGGGCCGCGTGATCCTGCGCGGGGCTCGCAACGTTTTGAAACATAAGGGCGGCGCTCGCCGCACACATTAAGGACACCGCCCGCATATTGCCACTCCTCTCGGCCCGGGTATCGGCATCTGTAGGCTAGCGCGGGCTCGGATACCGCGACGTGAAAGACACCACTTCAGGACGAAAAACGGTGCGCGGCCTTCGCTTTTTAGACCAAACGGCTCAAAACCGTCAAGAACTCCGGCAGCATCCGGCCCATCAACTCGAAATAGGACGCAAGCACGGGCACTCTCTCGTTTGGTCGGTAGAAAACTCTCTCGGTAAACCCGGCGCGGCGAATGATTTTGCCAGTGCTTCCGTCGATGAAGTAAAACTCCGCCGATAGTGCATAGCCGACCCTCTCCTCGAATGCCGAGTCGCGAACGAGTCGCGGCGCACCTGCTTCGTCCTGCACGTAACGGTTCCGTAGCATGAAGCCGGAGTGAAACACTTTGGCGAAGTGCAGCTTTCCGCTGACGATGAGCGGTGCGTGATACGTGGCGCCGAGCTTTCGCCAATAATCATCGTCGTTCAGGTGCTTGTCTCGATCCAGATCCATCCATTCTTGACGCGAGATTTCAGGTCCTGCCGACGATGCTTTTGCCTCCAGATGGTCGAGCTTCTCTTCCTTGTCCGATACGACGTGAGCCGAGCGAGCGCGAAGCTGATTCCGAAGAATGCGCACCGTCTCCAAATCCAGGTCCAGCTCCTCATCCGTCCGAGCTACGAAGCTCGTGACCAAAACGCGTTCGAATCTCGAAGCCGCCGGCCCGGGGTCGACGGGCGCCGCGACCGAGATCTCGTGGGAGCTCCCGCAAGAGACGAAAGCGCCCGCCTCAAGCAGGACAATGAACGCTCCGGCCAGTCTACCGTTGAATTCTCGCATTTGTCACCTACCAGGAGTCCGGGTCTCCGCGATCAGTTCATGTGCAGCGTGATAGACCGGCTCGTGATTTCCCCAGTCTCCAGATCATGAACGGTGACTTGGATCGTGTGCACTCCCTTGTCGAGCTCGCTCAAATCCGTTTCCAAGGATTCCAGGATGGTGTCCTCCGCGGGTCTCTCGACGACGCGCTTGGTGACAAGGTCTTCGTTTCCAGAATATTCTGAAAGGAACAAGCCCTGTGCTGCTGCAGCGGCGGCGGTATAGATAGGGAAAAATGCACCCGCCATTTGTGATCCCATGTGGGCGAGATTCGACCAGACGCTAGGCTTCTTGTGGAGAGTCACCACGCGCTCCTCAATCTCGTAGCAGGCAAGGCCGTCCTCGTTGACCTCGGGGTTGTAGAGCTCGAAGTAGATGCGCGAGGGACTCGATTTTTTGATCACTCGAGTGGGCACGGGGTGCCACAGGATATTCTCATCGGGCGTTGCGAGCTTTGCATTTGGAGCGTCGCCGTCGCGCTTCGAATCTTTCTGATCCCCCATCTGGAGAAACAAATCGCTCAGCCCCAAGTCGCCCGAAGGAAGGTTGGTCGCAAGATGGCTGCCACGGGCGAGGCCGTACCGGTCGGTATCGGGCTGGTGAAGCTCGACGGCGATGCGGTACTCCGCGGGCTCCAGATCGTAGATCTTCATGCTGGCCATGAAGACCTTGGGCCCCTTGGAGCGGATGTCTCCCAGCCGGAAGCGTTGCTCGTACCGCCTTTCTACCTTTTCCCACTCGTCATCGTAGACGAGAACCGTAACCTCTAGCTCGGATTCTGGAGAAAGCTTCTCGTCGTCCAAGCTGGCAAGGTCGGTGGCGAAATCGACTTCGATGGCGGGCTGTCCCTCCGCATAAAAGCTGGAGATGGAGACCGACAGCGGGAGGATGTTCTCGCTGGAGTAGAAGTCGGAGGAATCCTGCGCCATGGCCACCTTGACGGATTGCGCCATCAGATGGCTCTCCTCGACAAGCTGCCGTCCCAGATCCCTGTAGGAGCCGAGAAGGAACCGCTGGTACAGGGGGAGGAACATTTGCCGGCTGGTGTACAGGTCGCCCAAAGCCCTCGTCCGGTATGCGAGGACTCTCCGGGGATCGTCGGGCGCCGAGGGCCTGGTGGAGGCGACGCCCAAGTTCAAGGCCAGGGTCCACTCACCCACCCAGGGGCGCCTTACGAAGTGAAAGGCAAGAGGCTCGGAACCTAATCTCGTTATCTGCCAGGATTCCGTCTTGTCGCTTCCCGAGTAGTAGCGTTCGGGGATTCGCCTGTCGGGAACGCCATGCCGGAGAAAGACAACGCCCCGATGGTCCACCCAATGGCGGCTGCGTTGCGCCAGCTTGAAAAACTCCAGTGAATCGTAGTAGGGAAGCTGGGGCGACAGCGATAGAAACTCGTCCTTGTCGGTGAAGTAGCCTCTACCCGTCGATTGAAGCGGATAATCCGTGACGGCTCTGGCTAGACGACGGTAGTGTCCGGCGATTCGTGGGTTGTCGTCTCGAGTCGGTACTGGATCTCGTCTTTTCCAGAACCGTCGGAAGAAATCCTTTCTCTCGTCGGTGTCCCAGAGATCCGGGTACTCCTCCCATTCCGAGCTCGAAGCGATGGAGGAGATGTCGCGGAATAGCCTCTCAGCCGTTTGGGGCTCCAACCGCTCCAGGACGCCCCGGTAGTAGCTCTCACCTTCTTCGTCCAATTTCATTTCGAACAGGGCACGAGCTTGAGTGAGGTCCAGGAGATTTCGAAGCCACCCTGTTGGTTCGGTGACGGCGACGTCTCGAAGCTCTTCGAGCGCCGCTTTGGGTTTTTCGAGCCTGAGTTGGATCTCGGCGCGCTGCCAGGCGGCGACGGGACCCGGGTGCGAAGCGATGACTTTCGCATGACTTTTCAGCTCCTTTTTGCTGGGGTTGAGAGCGAGCCAGAGATCGAAGACCTCGTCACCAAGAGAGGTGAGCTCCAATAACTCCGCCCTCAGATCCTTGAACTTCACTTTCGGCTCCGCTCTGAGCTCCAAGAGCACGCGGGCATAACGAAGCTTTGGAGAATCCGGTCCGCTTCGCGCAACCTCGAGGGCCTCCTCGTTTCTTCCAAGCTGGGAGAGAGTGACGGCAAGGCCGAGGCGAGCTTCGGCGTGAGTATCCAAGATGCTCTGGAAAGCGCCCTCCGCGAGGCCCCAGTCACCGGAGGCCGCATTCACGTATGCTTCCTCGAGACCTGGAGCGGCGGCCGAGGCATCGTCGAGCTCGAGCAAACTCACGAGCCGATCGGGTTCGAGACCGATGTAGTGGGCCTCGGTGGTCGTCGATATAAAAAACGCCAGGCTCGCCAGGCTCGCGAGTCGGGACTCCCATCGATTTCTGCTCATGATGAACCCTCTATGATGTTTACTTGTCAGGCCATGTACGGATTGTTGGTTCGGGGTGCTAGGCGTGTTCGCCAGCGCGCTCCTGTCACTCGGGTGTGATCCCAACACACGTCAGAAGTCCGAAAGCCAGTGAAGAGCCTCGTGTGTGGTGCGAACGTTCCCGTGCTCCGTTTTCTCATTTTCATGGGAGCACCTCCTGTCAGGCTGTCCGCGCTTCGGTTTCTGTAGACTTCCAGCGTAGCTCGCCGAGGGAGCTCCTCCCGTGAAGCACTGCACAAGAGACGGAACCACGGAGCGCTACGATGCGAACGTATGCTTATTTTTTCGAAGCGACGCGATGCGGTGTATGGACGAGCACAGTCTGTTGCCCGGGACACGCTTCTGCTCGCCGCCTTGACACTGATGGCGACGCCGACGACGGCGAGTTTCAGCTTCCTGTCTGCGCGACCCCTGTTCTACCCGTCGCTCGCTTCACAACAAGCGAGCGCGACGGCGGAGAAAGAGAAATCCGTCGGAGAGACGCGTCGCGGTACGGAAACGGATGAAGAGAATAGGACTGGCCTCGACGACGAACTAGGCGCGACGTTGAGGGAGCTCGATGAGCTCCTGCTGCGTGAGCAAGAGCTGCTGGAGGAGAGTCGGGAGGCCGCGGAGTCGAGCTCTTCGGATAGCGGTAGCGCCGAAGAAGGGGAAGAAGACTCGGCCCGCGACGGTGAGAGTGAGGGTGAGGATAGTGCCCGCACGCCCGGTGGTGGCTCGAGTGGAGGATTCCCCGATGCGCCACCCGCTGTGCCCCTACCGCCGCCTGCCGGCATGCTCGCGGGCGGGGAACGGACGCAAACGACAATCGGTCGCGCGCCACCGCCACCGGACGTCAGCGACGGCGGAGAGACGCGTCGCGGTGCGGAAACGGATGAAGAGAAAAGGGCTGGCCTCGACGACGAACTAGGCGCGACGTTGAGGGAGCTCGATGAGCTCCTGCTGCGTGAGCAAGAGCTGGCTGAGGAGAACCGTGAGGCCGCGGAGTCGAGCTCTTCGGATAGCGGTGGCGCCGAAGAAGGGGAAGAAAACTCGGCCCGCGTCGGTGAGAGTGAGGGTGAGGATAGTGCCCGCACGCCCGGTGGTGGCTCGGGCGGAGGATTGCCCGATGCGCCACCCGGTGTGCCCCTACCGCCGCCTGTCGGCATGCCCGCGGGCGGGGAACGGACGCAAACGACAATCGGTCACGCGCCACCGGACATCGGCGACGTCGGAGAGACGCATCGCGGTACGGAAACGGATGAAGAGAAAAGGGCTGGCCTCGACGACGAACTGCGCGCGACGTTGAGGGAGTTCGATGAGCTCCTGTTGCGTGAGCAAGAGCTGGTGGAGGAGAGCCGGGAGGCCGCGGAGTCGAGCTCTTCGGATGGCGGTGGCGCCGAAGGCGGGGGAGAAGACTCGGGCGCGAGCGCCGCGGACGACCGCGAGGGTGAAGATAGTGCCGGCACGCCTGATGGTGGCGCTGCCGGAGGATTGCCCGATGTGCCCCTACCGCCGCCGACGGGCACTCCCGCGGGTGGCGCGACAACCGGTCGTGCACCACGTCCACCGGACGTCGGCGACGGTCGTGATGACGATATCGTGGCACGGCAACTCCGTGAGGCCGCGCAGAATGAAAAAGATCCCGCGCTGCGTGAAAAGCTGTGGGACGAGTACCGCGCCTACAAGCACGGAGCCAGCGTCAACAAGTAACCGGGCAATCATTGAATGACGATAAATGAAGGAGGACAGCGATGCGGAGCCCAGATTTGATTCTTCGGTGGACCGTCATCTGTATTTTCGCGGGAGGGCTTTTAGCTCCGTCTCTTTCGGCCAGAGAGAACCGGCAAGTGGACGCCATCCAAGCCCATTCCGAGATCCCGGAAGAAAGTCTCTTGGACGTAGGGATTCTCGTCTTCGATCCGGGACTGCCAGAAGACGAAGAGGAGGTCTACGATTTGGAAGCAAAGGGCGTCTTCGAAGGTGTCCGCAAGGCCGAGGCACGCTACATAGCAATCCAGCTCCAGCGGACTCTGGAGTCCACCGGTAACTGGGGCGCCGTGCGCGTCGTCCCGGCCGCGAATCGAGTGGACGTGAAAGTGTCGGGGCGCATCGTCACCTCGACGGGAAAGACTCTGGTCGTGAAGCTCCGCGTGGTGGATGCCCGCGGCCGCATTTGGCTGAACAAAAAATACAAGGGCAAGGCGAATGTAGGCTCCTATAGGCGTAAGGAAAGGTGACCGGCGGGATCCCTTTCAAAGCCTCTACAACCGAGTCGCCAACGACATGCTGAAGTTTCGCGACAAGAAACTCGACGCGGAGGATTTTCGGCAAGTGCGCATGGTCTCCCGCCTCGAGTTCGCCGGTGATCTTGCTCCCACCATCTTTGCCGACTATCTGCGCGTGGATAGGAAGGGACGCCGTTTCATCGAAAAACTGCCGGCGGAAAACGATCCCATGATGGAGCGGATCGCCGAGATTCGCGAACGGGATCGGATGTTCGTCGATACTCTCAACGAGCATTATGCCGACTTCTACACGAAGATGGATGAACCCTATGACAGTTGGCGATCCTTCGCCTACGAAGAGCAGAGAGAGCTCGACAGCCTGAAGAAAAAATCGAAGTGGGCGAAGATTCTAGGGACGGCGGCCGTCATCGGCGGTGCCGTGGCGGCCGCGAAGGGCGGAGCAGGAAGCTTTGCCGGACAAGCGGGTATCGGTGGCGGGATCGCCGCGATTACCTATGGGATGAAGCAGTCGGGGGATATCAAGATGCACCTCGAGGCCATGCGTGAGCTCGGGGCCTCGCTCGATACCGACGTCTCCCCGATGGTGATCGACGTGGAAGGCGAGGTCACGAAGCTCAGCGGCTCTGTGGACATCAAGTACGCCACGTGGCGCCGGTTATTGCGGGAGATCTTCGCCGCCGAAACGGGGATTCCCATCGACCCCAACACGGAGGTCGATCTGGGCGCCCCGAGCAACTGAGTCGTTCGCGACACCTGCACCAGCGTCATGTATGCGCTAGTGCAAGGTCAATCGCTCCATCGAAGGTTGACGTGAGTCAGAGAGAGGTGTGGCTGATGCAATATCAGGAAAGTTCGGAACGCGCGGTGGCCACGCGTGCCGAGAAGTTCAAGCTCAGGCCTCCGCCGCGTGTGACGGTGAAACCCATTCCGCTGGAATCAAAACGCCGGGTCAACGAGCTTCAGGGCGGAAAAAGTGGCGTCGGGTGGATCACGGTGACGGCCCTCGTCATCCTTCTCCTGATGGCGTTCTCGGTTTTCTTCGTCCTGCCGACGTGGGTGCACGACCGTTCGGCCCAAGCGGCGTTCATTGTCGAGCCTGTTGAGAGTGCCGAGCCTGTCGAGCCTGTTGAGCGTGTTGAGCCCGTCGAGCGTGCAACCGACGTTGCGGTAGCGTCCGCTGCGCCATTGCCCGTCACGGCGATCGAGAGCTCGCGGGCGCCGGCGTCTCCCAAAGATGAAGCGGAGCCTGCGCGGGAGCGCGCGACGGCCTCCCAACACGAAGCCGCGGCCGTCGGTCCGGTGGACGGGACGACCACCGAGCAGGCCTTTATCGAGGTCATGTCCCAAGGGATGGCGGCGCTCGAACGCGGAGACTACCGTGCCGCACGGGATGCTTTCCAGCGAGCCAACAGAATGCGACCAGCGGCGGCACAAGTCGCCGATGGACTGGCGCAGGCCGAGCAAGGCCTGAATCTTGAGGCGATGGCCGCCCTTCGCCAAAAGGCGCTCGCCTTCGAGGCGCGGGAGGCGTGGCGGGAGGCGTCGAAGCACTATCAAGCGGTGCTGGAGCTGGACCCGGCGATTCGCTTCGCTCAGCAAGGAAAGGCGCGGTCTCTAGAGCGAGCCGAGCTCTCCAAGCTGCTGGAGTTTCAACTGAAAAACCCATCGCGACTGTCCGATGACAAAGTGCTCGAAGAGGCGTCCGCGCTCCTCAGCACCTCTTCGGGAATCGAGCCCGCCGGTCCCGAGCTCCGGCGGCAGTTGAGCGCGCTCGAAGCGCTCATCGCCAAGGCCTCGATGCAGGTACGCGTCGCTTTCGAATCCGACGACTTGACCGAGGTCGTGATCTACAAAGTGGGCCGCCTGGGAAAATTCGCTCACCGGGAGCTGGACCTTCGTCCTGGCACTTACACGGTCGTGGGTAGCCGGCGCGGCTACCAGGACGTGCGGCGGCAACTCGTCGTCGCGGCGGGCGTCGGGCCCGAGCGCGTGGTGGTGCGCTGCGAGGTGAAGATTTGACGTCACCGATCTACATCGAGGATGTTCGAGGCAGCCGCGTCGTCGCGGCTGGTGCGTTCCCCTTGACGCTGGGCGGGCCGGATGCTGACGTGGAGCTTCCAGGCGTTCACGCTCCCGAGCCCGTGGGCTACCTCGGTCTCTCGGAGGGAGAGCTCTTCGCACAGCCCGCAGAGACCGGCCCAGGGCTGGTCGGTAACGGCGCCCGTGTGTCGACGTCTCAGTGGCTCCACCCCGGTGACGTTCTCGTCATCGGTCACGCCCGGATCGTCGTCGAGCATGATGGGACGCTCACCCGATTGCGAGTGGAAGCAAACGGCGTGGAGAACAAAACGGACCCGCCCGAGGTGGTTTCTGCAGCGGCGCCACCGAAGCTCCATGCCGAGCTTTCCTCGAGCACGATCAAACCCGTCGCTTTCGAGCCCGCTTCCATCACCACCGGACGTGGCAAGCGGCGCGCCCCTCGTCCTGCGGTGCTCGCGTTTTGGACCTCCGTGGTGCTTCTCGTCGCTTTCGGCTGGCTCGTCTTCAGCACACGATCCATCGAGGTTCGGATCGAGCCGCCAGCGGAGAGAGTCTTCTTCGAGGGCGGTCTTTATGCTCTCGAGCTGGGCGGCCGGCATCTCGTGCGCTCCGGGAGCTATACCCTCGTCGCGGAGAAAGAAGGTTATCGAAAACTGGAGGCTCGAGTCACGGTGACGAGTGAGGGCGGTCAAGTCTTCCGCTTCACCCTGCAGGAGCTCCCGGGTCGTCTCACCGTCGAGACGCCGGTGGATGGCGCCGTTATATGGATCGACGGCGAGAAGGCCGGGGTGACGCCGCTCGATCCGGTAGAGCTCCCAGCGGGCGAGCACGAGGTGCGGATTCGAGCCGAGCGCTATCAGGAATTCTCCACCCGGGTGAGCATCCAGCGTCGTGGCGTCGAAATATTGAAGGCCGAGTTCGTACCACGCTGGGCGCCCATCACGTTCCGCTCGGCGCCTGAGGGCGCCATCGTGCGCGTCGATGGCAAGAATCTGGGCACAACCCCCATCACGGTGGATCTCTTGGAGGGAGCTCATGCATACGAGCTGAGCGTGCGGGGGCGCAAACCACACCGAGGCCGGGTCACCGTCGTGGCCCGCGAAGAAAAAACTCTGCCCACGATGAGCCTTGCCCTCGTCGATGGGAATCTGCATCTCGAATCCAGCCCCGCGGAGGCCAATGTAACCATCGACGGCGTCTACCAGGGTCAGACCCCATTGGACGTGGATCTTTCGCCCGGGGACGAACACGAGATGGGTGTGTCACGAGCCGGCTACGAGTCCCAATCGCGCCGAGTGCGGATCGACTCGGGCGTGAGCCAAACTCTGCGTGTCGATCTCGCCGTTCAACTCGGCGAGCTCGCGATCGCGGCCGACCCGCCCACCGCCGAGTTCTTCGTCAACGGCGAGCCTCGCGGCCAGGCTAGCCAGCTCATTCGCCTTCCCGCCGTGGCGCAGCAGATCGAGATTCGGAAGGCGGGCTACGAATCCTTCACCACAAACATCACTCCGCGGCCCGGATTCCCGCAAAGCATCGAGGTCACTCTCAAAACGTTGGAGGAGGCCATCACGGATGCCAGACGACCCGTCATCAAAAGCGCTCAAGGACACGAGCTGCGGCTCATCGCCCCGCGCCGCTTCCAGATGGGCGCCTCGCGCCGCGAGCCGGGACGGCGGGCCAACGAGGCCATCCGGGACGTCGAGCTCACCCGCTATTTCTATCTCGGGACCAAGGAAGTCACCAACCGAGAGTTTCGCGCCTTCAAACCGGAGCACCGCTCGGGCTCGGTGAGAGATATCAATTTGGAGGGTGACCTTCTCCCCGTGGTTCGCGTGACCTGGGAAGAAGCGGCCGCGTACTGTAACTGGCTGAGCGATCGGGATTCACTCCCCCACGCCTACGTCCAGAAGGGAGCGACGCTGGCGCCGGTAACGCCTCCGAACACCGGTTACCGGCTGCCCACGGAAGCGGAATGGGCGCGGGCGGCGCGCTATCCCGATGGGGAGCGCGGGCGCAAATACCCTTGGGGTGGCGCGCTGCCAGTAGCCCCGGGCTCGGGAAATTATGCCGATGCCTCCGCCCAGGCATTGGTGGCCGCCATCCTGCCGAAATATAACGACGGGTTTGCGGCGACGGGCCCCGTGGATAGCTTCGACCCCAACCCGATGGGTCTTTTCAACCTGGGAGGAAACGTCGCGGAGTGGATCCAGGATCTTTATACGATCCGCCCATCGGGCACATCCAAGCTCGTACGGGATCCGCTGGGCCCCACGCAAGGGAAGTTTCATGTCATTCGGGGGTCGAGCTGGATGCACGGCCGAGTGACTGAGCTCCGTCTGAGCTTCCGCGACTACGGAAATAAGAAGCGGCCCGATGTGGGGTTCCGCATTGGGAGATACGCCGAATAGGAAGAACTTGGACTAAGGAGGCCTGAGATGAGATTCGTTCTATATGCGCTCTTGGCATTGACTCTTTTGGGAGCTCGTCTGGCATCGACGATGACCGTTACGAGTGGACAAAGCAAACAGAAACAAGACGAGCTTCCCACGTTGAGACGAGCTTCCCACGTTCACCCCTACGGAGAAAGTACCCGCGGGCATTGCTGTCTCGTTTCCCGCGGATATCTAAGTAAATGAAAAAAAACTACCCGGTCGAATTCATGTATCAGGCGTTCTCGTTGCTCGTGGCGGTGATCCTCGTCCACGCGGTCTACGTGTTGCTGGTGAGGCCGAAAGCGGATGTCGTCCTGGCCACCGCGCAGGCGTTCATGGAGGTCGAGAAGGGCTACGTCCAGGAGCGATCCTTCTGGGTCATCGTCCGCGATATCGAACAGGAATCCTGCTTCATCCTCATGTTCTGGGCGCTGGCCATCATCGCGTATAAGGGTGTGCTGGCCTCTCGCGAGCACCAGCTTCTGCAGAAGGACCTCGTGCCGCTCGCCGCAGGCTCGAAGGTCCTTCCCGAGGACGCCCGGGAATATGCCCGGCAGATCCAGTCGCTTCCCGATATCGAGCGAAGCCGCTTATTGCCGCGCGCTCTTCTGTCGGCGCTCGGCCGCTTCCGAGCCACGCGCAACATTCAGGACGTTTCCGCCACCGCCCACGCGGTGTGCGCCTCGGAATCGGATCGGCTCGAGTCGGAGCTTTCCATGGTGCGCTATATCGCCTGGGCCATTCCTTCCATAGGCTTCATCGGAACCGTCCGCGGCATCGGCGAGGCCCTCGCCCAGGCCCACAAGGCGGTGGAAGGCGACATCGCCGGGGTTACCCAGAGCTTGGGTGTCGCCTTCAACTCCACTTTCGTCGCGCTCCTCATCAGCATCTTGCTGATGTTCGTCCTGCATCAGCTTCAGCTTCAACAGGATCGACTCGTTCTGGAGACGGACAACTATCTCGACGGCCGCCTCATCGAGCATCTTCAGGTCTCCTAGCGATCGAGGTTTTCACTATTTTGGATTCTCATGGCGCGCAGCACACCTAATGTTTTAAGCCTGTCCTTTCTGGACGCGATGACCTGCGGGTTCGGCGCCGTGGTGCTGCTCTTCATGATCCTCAGCGCCGGCTTCGGCGAGCGCTCGGGGAAAATGAGCGGGGAGCTTCAAGGTGAGGTCGACCGTCTGCACAAGGAGGTTTTGGAGGGTTATCAGAACCTGGTGGTGCTCCGAAACTCCGTCACGGAGATCGATCGGGAAAACGTCGTCACCGCGGGTCTTTCGAAGCGGCTCCTCGAGACCCTCGAGACGATTCGAGTCGAGCTGGCCAATGACGAGAACGAGACGCTGGCGCGACGAGAGCACGTCAACAAGCTCAAGGCGGATCTCAAATCGCTCGAGGAGGATGTCAAACGCCTTTCCGCGGCGGCCCCGAGCGAAGAGACGCCGGGCGACAAGCTTCTGAGCTTCGTGGGAAGCGGGGACCGGCAGTACCTCACCGGCCTGAAGGTCGGCGGAAGACGTATTCTCGTGCTCGTCGACACCTCGGCGAGCATGCTGGGGGAGACCATCGTCAACATCATTCGCCGGCGCAACATGCCCGACGAGGCGAAGATCCGCGCCGCGAAATGGCAGCAGACCCTTTCGACGGTGAACTGGATCGCCACTCAGATCCCCCCCGCGAGCAGCTTTCAAATCTATACGTTCAACACTCGAGCAGGCGCCGTGGTGGCGGGGACCGACGGGACGTGGCTGAACGGGGGCAACCGTGGGGATCTCGACAAAGCAGTCCAGGCCTTCCGACGCGTGGTTCCGGAGGGCGGCACCAATCTCTATCAGGCCTTCAAGGCCATCGAGACGCTGCGCCCGGCGCCGGACAATATCTTTCTTCTCACCGACGGGCTCCCCACACAAGGGAGGAAGCCGCCCCGTGGCCGTACCGTGTCCGGTAAGGATCGCGCCAAGTTTTTCAACGAAGCTCTCTCCAAGCTCAGCGGTAGAACCCCCGTCAACGTGATCCTCTTCCCCATAGAAGGCGATCCCCAGGCGCCCAGTGCCTTTTGGAAGCTGGCCGTCTCCTCGGGAGGCGCCTATGTGAGCCCTTCGGAGGACTGGCCATGAAGAGAGCTCCCGGCGCGGTGGTGTAGAAGTGTTCAGCCTCTCTTTCCTGGACGTCATCTGTTGCGGCTTTGGCGCCATCATCCTACTTCTCGTATTGGTCAAGATTGGTGAGCCGAGGGCACTCGAAGCCGCTCAGGCGGAACGGATAGGCCTGGTGGCAAAGCTGCAAGAAGAGCTATACGAGATCCGGGGGGAGACGAACGTGCTCAACCGCAAGCTCGTGACGAAACGGGAGCAAGTCTCCGAGGAGACGGTCAAGGTTGCCAGGCTCCGGGGCGACCTCAGCAAGATCCAAGGACAATTTGCCGCCAGCGCGCAGCTCTCCCAAGTCAGCGACATCGTCGAGGGGAGGTTGTTGGCCGCGCAGCAGGAGCTGAGCGAAGAACAGAAGCGCCTTCGCGGCAAGCGCTCTCGGCCGCGCCCGAAAGACGCTCCCATCGGCGGGATCCCCGTGGACAGCGAGTACATCATCTTCATCATCGACACCTCGGGCAGCATGAAGAGATTCGCCTGGCCTCTGGTGATGAAGAAGCTAGTGGAGACGCTGAGCATCTACCCCAAAGTGAAGGGCATCCAGGTGATGAACGATATGGGGCAGTACCTGTTCAAGAGCTACTCGGGAAAGTGGATTCCCGACACGTCCGGCCGGCGCAAAGTGATTCTGGACCGGCTGCGTGGCTGGGCCCCGTTCAGCAACTCGAGCCCGGTGGAGGGGATCACCCGCGCCATACGAACCTACGCCAGCCGGGACCACAAGGTGAGTCTCTACATCTTCGGCGACGAGTTCACGGGAGATTCCATCGATGCGGTGGTGGAAACGGTGGATCGGATCAACCGGAAAGATGCCGATGGCCATCGTTTGGTGAGAATCCACGCCATCGGTTTCCCCACCGTGTTCTCGAATGCTGGATTTTCGCAGAACACCGGGATCCGCTTCGCCACCTTGATGCGCATCCTCGCCCGCAAAAACGGCGGCGCCTTCGTGGGACTGAGCCGGGCTCGGTAGCTCGTCGACGGTATTGTCAAGTTGAGGGCTTCAAGGCCGATTCGACCCCAAGGTATGGGTTGACGGCGTGTCCTCGAGCCCCACGATATTGGGGCGCGATTCGACAACTAATAAGAAACTCAGGGTGTAGCGTTTGGGGGCAGTGACGTCAAAACCGAGCTCCCTCAGGCGTCGTGTTGAGCCGGTGCCACCTCCAGAGACTACCGCGTTTCATTCATTCGGGGTGGCCGTCAGGCCGTGGAAAACTTGACAGCAATGGTACCGCCCGCGTGGGCGGAGGTCATCGGGGAGTGACCGAAATCGTTCGTTCACTCGAAAGTACCTGATGGCCTAACCTGTCGATGCCAGCGCTTTGAGCCGCTGCTCCGCATCCGCGGCTAGCCCATGTTTCCCTTTTAGGTCTCTAAGTCATCATAAACAAAGGACTGAGATCCGCGGTTTGTCTCTACGCTGACAGCACCTCCTCGGAGAAGGCTGGCGGGTCGCGTTCAACGATTCCGAGTGCAGTCAGGATCGAGTTGGCGCGAGCGGTGCCGCGCGTGACGACGCGCTTGGTCCGCCCAGAACCCAGCTGTAAGTCGACGAGCCGGACCGAGCGTAGCGCTTGTAGTGCCTCGGTTGCGGACAGGTCGAGTTCGGCGACCTTGAGCTTTTTCTCAAGAGCCCGATGCACAAGGAAGGCCAGCGTAGCTACGAAAAGATGTGCCTCCACACGCTCATCGGTCTGGTGGTAAACGGGACGCATCTCAATGACATCCTTAAGGCATGAGAAGGCTCGCTCGACCTCGTTTAGGTCCTTGTAAAGGCGCACGGCGTCGACCGGAGAGAGGTTTTGCTCCTCGGTTTGAATAACGTACTTACCCTCGTAGGCTTGCTCGCGCTTGAGGTTGACCGGGTGCTCGAAGAAGCGGAAGCGAGCGTTTTTGTACTCCCAGTCGTAGTAACGGTGACCGTGGTGGCGTGCCTGTATGCGCGCGGCGGCGGCACCGATTTTCTCGGGGGCTTTCAATCGTCCCTCGCGCACGCGGCGCTCAAGGGCCTCGAATGCCGCACGGGCACGTCCCATGGCCCGCAGCCTCTGCCCGCGCTCGTAGGCGAGCCTTTCGTCGCTGTGAACGACGAAGATGCGCACGCCAGACTGCTCGGAGCGGACTTCTTGCACACGAGTCTTAGGTGGCTCGGCTTTTTCGCTCACCGTGATGCCACCAGGGCAGTCGATCCACTCTCCGCTGGCGCGCTCGATGTAACGATAGACCTCCTCGCGCCGTCGTCTTTGCAGCCCGACGAGATAGCCCTGCTTGCGCGAGCGCACCACCGCCAGGCTGTCGCTCGTTACCATCCCTCGGTCGCCGACAAAAACCACGCGGTGCAAACCGAATCGTTCGTTGAGATCGTTGAGCACCTGCGGCACCGTTTTCGCGTCACGCCAGTTGCCGGCGAAAACATGGTGGGCGATCGGCCAACCGTCCACCATCACCAGACCGACAAGCACTTGCCGGTTACGCGGTCTGCGGTCGCGACTGTAGCCGTGGGCGCCGAGCCCCGGAGGGCCTTGACCTTCGAAGTACGTCGACGTCAGGTCGTAAAACACCATGTCAACCTCAAGCGAAAACAGATCCCGCAAGCGCAAAAACAGCTCTTTCTCGATCTGTTCTTTGCGGGCATGCAGCTGGTCGAGCGTTCGGTACCATTGCTTGAGTTGGCAAAACTCCACGCGAACCCGCGGGGAGCGACTCGCTCGCCGCTCCCCATCATCGCGCCACTGCGGCACCCACCGCCGCCCCTGCCGGTCGCAGACGAAGTCGGTCTCGAGCCAGCGCGCCAGACCGTGCTCGCTTGACGGAGCACATAGCCGGTTGGCGACCAGCACCAAAGCTCGCTCGCTTAGCGCCACTCCGTCGCGCTTGCCGCGGCCTCCGAGCCGGTCGAGAATCTGCTCCAGTCCGAGCTCGCGCCACAGCGTCGCCGTCACCACCATCGGACCCCAATCCCACGCGTCTGCCCCCGCGATCTGCTCGGCTGCTCGCTCGGTGTCGGCCGGTTCACCGGCCCCAAGCAACCGATTGAGGGAGTCGAGATTGGCAACTAGGAGATCCTTGCGCCCCAAGTTGCACACTACGCGTTGCTTCGGCTTGCCGTGCTCCCGATACGACTCGACCAGGCGGACATACTCATGTTGAACCCCTTTGCCGCCTGCGGCCCGAACGATGCGGAAGAACATAACCTGTCCTCACGCATACTACATATCATTGTCCACGATTACAACGTATTAATGGCGCTCAAAGCACAATATCTGTCTCTACGTTTTGGGCAAATTCAACCCCCGTTCCTTTGAATTCAGTCACTTACGAGCGTTAGGGTGCCCATAAAGGGTAAACATGGGCTAGTTCCCGGGTCAGATCGCCGGCGCCGATTTCGCGGCCGAGACTGCCGCCTGTCCCGACCACAGCGAAGAGAAATCGCTGGACCCTGCCGCCTCCGCTTTTGCTTTCAGCGGCGCCAGGGCCCTGCCAGCCGTCGGGAACGCTGGCGCCCGGTCCGACATCGGCCCGACCTCCCGCATGACTCGATTCATCAGCCCCCGCGACGGTCTGCCGGAAAACACGTTGGTCCATGCAGTTTGGTCGTCACGCGCGGCGCGTAGTGCAGCGCGGTGTAGATCCGTGATCAACGACTCCGGCGTGAAAAGGTAAGCGGTGCCGATTTGAGCACCTGCCGCGCCGAGAGCTGCTGCTCACACAGACCTCACGGACAATTGCGAGCAGGTTTTCGACGAGCCCCTGTTCTGGCGACACTCCAGACAGCAGGGCCGGCGCGTGAAGAGTTGTAGCGATAGCAACTCACTGCTCGATTGGCCGCGCTCCTGACCTGCTGCGCCCTCTTGCGGTGCTCGGAGAGCCGCTCTAGCAGATTCTCCTCACGGCCGAAGTACACCTCGTCTGGTGTACGACCGCCGAGAACGGCGCGCGCGATCTTTTCATTGTGCTCACCGACGTAGAAGGCGACGAGACGCCGTACCGCCGCCGTACTGTCGAGGGCGTTCAGGAAGAGCCATGCGTGCTTCAATTGTCGCCAAAACGCTTCGATCAAAGAGTTCGAGCAGACTATGTCGATTTGCGCGAGCACGCGACTGAGAGAACTTGAATCCTTGAGAAGTTGATCTACCTCGCCGAAGTTCTCCGAACCGCCGTCGGTGACGACAAGCACGCTGGCGTTCGCTGCGGCGACAGGGACGTTCTCTGAGGCCTCAATGAGCAGCTCGCGTGTTGTTGCCGAGCTCAGAGCGTCGCTCACCCGCCAAGCAAGAATCCTTCGGCTGAAGTTGTCGATGACCGCTTGGAGGTAGATTCGGATGCCGGTCGTCAGCCGGAGCACGGTTGTGTCGATTTGCCAATACTCGTTGGGCCGCGTTGCTCGGAGGCCTTCTTTGGGCTTCGCGGGATGCACCCGCCTTCGAGGACGCTTCCAGCTGCGCTCGTGGATCATCTTGTACCAAGTGCTCACACAGGCGAAGAGCTTGCCAAGGCGCTGCACGTAGAGAGCCACGTTCTGGATCGCTATATGACGATATGTCTCGGCCTCGACAAAATCCCTCATCGTGGAGACTTCGTCACGCGTGAGCTGGCTGGGAAAGGATTTCGGACAGCTCGATTGATCGTCAAGCCCGCAGCCCTCTTCTTTGCGTCGCCAAGCGTGATAACGCGCCGATGAGATGCCTACGATCTGAAGTGCGGTGCCCAGCGACAGCAGGCCGGTCGCCGACGCGATCGCGCGCAGAACGGCGGATTGTTTTGCACCATCGGGAAGGCGATCGCCGTCGAGTTTACCGCCACGGAGATTCAACAGCCGCACCAGTAATCCGATGATCGCCGACTGCACTCTCGCTCGCTGACATAGTTTATCGACCTGCTCCAACAGTTCGTAGACCTCTAGCTCAACGTCGACCGCAGCGACCACTGGACGCACCTCGCCACGTGCCCATGTGCGCCGCGTCGAGGCCGGGATGGAAACGTCCCGGAACAGGTCCGCGTTACCGGTCGCGGCGATGGCATCGCGCAGCCTATGGTCGTAGGTTTGTCGAACTCGGAGGCTTCCTTCCATGCCCAAGCATGGCAGGCAGCTATTCACATGGCCAGCCGGCCACTCATAGAAGTCTGCGAACGATCCTGTCGAACGTTCGCTCTCCTTACTCCAGAATGATCGTGCGAGTAGCACTGCAGCGAAGCACCAGGCCTTTGTCGGAACCGGCTACTTTGATGCCGTACAGAGCACGATCACCGGCGGCAAAGCATCGATAACCGCGATGCGAGGCAGCACGGAAGAAGCACAGTTCTCCCTGCGAGAGGTCGACGAGTCGAACGAAGCGACCCGAACGTCGCCGACACTGGCGGCGCCATGATTGCGGGTCGTAGTGCCAACGACAGCTGAAGTCATTGCGGAACGGCTACACGGCTACGCTTTCGAATGAACCGTCTTGCCGCCGACGACCGTGCGCACGATTTCGATCTCCTTGATCGTGTCCGGGTCCGCCTCGCCGGGGTTTTGTCCGAGGACCACGAAGTCGCCGAATTTGTTCGGGCTAATCGATCCTTTGACGTCCTCTTCGAACGAGGCGTAGGCGCCGTTTACAGTGCAGATGCGGATGGCCTTCTCGACGCTGACCGCCTGGTTCGCACCCCATACCCTGCCTTCGACGTCCTTGCGCGTGACCATACTCTGGATGGCCATCATCGGCTCGTAGGGGCCGGGTACGTAATCCGAGGCCCCGGCGACGCGAATGCCGTAATCGAGGAATGATTTGTGGGCGAACATCCATTTCATCTTCTCTTGACCGTACTCCTCCCACTTGCGGCCGTGGTAGTGGACGTAGGTGTAGAACGGCGTCGGGATGGATCCGGTGTCGCGAATGCGCGTTAGCAGGTCGTGGTTTACGAGAGAGCAGTGCTCGAGGCGATGGCGTGCGTCGGCGCGAGGCCATTTTTCGAGCACGCGCTCATAGGCGTTCAGCACCATGTCGATGGCGAGGTCGCCGTTCGCGTGGATACCGACCTGAAAGTCGTGGCGATGGGCATCCTCGACGGCTTCGTGTATTTCTTCTTGCGTCATCGTGAGGATGCCGTGGTCGTCGGGGCGTCCTTCATAGGGCGTGCTCATCGCCATCGTGCGGCCCGAGGCGGACCCGTCGGCGCCGAATTTAACGCCGCCCACTTTCAGCATGTCGTCGCCGAAGCCGGTATAGATACCGGCGGTCTTGCAGCCTTCGAACATCTCGCCCCGCACCATCATGTAAATGCGCATCTTGAGCTCGCTGTTGTGGTAGGCGTCCTGATAGGCGACGGCGGAGTCGGTGCCGCAGCCCGCGTCGTGCACCGTGGTCAGCCCGGATGAGGTCATCATCTCCGAGATGAGCTTGACGCCGGCGCGGCGCTGCTCGCGGGTGCTCCCGGAAGGCGTCACTTTGTTGAAGAAGGCGCTGGCGCGCTCGGCGACTTTGCCGAGTAGCTCGCCGTTGTCATCCTTATAAATATGCCCGCCGGGAGGGTCGGGCGTCTGTGCGGTGACGCCCGCGGCTTGGGCGGCTTTGGTGTTGAACCAATAGACGTGGCCGCCTCGGTGGGAGACGTAAACGGGGTGGTTCGGTGCCGCTTCGTCGAGGTCCTTCCGATTGATCTGCCGGCCTTCGCGGACTTTCGTGTCGTCATATTTGAAGCCCATCACCCATTCGCCCGGAGGCGTTTTGGCGGCGCGCTCGCGGATCGCATCCTTGATGGCGTCGATGCTCCGGAGGTCGAGGTTCACGCTCACGATCTCGCGGACGCCGCCCGAGGCGGGATGCGAGTGCGCGTCGATGAATCCGGGCGTGACCATGAGCCCTTCGGCGTCGATCACCTCGGTACTGTGGTCGATGATGTTGCGGATGTCGTCGTTCGAGCCGATGGCGACGAAGCGGCCGTTCTTGACGGCGAAAGCTTCGGCGCTCGCGAGTTCGTCGTCCATCGTCATCACACGGCCGTTCACGAGTGCCAAGTCCGGTTTGGTGGCGTCGAGGGTGCCGCTTGATTGTGCGGCGGCTTTCGCGCCGTACATTCCGAAGGGGCCGACGCCTGCTGCCGCCGCGCCGGTCATGCGTAGAAACTCAGAACGTGTGTACCTAGCCATGTCTTACTTCTTTTCAGTTGCTGGGCGACGTGGTGCTCGCCGTCCCGTTTCCAATACGATATTTCTCGAACCATGCCAAGACGTATTCGACCTTCGCGATGAGCTGGCTCGGTCGCCGCACGATGTTATGTGATGCACCGGGAATGCGCACGAGGGCGGTGTCGATGCGCCGAAGCTTGAGCGCGTGGAAGAACTGCTCGGACTCCGAGAGCGGCGTTCTCAAGTCAGCGTCGCCCGTCAGCATCATCGTCGGCGTCGTAACGTTTCCGACGAGCGAGATGGGGGAGAACTTCATATACGCTTCCGGGTTTTCCCAGGGCGAGCCGGGGTAGCGGTAGTTGTGGTAGCCGTAATAGTTGTCGGCGACGAGCACCTTGCTGTACCAGTTGATGACGGGCTTCGCCGCGACGGCGGCGCGGAAGCGGTCCGTCTTCCCGACGATCCATGCCGTCATGATGCCGCCAGCGCTTCCTCCTGTCACGAAAAGGTTGCGCGTGTCGATGGTGCCGCGGTCGATGACGGCGTCGACGCCCGACATCAAGTCGTCGTAATCTTGGCCGGGGTAGTCATGGTAGAGAAGGTCGCCGAACGCGGCGCCGTAGCTCGTGCTTCCCCGCGGATTCGCGTAGAGAACGACGTAGCCCGCGGTCGCGTAAAGTTGGATCTCGGAGGAGAAACGGTCGCCGTAATTCGAAACGGGGCCGCCGTGGATTTCGAGGAGGAGAGGATACTTTCGGCTCGGGTCGAAATCCGGCGGCGTCACGATCCAGCCTTGTATCCTGCGCTTGTCGAACGAGGACTCCCACCAAATCTCTTCGACGTTGCCAAGTGTCTTGTTTGCCAGGAGGTCGTTGTTCAGAAAGGTGATGCGCTTGATACCCGCCTCATCGCGTGCACCGACGGCGACGTCGCCAGGATGTTCCGGCCGCGTCACCGTGAACGCGACTCGGCCGTCGTCGGAGGTCGAGAACGATCCGCCGCCATACGGACGACCATAGGAAGTCCCGCCGACATTATCGGCGAGCACGCGGACTTCGCCTTCGTGCGTGACGTGGGCGACCTTCGTGTTCCCCTCGTCGTCATATTGGAAAAAGATGCCGCGGCCGTCGAGTGCCCAAGCTGGGTTCGAGACAGAGCGGTCGAGGTCTTGGGTGAGAAGGCGCTTTCCGCTGCCATCCGCGCTCATCACGTAGAGCCCGGTCACTTGGTAGGTCCGAATATGATCGTCGTAGCCGAGATAGGCGATCTGGCGTCCATCGGGCGAAACGGTGGGGCTTGTGTCCGGGCCGTTCCTGTCGGTGAGCGCTTGGACCGTGCCGTCGGCGACGGAGACCTTGTAGATCTCGGAGTTCCGGAACTCGTATTCCCAGTCTTCATTGCGGTTCGCGGAGAAGACGAGCGCTTGGCTGTCGGGCGTCCATACCGGTGCGTCTCGATGATGAAAGGGTCCCGAGGTCACTTGGCGCGGCGTCCCGCCTTCGACCGGAAGCACGAACAAGTGGTAATAGCCATGGTCGAGATAGCCGACGCCGTCGGCGCGGTTTTTCAAGCGTGTGATGAGCTTCGGGGGGTCGGCCCACTTGGCACCTTCGGGCTTTTTCGGGAGGGTCGCGAGATGCGGCGGCGGCTCGGGAACGAGCATCGACAACGCGATGTGCCGGCCGTCAGGCGACCATGCGACGGCGCGCGGCGATTCGGTGAACTGCGTGAGCTTGGCGGTGGCGCCGGTGTCCATCCAGCGCAAGTGGATTTGCGAGCCGTCGATATAGGCGAGCTTCGTGCCGTCGGCGGACCAGCGAGCGGCGCTTCCGTTCGAAATCCGCCGGTGGTCGGTGCCATCGGTGTTCACGATCCAGAGCTCGCGGCGGCTTTTGTCCTCCATGATGTCCATGGAGTTTCTTTCGTAGAGGACCCGGCTTCCGTCCGGTGAGATCTGCGGGTTCGACGCCCACTCGAGCTCGAAAACGTCCATCGGCTCGAAGTGGCTTTGCGCGGCGACGCTGGCGGCGCACAGGATGGTGAGCGCAGCGATTAAGGGTCTCATGGTTACCTCCTACAAAGTGCGTGACTTCGCGTTCCATTGGCGCTCCAGGTTGGCGATGAGCTGCTCGCTCAAGTGGCAATAGGCCTGCTCGCGCGCGTAGGTCGCCATGTAGCGCCGGAAAATGTCGAAGGGCTCCGCCTGGACCCGGATGGCTTTGCGGTTGCCGGAGGCGCTCACCATCCCCGCGCCCACCGCGTTTTGTAATGCGCTCTCGACGGCAGCGTCGAGCTCTTCGGGAGGATGGACTTCGTTGATGAGCGCTTTCGCTTCGGTGCTTTCTACGGGAAATCGACGGTCGAACATAATGGCGTCGCGCGCGAGGCCTTCGCCCAGAAAGCGCGGAAGCCGCAAGTTGGCGGCTCCCGGGATAATACCTTCTTTGCGTGCGGGGAGGTTGAAATAGGCCCCCGCCTCGGCGATGACGTAGTCGACGACGAGAAGGAGCTGACAACCGCCGCCAATCGCGAAGGCTTCGACGACGGCCATCCACGGTTTCTCGAGCGTCGTCTCTGGCTCGTCGGGATGATAGGGCTCCTGTGCGAGGCCGCGATAGAGTTTGTGGACGAGCCCTAGGTCGCGCACGAGGTAGAAAAGGTACGAGACCTTGCCGTGGTAGATCTTTGTGAGATTGATGCCGGCCGAGAAGATGCGGCGGTCTTTGTATTTCGGGTGCTCGACTGGGTCGCCGCGGAGGACCCCCATTTTCACGTCAGGGTGGAGCAATACGAGGTCGATCGCGACCTCCAGAGGGCCAAGAGTTTCGTCATCCTCCGCGTTCAGGTAGCGCGGGTTGCTCATGTACACATAGCCGACTTCGCCGTCGACCTCGACGCGAGCGCCGCCTAGATCGACGGCGCCTTTGTCGACGAGCTCGTCGACACGGCTTCGTGCCTCCGCCGTCGGCGCGAGCATGCTTGTCACGAGATGCGCGCCGATCTCGGGGTCGCTCAGCATCTCCGAGAGGAAGATCCCTTGCTGGATCTCGCGGCCGTCTTTGTCTGCCTGCATCCGCTCGGCTTCTTCCGAGACTTCGGCAGCAGTCGGGACGAGCTCGGGCCAGAGCTCGGCGGCGCGCCAGACGAGCTCGTCGACGCGCACGGAGCACGTCCTGCCGTCGGTCAGGCGATCGTAGATTTCGCGCCGATGCGTGCGGCAAAGGCTCGAGCAGAGCTTGGCCATCTCGCGGACGCGCTGGGCGCCGCGGGCCTTATCGGCGTCGTTTCGGGTGGAGCGGGGAGGGAAGCTCGCGAGCTCGCGCCAGCCGCGGGCGAAGACTTCGCGGGCGTGAGAGGCCTCCTGTTCCAATGCGCTCAAGGGACTTCCGGCGAATTGTAATGCAGATGGTTGAACGAGAGAAACAGAGCGCTCATGAATGACACCTGACGTCGGGGATTTTACTAGACTCCGCTATCCGATGACGTCCGCGTAGAGCCGATAAAGATTTTTCCCCCCGATTTGTTCGACGGCGTCTTCCTTGTAACCGCGCTTCTCGAGCCCTTGCAACACGACTTCCATGCGGCGCGGTCCGTTCAGCTCCGACACGTAGAGCGGCCAGTGCTCGGGTTGGAACTGCGCGCCTTCTTCTTCTTGTAGGATGCGGATCTCTTCGGGATTGTCTTCGATCACGCGGTGGTCGCGGTCGCTTCCGATGCAGACGTGCTCGAGGCCAGCGATGTTGACGGCGTGGTCGATGTGGTCGAAATAGCTGCTGAGGTTGTCGCTCGTCTCGTCGGTGATGAACGGGCGGATCTGGCAGATGCCCACGACACCGCCTTTGTCGGCGAGTTTCTTGAGGTTCTCGTCCGTCGTGTTGCGCACGTGGTGGTGCACGCTCTCGCAGCACGTGTGCGAGATGATGATGGGCGAGCGCGAGAGCTCGATCGCGTTCATGCACTCGATGAGCTCAGCTCCGAAGGCACTGATGTCACCGCCGCGATTGTCACGCTCGCGGCAGCCCGAGCCGACGTAATTCTGGTAGTTGTAGGTGAGCTGAATGTTGCGAATGCCGAGGTTTTTTAGAAGCTCTACGCGGTCGAGGTCTCTTTGGATGGGTGTCGCGTTTTGAAGCTGATAGAAGATCGAGAGCCGGTTCTCTCGCATGGCGGGCTCGATCTCGTTCACCGACGTAACCTTCGCGACATATTCTACGGCTTTGATCGTCTCGTCGAAGGCAGCCTCACCGTAGGTCTTGGGGTCGCAGAGGGTCACGGAGATGTTGTTCGTCCCGCTGTCGAGGATTTCCGCGATGAGATCCATGGTGTGGGTCAGTCGGATCTCGCCGAGGGCGTCGAGAATCATCATGGGGCGGATCATAACCTCGTTTGGCGGAACGGAGTGCCTCGAAGGGCGTATGGAGTGTGTCGTCACCGAGCTCTCGAAACCCGTACTTCTCGTAGAAGCGTTTCGCGGAGTCGTTCTTGGCATCACTTCCATGGCAAACGAACCGACTTCCTCGCTGGCACGCAGGCTGCGCCCAAGCCCATCGACGAGTAGAAACTCTCCGAGCCCCTTGCGGCTTTCACCTCTGTGAACGGCGAGTCGAGCGAGGTGAACGATAGGCACACGATATCGCGGCAGCTTCTTGGACTCGTCTTTTGGCAGATCACCGCACGCGATCTCGCCTGCAGTATGCTGAGGAGCTTGGGCTCGATGCGAATCAGTTCCCAAAAGACTCGGTCGATCCCGAGAATCACAAGCGGATGAACGCCGATATTGCGGAGGCTCGCTCCCTTGGTGTGACAGGGACACCGGGCTTTTTCGTCAACGGACGTTTCCTCCGGGGGCCAAGCCGTTCGAGGATTTCGCGAAGGTCATCAACGTAGAACTCACGAAGAAGAACATCCCCATCCCGGCGGGGCACCGACGGCTTAGGAATTGACGGTGCGCTTCTTGCTAAAGCTAGCAAGGTGAAGCTAAAAGCTGGCCCGGGCGCACCCCCTCGCTTCGCTCGTCGACCTCTCAACGATGGAGAGGTTGCACGAGGCGGGTCTCGGAACGCTCTCGAGACCGCCTCGTCCTTGCTGTTGAACACCCAGCTCATCGAGGATGATCTGGACGTGGCTTCTCATGGTGAAGACACTCAGAGCGAGCTCGCGACCTCTTCGTTGTTTTGACCGTTGGCGAGGAGTCGTAATACCGCTTGGCGGCCGGTGAGCTCCGGTATGAGCTATTCGTGCATCAAAGCCCACTTGCGCGCGAGAAATCCGAATTTCCGGTTGACAGGGAAATTTGTATATACCACTATTAAGATGTATCAACTACTAGTATCACCACCTGAACCGCTTGGGGGCTCTCGGCTATCGGCACCTCGAGCGCGAGCTCGGCGGCGACCTTCAAGTGCAATGGGGCGGGAGCCTCGAATGGTACGGCGTCCCGGATCGGGCGCGTTGGCTGCGCCAGCAAGTTGCGAGCAAGCAAGCGTGGGGCTATCCGGCGCGCTTGATTGACGTCGCCGAGTTCGAGAAGCTCGAAAGTGGCGTCGTGCCGGGCGACGTGCTAACCGCCTCGTATAGCGAGCAAGACGGGAGCATCGACCCCGTCCAAACGACGGAAGTGCTGCTCGATCACGCCAAAGCTCGAGGTGCTGAGATCCTCTTTCCCTGCGAAGTGACTGGGCTCGACTTGAAATGGGGACGGCTTAAGGGCGTTGCGACGACCCAAGGCGATTTCGAGCTCGATGTCCTCGTGATTGCTGCGGGCGTAGATACGCCGAAGCTCGCCGCGATGGCCGGGCTCAAAGTGCCGCTGGTGGAGTCTCGTGGCGTTCTCGCGCATACGAAGCCCGCCGAGCGACTCATTGACCGAGTCGTGTTGTCGCCGGGTGCGCACATGAAACAAAAGCTTGACGGCCGCCTCGTCGCGGGCATGGGATTCGGCTCGGCGCCGGTCACCGAGGCGACGGAGGCCGAAGGCGAGAAGGTGCTCGCCTCGGGGAAGAACTATCTTCCCGGAATCGGTAAGCTCGAGCTCGAGCGCGTCACGCTCGGCTATCGGCCTTTGCCGCGCGACGGTTTTCCCGTGATCGGTTTTTCCGAAGGGGTCCCGGACGTCTATCTCTCGGTCATGCATAGCGGTGTGACCTTGTGTCCGGTGGTCGGCCGTTTGGCCGCGCTCGAGATTCTGGACGGGATCGAGGTCGAGCTACTCGATCGCTACCGCTACGGCCGCTTCGAGAAGAAGAGGTCCAGCTGAGCTACCGCTAGCAAGAAGTAGGGCGAACGGTGTTTCAGGCAAGAGCTTCCACTCGACAATGACGTATCAATAGACAAAAACCACAGGGCGCACTCGCATTCCGTCTCCGTCTTTGACGTTGAGTGGAACGCCGACAAAAACCATCCGCTCGTTACCCAGAAGCTTGTCTATTTTGAACGCGACTTCGTGCTCGTCCCCGAATCGAACGCCGATAAGAGTCGTGCCGTTTACGGCGACGCGCGGCGGTGCATTGAGGGATGGGGGGCTGCACAGGTAATACTCGCCAACAGGACCCACCCTGAGAAGCGTTTCATACGAACCCCTACGGTATTCGGAGCGCGACCTCGTGTCATATACTTCGGGGCCACTAACATGCGCTTTCTCACGCTTCTGGTCGGAAGCCTACTCCTGGTCATCGTGGCCGTCGCCCTGCTTCTCTCGACGCCCGAGCTCGGTGACGTGGGCGGAAAGCCGCACGAGCGTTTCTCCACGATGGCGAGTGGCGGGTCGGGAAGCGCCCGCCACGCCAACGTGTTGTGGCTCGGTGGACTCTTCGGCGCTGCTGCGCTCGTTTACTGCGTGGCGCTCATGGCTTTCGGTGCGCGTAAGGACTCGTCGCTCCGAGGATTAGGCAAGCCCCTCGCCGCAAGCCTCGGGGTCTCTCTCGCGTTCTGGGTTTGGCTTCTCGTGAGCTACGCACGCGCCATAGACGGTGGCGCCGTGTCGTTTTTTCTGACGCTCCCCGGACCGTCGGCGATCGTGCTCTACGGTCTCTTCCCCGTGACGATCCTCTTCAATCTGCTATACGTGATCGGCTACAACCGCTGGATTCTCAGCGCGGACGACTACCAGGAATACAAGCGGCTGGTCGAAAGAATCCGGAGCCGGTCGTCGTGAGCGAGCTCCGAAGCCCGATCATTCTCGGAATCGTCGGGCTTTATATGGGACTCTGTATCGTCGTCGGCTTCTGGGCGATGCGGCGGACTCATTCGGCGAAAGATTTTTTCATGGCCGGGCGTCAGCTCGGCATCATGATCACGGGCATCGCCATTTTCTCGAGCACGATGAGTGGCTTCGGTTTCGTCGGTGGGCCGGGACTCGTCTACTCGCTCGGGATGAGCTCGGTGTGGATGGTGATCTCGGTGTCCACGAGCTATGCGGTCGCCGACTTTCTGCTCGGAAAGCGATTGCGATTGCTCGCGGGTGCTTTCGACTCGATCTCGCTTCCCGACGTCGTCGCAGCGCGCTACGGGAGCGAGGCGACCCGCTTTCTCACCGCGATCGCGATTCTTCTCGGCATCCTCGGCTACCTCGCGACGCAGACACTCGCGATGGCGACCGTATTACAGAATATTCTCGTGAACACGAGATACTTTCCCGAGGTCAGCCTCGTGACCTGTGTCGTGATCTCGTCTTCCGTTCTCGTCTTCTACTGTGTGACCGGCGGCATCCTGGCTTCCGTCTATTCCGACATGTTTCAAGGCGTCGTGATGGTCGTCGCCGGATTTCTCGTGTTCCTCACGACGCTTATCGCATTCGACGGCGGCGCTACGGCGGCGGTAGCAACGATATTGACAGATGATGCCGAGGCGGCCGGCCCATGGGGCACCGTGGGGATGATTGGCTGTCTTTCGTGGTATTTCATGTTTACCGTGGGCGCGGCCGGGCAGCCTCAGATTCTCACGAAGGGGATGATGATCGCGCGCGTTCAGAACTATCGATGGGTACCGCTGGTCACTGTCTTCGGCTATACGCTCACGGCACTTCTGTGGGTGAGCATTGGCCTCGTCATGCGTGCGCTCGTGCTCTCGGGGGCGCATCCAGAGCTCGCCGGCGCCGACGCGGCCGCGCCGGCGTTCCTGCAACACTACGCGCATCCGGTGCTCGCGGGTATCGTCTTCGCGGGACTCTTCGCCGCCATCATGTCGACGGCGGATAGCTTTCTCAATATCGGCGCCGCGGCCCTCGTACACGACATCCCGAAAGCACTTACCGGACGCTCGCTCACAAACGAGCTTATCTGGGCACGCATCGGCACCGTGGCCCTTGCGGTGCTCGCGGCGCTCTTCGCGCTCTATTCGCACTACGAGAACGCGCGGCTGGTGGCACTTCTCGGCGCGTTCGGATGGGGAACCTTCGGCGCCGCGCTCGTGCCGGCGATCGGGATCGGTTTCAACTGGAAGCGTGCCACCCCCCTCGCTGCGAGCGTTGCGATCGCGGTAAGCTTGGTCTTGAATTTCATCATCGAAGTGTTCGATATCCGGCTGCCCCACAACATCCACGGCGGCACGGTGTCGCTTCTCGCTTCGACGACGATTTTCTTTCTGATCTCGTTCCTGTCACGCCCTCCCGTTCTCGACTCGGACGTCGAGGCGATCATGGAGATTTGATTGCGCCTTTGGCTTGTTGAAGGTTCACGAAGGCGAAGACGCGGATATCTGGGATTTCGTCCAGCGCGAGATCTACAGAGCCGTCGGTATCCCGCACGCACCCATCAACAAGACTCTAGAACCGGGCGGATCGGACGAGCTGCCGCTCATCGCCGGCGGCTATTATCCGACGCTCGAAGACCTCGCGCGTATCGCGACGTTGATTCACAACGACGGCGCTCACGACGGGCGCCAAATCCTCCATCGTGAAAAGCTCGCTGAGATGATGTACGAAACGGATGTGCGCGGGCTCGGCTTCGGGACGTCGGGCGGCACCTATCACATGGGGATGTGGCATCGGCCTTTCGAAGTTTCACCGGAGTGCCAGATCGAGCTCCACTCGATGTCGGGGTGGGGCGGTCACCGGGTGTTGATGCTTCCGAACGGACTCACGGCCATCCACATCTCGAGAGAAGATCCGGCGGCCAGATCGAGCGGCGGTCTGAGCGAGATGGCTGCCGTCGCACACGCCATTCGGCCGCTATGCCCCTGATGGAGGGGCGAGGGGGAGCCATGACCGCAACGCGAGCTCTACTTTGGGTGATTGCCGTGCTCGTCTCGAGAGCGCTAGGAGCGCAAGATTTTCCGCCCGGCTATCTCGACCCCGAGCCCGTGCTGCGCGCGGCTGAGCGGGCCATCGGTGCGGACCGACTCCATTGCGTCACGATCGGCGGCACGGCGCAGGTAGCGGTCGTCGGCCAGCAACGCCTGCACGGGTATGAAGTGGACTGGCCGGACGCTCAGCCGCTTCGGAACTATGTCCGCATGATGAATTGGGAAGACGGCACCATGAAAGAAGTGTTCGATCGCGAGCCTGGACAAAATCCGGCATCTTGGAAATACGGGCTCGGGTGGCGGGGGGGAGAGCCGCTGCAAGAGCACGAACGTCAGAACTTCATAGTCAAAGGCAGGCGCGGCTGGTATCAGGACGGCGTCGAGTCCGAGCCCGTGGCGGCGCGGCCCGAGGACGCGGAACGCTGGCAGCTCGACTTGTGGATCAACCCGCACGGATTTCTCAAAGCGGCGCGACTTCCTGGAGCGAACCCGAAAGCTGTCTGGCGTTGGGAGCTCGGCGAAATGGGGCGGGACGGCGCCACGACGAAGCCCGAGAGGGTGACGATTGTTTCGATCAACGCGCTCGGGAAATACCGCGTGGACGCGACCATCAACCAGGAAAACCTTCTGCAGCGGATTCACACATGGGTGCCTGACCCCGTTCTCGGTGACATGAACTACGAGCACGAGTTCACGAATGCCAGCTATGTCGACTTGGGAAACGGTATTCGCTTTCCGACAGGATGGCACCATCACGAGGGCTGGGACGACAACTACCAAGCGCAGAGCGCAAACGCGGGTCACAACGCGTTCGGCGGCGCGCTCGACGACATCGAGCCCAACGTCTGTGGCGATCCCTTCGAGATACCGGAGTCAGTGCGTCTCGCCGCTTTCCCGACGCGTGTCGAAACGGAGGAGCTGGCCGACGGCGTGTGGCTTCTCGGCGGCGTGTCGCATAATAGTGTTGCCGTGGAGTTCGAGGAATACATCGTAGTGATCGAAGCGCCGCTCGACGAAGCGCGCAACTTGGCGGTGATCGAAGAGGTCGTGAGGCTCGCGCCGGACAAACCGATCCGCTTTGTCGTCAACACGCATCAGCATCACGACCATATCGGTGGCCTCCGCACCTATATGCATCTCGGCACGACGATCATCACGCACTGGAAGAACTACGACTTCTACACGCGGGATGTGCTCACCTATGCTCCGCGAACATTGGCGCCCGACATGGTGTCGCTCTGGCCGCCGACCGAGCTCGCCGAGGGCTACCAATACGAGACCGTCCGCGAGAACTACTGGATCGATGATGGAACGAGGTCGATGCACATCTCCTATGTCCATCCGCTCCGACATGTCGAAGGCATGTTGATCGCCTACCTGCCCGCGGAGAAGATCCTGATCGAGGCGGATCTCTACGACCCGCCCGCCGCAAACGCGAACGACGCGCATCGAAGTTTTTACCGGCACGTCGAGCGGCTCGGCTTGGATGTCGAGACGATCATTCCCATTCATGGCCGTCCCGTTCCGTGGCGTGCATTTCTCGCGCTGGTGGAACGTTCCGAATAGACGCTCCTGTGTTCAAGCTGCCCGGTGCGTACAAACGAACATCCTAGATGCGATGCCTGAAGCCGACCTCCACGTCTACGCTATTATCAGTCGGGAGAAAGAGCGCCTGCTCCGAAATTTGGAGCGAGCGTTGTCGCGCCGACCATAATCTTGGGCCAGCGACTGGCCGGTCCGGCCGCTCCCGGAAGTCGCGACTCGGCAGGCTCATACTGTAACATTGAGCTGACGTGCTGCTCGCATGACGAGACGACTTGCGATTTTCGGTGGAAGCTTCAATCCGCCTGGTCTGCACCACCGCGCCATCGCCGAAGAGCTCAGCCGCTACTTCGATGAGGTCGTCGTCGTTCCTTGCGGGCCGCGGCCCGACAAGCCTGCGACCAACGAAGTCGACACCGTCGCGCGCGCGACCATGGTCGATGCTACGTTCCGGAAGCTCGCCGGCGTCCGTGTCGATCTCTTCGACCTCGAGCAAGCCACGTTCACCCTCACCCACCGCCTCGACGAGATCTATCGCGGCGAGGGTGAGGTTTGGCACGTCGTCGGGACCGATTTGACCGAGCCAGGCGAGGACGGTCTTTCTTTCATTCAGCGAAGCTGGGTGAAGGGAGCGGAGATCTGGAGCTCGCTGCGCTTCGCGATTTTCGTGCGGCCAGGCTACGATGCTTCCAAGAGCGAGCTGCCGCCTCACCACGAGCTCTTCCCGATGCAGGGGACCGGCGCGAGCGCGACGATACGCGAGCGCGTCTTCAAGCACGAGCCGATCGCAGACCTTGTGACGGAAGAGGTCACGGCCTATATCGAACGATACGGACTCTACCGCGGCGCGGTGATGCGGCGTCGGGCACGGCTCGATCTCGAAACGCCACGCCCGTTCGTCGTGGTGGACGACCGCAACGCGCGCGCGACGGCTATTGCAGCGCGCTTCGAGCGGCGCTTTGGTGGCGTTGGGCTCGATGCCGCAAACCTCATCGTCGTGATTGGTGGCGACGGATCGATGCTGCACGCGATCCGGAAGCACTGGCGCAGCCGCTTTCCGTTTCTGGGAGTGAACGCGGGGCATCGGGGCTTTCGCTTGAATGGCGATCCTGGGCTCGAGAACGGCGAAATCCCGATTGCCAATCTCACGATTCAGCATTCTCCGCTTCTCTACGTCGAAACCTGCTCGGTGGTGGGCGAGAGGAGGACCGCGCTCGCGTTCAACGACGCGTGGGTCGAGCGAGCTTCCGGCCAGACGGCTTGGCTGGAAGTGAAGGTCAACGACGACGAGCGCCTGCCGCGACTCATCGGCGACGGCGCCCTCGTATCGACGGCGGCGGGCTCCACGGCTTATGCACGGGCGATGGGTGCGACGCCGCTTCTCGTGGATACACCGGCGCTCGTGCTCGTCGGCTCGAACGTGATGGAGCCCCCCGGTTTCAAGTCGGCGCTCTTATCGTTGGATGCTCGCGTGAGCCTCCGCACGCTCGAAGCGTCCAAGCGGCCGGTCGCCGCTTTCGCCGATGGCGTGCCTCTCGGAGAGGTCGTTTCTTTCGAAGCGAGAGTGAGTCGGATCGCCGCTGTCGAGCTCGTGTTCACGCCCGGCCATGACATGGCCGAGAAAATCGCGCAGATCCAGTTCCCTGGCTTGAGTGGACAGTAACTCGAAAGCGGAAGAAAAAGGGGGACAGGTACATTTTTCCTTCATTCCTCAGTTGACGCCCCCGACCCAGAGGACGGTCGTGCCTGCCTCGAACGATCCGCGGCTCTCTTCGTGTCCCGTCGGCCACGTCACGCGAATTTCTTCGACGCGGGCTTCGTCTCCGAGGCCAACATGCACCACGTGCTCGCTTTGCGAGAGATAGCTCGTGGCCGCGGCTGACTCGAACCGCCGAGACCCAGCTTCGATCACCGCACCGGTGCCATCGCGATTCGCCTGTCGGCCGACGAGGTGTACGCGTAGCGAGCCTCCGCCTTCGGTGTCGTTTCGCAGAATCTCCGGGGCCGCTCCCGAGCTCGAAATGGCTACATCGAGATCGCGGTCGCCGTCCCAGTCCGCGACAGCAAGGCCTCGGCTCACGCGTGGGGCGCCCAGGTCGGTGGCCGAGAAAATGCCTCCGCCGTCGTTGTGGTAGACCTGATTCGTTTGAGCGTAGTCGCTGCCGTGGAGTACTTCCGCGTTGTCGAGCACGTGGCCGTTGGCGACGATGAGGTCGTCCAGTCCGTCATTGTCGAGGTCTGCGAACACGGTGCCGAATCCTAGCCGGTGCAAGGATGGCCGGCCGACGCCGGCGCGCATCGCGATGTCGGTAAAGAATCCGTTCGCCTCGTTTCGATAGAGGGTGTTCGATTCACCTTCGAAGTTCGTGACGAAGAGATCCAAATCGCCGTCGCGATCGTAGTCGCTTCGATCGACACCCATGCCGGCGAGCGCGTTACCGTCGGCATCGTAGGAGACACCAGTAATAAGCCCGATCTCCTCGAACGCGAGGTCGCCACGATTCCGGAAGAAGAAATTGGGCATCGTATCGTTCGCAACATAGAGGTCGAGGAGCCCGTCGTGGTCGTAGTCGAGGCTCACCACCCCGAGGCCTTTACCGCTCGGAAGGGCGATCCCGGCTGGACTTCCCGCCGATTCAAAAGTGCCGTCGCCCCGGTTGCGGTAGATCTCGTCAGGTACGCCGCCAAACGCGTCCGGCAGGCAATAGGCGCGAATTACGGTCCCGTCTCGCGTCTGGCTGCAGTTCGGGTTGTTCGTGAGGCTGAAGTCCACATAGTTCGTCACGTAGAGATCGAGATGGCCGTCGTTGTCGAGATCGGCCCAGGTCGCGCTCGCGCTCCACTGGGCGTTCCCTACGCCGGCCTCGGTGGTGACGTCGCTGAACGTGCCGTCGCCGTTGTTGCGAAACAAAACGTTGGGTCCGTAATGCGTCACGTAGAGATCGGCGTCGCCGTCGTTGTCATAGTCGCCGGCGGTCGCTCCCATCCCGTATCCAAGGTGCTCGACGCCAGCCGTTAGCGACACGTCGGTGAAACTCCCTTGCCCGTCGTTACGATAAAGTGTCGCAGCGGAAATCGACAAGGCCCGCCCTCCGGTCGGATCGCCTCCATTGATGAAGAGCAGGTCGGGATTGCCGTCCGCGTCGTAATCGAAGAACACGACGCCCGCCCCCATCGTCTCCGTCATGTACTTCTCACCCGTGGCACCGGTCTCATGGCGAAATTCGACGCCGCTTTCGCTCGTCACGTCGACGAGTCGGATTGCAGCCGCGAGGATGGCGGTTGCGATCATTTCTCGAGCTCGCGCGCGGCTTCGTCCTCGCTGAGCCGTCCACCTCGTCCGAGGGAGCCGTTCGCTCGGTTGAGCATTTTCTTCGTCAACCCGCGCGATTGATCGCGTAGCTGGTGCGCTTCGAGAAGGGGAGGAAGAGCATGCTGGGTAAACGGTTGCAGAGCGACGGGTCGCGGAGGCCGCGAAGGCCGATCGTCATGGCTTCGTGGCCTGCTCTTGGCTGCGCGCGGTAGGTGGCGAAGAGTCGATCCCACCACGGGAGGCTGAAGCCAAAATTCGTATTGGCCTCGTCGACTTCGACCGAGTGATGCACGCGATGCATGTCCGGCGTCACGACCAGCCAGCGAAGCCACCGGTCCACGTTCACCGGAAGTCGAAGGTTACTGTGGTTGAATATCGCGGTGGCGCTCAGAAGCACTTCGAAGGCGACGACGGCGGCGGCCGAAGCGCCGAGAAGCGCCACGACCGCGAGCTTGGTGATCATGGAGAGTACCATCTCGATCGGATGAAAGCGCGCGCCGGTCGTGACGTCGAAATCGAGATCGGCGTGGTGTACTTGGTGGAGTCTCCACAAAAGCGGCACGGCGTGGAACAAGATGTGCTGAAAGTAGATCGCGAGGTCCATCGCCACGACCGCGATCGCGAAGAGCGCCCAAGTGGGAAGGCCGCTCGCGGGAAGAAGGCCGAATCCCGAGGCTTCCGCGAGTGCCGCGGTACCTAGCGCCGCGGTCGGGAAAAGAAGCCTCAGCACGATCGTGTTCGACGCTACGAGCGCGAGATTGCTGGCCCAACGTCCGGTTTTCGCGACGGTCAGCTTGCGTCGCGGGATAACGATTTCAGCGAGCGCTATCAGGGCGAAGACGAAAAAGAAAACGCCGAGTCGAATCGGCATCTCGTGATCGCGGGCCCACTCATCGAGCGGCATCAATGTCGATCTCTCGCGAAGCGCTGTCGCGCCGCGGTTCGTCGGACTAGACTAGTTCCTGTCCAGAAACACCATAACTTGTGGTGTACGAGAGGCCTATCGAAGATGTGGGTATTATACGTTTTCAGTCGGCACCTCGTAGGCTCGGAAGCGAATGAAAATCTTGGACGAAACGAGAGGCGAATCGTCAGCAATCCATGGCTATAAACGCAGTAAGAGCAATCATTATTATCGTAATAGGTGCCTTGCCATTACCAACAGGTTGCAGGTGATGATGGAACTCCATACGTAGGATTTGAAAGAAGGCAATGAGCGCCATGTGCATCGGTCGAGACCAAAGACTCGTTTCAAGAACGAAATGACGCCTTCGATTCCGCAGCGAAATCGCCGTAGGCGTTGATAGACCCAGGAACTCTTGACCATATCGGTCACCGCGAAGTGAGCCTTGGTAAAGGCAACATCTTCAACTCCCTTGCCTTTGATGGCTTCCAAGTTTGCCTTTGAAGAAAACGCGCCATCGTAGGCAACCTGGCGCGGGGCCCGTTCGTAGAGTTCGACTTGACGGTCGATCATGGTTTCCGCGAGAGTTGAATCGGACGGATTCCCATCCAAGATCACGCAATCCAAAATCATCGAGGACGAGCCACCAGTCAAACACACCTTGTGACCGTAGAGAGTCTCGCGCCGGTCTTTGCGAATAATGTCGGTGTGTTCTTCGAAGATCGAAACGACCTTTTCCTCCGCAGGCACACGCTCTTCATCAATCACTCTACGCCGAGTTTGGTTGATGACTTTTTCGGTGAGGACGAGAAAGTGCTTAAAATCCGCGGCGATCTTCTCCGCACTCGCTCGCTTCACCGGCTCGGTCAAGCCGGACTCGTCCAACTGGTCTGCAACGCGTTGAGCGGAGCGATAGGTTTCTTCCGACACCTTCAGTAGATCTCGATAGACGCGACGCCTTTGTTCCTTATCCTTCGCGTTTAGAACTCCCAGTCGACGTCTCTTCGCTTGACGCGTTCGATTGCCGAAGACCACTACTGTACCCAGCAGTTCGCGAGTTCGGCACATGAGGCGAGTGAGAACTCGGACGCAGTCATAAAGAAGCTCGGAGTCCGTAGGAGAATGAATATTCGACTCCACTACCGTGCAGTCCACTCGTACTTTTCTTCCTTTTTCGATCGCGGTCTTCTCGGCAACACTCACCAACTCTCGGTTGATTTTCTCCAGCGTTTCGAACTTCACGGCTTTGATGTTTGCTGCTAGGGTCGACTTCGACGGGCTCGGCTCTATGATGCCGAGCTGGCAAAACGTCCGATAGCTTCGAGAGTCTGCCAAGTGAAACGCCAGCTCCCGATAGGTGAACTGATTCAGCTGCTTGACCAACAACGCCCGGAGAACCTGCTCCGCGCTCATTCCCCCACGACCAACATCGCTCCCTGCCGATGGGGTGACCGACCTCAGGTCTTGCAGTACCAGCTCATTCAGCTTAGGATGGGCATCGAGCAGCGATGATATCGTTTCGAGCTCGCGTGCGTGCTCCAGCTCCAGCCAGGGCTCGCGAAGGCTTGGTTGTGGGTTGATCGTTTTTCGCATTTAGGGCTGGTCTCCTTTGGAGTTAAGTCGTTTAGAATCTGCGTTTTTGTCGACTCGATACTAAACGACACTCCCTCAGAAGGCTAGCCCTAAATTTGCGATTACCCCTTTTTTCTCAACCTCTTACACCTGTCAGGACGGGTACTAGACTAGTTGCGAATCGGTGCTCGCTGCGGAATAGTTTCCGAGGCCCACCGTCTTCGTTACTGTTTCGGGTTACTCTTCCGGGTATCGCTCGAAAAGCGTCGTCACGGCCGCGTTAATCTGCTTTTCCGCTTTGTCCGGTGTTTCGAGAGGGTAGGTCCGCTTCGCGTGCCACACGAGAAAGTTCGATTCGGCTTCGACGAGCTCGATACTGAAATTCGCGAGCTTCTCGCGGTTGAAATCGATCTGCACCGAGGAGTTGGCGTCGTCCCAAACGGAACGCTGTTGGGAGGCGCGGCCTTGGACGCGTTCAACGAGCTCCACGCGGTACTGGATGCGCACATCCGGCCGCACGGTGTCGGGTCGATAGCCCAGCTCTTTCAACGACTTCTGAACGGCGTTTACGATTCGCAAGTGGTTGGCCATGTTCTCGAGCGGCACCTGCTTCTTGTTCCAGGCATAGGTCTTGTAGTTCGAGAGGTCGGTAAGGTCTAGCTCGTCGAGATTAGGAAGTTGTGGTAGCTCCGGTTTCTGGGCCGTCTGGACGAACAACGTAGCCGCGAGTGCGAGAACGGGACCGATCATCAATTCCTCCAGCACACAGTTTCTCTAATAAGGTGAATCGTTGTCAACTGTACGGACGGCTCGATTGTATGCATCTAATGAATTGTGTCCATGTGACTGAAAACAAGCCTATTAGAAGATCTATGCTATATACCCTTGAGAGGTACTGGAGCTAATGTTACGGTGCAACCATGACAATGTGGCGACCTTCCTTGACGGATTCCGAAACGCCTCTCTATCTTTCGATCGCGAACGCGCTCGCGGAGGACATCACCAGCGGGCTGTTACAGGAAGGCGTGCGGCTCCCCCCGCAAAGGGAGCTTGCTGACGAGCTCCACGTGGCGTTGACGACGGTCACCCGCGCGTATACCGAAGCCGAAAGGCGTGGTCTCGTGAGCGGCGAGGTCGGGCGCGGAACGTTCGTGCGCCAGCAGGAGACTTTTCATCTGCGGCGAACGGAGCCTGAGCCCACCGCCATCGACTTGACGACCAACAGCTTGCTGCCTTATCCGAAAGGCAAAGCGCTCGCCGAGAGCATGGCGCGGGTTCTGGCGAAGGGCGACCCGTGGGCGGCGCTCGACTATCAACCTCATTACGGCACATGCCGTCAGCGCGAAGCCGGCGCGCGGCTTCTCGAGCGCGTCGGGCTCGATGCTGCCGCGGAGTGCGTGGTCGTGACGAGCGGCGCCCAGCATGCTATGGCGATGGTGTTCTCGGCTTTGACGAATCCCGGCGACACGGTGCTCACGGGCGAGCTCACCTATAGCGGGATGAAATCGCTCGCGAATTTCCTGCACATCCGGCTGCGAGGTCTCGCGATGGACGAAGAAGGCATCCGCGCCGACGCGCTCGAAGCGGCTTGCGCGACGACGGACGCGAAGGCGCTCTATTGCATGCCGACGCTCCAGAACCCTACCGCCGCGGTGATGTCGGAGCGGCGCCGCCAGGAGATTGCCGCGGTCGCAGAGTCCTATGGCCTCGCTGTCGTCGAGGATGACAGCTACGGGTTTCTTCTGCCCGAGGTCAAAGCTCTCGGCGCCTATGCAATAACGAAGAAGAACTTCTTCTACCTCACCGGCACATCGAAGAGCCTCGCGCCCGGCCTTCGCATCGGGTTTCTTCTGTCGCCGGGAGAGATGGTCGATCGGCTCGCCGCGGCGATTTCGGCGACGACGTTCATCGCCTCTCCGGTAACAGCGGAGGTCGTCACAGCATGGATCGAGGACGGGACGGCCGATCAAGTGATGGAGTGGAAGCGCGGCGAGGTGCGCCATCGCCAGAAGCTCGCAAAAAAGCTCTTCAAGAATGTCGACTACCGCGCGCATGCGGCGAGCCCTCATGGGGGGCTCACGCTCCCCGAGCCCTGGTGCGTACGTGACTTCGTATCCCAGGCGCGAATGCGCGGTGTCATCATCTCGCCAGCGGAAGACTTCGTCGCGGCCCGCTCGACCAATGCGCATGCCGTACGCCTTTGCCTCGGACCAGTGCGCCAAGCCGGCCGGCTGGAACGGGCTCTCGAGACGCTCGTCGAGATTCTCGAAAGCCCGCCCGAGCCGTGCCGCGCGATGATATAGAACTACGAATAGACGCTCGAAAGGATCAATATTACGAAAAAAACTACTATTGATCTCTTGTAGGCCTCCAATTTCGTGCCCTCGAATTCTATCTTGCTGTTCTCCAGCTTCTAGGCTAGTGTTCCGCATCGATCCTCGAGAGGAGAGAGCGATGCTTTTTCGAAGTCCCCATGCCGACGTTTCTATCCCGAGTCAGCCGCTCACCGACTTCGTTTTGGAGCCGGCTGCGAAGTGGGCTGACAAGCCTGCCCTCATCGACGGGCCGAGCGGTCGAACCCTGACTTTCAGAGCACTCGGCGATGCGATCCAAAAAGCTGCCAAGGGCTTCTCCGACAAGGGTATGAAAAAAAGTGAGGTGCTCGCGATTTACAGCCCGAACTTGCCGGAATACGCGGTCGCGTTTCACGGGGTCTCCGTGATCGGCGGCGTGAGCACGACGATCAACCCGCTTTATACGCCCGAAGAGCTTGCCCGCCAGCTAAACGACAGCGAGGCGCGGTTCCTGCTCACGGTGCCGCCGTTTCTCGACAAGGCCAAAGCCGCGACGAAGGAATCCGGCGTCGAGGAGATCTTCGTCTTCGGGGAAGCCGAAGGCGCGACGCCGTTCGCTTCGCTACTCGACAATGACGGGGATGCACCCCGAGTTGATATCGCTCCCGAAGACCTCGTCACGCTTCCTTATTCGAGCGGGACGACCGGGCTCCAAAAAGGCGTCATGCTCACGCATCGGAACCTCGTGGCGAACCTCACGCAAACCGAGGCCACCTTCGGCGACGGACTGGGCGAGGAGGACGTCGCTATCGGCATCCTCCCGTTTTTTCACATTTACGGCATGGTCCTGATCATGAACCTGGCGCTTCACCCAGGCTGCACGGTGGTGACGATGCCCAAGTTCGATCTCGAGGAGTTTCTCGGTTTGATGCAGAAATACAAAGTCACGACAGCGCATCTCGTGCCGCCCATCGTGCTCGCGCTCGCGAAACATCCCGTCGTCGACCAATACGATTTGTCCTCGCTGCGGTGGCTCATGTCCGGCGCCGCGCCGCTCGGAAAGGACGTGACCGAGGCCTGTTCCAAGCGGCTCGACTGTTTCGTCTTGCAGGGCTACGGTCTTACGGAAACGAGCCCAGTCTCGCATTGCAACCCGCCCGACCCGGAGAAGATCAAGGTCGGCTCCGTCGGGCCTTGTATCCCAGGCACAGATTGCAAAATCGTCGACCCGGGCACCGGAGAGGAGCTTGGACCGAACGAGGAAGGTGAAATTTGGATCCGCGGGCCGCAGGTGATGAAGGGCTATCTCAACAAGCCGAACGCGACCACGGAGTGCATCGACGCCGACGGCTTCTTCCACAGTGGGGATATCGGCTATGCCGACGAAGACGGCTATTTCTTCATCGTGGACCGGCTGAAAGAGCTTATCAAGTACAAAGGGATGCAAGTCGCTCCCGCTGAGCTCGAGGCGCTCCTGCTCTCGCATCCCTCGGTGAGCGATGCCGCCGTGATCCCCAAACCGGACGAAGAAGCGGGCGAGATACCGAAGGCCTGCGTCGTCGTGCGTGAAGAGATCGATGCTCAGACGCTTCAGGATTTCATCGCGGATCGCGTGGCTCCTCACAAGAAAATCCGCGAGATCGAGTTCGTCGACCAGATCCCCAAATCGCCTTCGGGTAAGATCCTGAGGCGCAAGCTCGTCGAGCGGGAGCGTCTGAAGGCCGCGCCTTGAGGCTTCGGCTCACGTCGGAGGAAGAGGCGTTCCGCACGCGAGTCCGTGCGTTCATCGACGAAAACCTTCCCGCGGATATTCGCGCGCGCGTCGAAGGCAGTCAGAAACTCCGCCGCGACGACTTCGTTCGTTGGCACAAGACTCTCTATGAGCAAGGATGGATCGCTCCCCATTGGCCGAAGGAGTACGGGGGAACTGGATGGACACCCGTAGAGCGCTATCTCTTCGAAGAAGAGCTCGGGGCTGCGTCGGCGCCTTACTTGATTCGTTTTGGTCTTCTCATGGTGGGGCCGGTCATCATGACCTTCGGAAACCATGAGCAAAAGAAGCGTTATTTGCCCCGCATCCTTTCGAGCGACGATTGGTGGTGCCAAGGCTATTCCGAGCCGGGCTCGGGCTCCGACTTGGCCTCGTTGCAGACGCGCGCCGTGCTCGAAGACGATCACTACGTCGTCAATGGGCACAAGACTTGGGTCACTCTTGCCCAGCATGCGAACCGAATGTTCTTTCTCGGCCGCACGAGCGATGTGGGTAAGAATCAAGACGGCATCTCGTTTTTTCTCGTCGACATGGAGACAGCGGGCATCAGCGTGCGCCCGATCACCACGTTCGACGGCGGCAACGAAATCAACGACGTGATCTTCGAGGACGTCCGCGTCCCGCGTGAGAACCTCGTAGGCGAGGAAGGGAAGGGCTGGACCTATGCGAAATTCCTTCTCGGCCACGAGCGAACCGGCATCGCGCACATAGGAAGCTTGAAGCGCTGGCTCGGGAAAGTTCGATCTATCGCGCCGAAGGAGCCGTCGTTCGGGCGCAAGCTTGCCGGTGTCGAAGTCGAGCTGCTCGCGCTCGAATCCATCGTCTTGAAAGTGCTCGCGGAAGAAACGGCAGGCCACCCGCCGGGACCGGAGGCGTCGCTCTTGAAGATCCGAGCTTCGGAACTCCAACAGACGTTGACGGAGCTCATGTTCGACGCAGCCGGCTATTACGCCGGGCCCTACTTGCCCAAAGCACTCGAGAACGGTTTCGCCGAAGAGAATTTCGGTCCTTCTCATGCACCTGCGATAGCCCCTCTTTATTTCAATTGGCGCAAGGCCTCCATCTATGCGGGGTCGAACGAGATTCAAAAGAACATCATCGCGAAGATGGTGCTCGGTCTATGAGCAGCGAGTGGGACCTCGGTCTTTGAGCGGCGAGATGGACTTCACGCTGAACGAAGAGCAAAAGCTCCTCAAAGAAAGTGTCGACCGGTTCGTGCGGGAGGCCTACACTTTCGACCGTCGGCAGGCGCTCGTGGCGAGCGAGCTCGGTTTCAGCCGCGAGCATTGGAAGCAGTTCGCGGAGCTCGGCTGGCTCGGGCTCGGTTTTGCGGAAGAACATGGCGGCCTGGGAGGCTCGGCTCTCGGTAGCGCCGTGCTAATGGAGGCCTTCGGCCGCGCTCTTCTCGTCGAGCCTTACTTCACGACGGTCGTCCTCGGTGGGAAGATTCTCGAGGCTACGGGCGGGGCGGCTCTCGTCCCGTCGATTGTGGAAGGGGAGCTGCTCATAGCACTCGCGCACACGGAGCCCGAGTCGCGCTTCGACCTCACGGCGGTCGGGACACGGGCTGAGCCAGCGGGAAGAGGGTTTCGTCTGCAAGGCCGCAAGAGCTTCGTGCTTCAAGCGGCGACCGCGGATAAGCTCATCGTCTCCGCCCGCACCGGCGATGAAGGCGTATCGCTGTTTCTCGTGGACCGCGAGAGCGAAGGGGTCTCACTGCGCGCCTATGCGACGGTCGATGGATTGCGGGCCGCGGATATCGCGCTCGAAGACGTGTATGTAGAAGATGAAGCGCTTCTCGGCGAACGCGGCGGGGCGCTCACCGCGATCGAGCCCGTGATAGACCGCGCCATCACGCTTCTCGCGGCGGAAGCTGTAGGGGCGATGGGTGCCCTCAATGAGGCGACGTTCGACTATCTCAAGACGCGGCGCCAGTTCGGTGTTCCCATCGGAAGTTTTCAAGCGCTGCAGCATCGGGCGGTCGACATGTTCGTGGACTACGAGCTATCACGGGCCCTCGCCTACCGCGCCGCCGCGGCGATCGAGAAACTCGAGGGCCGTGAGCGCGCGTGGGCAGCTTCTGCCGTCAAAGTGCAAATCGGGCGTGCCGGCAAACGGATCGGCAAAGAAGCCATCCAGCTTCATGGCGGGATGGGCATGACGAACGAGCTTGCGATCGGCCACTACTTCAAGCGACTCTCAATGATCGATGTGCTCTTCGGAAACGTGGACCACCATCTCGAGCGACTCGCGACGCTCCCGCTCTAGGCGGTCGGCAAAAAAATCGTAGCCGTCGTCCCTTGCCCTTCGACGCTCGAAATCTGCAACGACCCGCCAATCTCTTCGACGCTCGACTTGCTCATTGGAAGCCCGAGGCGCATGCCGATGCGATCGCCTTTACGGGTCAAACCAAAGTCGAAGATCGTTGCGAACGCGGATGACGGGATACCTTTGCCGTTATCGACAATCTCCACCACGACGCCCTCTCCTGTCTCGGCGACTTGAATCTGAATCTCGCTTTCGACGTCATCGCTATCGAGAGCCTCGACAGCGTTCTCGAGAAGGCTCAAGAAGACGCGGTTGAGCTTTGCCGGATAGCAGATGACGAGCGCGAGCTTTTCCGGATATTGCCGCACCACGCGAATCCTGCCTTCTATTCTAGGGTGCATGAGCGACAACGTGTCATCGATACCTTGACGTATGTCGAAAGGCTTACGTTCCGCCTCGTCGAGCGCGACGAAGCGTTTTAGCGTCTCGAGGGCGTCGCCGACGCGCGCAGCAGCCTGGGTCAGGCTCCTCGAGGCTTCCGTCCCGGCTTGCACTGCACGCTCGACCTGTCCTTCGCGCATCCGGTCGAAGCTCTTGGCGATGGTATCGGCCGAAGCCCGCAAGGTTCCGAGAGGCGTGTTGACCTCATGGAGAAGCCCGGCGGCCAGTCGTCCGATCGAGGCGTGCTTTTCAGACTCGACGAGCTCGCTTTGGGAGCGCTCGAGCTCCGCATAGGCCGCCTCGAGAGAGTTCTCCATGGCCGCGCCGCGACGGCGCGAATGGTGCGTGAAGGTGGCCGTAAGGAGCGCGACCGATGCGAGCGCGACCCAGTGGTAAGCGTCGACCGGTAGGCTGTCATGGATGACGAAGGGGACGATGCGATCGCCAAAGAACAAGATCCCGAAGAACGATCCAAGGGACATGACCATGAGGATCGTCGCCGTCCACCGATATTGCGGCGGGCAGAAGAGCGCGATCGCGGTCACCGAGATGATCAAGTAGTAATGCGAGCCGGACTCTGGGCCAAAGAGCAACACCGCGAATAGGATATAGACGTTCAGCGAGGAGAACAGCCAGACGATCGCGAGCCAGTACTGTTTCAGCCGATTCAGGCTCAACGCCACCAAGTAGGCCGCGAGGATGCCGAGCGGCATCCCTATCTTTATGAGCGCCGGAAGCTCCGTACGAAGATTCATCGCGAGATATACGATGGATATGGGCGACGCGAGGAGCATCACCGTGTTCAAGAGCACGACATAGCGGGCGAGGCGGGGCGGCGTCGCTTCTTCGACCCCGAGATGCGAGGCGCGTTGCCAGAGCTCTTTGAAAGCCAAGTTCTTCAGGCGCGTAGTGCCCGACCCCGCTAGTCCTTTCCGTTTCGCTGGGAGAGGATCCAGGCTATGAGCTCCTCTTCCGCGTAGGCACGGTCCCAGGAGTTGTGGGTCACGCCGGGATATTCGGTGTATTTCACGTTACCCCCGGCTTTCTCGAGCGCCTCGGTCAGCTTACGTGATTCGGTGACGGAAACGCTGCGATCCGCGTCACCGTGAAAGGCCCAAACGGGCACGCTGCCGATGCCGTCGGCGGTCTCCGTATAAGGGTCCTCGGGCGCACGGGCGGCGGGATGCCAATTGGGGACCGGAAAGGCGCGCCTCGAAGTGACGCCGCCGCATACGGGGACGAGCGCCGCGAACTTCTTCGGATATTTGTAGCCGAAGGCCCACGTGCCATAGCCGCCCATGGAGAGTCCGGTCAAATACAGTCTCGCCGGGTCGCCATTGAACTCTTTCATCGAGGCCTCGAGCGCTGCGAACGCTTGAGCTTCCATCGCTCTCGCTCCCCACCACGTTCGGCGGCGGCATTGCGGCATGACCACGATCGCGGGGAAATCCGGCTTTCGGCGAAGGATCTCGGGGAGGCCTTCGTCTGTCTGCCGGGCGCCGTCCGCGCCGCTCTCTCCCGCGCCGTGCAAGAAAAAGATCACGGGCCATTTTTGGTTCGGGCTCCATCCGGACGGGACGAAGACTTGATAAAGGTAGGTGACGCCGTCGAGCTCGACGGAGCGCGAGAGAAATCCGGTTTCCTGAGGCGGTGTCCCACTGAAAAAGGCCGTCAGTAGCAAGAGCAAGAGATTCGATGGCATATTTAGCCCTAATTGAACAATAATTCATGACGCTAGCGCGAGTTCGATTCTTTCAAAGAGTGTCTGAGTGGAGGAGTTTGTGGCCATTCGGAGCGCGTTTCGACCACTAACGCGAACGAGGCGGCCGGCTTTGTTGATGATGCGGAAGCGGATGGTGCGGATGGTGTGCAGCAGATGGGTGCATGTACGCTTTCGAGAGATGCCTTTCGTTTCGGCGATGGTGTCGAGCTGAAAGCTGCGACACAGGTTGTGTGCGAGCACGTTCAACTGTTGCCAGGCGCTATTGGCGGCATAGCTTTTAGTGGGCACGACGTCGAGAGCGAACTGGCTGCGCAATTCGGCGAAGGTTTTCTCTTGGCCGCCTCGCCCAGCAGCGAAGTACCAAAGGCGTTGGACGGTGAGCGATTTGTTGGTGGCGACGGCTGAGTACTCGAAGTAGCCGTCGTCTGGAGAAAACAGGTCGAGCTGGAAGTTTTTCGGCGTTCGATGTCGAACTCGCTTCCGATAGGTCGCGATCCGGACGGTGATATTCCAGGGCTCGATGAAGTGTTTGATGGAGAAGCCATCGATTTCGTCACTCACGCGGTGCCATCGCTTGCGCCCAGCGACGACCTCCTTTAGGCCGAGCCACGGCCAGAACGGAGCCTTGATCGCGAACTCGCTTCGGGAGCGCTCTAGCCTCTTGAGAATCTTTTCGTTGAAAAACGCGGCATCCGTGCGGAATTCCAGCTTTCGGGACCGACCGAACTGGCCCCGTAGCTCGCCTATCAGCTCCCGTAGAAACGCATCGGCACCCTTGGAGTCGTGAACGTTGCCAGGACGATTTCTGGATTTGAGAATCTGGCCCGTCTGAGCCAGGTGAGCGAACAAAGGGTAGTAACTTTTATTCTTCTTGCGATGAGGATTGAATCCTCGAAACGCCCATCCAACCTGATTGCCTGCCTGAACCACGGTGCCGTCCATATCTACCGTCAGACGGTTCAGACCCAATCGCTCGATCTGCTCGTGGACCAATACACCGTTCAACTCCGATAGGCCCTTGAGCCGCTCTCCCGTGAATTGCTTCAGCCAATTCACGATCGTCGGACGGCTCGGTAGTCTTCTCAACCCACAGAAGCGAAGCAGCATCGGGTCATCACAGACATACTGCAGGTGCTCTAGACGACGAGCTCCCACGAGCAGCATCCCAACCAACACCAGAACCAGTCGGACGCTCCCGTAGTCCGACCGAATGCCTTTTCCTCTGCACGCCTTTCCTACCCGGCGGCTTAGCTCAACCCGGCGCAAATATCGTGAAAACAGTTCCAGTCCACCAAACGAGCTCAGGTTCTGCTCTGTGAACTCGATCGGAAGATCCTTGTTGAAGTTCCGGCGAAATCGAGATAGTTTCAAGCGCACTATAGGGGCCTCTGGTCGTTTGGGGTTTTGTTTGGAAGCAACGCTCCAAACATAAACCCAGAGGCTCCTTTGTCAATACTTTCGCGCTACTTTGCTCTCTTTTTTTTTGCGATTAGGGTTAGTGTCTCTTCCGGGGATGGTCCGAAACCCCTCGCCTTTAGGCGAAGAGAAGATCGTGGTATTGTGGTCGCGTGCGTCACTACAGGCACGGAGCGCACACGAAAACGGACCTAAAAGCGCACATCGTTTGGATACCGAAATATCGTAAAAAGGTTTTGATCGGTCCAGTAGCGGTTCGTGTGCGCGATCTGATTCGTCAGATCGCGATGGAACATGAGCTGCACATAATCTCGGGTAAGGTTGCACGCGACCACGTCCACGTGTTCGTATCCTACCGACCACACCAGGACCTGAGTACGATCGTGCAGTGGCTAAAAGGAATAAGCTCCCGAGTACTCCTTCAGGAGTTTGCTCACCTGAGGAAGAAGTTTTGGGGCCGGCACTTCTGGGCCCGAGGATATCTGGCGGTGAGTTCAGGAAGCATAACGGACGAGATGGTAAAGGAGTACATAGACTCCCAGGATGGCGAGCCTCTTCACGACGACAGTCAATTTCCAATTGACAGCCCTTGAAGCCACCGCCTTCTAGGCGGTGGTTGTTCACTTCCTCGTAGCTGCGAGCGTCTTTATTCTACAATCTCGGTCATGGATACCGAACTGGAACGGCTGCGGGCGGAGCTCGAGGGCATCGACTCGCAGATCCTCGAGCTCGTCGCGGAGCGTGCGCGACTCGCCTCTGCGATCGGGAAAGTGAAACGCGACACCGGCCGCCCGACACGTGATTTCCGGCGGGAGCGCGACGTCATCGAACGGGCTCGGGCGACGGCCGACAAGCTCAAGCTGCCTTCTCGTATGGTCGAGGAGCTGATGCTGCTATTGATCCGCTCGGCGCTCGAAGTGCAGGAGAAACAAGAGCTTGTGACGTCGAAAAGCGGCTCGGGAAAGAGCGCTCTCGTGATTGGTGGCTCCGGCAAGATGGGACGCTGGTTCGTGCGATTTCTGACTTCTCAGGGTTTCGAAGTCGAGATCGCGGACCCGAGGCCGTTCGGAGGCGAGCTTCCGCAGGTACGGGAATGGCAGTCATCCAATTTAGATCACGACGTCATCGTTCTCGCGACACCACTCGCGGCAACGGGAGCGATCCTCGGCGAGATGGCAAAGCGGCCGCCCCGTGGCCTCGTTTTCGACGTCGGCTCGCTCAAGAGCCCGCTTCGTGATGGGCTACTCGCGCTTGCGGGAGCGGGCGCACGGGTGACTTCGATCCATCCCATGTTCGGTCCCGAAACGGAGCTCTTGTCGGGGCGCCACGTTATTTTCGTGGATGTCGGTGACGAGGAGGCGACGCGCGAGGCGCGAGAGCTCTTCGCCTCGACGATGGCGGCGCACGTTGCGATGGACCTCGAGAGCCACGACCGTTCGATCGCTTACGTGCTCGGTCTTTCACACGCGCTCAACATTGCTTTCGTCACCGCGCTCGTCGAAAGCGGGGAGGCCGCGCCCGCGCTCGCGCGGCTTTCGAGCACGACTTTCAACGAGCAGCTCGCGGTAGCGCGGAAGGTTACGGAGGAGAGCCCCCGGCTCTATTTTGAGATCCAGTCGCTCAACGATTACGGCTCGGAGGCTCTGGCTGCACTTGTCTACGCGGTCGAGCGTTTGCGCTCGACCGTTCTCGCTGGTGATGAACAGGGTTTCGCGGCGCTGATGGAGAGAGGCCGGGATTATTTCGGCGCGCGCGACAGCTAGACTGCCCTAGTCCGCGGCCGTCTTCGAAGTGTCGGTGAAACCATCGGGCTCATCCGCAGGCACCGCGAACTCTTCTTCGGGATCGGGATCGGTCTCCGGCTCAGGGGCGGGCGCGGCGGCTTCTTCTTTAGGTACGTCTTCTTCCGCTTCGGGGGTTTCTTTCTTGGGCGGGGATAACTCGCGGGCGCGCTCGGTCATTTCTGCGGCGCGCTCGTGCGCGCCTTGACGCTCGTATAGCGTCGCGAGCGATTCGAAATAGATGGCGGCTGTCTCGTTGAGCTCCGCGGCGCGAAGGAGCGACTCTTCGGCTTCTTTGATCCAGTTCTGGTTTTTCATGAGCCCGAGCCCGAGGAGGTGGTGATACTCGGCCACTTCGCTGTCGAGCTCGATCGCTTGCCGCGAAAGCTGAATGGCTTCCCAGAAATCAGTGACTTCGAAGGATTCCTTTGCGCGGCTGAACAGCTCGTCCGCAAAGTCACGCCGCTTCATGCTTCCGGTCGCAGCAGGATCTTCTTCTTGCTTGGGAGGCGCGGGCTCGTGCTTACCGGAGACGGTGCCGAGCGCTTCGGTCAAGATGGCGCACACACGCGCGAGCTTCTTGCGGTCCGGCGCACTGATGCTGCCTTTTTGGGCATCGGGGTGGTAGCGCTGCACGAGCTCCAGATAAGCGTTCTTGACTTCAGCGCCGGGGGTACTGATGTCGATCCCGAGAAGCTCCGAGTAACGCTTCTCTTTTCCTAGGCGCAGTACCCGGTCGACTTCGAGAACGAACATCTCGTCGAGCTCGTGCACCGGCTCGGACGCGGCTTCGTCCTCGACGAAAACGAGAAGGCCTTTTTCGAAAAAGTCGACGAGTGTGCCAGCGGCCTCGGCTTCGGGAACCGCGCTGACCGTCATAATGTCACGCGCGCGCGAAACGCCGTCGATCCGCGATAGCACGTACCCTTGTGTCGGCGTTAGCCTAAAGTCTTGAAGGTCGTCGGAGAGCGTGGCCGAAAAACGCAAGGGCCGGTCGTCCGCTTTCAGCGATTGAATTTCGTCCGCGCTCGCCTCTCTCGGCGGAGACTCGGGCTCGGCGTGGCGGGGGACGGGTGCGGCCGCCACCTTGGGCGTCTCCGATACCGGGACGGGAGCCATCGGTCGAGCGCCGAGACGAAGGCTCCGGCCGAAAAAAAACGCTCGTCGGGATCTTTGGCGAGCGTTCTTTCGAGAACCGCCGCGACCTCCGTTGGAAAGGTCCTCTCCTTCCACGCTTTCGCTTCGAACGGGTTGGAGTTGACGATGCTCAGGAGCACACCCGTAAGGCTTCCACCTCGAAACGGTTTTTCGCCGCAGGCGCATTCATAGAGAACGCAGCCGAGCGAGAAGAGATCGCTGCGCGAATCGACTTCCTCACCCTTGGCCTGCTCGGGCGACATGTAGTCGGGCGTTCCTACGAGGCTTCCAGAGTGTGTGAGGTGCGTCGAGCCGTCGGCTTTGGCAATACCAAAATCTGTAATCCGCGCTTCGAACTCCGGGGTAATCATGATTTTCGCTGGCTTGATATCGCGATGGATGACTTTGTGCTCGTGCGCGTAGGCGAGGGCTTTGGCTACTTGCGTCACGATGTCGACGATTCTCGCGAGCCCGAGCTTCTGTGATTCCATCACCTCTTGGAGCGTGGAGCCTTCGATGAACTCCATGACGATGAAGCCCGTTTCGGGGGTAAAGATGATGTCGTGAATCGTGACGATGTTCGGGTGATGGAGCTGCGCGGCCACCTGCGCTTCTCGGATGAAGCGTTTGTTGAGCGCTTTTCTCTGGTCCGGTTCGAGCGACGTATCGAGGCGGATGCTCTTGATAGCGACAAATCGGTTGAGGAAGGTGTCCTGGGCTTTCAAGACAGAGCCGAACGCGCCCACGCCTAGTCGGCCTAGGATCTCGTAGCGGTCTCCCGGTACTTTTTCGAGCTCTGAAAGCGCGTCGATAGCACTCGGCTGACTTTGCTCGGTCGATGAGGTCACTGGTCCGGTCCTGGATTGAAGTTCGCGAGGAGCACCCTGACCATCAATAGGCAAGATGCGTGCCGAACAGCTATCTTCCGAAAGTCTTCGCAAAGATAAGCACTTAGCTGTACTCCGCGCACGTGCTGGCGCGGGAAAACCTCTACGCGTTTGGGGGGAAAGCCCCTCAGTGTGCCGAGGCTGCGCGCTTCAAAACTGAACGCGATACTGAAGATCAAAATCTGTCTTAAGGCACGCGGGATGCCGAGCGACGTGAAATAGTCGTCGGGGTTTCCTGTTTTGGGGGGGACGCCGAAATCGTCCGAGCCTTGAGGGCCGACGATTCGATGGCCGTCGACGAGAATCTCGTTCCGCTTCGCTTCGCCGCCGAAGATGGGGTGGTTGTCGAGGATCAACGCGCGACCGGCAGGCTGGAGACGGCGGCAGTGATGGGCCGCAGAGAGACCGGCAATGCCGCCGCCCACGATCACGAGGTCGTAGCTTTCGCCGGTGTCAATAATATCGACCGAGCGTTCATCAAAAGCGCCTTCTCGCAATTGACGCGCGACCCGCAACACTTCAGGCGTGTTGCCGTGTGACGACGCGTAGTCACCGACGCCGCCGGGACCGTACCACGCTTCGCCGACGTCGAACGCGTATTCCGTCGCGCCGCTCTCTTTAATGGGCGGCGTTTCGCTCGGGGTACCGCAGCTCGAGCTCGTTAGTGCGGCGCCGAGCATGGCGGTGAGCCGTGGATGAAATTCCGGCGGGTGATTGGCTGGTTCTGATCAAGCTCGCGGTTGCGTTTGTTCGGCATGGTGAAATGGATGTTACATCAGGGAAGTCGAAAGTCGACGTCTCCCGGGGTAGCCGAGAACGAACCGCTCACCTCGGCGCGCCGCCGCCGAAGCCCGAACAACGCGCGCGGGTTCCCCGTATAGCCTTCCACGACGAGATCAAAGCGGCCCTGTACGAGCTCGCTTCCGCTTTCGAGAATCTCGATCGTGCCTGCACCGGTGGAGCCGAGCAGCACAAGCTCCTGGGGATTCATGTCGAAATAGAGGAGCACGAAATCCGAGTTCAGCTCGACGTCGTCATAGCCGCCGCTGCTATCGACCTTCGCCACCCCAACCTCATAGGCGCCGGGTTCGGGCATCGCCGTACCTCGACGCACGAGATAGGCGCCGCCGTCGACGGCTCCCGTGAGCAGGCCGATGATAAAAGCCGGCTCGCCATCGTAGAGTTTCTCGCCTTCTTCGAAACGGGATGCGCCGAGTTCGAACCCGGAGAGCCCCCCGCTTCTTCGAAATCGGAACTCGCCGATAGTCGCGAGCTCGCAGTCGTAGCCGGTTTGGAGGAGCGCGACGATGGTCAGAGTGAATGTAGTGAAGAGTTTCATTCGTGTTCGACCTCACCCTCCGTGCGGTGGCATGAATGGTAGTTGGAGACTAACATGCGTCCTGCGTGTACTGGAATAAACCCAGAGAAACCATCGGGCGGGAGGAGTTCGAGCGCTTGCAGCTCGAGCGTCTGCAGGCGCTCGTCCCCAGGCTTGCTGCGGACGTTCCCTTCTATCGAGAGTCGCTCGAGAATATCGGTCCCCCGCGCTCGCTCGAGGACCTCGCCTCGCTGCCGTTCACCACGAAGCAGACGCTTCGCGACCACTATCCTTTTGGCTTGCTTGCGGTCCCTCGCGAACGTATCGTCCGCGTACACGCGTCGAGCGGTACCACGGGTAAGCCCACGGTCGTCGCTTATAGTTGTCGAACGCGCTCATTGCGAAGCTCGGGGAGGAGCCAGGAGATGAACGATGAATCCGATTGAAGCGCGACGGCGCTTTTTGAGATATCTGGCGGCGAGCCCCGCGCTCGTCTTGCCGCAATCGACGCTTCGCTATGCCGGGCTCGGGGATGGACCGATCACGGACCCCGAGCAGGCGATCGACGTCTTCGACTTCGAGGTGGTCGCCGAGAAGGCTCTGCCGCCAGCGCATTGGGGCTACTTGTCGACGGGAACCGACGACGACAACACGATCCGCGCCAATCGCGAGGGCTTCAAACGCTACCAGCTCCGTCCGCGGCGGCTCATCGACGTGCGCAAGATCGACATGTCGACGACGCTTTTTGGTGAGACGTTTCCGTCTCCGATTGCCATCTCTCCGACGGGCCGCAATCAGGCCTTCCACGCGGAGGGCGAGCTCGCCGTCGCCCGGGCGGCGCGCGCCAAGAACCATTTGGAGATGCTCTCGACCGTCGCCTCGACGGGCGTCGAGGATGTCATCGAAGCGCGCGGCGCGCCGATCTGGTACCAACTTTATGCCAGCTACACCTGGGACATCACCGAAGCGCTCGTCAAACGCGCAGAAGCGGCTGGGTGTACCGCGATCGTGCTCACCGTCGATCTCCAAGGGGGAAGCAATCGCCAGACAAATAAGCGGTTGGCGAAGCTCGACGCACGCGAGTGCACGTTGTGCCACGAGCCGGAGTTCGAGGACTACATTCGAACGAAGCCGATGTTCGATGGGCTCGACGTTTCGCGCGCGGATAACTACGGCAGAAGCTTGACGTGGGACTGGCTGCGCCGCCTGCGCGACATCACGAGCGTGAAGCTCCTCATCAAAGGAATCGTCCGAGGCGACGACGCCGCGCTCGCAGTCGAGCACGGGATCGACGGAGTTATCGTGTCGAACCATGGCGGCCGCGCGGAAGCCAGTGGTCGTTCGACGATTGCGTGCCTACCTGAGGTCGTCGAGGCCGTGCACGGAAGAATGGCCGTGCTGATCGATGGCGGCTTTCGCCATGGGGCGGACTTCTTCAAAGCGCTCGCCCTCGGTGCGGACGCGGTCTGCATCGGAAGGCCTTACCTCTGGGGGCTCGCGTCGTTTGGGCAAGCAGGTGTCGAAGCGGTGCTTACGATGCTGCGCGCCGAGCTCGAGATGGTAATGCGGCAGGCGGGCACCCTTCGTATCGACGCGACATAGATGCCGACGATCGACCGGTCTTATTTAGCTACCGCCGACGGAGGGTGACGCATACGCGTGGACTACCAGACAGCTTCGATGCCTGCAGCATCGGCAATACTTGGATCTCGGGTCACGAGTGGCAGACCGAAGACAACAGCGGTTGCCGCAATGAGACGATCGCCATGCTCTTCGATAGCGTATAGCTCTTCCGCTTTGCGCACGACGTCCAAACAGAGATCGAGAGCGATGAAGTACGGTGACGACAGCAGCTTGTCACACCAAGTGGCAAATCCGCCTCGAAGCTCGATGACGCCACGGCGTGACGCTTCGGCTATCTCGACGAGCGCCATTGTCGGGACGTAGACCGCCCCGCCACCCGCTTCGGCTCTCTCGAAATGTTTTTTTGCCTTTTTGCCGAGCTTCCGATGCCGTTTTGTTGCGTACCAGATCAATGCGTGGCTATCCGTGACCACCAACTCGGACGCTGAGCTAGAGCTCATCGGCCTTGGAGGATGAACGCGTAGCCTGGTCTTGCTTGACGCTGACGAGCGCTTGCTCTAGTTCGTCGTCCGCTAGCGGACTGCTCATGCTGCCCGCTAGCGTGAACGCGCTATCGGCCCGCTGCTCGGCGGCCGCCACGAGCGCTTCCAGATAACGCAATCGCCCCTCGGTGACGAGAGCTAGCCGCTCCTCCATGTCTCGGTGCTCGATGAAGACGACTCTCTGTGGCGAGCGGCGCAAATATCTGGCGAGCTCCGGCAACCGGGCTCGCGCTTCGGAGATGCTGATACTACGTGGCATGATGGGCCATTGTACAACATGTAGTACATATCCACAATCTCACACCGATGGGCTGCTCTAGGCGTGGTCGCCGCGCTGCCGCGGCGGCCTCAGCGTGACGGATCCTCTTCAGCCGCACGACCCGTCTCAGCGGCGTTCCAGAGCTTCCTGTACTCGGCCCGAACGCTCTCATCCAGGCGCTCGGCGAGCGAAAGCGGCAAGCGCAGATGGATAATGAGCTCCTGTACGTCTGCCAAATCTTTGAGTCGGTGGGGAGCGGTAAGTCCAGATGCAAGCTTGAGCTCGATCAACGTCTCGAGCTCGATGACCCAAAGATTCTCCTTTTTCACACGGGCTTCACCGGGGTCGGGAAAGACAACGGGTTTCCGCTTGCCATCGCCAGGGTAATCGCCGCTCGTCATGAACTCGACTTTGACCCGAGTACGAGTGTCCCAAAAAGTCTTCTTCGCGCCTTGAAAAGCCTGGAGATAACCCAAGCCAACGATCTTTTCTTGAAAATGGCGCAGCCCATCGGACGAAAGAAGAATGTCGACGTCTTCGGTGAAGCGGCGATAACCATGTGCAACCAAGGCCATCGCCCCGATCACGGCGTAGTCGAGTCCCTCGCGCTCGAGACGGGCGACGAGGTTTCGCAGCGTTTCGTAGACGTCTCCTTCTTTCATGAAGAAACGGCTCCCCTCACGATAGTCTTCCCACAGGGACGAGCTGGTTGCTTTCATCACCATTATTATAGCGGTTATCAGCCGCATGCCCGTTCAACGGCGACGTCCGGGGCGTCGAAGCCTCACTTGCTGTCGAGCACTGCCATTAATGATTCTGAGATTGCGGTGTTCCGGATAGCGAGGGCTGGCTCTCTATTGCAAACAGCACCTTGCTTTCGTACATCGGCACTATCGAGAATCCCTAGTGCAGACGTTTCGAGCCATCGTGTTTTCCGTCGTCGTCACGCCATCGGCGACTGCGTGGGCGGACTGCACACCTCTCGCCGGGACAGAGCATGTCCTCGAGCCGGGTACCGTCGTTTTGCTTGGCGAGATACACGGCACCATCGAGGCACCGGAGGCGGTCTCCCGCCTCGCATATGTCGCTCTCGAGCAGGGACGCCGCGTGACGATTGGCCTCGACAACAACTAGTGGCCTTTAAGCGCGCGTTCGTGCGTCGGACCAGTTGCCGTCGGCGCCGCCGCTCGTTAGAATTTCTCCTTTTGCGAATGCCGTCGAAATCGAAACTTTGGGCCGTCGCTGCGATGGCAGTGGCGTTGGTCTGCATCTTTGTCGCGATGAAGATCGCCGACTATGCCGGCGGGCTCGATCTCGTGAACGCGTGGACGAAGGACGTGGGCGTTTTGGGGATGGTTCTCTTTGCGCTCTTGAGCGGGATGTCGGTCGTCTTCTTTTTTCCAGGCTCCATCCTCATGACGGCGAGTGGCGCGGCGTTCGGGCTTCGGGACGGCTTCGTCGTGGCGCTCGTTGCGACGAGCGTGGGTGCAGCTCTTGCATTTCTCGCTTCGCGCTACCTCGCCCGCAAAAGAGTCGAAGAGTGGGTGGCCTCGAAGCCGCGTTTCGCAGCTGTAGACAACGCTATCGGCCACGAGGGCTGGAAAATCGTTGTCCTCACGCGCTGCTGCCCGCTCTTTCCATATATCTTCCAGAACTACGCCTACGGTCTCACGCGGGTCGGCTTCGGCCATTACGCTTTGGGCTCGCTGCTCGGGCTCATCCCCTCGACACTCGTCTTCGTTTACATGGGCTCGCTGGGCGCGGAAGCGGCGGTTGGCGCGACGAGTTCGCTCGAGCTCGGCCTCCGAGTACTTGGCTTTGTCGCGACAGTGGTCGTGAGCATCTACATCACGCGGATCTCGACGCGGGCTCTCGAGCAGGCCGGCCTTTGAGTCACGACACCGTCACCCGACTCCTTCTTCACGGCGCCGAGTGCGAGCGGAGCGAGCCCGCCCGAATGGGCCGACGGCGGAAAGCCGAGCGAGGAGCGAGGCGCCAGGCGCGCGAACGACGAGTGAGCGCGCACTGAGCTGTTCAATGCCCATCGCGCAACTGAGCGCGGTTTGCTATCCTATTTTCAATCAACCCGAACAACCGAATAATTCCTTACCCGAAAGGCCAGAATGGGCACACCATCTGTCGACCAGCTTCGGCTCTTGTATATCGTCGACCGCTTTACCCATTCAGGGAACAACAACAAGCGCCGTTGGTTGAAGGGTTTGCCCCTATCGGTCCTCGTTTATCACGGTATTGCGAGAAAAATTTTCGACGACTACGACTGGGCACCAAGCCTCGTCGAGTTCCACGGCGTCAAAATGTATGGGAAAGTCAGCCAGGAGGCCCACGCGGATCTGGAAAAACTCCAGCACGCGCAGCTCTTGGAAAAGCTTCATCTCTCGACCTGCTTGTACGACTCCATCCGGGCCTATCGCACGACGATGGGAGCTGCCGAAGCACTCGAGGCTCTTCCACTAGAGTGCCGAACGGCACTCGATGCGCTGCTCTCTTGCGGGCATTGCGGGGCGCTCCAGGAGATCCTGGCCTATATCGAGCGAGCGCGCGGTCATTGGAGCGACGTCCGAAACGCCACCGTGAGCTTCTGCCCTCGATGCTGCACCGTCAAGAAGCGACCGGAAGGTCCGGTCATTTCGTCGCCCAGGGCTAACGGACGCACGACGATCGATTTCTTCGAAATTGTGGACGTTGTCTATCGCACGAAACCTGCGGACGCGAGAGGATTCACGTGAGTCACGACCACAAGAACCTGCTCTTCGTCGGTCCGAATCCCTTGGTGACCTTGGCGGAATGGATCCCGTTCGGAACCAACAATCTCATCCTGCTCGAAGAGAAGCTCGAAGCCCACAACAAGTGGGGCGAGTGCCTGCTCACGGCGATCATCGACGAGGATCCAGAAACATCGACCGTGGAACTCGAAGAGCCCGAGACGAAAGTGATGCCGGTCGACGGAAGAGATGGGGAGTGGATCGCGTTTCAGGCCGAGGTGAACTACAAAGCCACCGGCGGCGAACATCAAGTCGAGCGTTTTACGACCCGCGTCGCAGAGAGCGGCGTCGTGACCTGTGACCTCGAGCTTCTCGAGACCAACGGCAATGCTGACCAGCACAGCCTCGACGATATCGCTTCTGTTCTAGCGGATCTCGTCGAGGACACGTCGTCGTTGATGAACACGCTCCTCAATAACTTTCAGCGGCGCTTGCTCGATCTTGTCTATTGCGACCAGGCGAGCCAGCGTGACAAATACGTTCTTATCCTAGCCAATAGTCTCCTCCCGGAACGCGATGTCCAAGACTATTTGGACGATCCCGCCTGCGTAGCCGAGCTCCGGCAGATCATCGGCCGTCCGTTCCGGAGCAATGCCTTCACGCTGAAAGATGGAAGCAAGTTGATTGCCGGCACGAACGGAGCGCTATTCATTTCGAAAGACGCCGAGTCCTACCGACGGGTGCTCGAGCTCTATTGTTTCGCTCGAAGTATCCAGGCGTTTTTGACGAACACGTTCTCGCGCATGTGGATGACTTGGGATCGCTTGTCCAAGGTGAAAGAGATGATCCGGGATGACGGCATCCGGAAGATCATGGAGATCCAGGACATCATCAGCGACTTGACCGGTGACATCTCGATGTTCGACACCATACTTGCTTACGTGAACCGAAGCGCCGCCCAAGGCGACGAGATTCTCCCAGCGATTCGAAACGGGGTCATGGCCGAAGAGGATGACGTGTTGAGCGGGCTCCGGCTCAGCGATGAAGTCGCGAAGCTCAAAAACAGGGTCAACGACGCGCACTTGATCGTCGAAGGCCTGCAAAAAGAGATCCAGAGCGTGCGTGCGCTGGCCCACACGCTAGGGGAGAAGGAGACCTATCGCATCAGCCAGTTCATGAACGTGCTAACCATCGTCTCTGTCATCGTTCTGCCTTTGTCGCTCATTACGGGTTTTTATGGAATGAACTTCCAGGCTTACATGCCTTCGGGGGAGATGGTAAACCCGTACAACATGCCAGAGCTCTACACGCCCCTCGGCTATTTCGGCGCGATTGGTATCATGTCGCTCATCGCGCTCGTACAAGTGCTCTACTTCCGACGCCTCGGCTTCCTCGGTCGGGGCAAACGCCGCTAGCGCCCGAGCTTTCTAAAAGCCAGTTCAGCAATTGCGGCGTCCTGAGCGCCCACGCCTGTGAGGTCGCAGACGATGAGCTCGTCCCCCTCGCGACCGGGTTTTTTTCCGGTCACGACATCGCCGAGCTCTGCACTCACGTCGTCCTCGGTCATGAGCTTCGCCTCCACCGTGTGATGGATCTCCCCGAGGCGCACGCATTGCGAGAAACGATCCGCGATCACTTTGCCGGCCCGCGCCAGGATCTCGGCGTCGATCTCTCGTTTGTCGGGGCCGTCAGAGCCCACCGCGAGAATCGTCGCGCGCGGCGACACCGCGGCCGCATCGACGATGGGCGTCCGCGCGGTCGTCACCGTCAGCACGAGCGAGAACTCCTCAAGAGCGTCTTCGGGGCCGCTCATATCGCGCAAACGGGATCGCGAGCTCGTCTTCCATCTCGCGGCCATAGCGCTCCACGTGGGCGGGCGTACGGCTCCAAGCGAAGACGTTCGGCCTGCTCTTCTTGGATGAGCTCACGCTGCTCGGACTCGGTGACAGCGCGCACGGCTAGTCGATCCTCTCCATGCGAAAGGGTTTCACGCCTTCGATCCGGATCCGGTCGCAAGCTTCCGCGAAGCCGTCGAGGTTGTCTACGATGCGTCCGAAGAGATTCATCGCGACGGGACCGGTCGGCATACTGGGTCGAGCGCCGCGGCCATAAAACAACGCGATCTCCGAGAAGTCATCGGGCCAGCCGGCGATCCGTCCACCGTCGACGCAGTAATAGCCGATGTCGCCGATTTGCGATTGCGTCGTCTGGTTTTCCGGAGCGATTCGGATCTGGGGATCGATGGGAAGATAGGTTTCCGGTCCGGACCAAATCGCGTGATAGAGCGTGCCGTCGAAGGGCAGGGCTTGCCAAAGCGCCGAACACGTCTCGGGGGCGTCGCGCTCGAGCAGCTCGGCGGAAGCGACGACACTGTCCTGGGCAAAGGTCAGCCTGGTCCGTTTCAGCATGTGAGGATTTCCCTACACCTTGCGGGGGGAATTTAACATGATCTAGGACACTGTATCTCGAGTGTATCGTGCATAGAGTGCGAGGCGTTGCCCGTGCGGATGGCTGGACTGGCGTGCAGGACGCTTGGCGGGTTCGGACATCTGCCCGCCGGCAACGACGCTTGTGGGGACGTACGACGCCGAATGGCTGCGTTCACCTCAGGCGGGAGGGGGCGGCCGGGCCGGCCTCAAATCTTGTTTGAGCTCATTTGTCCGTGCCGTCTCCTCTTTATTTCTCGATTCGGCCCCGCGCCACATTATCGTGAATTAGTGGCGGCTCTGTGACCGGACGAGTATGCGTCGGATCCAGTTTCGAATTTCGAGAGCGCGTTGGGACCGTTTCGTGAACTTGTCGAGCTAGAGTGCCATCAGGATGCCGCGATCGTATAGACGTTTCGGACCGTGGGCCTTCGGGTTCTTCGTGGTTGGAGCCGTAGTGGTTTGCCTCTCCTCTCGAGATCGGGTCGAGGGCTCGCTTGCGGCGAGAGCGACCGACGATGTTGAACCGCGCCGGCCCGTCCTGCTCGAGCTGTTTACCTCGCAGGGATGTTCGAGCTGCCCTCGAGCGGACGCCTTGCTGACGGAGTTCGCTGAGACGCAACCTTTCGCAGGGGTGGAGCTCATCCCACTCTCGCTTCATGTCGATTATTGGAACCGATTGGGTTGGACCGATCCTTTCTCGCATCCGAAGTTCAGCGGAAGGCAACGCGACTACGCCGATAGTCTTCCGGAGCGCGGCCGGGTCTACACACCCCAGCTCGTCGTTGACGGCAGATTCGGGATCGTAGGAAGCGATCGGTCCGGTGCCCGCCGCGCCGTTGCATCGCTCGCCAAAGAGCCTTATGTCCGGCTCATCGTGAAACCGCGGAAAGCTCCGGGAGTCACCGAAATCGAGGTCGATGTCCAAGCTGAGCCCGACCCTCGTTTTGCCGATCGTGACGCGGAGCTCTTTGTCGCGCTCACGGAAGACGGGTTGACGTCCGACGTGCCGCGCGGTGAGAATGCCGGGCGTCGCCTGGCGCATACTTCCGTCGTTCGCATCCTCGAGTCACTGGGAACGGTGACGTTGTCCGCGCATGAGTCCGCTACCCGGACTGTTCGACTATCGCTCGAGCGAGAGTGGAGCCCCGATGAGCTTTACGTTGTCGCCTGGCTACAAGACCAGCGCAAACGCGTCGTCTTGGGCGCAACGCGCGCGTACCCGTTTTAGTAAGAGAGTGCCAGCGCAACGTATTCCTGTTCCAACCGTTCGATCGTCATGCGCGTGCTTGCCAAAAGAAAATTAACCACGTCGTCGTTTCGTTGAAGTCGGCCACTATTAACCCTAATCGCAAAATCTTCGAAGCACGAAAACGCGAAACAGCCGCACTTGGGCGCAGGCGAGAAGCTCGTGCTGGGGCACCCGCTCGCCGCCACTATAGGTGATTCTGCACGGTGTATGCAGAACCTGGAAAAGGTGCTATTCACGGGGCCAAAGACCTCAGACACGGTGACGTTTATTTGCGATTAGGGTTAAGTCCATCGATGAGCTCTGACATAGTGGACGGATGTTTCGCAAAAAGGTAGAAAATTAGCATTCCGGCTTGAGAGTAAACCTGACTGGCATCGCGTCCATAGAAGGTGTTTCGCGACATTCGTAGTAATGTTCCTAGCGGAACCAGCCCTTTTCCGTGCCAGGCGTTGAAATTTGTCTTCAACCAATCGATTGGCTCTGAAACAACGAGGTCATCCCCGATGAAGTGCCCCGATTCGTAGTACATACCGGTACCTTCCTTGATCCACGGGTTGTCTTCAGACGCTTCATAGGTGAAGAAAAGAAAACTGTGGCCGATTTCGTGGAGTTGCGTTGCAAAATCCGGTATTCGGAAGGGCACGATAAACCATCGGTAGAACCGCTCCGATTCATCGAAGCAAGTTGTTACCTGCCTACCTCCTGGAATTACGATGGATGGACAGAAAGCGAAGACTCGCTGATATAAAGAAACATTCTCCGTATAGTACAGTTCAATGCGTCGGCCGGGCGACCGAGCAAAAACTCGCGAGAAGAACCGCCATACATTGTCCGCGTGATCCGCGTGCTCTCTCGAAAAATTCTCGCTGATGTCTGAGCGCACCTGGACGCTCCCCTTGTCGGAACGAAAGGGGTACAGTGCGAATAGATCTTCCAGCCGGTTCGGTTCGGGAATAGCCGAGGTTTCCGCTCTCCCCTTGGGCTGCACTTGTGTGACCTGCGCGGGTCCATGAGCGCGGGCTGCAACGGAGCCGCTGCTCGAGACGGGCGGAGGTGTCAAGAGAATGCCGGAAAGAACGAGCGCGATGCCTGCACTTCGGTTAGCCATCGTCGATTTTACATTTGCCGATTAGGCGTCCAGATTTATCCAGGATGTTTTTACCTCGGTATATTTGTCGAGTGCCAAAAGTGACTTGTCATAGCCGCTACCGGACTGCTTCATACCGCCCAGGGGCACGGTGATATCCGAGCCGCCATAGCAGTTCACGTGAATCAAACCAGACTGTACCTGACGAATCATACGGTGCGCCCGGGATAAACCGCGGGTCCAAACCCCGGCGGCCAAACCGAAGGCTGTGGAGTTGGCCAGCTCAACGGCCTGCTGCTCATCTTCAAACGGCGTAACCGCCAGGACAGGCCCAAAGACTTCCTCCTGGGCGATGCGCATGTCTGGCCTGACGTCAGTGAAGACCGTCGGGCTCATATAGTAGCCACCACTGCTTTCACGGATGCGCTTCCCGCCTGTGCGAAGCACCGCGCCCTCTGTTATGCCCGCATCCACATAGGAGAGGTCGATTTCCAGCTGCTCCAAACTGTGCACGGCGCCGACATCCGTTGTCATGCGAGGCAAACCGCTTACACACCCAGCAAACGCCATTGGCGGGATGATCCAGCACACCGCAGGCAAGGCCAGTCTCCTCGATTTTACCGTTGAGATTGGCCCTGGAAGTCAGCCCGATTTTGTAGCCCTTGATCGACCTGCCGGCCGAAATTTTTCGATCCACCCAGCACTTCTGGATGGCATAGGCCACGTCCAGCGTCATCTCAGGGTGCGAAACGGTCAAGGCCGCAATCTGATAGCGCCGCTCTTCCGCATCGGCTATCTGCGCCGCGAGCGCCTCGATCTGGGTATCATTCAGCATTTCGCCGTTAGTCCTTGTACGCCATTCTCGGGGAGATTAGCAATACAGATCTCGATGTCTGGCAAACCCAACCGTTAGCTGCCTCGGGGTACCCATCCACGCGGCGCTCCTGTATGATGGGCCGGAGGTGTCGCCCATGCGCTTTGCGCTTTTCGTTTCCGTCATTGGGATCGCAGCGCCGGCCGCTGCTGTCGCGCAAGCGACGACGGAGCTACTCATCCGCAACGGTGTCATCGTGAACGCCGACGGAACGGCCCGGACGGATTTGCGGATCGAGAACGAGACCATCGTTGAGATCGGCCCCAACCTTTCCGCCGGACCCGAAGCGCGCGTGATCGACGCGACTGGGCTGCTGCTGATTCCCGGCGGCATCGATCCGCATACCCACCTGGCTCCCAACGACAATTACCACGACGACTACGAGAGCGGATCGGCCGCCGCGCTTGCCGGAGGCGTCACGACGATCTCGAATCAGGTACCGGCCCAGCCCGGCGAAGCACTTACCCTTTCGCTGGATCGCGCCACCGCGCTCGTCCGCACGCAGGCGATTGCCGACGTTTTCCTGCACCCCATCGTCCTCGACCCCGCCGCCGAAACCCCTGAGGCGTTGCAGGCGCTCGTCGACTACGGCCAACCGAGCGTCAAAGTACGGCTCCATCGCGGGGCGTACACGACCGATCCGTACGGCTATACGACGGGTCTTGCTAACGCGTCCGATGCTGGCGTCGTCACGATGGTGCACGCCGAGGATGGTCCCATCAACCATACGCGCGCCGAACGGCTCATCTCCGAAGGCCGCGGGTCGATCCACAACTTGATCGAAAGCCGACCGGACGTCTCGGAAGAAGTCGGCGCCCAGCGCGCCGCCGCGATGAGCGAAGCCACGGGGGCCCCCGTCTACATCGTCCATCTGGCGGCGAAGCGCGCGCTGGATGTCGCGACCGAGGCGCGGGGCCGCGGTGTCCCCATCTTCGTGGAAACCCGTCCAGTGTATCTACACTACACCGCCGACGTCTATCAGCAGGAGGACGCAGCGCTCTATCTCGGGGTTCCGCCCATCCGCCCTCAGCGGGATCAAGACGCTCTGTGGGAAGGGATCGCCGAGGGAACCGTCCACGTCGTCGGCACCGACCATGTGCCGTACACCAAAGAACACAAGCTCGATCCCACGCAGAAAGTGGGGCAGGGCAATTTTCAGGCAGGCATGCCAAATCTTCAGGAATACATGCCGATGCTCTATTCGGAAGGCGTCGTCAAAAAGCGCATCACCATCGAGCGCTTCGTCCAGGTCACGTCGTCGAATCCCGCCAAGCTCTTCGGACTCTACCCGCGAAAAGGCGTGCTCGCCGTCGGCTCCGATGCCGACCTCGCGCTCTGGGATCCCAACAAGACGCGAACAATCCGAGACGAGGACATGTTGTCGGGCTCCGGCTTTTCGGTCTATGCCGGCTGGGTGGTAACCGGATGGCCTCTGATCACGATTCGGCGCGGTGAAGTCGTCTACGAAGACAGGAACGTGATCAGCGAGCCCGGCAGCGGAAAACTGCTGGAGCGGAGGAAATGGAACAATCCAACCCTTCCGTAGCCGCCCTCGTTCTGGCGAGTGCGGCACTCTTGGCCGCTCCCGTGGAGTCTTCCTACCGACATGCGTCCATCGACGTGGACGGCGTCGAGGCGCACTACATCGAAGCCGGCGAGGGCGAGCCGTTCCTCCTGATCCACGGCGGACTCGCGTGGTCCTCGGGCGAAGCCAACTATGCGGAGCTGATGGCGCCGCTGAGCGAGCACTTTCGCGTTATCGCCCCCGACGTGATTGGCTTCGGCCGGACAGCGCCGCGTGGAGCTCGAGACTATTCGGGCCAAGCCCAGGGAGATTTCCTGATCGGCTTCATCGAAGCGCTCGGTCTCGGCCCGGTGTCTCTCACCGGCAACTCACATGGCGGATTCCTCGCTCAATACATCGCGCACAAACGGCCGGACCTCGTGCGCCGACTCGTCATCACCAACTCCTTGAACGGGACGGTTCCGATCCCTTCGCTTCCGGAAGGCGGGGGCTATATCTATGCGGCCGGTGGGCACCAGTACCAGGCGATGACGAAGGACGAGATCCACGCGATGCTCTTGAGCTACTACCAGCATCGCGAGCTCGTGACCGAGGCGAGAGTTGACCTCGTGGTCGACAACTACCAGCGGAACTGGGAATACGCCCACGCGCGAGGCACGGCCGTATCGTCTTCGGTGGACGTGCTGAATCGAAATTTGAGCTACGAAGGAAAACACATCTCGGAGCGCGCGAAGGAGCTTCAGATGCCGGTCCTCCTCATGTGGAGCGAGCCCGGCTCGAAGATCGAATGGGGCCTTCCGCATTTTTTTACCGTTCCCGGAGCCGAGATGCATCTTCTTCCTTGGTCCGGTCATCATCTGTTCACCGACCAGAGCGCGCGCTGGGCGCAGGTCGTCACCGACTGGCTGACGAACGATCCCGCGCGGCGCCCGGGTGCAAGCGAGCCCGAGCCCAGGGAGACGGGCGGTCACCGCCGCTTCATCGATGTCGACGGCGTCCAGACGCACTACGTCGAGGTGGGGCAGGGCCCTCCCTTCGTTCTCGTTCACGGCGGCGGCGCGACGTCCTCCGGCCAGGCCAACTACTACGACGTCATCGTTCCACTCAGTGAGCACTTTCATGTCATCGCTCCCGACGTTGTCGGCTTCGGCTACACCGCGGGAGGAGCCGGACACTACTCGGGCGAGGCACAGGGCGATCACCTCACGCGCTTCATCGAGGCGCTCGACGTGGGGCCCGTCTTTCTCAACGGGAATTCGCACGGTGGATTTCTGGTTCAATACGTCGCCCTGAAGCGACCCGACCTCGTTCGAAGGCTGGTCATCACGAACAGCCTGAACGGGACGTTTCCGATCCCCTCGCTACCCGAAGGCGCCCCGTATATCTACGCGCCCGGCGGGCACCAATATCCCGAGCGCACCATCGAGGGGACCCGGGCGTCGCTCGAAACGTTCTACCAGCACGAAGACCTCGTGACCGAGGAGCGCGTCCGGCTCGTCCACGACCTCTATGAAAGAAACCACGCCTATGCTCACGAGAGAGGACTGGCTGTCTCGAGCACCGTGGACGCTTTCAACACGAACCTGAGCTACCAGGGAAGGCACATCACCGAGTGGGCCGCGGAGCTCGAGATGCCGGTCCTGCTGTTGTGGAGCGAGCCGGGCTCCAAAATCGAGTGGGGTCTGTCGCACTTCTTCCGGGTCCCGGGTGCAGAGATGCATCTGTTTCCCTGGTCGGGCCATCATTTGATGGCGGACCAGAGAGATCGCTGGGTACAGGTCGTGACCAACTGGCTTTCGAACGAACCTGCTCGTCGACCAAATTGAGGACTTTGCCCGCATGCGTTTTGCCGTGCTCGGGGTCGTCGACCGATTGCAAGGCTTACTTGACCGCGGAGTGTACGGCCTCTAAATCTAAGCTGCGTCATCATGCGAGAGCTCTTATTCAAGATACTGGAACGGCTCCGCGCAGGCGAGTGGATCCCGCGGTTGGTCGTCCGAACGACCATCGGCTTCATGTTCTTCGGTTCGGGGCTCAACAAGCTCCTCGAGCTCACAATATCGCGTGACCCTGAGCCACCTGAAGGAAAAACCGCTGACCGGATCATTTGTCCGCGCCGCCTCGTCTTGCTGTTGCTTCCGCCTCGGCACGCGCCATTTCGAGTTCCATCCTCGCTTCTTCGACGAGCATCTCTGTTTCCACGAGCGCGGTCTCGGCTTCCTCCGCGCTCATGTGAGCGCGATCGATCTGGTCGTGGAGTCGCTCGAGTTGCTTGGTCAAGCCATCCACACGCTTGGTCACGGTGTCCTTTGCGCCGCGCGCCTCGTCGAGGTTCGCTTCACGCTGCCTCAAGAGCTCCTCGGCGCGCGCCACATCATCACGAATTTCTGCCGGCTCTTCTCGCTTCGGTTCTTGCGCCGGCGCGGGCTTCAGCGCGGCAAAGGCGGCGAAGCCCGGCGGCTCGAGATCGCGTGTGAGTCGGCCGTCCATAGGCTCGGGATTGGCGCTTCCGTAGCTCGAAAGCGCATCGAGCGTCGTCTCGACGCGTCGCATCACGGCGTTGCTAGCGCTTTCCGCGCTCCGCTCCAATATCGCGCGCACGATGCCCGTCGCGTCCCGAACCGCCTCGAGCCGCTCTCGCTCCTCATCTTCTCGAACGCCCGGTTGCGATTCCTTCGAGAACACGTCGCGATAGCTGTCGCCCGCCGCTATGAGCGCATTGAAGGACAGCGGTTCTCTCCAGTACAACTGGTTCACGGCCCACGCGGACGCGTTGGGCTTCACGAGAGCTTTGACGCGCTCGGCGCCGTGGGCGTCCCCGGCTTTCTTGAGCGCGGCCGCGAGAGCGTTTCGGAGGAAGACGAATTCGCTCAGCGGCGCTCGATAGAGCCTTTCGAGCTCGTCATCTATAGACTTGGGTATGGACTCTGACATGCCGTCAGCGTGCGATGTCGTAGCTGTAAAGGGTGTCTTGATCGCGAAGGTAGAGCTTTCCGTTCGCGATCACGGGATGAGACCAGCTGGGGCGGTTGGAGCGCGGAACTTCGAAACGTCCCTCCTCGCGATAGCCTTCGCGCGTGGCTGCGACGAGCCCCATGACGCCGTTTTCTCCGAAGACGTAGAGATGTCTGTCCGCGTAAATGAGCGAGCCTTTACCAACGCTGCGATCGCGCCATAAGAGCTTGCCCGTCTCGAAATCGAGGGCGGTTAGGATGCGGCTGTTGTAGCCGTACAGCGTATCGTCCACGAGCACTGAGCTCGCGTGATGGTTCTTCATGTCCCGGCTGAAATAGACCTCGCGAACCGTCAAGTCGGTTGGACCGCCTTTTATCTCCAGTAGTGCGCAGCCGGTCCCGTAATCCGACGAGACGAACACGAAGTTGCCCCGGACGATCGGCGTGGCGACATTCGCGGTGCGATTCGAGACGCGCCGGTAGTGCCAGAGAAGCGTGCCGTCGTCGACGCTTATGCCGACCACCCGCTCACCCGTGAAGAACACGGCTTGCCGCACGCCGCGGATCGTGGCGACGACGGCGGAGGAGTAGCCCGCTTCGTCTCGCTCGCTCTGCCAGAGGGTAGAACCGTCTTGCTTGTCGAGGGCGACGATGGACGCTCTCGAGCCACCGGCATTGGCGAGCACTCGGTCAGAAAGGACGAGCGGCGATTCGCTGATGCCCCAGGAAATGTTCCGGCCACCGAAGCGTTCTAGAAGATTCACGGACCAGTGGACCTTCCCGGTCGCCACGTCGAGAACCGTCAGATCACCCCTTCCGCCGAGTGCGTAGACGCGGTTGCCATCGACGGTGGGAGCGCCGCGTGGCCCGTCCCCGCGATTGTTGTGATAGTGCTGACCACTGCGTGCGCGCCAGAGAGCCTTGCCCGTTTCCACGTCGAGGGCAAACACATATTCGGTGTCCTTCGAGGCGCCGAGCGTGAAGATGCGGCCCCGGGATATCGTGACCGTCGAATAACCCACGCCGAGCCCCCTCGATCTCCAAACGAGCGGTGGCCCACCTTCGGGCCAGGAGCTCAGGAGGCCGGTTTCGCGAGAGATGCCGTCGCGCGCCGCCCCGCGCCACTGGGGCCAATCTTCGGCGAAGCTGGTAGAGGCGACGAGCGTTATCGAGAGCAAGCTGGATGCCGTGCAGATGCGCATCCCGCCATTTTAGCGCTCAATGGCCTTCCGCGACGGCGCCCATCATCGGTGGTGCGGAACACACCCGTGCGCTTGTCTGACCTCGATCGTCACAGGAGTACCACGCTAAAGCGCCGAAAAACAAGAGGTTGTTTCTTTCTCCGAGCGCTCTTATCATCCCTAAACGCTAGGCGCTCATCGCGCCTTCAAGGAGGGTAGAGCCTTTGGACAAAACCGAGGCAAACTTCCGGCCCCTGACTCCCCTCCACTTTCTCGAGCGAGCGGCGGCGGTTTATCCCGATCACATCGCGGTTATCCATGGGGAGCGTCGCTACGACTATGCGGAGCTCTGGCGGCGCTCGCGAAAGCTCGCGAGTGCGCTCTGCGCGCGCGGCGTGGAGCGCGGGGATACTGTCAGCATCATTGCGCCCAATACGCCGGCCATCCTCGAAGCGCATTACGGCGTGCCGATGGCGGGCGCGATCCTTAACCCGATCAATACGCGCCTCGATCCCGACACCATCGCGTTCATCCTCGAGCACAGCGAAGCCAAAGTTCTACTCACGGACCGCGAGCTGAGCCCGACGGTAGAAAAAGCGCTCGCTTCCGTCGAGAAAGAGCCCGTCGTGATCGACGTGGACGACCCTCGCGGGAGCGGGGGCGATCTTCTCGGAGAGAAGGACTACGAAGCTTTCCTCGAAGAGGGGAGCTCGGAGGACGAGTGGCTCTGGCCGGAGGACGAGTGGGATGCGATCTCGCTCAACTACACGTCGGGTACCACCGGCGATCCCAAAGGGGTCGTCTATCACCATCGCGGCGCTGCGCTTTTAGCACTCGGAAATCTCATCGCGTGGAACATGCCCGTGCATCCCGTCTATTTGTGGACGCTTCCCATGTTCCACTGCAACGGTTGGTGCTTCCCCTGGTCTCTTGCTGTCAACGCGGGAACGCATGTCTGTCTGCGGCAAATAGAGCCTCGTGGCATCTACGACGCTATCAAACGCCACGGCGTAACCCATCTATGCGGCGCGCCCATCGTGATGCGGTTCATCATTGAAGCGGTCGCTCGGCACGGGCGCCCCTCCGAGAAAGTCGTGGAAGTTGCGACCGCGGCGGCGCCGCCTCCGGCAGCCACGATCGGAGCGATGGAGGATGCCGGTTTTAGAGTCACCCATCTCTACGGTTTGACCGAGACCTACGGTCCCGCCGTCGTCAACGCATGGCATCGAGAGTGGGATGCGCTCGCGCTCGCCGATCGCGCCGAGAAGAAATCGCGACAGGGCGTTCGCTATCCCGTGCTCGAAGATTTGATGGTCGCGGACCCCTCGATACTGCCACTCGAGCCCGTGCCCTGGGACGGCGAAACGATGGGCGAAGTGATGTTCAGGGGCAACATCGTGATGAAAGGCTATTTGAAGAACCCGGCGGCGACGAAGGAAGCCTTCGCCGGTGGTTGGTTCCACTCGGGCGATCTCGGCGTGGTGCACGAGGACGGCTATATCGAGCTACGCGATCGCTCGAAGGACATCATTATTTCGGGCGGCGAGAATATCTCGACGATCGAGGTCGAAGGCGTTCTCTACAAACACCCGGCCGTCTTGGAAGCGGCGGTCGTGGCGCGCCCCGACGAGAAGTGGGGCGAGACGCCCTGCGCCTTCGTGACGTTGAGACCCGATGCGGGTGACCCAGGTGATATCGACGCGCAGGAAATCATCGACTTTTGCCGCGAGCATCTTGCGCACTTCAAAGCCCCCAAGACCGTCATCTTTGACGAGCTTCCCAAGACCTCGACGGGTAAGATCCAGAAATATGTGCTCAGGGAGCGCGCCCGTTTGCTTGATTCTGAACGATGACAACGCCCGGGAGAGCGCCGGTGCGTACGCCGCCATCCACCGTGAGCTCTCCGTTCACGATTACATAGTCGATCCCTACGGGATAGCGATCGGGCTCTAGGATCGTCGCGCGATCCTGGATTCTCGCGAAATCGAACAAGACGAGATCGGCTTTGTAGCCTTCACGCAGATAGCCGCGGTCCTCGAGGCCGATGATTTGCGCGGGGAGACCAGTGGAAGAGCGGATGGCGAAGGGGAGGCTCACGACGCCGCGCTCCCGGACGTAATGCGCGAGCTTTCTCGGATAGGTTCCGTAATAGCGCGGATGCTGCCCGGGGCGCGTTGTCATGGACACACCGCCATCGGTAGAGGTCGCGGTGTATTCCTGGCGCATGTAGTTCTCGACGTCGAAGCGATCGCCGGCGACCGGGCGGAAGAGCGCACCGTGGCGTGCGTCATCCGTTCCCGTCATCGCGAAGTCCACCAGTGTGTCGATGACGCTCTTGCCGTTGTCGCGAGCGACTTCGGCGAGAGTCTTGCCGACGAGGGACGGCTCCTCGGCAAAGACCACGATGATGTGGCGCGCAGCGCCTCCCTGCAGATCGAGCACGTGCTCGATATCGGTGATGAGAAGCGGACCCGTCACGGGATCCGCGAGATTTTTCTTCAAGTTCTCTTTGTGGTCAACGAAGATGCCGTCGGCGCGCCAGAGAGGTGCATCGAGCCCGCCGCTGCGATCGATGCCCGGTGCGGCGAAGCCCCAGGACGGAATGACGCCGGTGGGACCACCTCCGAAAGTTTCATAAGGATATTGATCGAGATAAACCTGGACGCCTTCGCCGCGCGCTTGCTCGATGAGCCGAATGTCGATCGACGCGTGCCCCCACGTCGTCGGTCCTTTTGCTTTGATATGGCTTCCGACGACGCGGATCCCGGTTTCGCGGCCGATGCGGATGGTCTCCTTCATGCCGTCCGTTCCCGTGAGGCGCCAGCCATCCGCTTCGAGGATGCTCGGGGTCTGCCAGCGAGGAAGAGGCGACTGGCTTCGTTGATGTGCATAGTAGAAGCCGTCATATTCCGCGACCACCTGTGCGAGCGCCACGAGCTCTTCGGTCGTGCTGAAACGGCCCGGCCGATATTCGGGGCCGGCGCCGATGCCCCAAGCGCCGTCATCCATGCCCTCGCGCACGAGAGCCTGCATGCGACGCACCTCTTCGTCCGTCGCCACCCGTTCGTAGTCGTCCTCCATGACGACGCCGCGTACCGTACCGTGCCCGACCATCGGCACGATGTTCAGCGCGATACCCATCTTGCGGAACGCGGCGATCTCTTTCGAGATAGGCCAGAGGCGGTTGCGTCCATCAGGGCCCCCCACGACGGTCGTAATGCCTTGCGCCACGAGGTTGTGGGCTTTGCGTGCTTCGCGATCGTCGCCTGCGAGCGCGCGGTCCGCGTGCGAATGCATGTCGATGAAGCCGGGCGCCACGACGAAGCCGGACGCGTCGATCGTGCGCCGCGCTCGCATATCGCCGAGCTTGCCGAGGGCCAGGATCGTATCGCCGCGAATCGCGATGTCCGCGCGGAAGTCCGGGTTCCCCGTCCCGTCGAGCACGCGCCCGTTCCGGATGAGAAGGTCGACATCTTGGGCGCCGGCGGAGGCGGCAACGAGTGCGCTAAGAGCGATCGGGAGGACGTAACGCATGGAGCACCTCACAGGGTTGAGACAAGGACATGATCAGTCGAATGCTTTTTCAACGACCGCCGCTCCGATGGAGTCACCGAGCGTGTTCGTCGCCGTGCGGAAACGATCGAGGAGCCAGTCGACCGAAAGGATGAGGCCGATATATTCGGCAGGAAGACCCACCGCGTTCAAGACGATCAGCATAGTGACGGGCTGAGCCTCACGAATGCGTGGATCGCCAATGCGAGAAGTACCGTCAGAAAGTACCAGCCCGTCTGGCTGAGCACCGCCAGGAATCGGCGCGCGCAGCGTTTCAGTACGCCCCGCCATTTGGTGAGAGGCACTGTCCCGTAATGTAGGACGCTTCGTCCGAAGCGAGAAAAACTGTTTCAGTACGCCCCGCCATTTGGTGAGAGGCACTGTCCCGTAATGTAGGACGCTTCGTCCGAAGCGAGAAAAACTGCAACGGCCGCGATCTCGTCCGGCGTGGCCCAGCGCCCCAAAGGGATGTTGCCGAGCGAAGCGTCGCGCACCGAACCGGAGATGTGCTGGGTCATTGCCGTCTCGGTAAAGCCGGGAGCGATAGCGTTCACCCGAATCCCGCGCGAGCCGACTTCCTTCGCCACCGATTTCGTGAACCCGAGCACACCCGCTTTCGCCGCGGCGTAATGCGGCGCGTCCGCGAGCCCCGCGAGCGCAGCTGTGCTCGAAAGATTGATGATGACGCCACTCGCTTGCGAGCCCATTCTCTGGAGAGCCTCGCGCGTGCAGAAAAACATACCGTCCAGATGAACGGCCATCATGCGCCGCCAAGTCACGTCGTCCATCGAGACCGTAACATCCCAGTGCGTCGTGATGGGCTGCTCGCGAAAGCGCGCTTCGGCCTTCGCATTGAGCCTGTCCCACCGCTCCTTCGTTTGGCCAATACCAGCATTATTGACGAGAACATCCAGCCTCTCGAGACCGGCGAACATCGCTCTAACCTGCCCACTATCCGAAACGTCCGCAACAAGCGCGCTCTTTGCACCGAGCGTCGCTTCGGCGGCGACGCGGTCGACGTCGTTCACGTAGACGCGCGCGCCTTCGCGATCGAGCTGCCGTGCAATAGCCCGTCCAATCCCCGCCCCCCCTCCCGTAACAAGCGCAACTTTGTTCTCGAGTCTCATAGGGAAGAGAGTATAACCGTTCAGCATTTCAGCATTCAGATGTTGGCTCCGAACTCCGAGCCACGCGATCCTGAATGCTGAATGCTAAGCACCCGAACAAAAAAAGCCCGGGCCGAAAGGCCCGGGCTTTGCTGTTTGAGCGCCCTAAAAGTCGCCCATATCTCCCATTCCCGGAGGCATGCCGCCGGGAGCACCGGCGCCACCACCCTTGTTCTCCTTCTCGGGTAGCTCGGACACGAGCGCTTCGGTCGTGAGCATGAGGCCCGCGATCGAGCTGGCGTTTTGGAGCGCGTAGCGAACGACCTTGGTCGGATCGATGACGCCCGAGTTCACCAAGTTCTCGTATTTGCCCTTGGCTGCATTGTAGCCCTGCTCACCTTCGAGCTCCTTCACCTTGTTCACGATGATCGAGCCTTCCTCGCCCGAGTTATGGGCGATCCAGCGCATGGGCTCTTCGATGGCACGGCCGACGATTCCGACGCCGACACGCTCGTCATCGGTGAGGCTATCGCTCTTGAGCAGCTTCTTGAGGGCCTTGCCGCCGCGAAGGAGCGCCACGCCGCCGCCAGCCACGATGCCTTCTTCGGCTGCAGCTTTGGTCGCGTGCATCGCGTCCTCGACACGAGCTTTCTTCTCTTTCATCTCGGTCTCGGTTGCGGCGCCGACCTGGATGAGGGCCACACCGCCCACGAGCTTCGCGAGGCGCTCTTGGAGCTTCTCACGGTCGTAGTCGGAAGTGGTCTCTTCGATCTGAGCGCGGATTTGCTTGATGCGGCCTTCGATCTCAGACTTCTTGCCTGCGCCCTCGACGATGGTCGTGTCTTCCTTCGTGATGACGAGTTTCTTGGCCTTTCCGAGGTCCTGCATCTGTAGGTTCTCGAGCTTGATGCCGAGGTCCTCGAAGATAGCAGAGCCACCAGTGAGGATCGCGATGTCCTCCATCATGGCCTTGCGACGATCGCCGAAGCCCGGGGCCTTGACGGCCGCGGCCTTGAGCGTTCCGCGGAGCTTGTTGACGACGAGCGTCGCGAGAGCTTCGCCCTCGATGTCCTCGGCAACGATCAGAAGAGGCTTGCCGGCTTGAGCGACTTTCTCGAGCACGGGGAGAAGGTCTTTCATGTTCGAGATCTTCTTCTCGTGAACGAGGATTAGGCAGTCTTCGAGGACCACTTCCATACGTTCCGGATCGGTGACGAAGTAAGGGGAGAGGTAGCCGCGGTCGAACTGCATGCCTTCGACGATGTCGAGGCTCGTCTCGAGCGTGCGAGCTTCCTCGACCTGGATGACGCCGTCCTTGCCCACTTTCTCCATGGCCTCGGCAATGATCTGACCGATGGTGTGGTCGCCATTGGCGGAGATGGTGCCGACTTGGCCGATCATCTTGCCCCTGACAGGCTTCGAGAATTTATGGACCTCGTCGACGATCGCTTCGACCGCGAGATCGATGCCGCGCTTGAGCTCCATCGGGTTGGAACCGGCGGCCAAGTTCTTGAGGCCTTCGCGGAAAATCGACTGGGCCAATACGGTCGCAGTAGTCGTGCCGTCACCGGCGACGTCCGACGTCTTCGAAGCGACTTCTCGCAGCATCTTGGCGCCGAGGTTCTCCACGGCGTCTTCGAGCTCGATCTCTTTGGCAACGGTCACGCCGTCCTTGGTAACGACGGGTGAGCCAAACTTCTTCTCGAGGACGACGTTGCGGCCCTTCGGACCGAGGGTGACTCGCACGGCCGTGGCGAGCTTGTTCACGCCCTTGAGGATGGCCTGGCGTGCCTCATCATGATAAACAATCTGCTTTGCCATTCTTCTAAATTCCTCCGTTCCATCGATGAACTGGTTTCAAAACGTTATTCCACGACTCCGAGAACCTCGTCCTCTTTGAGGATGAGATATTCGTCACCATCGAGTTTGACTTCCGAGCCCGAGTACTTGCCTACGAGCACTTTGTCGCCGACCTTTACCTCGAGCGGTACTTTCTTCCCGTCTTTCAGGGTTCTGCCGGAACCGACAGCAATGACCTTGGCCGTTAGAGGCTTTTCCTTCGCGCTATCGGGGATGATGATGGAGCCGATCTTCTTCTCCTCTTCATCCAACCGCTTGACGACGATATTGTCTTTAATTGGTTTGATCTTCATTTCGCTCCTGTTCCTCCTTCGTTACAACGAAAATTGTCGACGCTCGGTTCGGAAGCTCGAGAACGTCGGCTACCCACTGATTGGAATTTGACGGCTCTTCTCGCTGACCACTTTAGGTATCGTGACCGTGAGGATCCCCGCTTTGAACTCCGCTTTGACCTCGTCCGCCTCGACCGGCGTCGGAAGGTCGAAGGTCCGATGGAAGGCGCCATGGGACCGTTCCATCCGAAGAAACTGTTTTTCGCTCACCGCTTCTGCCAGTTGGCGCTCGCCCTGCAACGTGATGCGGTCGTCGTCGATACGGAGCTCGATGTCGTCCTGATTCACCCCGGGGAGCTCTGCTTTGAGGATCAAGTGCTGATCGGACTCGTAGAGGTCGACCGCCGGCGACCAAGCGCCGGTCGAGGAGAGCTCCGCGTCCCCGCGCGAGCGCGACAACGTCTCATCGATCAAGCGATTCACACGCTCTTGCAAGGAGAGAAGCTCGCGGACAGGGTCCCAATGGGCAAATGGCATTTTGTTGAGGGCTTGTTAGCACTCGACTCGTTCGACTGCTAACAGAACGAATACTACGCAAATTCTTAGTTTTTGTCAAGCAGGTATATGTTAACGTCGATAATGTAGATTTAGTCGAATCACTTATTCGCGGTTCTTTCGAAATTAGGCATTTACTTCTTTGTTTTCTTGGCTAAGGGCTGATTCCAGCACCGAAAGGGCCTGTGTGACCCCGTCAGGTGGGACATCTTGATGGAGAACGGCGCGCACGCCGCTTTTTCCCGCAGGCAGCAGATGGAGCCCCTGAGCGTGACAACGCTCCACGAGCTCGAACGACGAGACGGTGGTCACCCGGAATCGAATAATATTGGTTTGGACGAGGGAGGTGTCGAGCTCGATCCCCGGGAACGCGGAGAGCCCCTCCGCGAGCGAGCGTGCCTTCTCATGATCTTCGACAAGGCGCCCGCGGTGGTTCTCCAAAGCATGGAGCGCCGCGGCCGCGATCACACCAGCCTGGCGGAAGCCGCCGCCGAACATCTGCTTGAACCTTCGCGCCCGCTTCATCGAATCCTTGCTCCCGGCTAGAGCCGAGCCGACCGGGGCACCGAGGCCCTTTGAAAAACACACGCTCACGGTGTCGAAGAGGGCGGCGTAGTCGGATTCAGGATGACCGCTCGCCGCCGAAGCGTGCCACAGGCGAGCTCCGTCCAGGTGCAGCGGGATCGCGTGCCGGCGAGCGACGCCGGCTACGGCGCTCATGGTGTCGAGCGGCCAAACGATGCCCCCGCCACCGTTGTGGGTGTTCTCGAGGCAGACGAGCTTCGTGGGCGCGGCAAGCGTGCTGGGGTTGAAGGGGTGGAGCGCCCGCATCGCCTGCTCGAGCTGCTCGGCGGAGAAGATCCCGTTCTTGCCTGAGATCGGCCGCACGAGAAGGCCTGACAAACCGGCGGGCGCGCCGCCTTCGTTCACGTAGATATGCGCTCCGATGTCGGCCAGGATCTCGTCCCCAGATTCCGTGTGGGCCCGGAGAGCAACCTGGTTCGTCATCGTCCCCGTCGGCATGTAGACCGCGTCTTCTTTGCCGAGGATCTCCGAGGTGCGCGCCTCGAGCGCGGTTACGGTCGGGTCATCGCCATAAACGTCGTCGCCCACTTCCGCGCGCGCCATCGCGTCGCGCATCGCCGCGGTGGGTCGAGTCACGGTATCGCTGCGTAGGTCGATCATGGTGAACGATCATAGCGCACTGGCGGGTGCTGAAGAACTGCCGCCGCCGATGTGTAAGAAAAAAGGAGAGGCGGAGATAAAATCTCGATCGCCTAATCCCCTCCTATCTCCACATCTCCCTGGCTCACGCCGCGCAGCACTGGAGCGCGAGAAAGCCAAAGTCGTGCACTCGCGTCGCGCCTTTTTCGGTCTCGAGGGCGAGATCTTTCAAGCCTGGCTTGTGGTCCGCGCTCGCGTGAAGATGGAGCTCCACGTTGCCGAGCGCGATGGTGCCGGGCTCGTCTCCGGATGGCGTCCCGAAGAGTGTCGTGAAACGGCGCGACGCTTCCACCTCGTTACGAACATAAGCGCCGACGCGCTGTGCTCGGATCTCGCCGAGCAGCGTGCTCACCGGGAGACCGAGCGCGTCGTCGGGATAGTTCCAGCTCGTGGCATGCGGCTTTATGAGCTCCACGGTAAAGCCGATCCCGTCCTCGGGGTAGATGAAGGCTTCGAACCCGTCATTCGCGTCGAAGATGCGATCCTCGAAAATTCGAACGCCAGCGTTTCTGACACGCGCTACGTCCGCCTCGATGTCGTCGCTCTCGAGCGCCAGGTGCTCGAGGCCCTCGCCGTGGTTCTGGAGGAAGCGGTTGACGCGGGATTCGGGGTTCCAATTATGAACCATGTGCAGCCAGCACTCGTTTCCGAGAAGCACCCGCGAATCGTGCTGGAACCCCTTCCCCTGGTCGTTTCGGAAGTCTCTGGAAGCAAGGCCCACACGCTCCAGAACCGCGACGGCGAGGTCGTGGTCCGCGAGCGCAACTCCGATGTGTTGTAGACGTAGGATGGACACGACAAAACCCTAACGGCTCGGCGTAGAAGTTCAAGGCGTCTGTTCGGACAAGGGTTTCTTCAAGACGCTGTCGAGCCCTTCGAGATCGGAATCTTCGGGAACAGCCCTGTTGGCGGCTTCGGTGACCGGTATTTCTGGCTCGCTTGTTCGAGGGGGTGGTGGGGCCTCTGAGCTCTCTGTAATCGGGGTGAGCCATCCAAGCGCGATGAAAGCCCAGAGCAGCTGACAAACTTCGAAGTCGCTGAGCTCGGAGTTGGCGCAAGCCTCTGCGATCGTTTTCGGGCCTCTCAGATCGGAGAGGATCTCGAGCTCTTTCGGGTCGAGCTTTGCGGCTCTCACGCTGTCGTCGATCCCTTCGCACGACTGGTTCACCGCATCGAGCGATCCGATCCCTTGCGCGATGCGTCGCCAGCTGGAAACGTCACGCACACCGTCGATGATGAGCTTTGGAAGAGCAATGGAAAGCTCGATCGTTTCTTTCGCCAGCTGCTTCTCCGCGAAGATGTAAGCGGCTTCGGTCCACTGAAAGAGGCTGAGGATGATGGAGCGGACTTGACCGATGACGCCTTGAACCAAGTCATGCGGTGTTATGACGCCGTTTTCGACAAGAACGGCTCCGAACCTGCGCTCGGGCGTGACGAATCGGCTGAGCTCCGTCAGATGTTCGAACCGGATCTTCTTCGCCTTCAAAAGGTGCGGACCCAGCCGATCATCCGCGGAGGACGACTTCGCGAACACGATCGCGCCCTTGTGTACGACAACGGTTTTCTCGGCCTCTGCGCTCACGAAGCGCAGCTCGCCCGTTTGCTTCAGGCTGCAAATCCTTAGGAGCAGATCGGGCAGATCGTAGGCTTGAGCCCAGCAGTTGAAGCTTCCCGAGAGCGGGATGTCCTGATCGGGCGACATGGCGCGGAGCACCTCCGAGATGGAAGAAATCTTAATTTTGCCGATTGAAGTAATTTTGTCTGATCTCGAGTCTCAGCCCAAACCTTGACACCACGCGGCGATCAGGAATTGGAGTGTCATCGATGCATCTCTCACGCTCGCCAGCACCGGTGTCGGCTGGGGACAATGTTCGATATTCGAATTTCTGGAGACGCTTTTATTCTAGCAAACGACTCGGCCGCTCGTCATGGTAGATTCGGCCACTCTTCATTACGAATAGCATCTTTCGCAAGGTGGAAATGTTCTCGGAGGGGTCGGATTCGAGGGCGACGATATCTGCGAATTTGCCGGGTGCTATGGAGCCGATAGCGTCTTCGAGACCGAGGAGGTCAGCGGGTGCGATCGTCGCCGCGCGAAGGGCTTTTAGCGGAGTCATGCCGGCTTCCACGTAATACTCCGCTTCTCGGACCGTGACGGTGGTGCCGTCGTTGGACTCGAAAGGGAATTGGTCGGTGCCGAGAGCGATCGACACACCTTCTTCAATCGCTATTTGGAGCGATCGCCAGTGGCGGGCTCCCACCGTTTTCACCCGCTCGAGATACCAGCGCGGCGAGCCGATACGCTCAAAAAATGGCATCGTCGCGGGCTGGCGCACCACGATAGTCGGAACGAGCCACGTGCCGTGGGTTTTCATCTCACGCAGAACCTCGCGCGTGAGAAAGTAGCCGTGCTCGATGCAGTCGATGCCAGCCGCGACCGCGTTCATCATCGTATAGCCGAATACGTGATGGCGCGCCTCTTCGAGCGGGACGTGGCTCGCCGGCTGTCCGATCACCACGGCGAACTCACACTCCCAGTCGAGCTGTTCGCGCCCCAGCTTCATGAGAGCCCTCGTGCTCGAAAGTTCCGAGTTTGAAGGGCTCCTCGGATGCGAGCGCTATTTGGGAGAGCAGGACAAGAGCGACAAGCAATCGGCATAAGGAGGGACAAGAACGGCGCTAGCGGTCACTCTTCGCCGGTGCCGCTTTCGACACCACACTTTCGACCTTGTCGCGCATCGACTGCTCACGGTCGGTCCTGGTCCCACACTTGATGTTCGTATGGATGCGCGGCGCCCCCATGTCGTGAACAGCTTCGTGGCACCGTTTTATCGCTGCGAAGACGTCGTCCCACTCACCCTCGACGTTCGTGCCGTAAGCGTGAAGGTTGTGCTCGAGACCGGCATCCGTGATGACCTTCTGACAGGTGGCGATGTGGTCCGAGACCGAAACACCGACGCCCATGGGAATGATGCAGAGATCGGCAATCACTTTCATGACTGCAGTTTACCCAATGGGGACAGCTCACGAGGATCGCGTGAGGTTGAGAACCTGGACCTCGGGCTCCAGTTCGCCTCGAAAAGAGAACGTGGCGCTTACCTCGGCGACCCGCTTTCGGTAGAGCATGACGACGACCCAAGCAAACGCGAGGCACGTGCAACCCGCGAGCCAGCGGTCCACCTCTTGGAGAAGCCACAGCTCGAGCCGCGCAGTCGCATAGGCGTAGGTTGCCATCGCCAACAGATAGGCCGGCCACAGAAGCTTCACGTTTGCGTTACCAGGCGCGTAGGCGCACGTGAAGGGCACTTCGTGATAGCCGAGAAGGAGTAGCTCGGCAAGGAGCACCGCGCAAAGAAGCCAGAACGCCGTGTGGGCGAGCCCAGCACCGGCTCCCCAGAGGATGCCGTAGACGGGTAGCGTCACCGCCACAATCGGCATCAGACCAAGAAGTGCCATCGCCTTCCGGACGCCCCGGTAGTAGGGCGTTTTGTCGTTCGTTTCCGTCATCTGGAACAGCCAGTTCGAGCGGAGCTCCGTAGGGACAGCAAAGACGACGCGAAGGGCTACGAGCACGAAACAGTTCCTCCACCGATGGGAAGAGCGCCGAGGATGGCCGCGTCCCGCCGGTCGGGAAAGGCCGCTTCCCACGCGATGACGGTGATGAACCCGACCGCGGTCATCGAATAGCCGATGAAAAAGGGCTTGTCCGACCACGTCGGATTCGCAGCGAAGTGTTCGAGCGCGACATGTTCCAACACGGCATATTTTGGGAGGAGCCGAAGTGCTACGAACATGGTCGGCGCCGCGAATAGGGGAACGATCCAAGCGAGAGCATCCCCGACGTCGGCCTCCTCAGAAAGCAGATCGTTCTCGAAGAGCCTTCTAAAGAAGGTCTGCAGGAGTGTTTGAGCCGGCGTCATAACCGCATCGTTTCGATGAGCTCGTTCGCGACTTGGCGCACGTCTTTGCGAATCGCGAGCTGTGTGAAGACACCTTCGAGCGACGGTTCTTGCATCAGCGTGCGCAGCTCCGCTACGGCTCCTTCCGCCAAGACGCGCCCTTCGCGCAGGATGACGACGCGCGAGCACACTTGCTCGACGAGCTCCAAGACGTGTGAGCTGTAGAGAACAACTTTCCCCGCGGCCGCGAGCTCACGGACGAGCTCTTTGAGCACGAGCGTCGAGCCCACGTCGAGGCCAGACGATGCTTCGTCGAGAATCACGATCTCCGGATCATGCAGGAGCGCTGCTGCGATCGACACCTTTTGCTTCATGCCTTTCGAGTAGGCCGACATCGGCGCGTAGCGGTCGCCTTCGATTTCGAACAGGTGCAGGAAGCGCTCGATCTTTTCTTCGAGCACGTTCGATGCGATCTCTCGCAGCCGTCCGACAAGCGTCAAATATTCCGGGCCGGTGAGATAGGTGTAGAGCTCCGGTGTCTCCGGTACGCAGCCGACCCGGCGGCGGTGCTCGAGCCCGAGCGCTTCGATGTCCCGTCCATCGTAGAGAATCGTCCCCTCCGTCGGGCTCGAAAGACCGGCGACCATCTTGACCGTCGTGGATTTCCCCGAGCCGTTCGGACCCAGATAGCCGAGCACTTCTCCTCGCGCGACGCGGAAGCTCACCTCACGCACCGCGGCTAGAGGCCCGTAATACTTGCTGACGTTTCGTAGCTCGAGCATTGCAGGACTCCTATTCGTGACGAAGCGCGTTGCAAGGACTCGAGATGGCCGCGCGACGAGCGGGATGGAGACACGCGGCGGCGGACACCGCTATGAGCAGGAGCGCGACTGCGGCGAGAAGCGACGGCTCCGTCGCGCTCGTTTGCACGAGAAGCTGCAGCAATAGCTTTCCCACAGCGAGCGCGCCCGCCATCCCAAGCGTCAGGCCCAGCGCGAGCTGGCCGACCACGCGCGCTCCGAAGAGGCGAAGGATGTCTCGAACGCTCGCACCGAACGCGAGACGAACGCCGACCTCATGCGTGCGCTCCGCTACCGTGTAGGCGACGACGGCATAGAGCCCAATAGCGGACAGGACGAGCGCGATAGCGGCGAATAACAAGAAGAGCGTGCCGAAGACACCATGCCCCATCGCGACTGTTGGACGAGCTCGTCCATCGAAAGGGCGCCGTATACGGCGAGGCTGGGGTCGAGCGCGAGGACTTCTTCGCGGACGAGCGCTTCCACGGGCCCGCGGCCGCGCACGAGAAGCACGCCCGTTGCGCTAGGCTCGGCGCGAGAAGGCAGATACAAAACGGGGTCGAGCTCTCTCATCGATTGCTGACGGATGGTCGGAGAGATGCCGACGATGGTGAGCCACGGCGCGTCGTCATCGCCCACACGCACCCTCTCGCCGATGGGGTTGTGATTCTGAAAGTGAAGCGAGACGAATCGCTCGTTCACGATGGCGCTGTCGTGGCCGGTTGTTCCGTCGATCGACGTGAAGACGCGGCCTCGTACGAGCCCGACGCCCAACGTCGCGAAGTAATGTGCGCCGACGCTCACGATGGAAACTCTGGGCGCGGGTCGCGCTTCGCTCGGCTTACCTTCGATCGCCAGCGGACGCATGGGCGCTCCGGCGAAAGGTAGAGCGCTGGCGATGGTCGCGGAGGCAATCGGTTCGACGACCGTAAGGCGCCGCTCGAGCTTCTCATAAAACTGGACCCGCGCTTCCGGCGTTGGGTAGCGATCGGGTGGGAGCGATACGCGCTGCGACGTGAGTCCTTGGGTGTCCACGATGTGGTCTGCCTGATAGAGCGCCACGAAGCTGCGCATCATGAAGCCCGCCCCCGCGAGCAGAATGAGCGTCAAGGTCAGCTCGACGACGACGAGCGCGGACATCCAAGCGCGCGCGCGTGTGCCCCCTCCACGACGGTTACCCTGCTTGATGAAAGTGTTCAATCGGGCTCTCGAGAGGTGGAGCGCGGGTACGAGCCCGAAGACGAATACACTGGTCGTCGCAGCAAGAATGAGAAAAACGGCCACGCGCTCGTCCATCGTCCACTGAAACCAATAAGGCAAGTTGATGCCTTGGATGGTGCGGGCGAAAAGGCGCACCGCGTGGACCGAGAATCCGAAGCCTAGGACGGCCCCTGCGCATGCAAGCACGGCGCTCTCTCTACCATCAACTGCCTCAGGATGCGCCAACGTGTGCCGCCGAGCGCAGCGCGCACCGCGATCTCGCGCGAGCGTGTTACCGAGCGAGCGAGCAACAGGTTCGCGACGTTGGCACACGCGATGAGGAGAACGAACGCGACCGCGCCCATCAAGGCGGGAAAGATCGCAAAATCGGCGGCCGTTCCGATGAACGGCTCGATCCGCGGCGTGAGCCCAGCGTTGGTCTCGGGATGGGTCTCGCGAAGGCGCTCGGCGACGGTGTCGATCTGTCTTTGTGCGGAAGACAGGTCTGCGGTATCGACAAGTCGGGCGACGACGCGGAGCGTGCGCGCGTCGCGCGTGTCGGTGTCGAGCCCGGGTAGACGCGCAAGTGGCTGCTAGAGCTCGGCGAAATCGGGAAAGCGAAAGCCTTCTTTCGTAACGCCGATGATCGTCGTCGGTGTGCCGTCTACCTCGATGACGCGACCGAGGACAGCTGAGTCGGCTTCGTAGTGGGTCGTCCACACCCTATGGCCGAGAATGACGACGGGGGCAGCGCCGGCTCAAGCGGTCGAGATTGAACCAATCGAACGCGGACTCGCTTCCGGGCTCAGAAGCGCTCGCGGTCGCCCAGAAGAGTGCCGCACTCGTCGCGAAATGCACGCTCAAGATGATCGCGATCACCGCGAGCACGAAGTAGAAGACGAGTATGTTGCTGTTCTTCCGGGCGTCGTCCTGATGTTGAAAGAAGTCCATTCCCATTGGGCGCCCGCGCTGCTAGAACTTGACCTTTGGCGCCTCGCGCTGCTCCGCGACCTCGATCTCGAAAAGCTCCGCCTCTTTAAAGCCCATCGAGTTCGCGATAACGACATTCGGGAATTTTTCCCGCGCGATGTTATAGGCCGTTACAGCGTCGTTATAAGCTTGGCGTGAGAACGAGATTTTGTTCTCCGTCGACGTGAGCTCTTCTTGGAGCTGCAACACGTTCTGGTTCGCTTTGAGATCCGGATAGCTCTCCATCAACGCGAACATCCGGCCCATGGCACCGGTCAGAGCACCCTCGGCACCAACGAGGCCTTGGATGGCACCCGCGTCGCTCGGGTCGGCGGCGGCCGTCTTCGCTGCAGCTTGCGCTTGGTTGCGCGCGTTAATGACCGCTTCGAGCGTTTCACGCTCGTGTTTCATGTAGCCCTTGGCGGTCTCGACGAGGTTCGGAATCAAGTCGTAGCGGCGTTTGAGCTGCACGTCGATTTGCGCGAACGCGTTCTTGAAGCGGTTCCGCAAAGTGACGAGCCTATTGTAAATGCCGACGAGGAACAGGATGAGGAGCCCCGCAGCTCCGAGAAAAATCAACGCACCGATCATGGAAACTCCTTTCGAAAAAGAGAGAAACTCGGCGGCGCGAGCGTAAATCGCTCGAGCGCCTACACATAGACGTTAGATGGTGTTTCTAAATGATGCGGAACGTGTAACCGTGCAACGCGGCCATTATCACTATTATAACATTTCGTGTTGCGGGTTACTAACGGTCGCGAATTTCACTCCCTAAAAGAGGGCGCGGGCTTGGCCAACGAGCTGCTTGGTGATCTCCCGGTGAAGCGATCCTACTCGTAGCCGTAAATGCTGGGTGGTTCTTTGTCGAGGAGGCGCAAATACGTGTAGAACTGTCCCCGGTGATGCCAATGCTCGTCGTAGAGGAAGTAAAGTACTGAGTTCCCGTGAATTCTCCGTACTCTGATTTCACCGTCCGCGACAACTCGGTATCGGAGACGCCCCCGAGTGCCGCTTGAGCCGCAGAGTGGCAGCGCTCGGCAAAGTCCTTTATGTCTCCGATGGAGCGGATTTCCGCGACCGCCGCCGCGCCGACCTCGCTCTCGGGCTCGAGCTCCCGCCCCGCCGCTGCGGAGAGCTCCCCGCTCTGGATAGCTTCAGCCAACGCCTTCTCGGCGGTACAGGAGCGCCTTAACGGTGCGCATGGTGTCTTTCGGTCGAAAATCGAGGTCTTCATCCGCAAGCACGCCGATAGCCCGCATCGTCACCCCATGCACCATGTCGAAGTAGCCCCACTGAGCTGAAAAAGCCTCTAAGTTCATCGATCCTCCAAGTAATAGTCGAAGCTAACAGAAAAATTGATAGTGGTCTATTTTCGAAACTAAGCCACCACCCGAATTCGTTTCGACAAGAGGTAGTACACTTGCGGCCAAGCATAGAAGGAGGGCCAATGAGAACGGACGCGCACGTCGCGGCCGCCATCCTAGCGCACATGCTTGCCGGCACAAATTAAGGAGTGAGCGCTCGCGCTCTAGACCTTAGCTGCCCGTCGAGGAAACGGACTCTGTGTCGTGACGCCAACGAACACAGCGAGGCGGGAGCGGAACTTCGGCGAGCACTGCGTCGAGCCCAATAGCAGGCTCCGTTCCCTCGGGCAGGAGTAGTCTCATCGTCCCCGTCGTTCTGCCGTAAATAACTACGATATAAGAGCCGCATTCAAGCTGGATCAACGCGCCAACGGACGGCTCCGGCTCCGCAAAAGCATCGAGTTCATCGGTCTCGACTGGGAAAAACTTGCGGAACTCAGGTTCTGAGAGATGTGCGGTGAGCACCGGGATCGTTTCGCTTTTCAGCTCTTCGGCTTTAGCTCGTCGCATCAATCTACTCTCTTGACTATCTTAATCGGTATTTCCACCTCTTCGCCAGGCACCCCCGAACGCACGCCTTCAAGTCCTTCTGGCCAGGTCGCGTCCCCGGGTGCACCATAAGGCGCGGACGAGATCGTCGTGACGAACTCTATCCCGCTTCGGCCAACCGGAAGAGGGCCATAATATGCTTTGACTGCTGCGACCGCGCCCGCATAAATATTCCTTCGAGCCTTGCCCCTCAGTCGCCCCGAGCGCTCGACGAGCTCGTTCAGTTCAGCGTCCTGGAACCGGTGAAAAGGCCCGTAGCGCGGTGACGAGTCGGGCGTCATCGCCTGCAAGCCCTCACTCAGGCCAGGCCATTCCGAGGTTCTCCATCACGAAGGCCCAGCGGTCTGCTTGCTCGGCGAGGATCATGCTGGTGGGCTTACCCGCCCCATGGCCTGCGTTTGTTTGGATACGGATGAGCATCGGGCGCGGCTCGTCGCCGTGTATCTCTTGGAGCCTCGCGGCGTATTTGAACGAGTGGCCGGGGACGACGCGATCATCGTGGTCCGCGGTCGTGACGAGGGTTGCGGGGAAGTAGGCTGCGGGACGGAGCCGGTGGTACGGGGAGTAGGCGTGGAGCGTTTCGAACTCCTCGGGATTCTCCGACGAGCCGTAATCGGAGACCCAAGCCCAGCCGATCGTGAACTTGTGAAAGCGCAGCATGTCCATCACGCCCACGGCTGGGAGACCCACACCAAAGAGCTCGGGCCTCTGGTTCATCACCGCACCCACGAGCAGGCCGCCGTTCGAGCCGCCGCCAATAGCGAGCTTTTCCGGCCGGGTATAGCCCTCGTCGATCAGAAACTCCGCGGCGGTGATGAAATCGTCGAACACGTTTTGCTTGTTCGAGAAGGTCCCTCCTTGGTGCCACTCCTCCCCGTATTCTCCGCCGCCGCGTAGATTCGCTTGAGCATAGACGCCGCCGAGCTTGAGCCACACGAGGTTGCTGACCGAAAAGCGCGGTCGGAGGCTGATATTGAATCCGCCATAGCCGTAGAGATAGGTCGGATTTGTTCCGTCGAGCTCGAGCTCGCGCTTATGGGTCACGAACATCGGGATCTTCGTGCCGTCCTTGGATGAGTAAAACACTTGCTCGGTCACGAAAGCGCCGCCGTCGAACGCGATCTGCGGCGAGCGGAAGACGCTCATAGCACCCGTCTCGAAGTCGTAGCGATAGATCGTCGTTGGATAAAGGAAGGACTCGAAGGCGTAAAACATCTCGCGATCCTTCCGCTCGCCAGTGATCGAGCTTACCGAGCCGAGCGTAGGAAGCTCGAGATTCTTCATCCCGCTGCCGTCTCTACGGAACGTCGCGATGCGGCTGTGCGCGTCGGTCAGATAGGAGGCGACGAATTTCCCATCGATGATGCGCACGTCTTCGAGTACGTCGTCGGCCTCGGCGATAATTCCCATTTCTTTCGTGTCCGAGACGCCGGCTCGTATCGCGATCACCCGGTAGCGAGGGGCGTCGAGGTTGGTCAGAACGTAGAGAACGCCGCCGTCATTGCCGATGAACTCGTAGCTCGCGTCGAAGTCGTCGAGAAGCTTCACGACGTTCCCGTCGAGCCGCGGCTTTTCGGAGTCGACGAGATCGAGGGTGTACAAACGATTGCGCTCGTCGGTCCCATGCCGGACATTGAAAATGGCGTAGTTCCCCGCATCCGAGACCGTGACGTCGAAACCCCATTCGGGTTCGTCCGGCCGTTCGTAGACGAGTCTGTCCTCGGATTGCGGCGTCCCGCGACGGTGGTAATAGACCTTTTGGTTCAGATTGACGCCGCCCTGCGCCTCGTCGTCCTTGGGCTCCGGATAGCGCGCGTAGAAGAAGCCTTCGTTGTCGTGGGTCCAGGACGCGCCCGAGAACTTGATGAAGCGCAGGTGGTCGGGCTCGTCTTCGACGGTCTCGATATCGCGGACGCGGAACTCTTGCCAGTCAGAGCCGCTCGCGGCGACACCATAGGCGAGCCACTTGCCGTTGTCGCTGAGCGCGAGCATCGAGAGCGCGGCGGTGCCTTCCTCGGAGAGCGTGTTCGGGTCGAGAAGGACCTCGGGCTCCGCGTCGAGCGACTCTTGCTTGTACAAGACGGATTGGTTCTGAAGCCCGTCATTCTTGAAAAAGAAGTAACGCCCGCCTTTCTTGAACGGCGCGCCGAAGCGCTCGTAGTTCCAAAGCTCGGTGAGCTTGTTCACAAGGCGCGCGCGGTTCGGGAGCGCTTCAAGGTAGCCGAACGTAACTTCGTTCTGGGCTTCGACCCAATCGGCGGTGTCGGCCGCGTTGTCGTCTTCGAGCCAGCGATAGGGGTCTTCGACTTTGGTGCCGTGATAATCGTCGATCTGTTCGACTTTCTTTGTCTTCGGATATTTCATCGGGCCTGCTTGAACCGTAAAGGCGAGAAGAGCGAAGAGTACCGCTCGGGTCACGGTGCGCCTCCGTTCGTTGTCGTGACCGTTTCCGGTCGGTCGTCCCACCAGAACTGCGGCGGTAGCGACTTTCGCTCGGGCCAGATTTTCTCGAGGGTCGTCGTTTCGAAGAGCTCGCCGTTCTTCATGACATAGCGCAGGCTGTTCGTGTTCTCGATGTCAACGAGCGGGTTGCGCTCGAGCACGATAATGTCGGCGAGTTTTCCGGGCTCGAGCGAGCCGAGATCGGTCGAAAGGCCGATAGCCTCAGCGCTATGGAGTGTTACGGCTCGAAGGGTCTCGTGCTCGGTAAGCCCGCCCGATTGGAGCGCCCACGTCTCCCAATGCGCGCCGATCCCTTGGAGCTGGCCGTGGCTCCCGAGGCCACATTTTCCGCCGGCGCGCACGATCTTCATGCAGCCTTCCGCGATAGCCGAGTGAACGTATTCTTCTTTCGAAAACCACTGGCCGCGCCGCCGCACCATGTTGTCGAGAAGTTGATAAGGGATGAAGCGTGCGAGCTTCTCGTCCTGGGCGACGTCGGTGTTTTGAAAGAAGTAGTTCTCCGTCCACGGGCCGCCATAGGCGACGAGAATCGTCGGGGTGTAATAGGTCTCGGTCCTGGCGACGTATTGCGCGATGTCGTCATAGATCGGGTTGATGGGAAGGCTGTGCTCGTGGCCGGAATAGCCGTCCGCCATTTGAGTGAGATCGAGCTTCAAGTCGAGGGCTCCTTCCGTCGTCGGGGTGAGCTCGTATTTCCGCGCCGCCTTCGCGACCCATTGCCGCACGATGCGATCGCCGACGACATATTGCTTGATGGTGCGCGCGTCATAGGCGTCGCGGTAGCGCTCGAGAAAGTGGTCGGTGGCTTCTTGATCATCGACCCCTGACGTCGCAAAGATGCCGGGGCCGGTGGCGTAGATGCGCGGCCCGAGAATCTCACCCGCCTCGACGAGGTCGGCGTAGGCGAAGACATCGTCCGTGGAAGTTTGCGGATCCCGCGTGGTCGTCACGCCATAAGCGAGGTTCGAAAGATATTGCCAGACCTGCGTCTGATGGACGCCGCGCGGCGCCCACATATGCGCGTGCGCGTCCACGAATCCGGGCATGATGGTCCGGCCCGACACGTCGATGATCGCGGCGCCGGCCGGAATGGCAACATCATTGCCGATCGCCGCGATCCGATTGTCGGTGACCACGATGTCGGCGCCTTCGAGGATCTCGTCTCCACGCATCGTGACGATGCGCGCCGCGCCGCGCAGAACGACCGAGCCCGACGGTTTGGGGCGCGCTACGGTGACGGTTATCTCCACGGCCTCGGGCTCTTCGCCGATCTGCTGGCTGTAGAAGCGCCGCCCCTGTGACCACAACACCTTGGTGCCGTCGGCGGACCAGCTCAAATAGCTTCCGCCCCCGCGGGAAAGCTCACTCACCGGTACGGCCGCATCGCCCCCGGGCGTGATCTTGATCTCGAGCGTCTCCTTGCCCGCGCTCGGGATCGACACGAGGTAGTGCTTGTTTTGAAGGTCGACAAACGCGCGGCGGCCATCCGGTGCAAGAACGATCGCGTCCGCGCTCGGCGGATTCGGCCCGGGGCCGGTGCCCTGCACTTCGAAATGGGCTTTTCGATCGTAGCCGTCGAGACGGATCGAGCTCAAACCGTCAGACGTCGTGAGATAGACGCGCTCCGGATCGTCCGTGAAGTGAGGGAAGCGCCCTCCATTCGTCGAAGCAATGAGCTTCGAAGCGCCGCCCTCGGCTGGGAAGGATCTCAAATCCGTCGTACCCGTCCGGCGGACGCCTCCGATTTCTTCGTCCTGGTAAACATGAGCATCTCCGGGCTCATTCAAGAACGAATAGAGCTGGTCGTCGCGCGAGCCTGTAATGAAGACGATACGGCTGCCGTCTGGCGCGTAGACGGGATCGGCGTAGTAAGCCGCATGCTCCGACAGCCGCTCGGGATCGCTCCCAGGAGCCACACGGTAGATGTGCCCCCCATCGATATCCCAAGTGACGAACGTGACGTAGCGGCCTTCGGGCGACCAGCTCGGCATGAACTCGCCCACGTCTAAATCCGTGAGGCGCTCGGGCGTTCCCATCGGAAGCGTCATCCGCCACAAGCGGTTGAAGGCGCTGAACACGAGCTCGTTCTCGTCGGGGGAGAGCGCGGGCCAGCGGATAATTCGTGCTCGCACCGTGGCACTGTCATCGACGCGCCCGTCGAAATGAATGCGCGGGCCGATTTCAGCGGCGACGTGCGCGGTGAACGGGATGTCCTCGGACGCACCCGTCTCGAAATCGATGCGGCGGATCTTGCCGTCGATCGGCACGATGAGCGAACGGCCATCAGGATCGAAAACGTAGCTCGGCATCGTATCGCGCGACGCCCGCGACTCCTGGTCGTCCCGCGTGACGGGGTAGGCGAGCCAGCGTTCGGCGCCCGTCTCGAGATCCCGAACCCTGAGACCGGTCCCGGTGCGAAAACGCGTCGCGTAGACGAGATGGTCGCCGTCGGGGGAAAGTACCGGCCGCATGGCGCTTCCTTGCGCGTTAGTGATGGTCGCCGTCTCGCTCGTTTCCCGGTCGAAGCGGACGATCTGCCAGATGGGGAACTGCGCGTTGTAGTTGAACGTCCCACGCCGTTCGCCGTAATAGATGAAACGCCCATCGGGCGAGGCTACCGCGCCGACCTTGTTGGGCGGCTGGACGCGGGGGGCGCCCGGCGAGGGCGGTGTTGGTGGTGGCGCCGGACCGACGCGAACCCCCGTGCCCCCGTCGCGGTGGTACATGAAAAGACCGAACGTTCTTTCTGGAGTGCGCTGCTTCGAGACGAGGATGTAATCGCCGTCCGCGGTCCAAGACGGTGAGGCCATGAGCTGCGGCCTCGATTTAGTGGGTTTGTCTTTACCCACTGCACGCGGATTTCCGCCATCCGCGTCAGCGATCCAGAGGTTTTCGACGCCGCTGCGGTCGCTCAAAAAAGCGATGGTGGTGCCGTCGGGCGAGAACCGCGGCTGGCTTTCGAAAGACATGCCGCCGACAATGCGCGTCGCCTCGCCACCCGTGATCGGGAGAGTATAGAGGTCGCCGAGCACATCGAATACGAGCGTCGTCCCATCGGGAGAGACGTCGAGCGACATCCAAGTGACCTCGTCGACGGTGAACGCGAGCGTCTCCGCTACTTCGAGCGGTAGACCTTCTTCTTTTTTGTCATCTTGCGCCTGCGCCCCCGAGAGCGCCCATACGGCAATCAACCCCATCATGGTCTGGCACTTCATGGACTGGCCTCCTGGGTGCGATAATAAACGAAATATGGTCGTCACCGGGCTCGAGAAGCTTCTAGGCGCTGAAATCGACCGCGTTGCCGGAAAGACGGTCGGGCTCATCGCGAACTCCGCGACCGTAGACAGCGCGCTCTGTCATGCGATCGATCGACTCTACGCTCGAAAAGAGATCGAGCTCGCTTGTTTGTTCGGCCCCGAGCACGGGTTGCGGGCGAGCGCTCAAGATCTCATCGAAATCGAAGACGACGCTGACCCGATCACGGGCCTTCCGGTCCGGAGTCTCTACGGGCCGACCCGTGTTCCCTCGAAAGAGATGCTCGACGGTCTCGACGCCGTCATCTTCGACATCCAGGATGTCGGCTCGCGCTACTACACCTACATCTGGACGATGGCACATGCCATGGAAGCTTGCGCGCGCGACGACATCGAGCTCATCGTGCTCGACCGTCCCAATCCCATCGACGGCGTGCACATGGAGGGGAATCTCATCGAGGGGAGCCATCTTTCCTTCGTCGGTGTCTACCCGATCCCGAACCGGCACGGCATGACGTCGGGTGAGATCGCACGGCTCGTGAACGACGAGTTCGGAGTGCATTGCCCGCTCACGGTGGTCGAAATGGACGGTTGGCGGCGCAGGGACTGGTTCGACGAAACGGGCCTTCCCTGGGTGCTGCCGTCGCCGAACATGCCGACGCTCGACACAGCGACCGTCTATCCCGGAGGCTGTCTCATCGAAGGCACCAATCTTTCCGAAGGGCGCGGCACGACCCGGCCTTTCGAGATCATGGGCGCGCCATGGATCGACGGAGAGAAGTTGGCACGCGCCCTCCGCGAAGAAGATTTGCCGGGAGTGGTCTTTCGCCCGCTCTGCTTCCAGCCCACGTTCCACAAGTTCGAAGGCGAACTCTGCGGGGGTATCCAGCAGCATGTCGTCGATCGAGACGCCTACCTACCACTGCGAACCGGCTACGCGCTGTTGCGCGCTATCCGGAAGCTTTGGCCGCGAGAGTTCGCCTGGCGACCTCCTCCCTATGAATACGAGCTCGAACGCCCCGCGATCGAAATCCTCACTGGCAACAGCAAGATTCGCGAGCAGATCGACAACGCGGTGCCACTCGTTGATATCGAGAACGCATGGCAAGTCGACTTCGCCAGGTTCGAGAAGGTGCGCGAGCGCTATCTTCTCTACGATTAGAGAGGAGCGCATCCAGTATGAGTCCGTCGACCCAACTCGCGTCGGATGACCAAAAACGGGTCCGGATGCTTGCCCTCATCGCAGCTGGGCTCGGCGTGGCGCATGTCGTCGCCATGCTTCTCTACTATGGAGATTTTGTCGACGACTACGTGCACGTCTCCTTCTTCGACCTGGACGAGGAAGAAAGCTTCGGGACTTGGTTCAGCGCGGTGATTCTGCTCTACGCGGGACGCATCCTGCTGCGACACCCACGTGCTGACGGCGACCCCTGGCATCGTTGGTGGCTCTTGCTCGCGATCGGATTTCATATTCTGTCCATCGACGAGGTCGCGGCGATGCACGAATACGTCAACACCGTCGTCGAAAACACACGATGGACCACGTTCGGTGCAGCCATCGTTGCGGTTGTCGGGCTGGCCTACCTTCCTTTTTTGCGCGCGCTGTCCGCGAGGATTCGCTTCCTGTTCATCGTGGCGGCGGTCGTCTATGTCGGCGGCGCCGTGGGCGTCGAGCGTGCGACCGACTGGTATGATGTGCACGACCTTCTCAACACGCTTGCCTACAACCTCTGGACGGCGGTCGAGGAAACGATGGAAATGGCCGGCGTCATCGTCTTCATCTACGCGCTTCTTCTTCTCAAGGATGAACGAAAAGTGAAGACGTCGTGAAAACACGGTCACCCCAGCGTTTCTTGTAACGGACTTGCGTGCCGAGATCATACGTAGAGACACCCGCGTCGCACAAGCGGCGGATTTGCTCGAGCTGGCACAGATTGCCGAGGGAAAGATCGGCGTAGCGATGATCGAAGCTGAACTGCAGGCCACGATACGTGTCGCCGAAAAGCCCACCGAAGATATAGGCGACGTCGGCGCCATCGAGGGTCGCGAAGAGGAGCCGGCGCGCACCCCTGTCGACGAGGCGGCGATTCATCTCGCGGTAAAACGAGCCCATCGGGTCGCCATCGATCCCGACGCCGCGTTGGCCTTTCCAACTCTTGCGCTCGATGGTCAAAAGTCTGTCGAAGGACGCGTCGGCCTCGCTGGCCTCTGCGTTATCTGCGACCTCGAATCGAATGCCCGCGCCGCGAGCGCGCTTTTCGGCTTTCCGCAGATTCTTGCGGAAGCCAGTCGAACGATTCGCGAGAAAACCGTCGACTCCCTTGGCTAGCCTTGCCACATAGCGACGCGTCGCCGCCCCACGCGAGAGCGAGAAGCGCTGGCTGAGCTCGGGGACGAGCTTCTGCCAGAGCCCAGAGCTGTCGCCGATCCCCGAGACGAGTGCTACGTCCCAAGAGTCGTCATCCGTGAGGGAGCTTACGAGAAGCTCGGCGAGCTCTGCGGGATTACCGCCGGCGAGAGGTGATGCGAGCCCCCACATCGCTTCGAGTGGATGGACCAACCGCGTGCCGTCGTTGTGACGCGTGTGCGCGAGGGTCAAGTACGCGTCCTGCGAGCGAACGACAAAAGGCCTTGAAGCAGCAGAGAAGTGCTGTACCGCCGGAAGTATCCAGAGTGAGGAGGAGCAGAAATGATCGATCGCAGGCGTTGTGAGCACGACCTCGTCGTAGTGGGCCGCGTCTGCGGAGAGCTCTTCGAAGCTAAGGCGAGACATCGACACGGCCGATAATACGCCACGCTGCAAAAAACACGATGCGCGACTCCTCCAATGAGAAGCTTGCGAAGCCGTATGCGCCCGTGTGATTCTACGCGCCATGGGAGGACTCCAAAAATGAAGCAGGCAAGAAAGACACAGTTTTTCGTCGCTGCGATCGCGATATTGGCCGGATGGTCAACCTTGGCCGCGGCGCAGGGACAGCGCGCCTTGACCCCGGAAGAGCAAGCCGAGCGGGAGAAGCGGTTTCAAGCCGAGCTCGTCATGCCTCGACCGGTTGAAGCGCTCGATTCTATCTGGATCGAGGAGCTGACCTGGGTCGAGATTCGTGACGCGATCGCCTCCGGGAAGACGAGCGTCCTCGTCCCGACCGGAGGGATCGAGCAAAACGGCCCCTACGTGGCGATGGGGAAGCACAACTACATTCTTCAGACGGCGTGCGAGGACATCGCGAGAGAGCTAGGCAACGCGCTCTGTGCGCCCATCGTCAAGCTCGTGCCGGAAGGCGATATCGACGAGCCGTCGGGCCACATGCGCTATTCGGGCACGATCAGCGTCCAAAACGAGACTTTCGAGGCCGTGCTCGAAGACGTCGGCCGGAGCCTGAAGGTGCATGGCTTCGAGAACATCATTTATATAGGCGATAGCGGAGGCAATCAGCTCGGCCAAGAGGCGGTGACTGAGCGGCTCAACAAGCGCTGGAAGGACGCGCGCGCGCATCACATCGGTGGTTTTTACGACAATAACGGGCTCATCAAATACATGAATGACGAGCTCGGGATAACCGAGCCTTCGAGTGACGGCGTTCACGATTCTTATTGGATCACGGCGCTTCAGATGGTGACGGACCCATCGACGGTCCGCTACGAACAGCGGGTGGCCGCGAACAAAGCGATGGTGAACGGTGTGAGCATCGCGGACCTCGACAAGACGGTTGCGGTCGGCAAGAAGCTGATGCAGTGGCGCGTCGACAAAACGGTCAAGCTGATTCGCGAATCGATTGGCGCGGGCCATGCGTCACAGCAATAAGACGCGCGCTTGATGTCACTTGCTGCCGGCTCCCGCCTCGGCTCTTACGAGGTGGGCTCTGCGATCGGTGTCGGTGGTATGGACTCCCCACGCCGGATCAAGAGAAAACCTTCTTCGTAGGAATCATCGTCGATTCGCTTTTTGTTGTGGACGTCCGCGAGGGGTCGTAAAGAGTTCTTTGTCGAAGCATCGCCATGGCGATGGGTAGAATGCGGTCCATGACGCCTCTGAGAGCTCTGGCATGGCTGTGGCCCGCGTCGCGAAGCCGATCGTAGTGCTTTTTAAAGTGTGGGTCGCGAAGCACGGCAGTGCTGGCCCAATGATGGAGAGCGTTATTGAGGGGCAAAGAGCGAGCTCTCCTCATCAGGATAGTTGGTCGCAACTGACCGCGCTTGCCGCTTTTTTTCGTGACGGGTGCGATGCCGCTGAGAGTCCTGAAGGCTTTGAGATTTCGTAGCCGAATGGGGTCGTGGGCATAGCAGAGCACGGAGGCGAGCACGTAAGCACCGACGCCGGGCAAAGAGGCAAGAATGGCAGCGTCGGAGCACTGCTTGTCGTTCAGTGCTTGCAAGCGCTTGAACCACTTCTCGAGATGCTGGTCGGAGGCACGACGATGTTGTCGAACGAGGAGCAACTGCTGAAGGAGCAGTTCGAGATGCTCAGAAGTAGCTTTGGTGGTTGCATGCGCGACTCGGAGTGGTTTTTGATTGAGGGTATCGAGGATCTGCTCGGGTTTTACGCGTCGGATGCGGTGTTTTTTAACGAGCGTCTCGATGGTGTGGCGGCTAAGAGAGTTGGGGCTGGATTCGAAGAAGAGTTTTAGGAGCTCGCAGAAAAACGCGTCGAGAGCCTTATTCTTTGGCGCGAGCGAGACGAGGTGAGGCCAACAACGAGTAAGGAGTTCTCGGATCTGCGAGCTGAGGGCAACGTGGTTTTTGACAAGTTGGTCGCGGGTGCTCAACAGCCCGCGCATAGCAAGGATCTCCGGAGGTGGAAGTTGCAAGCGCTGAAAGCGGTGACCGTCGGTTCTGAGCGAATCGGCGAGAACGAAGGCGTCGCGCCGATCATCCTTGGCGCCGCTCATAGAATGCCGGTCGCGGAAACGGTCGACCTGCTTGGGATTGATGGAGAAAATGGCGATGGCGTTGTCAAGAAAGAGCTCGACGACGGCTCCATGAGGCTTTTCGATCGCCACTGCGATGCGCTCGGTGTCTTGCGTGGTCAGTTCCAGAAGCCAGCCGATCGTTTCTGAAAGTCCTTCGCGGCTATGAGGAAAGCCGCGCTCCCCCATAAATTGTCCCCTGGTATCGACCACGCTGGCCAAGTGAAGCCATTGGCCCAGGTCGACACCGACGAAGAAGTCGTAGTCGAGCTGATTCCTGGAAGAACTCATTGCCGTCAGCGCATGTGATGTTTCATCGGCCCCTGTACCGGCGCTCGAAGCGCAACTCCCCATTGGATGTCCATCACAAGAAAATTGCCGGCACGCGTGTCCATACCGGGCGCTCGGAGCGCAGGGCGAAGTATGGCGTTGCCGGCAAGCTGCTGACGAAATCGAAAATAGTTCAAGCTCATCGTGAGATTTGCTCTACCACTGCAATCGAAGCTGGCGCGCGATGCCACCAGCTCGTGCTGGTTTTTTTCTCGGTTGTTTCGGGCGAAGCACGTCTGCGAGTTTTTCTCGAAGGTAGCGAACATAAGGCGGGTCTAGATATTCACTTCGCACTTCCTCGAGCACAGGTGAAAAATAGCGAAGGGAGCGAATGGGTTGTAGTGGCTCCTCATGCTCTTGTAGCTCCCGACGAGCGCAACCCAGAAGTAGGGCGCACTCGAATTCGTATAACGGGACGCCCTGGCGGTAGAGTCGCGTCGCCATGAAGCGATCGTCGCGCCGTGGTCGCTCAGGTGTGTTCGGAATAGAAACATAGATATCCAAAACCGCCCGGACATAATCGTTTTCTGTTAGAGCGTCGCTCGTGAGCGGTTTATCACTGAGCTTCGACATCCATCCACCTCCCGCGTCCGCCGCAGATACAGCATTTGGCATATCCGAAACTGTCAAGCTTCGTTTTCATTGAAAGAACCATCGAGCTCCGTGACCGGATCTGTTCTCTGATTCCTACATTGCCCGAGTTACCGACGTGAATGGAACCATGATCCGTTACTTTTTCTTGGTGTCGTCGATACTCACGTTGCCGGTCCGCACAATCTCGACTGTCCTTCGACACTTTCTCGATCTTTGCGGTTGTAGCCGCGACACTTTATTAGGCCGGCATGATAAGAGCACGCTTTACCGCAGTAGCAGTGTCCACGGTCACAGCTCTTGCAGATGTAGAAGGCCTCTGAACAGTTACGACAAAAACGCTGGTACACAACGACTGGTTTGGTGGCCATTTGAGACTCAGCAAGCGCTGGACTATGGCGTTTTCTCTTGATCCGGCGTGGGGAGTCCATTCCGTACGGATCCTCGTGATGGTACTCGAGCCGGTTGCGCTCGGGACATCGTCTGCCGTCGTGCGCGACAAACGTGCACTGTCCCCCATCTCGCACCCATACGAAACGTTTCACCGCGGCGGCGATGCCGCGCACACCCGGTGACGTGTCGGCGTCTTCGACATTCGTTCTCGGGTTCTTCGTTTTACCGAAACGCTTGGCTTCGAGCCGCTCGAGCTTTTCGCTCACCGCCGCGTCGATGACCGAAGCGAGGTCACTACCGGGAATGAGCGCCTCGAGTCGTTCGAGTTTGTCGCGAAGCTCGGCGCTCGCCGTGAATGTTACTTGATAGCGCGCCGGTGATAGCGGCGCCACGGTCGGACGTTTTTCAGGTGCTGTCTCACGTGCCTGTGGCGGCTCATTCTCACCCGGCTCACCCGGCTCACCCGGCTCACCCGGCTCACCGTGCGCCTCTGCTCTTTCTTCACGTTGCTCGTCCGACGGCTTGGAAGGCTTGGACGATCCGGACTGGGCTTTCGGTTGCGGCTTCTTTCGAATCTTCGGTGGAACATCCGGTTTCGGAGCCCATTCCGCCACGAGCTCTTCGAGCTCGCGTTTGCTCTTGTGAGTGGCTCTTGCCAAGACCTCTTCGCCATTGGCCTCGGTGAGATGTTTCGCGATCACGGCGATGCCACACAAGTGAAGGCGTCCATCCTCGAGCATTGTGAGAAGCGCGGGAAATCTGCGTGATAGCCGGGCGGCGGTGATTCGCCGATAGGCTTGCGCTTCCGATAAATGCAAAACGTCCAAGCAAAAGCGGAACATGGACGGCGCGGCTTCGCGAGCAAAGAGACGACGCGCATCGACCGCAGCGATATGCGCGACGAGCACGGCCTCGCGACACCGCGACTCCTTGAGGGCGTCCGATAGTCGAACAAGAAGCTCGTCATCCGATAATGCTGAGAGCCATTTCAATGTGTCCTTTGTAGTCATGCTTTCTTATAACATGGACTTTTTGGACGCTCACCGCTAGCGAGTAACTAACACTATCGGATAGAAACGCTTTCGAAGTCTTCTTGAACGAAAGAGCACCGCTGTCGCTTCGTCAACGTGGGCAGAGACCCTATCAGCGCGAACGCAAGCTCTTTTTTCAAATCGCGTCGAGAACATTGTCAAGACAAAAATGAGCTCAACGCAATTTTTTTTTCAACTCTTCCCGGACAGAGCTGGAAACGATGCCCCCGCCCGCGATCTTGTAGCTTGCGTCGGTCGGGTAAGCAGTTGTGAATTTCCCCTTCGGCGCGGTAACGGGAGAACGGAGGTCGGATGATCAAAGTTCACTCGGGGCAAGTCCGCTAGCACTCGAAAAAAGCCGCCATCGTCGGGAACTCCTTGGTAGAATAAAAGTATTCAATCGGTAAGAAGAATGGGAGTGCAACGTACACTTTGGGCGCTTTTTCTGCTCCTTTCCGCGACCCTCGCTTCGGCTCAATCGCTGGGAGACGTCGCGCGCAAAGAAAAGAAACGAAGGGAACAGAATCAACGATTAGGGGCCACGGCCCGTGTGATAACCGAGGCCGAAGTTGGCCGGGGCCCGGACGTCGTCACGCGACCAGGAAGCGAGCTCGACAGCAACGCGGATGTCGGCCCCGCTGCTCCCGTCATGCCACCAGGAGCCCCGGCCCCCGACTTCTCGCTCCTTGACCGCTCCGGTCGTTCGTACTCTCTCGCGAACTTTCGCGGTCGGCCGCTGCTGATCGATTTCTGGGCAACCTGGTGTGGTCCCTGCCGCAAGACCATGCCCGAGATCCAGACTTGGCACCGGAAATACGGGCGCGAGCTTCAAGTCGTTGGGATCAACATCGAAGGCAACAGCCCGGACGTTCTCGCTTATCTCGACGAGGGTGGCTACACCTTCCCAGTGTTGTTCGATTTGGGAAACTGGGACTCGATCGTCGCGACGAGCTACGGCGTGAACTCGATCCCTCATACGTTTCTCATCGATCGGGACAGTCGAGTTTTGTACGCGGGTCATCCTCAAGGGCTGACCGAGGAGCATATCCAAGCAGCCATCGCGGCCCGCTAGGAATCCGCCAGCCCCGCGACTCGGGGAGCTCGTTGGGCTACTGAGGGATCATCGACGGAGGAACTCCCGTGCGCTTGCTCCCCATATTCTTCCACGCGTCGTAGCGCAGTCGGAGTGTCTTCATCGGGTTTGCGTTCTCGTGCGGCTCGATGTCCTCGTCGGTCACACTGATATAGACGTAGTAGTCGCCGTCATTGTGCGACCGTCCCACCGCGTCGTCTTGGTTCGCGATCGCGATATAGGCGACATGAGACGTCTTACCGTCGCACGGGGCCGCGGGCTTGGGCGCCTCCTCGCATGTACAGCGTTGGTCCCCGCCGGCTTTGTCAGCACCTTCCATCGCGGCCATGACGCGATCGGCGAGCGTTCCCTTTGCGCGGGTGAACGCGAGCGCGGCGTCTCTGGCCACGTTGTCGCTGAACAGGATGTTTCCTTGAACTTGAAAGAAGATGTCCTCTCCGACCTCACCCGACACGTAGAGCGCGGCGGCGCGGTTGTTCTCCCCGTTGAACCCCGCCGTGCGGCCTTGCATGTCGACGATACCGAACTGACGGCGTTCCATTTGAGGCTCGCCCTTCGCGTTCTCGTGCTCCCGGAGAAGCTCGATGATGCGTTCGGGCGCCGTTCCCTTTTTCAGCTCCTCGTAGACAATCATCTGGTTCGAGCGTGTGTTGTCGACCCCGGCTTGACATGCGGCGACACCCATGCCGGGAACGATCACCGCCTGGACGTCCATCAAATCGCGCGACGGCCGGGGAGGGAAGCGGGCCTGAGGCACGCACGTTGCCGAGGCGATGATCACTTGTCCGGTGCTTCGGTCCACGGTAATGACCGACCACGTCGCGAAGGCAGACGTTTGCAGACACGACCAGGCAATAAGCGTCAGAACGGCAGTTTTCACGACAACCTCCCTCGAGTTGGATCTTTTTTATTATTGCCATTATTGGCCGGGAGCGATCGGCGAAACAACGTGTCCCGGTTTCGCATAAGCTTAGGGCCCGTGACGGATCCAAAACTCGACGAAGCCCGTGAGCTCCTGGAACAAGGCGCCCTTGAAGAGGGTCTCGAGCTAGTCGATGGGCTCGAGGGTTCTGAAGCGTCCTATCTCGCCGCCTTCGCGCTCTTCGGACTCGGCGAGCTCGAGACGGCGCTCACGATGTGCCGGCAGGCGTCCGATCTTGCAGAGACGTGCTATCTCGAAGCCGTCATTTTTCTGTGTCTCGTGCGTGTGGACGAAGCGCTCGCTTCGGCGCGGCGCGCCGTCGAGCTCGAGCCCGACTGGGCCGACAGCCACCACGTTTTGGGGCTCGTTCGGACCCAACGAGGCGAGATCGAACAAGCGGATCGGAGCTTCCAGAGAGCGTCGGAGCTCGCGCCGGACGACTTCGAGAAACCGTTTCGCCTCGCCCCTGAAGCGTTCGATCGAGCCGTCGAGGAGGCGCTCGGTCTGCTGCCCGAGGAATTCGCACAATATCTGGAGAACGTCGAGGTCGCTGTCGAAGAAGTGCCGATGGAGGAGTTGATGCAGTCGGGCTCTAGCTTCGATGATCTGGGACTCTACATCGGAGCGTCCATCCTATCGGACGACTGGGACTTTCCCGATCGCATCCTTTTGTTCCAGCGGAATCTGGAGAACATCTCGCCCGACCGCGAGACGCTCATCCGCGAGATCCGCGACACGGTGCTCCACGAAGTCGGCCATCACATGGGGCTCGAAGAAGACGAGCTCCCGTTCTAACCTGGTCGCATTTCGCCGCCTCCATTCCGAGTCTCCCGCTCGTTCCGGGTTGCGCGCATTCGCGTCGGGACGCGCTACAATACGCTGTTTCACGCCGACTAGGAGGTTCCACTTGCTTTCGAAACAAGACGCCCTCGACTACCACAGAAGCGGTCGTCGCGGAAAGATTGAGATCCGAGCCACCAAGCCTACGCGCACCCAGCGAGATCTTTCGCTCGCCTACAGCCCCGGTGTCGCGGAGCCGTGCCTTGAGATCAAAGCGAACCCGGAGGATGTTTTCACCTATACGACCAAAGGCAACATGGTCGCGGTCGTGACCAACGGCACCGCCGTGCTCGGGCTCGGCAATATCGGGCCGCTCGCGGCGAAGCCCGTGATGGAAGGCAAGGGGGTCCTCTTCAAAACGTTCGCGGATATCGACGTTTTCGATATCGAGCTCGACACGCCCGATCCTGACGATCTCATCCGGGTCGTCAGAGCGCTCGAGCCGACTTTCGGCGGCATCAACCTCGAGGACATCAAAGCGCCGGATTGTTTCTACATCGAGGAGACGCTCAAAAAGGAGATGGGCATCCCCGTGTTCCACGACGACCAGCACGGGACGGCGATCATCTCGGGGGCCGCGTTCTTGAACTGGCTCGTGATTGCGGAAAAGGACGTTTCCAAGGTCAAGCTCGTTATCAATGGCGCCGGCGCGGCCGGCATCGCTTGTGCGGACATCGCCGAGAATCTCGGCGTCTCGCATGACAACGTTATTATGTGCGACTCCAAGGGCGTCATCTATAAGGGCCGCGGTGAGGGGATGAACCCCTACAAAGAGCGCTATGCCCACGACACCAAGGCGCGCTCGCTGGCCGACGCGATGGAGAACTCCGACATCTTTTTGGGGCTCTCGATCAAGGGCGCGGTCAGCAAAGAGATGGTCGCTACGATGGGGGACAACCCGCTCGTCATGGCGATGGCCAATCCCGATCCAGAGATCAGCTGGGAAGACGCTATGTCCGTTCGAGATGATGTCATCATGGCGACCGGTCGTTCAGACTTTCCGAATCAGGTCAACAACGTGCTCGGCTTTCCCTCCATCTTTCGCGGGGCGCTCGACGTCCGGGCGCGCGCGATCAATACGGAGATGAAGATTGCAGCGACCCATGCGCTCGCCGACCTCGCAAAGGAAGACGTCCCCGAGGTCGTCATGAAAGCCTATGGTGTCGACTCGATGCGGTTCGGGCCTGATTACATCATCCCGACGCCTTTCGACCCGCGGGTGCTCACCTGGGAGGCCCCAGCGGTTGCGAGGGCGGCGATGGAGACGAGGGTCGCGCGCGCCGAGATCGACATCGAAGCTTACCCGGGCCAGCTCGAGACGCGCCTCGGCCCGCGGACTTGAAATCACGTTCTGACGCCTAGGGTCGCGGGCCCTTACGGCGCCGTCCACGCGCTTTCGGAGTTCGGACGTGCCGACCCGTTGCGGAGCTTGTGGTAGCAGGGAGCCAAAGTTCCTGCGGGGACGCCGATCGTGTAGAGCGAGACCATCGACCAGTTCAAGAGCGTCGTTGCGAGCGGACCGAGTTTTTGCCAATGGCGCCGGCCCGTCGTGATCGGCACGTTCAGTTGCACGAGCTTGCCCATCCTTCTGAGCGCACGAACGAGGGCGACGTCTTCCATGAAAGGAAGCTCGGGATAGCCACCCACTTGGTCGAACGCACTCCTACGGAGGAACAGTCCTTGGTCCCCATAGGGGATCCCCAGATGACGGGCGCGGAAGTTCGACGTCGCAGCGATGAGCTTGAGGCCCCAGCTGGCGTCCCGAATGCGCAAGCTAAACGCTCCGCCCACGGTCTTTTTATCTTCGAGCGCTACCATTACTTTATCGCGTGTATCGGGTCCGAGGACACAGTCCGCATGGACAAATAGGAGGACGTCGCCTGCGGCAGCTTGGGCGCCGCGGTTCATCTGTGGGGCGCGGCCGCGCTCGCCCGTGACCACCCGCGCACCATGACGTTCAGCGATGGAGACGGTCTCGTCGGTGCTGCCGCCGTCGGAGACGATGAGCTCTGCTCCTGGCGGCAAGGCTTCGAGGGTTGTGGAAAGTGTCTCCGCTTCGTTCAGAGTAGGAACGATCACAGCGAGCTCCATCAGGCGAGCATTTTACAACATGCTATGCTGGCTTACGATGTCATACCGAGTCACACTCATCCCTGGCGACGGTATTGGCCCCGAAATCACGAAGGCCGCGACCGCGATCCTCGAAGCGACGGGTGTCGCCTTCGACTGGGTCGAGCTCGAGGCCGGTATCCGCGCTTACGAAAAGACGGGAAACCCGCTCCCGCAGACACTTCTCGACTCCATCAAAGAGAACAAAGTTGCCTTCAAAGGTCCACTCACGACTCTCGTCGGGGAAGGCTTCCCGAGTGCTACCGTCGCGCTCCGTAAAGGTCTGGACCTCTACGCCAATTTGAGGCCGGTGCGCACGGTCGTGGGCGTCGAGTCGCGCTACGAAGACATCAATCTCGTGATCGTGCGGGAGAACACGGAGGACCTCTATTCCGGCATCGAGCACATGATCATGCCGGGCGTGACGCAAGGCATGAAGGTGATTACGGCCCACGCTTCCAGCCGCATCGCGCGCTTTGCGTTCGACTATTCGCAAAAGCGCGGCCGAAAGAAAGTCACGGCCGTCCACAAAGCCAACATCATGAAGCTCACCGATGGGCTCTTTCTCGACAGCGCGGGTGCTATCGCCAAGGAATATTCCGGCATCGAGTTCGACGACAAGATCGTCGACAACCTCTGCATGCAGCTCGTCCTGAACCCGCATCAGTTCGACGTTTTGCTGCTTTCTAATCTCTATGGCGACATCGTCTCCGATCTTTGCGCCGGGCTCGTGGGGGGGCTCGGGATGGTTCCCGCCGCGAATATCGGGGAAGATTGTGCAGTTTTCGAAGCCGTCCACGGCTCAGCGCCCGATATCGCAGGGAAAGGGATCGCGAACCCGACCGCGCTCACCTTCTCGGGCGTACTCATGCTCCGCCACCTCGGCGAGGACGAAGCCGCCGACGCGATCTTGAAAGCCATCTTCGCCGTGCTCGAAGACGGCGAGGTGCGGACACGCGATCTCGGCGGAAAGGCCTCGACTCAGGAATATGCCGAGGCCGTGATCCAGAAGCTCGGCTAAGTGGGCTCGACGGCGAAGACGCCGTGTGAGTAGGTTTTCTCGTCCAAGTCGTTGGTCGCCTGCGCCTGAAGAAGCCAAAGATTCCAGTAGGCAAGGAGCTCGTCGTCAGTAAGGTCCTTTAGAGCCAGGTCCTCCTCGCTGAGGAATTCGTCCCGGAGCTCGTTCACGCTAAGACTCCTTTTCAGAAACTGCCACCGATGTAGGAAGTACCGTTGCGGCGCGCTCGACAACCACTGCGTGCGCCTTAGTGAGCGACAGCTCCGCTATTTCTGCCGCGACGCTCGGCCAGAGCTCGTACCAGCGAGCGGCCGCTGCCACGTAAGACGAAAGCCTCACTTCATTGCGGCGTATGGAGTCCCTCCGTTCGCGGTCGAGCGCTGCCTCGAGTGGCTTTTGTCCTTCGGAAATCGACGAAAGAATCGGGCGTTCGACGAGTAGCCTCTTTACGAGTCCCGGGGATTTTTCTCCGAGCTTTAGCAAGTCACGAGCACTCCTGGAGTAGCGGAGCTGAAGCTCGGCATCCTCCATCAGGCGGGCCAACTCTCCTATGATGGCATAGTCGCGCTCTCGGTTTGTTTTCTTCATCTCCGCGAGCTCTGGAGGATCGAGAAACGGAATCTCACGTCCCGCTTGTTCTCTCCAGATACGCGCTAGGTCGGCCTCGGGAATGCGCGGCGGACGTGTGAAGAAATCCGTGCGGATGCGCAACGGGTCCTCGCGAAACTCCAAATGAGAGCTCCAGCCTCCAGCCATCCATCGAACGTCGAGCGGCGCACCGTAGCGATAGCGCGCGCCGTGCGCGTCGAGAACCGAGAGAACGTGCTCTAGCGTGCTTTTATCTTCACGGAGAATCCAATCCCCGTCTTTGCTCATAATGGCCAATCGGTGCAGAACCACGGCCTGGCCGCTGCAGATGATCGCGCGCAGCGCGCCTTTGTTGAACTCTTCCGTGAGCTCCAGATAGAGGTTCATTCAAGAGATGATGTCTCGTTTCTCGCTTGCTGACAACTCGCCGAGCACTAGGGCCTTTAAAACTGCTGAATTTTTTTAGGTTGCCGCCCTCGAAGCCCGTAGCTATAATATCTCGCTTGAAAGGCCTAAGAAGCGGCTTCGCGCTTTGAATTTGTTCAAACCAAAGGACTTTTCCAATTCACTAGGCCGGGCTCCGCGCTTGGGTTGCAGCTGCCCTGTGACGTTGGAATAATGAAAGATTGTGTACCTGTGAGTAACGGGGCGATGTTAGGCGACTGAACATGCTTGAATACGTTGGAGTCTTGATGTTCCTCGTCGTGGGCGCGCTGTTCGTGGGTGTCGCCATCGCGGCGTCCAGTCTCGTGCGACCCCACAATCCGACGCGCGAGAAAACGATGCCGTACGAGTGCGGCGAGACCCCAGTCGGCTCTCCTTGGGGTGTCCAATTCAACATCCGCTTCTACGTCTTCGCCCTCGTGTTTCTCGTGTTCGACGTCGAAGCCGTGATGCTCGTGCCATGGGCCGTAGTTGTGAAGGAGCTCGGGATGCCCGCGCTCGTGGCCGGCTTCATCTTCATAGGCATGCTCGTGCTCGGGCTTGCCGACGTCTGGCGCAAAGGTGACCTCGAATGGGTGCGCGAGGAAGAGCGCGAAGCCATCAAGAGCTCGTCTACCGGCACCAAAGCCGCCTGACCCTGCCGAAGGAGCGACATGGACCTCGTCAAAGCGCTAAACAACCAACAGTTCGTTCTGACCAAAGTGGATGCCGTAGTGAACTGGTCGCGCCAGTCGGCGCTCTGGCCGATGGTTTTTGGTCTCGCGTGCTGCGCCATCGAGATGATGGCGGCGGGCGCGACGCGTTTCGACTGGGACCGCTTCGGTCTCATCCCGCGGGCGACGCCCCGGCAGTCGGATCTCATGATCGTCGCCGGCACCGTAACCCACAAGATGGGTATTCGCATCAAGCGACTCTACGAGCAGATGGCGGATCCCAAATACGTCATCTCGATGGGTAGCTGCGCCAACAATGGCGGTCCCTATTGGCAGTACGGCTACCACGTCGTCAAGGGAGTGGACGAGATCATTCCGGTGGACGTGTATGTTCCAGGTTGTCCGCCCCGGCCGGAAGCGCTTCTTTACGGAGTCATGGCGCTTCAGGACATCATCCGCGAAAGCTCGATCATGGACGATCCGCGCGAAGGCCGCCGCGAGCCTACCGCCGTGGAGGTGCCCGTTTGAGCCTCGAGGCCACGGCCGTTCAGCAGAAAGTCGAAGCGAAGTTTCCGGGAAAGATCACTCGAGCGGAGCTCGAGGTCAAGGACCCTTTCTTGGTCATCGACAAAGATGCCATCATTGACGTCGCGACCTATCTTCGAGAGGAGCCCGAGCTCGCGTTCGAGATGCTTCACTGTCACTCGGCAGTCGATTATCTCGGCGCGAAGGACCAAGAAGACCGTATCGAGGTTGTGCTACATCTGACGTCGTTGAAGCACCGGCACTGGATCGTGCTGAAAGTCGAGCTTCCCCGGGACAACCCCAAGATGCACACGCTCGAGTCGGTCTGGCCGACGGCCAACTGGCACGAGCGCGAAGCCTATGACCTCTTCGGGATCGAGTTCGAGGGTCATAGCGATTTCCGCCGCATCTTACTCCCGGAAGATTGGGCCGGACACCCGCTTCGCAAGGATTGGGAGTGGCCTGACGAGTGGCACGGCATCAAGGTGAAGCCGGGTGAGAAGTTTGCCGACCGGGCCCAGGGTGGCGAAGACATTGGCATCGGGCCGTTTGATTGAGTCTGATTGAGTTCTGAGGCTTGAGCATGAGCACAGAAGCGCAGTACAAGGATCTGGAGCCGGACGAGGCTTACGCATTCAAGCTCGAGGATCTCGAAGAAGACGAGATGATCCTCAACATGGGCCCGCAGCATCCGTCGACTCACGGCGTGTTACGGATCGAGCTCAAGACCGACGGCGAAGTCGTCAAGGATGCGCAGCCGCATATTGGCTATCTCCACCGGAACTTCGAAAAGCACGCCGAGAACATCGACTATCAAGGCGTCGTCCCGTTCACCGATCGCCTCGATTATGTCGGCTCGATGGGCAACAGCTTGAGCTACGCCGTCGCCGGCGAAAAGCTCATGGAGATCGAGGTCAACGACCGAGTCCAATCGATCCGGGTCCTCACCGCCGAGCTTCAGCGGATCGCTTCCCATCTTCTCGCTCTCGGAACCTACGGGTTGGATATCGGCGCGTTCACGCCGTTTTTGCACGCGTTTCGCGAGCGCGAGAAAATCCTCGACCTCTTCGAGTGGCTTTGCGGCGCCCGGCTTCTCTACAACTTCAACTGGATCGGCGGCGTTTCGCACGAATTGCCTGACCAGTGGACGGACAGGGTAAAGATTTTTCTCGATCAGTTCGAGCCCGTCATCGACGAGCTCCATAATCTTCTGAGCTATAACAAAATTTTCACGAAACGCACGGCGACCGTCGGCATCGTCCCGCCAGAGTTGGCCATTGGCTACGCGCTCACAGGGCCGAACTTGAGAGGCTCCGGCATCAAGTGGGACACCCGCAAAGAAGATCCTTATTGCGGGTACGAGAAGTACGCGTTCGACGTGCCCGTCGGGCAGGGCCGCTTCGGGCCGATTGGTTCTTGCTGGGATCGGTACTACGTCCGTGTCGAAGAGATGCGGCAAAGCGTGCGCATCTTGCGCCAGGCGATCGAGAAGCTCCCGGCGGACGGAGACGTGCACGAGACCGTCCCGAAGCGCGTCAAGCCGAAGCCGGGCGAGGTATATGCCTGCACGGAAGCGCCGCGCGGCGAGCTCGGCTTCTACATCGTGAGTGACGGCGGGCTCATTCCCATGCGCGTGAAAGCTCGCTCACCGTGCTTCGTGGCCATGAGCACTTTTCGCGAGATCGCGAAAGGCGAGATGATCGCAGACATGATCGCCATCATTGGAAGCCTCGACATCGTCCTTGGGGAGATCGATCGCTAATGGCTCTGCAACGCCCCGCACTCGAAGCCAAGATCTCGAACTTTCTTTCGGTCCCCGTCGTTGCGGGTGCGGCCGGAGCCCTCGTCGTGTTTGCGCTCCTGCCGCAGATTGCGGAGCTCATCCGCGAGCAGCTCTCGGACAATCTTTCGCCCACGATGGCGAAAGTGGCCGCGACCACCATCGGAGTCCTCGCCGCCGTCTTTCTGATCACACAGCTACCCATCTTTCTCATTTGGTGGGAGCGTAAGATCGCAGCCCACATCCAGGATCGTCTCGGTCCGATGCGGGTCGGCTGGCACGGCGTCTTGCAGAGCTTCGCCGACGGGCTCAAGCTTCTCTTCAAAGAAGACATCATTGCGGATGGTGCCGATCGCTTTCTCTTCAAGCTCGCGCCGTTTCTCGTTGTTATGGGTGCGTTCTCAGCCTTTGCCGTGCTGCCTTGGGCAGACGGGCTCGTCATCTCCGACCTGAATATCGGTGTTTTGTACGTCATCGCGATCACGTCGTTCGGTGCGATCGGCATTCTGATGGCTGGCTGGGCCTCGAACAATAAATACGCGCTCTACGGCGGCATGCGCTCGGCGGCGCAGATGGTGAGCTACGAGATCCCGACGGCCATCATCATCCTCTCCATCGTGATCCAGGTGGGAAGCTTGAACCTACAGGACATCATCGCGGCGCAGCAAGGAGGTATCGGAGACTTCCAGAACTGGTTCCTCTTCCGCGCGTGGGGGTTGAACGTTATCGGATTCGTCTTGTTCTTCGTCTGCGGGCTCGCGGAGACGAACCGCAACCCTTTCGATATCCCCGAGGCGGAATCAGAGCTCGTCGCCGGCTATCACACGGAATATAGCGGCATGCGCTTCGCGCTCTTTTTTCTCGCAGAGTACGGCGCTATGTTCTTCGTCGCCGGTGTCGCGGTCGTGCTCTTTCTCGGCGGCTGGTCCGGGCCGGTCTTTAGTGGGCCTCTCGTCTTCTTCTTCAAAACCCTCGCTATCGTCTTCGTTCAGATGTGGATTCGGTGGACGCTCCCGAGGCTTCGCGTGGATCAGCTGATGGCGCTTTGCTGGAAATATCTGATCCCTATCGCTTTCGTGGTCTTGATGGGCGCCGCGGTGTTACAGGTTTCTGGAGGCTAGTCGATGAAAGAATATTTCCTGGATCTCTGGGCCGCCGTGAGCACCACGGCTACAGGCATGGTCATTACGTTCAGACATCTGTTCGTGGTTAACGAGACCCAGCAATATCTGTCCGAAGAAAAACCCGAGACTCGCTGGAACTCGGTCATCGTGCCCGAAGGTTTGCTGCAGGACCGCTCGCGCATGCGGCTCTACGTGAAAATGGAAGACTGCATCGGGTGCCTGCAGTGCGAAAAAGTCTGCCCGGTGGACTGCATCACCATCACCACGGAAAAGCGGGCGAAGACGGAGCTTCCGATCTTTGCCGCCAACGGCCAGGGGATCAAACAGAGGGTCGTGCAGTTCGATATCGACATGTCGCTTTGCTGCTACTGCAGCCTCTGCGTCTATCCATGTCCCACCGACTGTATCGTCATGACGCCCGAATACGAGTTCGCCGAGAGGGACAAGACCAACTTTCTCTACCGCTTCGCGAAGGATAAGGCTACGCCTCCGGCGCCTCCGGAAGAAAAAAAGGAGGCTGAGCCGGTCGCGGCAGGTTGACGACGCTATGGAAGACCTAGCCCCCAAAATCATTTTCTGGGTTTTTGCCGCGCTCATGCTGGGCTCGGCGCTCATCGTGGTCGCGGGGAAAAACCTCGTGCGCTCTGCCTTCGCGCTTCTCGCGACCTTTTTCAGCGTCGCGGCGTTTTACGTGATGCTCGGTGCCGACTTTCTCGCCGGCGCGCAGGTTCTCGTCTATGTCGGCGGCATCCTGACGCTCATTCTTTTCGGCGTCATGTTGACCAATCGGATTTACAGCCTGGAGTTGAACACACCGAAGTTTCAAGTCGTGCCGGGCGCGCTCGTTTCCGCGGCCGTCTTCGTGGTTCTCGTCACCGTCATTCGCATGACGCCTTGGAAGAAGGCGTCGATTACGGAAGATGGATGGAACACGACGGAAACGATTGGCCGATCGCTGATGAATCAATATGTGCTGCCCTTCGAAGTGGCCTCGGTGCTTCTTTTGATAGCGCTTCTCGGCGCGGCGATGCTCGTACGTCGGAGGACGGATCTGTGATTCCTCTCGAGTACTATCTCATCGTGGCAGCGGCTCTTTTTTCGCTGGGCTTGTTCGGCATGCTGACGCGCAAGAATGCCGTCAACGTGTTGATGTCCATCGAGCTCATCTTCAATTCGGCGAACATCAACCTCGTGGCGTTCTCGCGATTCGTTGCCGTCGATACCGACGGACAAGTCTTTGCGCTCCTCGTCATCGCGATTGCCGCCTGCGAAGCGGCGGTGGCGCTCGCTATCGTGATGTCTCTTTATCGCATCACTAAGGGCGTGAGCCTCGAAGATGCTTCGGTATTGAAAGGATAGGACGTGGTTCCCCTCGACGCCGTCTCCAGTCTGAAATATTTCGTTCCAGAGATAGTGCTGGTCGTTACGCTGATGGGCGTTCTTGTTTTTGACTTGATCTCGAAGAATCGGGCTGCTTGGGAGCGGCGCGTCGTGATCGTCTTACCGTCGCTGTTCGGGCTCATGATCGCGCTCTTTTTCTCGGTGTACATTTACTTCTCGGTGAAGGGGCCGGACCCCTCGGTAGCTGTCGGCTTGTTCAGCAATATGGTTGCCTACGATGGATTCGGCAATCTTCTACGCATCCTTTTCATCGTCACCGCCATCATCATCTTGCTTTTCACGCTCGAGTCCCGCGAGCTTCGCTCTGTCCATCACGGCGAGCTCATGGTGTTGCTGCTCACCGTCACCGTGGCCCTCATCTGGATGGCGAACTCCATCAACTTGATGATGGTTTACCTTGCGCTCGAGACGGTGTCGGTCGCCTCCTATATCATGGTCGGGTATTTGAAGACGGATCGGCTGTCGAACGAAGCGTCGCTCAAATACATTTTGTTTGGAGCCGTGTCGACGGGAACGATGCTCTTCGGGTTGTCGCTCCTCTACGGTCTCGCTGGAAGTCTCGACCTGCACGAAATCCGCGCAGCGCTCGCGAACGAACAAGCGGTCGCGAGCTCGGGACCCGCACTCATGGTCATCATCGTGCTCGTGCTCGCCGGTATCGGCTTCAAAATGGCGACGGTGCCGTTCCACTTTTGGTGTCCGGACGTTTACACGGGGGCTCCGACGCCGGTGACGGCGCTTTTGTCGGTCGGACCGAAAGTGGCGGGCTTTGCCGTCCTCGTCCGCTTCTTCTATGGCGGCATGGCTTCGCCGACCGGCGAAGAGACGTGGGCGATGGTCGGGAGCGTCGACTGGCAAACGATCTTGATGGGCGTTTCCATTATCACCATGACGCTCGGGAATATTGCCGCCTTGCGCCAAACCAATCTGAAGAGGCTTCTTGCTTATTCGAGCATCGCCCATGCCGGCTACATCATGATGGGCGCGGTCGCGCTTTCCGATCGGGGCATCCAAGCCATGCTCGCTTATGTCGTCGTGTACTTGTTCATGAATCTCGGCGCCTTCCTCGTTATCATCGTCGTCCATAACAGCACCGGTAGCTTCGACATCAAAGACTACGCGGGCACCTGGCGCCGCTCTCCCATGCTGACGATCGTCATGGGGGTCTTTCTCTTCTCCTTGATGGGCATCCCTCCATTCGCTGGTTTCCTCGCGAAGTGGTATGTCTTCGCCGCTGTGATCCGAGCCGGACTCGTGTGGCTGGCGGTCATCGGCGTTGTGAACAGCGCGATTGGCGCCTTTTACTACATCAAAATATTGAAAACCATGTTCATCGAAGGATCCGATACGCCGGAGCCTTCGTCGAAACTCGAGTTCCACCCCATTTACGCGGGTTTACTTTTCGTCCTCGTCGTGCCTAATATTATTGGCCTGCTGTTGTGGGGCTATTTGGACGACGTGACGAAGATTTCCAAGACACTTCTCGATGTGATGTGAATCTCGATTTGAAGGAGGAACGCTAGATGTCTTACTACATCGCCGAGCCCTGCATCGGCACCAAAGACACCGCTTGCGTTGAAGTCTGCCCGGTAGACTGCATCCACCCAACGAAGGACGAAGACAACTTCGAAGAAGCCAAGCAGCTCTATATCGAACCGGACACGTGCATCGACTGCGGCGCCTGCGAGCCCGTCTGCCCGGTCACGGCGATCTTTCCTGAGGAAGAGCTTCCCGAAAAGTGGAACGAATACATCGCGATCAACACAGACTACTACGCTTGATCTAGACGTCCAATCTGGTTCGAGGTCGGGGATAATTCCCGGTCTCTTTCGCTCTCGCACTGCGACTGACGGGGTGGTAGTGCACTTCGGCATTCCCCTCTTTTCGAGCTCGGTAGTTCTTCGAACGCGTGTCTCTTCCCGCGAATGCGGTACAATTCACGCGGAACTACCATGAGGCGAGTCCCTTCGACAGCCATTCTCGCTAGCGCCGCGCTCGTCGTCGTCGCCTGCGTCAAAGACCCCGTCACTGGAAAACGCGAGCTCGTTCTCATCGGGGAGTCCGAAGAGATCGCGATGGGCCAGCAAGGCTCGGCCGATGTCGAAGCGAGCATGGGGCTCTATCAGGATGAGGAGCTCGGCGCCTATGTGGAAGAGCTCGGACAGGGCATGGCGCAGGATTCCGAGCGGCCCCACCTGTCGTGGCAGTTTCGCGTCATCGATTCGCCCGTCGTCAACGCTTTTGCGCTTCCGGGCGGCTACGTTTATCTCACGCGAGGCATTCTCGCTTACATGAACAGCGAAGCCGCGATGGCCGGCGTCCTCGGGCACGAGATCGGGCACGTGACCGCCCGCCATCACGTGGAGCAAATGTCGAAGCAACAGCTAGCCGGTCTCGGTCTCAACGTGGGCACGGTTTTCTTCCCCGAGGCGCGTCCGTTCGGCGACATCCTCGGCAGCGGCGTAGGACTCTTGTTTCTCAAATTCGGACGCGACGCGGAAAAGGAATCCGATCGTCTCGGAGTGCGTTACTCGCTCGGGCGGAGCTATGACCCGACCGAGATGGCGCACTTTTTCGCCGTGCTCGCGCGCCTCGCTGGCCCAGAGCGCCAAGTTCCGGCTTGGGCCTCCACGCATCCCGATCCTCAGGACCGTGAGACCACGATCCTCGCTCTTGTCTTGGAACAGGGCGCGGGACGGGCAGATTTGAGGACGGGAGCCGAGCGCTATCGGCGTTTAACGGAGGATCTCATTTTCGGTGACAACCCTCGTGAAGGCTTCATGCGCGGCTCGCGCTTCTTGCACCCAGAGCTCGAGTTCCAGCTCGAATTTCCCGAAGGGTGGAAGGTCCAGAACACGCAGACGGTCGTCTACGCAGCGGCTCCCGACGGGGGAGCCTCGATGCAGTTGACCGTGTCGCTCGTCCCGCCGGGCACGGCTCCGGAGACGCATGCCCGCGACTTTTTCCGTCAGAACAAGCTCGAATACGGCACCGGGGAGCGGCTTCGGGTGGGTCCTTTTTCCGCTTATCGCGCGCCGTTCCGGGCGTTGACGCGAACGGGCGAGCTCTACGGTGAAGCGGGCTTCGTCGCGGACGGGGATCACATATACGAGATCCTCGGCTTAACTAGGCGAAACGCCATCCGGCGCTACGCACCGGTGTTCCAAGACGCGATCGAAAGCTTCGATCGGTTGCGCGATCGGTCGGCTCTCGAGATCCAGCCGTCGCGCATCCACTGGGTGCAAGCTTCGCGCAACGTGACGCTCCGGGAGGCTCTCCTCGAAGCCGGCGCGGATTCCGACGGGCTCGACGTTATGTCTGTGCTCAACAACCTCGGGCTCGATAAAAGCCTCACCAAGGGCCAGTGGATCAAAGTGCTCGAACGAGGCTCGCCTTGATAGGGCGCGGGATCCGTCTCGGCGCGATTCTCGGCATACCCATTCGCGTCGATTATTCCTGGACGGTCATCGCGGTACTACTCACCGCGGGAATGGCTGTCGGCCTCGGTCAGAGCTTTCCCTATCTCGGACTCTTATCGCGGCTCTTGCTCGGACTGTCGGCCTGCTTGCTTCTCTTCGCCTCGGTCCTCGCGCACGAGCTGTCCCACGCGGTCATCGCGCTGAGACACGACGTCGGCATCCGGAGTATCACGCTGTTCATCTTCGGCGGCGCAGCGGAAATGCTCGAGGAGCCTCGTAGCGCCCATGCGGAGTTCTCGATCGCGATTGCGGGGCCCGTCATGAGCGTAGCACTCGCGGGACTCTTCGGCGCGTTGTACGCCATGGGCCTCGGCGTGCTTCCCCCGCCTTTCATGGACGTGATGGCGCGCCTCGCCGTATGGAACGTCATTCTTGTTGCGTTCAACATCGTTCCCGGCTTTCCCCTCGATGGCGGGCGCGTTCTGCGCGCGGTGCTTTGGGGAATCTGGGGTCAGCTCGCTCCAGCGACGAGGGTCGCGAGCGCCGTAGGCTCGTTTTTTGGAGCGCTTGTGATGTTTCTCGGGCTCATGTTCGTCTTCGTTTTCGACAACCTCATCGGCGGCGTTTGGTTCTTTCTCATCGGGATGTTCCTGCGCTATGCGGCGCGCTCGAGCTACCGGCAGGTGCTTGTGAGAGAGGCGCTCGAGGGTGTAACGGCACGCGACCTGATGACGAGCGACGTCCCTTGCGTTCCACCGGGGATGACGCTCGAGGCCGTCGTCGACGAAGTCATCCTGCCGCGAGGGGTCGTCGAGGTGCCCGTGGTAGATCGAGGCCTGCTTGTCGGGTTGCTCGCCTTTCAGAGTTTTCGAGGGAAGGGACCAGCGGCTCTCGAGAGCCTGACCGCGAGTGACTTGATGACCCGCGATTTCCTGGAAGAGACGATAAGCCCCGACGAAGACGCGTTCAAAGTCTTGGCGCGGCTGGGCTCAGACGACCACCGTCTTGCGGTTGTGAGCGGCGGCGTTCTGGCCGGAATCGTGAGCCGGGAAGACGCGCTCCGGCGGCTGTCGCTCATCCTGGAGCTTCGCCAGCAGCGCTCCAATCGAGCGTGAGCTAGCAGCTAGTACTAACAGAGAAGCGCTACCGCGACGCCCGAGACGATGGCGACGGGTACGAGGACGGGGAGCAGGGCTAGAACGACGAGACCGACGCACAGAAGAGCGGCCGCGGCGAGCTTGGCGGCGCCGCCCAAAATGGCCCCTAAGAGCTTGAATGGGATGAGCACGAGCGCTATGAGGAGCTTCAAAACGACTACCGCGACCGTCAGGATGAGCACCAACCCAAGCACGGCAAGTATCAGAATCTCCATGACCACTCCCATCAACCTATACGGTCGCCAGCAGATTCCGGTTCCGTAGCGGACCCCGAGCGTCGTGAAAATCGTCTTCGTCACGCCGGAGCTTGCCCCTGTCGCCAAGGTGGGGGGGCTCGCCGACGTCGCCGCGTCTCTTCCTAGGGCTCTAAAGCGCCTTGGGCACAGGGTTTACGTGATTGTTCCGCGCTACGCGGGGACTGAGATCGACATCGAGCGGGGCCGGCCCGTTTTGACCGGCGTTGAGCTCGAGGTCGAGATGGATGGTGTCCGGCGGATCGCGCGTCTTTCCCGCGCTCGCCTCAATGGTGTTGCGACCTATTTCGTCGAAAGCGACGACTACTTCGACCGCCGCGCCGTTTACGGAGACAGCGGCGGTGACTACGACGACAACCCCTTCCGCTTCGCGTTTTTCTCGCGGGCGGCTCTCGCGGCGACCGAAGCGCTTGGGCTCGCCCCGGACATGATTCACGTGCACGACTGGCAGACGGCGCTTCTCCCGGTCTATCAGAGACTCGACGGCCGGTCGTCGCGGACGCCGGTCGTGCTGACGGTCCATAACCTTGCCTATCAGGGGATCTTTCGAAGGGAGCTCTTGCCGCGTCTCGGCCTTCCCGACTCCCTTTTTCACATCGACGCGCTCGAGTTCTACGGGGGGCTCAACTTTCTCAAAGGAGGGCTTGTTAGTGCGGAGCGGCTCACGACGGTCAGCCCGAGCTATGCCCGTGAGATTCAACGGGCGGAGCTCGGAGCTGGGCTCGAGGGGGTTTTGCGCACCCGTGCGGATCGGCTTACTGGCATCGTCAACGGCATCGAGCCCAATGATTGGCATCCGGGGAAAGATCCGGCGCTCACGTCTCGATTCGCCTCGACGCGGCTTTCGGGCAAAGCGGCGGGGAAGCTCGAGCTGCAAAAAGAGCTCGGTCTGACCCTGTCGCCTCGGATCCCGCTCCTCGCTGCGATCGGACGTCTCGATCCTCAAAAAGGCTTCGAGCTTGTGCTCGAAGCTGTGCCCGCGCTCGTCGCAGAGGAAAAGGCGCAGCTCGTCGTGCTCGGCTCGGGGCGCCAGGAATTTCTCGACGCCTTTCGCCCTCTCGTCGCGCGTTTCCCGAAAGCCATCTCGGTGAATCGTGGCTTTCAGGAGGCGCTCGGCCGGCGCATCTACGCTTATGCCGATCTTTTCTTGATGCCGTCGCGCTACGAGCCTTGCGGCCTCGGCCAGATGATTGCGCTCCGCTATGGCACCCTTCCCGTTGTGCGCGCGACCGGCGGCCTTGCGGACACCATCCGCGACCTGGACGAAGACCCTGAGGGAGGAAACGGGTTTTCTTTCGAAGCGTTCGACGTCTCGGCGCTCCGAACGACGCTTCGGCGCGCGCTCCGCCACTACGAGAACGAGAAGCTGTGGACGCGCTGGGTGCGGCGCGCGATGCGCGAAGATTCTTCGTGGAGAAGCTCAGCGGGCCGCTATCTCGAAGTCTACGGGCAGGCGATTCGTGACCTCGGCTGAGATCGAGGGTCTCGCGCGTATCGACTGGGACTACCAACAGATGCACCACGCCCTCGAGAAGCGCTCCGTGCGTGTATTCGGACTGGCGACGAAGCGGCCCTACAGCTTCGTCGACGCCGCCGCCCGTGCGCTCGTCGACCTTGCCCTCACGAGGCCGGAGGGAGGCGACACGTTCCATGTTGGCTCCGAGGAGTCCGTCGCTTTCTCCCGTCTGCTCGACGCTGTGGGGCGCCTGCGGCCCGACGTCCGTTTCGAGCGCCTTGAGCTACTCGCGGACGCCGACCTCTCGATGAAGCCAAAAGACGCGCGCCCTGTTCTCGATGCAGCACGTCTCGAGTCGGTTATCGGCCCGGTTGATTGGCGCTTCGTCGAAGAGGGGCTCGAGCAGCTCATGGATTGGTCCGCAGGGTTAGGACGATTCCGGAATGAAGCCTCTTGGCTTGATTCGGCGCAATGACGCTTTCGACGACACAGATTGGGTCTTCGAGCTCAAACATGACGGCTTCCGCGCCCTCGCTTATGTCGACGCGGCGAAGTGCCGGCTCGTCTCCCGCAATCAACATCGCTTCGACGAGTTTGACGCGCTCGCAACGGCGATCGCCAAGGTTCTGTCCGACCGTCGCGCCGTGATCGACGGAGAGATCGTGTGCCTCGACGCCGAGGGACGTCCCCGGTTTTACGAGCTTTTGGCGCGGAAAGGTAAACCTTGTTACTACGCGTTCGATTTGCTCTGGCTCGACGGAGAAGACTTGCGAGATCGGCCGCTTCTCGAGCGCAAAGCGAAGCTGAGGGCGCTCGTCCCCGAAGAAGACTCGCGATTGCTCTATGTCGATCACATCGAAGCGAGCGGGGTCGCGCTTTTCGAGAGAGTCTGCGAGATGGATCTCGAGGGCGTCATCGCCAAGCGCAAGAAGGGACTCTACCGAGAGGGCACGACCTGGTACAAGATCAAGAACGCGGTTTACTCGCAGGCGGAAGGGAGAGGGGAGGTATTCGACCGCAGGCGATCGAGACCAGGCTTCACCGCGGAGGATGGCTGACCCGAAACGATGCTCGAAAGAGCAATTTCGAAGATCAATATAGGAAAAGCGTAACGCAAAGACGCAAAGGCGCAAAGGAAAGAAAGGGGAAAGGCAAATCCGACGCCCCAGAATTTTCCGGGCCCCTGCATGAAGACTACGTTACGCTCCGTCGTCCACTCGACGGCGTTCGAGGCAAAGTCCGGACTCCGGCTGCTCGAATCCTGCCGTCTTCGCATTAAGGATATCGACCTCGATCACCGAGAGATAATTGTCCGAAGCGGAAAAGGGGAGAAGGATCACTTGACGATGTTGCCTCTCAAACTCATCGAGCCGATCAAAAACCAGCTCCGTTGGATGCAACGCGTAAACACGGCCGATTTGAAAAAGGGCGCCGGATTCGTTAGATTCTCGTCGCTGGGAGATCCATTGCCACCCCCAGGCGGTCGCGGCGCCTCGGTATTTTACGTCGCAGAGCCTGATCGCAGTGTCGGTCCTGCTCATCGTCCTGATCGCACGGATCGTTGTAGAAGAGAAGACCTGCGGAAGACGTTGCCGGGCTACAACGAGTACGTGAAGAAGGTACGGTACCGGCTTGTGCCATTCGTCTGGTAGTAGTATGCAGCAGCTTACTGACAGGTAGTGCGATTTGGCGCCTAACTACGCGATCGAGCGGGCGGCACCAAGACTTCGTGCAGCCGTGAGACCCTTGGTCGGTGCGTCGAGCCTTCGACGAGGATCTTGCCGTGCCGCCGCTCATCCGGACTGTTAGGGCGCAATGATCATGACGGTGCGTACTCGGACCCGCTGGTCGGAGACCTCACCCTGCCACCCGCGCCGAGCGGGTCGAGAATCTCGAAGTGGCCCAGGCGACGGCCGGATTCGAGCACCATTGGCCGTCAGTTATAGCAGATCACCCGCCAGGTGATCCTCCGGATGGCTTTGGATCGGAGGTTTCGAGGTGTCCGGCCTGCGGGTGCTCACCTCCTCGGTGCACACGTGTGCACTCGAGCCGGGTTCGGGATAGCGCCTCACTCGCCTATTCCGTGAACGCGCTTCTAGCGTGTTTACTTCCTGTCGGTCGCACCAATTGGAGAGCCAGTCGGCAAAGCCGCTCTCCGGTTTGGGCGGTTTCGGGGACGGCGGCCCGTCGAAGATATCGGCGATGACTTCATCGCGCCAAGATTCGTCATCCTCGTCGTCGCACTCGGGTCGGTTCATACCTAGCGCGTTTCTGAGTCAGCCGGGCAAGCCAGCCGTGGAATTTCTCAGGAAAGAATACGTCGAGGGGCGGTTCGAAGGGCTAGGCGAGATCGCGACACAGTACTACGGTTACCGGCCTGATGATGAGGCGTTAGCACCTTACTTTTCGCTCGCGGCCGAACTCGACCTACCAGCACATATCCATACGCTCGGCATCGGAGCTCCGCTGCCTACGTTTCGGTCGTCAGCTGGGAATCCGCTCTTACTCGAGGAGGTGCTCGCGCGTCACTCTAATCTGAGGCTCTTCGTCGAGAATTCCGGTTTCCCCTTCACGCAGGAGTGGGTAGCGATGACTTACCAGTATCCGCAGCTCTACGGAGAGGTTTCGACCGCCACATGGATTGTCGATCGAAACGCCTTTTACAGACATCTTCGCACACTCGTTGAATCGGGCCTCTCGAAACGCATCATGTTCGGCTCCGATCAGATGCAATGGCCGGAAACCATCGGTATAGCGGTTGAGGCCATTCAATCTGCGGGTTTCTTAACCCTAATCGCAAATAAACGTCACCGTGTCTGAGGTCTTTGGCCCCGTGAATAGCACCTTTTCCAGGTTCTGCATACACCGTGCAGAATCACCTATAGTGGCGGCGAGCGGGTGCCCCAGCACGAGCTTCTCGCCTGCGCCCAGTGCGGCTGTTTCGCGTTTTCGTGCTTCGAAGATTTTGCGATTAGGGTTAACCCTAATCGCAAAAAAAAGAGAGCAAAGTAGCGCGAAAGTATTGACAAAGGAGCCTCTGGGTTTATGTTTGGAGCGTTGCTTCCAAACAAAACCCCAAACGACCAGAGGCCCCTATAGTGCGCTTGAAACTATCTCGATTTCGCCGGAACTTCAACAAGGATCTTCCGATCGAGTTCACAGAGCAGAACCTGAGCTCGTTTGGTGGACTGGAACTGTTTTCACGATATTTGCGCCGGGTTGAGCTAAGCCGCCGGGTAGGAAAGGCGTGCAGAGGAAAAGGCATTCGGTCGGACTACGGGAGCGTCCGACTGGTTCTGGTGTTGGTTGGGATGCTGCTCGTGGGAGCTCGTCGTCTAGAGCACCTGCAGTATGTCTGTGATGACCCGATGCTGCTTCGCTTCTGTGGGTTGAGAAGACTACCGAGCCGTCCGACGATCGTGAATTGGCTGAAGCAATTCACGGGAGAGCGGCTCAAGGGCCTATCGGAGTTGAACGGTGTATTGGTCCACGAGCAGATCGAGCGATTGGGTCTGAACCGTCTGACGGTAGATATGGACGGCACCGTGGTTCAGGCAGGCAATCAGGTTGGATGGGCGTTTCGAGGATTCAATCCTCATCGCAAGAAGAATAAAAGTTACTACCCTTTGTTCGCTCACCTGGCTCAGACGGGCCAGATTCTCAAATCCAGAAATCGTCCTGGCAACGTTCACGACTCCAAGGGTGCCGATGCGTTTCTACGGGAGCTGATAGGCGAGCTACGGGGCCAGTTCGGTCGGTCCCGAAAGCTGGAATTCCGCACGGATGCCGCGTTTTTCAACGAAAAGATTCTCAAGAGGCTAGAGCGCTCCCGAAGCGAGTTCGCGATCAAGGCTCCGTTCTGGCCGTGGCTCGGCCTAAAGGAGGTCGTCGCTGGGCGCAAGCGATGGCACCGCGTGAGTGACGAAATCGATGGCTTCTCCATCAAACACTTCATCGAGCCCTGGAATATCACCGTCCGGATCGCGACCTATCGGAAGCGAGTTCGACATCGAACGCCGAAAAACTTCCAGCTCGACCTGTTTTCTCCAGACGACGGCTACTTCGAGTACTCAGCCGTCGCCACCAACAAATCGCTCACCGTCCAACGCCTTTGGTACTTCGCTGCTGGGCGAGGCGGCCAAGAGAAAACCTTCGCCGAATTGCGCAGCCAGTTCGCTCTCGACGTCGTGCCCACTAAAAGCTATGCCGCCAATAGCGCCTGGCAACAGTTGAACGTGCTCGCACACAACCTGTGTCGCAGCTTTCAGCTCGACACCATCGCCGAAACGAAAGGCATCTCTCGAAAGCGTACATGCACCCATCTGCTGCACACCATCCGCACCATCCGCTTCCGCATCATCAACAAAGCCGGCCGCCTCGTTCGCGTTAGTGGTCGAAACGCGCTCCGAATGGCCACAAACTCCTCCACTCAGACACTCTTTGAAAGAATCGAACTCGCGCTAGCGTCATGAATTATTGTTCAATTAGGGTTAACTGCCGAGCAGAAGGCGGACATTTTCTACAACAATGCGGCTCGTTTCCTGCGTTTGAGCGAAGAAGAGATCAACACGCATCGTGGACATTGAAGTCTAAAGGAGGGCCGTCTAACCATGAGTTCGAGCGGACGGCACAGAGCCTTCGGCAAAGTATGAGGCATCCTGAAACGGTTAGGTCGCGGGGGCGCCTCCACCGTGCCGCCGCTCAACTCAACGTTCGGCGGACACGAGATGTTCGCTGCGTTTCTAATTCTGTAGGAGCACTGACGAAGAGCAAAGGATGAATCCAGATCAAAGCAATGGGTTCACTCGGGTTCTCAAGAGCTGGGACGTGCTCGCGCTGTCGTTTGGCGCGATGATCGGATGGGGCTGGGTACTACTGTCGGGAAACTGGATCGTACGCGGGGGCAGTCTCGGCACGGTGGTTGCCTTCGCGGTCGGGGGTGGCGCCGTAGTATTGATTAGTCTCTTGTACGCGGAGCTCGCTGCGGCCATGCCGAAGGTTGGCGGAGAGCACGTCTACACGCATCGAGCCTTGGGTCCCGGCGCGTCGTTCGTTTGTACTTGGGCGATTCTTATGGCGTACGTGGGTATTTGCCTGTTCGAAGCCGTCGCACTACCCACCGCGCTCGTATATCTCGTCCCAGCAATTCGCTCTCCGACCTGTGATCTTCTGCAGCTGTCTTCTGGTCATTATCTTTGAGTCTCCTCAGACCGCAGACGCAACGTGGCGTCAGGCTGCCTAACGTTGCGTTGAGCGGCGGCACTGCCGTAAGAGCCGCCGATGCCGACGCTCGTACAAAGTATCTCATGCCTTCACGAAGGCTCGGTGCCGTCTGCTCGAACGCTTTGTTCGGCGGCGCCCTAAAGACGAGGTTCGCTTCTCCCTGTCCCATCTCTGAGGCTTATTTCCCACGGGCGGTGCCCAACTGGCTGGAGTACCGATCGAAGTACCACACGACGACGGCGCAATTGGCTGAGATCGCGAACAAGGCACAGCCGAAACTGCTCATCCTCTATCACCGTGGGGTGGGTCGCGCATCGGGCGACATCTCCGATGCGCAGTACCTCTCCGAGATTCAACGGACCTATCGCGGTAGGACCGTCATTGGGAACGATTTGGACGTGTACTGATTAGCCCATTTAATCGTTCGTCTAGGCAAACATACTCAGATTCTGGTGCCGACGAAAACAAAGTCGTCGTCCGTTAAGCTTCGGTGTTGCGATTCGGGGCTGCCTAACAACGGGATCGAGCGGTCGTGGCCTCTCTTTTCGAGTAACGTATGGTGTGTATAGCAGGGAGTCGCTTCGAGTGAGCGTGTGCTGGGCCTCCAGGACTGGCCACGCCGCTCATCCCGCGCGTTATACCGATGAACCATTTGACTGACCGTTATCTTTGACGATGAGAGGAGCAATCTTATGGGCACCACCCTAGTGATTGGGGCGACGGGTAAGGTGGGGCGCGAGGTTGTCGCGCAGTTGTCGGCGAAAGGAGAGCAGGTTCGAGCGGCAACGCGAGATCCAGCTGCTGCCAAGTTCCCCAAAGGTGTTTCCGCAGTGCGGGTATCCCTGGAGCGGAAAGAAGACTTACGAAACGCACTCGCGGGTGCCGACCGATTTTTTATGTTGGCGCCGGACGGCGACAAAGAGCCAGATACAACCGTGGGTCGGATCGTCGAGGAGTGTAAAACGTCGGGAATCGACACGATCGTACTCATGACTGCAATGGGCGTCGATCAGAGTGACAATCCGTTTTCGCGAGCTGAGCGTATCGTCTCTGAGAGCGCGCTGCGCCACACGTTCATTCGTCCGAACTGGTTCATGCAGAACTTCAGTATTGGCATGTTTGCTCAGTCTATCCGCGATTCAGGAGACATCTCTCTCCCCGCGGCAGACGCGAAGGTCAGCTTCGTCGACACCCGAGATATTGCAGCCATGGCTGTTGCATCGTTGATTGAAGGCGGGCATGAGGGCATTGGTTACACAGTGACTGGTAGCCGCGCCATGACACACACGGAGGTCGCAGACATCATCTCAAACGTCTCTGAAAAATCGGTGAGGTATACGAGCATCACGGATGACGACTTGCGAGCGTACGCCGCCCAACAGGGGCACGCTCCAGCCGATATCGAGTATTTCGTGTCCTTCTTTCAACCGATGCGTGACGGATTGTACGAGCCTATTTCTCCCGATGTGTCGACGGTCTTAGGTCGGCCCCCGATTACCTTCGAGCAACACGTTCAGGAGTTCACGGCTCGTTGGCGGAGCTAGCACGCGACGCATATTTGAGGTGTGGGCCGTCGGAGTCGTGTCACATTTGTGAGTGACGGTATAACAAGGCGATCGAGCGGACGGCACAGAGCCTTGGGGTGGGTGACGGTTTGCGCAATCGGTAGGTAGGCGTGAGCTTCGGTCCGCGCCTACGCCGTGCCGCCGCTCAACTCCACGTTAGCCATGAAATTTCGGCACTGAAGCACCGCGCTGAACCGGAACAAGACGACGCGTTTGTGGCGACCTGGCCAACAGAGAGATACTGGGACTATGAGTAAACCGGCGTTGGACATCGAGAGGATGAGCCCGGAGGAGCGTCTCGAATTGTTGGAGCAACTATGGGACAGCCTGCGGAAAGAGCCATCCAGCGTTCCTTTAACCGAGGCACAGCGGGAAGAATTGGACCGTCGTCTAGACGATTTGGAAACGGACATCGAGAGTGGAGCGCCCCTCGGGATTCCTTGGGATGAGGTTTTGCATCGCATTCGGAATCGCTCTCGTTGAATCCCGTCATAATCCGACCCGCTGCGGCGGCAGAGATCGACGAGGCGCACCTGTGGTACGAATCTCAACGGACCGGCTTGGGCGATGAATTCCTTGCAGAGGTCAACGGAACGCTCGATAGGATCCGAGAAATGCCGGAACTCTACGCCGTGTTGAGACGAGATACACGTCGGGCGATGCTTGTTAGGTTTCCGTATTCACTGCTCTATCGGCTGGTCGACGACAATGTGATCGTGGTTGCCTGCTTCCATGGGAAACGCGACCCGAAGCGGTGGCACAACCGGACGTGATGGCTATCTATGAATTCGAGCGGACGGCACACAGGCTGCGGTCAAGGCATGAGACATTTTGAAACCCGTGCGGCTTCGGCAGCGACGTCGCCGTGCCGCCGCTCAATTCAACGGTTCTGTGGACTAGGCGATTGCTGATGCCGTAACTCTCGCGCTTCTTTGGGATCGTGATCCGGATGTTTGTCGAGGTCGGTGGGAGTCATCACCTTGCTCACCTGCACGCGTATTGTCAGGAGCACGTCGGAATCTATGGAATCGATCCGATCGAATTGATTGCCGGATCGCTCCCAAAACGTCAGGAGCGCCTTGTCCTTGCCTGGGCAGAGCTCCACAGGGACGAGTTGCTTTCGAGTTGGAAGACTTTGCAAGAAGGCCGCCCACCCTCTAAGATTGAACCATTGAGGTAGCAATTCCATGAGCCATGAGATCCACCGGGTCACCAATGTCGAAACGGTCGCGCCGTTCACGCTCCGCGTGGCGTTCGAGGATGGAACGTCACAAGTAATCGACTTCCGGCCTGTCCTGCACGGAGAACTCTATGGCCCTCTTCAGGATCAGGCGTTTTTTGATAAGGTTCGAATTGATCCAGAGGCTCACACGCTCGTTTGGCCGAATGGCGCCGATTTTGACCCTCGCGCAGATTGCCACATAACAGTTCGTTCCCGCGGACGGCGCCGAGTCTTCGGGAGGGGCCAGGGAATACTGGTTGGTCTTCGCGTTCGGTAGATGAATCGAGGCGCCGCCGCTGAACCCAGTCTTTAATCCCACCATCTGAACGATTCTGCAGGCTCCGAGCCTTGCTTGGATACCGCGTAGCGGTTTCGTTCAACAGCGGGATGTGGTCCGGTTGCGCGTTGCCTTCTATCAGTTCTACTCCTCACCTGTGTATGAGCATCCCTCCCAAGTACAGCGTATCTCACACGATCGGTTTTCTGAAAGGGAAGAGTGCGGTACGCATCCACCGAGAATTGCTGAAAGAACGTCGTATGACGGGCTTGCATTTTTGGGCGAAGGGGTACTGTGTGAGTACGGTTGGCCTTTACGAGGAGCGAATAAGAAAGTACATCCGGGAGCAAGAAAAGCTTGAGTCTCGCCAAGGTGATCTCGACCTGAGTTAACGAGAGACGGCCCCAACGGGGCCTTCCCAACGTCATCGGCCCCCTCGGGGGGGCCTTCCTAAACCCACGCCCTATGGCGTGGTGGGTTAGTGTCTCACTCGGGGATGGTTGAAACCCCTCGCCTTCAGGCGAAGCCTTTAGGAGGCTTGCGGTACGATCCCCGGATGAAAGGATATCGGAAATCATCGCACACGACGTATCAATTAAACTACCATTTCGTATTCATCCCGAAGTACCGCAAGCCGGTATTGAGAGGAGATGTAGCACTTCGCCTGCGGGAGTTGATAAGAGAGATCTGTGCGACGCACCACATAGAAATACTGAAGGGCCATGTACGGCCAGAGCACGTTCATCTGTTGCTGAGCGTGCCGCCACGGCTGTCGCCGAGCCGAGTAATGCAGGCGATCAAGGGGAAGACATCGCACAAGCTGATGCGTGATTTTCGAGCGATCCGCAAGAAGTTTTGGGGTCGGCACCTGTGGGCGCGCGGCTATTTTGTAGCGACGAGCGGAAACGTGACCGATGAGGTTGTGGCCAAGTACATCGAGCTGCAAGGAGAGCTGCCGGAAGACGACGAGTCGTTCAGGGTAAGCGAGTAATCCTCCGCCGTGCGCCTTTAGGCGACTTTAGTCGCCCGCGAACCCATCGCCTTTAGGCGATGGAGCGCACCCGCTCAGTCCCGTCGAGACAAAAGTTCAGCGCGATAGCGTGTCGTGGCCGCTCGGATTTGTTGGGCGGCGAGCCGTGGATCGTGAGCGGATGGTGGAACGACGCTTCGCCTTTCCCGAGCGTCATCGGAACGGGCGTGAAGGCTTCGAGCTGCGCGGTTGTCAACACCTTGCGGATCGCGTCCATATCCCCGGTGAGACCCGTGATCGGAAGAGGATCCCAAAGATGGCTCTTCGGGACATAGTGCAGGGTCCCGCTCGCTTCATCGACGTCGTCGAGCGGGATCCAGCACGTCAAATGCGCCATCGGCTGGGTCCTCGTCCAATACGAGTAGTCTTGATGCCAGGCGACGGATCCCCCGCGCGCGTCTGGCTTGACAAAAAGCTGGTCGTTCCAGAAGCGGACGGCGACACCGAGAAGCTGACTCGCCGGGACGGCGATGGCGAGGTTCCAGAGTAGGTCGTGAAAGGTGGGCGCTATGCGCCACGCCCCGAGTGCGTGCGTCAGGACCTGCTCGGGATGTTCGGACTCGTTCGCGTGGAATTCGTGAAAGAGCTCGTGCCCGGAGTGCTCGAGGTCGAGAAGCGGCTCGAGCTCGAGGCGAAGCTGCTCGACCTGCTGGTCGGTGAGTACGCGAGTGCCGGTGCAGAAGCCGCGCGCGTGAAAGGCTCTGACGTCGTCATCGGAAAGGCGGGAAAGGCGTTCACTGCGTTCGCTGCGAGAAGTAGCGACAGATCGCTCAGCGGAGATGATTGATATGAGAGGTCGTCCGTACCCATGGCCGGTGCTATTTTATCCGGTTGCCGGACATGGCATAATTCTTAGATGCAGCCTTCGCGAATTTCTTTGCTCGTGCTGCTCGCCCTCGTCGGGGGAGCGCTGTCGGGACTTCTTCTATTCGATCATCACGGGGTCGGTGCCGCCGGTACCGCCGTCGACGCCATGTGCGGCACGGACGAACAGAGCGGTTGTGAGACGGTGTCCAAGAGCCGCTACTCGTCGATCGGGAACATTTCGGTGGCGGCCATCGGTCTCGTCTTCTATGGCTCGGTGGTCTTCCTCGCGTCGCTCGCGCTCGTTGCCGGCGAAACGGTGCGAAGCGCCGCCGCTGGTCTCGCAGTCGCTCTTGTCGGGGCGGGAGTGGTGGCGGATCTCGGACTCTTTGGGCTCCAAGCCTTCGCGATCGGCGCCTTCTGCAAACTGTGCCTCGCGACTTATGGTGTGAACCTCGCGCTGTTTGCGCTACTATGGCCGGCGATGCGCCAACTCGGCTCGGCATTTGCAACTCTTCTCGGCGGTGAGGGCCGTCGCGCGTTCGTCGTTTGGGCTCTCGGCACCTTCGTGGTGATGGTGTCTGTAGTGGCCGTTGAAAGCGCATTGGCCGGAAACGCCGATGCACAACAGCAGAACCTCCTCGGCTCACCCGCTCCAGTGAGCTCCGGGGATTCCGGTTCGGTTGCTTCTATCGAGGCGGAGCTCGCACGCGTTCGGGCCCAGCTGGGCGAGCTGCAAGAGACGCTGGACGACCCGAAGAAGTATCAGGAATACCAGACGGCCAAGGCGATGGCGCAGTTCGCCTCCGAACAGGTCCACACGCTTACGCTCGACACCATTCCTTTCAAAGGTCCCGACGGCGCTCCGATCCGCGTTGTGGAGTACTCTGATTTTCTCTGCCCCTACTGCCGAAATCTCGCGACGGCTCTTTCGAACTATCTTCCGAATTCAGGCGACCGGGTCGCTATCTTCTACAAGAACTATCCGCTCGACCAGGATTGCAACCCCGGTCTGTCCCGAACGCTCCACGAAGGCGCTTGTGAGCTCGCGCTCGGTGCCGTCTGCGCGTCCGAGCAAGACAAGTTCTGGCCCTATCACGACAAGATCTTCGCCCAGCAGCCGCACAACGCTGAGGTCGATGACGTCGTTCGGATCGCGGCATCTGTCGGCGTCGAAGAAGGCCAGATGCGCTCGTGCATGGCGTCGAGCTCGGCCAAAGACGAGCTCGCTGCCCAGATCGCGGAAGCCAAGCACCTCGAGGTCAACTCGACCCCGACCTTGTTCATCAACGGCAAGCGCTTGGCTCAGATCGGGAGCTTTCTCCAGGCCATCGAGTCGGAATCGAAACGCCTCGGCCTCGAATAGCTCGCGATCATCGCCGCGCGGATCAACTCGTCGCGCGTTCTCCGCTGAAATAATCTTTCGTGAGCTTCGCGACGACGCCGCCAAGCCCAATCAAGCCAATTAAATTGGGCAACGCCATGAAGCCGTTCAGGAGCGTGCCGATGGCCCATACGAGCGGCACGGGAACCACGGCGCCCACGAGGATGAGGACCGTATAGATGAAGCGATAGGGAACGATGCCTTTAGTCCCAAACATGAACTCGAAGCACTTCTCGCCGTAGTAGCACCAGCCGATGAGCGTCGAAAAGCCGAACAAGAAAGAACATAACGCCACCAGCAAGCTCGCGTAAGGAATCTGGGTATCGAGCGCGGCTGCTGTGAGGTCGCCGCTCGATTGCTGGAATTCCGCGAGCTGCCACATGCCGGACGAAATAATGATGAACGCCGTCATGCTGCACACCACGATCGTGTCCACGAAGACTTCGAAGACGCCGACCAAGCCTTGCTGGGTCGGGTGGCTGACTTTGGCGATGCCATGTGCGATGGGAGCGCTCCCGAGGCCCGCTTCGTTCGAAAGCACGCCGCGGCTGATGCCCGCGGCGATGGCTTGGCTGACCCCAGCGCCGACGAAACCGCCGACGGCGGCCATGGGCGTGAAGGCGTTGGCGAAGATGACGCCGAAGACGGCCGGGATCTCGCCCGCATTCATGACTACGTAGGCGAGGCCCATCAGCAAATAAACGACGATCATCGACGGGACGAGCTTCTCCGATACCATCGCGATCCGCTTGATGCCGCCAAGGAGCACGAGGGCGCAGGCCACCGTGATGAGAAGCCCGGGAACCAACGGGTTCACATCCAAGTTGAAGTTCTGCTGCGCCGCTTGGCGGAACGTTTGCGCGATCGTGTTCGATTGCGCCATGTTTCCTGTACCGAGAAGCGCCGTGGCCGCGCCGAAGACACAAAACGTATAGGCGAGGGGTTTCGCGAAGGGCCATCCTTTGAGCCCGTTGGTGATGTAGTACATCGGGCCGCTCGCCATCTCGCCACTTTCCGTCGTCACGCGATAATGGACGCCAAGGACGGCTTCCGAATACTTGGTCGCCATCCCCACGGCCGCGGTCACCCACATCCAAAAAATAGCGCCGGGGCCGCCGACGACGATCGCCGTGGCGACGCCTCCGATATTGCCGTTACCTACGGTGGAAGCGAGCGCGGTCGAGAGAGCCTGGAACGAGGTGATGGTGCCCTCTCCTTTGCCCTCTTTGCCGGCGAACATCCCGCTGAGCGCTTCCTTCACGGCGGTTGTGAAGTGACGGATTTGAACCAGTCCGGTTTGGTAGGTGAGGTAGCCTCCGGCGCCGACGAGAAGCGCCGGAAGGGCATAGGGCGCGTAGAGCCAGCCCGAAGCTTGATTCAAAAGGTTTGTCAATTGATCCATGGTCGATAGATTCCTGGTTCAGCTGAATAGAGGCTTTATGGCAGTCCACAGAAAAGACAGAAAGATGAGCAGGATGGCGGCGGGAGACACGGTTCGGATCAGAAACCCCCACAAACCTGTATTCGGAAACCACGCGTTTTCCGCGGTGAGCTCCTCGATGGCTTTTGGAACGCCGAGACGATAGGCGACAAATATGGAAATCAGAAACCCGCCAATCGGAAGGGCGTAATTGTTCCAGACGATGTCCATCAGCCCGAGAAAGCTCCCTCCTAGCGTCGCGGAAAAGTTACTCAAGCTGGCGACAGCGCCGTTGCCGAGGGCTGAAGGTATCGAAAGAAAAAACGTGAAACCAATTAGCACAACAACAGCCTTTTTTCTCGGCCATTCGTACTCGTCGATGCAGTGTGATACCGGCACCTCGAACAACGAGATCGTCGACGTGAGTGCCGCCATTGCTAAGAGGACAAAAAACGCAGATCCGAAGAGCGCGCCTCCTGGCAAGGTTGCGAATAGCTGCGGCAAGACCGTGAAGATGAGCCCGGGTCCACCTGTACTCGGGTTGAAGCCTTCGATCGAGAAACCCGTGGGAAAGATGATGAATCCCGCCAGGAGGGCAATAGCAGTATCGAGAAGAATGACCCAGAGAGCGGCGACGCCGAGGTTGTCCTCCCGGCGCAAGTAGCTGCCATAAACGATGAGCGCGCCCATGCCGAGGCTCAGAGAGAAGAACGCTTGGCCGAGAGCGGCGGTTAGCACGTTCCCGTCAAAGATCCGGCGGAAATCTGGGCGGAGGTAGTAAGTCAGTCCCTCGGCGGCTCCGGGTAGCGTGAAAGCGCGCACCGCGAGAATCAGAAGGAGTGCAATCAAGAGCGGCATGAGTGTTTTCGTGACGCGCTCGATGCCTGCCCGAACGCCGCCGAGAATGCAGGCCGCGGTGAGGAGAAGGAACCCGAGGGTGAGGCCGATCGTCAAGGGGCCATTACCCGTGAACGCGCCAAAAAAAGCGCCGATCTCGTCCGCGTTCGAGCCGAGCCCGCCTACCGCGGTGAAGTAGATATAGGCCACCGTCCAGCCCGCGATCACCGCATAGAATGACAGGATGCCGACACCGCACATGACGCCGAGAGCACCCACCATCCACCAGCTCGTCTTGGGCGCGAGCGCTTTGAACGCGCCGACGGGACCTTTTTGCGTGCGCCTTCCGAGAATGAGCTCGGAGATGAAGATGGGCGCGCAAACGAAAAAGACGCAGAACAAGTAGACGAGGACGAAAACCGCGCCGCCATTTTGTCCGACTTTTGTCGGAAAGCCCCAGATGTTGCCGAGCCCGACCGCGCTTCCTGCCGCGGCCAGGATGAACCCGAGCCTCGACCCCCACATGCCGCGTTCTGGTGATGCCATGCGTTATGCCTCCGAGCTCAATGGGATGGGTGAAGGCCCAGCGTTCACTGCCCTAGCTTGCTGAGCTCACCTTTTGGAGTGATGAGAAATATAGCTTTGGCGTGCGCGTCGGCGACGAGCAGATTGCGCTTGGCGTCAACGGCCAGACCTTGGGGGCTAACGAGCGGGTCTCCCTGCACGAACGGTGTTACGGTTCCGTCAGGCGCGACTTTCCAAATCGCTTTTGCGTAGCCGTCGCTCACGTAAAAGTTGCCGTCGGGATGAAGCACAGCGTCGTGCGGGAACTCGAATGGCGGTGAGGTGGTGATCGAGGTCGTGGTGCTGTCCTCGACGCGCACGAGGTTCTTGTCCGTGAGCACGAGGATGGCGCCCTCTTTATCAAATAAGATGGCGCGCGGCGCTCGAATCTCGGCGACATCCGAAACAGCACCGCCCGACTTCACGCGGCGAAGCCTGTGGGTGACGCGATCGACGGCGAGAATGTCTCCGGATTTCTCGATCGCGATCCCCCATGGGGTAACGAAGCGATCGTCGTCGGGGACCGGCTCGATCTTTCCCGCGCCGTCGATTTTGTAGAGCTTCATCGTGGCAGGGTCGCTTGCGAGCACGTTACCGTCCCCGTCGGGCGCGATGTGCCGGATTCCGTAGAGTGGGGTCCGCGGAAGGCCTTTACCCGCGGCCACGTTCTCGAAGCCGTCGTCGCCGAGCACCAGCAGCGCGTGGGCCTCGTGATCGGCGACAAAGATCTTGTCGCCGAGCCCCACGGCGACATCCACGGGATAGATGAGCTCGTCGGCCGCGCTCGCACCTGAAAGGGTGACTGCCGCGCAAAGCGCTAAGTTAAACTGTTTCAACATGTTGTCACCAGCTGCCGCTTCCTCGGGCCTTCAACGTGGCTAGGCGAATCCGGGAGATTCTATGCGCCGGAGGCTCGTAATTCAACGGAATAAATAACTTCGGACGTGCTGTTCTGTTTTTGTTAGAATCTCGCCTTTGTGCGTGGGGCGGACCGCCCCCCGAATCCTTTTGATTGTGAATCCCAGGAGATAACTCGTGGAAAGCGTTATTTACTTGCCGCCCATTTTCGGCGCGGCGGCGCTCGTGTTTGCATGGTACAAGGCCGGCTTCGTCGCCCGCCAGGATGGCGGCACCGATCGCATGAAAGAGATCGAGGGTTTCATTCGCGACGGCGCCATGGCCTTTCTACGGCGCGAGTATGGCGTGATTGCAATTTTCGCCGGTGTCGTGACCGCGCTGCTCATGCTCGCGAACTATTCTGCCGGCACGTCGCTCATCGGCTTGTCCTTCATCGTTGGCGCCGGAAGCTCGGCGCTCGCGGGCTATTTCGGTATGCGCGTGGCCACGAAGGCGAACGTGCGCACGACGCACGCTGCGCGGGAGTCGCTTTCGGGCGCTCTCGGCATCGCGTTTTCGGGCGGCTCGGTCATGGGCATGTCCGTCGTGGGGCTCGCGATACTCGGGCTCTCTTTGCTTTGGCTCCTCTACACGAGCATGTACGGCATCGAGCCGTCCGTCATCCAGAACCAGGTATTACAAATCCTGTCCGGCTTTAGTCTCGGTGCTTCGTCGATCGCGCTCTTCGCGCGCGTGGGCGGCGGTATCTACACGAAGTCCGCCGACGTCGGCGCGGATCTCGTCGGCAAAGTCGAGGCCGGCATCCCTGAAGACGACCCACGTAACCCCGCCGTCATCGCCGACAACGTCGGTGACAACGTCGGCGACGTCGCGGGCATGGGGGCGGATTTGTTCGAGTCCTACGTGGGCTCGATCATCGCCGGCATGGTGTTGGCACTCGCTTACGTGAGCGATCTGGAGGCAAGCGGAACAACGGTCGCAAATCCGCTCAACTACGTCATCCTGCCGCTCGTGCTTGCGGGTTTTGGGATCGTTGCTTCGATCCTCGGTACCTTCGCCGTGCGCACGACGGAAGGCGGGAACCCGCAGGCGGCACTCAACATGGGCACGATCGGTGCTGCGATCTTGATGATGGGAATCGCCTATCCCGTCATTCAGGCGATGGCGCCCGAGGCCGCGTTCAACCTGTACATTTCGATGGTTATCGGTCTCGCCGTAGGCACCGCCATCGGCTTTATCACGGAGCACTATACGGCCGAGTCCAAAAGGCCCGCCCAAGAAGTGGCGGAAGCGTCTCAGACTGGGGCCGCGACGAACATCATCGCCGGGCTCGCACTCGGCATGAAATCGACGGCATGGCCGCTCGCGCTCATCGCCTTGGCTATTGTGGCGACCCATAGCTTCGCTGGACTCTACGGCATCGCACTAGCTGGCCTCGGTATGCTGGCGACGGTCGGCATTCAGCTCGCCGTGGACGCTTACGGTCCGATCGCCGATAACGCCGGCGGGATCGCGGAGATGGCCGAGCTTCCGAGTGAAGTCCGCGGCCGCACCGACAAGCTCGACGCCGTCGGCAACACGACAGCCGCCATCGGCAAAGGCTTTGCTATCGGCTCGGCGGCTCTGGCCGCCATGGCGCTCATGGCCGCGTTCCAGCAGCAAGCGCAGCTCAGCAGGGAGGCGCTCTCGCTCGCCGAGCCCATCGTCCTCGCCGGACTTCTCATCGGCGCGATGGTGCCCTTTCTGTTTTCGTCGATGGCAATGAAGGCCGTCGGTGAAGCGGCGTTTGCGATGATCGAGGAAGTGCGGCGTCAGTTCAAAGAGATCCCGGGCCTTCTCGAAGGCAAAAAAGGCGTGGTCGCGGACAACGCGAAGTGCGTCGACATCGCGACCGCCGCGGCGCTCAAGCGCATGGTAGCCCCCGGTTTGATGGCGGTGCTCATCCCGGTCGTGGCCGGCTTCGCCGACAAACACTTTCTCGCGGGTCTGCTCGTCGGTACGCTGGCCTCGGGCGTCGTCTTGGCCATCTTCATGGCTAATGCGGGTGGCGCCTGGGACAACGCCAAGAAATATGTCGAAGCGGGCAACCTCGGCGGCAAGGGTAGCGAGACCCACAAAGCCGCCGTCGTCGGCGACACGGTAGGCGACCCTTTCAAGGATACGGCCGGTCCTGCGATCAATATTTTGATCAAGCTGATGTCGGTTGTCGCTTTGGTCATCGCGCCGCTGATTGCATAGACTCATGTGGCTCATCGCGTTTGCGTTTCTTGGTGCAGCGATCGCGAACCCGCAGCCTAGCGAGCCTGCATCCGCCGAGGAGTTTTTTTGCCCGCGGCCAAGCGGCTTTCAGACAAGGCCGCAACGCGGCGGCGCTTGCGGATTTCGATCGCGTCGTCGAGCTCGCTCCCGAAATCGAGCCTCAACTCTGGCAGCGCGGCATCGCTCAGTACTACGCGGGGGCGTTCGAGGCCTGCGTGCAGCAGTTCGAGCTCCACCGCACCGTCAACCCCGACGATGTCGAGAACGCTGTCTGGCACTTCCTCTGCATGGCCCGCAAAGACGGTGCAGAGGTGGCGCGAGCGGCGCTCTTGCCGGTGGGCCCGGACGCCCGCGTTCCGATGCGGCAGATTTACGAGTTCTTCGAAGGTCGGACGGATACGGAGACTGTCCTAGAAGCTGCAACAACGGAAGGGCCCGCGAGCCGGCGGCAGCTATGGATCTTCTACGCCGAGCTCTATGTCGGCTTATATCTCGAAGCAGTAGGTGATGGGGAGGCCGCGCGGAAGCATCTCGCCGCTGCGGCGAAAGCGGGCGTAGGCGGCTATATGGGTGACGTGGCTCGTGTCCACGCCACCCTCAGGCAGTAAGCTCAGTTCTCCAGAATCTTGACCGAGCCGTTCACCGTCTGGATCTCGTAAGAGGCCTCGCCCCCGCTTCCGAAGCTTCCTTTCAAGTGACGCCGGCTCACGCGGTTCACCGTAGTGGGAAAGTCGGTCGTAATGCTCCCGTTGACGGTCTGGGCGTCGAGCTCGCCTCCGGCGCCTGCGGGAAGATAGATGCGGACGGACTCGTTGGTCGTGTTGAAATGGTGCCGGCCCTCGGTGGCCGCGTGACTTTGTCGAAATCTTCGCGCACTTTGGCCGAGGCGTCGGGCGCGAGCGTAACGGAGACGCTAACGAGCGCCGCGGTGAGCCATGTCGAGAACTTCATGCAAGATCCCTCCAAATCCTATTCTGTCATCTTAGACGGAGCGGCGTGGCGGAAGGTTCACAGCGAATGCGAGAGGCTTTCGTCGGCCAGAATGGCCTCTAGCTTAACCGCATCGATGCTGCCCCCGGTGACGAGACAGACGGCCCTCCCGCGCTCGGCGGGGTTCTCGGCGAGGGCCGCGGCGAGCGCGAGCGCCCCCGAGCCCTCGACGACCAGCTTGTTGTCGAGAGCGAGCGCGCGGATGACGGCCTTGACACGCTCCTCGGAGACGAGGCGCGTCGCGTCGACGAGAGCATGGAGCCGTGGGAACATCTCGTCCGTCATGTACGGCACCGCGACCCCGTCGCAGAGGGTTTGGCACGAAACTTCGACGGGACGACCGGCTTTCAGGCTTTCGTGGAGAGCGGGGCAGCCTTCCGGCTCGACCGCGAAGATGCGCAGCTCGGGGTTCCGCGCTTTGAGCGCGGCTCCGACGCCCGTGAGAAGCCCCCCGCCGCCGACTGGAATGAAAACGGTGTCCACGCCGGGAAGGTCTTCGAGGATCTCGAGGCCGAGACTGCCATGACCGGTCATGACATCCGTATTCGTCCAAGGATGGATGAACGCGTAAGGCTCGGACTCCCACCCATGCTCTTTGAGAAAGCGAAAGACCTCGGCGACGGGGACGAGCACGGGTTCGCCGCCGTAGGCGCGGACCGCGTCGATTTTGGTTTTAGGCGCGGTATCAGGCATCAAGCTTCGCGACGGGACGCCGAAGCGCGTCGCCACCCACGCCAGCGCTTGCGCGGTATTGCCCGCGCTCACGGTGCTCACACCTTTCGCGCGCTCCGCATCGGATAGAATGGAGACGGCGTTTTGGATCCCGCGAATCTTGAACGAGCCGACCGACTGAAAAGTCTCGAGCTTCAAGAAGACGTCTGGCGCGGCGAAGCGCTCGTGCGCGGGCACGAGCGGCGTGTGGCGCACGACGCCCGAGATGCGCGTACGGGCCTCCTGGAACGCCTCCAGAGAGGGAAGGGAGAGCTCGCCCATGAAAGACGATTCTAACTGATGCGTCGGTGCGCGTCTTTCGTCCAAGTTCGGCTTCAACTGGCATTACAATGACGCGGTCGAGGAGACCCATGAATCGTCGCGATTTCTTTAAGTTGGGAGCGGCCGCCGGCGCAGGCGCGGTTCTCAATATGCGCAATGCGGCCGGAAGTCCCATTGTCGAGGTGGGCGCGGGCATTCCCCAGGGGGCGATGACACTGCCGGAGAATCCGGGGTTCAAGGCCAAGCACCTGATCAACATTATTTATGGAAACGGGGTTCGCAAGCTCGACGTCATCGACAACCCCGAAAACGCGCCCTATCAGTCCAAGATGATCCGTGAGGGCACCCTCTTCACCGAGGATTACGGCGAGACGGCGAACCTTCACGGCTACATGTATACAGAGGTTCTTACCGGACGCGACGCGCCGTCTCAGAGGCCCCTTTATCCAACATGGAACGAGTATGTTCGGAAAAAGAGCGCCGGCAAGGCGACCGATTATTGGATGCTGCAAGGTGTTTCCTATTCCCGCGCCTGGACCTGGGATGTAAAGCATTTCAGCAGCCATCCCGAATACGGCGTCCGCTATGGGGCCACCGGCGTCACGATGAACAAGATGTTCCATCCGGAGAACAAGCGCTCGCCCGCGGAGATGATGGATCTTCAAATCGAGAAGGATCTCGGGCACAGCCCGGCCGAGCGCAATCGGGTCGAGGAGTGGATCGCGGACGTCATGGCGTCGAAGCGATACGAGCTTCCTTCGACGAAAGAGCCTGTCATTGAGCGGGAGCTTCAAATCGGCGACGCAACATCGCTCCACCTGGCAGGGCGGGTCATGAAAGATTTCAAGCCGCGTGTTCTCACCATTCAGCTGCTCGCAATGGACGACGCCCATGCGGATTACGACGGGTACGTCAAGCACATCAAAACGACGGACGAGCTCATTGGAAAGCTCTGGGCCGATATCCAAGCCGACTCCTATTTCCGGGAGAACACGTCCCTCATCGTACGCCCCGAGTGCGGTCGTGACGACGAGGTCAATATCTACGGCCAGCTCGGCCACAGCTTGGGCAACTACCACGCCCACTATGTCTGGATGATGGCCCTAGGTCCCGACTTCAAGAGGGAGCACGTCGTCAAAGAGCGCGTGCAGCGGCGCGATCTCGTGCCCACCATCACCTACTTGATGGCTGGCGAGAACGCGGAATACTCCAACGGGCACGTGCGGACGCAGCTCTTCAAGGACCGGTACCGCATGCCCCAATATGTGCGCCCGTATACTGCCGAGGTGCCGGGGTGAAGGAGACGCCCGCGGTAGATTCAAGATAGAAACGGATCGTTCTGCAGGCCGTCTGTTACGAACGCCTTGCGCGACCGGCTGGCCTGCCTGAAACGGGAGCGCTCCGAGCGGCGTTTGGCCGACGAACTCGACAAGATCGCACAGCATTGTGCGTCTTTACCAGTGCTCGATGAGAGGAGCCCAGAGGAGATCCTCGCGTACGACGAGAATGGCTTGCCGCGGTAGTGGTCATCGACACTTCAGCAGTGCTGGCTATTCTGCTAAATGAGCCTGAACGCCGCGGGTTCAACGAAGCCGTCGAGGCCGCTGAGTCCATTGGCCTATCCGCCGCCTTCGTTGAGACTTCGATCGTCGTTGAAGCGCGATTCGGGTCCGATGGTCTTCGAGGTCTCATGACAACCAAGGACGGCGCAGTCATCAACCTCGTCGGAAGTGGCGTCGGTAGTGCCGTTGGCGACGGCTTCGAGTACCGTGGGGCGATCTATTTCCATACGTCGGCAGAGAAGTACTCGCATCTGAATACGATTGCGGGCGTGATGGAGTACGGCGTCGATGGCGACGGCAATACCGTCACCAAGGTCTGGGAGTGGAAGTAGCGTCAGCCTAATCCCAAACACGACACGAGATTCTGCTCGCTCGTCGCCGTTGTCTATTGACGGCATGACCGAGGTGTCAACACTCGAGGAGCACGCGGCCACCCCGCCAAGGTGAAAGAGTTCAACCGGTTAGCTCCGAACGGAGTTTTTCGCGCTCGTTGTCCGATAGAGTCGGCGCAAAGTGCTCGAGCCGTGGGAAAACGTCGGACGTACCGAAATACTCTTTCGCGCAGCCGGCGTGAATGGAGCCCGCTGGCGAGAATCGACCTTCGACGTCATCGTAGAACACGGTAGAAATGCGCCAGGCGCCTTTGTTAATCGGCTCGCGGCAGCTCTTACAAGTAGACCGACCGGTGGGCGCGCGCTCCGCCCCGCTCAGACGCGGAAGCCGTCGATGCTCGAGGCCGTACCTGGCCGCTCGGTCGAGGTGCGCTCGATTGACGATCTCTTCCTTCGTGTCGCTCGCGGCTTCGAGAAACTCAGCGGGGCGCTTGTAGGCCCCGCAGAGAAGATGAAACCACAGCGTCAGCTCTTTCTCTTCATCGAACGGATTGGGGAGCCGCGCCCCGAGACGCAGCTCTCCTTTCGCGATAGCGTGGCCGCAGCCACGGCACTTCGCCCGGCCGCTGGCGGCTGGCTCGATCGTGTGTGCCACGGTGCAAGTGTACCTGGGCGGAATGCCTTCGGCCACAAGGATAGCGGAGCGCTGGACTCGACCGGTGCTCGAACCCCCTCTCACGTAGATCTCACACAACACTCATCTCGGTGTTAGCACCCGAAGGCCACAACGCATTAGTCTGGATATGCCGGGGAGGGTCCAATGGGAGACGACAGAACGATGGCGCTTGGAGGAACGATTTCCGGGAACTCGCTGGAGCGGTGGAAGACGGACGCGCCTTCACCGGCATCTCCTCCCGATCTCGCTTGGTGGTTCGGCTATTTCAAGAACAACGCCGCGGAGCCGAAAGATATTCCATGGGAGGCCGTCCAGCCGCTCGCCGCGGAGGAGAAAGAAGCGATAGCGGCCTCCATCGCGGCTTTTCAGCTCGGCGAATATTCCGAAGGCCGAAACTTGATAAGGGTGGCCCGTGAATGCGCTGCGCGGCTAGAGGAGCCTGACTTGGTCGAGATTACCGAGCTCTTCGTCAAGAACCGGGGGCGTTCGAACGGCCTCGCTGGCGAGCTCTGGAAGGACGAGCTATTGAAGAACACGCTGATGGTACATAGCGCGAGGATGGGTCCAAAAACATCTGCTTTTTTTCTTGACAGCCTTTTTGGAGCACCTTGCACGAACTTTCAAAGGCGATCGAGGATGCCCGTGTGACACATTGTCATCGCGTATAGAGACCAGAACTCTGCCAAAAGATTTTCAACGTCGCCTCGGCGCGCGTTCGTCGACTGTGCGCGACCCCATGAGGTCCAAAAAGTCCGTGCTCTAAAGAAACATGGCAGATAAATTCAAGCTCGATTCGATTTCAGATGAGCTTCTACTTCGACAGCTGTCGGAGATATTGAAAGGGTCGCGGCGCGTCGCGGTCGAGCTCGTCGCACACATTGGCGAAGTGGATCGGCGGCGGCTATTTGCAAACCTCGCTTCCCGAGGAGACGTGGAGATGATCGAATACCTCGTATCCGAAGGCGCTGATGTGACGCTGCTGAATCGGGAAGGGCAAAGCACTGCCGACATGGCGAATGGACCGATGCAGCGCATTCAACCGTTTCCCGAGGCTCGGATCTGCTCGTACGCTTGGGCGCGGTGAACCACGACCAATGCGTTTCCTGCTGAGAAAGCCGAAGCAGTCGCGCCGCGCCTCGTCGCATCTGATACGCGAACGGTCTATGTTGCGAGCCTGTCCGCGGGGGGGTAGAGTGACCGTTCTCGATGCGCGTTACTTTCTATGACCCCCGGCGCGAGTATCTCGAGCTGAAGGAAGGGATCGACCGCGCGATCCGGGGCGTGCTCGAGAGCGGCGTCTATACCGCAGGTGCTCACGTCGAAGGCTTCGAGGAGGAGCTTGCCGCTTTTTTCCGCACGTCGTTCGTTATTGGTGTTGGCTCGGGGACCGCAGCTCTCGAGCTCGCGTTCGTCGCCTCCGGTCTCGGAGCCGGCGACGAAGTCGTGACGGCGCCCAACACGGATATCTCGACGACGGCCGCCATTACCCGATGCGGCGCCCGCGTTGTCTTCGCCGATGTCGAGCCGGACACACTCGTGCTGGATGCGCACGAAATTGAGGCGGCGCTGACTCGCAGAACCAAAGCCATTGTTCCTGTGCACTTGTTCGGCCAGCTTGTTGATATGGATGCGATTCAAGGGATCGCCCGGGAACGGAACCTCCTCGTCATCGAGGACGCCGCTCTCGCGCTCGGGGGTGACTATCGGGGCAAGATGGCGGGCACGATGGGCGACGCCGGCTGCTTCAGCATGAACTCCCGCAAGAGTCTGAGCGCATTCGGGAATGCTGGCGTCGTCGTCACGCGCCGCGACGAGATGGCCACGACGATTCGCAGCCTTCGCGACTACGGGAAAAAGCGATCGGCGCCACGGGCGTCGATGCTGGAGGCGGTCGAGTTCGTATTCGAAGGATTCAACGCCAGGCTCGACGAGCTCCAGGCCGCGGTCTTGCGCGTGAAACTGGCGACGATCGGCGACCGTCTCATGAGGCGCCGCACGATCGCCGCGCGCTACGACGCCGCATTCGAGTCGCTACCCCTGAAGGTTCCCCCATCCACGAGCGACAGCCAGCATGCTTATCGTGCCTACACGATACTACTCGGCTCTCGCGAAGCTCGGGATGGGCTCGCCAATAATCTATTCGACCGATCGATCGATACGGCGATCTACTACGCGCCGCCACTGCATCTTCAGCCAGCCTATCGCTATCTCGGCCATCGTCCCGGGGATTTTCCCGTCGCCGAGAAAGCAGCCGAGACGATGCTCAGCATTCCCATTCACCCGACGCTCTCCGATGATCAGGTCTCCTACGTCATCGAAGCGGTAGAGGACTGGTTTCACTGATCCGGTCGCCGTCACAAACATTATCGTCATCGTGACCCTCGCATCCGGCCATCGGGATGGTTGACGCGCTCGCGCTGACGGCTATGGCGCAGTCTGCAGATGAGACTAGAGAAGTCTATAGCGCGGAGCTCGTCGCGATCTTTCTCATGCGCACGGCGATCTTGATCCCTGTGGTAGCACTCCTGACGCACCTTCTCGAGCGCGCCGGTATGCTGGCGGGTTCCTAGCGCTCTAACGCAAGTCGCGTCCGAACGGGAGGAGGGCGAGCGGGATGAGCTTGAGGTGTTGGAGGGCGAAGGGTATGCCGATGATGCTGATAGCGAGAACGAGCGCCGAGCCGGCGTGGGCGAGAGCAATCTCCCAGCCAAAGAAAACGAGCCAGATCACGTTTAGAACGAGCCGGGTGACGCTATTGGCGTTTTCGAGCTCCACGATCTCTTTTCCGAATGGTGTAAACGTGGCGACGCCGATTTTCATCGTTTGGACCCCGAACGGGATCCCGATGATGGTCAAGCAGAACAAGAGGCCCCCGATGATGTAGCCGACCCCTGCAATCAAGCCACCGAAGATTAGCCATATGATGTTACCGAGTAGACTCATTTCGTGTCCCGTATAGTACTACTGCCGAGGCGGTCTCGAGGTTCACATTTTTGCCGCGTGGCACTTCCGTGCTAGCGTCGCGGCAATGAAGCTTTCGGATCTCGTGACGGTCTCGCAGGCGATCGCCGCAACGAGAAGCTGGCTCGAAAAAGCGAGGCATCTCGCGGATCTCCTGAGGCGCGCGCAAGCGGACGAAGTGCCTCTCGTGGTGAGCTATCTCAGTAGCGGCATCCGTCAGGGACGTATCGGGATCGGCTACGCGACGCTCTCGACGCTCAGGAGTGTAGAGCCCGCGGAAACGTCTTCTCTCGAGCTCCTGCAACTCGACCACGCTTTTGACGAGCTCGAGGCGGTCTCCGGTGCGGGCTCGTCGCAGCAGCGCGCCGATCTTTTGAGCGATCTTTTCGAGAAAGGGACCGCCGGCGAACAGGATTTCATCAGTCGGCTTTTGAGCGGCGAGCTGCGGCACGGCTCACTCGAAGGAATCATGATCGAAGGGCTAGCGAAAGCGGCGGAGCTTCCCGCGCTGGCCGTGCGCCGTGCGCTCATGATCTCGGGCGATCTTGGGGAAGTCGCCCGTGCCGCTCTCTCGGACGGCGAGGCGGGGCTCGAGCGTTTTCAAATCGAGCTCTTGCGGCCCGTGAAACCGATGCTCGCCCAGACGGCGGACGACGTCGAAGATGCGCTCGCGACCCTCGGAAGAGCGGCGCTCGAGATCAAGCTCGATGGCGCGCGCATCCAAGTGCACCGATGCGGGGACGACGTGCGCGTCTTCACGCGCCGTCTCAACGACGTGACCCACGCGTGCCCGGAAGTGGTCGCGTCGATGCGCGCGCTTCCCACGGACAAGCTCATCCTTGACGGCGAGGTCATCGCTCTCAAGAACAACGGCCGGCCCTATCCTTTTCAAGTAACGATGCGCCGCTTCGGGTGCCGCCTCGACGTTGCCGCGATGCGTCGAGCGCTGCCGCTCACATCGTTCTTTTTCGATTGTTTGTATCTCGGCGACCATTCACTCTTGAACAAAACGGCTTCTGAGCGGTTCGCACTTTTGCGCGACGCCCTTCCGGAGGAGCTCGTCGTCTCTCGCATCGTGACCGACGATGCCGACGAGGCGGGCGCTTTCGCTTCGCGGGCGCTCGAAGCCGGCCATGAGGGAGTCATGGTCAAGTCCCTCGATGCGACGTACGAGGCGGGCGCGCGCGGCAAAGCATGGCTGAAAGTGAAGCCGGCCTTGACACTCGATCTCGTCGTGCTTGCGGCGGAATGGGGTAGCGGCCGGCGCAAAGGATGGCTTTCCAACCTGCATTTGGGTGCGCGCGATAGAGAGGATGGCGGCTTCGTCATGCTAGGCAAGACGTCCAAAGGGATGACGGACGCAATCCTCGCATGGCAGACCGAGCGTCTACAGGAGATTGCGACCGAGTGTTCTGAATGGATCGTGCATGTTCGCCCCGAGCTCGTCGTCGAGATCACGTTCAACGATTTGCAGAAAAGCAAGACTTATCCCGGAGGTCTTGCGCTGCGCTTCGCTCGGCTCAAAGGCTATCGGGAAGAAAAAGGACCCGGGGACGCGGATACCATCGAGACCGTGCGCTCGATTTACCAAAAGCAAACCGGTGAGCTACCGGACGAGGGAGAAAAGCAGCTCCGTCTGCTTTGACGATGAAAAAGCCTCCTGGCGCCATCTTGTTCGACCTCGACGGTGTCCTCGTCGACAGCTACGCGGTGTGGTTTCATTTGCTCAATCACGTGGCGCGTGTTCTCGACTATCCCGAGATCCGTCACGAGGTCTATGAATCCGGCTGGGGGCAGAGCACGACCGCCGATCGGGACGCGTTCTTTCCGAACCACACCGTCTCCGAGGTCGAAGCCTTTTATGACGAGCACTACTTCGAGCACCTCGAGCATATGCGTGTCGCCCCCGAAGTGCCGGAGCTCTTCTCCCGCCTGAACGAGCTCGGCATCGTGAGCGCCGTGTGCACGAACACACAGGCCTCGCTCGCGAACGAGATCGTGCGGCGGGCGGGAGCGACGCCTGAACACGTTGTCGGCGGCAACGACGTCGCGAAGCCGAAACCAGCGCCCGATATGCTCCTGCGCGCCTGCGAGCTTCTCGAGGTCGCGACCGGCGCGGCGTGGATGATCGGGGACTCCCGCTATGACCGTGACGCGGCGCAAGCGGCGAGTATCCACTTCGTGGGTGTTCGCTTCGAAGGGGACCAGCGCATCGAAGCACTCGGCGAGCTAGTCGATCTGCTCTGAGCTCGAGATCCTATAACATGCGCCGGTCGTGGAATCCGTTCAGATCTCGACGATCGATCTGGCGATCGTTATCGTCTACCTCGTCGCGGTAACCGCGCTCGGTCTTTGGGAGAGCCGCGGTATTCGGTCGAGCAAGGATTTCTTTCTCGCAGGGCGATCGCTCCCTTGGTGGGCGGCTGGCATGTCCATGGTTGTTTCCGATATCGGATATCGGCGCCAAAGACATGGTCGGCCTCGCGGGCGATGCCTATCGCTTCGGCATCGTCATGATGAACTTCGATTTCGTCGGCTGCACGTTGCCGCTTCTCATCGCTGCGTTTCTCTTCATCCCGTTTTTCTGGACCTCCGAGGTCTACACGATTCCTCAATATCTAGGGCTCCGCTACAACCCGGCGGTGCGCACGTTCTTCGCCGTTATTTGGTCCTTTTTCATGGTCGGCACCATCGCGACGATCCTCGTGAGCGCCGCGGCGATGTTCGAAGGCCTTCTCGGCTGGTCGTTTTGGCTTTCGGTAGGCGTGACTTCTGTGCTCGTAGGGCTCTACACGGTCTCGGGCGGGCTTCGCGCCGTCGTTTACACGGACGTCATCTCGTGTGTCGTGCTCATCGCGGGTGCGGCACTCATGTGCTTCATGGGACTTCGCAAGATCGGCGGCATTGGCAATCTCGTCGAGAGCGTCTCCACCCAAACGTGGACGACGGACCATTTCGATTTACTGCCTTCGGCTGCGCATCCCGACTATCCATGGCCCGCTGTCGTTGTTGGCCTTGGCTTCGTGCTCGGCCCGGCCTATTGGATTGGAAATCAAGCGATCGTCCAGCGCACGCTAGGGACGAAAAGCGCCCGAGATGCCCGCGCGTCCTATGTTCTTTGTGCCGTCATCAAGCTCGTCTTCCCGGTGTTGCTCGTTCTGCCCGGGCTCCTCGCCATTGGCCTCTTCGCTCGAGAGCTCGGTCCGCCGACAGCAGACTGGGATGCCAATCAAGTGCTTCCGATGGTCGTCGCGCGGCTCGTCCCGAAAGGCGCCCTCGGCATTCTCATGGGAGCCTTCGTCGCCGGTGTGATGGCGAATCTCGACTCGTATATCAACTCTGCGAGCACGCTGCTCGTGACCGATATCTATCGGCCCTTCGTCAACCCGCGCGCCTCGGATAAACAGTGCCTCGCTCTCGGCCGCTATCTCGTCATAGCACTTCTCGCGGGCGGGGTGCTCCTGAGCTACGAGGTCAAGATGCGCTTCGCGTCAGTCTTCGAAGCTTTCCAAACGTTCCTGTCGTTTTTTCAAGGAGCTCTCTTCGCACTTCTTTTGTTCGGCATGTTGACGCGGCGCGCCACACCGGCGGGGGGAGTGGCGGGAATGGTCGTCGGCGTCGCGGCGGCGGCGGGGCTGAACGCCTCAGGCGTCCTCTTTTTATGGACCGCTTGGTGGTCCTTCGTCGCGGCGTCGATCGCGATCCTCGTCGTGAGCACGTTCACGGAGAAAAAGCCCGAAGAAGAGCTTCGCGGGCTCGTGTGCTGGAGGCGATGATGGAAAGCCTCGTCGTCATCCTCGCATTTTGCGCCACTCTCGCGCTCATCCTATCCCCTCCGCGAGGACTCGGCTTCGAAGACGAGGCACCCGTCGCGTGGTGGAGGAACGTGCGCGTCTGGGCGTCGTTCGTTGTCGTCGTCCAAATCGCCGTCTACGCCCTCTGGGGTTGAGACGCGGGGCGATAGCCGGTATCCTCCCGTCTACCGCTCATGCGTCTAAGCTTCTGTCTGCTGCTTCTCGCGGCGCCGGCCACGGCCCAAAACTACAAAGCGGAGCTCCTGGACGGGGCCCGGCTAGGGGATTACCACCGCGTCCACTACGCAACTTCCGTTGTCGCGGTGGATACGCGAGACAGCGAAGGACGCACGGCGCTTTTGCTCGCGTCGATCGAGGGACACACGCGGATCGTGGCTTTGCTGCTCGAAAAAGGCGCGAACCCGAACGTTAGGGATACGACGGGAAAAAGCGCGCTCGGCCACGCGCTTTACGCTCATCCCGAGGTGGCGAAAGTGCTGCTCGACGGCGGCGCCGATGCGAATCAGCGCGACGGCGACGGGCGTCGGTTGCTGATGAACGCCGTTATCGGCGCTGACCCCGACACGGTGCGCTTGCTGCTCACAGGCGGCGCCGATCCCGGCATTCGAAACAACGAAGGGCTGAGCGCGCTCGTGATTGCGGAAGAAGTGGGTGCGAGCGAGGTCGTGAATCTATTGCGAGCGGCGGGCGCGCGAAAGAGCCGTGAAGAGCAGCTCGATGCTGCGATCCGTGGTGGCGATGTCGCGAACGTGACAGCACTCCTCGAACAAGATGTCGACGTTGACCAGCTCGACACAATGGACTACCAGACTCCGCTAATGACGGCGCTCGAGCAAGACAACCTCGAGATCGTGAAACTTCTTCTCGCGCATGATGCGGATCCCACCGTCGAAGGTACTGGCTTGCGCACCACGGGCCAAAACGCGCTCACACTCGCCGCGGCGCGCGCCAATGTCGAGGCGCTCACACATTTTGTCGAATCGCGGCTCCCGGGTGAAGCGTGGAACGACGCGGTGTTGACAAACTGCGCGAGCGTCGGGGTCGTCCGCATCAGCTTGGACGCCGGTGCGGACAAAAACGCGAAAGGAAATCGCGACCGCACGGTGCTCATGTGTGCCGCCGAAGCAGGAGCGAGCGGAGTCGTGTCGTTGCTTCTATCGGCGGGCGCCGACCCCAACGCGGTCTCCAAGGATGGCTGGACGGCTATCGAGCGCGCCGCGCTTCACGGTCACGCCGACGTGGTAACGGCGCTCGAAGGCGCTGGCGCGACGCGCTAGTTCTTAGGCCGCATCGACCAATGCTCTTCGGGACTTTCCAGCTGTGTGCCGTCGCCGAGCGCGGTCGTCTCGACGAAGCGTTCCCACGCGGGGACGGCCCACTCAGTATCGTTCTCCCAGTAGTAGAACGTCATGAGCAGCTGAAAAAGTCTGTTCGAGGCGATGAGCCATCGTCCGTGTGCCTCAGTGGCCTCGCCCGTCCGTTTGTCGGCCGAGGGATAGGCGTAGTCGGCCCACGCCAAACGACGTCCCGTTTCCTCGACGGTGTCGATTTTTGTACCAGCACCGGCTTCCGGCACGTGCTTGAGAAGGCGTTGGAGCAGGACGTCGACGGGAACGTTCCGAGCCTGGGGCGGCAGGCGTGCGTAGGAGATCTCGACGCGGCAAGACTCGCTCGGATCCGTGAGGGTTAGGTGGCCCTGCGGGCTCCGCGTAACCGTCCAGCCGTCCGGACAAAGGAACTCGACGTTCCCGCGGTCCATGACGATGACTTTTTCACCCATTTGTCGCGAGCAGTCTACCACGGAGGTTTTCGTGCTCGTGGTCAGAGAAAAACGGAAGTAGGTTCCGTCCATAATAGAGACAGTCCCCGTCGCCCCATTCACAAATAGAAGTAGGAGTTGCTCCTTTGAACGACGCTTCGCGTGCGTTCTGGTTCAAGCCACCCCTCGAGCCTGGCGGCAACGAGGATACGCTCTTCGTGCCGCTGGCCGCCCGGACCGCGGTAGGTATGAGCCGGAGGACGCTCTTTGTCGAGTTCTACGATTCCATCCGTCTCTGGATAGAGGAGCACCGCAAGCCCGGCCTGGCGGTGGTTGCTCTCGGCGGGCGCAGAGTGTCTGGATCGAAAACCGCTCGATGTCCGCCCGAGCTGCCCCTATCACCGGAATCGTTGCCCTTCGTTAACGGGCTCAGCGTGGCTCCTCGCACGCGAAACCGCACGACATCGTGGCCGCTGCGAGCGATACACGACCCGGCTTGTAGCCGCGTAGCAAAGCCGAGCGATTTTGGGGCCGGCGAGGGTATGGATGTCGAGTTAGCATGACGAGGAGGTGCGAGCAGATCCTGTGAAAGGATTCACAGGCCCCGGCCGTGTGGTCTGGTAGAGTAGCGTCATGCGGCGCTCGAGCTCGGCGGTCGTCCTCTTCACGCTGACGCCGGAAGCGGAAGGGGTTAGAAAACCCCTCGGGCTCCACGGGTCGCAGCGTGCCACGGCTCTTTTTGCCACACTGATCGAGCACGTCCAGACGGTGTGCACGGGTCTGAGCGGCGCCGATCTCCTCGTTGCCAGCGAGGCGCCGGTCGATCTCCCCGCGGGAGCTCAGTGGCTCCGTCAACGAGGGAGAGACTTCGGAGAATCGCTCAGGCTTGCGGTCGAGGAGGCGTTCGCGCGCGGCTACCGGCAGGTCGTCGTCATCGGGAACGATGCGCCGGAGATCTGTCAGGATTACGTGAAAACCGCTCTCGACGAGCTCTCCCGAGGAGAACGGAAGGCCGCCGTCGGTCCGGCGACCGACGGAGGCTACAACCTTATCGGCCTGACGGAGCCGTGCATCGCGGCCTTCGAAGCGATGCCCTGGGGCTCGGCCGAGGTTGCGCAACTGACCGTGGAGCGGCTTCGGGAAAGCGGCTTCGAAGTGGCGCATCTTCCGAAGCTCGAAGACATCGATAGCGCTCAGGAGCTCGTGCGCTTTTTGAACCGCATCTCCAGCCATGGACCGCGGGCCCGAGTAGCTCTGAAGAGGCTCGTTTCTCGGATTCGACAACTTTCCGCACCGGAACTTTGGACCATCGAAGAGGCTCATCACTCTCACAAGCGCCTCTCACCCGCCGCCGCCCACCGGCTGCGCGCTCCGCCCCTGCCTTCCTGCACGACGCTCTAATCCTTCTGTTCGAGATCCGCGAAAGGCGGACCGGGAGTGTATCCATGGAAAGGCCCATAGACTTGCAAAGACTAGCCATCATCGGCGCTGGCCCGATCGGAATCGAGGCCGCGCTCGCCGGGCGCGAGCTCGGATACGACGTTCGCGTCTATGAGCGTGGAACCGTCGGCGGGAACCTGCGGCGCTGGGGACGCGTGCGGCTCTTCTCTTCCTTCGAGCTCAATCACTCGGGGCGGGGTGCGCGTCTTCTCCAAGCCGAAGGTTTCAAGCTTCCCGAGGCCTCCGCGTATCTCACCGGGGAGGAGCACCTCGAGCGCTATCTCGAGCCTCTGTCGCGCACAGCCCCTCTGTCGGGATGCATCCACGAGAACACGCGCGTGGTCTCGGTCGGCCGCGAAGGCATCGGGAAGGGGGACCTCATCGGCGGTCCGCGGGAGCGGTATCCGTTCCGGCTTCTCGTCGAAAGCGAGGCCGGCGACGAGGAGCTCGCGGAGGCAGACGTCCTTTTCGACTGTTCGGGAACGTACGGAAACCACAATTGGGTGGGAAACGGGAACGTACCGGCTCTCGGAGAGCGCGCGCTCGAGGAGCACATTGCCTACGAGCTCGAAGACGTCACCGGGACGGATCGCGCGAGATACGAGGCAAAGCGTGTTCTCCTCGTCGGCGACGGTCACTCGGCGAGCACGGCGCTCGACGGTTTGAGGGCCCTCCGCGAAACGACGGTCCACTGGGTCGTGCGAAAACAGAAGCCGCCCGCCGTCATCGCCGACGATCCGCTTCCCGAGCGCAAGAGGCTCTCCGAGCTCGCAGGTGAGCTCGCAGCGGGAGGCGACGCCCGGATCCACTTCTATCCAGAGCACACCGTCGAGTCGGTACGGCGTGGGAGCTCCGCGTTCGAAGTCGAGCTTCGCTCGTCGCGGGCAACCAAGCTCGTGAGCGTGGACCGGATCCTTGCCCACGTCGGGTACCATCCGGACCGAAGCATCTATCGAGAGCTCCAAGTCCACGAGTGCTACGCCTCGCTGGCTCCGATGAAGCTTGCCGCAGCTCTTCTCGGCGAAAGCCCGGTCGACTGCTTGGCGCAGACGTCCAAAGGCGCCGAGGTTCTCAGAAATCCGGAACCGAATTTCTTCATTCTCGGGGCCAAGAGCTACGGCAAAGGCTCGAATTTCCTGATCCGCATCGGGCTCCGGCAGATCGCGGAAGTGTTCGGACTGCTGGCCGCCGAGAGGCGGAAGGAGCGAGCCTCGTGAGCGCGAGCGCCCGGGTCGAGCTTCGCGCCCTCGACGATCTCTGGTTCCAAATCTCGGGAACGCTGTGCAATCTGACGTGCCACCACTGTTTCATCTCGTGTGGTCCGACGAACCATACGTTCGAGTTCCTCTCCCGTGAGGCCGTGCTCCTCGCACTCGAAGAGTCTCGGGAGCTCGGCGTCAAGGAGTATTACTTCACGGGGGGAGAGCCTTTCATACACCCGGACATGGTCGAGATTCTCGAGCGCACCCTGGAGCTCGGTCCGGCGACCGTGCTCACGAACGGGACGTTGTTGAAACCGGAGGCCGCCGCCCGGCTGCAGCGGGCCGAGGCGCGATCGCCCTACAGCCTGGAGTTTCGGGTGAGCATCGACGGCTACTCGAGCGAGACGAACGATCCCATTCGCGGGGACGGGACGTTCGTGCGCGCGATGGCCGGTGTGCGGCTTCTTCTGCAGTACGGCTTCCTCCCGATCATCACCGTGGCGCAAACCTGGGACGACGATCGCAACGACGACGTCTTCGCGCGTTTCGTGAGCGTGCTGCGAGATGCAGGATACGAGCGCCCCCGAGTGAAGATCATTCCGACCTTGCGGATCGGCGCCGAGGTCGAACGCAATCGCGGCTATCACCCGTCGGAGAAGGTGACCGTGGAGATGCTTGAGGACTTCGACGTCTCTCAGCTCATCTGCACCCACTCGCGGATCGTGACCGAGAAGGGCGTCTACGTCTGCCCCATCCTCATCGACTCGCCGGAAGCCCGCATAGGAACGACCCTGTCCGAGTCGCTCGGCTCCTATCCGCTCGCGCATGGAGCCTGCTACACCTGCTATGTAGGCGGCGCCATTTGCAGCAATGTGAGCGCGGGAGGTGGCGATGCAGCCTGAGCGCTTCGAGAGAATCGCCGCTCTCGGCGGCGTCTACAGCAACCATATCGCCCTCGAGGCCGCCATTGCCGACGCCCGCCGGCGCGACGTCGACGCCATCTTCTGTCTCGGGGATCTCGGCGCCTTCGGGCCACACCCCGACAAGACGTTTCCTTTGTTGCTCGAAGCGGGCGTACGGGTGATGCAGGGGAACTACGACAACTCCATCGGGCGAGGACTCAACGACTGCCAGTGCGGGTACACCGACGCCCGCGACAACTTCTTCGCGAAGATTTCGTACGACTACACCTTCGACCGGACTTCGGACCGATGGAAGTCGTGGCTGCGATCCCTCCCGGAGTCGATCCGCATCGAGCTCGGCGGCTACCGGGTGCTCATGAGCCACGGCTCGCCTCGAAAGATGAACGAGTTCCTCTGGGAGTCCACGACCCCGACGCATTTTCTCGAGAAGATGGTGGAGTCGCATCACGCCGACGTGGTGCTGGCCACGCATACCGGTCTTCACTGGAAGCGCGAGCTTCCCGGCGACCGGCACTTCGTCAACGTCGGTGTCGTAGGGCGGCCTGCCAACGATGGACGGACCAACGTCTGGTACACGATTCTCGACGCCAGCAACGGCTTCGACGCCGAGTTCGTTCCCGTGGACTACGACCACGAGAGCCTGGCGCTTGAGATGAAGCAGGAGGGTCTCCCGGTGGAGTTCATCGATACGATCCGGCACGGATGGTGGACCACCTGCCTCGAGATTCTCCCGGCGAAAGAGCGAAAGAAAGGAAGCTTCTGATGGCGACAACCGAGATGAACCCTGAACGAGCCGTGAAGTCGCGTTACTCGCAGGCGGCATCGGCGCGTGAGCGAGAGCTCTGCTGTCCCGTGGACTACGACCTGCGATACCTGTCGGTCATTCCTGAAGAGATCCTCGAGCGGGACTACGGCTGCGGGGACCCTTCGAAGCACTTGCGCTCGGGAGAAACAGTTCTGGACCTCGGAAGCGGTGGCGGCAAGATTTGCTACATCGCGTCTCAGGTGGTGGGGCCGAAAGGCCGCGTCATCGGCGTCGACATGAACGACGACATGCTCGCGCTGGCGCGCAACTACCGTCAGAGCATCGGGGACGCGCTCGGCTTTCACAACGTCGAGCTCCGCAAAGGCAAGATTCAAGACCTCGCTCTCGATCAAGAAGGGCTCGAGGCCCATCTCGCGGCTTATCCGGTACGTACCCTCGAGGAGCTCGAGGCCGTGGGCCGCTGGAAAGAGAAGGAGCGGAAGGAGAACCCGATGATTCCGTCGGCCTCAATCGACGTCGTGGTGAGCAACTGCGTGCTCAACCTCGTCGGCCCGCAGTCGAAATCCGAGCTCTTCCGCGAGATGCATCGTGTCCTGAAGAGGGGTGGACGCGTCGTCATCTCCGACATCGTGAGCGACGAAGACGTGCCCGAGCACTTGCAGGCCGACCCCGATCTCTGGAGCGGCTGCATTTCCGGCGCGTTTCGTGAAGACCTGTTCTTGAAGGCATTCGAGGAAGCCGGGTTCTACGGCGTCGAGATCCTCTCGCGTGACGAAAGACCTTGGCAGAGCGTCGAGGGCATCGAGTTCCGCGCGCTCACGGTCCGAGCCTTCAAGGGGAAGGAAGGCCCGTGCCTCGAGCGCGATCAAGCCGTGATCTACAAAGGGCCATGGCGGAGCGTCACCGACGATGATGGGCACGCGCTTTTTCGAGGCCAACGCATGGCGGTCTGCGACAAGACTTTCAACATTTACAAATCCGAGCCCTACGCAGCGGACATCGAAGCCGTAGAGCCTTACGAGGAGATTCCTCTTTCAGAAGCGGCGCCGTTCGATTGCCGGAAGGACGCGGTGCGCCATGCGCGGGAGACCAAGGGGCTCGACTACGATGCCACCGAGACAACCGACGCGCCGTACTGCGGACCCGACGGTAACTGCTGCTGACGGCTGGAAAAGCCATGGAAAGCTAACTCTCGAGTACATCGTACCGATTCAAATCGTCGTCGCCTAGAAAACTCTCCACCCAACGAAGCGGCAGCTCGCGGCTAAGTGCCTCCGATTCCTCTTCGCTCGCCGCATGACAATAACGGTACGCGGCGGGGACGCCCCACGTCATGATGTGATCGCCAAGCTCGAACTCGCCGGGATCCAGCGTTTCCGATGACACCCCGAGGTAGTCCTCCCAGTGCACCAGCTTCTTGACAAAGCGCGGGAACTGGTCGAACCGCCAAGCCGTATACACCAACACGCCTCTGGAAGCCACACGCGCCGAAACCTCGGTGAGCAGTTTCAAACGGCGTGCTCCCCCAGGCACGTGGTGCAGCACGCCAAACAAAACGACCAGATCGAACGTGGCCGACGCGAGCGCATCGGGCAGGAGCTCGGGCCCCGTGATAAAGTCGTGCTTGTAAAGCTCGACGGCGTCGAGCTCCGCAAGCCGGGGACGGGCATGCTCCAGTGCAAGACCGCTCGCATCGACGCCGACATAAGTGAACCGCATACCGCGCTGCGCCATAAAACGCGCAAAGCGACCGTTACCGCAGCCGAGATCGAGGACCCTGGGCTGAGCTTTCAGCCGAGACCCGATGCGGTCGAAGAGCACGTCCCACCCCCGCCACGCGCGCTCACGCGTTTGGTTGAACTCGTCCGCGCGCTCGGCGTAAAAACGCCGGTTGATCGCGTTGAGCTTCCGGACCGTCTCCTCGTTCATGGCTCAGTCGTGGGCGGCTTGCGGCCTTCGCGCGGTGTGATCACGACACCCGGAAGCGCCCACGTGAGCGCGCCATCCGTAACGACGAACGCGCCGCCGACGAGCACGTGGACGACGCCTTCCGCGTCCTCCGATCTCAATCCGTCCGTGCGGCGGCCGTCCGCATGAGAATGCAGATCGATGAATCCTGGAGCCACGGTGAGACCGTTGAGATCCATCCGGCGCGCGGCGGATCGACCTTTGAGATCGCCGACGGCAACGATGAGGCCGTTTCGGATCCCGATATCCGCCTCGAACCACGGATTGCCCGTGCCGTCGATGACGTGCGCATCCGAAAGCACGAGATCGAACTCCTGCGCAGCCGCAGTGTCGCCGATGAATAGTAGGAGAACCCACCAAAGCAGCGCGTTTTTCTGCATGACGGCGAAGTTTATCGCATAATACTCCGATGACAGACGAAACGAGCGGGGAGCGAAAGAAGAACGAGCGCCTTCGCGCGGATGTTCAAACGTTGGGACGCCTTCTCGGCGCGACGTTGAAGCGGCATGGCGGCCGCGAGCTCTTTGGGGTCGAAGAAAAAGTGCGCGCGCTCAGCAAATCGCTTCGAGCGAAGCCCGATTCGGCCCGTGAGAAAGAGCTCTTGACGCTCCTGCGCGGTCTCGATATCGACGAAGCGAACGGCGTCATCCGCGCGTTCTCGGTCTATTTCCAGCTCGTGAACATCGCCGAACAACATCATCGGATCCGCCGCCGGCGCTACTACGCTCTGCACACGCCGAACCGCCCACAGGCGGGCTCGCTCGCCGATTGTTTCGAGCGCCTGCAAACCTCTGGCCGCAAGCCTGCGGATATTCGCGAGGTGATCGAGGGGCTCGAGATTATGCCGGTCATGACGGCACACCCGACCGAAGCTACCCGCAGGAGCCTCCTTGAAAAACATCGCCGTATCGCCGATTTACTCTCCGATCTCGATCGCGCCGATCTTCCCGAGCCGATGCAGGAGGAAGCCGTCGCCGAACTAGAGCGAGAAGTCGAATCGATCTGGCTCACCGACGAGCTGCGCCAGTTCCAGCCGAGCGTTCTCGACGAAGTGGCCTATACGCTCTATTACTTTGACGCTGTGCTCTTCGATGCCGTGCCGGATTATCTCGAACAGCTCCACCGGGCGGCGCGCCGCGTGCCACGCTTGAAGCTTCCGCGAGACCTAGCGCCCATGCGTTTCGGGACTTGGGTCGGAGGCGATCGGGACGGCAATCCGAACGTCACGCCCGAGACGACCTGGACAGCGTTGCAGCTTCAGCGAGGCTTGCTGCTCTCGAAATATATCGATGCTATCGACGACATAGCGGGCCGTGTGAGTGAGTCTTCTAGATTCTGCCCGCCGCTCGAGCGGCTTTCGGTGAGCCTGGCCGCCGACGCGGCCGAGCTTCCCGAAATAGCACTGCTGGTCGAATCGCGGAATCAAGAAGAGCCCTATCGGCAGAAGCTCGGTTACGTGCGCGAGCGGCTCGAGCGAGCTCTGAACGAAGAAGAAGGCTGCTACGTGTCCGAAGACGCGCTTTACGACGATCTGGATCAAATACGCGAGAGTCTCGAAGCGGGATCGTCCCGCTCTGTGGCGCTCGTCGAGCGCCTCCTGATGCAAGTTGCAACCTTTGGTCTCCATCTCGCGACACTCGACTTGCGCCAGCACAGCGCGCGTCACACGGACGCCGTCGCCGAGCTCGCGCGCGCGGCAGGCGTGGAACACTACGCTCTGATGAGCGCGATCGAACGCACGGATTGGCTGACGGCGGAGCTCGCTACCGGGCGCCTTCTCGCATCGCCCTACACTCCGTTGAGTGCAGAGACGACGGAGACGCTCGGCGTTTTCGCTGTTGCTCGGAGAGCCCTCGACGAGATCGGCGATAAAGCCATCGGCACCTATATCGTCAGCATGACTCGCGACGTGAGCGACCTTCTAGCAGTGCTCGCGCTTGCCAAAGAAGCCGGCCTCTATGCCCCGGCGACGGAGACAAGTCCGGTGCTTGCGCGGATTTCGGTGACGCCGCTCTTCGAGACGATCGACGATCTGCGGCAAGCGCCAGCGGTGCTCACGCGACTCTTCCAAAATCCCGCCTATGCGCAGGTCTTGAAAGCTCAGGGGAACCTGCAGGAGGTCATGCTCGGCTATTCCGATAGCAGCAAGGATGGCGGCATCCTCACGTCGAGCTGGGAGCTCTACAAAGCGCAAGAGGCGCTCACTGACGTCGCGCGGACGCACGGCGTCGAGCTCCGCCTTTTTCACGGACGCGGCGGGACGGTGGGGCGCGGTGGCGGACCGAGCCACCGGGCCATTCTCGCGCAGCCGCCAGGTACGGTTGGCGGCCGCATCAAGATCACAGAGCAAGGCGAGGTCATCTCGTCCAAGTACGAATTTCCCGAGATCGCGCTCCGCAGCATGGAGCTCGTGACTTCGGCGGTGATCGAAGCGAGCTTGCCGCGGACGCGCAAAAGGCGCCGGCCGGAACGTTTTGTCGAGGTCATGGAAGCGCTTTCCGAAAGTGCGAACGACGCTTATCGCGACGTCGTGCACGAGTTGCCGGGCTTTACGGATTACTTCAACGAGGCGACGCCCGTCGGAGAGCTCGCACACTTGCGTATCGGCTCGCGGCCGGCGCGGCGGAAAAAGCGCTCGAAGGGCATCGGAGATTTGAGAGCCATTCCGTGGGTCTTTGGCTGGACGCAGAGCCGACATCTACTGCCCGGATGGCTGGGCGTCGGCCGCGCCCTCGCACAGTTCATTGAGGACGACCCGAAGGAGAACCTCGCGCTTCTGCGCGAGATGAATCAGAAATGGCACTATTTCGGAAGCACTTTGTCCAACATCGAGATGGCGCTCGCGAAAGCGGATTTTCAAATCGCGCGGCAATATGCCGAGCGTCTCGCAGACCGCAAACGCCGTCACATCTTCACGCGTCTCGAAAAGGAATACCAAGAGACGCGTGATCTTGTCTTGAAGGTGACCGAGCAACCTGAGCTTCTTGCTTTAAGCCCGGTGCTCAGGCGCTCCATCGACGTCCGGAACCCTTATGTCGACCCGATGAGCTACCTTCAGGTCGAGCTTCTGGCGCGCTACCGGCGTGCCAAGACGCGCGCGTCACAGGACGCCTATCTCTACGCTATTCTTCTTTCGATCAACGGGATTGCTGCAGGGCTCCGCAATACGGGATGAAGTTTTGAGTACGGGCGACTATGGTATGTTCCACTCCCAACTCACGCCGAGGCGTACGGACCGACCGAGCGCAGGGTATCCGAGAACTTCCTCATATTGATGGTCGAACAAGTTCTCCGTCACGACATAGGCCTTGAGGCCGCGCGCTAGAGGCGACGCGTGATCGAAAGTCGAATCGCGAGTAGGCCTCGATCCCGATATGAGCTACCTCGTCGTGAAGCTCGAGGCAAGGCAGGTGGCAGGTTCTGCGATGCCGCAAGGAGCCGCGCCACTCGACGCGATCGACCTGGCGAATATTCGGAACTGGATCCTGCAGGGAGCAGAAAACAACTAGATGTTCCGTCGTCGGAGCCTCCACGTGATACCCCTCCTGTATCCGTAGCCAGTGGTGGGATCGACGTCTATGAACGGGGGCGGAGGGTAAAGGCCACCCGCTCCCGTCTTTTTTTTGCTCGCCGTCCCGGGCATTGAACTTGGCATGGCTCGTGCTTTTCTTCTTGACACGCGCGCCACGCTCCGTTTTGTCTACTATGAAGGACATACGGAAGAGGAGAAGAGACATGAGCTGGAAAACCCTGACCCTGACCTTTACCTTGACGGGTGTGCTCGCTACCTTGCCCGCCTCGACCGGGGCCCAAGACTCGAAAGGCATTCGTTTGTACAAGGAAGGCAAGTTCGGAGCGGCTGCGAGCGCCCTGAAGATTCAAGTAGAAAACGAGGCGACCAACGAGCTCGCCTTGACCTACCTCGGTCTTGCGCGGGTTCACTCAGGGGACGCCCCCGGTGCTTTTGAGCCTTTGAGAAAAGCCATCCAGCTCAACGAGAAAAACGCCCAAGCCCATTACGGATTGGGGCTCGCGAGCGCCAAGCTAGACAAGCTCGACGACGCCATTTTCGAGCTCGAGAAAACCTGTGGGCTCGCCCCGGATGACGCCTATGCCCACTACCATCTCGGGATGGCTTACAACCACAAAGGCAAGAAGGACCTTGCCATCCCTCATCTGCGCCGCTTCGTCGAGCTAAACCCCGAGGCGCCCGAGGCGCCGGCGGTCCGGTCGTTCCTGTCACGCTTGTGATCGAAACGCTCGGTTAAAACGCGTGGCCGAGGCTGAAAATAAAGCGCGACCGCTTCTCACCCTCGCGCCGGTCGAGTACCCGGGCCCAGTCCAATCGAAGGAGGCCGAAGGGGAGCTCGAAGCGCACACCCAAGCCCGCGCTCTGGCGGAGGTCCGTCAAGCTCAAATCGGAAGCGGTCTCGAAGACGTTGCCGGCGTCGTAGAATCCGGCCCCGCTCAACCTCCACAGGAGCGGAAAGCGGACCTCCTGGTTGAATATGAGGACGCTCGCACCGCCGAGAGGGCGTAACAAGATCGGGTCGACCGGCCCGAGCGTGTTTTGTTCGAAACCCCGGACCGAGTTGGGCCCCCCGGCCTGGAAGCGATCGTCCCCCACGAGACGCTGACCGAAACTGTTGGCCGCCCCGACGCGATAGCCCGACGCCCAGACAACGTTGCGCCCGATCGGTATGAAGGCAAAGAGCTGGCCGAACAGCTTCACGAACTCGAGATCCGATCCCAAAGACTTCGGTGCCCCTTGTGCGGTCACGCTCCAGATAACTCCACGGTGCGGGTCGACGATCCGATCCCGGTGATCGCCGATGAGAGCGCCCGTCACGATGGCGCGGTCCACGGTGATTCTGGGATCGAAGAACCCGTCATCCGGCAGTTCAAGCTCGGTGACCAAGTGCTTGTAGGAATAGCTCCACTGCACGCTCAACGCGTCTTTTGACGCACGCCTCTGCTGAGCGGTGATCGTCCAGTTCCGGTCGCTGAACGGGACGAAGTCCTCATCCTCGTTCGGTGAGTCGGCACGGGTCTCGCGTTCGATGAAGACGTCGGTGCTCACACGGTAGCGCGAGAGATAGGGCATGCCGTAAGTGAAACGGAAAATGCGCTGGTTCGTGCCCACGAGAGCACGGAGCCCGGCACGGTGCGCCCGTCCGAAGAGATTGGGCGCCTGCACGTCGCCGAGAGCTTCGAACAGACCGTTCGTCGTAAATCGGAGACCGTAGTCGACACTCACGTCGGGCGCCTCCACCACCTGCACGACGACGTCGCGCTCCCCGGTCCCCTGGCCCGGCTCGGTCACCACGACTTCCGCGGAGCGGAAGATCCGCAGATCGGCGAGGCGTCTTTCGCTCAGGCTCACGTCCGAAGGCCGGATCGGCGCCCCTGGCTCGAGAGCGAGCTCCCGCCGGATCACGCTCTCTCGCGTCGCCGTGTTCCCGGCGACCTTGACGTCCTTCACCTTCAGTCTCGCCCCTTCACGGATCGTGAACCGTGCCCGAAGGAGCTCTGGCGCCTGGCCGGGCTCGACGGCCTGGTCGACCTCGACGTCCGCGAACCCTCGGCTTCGGTAGAGAGTCCTGAGCGCCGCACGGTCCTTCACGAAGTCCGTCAGACGAAACGGCGCCGCTTCGCGAAGCGATAGGCTCGCGCGCACCTCACTCTCATCGAGTGCTTCGACGCCGCGGAGCTCGATGCTCTCCACGATGGACGGCTCGCCTTCGTCGACGGGAATGGTGACGCGGAGCATCCCCGTCGCAGCGTCGAAGCTCGTTTCGGGCTCGCCAATGACCGCCCGAAGGTAGCCCATCGACGCGCAACGGACTCTCAAGCTCTGCTTCAGACGCGGCCGTTTCGACGTTGTCCACTCGTAGAACACAGAGGACGAACGCTTCGGAAGCACGGCAAGCAGCGCCGTATCGGGAATCGCCCGGGTTCCGGGAAACTCGATCGCGACACCCGTGCCGCGTGGGCCGCGCCGCACGTTCACCGAGACGGTAATCTCTTCCGCTTCCTCCCGAATGGCCGCGTCCACGCGTGACAGGTAATACCCGAGCTCGAACAGTTTTCCTTCGGCGATCCGAGTGAGGTCCGATTCGAGAAACGCGTCCGTGGCGTAGCCGTCCCACGCGGTCGAGAGCGCCTGACGCGTGGCTTTCTCTATAGGGTCACCGTTCCAATCGAAGTGGACGCGTTTACCCGTGGTAACGATCACGTCGAGTTCCACGGCGCTCGTCCCCCGCGACGCGGCGTCGAGATCAACGGTGGCTGAAAGGAACCCGCGCTCGCGAAGCCATGTCCGCAGTCGTTCCGTCTTCTCCCGAGCGTTCCAGTAGTCGTAACGCTGGCCGGCCTCGAGGCCAAGGCGGTCTCTCGCTTCGTTCTCGAGCTCTTCGGGCTCGCCGCTCACGAAATAGAATCCCACTCGGGCGACGGTGGCGCTCGGTTGCCGGGACGGGCGAGACCGGTCCTTCAAATCGAGTTGGATCTGCTGGGAAAGCGCCATCGTGAACGCGTTGTCTTCCTGGCGCACGAGCTGGGTCCTGGCTCGCCTGGGGAGCGCATAGTCGACGATCCAGATTTGCTTCTCAGTGTCGTCCAGCCCGATCGAGTAAACGAACGACAGCTGATCGTTCAGCGCCGCCCCGAGCGTGAAACGAGCACTGGGATCCGTCTCGCCCTGGATCAGAGCGGGCTCCACTGTGACAATACGGAACGGCAGAACCGTCCCGAGTCCGGTCTCGGCGAGAGCGGCCAAATTCGAACCGGCATAGGCCGCCATCTGCTCAACCACGATCGCTCGCCCCTCGGTCGAGATCTGGTCGATCTTTCTTCCCGTGAGGAACAGACTGGCAGCATCGCCGCGCGACAGCGCGGTCGGATCGACCCGGGAGACACCGGTGAACTCCGTCACGAGATCATCGGTGCGTCCACGAACGCTCAACCGTATGTCGTTGTCACCCACCGAAGTGCGCGCCGTGATGTCGAGCTCAGGCGGCTCGATGGGATAGCCTCGAAGCTCAATCCGTGCCGCCTCGACGCGGGAGATGTTACGGCCGAAACGGAACTCCCCACCGGGACGGACGGAAACATTTCCGAAGAGCTCGGGCTGCTCGAGGGTGCCCGCGAGCCTCAAATTGGCGGACGCTTCAACGCGCGCCAAGTTGTTGTCGACGCGCAATCCTTCGACCGTGCGGATACGCATGTCGAGACGCATGCCGCTCTTCTCCGTTTCGACGGGAGTCCATCCGCGCAGGTGTGAAAGCGACTGCAACAGCTCTGTCTCGAGACTGAAGTTACGGCTGAAGATCCCGCGCGTGACGTCCACGCTACCCGAAAGAAGCAGAGCGGTCGGGGCGCCGCTGAGTCGAAGCTGGCCACTGACTTCACTTCTCAAACCTTCGGGATAGCTGATGCGCACCGCGTCGGCGCGCCCCGCCAGATCGATCTCCTGAATGGACGCTCTCGAGAAGAGAACGCGCCCGCGCCCCATAAATTTGCCGCCGCCCACGTTCGCCTCGAGGCGTGAGAGCGAAAACGTCTCGTCTTTGATACGAAGCTCCCCGTTGAGCCTCGTGACCGTGACGCCGGGCTCTCGCAGAGACAGGCGGCCATTCTTCACGGATGCATGGCCCGAAAGACGAACGGGTTCGCTCGCTTCGCGGGCTTTTTGGGTGTGACGGGCCTTAAGGTCGAGGTCCACGATTCCACTCACGAGCGCTCCCCGCTCCGCGAGCATCGGCGAGAGCAACGCCATATCCAATCGACCCCGGCTGCGGGCCTCCCATTCGAGCGTCGAAAGGTCGGACGCCGCGACCAGAAGCGCACCCTCGAGCTCCAGATCGGTTTCGCCACCCCGAAACCGCATTCCGGAAACGACGAGGCGACCTTGTTCGAGTCGCCACGTACCCCCGTCGCTCTCGACCTCCACCTTCGGCCCCAGGCTCACGCGATCGAACCGCCCTTCGCCGCGCCATCGAGACGGGTGGGCGACAGCCCCGAAAAGATCGCCGGCGACCGAAACCCGCGGACGGGGGCCGGGGCCGTTGATGGCGAGCGCTAGCGGATCGATATCGACGAAGGCGAGCTGCCCGCGCGCATCACCCTGATGCAGTGGGACCCGGCCGGCGAAATCGAATCTCCCACCGAGAAGCTCGCCGCGAAGCCTATCGATCGAGAGAATCGAGTCGAGAGCACGAATACGCGCATCGACCCCATCGAGAAGCACGCCGCCCAGACGCGCCGCTCCCTCGGATAGGACGACGTCCCCGACGACGTTGGGTCTCGCGAGCTCCCCGGTCCATCGAACGTCCAGATCTGCACGTCCCGCAAGCTCCGCGCCGGACACAAAGGCGTTCAAGAGCTCGAGACGCGCGACGCCACGCGCGGCCAAACCCACCGGGCCCGACGCGGCCAAGGGAAGCGTCCCTTCGATATCGATCGCGGTATCCGCACCGATCAGCGTCAGGCCTCGAATAGAGACTGTCTCGCGGTTACCCTCGACGATAAACGGCGCCCCTGCACCGAAGCCCACACCGCGGTAAGACCCGACGACCGTCTCCGCCTCGAGGCGATACGTGAACGCGCTCGGCAGAGAGAGCTCGCCGGAACCCTGCAAAAGGCCGGCGAGATCGAGCTCGGTTTTCTCGAACCCGGGTAGCGTCTGGACGAGCGCTCCGATGGGGAGGCTCTCGAGATCCACCTCGACGTCGAACGCGTACGGAGCCGTCGTCGCGACGTTTCCCTCGACAAGGCCGTCGCCACTAGGGGAGTGTGCCTCGAGCCGCACGCGGCCGGCGTCGAGCACGGCCTCGATCTGTGCGTTCGGAAGGGAAACCCCACGGACCCGCAGCCCGTCGATCCGCGCGGAGATCGTTCCCTCGAGCGAGCGGATCGGTCCCTCGAGCGCAACCTGCATCGAGTTCAGATTCGCCTCGAGCCGGGGACGGCCATCGAAGAAGAAGCCTTGGCCCACACCGCGCAGCGAAAGGGTGGCCGTCGAAAGATCGATACCGCCTCGAAAGGTCATCACACCGCCTGCAGCGTGCCGCAACGTCAGCGCGCCGACCTGGACGCGCGGGGGCTTTAAGCCGAGCGACCCCTCGATGTCGAATGGAACCCCCGCGAACAAGAGTCCTTGGGACACGATCGACATCTCACTCCGAGGTGCGTTCCACGGCCCCTCGATGGTGCCCACGATGTTGCTGCTTCCTTGAAGCGGGACGTCCGCGAAACGCGCGCTCAGGATACCGACGTCGCGAACGTTGGCCCGGTAGTCGAGATGAAGTGTTTCTCCTAGCTCACCTTCGATCGAGAGCTCGACGCCAGGACCTTCCAGAGCCGGCGCGTCGACGCGGATCCTCGCACCGCGCTCTAGGCGAAGCACCACCCGTCCCGAGAGGGAAACGCCTTCTCGAGCCTCCGAGGTCGACAGCTCGAGCTCCGCCTCCCCACTACCGCTCGCGAGATCCCAGCGCTCGAAGGATGCAGAAGCCTTGCCAGCGACACGGCTCGCGAGCGAAGGTGCAAGCTCGACCCCCTCGAACGACGCCTCGAGCTCCTGGTATCCGGATGGGAGATTCGCCGTCAGACTGACGCGCGCACGCCCGCCATAGCCCGAGAGATCCCCGTTCTCGATGCGGAGAACGTCGCCCGAGAGCCTCCAGGGAAGCTGGATCCGCACGGGTTGAGACGTGCCGATCGTCGTTCGGCTAGAGCGCAGGATCCCTTCGCCGTTTAAGCGACCACCCTCGACATTGATAGTCGCCTCACCCTCAAAAACGCCGTCCATAGGCGGGGCGTCCAAAAGCTCTCGTGCTAGCGAGCCTTCGAAGGCGTGGGACAACGTGGCTTCGGCCGTCAACGGCGCGTAGGACGCGATGCGGATCGTACCCGTTGCAAAGGAGCCTCCTTTTTCGAGCCGGCTTTCGGTGAGCTCGGCGCTCGTGCGACCGACACGGGCATGGGTGCGGGCCGGCCCGAGCTCTAGCTCGTCGAGCCTGGCCTTCCCGAAGGAAAGATGCCCCTTGAGCGATCCATCTCCCGCATCGAGCTCGGCCTCGATTGCCTCGATATCGAGGCTGCGATCCGCACCCTCGAGAACGAGGCGCCCATCCGCGATCGTCCAGCCGAAGTCGAACAACGACGAGGGCAGCGACGCGACAGCGATCACGGCTTCTCCGGATGCCGCCACACGAAGCTCCGGCGAGCGGATCTCGATCGTGCCTGCGCTCCTCACGGGTAGCCCGATCACGACCTCACTTGCGCGCCCGGACATCGTACCGGTCGCGGAGGTCCAGGCGATCCCGCGCACCCGAACCTCGCCGCGCCATAAGCGATAGTCCAGCTCATCGATGGAAACGACTCCGCCGAGACGGTCCTGCACGACGGTTCGGAGCGCACGCCGGACTTGCCCCTTGCCCCACGGCGTGTGAAGAAAAGAGAACGAGACGACGAGGACGAGCGCAAGGGAGACGATCAGAAGGACAACCCATCGACGATTCGTGAGCGCTCGCATGCTGCGTAGAAGTTTTTCCGGCCGGCAGGCCATTGTAGCGTGCTGGAGCTTGCGGGCCGTCGAGCCTCGCGCAACTACCCAGGCCAGAAAACCCAGCGTCTCAGGCCGTCTTTACGCTATTCTTATTTCGATCAACAGGATGGCAGCTACGGGATGAAGCTTTGAAACAGACGGTTTGGAAGGGCTACACGTTTGCTCCCGAGGAGCACGAGCGGGAGCTTCTCGCGATTCTCGAGGCGGTCGAGGCCCTTCCTGAGGTCGAAGAACGCTCCGTCGACAGCATCCTCAGACGGCATCCCAAAAACGGAAGCTCGATCTTTTCGCGGAGCGAGCTCATCGCCGGCTATCGCTTTTTCGCCGAGCGCCATCAATGGCCGAAAGAGCGCTCATCGGTCATAGGGAAGTTGCGCATGAAGCCGGTGCGCTCGCTGAGCGGCGTCACGCCCGTTACGATTTTGACGAAGCCTTTTCCTTGTCCCGGGAAATGCATCTTCTGCCCGAACGACGTCAAGATGCCGAAGAGTTATCTCTCGCGCGAGCCCGGAGCTCAGCGCGCGGGCATGCATCAATTCGATCCTTACGATCAGACGCTTTCGCGCCTCGACGCGCTCTACCGGATCGGGCATCCCGTCGACAAAGTGGAGCTCATCGTTCTCGGCGGTACGTGGTCGTTCTATAGCGAGCCCTATCAGATTTGGTTTCTGACGCAAACATTCGAAGCGCTGAACGACTTCGGTGGCGGTGTGCGAACGCGTCACGGTGAACGGGGCCCGAAGCTCGATTTCGAAGAGGTCGAGGACACCGTCGATGGTCGGCTCGGTGAGAACCGCTATAACGGGATCGTGGCCGATTTCGCGAAGTCCCAGGACGCGTCGGGAGCCATCGAAGCTGCCGAATCGGCGGCGTGGGATGCGCTCGAGCACGCACAGCGCGTGAACGAGACCGCAGGCGCGCGATGCGTCGGCTTGTCGCTCGAGACGAGACCCGACTACGTTACGGAAGACGAAGTCATCCGACTCCGTCGTCTCGGTGCAACGAAGATCCAAATTGGCTATCAGAGTCTTTCGGACGAGGTTCTCGCCCTCAATCAACGCGGGCACGACGTCGCCGCTTCGCGCAACGCAACCAAGCTTCTACGTCAGGCGGGCTTCAAGATCCAAGCGCATTGGATGGCGAATCTCTACGGCTCGACGCCCGAGGAGGATGTGCGGGACTTCGAGCGCTTGTTCTCGGATCCTGACTTTCGCCCGGATGAGCTCAAGCTCTACCCGTGCAGCCTCATTGAGAGCGCGGAGCTCATGGTGCACTACGAGACGGGCCGGTACCGCCCCTACGAAGAAGACGAATTGCTGGAGCTTCTCATCGCGTGTATGACGAGCACGCCCGTCTATTGCCGGTTATCGCGCGTGATTCGGGACATCCCCGGGGACGACATACTCGCTGGAAGCCGTGTGACCAACTTTCGCGCCGTCGCCGAGAATGAGATGGAGCGGCGCGGACTCGTCGTGCGGGACATCCGTGCGCGCGAGATCCGGAAAGGGGACACCCCGGCGGAGGCGCTTCGTCTCGTGGTCGAGCGCTATCGGAGCTCGATTGGCGAGGAAGCCTTTATCCAATTCGTGACGCCCAACGACCGTATCGCCGGGTTTCTCAGACTTTGTCTTCCAGAGACGCCCGCCTATATCGACGAGCTCGCGGCGAGTGCGATCATCCGCGAAGTCCATGTCTACGGCGCCGCCGTCGGCATTGGCAAGCGCGACGAACGTAAGACGCAGCACTTGGGCGTCGGCGGTCGCCTGATCGATGAGGCGAGAACACTCGCCCGCGCGAGCCGCTTCGAGCGGATAGCGGTCATCTCGTCGATCGGAACGCGCGAATATTACCGCCGTCAAGGATTCTCGGACGGCGTGCTCTACCAGCACCGCGCGCTTTGATGGGGGAGCCGAGCACGCTCTGGGACCGCGTCGTCAAGAAATCAGCCTCGGCGCTCGCGTCGGGAGCCCTTCAACCCATCCAGACCCGTAGCGTCACGCTCGTCGACGGCGGCGTGCGCTTTCTCACCCGTATCGCCTCTTGTTCACTGGAAGACTGCGTCGACCGAGCGCTCGAGGACGCGGCGGAGGCGACGCGCAAGCGCTACCTTCAGTTGCTGGCTGACGTTGGCCGCGAAACGATCCGCGGGCCTACAACCTTCTCGCCACGCGTGAGAGGATGGTCGTTATCCCGAGGTCCCGGGAAGCGTGCGAGTCCATTTCGGGTCAACGCGCTCGGCTACGCGGGTGCTCTTTTCGTGCGTGACGAAGGCGAGCTCGAAAAGCTTCGTCGTATCGGCCCGATGAAGTTGCTCGGTGAAGTCGGGTTGCGGACGGGCCAACCGGGCGAGGCGCTTTAGCGGAACGAGAATTTTGTAGACGCTGATGTTGCCAGCTGTTCACCGGCCCGAGGATGCTTGAGACGCCTCTAGTCGTGTCTCGGCCTGGACGGAGCGAACCGGAGAGGTCATGACGGCGCCGTTTTCGCGAAGAATCTCCAACGGCACCCCAAGCCCGATCCAGTGCATCTTGAGAAGACCGCCGCCGTAGCCGAGGCTGGCTTCGACAGGCTCGGCGAACGGTCCGCCCTGAACGAGCACTTTCGACTCCCCGGGACTGAGCACCGTCAAATGGTAGAGCGTGTTCTGCGTACGCACCTTCAGCTTCGTGAGCGGCTCCAGCCCGCTCACGTCTACCCCAGAATCCCGAAATGGGTCGACGTGTTTCGTCACAGCCATGGGTTGTGGCCTCCTCCACTTTCCACTAAACGAGATTTGCGACGGATGACGGCCCCGATCATTGCCATCACCGTGATAGCCGCCGTAAGCGCACAGCCAGCGACCGATATTTCTCCCATCGACGTCCCCCTTCAAAACGAAGATGTCACACTTCAATACTAAGGTCGCCGGTACGCGAGTAATCGTCACATCGGCTTGCACATTTTCCGGCAATCGGAATGGAACCATCGGGTGGTGCAACCCTCCTTGTCGTTTGATTCTCACCTTGAACCCCGCTAGATTGCTCTCCTAATGGCCCTTACCGTCGGAGCTTTGCCACGTCATAGCTGCTGCAATGACCGCGGGAGTGGACCGGGCGTCACCGAGTCGGTGAGATGAACTCCGAGCTCGCACGGGCCCATAAGGCAACGAACGCGCTCCACTCATGCGTTCTTCTAGGTGCGATGGGGATTGTCTTTCTCCTTTTAGGATACTTGCTCGGAGGTGTTCGAGGTGCCGTGCTGGTCTCTGGAGCGGGGTTGTTTCTGCTCTGGTTCAGTCCTCGCATCGCGCCAAGCGTCATCATGCGTCTTTACGGGGCACAATCGGTACGGCGGGGCGAGATCAGCCAGATCCAAGAGATCGTCCACTTGCTTGCGCGCAGGGCAGGTCTTTCGAGAGTTCCGCGACTCTATTACGTGCCGACGCGCTTGATGAACGCCTTTACTGTGGGCGACCGCGAGAACTCTGCCATTGGTCTGACCGACGGGCTCTTGCGGGCTCTGAATCTCAGGGAGCTGGCGGGCGTCCTGGCTCACGAAGTCAGTCACGTGAGGAACAACGACATGCGGGTCATGACACTGGCCGACGTGGTGAGCCGCGTCGCGTCGACGTTTCAAACGCTGGCGCTTTTGAGCGTCGCGTTCATGGCGCTCGCTGGAGCGCGTATCCCGTGGCTCGTTCTCATGGGTCTACTCGCTACACCGACGGTACTGGCCATGCTCCAGCTGGCTCTCTCCCGAACCCGCGAGTTCGACGCCGACGTGGGAGCTCTAGAACTTACCGGAGATGCTGTGGGCCTTGCTTCCGCGCTCGGGAAGATGGAGCGGTATCAGCAACGTTTTCTCGACCGCATCTTGGCTACGGGAAGGCAAGTTCCGGCGCCTTCGATTCTGCGTTCTCACCCCAACACCGAGGAGCGGATACGTCGGCTTGTCGAGCTCGCGGATTCACCACCCTCCGAGCCCCGATACGCCGATGCCCGTACGTTCGGTGGATCGTTCACGGTGCCGGACGCGCTCACACTGATCGATCGTGCGCCGCGCTGGCATGTGAGCGGACTCTGGTACTGACGAGGCGGAGAGCGTCCCGAGGGACGCCCGCCTCCGTAACCTACGTTGAGCTGGATCAAATACCTGCTGGACTGATATGGGCAACAGAGAAGACCGGTTCGTACTCTGTATCAGGAACGAGGGTTATCAGGCCTTGCTGGAGCCACGGAAGATCTATCGCGTCGTCGCGGATGCGAGGCCAAGGGCAGAGGCATGCTCCGTGTCGTCGACGAATCCGGCGAAGATTATCCATTCCCTTCCGATTTTTTCGTCGCTGTCGAGGTCCCCGCGGAAGCGAACATCGCCTTCGCTGAGCATTGAAGCGGAGCGTGCCCTAGATGCGGGGTGAACAGCCGGGAATGGCCTTTCTCTTCGGGTAGCATACTGCCATGAATAGCGTCGCGCGGCTTCGTGCTAGGGCGTGCTGGAGCCATACGAGTGGCCACACCACTCATCGCGGGGGTTCTACGTCTTCGTCCGTGCCCAAATGAGAATAATCGATCGCGTCCGACCAACTTTGACTGAGGTTTTACGAAAGAACGAATCGCTTTCGTCCGACCTCAGCGGCGGAGGGTACTGTGCAACGTTCGAGCGTTCCGTCGACGGCGAGCCGTGGGTGCAGGTAAAAACCGGCATTTTGAACTTTTTCTATCCAAGCGACGAACCCCCCGTGAAGAAGCTGAAAGCGGCGTCGGTTGAGCTTCCGACAAATGCATCGTGCGTAGACTGGAAGCCGTGGAGCTACGCGACGTTCGAATTCGAACCAGTGACCGCCGAGGAACTCGCCGAAACGGTGGAGCTTCTCTTTGTGAGGCTTTATGGATTTCCAGACGACCTCGAGCTTTCGTGCGAGTCGTCCGACATGCGCTGAGCCGAACGACCTTTATCTTCGCGACTGCGACCGAGACGGCTGCTCCGCCCTTCGCAAGCACGCGCGCGGCGTTGAGCCCCGTGTAGCCGCTTCCGATAATCGCGACATCCGCCCGCTCCGGCCAGTCGACCGTGACCGGCAGGTCGTCCGGCCGCGGGAATCGACTGCGCCAAAAGGGCTCCGTACTGAGCACGTCACAGATCCTAGGCGATGCCGTGCGGGACCACCACCTCTCATCCGACCGCGCGCCGGCTGCCGAGCCTCATTTAGATCCCGTGTTATTCGGATTCGCAGCCAGGGTACTGTGTCCGGAACGAGTTCGCTAAGGAGCTGGGCGAGTTTTCCGGTCGTCGGGAAAAACTCAACGACGTCCATCACGACGTCTCGGTATAAAATCGAGTTCATGACGAGATTCGAAGCGCGCTTCGGGAGTCGTGAGCTCTTCCCGAACCTCGAATCACGCGCCTATTTGAACCACGCGGCGATGTCGCCTTTGTCGCTTGCCGTGTGCGAGGCGATGCGTGCATGCATGGACGATTACGGCCGACGAGGTCTCGGTGCGTTCTTCTCGTGGCACGAGCAACGGAAGCGGCTGAAAGACAAGCTAGCAACATAGACTCCTCAATCAACACCTTTCTCAAAAAAGTCTTCCTCAGACATACGGTGACGAGGTCTCGGTGGGTCAGAGCTGCATATCTGGACTCCTCAATCAACACCTTTCTCAAAAAAGTCTTCCTCAGAGCTGCTCGTCCAAATCGGTGACGAGTGGGTCAGACTGCAAACATATCTACGGCCTCAGTGAGGAGCGTCTTGGGTGCTCCGGGCCATGACGGAAAATCCGCGCGCGAGGAGCCAATCACTTTGAGCGACCTCTGAGGGCCAGTGTTGCTATCGGCTTGACCCCGCGCCGGTCCGACCGGTACGCCATCAGTTGGATGGGTATCGTCGCAGCCTCTGTTGGAAGGGAAGAAGGAAAACACGAAAGTGGAGCCTCTATGCGGCCGCGGGCACCGACTGGAATTCACTCTCGCGGGTGGAGACGGCCCAGACTATCCGGGCGAGTTTGTCGCGAGCGGTCCCCGCGAGCGGTGGCGGACCTTCCGCGCCCAGGCGCGGAGCTTGTCGGGCGGGCTCTTGCTGACGTTGGCCGCTCGGAGCACGGCGCGTCCGCCCTGCGTGAGGAGCGTACGGAGGTAGGAGTCGCCACGCTTGGTGATGCGCCCGAGGCGGCGAATGTCACCACTGGAGTTCTCTTTGGGAACGAGGCCGAGGTAACTCGAGAAGCGGCGTCCCGATGGGAAGCGGCGCAGATCCCCAACGAAGCCGACGATGGCGGTCGCGGTCAGAAGTCCGATGCCGGGAATGGTGAGAAGTCGTTGCACCTCAGGAAGCTGCTTGGCGAGCGCCTTGAGCTCGTGCTCGATGCCAGCGCACTTGTCCTTGAGCTCTCGAATCTCGGAGCACGCATCACGCAGGTGCGGACGGAGCACGTCGGGCAAATCAGAATCAGCGTCTTCGACGAGCTCGGAGATGGCGGGCACGACGAAGTGAGCGCCCTTGGGGATGAAGAGTCCGAGCTCGCGCAGGATCCCGCGTACGGCATTGATGCGTGCGGTCCGTGTGGAGAGCCATCCTGAGCGTAGGCGATGGAGCGCGGCGAGGGTGTGCTGGCGCACGGACTTGATGGGCACCGAAAGAATCTCCTCGTTCCGGTAAGCCTCGAGCAAAGCTTTGGTGTCCGCGCGGTCGTTCTTGCTCCCGCGTCGATACGGCCTTACGAGGTGAGGTGGGAGCAGGACGACGTCGTGTCCCAACCGTCGCAACGTCCTTGCCCAAAAGTGAGCCGAGCCGCAGGCTTCGAGAAGCACGGTGGCAGCGCTCTGTTTCGCAAAAAACGACACCAACTTGGGTCGACTCACACGGAGTTGCTTGGACACTTTCCCCGCTTCGCGCGAGATGGCAATCTCGAAGACGTTCTTTGCAAGATCCACAGCGATCGTCGTATCTTTCATTCGGACTCCTCCTTTTTCGATGCGTTCTTTCGACTGACTTTGGCACATCGATGCCGTCTATGTCAGCGGAGGAGTCCATCCCATCACTCGTCGGGGGAGGCCCCTAGGATCTTGCCTTCGTTTCGAGCACCACGGAGGGGCTCGTCAAAGTGGCGCTTTGTTTTCCATGGAGAAAAGGTGACCGCATCGTTGTTTTCGACGGTGAGTTCCCGACGAACGTCACCCCCTGGCAACGCGCGGCGAAGCTTTACGAGCTCGAGATCGTCATGCTTTCGGCGGCCGAGTTTCGCGAGGACGAAGAGCGGGCTCTCGCGAATTTTTCGGAAGCGCTCGAGCGAGGCATCCGTCTCGTTGCTGTGAGCACCGTCGAGTTTCAGACGGGCTTCCGCATGCCTGTCGTCGAGTTGAGCCGTCGGTGTCATGCGGCCGGGGCCCAGATTTGCGTGGACGCGATTCAAGGTCTCGGCGTGGTGCCGATGGATGTGGTGGCCGAAGGTACCGACTACCTCGTATGCGGCAGCCACAAGTGGATGATGGCCATCGACGGGATTGCCTTCGTGTACGCGGCCGCGGACAAGGCGGCAGCTTTGCGTCCACACGTCGCGGGATGGCTCAGCCACGAGAGTCCGGTCGCGTTCTTGCTCGAAGGCCCCGGGAATTTGCGCTACGACCGGCCCATTCGTTCGGGCATCGACTTTTTCGAGTCGGGGAGCTTCAGCACGGTCGGTTGTGCCGCTCTCGAAGCTTCACTCGATCTGCTGCTTCAGCTGTCTCCCGAAGCGATCTTCGACCACGTGAACGACTATCTCGATGCGCTCGAGCCGAAGCTCGTGGAGCTCGGTTTCGAGAGCTTGCGCTCGGCGAAGCGCGAGCAGCGGTCGGGGATTTTAAGCTTGGCACCTCCCGCGAATATCGACGTCATGGCGATCCAAAAGGCGATCGGGGAGGCGGGCATCTTCTGTACGGCTCCGGACGGATATCTGCGCTTTTCGCCGCACTGGCCAAACGCGCTCGATGAGATAGAGTACGTGGTGGCGAGCGTCGAAGCTTCGATCGCCGTAGCATCGAGGGGTGCTCACTGATGCACGGATGTATTGATGCACTGATGCACTGATACAATGATTCGAGGATGCGGGCCAAAACGCTCTATGTAATCGCGATACTCGCGTTGTTTTGCGGTTCACCGGAGCCGTCCTGGCCGTCCGTCAAAGAGATGGTGCGCCAGGATTTTCCCGACGTCGAGCATGTGTCCGCTGACGAGCTCAGCCGGCAAATGGCGACGGAGCACGAGAACACGCTCATCTTGCTGGATGTTCGCGAAGCAGCGGAATATACGGTGAGCCATCTTCCGCGTGCCGTGCGGGTGCAGCCCGGAACCGATACGTCGGCCTTTCTCGACACGCTCGACCACGACGCACCCATCGTAGCCTATTGCTCCGTGGGCTACCGCTCGGCGGAGCTCGTCCACAAATTGAGAGAACGCGGTTTCACGAACATAAAAAACCTCGAAGGCTCCATCTTCGAGTGGGCGAATGGCGGCCGCAGCGTCGAACGCGATGGCCGCAGCGTCGAAGAGGTCCATCCGTTTGACGAGCAGTGGGGCAAGCTCTTGAGGAAAGAGCTCCACGCCTACGAGCCCGGTTCCAACTAGCGCCGGGGCGTAGGGCGTCTCCCGAGCCATGCTAGTATGGCCTAGGTGAGGAGTCGAAACAGCTTGCGTTTTCACGTCTGGGTAGCCGCCGTGCTTCTTTCATGGGCCGCGAGCGCTCAAGAGAACCGTGTTCGGTTTGAGGTCAGTGTCGAATCCGTCACGCTGGACGTTGTTGTCGTCGACGATCGCGGGCGCTTCGTTCCCGGTCTGAGCGAGGAAGACTTCGTCATTCTCGAAAACGGGGAGGAGCAGGAGCTTGCGTTCTTTACGCCGGAGTTTACTCCCGTGACGACGCTGCTTCTTCTTGACTCTTCGTCGAGCATCCGCTCGAACTTGAGCGCCATCCAGACCGCCGCCTACTTGTTCGCCCGCAATTTGAGCGAGGGAGACATGGCGCGCGTCGGGCTGTTCTCGAATAGCGTGCGGTTGGGGCCGCGCTTCACGGCCGACGTCGACGAGCATCTCGTGATTCTCCAATCCATGAGGGCTGCCGGACGCACGGCCCTATACGATGCCATCCTCACGGCCCTCGATGAGCTCTCCAGCATCGAAGGACGCAAGGCGCTGCTCGTGTTCACGGACGGTGACGACGCGGGGCCGGCACAGCAAGGCAGTCAGTCTACGAGCGACGACGCGACCGAAGGCGCCAAGCTCAGCGAAGTGACGATCTACACCGTGGGCTTCACGGGTTGGGGCCCCGACGGCAGCGAAAGCGTCGACGTCCCGTTTCTGACGACGCTCGCCGAAGCCTCGGGCGGGCGCGCCTTCTTTCCCGAGGATGTGGAACAAGTCAAAGAGGCCTTCTTGGATGTGCAAGAAGATCTGCACCGCCACTACCGCATGGCTTATATCCCGAGCGAGGCCCCTCCCGAAACCGCGGAAGCGATCGACGAAACGTGGCGTCCTCTCGAAGTCCGAGTGCGCGACCGCGACGACCTCATCGTCCGCACTCGGCAGGGGTATTACGCGCGGGCCGCAGAGTCGCCATAGACCCGAAATGCGGTTACTCGTATCCCAGGGCTACCGCTGGGTCTAGTTCTGAGGCTCTTCTGGCGGGGTAGAGGCCGGATAGCACGCCCACGGTGATGGATACGCCGGTCGACAGTAGGATGGATCACAGTGTTACTAGGGTTGGCCAACCTGCGTAGTAGGCGACGATGTAGGCGATGGCTAGGCCCATCAACACGCCGGCACTTCCCCCCATGAGGCTAATCGAGAACGACTCTACGAGGAATGCCATTTCGGTCTTCTGCTGCTCGACGGCAAACGCCTTTTCCGCGGTCTCGGCTTTGGTCTGGGACTCGAGCTTCAGGAGTTCTTTCTGCGCTTTGCTGGCGGAGAGCTTCTTGTCCTCTAGATCCGCGGCAAACGCGGCATTCGCGAACTCGAGCACTTTTTGGCCTTTTCGGACGAAGGCACCGTCTTCCGCCATCCACCGAATCTGGAGCTGGCCGCCAGGTACACGTGGCGCCGTGATGGTGACAGCTTTTTTTGCTTCCACGGTTCCGGTGAGAAAAATCCGCTCGACGAGGCGTCCCCGCCGCACGTGCTGAGCGGCGGCGCGTTCGCCCGGGATTTTGGGAAGGTCCCGCTTGCGCGCCGGTGCAGGCATAGGTCGAGACGAGCAACAGCCATGCGGGAAGACACCGTTTGGGATTATCTCGGTGCTCCACGGCAGCTCCTCACGAACATGGTTGGATCGTAGTGCGCCGCGAGCTCGCGGGCAAATATGGAAACAATAGTAGAATCGCCTATCTCCGATGGATGACGAGAGCGTCCCGCTTCCGAAGCTCTACCATGAGCTGGCCTCGTGGTGGCCGCTTCTCTCCGCACCCGCGGAATATGCGGAGGAAGCGGGCGTCTACCAGAGCGCTCTAGTCGAAGCTTGCGCCGCACCCCCGCAATCGCTGCTAGAGCTTGGAAGCGGTGGCGGCAACAACGCGTCGCATTTGAAAGCTCGTTTCGAGATGACGCTCGTCGACCGCTCTTCGGAGATGCTTGCCGTGAGCCGAGCGATCAATCCTGACTGCGAGCACGTGCAGGGCGACATGCGAAACGTGCGGCTCGGCCGGACCTTCGACGTTGTCTTCATTCACGACGCGATCGGCTACATAACCACCGCCCCGGATTTACGGGAGACGATCGCAACGGCCTTCATCCACTGCAAGCCAGGAGGGGCTGCTCTCTTCGCTCCCGACCACGTGCGCGAGAGCTTCCGCTCGTCGACGGACCATGGCGGCCATGACGGGGAAGATCGTCGTGGCCTCCGTTATCTGGAATGGTCGTGGGACCCGGATCCTGCCGATACGACCTTTCTCGTGGACTACGCCTATTTGCTGCGCTCGCCTGACGGCTCCGTGCGCGTCGAGCACGACCGCCATATCCAAGGCCTGTTCCCTCGCGCCGAGTGGCTCGATCTTCTGTCGGAAGTGGGCTTTACGGCGCGCGTCATCCCGTTCGAGCACACCGAGCTCGAACCGGGAGAGTGCGAGCTGTTCATCGCGAAGCGAAGTCCGTGAGTTGACGCCATCGCGACCTCGTGGACCTCGTCGCCGTCACGACACGATAGAGAGCTGGGCGCGTGAGCTCTAGTTGGAGCCGACCGTCGTACCGTTTGACCTCCGTTGGCCAAGGCAGCTAAATTTCCCTGGTGGCCCTCACCGCCGGAGCACGTCTCGGCCCCTATGAAATCCTCGCGCCGATAGGTGTGGGGGGTATGGGCGAGGTTTATAAGGCCAACGACACACGGCTCGAACGGGCGGTCGCCATCAAGGTACTCCCCGAGCACCTTGCAGACAGTCCAGAACTAAAGGCCCGTTTCGAACGTGAGGCGAAGGCGATTTCACAGCTCAAGACGTGAACCGTCCAACCCGGCGCCGATCGTTCAACTCTGGACGTGAGAAAGAATCCAGATTTTGTGCTGAGGGCGACGTCCAGGACTCGATGATGATCGCGCAAAGGCGGATTGGTCGGTGGCCTTGAGTTTCGATGGTGTGCAGTGAAACGTCCGGCTGGGTGGTCAATCGCCGATCAGTTGGCGCTTATGCCGGTGCGAGTTTCGATATGAACTTCGGCCTCCATCTGAGGCGATTCCATTGCTGGATATTGTAAGTGAGGGCGGTCCACAGAGATTCGGTGCGCACTTTGGTGATTCCGCGCACGCTAAACTGCCGCAGGCCGAACTTGGTTTTGATCCAGAGGTTCGGAAACTCGGCCACCTGCGAGCGTGTCTTGTAGATTTCCTTGGCCTCGTCGGTCTGCATCTTGCGTCGGAACTCGACGATGTCGGGCAAAGGTTCACTCCGCTCGATCGAGCGGCCGTGCCGCGTACGAGGACAACATTGATCTTTGGCCGGACAGCTCTGACAGTCTTGCTTCGACGCCTTGTATCGATAGCGCATCGAGCTATGGCTTTCGAGCTTAGCGTCGTAGCGTAGGTGCTTGCCCTGCGGGCACACATACGTGTTCGTCCCCTTATCGAAGACAAACTTCGACGCCTCGTATTCCTCACTCACTCCGTGGTGCTTATACGACTTACCCCGATTGAGCACTGCTGCCTTGTTGTCGGATTGGGGGCCGATAAGCTCGATGTCACGCTTCGTCATCTCCGTAATGTTGTTGTTACTGATGTAGCCCCCATCCACGACCATCTGCTCGGGTGCACGCTGCATGCTCTGTTCAATCCGCTCTATCGCTGGTGTCAGCTGCCGATAATCGCTGCCCGCCTGCGTGGCTTCGATGTCGACAATCAAGCCATGCGCGGCATCCGTTGAGACCTGCACGTTGTAGCTAGGGGCCGAGCCGCCCTCGGCTTGCTTCATCACACGCGCGTCCGGATCGGTCGTGCTTGCGCGGTCGACCCGGCTTTTCGCCGCTTTCAGCTTGTCGTATTCCTTCAACGCTGATTCCAGATGCTCCTTTCTCTCTCGCGCGGCGCGTTGATGTGCAGCTTGTCCCTGGCGCGTTGAATCTTCCTCCGTCTGCTTTTCAAGAGCCTCGACTGCCTTACGCGCATGCTCCAGATATTCCTCGACTCGACCCTTCGTGCGGAAACTATTCCCCGATGCGTTCGCCCGAATCCGCGTCCCATCCAGCATGACTCGCTCGAGCGTGATCAATCCGTCCGCACTCAAAAGACCCAACGTTTGTACAAACAATTCGTGCAGCGCCTCGGCATGGGTCACCCGAAAGTCCGATAGCGTATGGGCACTGATGCTCTGCATTCCCGTCAGCCATTGATACGCCGGGTGATGCTCGCACAGCCGCTCAATCGCGCGCGCCGAACTCACCGACTGACTGTAGCTGTAGACCCAAAGGCTCACCAGTAGATGCGGATCGAATGCAGGCCGCCCTGCACCACCCTCGACCGAGTGGACCTGCTCCGTATACCCGCTGAGGTCCAGCCGACCCACGAACTCCCAGATCGCTCGCGCTGCGTGATCCTCTGGAATCAACTGCTCAACGTCCACCGTCCGCAACAGCAGCTGCGCCCGATCCACAACCTTCAACCGAGCTTGTGTCGCGCGCGCTCCTTCATCACCGTCATCGCCACGTTTTCGCGGACTCGGCATACCAGGTAGCGATGCTTGCTTCTCACCCACGTTTACCACGCTTCACCCGCGGCGTCCGACGAACTATCAGTGTGTTCCGATCCTCGACGACCCACTCAAGCTCCTCGCCAGGCTCCATCTCCAGCGCCTGCGCCAAAGGCGACGGGCAAATCACATAGAACTGACGCGTATCGTTGGCTCGCTTTATCACCTGCAGCTTCGTCACGTATCCCATGATGGGCTTACGCTAAAGCATAGCGATAACACTAGTCAAGTATTAATTTTTTCTCACGTCCTCGGTCCGGACCAAGTTGCCTCAGTAAGTCACACGACTCTCTGATTTTCTTCGAGAAGCTCTCCTAGATCGAAGCTTTGTCCGAGCGTGGGTGTGTACGTGCGCGATCCCAGCTTGCTTTGAAGCAAGGTCGCGAGCGCGCTCGAGGACTTTGGCTCACCATGGGTCACGAAGATCGTCTCCGGCTGTTCGCGGCTTCCGCCCGCCGAGCGGACCCAACGCAGCAGCTCCTTCTGGTCTGCGTGCGCGGAGAGCCCGCTGATGGAGATGAACGCTGCTTCTACCGCGACGTTCTCGCCGTGCACGCGCACCGTCTTTTTCTTTTCCATCATCGCGCGGCCGCGGGTGCCCGCCGCTTGATAGCCGACGAGCATGATCAAGTTGCGCTTGTCCGGGAGCAGACGCTTCAAGTGATGCAACACCCGTCCCGCGGTGAGCATGCCGCTCGCGGAGATGACGATGCGCGCCCCGGGCAGCTTGTTCAGATGTTTCGATTCCGCGACGGATCTGTGAAATTTTACGTTGTTCGGGAACAAGCGGCTCCGGCCGTCCTCCGTCAGCGATTCGTCGAGGCTCAGGTCCTTGATATGGCGAGAGTAGAGTCGCGTCGCGTCGACGGCCATGGGGCTATCGATATGGATGGGAACATCCGGCAGACGTCCCGCGCGGATGAGCTGGCGGAGGCAAAGCGTCACGAGCTGCGACCGCCCAACAGCGAAGGAAGGAATGAGCGCGGTGCCCTTGCGGTCGAGGCAGTCGATGAGCGCATCGCGAATCTGGTCTTCCATCGAGCTTGCCTTATGCTCGCGGTCTCCATAAGTCGACTCCATCACGAGGAAATGACAGTCGGGTAGCGGGTCCGGATCGGAGTGCAGGGGGACGTCGTAGCGGCCTACGTCGCCGCTGAACACGATGCGCATCGTGCGCACGCCCGTCGCTAGATGGACCTCGACCATCGCAGCGCCGAGGATGTGTCCTGCGTTCAAGAAACGGGCGCGAACGCCCTTCGCGAGCTCCAGCCATTGTCCGTACTCGACAGTCTCCATCAACGCGAGCGCCCCGATCGCGTCCTCGGTCGTGTAAAGCGGGAGCGCCGGCTTGTGCTTGCTGAACCCTTTCCGGTTCGCGTATTTCGCGTCCTCTTCCTGAATCCGCGCTGAATCGCGCAGTAGAAGTCGCGCGAGGTCGAACGTCGCCGGAGTGCAGTAGATGGGGCTTCGGAAACCGTCTTTCACGAGCCGCGGGACATAGCCGGCGTGATCGATATGCGCGTGCGTTAGAAGGAGGAAATCGAGTGCCTCGGGGTCGAAGCCGGGATTCCTCCAATTCCTCTCCCGGAGCTTCTTGAGTCCTTGAAACATTCCCGCGTCGACGAGAAAGCGTGCCGTGTCGGTCTCGACGAGGTAGCGTGAGCCTGTCACCGTGCCCGCGCCACCGTGAAAGGAGAGTTTCGGGTTCATGGCTTCAGAAATACTTTCAGCGATTCGATGGCGACGTCGATCTCTGTGATGGTTTCCGGCCGCTCCGCGCAAGCTGCGATGGTGGGCGGGAGTGGGACGGGCGTCTTGATGACGGCTTCGACCGTCTCTTGAAACTTCGCGGCGTGCGCTGTGGCGAGAAAGACTGCAGCTTTTTGACGATGGTCACGAGCGCCAAGATAGCCGATAGCGGAGTGAGGATCGAGCACGTAGCCGCGTCGCTCATACACGTCCAGGATCGTCGCGCGCGTCTTCTCGTCAGTGTAGGCCTTTCCGGCCACGTCGGCCCGGACCGCGTCGAGCTCGCCGTCATAGAGCCAAAGAATGCGGGCGAAGTTGCTCGGATTACCGACGTCCATCGCGTTCGACAACGTAGCTGTGGATGGCCTCGGTCGAAAACCACCCGAGGCGAGATATTCCGGGACGACGTCGTTCACGTTCGTCGCCGCCACGAAGCGTGCGATCGGAAGGCCCATCCGTTTTGCGATGAGCCCGGCGGTGAGGTTTCCGAAGTTACCGCTCGGCGTCGCAACGGTGAGGCCGTCACGAGACGCCCGCGGAAGCTCGGCGAACATGTGAAAATAATAAAACGTTTGGGGAAGCAAGCGCCCGACGTTAATCGAGTTCGCCGAGACGAGCGTTTGATCGGCGAGCTCGGGATCGGCGAAAGCTGACTTCACGAGGCGCTGGCAGTCGTCGAACGTACCGTCGACCGAGAGCGCGAACACGTTATCCCCGAGCGTCGTGAACAGACGCTGCTGGAGAGCGCTGACCTTTCCCTTCGGGAAGAGCACGACGACACGGATTCCGTCGAGACCGTAGAAAGCATGGGCGACGGCGCTTCCGGTATCGCCCGACGTCGCGACGAGCACGGTCGCGTGCTCGTCTCGGCTGTTCAAGAAGTGGAGCATCAGCTGCGCCATGAAGCGCGCGCCGACATCCTTGAACGCGTGGGTCGGACCGTGGAAGAGCTCGAGGCTGAAGAGCTCTTGCTCGACCGCGACGAGTGGGATAGTGAAATCAAGGCTGCCGCGCACGATGGATTCCAAAGTCGTGGGATCCAGATCGTCGTCGAGCAAATGTTTCGCGACGCTGAGAGCTGTGTCGGCGAGCGAGCCTCCAGAAAGCGCGTCGAGTGCGCCGGCGTCCAGAACAGGAAGTGTCTCGGGGACATAGAGTCCACCATCCGGCGCCGGGCCGGCGAAAAGAGCTTCTTCGAGAGAGGCCCTCGGGGAGCCGCCTTTCGTGCTTACGAAGTGCACGACTGGATCTCGACTCGTGCCCCCTCCTTGCTGACGAGCGAGACATGGACGTCGGTATCGACGCCGGCGGCGTCGGTGAAGGCATTTGCCATCGCTTGCGATGCAGCATCAGCCGTGTCACGGTTGCGGCAGAGGGCAAACATCGTCGGCCCGGAGCCCGAAAGACTGCATCCGAGCGCGCCACTCTCGAGCGCCGCGCGCGTTACGTCGGCAAAGCCGGGCACGCGGAGCGAACGGATGGGCTCGGCGATGACGTCGACGAGCGAGCGCGCCATCAAATCCCAGTCTTCCCGATACAGCGCGGCGACCAACCCGCCTAGATTTCCCCATTGCGTGACGGCATTGTTTAGGCGCACTTCGTTTCCTAGAAGCGTGCGCGAGTCTCTCGTCGACAGCTCGAGCTGCGGGCGCACGAGAGCGACACAGAGTCCTTGGGGGATGGGTAGCCGTACGACATCGAGCGAGGGCGCGGTGCCGCGCACGAGCACGAAGCCGCCATAGAGACACGCAGCCGCATTGTCGGCGTGCGCGGTGCCGGCGGCGACGCGCTCGCCTTCGAGAGCGCAGGTCAGCAAATCTTCGAGTGCCGCCCCGACGCCGAGCAGTTCGTTGACGGCCACGACGGCGGCGACAGCGCTCGCGGCGCTACTCCCCATGCCGCTCGCGAGCGGGAGGCCTTTTCCGAGCTGCAACCGGACGGACGCGTCGGGAGCGTAGCGGTCGAGAAACGTTGTGGCCGCGACCGAGGCCGTGTTGCGCTCGGGCTCTCTCGGCAGCCGTCCCGAGTCACCTTCGACTTCGAGGCTAACCTTACCGGGCGTACCCGACTTACCGGGCGTCCCAGAACTATCGGCGAGCTCAGCGGTCACGATGTCGCCTGGCGCTTCGACCGCGAGGCCGAGAACATCGAAGCCGCAGGCGACGTTGGCGACGGTCGCCGGCGCAAAAGCCTTTGTCATGTCTCGGCGCCCACCGTGCGGGCGCCTTCATGTTCGAGCAGGCCTTTGGCCACGGCAAGCTCTGCAAGCAGCAAAGCGCCGCCCGCCGCACCGCGAAGCGTGTTGTGCGACAGCGCGGAAAACTTGTAGTCGAGAATGGAGCAGGGGCGAAGACGTCCGACGCTCGCCGCCATGCCGCCGTCGAGATCGCGATGCAGGCGCGGCTGCGGCGCGTCGGCTTCCTCCAAGAAATGTACGGGGTGTCGAGGCGCGCTCGGCAGCGCTTTCGCTTGAGGCTCGCCCGAGAAGCGCTCCCAGGCGTCACGAAGCTCGGAAGCTTCCGCTTTTCTTCCGAGCTCGACCGAGACGGCGAGCGAGTGGCCGTCCAGCACGGGAACGCGGTGGCATTGTGCGCTCAGCCGAATCTCAGCGTCCCGCACAACGCCGCCATCAAAGGTGCCGAGAATCTTCCGTGTCTCGGACTCGATCTTTTCTTCCTCGCCCGGGATGTAGGGGACGACGTTGTCGAGAATCTCATAGCTCGCTACGCCAGGAAAGCCTGCCCCTGAGATCGCTTGCATGGTGACGACCGAGACTTGTTTCAGACCGAACGCGTCCCATAGAGGCTTCAGCGCGAGCACGAGCCCAATCGTCGAGCAATTGGGGTTCGTGAGGATCGCGCCCCCGCCGCTCGTCGATGTGCCGGCGAGTTGCAAGTGATCTGGATTTACCTCCGGAACTACGAGCGGCACGCTGGGATCCATTCGATGGGATTTGGCGTTCGAAACGACCACGTGGCCCCTCGACGCGAAGGCCGTCTCGACGTCCCCGGCGGCGCTTGCGTCGAGAGCCGAAAAGATGAGCGGGCACGGGATGGGGGGGGCGCTCGGCAGGACCTTCATCCGCGCGAAGCGCTCGGGAAGAAGTGTGGACTGCAGCCAGTTGGCCGCGTGTCCGTAGGCTTTTCCCGCCGAGCGCTTAGACGCCGTCAGTGCTTGGACGTCGAACCACGGGTGCTCGGCGAGAAGCGTCAAGAATCGTTGGCCTACCGAGCCGGTCGCTCCGAGGACAGCGACGGGAATCTTGTCTCGCGACGTCATTTCGGTCTCACCTGCATTCGAGCTCCGCGCATGCTTTCAGTATATCGGCAAAAACGCCGCCTGCAGTAACCGCGGGTCCCGCGCCGCTGCCGCGGATGACGAGCGGCGTCTCGCGGTAGCGTGCGGTGGTGAAAGCGAACAAATTGTCCGTGGCGTTGAGAGACGCGGCCGGGTGCGACGCCTCGACGGCTTGGAGACCGACCGAGGCCTGCCCATTCGCGAGCTTGGCCAAGTAACAAAGCGTTGCGCCTTCGGGGGCTCGGCGTTGGGCGTCGGCGACGGCGTCTCCGAAACGCTCGATCTCGCCCTCCGGAACGAGCGACTCGACCGAAACCTCCTTCGGCTCGATTGCGATCCCCGCGGTGCGAGCGAGTATCAGGAGCTTCCGGACGACGTCCATCCCGCTCAAGTCTTCACGAGGATCGGGCTCGGTATAGCCTTTGTCGCGTGCTTCCTGAAGTGCGGCCTCGGGCGGGATCCCTTCCCGGATTCGGTTGAAGAGATAGCTCAAGGTACCCGAGAATACACCTTCGATGCGCTCGATGGTGTCCCCAGTGTCGACGAGACCGCCGAGCGTTCTTATGACAGGAAGCCCCGCGCCCGCAGTCGTCTCGTAGTAGAGCCGTGCGTGTCGGTGAAGTGTTTCGAAGTCTTTCATCGGGCCGCCGAGCGGGAGCTTGTTCGCGGTGACGACGGCCACGCCTTGGGTGAGAAGCCGCTCGTAGAGATTCGGAACGTCTGGGCTCGCGGTGACGTCCACGAGGATACGCGGACCCCGAGTCGCCTCGATGAATCGGGCGAGCTCGTCAAGATCGTTCGCGGACCCGTCCTCTAGCAATCCTTTGCCTTGTCCAAGATCGAGTCCCTGGCGCGACAGGCGCATCGTCCGGCTGGCCGCGACGCCCGAGAGGCGCAACCCGAGCCCTTTTGCTCGAAGCGTTTCGCTTTGGGCGTTTATCTGTGAGAGTAGCTCACCGCCGACGCCGCCCGCGCCGAGGACGAACAGGTGTACGATGCGTCGCGGCTCCCCGAGAAGGGCTTCGTGGATCGCGTTGAGTGTTTTTTTTTCATCGTCGCGGGCGATCACGAGTGAGATGTTGAGCTCGGACGAACCTTGCGCGATCGCGCGGACGTTGACGCTTTCCGAGCCGAGAACGCTGAAAAGCCGCCCGGCGATGCCGCGGCGCTCACGCATGCCTTCGCCGACGGCGGCGACGATGGACAAGTTGCGTTCGATGATGAGCGGGTTGACGAGACCGGCGCGCTGCTCGAGCGTGAACTCTTCGTCGACTCTCCGGCCGGCTTTAGCGACATCGTCCGGCGCGACCGCGAAGCAAATGGAGTGTTCGCTCGAGGCTTGTGTAATGAGAATGATATTGATGTGCTCGCGCGCGAGAGCTTCGAACAGACGGTGCGCTGTCCCGGAGACGCCCAACATCCCGTCGCCCTCGAGCCGCAAGAGCGCGATGTTGTGGATCGACGCGATCCCGCGGACGGGTCTCTTGCTCGGCGCCGCGCGATCGTTGATGTGGGTCCCGGTAAAGCTCGGGTCGAACGTGTTCCGAATGACGAGAGGGATGCGCCGGGCGCGCGCGGGGTGGATCGTCGGCGGGTAGACGACTTTGGCGCCGAAATGAGAAAGCTCCATGAGCTCTTCGTAGCTGAGCTCCTCGAGAGAGAACGCGTTCGCGACGAGCCGTGGGTCGGCGCTCATCACGCCGTTCACATCCGTCCATATCTCGATTCGATCCGCCGCGAGCGCCGAGCCGAGAAGAGCGGCCGTGTAGTCTGAGCCACCGCGGCCGAGCGTCGTTGTTTCACCATCGACACTCGCGCCGAGAAAACCCGTGACGACTTGAAGGGCCCTGTGACTGTCGAAGTGGTCTCGGATCCCCCGCTCGGTCGCTTCGAGCTCTACCCGCGCGCCACCGAATTTCTTATCCGTTACGATGAAGCCGCGCGCGTCAGCGTATTGCGCGTCGACGCCTCGTTTTCGGAGCGCGGCCGCGACGAGATCGGTCGAGAGCCTCTCGCCATAGCTCGATATTTGATCGAGAGTGCGTGGCGAGCACTCACGCACGAGCGAGACGCCGTGGAGAAGGTCGGTTAGCTCCCCAATCCGGCGTTCGATGCGGCCGACGAGTGTTGGGGCCTCGGTGGTTTCGCCGAGCTCTAGAACGGCCGCGCGGTGGCGTGCCTCGATTGACGCACAGGTGTCGCGATAGGTGGCGAGCCCTGACGCGGCGACCCGAGCGGCTTCGGTCAAGGCATTCGTCACTCCGGACATGGCGGAGATAACGACCACGAGCTCGGAGACAGGCTCCTGGCCGCGAACGATGTCGATGACCGCGCGGATGCGCTCCGGATTCTCGAGCGAAGTCCCGCCGAATTTGAGAACTCTCATGACGAGGTGCTTGGACGATCGTCCAAACTCAATATCGTACTACACAAAAGGATCCCGTTTGCTTTTTAACTCCCGGGCGATAACACTCTCCCCCTAGGTGGTCTAGATGCGATTTACGACTACCCCGAAGCGCTGGCTCTACCCGATTGTGGGTCTTTTTCTGGCGGTCGGTGCGCCGGGGGGACTTCTCGTCATGCGGGCGCTCGTCCACGGAGAGCTCGGTAATTGGGACTGGGCCGTGGAGGAGTTCTCGAGCCGCGCTTTGACTTATGGCTACATTGCCGGCGCGACGGCCCTCCTGTTCGTCGGCCTCGGCGCCATTCTCGGTTCGCACGAGGACCTGCTTCGCCGCGTCTCGCTGACCGACCCTTTGACCGGGCTCCCGAATCGTCGCCACTCGGACCGCCGACTGCTTGACGAGCTCGCGCGGGTCGATCGGTACAAAACCCCGCTGACCTTGATGCTGATCGACCTCGACGGGCTCAAAATGGTCAACGACGTCTCGGGCCACGAGGCCGGCGACAACGCGATCCGCGCGGTGGCGCGCACGCTTCAGCGCACGTGCCGAGCGACCGACCTCGCGGCGCGCATCGGCGGCGACGAGTTCGTCGTCCTCGCGCCGAACATTACGGAGCTCGAAGCCCGGACGCTCGCCGAGCGCATCCGCAAGGCGCTGAGGACCGAGGCGAGCTGGGTCGCCACGGCGCTCCCACCTCTGACGCTTTCTATCGGGGTCGCTGATACGCGCTCTGTGGACGAGCTCCGGCCCGATCGGCTATACTCGGCGGCAGATCAAGCCCTCTACGAAGCGAAACAAGCCGGGAAGAATCGCGTCGCGCTGGCGCCGGTCTTCGAGGGCGATCCGGACGAAGCCGGAGACGCCACCGCTCAAGCGTAGCCTACCTAGATCGTCAAACGAGAGACCAACGAGGAACCGTGTCCGAAGGATCTGAAGCCCGCTCGGACGCGCTAGTCCCCTGGAACAAAGGTTCGTGGCCTAAAGCTCGAGGTCATTTTGTGGGCTGGCAAGGCGTGACGACGAAGTCATATTGGGATATTTCGAGGAGAAACAACGCAGCCAGCGCGCAAAAGGGCCCGAGATTTAGGTTACGAATCTCTGTTCCAGGGGACTAGTCCCGGCTAATTCTCCGGACCGTCGATACTGCTATAAGTGTCGTCGATGACGGACTTCAGCGAATCGATCTTCTCATCCTTCTTTTCATCTCCGTCCTCCACGAAACCGTACCCGGATCGTGAGAAGTCGTGGATGACTTCTTTCAGAGAATCGACGATCTGCTGGTGCTCGGCCGCCTTCCGGGAGTGGGACTGGATGGTCGTGTCGCGCTCGACGATTTCGTGCCTTGCTACGGAAAGCTCGGTCTCGAGCTTCTCGAGTTTTGCGTTCAAAGTGCTGAGCTCGCGCGAAGCCGCGTCGTAGGATTCCTCGATGGAGCGAGCTTGCTCCGATCCACGGGTAGCAGTGGCGAGCTCGAGCTCGAACTCCTTCCGCGAGCTCTCGATCGTTTCTTCGTATTGCCGCCGCACCGATTCGAGCTTTCCTTTCCATTCCTGCTGCGCGGCGACAACGGCCTTTTCGGCTTTAGCTCTCAAGCTCTTCTCCAAGTGTTCGAGCTTGTCCGTCCAGTCGTTTTCGACGCGCTCGATCCCCAAGCTGTGGCGGGTCTTGAGCTCGTTCACGCGCCGCTCATATCTCTCCCTCGTCGCCTCGTGAAGCTTCTTTTCGTGATCGAGCGTTTCGTTAGCTTGTTTGAGCTCGCTGGAGGATTCGCGTTTGAGCTTCTCGATCGATGCGTTGAGCGCCTGTCGATCCGATTCGATCCGTGATCGGGCGGACTCGAACACCTTTTTGAGCTCCCTGGCCTCGGCATTGTGCGCCTCTTCGGAGACCTTCATGTTCGAGCGGTGTTTCGAGGACATCTCGGCGATCTCGGCCCGGAGGCCGTCGAGCATGATCCGGGATTCATCGCGTTCTTCCTCGACCGCGCCGAGAGCCGTAAGGGCGGATTGCTCCTGGATCGCGAGCGCGCTGCGGTGAGCTTGCTCCGTGGTTTGGAGCTCTTTCGCGTGCTCGCTGCGAAACGCGTTGACCATTTTCGCTTGCTCGTCGCGCATTTTCTCTAGATGACGGCCGTGGTCCTTCTTGAGCTGCTCGACCGTGTCGCGAAGCGTGTGCTGCGCGTCGAGGTCGATGTCGGCGAGGACTTTCATGTGGCTCTGACGGAGCCGTGCGACGTTTTGTTCGTTCTTTCGACGCGATGAAACGAGCTCGTCGGCGTGCTCGCGCCCCATTTTTTCTAACTCTTCGTGATGCGAAGCGCCTTGGCGCTCGAGCGCTTCTTTTTGCGATTGCATCGCGTCGCGAGTCTTTTGCTCGCTGTTATTCTCGTGCAACTTGTCGCGTCGTCCAAGCTCGTCCTCATGCTGTGCCTTGAGAGACACGAGAGCCTCCGCGTGCTTTGTTTGTTGGTCGGCTGCCGTCTCCTGCCACCTCCGCCGTTCGACCTCGAGCGCGGCCGTGCGGTCCTCCTTGAACTTGCGCGACATGCCGGCGAGCGCCGCGAATCCGTCTTGCTCCGCGGTCGCGAGATTCTTCGTATGGCTTTTCTGGAGCTCCGCCATCTCGTTCTCATACCGCTCGCGCGTCTCGTAGTGTGCGGTGCGCTCCGCCTCCCAGCTTTTCAACACGTCCTGGACTTTGGCGGTGACCTCTTCGAGCATCTGCTCGTTCGACCGGATCGCGGCTTTGGCCTTCTCGTCGAGCGCGCTGGTCTCAGTGGCGTGGAGTTGAGTGAGCGAGGAGAGCCGTTTCGCATGGCGTTTTTTAAGAGATGAAACTTCTGCGATGCGCTTGTTTTCCGCATGCAGGAGCCGGGCGGCGTGCTGTTCGTCCGACTGCTTGAGCGCCGCGGCGTTTTTTTTGGATGCTTCCTCGAGAGCTTGTTGGGCCTCCCCGGCGGCGCGCCCCATCGCATCGCTATGACTCGAATGGACGGAGGCCAACTCCTTCGTGTGCTCGTCTCTCGAAGCCGCGAGTGCTTTGGCGTGGCTCGTTTCCGACTGTAGGAGCGCCGTGTCGAGCTTCGATTTGAGCTCCTTCATCGCCGCGGCCTTTTCTTCCGCGAGAGTCTTCTCGAGCTCCTTGATTTCCGCCTTCTGGTTCGCTTTTTGCTCCTGAAGCTCGTGCGCGTGCTGTCGCTGCTGCTCTGACAGGCCGGTCTCGAGCTCGACGCGCAGGCGGGCGGCGCCGGCCGTCTCCGTGGAGACTTTCTGCTCGAGAGCTTCTCTGTCCTGTTCGTAGCGACTTTGCGCCTGGCTGGCCTCTTTGGCCACCTGGGCGAGCTTGGCGTTCGCTGCGTCGAGACGTACGGCGAGCTCGGCGGCTTCCCCTCCGATCTTGTCGCGCTCCCTCTTGCCGGTGACGATTTGCTCGTCCAGCTCAGCGACGTCGTGCTCGTGGTTGCTCTGTGACTCCTCGGCTTCTTCCGCGTGTTGTTCGAGCTCGGCCTGGACTTGGGTCACCACGCCTCGAAGCTCGGTGGCCTCTTTGCGCCGTTCGTCTCGATCGCATTGGGTCACTACGAGCCGGTTCGTCAGATCCTCGGTCTCCTGCTCGTGTTTGGCACGGGTCGCCTCGACATCTCCGGTGAGCTTTTCGAGCTTCGCGCGGACACCATCGAGAAGTCCACGAACTTCAGACGTCTCCTGGCGCGCTTCGTCCCGCGCTTTCTGACTGGCCTCGAGCCGTTCGGTGAGCTCCGCGCTCTCGCGCTCGTGCCGGCTTTGGATCGCGACCATTTGCTCGGTGAGCTCATTGTGCTTGACCTCAAGACTCTCGAAGAGTCCCTTGAGCTCTTTCGCTTCTTCGCGACTTCGGTCCCGGTCGCGCTGGGTGGAGACGAGCCGCTCCGTGAGGTCTTTTTTTTCACGACGCTGGTGGTCGCTATCTTTGTCGGTTTGCTCGGGTAGCTCTTCGGGCGTGGAGTCGGCGTTTTCGAGACGGCGTCGGAGCCCGATGGCCTCGTCGCGAGATCGGTCGCGGTCCCGCTGCGTGTTGACGAGTCGTTTGGCTATATCGTCGATTTTTTGCTTGTGCTCGCGCTCGATGGCATCGACGTGCTCGGCTATATCTCGAAACTTCGCCCGTGACGCGTCGAGCTCTTCGGTGAGCGCCTGATTCTGTTCTTCGATGTCGGACCCTTCCGGCCCGGCGAAGCGCTTTACGAGTTCGGACCGCTTGCGCCTAACGACGAGCACCTGGGAGTCGAGGTCGACGCTGCGGCTCTCGCGCACGTCGTCCGCGGAGCCCGCCGGCTCGGCTTGTGCGTCGGCATCTCGAGAAGTGAGCTCGAGACGGCCGGCGTCCGCGATCGCATCCAGGAGGTCCGAGTCAGAGAGCTCTTTATGGAGGTAGTGCTTTGCGTGCGATGGCTGCGTCTCGTGTCGGCTGAGCTCGGCCTTGGGTAGCGTCGCAGTCGTAAGGATGACGGGAAAGTCGAAGTTCGCCTTCTTCACTCTACGAAAAAGAGCGAACCCATCCTTGTCGCGAAGCTCTACCGCTAGGATCACGAGAACGGGACGCCGATCTTCGATGAGTGACTGGATCTCTTCCAAGTCCGTCGCGCCTATCACAGCGATCTTGAGCGGCGTGAGGAGCACGGAGACCCTGTCACGAAACGTGGTGTCGTCATCGATGACGAGGACGTAGCGCTCGGCCATAGAGAATCGCTCGGGTGGATCCGCATCGAGGCTCGCGTGCGCGGGAAGACCCCTCGCCGAACGGGCACCTTTCGAATTGGTTCTGGAGCTACTATTAGAATAGCAAATGAGCGGGGTCGCGCTAGGATCGATTTCCGGGAGGTTGTCTCGAGTGTACCTGGGAGGACGCGTCGAAATCGTACAGGGGGACATCACAGAGCTTACGGTCGATGCCATTGTGAACGCCGCGAAGTCGAGTCTTCTCGGCGGCGGAGGCGTCGACGGCGCCATCCACGCTGCCGCCGGCCCCGAGCTCCTTCTGGAGTGTCGGGGATTGGGAGGTGCCCGGACCGGCAAGGCGAAGATGACGCGTGGCTATCGACTGCAAGCGAGTCACGTGATCCACGCGGTGGGTCCGGTGTGGCAGGGCGGAAGCGCCGGGGAGCCCGAGCTTCTCGCGAGCTGCTATCGAAACGCTTGCGAGCTTGTGGAACGTCGCGGGCTCCGCACGGTCGCCTTTCCAGGCATCTCGACCGGTATCTACGGATATCCCGTCGAGCGGGCGGCAATCGTGGCACAGTCGACGGTGCGCGAGTGGCTTTTGGGTCACGGGGTGCCAGAGCGCGTCCTATTCTGCTGTTTTTCCTCGTCGGACCTTGCAGTCTACGAACGGATCGCGGCCGTCGAGCTTGTCGAAAACCCATGAGGCTGCCACCCGGCCGGGAGCAAGCCGTGATCTTATTGCACGGGATGGGCCGTACGTGGATGTCCATGGCGGTTCTCGGGCTGCGCTTGCGGCGCGCTGGCTACGAGGTGCATTGGTTTGGCTACAGCCCGCGCAAATCCACACTCGACGAGCTCACGAGCCGACTTCGGGAGCTCGTCGAGAACAAAGTAAAGGCACCCAACTACCACCTCATCGGTCATTCGCTCGGGAACATCATTGTTCGAAACGGCTTCAAGGGGGGCTACCGCGCTGGCTTGAAACGCATCGTTATGCTCGCGCCTCCGAACGGGCCAGCCGCTCTAGCGAGCACGATGCGCCACGTGCGCGTCTATCGGTGGCTCACCGGTGACAGCGGACAAAAACTCGGCGATGACGAATTCTATCGAACGCTTCCCGTACCCGATGTCGAGTTCGGCGTCATCGCGGGCAATTGTGGCCACCGCATCGGGTTCCACGATGCCAATGACGGAGTCGTGCGCGTCGAGAATACGAAGCTCGACGGCATGCGCGATTGGGTCGAAGTCGAGCGTACCCACACGTTCATCATGTTCTCCGCCGAGACGTTCGATCTGTGCCTGCACTTTCTCGACAAGGGCTCCTTTCGTGCCTGACGGCGTGTCCCGCCTGACCGATTCAAAAGAGTGCGCGATCACGAATCATTAGCTACTACAGTTTCGACGAGGAGCCCAATTGACGAAGAACGAGCGCGGCTACACATTGCTCGAGGTGCTCATAGCGCTCGGGATCACGCTCGTTGTGATGGCGCTCGTCGCGAGAACGCTCCAAGATGTCGCGCGCATCTTTCGCGCGCAAAGTGATATCGCTGTTGCCTCGTCCAGCATCACACGTGCGCTCGACGACATCGGCTACGAGCTCACGCTTGCCGGGCAAGGAATAGGTGAAGGCGTCGTCGCGGTAATGCCGCGCATGCCGGGCGGCGAGGTGAGCTCGTCCGTCCTGACCGTGCGCTCGAACCCGAACCTCACCGCGGGCTATCTCACGTTGGGCCCCGTCGAGACAGACACGGAGCTCGCTTTCACGGGCGCGGACGCTTTCGAGCCGGGCGAGACGGTGTTGCTGACGGATGCGCGACGGACCAACGAAGTCGCGGAGGTCGTCCAGCGGTCGCCGCTTTGGATGAAGCTTCGCTCGCTCGAGACGACGAGTGGCGACTTCCGTTACCGTTTCACCCAGAACGCGGCCACCCGTGCACTGGGGCTGCGCGAAGTTCGCTATTATTTGCGTGCGTCCGGGGAGGGTGAAGGGAAGGAGCTCGTCAAGGACGTTACGGGTGTGACGAGCCGTGTGCTCGCGCGCGACATCATTGGGCTGACGTTCGTCTATCTCGACGCAAACGGGGAGGTCATTACCGCGGCCAAAGTCGAAGATGAGTATCCCGAGCTCGAGACGATAAGGTTGAAGCTCCAATACTCGGTTAAGACGGGCGCGCTCGAGCCGCTCTCGATTGTGACCGCCGTTTCTTTGAGACCCGCGTCGGGCACGGTGGATCTTGAGCGTCCTGATATCGGGTTCCGGCTGTCGCGGATCATGTACCCGCTCGACCATCCCATAGCCGTTGTGTCTCGTCCCGCCGCGGATCGGGGCGCTGTCGTGGCTGCGGGCACGAATCCGCGCCAAGATCCGAGCTATGTCTACACATTCCAAATGGAGCAGCCGTTCATGGGCGCGACCGTGGACAGCGTTGCTTTTTTCGAAGACGTACGTGGACCGGTCGCGGCGGTTCTCGGGCCCGAGCGAGGACCGCTCGCGGGCTCTTTGTTCGTCGCGGCGGCGGGCTTTCGAATCGGCCACATTACCCGAATGGTGCCCGACGAGAACGGAGACTTCTCGAGCGAGTCCGAGGTCATTCCGTTCGATGGAACGGACGCCATCGCCCAGGCTTCTGGGATGGCCTTCGGCGTCGAAGGCGCGCTCTATGTGATGAGCCAGGAAAAAGGGGCGATCTATCGCTATCGATTCGACGGCGCGGGAAAACCTGGAAAGCCCGAGCGGCTGTTCGGCTTGACGGGAACGCCAGGTCCGGTCGTCGAAGGCAGCGACGGGCATCTTTACTTCCTCATGCAACACGGTGAGCGCGGGAGTGTGTGGCGGATGGCGTTTGATGAAACGCTCGAGCCGGTCGAGCCCGAGCTCGTGGGTAGGCTCGATGGAGCGGGCGTTTCGCTAGCACGCGATCCTGTGGAAGGCAGCTTGGTTTGTCTCGTGCGCGTCAAGAACGGTGACTTCGTGATCTTGGAATTGAGTCGCCTGTGGCTCCGTGAGGCCGACGTTTCGGAGAGAGTGCCGCGGGAGGATCCGCCGGTGCTCTTTTCGCTACGTGACTGGGTGACGAAGCTCGAAGAAGGCCGCCTCGAGCCGGGCGAGATTCCATTCTCGCTCGGTGAGCTTGCTCAAAAAATGGGCGTGCTGCGCATCGACAGTCTCGACTTCCTGTCCTTCGACTCACTCGGCTCCCTGTACATGGGAGCGATGGAGGAAAACCTTGTTCTGAAGTTCCAGCTCGCACGGCCTTCGCGCCGCTACGCAGTGGGTGTCGCTGCCGGCGTGGTCGAGCGCGGCGCGGGACTGAGCCCCATGGTTCGGATCCATGCTTGGCGCGAGAGAGTGCCGGGGCTCTAGATGCAAAAAAGTGAACGCGGTAGTGCTCTCATCGTCGTGCTTCATCGCGTCGAAACGATGTCGCGAACGCGATCTGGTTATCGCCATGATTGCCGAGCAACTCATTCATCCCAGCTCGAAGTTGGGCACGACACGACTGTGGCACACGACAACGCTGGCGCAAGAGCTCGGCGTGGTCGATGCGGACGAAGATGATCTCTATGCGGCAATGGATTGGTTGATCCAGCGCCAGTCTCGGATCGAAAAGAAGCTGGCGAGTCGACACCTTTCCGAGGGTGCACAGGTGCTTTACGATGTGAGCAGTAGCTACTATGAAGGACGCACCTGTCCACTGGCTCTTTTCGGCTACGGCCGAGATGGTAAAAAGGGCAAACCCATCGTTGTCTATGGAGTGTTAACGGACCACGAAGGACGTCCCGTGGCCGTGGAGGTCTACCCGGGGAACACAGGGGATCCGACGACACTGCCGGATCAAGTACAAAAGCTTCGTGAGCGTTTTGAGCTTCAACAGGTGGTGCTGGTTGGTGACCGGGGCTTGCTCACTCAGACTCAGATTAAGGCTCTAAGGCAATACCCAGGACTTGGCTGGATCTCAGCCTTGCGTTCGACAGCGATTCGCAAACTACTGGACACGGAGTGTTTGCAGCTGTCGCTGTTCGACCAAAAAAACCTGGCGGAGATCACTTCTATTGATTTTCCCGGTGAGCGACTGATTGCTTGCTACAACCCTCTGCTGGCCGAAGAGAGGCGAAGGAAGCGCCAGGCCCTGCTTGAAGCGACCGAGGCCAAGTTCGACAAGATCCGCCGACAGGTTGCCCGGCGAACGAAAACTCCTTTGGACAAAGCTGAAATTGGCAAGAAGGTCGGAAAGGTGCTCAACCATTACAAAGTGGGCAAGCACTTCACACTGAAGATCGAAGATAGCCTTTTTAGCTACAGCAGACGCGAGGAAAGCATTCGCCGAGAATCGGAACGCGACGGCATCTACGTAATCCGCACCAGCGAGCCGCTTGAGCATCTCTCGGCCGAGGACACCGTGCGCAGCTACAAGCGGCTCTCTCAGGTTGAACAAGCCTTTCGTTGTTTGAAGGGCATCGACCTGTTAGTACGACCCATCCGCCATCGCGATGCCCAACGCGTGCGGGCACACATCTTCTTGTGCTTGCTCGCCTACTATGTGCAATGGCACATGAAAAAGGCCCTTGCTCCACTACTTTTCGTCGACGAGCAACTTGACGCCGACCGCGAGACCCGAGACCCCGTCTTGCCAGCTCTGCCCTCGACTTCGGCCAAAAACAAAAAGAGCGTCCGTCGCACATCTGACGGATTACCTATTCACAGTTTCCCCACGCTTCTTGCCGAGCTTGCTACCCGCAGTCTCAACCTTTGCCAACTCAAAGCCGACCCGACCGCTCCACCATTCCAGATGGTGACCGAAGCCAACTCAACACAACAACGCGCAATGCAACTGCTCGGTTTGTTCCCAGTGCCGGGAAACCTTCCCTGATGAAAAACTCCACGCGTTCAATACATTACGTCTGGCCTAAGCCGGGAACTTCCGCCTAGAGGTTGCGGGAATCAACAGCGAGGGCCGCTTCGTCTACCGCTATCGAAAGCTCGAGATCTACGTCGTTCGGATCGACGTCTCCCGCCGCGCCCGACGCTTCCCGCTGTCCGTCTCTACGGCGTTGTTGCGAGGCTCCCGGACGACACCTTCGAAACGTTGGGCGTCACGGTGAAACGCGGCTATTTCGATTAAGGAAATGCCCACCGCAACGTCATCAAAAACTCGTCATGCCCGATCTGTTTGCTCGCTTCGATATCGTTAAACGCATATTCCAACAGAAGGTCGACGTTTTGTTGGATCGCAACGCGCATGCCGACATCGATCTTCGTCCAATCCCACATGATGCTCGGTGCGACGAATCCACGCGGCGCTCGAAAATCGTTCTCGAGCCGGCTCACGCGCAGGACGGGCTCGATGGCCGTAAAGAGCGCGCCGGGGTCACCCGCATCGCCCGTAGCGATCTCGTAACCGAGCTCGAGCTCGATCCCCCTTCTCGGAAGTGACGCAACTTCCTCGTCGACATATTGCAAGAACAAACCCAAGCCATTGAATTCCGCGTCGATGTTAAAGCCCCATTCACGCCGTCTATCACCTTCGATAGGAAGGCTTGCGCCGCTGCCGTTGAGAAGATCCAAGTCGCCTTCGTAAAACGTTCCGTTGAGGTGCGCGGCCTCCGAAAGCGTCGTTTGGTAGTAGAACCCGAGCACGTCGAGCCCTCTTCGCTGATCCTCGGATACGAAGCGGATGCCCGCACCGAAACCGCCTTCGAGATTCTCGCCGAAACCGATCTCCTCGACCTCGGCGTGATACAGAATCGGGAAGCCTGATTCGAGAGTGATGTCCGGGTTCGGCGGAAGCTCGACCCCGTTATCTCCCGCGAGCGCGTTTGGATCGCGAAAGAAGGTCGGGTTGCCGCTTGAGACTTGAGCACGAAAGTACACAAGGCTTCCGAGACTCCCGCCGACTTGGAGCTGAACGTCGTTGAAGCGATTGAACGACGTCGCGACGAGCCCATAGCTCTCGAGGCGACGGATCAGTTGGCGTTCGACCTTGGGAGCCTTTCCGAACAAAGCGTAGAGATGGCTCCCCGGGACGGGCTCGAGCGACTCGTATTTAGCCCCGAAACGGAGATAGGCCTCCTCGACGTCGACTTTCTGGTCCGAGCTCGTCGGGTTACGGTTGTAGATGTCGATGAAATCGATCCGTACGCGCCCGAAGATGGCGCGCGGAAAGTCGGCCTCGATAAAAATCGTTGCACGGCTCAGCTCGAGGGACGAGCCGGGCGAGACCGTGCGCATCGATACGTGGTCGCGCCCCTGGGGCGCGAAGTTGGGAGGAAAAAACGGGAGGATGAGCTCGTCATCCTCGGACCATCGATAGTGCGCATTGATCTCGCCAGAGATACGAAAGTCGATGCCCTCCGGCTCCTGAAAGGGCTCTTCGTCATCGTCTTGCGCAAAAAAGCTTCCCAAAAACCACAAAGAGCGTGAGCAGCAACACCAATAATGGACGCATGGTTTTCAGGGTTCGGGCAAGAACAAATGCCGATTCTTGGGCCCAATCTTATAAAGGGCGCCCGTATGGCAGGGTGCGAGAGCAAATAATATCGAGATATGTGCTTGTCAACCAAGAGCCGAGCAACGAAGCCAGACGGCATAGAGTGTCCGAGAATCGGTAGTTTTTCGTGCCCGCTCCCTTAGGGATGGTATGGTTAGCGCGTGGCGCCGTCAAGTCGCGCGCGCACGAGCTTGTGCTACCATGTAGCACTTCTTCCGACGGGGCGTGATCGATGCACCGATATTTCTTCTTCTTTCTTTTCGTAAATGGCGTTGGGTCCGGAGAGGCTCGCGGCCCAAATCTCGGGCCGCGTCGTGCTTCTCGAGAAGGACGGCGTCGAGCGCAAAGCTTCGACAGACGTCCTCGTTTATATAGAGGACGCCGGCGTGCCCGCTCCTTCGGAGGCGAGCGCGCGGACGGTCACCATCAGATCCAAGAACAAGAAATTCGAGCCTCACGTGACCGCGGTGACGGTCGGGATGGGCATCGAGTTTCCGAATCTGGACAACATCATGCACAACGTGTTCTCGATCTCGAAGGGGAACAGGTTCGATCTCGGCCTCTACAAATCGGGAGCCAAGAAGGACTTCGTGTTCGAGAATACCGGCCTTGTTCGGGTGTACTGCAACATCCATCCGCACATGAGCGCCTTCGTGCAAGTGTTGCCGAACGCGTATTACGCCTGGGTTGCCCCTGACGGAAGCTTCCGCATCGACGATGTGCCACAAGGTACTTTCTCCCTCGCCGTGTGGCACGAGCAAGGCTCGACGCGGCAACCCGTCGTCGTCACCGATCAGGGGGCGAGCGGTGTGCGCATCGAGCTCGACGTCTCGAAATACAAGAAGCGCCCACACTTGAACAAATTCGGCAAGCCTTACAAGAGGAAGCGTGGCAAGTACTGATTCGTTCTGGTCTCGCTTGGGCCTACAGGCCAAGATCTTCCTTCTCTCACTGCTGGTAGTGGTCGGGCTGACCGGATCGCTTCTGCTCTTCTCGTTTCAACGCGCGGACGCTTTGGCTAGGGAATCACTACGCACTGCGCTCGCGAGCACCCGCGGTCTGTTTGAGAATCTCGAGGCTGATCGCATCGACAAGCTCTCGCTCATCAATTCCGTCATCGTGGAGAGCCCTTATTTCAAAGCGGCCGTGGCCGAGTTGGACGAGGCCACGACGCTCGATACCGCGAGAACGATGATGGACCAAGTCGGGAGCGACTTCATGATCGTGACCGACTATGAAGGCCTCGTGGTGGCCCGCACGGATCTTCCAGCGTCGGCCGGATTGGATTTGTCCGAAGATCCGCTCGTGGCTTACGCGCTCGGCGGCGAAGAGGTCGGGGGCGTCTGGCACGAAGGCGAGCGGCTCTATCACGCAGTGTCGATTCCGATCCTTATCGGCCCCGAGCTTCTCGGGTCGGTCGTTTCGGGCTACGAAATCGGAGACGTGCTCGCCGGGGATATCAAGCGGTTCGCCAATAGCGAAGTCGTCTTCTTCATGAAAACCGCGAGTGGCTTCGAGCAGGCCGGCTCGACGCTCGCCGAGAACACAAAGACCCTCGCTTCCTGGCTCGACGCGGAGACGATGCCGACGGACGCTGAAGATGTGCGCATCGAGCTGACGGGCCAGACCTATCAGGCTGTCTTCGCTCCGCTTCTCACCGCGGAAGGAGAGAGTGCGGGAGTCTTTGCCGCGCTCCGCTCACGCGACCGTGAGCTCGCGGCGTTTCGAACGTTCCAGCAAAGTGTCGCGCTCGCGGGCCTTCTCGGCATCGGCCTCGCCGCTCTCGCGAGCCATCTCGTTGCGCGGGGCCTCGCACAGCCCATTCGTGACCTCGTGGAAGTGACCAATCGGATCCGGGAAGGCGACTATGCGAGCGACGTCGAGATTCGCTCGGCCGACGAGATTGGGGCACTCGCCAAATCCTTTCGCATTCTCTTGCGCGAGCTTCGGGAAAAACAGGAAATGGAAAAGTTCATTTCCCAATCCGCGGCCGAGATGATCCAGCGTTCGGGAGCCAATATCGGCGCCGGGGAGCGTCAGCCGGTCACGGTCTTGTTCTCGGACTTGAAATCACACGCGGCGTTTCGCGATGGTACCGAAAAGCCTGTCGAAGTGCTGTCGCGAGTGAACGACGCTTTGAGCGGCCAAGCGGAGCTGGTCACACGCTATGGCGGTCTCGTCGACAAGTTCATCGGCGATCGGATGATGGCTGTTTTCAAAGGCGGGGATCGTGTGTGGCCCGCGGTCCGCTGCGCCATTTCGATCCAGCACTTGATGGAGCTCGACGACAAAGACCCGGATAGCGTGCTCGTTCCAGGTATCGGCGTGAGCGCGGGCGATGCCGTCTTCGGAGCCGTCGGGAGCAACGATCGTCTCGACTATTCGCTGCTCGGCCCGGCGGTCCACATCGCGGGACGGCTTGCCTCCGACGCGCTCCCCGGGGACGTATTGCTGTCCCAAGACGCGTTCGAAACGGTCAAAGATCGGATGTCGGGCGAAGCGCTAGCGCCGATGAAGCTGCACGGCTTCGACGAGCCAGTCGGCGTGTTCAGCCTCGCCACGGGAACGACGCGCCAGAGCCAAATCTTCGAGGCGCGCTCGGCCGCGGCGCCGGATGGGGAAGTGACGTGGGTAGCGGGCGCCAGGGGACAAGAGGATCCAGACCGGCCGGCAATGACGCTGAGCTCCCTCGAGCCCGGGACGATCCTCGCCAAGCGCTACGAGATTCGACGCGTTCTTGGCAGCGGCGGGATGGGTATGGTCTTTCAAGCCCATGATCGCGATTTGGACGAGCCGGTGGCGCTCAAAGTGTTGCGTCCGGAGACTTTGTCGCTGGACCCGAGCATTCTCGAGCGATTCAAAACAGAGATTCGCGTCGCACGGCGCATCGCGCATCGCAACATCGTCCGCACGTACGATTTCGGGGAAGCGGACGGCATCCAGTTCATCAGCATGGAATTCGTGCAAGGCATGACCCTCAAGCAGCTGATCCGGAGCCGCGGCCGTTTGCCGCTCAAAGTGGGTCTCCAGATTGCGAAGCAGATGTGCACTGGCCTTGCAGCCGCTCATGAGGCCAAAGTCGTGCATCGCGACGTCAAACCGCAGAACATCATGCTCACCCATCAGAGCGATGTAAAGCTCATGGACTTTGGCATCGTGCGGGAGCAAGAAAAAGTCAGCAGGACCCAGACTGGGCTCGTGATGGGCACCCCGGATTACATGTCGCCCGAGCAAGCCCAGGGAAAGAGCGGTCTCGATTTCCGGAGCGACATCTATTCGGTCGGGGTCGTGTTCTTCGAGATGTTCACCGGCGGTCTGCCGTTCTCGGGCGATTCCGCTTTCAGCGTCGCTTTGAAGCACGTCCAGGAATTGGCTCCGACGCCGCGCTCGGTGAACGCGAAAATCCCCGAAGCTCTCGACGGTATCATCGTCCGCTGCATGGCGAAAGATCCGGCGACGCGCTTTCAACAGATCGGCGAGCTCCAGGCGGATCTCTATCGGATTTCGAACACGGCCAGCGTCGCCGCAAAGTTGACCCCCGCGTAGCCAGCCCCTATCATTAGAGAAATCCGAAAATGCGTCACTGAGTGGACCGAAGCTCGCGTCGTTTCGCGCGCCGGTCGTGAATCTCGTCCCGGAGACTTCCAACATCGTGTCCATAGAGTTGGGATTGAACAGAAGAAGCTCGGGAGAGCTATTGGCTCTCGTCGGCCGCGAAATCGAGTCGCCTCTCGCGGCGCTCTTGGCCAAGGTTCGCGCCTTCGACCAGAAACATGAAGAGGGCGGCCGCGCGGCCGAGCTCGTGGAGCTCGGACGCGTGCTCGAAGGCGTCCTCGAGCCGCTCATAGCGCTCGCGGTTTACGAGCGAGCCGCCGGGCCTTCGCTGCTCGAGCGCGTTGCTCTGACTGCGATGCTCGAGACCATCGCCAAGAAACCGCGGCTCGCCGGTAGGTTCCGTTTGTCGATTCGGGGCGAGCTCGGGACGAGTATCGTAGATCCGAAGCGTCTCGAGCAAGGGCTCGAGCTCTTCATGCAGCTCGTGTCGGGGATGTCGTCCGTGAACACACGGCTCGAAGCGCGCCGCGAAGTGCATGCTTCGACCGATCACATGGTCCTCGTGGCGCGCACGATGGACGGTGCTGCGAGAGCGAATGATATTCAGATCGCACTCGTGCAGAGATTGGCCGAATTGATGCACGGAGTCCTCGAGATCGAGAAAGACGATGGCGAGGTCACGCTACGCCTGTCCCTTGCTGTCAGTCACTCTCCGGCAGCCTCTGACGATGAGGTAGCGGTGAGAGCTCCCGTACTCGCTTTCCCCCCGCCGAGTTCGGCCACAGCCAAGGAAAAGGAAGCAGAAATCGCGCCCAAGGAGCTTCCGCCCGTCATACTCGTCGCAGATCGCGAGCCGGCCGCGCGGGACTATATGTCCCGACTGCTCGTCGTCGAAGGCTACGAGGTCGTGACAGCTTCAACGCTCGAAGAGGCCTACGAGCGCGCTCGCGCGATTCGCCCGGACGTCATCACGCTCGATCACATGCAGCTACGGCTGGACGCAGTCGATTGGTTTAAGCGCTTCAAGGACGATCCTGCGGTCGCGAACATCCCTATCGTGTTGATCCGGAGTCCGGACTTCGAAGAATCGGTCGGACCCCTACGCGCTGCAGAGCTCGTGGACAAACCCATCGAACCCGATGAGCTCGTGCGCGCAATCGAACGGCAGACGAGAGCACGTCTTTCGACTAACACCTGAAAAACAGCGGGCTCACTTGTGTCGCGGAGCGCTCGGGTAATTGATGCGGATGTTCACGATCCCGAGCTCGACCCGCCGGTTCTTGGCACGCGCGTCGTCGGAAGTGCCTTGAACGAGAGGCTGCTTCTTGCCCCAGCCTTGGACGCTTAGAATTTCTTCGCTGATTTTGGCCTCGACGAGGTAATCGCGAACGGCGGCGGCGCGGCGCTCCGAGAGCCCGTCATTATATTCGTCGCTGCCGACGTCGTCGGTATGTCCGTTGATCGCGATCGTGTAGTCCTGCGACGTGAGAAGGATTCCGGCGATTCGGCTCAATAGCTCTTTGTCCTCCGGCTTCAAATCCGCTTTGTCGAAGTCGAATTTGAGCGTATCCTCGCCGAGATTCATCACGATCCCGAGCGCCGTGCGCCGTGTGTCTGCGATCTTGCCGAGTGCTTCTTCGAGACGGTCGAGCTCCGCTTGCGCTTCCGCGCGGATACGATCGGCCTCCGCGCGCGCGCGGGCGGCTTCCTCCCGCGACGTGACGGCATCAGCTCGCGACGTGGCGGCATCAGCTCGCGACGTGGCAGCATCTTCACGAGCGGCCAACACGTCTTCCTCGGCGCGGGCCGCATCCGCTTCGGCGAGCTGGCGCCCTTCCGCGGCTTGGCGGGCCGCCTCTTCCGCACGCACGGCACGCGCCAGCGCGCGCTCCGAGGCATCGGTCGCCTCGATCGCTTGCGTGCTCAAATCTCCGATTTGCGATTCGATGGCGTCCAGTTGACCTAGAACCTGTAATCCGAGAAAGCCCACCGCGGCGAGCAGCAAAACGAAAGCGACCAGCACGAGCGACAGCTTGGGGCTCTTGCCGCCCGTCGTCGTCGATCCGGTATCCGTCGTAAGACTCATGCTCTTCCTATCTTTGTTCGTTCGAAGCTTGTTGGTGGCTCGTTAGCCTTGCGCGCGTTGCTTCCAGCTTAGCGCAAACGACGTCAAGGGACTATCAATGTGTATCAATATGTATCGATATGCATCGTGGAGAGGAGACGGTCGCGTGTGGACGCTAGAGCGCGAAGTCCTTGAAGCTCTTGCCTTCCTTGGCGAGCTGCGTAAGAAGAGGCGCGGGCTTCATCCACTCACCTTGTTCGTCGTGGAGGCGCACCATAGTCTCGTGGATCTTGTCGATCCCCACCGTGTCCGCGTAGAACATTGGCCCGCCGCGATAGCGCGGAAAACCGTACCCGTAAATCCAAACGATGTCGATGTCGCCCGGCCGAAGTGCTACCCCCTCCTCGAGTATCTTCGCGCCCTCGTTGATGAGCGGGAACATGCAGCGCTCGACGATCTCCTCGTCGCTGATGGCGCGCCGCTCGAAGCCGAGCTCTTTCGAGACCTCGACAACGAGCGCTTCGATCTCTGGATCGGGGATGGGGGTGCGGCTGCCTTCTTCGTAGCGGTACCAGCCCGCGCCTGTCTTCTGGCCGAAGCGCTCCATTTCGCAGATGCGGTCCGGGATGGGGGAGTAGCGCAGCTCTTTCGGCCGCGTTGGCGCTTGTCGTTTGCGGATGGCCCAGCCGATATCGAGCCCGGCGAGATCCGCCATCGCGAACGGACCCATCGGAAGGCCGAAATCGAAGAGCGCGCTATCGACTTGCCGCGGAAGAGCGCCTTCTTCGAGTAGGAAATCCGCTTGCCGGCGATAAGCGTAGAGCATGCGGTTGCCGACGAAGCCGTCGCATACACCGACGAGCACCCCGACTTTCCCGATCTTTTTCGAGAGCTTCATGACCGTTGCGATCGTCTTTTTCGATGTCTTCTCACCACGCACGTTCTCCATCAGCTTCATGATGTTCGCGGGGCTGAAGAAATGCGTGCCGATGACGAGCTCCGGGCGCTTGGTCGCGTCGGCGATCTCGTTGACGTCGAGCGTGGACGTGTTCGTCGCGAGGATCGTGTCGTCTTTGCAGATTTCGTCGAGGCGGCGGAAGATATCTTTTTTGACGTCCATCTCTTCGAAGACCGCTTCGACGACGAGGTCCGCGTCCGCGAGCTCCGAAGCTTCGAGCGTTCCGTGAAGACGCCCCACGCGTTCGTCCATGTCGTCTTGCGACAGCCGGCCTTTCGAGACGCTCGATGCATAGAGCCCACGGATCTTCTCGAGGCCGCGCTCGAGGAACGCCTCGTTGCTCTCGAGAACGATCACGGGGAAGCCGGCATTCGCGAAGCTCATCGCGATACCGCCTCCCATCGTGCCACAGCCGACGACACCGACACGGCCGATCTCTTGCGCCGGCGTGTCCTTCGGAACGTCGGGGATCTTAGCGATTGCGCGCTCGGCGAAAAAGACGTGCCGTTGCGCTTGCGCCTGTATCGAATTGACGAGGCCGATAAAGATCTCGCGCTCGCGCGCGAAACCTTCTTTGATCGGAAGCTCGACCGAAGCGCGCACCGCGTCGATGGCCGCGTACGGTGCTTTGAAGCCGCGCGCTTTCTTCGCGATGCTCTTTTTTACTCCGTCGAACAGAGCGTCGCCCGCTTCGACGGTCCCTTCGGAGGCCCGGCGGAAAGGCTTGTCTCCCGCGACGATGGCTCTCGCGTAGTCTTTGGCCGCGTCGACGACGTTGACGTTGACGTTGTCAGTGACGACTTGGTCCACGTAGCCGAGCTTCTCGGCTTTCGGTGCGGGCACGAGCTTCCCGGCGACGATGATGTCGAGCGCGGCGCCAACGCCAATGAGCCGTGGCAAACGCTGCGTGCCGCCCGCGCCCGGGATGATGCCGAGCGTGACTTCCGGGAGGCCAAGGCGTGCGTCGACGGTGGCTACGCGTCCGTGACAGCCGAGCGCAAGCTCGAGCCCACCGCCAGCGGCGACACCTTGGATGGCGGCGACGATGGGTTTTGTGGAGGCTTCGAGCGCGTCGATGACGTCGGGAAGATGCGGCGTTTTCGGAGGCGGCTCTTTACCGAACTCCCGAATGTCGGCTCCCGCGCAAAAGAGCTTTCCTTTCCCCCCGACAACGATGGCCTTGACGCCGTCATCTTCTAGAGCTTTCGTGAGCTCTTCCGCGAGCGCCGTCCGCACGGCGGCCCCGAGCCCGTTCACGGGAGGGTTTTTAATCGACAGGACGCGAACGTAGCCGTCCTGAGTCACTTCGACCACGCTGCTCATGAGACCTCCACCTGATATTCTTTTGAAACCGCTGGACGAGGGCTTGCTACTTTAGCAGAGCTTGCCGAGGAACGTTAGAAGAAAAATGACCGACCCCGTGCCGTACGACGCCTTCGCCGAGATCTACGACGCCTGGGCCGAGAGCGCTCCCATCACTCGCGAAAATCAGGAGTTCTACGTAAAGCGCCTCGTGGAAGCGGAAGGGCCCGCGGTCGAGCTCGGTGTCGGCAATGGCCGCATTTGCGTCGAAGCGGCCAAGCGGGGCAAAGCTGTCATCGGTGTCGACTCATCCGAGAAGATCCTCGACCTGTGCGAGTCACGCGCACGCAGCGCTGGCGTCATCGACCGCGTGACGCTCATCAAGGGCGATTTTCGCGATTTCGAGCTTCCCGAGCCGGCTGCGCTCATCACGATCCCCTTCCACAGCATCGGTCATTTAATAAAGGAGGAGGACAAGCGCCGGGCGCTCGCGACCATCCCGCGGGCAGCTGCGGTCCGCCGGTTATTTCATCTTCGACCATTTCATCTTTCACGCTGGCGTCCGGCGCCCCGGCGGCCGAGGACAAATGGTATCGCGATGCCGCGGCCAGCTATCTCGATGCGCGTGCTTCGCTTTGGATGGAGCGCTCGCGCCCTCGTCAAGAGCTGGAGCAAGCCTGCGTGTCCTGTCACACCGGGATGCCATATCTTCTTTCACGGGCTTCGATCGACGGCTCGCTGTCGGCGCCCGCACGCGAATTTTTTGCAGATGTAGAAGCGCGGGTCACGGGCTGGAAGGATGCCCGGGTGTGGTACGAGGCTTCTCGCGGTGCGGAGAAACCGGATCAATCGCGGGGGACGGAGTCGGTGCTCAATGCTTTGGTGCTCTCGTTTCGGGACAGCCGTGCGGGTGAGGCGTTCAGCAGTGAGGCGAAGTTGGCGCTCGAGCACATGTGGGCGGAGCAGAAGGACGACGGGAAGTGGTCGTGGCTTCATTTCGAGCTCGGGCCTTGGGAGGCGGATGGTAGCGAGTTCTGGGGCGCCTCTTTGGCGGCGGTGGCGGCCATGTCGGCGCGGGACGCGGTCACGCCTCCGGCGGGTGAGCTCTCGCGGCTTCGCGGTTATCTTCGGGGCGGGCTCTCGGGTGATTTGATGCTTCACAACCGTCTTGCGCTTCTTTGGGCGGCGAGTACTTGGGATGGTCTCTTGTCGGAGGCCGAGTTGTCGGGGCTGGTGGGCGGCGTGGTCGAGCGGCAGCGCACCGACGGTGGGTTTCGGCTCGTGGATTTGGGGCCGTGGCCTTCGTCGGACGGTTCTGTGCCTCATCAAAAGAGCGACGGCTATGCGACCGCGTTTGCGACGTTCGTCTTGCAGCAGCTCGACGACGCGCGTTTGGCGGCGCCTGTCGCGCGTGGCGTGGCTTGGCTTCAGCTGAATCAGAAAGCCGACGGTCGTTGGGAGACGCTTTCTCCGAACAAAGATCGGAGTGAGGAAGAAGACTTCACCCGGCTTTTGGCTTCCGATATTGCGACGGCGTTTGCGGTGCTCGCGCTCACTACGGCGGAGTCCGGTGCGGATCGTTCCACGGATTCTTCCGTCCCTTAATCACGGCGGGCTATCAGCTGGAATGGAGCGCTCTCGCCAGCGCGGCGGCGAGGCATGCGCCCGCAAGAGGCCCGAGAACCGGGATCCACGCGTAGCCCCAGTCGCTGTCGCGCTTTCCGTGAATCGGCAGGAGCGCGTGCATCACTCGCGGCGCCAGATCGCGCGCCGGGTTGATCGCATAACCCGTCGTACCGCCGAGCGATAGGCCGACGACGAGCACAACGATCGCGACGGGCAGAGCGTCCATCGCGCCGAGTCCCACGCCGGGGGCGGCCATCATCAGCACGGCGAAGGCGAGTACGAAGGTCCCGACCGCTTCCGAGATGAAGTTGTCGAGCGCGCCACGGATCGCGGGGCAGGTACAAAATGTCGCGAGCGTCGCGTCGCTGTCTTCGGTGATCGCGTAGTGCTGCCGGTAAATGAGCCAGACGAGTGCTGCCCCGAGTGCGGCGCCGATCATTTGTGCCGTCCAGTAGAGCGGGACGTCCGTCCAGGCAAATTTTCCGGCCACGGCCAAGGCCAGAGTGACGGCGGGGTTGATATGTGCACCGCTTATGGGCGCGACGACGGCGACAGCGACGAACACGGACGCGCCCCAAGCGAGAGTGATGACGAGCCAGCCCGCGCCTTCGCCTTTCGTGCCTTTCAAGAGCACGTTGGCGACGACGCCGTTTCCGAGGAGGAGCAGGATTGCGGTTCCCACGATCTCAGCAGTGAACGTCGACATGCAGGTCCTTTCAGCGGGGTAGGTAGCTTTTGGCGAGCTTCTCGAATGCGTGGACTTGGGCCTTCGCCCAGGCGTCGTCGCGGCCGAGCTCCTCGGCCATGAGTGCCGCCACACGTGCGGCCATCGCGATCGCGATTCTCGCATCGAGAAGGAGGCTGCGCGTTCGTCGGGAGAGAAAATCTTCCACGGTGCGGGCCATCTCTTCGCGAACGCAGAAGACGACCTCGCCCGCTTTGACGTTCGCCTCCGGGTGCAAGAGCTCGCCGTAGCGTGCGTCGCCGCGGATCAAATCGCGCACCAGCGGGGCGTCGGCGCCATAGCGTTCGAGCTCGCCGAACTTTGCGGCATCTTGATGGTAGCCGTGTAGTCGCAACGTTTTGCTCACCGAAGGCTTTTCTTCGAGCGCAGCCATCGTCGCGGCTTGGTCGATCGTGTCCGCGGCCATTTTTCGATAGGTCGTCCATTTGCCGCCCGCGATTGTCACGAGGCCGGAGCGCGAGATGTGTAGCGTGTGGTCTCTCGAGATCTCCGCGGTGTTGCCGTCGGGGCTCGCGCCCACGAGCGGGCGGATGCCCGCGAACATACTGAGGATGTCGTCGCGCGTCGGGTCTTTCGTGAGATAGCGCGCGGTGTGTTTCAGCAGGAACTCGATCTCCTCCTTGAGCGGGCACGGTTCGTAGGAGACTTTGTCGAGCGCTGTGTCGGTGGTCCCGACGACGACGCGCTCGTGCCACGGGATCGCGAAGAGCACGCGACCATCATCCGTGTGCGGCACCATGATGGCGCTGTCGCCGGGGAGAAAGGCGCGCTCGAGAACGATGTGCACGCCTTGGCTCGGGCGGATGATGGCCGGCGTTTCGGGCTCGTCGAGCTTTCGCACGGCGTCGGTGAAGGGGCCGGTCGCGTTGACGACGACGCGGCCTTTCAGCTCGTTCTCTGAACCCGTCTCTTCGTCTCTCGTCACTACGCCGGTAATGACGTCGCCCGTCTTCGTGAGTGCTACGGCGGAAACGTAGTTCAACACGGTCGCGCCGAGCGACGCGGCGGTTGCGGCGAGATGGATGGCGAGGCGGGCGTCGTCGAACTGTCCGTCATAGTAGATCACGCCGCCCCGGAGCCCCTTGGTTTCGATCGTGGGGAGCCGCTCGAGGGTCTCGCTTTTCGAAAGGTTGCGCGACGCGCCGAAGCCGAGCTTGCCTGCGAGGAGGTCGTAGACACGGAGGCCGACGCCGTAAAACGGCGCTTCCCACCAGTCGTAGTTGGGCACGACGAACGGGAGATCGTGTACGAGGTGGGGCGCATTCGCGAGCAGACGGCCGCGCTCCTTGAGCGCTTCGAGAACGAGCGAGACGTTGCCTTGCTGCAGGTAGCGCACGCCGCCATGGACGAGCTTTGTGCTGCGGCTCGAAGTGCCGCGGGCGAAGTCGCCCGCTTCGAGCAAGAGCGTGCGGTAGCCTCTCGATGCCGATTCGACCGCACAGCCGAGGCCGGTGGCGCCTCCGCCAATAATAATGATGTCCCAATCTTGGCGGGAGGTCTCGAGCCTCTCAAACATGTTTGCGCGGTCCAGCTTTCGCCCTCCTGGTCTCTTCGAGACGGGCGATAGGATAACATCTCGCGTAATGGGCCTCCTCGCACTCCTTCTTGTGCAAGCTCTAGATTGGGAGAACCCCGAGATTCTCCAGAAGAAGGTCCCGAAGCCGTCCGAGCGTCCCAAGGATTTCTATCGTGACGGCTTCGACGTGCGTTCATGGGACGAAATAGCCGTGCCGAGCAACTGGGAGCTCCAAAGTTACGGGGTTCCGATCTACGTTGATGCGGGGCTTCCGTTCGCCGAGAAGCCCGAGAGCCCCCTTTCGTGAACCACGAGGACAACCCCCTGGGCTCGTACCGCCGCTCGTTCAGTGTTCCGGAGAGCTTCTGGGACGGCGAGATCTATCTACATTTCGGCGGTGTGCGCTCCGAAATGTGCGTATGGGTGAACGGCCGGGGTTGGCTATAGCGAGGGGAGCAAAACGCCGGCAGAGTTCCGCATCACCGACTACGTTCGTACTGGCGAGAACACGCTTGCGGTCGAAGTCTACCGCTACAGCGACGGCAGCTATCTCGAGGACATCGACTACTGGCGGGTGAGCGGCATCGAGCGGGACGTCTTTCTCTTCGCGACACCGCGAGAGCACATCCGCGATTTCTTCGTCCGCGAGTACTCTTATCGTTTCGGCTGCGTCCTTTCTCCAGAACCGACGCCGTGCCGGCTGCGCTCAGCAAGAAGAAATTCTAGGAGCGTCTCGGTGAGACAATCTTTGGGAATTATAAGTAAACCTTGACAAGGCCTGCCCATTAGAATACCCTTCCCACCGTCACACGAACGCGTGCGGCTCAACTATCGGGTCACTCGCTGAATACAATACCCTCCCCATAGGGAAATAGGCGAGATCCTGCATGCTACCGCATGCGTTTCGTGTGACGACTGGCCCGGTGACCAATTCACCGGGCCAGTAATCCACGAAAGGACGCTTCGAGAATGCTCATGCGGAGATCAGCATTGTTTCTACTTATAGGTGTATTGGCTGGCTGTGGCGATGAGGGCGATAGTACACCAACGTCCCCAGCGCCGGCACCAACCACAACTCGTCAACCAACGCCAAGGCCAGCGCCAGCACCCAGACGCCCAGCCGATATCAGCTTGGCCGGTGAATACGAATGCACTACTAAATTCTGCGACTCTGCCGTGTTCAGTCTTTCGTTGACGAACACGGGGGGCGTGGGAGCCAATTTGAACTTCATCCGAGGCGAGAATCGAAACTTCGAGCCAATATGGGAGTATGGCGCGGATCATTTTGTCAATGCGTTCGGTAACAACAGGCTGGAGGCTTGGCAGCACTAAAAGCTTCACATTCAGCGCACAGCTGGGCTTCTACATCGCTATCGGATATACAGACGACCTCAGAAACAGAGGGATTGTGAGGTTCTACACCAATCCGCCGAGGTAGTGATAGAGTAGAGCCTGAAAAGCAGAAGCCCCGGGGAATTACCCCCGGGGCTTTTAAATCATCACCGCGTGACAGCGCGGAGACAGGGAGAACTTCTGTGCTGGATTATAATGCAGACGGTCTATCGGATCAAGACATTGAAAGGCTTGCGGCTCTGATGGCAAAAGACCCTAAGTTCGCGCATGAACTGGCAGACGCAATCGCGACGAGGCTCGACGAGAAGTACGGGTTCAGGCAAGGAGAGATAATCGACGACATCGAAAAAGTGTCGGGTAAAATCGACGGGCTGTCGTCAAAGCTCGACGCGATGGGTCACCGGTTCAGCACCCTTGAGCACAATTTTGGAGTATTCGGTCAGAAGCTAGACCTCATTGGCCGTAGGACCGAGAAGATGGATAAGCGGCTCGAACGCGTAGAGGACCGGGTCGGTAACATCAAGGTGAAGCTATGAGACCACCGATGATCATCCCCGAGCGCGACCTGGCCGGCGCCACGCCGGAGAGATTGGCCCGCGCGTTGCTGAGTCCCTTACGGGATCTGTCCCGGGTTCCGTGGAAATAAGAATGGCGTAACCTCCGGTTAACCAAAATCAAAACCGCGCCTGAAAAGGCGAGGAGGAGGATTACGCCATGAAGAAGCCTACCACCATATCCAAGGAGTCTGTAAGCGAGTACCGGGAGTTCGTCCAGCTTCGGTTGCGCAAGCGGGTACTGGAGGCGATCGAGGTTGTGCTCGAGGAGGAAGTGGACCAAGCGCTGGGTTGTGTTAGCTACGAGCGTTCGGAAGGACGCCGTGGTTATCGCAACGGCGCCGAGACCCGCCGCGTGACGACATCGGTGGGAACACGCGAGCTGCGAGTGCCACGAGCCCGTGTGCGAGACGAGGAAACGGGAGAGACGACGGAGTTCAAAAGCGAGCTGTTGCCCCGGTACGCGCGCCGTACTCGTGAGGTCGACGAGGTGATCTTGGGGACGTACTTGTCGGGCGCGAACAGCCGTCGGATCCGCAGGGCGCTGAAACCGCTGCTTGGTGAAGAGCACTTATCGAAAAGCGCGGTGTCTCGCGTAGTTAGCCGACTAAAAGAGCGCTTCGAAGAATGGCAGAGCCGTGACCTTAGCGATGAAGTCTACGCGATCGTTTACCTGGACGGCTTCCACCTGAAGGTGCGGATGGCGAAGCGTGTGATCAGCGTGCCTGTGCTGGCAGCGCTCGGGGTCGCGCCAGACGGCCAGAAACGGCTGTTGTCGTTGCGTCTGGCAGTGAGCGAATCCTCGACGCATTGGGGCTCCGCGCTGGAAGGACTCCAGGCCCGAGGACTACGGGCTCCCAAGCTGGTGATCAGCGACGGCCACAAGGGGCTGACGAAGGCGCTCGAGAAGTGGCCGGAGTGCCGGTTGCAGCGATGTACCGAGCACAAGCGCGCCAACTTGCTCGAACATTGTCCGGCGCACGCACGCCGTGAGCTCCGGCGTGACTACAACCGGATCGTCTACAGCAAAAACGGTATCGATGCTCGCAAAGCCTATGACAAGCTCGTCGCCAAGTGGACGCCTCTCGCGCCGGCCGTCGTCCGAAGCCTAGAGGAGGCCGGCAATCAGCTGCTGACCTTCTACGAATTCCCTCGTGCCATGTGGAAATCGATTCGCACGACCAATGCTCTGGAGAATCTCAACCGCGAGTTTCGACGCCGGACGAAAACCCAAGCGTCGTTCTCCAGCGAGGAGTCCGCGGTCGCTTTGCTGTTTGGGCTTATCGCCTCTGGCCAGATTCAACTGCGACGCATCGACGGCTACCAACGTCTGAGCGAGGTTCTCGAACACGCGGAGGTTGCCGCTTGATCTGATACCCTGATGACGGAGTCGAGGTGCGCTGTTCTTTTTCCACGGACCTCGGGACACATCCCCCTTACGACCTCGCCATCGAACTGAGCCCGTTCTTGGCGACGAGGTCACGGTAGAGAAGTCGGTGTCCGACAAGCCGAGCGACGGTGTCGAGCATTTGGTCGAGAGTTCCTAGGTCGCGGATGTTGTGCTTCTCAGCGAACTCATTAACGTAGCGTTGTAAGTGCTTGGGGCTCATCTTGTGGAACGCCCCCTTGTGCGCCCGCTTGAGCATCGACCAGAAGCTCTCAATCCCGTTGGTGTGCACCATTCCGTTGACGTACTCTTTGACGCTGTGCTTCACCGTCTCGTGATTGGGTAGACCGACATAGCCTCTGTGGTCGTCGGTGTAGAGCTTCGCGCTAGGATCGACATTCTTCGCGACGAAGCCTTGGAGCGTCGGTTGGTCGGTGTTGCCGATGACCTCGGCGCTGACACGGTTCGTCCGGCGGTCCTTCGCGCCGATGACGGCCGTCTTCCCTGCGGATCCTCGGCCCTTAATAGCCTGCTCGCGCTTGTGGGCGTGCTGCATGTTGCGAGCCTTCCCGCCGAAGAAGGTTTCGTCTACCTCGACAGGCCCGGCGAACGATTTGCCGTTAGGACCGCTCCACGCTTCTCGAATCCGATGGAGCATGAACCAAGCCGCGGCCTGTGAGACGCCGATGTCTCGGTGGAGCTTCATGCTCGAGACGCCTTTGAGACTAGTCAAGCAGAGGTAGATGGCGATAACCCATTTGCGGAGCGCGATCTTAGAATGGGCAATAGGGGTGCCCGTGCGAACGCTGAAGTAGCTCCGGCAGGTGGAGCACCAGTAGGGCATCGGCTTTTCGTTCGGGACTTCGCTGGTGCTGAGGCTACCGCAATGTCCGCAGCACCGAGTGCCATGCCAGATTGCAGCCTCGAACCATTTGGTTGCCGCTTCATCGGTCGGGAACATGTCCATGAGCTGAACAACGGTTATGCCTTCCCGGTGCCCTCGCCCTGGGGAGTTGTATCGCGTCATCATGATCGTAGAATACACGATCACGGGCGCCTTGTCAAGCGTTTCTTATAATTACCCAATCTATTATCGTGCCGCCTTGATTCAGTAAATCGCGCTGCCCGACAGATCTAATCTAGTTTCGGACGAGGCTGTGATGACAACAGTGTTCACGGCCGCTCGAACAAAGTCATCTTCGACCGGCGACAACTAGAGTGCCTGGGTTTTCGACACTCGGAAAATGTTCCAAACTACTGAAATGAAAAAAAGTTGGGCTGCGCTTTACTTCTCTCGTTCCAACACGGCGGTGAGCCCGCTGGCTTGCGCGATATCGACGAACTTGAATCCCTCTTCCTCAATCGGCACCAGCTCGCTCTCCATCGTGCCGGTCTTGTTCGTCCCGAGCACCCTATAGTCGCATCGTCTCGTCGACTCTTTTGAGCGCACCATGAAAACGACGATCTCGGGGGGACCGAAAACTCTGTCTCTCGACAGCATCGTTCCAGGGATCATGCAGTAACCCGCCTCCGCAGCTTCGTTCATCTCTTTCTGAACCGTGTCGACCTTCGTCGTCCCGAGCACGCGATAGCCGAATTCCTCTCCCTTCGGAGCGTTCCGTCTCAATAAAACAACTTGGCCACCCCCGCGCGATGTTGTAGCCAGAATTCGGAATCCTTCGACGATCGCTTCGTCCATCTCTTTTTGCAACGTCTCCGTCTTCGAAGTGGACAGTAGCAGGTAAAGTTGACCCGGCTTGATCTCGGCCATCGCTGCGGTATCGAGGAGGAAAACGGCAACCAAGGTTGAAAAGAACCGGAGGCAGCATCGTCTGAATCGGTTCGTGCCGACGAGGTTCATAATCGATCTCCCATATTGATCTGAAATTGGACGATTCGGAGGTGTGTACCGCGTTGGAAGGCCGCAGTCTATATCGATTATACGAAAGGATCACACACTGTATCTCCGTAAATCACCCGTCACGGCTACGCGGCTACAGGGTGACCATCCATCCGCCGAGTCTTCGATGAGCTACGGAAACAGCTGACTAGCGCTTTTCGCGGAGCTTGTGGCTGTGGTTCGCGTCGAGGTCTAGGCTATAGACCTTCTTCAAGTCATTGATGCGTTTGAGGCTGTCGCTTTCGAAGGCGCATTTGCCATCGAAGGCGTGGAGGACGATACCTTCCAACAGGTCGCCGAGGCTCATGTCGTGGTATTCGGCGAGACCTTTCAGTACTTTGAGCAGACGCCTCTCGATGCGGACGCCTGTCTGGACCCGCTCCACGATGGGGTCGGGCTGGCGGGGCTTGGCCATAGGTACCAGTGTACCTCACGACCGCGGCTACGTCCTTGGGGGAAGGATGCTTGACTCGCGTCAGTTTCTGGAGATATCCAGCTTCGGTAGTTCTTTGGTGAAGGGCTCGAGCTCTTCGTCGTACGGAACCCCGTCGGCCTGAGCTTCGTGGTACAGGCCTTCGGAATCTTTTAGCGACTCGGGTTCGACTACCTTCATATCCCTGTTGCTATGCATCGTTCGCTTCCTTGTGCGACTCTTGGTGTAGTGAGCGGAACTACGTTCTGCCCACGGGAGATTCGTATGCAAAACACGAGCCAACGCAAGCGGATTCCACGCATTTAGGAACGGCGCGTTTGGCGCCGGTTTACGGGCGTTCAGTAGAGTGTGTGCCTGCACGGGCGGTGAAAAAGCTGCACACCATGTAAAAAAGTATGGCACAAGACCCAAAATTTGGATCCTCGTCGATTATTTTGGATTGTCGAGCCAGGCGAAGACCTCGAGCGTATACCCCTCGGGGTCTTTGAAGCCGAACGCCTTCACATGGCCATCGGCGCCGATGCGAGGGCCCTCGCCCACGTCGATCCCCTTGTTTTTGAGGTAATCCCACCACGCGTCGACGTCTTTCTCCTCGACGGCAATGCTCACCATCACCGGTTTGTCGCCGGAAGGTTTGTGTGCGCCGCCCGACGCGTTGACGAGACCCACGGACGAGGTCGGTGAGAGCTTGTAAATCTTGACCCAGTCGAGGTCGAAGGCGAGTAGCGCGGCGATCCGGCGCTTCGTCTTCGAGCCCGTGGACAAAGCACCCTCGGGCTCGATCTGGATCATCGAGAGCGGGATCCCGCTTGCGGAAGCCTATACGATCTGAAGAAAATGGCTCAGGGGTCTAGAAATGCTGCAGGTTCTTTATACCGCTCGTCGCGGTGTGCGCGATGACGGAGCTCGATTTCGAGACGACGGTGGCCGCGATCCAGCGTGCGGCCATCGAGCAAGATCGCGAAACGTTGTCAAGTTCGCGCGAAATCTTGGCCGAAGCTATCGAAGCCGCCGCCGCCGCGAACCAGCCGGCGCTTCGCTACGCGCACGCCTTTGCGAGCTGGCAACTCGCGGCGGGCGAGCCGCGTGGCTCCAAAACGTACAAGGGCTATCTCAAAGATGCCGAGGAGCAGCTCGAGCGCGACTTGAAGCAGAACCCAAACGACGCCGAAGCCCAAGCGCTCTATGGCACGGTGAATGGCTGGCTCGTGACGGGGATGTGGAGCGGCCTTCGGCGCGGGCCGCGTGCGGACAAGGCTTACAAAAAAGCTCGCGAGCTCGCGCCCGAGAATCCGCGCGTCGCGATGCATCAAGGTGTGAGCCGCTTGTTCCGCCCGGAGATGTTCGGCGGCGGGCTCGATAAAGCCGAAGCCGAGCTCACCGAAGCGCTTGAGTTGTTCGAAAAAGAGCCTGCCGAGAAGGAGTGGCCCAATGGCGGGCATGCCGAGAACTTCGGGTGGATGGGACAAGTGATGTTCCGTAAAGGAGAAATGGACAAAGCGCGCGCATATTACGAGCAAGCGCTCGAGCTCGAGCCCGACTACCACTGGGTTTTGGAGGTGTTGATCCCTGAGCTCGAGGCGGCGACGACCCAAGGTCGAGGCCGTTGAGCGATTCCTGTTGACAAAAAATGCGATCTGGGCCATCGTGAGGTCAGTTCTACTCCGCGCGCCTCATAGGTAGGCGTGTGGCGGCTCCGTGGCGGGTTGTGGGCGGCCCCGAGAGCTGGACGGGCGGGCCCCGTCAATCGTTGGAACGTCCGGAAAGGGGGTGGTCCAGTGAGTAGTACTACAGTTTCCGTGGAGGTGGCGTCCCCTTAGGTGGAGCAGCACTCTTCGTGCGTAGCGAGGGTGCGTCCCCCAAGTAGATCTTGGAGGGGAAGCCCACGCCACCAAAGCGAAGCTACCGAGCCCCGGTTTCGCGGATGCGAAGCCGGGGCTCTTGCTATTTGGGTGTAGTAGGATCGGGGGCATGAATTTTCTCGAAGGTTTTTCCAAGATCACAAGAACCGACGCGTTCGTGAACTCGGGCGTCGGACTCGAGCAGGAGCTCGACCCGTCCAAAATCGATTTCGCCGTTGTCGGCGACAGCTTCCAGGACTTCTTCCGTCAAGGCGTTCGGATCAGCCCCACGCTTCTTACGATGCCGAAAGGCTGCGTGCAGCAAGGGCCGCATTGCCATCCGGGCGGCGAGTTCAGCTACGTCGTCGAAGGCGAATATTTCGACGGCGACATGGAGGGCGGCGTGATCCACGCGTATCCGGCTGGCTCGATCGTTTTCTACAGCCAAGGCTCCACACACCGGCCCCTGTCCAAGGAAGGCGCGCGCATCCTCTACATCCCGTTCGACGGAATCATCTTCGGCAAGGACCCGGAAGACCTCGCGCGCAAGATGGTCAAAGTCGGTACTGGTGAGGAAGCCGTCGAGTACGCGCTCCAGTGGATGGTGCCGGATGCCGGCGAGCGACAAGAGCTTGCTGACGTCGTTTTGCGTTCGTAAAAACGGTCTTTCAGCTTCCGATACAGATCAGCTCGCCTTCCGTCCTGAAGTACCAGCGTCCGTCCACAAGTGCGGGCGAGGCGAGGGTGCGTGCGCCAAAGCGGTTCACGTGGAGAAGCTCGAACTCCGGACCCGCTTTGAGAACGAAAGTCTCACCCTCGTCGTTCGTGAAGAAGACCTTCCCATCGACCGCGACGGGCGAGGCTGAGAAGCCTTCTTTCGGCGCGTTTCCCAGTCTGCCCTGAAACAGCACTTTGCCCGTCTCGGCTTCGAAGCTGGTGACGATCGACTGCATGTCGTTGATCGTATAGAGCTGCCCGTCGACGATGATGGCCGAAGGAACGAAAGGCGCCCCCTTCGGACTCTTCCAGACGACGTGTGTGCCGGTGACGTCGCCGCTTCCGCCCGGACGGATCGCGAGCGTCGGACCAGCCCTTCCCGAAGACGCGAAGACGAGATCGTGCCCGACGACCGGAGTAGGGATGACTTCGAACTTGTTGCCCGTGACGGTCCATAGCGCGCTGCCGCTGTTTGGGTTATAGGCGGTCACATTGCCTTGGCTCGAGACAATGAGCTCATCCCGCCCGTCTGCTTGAATCACGACCGGCGTTCCCCAGCCGGTTCGCGTTTCGCGCTCGGTGCGCCAAACCCGTTCACCGCTTTTTTTGTCGAAAGCCGCGACGAAGGACTGCCCCTGGTGATCCTGGTACAGGATGACTTTGTCTTTGTAGAAAATTGGAGAGCCGGCCGACCCGTGATAGTTGTCGAGGGTCCCAACTTTGCTTTGCCACACGATCTTGCCGTCGAAATCCATCGCGACGAGTCCGTGGGTGCCAAAAGAAGCGTAGATCAACTGTCCATCGGTAATCGGCGTCGCCGAGGCATGGCCGTTTTTGCCGTGGCCTCTCTCGACGCCTTTTTGCGCCGCGGCGGTCTTCCATAGCAGCTTTCCGCCTGAGCGGTCGTAGCTCAGAATCGACAGGCGACGCCCGCCGTCTTCGGCCGTCGTCAGAAAGAGTCGATCGTCCCAGACGATCGGCGAGGAGTTGCCCGCACCGGGGACGGCGACTTTCCACACCACGTTCTCGGAATCCGACCAGCGATCCGGATAACCGGAGCCCACCACGTAGCCTTGGCCCGACGGCCCGCGCCAGCTAGGCCAGTAACGCGCGCCCTCGCCCTCGACCGTAATCATGCTTACTTTGTCTTTGCCGAAACCGGCAGTGGCGATGAGCAAAAGGGTTGCGACCAAAGTTCTCTTCGACATCGTTGTACTCCTCACGATGAATATTAGGCTGCGGGCTAGCGGCTCGCAAGAGCTTCTTGCGCTTCGCGCGTGACGTTCTGAAGCGTTCTAAGGTAGCCGTCGAACTCCGTCGAAAGCTCGTCGAAGACCTCGTAGTGCGCGCGGTTCGGCCGCCCATCCGCGCGCTGAATATTGAACAGGAGGCCCGCTAGCCGGTCGTTGAGATGGATCGGGAAGCGATCTTGTCCTTGGGGCTCTGGTTCTTGATCTGGTAGAGCTTCGCTTCGACGGCCGTCAAACGCTCGGCGATCGATGGGGGTGCCCCAGATGCGTGCAGCCTTAATTTGAGCGCCCGTATCGCGATCACGGCTTCGTTCGCTTCGCTCGTACGATCGCGGACGTGGCTTGCCAGGCGAAACTGTTCTTCGAGATCAGCGAGCGAAACGCGCTCGAGCCGCGGGTCTTTGAGGATCTCGAACGTTTCCGTGGTCGTGTGGCGGGACGTCTTCACCCGTGCGCGATACGTGCCTGGAGGCGCCCAAGGGCCGCGGCGCGGGCTCGGGCTTTCGAGCACCATCCCGTCGAACACGGTGGCGCCGGGGTAGCGCAGACCCCACCGCAGCCGATTCAAGCCCGTCTCGAGTCCGTCGATCGACAAGCGACGCACGAGCTCGCCTCTAGCATCCAGAATCTCGACGGCATCCACGCTCTCCGAAGACTCGAGATAGATGAGCAGGTTCTGTGTTCCCGAGTCGCGAACGATGAGGTGGCCGCTCGAGACGTAGCGCGCGCTCGTGTAGCCCTCGAGCACCGTGCGCACCGTGCCCGTTTCGAGTGAAACCACGACCACGCGATCCTGATTTCGCCGAGCCAAAGAGACGAGCACGTCCTTGTTACCCGGCAGCACCTGTGGCCAGTAAAAAAAGCTATGTGGCTCCGTTTTGCCGATGGGCTCGGGCACACCCCATCTTCGGAGACGCGGGATAGTTGCGGGCCGCCGACAACGATCGTTCCGTCCGACGCCCAACTCCCACCGTTCCCACCGCCATCGAGAATCCTCGTAGGCGCGCCCCCGGCGAGGGCTACCTTTTGCAGTCCGCGACCCGGGTCCCAATACACGACGGATTGGCCGTCCGGCGAAAAAAAAGGCATCGTCCCACCTTCCGTGCCCGGAATTGCGACGGCCTCGAAAACTCCCACCCGGCGTAGGTAAAGCTGCGAAGCCAACTCGCTTCCCTGGGAATAGACGATGTTTCGGCCGTCCGGAGAGATGTCGAAGGACGCCAGAATTCCGTAGCCCTGGCCGCCGCTCATGAGTTGGTGTCCTACCGGAAGCGACACGGACAACCTCGTCGTGTCGGCGGTACCCGAACCCCTGAACAGCACACCGGCGCTCACAGCAGCCAGTAAAGCCAAAGTCCAAAGGAAACGCTCACCGATTCTGGATGCCGGCGCCATCGGCAAGGAATATTCGGATGGTTGAGGCTCGAGACTGCGCGCGCCTCCTGCTCGAAACGCGGAAAGCCTAGGGACGGTGGTGTCGGTGGTGTAGGTGCCGGCCTTTTATCCTGGGGAACCAGATGTCGCCAGCCTCTCGACGACGGCGCGGGTCCCTACTGCGCCCATCGTTCCCAGCCGATTCGGTGAACGAGCTTGTGCACGCAGACGCAGCAGAAACCGGCGCCGCCGAGTGCGAGAAGCCCTCGGCTCGTTTCGCCGAAGAGGATGAGCCCAAGCCCTGGGATCGTCAGATAGACGACGGCCGTCGCGACAAAGGCAGCGACGAACGACATCACGACGTGCTGGTCGACGTCCACACCAGGATTCCGCGCCGCGACCGGCTTCCACCCCGCGCCACCCGGCCAAATTTTCTCGTAAAACCCGTCCAGCGTGCCGTCTTTCTCGGGCTTGGTAAGGAACGTGACGAGAAGCCACGTCGGGATCGTGAGCGCTGCTACGATCGCGAGCCGGTGCTCGTTCGACTCGACGTAGCGGCTCACGATAATGAAATAGATGAGAGAAGCGATCATCGCGCTGATCTCGGACCACGCGTTCACGCGCCACCAGAACCACCGCAGCATGAACACCGCGCCCGTGCCGGCGCCGAGGGCCGCGAGGAACTTCCACGCTTCGTCGACGGCAATCCCGCGCATGAGCCAGGATGAGCCGGTGCAGACGACGATGACCCCGATCGTCGCCAAGCGTGAAACGCGCGTGAGGTGCTTCTCGTCCGCGTCGGGCTTCAAGAACCTCCTGTAGAAATCTCCGACGAGATACGACGCGGCCCAATTGATTTGCGTGCTGATCGTGGACATGAACGCCGCGAAGAACGTGACGAGCATGATGCCGCGGAGCCCGGCCGGCGCTAGGTCGCGGATCAGCATGGGATAGCCGACCCCGGGATCCTCGAGTTCACGAAGGTTGGGATAAACCGCGAGCGCCGTGAGCGCGACGAGAAGCCACGGCCACGGTCGCAAACAATAGTGCGCGAGTTGAAACCACAGGGTCGCGAGCAGCGCGTCCCGCTCGCTCCGGCACGATGCCATGCGCTGGACTGTCGAGCCGCCGCCACCGGGCTCCGAGCCGGGATACCAAGACGCCCACCATTGAACGAAGAGCGTGATCAGAAAAATGTTGAGGGGCATCCACGGATCGGCGGCAGAGAAGTCGGGTAGGAAGCGCAGGATTTGCTCGCCGCCTTCGTAGTTCGTCGCCAAGCGCTCGCGCAACGCGTCGAGCCCGCCGACGTGGCGTACGCAATAGACCGCGAACACGATGAAGCCTGCCATGGCGACGATGAACTGGAGGAAGTCTGTGATGACGACGCCCCAAAGCCCCGAGAGCGTGCTGTAGAGGCCGACGATCGCGAAGAGCGCGAGGATGATGAGCCAGTCGCTTGCACCCGTTGCGGTCTGTGTCCCCGAGAACACGGTGAACTTGAGCACGTTGAGCATGGCGGCTGTGACCCAACCGACGATGATCGGGTTCACGAGAAACGCGATATAGATCGATCGGAAGCCGCGGAGAAAAGCGGCGGGCTTACCTCCGTAGCGAAGCTCGACGAGCTCGACATCGGTCATGACCCCGGCGCGGCGCCAGAGCCGCGCGTAGACGAAAACGATCACCATACCGCCGAGCGCGAAAGACCACCAGAACCAATTACCTGCGATCCCGTGGCGTGCCACGAGGCCGGTGACCGCGAGCGGAGTGTCCGCGGCAAATGAAGTCGCGACCATGGACGTACCGGCAATCCACCACGGGAGGGTACGTCCGGAGAGAAAAAATTCGGCGAGGCTCGACCCAGCCCGCTTGCGGAAGGCGAGACCGACCCCCAGCGCAATGGCGAAATAGGCGACGATGATAATCCAGTCGATGGTGGCGAGAGTCATGGCCAGCGGGCGGATGCTACCATAGGCAAGATAGCGGGTCGTGGGGCTAGCTTTTGAACGGGTTCCTGACGACGACGCCGTCGTAGTCCTGCCCGTCGCTCAAGTCTTCGGAAACAACCTCCCCACATCGGAGTGAGCGCGCAGCCTCGATGATTGCCGCGTCCCAGTATGAGATTTGGAAGCGTGCTTTTGTCTCGAGACCGGCCGCCACGATCGCCAAAGTTGTCTCTTGAACCGGGAAGCGGAGGAACGCTTCGATAAGACCGACCGCGTCCTCGCGCTGCAATGCGTTTCGTTTCGTGGTGCGCGTGGCTTGAACGTAGAATTCCTCGATGACTTGTACGGATAGCGCGAGATCGTTGGCGTCCAGGATTTCGCGTGCGATCCGCGCTTTTTTCTGCTCGTTGCGAGCCGTGCTCACCGCATAGAGCAAAACGTTGGTATCAACGAAGCGCATTGCGTTCGTGGATCTTGTCGCGGCTCTCGCGATCACCGGCTCTGAAGGATGTGATCTTGGCGAGGATTTTGGATTGGAGTTTTTTTCGTCGCTCGAAATCAGAGGTGTCAGAGCCGAGCTCGATTAGGAACTCGCGCACGAGAGCGCTGACCGATGTATCGCGTTCAGCGGCCTTCACCCGGGCGCGGCGATAGATGTCCTTTGGAACCGCGACGGTTGTATTTTTCACATATTCACGTTAACACAGGATCACAGCTACACAACATCTCGGTCGACGGCAGCCTAGTGCTACCATAGGCGCCGTTATGGATTTCGATTTGGTGATACGTGACGGCAACGCCGTCACAGCGACGGAAGAAGTGTTCTGCGATATCGGTATCAAGGGCGGCACAATTGCCGCGATCGGGAAGAAGCTCCCCAAGGGCGAGAGCGAGATCGATGCGGACGGGAACTACGTCTTTCCCGGAGGGATCGACAGCCACACCCACATCGAGCAGCTCTCCTCTTCCGGCATCATGTGCGCCGACGATTTCTACACCGGGACCGTTTCTGCGGCACACGGCGGCACGACGACCATTCTGTCCTTTGCGGCGCAGCACAAAGGCGACTCGCTGCGCGACGTCGTTTCGGATTATCACTTGAAGGCCAAAGAGAAAGCCGTTATCGACTACGGCTTCCATCTCATCATCTCGGACCCGAGCGAGTCGGTGATGCGGGACGAGCTGCCCGAGCTCATCCGAAACGGCTATACGTCGTTCAAAGTCTACATGACCTATGACGCGCTCCGGCTCGACGACTTTCAGATGCTCGACGTCTTCCACCTTGCGCGGCGCGAAGGCGCTCTCACGATGATCCACGCCGAGAATCACGACCTCATTCGATGGGTCACGAAGCGGCTTCTCGACCTCGGCGCGCACGCGCCGAAGTTTCACGCCGTAAGCCATCCGCGCCTCGCGGAAGGGGAGGCAACATCGCGCGCGATCTCGCTCGCAGAGTTTCTCGACACCCCGTGCCTCATCGTGCATGTTTCTGCCGAAGACGGCATGGCGGCGATCCAGCGGGCGCAGCGACGCGGGCTCAAAGTCTTCGCCGAAACTTGTCCCCAATATCTTTTTCTCACGGCAGAGGACCTCGACCAGCCGGGCATGGCGGGTGCGATGTGTTGTTGCAGCCCGCCGCCCCGGGACGAAGCGTCACAAGATGCTATCTGGCGCGGTCTCGCGAACGGCACGTTTCAAGTCTTCTCTTCGGATCACGCACCCTATCGTTTTGACGAGACCGGCAAGCTCTCGCAAGGCGAGGACGCACCGTTCAACAAGATTGCGAACGGCGTGCCGGGCCTCGAAGTGCGGATGCCGCTCCTGTTCTCGGAAGGCGTCGTGAAAAAGCGGATCGACCTCCATCAATTTGTCGAGCTCACGTCGACGCGTGCGGCCAAGCTCTATGGCATGTTTCCGCGCAAAGGCAGCATCTCAGTTGGTGCGGACGCGGATCTCGTCATCTGGGATGGGCAGAAAGAGGTCACCATCGCTTGGGAGAACCTTCATGACAATGTCGGCTACACGCCCTACGAAGGTCGCAAGGTGACGGGGTGGCCCGTGGCGGTGCTCAGCCGGGGCCGCGTTGTGGTGGACGCTGGCGAGCTCCAAGCCGAAAAAGGCAGTGGTCTGTTCATCCCTCGGGAGAAGCCGAGCTCGGCTGAGCCGCTAGGGCGCGGCTCGTACGAAGCGGGTCTCCGGGCGCGCTACGGTTTTGGTGAGGCATGGTAATGGCGCGCCACCTGAGGGTCGCCGCCGCGCAGCTCGGGCCGATCCATCTTGCTGATAGCCGCGAATCGGTCGTGGTCCGCTTGATCGATCTTCTTCGTAGAGCCCATCGATCGGGTTGCGGCTTCGTCGTCTTCCCCGAGCTCGCGCTCACGACGTTCTTCCCGCGCTATTACATGGAAAACCGAGAAGACGTCGACGCCTATTTCGAAAAAGAGATGCCGGGCCCGGAGACGGCGCCTCTTTTCGAAGAAGCGAAAAGGCTCCGTGTCGGCTTTCATCTCGGCTACGCGGAGCTCGACGGCGAGCATCACTTCAACGCTGCGATTCTCGTCGACGCGAATGGCTCGGTCGTCGGGAAATACCGTAAAATCCATCTTCCGGGACACGCCGATCACCGGCCGCACGCGCCCTTCCAGCATCTGGAGAAGCGCTACTTCGAGGTCGGCGATCTCGGCTTTCCCGTTTGGCGTGCCTTCGACGGCATCGTCGGCATGTGCATCTGTAACGACCGGCGCTGGCCGGAGACGTTCCGTGTGATGGGACTTCAAGGCGTCGAGATGGTCGTGCTCGGTTACAACACGCCGACCGAAAACATCTATCACAGCGAGCCCGTCCATCGGCGCATGTTCCATCACCTTTTGTCGCTTCAAGCCGGTGCCTATCAGAACGGCACGTGGGTGGTCGCCGCGGCGAAGGCGGGGAAGGAAGACGGCTACGGGCTCATTGGAGGCTCCGCCATCGTGGCGCCTACCGGGGAGATCGTCGCGCAAGCGATCACGGAAGAAGACGAGCTCATCGCCCATGACTGTGATCTCGATGTCGGGCGCGACATCAAAGAGAACATCTTCAACTTCGACAAGCACCGCCGCATCGAGCATTACGCAATCATCACGAGCCAGACTGGTGTTGTCCCTCCGCCGGAGTAAAGGTTTACGTCTGTTCCCGGATGAGCTCGCGTACTCGATCGAGGAGCTGTTCTTCAGGGATGCTTCTCTTCTCGATGGTGTTCACCATCCACCCCTTTAAACGTTCCCGCTCCTCGTCGGTCAGGCTTTTTCCGGTAATAGCAACTACTGGGATGTCGCTGTTCTCGGGCGAGCTGCGAAGAGTCTCGACGACCTGAAAGCCGTCCATCTCGGGCATCATCAAGTTCAGGAGCACCAGAGACGGCCGGCGGGCGTCAACCTTTGCTAGAGCTTCCGCGCCGTTGGCGGCTTCCATGACCTCGACTCCTTCATGGTCCAGGATGCGCCGCAAGAGCTCGCGCTGATCGGGCTTGTCGTCCACGATGAGCACCGGGGCGGTCGTCTCCGCCGTTCGTCGATTGAGCACTGCGAGGAGTTGCTTCCGCTTTATCGGCTTCAAAAGATAATCGGACGCCCCAAGCGCGACTGCCGCCCCGCGCTCTTCCATTACGGTCAACATGATGACCGGGATCTCGCAGAGCTCGGAATCGGCTTTCAGCGCGGCGAGTACGGCCCAGCCATCCATCTTGGGCATCATCACATCGAGCGTGATGGCAGCGGGACGCAGCTCGCGAGCGAGCTCGAGACCTTGCTGGCCGCTTGTGGCCGTATGGACTTCAAAGCCATGGTCGCGCAACATGCGGCACATGAGGTCGAGCACGTCGTAGTCGTCGTCGATTGCGAGGATCTTGATGGCGTCGGAGCCTTTCGTGGAATTGCCGATAGCCGCGACGACTCCGTCGAGCACTTCGGTGGTCTCCGATCGGACCCTCGCTGGGAGCGAGACTTGAAAAGTCGTACCGACGTCAGGTTCGCTGTCGACATCGATCTCCCCGTTCATCATTTCGCAGAACCTGCGCGTGAGCGCGAGCCCGAGGCCCGCGCCGCCAAACTTTCGCGATGTCGAGAAGTCGGCTTGTGTAAAGGGTTCGAAAATGCCGCTAATCCGTTCTTCGGCAATGCCGATGCCAGTGTCCCGAACCTTGAACAAGAAAGGCTCCTCGCCGTCGGGCTGCGCCGAGCGTACCGCTTCGATGGTGATGACGCCGTCCGAAGTGAACTTGGCGGGGTAGGCGGACTCGGCGGCGTCTTTCGCAGCGATGAGCGCTTCTTCGGCGCACTTCCGCTCTGTAACGTCCTGTCCGAAGACGTAGACATAGTCGGCGTCCGTAATCGGCGTGATTACGAATCGAAAGACACGGTCCTTGACGTCGACCTCTAGCTCCCCGGAGGTCTGGGAGTCCAGCGCTTCCTGAAAAGCGGGCCGCCAGACCTTGGGAACGCGCAACTCGTATCGCGCGTCGAGTCGCTTCAAAAGCCGATGCGTCGACTCGTTCGCAAACTCGATGATGCCGTTTGGTCCGACCCGCATGATCGGGTTCGGGTTCTCGAGCGTGAACTTCGCCATCGCGCGTGTCTTCGTCTTGGCGTCGCGCTCGGAGGAGACATCCCTGCCAAAGGCGTAAAGATAGCTTTCGTCCCGGACAGGCGTGATGTCGAGAAGGAAGAGACGGTCCTCTACTTCGAGCTCGATCTGCTGAGGTGTTCTGGTGCGTCGCGCCGTGTCGAAGGCCTCACGATGGGACTCGGATAAAGGCTTGCCGAGCTGCGAGCCCATCGCCTCGAGAAGCGGCGCGCTGGCGTCGTTGACGAAGTCGATCTTGCCGTCTTCCGCCACACGGATCAACGGGTTGGGGAACTCGCGCGGAAACCTCGCAAGTGTTCTTAGCTGCTCTAGCTCATTGGCATCGGTCAAGCGGTCGTGGCCTCCGAACAATATACGAGCGGGCCCTTGGTTCGACGAAGCCGCCGAGCCGCGAGCTGATAAATATTTGATTTCCGTGTATCTTTTGATGTTACCGGCTGAGAAGACGTTGGGCAAGGGCTCTAGATGCCCTCGAGGGCGCGGTCAATGTCCGCGGCGAAACACGGTGGGAACCTCGGTGAAACGATCCGAGGTCAAGTTGTACGGGCTTGTCTCCAGCGTATGGCTTCCTCGGCCGCTTCGACGCCATGGAACGGGTACTGCAGGAAGTCGACGGAGGCCCCGACGCCTATTTCGTCTCGATCGATGTCAGCGTCGTTAACCCTGCCGAGATGGTTGCGGCTGGGCGTGCAACGTACAACGGCTTGCGTCTCGAGGAAGTGACCCAGGCCATCCGCCATGTGTGCGCGGCGAAAGAGATCGTCGGTTTTGAAATTACGGACATGGCCCCGATGCTGGATTACTCTCGACTGTCGGTAATGCATGCGAATGCCGTGCTGAATGCTTGCCTGGTTGGCATCGCGGTGCGCAAGGCCGGCCTCGACCCGGACTACGTTCATCCTTTGGCGCTCGATCATGGCCAGCGATAGCATGCGCCGTCCCACACGTATTGGAGCTTTGCTATGACATTCGTTTCGATCGGAATTCGTGCCGCGCTGCTCTTGCTTGTCGCGGCGGTTGCACCGGTTGCCTGGGCCCAGGATGAAAAGCCTGCCACGCCGGAGCACGTGGCCGGTGAGCGGGCGTATCCGTTCGACACCGTCGACCCACGGGAGGAGGAAAAGCCGCCTATTGAACTGCCCGACAGCGTGGCGCCAAAGCTCGAATTGCTGACGCCGGAGCAAATCGAGTTTCTGAAGAGCGGCGATGCACGTGCCTTTACCGGGCCAGCCGAAGATGCCGCCCTCGCGCTCGAGGAACGCACACCGGAGGAAGTAAAGGCGTGGGTCGAGGCCATGCAACAGGTAGTGGAGCAAAGACGCTACACCGAAGCCCGAGACTTGCCCAACATTCCCTTCAACACCGAATCGCCCTATTTCAATGCGTGGCGATTACGGCGTCCCCGCTCCATGGATCCAGAGCGGGAGGCGGGACCGGTCGCGCTCGGTCGCTATCGCGGCGGGGTCGGTCCGCCAACATTTGGCGGTTTCCCACTGGCGCTGTCGAAGGAAGATCTGGTCGCGGGTGAGGTTGATGTCGCCATCCTGGGCGCGCCCCTGAATATGGGCTCGGGATGGCGCGACTCGGGCGAGCGCGCCACCGTCGAGCTTCGCCTGCGCGGCCGGGCCATGGGCGGAGCGGACCAGTATGTGCAAATTGATGCATCTAAGGCAATGACCGTCGTGGACTACGGCGACGTTGCGGTAGACAACGAAAGCACCGAACGGTCCATGTGCCACGTACGCGATATTGTGCGCGAGATCGCGGAGACGGGAGCCGTACCCATGATTGTCGGCGGCGACCACTCATTGGAGTATCCCAATGTTGCGGCCCTGGCAGACGTTTATGGGAAGGAAAAGGTATCCGTTATTCACTTCGACTCGCATTACGATGCGTGGTGGGGCGGCACCCACCTGATCAGTCATGGATACCCCGTGTACCGCCTGATTAATGAAGGCCATGTGCGGGCTGCGGATTACATCCAGGTCGGGCTGCTCTCGAGCGGACCCGACAAGTCGGGTTTCAAATGGATGCGGGAACAGGGCATGCGCTATCACACCATGGCCGAGATTGAGCGGCGGGGCTGGGATGCCGTGCTTGACCGGGTTGTCGCCGAGGCCAGTGAAGAGGGGCGCAAGCTGCACATCTCTTTTGACATTGATGTTGTCGATCCCGCATTCACAGTGGCTACCGGCACACCGGTTCCAGGCGGGCTCACCATGCGCAAAGCGATTACCATCGTGCGCCGCCTGTGTGCGGAGTCCAATGTGGTGGGTTTCGACCTGGTCGAATTGCATCCTGCACTGGATCCGACCTACCAGACTACGCTCAACAGTGTGCATATCGTCAAAGCGTGCCTGACGGGACTCGCGGTGAACAAGGAAGAGCTGACTGAGAAGCATTACCTGAGCCCGTTGTCATCGGAGCACGCCATAGACGACTACTATGGCGACCAGCAACAGTACCTGGACGCGACAAAGGCAGAGAAAGAGAAGGAAGAAGAAAAAAAGAAGGAGTGACGACGCACAACTTCGCCTCGCGTCTCACGCCGTCGCTCTGCTCGAGCCCGTAGATCTGCGCGACGTTGGGATGGTTCAGCGCGGCGAGAAGCTCGGCCTCCCGCCCCCTCTATTCCAGCCTTATACGAAGAATCGAACGTTGATCCAAAGTTGATCCAAGAGTCGGTGGAATTCTCGAAATCGTCTATCTAGTGTCAGTCACTTAGGGTGAAATCGATTGGATATCTTTCCCTGTTTTCTGTAGTTTCCAGTCGTAGACGCTAATTCTTGGAATGCCCCAAATGTCTTTATAATGTTACGTTGTGATGGACCACAGCGAGGCGCCGCGCAGGTTTCCTGAAACGCGCCATTCGATCGTGCGCGATTTGTCCGAAGGCGACGGTGAACGGCGCGACCAGGCGTTCGCGAGTCTCGTCGAAGCCTACTGGAAGCCCGTCTACACCTACCTCCGCCTCTACAAACATATCGCCCGCGACGATGCCGAGGATCTCACGCAGGGGTTTTTTGCTTTCGCCTTCGAGAAAGGGACGCTCGCGCGCTTTGATTCGGAACGGGCGAAGTTTCGCACGTGGGTACGGACGTGCCTCGACGGCTACGTGGCCAACGAGCGCAAAGCCGCCCAGCGGCTGAAGCGCGGCGGCGCCTACCAGCATGTCTCGCTCGATTTCGAGACCGCGGAGGGCGAGCTACGGCAGCGGGAGATCGCGGCGGCGGACGACGTCGAGGCGTTTTTTCATCGCGAGTGGATGCGCGAGCTGCTCGCGAGCGCTATCGACGATCTTCGTGAGGCATCGGCGCGCGAAGGACGAGAGCTCGAGTTCAAAATATTCGAGCGCTACGACGTCGACCGCCCGGACGTAGCCGTGCTCACTTATGCGGAGCTCGCACGCGAGCTCGGGGTCTCCGCGAGCAAGGTGACCAACGCACTCCGCGCGATGCGGCAGAGACTGCGCGAGCGTGTCTTGAGCCGTCTCGACGGAATATCGACGAGCGAAACAGACTTCAAAGAGGATGTGCGGACGCTTTTCGGAGACGGCTCGTGACGTTTCTCTCGAATCGAGCGCTCGAGCATCTCCGTCGGGTGGCTGAGCTTCCCAAGCTCCCCGGAGGTCGCTATACGGTCGTCGGGGAGATCGCGCGGGGCGGGATGGGCACGGTCTATGTGGCGCGGGACGAGGAGCTCGAACGTCGCGTCGCGCTCAAAGTGCTGAGCGCCACAGAGCTCGGAGAAGACGGGCGCGCGCGCATGGCGCGGGAAGCGCGCATCCTGGCGCAGCTCGAGCATCCTGGGATCGTGCCGGTCCATGATGTCGGCACGCTCGCGGATGGCCGTGTCTACTACACGATGAAGCTCGTCGAGGGCGAGAGGCTCGACGAGCACGTGCGGCTGAAGCTCGGCTTGCGGGAGCGCCTCCGGATTTTCGAGCGCATGTGCGAAGCGGTGGCTTTCGCCCATGCCCACGGGGTCATCCATCGCGACCTCAAACCCAGCAACGTTATGGTAGGGCCGTTCGGCGAAGTCTTGGTGTTGGATTGGGGTGTCGCGAAGATCCTCGACGATAGCGCGGAACAGCGGGCTGCGGCGTCGACGGTGCCCGTGGCGACTGCCCCTGTGGACTTTCACGAAGCGGTAACGCGTGCCGCTCCGTCAGGCCAGACCCGTGCCGGGACGGTGCTCGGGACACCCGGCTACATGGCGCCGGAACAAGCCGCTGGCAGAGTAGACCTTGTCGACGCCCGGGCGGATGTCTATGCTCTCGGCGTCATGTTGAAAGAGCTCGTGGACAGAGCCGACGAAGCCGTGCCGCGTCGCCTCCAGGCGATCGCGGTCAAAGCGCTCTCCCAGGAGCTCGATGGGCGCTACGCGGGGGTGCCGGAGCTCACAGGCGACGTCGCCAACTTTCTCGACGGTGAGCCCGTCTCGGCCTATCGCGAGGGGTTGGTCGAAATCGCGGCGCGATGGTTCGAGCGCTACCGTGCACCGATCTTGCTCATCGTCACCTATCTCGTTGTGCGGGCGCTGATTCTTGTCATCGCTGGTACTTGAACTTTTTTGTGGCCAGACTCAAACAAATCCGGGCGGGCGTTTTATAGAGGGGTGTGGGCGCGGTATCATCCGCGACCCGTTCTCGAGGAACTGGAGGATTCACATGAACCGACCGCTCGTAGGACTTTTGCTCGGAGGGCTCATCGGCTTGTTCGACGGCTCCACGGCGTTTTTTACTGCCCCGGAAATGCGCGCCGAGCTCGCCGGGATCGTGATGGGCTCTGCCTTCAAAGGCGTCATTGCCGGTCTTGTTGCCGGCATCATCGCCCGCAAGACGGGCTCCATTACTTTCGGTGTAGTGACGGGGCTCGTGGCCGCGCTCGCTCTGGCGATCCCAATCGCTCACATGAACGCGACTTACTACGGTGACGCCACCATTTACTGGAAGATCATTCTTCCGGGCGCTGTCACGGGGATGACCGTCGGCTACGGTATCGTCCGCTTCGGCCGGCCGTCCCCGTCGGCGCACTAGTGCCCTTCGGACTCGTGCTCGCAGAGACGTTGCGCGAACGCTAGCGATCAAGTCCAGAGGTGGCCTTCCATGACTTGGACCGCGTGTCCGCCGACACGGACCGCGAGGCCATCTCCGTTGCGCTCGCACTGTACGTAGATACGACCCTCCCGTCCAATCTCGATGCCTTGCTCGGAGACGTACTCGAATGACGCGTCTTCCGCGTAGCGATGTTTCGCGAGATAGGCTGCCGTCGAACCGTTGCCGGAGCCGCACGGCGGATCTTCAGAAACGCCCTCGCCGGGCGCGAAGGACCGGATCCGATAGCTCGCTTCGTTTGCCTGAGCTTCCGGGCAAAACGTTGTGATACCGATCGCGCCACGCTCGCGGCAGACGCTCTCGATAAGGCGTTGATCGGGCTCGAGCGCGGACATGGCCCGGAGAGAGTGCAGGGGGATGATTATCCACCAAAGCCCCGTCGAGACGATCTCGGCAGCGCTTTCACCGATGTCGGACGCCGCGCAACCGAGCATCGAGGCAGCGAGGCCCGCATCGACTTCGGCGTCGCGATAGGCGGGCTCTGCTTGTGTCATGGCAAAGCGCACTTCGTCGCGTTCGTCACCGGCGCGCTCGAAGGCGACCGGCACGATACCGATCCCGCATTGCTGGCGCAATAAGTCTTCCTCGGGTGTGACCCGCTTCGAGGTCAGCATCGCATAGGCGGTCGCGAGGGTGGGATGGCCGGCAAACGGAAGCTCGCTTTGCGGCGTGAAGATGCGGGACCAGTAATGCGCACTGGGCTCGGTCGGCGGCAAGACGAACACCGTCTCCGAGAGATTCATTTCACGCGCGATGCGCTGCATCGTCTCCTGCGAGAGTCCCTCGGCGTCGAAGACGACGGCTGCGGGGTTGCCGTAATAACGGTTTTTGGAGAACGCGTCGACTTGCCAGAAATATCGCTTCTTCATGACGCTAGCTTGGCGCGTTAGCTCGCTCTAAAGCGAATGCGTCGGGACAATTACTAGTCGCGTGTATCACTACTGTTACAGGGGGCTAGGCCAGCCGAACCGCGCCGATGGCGAGCGTCGCCGCGGCTTGCGTGGGATCGATGACGGGCACGCCGAGCGCGTCCTCGAGCCGTTCCCGATAGCGCGCCATCCCAGCGCAACCGAGGATTAGAACGTTCGCGTCATCTTCGTCACGCAAGCGCCGGCCCGCTACAACGAGTTTTTCGAAAACATCGTCTTCGCCCGCGAGATCGACCACGCCGACGCCTATCGCCACGTCGCCGGCGAAACGAGCGGAGAGACCCGCGGCGCGCACCGCGCGCTGGTGCCGTGGGATCGACGCGTCGAGAATCGAGATGATGCCGAAGCGCTCCCCGCCGGTGAGGGCAGTGACCATGGCGCTCTCGGCAATCCCGAAAACGGGCTTCGACGTCGTCTCGCGCGCCGCATGCAATCCTGGATCGCTGTAGCACGCGATGATGAAAGCACTCGCGGAGTCGTCACGCGATCGGATCAAATCACAGAGCGGCGCAACGACGGCATCGGCCTGCGCTTGCGACTCGATGCCGGGCGGACCTGCTGTCAACGTTACGCATTCGATCGGCGGGCCGCCTTCGAGCCGAAGCGGATCGAGCGCGCGGTCGATGCCGCGCGTGACTTCCTCGCTCGAGTTGGGATTGATGACGACGATGGGGTCCACGATCATCGAACCGCAAGACGGCTTTCGATCATGATGCACGCGTTGGCGAGGTAGTTGAAACCGTGCTCCTGCAGAAAGGACATCGCTTCCGGGCTCTCGGCGCCTGGCTGGAGCCAGACATTCATGAGATCCAGCGCAAGACTCTCTTCCAAGATTTGGGTCGTTACGGAGGGCGGCACGACGATGTTCACAATCGTCGGCTTCTCTGGAATCTCGGCGAGCCTCGAATAGGCCTTGTCGCCGTCGACTTCGGAGCGATTCGAGTTGACGGGATAGATGCTGTAACCCTTGCGCTTGAGGTCCCGATAGATGACGTAGCCATATTTCCCCGAGTTGTCCGTGGCGCCGACGACCGCGACCGTCGTTTCCGCCTCGGTCAAGAGCGAAGCGATATCTTCCATGGGATGATTCTAACTCAAACAGGTGCAGCCAAACGGTGCTCCATCGTGCTCAAGAGCCGCACGAGGGGCCAGAGGAGCGCGAAGTAAACGAGCGCGGCCATCACGAGGGGGGTGGGGTTGAAGGTTACGCCCTGCGCAATGCGTGCCATTCGCAAGAGCTCCGGAAGTGCAACGACGCTCGCGAGCGAAGTGAGCTTCACCACTTCGAGCGTATTGCTCACGAGGTCGGGAAGCACGTTACGTGTGGCTTGAGGCAAGACGACGTAAGCCATCGTTTGGAAGGATGAGAGCCCCGTCGAGCGTGCCGCTTCCCGCTGCCCGGCGGGAACGCTTTCGATGCCCGCGCGAAAAATCTCTCCGTAGAAGCTCGACGTGTTCAAAACAAAAGCGAGGCTCACGGCAGCGAGATTCGAAATCTCGATCCCGAGATAGGGAAGCGCGTAGAAGACAAAGATGACGAGGACGAGAGGCGGGAAAGCGCGGAAGAAGTCGATATAGACGATGAGCACGGCGTGGAGCCATCGCTTGTGCGAGCTGAAGAGCATCGCGAGCACCGCGCCGCTCACGACGCCTGTCGGGATGACGATGGCCGAGAGCTGAAGCGTCATGAAGAGTCCCCGAACCAAGTAGGGGAGGCTCGCCTCCATGACCTCGGGATTGAAGAAGCTCTCGATGAGAGATTCCATTACAGTTTAGTGCTCGCTCTTTCTACGTTCGCTCGCCCGGCATTTCATCGGCCCATTCGGGCCGGGCTCGCTCCGCTCGCAGCAGGGAGCCGTTGCGTTCGTCAGCACCCTGCTAATGCCTCCAGCCAAAGCGCGATTCCACCCATCGGCTCGCCACCACGAGTGGGAGAAAGAGCACGAGGTAGGCTATCGCTGCGAGCGTCAACGGAGACGGGTTGGCGGTTTGCGCCTGGATGCTCGTCGCTTGATTCAGGATCTCGGGTACGGCGATGACCGAGGCGAGGGCCGTCCCCTTGCCGATGGCGATCGCGCGGTTCGTGAGCGGCGGGATAGCGAGGCGGATCGCCTGAGGGAGCACGACATGGACAAGCGTCGCGCCCGAGCCGAGGCCCGTCGCGCGCGCGGCCTCCCACTGACTCTCGTCGACGGACAAGATGCCGGCCCAGAAGATCTCTTCAGAAAAGGCTGCGAGGACGAGGCTCAACCCGAGCCATGCGGCGGTGAATCCTGAGAGCTGGATGTCGAGGTAAGGGAGCGCGAAGTAGAGCACGATCAAGATAACGAGTGGGGGGAGCGCGCGGAACGCGTCGACGAAGATGACGATCAGGATGTTGAGAGGCCGTCTGCGCCCAACGCGCACGAGCGCGAGTGCTAGGCCGAGCGTGATGCCCGTTGGGATGATGGCGAGCGTCAGCTGCAGCGTCACCCGGAGCCCCTCCGCGACGGCCGGCAGCGCTTGCGCCAGAATCGCGGCGTTGAAAAAACTGTCGACGAGCGATCCCATTAGCTTTGAAAACGTTCGAGAAAGGCACGGGTGCGCGCTTCGCGCGGTTTGGTGAAGAGCGCTTCCGGATCACCTTGCTCGACGATCTCGCCCGCATCCATGAACAAGACGCGGTCGGCGGCTTCACGGGCGAAGGCCATCTCGTGACTGACGATGAGCATGGTCATCCCTGACGCGCGCAGCTCACGGATGACCTTGAGCACGCTTCCCACGAGCTCTGGATCGAGTGAGCTTGTCGGCTCGTCCATGAGGAGCGTCTGCGGCTCGAGCGCGAGCGCTCGCGCGATAGCGACCCGTTGCTTCTGGCCCCCGGAGAGCTCGCCCGGGTAAGCATCTGCTTTGTCGACGAGCCCGACCTGCTTGAGCGCGGCCCGCCCCGCGTCCTCGGCTTCGCGCTTCGGCTGATCGAGCACTTTTCGAAGCGCGAGCGCCACGTTCCCGAGCGCCGTCATGTGCGGATAGAGGTTGAACGACTGGAAAACCATGCCCATTTTCTGGCGCAATCGGTTGACGTCGATCTCGGCGCTCAAGATGTTCTCGCCGTCGAACGAGATCATCCCCGAAGACGGCTCTTCCAGACGGTTGCAGCAACGAAGGAGTGTGCTCTTGCCCGAGCCCGAGGGGCCGATGAGGAAGAGCATCTCTTTTCGGGAGAGCTCGAGGTCGACGCCCTTGAGGACTTCGACACTGCCGAAGGATTTGCGAAGGCCTTCGATGTGAAGGATGACGTCGTTCAACGGCACGTCGTTTCGTGTGGCGTGGGATCGAAGCCGTCGAGCTCACGAATGCCGTAGCCCTCGTAGACGGTCGCAGCCGCCGAGCCTTCGGCGGGTGCCTCCCCGAGCCATTTTTCATGGATGCCCGCAAGAGTGCCGTCCAGCTTCATGCATTCCAGGATTTCTTCCACTTGATTGCGATAGGCGGCGTCTTCATTGCGAAAGGCCATCGCGAAGGCCCGACCCGAGCGGATCGTGTAGCTCGTCTTCACGAGCGGATTTTTCTGAGCGGCCCAGCTCACGACTGAGTGCGCGGCGAGGTTGGCATAAGCGCGCTTTGTCAAGACGGCCTGAATGGCGTCGGCGTTTTTTCCGTAGCGCTGCACGTCGAAGCCGTATTTGTCAGCGTTGTCCGTCGCCCACACGTCATAGGCGGAGCCGTTATTCACCGCTATCGCCTTCCCCTGCAAATCCCTGGGCGAGGTGATCTCGGGTGAGCGTTTCCCAATCAGAAACGTGTAGTCGGTGTCGAGATAGCCTTCGGTGAAGAGCACCATCCGGGCGCGCTCCGGTGTCGCGGTGGTCGGGGCGATGACGAACTCGAACTTTTTCGCGCCGAGCCCGGCGAACATGCCTGACCACTCGGAGTCCACGATCTCGTAGCCCGGCCGGCCGAGCCGTTCGGCGATCTCCGCGGCCAGGTCGATATTGAAGCCTTCGGTGGAACCGTCCGGGAGCGCCATCGCGTGCGGTGCGAAGCCGACATCGGCGGCCACCTTCAGAGGCGCTTGTTGCAAGAATGCGAGCGCGAGCACAAGACCCATCATGGGGCGCGATCTTATCAGGACTGCGTGTTTGCGTCCGGCGGCGCGACCGCCTAATATCCGCGAACGAAAAGGGAGACATCCTCCCGCCCCACATCACATTTGCCGAAGAGACGTCGCTCTATCTGGACGATCTGGAAGTGCGCTTGATGTTCCCCGGACCGTCCGAGACGGAGAGCAACATCATCGTCCACGTTCCCGAGCGCGGCGTCGCGTTCATGGTGGATGCCGTCGGCGTGCGCGTCGTTCCGTGGCGCAACATGTCGGGGTCGAATCCACACGAATGGCTCGCCGTCCTCGAAAAACTGGACGCGATCGACTTCGAGATTCTAGCACCGGGGCACGGGTCGACCGGGAAGAAAGGAAATGTCGGGGAGTACATCGCGTATATGAAAGCGTTGATTGCGGCGGTACAAGACGGCATCGACAAAGGCCACACGCTCGAGCAGATGCAAGAATCGCTGGAGCTCGCGGAGTATACGGACTGGACACGCTACGACGAGAACTTCGACATGAACATCGAGGGCGTGCACCGCGAGCTTACGAAGTAGGTTGACCGTGAGGCTGTCCGCGCCAGACTGCGCCGGTTACCTTTGGTAACACCTCGCGGGCGCGAGGTTCTCCGTAAAAGCTGTTGCCGAACGCCTTGCGCGAGGCGAAGACCTCAGCGACCGCGAATGGTATTGTCAAGTTGACGTTGAGCGAGCGAACCTATTGCGTCGAGCTGATTTCCTTTGCTCTCATCGGACGGCACAGGTTACCTCCTGCCAGACGATGAAAGCGCGGTCTCGTAGCTCCCGATGATGATGCGCTTGCAACAAATGCCGTCCGACGCGAAAGAGGTTTTGCACGAGTCCATGCACGGTCAAGAATCGTTGCGCCTGCCCAGGAGTTTTAAACTTCCGCATCTGTCGTTCCCGTTGTCGCGTCGGTTCGTGCGAGACTTCGGCTAGGTTGTTTCTGTACTGGTCAGTGTCGTGGACGACGGACGGCATGACCTCGCGGTGAGCGGCGCTGTAGCTTCTCAGTTTGTCGGTGACCAGCTGCCAGGGCGGACGGCCTTGCCCTTTCAACAGCTTGCGGAAGAATCGTTTGGCGGCTTTTTGATCACGGCGAGGCTGGACGAGGATATCAATCACATCACCATCTTGGTCTACCGCGCGCCAGAGGTATTGGCGTTCGCCTTGTATCTTTATGAAGACCTCGTCTAGGTGCCACGTGTCACCAAGGCGACCCTGCCGACGCTTCAGTCGCCGAGCGTATTCCGGCCCGAACTTGATGCACCAAAGTCGGATCGCTTCGTAGGAAACCGTGATGCCTCGCTGAGCAAGCAGCTCTTCGACGTTTCGAAAGCTCACGCAGAATCGGTGGTAGAGCCAGACGGCGTGGCTGATGATTTCCGGTGGAAATCGATAGCCGTGGTAGCTTGGCGCATCGGTCTTCATTGGACCATTCTGTCAGTCACCAGCTCAATTTGACAGCAATGGCACCGCCCGCGTGGGCGGAGGTCATCGGAGAGTGACCGAAATCGTTCGTTCACTCGAAAGTACCTTACGTCGAGCACACGGTGACGATGGTGCGGGAGAATTTCGAGCGAAATCCGCGATGGGACTCGGTGCGGCGTATACTGGCACGACATGAACAAGGGATCGGCTGAGGATGAATAGCGAAGAACAAGTCTACGTCTCGGATTTATCTCAGCACGAAGGCGAGACGGTCACCATGCGCGGCTGGCTGCATAATCGGCGCAAGAGCGGGAAGCTTCAATTTCTCGTCTTTCGTGACGGTTCGGGCTTCATGCAGGCGGTCGTATCGAAAGCGGATCTATCGGAACAGGCGTGGGAGCAAACGCGCGCGCTCACACAGGAAAGCTCCATCGAGCTCGAGGGGACCGTCCGCAGAGACGAGCGAGCGCCGGGCGGTTTCGAGCTGACGGTGAGCGATGTGAAGGTGTTCCAGATTGCCGAGGACTATCCCATCACGCCGAAAGAGCACGGAGTGAACTTCCTCTTGGACAACCGGCACCTCTGGCTCCGTTCGAAGCGCCAGCACGCTATCCTCCGTATTCGCAACGAAGTGATCATGGCGGCCCGTCGCTATCTGGACGACCACGGATTCGTCGGCTCCGATACACCGATCTTCACGCCGAATGCTTGCGAGGGCACAACGACCCTCTTCGAAACTGAATATTTTGACCAGAGAGCCTATTTGGCGCAAAGCGGACAGCTCTACAACGAAGCCATCGCGATGGCGGTGGGGAAAACGTACAGCTTCGGGCCGACCTTTCGCGCGGAGAAATCCAAAACCCGCCGGCATCTCATCGAGTTCTGGATGATCGAGCCGGAGGTTGCTTATCACGATCTCGATGACACCATCGCTTTGGCGGAGAACCTGATTTGCGCGATCATCGAATCTGTTCTCGAGCGCCGCCGTCCGGAGCTCGAAGTGCTCGAGCGCGACCTCTCAAAGCTCGAATCGGTCAAAAAGCCGTTCCACCGGACAACGTACGACGAAGCCGCGAAAAAGCTCAAAGCGAAAGGGACGGACTTCGTTCTTGGAAGCGATTTCGGCGCGCAGGACGAAACCGTGCTCGCCGAAGACCTCAACCGGCCGCTCGTGGTCACCCGCTACCCGACCGACATCAAGGCGTTCTACATGCAGCCGGACGCCGAGCGCCCGGACCGCGTGCTGTGCGTCGACATCCTCGCGCCCGAGGGCTACGGCGAGATCGTGGGCGGGGGCCAGCGCATCCACGACCCCGACCTCCTCGAGAAAAGACTGAACGAGCACGACCTGCCGCGCGACGCGTTCCAGTGGTATCTAGACCTGCGGCGCTACGGTAGCGTCCCGCATTCGGGCTTCGGGATGGGGATCGAGCGCTTCATCTCCTGGATATGTAAGCTCGAGCACTTGAGAGAGGCCATCCCGTTCCCGAGGATGCTCTACCGCCTCTCACCGTAGGCTTGCCGTACCGTACCGTACGTGGTGGTTTGAAAGCGGCGCAAAGGCATAATGAGCACTAATTTCGTTTAGTGTTCTTGGCGTCCTTGCGGGTCTTGGCGCCTTCGCGTTGGCCTTTGAAGCAGGCGGTCGCGGGGAGTTTCGTCTTGCGCTAATCTGGTTTCTCTATGACTAAGAAAATCGGGTTCGTCAGCCTCGGATGCCCCAAGAATCTTCTCGACAGCGAAGTCATGCTCGGGCATCTCGAGCGCGCCGGATACGGCCTTACGAATGCGCCGGAAGAGGCCGAAGTCCTCGTGGTCAACACTTGCGGCTTCATCGATCGAGCGAAGCAGGAAAGCATCGACACCATCTTGGAGATGGCGCGATACAAGGAGACGGGAAACTGCCGCCGCCTCGTTGTGACCGGCTGCCTGGCGCAGCGATACTCCGAGAATATCGCGAAGGAGCTTCCCGAGGTTGATGCCGTTATCGGACTCGATCAACTTCACATGGTGGTAGAGGCGTCAGACGGTGTTGCCCGGCGCGTCGAATCTCTTCGCGCAGACGGTTCAGCGGCCTATCTCTATGATCATTTAGCACCTCGGATACGGACGACCCCCGAGCACTACGCTTACCTCAAGATTTCTGAAGGCTGCGACTATCCTTGCACGTTCTGCATCATTCCGAAGATCCGGGGTGCGTATCGGAGTCGCACACCGGAGTCGATTTTGGCCGAGGCGGAAACGCTTGCGGCTCAGAAGGTTCGCGAGCTCGTTCTCATCGCGCAGGACACGACCCGATATGGAGACGAATTCGGGATGCGACATGGGCTCGCCAATCTTTTGCGCCGGCTAACAGGCGTCGATGGCATCGAGTGGGTGCGTTTTCTCTATGCCTATCCGACGACGGTGGATGACGGGGTTCTCCAGGCGATCGCGGATGAGCCCGCCCTTTGTCGCTACGTGGATATCCCTCTCCAGCATGCGAGCGACCGCGTTCTCAAGGCCATGAAGCGTCCGGGGACGGGCGAGAGCAACAAGGCGCTTATTCAGCGCATACGCGACAACGTGCCTGGCGTTGCCATCCGGAGTTCCTTCATCGTCGGCTTTCCGGGGGAAACGGAAGACGACTTCGAGGCGCTTCTCGATTTTTGTGCGGGTGTGCGGCTCGATCACGTCGGTGTCTTCACCTATTCGAACGAGGATGGCACAGAAGCTTTCGTCCCGATCGAGTCCGTTTCGGACGAGGAGAAAGCGCGTCGCAGGGACGTCTTGATGGAGCAGCAATCGGAAATCTCCCGTCAGAAAAATCAGGAACGTGTCGGTTCAAAGCTTCGGGTCCTAGTGGAAGGTCTTTCCGACGAATCGGACCTCCTTCTTCAAGGGAGGGCGGAGCATCAAGCGCCTGGCATCGATGGGGTCGTATTGGTGAACGATGGCGAAGCCGAGGCCGGCTGTTTCGCGACGGTTGAGGTCACCGAGGCGCACCCCTACGACCTTGTGGGCCGCGTCTTGGCGACAGAGCCTTCGCAACCTCCTTCGGCCTTCCGAAATCGGGTTGACAGCTTGAATTCAAAATACCCCTAGTTTATAGTTGGTGTTCTAATTTTGTGGTAATCACCAGGTGGGCTTCGTTTTGCCCACTTTTTTTTGCTGATTTTGAACGCTCTAAGCCTCTTTCGCGCGACCCCTTAGACAAGTCGAGGTAACTTTTCGAAGTGATTGGAACACTGGAAGCGTCTTCACCGGCCCTCGCTCCGGTAAAAAACGCGTCGTCTGGATGTATGGAAGGGACTCAAAAGGTGATGTTCGCGGATAGTCTGCTGCCTCAACTCGCGGGGATCGCACGCCGTGCCGAGCCCCATGGTGTGGACGTCGCCTGGGTGGAGCTCAAGCCGCAGGGGCGACGCTGGGTGTTCCGGGTCTTCATCGAACGCGTCCAACATGAAGGGTATAAAGAGCATAAAAGGCACAACAGGGATGACGAGGACGGCGTCGGCCTCGAAGATTGCCAGCGCGTCGCCGAGCGCTTGTCGCTTTTGCTCGACGTGGAAGATCCGATTGAGTCGTCCTATACGCTCGAGGTGAGCTCCCCGGGCCTCGATCGCCCGCTTCACGGGCCCAAGGACTACGAGCGATTCGTGGGCAAGCTCGCGCGCGTCAAAACGAAACAAGCGATAGGAGGCCGCAGGCGGTTCATCGGACGTCTTCTAGGTCTCGAGCCCACTAAGCAAGACAAAAAGCAGGGAGACGACCCCACGATTTTGCTCGACGGAGAGGCCGGTCCGATTCGCATCCGCTTTTCTGCCATCGAGAGCGCTCGGCTCGAGGTGGAACTCAATCAGCCCTCCCCCCGCAAAGCTAGGAAGCGCGCATGAGTCTGCTCTTCGAACATATCGAGCAAATCAGTCGGGACAAAGGCGTCGACGCCGCGATCATTATCGAGGCGGTGGAAGACGCGATCCTCACAGCAGCCAAAAAATACTATGGGACGGAGGAGCCTTATCAAGCTCGCTTCAACAAGGAGACTGGCCAGGTCGAAGTCTTTCTCGTGAAGAAAGTCGTCGATCGAGTCACCGCTCCCGAGATTGAGATTACCCTCGACGACGCGAAGCGGGTGGTCAAGTCGGCGAAGCTCGGAAGTGACGTAGAGCTTCACAAACCGACCGACGTGCTCGGGCGCATCGCTGCGCAGACGGCTAAGCAAGTCATCTTTCAAAAAGTTCGCGAAGCCGAGCGCGATCATATCTTCAGCGAGTATGGGGATAGGGTCGGTCAGCTCGTCAACGGTATCGTGAAGCGCGCCGAGACCGGGGACCTCGTCGTGGATTTAGGCAAGACTGAAGCACTCTTGCCGCGTCGCGAGCAGTCGCGCGCCGAGATCTTCAACCCTGGCGAGCGGATTCGCGTCGTCATCACGCGCGTGTCGCGGCCGGCGCGCGGGCCGCAAGTCATCGTGTCGCGCACCGATCCGGCTCTACTTGCCGGGCTCTTTGAGATAGAAGTGCCCGAGATCTACGAAGGCACGGTCATCGTCAAAAACGCCGTCCGGGAGCCCGGCGATCGGGCCAAAGTCGCAGTGCACTCGAGAGAAAAGGACGTCGACCCCGTGGGAGCTTGCGTCGGTATCAAGGGCGCGCGGGTGCAGAACATCATCCGTGAGCTGCGCGGCGAAAAAATAGATATCGTCGAGTGGAACGATGACGCGCCCACGTTCGCCACCAACGCGCTCAACCCGGCCAAGGTCAGCCGGGTCTCTATCGTCGATAACAAAGATCGCATCATGGAAGTGATCGTGGCCGACAATCAGCTGTCGCTCGCGATCGGCAAGCGTGGACAGAATGTTCGGCTGGCGGCGAGACTGCTCGGTTGGCGGATCGATATCAAGAGCGAAGAGGAGAAAAAACTCGAAGTGCAGTCTCAGATGGACGCCGCGATGATCTCCACTGGAACGGATGTCACGGTTCTCGAAGGGATCCCGCAAAAGACTCTCCAAAAGATCGCCACCCATGGGCTCACGTCGCTCGAGAAAGTTTTGCAATCGCCCGAGAGGGTGACGGAAGTCCCGGGCGTTGGCGAGAAGACCGCGGAAAAGCTGATCGTGGAGGCGCGGGCTTACCTGGATAGGAATCCACCTTTGAGCCCTGAGAAAGGAAAAGAAGTCTTGGCCCTGTCGGTTGCAGACGGTACGACGGAGATTGCGGAAGGGGACGAGCCGGCCTCGGACGGAGCCGCGTTGGACGACGCGTCGGGAGGTGAGCGGTAATGGATAAAGTCAGAGTCTATGAGCTCGCCCGAGACCTCGGCATCACGAGCCCGGAAACGATTGCGCTTCTCAAAGAGAAGCTCAAGATCCGGGTGAAGTCCGCGTCGAGTACTATCGCCGAAGATACCGCGACGAAGCTGAAGAGGCTCTTGCGCCTCGAAGGCGCGAGCGCGAGCCGGACAAAAGTTGCAAAGGCCGCGGCGCCTCTCGCCAAAGACGGCGCGGACCAGGCGAAATTGGCGCGTAAAGCCCGGGCCGAGAAAGCTCGTCTCGCGCTGCTCGAGGAAATGGACGAGGAAGAGCGCGCCGAGAAGCAAAAGCTCGAGCGCGCGCAGCGGGAGAAAGAAGAGCGCGAGCGTCGCGAGGCGGAAGAAGCGTCACGCAGGATCGCGGAAGAGGAGCAAGCACGAGAAGCCGCTGCCGCAGCGGCGGCACTTGCCGAGCTTTCTGCGATCACGGGTGACGAGGAAGAGATCACGGAGCCGGAGCCGATAGAGCTCGCGCGGGCAGAAGAGACCAAGGCTTCCGAGCTCGTCGGCGCGGCACCACCGATGCCCGGCCCGATGGATCGTCACGTCGATTTGTCGCCGAAAAAACCCAAACCGCTCCCGGCGCCGGAGCGCCCAAAAGCCACGGTTGACGCAAACCGGGCGACTCCGGCGGCCCCCGAGCCCGCGCCGCCGCCCGCACCCCCCAGGCGGGAGCAGGCTTTCATGCCTGGCCCCACCTCGCAATACGTTCGCACGCGCCCACCGCCGCCGCGCTCGCCGCGTCCTGCGCTCGGCCGTCGCGAGCACGCAAGGCCGGGTCCCGCACCGCCGCGTCCCGCCGCGCCCATCAAGCGAGTCGGGACCCATGGCACACCGGATGGAAGGCCGAAACCAAAGCGCAAGACGAAAAAAGGGCGCACCGCTCCGGTGGCCGATGTCGTCGAGCAGTCGCTACCCGAGCCGATTCCACGCCTCGACGATCACAAGCCCGAAACTCCCAAGATACACACGAAAATCAGCCTGACCGAAGGTGTGACCGTCAAGGAGCTCGCCGAGAAGCTCGAAGCGAAGCACAAGGACGTGATCAAGGTTCTGATGGGGCACGGTGTCCTGGCCACCATCAACCAGACTCTCGACGCCGATACCGCGAAGGAGATCGCGAAACAGTTCGGTGCCGAGGCGGAGATCCTGACGTTCGAAGAAGACGTGCTCCGCGAAGAGGGGAAAGATGAGAAGCCCGAAGATCTCGAACCCCGCGCTCCCGTCGTGACCGTCATGGGTCATGTCGACCACGGGAAGACAAGCTTGCTCGACGGTATCCGCGAGACCAAGGTCCAAGAGCAAGAAGCGGGCGGCATTACCCAGCATGTCGGCGCCTATACTGTCGACGTCAAAACTCGTCACGTCGTCTTTCTCGACACGCCAGGTCACGAGGCTTTCACCATGATGCGGGCTCGCGGCGCGGGTGTAACGGATCTCGTCGTTCTCGTCGTTGCGGCAGATGACGGCGTGATGCCGCAGACGAAAGAAGCCATCGATCACGCGCGGGCTGCGGGAGTGCCGCTTCTTGTCGCGGTCAACAAAATCGACAAAGCCAGCGCTAATCCCGAACGGGTCAAGCAGCAGCTCAGTGAGCTCGAGCTCGTTCCCGAAGATTGGGGTGGCAATACCGTTTTCGTCGAGGTCTCCGCAAAGAAGCGCGAAGGACTCGACTTGCTACTCGAGATGATCTTGCTCGTTTCGGATCTGCGAGAGCTGAAAGCGAATCCCGGCCGTGCGGGAATGGGGACTGTGCTCGAGGCAAAACTGGACAAGGGAAAAGGGCCCGTGGCTCACGTTCTCGTTCACAACGGGAGCGTGTGCGTGGGAGACCCCTTCGTGGCTGGTGCCGTGCATGGCAAGGTCCGTGCGATGTTCGACGATCGTGGGCGCAAGATCAAGAACGTCGGCCCGTCCTCGCCCGTGGAAATTCTGGGGCTCACCTCGCTGCCGCAGGCTGGCGACCAGTTCCAGGTCTTTCCCGACAGTTTCAAGGCGCGGCAAATTTCCGAGTTCCGTCAGCAAAAGGTCCGCGAGCGCGAGATGGCGTCGTCGGCACGACTGACGCTCGACCAACTGCATCGCCAAGTACAGGAAGGCACCGTCAAGGACCTCCCCATCATTGTCAAAACCGACGTGCAGGGCTCGGCCGAGGTGCTCAAAGACACACTGCCGAAGCTCTCCACCGAGAAGGTCAAGGTGAAGATCATCCATGCAGGTGTGGGTGCGATCACAGATAATGACGTGACGCTCGCGCTCGCTTCGAACGCCGTCATCATCGGCTTCAATGTGCGTCCTGAACGAAGTGCCGAGGACCTTGCGGGCAAAGAAAGCGTCGACATCCGCATGCACACGGTCATTTATGACATCACCGACGAGCTCAAAAAGGCCATGGAGGGCTTGCTCGAGCCGACTTTCAAGGAAGTGACGCTCGGCCGGGCCGAGGTGCGCGACACGTTCAGAGTTCCGAAAATCGGCCTCATCGCTGGCTGCTACGTGTCCAACGGAAGAGTGTTGCGCAATGCGGAGATACGTTTGCTGCGGGATAATGTCGTCGTTTTCGAAGGCAAGATCGGAAGCCTCAAGCGATTCAAGGAGGATTCCGGCGAAGTCAAAGAAGGCTTCGAGTGCGGTATCGGTCTCGCCGGTTATAACGACGTGAAGGTCGGTGACGTGATCGAGGCCTTCACTATGGAGAAGGTGCAGCCGACGCCCGCACAAAGTGCTTTATAGAATTACTTCTGTGCCTCTGTGGCGTTCCTACCGGCTCGGTCTCCATTGTGAAGGAAGTTGAGTAAGAACGCCGCCCAGGAGTCCGGCTCTCCTATCATCGGGCTATTGACGATCGAGCTTCATTTTCCAGAGGCTCAATCTCTGAAGGCGAAGCGCATGGTCGTGAAGTCGATCAAGGAGCGCCTGGTCCACCGACACCACGTCGCAGTGGCCGAGACCGGCTATCTCGAGCTGTGGCAACGCGCGGAGCTCTCGGCGGTGTCGGTCTCGGGCTCACGCAGCGTGCTCGAATCGCAGCTCGAAAAAATCCAGCGCGAGCTCGAGAATCACTACAGCTCAGAGCTCGTGGGAACCGAGATGGAGCTCATCGAATAGCCATGGCGAAAACTCGCGGCGAGCGCATGCGACCGGATCGCGTCGCCGAGCAGATTCGGATGGATGTAGCGCAAATCCTTCAAACCGATATAAGAGATCCGCGCCTTTCGCTCGTGACTTGCACCCGGGTCGAGCTTACGCGCGACCTTCGCTACGCGAAGCTTTATGTAAGCGTCCTCGCCGAGCGGAGTGCACAGGAACAGACACTGAAGGCTCTCGAAGGCGCCACCGGATATGTGCGGCGGCGCCTCACCGAGCGGCTCGGGCTTCGCGTGTCACCGGAGATCCGGTTCATTTTCGACCCGTCCGTGGAGTACGGGATCCATCTAGACGAGCTGATCGAGAAGACGAAAGAGCAGTCACCAGAAGAAGAAGATCCGGCCGATAGCGGCAACTGATGGCCGAAGGCGTCCTTCTCATCGACAAGCCCACGGGGCTCACGTCCCATGATGTGGTGGCGCGTGTACGCAAGCGCCTCGCACAGAGGCGCGTCGGCCATACGGGAACGCTCGACCCTTTTGCGAGCGGCTTGATGGTGCTCTGTGTGGGACGGGCGACCCGGCTGGCGCGTTTTTTCTCTGCTACGACCAAGACCTACATCGCGGCCGTTCATTTCGGCTACAGCACGGACACCTACGATCGGACGGGCCAGCCTGTGGGCGAGATACGCGATGTGGCACCGGAGCTCTCCGAGCTAGAGAGTGGTCTCGCGAGCTTCCAGGGTCGCCAAACGCAAGTTCCTCCCGTTTATTCCGCGAAAAAAATGGGCGGCACGCGGCTTCACCGACTGGCTCGGCAAGGCATCGCGGTGACCCCGCCGCCGGTCGAGGTGGAGTTCCACGCCATCGAGCTTCTCGAGCTCGACGGCCCCCGCGCGCGCATCGAAGTATCGGTCTCGAGCGGCACGTACATTCGCTCCCTCGCACAGGACCTCGGCCACCGCTTGGGGACGGGAGCGCACTTGGCCGAGCTTAGGCGTACGCGCGTCGGGTCGTTCCTGGTTTCGGAGGCACTCGACATGACGGGCTTGCTGGAGGGAGTACCCGAGGACGCTCTGTTGCCGGCGAACGCGGCCCTGCGAGATCTGGCCGAGGTACGGCTTGCGCCCGCCGCAGCGACGCGACTTTCGCACGGGCGGACGCCGACGTGGGAGGAAGTGACCTCTCTGGGAGACATAAGCGGCCTCGCCGGGCCTGTGCGTGTCGTCGACCCTTCGGGACAGCTCCTCGCGGTCGCCGCACTGGATGCCGAGCGCAAGCTGGTACGGCCCATGCTCGTCTGGGCCCAAACGCCGGAAAGCCCATGAGTCGTCGTCCTTTACAGCTCTCGGCCCCTGTGTTAGGATTCCGCGAGAAGAACAAGAAAGGGAGAATAAAAGTAGAATCACGGAGGACCCTATTTGACGCTCACCAAGGATAAAAAGACTGACCTGATCGGAGACTACCAGCTTCACGGTGCGGACACGGGCTCGCCGGAGGTACAAATTGCGATTTTGAGCGAACGTATTTCGTACCTCACCGAGCACTTCAAGACCCACAGCAAAGACCATCATTCCCGTCGCGGCCTCCTCAAAATGGTCGGCCAGAGACGCCGTTTGTTGGACTACCTCAAAAAGAAAGACATTAGCCGCTATCAAGGCGTCATCAAGCGGCTTGGAATCCGTAAATAAACATGGATTCATCACCTGGCGTTTCTGCCACGTGGTGTCGTCTGCTTTCGGGTTTGCCCGCGCACGCTTCGTGCTGGTAATTCGTCGATCCGATAGGTGCTCGGTCCTCCGGTCTCGATCAACTGAACGAGACCTTCCTTGGTTAGAGGCATCGTTTTCAAGGTGATGTCCCCACGCGCGTTCGATAACGGTGCGATCACCGCTCGTCGCTATCTCGCGGGCTCCCTCCCTGTGATTACCAGAGGATAACAACATGATTCATCGTAAAGAGGTTGAGATTGGTGGCCGCACGCTGTCCATCGAAATGGGCAAGCTTGCCAAACAGGCCAATGGGGCTGCCGTCGTTCGGCTCGGCGACACCGTGGTGCTGGTCACCGCCTGTGCGGCCAAAAAGCCTCGCGAAGGCATCGACTTTCTACCCCTGACTGTGGATTATCGCGAGAGCTTCTATGCTGCGGGAAAGATTCCCGGCGGTTTCTTCAAACGCGAAGGGCGGCCGAACGAGAAAGAGATTCTGACATGCCGTCTAATCGATCGGCCGCTGCGTCCATTGTTCCCCGATGGTTGGCGCAGCGAGACGCAGGTGATCAGTCTCGTGCTCTCCACCGACAAAGAGAATGACTCCGACGTCTTAGCGTTGACGGGTGCTTCGGCGGCGCTCTATTGCTCGGACATCCCGTTTCACACGCCCATCGCTGGCGTCCGCGTCGGGCGCATCGACGGTCAGTTCGTCATCAACCCGACCTTCGAGCAGGTCAGGAGCAGCGACCTTGATCTGACCGTGGCCGGCTCTAAAGACGCTATCGTTATGGTCGAGGCGTCGGCGAATGATGTATCCGAGGCGCACATGGTCGATGCCCTCGGGGTTGCGCACGAGGCCATCCAGAAGCTCGTTGCGCTGCAAGAAGAGTTCTTCGAGGCGGTAGCACCGGTCAAAACAACAGTCGCAACCATAGAGCGCGACGAAGCGCTCGAGAAGGAAATCGAGGAAAGAGTCTTTTCGAAGCTTCAAGACGCGATGCGCACGAGCGGGAAGCATGCCGCGGACCGCGCTGTCGACGACGTGAAGGCCGCTCTGATGGAAGAGATCGCCGAGCGTGAGCCGGAAGTCCTCGCGGAGATCGCTGGCATCTTCAAACGGCTACAGGAAAAGGCACTCCGTCAGGAGGTGCTCGAGCGTCGGCAACGTCTCGACGGTCGCGCTTTTGATGCGGTTCGCGAGATCACGTGCGAAGTGGGCGCATTGCCGAGAACGCATGGCTCGTCGGTCTTCACGAGAGGCGAGACCCAAGCCCTCGTGACGGTAACGCTCGGAACGTCCGACGACTCCCAGAGAATGGATTTTCTCGAAGGCGATTTCGAAAAGCGATTCATGCTTCACTACAACTTTCCGCCATTCTCGGTTGGGGAAGCCCGTTTCTTGCGAGGTCCGGGACGGCGCGAGATCGGACATGGCGCGCTCGCGGAGCGTGCTCTCGTTCCTGTGATCCCGCCTTCCTCCGAGTTTCCTTACACAATCCGTATCGTGTCGGATATTCTCGAATCCAATGGGTCGTCCTCGATGGCCTCGGTGACCGGAGGTTGTCTCGCTCTAATGGATGCGGGTGTCCCGCTCAAAGCGCCCATTGCGGGTATCGCCATGGGACTCGTGAAGGAAGGCGACAACTACGCCATCCTGACCGATATCGCCGGCGCCGAAGACCACTATGGAGATATGGACTTCAAAGTGGCGGGGACGGCGAACGGTATTACCGCTCTTCAGATGGACATCAAGATCACGGGACTCACCCATGAGCTAATGGCGGAGGCGCTCGAGCAGGCGCGTCAAGCGCGAATGTTCATCCTCGAGAAGATGGCGAGCGCTCTTCCCGCGCCCCGTGAGGAGATTTCGACTTTCGCCCCCCGCATCTTCACGATTCAGATCTCGACCGACAAAATCCGCGATGTCATCGGTCCTGGAGGCAAGATGATCCGTAGCATCATCGAGCGGACCGGGGTGAAGATCGATGTCGAGGACAATGGCACCGTGTCGATCGCATCTTCCGATAGCGAGTCGGCGAAAAAGGCTATTCAAATCATCGAAGAGCTCACGGCGGTGCCCGAGGTCGGAAAAACCTATCTTGGAAAAGTTCAGCGTCTCGTTGATTTCGGCGCTTTCGTCGAGATCATCCCCGGCACCGACGGGCTCGTTCACATCTCGGAAGTCGCCGATTACCGGGTGAAAGAGGTGCAGGACGAGTTTTCCGAAGGCGACCAGATTCTCGTGAAAGTCATCAACATCGACCCTCAAGGAAAGGTCAAGTTGTCGCGCAAAGCTGTCATTCGTGAGCAGGCCGGGCTTCCGCCCGAGCCTCCGCAGGAGCCTCGGCCACGGCGGGACCGCGACGATGGCGGCCGCTCGAGACGGCGCCGCCCTTCCGGTGGCGGTGGCGGGCGTCGATGATGTAAGAAGCCGCAGTAGGGAAGGAGAGCCTTGGGACAGAGCTTCTGAAAAGTCGACGCGGCGCTAGCCGCTCGGCCCTTCGAAAACCATCGATCGCCCGCCCTCGCTTTAGCTTTAGCGCGACGGCGGGCATCGACGTTATTTTCCAATGATCGCGAGGACGTCATCCTCGCGCAAGATCAAATATTCGTCGCCTTCGATCTTGACTTCGGTTCCCGCATATTTTCCGAAGAGCACCTTATCGCCCTTTTTGATCTCGAGCGCGACCTTCGTTCCGTCGTCGAGAATCTTTCCGTTACCGACGGCCGTGACCTTACCGCGCTGCGGCTTTTCTTTCGCGCTGTCGGGGATGATGATACCGCCCTCGGACTTTTCCTGTTTGTCCTCGAGACGTTGCACGAGAATTCTGTCGTGCAGTGGACGAACTTTCATGACGCAAAGCTCCTTTCCCAAAAAAGTAAAAGTTGGTGCTTGCAGAACTTAGTAATATAGCCAACGCGGCGCGAGCTTGTCAAGAAATGGAAAACGCTATTTTCGGCGAGGTCCGAGTTTCAGTGCCTGAAGTTTCTTGCTCAGAGTATTGCGGTGAATGTGGAGCGCTCGGGCGGCGCGTGAAAGATTGCCGTTCTCCTGTTCCATCACGCGTGAGAGAAAGCGCTTTTCGAACTCACGTTTGGCTTCCGGAAAACGGATACCACCTTTTATCATCTCTTCGATGAGATCTTCGAGCCGTTGTTTCATCGATGCTTGGCCAACGTATTTGCGCGCGCCCATAGTCTTGGCCCGAATCTACAAGTCGCTCCGACCGGTGAGTGAGCGATAGGCGCGAAGGTAGCGCTCCCGCGTGCCGTCAACGACCTCTGCGGGAAGCGCTGGCCCAGGGGGTTTCTTGTTCCAATCCAGGGTTTCCAAATATTCGCGGACGAATTGTTTGTCGAAGCTCGGCTGCTCGCTGCCAGGGGCGTATTCTTCTCGCGGCCAGAAGCGCGACGAGTCCGGCGTCAGAACTTCGTCGATGAGATAAATATCTCCATTTTGGGGCTCGCGCCCAAACTCGAACTTGGTGTCGGCGATGATAATGTCTTTTTGCTCCGCCTCGCGCTGGCCGAGCTTGTAGAGGTCGAGAGAAATTTTCTTGAGCCTCTCCGTGAGCTCGCGACCGAGCGCATCCGCCATGACGTCTTCACTGACGTTGATATCGTGCCCCGTGGCGGGTTTCGTCGACGGAGTGAATAGAGGCTCGTCGAAGCGGTCGGCCTGCTGCATGCCCGAGGGCAGCTCGATGCCGCAGACGCTCCCGGTCTTCCGGTATTCCTTCCACCCCGAGCCGTAGAGATAGCCGCGGACGACGCACTCGAATGGAATCGGCTCGAGCTTTTTCACCAACATCGATCGCCGCGCGAGCTGGTCTCGAAAGCGCTGCAGCTCGGCGGGGTAAGCGTCCGGATCGCCCGTCACCACGTGGTTCAGGACGAGATCCTGGCTCTTCTCGAACCAAAAGAGCGAGAGCTGGTTGAGGATGCTGCCTTTGCCCGGAATGCCATTAGGCAGCACGACGTCGAATGCCGAGACCCGATCTGTCGTGACGAGGAGCAAATGTTCGCCGATCTCGTAAATGTCGCGAACCTTTCCACGAGATCGCAGCGTCGTGTTGTCCAGTGAAGACTCGATGAGTACGTTTCCCGTCACGATGAAACCGACCCCTTCTACCCCTTCTACGATGAGATATGCGTTCGTTGACGCCCGGCGCGTCAATGCGAAGCCTCGACCCTAGATGTGTTTCCGAGAAAGGGGCATATTGTAGGAAAGGGAGGGGGGGGCAGTCAAGCTTTTACAGCATTCAGGATGCTCTCAGGACGGTCACCGTGCGCTCGGCCGGTGCAGCCTTGAGAGTTCCTGAATGCAGGATTACGATTCCTCGAGAGTGATTCGCCCGTCCATCGTTGTTACTAGTATTAGTGGACCGCCCTTGCCTAGCGTTCCCTTTAGGCGGTCGTTGCGCTCGCTTCCTTCGAAGGTCGATAGTTCGTTGACGATGCGGCCGCTGACGGCGGTTGCTTCGATGTGCGCGGAGATGGATGCGGGCAGCGTGAGCTCGATCGACCCATCGGATGTGCGGATATTCCAGTCGCTCGTCAACTCGCGCCTGCCGCGGCTGGTGATGCGAATGCTACCGTCGGCGGTGACGGCGCGGAGCGCATCGAAGTTTCCTTCGAGCTGGATGCGGCCATCACTCGAGGCAGCATCGACGGCGCCGGTGAGCTCGGTGCCGATGACGGATCCATCGGTCGTTCTCAATCTGAGGGTCCCTGTGACGGTCTCGAGACGTATCCGTCCGTCGGCGGTCTCGGCCCTGATGTCTCCGGAGACGCGCTCGAGCTGGATGCGGCCATCGCGGGTCTGGAGGTCCAAGGCGGTGCCCTCCGGGACGCGCAGCGCGACATCGGTCTCGCTATTGCCGCCAAACGCGATACTGGCGCCGGGCGCGCGCACGCGCAGCGTGTCGCGGTTCGCGATCGCCTCGACCCGGACGGCGTCGAGGAGCGACCGCGCGCCATCTCGATCGGCGGCGCGAGCCCGCTTGTGAAAGACGACTTCAACGACACCGATCGCATCCGAAGGCTCGACGGCGATCCGGCCATCATCAATCCGCACTTCGATCCGGGTGATGGCGCCAGAGTCGAAACGAAAGTCCTCCGTGGCAGATTCTTCGACCCGATGGTGATCGCACCCTAGAGCCGAAACGGCGGCGAGCGCGAGCGTCAGAATATTTGGTTTCATGTGTTTCAATCTTAGTCCGCTAATAAACCCGCCGCCTCTGGCGGCGTGACCCGAAGAGCTTCGAGCGATCCGGCGTGTGCTAGGTTCCCCCTCCGGGAAGACCCTGTGGGGCCTCCGAAAGGAGAACCTGCATGCACGAATGGAAAAGCCTGTCGCATGTGTGATGGGAATGCAAGTACCACGTGGTGATCATCCCCAAGTATCGTAGAAGGGTGTTATATGTGGACCTTCGGCGTCGCGTGGGGCGAATTCTTCGAGAGCTTTGTGAGCAGAGAGGAGTAGAACTGATAGAAGGCAACGCGCAACCGGACCACATCCACCTGTGTATGAGCATCCCTCCCAAGTACAGCGTATCTCACACGATCGGTTTTCTGAAAGGGAAGAGTGCGGTACGCATCCACCGAGAATTGCTGAAAGAACGTCGTATGACGGGCTTGCATTTTTGGGCGAAGGGGTACTGTGTGAGTACGGTTGGCCTTGACGAGGAGCGAATAAGAAAGTACATCCGGGAGCAAGAAAAGCTTGAGTCTCGCCAAGGTGATCTCGACCTGAGTTAACGAGAGACGGCCCCAACGGGGCCTTCCCAACGTCATCGGCCCCCTCGGGGGGGCCTTCCTAAACCCACGCCCTATGGGCGTGGTCGGTTAGTGGTCTCATCGGGGCGCCTTTCTCAACTCGATGTTGCCGTAGCTTGTCGAGATCGTCAGTGGATAGCCTCCGTTGCCAAGCGTCGCCGTCCACTGCCGCTCGCGGTCATGGACCGAGGATTCGTCGAGCACCTCGAGCTCTGAGCGCAACTCGCCGTCTCGGGTTCTCGCGGTGAGCGCGACGGATGCGTCGCTTGGCAGCCAAAGCTCGACATCTCCATAGGTGGTCTCTAGGTGGACCGCGCCCGCGAGACGCTGCGTCGACACTTGGAGCTCTGCGTGGGTCGAGCGGATTTCGAGGCCCGAGGCGAAATCCGTCACCCGGACGTCCTTGTCCGAGCTCTCGATTACGATGGATCCGGCAATGGACTCCAAGTCCACTTCGCATTGCGGGCCGTCGATGCGCACGCGCCCCGCGATTTCCGTGAGGCGGATAGGACGGTACTGATTTTCGACCACGACATCGCCGCGGATAGCGCGTGCAATGACGCTCGAGTTGCGCGTCTCGAGTGTGAGCTCGCGCTCGACGTCGCTTACAAAGACCGGTCGGTTGCGTGTGGTGATGGCGACCCCTTGATGGGCGCGCTCCACCGAAACCTCCGCGTCGTGCGCCTGCACCTCGACCCGTCCTTTGACGTCGGTGGCCTGTACGTTCGCGTGCCGGGTTCTGAGCGTGGCCGATCCGGTCACGCCTTCGGCGCTCACCGAGCCATTGCGTGTCAGAACGAGGAGGTCGCCATCGATGCTCGTCGCGACGACCGCGCCATTCCGGTTCCTCGCTTCGGTACGGCCCGTGATGCGCTCGAGACGGATAGGCGCGTGACTTGTTGTCACCGTGACCCCTCCCGTTAAGTTCTCGGCCTCCACCAGGCCGTGACTCGTAGAGGCTTCGGCCGCGCCGTCCAGATTGTTCAATCGAATCGGCCCTCTCTCGTTGAGGACGTTGACCATCACGCTCTTCGGCGCACGGATCTCGAGATCGGTGAAGACCGGGCGGCTACCTTCGGGACGCGAGGTACGCAGCCGGGCGCGTCCCTCGTCGACGGCGAAGAGCAGTTCGAGCTCTTCCGCAAGGGCTTGGGCCTCGATCTCGGAGAAATCGTGAACCCTCCGGGTGATGAGCACCTCGAGCCCTTCCTCGTCCCAGCCCGAAACGGTCACCTCTCCACGATCGTTGTCGATCACCAGGACCTCCGCCCCGTCCATCATGTTCAGCGTGTAGGTTTGGCGTTCGGTGAAGTGGTGCTCCGGGCCGTAAAGCTCCGGCCCCACGACGATGGCCATTTCGTCCAACGTCACGTTGAAGGACGAATCTCCGAGAATCCTCTCGCCAGAACGCACGGCCAAGCCGAGGACGAGGATCCAGGCGAGTATCACGACTTCGGCCGCGCCCACGTAAGACCTCTCCGGGTGACGTACGCGGACGTATATTTTGTAGATACCCCAGGCGATAAGTAAGGCCGGCCAATAAGTACCGAACCAGGAAAGTGCTTCGGAGGCAAGCCTCACGAAGGAGAAGCCGAGAAATCCGGAAAGGTTGTAGGCGAGCGCCGTCGTGCCCACCATGATGAGAAGGACTCCCATCATGACGGCGCAGCCACTTCTTGGCGTCCGCCGCACGGTGTCAGTCACGCTCGGTTTCCGATTCGGCGTTCTCACCGGGCTGTGCGGGCTCCGCGCGCTCGGTCGGCTTGTCCCATTCCTTCACTTCGTCGTCGGGCGTCCCGGGAATGGGCGGTGGCGCTTCGCTTGTAATGTCGCTTTGTGAAACCGCGGGCTGCTTCAAGATGTACACACCGAGCCCGATGAGTCCAAGTGGCCAGAAGTTCCAAAGCCAGTCGATTTCGAGCCAGCCGAAATTGTCGACGAAGAAAACCGCGCCGAGACCGATTAGGGCCCAGCCCCACCAACGCGTGAACGAGAAAGCCGCGGGCTTCGGAAGCGATCGTCCCGTTTCTACGAGGAGGTTGTGCTCGTGCGCGGAGCGGTAGGCGTCGATCATCGCGTAGAGCCAGAGAAAGGCGACTATGATGCCGAAGCTATCGGCGCCGCGATCGACGAGTTGGATGGCACACGCGACGAGAAGAATAAGTAGGAACCCTTTACTTGCTTGACCAATATAAACGTGCCCGACTCCAGGAAGCAGTGAAAGCCATAGAGCCGCGGCGGGAGAGCGTTTCATAGAAGACTCCTTGTTTGAGAAAGCTTTTTGACGTGAGCCAAGAGGCTCGACGACGCGTCGTTTCGCTTGGACTGCTCCGACTCTTCATCCTCCGCGCGCCGGCTCGCTTCCTCGAGATCTCGGAGCTTCCGATTAATCTCCTCCAGTCGATTTTCGAAAGCGACGCCGACAGTCATGCGCAAGACATTGAGCTCTTCGAGCCAGCGTTCGGACTGATGGTAGGTTCGGACCCCGAAACTATAGGCTTGATGCACCGACTGGGACGCTTTGCGCGACCAGTCGGAGAGCGCTTCAGGAGGGCGCCACAAGAGCACAAAAGCGAGAACCGCGGCAGCGGCGATCCATGAAGCGGCCTGGCGCAACGGAATAGCGGACACGGCCGCCAAACGCTCGGCGTTGCGCCGCATTGCGGCGAGCTTCGGATGGGTACGGTCGAAGACATGCTTAGTCAGTTTCTTTGGAACTGCCGGAGAGCCAAGCGCGCCGAGCCCGACCAAGACCTCTTCGAAAGCTCCGAACAGCTGGGAGCACGCATCGCAAGAGGCAAGATGCGCGCGAAGCTCCCCCGCGAGTGGAGGCGCGAGCGTCCCTTCCAAGTAATCCGACCACAGTTCTTCGGAACGTCGACAAATCATGATACGTCTTCCCGTGTCGAGCCAAAATTACCGTGACGGCGTGTCAACCTGCGGGCGAGCTCGATACGCCCGCGGTTGATGCGTGACTTGACGGTGCCGAGCGGCACTTTCAGCAGCTTTGCCATCTCGTCATAGCTCATCTCTTGCAGGTCCCGCAGGATGACGGCTTGTCCAAGCTCCACCGGGAGCTTGTCGATGGATTCGCGGAGCCAGCCAGCCAAGTCTTTCTTCTCGAGAGCTCGGTGGGGATCCGATCTTCCCGAGTTATCGGGAGTGGCGCGGACGGCGTCGTCGAAGACCTCGCCGTTTTGCACCAGGGAACGCTCACGGCGGCGTCGGCGGTAATGATCGATGGCGTAATTACGCGCGACGCGCTGGATCCACGCGGGCAGGCTTCCCGAGCTGTCGAAGCTCTTGAGCGCTCCGAGCAAGTGGAGAAAGATCTCCTGCGTGAGCTCCTCCGCTTCGTCCGCGCGTCCGGTAAATTGAAAGGCCACATGCCAAACTCGTTTCTTGTACTGACCCACGAGCAAAGTCCAAGCTTCCTCGTCGCCGCCTTCGCAGCGACGCGCCAGCTCTCTATCCGCTAGCAAAATCGCAGGGTCTCCGCTCTGTCTCGACTCATCTTTCGAAACGGACTTTCATGTGGGAATGTTCCTGACATTGTCGCGCCAGCTCTCGTCTCCCGTCTCTCACAACCGACAGCCCTAAGTGCTAGCGATGTTTGACTTTCGGGGCCTATTCTAGTAAATCCTGGCCTCCGTAGTGGCGGATCAAACTCGAAAGCTTCCCGCAACCTAAAGTGTCCATCCGATCCAGGTTTGCGTCGCGCACCGTACGAACCGGGTTGTTCCTTCTGCTCGCGGCGGGCCTGCTGTGGCTGTTCTTCCGCGGCTCGGATCTCTCCGCCATCCGATCGACCCTCGCCCGCGCGAACCTCTGGATTCTGGGCTCGGCTCTCGGCGTGATGCTCGTGACCTATTGGCTGCGGGCGGCCCGTTGGCAACTCTTGCTCGCACCGCTAGGCAGAGCACGGCTCTGGAACTGTTTCACGACGACGGTCATCGGCTTCATGATTAACTTTCTCGCGGCGCGGCTCGGCGAGATCGCGCGGCCATATCTGCTTGCGCGCCGCGAGGGATTTTCCGCTTCGAGCGCCTTCGCGACGGTTTTCTTGGAACGTGTTCTGGATTTGGTGACAGTCGTGCTCTTGATCGGCTTTTGGCTGCTCGTCTCACCGCCGGAAGTCGCGAGCGGGGGAGCGCTGCAGAGTCTCACGCTCGGCGGTGGTCTCGGTCTCGCGGGATCGGCGATAGCACTCGGAATTCTCTTCGTGCTGGCGCGCAACCCGGAGCAGGTCTTGCCCTGGATCAAGAAGGTCTTTCGCATCCTGCCGGCGAAGCTCGCGATGGCGGCGTTCCGTTTTGCCGAGACCTTTGCCGCCGGTCTCGTAGTGCTCGTCGACGGACCGCGCCTTTTTTGGGCAGCGACGATGTCCATTATCCTGTGGATGAATATCGCCTTCGCCTTTTGGCTCGGGGCGCTCGCCCTCGGGGTGGAATTCCCCTACGGCGACACGTTTCTCGTGATAGGGTTTCTGACCGTGGGTGTGGCGGTCCCGACACCAGGTGCGGTCGGCGGCTATCATGTAATGGCCGAGCTCGCGCTCACCACTCTTTTCGGGACCGAAGCGAGCTTGGCGAAGGCCGTGGCTCTCCTGAATCATGCGATTGCCTTTCTGCCCGTCACGTTTTTGGGCGTCCTATTTTTCGCGCGAGCGGATTTGAGCTTTCGCGAAGTCGAGAAGATTACGAGCTCATCGGAAGACTTTCTAGACAGCTAAGGGTCCCGGCAAGGGCCCTAAGGAGGCGAAGCCAATTGTGAAATGTCCCTTCTGTGGTCATTCGGCGGACAAGGTTGTCGATTCGAGGGAAAGCAGGGAAGGCGAGGCGATCCGGCGGCGAAGGCAATGCCTAAAATGCGGGAGGCGCTTCACCAGCTACGAGCGCATCGATCGCATCGACTACCGCGTCGTCAAGAAAGACGGCAGCCGCGAGCGTTTCGATCGCGAGAAGCTGATGAACGGGCTGGTCAAAGCCTGCGAGAAAAGAGCGGTTCCGCTCACGCGGCTCGAGGCGATCGTGGATCAGGTCGAGCATCAGCTTCATGACTCGTCGGACAAGGAAGTCTCCGCGACCCAAATAGGCGAGTTCGTAATGTCCGAGTTGAAGCGGCTGGATCAAGTTGCCTATGTGCGTTTCGCTTCTGTGTATCGCGAGTTCAAAGACGCCAACGAGTTCGTCGACACCATCCGCGCTTTATTGGACCGGCAAGATCCGATCGAATGACACATCGAGCTTCCCGCGCGACCGGTGGGTCGGTACTGGTGCTGTCGGTAGCACTTTCGGCTGTCGGCGCCGAGATCAAGGACCTCATCCCCATCGTCCGCGCCGAGGGTGTCGTGGTCAGCTTTCGCGTCGAGGATGCCTTCGACGAGGAGCTCGCCCACGCCATCGAGACCGGGCTCGAAGTTACCTTTCGCTACAATGTAGAATTGAAGCGGGTTCGAGGCATCTGGCTCGACAAGAAGCTTTCGGCGCGGCAAATCCGGACGACCGTCGCCTATGACAACCTGACGAAACGGTACAGCCTCACCCGAGAGATTGACGGCGAGATCGATGCCACGGAAATCGTGGCGGATGTTTCGGCTATGAGGCGTTTCATGACGACGTTCGCATCCATGCTTCTCTTCGACAATGCGCTCATGGTCCCGAACCAGGAGTACTATCTTCGGGTCAATGGGATCATGAAGGACCGCAACCTGCTACTGCTTATTCCTTGGGACAGCGGTGCCGATTGGCGCGAGGCCCACTTCACCTATCTGCCATAGATCAATGACAGCGCGAGAAACGATGAGCGACCACGAGGCACCCGCGAGAAAAGAGGCCAAAGACGGCGTCCGTTTCGTCGCACCCTCGGTGCTATTGCTGCTCGGTGTGACGCTCGTCAGCACCTATCTTATCGGTAAAGCGGAGTCCTTCAAGCCCGACTACATGGCGCGGGCCTTTTTGTTCGGGTTCACGCTTGTCATATGGGCGCTCTTATTGGTCCTCACTTTCGTCCTCGGCCGGAATCTCATCAAGTTGTTTCTCGAGAGAAAGCGCTCGGCGCGCGGGGCGAAATTCAAGACCAAGTTGGTCATCATCTTTATCAGCTTGGCCCTTTTGCCTTCGGCGCTCATCGTCCTCGTGGGAAGTCGCCTCATCTCGGCCTCGGTCGACCGGTGGTTCTCTCATCCTGTCGAAGAGGTGCTCGTGGGAGCGCAGGATGTCGTGGAGCATTACTTTCAGGAAAAACAGGACCATGCGACGTTCTACGCGCGCAGTCTTTCGGGAGAGATTGGAGAATCGAGGCTTTTGACGCCGGCTCGTCTCTCTCTTCTGAGCCGCACGATGAACGATCGTCTCAATCGCTACCGTCTCGACATGGTCACGGTCCTGTCGGTCGATGGGCCGCTGTGGACGTCCGCGCGTCCGGGGCTTGCTCAATACAACCCGGACTCCACGATCCGTCTTGCCGAGACCGGCCTCCGCGGCGACGAAACCTTGCGCCTGGATTCCCTCGGGGATGGCACGCTTGTCCAATACGTCTCGCCGATCTTCAAAAGCGGAACACGGGATGTCGAAGGGTCGGTCGTCGTGTCGTTTTTGATCCCCAAGAGCCTCGCGACGACGCTCGAGATGGTCAACCGCCAGGCCAACGTCTACCAACAGGCGGAAGCGCAAAAAGAGCCGATCCAGGATTTGTATCTCTCCTTTTTCGTGATGGTCTCACTTCTTCTCTTGCTGTCGTCCACCTGGATAGGCCTCTATCTCGCAAAGCGGATCACGGGCCCAGTCGGCCAACTCGTCGAGGCGACGGAGAGAGTGATGGCCGGCGATCTGGATCATCCTGTCGCGGGCGCAGCTTTAGACGAGCTCGGACTTCTGATGGAGTCCTTCAATCGCATGACGGCACAGCTCAAAGCGAGCCAGGATCACTTGGAGTCCTCGCGTCATGATCTGGAGATCAAGAACCGCGAGCTCGACCGTCGCCGCGCGTATATGGAAACCGTGCTCGAGAACATCACCACCGCGATCATTTCGCTCGATCGTGACGGCTTCGTGACGCGGTTGAACGAATCTGCGATCCGAATGTTGCATCTCGATGCCGGGCTCGAAGGCCGCCACTATCGGGACGTGTTTGACGACAACGAGCGTTCTGCGCTGCGGGTCCTGCTCGATGAAGTTTCTCGTAAGGAGCTCCGGGCGCCGATCGAAGAGGAGCTCGATGTCACCGTCCAGGGACGCGAGCTTCACTTGTCCGTCTACGTCACGGCGCTGAGCCGTTCGGAAGATGTGCCTTCGGGGCTTCTCCTCGTCCTCGACGACCTCACGCAGTTGCTGCGTGCCCAAAAAGTCGCTGCGTGGCGAGAAGTTGCCCGCCGTCTCGCGCATGAGATCAAGAATCCGCTCACGCCGATCCAGTTATCTGCTCAACGCATACGCAAACACTTTCGCTCACGCTCAACCGATCTCGCGCGCATCCTGGAAGAGGGGACGGGCACGATCATCGAAGAAGTGGACTCGCTCAAGACGCTCGTCGATGAGTTTTCCCAATTCGCCCGGATGCCCTTGGTAGCGACAGAGCCCCAGGCGCTCACGCCGCTTCTCAAAGGAATGCTCGATCTCTATGACGGGCTATTTGCCGATCTCGTCATCACCAAGCGTTTCGCACGGGACGTGCCGCGGGTTCTCGTCGATGCCGAGCTTATCCGCCGCGTGTTCATCAACATCATCGACAATGCGGTGGAGGCGAGTGGCGAGAAAGGCGAGATCGTCATCGAGACCAGCTATGATCCCGAGCGTTCGATGGCCAGCGTCGAGATCGCGGATGGCGGGCCCGGGGTCTCCCCCGAGGAGCAAGACAAGCTCTTCTTGCCCTACTATTCGACGAAGCAACGCGGGAGCGGCCTCGGGCTCGCTATCGTCAAGCGCATCGTCGCCGAGCACCACGGTCACGTTCGGGTCGAGAAGAACCTTCCGAAAGGGGCACGCTTCGTGATCGAGCTCCCGGTGGAGGTGACACCGTCGCACCAGGATGTCGAGCAGGCCTCGATCACCGGCAAGTCTTGACGGCTGGCGACGGGACCGAGCAGCGCTAATGTCCAAAGAACGAATTCTCGTCGTGGATGACGAGGCCGGGGTGCGCTCGTCGCTTCAAGGCATTCTCGAAGACGAAGGTTATCGCGTCGATACCGACTCGTCCGCCGAGGCCGCCTTGGCCCGGCTCTCTGGCGGCGGGTACGATCTCGTGCTTCTCGACATCTGGCTCCCCAAAATGGATGGGATCCAGGCTCTCGAAAAGATGATCGACGACGAGCTCGATACGCCCGTCATCATGATCTCGGGCCATGCCACCATTGAGAGCGCGGTCAAAGCGATTCAGCTCGGCGCTTACAACTTCGTGGAGAAGCCGCTTTCGCTCGACAAGACGATCATCGCGGTCCAGAACGCGCTTCGCCAAGGACGGCTCGAGCAGGAAAACCGCTATCTCCGCGAGCGCTTCGAAGCGCGTCAAGTCTTGATAGGGTCGAGTCCGGGCATGAGGGAGCTCAAAAAGCAAATCGGTATCGCCGCGCCCACCAATGGCAGAGTGCTGATCTTCGGAGAGAATGGAACAGGCAAGGAGGTCGTGGCGCGCTCGGTCCATACGCAATCGCTTCGGAGTAAGGCGAGCTTCGTGGAAGTCAATTGCGCGGCTATCCCCGAAGAGCTTATCGAAAGCGAGCTCTTCGGTCACGTGAAGGGCGCCTTTACCGGTGCTGTATCAGACAAGATAGGGAAGTTCGAAGCGGCGGATGGAGGGACGTTGTTCCTCGATGAAGTGGCCGATATGAGCGTCAAGACTCAAGCCAAAGTGTTGCGCGTGCTCCAGGAGCAGAAGTTCCAGGCGGTGGGCAGCACCGAATCCATCGGCGTGGATTGCCGCGTGATCGCCGCGACGAACAAAATTCTCGAAGAAGAGATCCGTGCCGGAAACTTCAGAGAGGATCTCTATTTCCGGTTGAACGTAATCCCGTTCCACATGCCGCCCTTGCGTGAGCGTCGCGAAGACATCCCTGCCCTCGTGACGCATTTCGTCGCGGGCTTCTGCGCCGAGTACGGGAAGCAGACGAAAGATCCGACCGCGCAGGCGCTCAAGCGGCTCGTGGCCTATCAGTGGCCTGGCAATGTGCGCGAGCTAAAAAACGTCATCGAGCGGCTCGTCATCATGGTGACCGGGGACGTCATCGAAGTCTCGGATTTGCCTCTGGCGCTCACCCGCGGTGGCGACGGGCCCTTCGAAACGCTCGGAGACTTCCCGTCTCTCGCGAGCGCTCGCGAAGCCTTCGAAAGGCAGTTCATCGTCGGCAAGCTTCGCGAGAATAACGACAACGTGACCAGAACTGCCGAGGCCCTCGGTATCGAGCGCTCGCACCTTTATCGAAAGATGAAGGCGTATTCCATTAAGTGATCCGCGGTTCTTGTTTGCTACCTGCCGCCTGCTACCATCGCCAATCGGTCTCGAATGGTCTCCAATATGTGTCGGGAGCAGGTAGCGGGTAGCCGGGAGCAACGGTGGCGTCGGCCCTTTGAACAATGCCGACGCCCAATTCCAGACTATCTTTGTCCTAAAATAAGAAGTATATTTCTTGGCGACTGTTCGAGTAAACGCAGCCAGGCAGCGATTTGGAGAAAGACAGAGAGAAAACGGGCGAAGCTACCGCTAAAGCCGTCTCCTCACCCACCTCGTCCGCGGAATCGTTAAAGGGTGACGCATTGCTGCGTCAAGGCGAGGAGCTCTTTGCGCTGGGGAACTTCTCCCAAGCGATTCATGTATGGACGAGGATCTTGTTCCTCGAGCGTGGCCACGCGCAAGCACGCCTAGCCATCGAGCGTGGCAAGAAGGCGGTCGCCGAGCAGCATCGCCTCCTCGATATGGAACTCGCGGCCGCGAGCGAGCTTCTCGAGCGTGGAGAGAGCGAGCAAGCCGCGGCGAAGGTGCGGAGCGTGCTTTCGCTCGACCCGCGTAACCACGAGGGCCACCATCTCGCGGGACGGATCCATGCGGCTGCGCGCCGGAGTGAGACGGGGCCGAGCATCCCGGCGCGCGGGCTCTCGCCGGCGACCAAGCGTGGTCTATTGCTGCGCGTCTCGTCCACGCGTCCTGAGAAGCGCCTGGCTCATGCTTCGCCGCTCAAGATGGCCGGCTTCGTTCTCGGTGCGATACTCGTCTTCGCATCCGGTGCGCTCTACCTGCATCTCAACTGGGAATCCATCGTGAGTGACGGCGCGTTTCGCGGCGGTGGTGCGCTATCCCGCGCGGTCGCGGAGCGTGCGGCCGTGCCTCTTCCGGCGACGTCGGAGCTTCGCTATTTCAACGGAGCGCGGCTTTTCGCGAAGGGCCGTTATCGGGACGCGCTCGATGAGCTCAGCCTCGTCGAACGGGACTCCGCGGTCGCCGAGCGAGCGCGCGGACTGATCTTGAGGATCGAAGAGCGGCTCTTGCGAGACGTGTCGGAGCTTGGAGCGAACGAACCCAACGAAGCGAGGTGAGTGCATTGTTGTGCGAGTGTTGTGGTACCGAGCTCGATCCCGTCATGGTCATTTGTTCAGCCTGCGGGGCCCGCGTTCGCCACGGCAGGGAAGAAGTCGACTGGCGCCAGCAGGTGCGCGAGACGGTCGAGCGGCACAAGGAAAAAAGGCGCCGGGAGCAGTCGCGGCACGATGCAGAAGCGCGGCAGCTTTCGATCTTTCCCGATATGTCCGAAGAGGACGAAGAGAGTCGAGTCGTCCGCAAGCGGCGCGCCGAGATTCGGGCTCGCGTCGAGGAGCGGCTAAACAAGGCCCCACGACAGGCGCCTATCGCCCGGCGCCGCGACGTCGGCGAAGTGCGCCTTGCCCACCGCGCCGCGGCTGCCACCATGCCAGATTTCTCTCGCGAGCCCGATCCAAGGATGGCAGAAATGCCGGCAACCCCGGCGATCATGGACCCGAGCACGGGGCCATTCGAGCCGCTCAGCGAGAGGAGCGTGGAGCTCGAGCTCGACCGGGACCCCGAGAGAGAAGCGGCCAACGAACCGTTCACGGCTTTCGGCCTTGCTAGCCCTGGCGAGCGCGTGCTCGCGGGTCTCATCGATTTGGCCTTCGTCTCGCTCATCCAGTTCACACTCTTTTATCTGACGACGCACCTCGTCGCGCAACGTCTCGATGCGCTGCCGACTTCCGCGGTTATTTCGATGAGCCTCGTGGGGCTGGTTCTCGCTGCGAGCTACTTTCTCTTTTTTTGGAGCCTTTCGGGGCAGACTTTAGGGAAGCTGCTCACAGGTGGGCGCGTGGTGACGACCGCGGATGGACCGCTCGGTTTTCGCCGAGCTGCCACACGACTCGTGGGGACGGTCCTCTCTGTGCTGCCGCTTGGTGCCGGGTTTTTCGGCATGTGGACCGACTTCGACAGACGCGGCTGGCACGATCGCATCGCGGGTACGAAAGTCGTCCGCGGCTGAATTAATGAACTCGCACGGACCCTAAGGGCCGTCGAGATCGCTTGCGTCGTGGATCGTCTTTTTCTAACTAACCTCGTGCACGAGATCGAACCGGCTCTGCGTGGTCGTCGTTTGCGCTCCGCCTCGGTCGATGCTTCGGGGCGTGTGCTTTCCCTGTCGCTGAGCCCTCCGCGGGCGCGTGAGCTCGTGTTCCACACCGGGCCAGCCCTGCCCGGTCTCTTCCTCGATAAGGGTGCGGCAGAAGCCTCGAGCTCGCCCCGAAGCCGAAAGTTGACGAAGCTTTTGGCGCCCTCCGTCGTCACATCTCTCGAAATGTCTGCCGTCGATCGCGTCGTCACGCTGACTCTCGAAAAAACGCGTCTGAGCGGTAAGAAAAAGACCTTCGTCTTGGTCTTCGAAATCGTCGCGAATCGTGGGAGCGCTTACATCGTCGACGAACAGAGCGTCCACGTCGTCGAATGTTTCCCCGCCAAAGGTAGCCGACTCTCGATCGGCGAGCCTTTCCAAGCCTTGGATCCTCCGCCGCAGGCCTCGGCCGCCGTCGAGGAGGGCGACGTGTTCGAGCGACGTCTTGCAGGAAACGGTCAAAGTGAGCTCCTCTACGCGACCGGATGGACGCCCCTTCTCGTGAAAGAGTTGCGCTACCTGATGAGCCGGGGAGCGAGCGCGCGGATGGCCTTCGATACTGTGTCGGCGCGACTCGGCCGCCGCTGCGCCTGCGCGTACACCAAGCCCAAACCGTTTGACGACGTGGGCCCTATCGTGCTGCTGTCACCGATCGAGCTCGAGCACGTTTCCGGCTACGACGCGAGGCCCATGTCGAGCTTTAATGAAGCGATGACGGTCTCTGCCAGCATGAACGTCGATGCCGAGCGCATCCGCGCCGCGCGCAGGCGCATCGCATCTGCCCTGGGCCGTCGCCTGAAAACTCTGAAAGCGCTCGAGGTCAAGCTTCGTCGTCGGCGCGAGAACCTTCAGGATGCGCTCCGCCTTCGCCGCGATGGCGAGCGCCTACTTGCGGGACTCGGTCGGGTCGAGCGTGTAGGCGATGGGAAGGTGCGCCTTCCCGATCCTTACGACCCGGAGGGGAAGTTGGTCGAGATGACCATCGATCCACGGTTCGATCTCGCCGCGAATGCAGAGCGATTGTTCAAGCGCTCGCGCAAATCGGAGCGCACCCGCCTCGAGCTCAAAAAACGTCTCGAGGCGATCGAGCGTGAGATCGGTCACGGCGAAGGCCTCTCGATGAGTCTCGCCGACGCGACCGAGCTCGACGAGCTCTTCGCTCTCGAGGACGAGTTCATCGAGCAGGGCACGCTCGCCCGGCCCCGGGGGGCGGCACGCACCGCGAAGCGCGCGCACAAGCTCCCACCACGAAAGTTCCGCTCCTCCTGCGGCTCAGTCATCCTCGTGGGCCGTTCCGCGCGCTCGAACGAGGACGTTACGTTTCGTCTGGCCAAGCCTCATGACCTGTGGCTCCACGCGAACGGTGTACCGGGGTCGCACGTCGTGTTGAGGCTTGCCGATGGTCGAGAAGAGATAGACGAGGATGTGATGGAGGCGGCGGCTCTGGCGGCGTACTTCAGCAAAGCGCGCGACGACGATCATGTCGACGTGACGGTTACAGAGCGCCGGAACGTCCGCAAGATAAAAGGGGCACCTCCGGGGCTCGTCAAAGTCTCGAACGCGAGGACGGTGCGCGTCGCTCCCGCGGCGATCCGACCCGAAGTTGTACTATGAGCCTTGGATGAAAGCCGCGATCCTGGCCATCGGCGACGAGCTCCTGGCACCCGGGCGAGCCGAAGCGAACTCTGTTTTCTTGACGGACGAGCTCGCCAAACTGGGGATACCCGTCGTGTTTCGCGCCGTCGTCCGAGATGACCAAGCCTCGATCGAGGTGTTGCTAGGCCACGCCCTATTGGGCGCGGATGTGGTGTTTTTGACCGGTGGGCTCGGGCCGACTTCCGATGATGTGACCCGCGACGCTGCCGCCCGTGCGCTGTCACTTGAGATGGAGTTCGATGCGGAATGGCTCGAACGCATACAAAAGAGGTTCGACCGTCGCGCCGTCGCCATGCCCGAGGTGAACCGAAAGCAAGCGATGGTGCCACGGGGCGCGGACTTGCTTCCGAATCGCTGTGGTACGGCGCCAGGTCTCTGGATGCCGGTGGATGGTGAAAAGGCCGTCGTCCTGTTGCCGGGGCCTCCGGTGGAGCTCAGGCCCATGTTCGAAGCCGAAGTCGAGCCGCGGCTCAGCCAACGGGCCGGCGATGAGGTTTATGACGTTCGGAAGCTTTGGGTTACCGGACTCGCGGAGTCCGCGGTGGAGCAAAGGATCTGCGAGACCTATCGGCGCTACCAAAACCCCGCCACGACGATTCTCGCCTCGGCGGGCCAAGTCGAGATTCGGCTGGTGGCGACGGGCGCGAGTGCGGACGAAGCGGCGGCCGCGAACGTACGGCTCGTCGCCGAACTGCGCGCGCTACTCGGCGATCACGTTTTCAGTGAGTGCGAAGAGGAGCTCGAGAACGTCGTTGGGCAGCTTCTCGTCTCGCAGGGAAAGCGCATCGCCGTCGCCGAGTCGCTCACCGGTGGTCTCATCGCCGATCGCCTTACCAATGTCCCTGGCGCGAGTGCCTATTTCGACGAAGGCTTGGTGACGTATAGCAACGAAGCAAAGACCTCGGCGCTCGCGGTTCCCGCTGAGCTCTTCGAAAGCGTCGGAGCGGTAAGCGAAGAGGTGGCGCGCGCCATGGCGGCCGGCGCGCGAGCGCGCACCGGAGCGGACCTCGCGGTGGCTGTGACGGGAATCGCGGGCCCTTCGGGGGCGAGCGAGACGAAGCCGGTGGGGCTCGTCTATATTGGTCTCGCGAGCGGCTATGGGGTACGCGTCGAGAAATACCAGTTCCCTGGCGCCCGGCTCCAAGTAAAGCGTTGGACCTCGCAGGCCGCGCTGAATCTCGTCCGGCTCGAGTTACTCGAACCCCGCCGAGATGTGAGCGTGTGAGGATTTTTTTGGGCATCGAGCTTTCCGCCAGGCTGAGGACCCGGATCAGCGATCTGCAAGACGATTTGCGTCCTCGGCTCCGCGCGGCGCGATGGGTGCCAGCTGCGAACTTGCATCTCACGGTGCGCTTCGTCGGCGAGACGTCTGCCGGGCGTGCCGACACCCTTCGCGCAAACCTCCGCGCGCCGATTCGCAAGACAGGCACGTTCGAGCTAGCCTTCTCGGGACTGGGGTGTTTCTCGCGCGTCCGGCAGCCTCGAGTGCTATGGATTGGCGTTCTGCCTGTGGGCGATACATTATTGGAGCTGCAACAAAGCGTCGAGAGTGTGATGCGCCGCGCTGGGTTTGAGGCCGACGCGCGTCCGTTTCGCCCACATCTCACGATAGCACGGCTCAAACAGCGCGAAACCGCGCTTGTGATGGCGCTCGCGGACTACTTGGAGCACGCGTGGGGGTCGATGTCGGTGAGCGAGGTCGTCCTGCTCGAGAGCCGGCTATCCGCTTCCGGCGCCCGTTATCATGTGCTCGAGCGATTTGGTCTCGGTGGGACGAACCGAGAACAGGCAGTATAATAAAAAGTTACGAGAATCTTAGAATCAGCACAAACGCGTATGTACGAGTTCATCTATCAAGAGGAGGGGAGTGAGCAGACAGTCCCCATTCGCGCCAAGGGCATCGTCCTCGGCCGCTCCCCCGACTGCGACGTCGTCATCAATGATTTAGGGGTCTCACGCCGTCACGCAGAAGTAGTCATGAATGGCGGCGAGTGCCTTGTCGTCGACTTGAAGAGCAAGAATGGCACGCAAGTCAATGGCGTGCGGGTGCCTGAAGCGGCCCTCAACGACGGAGACGAGATTCTTCTCGGCAAGTTTCTCGTCCAGTTCCGGAAGACTCTCGAAGAAAAAGTAGTTCTCGACGAAGAGAAGCCCCTGCTCGAAGAAGCCGGGACCGTGATTCGAAGCATCGGCGAGCTCTCGAAGTTCTTTCTCGAGGAGAAACCGAGCAAGGACTCGATGAAACCGAGGGAGATCAGATCCGAGGTGGATGAGCCCGGCGACGAGCTCGCGAAAATCAACCGCGTCCTTCGCAGCCTTTCGGAGCTTGCCAAGGCCCTCATCTCTGCCCAGCCCGAGGAAGTTCCGCGCCGTGTCATGGACGCCGTGTTCGAACACATCCCGGCGGATCGGGGATTCCTGATGCTGTATGACGACAAGGGCGATTTGAAGCCGCGCGTCGTACAACATCGGCATGGCAACGACGAGAAAATCACCATCAGCAAGACCATCGCCGATCGCGTCGTCAAGGATCGGGTGTCGATTCTGACTTCGGATGCGCAGGTCGATCCACGCTTCGCGACGGGCGACAGTATCCGGTTTCACGGCATCCGCTCCGCAATGTGCGCGCCTCTTTGGAAAGGAGACGAGGTCATCGGGATCATCCACGTGGATAGTCCCATGCAGACCAAGACGTTCTCGCCCGACGATTTGGAGCTTTTGAGCGCTCTTTCGAACTACGCGGCGGTCGCCATCCAGCAGGCGAACTTGAACAAAAAAATTCAAGAAGAGAAAGTGGCGCGTGCGCGGCTCGAGAAATATTTCTCGCCCGCCGTGGCCACGCGGATCCTGTCGGAAGGTGAAAAAGAGGTTCAGGAGCTCGAAGTGTCTGTGCTCTTCGCGGATATCGTGGGTTTCACCCCTCTCGCGGAAAAGATGAGCCCGCAATCGGTGGCCAAGCTTTTGAACGAGTACTTCTCGCGCATGGAGGAGCCTATCTTCGACCATGACGGTACGGTGGACAAGTTCATCGGGGACTGCATCATGGCTGTGTTTGGCGCTCCCTATCCTCAAACGGACCACGCCGCCCGTGCGGTCCAAGTCGCGCTCGAGATGCGACAACGGCTCCACGAGCTGAACGCCGAGCGCGCTTCTGGGTCTCCGATTCAGATGCGAATGGGGGTTCATAGTGGAAGCGCGGTTTCCGGCCCCATCGGTTCAGAGAAACGGCGTGAGTTCACCGTGCTCGGCGATACCGTCAATATCGCCTCGCGCATCGAGTCGATGGTGGCCAAGGCTGGACAAATCGTCATTGGAGGTCACACTCACGATCTCACAAAAGGCAAGTTCGAAGTCAACGATCTCGGCACGGTCTCGCTAAAGGGGAAAAGCAAGAACGTGCGCGTTTTTGAAGTGCTATCGGAGAAAACCAAGTGATGCCCCGCCGCGAAAACAGGAAGGCGCCGAGAAGGATCAAGCGACGCGGCAAGATCCTCTATTCGCTCATAGCGCTCATGTTGCTTGCGGGTCTCGTGCCGTTGGTGCTGACGACCGCGTGGATTTTGTCGAGCAGCCGTGACGCTCTCGAATCGTCTGAACGCCTCCTGCAGCTCGACCAGACGCGCTCGATCGCTCGTCAGTCGCGTCTCTATCTGCAGTCGATGCACAATCAGATCGCCACGATTGCCGAGACCTTCGAGATTGCCTCGGATCCTCGGGCCGTGAGTCAACGGATCGCGTCGGTGACATCCGAGTCTCTGCGGGACTTCGTCGGGGAAGACCGCGTGCTTTCCATCTCGGTCTTCGACGCCGATCTGAACTTTGTTTCCGCCGTTTTTCCCGGCGTCTCCCTCGATGACGCAACCATAGAGAGCTCGATCCGGCAGTCCCTTGTCGATGCTCTACAGGGACGCACCTGGGTCTCTCGGCCGCATATCTTAGAGCCGCTCCCAGACACAGTCGTGATCATCTCCTCTCCGGTACGCGCCTCGAGCAGCGGCGAGGGCGAGCCCCCGGTCGTCGGTGTCGTCTCGGCCACGATTAGCTTGAAACCCATACACGAGATCGTGAAAGAGAAAGGAAACGACCGTCGCAGCGTCTACGTGGTCGACATGGCCGGCGAGCTTGTAACCCATTGGGACCCGGAAACGCTCTTCGAAGGCGTGGTCGACGTTTCGAATACAGCGATCGTGCAAGCCTTTCAGGAGTCCCGAGGACTCGCGAGCGGCTCCGTGAATTTCGAGCTCTCCCGGGACGGTGAATTTCGCCCCATGCTCGGCACCTATACGCCCATCGGCGATCGCACCTCCACGATCCAGTTTCTGAGGGAGCTCGGCCGGGGTGCCATCGTTCAGACGGAGGAAGAGGCCGTCTTCTCGAACGTTGACGTCATCATGTTCCGTAGTATCGTAACCGCGGTGCTCGCCGCTGTGCTCGGCGGGATGCTCGTCGTGGTGTTTGCTGGACGGCTTTCTCGGCCGATCGCGGAGCTGGCCGAAGGCGCGCGTCGTCTCGCTTCGGGAGATTTCTCGCAGAACATCGAAGTCGCGAGCGGCAACGAGATCGGTGAGTTTGCCGAAACGTTCAACTTCATGATTCTCGAGATCCGGCGCTTCATCGAGCGGCTACGCAGGGCGGCAGAAGAAAACAAGCAAATGTTTCTCGGCGCCGTCAGCTCCTTGGCAGCCGCCATCGACGCGAAGGACCCCTATACAGCGGGTCATTCGGAGCGCGTCGCGCATTACTCGGCCACGATCGCGCAGATTCTCGGGCTGCCGGAAGACGAGACGGAGGTCATCAGGGTTTCCGCTCTCATGCACGACGTGGGAAAGATTGGAATCCAGGACAGCATTCTCGGAAAAGCCGGGCCCCTGACCGACGAGGAATACGAGATCATGAAGACCCACCCGTCTGTGGGCGCCGCGATCATGGAACACGTCCCGCAACTCGAACACATGATGCCGGGCATCCGGTGCCACCACGAGAACGTCGACGGTTCGGGATATCCAGACGGGCTCAAAGGCGACGAGATTCCCCTCCAGGCGAAGATCGTGAGCGTTGCCGATACTTTCGACGCGATGACGACGAACCGGCCATATCAGAAAGCCATGGAGATCACTTACGTCTTCGCTCGTATGAGGAGCTTCATCGGGAAGAAGTTCGAAGAGCATCTCGTCGAGGCGCTCATCACCGCCTATGAGCAAGGTCTCGTGCGCCCGGACATGAAAGTCGTTAGCGTCATCAAGGTGTCTCCTGCCCAGATCGTTCCGAAACCCGCGCCGGCGCCCGCCTCGATGGAGCTCCCGGCTCCGTCGTTCTCGGCCATGCCACCGGCCACCGACTCGTCGCGCGTGACGTAGATTTACTGTACTCCTCCTATCCCCACATCGGCTTACCCTACACTTCGCCCGAGCTACGGTTCTCGGCGCTCTGCTAGTATAGAAATTCGCAATTGCGCTACAATATTGCCTTCATAGCAAGGAGGTTTTCGATGTCGCGAAGGAAGGTCTTTGCCCTTCTTACCGTAGGAGTGTTGATGACCACGTTGGCGTCTGCCCAGACGGAAGAGGAAATTGAAGACGCGATCCGAGTCTTCCATCGTGGTAAGACCCTTCATCAAGAAAAACGATATGAGGAGGCCATCCGGGAATATCGCACCGCATTGAAGATCGATCGGGAGAACCCGTTCCTATACAACGCCATGGGACTCGCACTCGCTGCGGTCGGCAACTTCCAAGAATCCCTGAAGGCATTCGATGCGGCGATCCAACTCAATCCTGACTTGACCGATGTCTACAATAATATGGGGATGGTCTATTCGGAGACAGGAGAGAGAGAAAAGGCCTTCGAAGCCTATGGTCGCGCGGTGCGAAACCCGAACTACCCGACACCCGAAAAAGCTCTGTACAACTTGGGCAATCTCTATTTGGAAGACGACAACTTGGAGCTCGCACACATTTTTTTCGAGCGCGCGGCAGAAAAGAATCCCGAATTTGCGCTCGCCTATCGCGGCCTCGGAAACGTCTTGCTCGCGATGGACGATGTCGAGGGAGCGCGGCGGCAATTCGCAAACTCCGTCGAGATCTTCGAGAACGACGAAGAGAGCCTTTTTAATTTGGCGCGTATCCACGAATCCCGGGGCGAGACCGCGCAAGCACTCGAGTTCTACCGTCGTGTCGTCGAGGCGAATCGTCAATCCCTCTACGGGCGCCTGGCGCTCCAGAGTCTGAATGAGCTGAAAGCGCCTTAGCCACGATTTGGCTGCGACCCGTTTCAGCTACATCTAGCATTGGCCTTCCGTGTCTTCTCCTTCCCTTCGAGAACGACTTCGTGCGGGGCTCTTGCGAACGCGGGAGAAACTCGGGGCGGCTTGGACTGGTGACGAGGCGCCCGATTGGGACGCGCTCGAAGAGTCACTTGTCTTAGCTGATATCGGGCTTCCGGCGACCTCCGCGATCCTCGAAGCGGTGCGTGAGGGAGGAGTTCGCCGTGCCGATGTTTTGCGAGAGGAGCTTCTCCGGATCCTGCGAGCCGTGCCTTCTCGTGACGCGACTCCGAGCGCGCCACCGCGTATCACGATGATCGTCGGAATAAACGGTGTCGGCAAAACGACGACGGTGGCCAAGCTCGCCGCGCGGAGCGCAGCGTCGGGAGAGTCGACGCTCGTGATAGCTGCGGACACGTTCCGAGCGGCGGCGCAAGAACAGCTCGCCGCTTGGGTCGAGCGAATCGGCGTCGACTTCGTCGAAGGTGCGGCGGGTAGGGATCCGGCTTCCGTTGTTCACGAAGGCGTCCAGGTCGCGCTCGGTCGGGGCGTCGATGAAGTTTTTGTCGACACGGCGGGGCGACTCCACACCAAACGTCCCTTGATGGATGAGCTCGCTAAAATCGAGCGCGTGACCGCGCGCCTCGTTCCCAATGCGCCTCACGAGACGTTCCTCGTCATGGACGCAACGGTGGGCAGCAGCGGGCTGAGCCAAGCGCAGCAATTCAAGTCGACGCTCAGCGTCACCGGTATCGTCCTCACGAAAATGGATGGCACCGCCAAAGGCGGCGTGGTGATCGCGATTGCCAAAGAGCTCGGCCTTCCAGTTCGCTATGTTGGCGTCGGCGAATCCGTGAACGATCTGATGCCGTTTGCCGAAGAAGACTTCGTCGACGCCCTCCTGAAGTAGCCGGTGCGCGGAGTGCAAGGAAACGAGATGTGGGGATAGAAGGGGATAAGGGGATGTCTCGTTTTTTATCTCCACCTCTTCACACATCTTCACCTCTCCTTTTTCTTACACATCGAACCCATCGTGGCGGATAGCCAAAAACTCCTGAGCTGCACTACTATGCATGTTCCATGGACTCCGAACGGACCGATAGGCGTATGATGCGTCGGGCGCTCGCCCTTGCGACGCTCGGACGCGGTACCGCGGCGCCGAATCCGTTCGTGGGCGCGGTAGTAGCCCGTGGCAGCACCGTGCTCGGTCAAGGGTTCCATCGGCTTGCAGGCGAGCCCCACGCGGAGGCCATGGCGCTCAGCCAAATCGGCGCTCGCGCACGCGGGGCGACGCTCTACACGAATTTGGAGCCGTGCTGTCATACAGGAAGAACGCCGCCTTGCGTGCACGAGATCGTGCTAGCGGGGGTACGACGCGTGGTCGCGTCCATGCGCGATCCAAACCCCAAAGTCGATGGCGGCGGCTTTCGCTATTTGAGAAAGCACGGGATCGAGGTGGAGATTGGCCTGCTGCGTCGCGAGGCGAAAGAGCTCAACGCAGCTTTCGTCAAACACGCTCGGTGTGGCCTTCCCTACGTTACGCTCAAAGGCGCCGTGAGTCTCGATGGTCGGATCGCGACGAGGTGCGGTGATTCGAAGTGGCTCACGTCAAAGACGGCGCGACGGCACGCACGGGTTCTGCGCGCGGAGCACGACGCGGTTCTCGTCGGGATCGGAACCGCCTTTGCGGACGATCCCAGATTGAATCGGCGTCCCAAGCCGCGCGCGAGCGGCCCGTTTCTACGCGCCGTAATAGACGGCTCGCTACGGCTGTCGACGACGAGCCGGCTCGTCCAAACCGCGCGGCGTGAGCCGTTGATGGTTTTCTGCGGGGCCGAGGCTTCGGCGTCACGTAAAAAAAAGCTTTGCTCCGCGGGAGTGACGGTCGAGACCATCGGGCGGCGCGGCGGCCGCCTCGACCTCGAGGCGGCGCTCTTCCGTCTAGCAGCCGGTGGTGTGAGTCAGCTTCTCGTTGAAGGTGGCAGCGAGATTCATGGAAGTCTTCTCGATGGCGGGCTCGCGGATCGCCTTGTCTTGTACATGGCGCCGCGAATCGTCGGCGGCCGTGCCGCGCTGCCGTTAGTCGGGGGTGAGGGACCTCAGTGGATCCGCGACGCGACGATGCTGCGCTCCGTATCCTGTGCCCGGGTTGGAGATGGCTGGGTGATCGACGGCCGCTTCCAGTAGGCTGCCGCTCGGCGAGCGTAAGGAAAGGAGATGTGGGGATAGGAGGGGATAGAAGGATGTCTATTTTTTGGTCTCCACTTCTCCACACAGACCCACCTTTGCTTTTCTGACACGTCGATAGGTCACAGGATGTGCTTTTTCAGTAGTCTAGAGAGAAGAGGAGATGTTCACAGGACTCGTCCAAGCTGTCGGTGAAGTCGTGGCCCGTCGCGAAAAAGCGGAGTTCGTAGAGCTTACCATCGAGAGCGAGCTCATCGCCGCGTCGCTTGCCATCGGTGACAGCGTCGCCAATTCCGGCGTGTGTCTGACCGCGACTAAAGTCGACGGGGCCCGGTTCTCGCTCGACGTCGCGCCAGAAACGCTGCGGCGCACGACTTTGGGAGTTCTTCTGGTTGGGGATAGAGTCAATTTAGAGCTCCCACTTCGTGCCGACGACCGCCTCGGGGGCCACTTCGTTCAGGGCCATGTCGATGAAGTAGGCCGCGTCGCGGTGTCGGGGGATCGTGACGGAGACTACGTGCTCCGGGTCGAGCATCAGAGCGAGGGCGACCGGCTCGTCGTTGAAAAAGGTTCGGTAGCGCTTCACGGTGTTAGCCTTACCGTAACCGGCTGCGCCGCGGGCTGGCTCGAGGTCATGCTCATCCCGCATACGCTCGAAGTGACAACGCTCGGAGCGCTCACGCCCGGCCACGGCGTCCATATCGAGTACGATATACTGGCGAAATATGTGGCTCGTTTCGCGGAGCCATATCGAGGCAAGTGAGGAGCTAGATGGAATCAGAACACGCTGGGAAGGGCGAGGGTGCCGAGACGTTCGACACCATAGAATCGGCTCTCGAAGACATTCGTGCCGGCGAGATGGTCATCGTCGTTGACGACGAGGATCGGGAGAACGAGGGCGATTTGACGATCGCGGCAGAGAAGGTCACTCCCGAGACCATCAATTTCATGGCCGCGCATGGCCGCGGGCTCATCTGCTTGCCGATGACGGGTGAGCGGCTCGACGAGCTTCAAATCCCGTTGATGGTGACCGACAACACCTCGAATTACGGGACCGCCTTTTGCGTGTCCGTCGAGGCCAAAGTTGGCGTGAGCACCGGGATCTCGGCTGCGGATCGCGCGCGCACGGTGCTTGCGGCGGTTGATAGCGCCACGACGCCCGGCGACTTAGTGCGGCCGGGCCATATGTTCCCGCTGCGCGCGCGGCCGGGCGGTGTGTTGCAGCGATCGGGGCAGACTGAGGCTGCCGTGGATCTGGCGCGGATCGCGGGGCTCTATCCCGCCGGAGTCATTTGCGAAGTGATGAACGACGACGGCACGATGGCACGGGTCTCAGACCTCGAGCCATTCTCGAAAAAGCACGGGATCAAGCTCGTCACGGTCGCGGATCTCATCCGCTACCGTTTGCGCACCGAGCGCCTCGTGACGCGCGTCTCCGAGGCACAGCTGCCGACAGATTACGGGACGTTCCGCATCGCGGCCTTCGAGAGCGCCAATGACGGCGCCACGCACATGGCGCTCATCCTCGGTGACATCGTACCGGAGGAAGAAGTGCTCGTTCGCGTACACTCGCAATGCTTGACGGGAGAGGTCTTTCGTTCCAAACGCTGCGACTGCGGCGCGCAGCTCGAGGCGGCGCTGACGAAAATTGGAGAAGAAGGCAAAGGCGTCCTGCTCTACCTTCATCAAGAGGGCCGCGGGATCGGGCTCGCGAACAAGATTCGGGCATACGCGCTCCAGGACGAAGGCATGGACACGGTCGATGCCAACGAGAGCTTAGGATTCAAAGCCGATCAGCGTGAATACGGTATCGGCGCTCAAATTCTCGCGGAAATCGGGGTCCGCAACATTCGCCTTTTGACCAACAACCCACGGAAGTTCGTTGCGCTCGAGGCCTACGGTCTTCACATCGCTGAGCGAGTTCCCATCGAGGTCGCCGCGAACGAAGTCTCGGAGTCCTACTTGAAGACCAAGAAGGAGCGCATGGGTCACCTGCTCGAAAAGGTTTGAACAGACCGTGATGAACCCGGAGTTTCTTAAACGGGTCCAGCTTTTTGAGCAACTATCCACCCCCGAACTCGCCGAAATTTTGATGCTCGGCGCAGTCAAAGAATACGAATTGGGAGAGGTGATTTTCGAAGACGGCTCACCTGGTGATTCGTTTTTTGTCATCTATGACGGCGCCGTGCGGATCACCAAGATGTTTCCGAACATGGGGGAGGAGGCGCTGACGGTTCTAGGGGCTGGAGACTTTCTAGGCGAGATGTCCTTTTTCGATAACGAACCGCGCTCGGCACGCGCGGTGGCGCACGAGGATGTGAAGCTGCTCGAGATCAGGAACGAGGAGTTCAAGAATCATCTCGAGCGCCGGCGCGAGGTTGCGTTGAAATTCCTATGGGGATTTTCACGGACCCTGTCCAAGCGGGTACGTGAGACCAACGATAAGTTCTCGGCGCTCTTCGCGATTTCCAGGGCTTTCTAGCTGTTTCGCGCAAATACCTCAAGTGAAGCCTCACCTTCTCGGCCGTTAGGGTCTGAAAATACAGGCCTGAATCCTACTTGACTTTGACCATGGGGTCTTCTAACATTAACTGTTGCACCATTTAACGGGGAGATCCATCTCCTTAACCACACTTTAGCGATGTTTGAGCAGATTTCGGCGAAGCTCCAAGGTGCCTTCAAAACGCTCCGCGGTCAAGCGCGCCTAAAAGAAGAACATGTCGACGAGGCGCTGAGAGAGATCCGTCTCGCGCTACTCGAAGCGGACGTGCAGTTCAAAGTCGCAAGGGATTTCGTCGGGCGCGTGCGCGAGCGAGCGGTCGGCGAGGAAATCCTCGGCTCGCTCACTGCCGCGCAGCAGGTGATCAAGATCACGCGCGACGAGATGGTGACGCTGCTCGGGGGGCAAGAGGCCGAGCTCGAGCTGAGGGAGCGGTGGCCGTCTGTCGTTCTGCTGGCTGGGCTTCAGGGTTCAGGCAAGACGACCTCTTCGGCGAAGCTTGCGCGCGTCCTGTGCGCATCGGGGAAACACCCTGCGCTCGTCTCAGTCGACGTGCGGCGTCCCGCCGCTATACAACAGCTGAGAGTGCTCGGGCAATCGCTCGAGCTTCCAGTAATCGAGCCAGAGACTCTCGATCCGGTCGACCGCGCTCGTGCTGCCATGCGAGATGCGCGCGATCACGGATTTGACGTGCTGATTGTGGATACCGCTGGCCGAGCACATGTCGACGAAGAGCTTATGTCGGAGCTCCAAGCGCTCGTCGCCGAGACCGAGCCCTGCGAAACCTTGTTCGTCGCCGATTCGATGACGGGGCAGGACGCCGTAAACAGTGCTTCGAGCTTTGGCGAGGCCGTACGCCTGACCGGTCACGTTTTGACGAAGCTCGATGGGGATGCGCGCGGCGGCGCGGCGCTTTCGATTGCCGCGGTAACCGGGGTTCCCATCAAGTTCGTCGGCGTCGGCGAGAAGCTCGACGCGTTTGAGCCCTTCCGGCCCGAGCGGATGGCGTCTCGTATTCTCGGTATGGGCGACCTGCTGAGCCTCATCGAGAAGGCAGAGCAGACTTTCGCAAAGGAAAGTGCTGCGGAGTTGGCGCGCAAAATGCAGAGCGACGAGCTGTCGCTCGAGGATTTTCGCCAGCAGCTTCGGCAGATGAAACGGATGGGCTCGCTCTCGGAGCTTATGAGCTTTTTGCCGGGGACCTCCCAAATGCCGGCGGAAGTGCACGAGTCCGAGCTAAAGCGCTTTGAAGCGATTTTGGATTCCATGACGCGGCACGAGCGCAACCATCCCCAGGTGGTCAACGGAGCCCGCCGTCGGCGGATCGCGCGAGGAAGCGGCACGGCCGTTTCGGACGTTAACCGTCTGCTTCGGCGCTTTGCCGAGGCGCGCAAGATGGTACGCAAGATTTCCCGTCTTCAAAAAAGCGGCAAAGGTAGCTCGAAAAAGCTCGCCCGCATGCTTGGCGGGTTCTCTAGGTAGAACACTTTTTGTGAGGGGAGGAGGTCAATGAGCATTTCATGTTGAGAATACGTTTAGCACGCAGAGGGAGCAAAAAGCGTCCCCACTACCGCGTCGTCGTCTCGGATTCCGCCACAGGACGTGGCGGAGACATCGTGGAGAATGTCGGCACTTACGAGCCGAAGCCGGAGGAGACCAAGGTCACGCTCAAGCGCGATCGGATCGACTATTGGATATCCAAGGGTGCGTTGGCGACGGATACGGTCAAGAGTCTCATCAAGAACAATCCCGTTTGAGGGTCGGACGGTTCTTGGGACCTTGCAGGGGCGCTGGCAGGAGGAAACGGTATGAAGGAACTGTTGGAGCTCATTGCCAAAGCACTAGTCGACCATCCCGAAGAAGTCTCAGTATCTGAAGTTGGAGGAGAGCAGACCACGATCCTGGAACTCAGCGTGGCGCAGGACGATCTCGGTAAAGTCATTGGTAAGCAAGGGCGGACGGCGAGGGCCATTCGAACCCTTTTGTCCGCCGCTGGAACGAAAATTGGAAAGCGTCTTCACTTGGAAATCATCGAGTGATTTGTGAAATGGTGGAGCAGTTTCTCGATTGGGCCGATCTCGTGGCCCTCGGCGAGATCGCGAAAGCGCACGGACGCTATGGGGAAGTCATTTTGAACACGAGATCCGATCAGCCCGAGCGCTTTTCCCGGCTTTTGCATGTTTTCGTCGAAGGTGCGGATGGCCGTCCCGAGGCAGTCGAGGTCGAGAGCGCTCGGATCCACAAGGGGCGGCCCGTCGTGAAGCTCGCCTGTATATCGAGCATCGGAGATGCCGCGGCGCTCGTTGGCAAAGAGCTCCGCATCCCGGAATCGGAGCTCGATCCGCTTCCCGACGGCAGCATCTACCACTTCGATATCGTCGGAGCTACGGTGGAGGACCGCAAACGCGGCGTGATCGGAGTCGTCGAGAAAGTGATCTCGACGGGCGGCACCGATGTGCTCGTCGTGCGCTCGGCCGATGACCACGAGCAGCTCTTGCCGCTTTGCGACGAAATTTGCCGCCGCATCGATCGAGACGCGCGGCGCATCGAGATCGACGCGCCAGAAGGACTTATTGGACTCAATGCGCATTGACATCGTCACTATCTTTCCGGAGATGTTCAGAGACGTCTTCGAGTTCGGCATCCTCCGTCGCGCGCGCGACAGAGGCATCGTCGACCTGTCGGCGCACGACCTCCGCAAATGGACGACGGACCGTCACCGGACAACGGATGACTCTCCGTACGGGGGAGGCCCGGGCATGGTGATGAAGATCGAGCCTTTGGTTGCCGCAGTGGAAGAGCTCGTCGCAGAATCTGGTATCGATGGCTCGAAACGCCGCATCATCCTCTTGTCACCGCGCGGCGAGCCGCTGAGCCAGCCCAAAGTGCGCCACATCTCGGCGGCCGAACATGTGGTGCTCGTCGCCGGCCGCTATGAGGGTGTCGACGAGCGTTTCGTCGTCGCCACCGGCGCGGAAGAAATCTCGATCGGCGACTACGTGCTTTCGGGGGGCGAGATCCCCGCGATGATCATGGCCGACGCTTTGGTGAGGCTGCTTCCGGGGGCACTCGCGGATCCGGCGTCGGCCGAGCAGGATTCGTTCAGCGATGGAGTGCTCGATTGTCCTCACTACACGCGTCCAGCGGTGTTCCGCGGCCTGCGTGTACCCGAAATCTTGCTCTCGGGCGATCACGCCGCTGTTGATGCGTGGCGTTCGAGGCGCGCGCTCGACGACACGCGTGCGCGACGGCCGGAGCTGCTGCAGAGTACATAAATAACACTAGCTATTCACAGACACTCAAAAGGAAGATCGAAATGAATGTTATCGACAAATTGGACGCCCGCGAGCTCAGGAGCGATCTCCCTGAGCTTCGGCCTGGCGACACGGTCAAAATGCACGTCCGTGTGAAAGAGGGGGACAAGGAGCGTGTGCAACTCTTCGAAGGCATGGTGATCGCTTTGAAGGGGAGCGGTCCTCGCGCCACGGTCACAGTCCGCAAGACGTCGTTCGGCACGGGCGTGGAGCGTATTTTTCCGCTGCATGCGCGCACGATCGACAAAATCGAAATCGTCCGTTCACATCACGTGAGGCGCGCGAAGCTCTATTTCATGCGTCAACGCAAAGGGAAGGCCGCTCGGCTTCGCGAGAAGAGGACGTCCTAGTCAGTCGTCAAGTTGCCAGCTAACCACTAGAGCACTCCAAAAATGGCCCTCAACAAAGACAAGATCTTCAAAGCAGCGGACAAAGCGATCCGCGCGAACAAGATCGAAAAGGCCATCAAGGAGTACGAAACCTGGCTCAACGAAAACCCGCGCGATTGGAATACCGTCCGCCAGGTCGGCGATCTCTATAGTCGCGTGGGACGTAGAGACGAAGCGATCAAGAAATACGCTCTCGTCGCGGACCACTTCAAGCGGGATGGCTTCAACGTTCGCGCCATCGCGACGCACAAAATGATTCTGCGTCTCGACTCACACAACGAAGCCGCGATGCGAAACCTCGCCGAGCTTCAGGCGGAAGAAGGCCTCCTGATGGAGGCCAAATCGCATTTCCAGACACTTGTCGAGCTCTATACCAAGCAGGGCCACAAAAAGCGCGCGGCTGAAGTATTCAAGAAGCTCGCCGAGATCGACCCTCAAGACGTCAAGATCCGCTACAAATATGCGGAGTTCCTGAGCAAACAGGGTAAGGCGGACGAGGCTTCGAGGGAATATGTCGGTATCGCCGACCAGTTCATCGGCCAGGGACTCGTCGACGAGGCGGTCAAGATCCTCGAGCAAGGTCGATCGCTGGCTACCAGCGATCCCGTTCTGAAGGTAAAGTTGGCCCAAGCACATTCACTGCACGGCAACCACGTCCCCGCTATCTCCTTACTCGAGGAAGTTCGGGGGACGGATCCAAACGATCCGGTTTTGCTGGCTCGGCTGGGCGAGGCTTATCTCGGCTCCGCGAACATGATGGAGGCGGAGTCCGTCTTCCAGAAACTTCAAGAGGTGGATCCGCAAAATCCGGACAACACGCTCCGTCTCGCAGATCTGCGTATTGCACAATCCAAGTTCGACGACGCGCTTCAGCAGCTTACCGTCCTCGTCGACAGGGAAGTGGCGAATAACGAGGGCGGTAAGGCCGTTGAGCTCTTGCAGAAAATCCTCAGCAAAGAGCCTTATCACGTGAAATCGCTTCTCAAGCTCGCCGAAGTTCATACGATCTTGAAGAACGATTCCGGCAGGGTCACGGCTTACGACAGTCTGTGTGAGGCCTACCATCTGGCCGGCGATGCCGAGAAAGCCGTGCACGTGGCGGAGCAGCTCGTCGCACTCGAGCCCGAGAACGCGCAACACAAGGATCGGCTGAGTTTTCTCAAGTCTAAGCTTGCCGGGCCGCCGCCGCCCGAGGTTCCAAGCGCGGCGCGTCACGCTCAACAGGCTCAATCGCCTGCGCCCGAGATAGAGATCGATGATACCGTCCCCGATTTCGATGAGATCGCGGAAGTCGACTTAAGCGAAGCCGTTTCCGAGGGCTTCGAGGCCGAGCTTACTTTGGACGACCCCGAGTCTGCGCCGGGGGTAGTACCTACTGGATCTCCTGTATCGGGGGCGGTGCCCATCGCGGCCGAGCTAGGAGAGATGATCGAGCTCACCCAAGAGGACGAGGAGAACATTAGAGAGAAGCTGACGGAGGCCGAAGTGTTCGTCAAGTACGGACTCGTCGACAAAGCCATCACCCAGCTTCTCGACGTCCTCGAGAGTTTCCGCTTTCATGTCGATTCGCGCGCCAAGCTAGTCGAGATCTACAAAGAGCAGAATATGGCGCGCGAAGCCTCCGAGCAGCTGATGCAGTTGGCCCAGGTCTACGATCAGATCGGGCGTAGCAGTGACGCAAGCCAAGCTCGAGAAGAAGCCGCGGAGCTCAACCCAGCGCTGGCCGCCGAGACCGCGAGCGCCGAGCTTGCGGCTCGGGAAGAGCTCGAATTGACTCTCGCCCCGGAAACGGATTCGGATCTCGGCGATGTCGAGCTAGAGTCGGACGCGCCTGCGATAGGGGCCGATATGTTTTTGAGCCCAGCGGCCGAGGACGTACCGGTCGTCGAGGAAGAGGAATTCGCCGTTGTTGTCGCGGATGATAATTTTGCAATCGACGATTCTGAGGGCGAAGGCACCGCGCTGAATCTTTCGCTCGACGAGGAGGAGTTCGACGTTGCCGTCGAGCCCGAGGCTGGCGATGAGGACTTTACCGTCGATCTCAGCGATGTTGCTCAGAGCTCACCGGACGTCTCGCTCGATGGCCTTGATGGTGGTGGTGGGCTCGAGATGAATGTGGACGCATCCGACTTCGAGGAAGAGATCTCCCTCTCCTTGAAGGAAGGTCTCGCCGAGGGCGACCAGGCAGCCAGCGACGAAGAGCTCGGTGATTTTTCCGTCTCCCTCGACGAGGAAGAGTTTTCAGTGGAGCTCCCGGAAGCTTTGGCGGATGACGACGACGACGACGACCTCGTAGCCCTTCCAGATGCCCCGTCGGTCGACGACATCGCTATCGATGTTCCCGACGACGTCCCGTCGGTCGACGACATGGCCATCGATGTTCCCGACGACGTTCCGTCGGTCGACGACATGGCCATCGATGTTCCCGACGACGTTCCGTCGATCGACAATATCCGAATCGATGTTCCCTCGGTCGACGAGATAGTCTTTATCGAGGAGCCTACAGATGCTGCGGCAGAAATTCCCCCGCCTCCTAAAGAGCCTGTCCTCGAGCCGCGCGCGGCTGCGGCGGCGAGCCCGGTGGCTGCGGAGCTCGTAGAAGTCGATGAGTACATCGCGTTGGGCCTCTACGAGGACGCCCGCGATACGTTGCGCGAGCTTTTGAAGCAACATCCCGGCGACGAAGCCGTCATTGCCAAGCTCGAAGAGCTCGGATTCTCCGCCAAGCCGACCGAGCCTGCTCTGTCCGCCGCCGCGATGGCTCCGAGCACCGAGCTTCAAGAAAATATCGAGGTCGAACAAGATCCGACAGCGGCGGCTCTACTCGACACGTCTCGCGAGGGATCGAACGATATGAGTCTCGAGTCGCTTGTCGACCCGCCCGCGCCGGATCCGATGGACGCTCCGCGAGGGACGGAGGAACCGTTCATCGACTTGGCCTCAGAGCTTTCCGACGAGATTTTCGGGACCCAAGCTGCGGTCGATGATGATATCGAGCCTGATGGTCCGATGACTGATCCGGGCCTCGACCAAATATTCAAGGAGTTCCGCAAGGGCGTCGAAAAACAGCTTGGAGCCGAGGACTACGACACACGGTACAACCTGGGGATTGCTTACAAAGAGATGGGCCTGTTAGACGAAGCTATTGCAGAGTTCCAGCTAGCAGCCAAAGACGAGGTTCGCGGGCTCGAATGCTGCAGCATGTTGGGTTTGTGTTTCATGGAGAAAGGCATGCCCCACATAGCCATCAAGTGGTTCTCCAAGGGGCTGGGGCTTCCCGGTCGTCGCGTCGAAGAGTATCAAGGGCTCCGCTACGACCTCGCCCAAGCCCATCAAGCTGCCAGCGAGCCTGAGCGCGCGCTCGAGCTCTACATGGAGGTCTACAAGGACAACGCTCGCTTCCGTGACGTCAAGGATCGCGTTCGTGAGCTTCAGGCAACGCGAAAGTGACGCTCTGGTTCTTTTCGGCCGCCTATCGTGCCAACGGTTCGTTCGATCGGGTTGGCCTGGGTTCCTGCTCGGTTTATAGGCTGGGTTCCTGAATGATGGTCGATCGCCAGTGGTTCATTCTCTACGTTCTCGTATGTCTCGAGATTGGGCTCTTTCTCACGCTAGTACCCTGGTCGGCGATCTGGGAGCGGAACTATTTCCTGGATGCCTATCCGGGCCTTCGGCCGTACATGTTGGCGCCCACGCTTCGAGGCGCTGTCTGCGGGCTGGGTCTCGCAAATATCTATCTCGGGATCAGCGAGGTCCTGAATCGATGGCGGGCTTCGATAGAGCGCCAAGAGCTCGAGGAGGAGCTCTCCCGCCATTGCCGGCGGGACGACCGGCTCGCGCCCACAGAGGCTCGGAACGCGCTCGCGGCACCCGAGGATTCCTGATCCGACAGCGTTTTGTCAGACGGGAATCAAGTGGGGGCACGAGAGCGCTCCTGCGGCCGTTTTGGTGAAACAAAGATGGATCGGATACTCGGTCGCTCCCGCCTTCGAACGTGCATGATTACCGGCTTCGCCGAACGTGAAGCGCTCTTTCAGCACATCGCGCACGCTCTCGAGAGCGGCGTCGATTGGGTGCAGCTGCGCTCGAGAGAGGCGTCTGGCCGGGACCTCGAAAGCTTCGTGTCGCAGTTGCTTGCGCGGCACCCGGACGCGCGGGCGAAAATTCTGGTGAACGATCGCTTTGATCTCGCTCTCGCGGCCCGTCTTGGCGGCGTCCATCTGCCAGCGGATGGTCTACCGGTTGCCGACGTTCGCCGGAGCGCACCGCCTGAGCTCGCGATCGGTCGGTCGACTCATAGTGTCGCGGAGGTGCGGGACGCGGCACAAAACGGCGCGGATTACGTGTTTTTTGGTCCCATCTATCCCACGAAGTCCAAACCCGGGCATCCAGGAGTCGGGCTCGAGCGGCTCGCGGCCGCGTCGCGGGCTGCGTCGATCCCGGTCTACGCGCTCGGCGGGATTTCGCCCCAACGCATCGATGCCGTGTTTGCGGCCGGGGCGGCCGGGGTAGCGGCGATCGCCCTTTTCCAGCGTGAAGCCTCGGTCCGCGCGCTCTTCAAAAAGCTTGCATGACACCGAGAGAGATCGTCGAGCGGATCGGTCCTCACAGTACGGCCGCCGATGTGGCGCCGCTGCTCGATCACCACGAAACGGACGAGCCCCATCTTCTGGCGCTCCTGAGAAAACGCGAGCTTGCGAGCGGAGTGATCGAGGCCGTGGCTCGACACGATCGATGGAACAAGAGGCGCGTCGTGCGCGCCGCCATCGTCAATCATGTCAAAACGCCCAAAACACTGGCGCTGCGGCTGCTGTCGCTCCTGTTCTGGAAAGAGCAGTTGAGAGTCGCGACGAATATTCGCCTTCCGGTGGCGCTGCGGGTAGCTTCGGAGAACCGTCTCAAGGAGCGCCTCCCGGAGCTCGAATCCGGAGAGAAAATCTCGATGGCGCACTCGGCTCCGAGCGGGATCCTTTCCAAGCTTGCGCTCGAGAACGAGGAAAAGATCATCCGGGCGCTTTTGCGAAACCCGCGCCTCCAGGAGCTAGAGGTCATCGCGATTGTGCGCCGGGAGTCGACCTCTGGGCCCGTGTTGCGCGTCGTCGCGCTGAGCGAGCGCTGGGTCCGCCGACCGGCGGTAAGAAACGCGCTCGTCTCGCACTCCAATACGCCAATCCATGTGGCGCTGTCGTTGCTGCACCAGGTGCCAGAGCGTGAGTTCCGGACTCTGCTGCGCGAAAGCGAGCTTCCCCGCATCGTCGCGATGCGCGCCGAGCAAATTCTGTCGGGCGACGAGCCGTCCCTCCGGTGAAAGGGTATGGAAGCCCTATGCACGCCATGCGTCCCGCGGAATCGGCGAACCTATGCCGTATAGGGCGTGGCTCAGCTGCGCAGCTCTGGCCTTCAGAGATGTGTTTACTTCTGCCCCTTTCGTTGACACGGAATTCCGCGTCTGACACAATGGCCATGATTGGAGTAGAGCAGCAAAATGCCTTAGTCTGAGGGGGATAGAGGCCCACGACCCCTTCCGGGCATCGACTCGGCTGAATTTCCTGATGGCGTCGCTTAGCGAGAAGCTGAGGCGCGAGCGTGAGCTTCGCGGTATCAGTTTGAAGCAGATTTCCGACGATACGAGGATCGGAGTTCGCTTTCTCGAGGCTCTCGAAGAGGACCGACTCGAGCTCATACCTGGCGAGTTCTATCGCCGGTCCTATCTGCGTGCCTACGCGCGCTACCTCGGGCTCGACGAGGACCGGGCTGTGAATGCTTATACCTTCTCCCAGAACGAGAAACCGACACCGGAAACGGAGAGCCCCGATAGCCTCCCTCCGTTTTGGCTTCCTTGGGCGGGCGTGGGCGCCGTCGTGCTGATAGGGACGGTGACGCTGTGGATTCTCAGCTCGGAGCCCGCTCCCGCGGTTCCGGCCGCCACGATAGAGATCGGGGAGATCGGATCTGAAGCTGTCGAAACGCCGCCCACTGAGTCCGAGTCTCCATCCGAGACCGGTCCTGCCACCGCGAGCAGCGTTCCCGTCCTCTCGCCGCCGGTGCACGCGTCGCTGATACCACCTCCGGTTCCGCGACAGATGAGAGGGAAGGCCGGGGCCCTTCGCTTGGTGCTCGATGTGCGCGAGTCCTGCTGGCTCGAAATCATGGCGGACGGCGAAGTCGTTCTGACAGGGCTCAAAGAGCAAGGGTATCGCCGCGAGTTCGTCGCGAACGAGGAGTTGCGTCTCTGGCTCGGGAATGCGGGAGGCGTCTCTTTGTGGATCAACGATCGGCCTCTGAGAACGCTCGGGCGACCGGGGCAAGTCCGCAAGGATTTGTCGATCACGCCGGGCAATTACACAGAATATGTCGGTGACAATGTATCTTGAGACCGGAACGACATGAGCTCGCCTCTCGTCACGCAGTTTCGCAGAGGCGGCGTGTCCAAGGATGTGCGCCTGACCGCCGCGACCGGCGCTCTGCCGCTATCGCCCGCGGATCAGATCGAAGCTTCTATTCCTTCTGACCCGGGACAGCGATGACGCCGTCAGCTCGCAGGCGTCGACGAGCCTCGAGGCTATGGACGAAACTTCACTCATCAGCGTTCTGAAAGAGGTGAGTACCGCCGAGGACGTTCTCGCGTTCTTTGGAACACGGAATATGTCGGACGACGTGCAGCAATCGCTGGTGCGAAACACGACGACGCCCGACGCAACCATCCTCGCCATGGTGCCGACCCTCACCGAATCGAATTTGGAGTTCGTCGTCGTTAATCAAACGCGACTGCTCCGACATGCGCCGATCATCAAAGCGCTCGAACAGCACAGCAATCTGAGTTCCGACCAGCGTCGGCGCATCGACGAGCTCAAGCACGATTTCAAGCTCGATCGGCCCGCTCCAGAGGCAGCCCCGCCACCCGCTCCTAGCGCGGCCGCACCGCGGTCCAAGCTTGATCTGAGCGCAGGGCCGGCGGAAGAGGACGAGCCGCCGCCGAAAACACAGGAAGAGGCGGCGGAGCTCTACGGCGTGGACGAGCGCGACGGCGATCTGACGGAGGAGGAAGAGGAGGAGAAAAGGAGCCTTATCGCCGAAATCGTGACGATGACGGCGGCCCAGAAAATGATGAAAGCGCTCAAAGGCGAGCGTGAGGCACGCCTGATGCTCATCCGGGACCGCAACCGCACCGTATGGAGCGCGGTTTTGTCGAGCCCCAAGATGAACGATGCCGACGCGGAGCATATCGCGAAGATGCGCAACGTATCGCCCGATGTCTTGCGCGAAATGTCGAAGAATCGTCAATGGGTGAAGAGATATAGCATCGCCCACGAGTTCGTGAAAAACCCGAAAACACCTCCTGAAGTCTCTTCGAAGCTTCTCGTTCGTCTGAAAGATCGTGACTTGAAGCACCTGCTCCGTGACCGTAATGTGCCGGAACAGGTCCGACGCCTTGCTAAAAAACGGACGCGTACGGCTACGTAGACAAACATGGCAGACGACTACTACTCGATTCTTCGTATCACGAAGACGGCAAGTGCCGCTGACATCAAGAAGGCTTATCTCCAGATGGCGCGAGACAACCATCCCGATCGCTTCGCGGATCCCGAGGAGCGAAAAGCGGCGGATTCCGGCTTTCATAAAATCACGGAAGCTTACAATCAGCTGCGTGATGAGAAATCGCGACAGAAGTATGATAGGGATCTCGCGAAAGAGAAACGTTCGCCCGAAGAGGAGGCCGATCTCTTTTTCAAGAACGCGGAGCTGCGAGAGCAGTCGAAGGACTATGAAACGGCTTTGAAGTTCTATTATGAGGCCATGCGACTTCAACCTAAGAAGCTCGAATATGTCATGGCGGCCGGGCTCCTTCTCGTCATGGATAAGAGTAAAACGCGGCAGGCTGCAGACCTGTTTGCCAAAGCGATGGAAATCGATCCCGCATCGCCCGATCCTCATCTCGAGCTCGGTAACGTCTACATGCGCAGTGGCATGACGGTGCGCGCCAAGAGGATTTACGCGACCGCGCTCGAGAAATTCCCCAATCACCCGGAGCTCAAACGCCGGATGATGAAGCTGAAAGACAAATGAGCGACGAGCGCCAGCGAAAAGAGATGAGTATCGAGTCACGTTCCGTAAGCGATGTGGGCCGCAAGCGCCAGAGGAATGAAGATAGCTTCGTCTCGAACGACGAGGTAGGCCTCTACGTGGTCGCCGACGGGATGGGCGGACACACGCATGGCGACGTCGCGTCACGCATCGCCGTAAGGACCATCGACGAGTTCGTCCAACTGACGTCGGGTGACGCAGATATCACCTGGCCCTACGGGATTGAAGAAGCGCTTTCCCTCAACGCAAATCGGCTGAAGACGTCGATCCGTTTCGCGAATCAGAGACTCCTCGAGCACGCTCGCAAAGAAGTGGAATGCGAGGGAATGGCTACGACCGTCGTCGCGGCGCTCGTTGAGGGTGGCGTCGCGGAAATAGCCCATGTGGGTGACAGCCGCGCCTATTTGATTCGCGGCGGCGAGATGCAGTTGGTGACGAGCGACCATTCTTGGGTCAACGAACAGGTGCAGTCGGGTGTCATCGACAAGGAGCAAGCGCGAAACCACCCGCTCAGAAACGTGGTGACGCGGGCTCTGGGCGGCAAGCCGGAGCTCGAGGTAGATGTACAAGCCCTCGAGCTCGTACCGGATGATCGGCTCTTGCTTTGCTCTGACGGCCTGACGACCATGCTCGAGGATCACGAGATCCTCGGGATCGTGCTCGATGCGGGCGGAACGGTCGAGCAAGCGGATCCTTTGGTAGATGCCGCGAACCGCAACGGCGGGGAGGACAATACGACGACGATCTTACTTCGGGTTTCTTGAGTGCCGGTTCACTTTCACGGGGTCGAACCGAACAGAATATTTCCGGTCCATGAGCGCAAGCACGTCTCGACCGGTGAATCATGACCGATAACGATACAGATATTCGCATCGACAAATTCACGGTCCGACAGCGTATCGGGCGCGGCGGGATGGGTGCGGTCTACGAAGGCCATGACCCGGCCTTGGACCGTCGCGTCGCCATCAAGACGCTGACGGCGGACGTGATTGCCGATCAGGATTCGCGTAGCCGTTTCGAGCGCGAGGCCCGAGCGGCAGCGAAACTCCAGCACCCCAACATCGTCACGATTTATGAGCTCGGCAATTTCGGAGGGGCGGAAAAGCCCTACATCGTGATGGAGTATCTCGAGGGTACGGACGTCGCGAGCCTAATCGGCGACGAAGGCATGCCGATTGCGGAGGCGCTCGATATCGTCATCCAGCTTTCTCGCGCTCTCGATTTCGCCCACCAAAACGGCGTGGTCCATCGCGACATCAAGCCAGCCAACCTTCGCTGTTTGGATAACGGGCAGATCAAGATCATGGATTTCGGAATCGCCCGCATGGAGGGGAGCCACCAAATCACGAAGAGCGGCGTCATGATCGGAACGGTCCACTACATGTCGCCTGAGCAAATCCGGGGTCAGAAGCTCGACGGGAGAACCGATATCTTTTCGGCGGGTTGCATACTTTACGAGCTTCTTACCGGCGGGCGTCCGTTTCTGGGAGAATCGGCGACCTCCATTCTTTATAACATCGTCAACGAGCAGCCGGTGCCCGTCGTCGAGAGGAAGGAGAATATCCCTCAAGAGGTCCAGGATGTTCTCGAGCGCGCGATGGCCAAAAAGGCCGAGGATCGCTTCGAGCATGCGGCCGACATGGCGCGCGAGCTCGAAAAGATCCTCACGGTGTATCGCAAAACGCTTCCGCGGACGACGAAGGTGCTTCAAACAACATTGGACGAGCTGCAAGCTCTGAACCGCGCGGAGAATTGGAAGGGTCTGGTCGAGAAATCCCGGGAGGTCGTCGAGCAATATCCCGAGTTCGACGAGGCGCGCCGACACCTACGGCGCGCCCTTCGGGCGCTCCACGAAGACGAAGTCGAGCGAAACCAGACCCAGGACGATCGTACGCGTCACCTCAAGGAGATTCAGCACGAGTTCACGCAGCTCTATGGGGAGAGCGCGGCCGGGACGGCGCAGATCGTTTCCGAGGAGACGGAGCTAGTAACGGTGACGCCTACGCGCGTCGCGTCCGAGGCGGGTCCCGATACGCGCCACGGGGAAGAAGGCCAAGCCGACGCTGCCGTCCGCGCCTTGGCCGCTCCGATTTGGGCGCTCGTCATCGTCGTGTTGCTCGGGCTTGCCGGGGGTTTGTATTGGATGTTCCTGAGGGAGCCGCCGGGCCCTCAGCCGGTTGCGCATCCTTTGCGCCTCAGCTCTAGGCCGTCCGGAGCTGCCGTTTTCTTGGATGGAGTGGCCACGGGCCTCACGACCGTGGATGGAGGCGTCGAGCTTCTCATCTCTGGCGTCACCGCAGAGGCGCATATTGTGGAAGTGCGTCTCGCTGGGTTCGAGTCGGCGTCGAGTGAGCTCGTGCTCGCGGAGGCGCCCCCGGGTCCTCTCGAACTCGTCCTCACGTCCACGGCGCGCTTTTTCGAGCTCGTAACAAACCCCGAAGGCGTCAGCGTACAGCTCGACGGCGAGCCGGTGGACGGCGTGACGCCCCTGACCCTAGAGCTCGTCGATGGCGATCACGAGATCCAGCTCGCGAAAGATGAGTATGTATCGCGCACGGTCTCGATTGCTGCGGGCCAGCCACTTCCGGAAGAGGCCATTGCTTTGACGCCACTCGGCCGCCCGGGGACGTTTCGCGTGAGGGCGCCGTATCCCGTGGCCATTCATCGTGGCAATGGCGTCGTCGCCAGCGCCTCGACGAATGCGAGCGTTCGGTTCCGACCAGGTAATTATCGGTTTCGACTGGTGGCGCCCGAGGTGTTTCTGAGTCGATCGGTGGAAGTCGCTATCCGTGAGGCGGAGACGATCACCCACGAGGCACCTCCGCTCGGACGTGTCAATGTGCGCGCGAATCCGGGGAATTGTACGGTAACGATCGACGGGATGCGGGCGGGCTCGCCGCCTTTTATGAATCGCCAGGTCGTCACGGGCGTGCACGAGTTCGTGTTCACGTGGCCCGGAAACGTGACGGATACGCAAAGTGTTAACGTCGAGGCTTCAAAGCCGACTTACGTCATTGGGCAAAGGCCTTGATGAGCATTCAGGATTCAGCATTCAGCATTCAGGGGCAGAGACGCTTTTTAGGAGGTTTGTCATGACGGGAATCTTGTGGCTTCGGGTTGGTTTGGTCGTGCTTTTCGTTATTCTTGCTTCGAGTCTTTTTGGGCAGGGGCCGCCGACGGAGCTGGCGCGGCAACACCTCGAGAGCGGGATTCAGTTCTACCAACAGGGGCGGTACAAACAAGCGCTCAATGACTTTCAGATCGTTGCGACCTCGATGTCGGGGACAGAATATGCGGACGACGCGCTTTTGCGAATCGGCCGCTATTATCTGGACATCGAGGAGGACTTCGCTAAAGCGAAAGACAGCTTGGACGAGATCCTTCGAAGCTATCCGACCGGTGACGCAGCTCCTGGGGCCTATTACTACCTCGGCGAAGTGATCTTTCGATCCGACCGGGGCGGTACGGCCATCGACGACGCTCTCGCCAATTATCAGAGAGTGTTTCTCTATCCGGGAAACGCTTATATCCCGGCCGCTATTTATTCGACGGGTTTGGCTCTCGAGCGCCAGGGCAAGTTCCAGGATGCTGTCGACGCCTATTTCCAAGTCATCGTGGACCACCCAGGCTCGGATTGGTCTGCGGGAGCCCAGCTCGGTGTGGGCCGCAGCTCGGTGCGGCAAGGCGTCCCAATGGAAGCCATGGCGCAGTTTCAAGAAGTCCGTAACAACTATCCGGAAACGGTCGAGGCCAAAGAAGCACTCAATTGGCTGACGCTCCTCTATCGTTTCTACGGAGCGCCCAGTCTTGGACGGGCGGTCAACTTTCGCCGCGACCCGACTTTCCGCGCGGCGATTGCCGACAAGTTCAAGGACGTCAAAGCCGTCCGCGTTTCCGTGGGCGGCATCCACGTCTTGGAGCGTGGCCGCAAACGTGTGATCACGTTCGACCGCACGGGAAAGCTTGCGGGCACTAAGGCTGCGGTCGACCCTTACAGTTTGGCGGTCGACCCGCGCGGCCAGCTCGTCATCGCCAATAGTAAAGGCGTGGTCATCGAAGGTCAGCCCAAAGCTTTCAACGTGCCGACCGAAGATGGTCCGGAGCAACTCGAAAAGATCCACGCGGCGGCGCGCGATCGTCTCGGCGAGGTTTACATTTTCGACCAGAAGCGGAAGAACGTCCTTCGATTCAACGATAGTGGCGAGCTACTCGGCGCGTTCCCTGATAATAACAAGCGCGAGGTTCTCGCTCTCGAAGTCGACAAACGCGGCAATCTCGTCATGCTCGTAAAATCCGATCGCAGCGTCAACGTCTACAACCCGGCGGGGCGGACCCTGGCTCGCATCACGACTAAAAAAGGTAAGCTGAACCTGAAAAAGGCGGTGGATATCGCGCTCGACCCGGCGGGTAATCTCTACATTCTCGACCAAGATCAAGCGCAGATCGCCGTGTTCGACGCGTCCTACAAGTTTCTTACTATGCTGACGGCTCAAAATCTCGGTGGAGGTGCGCTATCCAAGCCGATCAGCATGGATGTCGACGCTTCCGGAGATCTCTATGTTTACGATGACAAGGAGAAATCGCTTTTCCGTCTCAATTGAGCTCTTGTTCGCGTTTCTGATCGCGGGCGCCGCGCCGGCCCAAGATCCGGTGACGCTCGAGGAGCAGGAGCTTGCCTTGCGGCTTTCGCAGCAGTTTCAGGAAGCCGTGGCACTGTTCGAAGACCAACAGCGGCGATCTCAGTCGATCGACTTCTTTAGTCAGATCATCGAGGAAGTCGACAACGATCGCCGCCTCCGCGAGACTGTTTCTGATGGGCTCGTGGCGCTCCAGCAGAGGGCACTCGAGCATCGGGCGCGCGCTTTTTTCAACGCTGGCAATCTCCAGGGGGCGTCGGATGATTTCCGGCAGCTCTTGCTGGACAACCCTCGCTACGCGCTCGATGCGGAATCCCTATCGCCCAAGATCATCGACTATTTCGAGGATCAGAAAAAGCGGCTCATCGGATATATCGCCGTTACCACGGAGCCTGCAGGTGCGCGCGTGATGGTCAACGGCAACTTCGTCGGGATTACGAACTTTTTCCCCGTCGAGGTCCATACGGGAATCGCACGCCTCGAGATCACGCTCGAAGGACACGCGTCCTATATCGACGAAGAGCTTCGAATCATCCCCGGCGACATCGCGACGCTCGATCTCGCTTTGACGCGCACAAGCGCTCGCTTGCCCATCATCACCGATCCTCCGGGCGTCGAAATCCTGGTGGACGGCACATTGGTGGGAACGACGTCCGGGACGCTCCCTCCAGATCTGCGTAGCTTCATGCCTGCCGACCTCGATCCGAATCGGCTCTCCGCACCTTTCGACCTCGCCGCGCTGCCAATTGGACGTCACGAGATCGAGCTGCGTCTTGAATGCCATCAGCCTGTCCGATTTCCTTTCAACGCCGAGCAGCCGCGGGACTACACGGCCCAGATCGTCAAGCTCGACGAATCGGTGGGCCGTGTCACTATCTCGTCCAACCCGACGGACGCGCGTGTGTTCCTCGACGGGAACCTCAAAGGGAATACGCCGCTCGAGCTCGACAAGGTCTGTTCCGGACCGCATCGCCTCGAGGTGAAGCACGCGACCGGAAAATATGTCGAAGACATCGAGGTCGGTGTCGATGAGGCCGTATCTTTCGAATGTCGGATCCGGCCGACGCTCGCGATACTCGGAGTGGCAGCGGACGACGACGTACCCGAGCGCGATCTTGCCGACATCCTCCAGAAGCTGCACGAAGAGCTGCGTAACTTGGAGCGCATGAACCTCGTCTTTGCCGATGCAGCGATCGTGGAGGCGCAGCTCGGCGCGGAGGGTCTGAACGCGTTCATCGCCTCGAAGAGATCCTCCGAGATGACCCCCGAGCGGGTTCGTGAGCTCTCAGAGAAGCTCGGAGAAGCGCTGGAAGTCGAGGCGCTCTTGGTTGGCTTCGTCCCGGAGCAACGATTGACCAAAGACGTGGTTTTGCATTTCCTGGCGGTGGGTTCCACGGCTCCCGACACCTATCCGTTGAACTATCTCGACCCTCAGGCGCTGCCGGTGTTTCTTTCCGAGCTTTCGATGCCGACGAAGCTTCAAGGGAGCTGGGCGGGCCTACTGGCCATCGACACGAAGCTCCACGCCGGGCCGGTCGTGTTATCGGTGGCGGCAGGTGGGCCCGCGGAGCAATCGGGGATCCTTCCCGGCGACGTCATCGTGTCGGCGGGTGGCCAAACTGTGACCCGCGCGCTCGAGCTCTTAGAGGCGGTTCGGGCCGCGGAGCCCGGCTCCAGTCTCGCGCTCTCTGTCTCCCGCGGCGGCAGCTCGAGCGAGCTGGGCCTGAACGTAGGGACGACACCGCTTGAATTGCCAATGGGCGATCCCCACTTTCTCTACAACAAGGCCATCGTCGACTTGCGGCACCGGATGGCAGTGGAGCCCGAAGTCGAGCATTTGGCGCGGCTGAACGCTGGCCTAGCACACATGCAGCTCGGGGATTACGAGACGGCTCTCAAAGAATACTTGCCGCGGGTCATCTTGCCCGGGACCCAAGGCGTCTCACAAGGCACCGTGCTCTACCACATTGCGCTGGCCTACTTGATGCTCGGCGAGCGTGCAGAGGCGACCCGGGTCTTTCAGCAGGCGCTCGAGTTCCCCGGTGCGACCTTGCAGTCGAACGACGGACCTCGGATCCTGCCGCTCGTGCAGCGCAGGCTGCGCGAGCTTGGACAGTAGAGCTCTATTGACGGATCCTCCTTGGACCCCGCCCGCTCGTTCGATCCATACTTACTGCGAACCCCGCGTGCAACAGACCGCTTTGGGGACGAGGTATCGGTGGACAAACTCATCATCCATCATGGCGACCGTGTCACCGAGCACGAGATCGGGGAACACCCGCTGCTTCTCGGTCGTGATCCGCAATGCGATCTCTTCTTCGCGGACAAGAAACTGTCGCGCCGGCACGCCCGTTTCGAGCGGGAGGGGAACCACCTCAGGCTCGTCGACCTCGGCAGCCGAAATGGCAGCTGGGTCAATGACGAGCGGGTCGAGACCCAGCTCATCGCCGCGGGCGACTCGATGCGGCTGGGCTCGCTCGTCATCAACCTTTTGACGGAGAGCGAGCCCGAGGAGGACAGCACCGTTTACCTCACTGCGGAACCCGCCGGTGCCGACGAGAGCGGGACGGTGATGCTGTCATCGGAGTCACTTGCCGCCGCCGCACCGGGCGGCCCCGAGCACGACGCGAACAAGGTGGTGGAACCCACCGGTGCCGACGAGAGCGGGACGTTGATGCTGTCATCGGAGGCACTTTCCGCCGCCGCACCGGGCGGCCCCGAGCACGACGCGAACGAGGTGGTTGAACCAGCCGGTGCCGACGAGAGTGGGACGGTGATACTCCCCACGACGGACACGCTCCGGCCTCCCGAAAACGAAGATGAACCAGATGAGTCAGGTGAGGAAGATGTCCCGACACTCTACCGGCCGGATAGCGACGGCACGGTCGTGCTGGAGAGCGCGACGCCGTTCAACGATGCCAAGACGGGGGAGGTCATTATCCGGGGAGAGGTCGACCCTTCCCTGAAGGCGGCAACCCGCATCGTTTCACCAGAATCGCCGCCGGCGCGGAGCTCTTCCGGGAGCCTTCGTTTCGTGGCTCTCGTCGCTGCGATCTCGGTCCTCGCGGTCGCCGTACTGGCTTTGCCGCTCATGCTTACGCTTGGAGGCGCCCTCACCTCTGAGTCCGCGCTCCGCGCCCGCGCGCTGGTCGACTTGCTCGCCGCGACGAACGTGGCGGCTCTTTCTCAAAGCCCGCCAGAAGAAGGGTCGCTCGAGCGCGTCATCGACGAGCCCGGGGTTGTTGCTGCCTATGTCCTCGACTGGAGCGGCAACATTCTCGCACCGGATGGTGGCGACGCGGCTTCGCTTCCAAAGGATGCGCTCGAGGATGCGGCCGGTCTTCGGGCCCTTTTGACCCGCGATCTTGTAAACGGCGATGTGCTCATCATGACGCCGATACAAGGCGATGGACGCCCGATCGGCGTGGCGGTTCTACAGTTTCGGCCCGCGACCGTGTCGGGCTGGTCCACGGTCATGCTGGTTCTTGGCGCCTTGCTGCTACTCATGGGCGTCGGGGCGGCAGTTCTGCTCGCGCGACGCTGGACGCTCGGCCCGCTGCGGGAACTGCGCGATGATGTCCTGGCGCTGCGTGAAGGCCTTCCTGGGACACTCCCGGAAGAGCGCCCTTACTCGGAGTTGACGGATCTCGCGAGGAGTTTCAACGAGCTGCTCGAGCAAAGAAATCCTGCGCCTGGCGATGACGCTTCGGCGTCCGGTCTCGACGCCACCGTGATTCGACCCCGTTGAAAAGACAGCTGTCAGTTGTCCGTACTTGATTTCGATGACGATGTGCCTGGAACAGACTCGTCCCCAAAGTGGAGACACGGATAGTTGACAGCCGATAGCTGAAAACAACGGACTACGAAGTCATGATACGCTCTACCCTGTTAACCCTAATCGCAAATAAACGTCACCGTGTCTGAGGTCTTTGGCCCCGTGAATAGCACCTTTTCCAGGTTCTGCATACACCGTGCAGAATCACCTATCGTGGCGGCGAGCGGGTGCCCCAGCATGAGCTTCTCGCCTGCGCCCAGTGCGGCTGTTTCGCGTTTTCGTGCTTCGAAGATTTTGCGATTAGGGTTAACAAGCCTAATCCATACATGAAGACCGACAAACAAGTAGACTACCCGTGTCTGATCGTGCCCGACGATCTTGGAAAGCGAACGCACTTCCCCATCAGGCGCCGAGAAGCGACGGTTGGCCGAGATCCGTCCAACGATATCTGTATTCCGGATCATCTAGTGAGCAAGTTTCACGCGAAGCTTCTGGTCTCGAACCAGAGTGTCACGGTGATCGATCTCGACAGTGTCAACAGGACGCGCGTCAACGGTCAGGTGGTGACCCACGCGGCCGTAAAATATGGCGATGAGCTTCAATTCGCACGTGTGAAATGCGAACTGGTGTTCACGGACACCGAGCGGCGTTCGTCGAGAATCGGATGAGCCTGTCCGAAAAACTCCATTCCGAGCTCGCGCTGGCCATGAAGGCCAAGCAGCGGACGCGTGTCGGTGTCATTCGACTGATCAAGGCAGCCCTCAAGAACAAAGAAATAGAGAATGGCAAGTCGCTCTCGACGGAAGAGGAGAACCAAGTTCTCCAGACGATGGTCAAACAGCGCAACGAAGCGATGGAGCAGTTCGAAAAGGAGGTCGCTCCGATCTCGCGAAGAAGGAGGCCGAGGAAAAGGAGATCATCCAGGCCTATCTGCCGGACGCGGTCTCTGAGGACGAGATCGAGCGCGTTGCCATCGAGGTCATCGAGGAGCTCGGTGCGAGCTCGCCCAAGGACATGGGAAGCGTCATGAAGGAGACCATGGCCCGGCTTAAAGGTTTGGGAAAGCCGGTGGATGGCAAGGCGGTGAACACCGTCGTTCGTACGAAGCTGTCTTGACGCGGAGCCGTGCTCAAGCCCGAAGCGATGCGACCCGGCGCTCTCGTCGGGATCATAGCACCCGCGAGCCCGGTCAAGAAGGAGTTCGTCGAGGCCGGACTCGCCGCTCTCGAAAAGCTTGGATTCAGGCCGCGACTTGGAAGGTATCTCTACGAGCGCGGGAACTACACGGCGGGCACGGCGCGGGAGCGCCTCGACGATCTCGTGGAGCTGTGGCGAGATCCCGAAGTGTGTGCGATCTTTTGCGCTCGCGGGGGCTACGGGAGCATGGAGCTTTTACGAGAGCTCGACGCCGAGAGCTTCCGTAGAAACCCGAAAATCCTACTCGGCTCGAGTGACATCACGGCATTGCTCGGCTTCCTCGGGGCGCGTGCGAACCTGATTACCTTCCATGGTCCGATGGTGGCCCAGCAAATGGCGCGCGGAGCGTTCGATGCCGCGGGGCTTGTTCGAACGATTCAGTCCACGGATGCGATAGGCACTCTGACGCCGCCCGGAACCGAATGGCTTCATCCGGGCACAGCGGAAGGAAGGCTTTGGGGCGGTTGTCTCTCCATCGTCGCTGCGCTCGTGGGAACGCCTTTTCTTCCGTCCTTCGACGACGCCCTGCTTTTTCTCGAGGACAGCCACGTCAAGCCGTACCAAATCGACCGCCTGCTGACCCAACTGCGCCTCTCGGGCCGACTGGAATTGGTCCAAGGCATCGTCTTCGGCCAAATGCCGGATTGCGACCAGCATCCGGATCAAGGCTATACGCTCCAAGAGATGTTGCGGGAGTGGACGGCCCCGCTCGGCATTCCCGTGCTTTTCGGTTTTCCCTCTGGGCATACGACTACCGATGGTCTGACGCTACCCCTCGGCATCCAGGTTCGCCTTGATAGCAACGGTCTTCATTTGCTCGAGGGTGCCGTCAAGTGATCCCCTCGATCGGACAGGGGCCCGTTCATCTTCTCGGGATCGGAGGCACCGCGATGGCCTCGTTGGCGGGTCTTCTGAACGAGAAAGGGATCGAGGTCACGGGGTCCGATCAGAACCTTTACCCTCCGATGTCGGACCTCCTCAAAAAACTGAAGATCGAAGCTCGGATGCCGTATCGCGCCGAGAACATCCCGCGCGAGGCGAAGCTCGTCGTCGTCGGCAACGCATTGTCGCGCGGCAATGCCGAGATCGAAGCGGTTCTCCGCTCGGGAGTTCCGTATACGTCGATGGCGGAAGTTCTGAAGGAAGTCTTCCTGCGCGATCGGCTGCCGATCGTGGTCGCTGGAACACATGGGAAAACGACGACGAGCTCGCTCTTGGCCTGGCTTCTCACGAGCGCGGGACGTCAGCCGGGCTTTCTCGTGGGCGGGATCCCGCTCAACATGGGTTTGAGCTTTAGCGTCGGCGAGGGTGAAGCTTTCGTTGTGGAGGGAGACGAGTACGACACCGCTTATTTCGACAAAGGTCCCAAATTCATGCACTACCTTCCGCGCGTGGGGGTCCTCGGCAATGTGGAGTTCGACCATGCCGACATCTACCGCGACGTCGAGGATGTGGAGCGTGCGTTCCGGCTCTTTGTGAATCTCGTGCCGACGAACGGGCTCCTCGTCGTCGGACGCGAGAGCGAGCGCGCTGCCGCGATCGCCGACACCGCGCCTTGTCCCGTGACGAGCTTCGCCGTTTCAGGTGATGCGGACTGGACAGCGGAAGTTCGCTCCTCGGATGGCGACGGGAGCCGATTCCTCGTGCGGCACGGGCGCGGCAAAGCACTGGATGTGCGCGGTTATTTCTGGGGAGCTGCGGCACTCAGGAACGTGCTGGCCACGATTGCCGTGGCCGACCATCTCGACCTGAGCGCAGGCGAGATCCAGACGGCGCTTTCCAGTTTCCAAGGCGTCAAAAGACGGGTCGAGATTGTTGGTGAGGAGCGCGGCGTTACCGTCGTCGATGATTTCGCGCATCATCCCACGGCCGTGAGAGAGACACTCTCTGGGTCGCGCCGGCGTTTTGCCGAGAGAAAAATCTGGGCCATCTTCGAGCCTCGCTCGTTCACTGCACGCAGCAACGTGTTTCAAACCGAGTTGGCCGAGGCTCTCGGTCTCGCCGACGCCGTCATCGTCTCGGAGGTTTATAAGAGCGCGGGTCTTCCGAAGAAGCAAGAGCTATCGGAAGAACAGTTGATTGCGGATCTGCGCGCAGAAGGCGTCAACGCGCACTTCGAGGCGGACGCCGATTCGATCGTAGGTCACTTGAGCCAGGAATGTGTCGATGGCGACGTCGTGATCGTCATGTCGAACGGAGGCTTCGGCGGGCTCAAGGAGAAGCTTCTGCGTGCGCTCAGCGGAGAAGAGTAAGAGGACGGGAGCGTTCAGTTTGCACTCTCCTAGCCTCTAACCAGTCAGAACCGTGGGTTTTCACGTTTACAGTAGGAAAATATCACCGCAAAGGCGATTCTGGCGATTTAGATTTAGAGGCTAGCTCGTGCTCCGCGACGGCGGTCGGTTGCCCGGAGCCATCGACGGGCAAGTAGAAACGCACCTGGGTGCCGACCCCCTCCTCGCTTTCGACGGTGATCTGTCCGCCGTGGTCTTCCACGAACTTCTGAGCGATGAGCATCCCGAGACCGATGCCCTCCGATTTCCCGTAGGAGAAGAACGGCTCGAAGATGCGATGCTGCACTTCCTCGGGAATCCCGCTTCCGTCATCTTCGACCGACAAACATACGCGGTTGCCAAAGGACTCCGAGCGCAGGATCAACTCGCCGCCATCGGACATCGCTTGGCACGCGTTGATGGCAACATTCCACAGCGCGCGGTCCAGTCTCTTCTTATCGACGAAGATTTCTCCCGAATAGCCGAGCTCGAGCTCGACGCGAATATGGCGCTCCGCAAACTGAGTGTGCAATCTTGCCGCGAGAGCTCCGAGATACGGAGCCGGGCGAAACCATTCGAGAGAGAGGTCGAAATGACCGCCGCGCGTGAACTCGAGCAGCTCGTCGACCATGTGATTCAAGCGATCGCATTCCTCGACCACGCTATGCCCATAGGCGCTGCGCTCTCGCTTGCTGAGCTCGAGATTCGTCAACATTCCGGCATAGCCGCGAAGCGCCGTCAGAGGACTGCGAAAATCGTGAACAATGGAGCCGATCATACGACCGACGGCCGAGAGCCGCTCGAACTGGATGCGCTCCTGCGTCAGGTGAATATTGCGAAGCGCGGTCGCGGTTTGAAGAGTCAAGATCGAGAGAAGCTTCTGTCCCTCGGGGCCGAATCCGTCTCCGGTGCGCAGGACAAGAAGCCCGAGAAGCTCCGCCTGATAGGCAATCGGTAGAAAAAGCCGGCTCCCGTGCTCGAAAGCGGTCGGGACTTCGTCGTGGCCTCGTGAAACGCGCGCGAGCATCGCGCGACGCTCGTCACGTCCCATATGCCCCGGGCCGGGTTGGTCCGGGTGCCATAGGGCACGGGAGTGAATGGCGTCACAACCCTTATAAAGCACTTCCACCGTGCGGACTTTGGCGAGCTGCTCCGCGGCCCCCTGCGTCTTTCGAAGGATGGCCTGGATGTCGAAGCTACCGGCGAGGGCGACACCGACGTCGCTGAGCGATTCGAGGAGCTGGTTACGTGCCCTCAGCCCTTCCAGCTCGAAGCGCCCGAGGATGTCGCGCACCATCGGCCTCAGCGTTTCGGGGGCGCGGTTCTCGGCATCGGGCAAACGATAGACCATGACAGGGAGCTCCGCGTCAAAAGAGCCCTCCATCAATGCGCCTACGAGCTCGGTGCCGGACTCGAGAGCCCGTTCGATCCACTCCCGCGCTTCGTCGACCGAGTCGAAGCACTCGAGGGAATAGGCGTCGTCCGGTTCTGGACGGAGCATCGCCTCGAGCTCTGGATGCGCTTGTGAGACGTAGACGATGGTGGGCTTGTTCATGAGTCCGATTTGGGGGCACTCTTGTGGTGCTACGACCAGCTTTTCAAAAGTCAGACGCTAACAACGATGTATGAAGAGGCCATCATTATACACGATCGGGCGCTCGACGGTCCACGCTGGCTCGGAAACGTGTTAAAATGGATCCCGGTAACTGATTGACCACATTGAAATAACTGCTGGAAGGACGGGCGGAGCGGATTGTCCCGGCGAAATGAGTTTTTGCTTGGCCAGATGTCCGACTGGGTCGACCGGCTCGAAGAGACCGGGCGCACGGAGTTTCTTTTCGAGCTCGAGATGTGGCTTCGGAGCTTCGAAAGATACTTCCGCACCCGCAATCAACCCCTTTCGGAAGATTCGAGCCGCACACTCGCTATCCGTAGTTTCTATGACGAGATCGGGCTCGTGTCCCATGCGATCGAACGCGTCACGAAAATCTGCCCGCTCCTATCGAGCGAAGATCAAGTCAGCCATGAACGTTTCGAGAAATATGTCGAGAACTTTCTCAAAGCGGATGACATTGCTGATCCTTATGTAGCGCGACTTCTGCGACAGAACAGCCCTCAGTCCGGTCTGACACTTCTCCGAGAGAGCTTCGAGGATCTCCTGCTTTTGCTCACCGAGCTCTCGAAGCTCTCGCGAATCCCTTACTCAACGTTTCAGGCCATCGGACGCCTCATCTATCGCGAGACTCGCAGGAACGACTATCTCAGTCTGTTGATGGATCGCCGTTTCATCCCTGTCTATGACCGCATTACTGCCGAGCCGATCACGCAACTGATGCAGCACATCGACGATCGGGAGCGTCGCCGCGTCGTGGCCGCTACTTTCCTGCAGTTCTTCCGCCAGCTTCACTACCTCGAATATGCCGACCCGCGTCGGCGGCACTTGGAGGAGCTCCGTACAAGCGTCTTGATTTTTTCACTTGTCGCTTCGGAGACGCGGGCGCTCGTCGACTACATACAGTTGGCGCAAGTGCGCTTGGGGAGGGAGTCCGGCTTTCCCGAATCTTTCGAGAGTTTCATCTACTGTGTGCATCTGGAGCTTCGGAAGGTGATCCGAACCGAGCTCACCGAGCTGACGTCTTTCAAACAAGCCGACGCTGTGTACATGAAGATCGAGAACTCGCACGGGATTTTGCGGGACTGCTTTCAGCAAAGCGTGATCCAGCTCGCGCGAGGATTCGACCCGGACATCGACGGCCACCAGATTTTCCCCAATACCGGACCCATCTCGATCAATCGCAAATGTTGAGGCACGATCTAATCACGCTCACGCTCTCAGTGCACAAGTTCGGCCAAGAGCCGAGCGAGGAAGGCGCCGACGCTCTGAAACGTCTAATCTCGCGCTTTTGCGACCGTTCTCTCCGTTTTCTCATGTATCGCGATTGGTCCAGTTTCGATTCCTTCGCCACCGAGTTCCTAAAATGCGACAGCGTTCCCGGTATGCTCCAACTAGCCCATCGATTCGAAACCTACTTGAAGACTCTAGTGCGTGAAGTCAACGAGCGATCCGTTCTAAGCGGAACCGCGGACGAAGGCGGCGCGGAGGACGAAACCTCCAACGAAAACCGCGTCAAACTAATTTAGCAAAAGGATTGATCAGAGTGGACAGAGAAGATTCTCGCCGCTTAAGTTTTAGTCACCGCTTGGATTGGATGGTTTCCTGCAGTGAGAAGGTCTCGCTGGCGCGAACGCACAAGTAGCTATTTTCATTTTTTTCTTTTTTTCCGTTACCCTTCTAACAACTCCGCTTGCTCTTCGCGTTGTCTATGAGGACTATTGGGAGCTCGAGGCGGGTCTGGGCTCGAGCGTATCGGCCTCGGAGATGCTGGCTTTCAACGCTTCGATAACTTTCGGATCGAACTGGGTGCCTGTATGGGCTTCCATCTCTCTCAACGCCATCTCGTAGGGCAGGGGAGACTTGTAGGAGCTCGTGCTTGTGATGACGTCGAAGGCCTCGCATACGCCGACGATGCGAGCGCCGAGCGGGATGGCCTTTCCCTCGAGCTTATTTGGATAGCCACGTCCGTCCCAACGCTCGTGGTGGTGGAGGATCACCGGGGCGAGTTGTTTCCAGAAGATGATGTCTTTGATCATCTCGTATCCCAGGATTGGATGGAGCTCGATGCGCTCGCGCGTCCATTCTGCGTTCGTGTCGAGCTTGAGGAGGCCGATATCGTGCAGGAGCCCCGCGAAATAGAGCTCTCGTTGCTCTGCTTCCGACAGGCCGAGACCCGTCGCCACGAGACGGGCATAGCGGGCCACTCGGCGCGCGTGGCCTTCCTTGATCGGAACGTGGGTGTCCATGGCGCCGATGAGGATCTCCCTTACGTGGGTGAAGTAGTTGTTCTGGGCGTCCTGAAGGCGCACGTGCTCGATCGATATCGCCGCCTGGTCAGCGAGGCTGAACAGAAGAGTTTGATCCTCTTCGTCGAACTTGCCGTCGTCCTTCTTGTTGAGAAGCTCGAGCACACCAATGACGCGTCCTTCAAAAGTCAGGGGCACGCACAGAATGGAACGTGTCTCGAACCCACTCTCCCGGTCGACGCCCCCCTCGAAACGCGGATCCTTGGCGACGTCGTTCACGATCGCGGGCTCGCCGATACTGGCCGTCCAGCCAGCGACCCCTTGACCGGGCTCCAGGCTCATCGGCTTGACCGCCCGGGCAGCGCGGCCGGAGGCCGAGTGAAAGCGAAGCTTGCCCTCGTCGTCATAGAGCAGAATAGAGCTCGCCTCCGCTCCAACGGTCTCAGCGGCCGTCTCGACAATGGTAGACAACAATATGTCGAGATGAATGATGCCGCGATACGCTTTGGTGACCTCGAGGACCGCGGTAAGTTTCTTGACGTACTCTGCGGGATCGCTCAGTTTCATTTAAATACCGGATTACTGAGACGGAGCAGAGCGACAGCGTCGCCCAATTTGCGGGTCAGAATAGCATGCGTCACGAGGAAGCGTCAATCGATCGCGCGTGTTCGTCTCACTTTCCCCCAAAGTTGACAGACTTGAATGGGCCATGCTATCTTGCTGTAGTACAAGGACGTAGCCCATCTAACCACTCGAGCAAGTATGGCTGGCAAAGAAAATCCGTTTGCCAAATTCCTGACGCGTTTCTCGAAAGGCGACTTCGTATTTCGCCAGGGTGAGGAAGGCGACGAGATGTTCATCGTGCAATCGGGACAGGTCGCCATCCGCAAGACGATTGCCGGCAAGCGCAAGACGGTCAACGTTCTCGAAAAAGGAGACTTTTTCGGCGAAATGTCGGTTCTCGAGCGCCTCCCAAGGACAGCCGACGCCGAGGTCCTCGAAGATACCGGCGTCATCTCGATTAATAGCGCGACGTTCGGCGAGATGATCCGCTCCAATCCCGAAATCGCGGTCCGTATGTTGAGGAAGTACTCGATGCGGATGCGGGAATATTCCGATCAGCTCGAAAAACTAATGGCCGAGCCAGCGGCCGCGTCGAGTTCGGATCAAGAGCTTCCCGACGTCGACGAGCCGATGCAGGCCCGCGAAGGCACGGTCCCGTCGACGGGAACAGCGGCCGCCTATTTCGTTGCCAAAGAAAGCGGAAAGATCTATCCGATCTTTAAGGACGAAGTGCTCATCGGCCGTTACGACTCGGTCACGGGCCATCGACCCGAGATCGACTTGACGGACGAAGACAACAACCGCAACGTCAGCCGCCGCCACGCGCGCCTTCTGTTCAAGGACGATACCTATTATGTCGCCGAAGAAATCGGAACGATGAACGGGACGTATATCAACGGTGACCGTATTCCGACTGGAGTCCTCACACCGGTGAAGGACGGCGACGAAGTCACCCTTTGCCGCGTACCCGTCATATTCAAGACCGCTGAGTAGCGCGGCTCAGTTTCCTGGATCCCGGTTCGGCCCTTGCGGGCGTCTTTCTCCCTCGATGGGCTCACGGCGTGGCGCGGGTTGGGGCTCGAAGAGGACGCCGGCGCCGCTGATGCCGTCGATCACGTGAGGGAGGAGATCCTCGATCGAGACATCTGTGCGGCGGATGATACGAGGCGTCAGCGTCAATACGATATCGGATTCCTCGATCTCCTTTTTGTTGGCCGAGAAGAGCTTGCCGATCAAGGGAACGCTTGCGAGGCCCGGAGTTCCCGTGAGGCTCGTCCGTTCTACGTCGTTGATGAGGCCTGCGAGGAGACTCGTCTCGCCGTCGCCGAGGCGCAGCACGGTGTTCACCGAACGGTTGCCGAATTTGGGCAAGCCGCCGAAGCCGGTTCCGGAGATCGTGCTCAACCGCACTTCGAGCGCGATGCTCACCTGATTGTCGTGATGGACGCGAGGCGTGATGAAAATGTTCACGCCGATATTCTCGTATTGGAAGGTGGTGACGGGTTGTTGAGCCACGCCTCCCGCAGCGATCGGCGTAAAGGTGGTGATAGGCACCGGGACCCGCTCGCCGAACTCGGCTTGCGCCGTTTCGCCGTCCACAGCTCTCAGTTGAGGGTTGGCGAGAACGCGCGTGTCGCTATCGGCACGCAGCAAAGTCACGACGGCGCCGGGTAGACCCGTGGTGAAGAGATTGCTCGCGCTATAGGGGCTCTCGTTCGCGGTTCCATTCTCTGGAAAAATGCCGGCGCGGATTCCGCCGTCTTCGGCAGCCGAGCGAAACTGAATGCCGTACTCGTCCATCCGTGTCCTATCGACTTCGAGCACTTCGATCTCGACGATGACTTCGCTCCGGCTCTTGTCAATGGAATTGATGATGGTCTCAGCCGCGTGGACGCGCTCCGGAGTGTCGACGATCGTGAGCGCGTTGTTGGCTGTGTGCGGTGCGATCCGTCTCGCCCCAAGGACGATCCGCAGTAGATCGATGGTCTCCTTCAAATCGGCGCTCGAGAGATAGAACGTTCGCGCGACCTGTTGCTCATATTCCCGGCGCTTCGCCTGTGTGTCCGGAATGATCGTGATTAAGTCGCCGCGCTCTGCACGGTAGAAGTTCCCCGTCGTCGTGCAGAGGGAGCGGAAGGCTTGCTCGAAGGTCGCATCCTCGAGATCGATCGACACCTTCTCGTCGCGAAAGTCGCTGTCGAAAGCGACGTTGATGCCCGCCAAGGTCCCGAGCGATAGCAGCACGTCGCGAAGACTCGCGTCGCGAAATACGAAGGCCGCGGGTGCTATGGCGCCAGGGGCGAGATCCAGGCTTCCAAAGGGGGCATCTCGAATCTGGCGCTTCAGCGCGGAAAGCGATCGCCGCTCGGCCTCTTCCCCTTGCTCGGCGATCGTGTCCTCGAGCTCGCGCAACTGCACGGCGAGCTGTTGGTCGGTCGGATTCAACGTGAGCGCTATCTCGAGCTCTTCTTCGGCGCCTCGAAGATCCCCGAGCGTCATCCGGCGGACGCCTTGGAGCGCGTGGGCTTGTGAAGCGCGCAGCTTGGCGCGCTCGAGATCCTGCGCGATGTGACGCTCGTCCGGCTTTTCTGCGAGCGCTTGAGTATAGAGCGCTACCGCCTGATCATAGCGCCCCGCCTTTTCGGCGATCTCCGCGTCCTTCACGTAAGTCGAGCCAGCGCAACCGGACAGCAAAAAAAGCGCGAGCGCGAGAGCTGGGGATCTCCGCGTATGCATAACGGACCTCATAACCTAGGATTGCGGAACGACGCCGGGCTCGTCCGATTGGACGACGACTTCGACGCCTGATGGGATAGTGAAGCGAAACAAGGATTCTGGAAGGTCGATGTCGCGACGGACGTTTTCGAACGAGAACTCCGTGTGATTACGTTGGGCGTCGATGAGAACGACCCGTAAGAGCTCGCCGGTCTCGGGAGAGACTTCGATCTCGACATCCTCGAACCCTTCGTGATGTTTCGTGGGTATCAAATGGAGCATGACACCGCCTTGTCGCGGCTCCTGCTTCGACGCGAAGAACGCGAAGCTGTCGGTCATGCGGCTCGTGCCAGCGAGAAGCTCGAACGGCGAGCCTTCGCCCATTCCCATGGCTCCTCGAGGATGGTGGCTGACCATGACCTGCTTTTCCATGGGGAGGTAGAAATAGCTGCGGCTGCCGTCCGTGACGAAGAGCTTCTCTTCGGGCGTCTGATACTCCCACCGCATTCGGCCGGGTTTTTTGACGATGACGCGCCCGCTTTCCTCGATGGTTCTCCGCAAAACCCGTCTCTCGTAGCGCTGGATAAAATCCGCCGCGAAGCCATCGAACGCGTCGTAATGCTCCTGGACCTTCGTAACGAGTGCTTGGAGCTCGGCGTCTTGGACGGCCGGAAGCGTAGTAAGAGCGACGAGCAGCGCGAACATAGCCCTATTGTACGGCTGTAGTCAGCAAGAAGACCAGTCTTGCCATGGCAGAACTCGTTTTTGGCTTCATTGTGGTGACCTCACGTTTCTTGCCGTGACTCTACGGCAAGTCAGGCCAAGCACAACTCGCCGGGCTCATCTATAATCCGCTGAAGCTCGAGAGACCGGAATTCATGAAATCGCTGTTCTTCAAGCTGTTGCTCGCTGTCGCGTCGGTCGCCATCACCCTGCTCGCAATGGAAGGCGTGGCGCGGGTGGAGCGCATGTTTCGAGGGGCGGGGAAGGAAGCCGCGGAGGTCACGCGATACCACGAATTCGATCCGGTGCTCGGCTGGAGGCACACACCCAACACCCGCGTCACCTATCGGCGTCGTGAATACACAGTCGAGGTGGCGATCAATTCGCTCGGGTTGCGCGATCCGAACCGGGGGTATGCAGTGCCTGCCGGCACTACGCGGATTCTGGCGCTCGGTGATTCGTTCCTCGAAGCCTATACGGTGCCGATCGAGCGAACGGTGACCCAGGTGCTAGAAACTACGCTGAACCGGTAAGGCACATGTCCGGTGGAAGTGATCAACGGAGGCACTGCCGGATACAGCACCGATCAAGAGTTTCTTTTCTATCAGCGGGAAGGTGCGCGCTATTCGCCACAAATCGTGCTGCTCTTCGCTTTTTACAACGACATCTCCTACAACAGCCATCAATATTACTATCGCCGGGCCAAGCCAATTTTTCAGATCGGCGAGAAGGAGGGAGACCCGCCGCTGATCCTTCACCCGCCTCGAGCCCTGCCGGACCAGGAAGTGGTGACGGCGGAGGAAGGCGAGCCCACGGGCTCGGCGCTCCTGGCCTGGGCCGAGGAGCGCTTGCGCCAGGCTTCCCCCGCCACGCACACACGCTTGGCGTCACTCGGGTTGTGGGAGCCGATCCGTATTCGCGAGCCCCATGGCTCGCTTCGCGTTTTCGAGCGCGGCACGCTGGAGGGGATCGAGGAAGCTTGGTGGCGCACCGCCAAGATCCTCGAGGCGTTCGACAAAGAGGTTCGCGCCAACGGGTCGCGTCTCGTCATCGTGTACATTCCCAGCCGCATGGAAGTGCACGATGCTTCCTGGGAAGCAACGCGATTTCACTTCGGTCTCGGTCCAGGTTGGGACCGGCGTCTCGTGGTGGCGCGACTCACGCAAATTGACGCTGGACGTGCCGGTCCTGGACTTGACTCCCGATTTGCGTGAGGCGGATGGCCGGCTTCTGTCGAGCGCCTACTTGACTTTCGACGGTCACTGGACGCAGCTGGGGCACCGCGGCGCGGACAGTGGCCGACTACCTTCTAGAAAATCGCTGGCTCGCCTGTTCGGAGCACGCCGCCGCGCTCGATCCCTAGGCGCGTCTCCAGGCCCCAATCTCGCCTTCCACGAGCCGAGACAATGTACGCACGACATCAGCCTGACTACCGGTCGGGCGAGGCCAGGGCGAGTCATCACAAGGTGATCGCCCTTTTGACGGGACTCAACACAACCGAGAAGCTGGCAGATTCTCCGCAGATCCTTCCAACTAACGTGCATCCAGCCGGTTGTTTCGATCCAAGAAACGGGCAGCTTGATAAGCAGGGATCTCTACGTTCAAGGGAAATTCTTCGCCAAGGAGGTTCTCGTCCACCGGCCGCCTCTCGATGCTTATGTGCTCGGAAGTCTCGGACGGCTCAACGCTGCTCGGGAGCAAGCGAAATCCACTGTCCCGAAGTACTTCGTCTAACGTATCGCGCTCCAAGCAGCTCTCGCTAAACAATGCGACGGCTTCCTTGAGCGCGGCCTTCGCGCCCTCGGTCTCCGGCTTCGACGTCGGCGTAGACGTCGTTGCTAGACTCTGCTACCCAGATGCTACCCGCGAGCCTTTTGCTACCCAGGGCCCCGCCATGGGTGAAGCACAAATGCTACCCAGGGCCTCCTTTCCAGCTGTAAGTTATTGATTCCATTGGTGGACGGCACGGGGATCGAACCCGTGACCTCGGCATTGCGAACGCCGCGCTCTCCCAGCTGAGCTAGCCGCCCCTGTTACTCATGTTGCGGAGCTTTCAAAACGAGCTATGCTAGCAGGACGATTTGCTCCAGGCAAGAGGCGGTGAGATTAACTTGAACTTTGGGGCCTCTCGCGTGGGCCATGGAAGGAGTCGTCATGAAAACGTGGAAGCTCGGAATTACGGCCGCCGTGCTCACCATCGCGGCAACGGCAGCGGGGGAGAGAACGCAGAAACCAGTGCTGCATGGGCGCCACTGGGTTGCGATTACCGGCAAGCCTCTCGGGGCGACAGCGGGCGCTTTGATGTTTCACAAAGGTGGCAACGCGGTCGACGCGGCCTGCGCTATGCTCGGCGCGACCGCGACTATGTACGACTCGCTCGGGTGGGGCGGCGAAACGCAGACGCTCATCTACCACCCCGGCGAGAAGAAGGTCATCGGTATAAACGCTCTGGGGGTCGCGCCCGCCGGCGCCACTCCGAAATACTTCAAGAGTCAAGGGATGGATTTCCCTCCCGCTTATGGCCCTCTTGCGGCTGTCACGCCAGGAACACCTGGCGGTCTCATGGTCATGCTCGCCGAGTACGGCACGCTCACATTGAGCGACGTCCTCGGTCCTTCCATCGAGATGGCGGAGGGCTATTCGATCGAGGCACAGCTTGCGAACGCCATCGAGCGCGAGAAAGAGCGCATCCGTCAATGGCCCTATTCGCGGGAAACCTTCCTGACCCATCCGGGGGAAGAGCGCGAGGCGCCTTATCCGGGTGAGATCTTCCGCCAGCCGATGCTCCAGGCCACGCTCGAGAAACTCGTAGAGGCGGAGGCGAAAGCCCTCGCGGCGGGAGCTTCGCGCAAGGAAGCGATCTACACCGCGTACGAGCGCTTCTACGAAGGTGATATCGCGGCGGAGTTCGTGCGGGGCTCGCAGGAACAGGGAGGCCTTCACACGAAAGAGGATCTCGCGGAGTGGAAGGTCCACATCGAAGAGCCGGTAATGACGACCTACAAGGACATCGAGGTCTACAAGCTCACGCACTGGGTGCAAGGGCCAGTTTTGAACCAGACGCTGAACATCCTCGAGGGGATCGACGTCAAGGCGATGGGCTACAACTCGAGCCGCTACATCCACACGCTCTATCAAGCGATGAACCTCGCTTTTGCGGACCGAGACTTCTACTACGGTGATCCGTACTTCCCGCCGGAGGAGCCGATCGAAGGGCTATTGTCCAAAGACTACGCGGCGGAGCGACGAAAGCTCATCGATTGGGACCACAACGATCCTACCGTCAAGCCGGGCGACCCTTATCCACACCAAGGCGGCACGAACCCCTACCTCGAATATCTAGAATCTTGGAGCAGCAAGCAGCCGAGCACAGAGGAAGACGAGCAACTCTTCGAGGAAGGTTTCTACGCGGGGACGACGTCGATCCAAGCGGCCGACAAAGAGGGTTGGGTGGTCTCGGTGACGCCGAGCGGGGGCTGGAATCCGGCCACGATCGCGGGGCGGACCGGGATCGGCATGAGTCAGCGGATGCAGAGCTTCGTGCTGGATGCTCGCGTCAACCCCTACAACGTGCTCCAACCGGGAAAGCGTCCGCGCGCCACGCTCACTCCGAGTCTTGCGCTCAAAGACGGTCGGCCTTTTCTTTCTTTTGCCGTGCAGGGAGGGGACTCTCAGGATCAGAACCTGCTGCAGTTTTTCCTGAACGTCGTCGAGTTCGGCATGAACGTTCAGGAAGCGGCGGAAGCGGCCAATTTCAACAGCTACCAGATGCAGAGCTCGTTTCGCGCTCACGAATCGCAACCCGGGCGCTTGCTTTTGAACGCGTCCGTCCCACCGTGGGTTTGCGATGGGCTCGTCGCCATGGGCTATGATCTCGAGTTTAGAGACCGCACCTCCGGCCCCATCAACGCGATCTTTTTCGACTGGAAGCACGGCACGATGTGGGGCGGCGCGAGCAACCACGGCGAAGATTACGGCATCGCTTGGTAGTATGCTTGCAGCCTCGAGAACAGCGACGCGGCTCAACAATGCTTAAATCGGCGCCTAAGATGACGAGGAAAGCGTGATCAAACACTGGAGTTTCGTGGCTTGGTTTTTTGCGGCGACCCTAGCGGCGCCGCTTCTCGCGCAGGACGTTTTCGATCCGCTCGACCCGATGGATGACGACGAGCAGACCGGTCTCGAGGTCGGGACCGCCATTCCGGACTTCCGTGCCATCGATCAAAACGGTAAGGCTTTGGATTTCGATGCCGTGAAAGGTCCCAACGGTGCGGTCTTCTTGTTTCACCGCTCGGCGGATTGGTGACCCTATTGCAAAACCCAGCTCGTGGAGCTGGAAAACTCCTACGACACGTTCAAAGCCCAAGGGCTCGGCGTCGCCGCGATCAGCTACGACACGCCGGACATACTCGCGCACTTCTCGGAGCGGATGGGAGGTTTTCGCTACCCGCTTCTCGCAGACCCCGACTCCAAGATGATTCGTGCATTCGGCATCTTGAACCGTAACGTAGCCGAAGGCCACGCTTTCTTTGGTATGGCGCGACCGGGCACGTTCGTCGTCGATGCGAACGGTATCATCACGTCTAAGTTTTTCGAGCCCGGGCACCGGCAGCGCTTGACCGCGGATAGTCTCTTGGTCCGCGAGTTCGGCGCGGGCGGTGGTACCCGCTTTTCGATCGTCACCGATCATTTGAAGCTTACCGCCTATCCCGCGCAAGACGAGGCGCGGCGCGGGAACCGTATTACCCTCGTGATCGAGCTCGATCTGCCGCCGAAGATGCACGTCTACGCGCCCGGCGTTGAAGGCTATCGCCCTGTCTCCGTCGCGGTTTCCCAATCCCAATATTTGGCGGTGCACGAGACGATCTTCCCCGAGTCGGAGATCATGCACCTACCGGCGATTCAAGAGAGCGTTCCCGTCTTTCACGGGTCGATCCGCATCCTGCAAGACGTAACGCTCTCGCCTCGGCTTCCGGGCTACGATCAGCCGGACGTTACAGAGCTCGAGATTCCGGCGACGTTCTCGTATCAGGCCTGTGACGATGTGGTGTGTTATCTCCCCACGGAGCTTCCCGTAAAGTTCAAGTTGGCTCTTCACCCGCACGACGGGAAGCGCGCTCCGGAAGAAATCCGCCACAAACCGAGCTCATCGAGTCGTTGAAACGATTTCTTCGGCGAGACGGACGAGCGAAAGCGGTGCCGAGCCTTCGGCTTTGTTGTTGACGATAACGAAAGCGCGCTTCGCGCTCTGGCACAGACTTGCGATAGCGCGGCGCGAGCCGGTGTCTTCCTCCGCGAGTTTGTCGAACGGGTAGAAGGCATCTTTGGCGTCGCCGTAGCGCAAATTGCGGCGTAGCATCCAGCGGACGACGATGGTCGGCCAGACATTCGTTGCGGATTGTCGGACCTGTTCTTCGAGCGAAGGCATGCTGGGGTGCACGTTGAAACAGTGGCTCGCACCGACATCGTGCAAGAGCTCGCGATAGCCTGCGGTGAAAAGCTCCGGGTTACGGAGCTCGACGGCGTAGAGCACACCTCGGGGAAGCGCGGACAAGAAGCGGTGGAGCTTTTCGTTGAACCGAGCGACGTCGTCGAACCGCTGCGGCGGGAACTGGAGCAACATTACTGCGGCGCGATTACCGAGGCCGTCGAGACAAGGCCCGACAACTTCGTCGACGGCGTATCCGGGCTCGAGAAAAGACGGGTTGGGCGAGGCGGAGTCGTCCTTGAGGCGCGCGCTCGTCACGATCTCGTGGGCTTTGACAACGAAGCGAAAATCTGGCGGTACCGATTTGTAGCGAGCGAAGTCCTCCGCCGTGATGGGACCGTAATAGGTTCGGTCGATGCACACCGTGCGAAACAAAGGATGACGCGCATAGGCAAAAAGCCCGTGCCGCGCGAGCGTCGTCTGCGAGACCTTGCGATCGTAAACGGTGCCGTTCCAGCCGGGAAACGACCAAGAGGAGGTGCCCAGGTAGTAATTCTCGTCGAGTGCTGCGGCGAGCGCGCGCACCCGGGCCGGAGGTTCAGCCGCGCCGACAGGGGCAAAAAGCGACAGCTGTTCCATCATCTCAACGGCATCTCAAGCATCTCAATGGCAGCTCATGGATCGACGACGAGCGTGGTGCACACGGAGATGGGCGTTTTCCCGAGCCGTGGAGGCTCGTACTTCCATTGACGCGCGGCGTTCAAGAGCGCTTCCTCGGCGGCGGCCCAGCGCGGCTCGAGCGAGCGCAAGATCGTCGCTTCCATGACGTCACCGTCCGGCGTGATGACAATCTCAGCGACCATTTTGCCGGTGCGCTCGACGCGATCGACGGGGAACTGGGGGTCGACAACGTGGGTGCGAACCGGCATCGGGATGCCTCCGACGCCCGCGAGGAGGGGGTTCGGGATATTGGGCTTCAGCCACGCGCTCGACCACTTGCAGGCGCGGCTCGCTTCTGCGCTCGAAAGATCTATGGGCTCGTCGAGCGCGAAAACGGGCTCTTCCGGTACCGTCTGCACCTCTTCGTTGCCGATCGTCGCGGTCTCGAGTGGCTCCTCTCCAATCACCGCCGGCGCCCTCTCGCTCGCTTTCGGGCTTTCACGCGGCGGCGGGCCGCACTGCCAGAGTGCGAGGGCGGCGAGCAGAGCCAACGAGCGCGGCATGTTAGGTCGAGCGACATTGTATTCCCTAACCCGCCAGGACCGCGAACTCCAGTTACCGCTCTTCTTAATATTGACCTTCCCTCGAACCTGTCATATTCATCGCGCCAGTCGCTCGGCCAGCGTCGCGCGCGTCATCGAGGGTGTCTTGAAGCCTCTGGGTGTCGTGGCCGCCGCCCTGAGATATTTGCGACGAACCACCGCCGCGGCCGCCGACGAGCCCGACGGATCCGCCTAGAAGCTCTGCCATGGAAGCGTCGACGTCGGCCGAGCGCGCGAAAACGAGATGAGCCCGGCCATCGTCGATGGCGCCCAGGAGCAAAACACGTCCGGGCTCGGTCGCGAGCTGCATCGCGATCACCCGAAGCTCCGCGGCGCCGACGCCCGGGATGTCGCGGGTGAGAACACCCACACCGTTGATGACGTCGGCGTCACGCATCCACATTTCCGCACTCGCCGCGAGTGCCTCGCTTCTGAGCCGCCTTAGCTGCTTTCCCATGGATTTGCGCTCGTCCTGAAGCTTCTTGGCCGTATCGACGAGATCGGCTTCCGAGCTGCTGAGAACGCTCGCAAGCGATCGGATTCGGCGCACCGTCGTGCGGTAGTCTCGAAGCGCGCGCTCGCCGCAGAGAAACTCGACCCGGGTGCTGTCTTTGAGCTTTTCGAGACCGCGGATGACGACGGGACCGATCTCCGCACTCGAGCGTGGGTGCGTACCGCAGCAGGCTTGATGGTCGAAGCCTTCCACCTCGACGATGCGAAGCGAGTCTTGTTTCGGTGGCGTTTTTCTGAGCTCGAGGGTTAGAGCTTCGACGCCGGAGACGAAGCGGCTCTTGATGCGTACGGCGCGCGCGACGACGTCGTTAGCGGCGCGTTCGGCCGCGTCGAGCTCTTTGTCTGACAGGGAAGATTTATCGAGATCAATCGTCGAGACCTTGGTGCCGAGATGGAAGGAGGTCGTCTCGGCCCCGGCATCGCGGACGAAAGCGGCGGAGAGCACGTGCTGGCCCGCATGCTGTTGCATGTGATCGTGCCGCCTCGCGGTGTCGATCTCACAGTGAACGTTAACGCGTTCGGGACGCTTCTCGACGAAGTGGAGAATCGTGTCGTCGTCGGACTCCAGCACCTTCGTGACCGCGATCCCGTCGATCGTACCCAGATCGTAGGGTTGTCCACCGGATTCGGGATAGAAGTGGGTCGCCTCGAATACGAGGGCGGTGCCTTCGGGCAGATCGCGCGTCTCGAGGATCTCGGCCTCGAAAGACGTGACGTAGGGGTCTTCTAGATAGAGCTTCTTCGTCATCAGAAATACTTGGCTCCAGATGCCGTGTTGAACAAAACGACGGTCTCTTCGTCACCCACCCAACGCTCGTCGACGAGAGCCTCGAGCGCGGCGACGACACACCCGCGCGGTGCGTCTCGCGGCACGACGACGTGAGCCGGCAAGCCGGCCCGCGCTGCGTAGGCGGCGAGAGCGCCTCCGGCGTTGCCAGCCGAGGCCACAGCGAGCTCTTTCGCGCCGCGCGCGACCGCCATCGACACCGCGACCGCCATCCCTCGCACCTTGAAGCTTGCGGTGGGGTTCAGGCCTTCATCTTTGATGTAGAGGCGGGAAAGTCCGAGCCGTGCGCCTTGCCGATCGGCTCGCAGAAGCGGCGTGCCGCCTTCGCCCAGAGCAAGGATCTGGTGGGTGTCGGCTAGCGGCAAAAGCTCCCGGTAGCGCCAAATGTTGAATAGACGGTCCGTGAGCGCGTCCGGCTGGAACGAGGCGCGCGCCCGATCCGTGTCGTAGCGAGCGAGCAAGGGAGCGCGGGCTCGCGACAGATGCTGAATCTCGAGCTTCTCATACGACTCTCCCGTACGAGAACATTCGAGGTGAGTAAAGAACGTCTTCTCTGCCCTTTCGCCGATAAAAAGAACTACTGTCCTGTATCAGAAGTTCGTTGCTAAAGCTCGAGGCCGTTTTGTGCGCTCTCGAGGTCTAGACGGTCATCAATTCCTGCTCTTTGTTCTTCACGATCTCGTCGACCTCGTTGACGTGCTCGTCGGTCAGGCCCTGCACTTGCTTGAGAGCGCGCTTCTCGTCGTCCTCCGAAATCTCCTTGTCTTTGAGCATTCGCTTGAGCCGATCGTTCACGTCCCGGCGAACCTGGCGGAGCGCGGTGCGGCCTTCTTCCGCCATCTTGCCTACCTGCTTGACGAGTAGCTTCCGCCGTTCTTCCGTGAGCGGAGGGATGTGGATGCGGAGGGTCTTCCCGTCATTGGCCGGGTTCAAGTCGAGATCCGACGAAAGAATCGCTTTTTCGATCGTCTCGAGCAAGTGTGGCTCCCACGGCTGGACGGTGATCAGATTGCCTTCGGGCACGGCCATATTAGTGACCTGATTGAGAGGTGTCGGAGCGCCATAATAATCTACCGTGACACCGTCCAAGATGGCCAGTGAGGCGCGCCCCGTCCGGACGGAAGCGAGATCCTTCCGGAGGACCTCGAGCGTCTTATCCATCCGGCGCTTGGCGTCTGCGATGAGTTCTTTTTCCATGACATCCTCCTGTCAGGCCCCTCAGGGATTCAATCGACTCGAGTTCCAATTTTCTCGCCAGCCACGACACGCTTCATGTTGCCCCGTTGTTTGATATCGAAGACGATGATGGGGAGCGCATTGTCGAGACATAACGAGATGGCCGTCGTGTCCATCACTTGGAGGCCTTTTTCGAGCACTTGCATATAGGTGATGCGCTCGTAGAACTCCGCGTCGGGGTGTTTTTCCGGGTCGGCGGAATAGATCCCGTCGACGCGCGTTCCCTTCAAGATGATGTCGGCTTTGATCTCCATCGCGCGGAGCGCGGCCGCGGTATCCGTCGAAAAATAAGGATTGCCCGTGCCCGCGGCGAAGATCACGATCCGCCCCTTTTCGAGATGGCGAATCGCGCGGCGGCGGATGAAGGGCTCGGCGACCTCGTGCATCTCGATCGCCGACATGACCCGAGTATTGATGCCGAGTTTCTCGAGTGCGTCCTGTAGTGCCACCGCATTGATGACCGTCGCGAGCATGCCCATATGATCGGCGGCGACGCGGTCCATCCCGCGCGCGGACGGCGCCACCCCGCGAAAGATGTTTCCCCCGCCGATCACGCAGGATGTCTGAACTCCGAGAGAGTGGACTTCCTGGAGCTCCTCCGCCATTTTGGAGGCAACTTCGGGATCAATCCCGAACGACTGATCACCCATCAGGACTTCTCCGGAGAGTTTGACGAGAATGCGCTTAAAAACAGACATATTGCGGACAGGCTCCTTCGACATCAATCTGAAGTTCGTGCCCCTCCCGTAGGGAACTCAGATTAATCCCTGCTGTGGGGACCCATCGCTCGCGTCGCGCGCGCGGCGCTTCGGCTCAGAGCTCCCTTCGACGAGGGCAGGAGAGTACTAAAGAGCTTCGCCGCGTTCAAACCGCACGAAGCGGCGGATCTGGATGTTCTCTTTGAGCACCGCGATTCGGGATTTCAGGAACTGCTCGACCGTCTGGTCGGGATTCTTGATGAAAGCTTGTTCGAGAAGCACGTTCTCCGAATAGAACTTCGAGAGTCTGCCCTCGACGATCTTCTCGATCACATTGGCCGGCTTACCGGAAGCTTCCGCTTGGCTCGTGAGGATCTCGCGCTCTTTGTCGAGCGCGTCCTTCGGGACGTCCTCGCGGCGCACCCATCGGGCCGCCGAAGGCGCCGCCGCGGCCACTTGCATGCCGAGGTCCCGCACGAGCTCTTGGAACTCGTCGGTATTGGCCACGAAGTCGGTCTCGCAATTCACCTCGATGAGAACGCCCACGCGTCCACCCGTGTGGATGTAGGAGCCGACGCGCCCCTCTGTCGTCGAGCGCCCGGATTTCGTTTCGGCGGCCGCCTGTCCTTTTTTGCGGAGGATGGTGACGGCTTCCTCGAGGTTGCCACCGGCTTCCTGGAGCGCTTTTTTGCACTCCATGAGTCCGGATCCTGTCTTTTCGCGGAGCTCTTTGACTTGCTGTGCGGAAATAGTCATGGTTCTAGCCTTTTCTAAGAATGCGGCAGTAAAAGATTGAAGCCGGGGATGGCAGCCCCCCGGGATGCGCGGTCAGTATCCGTGTCAGGCGGGAGAAGAGGTCGTCGTCGCCGAATCTTCCTTGGCGTTCTCAGCAGCCTTGGCATTCTCAGCTGGCTCAGCTGGCTCAGCTGGCGCAGCTGGCGCAGCTGCCTCAGCTGGCTCAGCTGGCGGCTCAGAGGCGCTCGACGATTCCTTCGAGCTTTCTTTTTCAGCCGAGCCCGGCTCGCCTTCGGGGCCCGTCGCGGCTTCGGGCACCTCCTTAGTCATATCGCGTCCCGCAATAACTGCATCCGCGATTCGCGAAGTGAAGAGCTTGATCGCACGGAGCGCGTCGTCGTTGCCCGGAATCACGTAGTCCACGACGTCCGGGTCGCAGTTGGTATCGACGATGGCGATTACGGGAATCCCGAGCTTGCGGGCTTCGTGCACGGCGATCTCTTCGCGGTTGGCGTCCACGACGAAAATCGCATGCGGTAGACCGCCCATGTCGATAATACCGCACAGGTTCTTGTCGAGACGCTTGCGCTCTTTGTCTAGACGCGAGAGCTCTTTCTTGGAAAGTTCGTCGAAACGGCCGTCTTCCATCATCGAGGTCAACTCGCGTAGCCGGGCGATGCTCTTCTCGATCGTGATGAAGTTTGTGAGAAGCCCGCCGAGCCAGCGCTCGTTGACGTAGTACATACCAGCACGCTGAGCCTCTTCGGCAACGACTTCCTGGGCTTGACGCTTCGTCCCGATGAACAGGATTTTCTTTCCCTCGGTGCCGAGCTGAGTGGCGAACTTCAGGGCCACTTTGAAGAGCCGGAGCGTCTTCTGCAAATCGACGATATAAATACCGTTGCGTTCGCCGAAGATATACTGCCGCATCTTTGGGTTCCAGCGCTTGGTCTGGTGGCCGAAATGCACGCCCGCCTCGAGCAGCTCTTTCATCGTAATCGAAGACAACCGGAAAATCCTCCCTTAACGTTTGGAGTACTGGAAGCGTTTGCGCGCGCCGGGCTGGCCGAACTTCTTGCGCTCTTTGATTCTCGAATCTCGAGTCAAGAACCCGCCTTTCTTCAGCCGGCCTCGAAGCTCTTGATTGAATTCGCAGAGCGCGCGGCTGATTCCGAGGCGCATGGCCCACGCTTGGCCGGTGCTGCCACCGCCCGCGATGTTGGCATAGATATCGAACTTGTCGACCGACTCGGTCAAGGCGAGCGGCTGTTTGAGGATCATCTTCAGCGCATCGCTCGGGAAATAGTCTTCGATGGTCCGCTTGTTGATTTTGATTTCGCCGCTGCCTGGACGTAGATAGACGCGGGCTATCGACGATTTTCGCTTGCCGGTCCCGTAATACTGGATCTTGCTAGATGTAGCCAAAGTCCTTGGAGCTCCTTTTCGCTGGATACATGTCCACTCAGGTTAAGAGGCGCGGTCCTCGTTGACGGGATTCAGATTTTGCCGCATTTCGAGCTAGCGTGGAACGCGAGTCCTGAGCTCGAGCGACGAAGGTTTCTGCGCCTCATGCGGGTGCACTGAGCCCCGATAGACCTTCAACTTTCGAAATTGCGCGCGCCCGACCCGGTTCTTTGGAAGCATCCCACGAACCGCCGATTCAATGAGCCGCTCGGGATGCTTGCTCCTTACCTCTTCAGCGCGAGCTTCACGGATACCGCCTGGGTAGCCCGTATGCCTGTAGTAGACTTTGCTCTGCTCTTTGCTGCCTGTCAGAACAACTTTGTCGGCATTAATAACGATGACGTGATCGCCAGTGTCGAGAAACGGAGCGTAGCCCGGCTTCTCCTTGCCGGTCAGGACCTGAGCGATACGGCTTGCGAGACGACCCAGCACTTGGCCTTCCGCATCCACGACGTGCCAAGCACGGTGGACGTCACTCTTCTTCAAAAAGGTGGTCGTCATGAATCTCCACGGACAAGCTACTAGAAAAAAAAATTTGGGCGATGGAAAATCGCCCAAGCGAGTAACTTAATTGTCGTTGCCCGGGTTGTCAAGGAAAAAGCCTCAAACGGCCCTCGGCGTATTCGCCGCCGCGAGGCGGGGCTAGCCCATGTTTACCCTTTATGGGCACCCTAACGCTCGTAAGTGACTGAATTCAAAGGAACGGGGGTTGAATTTTGCCCAAAACGTAGAGACAGAGATTGTGCTTTGTGCGCCATTAATACGTTGTAATCGTGGACAATGATATGTAGTATGCGTGAGGACAGACGCGTGGGATTGGGGTCCGATGGTGGTGACGGCGACGCTGTGGCGCGAGCTCGGACTGGAGCAGATTCTCGACCGGCTCGGAGGCCGCGGCAAGCGCGACGGAGTGGCGCTAAGCGAGCGAGCTTTGGTGCTGGTCGCCAACCGGCTATGTGCTCCGTCAAGCGAGCACGGTCTGGCGCGCTGGCTCGAGACCGACTTCGTCTGCGACCGGCAGGGGCGGCGGTGGGTGCCGCAGTGGCGCGATGATGGGGAGCGGCGAGCGAGTCGCTCCCCGCGGGTTCGCGTGGAGTTTCGCCAACTCAAGCAATGGTACCGAACGCTCGACCAGCTGCATGCCCGCAAAGAACAGATCGAGAAAGAGCTGTTTTTGCGCTTGCGGGATCTGTTTTCGCTTGAGGTTGACATGGTGTTTTACGACCTGACGTCGACGTACTTCGAAGGTCAAGGCCCTCCGGGGCTCGGCGCCCACGGCTACAGTCGCGACCGCAGACCGCGTAACCGGCAAGTGCTTGTCGGTCTGGTGATGGTGGACGGTTGGCCGATCGCCCACCATGTTTTCGCCGGCAACTGGCGTGACGCGAAAACGGTGCCGCAGGTGCTCAACGATCTCAACGAACGATTCGGTTTGCACCGCGTGGTTTTTGTCGGCGACCGAGGGATGGTAACGAGCGACAGCCTGGCGGTGGTGCGCTCGCGCAAGCAGGGCTATCTCGTCGGGCTGCAAAGACGACGGCGCGAGGAGGTCTATCGTTACATCGAGCGCGCCAGCGGAGAGTGGATCGACTGCCCTGGTGGCATCACGGTGAGCGAAAAAGCCGAGCCACCTAAGACTCGTGTGCAAGAAGTCCGCTCCGAGCAGTCTGGCGTGCGCATCTTCGTCGTTCACAGCGACGAAAGGCTCGCCTACGAGCGCGGGCAGAGGCTGCGGGCCATGGGACGTGCCCGTGCGGCATTCGAGGCCCTCGAGCGCCGCGTGCGCGAGGGACGATTGAAAGCCCCCGAGAAAATCGGTGCCGCCGCCGCGCGCATACAGGCACGCCACCACGGTCACCGTTACTACGACTGGGAGTACAAAAACGCTCGCTTCCGCTTCTTCGAGCACCCGGTCAACCTCAAGCGCGAGCAAGCCTACGAGGGTAAGTACGTTATTCAAACCGAGGAGCAAAACCTCTCTCCGGTCGACGCCGTGCGCCTTTACAAGGACCTAAACGAGGTCGAGCGAGCCTTCTCATGCCTTAAGGATGTCATTGAGATGCGTCCCGTTTACCACCAGACCGATGAGCGTGTGGAGGCACATCTTTTCGTAGCTACGCTGGCCTTCCTTGTGCATCGGGCTCTTGAGAAAAAGCTCAAGGTCGCCGAACTCGACCTGTCCGCAACCGAGGCACTACAAGCGCTACGCTCGGTCCGGCTCGTCGACTTACAGCTGGGTTCTGGGCGGACCAAGCGCGTCGTCACGCGCGGCACCGCTCGCGCCAACTCGATCCTGACTGCACTCGGAATCGTTGAACGCGACCCGCCAGCCTTCTCCGAGGAGGTGCTGTCAGCGTAGAGACAAACCGCGGATCTCAGTCCTTTGTTTATGATGACTTAGAGACCTAAAAGGGAAACATGGGCTAGGCAAGGGAGCCATTTCGTCGCCCGGATGACCCGATCGAGGCCAGAAATGGGTTGAGGTCGATTCAGCCATTGTGCAATCGGCTCTCATCAAAAGCGGGCCATTCTTAGAAAAATGCCAAAACGTCGCCCGGGGCAGACCTCAACATGTTGTGGAATTCGATTTGAAAGCTACCGTCCGTAGAGGTCTCATGCCCGACGCACTCACGGGTCCTTAGAAATTGAGGGGAAAACCCACCAAAAACGGTTGACGAATCCTAGGTAATCCCTGATAATAAACCAAAGATTCCAGCACATTTGTGGCGCTTTTTTCCTTGACATACAGTTTCTTTGTGCCGTACGCTCATAAAGTACTTTAACATTTTCGTGGTAAGTGTCGCTGAAACTTAGTGTCTCTTCCGGGGATGGTCGAAACCCCTCGCCTTTAGGCGAAGAGAAGATCGTGGTATTGTGGTCGCGTGCGTCACTACAGGCACGGAGCGCACACGAAAACGGACCTAAAAGCGCACATCGTTTGGATACCGAAATATCGTAAAAAGGTTTTGATCGGTCCAGTAGCGGTTCGTGTGCGCGATCTGATTCGTCAGATCGCGATGGAACATGAGCTGCACATAATCTCGGGTAAGGTTGCACGCGACCACGTCCACGTGTTCGTATCCTACCGACCACACCAGGACCTGAGTACGATCGTGCAGTGGCTAAAAGGAATAAGCTCCCGAGTACTCCTTCAGGAGTTTGCTCACCTGAGGAAGAAGTTTTGGGGCCGGCACTTCTGGGCCCGAGGATATCTGGCGGTGAGTTCAGGAAGCATAACGGACGAGATGGTAAAGGAGTACATAGACTCCCAGGATGGCGAGCCTCTTCACGACGACAGTCAATTTCCAATTGACAGCCCTTGAAGCCACCGCCTTCTAGGCGGTGGTTGTTCACTTGAGCTCGGGAGCTTGGGCCGATGGGTCTCTTCAGTAAGAAGAAGAATTTGGTCGGACTGGATATTGGGTCGAGTTCCGTCAAAGCCGTCGAAATGAAACCCGGCAAGGGAGACACTTGGCAGCTTTCGACGATTGGACTCGAGTACTTGCCCCAGGAGGCCATCGTCGACGGGCAGATCATGGACTCGACGTCCGTTATCGACGCGATCCAGAAGCTTTTTTCTGAGTATCGGATCAAGACACAGGATGTCGCGACAGCGATCAGCGGAAGCTCCGTCATCGTCAAGAAAATCCAGCTACCTGCGATGACCGAACAAGAGCTTGCGGAATCCATCCACTGGGAGGCGGAGCAGTACATCCCGTTCGATATCCAGGAGGTCAACCTGGACTACCAGGTCGTTGATCCTGGTAATGACGGCGGCAACATGGATATCCTCCTCGTCGCCGCCAAGAAGGACAAAATCAACGACTATCAGAGCGTCATCACCCAGGCCGGCAGGAACCCCGTCGTGATAGACGTAGACGCTTTCGCGCTCCAGAACGCCTACGAGATGAACTACGGTGCCGAGCCGGGCCGGGTCGTTGCGATGGCCAATATCGGTGCGAGCCAGACGAATATTAATGTAGTTCGCGGCGATACCTCGATCTTCACCCGCGACATCACGACGATTGGCGGGAACCAGTTCACTGAGTCCATCCAGAAAGACCTCAACGTCTCCTACGAGCAAGCTGAGAACATGAAACAAGGCCGTGGCGAGGGCTCGGAGTCCGTCGCCGGCATCTTGCAGTCGGTCACGGAGCAGGCCTTGATGGAGATCCAGAAGACCTTCGACTTCTTCAAAGCCACGACGTCCGAGGATCGGATCGATCGCGTCGTTCTGAGCGGTGGAAGTGCCCGTATCCCTGGTCTGTCCGAGGCGATGTCGGAGCGCTTCGACTCTCGAGTGGAAATTTTCAATCCTTTCCAAAACGTCACCTACAACCCGAAAGATTTTGATGCTGAGTTTCTCGAAGAAGTCGGCCCGGCGTGCGCTATCGCCGTCGGCCTAGCCATGAGAAAGGCGAGTGAGTATGATTCGCGTTAACTTACTGGGTACTCAAGATCCAGGCGGTGCAGGTCCCCTTGCCGAGCCTTTCGGAGGCGGTGACGCTTCCGAGAAAAAAGGCATCGTTTTCGGTATTGCGATTCTCGGGATCGCTGTCGGCGCCATCGCTTTCCAATGGCTCGGCTCCACACGAGAGATCAATCAGCTCGACGAAGAAATCAACGAGATGACTCAGGAAAAGGCGCGCCTCGAGCCCATCATCGTTCAGGTGGAGGAGTATCAAGCGAAGCTCGCCGAGCTCGAGGAAAAGGAGCGCCTGATCGAACGCCTCAAAACTGAGCGCCAAGGTCCCGTTCGTATGCTCGACGCGCTTTCCTCGGAGCTTCCGGATTTCGTGTGGCTGACCGACCTCGCGCAGAATGGTCCCCAGGTGACGATCGATGGCATGGCGGCTTCGCTCGTGAGCGTTGCCGACTACATTCGAAAGCTCGAAGACAGCGATTGGTTCCAAAACGTCGAGCTCGTGGACGCGTCGGTGAACGCCCGGCAGGAACAGGAGTTCACGGAATTTCAGCTGCGTACGCAGCTCGTCGCGCCTTCGAGCTCGACGGACCCGCAAACGGCTGGAGGCGCCGCGGCACCCGCCGGGGCACAGTAGGGAGAGGCAGTCATGGGCAAACTAGGTTTCGGAACTCAGGTTTTCGTGTTCGCCTTCTTGGGCGCCATCCTCTACGGAGTGTTCTTCATCTGGTTTCACGGCCCGAATCAGCAGGAGATCGCGGACAAGACGAACCAGAGAAGAACCCTCCTAGCGGAAGTCGAGAACGCCAAGACGACGGCTGCGAGGCTTCCCGAGTTTCGCCGTGAGGTCGAGCGCAAAGAAGCGACTCTCCAAGCGCTCTCTCGGATCCTTCCGAGCCGGAAGGAAGTTGACGACCTTCTGCGCAAGGTACAACAGCTCGCCGCGGAATCGAGCATCGAAGTGCTTCGCTTTCGCCCCGAGGCGACACGGCCTCAAGATTTCTATGCCGAGTTTCCAATAACCCTGGACCTCGACGGCAGCTACCACAACCTCGCCTATTTCTTCGACCGGTTGAGCCGGCTCTCCCGCATCGTCAACGTCTCGAATCTCACGATCGAATCGAAGCGCGATCCGACGATTTCATCCACGATCTCCGCGTCGTGCACGGCAACGACGTTCGTTTTCATTGAACCGATCGGCGCAAGCACGAGCCAATAAGCCCGAAAACTAGACTCCATATAGATCCTAAACCCGACCAAGACAATGCTTCAAATGCCCGAGGTACGAGCCATGCGGTCGCGATTACTGCCTGCTAGCTTTGCGCTCGTGGCCGTTGTGGTGGCAGGGACGAGCTCTGCGCAGACCGAAGGTGCTGCGGGAGCTCAGAGCGCCGCCGAAGGCCAAGAGGCTCCGGAAGCTGCCGGGGATGCGCCCGAGCAGGACGCTCCTAGCCTTGTCCCACAGGGCATCGAGATTACCGAAGGACCCGGATTCCGTTACACATCTCGAGGGCGCCGTGACCCGTTTGTGAGCCTTGCCCTGGGCGTCAACGTTCTGGCGCCGGAAATCCGGCCACCCGGTCTGCAGGGAATGTTGATTCAGGAAGTCACCCTTCGCGGGATCGTCAAGACTCTCGATGGCCACATCGCTATGATCCAGGGAACCGACAACAAAAGTTATTTCGCGAGGGCCGGTGAACGGCTCTACGACGGTCACATTGACCGAATCGATGACGAAAAAGTCGTCTTTCGACAGGAGATCAACGACCCCTTGCGTATCGAAAAATTCCAAGAAGTAGAAAAAACGCTGCATCCGGTGGAGGAGCAACGATGAAACCTTCGAGGTCATATCTCCGTCCCCTGCTGCTCATTGTGCTCGCGACCACGACCCAGGTGGCGGGAGCGGCGGCTTATCAGCTCGGTGAGGAGGCAGAGGCCTCCTCAGCTGCGGTGCGTGCCGTTCGCTTCCACGTCGAGCCAAGTCAGACGCGCGTGTGGTTGGAGACGACCGGGGCGGTTCTTTATACGTATTACAGTCCCGACCCGCTCACTCTCGTCATCGACATACCCGGCGTCGACGTGTCGGCGCTACCCGAGCGTACCGTTGTAGGCAGCCGCGAGGTCGAGTCTATTCTCGCGACCAGCCTCGGAGGAGTCGGCGGCAGGCGGCTGTCGCGTCTCGAGATCAAGCTCGCCACCATCGCTCCGTACCACTTTACGGGGTCGGAGCACGCGCTCAACGTTACGTTCGACGGTGAGGAGGCGCCCGAGCCCGAGACGATGCGCCCTCTCGCTGCTCTAGAGCCTCTAGCGTCGGCCACCCACCAGTCCGAGCCCGCTCTCGATCGCGTCGCGCCTGGCGAAGCGCCGGTACAGACGGCCACTCTGGACGGTGTCGAGGAGATTGCTGCGGCTCCGGCCGTCGAAATCCGCGAGCAACCCATAGCGCCGCCGCCGTTTCCAAGCCACTCCGCCTCCGCCATCAGCAATATTTCGCACGAGCTGCTCGGGGACATCCTAACCGTTCGCCTCGCCGCGGATGGCCAGCTGAACTATACGAGCTTTACCCTCGATGGCCCGCGCCGTCTTGTTTTCGACTTCAACGGTATCTTGAACGCGGTCCCGCGCGCGGCCCTTACGATCGAAGATTTCCCCGGCGTCGCCCGCATCCGTGTTGCCCAGTTCCGCTCCGCCAACCCTCGTATCACGCGCATCGTCTTTGACCTCGACGACGAGGTCTCGCATCGGACGTTCGATCAAAAAGAGGGACTCGAGATCGCGTTCGCGGCCTCCGAAGCGAGCTTTGCTCCCGCCCGCGCCTCCATCGCACCCTCCCTCGCCTCCATCGAAGACGCGCAAGAGAGCGTGGAGATGGAAGCTCCGCTCGCGGCGATACCCAATACGACAGAAGACGAAACGCTCACCGTGGCCACCATGACGGCCGATTCCGAGAACGCCTATCTCGTGCGCGACGCGTCTCTGAGTTCACGCGACCCGTCTCTAAGCTCAGAGGATGGCGGTTCGTTTCAAACCGCGGCCCGCGTCGCCCAAGATCTCTCGTTCGCCGACCCGAGGGCGCCTATGCTTCCCGTTCCTCCTCCGCCGCAAGTTACAGGCACGGGAGATTCCGCGCCCGGAACGACGGTGGCCGGACAACCGACCGAATCCACGCAATATACCGGTGAGCTCATTAGTCTCGATTTCAAGGACGGCGACATCCAGGACATTTTCCGGCTCTTCGCCGAAATCAGCGGCTTGAACATCGTCGTACAGCCCGGTGTTGCGGGGCGCATCACGCTCCGGCTGACGGAAGTTCCTTGGGATCAGGCTCTCGAGCTCATTCTCAAGACGAACAAGCTCGGCTATATCGTCGACGGGAACGTCATCCGTATAGCACCTCTATCCGAACTCGCCGCTGAAGAGGCCGAAAAACGCCGTCTCGCGGAAGAAAAGGCTCTCGCCGGTGACCTCTTCACGGAAACTCGCGTGCTCTCCTACGCGAAAGCTTCCGAGATCCAACCGCTCCTGCAGCGCAACTTGTCGGCGCGCGGCGATATTGTCATCGATGAGCGCACGAACACGGTCATCTTCACCGATCTCATCGAGCAGGTGACGGACATCAATACACTCATCGACTCCCTCGATACGCCCATCCCCGGCGTCGAGATCGAAGCGCGGATCATCGTCACCACGCGCACCTTCGAGAGGCAACTCGGTGTGCAGTGGGGCTTCACGAGCAATCAGACCCAGGAGCTCGGGAACACGACAGAGCTCACATTCCCGAACCGGGTGCAGTTCGACGGCCAGCCCATCGGATCCACTGCGGCCCAGCAATTCACCGCATCCACGGCCGGGGGTGGGCTCGCGCCTCCGACGTTTCTCGAAGGCGCCAGCACGGTTCAGCGCGGCTACGCCGTCAACTTGCCTTTCGCGGGCTCTCCCACGGGCGCCGTGGGGCTCTCGCTCGGCAGCATTACCGGTTCTTTTAGCATCGACGCCGCGATCTCCGCTGCGGAGCGTCGAGGACAAGTCCGGGTGATCTCGGCTCCGAAGATTATCACCCAGAACAATCAAAGCGCTGAGATCAAACAAGGTACGACCTTCCCCGTTCAGGTGGTGGCGAATAACACGATAACGGTGCAGTTCAAGGAGGCGATTCTCGAGCTCAACGTCACGCCGCAAATCACTTCGGCGAGCACCATCATCCTGGACATCGAGATAAATAACGACATCCCTGATTTCTCGCGTCCGGTCAACGGCATTCCTAGTATCCGGACCCAGTCCGCTACGACCCAGGTGCTCATGGCGGACGGCGAGACCACGGTCATTGGTGGCGTCTTCGTGAACACCCAAACCACCGCCGAACAATATGTGCCACTTCTTCACAAGATCCCGATCCTTGGCTATCTGTTCAAAGCTACGGAAAGCGAAAACATGAACGAGGAACTTCTGATTTTCCTGACGCCTCGAATTCGGAAAGACGCGGTTTAGGAGGGGAATCTAATGAGGCTTACGACACAAATGGCTTCCTGGAAGAGCCTTTCGCTCCTTTCTTTTCTCGTGCTCTTGCAGCTCAGCGGGTGCAGGACGAGCAGCGAAGACAACGACACGACGAATACTTTCGTCGTCATCGTCAGCATGGCATCTACCCAAGGTGACGATCTCAACTCCGATGTGTGCATCGACGTTGACGGTGTCTGTTCCGTCCAAAATGACGTCGGTGAGGTAGTGATGGAGGCGCAGGTCAAGAATTTGAAAGACGTGTCGTCGGTGGTGAACGACATCGTGTTCACGCGCTATCGTGTGACCTTCGTCCGTGCAGATGGTCGCAACGTGCCAGGCGTCGACGTGCCGTTTCCCTTCGACGGAGTCGCGAATTTCCGGGTTCCAGCTGACCAGTCGGCAGTTACCCGCACGTTCTTGCTCGTGCGTGTCCAGGCGAAGCTCGAATCCCCTCTACGGGAGCTCCGCACTCTTGGGGGCTCAAAGGTGATCTCCACGATCGCCCGCGTTGACTTCTTCGGAACGGACATCGCCGGCAGACAGATCCAAGTCACAGGCTATATCAATGTTACTTTTGCCGACTTTGCCGACAGCTAGCGAGGCGCGACTATGACCATCCAACAGAAGGCTCCTTCCGCGCAGGGAGGTAAGATGATGACGAAGTGGCTATGGCTTCCGGCTGCTTTCGGTCTCGTGCTCTGCGCCGCCTGCACTTTGGACGACCCGAACCCGCCGGAGCTCGCCGGGCCCTCCGAGCTCGGTTTGGCCATCGAGCTGCGGGCCGTTCCGGACCAGTTCGTCTCGGACGGCTTCTCGAGCTCGATTATCGAGGCTGTCGTCCGTGACGCAAACGCTCAGCGCGCGCAAGGCCGAACGATCAGTTTCGACATCACGCGAGGCGGCGATTTTCTCGATCTGGGAAACCTCGCGCCCGTCAACGGCGCCAGACCTGCCGCGGGCGGTGTGGAATCCGGTGCAACTTCCGCCGTAAGCGACGCCAATGGCGTTGCACGTGTCCGCTACTGGGCACCCTTCCGGACCGACCAAGCCAACGATGTCATTGTGAGCATCACGGGACGGGAGGCGTCGGTCAACTTCAGCAATCAATCTCACCGAACGGTGCAGATCTTTTTGCGCGCAGCGAACCGGCCGAGCTTCTCGGGCAGCAGCGTTTGCGGCTTCATCCGCGAGCCCAACAAGCCTTCGTACAACAGAAACGAATCTATCGCGCTTACTGCCAGCCAGCGAATCGGCGACACGGACACCGATGGCTGTGTCGGCAACGAAATCGCGCGCTATGAGTGGGACATCGATGGTGAGTTCTACGACGCCACGCGCGATGTCGTCGTATCGTTCTCTAAGGCCGGTGACTACGTTATTACGCTTGTCACGACCGAAGCCGTCACCGGTTGCTAGGATTCGTGCCCGCAGACGATTACTGTAAACTGAGAGGGTAAAGTAGAACCCGGGGCGGAGCTTAGGCGCTCCGCCCTTTCGTCTCACCCCGTTAGTTGAATGAGCCGTATCGAAGAGTTCGAAAAACGACTCCAAGCGGACCCGAACTCCCGGATGTTCGTTCAGCTCGCCGAGGAGTACCGCAAGGAGGGTCTTCTCGAGAACGCGGTCGAGATCTGCGAGGAGGGGCTGAAGAAGCACCCGCAATACCCCTCCGCTCGGGTAGCGCTCGGCCGCGCTCTACTCGAGTCTGAAAGCTTCGATCGGGCGGCCGAAGAGTTCGAGACCGTTCTTGCGCAGGTTCCCGACAATATCCTAGCCAACAAGTTTCTCGGCGAGACCTATCACCGAATGGGACGCTTGGACGAGGCGCTTCAAAAATATCAAATCGCCCAAACTCTAGCGCCCGAGGACACGGAGCTCGAGGGGAAGATCCAGGCGGCGCGAGACGAAAGCGCCGGCGGCGCGCCCGCCCCTCTTGCGCCGGAGACCCCGCCACCCCAGTTCCAAACACCCTCTTCGGCGGGCTCGCTGCCCGAGCCACCGGCGATGCCTTCGATGCCTCAAATGCCTCAAATGCCTCAAATGCCTCCAATGCCTCCAGTGCCTCCAGTGCCTCCAGTGCCTCCAGAGGAAGAAGCCCTCGATTCCACGTTCGCGGATCCTGCCGGGGCATCGGGCCTACCTAGCCTGGAAGCGCCCGTGCCCGAACGGCCTGCGGAAACGTTCTTTGAAGGGGAGCTCCCGCCTGTGGCGCCCGAGGACCGCGCACCGGAACCTGAACCGGAGCCCGAACTGGCGCCGATCCCACTCGTGGACGTGACCGAGCCGATGGTTCTGGAAGGGCCAGCCTATGCGGCGGCGGACACGGCCCTCGAACGCCCTGAAAGCGAAACCGTCTCGACTCCCGCGCCTGAACCTTTGGAGGCCACTCCCGACGGGGAGGAGGTTTTCGAGTTAGCTGGGGACGAGCCGGAGTCTCCGCCGCCCGAACCGGCACGCGTTCAAGAACCGTTCCTGGCAGCCCCAGAGCCGCCATCCCCGCCGCTAGAGCCGGCGCCCGCAATGGATGCAGACGAGCTCGGCGCACCGCTTCCGCAAGAACCGTTCCTGGCAGCCCCAGAGCCGCCATCCCCGCCGTTAGAGCCGGCGCCCGCAATGGGGTCTGCAGACGAGCTCGGCGCACCGCTTCCGCAAGAACCGTTCCTCGCAGCCCCAGAGCCGCCATCCCCGCCGCTCGAGCCGGGGCCCGCAGTGGGGTCTGCAGACGAGGTCGGGACACCGCTTCCGATAATGGACGAGATCGAAACGCCGACGATGGCTGAGCTTTATGCTTCGCAGGGTCACTTCGATCGTGCGGTCGCGGTCTATAGAAACCTTCTCGTTCGCAGCCCAAACGAGACACCATATCGGGAACGGATCGAAGAACTGGAAATGCTGGCGAGTGCAGCGGCCCTTCCGAAAGCGCGTGCACCTCACTCAGAGTCTCGAGATGGCCTCTCGGCTGAAGCCCGGCAAAATACGATCGAAATCCTGGATGAGTGGCTCGATGCCATTCGGAGGTCAAGGGAGGCGTGATTGGTTTTCGCTGAAGTCCTGAACGACGTCACCTCGAAAATTGAAGGTTGTATCGGTATCGTCGACATGGGTATGGATGGAATTCCAATCGAGCGGTACCAACCGCCGAAAGCCATCGAAGGCGCGCCGAATTTCGACATGTTGGCGACCGAATGCACGAGCCTGCTGCGAACGACCCGCCAAGCCTCTCAGGAAGTCAGTGCGGGTGGGCTGCGGGAGCTCATCTTTATGACCGAAAAAGTCGTCGTCCTTACCGTTGCGATCACCGAGGACTATGTTCTCTTCGCGGCCGTAGAAAGCGGCACCAACTACGGTAAGGCCCGGTTCCATATGAAGAGGGCCGCGATGACCTTAGAAAAAGAATTTCTTTAGCCAGAGCATTCGGCATTCAGCGTCTATCCTCAGTGGTCGCTTCCAGCTTCATGTGCTACATTCCTGGTTCTTGACTTAGGGAGACCACTGTATTGAATCTCAATCTCTCAGAATTGAAAGAGCTTTTTGAGCTCATTGCGGAACGGGACATCACGGAGTTCGAGCTCGAAGAAGAAGGCGTGAGGCTTCGCATCATAAAAGGCGGAAGCCAGGCCCTCGCATTCGCGGGCGCTACTAGCGCAGCCGAGGCCGCTTCGACGCCCGCCGCTCCTCCGGCTGACGCAGCCGAAGAAGGCCTTTCGCTCGTGACCGCGCCGATGGTCGGGACGTTCTACTTGCAGCCCGAGCCTGGCGCCGAGCCCTTTGCCCGCAAAGGCGATCGTGTAGCCAAACGGCAAATACTCTGCATCATCGAAGCGATGAAGCTCATGAACGAGATCGAATCCGAGCTCTCGGGAGAGCTCGCCGAGATCTACGTCGACAACGGCCAGCCCGTGCAATACGGGGACAAGCTGTTCGCGATCAGGGAGTCGTAGCGCCGAGCTCCGACGGACGACGCGTCCGCGCCGCCATGTTCAAGAAGGTTCTCATCGCCAATCGTGGAGAGATTGCGCTCCGCATCATCTCCGCGTGCCAAGAACTGGGCATCCCCACGGTGTCGGTCTACTCTGAGGCCGATGCTCACGCGCTTCACGTACGTTTCGCCGACGAGGCGGTCTGTATCGGTCCCGCCAATAGCGCAGAGAGCTATCTCAACGTTCCGCGCGTGCTTTCCGCAGCCGAAATCACGGGGGCCGACGCCGTTCATCCTGGCTACGGGTTTCTCGCCGAGAACGCGCATTTCGCGGAGGTCGCGGAAGCTTGTCGTGTGCGTTTCATCGGACCATCGCCGCATGCCATCCGTTTGATGGGGGACAAAGCGCTCGCCCGCGCCACCATGACGAAAGCCAAAGTGCCCGTGCTGCCCGGGTCGACGGGCGCTCTCGAAGGCGTCGACGACGCCGTCAAGACTGCGCAGAAAATAGGGTTTCCGGTAATGCTGAAAGCGGCTTCGGGTGGGGGCGGCAAGGGCATGCGCGTCGTCGGGAACGAAACCGATATCGGGAAAGCTTTTCTAGCGGCTCAAAAAGAAGCGGATGCAGCCTTTGGCGCGAACGAGATCTATGTCGAGAAGTTCTTGCCGAGCCCGCGTCACATCGAAATTCAACTCATGGCCGACAAGCACGGCACGACGGTGCATCTCGGCGAGCGCGAGTGCTCTATTCAGAGACGTCATCAGAAGCTTCTCGAAGAGGCGCCGTCGGCCGCGGTCTCGCCACGGCTTCGGGAAAAGATGGGTCGTGTCGCCGTTTCTGCCGCGGCGGCTGTGGGCTACCACGGTGCGGGAACAGTGGAATTCCTGCTGGACGAGGACGACCGCTTCTATTTCATGGAGATGAACACGCGTATCCAAGTCGAGCATGCCGTCACCGAGATGGTGACCGGGATGGATTTGGTTAAGGATCAGATCCGGGTCGCGGCCGGCGAAGAGCTCGGTTATCTCCAAAAAAGCATCAACGCCCGGGGGGCGAGCATCGAGTGTCGGATTAACGCCGAGGATCCGGTCACGTTCATGCCGTCTCCGGGCACGATCCACGCCTTTCACTTCCCGGGCGGTCCCGGCGCGCGGGTCGACACGGCCGCACACGCCGAGTGCGAGGTGCAGCCCTACTACGATTCGCTTATCGCCAAGCTCGTGGTGCAGGGGCGCGACCGTCAGGAAGCGATCGAGCGGATGAAGCGCTGTCTTCATTTGACGGTCATCGAAGGCGTCAAGACGACGATCCCGCTCCACCTGCGGATCCTCGATGATCCCGACTTTAGGGCGGGCCGGTATAACACCCGTTTTCTCGAGCGTTTTGCGTAGCCAGGTGCGGTTCTCGCCCCTTTACCCAATCTTGGATGCGGGGCCATCTGGATTTGAAACGACGACTTGGTTTTGCGACGCGATTGGCTCGCTTGGGAAGGCTGGGTGCCGCCTCGTCCAACTTCGAGCGAAAGAATTACGCACTGGGGAGCTTTTGGCCTGGGCGAAAGCGGGCGTTGCCGCCGCCCGGCGCCACGGCGTGGCCCTGATCGTGAACGATCGTGCCGACGTCGCCCTGTTATCAGGGGCTTCAGGCGTGCATATCGGCCAAGACGATATTTCTGTTTCGGCAGTCCGCCGCGTCCTTGGAAACGAGGCGATCGTTGGGCTGTCGACGCACTCGCTCGAACAAGCGAAAGACGCGGATGCGAAGGCCGTGGACTACGTGGCGATTGGCCCGGTTTTCGCGACGAAGACGAAGTCGGGTGCTGTGACGCCTCTCGGCCTTTCGGCTGTGTGCAAAGTGCGTCGCGCGGTCCAAAAGCCGCTGGTTGCCGTCGGCGGTATAACCATCGAGCGAGCCCGCGAGCTCCTCGAGGTCGGCGTCGACGGGGTTGCGGTGATCTCGGGTTTGAAGAACAGTGACATAAGCCTCGAAGAGCAGGCGCGGCGCTGGCTCTCGATCAAGCAAGGCGAGGAGGGTTCGTGACGGCTAGTTTGTTGGATGGAAAACGGGTAGCCCAAGAGATCCGCGACGAGGTCAAAGTGGGCGCCAAGCCGCTGGTCGAAAAGGGTATCACTCCGTGTTTGGCGGCGGTGCTCGTCGGCGCCAATCCGGCATCAGAGCTCTACGTGAACCGCAAGACGAAAGCGTGCCGAGAAGCCGGGCTTTTCTCGGAGGCCGTGCTACTGCCGACGCAGACGACGCGCGAGGAGCTCGCCAGCAAGCTGAATGAGTTCAACGAGCGCGATGATATCGACGGGATCTTGTTGCAGCTTCCATTGCCAGACCATCTGGACGCGACGGAGTTTCTCGATCGTATCCATCCTTCGAAGGATGTTGATGGGTTTCATCCCGAGAACGTTGGCAAGCTCGTCCAGAAACGTCCCGGCCCGCAGCCGTGCACGCCGGCGGGTGTGATGGAGCTTCTGCGCCGGGAGAACATCGAATTGTCGGGTAAACGCGCCGTCATCGTCGGCAGGAGCGAGATCGTGGGAAAGCCGATGGCGATATTGATGACCCACGCGAACGCGACCGTTACCGTGTGCCATTCCCGGACGAAGGACCTTCCCAGTGTCACGCGCGAGGGAGAGATCCTCGTTGCGGCGATGGGGCGTCCCGCGATCATTCGCAAGGAGTTCATCCGGCCCGGCGCCATCGTCATCGACGTAGGTATGAACCGCGCCGAGACAGCGGAGCAGGTCAAAGACTTTTTCGGCGACGACGAAAAACGGATGGCCACGTTCGAGAAAAGAGGCTCGACCCTCGTGGGCGACGTCCATCCGAGAGATGCGATGGAAGTCGCCTCTGCCATTACGCCCGTCCCTGGGGGCGTAGGCCCTTTGACGATCGCCATGTTGCTCGCCAACACACTCGTGCTCTGCAAGGCGCGCCGCGAGTGAGAACGTCGAGAACGTCGAGACCATGCTCGCAATCGGGCTGACGGGCGGGATAGCGAGCGGCAAATCCGTCGTTCGCCACCGCCTAGAAGAACGTGGCGTCGAAACACTTGACGCCGACCGAGTCGTCCACGATCTCTTCGTTGCCGGAACCGAGGTCACCGAATCCCTCAAAGGTCGCTTCGGCCGCGACATCGTGACACCAAGCGGATCGATCGACCGCAAAACCCTGGGCGCCATCGTCTTCAAAGACGAAAAAGCCCGAAAAGATCTCGAAGCCCTCATCCACCCACCCGTCCAAAAAGCAATCGAAGCGTTCCTGAAGGAGTCGAGAACGAAGGGCGAGGCCCTAGCTGTCGTCGACGCCGCCCTGATGTACGAAACCGGCTCCTACATACGCTACGACGTAATCGTCGTCGCCCACTGCTCGAGCGCCGTGCAAAAAGAAAGGCTCATGCAACGAGACCACCTGAGCTCCGAGGAAGCCGATAAAAGAATCGCCGCCCAGCTGCCAATCGAAGAGAAAAAGCGGCGAGCGGACTACGTCATCGACACAAGCGCCACAATGGCCGAGACGTTGAAACGAACCGACGAGGTCCTCAAGCATCTCCTGGCGAAAACCAGGTCACCAGGTGCCGGTAGCCGGTAGCAAACACCGAATCACGGTTCAACGTTAATTCCACCCGTCCTCATCTCGTCCGTTATGCTTCCTGAACTCACCGCCAGATATCCTCGGGCCCAGAAGTGCCGGCCCCAAAACTTCTTCCTCTTCGGGAGCTTATTCCTTTTAGCCACTGCACGGTACTCAAGGCCTGGAGGAACAGGACGTGGTCGCGTGCAACCTTACCCGAGATTATCATGTTCCATCCGATTCCTGACAGTGCGGACACCGCCAGCAGCGACCACAATACCAATCCGGTTCAACTAATTCCACCCGCTCTTCCACGAACGTATTCCATTCCTGACAGTGCGGACACCGCCAGAGGATCCCGTTCGCGATAGTTGCACTTGATGCACACGTAGGGATCGAGAAAGTAGGCGGAACGTGAGACCTCTTCTAGATAGCTCGATATCCGATCCCGACGCTCGCTGCCTTCCGCGATCGACTTCCACACTTCCAGGTGGACGGCGAGCGCATGCGGATTGGCTCGGACGGCTTGAAGCCTGAGCTTGAAGGCTTCGTCGTGCGCACCGACTGCGCCTCGGAGCCGCGCGAGCGCCAGATGTGCGTGCGAGTCTTTGTCGTCGCGATCGATCACGCGCTGATAGAGCTCTTCCATGTTGCCCGAACGGTTGAGCTTTTCCCGGACGCGCTCGAGCCGGTCGAAGACGAGATAGGCGAAGCGTGGATATGCGGTTGCGAAGGAGAGCCAGCGGGCCTCGGCTTGTTCGAGCTGCCCCTGTTCTTCGAGCATGTCGCCGTAATGGAGGTAAGGAGGAGGGAGTCGGGGTTCGGCTCGAATGGCCTCCTCGAAGCTGCGCGCGGCGCGCGAGCCGGCTTCACTCTGCCACGCGGCTTGGCCGATCTGGTCAAGAAGAAACGCCCGGAGGGTGGAATCGGATTCGCCGGTTGCCCGGCTGAGCTTCTCCTCCATGCTCAACGCTCGTTCCCAGTCGTGCTCCTCTTCGTGGATTTTGGTGAGGTTCCGGAGAGCGTAAGCGTTTCTCGGTTCGAGCTCGACGACCTTCTGGAAAGTATCCATCGCTCGATTGCGGAAGCCGGCTTTCTTGAAATCCATGCCGAGGCACAAAAGCGCATATGCCCTCTCGCTCGCCGAGATGCCCGGCCGATGCAGAATGCTCTGGTGGATTTGAATGGCTCGCTCGATCTGACCTTTCTCGCGGAGCAGATTCCCTAGAATGAGATAAATCTCGATCGCGTCGGTGTTCTCCCGGGCGGCGTGGGTGAGCTCGGAAACAGCCTGATCGATTTGGCGCGATGCGAGAAAGTCGAGACCCAAAATATAGTGAATCGAAGCTAGTCCGCTCCGCCGTCGGGCTCGGTGCACGAAGAGTCGTCCAGGCCAGAAACGTCCGATCGCGATGCCAGCGGCGAGCGCCACGAGGATGACGAGGAGGGGCTGCTCCCCGACATTCATCAGGGACCGTCCGTGCTTCCGGGCTCGAGGCTATCAGGTAGTGGCCTCGATAGGTCAACGTCCGACAAAGGAAGCTTCCGAAGCTCCGCGATCTCGCTTTCGAGTCTTTCTATCTTCTTGCGATGATCGCGTACGCGTCCACGAAGGCGAAACTGATTGGGAAGGGACAAGATGAACGAGAAAAGAAAACCGATGGTCAGAGCGCCGACCAGTGCCGCGGACAGAGGGAGCTCAAAAGTTCGGAGATGGGGGGTGAAATAGATGACGACCCCCTGATCGAAGTTAGACCAGATGAACACGGCGAGCGCGGCACCAGTGAAGAGCAATGCAAAGACGACGACATAGACGACGATGGTTCGCATGATGCCCATGGTCTACCTCAAGTAACTCCGAATGAGCTCTTCGAGCCGCTCTTGGCTCATGAGGATGAGCTCGACGAGCTCGCGCACGGCGCCATGACCACCGCGAGCTTGCGTCACATAGTCTACACGGGATCGGATCTCGAGGGGCGCGTCCGCCACCGTGGCGGCCAGGCCTACCCGGGAGAGCACAACGAGGTCCGGGAGGTCGTCGCCCATAAAGGCGACGTCCTCGAGCGAGAACGATTCCTGGCTCAACGCTTCGTGGAGCGCTTCGAGCTTGTCCGAAACGCCAAGCCGCACGAACGGCATCGAAAGCTCATGCGCGCGTGCTTCGACGATGGACGAGGAGCGGCCCGAGATAAGGCCGAGCTTGATCCCGGCTTTTTTGGCTAGAACGAGCCCGATGCCGTCGCGGGAGTGGAAGCGTTTCGACTCGCTCGCTCCGTCGGGGACGAAAGTCCCATCCGTGAGGACGCCGTCGACGTCGAGAAGGAGCATCTTGACGCTACGAGCCTTCTCACGAACGGCATCATCCATGACCACCGCCGGTCAAAAATAACGCCCCATTCGCCAAAGATCGTGCAGGTGTAAGGCGCCGATGAGCTTCCCGTTCTCGTCGGGTACCAGGATGACGGTGATCTTTTTCTGCTCCATCAACGCGAGGGCGGCCGTGGCGGCTTCATGCGGATCGACGGTGACGGGAGATCCAGTCATGCAGTGAGAGGCGCGTTTGTCGACGAGCCGGTCGTCCTTTTCGAGCTGGCGCCTCAAATCGCCGTCGGAGATGACGCCGAGAAGCTGGCCGTCGCCATCGACGACACTCGTGATGCCGAGCCCTTTGCGAGACATTTCGTAGATGACTTCTCGCATCGGCGTTTCGGCTCGTACCCGCGGGACTTCGTCCCCCGAATGCATGACATCGGCGACGCGAAGAAGCTTGACTCCGAGCTGACCTCGTGGATGGAGCTCTCTGAAGTCGTTCTCGGTGAAGCCTTTGCGCTCGAGGACCGCCATCGCGAGCGCGTCGCCAAGCGCGAGCGATGCGGTCGTGCTCGCGGTGGGCGCGAGTCGCAGGGGGCAGGCCTCTTCCGCGACGGAGACGTCGAGCACGACATCTGCAACCTCGGCGAGGGGCGATGCCGTATCACCGAGAAACGCGATGAGCGGCGTCCTTAGCCGCTTGATGGGCTCGACGAGATGGAGCAGCTCCCGCGTTTTTCCGCTATTCGAGACCGCTAGGACGACGTCTCCGGAAACCACCATCCCGAGGTCGCCGTGGACCGCCTCGGCGGGATTCAAATAGAGTGACGGGGTTCCGGTGCTGTTGAGTGTCGCCGCGATCTTGCGGCAGACAATTCCGGATTTACCCATGCCGGTGACGACGACGCGGCCTCCGCAGTCATGAACGAGAGCGACCGCCTCGTCGAAGCGCTCGTCGAGCCGCTCGCTCAAAGCGCGGATGGCGTCGGCCTCCACTTGCAGGACGCGTCGCGCTAGAGAAAGGGTCACGGTGAACCGCTCGTATCGAGCGCGCGCTCGATCGCGACCAGCCGTCCGAGAATCTCTGCGAGATCTTCGAGCGGGCAGCTGTTCGGGCCGTCGGACTTGGCGTGCTCCGGACGGTCGTGGACTTCCATGAAGATCGCGTCGACGCCGCAGGCGACACCTGCCGCGGCGAGCTCGCGAATGTATCGCGCCTGGCCGCCCGAGGACTTCCCGGCGCCGCCGGGAAGTTGCAAGCTGTGGGTGACGTCAAAAACGAGCGGGGTGCCGCTCTCCCGTATGATCGGGAATCCGCGCATGTCCACGACGAGGTTGTTGTAGCCGAAGGTCGTGCCCCGCTCGGTGACGAGAACGTTCGGGTTACCCGTACTCTTGGCTTTTTTTGCCGCGTGTGCGATATCCCACGGCGCGAGGAACTGCCCTTTCTTGATATTGACGGCCTTGCCCGTAGCGGCAGCGTCGAGAAGAAGATCCGTTTGTCGGCACAAGAAGGCCGGGATCTGCAGCAGCTCGCAAACCTCGCCGATGGGCCCGGCTTGCTCGCGCTCGTGCACGTCGGTCGTTACCGGTATCCGGAAGCGCTCGCGCACACCCTCGAGGATCTCGAGCCCGTGCTCGAGGCCAGGTCCGCGAAAGCCGTCGATCGCGGTGCGATTGGCTTTGTCGAAGGAGGCTTTGAAAATGTAGGGAATCCCGAGAGGTTCGCAAATGGCCTGGATCTGCTCGGCCATGAAGAATGGGTGCTCGTCGCTCTCGATGACGCAAGGGCCGGCGATAAGCGCGAAGCGTCGCCCGCCGCCGATTTCGACAGAGCCGACATGAACGGCCTCAGTACGGATCGGGTGCGGCATTCGGCATTCACCGGTGTCCGATGACCGAAGATTCCTCGTTCACCGGCACGCTCTCGCCATTGTTGTGCCGCCACGACGCCCCAATGAACTCTTTGAACAGCGGGTGGGCGGCGAGTGGCCGAGACTTGAACTCGGGGTGAAACTGCACGGCGAGAAACCAGGGATGGTCGGGGATCTCTGCGATCTCGACGAACTTCCCATCGGGCGTCCGCCCGGAGAATTTCAAGCCGGCTTTCGAGAGGACTTTCTCGAACTCTTGATTGAACTCGTAGCGGTGCCGATGACGCTCGGAGATCGCGTCGGCTCCGTAGACCTTGCGCGCCAACGAGCTCTCGGTGAGCTCGCACCGATAGGCGCCGAGACGCATCGTGCCGCCCATCTCTTCTACGTCCACGAGCTCTCGAAGCTTCAAGATGATTTTCTTAGGTGACTCGGGGTGGCTTTCGGTCGAGCTCGCCTCGGCCAAATCGCACACCGAGCGTGCATATTCCACCACCGCCCATTGAAACCCGTAGCAAATCCCGAAATAGGGGATCCGTTCCCGACGAGCCCAGCCCGCCGCCGCGGCCATGCCTTCCGTGCCTCGAGGACCGAAACCGCCCGGAACGAGAACGCCGTCTACTCCCTCGAGAGGGGAGAGGTCGCCGCTCTCGAGGTCCTCGGCTTCTACCCATCGAAGATGTACACGCAGCTTTTGGGCGACGGCGCCATGGGTGAGCGCCTCGTTGAGACTCTTATAGGCCTCGCGCAGGCTCACATATTTGCCGACGACCGCGATCATCACTTCGCCCGCCGGATTCTTGACGCGGTGAACGAGCTCTTCCCACTCCGCCATGTCTTTTTCCCGAGTGGGAAGCTCCATCATATTGAGGATGATGCGGTCGAGCCCTTCTTCCGCGAGCACGAGCGGAAGCTCGTAAATCGAGTCGACGTCTCTGGCGGTGATGACCGCTTTCTCGTCGACGTTCGTGAAGAGGGAAATCTTCGACTTCAAGTCGCGAGATAGCGGTTTTTCGGTGCGGCACAAGAGAACGTCGGGTTGGATACCGATCGCGCGCAGCTCTCGAACGCTGTGTTGCGTGGGTTTGGTCTTGAGCTCACCGGCGGCGGCGATATAAGGCAGGAGCGTCAAGTGAATGAACACCGCACCGTCGCGACCCACGTCCATGCGGAACTGACGCACGGCTTCGAGGAAGGGCAGGCTCTCGATATCGCCCACCGTGCCGCCGATCTCGACGATGACGATGTCGGCGCCCTCGGCAACGGGCTCGAGCCTGGCTTTGATCTCGTTCGTGATGTGGGGAATGACCTGGACCGTGCCGCCGAGATAGTCACCGCGGCGTTCTTTGGCGATAACGGCCTCGTAAATTTGGCCTGTCGTAACGTTCGACGTTCGCCCGAGCTTGACGCTCGTGAAACGCTCGTAATGCCCGAGGTCCATGTCGGTCTCGGCTCCGTCATCGGTGACGAAGACTTCTCCGTGCTGGTAAGGGCTCATCGTCCCCGGGTCGACGTTGATGTAGGGGTCGAACTTTAGAAACGAGACCCGGTAGCCGTGGGCCTCGAGGAGTCGGCCGATCGAAGCCGAAGCCAAACCTTTCCCCAGCGACGACACGACGCCTCCGGTGACGAAAATGAACTTGGCCTTGGGTAGCGTCATAAAATCGAGTGCTCCTTACACTGTGCTGTTCTCGTTCACGCTCAGAAAATAGCGGACGTGCTCGAGATCGGCTTCGGTGTCCACAGACATACTGTCATAAGACGTGCTTTTCAAGCGGATCGGAATCCCGTTTTCGAGCGCGCGCAGCTGCTCGAGACGCTCGGCCTTTTCGAGCGGGCTCGGAGGCAAGCGCGTGAGCTTCATGAGCACGTCCTTTGGGTAGACATAGAGCCCGATATGCTTGAAAAACGGCGGTTCCCCCGGGCATGCCCATGCCGAGGGGATGGGCGCGCGGGAAAAATATAGCGCGAAGCCGCGGCTGTCGGTGACGACCTTGACAACGTTCGGATCGAGCCACGTCTTGCGCTCAGCAATCTCGCTTTGCAAGGTGACGATGGCGCCCGGCGTTTCTTGCGCGACTCGGACGGCGTCGTCGATGGCGGCGGGGTCAATGAGGGGCTCGTCCCCTTGAACGTTCACGATGAGCTCGATGTCGAGCTCCTGGACCGCCTCGGCAATGCGGTCGCTTCCACTCTGGTGCTCGGGTGACGTCATGACGACCTCGCCTCCGAAGGCGGCTACGACATCACGGATCCGCTCGTCATCGGTCGCAACGAGAACACGGTTGACTCGGTTTGCTTGCGAGGTGCGCTCATAGACGCGCTCCACCATCGTTTTGCCGTGGAGGTCTTTGAGAGCCTTTCCAGGGAGACGTTTGGATTGGAAGCGGGCAGGAATGACCGCGATCGTCCGCATTCAGTCGTGCGTTCCCATAAGAACGGTACGAGCGAGGATAGTGCGTGGGAGGACAGGTGTCAACTTCAGCATTAAGTTCAACGTTTTAGATCCCCATTCAGCCGGACTTCCGAATGCTGGTAAGCTACACGGTGTGCGTCTCATAGTCACTTTGGCGGTTATTTGCGGGATGGTCGCACCGGTGCGGGCCACGGGGCAGTCGCGGGTGTTTCATCTTGGGGCTCGGGCGGCTTCGATGGGGGGGGCGTTTACGGGGGTTGCGGACGATGCCACGGCGTTTTATTGGAATCCGGCGGGCATCGCTTTTGGGCGGTTCGTCTCGGCTGGTTTTTATCATGGGCGGGACGAGATGGATCGGAAGGGGCTTCCGCTCGAAGCTCGGGCGACAGGGTTGTCGCTCGGTTATACCTTCATGGGGGTCGCTTTTACTCAGTTTCGTCAGACTTCCGCGGATGAGCGCCTCGATACGTTCGACGTGGCCGTGTCCGTTCTCCAATCACTTCCTTTGGACAATCTCGTGATCGCGGGGAATGTGCACTATCTTCGTGGCGAAACCTTTGGCGGCGAAGGGGCGGCGGGTGTTTCGAGCGATTCTTGGGACGTCGATTTGGGCGTTCTGTACGCGCCGAACGACTTCGTGCGTGCGGGGCTCATGGTCCGGCAAATTCGTGGAGCGCGCTTCCGGACCGCCGTCGAAGGCGGGACTCTCGAGCTTCCGACACTTGCCCGAGCTGGCTTGTCGTTTCGGCTGCCCTTCGAGGCCCTCGTTGCTCTCGATGTGGATCTTTCGCGTCAATCTCAATCGCGTCAATCTCATCAATCTCATCAGGCCCATCAGGCCCGTCCATCGCAGCAGGGGGTTTTGGACGATACCTGGCGTGAGATCTCGGTCGGCTTCGAGAAATCGTTCCTGGACAAGCGTCTCATCGTGCGGGGAGGGCTGCGCGCAGAAGCTGGATCGGCGCTCGGGTCTCGCCCCGCGTTCTCCGTCGGTGGCGGGGCCCAGTTCTGGTTGCTCGAGCTCGAAGCGGCCTTTTTGGGGTCCAGCGGGCGGCACGATGAAGCCTTCTGGCTCGGGGTCACCCTCGCCCGATAAAGCCCGCCATCTCTTTGTACCCCTTGACATTACAGGGGGTGTCAGTTACCTTTATTTATCTCGGTTATCCACTTTGAACGAATCGCCTAGCCCGTCCTGACGTGACAGCCCGCGGAGTCCTTGGATGCCTATAAAGCTCGGCGAGCTGCTGGTGAAAGAGAACCTCATCACCCCACAGCAGCTCCAAGAAGCCCTGCAGTATCAGAAACAGAACGGTGGAAAGCTCGGTCATAACCTAGTCAAATTAGGTTTCGTCAAAGACGAAGAGATCACTCAACTCCTCTCGCGCCAATACGGCGTCCCTTCGATCAACTTAGCTCGGTTCGAGATCGATCCGTCCGTCATCAAGCTCGTTCCTGCTGAAACGGCGCAGAAATACCAGATCATCCCGCTTTCGCGTGCGGGAGCGAATCTTACCATCGCGATGGTGGACCCGACCAACGTCTTCGCCATGGACGACATCAAGTTCATGACCGGCTACAACGTTGAGCCTGTGGTTGCCTCGGAAACGGCGATCATGGAGTCGATCGAGAAATATTACGGCTCCGTACACTCTCTTCAGATCAAAGAAGAAATGGACAAGCTCGTCGAGACGGACGAGTTCGGCGACGATGTGGAAGTGCTCGAGGAAGGCGACGAGATCGATCTGCAGGAGTTCGAAAGATCGACCGAGGAAGCGCCGGTCGTCAAGCTCTGCAATTTGATTCTGACCGACGCGCTCCGCCGGGGCGCGAGCGATATTCACATCGAGCCCTACGAAAGAGAATTCCGCGTCCGGTTCCGCATCGACGGCGTGCTCTACGTCGTCATGAACCCGCCGACGAAGCTTCGCGACGCGATGATTTCGCGCCTAAAGATCATGGCGAAGCTGGACATCTCGGAAAAGCGGCTGCCGCAGGACGGCCGTATCAAAATCCGCATGAACAATCAGGGAAAAATGCGCGAGCTTGACTATCGTGTCTCGACGCTCCCGACGCTCTGGGGCGAGAAAGTCGTGCTACGGTTGCTCGACAAAGAGAACCTCATGCTCGACATGACCAAGCTCGGCTTCGAAGTCGAATCGCTGAAACATTTCGAAGAAGCGATCTTCGAACCGGTGGGGCATGGTTCTCGTGACGGGGCCGACGGGTAGTGGCAAGACGAATACTCTCTATTCCGCCATCAGTCAGCTGAACACTCCCGAGACCAACATCATGACAGCGGAGGATCCAGTCGAGTTCAACCTCTCCGGCGTCAATCAGGTCCAGATGAAAGAGGCCATCGGGCTCAATTTTGCTGCGGCGCTGCGCTCGTTTCTGCGACAAGACCCAAACATCGTTCTCGTGGGAGAGATTCGAGACTTCGAGACGGCGGAAATCGCGGTCAAGGCCGCGCTGACAGGTCATCTGGTCTTGTCGACGCTCCACACGAATGACGCGCCATCGACGGTCAACCGTCTGATGAACATGGGGATCGAGCCCTTCCTCGTCGCAACTTCGGTGCATATGATAGTTGCCCAGCGTCTCGTTCGGCGCATCTGCAAAGAGTGCAAGGCCCCGATGGAGGTGCCGGCCCAGGCACTAATCGATGCCGGCTTCACACCGGAAGATGCGAAGGGCATTCAGCCGCAGAAAGGCCGCGGTTGTGGCACCTACAACAACACGGGCTACAAAGGGCGCGTCGGTCTCTACGAGGTCTTTCAGCTCACGGATGAAGTTCGCCAGCTCGTTCTCGAAGGCGCGTCCTCTATCGAGTTGAAACAACGCGCCATCGAAGACGGAATGATTTCGCTCCGCTATAGCGGGCTCCGAAAGGTCAAAGACGGCTTGACGACAATGGAAGAGGTCGTTCGCGAAACGGTCAGGTAGCCGCGAACAGAAGCGACTGGAATGAGGTTTCGATATGGCGGTTAGCCTCCATCAGCTCTTGAAGACGATGCTCGAGATGGGCGGGTCGGACTTGCATGTCACCAACAACTCGCCGCCACAGATTCGCGTGGACGGTAAGTTACGGCCGCTCGATATGCCGCCTCTTACGACGGTAGAGACGAAGCAGCTCTCGTATAGCGTTCTAACCGACAATCAGAAGCACCGTTTCGAGGAGAACCTCGAGCTCGATTTTTCGTTCGGTATCAAGAAGCTCGCGCGTTTTCGCGCGAACGTCTTCATGCAACGCGGTGCGGTAGCGGCCGTCTACCGAACGATCCCCTATGAGATCAAAGGCTTCAAAGAGCTCGGGCTTCCGCCAGTGGTGGCTCAGATTTGCGATAAGCCGCGTGGCCTCGTGCTCGTCACTGGGCCGACGGGCAGCGGCAAGTCCACGACGCTCGCGGCCATGCTCGACAAAGTCAACAAAGAGCGGGCGGAGCACATCATCACCATCGAGGATCCGATCGAGTATCTCCACAATCATCAGAAGTGCTTGGTGAACCAAAGGGAGATTCACTCGGATACCCACAGTTTCACGAACGCGCTTCGCGCCGCTCTGCGTGAAGATCCCGACGTCGTGCTCATCGGTGAAATGCGTGACCTCGAGACGATTGAAGCCGCGCTTCGTATCGCGGAGACGGGCCATTTGACCTTCGCGACACTCCATACGAACTCGGCGGCGCAGACGATCAACCGCATCGTTGATGTCTTCCCTGCGCATCAGCAGTCTCAGATTCGGGCTCAGCTCTCCTTTGTGCTCGAAGGCATCATGTGCCAGTCGCTCTTGCCCAAAGCGAGCGGCTCGGGCCGCGTCATGGCCATGGAGATTCTCGTTCCCAACTCCGCTATTCGGAACCTCATTCGCGAGGACAAGATCCATCAAATCTACTCCAGCATGCAGACCGGCCAGGAGAAGCATGGCATGCAGACATGCAGACGTTCAATCAATCGCTCGCGACGCTCTATTTCAAAAAGCAAATCTCGCTTCAGTTCGCTCTCGCGCAGTCATCGAATCCGGACGAGCTCCAGGACATGGTCCATCGTGGTTCGGGCCTGACTCAGGGGGGTCGACCGCAGGCCCCGGCCGGCGGCCGGCCGGGAATGGTGCGGCGCTGACTTGGCTGACATCGCCGAAATCGGAAATCGATAATCGATGACGCGAAGCCGCAAAATGAGAGACTAAGGAGGCAACAAGATGCCGGCCTACGTGTTCAAACGCAAGACTCGCGCAGGTGCCGCGACTTCGGGAGAACGCGCGGCGGATTCCAAAGATGCGGTGATCGCTATGCTCCGACGAGAACAGATTCTCGTCACGAGCGTCAAGGAGAAGGGCAAGGAGATAGCACTTCCGAAATTCGGCGGGGGCATCAAGAGCAAGGACGTCGCGATTTTCACACGACAGTTCTCGGTTATGATCGATGCGGGCTTGCCTCTCGTCCAGTGTCTCGAGATTCTCGGCACCCAGCAGGACAATCCCGGTTTCCAGAAGGTGCTCTTGACGGTGCGCCAGGATGTCGAAGGCGGCTCGTCCCTGGCCGACGCGATGAAGAAGCACCCGAAGGTTTTCGACGATCTGTTCACCAATATGATCGCTGCGGGCGAGGCTGGCGGTATCTTGGATACGATTCTGAAGCGCCTTTCGACCTATATCGAAAAGTCCGTCAAGCTGAAAGCGCAGGTCAAGTCGGCGATGGTCTATCCGGCGGCTGTCATCTCCATCGCTGGTCTGGTCGTCGGTGTCATCCTGTGGAAAGTCATCCCGACCTTCGCCGCTTTGTTCGCGGGACTCGGTGCGCAGTTGCCGCTTCCGACACGGATCGTGATCACGCTTTCGAACTGGGTTGTGCGGTTGATGCTTCCCGGCGTTCTCGCGGGGTTCGGGGCGGTGTACGGGCTCAAGCGCTACCACGAAACTTACAAAGGGCGGCGCGTGCTCGATGGGCTGGTTCTCAGGACGCCCATACTCGGGATGATCATGCGGAAGATCGCGGTCGCGCGCTTTTGTCGTACTCTCGCGACGCTCATCTCGAGTGGTGTTCCCATTCTGGACGGGCTCGAAATCACGGCGCGGACGTCAGGAAATGCGATCGTCGAGGACGCGATCATGCAGACGCGAAAAAGCGTCGAAGGTGGTCAGTCGCTCGCCGGGCCGCTCAAGCAAACGGACGTTTTCCCACCGATGGTCGTTCAGATGATCGCTGTCGGTGAACAGACTGGCGCTCTCGACAACATGCTCTCCAAGATCGCGGATTTCTACGAGGATGAAGTAGACACCGCCGTGGCCAACTTGATGACCCTGATGGAGCCGGTTCTGATTCTTTTTCTAGGAACCGTGGTTGGCGGAATCGTCATCTCGATGTACTTGCCCATCTTCAGCCTGATCAACAGTCTATAGGCTGAGCTCAGGACGCGAGCTCCAGGAAGGGTGGCCCTCGCTCGTGCGCGCTACCATGCTTTCGAGGCGGGAGGACGGACCGAAAACCGCCTGACCCATGAACTCCCAGAGGACGGCGCAAGCGGCACGAACCATCGCCGACACGGCGCTCGTATGGATGATGTTCCTGCGCGTCGTTGTGGTGACGGCGCTCATGGGCTCGGCGGTCATCGCGGAAGTCATTCGTAGACCTCGGGGAGCGTCAGACCCGCTCTACTCGCTCATCGCGCTCACCTACTTGCTCACGCTCGTCTACGCGCTCGCGTGGCCCTTCACCGCGAATTATCGGAAGCAGCTCGCCTACGTTCAGATCCTGGGCGATCTGCTCATTGTGACGGGGATCGTATACTCGACGGGCGGCGCCGACAGCAATTTCTCCTCGGTTTACTTCATCGTCATCATTGCGGCGAGTATCATCCTTTTTCGCCGAGGCGGTTTCGTGGCGGCGAGCGCGGCCTCGGTACTCTATGGCTCACTTATTCAAGGGGATCTATCTCGGCGCCATTCCGCCATATGCGCCCGGTATTACATCCCCGGTCGTCATGCCCTCTCAAGTCGTGGCCTACACGATATTCTTGAACGTCTTCGGTTTTTACGCGGTCGCGTTTCTTACGAGCTATCTTTCCGAGAATCTTCGTCTCACCGGCCGCAAGCTGGAAGAGGCTTCCGATTTCCTCGCGGATAGATCGGAGGACGATCGGTTGAGCCGCATTCTTGTCGTTGATGACGAAGAGTCCATGCGCGAGCTTCTCGAGATAGCACTGGGGAAAGACGGGCATCGAATCACCTTGGCCGATTCTGGCGAGGCGGCGACGAAGCTCATCGATCAGAATTCGTTCGACCTCGTGATCTCCGACATCAAAATGCCCGACATGAGCGGGGTCGAGGTTCTGCGCCACGTGAAGGAGACGGAGCCGGGCACGCCGGTCATCATGGTGACGGCCTATGCGTCGGCGGAAACTGCGGTAGAGGCTCTTCGCCTCGGGGCTTACGACTACCTCACCAAGCCGTTCAAAGTCGACGAACTCAAGGCCAATATTCGGAACGCTCTCGAGAAAAAGCAGCTCAAGGAAGAGGTGTTTCATCTGAAGCGAGAGCTTCGGCACAAACATGGACTCGATAACATGCTCGGTCGCTCACCGAAGATGGTCGAGCTATTCGAACATGTTCAATCCGTTGCCGCCACGAACAGCACCGTCCTGATCACGGGAGATAGCGGAACTGGGAAGGAGCTCGTAGCGCGCGCTCTCCACGTCGGCAGTACCCGCGCGTCGGAAGCATTTGTGTCCATCAACTGTGGTGCGGTTACGGAGACTTTGCTCGAAAGCGAGCTCTTCGGGCACTTGAAAGGATCGTTCACGGGAGCGACTACCAATCACAAAGGGCTTTTCGAAGTGGCCCATCGCGGAACGATCTTCCTCGATGAGATAGGTGAAATGAGCCCGGCGATGCAGGTCAAGCTCCTGCGCGTGCTGCAAGAAAGGCGCATCCGCCGCATCGGCGGGGCGGAGGAGATCGAAGTCGACGTCCGGATTCTTGCCGCGACCAACAAGAACCTCGAAGAGGGTCTTCGGCAAAAAACGTTTCGTGAGGATCTGTATTACCGTTTGAACGTCATCCCGATCTGCGTGCCACCGCTACGCGAGCGCCGCGACGATATACCGCTTCTCGCCCAGCACTTTCTCGCGAAGGCCTGCAAATCGATGGGCAGGAACATCCGCAAGATCTCCGATCAGGCCATCGATCTAATGACGCGATACGATTGGCCCGGCAATGTCCGCGAGCTCGAAAACGTTATCGAGCGCGGTGTGGCGCTCGAGTCGACGAGAGTCATCCTGCCCGAGCGGCTGCCAGAGAAGGTTAGAACCTTTGGTGACGCTCCGGCCGACGGGCCCGAGGATGCTGGATCCGCCGTGCTGCCGGAGGAGGGTGTCGACTTCAACGAGCGTGTCGCGACGATGGAGTCGCAACTCTTGTCCACCGCGATGGCGCGTTCGGGCGGCGTCCAGACCAAAGCGGCCAAGCTACTCCGAATGAACCTACGTTCGTTCCGCTACCTGCTGCAAAAATACAACCTCCGGTAAGTACGTTGACGGAGTTCGAAAGACCGGTCTGGCTGCTTCCCGCTTTCGCAGGATTTCTTGGGCTCGTCTGGGGGAGCTTCTTAAATGTTGTGATCCATCGGCTTCCCTTGGGGGAGTCGCTCGTGACGCCTCGCTCGCGCTGTCCCTCGTGCCGCAAGCTCGTGGGGTCCTATGACAACGTTCCGGTCGTGAGCTATATCTTGCTTCGTGGACGCTGTCGTCATTGCAGTGCTTCGATCTCGATACGCTATCCCGGGGTAGAGCTTGCTATGTCTGCCGCGTCGCTACTCTCGTTCATGAGACACGGGCCGAGCCTCGAATATCTCGTCGAGTTCGCCTTCGTCGCAGCGATGATCGCGCTCATTTTCATCGACTTCGATCACCAAATTCTCCCGGACAGCATTACACTTTCCAGCGTCGTTTTAGGGCTCGCGCTCTCTTGGCCCCGCGAGACGATCACTTTCGTCGATGCGCTGAAAGGGGCCGTGCTCGGGGCTTCCGTCTTGTTCCTTGTGTCCGAGGCTTACTTCCTCCTCAAGAAAGTCGAGGGGATGGGTTTCGGTGACGTCAAGATGATGGGGATGGTCGGCGCCTTCGTCGGGTGGAAAGGTGTGCTGCTGACGTTGTTCCTCGGCTCGCTCGTCGGCTCCATCGTTGGCATCATCGTCATTCAAAAAAGCGGCGGGGACATGAAGACAAAGCTTCCGTTCGGCACGTTTCTCGGCATGGGCGCAATCGTGGCGATGTATGCTGGTGAGCGCGTGATCGAGTGGTATTCCGGTATGTTCTGAGCCAGTACAGTAGAAACGAGCCCAATGTTCTCGCGCGAAGCACGCGTTCGGCTCTTTCTCGCCCTTTTGATCCTTGTGCTCGTGCTCACGAATAGCCAGAGCCTCCTGGTTTCCTATCAATCCCGAGGCGTTCTCACCGAGCTATTCGAGTCGCGCTCACGCGAAACGGCGCTGCGCATCGTCTCTGATCTCGGTGAAGGCCGCGACGAAGCCATCAGTGTTCTAACGGCCCGGCTCGAGAATCTAGCCAAACACCGTGAGCTCATCTCCATCTGCGTCCTCGACTGGAGCGGCCGGCTCGTTACTCCTGGGGCGTGCGGGCCTCCCGAGAGCGACGAGCGCGAACGTTTGTCTCGCGAAGGGTTCGACGAGCTTCGTGAAAACGGCTGGACGATGAGCGACGTGGCGCCCGCCTACGATGCCGACCGCGCGCGCGCCTTCGCCTACTTGGTGCTTCCCACTATTCCGCTGCGCGATGCTGTTCGGCATCTTGCGGATCGAGGTGCCGGCTCCACGTCTTGCCGACGCGAACCGCCGATTTCGAAGCTCACTCGTCTACCAAGTCTCCGCTCTGAGCCTGGTGCTTCTCGCCATCGTACTCTTTCTGAACAGCATGCTCGCGCCCCAGCGTCGGCTCGTCGCGGAAGCCCGATCCGTGGCGAGCGAGCTCCCCGAAACCAGAATCGATGAGACCGACGAAAGTGAATTTCTCTTGACGACCTTTCAGGAGGTCGTCGCGCGCTTGAAGGAAAAGGAGCGGGAGCTCTCGGCTCTGCATCAGCTCGAGAAAGCGCGCGCTGACGAGACGGAAGCGCTCGCGAGCGACATCATCCGCAGCATGACAACGGGTCTCGTGAGCCTCGACCCCTCGGGAACAGTGGTGTTGGTCAATCCGGCGGCGGAGCGCATCTTCGACCTCGAAGCGTCAAAGGTGCTGAAGCTCCCTTTTGCTGAAGTCTTTCCGGGCTCGCCGGCGCTCGCGACGCGCGCCGATGAAGCTCTCGAGCTCGGCGCCTATCACCTTCGAGGGCAGGCGCTCTACAAGAAGGAAAGCGGCGAGACGCTTCACCTCGGTGTGAGCGTTATCCCGCTCCTGGCTTCGGATGGCGGCACGAGAGGTGCTATTTGTTTGCTCGCCGATCTGACCGAAATCGTCTCGCTGCGCGAGCGATTGCTACTCAAGGAGAACCTCGCTCGGCTGGGTGAAATGGTCGCCGGGATTGCCCACGAGTTCCGAAACGGCCTCGGGACGATCATGGGCAATGCCAAGCTTCTGAAAGGGCAGGGCGGAGACGAATCGGAAGAGCTTGTCGACGCGCTTCTCGAAGAGAGCCACTCGCTCGCTCGCGTCGTGACCGAGTTCCTTCAATTTGCGCGGCCGGAATCGCTCCAGCTGGAAGCGGTCGATCTCTACGCTCTCTTGCGCGACCTTTTGGATGAGTTGAAGCAGCGCGCCGCGCGCGACGATGTTCATCTTTCGCTCGAAGCGGATGGCGTGATTAGCCTTCCGGCCGACGAGCCTATGCTTCGCAAGGCGGTCTCGAACCTCGTCGTCAATGCGATCGAAGCGGTGGCGGCGTCCAAGGCGAAGAAAGGCTCGGTCCGTGTCGAGCTTGCCCGCACCGCGGATCTTTACGCCCTTTACGACGGGGAAGGTGGATGGCACCGGGCTCGGTTTGTCGGTGGTCCAGAAAATCATCGTCTCGCATAACGGAACCGTGGAGCTCGAGAAGACGAACGGCGGTGCGAGCTTTGCCATCCGCCTTCCTATGAGTGGGGATACGCGCGAATATTCCGAAGGCTGGCTGTAATTGCCGCTTTCCTTTTTGGTCGTAAACGAGGTATTCTAAGATACTTAACCCTAATCGCAAAATCTTCGAAGCACGAAAACGCGAAACAGCCGCACTGGGCGCAGGCGAGAAGCTCGTGCTGGGGCACCCGCTCGCCGCCACTATAGGTGATTCTGCACGGTGTATGCAGAACCTGGAAAAGGTGCTATTCACGGGGGCCAAAGACCTCAGACACGGTGACGTTTATTTGCGATTAGGGTTAAGAACGTAGGCAAGGTCACTTCTGGTCGCGATCGGTAAGATCAGGGAGGGCACATGGCATCACCAGAGGACGGTGGCTGCGGCAACGTTGCCGGCACCCAAGGAATGAAGCGCTGCCCTCATTGTGGCGCCAAGAACAAGAACTCGTTGGAGTACTGCCTCCGGTGCTCGGAGTCGTTGGACGATGTCGCCGAGTGGGGTGGCGGCGGTAGCTCGCGCTCGCCCATGGTGGCGATCATGGTTGCGATGATCGCGGCCGTCGGTGCGTTGGTCGTGCTCGCTCTCGTCACAAGCTCCGCAAACGAGGAACCGCAGGCCGCGGGGGCGACGAGCCCGGCTCCGGCCATGAACATCGAGCGGCCGGATGGGCCGATCCTCGACGAAATTGATGCGCAACTTGCCACCGGGAAGTATTCCGACGCGATTGCCGCGTTTCGACAGCGTGACTACGACAGAGCCATCCCGATGTTCGAGGACCTCGCGCGTGATTTGCCCCATAATCCCCGCGTTCTGCAATTTCTCGGGCTCTCTTACTTCCACAACGGGGAATTTGCGCGCTCCAAACAGACGCTTGCTGACGCGCGCGAGATTCGGCCCGACTCTTTTGAGCTGTTGGATCACTATGTGACCGCGTGCAAGAAGGACGGCGACGACGAAAGCGCCTTCGCTGCTCTCCAAGACTTCGTCGATCGTCACCCGCAAGAGCTCGAAGCGATGCTGGAGCTCGCTCGGATTGCCCGGGCCACGGGCGACGAAGACGTCGCGATAGGGCAGACCGAGTACCTGGCGACGACTCGAGAGGCGGACCCCGAGTTCGTGTACGAGTACGGCGTCAGTCTCAAAAACGCGGGGCAATTGGACGAAGCGAAAACGGTGCTCCGGAACTCGATCGAGCTCGACCCGAGCTCCGCTGCGGCGCATCATGCGCTCGGCGTCACCGAGCTCATCTCAGGAAACGCCAGCGGTGCCGTCGCACCTCTCGAGCAAGCCGTCGCGGCCGCTCCGGACAACGGCGACTACCACTTCAGCCTCGCTCAGACCTACGAGGAGCTGGACCGCATTCCGGAATCTTTGGCGGCCTACGAAGCATATGTGCAGCATGCGCGCCCCGATGACGCGCGCGCCCCTATCGTGCGCAAACAGCTCGAGCTCGCGAAAAAAGCGCTCGCCGAGCGCGAAAGGGAACGGACGGAGTGAACTCAACTTGTGAAGACCCGGCTCGTGACGTAAAATATGGTATCGCTAAAACTAGGAATCGCGGGGGGGCTTCTTGGGGTTTTCTCTTGGCTTCCCGCGACCTGCAGCCACTGAGCCATTGATCGAATGAGCCGAGGAGGGAACGTGATGCGAGGATTTCGAACACTTGCACTTGCCGTCGTCGTGTTCGCGATGAGCGTCGGGTTTGCGACTGCTCAATCGCTAGCAGAGCTTGCGAAGAAAGAAAAAGAGCGACGTGATGGAAATCCATCCGAGGCGAAGCGAGTCGTTACCGATCGTGAGCTGACTCGAGGCTATGGCGAGCTCTCGACCCCATCTCAGACTCAAGAGGGCGGAGGCGAGGCCACAGACGCGGCCACAGACGCGGCGTCTGACACCGAGGAGAGTGAAGAGCAAGAGGACGAGACCCAGACTGAAGAGCACTGGCGAAACCGCGTGAAAGGCGTGAAAGACAAAATCGCGCGCCTGGAACAGCCGATGAGCTCCGAGGATTGGGGCGACGGCCAGCGGGTCGGGATCGATCCACGCGGTCAGAATAGTCTGGCCTCTCGTGAAAAAGCGTCGCAAGAGCTTGCCGCGTCGCGCGCGGAGCTCGAGGCTATTCGGGTCGAAGCACGTAAGGCTTCTGTGCCGCCGGGCTGGGTGCGATAGACACGCCACGAGCGGCGAGCTTCATGATAACGGCGGGGTGAACGTCGAGAAGGGGCGGATGTGCGGACGAAAGCGGCGGATGTGCTCGTCGTCGAGGATCGAGACTCTCTTCGAACGATGCTTCGCCGCGCGCTCACAGCCTCCGGCTATACGGTGCTCGAGGCCGCGAGCACGACGGAGGCTTTGCGTTTTCTCAGAAGCACCCGCATATCGGTCGTGCTCACCGATCTGAGACTTCCGGGAGGCACGGGTATGGACGTCTTGAGGGCGTCGCGCGACGCCGACGCCAACATGCCCGTGATCGTGATGACGGCCTACGGGACGATTCAAGACGCGGTCTCAGCGATGAAAGACGGAGCGTTCGATTTTCTCGCCAAGCCTGTGGACACGGATCACCTTCTCGTGCTCATGGAACGGGCGGTCGGACAGCGGCGACTCGTGATGGAGCACCTTATTCTCAAAGAGGAATACGCGGCGCGCTACGGCTTCCCCCGAATCATCGGTAAAGATCCGGCGCTCGAGAGAGTGAGCCTCGACCTTCAGCGAGCCGCGAGCTCGGAAACGACCGTGCTCTTGCTCGGCGAGAGCGGCACCGGCAAAGAGCTTTTTGCGCGCGCTCTCCATCAGCTGAGCGCGAGGCGTGACGGTCCCTTCGTCGCCATCAATTGTGCGGCGATTCCCGGCGACCTTCTCGAGAACGAGCTCTTCGGGCAGGAGAAAGGCGCCTATACCGGCGCCAATGCGCGAAAGCTCGGAAAGCTCGAGCTCGCAGAGGGCGGCACCGTGCTCCTCGACGAGATGGGCGAGCTTCCATTCGAGCTTCAGGCGAAGCTTTTGCGCGTGCTCCAGGAACGGTCCTCCGAGCGTGTCGGCGGCACACGAACACTACATGTCGATGTGCGCATCGTGGCGGCCACGAATCGCGAGCTGAGGCGAGCGGTCGAGCGAGGAGAGTTTCGGGAAGACCTCTATTTTCGGCTCTCGGTCTTTCCCATCTCGATTCCAGCTTTGCGTGAACGGCGCGGTGACATCCCTTTGCTGGCGAAGCATTACCTGGATGCATTTTGTCGCGATCTGAACAAAGCTCCGGTTGCGATTCCCGACGCGTGTATGGAAGCGCTGATGAACTACGACTGGCCGGGTAACGTTCGGGAGCTCGCCAATTGTCTCGAGCGCGCCGCGATTTTGTGCGACGACATTCGCTTGGACGAATCGCAGCTAGGACTCGGTGGCGATCGCGAACGTGGGCCCGCTCGTACGTTCGACCTTCATGGAACACTGGCCGAAGTGAGCCGGCGTGCGTCGACGGCTGCGGAGAGCGAAAAAGTCGGGCAGGTTCTCGACGAAGTCGGCGGCGATCGCCGTCGTGCAGCGGATCTCCTATCCGTGAGCCAAAAGACCCTGCTTCAGAAGATGCGCGATTTCGGCCTTGCCGAGAAAGCGAAGGAAGCCAAAGATCGAACCCCCCTGCGGACGGGAGTATAACCATGTATGACGTGCAACAGCAACCGCCGTGCTTCAAGAGCGAGAACGAGCGCGGCTTTACCCTTATCGAGGTGCTCATCTCGATTGCCATCACGGTGGTTGTCATGGCCTCGGTCTTTGCTCTGCTCACCCGCGGTCAACGTTCGTTCCAAAGGGAGCCGGAAATCGCGGATCTGCAGCAGAACGCCCGCAACGTGCTCGATATGGTGTCGCGCGACATTTTGCAGGCGGGCGCCGGCTTGCCACCCGAGTTCCCCGCTTTCACCCAGAACGGAGGCGATGGAGCGCCTGCGGATAGTATCGAGATGATTGGGGCGTTGCAGCGTCCGGGACAGACCTTTCTCGTTCCTGAAGAAGTAGGGAACATCGTCGTCGTCGGCGCGTGCCCGAGCGTTTGCGCCGAGGTCGTGAGCATGACGACGAACTTCGAACCCGGTGACGTTCTCGTGCTTTACAACGACGTTCCCAACGAGAACCCGATCGGTTCACAGTGGGCGATGGTGGAGGTGGTGTCCGTCGACGAGAGCCAGCCCTTGGCGCTCATCGAGCTCGATTTCGCGACCCACGCCGCTTACAGCTTCCACGGGTCCCCTCCGGCGGTGGCGGGGAACGCGGCTGCGGTCGACCCGGTTTTGTTCGGGGGTTTTCCGAAGCTGACTAGCGTCTCGGTCGTGCGCTACGACACATTGCTGGACGATCCGGCCGGCTATGCCGGCCCTCCGCCGCGGTTGGTCAGACGCAGCGTGGACGGGGCGATTCCGCAACCGGTGGGCTATCTGGAGGATTTCCAGATCGTCTATTTTATCGGTGTCACCGCGCCCGCACAGCAGAACTTCCCTCCGGTTCCCGTTACGGATATCGGTCCCCTCTTGCCGTTGACGGCAGAGAACATGTTGTCGAGTGTGCGCGTCACGGTGACCGCGCGCTCCATATCGGCGAATCTCGAGGGCGCCTCTGAAGGTGCGGATGCCACCAGCATCGCGGACAATTTCATCCGCAAAACGTTCTCGACGAACGTGAATCCCCGGAACTTGAGCGCGGCTCTCGAGATTCGCGCGGTGGCTGTCGCCCCGTAGCGGGTTTTGTCGGTCTCGAATGCCTGCCCGGAGGCGTCCGTGCCTCTCGGAGCGCTCGAGCCCGGCGTTCGAGGATATACACGCGCGTTTCCTCGGAGCTCCTTTTCGAGGGTCCCGGCTTGACAATGCCGCTGCGCGGTCCATAAACTCTAGCGTATAAGGGCTTATATCGCTCTGCGTCGTCTTTGGTCACTGGTCGGTGCGGCGTGTCCACACTCTGAATCGACTACCCGACGCCATGGAGCCCAAGCATCTCATCTCGATCCGAGACCTGAGCGCGGGAGATGTGTCCGAAGTGTTTCGGCTCACGGTGGATCTCAAAGCCACGCCTGACCGCTTTAGAACCTCTCTCGCAGGGAGGACGCTCGGTTTGTTTTTCCAGTCGCCCTCGACGCGAACGCGCACAGCTTTCCAAGTCGCCATGTTCCAGCTCGGCGGGCTCGCGATCGATCTCAACGATCGCGACATGCAAACATCTCGGGGTGAGTCGATGGCGGACACGGCGAAGACACTGTCACGATACTTGGACGGTATCGTGGCGCGCATGCGCAGCCACGCTCACCTCGTCGAGCTCTCGCGAAACGCTGACGTGCCTGTCATCAACGGCCTTACCGACCTCTTGCATCCGTGCCAGGTGTTGGGAGACTTTCTCACGCTCATCGAAAAAAAGGGAAGTCTCACGGGCCGGAAATTGGCCTATGTGGGTCCGGGCAACCCTATGTGCCATTCGCTCATCTATGGGGCGATCAAGTCCGGGATGAATGTCGTGGTAGCCTCTCCCCCCGGATACGAGCCGAAGGCGCTCATCGTTAAAAGCGCCAATCGCGAAGCGAGCGCGGCAGGCCTCACGATCTCCTTGACCGACAACCCGACCGCAGCCGTGCAAGACGCCGATGTGGTATATACCGACGCATGGGTCTCCATTGGCCAGGAGGCGCAAGCCGCGGATCGGGTCGAAGCGTTGGCGCCTTACCAGGTCAACCCAGCGCTCATGAGCGAAGCGAAGCCGGACGCACTGTTCATGCACAGCCTTCCCGCGCATCGCGAAGAGGAAGTGACTAACGAGGTCATCGACGGCCCTCAGAGTGTCGTATTCGAACAAGCCGAGAATCGCTTGCACGTCGCCAAAGCCATCCTGATACGTCTTTTGTCCGGCCTTTGAGCCGAGCTCAGCCGGCCCGGGCAAGAATAACTACCGACTCTTGGACGCCGACGCATCAGGACCCTTATGTCGTTCCGCGATGGATGGCGACGATCCCTCCCGTGAGTGTCTGGTAGCTCGGATCTTCAAAACCTGCGTCCAGCATCAAACCGACCAACGTATCGGGATCGGGGAAGCCGATAATCGATTCGGCGAGGTAGCGATAAGCCTCGCCTTTTCGGCTCAGCAGGTTTCCGAGCTGCGGTAGCAGAGCGTTCAAGTAGAACCGGTAGGGTTTCCGTAGCCACCCCTTGGGATGCGAGAACTCGAGGATGGCGAGCGTACCGCCGGGCACGAGGACGCGGCGGATCTCCCGAAGGCCCGCCGGCATATCGGCCAGGTTACGCACGCCGAACGCGACGGTCGCGGCGTCGAACACGCCATCGGGAAAGGGAAGCGAGAGGGTATCCGCGGCTGCCACCCGAATGGGCACCCCGCTCTCACGAGATTTGTCGCGGGCGCGCGTCAACATGTTCCATGTGAAGTCACAGGCGATGCAGCGCGCTTGTCGCGCCAACTCGAGGGCGAGGTCACCTGTGCCGCAGCAAAGATCCAAAACACGCTGATCGCGTTCTAGCTCGAGAGCTTCGACGACCGCGCGGCGCCAGGAGCGATCAATGCCGAGGCTCAGCACGTGGTTCAGAAGGTCGTAGCGCGGCGCCACACCTTCGAACATCCGGCGCACCGCGGAGGCTTCAGGCATCAGCGTCCCACACCGAGGATCGATAGCGCCCACGCGATTTCGCTCTTTGGAAAATTCTCCACGATTTCCACGCGCCCGAGCCCCACCGGCAGAATGAAGCGGAGCCCTTCTTTGCTGCGCTTCTTGTCCTTTCGGACTGCGGCGAGAACGCGGCTTTTTTTGAGTCGCCCGAGAGACGGGAGCGGCCCGACGTTGCGAACCGCGGAGCTCAGCCGCCGCGCTAGCGCAGTCGTGATCGTGGCGCGCCGCTCAGCGAGAGCTATGGCGCCGAGCATGCCCCATCCGACAGCTTCGCCGTGACGAAGCCCTTTGTAGCTCGATGCCGCTTCCAGTCCATGGCCGATCGTGTGCCCGAAATTCAATATTCGACGAAGCCCGTGCTCGTGCTCGTCTTGTCGGACGACGTCGAGCTTTGTACGAACACCGTCACCAATAGAGAGTGCGAGCGTCTCCGAGCCGATGGAAAGCGCCTTCTTCTCCATACGCTTCAGCAATTTGGGCGCGGCGACGAATCCGTATTTGATGAGCTCGAAGAAACCAGATACCAGATCGCGCGGCGGGAGCGTCGCGAGAAGCGTTGGGTCGATCCAGACGGCGCTCGGTCGATAGATCGACCCGATGAGATTTTTTCCCAGACGATGGTTGACGCCGACTTTGCCTCCGATCGAGCTGTCGATCTGTGCGAGGAGCGTCGTTGGGAGCTGCGCGAAGGGGATGCCGCGCAGGTACGTCGCCGCGACAAAGCCTGCCGTATCGCCGACGGTGCCGCCGCCGAAAGCGAGCAGCGCGTCGTCGCGCGTGAACCCGTAACGGAGGAGCCCGCCGTAGAGGCGCTCGACGGTCGCGAGGCTCTTGTTTTCCTCGCCCTCCGGCATCGAAAGCGTTACGTGGGCAATTCCGGCGCGAGCGAGGCTCGCCTCGAGACGAGCCCCATGGAACCGTCTCACCTGCGCCTGGGTGACGACCGCTACCCGTCCACCTGGCCAGAGCCGCCGGAGAGCGTGCCCGATATCATCCACGTAGTCGTTCGCAAGAACCACCGGATACGGATCGCCGGGCCGATGTAGCCGGCGCCGTGTCGTTCTGCTCACTCTGCTCACTCTGCTCACTAATGTTTCGGAAGCTTATCAAAAACGTCCAAATATCAGCGGATCCACCCAGGAAAGGCCCCGGCTTTGCGCGCACGCTCACGAAATGACAAGTCCAGCTTGTCGCGTTCCTCGCGGAGGCTTTCGAGCGATTCCTTGATGAGTGTGATGGTGGGATCGTCGTGCCGCCATCCCTTCCGCCGCGCAACGAGCTCCCGGCCGGACAGCCGTGACTCCAGCCTACGAATGCGTGCCTCGATCCGAGCCAACTCGCGATCGTGAATCATTTTCTGCCATCGCCAAAAGGCTTCGGCTTTGACGAGATCCGGGGCGGTATCCCGCCGGGATGGCGGAGGAGCCACACGCGCGCCGAGCTTTGCCGGTCGTCGCTGCCATGCGTATCTTTCCAAATGCGCGTCTGTGAAGCGCTTTGTGCCGCGCTCGCTCGCCGGAAGGGCGTCGCGACGGTCGCGCTCCTTCTGGGCGATGCGCTCTAGATCGCGAGCAAGGACCGCTGCCGACAACGCACCTATACAAACGATGATAACCAATACTTTCACGTCGAGCCTCCTTTTCGAAAAACGGAAAAACGTTCTTTAACTCTCTAGACGACAAACGCCGCGCTCGACCTCCCTGTCGTAAAGAAATCGCCGAGTCCCGTGCTGTGCTACCGTCTTTCCCGTGAAGCCCCATCCTCCTGCCCGAAAACGTGGCCACGGGGCCGACGTCATGGCGGATTACCGCGCGCGCATGGTTGACGAGCATCTCGTGCGACGCGGCATTCAGGACCGTCGGGTTCTCGACGTGATGCGAAGTATCGAGAGGCATCGATTTGTACCCGAGGCGCGCTCTCACATGGCCTACGGTGACTTTCCCGTGGCGATCGGCAAGGGACAAACGCTCTCGCAGCCCTATATCGTGGCCGTCATGACCGAGGCCCTGGAGCTCGACGGCGGTGAGACGGTGCTCGAGATCGGCACGGGCTCGGGCTATCAGACGGCTGTGCTTGCCGCGCTCGCGCATACCGTCTACACGGTGGAGATAAAACCCGAGCTTGCGCGCTCTGCCAGAGCACGTCTCGAAGCGATGGGCTATGAGAATCTCTGCTTCAAGGTGGGAGACGGAAAAGTGGGCTGGGCCGATGACGCGCCGTTCGACGCCATTCTTTGTGCGGCGGCACCGAAGGTTGTGCCCGACGAGCTGCGGGCGCAGCTCGCGCCCTCCGGGCGTCTCGTGATCCCCATCGGAGGGGCCGAAGAGCAGCAGCTAGAGCTTCATATCCAGGACGCTGCACTTGGCTCGGGTTTCCGCGTCCGGAGCCTCGGCGGCGTCCGCTTCGTCCCGCTCGTTTAGACGACCCGCCAAAAATCGCGAATTCCGTGTACCGAGATCGATAATTTACGCTTCGCTTTTCAGGTTTGATTGGCTACAACTAGCTGTCGGGGTGCTGGCGGTCGCGTCCGAACACCCACGCGATGCCAATCGAGAGCACGTAGAGCGCAATCATCGGAAACGCGAGGAGCATCTGGGTCACGACGTCTGGGGGCGTGACGATGGCGGCGGTGATGAAGATGGTCAAAACGGCGTACTTGAAGTTACGCCACAAGAAGCCCGGCGTGACCAAACCGATACGAGCTAGGAGGAACACGACGGTCGGGATTTGAAAAACGAAACCGGTACCGAGGATCACGCGGCTATAGAAGCTGAACACTTCGGACACGGTCGGTTTAACAGCAATCATCGTTTCGCTACCGAACGTCGTCAGAAAATTTACCGCGGTGGGAAAGACCATGTAGTGGCTGAAGGCCGCTCCGAGCAGGAAGAAACAGGTGCCAAAGAAGATGAAGGGGACGGCGAATTTCTTTTCCGTCTGATAGAGCCCCGGGGCGATGAAAAGCCACACTTGGGTGAGCCACGCGGGAGATGCGATGAAAATGGCGATGAAGAACGACATCTTCAGATGCAGCAAGAAGATCTCGGGTACCTTTGTCGCGATGAGCTCGCCGCCTTCGGGTAGGGCCATCGTCATGGGCCCCATGAGGAACTCGAAGATCTGGGTCGAGAACGTGAAACACAGAACGAAGGCGACGGCCAGGCTGACGATGGCGAAGATGATGCGACGGCGGAGCTCGTCAAGATGGTCCAGAAAGGACATCTTCTCCGGAGACGTGTCTTCCGGAGGCGGTAGCGCAGCAGTCTGAGCCACTAAACTTTCGTTTCGTGCGGCTGTTTGGCCCCGTCTTTAGCTTCGCCTTTATTTGGGGGATCGATCGCGGATTCGACGGCGAGGTCGATCTCTGTCGCCTTTTTGACGGCTTCCTTCGCTTCCTGCTGAAGAGTTTCGATCGGCTCCATGATCTCCTTGCGGGTCTCCTCGACGCGGATCTCTTGCTCGAGGGTGCTCCGGAGCTCGTTGCTGGCGCGTTTGAACTCGGCAATGCTTCGTCCCAGCGATTTTCCGAGCTGGGGGAGCTTTCTAGGGCCGAACACGATCAAGGCAATCACGAAGATGATGATAAGCTCTTGCATCCCGATAGGGCCTAGCATGGCAAAATCCTCCTGACGCCTGTTGGCGCTTATTATAAGACGAAGCCCCCGGGACCACCAATCGCCGAAAAGCCCCGCAGATTTTACTTGAGATCGGCTCTCTGCTAGGATGGGGCAAGATGGATATTGTCGGCAAAACTCTACTCATTTGAGGCGGTTGTTCATGAAGAGATCTGCTTTAGCTGTGGTGGTGTCCCTCGTCATCGCGGGCGCGACCATTGGTGGTCTGTTCGGAAGCCGGGCACAGGCAAAATCGGATCGTTATTCTGAGTTCCTGCGGCGTTACACGCAAGTGCTGCGCCTGGTGGAAGAGGAATACGTTACTGAGGTCGACCCAAAAGACTTGGTCCACGCGTCGATCCGCGGCATGCTTCGCACGCTCGATCCGCACTCGAATTTTCTCCCGAAACAGGAATATAACCAGCTTCAAGAGCGCCAACACGGCAGCTATCACGGGCTCGGGATCTCGGTTCAGATGCGCGAGGGTAACCTGACGGTCATCTCGCCTTTCGAGGGAACCCCCGCCTACCGGCTCGGCATCCGCTCCGGCGACATCATCTCCAAAATCGAAGGTGAGCTCACCCATGGCGTCGAGCTCGACTCGGCTGTGAAGAAGCTGCGCGGGCCCAAAGGCAGCGAGGTCACGATTTCTATCACCCGCGCCGGGTACGACCAGCCGCTCGATTTCACCATCGTCCGGGACAAGATCGACCTCCGCAGTGTTCCCTATGCTTTCATGCTCGATGACGATACGGGTTATCTGCGCATCTCCGATTTTACGGAGACGACCGAAGACGAGCTCCATGAAAATCTCGTCAAGCTTCAGAAGGAAGGCGCGACTGAGTTCGTACTCGACCTGCGCGACAACCCTGGCGGGTTGCTGGATCAAGCAGTCGCGGTATCCAACAAGTTTCTCGAGAAGGGCTTGCGCATCGTCTACACGCGCGGGCGCACCGACGGCTCGGATTACGACTATCATGCCGAGCGCGCCAGCTCCCATAGCAAGATGCCTCTCGTCGTACTCGTTTCGAGGGGCAGCGCCTCCGCGTCCGAAATCGTCTCCGGGGCCATTCAAGATCACGACCGCGGGCTGATCATCGGCGAGACCACATTCGGCAAAGGCCTCGTGCAGTCGATCTATCGTATCAGCGAAGGCAACGGCCTCGCGCTCACGACGGCGGAATACTTCACACCGAGTGGGAGAAATATCCAGCGCGATTATTCGGGCTCGTTCGATGATTACTATTACAGCGCGCGCTCCGACACGCCGGAGTCTCCGAGGGGTGAAGTGAAATACACGGATGCCGGCCGGAAGGTCTATAGCGGCGGCGGGATCAACCCCGACCTTCAAGTGACCTACCCGCGGCTTCCCAAGCCGATTTTGGCGCTCAATAGCAGGAACGCTTTCTTCAAATATAGCACCCACTTTGCCGCCGAGGACGATCGGCGGCTTCTGGACGGCGCGGGCATTCAGCCGAAGGAGGTCCGGACGACGCGCCCCAAGGATGTCCGGCTCATAGACCAGCGCTTCCGTGTCGACGATGGAATCCTCGAGGACTTCATTGCGTTTCTTGATGAAGAGGATGTGAGCTACTCCAAGGACGAGCTTCTGGAGCACCGCGATCGGCTTGCCATCCGCATCGAGGTGGCGATCTTCAACGCGATTTGGGGCGCGGAAGCGGCCCAGCGTGTAGCTGTCCGGTACGATCCCCAGGTCCAAGCGGCCGTCAACGCGATGACACAGGCCGCAGACCTTCTGCTCGATCCCGTTGCTTACGCGAAACGAACCAACGAGGCCGGTTCTGAGCAAGATGGCGCCAGCTCCACCGAGAAAAAGCGCGTTTTGAACCACCCCAAGCCTCAATAAGACCCTGGGTTCACAGGAGCTCCGTCGCGTCAGGACTACTAGATCCTGGGGTAGGCTTTCTGTTAACATACAACCCGTTGCGATTCCATCCAGACGCATTTTTTGCCGTGACTGCCTTGATTGGAGGTTCATATATGGGACCGACACGTTTGGTCGTCCTCAACATTGTGGTATTCGGTTGTTTTGCTAACCTTCCGCTGCCGCTTGCGGCACAGGACACCTTTCAGGACGAGATAGCGAACCTGAGAAGCCCCAATGTGGGCACGCGGGTGAAAGCCGCGAAAGCGCTCGGCAAGTCGGGGCGCCTCGAAGGCATTCCTGCGCTGACACAAGCTATGAGGGACCCGGAGCTCAAAGTGCGGCGAGTTACGGTCGAGGCTCTGCGCGCCTTCACGTCGTCGGAGACGATCGACGGCCTCCTCATCGGGCTTCAGGATGAGGACCGGAGCGTCCGTGGCGAAGCCCTGACCGCCGCGCTCGAGATTTACGTGGGCGCCGGTAACGCGGGCACAGGAGGCTCGTTGAACTGGATCCTCGGGGATAGGAAACGCACGCCCGAGCTCAAGGACCTCATCCCCATCGATCTCCGCGTTGCCCAAGCCGTGGAGCTTCGACTTCAGGACGAAGAACCGAAATTGCGCCGGCAGTCGGCCTATACGCTTGGAGTTTTGGGCCTCGCAAGGTCGGCGCGGCCTCTCGAGAGCTCGCTCTATGATGGGGACAAGAATATCCGCCTCGAAGCCGTCATGGCGCTCGCGAAAATTGGCACGGATGAAGCGGCAGAAGCCGTCCGCGGTGTGCTGAACGGCGCGGACAAAACGCTGGCGGGCGCGGTCATCGATGCTCTCGGCAAGATGCAGTACCCGGAAGCGGCGCCAGACCTGGTCGCGATTTACGATGCGAACGTCAACAAGCTCGGCGATCGCGCCTTGGCTGCGCTTGCCCATATTGGCGCGCCCGAAGCGCGTGGGGTGTTCTACCATCAGATGACGAGCAAGAATCCAGACCAGCGTCGATGGGCTGTCGAGGGGCTCGGCCGCTTAGGCGATTCTCGGATAGCATCGGGTTTGGTAAAGGACTTCCTGCGGGAGCCCGATGAGACGGTTCAGTTGGCTTATTGTTTCGCACTCGTCGAACTTGGCAGGCTGGAGTTCATCGACCGCGTCGCGCTCGATCTCGGTAACCGAAAGCGGCATGAGCAGGCTTATGAATACGCGGTCGAGCTCGGCAGTGGTGTTTTGGGCGAGCTCGTTCGCTATCTCGCCGATCCTGTTCCGGCGGTCAGGATAGAGATGGCGCGAGTACTCATGGAAATAGGAGATCCCGCGGCGATACCTCATCTGGAGCCTCTGCTTGGCGATCCGAACAGCAAAGTAGCGGATAGCGCAAACCGCGCCATCGCGCGGCTCAAACGAGGGAGGCTGTCGGCGTCTGCAGCGCCCATTCCTTGAATAGGCGAAAACAGCGGAGGCGAGCCCAAAGGGCCTTTAGAAGAGGAGCCTTCCACCCATGCGCAGGTTGAAACCGTTACTTATGACTCTGTTGCTCGCCGTTGGGCTCTGTGGCCCTGGCTGCGATCGGGTGAAGGCGCTCAAGGACAGCCTTCTAGGCGAATCGACCGCTGGAAGCGACTGTCAACCCGGCGCTCGCAGAGATCGAGAACCTTTATGCGTCCGGCCAGTACGACGAGACCCTGCGTAAGATCGACGAGGTCATGTCGACGGACCCGAACCTGACCGAACCGCATTACTACCGCGGCCTGTGCTATTTGGCGCTTGCGGGAGCCCCGGACGTGAAAGGGCCGCTGTCGTCGGCAGAAGAGAGCAGCCTCGAAGCTTTCCGGCGCGCTCTGTCCTTGAACCCGCGACACGCGCCCTCCAATATCGGTATCGGGGACGTCTACGTCCGCCGGATGCCCACGAGGCTTCGTCGCTCGGACACCGACGACCCCGAAGATCCGTTCGTCATGGCTCGTGATGCTTACGAACAGGCGGTGTCTATCGACCCGAAGCATCCGAAGGCCCAATTACGTTACGGCGAGTTCCTCATGCGGACAGGTGAGCTCGAACGGGCGGAGCAGGCGCTCAAAGCTGCCGTCGAAGCCGCCGCGACCGTTCCCGAGATAGCGCCCGACTACTACTTGGCCTATGGGCGTTTTCTCGCGGGCCCGGCCGACCGCCAAGACGAAGCTCTCGACCAATTCGAGCTCGCGCGGATGTTTCGTGCTGACGACCTCAGTATCCAACAGGAAATGGCAATGGTGCACGCTCGAGTTGGTCTGCGCCACTTGCAGAAGCAGGAATACATGTTGGCGGAGGACGCGCTCACGAAGGCGTGGAACATATTTCCGGATCAGAGTATCCAGGAGGCGCAGGAGACCTCCGAGGCCCTCGCGCAGCTCCGTACGATCCGCCGCCGCTGACTTTGTGTGAGTGTGTGGTGTCGTTCACATCTTCGGTGGTAGAGTGTAGTATGATGCCGAATTGCTAGCATCGCGTAATGTGGCTGGCTTTTGGCCGGCAGGATCGGAGCCGACAGATGGAAACGAGTACGCGGGCGATTTTGAAGGTGGTGGGGCTACTCCTGGGTGTGCTTCTTCTGGCGACTCCCATTGCGGCGGATACGCCGGACCGCGACGAATCGTGGAGCGAGGTCGCTTCCGATGGGAAGTCGGTCGTGTTCGGCCGCTTCGTCGGGAAATTCGATAGCATCGAATTTCGATCGAGGCGCATCCGGCTTCGGGAAGTGTCCACCGGCAAAGACGAAACCCTCGAAATCGACGAGGCGCTCGGCTATATTGCCGAGACCATCAAACCAGGTCTTTACAACGTGCTCGGTTTCGAAGCCGTTTACTACCCTCAAATTCGGCCTTCGAAGCCCGGGAAGTACCGTCCTCTCCGACAGCGCTTTGGACTCAGTCCGAAGAGCGGGGACGCGCAAACCGCCTTCATCCACATTCCCGAGGATCGTCCGGTCTATATCGGCACGATCAAAGCATCCAACGAGCTGGATGGCGTCGTCTATCGCGGGCACCAATTGCGCGTGCTCGATGAATACGATGAAGCCTTCGACCGGCTCGAGAGTTTCTACCCCGTCCTTACCGCGAGCCTCGACCGCGACGGCATTGTGCCCGCTCGCCATTTCATGCTCAAACCGACGCGTCAGCGCCAGCCGCTCGAGCGGGTGGTGGGTCTCGATGACCCTATCCGGCAGGCACGAGACTACATTGCCGACGGCAAGTATCGGCAAGCGGTCAGTTGGCTCGAGACCTTCATGCCCGCATCGGATGGCGAACGAACGGAAGCGAAGCTTCTCGTGGGCGAAGCGATGCTCGGTGACGGCGAATATCCTGAAGCGATTGAAGAGCTTGGTGAAGTGCTTCTTATCGATCCAGAGCAGACGCGCGCTCTGCGTCTTCTGGCGCGTGCCCATGCGCTCGACGGACACCTCGAAGATGCTCGGGATCTGTACACGGCCCTCACGGCGGCCATTCCGGGTGATGCCGAGGCGCATCTGCATCTGGGGTATCTCCACGCGCTGAAGGAGAATGCAGTGGCCGCCGAGGAAGAATTCCAGGCGGCTTTCCAGACCGATTTCGATTATCTGCTGAACGACTTGGTGCCGTTTTTCGTTGCCTTGAAGGAAACGATGGCCGATGACCTCGGCCGCTACGAGCCGCCCCGCGTAGTCCGTTACCGGACCCCGCCGCCGAAAGCGATGGACTCGAGGCGCCAGTCCCAATCCGGCGGATTTGCCGTCCTTATTGACCATCAAGGAAAGGTCATCGCCGCCCAAATTGGAGCTCAATCTTCGGGAACTGTGCCGCTGATGATGCTCTCGCTCGTCAGGGCCACCTTCGAGCCCGCGAGCCTGAACGGGATCCCAATCCCTGCTATCGTGTCGCTGGGCTCGCCGATGCGGGTACAGTAGATCAGCGTTCAGTCGTAAGCATTCAGCAACCAGCACTTGCGCCGTGCCGAATCGGTCCGAGCGAAAGTTCAGCACCGTAGGATTCGGAGCGTGAACTTGAACGCCGAATGCTAGACCACTTGACACGGTTCGGGCGCGTTCGCTACTATCTTAGTACTAACGACTTATTCTTGTGGACCCTTAGATTCTTGTTTGGTAGTCCTGCCGGTATCCTTAGATCGTTCAACTTATTAAAAAGGGGACGTACCGTGGACTCCGATCCGAAACAGTCTCTCTCCGCTTCAGACCCAACTGGCTCGTGGGGCGCGCGCCCAGAGCTCAAAGCCGCTAGCGCGGTCGCGCCCTGTGCCGAATCCTCTCCTGCGCCAGTGGTGCATCCGGTCGTTGCGGCGACAGCGCGCAAGAAGTCGCAGCCTAGCCCATGTTTCCCTTTTAGGTCTCTAAGTCATCATAAACAAAGGACTGAGATCCGCGGTTTGTCTCTACGCTGACAGCACCTCCTCGGAGAAGGCTGGCGGGTCGCGTTCAACGATTCCGAGTGCAGTCAGGATCGAGTTGGCGCGAGCGGTGCCGCGCGTGACGACGCGCTTGGTCCGCCCAGAACCCAGCTGTAAGTCGACGAGCCGGACCGAGCGTAGCGCTTGTAGTGCCTCGGTTGCGGACAGGTCGAGTTCGGCGACCTTGAGCTTTTTCTCAAGAGCCCGATGCACAAGGAAGGCCAGCGTAGCTACGAAAAGATGTGCCTCCACACGCTCATCGGTCTGGTGGTAAACGGGACGCATCTCAATGACATCCTTAAGGCATGAGAAGGCTCGCTCGACCTCGTTTAGGTCCTTGTAAAGGCGCACGGCGTCGACCGGAGAGAGGTTTTGCTCCTCGGTTTGAATAACGTACTTACCCTCGTAGGCTTGCTCGCGCTTGAGGTTGTCCGGGTGCTCGAAGAAGCGGAAGCGAGCGTTTTTGTACTCCCAGTCGTAGTAACGGTGACCGTGGTGGCGTGCCTGTATGCGCGCGGCGGCGGCACCGATTTTCTCGGGGGCTTTCAATCGTCCCTCGCGCACGCGGCGCTCGAGGGCCTCGAATGCCGCACGGGCACGTCCCATGGCCCGCAGCCTCTGCCCGCGCTCGTAGGCGAGCCTTTCGTCGCTGTGAACGACGAAGATGCGCACGCCAGACTGCTCGGAGCGGACTTCTTGCACACGAGTCTTAGGTGGCTCGGCTTTTTCGCTCACCGTGATGCCACCAGGGCAGTCGATCCACTCTCCGCTGGCGCGCTCGATGTAACGATAGACCTCCTCGCGCCGTCGTCTTTGCAGCCCGACGAGATAGCCCTGCTTGCGCGAGCGCACCACCGCCAGGCTGTCGCTCGTTACCATCCCTCGGTCGCCGACAAAAACCACGCGGTGCAAACCGAATCGTTCGTTGAGATCGTTGAGCACCTGCGGCACCGTTTTCGCGTCACGCCAGTTGCCGGCGAAAACATGGTGGGCGATCGGCCAACCGTCCACCATCACCAGACCGACAAGCACTTGCCGGTTACGCGGTCTGCGGTCGCGACTGTAGCCGTGGGCGCCGAGCCCCGGAGGGCCTTGACCTTCGAAGTACGTCGACGTCAGGTCGTAAAACACCATGTCAACCTCAAGCGAAAACAGATCCCGCAAGCGCAAAAACAGCTCTTTCTCGATCTGTTCTTTGCGGGCATGCAGCTGGTCGAGCGTTCGGTACCATTGCTTGAGTTGGCGAGACTCCACGCGAACCCGCGGGGAGCGACTCGCTCGCCGCTCCCCATCATCGCGCCACTGCGGCACCCACCGCCGCCCCTGCCGGTCGCAGACGAAGTCGGTCTCGAGCCAGCGCGCCAGACCGTGCTCGCTTGACGGAGCACATAGCCGGTTGGCGACCAGCACCAAAGCTCGCTCGCTTAGCGCCACTCCGTCGCGCTTGCCGCGGCCTCCGAGCCGGTCGAGAATCTGCTCCAGTCCGAGCTCGCGCCACAGCGTCGCCGTCACCACCATCGGACCCCAATCCCACGCGTCTGCCCCCGCGATCTGCTCGGCTGCTCGCTCGGTGTCGGCCGGTTCACCGGCCCCAAGCAACCGATTGAGGGAGTCGAGATTGGCAACTAGGAGATCCTTGCGCCCCAAGTTGCACACTACGCGTTGCTTCGGCTTGCCGTGCTCCCGATACGACTCGACCAGGCGGACATACTCATGTTGAACCCCTTTGCCGCCTGCGGCCCGAACGATGCGGAAGAACATAACCTGTCCTCACGCATACTACATATCATTGTCCACGATTACAACGTATTAATGGCGCTCAAAGCACAATATCTGTCTCTACGTTTTGGGCAAAATTCAACCCCCGTTCCTTTGAATTCAGTCACTTACGAGCGTTAGGGTGCCCATAAAGGGTAAACATGGGCTAGCAAAGGCCGTATCATTGCGGTTGGCGGCGGCAAAGGCGGCGTTGGCAAGAGCCTCATTACGAGCAGCGTCGGGATCTCCCTTGCACGGCACGGCAAGAAAGTGGTGGTTATCGATGCCGACCTCGGCGGAGCGAATCTCCATACTTGCTTGGGCTTGTCCATACCGTCGCTCACGCTGAGCGATTTCATCAGTCGGCGCGTCGAGTCGATTGACGACGTGATTCTCGAGACTGGCGTCAAGAACCTCGGACTCATCAGCGGCGCACACGACCATCTCGCCGCGTCGAATCTGAAATATCGTCAGAAAACCCGAATATTGCCCTGTATCGCTGCCGTGGACGCCGATTTCGTCTTGCTCGACATCGGTGCTGGGATCTCGTTCAACGTCGTCGACTTCTTTCTCATTGCGGAGCAAGGGCTCCTCGTCGCGATCCCCGAGCCGAGCTCGATCGAGAACGCCTACCGCTTCCTAAAAATGAGTTTTTACCGTCATCTGTGGCGCGCTTTGAAGTCGAGCCCGGTGCGCAAAGTAGTTGAGCAAGCGATGGACCAAAAGAATCGCGACGGCATCCGCACGCCCATCGATCTTCTCGACGCTGTGGAGCGTCGCGACAGTGCTACCGGACGCTATCCCATGTTTACCCTTTATGGGCACCCTAACGCTCGTAAGTGACTGAATTCAAAGGAACGGGGGTTGAATTTTGCCCAAAACGTAGAGACAGATATTGTGCTTTGAGCGCCATTAATACGTTGTAATCGTGGACAATGATATGTAGTATGCGTGAGGACAGGTTATGTTCTTCCGCATCGTTCGGGCCGCAGGCGGCAAAGGGGTTCAACATGAGTATGTCCGCCTGGTCGAGTCGTATCGGGAGCACGGCAAGCCGAAGCAACGCGTAGTGTGCAACTTGGGGCGCAAGGATCTCCTAGTTGCCAATCTCGACTCCCTCAATCGGTTGCTTGGGGCCGGTGAACCGGCCGACACCGAGCGAGCAGCCGAGCAGATCGCGGGGGCAGACGCGTGGGATTGGGGTCCGATGGTGGTGACGGCGACGCTGTGGCGCGAGCTCGGACTGGAGCAGATTCTCGACCGGCTCGGAGGCCGCGGCAAGCGCGACGGAGTGGCGCTAAGCGAGCGAGCTTTGGTGCTGGTCGCCAACCGGCTATGTGCTCCGTCAAGCGAGCACGGTCTGGCGCGCTGGCTCGAGACCGACTTCGTCTGCGACCGGCAGGGGCGGCGGTGGGTGCCGCAGTGGCGCGATGATGGGGAGCGGCGAGCGAGTCGCTCCCCGCGGGTTCGCGTGGAGTCTCGCCAACTCAAGCAATGGTACCGAACGCTCGACCAGCTGCATGCCCGCAAAGAACAGATCGAGAAAGAGCTGTTTTTGCGCTTGCGGGATCTGTTTTCGCTTGAGGTTGACATGGTGTTTTACGACCTGACGTCGACGTACTTCGAAGGTCAAGGCCCTCCGGGGCTCGGCGCCCACGGCTACAGTCGCGACCGCAGACCGCGTAACCGGCAAGTGCTTGTCGGTCTGGTGATGGTGGACGGTTGGCCGATCGCCCACCATGTTTTCGCCGGCAACTGGCGTGACGCGAAAACGGTGCCGCAGGTGCTCAACGATCTCAACGAACGATTCGGTTTGCACCGCGTGGTTTTTGTCGGCGACCGAGGGATGGTAACGAGCGACAGCCTGGCGGTGGTGCGCTCGCGCAAGCAGGGCTATCTCGTCGGGCTGCAAAGACGACGGCGCGAGGAGGTCTATCGTTACATCGAGCGCGCCAGCGGAGAGTGGATCGACTGCCCTGGTGGCATCACGGTGAGCGAAAAAGCCGAGCCACCTAAGACTCGTGTGCAAGAAGTCCGCTCCGAGCAGTCTGGCGTGCGCATCTTCGTCGTTCACAGCGACGAAAGGCTCGCCTACGAGCGCGGGCAGAGGCTGCGGGCCATGGGACGTGCCCGTGCGGCATTCGAGGCCCTCGAGCGCCGCGTGCGCGAGGGACGATTGAAAGCCCCCGAGAAAATCGGTGCCGCCGCCGCGCGCATACAGGCACGCCACCACGGTCACCGTTACTACGACTGGGAGTACAAAAACGCTCGCTTCCGCTTCTTCGAGCACCCGGACAACCTCAAGCGCGAGCAAGCCTACGAGGGTAAGTACGTTATTCAAACCGAGGAGCAAAACCTCTCTCCGGTCGACGCCGTGCGCCTTTACAAGGACCTAAACGAGGTCGAGCGAGCCTTCTCATGCCTTAAGGATGTCATTGAGATGCATCCCGTTTACCACCAGACCGATGAGCGTGTGGAGGCACATCTTTTCGTAGCTACGCTGGCCTTCCTTGTGCATCGGGCTCTTGAGAAAAAGCTCAAGGTCGCCGAACTCGACCTGTCCGTAACCGAGGCACTACAAGCGCTACGCTCGGTCCGGCTCGTCGACTTACAGCTGGGTTCTGGGCGGACCAAGCGCGTCGTCACGCGCGGCACCGCTCGCGCCAACTCGATCCTGACTGCACTCGGAATCGTTGAACGCGACCCGCCAGCCTTCTCCGAGGAGGTGCTGTCAGCGTAGAGACAAACCGCGGATCTCAGTCCTTTGTTTATGATGACTTAGAGACCTAAAAGGGAAACATGGGCTAGCTCAAGGAGCAAGCCTTCTCGTTTCGGCCGCGGCTTCTGATCAATCAGGTCCGCTACCTCGAGGACGAGGGTCTCGGCGCGTCGATGGCCAGCGTCTGCCGTCGCCATCTCGGAATCGCTATCGACGCCATCGGCTCGGTGCGCTTCGACGAGAGCGTTTGGAAGGCGAACCGCAAACGCAGACCTTTCATGCTCGACTTTCCCGAATCCGCAGCAGGAAGCTCCCTCGAGAGTGTGGCACAGGCTTTGACGTTCGGGCCACCCACTTTAGCGCGCACGGAGAGACGAAGTTGATGCTACGACGGCTCAGCGAGCAAGACCATTATCAAGTTCTCGAGGTTTCGTACGACGCGAGCTCCGAAGAGATCCAGTCGGCCTTCGAGACGGCCCGCGACATCTACTCTCACGAAGCGCTCGTTTCCAGCTCGATTCTGTCGGACCGCGAGCGCCGTCGCACGTTCCACCGGATCTCGGAGGCGTATCAGACGCTCATTGCTGAAGAAAGCCGCCGTCTCTACGATAAGAGGCTCGGGGTTCCGGAACCGGTCGTGCGCCGGGAGCAAAGGTCGAGGTTCGCCACCGCCGACAACGTCGAGGCGACGTCCACGAATGGCGACGTCGCTCCGTCCGAGGCCCACGCTGAGCGGGAGCACGTCTCCGCCGACGATGTCGAGACGCCCGAGAAAGCGGGGGGCTCGGAGAGTTCCGTGCGCGAGTGCCCGCTACCACTCGAGACGTCCGCAGAAGCGACTGGAGCGTTTCTTAAGGCGGCGCGACAAGCGATGGGACTCGAGTTGGCAACCATCTCTAAAGAAACGAAAATCGGCCGCTCGATGCTCGAATATATCGAGAACGAGAGACTCGATCGCCTCCCGGCCGCGGTCTATTTGCGCAATTTCACCAGGCAATTTGCCCGTTGTCTCGGGCTCGACGAAGATCAGGTTTCGACGACCTACTTGGAGCGCATCCACCGCCTCCAAAGCTAACGCCCGATCCCGCGCTCACAAGCTGCTATAGTTAGGAGCTTTGGACGGGAGGTCTCTCTTTTGCCCACGCTCTCTGTGGTGATCCCTTGCTACAACGAGGCGCTTACGATCGAGACGATCGTCGACGCGGTTTCGAAGAGTGAGATCGAGGATCTCGAGATTCTCGTGGTGGACGACTACTCGACGGACGGAACCCGCGACAAACTGCGTGAGATCCAGGAGAAACGTTCGATCGAAGTCGTGCACCACGAGCGCAACATGGGCAAAGGCGCCGCGCTCCGCACCGGGTTCGCACGCGCGACGGGCGATATCGTCATCGTTCAGGATGCCGACCTCGAATACGACCCCCGCGATTACATGAAGCTCGTTGCACCCATCCTGGAAGGCAAGGCCGATGTCGTCTTCGGTTCCCGCTTCGCGGGCGGCGAAACACATCGGGTGCTCTATTTCTGGCACTATGCGGCGAACAAGCTGCTGACGCTCGTGTCCAATATGTTCACGAACTTGAACCTCACGGATATGGAAACTTGCTACAAAGCGTTTCGGCGCGAGATCATCCAATCGATGGAGATCTGTGAGAACCGCTTCGGCTTCGAGCCCGAGGTCACCGCCAAAGTGGCGCGCAAGGGTTGCCGCATCTACGAGGTCGGCATATCCTATTCGGGGCGCACCTACGCCGAAGGTAAGAAGATCGGATGGCGCGACGGCGTGCGTGCCTTGTGGTGCATCTTTCGCTACAACGTCTTTGGTTGAAGTGTTGCGATGATGGCGCGAATCGTATCGGGCGTCGTCCGGCAACAGCCCCCAATGAGACGAGCGCCAAGCTCATGCCACTCCCGCGCGGAAGCGACGATGGACGTCGCCCCGTGCGCTTCGAGCCACACATGGCGCGTGCCATCCCACGCTTCACCCCTATTGGGATAGGCCAAGAGCGGCTTGACGCTCACGCCACGAGCTGAACGCAAAAGTCCTGACACGAATTGGGGCGGGGTGCAGTTTACGCCGACCGCGACCACCCTGGGTGATGCGCCCACGAGTCGAACGCACTCCGCGAAGGACTCTCCATGACAGAGCTCGGTGTCGCTCTGGCAACTGAAGCTCACCCAAGCCGGCACGTCACCGTCCTGTTCGAGTAGAGCGAGGATGGCTTCCGCTTCCACCGCCGCCGGGATGGTCTCGAAGGCCAGCAAATCGGGGCCGGCGCTCACGAGCACCTCGAGACGACGGCGGTGAAATGCGACGAGCTGGTCCTTGGTCAACCCGTAATTGCCTCGATATTCCGAGCCGTCATGAAGGATAGCGCCGTAGCAGCCGATCGACGCGGCCACGATTCCCGAGCCGTGCTCGTCACGAGCTCGGCGGGCGAGCTCCACCGAAAGCCGCAATAACCGTACCGATTCGGTGTCATCGATCCCACGGTCACGAAACCCCTCGAAGCTTGCTTGATAGCTCGAACTCGTGGCCACGTCCGCACCCGCCCGGAAATAGTCACGGTGGACCGCCTGGATCAACTCGGGCGCGTCGATGAGAAGCTTCGCCGACCAAAGAGGGTCGTCGAGGTTCGCCCCGCGCCGCTCGAGCTCCGTCGCGAGTGCTCCATCCAGAACAACGTACCCTTTGTCGCTGAGGATCGAGCTCAGCGGATTGTGCATGACGCCCAATCTTATCTCTCGCGGCGTCAGTTATCAGCTGTCAGTTGTCAGTGTACGCATTTCGCTGATGAAGGTCTCGAGCTTAGGGACCGAAGCCCGAATCATAGGGACACCCTCATCGGAACCAGATACTGAGGGCTGACAACTGACAACTGATCACTGATAATGCGCCATGTATTGTCTCGGCTATGACCTTGGGAGCTCTTCAGTCAAGGTTTGTCTTCTCGACGCTGCCTCCGGCCGCGGCGTTGCGCATGCCTTCTACCCCGACCACGAGATGACGATCGACGCCCCGAAGCTCGGTTGGGCCGAGCAGGCGCCGGAAACGTGGTGGGAATGCGCGAAGCACGCCACCGAACGGCTTCGGGAGGGCACGGATAGCGCCATCGCTATCGCTATGGGCGAAATCGGAGCCATCGGCATCTCCTATCAGATGCATGGGCTCGTGCTCGTCGACCGAAACGGTCGCGTCGTCCGGCCCGCTATCATCTGGTGCGATAGCCGGGCGGTGGACGAGGGTGCCCGTGCATTCGAAGCCCTCGGGGCCCGCCGCTGCCTCGACGCTCTTGTGAACGCGCCAGGAAACTTCACGGCGTCGAAGCTCGCCTGGGTGCGCGATAACGAGCCGGCCCATTTCGAGCGCGCCCATACGATGATGCTTCCCGGCGACTATTTCGCGTGGCGGCTCACGGGCCGCGCCGCTACGACGCTCTCCGGTCTTTCAGAGGGCATCCTCTGGGACTTCTCGAAGCACGAAAAGGCAGCGTTTCTTCTCGAGCACTTCGCTATTCCCACTTCCCTCGTTCCCGATGTGGTCCCGACCTTCGGCGAGCAAGGCCGACTCACGGAAGCTGCCGCGGAGGAGCTCGGGCTAAAGGCAGGAACGCCGGTGACGTACCGAGCCGGAGATCAGCCGAACAACGCACTCTCCCTAGGCGTGCTCGAGCCCGGTGAAATCGCCGCGACCGCCGGAACTTCGGGCGTCGTCTATGGTATCAGCGATACGGTACGCGCCGATCGTCGATCGCGCGTGAATAGCTTTGCTCACGTGAATCATTCAACAGAAGCCACACGGCTCGGAATCCTGCTCTGCATCAACGGGACGGGGAGCGCTTATCGTTGGCTTCGCGAAAGGCTCGAAACAGACTATGACATGATGAACGAACAAGCGTCCGAAGTCCCGATTGGTTGCGATGGTCTCTGTTTTTTTCCCTTCGGCAATGGTGTCGAGCGCATGCTCGAGAATCGAGCCTTGGGTGCGTCCATGACCCACCTCGATTTCAACACTCACGGTGACGCGCACCTCGCCCGTGGCGTCCAGGAAGGTATCGCCTTCGCGTTTCAGTACGGAATGGATGTCCTTAGGGAGCTCGGCATGCGTCCTGCGGTCATCCGTGCGGGGCTTCAAAACATGTTCTTGAGCCCTGTATTCCGGGAGATTCTGACCTCGACGACCGGCGTGAGCCTCGAGCTCTATCGCACCGACGGTGCCGAAGGCGCAGCGCGGGGCGCTGCGTTCGGGGTCGGGCACTACGCGTCTTTGTCGGAAGCGTTGACCGGGCTTCGGCGAGATGCGGTTTTTGAGCCGAACCTCGAGCGAGCTTCGCGATATCGCGCAGCCTATCGTGCGTGGGCGGACGAGCTCACAGAGGGGATGTCGTCGTGAGCCGACGGGTGGCAGCCGTGATGCTCTATTTCCGCGGCTAGCTCTTCACAGAGTGAATCGATTTCGGAGGATCGTCAGCGCGCTCACTGTTTGCGGAGCGAGCCTCGCGCATCCAGAGGAGCTTGCTGTCGATAGGTATCGAGAAATTATCGTGACTTACCGCGAGGGGAGGTTCACGGTTGCGGCAGATCGGCTGCTCACTTTCGAGCTCGCAAGCGTGAGCCTGCGAAACGACGAGCTCCCAGCGGTTGGATGCGCACCTGGCGGGTGATCCTCTATCACTGACGCCTACTTCGTTGCCACCAAGCATCATGTCCTTGGCCTTAGCCAAACTCGGGCAGAACCTCGTCGTTGCCGAGGCTACTCAGCGCGTGCCGTCTAAGAGCCCGTATCCCATGTCGCGGCCTGGAAGAATGACTTTGTTCTCGTGAACGTAATCCTCCCAATCGCGCAAAAGCTCCTGTAGCTTCTCCGGCGCTTCTTCCGATAGATCCCGCGACTCCGAAGGATCGCTCGAAAGATCGAAGAGCTCCCACCGCTCCACGCCGTAGGGCTCCCACAGCCAAACGAGCTTCCAGTGGCCCTTCAAAACCCCGCGCCGCCCAAAGAGCTCCCAACCCATCACGGCGTCGACACCGTGGACGGTATCGGTTTCGCCCGAGAGAAACGACACCATCGACTTGCCTTGCATGGGTGCTACCTCGCGCCCATCATAAACACTCGGGTGTTCCACGCCCGCGAGCTCCAGAAGCGTCGGCGCGACATCCTTGACCGATGCAAACGTATCCATACGATGACCGCGGTGCGCGAGCCCGCTGAGGCGCACGATCGCAGGCGTGCGCGTGCCGCCTTCCGTCGGATGCGTCTTGAACAAGCGAAAAGGCGCGCCCTGTGCTTGCGCCCATGCAGGACCCGTCCAGACATAAGAGCCGATACGCCCCATGTTCTCGTAGCGATTGTCGAAGCGCGTCGGTATCCAATCTTCGTTCTCGTACATGGTGCCGATGTTGTTTCCCTCGGCGCCGTTATCAGAAGAGAATAGGATCACTGTGTTCTCGTATTGGCCCGTGCGCTTCAAGTAGTCGAGGAGCCGTCCAATATTGTCGTCCAAGCTCTCGACCATCGCCGCGTAGATCTCCATGCGTCGAGCTTCGAACTGTTTTTGCGCGTCGTCAAGAGAGTCCCAAGCCGGGACCCAGTCGACCCGATCAGGAACAGGAACGTCGGGAACCACTTGGCCATCGATGAGATTCTGGACGCGCTTGGCCCGAAGCGCGTCATAGCCGTCATCGTAGACACCGCGATAGCGATCGATGTAGTCGTCGGGCGCTTGAAGCGGCCAATGCGGCGCCGTATAGGCCGCGTAGGCAAAAAACGGGTGACCGTCCTCTGAGCCGTCCTCGAGATAGTCGATGAGCTTGTCGGTGTAGTAGTCCGACGAGTAGAAGTCTTCGGGGATCGAGACGTCCGCGCCATTCTCACGGTAGACGGCGGGGTAGCCCTCCATGAGCGGCGACGCGTCGCCGAAGTGGCTGGCACCCCCAGCGATGGTCGCGAAGGCTTTCTCGAACCCGCGACGCTCCGGCGACAATTCCGGTGTCACGCCGAGGTGCCATTTACCAGCCATGTAAGTGTGATAGCCGGCATCGCGCAAGAGATTCGATACCGTCACCACCCGATTACTCAAATAGCCTTCATAACCCGGATGGCCGTCCTGGTTCTCGTCCGCTTCGCCCGCCATCGTCCCTAGCCCTGCGTGATGCGCATCCGTCCCCGAGAGCAACATCGCCCGCGTAGGAGAGCAGCTGGGCGAGACGTGGTAGTTCGTGAGGATCACGCCCTCGGCAGCGAGGGCGTCGATGTTTGGCGTGCGGATTTCGCTTCCCAGGAGGCTGAGATCCGAATAACCGAGATCGTCCGCGAGGATGACGAGAAAGTTGGGACGGTCTTCCACTACCGCGCCTTCCGGGGCGCAAGAGAGCGCACTCGTGAACGCAATTATCCAAGCCCCTCGCGATTTCATCGGCCCACCTCTAGCGTTTGAGCGCGAACACCCAGACAACGCCGCCTTGAGGGACTTCCCTACGCTCACCTCGCAGAACGTTGAGGCTCGAGTGCATCTTCTGGGCATCGACGCCCCACCCGGACTGCACAGCAATGTACTGCACGCCGTCCACAGCGAAGGAGGTCGGGACACCAGTGATGCCGGAATTCGTGCGCAGCTCCCAAACAACGTCTCCGGTCCGCCCGTAGAAGGCCCGAAAGTAGCGATCGTTCGTGCCGCCCATGAAGACGAGCCCGCCTCCGGTCGTCAAGACGGGGCCCCAGTTCGGTGACGCAAAGCTCTTCGTCCAAACAAGCTCGCCACGAGCCACATCCCACGCTTGAAGCTCGCCAACCGTTTCCGCGTTGTCGTGAATTTGCATGCCTCGATTACGCCGCACGCGCTGGCCCACATAATATCTTCCCGGCTCGTACGTCACCTCCCGACCTTCCATGAACATACAGAGGTTGTTGTTCGCCGGGATGTAAACGAGGCCGGTCGCTGGACTATAGGCGGCGGGAGGCCAATTCTTGCCGCCCCAAAGAGAGGGGCAGAACCGAGCCTCTTTGCCCGTGCCCGGCTTTCGATCCGGATGATATTCCGGACGACCCGTCCCGGGGTCGATGCTCGTGAACACGTCTTGATGCACGAAAGGCCAAGCGTCGACGAAACCGATCCTGTCGCGCTCGCGCGAGAGAAACCATAGATAGCCGTTGCGGCCCGGATGGACGAGACTCTTGATTGTGTCTCCGTCGCGCGGAATATCGATGAGCATGGGCGCGTCGACTTCGTCCCAGTCCCAGGAATCGTTCCAGTGATATTGGTGATGAGCTCGGAGCTCCCCGGAATCGGGATCGATCGTCACGACAGAACTCGAGTAGAGATTGTCGCCCGGCCGCGTATCGCCCATCCACGGCGCCGCGTTTCCTGTGCCCCAATAGGTCAAGTTGAGCCCGGGGTCGTAGGTCCCCGTGACCCACACAGGAGCGCCGCCCGTCTTCCACGTATCGCCGGGCCACGTGTCGTGTCCGGGCTCGCCCGGTCCCGGGATCGTGTACGTCTTCCAAACCGGCTCGCCCGTATCCGCGTCGTAGGCAGCAACGAAGCCGCGCACGCCCAGCTCGCCTCCCGAGATCCCCACCATTACTTTGCCGTGTACGACGAGCGGCGCGAGTGTCAGGTAATAGCCGTGTTTGTAGTTCTCGACCGCCGTCTCCCAAACGAGCTCACCGGACGCCGCATCGAGCGCAACGAGGAAAGCGTCCACGCCGCCGAAATAAACGCGGTCGCCATAGAGCGCGACACCACGGTTCGTCGGGTGGATGTTGAGCACGTCGTCGGGGAGCTCACGCCGATAGCGCCAGAGAAGATCCCCGCTCGCGGCGTCGAGCGCCAAAACTTGATTGCCCGGCGTCGTGATGTACATGACGCCGTCATTCACGATCGGTGGCGATTGATGGCCTTCGTCGACGCCGGTCGAGAGCGTCCAAGCCGGAACGAGATCACCGACGTTCTTGGTGTCGATTTGCTTCAGCGGGCTGTAACCCCAGCCGCTGTAATTACCTCGGTACATGAGCCAGTTTTCCGGCTCCGGGTTTCGGAGACGCGCGTCGGTAACGGGTCGAGGCTGCGCTGCCTTGACCCCACCATTCACGAAGAGCAGCAGCGTGGCAAGAAACAGAGGCTTCACTCGGCGTCGCTCACGAAGCCCTTGGCTTCCTGATAGCTCAGATTCTCCAAGTAGTCGCCTAGGATCTCGAGGATTTTCTCGTAGCTCTCGCGCGCGGCCTCTGCGTCGCCTGATCGTAGATCTTGGGCGACGATCGTCGACGATGGCATGAGTGCGGCGACGAGGAGAAGAACAGACTTTCTCAGCATGCGATGGGCCCTCCGTGCCTTCCGGTACACCCATTTTTAGGCCTAAACGCTCGGACCTGCAACCCGTTGCAGTCCTCGAGGCGGTGCAGTAAAGTCGGTGTCGGGAGGCTTCGTCATGTCCAGACGTGTCTGCGTCGCGATTATCCTCGCCGCCGTTTTCCTCGCGGGTTTTACGCTCCAGTCCCGCCGCCAGCGTGAGGAGGCGGCTTTGGCCGAGCCTTTCAAAGGCGTCACGCGGGACGGCACGGTGACCCCGGGTCTGTACTCGATCCAATCGACCGGCGTGTCGACGGAGCCGGTACGCGAGGCTGCGGAACAATTTCTCACGTCGCTCGACGGAGAGGTCTTGAAAAAGGCGCGCTATGCCACGGACGACATCGAGTGGCGTAAATGGCATAACGTGTACCGCGCTTCACGCGAGGGTGTGAGCTTCGGCGAAATGAGCGACGCGCAACGCGAGCGAGCGTTCGGGCTACTCGGCGCGAGCCTCAGCGCCAAGGGCGTGAAGAAAACGAAGAATGTCATGCGGCTCAACGAGTACATCGCTGAGCTCGTGAACAAGCATGACGAATATGGTGAAGAATTCTATTGGCTTACTATGATGGGCGAGCCGTCCGCGACGGAGCCCTGGGGTTGGCAGCTCGACGGCCATCATCTCGTCATCAATTATTTCGTTCTCGGCGATCAGGTCGTGATGACCCCGGCCTTCATGGGCTCGGAGCCGGTCATCGGCAAGGGCCGCTTCGAGGGCATCGAAGTGATGCAGGACGAACAGAACAAAGGCCTTGCTTTCATGGAATCGCTCGATGCGAGCCAGCAGAAACAAACCATGCTCGAGGGCGAAAAGACGCGGGGAAATGCGCTCGCACAGGCCTACAACGACAATCTCGTGCTCGATTATGCGGGGCTACGCGTAGACACTTTGAGCGCGCCGCAGAAAAAACTTTTTCGCGAGGTCATCGCTGAATATGTCTTCAACATGGACGAAGGCCATGCCGCCCTCCGCATGAAAGAAATCGAGGCGCATCTCGACGAAACCTACTTCGCGTGGCTCGGGACTACGGGACCGGAAAGCGTTTTCTATTACCGCATTCAAAGTCCCGTCATCCTCATCGAGTTCGACCATCAGGGGCCGATTGCTCTCGATGCTCCGCGCGTCCCGTCGCGCCGCCACGTGCACTCCGTCGTCCGCACACCCAACGGCAACGACTACGGAAAGGACCTATTGCGTCAGCACTACGAGCAACATCGCACCGATGCCGCTCACGGGCACGTTCACTGAGCCCAGAAGAACCGGATCGTCTGCTCGCGCGTCTCGGACGGGGCCTCTGAACTCTTTGCCGTCTCGAGCGTCGTGAGTGAATAGGGGATGAGGCCGTCGGCGAGCGCGATCAACGTAATCGTCTTCTCTAGGTACAGCTCTTCGTAGAGCTCATTGACACTGACGCGGCCTGGATCCGGATACGCGTGGACTACGAGCTCGACGCACTCGACCTTCGACGGCGCGGGCGTACAAGGGACCCAAGCGGAAGCGCCGAACTCGAGGAGCATCGGGAGCACGCGACCGTTAACGCGCGGGAAGGGGAGCTCGGACTCGACCTGGTACACCGCGCCGAGCTCGAGCTCCGTGCCGCGCCAGAACCCTGCCAGCCGGTTCCACTGCTCGGCCAGGCCGTGATCATCGGCCGGCTCGAGCGCGCGCAAGAACGCGCCACTGAGGGTAACGACAAAGCCTGTCGCCGAGACGCTCCTTTCCACCAAGAGGCCGTCCTCGTGCTCTCGAACGACAAGCTGGTGGGTTCGGGTCTCCTGTGACGTCGTGACGTCGACGCGTGCTGTCATGCCCGGCCGCCAGCCGAACCTGAGCGGGACGATTTCCACCGTGCCGAGCGCTTGGGTGGCTTCGAGGTCGACGAGGCTCAAAGGCAGCGACTGAAGCCTGCCATCGAGCGCCGTAATGACGACGAGCGCGTCGCGGATCTCGAAGCTCTCCACTTCGAGGCGGCTCCCGTCCTGGAGAACCATTACCGTTTGAGCGGCGCCGAGCGCGGCGCATAGGATGGACGGAAGAAACAGCGCTTGACGCATGAGCTCGATACGACATTCTACCGTGGGATCGTGGGAGGAAGACGGCTACGGCGTCCTACGTTTTGTCGCGGCTTACGAAACTATGTGGACGTAAGAAGTGAACAACCACCGCCTAGAAGGCGGTGGCTTCAAGGGCTGTCAATTGGAAATTGACTGTCGTCGTGAAGAGGCTCGCCATCCTGGGAGTCTATGTACTCCTTTACCATCTCGTCCGTTATGCTTCCTGAACTCACCGCCAGATATCCTCGGGCCCAGAAGTGCCGGCCCCAAAACTTCTTCCTCAGGTGAGCAAACTCCTGAAGGAGTACTCGGGAGCTTATTCCTTTTAGCCACTGCACGATCGTACTCAGGTCCTGGTGTGGTCGGTAGGATACGAACACGTGGACGTGGTCGCGTGCAACCTTACCCGAGATTATGTGCAGCTCATGTTCCATCGCGATCTGACGAATCAGATCGCGCACACGAACCGCTACTGGACCGATCAAAACCTTTTTACGGTATTTCGGTATCCAAACGATGTGCGCTTTTAGGTCCGTTTTCGTGTGCGCTCCGTGCCTGTAGTGACGCACGCGACCACAATACCACGATCTTCTCTTCGCCTAAAGGCGAGGGGTTTCGACCATCCCCGGAAGAGACACTAATTTCGATACTTTCCGAGGACCGGCCGCCCTGGAAAGGCGCCCTCCACGGTCATCCCGTCCCGCACGACGAAAGTGCCGTTCACGAGCACGTGCGGGATACCGTTGGCAAAGCTGAGCTCCTTGCCGAAATCTGCCGTGTCGATGATGGTGGCGGGATCGAATATCGTTAGGTCTGCGTCACATCCGATTTGAATGCGGCCCTTGAGCCGCATCCCGGGCGCTACCGGATCGAGCCGCTCCGCTGGCATTAGCGTCATCTTGCGAAGCGCGTCCATGAGCGAGAGAACTTTGCGCTCGCGCACATAGCGGCCGAGAACACGTGAGAACGTCCCTGCCGAGCGAGGATGGGCGAGCGGCGCGTAAGGCATACCGTCGGACGCGATCAACGTAAACGGCGCGCGCATGCCCGCGTCGATCCAGGCGTCTTTCATCATATGAATGATGAGCGTCCCGCCCTCGGCGCGGTATTTGTAGAACGTCTCTTTGGTGAGCCGCTCTCCCGTGGCCTCCCACTGCAAGTCGCCATAGTCCATTTCCCAGACGTCTTGCCATCCCTCGTCGAAGAGCGTCGATTCGATGCTCGTCGAGCCAGCGGTATAGGGATAGAGCTCGGTCGTGATGTCGAGGCCCTGCTCTTGTGCGGAGGCGATCATCTCGAGTGCAACATCGACTTTGCCGAGCGCCATGCTGTTGAGATGAACGATATGGAGCGAAGCCCCGGTCGACGCGGCGTTCGCGATGGCTTCCTGGATGGCCGGAATGTCCGGGTCCCGTACGTGGGTATAAACGGGGACTCCCGCCTTGGCGGCGAACGCGTAGACGCGGAAGATCTCCTGACGGGTCGCTCCCGGATAGTAGCCGACCGAAACGCCGACACCGAGAGCGCCTTCTCGGACGCCCGAGGAGAGCGTCTCGGCCATTCCGTCGAGCTCGTCGAGCTCGAGCGATTCGTAGCGGGAGGTGAAGGCCGGCTGCACGGCCTCGTCGAGCTCGGGGCCATCCAGGCCTTTCTCGGCGACGATGGAGCGGATGCGCGCCACGTTCGACGCGTATTTCTTCATGTCCATGAAGCGCGTCCCGCCGTGGGAAACGGTCGCCCCGAAATTGAGGATCGCGTTGCCACGGCGCGATTCGATCCATTCCTTCAAGAACCGAACGCCGCTTTCGAGCTCGAGCGCCGTCGTTACGCCATCATGCGCCTGGTATTCGTTCGCCGCGTTCGTCTGGCCGTGCGCGTGAAGGTCGATGAACCCGGGCGCCACGACGAGCCCGGCCACGTTCACGACTTCGGCGGCGGACAGACCCTCGGAGCTGATCTCGACGATGCGATTGCCCCGGATGCCGACGTTGCGCACCGCGTCGAGACCGGTCTCCGGATCCATGACCCGGCCGCCCTCGAGCACGAGGTCGTAGCTCTCTTGAGCGCCAACGAGCGTGCACGAAAGAAGAAGGAATGTTGCTAAGAGATACTTGATCATTCGCGTCGTTCTCATTCGCGTCTACTCCACGATCGTCAGCCAGCTGAACCAGAGCGGGTGCTCGGTTTTGTACCATTGAAGCGCGTCTCGCAATATCTTCTGCTGGTCCTCCGAGATGACCTCGGGCGGGATGCGATCGAATCGTATACGTATATTGCCACCGTCTTCGTGGTCGAGAGCTTCCGAGCACAATGTCTGGAGCTCGTTGCGAATGCGCCCGGAATCCGAGATCCGCACAGCGCGCTCGCGAAAATTCTCACCACCGAGAAAGCGCGTCAACAAGGGATTGAAGACAAGACGCGCGCGCTTGCCGTCTTCTAAATTGCGGAGGGTGAACTGGATCGTTTTGCGGCCTTTGCGCGTCGCGAGTGCGACCGTCACCCGATAGCGGCCACCCCCGAGATCCACGACCTCGGGAGCGCCGCTATAGGGATCCAGGCACATGTAGCCGCACGCCGCGAGCACACGCCAGCGCCGCTCTGGAAAGAAATCATCGGCGCGCACCACCGAAGTGTCGAGTGGAAGCCCAGCGTCGCGCGCCGCGCGCACGGCGTCGCGATAGTCGACGATCATCTTGTCCTCGATCGGCTCGCCCGCGATCTTGCGGAGCTGCGCTCCGAATTCTTCCGCTTCGGGATCGAGGCGCATGACGGCGCGCTCTTTCTCCCAAGACATCCGGAATCTCGAAGTCAACACCGTCATCGAAACATCGAGGCCGAGCACGGGGGCGAGGCTCGCGGCTTGCATGGCTTCGGCCGAGCCCGCATAGCCGTCGACGAGAAAGACATGCGGCTCGCCGGCGTCGTCTTTCCATGCGCCGATTTGATAAGTAGGAGCATAGCTTCCCGTATCCACGAACGCTTCGCGTCCGTTCGGAAGCCGATAGCCGGCCTCGACGAGATGGGCCCCCGCTTTTTCCCATTGATCCCAGAGCGTCCCGAGGCGCTTCGCGCGCGTCTTTCCCGCGAGCGTCCATACGTGGACGTTCTTGCGTTTGATGCCTGGATAGGTTTGTTCGATGGCCTCGACGACTTTGCCTCGCTCGGTCCGGTAGTCGATGAGCGTCGCGCGCTCGGCGGCGGTCTCGACGACTTCTCGAGGCAAGAGTAGCGTCCCGACATAGCCTTCGTAGGGACGGCCGATACGTAGCGGCTGATCGAAAAGGTGCAGCACCGTCATGGGCCCGGTCTTTTCGCCTTTGGCGAAACGCGAAGTGTTCTCTAGCGTGTCGATGGCGGCGCTCCAAATCACGATGCCCGAGCGCTGGCTCTCGTCATAGAACGTTTCGAAGTCGTATTCGGGATCGTTGATGAGCTTCTTGACGTGCTCGTCGATCCACTTGGCAACCTGGGGCCGCGCGTAGACCCGGCCGAAGCCGAGCTGTGGGTTCGAGCCCATCTCGGGCGACTCGCCGAGCTTGGGCATGAGACCTTCGCCGAGCGAGACCATGATCGCGTGGTTCTCGGGGAGCTGGCGCGTTGCGTACCAGAGCGACTCGCTCATGGCATAGGCCGAGATCGCGTCCGCGTCTTTTTTGACTTGGTTGAGCGCGGCGTTGTCGAGCCCTTTTCCTTCGCCGTAGCGGCCGTAGAGCTTGGTTCCGAGAGCGGTGACGGCCGCCGTCATCGCGATGAGCGATTCCATGCGCGGCGGGAGAAACGAGAACCGGGTCTCGGGCTCCCGGCGGCGCTCCTCGCTAAGCTCCACGTCCTCGAGCCAGAGATGAAAACGCCCCAAGATTGGGCTCGTGTCGAAGGCCCATTGGGCGATGAGATTTCTCTTGAGTCTTTGCTGTTCCGTCGATTTCATGCTTCCCCGAGGGAGAGTTATATCAGCTTCGCGACTTGACGGAAAAGACGAGAGCGCCTAACCTCCTCGCTTTGAACTACATGACGCTCGAAAGCCGCGCATGAGCGACCAAGAGCTCTTCGTCCAGGACGCGCCCTCTTTCTGGGATCGCCTGTGGAGTTCCGAGACCGGCCCAAGCTATTGCATCGCGCGCTTTTTGATCCTTCGCCTTGTCGGGGTCGTCTACTTCATCGGATTTCTGACGGTCATCGATCAAGGCTTACCTCTGCTCGGGAGCGACGGACTCACGCCCGCCGCGGACTACCTCGGCCGGATCGAGAACACGCTCGGCTCGAGAAGCGCGGGCTTCGTGCAGCTCCCGAGCATTTTTTGGCTTCGCGACTCCGACCGCTTTCTCGTGCGCGTGGCCTGGCTCGGCGCGGGCGCGTCGCTCCTCGTTGTCTTCGGCTACGCCAACGCGTTAACACTCGCGTTTCTCTGGTTTCTCTACATGTCCTACGTGCATATCGGCCAAGTCTGGTATGGCTTCGGTTGGGAGATCCAGCTATTGGAAACGGGCTTTCTTGCGATTTTTCTCTGCCCACTGCTCGATGGCCGCCCGTTTCCCGCGCGGCCGCCGCCCGTCGTCGTCATCTGGCTGTACCGCTGGCTCATCTTTCGCATCATGCTCGGCGCCGGCCTCATCAAGCTGCGGGGCGATGCTTGCTGGACGGATCTGACCTGTCTCGTCTACCACTACGAGACGCAGCCCGTCCCGAACCCACTGAGCCGCTGGCTCCATCTCATGCCGCTCTGGTTCCACAAGCTAGGCGTGCTCGCAAACCATCTTTGCGAGGTCGTGGCGCCGTTTTTCGCGTTCGGCCCGCGCCGTGCGCGCCATGTCGCCGGCGTGCTTCTCGTGGGCTTCCAAGCGATGCTCATCGTGAGCGGGAACTTGTCGTTTCTGAACTGGCTCACGATCATCCCCGCACTCGCGTGTTTCGACGACACGTTTTTCGCGGGGGTGATTCCCGACGGTTGGAAGCGCCGCCTTACGAGGCTCCAGCGCGTCCCCCATCACCGCGCCCAGCAAGTGGCCGCGACAGCACTCTTCATCGTGGTCGCGTTGGGAAGTATCGGACCGGCAGCGAATCTACTGTCCTCCCGCCAGATCATGAACACGTCCTTCAGCCGACTCCACCTCGTCAATACCTATGGCGCTTTCGGGAGCGTTGGGAAGGAGCGCTACGAGCTCGTCTTCGAGGGAAGGGAGGAGGGAAGCGATGCGTGGCGCGCCTACGAGTTTCCCTGCAAGCCGACACGCGTCGACCGACGCCCCTGCGTCATCACGCCGTATCACTACCGTCTCGACTGGCTGCTCTGGTTTGCCGCAATGGGCCGCGTGCAGCAATACCCATGGGCCGCCCACCTCGTTTGGAAGCTGTTGCAAAACGATCCCGGCGCGCTGAGCCTACTGATGTCGAATCCTTTTCCCGACGCCCCGCCGCACGAGATCCGGATCGATCTCTATCGCTACGCGTTCACGCCCTCCCGGGAGGACGCTTGGTGGACGCGCGAGCGGTTGAGGAGCTGGATTCCTGCAACGAAGCTAACCGACACGTGGATGCAGGAATTTCTCAGAAGCCAAGGCTGGTAACATGACGACGATGCGTAGCCTATTTTTTGGCGCGGCGGCGGCCGGGGGTCTCGCGATTCTCGCCGCCTGCGGAGACGACGCCGCGCCTGCCGCCCCGAGCTCCACGGCGCCCGTCTCGACGGTCGCACCGAGTGGCGCATGGTTGCGGCTCGCGAACTTGAGCGCGGACCTTGCGAGCGCCGAGGTCCAGCTCGACGGGACAACGTTGCGTCCCGCCATCGCTTATCCCGTCGTGAGCGGCTACCGGCCGATCCAACCGGGCACTCATCGCCTCCGATTCGTGCCGGGCGGGAAATCGCCGATCGATCCGAGGACGGTGGAGCTCGACGTCAAGTTCACGGTCTCGGCGGGCGGGGCGCGGACCGTCGTCGCTGCGGGCCTCGTGGACACCCGCACGCTGCGGGTCGTTGCGCTAGAGGACGACCTCACCACGAGCCCGAGCGTCGTCCGCATCCGCCTCGTCCACGCGATGTCCGACTTCCCAACGCCCCTGGAGCTTTGGTTGCGCCCCGATACGCCGCTCGTACGACGCGTGGAGTTTCTCGTCGCGAGCCCATATCGCAGCGCCGAACCCGGCAACTATCCTTTGGAGGTCCGGCGGGCGGACACTGAAGGTCCACTTCTGCCTGCGATCCATCAAGGCCTCGCGGGAAGCGCCAGCTATACGGTTTTCGCCTTTGGCACGCTCCGCCAAACCGATTTGGATGCGAGGCTCGTCCTCGACGCGAGCCTCGGCGCCCCGACGCTATACCCCTGAATCGACGCGCGCGTGCACGATCTCGAAATGTCGGACTCGCTCGTCGAAGCTGGCGAGAAGCGCCCGTGCGTCCGGCGGGACGACGGCTGCCTCCGGATCATCCCCCGCGAAACGGCGGATCGCGTCCATCGAGTCCCAAAGCGTTACGACTTGAAACGCGTGCCCGTCGCGCAACACGTAAGCGCCTCGATGCCCGTCGATTTGACGGATCTCGGGAAGAATCGTGGACTCGAGGTGGGCGAGGTAAGCATCTCCGCTGTCAGGGCGGGACGTGCCGGACCAGGTTCTCGCGATCATAGTAGCTCCTGAATCGTTTCCATGGCGTCGAGAAGATGCACTTGTTCGGATAGAGACATGGCGGCGAGGTTTCATGGTCCCACCGAGCCTTACGCGATCGTGAGCGCGGGGTTCGGGGTGCATTGGGAAGAGGGCAAGCTCACGACCGCGGTCAAGGTGACCAACCTCACTAATGCCGAAGTCCAGCATCATGTCTTCGGCGACATCATCAAGCGGCAGATCGTCGGCGAGTTGCGCTTTCGTTTCTGACACGCGCTGCCCGAGAGGTAGAATCCGCTCAAGTGGAGGCATATCTGATGAGAATCTTTTGGCTCGTTTCTTTTCTCATGACGTCGAGCGCGACCGCTCAGCAAATCGAGCGGAAGAACCCGGAGGGGATGACGCAGCCGACTGCCTATAGCCATCTCGTCAAAGTCGGGAATTTGATGTTCCTTGCCGGCCAGGTGGCGCTCGACGGGGAGGGCAACGTCGTTGGGGAAGGCGATATGAGCGCGCAGGTTCGCCAAGTGCTCGAGAACATGAAGTCGGTGCTCACTTCCGAAGGTGCCGATTTTTCGAACGTCGTGAAGATCAACATCTTTACGACAGACATCGAGGCCTTTCGTGGCGCCGCTTCTGTGCGCCGGGAATATTTCGGGGGCCATCCTCCGGCGAGCACGCTCGTTCAAATCGAGCGGCTAGCGCGGCCGGTCTTTCTCGTAGAGATCGAAGCGATCGCGGTGGCTCTGGAGTAGCAGCTAGTCGTCGTCGAAGCCCGCAGCTAGTCGTCGTCGAAGCCCGCGACGTGGTCCCGGCCTCGGAGGATGGTTGTGATTTCTTCCTTCTTGAAAAGCCGTCCTTTGCCGATCCCGGGGCAGAATTTCTTCTCGTATCTCCACGTGTTCGGCGCCTCGAGCGGCGTGTAGCCGTCCAGGGGCAGAAACGGGTAGGTGCGGCACTGTAATGGCCGCGCGTCGTGGACGGTGCAGCGTCGTTGGTCCAGGAAGCGGCAGTCGCCGTTTTCGACTTGGGCGAGCTCGAGCTCGCCATAGTCGCTCGTCGTGTACTCCATGACAAAGGCACGGCTCGTCATGCCGAGATGTTTCGCGAGGCGCTCGATATCCTCGGGCTCGAGAAAGACGCTCCCTTCGCGGTTCTCTCGCGTGCAGCATTTGCCGCAATCGGGCTGACACTCGAAGCGGAGCCCGCGCCGAATCCAAGTGAGCTCGTCGCTCATTCGGGAGGGATGACGGGAGGGATGGCGCCGCGGCGCTCGGTGATGAGGCCGTAATGCTCGATCTGTCGGTTCTTCTCGAAATTGAAGAGCGCACGGTGGTTGTGTGCACACAGGTCGAGGTCGCAGCGCGCGGTGATGAGCTCGTCACCCTTGGTCGAGGCGACGGCGACGATCTCGCCCGATGGCGCAATGATGGCGCTTCCGCCGATGAGCTCGCAGCCTTCCTCCGTTCCGGCTTTGGCGACGCCGACCACCCAGGTGTTGTTCTGATAGGCGCCCGCTTGCATGACGAGGTGGTTGTGGAAGTGGGACAAATCGTCATAGATGGGCTCCCACGGAATGCTCGAGGGTGTGTTGTAGCCGAGGAGGATCATCTCGACGCCCTGGAGCGCCATCACCCGGTAAGACTCGGGCCAGCGCCGGTCGTTGCAGATCATCATTCCGAGCACACCACCCATCGTGCGCCACACGGGGAATCCGATATCGCCGACAGTCAAAATAGCGTTTCTCCAGATGTTGGAACGCGAGATCAGGCCGGTTGTCGTCGTGTCCCGGTAGATGAACTTTGCGGTATTTGCCGACGAAATTGCCATCCCCGTCGACGAGGATGGATGTGTTGTAGTGGCGTCCGCTTACGAGCTCGGCGAAGCCGAGATAGAAGCCGAGGCCGAGGGCTTTCGCTTCGTCGAAGAGTGGCTGGGTCGCCCCGGACGGCATCTCGCGCTCGAAAAAGGCGTCCATCTCTGCATCGTCGTCGACCCACCACCGGGGAAAAAACGTTGTGAGTGCGAGCTCCGGGAAGACGACGAGATCGCACCCGCGGGTCTTCGCCTGGTGCAAGAGTGACGTCATGCGCGCCACGACTTCGGAGCGCGTCTCTTCCCGCGCTGATGGGACCGAGCTGCGCGCCAGAAACCGTCAGAAACCGGCTCATCGAGATCTCCTCTTCCTTTTAGCTCCGATGCATCGCAGCGAACGCGTCGTTCATGTCGGGTCGTTCGCGGCGGTGATGACATTCTCCCGGCCGCGTCTTGCGCGGTATTGCAACAAGAAGCGTTTCAGAATCCAATAGGCCATCATGGCAAAAGCGGCCGAGAGGATGAAGTTTCCGGCGACAAAAGGCACGAGCAGATTCCACGCGTCGGCGGTCAGCTCGCTCCAAAACCGTCGGGAAGATAGCGTTTCATAGTTCATTTCGGGCAAGGCTGCATCGCTCCCGAGAATGAAGACGCCGAGGCCCGTGCCGAGCGCTGCCGCGGGCGCCACGGTCCATGGGGTATTCGAGTAGACGCCGGCAAGGAAGGCGAGGCGATTGACGCGAAACAGAAGGAGGACCGCGATCGCGATAAGCGTGTGAAAACCTATGAACGGTGAGAAGCCGACGAGCACCCCGAAACCAAAGGTCCGGGCGGTGCGCTCTGGCGGCTCATCCATGAGCAACAACTGGCGCAGGGTGCGCCTAAACCTTCGTTTTTCGGTCATTGCTCGAATCGCTGTTCGCCCAAGTCTTGCTCCTCCGCATGGGTTCACGGGTGTGTTCTCTGCATTTTCGCACTTTTTGATCTCGAAGGCAGAAAGGATCACTGAGGGTTCCTGAAAGCGTGGGACAAAGGCGATTCGTTGGACGACGGATGGGCTGACTCGACTCGATCGTTGAAGATCGCGCGCTTTCGATTTAGAATAACTTCTCGCGGAGACGGCATTTCGACTGCGCTAGATGTGATGACCGATGGGCTCGGCACCCAGTTAACGAAACTTCGTGCCGGGCCGAAACGTTTGAGCGTGCGCGAGGTCGTGGTTCGTAGCTGGACATTCAGCGGCCAGGCACAGGCGTCCTGGCTGTCCGAAGGTGCGAAGCCATGCGAAAGACGAGTTCTGATTCGTTCTACCCTTTGCTGGTGGGTCTGCTTTTAGCCAGTCTTCCCGCAATCGGCTCGGCCCAGTCCAAGGTCTGGATGGGCAAAGAAAAAGACTCCGAGCGATTCTTGGCGAATGCCGAGATTACGTCCGTCCGGGATGTAGGTAGCGGCGTGAATCAGCCGAAGCGGATCACGTTGAGGCAAGGGACTCGGGAGCTCGACGCATTGTGGAAGACTATCTCGAGCTGCGGCACCTTCTGGTCATCCCGAATCCGAGCTGGGTCCAAGGAGGTTGATGATGTCGACATTGTGCTACGCCTGCCTCCCTCTCCTCCTCGTTGGTGCGCCGGGCGAAGCACTCGAGGAGCCGAACGCGGAGCGCGCGTCTTTCCTTCGCGAGGCTGAGGTCGTCGGCCAGGAGACGATTAGTACCGGAATCACGCGTCCGCAGTTCGTCGAGTTCCGCCGGAACGGCGTGACGCGCCGCGCGGCTTTCAAGCGCCTCGAAGCCGAGTTCCCGCGCCGGGTCACGAAGGTGGGGGGCGAGCAGCAGCAGGGTTTGCGGGATTCGTGGAAGTTCGAGGTGGCCGCCTACGAGCTGGATCAGTACTCGGACTCGGGATGGTGCCTGTGACAGTCGTTCGAGAGGTGGACGGGCACGAAGGGGCTCTGATCGACTGGGTGGACGACATCCTGCCTGATTTCGAGACGTCTCCTGTGGGCTTCTCCCTCGCCGATTGGCAGAAACAAGTCGAAGCTGTATGGTTTTTCGACTACCTTGCCTACAATATTGATCGCACACCCGAGAACCTGCTCGTCACCAAAGGATTCAAAATCCGGCTGATCGATCACTCGCGTGCGTTTCAAAGTTTCTTGAGGCCGATGCGGCCGCTGACTCGATTTCCCGAGCTTGCGATCGACCGGCTGCGGGTGCTCGAGGAAGATGACTTTCAAAAGGCGTTGGGATCCTATCTGGACGGCGATGAAATGGAGGCCTTGCTCGAGAGAAGAAAGCGCCTGCTAGAGCACGTGGACCGACTGCTCGAAGAGCGCGCAAACGCCGAAGTGTTTTCTCGAGCTAAAGGAGAGCAACTATGAAGAAAGTACTTTTTGCCATTCTGACGACGCTGGCGCTCGCAGCCACGGTCACCGCGGCCCAGGCCGTCGATGACGTATCGTGCGAGTACAAATCATGGTTGTCCGCGGAGGACGACGTCTCGGCTCTGTTGACCGGTGCCGAGATCGTCTCGATGGAGGCTATCGGCATGGGCGTCACCAATCCGTCGCGCGTCGATCTAAAGCAGGGGGAGCACGTGCTCGCCGGAGCATTCAAGCCCATCAAGCGCGGCCGGCAACGTGGCTTCTGGGAAAGCTACCAGGCGGAGATTGCGACCTACCTGATCGACAAGCTCATCGGCCTCGGTATGACACCTCCGACCGTCGAGCGGCGTATCAAGGGCAACAGAGGCTCTCTCCAGTTCTGGGTGGACGATTGCGAGCTTTACCGAGACGTTGAGAACAAAACGCCCAATACGCCGAGCTGGAGCCAGCAGCTATCACGCATGAAGATGATGGATGTCCTGATCAACAACGATGATCGGAACGCGCAGAACTTTCTCGTCGATCCCGACTTTCACATCATTCTCATCGATCACTCCCGGGCGTTCATTTCCAGCAAGAAGATGATCAACAACCCCAAGAAGCTTCCGAACCAGTTCGATCGCAAGCTCGTGGAGGCGTTGAAGGGGCTCGACAGCGACACGCTCGACGCCCATCTCAAGCCTTATTTGAACGGAGGCCAGATCAAAGGCGTTCTCGAGCGGCGCGACTTCCTGATGGAGCATCTCGACGAGCTCATTCAGGAGCGGGGCGAGGCGAGGGTTCTCTTCTAGCCGATTTTTCTACAGCTTCGCCCAACGGCGCACCGTTTCGTGGTGTTGCTTCCACGCGCGCCAAACAGCGGCGGCCCATTCGCGGACGCGCTCTTGGTGCGCGGCCACATCGTGGGCGGCATGCACGTGCTCGATGGTGACCGCGCCGAGGGATTCGGGCGGATCGAGCCACTCGAGAACGTCCTCGAGCGACGTCGCCCGCTTCATCATTCACGAGACTGGACTTCCCCGAAGAGCGCCCAGCACTGCGGCGGAGCGCTGATGTAGCGATGTGTCGGGCCCGGCGTGTAGGGCACGAGCGCGCCGCATCCCGGGCAGGCAATACGGGTAATCTTTTCCACCGTGGGGCTCATGGCCGAGGCCTCTCGCCATCATCTTTCACCCCGATAGGCTTCATGGAGGCCAAGTCTACCGAACCTTGTGGCTCCGGATTCCGTTAAGTAGCGGCATAGGTGGCGCAGGGGAGGCGCTTTGAGCCTCTTGTGGCGCATCACCACCACACGCAATGGCGACGCACGCTAAAACACCCAGCATCTTTTTCACGAAAAGTCCTCCCGAGGTCGGCCTCTACGTTAACGCGTGAACCAAGCTGACGGCAGCGAGCGCCTCGTACGCCTTCTATGACCGTTATGAGCCGGAGTGGGTGAGCCTAAATCGAGGCCTCCGTGAGCGCGAGGGCTTGGCGTGCGGTCCGTAGTGGATGCTTTTGTTTGAGCGGCGCCTTGAGGAACCGGTTCAACGCTCCGATGCCATGGCGTCGTGCGCCATCCGAAAGAAACGGAAGAGCCGCTTCGACCGCGAGAGTCGTCTTCAAGAGATGCGCCGAGAAGATCGGCTCGAGAAGCCCGTGGTCGAGGATCTGCGCTTCCGCGTTCGCGAAGAACGCTGCCTCGTCTTCGACGAGCCAGCCTGCGACGTCTGCCGATTCATTGACGTACCTTTTGTTCCTTCCGACGAAACACGCCATTTGAAGAAGCGCTTTGGGCCAAAGCTCCGGCTGGCTTTCGCACAAAACGCGCACTGCGTTCGCGAAAGTCAAAGCGTGAGTGAAGTAGAGCCAACCGGCGTTCTGACTGACGGTCCGCTTGGCGGCAACGTCGAGCCGCTCGTCGAAACGCAACAAGTTGAGCGCGCTTGCTTCAAAGAGCGCCGAGTAGATCGCCGGCGGAGCGTGTCGCTGCAGCCGCTCGCCCGTCCATGCGAGCGTGGCTTTCGTGCTCATCCCAAACGGCGCTACAAGCTTTCCGGCGTCTTGACCCGTGGCGGTCGCACCTTCGAGATGCTCGCCATAAACGGCGAAATCGGGTAGCAGGTCGTCCCGTGTCGTGTAGCAGAGCATTCGGGTGAGCGGCAAGACGACGAGCGACGTATAGGCCTCCCCGAGCGCCTCGATGAGCGCGCCAGCCTTCGAGACATAGATCGCCGCGTGACCGAAGTCGTTGTAGTGGGCGAACGCCACCTGGGAATACCAGGGCTCGAGCTCGCTCCAAAGGCGTCCTTCGTCGAGAGCACCGCGCGCGAGCCCCATGGCGCGCGGCTCGCCTTCGGCTTCGATGGCGTCGAGAAACGCTTTTCCCTCGAATGGCGCTGTCTTCTCGGCAAAAGGGTAGGTCGGGTGTCGCAGCGCGTCGTGAGCGATATGGTCGATCGCTTCGGTCGAACAGACGACTTTGCGTTCGGGAAGGCCCTCGCGCCGGTAGAGCTCGATCCAGTCCGCTGCTGCGGCGTAGGCGTGAGTCGTTCCGTATTCGAAGCGGTCGTACGTGTGCCTGACGGCGGTCCGGATCCCGTCGAGCGGATCGAGGCCCCGCAACAGCAGCCGGGAGATCTCTCTCGCGATGCGTCCGTATTGACGATCTTCGATGGCCTCCTCGAGTCCTTTGAGGATAGTGTCGTGATAGGACGCTGCCGGTGGATCGGTCACGTCTACATAGATGAAGCCGTCGGCCACTTTGGTAGGGTACGAGCGTACGTGGTCTTCGCCTAGAATACATTCGCCCGATTCGAGACGAAATCGCCAGTTGTGCCATTGGCACGTCAGAACACACGTCTTAGTGTCGACCGTGCCCTGGAGCAGTGGGTAGCCCTCGTGGGGACAACGGTTGTCGACCGCAAAGACCTCACCTTCGACGGTGAACAAGGCGATCTGGCGCTTTCCACGCCTCACGAGAGCTTGCCCTTTTTTCCGCACCTCCGATATCGGGGCAGCTTGGATCCAATCCATGATTGTCTCCTCCTATGATATCGTCACGGGCGACCCGGGCGCATCTTTTTTGACGCGCCGGGGATCGAGCGCCTCATGTGGTTGGTTTTGTTCCTCGCGTTCGCCGCCGATGCCGAAAAAGACGTTCGAGCTTTCGTTGTCGAATTTGCCGACACGTGGACCCACGCTGACAGGCCCGAGGACGTCGCGGCTTACTACGCCGTTGATGCGACGCACGTGAATCCTCAAGGCAAGTGGGTGCGAAGCCGCGCGGAGCTCGTTCCTTATTTCGAGCCTCTCGTTTTTGGCCGCTCCGATAGCTTCGACGCCGCCTTCGACATCGAGGCTGTTCACTTCGTGACGGACGACGTAGCGCTCGTGGACGGCACGATCGTCATTCGCGGGATGCGGGGGCGGGACGGCGTCATCATCCCGCGCCTTCTCGAACGCTTCGCGTTCGTATTGAAAACAAACGGTGGTCGGTGGGAGATCACTGCATCACGCGTGATGTTTCCCGCCGGCTGAGACGAACAAAAACAAGGAGAGTTTCTTTTGAAGAATGCCATCGTTGCTGCCGCCTTGATGGCCGCGGCCTGCAGTGTCGAGGCCGCGGACAAGAAACCCGTCACGCTCGACGGCGCCAATCCTGACGCGACTTTCAGCTCTGCTGTTTGGACGGGCGATTTCCTGCATCTCTCTGGCAATCTCGGAGGCGTGCCGGGGAAGGGCATCATCGGGGACATCCGCGCACAGACAAGGCAGACCTTCGCGAACTTGAAGCGCATCCTCGACGCGGCCGGGCTCGACTATTCGCGTGTCGTGAGTGTGAGCGTCTATCTGACGGACGATCGTCATTACGAAGCGCTGAACGAAGTCTTTCATGAGGTCTTTCCCGAAGACGCGCCGACGCGGGCCACCGTTCGGACAGACCTCGCCGCCGCGAGCGGCTTCATCGAGATCTCGATGGTCGCGGCTCGCCGCGGCCTCGACATCCGTCGCATTCATCCCGAAAGTTGGCGGCCTGCACGACAAGGCTTTGCCTATGGCATGCTCGCCGGCGACACGCTCTTCGTCTCCGGCCTCGTTTCGAGCGACCCCGCGAAGGGGGGGATCGTCAACGGCGATATCGGCGTGCAGATGAAACAAACGCTCGATAATCTCGGCAAAGTGCTCACGGCCGCGGGCATGGATTATAGCGACGTCGTCGCGAACCGCGTTTACTTGAGGGACGGTCGTGACTTCTCGGGGATGAACGAAGTCTATCGCACCGTCTTCAGCGAGAACCCTCCTGCCCGCGCGACGGTACGTGCTGGCGTGATGCATCCCGACGCGCGTCTCGAGATCCATTCGGTCGCGGTGAAGGACAGCGCGCGCCGCGTCGCCGGAGACAGGCGCCCCGGGAGCCTGATCTCGCCTTCGGTCGTGTCGGGCGGCCGTCAATATCTTGCGGGCATGACGGGTCGCGGCCCGGATGGCTACGCTCCGGGTGATGTGAAAGCGCAGACCCGCCAAGCGGTAGCAAAGCTCAAAGCGACGCTCGAAGCGGCGGGGCTCGGACTCGAAGATGTCGTTGAGAGCACGGTGTTTCTCACCGACATCCGGCACTTCTCCGCGATGAACGAGATCTATCGCGAGCTCGTGCCCGGGCCGCGTCCGGCGCGCACGACGGTGGGTACGGCGTTGATGTCCCCCGACGCGCTCGTCGAGATCATGATGATCGCCGATGCGAAAAAGTAAGCAAAAAAGATGAGCAACCCGGCCTATTTGCGGCAGCGGTAAACGACCGCCGGAGGGAAGTTCTTCCAGACGATCTCGCTCGTCTCGACACTTGTAAAGTGGTCGTCGAGACATCGACGGAATCGTCTGCCGCTCGTGAGTGGAAGACCGACGACGTAGGCATACGTGACGAACTGAGCGCCGGGAGGCATCTTCTTCAACATCTCGGCGACATAGTGATCTTGCTGCTCGTCCGAGAATGAGGCCCAAGGAAGGCCACTAATGACGCTGTCGATCTTCGAGACCCCGTGCTCGTCGCAGATGGCCGCGATGTTCTCGACGGAATCGTGATAGAGAGTGACGTTCGGGAACGATTCGCGGAAGGAAGTCGCGAAGGACGCGTTCCGCTCGATGGCGAAAAACGTCGCCGCGGGACGCAAGTGCTGCAAGATCTCTCCGGTGATGATACCCTTTCCCGGACCATATTCGACGGCCATGTCGACCCGGTGCCACTCGATCCAGTCCACCATGGCCGTCACGAGGCTCTTGGAGCTTTCGGTGACGGTCCCGACCTCGCGCGGCGTGCGCAAGAACTCAGCGAAGTGATCCATGGCGCTTGGTAGTGTAGCATGTAGCCTTGCTTTTCAAGACGCGATTTCACGACGGGATTCGGCAAGGCGCGATCACCGCGACGGTACGGGCGTGGAAGAGCGAGCGCGTCAAAGTCGGCAAGCGATACCGTGTGGGAGCATTGGGTAGCATCGTGGTGGAGGCGGTCGATCGCATCCACCTCGATGCCGTTCGATTGAAAGATGCTCGGGAATCGGGGTTCGACTCTCTGGCGTCACTTGCAGAGATGCTAAGAAACGAAAGCCATCGAAGGCTCACGCCCAAGAGCCACGTCTACCGCGTCCGCTTCCACTTTGCCGGTGAAGGGAAGGACCCGCAGCCAGCGCACTCCGTAGAGGAGCTGAACTTGCGGCTCGCGCGCATGGACAGATTGAGTCGCAAAGGCCCGTGGACCCGGCAGGTGCTCGCGCTGATTGGGAAGCATCCGCGCGTCGCCGCGTCCGAGCTCGCGCGTCAACTCGATTGCGACCGGGCCGTCTTCAAATCGGACGTACGAAAATTGAAGAAGCTCGGGCTCACGACGAGCCACGCCGTGGGCTATGAGCTGACGGATACCGCGACAAGGCTCCTGCGATCTCAATCGAGAAAATCGCGAGCGTGATCCAGCTCGCTACGGCCTCCGAAAGCCGTCACTTACTCTCCATGGTTTCCGTAGAGGTAGTCGTTCACGAGGTTTTCGAGCGCTTCCTGGCGGCCGCTGACGCGCGGGGGCTCGCCGGCGGAGGCCGCGGTCTCTTCGAGCTCCACGAATGTCGTCTCACGAGCGAGGATCTTCTGCCCGAGCTTCGATTCGCGAAAGCCTGCATAGCGCTCGGCGATGGGCGTCGAGAGAACGCCGTCGTCCGTCATCTTCTGAGCGACGAGCAGAGCACGCGCGAAGGTGTCCATGCCTCCAATGTGAGCGTGGAAGAGATCGATGGTGTCGAACGAGCCGCGGCGGAGTTTGGCGTCGAAGTTCAGTCCGCCATCGCCGAGACCACCTTGTCCCAGAATGACGAGCATCGCCATCGTGGCACTCGCGAGATCGGTGGGAAACTGGTCCGTGTCCCAACCCAAGTTGAGGTCACCCCGATTGATGTCGAGACTTCCCAGCCTTCCCGCAATCGACGCGACCATCAGGTCGTGCTGCCACGTATGGGCGGCGAGGGTGGCGTGGTTGGACTCGATGTTCAGCTTGAAGCGGTCGAAGAGGTCGAACTCCCGCAAAAAGCCAATCGTCGTCGCGGCGTCGTAGTCGTATTGGTGCGTCGTCGGCTCCATGGGCTTCGGCTCGATGAGCAAAGTTCCTTCGAAGCCGATGGACTTGGCGTAGTCCGACGCGAGGTGAAGAAATGCGGCCATTTGCTCTCGCTCTTGCCTCAAGTCGGTGTTGAGAAGCGTCGAATAGCCTTCGCGTCCGCCCCAGAAAACGTAGCCGGTCCCGCCGAGCTCGAGCGTGGCGTCCATCGCCCGGCGCACTTGAGCTGCGGCATGAGCGACAACGAGCGGGTCGGGGTTCGTAGCTGCACCGTGGATAAAGCGCGGATGAGAGAACAAATTAGCCGTACCCCAGAGAAGTCGCACGCCCGTCTCTTTCTGTCGCCGCGCGGCATGCTCGACCATCGCCGAGAGGTTCTGGTGGTTCTCCGAGATAGAGCTCCCCTCCGGCGCGATGTCGCGGTCGTGGAAGCAGTAATACTCGACGCCGAGCTTGGTGAACAACTCGAACGCGGCGTCCATCGTCGAGCGCGCGGCCTCCATCGGGTCGAATGCCGTCCCCCATGGCCGCACAAAGCTTCCTCCTCCAAACACGTCGGCCCCCGTGCCGCGCATCGTGTGCCAGTAACAGACGGCAAACTTCAAATGCTCGGACATGCGCTTTCCCGCTACTTCCCGATCCTTGTCGTAGTAGCGGAACGCGAGAGGATTCCTCGAATCGGGACCTTCATAAGGGATGGGCGTTTCGACTTCCGGAAAATAGGTCATGGCGTCCTGTCTTTTTGTGTAGTGCTCGCTCTCTCTTCGTTCGCTCGCTGGACCCGTCGTCGGCGCTTCGCGCCGGGCTCGCTCCGCTCGCGCACGCTATTGTATTTTCACCCAGCCTGCTAGTGCGCGGTCATCACGCGGTTTGGGATCAAGAGAAAAGGTGCTAAGGTTCTGTTACATAATAATATTTACAAATACGAGTTCGGTAAGAATTAATACCCTCAATCAAGCACGTCGGGGATGGAGAGTGTAATTCCAGTTGCCGTAGAAGGGGTGGATTTTGAGTCGAAGCTCCTGCATTTCTTCGTTACTGACCTTCTGGCCTGTCTCGTAGGAGTTCTTGTCCAGCATGGCCTTTACCTTCAAGCCGGTTCGGGTCTTGGTGTTGCCGATAAGATTGACGACCGCCTCGTAGCTCACGAGAGGCCGTCCTTTCCAGTTCATGCTGACAAAGGAGAATAGTCGATGTTCGATTTTGTTCCATTTACTGGTTCCCGGTGGATAGTGGCATACGGTGATGGGAATCTTCAGTTGGTCCGATAGCTTTTGGAGGTGGAGCTTCCAGCCTCGCAGCCGGTTTCCGTTGCTTCCACCGGCGTCCGCGCAAACAAGCAGACGTTTCGCCATCGGATAAGACTTTTTTCCGAGTATGCGCCACCATCTCCGGATGCTTTCTACCGCGAATTCCGCAGTCTCGTGAGTAATGCCGACGTTGACCAGCGCTTCGTCGCGGGACACATCGTAAGTCCCATAGGGAATTGCTTTGCCCTCAGCCATACTGGGGAAGTCGTGTACAAGAACCGGCTCACCTCCGCCCTTCTTCTTCCTCCACGTTTTACCCCTGTTTTCAAAGGCTCCTATCAATTCCTTCTTCTTGGTATCGACGCTCACGACCGGATCCTTGCTTCGCATGAACTTGCTTACTTGCTTGTTGATGTAACGAAACTGTTTGTCCCGATCCGGGTGCTGATCCCCTTCCAGTCTCTTCACGTTAGCTTGCAGCGAGTAACCCATTTCTCCTAGGCGTCGAGCAACTGTCACGTGCGAGACATCGTGACCTTTGCGTTCAAGCTCCTCCGCCATCGCTCTCGTGGACTTGTTCGTCCATTTGAGATGCTTCATCGGGTCGCCGGCGGTTCTTTCGTCGAGGATCTTCTTCAGCTGCCGCTCGATTCTCGGGTCTAACTCCTCGACCCGCTTTCTCCCCCCGCCAGGCTTGCGCACTCGGGCGCTGTCGTCATCAACTATCGGCGCTTTCGCTTTGAGTTCCGCCACGCCCTTCATGATGGTCGGCCGCGACATCCCCGTAAGTCGTGACAGCCGACTGACCCCGCCGCGTCCTTCTTCAAGCGCCCGTTGAGCCACAAAAACACGCGCTTGCGCTTCGTTCAACGTCCCCAGCACCCTCAACCAGTGACGCTCAGACTCTGGTACCTTTCGATCTGTTGCCATCCTCGTATAGTCTCGCAACCAGCAGAGGATAGCAGCAATGACAGTGTATTGTAAATATTAATATGTAACATGCCCTAAGTAGGCCGGGATGTTCGAGACCGGAAGCACTTCGGGCTTCAGACGGATGCCCAACGCTTCGGCCATGAACGTGCGGCGCTTTTGAATCCGGTCCCAAGCTTCCGGATAACTCTGTGCGAAGCCGTTCCGGAGTGGCGCGCCCGCGAGTGCTAAGCCGTCCTCGATATTCGTCGTGAAGTATGCAGCTCCCGTGGCTGGGATCACGTCGACTTGAAAGGCCATTCCTGAGCGGAGTGCTATCGTCGAGCCGTCAAAGATCGGCGAGTTGACCCATTCATCAGATGCCGGCGACGGGGTCGTCGCTTTGGGGCGGCATCATGTTGTAGTCGTTGTAGCCGCCCATATCGCACGGGGAATGTTTCCATCCCACGACCTCGGCGTAGAAGTCGCGAATGACGTCGGCGTTCTCGACGGTGAGATCTTTCCAAACGATGGTGCCTGCCGGTTGGTCTTGACTCCATAGCTTCCTCACGATTCAAATCTTTTCTTGGCTCGTTGGCTCAACTTGGGGAACAAAGTGTCGACGGTCTCCGTGTTCCACGGTTCGCCTTCGGGCTCGACAAGAGTTTCGGGTGTCTCGAGCGGATCGGGAATCGGCACCGTTCTTCCCGGTCTTTTGCTCGAGGGTATATATGGGTAGATACAGGAATTCTTCGAACTCGGCAAACCATTCCGAGTCCAGAGGAACGAGGTCGGTCAGTGTTTCGGGGTTGTGGAGCGCGCCTTCATAAACGCTGCGGCCGCGGGAGACGAGCCATCCACGAAAGTACTCGAATCCGTCCTCGGAGGCGCTGCGGTTGATAATGTACGCCGCAGCCCAGAGATCCCAGCGAAAGGCGCTTCGCACGATGTCGTCGAGCCGATCGCGAAAGCCTTCGATCGCGTTCGGCGGCAGCTCCATGAGCGAGTTCTCGAGCCCTCTCAGAAACGCCTCGTCGTCGTCATAGGCGTCGGCGCGCGCCTCGTCGACGATCTTCCAGAACGTTTCTTCGGTCATTTTACTGCTTAGGGCTCTCTCTCTCCTCGTTCGCTCGCCCGGCCTTTCGTCGGCGCACTCGCGCCGGGGGAGCGAAGCGAGCAGCACGTGCTAAACATCCAGCTTGAACACCTTCTTCGCGTTCTCGGCGTAGATCTTGTTTCGATCGTCGTCGCTCAGAAAATCGATACCGTCGATGAGCGGCTTGATGTTATCGAGCCAACCACCTGTCTCGGGGTCTTTCGAGCTCCCGATACCCGGCTTCTCCGTCCCAAAGAGGCACCGATCCGGGCCCACGACTTTGAAGAGAAGCTCGAGCGATTCCTTGCTGTAGAGGCAGGTATCGAAGTAGAGCTTTCTCAGATACTCGTCGAACGCCGGCTTCTTGCGCCGAATCCACATCGAACGGTAGCGGCCTTTCTGATACGCGATGGCGCCGCCCCCGTGGGAGATGATGAGCTTCAAGTCGGGAAACTCTTCGAAGACATTCGAGCTCAATAGCGACACGATCGCGATGTTCTCCTCGTTCAGAAAATGGAGCGAATAGGGCTCGCGCATCGACCGGCATCCCGCGAGTGTACGAGCGCGGGGACGTCGAGCTCGACGAGCTTTTAGTAGAGCGGATACCAGTACTCCTCCCCGAGTCCGGGTGGGGGAGGGCCTTCGCCCTCAGTCGGGTCGGGGTTGAGCAAGCAGCCGACGAAACCGTGTTCTTTCACGCAGCGTTCGAGCTCATCGAGCGAGCTCTTCGGAGCAACCCCGATATTTTGCGGTAAGCCGCACACGCCTCGGAACGTTTCGGGATAGAGCTCGCACTCCCTGGCGATGATGTTGTTCGTTTCTTCGATGAACCAGCGGACGAACTTTTCGGGCTTCTCGCTATGCATCATCGTATAGGGGCGCGGGGAGATGAGTTGCATGTCGGTCCCCACTTCTTGGAGCTGCTCGAGGTGCGAGCCTCCGCCGAATACCGGCGACTCGAGTGTCTGTTTCAGAAGTGCGTCCGACACTTTGACAGCGCCTCGGCCATGAGCGCCACGGTGGGCGAGGATTCCGGCCTTGTAGGCATAGAGCTCTTGTGGCGCGGTCACATGCGCATGGATATCGATGATCATTCGAGGCTTCTCCTTGTGGGGCGCGAAGCATAACCCATTGCAAAAGCGCACGGCCAGTCATTAAGATTAAGATGGCGCCGGGGACGCACGGGGGGCAGTCCCGAGAAATGCAGAAACTCGATATCTTCAACCACATTTTCCCGAAACCGTTCTACGAGCTGATGATGAAGATTGCGCCGGGTCACGAGGATATGGGCAAAAGGGTCCGCGGCGTTCCGATGCTCTGCGACCTCGATGAGCGGTTTCGCGTCATGGATCGCTTCGAGGACTATCAACAGATCCTCTGTCTCTCGTCGCCTCCGATCGAAGCGCTCGGCGAACCCGAGGTCGCTCGGGAGCTCGCCAAGGCGGCGAATGACGGTATGGCGGAGCTCGTCGGCAAATACCCGGATCGGTTTCCGGGATTCGTTGCCTCGCTCCCGATGAATGCGCCTTATGCCTTGCTCGAGGAAGCCCGCCGCGTGGTGGATGAGCTCGGCGCGCGCGGTGTTCAGGTATACACGAACGTGAACGGAAAGCCTCTCGATGCTCCGGAGAGCCTTCCTCTCTTCGACTTGATGGCGGGCTACGATCGGCCGATTTGGATCCACCCAGCCAGACGAGCGAGCCACGCGGACTACCCGACCGAGAAAAAATCAAAATACGAGATTTGGTGGACGTTCGGCTGGCCGTACGAGACGAGCGCCGCGATGGCGCATATCGTGTTCGCGGGCCTCTTCGACAAACACCCAAACCTCAAGATCATCACCCATCACATGGGCGGGATGGTGCCTTACTTCGAAGGACGGGTGGGCCCGGGCTGGGACCAGCTCGGAAGCCGCACTTCCGACGAAGACCTGACGGCTCTTCTCGAAAAGCTCGAGAAGCGGCCGCTCGACTACTTCAAGATGTTCTATGCCGACACCGCGACCTTCGGCGCCCGGGCGGCGACGGAATGCGGGTTGAGCTTCTTCGGTCCGGAGCACGTTTTGTTCGCTTCGGACTCACCGTTCGACCCGGAGAAAGGCCCGATGTACATCCGGGAAACGATCAAGATCGTCGATGGTCTCGATATTTCCGACCACGTTCGGGCCGATATCTACCGCAACAACGCGCTGAAGTTGCTGCGGCTCAACGGCGCTGACTGACGACTTCTATCTAATTCGAGGAGGCCGCCGCGATAGCCGGCTTCAAAACCTCGCGGGCAAATTGGACGAGGCCGGTTGGAGTCGTTGTCTCGGGCGTTCTCGGCTGCTCGGGGGCGATGCGCCCCTCTTTCATCGCGAGCAACATTTCCATATAGAGGTCGACGACGAAATCAGGAAGGCCGGCTTGCGCCAGGGCTTCACGCGATTGCTCGATCGAGACTTCGACATATTCCACAGGCTTGTCGATGCCTTTGGCGATGAGACTCGCGGACGCGACCCCGGTCAGGTCTCTCGGCCCGCGCAGTTCATGTACCTTCTGCCCCGTCCAATCGGCGCCGAGCAGATACGTCGCCGCAACATCGGCGATGTCGCAGGTCGCGATCGTTGACATCGCTGCGTTTCGCGGAAGCGGCGAGTAGATGGTGCCCGCGCTCGCGATCGTGGGAACGTCGGCAAGGTGATTCTCCATGAACGATCCGGGTCGCAAGTGCACCACGTTGGGAGCGGCTTCGCTCAAAAAGCTCTCGACCTCTCCCAGAAAAGCAATCGGCCCGGTCTTCGGCCCGGCGTGAGCGCCGATGCTGGACACGTTGACGACGTGCTCGACGCGTGCGTCATGAAGCGCAGTGGCGGCTTTCGACGCGGTGTCGCGTACCCACGTTTGGTAGTCCGGACGATAGGCGGGCGGCGTGAGCCAGAAGACGGCTTCTGCTCCTTCGAAAGCTCGTGTCAACAGCTCTTCGTCGTCGCACGAGCCGACGATCAAGCTCGCACCCCGGGCCGTGAGGTCGCTTACTGTGTCAGGATTGCGAGTGATGATATCGACAGCCATCTCCGAATCGAGTAAGCGCGTTACGACCCGGCGCCCGATATGGCTGTTGGGTGTATTGATCACGATCGTCATGGCAGCTCCTGCCTTTCGTAGATTTCGGTCGATGGGTAAAAAGCGTACCACCCGAACCAGAACGCGTCATGGCCGGCAATGCGCTCGAGCACGGACCCATCTTCGGACTCGAGACGGTCCTCGTGGACCATCCACCGGATTCCCGGCGGCTCTTCGGAGAGCTCGCTATCGCTCACGAGAATGAACTGCCGGGCCTTGGTTTTATAGGCGCGCACCGCGCCGGACTGCGCGTTGGTCAAAAGCACGATGTCCACGCCCCCTAAGGTGTCATGCGTGATGCGCTCTTCCTGCAGTAGATCCACCGGATAGGCTTTCGGCCGCCCGCCCAAAACCAGTGTGAAGACCCGTTGCTTGGTCGCGAGCGCCTCGCTCCGAAGCCATACCGGGAACATCGTCTTATCGGAGGCAAAATAACCCTCGTACGGGCTCACTTCGTAGTCGCGCGCAAAGCCCGTGTTCTTGCGGTCGAGGACGAGTGTCTCCGGGTGGCGTTTCTTCCACTCACCCCACGTGCTGACGACGAGCGGTGCGAGCTCGAGCTTGATCCCCGATTCCGCGAGACGGCCGGCGACGGGCTCTCCCGTCAAGTTGTTCCACAAGCTGTTCGTCGGCCGGTCATACATGAGCTTGTTGGAGCGATAGAGGAGCCCGGACGAGCCGAACGTGAACGGTTTCTTGCCCTCGCGAGAAGGGTGTGCGCCGCGGTAGAGCACCCCCGAGCCGCAAAGCGTGCAGTAGGAGAGCGAGACCGGCTCGCCGCCGATCACGTCGTTACACATCTCGTGCGGATCCATGATGATGTGCGGATAGGCTTTCGCGACCCCGTTCAAAAAGACGCCGAAGACGCGGTCGTCCTCGTCGAGATAGTCTTGTTCTCCGGCGGCGATGAACCCCGGTTGGTCGAGTGCGGGGATGCCGTCTTTCACAACGCCGCCCCACTCGATCTCTTCGGGCCGGATCCGAAACCTGAAGCGCGGGTTCAAATAGCCCCGAAACGCGGGGTCATAGTTCTCGAAAACCCAGCGCTTGAACGCGAGGTAGCCGCTTTTAGGCGCGATTTCCTCGTGACGCCCAATCCACTCGACCCAGCCGTCGCGCGGATTGTCACCGATTTCTTCGCCGGTGATCGACTCTATCAGCGTCGAAAGCTCGAGCGCAGCCCCTGGATTTCGGGTGACGATATAGAGGTATAAAACGTCGTTGATGCCGGCGATGAGCGATAGGTCACCGCTTTGCTGAACGGCGGCTATCGCTGTCGCGCGCACGTCCTTGTCGGATGTAAGAAGTCCCTTGACGTCGTCCCAGCCGACCTCGGTTTGGCCGAGGGAAACCACGGCAGCCATGAGCCAAACGCCCGCAAGCCCCATTTTCACATCCCGGAGAGTGTCCAACATACCACGAAAGTAGGGCGCTTCTGCTAGGATCGGCGCTCGAAACGGGAGGCTAGGAATGGATACAAGGGTGTGGGCTGGCTTACTCTTTCTTCTCGCCGTCGTCCCGACGGGATGTGTGCCGCCGAGCGAAGATGAGGAGACCCAAACGGTCGGTTTCAGCGGGGAAAACCTCATGACGCATATCGAAACACTCTCCTCCGATGCGTTCGGCGGCCGGGCGCCCGGCTCTGACGGGGAAGAAAAGACGGTAGCCTATCTGCGCGACCGTTTTAACGTCCACGGCCTCGCGCCAGGCAACCCTGACGGGACGTTCGTTCAAAACGTCCCGCTCGTCGGGATCACCTCCGAAAGCCGTGTATCGCTGGTGCGGGACGGCGGGGAGGATGAGCTCACGGGGGGCGTCGGCTATGTGGCGTGGACGAAACGTGTCGTCGAAGAAGTCTCTCTCGATGAGGAGCTCGTCTTCGTAGGCTATGGCGCCGTCGCTCCTGAATATGACTGGGATGACTACAAAGATGTGGACGTCCGCGGCAAGGTGCTCGTCATGCTCGTCAACGATACACCTGTCGAAGGTATTTTCGGCGACGAAGCGATGACGTATTACGGACGCTGGACGTACAAGTACGAGATCGCTGCCGAGAAGGGCGCCGCCGGCGCGTTCGTCGTGCACGAGACCGTACCCGCCGGTTATCCGTGGGAAGTTGTCGCGGGAAGCTGGACGGGCGAGCAGTTCGATCTCGAGACCGAAGACAAGAACGTGCGCCGCGTCGCCGTCGAAGGCTGGTTCTCTCTGGAAGTGGCGGAATCGCTTTTCGAGAAAGCCGGTTTGGACTTCGACGCTCAGAAGCAAGCCGCCGCGGACCGCGCGTTTCGTCCCGTGGCGCTCGGCGCTCGGGTGAAGGCGACGATCGAGAACACGATGCGCAACGTCGACTCAGCCAACGTCGTTGCGCGGCTCGAAGGCAGCGAGGTCCCCGACGAAATCGTCCTGTACGTCGCGCATTGGGACCATCTCGGAACGATCGAGTCCATGGAAGGCGACAACATCTTCAATGGCGCCTACGACAATGCGACCGGCGTCGCGGGCCTTTTGGAGCTCGCGCGCGTTCTCGGCGAGCTCGACCCTGCGCCCAGGCGAAGTGTCGTCTTCGTTGCGGTGACCGCGGAAGAGCAAGGCCTGCTCGGCTCACGCTACTACGCGGAGCAGCCGCTCTATCCCGCTGAAAAAACGGTGGCGGCCATCAACATGGACGGGCTCAACATCTGGGGCCGGACGAGCGACATCACCGTCGTGGGGCTCGGTCAATCCGAGCTCGACGATCTCGCTCGTGAGGTCGCGACCGGGCAGGGCCGCATCGTGCGTCCGGATCCCGAGCCCGAGAAAGGCTTCTACTACCGATCGGATCATTTCGAGCTTGCGAAAGTCGGCATCCCGTCTTTCTACGCCGATGTCGGCATCAGCTTCGAAGGTAAACCCGAGGGCTGGGGGGAAGAACAACGCGCCATCTACACAGCCGAGGACTATCACAAACCGTCCGACGAGATTAAGGACTGGTACGCGTTGTCCGGCATGATTCAAGACCTCGAGCTCTTTTTCGAGATGGGCAAAAGGCTTGCGGGGGGCGACGGCTGGCCTGAGTGGAGCGATACGAGCGAGTTTCGCGCGCGCCGCGAAGCGTCGAGAGAGTAGACCGATGTAGTGGCGGTGTTGTGCGCTATGACGCCTGACGACTATCTTCACGCGGAGGAACGAGGCCAAATCCCGATCGTGAAGCCGCCTTACGGCCGCATTACTGCCATCGACATGAATCGCGGCGAGCACGTGTGGATGGCGGCCAACGGCGACGGGCCGCGCAATCATCCGCTGCTCGAAGGACTCGACGCACCCGCGCTCGGGATTGCGGGCCGCGCCGCGCCGCTCGTGACGAAAACGCTTCTCTTCATTGGAGAGGGCAGCGACTAGATCCCAGGTATTCGAGGCCGTGAGGGGCGCTGGGGTAAGAACTTTCGTGCCTATGACACGCTGACGGGCGAGGTCCTTTGGAAGTTCGAGCTCGACGCTGGAACTACCGGCGCCCCCATCACCTATCTGTTCGAGGGCACGCAATATATTCTGGTTGCAATTGTAGGGAAGGACCACCTGCCGAGTGGGTGGCTCTCAGCTTGTAGAGCCTTACCCTGAGGGGTCGTCGAGGCCTCTAACGAGCGGCGATCGTTCGAAAATCTTGCGCCGTTGCGCATCCTCGATGTCTGCTGCGATCGAATCGGTCATTTTCTTCGCGCTTTTGTAGAGTTCGTGCGCCTCGCGCTCCTTCGCATTCGCGGCGTACCACTCGGCGAGAGTGCACGCGACAGGGTACAGGATTGTCGGACTCGCCGTTTTCTCGGCGATTTCGTAGGCGCGCTCGAAATCTACGCCCGCCGCTGCAGCGTCTCCTTGTTCGGCGGCGATTCGGCCCCGCAGCGTCAGAGCGTGCACGAGATATTTCTGCGACGAGGTCGCCTCGGCTTTCTCCAAGCCCAAAGTATTCAAACGGAGAGCTTCTTCGTTCCGCCCAGAGGCATGGTGGACTTCTGCGAGAAGATTGATCGAGCGCACCATCCAGCGCCATCGATGGGAGCCGATACCTTCTTTTTCCACCCTCTCGAGCGTCGGCTCGAGATAAGTCCGCGCCCGGTCGAGTTGTTTGAGCATGAGGTAGTCGTGGCCGAGGTCGATGAGGGCGCTGATCTCGACGTTGAAGACACCGGCCTGTCTCGCGAGCTCGAGCCCTTCCTCGTGAAGCTCGACAGCGCCGTAGAAATCGCCGAGATCCCGGTGAAACCATCCCAGGCTATTGGTGAGGCGTCCTTGGATGAAGCGATTCTCCTGCTGCTTCGCTTTCGTGAGCCCGGTCTGCACCGTATCGAAGGCCGCCGCGTAATCTCCAACTCCCCAGGTGGACAGACAGCCGACGGCGAGGTTGAAGAGCTCTTGAAAGCTGTCGCGAATCTCGCTCGAAACGTCGACGCCCTCGTGTGCGATCTTCTTCGATTTGGAAAAGTCCGCCTGCCAATAGGCTTGCTGGCCCAGATGAAAAAGATTCTGCACCAAAGCACTCTTGAAACCTTCCTTTCGGCAGATGCGTGTGGACTCTTCGAGCTTTTGCACAGCCTCAGGAAGCTCGCCGCGTCTCGTGGACGATACCCAGGATCGTCAGGCTTCTCGAAAGAATATTCTGATTGCCGTCGCTTTCTATGAGCGCGAGAGCCTCATGGGCGTATTGCTCCATGAAAGGGATTTCGTCATCGCCCATCTTCAGAAAATGAGCATAGGCGAGGTGCGACAGACTTTCGGCTTCCATCTTGACGTCACCGGCCGCTTTGGCGACACGCCGCATTTCTTGAAAGTCCGCGAGCGCATCGTCGAATCGCGTAAGCGACATCGAGACGAGACCGCGGCCTTCGAAGACCGACAGGAGCCGGGGGTCATCTGGTGCCGGTGCCACTTCGCGGCTAGCGTCAGCGTCAATCGCCTGGGTATAGAACCGAATCGCCTCGTGGGTGGCGTAGGCCCAGCGTGCTTTGTCCGCCGAACGTAAAAGATAGTGAAACGCTTTATCCGGCAGTCCCGCCTCTTGAAAATGATGCGCGAGTTGCACGGCGGCGTCGTCGGCTTGCTCGCCCATCAGCTCTTCGAGGGTGGTGCCGATCGCCTCGTGCAGATAGGAGCGTTCAACGCGGTCGAGGCTTTGGAAGAGGTACCTTTGAAACAGGATGTGCCGGAAACGATACACCGATAGTCGCCGTGCTCCCGAACGCCGCACGTCGAGCGCGCGCACGAGGTGGTAACGCTTGTCGGCTTCCTCGCTCAAGAGTCGGATCATCGCGCGCTCGTCGATGTTCTCGATGCGCGCGATGACTTCCGCGGTGAGGTCACCACCTGACACGCTCGCCACTGTCAAGACTCTTTGAAGCTTTTCGGGAAGGCGGCCGATGCGGTCGGCGATGACCGCCTCGGTACGGACGGGCAACTTGTCCCAGTCGAGCGCCTGCGACGCGACGTAGCGTCCGTCCGCGTCTTGCACGAGCACGTCGCGCTCACGCAAAGTCGCGAAGAAGCTCCACCGTGAATAACGGGTGGCCTTTCGTCTGTCGGTAGAGCGCCTCGCGAAAGACATCGTCGAGGCGATTGGGCTGCGCATCGATCAAGGCGTCGACGAATTCCCGACCGCGCGCTTCTCCCATGCGGAGCTCGAACTCCCCATATTTTCTGCGAAGCTCATGGCGAGCCGCTTCGAGCGGATGTCGTTCGTCCCCTTCGTGGGTGAGGTCCTCCGGGCGATAGCTCCCCGCGATCATCACGGGAAACCCGCCGAGTTGCTGACACAGATGGCACAGCAAAGCGATCGTCCCGGCATCAGCCCAATGCAGATCTTCGAAGACGAGGAGCAACGGCCGGCGGCGGGAGAGACCTTGGATGAATTTGGCGCACTGCTCGAGCAAGATGCTTTGTTGCACGCCCGTTGCGACTTCTTGTGAGGCTTTTTGTGCCGCGCGCTCTCGCAGCTGCTCTCGGTCTGCCGCGGGGCAGCCATATTGCTCGGCGCGCTCGAGCAAGCCGCTTGCGTCGACGAAGGTTTCAATGAGGTCGGGACCGACTTTGAGAAGCGTCGCGAGGGCGTGCGGCAGGAGATGCCAGAGGCAAAGTGCCTCGCCGCGGCCCATAGCTCGCGCTTCACGTCGCGCTTCCACATCGCCCGTCAAAAGATGCGCGATCTCGCGGAAGGGGAGGTAGGGGTCGCCCGCCCCCGTTTGAGCATTGCAGTGGCCGACCGCGGTAACGAGCCCGTCGTGATCCTCATGGGCGCGCCGGATGAACTCGTTGAAAAGAGTCGTCTTGCCGCTTCCCGGCTCGCCGGTCACGAAAACGAGTTGTCCCGCGCCGGTGAGCGCCTTTTGGAGTCTTTCGCGGAGCCAAGAATATTCGGTGTCACGACCGACGAAAAACGGCGCGGAGCGGCTCTCTCCTTCATCGCTCGGGGTATCGAGAAATTCTGGAGCTCTATCTCCCGTGAACGCAAAGGAGCTCTCCCCGTGCTTGTCGTGAGTGGCTCGCTTCGAGCCGCTTTCAATCGTTCGGCGACTTCTCGCGTCGATGGGAAGCGGTCGCTTGGTGATTTCGCGAGCAAGCGCATAACCATCGCGGCGAGCTCGTCTGGCACGCTGCGGTGGCGCGGCAGAGGGTCGGGCTCCGTTTCCATGATCGCGACGACGGTCTGCACCGCGGAAGGCCTGTCGAAAGGACGCTTCAAAGCGAGCATCTCGTAGAGAATGGTGCCGAACGAGAACTGGTCGGAGCGTTCGTCGACCGTCTTGTCGGAGAGCTGTTCCGGCGACATATAGGCGACGGTGCCGAAAATAACGCCGGTTTGGGTGAGCTGGCGCTCCATCGTCGTCTCCTCCGCACCCGGGTCGTGGCCGGTGAAAAACTTCGCGAGGCCGAAATCTAGAATCTTGATGAGTCCATCTGGAGTGAGCATCATGTTCTCGGGTTTGAGATCCCGGTGCATGATGCCGGCCTCGTGCGCCTTCGCGAGACCGTCGGCGATTTGGCTGGCGAGCTCTAAAAACTCGTCGAGTGGGAGCGTACGTTCTCTCAGAATCTCACGCAGTGTGGAGCCCTTGACATATTCCATGACGAGAAAGTGGGTCTCGTTCTCGACGCCGATCTCATAGATGGTGATGATGTTCGGATGATTCAACGCGGAGGCCGCGCGCGCTTCGCGCCGAAAGCACTCGACGCGTGTGGGGTCTTGAAACAGCTCGTCCTTGAGCACCTTGATCGCGACCGAGCGGCCAAGCTCGAGATCCTTCGCTCGGTAGACCGCTCCCACGCCTCCCGTACCCAACAGGGACAGGATCTCGAACGACCCGATGCGCGAATGCGGGGCAAGTTCCATAGTCGAGTGAAGAACTCGATGGTAAATCGCTTCTTGTTTCGTGTCAACAACGCGCGATGGCGACGAGGCTCAAGCTTCGACGAACTTTCGCACGTGCTCGCCGTCCATGGGCGCCGTCCGCTTCGAGACGACGACGAGAACGAGGATATGCACGCCGATGCCCCAGATCCCGGGATGGAGTTGCTGCCACTGAAGCGAGGGTACGAGGTTCCACACGATCACGACCGCGCAGCCCGCGAGGAGCCCGGCGATGACGCCCGCCGGCGTCGACCGCTTCCAGTAGAAGAGGGCGATGAGGGTCGGAAAGATCTGGGCGATGAACCCGTAGGACAAAAGGAGCAAGTAGACGAGTGAATATTCCGATATAGCGGCGAAGAAATAGGCGATGGCGCCGATCACGATGACGGAGAAGCGGATGAGGCGTGTCTCCTGGTGGCCGTCGAGCTTTTCAACGCGCGTCACGCCGTAGAAATCTTTGATGATCACGGAGGCCGCGGCGTGCACGATGGCGTCTCCCGAGGACATCGATGCTGCGAGGGCACCCGCGCAGAACAGCCCAACCGCGAGCGGAGGGATGTCCATCGAAGTCACGATGTGCGGGAGGATTGTGTCGACCGGAGTAACGTCCGGAAAGGCGGTGATGCCGGCAAAGCCGATGAACATGATCGGCACGAGAAAGATCTGAAACGTCGGGTAGAAGACGATCATGCGCTTCAACGTCGCGATGTTGCGTGCGGTGTAGATCTTCATGAAGTAATGCGGCCAAACGCTGAATCCGAGAACAGAGATGACGATGGAGCTCGAATAGCCGGCCCAGGTCCACGGATTGCCGGCCGCGTCGAGGCCGGGCGCACGCAACAGCTCAGGTGCGACGCGGGCGAGCTCCTCGAACATCGGGCCGACGCCGCCGTGAAGCTTGTACGGGAGATAAAGGCCGAGCACCCACGCGAGCCCCATCATCAAGATTCCTTGGAAGGTGTTTGTCCACGCGACCCCCATGACGCCGCTGTTGAAAACGTAGATGAGCACCACACCATAGGCGATGGCCGCGCCGCCCCATTCCGGGATGCGCCCTTCGGTCACGATCGAGAAGACGTAGCCCGCGCCTTTCATCTGGATCACGAGATAGGGCACGAACGCCACGAGGCTGATGGTTGCGAGGATGCAGGAGATGAACCGGCTCTCGTAGCGGTGCGCAAAGAGCTCTGCTTGGGTGACGTAACCGAACTTGCGCCCTAGGCGCGCGATGCGGGGGCCGAGGAAATACCAGGGGAGAAGACCCACGGTCCCGTAGGAGATGATGTAAAACGCTGCGGCGCCGCGCGAATAGGCCCAGCCCGGACCGCCGAGAAACGCGAAAGCGCTGTAGATCGACGCGCCGAGAATGAAGTAGAGCACGAGAAAACCGAGATTGCGGTCTCCCGCGACATAGCCTTCGGTGCTCGCAGAGGCTTTCCGGCCGGAGAAGAGCCCGACGGCGAGCGACAGGATCAGATACCCGATCGTGACGAGAAAGACGATGAGCCAGCTCTCCATCAGTCGAGCCGGTCGTTCTTCCCTTCCCATAGGAAGAGCGTGAGCATCACGAGGAACACTGTGACGATGATCGTCACGATATAGAACAAGGACAGCGGCATGCCCAGAATCATCGGACGGATGCCGCCGAACAAGGGATAAATCGGCCAGATCAGCGCGAGGAGTGCAAAGACGCTGAAGCCCATCGCATAGCGCCCCGGACGCGAGACCTCTGGCCTTTCAGAGCTCATGGCGGCGTCCATCCTACTCCAAAGCGATCGACTTTGCCGTCAATATCCGGCGGCCTGTGCTACGATTGGCATTCCCGCGTTTCGTTTTGTAGCGACTCGATCGCGAATCGTGCCGTTCTCACGTCAGTTTACAAAGACCGCCGCAGGACTCTCGGTCTGTGTCCTTCTCCTAGCCAAACTGGCTTTGGCTGCCCATCTCGATCTTATCGGGGACGAAGCGTTCTACTGGCAGGCGTCTCAGAGGCTGGCTCTTGCCTATAGTGACGAGCCCTTCGTGACCGCCCTCATGGTGGGCCTCGGCACGTCGGTCGTGGGGAAGAGCGTGCTCGGGGTCCGGCTGTTCTTTCTCCTTCTGGGATGTGCCTTGCCCCTCGCGATTTATGCACTGGCAAACCCGCTGGTCGGGCGCGATGACGCCATCCTGGCGGCGCTGACCTCCCTGACGATGCCGTTCGGCGCAGTACTTGGTGTCTTCGCCGTTCCCGACGTTGCTTTGGCGCTTCTGACGGTTCTCGGCCTGACCGCCTTCGAGAGGGCGACACGCACGGGAAGGAACACCTGCTGGATGGCGTTTGGCGTCGTAACGGCGCTGGGCCTATCCACGCACTACCGCTTCATACTCTTCGTTGCGGCCGTCGCCGCTTATCTCTTGCTCACCTCGAAGGGACGATCTCTCTGGCGCATCTCCGGTCTCTGGTTGGCAGCCTCGACCGCTCTCTTGGGCCTTCTTCCAGCGGCGCTCTTCAACTGGACTCATGACTTCGTGAGCGTGCGTTTTCATTTTGTGGAGAGACACCCCTGGCGTTTCGACCCATCGGGGCTGCTTCATCCGATTGAACAGGCCGCCGTCGTAACGCCTTTTCTCTACGCGGCGTTGCTACTGACGCTCTTTCAGACGATCCGACACAGCCGAGATGATGACCGCGAGGCCATGATCGCGCTATTTTCCGGAATCCCGATCGTCGCCTTCTGGCTCATCGACCCGTGGGCGGTCCTGGAGGGGTTCACCGTACACTGGCCGCTCCCTGGCTACTTGCCGCTCTTCGTCTTCTTGCCTTCGACGCTGCGGCGATTTCGCGATACGGCCCGGACGAGGCTCGGCGCGAGCCTCCCGAGCGCGAGCGTTGCGTTGGGCGCCTGTGGAGTCGTGCTCCTCTTCGCTTTCCTCGGGGCCGCACTCGTTCCCGCGCGATTCAGCTCGAATGCGGTCGTTCCCGACGTTCGCCAGGCGCTCTCCGGGTGGAGTGAGCTCGGAGCGCGAACCAGGGCGCTTCTGGCGGAGTCCGACTCGACGCGAGTCCTCGTCGCGAACGACTACGTGGTGGGTGCCGAGCTCGATTTTGGAGTCGACTCCATCCGCGGTGTTTACGTCCTGGACGCATCGCGGGCGGCCCGGCATGGCCGATCGCCTCAGACCAGCCTTTGGGGGCTGGATGAGGCCGGTCTGTACTCTCACGCGGGGGGAGGATGCGTTGGTCGTCGTCGAGGAAACGGTTTATAACGTTCCCGCACAAGAAGCGATCGTCGCACGTCTATGCGCTGCGTACGATCGGCTGGAAAGGTTGTCCCGGCTCGATCTATATGACGGAACGCGACGGTTCGTCTTTTACGCGGCGGAGGGCCAACGCCCCGAGGCGCGTTCTCGAGTGCAGCGCTCGGCGCGCGCTCGGCGTCTCCAGTCCTTCACTCCCTGCCCGGTGGCGGTCGCCAACCTCGATCATCCGAGCGCAGATCTTGAGGTGCACGAGACCTTGAGGGTTTTCGGATGGGCTTTTGCGGACGGAGTCGGCATCGAATCCGTTGAGATCTTGATTGACGGCTACCCGGCTCGCGGCGGTAGATACGGCGTCCCGCGTCCTGGCGTTATCGAGCATTTTCCGCACTCGACGGATCCCAATCATCCAAACGTGGGCTTCGAGAGCCGCGTGGACACGGCCAGACTAGAACCGGGATGGCATGCTCTCGCCGTACAGATCACCTCCCGTGACGGGATCCGCGAGATCGTTCAGACGCGACGTTTTCGGGTGGCTCGACCTTGATGAGAGCCGAGAGCCGAGAGCCGAGAGCAGGCGCATTCACGAACATCCCTCCCGATACAACGAGCATGGCACGACCTCCAAGAGGATCGCCGCCGATTCTACTTCGGAACGAGCTCGATCTCGAAGAGCTTCGGCCAGAGCTTGCCCGTCACGAAGAGGCGCTCTTTTTCTTCGTCATAAGCGATGCCGTTCAAAACGTCGACATTCGCGCGCCGATCGGCAAGCGGCAGGATGCCGGTGAGGTCGATCCAAGAAAGGACCTTTCCCGTCTCCGGCGAGATACGCGCGATGCGGTCTTGCATCCATACGTTGGCGTAGATTTCCCCGTCGATGTACTCGAGCTCATTGAGATTGTCGATCCGCCTCCCGCCGTCGCGCACTGTCAGCTTGTTCGTTTCCTCGAGGGTCTCGGGATCCCAGAAGTAAAGATGCTCCGAGCCGTCGCTGACGATCAGGCGCTCGCCATCATGCGTCATCCCCCAGCCTTCGATGCCGTAGCGAAACTCACGAACGAGCTCCATCGACTCGCGGTCGTAGACGAAGCCGACACCCGACGTCCACGTGAGCTGATAGATCCGGTCGTGCAGCACCGCGAGACCTTCCGCGAAGAACAGCGGCAGGAGTGCTTTTCGCTCGAGAACACGGCCCGATTCGAGCTCGACCCGGCGGACGCTCGAGCGCCCACGAAGCCCGGTGCTCTCGTAAAGCACCCCGTCGCGGTATGCGAGCCCCTGCGTGAAAGCGTTGTGATCGTGCGGGTAGGTGTTGATGATTTTGTAGGAGTAAACGGGTGCACTGGTTGGGGATGGGCTTGAGGCGCCGAAACCAAGGGGTGCCATCGCGAGTATGCCGAAGAGGATCATGCGATTGAGCATGTCTGGCTATCCCCATTTTAGCGCAGATGCCGACGTTTGCGAGGCATCGGTTTTGTCTCTTCGCTGCACCGATTCGGGATCGACGAGCTCCATCTCGTAGCATTGGGCGACAACGCGTTCTGGGCGAAGATACCATTAACCGGCGAGGTCTGGCAGAATCCCCCTCATGACATTGGAGCAATTGTTTCAGGACCATGTGGCTCTGCGGCAGGAAAAGCTCGCTGACGCCCTGCAGTCGGCGGCTTTCGACGGGCTCGTGTTTTCGAGCGGCGAGCCGTTTACCTATTTCGCCGACGATCGCGAGGCGCCTTTCTACACTTCCGGACAATTCGGGCATTGGTGCCCGCTCAAAGGTCCGCATCACCTCCTCGAGCTCCGGCCGGGCACGAAGCCCAAGCTCATCCGCCACGCACCTGAGGACTATTGGTACGAGCCCATCGGCCTCGGCGAGCCTTTTTGGCTTTCCGAGTTCGACCTCGTCGAAGTCGGCGCGGTGGACGCGGTCTGGGAAACGCTCGGCCGGCCTGCGAAAGCGGCCTATATCGGGAGTGAGACCGCGCGCGCCGAAAGCGCGGGACTAACTGTCCGGCCCGAGCCGCTCGTCGCCCGGCTCGACTGGGATCGCGCTTACAAGACGGATTACGAGCTTCGTCGTCTCGACGAGGCGAGCGAGCTCGGTGCCAGAGGGCACGAGGCGGCGAAAGCCGCCTTCGAGACGGGCGCCTCGGAGCTCGAGATTCACTACGCTTTCGTCGAAGCCGTGGGCGTAGCGGAGGAAGAACTGCCTTACACGACCATCGTGGCGTTGAACGAGAAGTCCGCGTTTCTTCACTACCACGCGAAACGAGGCGCACGGGACGGCAACGTGCTGCTCATCGACGCGGGAGCTGCACGCTGCGGCTACGCCTCCGATATCACCCGGACGCATGTGCGCGCCGGGTGTGACCCGCGATTCGCGGCGATTCGCGACGGAATGGACACGCTACAAAAAGAACTTTGTGACGCCGTCAAACCAGGTCTCCCTTATGGCGATCTTCACCACGAGGCACATCTGAAGATAGCGGCACTGTTGAAAGCTTCGGAGATTCTCGACGTCGAGCCCGACGAAGCGGTCGCCCGGGGTCTCAGTCGGCCGTTCTTTCCGCACGGGCTCGGTCATCACCTTGGCCTTCAGGTGCACGACGTCGGCGGACATCTCGCGGACGCGAGCGGTCGGACGGCCCCGCCGCCCGAAGAACACCCTTACCTGCGCAACACCCGGACTATCGAGGCCCGTCATGTGTTCACCATCGAGCCTGGCCTCTATTTCATCGAGATGTTGCTCCGTGCGTTCCGTGAGGGCGAGGCGTCGAGCCATTTCAACTGGAGCCTCATCGACGAGCTCGCGCCTTTCGGCGGTGTGCGTGTCGAAGACAACGTCGTCGTGACGGAAGATGGCCACCGGAACCTCACGCGAGCTTTTCTGGCGAGCTAGTCATGTCCTCCGGCGGTCGCGATGATCACATCCATGCCGCGAACGAGCGCGCGTGGGATATAGCACTTCGCGAGACGGAGGAAGCGCGGAAGATTGCGAACGAAGCACTCGAGGCTTCGCGAAAGCTCGCCAATATTAGAGGCGAGGCGTTAGCACTGCGCACGCTCGGCTATTGCGAGCTTTTGACCGCTGGGTACGAGGATGCGCTTCGGTATTCGCGAGAGGGCGCCGAGAAGCTTCACGCGCTCGGCGACAAGGTCTCCGAGGCGACCGCGCTCAACACGCTCGGCGTGACCTACGGCCTCTTGGGCGATTTCTAAAAGTAGCTCGAATATGGCTTCGAGGCGCTTAGGCTCAATCAAGAGGCAGGGGAGCGCCGCGGCGAAGCGTGGGCTTTTGTCGAGATCGGCAACGTGCATCTCAGTGTGGGCGACCTGGCGCAAGCCCGTGAGAATTTCGAGAAGGGACTCACGATTTTCGAGGCGCTCGACTACGGACCGGGGATCGGTCGCGCGGAGAATTTTCTCGGGACTGTTTGCGAACGTTCGCAAAACTCGGCAGATGCCCTCATACATTACGAGAGAAGTCTCGAGATCGGCCGCGAGAGTGCGCTCGCCATCTCGATCGCGGGCAGCAGCATGTGCATTGGACGGGTGCAACACGCACTAGGGAACGTCGATGCCGCGCGCCGCTATTTTCAGGAGGCCGTCGAAAACGCAAGTTCGGTGACGGTCGGAGATTTGAAACCCGATCTGATGCTCCATTTCGGCAAGCTCGAGCTCGAGGAAGGGCATCTCGACGAGGCGCGCGCTCATTTGGGCGAAGGGCTCCGCCTCATTGAAGGATCGACACTCCCGCACAAAGCCGGTCGCTTACACGAGGCGCTCTCGAGACTCGAGGAGAGCGAGGGCCATCTCGAAGCGGCGCTTTTTCATTACAAAGAGTTTCACCGAGCGCAGGAGGGGACGTTCGACGAGGAAGGCCGCGCCCGCTTGAAGAAACTCGAGATCCGCATGGGTGTCGAGAAGGCAGACAACGCTGCGGAAATCGAGCGGCTCTGCTATGTAGAGCTTGCGGGAATGCAAGCTCAGCTCGTGCAGTCCGAGAAGATGGCGCTACTCGGCCGTCTCGTCGCCGGGCTGTCGCACGAGATCAATACGCCCATCGGCGTCATCAACTCGAACGCAGGCCTCGCGCAAAGAGCGGTCGAGCTCATGAAGCAGGAGGGGCTCGACGTCGAAGGGAGCGACCGGCTGCGCACCGCGTTCGAGACGCTCGAAAACGCGCACGAGATGACCGCGCGAGCCGGGGACCGCATCGCGGAGCTCGTGAAGAGCCTGAAAGGCTTCGCCCGCCTCGACGAAGCTGAGCTCCAGCGTGTGGACGTCTCACAATGCGTCGAGGAATCGCTGCAGATCTTCGCGACCCAGCTTCCTGAAGCGGTCGTTTTGGAAAAAGACGTCAAGCCTCTACCGGAAATGACGTGCCGGCCGGGACAACTCAATCAAGTCTTCATGACGGTGCTCGTGAACGCGAGGGACGCGATCCAAAAAGAAGGTCGCATCGGTGTCGCGAGCTTCAGGGAAGGGGACCACGCTGTCATCACTATCTCCGATACTGGACGCGGGATCGCGCCCGCGCAAATGGCGAGACTGTTCGACATCGATTTCGAGCGAAAGGATGCTCACATGCGGCTGCGCATGGGTCTTTCGAACGCGAAGAGTATCGTCGAGCGGCACGGCGGTGAGATCCACGTCGACAGCACGCTCGGCGAAGGCACGACGCTCCGTATTCAACTGCCGCTCGAGACCCGTATGGTGCCGCATTTCGGCGGCGGCGTCCCCTGGTCGCGCTAAGGGCTTACGAGCGTTCGAACAGCACTTGCCGTCCGCCACCGTCATCTCGACTTCGACGTCGAGAATCTTCTCGGGGTCGATCGACAGCAAGTCCTCCGACAACACGATTATGTCGGCGAGCATTCCAGGCGCGATCGTCCCGGTTGACGTCTTCTTCGCAAGTGAAGTGGGCGCCATAGGCGGTGTAGCCCCGAATGGCTTCCTCCATCGTGAGCGTCTCCTCCGCTCCGTAGACTTCGCCGGACATGCCTTTGCGCGTGACCGCCGCGTAGATCCCGACCATGGGTCCGCTGGGTAAGATGTCACTTCCGAGTGCCATGAAGACGCCATGATCCATCGGCGAGCGCAGCGCGTTGTTGTGGGCGAGCCGCGCGCCTTCGAGGTTCGCGGCGCAGCGACCCTTGAGCGTGTAGGTGAAGTTCGGTTGTTGGGCGATGAATGCGGCGCGGCCGTCCGCGGACGTGGATATGGGTGTCGTTGAATCCGGGCATGAGCATCTTCCCGCCAAGGTCGACGACCCGCGTCGCATTATAGGTATTTACGAGCTCGTTGCCGCCGACAGCTCTCGTAGCCGAAGACGGCTTCGTCGGCGGCCTACTCTTCGCCGGCGGGTCCGGCGTAACGATCGCGAACCGCATCTCGCACGTCGTGTCGCTTCTGAACCTCCGGCAATAGCGCTAGCGCCCCGAACCGGCATGTGCTTGATGCCGCCATGAAGTTCGAGCGCAGCCGCGGAAGAAGCTGTTCGAGGGTAACCCGCATATCTAGCCGGGCGAGCCATGCGCCAAGAGGACGTGGGTGGATCGGGGCCGGGCTATCGCGGAGTGGCTCGCTGCACCAGGAATGGGATTTCGACAACGTAGCGGGCGAAGCGCCGGCAGGTCGACTTCGGCAGGTACCGAGAGCGACGCCAATGCAAACGATCCGCACCGACGAGCATTCGTACCGCGGCTTATCTTCATTAAACACAGCAGCTTACATGGAGCGATTTTGCTTCTTTTCTAGACCCTAGTACGTCCCGTAGAATCAGCCCATGCGTGTGCTGCGCGTTCTCCTCGCAACCGCCGGTGAAGTGGTCGACGGCCGGCTTCGTGGCCAGCGCGAGCACCTTGTCGCGCACGCGGAGAAGCCATGAGTCATTTCTTCGCTTATCTCGCGCGCATGAAGTTCATCAAGCGCTGGGGCTTGATGCACAACACCTATGCCGAGAACGTTAAAGAGCACAGCTTGCGCGTCGCGCAAATCGCGCATGCGCTCGCGCTGATCCGCAACCGGCTCTATGGGGGTGCGGTAGATGCGAACCGCGTCACGGTCCTCGCGCTCTATCACGATGCAAGCGAAGTACTGACCGGAGACCTTCCGTCTCCCATCAAATATTTCAACCCCGAGATCGAGAAAGCCTATAAGACGATCGAAGCTTCCGCGGCGGAGAAGCTCGTGGCGATGGTGCCGGAGGCGATCGCGGAGGACTACCGCAGCGTGTTGTTACCCGACGACAGCGACCACATCGCTATCGTCAAGGCGGCAGACAAGCTCTGCGCTTATCTCAAGTGCCTGGAAGAGACCGCGGCGGGCAACAAAGAGTTCTCCCAAGCCGAGCACTCACTTCGCGAGACCGTCGACGGAATCGACTTGCCCGAAGTCACGTACTTCATGGAAACCTTCGTGCCGAGCTTCCGCTTGACGCTCGATGAGTTGGGTTGAGGAGAGAAGGATGAGCCCGCGCGGAGAGCTCTCGCTGCGCACGCTCGCGATGCCCCGCGACACCAACCCTAACGGTGATATTTTCGGCGGCTGGGTGCTCTCCCAGATGGATATCGCCGCCGGCATGTCCGCGAGCCAGCGCGCCCGCGGCCGTGTCGCTACGGTAGCCGTCGACGCGATGACCTTCAAGCTCCCCGTCTACGTGGGCGACATCCTATGCGTCTATACCGACATCGATCGCATCGGCACATCCTCGATGGCGATCCATGTCGAGGCGTGGGTGCTGCGCGACCGGATGGGCGAGAGGCTGAAAGTCACTGAAGGCATATTCACCTTCGTAGCCATCGACGGGCAGCGCAAGCCGCGTCCGGTCAGCAAGACAGATCAGAGCGCCTGATACCACTCGGCGAGCGCCTCTCCTATGGCGTGCGGGTGGTCTTCCTGGAGGTAGTGCCTTCCTTGGCCGAGGTTGATGCTCGTCAAGTTCTTCAAGTTGATTTCGCACCATTCCACCACCGGCCGCTGGAGGATCGCGCCGGGCTCGGCGTGGAAGAGCAACTTCGGCACATCCCACTCGACGAGCTTCTCATTGTAATTGCCGACAAGCTCCGCGATGTCCGACGGCTCACCTTCAATCGGGATCTCGTTGGGCCAGCGCCAAAGAGGCTTGCGCGATGACGGCTCCCTGTAGGGCGCGCGATAAACGTTCATCTCTTCTTCGCTGAGCTCGCGGACAATACCGCCCGGAAGAATCTTTTCGACGAAGATGTTATTGTTGACGATCACGTCCCAACCGACGCGTTCGGTGCGGAAAGCCTGGAAGATATCCTTGAAGCTTTCGGGAAAAACGTCCCAGCTCGGGATGGGCATCAAGATCGCCTCCATAAAGGCGATGGCCTTGACGTTGTCTTGGTGGCGCGTCGCGTGGTGAAAACCGAGCGCGGAGCCCCAGTCGTGGATCACGAGCGTGATGTTCTCGAGCTCGAGCTGCTCGATGAAGCCCTCGACATAGTTCATGTGCTCAAAAAAACGGTATTCCAGGTCGGGTTTGTCGGAGCGGCCCATGCCAATTAAATCGGGCGCGATGCAGCGCCCGCGGGCGCTCATGTGCGGGATGACGTTGCGCCAAAGGTAGGACGAGGTCGGGTTGCCGTGCAGAAAGAGAATCGGATCGCCTTCGCCTTGCTCGACATAATGCATCTTCGAGCCCCGCACGGAGAGGAACTTGGACTCGAATGGAAAGGCGGGTGAGATCTCCTCGGGCACTACCGAGCCTCCTTCTCCTGAAGATAGTATAGCGTTCTGCGCGAGATGATGCGCCACCTCGGGAGGTCCGCAATGCGGGTTCTGAAAATATTCGTCCTACTGTCCCTTACGAATTTCGCTTGCACGCAGAAAGAGCGCGCAGACCTTCTGTTTCACAACGGAAAAATCGTGACCCTGGACGAGGATTTTTCGACGCACGAAGCGATCGCCGTCGGCGACGGTATAGTTTTGGAACCGAGCCGGAATCGCCGCCTTGGGAGAAATCGCGGCCGCCGGTGTCGTGCTCGGTGCGCACGACGAATTGGTCGGAGAAAATCGCGAGCCCTTTTTTCTCGCCGTAGTTGACGCGGCTCGTGGCGCCCACCGTTTCGACGAGGCCTTCGGTCGTCTCCGTGGTGCGGCCGGTTTTGCGGACGCGGTCGCCGAGCTCGAAGTCACGGAATCCGCAGATATGCCCGATGGCGGGGATCTCGAGCTCGACGAGTTCCAACGAAAGCACTTCGGCGACCGCGGCGTCGACCTTGTTGCTTTCGGCATTCGGCTCAGACGCGAAGTGAATCCGGACGAACTCGGTCAACCGCGCCACTTCGTCGCCCTCCGTGCCCCCATCTGCCGGTCCTGGCTGACGGATCGCGTCGCCCTTTTCTGCGTCGTTCGAGCTCGAGAGAATGTGGTTGTTCGCCGACGCGCAGAACTTATGACGGACCGCTTGTCGTCGGCTACGACCTGATGAAGATTACGATTGGCGAAACCATCGAGGTGCACCGTCGCCGCATCGTTAGCGACCGCTAGTCACCACTGATACAGGGGACTGCGGTGAGCTAATATGTCCGCGGAGGTAATTCATGATGCGGTTTTCTCGGCTGGTCCTTATTACTCTGTTGCTGCCCGTGCCAGCCTCGCTCTTGTCCTGCTCCGGGATAGAGGAGCCCGAATCCGGGATCGATCTCTCGGGCTTCGACGAGACCGTGCGGCCGCAAGACGATTTCAACCTCTACGTGAACGGAGCTTGGCTCGAGAACACGTCGATCCCCGCCGACAAGACGGCGTGGGGGAGCTTTGCGATCTTGAACGAGGAAGCCGAGAAGAATCAGCGCGCGATCATCGAGGAGCTTTCGGGGCGTGACGACCTCGAAGAGGGAACCGACGAGCAGTGCGTCGGAGAGTTTTTCGCGAGCTTCATGGATACTGCGAAGCTCGACGCACTCGGGGTCGCGCCGATTCAAAGCGATCTCGACGCAATCTTTGCCGCGGGCACCGTCGAGGAGCTCGTTCAGTTGAACGCCTCCCAGAGCATGGAGGGTGTGGGCTCGCCTCTCGCCGTCACTGTTTTTCCAGCGCTCGGAGACTCCACGCGCTACATGGTTTACCTCTTCCAGTCGGGGCTCACGCTTCCGGATCGGGACTACTACGTGAAGGACGGGAAAAAATTCGAGGCGGTGCGCGCGGAGCTTCCCGGCTATGGCGCCAAGCTGTTCGAGCTCGCCGGCATCGACGATGCCGAAAAGCGCGGCCGTGTCGTGCTCGACCTTGAAACCCGTATCGCCGAGCCTCAATGGCCGGCAGAGGAAACACGGGACGTCCGGAAGCTCTACAACGTATTCGATATTGCTGATTTGAGCTCCGCGACCGAGAAGATCGAATGGCCCGCATATCTCGCGAGCTCGGCACTCACGGATCTCGAAGATATCGTCATTGCTCAGCCGTCTTATGTCGCGGCGCTGGGTGGGCTGTTCGAGGAGGCTTTACTCGAGGATTGGCGGGCCTATTTCGCTTTTCGCGTGCTTGATGCGGCGGCGCCCTATCTATCCGACGATTTCGTGCAAGCGCGTTTCGCCTTTCGCGGCAAGCTCATCGCGGGACTAGAGGAGATTCCGCCCCGATGGCAGCGCGGTGTGCGCAACGTTAATCAGCTCATCGGTGAAGCCGTCGGCAAGGTCTATGTCGCGCGCCATTTCCCGCCCGAGTCGAAAGCGAGGATGGAACAGCTCGTCAACAACTTGATCGAAGCGTTTGGCGAAGGCATCGACGAGCTCGATTGGATGACCGACGAGACCAAAGCGCGCGCCCAAGAGAAGCGCGGAAAGTTCACCTACAAAATCGGCTATCCCGACCGGTGGCGGGACTATTCACTCCTTTCCATCGATAGCGACGATCTCATCGGCAACATCAAACGCGCCAACAGCTTCGAGTATCAGCGGAACATCAACAAACTCGGCGGCCCCATCGACCGCACCGAGTGGGGGATGACGCCTCAAACCGTCAACGCCTATCACAACCCGACGATGAACGAGATCGTCTTTCCAGCCGCTATCCTGCAGCCACCTTTCTTCAATCCCGCGGCCGACGAAGCCGTAAATTATGGCGCGATTGGCGCGGTCATCGGCCATGAGATGGGCCATGCTTTCGACGACCAAGGCCGGAAGTTCGATGGTGACGGGAACTTGAACGATTGGTGGACGGAAGAAGACAGCGCCGCTTATGAGGAGCGTTCCGCGAAGCTAGTAGAGCAGTACGATGCTTTCGAAGCACTTCCGGATCTCCACGTCAACGGCCAGCTTACGCTCGGCGAGAACATCTGCGATCTCACAGGGGTCACGATCGGCTACCGCTCCTATGTGAAGTTCCTCGGAGGCGTCGAACCGCCCGTCATCGACGGCCGCACGGGGGCGGAGCGCTTCTTTCTCGGCTACGCTCAGGTCTGGCGGGCGAAATATCGTGAGGAGATTCTGCGGCAGCGTCTTGTGGCCGACCCGCATTCCCCGCCGGACTTTCGTGTCATCGGTCCGTTGAGGAACTCCCCCGATTTCTACGAGACCTTCGGCGTAAAAGAGGGCGATGCCATGTGGCTCGAGCCCGAACAACGCGTGAAGATCTGGTAATCAAGACTCGACGGTCGTGCTGCAATGCGCATTCTCCACCTAAGCGATCGCCTGACCGATCGGGGCGGTGCGTACTGGCACTTGTTCGGGGTGATCGCGCACCAGGTAGGCGAGCACTACGTGCGGCTCGCGGTAGGGCTCGATGATGGCCGTGTCGCTGCGCCGTGCGAAACGCTGCAGGTAGAGGGACTCGACGCGCGGGATCGAGCCTCTGTTGCCTTGTCGGATGTCGTGCGCACGTTCGCGCCCGACGTCATTCACGTCCACACCGTGATGAACCCAGAAGCTCTCGAACAGGTTGGTGCCTTGCGCTCCGTACGGAAGGTGCTCACCGTTCAGGACCATCGCTACTTTTGCCCGGGGAAAGGGAAGTGGACCGAGGGCGGCGAAGTCTGCGCGGAGCCGATGACGGAGATGCTCTGCCAGAAATGCTTTCACGATGATCGCTACTTCCACGAGATCCTTGCCTTGACAGCCACTCGGCTCGGCGCACTCAGTGCCTTCGAGCTCGTCGTGCTCTCGCGCTACATGAAGCGCGAGCTCGAAGCGGTCGGCTTGTCATCGATTACGGCGATCCACGTCATCCCTCCTTTCGTGCACGGTCTCGATAGCGATACCGTGAGCGATGACGGCCCGGCTTGCATCCTCTTCGTCGGACGGCTCGTCGGGTCGAAAGGTGCTCTTGATGCCATCGAAGCGTGGAAGCGCGCGCGGCTCGATCTGCCGCTCGTGATGGCCGGGACAGGACGTCTGCGCGGCGTGATGGATGGTTGCGACGTGCTCGGCTGGGTGCCGCACGATCGTCTTGGCGCGCTCTACCGCCGCGCCGCCGCCGTTGTCATGCCGTCCCGGTGGCAAGAGCCTTTCGGAATCCTCGGGCTCGAAGCCATGACGATGGGAACTCCCGTCGCCACGTGGGACAGTGGCGGCGTGCGCGACTGGCATCCCGATCCCGTAGCCTGGGGGGATTTGGACGCGCTAGCGGCTACGCTCCGCGAGGTTGCGGGGCGAAACACGGAAGCACCCGCGGGGTTCGAGCCCGAGCGACTGATGTCGCGCTTGCTCGATGTCTATCAAGGAGCGGGAACACACGGGGGCGTGGATTCGTAGATAGGTACATGGAATCGGTGTTGGTCGACGTCAAGCTCGCCGTCCGGAGCTTTCTCAAAAGCCTGGCTTTCTCGCCATTACGATCCTGACCTTCGCGCTCGGCAACGGGGCGAACACGGCAATCTTCAGCGTCGTGCACGGCGTGATCCTGGCGCCGCTCGGCTATGAAGACGAGGCGCGCCTCGTAGCGGTCTCGTCCGTGAACCCGTCCGAAGGCCTCGAGTTCCGCGGCAACTTCCTTCCCGATTTCTGGTATTGGCGCGAGAACAGCCGCGCTTTTGACGAAATGGCCTTCCACGGCTGGCGCGCATGGACGCTTCAAGAGCCCGGTCACGTGGAGCGCGTCGAATCGGTGGCGGTGTCGGCAAACTTGTTCGGCATGCTCGGCATCGAGCCCGCGCTCGGCCGCGGCTTCGAGCCGGAAGACGAGATCCCAGGGCCTGGCCGCGTTGTGCTGCTGAGCTTCAGCCTATGGCAGCGCGTCTTCGGAGGCGACGCCTCGGTGCTCGGTCGTTCCGTGAACCTCGATGACGGGCCGTGTCTTTCCTTCTTCAAAAGCTGCGTCATGTGCTCTTTTGTTCGACGCCGACAACGATTTGGACTTCGATTTGGCGCTCATTGACGAGATCGCGGACGAAGTTCTCATCATGATTCATCGCGGTGCCGCTAGTGAAACCGCGCATCGCCCCGTACAATAACTAGATGTTTTCCTTTCTTCTCGCTGCTCTTCTTGCAGCGGTTGCCGATGACGGTGGGGCTCGGGTGCGCACACTGGATTTGCACGACGAGCTACCTTCGCGCGGCCGGCTGGGGGGCGTGACCGTCGATGCACGCGGCTTCATCTATGTGTCGGACTTCGGAAGCACCGTATGGCGCATTTTGCCGGATGGTGCCGTCGAGGTTCTCGACAACTCGCTACGAGGCTCTTCCGGCAATGCGGTCGACGGTGCCGGGAATCTCTACCAAGCGAGCTTTCGGGACAACCGGATCGTTCGGATCGGCCCGGACGGCAAGCTCGAGAACTACGTGTCCAGCGGGCTCGACGGGCCCGTCGGGATTACGACCGATGGCGCCGGCAACCTCTATGTCTGCAACTGCAGCGGGAACTACATCGCCAAAGTGACGACTGATCGGCGGGTCGAGCGCTTCGCTGAGAATCCCGATTTCGATTGTCCGAACGGGATTACTTTCGACCCGAGTGGCTATTTCGTCGTCGCGAGCTTCAACACCGGCTATCTCGTGCGCGTCTCTCCGGATGGGGAAGCGGAGACCTGGCTCGAAGTGCCCGAAGGGCGTAACGCGCACGTGGCGGCGACGGAGCACGGCCTTTTCGTGACGAAGATAGAGTCGAACCGGATTTATCTCATCGACCGCGCTGGCGGGATCGCGCCGTTTGCGGGAACGGGTGAGCTCGGTCTCGAAGGTGGTCCGGCGCTTGAGGCGACGTTGTCGAGGCCCAACGGCATCGCGGTTTCTCACGATGGACGATCGCTCTATGTCAACAATCTCGATGGGCTGTGGCGTGGCGGCGAGCCTACCAGCATCATCCTCAGACGCATCGAGCTGACACGGTAACGTTCGAGCGTCCGCGTTGTTTACTCGGGCAGGCTCGAGGCGCTATGCTCGTGGTGTGACGGCCAACCACTGGCACGTGAGTCGCGCTGTCGACATCATTGCCTATGCGTTCAGTTGGCTGCTCATCCTCGTTCCACTCGAGCTTCTGACCCATCGCGACGAGCAGGTGGTAATGCTTCTGCTCGTCGTCGGGCTGACCTTCGCTCACCGTCACTTTACGCTTCCTTACGTCTATCTCGACCGCGAGATTTTCGATGCGCATCCGCGGCGCTTCACCTGGTTCCCCCTCGTTATGTTTGCCGGATTCCTCGTGAGCCCCGCGCTGTGGGAAAGCTCCGCCCGCTGGCTCGTTGCGGGCGTCGTCATGATCGCAGGTGCGTGGAACGTCTGGCACGTTTACATGCAGAAGTTCGGTGTCCTTCGCATGTACGCTGCAAAGAGCGGCAGTTCCATCGAAAGCCCGCGATGGGTGGACCGTCTGCTTCTATTTTGCTGGGTTCCGCTCTATCTCGTTTGGCTCGGGCCCAGCTATCGCGACCAAGTAGCGTCGAGCTTTCCAACCGTTGAGCGCTACGCGCTGCCGCTCGTCGACGCGATGACCCAGCTGCAACCCTTCTTGCTCGTGCCGGCTATTGCTGCGGTCATCGTCTGCCTCGGCGTCTTCTTGTACTTCGAGTGGAAGTCGCAGCGTCTCGCGAACGCCCCACGCCTATGGATGGCGTTCGGGACATCGCTCCTGTCGGCGTCATTTCTCTTTGTCAGTCCCGTGCGGATGTTCATGGCTTTTGCGTTCAGCCATGCCGTCGAGTACATGGTGTTCGTCTGGGCGTTTCAGAGAAATCGATATCGCGAGCCTCTTGGACACGACCCTGCGCTCGGGCGCGCGCTCCGGCATCCGTGGCTTGCTTACGGCGTCTTCACGTTCGGCATCACGGTGCCCTATCTGTTGTTGCGCTTTTGGGGCTATTTGATCGTTCCCGAGGCGACGAACCCGACCTTTCTCGGCACGACGATCGAGCGTTGGGCATTTTACTGGAGCGTTTACCAGTCGCTCGTCCACTTCTATTACGACGGATTCTTATGGAAGATGCGCTTGCCTTCGGTGCGCCGCTACCTATCCTCGTAAGGAGCGGTTAGCGTCCGAGGCGGAGCTTGACGCCCGCCATCACCGTTCGGGGCAAGCCGGGTCGAGCGCCGGCGGGGCGACGCGCCACGATGTAGGCGTTGTTCGTGAGGTTTTGAACGCTCGCGAACACGCGCAGGTTTTCCGCGACGTCGAGCTCGCCGGAAACGTCCACCACGAAGTAAGCGTCAGTGCCTTGGCCTTTCGGAATCGGCCCCTGACCAGAAACGGTGCGCATGCGTACGCCGTAACTCGTATGGACGCCGAAAATCCAGCTATCTTCTTCGACGGCGATGGAGGCGTAGAGCTGATGACGCGGCAGATAGGGAAGCGCGTCACCGGCTTGCACGTCCCCCCACGGCTCGTAGGTGCTCTCGAAGCTCGTCAAAAAGACGGCGTCCGTAAGCGAATACGACAAGCGTGCGGGGAAGCGGTATCGTCCCGGAACGAGCTCAGCGAAATCATAGGCGAGCGTTGCTTCGAGCCCCGTCGAGCGGGAGGCCCCGCCGTTGAAGAGATTCCCCTCGCCCTCGCCGCCGGATGACAGAGTATCCGCTCCCAAAAGGTTGCTGTAGTCGTTGTAGAAGAAAACGAGCTCGGTTGTAAGTGTATTTCGCTGTCCGCGAAAGCCGAGCTCGTAATTCACGCTCTCTTCGGATTCGGTGAACGCGTCCGCGCCGGGACCGGGAGGGCTGAAACCTTTGTGAATGCCGCCGAACAAGTTCATCCGCGGGCTCATGCGATAAGTGAGGCCGGCACCGGGAATGACGGCCGTGATGTGGTTGTCTCGGACGCGCACTGGATCGATCCGGATCGGATCGGTTTTGCCGTAGTCGGTGCGGGTCAACGCGATGGATTCGTAGCGGATCCCGGGGACGAACGTCCATCGATAGAACTGGATCTGGTCTTGGGCAAAAAACGCGAAAGCGCGCGCGTCGCTGACGCGGTTCGCCTGACTTCCGGGAGCACCCGAGCTCGTTAGATGCATACGGCTATCGAGCATCTGATAGCCGTCTTCGTGCTGGAAGCGGTCCTCCTCGTCTTCGTGATAGCGAAAGCCAAGCTCCAAGCGGTGGACTGAGGCTGACGCGCCGAAGCCCGCCACAGTCTGGACGCCCTGGGAGTAGTACTCGCGGTTATTGGCCCTGAGCGTCAGGTCGTCGGGGTCGCTCGAACCGCCTTTGGCGATGGCGAGCTCGCTCGCATGCGCTTCCGTGTCGTCGAAAAGTCTCGCGAGGCTGGTTCCGCGAATGCTCTGGAGCTTGTACCAGTTGCGCACGAAGTTGTTGCGATAGACCGTCGTCGTCACGTCGATCCCGTTCGGGACGGCGAGAAAGTGCTGTGCTTGAAATTGTTGGTGATCCCACCGGATGTTGTCAGGCTGCGAAGCGGCATAGCGCCTTACGGGGTTCGCGGCAAAATCTTCGTCCGTCAACCCGAGATAAGTCTCGTGGGAGCTCGAAGCACCCGCACCGATTTTGAGCTCGAGCGATTGGAAGATGCGTGCGTTCGGGGAGGTGTTGAAGCGGAGCTTAGACACGTAATCTTGCACGTAGAAGCCCGTGCGGTTGCCGCCGTCGAGCTCTTTGAAACCGTTCGTTCGAAGTTGATAGGTCTCGAACAGCCATCCGATATTGCGGTAGCTATCGCCGAGGTGGACATGGGCTTTGCCGGTGTTGTTCTGACCGAAGGCGAGGTCTGCGCTCAAGCGGAGACGCGTAGGCACGCGCGTCGAAACGAGGTTCAACGCTCCACCGTTCGTACGTGGACCGAATTTGATTTGACTCGAGCCTTTGCGAACCTCGATGGACTCCATGCGTCCGGTGACGGGGAAGTAATAGGCGGCCGGTGCGGTATAGGGTGCCGGCGCGATGAGCACACCGTCTTCCATGAGCGTGATTTTCGCGCTCCGTTCGGCGCCGCTTCCGCGCATGCCGATATTGGGCCTCAGCCCGTAACCTTCTTCTTCCTGGATGACGACGCCCGGGACTTGCCGGAGCATGCGATGGATGTCGTCGAGACCGTGTTTCTGGCGCTCGAGCTCCTCGCCTTCGAGGGCAAAGGCGGCGCCTGGGATTGTCTCGAGCGCTTTGTGGGTGCCGACGACCATGACCCGCTCGCGGATGCGGAGCGTCGCCTCTTCGATCGATTGCTCGAGCGTTTTTTCTTCGCGGTGTTCCTGGTTGGGATTGTCTTGCGCGGCGAGCGCGTTGGCCGCCGCCAGGGCAGTGAGCGTCGCGGCGGTCAAAAAGATGCGGAACATGGCTAGCTGCCTCCTCACGTTTCCGTGCACTTCTTGATTGTAAATGAAAATGATACTCAATTTCAAGATTATTATGAAATGGGATTTCATCTTCATCTTGAGCGGAACGACGTTCGCTGCTGGGACTACGAAGGTCCGAGCTGAACCTCGTCGGGCCTGCTTATGACGAACGTCCGGCGCGGGCGAGCTTCGTCGACCGATTGATCGAACGCATGGAGGCGCTTCCGGGCGTCGAGGGCGCTGGCGTCATCTACGTGCTGCCGATGGCGAGTGCCGATGCGGATGCCGGATTCCTCATCGAAGGGCGCGCGCTGCCTCGGCCCGGGCTGACACCGGTGGCGTGGTACCGTCCCGTGAAGCTCATGACGCCATAGAGGCCAATGGCGGCAAGAGCTAGGGCCGATAGCGCAAAGACGACGAGGAGTGTAGTGACCACCCGCGGCTCGGCCACGCTCTGGGCGAACCTATGCCAGGAAGTTCATCCGTGCGAATGACGGCGACGCGTCCGGTATGCAGAGAATCCAGGAAGAGTATTGACACGCGAGCCACTTGAACGCTACATGGAGGAGACGATGGAATCGGGAGGACGAGTCAGCATCGATATCGCCGACGGCTCGCAGAGCGTAACCCGAACGGTGAAGAAGTTGCTCGGAGATAACACGAAGATTGCGGCAGAAGACGTTCGGCTCCTCGCGAACGGATGGGTTCGGTTGACGCACGGAGAGGATCATCTCTATATCTCGCCGCACGCCGTCGAGTCGGTCCTCGTCGAAGACGGTGAGCTCGAGCTCGGAGATTGAGTCCCACGGGCATCCGGGATTCCGGCACTACGTCCTGGAAATCGTCACCAAAGTGCGATAAAAACCTCTATTCAAATCAAGGAGGTTCCATGAAAGCACGGAAAATGGCGCTGGCTCTCTTAGTGCTCTTCTCGCTCGGCCTCGGACTCGCGTTGGTCCAAGCTCAGGACGATGACGCTCCGGTTCTCGCATACCGCCAAAGGCTCATGAAGGGCCACGGCGCGGGCATGGGTTCCATCGGCGATATTTTGAAATACAAGCTGCCTTACTCCGCGGATATCAAGACCCACGCGAGCAACATCAACGCTTACGCGAAAATGATTCCCGGCGCGTTCGAGAAGAACATTTCCATGGGTAAGACGGATGCGCAGTCCGTCGTGTGGGAAGATTGGGACGACTTCACCGCCAAAGCGAAAGCTCTCGAAAACGCGGCGGCGAAGCTCGCGGCTTCGGCCGAAGGCGGCGACATGCGGGCGATGATGCCGAATGTGAAAGCGCTTGGCGAGGCGTGCCGCGGCTGTCACAACACTTACCGCAAACCTGAAGAAGAACGTTTCAAGCGTTAGTCTCGTTTTCTCCAGAGGAGCGCCGGCGCCGGCGGCTTCATCAGCGCCAGCGCTCCAACCGAGATTCCTATGAATCCAGCAAAATTCTTGTCGATGGGTCTCTTGACGGGTATCGGCGCCGTCGCCCTCGTTTTCAGCCAGGACAACGACGCGATCAAGCGCGGCGAGTACGTCGTGCAAGCTGCAGGCGGTTGCACTTGTCACAGTAATCCGAACAACGACACTTTTTCGCTCGGTGGCGGACGGCCGATTGTTACGCCTTTTGGGACCATCTACGGAACCAACATCACCCCGGATCCAGAGACCGGGATTGGTGGGTGGAGCGACGATGACTTCATCAAAGCGATGCGCGAAGGCGTGAGCCCAGACGGCGAGGTTTATTACCCCGTTTTTCCTTACACGTCCTTCACGAAGATGACCACTGAAGATTTGCTGGACATGAAGGCCTATCTGTTCTCGCTCGAACCCGTTAGCAACGAGAACAAGGAGCCCGAGTTCCGCTTTCCGTATAGCAGCCGGTCGAGCGTCCGCGTGTGGCGCGGGCTGAATTTCGACCCTCAACGCTTCGAGGCCGACTCGCAGAAATCGGAAGAGTGGAACCGCGGAGCCTATCTTTCGGAGGCGCTCGCGCATTGCGGCGAGTGCCACACGCCGCGTACGTTCATGGGCGCGACGGATGACGATCTCTACTACGCCGGTTCGGTGGAGGGTCCCGAAGGCGAGCTCGCCCCGAACATCACTCCGCACGAAGCGACAGGCATCGGGAGCTGGAGCACGCCCGACATCACGTGGTTCATGCAAACGAGCTTCAAGCCGGACGGTGATGATGCACAGGGGCTCATGGGAGAGCTCGTTACCCAAGGCTACTCGTTCCTGACCGACGCAGACTTGAACGCTATCGCCGTTTATTTGAAGGCCCTCGAGCCGATCGAGAACAAAGTTGAGGCGCCATAGAGGCGCGGCCCGAAAGCACGTGATCCGGCACGTACGCTACGTTATTGCGGTTCAAGACCTCGATCGATCCGCCCGCTCTTACCGTGACGTTCTACAGACTTAAGGCTTAACAGGCTCATCGGGTGGCTTCGGCGGTCGCGGCCGGTCCATGCTCAAGCTCACCCCGCCCCAAAACTCCGAGCCTTTACGCTCGATCCGATGATCGCCGTCGACGAGATATTGCAAGATCGCTTTATCCCATTCCAGGCCAGCCGTGGCGACGAGCTTCATCCAGTCACCATGGGCCGTTTCGTCCGGAGCCTCTGTCGAGCCGCTCCAGATCGTGACTTTGGGGTTGTAGCCGCGGCTCTGTACGCCCGGACGGGGCGGGCGGCTTCCTTCAATCGAAGTGTGGATCATCACCTCGTTCTCCATGGGAAGCTTGTAGACCTCTTGATCGTCAAAGTCGGCACCGTAGCGGCGATAGCGGTCGTAGTTCCTCTGGTTCATCGCGTAGACGTCTTCGGCCGCGTTGATCGCCTTCGTGATGTAGTCGCGAATCTGGAACGCCGCTTCTTTGTGCCGCGGAAAGCGTGCGTCATCGGTATAGCTGAAGCCGGGCATGAACCAGCCCTTGTTCATGCTCCAGTTGCGCTCGGTGATACGGCCGCGGCGCACGAGCCCCGTATATTCGGAGAAAAGTTGCACGAGTTGGTGCGACGGGTAACCGTGCGGGTTCAGAAAAATATCGGGAAGCCACATTTCCCATAGCCGCCGACGGACGGTGGACTCCGGGTAGATGGGCATGGGGCGGTTGCCGTCTGTGGTCACGTCCATCCCGAGCGAAGCGAGATAGCCTGCGTGCAGAACGAGCTCCGGGGTCTTTTCGTAGAGGTCGAAAGCGAGCTGGGCTCCATCGGCGTTGGTGATCGGATGGACCACGACGTTGACTCTGTCGAGCTTCTTGCGATGCTCGGGGTCAGTGAGTAGAAGCTCGGCGAGCTTCAACACGTGGGATGTCGAAGAGACCTCGTTCGCGTGCTGCCGCGCCGAGTAGATGACGGTCGGCTTCATCGTCGTGGCCTTGTTTTGTGAGACGTGCGAGGCCTCGACCGGTGGCATGAGGTCCATTGCCCAAATATCCTGGCCGAGATAGCTTTCGCCCATTTTGTACACGGTGGCTTCGTCGAAGCGCGCCATCTTGGCGAGGATGGCATAGGCTTCGGGCGGTGGGATGGGCGTGTCCCACTGCACGAGCTCGCCGTCGCCTGGACGGATCGGGAAGCGGTGGATGTCGGGAAAGGGTGCCGGGCTTCCATTAGCAGCGAGCTCGACGACCGGCTCGTTCTCCCAGTCGATCTTGTGCTCCCAGCCAGCGCGAACGGCGAGTGTCTCGACCGCGTGATAAGCGAGCGCGTCCTCGTAGAGGCCCGCCGCGCGCAGCGCGCTCAAGTGCTCGACCATGGCGATGACTTGCTCGGCGGAGAGGATGCGCTCGTCTACTTGCTCGGACCGTGTGCGTAGGGAAAGCTGCGCGCGCTCGTTCTGCTCTGTATCCACCTTCACGCGGAGCTCGAGGCGCGTTAGGCCCGGCTCGCCCGCACGCACGTGCGCGGTGAGCGCTCTCGGGCGATTCATCTCGACTTTCGGAATATTGCGGCGCGCTTCGCGCTGGGCTCCGTTCGCGCTCTCGTACTCGATCACGACCGCTGGGCGGCTGGTCGCGAAGCCGGTGAAGCGAATGCTCGCGCTTCCGGCTTCGCCGTCACTCTTCGGCTGCATGATGGGGATGATGCGGCCGGCATAGGTGAGCTCGTCGCCGCGCGCGTTGCGGCCGAGAATGCGGTAGAACATGAGCGTCGTGAAATAGATGTCCTCGTGGAGCGCGTCCATCGTGGAGATGAGCTCTTTGTCGAGATCGAGAAGATAGTGCGGCTCGCTCAAGGTCAGCTCGACGGTGAGCTCGCCGAAATAAGGCGCGTCCCGGCCGTCGCCGCGAGGATTGCCGTCATGGCGCTCCATTATGTAGTCGTACATTTTCGAAAACGTCTGGGATTGAAAGTGATCCCAGAAACTTTCCGCGTCCGTAACGATGCGGGTGTCGACGAGTGTCTCGCCAGCGGCGGTGGCCGATAGCCAACCAGTTGTGACGTTGACCATCTCGTAGTCGCGAAAGCGGTCGAGGTAAGGGCGGAGGACGAGCTTCGGGCGATAGGTCTCTCGCAAGATCTCGTTGCCATCCGAATCCACGGCGATCACCTCGTAGGGCGGCGCGTGCTCCGGTGCCGCTTCGAATCGAATCTTCTCCCGGGGTAGAGAAAGCTCACGGGCGAGTATCTCGTCGATGGGGAAGGCTTCCTGAAGCCAGCGTAGTGGCGTTCCCATAGCTTGTTGGCGCCACTCGTCCGGCGGCGCGTAACGCGCGAAGTGAACGGTGATCGAGTCGACGTTCTCGCCCTCGAGCTTCGGCCGCACGCCGTCGTAGAGCCAGCTATAGCCTTGTTTGAAGGCTGAGAGAATCTGCACGTCGGCGTCCGGCCCGAGCTCGCGACGAACTTCTTCTGCGATGCGAGCGCGGACTTCTATCGGCTCGGAAAGCCGCGCCTCGAGTGTCACGGGGCGGCCTCCGGCCCGCGGCAAGACCCGCTCGCGGAACAAACGCCAGAACGCGTCGACTTCAGAAGGGACTTGGAATCGCTCCTCGAATATGGTCGCCGCGTTTTGCACGTCGCGGTCGTCGATGATGATCTCGAGCGCCTCCGCGCCGAGCCCCGCGGCATGCTCTCGAATCACGCTCTCGAAACCCGCGGGCGGCTTCTCTAGGGAAACGGTTACCTTCGCTCGAATGAGCTCGTCATCATTGAGCTCTGCGTCGAGCTCCGCGACGAGCTTATCGAGCTTGTAGAGCGCTACCGCCGCCTGGCCCGCGGGAGAGCGACCGGAAAAAAAGCGCCAGAGCTCCATTTCGACGTCGTCGATCGTGGCGCGATCCTTCCCGCGTTCCCAGATATTCGGAAATCGCTCGGCGATTTGCTCGAGTGCGCGGTCGGTACCGGCATCGTCGCTGCCGGAGACGATCACAGCGCCCTTTGGGCCAAACGCGTTGGGGACGACGCGGACGACGCCTTCGCCGCGCTCGAGCTCCATCTTCGGGATAGTCTCCTCGTCGAGGAGCGGATGAGCGCCGATAAGAACGAGCGTCGGCTCGTCGGAAGGCTCTTGGATCTCGTCCGGAAGGCGAACGATGGGTACGGAAATGCCCGCGGCCTCGAGCCCGAGGCGCGCCGCCAAATCGAGCGTTCTTTCGTTCCCATGGGTTGGACTCAACACGACGTCGATGCGGTCGGCGATGAGGTTCGTGTCGCTGTCGCCGAGCATGCCGTCCGGCTTGTAGAGGTTCGAAAGATCGAGCTCGCGTTTGGGGCCCGAGCCGGGCCTTGCCGGGATGGGGCCGCCTTCGCGCTCGGCCGGCTGTCGCGGGAAGCGCACTTCCGCGCCCGCGAGACGCATCACGAAGGTCTCGACCCCTTCATAGGACGGGGAGCTCTCGAGAATCACGCGCCGGGCGATAGGCAGTTGGGTCTCGGGTACGTCGAGAGACACGTGAAGCTCTTGGAGCTGCCCGCGTCCCACGACGACGCGTGTGATGCGCAAGTCCTGCGGCTCGATGACCTCTTCGACGAGCGTCGCGCGAATATCCGCAATCACGTCCGAGAGCGTCACGCCGTCGGGGTCCCAAAGGTGCGGCAGACGTCCCGAGAGCGCCGTGGCTGCCGCGCGTGTCCCGCTATCCTCGGAGCCCGTGACGACGAGCCATTCGCGCCCTTCCACGACCGCGGTCGTGATCAAGCCTTCGCCCACACGGATTCCGTCGAGGTCGATGCCGATGGCTGAGGCCGCTTCGACCCCGACGGCGATGCCCACGCCCCCTCGTTGTGCCTGCTTGGCTGTCAGTGGAAGGTTCATCGCCATCGTTTCGAAACCCAGGCGTGTGGCGATGTCCGAAGCGGCGGCGACAATGAAGGGCGACGGATCGTCGCCGAGAGAGAGCTCCGCGTTGACGAAGTCGATGACACCGTCACCGTTGCGGTCTTCGAGCATGTAGCCAGCATCGAAAATTTCGTTCAGGGGACGCTGGGCGAAGGCCGTTTGCGCGAGGAGCAGACATCCGACGAGCGGCGCGAATCGTGTCATAGCGGCGAATTATAGATTATTGATAGTGGTGGTTGTGTAGGTCACCGACACTCACTCGCGGTGACACTCGGATCGTAAGAGTTAAGTGGGGCTCATCCTCGAGGGTCAGCCGCGCGTCGTATCGGAGTTCGAGGCCGGAGGCGTCGCGGGCTCGGGAAGCGGTATCGCGAAGGGGAGCGGCTATCCCATTTTGGCGCCGGTGATGGACCTGGTCGAAGTTGGGGTGGGCGGCGGCAGCATTGCCTGTCCGAGCTTCTTGAGAGCCCTAACGCGGCAAACGGTCGTCGATTCCCGGGCCGCGGAAAGTCTCGGCGGCTCCGGGGGCGGTGAAATCGACGGACTCACCGCCCGCATGTCCGTCACACGATACATCGCGCGCAGTTGGAAGAAATCGCGTGTCGATCCGACCGTGTCGCGAGGGAGTGTGACGAGCAGCGCAACCGGCGAGCTTGTCAGATCCTTCCACACGGATGCCAAACGTACTTGATTCCGGCCCTTCGAACAACCGAGGAAGGTAGCTCGTCCCGTTCTAATGACTGGCGCCATACGGCTCGCACGTGCGCAGAGCTCAGTAGGTGATGGCCTCTTCAGGTGCTTGGAGCCCGAGGAATAGGTAGAGACCTCGATCGATAGCTTGGAGCTCCATCGGATCAATGCGACCGTAGACTCTGCGCACGCGGGACTTACTGATGGCCCGGAGCTGGTCGACGAGGGCGTATGATTCTCGCTGCAGACCACCCGCTCCGGGTGCGATTCTCGGATACAGAGCTCCGTCACCCGGTGTCGACGTCACCGGCACGATACACATCATCGGGAACCGCTGATCGGAGCTCACCTCGAGGTCGCTCACGACAATACCCGGGCGAATTCCGTGTTGCTCGTGCCCCTTGGCCGGGTCCTCGACGAGCACCACGCTGCCTCGCTTCAGCATCAACTTTCGTCGAGCTCGGACGACGCTTTGCCCCAACCCTTGCCTGAGATCCACCGGATCTCTGAACCACCTTCGGGATCCACGAGGTCATCGACCGTTTCTCTGGGAAGGCCCGAATCCCAGTCTGTGAGACCCATCTCCGCGACCGATTCACTGTCGAGGTGAGGGTTCCTCAAGGATTGCCGTAACTCCTCGCGACGTCGCCTTTCGAGCTCACGACGAACCGCGTCCAGTATGAACTTGCTCCGGTTTCGGGCTCGACGATCGATGTCCTCCACTATCTCGGAAGGCATCGTAATCGTCACACGTTCAGTAGCCATAAAAATATGATCTGACTTTTTCGCTACTATTGTGTCAAGTTGGGCGAGCGAACGCGGCTAAAACTCTTGTGCGATCGCAGTCGGGTGAATGCCCCGCGGGCTTCCTCACGCTGAATTGTCTCGTGGAGGCGTTTATCGCTATCGCTAAAGCGTGACGGATTACTGGCTCTCGAGGTGCCTGCGTCCATCCGCGATTATCGGGAGGACGTCGTTTTTACCAACGAACTCGTAGATCGTCCGCCCGTCTTGCAATAGCCCTTCCTCGCTCTTCATCGTCCTCAGCTCGACCATCAGCTTGTCGGCGTTGTCGGAGTCCGGCGCCACGATGACGTTGAGCTGAACGCGCTTGCCGTGCACGTCGTACACGGTATTGCGCAGGCTCTCGATCTTCGCGCCAAGCTTGTCGGCGATGGCGTCGATTTGCTCACTCGGAACGTCGAAGTCAGATTCGACGTTCCATCCTGACGGCATCTCGGGTGCCGGCGGTGTTTTTGAAGATGCGTGGGTCCCGCTATTGGCCGTGCAACTAGCAAGGCAGAAAAGCAGTGCCCAAGGGGCGAGAAAAAGGGATCGTCGCACTGGAAACATGGCAACCTCCGTATTGTCGGGAATAGATCCATTATGCCGAGGACAACGGCGTGCCGGCAATAGCTAGATGAAGATTGGGGGCAATCTTGGAGTTCGAGTCCAGCTTCTACCCTCTTGCTTATCCCGTCTTCGAAGAAGTCTACGTCAGCAGGCTCCTCGATCGAGACGAGTTCCGCGCTCACTGCGACCGGCACAAGACGCGCGAGCCATCCTGGCAGATCTAGTTTGAATCGATATCTCGTCTGCGCGTGCGACGATGGCCCGCCAAGGTGGACCAGCGAGCCAAGTCAGGGCTGTACTTCGGCCGTCGGCGGCGAGACTCTCGCTTCGCGAGCGAAGCGCACATACATCGCCTTTGCTTCACGAAACTGCGCGAAGACGTGATCCTTCTCCCGCTGGGAGCGCCACCCCGGCGCCGCTTCGGCCATCGCCGTGAGTTTGTCTATCCACTCGATGGAGTACTCGGCTGCTTCGAGGTTGCGGACGGGCCGTCTACCCACTGTCACCCACACCGGATTCGTGAATCCCTGAGCGAAGCCGGTGTCGAGGGGATAGCTCTCTTCCCGCACGCCTTCCGCGCGAACGTGAAACCATCCGCTGCCGCTGACTTTGACTTTCGTCGTGTAGTCGATGCTCTTGCGGTTCTCGGGTAGAGGGATCTCTTCCACGACTTCCCCGTTCCAGATTAGCATTACGGTGGACACCGGCGTGATGGAACGGATGCGAACGTGGATCTCGACCTCGCCACCCGAAGGAGGAAGCATCACTTCCTCGCCCGGTATCTTTCCTTCAACGGTCAATTCCACGAGCGTCCCAGTGCTGACGAACGCCCGACCTTCACGCAAGCCCCGCTTCCACGCTTCGGGATCGAGTCCGGCCCCGCCAGTATAGACATAGGTGCGCGCCGAACCGGGCATTTTGCTCACGTGAAGGTCGCTCATCGCATCGTCTCCGCCCGTTGCCGTCACTCGCAGACCGTTGTTCAAAACCGCGTACCAAGGGTGGAAAGCGGCGCGTCCCGAGAACGACCACTCTACGCCGTCGGTCGTATCGAAGGCGGCGTCCACCATGAACCCCCTAGCGACGCCGAGGCCGCGATCGATCGGGTCTTCTTCACCGCCAAACGCGTGGGCGTAGCCCGTCGTCGCGTGCTGCGCCTTCGCTTTGCGCAACATGTCGGTGTTGCTCGGATAGAGGCTTTCGACCGCGGTCCCTTCGTAACCGGTAGCCCACGGCGAGAGAAGATGATCGCGCAGCCCGATTAGCGTGACGTGGCCGTAAAAGGGCGGGCGGTACTCCTGACCGACCATCAGCAAGCGATCCGGCGTCGAGAGAGGATGGGCGCCGCCGCCGGGGATGAAGTACTGATAGTCGAGAATGCGATTGTCCTTGTTAGCGATGAGCTCGTTGACGACGTCCTGATCTTCCGCGGCCGACATGAGCATCAGGTTTTCGAGCGTGTTGTACAAGTTGCCGCCGTAGTTCATGTGCATGTGAGTGGAGCCGCTGTACCAGCCTTTGGCGGCCATATCGGTCATGCGCTCTAGCCTGAGCTCGACTTGCGTCACTTCCCGGCTCCGGATCTCGACTTCGCGTTCGGTCGGCCAGAACTCGAAACCCTTGACCGCCATGAGGCTCAAAGTGCCCACCGGAACTTCGAGCTGGAACGCGCCCGTGGAGTGGAAGATGTGATCGTCGCCGCCCTGGGTGAGGCGCGCGAACGTCTCGGGAGGGCAATAGAACTTTCCGTCCGATGCGGTGAGGTGCATGCGCGCGTGTGTCGACGCGTCGATCGATGCGTCCACGACGCGCACTGAGACGATCCCCATGGGGCGTTTCCAACGGCGATCGGTAATACGAACTGTTTGTCGCTTGCCGCCATAGGTCTCGAGTAGCTCGAGCTGAGGCAGTCCTCCCTCGTTCGAGATGTATGCGATCCACTCCCCATCCGGAGACCACCTTGGATGAAAGGCGTCGTGCTCGTAAAACGTCAGCTTGTACGGCTGGCCGCCGGCCACGGGAAGAACGTACAAGTTCGCGTATTGATCCGAAGTTCCACCGGTCGAGGAATATACGAAACGCTTGCCGTCGATCGATACATCCGGCCGCGCACGGTAGAGCGATTGTTCACCGAGAACAGCATCCGCCTCTTCCATCGCACGCGTCGATGCGGCCGCGCGCCAGATGTTCCCCGAGCCGAGCGGTACGCCCCGGTTGGACACGATGAGAAGTTGCTTCCCGTCACGTGTCCACTCCGGCGTGATGTGCATGTCCCACTCGCCGAAGTAGAGTCGGTCTCGCGAGTATTTGTTGTCCTCGGTAATCTCGACTTCGTCGCCGGCCCACTCTCCGTTTTCGATGTCACGCGTGTAGACGTTGAAATAGCCGTTCGGCTTCGTTGACACGTAAGCAAGGGTCTTGCCGTCCGGCGAGAACATCGGGTCCGCGTAGATGTGCTCGTCATCCGTCAGCGCGTGCGATTCGCCGGTGGCGACGTTCAGAATCTCGAGCTGGATGGTCTTGCCGCCGTCGTCGGCGGTATAGACGATCCAATTGCCGCCCGCGGACCAATCCGGTGAGGAGTGGTACTTGCGGTTGTAAGTGAGCTCTTCGGCTTTGCCAGTGCTCGGATCCACACGCCAGATCGAACCGGCCATGGAAACGGCGACGTAGCGGCCGTCGGGTGACCACGCCGGCGCCCACGGCGTCGAGCTTGGAGCGGGTGGAAAGTAGTAGTTGTGCATGTAGTTCCCGCCGTGGCGTGCGGCCGGGTACAAGCGCTCGCGCGGCCCGCGTAAAAGCTCGGGAACACCCCAATGGGCCAGGGCTATAGACGACAACGTGAGGACGCCAAGTACCATGCCTTGAGCGTTGCGACCAGGTGCGTTCACGGTCACCTCCTTGGTCAAGCGACTTTCGCGATTCTAAGGCCGGACAAACCGAGCTTCAAGGGGCTTGCCGGAAGTGTCCTCACCGTGCTTTGATGCCTCGGAGCGAACGATGTCGAGACGGAGGAACGATGAGAATTCTTTCGACTAGCCGACCCTTGCCGTTCCGGTCCCGGCGACCAGTCCTTCTGAGTCGCGGAAACGGCGTGACCGGTGCTGGCGAGCGTCACAAGGACAGAAGCCGTGCTCCTCGCACGCTCGTTGTAAAGGACAAAGAGCGAACGTTCGACAGGATCCTTTGCAGACAGCCATGACCGGTCGGCTGGCCATGACAATAAGCTGCCTGTCATTCTTGGGCATGACGAGAACCCACCGAGTTCGCCGTAGCTACGACCATAGGCTTCGCGATGCCATCGCGGCGACGGGTAACGCGTATCTGTTCCGGAACGTTCCGATCCCGGCATCGACGCGACGCACGTGGGCGCGTGGCGAGGTGCCGCCCGTGGTCGCTGCGGTCGACGTTGAGCTGGAGGTCTACGAGCTCCTGGAGCAGGTCGACAAACTACGACAGCGGATCGAAACGCAGGCAAGTATCATCGGATTGCTGGTGAGGCTGGCGCTCTCGGTGCGTTCGAGCTCTAACGTAGTTTTCGAATCAGGGCGGCAATGGGGGGAGCTGGCTGCCCGCGAAGAAAACTCTCAACACCACGAACAAGACTCTTTTGGAGCCGCGTGATGACGGCGTAGACATCGCCTGCCTTCTGCGTCAAAGAAAAATCGCACGCAGACTCATGCAATTCGGTGCCGACGAGGTTGATGAGAAGTGCCTCCGCGTTCATGCCCCCGTCGATCTCCGCGCCAAGGGCTATGAGCGTCGGCACGTCGAGTCCGCTATCCTGTTCGAACAGCCATTGGAGATCGAAGAGGTCTTTCTCGCCGCCACGGCTGACCAACGTGGCCGCTTTCATCTTCAGAAGCGTCTTCAAATCAGCGACGAAGACGCCGTCGTCGGCCGTGAGGGCTCTGCCGATCTCGAAGAGGTTCGCGTCCAAGACCACTTGAGCTGTGAAGTCATGGCCGTCCAGACGGCAGGTTGCGTGGTAAAACTGAGTCGTCGTCCGTTCGTCTTCGAGTTCGATTCCGATATCGTGAAGCGATTTCACCGCCAGCACGGCGGCCTTTTGTGCGAGCGTGTCTTCTGTGAACAAGTCGAGATCGTCGGACCGACGGTGACCGGCGTAATACCCGGCCAGCGCGGTGCCGCCCACCAACATGCAGCCAGAAATCCCCTGTGAGAACACGTGCTCGAGCGCGCGGTGCAGGGGCGCGGGGAGGACGTCCGCGGCTAGGCGGCCTTGCGGTTTTCGTTCCAGGCCCATAGCGTTTCGAGCTCCCGCCGCCGCGCCGGGTGAATGTAGCTCTTGTACTTCGGGAAGTTCTTCCAAACCGATCGACCAATGGCTTTTTCCGCCGCGTGCAGGCCGTAGACTTCGACCAAACGGCCGATGGCTCGTGGGTCGGAGCGATTCAACGCGATCGCGAAGTCATCGAGGTCCGCGTAGAGGCGGTCCCAAAGTAGCGCTGCCTTGAGACGTCCGTGCACGCCCGGCTCGAAGCAGGGGAGCGGTCGCACCAACTCCTCGACCGGGACACCCAGCACCTCGCTAACGCGAAGCAAGTGACGACTCTGGACATTGGCATCTTCCTGTTGAAACCACAGAGAAACGGCCTGCCGGGTAACGCCAACGCGGCGCGCAAGCTCCGAGCGGGACATGCGTCGGGCTTTGAGCAATGCGTCCAACGTTCGAACCCGCATAGCTCATCGTAGCGGCTGCTTTCCTTTGTTGTCAAGTATACTTGACTGACGCGCTTAGAGAACTCGAATAGCGGGCGGCGTTGTTACATAAGTCCGAAATATCGGCGTAACGCTTCGCTTTCCTTCGTCGACGATCAAATCCGCACCGAATCCGGCATTCCGAGGCTCGGTCATCCGATTCAGGACTTCGCACTTTCCGCCAGCCTCGGCTCGAAGTCCCCGACGAAGGCGACACCGCCCGCCGTCTTGAGAACGCCCGTCATGAACGGAGCCTTCTGCTCGACGCGCCAGATCTCGTCGAGCGTGGACACGTCGTAGGCCGCGAGCTTGCCGAAGAGTCCCTCCTCGCCGGGCATCGCTTTCCACATCCGCGACGCGCCCGTTCCGCCGCCGCCCGGCTTCATGGCCATCTGCCGACCGGAAATGTCCATGCAGCTCAGACTCAACGGCGCGACGAGCAATCGATTCGCTGGGTAGAACGCGGTGGACTGCCAGTTGTGGCCACCTGCCGTCGAGGGGCATACGGTGAGCCAATCGGTGAGCCAATCGCCGACGCGGGCTTCTTGGATGTCCGCTGAGGTTGGGTCTCTCGCGTCATGCGCCGAGGTCGTCTTGCGTTGTGGCCACGGGGTGCGTCAAACTCGATCGAGACGAGAGTTGGCCGGTTTTGGGAGAGCGCATGAGTAAATCCGTTCCGCGTTTTGTCGCCGCTTGTTGCCTTTTGGCGTCGCTTACCCTCTGTCGGCCTACCCTCGCGAGTGAGTTCGATATCGTCATCAACGAGATCCACTACCATCCGTTCAGTGGTGCTGACGACGACGAGTTCGTCGAGCTACATAACCGTGGTACGACGACCGTCGACCTTTCCGGCTGGCGCTTCACGGAAGGTATCCGCTTGGTCCTTCCCGCCGGCACGTCGATGCCGCCGAAGTCCTATCTCGTCGTCAGTCCCGACGCTTCTCACACCCAATCGCGCTTCGGGATCGATCTCGTCGTCGGCAGCTACGAGGGTCGTCTCGCCGATGGAGGCGAGGTCATTGCCATCGAGAACCGTGCGGGCGACGTCATCAGCCGGGTGCATTTCGGTGACACCCACCCGTGGTCTAGCCCGCCCGACGGTTTGGGACCGTCCCTCGAGCTCACCGACCCCCACGCTCAGATCGACGTTCCCCGCAACTGGGCGGCGAGCCGTTTCGTGGACGGCTCACCCGGCGAGGAGAACTCGACCCTGCGTGTCATTCCGTTCCGTCAAACGGCCGAGGTCGTCCGAGATGACGAGCTCTGGCGGTATCGGACGGGAGAAGATCCGTATCCGACCGGGTGGCAGCTTCTGGGCTTCGACGACGGCGCGTGGAGATACGCTGCTATGGGCATCGGCTATGGCGACGGCGATGATGCGACGATTCTCGAAGACATGCGCTACCGCTACTACTCCATCGCCGCGCGCAAGAGTTTCGAGCTCACAGAGGACGCGCTCGACGACGAGAGCGATCTCGTGCTCGAGATTCGCTACGACGACGGCTTCGCCGGTTGGGTCAACGGCGTCGAGTTCGCGCGGGCAAATCTCGGCGAGGCGGGTAACCCCATCGCGTATAGCGAGCGCGCCTTCGAGACGAGTGAAGCCGACATAACCAAGCGTTTCACGATTCCCCGCGATTTTCTTCGAGTGGGGGAGAACGTGCTCGCGTTCCAAGTCCATAATGAATCGATCAACAGCACAGACTTCAGCTTCATCCCCAAGGTTGTCCGGCGGGTATCGGCGCTTCCCCTGCCGGACCAGGCAGCACCGTCTCCGATCGTGATCAATGAGATTCGCGCGAGGGACGCGGAAGTGCCGGGCTTCGTCGAGATCTACAATCGCGGCGACTCGACCGTCAGCGCGGCGGGCTACCTTCTCGTCGACTCGCTGGGCGGCGAGTTCGTCGTCCCGGCAAGCACCTCGATGCCGCCGGGAACCTGGCTATCGTTCAGCAGCCTAGAGCTCGGATTCGACGTGGCCCTCACGTCGACGCGCTACGCGCTGCTGGATCCCGAGCGGTCCTGGGTCGATGCCCTGAATCCGCGGTCCGGCCGAACGGGAGACAACGGCTTCAGCTATGGGCTTTATCCGGATGGCGAGAGTGCCGGGTTCGTTCTCGTCGACCCCAGTCCGGGTCAAGCGAACCGCGTTTCCCTCGAGGACGCGATCGTCATCAACGAAATCTACTTCCACCCTCCGTCCGTGCGGCCGAACGGTAGTTGCGCCGAAGAGTGCTCGGACGATCTCCAGTGGATAGAGCTTCACAACGCGTCCGATCGTAACGTGCGTCTTGCCGGCTGGAAGCTCACGAATGCCGTCGAATTCGTCTTCCCCGAGGCAACGTCGGTCGGCGCGGGCGAGTTTCTCGTCGTCGCGGCCTCCCTCGAAACCCTTCTTTTTGCTTACCCGGACGTCGACAATTCACGAGTCACCGGCGGTTGGAAGCGAGCCCTCTCCCATTCCTCCGATACGATCGAGCTACGAGACCGTCTGGGCAACCTCGTGGATCAGGTCTCCTACGGCGACGGCAAACCCTTCAACAGCGGCGAGCAGGTCGGCGAGTTCGACGACGAGACTTTCGTCGGGAGCACGTGGCCTCGTCTGGCAGAAGGAACCGGACGAACGCTCGAGCTCGCTCATAAAGGTCTCGACAATGGCCTTGGCGCGAGCTGGCGGGACGGACCTGTTGGAGGAACGCCCTCGATGGAGAACGAGGCGTTCGACCCGGCGCCACCGCCATCTCTAGGTGAAATCGTGCACGCCCCCGCCGTGCCGCGCTCGAGCGAGAGCGTTGTCATTCGGTGTCGGGTGTCGGCGGTGACGGCGATCGCAAGCGTCCGCGCGAGGTGGCATCACGACGGCGGTAGCCGTTCCGGTGAAGCTACGCTCTGGGACGACGGAAGCGGCGCGGACGCGCGGGCCGGCGATGGTGTTTACACGGGCACCATCGGCCCTCAGACTGCGGGCACGGTGGTCGCCTTCGAGATCATTGCCGAGCTTGCCGACGGTGACTCCGCGTCGTTTCCGGAACCACCTCTTGAAGCTCCTTACGACGGTTTCCGCGGGCCTTTTTTTCTGTATCGAGTGGACGACACGGCCTCCGCTCGAAAACGGCTCCGTCAACTACCATCTCGTGATGACCGCCGCGGACCGGAGAGAGCTCGAGGAGCGTGACGAGGATAGTGACGTATTGGTCCATGCGACGTTTATGGCTCACCCGCGCACGCCTCGAGAGGAAGTACACCATCTCGTGGGGGTCCGCTACCGCGGTGGGGAAACGCGCTTTTTGCGGCAGAAGTCCTACAGGGTCGAGCTCCACTCTGAGCGTCGCTTCGAGACGATACGACATCTCAATCTCAACGGCACCGCGGCCCCCGAGATTCTCGCGGCCGATTTCTTCCGCCGAGCTGGAATCGGATCTCCTCAGGAATGGATGGTCAACTTTACGCTGAACGGAGAGCCGAACGCGCGCTACGTGCGTAAGGAGCACATGGACGAGAATTTCTTGACACGTTGGTACGGCGAGCGGAGCGACGAAGGGAATTTTTACCGCGCGCTCGATCCCGATGACGACGACGCGTTCCCTCTACAAGGGGACCTCCGGTATCTCGGGAACGACCCGGACGAGTATCGCCCGTACTACCGGAAGCGGAACAACGAAGAGGCGGACGACTATAGCGACGTCATCGAGCTCGCTAGGATCTTCGATCCCGTCGAGACCCCCGATGACGTGTTCCCTGACCGGCTCGAGCGGGTCGCTGCGGTCAGCCAGTGGGCGCGGTTTTTCGCGGCGCAGTCCTGTGTCGCGAACATAGATGGCTCCATCCAGAACGAAACGGGAGAGGACTACTCACTCTACCGGGTACCCGCCGATTCGGGCCGTTCGGATGCTTCCAAATGGGTCATCCTCCCCTGGGACATCGAGGAGACTTTCGAGCACGGCGAAGAGCGCGACAAGCTCTTCAGAACGATTTTGCCTTCGTTCCGTCGCTTTTTAACGCACCCGCGCTTCGCTCCACTCTACTACTGCCACCTGATTCATCTTCGTGACGGCGTGTTCTCGCAGGCTGAGCTCAGTCAGCGATTTAGCTTGATCGACTTCGAGTACGGGCTCGAAACGACCGAAGCCATCGATGCGTTCATTGCGTTGCGACACGCGTATTTCGACGAAGAAATTCCCATGGGGATCACGGCCACGGCGGGACCCGGTCCGGACGAAGTCGTCATCGATGTCGGCGATCGCTGGCGGTACTTCAAAGGAACGAAGGAGCCCTCGGACAGGACGCGCGCCTGGACCGGTATCGGGTTCGATCACAGCTCTTGGGATGTTGGACCGTCAGGGTTCGGCTATGGTGACGCGGATGACGCGACCACGCTCGCGGAGATGGAAGATGCGTTCTCCTCCCTCTACATCCGTAAGGAATTCGAGATTATCGATCCGGGTGCCATCGACCGTCTTGTTCTGAAAATCGATTACGACGACGGATTCGTCGCCTATCTGAACGGCTTCGAGGTGGTGCGGCGCAACCTCGGAGATCCTGACAGGTTCGTCCGGTACTCCTTGCTGGCCGACGAATTCCTCGAGGCGGGCGAGCCCGAGGAGCTCGACCTCAGCGAGCATACCGACGTGCTCGTCGCGGGAACCAACGTTCTCGCCATTCAAGGGGCCAATGAATCCCTCGACTCGAGCGACTTCTCCCTGATACCGCGCCTCGAGGCCGCTGGCGTGGCCACCGGCAGCCGAGGTTGCGGAGAGGTCGTTCGAACCGCCACGGAAACCGTGCAGCTCGTGGGCACCTCGAACGCCTGTTCGACGCGTTCCGTCGAGGTCGATGGTCTCCCCGCGGACTATGATCCGGTTACCGCGAGCTGGTCGATCGGACTCCCCGTCGAGCCGGGCGAAAATCGGGTGACGATTCGTGCTTTCGACCAGGCGGGTCGACTCTTCGATAGCGCGGAGATTCTCGTCGAGCGGCTCGAAGGCTCGTCAGAGTGCCGCGAAGACGGACCCGGCTAGCGCAGCGTCCGCCGCCGACGCAGAAAGCTGGCGGCCGAAAGACCTAGCGCGAGCAAAGTCATCGTTGCGGGCTCTGGCACCGCTGTCGGCGTCAGAGTGAAAAGCCAGTCGGAATAGGCGCGGCGTCCGACATTTCCCTGGTCCGGCGCGTCGAGCCAGCCGACTCCGCTCAAGCCCGTCTCACCACGATGGTGACGTTGAAAGAAGAATTGCTTGTGGGCGTTTGGACCGGTCGGCGCCTCATCCCACACGAGCGGCCCGCCATAACTATCCGGACCGCTGAATGGCATCAGCTCCATGTCGAAAAGGTCGAAATAAATACGGTCGTACCCATCCGAATACCAATCGTTGTGATACGTCGTATCGTTCGAGTGGTCGAGCAAGTCCTGCAACACGCCCTTATACAGGGCATTGTCCGCATTCGATCCGTACCACGGGTCGATCGGATTACCGGTCCCGCCATCGACCAAGGCCGGCGTCGTGTCGGAGCCAAGCGTGCTGATCTGGAACTCAGCGTTGAGCTTGTAAAAGCTACCGCTGACACCCGTACCGTCCTCGCTGACGTGCTCGACGATACCGGTCAACTTGGCTTGAAGTGGATTCGTCATCGGATCGTACTCGAAAAAAACTTGCGCGCTGGGATCCGACACGGAGAAAGTATTGTTCTTGCTTCCCTCGTAGCTGAGCACGAGCATGTAATCTTGGCCTGGCGCGCCAAAATTGCCCCCGGAGTGGTCAAGAACTTCCCACGTGACGGAGCCCGCCAACCGGCTGAAAGCGGGTGGCCGGCGGAGTGGGTGTAAAAACGCGCCGTCAGAGCGGAAGCCTGACCACTCGCGTGAGGAGCAGACGCCCGAACAGCTGCATGAGTCGTCTCATAGCGGCGAGCTATCGTCTGCTATAGACTCGCGCGATGAAGTGTTCCGTCCTTCTCATGCTTGCGGTTGTGGCATGCTCGAACGATTCGCCATCCGAACCGGAAGGTGCGCGTACGACGAAGAAGGAGCTCCACGAGCTCGCCAAAGCGCGCGTTACCCGGGGCATGCTTGCCCGGACCGACGGCTACGTCTACACGGTCGATGTTTCGCTTCTCATGATTTTCGCGGCTCAGGAAGGCGATCGCGAAATGTACGAGCCGCTTCGTGATTTCGCGATCGAGTGCTGCGTTTTGAACGATCCCGAGGACCCCTATACGCGTGGGTTCGTGTTGTGGCGCTACGGCACGGACCAGGAGCCGGACGCATCGGGCACGACGGAAGCGCTGCGTCTCGCCGAGGGACTCTGGCGCGGGGCCGAGGCTTTCGGCGAGAGCGAGGATCGGAAGTGGGCAGTGACCATTCTCGACGGCTATGCGCGTCACGCCGCCGAGGAGCAAGGCGTCTGGATGATTCGGAACTACTTCAATCTCGGCACCCGCTCATTTGCGACGAATTCGTTCCTCGTCGACTACGCGCCCGACTTCCTCGCCGAGGTCGCCGCGGTGACGGGTAGGGAAGACTTGGCCGAGGTCGCTAGGAAGTCCTACGCGTTGATCGAAAAGGCCCAGGCGCCGATCGGTCTGCTGTACGACATGATCCAGCCCGAAGTTGCCACGCTCTTCGACGATGAGCGCTTCGTGATCTTTTCGCCCAACGACGCCATCCAACTGTCGAACACCGCCACGGTCGCGGCCTGTGCCGTGGTCGGCCTTCCGGCGATCGGCCGTGCGGTCGTGGATTTCTCCCGCGAGCGCATGCCTGGTCTCAGGGGCACGTATTACGGCCGTACGGCAGAGGTGGCGCGCGACAAGCGCCCCGGCATCGAGGCTTGGGCGTCGCTCGTTCGGCTCGCGGTCGCTCTCGACGATGACGAGGCCCTTGCGGCGTTCTACCCGTTTCTCGTGAGCAATGCTGGACGTCAGTGGCGGATCCCGAAAGACGCGTGGGTCTACGTCGTAGCGGAGCTTCTTCTCGGGCTTCAGGCCGTGACGTCCACCTCGTGAAGTTCGAAAGCGCTGACGTCGCGCGCTACTACGACCAGAACACGGGGAGCTTTCTCAACCACGGACAAGGCGGCGCGCACGGCGTCATTCATCGAGCCGTTTGGGGCGAGGGCGTTTTGCGCCGCGAGCAGGCCTTTCACTTCGTTCACGATCTTCTGCGGGCCCGAATTGCGGATGGCGGCGCTTCGCGCATACTCGATCTCGGTTGCGGCGTGGGCGCGAGTTTGGAATACATCCTCCGCGGGACAGGTTTGACAGGCGCATCCGGATTCGGCGTTACCAACAGCGCCGTCCAGGCACAGCTTGCGCGCGCGCGACTCGGCGATCGGGCAAGCATATGCGAGCTCGATTTCTGCTCGGCGCCCCTTCCAGCACCGATCGACCTCGCTTTTGGTATCGAGTCCTTCGTCCAGGCGCCGGACGCCGCAGCGTTCTTCGAAAACGTAGCGAAGGCACTCGCTGCCGGTGGAGACCTCGTGCTTTGCGACGACTTTCTCCTCGGAGATTCCGGGGCTGATGAGGATCGCTGGGTGCGCGAGCTCCGCCGCGGGTGGCAGGCGAGCTCGCTCCTGCACCCGGAGGCGGCGGATGCTCTCGCGGCGGATCAAGGGCTCGAGCTCGTGGAGGATCGAGACCTTACCGCGTTTCTCGAGCTCGACCGGCCTCGCGATCGGGCGCTCGGTCTACTCATCGCCGTCACACGACCCTTCGTATCGATGAGCGCTCGGCTCGAGAGCCACTTGGGAGGCAACGCTTTGCGCCAGTGCTTGAAGCGCGGACTCGTGGCCTATCGCTACCGCGTCTGGAAGGCGAGCCGCTCAGTGGCGAGCCGCTCAGCTTAGGTTCTGTTACATAATAATATTTACAAATACGAGTTCGGTAAGAATTAATACCCTCAATCAAGCACGTCGGGGATGGAGAGTGTAATTCCAGTTGCCGTAGAAGGGGTGGATTTTGAGTCGAAGCTCCTGCATTTCTTCGTTACTGACCTTCTGGCCTGTCTCGTAGGAGTTCTTGTCCAGCATGGCCTTTACCTTCAAGCCGGTTCGGGTCTTGGTGTTGCCGATAAGATTGACGACCGCCTCGTAGCTCACGAGAGGCCGTCCTTTCCAGTTCATGCTGACAAAGGAGAATAGTCGATGTTCGATTTTGTTCCATTTACTGGTTCCCGGTGGATAGTGGCATACGGTGATGGGAATCTTCAGTTGGTCCGATAGCTTTTGGAGGTGGAGCTTCCAGCCTCGCAGCCGGTTTCCGTTGCTTCCACCGGCGTCCGCGCAAACAAGCAGACGTTTCGCCATCGGATAAGACTTTTTTCCGAGTATGCGCCACCATCTCCGGATGCTTTCTACCGCGAATTCCGCAGTCTCGTGAGTAATGCCGACGTTGACCAGCGCTTCGTCGCGGGACACATCGTAAGTCCCATAGGGAATTGCTTTGCCCTCAGCCATACTGGGGAAGTCGTGTACAAGAACCGGCTCACCTCCGCCCTTCTTCTTCCTCCACGTTTTACCCCTGTTTTCAAAGGCTCCTATCAATTCCTTCTTCTTGGTATCGACGCTCACGACCGGATCCTTGCTTCGCATGAACTTGCTTACTTGCTTGTTGATGTAACGAAACTGTTTGTCCCGATCCGGGTGCTGATCCCCTTCCAGTCTCTTCACGTTAGCTTGCAGCGAGTAACCCATTTCTCCTAGGCGTCGAGCAACTGTCACGTGCGAGACATCGTGACCTTTGCGTTCAAGCTCCTCCGCCATCGCTCTCGTGGACTTGTTCGTCCATTTGAGATGCTTCATCGGGTCGCCGGCGGTTCTTTCGTCGAGGATCTTCTTCAGCTGCCGCTCGATTCTCGGGTCTAACTCCTCGACCCGCTTTCTCCCCCAGCCAGGCTTGCGCACTCGGGCGCTGTCGTCATCAACTATCGGCGCTTTCGCTTTGAGTTCCGCCACGCCCTTCATGATGGTCGGCCGCGACATCCCCGTAAGTCGTGACAGCCGACTGACCCCGCCGCGTCCTTCTTCAAGCGCCCGTTGAGCCACAAAAACACGCGCTTGCGCTTCGTTCAACGTCCCCAGCACCCTCAACCAGTGACGCTCAGACTCTGGTACCTTTCGATCTGTTGCCATCCTCGTATAGTCTCGCAACCAGCAGAGGATAGCAGCAATGACAGTGTATTGTAAATATTAATATGTAACAGGCCCTTAGTGTTTGGAAAGTTTTTTGTAGCGGATCTTGTGAGGGCGCTCGGCTTCCTTTCCCAAGCGCCGCTTTCGGTCAGCCTCGTAGTCGCTGTAATTCCCGTCGAACCACACGACTTGGCTATCGCCTTCGAAAGCGAGGATATGAGTGGCGATCCGATCGAGAAACCAGCGGTCGTGGCTGACGACGAGCGCCGTACCGCCGAACTCGTAAAGCGCTTCTTCGAGGGCGCGGAGCGTGTTGACGTCGAGATCGTTCGTCGGCTCGTCGAGAAGCAGGAAGTTCGCGCCTTGCTTCAACACCCGTGCGAGATGGACGCGGTTGCGCTCGCCGCCCGAGAGATCGCCAACACGCTTTTGCTGGTCAGAGCCGTTGAAATTGAACCGGCTCACGTAGGCCCGCGACGGGACCTCGCGATCCCCGAGCTGGATCTGGTCATGCTCATCCGAGATCGCCTGCCAGACGTTCTTGTCGGCCGGGAGCTCGCGCTCCTGATCGACATAGCCTAGCTTGACCGTGTCGCCGATTTTGAGCGTCCCTTCGTCGGCAGGCTCGCTGCTGACGATCATCCGGAGAAGCGTTGTTTTTCCGGTGCCGTTCGCGCCGATCACGCCAACGATCCCTCCCGGTGGCAGGAGGAAGCTCAGGTCTTCGATCAGGACCCGATCGTCATAGCCTTTGCGCAAATGATCGGCCTCTACCACGATATCTCCCAGGCGAGGGCCCGACGGGATGTAAATCTCGAGCTCGTCTGCGACTTTGTCGTGCTCTTGGGAGACGAGCTCCTCGTAGCGCGCGATGCGCGCTTTGCTCTTTTTGTGGCGCGCGCGCGGCGCCATGCGAATCCACTCGAGCTCGTTCTCGAGCGTCTTGCGGCGTTTCGACGCGGTTTTTTCTTCTCGGGCCAGGCGCGCTTGCTTCTGCTCGAGCCACGACGAGTAGTTTCCTTCGAAGGGGACGCCGTGACCTCGATCGAGCTCCAGGATCCAGCCGGCGACGTTGTCGAGAAAGTAGCGGTCGTGGGTGACGGCGATGACCGTCCCCTGGTAGCGCTTCAAATGCTGCTCGAGCCACTGCACGGTCTCGGCGTCGAGATGGTTGGTGGGCTCATCGAGCAGCAGGATGTCGGGCTCCTGAATGAGAAGGCGGCAGAGCGCGACACGGCGGCGCTCGCCCCCGGAGAGCAAGTCGACCTTCGTATCGTGAGGAGGGCATCTGAGCGCGTCCATCGCGATCTCGAGCTCGGTCTCGACCTCCCACCCATTGGCGGCCTCGATCTTCTCCTGGAGCTCGCCTTGGCGCTCGAGGAGCTTGTCCATCTCTTCGGAGGACATCTCCTCGGCAAATCGCTCGTTCACGTTCTCGTACGTTTCGAGAAGCTCGAGGATTTCCTTTCGCCCTTCCTGAACGATTTCTTTGACGGTCTTGCCGGCCGCGAATCGCGGCTCTTGCTCGAGATAACCGACGCTATGGCCTTTTTGGAAGCTCATCTCACCGATATAGTCTTTGTCGACTCCGGCGATGATGCGCAGAAGCGTGCTCTTGCCCGAGCCGTTCAGTCCGAGGACACCAATCTTTGCGCCGTAAAAGAAGGAAAGATATATGTCCTTCAGGACTTGGCGTTTCGGCGGATGGACGCGCCCCACGCCGACGAGAGAAAAAATGACCTGTTGGTCGTCTGCCATTATCGCAATCGCTGTACTGCTAAAAACATGGACTCTTCCTCCCAAGTCGCCCCACCGTCATAGGAGCGGTAGAGTCTCTTACGCCAGCTCGCGCTCTTGATTTCCGAGTCGACCTCTTCGGCGATTAGCAGTCTCATGTAGCCTTCTTCCGCTCGGCCTTCACCATCTCGACGAGTACGGCTCGCGTCTCTTCCGAGGAGCGAACTTCTCGTAGAAACGGTACGCGGACGCCGCGAAACCCCTCCGAGGTTGTGAGGCGCACGTGAAAGCCGAGCCGGTCCACGGCCGTCATTTTTGCGCCGTCGGCGTCGAGCCCGGAGGCGGCGCGAGCGAGCAGGATGAGTGCCTCCTCGTGATCGGCGTTCATGTGATCGAGAATGTCCGCCTTTTTGTCCGCGAGCGGATCCGGCGGGGCGGCGAGGTAGTCCTCGGCCTTGACCCAGCCCATGACACCAAAACCACCGACGAAATAGAGATCGATGAGCTCCATTTGGAAAAAAGCGAAATCTTTGAAATCCACCCAATAGGACGCGTTCTCGTAGCGTTCGAGGTAGCGCTCGCGCACGGAGGCGAGCGACTCCTCCGGGGTGCGCGCGACCCGTCCCATCAGCGTCACGCGGCCGGCGCCGAGCGGATCTTCGGTGGCCTCGGGCTCCGTTACGAGGAGGCTCGCTCGGCCGTCGGCGAGGATGTTCTGCGTGTGCATGGCCATGGTGCTGATGAGAAAAGTCGGTGCGCCACTCTCATCGAGCCCGTACGGCGCCACGGACCCAAAAGGCCATCCTTCGTGTTTTCTCGACTGGGTCGTCAGCGTACCGACCCGGCCGAGATGGATGAGCGTACGCGCCCGCTCCGCATGGGTTGGCTCGGGCACTTGCGTGCTCGGGTCCGCCTGAGTGGGTCGAGCATGTTCCGAAGTCTCTTTGGCCACGCCTCCGTCCTTTCTCGCCGCGAGCGTTTGGGCGGCCCGTGGGATTCTAGCGCGAATCTAAAACGCGATGCACCGCTCGAGCGTGTCCAAGGACTTGCCCGCCGGACGCCCGCTCGATTCTTCTTGGTTAAACAGCTTCAATCCGGTCGTGTGCTGCTTTGATCGCGAGCGCTTGCTAGCATTGCGATATCATGGCAGCCATGAGATACAGCGCTCTTCTCGCCGTTCTCGCGCTCAGCTGCGCGAGCCAGGCGGAGTCGGAGTCCGAGTCCGATCGCTATGAGATCGACCCGCAGCATCTCACGGTGGGCTTTCTCGTGGAGCATGTCGGCTTCGCCAAGGTGTTCGGGATGTTCCGCGAGGCTGTCGGTGCGTTCACCTTCGATGAGGAGACCGGCGAAATCTCGGACGTTCGCGTGGTCGTGCAAACGAAGAGTGTCTTTACCGGTGTCGAGGCCCGGGATCGACACCTGCGGAGCGGGGACTTTCTCGCGGTAGAGGAGTTCCCCGAGATGGTCTTCGAAGCGGACCGGATGGTGCTCGAAGACCGAGGCGGTGAGCTCGCGGGCCGTCTGACCATCCTCGGGGTGACGAAACCCTTGAATCTGTCGGTGACGTGGAACAAGAGCGGGAAGTCTCCACTGCCCGGCAATCCTTATGTCGCCGGCCTCTCCGCGCGCGGCGGTTTCGAGCGAAGCGCTTACGGCATGAGCTACGGCGTGGCCGATGGGCTCGTCGGGAACGAGGTGGAGCTCATCATCGAGCTCGAGGCGCAGCGACAGTAGAGAATGATGCGCGTGCTCCCGCCTCTTCTCTTCTTTCTCTATTTCAACGCCCTCTTCACGTTCGAGAACATTCCTTCTACACCTGCGATAGGTCTCGTTTGGAAGCTTTCGATCGAAGTCGTGCTTCTTCTCGCACTGCTGGCCGCCGTCCGCACTTTCGGATGGAAGCTCTCCCGCTTCGCCAAGGCGAGCCTATCCTTTTCGATCCTGGCCCTCGTGCTCGTCCGCTATGTCGACATTACAGCGCTCGGCGTTTTGGGTAGAGCGTTCAATCTGCACGGCGATTTCCCTCACGTGCATCGCGTCTTCGCGATGTTCTGGGAAGCGATGTCGCTCGGAAACGGGCTTTTGGTGCTCGCGATGGCGGCGACCATTGTGGGTGGCGCGTTCGCTCTCAATTGGGTGGGCCTCATTGTATGGGAGCGCGCGCTCGAGAAGAAGACCCTGCGTCTGATGATGTTCTACGCGACCCCGGTGTTGACTGTATTTTTTTTTCTCGCAGCGGGCCGAGCGTTCTCCGTTCCCACGACGTCGATCGTCCGGAAACAAATACAGAACCTTCGGACGGGTGAAGCCGACCAACGCGCCGCCGAAGAGATCGAGTGGCCGCCGCACAACGTCGAATCGAAACTCCACCGGCTCGGCGGCGCCAACGTGTTTCTCATCTTCCTCGAGTCCTATGGGGTCACTTTGATCGAAGATGCGCATCATTTCGATTTGATCGGCCCGCGATTCCACGCGCTCGAGGAAAACCTCAGACAGGCCAAGTACCATTTCGCTTCGTCTCAGATCTACTCTCCCACTTTCGGCGGTGGCTCTTGGCGGGCTCACGCGACCTTTCTGAGCGGCTTTCACGTCGATAGCGAGCATATGTATAACGCTCTGCTCGCATCCGACCGAGAAACGCTCGTCTCGGTCCTCTCCGGGCACGGGTACCGCACGGTGGCCGCCGAGCCCGGGGTCAAATGGTACTGGCCCGACGGCGAGTTCTATGGTTTCGACCGCATCTATGCGTTCGACGACCTCGGCTATCAAGGACCGCCCATGGGCTGGTGGAAGATCCCGGATCAGTTCACGATGTACCGTCTCTACCAGGACGAGATCCGCGGCGCCAAAAAGCCGCTCTTCGCTAAATTCTCTCTCATCATGAGCCACATCCCGTACTTTCCCATTCCGGAATATGTGGAGGACTGGTCGCGCTTCGACGACGGCACCGCGTTTCAAAGGAGCCTCGACTCCGTCGCACATGATGCTTATCGAGATCTGAGAGAGCTCTCGTCCTGGTATGTCGAAGCCTTCCGCTACGAGCTCGATATCTTGGAGGGGTTTCTCCTCGACTACGTGCCCGAAAACTCCCTCGTGATCGTTGTCGGGGACCATCAGCCGCCCAAGCTCGTCACGCACGACAACGATAGCTGGGCGGTCCCCATGCACGTTTTCAGCAAAAGGCCGGAGCTCGTCCGTGCTTTCGACGCTCTCGGATTTCGAGAGGGCCTGGTGCCTCTGCACCCGACTTCCTTGACGATGGCAGGGTTTTTGTCGAGCTTTCTCGAGATTTACGTCGAGCCGGCGCCCGAGGTTAAACCTGAGGTTGAACCCGAGGTTGAACCCGAGGTTGAAGAAGAGTAGCCATGTCGCTGGCCGTCACTTCGTTGCGTCGTCAGGGAAGCGCGGTGGCCCTGTTGGGATTCGGCAGTATCGCTCTTTTGGCGGTCTCGCAGCCTATTTGGCTGGTGGGCTCGATGGTGATCTGGGCCTATTGTCTCTACCTTCTGTTTGGAAGTCTCGAAGAGAACATCCGCGACGGTGAGTCGGCGCCTCTCGCGAGCTTGGGATGGCCTACGCTCTTAACACTCATGCGAGGCGTTCTTCTTGCTGTCGTCGCGGGCTTTCTCTTCACCCCGATGCCGCTTGGGGAGCGCGCCTACTTTCCCCCGGGCGCCTATACGCTCGCCGTTGTGCTGGATCACATCGACGGGCGTCTCGCGCGGGCGATGGGGCGCGCGACGCTCCTCGGTGAGCGCCTCGATATGGAGGTCGACGCTGCAGGGATCTTGATAGCAAGCCTCCTCGCGATCCAATACGGCAAGCTCCCAGCATGGTACGTCGTCATCGGGCTCGCGCGCTATCTGTTCGTGCTCGGGATCGCCTGGCGTCGCCGTCGGGCGCGCGTCGTGCTCGAGCTCGAGCCGAATGCGTTGCGCCGCCTGTTGGCGGGCGTACAAATGGGCTTTCTCGCGGTGTCGTTGTGGCCGCCGATGCCTTTTGAAGCGTCGCTCTTCGCGGCACCTTTCTTCGCGGGTGCATCGCTCGCGATGTTCGCCCGAGATTGGTGGTGGGTCTCCGGGCGTCTCCATCGAGCGGCATGAGCCGGGCTCGCACTTTGCGGGCCGCTCTCTGGGTCTTGGCGGCGGGTCTGTTCGCTTGGACGCTCAGCCGTGTCCCGCTCGCGGACGCCTGGAGCGCGATTCGGGGGCTCGATGCGACAGCGCTCGTAGTGCTCGTCTCTTTGAACGCGCTCGCGCTTCTCGTCTTCGGCTTGAAGTGGTGGGTCGTGCTGCGTGGACTGGGACACAAAGTTGGGTTGTTCGAAACGGCGCTCTACCGGCTCGCGGGCTTCGGATTCGCTTACTTCACCCCCGGCCCGCGGATCGGCGGCGAACCGGTTCAAGTGATCCTGGCGGAGCAACGCTCGGGCGTTCCCCGGGATGCGGCCATTGCGTCGGTGGCGCTCGACCGCATGCTCGACGCGTCCATCAATCTCGGCTTTGTCTTGGCCGCGGCTCTCTATCTGCTGGAAGGAGGAGGGGCTCTTTTTGTCGGCATCCTGCTCGCCGTGCCACTCGGATATATGCTCGCGCTCGCGCGTGGCCATCGCCCGCTGGCCGCATTCGTCCGCCGCGAAGTCGTCCGCTCGATCGAAGATCAGACCGGGCGTTTTTGCCGCGAGCGCGCCGGCCACTTGATGCTCGCCGTGCTCGCAGGTTTGGCCAGCCTTTCGATGATGCTCGCCGAATATTGGCTCCTGAGTTTCTATCTCGGGACGCCGCTGAGCTTCCGCCAGCTCGTCATCGGCCTCGCCGCGGCCCGCATCGCTTATTTTCTTTTTCTGCCCGCGGCCCTCGGTGTTCTGGAAGCCGGTCAGGTGATAGCGGTCCGCTCGTTGGGGCTTCCCGTCGCGCTCGGCGTCAGCTTGAGTCTCGTGATCCGGTTTCGCGACGTTCTCGTCGCCGCGCTCGGGCTGTGGTGGGGGATGCGCGCCGTTACGGCGAGTCTCGAGCGATCGTCTTGAGAAATTCTTCGATTCGGTCCATCGATTGCTCCCAGGTAGGATGCGCGTGGAAGCTTTCGAGCGCGGCGAGGCTCAACCGACCGAGGAGCCCTCGATCCTCGAGGAGGCGCTCGAGCTGCCGGCTCAAGCTGAGCGTATCCCCCGGCTGGATGAGAAAGCCGTTTTGCTCGTGATGCACAGTCTCGTCGGTGGCACCGGCCGCGCTCGCGATGACGGGGATGCCGAAGCCGAGCGCCTCTAAATAGACGATCCCGAAGCCCTCGTAGCTCGAAGGCACTACAAGAAGCTGGCTCTCCTGGTAGCGCTCAGCGAGGCGTTCGCCCCGGAGCACGCCGTGAAGCGTGAGACGCGAGCGCAGTTCGAGCGCGTCGATTTGTTGCCGCATCCGGCTTGCGTAGCCCGGGTCCATCTCCTCACTTCCCACGATGTCGAGATGCCACGCCTGCTCACGAAGCTCGGCGAGTGCTTTGAGGAGAATGTGGAGTCCTTTCCTCTCGATCAGGTTTCCCACGAACAGCATGCGCAAGGGGCCCTCGGCGAACGCGCGTTGATAGATTTCCGGGCCGGTGAGCTTGGCCCCGAGCCGGTTACCGCCCGGCGTCGCGACGACGTTGTGCGTCTTTTTGCTCAGAAGCTCTTCGACCGACTCGCGGGTCGTGTGGCTGTTGAAAACGAACGCGCCGACCGTCTGTAGGTAGCGCTTCTCGATGCGCCGGTAGAGGTTGGTTCGCCTGGGCGCGTGACTTTCACTCGAGAGCAAGTGGTGCACGATGCAGACGATGGGCGCGGTCGCGCCGCGATTCGAACGGAATAGTGACGGGTGTGTGAGCTCGTCTTGTAATAAAACGTCGAAGCGTTCTTGCAATCGCCGTTTCAGCGACGGTAAAAAGTTCTGCGCCAAATGCCGAGCGTAGCTCCCATGCGGGAGCGAGAGGATATCGACGTCATGTCCACTGTCGCGCAAGTGCTCCGCCAGTTTTTGATCGTAGAGATTGCCGCCGGAAACCTGGTCCAATTGGCCGTAAACGACGAGCCCGATATGCACGGGGCGGGAGTATCGCAGCTCTGACGCTGGACGCGCAAGCGTGACGCCACATACACTTTCCTCGATGCGCATCCCACCTCTCGGACTCGGTACTTGGGACCTCCGCGGGGATGCGTGTCGTCGTGCAGTACGCGAGGCGCTCGAGCTCGGCTACCGCCACGTCGACACGGCGCAAATGTACGAGAACGAGACCGATGTGGGCCGCGGTCTCGCGGCGGCTAGCGTGGATCGCGACGAAGTGTTCGTGACCACCAAGCTATGGCGCGACAACTTGACGTGCGACGCGGTGTCGAAGAGCACGGAGGCGAGCTTGAAACTTCGTAGCGCCAGACTGGTCGCCCGATTGGGACTGATCAGAAGCTTCGGGATGCTCGAAAGGGTCAATGACACCAGTCTCCGGATGAATCTGGCATAATCGCGCGTGATCAGGAGGTAGCGTCCATTTAATGGCGAAATACATGCGCGGGGAGTCTCTCGCACAGTGTGTTGGCCCTCCGGCAGGGCGTTGATGCTAGGGCTTCTCGCCGAAGCGGAAGCGGTCGTCGGGCCTTATCCCGAAGGTCGCAACCTATTGGAGAGATAGAAACAGCCATGCGCAAGTCAGCTCCGCGGTTCATCGGCGCGCGAGTAAAACGCCGCGAAGACCCCGCGCTCGTTAGCGGAGAAGGCAAGTTTGTCGCGGACATCGAGCTCGCCGCCGCGGCGACGATGGCCTTTGTCCGAAGCCCCTACGCTCATGCGACGGTGAAAAGGATCGATACGTCCGACGCCCTAGCGATACCGGGCGTTTTGACGGTTTACACCGCGGTGGATCTGAATCCGCTCGTCTCGAAGCCGTTCCCGTTTCTCACGAGCGGCGACGGCGGCCACCTCACGAACGTCTACCAGCAGAAGCGCTTCCCGCTCGCCTCCGACAAAGTGCGCCACGTCGGGGATCCGGTGGCTGTAGTGATTGCCGATGATCCTTACGTGGCGGTCGATGCCGTAGAAGCCGTTTCGGTCGACTATGAGCCGCTCGGCACGGTCACCGAGACCGATCACGCGTTGTCGGAGGGCGCTCCCCTGATTCACGAGGACTGCGCCAAAAACCGCGCTTTCGATTGGAGTCTCGACGGTGGGGACATCGAAGGGGCTTTCGGGAAAGCGCATACGCGTGTGGAGCTTCGAGCCGACATCCAAAGGCTCGTGCCGAACGCGATGGAGCCTCGTGCCGTGGCCGCGAGCTTCGACGACGAAGATGGCTACACGCTCTGGACGACCACGCAAATCCCACATCAAATCCGCGATTTCCTCGCGGTGATGCTCGAGATCGACAGGAAGCGTTTCCGCGTCGTCGCTCCGGAAGTCGGCGGCGGCTTCGGCGCAAAATGCAACGTCTACGCCGAAGAGGTGCTTGCGGTCTTACTCGCGCACCACGTGCGGCGGGCGGTCCGCTGGACCGCTTCGAGAACAGAGGACTATCTCGTCACGAGCCACGGCCGTGACCAGGAGGGCGTCTTGCGCCTCGCGGCCGATGAGAGCGGGCGCGTGCTCGGGGCCGATCTCACACTCACGATGGATTGCGGCGCATATTTCAGCCGCGTAACGCCGATCATTCCGGCGCTCACGGGCGTGATGATGACGGGTGTCTATGACATCCCGAACGTCCGCGCGCGCGCCACGGGTGTGTTCACCAACAAAGTCATGAGCGAGCCCTATCGTGGCGCAGGCCGTCCAGAAGCCGCCTATTTTCTCGAGCGGGCGATGGACCTGCTCGCGGACGAGCTCGAGATGGATCCGGTCGAGCTCCGCCGCCGTAACTTCATCGCTTCGGATCGCTTTCCGTACGAGACCGCGACGGGGCTCACCTATGACAGCGGCGATTACGAAGGCGCGCTCGATGAACTCTTGACGCACGTCGACTATGACCGTATTCGGAAGGAGCAAGCGAAGCGCCGCCAGGAGCCTTCGGCGAAGCTTCTCGGGATCGGGATCGCGTGCTACGTGGAGATTTGCGGTTTTGGGCCTTGGGAGCTCGGAAGCGTGCGGGTTGCCGCGGACGGCAAAGTCACCGTGCTGTCGGGCACATCCCCGCACGGGCAGGGCCACGCGACGAGCTGGGCACAAATCACGGCCGATACGCTTCAAGTACCACTCGAAGACGTTGAAGTGATCCATGGCGACACCAAGATCGTTCCAAAGGGGATTGGCACTTTTGGAAGCCGCAGCGCGCCGGTCGGTGGCGCCGCGGTGCACGAGAGCTCCGAGAAGGTACGGCAAGGGGCTGCGGCCATCGCGGCTCACCTGCTCGAGGCGGCACCGGCCGACATGCGGCTCGACAACGGCACGTTCCACGTCGTCGGCTTACCCGGACGCGGCGTGAGCTTGAAGGACGTCGCCGCCGCGGCGCACGCGGAGGATCTTCCAGAGGAGCTGAGCGGGAAGTTGAACGCGAGCACTCAGTTCGCGCCCTCCGGCGACACGTTTCCCTTCGGGGCGCATGCGAGCATTGTCGAGATCGATCCTGCCACGGGTGAAGTCGCCATCCTTCGTTTCATCTCCGTGGACGATTGCGGGAAGGTGATCAATCCGCTTCTCGTCACCGGACAGGTACATGGTGGTCTAGCCCAGGGCATCGGACAAGCGCTTTGGGAAGGTGCTGTCTATGACGAAGGCGGGAATCTCGTGACAGGCAATTTGATGGAATATGCGGTACCGCGAGCGGATCTCTTGCCATCTTACGAGAACTACCGTACCGAGACGCCCACGCCGCTCAACGCGCTCGGCGTGAAGGGCATTGGCGAAGCGGCGACCATCGGCTCGACGCCCGCGGTCGTGAATGCGGTCGTGGACGCGCTCTCGCATCTCGGCATAAAGCACGTGGACACGCCGCTAACGCCTGAAAAGATCTGGAAGCTAATCTCGTGAGCGAAAGGTTACGCTTCTTTTATCGTTGATCGTTTCTACTATTGGCCCGTTTCAGCGGCGAAGATTTCGCGAAGCAGCTCACGCCAACGGGCGTATTGGGTCGCGACCGATCCTTCGAGTCTCAACACTTTACCGGGTATTGTCAAGTTGACGTTGAGCGAGCGAACCTATTGCGTCGAGCTGATTTCCTTTGCTCTCATCGGACGGCACAGGTTACCTCCTGCCAGACGATGAAAGCGCGGTCTCGTAGCTCCCGATGATGATGCGCTTGCAACAAATGCCGTCCGACGCGAAAGAGGTTTTGCACGAGTCCATGCACGGTCAAGAATCGTTGCGCCTGCCCAGGAGTTTTAAACTTCCGCATCTGTCGTTCCCGTTGTCGCGTCGGTTCGTGCGAGACTTCGGCTAGGTTGTTTCTGTACTGGTCAGTGTCGTGGACGACGGACGGCATGACCTCGCGGTGAGCGGCGCTGTAGCTTCTCAGTTTGTCGGTGACCAGCTGCCAGGGCGGACGGCCTTGCCCTTTCAACAGCTTGCGGAAGAATCGTTTGGCGGCTTTCTGATCACGGCGAGGCTGGACGAGGATATCAATCACATCACCATCTTGGTCTACCGCGCGCCAGAGGTATTGGCGTTCGCCTTGTATCTTTATGAAGACCTCGTCCAGGTGCCACGTGTCACCAAGGCGACCCTGCCGACGCTTCAGTCGCCGAGCGTATTCCGGCCCGAACTTGATGCACCAAAGTCGGATCGCTTCGTAGGAAACCGTGATGCCTCGCTGAGCAAGCAGCTCTTCGACGTTTCGAAAGCTCACGCAGAATCGGTGGTAGAGCCAGACGGCGTGGCTGATGATTTCCGGTGGAAATCGATAGCCGTGGTAGCTTGGCGCATCGGTCTTCATTGGACCATTCTGTCAGTCACCGGCTCAATTTGACAGTACCCTTGACGGATTTCCCGGACGCCGAGTGGGACTTGCGAATGTCCATGGCGCGACAATGCTCCCGGACGCCGAGTGGGACTTGCGAATGTCCATGGGCGACAATGCTGGCTGCTCGGCGCCGACGTCGGGGGACGACGGCCGTGAACGAAGTCCGTCTCGGATTGCTCGGGTGCGGTCGGATTGTCCAACTCGTCCATCTGGAGGCGCTCGGGCGGTTGAAGCGGGCGAAGCTCGTGGCGGTGGCAGAGCCGCATCCGGAGTCTCAGCAATACGTGCGCACTCACGCACCCGACGTGGATGTCATGTCCGATTACATGACCCTCTTGCGAAGAACGGATCTCGATGCGGTCGTCGTCTGTCTTCCAACGGGGCTGCACGTCCAGGCGGCGACCGAAGCCTTCGACCGAGACAAGCACCTGTATCTGGAGAAACCAATCGCGACGAACCTCGCGGACGCACGATCGCTACTGGACACCTGGAGTCGCAATCCAGCGAAGCGGGCAGCGGTCGGGTTCCACAATCGCTTCCATCCTCTTTATCAACAGGCGAAACAGATCGTTCAAAGCGACAAGCTGGGTCGAATCGTCGGAGCTCGCGTGTCTTGGTGCTCGGCAACGCGGCAGCTAGGCCGAGATGGAAGGGCTCACCAAATCCGTGATTCTCGGGATTCTCTTCGGGATCGACTTCGAGGACAAAGGAGGAAAGCTGGGAGAAGCGATTCGCTTCCGTCGGTGTTACACCGAATACGTCTACCATTCACACTTGCCGCTCCGCACACGTTTGCCGCTGCCGATCGTGCGTCGCAACAGATGGGCGATCGCGGCATTGGACGAGGCGATCTACGCCGAGATCGAGAAGAGGGGAAACGGATTCGTGGGCAACGACCTCGTGTCATCGTTGATCGATGCGACCTATCGCGACGGTTCACGGATGAATGATCGGCTGTTGTGCGATGAAATCCGTTCGCTGACCCACACCGGATATGAAACGATCGGCGACGCCTTGACCTGGACCTGGTATCGGCTCATGCAGAACTCGGATGTCGAAGCGCGGCTACTGGATGAATTGAACAATGTGTTGGGCGGGCGACCGCCGAGGATCGAAGATATCCCGCGACTCGAGTACGCGCGGATGGTGATATCCGAGTCTATGCGCGTGTTTCCGCCAACCTGGATCTATGTACGTGTGCCGGTGGCGAGTGACCGGTTGCCCAGCGGCGTCGAAGTTGGACGTGGCGCCAAGCTCTACCTGTGTCCGTTCGTCATGCACGGTCGTCGCTGTGATGTTGACGTGACGCGCCTCGGGATGACCGCGCGATCACGTGTGGTGCTGGTGCTCCTGCTGCTGCTTTCGGTGGGCGTCTTGCTGCGCGTGGCCCATTGGAATCCCGGCGAAGCCTCGGACGACAGCCGCTACATGAACTACGCCGCCCAGATGCTCCTGGGTGAGCCTCCCCCATACAACATCCATTCGGTGCGCTTCGGTTATATCCTCTTCCTGGCAGCGGGCATGCGCCTGTTCGGAACAACCACATTCGTATGTCAGGCGCTGGGAATCGGCGTCTTCATCGCAACGGCCCTCCTGCTCTTCGACATCACGAGAAGGCTTTCCGCCACCCGAGAAGGATTGCTTGCGGTTGGTCTATTCGTACTTCTTCCCCTCGACATCGTCAGAAGCACCTGCGTTTCCCCGGATGGGCTGATGACGTCGCTCGTGCTGACGGCGAGTCTGCTCTACCTGCTCGCGAAGACCGAGGCGCCGGGCACGCGGCAATTCGGTCTGAGCATCGGGGCGGGGTTAGCTCTTGGCTGGGCAGTTTCGGTCAAAGAGCCAGCCGTCGTCGCCGGCCTGGCATTCGCGGCCGATCTGCTCTTCACGACTAGAGACCGACGCGGTCTTGCCATCTTGTCCGGCATGGCTCTGGGTGGACTTGCCCTGCTGGGCCTGGAGAGCCTGGGTCTCTTCGCATGGACAGGAGATCCGCTCTTCCGCATTCAACACACCTCGGATTACGTCAGTTCCGGTGGATCATTTTCGCTGAAAAATTCCTTCGACCTTCATGATGCGCTCTTCTACCTGCGGCTCGCGTCGAACTCATGGGACCAATACGGAATCCACGGCTACCTGCTGCTCGTCGGGGCCTTGCTAGCGATCAATCGACGATCCAAGAGCGCGGTCTTCCCGCTCGTATTCTGTGGGGTTGTCGCAGCCTACTTCTCGGTCGGAACCATCAGTCTCTCGCGATACGTGCAGATCTGGCAGCAGACGCGGTATTTCCACGTCGTTCTCGTCATGGGATGCGTATTCGCTGCAATCGAGCTTCTGGTGTTGGCGCGTGATCTAAGGCTGAAGCCTATCATCGTAATGGCCGCTGGCGTCGGACTAGTTGCCGTTTCGCTGTGGGCGGCCAAGGAGACGGATTGGCGAGGGACCGTCCCGGTGGCGACTTGGCTGGGCGAGCTCGACGACCGGCGCAAAGCGGATTTCGTCGTCCTCGAAACGTTCGCACGAAGGCAGGCGTTGGAGCATCGCCAGGTCGTGGCTGCGTGGCCGACAATTCCCGACAACGCGACTCACTCCTCCAAGCTCGTCGCCACCACGCTTGCCGGCCGCGGACTCGTCGTGGATCAGTTTTCGTTCGATCGAGAGCACCTTCAGGAAGTCGAGTTGAGATTGACGAGTGGCCCGGAAGTGACGTTCCGGCACGAGGTGATTCAGGGCGATTCCTGGCCGCCATACAAGCAATGGATCGGGATCGGACAAAAGGAAGTCACGATCGGGCGCATTTGGTGGCTAGCGTCGAACCTGGAGACGCCGGCTGACGGATCCAGGAGGCGACAATGACCGGCGCCCTGAAGATCGTCGGGCACGTCGCTTCTGACGGCTTACTTTTTCTCGAGCAGATTGTCCCGACATGATGCTTTCCCCGAAACTTTGCTGGCTGGCCTTCGGCGCGACTTCCGCTACGATCCTGTTTTCGATGTTGCTGGTGGGATTGAAGGATCGCACGGCACTGGAATTCTTGTTGGTGAATGGCGGGATTGTCGAGTCTTCGCCCGCGCTGATCTTTCTGCTCGCCTCGGTGGGCTCCGGGTTGATCGTGCTGAAGACGAAGAAGCTTCTCCCTTGGGCGTTCTTTGCCGTGTTTTGTTTTTTTCTCGCTGGCGAGGAGGCAGAGTGGGGCCGTGACCGGATATTGGGGTGGGAATCCTCGAGATTCACCAAGGAGGAATCGCAACCCGCCGACCTTCACAACTGGTTCACCGATGTGGTCGCAGAACTCGTGCCCAACCATTGCGGCGAGAAGGCGCCACCGATGGTCACCACGATCGTGGGTAGCGCGACGATGCTCCTTGCCTCTTGAGTTCTCGGGCTTGCCATCTGCCTCGGCCTTTTCGCCCCCCCAAAGAAGATCCCCTGGAGTTCGATGAAAGCATTCTGGCAGAGAGATCTCTCGCTGCAGTTTGTCATCACCGGCATCGTTCTGATCATGTTCGGCTTCGTCGATATGCTACAGGAGTCCTTTGGCCTATCGTATGTGCCCGGCATGTGGCCCCTGGAAGAATCATTTGAGGTGCTTGGCAGCATCGCGCTGCTCTTCGCCGCATTGATCAAGCTCCTCGAGCCTGTTCCGACAGAGGCCGGCAGCCCCCCCATTTGATCGTGATCGCCATCGGCGAAGGCGAAAACGCGACCTGTTCTTCCCAACAAGTGGTATGCGTGAGGTTTGTTGATCGCTGGTTTTCGACGCCCCGCGATGAAGACGCCCAACGATTAGAAATCATGGACAAATGGCGGAGGCGGCGGGAATCGAACCCGCATCACAACGGACGAATGCGACGAAGAATCAGACACTTAGGTTGTCGGTTGGAGGTGCGAAGGAGGTGCGACCGAATCCGGTAAACGTCGATACCATACAATTTGTCAAATAGAATCTGAGGCCTGGCGCGCGCTTCAGAGGCTCAGATTCCGGCGTGTCTCGAGCGTTCGACCCAGTGCTCTTTCGCGAGTTCGAAGGCCTCTTCGAGCTGAGCGCGACGACCGTTTCTCGTCCCTTCACCCACTTGTCCGCCGCCTCACGGGCGCGGAAGAAGTGCATCTGGCTTCAGGTGGGGCTAGTTGGTTCCCGTGAGTCCAAATAAACGGCCGTGGAAGCGTTGACCACGGGCATGCGTCTTCTAGCGACTTACAAACTACTGCTCGCTCTGCTCTTGATCGCCGTGGCCTTCGAATTGGTGCCGTTGATCGACGAAGACCTCGTGGCGGTGGTTCACGTTTGGATCCTGCGGCTCCATGCCGACCCTCATCACCCCATCGTGCGCCTCGTTGTGCGCAAGGTTCTGTCGGTGCACATCGAGACCCTGAAGGAGGTCGCCCTTCTTACCGGCTTCCTCGGTGGCTTGCACCTCATCGAGGGGTTCGGGCTTTGGCTGAAAAAACTTTGGGCCGAGTACCTGTGTATCGTTTCCACTTGTGTATTCATCCCGCTGGAAGTCCACGAGCTGATTATTGACTTTCACGCGCTCTCGCTTTTCACGCTCTTAGTAAATATATCCGCCGTTTGGTATCTTGCGCGACGGATTAGACGGACGCGGACGTCGCCGTGATTCTTGCGGACACGATTCGGCCGTACACGTGGCCATGGCGCCTTCCGCGACCTCCCTCATTGTCGAGGGCACCCTCGATTCGGGCGTAAAAGCTGAGCTCGTCTTACCGACCTCAATGCGAGCCCGAGCAAGTTCAAATGACGTAGCCCGCGACGACGAAGGCGATGGCAGCGAGGCCGGCGGCGACGAAGCCGTACGGCATTTGCGTGACCGCGTGACGATAGTTATCGCATCCCGCCGCGGCCGAGGACAAGATCGTTGCGTCAGAATAAAAACAGATATGCGCGCCCCAGACGCCTGCCGATAGAACGGCCGCGACCGCGAGGATAGGGTCCGCTCCGTTCGTTTGCGATAGAGGAATGACGATGGGAAGTGCGATGACATACATGCCCCAGTTGGTGCCCGTGATGAACTCGGTGACGCCGAGGACGAAGAACGTGATGACCGGCATCAGCGCGGGCGACATCAGAGGCGCGGCGCTATGAATGACATAGGCGGTGAAGCCTATCTGCTCGTTGGCTTCGGCAAAGGTGAAGGCGAGCACCATCATCATGAGCGGGAACAGCATGTTCTTGATGCCTTTGACGCTCAAGTCCGCGAACTCCGCTGCGCCGAGGAGATCCTGCACGACATAAATCACGAACATGAAGGCCATCGTGCTGACGACGCCTCTCGCCATGTCGACGTCGAAGTAGACAGTTGCGGCGACAAGAAAGAACATGGGGGCGAAGAAGTTTACGAGTCGCGGCCGCTTGGGAACGTGCGGCGCTTTGCCGGCTTTGATATCGATCTTCTCCGAGCCGGGTGGCGCGAGAACGCCGGTCTCGAATGAGCGTTCCTCGGCGCGTTTCATTGGCCCGAAAACGGGGATAACGCCGAGGATGACGAGCGGCACGATCGCGGCTGCGAACCAGGCGTAAAAATTATAGGGGATCGTCTTCAAGAAATAGACGAGACCTTCGCCCTCCGCGGCGAGGCCGTTCGATTCGAGCAAGCGTCCGACGAAAACACCCCAGGTCGAGATCGGGATTAGCACGCATACCGGCGCGGCGGTCGAATCGACGACATAGGCGAGCATCTCGCGCGAGACTTTGTGGCGGTCGGTGACGGACGCCATCGACGAGCCCACCGTGAGAGAGTTGAGATAGTCATCGATGAAAATCGCCATCCGAGCACCCACGCCCATAGAAGGGAGCTCTCTCGGGACTTCGCCCTTCGTGAGACCCAATCGCCGAAAGCGAAAGAGCCGCCGGCATGCTCAATGAGCGCGATGATGCTTCCCATCAGTCCGCAGACGAGAAAGAGCCACGCCATGTCCTCGCTCATCAAGACCTTCATCACGGCGTCGTTGAAGGCTTCAAAAAAGCCGCCGCGGTGAACCATCAGGAAACCCATGAGCGAGGCGAGGATGAGCGCTTCGAGAATGCGCTTCGTCCAGAAGATATAGACGATCAGGAAGAGCGAGGGGACGAGCGTCAGCAGACCGAACGTTCGCGGATCTTCCGGCAGATAGTGCCCGAAGACGCTGATGATGACGGTGACGATTCCAGCGACGAGGAGTGCGCGGCGCATAGTTGACGCGGCGTCAGTCGGCGAGTGCCACGAGCTGCTGGACAGCGCGATGCGCTTGGTCGATAGCACGGTCCGCGTAGGCTTCACCGCCGGCGTCGGAATTCGCTATGGCCATTCGTCCAAAGGGCTTCCGGCCCAAGACGCAAGGCTTGTCGTCGGTGGACTCTGGCTCGCCGAGATAGGCATATTCGTAGGCGAGGAAGTCCCGGCGCGTGATGTCGCGACCCATGCCCAACTCCAAATCTCTACGACGCATGTCACCTCCCGACTCAGCGGTCGAGACTAACATACGTTCGAGAAGACTTGTGCTTGGTCGCGAGAACGTGGTCTACTTATTGCTTCGAGGCGACAATTCAGATGAGAATTGAACGCGGATCGTTTCGGATCGACTTCGCCCGAGAGCTCGTCGAAGAAGTCCTTGCCGCCGCCGCGAAAGCGGCTGACGCCCACGATCGGGACGTCTTCCGACAAGAAAAGGCCGTGATCGACGGTATCGAGATCGTGGATATTCGTGAGGAACGTCTCAACGCGCTCGACCTACATTGGATGGAGCAGTTTCACATCTCGGATTCTTTCGAGCGCGTGCTCGGCAGCCATCCTGGGCTCGAGGATTCCATTTCGGAATGTGTGCTCCGGCTGGCGCGTTCGACGGAGGATGAAAAGGCTTTTCTTTACGCGTCGCACGCGACTTTGAAGCGCGATGACAAGAAGCCTGTTCTTGTCGTGCAGCTGATGGCCGCTTCGCTGCTTTCGATCGAACGGCTACGGGAGCTTCTGGCGCCTCCGCTCACGAATGCGCAGCGCCAGCGTTCCTGAGCGCGTTACCTGTCCTGCCCGGCGTCGCGCAGGCGCGGCTTCACGTCGTCGGGGGGCTCGATCTGAAAGGCATTCAACGACAACGCCACCAACGTGTAGTAGCCGATGAGAATCGTGAGCTCTGTGATGCTGCGCTCCCCAATGTGCTCGAGCGTGTCCGCGAACACTTCGTCGGTAACAAAGTGCTCGTGCAACAGTTCGCGCGTGTAGTGGTAAACGGCGCTTTCGTCCGAGAGCTTGAAAGAGGGCGTTTCGCGGCGGCCTATGGAATCGATCGTATCGGCTGAGAGCCCGGCCTCGAGGGCGGCGGTCTCGTGAATCGACCACTCGAGCTGTGCCTCCCAGAAGCGCGCCGTGACGAGGATCGCAAGCTCGCTGAGACGCCGATCGAAGCTCGTCTTGTAGCGAGCGAGCTCTCCAAGTCGTTGAGCCCGCTCGGCAAATTCCGGGCTGTGAAGCCAGGCGCGAAACGGCCTGTGGAGGCTCCCCCGGGACGCTAGAACGGCGTCATAGACCTTGGATTGCTCGGGGGAGAGATGGTGTCTCTCTAGCTAGTACCCGTCCTGACAGGTGTAAGAGGTTGAGAAAAAAGGGGTAATCGCAAATTTAGGGCTAGCCTTCTGAGGGAGTGTCGTTTAGTATCGAGTCGACAAAAACGCAGATTCTAAACGACTTAACTCCAAAGGAGACCAGCCCTAAATGCGAAAAACGATCAACCCACAACCAAGCCTATGCGAGCCCTGGCTGGAGGTGGAGCACGCGCGCGAGCTCGAAGCGATCTCGTCGGTGCTCGATGCCCATCCTAAGCTCAATGAGTTGGTACTGCAAGACCTGAGGTCGGTCACCCCATCGGCAGGGAGCGATGTTGGTCGTGGGGGAATGAGCGCGGAGCAGGTTCTCCGTGCGTTGTTGGTCAAGCAGCTGAATCAGTTCACCTATCGGGAGCTGGCGTTTCACTTGGCAGACTCTCGAAGCTATCGGACGTTTTGCCAGCTCGGCATCATAGAGCCGAGCCCGTCGAAGTCGACCCTAGCAGCAAACATCAAAGCCGTGAAGTTCGAAACGCTGGAGAAAATCAACCGAGAGTTGGTGAGTGTTGCCGAGAAGACCGCGATCGAAAAAGGAAGAAAAGTACGAGTGGACTGCACGGTAGTGGAGTCGAATATTCATTCTCCTACGGACTCCGAGCTTCTTTATGACTGCGTCCGAGTTCTCACTCGCCTCATGTGCCGAACTCGCGAACTGCTGGGTACAGTAGTGGTCTTCGGCAATCGAACGCGTCGAGCGAAGAGACGTCGACTGGGAGTTCTAAACGCGAAGGATAAGGAACAAAGGCGTCGCGTCTATCGAGATCTACTGAAGGTGTCGGAAGAAACCTATCGCTCCGCTCAACGCGTTGCAGACCAGTTGGACGAGTCCGGCTTGACCGAGCCGGTGAAGCGAGCGAGTGCGGAGAAGATCGCCGCGGATTTTAAGCACTTTCTCGTCCTCACCGAAAAAGTCATCAACCAAACTCGGCGTAGAGTGATTGATGAAGAGCGTGTGCCTGCGGAGGAAAAGGTCGTTTCGATCTTCGAAGAACACACCGACATTATTCGCAAAGACCGGCGCGAGACTCTCTACGGTCACAAGGTGTGTTTGACTGGTGGCTCGTCCTCGATGATTTTGGATTGCGTGATCTTGGATGGGAATCCGTCCGATTCAACTCTCGCGGAAACCATGATCGACCGTCAAGTCGAACTCTACGAACGGGCCCCGCGCCAGGTTGCCTACGATGGCGCGTTTTCTTCAAAGGCAAACTTGGAAGCCATCAAAGGCAAGGGAGTTGAAGATGTTGCCTTTACCAAGGCTCACTTCGCGGTGACCGATATGGTCAAGAGTTCCTGGGTCTATCAACGCCTACGGCGATTTCGCTGCGGAATCGAAGGCGTCATTTCGTTCTTGAAACGAGTCTTTGGTCTCGACCGATGCACATGGCGCTCATTGCCTTCTTTCAAATCCTACGTATGGAGTTCCATCATCACCTGCAACCTGTTGGTAATGGCAAGGCACCTATTACGATAATAATGATTACTCTTACTGCGTTTATAGCCATGGATTGCTGACGATTCGCCTCTCGTTTCGTCCAAGATTTTCATTCGCTTCCGAGCCTACGAGGTGCCGACTGAAAACGTATAATACCCACATCTTCGATAGGCCTCTCGTACACCACAAGTTATGGTGTTTCTGGACAGGAACTAGCTAGTACCCGTCCTGACAGGTGTAAGAGGTTGAGAAAAAAGGGGTAATCGCAAATTTAGGGCTAGCCTTCTGAGGGAGTGTCGTTTAGTATCGAGTCGACAAAAACGCAGATTCTAAACGACTTAACTCCAAAGGAGACCAGCCCTAAATGCGAAAAACGATCAACCCACAACCAAGCCTTCGCGAGCCCTGGCTGGAGCTGGAGCACGCACGCGAGCTCGAAACGATATCATCGCTGCTCGATGCCCATCCTAAGCTCAATGAGCTGGTACTGCAAGACCTGAGGTCGGTCACCCCATCGGCAGGGAGCGATGTTGGTCGTGGGGGAATGAGCGCGGAGCAGGTTCTCCGGGCGTTGTTGGTCAAGCAGCTGAATCAGTTCACCTATCGGGAGCTGGCGTTTCACTTGGCAGACTCTCGAAGCTATCGGACGTTTTGCCAGCTCGGCATCATAGAGCCGAGCCCGTCGAAGTCGACCCTAGCAGCAAACATCAAAGCCGTGAAGTTCGAAACGCTGGAGAAAATCAACCGAGAGTTGGTGAGTGTTGCCGAGAAGACCGCGATCGAAAAAGGAAGAAAAGTACGAGTGGACTGCACGGTAGTGGAGTCGAATATTCATTCTCCTACGGACTCCGAGCTTCTTTATGACTGCGTCCGAGTTCTCACTCGCCTCATGTGCCGAACTCGCGAACTGCTGGGTACAGTAGTGGTCTTCGGCAATCGAACGCGTCGAGCGAAGAGACGTCGACTGGGAGTTCTAAACGCGAAGGATAAGGAACAAAGGCGTCGCGTCTATCGAGATCTACTGAAGGTGTCGGAAGAAACCTATCGCTCCGCTCAACGCGTTGCAGACCAGTTGGACGAGTCCGGCTTGACCGAGCCGGTGAAGCGAGCGAGTGCGGAGAAGATCGCCGCGGATTTTAAGCACTTTCTCGTCCTCACCGAAAAAGTCATCAACCAAACTCGGCGTAGAGTGATTGATGAAGAGCGTGTGCCTGCGGAGGAAAAGGTCGTTTCGATCTTCGAAGAACACACCGACATTATTCGCAAAGACCGGCGCGAGACTCTCTACGGTCACAAGGTGTGTTTGACTGGTGGCTCGTCCTCGATGATTTTGGATTGCGTGATCTTGGATGGGAATCCGTCCGATTCAACTCTCGCGGAAACCATGATCGACCGTCAAGTCGAACTCTACGAACGGGCCCCGCGCCAGGTTGCCTACGATGGCGCGTTTTCTTCAAAGGCAAACTTGGAAGCCATCAAAGGCAAGGGAGTTGAAGATGTTGCCTTTACCAAGGCTCACTTCGCGGTGACCGATATGGTCAAGAGTTCCTGGGTCTATCAACGCCTACGGCGATTTCGCTGCGGAATCGAAGGCGTCATTTCGTTCTTGAAACGAGTCTTTGGTCTCGACCGATGCACATGGCGCTCATTGCCTTCTTTCAAATCCTACGTATGGAGTTCCATCATCACCTGCAACCTGTTGGTAATGGCAAGGCACCTATTACGATAATAATGATTACTCTTACTGCGTTTATAGCCATGGATTGCTGACGATTCGCCTCTCGTTTCGTCCAAGATTTTCATTCGCTTCCGAGCCTACGAGGTGCCGACTGAAAACGTATAATACCCACATCTTCGATAGGCCTCTCGTACACCACAAGTTATGGTGTTTCTGGACAGGAACTAGCTAGGGGATCCGACTCACCGTGGTACCTCCTGATTTCGGAAACGTGTGGTCAATATTAATAGAAGACACCGCGAAGCCCAACCCCTTACGTCCATTTAGCCGGTAAATGATACTGTACGAAGATGAAGTCCAAAGCCTGTGCCGGTGGCGTTCTCACGGTGCTCTTGATCCTCGCTGGCTGCGCGCCGCCCGCTCCTGAGTGGGAGCTCGCGAATCCTATCGAGCCACTTCCCGAGCCGCCGCTTGGCGTTACGCACACGTTCGATGAGCTCGAGGATCCGCCGACGCCCGAGACCGCGCGCCTCGGCAAATGGCTCTTCTACGACACGCGCCTTTCCGCCGACAACACCGTTTCTTGCGCTACGTGCCACCGCCCGGAGAACGCTTTCTCCGAACCGACGCCCGTATCGACCGGTATCCATGGCCAAAAGGGAGGCCGCAAGGCGCCGACCTTCATCAACGCAACCTGGGCACTGTTGCCACACACCTTTTGGGACGGACGCGCGGGCTCGCTCGAAGACCAGGCGCTCGGTCCCGTCGCGAACCCCATCGAGATGGGGAACACCCACGAGCAGATGATCGCGACATTGCAAGCCGCCGAGAGCTACGCAAGATACTTCGAAGAGGCCTTCGGCACCCCGGAGATCACAACCGACCGAGTCGCCAAAGCCATCGCGGATTACGAGCGAACCCGGATGAGCGGGAACGCACCCTATGACCGCTGGAAGGATGGCGACGAGAGCGCCGTCTCGGATGCCGTGAAGCTCGGCGACGAGCTCTTCTTCGACAAAGCCAGCTGCAACCAGTGCCATCTGGGATACAACTTCACCGACGCGCTCTTTCACAACCTCGGCGTAGGCTGGGACCCGGAAACCGAGGCGTTCGCCGACAAAGGCCGCGGCGAAATCACTGGCGACGAGAGCGAGCTAGGTGCCTTCAAAACCCCCACCGTACGCGAAGTGACCAAGCGCGCTCCGTACATGCACGACGGCTCAATAGAAACCTTGCGCGAAGTCGTCGAGCTCTACAACCGAGGCGGCGACGAAAACCCCCACCTGGACCCAAAGATCCAACCCCTCAACCTGACCGAGGAAGAGATCGACGCCCTAGTAGCAATGATGGAATCCCTAGAAGGCGAGTCCTACATGGACACCGCCCCCAGCGCCTTTCCGCAGTAAGGAAATGTAGCCGGAAGCAGGCAGCGGGTAGCGATACGAAATACGGATCAGAACCGAATCACGATGCCGCCGGTCACCTGAAAATAAATAGGCTCGAGCTCGATCGGATCGAGCTCGTTCTCGAGCTGCCCGAGCAAGAGCTCCTCGAGCTCTGTCGTCGGCGCCTGGACGCCTTCCCACGCGAACCGATGTTGCTTGAAGCGATAGACGCGTCCTTCGAATGTGATGGCGACCTTTTCCGAGACGTCGAGCTCGAGGCCCGCGCCTCCGTTGATCCCCCACCGACTTTCGTCAGGTGTGACGGGCGTCGCCACGGCCGTCACACCCACCGTCGCCACCCGAAGCAGCTGGAATCCCAACGCCGTCACGCCGAGCCCGAGCTCTTGAGAGGCATCGAGACGAAGATTCGGCAAATAGCTGAGGCCTCCCGAGACCATGAATCGTGCCGCGCCCCGAATGCGTAATTTGAAATTAGCCGAGAACGGGTAGAGCCGTCCGACGTTCACTTCACCCCGACCGAGGTCGACGGTCGTGCTCACCGGCGGAAGCGGCGCGGGAAGCTCCGCTTCTGCGATGAAACTTGGCGCGATCGTATCGATCTGGAAGTCGACACTGTCCACCCGGCCTTCGATGCCAAACAAATCCGTGAAGTAGTAGGCGACGCTCCCGCCAAAGGCAAAAGAGCCGCGCGCTTTCAAGGAGAACTCGCCCGGTTGACGGATGTCGACGCCCGGAAAGGTGGGGAGTCCAAGATCGGGTTCATAAGTGAAAGTCTTCTCGAAAGTGGGGGCTGTCCAGCCGCCGAGAAACGCGATCTCCCAGCCGGCTTCGGCAGGCGAGCCGGCGACGAGGAGCACACCAATCGCTGCCATGTGTCGCTTCAATTTAGTACCGCCAGCTTGTAGTCGAGCATGATGTCGTTGTCGAAAAGGTAGCGTCCCGAGAATCGCGTGCCGTTCAGAACTAACGGGACCCACAGGTAATCGTCTTCCCACATCTCTTCGTAGGGAATCGCGTCGACCGGCACCCAGATTGGGATGGCTTCCTCGGTCTCGGTGGGCTCGCCTTCAAAATCACCGGACCAAAAGACGTGCACGTGTATGGAATAGCCATCGACGAACTGGAATAAGTTCTCACCGCGATAGTCGGGGGCTATAGGGGTGATGTGGAGCTCCTCCTGAGCCTCGCGGACTGCGCATTCGACTGGAGACTCACCGGGCTCGATGCGTCCGCCAGGGGCGTTGATCTTGCCAGCTCCCAGCCCACGTTTCTTGCGAATGAGGAGCATCTTAGCGTCTTTGACGACGAAAACCAAAGTCGCTCGATCCTTCGCCGTCCACGACGCCCAGTCGATATCGTGAAGTTTTTTCAACTGTCCTTTCATTGTGGCACAATCGTGTCATGGGTAGAAACGGATGGGCTATCGTGGCCTTCACGGCGGCACTTCTCATCGGCTTCTTCTCGTGGGAGTGGTATCTGTCGCCGGAAGCGCGGGTGAAGGGGGCCTTGAACGCTGTCTCCGCCGCCGCGGAAGCTGCCGACACGACAGACTTCGTTTCCTTTCTGACTTTGGACTATTCAGACTATCGGCACCTCGATCGAGCAGCGATCGAAAAGAGCTTCGCGACCGCTTTCGAGCAGGTAGACCGGCTCAAGGTGACGATCCAGTCGGCCAAGGTCGAGGTCGACGCCAACGGGGCCAAGGCCACCGTACGATTCGATCTCATCGTCGTCGCGATCAAGGGAGAGGAACGCTACGTCGTCGTGGGCACCCCGTTCCAGCCTGACAAAGTCGTCGCCACGATGCGGCGCGAGGCGGACGGCTGGAAGATCGCCCGCATCGAGCAGGGCGGCTATTAGAGCGGCTAGGCACCATGGCTAAAGACGTCGTGCTTTTCGACGGTGTGTGCGCACTGTGCGACAGCTCGGTGCGCTTTCTTCTCGCACGGGACCCGGCAGGCAAGCTCGCCTATGCGCCGCTTCAAGGCGAGACGGCGCGCGCCGCTCTCGCACGTCATCCAGGAGCGGACGAATCTTTGTCGACCATACTCTACGTCCGAGGAATGGGTACCAAGAGCGAGCAGCTCTACGATCGCTCGGACGCGGCTTTCGAGATCTTGCGCGATCTCGGAGGCGTGTGGCGTTTCGTCGCGTGGCTTCGCTTCATACCGCGGCCGATCCGAAACACGGTCTACGATTTCATCGCGCGGCGCCGATACCGCTGGTTCGGCAAGTTCGATGCATGCCGGCTTCCCAAGCCGGGCACGAACGAGCGCTTTCTGCCGTGAGAGATGACGTACGAGGTTTGGCGGGAGCTAGGTACCTGCTCGGGGTGCGACGCCGTCCTTCGTTGCAAGTCGCACGGCGGCGACACGACGGGGCTGCAACTCTTGCACTCCGTCCGGAAAGAATATAAACGACGGCAACGGTTCACGCACACGATCGGCGGAACGCCGGTACTGGTCCATCTTCTCTTTGCCGTAGTCCATCTCCGCCATGTAGAGGTTATGGGCACGACATAGAAGTCTGATGTTTTTCGCGCTTCGATAGCCGCCGAGCGCGTAGGGATCGTGGTGATGGAACTGAAGCCCACTACGCTCGGGACATCGTCTAACGTCGGCCGACTGGTACGTACATTGCCCAATGTCGCGATTCCACACGAAACGTTTCACCGAAGCGGAGATTCCACGCACTCCCGGCGAAGTGTCGGCCTCTTCGAAGCCTTTTCTCTGATTCTTTGATAGTCAAACTCCACGACGATGCGAACACCGAGCTGAATGTTGTCCTCAACTGGTTCCATGAGCTCGAACGACTGGTACCGACAAAATAAGTGTGAACGAAGAGTAGTATTTGTTACCGGGTAGCAGTGCTGATAGGGAGCTCGCGAAAAGGGATGAAAAACGATCAACCATCGCCAGAAGCCGCAGTCAAGCACGAGGAGCGGCGCGATTAGGCGAACAGACGACGAAGATCGAGAGGTTTTTCGAGCCTGGTTCGACGAATTGAGAGGGGCCGGGCACCTCAATTGTGAAGGCGCTCTTGAAGCGGGGCGAAGTCGCGGAGCAAAAGCGAAAAGGCGCCGAAGATGGCTTCCCCCGTGTACCAAGCAGGGTTACCGAGGCAACGTTTCGCTTCGAGCTCCCAGTGCTCGATCGCGAGGAAACCGCGCGCGAGCCTCCGGTCGAGAGACCGAGCCGCCTCGAGCGTTTCTTGTGGAAGCTCGTCGAGTGTGTCGCGAAGCGATCGGACATGGTCGAGCGCGGCCACAGGATCTCCCGCGAGCTCGCTGTCATGGGCGTGGCGCCCGATGAACGTCGCCGTGACAGGATGGTCGCGATGGAAGACGTCGAAGAAACGATCGAGCCAGGCTTCGAAGTGCGGCGCGTCGGTCATCGCGGCAGCGGGAGCGATACCCAGCGTTTCTCGTGATGGGCGGTCTCGACAGCATTGATCGTCTCTTGCACCCACGCGCCGTCGACGAAGCTTCCTTGATTGCGTTCGCCTTCGTCCTGGATCTCGTCGATGAAATCTTTGATGAGGTTGGCGTAGAAGAGGCTGCGCCACGATTCCCGGGCATGTCCCGCGGCAGGGTAGAATCGTGCGGGGATCGTTTGCTCTTTGAACTCCACGCCGTCCGGCGTCGCGATGCGGATGGTCTCGGCGACGCCAAACTCTTCGACGAGCCGGCAAATGATGGTGCCCTTCTCGCCGTAGATCCGTGCTTCGACGCCGGGATAATTCCCGAGACGCCAGGTGTACGCCAGGTTTACGCCAGGTTTACGAATGCCCGTCTACCTCCTATCATGGAATTAGCCCTCGGAGCCCCCACGTTATGAACGAGATGAACGAGATGAACGACACAACATCCATCGAATCCTTCGTCCGCGGCCTTCCGAAAGCAGAGCTCCACATCCACATCGAAGGCTCGCTCGAGCCCGAGCTCATGTTCGAGCTTGCCAAACGCAACGACATAGCACTTCCGTTCGCCACCGTGGAACAAGTGCGAAACGCCTACGCGTTCGACGACCTGCAGTCGTTTCTCGACGTCTACTATCAAGGCGCGGCCGTCCTGCTGCACGAGCAGGACTTCTACGAATTGGCCTTCGCTTATCTCAAAAAGGCAGCGTCTCAGAATGTCTTCCACGCGGAGATTTTTTTTGATCCCCAGACCCATACGGATCGAGGCGTCGCATTCGAGACCGTCCTTCGAGGGCTCCGGCGGGCGCTCGACGAAGCCGAGAGAACATGGGGTATGTCTTCCGAGTTGATTCTCTGTTTCCTGCGCCATTTGAGTGCGGAGGCGGCTATGGCGACCCTAAAAGAGGCACTTCCGTTCCGCGGCCAGATAGCGGCTGTCGGGCTCGACTCTTCGGAGCTCGACTATCCACCTTCGAGATTTCGCCGCGTCTTCGATGAAGCCTGCAAAGAAGGATTCCGTACTGTGGCGCATGCGGGAGAGGAAGGACCGCCCGCCTACATATGGGAGGCTCTAATCGACCTTCACGTCTCCCGGATCGATCACGGCGTTCGCTGTCTCGAGGACTCGGCGCTCGTCGATCATTTGCGCGAGCGTCAGGTTCCGCTCACGGTTTGTCCGCTCTCGAACGTCAAGCTCCGCGTCTTTGACCGCCTCGAGGACCACAACTTGAAGAAGCTCCTCGACGCGGGATTGTGCGCCACCGTCAACTCCGACGATCCGGCTTACTTCGGCGGCTACATCGAAGAGAATTTCTTGGGCGTGCAACAAGCGTTGAACCTCGAGCGCACCGATCTGCACCGCCTCGCCCGCAACGCATTCGAAGCGAGCTTTCTCGCGGAGGACGTCAAGGCGAAGCTCATCGACGAATTGGACGACTACGTCGCGTCGGCGAGCGTTTCCGCGCTGAGTTGAGTCACGGGTAGTTGGCCTGCGGGTTCAAAGCGTGAAGTCCTCGTAGTCAGCACGGCAGGCGCTGGTATACGAGATCCTGAGCGTGGCAGGACCTGGATGGTCGCGGTGGTGTTCCAGTAGTCGCTGTGCATGCAGAGCGTGCCGTCGTCGGGCTGGCCATCGTCGCCGTGGTCAGCCAGGATCCTCGTGAGGTCGTCCAATCCCAGTGTCGCTCCGTCCGACAACAACTCTACGAGCCGGGCCTCGCGCCGCTCCGGCGACTCGAGCACCCTACAACCCCTGAGAGGCGAGGGTGCGCGATCGTCGTAGCACGCTTCGGTTTCGACCTCGACTTCGCGCATCGACGCTTGGCTGAAGGCATTCGTGTGGTGAAGCACATCGACGCCCTGTGCCGGCCGGCGAAGCGCGGCGCGGGTATTCGAGAGCTCGAGCGAGATCAGACCCCCATCCGAGTCCGCGATCATGAGGATCCCACCGCCCCAACGCGCCGCATTTGAAATCCGCTCCGCCGCCTGCTCCGCTGTCGAGCAGGTTCGAAGCGCCTCCGAGATCGCCATCGAGATCGTCGCCGCAGGAGCGCCCTCGTCTGTCGCGAAGGCGTAATCGTAGGTGATCCCCAGGCCTTTCTCGTTGATACCGTCGACCGCCCCAACCAATGGCGCGCACGTGAACTCGAGCGACCGGAAGCCGCCCTCTGGATGGCAATCGCGCACGATGTAAAAGGGCTGGACCAGCGGTAAATAGTCGAAATTCCGGGCGATCGCGGGCTGACCATCCTTCGATCGTGGTCCCCGAATCGCTAGAGCCGAGCAGCACGCCATGGGCGGTGCGCGGGTACACTCCCGCGTCGACGACATGACCGCCTCCAGTGCGTTGAGCAAATACAGAGCGCTCAAGCCGATTCCCGCTCCCCGCGCCATCCCTTCGAGGCGCTGCGCGCTGCTGGAAAACTGCTGCCGCAGAGGCGCCTCCAGCGCGCGCGCCTTCCTTTCCGAGATCCATCGAAAGGTCGCGGATATTCGTGCCGCCGAAATCCGCCTCGAACACGATCTGGCTTCCGTCCGGGCTGAAGTGCGGGTTCATCTCCCGGCCCGGCATCCGGGTCAGCTGCGTCGGGTTCATCTCCCGGCCCGGCATCCGGGTCAGCTGGCGCGCCGCCCGAGGTCGGCACCGTCCAGATGTCAGAGGTGCCCGCCTTGGCGGATTTGAAAGCGATGAGCTCGCCGTCGGGAGAGATGTCGAACTCCTCGACCCAGACCGTTCGAGCCAGCGCATCGATAGGAAGGGGAGGAAGGGGAGGAAGGGGAGAGCTCTCCGCGAGAGCTCCGGCCAAAAGGCAACTCATCAGTATCGTTCGAACGTGCATCGTCGCGAGCTCCTTTGTACACTGACTCTAGCATCCCGACGCTCGGCCACTTCACTTATCGAGAAAAAATATTCCGTAATCGAGCTCGTTCTCCGAGCGGTCTTCACTCCACTTTTTCAACGCGTGCCCGATACGCTCGGGCCCGTTGTTGGGAAGTGTTTCGGGAACAATGATGAGGCCGGAGTGAACTCTCCCCGCTTGGTAGAAGGATACCGTCAACCGAATGAAATCGTCGCGGCTGCAGGTGACGAGAATCCGACCCTCCACAACAGCGAATTCGAGCTGGTCCTGGTCGCTCAGGCCGCGGCGGTCGAGCTCATGAACGCTGACCACATCAAGGCCGAGCCCGCGACCGGCGTGCGCAACCACTGGACTGACATCCTCGTCGAGCAGGAAACGCACGAGCCGCTATCGTCGCGATCTCTCGCGCACGGCGAACGGAAGCTCCTTTCTCACTTTCTCGGGAGTCCACTCACGTTCGCAAGCGAGGCGCGCGTCGATCTCGGACGGGTAGAGTTTGTAGTACGCCACTGCCGTTCGAAGCTGCGCCTCCGAAAGCCATTCGAAGTTCGCGCCTAGCTCGCTATAGTCCTCGCCATCATCAAATTCCTGCCACACCGCGATGACCTCCCACACATCCAACCCCGTGCCAGCGAGGGCGGCTCGGCGGCCGGAAGGCCCGTCCACGAAAACGATCCCGGGAACTCTCCGAACCCGTATCGCCTCGGCAAGGAACTCGTTTGCCATTGCGGACCAGGACTTTCCGCGGGTCTCGGCTTCACGAGTGATCTCTGCGTCTAGGTCTGCTGCAGGCGCATGCCTTTCGCTTTTGTAGTCATACTTTGTGCACTTTCATAGGTTAATGTGCGCCAAATATTACAAAAATGTTCTTTCGGTGCAAGCGACTCAACTACGTGCATTCATTGGAACAACCCGACCTCGGCGCCAGCGCGCGAGGTGCGGGTCAACCGAACGACAAGAACAGCACGTGCCCGAACACCCCCGCACTCAGGCCGCCGGCGAAGTGCGTCGTGATGGCGACGTTGGTCAAGTCGCGCTCCTTGATCCCGTCCATCATCCCGACATGCGTGCTCAAGAAGCCCGCGTTGCAGATACCGATGGCAGTGAACACACAAATCTCTTTGGCGCCGATGATGCCGCTCGAAAGAAATTTCGGCACCATCGCGATCGCGGCGCCGACCGATCCGAGTGACGTGACAGGAAAGGCGATCGCTTCTGGATGCGAAAAGCCGAACAAAGGCTCGATGATGAACGAGAGCTTGTCAGAAATCCATGGAAAAAAAGCGATGCCCTCATAGGCCGCTCCCGTATAGCCTTCTTCGGCGGATCCATAGGCCAACATCATCACCGACGTACAAATAATGATGACCCCTGGCATGATGTCGAGGCCCGTTTGAACGCCGTGGGTGCCGCCGTCGAGAAGTGACTGAAGGACGCGTTGCGCGACGTTGCCTTCCCGCACTTCACGGAACCGGAGGATGTCGTAGCCTTCCCCTTCTTCTGTAAGCACGGGCGCCTCGCGGCCATATTTGCGTTTACCGAAGTAGCCCATGAGGCGAACGCTGACGATCCCGCCCATGATGGCGCCGAGATTTCCGAGGAGCACCGCGCGAGCGAGAGGCGCGTCGCCGGAGGACTGGGCCAACATGAACGTCGTCACGATGAGCCCCATGCCGAAAACGGTGCCGAGGTTGACGAGCGTCGTGAGCTGCCACTGCTTGAAATACTTCAAGAAGCCTTTATCGGAGCCGAGGGGCATGATAGCGGGGTTGTCCGACAAGTACGTCGCCACAACCCCGACAGATGTGGCGCCCGGAAGGCCGAAGAGAGGTTTCATCAAAGGGGAGAGTAGCCGGTTGGCAATACCGACGATGCCGAACTCGGCGAGCAAAGACGTAAAGGCGCCCGCGAGAATGATGACGCCCATCAGAAAGAGCACCGTGTTCAACAGCAAGTCGTGGGCGGTGCCCATCATGGTCTTGAACATGTTGGCGAGTCCCATCTGCCATGTGAACGCCGCGAAGAGGCCTGCGAGGATCACGAGCGCCACGATGGTCTCGGTCGTGACGGCGGGGACGATGTTTCTGTTTGGCGCGTTCGCGTCCATGCCCACCTCACCGCGTTTGACGCCAAAGACCATGGACTTCTTCAAGGCCTCAGCGCGCGCTGCACCGCGGCGGAGTCGGGGAAGACGGCCGCGGCGCGCTCGAGCGTCCGACGCGCGTCCTCGAACCGTTGTTGCTCGACGAGACGACTCGCTTCCCGGAGCGCGTTCTGGTAGCTCCGCTGTTGCCAGACGGCGGCGACGAGAACGACGGACAACCGAAACATCCTGGCTTCTCGTCAGGGCAAGTCGGGCGTCGGCCTTCCAGGCGCGGTGATCTCGAAGTTCTCGCGATCCTTCGCCTCCCCAACGATGCGGCGGACGTCGCTGAGAAGTGCTTTGGCGTCGAAGACGATGCCGTCTTTGACGGTGTACTTCACCCCACCGACGCGCACGACGTTGTTCTGTGCGTTGAGCTTGACCGCCCCGATGCCGTAGAGCACTTTCAGATTTTCGAGCGGGTTCTCGTCGACGATGACGAGGTCCGCCATCTTGCCGACTTCCACCGTTCCGATGGTGTCGGAGAGGCCGAGAGTTTCCGCGCCTTTCAGGGTCGCCGCTCGGATGACCTCGAGCGGATGGAAACCGGCCTCCCGGAGAAGCTCGAGCTCTCGGACGAAGCCATAGCCGTAGAGGTTGTACGAGTAGCCCGAATCCGAGCCCACGCCGACTCGCCCGCCGCGATTCTTGTACTCGTTCACGAAGCTCATCCAGAGCTGATAATTCCTCTTCCACGCAACCTCGATCTCGGTCGTCCAGTAATACCAGTAGGAGGCGTGTTTCTCCCGGTTGGGCTCGTAAAAACGCCAGAGCGAAGGCAGTGTGTACTCTTCATGCCATTCCGCCCGGCTCATACGCATGAAGTCGCGCGTCGTCTCATACGCGACGAAAGTGGGGGAGAGGGTGAAGTCGAGCTCGAGGAGCTCATCCATGACCTTGTTCCAGTGGTCGCTTCCTTGTTTCGCCGCTTGCTCCCACAGCCGTCCCGCTTGCTCGAAGCGGTGCTGCTCGTTGTTGTAGTTGTAGTCGAGCGGATAGTGCTGGACGGTGCGATCCTCGAAGAGCGCTTCCGGGAGACCGTACCAGTGCTGCATCGACGTGAGGCCGAGACGAGCCGAGTCGAGCGCGTCGAGCCACGACACGTTGAGCTGAGCGTGGTGGCACGTCGTTCTCATGTCGTGCTTAACCGCCTGGTCGATCGCCGCTCCCATGATGTCGGGTCGGGCACCGAAAAACTTCACCCCATTGGCGCCCATGCTCGCGACCTCGTCGACCCAGCTGCGGGCTTCGGCCGGTGTGGAAATGGGCTCCTCGAGCCCGAGACCGAACGCGGGATAGGCTTCGATGCGCGGCGCCGTGATCGTGTTGGCGAGGCTCTTTTCCTTGTGGTCCATGACCCAACGCAGGCCGTTCCCCGTGCTCGGGTCACAGATCGTCGTGATGCCGTGGCCCATCCAAAGCTTGAGGACATATTCTGCCGGTGTGCCCTGCTCGTTGCCGCCTATGTGGCCGTGCAAGTCGACGAAACCCGGGAGCACGTAGTGGCCCTCGAGCTCCATCACTTCGTCGCCAGGACGTGCGACCGGGCGGTTGTCTTCTTTGATGGCAACACCGGGAAAGCCGACGCTCTTGATCTGGGCGATGCGGTTGCCTTCGATCACGATGTCGATCGGACCGACCGCGGGCGCGCCGGTGCCGTCGATCAAAGTGACGGTACGCAAGATGAGACGGTCGAACGGACCCTCTCCTCGGGCTCGGGGAGGTGCTATCGGAATGGAGTTCTCGGGATCGTCGATTTGGCCCGAAGCGCTCCATGAAGGACCGAACAAAAGGAACAAGACGACCAAGCGCGTTCTACGCATTACTGTTGTCTCCTCGCTTTGTCGAGCACCGGTTGGCGTCGTGACGATACATACGGTTCGGGAATCCCGAAGTAGATATCGAGAAACCCGTCATTGTCCAAGTCCCCGAAGTTCGAGCCCATCGTCAGGCAGAAGCCGGTCCAGACCGGCAGGCTCAGTGACGTCCGAAAAGATACCGTTTCCTCGGTTCCGATACAAACGGGGAGACCCGCCTTGGTTCTCGATCTCCATTTAGTCGCCTTCGGCATCAACGACCTTCCACGACGGTCGTGACACCACCCGCGGGCACGTCGGTCAGAGTCTCCCGCTGGCCGCTCGGCCAAAAGATCTCGACCGACGCCACGCGATCGCGCGTACCGAGCCCGAAGTGGAGCCTCGGGTCGTTCGACGAGAGGTAGCTCCCGGACGGATGGACTTCCTTCACCTGGCGCCCAGCACTAACGACGACGCGCACACCCACGCCGTCGCGATTCGTCGACATACCCACGAGTTATATCACCGGCGACCCCGGGAAGAGATTCCCTGTCAAATCATGGGCGGTGACCTCGCGCAGGAGCGCTTCGTCGTGCGCCACGGCTTCTCGGGTCTCTAGCCTAAGGCCGATGACCCGGCGCAGGCATTCTGCCGCCTCCTCACGCTCCCCGCGCCGGGCGAGCTCGAGAGCCAGGAGAAACAGCGCGCGCGGATGCTCCGGATAGGCTTCCAAAGCGCGACGGAGCTCGACCACGGCCAGGTCGTGATGGCCGGCGCCAGAGGCGTTCGCCGCCAGCTCCACGTGCGCCGCGGCCTGTTTCGTCCGGCGGAAGAGCTCGAGCTCACGGCCGGCTTCGTCGCCGTGGCCATCTTTCCGAAGAAGGCGCGCGAGCAGGTAATGAGGCCCCGGATGCGTGACGTCGAGCTCGGTGACCCGTCCATCGCTTCCGCCGACAAAGAGCTGGTTTTGTTGCGGATAAGGTTCCCCAATCTCGGGATGCTCGTCGAGCTCTGGATAGATATGCCCGTTGGCGACGAAGAGATCCAACCACCCGTCGTTGTCGATGTCGAGGAAGAAGGTCGAGTCCTTGAAAAGGGGAGGTCAGCGAGCGGCTCGGGTTTTTGTGAGGGCAAGTGCATTGAGTCGAGGGTTGTTTTGATGGTGTTATATGCCGCGGCGCCCAACGGAGCCCTACCAAGTAGAGCGATCGGTTGCGTTCTTGCGGAGCACAGGTAAGTTCCACTGACCGCCGCCTCCCGCTCTTTCCGGCTCGAGCGGGCGATTTCACTTCACGACGAACGGCTCATTCACCGCATTGACCGGGTCGACGCCTTTCTTCGATTCCTTGGTCATCCGGGCGACTTCTTCCATCAACTTGTCGTTGTTGATGACGATTCCATCTTTGATGGTATGCACGATTCCCTTCGTGCGATACATCTGGCCGTTCTCGTCCAGGGTCAGCGCACCGAAGGAATACAGGAATCGCAGGTTATAAACGGGGGTCCTCCGTCGCACCTGCGGCCTTCGCTTTGGCCACGATCGCCTTCACGTCGTCGAGAAGCTCGGACGCGTCATAGACGATACCGTCCTTGATCGTGTAGTTCACCCCGCCTACCCGGCCGGGGCGATTGTTCTCGTCGAGCTTCAACGCACCGGTGCCGTAGAGCACCTTCAAGTTCATCAATGGATTCTCGTCGACGACGACGAAATCGGCGAGCTTGCCGACTTCCACCGTACCGATCTCGTCCGCGCGGCCGAGGGCTTCCGCTCCTTTGAGCGTCGCCGCCTGAATGACCGAAAGCGGATGAAAGCCCGCTTCCCGTAGAAGCTCGAGCTCTCGAATGAAGCCGAAACCGTAGAGCTTGTAAATGAAGCCGGAATCCGACCCGGCAGCGACGCGCCCACCGCGGTTTTTGTACTCGTTCACGAACATCATCCACAGGCGAAAGTTCTCCTTCCACTCGACCTCGTCCTCGGTGGTCCAGTAGAACCAGTAGGAGCCGTGAGCCTCCCGGTTGGGCGTGAAGAAATTCCAGAGCGACGGCAGGGTGTAGTCGTCGTGCCACTCTGCTCGGCGGGCGCGCATGAGATCCCGGCTAGCCTCGTAAATCGTGAAGGTAGGCACGAGGGTGAAGTCGAGCTCGATGAGCTCGTTCATGACCGCGTTCCAGTGGTCACTGAACGGCTCGGCAGCTTGCTTCCACAACCGACCTGCCTGGCCAAAGCGATGCTGCTCGTTGTTGTAGTTGTAGTCGAGGGGGTAGTTCTGAACGGCGCGGTCGGTGAAAAGCGCCTCGGGCAGACCGTACCAGTGCTCCATCGAGGTCAATCCCCAGCGCGCGGAGTCGAGAACGTTGTTCCATGCGACGTTGAGCTGGGAGTGGTGGGATGCGGTTTTGAGCCCCTGTTGCTTGGCTTCGTCGAGTGCTCCTTGCATGACTTCGGGACTCGCCCCCAGAAATTTGATACCGTCCGCGCCCGCGCTCGCGATCTCTCGTACCCACGCCCTTGCCTCCTCTTGTGTTTCGATCGATGCCTCTTGCCCTTGCCCGAAGAACGAGTAGATGGATAGCCGCGGCGCCGTGATCTCGTTTCGCGCGCTCTTCGCGCGATGCTCCTTCATCCAGTCAATGCCATTCATCGATCCGGGGTCGCGCACCGTCGTGATGCCGTGACCCAACCAGAGCTTAAACACGTATTCCGAAGGTGTCCCTTGCTGGGTCCCACCCACGTGGCCGTGCATGTCGATGAGACCGGGTAGCAAGTACATCCCGTCGAGGTCGATTTCTCGGCCGCCGTTTGCCGGCGGACGATTCTCGGGGTCGATAGCCACTCCCGGATAGCCGACACTCTTGATCTGAACGATACGGTTGGCTTCCACGACGACATCCACGGGTCCTACCGGCGGTGCGCCCGTCCCATCGATGAGCGTCGCTCCTCGTAGAATCAACCGGTCGAACGGGCCCTCACCTTCCGCGCGCGGAGGCGCAGGAGCGACCTCCTCGATGGCGGTGACGTTTTGCTCCTGAGCACGAGCGGCCCCTCCGAGCCCGATGACGATTACTGAAATGATGACCAGAATACGGTGCATGGCTTTCCCTTTCCGTCGTTGGCTTTCCCGAAGTATACCGGGTCGCGGGACTGGTCTAAGGCGCGGCCCCTTCTCGTTTACTCGAAGCCCGTCACGCCCAGCTGCGTGAGGAGAAAAGTGAGTTCGGACGCGCGGTCTTCGATGACTTGCGAGAGCGGCAGCCCGCGGCTCGCGGCGTGGCCCGCTTTTTCGTGATAGCGCAAGATGACGGGCAGTCCTGAAGAGGTCGCGTTCTGAAGCCGCGCGGTCATCTTGCGCGCCTGGAGCGGTGGTACGCGCGTGTCGCGATCGCCCGACGTGAGCATGACCGCGGGATAGCGGGTCCCGTCCGACACCGCTTGGTATGGGGAGTATTTGCGGAGGAATGCGAACTGCTCCGGGATAGAAGCATCTCCATATTCGAGAAGCGCGGGCAAGTTGTTGGTCTTCGTGAAAGTGTTGAACCGGACCATGTCGAGATCGGGGAAGCCGCATAGGACCGCTCGAAAAAGTTCCGGGCGCTGGGTGAGGGCGCTCGCGACGAGGAGCCCGCCATTGCTGGCTCCTCGGATCGCGAGCAAGTCGGAGCGCGTGTAGCCGCTCGCGATGAGCCATTCGGAAGCCGCGAGAAAATCATCGAAGACGTTCTGTTTGCGCTCGAGCATGCCATCGCGATGCCAGCGTTCGCCAAATTCGCTTCCACCGCGCAAGTTGGCGAGCGCGAAAATGCCGCCATGCTCGATCCAGGCAGCCGCCATCACGTCGAAACGGGGCGTCTGCGCGGCGTTGAAACCTCCATAGCCATGCAGCAATGTGGGCGCTGGCGAGTGTTCTGACCGGTCTGCCGCGTGCACGAGATATATCGGTATTTCGATGCCGTCCTTCGACGGGTAGCGGACCTGTTCTACGACCAGACCTGTCGCATCGAAGTGCACCTCGGACGCGCGCCATACCTCCCGCGCGTCGGTCTCGAGGTCGACGAGATAGGTCGTCTCGGGCTGAAGGAAGGACTCGACCGTCAGGAGTGCCTTTCCCGGCCCGGCCTCGCGAAGCGTGGCGCGGTGATGATCGGGAATCGCTACCTCTCCCGCCGCCGCGCCGTCGAGCGCGAAGGCTCGGATGCCCGCGCCGACGTTGTGGAGATAAGTGAGGTAGAGCTTCTCGCCGATGATCGTGAAGTATCGACTCGGGCCGTTCGGTCTGGGCTCATGTCATGCGGGTCGAGAACGAGCTCGTAATCTTCGTCGGGCTCGATGCGTACGAGCGCGTCCTCCTCCGGGGCCGCTCGCCGGTAGATGACGGGAAGCTCTTGCCCGGCGCGCCGCAAGGTGAAGTACTCGAAGCTGCCACCTTTTTGCGTTGGGCCGATCCTGTCCACGTCCATGAGCTCGCGAAGCCGAGCCCGTAGCTGGTCGCGCAGCTCAGGTTCTCCGATGATCTGTTCGGCGTAAACGTTTTGGTGATCGATCCAGTTCCGGGTTGCGTCGTCGTCTTGCGCCTCTAGCCACCGATAAGGATCCGGGATGGCTTCGCCGTGGATCGTGTCCACGATGTCGCCGTGCGCCGTCGCTGGCGGCGCCGGATATGGGGACGTGCAAGCGACGGTCAGAAGCGCTGCGCTCGCCATCAAGTTGACTCTTGCTCTACTCATCAACATCATTGGGCTCCTTCGAGTTTCGCCTGGATGAAGCTTTCGACTTGCTCTTCCAATACAGGCATCGACACCGGACCGTTCAAGAGCACGACGTCGTGAAACTCGCGCACGTCGAACTTCTCGCCGAGCCTCTCGGTCGCGCGCGCGCGGAGCTCGCGAATCTTGAGCTCGCCCATCTTATAGGCGAGCGCTTGGCCTGGCCAAGCGATATAGCGGTCCGTTTCGGTCGTGACTTCGTGGATGGAAAGCGCCGTCCTCGCGGCGAGATAGTCGATCGACTGCTGCCGTCGCCAGCCCATCGCGTGGATGCCGGTGTCGACGACCAGGCGGCAGGCGCGCCACATCTCGTAAGTGAGACGTCCGAAGTTGCTATAGGGATCTTCGTAGAAGCCTGCCTCGAGACCAAGTCGTTCCGAGTAGAGACCCCAGCCTTCGCCAAAAGCGCCGATGCCGGAGAAACGGCGAAACGCGGGCAGATCCGTCAACTCCATGCGCAACGCGTTTTGTAAATGGTGCCCGGGCACGGCCTCGTGAAGGGTCAGCGATTCCAGTGTGTAGAGCGGGCGGTTCTCGAGCTTGTAAGTGTTGACCCAATAATATCCTGGCTCATGACTCCCGACCGCGGGGCCGACATAGCGGCCGCCGGTGTATTTTGGCGCGATGTGATCCGGGACCGGTTGGACACCGTAGGGGAGGCGGGGGAGTGTTTGGAATAGAGATGGAAGCTTGGCGTCCATTTTTTTCGCGATGAAAGAGGCCTCTTTCAGCAGCTCCTCGGGGGTCTTCGCGTAGAAGCGCGGATCGGTGCGGAGGAAATCGAGAAATGCGCGAAAACCGCCCTCGAAACCAACCTCTTCGATGATGGCGACCATCTCGGCTCGGATGCGCGCGACCTCGGCGAGCCCCGTTTCGTGGACTTCTTGGGGCGTGCGATCGAGCGTCGTGAAGTGCCGGACGAGATAGGCGTAATACGCGTCGCCGTTCGGAAGCTCGGACGCGCCGATCGACTCGCGTGTGCTGGGCCGATACTCCGTCCTCATGAACTCCAAAAAGGCACGATAGCCCGCGACCACGCCGTCCATGATGGCCTCTTGCGCGCTCTCGCGAAGGCGCTCGTGCTCGGCCTCCGGGATCGACGCGGCAAAGCGGGTGAGCGGCGCATAGAAGAGGCTGTTTTCGGGTCGGTCGACGACGTGGCTTTCGATCGTGACGTCATAGCCTTCGAGAACGACCCGCGGCAAGCTCATCCCGGTCTCGAGTCCTTCGCGCATGAGCCCGATATGTTGGTCCACATATCGCGGGAAGGCTCGAAGCCGGGCGATGTAGTTTTCGTAGTCCGTCGTCGCCTCGAAAGGCATGCGGCTCGGGAGCCGCGAGAAGGCGATATGGAATCCGGAATCCGCGTTGATCGGGATCTGAAACGACTGGAACACGAACTCCGACAGAGCGTCCGCGAGCTCACGCGCGAACATGTCGTAGCTGATGCGGTCCGCTGGTGTTAGCTGGGAGCGGTCGATGGTCCGAAGGCGCTCCAAGAACCCGCCGCGGGCCTCGGCGCGTCGCGTCTCGTCCTCGGTCGAAACCGATGGTAGAAGATGGTCGTTCTCGTGATGTCCGACGCTCGTCGCGCGCAAAGGGTTTTCCCGAAGCTCGAACGCCCAAGCATCTTCAAAAAGAGCGTGCAAGCGTTCACCTGGGTCGATGCGGCTCGACGGGCTTTTGTCGCAGGCGATGAGCATGAAGAGGGGAATAAGTGCTATCCACGAGGAACGCATGATCGTCTCCTTGTCTCTTGGCGGCCCTGGATAGCAAGAAGCCATACCAGTTGTCAACGAGCGCAGCTCTCTTTCTGTGGTGCGGAGGCTCCGCACCTGGAGGCGCTTTACCGGAAATATCGGGAGCAGGATGTTCAGGTGTTCGTGGTAGACGTAAAGGAATCCCAGACCACGACCGCGGAGTGGGCCGACAAGATGGGCCATACGTTTCCCGTCCTTCTCGACGCGGACGGCACGGTGTCGGCGTCGTGCGCGCCAGAGGGGTTACTCCCTGATCTCGCACGAGATCAGGTGCCCATTGCCAGCAACCTCATCATTGATTGAAACGCATCGATTCCACCTTCCGTCGACTTCAGTTCCGTTGGGTGCGAGCTCTGAAACGAGCTCAGCAAGAAACGCAGCGGTTGTTGTTCACCGCGCCGAGACTCACGAGAAGATCGCGCGCCTCCGGGAACGGCTGCACGCGCTGAACGGGTCCATTGGCCATATCAGCGGTGGAGCGATCTTCGCGGTTGACGGCGGTGACGTCGGCGCCTTTCGAGACGAGATACTCGATCAGCTCGACGTGACCCATCGAGGCGGCGTTGTGAAGCGGCGTGCTGCCTTCTTGATCCCGCGCGTTCACGTCCGCCCCGCACTCTTCCACGAGATAGCGGACGGCCGGCATGAAGCCTGCCGGGTGGTTGCGATGGTCGTTCGCGGCGAAGCCTTCGCCATAGCCCGCGCCCGTCGCACCGTGTAGCGGCGTCATCGCGGGCCCGCCGACGGGAACCGGCGCTTGCCCGGACACGTCTTTGATCTCCCGCGCGCTCTGGTTCGCGACCGGCGGACGATAACCGGCATTGCTCGTCGGGATATTCGTGTCCGCGCCATAGGCTCGTAGGAGCTTCATTGCAGCGACGTCGCTTCCATAGGCAGCGCGCCAAAAAGGTGTGGCGCCTATCTCGTTGATCGACGAGCGGTCGAAGTTATAGCCCATGAACCACACTTTTTTCTTCACACGGACGTTCGGGTCCGCGCCCGCTAAAAGGAGCGCTTCCATCAGCTCGAGATGGGTGAGCTTTTGTTGTTTGTGCGCGGTCGGTTGCGGGTAGGCCGCCCGCGGCGCCCAAGCTAGATTGATCGTCGCGTAGAGCGGCGTCACGTCTGCTGGCTCGCTCGCAAGATTGGGATCCGCGCCTTCGTCCACGAGGAGCTTGGCGAGATCGAAGTGGCCGTTCATCGTCGCGATGAGGAGCGGGCTCGTCTCGCTGCCTTCGGCGACACGATCGATGTCTGCGCCGGCCTCGAGAAGCGCTCGGACGGAGTCGGTCTGGCCTTGCCGCGCCGCGAAAAGAAGTGCGCTCATCCCGCCTTGCACGCCGACGCGGTTACCGAACGGCTCCCGCTGGCGCCGAGGCGGTTCGTTCTCCTCGCCGCCACCAGGGATCATCCAGCCAAAGAGCTTCGCGAAGAAGCTCTTTTCGGGCTTTTGGTCATCCTCTACTTGCGCTACGTCGTCGCCCGCAGCTTTGGCGCGTGCCTTGCGCAAATCCTCGATCCGCTTCTCGAAACCGTCTCGGATGGCTTTGTTGAGCGTCGGCACGTCGATGACGTCGGTCACGAGGCTCAGCTCGGCGCCGCGCTCGATGAGAAGCTCGATCACTCTGTGTCGACCGTTGGCCGCGGCGAACATGAGAGCCGTTTGGCCGCCGCTCGACTCGCGGGCGTTGACATCGGGCTCGCGATCGAGAAGGAGGCGGACCGACTCGACGCTTCCCGAGGCGGAGGCGAACATGAGCGCGGTCGCGCCGGTCGTCGTGGCGTCGTTCGCGTCGGCCCCCGCAGCGAGAAGCGTCTCGACCATTGACGCGTTTCCGTGCTTGCTCGCGAAAAGCAGAGGCGTATGAGCCCCGAGCCGAGTGGTCGCGCGGACGTTCGCTCCCGCGTATAGAAGCATCTCTGCCATTGCGACGTCGTTTGCGCGCGCGGCCCAGTGGAGCGCCGTCGTGCCCCCGCCTTGAGCCGCGTTCACGTCGAGCCCTTGCTGCAACAATGCGCGTACCACTTCACGGTCGCCTTGCTCTGCCGCGTCCGCGACGGGGAAGGGGCTCATCGTGACGTCGACCGGCCCTGCTGCCGCCAAAGCAAAAACGCCGAGCGCGAGAATCATCCGGTATCGCATCTTTCTCATGGTCTACCCGGTCTCATGGTCTACCCGGTGACCTCCGTTTGGCTCACTGGAACGCTCGTCAAGTCGAGCGGCTCGGTGCTGTCTCCGAAGGACTCGCGATCGTCGAAGCCGAGCTTGTGCAGAACGCTCAGCATGGCGTTGGCTGTCGGCGTTTGGTCGGCCGCTTTGATGTGAAGGTTTCCTGGGAGCTGGCCATTCGCGTGGCCAGCGAGAAAGAGGGGAACGCGTTTGTGGTTGTGAATGTTCGGGTCTCCCATCGGGGAGCCGTAGAGAATCAGGCTCTTCTCTAGAAGGTCGCTCCCGTTCTCCTCGGCGTCCTGAAGCTTCTTCAGCAGATAGGGCACGAGGCTCACGTGGTAGAGGTTGATCTTCGATAGCTTGATGACGCCTGGCTCCCGGCCCCTGTGATGAGAAGCATTGTGAAAGCCTTCGTAGACGCCGCTTTCGGGAAACGAACGCCCCGAGACATCGCGGCTCATCTTGAACGAGACGACGCGCGTCATGTCGGCCATAAAGGCAAGCGTCATCAGATCGAACATGATCTCGACGTGCTCGCTATAGGAGTCGGGCACGCCGATCGGGGCATCCGGAAGCTCGCGGAGCTCGCCGCTTTGGTTGCGCTCTTCGACTTTCTCGATGCGCCGCTCGATCTCCCGGATGTTCTCGAGATAGGCATCGAGCCGGTTTCGATCGCTCGGGCCGAGCGTTCCTTTGAGCCGTGCGACCTCGCTCGGGATCCAGTCGAGGATGCTGCGATGGGCCTCGCGCCGCGCGGCACGCTTTTCCGGACTTCCGCCGGAGCCGAAGAGCTGGTCGAAGGCCAGGCGCGGATCGCGGATCATGGGGAGCGGCTCTGTCGCCGATGCCCAGCTGATTGTATCCATGTAGACGCAGGCATAGCCGTAGAGGCAGCCGCCCGACTGGTCCACGTTCTCGATACACAGCTGCATCGAGGGGATGGGATTGTCTTGGCCGAACCGCTGAGCGTAGAGCTGATCGAGCGACGTTCCCGCGGTAATGTCCGAGCCTTCGGTTTGCTTCGGGTGCGATTGCGTGAGGTAGACGGAGCTCGAGCGGAAATGGTCGCCTCCGGTCTCCGGCGGTGTGAACGCCTCGGCGTTGCGGGTGTCGGTGTTGCTCACGATCGTGACGTAATCGCGAAAGGGTTCGAGCGGGCTCAAGCTGCTCGGCGTCAAATCGAAATCGTGGCCCACGGCGGCGGGCGACCAAAGGTTTTTCTCGGCGCCGATCTTGTTGCTGCCGGCGGCGCCATGCACCATCTCCATGCACACCAAACGTGTTGGGTCGGTGGTCGCCCCCCAGGCTTTGCGGGTGGGGATCATCGCCTCCAACATCGGAAGCGCCACCGTTGCGCCCATACCGCGCAGCACGCTGCGGCGGGATATGTGTTTGTTCGTTACGTACACGGGACTCTCCTTACGGATGTTGAACGACACCCACGGTCTCGGTCTCGGTGTCCCCAGTCTCGGCGGTGCTCATCCGAAACGGCGCGCTGTTGACGACGCCTAGGATGAAGGAGGACATCCGGTTGTCGTTCTTGGCGGCGTCCGCCGCAATCTTGCGAATTGCGGGCATGTCGAAATACTCGACCCTTCGTCCGAGCGCGTAGGTCATGAGGCTTTCAGTGAAGGTCATGATAACAGAGTCTCGATAATTGAGCATCGCGTCGCGGAGGCCGAGCGGGCCGTCGAGCGGGGTTCCGTCGTAGAGCTCGCCCGATGCGTCGATGGGGACCCCGTCATCTTTCGTACGCCACGCGCCGGTCACGTCGAAATTCTCGAGCGCGAGGCCGATGGGGTCGATCACCGCGTGGCACGAGTTGCAGGCAGGGTTCGCGCGATGTTCTTCCATGCGCTCGCGTACCGAGAGACGCCTGTCACCCGCGACGTCCTCCGTCTCCTCGAGCGCCGGCACGTTGGGCGGTGGCGGGGGCGGGGGGCTTCCGAGCAAAACCTCCATGACCCATTTCCCGCGTTGGACCGGCGAGGTGCGATTCGCGATGGCCGTGAGCGCGAGGATACTGCCATGGCCGAAGAGCCCGCGGCGGTTTCGGTTGATGCCGTCGAGCGGGACCCGGCGGAACCTGTCGCCGGTGACGTTCGGGATCCGGTAATGCCGCGCGAGCCTTTCGTTGACGAAAGTGTAGTCGGCTGTCAGAAGCTCCACGACGCTCCGGTCCTTGCGCACGAGGTTTTCGAAGAACAGCTCGGTCTCGCGCTTCATCGCGTCGGCAAGGGTCGCGTCATAAAGGGGATAGGTCAAAGCGTCCGGGTGCAGTTTGTGAAGATCCTGGAGCCGCAGCCATTGCGACGCAAAACGCGTGGCGAGCGTTTCCGAGCGTTCATCGTCCACCATGCGACTTACTTGCTGTTCGAAGATAGCGGCGTCTGATAACTTTCCGTCCGCGGCGAGCGCCAAGAGCTCTTCGTCGGGAGGGCTCGACCACAAGAAAAACGACAAACGCGACGCGAGATCGACGTCTGCGATGCTATAGCTCTCGCCGGGCGCCGCGTGAGACGGCGACGGCTCCAAACGAAAGATGAAGCTCGGGCTCGCAAGGATCGCTTGAAGAGCCATCCGGATGCCGCTCTCGAAGTCGCCTCCCTCGCGCCCAATCATATAGAACGACATGAAGGCTTCGAGATCCGCATTGATGAGGGGGCGTCGATAAGCGCGCTTTGCGAGGTTGGTCACGATCTCTTCGGCGCAGGGAAGCTCTTCTTTCGATGTCGTCGGGCGGCAGATGAAAATGCGGCGCCGGGCGGGGGTGTCGGAGACGCCCGTGACGTTATACGGCCCACTGATGTTGAAATCGCGAAGATGCGGCACGGTCGTGACGCCGTAATCCGTGCCGATTTCGCTATCGGCGAGGGTGTGCTCGATCGGGATGAGCAAGTCTTGGACGGGAGCTTCTGAATGGACGAGAAAGGCGGCGGTGACCCTTTGCGGGCCCGCCTTGACGTAAATGGGCTCGCTCTGAATCGTCAAACCGTTCGGTTCGGTCTCGGAGAGCATGGGATCCACGTCCAAGAGCGCGACCCGCGCGCCGTTGACTGAAACCTCGATTTGCTCGTTTCCGGCCGGACGGCCAAAGAGCTCGCCCTCGGGCGAGCCGTGAAGCAGCGCCTTGAAGATGTAATCGCCATCGGCGCGGAAGATGTTGACGACGGAGATACCGCCGCGCGTTCCGAACGGTGCGCCTTGGGCGCGACGCGTCTGGGACGCTGTCCGCGGGACTTTGAACGTGACTTCGCTAGGGTCGGCCGCGGGATCGCCGACGGCGAGACGGCTGACTTGGTCGGCGGCGCGCAGATAGCTATCCATTAGCGTCGGCGACATGCTTTGAACGTCGGCGATGTTGTCGAAGCTATGGCTTACCGTGTCGGGCGGCAAGAGCGCGGCGACGTCGACGTCGAGCGCGAGCAGGTAGGCGACTGAGGTCCTATATTCGGCGCGGTTGAGACGCTGGAAGTCTCGCCGTCCGGGGTTGGGACTCGAGAAGTAAGCCGCGTCGATCCTCGACTCGAGCGCGGCGTTGAAGGCTGCGACCTCGGCGCGGTCGGGCCGAGAGGCATAGGAAGGCGGCATCATGCCGGTGCGCAGCTTGCGGAGAATTTTTTCCGCGACCTCGGTATCGCGCCCGAGCTTCGACGCGTCGAAGGACTCCAAGGTGAGGCCGCCCGTCAACGCCGCGTCGCTGTGGCACATGAGGCAATAGTCTTCGACCATCGCGCGCTGCTCGGCGAGCGACATCATGCCTTCTGGGAGCGCAAACTCCTCTTGTGCCGCCACGACTTGCGTGCAAGCAAGTGCGGCCCCCACTATTCCTGCGGAGAAAGTACGCATAGTGACCCTTCCGTTCGAGCTCATTCGGCACGCCGCCCCGAGACGACCTCATCGCCCTATGATGTCCGATTTGGACTCCAAATTTCAACAAGAACGGAACTAAGAAGTGCAGTGGGTGCTGTCATGTTAACTTGACAGCAATGGCATCGCCCGGGCGGGCGAAGGTAATCGGAGACTGACCAGCCTTTCTGTTCCGCGAGGGAACGACACCCTTATTGCGGCAATTTCGCCACGAACTCTTTGCGGCCCAGAGGTTTTCGGTGAACCGCGTGATCGACCGGTCCTCCGCTCCGCCGAGCCCACCCGCCCAAAGCTGCTCGTCTTTCACCATCTGCCAGACGCTTCTTGTCCGGCGAGAGGGCGAACCCCCGTACACCGTCGATTCCTTTCAATCGAGCTCTCCTGTCGTCGAGACCGTCCAGAGCTTTCCCGCGTGAAGAAAGAGAATCTGGATCGAGGAGATCCACTCGAAACGACCAACAGGACCTTGATGCAGTTGCCACCGGGGAGCGCTATTCTAGCGAACTCAAAACCCCGGCTCAACCTAGGAAAGCATGTTTGACCTTCGGGCCTGTTTTGCGGCATAGTCCCGCCCGTGCCCTGTTGCCAGGCTCGGTTCCGACTCGGGAGGTCGACGTGAAAAAACTCTGGATCGTTTGGATGTTGACGTTGCCCGCTGCCTCCGGACAAGACCTACCGTCGGACGAGGTGAAGGGTGCAGAGGATACCGTTGCGACGTTCTCGATCGTGGCTCGTGACCCGGCGACGGGAGAGCTCGGCCTCGCGGTGCAATCCCGTGCCTTTCGCGCCGGGCGGACCGTACCGTACGGCAAGCCCGGGGTGGGAATGATCGCCTCCCAGGCCGGGGCAGCGAGAACCCCATACGGTCGGAAAGGCATGGAGATGCTGGAAGCCGGCGTTTCAGGCTTGCCCGGACACGTCTTTGATCTCCCGCGCGCTCTGGTTCGCGACCGGCGGACGATAACCGGCATTGCTCGTCGGGATATTCGTGTCCGCGCCATAGGCTCGTAGGAGCTTCATTGCAGCGACGTCGCTTCCATAGGCAGCGCGCCAAAAAGGTGTGGCGCCTATCTCGTTGATCGACGAGCGGTCGAAGTTATAGCCCATGAACCACACTTTTTTCTTCACACGGACGTTCGGGTCCGCGCCCGCTAAAAGGAGCGCTTCCATCAGCTCGAGATGGGTGAGCTTTTGTTGTTTGTGCGCGGTCGGTTGCGGGTAGGCCGCCCGCGGCGCCCAAGCTAGATTGATCGTCGCGTAGAGCGGCGTCACGTCTGCTGGCTCGCTCGCAAGATTGGGATCCGCGCCTTCGTCCACGAGGAGCTTGGCGAGATCGAAGTGGCCGTTCATCGTCGCGATGAGGAGCGGGCTCGTCTCGCTGCCTTCGGCGACACGATCGATGTCTGCGCCGGCCTCGAGAAGCGCTCGGACGGAGTCGGTCTGGCCTTGCCGCGCCGCGAAAAGAAGTGCGCTCATCCCGCCTTGCACGCCGACGCGGTTACCGAACGGCTCCCGCTGGCGCCGAGGCGGTTCGTTCTCCTCGCCGCCACCAGGGATCATCCAGCCAAAGAGCTTCGCGAAGAAGCTCTTTTCGGGCTTTTGGTCATCCTCTACTTGCGCTACGTCGTCGCCCGCAGCTTTGGCGCGTGCCTTGCGCAAATCCTCGATCCGCTTCTCGAAACCGTCTCGGATGGCTTTGTTGAGCGTCGGCACGTCGATGACGTCGGTCACGAGGCTCAGCTCGGCGCCGCGCTCGATGAGAAGCTCGATCACTCTGTGTCGACCGTTGGCCGCGGCGAACATGAGAGCCGTTTGGCCGCCGCTCGACTCGCGGGCGTTGACATCGGGCTCGCGATCGAGAAGGAGGCGGACCGACTCGACGCTTCCCGAGGCGGAGGCGAACATGAGCGCGGTCGCGCCGGTCGTCGTGGCGTCGTTCGCGTCGGCCCCCGCAGCGAGAAGCGTCTCGACCATTGACGCGTTTCCGTGCTTGCTCGCGAAAAGCAGAGGCGTATGAGCCCCGAGCCGAGTGGTCGCGCGGACGTTCGCTCCCGCGTATAGAAGCATCTCTGCCATTGCGACGTCGTTTGCGCGCGCGGCCCAGTGGAGCGCCGTCGTGCCCCCGCCTTGAGCCGCGTTCACGTCGAGCCCTTGCTGCAACAATGCGCGTACCACTTCACGGTCGCCTTGCTCTGCCGCGTCCGCGACGGGGAAGGGGCTCATCGTGACGTCGACCGGCCCTGCTGCCGCCAAAGCAAAAACGCCGAGCGCGAGAATCATCCGGTATCGCATCTTTCTCATGGTCTACCCGGTCTCATGGTCTACCCGGTGACCTCCGTTTGGCTCACTGGAACGCTCGTCAAGTCGAGCGGCTCGGTGCTGTCTCCGAAGGACTCGCGATCGTCGAAGCCGAGCTTGTGCAGAACGCTCAGCATGGCGTTGGCTGTCGGCGTTTGGTCGGCCGCTTTGATGTGAAGGTTTCCTGGGAGCTGGCCATTCGCGTGGCCAGCGAGAAAGAGGGGAACGCGTTTGTGGTTGTGAATGTTCGGGTCTCCCATCGGGGAGCCGTAGAGAATCAGGCTCTTCTCTAGAAGGTCGCTCCCGTTCTCCTCGGCGTCCTGAAGCTTCTTCAGCAGATAGGGCACGAGGCTCACGTGGTAGAGGTTGATCTTCGATAGCTTGATGACGCCTGGCTCCCGGCCCCTGTGATGAGAAGCATTGTGAAAGCCTTCGTAGACGCCGCTTTCGGGAAACGAACGCCCCGAGACATCGCGGCTCATCTTGAACGAGACGACGCGCGTCATGTCGGCCATAAAGGCAAGCGTCATCAGATCGAACATGATCTCGACGTGCTCGCTATAGGAGTCGGGCACGCCGATCGGGGCATCCGGAAGCTCGCGGAGCTCGCCGCTTTGGTTGCGCTCTTCGACTTTCTCGATGCGCCGCTCGATCTCCCGGATGTTCTCGAGATAGGCATCGAGCCGGTTTCGATCGCTCGGGCCGAGCGTTCCTTTGAGCCGTGCGACCTCGCTCGGGATCCAGTCGAGGATGCTGCGATGGGCCTCGCGCCGCGCGGCACGCTTTTCCGAACTTCCGCCGGAGCCGAAGAGCTGGTCGAAGGCCAGGCGCGGATCGCGGATCATGGGGAGCGGCTCTGTCGCCGATGCCCAGCTGATTGTATCCATGTAGACGCAGGCATAGCCGTAGAGGCAGCCGCCCGACTGGTCCACGTTCTCGATACACAGCTGCATCGAGGGGATGGGATTGTCTTGGCCGAACCGCTGAGCGTAGAGCTGATCGAGCGACGTTCCCGCGGTAATGTCCGAGCCTTCGGTTTGCTTCGGGTGCGATTGCGTGAGGTAGACGGAGCTCGAGCGGAAATGGTCGCCTCCGGTCTCCGGCGGTGTGAACGCCTCGGCGTTGCGGGTGTCGGTGTTGCTCACGATCGTGACGTAATCGCGAAAGGGTTCGAGCGGGCTCAAGCTGCTCGGCGTCAAATCGAAATCGTGGCCCACGGCGGCGGGCGACCAAAGGTTTTTCTCGGCGCCGATCTTGTTGCTGCCGGCGGCGCCATGCACCATCTCCATGCACACCAAACGTGTTGGGTCGGTGGTCGCCCCCCAGGCTTTGCGGGTGGGGATCATCGCCTCCAACATCGGAAGCGCCACCGTTGCGCCCATACCGCGCAGCACGCTGCGGCGGGATATGTGTTTGTTCGTTACGTACACGGGACTCTCCTTACGGATGTTGAACGACACCCACGGTCTCGGTCTCGGTGTCCCCAGTCTCGGCGGTGCTCATCCGAAACGGCGCGCTGTTGACGACGCCTAGGATGAAGGAGGACATCCGGTTGTCGTTCTTGGCGGCGTCCGCCGCAATCTTGCGAATTGCGGGCATGTCGAAATACTCGACCCTTCGTCCGAGCGCGTAGGTCATGAGGCTTTCAGTGAAGGTCATGATAACAGAGTCTCGATAATTGAGCATCGCGTCGCGGAGGCCGAGCGGGCCGTCGAGCGGGGTTCCGTCGTAGAGCTCGCCCGATGCGTCGATGGGGACCCCGTCATCTTTCGTACGCCACGCGCCGGTCACGTCGAAATTCTCGAGCGCGAGGCCGATGGGGTCGATCACCGCGTGGCACGAGTTGCAGGCAGGGTTCGCGCGATGTATCCCCCAACAAGGCACCTCGTCTACGTGCAGCATGGCACTCGAAGCTTCCGTCAAGAGTCCTATGAACTAGATCGAAGCGATTCTTCTCAGCGTCGCGGCCAGGCGGCGGGACATGATTTTGCACAATACGTTCGTGAAATAGAGCCCGGTTGCGACGTTGTGTTGGAAAGCGCGCTCGAGGCTGTTCGGCGAGAGCACGTGAAGACGCAAGCTTGTCTGCGCCACTGCGCTCGCGGAGCGAGGGCTCCCGTCCACGAAGGCCATCTCGCCGAAAAAGTCCCCTGCTTCCAATCGATCTAGGGTCATCTTCGTGCCGGCGTCGGTCTCCTTCAAAATATCTACCTTGCCGGCCGCGATGACGAAGAGCTCCTTCCCGTGCTCGCCCTCTTCGAAGAGCACCGTCCCCGCATCGTAGTCGCGGGTCACGGAGAAGGACCGAAGCCGCCGCAAATCGAGCTCGCCGAGCTCTCGCGGCCTCGCTCCGGGGGATGCTGCGGCCGGGTGAGACATTCGCAGAAGCTCGTTGGCGAGGCGGATTTTCCCTGATAGGCCCATGCTAAGGACGGCCATGAGCTTGGGCGCCCCGGTTCGGCTGTAACGAAAAGCATTCTTGATGTCCGGAATCGTCCAAGAGAGACATCTCGTGTCTCTTTCGGCTTTGGCCCGGATGCCAGCCGGGTCAGGTTCGAACAGGTTCATTTCTCCCAAAAGACCGCCTCGTTCGAGCGTACCGAGGCTCCGGATCGAACCGCCGGATTCGACGCTCAGCCCCACAGCACCGTCATGAATGAGAAGCAGCGAGTCGACGACCGAGACCTCGCTTCCGGCCGCCAACTTCAAAAGCGTGGCGGACTCATCGAACACGAGCGCTTCGGACTCGGTCAGGGCGCTCAATAAGGGGAAAGTTTTTGTGGTCGGTTTCACGACGCGCCCGTCTTTCTCGCTGGCCCAAGACCCTTGTGCCATGCCCGAACCCGCCGACGCAATCGTAGATCGGCCTCGGGACATCGTGCCCCGCCGCAGAGGATCTCTATTCAGGGAGGGCAAGCGCCGCCAGCGAACCGGGGAACTGGCCGCCCTTCGCAATCTGCACGACGATGTATTGCCGCCCCTCGTGCATATAAGTCATCATGCCGTACAGTCCGGGAGCCGGAAGTTCGACGCTTCCGAGCTCCTCGCCCGTCCGTTTGTTGGGCGTTGAGGACGGCTGGCATCGACCTGGTCCAGGGGCGAGTAGCGGGTGCCCCAGGCGTCACCGCTCTGGTAGCGCCACTCTCGTTCCGGACTGCCTCGATCCTGGGCGATGGCCACGGCTGATAGGGCGAGGAGGCCGCCCAGCGCCAGGGTGAAAGAAAGCTCAAGGGTTCCGCGCCGAAGGCGTTTCGGGACTGTTCTCATCTTAAGGTTAGGAAATTTCAAAGCCTGCCTGGGGCGTTCCACTGCAATTTCTCCAGCTCGACCGTCGTGGCGTCACGTCATTCAGTGTCGGTAACATTAACAAAGGGTACGTAGCAAGACAAGGCGGTAAGCTCGAAGTGATCGTCGACGTCTTTTGGTAACTCGTCGCCCGCGCTCTCTTCAACAAGAATCGAACTTGGGAACGTTGATCGCGGGAAGCCGTCGGGGACGGCTCGTTGCCGATCTCGCGAAGCTTGACGAAACGAAGCTCGTCATCCCAAACGACGAGTTCTTCATCCGAACGCGCTATCCCGACGAGCTGAATGCCCTTACTCGGAGTCTTGTGCTCTCAGACGGAGTTTCCTGCAGACCCGGCCGTAAGGATGCTCGGCGCTTCCTTGTTGCCGGGGTCGAGCTCGAGGACCATGTCGACGGCGGCCACCGCGGCGGCGCTCTTGCCACGGCTTTGGTACAAGCGTGCGAGCTCTAGCGGGATGTTTGGATCCTTCGGTGAGAGCTCCATGGCAAGCAGGAAGTGCTCTTCCGCCTTGTCTCTGAGCCTCGGGTGATGTTGCATGGCTTGTCCGAGCATGAGCCTGAATACAGCTTCCTCTGGCGCGAGTGCTATGAGCTCCTGAAAAATGGTGACCGCGCCGTTCCAGTCTTTCTCTTTTAGTCGCTTCCTGGCTTCGGTTTCGTGTTGGCGGATCAGGCGGCGTCGCGTGACATCGTCGCCCGCTCGGTTGCGCTTTTCGACGATCTCTTTGAACACGGTGGCGAGCCGCAACGTGATCGCATCGATTTTACCTAGGAGATCGTCCGCGGTGACTTGCATGCGCAGCTCGGCCCATTCCTCGCGCAGGGAATCGTAGGCTTCGCGAAGTTTCGGGATGGAGACATTCTTGCCTACACCGAGCAGATCTTCTCCGCCTACCTGTTCGAGCCGCACGAACTGTGCGTCGATGAGCTCACGCGCGCTCGCTTCATCGATGACCTCTTTCTTCTGTGGCAGAGGAACGAGCTCGAGGAGTCCGACGGTCAAAAGCCCATAGCAGCTTCTGAGCGCCGCGCTCCGGTCGATGTCGCCATATCGGACGATTTCTCCGATCGAGGCTCCATCTCTGGCTCTCGCTAATATGTCGCGCTCGACTCGGGCGAGCCGAGCCAGGTCGAATTTATTTGCGGGCTCGCGAGTCATGCGCACGATCGCGTCGGCGTGCGGGAGGGCATCTAGAATGCTCCGGCCATCCTGAACCCGCCGCAGGCCCTTGAGTAGCAACGGTGGGACCGAAAGCGAGAAAGGAAGCTGTCCGCCGGCAGAAGTGTTTTCGTCAAAAGTATAGAGACCGTCGGAAAGGCGAAACAGTGACAGCACGATGCGCTGGACTTGCACGCCCAGCTCGTGGTGGAGCTTCTTTCTGTCAAGCCGGCCCATTCTTACAAGCGCTTCACCGAAGCGGCAGCCGTCATCCCGCATTTTTTGGCTGGCAACTCGGTAGTCCTTCGCCGAGATGCTGTGGTGGGCGAGCATGCTCTCGCCGAGACGGTCATCTCGAACGTTGCTTGTGGCGAAGCGTACCGCGCCTCTGTCCACGCGGATCGTTTTGATGCGATCCCCGCTGACGATCTGGAACGCCCCCGACCGGCTCTCGTCGGCGACCAGTTTCAATAAGTGGCTGAACGTGACTGGAGTGAAGGTTCCCGTCCAGCCGGATTTTGCGGCTGTGGCACTCATCATGGGTATCAAGCAGGCTACCGCGAAGCGAGGGCGTTGGCTGTGATGTGAGTTGATGGGTTTGGCCAACGACGCGCGTAGGCGTTTGCCTACGGTCCCACTAGTGTGTCAGGGAGCCGTGGTGGCGTTCACGGCCGGAGCGGCGATCCACTCCGAGCGCGCCGCTAGAGAATCGATGAGGTAGAAGCTCCCGTAGCGCGCAAGGACATCGACCTGAGCGCCGTCTTCGAGTCGTCGGACGATCGCGGCATCTGTCTCTGGGCGATCGAGGACCGCGGTCGGCCGAGACAGCGCCATCGAGTCGACCGGCACGTCGATGGGCTCCGTTTGGCTCTCGCGTACATAGCCGCTGATGCCGTTCGGAAGCGCCACGCGGTAACTGCGCTCCGCGCCGCCCCATACTAATAAGGGTGTGTGCGTGTCCATTTGCCAAAAGCCTTCGTCGCCCCGGGTGTTGACGGTGAGTGGGAGCTCGGGGTCGAGCTCGAGGAAGTGTCCGCGCGCACCTTCGTGTTTCGCAAAGGCAATCAGCTGACCGTGGACGATTTGCCTGGGTTGCGCGGTGAGGCAGTAGGCATGACCGCCGACCGTGACAAAGCGACCCATCAAGGCGAGCTAGACTTTCTCACTTGGGATCATCCGATGGTCACGGGCGTCATGGACCTTCTCGTGAGCTCCGAGCGCGGCAACAGCGCCGTTGCTTGTTTCGTGGCGCCGGGTCCTCGGACCCTTTTTGCTCGAAGCCGTGTTCGTTCTCGACGTCGTGGCGCCGCCCGAGCTCTACGCGGATCGATTCTTGCCACCCATGCCTCTGCGGGTTGTCGTCGATCAACATTTGCAGGACCGAACGGGCGCTTTGCCACCGGGCAAGCTGAGGAACAAGATCGTGGACGCCCGTCAGGTGTTGCGCTTGACCGATCGAAGCTGGCAGGATGAGCTGCTGCCAAAGATGATCGGGGCCGCGCGTGAGCTTGCCGAGAAGGAGCGGTCGCGAAGAATCGAAGCGAGTCTTTTCGAAATGCAGGATGTGATGGGAAAAGAGCTGCGAAGACTGAAAGCGCTCGCTGAGGTGAACCATCACGTCCGGCCGGACGAAATCGATCGCGTCGAAGCAGAGACCCGGGATTTGAAAACGGCCATCGAGTCCGCTCAGCTGCGCCTCGACGCGCTTCGATTGGTCTGGAAGACACCAACGCCTCCCAAAGCCCCGCAATGACCCCCGCGATGACCTCGTAATGTTTCGTGCCCGCGCTTTCGTCACCATCCTTCTTCTGATTTTTGCCATCTATACCTTCTCTCCGGCGGAGCGCAAGAGGCGTTGGCTCGACAAGCTCCGGGAGTTCGGAAAATCCGTCGTAATCTCGCTCGTGATCTACTGGGTATACATGCTCGCCATCTACTTCTTGCGGCAGGGGTGAGAGTTGTCATAATGGAATGAAACCACACAAAACTCGAAAGCGAAGCCGTGAGCAAGAAAGAAAGTGCCACGAAGGGACTCGGATGTCTCGTTTCGTTCGCCCTTCCTTTTGCGGGGGTGGGTGTCTTCATGGCCTATCTCATCGGCGCGGCCTTGCTGGATTGGTCCGCGATGCGCTCCTGGGAGGAAGTTCCGGCTGAGCTCATCTCGGTCAATTTGTGGGAAAGCCGGAGCTCTGATTCGAACAGCGTCGAGGCTCAGGCGACCTACGGGTACGAATATGGGGGGCGGCCGTTCACGGGTAGCAGGGTGTCGCTCCACAAAGGTTCCGATAGTGTCGGACGCTTTCAAGAGGACACCTATCGCGAGCTCTCGTCTCACCGCGGATCCACCTTTCGTTGTTTCGTGAATCCAGCCAATCCAGCGGAAGCCGTGCTCTATCGCGATCTGCGTTGGGAGCTCATCGGCTTTTACTCTATTTTTCTCGTCGTCTTTGGCGGCGCCGGTTTCGGCTTTATAGGCTTCGGTCTGTTTGGCAGCAAGAAAGTCAAGCGGGAGGCCGAGCTTCAGGAGCGACACCCGGACGAGCCGTGGAAGCACAAAGAGGCGTGGGCCACCGGCAAGATCGTTTCCACGACGAAGCCGGTGCTTGTGATGAGCGCCCTATTCGCCGTTTTATGGAACGCGATCTCGTCGCCTCTTTGGTTCATGATTCCGGAGATCGTGGAGAACGAGAACAAGCTCGCGCTTCTCGCGTTCATGTTCCCCGTGGTGGGCGGCGGGCTCATCTTTTGGGCGCTACGGAATTTCGCCCGCTACAAGAAGTTCGGCGAATCCGTCTTCGAGATGCGCACCCTTCCTGGCGTTATCGGAGGCCCACTCGCGGGGACGATCCAAACGACCGTTAATGTGCGTCCCGAGGACGGCTTCGAGCTTACTTTGAGCTCGGTGCGGATCCGCCAAACTGGCAGCGGCAAGAATCGAAGCACGCAACAGACGGTGCTTTGGCAGAAATCGCACGTGATCGCGCGCGAGCTCCTCGCCCACGATTTGAGACGCTCCGCGATCCCTGTCTCGTTCGAAATACCCTTCGACGCGAAAGCTTCGGATGAGTCGAATGGAATCGATCCTCCGCGTCTGATTACTCGAGCGCAGTCGTTGAGCCGTCGACGGGCCAGTCTTTTTCGATCGCGAGCCGCTCCATCGCCTCGACCCGCTCGGCGCTGACGGGGTGGGTGGCCAGGTAGGTGGAAAGCGATCGCTCGATCCTGCCTTCGGGGGCGGGAAGCTTCTCGAAAAAATCGGTCGCGCCGCTCACGTGACCGAACTCCGCGACGACGAGAGACAGACCAAAAGCGTCGGCTTGCGACTCTTGCTCCCGGCTGAAGGCCCGTCCCGTGATTTGGCCCGAGAGCGCGACGAGATCTCCGGCGGCACCGCTTCGGCGCATAGCCACCATTATCAGCGCGAGGGTCAAACTTCGCCCGAGGCTCCGCAAGTGATCTCGGCCCGCGTAGTGCCCGAGCTCGTGGCCGAGGATGAAGGCCAGCTCGTTCTCGCTCTCGACCTCCTTCATGAGCCCGGTGGTGACGAGAACTTGGCCGCCAGGAAAGGCGAGCGCATTCGGGAGCTCGTCGTCGAGAAGCCCGACGTGCAAGCCGTCGGGGCGCTCGGGCCAATGGGCGGAGATGCGGGCCATCAGATCCTCGAGACGCCGTTGATAAAGATAGGCGCTTTCGTCTTCACTCTCCGGCTGATAGGCGAGCTCCTCGAAGTCAGGAAACATCCGAGACTCCCAAGAGCGAGGGACATAGGGTACGAGGCGGTCGATGAGAAGAGCCGTCGCCCCTAAAATAACGCCCATGATCGCGATGAGGCCGATCAACATCACGAGCCCGTCTTTAATGGGATTGCGCGGCTGGGCGTTAACGTCGTCCCGCGGCAAGCGCGGCTCGTGTCTCACGGAGCGGCCGGTGCGCGACCTGTGAGCTTTAGCCCCGTTCCAAAGGCGAGAATCTCCACGGCGGCGGTGCCTTTATTGTTGCCGGACGAGCTCGCGATGCGCGACGTCTCGAGCCGCACATTGCTGACCGCATGACAGCCGCGCGCGCGCGCATTCTCTTTCATTCGCATGATGGCTTCGCGGCGTGCACGGTCGAGGAGCGGTTCGTAAGACTTGATACGGCCTCCAAAAAACATGCGAAGCCCTGCGAGGAAGCGTTTGAAATAGTCGACTGAGATGACCACGCTTCCCGATACGAGCGTGGTCGCGACGATCTCTTCGTCGCGCGGCTCGTAGGGAAACGTGACCGTGATGAAGCGACGAGAGGCGTGCTCGCGCATGCGCAGCTTACGGTAGTGCTTCTTTTCGATGGCGCTACCAATGAAATAAGCACCGACGAGCACCGCAAGCGGCACGAGAAGCTGGACGAGCATTGAGGGTGACGCGTCCATCCGTCAGTCCACCTTGACGGCCGTGCCGTAAGCGAAAAGCTCGGCAGCGCCCTGGGCCACGGAGCTCGTGGTGAAACGCACGTTGACGACGGCATTCGCGCCGACGGATTTAGCTTGTTCCGTCATGCGCTCGATCGCCTCTTGGCGTGCTTCGATGAGAAGCTCGGTATAGCCCTTGAGCTCGCCGCCCACGATGTTCTTGAAGCCCGCCATGATGTCGCGGCCGATGTGCTTGGCGCGCACGGTGCTGCCCGTGACGACACCGTAGAACTCTTGAATCGTTTTTCCTGGAATATTCTCGGTATTGCTCAGAATCAAGTGAACCTCCCCTGTTTTAGAATGTCTGTAAACCGTTAATCGTCGTGGTCGACGGGACGTCGCGTCTGTTTCACGCCCGCGCGCCGGCGCTTGGCCTCGAGGCGGCGCGCTCGCGCTCGCGCTCGCGCCGAGACCTTTTTTCGTTCACGCTTCTTGGGTATCTCGGTGGCGCGGCGGACGAGCTCGACGAGGCGCTCGATGGCGTCTTCACGGTTCCTCGACTGTGATCGAAAGCGGCTCGCTTCGATCGTCACGACACCCTCGGACGTCATCTTGTTTCCGGCGATTTTGCGAAGCCGCGTGCGCACGTCGTCCGGAAGGGAGGGCGAGCTCTCGGCGTCGAAACGAAGCTGTACCGCGGTCGACACTTTGTTGACGTGCTGACCGCCGGGGCCGCCCGCTCGGACGAATTTCAGGTCGATCTCCCACTCGTCCAGCTCGATTTCATCGGTTACAGGAATCATCTACTTAATAAGGATAACGCCGCGCGAAAGCTTTTGCCCGCTTCCGGTATAATCCGGCCCTTCGTGAGTGTATAGGGTAAGAGCGGTGACCCATAGGTCTTCGCTGTCGCCGATATCGAGAAGAGTGAATGGGTCGAAATCTAAACTCGCCGCCGCGCTCTCACTGTCCTGTACGCAAAGCGAGCCGCGTAATAGCCTCATCTTCGCATCGAGCGCCGACGCTACAACGCTCGACCCGACAATGAAGCGCCGGTAGGGGGGGCTACACCGCAACAAGAGGGGGTGGTTCAACTCTTCCCGGGCAGAGTTCATACGACGGCGCCGGTTCACCGACTCGGTCGGCTGAACGACGGTACGCGGCCATTTGCTCTTTGCCGAAGTCCAGCTCCGCCATGTACAAGTTGTGGCAGTGGCACATGAGCCGAATATTCTTCGCGCTACGATCGCCACCGAGTCCGTAAGCGTCGTTGTGATGGTACTCGAGCCGGTGGCGCTCGGGACATCGTTTGCCGTCAGGAGTGACGAACGTGCATCGCCCGCCATCTCGTGCCCACACGTAACGCTTCACCGCGGCAGCGATGCCACGCACACCCGGCGACGTGTCGGCGTCTTCGACTTTCGTTCTCGGATGATTCGTCTTCCCGAAACGCTTGGCTTCGAGCCGCTCGAGCTTCTCGCTCACGGCCGCGTCGATGACCGAAGCGAGGTCACTGCCGGGAATGAGCGCCTCGAGCCGCTGGAGCTTGTCGCGAAGCGCGGCGCTAGCCGTGAACCGTACTTCGAAACGCGCCGGCGAAAGTGGCGCGACCGCCGGCCGCTTTTCAGGGATCGCCGGAGCGGCCGGAGGCGGCTCCGGCTCCTCGCGCGTGACAGCTCTGTCCGGGAAGAGTTCGTCCGACGATTCGGACGATTTGGACCGGGCCTGCCGTTGCGGCCTCTTTCGAATCGTCGGTGGAACATCCGGTTTCGGAGCCAACTCCGCCACGAGCTCTTCGAGGGCACGTTTGCTCTTGTGAGTGGCTCTTGCCAAGACCTCTTCGCAATTGGCCTCGGTGAGATGCTTTGAGATCACGGTGATACCACACAAATGAATGCGACCATCCTCGAGCATCGCGAGGAGCATGGGAAATCTGCGTGACAGCCGAGCGGCGCTGATTCGCCGATAAGCTTCCGCTTCAGATAAATGTAAAACGTCCATGCAGTAGCTGAACATCGACGGCGAAGCTTCTTTGGCGTAGAGACGCCGCGCATCGACTTCAGCGATATGCGCGACGAGCACAGCCTCGCCACGCCGCGACTGTTTCGAGACATCCGCCAGTCGAACAAGAAGCTCGTCATCCGATAATGCCGAGAGCGATTTCAAATCGTCCTTTGTGCTCATAGGTTCTTATAGCACGGACTTTTTCGACGCTCACAGTTCCAGCGTGATCCACACCAACGCGCCGAAACACTTTCGAAGTCTCCTCGAACGAGAGAGCATGGCTGTCGCTTCGTTGCCGTACACAGAGACCCCCAACGGATCGAGCGCGAGGTCTTTTTGCAAATCGCGTGCAAAAATCCGTCAAGGAGAAAATGGGTCCGGACCGAACTTTTATTCAACTCTTCCCGGGAAGAGTTGACGTTCACTCGGCAGAATCAAAACGATACTGGCGCCCGGAAACGCGGGACTTCAACGTGCTTTTACGACCTCGATCCGCTCTTCCCGATCGAAGACTGAGAGGCCATAATGTCTCGTTCGGAGAAAGGAGATTCTCATGGTTCCAGCCATCCAGCCCACGGTGCAGCTGTTCAAAGTCAGCCAGCACCTCTTCCGTCGAGCTCTAAAGGATCTCGAGCCCGAGGCGCTCAAACGCCACCCCGCCGAATCGAACCCCATGATATGGCTAGCAGGACATGTGACCCATGCGCGTATCGGCCTATCCAAAATCACTGGCGGCGAGCGGGAGCTTCTATGGCGGGAGCTCTTCGGCCGCCACTCACATTTTCGCGACGACGGAGACTATCCAGGTCTCTCGGAGATCCAGAAGGTCTTTGCCGAAGTCACCGATGAGCTGACCGAGCGCTTCGGGAGCCTCACGGAAGAAGAGTTCGCCAAACCTTCGGGCTACGACGCCCCTATCGAGGATAAAAGCGTCGCAGGCACGATCACGTTTTTCGCCTACCACGAGTCGTACCATGTCGGTCAGATGGCCTATGTCCGAAAGTGGTTGGGTCGGGGCGGGATTATCGACGGTTGAAGTGTCAATAAATTGTTGACAGTAATGATTTTTACCGCTACCATGAAGACCAGTTGGTGAAAGATATGTTGATGCAGCGTCCAAAGGATTGGCTAGGCCAAGGTCGGGGTTTCCGCCCGGATAGTAATGGCCTCGAGGGGGTTGCTGACTACTGACGTAAAACAGCCAGTCACAAGGGCGCCCACCTCGGAAGCAACCGAGGTGGGCTTTTTGCATTTAGGGGACTTTTTCTTGAGAAACGCAGTCGTTCAAACGGTGGAGGTGTGCCCAAGCGGCGCGACTCTTCTCAGAGGCTTCGCGGAGCAGCCAGGAGTGCTCGTCCGGTTGTCAGCCGGAAGGTCGCGGGTTCGAATCCCGCCGGAGCCGCCATTTTCGTCGGAGTGTAGCGCAGACTGGCAGCGCGCCCGGCTTGGGACCGGGAGGCCGATGGTTCGAATCCATCCGCTCCGACCAGTTTGTGTTCGATTGAGGCGTGGTCGATGGGTAAGGCACCCGGTTGTTACCCGGGCTCATGTAGGTGCGAATCCTACCGCGGCTTCCATCGTAGGAATGCAAGTTGGCTCGAGCGGCCGTGGTGTCTACGGTCAGCATGCCTGGATGCCATCCAGTCGGTGTCTTTTTCAGTTCGAATCCGTTCGCTCGCTCCAAGAGGCCTGCTAGCTAGTACCCGTCCTGACAGGTGTAAGAGGTTGAGAAAAAAGGGGTAATCGCAAATTTAGGGCTAGCCTTCTGAGGGAGTGTCGTTTAGTATCGAGTCGACAAAAACGCAGATTCTAAACGACTTAACTCCAAAGGAGACCAGCCCTAAATGCGAAAAACGATCAACCCACAACCAAGCCTTCGCGAGCCCTGGCTGGAGCTGGAGCACGCACGCGAACTCGAAACGATATCATCGCTGCTCGATGCCCATCCTAAGCTCAATGAGCTGGTACTGCAAGACCTGAGGTCGGTCACCCCATCGGCAGGGAGCGATGTTGGTCGTGGGGGAATGAGCGCGGAGCAGGTTCTCCGGGCGTTGTTGGTCAAGCAGCTGAATCAGTTCACCTATCGGGAGCTGGCGTTTCACTTGGCAGACTCTCGAAGCTATCGGACGTTTTGCCAGCTCGGCATCATAGAGCCGAGCCCGTCGAAGTCGACCCTAGCAGCAAACATCAAAGCCGTGAAGTTCGAAACGCTGGAGAAAATCAACCGAGAGCTGGTGAGTGTTGCCGAGAAGACCGCGATCGAAAAAGGAAGAAAAGTACGAGTGGACTGCACGGTAGTGGAGTCGAATATTCATTCTCCTACGGACTCCGAGCTTCTTTATGACTGCGTCCGAGTTCTCACTCGCCTCATGTGCCGAACTCGCGAACTGCTGGGTACAGTAGTGGTCTTCGGCAATCGAACGCGTCGAGCGAAGAGACGTCGACTGGGAGTTCTAAACGCGAAGGATAAGGAACAAAGGCGTCGCGTCTATCGAGATCTACTGAAGGTGTCGGAAGAAACCTATCGCTCCGCTCAACGCGTTGCAGACCAGTTGGACGAGTCCGGCTTGACCGAGCCGGTGAAGCGAGCGAGTGCGGAGAAGATCGCCGCGGATTTTAAGCACTTTCTCGTCCTCACCGAAAAAGTCATCAACCAAACTCGGCGTAGAGTGATTGATGAAGAGCGTGTGCCTGCGGAGGAAAAGGTCGTTTCGATCTTCGAAGAACACACCGACATTATTCGCAAAGACCGGCGCGAGACTCTCTACGGTCACAAGGTGTGTTTGACTGGTGGCTCGTCCTCGATGATTTTGGATTGCGTGATCTTGGATGGGAATCCGTCCGATTCAACTCTCGCGGAAACCATGATCGACCGTCAAGTCGAACTCTACGAACGGGCCCCGCGCCAGGTTGCCTACGATGGCGCGTTTTCTTCAAAGGCAAACTTGGAAGCCATCAAAGGCAAGGGAGTTGAAGATGTTGCCTTTACCAAGGCTCACTTCGCGGTGACCGATATGGTCAAGAGTTCCTGGGTCTATCAACGCCTACGGCGATTTCGCTGCGGAATCGAAGGCGTCATTTCGTTCTTGAAACGAGTCTTTGGTCTCGACCGATGCACATGGCGCTCATTGCCTTCTTTCAAATCCTACGTATGGAGTTCCATCATCACCTGCAACCTGTTGGTAATGGCAAGGCACCTATTACGATAATAATGATTGCTCTTACTGCGTTTATAGCCATGGATTGCTGACGATTCGCCTCTCGTTTCGTCCAAGATTTTCATTCGCTTCCGAGCCTACGAGGTGCCGACTGAAAACGTATAATACCCACATCTTCGATAGGCCTCTCGTACACCACAAGTTATGGTGTTTCTGGACAGGAACTAGCTAGAGGCTGTTGCAAAAGCCCGTTTAGCGTCAAGGCGTTCATTTGTTTGAGCACAGGAGTGAGGCCGTTGGTTGTACTGCTTGTTAGGAACGCGCCTGTCGGGCACGGTCGAGCGTATTTTGCTTGTTGATGTCCGCGAGTTCTCGCAGACAATCCTGCAAGCTCTGCCATGCGGCGACGCCTTCGCGGATACGCTTGTGTGCGGCTTGGGGCACATAGTAGCCGGTAGTCTTGCCGTGCTTGCCACGAAAATTGATATAGAGGTGAGGGCCATGCTTTGGCCCGGGCCCGTGGCACCGACAAGTGGGCGTACCGCAGGTACGATAGGTTTCGGAGGGTGTGCCGAAGATCGCCCTTCGCGCATATTGTTGAATCTGTTGTAGGAGCTGGTCCCGACGTTTACGTGGATCGGAATGAAGGGTTCGGCATTTTCGCTGTCCTTTCTTCGCCGCTTGACTCGAGCGATCGATATGAGGTTTTGGCTGATAACGCACCACCCGACGTAACGCTTGAATCCTCGGTCGCCCTTGTAGGTGGCGCGAAGCATAGCGAAGCGGTGCTTGAGGGTGCTGATGCGGGACTCGACGCCCCCGCGCCACTTGAGGGCTCGACGGAACCAGCGCTTTTTTTGAACCTTGGCTCGTTTTTTCGAGGGTCGTCCTCGAGCCGGCAACACCACTTTCTTTACACCGAGATCTATGGCCTTGCGTTCATTGTCTGCCGAAAAGAATCCGCGGTCAGCGGTCGCCATCTCCGGCGCACGAGCGAACTGTTTTTTGTGTTGCTCCAGCGCGGGCATCCACTGAGTTTGGTCCGCCGGATTGCCTGCGGCAACTTCGTAGTGGCTAACAATGCCGTTCTCCACCTCATCAATTCGCACGAGTCGTCCAAACTCGGTCGGCTTCCATGTTTTGCCTTTTCGGATCACGGCCGTATGCTCCTCGAACAGGCTGACGATCTTGTCCGGATGGTGACGATGGCCCCCTAAAACACGGGCCTTTGTCTGAGCTAACACCTTTTTGCACAGTGGCAGATAATGTTCGAGTTGGCTCTGATTGCTTATGATGCTCACCAGCGAACCCACGACCGGAAGCTTTCCGCTCTTGAGCGACTGAATAACCTCGTCGGCTTGCCGGACCACGCTGCGCGCCGTGCCCATGAGCTTGCGATAACTTTGCTTGAACTTGACTTGGCTCGATTCGGTGAACGACTTGCTGGCGCGGTCGATCTCAAGCTGCCTGTTTTTCGTTGATCGGCTGTGGTCCACCACCTAGTCTCCCCTCACGTGGTTTTTGATTCTCTACCATCGACAAACATACTACCACTCCGTCAGGCGTATTCAGCCCGCGGGAATCTGGAGAATCCGGATCGTGGGGCCCATGATCCGGCCCGGCTCCGGGGCGAACTCCCTCACGAGCGGGCAGATGTTGAAGAGCTTCTCGTAGCTCCGCGCCCGTTGGCTGTCGGTCCCGAACCGGTCGTACACCGTCGAGGACACGATCAAATATTGCACTCCGGCATCGCGGTAGTCTCGGACTGCCGTGCGCGCGAGGATCGATTCTTGGGTGATGCGAAATCGCTCGGGATCCAGAACCGGCGTATGCCGCTCGACACCAAAGTGCGTGTCTTTAGGGAAGCGTCCTTCGATCCACACGGCCGCGAGTGAGCCCGTATCCACGAGCGTGGCGACCCGATTGTGACGGAGTGTCATGTCGATCGGAAAGAGTAGGACGAGCGCGGTCATCAGGGCGACGAGCGTCGCGGACTGAATCGCCGGAAGGCGCCCCGGTCGGTCGACCCGGGCCTCGAGTCGCCGGCCGATGTCGGCGATCGTGAGACCGGCCAGGATGGCAAGGAAGGGATAGACCGGCATGAGGTTCCCCTCGAAGTAGATCTTCTGCGAGCTGTAGAAGCTGTAATAAAGGATGGGGAACGCCAGGAACACGGTGAGCCTCCGATCGATGCGGTAGAGCGCGATGGCGAGACCGAGGAGGCCGAAGAGAAGCGGAAACAGGCCCGCGCCATAGCGCACGGTGTAGCTCGCGTGTGTGTACCAGTTGTCGACGCCCGACACGCCGGCGCGGCCGCTGAAGCCGTAGTTGTATATCCCGTAGCCCACGTCGTCGACGAAACGGGCGAGGTCGGCGAAGAAGTAAGGGCAGCCGACGGTGAAGCCGGCGACGGAGCCGGCAGCGCCGAGGTAGAGATCGGGCCCGGAAAGAAACGCCAGGCCCCGGCGGAAGAGGACGGCGGCTACGAACGGGATGAGAAGAAGCGCCGCGTTGTACTTCACCGCCACGGTGAAGCCGACGGCGGCGCCCGCCGCGAAGGCGAGCGAGCGGCCCCCGCGATCGAGGTAGATCACGGTGACGAGAACGCTCACGGTGGAGAAGAGAACGAGCAGGGAATCGGGCTTGTTGTATTGAGAAACCTCGACGACGCCCGGGGCCACCGCCAGAATGGCGGCCGCCAACAGGCCGATACGGGTGCTGAAGACCCACCGGCCCAGCAGAAAGACGACGAGGACCACGAGGGTTCCGGGAATCACGCCCGCGCTGAAACGTCCCCAGAACAACATGTCTTCGACCTGCAGCTCGTGGATGCTCTCCCAGCGACCCCTTCCTGCAAGCAGGAAGTAGACGACGAGAAACGTCGCCACGTTCACATAGGGCTGGACGCTCGGGTGGTGCCAATAGCGCGGGTTCATGTCGCCGCGCTTGATCATCTGCAAGTACGAATGGACGTACTCGTACTCGTCGGGAATGTAACTTTGGGGAAGCCCGCTCTTGACTCCGTCGTAACGAAGCGCGAAGGCGACGGCGAGAATGGCGGCAAGTAGGAGTGGGGTTTGGAAGCGGCGGAGGAGCGCCACGAGCGCTTGCCGATCACGCGGCAGGCCGTAGTGGGTCGCCAGAAACCAGGCTGCCGTGACGGTGAAGAGCGCGACGGCCAGCATCTTCCGCGAGACCGCCGGCTCCGCGAACTGGAGGTAGTAGGCGTTCGTGAGCAGCGTGGCCGACGAGACGACGAGGAGCGCGAAGCCAACGAGGCCACGGCTCCGCTTACTGGGGTGCCAGAATCCGCCGCCCCCGAGGCTCTCTGTCATCGCGTCGACCGGCGGTTTGTGTGCGTCACGCCTTTCAATTTGGCTCTTAAATAATCGCGATTCATCTTCGCGATCCAGTCGACGCTGATCGCTTTCGTGCAGACCGCTTCGCACTCGCGATAGTTGGAACAGCTCCCAAAGAGCTCGGACTCCATCTGCTCGACCATACTGACCGCACGCGTGTCACGCTCCGGCTGTCCTTGGGGGAGAAGACTGAGATGGCCGACTTTCGCGGCGGTGAAGAGCTGCCCGGCGCCATTGGGACATTGTGCGACGCAGGCGCCACAGCCGATGCAAGTGGCGGCGTCGAAAGCGTCGTCGGCGACGTCTTTCGGGATCGGCATCAAATTGGCTTCGGGGGCGCTCCCAGTGTTGACGGAGATGAAGCCTCCCGCTTGGATGATGCGGTCGAAGGCGGACCGGTCGACCATCAAGTCCTGCACGATCGAAAAGCGGTCGCGCGCCACGGCTCGATGACGATTGTGTCGCCGTCTACGAACTCGCGCATGTGGAGCTGACACGTCGTCGTGCGCGCTCTCGGCCCGTGCGCTTGACCGTCCACCATCATGCTGCACGCGCCGCAAATGCCTTCGCGGCAGTCATGGTCGAAACCGACCGGACGCTGGCCTTGTTCTTCGAGGCGCTCGTTTAACATGTCCAGCATTTCCAGGAAGGAATAGTCTGGGCTGATGTCGTCGACTTCGTAGGTCTGAAGCGCGCCCGGAGCGTTTCTTCGTCTCCTGGCGCCAGACTTTCAGGGTCAACCTCACTATTTATAGCTCCTTTGGGTGAGCTGCACGGCTTCGAACTCGAGGGGCTCGTTGTGAAGCGTGGGGGACGAGAAGTCTCCCGTGTGCTCCCAAGCGGAGACGTGGATGAAGTTCTCGTCGTCGCGCAAAGCTTCGCCTTCGCTCGTTTGGGATTCTTCCCGGAAGTGGCCGCCGCAGGACTCTTTGCGATCGAGCGCGTCGATGCACATGAGCTCCGCGAGCTCGAAGAAATCGGCCACGCGGCCCGCGCGCTCGAGCGACAAGTTCAACCCTTCGCCGTTTCTCGTGAGATTCAAATTGGCGTGAAACTCTTCGCGCAGCGCTGGAATCTTCTGGAGCGCGCTCTCGAGCGCTGCCTCACTCCGTGACATCCCGCACTCTTCGCGCACGATTTGGCCGAGCTCGCGATGGAACGAGTCCACCGTACGCTTGCCGTTCGCTTTCATGAATTTTGCGAGGCGTTCGGACACTTCTTTCTCGGTTTGCTGAAACGCCGCCCCACTCGAGCTCGCGGTCTCACCGAGATGCGGAGCGAGGTAGCTTGCGAGCGTATAAGGCACGATGAAGTAGCCGTCGGCTAGTCCTTGCATGAGCGCGCTCGCGCCGAGACGGTTCACACCGTGATCGGAGAAATTGGCTTCACCAATGACGAAGAGACCATCGACGTTGCTCATCAAGTTGTAGTCGACCCAGAACCCGCCCATCGTGTAGTGAGGGGCGGGGTAGATGCGCATCGGAACTTCGTAGGGATTTTCACCCGTGATGCGCTCGTACATCTCGAAACGGTTTCCGTATTTCGCTTCGATGGCGTCGCGGCCTAGGCGTCTAATTGCGTCGGCGAAGTCGAGGTAGACGCCGTTTTTCAACGGGCCCACGCCCCGGCCGTCGTCGACGACGCCTTTGGCGTTGCGCGAGGCGACGTCGCGAGGGACGAGGTTCCCAAAGCTCGGATAGCGACGCTCGAGATAGTAGTCCCGCTCGCCGTCCGGAATGTCGCGCGCCCGGCGGCTGTCCGCCGCGTTTTTCGCGACCCAGATGCGGCCATCGTTTCTGAGCGATTCGCTCATCAGTGTGAGCTTCGACTGGTACTCGCCTGATTGCGGGATGCACGTCGGGTGGATTTGGGTGAAGCAAGGGTTGGCAAAGAGCGCGCCGCGGCGGTGCGCCCGCCACGCCGCCGTGACGTTGCACGCTTTCGCGTTCGTCGAAAGAAAGTAGACGTTGCTGTAGCCGCCGGTGGCGAGCACGACAGCGTGTCCAGCGTGCGAGGCGATCTCACCGCTCACGAGGTCGCGGGTCACGATGCCCTGCGCCCGGCCGTCTTCGACGACGACGTCGAGCATCTCGGTGCGCGAGAACATCTGGACCGTTCCGGCGTCGATTTGGCGCGCCAGAGCTTGATAAGCGCCGAGCAAGAGCTGTTGTCCCGTTTGTCCGCGCGCGTAGAACGTCCGCGCCACCTGGGCGCCGCCAAACGAGCGGTTGTCCAAAAGCCCGCCATATTCACGCGCGAAGGGGACCCCTTGCGCGACCGCCTGGTCGATGATCTCGACACTGACTTCGGCGAGACGGTAGACGTTGGACTCACGGGAGCGGAAGTCGCCGCCTTTGATCGTGTCGTAGAAGAGGCGGAACGTGCTGTCGCCGTCGTTGCGATAGTTTTTCGCGGCGTTGATGCCGCCTTGGGCCGCGATCGAATGCGCGCGTCTCGGGCTGTCCTGGAAGCAGAAGCACTTCACGTTGTAGCCCGCTTCCCCTAGGGTGGCCGCGGCGGCAGCGCCCGCGAGGCCCGAGCCGACGACCACGATTTCGAACTTCCTCCGGTTGTTGGGCGCGACCAGCTTCAAATGGTCGCGGTAGCTGCTCCATTGCGACTCGAGCGGTCCCGACGGTGCCTTAGCGTCCAACATAACATCAACAAGTCACGAAACGATGCCCGTCAGCACGGCGAGGGGTACGCTTACGAACCCGAGGCTCACCACGACCGCGAAAGCGACGGCGAAGTAGCGCCGCCAGGCGTTGTAGCTCGGATGGTTGAGGCCGAGCGATTGAAACATGCTCCACAGGCCGTGATAGAGATGCATCCCGAGCAGCAGGTTTGCCGCGACATAGATGAGCGCTATCGGCGCGACCTGAAAACCGTTGACCAAGTTGGCGTAGGGACTGCCGATCACGAAGTTGTGATGGACGTTCCCCCAAGTCAAGTGCATGAGGTGATAGACGATGTACAAAGCAATGAGATAACCGCTCCAGCGCATCGTTCTGGCCGCGTAGTCGAGCTGCATGTTCTGGCGGGTCTCGTAGTCTTTGTCACGCGCGCGCCGGTTGATGAGCGTGAGAGACGTCGCCGACCACACGTGGAGAACGAGCGCTAGGGTCAGGGCGCCGCGGACGAGCCAAAGAATTCCTGACTCGTGGAAAAGAGGCATTCCCATTTCGCGCAAGAATTCCGCATAGGCGTTGAATTTTTCGGCGCCTTGGAAGACTTTCAGGTTTCCGGTCATGTGGCCGAGGATCCATCCGAAGAGGATGAAGCCGGTCACCGCCATGATGGATTTCTTCGCGATCGAAGACATTCTCTACTAAAGCTTACTTATCTTTGATCTGATCGCGCAATCCCAGGTTGCTGATCAATCGATGAACATAGTTAGTGTCTCTTCCGGGGATGGTCGAAACCCCTCGCCTTTAGGCGAAGAGAAGATCGTGGTATTGTGGCCGCGTGCGTCACTACAGGCACGGAGCGCACACGAAAACGGACCTAAAAGCGCACATCGTTTGGATACCGAAATATCGTAAAAAGGTTTTGATCGGTCCAGTAGCGGTTCGTGTGCGCGATCTGATTCGTCAGATCGCGATGGAACATGAGCTGCACATAATCTCGGGTAAGGTTGCACGCGACCACGTCCACGTGTTCGTATCCTACCGACCACACCAGGACCTGAGTACGATCGTGCAGTGGCTAAAAGGAATAAGCTCCCGAGTACTCCTTCAGGAGTTTGCTCACCTGAGGAAGAAGTTTTGGGGCCGGCACTTCTGGGCCCGAGGATATCTGGCGGTGAGTTCAGGAAGCATAACGGACGAGATGGTAAAGGAGTACATAGACTCCCAGGATGGCGAGCCTCTTCACGACGACAGTCAATTTCCAATTGACAGCCCTTGAAGCAACCGCCTTCTAGGCGGTGGTTGTTCACTTCCTGTCCAGAAACACCATAACTTGTGGTGTACGAGAGGCCTATCGAAGATGTGGGTATTATACGTTTTCAGTCGGCACCTCGTAGGCTCGGAAGCGAATGAAAATCTTGGACGAAACGAGAGGCGAATCGTCAGCAATCCATGGCTATAAACGCAGTAAGAGTAATCATTATTATCGTAATAGGTGCCTTGCCATTACCAACAGGTTGCAGGTGATGATGGAACTCCATACGTAGGATTTGAAAGAAGGCAATGAGCGCCATGTGCATCGGTCGAGACCAAAGACTCGTTTCAAGAACGAAATGACGCCTTCGATTCCGCAGCGAAATCGCCGTAGGCGTTGATAGACCCAGGAACTCTTGACCATATCGGTCACCGCGAAGTGAGCCTTGGTAAAGGCAACATCTTCAACTCCCTTGCCTTTGATGGCTTCCAAGTTTGCCTTTGAAGAAAACGCGCCATCGTAGGCAACCTGGCGCGGGGCCCGTTCGTAGAGTTCGACTTGACGGTCGATCATGGTTTCCGCGAGAGTTGAATCGGACGGATTCCCATCCAAGATCACGCAATCCAAAATCATCGAGGACGAGCCACCAGTCAAACACACCTTGTGACCGTAGAGAGTCTCGCGCCGGTCTTTGCGAATAATGTCGGTGTGTTCTTCGAAGATCGAAACGACCTTTTCCTCCGCAGGCACACGCTCTTCATCAATCACTCTACGCCGAGTTTGGTTGATGACTTTTTCGGTGAGGACGAGAAAGTGCTTAAAATCCGCGGCGATCTTCTCCGCACTCGCTCGCTTCACCGGCTCGGTCAAGCCGGACTCGTCCAACTGGTCTGCAACGCGTTGAGCGGAGCGATAGGTTTCTTCCGACACCTTCAGTAGATCTCGATAGACGCGACGCCTTTGTTCCTTATCCTTCGCGTTTAGAACTCCCAGTCGACGTCTCTTCGCTCGACGGCGTTTCGAGGAAGCCAGGGGCGGCGTCATCGTCGAGCTCGAATCCGTCAGCCTGAGCCGCGGCGTGCCAGCTGCACTGAGATGGCTCGTCGGCCGCTATCTCGACTCCGTGCCCCGTGAGTCCATCGCGGCAACGCTCGAGCCGATCCAGCGTGAAGCGCCTCGCACGTTTGTGACCTATCGACCAAAGGCCAAGCTGACCGAGATCGACAACCCAAAGGGGCCCACCAGGGCTCCTTTGGGTTGTCTAAGGCTTCCGCGAAGCGGCGCGGCTGGCCCAGAAATTTTCCCCGCCGCTGAGCCTGGAAGTCTAGACGCAACTCACGCCGCGCTTCGTACCCCGGCTCAACTATCGGTCCTTCAAGTCGCATCTCGACTTTGAACAGCGATTCTATTCACGGCGCGCTTTACGACCTCTCTTCTGTAACGGGAAGTATCCTGAGGCTGTGCACCCGCATCCACGTCGTATCTTGCCGTTATGGTAAAATTTCCTTCTGCCGGCTGTGATTGCATAAAGATCTTGACACGCGTGGGGTACGGGTTTTCTTTATCTCCAGCCCATTCCCAGGTTATCGTCCCAACGAGGTCTGGCGCGTCCGATTGGTTGACGCTTGCTCCGGCTGCAGCGAGCGCTTCTTCCAGATCCGCTGTGATTTCTTCAGCATATTCACCTTCGAGCTGAATTTCACCGATGGCAACTCCTTCAAGTCGTGTTGATGACCCGCAGCTCATGCCCATCCCTGCAATAAGGAGAACAACAAGAAACAGAAGCACTCGTTTCATGATTCCTTCCTTTCTCTTAATCCACCGTCTCTATGGCTGCCTAACACCAAGGCCGGGTCGAAGTGAAGCAGGAATACCAACGCCGCCCTTGATTGGTGGCGCCAGGATCGGTGGCGGCGTCATCATACACCTCCCGACGCGCCGATGTGACCCCTCCGTTCGACCATCGCCGAAGATGTCGTCCTCGCCGCTGTGGATCTGTCCTTCGGCGTCGTGTCATCGTTTGTCGATTCCTCCAGTGTGCGACGCACATGACAACGGAGTCTCGGCGCTCCTATAACTTTGGTAGCGGCCGATGAGATACTTCAACAGAAGCGAGGAGCGTAGCCCATGACCGAAGCGAAGGCGTTTCAGCGACCGAGTCGAATAGAGGCCCTCTTCAATCGTTTGATGGGCAGGCTTGTCGCAATCGGGCTGGGCCCCGGATACATGCGTGTTCTCGATGTCCGAGGGCGAAAGTCGGGGCGCGTGCTCTCGACCCCCGTCAACCTACTCGAGCTGGACGGCGCGCAGTATCTTGTGGCGCCCCGAGGAAACACAAATTGGGTTCGAAATGCCCGGGCTGCAGGTCGGGTGAAGTTGCGTCGCGGCAGCAGTAGCTTCAACTATCGGGTCGAGGAGATTCCCCCGGAGGAAAGGCCGGATGTTCTGAAGGCGTATCTGAGCGCATACGCTCGGGAAGTACGCCGCTATTTCTCAGTGCAGGATGGAGCGGACCGTGAGGCCTTCTTGGCCGCCTCCGCCAAGAACCCCTTGTTTAGGCTGCATGTCACCGACGAAACTGTCTAGCGGCCAGAAGGATGTGGGAGCTCGGCCGCTGCTTCCGCGCCCTGGCTCTTGGGTTCATTCTCGCTTCGCGGGTAGGACGTCTCGGCCGGACTCCTTCCAGGCCTCGATCCCGCCCTCGAGGATTCAGGCATTGAATCCGAGCTCTCGGAGACGCGCCGCGGCGCGCCGGCTGATGAGGTGTCCATGCGCGCAGTAGACGATGATCTCACGATCTTTCGGAAGCTCGTGACCCCATTCGCCGACGAGCTTTGGATCTTGCCATTTCGCCGAGGCGATCAATTGGGGCGCCTCATCAAAATCTGAGGCCAGGCGAACGTCGAGCAGGAGGGGCTGCTGCTCTTCTTCGAGCATTTTGTGAAGCTCATCGAGCGTGACCGCGTAATCAGCCGCGTTCTCGCGGCAACCTTGGGCGGACCCGAGAAGCCCCAGGACAGGCACGAAAATCGCTACACGGACATTCATAGACTTACCTCTCGCGCCAATTTAGACGGGAACGAGGGTAGGATCAAGACCTCGTCGAGTCGGACACGTGCTCTGTCCTTCTCGACTGCAAACGCATCGTCCTCACGCACATGAGCGCCGACATGCTCGCGCACCTTCCCGATCTCGCACTCGAGGCGGCGCACGGCGAAATCGTTCTTTGACAGGGTCGAGTTTCGACGTGACCTGACCAACGCTTCTATTCTGTAAGGTCTGTCAGGGCGGGCAAACCCGCTACTTCACGAAGTCATCGAACTGCTCGGCGAGCCAGTCGAAAGCGCCTGGGATCAGATCCCACGGGCCTATTAGCTCGTGAGAGCAATGGAGCGCGTCTTGAACCTCTTCCCCATCTGTTGGAAGCTCCAAATTGAGAAGGGCGGCTGCGGCGATGGGATTCTCTTCTAACGCGCGCCCGAGCGCCTTCCGCGATCGCTTTCCATCTCCGTGACGCCCAAAAGCGGCGAGTGCGTCGGCGTATTGCCACAGCGACTCCTCACTAGACTCGTAGACTTCGATGTGATGTTCGGCGTCCTGGAACCGGCGCGCTTCCAGTAGCGCTGTGAGGAGGCAATAGCGAACGGACTGGCGGTCGCCTTCATCGTGCTCGAGAACTTGCTCGAAACAGGCCATCGCTTTGTCTGCCTCGTCTACATTCTCGAGCGCATGCCCGAGGCCGTGAAGTGCTGCCTTGGTGCACAACTCCGATAGAGGCCGAGAGCTCGCTTGGCCCCGACTCCCATCATCCGATCATCTCGCTATCAGGCATCCCGAGCGCCGTCATGGTGTTGAGAATCTTGCACCCGATCCTTGCCTCGACTCTCTGTGCCGCCAACCCTCTCGCTCGCATCGCTGAGCCCACGATAGCCTTGTAGCGATGGAACGTTGTCTCGACTTTGCTCCGTTTGCTGTAGCCCGATTCTGTGTGCCACTTTCGTTTGCCGAGCCGAGCTTGTGCTGCAATGTTGCGATTGCGCTGTCGGCTGCTCGCCGGCCCCGATGCGAGCTGGGCGCCCTTGCGCGGCGGTATCAGCACCCTCGGCGAGCGATGAGCGCTGTGATTCTCGATTGCCTCATAGACGCCGCTGGCGTCGTATGCGGTGTCAGCTCTGGCCGATGAGATGGGACTGTCGCTCTGTCCGACAAGCGATGCAACCCGCGATGAATCGCGGGCTCTTTTGCTCGTCAGCTCGCAGGCGACGACTTCGCCAGTCTGCTCGTCGACACACAGATGGAGCTTGCGATAGTCTCTGCTATTTGGTGCTCTGCGCAGCTGGCCGGCGTGGACAGCGAGACCGCTGCTGTCGATCAAGATGTGCAACGGCGTCTTCTGCTTGTCTTGGTAGAAGGGGACCTTACCCAGCTTCGCCTTGCGCCTCGAGATCGTGGTGTGATCGGGCACATCATTGTCTAGCTTCATCAGAGCGAACAACGATCGCAGCAATCCCTCGCTCTGCCTAGATGACAGATGAAACACCATGCCCAGGGTGACAGCCGTCTCGATGGCGTGGTTCGACTACTTGCGTTGACGGCCCGGTTTCCTCCTCCTCGGCCGGGGCGCGTCCCAGTTCACAAGCTTGCCGGCGGTGAGCGAGATCCAGACGGTCAGGCTCCCACGGTTGCGTAGACCCGCCTCATATTCACGCCAATTCCTCACGCGATAGGCCTTCTTCACATACTTCCGCTGAGTGCGTTTGAAAATGCTCATGGGGAACCTCGAATCCGTGAGTAAAGGACAATTGTGGACCGAGATCGCGAGTTGTGCACCAAGGCACAGCGAAGGCGATATTTTAGAGCCCAATCAGGTCGTCAGGGCACGGGAACGATTGGGCGACCGAGGGCGAGATATCCGCATGTTGCCCGGCGGCCATCTGACGATCCCAGAACAACCGCAGCCACTCTCTCGAATCATCGAAGAGGTTGCCCCCTCTAACAGCGAGGAGTCAAACAAGACCACGGGCTGCAAGGTTCTCGCTTTTTCACTCGAGCCTGGGCTGACAAGACGCGTCGTATGGACCCGCCAGTGCAAGATCCGCTACGAGGACATCCCGCGTGCCGCCACCGGCCAGACCGCCTCGACACGCTCGTTTCGCACGGCGTACATGCGGTCGTAGAGGTTCACGACGGGGTCGCAGTGGGAGACGATCAGCTCGAGCTTGTCGCCGACTCGGTACGTGCGGCTGGCTTTTTCGTAACCGATCGACCCGAACTCGTCCGAGCCCGATCGATAGGTGATACCGCTCTCGCCTTTCACGATTGGCCACGGTCGGTTGATCGTGCACGCCTTCGCGCCCGCGTCCGCGGTGGCGCGGCCTTCGTACTGATCGTTCAGCACCGTGGTCAAAATCGTCAAGGACGGTGCGAAATCGGAGTACACCTCGGGGTCGCTCTCACCACCGATGGCAAGATACTGGGCATCCATGAAGACATAGCTTCCCACCTGCACGTCGGTCAAGCCTTCGGTGTCGTGGTCGATGTTGTAAGTGCCCGTCCCACCGCCGCTGAAGATCTCGGTGTTCAGCCCGGACCGCTTCAATGACGCCAGCGTTTCAGCGGCAGGCACAAGCCGCTCGAGCGTCTGTGCTTTCCTCTTTTCGAAACCCTTGACGTGTTGAGACCCGCCGTCGTAACAGAGCATGCCGCGGAGCTTCAAACCGGGGAGCCGGTCGACGTGACGCGCGAGCTCGAGAGCCGGCTCGCCGGGCGTGATACCGGTGCGATGCCTTCCAGGGTCGACATCGATGACAACGTCCGCTGCCAGACCGAAAGCCACCGCCGCCTCGGAGAGCGCACGCGCGTTGGCAGGGCTGTCCGTAGCCTGGATGAATTGGTTGCACCATTTGCGCAAAGCCATCGCCCGCTGGATCTTGTACGGCGTCACGTTGGTGGTCGTCATGAGAATCCGGTCGATGCCGTGCTCGAACATCACCTCGGCTTCGCTCACTTTGGCAACGCAGATCCCCACGGAGCCACTAGCAAGCTGGAGCCGAGCGATGGCCGGGCACTTGTGGGTTTTGACGTGCGGCCGGCTCGCGATGCGGTTGCGGCGGACCATCTGCTGCATCGCGCTTAGGTTGGCCTCGAGCGCATCGAGGTCGACAATAAGCGCGGGAGTGTCGAGATCCCACTTCGAGATTCCCACCTCGCGGGCGGACTCCACGGTTACGGGGCGCGGCTCCGCTCCTGAAGCAGTCGCTGAAGAGCCAGCTGTCCAGATGCCCGCGGCACCGCCAGCTTGAAGAAATCGACGGCGTGAGACGACATGGTCGGTCATAGTGACACCTGTATATGCCAATCGCTGCACGATCGCAACGGCCGAGCTCGCCTCTAGCGCGTACGGTGCCAAAACTCAGCCGCGCCGGCTGTGGAGTGTTGGCAGGGCTTTAAGGCAATTCGGTGCGAAGCCCACGCGGGGCGCGCGGGTCTGCACGTTTTCACAACACGCCGACAGTCGGATCTAGTCCTGGCCCTTTCCAATGACTCCGTAAGATCCAGTGAGGGTCAGCTTAGAAACCGTAGCGCTTTCACACGCCGGGCAACCGTACGGCTGTCGGCTCCGTTGAACGTGACTACCACACTAGCCTCCTGCGGCAAAGCTAGTCACGCCTGCACGGCTAGACGCCGCAGTCCGCTTCGCTTATCAGCCTGACTTGCCTACACACCTGCAGCCTTGAGCTCGGCGAGCACACGCTCGTCCCGGAACGGAACCCGGCGAAGACGCACTCCAGTCGCGTCGTAGATGGCGTTGGCGACGGCCGCGATCAGCGGTTTGCATACAGCTTCGCCGGCTCCGTAGGGCGGCAGATCGGGCCGGTCCGGATGGGGATCTCCGTTGACCAGGACGACGTCGATCGCGGCCGGCGTGTCGGCATGGGTGAGGCTGGGATGAGAACGCCAATCCACACTCGTGACCCTTTCGGTGTTGAAGCGCACCTCCTCGTGGAGCGCGCGGCTCAGCGAGTGGAGCATCCCGCCCTCGATCGTGCCGCGCAACCCTTCGGGATTGATGACCAGGCCGCAGTCGTGTGCGCAGACGAGCCGCTTGACCCAGACGTGACCGGTCTCGCGATTCACCTCGACCTCGGCAATCTCCGCGACCACGGTCTGGCTGCGGTAGGAGTACGCCATTCCACGCCCCGTCAAGATGGCTTCAGCGTCGCGTGGTTTCGGCGAGACGCGGGTATCCCACCCGTAGGCATCCGCGGCCGCGCGAATGGCCGCGATCGAGCGCGCTCGTCTGAACCCGCTGTCGTCGTCGGTGCTGGCGGTGAGCAGCCTCAGTCGAAAGGCAACCGGATCAGCTTGCGCCGCCACCGCAAGCTCGTCGATGAACGATTCGGACGCGAAGGTCACCTGTGGTCCGTTCGGATCCCGAAGGTTCCCGGTTCGAAGCGGCGTTTCCCAGACCGCGGGAAGGCGTACGACCTTCCCCGTCACACGCCGGTTCGGGATCGCATACAGGTCCGTGGGTGTCGTCGCCCGGCCGGCGTTCGGCGTCTCTTTCCTCGCCCCAATGAGTTGTGCGATCAAAACCGTCTCGACCTCGTTGTACCCAACGTGATTGTAGTCGGCGCTCTGAGCCTTGTAATCGAACGCAACGACATTTCCCTCTGCGTCCAACCCTCCACGTAACGTGAACGTATAAGGGGGACCCTTCGTATCCCAGGCGGTCTCTTCGTCCCGCATCCACTGCACGCGAACCGGCCGGCCGATCTCTTTCGCCAGAAACGCCGCCTCGAAGCCGGCGTCGTCTGCGGCCGTGCGTCCGTAGGACTGAGGCCCTTCCATCCATACCACGCGCACCTGATCCTTTGACATCCCAAGAAACTCGGCGACCCCGCGCCGCATGCCGTAGGATTTCATGTCGTTCGAATAGATCGTCATCTGACCGTCCGACGGGTCGGCCAGGGCATGGGCTGGACCGAAGGCCGTGTGCCCTTGGAAAGGGAAGTCGTATTCGGCTTCGACAACCGTCGCTGCGCTCTCGAGAGCCGCCTCCGGATTGCCCACCACATCCGGATCCCAGCTCGACATGGGCGTTGCACCGCGCATATACCCGTAAAGCTCGTCGGATGTCGGGAACGGCGCAGCCGCCGGCTTCTCCCAGTCGATTTTGAGTTTTCTGGAGGCGTCGATCGCCTGCTCCTCCCGCTCGCAGACCACCGCCACATAATTGCCTTTGCTGACCACTCGGATGAATCCCGGCAGATCCTTGACGGAAGACTCGTCGATGCGGATGAGTTTCGCGCCGACAACCGGTGGCCTGACGTTGCGAGCATGCACCATTCCCGGAAGCTTGACATCCACCGCCCATGTCAGCGACCCGTCCACCTTGGGTGGAATGTCGTAGCGCTCTCGAGATTGGCCGACGTTCCGGAGCTCTTGCACCGGCTTGACCACGGCTCGGCCGGTGGTCTCGTTGACGTTTTCCCCCGTCAGCGTGACATGGAACTGCTTCCCATCGATAAGCTCCGCGTAGGTGACTCTCTTCGAGGGATCCGACTTCAGCGTGATCACGGCGTTGTTAACATTTAGCTGCTCGACAGGTACCCCTAACCTTTTTTCGGCCAGCTCCAGCAAGACGCGTCTGGCCTCGGCGGCCACCCTTCGCATCGGCCAACCATCTCTCTGTATCGCATCGGAGCCACCGGATCCCCCCTGGTCCGGCGTGACGTCGGTGCTGCCCATGATGACGTTGGTGTCATCGTAGGCGATATCTAGCTCGTCGGACATCATCTGCCGAAACGCGGTTCCCGTCCCCTGGCCGCAATCGGTCTTACCGACAAAAAAGGTCGCCGTATTGTTCTCATGAATGACGATCCACGAATCGAGTTGCCTGAAGTCGGGGTCGGGATACGGGCCCGCTGCCTGGGTTGCAGCCGCTTCGCCCTGCGCAGCCACAACGAGCGCGCTGGCAGGGGAGATGGCCGCCGCGCTGAAGCTCACCACGAAGATACCCGAGGTCTTGAGGAAATCCCTCCGGGAAGTCGCAGCGCTCCGCTGCTCCAGCGCGTCCTTGATCTGTTTCGGGATCTGTTTCGGGATACTCGTGAAGGTTGTCATCAGCCCACCTTCCTTTCGGACGCGGCGACACCTGCAGAGGATTCTCCCGCGGCACGTTTGACCGCCGCCTGGATCCGGTAATAGGTCATACACCGGCACATGGCGCTCGCCATACCCTTACGGATTTCGGCGTCCGTCGGATTCGGATTTCGGTCCAGAAGCGCCTTGGCCGTCATGATCTGCCCGTTCTGGCAGAAGCCGCACTGTGGAACCTGCTCGTCGATCCAGGCCTGCTGCACCGGGTGCAGAGTGCCGTCTTTGGCGAGTCCTTCGAGCGTGGTTATCTCGCCTTTGACTCGGGACGTCGGCGTCACACACGACCGTGTCGCCACACCGTTGATGATCACCGTGCACGCCCCGCACTGGCCGAGTCCGCAACCAAACCGCGGGCCTCGCAAGCCGAGATCGTTTCGCAAGACGTAGAGCAGTCGGGTCGAAGGGTCGATATCCACGGTGTGGTTCGTGCCGTTCACGTTCAATGTCACGTTGCTCATCGTCCATGCTCCTTAGACATCGGATGGATGGGTCAAAGGCGCGTACGATTTTCCTGCCGGTCTGAAGTTCATCGGATCGTATCGCCTCTAATGAGGTGGCTGGCTAGCAACGATCACGCTAGCGCGCAATGACTGTACTGGATCGCGGCCGATTCGACAAATGAAACAGATGGGTCTGCGCCGCAGCTGAGGGCGACGTCCTGCTCAGTAGGATCAGCGGTAGCGCCGGTCCCATCGGCACGCGCCGCATCGCGCTCGCGCACGAAACCGGCGGCTGGACCGAAGCGCACTGGGCGTCGGTCCGGCTGAGACCTACTTCGGCGCCTTCATCGTTCACGAAGGCCACCCTACGAGCTCGACCGGCCGCGTCCCTGGCGTGCCTTGACGTCGAGAATGGCGAGCGCAAGTGGAAGGTCGATGGCATCCATTAGTACCTATTGACGATACTATCGTTTGTCGCTACCATTAAAAGGTGAAACACCCAGGCGAGTACCTCAAAGAGAGCTTCCTCGACCCCCTCCGCATCACGCCCTACCGGTTGGCGAAAAGCATCGGCGTCCACCAGACGCGAATCTCCCAGATCTTGCACGGCAAGCGTGGCATTACCCCAGACACGGCCGTGCGGCTCGGAGCATTCTTCGGCGTGCCACCCCGATGGTTCATGGACCTGCAAGTGCGCTACGACCTTGTTCGAGCCGCGTCCTGCGCGGAAGGAATAGAGCAGTTCCCAGGTCGATACTGGGTCCGTCCGAGCGGCGCCCGGTGGCTGGATCCTGCTCCCCTGGCTCAACCGACTACCCATCGTATCGACCCCGAGTTCCGAGAGCGAGTTCGCGCTCAGGCGGCGCTGTCGCCGACGCGCCGGCGTCGCCAACTCGTTGCCGTCGAGTACGACAACGGAATGAAGGCCGTCGTCGGACAGGAGATCGATGAACCGCCTTCATGAACTTGACGCAGTCGTTGCGGCCAACGTGATCGAGGACGCCATCGAGATTGGGGAACTGCTGTCCCGTCTAAGGGTTCCTCACGCGCTGATCGGTGGACTGGCGGTTGGGCTCAACGGTTTCCCACGCGCCACGAAAGACGTGGACTACCTCGTCGGATTGGAGGCCTTCGAGAAGACCGCACCGGTCCTCGTCTACCGGTCGGAGCTGAAGGACCGTATCGAGATGGCCGTCGTCGACCTGCTCGCCGTACCCGACGCATTCCCGTGCCTCGCCGATCAACTGGCGGTCGTGGAGGTTGGCGAGGTACACGTCATCGCTCCCGAGGCTCTCATCCTGATGAAGTTATCCGCCAATCGCCCACAGGATCGCGCCGACGTCGCGCGCCTTCTCGACGCCGTCATCGACGAACGGGGCGTTGCCTCCTATCTCGCCGAAAACGCGCCTGACTTGCTCAACCGCTTCGCCGAGCTCGTCGACGAAGTGCGATGAGTCGCAGGCATCTGTGAACCGGCGACTCCCGCACTCCACCAAACCTGTGCCTCGTCTATCGTAGCTCACGAAGCTCGGGTTCATTGCGTCCAATCGTCGCAGCAGCCCACCTAGATCATCCGCGTCATGTCCAAAAAATACGAACGGCGCCGAACGCTCGACGCCCAGAGGCGCTCACGAGATCGCAGGGACGAACCGACAGCGCGCCGGTTCGGCCAGAGGCGAGCGCCGAGCGGATCCCTGGTACCGTCCTCGGGCGCACACCGACTCCTACGCGCCTCGCGGAGCCGCCCAACCGCTCGCGACAGCGGACGCTCCATGACGACTCCCGGCGTCGAGAGACATCGGCAAAACCTATCGGTTCGACCGATTGGTTACAACCACCGACTCTGCACGTGCGGAGTTGGAGATAAAACGTCCGATCATCTGACGCATCCAGCGTACAGGGAGGAAACGAAACCCAAAACTCGTCTTATACCTATATAAGGAGTCGCGCCCATGATTCTGCGGTTCAAGAACTATTTCTCGCACCTCGAACGACGCACACATGCGGAGCTCGATTCTTCGGCCGAGAAGCTGGTGCGGGGAGAGAAACGAAACGTCGCTCTGCTCATCGCTTATCTTTCAGAGATGTCGCGGCGAAAGACCGCGCTCGAGCTCGGCTACAAGAGCCTCTTCGACTATTGCGTCAACAGACTGAAGCTGAGCGAGGGCTCTGTCGCGCGTCGCATTCAAGTGGCTAACGTGGCCAGGCGGTTTCCGCAGATGCTCGTTGCGTTGGCTGAGAACACGATCACCTTGACGGCCGCGGGACTTCTCGCTCCGCACCTTCGCACCAACAATGCCGATAAGTTGATCTCCGATGGCGCCGGCCTTTCCTCCCGTGCCGTCGAGGAGTGTCTCGTCGCGTTACAGCCGCGGGCCGTCTTTCGATCGTCGATCCGCAAGCAGCCAAGGGCGACCAAGAACACTCCGAAAGCGGCGCCTGCGCCACCATCAGGTGTGCCGCCCACTCCGAGGCCGCCGACCCCTCCCGTCGTGCAACCCGCGCGCCCCGAGACGTTCAACTTCCGCTTCTCCGCCGACAAGGAATTCAAAGAAAAGCTCGAGCGGTTGGCGGAGGTGATGGGCGTCGAGAATCCCGCACAGCATATGGCCGAGCTTTTAGGGGCGGCCGTCGATCTCGCGCTCGAGAAGAAGGATCCGAAGAAGAAACTCGAAAGACGCCGGAAGCGAGAAAGCCAACGCCAAACGCCCGAGTCGCGACCTCGCGCGCGCAGGGTGTCACCAAAAGTAACAGAAGTGCCCTCACGCTATGTGACGTCGGCGGTGCGCGAGCGTGTGTTCGCTCGCGCGGGGTACCAATGCGAGTATCGAAGTTGGGACGGGACGCGGTGCAGCTCGCGCACGGGGCTAGAGCTCGAGCATACACGGCCGTTCGGCGTTGTTCCAAGCCACGACGAGAAGCTGCTGAAAGCCTTGTGCCGTGCGCATAACCGTTTGGCCGCCGATCGTTTCTACGGCACCGAGTTCATGGAAGCGAAGGTTGCGGAGGCCCGATCGCGCTCGGGCTAGTCGTCAGTCGGGACGCGACGCTAAAACGTTGGCTCACGGTTCGGGGACTCTCTCGATGCGAGAACTGCGTTTCGAAAGACGAAATCGAGAAGATCTTGCGCGAACACATCACCCGGGCATCGGATATCAGCGAGTGCAGCATCCCGCCCTCCATCGTGCCGGCAACCCATCGGGGTTGATGACAACGCCGCAGTCGTGCGTGCCTCCGGATCACATTCCCGGTTGACTCATCCACGTTGTTTTGATATCTATTGAACCGAAATTAATCAAATCGTCACACGCGCTCCACTCATGGGAGAAGACGGTATGGCTCGATCCAAATCCAAGACTCCATCGGAGGGTCCGGACGCCGACTACATAGTCGAGCTGTTCAAGGCTTTGGCCGACCCGATCCGGCTTCGAATCATGGGTCTCCTTGTCGAGGAGGAGCGGTGTGGGCAGGAGCTGGCGGAGACGCTCAACCTGGCCCCCGGGACGGTCACCCACCACCTGCAGATGCTCCGGCGGCTCGGTCTGCTGAACGAGCAGCGGCGGCCGCCCTATACCTACGTCAAGCTCGACTACTCGAAGCTGCGCCAGGCGATCGTCCCCTTTCTGAAGAAAGAGAGGGTGCAACAACTCGCGGCCGGCCCGGATGTCGACCGAGAGAAGCGGTGGGTCCTGAACGCGTTCTTCGACGGAGCGACGCTCAAGTCGATCCCGGCCCAGAGACGGAAGAAGGAGATCGTCTTCGAGGAGATTCTTCGTCGTCTGCCCGCCAAGAGCTCCTTCAAGGAAGCGACACTCAGCCGGCTCCTCGAGAAGATCCACCCTGACTTCTGCACCATCCGTCGGGAGTTCATCATGGGTCGCTACATGGAGCGCCAGGATGGGGTCTATAGCTGGACGGAAAAGGGCCGGTCGGTTCGAGCGGGAGCGCGGCAGAGTTGATCCCGACCGTGATCGGTAACTTCTCGCTCGCCCAGACGGCCCCCGCGTAGTGTCTTGAGCGCTGCTCCCGCATGACGTCGTCAGCCAGACGAGGAAGGTCTTGAGCACGCGATCACCTGAATCGCCCGGAGTCCACTTGCGCCGCCGCTGCTCTTCGTCACGGGCTTGGGCTGGGTTGGTTTCTCGGTCGTAGATAATTTCCGCGTGCTGCCCATACGAGAGCTTGGGGGCGACCCATCCTCGGTCTTGTTCGGACAGGCCCGAGCGCGGTCAGCGCCCCGCGCCTCGTCACATCGCGACGCGCGCGAGGGTCTCCGTTGAGCTGGATGCTGCGGCCCTCGAGGTAACGGGAGCAGCGTCGGGCGACCTCACGTTGTGCGGGAACACCGACGCGGGGAAGGCGCGGGTCGACCATCGCGGTGCCTCGATCGCCTGCTGGACGTTCATGTCGAAGTCGACCACGTTCATGAGTGTCTGCACCGTGCGTTGGATCTGGTCGTCGCCGCCGGGGCTGCCGATGATCATGAACGGCTCGCCGTCTTTCATCACGAGCGTGCTCTGCAGCGTCGAGCGCGGCCGCTTGCGAGGCTCGAGCGACTTCGCCTCGCCAGGCACCAGCGAGTAGTAGTCGCCCCGGCAGTTGAAGATGAATCCGAGATCGCCCATCACAACGCCCGTGCCGAACCCGCTGTGCAGGCTGGGCTCGAAGCTTACCATGTTCCGGTCCTTGTCGACCACGGCGATGTAGCTCGTGTCCTCCTCGGAGTAGTCCGCCTCGCCCACGTTCACACGCACCTCCGGCCCCGGCTCCAGCCGAAGGGCCTCCTCGGTCACCTTCGTGAACTTCTCGGGGTCCCCCGGACGAATTTCGGTCGAGGCCTTGTTCGGATCGATCAGCTTGCGGCGCTCGGCGGCATAGGCCTTTGACAGGAGGCCGTCGAACGGGATTCGCACGAAGTCGGTATCGCCGAGCTGCTCGCGATCCGCGAAGGCGAGCTTGAGCGCTTCCGCGCTCAGATGGATGTAATCGGCGCTGTTGTGCCCGAACTTCCCGAGCTCGTAGCCCTCGAGGATGTTCAGCATGAACAACTCGGCCGGCCCCTGGGTCGACGACTGGTTCTTGTACACCTCAAATCCACGGTAGTTGGTCGACACAGGCGTTTCGACCTGCGCGGTGTAGGCGGCGAAGTCCTCGTAGCGGTACAGACCCCCGTTCTCCTCCGAGAAGTCCGCCATGGCGCGAGCGATGTCACCCTTGTAGAAGCGGTCGCGTGCCGACCGGAGCGCTTCACTCCGTCCCTTGCCGATCGCCGCCTGTTCCGCCTCGATGAGCTTGCTCAGCATGCGCGCTGCGTCCGGATTGCGGAAGATCTCGCCGGGCTCAGGGGCCACGGCCGTCGGGGTAGTACACCTTCATCGTCGTCGGGTATTTATGGATCTTCTGCGAGCGCCCAATCGAGCGCGCGAGGCCCTCGCCCATGGGGAAGCCGTTCTCGGCGACGTCGATGGCCGGCTCGAGCACCTGGGCGAACGACATCGTACCCCACCGGTCGAGCATCACGTACCACGCATCGATCACGGCCGGCATAGACGCCGAGAGCAGACCGTCGCTCGAGCTCATCGATCGCAACCGTCCCGCCGCGGCGGAAATCGCTCAGGAGCCCGGCGCCTGGAAGCTGGCGTTAAAGGATCGTCAAGTCCTGCTCCTCGGGAAAGCCTACGAGGGCCGCGCGATGTCGGCCTTCGAGTACTACGGTCACAATCGCGAAAAGCTGCTTGAGCGAGTCCGACAGGGTTCTCCAAACCTATCGCGCGCTTTCACTCGACGTAGAGCCGCAAGGACCCCTGGCATGTGGTCGAGAATCCAGAGATGTCCCTCTCCGCGCAGGGGAGTCGAGGCACGGCCCGATGTCTCATCTTCTCGACGACAAATCGCGCTCGGACGGGTACAATTCATCTGGAAGGAGAGACGATGCGCCTCAAGTCCCTGGTCGCGGTCGTCGTTGCCTCCCTCGCCGCAGGGATCAGTCTCGGTCAGTTCTCGTTGTTCGAGCGCTTGGACCTCGGCGGGGAGCCGGATCTCTCGAGCGCGCCGGAGTTCGTGTTCGCGCGCGTGCAGTTCGAGGGAACGTCCGGGCGCCGCCGCGGGGGATGGGCACACGACTACCCGCGGGCCGAGCAGAACCTTCTCAGAATCCTCGACGAGCTGACAGCCGTGCACACCGAGCCCGCCGCCCACACGATCGTCTCGCTCGCGAGTCCCGAGATCATGAAGTACCCCGTGCTGTATTTCAGCGAGCCTGGCACGTGGGGCCTCACGGAGGGGATGGTCGAGTAGCTCAGCCATTCGGCTTTCGCCCTCACAGATCCGAGCGTGCGGCTTTCCCGCACTCGGCTCCTCCTGAAGGTATACCCGAAATCAGACAAGGCAAGGTAGTCGGGACGGAGTGAGGTGAGGGACTGGTAGGGGAAAGCGCTCCAACAACAAGTGAAAACGAGGCCAGGTCATTCGGCGCTGACTCCGCCGACGAAGGCTTCGAAACCACAACCGTGTCACCTCCTCAGAAAAGGATTGGAGAGAGCGGATGTTGCTGGGAAGTCCGTAGTACGCGTAGTGACCGCGCAGCACCTGGCAAAGCCAGCGATGCTGGACGGCGACTGGAGCATGCATACGTTGCTTCGCGCGAAGCCGTAGCGACTTGAGTTTGGCTCGTAGCCGCTGGCTCTGCGTTTTGCGCTTCACGACGAAACGGCCATCGCGGGTTCTCCCACAATAATGAGTGAAACCCAGGAAAGCGAACGTCGCACACCGCCGAAGGCCCCGTTGCTCGCGTGACAAGGAAGGTAATCTCCCGAACTCGAGCAAACGGGTCTTGTTCTCGTGGAGCGCAAGCCCGAATCGGGCTAGTCGCTCCTTGAGCGCTCTCATCATCCTGCTGGCATCGGTCCGATGCTGGAAGCCCATGACGAAGTCGTCAGCGTATCGCACGATGGAAATACGGCCTTGTGCTTCGAGCCGGCGCCATCGATGAACCCACAGATCTAGAACGTAGTGCAGAAAGACGTTAGCCAAGAGCGGGCTCACACCTGCCCCTTGCGGTGTCCCTTCAGTTGTCTCGCTCCACTCTCCTTTCTCCAGTACGCCGGCTCGCAACCACTGACGGATGAGTCGAAGGATGCGTTTGTCGGCGACCCGGTGCGAAAGCATCCGCATCAACCACTCGTGGTCCACCGAGTCGAAGAACTTGCGGATGTCCGCGTCGAGAACCCAGTTCACGCGTTGCGTCATGAGCGCGGTGTGGAGCGCGTGCAACGCTTGGTGCGGGCTCCGTCCGGGCCGAAACCCGTACGAGAACCCGATGAAATCGACTTCGTAGACGGCGCTCAAAACCTCGGCTACCGCTCCTTGGACAATCTTGTCTTCCAGTGCGGGGATGCCAAGAGGGCGCTTTCCGCCATCCGACTTAGGAATGTACACGCGCCGCACCGGTAGTGGTCGGTAGCGACCGGCGTGTACCCGCGAGCAAAGATCCTTGATGTTGCTCACGAAGTTCTTCTCGTAATCGGCGACAGTCTCTCCGTCGACACCAGCGCTTGCGCTGCGCTTCAACCGACGAAACGCTCGATAGAGCGCTTCGTGATCCACGTGATGCAGCAACGCAGTGAACCGAGCCTTTCTATCTCGCTTCGCTGCTTCGTTCACCCGCGTGAGATTTGGCGGTAAGGCGACCCGGCGCTGTGTCCGGACCTTAGCCCTCTCCCGTGGGTTCCCTCCAGGCCGATCCCTTCCCTCCACCATCTCGTTGCCTTCGATAGCTTCCTCAGTGTCGGGTCGGAGGGGGCGCACCGCAGCGCTGACCCCCGTCCGCCGCTCAAACCGGACATACAGTTTTCCCGTATCCGGCTTTCACAAAGGTTGGATTATTCATCGCGGCTTGATGGAAGGAATCAGGAAGACAAAGCGTACGAGGCCCATCTCATCGTAGAGCTGACGCTCCGGGAGCTGCTTCCACCCCCGACAGCGCCAGCGTTTGAACCGATGCGACCAGATACGTCGCAGGATCCAACGATCGAGACGCGCGAAGAGCTTGCGGACGTGAGCTTTATGATAGTAAAGACCCCAACCGCGAATAACCGGGTTGATCTCGTCGATTAGCTGCTGCGTACTCACAGGAGCTTTGCGACAGGTCCGTCGCCGAATCTGATCCTTGAAGTGCTGGAGCGACTTCTGTCGAGGGTACGCGTACAGGTCACCCTTGCGGACACCCGTACGGATCTTGTGTGAGGGTAGGGCCAAAGGGCGACTACCCCGCTTGATCTTGTATCCCAAGAACTCGAAGCCGTGTGCAACGTGAACGATACGAGTCTTCTCCACGTTCAAGGTTACACCCAACGTCGTAAGGATCATCCGGGCTTCGGCCAGCACCTTCTGGGCCTCTGCCTTGGTGCAGCATGTCACGACCCAGTCGTCGGCATACCGCGTCAGGCGATAGCCACGATGGCGCATCTCCCGATCAAACGGAGTCAAAAGGACGTTACTTAAGATCGGTGAGACCACACCGCCTTGCGGTGCACCTTGCTCGGTCGGGAGCCGTCTCCCCTCCGCCATGCAGCCTGCTTTGAGCATGCTGCGAATAAGACGAAGGACGCGACCATCCGACACTCGCTTGGCAACAAGAGCGAGGAGCTTCTCATGGTCCACAGTCCCAAAGAAATTGGAAAGATCCGCATCCACGATCCACTCGTAACCCTCTTCGATCTCTTGCCAGATCTTGCGTAAAGCATCCTTTGTCGATCTTCCTCGTCGATATCCGAAGCTGGCGGCATCGAACACCTGCTCGAAGATCGGTTCCAACCGGTTCTGCAGTGCCTGCTGACACACGCGGTCATAAACGGCCGGAATGCCGAGCGGGCGGAACTTTCCCGGTTGTCCAGCCTTGGGAATGAGTTTCTGCCGAACAGGTAGTGGACGATAGGCATCGGTCTTGAGCTCCTCATGGAGTCGGTTGAGGTGCGCATCAAGCTGCTCCTCAAACTCGTCCAGAGTTTGTCCATCGATGCCACCGGCACCCTTGTTCCGCTTCACTCGGTTCCAGGCCAGCTCCAAGTTCTTCCGCTTGTATATCTTGTCCACCAGAGAGTGGACCTTCCTCTCACCCGTTGGGTTCAACCAGGCCGACAGTTTCCTCGGACGATCACTTCTGGGTCTTTCACTAAAGGAACTTATCCGCGTCATCGCCCTTACTCGTCTGTCATCCTTGTTGTCACCAACCACCTTTGCCAGCCCCCTTCCCCAGCCCACTCGGCTGCCGATCTCTCGATCACACGACTTTCACCGCGCTTCAGGTACTATTGGGCTGTCCGACGACTCACCCGGCTTCACTTCCCATTTCGCTCTCGCTTATAGGGTCGCTTATCCCGACGCCACTCGGGAACCCAATGAGCCCTCCTGGGGTCACGTCCAGATCTTCCGTACCGTGCCGTCCGCAAACACCTTGATTCGGTGGGTGAATGAGAACGCCTTCGCCTCCATAGTGCAGGCTCGACCTTGCCCCACCTTTGGCCGACCGGTTCATCAACGGGGTCGCCCCCTCGATTACGGCCCGGTACTGCTCCGCATACCCTTCAGATTCCACCTCGCGGTGGACACCCTGTCCTCCAGTTGTCCAGTGGACAGAACCCGAACTTAGGTACATCCCCTTGGCAGTAGCCATCGTTTCCAACTTCGTGCCCGTTTAGGGTTCTCCTTATCCGCGTTCCCCGGCCAGCGAGGCGTTACCCCCGCTTTTGGATATGGCGCTCCTCATCCGAGCACCAGAGGGACTTCAACCTTCCTGATCTGGACGCTGCCCAGCACACACTATGAATCGGTCCGACTTCCGGCCTCAGCTCAGCACCGCGCTTCGGTTTTCCCTTGCGCGACGCCCCCATCGGTGACCATTCCGATGGACCCGGCCGGACCTCCTGGGTCCCGAAAGGAACTCTTCGTACGTGATGTGGTCCACGACCCCGGCGGAGCGTAACCATCTCGCGATAGCGATGGCCCACATGCTGCCTTCATTGACGGGAATCAACTCGGCCTTCCGCGATATTCAGCATTTCGAGGCTACATTCACACACCCTGCACGACCCCTGTCTACGCTTCGGACCCCGCGTTGCCACGACGCCCGCAAGACTCGGTCCCGACCTGTCCGCTACGACTTTTGGTCGGATTGGACTTCCACCCATAGGCTCCTTTCAGTTAGCCCAGCGCACTCCCGCCGGCTGTTGAATTTGGGGTAGCGGCGGCTCCTTGGCCGGCCTAAGAATAGGTCTGCCAAACAACCGTCTCCAGAGGGGGACAAGGAGCCACCAATGCCTAGGAAATCAAAGAAGCCAGTAAGAAAGCAAACGCACTCGCCTACGGGCAAGGTAGTTGGCCAAGCCGGTCAGATACTGCTACCGATGATAGCTGGGATCGCGGCCACGAAGGCGGATCTGACGGAATGGGTGTACGAGCAAGGACTGACAGCTCTGCACCTACTGCTCAGAGAGGACGCCGAGGAGGTCGCGGGGCTCAAGGGCAAGCACGAGAAGGAGCGAACTCATAACCACTGGGGGAGCACGAACGGAGAGCTGAGCTTCGGTGGTCGTCGCATCCAAGTGTCGCGACCTCGAGTGCGTTCGAAGTCTGGTGAGGAGGCGTCGCTTCCACACTTCGAAGCCTTCCGCGAAGAAGACCCGCTTCCAGAGCGAGTGTTGAATCAGATCTTGGTGGGGGTATCGACCCGAAATTACGAACGGAGTCTGGACAAACCCGCGGCCAAGTTGAAGTCTCGTGGCACGAGCAAGAGTGCCGCCAGCCGTCACCTCGTAAGCCAGACGACGAAGAAGCTCGAGCAATACCTGTCTCGGCGGCTAGAGGAGTACGAACTTGCGGCACTGATGATGGATGGCCTTGAGGTGGCCGGCCAGACCGTCGTCGTAACTCTCGGTATCACAATAGATGGAACGAAGGTGCCCCTGGGTATATGGCTGGGCTCGACGGAAAACTCTCGGGTGTGCACCGCGATGTTGCAGGACCTTCTCGAGCGAGGCTTGCGCGTCGATGAGTCGATTCTCTGTGTAGTGGACGGAGGCAAAGGTATCCGCAAGGCACTCGTCGACGTGTTGGGGGATCTCGCGGTCATCCAAAGGTGCCAGATCCATAAACTCCGAAATCTTCGCTCGTACCTTCCCAAGTCTCGTCACGCCTACGTGCTCCAGACGATGAAGAAAGCCTACAAGTGCAAGAGTGCCGACAAGGCGCGCAAGCGACTTCAGGCATTGGTGTCGTGGCTCGAGCGAAACAGCCACGATGAAGCTGCCGGAAGCCTTCGCGAAGGGATGGAAGAGACGCTCACGGTCGTGAAGCTCGCTCTGCCCGAGTTACTTCGCCAGTCTCTTGCCACGACGAACGCCATTGAGAATCTCAACGGAACCATTCGAAGAGTATCGAGAAACGTCAAGCGTTGGAAGAGTCCTTCGATGGTTCGCCGATGGACCGCTCTCGGCGTCGTCACGGCGGAGAAGAAGTTCCGGCGTATCAAAGGCTATCGCCATATGGGCGCTCTCGTTCACGCGCTTAGAAGCAAACAGAAATCTCTTGACAGCGATGAGTTTGCTGCCTAAGAGTATTCACAGGTGCCGCCGCTACCCGACCAAATTCAACAGCCGCCGGGAGTGCGCTGGGCTAACTGAAAGGAGCCTATGGGTGGAAGTCCAATCCGACCAAAAGTCGTAGCGGACAGGTCGGGACCGAGTCTTGCGGGCGTCGTGGCAACGCGGGGTCCGAAGCGTAGACAGGGGTCGTGCAGGGTGTGTGAATGTAGCCTCGAAATGCTGAATATCGCGGAAGGCCGAGTTGATTCCCGTCAATGAAGGCAGCATGTGGGCCATCGCTATCGCGAGATGGTTACGCTCCGCCGGGGTCGTGGACCACATCACGTACGAAGAGTTCCTTTCGGGACCCAGGAGGTCCGGCCGGGTCCATCGGAATGGTCACCGATGGGGGCGTCGCGCAAGGGAAAACCGAAGCGCGGTGCTGAGCTGAGGCCGGAAGTCGGACCGATTCATAGTGTGTGCTGGGCAGCGTCCAGATCAGGAAGGTTGAAGTCCCTCTGGTGCTCGGATGAGGAGCGCCATATCCAAAAGCGGGGGTAACGCCTCGCTGGCCGGGGAACGCGGATAAGGAGAACCCTAAACGGGCACGAAGTTGGAAACGATGGCTACTGCCAAGGGGATGTACCTAAGTTCGGGTTCTGTCCACTGGACAACTGGAGGACAGGGTGTCCACCGCGAGGTGGAATCTGAAGGGTATGCGGAGCAGTACCGGGCCGTAATCGAGGGGGCGACCCCGTTGATGAACCGGTCGGCCAAAGGTGGGGCAAGGTCGAGCCTGCACTATGGAGGCGAAGGCGTTCTCATTCACCCACCGAATCAAGGTGTTTGCGGACGGCACGGTACGGAAGATCTGGACGTGACCCCAGGAGGGCTCATTGGGTTCCCGAGTGGCGTCGGGATAAGCGACCCTATAAGCGAGAGCGAAATGGGAAGTGAAGCCGGGTGAGTCGTCGGACAGCCCAATAGTACCTGAAGCGCGGTGAAAGTCGTGTGATCGAGAGATCGGCAGCCGAGTGGGCTGGGGAAGGGGGCTGGCAAAGGTGGTTGGTGACAACAAGGATGACAGACGAGTAAGGGCGATGACGCGGATAAGTTCCTTTAGTGAAAGACCCAGAAGTGATCGTCCGAGGAAACTGTCGGCCTGGTTGAACCCAACGGGTGAGAGGAAGGTCCACTCTCTGGTGGACAAGATATACAAGCGGAAGAACTTGGAGCTGGCCTGGAACCGAGTGAAGCGGAACAAGGGTGCCGGTGGCATCGATGGACAAACTCTGGACGAGTTTGAGGAGCAGCTTGATGCGCACCTCAACCGACTCCATGAGGAGCTCAAGACCGATGCCTATCGTCCACTACCTGTTCGGCAGAAACTCATTCCCAAGGCTGGACAACCGGGAAAGTTCCGCCCGCTCGGCATTCCGGCCGTTTATGACCGCGTGTGTCAGCAGGCACTGCAGAACCGGTTGGAACCGATCTTCGAGCAGGTGTTCGATGCCGCCAGCTTCGGATATCGACGAGGAAGATCGACAAAGGATGCTTTACGCAAGATCTGGCAAGAGATCGAAGAGGGTTACGAGTGGATCGTGGATGCGGATCTTTCCAATTTCTTTGGGACTGTGGACCATGAGAAGCTCCTCGCTCTTGTTGCCAAGCGAGTGTCGGATGGTCGCGTCCTTCGTCTTATTCGCAGCATGCTCAAAGCAGGCTGCATGGCGGAGGGGAGACGGCTCCCGACCGAGCAAGGTGCACCGCAAGGCGGTGTGGTCTCACCGATCTTAAGTAACGTCCTTTTGACTCCGTTTGATCGGGAGATGCGCCATCGTGGCTATCGCCTGACGCGGTATGCCGACGACTGGGTCGTGACATGCTGCACCAAGGCAGAGGCCCAGAAGGTGCTGGCCGAAGCCCGGATGATCCTTACGACGTTGGGTGTAACCTTGAACGTGGAGAAGACTCGTATCGTTCACGTTGCACACGGCTTCGAGTTCTTGGGATACAAGATCAAGCGGGGTAGTCGCCCTTTGGCCCTACCCTCACACAAGATCCGTACGGGTGTCCGCAAGGGTGACCTGTACGCGTACCCTCGACAGAAGTCGCTCCAGCACTTCAAGGATCAGATTCGGCGACGGACCTGTCGCAAAGCTCCTGTGAGTACGCAGCAGCTAATCGACGAGATCAACCCGGTTATTCGCGGTTGGGGTCTTTACTATCATAAAGCTCACGTCCGCAAGCTCTTCGCGCGTCTCGATCGTTGGATCCTGCGACGTATCTGGTCGCATCGGTTCAAACGCTGGCGCTGTCGGGGGTGGAAGCAGCTCCCGGAGCGTCAGCTCTACGATGAGATGGGCCTCGTACGCTTTGTCTTCCTGATTCCTTCCATCAAGCCGCGATGAATAATCCAACCTTTGTGAAAGCCGGATACGGGAAAACTGTATGTCCGGTTTGAGCGGCGGACGGGGGTCAGCGCTGCGGTGCGCCCCCTCCGACCCGACACTGAGGAAGCTATCGAAGGCAACGAGATGGTGGAGGGAAGGGATCGGCCTGGAGGGAACCCACGGGAGAGGGCTAAGGTCCGGACACAGCGCCGGGTCGCCTTACCGCCAAATCTCACGCGGGTGAACGAAGCAGCGAAGCGAGATAGAAAGGCTCGGTTCACTGCGTTGCTGCATCACGTGGATCACGAAGCGCTCTATCGAGCGTTTCGTCGGTTGAAGCGCAGCGCAAGCGCTGGTGTCGACGGAGAGACTGTCGCCGATTACGAGAAGAACTTCGTGAGCAACATCAAGGATCTTTGCTCGCGGGTACACGCCGGTCGCTACCGACCACTACCGGTGCGGCGCGTGTACATTCCTAAGTCGGATGGCGGAAAGCGCCCTCTTGGCATCCCCGCACTGGAAGACAAGATTGTCCAAGGAGCGGTAGCCGAGGTTTTGAGCGCCGTCTACGAAGTCGATTTCATCGGGTTCTCGTACGGGTTTCGGCCCGGACGGAGCCCGCACCAAGCGTTGCACGCGCTCCACACCGCGCTCATGACGCAACGCGTGAACTGGGTTCTCGACGCGGACATCCGCAAGTTCTTCGACTCGGTGGACCACGAGTGGTTGATGCGGATGCTTTCGCACCGGGTCGCCGACAAACGCATCCTTCGACTCATCCGTCAGTGGTTGCGAGCCGGCGTACTGGAGAAAGGAGAGTGGAGCGAGACAACTGAAGGGACACCGCAAGGGGCAGGTGTGAGCCCGCTCTTGGCTAACGTCTTTCTGCACTACGTTCTAGATCTGTGGGTTCATCGATGGCGCCGGCTCGAAGCACAAGGCCGTATTTCCATCGTGCGATACGCTGACGACTTCGTCATGGGCTTCCAGCATCGGACCGATGCCAGCAGGATGATGAGAGCGCTCAAGGAGCGACTAGCCCGATTCGGGCTTGCGCTCCACGAGAACAAGACCCGTTTGCTCGAGTTCGGGAGATTACCTTCCTTGTCACGCGAGCAACGGGGCCTTCGGCGGTGTGCGACGTTCGCTTTCCTGGGTTTCACTCATTATTGTGGGAGAACCCGCGATGGCCGTTTCGTCGTGAAGCGCAAAACGCAGAGCCAGCGGCTACGAGCCAAACTCAAGTCGCTACGGCTTCGCGCGAAGCAACGTATGCATGCTCCAGTCGCCGTCCAGCATCGCTGGCTTTGCCAGGTGCTGCGCGGTCACTACGCGTACTACGGACTTCCCAGCAACATCCGCTCTCTCCAATCCTTTTCTGAGGAGGTGACACGGTTGTGGTTTCGAAGCCTTCGTCGGCGGAGTCAGCGCCGAATGACCTGGCCTCGTTTTCACTTGTTGTTGGAGCGCTTTCCCCTACCAGTCCCTCACCTCACTCCGTCCCGACTACCTTGCCTTGTCTGATTTCGGGTATACCTTCAGGAGGAGCCGAGTGCGGGAAAGCCGCACGCTCGGATCTGTGAGGGCGAAAGCCGAATGGCTGAGCTACTCGACCATCCCCCTCACGGAAGCCGAGGCGGTGAACTTCCGCGAATACCTGTCGCGGGGTGGGTTCGCGATTTTCGATGACTTCGACGGCGAATGGGATTGGCAGGTCTTCGAAGCGAACATGGCCGAGGTGCTCCCTGGCCGGCACTTCGAGCTCTTGGAAGAATCCGATCCCATCTACCAGAGTTTCTTCTCCATCGAGGATCTCGACGTCATCACGCACCCTATGGGTCACGCCTATCCGCCGATGTTTTTCGGCATCCGCGACGACGCCGGCCGCCTGCAGGTCGTGGCCAACTTCAACAACGACATCGGGGACTACTGGGAGTGGTCGGACCAGGGTTGTGGTACCCGATTGACTTGTCGAACGAAGGCTACAAGCTCGGGGTCAACTACGTGATTTACGCACTCACGCATTAGCGGGGACCGAGACTCCTCGGTCGTGAACGCAGACGGAACCGACGTCACTCTTTTGACGTGTCACCCGGGCAGGGATTCATTCAGACGTTCTAGTCGGTGTCAGTCTCAGCATGCGCCCGGTGCTGTTGCCTTCGTCGTCCTCGAGGACCCAGATGGCGCCGTCCGGCCCATCGACGACGCTCCGAATCCGTGCACCCATGTCGTAGCGCTCGACCTCGCGGGCACCTTCGCCGTCCAGCTCGATACGCATGATCGCGCGGGACGAGAGCCCCGCGACGAACGCATCACCGCGCCAGTCGGGGAACAGGTCGCCGCGATAAATCATCAAGTCGCCCGGCGAGATGACGGGTGTCCACCACACGGCCGGTTCCTCGAACTCCGGATGCGTGTCGTGGTCGGGTATCTCACGCCCGTCGTAATGGTCGCCGTTGCTGACGATCGGATAACCGTAATTCGCTGAACGCATGACGCGGTTCAGCTCGTCGCCGCCCCGCGGCCCCATTTCGATATCCCAGAGCTGACCGTCGAGACCGAATGCCAGCCCGAGCACATTGCGGTGGCCGAGCGACCAGATCTGCGGATAGACCCCTTCATCGTCGACGAGCGGATTCTCGTCGTAGTGGTCGACGAAGGGATTGTCGTCCGGAACCGAACCGTCATCGTGCAAGCGTAGGACCTTGCCCAAGTTCGCCTGCATGTCCTGGGCCGGTGTGAATTTCTGGCGGTCTCCAGACGCGATCCACAGGTAACCCTCGTCGTCGAACAACAGCCGGTGCCCGTAGTGGCCGTAACCGACGACCTTGGGATACTGGCGCCAGATGACCTCGAAGTCGGACAGTCTTCCGCCGCGCCTGGTCTCGGTCAGCACCGCTCGGGCGACGGCTGCGCCCCGGCTATCGCCCACACCGGACTCGGCGTAGCTCAGGTAGATCACGTGGTTCTCGGCAAAATTCGGGTGCAGAGCGACGTCACCCAGGCCTCCTTGGCCGCCGTAAGCGACGTCCGGCATACCGCGGATGCCCCGGGACTTCTGGCCGTCCTGGGTGACGATGAACAAGTTGCCCTTCTTTTCCGTCACCAGCATGCGGCCGTCCGGTAGGAAGGCGAGGGCCCAGGGCTCGTCAAATGAGGTGATGGGCTCGATCTCGAAGGGCAGCTCCATTTGTGCTCGTGCCCCAGCCGTCATGAACATGCTCAACCCGATCACGGAGAGTCGTCTAAGCATTTGGTCGCCTCGTTTGTTACGCGTTTTTTCGATCGATATGTCGTGTAGACAGATTCATCACCGCGATGCGACGCCGGTGCCATATTCGTTCAGACCCTCCACTGTAACGAAAGACGCCAAGCCGCGCCAGCCGCTTTTCGCTCTCGCCGGATGGAGCTACGGGGAGCGTTCTTATATAGAGGATGGCAGTCTCCTTGGAAGGCGGCTGGCTTCCGCGATGGTCCTCGAACGGCTGGAGCTCCTCAAACAGGTGCGTGGGTCCCCGACGTGCACGGCGGGCGCTGCCCATCTTGTAGAGCAACGAGGTGGACCCCGGCGTTCGTACCGAGGGCGTGGCGCTCGAAGTAGAGGTGCCACCCGAGGAGGGTAGGACAATCCGCCGTAGTTGTGCTTATCGGTGGCGAGCCACGGGGTCCGGCACGCATCCCAGAGCAATGAGGAAGACGAAAAAGATCAGCAGGGTAGAGGAGAGAGGCCGCGTCACTGAACGTTTAGAAACGCACCCCGTCACGTTCGATGTCACGGCCCAGGCGGTCATATTAAGAAGGATGAGAACGGGGAGCCGACGGGAGAATTCGTGGAGCGAGCACCGCCACAGCTACTCGACCTCATTCCATCGTTGGCTCCGATGACCGACTATGAGCTCAGTCGCAATCTGGTCGAGGGAACCCAACTGGCGGTGGCCAGCGGACTCACCACGCTTCACGATGCGGGCTCCGGGACGAGCTACGAGGACGTACAAAGGGAGCTTAAGCTCTACGAGGTGGGTCTCCTCCGCGTACGGATCAATCAGATGGTCAACGAGGAGGCGGCCAAAAAGCTCGGCAAGCCGCTCAACTACGAGAACAAATTCTTCGTTCAGTCGGTCAAGACGCTCTTGGACGGAGCCTTGGGCTCGAGGGGTGCTCATTTCCTCGAGGAGTACAGCGACTATCCGGAATTTCGCGGGGAGCCCAGACGATCGGAAGTCGAAACGACTCAATCGGCGGTTAATCTATTGAACATCGGCTTCAACATGAGAATCCATACCATTGGCGACGCGGCCAATCGGATTGCACTCAATGCCTTCGAAAAAGCTCTGAAGGAGACCGGGACCGACGGCAAGGATGCCAGGTTCGCTCTCGAGCATTGTCAGGTGCTGACTCCCGAAGACATCCCTCGACTCGCCGAGCTCGGTGTGATCGCGTCGATGCAGCCGCTTCATGCAACCGAGGACATGCACTTCGCCGAAGCCCGGTTGGGACCGGCGCGTATGGAAGGTGCCTATGTTTGGAAAACGCTGCTGGATTCCGGTGTCGTGGTCGCGACAGGAACGGACTATTCCGTCTCTCCCTACAATCCTTTTTATACGTTGCACGCCGCGGTGACCCGGCAGGACCGGGACAATAACCCTCCCGGTGGCTGGTTCCCCAAGGAGGCCATGAGCCGGGAAGAGGCGCTACGGGCCGCCACGATGGCGGGCGCGTACGCGATGCACGCGGAAGGCGTCCTGGGGTCGATCGAGGTCGGGAGCTGGCACGACGACGATCCCGGGGTTACGGCTTCTTTCGGCGTTTTGCCCAGGCGGCCGCCCCGATGCCGAGCGCGACGAGTGCGATCGTAGCTGGCTCGGGAATGCCTGGGCCGGGCAGGGGGCCGGGCTGGGCGAGAGCGACGCCCGAAAGGCTCATCAACAGTGCCGCGATCGACGCTCGCTTCACGATTCTCTGCATGTCCGTCCATTCCCTTTCGTCCAAAATAGCAGTGCTTGGATGCAATTCGCGTACCTCCGAACGAAAGTGCTTTGATTTCTATTTTTTACAAGCCGTTCGGGATAATTAGGCGGTGCGAAAACTGTAATGTTTTTCGACAACAATCGCGCCGGAGCAGTCAAGCAACCAGTGTACTTCTTGATACTTGCGGCCAAACTCCGTCTTCCGTAAGAGATTCCGACGCCTCGTACCACGACGATGGTGAATCGCCACGTGACGCCAGCACGGTCGGTCCTTTAGTGAAGCGCTGGCGACGTTTGGTCGCCGCGGCAAAATTGCCTCACTCGTTCAGGGTCGACGAACAGTACGTAAGCCGCCGGCATCGCGAGGAATTGCCAGATCTGGAGCGTCAGCGCGATACCCAGATGAAAGAAGAATCCGGCCAGAAAGTACCACGGTTGGAAGCGTCGCATGTGGAGTCCGATCTTTAGCTTTAGCGAGGGCGGGAAAGAACCCTCCCGCCGGCTCCAGCCGAGCGGGCTAGAGCAGCGCTTGCAAGCGCGGAGAGAGCGTTGAATCGAGCTGGGCGAGTAGGGTGAAGGGTCGGCGGTAGCCGCCGAACGAGAAGTACTCGGTCAGTGAGCCGATCCGCACTTGCCGGCGTGTGAAGACCTGCTTGAAGTAAAGCTCGAGGGAGCCGCGGTTGGGCCAATGACCTTCGACTTCCAACTCCACGTCGCCGAAGTGCGCCTCGAGATCCTGACGGATCTCGGGCAGGCGCTCTTCCACCGACCGTGCGGTGACGCCGATCTTGTGCAGCTGGGCGCTGTCTGCGCGAACGCGAAGCAGGTACAGGCCCAGCGAGAACAGGCGCGCGAGCTGCGCGCGATAGAGCCGTACGTCCATCGCGTTTCGTTCGTCCCCGTCGCGGGCGACGTCCTCGAGTCGATCGAGCTTCCTGAGGGCCGCGCGTTCCTGCGCGCTGGCGAGCTCGCTCAACGTAAGGCGGTAGCGCGTGGCTCCGGCGATCTGCTCGCCCCATGCGGTGTGGCGGTGCGAGCCAACCCCGTTCACCCAGCGTTCACCGCGGGGGACCTCTTCGATGAGCTGTGCGTCGACGAGGCGCGCGAGTGCCGAGCGACGCCAGCCCCGGAGCGAGGTGTGGTTGATCGGGCACCGAAGCAGTTGCGCGCACAGGCGCAGGTCGGCGCGACCGAGCGGCTCCAGGGTCGCGAAGTCGTCGTAGAGCGGAACGCGCGCCGAGGCCCGCTCGTGTGACTCGCGGCACGTGGCGCCGTCGTGCGCGAAGTGTGGCGCGAGGATGCGGCCCTTCTTGGCGATCAGCCCGGTGGAGCAGTACGGACAAGCGAGCGCCGTTCGACCCCGTTCGACCACTTCGACGGCGATGAGCTCTCCGGCGGCATCAACACCGTGGTGCAGGAAGCGGCGCGGGACGTCCCGGCTACTGTGCCTAGCAGATCGAACCCTTGCTCTCGGCATAGTTCGAATACCCGTTCAAAAGACGCCGCTACCACCAGCGGCATTAGAACATAGTTCGTGATCCGCCCGCGCCTCGATGGTGCCCTGCATATCGTTTCGGATGATGCGTTGCCCGTTCCGTCTTTGCGGATCGGCGCCGAACCTCGTCGGCGGACTTCGCTACTCCGGTTCGTCGCCCGCTGATGTCGTCGCGATTCTCTCGACGAGCGCGAGGTTCACTCGGTCTGATGAGGCCTCCCACATCCGGCGCGCAAGGCCCTCGAGCTGGTTGCGGTCGGGGCGGGTGATCGATACGCCAGCCGCCACCAGCGCCTCCAATGCGGATTCCTCCGCGCGACGATAGGCCTCGCGTTCCGCGGCCACGGCCCTTTTGGCCGCGAGGCGAACCGCTTCCTGCTCTACGGCTGAGAGCGATTCGAAGACGCGCTCGCTCATGACCAGAGGCGCGACCAGATACATCCAGCCGATCTCGGCCCAGTGCGGCGCCACCTCGTAGAAGCGTTTCGAAACATAGTTGGAGCGTGCCGCCTCGGCGCCGTCGATGACCCCTTGCTCCAGTGCGGTGTAGACCTCGCCGTAGGCCATGGGCAGCGGGCTCGCTCCAAAGGTTTCGAAAGCTCGGAGGTGCAGAGGATTCTCCATCGTTCGAATCTTGAGGCCGGTCATGTCCTGGACCGCATCGACTTGGCGGTCTCTCGTCATGAGATGTCGCAAGCCCACGTCGAAGTACCCGAGTAGGCGAAGTCCCTTCGCGCGCAGCGGCTCACCGAAGCTCTCTCCGATGGGACCGTCCAGAACGCGGTACATGTGCTCGCGGTCACGAAACAGATAGGGAAGGTCGAAGACGAGGAGCTCCGGAGCGAACGTGGCCAGGGGTGCGTTCGACGGACAGGCGAGCTCGACCGCGCCGACAATTGTGAGCTCGATGACCTCGCGCTCGCTTCCGAGAGCGCTATTGGGGTAGACGTCGACGACGATGCGCCCGTTGGTTGCCCTCGCGAGCTCTTCGCCGAAGACTTCAAGACCCAGCACGGTCGGCTCGTTCGGCGCGCTGGAGGAGCTCGCCTTCAGGACGAGGACCGAATCCCGCTCGGACCCGCAGCCCGCTCCCGCGAGGCAGACCGCGACCAAGAGGGCCAAGAAGGAATGACCTCGACGCGTCATAAGAGCCCGAACCAGCGGGGAAGTATGGTGACCGTCTCCGGGACGAGGGTGATCAACACTTGGACGGCGATCATGGCGGCGATCGGCCGAACCGTCCAGCCCGCGACGTCACTCACGCTCTGACCCGCGATCGAGCAGGCGACAAAGAGCGTCGCTCCGTAAGGCGGCGTCACCATGCCGATACACAGGTTGACGGCGGCCAACACTCCGAAGTGCACCGGGTCGACGCCGAATTGGATCGCGAGGGGGAACAGGATGGGCATGATCACGATGATCGCGGAGATGCTCTCCATAAACGTGCCGACGACGATCAGGACGATGTTCGCCGCCAGGAGAAACGAGAGCTGGCTACCCATCGAGGATGACAACGCCTCTCCCAGCCGATCGGGCACGCGCCCCACCGCGATGATCCACGCCAGCAAGAAAGCGGTGGTGGCGACGAACATCACCACCGAAGAGCGCAGCGCCGCGGTGACCAGCAGTCGCTCGAGGTCTTTCAGTTTCAGCTCGCGATAAACGATGAGCCCGACGACTAGGCCGTAGGCGACGGCGATCCCCGCGGCCTCCGTGGCGGTGAAGACGCCTGCGAGGATACCCCCGAGCACGAGGACCGGCATGCCGATAGCGGGGAGCGCCTGCCAGAGCGCGGCCGCAAAGGAAGTCTCCTCGAGGACTTCCGTTCGCAGCTTGCGCTCGTACCGCCGCGCTTGGTCTAAGCTCGACGCGACGAGGGCGCCGGCGATGAGAACGCCCGGCAGCATCCCGCCAATGAAAAGCGCGGCGATGGACGTCTCTGTGACGTAGCCCATGACTATCATGATGATGCTCGGCGGAATGATGGTGCCGATCGCCCCGCCGGCGGCTTGAAGCGCCGCCGCGAAACCGATGGGATAGCCGCGCTCTCTCATGGCCGGGATCATCATGGAGCCAACGGCTGCGGTGCTGGCGCTGGAGCTTCCCGAGATCCCGGCGAAGAACATTGACGACGTGATGGAGACGACGGGGAGTCCGCCCCGCAGACGCCCCACGATCGCGATGGCCCGGCTCGAGATCCCGCAAGCATTCATCAGCTCGCCCGCGAGAATGAAAAGCGGCACCGCCATCAGCGCCCAGGAGTCCAGGGCCGCGAAGGCTCTCTGCGCGATGACCTCGAGGGGTATCTGCCCGTTCACGAGCAAGGCGGCCGCGCCACTCAAGCCGATGCCGAAGGCGACCGGCACGCCCAGAGCGAGCAGGAGGACGAGGCTGATGAAAACGGCGGCAATCATCGACGCGTTGCTCCCGCCGCGGGGCTTTCGCGTCGCCGTTGTTCGACGAAGAGCGAAGCCGCGACCGTCGTGATCAAGAGCCCGCTCGTCGGGACGGCGAGATAGGGCCAAATCATCGAGATGCCGAGGGCCGGAGAGACTTGGAGAGCCGCGACCGGAAGCATCCGGAGTCCGAATACGGTGAGCAGCAAGCCAAAGAGTCCCACGAGAAGATGATTCAGCGATCGAATGAGTCGCTTTGGCGCGGGGGGGAGCCGAGGCGTCAAGTAGTCCACGGCAAGGTGCAGGCCTTTCCGAAGGCAGATGGGCGACGCCAGCAGAACGAGCCACACTTGCAGATACCGCGCAAGCTCCTCCGTCCAGCTCGGCGGCCTGCCGAGCACGTATCGGGCCACCACCTGGTACACGACGAGGGCTGCGATGGTCGCCAGGAGGGCTGCTATGATCTTCTCGAGCTTTTTGAGCAGAGAGGTCACCTCAGAGAGGCCTCCGGCTTCAGGGTGTCGATGAAGATTTCCCTGCCGGTGCGTGAGGACTCGTAGATCGCAGAGACGATGGCGAGGGAGGCCCGTGCGTCCTCTCCGATGAGTATGGGATCGCGATCGTCACGAACGGCGTCGGTCATGTCCTGAAGTTGAACGCGATGACGCGTCTGTGGGTACGCCCAGGGATCGTCGATGTCGGTGAGAGGCGAGGGTGGATCGACTTCTTCCTGAGGATAGTCCTTGACGTCCCAGAGAAGAATCTTGTCGTATTGCGCGTTCGCCACGACGCTCCCGTTCTCGCCGTGGATCTCGAGCCGCGATTTGAGGGCCGGGCGTACCGAGGTTGTACTCTCGATGACGCCCATCGCGCCGTTCTCGAAGCTCACGAGCGCCGCGGCGGTGTCCTCGACTTGGATCACGTGCCGCTTCGTCGCGACGCGACCCATGACCGATTTCACCGGCCCCACGATCCATTGGAGTAGGTCGATGATATGGATGGACTGCGTCATCAGGCATCCGCCCCCCTCGAGCTCCCGTGTACCTCTCCACGCCGCGGAGGCGTAGTACGCAGCCGTCCGTGAGGACTTGTCGATGGCGTCCGCGAGATGGATCTTGCCCAAAGCACCCGAGGCGACGAGCTTCGTCAGCTTGGCCCCGACCGAGCCGAAACGCATCTGGAAAATGACTCCCAGCTTCGTGCCGTTCTCCCGACAGACACGGATCATATCGTCGGCCTTCGCCAGCGTGGTCTCGAGTGGCTTCTCGACCAGGACGTGCTTTCCGGCCTCCGAGGCCGCGATGACGATCTCTCTGTGGGAGCCGGTGGGCGTCAGCACGCAGATGACGTCGACGGCGTCGTTGTCGAGAAGGTCTCGATAGTCCGTGGCCCAGCGTTCCACGCCGTACTCATCGGCAAAGCGTTGGACGTTCTCCTCGTTTCGCGAGCAGACGGCTACGAGCTTCGCCTCGTCGACGAACGAGAGTTCCCTGGCGTGGAAGCCCCCGGCCATTCCCGTTCCTACCAGGCCAAAGCCGACGATTCCGTTTTTCAACTCGCTCCTCCGGATTCGGGATGGTGAAGCTCGGGACTCGACGACCCGTCAGGAACGCGTCACCGAGCTCTTCGGAAACGCCGGGCCGCCATCTGAAAGAAGCGAGGCGGTACCGACGCATGCGACGGTGATTCGCCGCACATCGTATCACCGTCTTCATTTCCATTATTTGGTTGCCGCGCATCCGCTGAGCGTTACGGGTTTTCGCGGGAGCAATGGGAGCTCTCTCGGGCTCCAACACTGTGGGTGGTCGGCGCCGCTCTTCCGACTGTGATACACCGAGTTACGAACCATGAGCCTTGAAAGGGCCCAGCCCCTTGGGCGCCGCGGAGGGCTCTGGAGAGCGCGCAACCGTAGGAGGACGTCGGCATGAGTAGAACCGCCATAGCCTTGTTCGTCGGGATCTTGCTGGGAGCGGCCGGGGCGCGGCTGTACGTCCCGTCGTCGGAGGCCACTTCGGAGGAGCAGGCCGAGCCGGAGACTCCCGTGACGCTTCCCGACCTTCCCGAGCCGTACTATAAGGTGCTCTTCGAAAACGACGCCGTGCGCATCGTCGATCACCGGCTTGCACCAGGAGAGAGAGAACCCGAGCATACCCACGCGCCCATGGTGGGCTACTTCATACAGGGCGCCACCGTGATGGTTACCGAAGCCGACGGCTCCACCTCGGAGGTGACCCTCCCGACCGGCCGGTTCGGCGGGGCGGACAATCGCACGTGGTGGACGCATTCACTGGAGAACACGGGGGACACAGCCCTCCACTCCATCCTGGTCGAGTTCAAGAACGAGCAGCCGAGACGCTGAACGGCTGCGACTCCGTCCGGATAATGGGATGGGGATAGGCGGGTTCGCTCGGCTCTCACCGGTTGATCAGTAGTCGAACATCTCTCCGTCCAACCTCGGTGTATGGACTGGCAGTCGACGCGCCGGCATGAGTTGCTCGAACGCGTATCCAAGGGCCAGCAACCGAGCTTCACTGAACGCCGGCCCAATAAAGCTGATAGCAACGGGCAACGCCGGATCGGAAGTAAATCCCGCAGGGACGATGAGGTCAGGCCAACCCGCGGCATTCGCAAGATGCGCGGCGCTCCCCCGACCAGATCCGGAGGATCGCGACGGACGCTCGGCCTCCTCGATGAGAGAAGATGGTCGCGTGCGGGTCGGTACGATAAAGGCGTACAGCTCCATGTCATGCAGGTACCACTGCAGACTGTCTCGCACGATCTTCCGGCCTTCGTTTAACGCCCGAGCGTACGGCACATCCTCGGTCGTTCCTGCTTCCAGCTCTCGCTGGTAAGACTCCAAACGATTGGGATTCGGCACCCAGCCCTCTGGCGTTTCTTCGGTTATCTTTTCCGTCAATTCAATGACATCGGCATGGGATTTTGGGAGACCATTCGGAAGATTCTCGAGGTAGGCGGTAATCTGCTCTGGAAATTCCGGGTTGCGTATGCCGCGATACAACCCTCCGGCCAAGCCCGATAAGAAACGGGGAAACTCGACGTCCACAATCTCCGCGCCGTGATTACTCATTACCCGCGATAGCCGTCTCGATCACGGCATCGACACCGGGATCGCTTCCCATATAGTCTCGCAAAACACCCAGACGGGCCCCTTTCAAAGCACCCGGATCGAGCGCATCGGTGTACGTGTCGAGAACGTGATCGACAAGCACTTCGGTGGCCGAATCGCGCGGGTCCCTTCCCGCCATGACCTCGAGCACAACGGCAAGGTCGGCGACATTGCGCGCCATGGGTCCAACCGTATCGAGGGAGAGTGAGAGGGGGATAATGCTGCCACGACCGGTGAGGCCGAATGTCGGCTTGAGGCCGGCAATCCCATTGGCTGCGGAAGGCCCACGAATCGATCCGCCCGTGTCCGTGCCCACTCCGAATACGGCAAATCCCGCCGCAATGCCGGCACCCGTTCCGCCGCTGGACCCGCTTGGCGAGCGTTCGGGATCATGCGGATTGCGAATTTGACCGCCCAGTGTGCTGATCGCCGCACCGCTGGCAAACTCGCTCATGTTGGCCTTACCGATGATGATACAACCCGCTTCCCGCAAACGCCGCGCCTGCTCCGCGTCTTGTTCGGGTTGGTAGTCGCGCAGTGCGTAGAATCCCGCCGTGGTGGGAAGATCTTTCGTTTCTACATTGTCCTTCAAGAGTACCGGAATACCATGTAGCAGTCCTCGGGGGCCATGCTCCAAGCGTTCCTTGTCGAGGAGTCGCGCTTCGGCCAAGGCTTCCGGATTCAGGGTGATGATTGCGTTCGGGGCTTATATACATGACTAGACAAGCCCCTATTTGGATTCACGAATCAGAAAAAAGCCCTCATAGATGAGCAAGGAGACCGCAAACGGCACCATAACCAGCCACAAGGTCCCGCTCTCCAGTCCACTGCCCGCCATCTTCGCCAAGTAATTGTAGGCGTATAAATGAACCAGCGCCCCCACCAGGACCGTCACCACGAGCCGAGGCCATTCGGTTTCGCCCCGCATCGAACCGAGGATTTTCTCGATGAAAACGAGTACGAGGGCGACGACTGCGAAAGGGTCGATCCAATCGAATATGGGCTTGGCCGCAGCGGGATTGACGGCGTAGAAGAAGTTGTTGAGCGTCAAAACGAAAGCTACGGCGAGCATGAAGCATCCTTTTAGTGACCGCATATTTCATCTTCTCCTATTCTTCTGTCGTGTCTAGTCATGGATATAAGCCCCTTGCGTTCAGTGCCGGTCCTTCTTCTTCGTAGGCTTCGATTCGAGCAAGAACGAGCTCCGTGAGCCGCTCGCTGGTAAGCGAACCTGCGGTCATGGCCTCCTGAATCTCGAAGATGGTGGCAGAGGTGAGATCGAATTCGGCGGCCTTGGCCGGGCTCGCTATCGACGGGACAAAGGCTGCTAGCACCATCCCGGCGGACGCATTGAATCTGAGCGCTCTACAAATTGTCATCAAGTCGACCTGTACCTGTTTCAAATGGAGACCGGGGAGCAATTCCTGTCATTTTTTCCGAAGCGTAACACAGCGCAGCGGAGCAGCACACGAGAGGGAGATCGCCCTCGGGCTGGCTAAGCTAACCTGGACGCTGCCAATCAGACCGAGGTCTCGCATGGTGGATTTCTGTCGCTCGGGCTGGTTGGTCAGGAGAACTTCCCGAGTTGACGAGCCCGAACGACGGAATCCTCTGGGTTCAAAGCGAGTGTTGGCGCAGCGCCTCACATCCACGCCGTCGTTTCCAGGGACCGAATCGGGTTTCGCCGGCGTCCGCTGCACAGCGTCTCCCAAGGCAGCCGCCAGTATGAGAGAACTGCTGATTGGCGAAGCGAGCACTAAGCCGTGGTGCTGTCGCCGCGAGACAGCTGGCGGAAGCGGGCCACGCGTGCACTTCAAGAGGCCGCCGAGAGGCTCGCAAGCAACACGCGCGAGTTGGCGGACGAGGAATCCCGTGCGGGCGGTTCACGTCGAAATCGTTCAGCTGGCCAAGCTCCGAAAGCTCCTCGTGGGACAAACGACGAGACATCTCTTTGAACGAACGGCTCGACGCGCGCACTCCCGACTTCGAGAAGCACGAACGGTCTCAGGAGCCCGCGCAGGTCATCCGCCTGTCGTGGTGGGTAAACGACGCGGACATCCGCGGATCGCCAAGTCGGATCGGCGGTTTCCACATTGAGTACCACCTCGGCTCCCGGTACGGAGAGATTCGAAACCAGCGCATCGAAGTAACTTTCTCTCTCTCGCGTCGCCGCTTCGCCCTCGCTCTTCCAGTTGCCGACCATGGGAACTGCATCCACTCGACCGGGTTCGATCTTGAGATCCAGGTCCTCGGAAAACCGCCCGATGAGCGCAAAGCCTTTTGACAGTGACGTGCCTCCCTTCAGCCAGAGCTCGAATCCCGTGTCGAGAAGAGCCCAAAGGGTGTGCGTAACCCAGTAATCCTTTTCGACGAGGGCAAGGGAAAGGCTACGCTTGTCAGCAACGATACGGACGAGGGCGTCAAAATCGGGATCCTCGTGTACGAAGCTCACGCGTCAGCGTCCGCAATCGCCGACTCGACGCGCTCGAAGGTTTTCTTGGTTCCGTAGCGCACGGCCACGTCATGTAGTCGGGCTCGGTCGAATCTCCCGTGACGAAGCGCGCGTGCGAGGGTGACGGCCAGATCGACGGGGGACGCCGAAGCCTGTTCCGGATGCTCGAAAAGATCTACGACGAACCACTCGGGGCTGGGTCTCCTGGGAAACGCCACACGCCGAAGCCGAAACCGTCGTCCCCCCAGGTCGAACGTTCCCGAGCTAAGCACCAGTGAACACGAATGGCGAGCCGTCGAGAAACGCACGGACGAGCGCTCCATCCGTGGGTGGAACGGTACCGAATCGACTCCGCGAGGGATGGGCGAAGAGCCCGTGCGCGAGACGGACAAGGCGACACTCGCGAACGAGACGGTTAGCCAGCCGCGGAGCATTCACCCCCCAGCGCGCAAACTCACGCGTGCGGTACACCCGCCCTGGCTTCAATTTTGGATTCGACGCTGTCGGGATTGTATTTATTATCCTGAAATAATAGTACCATATATACCCTAACATATCAAATACGCTTGTACTTAGAACGGCTTCTGCCGTCGAACGAAGTTTCACGCGCGCCGCCAGAAAGACCACCGGACCCATTCCAAGTCCGATCCGGCGGAAGGAAGAACGATGCCTGAACGAGACCGTGGACGTCTTGGTCGAGCGCGGTCTAGTCACTTCGGGCGAAACGCTCGCCCGGGTCTTGCCACAGATGACTTCCGGACTTCGCGCCATAGGGATCACGGAACCGACGCTAGGCCAACTGTACGCTGGGATCTATCGAGCGTTCCGGAGGCGGCGGTCACTGCTCCTGCTGAATCTCCAGAAACAGATCCAAGGTCGAAGAGCTACCGTGGGTCGCGGCAATCGAGCGGTTTCGCAGTGACAGCCTGTCCAGCCGAGAGCTCGCAAGGCAGACGCTCGAGGAAGTCACCATTTTTAACGCTGACCTCATTTCCGCAGGCGATTCTTCCGAACAAGCTCCTCCCACGAGACCATCCGATGCCCGTCGTTTTCTTGGGTGGTCAAAGACGAAACATTGGCTACTGGAAACGCTGAAATGAACGCTCATCGCTGCGAGAACACACCTGCGAGGATGCCTCCGAGCACGAGGACCGGCATGCCGATAGCGGGGAGCGCCCGCCAGAGCGCGGCGGCAAAGGAAGTCTCCTCGACGGCTTCCGTTCGCGGCTCACGCTCGTACCGCTGCGCTTGGTCCAAGCTCGACGCAACGGCGTCCTGAGCTCAACGACGTAGGTCGTTGATAGCACACCCTCACGAGTAGCCACGAGCGACAGGTTTCAGGAGAGACGCCGCACGTGAGAGGGAAGAATTCCTACTTGATGAGGTACAGCTCATCCTGTGGCGGTGACAGGTACTCGACTCCATTTTCGGTGGCAATTGCCTGCTCGTGATCCCACCAGAACAGATACTGGTCTTCGTGCTCGGAGGAGGGCCAGGGCAGATAGATGAAGTATTCCAGAACAAAATGGTGGTTTGGCGGAAGGGGTATGTCCCACATCCATTCCGGGCCGTTCGAGCCAATCCTGGGACCGAAATAATTCTCGAATTTCCTCTCGCGGGCTCCTTTCCCCATGCCATGGCAATCGATATTGAGGTTGGCCGTGTAGTTCCTGACGATTTCACGAGGCGTAAGCCCCACCTTGATGGTCTCTGCCAGGATCATGTCGACCTTCTTGTACTCTGCCCAGATTCGCTTGATGTCCGCAGGCGGTTGTGTCTCTCCCTCGCGGAGCACATAGGCGTAGGTTCCCTGACTCGGGGCTGCAACGATATCGCCTCGCTGGATCGGCACGTTTTCGTGGCCCGCGGTGCGCCCCCTATGTGAAACCCCGGTGCCTCTCCGGCGAAAGGTGGTCACGCCGACTGTCGTCACCCATAGCGAGCGCGATGTCGCCCGCGCTTTTCAGGCGTTGTTCCTTCCTCTTGCGCAGGCAGCGTTCGAGCAATCGGCGCATCGAAGGCGTCGTGCTCTCCGGCAGCGCCTCCCACTCCGGTGTGCGCTCGACGATTTTGGCGAGCGTATCGGTCACGGTCTCTCTGGCGAAAGCTTTCCTTCCCGTGAGAGCCTCATAGAGACAGCAGCCGAACGCCCAAGTGTCCGTCCGTTTGTCGATGGTCTTCCCGCGCGCTTGCTCCGGGCTCATGTAGGACGCGGTGCCGATGATGACGCCGAGCGCGGTGCCTCTGGTCAACGTGGGAGACTGAGACGAATCTGGCGCCGAGTCTTGCTCGCCAACGAAGGCTTTCGCTAAACCAAAATCCAAAATCTTCGGCTTCCCATCCGGCAAGATCTTGATATTCGCGAGCTTCAAGTCCCTGTGGATGATCCCCTTGTCGTGCGCGGCTTCCAGGCCTTCAGCGATCTGGATGAACAACGGGATGGCCTCATCGATAGAGATCGGGCCTTGCGCGATCCTCTCCGCTAGCGTCTCGCCTTCCACCACCTCCATCACCAGAAACTGCTGGCCGTCGTGCTCTTCGAATCCGTGCAGCGTCGCGATGTTACTGGGCTAGGAGCCGCGCTTCGCGCTCGAAGCGGTCCAGACGTTCTTGGTCTCGCGCAAACTCCTCGGGTAGGACTTTGATGGCGACATCTCGGCCAAGCTTGATGTCGCGGGCTCGGTAGACTTCACCCATGCGTGCGTCCAGCTAAGGCTGGCGTGTTCAGTGGGAGTCAGTCCCACCGGGGCAAGAGCCAGAAGCCCCGTAGCTTGGATAGCAGGAAGGAGGGAAACCGAATGACCTGAAGCCTATCGACAAAGCCATCGTAAGGGATGGTGAGCGAGTCATCGGGCCGTAACGCAAGTGAACGCAGAAGTAGCCTCGAAAGAAGTCACTCCGGAGGCCGAGCCCTTGTTTGGGGGGTGAAGGCAGCATGGGACGTCGCAGATTGGCCGAAGCGTCCTCGCACTCCGGCGGGGTCGCAGCGACAGCACGGTGACAAGGACACGCTAAGCAACTGGAGAGGCCCTCCTCGTCCCATAGGGAGACCCGTGAAGCAACGCCGTCAGTATAACCGGCATCCCCCGGGAAATCGGACGGCAGGCGAGAGGGAGTCGGAGGGGTCCATATTAGCGATGAAGCGGAGTAATGCCCGTGGAGCGAAGGGGCCCTACTGTACAAGGAATCTTTTGACCAATGGGAGGCAGAGGCGATGACACAAGCGCCGATAGAGCTGCAAGACCTGAGACGAAAGATATATGCGAAGGCGAAGGCGGATAAGCGCCATCGCTTTTGGGGCATCTACGTCCACATCTGCAAGGAGGAAACGCTTCGCAAAGCCTACGACCGGGCAAAGGCCAACGGCGGCGCCCCGGGAATTGATGGGGTGACGTTCGAGTCCATTGAGGCCTCGGACGGAGGGGTTGCGAGTTTCGTCGAGCAGTTACGGGACGAGTTGGTGAGAGACGACTACCGGCCCCAGCCGAATCGGCGCAAGGAGATACCCAAGGACGGCGGCAAGAAAGTCCGCGTGCTGGGTATTCCCACGATCCGAGACCGGGTGGTGCAAGGTGCCGTCAAGCTCATCTTGGAGCCCATTTTCGAGGCAGACTTCCAACCAGGCTCGTTTGGGTACCGGCTTAATCGGAGTGCTCATCATACGATACATCGGGTCGTGGTGAGCATCACTCAGGAAAAGACACGCGTCATCGATTTGGATTTGAAAAGCTACTTCGACAATGTCAGGCACCACATATTGATGGAGAAAGTGGCTCGTAGGGTCAGCGACCGACAAGTGCTTCGCCTGTTGAAGTTGATGCTCAAAGCGAATGGCAAGAAAGGAGTTCCTCAGGGCTCGGCCGCATTGTGCGGGTAGGCGTTCCAATCGTCGATGCGCCCTTTCCACGCCGGGCGGTAGTCGAGCCGGGCATGGTTGCCGTAAATCGTGTAGGTGAATGTTGACACCAGCACACACAACGACGCCCGCGGTTTGCCGTGAAGTGCGCACACGAAAAAAGGCATCGCGTCGTAGTGGTCACCGCACACGATACGCGCGGCGTACACGCCGCAGGGGAGATCCTCCGGGATGGTGAACGAGAAGTCCGTCTTCCAGCCGAAGTCATAGATGTCGTCTTCGTGAAAGTGAATCGCGCCGTATTGCCCCGGTGCGTGACGCCAGCACATCTCGTTACCGTCCCAGCGCGCGCCGGTCATAGCACGCGCCGGCAGGTTGATGAGCTCACCGTGGAGCGCCAAAGCGGTATCTTCGATGCGGGTGGTCGAGATACCGCGGCTGAAGTCCCATGCGGCCACCGGAGGGTCGAGGGGCGTGTCGGCGGAGAGAGCTTCCGCAGTGAACGCACGAGCGAAGATACGAGGGGAGTCGATCTTTCCGTTGTAGAGGTGGCTTGCGGTATCCTTCGTGAACAGGATCTGGTCAACGGCTGACGTGTCCGCGTCCGTGTGCATCGTGATCCAGAACTCGCTCGCCACCCCGTCCGACAACGGCAGGCTGCCGACTCGGAGCTCTCCCGCGTCGGCATGAAGCGCCAGAAACACCCGGTACCAGCGTCGATGGATGAGAGCAGAGCCGGTGCTGACCTTTGCGCCCCCCACGCGCCCCTCGATGCTCCCGGTACTGTCGAGCGACAAGCGGGCGAGCGACTCGGTGCCGGCGCCCAAACACATGATTACCTGCTCGCCCCCTCCGACAGCGGTCGGCCAGATGTCGGCAACCAGAGTGAAGGAATCCATCGACGGGAGACGGGCGGCGGTTTTGATGAGCGCATACGAGCCGGGTGAGAACGATTGCTCGCGAGAGGGATAGCTGCCCTCGAACTCGGACGCTACCGGATTCTCGATGAGACCGGGACCGGCCGGATTGGGATCGGCGCATACCACCCGCACCAGCCGTGCGTGGTAAGGATCGCGCGAAAGGCTGCTGACCTTGAACTCGATGCTTTCGCCGGCGCGCACCGACAATCGATTGGTATAGCCGATCAATGAAAGCATGATAAGGATCCTCTCTCGCAGCCTGGCTGGAACGCAATTGCCCTTACAGAGCCCTACAGAGCCTTACAGAGGATGCATCGATGATTCGAATGTCGCTCGTCGCCGTTACCGTTATTGCGCTATGCGCCTGCCTCCCGCTGTTTGCCCAAGAGCCCGAACCCGCGCCGTCGCTCCGGCCCCGTGTGGATGCGGTGTTCTCCCGCTGGAACAGCACCAACAGTCCGGGCTGTGCGGTCTCCGTCGTCAAGGACGGCACGATCGTCTATGGGCAAGGCTATGGGATGGCCAACCTCGACCACGACGTTCCCATCCGCACTGACACTGTCTTCCACGTGGCCAGCGTGTCCAAAGAGTTCGCCGCGGCCGCGATTGCGCTGCTGTCGCTAGCGGGGAAGCTCTCTCTCGACGATCCGATCCAGAAGCACTTGCCGTGGGTCGCTGATTTCGGACACGCGATCACCATTCGCAATCTCGTACACCACAACAGCGGCTTGCGAGATCAGTGGAGTCTGCTCGGAATGTCCGGGTGGCGCTACTCGAAGGACCAGATCACGAACGACGACGTGATCTATCTGATCGAGAGGCAGCGGGATCTGAACTTCGTGCCCGGCGATCGGTATCTCTACTCCAACACCGGCTATACGCTGATGGGCTTGATTGTGAAGAAGGTGAGTGGACAGACGCTGCGGGAATTTACGACGGAGCGCATCTTCAAACCCCTTGGCATGACGCGAACGCACTTCCGCGACGATTTCTCCGCAATCGTGAAGGACCAGGCCTTCGGCTATCGCTGGGACGACGACACGAAGGCGTTTCATACGAGCGTGACCAACTTCGATACCGTGGGTGCGACCAGCCTCCTCACGACCGTCGAGGACATGGCCCGCTGGGATCGGAACTTTATCGATCCCGTGGTCGGCGGACAGGCATTTCTAGACCTGATGCACCAGCGTGGGATTCTCAACGACGGCGAGCTTCAGGATTACGCCTTCGGATTGGTCCACGGCGCCTATCGAGGGCTCCCGACCGTCGGGCATGGCGGCTCCGACGCCGGTTACCGCGCCCACTTTGTTCGATTCCCGGACCAGAGCTATAGCTTCGTCACGCTCTGTAACCTCGCGCAGACGAATCCAGGGCGATTGGCGCGGGACGTTGCGGACATCTATCTCGAGGAATACCTCGAGTCTGTCACCGAAGAAACGGCAGCCGAGATGAAGCCCGTCGCGCTGACGGACGACGCCATGGCGCGCATCGAAGGTACCTACTTCTCCGAGAATCTGGCGATCGTCCTTCGGGTCCAACGCGACGAGGAGGCGCTCCGGCTCAGCTTCGGTGGCCGACCGTTCGAGATGATCCACACGGGAGACGGTAGGTTCGCCGTCCCTGAGATGGGCCGTGCGATGCGGTTCGAACCTGCCACCGGCGCCGTCGAACGTGTCCGGTTCTGGCTCGTCGGCGAGGAGCACGACGCCGAGTCTGCGATGAAGCTGGCCCCGTCGGAGATGGGCGAGGCCGCCTTGCAGGAGTTCGTCGGAAACTACAGCAGTCCGGAACTGCCCGTGACCTATCACATCGACCTGAAGGAGGGGCAGTTGACCATCCACTGGCTCAAGCGCGCCCCTCGACCGCTCACGCTGGTAAGCGCAGACTGGCTGACGGGAGACGATGTCGGCAGTCTCCGTTTCCGGCGTGACGCCAGCGGGCAGATCGCGGGATTTACCCTCGATTCCGGGCGAGTCCGTAACTTCCGATTCGAGCGCGTGAGGTGAAGCCCGCTGGAGGATCACGATCCCGCAGCTCACCACCACACGAGCGGGCTCTGACTGGGGAAGTGTCGCCTCGATCGCGGTCGTCATCGCCGCGTCGGTCACCGACAACGCTTCCGGGGCTGTTACGGGAGTCGATCCTGTAAGATCCGTGGGCGCCGGGAAAGTCGCCGACCCGAGGAGAACATCCATGCTGATCTTCAATCCCCGTCATACCCGTCATCCCCGCCAGGCGGCGAGGCTTCGATGGTCCGTGCTGGCCCTAACCGTTTCTGTGCTCATGCCCGGGTGCTCGCCCGAAGAGGAGAATGCCGAGGAGAATGCCGAGGAGAAGGCCGGCCAGCCCGGATTGACCCGGCATCCCAACGTCCTTTTCATCTCGCTCGACGATATGAACGACTGGGTGGGGCCTCTGGCGGGGAACGACCAGACCATCACGCCTTCGTTGGATCGGTTCGCAAGACAGGGCGTCACGTTCCGGCGCAATTATGCCCCAAGCCCTGGCTGCAACCCTTCCCGTTCCGCCACCCTGACGGGTTTACACACCTACCGGTCGGGGATGTATTCGAACTACCAGGACTGGCGGAGAGTGCCCGCGCTGCAACAGGTCCAGACGCTCGGCCAACACTTCCGCAATGACGGTTATTACACGGCGGGCGCCGGCAAGATCTTTCACTACGAACAGGTCGATGCCATCGGTTGGGACGACTACTACCCGAGCATCAAAAACCCGATGCCTGCGGACGACCTTCCTGAAACACGGCCCGTCAACATGCCGCCCTTCGAGTTCATGTACGGCATGTTCGATTGGGCACCGCTCTCCATCACCGAGGAAGAAGCCGCTGATTTCGAGACCGTCACGTACATCACCGAGCAGTTGGAGAAAGAGCACGACAAGCCGTTCTTTCTCGCCGCCGGCATCTATCGTCCTCATCTCCCCTGGTATGTACCGCAGGCATACTTCGACAAGTTCCCAATCGAGTCCATCAAAAAGCCGGCGGTGCTCGAGGACGACATTGCGGACCTGGGGCCGGTCGCCAGGGAGCTCATCGGGCGTGGAGGCGACTACCACCGTCACGTGGTCGAGGCCGATCAGTGGAAAAAGGCCATCCAGGGATACCTGGCGTCCATCGCCTTTGCCGACGCGATGGCTGGACGCCTGCTCGACGCCCTGGAAGAAAGTCCTCATGCCGACAACACCATCGTCGTGATCTGGTCGGATCATGGATGGCAGTTGGGGGAGAAGTCGCATTGGAGAAAATTCGCCCTGTGGGAAAACGTGATTCGCACGGTTCTGATGATCCAGGTTCCCGAAGGGCTTCTGGCGATGCCACAGGGATCGGCGGTCGGCGAAGCGACGGACAACCTAACCTCGCTCCTGGACATCTACCCGACGCTGGTCGAGCTGTGCAACCTCTCGGAGCGCGATGACCTCGACGGGGTCAGCCTGGTCTCGTTGCTGGCCAATCCCCGGCAAGAGACGCCGCGATCGGTGATCACCACATACGATTACGGCAGTTACTCGGTTCGCAGCGGACAATGGCACTACATCCGCTACATCGATGATTCCGAGGAGCTCTACGACCTTGTCGACGACCCCGAGGAGTGGACCAACCTGGCGTCAGACCCGCGCTTCGCGCAGACCAAGGGTGAGCTGGCCGCGTCCATTCCCGAGGATCCGATCGACCTGCCCGAAGAATCGTTGCTGGAGCTTCAGGAACACCATGTTCCTCCGTTCAGGTCCAAAGCCTATTTCTTCAGCCCGGAAAGAGCGGAGTGGATGAAGAGGTTCGAGTGAATGGTGGGCATAGCTCAATACACGCTTTGAAGCCTCTGTTTAAGCGCTCTGGGAATCGTTCGGGACGAACGATTACAGCGTGACCTTTCTTCTTGCCTGGTAAGCCAGCCGACTGCCCGAGCTGGCCTTCCCCGAGTTTGCTTGGGTCTTGAGAAAATGGGTTCGCCGATTGGATGGCGAGGCTCGGGGAAGCTCAGTCGTCGTCGGGCTCTGCGGATCTGACTGGGCAGAGCTCGTTACGATGGGATCTTCTACCGGCGTCCTGCGGGTACCAGCCTCACGATCGGCGTTGGCGCGCCATCGAAGCCGCGCGCGTCGCCGTCCACCGCCACGTAGATCAGTCCATCAGGGCCTTGCCGAACGTCGCGGAGGCGACCCATCCCATAGATCAGCGTCTCTTGCCGGACGACCCGCTTTCCCTCGAGCCGGAGACGGACGAGCTGCTGTCCGCGCAGGCTCGCGACGAGCATGTCGCCCTTCCACTCGGGGAATCGCTCGCCCGTGTAGAAGAGCATCCCGGAGACGCCGAGCGACGGCACCCACACGTACGTCGGCGGCTCCATACCGTCTTTGTGCGTGCCCTTGTGAATCGCCAGGCCGGTGCGATAGTGCACGCCGAAACCCACCACAGGCCAACCGTAATTGAGACCTGGTCGGATGAGGTTGAGCTCATCACCGCCCTGTGGGCCGTACTCGTTGAGCCACACGTCGCCCGTTTCGGGATCTAGCGCAAGTCCCTGGGCGTTGCGGTGTCCGTAGGTCCAAATCTCTGACAGCGCCACGGCCCCACCGACGAAGGGATTGTCGGTAGGCACCCGGCCGTCGTCGTGGAGCCTCACCGTCGTCCCATTGTGGTTCGAGAGGTCCTGGGACGGGTGCTTCGACAGGTCGCCGGTGGACGGCCACTGCCGATCGCCGAGGGTCACGAAGAGGTAGCCGCTCCGATCGAATGCGAGTCGTCCGCCCCACTGCGAGCTTCGGTCGCTCCCATTTCCGAACGCGTCGGCGTGGAAAATCTCCTCGACGTCCGACAGGCGCTCGTGCTCGAAGCGCCCCCGCGCCACGGCGATATTGCCGAGACCGTCCGCGCCGGGCTTCGTGTAACTGAGGTAAAGAAGCCGATTCGAAGCGAAGTCGGGGTGAAGTATGACGTCGCGCATGCCCGCTTGCTCGCGCCCGTCCATCGACATCGCGCCGCGCCCCAGCGCGAGAACGTCGGGCAGTCCGGCGACCGGCTGGGGTAGCAACTTTCCCTGACGCACGATTCGCAGCCGACCGGGACGCTCGGTGACGAGCAGGTCCCGCTCGGGCGTGAAGGCCATGGCGAACGGGTGGACGAGGCCGGCGACGACCATCTCGATCGTGAAGTCGTGGTAGGCGGTCTGGATCACCGAACCGACAGGCGACTTCTGGCCTGCGGCGGCTTGCGACCAAACGCCGAGCGTCAGCGCGACGGGCACGATGGCTCGGTTCAACCTGTACACGCGGTTACCTCACGTTCAAGTCTAGGAAATCGGGCCGTACGTCCAGGGGAGTCATGCTACGTCGAGCACGGGATTGGCAACAACCTCGCTTCGCGGCGTGATCCCCAATCCAGGTGCAAGCGACGCGGCCATTCGCCCCCGAGCTCTTTGCGGCGCTCCCTCGGCGGTACGGACCGTCACGTAGCTATTGAAATCGGTTGCTGTAAACAGGAATTCCGTGGGAGTGCTATGTGCCAGGTGAGCGATCGCAGCCGTCACGATGTCGCCTCCCCACGCGTCTTCGATCGTCACGGCGATGCCCAGCGAGACGCATAGATCACGGGCCTGCCGCGTCTTGGTAAGCCCGCCAAACTTGCCGATCTTTAGATTGACGACGTCCATCGCGTGATCGGCACTGGCACGCAGTAGGATGTCCATACCATCAATCGATTCGTCCAAAACGAATGGATGGTCCGTGCGATGGCGAATTGCCAAACACTCGGCGTAGCTGGCACAGGGTTGTTCGATATAGACATCGATATCGCGCACTTTGCGAACCACTCGAGCGGCTTCGTGCATGAGCCATCCCGTGTTGGCATCCGCGATGAGCTTGTCTCCGGTCTCCATTAAGTCCGCGACCGCGCGTATACGTTCTACATCGACGTCGGGATCTCCGCCGACCTTCAGTTGGAATCTTCGATAGCCCTCGGAGCGATAACCGGCGACTTTCGCCGCCATCTCTTCGGGAGATTCTTGAGAGATAGCGCGGTAAAGCACAAAGTCCTCGTCGTATCGTCCGCCCAACAACGCGCAAAGCGGCATTTGACAGCTCTGACCGAGAATGTCCCAGCACGCCATGTCCAAAGGCGATTTCACGTAGGGGTGGCCCTTGAGGGCCGCGTCCATTAATTGGTTGACTCTTCCTAGCTGAGTGGGATCTTCTCCGATCAAGTGCGGAGCAAGCTTCGCAATCCCTGCTCGCACACCCTCTGCGTACGACGGCAGATAGAACGGACCCAAGGGACATATTTCGCCATGGCCCACGATGCCGGCATCGGTCTCGATTCGGACAATCGTGCTGTCAAACACCGAAACCGACTTGCCGCCGGACATGTGGTAGCTGCCCTCATGCAGCGGCAGTTCGACTCGATAGGCCGTGATTCTTTCAATCTTCATTCTTAAGCCTCGGTTGAATCACTGGCGTGATTCTTAGTACGGAACGCGTCAGCCAGAGCCGAGATTCCGGCATAGCTAGCAATGACGACAACGACCCATCGCATGACATCGAGGGGCAGTGATGTGACAAAGTACGCGGCAGCTAGTACCGCCGGGATTCCACCGATGGTCAATCCCAGTGCGACTTTGACGTTTAGCCGCGTCGATCGCAAGAACCAGAAACTGCACACCGGCATAATAAACGCCGCCGCCCCCATCATGACCGGAAATGCCGACTTCGGATCGAGGCCCAGCAAGCTGAACAGAACAACGGACGGAGCATACATCCCGATTCCAATGGTCTGTAGAGCGGCAAATACGAAAAATGCGAACACTGCGAAAGCGAAACCGAAAGCGCCGAGAGACTCCGACCCCGAATAGTTGTCGGGCATTCGGCCTAAGCCTGTGGCCGCAAAGAATGCTGAGCCGATGAGTAGCGCAAGGCCAACACCTATGCGAATGGGTCGACCTGGAAGTCTGATCACGATAGGCGCACCGAACGCCGCGCCCATAATGGCCGAGAGAATGCAGGCCAGCAGCAAGCGAGGGTCCACCTCGACAATTTTGATAAATATCAGCGCCTGAGTAAGCACTGGCAACGCGTGACCCACGTTGAGTGTGGCCGGAATCTCTACGTCTTCAGTGAGTTTCCGGATTCTAAACCATGCAATCGTCGGCGCAAACGAGCCGATGCCGAGTGTATCGAAGAAATTAGTTATAGCCCCAAGTGCTACGCCTTCAGCCGTCGTTGATATTGACCCCAATGTGGATCTTGCCCGTCGCAAGAAAAACGTCAAAAAAGCGATGCTCACCAGGCCGAGCAGTAGTAGCAGAATGATTCGAATCATTGCCTCGCCGCAGTCAGATTCGTTGCGTCATGGTGGGAGCTCTGGATAAATCTCCTCATATCGCTCCCGACGCGGGTCGCTTTCTCCCATGCAGCTCGAGATATAAAAAGGGAGTTGGTAAATTGTATCGCGCTCTGCGGACCAGCTAGCATCGATGTCGACCACCACCAAGCCTAGCTCGTCGTTCGACCTACAATTCCAAGATTGCTTCGAGACCGGTACCTCATCTTCGAAGAACTGTTCTCACCCTAGCCGCCAAAGCCGCAACCACCGATCGAAAATCGGCGTCCTGCGCGAACAGCACGCGTCCGAGTTCCGTCGCTTGCTGAAGAAGGGAAGTATCAGCTAGCTCTGACGTTCGTCTTCATAGCAAGTGAGCACATCGACGCCGCGAGCGCGAAGGCCTTCGGTGATCGCCAGCGGCGACGCAAGGATTTTCAGGGCTTGCGCATGTGGTCTCTATTGGTCGTTTTTGCTCGGTTTTGGTTTGTTTGCTTTCATTCGTGCCCCTACGGGTAGGCCGAATCGACCAGCACCGACCAGAAGTCACGAGAAAGACGGGTAAAGTCGGGGCAAAGTCACACCGCGAAGTTGCCCTACCTGGAAGTCGCGTCGTAACATCCACATCGTCGTGTCCCTCAAAGCCGGTCAGAAGCTCGCTCACTACGAGATGATCGAGCCTATCGGTAAGGGCGGGATGGGTGAGGTCTTTCGCGCTCGCGACACGAAGCTCGACCGCGACGTAGCCATTAAGGTGCTCCCTGAGGGGCTCACGCTGGACCAGGAGCGGGTCACTCGCTTCGAGCGGGAGGCCAAGCTTGTCGCGGCGCTGAACCATCCGAACGTAGCAACGCTCCATGCGCTCGAGGAGTTCGAAGATGAGCGATTCCTCGCGATGGAGGTGGTTCTCGGAGAGACGCTGTCGGAGATGATGCAGCTCCGAGCGCAAGCGGTGGGGAGCGGGCCGTCCCGGGCGGTGTCGTGCGTCCTCCTCCCGAGGGAAGCCAGTCATTCATGAGCACTGCCGCCGAACAGCCTCAGCCGCTGACGGACATTGAGTACAAGCTGCTGCTCATCGCCTACATCCACACGCAGCCGGACGACGCGCTCAACAAGGGCCGCGTCATCAGCACCCTCTTCGCCTCCGCCGGCCCGGTGGGCAACAACCCCGCCTCGATGCCCCAGCTCCTCTCCGAGCTGAAGGTTGAGAACATCAGCCAGATCGAGTCCGCGGTGAACGACTTCGCGCTCAACGCGAAGAAGGACCTCATCATCGCGCTGAATAAGACGCGGACCTCGATCCTCAACGCGCTCCCTCCCGACTTCCCGGCGGGCTCGCGCGAGGAGTCCGACGTCGCGGTCAAGCCGGTCCTCAGCTCCGTCGCGAAGAAGGTCCAGGCGATGCAGGCCGCCGCGAAAGAGGCACCGCCGCCGCCCGTCGAGGCCGGCGAGGAGCCGCTCGGACCCGCGCCCGCGCCGCTGGTCCGCGCGATGATCTGGCAGCCGCCGATCGTCTTCACGCACGCGCAGAAGCTGGGCAAGGACACGACGCTGAAGCTGACCATGCTCTTCGACGGCGACGTGGTGCTCGGCGCCGGCATGCTGATGTACCGCATCCGTGTCGAGGGTCAGCAGGTTCGCGTGATGCACTACGAGATGTACGGCGAGCCTCGCGTGAACGAGGACGTCATGTTCCCGATAGGGCAGCGCATCGTCATCGGTCGCGGCTCGAAGGCGAATCACCAGCGCCCCGACCAGGACGCCGACATGAGCTCGCGCGGCCTCTCGCGCCTGCACGCGGCCGTGACGGTCAGCATGTCCGCACAGCTGAACATGCTGATGTTCGAGCTTCTGGACCTGGGCTCGACGAACGGCACGCCGGTCTGGTGGAACGACCCGCAGGGCGCGCCTCCCGTCGCCATGCAGAGCCGTCAGGTGCTCGACAACGTGCACGGCCGCTCGCTGGCCACGCCCGTCGCCGGCGGCGACGTCTGGCTGTCCGCGGGCTCCATGCTCTACCACCTCGCCATCGGCGGCGGCGTCATCCAGATCAGCCACCACGGCGCGAACTTGCAGGGGCTCGCTCCGATCGCGCCGCGGCAGCACCCGGTCGGGACGCCCCTCACCATCGGACGCGACCCTGCTCTCGCACACCCGATCGACGATGAGCACCCGGGCGCGACCGGCTTGTCGCGTAAGCACGTCACCGTGCACGTGCAGGACTTCGGCGGCGGCCAGCTCCACCTGCGCGTCGACGATCACTCGTCGAACGGCACCACCGTCTGGTGGAACCCGCCGGCCTCGGCCTACGCCGGCTCGAACTGACATCGAACCTGGAGCGGAAGGCGGGACGCATCATCCCGTGGGTAGTAGAGCGCAATGCAGTGGCGGCGGGATAGACTCATTAACGATTTCTGTAACGGGACTCCGAGTTGTTGACGACCTGGTTCTCGAGAGCCTCGAAGGACGTCGGGTTTCGGTTGTCTTCCGGAACGCATCGATCGCCTCGTCGAATCGCCGCGTGCTGATGTAGGCGTCGCCGAGCCCGCCCCCGGTGAGTGGCGCTCGTGGCTTGAGCGCGAGTGCTCTTCGAAATGAAGCGATGGCTTCCTCGAAGTCCCGACGAGTCATCGTCGAGGAGACGCACGAGCGAGGCCTCGTGGCCGAGACCGCCTCCACCACGCTCGAAGGCCTTTTGATTTCCATCGAAGCGGGAATCGAGTTGATCCAGCACTCCGAGGTCGTCGGTCATCGAGAGATCACGGACGAGCTTGTCGAGCTCATTCGGCGAGCGCGAGATCATCTGTTCTCTACTCCCGAACAAATACATCTGAAAGATCTGGAAAGAGGATCTCGAGGAACGAGAGGAAGCAAAACCGAGACCTAATGCAGGAGCGCATAGATGACGCCCAGCACGCCAATGCTTACAAGAAATGCTGTCGCCACGTTGAAGAATCTGCTCTCCGTTCCGACCCTGGTCAACACCTCTTGAGGGGTGCCCCTGTACACGATCAAGTTATGTCCCCATCGACGCTTTTCGGCCGTCAGTCCGTCGCGCTTGGCGTCATAGGTGCCGATGATAGACATGACTTGGTTAACGGGGAGCACCTCTTCCTGGTAGTGCAGGTTGGCGCCCGTTCCAAGATCGGTTTCCATGCAGTAGTCCCTGTGCACCTCGTCCAGCTCCGTGTGTCGGGCTTCGAGGAGGCTGCCCTGGCGTTCGCGCTGGCCGGCGGAGGTCGCTGTCGTGGCGATCTGTGTAATCAGGGCACGCCCTTCTGCCAGCCACTCGTCACCGTGCGCCTCTTGCCTGAGATCATCCTCAAAACCCGGCAAGTTACAGAGACGGAGGCTTCTATCCGCGTTGTCTACCTTGCACCGGGCCATATGAAACCCTTCGGCAAGGACCACGATCGAGTGCTGTCGGTGCGAACCGGCCCCCCTTGAAGCAGCAATTCTATAGGTGTACGCGGCGCATGGTTGGGCGGTAAAGGGGGACTGGAGAGGCTCTCCTTGCACGCGTACCATGCCGTCAAAGACTACGACATCTCCGTCACGAAGTTCCGACTTGCCGCTCCTCGTGCGTAGTACTCGAAGATTCAACATGTCCGCGGTGTGCCAGTAGAGCAGGACGAGACCGAGAACAAAGCAAGTACCGGAGATTAATCCGATGGCAATCCCGGCGCGGGATATAACAAAGGAAACAAGGGCGAACCAGACGACGAGAAGCACCGCCGGCGCAATCAGCGAGCGATAAAAGCGCACATTGCGAGACGGTCTCTCAGTGGCTCCTACCATGACGCAATTTTCATCTTCATTGAACGCAAAGGCAAATGGCTGCGGACCGAAGGTTGCGACTCCAACGCGTAGCGACCTACCCGCTAGCCTCCAGCCTTTGGTTGGGTGCTAGATGCAGACACACCGATGCCAAAAGGCAATATGGAGACGATCTTGGCGATGTTTCTGGTCGTTTGCGCGTCCAAAACTCCCGTTCAGCCGATGCATGATGATTGTCTGCTGACAGATTATGACATCGTTGAACGAACCCAGTCCTCCGTATATCCGCCTCCGGTGAGCTCGCGGAGGACGTAATCGGCTCGGGAGGTATCGGAAGAAGCTGAGCGTGTTGTCCGTCGGCCGAGGGTGAGAGGCGCTAGCCAGTTGTCGACCTTCGTTGGTCAGGATCGCTCTTTCGTCGCGTCGCATCCACTTGAAGCTCAGTAGGTGTCAAGCGGTGATACCGAGACGTCAACTACGATTGACTCCAACTCGGACGAGCGAAACCACCTCGGCGTGCTCGACTTGCCGAATCTTACCTTGCAAGGCTCCAGGCAATGTCAACGGGCGTTGACGATCGCTTTGGATGCCCTCTCCACCATCCGTACGACCTCATGTGCCTCAACCCCGTGACGGGTTACGCTTGCAACGGTATCGACGGCCTCGATGAACTGGCCCTATGGGCTTCTGGTATCTTCCACGTCGACGTCAGGGGGACCTTAGCTCATGCACGCTGAAAGAATTGAGACGGGCACGGCCCGGAGCCATGATTTTTCCTATCCCTGGCCGGGAAAGACGACCTATGGCGCGGTCTCGTTATCTTGAGTGACGACCCGACCGTCGATAAGAGACTTAGAAGGAAACAATAGTGAGAAAGCATTGCTTCGCCGCTCTACTTCTTCCTCTCGTTTTTGTTCTCGGGAATATTTCAAACGGCTGGGCCCAGCCCGGCACCATCGTCGTTCGCGCAGCACACCTCATCGATCCGGCAGCTGGCCGGAACATTGATGACGTCGTTGTTGTCATCGCTGGCGAGCGCGTTGCCGATGTCGGTTCGGGTTTAGCGGTTCCGCGCGGAGCGCGTGTCGTTGACCTCGGAGATGCCACGCTCCTGCCCGGACTCATCGATGCCCATGCGCACATCACCTTCCACGCCAGCGACTATTACGAGTATCTCTTTCGAACGAGTCCGATCGATCTCGCGGTGACGGCTCATGTCTATGCCCGTCGAACGCTCGAAGCTGGCTTCACCACCATCCGCGACGTCGGGGCTTCGGAGTTCATCGATGTTGCGCTCCGCAAAGCCATTGATGCGGGAGTCGTCGTGGGCCCGCGGATGCAGGTCTCGGGTCTCGGGATCAGCGCAACCGGAGGCCACGGCGATCTGAGCGGGTTCTCGCCGTACTTGAGCTTCGCGCAGTTCTCGAATATCGCAGACGGCGTCGACGAGATCCGCCGCATGGTGCGCTTCAACATCAAGCACGGGGCGGACCTCATCAAGGTGATCGCCGGCGCCGGCGTGCGCTCGGAAGAGGAGTCCGTCGGCGCGCCGCAATTCACGCAAGAGCAGCTCGACGCCCTGGTGACCGAGGCCACGATGTGGGGGAAGAAGGTTGCCGCACACGCCCATGGGGCTGAAGCGATCAAGCGCGCGATCCGCGCGGGCGTCGCCTCGGTGGAGCATGCCGGGCTCATCGAAGACGTCTACATCATCGAGCACGCCGATGAGATGGGTCTCCCGGAACAAATGATCGAGAAGGAGCGAGAGTTCCGGCGGCACCAGTCGGCGAATTGGGGGCGCGCCATGCGCGAGGGTGTTAAGTTTGCTTCTGGCACCGACGCCGGTGTGTACCCACATGGAGAGAACGGCCGGCAGTTCGCTTACCTGGTCGAGCAGGGCTTTTCGCCGATGGAGGCCATCCGGATGGCGACGGTGTACGCTGCCGATCTCCTGGGCTGGTCCGATCGAGTAGGGCAGGTCGCTCCGGACTCTTATGCCGATCTCATCGCGGTCGATGGAGATCCCTTGAACGATATCAGTGTGCTCGAGCGTGTTCGCTTCGTGATGAAGGGCGGGGTGGTCGTCAAGGAATGAGTCGCTCTGCCCTTCCGACAGGCAGAGGCTCTATATTCTCTAAGGCAAGGGGATCTCCAAGGACGGGGATCTCCTCGACCTCGCCGTGGCTCAGCAGGCGTGAGGTTGCCACCCGCCTATTCTCGATCGTCAGTGCATTGTAGTGACCCTTCTCGTTGGGGCACCTACTTGGGGGCAGTATCACGGCTCGAGCCGAGCGTCGCCGCCCGCTCATAAAAGGAAGGCACCTTTCGCCCGCCCGCCTCCTTTGCCCAGAGAGCGTCAGCAAATGAACAGTATTGCGTTATGAGGAATTCCTTGAGGCGCGGTCAGCTTCGCCAGGACCGCTAGCCCCGTCGGCGGCGGCGGTAGGCAATTAGAAGGATCGAGCCGAAGCCGGCCAGCGCAAGAGTCGAGGGTTCGGGTACAGCCGCGGAGCTAGGCTCCACGAAGGTCTGAAACGCGAAGTCATTCGCAAACCCGGGGACAGTCCACGTCGTCGTAAAAACTCGTCTGTACGCCGAGCCGTCCGCGTAGTTATTCGCCGCGCCACCGGTGGAGCTGCCGGTCCAACTATATGCGGGATTGTCGCCCGCGCTTCGCAGCACCACCGCCATAACGTCTCCGGACGTCACACCGAGGGCGAGCGCGGTGAGATCGATGCTCGTGAAGGTCGTCGGGATTGAACCGAGCGGGAACATGGTCGCTGCAATCGACAAGCTGGCAAGAATGTTGCCTCCGGCGTTCGGTTCGGTGGGAGCACCCCCGGTTGTCGTCCGGATATCCAGAAGGAGAGGCGCGGTGGTGCTGGTAGCCGGGTTGCGCCCTACCATCACGTCGATACTCGTGAGGACGCCAGTGATCCCCACGGCAAATTATCGAGCTGTAAAGAACTTCGACATTTCTAGACGAGAGAGGTGCTCCTTATGGTTTCAAAAGGGATTCGACTGTACTACTGGCCCGAAATGCCTTCGTCTATTTCCGGTCAGGGCGTGCGCTCAGCGAGACGGGGTGGGGGAGAGAGCGTGAACGACGATCACGCCCAGCGCAGAGCGTCGAGGGGGTGGACGCTCGCCGCGCCGGAAGGTAGCTCGCGAGCAACGAGACCGCGGCGAGACAGAGCGCAACGACGCCGTACGTCGTGACGTCTCTCGCGTCCACACCGAAGAGAAGCGAGGACATGAGCCGGGTGAGAAAGAAAGCCGCCACGACGCCGAGCGCGACGCCGAAAGCGGTCAGTTTCGCGCCATCTCGAAGGACGAGACGGCTCACGTTAGCTGGAGTTGGTGGCCGGAGACGATCCCGCCGAACTCCCGCTCGCTTTCTTGCCACTCGTTAGAGAACTCCTCACAGAGCTCGCCCGGGCGCTGTGAGAAAGTCGATGACGAGTCCAAAGGCCTTCGTAATCGCCGAGCCAAGACCAGGCGGCCGCTCGATCTTCATGAGGCACGAATCGGTCACCACCAGCTGACCGTTCGAGGTTGGTTTCGGCGAAGCGAGTAGCGGGCACGCTAGTCGCGCCCCTGCATCTTGAATAGTCGCGCCGCGGACTCGAGAGCGTCCCGATCTCCCACGGCAACGACGGCGTCGCCGACACGGAATCCGAACGCCGGATCGGGTCGATAGAGGGCCTTTCCCGAACGGATAACGGCGATGACGATCGCTCCCGTGACTCGCCTCAAGTTCAAGGATGTCGGATTCTGGCCGAGCGCCGCGGCTCCATCCTCGACTTCGATGATATCGAGCGCTCCGTGGATGCCGAGGTGTTTGAGGGCGTCGAGCTTCAAGTCGGAGAGCGCGTCCTCCCGCAGGATGCGATAGTGCTCGTTTCTCACTGCGTCGAGCTCCCGATGCACGACGTTCGTCGGAATTTCATAGAACTCGAGAACGCGAGCAAAGAGCTCGAGCGTCGCTTCGAATTCTTCGACGACGACTTCGGATGCGCCGAGCCGCATGAGCTCGTCGATCGCGAGCACGTACCGGGTGCGTACGAGTATCCGCGCCGCGGGGTTCAGACGGTGCGCGTTGGCAACACCCAGTCGCTCCTCCGTCGGTGCAGCGATGGCGAACACGACGACGCGAGCACGTGCGATGCCGACTTTCTGAAGCGCTGCCTCCTGAGTTCCGTCACCAAAGAGGACTAGATCGCCCTCCTCGCGGCCGCGGCGAACAGCTTCGCCGTTCTGCTCGAGGACGACGTAAGTCAGACCCGCGGCCCGCAGAACACGCGCCAGATGTCGGCCGCTGAGACCGTAGCCGACGACTATCGCGTGATCGCGAAGCTCGGCGATCTCATCCTGCTCGGCCGATTCGACGGAAACCTCGGGGATGCCGAGAAATCGCGAGAGTCTCTCGGTAACCGGCTTCGCGCCGGCAACGAGAAACGGCGTCAGCATCATCGTCAGCACGGACGACGCGATGAACAATTGGTAGTCGTTTCCCGCGAACAGCCCCAACGGGGCCGCGACGCTGGCGAGAATAAAAGAGAACTCTCCCACCTGCGCCAATGAAATCCCCGAGACGAGGCTCGTCCGGAAACCACGGTTCAAAGTCAACACCGCGACCGTCGTGAGCACAATCTTCAAGAGCAGGATCAATCCCGTTCCGAGGGCGACGAGAAGCGGTGCTTCGGTCACGTATCCGACATCAAGAAGCATGCCGACCGAGATGAAGAAGATACCGCTGAAGGTATCCCGGAACGGGCGGACGTCCGAAACCGCCTGGAGACCGTACTCGGATTCCGAGATCACGAGCCCGGCCAGAAACGTGCCGAGCGCCAAGGACAGGCCGAAGCTCGCCGTCACGAACGCGGCGCCCGCACCCACGAACGCGACGCACAACGTGAATAGCTCCCGGTTCTTCAACAAGACGATGCGATCCAGGAAACGGGGAACGACGATGCGTCCGGCCAGCATGATCGCGAGGACGACGATGAGACTCACTCCGACTTCTGTCCAGAGACTCATGCCAAGGCCGGCGCCCGCCTGCGCGAGGACGGGCACGACCAAGATCAGGGGAACGACACAGAGATCCTGGAACAGCAGAATCGATACGGCGACGCGCCCGGCAGGGGAGTCCAGCTCGACGCGGTCGGCGTAGAGCTTCAGCACGACCGCCGTGGAAGAGAGAGCGACGAGAGATCCGTAGAACAACGCGCGGTTCCAGGGAGCGTCGAGCGCCCATCGCGCGGCGAGCGCAGCCGAGAGGAGAGTGAGCGCCACCTGCAAACTGCCGCCCTGAAGCACGAGCCGACCGAGTCTCGCGATACGCGCCAGCGAGAACTCGAGCCCGATCGTGAAGAGAAGGAGCATGACCCCGAGCTCCGCCAGTGTCGAGACGATGTCAGCCCCCGAAATCAACGCGAAACCGTGTGGCCCGATCGCGATGCCGGCGAGCAGGAAACCCGCGACCGTGGGCAGACGGGCGCGGTGGGCGAGGGCCGCGACGGGGATCGCGACCGCGAGCAGAATCACGAGATCTCGGAGGACACTCAGCTCATGCACGTTCTATCGGAGCATAGTCCGAATCGCACAGTGCGCGATACACGAGCATGAATCGCTTCGAGCCAACGTTTCGTCCGCGTATTTCGTTCGGGCTACCGTTGTTAGAGAGTTGACGACCCGAAGGAGCGTGGGATGGTGAACCCTGATCGACGTGAGTTCCTCGCGAGTTTTGCCACGCTCGATCGGCTTTCACTCGAAAAGACCGAAGCCGACCTCGTCCTTAAAAACGGCAACATTATTACATTACTGTCGACAACGACCAGCCAAATGCAGAGGCGGCCACGATCGCTCGAGACCGGTTCCTCGCCTTGGGGTCGAACGACGACGTCCTCAACCTTGTTACGGGACGTACGCGCCGCGTCGATCTAGAAGGCCTTCGCTTCTGATGAACCGCGCCCGCGAGGCTCACGCCTCATCGCTGGCCCAGTCGCTCACCGTCAACGCGACGTTCAACCCTTTGCGTTCCGACCCACGCTTTCAGGACCAGCGCCGCCGGATCAACCTGCCGCCGGAGTGAGGCATCGCGCCCCGCTAGTTGGCACCCCCCTCGTAGTTGCGGAACGTGTTACCTGCTTGCAGCGACATAGGAACGTGCCCGCGATCGTAGCTCCAGTTCCGAGTGAACTCAACTGGCTCCGTTTTGGAAGGAGGTTTTCAACGGTGCATTTCGTCTGTGTAAGTGATGACGTCAAAGCTGAACTGGCCTCAGTGCTGGGGACTGGGAGTTGGTCTTCACCGACTACACGGAGGCACGCATGGAAGAGCGTCTTTGTACCGAACTCGACGTGCGTCGTATGATGGAATATGCGAGCGATTTCGATCGTGGGAAACGGGAAGGACGATGGGAGATCCAGACTCGCTTTCGCGGGAACCCGTGGAAGGTGATCGTCGAGCCCGACCCGGAAAGGAAACGTCTCGTCGTCGTGACCGTCTATTCGGTGGAACCAAAGAAATGAGAGATGTTTATCTCGAAGTGACATACCGGCACGGAAGTCCGTGGGTTGCCTACCTGTATCTTCCCCGCATCCCGGGAGACAAGAGCGCTCGCTGTGTCGAGGTTGAGCCGGACATGGTTCTGGACATCAACAACGAAGGAAAACTCATCGGGATCGAGTTCACCACGCCAGAGCTCGTCACGCTCCAGGTCGTCAACAGGGTTCTAGAAGATTACGGATTTGAGCCCCTCGACGCTTCTGACTTGAAGCCGTTGCTCGCCGCGTAGAAGGTGTCGCGAGCTCCGTCCGGAGCGAGCTTGCCTCCCGGGGCTCGTGGCCAGTCTTCCATCACGTCGGCTCGACGCGTCGTCGAGGGCCATGTGCACGACAAAGGGGCCCGCACTCGCCAGTGCCGGCCCCTTTCTTCGTAAGCGGACTCGCCCTAGCCCTTGAAGCTCTCGCGCAGCGCGCCCAGACCGGCGGCGTAGACATCCTTGATCATCGAGACCGTGTCCTCGGCCGGCCCGGCGGACACGTCGAAGCTCGAGGTCCACTCCACAGCGCAGCCGCCATCGGCTTCGACAACCTTGATCGTGGAGCGGTAGTCCTCGACCGGAAGGGGGCTTTCGACGATCCGGTAGCTGTAGGAGCGATTGGCGTCGTCGATATTGTCGATCGCCTCGTCGATCTGGGCCCCGTTGGCCAGGGTGCACTGGCGGGCCTTGCCGTCGAGCGAGCTCTTGGCGATGGCGGGGTGCCAGGAACTGATCGCGGCGGGGTCGCCGATCTTGGACCAGACGTCGTCGGCGGATGCGGAAAGGTGGGTGAGAACTGTGACGGTATGCATTGTGGCCTCCTCATGGCTTGGGTTTGTTTTCATGGTGGACCCAGGCTACAGAAGATCCCGAATGCCTACATCGGGAAGTTCCCCTATAACGGCGAAAATAGGGGAGTTCCCCGATGCCCTTACTTGATGCAGAGACCGTACTCGACCGCAAAGATCGCCGCGCCGGGCCGATTGCGAGTGCCGATCTTGTCGTAGATGTGACCGACGTGGTGCTCCACCGTCTTGGCGGAGATGAACAGTTTGTCCGCGACCTCTTTGTTGGACAGGCCCTGGGCCATCAAGCAGATAACCTCGGCCTCCCGCTTGGTGAGTTCGGCCGGCAAGCTCTTGTTGCTCGCTCTTCGACCGCTCACCGCGTCCAGTACCGCTCTCACCGCCATCCTGTTGAGCCGGCCCGACTCCGCCATGGCGAGAAGCTCCTCGGAAGCCTTCTCCGGAACGAGGGCGTTCCGGTGCGGTCGGTCCTCGAGCATCGCGTGGTAGCAGTCGGCGGCCGCTACGATCGCACATTGCAGATCGGGGTTTTCCACCTGACGGTGATAGCCGGAACCATCGGCCCGCTCGTGGTTCGACGAGGCCAGCTTGGCATAGCGGGCCAGGGCCGGTGACATCTTGAGGATGCTGTCGGTCAAAAACGTGTGCTGCTCGACTTTGGCCCACTCGGAGAGGGTGAGCTCGCCGGGTTTGTCCCAGATCCCGGCCGGGACACCGACCCGCCCGAGATCGTGGAGATAGCCGGCGATCAAAAGCTCCTCGCATTGGTTCTTGTCGAGGTCGGCGGCCGCGCCGGCCCTTGCCGCCAGCTCCGCCACTCCGGCAGAGTGGCCGAGCGTGTAGACCGAGCGGTGATCGACATTGTGAGCGCAGGCCTTGGCCGCGTCGACCAGCTTATCGGCATCCGTGCGCCAGTCTCCGGGCGCCTCGTCCAGGAACGCATCGAGGAGCGTCGCCGACCCGAATCCCTCGAGGAGCTCGTTACGACCGGTGTTGATCGCGTCGCAGAGCTCCGGATCGAAGTGACCGCCCTTGCGGTCGATGATGAGCCCGAAGGCGGCATCCGCTCCCATGCTCCGTCGCAGGAGCTCGAACGTCGTCGTGATGTGACCCGGGCCGGCAGGCAGATGTTCTCTCCGACCACACCAACCGGAGCACCACCGCCATCCCAACGTTCGTTGACTTGCGCCATGGCCTCGACGACCACGGGTGGCATACCCACGTCCGTGGCCAACTTGGCACCCAGCTCACAGTGGGGCCGGGTCAACGACTTGACCATCTCGGGATCGCCGGAAGCCTCACCGATCGCCTGGAAAGGGGCTTGTCGGTCCTCACTAGGCGCGTCGGTGGCCATGGTCTCGTCGAGACGAGCGAAGACATCCTCGACGTTGACGAGGTCACTCATCCAGGCCCCGCTAAAAGCCCTCGGGGTCTCCGAGGGAAGGGCCCCGTACCTCGGTTAAGCCAACCGAACAACCGATGAAGCGCAGCAGGCTCGCGTAGAACAGCTCGGCACACTGGTCCTCGCGCAGCTTCAGGCGCTTGCCGAGCCGACCCGCAAACAACGCCGCTCCGATGCCGGTCTCCGCAGGCGCTCCAATTCCGAGGTTGGCGGCAACGGAGATCGCCCCAAGGACCTCGGAGAACTTGATCGTGGCGTCAGACATACCCGAAGTCGTAAGCGACAGGAAACTCCATCGTCTATAGTGAAGCGCGTCGCGCCAATTTTTGTCGGCTAGCGTGCGGGCGAAGCCGGTTTGGCGAGGCTGGGCGAGGATATCAGAGTGATGGTGTCCCCGGAAAGCCGGCTCACACCGCCTCAAAGAGAGGGGGAGGGATCGATGTCCACCCCAGTTGACTCCTCCTGGCTCCTTACCTAGGAGCCGGTCACGTTTCAACTCACCCGGAACACCATTACTTCACTTACGTTCGTCATCACGTAGGAATCCACGTTGCAGAGCGATGCGCGCGCGCTCCCCGTGTCGTCCCTAATTCGAATAGCTGGCCCTACTGAATTGCGGGGAACGGAATCAGCCGTCCGCGCGTTCGGCCTGCTCGATGATCTCCACGAGCAGGCTCGGTCGGATGTGGAGGGTCGACACCTTCGGCAAGGATCTCAGAATGGCGATCACCGTCGGACGCTCGCGCTGACCACGACGAATCGAACGCAGCAGTACGCCCAGTGTTCCGTGCGCACGATAGCCGAGGGACTTCGCCGCAATCCGCGCGGCGGCGTCGTCTGTAAGCAGGAGGGCATCGGGGCGTTGCTCCATGCAGCTCAAGGCAGCCTCTTCCCCGCGGTCTAAGCTCAGGGTCCGCACGACAGAACGGAAGAACGGGCTCGTTGAGGTGGCAACCTTCAAACGCTGAACCTCGATCGCGGGGTTGGTGAGCGCCGTCGGCCTGTGGGCTTCCACCTCCTGGCACACGACGTCCGGAACCCAGAGCGCAACGAAGTCGGCGAGAAGATCCACGCAACCGAGCTCGTCGACGTGGATGAGCGGCCCGGCGTCACAGACAACCTCGAGAGCGTCGTCAGTCGGTGCCATGGAGACCCCATTCCACGTCCTCGCGGATGAGATCCTGCATCAGATCACCTCGATGCGAATCGAGGAAGCGACGCAACGCATCAAGGACCAACTCGTCCGTGCTTCGAAACCACCCGGCGTCGACCATGGACTGCATCTCTCGCATCACGCTTTCCGGGAGGTCCGCCTGAAGAGTACGATTCTGGTCTGCCATGTCTGATCCCCGTTACCCATAGTAGTTTACCGTACTGGATCGGTGCGTTGCAGCTTAAGCAAGTCGAGGAACCTTCACAAATGTGGATTAGCTTCTACACGAGGAAAGCCGCGATGAATGGCGACGACGAGCCTAGCCCATGTTTACCCTTTATGGGCACCCTAACGCTCGTAAGTGACTGAATTCAAAGGAACGGGGGTTGAATTTGCCCAAAACGTAGAGACAGATATTGTGCTTTGAGCGCCATTAATACGTTGTAATCGTGGACAATGATATGTAGTATGCGTGAGGACAGGTTATGTTCTTCCGCATCGTTCGGGCCGCAGGCGGCAAAGGGGTTCAACATGAGTATGTCCGCCTGGTCGAGTCGTATCGGGAGCACGGCAAGCCGAAGCAACGCGTAGTGTGCAACTTGGGGCGCAAGGATCTCCTAGTTGCCAATCTCGACTCCCTCAATCGGTTGCTTGGGGCCGGTGAACCGGCCGACACCGAGCGAGCAGCCGAGCAGATCGCGGGGGCAGACGCGTGGGATTGGGGTCCGATGGTGGTGACGGCGACGCTGTGGCGCGAGCTCGGACTGGAGCAGATTCTCGACCGGCTCGGAGGCCGCGGCAAGCGCGACGGAGTGGCGCTAAGCGAGCGAGCTTTGGTGCTGGTCGCCAACCGGCTATGTGCTCCGTCAAGCGAGCACGGTCTGGCGCGCTGGCTCGAGACCGACTTCGTCTGCGACCGGCAGGGGCGGCGGTGGGTGCCGCAGTGGCGCGATGATGGGGAGCGGCGAGCGAGTCGCTCCCCGCGGGTTCGCGTGGAGTTTTGCCAACTCAAGCAATGGTACCGAACGCTCGACCAGCTGCATGCCCGCAAAGAACAGATCGAGAAAGAGCTGTTTTTGCGCTTGCGGGATCTGTTTTCGCTTGAGGTTGACATGGTGTTTTACGACCTGACGTCGACGTACTTCGAAGGTCAAGGCCCTCCGGGGCTCGGCGCCCACGGCTACAGTCGCGACCGCAGACCGCGTAACCGGCAAGTGCTTGTCGGTCTGGTGATGGTGGACGGTTGGCCGATCGCCCACCATGTTTTCGCCGGCAACTGGCGTGACGCGAAAACGGTGCCGCAGGTGCTCAACGATCTCAACGAACGATTCGGTTTGCACCGCGTGGTTTTTGTCGGCGACCGAGGGATGGTAACGAGCGACAGCCTGGCGGTGGTGCGCTCGCGCAAGCAGGGCTATCTCGTCGGGCTGCAAAGACGACGGCGCGAGGAGGTCTATCGTTACATCGAGCGCGCCAGCGGAGAGTGGATCGACTGCCCTGGTGGCATCACGGTGAGCGAAAAAGCCGAGCCACCTAAGACTCGTGTGCAAGAAGTCCGCTCCGAGCAGTCTGGCGTGCGCATCTTCGTCGTTCACAGCGACGAAAGGCTCGCCTACGAGCGCGGGCAGAGGCTGCGGGCCATGGGACGTGCCCGTGCGGCATTCGAGGCCCTTGAGCGCCGCGTGCGCGAGGGACGATTGAAAGCCCCCGAGAAAATCGGTGCCGCCGCCGCGCGCATACAGGCACGCCACCACGGTCACCGTTACTACGACTGGGAGTACAAAAACGCTCGCTTCCGCTTCTTCGAGCACCCGGACAACCTCAAGCGCGAGCAAGCCTACGAGGGTAAGTACGTTATTCAAACCGAGGAGCAAAACCTCTCTCCGGTCGACGCCGTGCGCCTTTACAAGGACCTAAACGAGGTCGAGCGAGCCTTCTCATGCCTTAAGGATGTCATTGAGATGCGTCCCGTTTACCACCAGACCGATGAGCGTGTGGAGGCACATCTTTTCGTAGCTACGCTGGCCTTCCTTGTGCATCGGGCTCTTGAGAAAAAGCTCAAGGTCGCCGAACTCGACCTGTCCGCAACCGAGGCACTACAAGCGCTACGCTCGGTCCGGCTCGTCGACTTACAGCTGGGTTCTGGGCGGACCAAGCGCGTCGTCACGCGCGGCACCGCTCGCGCCAACTCGATCCTGACTGCACTCGGAATCGTTGAACGCGACCCGCCAGCCTTCTCCGAGGAGGTGCTGTCAGCGTAGAGACAAACCGCGGATCTCAGTCCTTTGTTTATGATGACTTAGAGACCTAAAAGGGAAACATGGGCTAGCTGCTAGCTACGGCGAGGTCGCCGACTCGTAACACGATGAACGGTCTACGCGAATGTGAATGCCGTGGCGGGGCTCGGCATTCAGGGCCAGTTCATCTACATTAATCTAATGATCAAAGAGCGAAGTCGCCAGTCCAAGCCCTGGGCGCTCGAGGACCTCCTGCTGCCGGCCCCGTTTGCCGCCGTCGGCGATTGGATCCTCTGTCAGCTCAGTGTCTGGGCGATACGCTCAACCGTCTCAGCGAGCGACTCGAGACGCGTTCGGTCCCGTCCGCTGGCCGACGCGCTCTCGCTCGAAAGCTCGGTCGCGATGGCCTCGAGCTTCCGGGCGGTTTCTGCGTCCTTCGACGCGCTCGTAAGCAGCTCGTCCGCACGGTCGAGAGCGGCCGTCAGCGCGTGGGAACGCGCCGCCGCGATGGCCTGACCGCGCTCGAGCTGATCCAGGTAGGCGCGCGCCACGGCCGGGTGGGCGGGCCAGTCGATGCGGCGCTGCTGCTGAGCGTTGAACACTTCCGGCGACACGAGCGCCGCGGCGTCGATCTCGTTCTGGGTGACGTGCTCGCTCGGCAGCAGCTCGAGAACGTCGAGGCCACGCGAAATCTCGGTGCCGTAGATGAAGCCGTCGTACCAATACGCGGACCAGTAGCCACCCATCACGAGCGCGTTGGGGTCGATCGGTCCGCGGTCGAAGAAGGCGATCTCGACCGGTCTCTCGGAGTCCGTGAAATCGAACACGGAGATCCCGCCCTGATACCAAGCCTGGACCATGATGTCGCGCCCGGGAACGGGGATGAGAGAACCGTTGTGCGCGACGCAGTTCTCCTCCTTCGATTGTGGGGCCGGCAACTTGTAGTAGTTGCGGAACTGGAGCTTCCCGTCGACGATGTCGAAGATCGCATTCGCGCCCCAATTGTCGGGATCGAAGGCTCGGCATCGCGGACGTCCTCCTCCGCCCCACTCGTCCGTGAAGACGACCTTCGTCCCGTCGTTGTTGAACGTGGCAGAGTGCCAGTAGGCGAAGGCCGGGTCGACGACCTGGTCCAGACGGACGGGATTCGCGGGATCGGAGATGTCGAGGAGGATGCCGTTTCCGGAGCAAGCGCCCGCGGCCAGACCCAGCTCGGGATACACGGTGATGTCGTGGCACTGGTTGGTCTGGCGGGATCGCTGTGTCTCCGGACCGTGATCCCCGCCCTTCCAAAGGCCGGCAATCGCGCCACTCTCGGGGTCGGCGAAGATTCGGGGCCGGCTGACGACGCGCGCCTCCTCCGGCCGGTCTATGGGAACGCGGATGACGTCGATGCTGAAGAGTGCCGTGTTCGGGTCCTGATCGGCGTCGGTGCAGCCCTCGAGCTCTTCCTTCGGGCGGACCGAGCTCGTGCCCGAGTTGTAGACGTAGATGTTTCCCTCGTCGTCGGGGTCGCTCACCAGGGTGTGGGTGTGCGAGCCGCGGCAAGTCTGCACCGCGGCGACCTGCCTCGGCAATCGCAGGTTGCTGATGTCGAAGATGCGTACGCCGCGAAAGCGCTGCTCGCTCACCGGCTCCGCCACGCCCTGCGTCCCGCAGTCGAGCCGCGCACGCGTCTCCTGCACCGACATGAAAAGGAGATTTCCGTAGATGGAGACGTCGCCCTGACCGCCGGGACAGACAATTGAAGCCAGGAGCTGCGGGGAGAGCGGATCCTCCACGTTGTACGCGTTGAACCCGTGATAGTTGCCCTCGATCACGACGCCCCTGGCGAAGGCCAGATCGGTGTTCGCGAAGTTGAGAATCCCGGGTCGAATCGAATCCTCCTCGTCCTCTTCGATTTCCGCTGGCATTTCTTCGCTCGTCTGCTCTGCTGCGCCCTCGGCCTCGGCGGCTTGCTCTGCCTGCTCCTGATTCTGTTCCTGGTTACGTTCCCGTTCACGCTCCTCTCTCCGCGCCCGGGCGCGCCTCTCCTCCTCGCTCTCTCTGGGGCGGCCCGCGGGAGCCTCGGGATCGTAGAAGCCGTCGGGCTTGGGGAGGGTGGCGACCAGCTCCAGATTCAGCACTGCGTCGCGGGCGCTGCGAAACCCGGCGGCGAGAGTCGCACGCGGATCGGGCGAGAATCCGGCGAGCATGGCATCCATCCGGTCGATCTCCATGGTCTGATCGGCCGTGATGTCGGACGTGAAAGCAAAGAGCTGGGAATCTTGCGCCGCGCCTCGCTCCGAGAGCAGCTCCTCCACCATGTCGAGCGCACCCTGGTGGTGCTTGATCATGTACCGCAGGAAAAGATCATCGAACTCCTCCCCGCGCGCCATCTCGAGTTCATTCAACTCCTCGGGCGTCAACATGCCGGGCATCAAGGTCGCGCCGTGGGCATGATGGGCATCTACGCTCGTCACCTCCAAGCTCCGCTCGCGAAGCCACTCTTGCATCATCCGGATCTCGTCTTCTTGGGAAAGCTCGATCCGCTTGCCGAGCTGTTGCATGGCCTCGCTGTTGCTCCGCGACGCGAGAAGCTCGGTCATCTCGAGAGCCTGGGCGTGATGGGAGATCATTCCCTGCATGAAGCGCACGTCGGCTTCGCTGAATTGCAGGCCGGCGAGGTTCGAGGCCTCTTCGGCGGAGATATTGCGACTCGGATCGCCGGGAGCGCCCGGCTGGACGATCGGCGGCTGTTCCTGAGCCTGGCTCTCCACCGCTCCGATCGGCAAGAGCGCCAAGATCAAATTGATGACGATGGCGGCCGGCGCCGCGAGCCGCCGGACAAAGGGTTCCTCGAGACTCATTCTGTGACCTCCGATCGATTCCCGCCCCAACGTTTTCGCGCCGTATTCTAATCCACGCCGCGAATCCACGCACCCCAACCGCCGCGATGGACGCCGTGTCTCTTCGACGAAGCCGTCGCCCCAATCAATCCGCCCGCAAGGCGCGACTGGCTTCCAGGCTCGATGCTCGTCCAGCCGGGACGAGTGAGGTGATGAAGGCGTTTAAGGGAATGTCAGCGCTGCCTTCATCACGGAGCTCCTCCGGCGCACGACGTAGTTTCATCTCGAGCGAGATGGCGACGGGCGCCTGTCGTCCGACGATATCGCGAGCGCGATCGACGAGATGCTCGTGAGCCAAAGCCGTCAGTTTCACCCGTAGCGGACCGGCGAGATTGTTGCCTGGCCGCAGAGCGTAGAAGTATGCTGCGGCCCGTCATCGCCATGCAATCCCTCGCTGCTCAGCTCGCCCACTTCCTGCAAAAGGACACCAGTCGCCAGAACCTCCGTACATTGGCACGGCTGCTGGTCGTGCTGGCCATCCATCGTCGCGGTCTACAGCTTTGTCTTCCACCTGCTCATGCTGCGAGAGGGACGCGAGCACAGCTGGTTCACCGGGATTTACTGGACCCTGACCACCATGTCGACACTGGGCTTCGGAGACATAACGTTCAGCTCGGATCTGGGACGCGTGTTCTCGATGTGTGTGCTGCTGACCGGAACGGTCTACATGCTGATCCTGCTGCCGTTCTCGTTCATCCGGTTTTTCTACGCCCCGTGGATGGAGGCCCATGCCGAGTCGCGTGCGCTGCGCCACGTGCCCGCCCGCACCAGCGGCCACGTGGTGTTGACCAACCACGATGCCGTGACCAGCACGCTGATCAACAAGCTGACCCAGTACGGTTACCCCTACGTTCTGCTCGTCCCGAACCTCAGCGAAGCCCTGCGCCTGCATGATTCGGGCTTCAAGGTCGTCATGGGTGATCTCGACAATCCCGACGTCTATCGGAAGCTGCAGGTGGAGAACGCAGCGATGGTGGCGACGACCGGCACCGACCCCGTCAACACCCACGTGGCCTTCACCGTGCGCGAGCTGACCACAAACGTGCCGATCATCGCCACCGCGGACGACCCCGCATCGGTCGACATCCTCGAGCCGGCCGGCTGCACCCTCGTGCTCGAGATACCCAAGATGATGGGGCAGGCGTTGGCGCGGCGTTTGCACGGAGGGGATGCCAGGGCGCACGTGATCGGCCGCTACGGTGAACTGCTGATCGCCGAGACCACCGCGACCGGCACCCCGATGGTCGGCAAGACCCTGATGGAGATCGGGCTGCGCCGCGAGCTGGGGCTGACCGTCGTTGCCGTTTGGGAGCGCGGCGAGTTCAAGACAGCGCTGCCGAAGACGACCGTCAGCGCGAACACCGTCCTGGTGTTGGCCGGCACCCACGAACAGCTGGAACGGTTCAACGAGAAGTACCGCGTTTACAAGTTCTCAAAGGCGCCGACGGTGATCATCGGCGGAGGCCGCGTCGGCCGCGCAACGGCCCGTGCGCTGGCCGAGCGGGGCCTCGATTCCCGCATCGTCGAGCAGAATCCGGAGCTGGCCCGCGAGTCGGACAAGTTCGTGGTGGGGAGCGCCGCCGAGCTTACGGTTCTTCAGGAGGCGGGCATCGAGCAAGCCCCTGCGGCGATCGTCACCACCCACGACGACGACATGAACGTCTACCTGACCATCTAGTGTCGTCGCCTGCGGCCCGATATCCAGATCATCAGCCGGGTCGCGCTCGAGCGCAACATCCCCAGCCTGCACCGAGCCGGCGCCGACTTCGTGATGTCCTACGCGTCGATGGGAGCCAACGCCGCCTTCAACTAAGCACGGCAACACGCTGATGATCGCGGAGGGCCTCGACGTGTTCAAGGTCAGGATGCCCGCCGCGCTGGCCGGTAAGACGATCGCCGAATCCGGCATTCGCCGCAAGACGCGATGCACGGTCATCGCCGCAGAGCGCAACGGAAAGACGCAGCTCAATCCGGACCCGACGCAGCCGCTACCCGCCGACGGCGAATTGATCCTCATCGGCAGCGCCAAAGGCGAACGCCGCTTCCTCGAGACGTTTGTGAGAGAGCGGGCGTGACGCGTGTAACTTCTCGTCGGACCGCTCGTAGCAGATGTCGAGATTCGCGGTGACAAATAGCGTCGTATTGCATCACCGGGCTCAGAACGATCACGAGCGTTGCCGAAGCGATCGAGGCGGGACGGATCGAGTGCGGCATCGATTCACTGTCTCCGGGGATTGCGGCACCTCGTGGCCTAGGCTACTCCCAGCGTAGTAGAGCGTGTAGGGGATGGACGCTTGACGCTTCGCCGCGCCGGGAGGTAGCTAGCGAGCAACGAGACCGCGGCAAGAAACATCGCAACAACGCCGTACGTATTCCTCGAAACTCATTTCGTGACGTCCGATCGATTCCCGCCCAATATTTTCGAGCCGTATTCTAATCCGCGCCGCGAATTGCATGCACGTAGCCTCCGTTTCCCCGCGCATTGGAGAAATACCCGAGGGGACGTAGCGCACGTAGGTCCCTCCCTCGATCACGACGCGCGGCTCGCCGGACTCGAAGGAAAGCGCGGCGATCTTGGCGTCGTCGAAGCTCGTGATTCGATCATCGGCTGCGATTGCGCGCCCCGGTGTCCGGTGGGTGAGAGTTTGCACGTCACCGCCGTCGGCCTCGCGGGGTCGACGGCAGAACGTTGGCATTTCGCTTAGGCAAATGCAGGTAAGCGCTCGTCGCTGGTGTCACAAGCGGCGATGCTGGATCTAAAGAGAGTGTTTTCGCAGCTCGATAGAGCCCGAGCCGTGAAGATTGGGCTGGTTCTCCGCAAAACGCGAAAAGTCCGATCCCCTCTAGTGAGGTGATCGGGCTTTTGAACATAATTCCCGAGTTGTTGCCTCTCCGCGTTCCCGAAGGGATCCCATCACTCTGCTGCAAAGCAGTAGAAAAGCCCGTTACCCCCTGTCCCGACCAGATCCTCCTGGCTGCAACCCCGCGACGGATGCGCCATATTCCATGGGCTACCGGGCGTCGTACGTCGAAAGCGATCGTGGTGCCCGACCATGGCACTACCCTCGCCGGACATGGTCCTGACGGTCGTCGTGGCTACGGCGCGATGAACCCCGATAAGGGAATCCCTAACTTGGGCCACCCTGGCAATCGTAACCGGTCGAGCCGCTGCCCCAGCGGATTCCTTCGGCCGCGTCCGACGTGGGCACGAGTTTCAGCGCGTCCATTCTCGTCCGGCGGGGTGGGGGAGTCGATCGTGTAGGCCTCCGTCACGTCGGGCTCGGTGTAGATCGCTTGGACCTCTTCGTAGCCTGCGACGCCGATGCGGATCGCAGCCGGCATGGCTTCGATGCCGCAGCGCAGAAGGATATCAGCCGCGCCGAGCTTGGAGCCGAATGTACTCCCTCAAGGCTTCGTTGATGCGAGTCTGGTATTTGTCTCCACGAGCCTTGAACCAAGCAATGACGTCTTTGTCCAAACGTAGTGTGATTTGTTGCTTCACCGGCCGGTAGAACTTTCCGCGCTCACGGACCATGAACTCCTCGATCTCCGGGGCGTCGGGATCGCCAAGATCGATCGGTCGGTCTTTCAGCTTCTTCAGCTCCGCCCGCCCTTCTTCATCGAGATAGATAGAATCGTCTTTCACGCGGCGTCGCTTGCCTTGCGGATATGATACGGATGATTTCTTCGCCATCATCGTCCTCGCGGAACGAGTGAGCCACATAAAGGATCGCGACTCGACGCGCCCGATAGTCACCCATCGCTCTTCACCGTAGTCGAACCGATCGTCCAGGTACGATAATACGCCGGGATCCCGGAACACGAGCGCAGCGTGCTCGAACCGGAGGCCGTGCTTCTCTCGATTCGATGCGTTCTTCTCCTCGTCCCATTCGAAGGCCACAAGCCGACTACACTTAAGTAATTCTACTATAGTAGTTACATAATTGCAATTATACGTGCGTGAGCTGCTTTCGCCGCGAGCCAACCGGCAGCCAACGACGGAATTCAGCACAGGTGCCATGCGTCGCCGGCGAGCGCGGAAACTGGCTGGACACCACCCCTGGCAGGGCGCGTGTCCTCCTGCAGGCGTCATTTGACACTATTGCGGACTCCCATCGGGGTGGCGGCGACCCGCGACCGTCGCTCACAATATCCGGCAATGAACAGGAGAAGATCCGACCAGCCGACCGTGTGCCCGTAACGATCACGCCGCGTCAACGAGACTTGATCACCGAGCATACGTTCGCGGAGCCAGACTCGACGGAGCCGCTTCGGCGGGCGGTGGCGAAAGGCCGCAAGCTCGTCGTGAAGTTTCGTAGACGGGCGTTTAGGGCGCCTTGTGTGTGCAGAGTCCGATAAGATATATTATGTTAAATATTATACAAAAAAGAGAGGAGAGCCACGGGGTACGGGTTATTCGAAGCGAAAGGACGGGCCTGCGAAGTGCCCGTGTAAGGAGTACCTATAGACGCGGCCGTGGCTCCGACGGCTACCTCGGCCTTCGGCCGAGGCTTGCGTGTTGAGCCGAGACACCAAGACCCGTTCGCGGCTATCGAAGGCTCATCTGGAGGTCGGCATCGGACTCCGCGAGCTCCACAACGCGCCTTGAGAGCGCTAAACGAGCAAGTTCTGTATCGATATGCACCGACATCTAGAAACCGTCGTCTTCAACTTTGAGACGTCGAATCTCCGCTTCGGGATCGTTACCGTGGAATAAATTCAAACAAGCGCTCGAGGACCTTGCGGCGGTCTTTGCGGCTCGTCGCCGGCACACCGAACGCGCTATTCCGTTGGCTCACGACCGCCCGCCGGATGGCCTCAGACACGGAACACCCGTATCGCATGGCGAGTTGCCGCGCCGCATGCCGTGTCTCGTCATCTAGTATCAGGGTTGTTCGCGATGATGGCATGTTTTGGATGCTCGCTTATAGCCCCTCAAACGATGGAGGAAGTGCAGGACCCGCTTTCAAACCTTCCGCACAATTTTACCGCGCGCATTGTTGGGACGGCTCCGGCTTCTTTTTGGCGACCGTCGGAAACCATCCAGAATGACAAATATTGACAATAAACGGGCGCTACAGTATTCTTCTTTGAAACCACAAATGGAGGCGCGTGAATGTCTACTACGCTAAATCTTTCACTGACCGATGAGCTGCGCGCGTTCATCGACGCCAACTGCGGTGACGGCACGCTGTATGCCACACCCAGCGAATTCGTGCGCGATCTTCTGCGACAACGAAAGATTCAGCTAGATGCCGAGTCTGCTCGGGACGGTATCCTTGCGGGCTATCGCGACGCAGTTGACGGTCGCGTCGTTGAGTTCCGAGGTGACCTGCAGAGCCTTCTAGATAAAGCCGTACGGTGAGCCGGAAGCAAAAACGGCGCGGCCGGCTACATCTTGCAAAGAGAGCCATCTCTGACCTGCTTGAAATCGAGGCTTATTCCATCGAGCAATGGGGCAAACGAGCGGCCACCAAATATCTCAAGGAGATTGAGGTAGGCCTGCAACTCATCCGAGAAGATCCCGGCATACTGCGTCCGCTGGAAGGCTTGCCGGCACAGCTTCGTTTTTACCGCGTGAACAAGCATTTTCTCGTGTGTGATGCTGCACGTGAATCGACCGTCGTGCTGACCGTCATTCACGGAAGCATGGATCTTCCCAACCGTCTTGGGGAGCTCGTGCCGCAACTAGCAACTGAGGTCGCGATGCTGCGCGATCAGCTGGACTCCAGCCGCAGAAAGTGACGTCCCCGCGCCCAGCCTGGTGCTCGCGTTGCATGGTTAGTGTCTCGTCCGGGGATGGTGGAAACCCCTCGCCTTCAGGCGAAGAAAAGATTGTCGATGTCCCCGAAGGGGACGAGACTCCCCCGACTGAAGTCGGGGGGTTGAGAATGAAGCGGGCGCATGAAGTCGACTTCCAGTCGACGCGCCCGCGCAATCCACCGGCTTAAGCCGGTGGTTGATTTAATTATTTGTGGGAAAGAGCCGCTTCAACTCTTCGGCCCAATTCTGGACGAGAACCAATTCGGTCGGCGGCCGTTGAAATACTCCATCCCAAGGGCTTCCACTTTGGGTTTTTCGTCGAGGCTTCCCTCTTGCTCCGTACGCAGGTTCAGCACAGCCTTGAATCCAGCCTTCTGAACGGCTTCGAGTGCCTCGTCGGTCGGTTGTCCCGCGGTAGCGATGTCGGGACGCAGCCGATAGTAGTTCGGGAGGCTCGACTGCTCCTCGAGCGGATCGGATTCTTGCGCGACGAGGAGGCTGGCCGCAAGGAGCGTCACGAGGGCGAGGACGGATCTTCCCATCATAATTTGTCTAGAAAAGATTGCACGTTCTTGTGGAACAGAAACAACGCGTCGGCGTCGCCGCTTTGCTCGGTGAAGTTGTAGTTCTTGCCTTTGCGGACTTTCAAATTCATATTCTTGTTGATGTAGTCCACTTCGAAGCGCTCGAGCGACCCGTATGGAATGGCAAAGGAGTCTTTGTGATCCGTTGCGTAACGAATGCCGTTCGCGTCCGCGATCAATACTCCCTTGCAATTGCCGAAGCTGTGCTTGTGGACCATGGGGATGGATTCGTTGAAATCGGCGACCGCTTGCTGGAAGTCGACCCGCACATTGCGATGGCCGGCGGTGATCGTAACCTTCTCCGCGTACATCTCGTAGCCCTCGGCGGAAACAGTCAACTGATACTCCCCCGCGGTCACGCCTTTGATCGTGATGGGCGTCGTTCCTTTGTATCGCCGGTCGAGAAACACCGTAGCGCCAGGGATATCGCTTTGAACGCTCAAGCTCGGCGGCAGCAAGTCGAGCGACGCTCGCATCTCGGCTTTGCGTCCGGGACGCACGCGCACGTCCTCGACGAAATCCTCGTAACCTTCTTTAGTCACACGGACGCTGTACATGCCGATATGGATCTCAGCGTTCTCGAAGGGCGCGGAGCCGACGAGCTCGCCGTCGACATACACTGAGGCGGCATCGACGTTCGCGGTCACGACCAGCGCTCCGAAGGCTGGGAGGTCTGCCTTCCTTTCCTTCGGAGGCGGCGGCGGAGGGTCTTCATCCTCGACCACGGGCGGCGGCGCCTCGACGACTTCGGGCTCGGGGGAAGGCTCAGAGCTGCGGTTCAGGAACCAATAGACTCCCCCCATGGCCATGAGGATCACGATCGAAAGGGCGAGCAACTTCCCTGCGCCTGATGTCGATTCGCTATCGTCTGAATGCAGAAAACTCACGGAACGATTCTAACACGCGTGACCCGGCGGTTTGACGCTCAGCCCGGACGTCCACTGACGACGAAACGGCAGCAGTCGTCCCCTTTTGCCATACACTGTACTTCCATACCGTCCGTCTCTTTGTCGAATAGTGTCATGGCAGCGCCCTGAAGAAATCCAAGCACGGTGTAGCAGATGGGCTGCGTGGACGGGCCGTAGACTTCCGCGAAAGGCGAGCCAACAACCTTGAACACGACCTCTTGGTTCTCGAGGTTGACCATCTCCGTCGACATTCCCCCCACCCCGACTGGGTCAGCATGTAGCTGACCGCATGCGCGACTTGTTCCGTCGAGTAGTTGAAGGCGTCGCGGTAACGACTCGCTAGCGAAGCACCGTCACCGAACGCCGTTTGGGTCATGATCTCGACGACTTCCTGGGGGAGATGGGCTTCGATCTTTTTTTGGAGCTCGACGACGAGCGTTGGCGACATCATCACGTAGCGGGCACTCTGAAGCGACAGCGCTCCGTGCTCGGGATGGAAAGTAAGATTGCCAAGAAGCTGGTTCACTCGGACTCACCTGCTGTGAACGGTCTCGCCAAGCCCCCAATACTCGCGAGTACAAAAGACCAAAGGCCTACCTTCATCTCCCATTTCCGCACGTTCGACCCCTCCGAAAAAGACGGTGTGATCTCCCTGCTCCGTTTGCTCTACGACTCTGCAGTGCAAGTAGCCAAGGCAGCCGTCGAGCTTGGGCGACGTGTACGCCGCGAACTGATCCTCAGAGCTGAGCTTGGGACTCGCGAAATGGTCGGAGACGGCGCCTTGCTTCTCCGATAATACGTTCACGACGAACGGCCCTTTGGCGATGGCGCTCAGGGCGCGGGATTCCTTCATGATACAGATCAGGATGCGCGGCGGCGTCAAACTGACCGACGTAAACGAGCTCACCGTGATTCCCCGCGGGCCTTCGTCTCCTTGGGCGGTGACGACTACGACCCCTTGCGGGAAGGCGCGCATCACGTCGCGAAGCGAAATCTCACTCATGGTGGTTTTCCTCAGTCCTCATTCTTCTTCGAAATCTGCTGACCACTCGATGCCAATGCATCCTTTGACGCTCATCGCTGCGGGACAGCCCCGTTCGTGCACGTCGAGAGCTCGCTCTGCCTCCGCCTTTTTCCCGCGCGGAAGCCGGATTCGATAATGTACACGCATACGGGTAATCTTGATGACGCCATCGAAGTCCTCGATGTCGCCCTCGACGTCTGCGGACAGCTTATCCGGGTGGCTTGGAATACCGCGCACTTCCAGCGCGCGCCCTAAGGTCCCCGTCAGTCACCCGCCGACAGCGCCCACGATGTAATCGAGGGTCGCCGGAAACTCTTCCTCAGGTTCGATCCCGTAGAACTCTTTGATCCCGGAATGAACCCCGAAATGCACCGGGGCCTCGAACCCTTCGATATAGGCCCTGCGATGCGGTCCCTTGTCTTTCTCGATGCGTACTCGCGATGTATGAACGATTTTGGGCATGGCTCAGCTACTCACGTAAATGTAATCCCGCATAATGTTCGTCTCGTCGAAATAGATGAAATAGATCATGTCCCCCGCGGCGTAAAGCCGCAATTGGGGCCATTGCCGCGCCTTGCCGATAATCTCTTCCGCGCGCTCGGACGCCCAGGTCGAGACGGCACGTTCGAGATCTTGCTTCGACTCCACGATGGCGGCCAACGGAGCCTTTTCCTTTAGCCCTTCCGTGACTTGGTAGACGGTCGGGGTTTGCACGAGCATCCGCCGTAGCCGCGTGTCGTGTAGGTTCCTGCGACGGATATCGTAGCCGAGCTTCCCGAGATATAGCGCCGTGCCAAGCCCTCCGATGGTGACGGCAGCCGCGACGGCGAGAGCAATGGCAACACGTTTGGGTGGGCTCGACTCCCGCTTTTCGAACGCGGGTAACCGAAATTCCGGATTGGCCATTTCCATATTTTTAACGGTTTAGGCCTAGATAGATAAAGTAGTACTTCACGTAGGTTGAGCAATCACTTGAAGAGCGGGGCGTAATCGCCTATTGAGGCTCGAAAATTTCAGGATAGAGCTTTTCAACCTCGGCGCCTGGTGCCGCTGACTTCAAATCAAGCTCGATCTCTTCCGACGCGGGGGCGCTGCAGGCGAAGTCTGTGCAGATTTGATAGCTCACGTCCGCCCGTATCGATTGCTCCCCGGTCACCGCATCCGCTGAAAGCGTAACGGGAATGCGTATCGCCACGCTACCTTCATACAAGTCGTAGGTTCCGAGGCCCGACAAGTCGCGCGTGACCGCAAGTGGAAAGGACGGCTCCCCGACTACGACGTTGTCGCCCGTCACAGCCACCTCGGTGCGGCTTGGTTCCGGTTCTTCAGGACCGTAGAGGTGGTAGCCCTCTTCGATATCCACGACGACGGCGACCTCGAACCCGTCACCGGGTCGGATCGGTTGTTGGGACGCGACGAGCTCGAATTTGACCGAGCCGTCCCAATCCGGAATCTCGAACTGGTGACCCACGGCAACGCCGGCGCCGAGCGCCAGCACTAGGGTCACGAACATCTGTCTTTTGTTCATTCGAGTTTCTTCAGCTCCTCGATAATGGTCGTGGGTGGCGTACGCTCTCGAAAGTTGACCCAAACGTTGACGAAGCGTACGATGCCCGCGTTGTCAACGATGATAGTGGCAGGATGTGGGATTCCCTTCATCGACTCGCGGCTGACGTCCGGGTTCAAAAGCCCGTAGGCCTCTATGGCTGACGCTCCGTCACACAGGATGGGATACGACCAATCGTGTTCCTCGAGCCAGCTTGCCGTCTCTGCCGCGTCGTATTTGGAAATGGCGAGAACGATCGCGCCTGCGTTTTCTATCGCCGTTTCGGACTCTTGCAACTCACCGAGCTGCTTCTTGCAAAACGGTCACCAATCACCGCTGCGGAAAAACTCGAGGACGATAGCTTTGTCATCGCGATAGCTCGAAAGCGTGTACGTCTTGCCGGCAGAGTCTTTGAGTGTGAAATCCGGAGCAGATTTCCCGACCGCGACACTCGTTTGCGCGCCAGCGAACGACAGGACGAACACTAACACTAAGATTGATTTACAAAGAATTTTCATGGTGCTGCTGTGCACTATAGCACAGCGAACACTAGCTTTGGTGTGAAGCTTTACACTTCCTGAGCGCCACGCAAGTAGCCAGCGATGCGACTCAGAAGACCAACCTCGGAGGCCTCGTCGGCCGACGGATCCGAAACGAGTCCGTTAGATGGACCGCACGATTGCTCGTACGAGGCTTGCAGGTCGGTGATCACTTCTTGAGGATTCAGACCCAGCGAACGCGCATATTCTTTCGTGAAACTCTGGAAGTAGAACTCGCCGGGGAAACGGTCGAAGCGTTCTTCCTCGAGATCCTCGAGGTACATCATGCCGATGCGGGTTTCGTTCGCGATGCGGGGGATGGTCGAAACCCCTCGCCTTTAGGCGAAGAGAAGATCGTGGTATTGTCCCCCAGTTACGAGATTAACGATTTCGATTTATTAGCGACGAGGCCGTGGGATGACGACTTGATAATCTCGACCTCATTCGGCGCTACCGGTAAAATATCAGAGAGGGCGAACGGATGTCAACAGGAAATCCACAGCCTAAGTCATAGAGCACGTTTTTTTTGTGGAATTCTCGTCCTGGCGGCTCTACGCGTCTTCCTGCTCGAGCTCAACGATCAACCCGCGTAGCGCATCGATGATCTCCCTGCGTTCCACCTGGCTTTTGCGGAACGTCATTTGAAGCCGAAACGGGTTGCCCCGAGGTCCGTACTTGAAAACAAAGTTCTTGGGGCGGCCGCGCCTCGGCTTGCGCGCCGCCTCCCTTGCCGTGTCGCGATTGAACTCACCCGCAGATATTTTCTCTATGAACGCCGCCATTTTCACGGCACTGCCTTGCCTAACTATGTTTAATAACAATGACTTAGAGTTAATGTCGGCGAGCCGACAAAGATTCTTGATGTCTTCGGGCATGACGTTGAGACTGAGCGTTTCAGTGATACTGGTTCTCGATTTTCCGATACGCTTCGAAAGCGCTTCATGCGTGTAGTTGTGCTCATCCACCAACTGGCCAAACGCCTCGGCTTCTTCAAACGGAGTTAAATCCTTCCGCTGGATATTCTCGATGAGCGCGAGCTCGATAGTTTCGGCGTCGTCGACGTTGCGCTCAACACAAGGGAGCTCTCGGAGCCCAGCTTGCAGCGCGGCCTGGTAACGTCTCTCCCCCGAAATGATCTGGAAGCCGCCAACTCGACGCCGAACGATCAGTGGCTCGAGAACGCCCTTCTCCCGAATCGACGCGGTGAGCTCTCCCAGGTCCCCCATCTGGTGACGCGGCTGATTCGGGTTGGGTGTAATCTGCTCGATCGAGATCATACGGCCGATGGGCGTACCCCGGGGGGGACCGAGTTCCTCGACAAAGTGAGCTTCGTTACGAAACTTGACCGTCGTCGGCAATCCAGCTTTTCTAGACACGGGCCATCACCTCTTCTGAAAGACTGTAGTACTCGAACGCGCCGCTCGAGTGCGGCGCAAAGCTGAAGATCGACTCTTTGTAGGCGGGACTTTCTTCGAGACGAATGCTCCGGCTGATCACCGTTTTGAAGACTTTGTCCCCGAACGCTTCTTGAATCTTGTTCGCGACATCGCGTGAAAGTGTTGTTCGCTTATCGTGCAATGTAATGACCACTCCGATCACTTGGAGATCGGGATTCGGACGGGACTTGACTTTGTCCAAGGTTTCCAATAGGTCGTCCGTACCTTCGAGCGCGTAGTACGAAGACTGGATCGGAATGAGCAGATGCGACGCCGCTACCAGCGCATTGACGGTGATGAGGCCGAGCGTAGGCGGCGTATCGATGATAATGAAATCATATTCGCCGCGCACCGACTCCAGACGATCCCGCAAGCGGAAATGCGCGTCGAAGTCGCCGATGAGTTTACTTTCGAGCTTGGCGAGCGAGATGCGCGACGGCACTACCCAAAGGTACTCGAGGTCTGCGTTGTGCGTGACCTCCTTGAGCTCTGTGGTCGCATCCGTCAACGCGTCGTAGATGGATTTGTGGATCGATTCGTCCTGAAGGAAGGAAATGGTCGAGTTGCCTTGAGGGTCCATGTCCACGAGCAACGTCCTTTTCTTTTTGGCCGCGAGCGCCGCCGCGAGGTTGATCGCGGTAGTCGTTTTCCCAACACCGCCTTTTTGGTTTGCAATCGTTATAACAATGGCCACGACAATTACCCCGCTCAGGCACAGATCGACGCCGAGTGAAAAAATTTAGAAAAAAGAGTCAGAGGCTCCCGCAGAGAGACGGGCACCAAGTAGGCGCGACACGCCGCTACATTTTGTATTTGCCGAGATCGTCCGGGTTGAGACCTTCCAGCCACTTCTGAAGTCTTTCGGAATCAGTAGTATCTTTTGATAAATCCAAACCTTTGGCGCTCTCGACAACGTCGTCTTCCACGAAGATGGGAGATTTCGTCCGAAGCGCCAAGGCAATCGCATCACTCGGTCGGGCATCGATGGCCATCGTCTCACCTTCGCGGTCGAGATAGATCATCGCGTAAAAAGTGTTCTCTCGGAGCTCGCACACAACGATGCGTTGAACGTCCGCCTCGATCTCGCTCAGGATATTCCGGATCAGGTCATGAGTCATCGGACGAGGAGTTGAAATGTTCTCGATTTGCAGCGCTATGGCATTCGCTTCGAACACGCCGACCCAAATCGGCAAAACGCGCTCGCCTTCTTTGTCCTTCAAAATCACAATGGGCATGTTGGTAACGGGGTCGATCATCAAGCCCTTGATGGTCATTTCGATTTCCATACGTAAGCCCTTCCGCTGACCCCATTCTGAAGGTGTGCACCACCAAATATAGGGGCTCACCCCGACCTTGTCAACAGGATTTAGTGGTGTACTCCCCGAACAGGCTATTGGGGCCAGCCCGCGTGATGTGAACCGGAATGATGGCGCCCGGTCGACTCTTTCCAACGAAGTTCACGACTCGGTTGTGCGGTGTCCGACCGGAAAGCTCACTCTCGACCTTCTTGCTTCGCCCCTCGACGAGAACCTCGACGGTGTCTCCGATCAGTCTGTGGTTCTTTCGGAGTTGAATCTGCCTCTGGAATTCTTGCAAACGCGCGAGACGCGTACGCTTCACACTCTCAGGGACGTCATCGACCTGTTCGCGCGACGCATAGGTATAAGGTCGTTCGGAATATTTGAAAGAGTAGATGCTGTCAAACGCAATCTCCTGAACAAGTTCGAGCGTGTCGTCGAAATCTTCGTGCGTCTCACCGGGGAAACCGACGATCAGATCCGTGGATAGCGCAATCCCAGGCACGAGCTCGCGTGCGCGAGCCACCTTGCTCAATAACTCCTCGCGCGTGTAACCCCGATTCATCGCGGCAAGAACGCGAGTCGAGCCGGATTGCGCCGGCAAATGCATATGGGGACAGAGCTTCTCGAGATCGCGAAATCGTTCCATCAAGGGTGCGCCGAAGTCCTTCGGGTGCGGGCTCGTGAAACGCAACCGCCGCAGACCATCCACCGCGTTGACCGCGTCGAGCAAGGCTTCGAATGAGCGGCCATCGTTCGGATCGCGATAGGAGTTGACGTTTTGTCCCAAGAGCTGCACCTCGAGATAGCCCGCACGCGCGAGCACTTCGGCTTCACGAACGATGTCCTCCACCGGGCGGCAACGCTCGCGGCCGCGTGTAAACGGCACGATGCAGAACGTGCAGAAGTTGTCGCACCCCTCCATGATCGTGATGTATGCCTTGATGCCCGAAATTCTCGCGATTTGCTCGGGTGGGATATCAAGGTTGTCTTGGTGTCGTCCAATCTCGACGACCTTCTCGTTTCGCCCGACGACGGTCGCCAACACTTCCGGCAGCTGTACGAGGCTCTGCGTGCCGAGCACGAAGTCGACATCCGGCGAACGCTCGAAAATGGCTTCGCCTTCTTGCTGCGCGACGCATCCCGTGACACCAACCACGATCGGTCGCAACTTCTTCATCACCGTGAAGTTGCGGAGCCGCGCAAAGACTTTTTCTTGAGCCTTCTCGCGCACACTGCACGTATTGAGGATGATGACATCAGCATCGGCCTCGCCATCCGCTGGCTCGAGGCCGAGCCGCCTCAAGCTGCCGGACAACTTTTCGCTGTCATGGGCGTTCATCTGACAGCCCCACGTTTCGATGAAGAAGCGCTCGTGTTTTAACATGGACGACATTGGCTCAGTGACTCTTGTCCGTAACGAGCTGACGAGCATGTGCGCGAGCACTATCTGTGACGACCGCGCCGGCGAGCATGCGCGCGATTTCATCGACACGCGCCTCGCTATCGAGGCGCTCGATACGCGTCTCGATTCTGCCTTTGTGCTCTATCTTATCAATTCGGTAGTGCGATGGGGCGAAGCTCGCAATCTGCGGAAGGTGCGTGACGCAAATGACTTGATGAAGCGTCGCGAGCTCCTTGAGCTTCGCACCTACGGCATCGGCCACCCGCCCGCCAATTCCGGCATCGACCTCGTCGAACACGAGGACTTTGGACGTATCGCCCTTGGCAGATACCGTCTTGAGTGCGAGCATGAACCGAGACAGCTCGCCACCCGAAACGACTTTACCCAACGTTCGCAGATCCTCGCCAGGGTTCGCCGAAAAGAGAAGCTCCACGACGTCCATGCCACTGACACGCCAATCGCCCTCGCTTATATCGGCCGCGAACCGGGCCTTTTGAAGCGCGAGGCTCGGGAGCTCTTTCGCTACCGCCTTTTCGAGTCGCTTTGCCGAATTCTTTCGCATCTTGGACAGCTCGGCCGCCAAAGCGACATACTTCCCCCGCGCCGCATCCAACTGCTCGCGAAGCTCCTCGAGCTTCTCGCTCGAGCGCGACAGCTCCAGAAGCGCTTCGCGTGCGCGCTCCTGACGCTCGAGAACGGTGTCCAAAGTTCCTCCGTGTTTCTTCTTGAGCCTCTCGAGAAGCGCGAGCCGCGTCTCGATCGTGTCGAGCTTGCCCGGCACGACTTGAATTTCTTCCCGGTAATCACGGAGGCTCAACGCCAGGTCCTCGAGCTGTCCCGTCAGAGCGTCGCGCTCGTCGATGTAACGTTGCCATCGACCGTCGATGCTCGCGAGCTCTTCGACGTGCTGAAACACTTGGGCCAGACGCGACACGACCGAGCCCTCGTTCTCGTAGAGTGACGCGTACGAACGCTCCGAAAGCTCCTTCAGCTTCTCGGCATGGGTCAGAAGCTCGCGCTCGCTCGCGAGCTCTTCGTCCTCGCCGGCAACCAACTCGGCTTTGTCGAGCTCGTTGAGCTCGAACTCGAGATGCTCCCGGCGCGAGCTGCGCTCCTGGGCGGCCAGCTCCAGGCGCTCGAGCGCTCCCTGCGTTCTCTCAATACCGGCGAACGCGTCCGCGACCTTCTCTCGAAGCACAAACAAGCCGCCAAAACCATCGAGCAGCTCGATGCCCGCGTCTAATCGCAGCAGCGCGAGGTTATCCCCTTGGCCGTGTATATCAACAAGAAACGTAGACAGATCACGTAACAGTGCCCGTGAGCTAGAGACGCCGTTCACGACGATCTTTCCGCGTCCCGCCTTCGTAATCTCCCGCCTGATCACAAGCTCGGGCTCCGGCTCGATACCAGCTTCCCGAAGACGTGCATCGAGAAGCTCTGGAACCGGATCCATCTCGAACCCGGCCTCCACATAGGCCGATTCGGCCCCCGTACGCACGAGCTCGGAAGGCGCACGATTGCCGAGAACCAACCCCAACGCATCGATGAGAATGGACTTTCCCGCGCCTGTCTCCCCGGTCAAAAGGTTCAACCCAGCCTCAAAATCAACCTCGAGATGGTCGATCACCGCGACATTCTCGACCCGCATCCAACACAGCACAACCTAGAAGTTAGCACGACTGGCAACCGAAGGAGGGCGATGAGGTAGGCTTATTCAAACGTTCTGAATCCTGTATCGTCACGGTACCCCAAACATTGACTTACCCCAAGTCCTTGTGGTACCGTCCCATACGGTCACAGTATCTAGTGTATCGTTCGTATTTCGTTCCAATCTTGAGCGCCGACGTGGAACCCTAGCTCTTGCAAGAGATCAATTCGACGGCTATTGAAACGTCATCCCCGTTGAATCCTTTGGACCTCGTTCTGGATTCGGGGCCGGTCACCATCGCCGTTCTTCTTATTTTGTTCGCTTTTTCGCTTGTGTCGTGGGCGATCATCTTCAGCAAGTGGACGACGCTCCGCAAAGCCGACTCTCACACCGCGGCGTTCCTCGAGATCTTTCGTCGTAGCAAGAAATTCGCCGACGTACACGCGGTTTGCCATCAGTTACGGACGAGTCCTCTCGTCGGACTCTTCTTGTCGGGCTATCACGAGCTCAACTACCAGCTCAAAACCAAAGGCGAATCCGAGAACGACGCGCGCGTTCACAATCTGGAGAGCGTCGCCCGCTCTCTCGCCCGCGCTTCGAACGCTGAGGGCTTGAAGCTTGAGAGCCGACTGACCTTTCTGGCAACGACGGGTAGCGCGACCCCGTTTATCGGGCTGTTCGGCACCGTTTGGGGCATCATGAATGCGTTTCAAAACATCGGCGCGGTCCAGTCGGCGAATATCAGCGTCGTCGCGCCGGGCGTTAGCGAAGCCTTGGTCGCCACCGCGGCGGGCCTCGCCGCCGCCATCCCCGCTGTCATCTTTTACAATTATTTCCTGAATTGGGTGAAGCGGCTTTCGACGCAAATGGATGATTTCGCGCTAGAGTACATCAATATCATCGAGCGCAATTTCACCTAACACGGGGACGGGCGTGCAAGTCGGAAGCGGCGACAGTGGATCGGGCCGGGGCTCATCGCTCGGAGGCTCGGCGACAGCGATGCTCATGGCGCGGCGGGGCTCCGGCGCGGGCGCGACGCTCTCCGAGATCAACGTCACGCCCTTCGTCGACGTCGTTCTCGTGCTGCTCATCATCTTCATGATTACGGCACCGATGCTCATGCGCGCCATGGACGTCAGTCTGCCGTCGGCCTCTCTCCGCCGCGACGATCCGACCGAGCGCATAGTCGTGACGCTCGACGCCCAAGGCCGCACCTTCGTGAACGACAATGCGGTCAACATCGAGCTTCTCGAAGAGCAGTTGCGACAGCGTGTCGAGGTGAATAATTTGCGCTTGGCCTATCTTCGGGCCGACGAGACGCTACAATACAAGGAAATCATCAAGCTGATGGACTTGATGAAGCGGGCTGGCGTGGACACCGTTGGTCTCGTCTACGTCTACCCCGAAGAGCGAGTGAACTAATGGGTGGCGCGAACCGAGATTCTTTCACACTGATGCTCGTGTGGTCGGGTATCGTGCACGTGCTGTGCTTCACCTCTCTCGCGCTCGGCAGTTATCTGACCCCTCGCGGGGGCCTTCTGGCGGCTCCTGACGCCCAGGTCTATATCAGTATCGGCGCGTCTGGTCCGCTTGAAGGCTCGGGCGGCGGCGGTGCCCCCACGCCTCCCGAACCGGAACCGGAACCGGAGCCCGAGCCGCCCAAGAACGAAGTTGTGCGTCCGAGCAAAGTTGTTCGCGAAGAGATACCGCGGCCGGACGCGCCCGCAACAAAAAAGCCGCGGTGGGAGCGCATCAAGGAAGATACTGGTCTAAGAGGCGACACGGCGGCGACGGGCGAGTCCGCCAAGCTGAGACAAACTCCCGCGATCGCTCCGGGGCTCGGACTTGGTGGCGCCGGGGGCAGCTCGCCCTTCGACCAAGACTTCGAGTACGCCTATTACGTCCAACAGATGTTGGGACGAATCCATCAGCATTGGCAACGCACGCCGGTGCGCGGGACGGCCACTGTGACGGTCCGTTTCACCATCTTGAAGGATGGGAGCGTTCAAAATGTGGAAGTAGAGCAATCGTCCAGAGTGTCGCTTCTCGACCGCGGCGCGCTACGCGCCGTTATGCTCGCGGATCCGATGCCGCCGCTTCCCAATTCCTATCCCCGGGATCGCGTCGGGGTCCACTTACGATTCACCTATTCGGACAACCAATGAAGGCAATGAAGGCAATGAAGGCAATGAAGGACGCCATGAAACATCTGCTGCGATCTATGATCGTCATGGGTATCATCTTTGGCGCGTTGTCCTCTTTCCACGCCACGACGTATTCTTCCGGAACCGCAGGTGCCGTCCAGGAGCAAGCGCTCACACAGCCGACTGCGGGCGACTGGTACATCCGGATCACCGATCCCAGACGGCCGGTCTACATGGCGATCCCGGATTTCGAGACGGGGACCGAGGACGCGACAACCTTCTCCTCGACGATCTCTAGCGTCGTCTGGAACGACATGGAATTCGCCTCCATCTACCGATTGGTGCCCAAGCGGAACTACCGGATCGCCCAGACGTCGAGCGACCCCAGGAAAATCGACTTTTATCAGTGGGAATCCATCGGAGCGGACATTCTGATTCGCGGCGTCACCGAGCTCCAGCGCGATACCCTCATCGTCGAGGTCCGCATCTACGCGATCCGCGCTCAGGAGATGGTCTTTGGCAAGCGTTATGAAGGGCCCGTCTCGGCAGCCCGACGCATGGCCCATCGCATCGCCGACGACATCCTCATCCAAGCCGGAAACTATCGCGGTATCAACCAGACCAAAGTCGCGTTCGCCAGCGACCGCCGCGGCGAGAGAAGCAAAGAAATCTACGTCATGGACTATGACGGCTATAGCCAAAAACCGCTCACAGCCAACCGCTCGTTGAACTTGACGCCAACATGGTCGCCAGACGGGCGCGCGCTCGGCTATATCTCGTATCGGACGGGCAACCCTTCGCTTCATATCGCCCATATCTACGAAGGCCGCGGCGAGCGTTTCGATACCGGCGACGGGATGGCGATCAACCCGTCCTGGGCTCCAGACGGCACGAAGCTCGCGTTCACGTCGACGCGGGACGGCAACTCCGAGATATATTTGATCAACACGGATGGCACGGGCATGAGGCGGCTTACGCATCACCCCGGGATCGATACCTCCCCGTGTTGGTCGCCGACGAGTCGCGAGATCGCTTTCACGTCGGATCGCACAGGGTCGCCTCAGATCTACGCCATGGACACCGAAGGGCTAAATTTGCGACGCATCTCTTATCAAGGAAGCTATAACGATTCGCCTAGCTGGTCTCCTTCGCGACAATATAGCGAGCTTGCCTTCACGTCGCGGATCGAGCGCGGTCCTTTCGACATCGTCGTCTACGATTTCCAAACCCGGCAGACGCGGCAGCTCACGACGGGTCGCGGCAGCAATGAAAGTCCCGACTGGTCTCCGAACGGGCTTCATCTCGTATTCACGTCCAGCCGCACCGGCTCGAACCAAATTTTTACGATGAACCGCGATGGGAGCAATCAGAGACGCCTCACGAGAGAGGGCAAGAACACCACGCCTCAATGGGGCCCCATCACGGGACAGGAATCTTAAAGCGTGTCACAAGGAGAATATTGTTGAGAATCTCAAACGTTTCGCGGAACCTTTGGACGGTCCTCCTTTTCTCCCTGTTACTAGCCGCGTGCGGCGGCAAAACGGATCGCCCGCCCGCCACGACGTCCGGGCCACCGACCCAGACCACAGACGACCCTGCAACGCGGCCCGCACCGCCTCTCGAGGTGGTCGACACGCTGCCTCCGGTGGTGGACCCGGGGGACGACCTGTTGTTGATCGATGAGGCGGATCCTCTCGGGATCCGCGATATGCCGCTCAACGCGATCAACGAGCTTTCGCCCCTTATAGACGTTCCCTTCGATTTCGATAGCGCCGCGCTCCTCGACGAGGCCCGTGTGACGCTCAACGCGCATGCCGATATCCTCGCACAATACAGCTCGCTGACGGTACTCATCGAAGGGCATTGTGACGAGCGTGGTACGGTAGAGTACAATTTGGCGCTCGGGGAGCGCCGCGCGAACGCCGTCTACAACTACCTGATGAATCTTGGTATCTCGGCGAGCCGACTCAAAACAATCAGCTACGGCAAGGAATTTCCAAAAGATCCGGGCCATAACGAGCAGGCATGGGCCGCCAATCGTCGTGGACACTTCGAGATCACCGGGAAATAGCATCGACGAAGAAAGGAGGCCGCAGTGACTCGAATGGTTCGGATCGTCACCGCAACGGCCGTAGTCGCCGCTTGGAGCCTTTCGAGCACGAGCGCTCTGGAAGCTCAAAGAGACCGCGACGCCATCGTCGCGGAGCTGCGACAGATTCAAGCGCAGCTCTCCGAAATCCAGACCTCGCACGCCGCGTTGAAAACGGCCATCGAGTCCCTAACCGCGCAGACCACGAATCAACGAGACTCGCTCCGCAAGACGCTCGCGGACTCGAATGTCACCTTGCAGCGACTAGAGCAGAACCTGTCTATCCTGTCGGCGCGCGTGGACGAGACGAACGGGCGGGTCGGCGACTTGCAGCAAGAGGTCGGCTCGATACGCCAAACGCAGCCTCTCATCATCCCGCCAACGGAAACCGCCGCAAACGGCGAGGATGGCGACGCCGCCGATAGTGCGCCGAACGCGACGCCGCCTCCCCCAGCCATGGCCGCGGGCCCGAGCATCACGGACATTTATAACCAAGCGAGAATCGACTATACCCAGGGGCGCTACGCGCTCGCGATTTCCGGCTTCGAAGATGTCGTCGCGAGCAATGCCAGAGGAGATTTGGCCGACAACGCGCATTACTGGATTGGCGAGTGCCACTTCTCGCAACGCGGCTACGAGCGCGCCATCGAATCGTTCGATAGGGTCGTGCGCGAATATCCGGATAGCAACAAGCGCTCCGACGCCTACCTGAAAAAAGCGATGTCGCTCGAAAACCTGACGCGGCGTTCGGAGGCAATGTTGATGTACGAGTTCGTGATCGAGCAGTTCCCACGCTCCCAGCACGAGCGCATCGCCCGCACCCGCCTCGAAGAGCTCATGCGCACCACGCCTCCCCGACGGTGAGGAGGGAGGATCAGAAGGACAAAACTCGTCTATAGACGAAAGGGCTGAATGCCCAACGCTGAATGGAGGCAATCATGAGAGGGGTCAACAAAGTCATACTCATCGGGAACCTGGGGCGAGATCCGGAGATCCGATACACAAAGAGCGGCACGGCAGTCGCGAATCTCAATCTCGCCACTTCGGAGTCCTGGAACGACGCACAAGGAGAGCGCCAAGAGCGCACCGAGTGGCATCGTGTGGTCGCGTGGGACAAGCTCGCCGAGATCGCGAAGGAATATCTATCGAAAGGACGTCAAGTCTATATCGAAGGCCGGCTTCAGACGCGTTCGTGGGAGGACAAGGACGGCAACAAGCGCTACACCACCGAGATCCGAACCGACCAAATGGTCATGCTCGGCGGACGTGGGATGGACGGACCGTCACGGGACTCAGCCCCACCGCCAGCACCGGACGACTACCGCCGGGAGCCATTTAAAGCGACCGACGAAGACGTCCCGTTCTAGGGGTTTTCCGTGCTGGTACCACCAGCTTCGCGCTTTTCGTGACGGGGACCGTGACCTGAACGCTGCGATCCATCTTTACCGTACGGTGAGCGGCTGGGCGGATGGCAAGGATGCTGCTGCGGTCGTAGAAAAACCACAACGAGTGTGCGGGACAAGGATTCTAGCCGGATCGCAGGCGGAATAGATTACGGAGATCCGGAGGAAACTAGTGGTGACTTGCTCGACTCCATTTCGTAGAATGGAGGTGGCTCCACCCCACAATCCATGAATGAAACAGCTCCTAAAAAGAGGCGGGCCTGGCTTTGGTAGCGCTCCTGACGCCGCTCGCCGCCCTCGGCACGGTCGCTCTACTTCTCGCGCTCGGCGTTCTCTTCAACGCCTCCGGCGAGACGCTCGAGCCCACCCGAGAAGAACGCGCGCTTCTGCTCGACATCTGGCACTTATCCGCATGGATGGTCGGGTATACGCCCGACCTCGCAGGCGAACGCATGACCAAGACGCGCTATTTCGACGACTCCTATGAAATCGAATACGTCTACGATCTTCCAGACGACGAAGAGGCTCCCTATCTCACCTATTCGCTGACCTTCGAAGGCACCGAAGCCGACGCCCGCGGCACCTACACGTCGATCTGGGGAGGCACAAACGTCGCGTTCATGATGCTCGGCGATACCGAGGTCTCAGTCGACGAAAGGAGCGAGCTGTTTCGCTGGGGCGATTTCTCCCGTTTCGGAGTTCTCACAACAGACGGCGTCCCTTTCGGCAACGTCTTTCTCGCGCGGCGGGGAAGCATGGTCGTCTACCTCCTCCTCGCCGGTGTCTATTTCGACGAAGGCGAATCCGTATCGGAGCTTCTGACGTCCTACCTCGAAAAGTTAGACAGGCTCAGCGGCGCTGAGCCTTCACATGCTGGGCGGTCCAGCCCGGGTAAGAATAACTACCCATTCTTGGACGGACACTAAGAAGAGGACGGAGCGCTAAAGACGCCGTTTTCCATGAAAGCGGGCGGCGCTCCGGACGGCTACTCGTCCTTGTTCCGCTGCAATACGCCTCGGAGCCGCTCCACCGCACACATGCGTGAGGCGTTCGCCAGCTTCTCGAGCGCACGCGCGTTGCCCGGATCCATCTGGAGCGCCTCCTCGTACATTTTGCTAGCGCGCGTATCCATGCCGTCTTTCTCGTAGAGCTCGCCGAGTGTCAACATGGTGTTCGTGTCGAAATGCTCCGATTCGAGAACTTTCAGAAGATGCTCTTCTGCCCGATGGCGCCACCTCGGGCTCTTAGCGAGCGCGTATCCGAGCAGGCGATGATATTTCGGATTCGATCCGTCGAGACGCACGGCATCCTGGAGCTCAGCAATCGCTTCATGGTAGCGCTCCTGGTCGTAATACGTTTGTCCGTTTTCGTGATGCAGGCGCGCCATCTGTTTCGCGTCGAAGCTGCGCGCGGACTTCTCGCGCTCCTTCGACGACGGTTCGTCGTTCGCGGTGGCCTGCTCTGGTCTGACGGCGGTTCGCGGCTTTCGCATCTGTATCTTCTCGAGGCTGAAGTCGTAGCGACGCCGTTCGGCATCGCTCGAGAGCACCTCGTAGGCCGCCTTGGTGGCCAGATAAAGGTCATCGAGCACGCCGTCCTCGTCCCGAATCTTGAGACTCGCACGATGCTCGGGGTGTAGCTTTTGGGCGAATTTGAAATAGCCGGCTTTGACCTCGTCGCTCGAGGCGTTCGGAGCGATTTCGAGCAACTCGTAATACGTGACTTCGTGCGCGGTGGCATGTTTCGCGTGCATCTCGTCACAAAAACGCTTGGCTTCCGGCGAAAGCTCGGGCTCGACATCCTTTTTGACTGTCTCGAGCCGTGGAGGTTCGGGCGGCGGCTTGGGTGGGCGGATCACGTCCGGCCGCGTCTCGACGAGCAGCCGGGGGGTGCTTTCGACCACCAAAACGCCGGCTACGACCAGCGCGCAAATCAAGCGCAGTGTGTCGTTCTCACCCATTGGAGAGAGCTGTAAGATCTCCAAAGCCGTGGCTGCGCCATCCACCCGCGACAGCAAGAACCCTTCTTCAGGGGTCAACCGCAGATTGGCATCCATCCACGACGATTCTTTCGCGAAGCGAAGCGTGCCGTTGAGATCTCCGATGCCGGCGCGGATGGAATCTTCGTCTTCGAGCGCGCGCAGGGCATCGAGGACGACGTTCTCGACCGATATGTCCGCCCGCTGGAGGTCTTCGTCCACCGGACTCTCGTTCAGCTCGGTACGGAAGGAGCCCGACTCCCAAGAGATCACCGATCGGATGATGGTCTCGACCTGCTTTTTGATGTGGCCGTCGAGCTCGTCGTCTGAAATATATCCCAAATCGACGAGGGTTCTTCCGAGGCGAAGCTCTGATGCTTCGCGCACTTTGCACGCGAGGTCGAGCTCCTTCCGTTTGAGCTTCCCCGACCGCACGATGAGCTCCCCAAGCCGGTCCTCGCCCAGGTCCGAGTCTGCATAGACGACACGACCGTCTTTGAAGTACACGCGCTTCGTCGCGCCATCGCGGGCGAGATGCACGATTCCGGAGCGGCGAGATGCGCGAAAGCCATCGAGGACTTCCGTCAGCTGGAGCGGCTGTAATGTGCCCTCCATCGCGAGACTCCTTTCAACCGGCGTCTGCCCAACATTCGCCACCGGACCGAGAGGCGGCTCCAGAGGTGCAAGGCGACGATTGTCCCGCAATTACGGGGTCCGCGTCAAGCCGCCGACGATCCCAAACCGGTCACAAAAATGCTCCACGAGAAAGGGGCTCTGGGGATGTCACGTTCAAAGCGACTTGCGACCTTGTCCTCTCCGTCTGACGAGATGCACGAAGCCTTCGACGCCGCGGTCAAACGCGTCCGCGCCGTTTGCAGGAGTGAATGGTGGACGCCGCCTCGAGAAATGGGCGGGGCGGCGTCCATCCTTTCTACGCATTCTCTTTTAGGAACGCGGCGAGAGCATTCAAACGCTCGTCCCAGTAAGCTTTCAATTTCGTCGCCTCCGCCTTCGTCGCGAGCTTCTGGTGCTGCACCGCGACATGACTCTTCGACAGAGCCTTGGCCGTGAAATAGACGTTGACCGCCGTTGCATCCCCCCAGGTCATGCGGATGGAGTTCGCGTACCCGAAACGTAGCACTCGAATCCTTTGGTAGCCTCGTGAGAGTGCAGTATCCTTCCTCGAGGAAGTCGTGACCATGAAAGCGTCGCCAAAACTCACTCTTGGGCTTCTCGTTCTTGTGACGTCGCTATGGCCCTCCTATGCTTCCGGAGCCAAGCTGCGCGGAGACACGCGCGAGGCCTGGGAGAGCTATCGCGGCCTCACCGAAAAGCGCATCGAGAAGGAGCTCGGCGCGAGCGACGGCTTTCTTATTCACGATTACATGAGCGCGGGTGATGCTGCGGCCGTACGACAAGCGCTCGCCTCCGGCCAGATCTTCATCAAGAAGTTGAAGACCTTGAACGAGGAAGGCGGCGAGGTCCGGATCCCTAAAGGAATCATCCATCATTGGTACGGCAGCGTGCTCGTTCCGGGCGCGAGCCTCGATGACGTGCTCGCCTGGGTACAAGATTACGACAACCATGCGGACTACTTCGATGAAGTCGAAGAATCGAACTTGGTATCGCGAACCGGCGAGGTGTTCGACGTCTTTTTGAGATTGCGCCGGAAAAAAGTCATCACGGTGCACTACAACACCGAGCATCAAGTGACCTACGAGCGCCGCTCCCCCGACGAGGCCGTAAGCCGGAGCGCGTCGACGCGTATCGCCGAGATCAACCATCCAGGAACCGACCGCGAGCGCGAGAAGCCGGTAGAGAACGATCGCGGATTTCTGTGGCGGTTGAACTCCTATTGGCGATTCCGACACACACCCGAAGGCGTCATCGTCGAGTGCGAGTCCATCGGGTTGAGCCGGACGATCCCCGTCGCGTTCCGCTGGGTCGTGCAGCCGTTCATCACGTCGGTGCCGCGCGACTCCCTTTTGGCCACGCTCGAGCCGCTGCGAGACGCTTTCCGCGGAAGTCGGCGCCAATCCGCTTTTTGATCTCGTAGCCCATCACTTCAGTCGTGAGAGTATCCTGGATGCTGAATGATGATCGCAACCGAAGTCGTCTCGAGGATCCCGGCCATCGATCGCACCCGGGTCGGCGACACCGTCGGCAAGACCCACGGCGATCTGCTCGAGCTCGTGCCTGAAATCCATCAACTCGAACTGGACAACGCATTCGCCGAAGCTTCAGAAGACGCGAAGAAAGAACCTTTCGTGCTGTGTTGGAACGGTGAGCGGGGGCGTTTCGTGCTAGAGGAGACACCGCTCCCCTTCGCAGACATCTACCTCCTGAACGAGATGGACGCGGGCATGGCGCGCACGAACAACGCGCATACCGTACGTCGCTTGGCCGAGCGCCTGGATTTCAACTATCTATATGCCGTCGAGTTTCTGGAGCTGACCAAAGGAGAGCCCGCCGAGCGCCAATCCCCGGGAGAGAACACGCTCGGCTTTCATGGCAACGCCATCCTCACGCGCTACGTCATCCACGAGCCTCGGATGTTGCGCCTCGAAGGCGGCTCGCAGTGGCTCGACGACGATCAAAAACGCATCGGCACACGCATGGCGCTCGCTTGCCTCGTCGATACCGAGAGAGGACCGATACGGATCGTCTGCACGCATCTCGAATCCGAATCTCCCCCAGCGCTGCGAGCACAACAGATGCAGCAAATCTTGGAGTTTTTGGCAATCGACGGAAGCGATGTCCCGACGATCGTCGGCGGAGACTGGAACACGTGGAGTTTCGATAAGCGCGATGAGCAGGAAAAAGGGCGCCTCGCACGGGATCCGGAGAGCCCGGGGAGACTTCTTCGCCCGATGCCTTGGGAGCCTCTTTTCCAAGCCCTCACGTCTCACGGCTATACCTACGAATCCGCCAATGACTTGACGCGCGGGACCTATCCCGTGGCGGGCTTTCCTATCGAAGCGCGCCTCGATTGGCTCGCGGCAAAGGGAATGGGCGCCAAGGACCCTGTCGTGATCCCGGCCGCTAAGTCGCCTCGGCAGAATCGCCCTTTGTCCGACCATCACGCCATCGGTGCGCGCTTCGTGGTGGATGGCTCGGACTAGCTCGTGCTGCCACGGTAGCTACGCGGTTGTGGATGCCCGCTCGCGCCAGGAAAAAATGGAATCTTCTTGCATACCAGACAAATGTCTGGTATGGTTCCTAGCATGCCGGAAACGCCCCCTGGTGAGACGCGCGAGCGGGTCTACTGCTACGTTCGGGAGCGTCTTTTCGAAGGGCGAGCGCCTACGATCCGCGAGGTCCAGCATGCGTTCTCGTTTCGGGCGGTCGAGACGGCGCGCGGGCATCTCGAAGCGCTCGTCCAGGAAGGTCGCCTCGCCAAAAAAAGCGGCCAGGCACGTGGGTTCGCGCTGCCGGAGCTCGAGGGGTTAGCTATCCCCAGGCTCGTGCCCATTCTCGGGCGCGTGCAAGCGGGTGCATCGAGCACCGCGGTCCAGGATCTCGACGGTTACCTTCACTTTGAAGCAAAGCACCTTCTTCCCTCCCGACGCGGCGGCGTCCGGCATTTCGCTCGCACATCTCGCGGTCGTGCGGGTGAACAATGCGCGCTCAGCGACACGGGCGACGGTCGAGCTCACGCGTTCGAACGGTTTCGACCTCGTCGTGCTCGATCTCGGATCTTACGCCATTCGAGAAAAACTCGTGCGCCGCGACAAACGTCGAAGTGGCCGAAATTACCTTTCGACGCCGCTTCTCACCAAACTCGTCGGCTTGGCTCGCAAGAACGCGACCGCCGCCGTCGTGCTCACTGAGAAAACCGATCGGATGAGCTCGGTCAGCTCTCTCATTTCACTGCGTGCTGAAGCCCGGCGCGGCAAAGACGCACCACACGCTGTCGAGGTGGAGGTCTTGAAGGACAAGCGCCGGGGGCCGGGCCGTCTCCACCGCGAGGTCTGTCATGTCCCGGCTGGCTTGCGTTGACATCCCTGCCTTCCCTCTTCAGCTCCTCTTGAAGGAGCATCCCGATTGGCGCAACTTTGCCGGCTGTCGTCGTCGCCGAAGAAAAACCGCAAGCGTTCATCTTGTGGGTGAACGACAAGGCGAGACGGCTCGGCATCCGTCCCGGACATCGTTACGCGGCGGGGCTCGCGCTGTCGCGAGAGCTGCGGGCGGGTGCCATCGGAGAAACTCTCATAGACAAAGAAGTCGAAGCCATCACACAGCAACCTTCGTCACTTCACACCCGACGTCGAGCCTGCGGATGCGACATGGCACTCCCCTGGCCTTTTTTTGGCTGAACGCTTCGGGGCTCGGACATTTGTTTCCTTCGCTCGAAAGCTGGGGCGAGAATATCCGCGCCGCACTCGACAAGATAGGCTTTTATACTTCCGTCGCCATCGGCTTCTCGCGTTTCGGAACCTACGCCGTTGCGCGGGCCTTACGCGGGCTCTGTGTTTTCGAAAGCACGCGAGACGAAGACCGCGCAGCGCAGCGCGTGCCGTTGTCGCGGCTCGACATTCCACCTGACGCGCAAGAGTCTTTTATCAAGCTCCACATCCGGACGGTCGCGGATTTTCTGTGTTTGCCTCCCAAAGGGCTCTTGAAACGATTTGGCCCCGAAGTCGAAGCATTCCAACGTCTCGCCGCGGGCGATCTTTTCGCACCGCTCACGCCCGAGCCTCCGAAAGAGCCACTGACAAAAACGATGGAGCTGCCCGGCCCAGTGGCCGATAGTGAGCGGCTTCTGTTCTTCGTCAAACAGCTCCTCGACACGCTTCTTCAGGATCTCGAGGCCAAGAGCCTCGCACTCACGAAGCTTTTTCTCCGGCTCGAGCTCGACGATCACCGCTCGCTCGAAGAAGTGCTGCGCCCCGATGCGCCCACGCTCGCGAGCCCACTTCTGCTCGGGCTCGTGCGCTTGCGGCTCGAGACATTGCGCCTCGACGCCGGCGCGGTCGAGCTTTTCCTTCGCGCCGAAGCGGTACGCAAAACGGTGGAGCAGCTTTTGCTCGCTCGAGAGAAGCCGAAGCGCGAACCGAGAAAACAGAGCCGCGCTTTCGCGAGACTCCGGGCCGAGTTCGGAGACGAAGCGGTCGTGCAAGCGGAGCTATTGAAAGGCCACCTCCCGAGCGCGCGTTTTCAATGGACGCCTCTCGAGAGCCTCCCAACACTTAGTCCGCTAATAAACCCGCCGCCTCTGGCGGCGTGACCCGAAGAGCTTCGAGCGATCCGGCGTGTGCTAGGTTCCCCCTCTCATCAAAGAGCTCGACTATGGCGGCTACTTCCTCACGATGTACGAGATCGTCCAGTTCTGCCGCCGCAACGAGATTCTTTGTCAAGGGCGCGGCTCGGCGGCAAACTCTTCGGTTTGCTATTGCCTCGGGATCACCGCGGTCGACCCGGTGCGCATGGGGCTTCTCTTCGAGCGCTTCTTGTCGAAAGACCGAGCCGAGCCTCCGGACATCGACCTCGACATCATGCATCAGAGGCGCGAAGAGGTCATTCAGTTCGTTTACGAGAAATATGGCCGCGACCGCGCCGCGATGGTGGCGAACGTCGTACGTTACCGTGCACGCTCCGCGGTGCGTGATGTCGGCAAAGCGCTCGGCCTTTCCGAGACGAGCCTCGACCGCCTGTCGAAGCTGCTCTCTCACTACGATGGACCTACGGCTGCGAATCTGTCCGAGGCCGGCTTCGATCCGACGACGCCTGACCACCAACATTTGCTGCGCCTCGCCAATACGATCCTCGATTTCCCCCGCCACCTCTCTATCCATCCCGGCGGCTTTCTTCTCGGCCACGAGCCGGTCTACCAGCTCGTCCCTATCGAGAACGCCACCATGAAAGACCGGACCGTCATCCAATGGGACAAAGACGACATCGAAGCGCTGGATCTGTTCAAAGTCGACTTGCTTGGCCTCGGCGCACTCACACAGCTCGACCTTTGCTTCCGCCTTCTCGAGAAGCACCGCGGCGTCGAGCTTTCGATGGCCACCATCCCGCCCGACGACGAAGAGACGTTCAAGATGATCTGCCGCTCGGAGACGGTGGGTGTTTTTCAAATCGAGAGCCGCGCGCAGATGGCGATGCTCCACCGCTTGCGCCCCAATAATTATTACGACCTCGTCATCGAAGTCAGCATCGTGCGCCCCGGCCCTATAACCGGAGGTATGGTCCATCCTTACTTGAGACGCCGCAACGGAGAAGAGCCCGTGACCTACCCGCACGCGCTCTTGAAGCCCGTTTTAGAGAAAACGCTCGGCATACCTCTTTTCCAGGAGCAAGTCATGCGCCTCGCTGTCGTCGCGGCGGATTATACCCCGGGCGAAGCCGATCAGCTGCGGCGCGACATGGCCGCGTGGCGGCGCACGGGCCGTATCGAGCGGCACCGGGAGCGGCTCGTCACCCGCATGGAGGCCAAAGGCATCGCGACCGAGTTCGCCGAGCGCGTCTTCCAGCAGATCACCGGCTTCGGCGAGTACGGTTTTCCCGAAAGCCATGCAGCGAGCTTCGCGCTTATCAGCTATGCGGACGCTTACCTGCTTTGCCACTACCCTGCCGAGTTCGTGTGCGCGCTCTTGAACGCGCAGCCGATGGGCTTTTACTCACCGGCGACCATCATCGAGGATGGCAAGCGGCGCGGCGTTCACTATCTCCCTATCGATGTTCGCACGAGTGCTTGGGATTGCCAGATGGTGGGCGAAGCGATCCGCATGGGGTTACGCTATGTGAAAGGTCTCGGTGAACGTGATTGGGATCGTATCCACGCCGCGCGGCGCGAGGACCCTTTCGCATCGATGGAAGATTTTTCGAAGCGCACCGAGCTCGACGAAAAAGCTCTCGCAGCCATCGCCGAAGCGGGGGCCTTTCAAAGCTTCGAAGCCACGCGCCGCGCCGCATTGTGGAAAGCGCGCGGGCTCAGAAAAGGCGACCCCGACACGTTTTATCCGTTCCCGAGGGCGAAATCGCTTTCGACGCGCTCGACGTCTTCGAGACGATCACATGGGACTACGACGCCGCGTCCCACAGCACCCATGGCCACCCTTTGGCACCGCTTCGCGAAGCGCTGAGAGCACAAAAACTCCCCGACGCCCGCACCGTCGCACAAATGAAAAACGGCCGGCGGGCGCGTTATGCCGGCCTCGTCATCTGCCGCCAGCGCCCGGGCACCGCGTCGGGGGTCACTTTCATGACCCTCGAAGACGAGTCCGGGTTCGTCAATCTCGTTCTGTGGCCAAAGAAATTCGAAGAATACGCCGTCCTCGCAAAAACAACACCTTTTCTCGGCGTCACCGGAAAAGTCCAGTCCGAGCAAAGCGTCGTCCACCTAATCGTGGACAAACTCTGGAAGCCCAAGCTTACACTCGACTAAATCTGCTACCAGCTACCTGCTTGTCACTTTTCGAGGGAGCTGATATCGAGCGAAGCGTCTTCGATCGCGATGCGGGTCACTTCCGTACCCGGTCGGCACTCTGAACGAGAAGTTGCAAGTACAAGTCTCTTGCGAGCCCGCGTCGCGAAACGACTGCGCCGTCTTGTACTCGTTTCCGGCGTCATCGAAAAGCAACGGTTTGGGAACGTCCCGGCCCTCGAACGCGGGAAGAACTTTCACGCCGATCTGGATCGTCGCGAACTCATTGTCCTCTACCGGTCGAATAACGCCTCTGACGATATTTTCCCCTGGGGGACAATCTTGAAGGCTCACCCTCTTGGACCGCGAAACACTTTTCGCAGTCAGCTCCAGTCCGCTATATGTGGCCGTGTCATCGGCACCCGCCTGCAACACGACACCGCCGAGCGCGACGACGAACCCGAGACGAGAGATACGAATCCTCATGAGGCGACACTCCTAACGCTCGGGTAGCGACGCACGCCGCTACCCGACAAAGATGTTTATAGTCGCCGATCCGGCCAAATCAACGTGCGCCACATGTGGGTCGTTGGCGAGTTGTCCCAACCGAGCCCTTCCTCGGGCTGCTTGAAGTGGCGAGCGATGACCTCGCGGAACGGGTCGATCGACACCTTGGCGTTCCGGTCGAACGAATAGAGATCGTTCACCGTCACGAGCCTCGGATACTCGTACCATTTGTGATTCTTGACCCACTTGTGCGTCTCCTGCAGATACGGCTCCGGCACGTAGTCTTCGCCAAACGACCGGAAATAACTTTCCGGATACTCGTAGCCGTATTCCGCGTCCGGAAAAAACCGCAAGCACTGGTGGTAGCGGATCGCGAACGCCGTTTTTTCCGGGACGTAGGGCTCGACGAGTTGCGCACCCCACCACCCGTGATCCGGACGGATCAAATTGAGGACTACGTCGTGCAGCAAGCAGGCCAGGATGATCTCTTCGGACATCCCGGTGGTGAGCGCGCGGTTCGCGCTCTGCAATACGTGGTTCGCCGGCGCGAACCGATACTCGAAGAAGTCCTCGAGCGTCGGTTTTTCCGGCATGGGCTCGAGTTTCCTCAGCCTGCCGTCACGCCCCTGCCTAAAGAGGAACCCGGCCCCGTTGCGAGCCGGACGAGTGAGGTCCTCGTTCCTCGCCGCGAGATCGGCCACCGTCGGATATTCGGGCTCGTCCGCGGCCGCATTCAGCTGCTCCTCCATATAGTGCTCGAGAGCATCGGCCTTCTGATCCGGGGTCATCAGTGCAACGGCTGCCGCCCCACCAAGACTGTGAAATAGAGCGCGACGATCGATTTCCATGAGCTATCCTCTCATCCGCAGCCGGTACCCTCGATGGTCGCACCAGCTACCAAGCTATGAGACCACCGATGATCATCCCCGAGCGCGACCTGGCCGGCGCCACGCCGGAGAGATTGGCCCGCGCGTTGCTGAGTCCCTTACGACCTCGCCATCGAACTGAGCCCGTTCTTGGCGACGAGGTCACGGTAGAGAAGTCGGTGTCCGACAAGCCGAGCGACGGTGTCGAGCATTTGGTCGAGAGTTCCTAGGTCGCGGATGTTGTGCTTCTCAGCGAACTCATTAACGTAGCGTTGTAAGTGCTTGGGGCTCATCTTGTGGAACGTCCCCTTGTGCGCCCGCTTGAGCATCGACCAGAAGCTCTCAATCCCGTTGGTGTGCGCCATTCCGTTGACGTACTCTTTGACGCTGTGCTTCACCGTCTCGTGATTGGGTAGACCGACATAGCCTCTGTGGTCGTCGGTGTAGAGCTTCGCGCTAGGATCGACATTCTTCGCGACGAAGCCTTGGAGCGTCGGTTGGTCGGTGTTGCCGATGACCTCGGCGCTGACACGGTTCGTCCGGCGGTCCTTCGCGCGATGACGGCCGTCTTCCCTGCGGATCCTCGGCCCTTAATAGCCTGCTCGCGCTTGTGGGCGTGCTGCATGTTGCGAGCCTTCCCGCCGAAGAAGGTTTCGTCTACCTCGACAGGCCCGGCGAACGATTTGCCGTTAGGACCGCTCCACGCTTCTCGAATCCGATGGAGCATGAACCAAGCCGCGGCCTGTGAGACGCCGATGTCTCGGTGGAGCTTCATGCTCGAGACGCCTTTGAGACTAGTCAAGCAGAGGTAGATGGCGATAACCCATTTGCGGAGCGCGATCTTAGAATGGGCAATAGGGGTGCCCGTGCGAACGCTGAAGTAGCTCCGGCAGGTGGAGCACCAGTAGGGCATCGGCTTTTCGTTCGGGACTTCGCTGGTGCTGAGGCTACCGCAATGTCCGCAGCACCGAGTGCCATGCCAGATTGCAGCCTCGAACCATTTGGTTGCCGCTTCATCGGTCGGGAACATGTCCATGAGCTGAACAACGGTTATGCCTTCCCGGTGCCCTCGCCCTGGGGAGTTGTATCGCGTCATCATGATCGTAGAATACACGATCACGGGCGCCTTGTCAAGCGTTTCTTATAGTTCCCCTTCGTTGGGCCGAGGACAAGCTTGGTGTCCCCGTCATCGACCACTGGTGGCAAACCGAGTCGGGCTGGCCGATGGTGGCAAACTGTCTCGGCATGGGCCCCCATTCCGTCAAGGCGGGCTCACCAACGAAACCGGTGCCCGGGTACGACGTGCGCGTTCTCGATGACGGCGGACGCGCGCTCAGCGATGGCGAGATGGGGAATCTCGTCGTCAAGCTACCCCTCCCACCCGGATGCCTACCAACCCTGTGGAACCATGACGCGGCGTTTCAAGAGAAGTACACGGATCCCTTTCCCGGCTACTACCTCACCGCCGATGCCGGCTACCGGGACGAAGACGGCTATTGGTGGATCATGAGTCGCACCGACGACGTTATCAACGTCGCGGGGCACCGCTTGTCAACGGGACAAATCGAGGAAGTGCTCGCCTCCCACGAGGACGTCGCGGAATGCGCGGTGCTCGGGGTCGCGGACGATCTGAAGGGCCAGCTCCCTTTGGGCATCGTCGTGCTCAAAGCAGGCGTCTCCCGGAGTGAAGAGGCCATCGTACCCGAGCTCGTCGCCCTCGTCCGCAACGCCATCGGCCCGGTCGCCGCGTTCAAACAGGCCGCGGTCGTCGCGAGACTTCCCAAAACGCGATCGGGAAAAGTGCTCCGGGGCACCGTGCAAAAAATGGCGGATGGCGACGACTACAAGATGCCCGCGACGATCGACGACCCAAAAATCCTAGACGAGATCCGGCAGGATCTCGACAGGCTCGGCTACCCGAAATAGCTTGGTTTTTGCATCACACGCCGAGAAATTTGGGCTTTCGCCCCTCCCGGAACGCCGCAATACCTTCTTTCGCATCCCGGCTCGCGAAGATCATCTCGGGACCTCGGCGCCACAAAGCCGCCGTCTCGACCGGCCCTTTCGGCATCACTTCATGCGCGTAGCGCTTCATCATCGCAAGAACGAGCGGGGCGTTGTCGACGATACGCTCAGCGTAAGCGGTCGCGGCGCTCATGAGCTCGGCCCGCGGCACGACGCGATTGACGAGACCGATTTCGTACGCACGCTGCGCTGAGATCGGATCTCCGGTCAACATCAGCTCCATCGCCACTTTGTGAGGTATTCGAGCCGCGAGCGAGCTTGCCGCACCGATGGCCAGGCCGACTTTCGCTTCGGAGAAAGCGAACTGTGTATCGTTGGCTGCGACACAGAGGTCGGAGAACTGGACGAGACCGAGACCCCCGCCCAGGCAATGACCGAAGACCGCGGCGATGATGGGCTTTTCCACGTCGACGATGTGACCCGGGATCGCGCGCCAGACATCGAGCGAGGGACCGTTCAAGTCCGCGCCGACGCAAAAGGCCCGCTCCCCTGCCGCCGTGATGATAGCGACGCGGTCGTCGCTGTTGTTGAAACGTCGCCAAGTCGCCTCGAGCGCCCCCCACATATCGTCGTTCATCGCGTTGAGCTTTTCGGGGCGATTGAGAGTGATGGTGGCGATGCTGTCTTTGGATTCGTAAAGCACCACGTTCGTTGACAAGGCTACCTCCGCCAATCGGATTCCACGCCCATGATACTCTTCGGAGCACGAATCGCGGAAGCGTCACGACCGGGAGACTCTTAGGACCAAGCTCCGGTACGGTCGAACGACGTTAGGCAAACAGAGGCAGATCATGAAGAGACTTTTCCTCCTTTTGGTGCTGGCCGCCCTGTCGCAGCACGCCTGGGCCAAGGTGGTCCGTTTCGACATCGAGCACCGCGAAGACATCCTCGCCGGCCACACCTTCGGTTTGGCCGGTGCCTATGAAAAGATCGCGGGTACCGTGTATCTCGCGGTGGATCCCACACTCGAGCCGAACTTAATTGTCACGGACATCACAAAAGCCCCGACCAATGATGACGGCCTCGTGGAGTTCTCCGCCGAGTTCTATATCGTCAAGCCCAAGCTCGCCGGCCGCGGCAACGGGTCTCTTCTGCTCGAAGTCGGGAATCGGGGTGGCAAAGGGCTGTTGTCCTTTTTCAACTTCGGAGAACGAAGCTTGGACCCAGAGACAAAAGCGCACTTCGGCGACGGCTTCTTGCTGCGTGAGGGCTTCACCCTTCTGTGGGTCGGCTGGCAGTGGGACACGCCCGAGATCGAGGGACGGATGCGGATGTTCCCATCGGTCGCGACCGAGGACGGCAAGCCCATCCGCGGGATCGTGCGCAGCGATTTCGTGCCGCGCGAGCCCAAATCCGATCACTCGCTTGCCGACCGCAATCACATCGCGTATCCGGTTGCAGACCCCGATACGCCCGAGAACGTGCTCACGGTGCGCGACGACGTCGAAGCGAAGCGATACATCGTGCCACGCTCGAAGTGGGGATTTGGAAGGATTGCGAACGGAGAGGTTGTCAACGATCCGCGCCGCGTTTATCTCGAAGGTGGCTTCGAGCCTTTTAAGATCTACGAGGTTGTCTATGTCTCCGAGAACCCGCCACTCGTTGGGCTCGGCCCGGCAGCTATCCGCGACGTCACGTCGCACCTCAAATATCAAGGCGATCCCGATCTCGGGATCTCGACCGAATCCGTCGAACGTGCTCTCGCATTTGGCATCTCGCAAAGCGGACGCTTCCTGAGAACGTTTCTCTATTACGGCTTCAACGAGGACGAGCGCCAACGCCGTGTTTTCGACGGGGTCTTCGCGCACGTGGCCGGCGGCGGCCGCGGGAGCTTCAACCACCGCTTCGCTCAGGCGTCGCGCGATGCACATCCCTACATCAACTTCTTTCATCCGACCGACATCTTCCCCTTCACCGACATGGAGCAAGTCGACTTCAAGACAGGTATGAATGACGGCCTGCTCGTCTACCAAAAAACTCAGTTCTTGCCGAAGGTCTTCTATACAAACTCGTCTTACGAATATTGGGGCCGGGCCGCTTCGCTCATTCACACCAGCATCGATGCCCAGGAAGACGCGAACCTTCTCGACCAGGTCCGCATCTACCATTTTTCCGGAAGCCAACACGGCCCGTCGCGCTTTCCACCGAGAAGGACGATCGGCCATCAAACAAGCAATCCGATGGACTTTCGCTTCTCGATGCGGGCCCTCTTGGTGGCCATGGAACGGTGGACGCGCGAAGGCGATGCTTCGAAGGAGCCACCCGCGAGCCGCTACGGCCACGTCGAAGGCGGAACGCTCGTCTCTCCCGAGAAGCTCGATTTTCCGGACCTACCTGGCATCGATAGCCGCACGCGCATCCACAAAGCTTATCGCGCGGATTACGGCGACAAGTTTCGGAGCGAAGGTATCATCACTCAGGAACCGCCGGTGATCGACGGGGCTTACCCTATGATGGTCCCCGCCGTGGACGCGGATGGGAACGAGATCGCCGGCATTGAGATGCCCGAGCACGTGGTGCCGCTCGCAACCTATACGGGCTGGAACCTCTTCAACGAGGAATCGGGCCCCACTCACGTTCTCTCGAGCATGCAAGGCTCGTTCATACCTTTCGCTAAGACCGAGGCGGAGCGCAAGAAGACGGGCGACCCGCGGCCATCGATCGAAGAGCGCTATTCGAGCCGCGAGCACTATCTCGGGCTCGTCGCGCAAGCCGCTCTCGAGCTTATCGACGCCGGCTATCTGCTCGGCCACGATCTACCAGCCATGTTGAAACAGGCCGGAGAACATTGGGACTACATCACCCGTCCTTGAAGAACTCGCGGATGAGCTTGCGCAAGAGCGCCGCCGAGCCGAGGATCGCCACGAGGTTCGGGACCGCCATCAGCGCGTTCAAAGTGTCCGAGATCTGCCAGACGAGTTGGAGGCTGCCGGTCGCGCCGAACCAAACGGCGCCCACCCACGCGATCCGGTACGGCAGCACCGCGCGATCGCCGAAAAGATAGACCGCGCCCGTCTCACCGTAGAACGACCAGCCCACCAACGTGGAGAATGCAAACGTGAGGACACCGACGGTGACGACCACATCGCCCCAAACACCCGGCAAGCCGAGCTCGAAACCTTTGGCAGACATCGCGGCGCCGGTGAGCTCGAGCTCCCAGGCGCCCGTGGTCAAGAGCACGAGTCCCGTCATCACGCAGACGACGAACGTGTCGATGAAGACTTCGAAGATTCCATAGAGTGCTTGGCGCACGGGGTGATCTGTCACGGCAGCCGCGTGCACGATGGGCGCGCTCCCGAGACCCGCTTCGTTGGTGAACAAGCCCCGTGCAATCCCAAGCCGCACAGCCTGCATCACAGTGGCACCGGCAAAACCGCCCACCGCCGCCGAACCGTTGAAAGCACCGTCGATCACGAGGCTCACCGCGCGCGGGATCTCGCCGAAGTTCGAAAGCAGGATCACCCCGGCGCCGATGATATACGCGATACACATGAACGGTACGAGATACTGCGTCACCTCTACGATGCGCCGAAGGCCTCCGAGCACGACGAGCGCCACGAGCGCCATCAAGATGACACCGGTGACGTGCACATCGAGGCCGAAGCTCGCATCTACGGCATCCGCAACCGAGTTCGCTTGAACCATGTTGCCGATGCCAAACGCGGCGAGGCTCGTCAGAAGCGCAAAGATGGAGCCGAGCCATGGAAGGCCGAGACCGTTCTTCAAGATGTACATCGCGCCGCCACGCATCGTGCCTTGGGCGTCTTTCTCACGATAGTGAAGTGCGACGGCGATTTCGCAAAACTTTGTGCACATGCCGAAAAGGCCCGACACGAGCAACCAGAACAAAGCTCCCGGGCCACCGAGATGGATCGCGGTCGCGACCCCCGCGATGTTGCCGACCCCGACCGTGCTCGCGAGCGCTGTGGCGACCGCCTGGAAGGGACTGACCGTTCCCGTGCCTGCCCCTTTCGTCCAAAGCGTTCCCAAGACTTCGCGGAACGCGAATCCGAATCGACGAAACTGAATGCCTCCGGTCCAAATCGTCAGAAAGAGCCCCGTGCTCATCAAGGCGATGATGAGAGGAGTGCCCCAGACCAAAGCGTTGATTTGATTGTGAATCTCGATGAGGCCGTCTATCATGGCGAGCCGATGCTACACGAAAGATGCGTGATTACCAACGCCAAGCGGGGCTACGGGATCGGTTCGATGGGCGGAGGTGCTTGCCGTCCCTCGTCCAGAAGAAACGGCATCGGGATCGGAGCGTCATCGATCGCCGCCTGGACAAGGATCCCCGAGACGCGTCCGTAGCGAGCCTCCTCCAGAACTTCGGCCGATCGGACGGCGTCTCGAGACCAAAGCACAACGACGCAATCTGCCGCATTCAGGGCCTCGCGCAGGGCGTGCGTCGTGATGACGTTCGGCTCAGCGAAGCGCTCCCACGAAACCGGCCAGCCCTTTTGCTCGATTGCCTGGACGACCTGCCGCGCAGTGTCGCTATCTTCGAGCGAGTAGCTCAAGAATATTTGTTGTCCCGTCATGGTCGAAGATGATAGCTCAGCTCATCGCCATTCGGCTATCGACGCGCATCTGCGCATTCTCCGCAGATCTAGCGCGGGACTCAGGAATTAGTAGTTCAGAGGCGAAACGCTCGAGCTCGATTCGAGCTGAATACGAAGCCTTGACGAACTACTTCTCTTGTAGCTTCGCGTTCGCTTTGGCGAGGTTTTCTTGGCTCTCGAAATAGTAGACGCGGTTATAGGCGTCGGCGGCGATGATGGCTGTGGCTTTGTCCACTTTCGTGCCGCTGACGGGGTCGATGCCGACGCGCAGTTGCTCGTTGTTCTCGAGACGGGCTTTGCACATCTCGCAGCAGCCGTAATAGGTCTTGCCTTCGACGTCCACGCGTACTTGCTCCTTGTCGTAGGCCGCATCGTTGACCATGCAGACATACTCGGCTTCCACGACTTCGAGAGCGTTGTCGGCCGAGACAATAGGAGCTAGCAACGCGAGCACAAAAACAAGGCAAAGACTCTTTTTCAGCATCGTCAACAACACCTCACCGCTATTATAACAAAATTGGGGCTTTCAGGAATCCCGAAGCGCTACGAGCGGGTCGATGCGGGTTGCCCGCAATCCCGGGAGCAAACAAGCCCCAAACGCCACGCCGCCGAGCGCGACGCTAATCCCAACGAGGGTCCACGGGTCGGACGGTGCCACTCCGTAGAGCATTCCCTCCAGAAACAGAGTCAACCTGCTCTCTAGATTTTTCAGGATCTCCTATGGCGGCTTTGCGTACTGTCCTCTTTTGAGCTCCCTTTCGAGCACACAGAAGATATGCCGTTCGACGAGCTCTCGGAACGTCAGCCGCCCTCGACGCCTTGGACCGCCTGGATGAGCTCTCGCGCGTCGCCGGCTCTTCTTCCGTCGATGCGCTCGACTTCACGAAGTGCCTCGAGCGCGCGGTCAGGATCTCTTTTCATTAGCTCGGCCTTGCCCAGGAGCCAGAACGCATCCTCGCGGAGCCTCGTGCTTTGGCCGGATTCCGTCACGATTCGAAGGTGCTCGATAGCACGGTTGAGCCGTGGTTCGCTGTAGGCGAGGACACGGCCAAAGATCTCCGTCTTCGCTTCGAAGAGCCAAGCGGAACCCGAGAGGTAGTGAGCATAAGTGACGAGACCGGCGTCCGACTCGCCGGCGCTGAATCGCTCGAGAAGCGTTAGCGCTTCCGAGTAACGACCTTCGTTCATGAGTGATATCCCTTCAGTCAGCGTGCTACCGGAATCTCGTGTCAGAAAACTCGTTTCCGTTGCCTCCACGAAAGCTAGTTGGTGGTACGGGTTCCGAAGCTACGGTCCCATCCACAAAAAGACGACGAGAAGACAACCGAGGGCCACGCCAGCAGTGGGATAGGGAGGGGTTGAGATCAGGGCGTTCTTCGCTCGTATCCAAACTCGTTCGAGCGCTCGTTCGAGCTCGTGGCGAACGGAGACCCTCGAGGGAGGTAGTTTGATGAGCGGTACTGGCGGGACGCCGGCTTCGGTCAAAAAAATGTCAACTTCGCGATACTGCTCGATGATGCTATCGACCGCCAACCGGCAACGTGGGCACGCACCGACGTGGCCCTCGATCTGTTGAACTTCGAGGCCGGACAGCCGAGTCTGGTCATAGTCCGCCTCCGTCGGCGCGGCGCGATGAATCGCGAATCGGGTGAGCCGCTCTCCGTCGACGTGTAGCGGAGCCTCGAAGTTCCGCAGGGCCACCATCAGGGCCCGATATTCCGCGAGCTTCGCTCGACAGCTCTGACACGTCTCTGCATGGCGCTCGAGATCGATACGCGTTTCGTCACGGAGGTCAGGAAAATCGGTGAGCCGGGCATCGATGGCGTCGCAGGGACTCATCTTGTTGTGTGCCATTTCAGCCCAGCCCGCTCCGGGTCGACTCGAGCAACCATTTCAGTAGTAATGTCGTTGAGAAAGTGAGAATGGTCACATCGAGAGCCGAACGAAGTTTGGCGAGGTTCCGCTTGACCTGCATCTTCACTCCGCTCACACTCAGGTCGGTCTTTGCCGAGATTTCCTCGTACTTGTAGCCATCGGCTCGCATGAGCAGGATGCGACGACTCTGCTCCGGCAGTTGTTCGAGCGCCTTGTGCAGGTCCAATCGGCGCAGGATCGCCTCGGCCGGATCCTCGCCGGATGTCACCTCGTCTACCTCCAGCGATTCTTCCGGGTGTCGATACTTCTTTCTCAAGTAATCCTGGGTCACGTGGACGGCAATCTTGATGATGAAGCCCCGTAGGCTCATGCGCTCACGGAGGAACCGTATGAAGGTCTCCTGACAGAGCTCTTCGACGACGTCGGGGTTTTGGAACCGGCGCCAGAAGTACTTCCGGATGGGCGGGTCCAGCTCGCGGCAGAGCGCGTTCAGAGCGGCGTCGTCACCCGCGGAGGCTTTTTTAAGAAGCTCCGCAAGGAGACGCGCGGTTCGATCTTCGGCCATTGCGATGGGACCCCGATGCTAATGAGCCCGCACCCATTGTGTTCGGTTAGCAAGAACATATCACGTTGCAAGCGACCGTGAACCGCGGCGTTTCCACATAAAGCCTATGGCTGCGCTCAATAGGAGAAAGCCGCTGACGGGCACGAGCCAGTCGCGCTCGGGACGACGCTTTTTGGGCAGAGCCAAAGGCCGCCAGTCTCCGTTCAGAATGAAGGGCGCCCAATAAAACGGGTCTTTCTTATCGCCTCGCGACGCGTGCAAGTAATCGAGCTTGGCTTGGCGTAACGCCTGCTTCTTGCTTGAACCCGCTTGCAGGTGCCGATAGAAGAACTCCATGATGCGCGCCGTCGCGTCGTCATCGACACTCCACAGACTGACTACCAAACTCGGCACACCGGCATACAAGAAGGCACGGCTGATGCCGATGAGCCCCTCGCCCTTGCGGAGGTTGCCCAAGCCCGTGTTGCAGGCGCTCAAGACCGCGAGCTCGGCGTTCAACTTCGCGTCGAAGATCTCGTAGGTTTGGAGGACGCCGTCCGCGAGCGCGATCCGTGAGTAGAGCGGCTGCCGATCATCGTTCCAAAAATGGGTGGCGAAATGAAGCACCCCATATTGCTCGGCTTCTTGCTCGAAGGCGGTTTCTGTCGCCGCGTCACCCGTAAACACACTGTTCTCAAAGCCCTCAAACGCGGCTTGAATGGCCTCCACTTCAGCCTCAGAGTTGGGAAGACGCGGCGTTCTGTCCATCGTGTCCGGGAAAGACGGGTTGCCAAAGGCGATAACACCTTTTCTAGATTCTCTTGGTCGCTTCAACGTCGGATCGAGCACACTCGCCGAGGCTGAGTACGATACCGCGTAGCGCTCGACCAAGAAGGTGGCGGCAGAGAAATCGTAGCGGTGCTCGGCGTCTCGACTCTCGATGACCAGCACTTCGAACGGCAGATAGAAAAGGAAATCGTCGGGGACGATAATGAGCTCAGCGCTTTCGGGCAGCCACGCTTCCACGGGTTCGAGCAACGTTTGGTAGAGAGCTCTTGCCGGAGGCAAGGAAAAGTCCGCAAGCTCAGGGTTGAAGACCCTGAAGACTTGGCCGCTGGACTTCGCGTCGAGGGCGCCGTCGACTTCGAATAGAGGGCTCAGCTTCGCGAGCCGTCGTCTCAGCTCCTGCCTGCCCACGGGCACCTCGCGGTAGTGGAGCTCGTCCCGACTCACGACGAATACGGAGAGACTCTCCTCGCCTATCAAGTATTCCACCAGGACCTGGTCGGGCTCGAGTACCCTGGATTGAACGCTGGCCACATCGAGCGGCTCCGAAAGAGCCATTTCATAGAACTCGCCGTTCTCCTCTCGGACGCGATCCAGAAGCAACGACTTCCGAAGCTCGAGCGCCGTTATCCGCTCTTCGAGCGTGACGGCGGTCGCGACGTTGCCTAGAATACGCGAGCGCATCCGTGAGAGCTCGGCGTGGTTTTCTGAAAGCTCAGCGCGTACCGCTTCAAGCTCCAGACGAAGGTCCTCAGGCAGGTGGGTCTCGAAGAGCGTTTGTCCTCTCGCCAAGATGTCGAGAAAACCTTTTGCTTTGAATTTCTCCGTGAAGGCGAAGGCTTCCTTGAAAGCACCTTCGGCGGCCAAAAGCTGCACGATCGCGGGATAGGCCTCGTACTTATCCTCGAGAAACGAGCTTCCCAGCGATTCGATGGCGAGCCCCTCCCGCACCTCGTCGTAAAGCGCGATGGCTTCTGCGTAATGCGCTATCGCCTTCGCCGCTTCACCTTGCATCTTGTAGGTCGAGCCGAGCCCTGCCTGAGCTTCCCAAACGGCTTGAACCTCACCCGTCCGCTCTCCGATCGATAGCGCTCGATTGTAGTACGCAATCGCTTCAGCGTTGTAATAGCGCAAGGCCTCCGCGAGATCGCCGCGACCCTGGAACGCCTCAGCCATGTTGGCGAGGGTCACACACTGCTCAGTCCTGAATCCATACTCACGCGCAAGCATCAAAGCTTCGCGATAATGCGCGAGGGCGCTCTCATAGCGCCGAGCTTCCTTGTGTACTGAGCCGACATTGCCGAGGGCGATGAGCTCGGCTCGGATGTCTCCACTGTCTCGCGCAAGCCTGAGGTTAGTCCGGAAATATTCCAGCGCTTTTTCGTGGTCGCCCGCCATCGCGTAGACCGCGGCCGCGTTGTTCACACTGCTTGCTTCCCTACTTCGGTCTCCGATCTCTTTGGCGAGGTTTAGAGATTCGTGAAGATAGTCCAGCGCTTTCAGGTAGTCCCCCCGAAACCATGCAATCGTGCCCTGCATCATCGCCGCATAGGCGAGCATTTCGAAATCACCACGACGATCGGCCGCTTGCCGCAAGGCCAGGCACGATTCCCAACTCTTTTGGTACCTCCCAGTCCGAAAGTAGCTCTGCACGAGCCCGTGGTTGGCTTGCGTGAGATCGGGATTGAGCTCGAGCGCCCTCGTGAAAGACCGAATGGCTTCGTCGACTTGGAAACTTTGAGCGTAGCTCCAGCCCAATCCCAACAATGCGTTGGCGTTTCTCGGGTACGCGATCGTGAGGGCTCCGAAGTAATCGATCGCAGCATCGAGCGCGTCCTTGGCGCGATACACTTCGACCAGCCCGCCATGCACACCATAGGGCTCGGCAAATTCTGGCTCGAGGCTTACCGCACGCTTCAGTTTCTCGAGCGCTCCGTCGACGTCGCCCTCGTGAAAATCGAGCCGCCCCAGTCCGTAATGCGCGTACGCATCTCGTGGATCGGTTTCGACCCGCTCTTCGAAATAGCTGCGCGCTCCGCTCACATCGTGCAGCAACAGGAAGAGATCGACAAGGGCTCGATGGACAGTGTCGAGATCGGGGTGCTCGGAGGCGAGTTGCTTTGCGTCCCGAAGGGCGAGGCGATAGGCGGACTCGCCCCTCAGCCTGAGGACTTCGAGAAGACGTTCGCTCATGCCCGACTGCGCCGACGCAAGCGACCCTGCCACGACTGCACAGGCCGTAAGCGCGGTGACGAGGCCGGGGGCGAGCGAGTCGCTCCGCATTCGAGATTACTCCAAATGACGCGCAATCAGACCATACTACAAATGGCTAGTGTCCTGTCCCAGTAATTCGTTAGCATAAAGCTCGAGGTTATTTTGTGTGGTGGCGAGGCGTGCCGACGTCTCGGGATATTTCGAGCCGCCTCGAGCAGTTGAGCCTGTCGAGCAGAGGGCTAGGCGGAGGCCGAACTGGAACGATACCGAAACGAACCAGCGCGCAAAAGGGACCGAGGTTTGTGTGACGAACTTCTGATACAGGGCACGAACTTGGAGGAGTTATCTCTGTCGGCAGGTGGTCTCCGCACGGCGGCCTCAACTCAGAGACCGCCGTGCAGAGGTAGAACTCTAGTCGTGGACCATCCAGCGCACACCGGCCTGGATCCGGGTTCTGACTTTCATAGGGCACCCCTACAAGTTCGGCGTCGCTGGTCGCGCAGAGGTGTCGCCGGGAGGTGCGTCGCCCCGCGCTGGACGCCGGTTTCTTGTTCTTGCCTGCCTCCCCCCAGCGCTTCAGTGGGGGGCACGGAAGCCTGGCTCCTCACAACGGCAGCCGAAGACTCCAGCCGCCGAAGTTGGTCGAGTTCCCAAGTTAGGGGGAACGCCAGCCAGTAGGGCCCGCGTTAGGGGCTAGACGAACATCTAGATTTTTGGGTAACAAACCACTATACCATCGGTCCGCTGTGTTCGACAAGCTCGCCAGATTCGAAGAGATTCAACAGGCGCCCCGAAAACAGGAATCGCGTGTGACTTTCTCGAGCTAGGAACCGACTCTACAAACGAGCAGCGACAAAGTTTAGGCGCCTTGCTGCCAGCTTGGACTTTTTTCAAAACGCGCGCTGGGGTTCGCACGACGTGTGATCGACTATCACGAAAGGCTCAATATATGGCGCACCAGGATTTTGTCCCAACGCTGCTACTCGTCGAGCGCTCCGGGAAAGAGTCCGAAAGGTACCGAACGCTAGCGAAACGCGCCGGTTTCCGAGTCTTGACGGCGAAGTCCGCACCCATGACGCGCGTCGTCGCCCAGCGCTCCCGGCCGGGTCTCGTATTGTTGTCTCCTTTGACGGGGCCGCCAGGTGCCTCGGAGATCGCGCGCAGCATCAAGGAAGACCCCAAGACGAGCGACATTCCAATCATGATCCTCGTCGATCGCGCTGGTCCACCCCTGTCCCGCGTCTATCCGACCGAAGCGTGCGCGTCTACAGCGGCGAGTGACGAAGACCTCGTCCAAACGATGCGAGCGGTCCGCAGTCGCCGACGGACGGAGCGCCGCGAACCGGAGCCTTCGAGCCCACTCGAGGGAGATCTCGCGGACGACACCCTCCCCGGTGTGCTCGAGTTCCTGTTTGCGACCGAACGTACGGGCCGCATAGTCGTACTCGAGGGAAGCAGACGGCCGGGACATATCTACGTCGAAGAAGGTAATGTCGTTCATGCCGAGATTGCCCAACAACGCGGTCTCGACGCGTTCAAAAGGATGTGTTTTCTCACCCACGGCCGATTCAAATTCGAGCCCGAGTTCCGTGCGGGTGTGAGGACCATGACGGAGAACGGCATGAAGATGCTCTTGGAGAGCGCCCACCAGCGCGACGAGCTCGATCGAGCGAGGAGCGTCGCCCGCGGCTAAGGGCTCTCAGGAAATTGTCTTTAATGGATCCCGGCTAGCGCCTCGATGTCGGCACGGGTCGAAGCACTCCAGCCGGAGAACGCGTCGATCACGCTCCCACGGGCGTCGAGTACGAGGGTGAGAGGAACCGTGAGCGACGAGCCGGCGAAGATCTTCCCGAAATCAGACTCAGCGAGCGTGTAGTTGGGGTAGGAAATCTGCCGCGCCTCCAGGTAGCCTGGCACCGCGCCCGTATCGGTGTCGACGCTGATACCAACGAGCTCGACACCCGCCGCCTCGAGCTTCGGAAATAGTCTCTCGAGCTCGGGCATCTCCACGGCGCACGGCACACACCAAGTCGCCCAGAAGTTGACGAGCATCTTTCGCCCGGAAATACCGAGAGCAGCCCTCGGGTTTGCGCCGACGGACGTGAGCGCGAGCTCTGGAAACGACTCGCCAACGCCTACCGCCAGGGTCTTGAAGAGCCTTTCCGATGGCGTTCGCGGCCGGGGCAGCTCCAGCCGGTCGAGATCGAGCTCTGAGAGGCCTTCACCCTCGACGAGACGCACGCTCTCGCCGCTGTGAACGTCGTAGCGCTCTTCGAGCCCCGACGGCCAAAGCACCGATAGCGGATAGGGTCCATCGGGTGCGTTGGGCCCGAGCCCAAAAAGAAGGCGCGCGTCGCTAAAGGAGAGAAAGCCGCTCCCACCGGATTTGATTTTCGTCTGCGTCCCGCGCGACGTTTCGAGCTTCACGACCGCGCCAAAGGCGTCGGACGCTGATCGGGTCCCGCGAAGGGTAACGCGCACGAAATCGTTGTCCTGGCCCACGTTGTTGCGATAGACGAGACGGGCGGTCTCTTGCACGGGCACGATCACGACATCGAGATCCCCGTCATTGTCGAGATCGCCAAAGGCAAGACCGCGTCCATCGCTGATGGAATCGAGGCCGGAGACACCGGAGACGTTTATATAGGTGCCGTCGCCTTGGGCCAGGTAGAGCGCGTCGCGCTCGAATCCGCTGAAAGACATCCCCTCCTCGAACAGCTGCGCCATGTGCTCGTTCTGATAGGTGCTGTTGCCTGCCTTCTCCTGCTCGCTCGCGGACGCCACGACGTGGCGCCAGAAGAGGCTTCACGTGTCCTTCATCGTCTTGCCCGAGACGAAGCCGTTCACCGAGAACGCGTCCTCCCAGCCGTCATTGTCGAAATCGAAAAAACCCCCGCCATAGGCCCAACCGGCGCCGAAGCCGCCCGCCGCCGAGGCGACGTTCACGAACGTGCCATCGCCCTGGTTCTCGAAAAGCGAGTTCCCTGCGGCAAGCTTTTTCAACAGCGCGGTATCTGCAGTTGCAGTGGCATCGGGCATGAGACGAGCGAGAATGCGATTACCCGCGGTGGAGGACATGTTCGTAACGTGGAGGTCCAGGTCGCCATCGTTGTCATAGTCGCCGAACGACACCCCCATACCGTTTCCAGGATCCACCGCACCGCGTAGGGCGGCCTCGTCTTCGAAATCGTCACCTCGATTCATGAAGAGCGCGTTTTCTCCGAAATCGTTGGCGACATAGAGATCTTGGCGCCCATCGCCGTCGACATCGGCGAACGCTGCGGCGTAGCTCCACCGACGATCGGCCACGCGCCGCGAGCGCGCCTCTTCGCGAAACGTGCCGTCGCCCTGATTGATGAAGAGCAAGTTCGGCGTACCGTTTTCAGCCCGGCTCCACGAGTCCGGCATGATCTGCCCGTAGAGATTGTAGGAGCTCACATAGAGGTCCGTATAGCCATCTCCGTTCACATCCGCCGCGGACGTGCTGAAGCCCACCGCACGATGGTCGACACCCGCCTCCACCGAGACATCGAGAAACTCTAGCTTTCCCGAAGGCCGCAGCTGGTTTTGTAGCAGAATCTGCTCGCCAACAGCCGCCATGAAGATGTCCCGATCTCCATCGTTGTCGTAGTCGACTAGGAGCGTCCCCGTACCTCTGCGGCTGAAGAGAACGAGCGTCTCGTCGGAAACGTCGCGAAAGGTCGAGCCACTATCGAGCGTGTTCAAAAAGAGGCGGTTTCCGAGAACGCCGCTCGTGAAGAGATCGGCGCGTCCGTCGCCATCGACATCGCCAATCGCCGCGCCATGGGCCACGAAGCCATCGTTCGGCGCGACCCCGAACCGTGGGACGTTCTCCCAGAGGCCCAAAGGTTCGCTCACCTCAGAGAACAGATCTTGCCGCGAGATGAGTGAATCGAGGTTCTGGAATCGCCAATAGTCGACGACCCACCGCTCCTCGGGACCGAGGTGCACGCGGGCTTCGATATTGCCTCGCACCCACTCGCGATGACCCGCAGGATCACGTCCGATAAGAAAGAAGAAGACAGAGGCCTGACCGCGGACCGGCTGAGAGAGCTCGAAGTCGGCCTTTATGACTTTGAAGCGAACATCTTCGAGGTGCGTGAAATGAGCGAGAAAGCCTTCGAGGCTCGCAAGGAACACTTCGCGCCCGACGGGCCGAGCCTCGCGATCGAGCTCCCACCCATGACTCTCGATCCACTTGACGACACGGAGGCTAGGCCCGGCTTTGGAGGGAAAGAGAGTGGCTTCGAACGGTTTGCGCTCGCCGAAGCTCGCTGCGACTTGGGCGAGGTCCTGCCCGCGCAAAGACACGGAAAGCTCGAGAAGCTGATTGGCGAGCGATTCGGACAGGTCTTCCACGCGCTCCAATTGGGCGCGGTCGAGCTCGATGGGCTGCGCCGATGCCGAGAGCGCGACACCAGCAAAAAACCACGCGAGCACACACGACCCTACCCTGCGCATCACTCAGAATAGCGGCAAGAATCGATCCCCGCAAGAGCACCCAGCAGAGGGGGCTCAGCGTTTCGCAGGAGCCAGCTTCCGCAGCTCCTCTCCCAGAAAGGCGGAGACCTCTTTCACCGTGGCGAGACGGAGAGCTTCTTCCGCAATGGCCCGGGCTTCGCTTGCGGACAACCGCCGGATCAAGTTTTTGACGGTCGGGATCGAGACCGCGTTCATCGAGAGCTCATCGAGGCCAAAGCCGACGAGGAGTGTTATGAGGAGCGGATCCGCTGCCATCTCGCCGCACATACCGACTTTGATCCCACCTTCATGCGCGGAGTCGATGACGAAGCGGAGGGTTCGGAGAACGGCGGGATGAAGCGGCTCGTAGAGATACGACACCCGGTCGTTGCCGCGATCGACGCCAAGCAGATATTGGATCAGATCGTTGGTGCCAATGCTGAAAAACGCCGCCTCTTTCGCGAGAAGGTCCGCCGTCGCCGCCGCCGAGGGCACTTCGAGCGTCACGCCGCAGGGCAACTCGTCGCTGAAATCGAGCCCGTCGCGCCGAAGCTCGTGCTTCGCCTGTTCGACAACGCTCATCGCCTCGCGGAACTCACCGACACCACTCACCATTGGAAACATCACTTTGATGTTCCCATGGACCCTGGCGCGCCACAGTGCGCGGAGCTGTTCTTTGAACAACGTCCGATGCCTGAGCAATAATCGCACCGCTCGCAGTCCGAGCGCCGGATTGGCCTCGGAGCCAGAAACGTCGTCTCCCAGTTGCTCAGCGGAGAGATCGAAAGCACGCACGATGACGGACCACGGCTTCATCCGCTCCGCCATCTTGCGATAGACGACATATTGCTCCTCTTCGCCCGGAAACGCTCCGCGGCTTCTGGTGAGAAACCACTCCGAGCGAAAAAGACCAATGCCTTGCGCGCCGTTTTTCTCCGCCGAAGTGCACTCCTCGGGAAACTCGATATTGGCTTGAAGCACGACTTCGAAGCCGTCCGTCGTCTCCGCGGGCAAATCGCGCAAATGCTCGAGCTTCTGCCCGAGCGCTTTCTCACGGCGCCGCTTCGCACGGTATTCCCGCAGCGTCCCGCGATCGGGGTTGACCACGATGATCCCTTCGCTTCCGTCGAGGATGAGAGGCGCTCCGTGGTCGACTTTCTTCATTAGATCCCGAACCCCGACGACACAGGGAATGCCAAGGGAACGGGCAATGATGGCGGTATGGTAGGTGCGGCTTCCGACTTCCATGCCGAGGCCCGCCGTGTGGTCCCAGTCGAGCTGCGCCGTATCGGACGGCCGCACGTTCTCGGCGAGGAGGATGTAATCCCTCTCCAGCTTTACGAGACTCCGGTTAGGCGCACCAGCGATATTGCGCACGAGCCGTCCGGCGACGTCGAAGATATCGCCGCGCCGCGCCCGGAAGTAATCGTCTTCCACACGATCGAAAACCGAGGCGAGCTCCTCGAGCGTGACCTTCACCGCCCATTCGGCGTTCACGCGCTGCTCGCGGATCACTTGCTCGACCCGCCCGATGAGAAGCGGGTCGTCCAGCATGAGGATTTGGGCATCGACGATATAACCATGATCTTCACCCAAAGCATCGACCGTGCGCGCTTTGACGGCTTCGAGCTGTTTCTTCGTGAGCTCCGTGGCGTTTTCGAGCCGCGCGACCTCAGGCTTCACCTCCTGGCGCCCTAGGGGGATGCGAAAGAACGGGACTTCTTGGTAGTCGAAAACGAGCGCGCGGGCGATGACGATTCCTGGAGCGACGCCGATGCCGTGCAGGACCAGGGGCTCTGGCCGGTCGGCACGGTCCAGAGGCGGTGACGTCGGCGCGCTCGTCGTCATCCGGTCCTCTTTTCGCCGAGCCCTTCCGAGACGAGCGTCACGAGCGCGTTCACCGCAGCTTCCTCGTCCTCGCCGGTCGCGGAAATGGTGATGACGCTGCCTACTGCCGCTACGAGAAATAGTATGCCGAGGATACTCTTGCCGTCCGTCGTTGTTCCGTCTTTCGTAATGGTGACTTTCGAGCGGAACTTCGTGGCGGTCCGCACGAACCGAGCCGCGGGCCTCGCATGAAGGCCGAGAACATTTACGATCTCGACGCGTCGTTCAACCACTCTCGGCGTCCTGCTCTTTCTTTTCCTTCCGCGCCAGCAGATCGCCAGCAAGGTAGATACTGTCTTTACCTTCTCGCGCCGCTTCGGAGGCGAGCTCCAAGAGGCCGTCCCCCTCTTCCTCTTCGCGAAGGCTCGCGAGTCGTATGAGCATTGGCAGGTTCACACCCGTCACGACCTCGACCCGACTTTTCTCGAGAAAGGTCAAGCTCAAATTCGAGGGCGTGCCACCGAACATGTCGGTGAGGACGACGGTGCCTTTGCCAGAATCGGCGCGCAGGATGGCTTCCTCGATCTCTCTTTGCGCATCGTCCGGGCTCTCGTGCCAGCCGATGGAGACCGCGGTCACGTTCGGAATTTCCCCGATGATCATCTCGGCCGCCGAGACGAGTTCGCGCGCGAGCTGGCCATGGGTAACGACCACGATGCCGATCACTCAGACGGTCTCCACATCTCTATGCGAGATCCGCACACGCTGACGGGCGCTCTCGAGTCGCTTGCCGATATGGTTCGAAATCGCCACTGAACGATGTCTACCACCGGTGCACCCAATGCCAATCGTAAGATTGCTCTTGCCCTCCGCCGCGTAGTGCGGCAGCAGATAGTCGAGAAAGGACGAGAGCCGGTCGAGAAACTCCTCTGTCTGCGGTTGCGCGAAAAGAAAGGACTCCACCTCCGCGTCGCTCCCCGTCTTCTCTCGGAGATCCGTCTCGAAGTATGGATTGGGAAGAAAGCGCACGTCAAACAAGAGGTCCGCACCCAAAGGAATGCCGTTCTTATAGCCGAAGGACAAAACGTGAATCGCCGGCCCCGCGCGCTCCGCAGTGTCGACAAAGCTCTCGAGCACGTGTTGACGAAGCTCGTGGACCGTCAAGTTCGACGTATCCACGATCCGATCCGCGATCTTCCGAATCGGCGCGAGCTCTGCCTCTTCCCGCTGAACCGCGTCCTCCAGTGTGTCTACGTCACCATCGCCTTGAAGCGGATGCGGGCGGCGGCTCTCGCTGAAACGCCTGACAAGGACGTCGTTACGCGCCAGTAAAAAGATGACTGTCGTGGGAAAGCCGCGCTCTTTGAGCTGTTCATGCGCTTCGGGAAAATCTTCGAGAAAGCCTCGTTCCCTGATGTCAGTGACGATGGCGACGCGGTCGATCTCGCCGCCTTTCGCGGTGAGCTCGGCGAAGGGCAAGATGAGCTTCGCCGGCAGGTTGTCGACGCAGAAAAAGCCCGTATCTTCGAGCGCTTTCATCGCCAGGGTCTTCCCGGAGCCGGAAAGCCCGGTAATAAAAACGAATCGCGCTCGCGCTGGCTGCGACATTCAACCGGTCCACATGGGGCTTGTGGTCGCGCGGCTTACTCCGGGTCGATCAGCCCCAGATTCCCGTCGGGCCTCTGATAGAGAACGTTGGTGCGATCGTTGCTGGCATTTTTGAAGACGAGAAACTCCCCGCCACCCTCTTCGAGTGCTAACACCGCCTCTTCGACCGTCATCGGTTTGATGAGGAAGCGCCGGCTCTCGATCACATTCCGCGACTCCGGGCCCGAGCCCTCGCCGCCGGCGAGAACGTTCAACGTGCCCTGACCATCACTCTTTGGAGCGCGCCGTCGTTTCTTGTCGATGCGCTTGGCGCGGTGCTTTTTCGCTTGACCTTGAATCTTTTCGAGCGCCTTGGTTACCGAGGACTTCAAGTCATCGGTCGCTTCGGTCGCAGACATATGGACGCCCCCACGACTATGAACGTTGAGCTCGGCAATCTGGCGATACTTTTCCGTCGACAGAGTGACACGGACATCGGTGATGCCATCGATAAATTTGTCAAGCTTTTCCACGCGATTCTCGATATAGGACTTCAACTTCGGTGGCACATCCATATGCCGAGCCGTGATTTGAATCAACATGGCGCACTCCGACGACCGGAGCGAACGCGCGCGACGAGCATGGATGGTCGTGTCACGAAGCGAACGGGCTGCTATAGAGGTTCTTTCTTTGGTTCGAAGGTGGGATCCGCAGCTCTTCCCGATATTTGGCGATCGTACGACGCGCCAAAACGAGGCCTTCGTCCTCGAGGATCTTGACGATCTTGGAATCGGAGAGAGGTTTTTTCGGGTTCTCCTCGTCCACGATTTTCTTGATTCGCCGCTTAATGGTGACCGACGAGACATTGTCCCCGCCTATGCTGGCGATGCCGCTATGGAAGAAATACTTCATGTCGAAGACACCCTGGGGCGTGTGGATGTATTTGTTAGCCACGACACGCGAGACGGTCGATTCGTGCATGCCGATATCGATCGCGACATCGCGTAAGACCATCGGCTTGAGGTGCTCGACACCGTTATCGAGAAAATCCTGTTGCTGGCGCACGATGCTATTGGCGACTTTGTAGATCGTTTTCTGCCGCTGGTCCACCGACTTGATCAACCATAGAGCGCTTCGCAGCTTCTCTTTGACATATTCGCGGGTCGAGTGGTTCTCCTCGGACTTGTTCTCGAGCATGCGCCGGTAGATCGGGCTGATGCGAAGCTGCGGCAGCCGGTCTTCGTTTAACACGATCTCGTATTTGCCGTCGACTTTGACCACATAGACGTCCGGCGTGACGTAGAAGCTTTTTTCGGTCGTGAACTTCGAGCCGGGCTGTGGGTCGAGCCGCCGGATGATTTCGCAGTGATGGATAACCTCTTCTAGCGGCAGGCGCATCGCTTTCGCAATTTCGTTAAAACGGTGGTTTTGCAAGTGGTCGAGATGCTCGTTCACCATCGTTTCCACGGGCGTGTTGCCGACCTCGAGGCGACAGAGCTGAATCAGGAGGCACTCCTTCAGATCGCGCGCGCCGACACCGACGGGGTCGAAGGCTTGCACCATCGCGAGTGCGTCCTCGACGTGCTTTTGCTCGTAAGGGCCCATCTTACATAGCTCTTCGATCGACGCTTGTAGATAACCATGCCCGTCGATGTTCCCGATAATGGCCTCGCCAATCTCGGCGATCTTCGCCTCCACCGTGACCATGCGCAATTGCCAGTCCAAATGGTCCGCGAGCGAGTTCGTCGTGGAGAGCGTGTTCTCGATGGGTGGAAGGTCCGGGACTTCGTGGCTCGTCCGCGGGCGATAGCCTTCGTCGAGATAGTCGCTGAAGAAAGACTCGTAGTCGATCTCGCTCAGCGAGTCGTCGGTCTTCGCGTCGGGCTCGGGCTCAGCATCGACCTTGGCATCGGGTGCTTGAGCTTCGGTCGTGCCTTCGCTCGCAGCGTCGCTCGTCGAGTCATTCGCGTCATTGGCGGGTTCCGTCGTCGCTTCCGTTCGCTGTTGCTCGAGCTCTTCCTCGAGAAGCGGGTTCTCCGTGATCTCTTGCTGGAGCATGTCCGCGAGCTCGAGGGTGGACATGGGAAGAAGCTTGATCGCCTGCTGCAGCGAAGGCGTCAGGATCAGCTTCTGCTGAAGTTTGACCTGAAGTGTTAGCTTTTGCTGCACGTCGTCCTAGCTGTGGTCTACCAGTCGCCTCAGTCTCTAAGCATGTTCCGTCTTAATCGAGTCGAAAATCCTCACCGAAGTAAACCCGGCGAACATCTTCGTTCTCGGCTAACTCCTCGGGAGTTCCTGCACAAAGAATCTTCCCGTCATTCATTATATAGGCTCTATCGGTGATCTTCAGGGTTTCTCTGACATTGTGATCCGTCACGAGGATACCGATACCTTTCGATTTCAGATGATGGACGATTTCTTGGATGTCGCCGACCGCGATCGGGTCGATGCCGGCGAACGGCTCGTCGAGGAGCATGAAGGAAGGAGAGGTGACCAGCGCGCGCGTGATTTCGGCGCGGCGGCGCTCGCCGCCGGAGAGCGTGTAGCCACGGGACCGAGATTTGTCTGCAATTCCAAGCTCATCCAACACTTCCGCCAGTTTGCGCCGCCTCTCCCGAGGGGTTAGAGGCAGTGTCTCCAAGATCGCTAGAACGTTCTCTTCTACCGTCAGTTTTCGAAAAATCGACGGCTCCTGCGGCAAATAACTGATGCCACCCCGTGCCCGCAGATACATCGGCAGCGAAGTGATGTCCTCGTCGTTCAGGAAAACCTTACCGTAATCGGGCCGCGTCAGCCCGACCACAATATGAAACGATGTCGTTTTGCCCGCACCGTTGGGCCCGAGCAATCCGACCACCTCGCCCTCGCGCACTTCGAGGTCGACAGCGTCAACAACCTTTTTCTTACGAAAAGATTTGGCGAGCGCTTCGCCCCGCAGAACCTGCATCAGAAATTAAAAAGGGCGAGGTTTTGATGAGTACGTGGTCTTGGTTCGGTTCTGTTCTTGACCGTCGACCAAGATTTTATCATTCGATAAAAAGAAAGTCAACTGCTTGCCTTCTGTGAGTTTACCGTCATTTTGGAGCCAAGCTTGCTCTCCTTCGAGGGTCATACTTTGTTCGTCCGGCAAGTATCTTGCGTGCTCGCCGGCGGCCTTTCCGTCGGCGGTAGAAATTTCCACTCCGCCCTCGGCATAGATCTCCTCGACCCCGCTTCCGCCTTTGCCGAGCCGAACCTCGACACGGTTGCCTTGAAGCGTCATCTCGGTCGAGCGCATTAGAACGCCGTCTTGATATTCCAGCACTTCGTCTGCCGCACGGTAGTGAAGGCGCGCCGCGTTCGTCACCGTAGGCTCTACCGGACTACCCGCTTCCCCGTCGCCGCTCCGGACTAGCTCCTGCAAGAGAACCGTTCGTACATCGCCTTCCGCAATAAGATCACCCACCTTCTGGAAGATCTGGATGGTATCGGCTTCGACACGGCCCCGTCCCTGGAAGCCGCGCGCGCCTCCGGTATAGACCGCGAGCTCTCGGCTCCGATCGTAGACAAGATGATCCGCGACAAAGTACACCGGTTCTTTTTCGGTGGAAGGAAACAACCCTACGCCCGGCTCGCCCGCCGACGAGGAGCCCGCTGACAAGGAGCGGACTTCCTCGATGCCCTCGACGTTGCCGCTGTCCAGATCCACGATGATCCTTCGAGCTTCGAGGCTCGCCCGCGGGTCCCAGAGTCGAGGCGACTTTCTCAGAATGAGTCTCGAGTTGGCCGCACGGAAAATGCCTTCCTCCGCGGTCGCGCGAACATCGCCTTGCTCGAACTCCACAGCGCGCGTACACCGAGCCTCCACGAGGTCACCGGTCGCTGGGTCGAATTCGCTTTCGATCTGCCGCGACCTCACAATCTTGCGCGCGCCGTCATCGCCACTCGGCGGGATCAGAACAAGCGTCACACCGCCGCGCCCGCGGAGTTTGGTGAGCTCGCCTTGCTCATCGAAGTCGAAGGCGAGCGTGTGGCCACTCAGCTCCTTGTGATAGCCCTCGGTCGCGTTGTCGGGGAGCCGCAACTCGAGCCGCGCGCCATTGAGAGCGCGCATCCGCTCGAGGTCTTCGCCCGAGGGGCGAAAAAGCATCTCGAGGCGCTCGGTCGAAAGGCGCTTCGTTCCGGCCTCCGCGGTCAAAGCGCCCGACATCTGGCTATCGTCCTCGCCGACTTCTTCTTCCGACACTTGCATGTTCATGACAACTTTCTCGAAGGCATGGATGCGCTCGACGCCATCGTGGTCGTCGTTCAAGAAGATCTGAAGGTCATCGCAAGTCAAGGACTTGTTTTTCTGTCGCACGTCGACGCTGTCGAAATATTGGACCCAGTGGCGGTTTCTGTGCATGAAGGCCGTCTCGCTCTTGATGTGCACGGGAGCTTCGGAGCTTGGGAGAAGGGTCATATCCACGCCGTCGCCGAGGTCGAGCTCGCCCCGCTTGATGATGTAGATCATGCTGCCGGCATCGCCGACGATGTCATCTTTGAAATAGCGCACCGGCGAACGGCTCCATACCCGATCCGGGAACCGGCGAAACTCGAGGGACTTCGCCTCTAGGCGGAGCGAGGTGTTGTCGCGCACGACGACGTTACCCTGAAGATGGACGGAGCTGTCCCGGCGGACATTACATAGATCCGCAGTCACCACGACGGGCGTGTCGTCCGCGCCTACGTTGAAGTGGATCTCCGCGTCGCGAAACTGCTGGCCAGACTCCGTCTGACCGACGCTCTCGGCCGCTTTCAAGGTCCAAGCCGTGTTTCCGTCCGAGTCGAGCTGCTCGAGCTCCACCTGGCGCGACGTAATGCTTTCCGGCTCGTCAGGGATGTCCAGTGTGGCTACCGTAGCCGAGCGCATCCCAGCGCGGAGGTGATGAACAACATAGCCGCCACAGACGAAAAAGAGCGCGAGGAGCATCCACTTGATGATGCGGATTTGCGTGAAGGTCATGAACCGTCTTGGACGTCGAGCCCGACCTCCCCCATTCGCCGAAACTTCTGGTAGCGGGCTTCGACCCGCTCTTCCGGGCTCAGCCGCTCCACCCGCTCGAGGGCTTCGACGAGATATTTGTTCAAGATCTGGGCCGTCTGGCGATGAGCCGTATGGGCCCCTCCCACCGGCTCGGGCACGATGCGATCGACGAGACCGAGCTCGAGCAGGTCCGTCGCGGTGAGCTTCAAGCCATCTGCGGCTGCTTCGGCGCGGCCGGCATCCTTCCAAAGGATCGCCGCGCATCCTTCGGGTGAGATGACCGAATAGATCGAGTGCTCCATGATCAGTATCTCGTCGCCGACCGCGACCGCGAGCGCTCCGCCGCTTCCGCCTTCTCCAGTGACAGCCACGATAATGGGAACTCGGATCCGCGCCATCTCCCGAATGTTTACAGCAATGGCTTCGGCCTGTCCTCTCTCTTCGGCGTCGATCCCCGGATAGGCGCCCGGTGTATCGACGAAACAAAAGATGGGGCGCTCAAACTTGTCCGCCATCTGCATCACACGGAGTGCTTTCCGATAGCCTTCTGGCCGCGGCATCCCGAAATTACGCCGAATCTTCTGCTTCGTGTCGCGCCCTTTCTGGTGGCCGACGACCACGACCGGCTTGTCGTGAAACCAAGCCATACCGGTGACGATGGCCGGGTCTTCTCCGAAGCGGCGGTCGCCTCGGATCTCGATGAAATCCGTGAACAAATGCTCGATGAAATCCAGCACATAGGGTCGTTGCGAATGGCGCGCGACCTGAACGGTCTGCCACGGTGTGAGCTTCGAATAGATCTCACGCCGCATCTCGTCGAGTTTCGTCGAAAGCCGGGCGATCTCACGCTCTTTGCCGGCATCAGCCGGGTATCCCGTAAGCGACTCGATTTCTTTTTGGAGCGCCGCTAGGGGCGCCTCGAAATCCGATATTTCTATACTCACGACGCGCCCAGTGTAGCAAAAGGGTCAATCGGAGTGTGGTATCGTCGAAGGACGGCACAAAAAGATGCTATTTTCCATCCATGCCTTAATGTCGCTCACGCTCGCCGGAGAGAGCGATCATAAGTCGTAGTATCTCGAGCTCGCTCAGGCGACTCTTCAAAACCCCGTTCGCACGGCAGAGCTCCGCGCGGCTGTGCTCTCGCCACTTTTCTAGGACGCGAAGACGTGTCTGAGGTCGAGCGCATCTCGTACCGGTCCGAGGATTGGGGGCCTCATTTTCTCTCGCGGCTACGCTCGGCCCACGGCGCAAGCACGCCGTAGACGGCCTCGCTCATCGGCGCGGGAATGCCGAGCTCACGGGCTCGACGACGGACGGTGCCGTGCAGCGCTTCGAGCTCCATCGGCTTACCATGAACCATGTCGTAGTGGAGCGAGGAGTACCACTCGGCCGGAAGGGTCTGGAAGACTTCCATGATTGTGTCGATGGTGTCGTCCGGCATCTTTACGCCGGTTGCGTTCGCCACGGAAACGACTTCCAAGACTAAATCGCGATACATCGTTCGTGAAGCTTCTGACGCGCGGATGGCCCCGAGAGGAAGCCGCACGGCAGCCGTCATGCCGGCGGTCGCGCAAATCATCGCGAGCTTCTTCCACAGCTCTTTTCGAATGTTCTTCGAGAGGTCGGCATCAACACGGCTCGCGTGGCAAAGGGCGACGAACGCCTCGAGCCGCGCGCTCTTGCTCCCGTCGAGCTCGCCTACGACCATGCGCGCGAGCGTACCGTGATGGGTCACAACGCCCGGCTCCGTGATCGTCGCGAGAATGTAGGCGACGCCGGAAACGACATGGTCGGAGGAGACGACCGAAGCGATCGTCTCCTCGTTGTCCACACCGTTTTGAAGCGTAATGACGGCGGTGCTCTCTTTCAATAGCGGCTCGAGGCGCCGTGCCGCGTCGACGGTGTCGGTGGACTTCACGCAAAAAAGAACGACATCAGCGCTACCGATATCTTCCGGACGATCGCTCGTGGGAAGCGCGAGATGAAGATCCCCGTTCGCGCTCACGATGCGCAAACCCTCGCTTCGGAGAGCCGCAAGATGCGCGCCACGGGCAATGAGATGCACGTCGCCGCCGCCCGCCGCGAGTCGCGCTCCGAAATATCCCCCGATACCACCGGCACCGAAAACGGCAACCTTCATACGCCGCGACCCGTTTAGCGGAAAGGACTCCGGACATCGAGAAAGTCAAACTTCTTGAAGTCGTCGATGTCGTTGGTGTACAGAGTTGGGACTCCGTGTTGTCGAAGAATAGACGCCAGGTGTGCGTCGGGGACGAGGTTGGCGCGCACGGACGTGTCCTTGGTCACGCCACGATAGACATCCAGGAAGCCATCTCGCTCAGAGATGAGGCGCACGTGGGCCAGTCGCGAAAGTCTCTCCGCGTTTTGAAGCGCTTCACTGGGGGTCAATGGATTCGTGAAAATGCGCGGGTGAGTAGAAATTCGCACATAAGACATCAGGGTGAGATAGCACAAATACAGAGGCTCATCTCGACCCGCGCAAGTGTTCATGAACGTCTGCGCTCTAGACTGAAAAGGACTCGATTCGTCCGACGCATAGAGGAGGATGTTCACGTCGAGCGAGTAGCTCACGTCAGTCCGGACGCTCGTCGAGCAGAGCGAAGACCGCCTCCTTGTCGGAGATATCCACGCGAGCTCCCATCGAACGTGTCGTCCAACGCAATTCTTGCGGCTTCGACTGGCGCCGAGCGCGATGGGCCAACGCTTCCGCCACCAGCTCGGACACGAGCGCGCCCAGCGATTTGCGCTCTCGCAGGCGCATCTCGTGAAGCTCCTCGAGAAGCGGTGTGTCGAGGTTCAATGTGGTTCGTGACATGATGTGTTGATGCTATTAGATAAAACATCTGATGTCAAATGACCCGCGCCGTTTGGAGCTCCGTGCCCGACAACCCGATGAAGTCACCGAAGAGTGGCACGGCGAAAGTACAAGGGGATAAACTCGGCGGCAATGAGCGGCTTCTGGGGCGATGCTAGATGGGCTTTCCGCCAACTCCGAAGCCGACCCAGTTTTTCGATCACGGCCATCGGCATCCTGACGTGGGCTCTCGGGGCCAATCTAGCTTCGTTTACGATCGTCCACGCCTTGTTCCTCGGTCATGCGCCGCTGCCGCGAGCGGGCGAACTCGTTCGAATCTACAGCGACTTCGACAAAGGGATGGACCACTTTACGGTGTCCTATCCGAACTACGAAGATGTCGCGGCGCTCACGGACATTCTTAGTGCAGCGGTCGCCGAACAGCCTATGCCGTTCACCTGGCGCAACGACGATGGACCCCACCGCATTTGGGGCTCCATGGTCTCGCCAAACTACTTCGAGGGGCTCGAGGTTCCCATACGTCATGGCCGAGGCTTCAGTGCTGATGAGGCGGGCTCGAGCGGGCACATGTGCTTGTGGTCGTGTTCGGCGGCACCATGACCGCATCGAGCTTGCTCGCGGCGCGCCGCGCTTTGCGAATCGACCCCGCCCGAGCGCTCGCTGCCGAGCCGCCCTACTGATACAGGGGGCTAGGCTCCTGCGCCGAGCTTTCGAGGGGCCGATGAGTTCGGCGGCACCAAGGTGCGGATCCCGCTCAAGGACGACGCGATCGTGAGCGAGAGAGGCGTCGAGTGGTTCTATCCGGTGAACCAGCGGATGTTGCTGATCAAGCAGCTTCGGGCTGCCGGGTATGCCGCCGAGCGTCCGCACGATGTATCCGGTGTATAAAACCTCGTGAGGTGTATTGTAAACTAGCCGCCCTGGAGGCAAAGCTATGAAGTCCGCTATTTTGTTTCTGGCCCTCGTGCTTCCCGTGACCACGGCCGCGCAGCTCGCCGAGCAATCGAAGCTGACGAAGGCCGATCGCGACGCGGCGTTTCAGCTCACGCTCGAACATCTCTCAGCCGAGACTTCAGAGCGTTCGGGATTTCACCGCGCGATATCACCTGGTCGCCGTCGGGAGAGACTGTCTACTTCCGTTGGCGCGAAGACCCGGCTTCGGGGCAGCTTCCCGAGGCGGACCCATTCTACGCGGTGGACGCCGCGGGGACGAGCTTGCGCGTCGTCGATGCCGAGGAGGCGCGGCGCATCCCGGGCGACGACGTTTCATGGTCGGCGCAGCGCGATCTCGCCGCGTGGTCGCGCGAGGGGACGCTTTTCGTTTGGAGTCAGGCATCCGGAACGCGCGCCGTCTTCACGCACGCGAACGATCTCGGCAACCTGCGCGTCGCCTCCGATGGAGCCGAAGTCCAGTTCTCCACTAAGGGCCTCTCGATGCGCGGGGACGATCAAGGGGACCTCTGGAGCTACGATGTGGCGCCCGGCCACGTCCGCCAGATAGCGCTCGCGGCGGAGAAAGAGAAAGAGCCGAGCGAGCAAGCAAGTTGGCTGGAAGAGCAGCAGCTCGAGCTCGTCGACATCGTGCGCAAACGCAAGGATTTCGACGAGCGAAAGGAGGCTCTCGCGAGAGAGCGCGAACCGTATCGTCCCCAGGAGATCCCCGTCGAGGAAGGCGCGCGGATTTTCGGCTTCGAGTCGAGCCCCGACGGTCGCTTCGTTACGTTTCTGTGGCAAAAAGAGCCCACCGAAGCGCCAACGCACTACATGGAGTTCGTGGAGCTCTCGGGCTACGCCACCGCGAAGACGGCGCGGCCCAAGGTCGGCGAGGCGCTTGCGGCTTACAAGATGGGCATCGTGGCCGTCGATGCCGCCCGCGCGCGCGATGACGTCGAGATCGTCTGGGTCGACGCCGGTATCGCAAAAGACACCATCATCCACGGCCCCTTTTGGAACCCTCAAGGCACGCAAGCGGCCGTTCAGATCCTTTCGATGGATCACAAACAACGGTGGATCTCGCTGTTGGATCTCGAAACGGGCAGGGTGACTCATCTTGATCACCAGACGGAGGAGGCGTGGATCGGAGGCCCGCTCGTCGAGGGGCGCTGGCGTCCGGGCTTTCTCGAATGGCTTCCCGACGGCGACGCCCTCGGTTTCGCCTCGGTGGAGTCGGGCTGGGCGATGCTCTACCTTGTGAACGTGGACGGCGAGCGGACCGCGCTCACGCGCGGCGAATGGGAAGTGCGGCGGGCGGAGCTCTCGCCCGATGGCACGACCTGGTATCTAACGACGAGCAAAGAGCACCCGGGCGAAGAACAGCTTTACCATCTTCCAGCGCGCGGGGGTGAGCTCGTGCGCATCACCGGGCGCGAAGGGAAAGTCCGAGCAACGCCGTCGCCCGACGGAAAACGGTTGGCGCTCCGCTTCGAATCTCCCGAACGTTTGCCGGATCTCTATCTTGCGGCGAACGCGCCCGAGGCGGATTGGAAACGCGTCACCAAGTCGGGCACCGACGATTTCTACCGCTACGCCTGGATCGATAGCGAGATCGTGAGCTACCCCGACAGCGCGGGCAATACAACGTGGGCCAAGCTCTGGGAGCGGCCCAGCGACGCGCACGGCGCCGCAGTCGTCTACGCTCATGGCTGCGGGGAGTGTGCACAAGGCGTCGACAAAGGCTGGACCCGCACGAGCGCGACCCTCTATGCGAACTACCTGTATCACAAGGGCTACGTCTCGGCTTCGATCGACTATCGAGGAAGCTCCGGCTATGGGCACGCGAACCGGACCTATGCCTATCGCCAAATGGGAATCTCCGATATTGATAGCGGCATCCCCCTTCTCGACATCCTCGTCGAGCGCCGCGGCGTTGACGCCGGCCGCATCGGCGTCTATGGCGGGTCCTATGGAGGCTTCTACACGCTCATGTCGCTCTTCCGGCACCCCGGAAAGTACCGTGCCGGGGTGGCGCTCTATCCCGTGACGGATTGGGCACACTACAACCAGGGCTATACCAACCGGATTCTGAACGGATCGCAGCAGACCGACCCCGAAGCCTATCGCCGCTCGAGCCCGATCTACTACGCCGACGGACTCGAGGACGCTCTCCAGATTCAGCACGGCCTCGTGGACGACAACGTCCAGATCCAGGACTCTTTCCGTTTGGCTCAGGTGTTGATGGAGAAAGAGAAGGACTTCGATCTCGTCGTCTATCCGATGGAAGACCACGGTTGGGACGAAGTCTCGAGCCGCCTCGACAGCTACAAGAGAATGACCCGCTGGTTCGACCAACACCTGTCGGGAGCGGAAGCCGCGACAGAGAACTAGACAGCGGAGGCGCGGAGAACGCTTCCGGAAAGCTCGTTCGTGAGGCGGCCCTCGTTATAGACGCGGTCGTGCGCCGCGAGACGTCGGGCGAGCAGGGCCAGCTCGTCCGTCGATGTGTACATACCCGGCGGGTAGATGAGCCCTGCCCGATGCCCAAGCATGGCAGGCAGCCATTCACATGGCCAGCCGGCCGCTTCTAGAGGTCTGCGAACGATCCTGTCGAACGTTCGCTCTCCGTACTCCACAATGATCGTGCGAGTAGCGCCGCTCGTTGCATTCGAATCCGTGCGTTAATTGGAAAAACGCGAGATCCTCGATGACCACCTTGCTTTTCCGGGCTAGCCCGCGCTCGGGAGGCGATCTCTCGAAAGCTCCACCGAGCCTTCGCCGCACATCGCTTCGAGGCTCGTTACCAAATCTGGTGTGGGCTCGACCCGCAAGTACGGGTGCGGGCGCATCACGACTTGGAAGTCGTCCCGGGCGAGCTCGAACTCGATGTCACATTCCCCGCGGTGATTCTCGAGAAGCTCGCGCAGATGCGGCAGCGTGTCCTCGAAAAAACCGTCGAGCGCGATGCGCAGTTTCATGGAACCGGCTTCGCGCTGGCGCACTTCGTCGAGGGGAACGATCTTACTCGCGAGCACTTTCCCCGTGTCCTCGCCGATCTCCGGTTTGCCTTTGACGAGCACAGCGACATCGTTCGAGAGGATGCCAAAGCTGTCCCGGTAGAGATCGGGAAAGACCACAACTTCGGCACTTCCGTTATGGTCTTCTAGACGCATGACCGCCATCGCGTCGCCTTTACGCGTGCGAAGGGTACGAATGCTCACGATGAGGCCCGCGATCGCGACCTCTCCCTCCTCGCCCTTGTCGAGAAGACTCTTCGTATCGCAGGTCGCATACATCTCCAACTCGGTTTGATAGCTGTCGAGTGGATGCCCGCTCAAGAAGAAACCGAGGGTCGCTTTCTCGTTGGCAAGAAGCTCCGACTCGCTCCACTCCGGAACGTCTGGCAGGCGGTCGAGCTCGGGGCTCCGGCGGACCCCGCCCATGTCGCCGAAAAGGCTCCCCTGTCCACTCTCCCGCTCGCGCTGCACTTGCTGGCCGTAGTCGAGCGCGCGGTCCGCGACGGCCATGAGCTGTGCGCGCCTGGCGCCAAACCCGTCGAAGCTTCCTGATTTGACGAGGCTTTCGAGCACGCGCTTGTTCACAAGCCGTAGGTCGACCTCCTCGCAAAGATCCGCCGGTGAGCCAAAGTGCCCGCGCTCTTTGCGCGCGGCGAGGATCGATTCGATGGCGGACACCCCCACGTTCTTGACGGCCGCAAGACCAAAGCGGATTTTGTCGCCGACCACGGCGAAGTCGAGCTCACTCTCGTTGATGTCCGGGGGCAGCACTTGGAGTCCCATCCCTTTGCAAGATCCCAAATATTGCACGACCTTGTCGGTGTTCTGTTTTTCCGACGTCAGAAGCGCAGCCATGAAGAAGACCGGATAGTTCGCTTTCAAATAGCCCGTCTGATAAGCGAGTAGCGCATAGGCTGCCGAGTGCGACTTGTTGAATCCGTAGCCCGCGAAGTGCTCCATCAAGTCGAACACTTTCCTGGCCTTTTTCTCCGGCACCTCGTTCTTCAGCGCGCCGGCTATGAACTTCTCGCGCTGGTCCTGCATGACTTCGGCTTTTTTCTTCCCCATCGCGCGGCGTAGCATGTCGGCTTCGCCGAGTGTGAAGCCCGAGAGCTTCGAGGCGATTTGCATAACCTGTTCCTGATAAACGATCACGCCGAGCGTATCTTCGAGAATCTCCTCGAGCGCCGGTAGCTCGTAGCGGACCGCGACCTTCCCCCACTTGCGCTTGATAAAGTCGTCGATCATCCCGCTCCGGATCGGACCGGGACGGTAGAGTGCGTTGAGCGCGGTCAAATCGCCTAGCTTTTCCGGTTTGAAGCGACGCAGGATGTCGCGCATCCCCTCGCTCTCGAACTGGAAGACGCCGAAGGTATCGCCGCTGGTGAAGAGATCGTAGGTCTTCTCGTCGTCGACCGCGAGCGTGTCGAGATCGATGTGGACGCCGAGCTGACGCGCAATCATCTTGACGCAGTTATCGATGAGCGTGAGGGTCCGAAGACCTAGGAAATCCATCTTCAGAAGACCGATATCCTCGCAGTTCCTCATGTCGAACTGCGTCGTGATCTCACCTTTGCTCCCGCGGTGGAGGGGCAGATATTCCGTGAGCGGCTTGGGAGCGATGACGACGCCGGCCGCGTGCGTCGACGCATGACGGCTCACGCCTTCGAGACGCTTGGCGGACTCGACGAGCTTTTGGACCTGAGGCTCGTTCGCGATCGCATCCTTGAGCTGTGGGACTTCTTCGAGCGCCGATTCGAGCGTAGCGTCGAGAGTCGCCGGAATCATTTTCGCGATGCGGTCGACATCGCCGTAAGGGATGTCGAGTACGCGGCCGACATCGCGGATCACAGCGCGCGCTTTCATCGTCCCGAACGTGATGATCTGGGCGACGTTGTCCCGGCCATATTTCTCCGTCACGTAGTCGATGACCTCGGCGCGCCGCGCCTCGCAGAAATCGATATCGATATCCGGCATGGTTAGGCGCTCAGGATTCAAAAAGCGCTCGAAGAGAAGGTCGTGCTCGAGTGGATCGATGTCGGTGATGCGCAAGCAATATGCGACGAGGCTCCCCGCCGCCGAGCCGCGCCCCGGTCCGACCGGAATTCCTTGCTCGCGGGCGAAGCGAATGAAATCCCAAGTGATGAGGAAGTAGCTCGGAAAGCCCATCTTGCGGATGATGCCGAGCTCGCGTTCGAGTCGTCGGTCGTAGTCGGAGCGGGAGTGCCGCCCGAGCTCTTCGATCGCCCGGCCGTGCAAGCGCCAGCGATCGGCCAATCCTTCCTGTACGACGCGCTCGAAATAGCTGTCGACGCTGTCCCCTTCGGGCACTTCGAAGCGAGGCAGCTGGAAACCCTCGCGCTCGAGGCTTACGTCCACGCGTGCCGCGATGGCGAGTGTGTTGTCATAGGCTTCCTGGTAGCCCTGAAAAAGCGCCCCCATCTCCGCGGACGATTTGAAATAGAACTGATCGCCTGGATAGCGCATGCGGTGCTCGTCGGCGACTTTCTTGCCGGTTCCGATACAGAGCAGAATGTCGTGTGCTTCGGCGTCTTCACGGCTGATGTAGTGGCAATCGTTGGTCGCGACAGTAGCGAGGCCTTCCTTGCGGGCGAGCTCCATCAAGCTCGTATTCACCGTCGTTTCATCTGCAAGGCCCAAATCGTGATCTTGAATCTCGAGAAAGAAATTATTCTCGCCGAAAATGTCGCTATAAACGCCAGCCGCCTTCATCGCTTTCGGCAAATCACCACGAAGCGCCGCTTGGGGAACCTCGCCTTTCAAACAGGCCGAGAGACCAATGAGCCCCTTAGAATGTTCGGCGAGAAGCTCCTTGTCGATCCGTGGCTTGTAGTAGAAGCCTTCGAGAAAACCCGCCGAGACGAGCTTGACGAGGTTGCCATAGCCCTCGTTGCTCTCCGCAAGTAATACGAGATGGTTATTGGTATCCGCAACACTCCCGTTAGGGGATTTGTCGAAGCGACTCCCGGGCGCGACATAGATCTCGCATCCAAGAATGGGTTTGACGCCGGCTTTCTTGGCCGCGTTGTAGAAATTGACGGCACCAAACATGTTCCCATGATCCGTGAGCGCCACCGCCGGCATCTCGTAGCGCGCCGCAAGCTCGACGATCTGCCCCACACGGCTAGCCCCATCGAGCAGCGAAAAATCACTGTGATTGTGGAGATGTACAAACGGCCGCATAAAATTCTCAGTCCTCAGCCGTCAGCGACGTTCTTGACAAGACGCGTGGTAGCCGATAACCGGCAGCTCGTAGCGACACTGAAAACAACTCCACCTCACTCCCATTCAATGGTGGAAGGCGGTTTCGAAGAAATATCATAGACCACCCGGTTGATACCGTGGACTTCGCCGGTGATGCGGCTAGAGATTCGCTCGAGAAGCTCCAGTGGCAATCGCGCCCAATCCGCGGTCATGCCGTCGCGGCTTTCGACGGCGCGAATCGCGAGCACGTGCTCATAGGTACGCGCATCCCCCATGACCCCCACGGTCCGGATCGGCAGAAGCACGCCGAACGACTGCCACATGTCGTGGTAGAGCCCAGCTTTCTTGATCTCGCTCACGAGGATATCGTCCGCTTCTCTCAAGAAATCGAGGCGCTCTCGCGTCACTTCCCCGAGAACGCGGATCGCAAGGCCCGGGCCCGGAAAAGGCTGCCGGAACAATAGCTCGTCGTCGAGGCCGAGCTCACGGCCGAGCTCGCGCACTTCGTCCTTGAAGAGCTCGCGCAACGGCTCCACGAGCTCGAACTTCAAGCGCTCCGGAAGTCCGCCCACATTGTGATGGCTCTTGATGACGTGGGATGGTCCTTTGACCGATACACTCTCGATGACGTCGGGGTAGAGGGTCCCTTGCACAAGGAAACGGGCATTGGGGATCGAGGCCGCTTCTTCGGTGAAGACGTCGATAAACTCACCCCCGATGATCTTGCGCTTTTGCTCCGGATCGATGACCCCGTCGAGCTTTTTGAGGAAGCGCTCGGATGCGTCGACAGCAATGACTTTGAGTGACAGCTTCTTCGAGAAACGCTTCATCACTTGGGCAGCTTCGTTTTTTCGAAGTACGCCGTTATCTACGAAAATACAGGTCAACTGGTCGCCGACCGCCCGATGTGTGAGCGTCGCCGCGACCGACGAGTCGACGCCGCCAGAGAGTGCACAGACGACATGGTCGCTCCCGACGCGATCGCGAATCCGTTGGATGGCCTCTTCGCTGTAGGAGCTCATGCGGAAGTCGCCGCGAAGCCCGCAAATCGCGAACGCGAAGTTACGAAGGATTTCCGTCCCGTGCTCCGTATGCGCCACTTCGGGATGAAACTGCACACCGTAGTGACCGGCATCCGCGTTCTCGAACGCGGCGACAGGCGCAGCGTCGGAGCTCGCGGTCAAGTGAAAGCCTTCGGGAAGGGTCTCGATGCGGTCGCCATGGGACGCCCAGACTTTGAGCTCGGATCCGACATCTTTGAACAGCGCGCTTGCGTTGCGACACGCGATCACAGCGTGCCCGTACTCGCGATGTTGTGCCGGGCGAACGTCGCTGCCCAACACTTTCGCCATCAGCTGCATCCCATAGCACACACCAAGTGTCGGGACGCCGAGGCCGAAGACCTCTTCTTGGCAATGCGGGGCCCCTTCGGCATAGACGCTCTCCGGCCCCCCTGACAAAATGACTCCACGTACGTGCGCACCGTCGAGCCTCGACGTGGGGGTCGAAAATGGCAAGATCTCGCAGTATACGGAGAGTTCCCGCAGGCGGCGCGCGATGAGCTGGGTATATTGGGAGCCGAAGTCTAAGATAAGGATAGTGTCTTGAGCCATCGATTGTCGCCCGAGGCCGGGAATTATAGTCATCCCCTTTCGGAATCACAAGACCTAGAGGCTCAGGAATTTGTCATGTCAACATATTGTGCTTTCGCTATAAAATGACGACACCCGTGATCGGCAGATGGATGCTTCTCCTCACACTCCTGGCACCGCGTTTTGTCGCGGCCCAGCCGCCTCAAACGACGGAGGCGGCGGAGGCGACTGCCGAAACCGGTGATTCTGAAACAAAGGCCGCCGCGGGAGAGGGCGATCTCCCCGCTACCGACGAGATCCCAGTCGAGGCACCTCCACCACCGAAACCTCCCGACGGTCTATTACCGGTGATGGAGCTCGCTCGGTTCGAATTTGCCCCGACGGACCGTCCGAAACCTCTACTCCACGGACGGGTCCTGCTCGTCGTCAGTGCATCCGGCTTCGTGGAGGCACACGACGCCGAGACGGGCGAGTTCGCGTGGAAACTCGGTCTCCCTGGAGAAGAGCTCTACGACCCCGTCGTTTTCGAGCCCGTCAAGGTAGACGAAGGCCCGGAGGCTCCCTTCGCGATTTTGCTCTCCGAACCCTCGGGTCACTTAATGGTCATCGACGGGCGAACCGGCGACATCCGACAAGAGATGCGCCTTCCCTTCGAGCTCGCACTGCCGCCCGTGCGCGGCCCAGAACAGATTCTATTCCTCGCCACGCCGTCCGGCGATATCTTCGCCTACGATCTCGAGCGGCGCGAGGTGGTGTTTCAAACCGCGACCGACGAGCCCCCGCTTGCGCTCGCGAGTACGGAAACTCTGTTGATCGTGTCCGGAGGCTCGCAAGAGCTGACAGCCATCGACCTCCCGTCCGGGAACTTGCGATGGAGCTTCGTCGGCCGGGCCGCTTTTCACGCGCCCGCTGCATTCGGGAGCGACGGCGAGCGCGTTTATATCGGCGACGACACGGGCGGGTTCTATGCGCTCGAGGCGTCGAGCGGCAAGGTTAAGTTTCGATGGTCGACGGGCGCGGCCATCCGCTCTCAGGCACTCGTCGAGGGGAAGCGCGTTTATGTCGCGACCTTCGCGAACGCCGTCTACGCCTATCACGCGGCCAATGGCCACGAACAGTGGCGCTCGAATCTTCCCGGACGGCCCGCGACGCCGCCTTTTCGCGTCAACCAGCGACTGATGATCGCCACACTCGATGGATTGCTCGTCGAGTTGAACCCCGCGGGCGGCATCATCGGGAAACGCTACACGGCGCCCGGCGAGGTCGTGCACGCGCCCTCCTTCTATCTCGCGAAGCCCTCCCCAGAGGAACTCGACGCCGAGCTTCAAGCCGGGCTCGCCGAAGACGAGGACGGTGACGAAGACGACACGCTCGCACGAGTCGTCAACGATCCGCTGGCGCCACAGGATTCGAACTTCTTCGATCGGCTAGGGATGACGGCCGACGAGCCCGAGATGGTCTTCGACGAAGATGCTGCCGACGCTCTCGCAGACGGCGAGAGTCTGGAGGACGCTCTTTTGGACGACGCGGAGGCGCTGCCGCCGCGCGAGCCTATGTGGTTCGAACGCTCGCGAATCGCCCTCTCCCTTCGAAACGGTGCGGTGCTCCTGCTCCAGCATCAAGTGCCCGGAGCCACACCACCAGAAGCGACGGAAGAGCTTCCCGCGCCCGCCGAGGCAACTCCCGCACCAACGGAAACACTGCGCCCACCCCGTGTGCCCACGAAAGGACGCTCCCCCTCAGCGCAAAACTGAAGAGTTTTGTGTCCCTTTTGACCGGAGATTGTCCCCTTCTTTGGAGGCCGAGAGGTCCAGGCCAGCTTTCGGGTTGGTACGAAATGTGCCAGAGACCTATCCGGTCGAGAAGCTTCCAAAATACAGTGGCTTTGACACTTCTGTCACATGAAGGCTAACATGGAACAAATCATGAGAAGGCAGGCAGTTTTCGTCATATTCGGGCTGGTCTTTGCCAGCGCCGTCGCCTATGGCCAAAGGCCGAAATATCTCGAGAACCTCGAGCGGCTCATCAACAAGGCGCACGCTCCCGAAGAAAAGACCGATGAGGAGGCCGAGGATTTTGAAGCCGACGATTTGTTGGTCGAACGGGCCATCGATTGCGTGGGCCGGGCTTTCGCCCGAGGCGAGGCGAGGGAGCTTGGGGATTGTCTGACGAAAAAGCCGAGAGTCTATCTTTCGGTCGAAGCCGGCGGCAAGAAAGCCGACAACTACGGAACGAGCCAGCTGAAGTTCATCTTCGATCAGATCTTCCGAGAAGTGAAGACGCAGTCCTTTCGGTACGACTCGCGCGATGTCGAGCGTTTCAAAGACATTGCGATGCTGACGGCAGAGTGGACCTATGTCATCTTGGATAAAGACGAAGAGGTCACCGAGTATTTGCAGTTCACGCTCGAAAAGGACGAGTCGGCCTGGAGGGTTTTCGAGATTCGCTCTGTGTCCCGCTAGACTCGAGCTGTTTCACGGGCTAGGCTTTGGCTAAGGGTCCAGGGCCTGGATGAAAGCCTTTTTCCGCTATTCGCTGCTCCTTCTCTCGCTCCTTCTTTTTGCGCTCGTCGTCGCCGACCTGCGCGCTGAGTTCCAGTATCTCGCCGAGGCGAGCGCTTGGATCTTGGTCGCGCTGGGCGCAGTCAGCCTCGTGGGGGTAAAACGCGCGTGGCCGAACCAGTCGGCCGGGCGCAGCGTAGTCGTGCTTCTGCTTTTCGGAGCTCTCTTGGCGCTCCTCGTACGAACGCTCGGCTACGAACGCGCCGCGCTCCGATCGGTCGCGGTGTGGGAAAGCGCTCGAAAAAGCGAGGGCGAGCGGATCGCCACCAAAGTCTCATCCCAGTTCGAAGCGATTTGCGCCACTGCACGACGAGCCGCGCGTCAGCTCGCACGCTCATCCGTGATGGAGAACGCGCTCCATGCGTTGAACGGCGAAGGCGATGTCGCCATTTACGTGACGAAGAAAAAGATGAACGGAAGCGGCTTCGTAGAGATCGTCGTCTCCGATACCGGCGTCGGTATCGACCCGGAGCTCCGCGAGCGGATCTTCGAGCCTTATTTCTCCACGCGCGCAGCAGGCACCGGCCTCGGCCTCGCTATCGCCAAGAAGGTGGTCGAAGACCACGGCGGAACGATCACTCTTGAAAGCGAGCGCGGCCAAGGCACTAGCGTTCGAATGCTTCTTCCAAGCGTTCGGCATTAGTGCTCAGTGCGCGCCTTCGCGCGCCTGTCGCCTCGCTCCTCGCTCGGCGTTACACGCGGGCTTTCACGAACTCAACCGCAGTAGATCCTGAATCGTACGTCGTGGTATCCGCGACCGCCCAAAGCCAGAAGCCAGGCTGCGACAGCTCGATCGGACGGCGAACTCCCCCGATGTGGATCTTGTTCGAATCGGCGGCATCTACCGGGGTCGGCGACTTGGCGCCGCGCCCCGTCTCGAGCGCGAACGGAGGCTCCTGGAAGCAGGCAAGGAGGGCGCGCTGTTCGACGGGAGCTTCGAGCTCGACCCAAATCGAAGCCGCATATCCGTGGAACACCGGTACCTGAACGAGGCTCACCGAAAGCGCGTCTTCCATGTTCGCGAGCTTCGCAGCCTCGAGGGCCACGCTCTCGGCAAGCAACATCGACCGTACGCCCGAGCCGGCGATCATCACGTTGAAAGCAACCTTCTCTTGAAACATCTCAGTCGGTGGTGGTTTGAAGCTGAGGATGTTGACGACCTGCTGATGCAGCTCTCTCGCGCCGGCATCGCCTTGAACGCCCGCGGGCAGCAAAATGGTCGCGCTCGCGGACACCGCCGAAAGAGACTCCCGGGCGCGACGAAGAGTGGCCCCGACAAAATACGACGCCATTCTCGGCACGACAAAAAGCCGATCCTCTGCATCACCGGAAGCCGTGGGACCTTCCGCGCCGTGGACGACGACCGGCGCTTCGAGACCGATGGCCCCTTCGACGAGCGAGAGAATACCGTCGCCGCTCGCATCGACGGCCAGCCGGTTGAAGAGATCGCTTTCCTGCCCGGCGAAAAAAATCACATCGAGATTCGTGAAGAGATCCGGATCGAGGGGTTGTGTTACCACCACATCATCTTGAAACTGCGTGAGCGTCGCTTCACCTTCGATCTCGCTCTCGAAGAGCTTCAGCTCGATGACCGAGAGAGACCCTTCGGAGAGCAGGGAGCGTACGCGGCTCCCGAAGGGGCTTCGCGGGTTAACGACGCCGACGCGAAGCCCCCTCATGTCTCTTTCGCGTCCGCTTGCTCCGCTGCCGGGGCTTTCGGAACCCTGACAAGAGACGAGATTTTCAAGACAAACCCGCTCACAAGGTAGGTCGATGCCATGATCAAAAGCATCGCTTGAGGATGCGTGAAGACGGCGACAATGAGAAATGCGAGGAACAAGATCGTGAGATGCGGCTGCCGGCGGCGGAGATCGAAATCCTTGAAGCTGTAATAGCGCATCTTGCTCACCATCAGAAGCGATAGTACGAGCACGAGCACGAGCAACGGGAGCGCCTGCGAGCGTGACGTCACGGGCTCCGGAAAGCGATAGACGAGCGACGCGATGACGGCCGCGGCAGCCGGGATCGGAAGGCCGACAAAAAAGCGCTTGTCCGCCGACGATTGCTGTATGTTGAAGCGCGCGAGACGCATCGCACCGCAAATCACGAACAGGAATCCGATGAGCCACCCCATGCGGGGCCACAAGCTCATCCCCCACTCGTGGGCGAGCACCACCGGAGCAACGCCGAACGACGTCTGGTCAGCGAGAGAGTCGAACTCTTTGCCGAATTGGCTGCTCGCGTTGGCGAATCGGGCCACGCGACCGTCGAGCGTATCCATGAGGATGCCGAGGCCTATCAAGATCCCAGCGAGCGCGAGCTCGCCCCGGATGCTGCTGATGATGGAGTAGAAGCCGCAGAAAACATTCGCGACGGTGAACGCGGTCGGCAGAAGATAAATCCCTCGGCGCGGCAGCTTGGCGTTTCGACCCTTCATGGTCTCTCCGCGATTACCGTTTCGCCGCCCTTGACTCGATCTCCTACCTTGACGCGAATCTTGATCTCCTTCGGAAGGATAATCTCCATACGTGAGCCGAACTGAATGAGACCAAAACGCTCGCCGCGCTCGAGCTCATCGTTTTCCTCTCTCGCGCAGACGATCCGCCGCGCAACGACGCCCGCGATCTGCCGGACGATGACCGTGAAGTCTCCGTCGACGAGCTCGAGCTCGTTCTGTTCGTTCGAAATACCCGCGCCGCTGTTATAGGCAGCGAGGAACTTCCCCGGCGAATATCGGATGCGCCGCACGACCGCGTGCAGCGGCGAGCGATTGATGTGAACGTCGAAGATCGAGAGAAAAACGCTGATTTGCTGATGCTCGGGGTCGCGCTCCCCCTTACCCACGTAGACCACTTTGCCGTCGGCTGGCGAGACGAGCAGCTTTTCATCGGGCGGAGGCACCCGTTCCGGGTCGCGAAAAAAATACGCAACGAAGGCCGCGAGGACGAAAAACGGGATGGCATAGAGAGGGCTCGGGACCAAGGCGGTAACGAGGACGCCGGGGACCACGAGGATACCGATGTAGCGAAACCCCTGTCGGGCAATTTTCATGATTTACACCGATTGCCGGTGAACTCTCGACAGAAGCTCTGAAAATGGTGACACGGATGCCGGAATCCGTGGTCAGTGAACAGTTGGACGGTGATTAGTGGCTTCGCATCATGAACGCCATCCGATCTTTAATAACGAGCTTCTTCTTTTTGATGGTGACTTCCTCCAGCTTTTCTTCGGCACTCAAGAATCGCTGCTCCCCAAGAGCGCTCAACCGTTCATCGAGCTCGCGATGGCGCTGGAACAACTGCTGGAACTCTTCGCTCTCTCGCATGAGAACATCTTGGGCAGCGTGAGCCGGGTTGTTCATCAAGGGCTTCCCTCCTTGCATACGGGTGCATCGGGCCGTGGTTAACTAAAAATATCACAGCCTCTTCGATGCCTGCAAGAATCTCTATTCGCCTCCGGGCCGGCGCCACGAAACTCGCGACAGCGTCAAGCGTGCACGTTGTTTCATTTCAAAAGCAAGATAATTTACACCTTGCAAGATAGGTGCGGAAGGCACAAAGACTTCTGCGCGGCCGTCGGCGCCGATTGTGAGCTCTCCGAGAGGGCGGCCGTTTAAGACGAGCTGCGCGCCGCCGCCGGGAGCCCCTTCGAACACAAGGCGATAGGCCGCGGGCTCGGCCAGAGCGACGAAGATCTCGGCTTCGCTCCCGCGCGTGCTACGGGTCGTCACCCGCCCGCGGCTCGGCAGGGTCCAGCCGCGCCCGAGGTAGAGCGCGTCATTGTCACCCATGCGGATATCCAAGTTATTCGAGAGCGCGAGCGCACCCTCGAGGTCGTACGTCGCTAGAGGCGTCCCCGAAGCCAGCGCACGCCTCAAAGTCGCCGGCCAGGACGGCGGATAGCCCGTCCGGTTGTAGACGAGCTCGATCCCATCCGCCGCCGCTTGCCGGAACGAGGCCGGCCCATCCGGAGGGATGGCGCCTTCAAAATAGACGCCCATCAGCATTACGTTCCAAGCGACGAAAGGCCCGAGTAGAATGCCGGTGGCCACTAGCGGGCGTCGCTCGACCTGCCAAACGATCCATTGGAGCGACACGGCGATCCCGAGCGCGAACGCAGGCAGCGCGGCATCGAAACGGCGCGAGCCGAAGGACGCTCCGGCCCACCAGTCATAAACGGAGGCGTTGACGTACCAGGCCACGAGGATGGCACCGAGAAGCGACCCTCCGAGAACCGGCTTCCGGCGGAAAAAACCGGCGAGGCCAAAAACACCGAGCCACAACACCGGGGCCCAGGACAAAAGACCGTGGCGGGACGAAAACAGCACGGCCTCGAGCTCGGGCGCCGTCCAGTCGATGTAGCCGCCGCCCTGCGGGATGAGAAAAAAACGTCCATAAAGCGCTTTCCAGTACAGGAACTGCGGCGAGAACACGAGGAAAAACGCCGCTCCAGCGGCCGCAATCTCTCTGACTTTCGGACGTCCGTGCATCGACCAGCTGACGGCGAATGCCACGGGAACAAAGACGACATTTTGCCAGCGCATGAGCGCGACGACACCGCCAAGCGCGCCGAGAAGAACGAAAGCTTTCACCCCGTGCGCTCCTTCGTGCGTCAACAGAAGGAAGCCGGCAACGCTCGCCATCGCCATGGCATGCGACATCGATGGCTCGAATACCATGTACCAAACGTGGAAGGTTGCGAGCCACACGAGGAGCGTCGAGACAAAGGCAATACCCGAGGGAAAGTAGCAGCGTACGAAGCGAAAGAGACAAACGACGCCGACGAAGCCCGCCACCACGGTACCCGTCGCGATCGCCGTGAAATAGGGATAGCCGAAGCCGGTCGGGCGGTAGAGGCCGAGCACGCCAAGAAGGTGCGCGAGCACAAACCACGGGATCCACACGAGCGCGGGCCCGATGCTGAAATTATTAGGAAGTCGCCCGGTCTCCGTTCGCTGGAAATAGCCCGCCGGTGCGCCGAGCACCCGATACTCGTTCTCGAAGTCGAGATCGCCGTCCACGACGAGCGAGTGGAGCGGCGAGTAATAAAAGATGCCGTCGCTCGCGACCCGCTGAGGCTGCAAGTAGAGGGCGGCTAAAACGAGAGGCAGAAGCATGAGCAGATAAGCTTCGAGGCGCTCCTCGCGCGTCTCTCGAGACCGCGCCCACAAAAGCACGACGCCGAAAGTGACCGCGGCGAGGGCGATGACCCAGCCGCTCCAGTGGTCGCGAATCGCTTCGGGTACAGACCGCCTGAGAACGCCAAGCGTGACGAGCGCAGAAAACAAAAGAGTCAGAAGGCGCGAAAGCGTCATCGCAGTATTTTTTGCAGGAGGACAGCGTCCTCACGCGGTCGTGAGTAATATTTTTTGCGCTCCCCGACCGCACTAAATCCAAGGGTCTTATAGAGGCTTTGCGCGACGACGTTGCTCGCGCGAACCTCGAGCTGGACCGCCACAACGCCATTGAACCTACAGTCCTCGATGGCGCGCAGAAGCAAATACCGCGCAAGGCCGCGGCGGCGGTGCCGCGGATGGACCGCCACGTTTTGGATGTGCAGCGTTTCGAAGACGATCCAGGAGATGCAATAGCCTGCGACGTCACGCGCGTCGTCTGTCGTGACGGCGACTCTTGGACGTGAGAACGCGTTCACCTCGATCTCGTGCACGAAGGAGTCGCGCGGCCACGGGTTCGAGTAGCTCAACCGCTCAATCACCTCGACCTCATCGAGGTGATCGGTAATCATCGGGATGAGGGCGTAGCACGACAAGAGGTCGATAGCGCTCACGACGTGGGGTCTTTCTGATTCAGCTGAGCATCGGACGGACGGATGTAGAGCGCGTGGAGTCCGCCGAGAGGCGCTCGCTCGCCACGCGCGAGCTTCTCCGCCCCGAGCCGGGCAACCTCTTCTGCGATAAAAAGAGACGGCTCTTCCAGCGCGACGCCAGCGGGATAGCGGGCCTCGAGCAAGGCGCGGTATTTCAGGATCGCGCTCCCCGCGATGAGCTGGGGTCGTTTCGGAAGCTCGTCGAGAAAGCGCTCGGGAGCCACGCACAGCGGCTCTCCCAGCGGATGCGTCCGCTCGCCGTCAGACGTGTAAGACCGGCCATAGACGTCGCCGCGATAAGCCCCCGCCAGCGCAACAATGAGGCCGCGGCGGCGGCGGAAACGATGCGCTGTTGCATCGAGCGTCGACACCCCAACGGCTGGCCGATCGAGCGCATAAGCGAGTCCTTCCACCGCCGCGATCCCAACCCTGAGGCCGCTGAAAGAGCCCGGGCCGATGGCAACGGCGAACGCTTCGACATCCTGGAGCCTTTTTTCGACGCCCGCGAGCAGGGCTTCGATGGACGGCAGGAGATTTTCGGCATGTCTCGGGCGTGCCGTCCAGAAGCCGAGGACCCCTATCAGCTCTTCGTCCTCCAAAAGAGCCAAGCTTCCATGGGCACTGGTCGTGTCCACGGCCAATACACGCGTCAACATCAATGGTGCACGAATCTTACCTCCGTTTACGGCCCGCGGTACAATGCGCGCGACCATGGCGACTTCGACGGGCCGAGCCCAGCATAAAACCACAAAAACGGCCACGCCTGCGATGCGGCAGTTCCACGAGATCAAAGCGCAAGCCGAGGACGCTATCCTTTTTTTCCGCATGGGCGATTTCTACGAGATGTTCTACGACGACGCCCTCAAAGCCGCGCGCGCCCTCGAGCTCACGCTCACCTCCAGGCAAAAAGACCCCGCTGGCGCCGCGATCCCGATGTGCGGTATCCCCTACCACGCCGCCGATACCTACGTGGGCCGGCTCATCCGCGGCGGCTTCAAAGTCGCCATTTGCGACCAGGTCGAGGATGCCAAGGAGGCCAAGGGCATCGTTCGCCGCGAGATCGTCCGCGTCGTCACCCCCTCGACCTATCTGCACCAAGGCTATCTCGAAGCCAAAGAGCCGAGCTATCTCATGGCGGTCTCCTCGACCAAGAGTGCTGTGGGCGCAGCGCTCGCGGATCTTTCCACTGGAGACTTCGTCGCCTTCGAGTTCGAAGGCGAGGAGCGGTGGCAAAAAATCGCGGAGACGCTCTCGACCTACCGCCCGCGCGAGATCCTCTATCCCGAAGGCAAACCCCTTTCCGACGACGTCTTCGCCCAATGGGGGCCTGAAGGCGACCCCCCCATCACGACGGAGCGCGACAACTGGCGTTTCGAGCACGAAGCGAGCCGTAGCCTCTTGTTGCGTCAATTCGCGACACTGTCGCTCGAAGGCTTCGGCCTGGAGACGAAACCGCTCGCGGTCGGCGCGGCCGGCGCCGCCCTCCAATATTTGGAAGAAACGCAGCGCGGCGAGCTCACCCATATCTCTGGAATCCGCTGCCTGGAAGAAGCGGACTACCTGATCCTCGACCCGGTTACGCAAAGAAATCTCGAGCTCACGCACTCGCTCAGCGAGGGTGGCCGACGCGGCAGCCTCATCGACGTGCTCGACCGTACGACGACGTCGATGGGCGCGCGCACCCTAAAAAGTTGGCTAACGCGCCCGCTCGTCGATATCGAAGCCATCGGAAGGCGGCTCGACGCCGTCGAAGAACTCGCCTTCGACGTCATCCAAAGAGCCAAGATTCGAGAGACACTCAAAGACGTGCTCGATCTCGAGCGGCTTCTCAGCCGCGTCACGCTCAGCTCGGCGGGGCCTCGTGACTTCGTCGGCCTTCAAACCTCGCTCTCGAAGATGCCGGCCCTCCGCGGGCTCACCGCCGAAGCGAATGCCGTCCTCTTGCGCGAGCTTCACGAAGCACTCGATCCGGTCGAAGAGGTGCGAGACGACATCGAGCGGACACTCGTCTCCGAGCCCCCGGCTTTGCTCAAAGACGGTGGAACCATCCGCGAAAACGTCTCCGAAGCGCTCGACGAACTTCGCCGCCTACGTAGCGAAGGCAAGTCGACGCTCACCGAGATCGAGAAGCGCGAGCGCGCCCGCACCGGCATCACATCGCTCAAGATCCGCTTCAACAAAGTCTTCGGCTACTACCTCGAAGTCACCAAGTCGAAGCTCGACGCGGTGCCTGACGACTACATCCGCAAACAGACGCTCGTAGGCGCGGAGCGTTACATCACGCCCGAGCTCAAGGAATACGAAGAAAAGATTCTCGGCGCCGAAGACCGTATCCAGGCGATCGAGCGGGAGCTTTTCGAGGCGCTGAATCAGCGGGTCAAATCTCACGCACCCCGGATCCGCGCTACGGCGCAAGCCGTAGCGGTGCTCGACGTCTTGACAGGACTCGCCGATGTCGCGACCGCTGGCAATCTCACCAAGCCGCGCCTTCACGACGGCTTCGAGATCGACGTCAAGGACGGACGCCACCCGGTCATCGAAGCCACGAGCCAAGAGCCTTTCGTTCCCAATGACATAGCACTGGACGAGAACCGCTACGTCGTCATCCTCACGGGCCCGAACATGGGCGGCAAGTCGACTTTTCTCCGGCAAACGGCGCTCATCTTGCTCATGGCGCAGATGGGCTCTTTCGTTCCGGCCGCAGAAGCGAAGCTCCCCATCGTCGACCGCATCTTCACCCGCGTCGGTGCTTCGGACAATTTGTTCCGCGGACGTTCGACCTTCATGGTCGAGATGCAAGAGACGGCGCACATCCTGCACCACGCAACCCCGAAGAGCTTGATCCTGCTCGACGAGATCGGGCGCGGCACGGCGACCTATGACGGGTTGTCGCTCGCATGGTCCGTCGCCGAGCACATCGCGACCGAGGCGAAGCTTAGGTCGAAGACCATCTTCGCCACCCACTATCACGAGCTCACCGACCTCGCCGCCGAGCTTCCCGGCGTCGTGAACTACCACGTGTCGGCCCGCGAGTGGCAGGACGAGATCGTCTTCCTGCGCAAAGTACTCGAAGGCGGCTCCGACAGAAGCTACGGGATTCAAGTCGCGCGGCTAGCGGGTCTTCCGCCTTCGCTCATCCGCCGCGCACAGCAGATTCTCCTGAATCTCGAAAAGACGGAGTTCGATCTCGAAGGCCGGCCGCGGGTGACCGGAGAGAGCTCGCTTGGAAGCGGGGCGCGACAGATGTCGCTCTTCGCGGACGCCGAAGACCGCGTCGTCTCCGAGCTGCGGCGGGTGGAGCCTGAAACGATGACACCGCTCGAGGCGCTTCAGCTCGTAGCGCAGCTCAAAGAGCGGCTCGATGCGATGGAGTAGGGTCGACTGAATAATTCGCCGTTCGTTGGCTAGCCTAAATCCGAATTCGTGTTCACATCCCGACCGGAACGCCAATGGCGCGGAGGACGGCGATCTCCACCTGCGCGAGGAGCTTCCCGTCCAACCCGGCCTGTTCAGATCAACTGAGGGCTAATAGAGAAAGCTCGTCAGCGCGCGCTTCAATCCATGCGCTAGAACCGCAACTCAGACTCCCACAGCCGCAGCTTGTTTCCTAGAACCGCAGCTCATGCTACAAGAACCAGGCAGGAGCTCTATCCGCAGGGCGCTCATCAACATCTCCGAGCTCCGCCGCGGGCCTGTCGATCCGAAAGACGTCTATTTCTTGGAACACTCTGGTCGTGCGGTAAAGACGCCCTCTGCGTGACACCGGATGGCAAGCGCTTTCGTGATGCTCTGGAGAGGGGATCCGAAAACGCCATCGCGGGCGGGAAAATCAACATCGACACCAACGCGCTCGAGGGAATGGACCGTCTCGATCCCAGCGACTAATCGTTCACGCCGAAAACGAACCTTACCACGGCCTCATGGGCGATTCGCCTGCGTATGTTCTTTTAGTTCAGCGTGAGCGGATCATCGCCAGTGGCTGGCCGCTCGCGAGAGCTCTAAGAAGCGGCCGAGTGGCTCACCTGAGGAAGAAGTTTTGGGGCCGGCACTTCTGGGCCCGAGGATATCTGGCGGTGACTCCTTTTAGTTCAGCGTGAGCTCGTACGGCATCATCGCCAGTGGCTGGCCGCTCGCGAGAGCTCTAAGAAGCGGCGATCGACGGAGGAACTCCGTTGGCGAGAGCGCTCGTGCCGGGAGCTGCAACACGTCACGCGTCTGAATAAAGCTAGATAAAAGAGCCTCGAAGATATTTTTCTTCTCCGGATAAATAACCAAAGCAACGCGATCCGTCGGATCGAGGTCGATTTTTTCCTTGGCAATGGCGATCGCGCGCTCGAGACCGCCGAGCTCGTCGACGAGCCCGTGCTCGAGGGCGGAGCGGCCCATCCACACGCGGCCTTGCGCCACGGCGTGGACTTCTTCCGTCGTTTTGCCTCGCGCCTCGGCGACTCTCTCGAGAAAAGCTTGATAGCCGGATTCGATCATCGTACGGAACTGCGCGCGCTCTTCAGGGGTGAAGCTCCGGTTGTCGCTAAAGAAGTCCGCATTGGCCGTGCTCGAGACGCCGTCGCGGGAGACGCCTACCTTCTCGTAGAGGCCGGACAAGTTGAACTTTCCGGCGTAGATCCCAATGGACCCGGTGATCGTTGTCGGTTCCGCCAAGATCGTGTCGGACGCCATCGCAATCCAATAGCCGCCCGAAGCCGCTACGTTGGCCATCGAAACGATGACGGGCTTTTTCTCGCGGGTGAGTTGGGCTTCGCGCCAAATTACATCGGAAGCCACGTCACTTCCGCCGGGGCTATCGATGCGGAAGATGACCGCGTCGATAGAGTCGTCTTCACGCACGGTCTTGAATGCGTCACCAATCGTGTCCGAGCCCATCACCCGGCCGAAGACAGAATCTTCGCGGTTGGTGCCGCCGACGATCGCTCCGACGCCGTAGATCAACGCGACGCGTCCATCGACACTGAATGACGACCGGCGGCTGGCTTGGTAATAGTTTGCCACCGTCATCGTCTTCGGTTCTTCGCCCTCTTCGGCGAGCTTCGCGCGCACTTCGTCCATGTAGTGCAACCCGTTTACGAGACGATGCTCTATCGATTGCTCGGCTGTGAACGGTCCCGCAGCGATGAGGGCGTTCACTGCCGGCGGGTCGATGCCGCGGCCTTGCGCGATCGCGGTGATCATGGTTTCGTGGAGCGTGTCGACGACCTCGCCTATCGCTTCTCGGCTCGCCTCGCTCATGTTCTCGCGCAAGAACATGTCGGGCGCGTCCTTGTAATCACCGAACCGCTCGAACTCGGCTTCGACGCCGAGTTTGTCGAGCGCCGACTTCACGAACATCAGCTCTGCGCGCACGCCCCGCAGATCGATCATCCCGCGTGGATGGAGATAGATTTGATCCGCCGCTGAAGCGAGAAAGTAGTCGCGGTTTCCCGCATATTCGATGAACGCAACGATCGCTTTGCCCGAGTTCTTGAAGTCGAGAAGCTGTCGGTGAAGCTCGAACATGTTCGCCCAACCGAGCCCAGTGCCGCGGACGTGCAAAAGGAGCTTCTCGATACGGGCGTCCTCTTTGGCGGTGCGCACCGCGAATAGAAGCTCGCGAAACGTGATGTCCTTGACTTCGACGAAGGGCCCGCTCATGTCGTAGAGCGGGTCTTCGGGGTAGGGGCGCGCGAGATCGATGCTCAAAGCCGTGCCGCTAGTGAGCGACGGCGCCCGAGGCCCCATGCTCCTGAAAAGCGCGTAGAAAGTCGCGGTAAGCAGGAACAACGTGCCCCCGGAAAAGATGACGAGCCACAACAGCCAGCTCGGCCGGCGCGCCCGCGGCTGCTCGGGCTCGGTATACGGCCCCGGAGCTTCGGTTTCAATCACTGACGTTCGCGTCGCCTTCGAGCGAGAGCGAGAGGATCTCGCGTCGGGTCGTCGCCTCGCTGCTGAGTTGAGACGCCGGGTGCTCGGAAAGCATCCGGTCGTAATATTGCCGTGCCTGCTCCAAGTTTCCCGAGCGCTCTTCGAGCTTGGCGAGCGCGTAGAGCAACTCGTCTTTGGGAAGCGGATTGTCGGCGTCCTCGACTAGACTCCGGTAGATCTCTCCGGCAGCCGCGGGATCCCCGCGATCCGAGCGCACCGAAGCCAAAGTGCGCGACGCAAGGTACCAAATCAAATCACGATTACTCGAACGCACCGTCTCGAGCGAGCCGTCAGCGGCCACGAGGTCGGAGAGACCCACCTGGCAAAGCGCGACATAGTATCGAGCATGCCGGCCTTCGGCGTAGCGGCGATATTCGTTGGCCACCGCGTCGAAGAATTCGAGTGCGGTTCGATACTTCTCTTCCGTGGTGGCAAAGTTGACGACGTTCGGGTTCGGGAGCGCACCATCACCCGAGCGCACAACACCGTGATACTGCCTGAGGGCCTCGGTCAAGAGTACTTGTGCCGTCGTGGACTGCCGGCTACGGTGGATGGAGAGCCCGCCAAGAAGGAGCGCCGCCCCCACGACCACGAGGACGCCATTGATGAGGTTCTTCTGGTGGGTCATCCCCCAGGCCAGGACATGGTCGAGCCAGTGAACGAACTCGTCCTGCTTCAAATGATGTCGTTCCGCTCGCTTCACGCACTTACCTCCGAAACTTCAACCCAAAACTTTAACATTGAGTCTCCCTCGCGGCCGTTCGGCTGTCAACTCGCGAAGCCGCTCCCCTCTATGGTAAGACTGCGCGACCTTTCTTACTAGCAGCACTCTGGAGACACTTAGTCAACATGACGTTGTTCGGCGAGCAGGACGCCTATTTGTTCCGGGAGGGAACGCATACCCGGCTTCACGACCGCCTCGGCGCCCATCTCGGTGAGCACGATAATACCGCGGGGTGTTTCTTTTCGGTTTGGGCTCCGGGCGCCGCCGAGGTTTTTGTGACCGGCGATTTCAATGCATGGGAGGCGGACGCTGCACCGATGGGGATCGACGAATCCACCGGCATCTGGACGCGGTTCGAGCCGGGAGTCCGCGATGGGAACTCGTACAAATACCACGTCCGGTCGCGCCTCAAAGGGTATCGCGTCGACAAATCGGATCCGTTCGCTTTCTTTCGCGAGGTGCCTCCGGAGACCGCATCGATCGTGTGGCCGCTCGATTACGACTGGAACGACGCGGCATGGATGGACTCCCGAGAGACACCGAACGCGCTCGACGCGCCCTGGTCGATTTACGAGGTTCATCTTGGTTCATGGCGCCGGAGCGCCGACGGGACAGAGCCACACTATCGTGAGCTCGCGAAAGCACTTGCGGACTACGTGCTCGATCTCGGCTTTACCCACGTCGAGCTCCTACCGGTCATGGAGCATCCTTACTATCCGTCCTGGGGTTATCAAACAACGGGCTATTTCGCGCCGACGAGCCGGTATGGCACGCCTCAGGACTTCATGTACTTCGTGGACGTTCTGCATCAAGCCGGGATCGGCGTGATCCTGGATTGGGTGCCCTCGCATTATCCCTCCGATGCCCACGGGCTCGGTTTTTTCGACGGCACCTATCTCTACGAGCACGCGGATCCGAGAAGACGCATCCACCCCGACTGGGACAGCTTGGAGTTCAACTACGCGCGCGGCGAGGTCCGCAGCTTTCTTTTGAGTAGTGCCGCCTTCTGGCTCGACTATTACCACGCCGACGGTCTGCGTGTGGACGCCGTCGCCTCGATGCTCTATCTCGACTATTCGCGGGGCGAAGGCGAGTGGACGCCGAATCGCTTCGGCGGCCACGAGCATCTCGAAGCGATGGATTTTCTTCGCCGCTTCAACGTTTCGAGCTATCGCGATCGTGGCGGCACCCAGACGATTGCGGAAGAATCCACCGCGTGGCCGCTCGTCTCGCACCCGACTTATGTCGGCGGGCTCGGCTTTGGCATGAAGTGGGACATGGGCTTCATGCACGACACGCTCGACTATCTAAAGGAAGCTCCGCGCTTTCGCAAGTTCCATCAGGAAAAGCTCACGTTTAGACCCATGTACGCCTTCTCGGAGAACTTCACGCTCCCTCTCTCGCACGACGAAGTCGTGCACGGCAAAGGCTCGCTTTTGACCAAGATGCCTGGAGATGAGGACTGGGAGCAGTTCGCCAACCTCCGTCTCCTCTATGCCTACATGTGGGGTCAGCCCGGGAAGAAGCTCCTATTCATGGGCGGCGAACTGGGCCAGCGCCCCGAATGGGATCACGACCGAGCGCTCGAGTGGTTTGTGCTCGACGAGCCTCTTCATAAAGGTATCCAAAACTGGGTGCGCGATCTGAATAGGTTGTACAAAAGCGAAGCCGCGAGCCACGAGAAAGACTTCGCCGCGGATGGGTTCGAATGGGTCAACTGCCAGAACACGGGGACGAACGTGCTATCGTTTCTACGCAAAGGAGAAAAAAGCGCGAGGCCCCTTCTTCTCGTCTACAATTTCAGCACCGAAGTCTACCGCGACTTTCGGGTCGGGGTTCCCATCGAAGGACGTTGGGACGAGCTTCTGAACAGCGACAGCGAACATTATGGAGGGCGTGGCGAAGGCAATCTGGGCGGTGTGGACACCGAGGACGTGCCATGTGACCAGCACCCGTATTCTCTATCACTTACCCTGCCCGCCCTGTCTGGGCTCTTTTTCGGGGCCGCGAGCGAGCGCAAGAAGCGAACCATTACTGTGCGCCGCAAATGATTTCTGAGCCGTGAACAAATACGTCTGCGTTCACGGGCATTTTTACCAGCCGCCGCGGGAAAACCCATGGCTCGAGGCGATCGAGCCGCAGGACTCGGCCGCGCCTTACCACGACTGGAACGCGCGCATCAGCGCCGAGTGCTACGAGCCGAACACCGCTTCGCGCATCCTCGACGACGAAGATTGGATCGTCTCGATCGTAAACAACTACAGCCGGATCAGCTTCAACTTCGGTCCGACGCTTCTTTCGTGGATGGAGCACAAAAACCCTTCCGTCTACCGCGCCATCTTGTCGGCCGATCGCGAGAGCCGCGCGCGGTTCGGAGGCCACGGCTCGGCCCTCGCGCAAGCGTATAACCACGTCATCCTGCCGCTCGCGAACGACGAGGACAAAGCGCTCCAAGTCCTCTGGGGCTTGCGAGATTTCGAGCATCGTTTCGGCCGGAAGCCGGAGGGGATGTGGCTACCTGAGACCGCCGTGGACCTCGGCACGCTCGAAGCGCTAGCGGCACACGATATCCGGTTCACCGTGCTTGCTCCGTCTCAAGCCGCGCGCATCCGCCCCATGGGCGCCGCCGGGTGGACAGACGTTTCCGACGCACGTATCGATCCTTCACAGGCTTACGTTCAGCGGCTGCCGTCCGGAAAAAGCATAGCGCTGTTCTTCTATGACGGTGTTTTGTCACGCGGCGTGGCTTTCGAAGGACTGTTGCATCGCGGCGGGCTCTTCGCGGCACGCCTGGCCGGCGCCGTGCCGGACGATCGCCCGCGTCTGTCGCACATCGCGACCGACGGCGAGAGTTACGGCCATCACCATCCGCATGGCGACATGGCACTCGCCTATGCGCTCCACGCGATCGAATCGCGCGGGATGGCCGAGCTCACCAACTACGGCGCGTTTCTCGAGCGCTTCCCTCCCGAACACGAGGTTGAAGTATTCGACAACACCGCTTGGAGCTGCGCCCACGGCATCGAGCGTTGGCGGAGCGATTGCGGCTGTCACACCGGCGGGCCAGGCGGCTTCAACCAGAGCTGGCGCGGCCCGCTGCGCGCGGCGCTCGACCAGCTTCGCGTGCGCGCGCTAGCGGTTTGGGAGGCCGAAGCGTCAGGGCTATTCCGCGAGCCGTCCGAAGCCCTCGACCACTACATCGACGTCATCCTGGACCGCTCCCGGCGAACGGTTGACGACTTCGTCGCGACGCATGTCAGCCAAGAGAATCGCGTACCCGCGCTCAAGCTTCTCGAGATGCGTCGCCAGTTGCAGCTGATGTATACGAGCTGCGGCTGGTTCTTCAGCGATCTCGCCGGCATCGAGACGGTGCAAATCCTGCAATATGCGGGACGCGCCGTCCAGCTCGCCGAGGATCTCTCGCAAAACGCCACGATCGAGGACGACTTTCTCGGAGCCCTCGAAAAAGCGCGCAGCAACCGCGCGGACGCCGGCAGCGGCCGCGACATCTACGAGAAAAGCGTCAAGCCTTCCAAAGTCACTTGGGAGATGCTCGGCGCACACTACGCGATCAGCTCCGTGTTCGAAGGGTACCCAGACACGACCCGTCTTTACTGCTACGACATCGAGCGCGAGCAGTTCGAGACCTTCGAGATCGGTCAGCGCAAGCTCGGCATCGGCTGCGCCCGGCTCACTTCCACGATCACAGGTTCTTCGGAGCGATTGAGCTTTGCTGTCTTGCACGAGGGCAATCACGAGATCACGGCGGAAGTGCGACGCGGCCGTCACGGCTTTGAAGCGCTCAAGAAAGCGTTTCATGACAATGGTACGCTCGACCGTTATTTCGGCGACCAAACGTTCGGATTGAGCTCGTTGTTCGGCGACGAGCAGCGCCGCATTGTCGACGTTCTCACCCGATCGGGGCTGAAGGACGCGGAGGCGACGCATCGAAGTTTTTTCGCGCACCACCAAAAGACGATGAGATTTCTCGCCGAGCTCGGTGTCCCCCCGCCGAAAGCACTGTCCGTCGCCGCCGAGGTCGTCTTGAACGGGAACCTCCGCCGCGCGCTCGTGCACGAGCCCATCGACGCGGAGACCGTCTCTGACCTGTTGAGAAACGCTATCGCGGAAGGTGTACCCCTGGATGAAGCTTCACTCGTCTACGCGGCACGAGAGAGTCTCCATGCCAAAGCGGAGAGCTTTTTTGAGTCGCCCGAAAACCTCGACCGCCTCGAAGAGCTCCGGCGAAGCGTGGCGGTGATGCTGTCGCTTCCGTTCGAAGTCGATCTGCGGAAGGTGCAGAACCTCTATTTCCGCTTCTTGTCGGAGAGCGCAGCGGGGTCGAGCGCGTTTCAAGAGTCCTTTCGCACGCTCGGCGAGCAGCTCTCGATCCGGCACCCACGTCCGTAACGCTCATGGTGACGCATGCTCTCCGAAAGCTTGCCCGGAGCTACGGCGTCCAGACGAACTATCGCGACGTCGATGCGCGCCGCATCGAAGTCGAGCCCGACGTCCTCACCGCCGTGCTGCGAACGCTCGGCGCTTCGATCGAGCACGCCCAACATACTCAAGATGCAGACGACGCATTGCGGCGCAAACGGCGCACGTCATGCCAACGCATACTCGAGCCGGTCACCACAATATGGGATGGCGACGTCGGCGGCGTGCGCATGGTCCTGCCCGCCGAGCTGTCGTCAAAGACCTTCAAAGCGACGCTCTATCTCGAGGACGGCCAGGAGCGCGACTGGTCTCCGAGCGCCCGCACGCTCGTGCGCGCCCGCGAGGTCGATGGGACCCGCTATTTGTGGACACGGCTTCCTCTTCCCTCGCTTCCCTACGGCTACCATCGACTACATGTCTCGATGGGGTCCATCGACACAGAAACTTTTCTCCTTCGCGCGCCGACGCGTGCCTATCTAGATCCCGCGCGCGGAAAACGGTGGGGGCTCTTTGCGCCGCTCTACGCGCTCCACAGCAACCACTCCGCGGGCATTGGTAACTTCGGTGACCTCCGGCGCTTCGCGGAGCTGACGCTCGCGCATGGCGGCGCGTTCGTCGCCACGCTGCCGTTGCTCGCGTCCCATCCCGACGAGCCGAGCCCCTACGCGCCGGTGAGCCGCCTCTTCTGGAACGAGCTCTACGTCGATGCCGGTACGGCGGCTCCCAAGACGCCGAGCAAGCTCCTCGACTACCCCGAGCTCCATGCCGCGACGCGTCGCACGATGGGAGACGATGGGAGGCGCGCGAGTGACGTCGCGGCTTTCCAAGCACGATTTCCGCTAGCGCTCGACTATGCTCGGTTCCGCGCGGCCGCGGAAGCGCACGGCACCAACTGGACGCACTGGCCGGACAAGCTCCGCGACGGGCTCATTGAGGAAGCCGAAGCCGGCGTCGACGACGACGCCGTTCGCTATCATCTTTATAGCCAAATGCTCGCCGAAGAGCAGCTCGCCCAGATCGCGGCCGGAAACGCCCAGCTCTGCTTCGACTTACCGCTTGGCGTCCACCGCTTCGGCTACGACACGTGGCGTGAGCAAACGCTCTTTGCCCACGATATCGACGTCGGAGCGCCCCCCGACGCCGCCTTTCCGGACGGCCAGAATTGGAACTTCCCTCCCGTTCTGCCCGAAAAAAGCCGTGCGCAAAACCACCGGCACGTCCGCCTCGTTTATCGGCACGCGATGCGTCACGCCGACATCCTCCGCATCGACCACGTCATGGGACTTCACCGCCAGTTCTGGATCCCGCGCGGTGCAGGCGTCGCCGACGGCGTCTATGTCCGTTATCCGGCTGAGGAGCTCTACGCAATACTCAGCATCGAATCCCATCGCGCGCGCTCGGAGCTCGTCGGCGAGAATCTAGGTCTCGTCCCGAACGTGGTCACCGAGTGTCTCGCCCGTCACGGCTTCCGCGGGCTCTACGTGGCGCAGCTAACACCCGACGCGCCGATCCCGCCGGGCTCGGTGGCGAGCTTGAACACGCACGATACCGCTCTTTTCGCAACGACTGGAGACGATCTCGAGACTGCGCTCGAAAAGCTCCTGAAGAGCGAAGCGGATCTCGTCAGCGTGACGGTCGAAGATCTTTGGCACGAAACCCGTCGGCAAAACGTCCCGGGCACCAAGGACGAACACCCGAACTGGCGGCGCCCGCTAAGCCACACACTCGAGGAGATCGAAGCCCAGCTCGGAGCAACCCTCGATCGTCTGACTCGCGACTGAGACGCTAGTCGATCGTCGCGATCGCTTCGATCTCGATTTGAAAGCCGTGGTGAAGTTCCTTTACTGGCACGGCCGCGCGCGCAGGTCGAAACAAGCTGAAGAACCCCGCGTAAACGTCGTTCACGCTGTCCCACAAATCGATGTCCGAGACATAGACGGTTGTCTTCAAGATCCTCGACTTGTCTGAGCCGGCCGCCTCGACCACGGCCAATACGTTCTCGAGCACTTGTTGGGTTTGCTCTTCGATCGAGCCCTTAATCTTTTCTCCCGTCTCGGGTACGATTGGAAGCTGGCCGGACACGAAGAGGAAGCCGCCTTGCGACACGCCTTGGGCGTAGTGTCCCCCCGGCTTCGGAGCTTTGTTGGTCTCGATGCGTCTCACTCCGCTCCTCTCGTCGGCGCCGACTTCGGGGAATAGTCGAGCTTTTTACCGTCCACCGTGAGCTCGGGGCCATGGGGCCGTGCGAGACGTCCGCCGGGGCCGAAGGCCACGACCGAGGAAGCGAGCTTGTCGTTCGAGCGCTTCTTCCCAACGGCGCGTGGCTCGTCGCCATAGAAGCTGTCCACGTGGATCGTTTGCGTGGGGAAAGCGAACTCGACGCCAACCTCGTCCGCAAGCCGAAGAATTTCGAGAAAAAAGTTGTGTTTTTCGCGAAGTTCTTCGGTCCAGTTTTGAACGTCGAGAAAGCAATAGACCATCACGTTCAGCGAAGAATCACCGAAGCCGTTGAAGTGGATCTCGTGGAAGTCCTGGCGCATGTACCCATTCGCTTGAATGGCCGCGCGAATACCTTCGACGAAAGCCTGCATCTGCTCCGCCGTCGTACTGTAAGTGAGGCCGATCACTTCCTTGATGCGACGGTAGCGCCGCATGCCCATGTTGTCGACATCGGTGTTGGCGAGCTTCGAGTTGGGGATGCTCACGACGGAGTTATAGAACGTCCGGACGCGTGTCGAGCGGAAGCCGACTTCTTCGACGGTGCCTTCGACGTTTCCCATCACGATCCAATCTCCGATTCGAAACGGCTTGTCGGCGAAGATCGTGACCGAGCCGAAGAGGTTCGCGAGCGTATCTTGAGCGGCGAGCGCAACAGCGACGCCGCCAATCCCGAGCCCCGCGAGGATAGAGCTCACCGAATAGCCGAAGCTCTGTACGAGGACGAGGGCGCCGATGGTGAACGCGAAAACTTTGAGCGACTTTCGCAACATCGGAACGAGCTGATCGTCGAGCTTGGTCTCGGTCCGGGCAGTGATACGGAGCAAGTGATCGCAGAGAAAGTCGACGATTTTGAACGAAAGCCAGAGAAGGCTAGTCGCCACCATCAAGTCGAGGACGAACTTGATGGCCGCGTTCATGCGTACGGGAAGCTGCAAATCCGCGTAGAAAGCCAGGAGAATAAGAGTGAAGACGAGAAAAGCGAGCGGCCGGACCGATTGCAAGACGATGTTCTCGTCCCAGGTCGGCGGTGTGTGCTTCTCGAGCCATTTTGCGATCTTGCGAAGAAAGAACTCGGAAATTTTGCGGATGACGAACGCGAAGAGCAGAAGAAGAAAAACGCCCACCAATTGCCAAAGCGCCATGCCGAGAATTCGCGTCTGGAAGATTGCGGGCAGGTTGCCGATCAGATATTGCGCGGACGCACTGAACGATCGTGCATAGAGAGCGGGCGTGGCCGACAAGGTCTCGCGCGAGAAGAGCCAGCGCTCATCGACCTTGATGAGATAGACCCCAGGCAGACGTACGGGGAACAACCCGTACCGGCTCCGGCCGCTCGACTCGTCGACATAGTCCGGATCGGACGGGATGTCTTCCACCCGAACGATGAGTCCACGAGCATCGAGCACGGCCTTCAGCTGGCGCGCGAGCTCTCGACGGCGCTCGGCAGAGTGGTTCGGGTTGATGGCCATGCCCTCGGCAGCGATATCCATTTCGATGGTGGGCGGGTTCTGCCAGGCCAGGAAGTTTTGGATGACCGATTGCGGGTTAGCGAGCCGTTCGGCAGCACCGTCACTTTGGCCGGAAGCGACAGCCGCTAGACACAAAGCCGCGGCAAAAGTCAGGAACAATACGCGTGGTCGCATGTTTCTCCTCTCCTAGAGGCCTGTATTATGTGCGATCCGACCGGCGCCACAACGAAGCGAAGAGACAGAGCGCCGCGACGACCCAAATCGCGACCGAAAGACGACTCGAAAACAGGATCTCCCAGCCGCCACCACTGATGGCCATGGCTCTGCGAAGACTCTTCTCCATCAATCCTCCGAGCACGAAACCGAGCACGACCGGCGCGAGCGGAAAACCGCCTTTGCGAAGCGCGTAGCCCACGATGCCGAAAAGCCCCATGAGCCCGATGTCGAAACTGCTTCGATTTACGGCGTAGACCGCGACGACGCTCAGCACGACGATCATCGGTTGGAGAAACCAGCGCGGGACGGACAAAATGCGGATGAAGACGCCGACGAGTGGCAAGTTGAGCGCGAGTAGAACGACGTTACCGATGATCATCGAGCCGACGAGCGCCCAGAACACGTCGGGATGGTGGGTCAAGAATAGTGGGCCGGGACGCACCCCAATCGCGAGGAGCGCGCCGAGGAGCACCGCTGTCGTCCCGCTCCCGGGAACGCCGAGCGTCAGAAGCGGGATCATCGCCCCTGTGCTCGCGGCGTTGTTCGCCGCTTCGGGCGCCGCAACGCCTTTGAGCCCGAGGGGCCGATTGTTATTGAGGCGCTTCTCCGCCGCATAAGCAGCAAAGCTCGCTATCGTGCCGCCGGCTCCGGGTAAAACGCCAACCAAGAAACCGAGGATCGTGCCGCGCAACATCGTGCCCTTGGCCGTGAACCATTCTGTCAGCTTGGCCCGGTGCACATTTACCGGCCTCTGTTTCTCGTCCGGGCTCTCGAGAGCGAGCAGCACTTCGCTCATCGCGAACAGGCCAATCGTGAGCACAACGAAGTCGATCCCGTCGAGAAGACGCAGCTCCCCGAAAGTGTAGCGCGCGACGGCGCTGTTCGGGTCGAAGCCCACCGTCGCGAGTGCCAGACCGAGCAAAGTCGCCACCGCACCTTTCAAAACGCTCGCGCCCGAAAGCGAGGAAAGGACCGAGAGTGCTAAAACCATCAGAGAAAAATATTCCGCGGGGCCGAAGCGGAGCGCCCATGAACAGAGCAGTGGCGCGAACAAAGCCAGGCCGAGAATCGATAGCGTCCCGCCGAAGAAAGACGCGACCGCCGACATCGCGAGCGCGCTCCCTCCTTCACCTCTTTGCGTCAGAGCATAGCCGTCGATCGCCGTCACCGTCGCCGATGCCGTGCCCGGCACATTGAGCAGGATTGTGCTGATCGAGTTTCCGTATTGCGAGCCGTAATAAATCGCGGTGAGCACGATGAGAATCGATTCGGGCGGCAAGTCGAGTGCGAGTGCTAAGGGTATGAGAATGGCGATGGCATTGATGGGGCCGATACCGGGAAGCATTCCGACGCTCGTGCCGACGAACGCGCCGAACGTCGCGAGAGCAACGTTCAGCGGCTTCAGCGCAAGCGCAAGACCCTCCCCCATCAAAAGCCCCGCGGGAGTGGAATCGAGAGGACGTACACGAACAGCACGAAGATGGAAAGGCTCAGCAGAAAGCTCAGGACGACGCCGCGGCGAATCGGTCCAAAGAAGAGAGCGACCACAGCGCTCGAGAGCATCGTCGTCGCAACTACAAAACCCAAACGATCCACCACGACGACATAAACGAAAAGCCCGGCGACAAGAGCGACGTGGCGCCATGACACAGGCGGCAGCCCACCCGAAGGCTGCTTTGCCGAGAGCGCCACGCTCGTCGCCAACAACAGCGTGCCGATCGCGTACGGAAAAGCGCTCGGTCCGATAGGGTCCGCGATGAAGCCGGCCTCGAATCCGCGCGCAAGCCACACATAGCCGAGCGCCCCAACGAAGACAAGCCCCGCGACGAGCCTGTCCATCACGGCACGAGCCCGAGCGCGGCCGTGAGCACTTCGAAGCTCGCGACTTGCTCGTCGACGAACGCTTCGAACGCCTCGCCCGCAAGGAAGAACTCCGAGAGTCCGGTGCGTGCGCGCAGCGCTTCCCACTCCGGTGAAGCTGCTACGCTTTCGAGCACCTCTACCCAGTGATCGTAGCGCGCCTCGTCGATCCCGGTGGGCGCGTAAAAACCGCGCCACACGATCCAACTGACGTCGTAGCCGAGCTCGCGTGCCGTGGGAATGCCGTCCAAAGCGTCGAGCCGGTCGGGAGAAAGCGCCGCAAGCACACGCACCTCGGAAGCTTCGAAAAGACTCAGGATTTCCGAGACATCGAGGGGCACAACCGACACGAAGCCGCCGAGAAGTGCCGTGACCGCTTCGCCCCCTCCATCGAACGGTACGTAGCGGATCGCCCTTGGATCGATGCCGGCCTCGCGCGCGAGCACGAGAAGCTTCATGTGATCTTGTCCGCCAACCGGGCTCCCGCCCGCGGCAACGATCTCGGACGGCGCCCGACGCCACGCATCGAGGAGTTCCTCGAAACTCCTCCACGGCGCGTCGCGACCGACGGCGATGACACCGTAGTCCGCCGCGACCGCGGCAAGCCAACGCACGTCTTCAGCTTGGAAGGCGCCGAACTGTCCTTGCGCAAGGCGAAGCGTCGTCGCGGGGCTCGCTGCGACGATGAGGTTCGGATCGCCCTCACGCTCCGCCACGACGTGGGCAAAGGCGATGCCACCGCCGGCACCCGGGACATTCCGCACACGCATCGATGTGCCGTCGAGAACTTGTGCTACGGCGCGACAGGTGAGATCCCATCCGCCACCCGGGTTCGCGGGCGCGAGACATTCGGGACCCGGCTCGACACAGCTACCTGAGATCAGTGCGAGACACGCGATAGCCATGAGCCTCGCCACGAAACTCACTTTTTCGCGGGCAACGGTCGTCTGTCTTCGGCGAGCGCCGCGACCAGCTTCTTGGGCGCCACTGCCCGATAACTCTCCTCGACCCATTCGCAAAGCATGTCCTTGGGAGGTTTCTCTTGCGGATCGAACCGGGCCGTGACCCAGCCGCTCTTGCCGAGACCGTAGCCCGTCGACTCGGTAAACGGCAGCATCAGCGCGATGATCTGGGATTCTGGGAGCTTGACGGATAGCGACAGCCCACCGTCACCGAGTCCCATGAAAACGAATACTTTTTTGCGGACCTTGATGACACGCTCGCCCCACGGGAAGTCTTCATGCGTCTCGGGAAAGCCGAGCGCGAAGCCGCGAAGCGCCGCTTCAACTCTTTGTGCCGGGCTCGTTCGTTTTGCCACGCGTCATAGTACAAGACGAGGCGAAACCGGCGCAGCACGCTCCCGCGGACAGGCTTTCTCATGGCTCGCCGTCGTGCGAAAATAGGCGAGGTTCGAGAGCACGATCTTCGCCGTCACTTGCGACACCGATGCGCCTGTAGCTCAGTAGGATAGAGCGACGGATTCCTAATCCGTAGGTCGCAGGTTCAAGTCCTGCCAGGCGTACCATTTACAGGCCTTGAAGAAGCGTGATGTGACGAATGGAATCCTCTCGTCCAATAGCGCCCCCTAGGCACGGTCGTCGCTGAGAATCCACTTGGCGTAGTGGTCGAGCGTCGTCGTTAAGCTCGAACAAGACGCCGTGATACTATCAGCCCGCAGCGGTAAGGAAGCGCTCTCGACGTTCGCTTCCATTGGGCGAATCTTTTCTTGGCTCGCTCTTCGACAGATTCGTCCGTCGCACTAGGGCGCAGAGCTTCGACGCGCCCGAAAACAAACTTCGCCTAATCGTCCGAGCTGTCGTCGTCCGAGCTGTTGTCATCGTTCCGCACGCGCTCGATCACGATCTTGGCTACGGGATCACTCCAGCCATGAACATTAGGAAGCAGATCGACGCCTCCAATAATTCCAACGTGGGGTATGATGACCCCGTCCTCAACAAGCATAGGGTCACTCATGAACGTTCCCATGTCAGGCGACGAAACGCCAATGAGTCCCTGGCAGGGTGGCACCATATCTTTGAAGTCTTCTGTGTTCGGCTCCTTTCTAGCGTCATAGGCGACCGAAAAAACAGTCAGCTTTTTCCTAGGTAGCCTAATGCTGTCGAGACCCGTAAACCCATCATTGGTGCAGATGAGCATGCTTGCAAAGGACAAATACCTAGCGCTTCCGCGAGCTCTAATCATGAAAGTCGCTGAGCTATCAAACCCTGTTCCACCCGGGTTATTGGCTGGAACAATGGGGACCGCGCCGTCTACGACATCATGCACAGCAGGATCCCCACCGAGAGTGGCCAAGAGGGGCATATTGTTTCCGTTTTCTGCGATGGCTTGTATGTCTGTGCTAGCGGCTTCTCCAATAGTGAAAATCCCAGTCGTTGCGCGATGAGTTAGTACGACGGGCGGCGTAAACGGCTGCCCCGGCGTGAGATTGGTTATTGTTATTCTGTATTTATCGCCCCCGTCCGTCTTTGCGCGGCCAGGCACAAGTAGGATTGAGGCGATACCGACGATGATTAGAGTGGTGACAGTTCTTTGTTTTGGATGCACGAGAAATCTCCCCATGAAGTAGTCTCAAAAGTTGTCGAAGTATTACTCAGAATTATCACGAAACAATCACGCTTAGGCCAAAAGATGCCGGGCTCGAGATATGGGATGAGGACGGGCTCGTGCACCGATCCTCCCGAGGCGACGCCATCGCCCGTCGCCGAACACACTTCGCGTTAATGTGACCTTTCGTGCGACAAAGCCCCGTGCAAACAAACCTCGAGTCTGGATTGAGAAAATTCCGTTTCACGGTCCTCGTCCGGATGACGGAGATCTACTGGTGCATCAGGAATCTCTTCGCGCGCCAGAGCGGCGCCAAGAGACGAATCCTCCTCATCGGCTCGTCAAATATGACGGGCAGGTATTTGAAAACGGTTGTCGATATCTATCGGGATGATCCCGATATCACCCTGGCCGCCACGCTGAATCGCAGTTCGATAAAAAAGGGATATGAAACTGGACCCTTCGCTGAGATCTGTGAAGCTGCTCCGATTAATTGGCTAAAGGCCGTTTTCTGCCATTGGGACTTGATGGTTTTTGGATCTTTTTCCCCAGCTTTTTACGGAAACCGCGCGTGTCCCAAGGTCTTTCATGGGCATGGCGTCGTCAGTATGAAACCTGCTGTTGGCAGCGAAAACACCTTCCCGAATGACATGGTCTTTTTCCGCGGCGAGCCGGTTTTTGACTCCATTCTCGCCGGGGGACCGCTGGCAAAGCTCGAGCTCTCCAAACAGATGCCCAGAATTGCTCCCACATGCGATATAGCCGGCGACCCGATTGTAGATCGCTTGCTGGAGATGCAGGCCCGCCGGGACGAAATTCGCAAAGAACTTGGTTTCTCAGAACATGAGAAAGTTATTCTGTCCATGTCAACCTGGGGCCCGAATTCTCTCTTCGGCCATCATGGCAAGGGTCTGATCGATACCTACAGAAGCTTTCCTGACGAATATAGCTTCATCGTATGTATTCACCCGAACAATTTTTCAAACTATGTAGCGAGGGACATTCAGGAAGCTGCCGATATTGTCTTCAGAGAATCGGACGAAAGAATTATGGTCATGCATCCGGACCTGCCATGGGAGAAGCAAATGGTTGCCTCCGATGCCGGAATTACCGACCACTCCTCAATCGGCCTGTATTATATTCAGCTTTACCGGCCGACTATTCCTGCAATCGTACCGGATTCGGGTATGCCGAAGGAATCGCCCTTTGGAAGGATGCTGGATATCTGCCGGACTTTTTCCGAGCTCGATCAGGTTGAATCTGCTGTCAATACCGCCCTCGAGGATTTTGATCATGAAAAACTGAAGGAACTGGCCAATCAGGTCATACAACCTCGGGGAGAGTCCTCCCAGGTGAGAAAAAAGCTTTATGACCGACTCATGAAGCGCTGATGGTCTTTGACTCCCTTTATCCAGGAGGTGGACGGGCAGCGGATGGCGGACGGTCGGATACCCGATACGCCATCTAGCGTTGCCGGCGAAACGAACAACTCTGGAAAGCGGTCGATTTCATCTTTACGATAGAGTAGCGCTTCAGAACGTTTGGAGGGTCATATGGGCATTTCAGTAATTAAAAAACGGGTTCCGATCGGGCTCTTCGTGATACTGGTTTCCGCTGCCAGCAGCCTTGCGGGAGGTGTTCAGAAGGATTCCACTATAGCCGCGTCCGTGGCTGTAACGATCCTCTCTTCCAATTTGGCGAACGGTTCGACCGTTGGAGAGTGGGGATTTTCGGCGTTGGTGGAAGTTGATGGGCGCTGCGTCCTATTTGACGCTGGGCGGCATCCGGATACCGTACTGAGAAATGCCGAGGCGCTCAACGTTGATCTTTCCTGTGTGACGGATGTCGTGCTCAGCCACTTCCACTCTGACCACAACACGGGCCTCATACCGATACTCGACGACGTTCGTCCGAACAACCCCGACGCCATGCGTCGCATACACGTCGCGCAAGGGTTTTTTCTTCTGCGACGCAGGCCAACAGTGACCGGATACGAGGAACGCAACGTAATGATTGCGACGCGAGTTCCGCTCGAAGCGGCAGGCGTCGAGTTCATAGAGCACTCGGAGGCTGCGCAGATCTTGCCCGGTGTTTGGGTCACGGGCCCGGTAGAAAGGCCTCATCCCGAAAAGAACTACCCTCAGAGGATGCAAGTCAACATGGACGGCGAGTGGATTGAAGACTACGTTCCTGACAGTCAAGGATTGACCGTCGTTACGGCCGAGGGACCCATCGTCTTGCTCGGTTGCGGCCACTCAGGCGCTGTTAATCTGCTGGAACAGGTGCAATCGTCGATTCAAGACCAGCCGATTCATGCACTCATGGGAGGGATGCATCTGTTTGGCGCTGATGATCAAACCCTTGGCTGGACCGCAGATCGGTTGCGCGCGATCGGTGTGCAGCATTTGATGGCAGGACATTGCACCGGCGTCGAACCACTCTTTCGACTGCGGACCGGTCTCAATCTTAGTCTACGCACAGCCGTCGTCGGAGCCGTGGGATCGCGTTTCGTCTACGGTGAGGGAATCCATCCGACCGCGATCGCGCAGTAGTTTGGCGAAGACGAACTATCAGAACGGAACGAGCTGCTTCGATTCTTCGTCCCACATGACGTTTCTGATCGAAGCAAGACTGCGCCAGAGGTTTGGCGTCGTGACGTCGCGCCACATTTCCGGACGTGCTTCGCGGTGGCAACGTGCAAGCGCATAACTCGGGACCTTCGTGTTCATGTGATGGATGTGATGAAACTGGATCCCGAAGGTGAACCAGGTGAAGGGCCGCGGGATGGGAAGGTAGGTCGAGCCCAATAACGACGCTTCAGTGGGATTCCATTCCGCTCTTGGCTCGCGATAGCCCCGGTTCACTGCGTGCTGCAGGTGAAACAATATGAGCCCCGCTATGGCACCCAAGTAAACCGCGAACAGGTGCCACCAGGACAGTTGCCAGGCGATCAGCAAGTGCACGGCGTGCCCTAGCCAGAGGATCGGGTTGGCGTACTGGATGGGGTATTGGACCCACCACTGAGCCACTGGAGCGAACAAGAAAAATACGATCGGATCGCGCAGGATTCGAGCGAGCACGCGTTTGTGCAGCGGGTAGGATTCGTATTTCTGCCGGGTGAAGAAGACGGTGTCCGCTTCGTCGAAAACGGCGAGGTTGCCGAACCATTTGTGATGGTAAGAATGGTTTCGGCGCCAGAAGTCGACGGGCGTGATGATCCACGCCTGAAGCAAGGTGGCCAAACGCTCGTTCGCTTCGGTGCGGCGATAGAAGGAATAGTGGATCCCGTCGTGATAGATGATGAAAACGCGCACGATGATACCGGCGTCCAAAATCACAGCGAGCACGACTTGATCTACGGCATACAGGGCCAAGGCCACGAGTAAGACGAGAGTCGTCTGCACCAGGACCCACGTTGCCCGCCGGTCGTCTGCCACCGCGTACTGCTTGATGTGTGCGCCGATATCGGCGAGAGCGACAGGAGCCGAAGCGTCGCCGCTGGACGAAGCTGGCGTTGTCATTTACACGCTATCTCGAACAGGCCGCGGTCAATTGGGATCGATTCGACGTAGGAAAACAGGCAACGGGGTGCCGGCACACATCCAGAGATGATATCCCTTTGAGCCGCCTGGGGTCTACTATTTCATTCGCGCCGAATTCCGAATCCGCGGGCGCGGCGCGCCATCTAGGTTACTCGGTGTGCCGTCTACGCTTGACGGCGGCTACGGTCGCCGGCCTCTTGGACTTGCTCCCAGCCTCGTCGGATCTTGAGCCTGAGTTTTTGCCGGGCGTCGCGCTCGGCCATGGTCAGGAAGCTATAGGACGGCCTTCGTGAGCTTTTGGAGAAAAGAAATCTCGAGCTGCGTGAGGAACAGGTCGACGCCTCCGTCGGCGCTTCCGGGAAGCGTGATGTCTGACAGCTTTCTGCCAAAGGCCTGGCGTGCGTGTCGCTCTTCTTCCACGATGAAGTGGTATTCCGACCGCAGGAGCTTTTGTAAGAACGTCAGCTCCGAGTGCGTGAGTCGGATAGTGGCCCGTCGATTGTTCCCTATCGCCATGTTTGCCTCTGTCTTGTCCATTCCCGTTCACTACGCAAGCGGGGCTGACGCAGCTCCGATTTTGTAATAGTTCTGATCGTCCGGCGTGGGCTCGTACTCGCGGCCGTGCTTTCTCGCCCGCTCGTAGACCTCTTCCTCCGTCGTCCCGAACACCATGAACGGGTGTTTCACGTTGGGATGGGTCACATCGACGAGGATCACTCGCTCGCCGACCTTTACCAGGTTCCACGCGTGCCGGCCCTTGAAGATGTAGAAACGAAGATCGCCTTTCACAACCCGGCACTCGATCCCAGCCTCTTGAAGATAGAGCTGATAAAAGATTGATAGGTGCCTGCAGACGCCCATGCCTTTTTCTAGATATTTCGTGAGCACGATGCTCTCGTTGCCGAACTCGCGCGAGAGCCTTTCTACGCCCGATTCGTCGAACTCGATGTCGCGCCGCACGCGCGCGTAGTACCAGCCAAGCAACCGCTCGAGATTTTCGTTGTCGACGACCCCGCGCCGTTTGCACTCGGAAAGCCGGTCCACGAGGCTCACTTTGTCGACTTTGATCTTCTCCCGGCCCGCGCGCTCCGTCGGCGATGCGTGGCTTCCCATATCGGTGTAGCCATGCATCAAGTAGTCGGGTAGGCCGCGATACACAACGCCGTCATCGAACCACGATTGACGGTCCATCACGATCTCGAGCTCGACCGCCGCTGTGACATAGCGCTCGAGTCGCCCGCGCTCCGTGATCTGGCTCACGGCCTTGTTCATGGCGCGGATACACTGCATCGGCTCCGTACCCCAGCCAGTGGCGAAACTCATGAGCTCGTCGGCCGCGAGCTCGTGAGCGATGCGTTTGCCCGAGCTCGAATCGAGATAGTATGACTGGCTGAGATATTCGGGCGCGTTGAGCGCGACCGAACGCACGAGCGAAGTTTGTTGCGCGCTAAGACGATCCATCAAATCGCGCTTTTCCTTCGAGCCGAGAACTCGCCGTGTCGGCGAGATGCGCGTGATCGTGGAGCTCGCCGAGGCGTCCGAATTTTTTTCTTTTTCTTCGGCGTCCATTGGAATTCGGCGGCTCGAGATGTAACCTTTCAGAAGTTCAGCACCGACCGGATCTTGTAATCGGCGATGCGCTCACGGCCTTTCAGAAAATCGAGCTCGATGAGGAAGCTGAACGCTTCCACTTTGCCTCCTACTTTCTCGACTAGGTCCGCCACCCCGCGCGCGGTGCCGCCCGTCGCGAGCACGTCGTCAACGATGACGATGCGCTGTCCCGGCTCGATGGCGTCCGCGTGCATCTCGAGGGTGTCGCTCCCATATTCGAGATCGTACGACACTTGCACGGTGTAGGCGGGAAGCTTGCCGGGCTTGCGCACCGGAATGTGGCCTTTGTGTAGCTCGTAGGCGAGCGCAGCAGCGAAGATGAAGCCTCGACTCTCGATCCCGATGAGGGCGTCAAACTCGAGCTCGGCTAAGGGCTCCGCCATGAAGCTGATGGCTTTGCGGAACGAGGCAGGATCGCGTAGAAGCGGCGTGACGTCCTTGAAGACAATACCCTTTTGCGGGAAGTCGGGCACGTCTCGAATGATTCGGCGCAATTGTTCCACGAAACCCCCTATGAATAATCAGAATCGAACATGAAACCTGGGCATCGCCTCATCCACTTCGACGGCCATCTTCTGAATTTCCTCGACGCGGGAAGCGCGCGGCCCACGATAGAGCGTTTTGAAAAAAGCCTGAAGCGTCTCGGTATCGGCCTGCGCCAGCACTTCTACGCGCCCATCCTCGAGATTGCGCGCGTAGCCGCACACGTCCCGAGCATGCGCTTCTCTCTCGATAAACCAGCGGAATCCAACGCCTTGAACGCGACCAGAGATGAGCAGCACGTAAGCCTCCACGCGTCCACTCGGTCTCGCTACTCGATTGTTGTCTTCGGCGCCGGAGGGTCGCTCTCGCCCCAAAAGGCTCGAGCGGCTCTCCCCAACTTTCTGTATACCCAGTAATTATACCAAGAAACGGAGGTCACGCCGCGTCCCAACGCGAGAGCGCGAGCACGGCGTTGAGGCCTCCGAAGGCGAAAGAGTCCGAGACGGCGTGCCGGATCGCCTTTTCGCGGGCAGTATTCGGGACAACGTCGAGAGGGCATTCGGGATCGGGCCCAAGATAGCCAGCGGTCGGCGGTACGACCCCGTTCTCGAGCGCGAGCGTGGTCACAACCGCTTCAATCGCCCCGGTCGCCCCCAACGTGTGCCCATGCATGGACTTGGTCGAGCTCACGAGAAGCGCGGCCGCGTGGTCACCGAAAACAGTTGCGAGGGCCTCCGACTCGGTGGAGTCGTTCAGGAGCGTACCCGTACCGTGCGCGTTCACGTATTCGACCTCGTGAGGATTCAGCCCGCCATCTGCCAGTGAAGCCGCGATAGCACGCGCGGCGCCTTTCGCCGAAGGCCGCGTGATGTGGCCAGCATCGGAGGACATGCCGAAGCCGCGCACTTCCGCGTGGATATGCGCGCCGCGCGCGCGCGCATGCTCGAGCTCTTCGAGGACGAGAGCCGCGCCCCCTTCGCCGAGCAAGAGTCCTTTGCGATCCCGCGAGAACGGCCGGCAGAGGTCCGGCGCCATGACGCGCATGGCATCCCACGCTTTCAGGTGGCCGAGGCTGAAAGGCGCTTCGCTTCCCCCTGTGAGTGCTACGGCCGCCGCGCCGTGAGCAACCATCCAATAGGCCATCCCAATCGCGTGGTTCGACGACGAGCACGCGGTCGAGATCGTCATGCCCGGGCCTTCGATGCCGAGCTCCATCGACGCTTGGCTCGCTCCCGAGCTCGACATGATGCGCGGGACCGCGAAAGGGGTAAAACGGCGCTTGTTCTCGCGATAGAGCGCAACGAAGAGCTCGTCCTGGGTCGTCTGCCCCGCGAGCGCCGTTCCGGTGATGACCGCGGCATCCTCGAGGTCTTTCGACGCGATCCCGCTCGCCTCCACCGCTTGTCGCGAGGCAAGAAGCCACAGCCGGGCAAAGCGATCCAGGAGCGACTTCACGGAGTCGTCGAACGGGGTCTCCAAGTCCAAATCGCGCACCTCGGCGCCGATGTGGAACTGGAGGGTTGATGTATCCGCAAGCTCGATCTCGCGAAAGCCGTGCTGTCCAGCGCACAAAGATTCCCAAAACGTTTTCAAGTCGTTCCCGATCGCGGAAACGACACCGAGACCGGTGACAACGACGCGGTGGGGTGCTCGCATTCTTTTTTCAGACGATTTTTCAGGATTTCTTCGCGAGGAGAGGCTCGACGACAGCGATCACGTCGCTCACCTTCGTGATCTCTCGGGCATCATCATCGGGAATGACGATCTCGAGCTCTTCTTCGAGCTCCCAGAGAAGCTCCAATCCGTTCAGAGAGTCGACCCCGAGCTCCTCGAACGTGCTGTCCACGTTGACTTTGTCGGGCGTTGTCTTTTGCATCTTCGCAATGCGCGCAATAACCTGCGTGGCGAGCTGTGCTCGATCCATAGGGCCAAAAGTCTACCACAGCGTCGATCTCGGATCGGTTAAACTCGCGCCCCCATGCACGCTTTGTGGGTTTTTCTCGCCTTCGGGGCCGGGCTTTTCCAAAGCGCCCGGAACGGTCTCGCGAGAAGCCTTTCCAGCGTGATCTCCCCGGCGCTGAACAGCTGGTGCCGCTTTGCCTTCAATCTGCCCTTCTCGACGGCGCTTGTCGCTGTACTCCTCGCCACGCACGGCATGCTCCAGGTCTCACCGCTCTATTTCATGCTCTGCCTCGGAACAGCCGTTACGCAGCTCCTCGGAAACGTCGCTCTCATCGCCGCTTTCCGGCACACGAGCTTCGCTCAGGCCATCGTGCTTCACAAGCTCGAGATCGTCTTCACCGCGATCATCGGCGCGCTGATTTTCTCCGAGCTCCCGACACCGTTCGGATGGATCGGCGTCCTTCTGAGCGCCGCAGGCGTCGTCTTCATCCAGCTCGCGCGGGTGCCAGAAAAACGCCGTGTCTTCCACCGGGACCTGGGCTCTTTGTTGGCCATCCTCGCCGGGATTCTCATCGTCTTCGCGAGCTTTCTTCTCAAAGAAGCCAACCACGTGCTCGTCGAGCTCAACTCCCGGGTCGGCGAGAGCCGTTTCGAAGTCGCGGGCCACACCCTCTTTCACGTCACCTGGATGGAAGTCGTGTTGCTCACGCTTTGGCTGCGTCTTCGGCGCCCGGGTGAGCTGTCTCGCGTCCCGACACATTTTCGTCGCATGCTGCTCATCGGCTTTTTCGGCTTCGTGGGAAGCCTCGGCTGGTTCTGGGTCTACTCGCTCACGCTCGTCGCCTACGTGAAAGCCGTCGGCCAAGTCGAAGCTATCGCGGCCGTCTTCTTGTCGCTGCTCATTTGGAAGGAGCGTGAAGTGCTGCCCCAGCTTCCAGGGATGGCGCTCGTAGTGCTCGGTATCGTGCTCGTCCTCCTTGGATAGACGATGGACGCGACGGTCACCACCATCGTGCTTCTGGCCGCGCTCATGCACGCGGTTTGGAACGCGCTCTTGAAGTCGAGCGCAGATCGTCTCGTGGAGCTACTGCCCTGAACCTCTCAGCTGGGGTCGTGGCGCTCGCGGCGCTCCCGTTCGTCGGCTTCCCCGCGAAAGAGAGCTTGCCCTTTCTCTTGGCCACGCTCTTGTTTCACGGCGGCTACTACGCTTTCCTACTTCTCTCTTATGCTCGTGGCGGCCTCAGTCTCGTTTACCCGATTGCGCGCGGCGGCTCCCCTGTGCTCGTCGCTCTCGCCTCGGCGCTTTTCTTCGGCGAGGTTCTGAACGGCGCCCAAGCTCTCGGCGTTGTCGTCATTACGGCGAGCATTGCAGGTCTCGCCTTCGCGGGCGGTGTCACGGATTTGAGCTCGAAAGCTGTTCTCTTCTCTCTCGGAACGAGTGTCATGATTGCGGGCTACACGATCGCGGACGGCTCAGGCGCGCGCGTTTCCGGAGCGCCCATCGCCTATATAGCAAGTCTCTTCGTGATCAACGCCTTGCCTCTCTTACTCGTGCTGCCATTCCTTCGGCCGGGTCTCGGGGTGCGCGGGCTCGCGCGACAGTGGAAGAGGGGAATGCTCGGCGGCGTTTTGTCCGTCGGCGCCTATGGGCTCGCGATTTGGGCGATGACGCGAGCGCCCATAGCCGTCGTCTCAGCGCTACGAGAGACGAGTGTCGTGCTCGCGGCGATCGTTGGCGCCACATTTCTTCGCTAGCCTTTCGGGCCGCGCCGAGTGCTGGCGTCTATCGGCGTCGCGCTCGGCATCATCGTCTTGCGGCTCGCGGGCTGAACCGGTACTCTTCGACAGCATGAGAGATGTATCCAGACGCGACGCGCTGAAACGACTCGCCGCGAGCCCGCTTCTGCTAGCGTCGCTCCCTCAGAGCGACGCTCTCCTGGAGGCGGTCGACGACGCACGTGGGCGCCGTCGCCCCCTATCGCTACTACGGAAGCGACGCGAGCCATTTGCAACATCTCGCTGGCGCCAAAGGCATCGTTTGCGGCGCCGGCGGGAAGTACAACACGATGCCCGATGAGCGCGTCGAGCGTTCTCAGTTCTACGCGTGCACGCGCGTTTACGCGCTGGCGGCACAGGCGATTTGTGGATAGCGAAAAAGATAGATTCCTCGACATCGATTACAAGCTGCTGAGCACCGAAGCGCTTCGCGGCGTCGTCGAAGAGTTCATCACCCGCGAAGGCACGGAATACGGGCAGCGCGAGTTCTCACTCGACGACAAAGTGCGCCACGTCGAACTCCAGCTCGAAGCGGGCGAAGCGAAGATCGTGTTCGACACGATCGAGGAATGCGCCAACCTCGTTTCCACCAAAGAACGTTCCACTTAGGGTCCGCGAAGAATAAGTTTGCGTTTTCCGGCGCCGAGGCGCCCGCGTGGCGAGGCGCCACCTTCGAAGGCGCACAACCAGGCACTCATCGCATCAGCGCTCGAAAAAGCTTGAACACCGCTGGCGCTCGTGCTTCAGCACGCGCTTCATCACGAGAACCGAGCTACTGCTTTTTTGGGCCACCTTTGCCTCCGGATCGTCGATCCAGGTAGCGCTCCAGCGCGTCGAGCTTCTCCCGCCAGAAGTCGCGATATTCGTCGATGGTCCTCGACGCGCGGTCGAGCGGGCGGACGTCGAGCCGGCAACGTTGCGTACGTCCGTCGCGCGTCTTTGTCACCACGCCGGCATCTTCGAGGACTTTTACGTGCTTCGAGACCGCCGCGAAGCTCAAGTCATACGGCTTCGCGAACTCCGTAACCGTGTAGGATGAAACTTTCGCGAGACGCTTCACCATCGAGCGGCGGGTCTCGTCTGCGAGGGCATGAAAGACGCGATCCAAGCTCACCGACATAATAAACCAGTCGGTTGAATATTAGCGGTACGGATTAAGAAACTGTCAACCCAACGGTTGAATATCGTTCGGGCTACTGGAACAACGGGAAAGCCACGTTGTCCGGCTCTGGGGTGTAGACTTTGATCGAAGGCGTCGTGAGCGGCATGAAGATCACGGCACCCACGTCGAGCTGACGGGCAGCATAGGCGACCACTCGCGCGTGATTGCCTGCGCTCGCCGCAACCACGCCCTTTTTGAGCTCGTCCTCCGATAGATGCGCCGTCTTGTTGTAAGCGCCACGGACTTTGAAGCTGAAAACGGGTTGCAAGTCTTCGCGCTTGAGAAGAATTTCATTGCTTGGCCGGCGCGAAAGCTTCGCGGCCGGCTCGAGCGGCGTCTCTCGCGCGACATCGTAAACGCGACTCGTCAGGATCGCTCGGAAGAGATCATCGATGGTTTTTTTTCGCTTTTCGGTCATGAATGGAACCATTGTAAGTGTCTTCCGATCAATTTTCCGGCCCCGAGCTGGCACGCGCTACAGCACATCCAGAAGGAGACGCCGATGGGAAGCACACGCCACAGGTACGCACTCGCTTTCTCGCCATGGATCGAACATGGTAGGTCTGTAACGGAGGAGAGATCATGGCTGGTGAGATCGAGCTTGCAACGGGTGTCGTGCTTTTGAGCTTCGGGCTGTCCTTCGTTTTGAACCCCGGCTACTGGGCCACGGCATTCCGGAAGATGTTCACCACGCCCGAGAACACGTTCACTATGTTCCTCGTGCTACTCGTGCTCGGCATCGTTGTCGTACGGAGCCACAACCTCTGGGTGGGCGACTGGCGCGTCATCGTCACCATTACCGGCTGGGGTCTGCTCTTGAAAAGCATCGTGGTACTGCTCGTGCCGAGCACCATTGACCGCTACGCGAAGTGGACCGACGGGATGATGGGCGCGTGGGTTCGCTTTGGCGGAGCGGTGTGGCTCGTCGCGGGAGCCACGGTGACCGTTCTCAGCTGGCCGTGACGCGTTGCCGCCCGGCCCGGACGCTTCGAGCGTCCGGGCCAACGTTCAAAAAGGGTTTCTAGTCTTCCGTGGTAGGCCAGACTACGCCCTGATTTTTCTCGTCCACCGGTCCGAGGCCTTTGTACACGAACTTCTGCACGCGCTTGCCTTCGTAGGTCTCCACTGTATAGATGTTGCCCTTCGAATCCGTGGCGACGTTGTGCACGGCGAAGAACTGCCCAGGCTGACGTCCGCCATCACCGAAGCTCGTGAGGATCTCGAGCGATTCGCGCTCCATGATATAGACCTTCATGTTCTTGCCATCGGCGACAAAGATGTACTTCTGCTCGGGGTCTTTGGAAAAGGCGACATCCCACACGGCGCCGTCGCCGAGGGTGTTCTTCGCGATGCGTTTTTCTTTCACAAAGGTTCCGTCGAGGTTGAAGACCTGAATCCGGTCGTTCGGTCGGTCGCAGACGTAGACGAGACCATCATGCGACGGCTCCGCGCAGTGCACGGGATTCCGGAACTGCTTCGCGAGCGGCGCGTCGGGGTTGTAGCGGCCCAGGTCCTCGTCGCTCGGCTCCTTGCCATAGGCGCCCCAGTAGCGTTTGAACTCGCCCGTGGTCGCATCGAGCACCGCAACGCGTTTGTTCAGATAGCCATCGGCCACGAAGGCTTCGTTGGTCTCGGCATGAAACGAGACCTCGGCGACCCGGCCGAAGCTCTCTTTGTCGTGGCTATTGCCCATCCATTTCTTGTCGTCGTCGGTGTAGTCTTTCGCGCGTCGCGCGCCAGGCATTCCGAATTGATGGAGGAACTTGCCGTCGCGGGTGAAAACGAGCATGTGCGCGTCATCTCGACCATTGCCGCCAATCCAGAGATTGTCTCTGGGATCGGCCGTGATGCCGTGATTCGACTGCGGCCAATCATAGCCGTCGGCTGGACCACCAAAATGGCCTACGAGATTGCCGTCGGGGTCGAACTCGAGAACTTGAGGCGCTGGTACGCAGCACTCGCCGGTCGGCGGGTCCTGAACGGCTCCGACTTCCGTTCGCGCGTTCAAGCTCCCCTGGCGGTGAACGATGTATACGTGATCGCGCGAGTCGACGGTGACACCAATCGCGGAGCCGATGATCCAGTGGTTCGGAAGCGGCTTCGGCCACATCGGGTCGACTTCGAACATCGGCGCTTCTACGTCCGACTCTTCCGCGGCCGACGTTCCACCGAGGCTCGCTTGCCCAAAAACGAGCGCGACGAGAACGGCAAGAAAGGCCGTGCCAATAACAACGTTTCGTTTTCCTTTCAAGCTCTCCATCCTTTCACCCTCCACGACAGGAACCGGTAAGCACCCCTGAGAATGGGCGCAAGTATATGTCAGCGGGACTGAGCTTGTCATGTTGTATGATCAGCATCCAGCATCCAGCATCCAGCATTCCGGGTTCAGGGTTCAGGCTGGTGGCGTCACCGTTTTTCATGAAGAACGTTCTTGCGATTTTGCTTCTTTTTGTGCCGGTTAGTGCGGCGGGGCACGAGATTCCTGCCGATGTTACGGTCCGGGTGTTTATCCGGCCCGCGGGGAATCGCCTGGAGTTAATCGTGCGGGTTCCGCTCGAGGCGATGCGGGATATGCAGGTGCCCACGCGCGAGCAGGGCTATCTCGATCTCAGCCGCGTTGACGACGTCTTGCGTGACGCGGCGATTTTGTGGATCTCCGACTATGTAGAGATTTATGAAGGTGAGACCCCGCTCGGCAGTCCGGAGATTGTCGCTGTTCGCGCATCCCTACCCTCGAACTTGGCCTTTGCACGATACGAGACCGCGCGGGAGCATGTAACGAGCGCGCCGCTTTCCGAGGATACAGAGATTTATTGGGACCAAGGCGTCCTTGACGTCTTGTTCGAGTACGCGATCGGCTCCGAAGCGTCCGAGTTCTCGATCAACCCCGGCCTCGAGCGGCTCGGGATCCGGGTGATCAACATCATCCGCTTTCTTCCACCGGACGGTATCGTACGCGAGCTCGATTTTCCCGGCAATCCCGGTCGCATCCCTCTCGACCCCAACTGGGGTCACGTGGCGTTTCGCTTCAGCAAGCTCGGCTTCTTCCACATCCTCGACGGGCTCGACCATCTGCTATTCCTGTTCTGCCTCGTGATTCCCTTCCGGCGCTTTCGCTCGCTGGTCGTGATCATCACGTCGTTCACGGTGGCGCATTCCATCACGCTCATCGCGTCGGCGCTCGGCTACGCACCGGACGCCTTGTGGTTTCCGCCGCTCATCGAAACTCTCATCGCTCTGTCTATCCTCTATATGGCCTTTGAGAACATCGCGGGCGCGCGTTTGAAACGGCGGTGGCTCATCACGTTCGGCTTCGGGCTCATCCACGGTTTCGGCTTCTCGTTCGTTCTCCGCGAGACGTTCCAGTTCGCGGGATCGCATCTCGTCACTTCCCTGCTCGCGTTCAACGTCGGCGTCGAGCTCGGACAGCTTCTCGTGCTCGTGCTCATCGTCCCCGCGCTCGTGCTCTTCTTCCGCTATGGCATCGCTGAGCGGATGGGGACGATCTTCCTTTCTGCGCTCGTCGCGCACTCGGCGTGGCACTGGATGGTGGAGCGCGGCGGTGCGCTGAGCCAGTTCGGCTGGCCGGTCATGGACGCGGCGTTCTTCGCAGGCGTCTTGCAGCTGTTGATGTTCGCGGTGCTTTTCGCTGCGTTCGTTTGGCTCTGGGGCGTGCTCCGAACTCGAAGTCCAGAAGACGAAGCGGCGCCTCTCGAGGCAGAGAAATAGCGCGTGGCGCATTACGCCGCTGGTTCCTCGCGCGAAGCATGACGCGACTTGCTCTCGCCCTCCTGCCAGCAATCCTGCTGGGGTGCTCCGAGCCCGAGGCGCCGGCACCCACGCCGGAGGAAGATGCGCCCACGTTGCAAGAAACGGGCATCGCTGTGACCGGCCGAGCGCCTCGAGCGAGCGGTGGCTTCCCTTCCGTAGTTCTTTTCGAACCCGTCGACGCCGAGCCATTCCCGGTGCCGGAGACGAAGCCGCTCATGGACCAATACGGAATGGAGTTTCATCCGAACATTCTTCTCGCGCGCGCCGGGCAAACGCTCGAGTTCCGCAACAGCGAAGACGAGCTTCACAGTGTCCGCGTCGTGAATACCAGAAGCCGCGTAACGCTCTTCAACGTCGCGACGCCTATCGTGGGCTCGTACTCGCACAAGTTCGAAGAGCCCAGCGAGTACGACGTCGCTTGCGATACCCATCCTGCGATGGCGGCCTTCATCATCGTTAGCGAGACACCCTATGTGGTCATCGCCGACAAGAACGGACCGTTTACGCTCGACGCGCTCCCCGAAGGCTCGTACAACGTCCGGGTTTGGAACGTGAGCGAGAAGCGCCGCATCGAAACGACGATCTACATTGATGAGGAGCACGCCGCGCTCAACCTGAGAGTCGGAGAATAGAGAGGCGCCCCTGCTACAAAACCAGCTTCGAACCTACTGAAGCCGAGCTCGCCCGGGCGGGATCCGAAGACGGCGGGCGTGATCGTGGCAGGCGGTCTGGATATCGCGCGTGGATTGCTTCGCCTGCGCGACTTCCTCCGGCATCGAAGCGCAATCGACGGTCCAGTACCACCCAACGAAGCCGGGCCTTTCAGGGGGGGGCGGTACCGTCGTCGCAATAACTTTTGAAAGCTTCGGCGTCGCTCAACATCTCCTTCGCGTCTCGATAGGCCGTTTGGTAGTCTTCGTAAAGCTCGGCCCAAGGGTCCGCGTCGACGCTCTCCGCCAAATTGTCGAGCGCAAAGCTCACGACTGAAGCTTCGGGGACGGAGAATGCGTCCTCGGACACGGACGGCTCGTCGGCGGCATCGATCTCGTCCCCTCGACCCGAGCCCAACTGCGCTTCCGTAATGACCTTGCTCGGGTGCTTCTTGCCGAGGTTCGCACGGCGAACTATTTCTTTTTCAGCAACTTGGCCGAGCGTCTGCCCATTTGCCGAAAAAGCGCAAAAGAACAGGCCGATTGTAATCGTGCAAATATGGCGCATGGACCAGTCCCCCCCGAACGGTCGGCCCACATTCTATAACGTTTGACCCCCTGAACGCGAGGGGTACCCCTAGAACAGCAAGTCAGCAATGGCGGCTTCTGTTACTGACAAGCTATCGGACATTTCTGATATGGTCGCTTTGCTGGATTAGCAAAGAAAACTAAGGAAAAAAGTTCGCCTAATATTGCCGGATACGGTTTTCAGATCAACGGCACATGTGTTCGCACTTTCGTCGCTACACCATAGTCGTAACCTCGGGCTAGGAAACCATTGCAGACCGCGGTCAAGAGCCTTTTGAAGACCCTCGGGCTGAAGGTGAGCCGACTGCGTGCCGTGGGGCGTTTCCAGGCCATGGATGCATGTTTGGAGCGCATGCGTGCCCTCGATTACGAGCCCGCCGTCATCATCGACGGGGGCGCGAACTTTGGTCAATTCTACGGACTGGCGAGCGCCGTCTACCCGCGAGCGGAGTTCCACCTCATCGAGCCGCAGGCCGCCTGCGCTCACGAGTTCACGAAGATCGCGGGTCGGAGCTCAGCACGGATTCACGTGCACAACGTTGCCCTCAGCGAGCCGGGCGTGAACGTGGTCCGCCTGCTCGGGACGGGACCCAATGGAGGAAGCTCGGGGGCCCCATGTCGCCGAGCCGGGGGAGTCCGAGCCAAACGAGTTGGTCGTGCCGGCAACGACGCTCGATAAACTTTTGAGCGGGGTTGTCGTGGACGAGCAGCGGAGCCTCTTGAAGCTGGACGTGGAAGGGCACGAGCTTGCATTCTTCGAGGCGCTCCGAAGCTGCTTGAGAAAATCGAGGCCGTCCTTCTGGAGGTACAGTTCTATGACATCCACGGCTCGGGGCGGCCCGTCTTCGAGCAAGTAGCCAGCTTCGTTCACCGGCAGGGCTTCCATCTGTACGATATCGCCTCCTTGACACCGCGACCCCGCGACATGAGGCTTCGCATGGGCGATGTGATGTTCGTTCGAACGGGAAGCCGCCTTCTCCTTGATGACGGCTGGGCTTAAAAGATGCTTCCGTCGTGAATTTGAAACTGCTCCCGACGAGGCCGAAGGCCGGCTGCCGATGTACTTTCCCCCGCCATCACAACGCCACGGATTCGCCACATTGGAGCTCTACGATGGCCCTAGATGAAAGACCTACGGGTTTACGACCGCATCTCCGAGGCGGTCGGCTGGACCCCGATGGTACGCCTCGCACGCGCCCTTCCCGATACCGCGTGTGAGGTCTACACGAAGCTCGAGTTCCTCAATCCAATGGGGAGCACAAAGGACCGCATCGCGCGCCATTTCATCGAGCAGGCGATGACGTGCGGCAAGCTAGAGACAGGAGGCACCGTGGTCGAAGCCTCCTCGGGAAACACTGCGATGGGGCTAGCCATGATGGCGACGCTCGAAGGATTGCACCTGAAGATTATCGTACGAAAAGAAACGAGCCCGGAGAAACTCTCCAATTTACAAGCGCTCGGCGCGGAGCTCATTCTCGTTGATGGCGATCGCCCACCGGAGGATCCGGAGAGCTTCAACCGAAAGGCGCCGCTCGTGGCGGATGCCATCCCGGGAGCGTGGTTTCCCGACCAGCACAACAACCGCGCGAATAACGACGCGCATTACCGAACGACAGGGCCGGAGATCTGGGAGCAGATGGAAGGACGCGTCGATGTGCTCGTCGCCGGCATCGGCACCGGTGGCACGCTCTCCGGGACGGCGCGTTATCTGAAAGAGCAGAACCCGGAGCTGCGGGTGATCGCAGTCGACGGCGAGGGCTCGGTCTTTACGGAATACTTTCGCACGGGCCGCCACGGCGCCTCGACGCCGTACATGCTCGAAGGCCTCGGCGACGAGGAGATCATCGGGTGTCCCGAGTTCGAGCTCTTCGACGACATGATTCAGGTCAAGGACCGCGACGCGTTCTTGAGCGCGCGAGAACTTGCGCGCACCGAGGCGATGTTCGCGGGCGGCTCGAGCGGCGCAGCTTTGTGGGCCACGCTTCAAGTGGCACGCACGGAGCCTGCGACGTCGCGCATCGTGACGATTTTTTCCGACGCTGGCACCCGCTACCTGAGCACGATCTACAACGACGTTTGGATGCGCGAGAAAGGCTTTCTCAGCTAGAAGGGTCCGAGCTCGTTGCTTGCGCGGCCTTCTTCACCAGCTCGCCGTGCTGCTTCGCCTGAGCCACGCCGCCCTCACGCGCTTGCCAGCTCACCCGGCCGTCGCCATTGGCGTCGACGCCTTCGAGGACGTGCTGCGTCAGCTCCGCGATCTTCTGAGTCGCGTCCGCAGCGTCCTTGGCGGACTCGGCGTTCACGACTTTTTGGGACTCGGTGAGGATCGTCGTGCACCAGGCGACGACGTTTCGGGCACTCGTCGCGACGTGGTTGGCGTGCATCTCGATACCTTCCGACGAGCCAACCGACTTGGTCGCAAGCATGATATGGGTCTCGACTCCTTTCGCAGCTTTCGAGACGCCGTAGCCTTTGCCCGGCCCCTTGGGCTCGGTGGACGGATCCACAGCGTGGCGGACGTGACGGATGTGACGTTGCATCGATTCGAGGCTCTCGGTGTCCGCGGCTGCAAGCTTGGCGTGGTGCGCCGCAATCTGGGCCTCCTCCTCCAAAATGCTAAGAAGCCCCACCCGGTCCGGCGTGCCATTAATGGCGTCGACGACGTGACGAATGTGGACCTGCGCGGGCGTCGGCTCTTGCTGAGAGGCCGCCGCCACTGGGAACGAGAGAGTAACCAAGGCAAGGAATCGAAAGAATCTCATAATGATGCTCCGTCTTTTCGAGAATGCTCTAGCGAAGATTACCAAAAACGGAGCGTCGAGAAAACTCACGAGCTACACGAGAGCATCGAGCAGCCGGGGCGATCACGAGCCCAGTCGGGACGCTTTTGGGCGTGCTCTTCTCTTCCGGGCTGCTCGGCGTAAGGGTGTCGCAGCACGTCGAGCAGCTCTTGGACAAGCGCGTAATCTCCCGCCTCGGCTTTGTCGGTGGCGAGCTGGGCCATGTAATTCCTGAGCACATATTTGGGGTTCACGGCGTCCATGCGCTCACGACGAACGGCACCGGGAACGGCGTCCTCTCTTAGACGGGCGCGATAGGTTCGAAGCCAGCGCGCCCAACGTTGCCGATGCTCTACCGTCAACGCGTCGGGTGTGTAGAAAGCATCCATCAGCGGCGCCAGAAAAACATCGTCACGGACTTCGTCGTCCGGCCCCGACGCATCCGCGGCGACGAGGGCCAAGCGGCGATAGAAGATAGTCATGTCCGTTTCGGCAAGACGCAAAAGCTTCTGAAGCTCCGCGAAGCACTCGCTGTCGGGCTCCTTTTTGTAGGACTCGAACCCTAGCTTACTCGCCATCATCGCCGTCCACGCCTTCTCGAACGTCTTCGGATAGACCTCGAGGGCAGCCTGAATCGCCGGGACGTCCTCGATGAGAGGATGGATGGCGTTAGCAAGCTGGACGAGGTTCCACATCGCGATGTGCGATTGATGGCCGAAACGGTAGCGGCGGCCCGTGGCATCAGTGGTGTTCGGCGTCCAATCGGGATCGAAATCGTCGAGCCAACCATACGGGCCGTAGTCGATCGTGAGACCGACGATGGACATATTATCGGAGTTCATCACGCCGTGAACGAAGCCCACGCGGAGCCAATGCACGATGAGTTCCGCCGTCTTGCGGCAAACCTCCTCGAAGCAAGCCACATAGGTGGCCTTCGACGGCTCACCCAAGTGCGGGAAATCATTCCGAATCGTGTAATCGGCGAGCTTGCGCAAGACGTCGATCTCGCCACGGGACGTGAAGATCTCGAAACTCCCGAAGCGAGTAAACGAGGGCGCGACCCTGCAAACGATGGCGCCAGGCTCGAGCGCCGAATGGCCGTCGTAGAACATGTCCCGCATGACCTCTTCGCCCGTGAGCACGAGGCTCAAGGCCCGCGTCGTGGGAACGCCAAGATGGAACATCGCCTCACTACACAAGAACTCGCGTAGCGAAGAGCGCAGAACCGCGAGCCCGTCCGCCGAGCGCGCGTAGGGCGTCGGCCCAGCTCCTTTGAGCTGGAGTGTCGACCGCAGCGCCCCCTCGCCGGCGACCTCCCCAAGATTGATGGCCCGTCCATCACCGAGCTGCCCCGCCCAATGACCGAATTGATGGCCGCCATAGCAGGTCGCGTAGGGGTCCATACCTTTCAGCACCCGATTCCCGGAAAAAACCTGGACGAAATCCTCCGACCGGGCCGTATCGGGCCAGAGCCCAAGCCCTTCCGCGACCTCCGCGGAATAAGCGACCAGCGCCGGCGCGCGAACTCTGGCAGGGTGGACACGAGAAAAGCACGCGCCGAAGACTTGGCGTGGTCGATTCGTTTCATCGGGATCTGCGGGGAGCTCCCGAGTGAAACGGTTGTCGAAAACTAGCTCGTCCAGAGTCTTCGATGCTAACACGGAGGGCATGCCGAAATGCTAGCACACGCCGTAGCACTCACGGGCGTTTCGTCTCGCTTTGAACTTTGGCTTTGACAAACGCGCCGGTTGGACCTACATTCGTGTCCGAGAGGTCAAAGGCCATGGCATCTTCCGACAAGAGGATCGATCGACGAGATTTTCTCAAGACGACCGTTGGCGCTGGACTCGTCGCATCGGCGTCCAATCCGGCGGGCGCACAGCCGTCCGGCCTTCCACGCCGTGAGCTCGGCAAAACGGGTGTCAAGGTCTCCGTTCTCGCTTTCGGAGGAGGAAGCCATTTCCTTGGCCGTGTCGACGGCAGCGAAGACAAAGTCAGAGCACTGATCGAAAGAGCGCTCGAGCTCGGGATCAACTATTTCGACACCGCAGCCGGCTACACTTTTCGTCCCCAGGTCCGATTATCCGAGACCTACTTTGGACGAATTTTGGCTCCGCACCGAGAACGAATCTTCCTCGCCTCCAAGGCCCAGGATCGCGACCGGGAAGGGATGCTCCGCTCGGTCGAAAAAAGCCTGGAGCTCCTTCAAACCGACCATCTCGATCTCATCCAGATGCACAGCCTCTCTCAGCTGGATGAGCTCGACCGACTCGAGGCGCCGGACGGCGCGCTGACGGCACTTCGGGAGTTGAAAGACCAAGGAGTGGTGCGATTCTATGGAGCCACGGGACACTACAATCCGGCCGTCTTGCTGGAGGCCGTGCGCCGTTTCGATATCGATACGCTTCTCGTCTCAATGAACGCCGCGCAAGCGAGACATCCGCTATCGATGAGCCCGGACAAGCCGCTAGCCGCGTTCGAAGAAGAGGTGCTTCCGGCGGCGGTGGAAAAGGGCATCGGTGTCATTGCGATGAAGGTCATGGGCCAGTCGAGCATCGTCGGCCACGGAGAAGGTAAGGCAACGCCGGAGGAGCTCATTCGCTACGATCTGTCACTCCCCATCGCAGCTTGCGACATCGGCCACACGAGCATCCCGATCCTCGAGCAGAACGTAGCCGCGGCCCGCCGCTTCGCCCCGATGAGTAGCGGCGAGATGGCGGCTCTGAACGCTCGGCTGGCACCAAGCGCGCGCGCTTGAAGAGCGCGCGGCCCACGTCGCGATTCGTCCCGGCCGTCTACACGAGCACGGACTGGAAAAACAGGATCGTCATGTGAAAATGGACTGCGATGAGAATCCCCAAGATCGCCTGTCTCTCGTCAAACCAATCCGAGCGGTGGGTCGCGTTCTCGCGCAACCAAAAGGACGACCTCGCCACGATAGATTTGTTCACGGTGCCGACCGCGTCGCTTCGGCTGTTAGCTCCCAGCTCCCGCTCCAATTAATGATGACGAACGACGGGTCGCCACCCGCATCGAATGGACACCGAGACCTCGTTCGCGACGGCCGCTCTAAGCGGTAAGCCTCACACGGTGGGGACGCCCCTCGGCGGTGACACCGGCACGCCTTTGCCGAGGCCAGGCTTCCCTTCGCCGGAGGCTTTGGGGCGACTCGTCTTGTTAATGCGCTCAGCGAGACCTCGCTCCTCTTGGAGGACTTTCGTGGCGACCTCCGCCTCCTTGATGGTGTATTCCATCTGACTCAGCTTTTCGGCGATGTGATCGATGAAAGCTTTCTGCTTATGGAAGTTCTCGATGTTGACATCAATGTCCTGGAAGAGATGGCTCAGGCCAGCGAGCTTGCTCTCCGCCTCTTGAATCGCGCCATACTTTTGTTCGACGGCGCTCACCTTCTTCTCGATTTGGCCCGTCTGTCCCAGTAATTTCGCCACCAATTCCTTGGTGTCGAGGATGTCCTTGCGGGATGCCGCAATCGCCGTCGCCTCTTTGTTGACGCGCTCCGATACATCGAACACGCCATTCACGTCGCGGGCCACCCGTTCCACGGTGCTCTGGCGCAAGTCCAGCTGCCCTATGCTGCGGTCGAGCACAGCCACCATTTCCCGGTGTGATAGGAATTTGGCTTCGAGCTCAGCCATTTTCGAGCCTTGAGCTGCGAGCTCACGCTCCTTCTGGTCCAGCGCTTTTGTGAGGTCGCCAATCTTTTCGAGCTGAGCCGCTCCGGATTCGGCCTGAACCGCTGTCTGTTTCTGACGCAACTCGAGCTCGAGCAGCTCCTTTTCCCATCGCTTCCGAAGCTCTCCCGCTTCTTTGAAGTGCTCGTCGAGAGCTGCGAGCTCCTCGACGCGCACCGCAGCACGTGAGAGAACGCCTTCGACCTGCTCCATGACATCAGCGGTTGTCTTCTGTGCGTCGACGAGCCCTCGCTTTTCGCTCTCGATCTCTTCGAGTCGTCTCTCCGCCGATTCCAGCCCCACGCTCAGTCCGTCCGCTTTCTTGTCCAGATCCGTGAACTTCCTCGAACGATGCACCGAGGACATCTGTTGATGAAGATCCTTGAGCTGGGCTCCGAGACTCTCCTGCGTCGAATGCATGGATTCGAGGCTCGCTTGCCGTGCCGCTTGCTCGCCAAGCCGGGTCTCCACGTTCTGGCTCAGCTCGTTGAGAGCATCGACCCGACTCTCGACCGTCTCGACCATCTCCAGTCTGTGCTCGAGGTCCTCCGACTTTGCAGCGAGTGCGTCGGACAGCTTCAGCGCGGCGTCGAGACGGTCGCTGAGACCGTCCAGGCTTTGGAACTGCTCCGTCAATTGCTTCGCTCGCGCCTCCGCGTCGACGCTCTCGCGCCGGAACGTAGCGAGTACGAAGTTCGCGCGGTCGATCTCGGCACTCTGCTCAGATAGCGTTGAGAGCTTGCCGACGAGCTCGTCTTGGCGCTTCGTGAGCTCGCTCACCTTGCCGTCGATCTGCTCCACCGCCGAGCCGCGTGCCCGGAGCATTTCCATGTCGTGTGACACTTCCGTTGAAATCTTAGTCACCGAGTCGAGACGTTGTTCGATCGCAGCCAGGCCCGCTGCTTTTTCGTGTACGCCTGCGAGGCCCGATTGTATGGTTTGAAGGCTAGCCTCCAGGCGATCCGCCTTCCTGATTGTGTTGTCGAGCTCCTCGTCCTTGGCCGCGAGATCCTTTACCTGACGCTCGAATCCGCTCACGGTTGTGTTGAGTTCCTGGACCCTCTGTCCGGAAAGCTCCACTTGTTGCCGCATGGAGTCGGTCCGGGCAAGCTCCTCGCGCAAGCCGCCGAGGGCGGATTCTATGCCTTTCGTCAGCTCTAAGCTTTCGCTGCCGAATTTCTTCTCTTCCTGCTTGGCGGCATCGATGCGGGCGTCGAGTCCGTCGTACAGCTTGGTCAGTTTGTCCAGCCGGTCGGTCGACTTGTCCATGAGACGTTTGTTGTCACTGAGCTTCTTTATCTGACGATCCACGCTCCAGAGCAACTCGTTGACCCGCGCCGACTCCGCGTTGGCCCGCTCCACCGTGCCCTGGAAAGCGTCGAGAGCGCTCGCCTTCTGAGTGACGTGCTCGCACATACCGTTGAGCGCGTGGACCTGCTTCTCGAGCGACTTGGAAAGCTCCTCGCCAGAGGCGAGTTCGGAGAGCGTGCCTTCCAACTTGCCCGCTTTCTCCATCGCTTGATCAAGCTCTTTCTTGAGCTCTCCGCCGCCCTTCCGGAGCGTCGAGGAGCTCTTTTCGAGAGAGTCGGCGGCCGCGTGAAGCTTTTCATGGTCCTTCTGCATCGTTGCCAGGCGATCCTGGAATTCGTCCAGTTGAGCCGTCACGCCGGCAATCTGCTTTTCTGAGCTCGTCAGCTCGCCAGCCGATTTTTCGAAAGATTTGAGCCGAGCATCCGCTTCGAGACTGAGATCGAGAATCTTCTGAAGCGACTTGGAGCTTTCTTTCGCCTCGGTGGCCAAATTGTCCGCCTCGCCGATCGCTTTCCGCGTCTCCTCCACCCGTGTCTGGAAGCTTGTCAACGTCTCCTCTGCTCGTTCGAGCCACGCGGATAGTTTCGAGGAGGCCTCCCAACGCGTGTCTACCGTATCCAGGTTTTCCTCCGCACGCGTTATACGCTCTGCGATCGAGTCCACCGAGCTCGACACCCCAGACAATCCGTCGACTTTCCCTTGAACTTGATCGATAAGTTTCTTGAGCTGGGCCTTCTGATGCTTCGCCTTCTCCGTTGCGTCTTGCAGCTCTTTTGAGGCTTTCCCCGAGACCGACTTCGAACTGCTAAAAATACTCATCCGCGAACTCCTTTTACGTGAGGGCCACCACTGTCGGGGGAATGGCAGTCGATTTTTACCACAGCTGGAGGGCAAACTCAACAGTTTTCGCCGCACGGACGTGGCACTCCTCGTCCGGGCTCTGATCGAGGGAGACGCGAATCCTCTATTGGCTCACGAACTAGCGCCTCTAGAGCGACCCGTTGTCCCACGGGCCGGTGATGGCGAACGTGATCCCAGGAAACTGGATGTTCACAAACAGCCACCGTCCTTCTGGGCTGAAACACGCCCCCGCCCATTCCTTGTTCCGGAAGTTTCCGGAGAACCCGTTGACCTCGCCCGCGAGTACGACGTTATTTTTCGCGAAATCGAAGATGTTGCCGTTCCCGTCGAGACCTTTCATTCTTTGCACCGACTGCGCGCTGTCCTCACACAGGATGATGCCGCCTCGCGGGCTCACCGTCACGTTGTCGGGTGAATTGAGCACGTCGAATGAGCTCGAGGCGTAGACGAGTCGCAGCGTCTCGCGCCGCGGGTCGTACTCCCACAGCTGGCCTCGTCCGATCGGCCCGCCGTTGGTCGCCGTGAAGTAGACCGCGCCGCTGTCGTACCAAGCGCCCTCGAGCCTCCTGAACTGCGCCGCTCCCTGGTCGAAACCGTGCCGGTACACCCCGCGCTCGTCGGAAGTCCCGGGAGAGTGGAGTCTTTCCGGGTCGTCGATGGTGACCCACTCGACGTCGAGCACAGCGCCGATGTCGCCGCGGTCGCGCAGGTCGAAGCTCAACTTGCCTTCACCGCCGTACTGCACACCTGGACCCGGAAGCTCCTGTTCCATCCACACCTGGGATGGTCGAAACCCCTCGCCTTTAGGCGAAGAGAAGATCGTGGTATTGTGGTCGCGTGCGTCACTACAGGCACGGAGCGCGCACGAAAACGGACCTAAAAGCGCACATCGTTTGGATACCGAAATATCGTAAAAAGGTTTTGATCGGTCCAGTAGCGGTTCGTGTGCGCGATCTGATTCGTCAGATCGCGATGGAACATGAGCTGCACATAATCTCGGGTAAGGTTGCACGCGACCACGTCCACGTGTTCGTATCCTACCGACCACACCAGGACCTGAGTACGATCGTGCAGTGGCTAAAAGGAATAAGCTCCCGAGTACTCCTTCAGGAGTTTGCTCACCTGAGGAAGAAGTTTTGGGGCCGGCACTTCTGGGCCCGAGGATATCTGGCGGTGAGTTCAGGAAGCATAACGGACGAGATGGTAAAGGAGTACATAGACTCCCAGGATGGCGAGCCTCTTCACGACGACAGTCAATTTCCAATTGACAGCCCTTGAAGCCACCGCCTTCTAGGCGGTGGTTGTTCACTTCAATTACGGTTTGCACGAATGCTCGCTCTACAAGCATCGTGCCTCGCGTAACGCCGTGCTTCGCTCGATTCCTGCAAACCGCTATTAATTAGGTCGTTGAGAAAGTCGAAATGGTCACCTTCGCGAGGGCGGTGACCGTGATGAAATCCTCCACGGGATCCTCGATTTCTACAGCACGGCGGGCTCAGGTTCTGCAGCGGCTAATTCGTACGCCTCGATGACCACCAACGGACCCCGCCGTTTTTTCAGCGGAACCACCGCCTTTCTTGTCGCCCCGCCGCTTTTGCGGGCGCATTCCGGAGGATCCCGGAATGGCCAAGGTCAACAAAGAGCGTAAACGCCATCAAGAGAACAGTCACAAGAAAGATCCATCCTGAACCGACCTGGTACAGCTCTTGCACCGACACCCTGGAGACCAAAACTCGTGCAGGGACAGAACCAGAAGTTCTCTCGCTCGGCATTGGACTTTCAACGGCCTACCCCCTTTGGAGGATCAGCTATGCCAAAGCGTTTCGAAATCGCGCAAACGATTCGACGGATGGCACCCAGACACCCCGCGACCGCGGCAGTGTTCAAGGATTTCCAACAGATTGCCTGCGGTGTGCTGACCAACGTCTCGGTGACCGGTGCGTGCATCGTGACCGACAGCTGTTTGGCTCCCGCGAGCGAGGTCGACCTCAAGCTCTCCTTCTACCTTCAGCTCTCCTCCTACCAGCAGCCCCGCCTGTACGAGGTCGCGGCTCGCGTCGTTTGGAGCCGACGCGCCGGGGCCCTCGAGAAGGACTTCGAGGGCCTGACACTACACGGCGTGCGGTTCTCGTTTTATAGCGCACTCCAGAAATCGCGCCTACACGCGCTTCTCGCCAGCAAGGATTTCGTCGACGTCTTTCGTCTCTCCGAGACTGAGTTCAACTTTTTCGTGAAAGCGCCTGTCGTTGATCTCGACGAGCTCGTTCAGCAAGAAAGCACAAGACCACGGGCGAGATTGTTGTAGCTAGACCACCTGTCCATCATCTTTATTGATCCGCCCAGGCAGGAAGGCCCATGCGGCTCGGTGATGGCGACGGCGGCGGGCCGATCGCACGCGAGACGGCGCCGAGATCACACGGCCAGCGGTTTAGGTTTAATGGTCGGGGCGGCAGGATTTGAACCTGCGACCCCCTGATCCCGAACCAGGTGCTCTACCAAACTGAGCCACGCCCCGACCGAGGCAAGACGATTAGTTTACACCGGAACGGACGCCCTCAGAAGCGGTTCTCCGGATGACGGGCGCTATTTATTTATCTGCCTGTTGCTCCGCGAAATCTCCGAGGATTGGGAGCTTGAACATCTGGTGCTGAAACGCCTTTACGAAGCAGATGATCCAGACCACGAACATCACGAGCGGGAAAAACATGAGCACGATCCAGCCCAGGATCGGGATCGTCCCGAGCACCATGCTGATCCCCGTCGAGACGACAGCGAGCGCAATCGCCTGGATCGAGTGGAATCGCACGAAGCGATTCTTGTTGTACGGCTCGAGGACCAGCCAAACGATCGCGACGATCACGAGATAGGCGAGCGCTCCGGCAACGTTTTCGTCCAGACTGCCCACTTGCGCGGTTCCGGAGCTCGCGGCTTGCGGTGGTGGTGGTTCGGATGCCTTGCTCATTAGTGTCTCTTCCGGGGATGGTCGAAACCCCTCGCCTTTAGGCGAAGAGAAGATCGTGGTATTGTGGTCGCGTGCGTCACTACAGGCACGGAGCGCACACGAAAACGGACCTAAAAGCGCACATCGTTTGGATACCGAAATATCGTAAAAAGGTTTTGATCGGTCCAGTAGCGGTTCGTGTGCGCGATCTGATTCGTCAGATCGCGATGGAACATGAGCTGCACATAATCTCGGGTAAGGTTGCACGCGACCACGTCCACGTGTTCGTATCCTACCGACCACACCAGGACCTGAGTACGATCGTGCAGTGGCTAAAAGGAATAAGCTCCCGAGTACTCCTTCAGGAGTTTGCTCACCTGAGGAAGAAGTTTTGGGGCCGGCACTTCTGGGCCCGAGGATATCTGGCGGTGAGTTCAGGAAGCATAACGGACGAGATGGTAAAGGAGTACATAGACTCCCAGGATGGCGAGCCTCTTCACGACGACAGTCAATTTCCAATTGACAGCCCTTGAAGCCACCGCCTTCTAGGCGGTGGTTGTTCACTTTTCTCCCGTCGTTGGGTTTTGCGACGGGTTATTCTAATCGAACGTACGAACTGGGCTCAAGCGTCGCGTGCAAAAACTTGCATCGCCGCGGGTGGAGCTATTTCGTGCCGTTGAAGCGCAGGTCCCACGACTCGAGCTCGTCGAGCGCTTTGTAATTCGTGAAGTCGAATTGGAGCGGCGTGACAGAGATGTAGTGGTTACGGAGTGCATGAATGTCCGACATCCCGTTTTTTTCCCAGCGGCTGAAGCCTTGCTTGATCCAGTAGTAGACGCGTGACCGCGGGTCGACGCGCTCTTCGACTTTGGCCCAGTAGTCGCGCCGTCCTTGGCTCGTGACGCGGACACCGTGAACCTTTCCTCTGGGGACGTTGACGTTCAAGAAGGTCCTCCGGTTCCATTCCTTTTTCTCGACCATGGTGCGAACGATCTCGGAGGCGAAGCCTGCCGCGGCACTGTAGTCGGCGTCTTCGTCCTTGCTGGCGAGCGAGACCGCGATCGACGGAACGCCTAGCATCGCGGCTTCACGCGCACCCGCCACCGTTCCCGAGTAAGCGATGTCATCACCTACGTTCGCGCCGTGATTGATGCCCGAGACAACGATGTCGGGGGGGTGGGGCAGAAGCTTCCCAACGGCCAAGTTCACACAGTCCGCGGGTGTGCCTTCAACGAAGAACGTCCGGGCTTCGAGGTGCTCGAATCGCAGCGGCGCCGAAATCGTGAGCGCGTGGCTCACGGCGCTCATCTCGCGCAAAGGCGCCACGATGGTGACTTCGCCCAATTCTCGAAGTCTCTCGGCAAGCGCCTTGATCCCGGGCGCGTGCACGCCGTCATCGTTCGTGACCAGGATATTCAGAATGGCGACACTCCTTCCGTGTTGGCCGTTTGGAGCTCGAAGCTCGGTAGCGTCCCTTCAACTACCCATCAGAAACGTTGGGTTCAGAATGGTCGGGACGGCCGGATTTGAACCGACGACCACTTGCACCCCAAGCAAGTGCGCTACCAGGCTGCGCTACGTCCCGATCCCATTCCGCATACTGCGCCGTCCTCGTGGAAGGTTCCGCGACGATAGCACGTCGTCAGATCACGGTCAACGCTACTTCTCGCTCGCTTTCAAATCGCGGTCGAGCATATCGAGTATTCCGTGCAGCTCTGCCTTGATCTCTTTGACTTCGTGTTCGAACGTCGCCTCACCGTTCGATTTATTCGCTGCCGGTGTTGCCACCGCGCCTTTTAACTGTTCTTTCATTTCCTGCTCCAGCTTTTTCTTAGCCCCCGCGATCGTGAATCCCTCTTCGTATAAGAGCGTTTTGATCCGCTGGATCGTCTCGATGTCGCGACGGCGATAAATCCGCTGGCCGGAATTGTTCTTGGCGGGTGCGAGTGCCGGAAACTCCGACTCCCAGTATCGAAGCACATAAGGTTGGGTGTCGGTGAGCTCGCACACCTCTCCGATTTTGAAAAAGAGCTTGCTTGGGATCTGGGAGTCCACTAATGGCTCCCTGCTTTCACGAGAAGCCGTTCTGGAAATTCTTGGAGGGCCGGAAAACGACCGACTTGCGCGAGCGGATGGTCATCTCCTCCCCCGTTTGAGGGTTGCGCCCTTTGCGCTCCTTCTTCTCTCGCACGAGAAAAGTACCAAATCCACTGATTTGAACTTTGTCGCCGTCCCCAAGCCCTTCTTTGATGAGCGCGAGAATGAGGTCCACGAGCCTGGCAGCCTCCTTGTTCGAGATGCCACCATGCCGCTCGTAAACGACTCTTGCCAGGTCTGCCTTCGTCATGGAGCGTCAAGGATCCAGCTTTCAGACCACAAGAGTTAGGGCGACGTTGCTAATTCTTGACTTTAAGGATTAATAGGATAGAAGTTAAAACCACGTACCTAAAGTATTATATGAGACCCTGAAATGAAGTCAAGCGTAATCATTGGTCCTTTGACTGCTGGCGTTTTCGGATTGCCACGCGTATCGGGGTCCCTTCGAACCCGAAGGCCTCCCGCAGCCGGCGGGCGAGGTAGCGCGGGTAGGTCGCGTCGAGCTCGAAGCGGGCGCGATTCGAGAACACGACGAACCGTGGCGGAGCGACCCCGGTCTGGGCGGCGTAGTAAAAACGTACCTCTTTGCCATCCCGGGCCCGGGGCGGCAAACGCTCGGCAGCCGTCTCCAAGAAACAATTCAGCTGCGGGGTTGGAACACGCAGGAGTTGCTGTTCGCGGACCGCGCGGATCCTCGGAAAGAGCCCCGTCATGCCACGCCCCGTCAGCGCGGAGAGAAAAACGATGGGAGCAAAGGAGAGATGCGGAAGCTTTTCGCGGGCGTCGAGCTCGAGCTCTTTGGCTTCGGCTTCGCGGCCGTCCACGAGGTCCCACTTGTTGAAAACGATCACGACGCCGCACCCCGCTTTCTCGATCTTGGCGCCGATGGATGCGTCTTCCGTGGTCACGCCTGCCGTCGCATCGAATACGAGCAGGCAGATTTGCGCGCGCTCGATGGCGCGCTCGGCATAGATGACGCCCATCCGGTCCGCTTGGCTCGGCGTCTTCCCTTTCCGCCTTATGCCAGCCGTGTCGACGAAGCGGTAGGTATCGCCTTTCACGGTGAGGACGGTATCTACGGCATCCCGCGTGGTTCCCGCCATTGCGCTCACGACCGCGCGCTCCGCACCGACGAGCCGGTTGAGTAGCGACGACTTCCCTACGTTCGGCCGCCCGGTGATGGCGACGCGCCGCTCGTCGATGTCCTCCGCCTCTTCGATGTCCGGGATTTCTGGAACTTTGGAGAGGAGCTCGATCATCGCGTCCATGAGCTCCGCGACGCCAAGTCCATGCTCCGCCGAGGTTTCAAAGAGGTCAGAAAACCCGAGTCGGTGAAACTCAGCCGCCTCCGGGATGTGCTTCGCTTCGTCGATCTTGTTCACGACGAGCATCACGCGGTCGGAAATCTTGCGCAACCTCTTCGCGATGTATTGTTCTTCGGCTAGAAGCCCTGCGCGTCCATCGACGACCCAGCATACGAGCGCGGCGCGCTCGATCGCGGTGTCGACTTGCGCGCCGACCTGCTCGTCGAGCGGCGTCTCTGCGTCTTGCATGATCCCGCCCGTGTCCACGAGCTCGAAGCTTCGTCCTCCCCACGCAACGATCACGGTGTTGCGGTCACGCGTTGAGCCGGCGACGCGATCCACGATCGCTTTGCGCGATCCGTTCATACGGTTGAAAAGGGTCGATTTACCGACATTGGGGCGACCCACGATCGCGACTCTCGGTAGCGTTTTCACCCCATATCTCCTTGATCTAAAAAGACTTCCGAAAGAAGCGATTATATCACTGCGGGGCCAGACGTAAGGAGCAGCCTAACTCGAACGTTTAGAGCATGATAAGAGGAGATGAGGCTTGACACGTCCCGGCCCGGTTCCTATAATGATTCCGTATCCCTTGGGAGGTCAATATGATAAAGGTGGACATCATCAACGAGGTGTCCGCTACCGCAAGCATCACGAAAGTGAAAGCGGAACAAGCTGTGGAGGCGGTGCTGGACGCGATGAAGAACTCGATGAAGCGCGGCGAGCGCATCGAGCTTCGCGGCTTTGGGGTATTTCAGGTGAAACCCAGAAAGCGCGGAATCGGTCGCAACCCGCGCACGGGCAAAGAAGTTCGCATCCCGCCCGGCCGAACGATCCGGTTCAAACCTGGCAAAGACCTCCAGAACATACCCTAGGGCACCTAGCGTAGACGACTGGAGCCGCGCGCGCTTACCGCGGCGGACGGCATAGAATCGGGCACGAACTCTGTCCCTCCGGCATCTTATCGTTCTCGTCCTGTTTCGGTTCGCAACGAGCCGTGCGCTCCCCCTTTTTTTCTTCTTCCTCACGGTTGCCTCGACGCTCTATGTCGGCGGCTATCACGGTTTGGGGTTCTGGGCTCCCGAACGCTTGGCGAAAGACTCAGTCTCTCTTCGAGACTGGTTGGTGTACAGTTTTCCTTTCAGCTTCACTATCCTCGCGATCATCGGGACGCACGAGATGGGGCACTACCTCACAGCGAAGCGCTACCGAGTAGAGACATCTCTTCCAGTCTTCGTGCCGTTTCCTATCTCTCTCATCGGTACGCTCGGCGCCTTCATATTGATCAAATCGCCGTTTCCGAACCGGCGTTCACTGATCGATATTGGGCTCGCGGGTCCCTTTGCGGGATTCGTCGTGTGCGTGCCCGCACTCCTCATCGGGGTCGCAACCTCACGTCCTAGCGTCGAGACAGCTTCCGGAGGCATCGGGCTGGGCCTGCCCCTGCTTTTCCAAGGGGCGGTCAAGCTGCTGTGGCCGGATCTCCCGGACGATCAGAATTTTCTTGTCAGCCCGATAGGGCTCGCAGCGTGGTTCGGGCTACTCCTGACGGCAATCAACCTACTCCCCATCGGCCAGCTCGACGGCGGGCACGCGAGCTATGTGCTCTTCCGCGAGAAAGCGCATCGGCTGTCGTCTATTTTCTTCTCCATTCTTTTGCTGCTTGCTATCCTCACGCCGTCATGGCTCTTCTTCGCTCTGCTCGCCTATGCGATCGGCATCCGCCGCCCGCACCCAAAAACCCTGTTCGACAACGAGCCTCTGCCGCGAAGTCGCTTCGTGATGGGCATCCTCGCCCTTGTCACGTTCGCGCTTTGCTTCACGCCCGAGCCAATCCAGATCTCGTGGAGTGACTTCCCCGACGCGTTCCGCGAGCTCTCTTAGTCTCCTTCATGAAAGCGTCATCGGGTCCACGTCGACGAGCATCACGCGCGCGAGTGTCTCGTCTTTCAAAAGCCCGCGCAGCCAATGCCGGAGCCGCGCGTGCTCGCGGCGCGGAAGCTTGATCAGAATCTGACACCGATAGCGACCCGCGACTTTCGAGCGGACGGCAAAAGCCGGGCCGAGAATGCGTACGCCCGCGACCGGCTCTCGCTCGAGAAAGCTCGCCGCGCGTCGCGCCTCTGCTGTCGCTTCTCGCATCGAGCGGCCTTCAACAATGATGTTGATGACGCTCACCGCGGGCGGGTACAAAAGCGCGCGCCGAAACTTGCGCTCGGACTCGTAGAAGCCCTGATAGTCCTGCGCTTGGGCGAACTGTAAGCTGTAGTGATCGGGCTGGTAGGTCTGGATGAGCACTTCCCCCGTACGGTCACCTCGACCAGCGCGGCCCGCCACCTGCGTCAAAAGCTGGAAAGTTCGCTCCGCGGCCCGAAAATCGGGAGCGCCAAGACCGTTATCCGCGCCCAGGACACCCACGAGTGTGACCGCGGGAAAATCGTGCCCCTTCGCCAACATCTGAGTCCCGACGAGCACGTCGATCTCACGCGACGCGAACTTCGCAAGGAGCGACTCGTAGCCCCCTTTGCGCCGCATCGTGTCGCGGTCCATGCGAGCGACGCGGCTTTCGGGAAACATCTCTTTCACGAGGGTTTCGAGCCGCTCCGTCCCGTAGCCCACCGAACGCAAGTACTCCCCTTCGCAGACATCGCACTTCGTCGGCTTCGGCCGCCCGAGTCCGCAATAGTGACAGACCGCGAGCGTCCCACCCTTGTGAAGCGTCATCGCTACGCTGCACTCACTGCACATCAGGGCGACGCCGCACTGTCGGCAAAGAAGCTGGCCGGCGAAGCCTCTTCGGTTCAGGAGCAAGAGTGCCTGCTCGTCTGCGTTGAGACGTTGTTCGAGCGCGCCTCGGAGTGGCGCCGAGATCACTGTGTTGGGGCCCTCTTCCCGCACCACCTCCTTCATGTCTATGAGCTCCACCGCCGCCAGGGGCCGGCTCGCAATACGCTCGGGTAAGCTGACCAACCGATAACGTCCTTCCAGAGCACGGGTGAACGTTTCTAGGGACGGTGTCGCGGAGCCGAGCACCACCACAGCGCCGTCGTCCCGCGCGCGCACGATCGCGACGTCGCGTGCGTTATAGCGCGGGCTTTCTTCCTGCTTGTACGAGCCCTCGTGCTCTTCGTCCACGACGACGAGGCCGAGATTTTCGAGCGGCGCCAAGATAGCAGCCCGCGCACCCACGACGACGCGGGCCTCGCCATGACGTATACGCCACCACTCGTCCCGCCTCTCTCCGGACCCGAGCGCGCTGTGCAAGATCGCAACGCGCTCGCCGAACCGGGAATAAAGAAGTGCCGCGAGCCGTGGCGTGAGCGCGATCTCGGGGACGAGGATAAGCACACTCCGGCCGCGTGCGAGCGCGTCCTCGGCCGCATGTAGATAGACTTCGGTCTTCCCGCTTCCGGTAACGCCGTGCAGCAGGAGAGGCTCGAAGCTCCCCTTTGCGAGCGCTTCCCGGATCGCGATGACGGCAGCGCGTTGGCTCTCGGCAAGATCGAGCTTCACAGACGGTTCCGCGCCGAGGCGCCGCCAAGGTGTTTGAGGTACGGTTTGAGCGACGAGCTCGATGTACCCTTTTTGAGAAAGCCGCGGAAACGGGCCTCGCTCGATGGAGAGCTCGTTGCGTATCGTATGTAGTGGAACGGGATCGGTGGCGACCGACAGGAGCGTGAGGATTCGGGACGTCGTCGGGTGCAACTTTTCCGTTTCGAGCGCTCGGCGTCCACCTTCAGTGATGGCGGCCACGCGCATCGTGCGGCCGCCTTTCGTTCCGCTCGGCGCGCGGCATCGGACGAAGCCTTTTCTCAAAAGCGCTGCGATCGTCCCCGCGACATTCTTCTTCCCCACGGCCTTCGCGATAGCGCGCGCCGTCATCGGGCGATCGAGCAGTTCGAGAACGCGTTTCGACAACCCCCTGACGTCCCCTATTTTGACGTCGCCCATTTTGACGTCGCCCATTTCGCGGCGCTCATAGAGCGCTCTCTCCTCACGAGGTGTCTCGGGCGGCAACATACCGCGGCAAACGAGCCCGGGTGAAGCAAGGTAGTAATCCGCAATAAAGCGACTGAGCTCAAGCTGCGAAGGTGTCAACACCGGCTCTTCATCAAGAAGCGTCAAAAGCGGTTGCAACGTGATGTCGGATGGAAGCTCAGGCACCGTGTCCCCGACCTCGGTGATGCAGCCAATGAGCACGCGGTGCCCAAAGCGGACACGGACCCGCATCCCTGGCTGCGCACTCAAAAGAGGATCGGGAACCCCGTAGGAGAACGTCCGAAGGAGCGGAAGCGGAAGCCCGACCTCCGCGAAGGCGGAGAAGTTAGGAAGACTGCCCATCGAGCAGTCGTCGAATGAGCTTCATGTCCTGCCAGCACTCGCGCTTTTTTTCCGGATTACGAAGCAGATAGGCTGGATGAAGAGTCGGTACGAGCTTAGCACCGCGATACGGATAGATGCGGCCTCGAATGCGCGTGATCCCTTCATCCGTCCGAAGCAAATTCAACGCCGCGACCCGCCCAAGCGCACAGATGACTCTAGGACGAATAGCATCGACCTGCCGATCAAGAAACGACCGACACTCCTCCACCTCCTCTGGCTCCGGGTCCCGATTCCGTGGCGGCCGACACTTCACAATATTCGCGATATAAACATCGTCTCGACTCAAATCAATAGCACTGATAATCTTCGTAAGAAGCTGCCCCGCAGGCCCAACAAAAGGAATTCCCTGCCGATCTTCTTCAAACCCCGGTCCTTCCCCAACAAACATCAAATCAGCGCTGGGATCACCAGCACCAAAAACAAGATTCGTCCGCTTCTTATGAAGCACACACCGAGTACATTCCCCAAGATCCGCCCGAACCTCGGAAAGCGTCTCCCGACCCCGAGGCGCCCTCTCCTGAACACCCGCGGAAAGCTCTTCCACCGGCGCCACCGCAACCGCTCGCCGCTCAAACCCAAGCTCCGTCATCGACCGATAGAACAAAATCCTCTCCCGAATTTGCCCCACGATCCAACTCCGTTCACTCATGCTCTTCCACGCAAAGAAAAGAAACCAGTCACTCTTTTTTAACGCAACGAAGCAAAGGAAAGACTCTCAAAGTATCAAATCCACTCTCGTTTTTTGTGTCTTTCTTCTCTTCGCGCCTTCGCACCTCTGCGTCTTTGCGTTACGCTTTTCTCTTATTCTCTAAATGACTCCACAATCGGCCGAATTCGCTCTTCGAGTAGCCGCGGCCGTGTCCTCTCCGCGAGCACGATCGCCTTCAGTAGCTCCGAAGTTCGTTCCACGCTGTCATTGACGAGCACGTAGTCGTAGTCCTTATAATGATAAATTTCGTGGCGAGCTTCTTCTAGCCGCCCCAAGATTACCTCGTCCGAATCTTGGCGCCGTCCGCGGAGCCGCTCTTCCAGAACCTCGAACGACGGGGGCAGGACAAACAGCGTAATGGCGTCCGGCTGCGCCTTGCGCACTTGCGCGGCCCCTTGGACGTCCACGTCCAAAAGGATATCCTCCCCAGACGCCCGCACTTGCTCGGTCACGATCTTCGACGTCCCGTAGAAGTTGCCGTGGACTTCGGCCCATTCCAGGAACTCGCCATCTTCGATTTTCGCGCGGAACACGTCCTTGGTCACGAAGTGATAGTCGATGCTGTCGCGCTCAGTCCCGCGGACGGGACGCGTCGTGAACGACACCGAAAAGCACACGTCATCGAGTGTGTCGAGAAGGCGCCGAACGAGCGTCGTCTTGCCGGAGCCCGAGGGCGCCGAGATGACGAAGAGGTTGCCTCGCCGTGCGGTCGTCATTCGATATTCTGAACCTGTTCCCGGACTCTCTCGATTTCGGATTTCATCGCAATCACTTGCTCCGCAATCTCAGCGTCTTGACTCTTCGAGCCTAACGTATTTACTTCTCGGTTCATCTCTTGGACGATGAAGTCGAGCTTCTTGCCACAAGGCCCGGCCGACGACATCGTCCCTTTCCAGAGCTCGAGGTGGCTCCGGAAGCGCGTGATCTCTTCGGCGATATCGGCCCTCTCCACGAGACGGGCGACTTCCATTGCGATGGCGGAAGGCTCGAGAGCGGAGCCGACGAGCTCCGCGACTTTGGCCGCTAGCTCCCCGCGCCGCTCCTCACGCCTTGCGTTGCTGCGCGCCTCGATGCGATCGACTAAAGACGCGAGCTCCGTCGTGCGGCGCTCGAGATCCGCCGCCATCTCGGCGCCTTCGGCCGCGCGCATACGCTCGAGCTCCTCGAGCGCCTGGCCGAGAGCCGGCTCGAGCGCGTCCCACAGGCTGGTGCCTTCGGATAGATCACGCTCTTTCACTTGAAAAGCCGGCGAAAAACCAACCAAGTCCCGAAGCTCGAGCGACGCCGCGACACCGATTTCTTTCCCTATCTCGGTAGTCACCCGTACGAACTCCGAAAGCAAAGGCCGGTCGACCTCAATTTGGTGCGTGCTCTCGCCTTTCGGCTTGAGGTGCAGGCTGACGTCGACTTTTCCGCGGCCGAGCGACTGCGCGATGCGATCGCGCACTTTCTTGTCGATCGTCGTGAGCCCGGCCGAGCCGCGTGTCCGCACGTCGAGATATCGGTGGTTAACCGTACGAATCTCGACGACAACTTCATGGGCGTCGTTCTCGATTCGGGCTCGTGAGAAACCCGTCATGCTTTTCAGCATCGTTCGCTCATGTGTCGCTCGTCACGGGTTCGGCCGCAGCACCCTGAGAGAACTGAAGCTCGTAGAGCCGTCGATAGACCCCTCCCGAGCGGACGAGGAGCTCCTCTTGGGTTCCTGTCTCCTGCACTTGGCCGCCCTCTATGACGACAATGAGATCCGCTTTTCGGATCGTCGATAGCCGATGAGCGATGACGAGCGTCGTGCGGTTCGCCATCAAGTTCTCTAGAGCTCGCTGGAGGAGCGCTTCCGACTCCGCGTCGAGCGAGCTCGTGGCCTCGTCGAGCACGAGAATCGGAGGGTTTTTCAATATGGCGCGGGCGATAGCGATCCTCTGCCGCTGGCCGCCGGAGAGCCGTTGTCCGCGCTCGCCGATGACGGTGTCGAAGCCGTGTTCTAGCTCCCGAATGAACTCGAGAGCGCAAGCAGCCTCCGCCGCCGCCACGAGCGCGTCTTCCGAGACCGAGCTCAGGCCGTAGCCGATGTTGTTGCGCACGGTGTCGTTGAAAAGGATCGTCTCTTGCGTCACGAGCCCGATTTGCCCGCGAAGCGACGATAGCGTCGCCTCGCGAATATCGACGCCATCGAAAAAGATGACGCCGCCGGTCGGGTCGTAGAAGCGCGGCACGAGGCTCGCGAGCGTGCTCTTCCCTGCCCCGCTCGTGCCAACGAGGGCGACGACTTGCCCTGCTTCGATGACGAGGTTCACATCGTGAAGAGTCGCGCCTTTGCCGTCGTCATACACGAAGTCGAGGTTCGAAAACTCGATGCTCCGCGAGAGCGGCTGGAGCTCGACAGCGTTCTCGACTTCCTGGATGGAATGCTCGACGTCGAGCACAGCAAAAATCCGACTCGCGGCCGAGAGCGCTTGCTGGAGGGTGGCATTCACGCGGGAGAGCTTCTTCACCGGCATGTACATCATGAAGAGCGCCGCGATAAAGGATGAAAACTCGCCTGTCGTCATCGTCGATGCCGCGATGCGACCGCTCCCGTACCATAAGGCCGCCGCCATCCCGACCCCGCCAACGAGCTCCATGATGGGAGGCATCGTCGAGATGACGCGGGTGATGCGCATATTGGTCCGGAAGAGGCTGTCGGTGGCAGCGACGAAGCGTTTCGTCTCGGACGCCTCCATGCGGAAAGCCTTGACGATGCGGCTTCCCGAGATCGTTTCGTGTAGGACGTTTGTGATGTCGCGCCAACGCTCGAGCCCGGTATCCGTCCGACGCCGGAGCTTACGGCCAAGGGTCACGAGCGGGTAGATAGCGAGGGGAGCGATCACGAAACAGAAAATGGCGAGCCGCCAATCGTAATAGAACACGAGCGTACCGTAGCCGAGGAGCGCAAAGCTCTGCATGAGCAGATCGCCCATAGCACCGGAGACCGCTTGCTGGATCTTCTCGACGTCGTTCGTGATGTGACTGATGAGCGTTCCCGTCGGCTGGCTCTTGAAGAAGCTCACCGATTGGCGGATCACGTGCTGGTAGAGGACGTTCCGAAGGTCCATGACCGTCCGCTGCCCCACCCAGCTCATCAGATAGGTCGAGAAGTAAGAAAAGAGCCCTTTCGCGAGATAGAGCAGGATGATGAGCACCGCGACCTGAGCCAAGTTCTCGTTCTGGATCAGAACGTCGTCAAAGACGGGCTTGATGAGATAGGCGAGCCCGCCCGAGGTCGCGCCAAAACCCACCATCGCAAAAGAGGCCAAGAGGAATCGCCCCCTATATGGCCAAGCGTAAGAAAGTAGGCGCCGGAACTCTTTCACGTCGGATTCATGCTATCAAGATTTATGGATCTGGGGTGACGCGTTTCCGCAATACGAGTTGCTATCGGCTCCAACTAATCGCTTATGGTGCGGGTCAGGCGCCGGATCGCTTCTTCGATTTGGTCCTCGCGGACGAAGCTGTAGGAAAGACGCAGATAGTTGGCGCCACTACCATCGGGGAAAAAAGGCGGGCCGGCGACGAAAGCCGTCTTTTCCTCTTCGATCGCACGGCGCAAGAGCGCCTCGCTATCCGTATCTTCGGCCAGGCGCACCCAGATAAAGAACCCGCCACCGGGGTGGACCCAGCTGGCATCCGATGGAAAATGTGCGGTCATCGCACGCTCCATGACGTCGCGCTTGCTGCGGTAGAGCTCGATCGACCGCCGCACTTGCGCGTCGATGAGACCCCGGGTGCCGTAGTCGTGGACGAGTCGTTGGGTGAGCGTATTGGCGCACTGGTCCGTGCCGAGCTTGCAAAGTCCGAGCCGCTCGATGAGCGCGGGCTCAGCCGCAACCCAGCCGAGCCGCGCGCCTGGACCGAAGATCTTCGAGAACGTGTGGATGAAGAGAACGTTCTCCGGATCGAGTGCTTTGAGCGGCGCAAGCGCCTCGCCATCATAGACGAGCTCACCATAGGCGTGATCTTCCGCGATGGGCACCTCGTAACGCCGGCAAAGCTCGACGATCCTCTCCCGGCGCGGTAGGTCCATGGTGCGCCCGGAGGGGTTTTGGAACGATGGATTCGTGTAGAAAAGGCGCGGCCGGACGCCTTTTTTGTCGAGCTCCCGAAGACGTTGTTCGAGAGCTTCCGGGTCGACACCGTGCTCATCGAGAGGGACCGGGACGATGCGGGCTTCGTAGGTGCGGAAAACATGAAGCGCCATCATGTATGTCGGCGCACCGACGAGTACAGTGTCCCCTTTGTCGAGAAGCGCCATCGCACACAAGTTCAATCCATCGACGCCGCCAGAGACGACGAGAATGTTCTCGGGCGACAACGAGACGTCGCAGCGCTCGGCCATCCGTCTGGCAATCCATTCCCGCAGCTGGCCATAGCCAGCATTCGGCCCGTAGTTGAGCGCCGCCGCGCCCTCGTCGCGCAAGACGCGGTCCATCGACTCGCGAACCGCATCGAGATCGAAGACCGCCGGATCGGGAAGCCCACCGGCAAGCGAGATGACGTCCGGCCGCTCGGCAAGGTCGAGAATCTCCGTGACAGAGCGCGAGGGCTCGAACAGCGCCATGCGCCGCGATAGTTCAGTCGTTTGGGTATCCATCTGGAAAACGCTCCTTGAACGACCACGCGGACTCGACGATCCGCTCGAGCGATGGGAATCGAGGCTCCCAGCCAAAAACTTGACGAATTTTCCTGGACGTCGCCACGAGCCTGGGTGGATCGCCCAAGCGCCTCGGCGCGATCTCGCGAGGCACTTTCTTGCCGCTCACACGCTCAACGGCGTCGACCACTTCGAGAACGGAGTGGCCGGTCCCCGTGCCAAGGTTGAAGCTCGCGGAAGCACCGCCGGCCCGCAGGTGCTCGAGCGCTCGCACGTGGGAGATGGCGAGATCTTGAACGTGAATGTAATCGCGAATGCAGGTGCCGTCGGGCGTGTCGTAGTCGTCGCCGAAAATAGAGAGATGGGCGCGCTGTCCCATCGCCGCTTCGCAGACAAGCGGGATCAAATGGGTCTCGGGGCGGTGGTCTTCCCCGAGGTCGCCCTTTTCGTGCGCGCCCGCAGCGTTGAAGTAGCGCAGGTTGACGTGGCGAATGCCGCGCGCGGCTTCGAAATCTTGGAGAGCCCATTCGAAGACGAGCTTCGTCCGTCCGTAAGGATTGATCGGCCGCTGCGGATGGTCCTCGGCGATGGGGACGCGTTCCGGGTTCCCGTAGGTCGAGCAAGTCGACGAGAAGATCAACGCCGGCACCCCATGGCGCGCCATTGCGGAGATGAGCTCGAGGCCCCCGCTAACGTTGTTTCGGTAATACTTCTCTGGCTCTTCGACCGATTCCCCGACATAGGCCTTCGCTCCGAAATGAACAACGGCGTCGAAAGGCTCGCGGCCGAGCAACTCGTCGAGTGACTCTGCGATGTTCGGGCCCGATAAATCCGCGCGCACGATCTCGGCGCCGCTCGCTGCGACAACGTGGCCAGCGCTTAGGTCATCGAGAATGACGACGCGCTCGTCGCGCTCGAGAAGCTCCCGGACCGTGTGGGAGCCGACATAGCCACAACCGCCGGTGACGAGGAGCGCGGCCACGCTAGCGACGCCCCACGCCGAAATAGGAGAACCCGAGATCTCTCAGCTTGTCCGGATTGTAGATGTTGCGTCCGTCGAAAATCACTGGCTCTCTGAGCAAGTCGCGGACGCGGCCGAAGTCTGGCTCGCGGAACTCGTTCCACTCGGTGACGAGCACGAGACCGTCGGCACCATCGCAAGCCTCGTAACTCTTGCGGCAATATGTCACGCTCCCGTCGACGCCCGCGAGGTGCCGGCGCGCCTCGTCGATGGCTTCGGGATCATAGACACGGACTGAGACGCCTTCATCGATGAGTGCATGGATCAGCGCGAGCGCCGGTGCCTCGCGCATGTCATCGGTGCGGGGCTTGAACGCGAGCCCCCAGACCGCGAGACGTTTTCCTTTCAGACCATCGCCAAAATGATCGCGGATCTTCGAGACCAGATAAATCTTCTGGGCTTCGTTCACCCGCTCTGTGGCTTCGATGAGCTCGAGCCTGACGCCGGCATCACGCGCCGTCTTCAAAAGCGCGCGGATATCTTTCGGAAAGCAGGATCCGCCATAGCCGACGCCGGGAAAAAGGAACGGGTGTCCGATGCGGCTATCGGTGCCGAGAGCACGGCGCACGTTCGCCACATCCGCCCCGACGTTCTCGCACAGGCGTGCGATCTCATTCATGAAGCTGATGCGGCTCGCGAGCATCGCGTTGGCGGCATATTTTGTGACTTCGGCGCTCTCGGGGTCCATCACGAGGACGGGATTGCCGGTACGCATGAAGGGCCGGTAGAGCTCTTTCATGAGCTCCGCTACCGCAGGGTCGTCCGTGCCCACAACAACGCGGTCGGGGCGCAGAAAGTCGTCGATCGCCGCACCCTCTTTCAAGAACTCGGGGTTCGAGACAACGGCAACCGGGTGACGCGTGATTCTTGAGAGGGTCTTCTTGACGGAGCGGTTCGTGCCGACGGGGACGGTGCTCTTGAGGACGACGATCTTGTACTCGTCCATGGCATGACCGATGCCTTCGGCGACGGAGACAACGTGCGACATGTCCGCCGAGCCGTCTTCACGCGTCGGCGTGCCGACGGCGATGAAGAGAATCTTCGACTGCCGCACCGCGTTGTCGAAATCCTTCGTGAAGCTCAAACGTTCTTCGTCGACATTCCGCTTCACGAGCTCCGCGAGCCCAGGCTCGTAGATAGGGATTTCGCCACGCTGCAAACGAGTAATTTTGTCTTCATCGATATCGACAGCGATAACATGGTTGCCGTTCTCGGCGAGACAAGCCGATACGACGAGGCCGACATAACCGGTTCCTACAACTGAAATATTCATCTACCCTCTTGCTAACGTAGCGGCCCAAGCCGGTTATTTTATCGCGTGAACCAGTGTCCTGCCAGGAAGGGGTAACGGGGACCCGCCAGGTGTCGCGAACGGGGCGGTAAAGCGGCGCGAGATGCTAACATCGCGGAAACATGGCGAAGCTCACCATTGGTGTCGATTTCCGTCCGGCGCTGTCACACGCGACGGGCGTCGGCCGCTACTTCGAGGGACTTGTCGGAGGTCTTGGCCGCGTCGACAGCGAGAATAACTACGTGCTGTTCTCGAGCTCCTGGAAAGAGCGCCCCGAGCTGCGGCCGCGGCCGGATAATTTCCGGCTCATCGACCGCCGCGTCCCGGTCCGTGTTCTGAACGCGCTCTGGCACCGGTTCGAGACCCCCTCGCTCGACTGGCTCGCCGGCGAGCGTCTGGACGTGGCGCATTCTCCGACTCCCCTCATTCTGCCTACCCGTCGCGGCCGTACCATCATTACTATATGCGACCTATTCTTCCTCGAGCGGCCTGAGGCCACGAGCCGCGAGATCCGACGGGATTACGTGAACTTGGTCCGCTCGCATGCCAGAAAAGCCGACGCCGTCATCGCCATCTCCGAGACCACGGCACGTGACGTCCAAGAAAAACTCGACGTACCTCCCGAGCGGATCACCGTGATTCACGCCGGGCTCGACAGCCGATTCTCGGGGCCCACCGAGAAGGTCACCCCCGCCGTGCACGAGGACTACATCCTCACGGTCGCCTCGCTCGAACCGCGCAAGAACCTCACGAGACTCCTGGAAGCGCTCGCGCTTTTGCGGGAGAGGGGCTTCGAAGGTCGTTTGCGCATCGCGGGTGGCGACGGACTCGATGCGCCGCGCGTCGACGACACGATCCACCGGCTGATGCTCGAAGACAGCGTCGACAAGCTGGGCTATGTGGACGCGGCGGCTCTGGTATCGCTCTATCGGTCCGCGCGCATCGTGGTAATGCCATCCCTCTGGGAAGGATTCGGCCTCCCGCTTTTAGAAGCGATGGCGTCGGAAACGCCTCTCGTTGCCTCCGACATTCCGGTCCATCGCGAAGTGGCGGGAGACGCGGCGCTCTTCGCCCCGCCCGGGAACGTTCGAGCGCTCGCGGACACCATCGACCGCACGTGGTGCGACCAAGAGCTCCGCGCACAGCTCGTCGCACGCGGCTTGGAGCGAAAAGAGCTTTTCTCTTGGGACGCGTCCGCAAACAAAGCGCGCTCTCTCTATGAGCGCGTTGCAGGTAAAGTGTGACGGAGCTCTCCATCGCGATCGTGAGCTACAACGCTCGGGGCGAACTCGAGAACTGTCTCCGTTCCATCCTCGAGAACTCGGATGGGTGCGAGCTCGAAATCGTGGTCACCGACAACGCGTCCACCGATGGCAGCGTTGCGCTCGTCGAGAGCAACTTTCCGAGCGTCGCGATCGAGCGCTCTGGCGAGAATGCCGGTTTTTCCAGGGCATCGAACCGTTCTTGGAGGCGGGCTCGAGGGGAGCTCGTATTGTTCTTGAACAGCGACACCGTTGTCCCGAAGGGCGCCATCGCAACGATGGTCGCACGCATGAAGGCACGGCCCGAGATCGGAGCGCTCGGTCCCCGCTTGCGCAATGCGGAAGGTGCTCTCGAGATGTCCTTCGGAGCGATGTTGTCGCTCACCGCGGAAGCTTGGCAGAAATTTCTGAACGCGGGTTACCACGACGGCGCCGGTCCGCTGCGGGGTTTCGTCGAAGCTCGACTCGCACGCGAGCGGGAGGTCGATTGGGTGAGCGGCGCGTGTCTGATGACGCGCCGAGATCTGCTTGAGACGATCGGCGGCTTCGACGAAACGTTCTTTCTCTATTCCGAGGACGTCGATCTCTGCGCATGCATTCGTGCCCAAGGCAAGAAGGTCGTCTTCACACCCGACGTCGAAGTAACCCATCTTCGAGGCCGATCGACGACCCAGCTTCCCGACAAAGCGTTTGTGGAGTCCCAGCGAAGCCGTTTGCACTTCTACGCGAAACATTACGGCCAGCCGCGTCTCGGGTTGCTGAAACTCTACATGACGGCGGGACTCGGACTGGCATATCTTTTTCGCCCCTCATTGCGGCGCACCTATGGGAAGGCCCTGCGCCTTTTGGTCCAAGGAGACCACTAATGAAAGCCGCAAGCCGAGAGCCTAGCCAGGTAAACCTTAGAACTTTTGAAACGCAGAGACATTCGGCAGCACGATGAAAATCGTAATCGTCACCCCGGGAAGCGAGCCTTCCCTGCAGGGGCAAGTGACCGGTAACGAGGTCACCGCGCGTCGCTGGGAAGCGGTGCTTCGCAAGCTCGGTCACGATCCCATTGTGCTCGAGCAATATGCGAGCGAAGAAGCCGACCTTCTCATAGCACTCCACGCTCGCAAGAGCTCCACGTCGATCGAAGCGTTCAAAGAGTCTTTCCCCAAAAAACCGCTCGTCGTCGCGATGACCGGCACCGACCTCTATCAAGATCTACCCGATGATGACGAGGCCGTTCGCCGCTCGCTCGAGCTTGCGACGCATATCGTCGTGCTCCAGCCGGGTGGGCGCGATATTCTCGACGCGTCGCTCCGCCCGAAGACGATAGTAATCTATCAATCCGCGCAACCGATCGCGCGCACCATCACGAAAGCGGCCAATTGTTTCCAGGCCTGCCTCGTGGCGCATCTTCGCGATGTAAAGGACCCGCTGCTCGCGGCCGAAGCCGCGTCCATGCTTCCGAGAACGTCCCGGGTGCAAATCGTGCACGCTGGCGCGGCGGCGTCTTCGAAGATGGAAAAACGCGCGAAACACGCCGCGACCCAAAACACTCGCTACCGCTGGATCGGTCCGGTCCCGCACGAGGAAGCCAGGCTTCTCGTAGCGCGCAGCCACATCCTTTTGTTGACGTCGCGCTCCGAAGGCGGCGCGAACGTGCTCTCCGAAGCCTTAGCACTCGGCACCCCCATCCTCACGAGCCAGGTGCCAGGCGTCGAAGGCCTGCTAGGTCCACACTTTCCGGGATATTTCCCTGCGGGAGACGCAGGGAGCCTAGCGACGCTTCTCGAGCGGGCAGAGCATGACGAAGTGTTCTATCGGAGACTCGAGCTCGCGGGCGAGAAGCTCGCATCGATGGTGGCGCCTTCCTGGGAGCTTCAGTCTTGGAGGCGATTGCTCAGCCCCATGGCGTGACGGTCGATCTGGCGGAATCTCGTTCGTCTCCAAGATGAAAGGAGAAACGACATGCAATATGCGCTGCTGATTTATTCCGACGAGGCGAAGGAGCCGAAACCCGGCACAAAAGAGTTCGACGACTATATGGGGGCCTATTTCGCGCTCTCCGACGAGGTCAAGAAAAACGGCATTTACCAGTTCGGCAGCGCGCTCCAGGACGTCGCCGCGGCGACGACGGTGAAGGTGCGCGACGAGCAGACCACGACGATCGATGGTCCGTTTGCGGAGACCAAGGAACAGCTCGGCGGGCTCTACGTTCTCGAATGCAAGGATCTCGACGAGGCGATCGAATATGCTGCACGGATCCCGACGGCGAAACACGGCTCGGTCGAGATCCGGCCCGTCATGAATTTCGATCAGGAATGAGGTGACATCATCCACGAAGGAGGCTGCGGCGCGCGTCTTTCGAGATCACTCGGGACGCGTGCTGGCCACCCTCATCCGCCAGCTCGAAGATTTCGATCGCGCCGAGGACGCGCTCCAGGACGCCTTCACGCGCGCGCTCGAGACCTGGCCTGAACGCGGCATCCCGGACGAGCCCGCAGCGTGGCTCATCACGACGGCGCGGAACAAAGCCATCGACCGTCTCCGCCGCGAGAGCAACTTTGCCGCGAAGCAAGATGAGATCCGGAGGACAGTTGAGCGCTGGGCTCCTGCGCTCGATGACGAAGATGACTCCATCATTGCCGATGATCCGCTCAAGCTCATCTTCACCGCATGCCACCCGTCACTCTCCATGGAAGCGCGGGTCGCGCTCACACTGCGCACGCTTGGAGGGCTGACCACGCGTGAGATCGCGCGCGCGTTTCTCGTCCCTGAAGCAACGATGGCGCAGCGACTCGTGCGCGCGAAGAAAAAGATCCGTATCGCCGGGATCCCTTACCAAGTTCCCGATGCGCCTCGGCTTTCGGAGAGGCTCGACGGCGTGCTCGCCGTGCTCTACCTCATCTTCAACGAAGGCTACGCCGCGAGCGCGGGCGACGTGCTCGTCCGGCAAGAGCTCTCGTCGGAAGCCATTCGCCTCGGGAAGCTTGTCTGCGAACTCGCTCCCGGCGAGCCCGAAGCTCTCGGGCTGACATCGCTCATGCTTCTTCACGACGCCCGCCGGGCCGCGCGCGTCTCGGATTCAGGGGAGCTCGTGACGCTCGAAGAGCAAAACCGTGCTCTCTGGGATAAAGAGCAAATCTTTCTCGGACTCACCTATCTCGATCGCGCGATGCGTCTTCGGCGGCCCAGACCCTACCAGCTCCAGGCAGCGATTGGCGCCTGTCATGCGAGCGCGGCGTCAGCGGAGGCGACCAACTGGGCACGTATCGTCGAGCTCTACGACCACTTGTGGAAGCTCACCGCCTCGCCCATCGTCGCGTTAAACCGCGCTGCGGCCATTGGCATGGCACGCGGACCCGAGGACGGTTTGAAAGAGCTAGAACAGGTGTCCGCGAGCGGAAGCCTGAGCGACTACTATCTCCTTCACGCAGCACGCGCGGACCTTCTGCGCCGCTCCGGCCGATTCGAAGAGGCCGCCTCCGCCTATGACGAAGCCCTCGCCCGCGTCACGAACGACACCGAGCGCAGCTATCTGATGCGCCGTCGCCGAACCGTGACGCGAATGCGTTGACAACGTGGCGTCCTCCTACTAAGATATCTACCCAATCCAGGCGAAACGCGCCCCCCAACGGCGTATGTGAGTAACATCGACAGCAAGGACTCCAATGGCGACGCAGTTCGATAAGTTACGAACGATTGGACGGATGGCCCCGAAGACGCCGGCGACGGCTGCGGTCTTCCAGGATGGCCAAAAACTCGCCTACGGCGTCGTCATCAACATGTCGGTCACGGGCGCCTGCATCGTGACCGATAGACGGCTCGCGGAAGGGCACGATATGACCCTAAAGCTTTCGCTCTACAAGCAGGCGGAGCTCTTCGAGATCCCGGCGCGCGTCATTTGGGTGCGACAAGGCCGGGCGCAAGAGTTAGGCGTCGACGGGCTGCAGCTACACGGCATCAAGTTCACGGAATCAAGCGCGACCCTCAAAGCCCGGCTTCACGCTGTCCTCGGCGGGGATGCCTTCGTCCACGTGTTCAGCCCGTCCACGGAGCTCGACGTGCTTCAGAGCGAGCTCGCGGTTGAGCTCAAGAACCTCGGCGTCAAGATGAATCAAACAACGGGCGACAAATCGTGATAGTGTTCTCGAAGTTTGCATGGAGCATCTGGGCTGATGAGGGCGTAGCGGATCATGCGGATCGCGATCGACGTCCGCAAGATCAAAGATTTCGGTATTGGGACCTACCTTCGAAATTTGATCCGGCACCTTCCAGCGCTCGACACGGATAACGACTACTACCTCCTTGGGTACCGGCAGGACGAGACGCTCCTGCGCTCATTGTCCTCGATGTTCGAGATCTCCTTCGTCAAAGCGCGTAACTATTCGCTCTCGGAGCACGTCACGATCCCGTTCGCCCTCAAGCGGATTAGGGCTGACCTCTACCACGCGCCCCACTACGTGCTACCCTTTTTCACGCCATGCCGCTCCGTCGTCACTATCCACGACGTCATCCACCTCTTGTTTCCGCAATACTTGCCCTCGGCCTGGGCCAAACACTACGCGAAGTTCATGATCGGCCGAGCGCTCGAAAAGGCGCGGATCGTCATGACGGTCTCGAAAGCGTCCAAGCGCGATTTGCTCGGATTTTTCGATGTTGACGAAGCCAAGATCCGCGTCATCCCGAACGGCATCGACCCCATCATGACGGAGGAGCTCGAGTCGGGCGCGATCGACCGGCTGCGGCAGCGATTTCAGCTCAAAGGCAGGAACGCGCTCTTCGTCGGCAACATCAAGCCTCACAAAAACGTCGAACGCTTGATTGCAGCCTTGGCCAGGCTTCGCGACAGCACGTGGTTCTCAGATGTCAACCTCATCGTCGTCGGGGACGAAATGTCGAGATATCCTTCGCTGCGACGCGCGGTCGAACGACACAAAGTGCGCGGCAACGTTCGCTTTTTTGGCTTCGTTCCCGAGCTCACGCTCGTAGCTTTGTACCGCGCCGCCGATGTGTTCGTATTTCCATCCTTGTACGAAGGCTTCGGCCTTCCGCCGCTCGAAGCGATGGCCAACGGCACGCCGGTCATCACGTCCAAGATCTCGTCGCTTCCCGAAGTCGTGGGCGATGCCGCGCTCACCGTCGACCCCTATAACGTCGATGAGATCGCCGAGGCCATGAAAACGGTTCTGACCGATGAGGCGACGCGTGAGCGGCTAAAGCAGAAAGGCCGCCTTCGCGCCGAACGTTTCTCGTGGAAGGAGGCGGTGGCGCAGATCCAAGACACTTACATGACCGCCCTGAGTTAGTATGCGCATCGCCCTCGTCCACGACTGGCTCACCGGCTTGCGCGGCGGCGAGAAAGTTCTCGAGGGTTTCTGCGAGCTCTTTCCCGACGCGACGCTCTTCACACTAGTGCACGTCACAGGGGTAACGAGTCCCCGGATCGAGTCGCTTCCGATCCGCACCGCGTTCACGCAAAAGCTTCCGGGGGCGAAACGACTATATCGCTGGTATCTGCCGCTCCACCCCTGGGCCATCGAATCGCTCGATCTCAGCGGATTCGATCTTGTGCTCTCGAGCTCGCATTGCGTCGCCAAAGGGGTCCAGCCGGCCGAGGGCGCACTTCACATCTGCTACTGCCATACCCCAATGCGCTACGTTTGGGACCGGTTTCACGACTATTTCGGCTCGGGGTTAAAGGCCAAGCTTCTCTACGGCCCCGTCGCAAAGAAGCTTCGCGCCTGGGACCGCGCCTCGGCTAGCCGTGTCGATCATTTCGTTGCTAACTCGAGTTATGTCGCCGAGCGCATCGACAGGTATTACGGGCGCGCGACCGATGCCGTGATCCCACCGCCGGTCGACACCGACTTCTACGTACCGTCCATATCCGATGGCGAATCCGACGGCCAATCCTTCTGCCTCGTGGTCTCCGCCCTCGTACCGTATAAGAGAATCGATCTCGCCATCGAGGCCTTTCGCCATCGGAAAGACGAGCTGGTCGTCGTCGGAAGCGGGCCGTCGGCAGCCCGGCTAAAGGCAACCGCACCCCCGAACGTCCGTTTTCTCGGCTGGGCCGATGATGCGACCCTGCGCGAGCTGTACCAAACCTGTCGCGCTTGCTTGCTTTTGGGAGTCGAGGACTTCGGGATCGTGCCTCTCGAGGCACAAGCTTGCGGGACTCCCGTCGTCGCCTACGGTAAAGGGGGCGCTCTCGATACGGTGCGGGATGGAGAAACAGGCGTTTTTTTCCACGAGCCCACACCCGAAGCCCTATCGCGCGCCATTGACAATGTATACTCGTTGGGAGTAAATAAAAAGCTGCTCCGGGAGTGGGCGCTCGGCTTCTCGCGAGAAGCGTTTCAAAACCGCATGAGAGAGTTCATAAATACACGTGCCAAAGCGGCCGGTCTCTAACAGGCTGCTTCATGGTCAAACAGCAAAGCCGGATCTGGACAGGCATTTACTTGGCCAGCGATCTTGTCGCCACGTTGTCTGCTTTCGGCTTCGCCTATTTCGTACGATTCGAGAGCGGCTGGTTCCACGTCACCAAAGGCGTCAACCCCTTCAGTCAGTATTTGCTGCTGCTTCTGCTTATCATTCCCCTCTGGCCTCCCCTCTTTTACGCGCACGGGCTCTACAGCTTGAAGCGGATCCGCTCGCGCACGGACGAGCTTTTCTCGATCATCTGGGCTGTGGCGATGGGGACGGCCGTGACGCTATTCGTGGCCCTCTATGCGCGCGTCTACTACCTCTATGGTCCGCCCGCGTTCTCCGGACGGTACGAGTTCTCCCAGCTCGTGCTCGGCTTGTTCGTCATTTTCGACGTCACAGCACTCACCGTCGCGCGCACCGTCATTCGCCGCAAGCGTGAAGCCCGCTGGCGCCGCGGCGAAGGCCTCAGGAGCATCTTGATTGCCGGCGCCGGCCAACTTGGACGCACCGTCGCCGACAAGTTGATCGACCACCAAGAGATGGGTTTTCGGGTAACCGGATTTCTCGACGATAAGCTGCGCGGCGAGTTCGCGGGCCATCGCGGTATCCCGATCCTCGGCGGTGTCGACGACGTGGCCGACATCGTCTCTAACGCAACGGTGGATTCGCTCTACATCGCGCTGCCACTCGAAGCCCACAACAAGATCCGCCACCTCGTCGCCTTCGCGAACCGTGAGGCGCTCGACGTCAAAGTCGCCTGGGACTACTTGACCGATGCGGCGCTTCACGCTGGGGTCGAAGATCTCGATGGGATGCCGATCATCAATCTCTCCCAGCCCCCTATCCGCGGCTGGAATTGGCTCGTGAAGCGCGTCATGGACATGGCGGTCTCTGGCGCACTTCTTACCCTCCTCGCCATCCCTTTCGCCGTCATCGCCGTTCTGATCAAGCTCACCTCCAAGGGTCCGGTGTTCTACGCGCAAGAGCGCATGGGTCTCGACAACAAGTCCTTCACGATTTACAAGTTTCGGTCGATGCACGACGAGGCCGAAAAAGGGACGGGCCCCGTTTGGGCCGTTTCGGAGGATCCGAGACGTACGGGCCTTGGCCAGCTTCTGCGCCGCTTCAGTGTCGACGAACTGCCTCAGCTCTATAACGTGCTCAAGGGAGACATGTCTCTCGTGGGGCCGCGACCGGAGAGGCCGAACTTTGTCCAAGAGTTCAAGAGCCGCATCCCTCAATACATGCTTCGCCACAAGGTCAAATCCGGCATGACAGGCTGGGCACAAGTGAACGGATGGCGCGGCAATACTTCCATCGAGAAGCGGATCGAGCACGACCTCTACTACATCCAGAACTGGTCGCTCACGCTCGATGTTCAAATCCTCTGGCGCACTTGGCGCGCCGTTCTCCAAAAGCACGCATTTTGACGAAGCGCACGCTCATTACCGGCGCGGCAGGATTCATCGGCTCGCACCTCGTCGACTATCTACTTGCCCGGGATCACGAAGTCATCGGGATGGACAACTTCATCACCGGCAACCCGAAAAACCTCGCGCATATCAAGAGCCCCCGGTTCACGCTTGTCGAGCACGACGTCACGGAAGAGATTCACGTCGACGGCGCGATCGACCACATCCTTCACTTCGCAAGCCCTGCAAGCCCCATCGACTATCTCGAGCTTCCCATCCAGACACTGAAAGTCGGCTCGCTCGGAACGCACAAAACTTTGGGCGTCGCGAAAGCGAAGAAAGCAGCGTTTCTTTTGGCCTCGACGTCGGAAGTCTATGGCGATCCGCTCGTCCATCCGCAGACGGAAGATTACTGGGGCAACGTCAATCCGATCGGACCACGCGGCGTCTATGACGAGGCGAAGCGCTTCGCCGAAGCGATGAGCGTCGCCTATCGTCGCTTCCACGGCGTCGACGTAAAGGTCGCGCGCATCTTCAACACCTATGGGCCGAGAATGCGCGTTCGAGACGGCCGCGCAATCCCTGCCTTCGTGAGCCAAGCGCTCACGGGCGAGCCGATAACGGTGTTCGGCGATGGACAACAGACCAGAAGTTTTTGCTTCGTGGACGACCTCGTCGAAGGTCTGTGCCGCCTCGCGTTCTCGAAACATCCCGGCCCCGTCAATATCGGAAACCCAGCCGAGATGACGATGCTCGAGCTCGCGAAAGTCATCGTCGAGATGACGGGCTCGAAGAGTGAGATAACGTTCAAGCCGCTGCCCGAGGACGATCCGAAAATACGCCAGCCCGATATCACCCTCGCGAACAACCTCCTCGATTGGAGCCCGAAACTCACCCTTGAGGACGGCTTGACGCAGACCATCGCTTATTTTAGGCAAGCGCTCGGGCTTTGAGTCCGCGGTCGAGGTCCGGGCAAGAATAAATGCCGATTCTTGCGCCCGATCTAATAAAGGGCGCCCGCATGGCAAAGCGCGGGATGTCCAAGAATCGGCAGTTATTCTTGGGCCCTTAGCTGCCTGCCACCTGTTACCGGCGACCGTTGCTTGCGACGGACGACTGACGCTTTTACCACACACCGTGATAGCATCCTCGGTTTGAGGGGGTTGGATGAGTACAGTCGGCAGGTTTGCTCTCCTTACGGCATCTTTTCTTGCGCCACAGGTAGTGCAGTGTCAGACACTTTCCTTTGCAACCGGCAATCCTTCTGGGATCTATTATCCACTTGGGGGCGGGCTCGCCTCCATCTGGTCTCGTTACGTCGACGGCATCAACATCAAAGCTGAAGTGACGGCGGGGTCGGTGACCAACCTCGTACAGGTCGCGAAGCTCGAAAGCCATGTCGGCTTCGCCCAGGGGGACTCGGTCGCAGACGCGGTCGCCGGAGAGGGACGTTTTCCCTATCCGCTTCCGCTCGCGATCCTCGGCAAGATGTATCCGAACGTCGTTCACCTCGTGACGGTCGAGCGCTCGGGCATCACATCGTTCGAGGATTTGAAGGGGAAGAAGGTTTCCGTTGGCCCGCCTGGGTCGGGAAATTTCGTGACCGCTTGGAACATCCTCAAAGCACTCGGGATCACCGAGAGCGACTTTACTGTTCGCCAGCTCAACTACTCGGAGACGTCGAACGGACTCAAGGACGGCACGATCGACGCGGGTTTCATCGCCGGCGGGCTCGGCATCGCCGCGGTAGTGGAGCTCGCGGTCACGCGCAAGATTGCTCTCGTCCCCTTCACGGATGAACAAATGAAGAAGGTGACGGCGCACATCCCCGCCTATTCGGCGTTCTCGGTACCGCCAGGGATCTATCGCGGCGTTGACGAGCCGGTCCAGACGCCGACACTCTGGAACCTCCTGGTCGTCCATCGTGAGATGGATGAGGACGTGGCGTACCGGCTCATCAAAGCGTTGTTCGACTTTCGTGGGAGTTTGGAGCACATCTCGAGAGTCGCCCAGTTCTTCGTCCCCGAAACCGCAGCTTCAATAGGCTCCCTGCCGCTTCACCCTGGCGCGAAACGTTACTATGACGAGATCCTCGGAACCACACGGGCAAGAGCAGCCAAATAGCGAATCGGCCCGCCTCGAGGAGACTCTTTTGAAGATCGCATTCGTTGGCGCCATAGCACTATCTTGCTTTCAGGTCTGGCAGAGTGTCACGGGCTCGATCGGCGCCACTTTCATGCGCCCGGCCCATCTCACCTGGGTGCTCGTGCTCACCTTTGTCTACCATCCGTCCGTGCGCGATCCGGCTTCGAGCCGATACCGTCTCGGCCGTGGCGTAGATCTCGCGCTCGCCGCACTCGCGCTCTATAGCGGCTATGTCATTTTGACCTTCGACTATCGCGCGATCGACCACATCCTGAACGGTCTCGAACCCCACGATTTCATCTCTGGGCTCGTATTCGTCGCGCTTTTGTTTGAAGCGACGCGGCGCTCGATCGGCTGGGTCATGGTCGCCATCGGCGGCGTCTTCATCCTCTATAACGCCTACGGAAACTTTCTCCCCGACCTCGTGGCCAATCGCGGCTTCACCTTCGAGCGAATCGTACGCTTTCAAGTCTTTTCCGGCGCCGGTATCTTCGGAACGCCCCTCGGAATAGCCGCGAGCACCGTGTTCATGTTCGTGTTGTTCGGAGCGTTTCTCGAGGTTACGGGCGCGGGTCGTTTTTTCATCGACCTCGCTTTCGCCGGAGCGGGCCGCTACCGCGGCGGCCCCGCCAAAGCGAGCGTCGTCGCCTCCGCGGCGATGGGCTCTATCTCCGGCTCCGCCATCGCGAATACGGTTTCGACCGGCGCGCTCACCATCCCCATGATGAAAAAGCTCGGATACCGCTCCGATCAAGCCGCAGGCATCGAGGCTGCGGCATCGACCGGCGGACAGATCATGCCGCCTATCATGGGCGCGGGCGCTTTCATCATGGCGGAGTTCACGAGAACGCCCTATAACAACATCGTCGTGCTATCGATCGCACCGGCCCTCATGTACTTTTTGTGCACTCTTCTCTTCGTCCACTTGATGGCGGCGAAGCTCGGCCTTCGTGGCCTCACCGGCACGCCGGCGATCGCGGGAACACTTCGGGACGGCTATCACTTCTTCGTCCCGCTCATCATCGTCACCGTACTCCTGCTCTTGAACTATTCGCCGCCAATCGTCGGCGCGATCGGAAGCGGGGCGGTCATCCTCACGGGAGCGCTGCGCGTCCGGACCCGAGTCGGTTTCCGAACCATCCTCGATGGCTTGAAACGGGGTGCGGTGATGGCGCTCCCGATCTCGGCAGCCTGCGCCACCGCTGGTATCGTTGTGGGCGTTATCGGCCAGACCGGGATTGGCTTGCAGTTTACCGAGTCCGTCGTCGACCTCGCCGGCGGCGCGCTCTGGCTCGCGCTCGTCCTCATCGCCGCAGCGGCTCTCATTCTCGGGATGGGGCTCCCCGTGACCGCCGCTTACATCGTGATTGCCGTCATGGCCGCTCCGGCGCTTTCGAGCCTGGGCTTGCCGCTCATCGTTGCCCACATGATCATCTTCTGGCTCTCTCAAACCTCGAACGTGACGCCGCCGATCGCTCTGGCTGCCTTCGCGGGCGCGGGTATCGCCGGCGCGTCGCCGATGCGCACTGCCGTCGAAGCGCTCAAGCTGTCGGCGGGTTTTTTCATCATTCCGTTGATGATGGCCTATTCGGGCCTCCTGATGGTCGACGGCGTGTCGCTTTTGGACGGTCTCTGGTCAGTCCTCGTTACCGCGGGACTCATCGCTGTTGTCGCGTTTGCCGTGGAAGGCTATGCGTCCGTTCCGACCAAGCTTGTCGAAAGAGGGCTCTTCGCGCTCTCGGCCGTCATGCTCGTCTATCCCGATAGCCGTAGCCGAACGCTCGGGCTCGCGTTAGGGCTCACGGTCTTCGGCGTCAACGTGATTCGAGGAAAGGCAACATCCAAAGGACCCGCGCAAGAATAGCTTCACATTTGGGGACAACGAGAACTGGAGGCGCTATGACACGCATGTCGTTGGTCTTGTTCGTCGTCTCGTGGACGGCCCTCGCGAGCGCTCAGACGAATCCACTGTGGACCGAGAATAAAATCAAAAACTATCTCCCGCACATGAGCTGGCCCGAAGTCGAGGCGCTCGCCGAGCGCACCGATATGGTGATTATCCCTGTCGGCTCGCTCGAGCAGCATGGTCCTCAGCTTCCCATCGGAACAGATGTCTTGAACGGTATCGAGCGAGCGAAGCTCATCGCACGAGAGACCGACGTGCTCGTCGCGCCGATCCTGCTGCCCGGCAACTCGCCCTATCACATGGAGTTCTCGGGAACGATCACGCTGTCGCTCGAGACGATCCAAGCCGTCTATGTCGAGGCTGCCGCGTCGCTCATGAAACACGGCTTCACACGCTTCCTCATCTTGAACGCGCATGGCGGCAACCGCGTCGTTTCACGCTTCATCGCCGACCGCATCAATCACGAGACCGCCGGGATCGCGGTCGAGCTCGGCGAGGCTGCAGCCCCGTTCATGGCGCAGCGTTTCTCGACACAGGAGGCGCCGCGCCAATTCGACCGTCACGGCGGCGTCGGCGAAACCTCGAACGCTCTTTACTTGATCCCGGCGCTCGTCGAGCTCGACAGAAGCGAGCTCGCCGGGCTTTCGATTCCAGAACACCTACAAGCGATGGTACCTTCGATCCTCGAAGGCGACGAGACCGCGCTACGTGTGTTTCTCGCCGAAGCCCTCAAGGCCGAGGCCGCCGGCAAGGGCACGACCGCACGGGACATGTCGACGACTGGAGTGTGGAGCGTACGCAATCCTAACCTAACGAGGCGACCGTTGAGCGAGGACGTGACGCCGCCGAGCGTTTCGTCGACGCCGCCGTCGCGTTCGTCGAGCGATGGAACGAGCTCAGGCCCCCGGGCCTTGGCAGAGCCGCTCGACCTCGCTGAGCTCTTTGGGAACGGCTTCGGTCAAGACACGCCGCCCGCTTCTCGTGACAAGAACGTCGTCTTCGATGCGCACGCCAATTCCGCGATAGCGTTCCGGGACGGAGCGATCGCGCGGGCCGAAGTAAAGCCCGGGCTCCACGGTCAAGACCATACCGGCTCGAAGGCGGCGCGGCTTGCCGTCCGGATCGACATAGCCGCCCGCATCATGCACGTCCATCCCCAGCCAATGGCTGGTGCCGTGCATGAACCAACGACGGTGGGCCTCTTTCGCTAGAAGCTTTTTCCGCTCTCCCTTCAAGAGGCCGAGCGCACGGAGTCCATCGACGGTAGCGCGGACCGCGGCCTGGTGAGGCGCACTCCACAGCCGACCCGGCGAGACGGCGTGAAGAGCCGCCTTCTGAGCCCGCAGGACGATCCGGTAAATCTCGGCTTGCGGCTCGGAGAAAGTTCCGGAGACCGGGAACGTGCGCGTGATGTCCGCGGTGTACATGGCGAGCTCGGCGCCGGCATCGAGAAGTACGAGCTCGCCGCGTCGCATCCTCCGATCGTTCACGACGTAGTGAAGGACACAGGCGTTCTTCCCGCTCGCTACGATCGACTCGTAGCCATTTCGACGCGAGCCGAGCCGGCGAAACGTCGCTTCGACCTCCGCCTGTAGCTCGTACTCCATGATTCCAGGTCGGGCGAACGCCATCGCGCGGCGATGCCCCGTGGCGCTTACCACGGCGGCGCGATCGAGCGCTTCGATCTCGTCGCGATCTTTGACGAGCCTCTCGGTGGCGATCATCGGCCCGGGATCTTCGATGACGGGGTGCGCGGAAGGGTTCCCTCGATAGTCGGCGATGGCCAGCCTCTCGAAGACACGCTCCAGCGAACGATCCATGAGCCCATCCGCTCCGAGCTTGTAGAACAAGCGTTTCGTTTTTCCGAGAATCGCCTCGAGCCGTTCGTAGAGCGAGACCATGGGATAGGCCTCGTCGAAACCGAGATGTTTTACCGCGCGGCACGGACCCGAGCGCGGGCCGTCCCAGATTTCGCGCTCGGGCTCGCGTGGCCTTAGAAACAAGATCGCGTGATGCTCGCGCGCGCTCGAGCGTGTCGCGACGAGCACGGATTCGGGCTCGTTGAAGCCGGTGAGATAGTGAAAATCACTACCCGGGCGAAAGGCGTGGGCGACATCCCCATTGCGAAACCGGACGGGTGCCGTGGGCAAAACGAGCAGACCGTCGCCGAGTCGGTTGAGAACGCGTTGACGACGCCTCCGAAAAAGCTCAGATGACATTGAGCTCCGGGACCGCGGCTGATTGAAACCGCTCGATGGCATAGGGCGCGATATCCATGCTCAACGCGGCGCCGTCGACGATGAGCTCGGAGATGACGAGCCCGACCGCGGGCGCGTGCTGCATACCATGCCCGCTGAAACCATTAGCGCAGACGAAATTCTCGAGCTCCGGAACCGTCCCGAGAATCGCGTTGTGATCGGGAGAGACTTCGTAGAGCCCGGCCACCGTGCTTTGAATCTCGGCTTCCTCGACGCGGGGGACGCGCGCGATCGCGTGCGCCGTCACTTCGGCGAGAAACTCCCAGTCGACTTGCTGGTTGAAACTGGGAGGCTCGTTGGGATCCGCTTCGCCAATCAACATCCCGCCGCTCTCTTTGTGCATGTAAACGCCGCTCCCCCAATCGATGAGAAGCGGCAGGCGATCCGGAATCCAGTCCATGGGTTTGGTGACGAAATATTGGCGTTTCACTGGATCGACCGGGACCTCTAGACCTGCCATCGCACCAACGCTTCGCGCCCAAGGGCCAGCCGCGTTCACCACCCAATCCAGCTCCCACCGATCGTCATCGGTTGTTACAACTCGCACTCGACGCCCCTCGATCTCCATACCGGTGACTTCCGACGATCGCGCGATCTCGACGCCGAGCTTGCGCGCGTTCTTCGCATAGCCCTGCACGATCGCGTGGGGGTTGGCGAAGCCATCGGCGCCACAAAACGTCGCGCCGACGAGATCGTCGATGGTAAGCACGGGCACGATGCTGCGCGCTTGTTCCGGCGTAAGCACTTCGACAGGCACGCCGAGCTCCCGTTGCTTCTCTGCGTTGCCTCGAAACATCTCGAGATCGCGCTCCTCGGTCAAAACGAACAAGTAGCCATTGCGCTCGAAGTCGATCGTCTCGCCCATCTCGTCTTCGAACCGCTCGAAAGCCGCTATGCTGAGACGCGACATCTCGACGTTCGCGGTAGTCGAAAACTGAAGCCGCACTCCGCCGGCGCATTTCGCCGTCGAGCCTGTCCCGAGCGCCTCCTCGCGCTCGAAAACAACGATCTTCTTCACGCCGCGCGCGGCAAGGTGATAGGCAATCGACGCTCCGATGATGCCGCCGCCGACGATGGCGACGTCCGCGTTTTTCGTCATCATTGAATGATCGACTGGTAAACGAGGGAGCCGACCGCTTCCGGCGTCGCCTTCGATAGCTCGCGAGCTGCGACGAGGTTGGGCGCGAGAACCAGAAACAAGATGTAGAAGAGTGTCTTCATACGCATCTTTTATCACGTCGCCGAAGGAGAGGTACAGCAGCCTGCTAGGGCGAGGGGAGCGCGGCAAGGCCGTCCAAAATGCCCCAGCCCGCCAAGCGCGTCGTAATCGTCAGCTCAAATCGTGACTACCGCAACGCTGGGCGTGTCTCGCGACGGGTCGGTGCCGAATCCACGGACAAGGAGGAGCTTTTGTCCTTCGACTCCGAAACCGAGCTCGCGAGCGAGACAGCAGGCGAGCGCCTGCGGGTCGTCGAGCTCGTTCGGTTCGACCACGACAGGAATGACACGCCAGAGAAGTGTCGCCATGCGGCACGTGCTCGCTTGCGGCGATGTAGCGACGATCGGAGCCGCAGGGCGGGACGAGCTTATCACCGCGGCGGTTCGACCGCTTCTCGAGATCACGAGTATCGTGCGCACCCACAGATCCCGCGAGAGTTGGGCGACCGAACGTGCCAGCGCGTCCTCGACCTCTACGGGAGACGGAGCCTCGTTCGTTGACGAAAGACCTCCGAACGCGCCTTGCTGCCACAGGTAGGCTTCGGTCTCACGCGCGATCGTGTCCATCATCGCCACCGCTTCGAGCGGGTAGGGCCCGCCGCCGACTCCGCCGAGGGCATGACCGCATCAGCTCCGCTCGTGACGGCAAGCGCAACATCGGAGACTTCGGCGCGCGTGGGGCGCGGCTCATGCGCCATCGATTCGAGCATTTGTGTGGCGACGATGACCGGTTTGGCGCGCGCTCGAGCGAGGTCGATGAGCTGACTCTGAACCAGTGGCACGGATTGTGGCGGGAGCTCGACACCCAAATCCCCGCGCGCGACCATGATGCCGTCTGATTCACCGACAATGTCTTCTATGTCGTCGAGTGCTTCCGGCCTTTCGATTTTCGAGATGATGGAAGCGTGTGCTCCGCTGCTTTCGATGAGCTTTCTGAGCTCACGTACGTCGTCGGCACTTCGCACAAAGGAGAGCGCCAGGAAATCGGCACCGAGCTTGAGAGCGAACTTTGCGTCTTCCCGATCTTTGTCCGTTAGAGAAGGCGCGGAAAGGCTCGCGCCCGGCAAGTTCATCCCCTTGTGGTCCTTGAGCTCGCCTCCGACGGTCACGGTACAAACGACTTCCGTAGCTTCGATACGGACTACCTCGAGCTCGAGCGCGCCGTCGTCGAGAAGAATGCGATTGCCCGGCTTCACGTCGTCAGGGAGCGCGTCGTACTGTGACGGGACGAGCCCGTCGCCGCCCATTACGTCCCGCGTCGTCACCGTAACTTCTCGACCCCGCTCGAGCGACACCTGACCGCCGGCAAATCGCCCAACACGAATCTTAGGGCCACTGAGATCAACAAGAACCGCCGTGGGTCGCCTGCCCGTCTTGTTGGCCACATCGCGGACGCGGCGATAGACCGCACGGTGCGTCTCGTGCGTTCCGTGGGACATGTTGAGACGGAACACATCCGCTCCAGCTTGGACGAGACGCTCGATAGTGTCCGCGTCGCTCGAGCTCGGGCCCAAGGTGGCCACGATCTTCGTGCGCCGATACTTGAGGAGCGCGACCTCGGTCGTGATGGGCATCAGTCAGTGGGGCGTTGGTAGGCGAAGTATGTCACGAAATAGACGGGGAGGATCGTTCGCAGTTGCCCGGAAGTAGCCGGGTCAGGCGCGAAACGGCTCGGGCGGGCGCCGCCGGTGCCAGTCCGTCTCGCGCTGAAAGATCATCGCGAGGTCCAATAGCACCTGCTCTTTCCAGGCGCCGCCGACGAGCTGAATCGAGAGTGGAAGCCCCTCCGCGTCGAACCCGCACGGGATACTAATTCCGGGAAGACCCGCGACGTTGGCGGCGTTATGGATCTTGAGCCGTGTGTGAGTCCTGCCACCGGGCTCGAGCTCGGGATCCGCCGGAACCGGCCAGCCATCGACGACCTCGCGACGGGCCGCACCGGAAGGCCACGTGGGCGCAACAACGATCGAGTAGCGGGAGAGAAGGTCGTCGGCCTCTCGGATCAACTCGCTGCGAACCCTAAGTGCGAAAAGATAATCCGACGTCGGCTGGAGGCGAGCCGCCATCCAACTCGCAACCCTTGCCCGATTGTAGGGAAAACATCCTGCGATGCGTCCGTTGTCGAAGTAGGGCTCGAAGAACGAGCCACTCTCACAACCGACGAGCTGGGAGAATATGGACCCGTATGGACGATCGGGCAAAGTGATATCTTCGAGCCTGCATCCAGCGTCGTGGAGAACGTCGAGCGCGTTGTCGAACACACGGCGGTCCGCCGGCGCGGCGAGCTCGAAAGCGGCCCGCTCCACTCCAACCTTGGCCCCCTTCGGGGACGTGGGCTCTCGCCGGAACGAGAACTCACGTCGCGCGGTGGCGTTGTCTCGACTGTCATAGCCGGCGATCGCTTCGAGCACGAGGCCGCAATCTTCGGCCGTTCGCCCCACCGGGCCGAGTTTGTCCAAGCTCCAGGACAAAACCATCGCTCCATAACGGCTAACGCGTCCGAGGGTCGGTCGGAGTCCCGTGGCCCCGACGGCCGAGCACGGGTAGACGATCGAGCCACCGGTCTCGCTTCCGATGCCGAAGGCGATGAAGCCCGCGACCGTCCCGGCGGCCGTCCCGCTCGACGAGCCAAAGGTCGTTCGATCGCGTTTCCAAGGATTGAGGGCATTGCTCGTATTGCCGCCCGCGAACTCCCCCATCGACATCTTAGCCATGAGCACCGCACCGGCGGCTCCGAGTCTTTCCACGACGGCTGCGTTTCGGTCCGGAACGTTGTCGGCGAAAATGCGCGAGCCCCAAGTCGTTCGCACACCTCGCGTGTCGAGCAAATCCTTGACACCGTACGGAAGTCCATGGAGAGGGCTCCGGCGGTCGGTGGTGTCGGCGCGCCGGGCGATTTCGAGTGCGTGCTCCCGAGCGAGCGTAATGACGGTCGCGAGTTTCTCCCCCGATCTCTTGCCGGGGTCGGCGGGTAGGTCGAAGTCGGGCTGATCGAGACGTTCGACACGATTCAGGTAGAGCTCGGTAAGCTCGACCGACGAGAGCTGCCGAGTCTCGAGAAGTCTCGAAAGCTCGGCGATCGATGCGAAGTGGATGTCGTTCTGCAGCATTCCTGCTCAATTTGCTCCCGGTGGCGGTGATTCTTATCAGCCTGCTAAAGCCTAGTAGCGTACGAAGGTGATCGTCGGTTCGGTGTCGGCCGGCAAAGCGTAGCGTCTCAAGTTCGCCCGCGTCTGGGCGTTCAAGTCGATGGCGTGGCGCAATAGCTCGAGCCACTGGGAATCCGCGAAAATGCCTCGGCCTCCCTGCGCGTCGAGCATCGCTCCCACGCTTTGCGTGCTGATACGCTCGCTTTCGCTATTCTGGGCGGAAAGACGGACAGCGCTCGCAGAAACGAGCGCCGTGAATTCTCTGCGAGAGAGAGTCATGGGGTTACTGGCTCGACTCCCACCACAGCGAGCCGCGCCACGACGAAGGGAACACGGAAATCTGATCGATCCCGTCGAATCGATCGAACCGGCGCCACCACGCGTCGCCCTTGCCCCACGGATCGGGTCGGGCCACGCCGCCGTGAAGATAGAAACATACCCGGTATCGTTTGGTGGAATCGTAATCCTCCGGAACGAGGACGACGTAGTGATGTCGTCCGCCATTGCCTTTGCGGCTCCAGTCGAGCCGCCCGGTCTCGACGTCCGTCGCGTAGACCCGCCCCGTGCGAAGACGCGCCAAGATGACGGAGAATTCCGGCTCGGTTCGAAGGAGGCGGCGCGCCACTTTTTCTCGTTTCGAAACTTCGGTGGTCGCGAAAAACTCGGCGAGCGCGCTCTCAAACGTCACCTCTCGCGCAGAACTCACGGGCGCCGCGAGCAAAGCGACGGCGAGAAGGGCGCGCTTCACGGGCGGAAGCATAGCACCCTGGCGCGCCGGATGCGTGTGCGGCATAATCCCGCGCGGAGGTGTCCATGAAAGCCCAGTTAACGCTAGTCGTCTTCGCGCTGAGCGCCGGTTGTATGAGCCCCGAGCCGGGCCGCGATCCCGGCACTGAGACAGAAACCGTCGACGCAGCGATGGCGGCCCCGGAGACGGCCACGCAAGCAGAGGGAGAGGACGTGTCGGAGCCTCTCATCCTTGCAGCCAGCGGGGACGCTTTTCCGGAGGAGCTTTTTCCGCTCGCCCGGAAATGGACAGGAGACTTCGATGGCATGATCGAGCGCCGCGTTATCCGGGCCGTCGTGACCGTCAGCATGACCGGGTATTTTCTCGACGGCGCCACTCAGCGCGGGATCACCTACGACGCGCTTCAAGCGTTCGAAAAAGCGCTCAACGAGAATCTGAATACGGGGAACCTCAAAGTTCATGTCGCCATCATCCCCGTCGCCAGGGATCAGTTGATCCCGGCGCTGCTTGACGGTCGCGCCGACATTGCCGCGGCCAATCTCACGATAACTCCTGGGCGTCAGAGGCTCGTCGACTTTTCCGAAGCCGGATGGACCGGTGTGAGCGAGCTCGTCGTCACCGGGCCGAGTGCGCCAGCTTTATCCGAGCTTCACGACCTCTCCGGCCAAGAGATTCACGTGCGGGCGTCGAGCAGCTATTACGAGAGCCTGCAGTCCTTGAACGAAGAGCTCCGAGCCGCCGAGAAGGACCCAGCCCGCCTCGTGCTCGCCGACGAGCACATGGAGGACGAAGACTTGCTCCAGATGGTCAATGGCGGCCTCATCCCTATCATCATCGTCGACAGCACGAAAGCGGATTTCTGGGTTCAAATCTTCGACAACATCACGGCTCATCACGACCTCGCGGTGCGCACCGGAGGCGAGATCGCGTGGGCGTTTCGCAAGAACAGCCCGAAGCTCGCCGAGGAAGTGAACGCCTTCATTCGCCCGAACCGCAAGGGCACGCTCCTAGGCAACATGCTCTTCAAGCGCTATCTCAAGAACACGAAGTGGGTCGAGCATGCGCTTTCGAGCTCGGAGATGGCCAAATTCCATGCGACCGTCGATTACTTTCGGAAATATGGTGACCAGTACGATTTCGACTATCTCATGCTCGCCGCACTCGGCTTTCAGGAGTCGCGCCTGGATCATAGCGTGCGCAGTAGCGCGGGAGCGATCGGCGTCATGCAGCTTCTTCCGACGACGGCAGCGGACGCGAATGTCGGCATTCCCGATATCGAGATCCTAGAGAACAACATCCACGCGGGCGCGAAGTATCTACGCTTCGTAAAAGACCGCTACTTCGCCGGAGAAGACATGGACAAGGTCGAGCAGACGCTATTTACGTTCGCGTCGTACAACGCGGGTCCGGCGCGCGTGCGCGGATTGCGTCTGAAAGCAGAGGCGACCGGGCTCGATCCGAATGTGTGGTTCGATAATGTCGAAGTGATCGCAGCGCACGAGATAGGACGCGAGACGGTGCAATATGTCAGCAATATCTACAAGTACTACATCGCTTATCGCCAAAGCGAGATCCAGCGACAACGCAAAGGGCAGGTGCTCTCACTCTCGCCTTCGCGTTGATCTTGACGCGCCGTCGACTACCAGTGCCGGCTCTTCGCCGAGAATGGCGTGTATCGTGTAGAGGTACTGGAGCGCGGAGGCGACGACCAGGACCACCATCACCCCCAGTAGATAGCCAGTCAAAACATGGTCGGTCCCTCGAAAGTTGCACGCGATCACCCAGAGAATCGTGACGATGTGGACCACCGTCGTCGCTTTTCCCAAAAAACTCGGAGGAAAGCTTCGTCTTCGGATATAGACGTTGAAGACGAGCACCGCAACCAGAATGCCTGCATCTCGGCTGATCGAGAGGATGGTGATCCAGACTGGGATGGGCACGACGAGCGAGGCTTTCGGCCACGACAAAACGACGAGCGAGGACGTCACGAGGAGTTTGTCCGCTAGCGGATCGAGCATCGTCCCGAGCTCGGTGCGCTCGTGCAGCAGCCGTGCGGCGAGACCATCGAGCGCGTCTGTCACGCCAGCAATAGCGAAGACCAGCAGCGCCCACCCATAGAACCCGTAAATGAGCAGGATGACCAGCCCCGGGACCAGGCACATCCTTAGAATCGTCAATTGATTAGCGAGGGTCACAACTCAACTACATGATACTCTTATGCTTATGGAACCGATTCCATTTAGTGATGAATGGCACTAAAAATTCGTGGACGAACTCAGTATACTCAACGGGCACTTTATCCAGTGCGAAGCTGACGACCCAACACTCATGACTAGCGGTTGGCATAGGCGCCGGGGGAGATTCTGATGACCAGAATCAAAATGGTGAAGTGCACGCTCCGTTCTCCCGGAGAGGCACCTAACGCTAGATTTGTGCCGTTGCGCGAGTTCCGGCTCTGGAAGTACTACATGACCCACGCCCACGACAAGATCGTCGACGGCGAGGAAATCTCTATTTGGGTCGACGCGGAAAGCTATTCCGAGGAGCCCCCCGCTCAAGCCCGCCCGCTTGAGGCCGTGGTTCGGGTGGGTCTCCAATACTGGGACCAGGACATGAACACGGCCGCGTTCAGCCAGCGCTATTTCCCGCTCGAGGATTACGACGCGATCCGTGACGTCTTCCTGGAGCACTATCCCGACCATCCCAACCCCGATGGTCGCACTGTGGCGCGCAAGAAGATTACCGAGACCCGGGGTTACTATCTCCATCCGAGGCTTCCGGAAGCTCGGGACTCCTGAGCGCAAAAGTGTCCTCGACGAACTCGATCAACATGGCCTCGTAGGCGTCCGCGTGCGTTCGATAAGCGGCACCGTGCCGCGCCTCCGGGAACGAACGAAAGCGGCTGGCCTCGCTCACTGACGCCTCGAACACGCGCTCTTGAAGCGCCACCGGCATCCTTTGGTCCGCTTCACCCGCGACAATCAAAACAGGGCGTGCGCCCATCCGGGCGACGGCTTTCTCGAGGTCGAAATCGTCGCGGTCGAACCCGGCTGAAAGCTCCAGAGCGAGCAAGAGAGAGCTTCCGAACGGAAAGCGCGGTAAACCGAAGATCAAATCTAGGTGATGCAAGACGGTGTGCTCGATGTTGAGAAAAGGACTGTCCGCGATGACCGCGTCCACTTCGGTAAGTTCGCTCGCAGCAAGGAGCGCCGCCACGGCACCCATAGACACGCCGTAGAGTAGAACTTTCACGTGCGGACGCCGCTCACGAAGAAACCGTACCGCGCCGCCGAAGTCATTGCTCTCGTGATAGCCGAGGGTCACTCGCTCTCCTGTGCTCTCGCCGTGGCGCCTGAAATCGAAGACGAGCGTGTCAAAACCTTGCTTTCGAAAAAAAGCAGCGCGATCTAAAACCTCGCGTCGTGAGCGAAAGAGGCCATGACCGCAAGCGACGACGAGCTCCGAGTCGGCTCCTCCCATGTACCAGCCGGAAAGCTCGACACCGTCGGTGGACGTGAGGACGACGCTCTCGTAGTCGAGGTCGTAATCCGCCGGGGTTGAAGTGAGCTTCAAGTCCATCGGGCGCGTGCCGGCGCGCGTGACGAGACTGGCGAGCGCAAAAGGCAGCCCGATCGTGATCCCGAGCACGAGCACGAGCAAAAGACCGAGAAGGATCTTCTTCCAGCGTTTTCGTTTCGCCAAGGTTTTACTCTTTGTCTTGTTCATGCTCTTCTATAAGAAGGATCAAAACAACGGCCACGGCGCTGAAGCCAGCTGTCAACCAGCAGATATATTGAAAACCAAGCGGGTAAAGCATGGACGCGAGGTATGCCGCGGTCGCGTTGCCGCACTGCGAGAGCGTGTTACGTAGCGCCACGAATGCACCACGATGCTCGCTCGTCACGAGCTGGGTCACCAGTGATTGCAGAGGCGCCACCCGCGTCGCAGCGGACAGTCCAACCATCCCCAACGCAGCGTACATCACGAAGCCCGCCGTCGCCGGAACCACAACGACAAAAACCACCATTGCCGTGCTGCCCGCGAGCGCCACTCGTGTTTTTCCGATGTGATCGGACAGGCGCCCGGCCGCGAGCGCACCGAACAAGCCCGCGAGACCGCTCAAAGAAAAGACGTAGCTGACGCTGCTCAGCGAGAGCCCGATTTCCGTGCGCAAATGGGCACCGAGAAAGAGCAAGAAGCCGGTGAGTCCGCCAGTTACGAAAAACGCCGACAGCGCCCCGGCGGCAGTCGAGCGTGCCGTCATGAATCGTAAATAGCCAGGAGAGCGGGCCCAACTATAGGATCGGATCCGCGGCTCATCGAACCACAGGGTGACGACAACGGCTACGAGGCTCGCGCTGAACGTGAACAGGAGGTAGATCGTCCTCCAACCCGCAAGCTCGGCAATTCTTGCGGCGACGGGAATCGCGACCACCGGGGCTGCGTAGGCCATGCCCACCCAGCCCATCGCCCTTCCTCGTCTCTCGTAGGGAACGGAGTCAGCGATGGCCGCAACCGTCAGAGCCGATATCACGCCAGCGGCAGCGCCGGTGACCATGCGCGCCACGACGAAAACCCGAAGGGATCCGGAAGCGACGACGAGAAGGCTTCCGAGTGCAAAAACACATCCCGCGCCGATGAGAAAACGGCCTCGTCCGGTGTGGTCCGAGACGGGACCGGCGATAAGTGCCGCGAGGGCAGCGCAGATCGCATAACCGATGACGGTGCGTCCAATGTCCTCGGGCGACGTGTCGAGGCTCGCGGCGATCTCCGTCAGTATCGGTGACAGTAATTGCGCGTCAACGAGGCCGAGAGTAAGAAGGCTGACGAGCGTCGCAACGGTCCGTTTCTCGCCCGGCGTTGGTGATAGCTCGCCCGTCACGTGAACATACTAGCGCAACCAATCTTGCTCGCATTCGGAACGCGATGGTACGATGCCCGGCGGTTTTTACCTATGAATTACGGCTTCATCATCGACAATCGAAAATGTATTGGTTGCCACGCGTGCACGGTAGCGTGCAAGTCCGAGCACGACACGCCGATCGGCGTCAATCGCACCTGGGTGAAATATATCGAGAAAGGCAACTTCCCGAACACCCATCGTGCGTTCAGTGTCATGCGCTGCAACCATTGCGCCGAATCTCCGTGCGCGACGATTTGCCCGACGACGGCGCTCTATGCGCGCGACGACGGTATCGTCGACTTCGACAACCGACGCTGCATCGGCTGTAAGGCTTGCATGCAGGCCTGTCCCTACGACGCCATCCACATCGACCCGTCTAACGGGACGGCGGCGAAATGTAACTATTGCGCTCACCGCGTCGAGGTAGGGCTCGAGCCTCCATGCGTCAATGTATGCCCGACTCACGCGATTATCTCCGGCAACCTCGAGGATAGTTCGAGCGAGATCGCAACGCTCTTGGCACGCCACCCCGTGCAAGTGAGAAAACCCGAAAAAGGAACGGAGCCGAAGCTCTACTACATCGAGGGCGACGCCGCGTCGCTAACGCCAGGCGCGACCGATAGCGCCGGGAGCTACATGTGGACCGATGCCCCGCCTTCGGGTGTCGACCTCGACGCGTGGAGGATCGCATCGGAGCGACACAGCCAGGAACAATCCGCTTACGAGACGAAAACCGAAGGCGCCAAGAAAGTCTACGCTTCGCCCGAGCCTCATCGCGGAAGTTGGGGAAAGACCGTCTCCGCTTACCTCTTTACTAAATCCATTTCGGGCGGCGTCGGCCTCGTGCTCGCGTCTTTGCTTCTTTTGGGAGCACCGTTCTCCTTCGCCACCATCTCGACGGCGCTTCTTGCCTCGCTCGTCTTTCTCGGCCTGACGAATTTTCTACTCGTGTACAAGCTCGAGCGGCGCGATCGGTTTTTTTACGTCCTGGTGAAACCGCAATGGGGCTCATGGCTCACGCGCGGCGCTTACATCATGACGGCCTACGGACTGCTCGCGACCATAGCACTGCTACTCGCTCTCGCTTCAATCCGTCCGCCACCTCTTCTGCTCGTCCTCGTCCTCGTCGGTGCTTTCGGCACCGCCGTCTATAGCGCGTTTCTCTTCAATCAGGCGAAGGGGCGCGACTTGTGGCAAAGCCCGGTGCTGCCGCTCCATTTGATGGCGCATGCGGTCGTCGCTGGAGCCGCAACGCTCGGGCTCCTCTCCGGTTCCGCGACAACGATGTCACGGCTTCTCGCTGGCGGGCTCGCCGTCAGCCTCTTAGCACTCGGCGCGGAGTTTTTCTCTCGACACGCCACGGCGGACGGTGAGGCCGCAGCGAAGATGATCGTCTCGGGGCGGTTCCGCATACGGTTCTGGCTGTGGGTGTTCCTGCTCTGCCACCTCGTCCCGATTTTGCTACTCGCGGCGGGAGCTTTCACGGTGGCGGCGATTCTCGCGCTCATTGGTATCGCACTTTTCGGGGACATGTTCGTCGAGGCAGGCCAGTCCCTGCCGCTCGCTTGAGTTTCATGAAGATCCCACGCCTGACACCACCGGGTAAGCTCACGAGTTATCCGCCACCCGAGAAATGGGACGACTGGGTCGAGTACGACCCGAAGCGTTGGCCCGAACGTGTGCCGCGGCACTATACGATCGTGCCAACGATTTGCTTCAACTGCGAAGCGGCTTGCGGTCTACTCTCTTATCTCGACAAGGACACGCTCGAAGTACGCAAGTTCGAAGGCAACCCGTACCATCCGGGGAGCCGCGGAAAGAACTGCGCCAAAGGCCCAGCGACCATCAATCAGGTCAAAGACCCTGAGCGCATCCTCTACCCGCTCAAGCGCAGCGGCGCCCGCGGCGAGGGCAAATGGGAACGCGTATCTTGGGAGTCCGCTCTCGACGATATCGGGGGGCGCATCCGTAAAGCGATCGATGAGGACCGACGAAACGAAGTGATGTATCACGTGGGCCGCCCCGGGCACGAACGTCATATGGATCGTGTCCTTCAAGCGTGGGGCATCGACGGACACAATAGCCATACGAATATTTGCTCCGCCGCGGCGCGCCTCGGCTACGCGCTCTGGTCGGGCTCCGATCGTCCGAGCCCGGACCACGCGCACGCCCGCGTCATATTGTTGCTCTCGGCGCATCTCGAATCGGGGCACTACTTCAACCCTCACGCGCAGCGAATCCTCGAAGGCAAGCTGTCCGGGGCAAAGCTCGCGGTGATGGATCCGCGTTTGTCGAACACCGCCTCGGTGGCCGATGAATGGCTTCCGACGTGGCCGGGAAGCGAAGCAGCAGTGCTATTGGCCATGGCGCGCATCTTGCTCGTCGAGAACCTATTCGACCGCGATTTCGTCCATGATTGGGTCAATTGGCAGGACACCATGAAGGCGTACCATGACGAGGAGGGGGCGAGCTTCGACGATTTCGACGACTTCATTGGGGCGCTCATCGAGCATTACGCCGAGTTCACCCCGGAATTCGCCGAAAAAGAGTCCGGAGTTCCTGCCGAGCAAATCACGCGCGTCGCACATCAAATCGGTGCTGCCGGCAATCGCTTCGCCTCGCACATCTGGCGCGGCGCCGCCTCCGGCAATCTGGGCGGCTGGCAAGTCGCGCGCGCGCTCCAGTTCTTGACGGTGTTGACGGGGAGCGTCGGCACGAAGGGCGGCACCCTCCCCCACTCGTGGAACAAGTTCAAGCCGGAATTTTGGGAAGACCCGACACCACACGAGCAGTGGAACGAGCTGCTGTTTCCCAAAGAGTTCCCGCTCAGCCATTTCGAGATGGGCTTTCTTCTCCCGCATCTGATCCTCGATGGACGCGGCCGGCTCGAAGTCTATTTCACGCGTGTGTTCAATCCTGTGTGGACGAACCCGGATGGTCATGCGTGGATGGAGGTCCTGAAGGACGAGAAGAAAATGGGTCTACACGTGGCTCTCACGCCGACGTGGAACGAATCAGCTTTCTTCGCCGACTACGTCCTTCCCATGGGGCTCGCGGGCGAGCGTCACGATATCCAGAGTCAAGAGACCCACGCCGGCAAATGGGTCTCGTTCCGCCAACCCGTAGCACGGGTAGCGATGGAGCGGCGTGGTCAGAAAGTCGAGCTCACTCACGAAGCCAATCCAGGGGAGGTCTGGGAAGAAGACGAGTTCTTCGTCGCGCTCTCGTGGAAGATCGACCCTGACGGCGCGCGCGGAATCCGAAAACACTTCGAGTCTCCCTATCGCGAAGGCGAAAAGCTCACCGTCGACGACTACTACCGTCACGTCTTCGAGAACTCGGTGCCCGGTCTCCCGGAAAAGGCGGAGGAAGAAGGGCTCACGCCACTTCAATACATGCGCAAATACGGGGCCTTCGAGATCGAGAGCAATGTCTACGAGCTTTACCAGCGTGAAGTTGCCCCGAGTGAGAGCGGTGTCGAGGTCGGGGGCAAGACGCGTCGCGGCTTTGAGACCCCGTCGAAGAAGCTCGAGCTCTATTCGAGCACGCTCGCCGACTGGGGATGGCCGGAATACGCGATGCCGGGCTACATCCACTCGCACGTACACCCGTCGAACATCGATAGAGCGAAGGGCGAGTTCGTGCTCGTACCGACCTTTCGCCTACCGACACAGATCCACACGCGATCGGCGAACTCGAAATGGCTGAGCGAGATATCACACCGGAATCCCGTATGGATCCACCCCGAGGATGCGCACCGGCTCGGGGTCAATACCGGGGATCTTCTTCACATTGCCACCGAGATCGGCTATTTCGTCAACCGCGCCTGGGTCACGGAATCAATCAAGCCCGGGATACTCGCGTGCTCGCATCATCTCGGCCGCTGGCGCCTGAAGCCCGATGAAGGCAGCCGCTGGACGTCGACCCTCATACGCTTCGAGGATCATGGCAGCGGCACGCGTCTCAGGCACGTCGAGCCGCTTTCCGCTTTCGAGAGCATCGACCCGGACTCCTCGCGCATCTGGTGGAGTGATGGCGGCGTTCATCAAAACTTGGCCTTTCCCGTCCAGCCGGACCCGATCTCCGGAATGCATTGCTGGCATCAGAAAATAAGCGCGAAGAAGGCTCCGAGCGAGGACCGCTATGGGGACGTGTTCGTCGACCGCTCGAAATCGCGCGAAGTCTATAGCCGCTGGCTCGCGGAGACGCGGCCGCCCACCGGAAAACTGCGGCGACCTCTCTGGCTCGGACGCCCAGTGAAACCCGCTCTGAAGATGTTCGAGTTTTAATCAGGTGTCATTGGTCAGTGGTCCGTTTTCAGAGAGGCTAGGCTGCGTTCTATCTCCATTCTTTCGGTCACGCGGTCGCGCGGAACGAGGTTCAGCGCTTTTTGGAGCGGGTCGCGAGCTTCGCGGATGAAGCCTCGCCGGATGTAGAGCTCGGCAATCCATTTTAAATACTGCCAAGCGTTGTCTTGGTCGTTGACCATGAGTCGGTCGCAAGCCGCGAGCCCCGCCTCCTCGTCGTGGCCGTTGGACAGGACGAGCTCGGCGAGGTCGCGGTTGTAGCGAATCTCGTCCGGTGCGAGATGGCACGCTCGATTCAGAAGCTCGAAGGCGGCCTCGGAATCACCTCTTCGCCGCAGCACATCCGCCGCCTCGAAATAGGCTTCGTGGAAACGCGGCTCCTTCTTGACGGTCTCGCGAAATTTCTCGAGCGCGGCATCGCCCATCTTTGCGCCCGCGAGGGACCGGCCGAGAAGGAACGTGATGTCGGGGTCATCGCTCTCGTCACGGGCTAGGACCTCGAGACGCTCGCACGCCTCGTCGAAACGCCCGAGGTCGATGTTCACGGCACACAGCAGAATAGAAACCTCGACGTCGCTCGGTGCGGAACGCTCCGCAGTTTTCAGAGCTTCGCGCGCCTGGTCCATGCGCCCGGCAAGGGCCAACGCGCGCCCGAGCTCGAGATTCACGACGAAGGACGCGCGTTTCTCCTTTGCCGACGCCGCAAGAGACCCGACCGCGCGCTCGGCGTTTCCCTGCACCAGAGCGACATATCCCGCCTTGAAGTCATCACCAAGCACACGATAAGCGTCGATGCGTCCGCGCGATTTGTCCGCGATCGCGAGCTCGAAAAGGTCGTCGATACCGGGATAGAATCCGCCCTCCTCCGTATTGGCAGGCGCCTCATGCACGCCCGGCAGGTCAGGCGCGACTACTTTATGCACGATACCGCTCGAAGCTCGAAGGCCGGCTAGAGCGTCGCATTCGCGCAACAGCGCTTCGATCGTAGTCGCGCGGTGGTCGCCCTCGCGAAGTACGGCGCGCGCTCTCGAATATTCCACCCGCGCTCTCTCGAACTCACCTGAGAGAAAGAGACGGTCGCCGCGATGACGAAGGCGTTCGTAGCCGTAGAGATAATTGAGAAGGTGAGTAAACAATATTACCGTCTGGGTCGTTCTGGAACGAATGGGGCCGGCTCGTCCGGCTGTTCCGGCAGCAAGAACTCCCAATTGTATTGGTTTTTCCGAATCTCCTCGAGCCGATATTCGGCGACGACGAGACGCTCATGGACACCGCTACAATCGACGGCGATGGGCACGAAAAAGTAGTGGCTCGCGGCGCGGCATTGAAACACGTGGTCTTTCGCGATTTCGAGCTCTCTCTCAGCCGCTTCGAGCTGTTCTTTCCAGACTCGGCGCCACGTCTCACGAAGCTCGCGGACTTCGTTCGATGAGAGCCGTTTTGAGGCCGGCCGCCCGCGCCGGGATGTGCCTACCCTGGCTTCCTCGGCTTCTCCGGAAACGGCGGCGACCGAGCGGCCCGTCACCGAAAGGCCCTCCCCCTCCGAAGCCTCGAGCTCTCGCTCGCGAATGACCAAGACGGGCGTGTCGGATGCGGATTCGGCGCGCCGCTGTCTCTCCTTGCGGGCCACTTCCCCGAGGCTTTGAGTCCACACCGGCCCGCACAAGAGAAACGAGGTCGTGAGCCCGAGCATCCACCGCTTCCCCGTCATGCCTATACTTTGCCGCAGAAGTCATCACCACCGCAACGACCCGCCATTTGAGGTATAGTTTGGCTTTGCCCCACCGAGCATCAGAGATAGGACGCTACGGGACCTAGGACTCCAATGAGCCTGCTGAACCGTCTCCGGCCGAAACTCAAGAACAGCGATCCAGACATTCGCGCGGAGGCCGTTCGTGAGCTCGCAAAAGAAGAGGTGGATCTTCTGATCGCCGTCGCCCAAACGGACACAGATATTCGCGTCCGAAGGATCGCGGTCAAGAAGCTCGAATCGCCGCGTCATCTACTCGATATTTCCGAAAAAGACGAGGACGAGGGCCTGCGCGCTTTTGCTCGAACACGCGCCCGCCAGCTCCTTGTACAAATCGGATGCGACAACCGCGATGTCGAGGAATCGCAACGCGCGCTCGGCCTTCTCAAAGCCCCCTCCGATATCGCGGCCGTCGCCGACAAGGCCCATTTCAACAACGTCCGCGCCAGTGCATTCGAAGCTCTAACGGACGATAGCGCCCTCGCCGAGCTCGTGCGTCGCTCGAGAAATCCCGAGCTTCGCTCGCGCGCGCTCGAGCGCGTCCGTGAACCGGCTTCGCTCAGGAGCATAGTTTTGGACGAAGACTCCGGCGATCTGGCGCTCACGGCGCTTGGCCAGCTCGATGACATCGCCTCTTTGGAGACGATCGTAGACCATGGAGCGGTGGGCAAGACCGTACGTCGCCAGGCCCTCGCCAAGCTCGAGAAGCTCATCCCGGAAGATCATCCCATCAAGGTTCGGCGACGCGACGAGCGCTACAAGGAGATTTTGAAGCAAGTGAGAGCACTCGACGAGAGCGGGGTGCCCGCTCAGACAACGGAGCTCGAGACGCTGGTGTCGCAGTGGAAGGAGCTCGGGGCGTTGTCGAAGCCGAGTGCTGCGCTCGTCGAGCCTTTTCAGAAAGCGCGGGAGAGCATCCGCGAGCGTGCGAAAACACTCGCCAAGCGCGACCAGCAACAGCTCGAATCTGCCGATACGACTGACGGCACGCCCGCAGAACCGGAATCCGAGTCCACGGACGAAGCGCGACTCGCGCTCCTACGTAACGTTGTCGAGCTCCCGGAGGGCGATCTCGAAAAGACCCTGGAAGCCGCCTGCGCCCAATGGAGCGTACTCGGCCCTTCTCTCGATGACGCGCTCACACAAAGGTTCGAAGCCGCAATCGCGAAAGGCGAAAAACGTCTCAGCACTGCGAAAAAGGCTGACGAGCGCGCACGCGCTCTAGTGGAGTTTCTCGAGAACGCGGAGAGCATCGTGAAGGGCGGTAAGCTCCCCGCCGCGGCGCGCGAGTGGCAGAAGCTCGAGCGAACTTGGCCGAGCTTCGACGGTATCGCGGACGCGGAAGCAAAAGCCCGCTATGCCCGCGCCGAGGCCGTGCTCACTGGTCGGAAGGAAAAACAACGCCTCGACCGCGAAGCACAGGGTCAAGCGGCACTATCCGACATACAGGCGCATCTAAAGAACATGGCATCGCTCGCCGCCATGGACTTGGTGTCGATCAAACAAGCCGAGAAAGAGCTCCGGGCAACGCAGGATCTCTTGAAGACGATGGGGCCGCTCGCGCCGAGCGTCAACCGCAGGAAAATTCGTCGTGAGATCTCTGACGCGCGCGAAAAACTCTTCAAGAAGACCCAAGAGACTCGCGACATCGAAGAATGGAAGCGCTGGGCCAATGTGGACATCCAAAACGGACTCATCGCTCGTATGGAAGCGCTTCGCGAGTCGAAGGATGTCCCTAAAGTCGCCAAGGAGATGCGGACCATCCACGAAGAGTGGAAAAAAGCCGGCGCGGCTCCCGCGCAGAAAGCCGAAGAGCTCTGGCAAAAATATAAACCTGTAAGGGACGAGCTCAAGTCTCGTTGCGACGAGTTCTTCAAGAAGCAGAACGAGGAACGCGGTGTCAATCTCGAGAAAAAAGTAGCTTTGTGCGAGAAAGTCGAAGCTCAGAAGGACTCCGAAGACTGGAACAAAACGGCGGACGCCATCAAAAAGCTACAGAACGAGTGGAAGACGATCGGTCCAGTCCCGCAAAAGAAATCCGACGCGATTTGGAAACGCTTCCGTAAAGCTTGCGACCACTTTTTCGAGCGACGCAAGGAACATTTTGGTGAGCTCAAAGGCGAGCGCGACGAGAACTTCAAGAAGAAAGAAGCGCTTTGCGAGACCGCCGAATCGCTTCGCGATTCGACCGATTGGATGAAGACCGTAGCCGAGCTGAAACGGCTCCAAGCCGAGTGGCGTACGATAGGCGCCATCCCGCGAAAGAAATCCGATCAAATCTGGAAACGCTTCCGCGAGGCTTGCGATCATTTCTTCGACCGATTCAAGCGGCGGGACGAAGTCGATGCCGAAGACAAACTGAGGCGCCGAGAAGAGCTCGTCGAGACGGCCGCAACGTTTAACGCAGCTGATCCGAACGAGCCTGACGCCGTGGCGGAAAAAGTGAACGAGCTTTGGACGGAGTGGAAGAGCCTCGGCCGGCTTCCCGATTCGGGGCGCGACGTTCAAATTCGGTTCGAGAAAATCGTCTCCGAGCTCGTTTCGAAAGCGCCTGTTGCATTCGCCAATACGGATCTCGACCCGACGGCGAACCGCAAGAAACGCGAGAAGCTCGTGACACGCCTCGAGTCGCTCGTGAGCGATTTCAAACCTGACGAATCCTCGCCAGGCGAGATCGACGAGCTCGAAGATCTTGCCGCGCGGCTGAAGGCCGCCCTCGCGAGCAATACGATCGCGGGAGGCAAGTCGCGCGACCGGGGTCAGGATTGGAAGGAGGCGTCTTTGGAAGTGCGGCGCCTGCGAACGAACTGGCTACGGGTCGCACCCGTTCCCGGAGACGAAGGCCGTGTGCTCGGAGAACGCTTCGACAACGCTTATCGCGATTTCTTCGAGAACAAACCGAGCCCGGGCCGCTAGGGCGCGAACAGACCCCCTATCGCCACATCCCCGTGCCTTTCACTCAACACTTCGCACGGCGCGCTCTGTTCTGGTCAGGCGTTGTGTAAGCGCAGGGCGTTCGCTACGACCGAGACCGAGCTCATCGCCATCGCGCCTGCGGCGATCACCGGGGACAACAACACGCTGAAAACGGGATAGAGGACACCTGCGGCGATAGGGATTCCGAGAGCGTTGTAGAAAAAGGCCCAGAAGAGATTCTGGCGGATGATGCGCATCGTCTTTCTCGAAAGGCGGACAGCATCCACCACGCCTCGGAGCTTGCCGTCTACGAGAGTTACGTCCGAAGCCTCGATAGCGATATCCGTACCGCTCCCGATCGCAATGCCTACATCTGCCTGAGCGAGCGCGGGGGCATCGTTGATGCCGTCTCCCACCATCGCCGTGCGCTTGCCGCTTTTCTGGATTTTCGCGACTTCCTGGGCCTTCAGCTGCGGAAGCACGCCCGCCATGACTTTGGCTTTATCTATCCCCACGCTTGCGGCAATGTTGCGGGCAACGACTTCACTGTCGCCGGTAATCATCACGGGCTCGAGGCCATCCGCTTTCATTTCGCGGATAGCTTCCGCCGAGCCCTCCTTCACGGTGTCGGCGACTCCCAACATCCCAACGAGATCACCGTCGCAGGCGACGAACATCGTGCTCTTGCCTTCGGAGGCAAGCTGCTCGGCGCCGTCCACCAAACGACCGAGACCAACGCCGCGCTCCTCCATCAATAGCGCGTTGCCGACTAGAATCTCTTGGTCACCGATCCGCGCGCGCACACCCTTGCCCGGCAGTGCCTCGAACTCCGACGGCGTTTTCAGAAGGTCGCCGCGTCCACCAGCATAAGCGACGATCGCCTGCCCGGCAGGATGCTCGGAAGCCTTCTCCGCGGCGGCGGCATAGGCGAGAACGAGCCGGGTATCCTGCTCCCCGGCGGAGACGACGTCGGTGACTTGGAGCGAGCCTTGTGTGATCGTGCCTGTCTTGTCGAGCACGACCGACTCGACCGCGTGCAGGAGCTCTAGGGTTTCGGCCGATTTAATCAAGATGCCTCGTGTCGCGCCCCGACCAGTGGCGACCACGATCGCAGTCGGCGTGGCGAGACCCAACGCGCAGGGACAGGCGATGATGAGAACTGCGATCGCGTTTCCTAATGCCATCGGAACCGAAGGCCCAAGCACCATCCACACGCCGAACGTCGCCGCCGCAATCGCGATGACACAAGGTACAAAGACGCCCGAGATCTTGTCCGCAAGCCGCTGCACCGGCGCTTTCGAGCCTTGAGCGTCCTGAACAAGTTTCACGATCGACGCCAACGTCGTTTGCGCGCCAACGCGCTCGACTTCGAACTGAAACGCGCCCGTCTTGTTGAAGGTGCCGCCCGTCACCGTGTCGCCCGGGCCTTTGTCCACCGGCAGACTCTCGCCCGTAAGAAAGGACTCGTCGAGCGTCGAGCGGCCGCTTTTGATGGTTCCGTCGAGCGGTACTTTGTCTCCAGGCCGAACCGCGAGGAGGTCGCCGACCCGGACGTCGCTCACGGGTACGTCCCGTTCTTCGCCGTCGACCCCGCCCACAACGAGCCGCGCCGCGTCCGGTTGGAGCTCGAGGAGCTTTTGGATCGCGGACGAGGCTCTTCCCTTCGCGCGCGCCTCCAGAAGCTTTCCGAAGAGCACGAGGGTGATGATCATGGCGGCCGAGTCGAAGTAGAGGACAGGCTCGACACCGCCCGCCATTAAGAATCCCGGCATGACGGTTGCGGCAACACTGTAGAGATAAGCCGCCCCGGTACCGATTGCTATCAAGCTATCCATGTTGAACGAGAACGTCGAAAGCCCCGCCACGAAGCCCGAGAGAAACTGACGGCCACACCAAAACAAGACAGGCGTGGACGCCATCCAGATTAGGACCGCTCGAAGCCCGCCGGTCGCTCCGATGGTCTCGGATGACACCATGCTGAGCATCATAATGACAGCCGAGAGCAGCGCCGAGACAATCGTCTTAGTCTTGAGCGTCTCGTATTGCTGGGCGCGCAAGGTCGCCGCAGTTTCGTCCGCGTCCCGGCTCAGAGGGCCGGAGACAATGAGACGATAAGGGCCCGCCGAAGACACAGAAGCGTCGATCCGTGAAAGGTCGACCCGTTTCGGATCGTAGTCGACCGAGACCCGTTCAGTCGCAAAGTTGACCGAAGCTCGGGAAACGCCGTCGAGCTTTCCCACCGAGCGCTCGATCGCGCTCACGCAGGCGGCACAGTGCATTCCTGCCACTGGAAGGTCGAGACGCTCTTCCGATGAGCGGACGCTTGCGGGACGGGGCGACGAGCCGGTCGACCCAATCACGCGAAGCGCGACCAGACCCGTCATTTGGGCGCCTGCAGGAGCATCCGCCTTCAAGAACGCCTCCGGGTCCTCCTCGAACGCGGTCTTGCAACCGGCGGCGCAAAAAACGTAGAGCTCGTCCTTATAGGTCGTCTTGTGTGGCGCGGTCTCGGGATCCACCGACATGCCGCAAACGGGATCCGTCAACACTTTGGCCGCAGCTTTCATGAATTCCTCGAAGGCCCGTCGAGTCTAGCACAGGAGATCGAGACGGCACTTGCCCGCGGGGTTCATCCTGCTTACTCTTGAATGCGTGAACGATGCTCAGAAGCTCGCGCACGAAATCCAGCCGCCGCTGACCTCTCTGGAGGTGCAAGTGAACAACCACCGCCTAGAAGGCGGTGGCTTCAAGGGCTGTCAATTGGAAATTGACTGTCGTCGTGAAGAGGCTCGCCATCCTGGGAGTCTATGTACTCCTTTACCATCTCGTCCGTTATGCTTCCTGAACTCACCGCCAGATATCCTCGGGCCCAGAAGTGCCGGCCCCAAAACTTCTTCCTCAGGTGAGCAAACTCCTGAAGGAGTACTCGGGAGCTTATTCCTTTTAGCCACTGCACGATCGTACTCAGGTCCTGGTGTGGTCGGTAGGATACGAACACGTGGACGTGGTCGCGTGCAACCTTACCCGAGATTATGTGCAGCTCATGTTCCATCGCGATCTGACGAATCAGATCGCGCACACGAACCGCTACTGGACCGATCAAAACCTTTTTACGATATTTCGGTATCCAAACGATGTGCGCTTTTAGGTCCGTTTTCGTGTGCGCTCCGTGCCTGTAGTGACGCACGCGACCACAATACCACGATCTTCTCTTCGCCTAAAGGCGAGGGTTTCGACCATCCCCGGAAGAGACACTAAGAACTCTCATCGAGCAGAACCCGGCGAACACCGCCATCGAAAACTGTTTGCATGAAGTGGAGGCGCTCAAATCGCTCGTCGCAAGATTCCTCGAGCTCGACATGCCGGCCGCGCCTCACAACCGTTGGCCACTGTCGACCGTGCTGGCGCGGATTGAAAGACGCTTTCGCCCGATAGCGGGGGCCCGGCTTATTCGGCTCGAGATCGATCACGCCGAGGCCGAAGCTCGGGGCGATCCGCTTGCCACCGAACGCATCCTCACCAACCTCGTTGATAACGCCATCAAGTTCTCGCGCAAGGGCGGTCTTGTGCGTGTGCACGTTCAGCATCGAGATGGCCATCTCCACATCGAAGTCAGCGACGATGGCCCCGGCATTCCGAACGAGGCACAAGAGCGCGTCTTTGAGCCTTTTGTTCGCCTCGACCATGAGGCGCCGGGCGCCGGGCGCGGGCTCGCGATCGGAAGAAGGCTCGCCGAGGCACAAAACGGCAGCTTGCGACTCGATAGCACGCGAGACGTCGGTGCGTGCTTCCTTCTGACGTTGAAGTCCCCGTGAACCTGCTCGCCTGTCCCAATTTGCGGGATCGAGCAATATTGACTCAAACTCCGTATCTAGTGTAGCGTCGACGGCGAATGACGTTGAGACCCATCGTGAAGTTCGGTGCCAACGAGCTCGACATCCGCTCCGAGGAGATCACCGATTTTACCGACGAGCTCGAAAGCCTTGCAAAAGACATGGTGCAGACGATGTACGCCGCACCCGGCGTCGGCCTCGCGGCACCTCAAATTGGATTGAATACGCGCCTGATGGTCATCGACATCACTGTCGGCGAGGACGCCGAACAGCTGATCGTGATGGCTAATCCCGTCTTACTCGAGCAAGAGGGCGAGCAACATGAAGAGGAAGGCTGTCTCTCGGTGCCGGGCTATGCAGGCGTCGTCTCGCGTGCTGCCTGGGTCAAGGTGCGTGGCCAAGATCTGAAGGGTAAACAGATCACGATGGAAGGAACGGGGCTCCTGGCGCGCGCTTTTTGTCACGAGATCGACCACCTAGATGGGAAGCTGTTCATCGAGCGTCTCGGTGTTTTGAAGCGAGATCTACTCAAGCGGAAGCTCCGGAAACTAATTCGACAGGGCGAGTGGTAGACCGCAAGCGATGAAGCTCGTCTTCATGGGCTCCGGCGCGTTCGCGGTGCCATCGCTCGAAGCTCTCTTCGCCTCCTCGACCCATCGCGTCGTCGCAGTCTTCACCCAGCCTGACAAGCCGGCCGGCCGGGGACACCATCTCCGGCTCCCTCCGACGAAAGAGGTCGCGCTTGCGCACGGCGTCGCCGTCCACCAGCCCGCCAAAGTGCGGAGCCCCGAGAGCATCGCGCTCATCGAAGAGCTCGTGCCAGATTGCATCGTCGTCGTCGCCTACGGGCAGATCATTCCCAAAGCGATCCTAGACATCCCTCCGCGCGGCGTCATCAACGTCCATGGGTCACTCCTCCCGCGCTATCGCGGCGCGGCGCCGATTCAGTGGGCCATTGCACAGGGTGAGACGCAGACCGGGGTCACGACGATGTTGATGGACGAGGGCCTGGACACCGGCGCGATCCTTCTCGTGGAGCCTGTGGCGATAGGTCCCGAAGACACGACGGCCACCCTGTCACCCAAGCTTTCCTTTGTGGGTGCCGCACTTGTCGAGCAAACGCTCGACAAGTGGGCCGAAAAACAGCTCACCCCCATCCCGCAAAACGACGCCCAGGCAACGAAAGCGCCGCGTATCAAGAAGGAGGACGCGCGCATCGATTGGCACCAATCCGCGGAGCAGATCGCGTGTCGTGTGCGCGCATTCGATCCGTGGCCGGTCGCCTTTACCGAGCTCGAGAACGCTGTCCTGAAAGTCTGGAAAGCAGCACCATCGACGGCAACGATGTCGGGCCAGCCCGGCGGGCCCGGTGAGATTATCAGCGTCCATGCGAACGGGATCGGCGTCGTCTGCGGCGAAGGCAGTTGGCTCCTCGTACAGGAGGTTCAACTTTACGGAAAATCTCGAATGACCGCGGCAGCCTTCGCTCACGGCAAACGCCTGGGCGTCGCGACGAGCTTCGGATCTCACTCGGAGCAGCCGCGATAGAATGTGGGCGTGCGATTTCTCCGATGGGTGCTCGGCCTCGTCGCGCTACTTGCGGTTTTGTACCTCTATTTCGCGACCCTCCATCCTCACCAACGCATAAGCCAACACGTCTTTTTCGAGGCACCGGGCCCGTGGGCCATTGCTCACCAAGGCGGCCGTGGTCTATGGCCGGAGAACACGCTCTACGCTTTCGAGCACGCGCGCGATCTCGGGGTCGACGTGCTCGAGATGGATCTCCGCACGACGGCGGATGATCACATCGTGGTTATCCACGACCGCACGGTCGACGACACCACGGACGGTAGAGGGTTCGTCTCCGCGATGACGCTCGACGAGCTTCAAGAGCTTGACGCGGGCTATCGTGAAGGCGGGGATTTCGCAGTTGGCGAAGACAAGCTTCGCGTACCGGCCCTTCGCGAGGTGCTGACGGCCTTCGGGAGCTCTCGGTTGAATCTCGAGATGAAAGAATTCACGCCCGAAGAGGCCTTGTCCCTTTGCTGCCTGTTGCAAGAGTTCGACGCCGAGGCGCGCGTGCTCGTGGCATCGTTCGGTCACGAGCCCATGTTGGCGTTTCGCAGGAAGTGCCCTTCCGTCGCGACGAGCGCGACGCTCCGAGAGACCCTCGTTTTCTATCAACTCCACCGTCTCAGCCTCGGAAGCCTCTATCGAAGCCCCGCCGTCGCGTTTCAGGTGCCGGACGACCCCCGTGTGATCGAGCCCGGTTTTCTCGAGCGCGCACGAGCCGCCAATATCCAAGTCCAGGTATGGACGATCAACGAGGCCGCCGATATGAAACGCCTGCTCGACATGGGCGTTCAGGGAATCCTGACCGATTATCCCGACCGGCTCTTGACCGAACCCGCCTTCGCTAAAGCTTCGGCGAGGCAGGCCCGCTAAAGCTTCGGCTGGCAAGCCGTAGCCTCTTCGGACGCGGGTTCAAGCACTAGTTCTCTGGCGCGCCCGAGTCGCCGTCGTTCTCTTTGTCGTCGGCGCCTTCTTTCTCCGTTTCCGCGTCCTTGTCGACGTCTTTCTCCTGACGCGCGGCGGCGCGCAGGTCACGCGCCATCTGAGCGAGGCGTCGCTCGACCTTGCCATAGACGCTGGCTTCAGGGTAGCTGCCGTCTTCACCTTCGGCACCCGCCACCGTGCTCGTCAAGATCTCGATACCTTGCTCGATCGTCGAAACGGGATAGACGTGAAAATCTCCCGCCGCCACCGCTTCGACGACGCTCTTTCGGAGCATGAGGTCCGGAACGTTCGCGCGAGGGATCATGACCCCTTGCTCCCCGGTCAAACCAAAAGACTTGCAGGTGTCGAAAAAGCCCTCGATCTTCTCGTTCACGCCTCCAATCGCTTGCACTTCGCCTTTTTGGTTCACCGAGCCAGTGACGGCGATGTCTTGCCGTAGCGGGAGCCCGGAGAGGGCCGAGACGAGTGCGTAGAGCTCGGTCGACGATGCGCTGTCCCCATCGACTCCGCTATAGCTCTGCTCGAATGCCAAGCTCGCGGACAACGTTAAGGGGCGCCTTTTGGCAAAACGCGAGCGCAGGTAACCAGCGAGGATCAACATGCCCTTGTTGTGACTGCGCCCGGAGAGATCGGATTCGCGCTCGATATTGATGATGCCGGCGCGACCAGTCGCGACCGCAGCCGTGATTTTCGTCGGACGTCCGAAGCGGTAATCCCCCAAATCATAGACTGAAAGGCCGTTCACCTGACCCTCCCGAACGCCTTCGCGTGCGATCATGATGACCCCCTCTTGGATCATTTCCGAGATGCGGACCTCGATCAGATTCCGGCGTTCGACACGCTCCTCGATCGTGCGATCGATATGCGAGCTCTGGATGATGTCCGCATTTTCCTGCTGCGCCCAATAATTGGCTTCGCGGAGCAGGTCGGCGATATCACTGAAACGAGTGGAGAGCTTGTTTTGGCTTCCGGAGAGGCGGAGACCCGCCTCGACGACCGCGGCCGTCGCCGAGCGATCGAAGGGCCGAAGCTTCTCGACCCTGGCAGCGCGGGCAATGAAGCGCGCGTAGCGCTCGATAGACTCGGGCGTGCGCTCCATGACCGTATCGAAATCCGCTTTGACTTTGAACGTCTTACGGAAGTCGGGGTCGTGCTGGTAGAAAATCTGATAGGACTGCGCATCCCCGATGAGCACGACCTTGACTTCGACATCAATGGGCTCGGGCTTGAGAGCAGAAGACGTGAACAAAAGGGCGGGGTCGTAGCCTTGGATGTCGACTTTCCCGCTCTTGAGCGTGCGTTTGAGAGACTGATAGACGCCGGGCTCGGACAAGACTTCGTGAAAGGACAGCACGAGATAGCCGCCCATGGCCTTCAACAAGCTCCCGGCCTTGATACGAGTGAAGTCGGTATGGGACTGACCGCTGCGATCGAAGCTACGCTCGATCGTGCCGAAAAGGTTCTTGTAGGTGGGGTGGGTCTCCACGACAATGGGCGGGCTCGTGATTCCGGAATTGTCGACGAGCAAATTGACGCGGTAGCGGGCAAAGCGATCGGTCTGCGCCACGAGGAGCGCCGCGATCCCTGCCTGCTCGGAGGTCTCGGGTTTTCGGACGAACTGATCGAGGTTGTCCAGAACGTCGTGCCGGAGATGTTCGAGAAACTGCCCCGTTCTCTCGCCAGGAAAACGCGCTTTGAGATCTTCGATCCTCGGGTTGATGATCTCGGCGCCGAAACCAAAGACGAGAGCTTTGAGCGCCTCCGAAATCTGGAGCTCGGAGTCGCGCGCATGTTTCAGCACGTCGTCTAGCTCTTCGGCGAAACCGTCTCGAATCTTGTCGACGCGCTCGTACTCGTCCCGCTCGATCTGGCCCTCGGCGAGCATCTGCTCGAGCTCTTCCCCTGGACGAGGCTTGCCGTCGACGATGGGCGCGAGCGCGGTTTTCGTCATGGGCCCGAAACGAATCTCGACGAGCACGAAGTTCTCATTCTTGATGCGCTCCTCGAACTCTTTGATGATCGCTCGGCCTTTCGATCCCTCCCGCTCGACTAGTGAAGCCCGTCGCTCATTGAACTCGTCCGATTCGAGCACCGCGGGGACGGTACGGTCTAGATAGTCGACGAGTGCGTCCATGTCTTTGCGCAACTGCAAGCCATCCCCCGCAGGAAGATAGAGTGCTACAGGGCTGTCCGCATCGTCGAAATTGTTCACGTAGCAGATGTCCGACGGGATCTGGGTAGAGCGATCCTTGATCGTCGAGGATGCTCTTGACGGTCGTTTCCTTGCCAGTACCTGTAAGCCCCTGAACGAGGATGTTGTAGCCCCGGGACGGCACCATGAGGCCGAGCTGGATCGCTTTGATCGCGCGCTCCTGGCCGATGACGGGCAACGGTAGCGCAGCTCGTTGGCGGAGAGCTCGGGCATATTGGAAGATGACACGTTTTCTCCTTTTCTAAAATTCGCCCCCAGGGACGAGACCGAATGATCTAGCATTCACCTCGATGGTTCTCGAAAGGCGCATCGATCTCTTCCGTCGTTTCGAATGCGAACCTATCGAGCGGGCAACGGTAGCGCAGCTCGTTGGCGGAGAGCTCGGGCATATTGGAAGATGACACGTTTTCTCCTTTTCTAAAATTCGCCCCCAGGGACGAGACCGAATGATCTAGCATTCACCTCGATGGTTTCAAGAGCGTCCCCGGCACGCCAGATGGCATTCGAAGTGCTGCGAGGCGTCGACCACAGGCGGGGCGAGCCAGCCGCGCTCCTCCATGCCCCTCGATACGCCACCCTATCCGCCACCGATCGCGACTTGGCCACGGAAATTGCCTACGGCGTGCTCCGCTGGCGCAACAGGCTCGACTTCGATATATCACACCATAGCAAAAGGCCACTCGAGAAAATCGATGGAAGCATCCTCGCGGCGCTCCGCATCGGCCTCTATCAAATTCGCTTTCTCGATCGCGTCCCCAACCGCGCCGCGGTCGATGAGGCCGTGCGCCTGGCGCATGATTTCGATGCTTCGCGGGGGACGGCTTTTGTCAACGCGCTGCTGCGCAAAGCACTTCGCCATCCGGGCGAGCCCGCGCTGCCGAGCCGGGACGCGGATCCGCTGGGATACCTTCGCGACGGCCTCTCCCATCCTGAATGGCTCGTCCGACGCTATGTCGAGAAGCTAGGGCTCGACGACGCGGAGACCCGTTGTCGCCGGCAGAACGAGCCGCCTCCCGTCTACGTGCGCATCTCGCGCCGAATCGACCTCGACAGAGCGCAGGCGCAACTCGGCGTCGAGTCCGAGCGCGTCGCGATCTTGCCCCATGGTTTGCGAGCCGATTCAGGAAAACTGCGGGGCAGCAAACTGTTCAAGGAAGGTCTCGCGCTCGTTCAAGATGCCGGGGCGCAACTCATCCCGCACCTTCTCGAGCCAACGGAAGACGATGTCGTTCTCGATGTGTGCGCGGCCCCGGGTGGCAAAGCGACCGCTCTCGCGGAGATCGCCCATCGCGGCAGCATCATCGCGCTCGATCGAAGACGGTGGCGCGCCGTCGTGATGCGGGATTTGGCTTCAGAGCTCGGTGTCACGAACCTCGCCGCCGTCGCCGCGGACGGCCGCAAGCTCCCACTGACGCGACCGTTTCATCGCATTCTCCTCGATGCGCCCTGCTCGAGTCTCGGTACGCTGCGGCACAATCCCGACATCAAGTGGCGCGTGGCGGAAAAAGATTTAGAGCGTCACCAGGAGCTGCAATTGCAGCTCCTGCGCGCTTCCGCGCGCGCCCTCAAACGCGGAGGCAGGCTCGTCTACGCGACGTGCTCCACCGAGCGCGAGGAGAACCAAGACGTGGTCGGCGCGTTTGTCGACAGCATGCCCGGCTTTCGCGTCGTACCGGCACATGAATCGCTACCTGAAGGAGCGCGACACCTCGTCTCGTCGGGCGGCTTTTTCGAGACGACGCCCGAGAGGGACGACACGGATGCCTATTTCGCAGCCATTTTGACACGTGAGTGAACTAGTGCCCGGATTCCGGTTACGTGATCTTGCCTTTCGGCTCGCATGGCTTCTGATCTTCGAGGCGAGATAGAATACGGGTGTGAGCAGCAAGCACCGCGCCGGCGAGCGCGGCCTGGGCAAAGATACGCCTACGCCGACATCGAAGCAGGGACGTGGCCGCGTCGCTACGAACACCACCTTGAAAGGTAAGAAAGTTCGCACCGTCTTCGTGCGGATGGTAGAGACGCTCGCCATCGCCGGGGGCGTACTCGCGACGGCCGTGATCGCAGCTGCCGTGTCCTTCAGCCTCGCGGTCCGAAGCAACGACGTCATTGTCCCGGACCTGTCCGGCGCGAGCCTCGATGGCGCGCGTGAAATGCTCGCCACGGCCGAGCTCACGCTCGTGCTTCGGGGAAACCGCTTTCACGACTCGGTCCCGCCGGATTTCGTTGCGCTCCAGACGCCGGCCGCTGGGACGACGCTTCGGAAAGGCCGCTCGATACGAGTCTGGGCCAGCCTAGGTCCCGAGCGACGCACGGTGCCGCGGGTGGAGGGAGAGACACTGCAATCGGCGCAGCTCATCCTCGAGCAGTCGGGCTTCAGCCTCGGACGCGTCGTCGAGATCCACAGCGACATCTACGCGCCCGATACGGTCGTCGCACAAGCACCGCAGGCTTATGACGAGATCGGCGACGAGACCGTCGTGTCCGTGCTACTTTCCCGTGGTTACCTGGAGGAAGGCTTCGTGATGCCCGACTTCATCGGCCAGGACTATGTCGAGCTCCTCGACAGGCTGAGCCGAAGCTCGCTCAGAGTCTCTCAAGTCAGGTTCGTCGATTATCCAGGCGTTTCGAAGAACGTGGTCGTGCGCCAGTCCCCATCATCGGGCACGAAAGTGTTCAGGAGCGACCGTATCATTCTTTATTTGAGCAAAGGTCCGTAAGCCATGCGCATCGCTCCATCGATTCTATCCGCCGATTTCAGAAAGCTCGCTTCCGAGATTGAGCGCGTGGACAAGGCGGGAGCCGGCCAGCTCCACCTCGATGTCATGGACGGCCACTACGTGCCGAACCTGACTTTCGGACCGATGATCGTCGCGGCCGTACGCGAATGCACGTCGTTACCGCTCGACGTGCATCTGATGGTCGAGCATGCCGATCGTTGGGTGGAAGCGTTCATCGATGCGGGGGCGGACATGATCGCCGTGCATCCGGAGACCCTCTACCATCCGCATCTTGTATTGAGCTCCATCAGAAAACGCGGGAAAAAAGCTGGCATCGCGTTGAACCCCGGCCTATCCTTCTCGACGATTGAGGCTCTCCTCCCTCTCGCGGACTATGCCATTATCATGTCGGTGAACCCGGGGTGGGGTGGACAGAATTTCATCGAAGGCAGCTTCGAAAGAGCGCGCGAGCTCCGTCGTGTCGCCGATGCCGCCGGCACCGAGCTCTCCATCGAGATCGATGGAGGGATGAACGCCAAGAGGATATCGATGGCTGCCGAGGCAGGTGTCGATGTCGTGATCGCCGGCTCCGCTGTCTTCAAAGCGGAGGACCCCGCTTCGGTCCTGCGCGACATGGTGCTCGCAGCCACCGAAGCCTGAACCCCACTTTGCGCAAGATCAGCTGTCAAGTACGTGTCCGCTATGCGGAAACCGACGCAATGGGCGTCGTTTACTACGCCAACTATTTGGCGTGGTTCGAGGTGGGTCGCTGTGACTTGCTCCGGCAGCTCGGCTCGAGCTATCGGGAGATCGAGCGCGAGGACAAGATCTACCTTCCAGTCGTCGAAGCACATTGCCGCTATAAGAGCCCGGCGCGCTACGACGACGTTATCGAGATTCGAACGACGGTGAGCCGGCCATCGCGGGCCCGCATTCGATTCGATTACGAGCTCGCGCGCCTCGATGATCAAACGGTTGTCGCGACCGGCTCAACCCTCCACGTCGCTACCACCAGGGACGGCAAACCTTGCAAGCTACCAGAAAGACTAACGGAGTTGTTCGCATGAAAACATCTCTCGTCACCGGCGCAGCCGGATTCATCGGCTCCACGCTCGCTGAGACGCTCGTCGCGAGCGGAGACAGTGTCGTTGGTATCGACTCGTTCCTCGACTATTATGATCGGAGCCTGAAGGAGAAGAACCTCGAAAAGCTTCGGGAGAGCGACCGGTTCGAGCTCATCGAGGGATCTATCCAAGATCAAGACCTAGAAACGCTCTTGAGACGATGCGACCGTCTGTTTCATCTCGCGGCGCAGGCCGGGGTGCGCGCCAGCTGGGGCAGCGAGTTCTCGATTTATACAACCAACAATATCCTCGCCACTCAAAAACTTCTCGAAGCCGCCATCAGCTCGGAGCTCTCGTCCTTTGTCTTCGCCTCTTCGTCGTCGGTTTACGGCGACTGTGCGGCACTTCCCATGGTCGAAGACGTGCCGCTTCACCCGGTCTCGCCTTATGGCGTCAGCAAGCTCGCAGCCGAAAAACTCGTCGAGCTCTATAACATCAACCATGGCCTGAGCACGGCGTCGTTGCGCTACTTCACTGTCTACGGGCCTCGCCAGCGCCCCGACATGGCGTTTCACCGACTCTTGAAATGCGCAAAGACGGGCGACACTTTTTCGCTTTTCGGGGATGGCCGTCAAACGCGCGATTTCACTTTCGTGACCGACGCGGTGGCCGCGACGATCGCCGCATCGGAGCGGGGCCGCGCCGGTGCCGTCTACAACATCGGCGGCGGCTCGCGGGTCTCGATGCTCGAAGTCATCGACACCATCCAAGACGTGACGGATAGCGAAGTAAAGATCGATTTCAACCCGAAGCAAAAAGGTGACATGCGCGACACCTACGCGGACACGTCGGCGGCGCAAACGGACCTCGGCTACGCGCCGTCAACCCGCCTGCGCCAAGGTTTGGACCAGGAGTGGGAGTGGATTCGAAGCTTGTAGAGTGTTCGGAGAGCGGTTTTCGACATAGGACGTTGCGACCGGGCCCCGGCTCGTCTATTCTGATGCATTGGTGCGCGATTGCTCAAAAGCATATGATGAAGGATTGATGAGAATCAGTTTGGCGTTGAAGCTTTCCCGGCTCCTTTTGACGGCTGCGCTCGCATCGAGTGTTGCCTGCAGCGGCAAGTCGAATCAAGCGATCCCGGTTTCAGCCCAAGGCGATCAACGCTTGATGGCGTTGGGACGGAGCGCTCTCGAGAACAAGAAGTGGACCGAAGCACGCGGCTATTTGCAACAGCTTTTGGACGCCTATCCTCGCAGCCAGCTGGCGGGAGATGCGCGGCTCGGGATCGCGGACTCCTATTTCAACGAGAAGGGCAGAAGCAGCCTCATCCTCGCGATCGCGGAGTTTCGCGACTTCCTCACCTTCTTCCCGAATCACCCCCGTGCCGATTACGCGCAGTATCAAATCGGCTACGGGCACTACCGGCAAATCCATAGTCCCGATCGTGACCAGGAGCCGACGGAGCTCGCTGTCGAAGAGTTCGAAAAGCTCATCGAGCTCTACAGGAACTCCCGCTACGCGGAAGAGGGGCGGGTGCTGCTCGAGGAGTGCTACGAGACGCTCGCCGAGTCCGAGTTCCGCATCGGGTTGTTCTATTTGGAGATTCGAAAACATTGTCGCGCCTCGATCCCGCGCTTCCAACGAGTGATCGACAACTTCCCGACGTTCACCAAAATGGACGAGGTGCACTTTCGCATCGGATCCGCCTATGACAAGTGCCGGCAACCTGAGCAAGCGCTCCCTCACTTCCGTCAGATCGTGGACCATTTCCCCGAGAGCCTCTATCGCGAAGAGGCGCAAACGATGCTCGCCACCATCCAGGTGGAGAACACTGGCGAGCCCAAGAAGCCGCCGCAATGATCTTCGCCGACACTTTTTTTGCTCTCGCAGACCCTCAAGTACCACTTTAGCCGTTCCATGGAAAAACTGCTTGACACCTGCCAGATCGAGCTGTTAGAGTTATTGTAAATCTTCGTTTCCTTACTACGTGGAGGTATGCCGTGACGACGCGAGCATCCCGGACTGTTTCCAAAGGTCCGGTTCCCCCCAACCCTCGCTCTCGAGCGCTCTTCGAGACATCTGGCTTTCTGGCCGTTTGCTTTCTAGCTGCAAGCACGTTGGCCCTGGCGGCTCAGGACGCGCGCGATGACGCGCAAGCGATCGTCATTGCCGAGCACTGGTCGCCCTACCAGGCACCGACGAGCTACCCCGAGGGCACCCAGCTCCACATAATTGTCGACGGCGACACGCTCTGGGCAATCTCCGGGCAATATTTGGGCAATCCTTATCTCTGGCCGCAGTTGTGGGACGCGAACCGCTACATCGATGACCCGCACCTTATCTACCCGGGAGACCCCGTCATGATCCCCGACGTGGAGATGGTGCGCCCTGGTGATGTGGCCGGCGAGCCCGGCGCGGCAGGGGGCCCAGGCGGTACGACGGGAGACCCGGGCGCGGCTGGTACGGGTGCCCCTGGTGCTGGCGACCCCGGCACGAGTCCCGGAGCTGGTCAACCGGGCGCCGGGCCACTAGGGCCCACGTTCTACCCTGCTTATGAAGAGCACACCATAGCTTGCGCTGGCTTCTATTACGAGAACGAGGATGACGATTTTCGCATCATCGGAACCGAAGAAGGCAGTGCAAGGGTCGGCTACTCTGTCGGTGACATCGTGTATTTGAATCGTGGCACGAATCAGAGTGTCAACGCCGGCGACCGTTTCTTCGCCCAGCGCATCATCAACTTCAGCTGGGGGATGAATGGCCGCCACGTCCGGCGCACCGGCCTTGTCGTCGTCCTCGCCGCTCAAGCCGACAGCTCATTGGCCGAGATCGTCGCTTCGTGCATGGATATGCAGGTCGGCGACTTCCTGATGCCGTATAGTCCAATCCCCGTGCCACTTCTTCCTGCGCAGCCCGCCGCAACACGCTTGACGCCGGAGACGGGCGAGATGCGAGGTGAGATCGTGGCGTCGCTCGAAGAAATCACTTCGCTCGGCGAAGGTTACCTCGTGAGTATCGACGTGGGTGAGGACGACGGCGTGGTGCCGGGCAACTTGTTCACGGTCTTTCGCTATCTCCACCGGGACGCGCCACGGAAGGTCCTCGGTGAGCTCGCCGTCTTGACGGTACAACGACAGCACGCCACCGCCAGAATAATGGAAAGCTACGACTTCATGATAGTCGGGGATTTGATCGAGCTCAAGTAGCGACGCATCTAGTCTGGATCGCGGGCGCGGAGCGTGCGTTAGCGCGCGAGCTTCGCGGCTCTCCAAACGTCGCCAAGATGAACCGAGATTCCGTTCTCGGTGACGACCGCGTCGCCCGGGACGAGCTCTCGAAGCCACCGTGCGCGGTGTTTCTGAAACTCCTCGAACGGCAAGCTCAAGCCCACGGCCTCCCATTGCCGCTGAGCCTCGTAGCGGCGCGCCACGAGCGTGTTCCAAACGCCACCGACTTGGGCATCCACGGCGAGAACGTCTATCCACTCCGGGCGCTTAGCCCCCAGGAGCACGCCTCTCTCTCCCAACAACGTGCGCTCGGCATCCGGCCCGATATAGACCCGAGGGACTTTCTCGAGCAGTCTGTGCGCTGCGGGCGTCACTCGGGTCATTCGATGCTTCCGGCTTGACTTCCAACTGGGAGCTCTCCGGAGACGTTCTTGTAGAAGCGGAAGAAGTAATCGAGCCCGGACAAAAGGGCCAAGATGACGGTAAGCCACAGAGCGACAGGGCCGAGCACCGCGAGGGGGCCCATGAACTTCTCACCCAGGATCAAAAGAAGAATCGCGACGACTTGTGTCGCCATTTTTCCTTTTCCCAAGGGGCTCGCGGGTATCGTGATGCCTTGCTGTACGGCAAGCATGCGCAGCCCCATCACGGCGAACTCGCGGCCCACGATGACCACGACCATCCACGCGGGCGCTAGCTCCATCTGCACTAGGCTGATGAACGCCGCCGATATCAGCATCTTGTCGGCGACGGGATCCAACATGATCCCGAGCGTCGTGACCTGTTTGCGCCGCCGCGCTAGATATCCGTCGAGCCAATCCGTGAGGGCCGCGACACCGAAGATCGCAGCGCCGATAAGCTCCCAGAAATCCGCGCGCGTGAGGAGCACGACGACGAGCAGCGGCACGAGAAAGATGCGGCTCAGCGTGAGGGCGTTCGGCAAGTTCGGAAGCGTCATCGTATCGAGGGGGCGGAAAACACTTTCAGCGTTATTGTACTCTACTACTAATGCGTGCCTGCTTGGGTTTGCAGCAACAAACTCCAACCGCACAAGCGCACCGATCGCGGAGATTCTCTCAAATGATCCAGGGTGGTCTCTGCGTTCTCCGCGCAGATTCATTTTTGTTGCGCAGGAGCCGCCAAGCAATGGGAGGCATAGCTTGAAGGGCGATCCTTCGAGTGCTAGGATCCGCGCGCATTAGAGAACGGAAGACTCATGAACGCTGTAATTCTTGCGGGAGGCAAAGGGACAAGACTGCGTCCTCTGACGCTCAATACTCCCAAACCCATCGTCCCCATTCTCACCCGCCCATTCCTGTCGCTGCAAATCGAGCTTCTCAAGAAAACCGGGATCGACAACATCGTCCTTTCCCTGTCCTATCAGCCTCGGCGCATCGAAGAGTTGTTTGGTGACGGTTCGGCTCTCGGCGTCAAGATCCACTACACGATGGAGCCCGAGCCTCTCGGCACTGCCGGCGCCGTCAAGAATGCAGAGTCCTTGCTCGCTGGTCGCACGGTTGTTTTCAACGGCGACGTCTTGAGCGATCTCGATCTCGCGGAGGTGCTGAAGCAGCATGAAGAGACCGGGGCGAAAGCGACGATCGTACTCACACCCGTAGAGAATCCGAGCGCCTATGGGCTCGTGGAGACAGAAGTTGATGGCCGCGTCCGGCAATTCCTGGAGAAGCCGAGCTATGACGAGATTACGTGCGACACGATCAACGCCGGTGTCTACGTCCTCGAGCCGGAGACCCTGGACTTCATCCCCAAAGGAGAGAGCTATTCCTTCGAACGCGGTTTTTTCCCGAATCTACTGAAAGACAACATCCCGTTCTATGCCTACGTGCATCGCGGCTATTGGATTGACATCGGCACCCCGGAGAAATATTTGCGAGTGCACCGCGACATTCTGTCCCGAGCCCTTCCCTTCGAAAGCTTCAGCCCGAATGCGGGTGGAACCTATGTCGACCCGACAGCGATGGTCGAAAGCGGGGCCAGAATACAAGGCCCCGGATATATCGGCGAAGGTGCGCTCGTGAAGGCCGGAGCTCAACTCGAACCGTTCGCGGTCGTGGGGCCCAACTGCCGGATCGAGTCGGAAGCCATTTTGGGCAATTCGGTGCTTTGGTCCAATGTGCGCATCGGCACCGAAGCGCGGGTGCGTGGTGCACTCATCGGCCGCAGCGCTCATATCGGGCATCGCTCGGTTCTCGATGGCAGCGTCGTTCTCGGAGACAAGTCCGTACTCACGGATTTCAGCCGTGTGACTGCGCTAGACGCTGACGGGTGAAGAGCTGGTGTATACTTCTGTTCGAACGAGCGGGTGTAGCTCAGTTGGTAGAGTACAAGCTTCCCAAGCTTGGTGTCGCGGGTTCGAGTCCCGTCGCCCGCTCCAAAGACTCGCCACGGCTCGAGCGCTCGTTCTCACCGCGCGCGCGTGGAGCCTTTGGTTAGGGCCGCCTTGCGCACCAAGCTGTCGAGTGGAGGGCTAGGCCAGGCCCGAGCTGGAAGGAGGATTCGTGGGAATCTTTAGTGGAAAAACGGAGAACAAGCCGGCTCCGGCCGCTGCGCAACCGGTACGCGAGCGGACGCCGAGCACGCCGAAGCCTTCCGGGCAACCGGCCACGGTCATCGGCAAGGAGGCGCTCGTCAAAGGCGAGCTCACCAGCAAGAACGAGATGGTGATCGAAGGCCGTGTCGAAGGCACCATCCAGGGGGAACAGCGTGTCGTGATCGGCGAGGCCGGCAACGTCCAAGCCGACATTTCTGCAACTGTCGTATCCATCCGGGGAGAGGTCTACGGCGACTGCACGGCGTCCGACAAGATCGAGATCACCGAGACGGGCAAAGTGTTCGGCAATATTTCGGCCAAGACCATCCGCGTCGCCGAGGGCGCCATCTTCCGCGGTTCGAGCAAGATGGCGAAACCGCCGAAGTCGAAGCAACCACAGCGCAAACCAACCGAGACCCCGCCCAGCGACAACCCGACGCCTCCGTCGCGCGCAAACTGAAGCGGCCGATTCACGGTCGAGGCCCATCCGTTAACGTAAGGATTCAGCACGAATGAAAATCGGCACCATTACGGAGATCAAAGACAACGAATATCGCATGGGGCTCGTGCCGGGTGGCGTCAAAACGCTTACAGCTGCAGGACACGAAGTCCTGGTCCAGGATGGCGCAGGGCTCGGAAGCGGCATCACGAACAAAGAATTTGTCTCGGCGGGCGCCAGGATTGTACCGTCGGTGGACGACGTCATCGACGCGGCGGAAATGGTTATCAAAGTCAAAGAACCGCTCGCAGTGGAAGTCAAGAAGCTGCGGGAAGGCCAGATCCTCTTCACGTATTTACACCTCGCACCGCTGCCAGAGCTCACCGACGGTCTGCTCGAGCGCGGCGTCACCGGAATCGCCTACGAGACCATCACGTCCCACGACGGCTCGCTCCCTCTTTTGACACCCATGAGTGAAGTTGCAGGGCGCATGGCGATTCAAGAAGGCGCGCACTACCTCGAGAAGGCCGAGGGCGGCTGCGGCATACTCGTGGGCGGTGTCCCCGGCGTTCCCCGCGGAAGAATCTCGATCATCGGCGGCGGGGTCGTCGGGCTCAACGCCTGCAAGATGGCGGTCGGGCTCGGCGCTCAGGTGACCGTGCTCGAGACAAGCGTCGGCCGGATGCAATATCTCGACGACATCTTCCAAGGACGTATTACAACGCTCATGTCGAACCCTATTACCATCGAAGAGTCGGTGCGCACAGCAGACCTCGTCGTCGGTGCGGTTCTCATCCCGGGCGCTTCAGCGCCAAAGATCGTGACCCGCGACATGATCCGAGAAATGAACAAGGGCGCCGTCATCGTCGACGTAGCCGTCGATCAAGGTGGGTGCATCGAGACCACCCGCCCGACGACGCATAGCGAGCCGACATTCGTCGTCGACGGCGTCGTCCACTACTGTGTCGCCAATATGCCAGGCGCCGTGCCGAGAACGTCCACCTTTGCTCTCACGAACGTCACATTGCCCTTCGCGCTCGATATCGCGAATCATGGCTTCAAGGAGGCCATCCAATCGGATCCGCATCTGATGGCCGGCGTGAACACGTATCAAGGCAAGATGACGTGCGCACCTGTAGCCGTGTCGCAAAACCGGGACCATTCACCCGTTCAAGAACTTCTCTGATTTCTGAACGGCCCCCGGAGGAGAAGGGTGCACATCCCCGAGCTCACCGCCAAATACCGCTCAAAAGGTGGACGAAGCGCGTCGAGGAGCCGATCTTGTTCGGTTGACAAGACACAAGCCGCTTGGTAAAAAAGGAGTTAGCGGAATCTGCGCTCTCAGACGAACGTCCGCGAAAAAGCAAAGGCGAACAAGGATCATGGAAGCTCCGGCACTCGATGCTCGCAGTCGCGAGATCCTGCGACAAATGGTCCACATCTTTATCATGACGGGCGAGCCGGTCGGCTCCCGAACGCTCTCGAAAGTTAACTCACGAGGCTATTCACCCGCGACGATTCGCAACGTGCTCGCTGACCTAGAAGAGATGGGCTACCTCTACCAACCCCATACTTCCGCCGGGCGGGTGCCCACGGATCGCGGCTATCGTTTCTATGTAGGCACGCTGATGGAGGGGGAGGAGCTCGCGCCGCCCTTGCGCCAATGGATCCAGGAACAAATGCAGCCGAATGAAGCGGGGCTCGGCGGTCACGGAGGCCTCGTGCAGCGCACGTCGAGACTGCTATCCACGATGACCGGCATGGTGGGTTTCGTGACAGGCCCGAACTCTCGCAATAGCGTCTTGCATCACGTGGATTTCGTACGCATGGCGCCGCGACGTTTGCTCGTTGTGTTGGTTTCACAAGCGGGTCACGTGACGAATCGCGTCATCGAGATTGCCGACGATCTAGCCGGTGACGATCTCGCACAATGCGCTCGCTATCTCGAAGAGCAGTTTTGCGGCTACACGCTCTCGGAGGCGCGGGAGCTCCTTCTGCATCGTTTGAAAGAGATCGAGGCCGTGGTCAATGGCCTCGTTCGCAAGGCGCTAACGATAGCCGATGCGGCCTTCACGGAAGAGCCCGCATCCGAAATTTACGTCGAGGGCACCTCGCGCATGCTGGAGAAGCCCGAATTCGTCAAGAACATCGAGCACGCACAACAGCTCCTCGCCACGCTCGAAGAGCGGCACAAATTGGTCGGGATCCTCAACGCGTGCCTCGATGGCTCCGGTCTCCGGATCGTCATCGGCTCGGAAGCGCAGGTCCCGGTTCTCGAAGGCATCTCCCTGATAGGCGCCCGTTACTCGAATGGCAGCCAACAGCTCGGGTCCATCGGTATCATGGGGCCCACGAGGATGGAATATGCCCGATATATTTCCGTTGTTGATTACATCGCGAGTTCGCTGTCCGCCGCCATTACACCAGCGGGGAGCGAACTAGCCAATTGATTTATTCGAAAAGCGCAGGGCTCCGTTCACGACGGGTTCGCGAGCAAATAGTGAGCGCCGGTGCCACGAGCACACATGTCTAGAAAAAAGAGCCATAATAAAAAGAAAAACAACGACCGTACAACAACAAAAGCGGATACCGGTGTCGCCCACACTGATCAAGTCCAAGTCGAAGTCGATTCTCCCGAAGCTTCTGCGGCAGCGGAAGAGCTGTCGATCTCTGTCGACCACCAAGAAGCGTCACCCGCCGGCGCTCTGCCGCCGGAAGCGGCATCCGCCCCGGTCGGTCTCGACGGGGGCGACGAGCCGCTCGCAGACACGACGGAGTTCGACCGTCTCGCCGCCGACGCTCAGGAGATGCGGTTGCTCGCACAGCGCAAGCAAGCGGAGTTCGAGAACTACCGAAAGCGCGTCGAGCGGGAGCGCGCTGAGACCATCAAATACGCGGCGGCAGATCTGATGATGGAGATTTTGCCCGTACTCGACAATCTGGAGCGTGCTATCGCCGCGTCGCAGTCCGGCAGTGAAGAAAAGCTGCTCGAAGGGGTCGAGATCATCCGCAAGCAGTTCCATGATGCTCTGACCAAACAGGGTCTGGTCGAGGTCGACGCGATAGCCGCACCGTTCGATCCTCACGTTCACGAGGCCGTCGGCAGAGTCGAGACGAACGAGCATCCCGAAGGCACCGTCGTGGAAGTTCTTCAGAAAGGCTATTTGTACAAGGACCGGCTGTTGCGACCGTCCATGGTCAGCGTGTCTCAGCCTGCCGAGGGGACGTATGACGAGCCCGTCCAAGAGGACGAGGACCGCGCCGTACCACAGGAAGAGTGAGCGTCGAGCGTGAAGGAGTACTACATTGAGTAAGGTCGTCGGAATCGATCTCGGAACCACGAACTCCTGTATCGTAGTGATGGAAGGTGGCACGCCGCAGGTCATCCCAAACCAGGAAGGGGCGCGCACGACCCCATCCATCGTCGCTTTCACGAGCAAGGGTGAGAGGCTCGTCGGCCAGATCGCAAAGCGGCAAGCATTGACCAATCCGCAGAACACCGTCTACGGCGTGAAGCGTTTGATCGGGCGCCGTTTCAATTCGCCGGAAGTGCGAAACGCGCAAAAGGTTCTCCCCTATCAGATCATCGAAGCGACGAACGGCGATGCTCATCTGCAGATCGAGGACAAGGTCTATAGCCCGCCCGAACTCGCCGCGATCGTTTTGCAGAAGCTGAAGGCCGCGGCGGAGGATTACCTCGGAGAGCCGGTCGAAGAAGCCATCATCACGGTGCCGGCCTATTTCAACGACTCGCAGCGGCAAGCGACCAAGGACGCGGGCACGATTGCCGGCTTGAACGTACAACGCATTCTCAACGAGCCGACAGCGGCTTCGCTCGCGTATGGCATGACCGAGGGCGCGTCGGGAAAGGTCGTCGTCTACGACCTCGGCGGCGGCACGTTCGACATCTCGATCCTAGAGCTCAATGATGGAATCTATCAGGTGCTCGCCACGGGCGGCGACACTTATCTCGGTGGCGAAGATTTCGACCAGCTCATCATCAATTGGCTGGTGGAGGAGTTCCAAAAGGAGAACGAGATCGATCTCACCGGTGACAGTATGGCGCTCCAACGGCTCAAAGAAGCGGCAGAGAAGGCCAAATGTGAGCTCTCGACGCAAGCCCAAGCCGAAATTGTCCTTCCCTTCATCTCGGCAAATCAGAGCGGCCCCAAACATCTGAACACGGTCCTCACCAAGACGAAGTTCGAGCAGATGATCGAGCCTCTTCTCGAAAGAACGCGCAAACCTTGCGAAGACGCGCTCAAGGATGCGGGGCTGTCCGCTGCGGATTTAGACGACGTCATCCCAGTGGGTGGCCAGACGCGGACACCGAAGGTTCTCGAGACGATCCAGAAAATATTCCTAAAAGAGCCGAACCGGAGCGTCAATCCGGACGAAGTCGTCTCCATCGGCGCCGCGATCCAGACGGGCATCATGCAGGGCGAGGGAACCGACCTCGTGCTACTCGATGTCACGCCTCACACGCTCGGTATCGAGACCAAGGACGGCACCTTCACGTCGCTCATCGATCGCAACGCCAACATCCCGACAAAGAAGGGCCGGATCTTCACGACGGTCACCGACAACCAGAACAAAGTCGAGGTGCACGTACTTCAGGGCGAAGGCACGATGGCGCACGAGAACACGTCGCTCGGCCGCTTCATGCTGTCGGATGTCTCGCCTGCCCCGAAAGGTGTACCGCAGATCGAAGTTATTTTCGAGATCGACGTGAACGGCATCGTGCAAGTGACCGCGCTCGATCAGGCAACGGGTCGCCAGCAGAACATCACGGTGCGCGCGGCGAGCGGTCTAACGCAATCCGAGGTCGCCAAAGCGCGAACCGAGAACGATCAACAAGTGCAGTTGGAGGAAGGGTTCAAAGAGCGTGACCGCATTGTCGGCCAGCTCCAGGGTCTCACGCAGAGCACACGGAAGACATTCGAGCTTCTCTCCGCAAAGCTGACCGACGAGGAGCGGAGCTCTGCGACTCAGGCGCTCACCAAGGCGGAGCAAGCAAAGGAAGGCTCGCTCGACGAGCTTCAAGCAGCCCTCTCGATTCTAGAGACCACTGCCGAAGCTCTTGGGCAGGCCATGCTGCGCGGCTAAAGGCCCGGAGCCGGAAAACGTCCTATCAGCCGACCTTCGTTCCGACCGGAAAAGACACTCTATAATGGGTCCAATCGGTCGGGAGATTCATTTTGAGTAGCACGACGAAACGCGATTTTTACGAAGTGCTCGGTGTCGATCGGCAGGCGAGCCAGCAGGACATCAAGAAGGCCTATCGCCGGCGCGCAGTCGAATTCCACCCGGACAAGAACCCCGACAACCCCGAGGCGGAAGACTCCTTTAAAGAGGCAGCCGAAGCCTATAGCATCCTCGGAGACCAGCAGAAGCGCGCTGTCTACGATCGATACGGGCACGAGGGGCTCCGCGGCGGACCTCAAGTCAACACGGACATCTTCCGGGAGTTCACCGACATCTTCGGCGGCGGCGGCAGCATCTTCGAAGAGCTGTTCGGCGACTTCTTCGGCGGTGTGGGCCGAAGACGCCGCGACGTTCGCGGCGCCGATCTTCGCTACGATCTCGAGATTACCTTCGAAGAGGCTGTCAAAGGCGCCGAGACGCGGATTCTCGTCCCGCGTAACGAGCTCTGCGAAAAGTGCGACGGTTCGGGAGCGACTCCCGGCACCCAGACCCAAGCCTGCCCCACCTGCGGCGGTCATGGGCAAGTGCGCTACCAGCAGGGGTTTCTCGTCGTCGCGCGCCCGTGCGCTCAGTGTCAGGGGACGGGACGCTTCACACCGAACCCGTGCGCGCGATGCGCGGGCACCGGCCATGTCGCGCGGGAGCGTGAGCTTACCCTCAGGATCCCGGCCGGTGTCGATACGGGCTCACGCCTGCGGCGCACAGGCGAAGGTGAAGCAGGCGTCCAAGGCGGGCCTCCCGGAGACCTCTATGTTGTTCTGAGCGTGGCACCCCACAGCCTGTATCGTCGGGACGGCGACGAAATTCTCATCGAGCTTCCCATTACGTTCGCCCAGGCCGCGCTGGGCGCCGATGTGGCCGTCCCCACCATCCACGGAACCCAGCGCATCAGCATCCCTGAGAGCACCCAAACGGGCACTATCATCAAGATTCGCAACAAAGGTGTCCCCCGGCTCAGCGGCTCAGGAAACGGCGATCAGATCGTCGTCGTGAACGTCATCACGCCATCCAAGCTCACGAAAGAGCAGCGCTCGCTTCTGGTAGCGCTCGGCGAGCTTACACCACCGCCCAAAATGGGTGAACGAGCTCCGGGAGCCGAGAAGAGCTTCTTCGAAAAACTCTTTGGATAGTTATCCGATACTGGAGCTCTCGGGCTCGGCGGAGGAGCTCGAGATAGCGGTGGCGCTCCTCAGCGAGCACGGCCTTTTAGGAACGATCGAATCCGAGACGAGCGACGGTCTCTGCGCTTACTTCGCGAAATCGACCGCTTTGGCGCACGTCGTCGACGAGCTGATGCAGCGCTTCGACTCTGTCCTTTGCCACATCGCCGAGCCTCTCGAAGCGCGTGACTGGCAAGAGGAGTGGAAGGCGGGCCTCGACGGTTTTCACCTCGGCCGTGGCTTTTTCGTTCTCCCGACATGGAAGAGTCCCGTCGCGACAGACCGAACGCTACTGCGTCTCGACCCCGAGCAGGCCTTCGGGACGGGCGCCCACGAGACGACACGGCTAGCGGTCGCGCTCCTCGAAGAGCACGTCGCCCCCGGAGCAGACGTTATCGACGTGGGTACGGGCACGGGCATCCTCGCCATGGTGGCGGTCCACCAAGGCGCACGCGCCGTGCTCGCCGTGGAGCCTGATGAAGCGGCGGCCGCCTGTGCCCGCGCGAACATCGAGCGCAACGAGCCCTCGGAGCGCATTCGCATCGAGTCCTGCGGCTGGGAGGCCATGGGAGCCATCGAGGCGGACGTCGTGGTCGCAAACATCATCTCCGCCGTGCTCGAGAAAGCGGTGCCTCACATGCGGGGGACGATCCTGTTGTCGGGCCTACTCGTCGAGGAGCTCGACGCATTCGTCGCCGCCCTTCCAGATGACTGCGTCGTAAGAAAGCGACGCCAAGAGGGCGAATGGGCAGCACTCGCGCTCGAACGGCCTTTGAGTTGAGTCGAGAGCGGCGTTTTTTTGTGGACGATCTGAACACGCCGTTCATAGAGCTGACCGGCGACCAAGCCCACCACCTCATCCATGTGCTTCGGCTGAGCACCGGCGACACGGTAGCCCTTTTTGACGGTCGCGACACAGCAACGTCCGCGCGCGTGGCCAGCATCCACAAGGACACCGTCCAGCTCGAGCTCGGCGACCCCATCCCCGCCCACGAGTCCCCCCTCGCGCTCACCCTCGCCGTCGCCGTGCCAAAAGGCGAGAAGATGTCGCTCATCGTCCAGAAGCTCACCGAGCTCGGCGTGACAGCCGTACAGCCACTCATCACCGACCATGGCGAAGTACATGAAGAGTGGATCCAAAAACGCCTGAAACGCTGGCGCCACATCGCATTAGAAGCCGCAAAACAAAGCGCCCGCAGCCGTCTCCCCCGCATCGAACCACCGAAACCGTTCGACGACGTCGACGTCATCCAGCGCAACACGTTGCTCCTAAGACCCGGCGCTCCCCCGCTACGAGAAAAACCGTCGATAAAGCAACCCATTATCGCAGTAGGCCCCGAAGGAGGCTGGTCGAACCGCGAGCTCGCGCTGGCCCACGAACGCTCCGTACTGGAGCTAAGCCTAGGCCCAAGAACGCTCCGCACCGAAACCGCCGCCATCACCGCCACCGCCGTCATTCAATGGCTAGCCGGCGACCTCGCCGAAACGTAGCTCTGTAGATCGCTATTTGGGAGGCGCAGCGCTATGCCGGGCTTTCGGCGCTGCCGCTCGCCATGGCCGGGTGCGACCTGTCTACGCAGGTCTATCCGGTTCTCAGGGCTGCGAAGTCGTAGGCCAAGATTGTGTGCGTACGGCGCGCGCCGTTGGTGCTGGCTGTGCTAGCCCATGTTTACCCTTTATGGGCACCCTAACGCTCGTAAGTGACTGAATTCAAAGGAACGGGGGTTGAATTTGCCCAAAACGTAGAGACAGATATTGTGCTTTGAGCGCCATTAATACGTTGTAATCGTGGACAATGATATGTAGTATGCGTGAGGACAGGTTATGTTCTTCCGCATCGTTCGGGCCGCAGGCGGCAAAGGGGTTCAACATGAGTATGTCCGCCTGGTCGAGTCGTATCGGGAGCACGGCAAGCCGAAGCAACGCGTAGTGTGCAACTTGGGGCGCAAGGATCTCCTAGTTGCCAATCTCGACTCCCTCAATCGGTTGCTTGGGGCCGGTGAACCGGCCGACACCGAGCGAGCAGCCGAGCAGATCGCGGGGGCAGACGCGTGGGATTGGGGTCCGATGGTGGTGACGGCGACGCTGTGGCGCGAGCTCGGACTGGAGCAGATTCTCGACCGGCTCGGAGGCCGCGGCAAGCGCGACGGAGTGGCGCTAAGCGAGCGAGCTTTGGTGCTGGTCGCCAACCGGCTATGTGCTCCGTCAAGCGAGCACGGTCTGGCGCGCTGGCTCGAGACCGACTTCGTCTGCGACCGGCAGGGGCGGCGGTGGGTGCCGCAGTGGCGCGATGATGGGGAGCGGCGAGCGAGTCGCTCCCCGCGGGTTCGCGTGGAGTTTTGCCAACTCAAGCAATGGTACCGAACGCTCGACCAGCTGCATGCCCGCAAAGAACAGATCGAGAAAGAGCTGTTTTTGCGCTTGCGGGATCTGTTTTCGCTTGAGGTTGACATGGTGTTTTACGACCTGACGTCGACGTACTTCGAAGGTCAAGGCCCTCCGGGGCTCGGCGCCCACGGCTACAGTCGCGACCGCAGACCGCGTAACCGGCAAGTGCTTGTCGGTCTGGTGATGGTGGACGGTTGGCCGATCGCCCACCATGTTTTCGCCGGCAACTGGCGTGACGCGAAAACGGTGCCGCAGGTGCTCAACGATCTCAACGAACGATTCGGTTTGCACCGCGTGGTTTTTGTCGGCGACCGAGGGATGGTAACGAGCGACAGCCTGGCGGTGGTGCGCTCGCGCAAGCAGGGCTATCTCGTCGGGCTGCAAAGACGACGGCGCGAGGAGGTCTATCGTTACATCGAGCGCGCCAGCGGAGAGTGGATCGACTGCCCTGGTGGCATCACGGTGAGCGAAAAAGCCGAGCCACCTAAGACTCGTGTGCAAGAAGTCCGCTCCGAGCAGTCTGGCGTGCGCATCTTCGTCGTTCACAGCGACGAAAGGCTCGCCTACGAGCGCGGGCAGAGGCTGCGGGCCATGGGACGTGCCCGTGCGGCATTCGAGGCCCTTGAGCGCCGCGTGCGCGAGGGACGATTGAAAGCCCCCGAGAAAATCGGTGCCGCCGCCGCGCGCATACAGGCACGCCACCACGGTCACCGTTACTACGACTGGGAGTACAAAAACGCTCGCTTCCGCTTCTTCGAGCACCCGGTCAACCTCAAGCGCGAGCAAGCCTACGAGGGTAAGTACGTTATTCAAACCGAGGAGCAAAACCTCTCTCCGGTCGACGCCGTGCGCCTTTACAAGGACCTAAACGAGGTCGAGCGAGCCTTCTCATGCCTTAAGGATGTCATTGAGATGCGTCCCGTTTACCACCAGACCGATGAGCGTGTGGAGGCACATCTTTTCGTAGCTACGCTGGCCTTCCTTGTGCATCGGGCTCTTGAGAAAAAGCTCAAGGTCGCCGAACTCGACCTGTCCGCAACCGAGGCACTACAAGCGCTACGCTCGGTCCGGCTCGTCGACTTACAGCTGGGTTCTGGGCGGACCAAGCGCGTCGTCACGCGCGGCACCGCTCGCGCCAACTCGATCCTGACTGCACTCGGAATCGTTGAACGCGACCCGCCAGCCTTCTCCGAGGAGGTGCTGTCAGCGTAGAGACAAACCGCGGATCTCAGTCCTTTGTTTATGATGACTTAGAGACCTAAAAGGGAAACATGGGCTAGCTGTGTTATACGGAATGCTCGAACGCTACCGAAGAGGTATCCAGCTATGAACGAGCAGCGCCGAGCCGGACGTGGATTCCGCTCGTGGCCATGCGCCATGACCATCGTTTTGTTTGTCGCGGCGGCTTCCGCGAACGATGGCAGGGATGAGTCTAAAGAAAAGAGTGTAGTGGCACAGGTGCCGTCACCGCCGGAGCAGCAAGAAGAAGGCGACCAGGCGAGCGGAGCGAGCTCTCGCGGAGAGCTTCTTCGCCAGCTGCGCGCCGAGAAGTCCCAAAAGCTGAGGCCGTACAAAGTTTCGAACACGGAGACGAGGACACGCCGATGGGAGAAGGCGAAGTTTCCGACGAACTGGCTGGTCAAGGGCTGGCGCGGGATCCGGCCAGTGATCGGCGGCATGCCCTCTGGATCAGGAGCCGTATTCGGTGGAGGCTATATCCACGGGCTAGACGCCCAGTACGTTCAATTCCAAATCAACGGTCGGTACTCCACGCGAGGCTACACGATGTTCGACGGGCAACTCGTCTTTCCGCCTCCTCAGGTCGGCAGAAGGATCGAGTTCAAGTTGGACGGAGCTTATCGCGACCTGACGTCGCTCCGCTTCTACGGCCTGGGAAACGACTCGGCCGTCGACGATCGGAGCACCTATCTCCTGAGGGACAAGACGTTCATGGGGTCCGCATGGCTCAACCCGCGCGGGCTTCTTTCTTTTGGGGCCCAAGGGGGCATCATCAGGGCACGCACCGACTCGGGTGATGCTGGAACCTCGCTGGAAGAGAACTTTGTCCCTGAGGACGTGCCCGGCTTCGGGCTAGAGGAGACCAATTTTGGGGTATTCGGCGGATGGGCAGAGTTCGATCTTCGTAGCAAGTGGGAGCAACCAAACGTAGGCATCGTGTTCCGGCTCACCGCCCTCCGATACGAGGATTCGGAACTGAACCGTTTCGATTTCACTCGCGCGATCGGCGACGTGAAGGCCTATATCCCGCTTGGCCCGAAGAGCCGCATTCTAGCGCTCCGCGTCCGAGCCCAGCACTCCAATCCCGATGAGGGGCACGAGGTCCCGTTCTATTTGATGGAGACCATCGGCGGGGCGAACACGATTCGCGGTTTCCGTGAATGGCGGTTTCGCGATCGGGGGAATCTTCTCATGAGCGCTGAATACCGATGGGAAATTTGGACCCATATCGATTTGAGCTTCTTCGTGGACGCGGGCAAGGTCTTCTTCGACACGGACGAGCTGGACTTCGACGGCCTCAAGACAGGCTACGGCTTCGGCCTCCGGGCGCATGCCCCAGGAGGCTTTACCCTTCGCATGGACATCGCCAATAGCTTCGAGGGCTTCAAATTCCACATCGGCGGCGGTCCGAGCTTCTGAACAGGAGGAGACGATGAGACTCGCGCCGAGACTGTTCGTGGCCGGTTTGCTCGTGAGTCATCCGAGCGCACAAGCTCAGAGATTCTATCCTGACGATCCAATCCAGCGCGACGACGACAGCCTTGACACTCCCGAGAAGCCAGCTGGAATCGAGCTCGGCGACTTGTACGATCGTTTTTCGCACATTACCAACGATTTTGGCTCCTCCGAAATCGGGAGCGAAGCGCGAAACGTCAACACTTTGGACGAGGTGCCCGACAGCAACTGGTTTACCAATCGGCACGGGTGAATCGCATGAGTCTGGAAGAGCTCGTGCGCGGCTCCAATGTCAGTGGAGCGCCAAACCCCGACGAAACGTGGACCGTCTTCAAAGGCAAGAGCCAGGGTCTCACACCGGGGTTCGAAATCCTCGATAGCAAGGGAGACCGCTACGTCATCAAGCTGGATCCCGTGGGCGTTCCCGAACTCAGCACCGGCGCGGAAGCGATTGCCACGAAGATCTTCTACGCGATCGGCTACAACACCCCGGAGAACTATATCGTTCGTTTCGACCCCGACAACTTCGCGATCCGGGAGGGGACACAGGTCGAAGACACCTTCGGGGACGAACAGGCTCTGACCGAATGGCGGCTGAGGCGGATGATCCGTCGGGTACCGAGGGCAGAGGACGGGACGATCCGGGTGACGGCAAGCAAGTACATTCGAGGAACACCGATAGGCCCATTTCGCTACTACGAGACCCGGAGCGACGACCCCAACGACATCATCTCGCACGAAGACCGCCGGGAGCTGCGCGGCCTCAGGCTCTTCGCCGCGTGGACCAATCACGACGACACACGAGCTCAGAATACCCAGTCCACTTGGATCGAAGAGGACGGCAGGCACTTCGTGCGGCACTACTTGCTCGACTTTGGATCTACTTTCGGAAGCGGTTCCGTCGACATGCAGTTTCCGAACCTGAGCTTCACCTACTGGCTGGACTTCGGCGAGGTGAAGAGGAACACATTCGGCTTTGGATTTCGTGTTCCGAAGTACCGCCACGTCAAATGGCCGTCCTATCCGGAATATCAGGCGGTAGGGCGGTGGGAGGGAGAAGCCTTCGATTGCCTCGGTTGGCGCAACGATTATCCCAACCCGGCCTTCGTTCGTATGATGCCGCGAGACGCCTTTTGGGCAGCAAAGATCATCATGCGCTTCACCAGGGAAGAACTCAGTGCGATCGTGAACACAGGCGAGTATGGCAACCCTGACGTTGCTCGCTATTTTCTGGACGTACTCGTACAGCGCCAAACCAAGTGCGGAGAGGCCGGCATCAATCGGACCAACCCTCTGGACGATTTCCGCCTCACGGGACGCTATATGGAGTTCACGAACGTTTCACAAGCCCATGGCTTCGTCGATTCCGAGACAGAATACTCGTTAAGCTGGTCGCTATTCGACAATCGAACCGGCGCGCGGGAAGCTCTACGCTCTGCCGTCACGCAGTCACAGACGAGAAGCGAGCTTCCCGAGCGACCTCGCAAGGGCCCCGACGATTTTCTCCTGGCTGAGCTCCGCTCCATCAACACGGATTTTCCTCATTGGGACGCACCGATCACCGTCTACCTTCGACCCGTCGGCGGCGGCTATCGCATTGTCGGGGTCGATCGAGCGCAGCGGGCACAAGAAGAAGATCCGTAGATATGGAGCGCGCTCGCATTCCGCTTCACCGCTCTGCGATGTCATCGAAAAGATACCCTTGAATTTCGGTTCAAGACTGAGGTCCTAGGCCTAGGATTCGCAGGGCATTTCGACTTCGTCGCCACGCGGGACACCCCGAGCCAGACCCGGAAATTTATGTCTTGGTTGGCCCGCCCCCTGTGTTTGTAGTTGTCTTAGATTCTATGGTTGCGGCGCGCGTGACAAGAGTCTTTCTTTTAGTGCTTGACACACAACCACGGAAGTCAGGGCAGTAATGGGGTTGGTTTCAACTGGCTGTTCTGAATAATCATTCGCGCGGAGATGAATTTGATTTTCACCGTAAGCACCGATCTGTTCGGGGTCGGTCGGACCATACAGCGTTAGTGCAGGAACATTTAATGCGCCGCATAAATGTCCTAGGCCCGTGTCGACAGCCACCACTGCGCTGGCCTGAGCCAGCACACAAGCAACACCATGTAAATTCAAGCGAGGCAAAACTTCGACCCCCGCTATGTCGTTTGCAATACGAACGGCGCGGTCCCGCTCATGCGCCTCACCCCAGGGCAATCGAATGCGATAGCCCTCAGCTGTGAGCCGCCGCGCCAAGTCTCGCCAATAGTCTTCCGGGTAAAGTTTGCATTCTCGCGCTGTTGCATGCAAGAACACAATGTTCGCAGACTCAGCCGATGAGCCTGTGAAGCGGTGTCGACTAATACCATAGTCGCCTCGCCCCTGTGGCAGGGTATATCCCAAGGCCTGCGAAAATAGCTGACGAATTCTTTCCACTGCATGCTGTTGCTTGGAGACGGAATACTTTGCATGATAGGCCCAAGAGGCAAGGGGTTCGCGAATGGATTCTTTGTCGAATCCCGCGTTCGGTGCTTTCACAAGCTTTGATAGCCATGCACTTTTGAACAAACCCTGGCAGTCGATGACTAAATCATAGTGGTGACGGCGCAATTGCGTTTTGAATTGCCGCCACTCCGCGGAAACCCAGTGCTTAAGAAAATTTTTCCGCCAGCGCCGAATAGCCACAGGGATAACCTGATCAATCGCTGGGTGCCAACTGGGAATTTCCTGAAAGCCTTCCTCCACCACCCAATCAAAAATATACGAGGGGTAGGCTGCTTTGGCATCGGTGAGTGCCGGCAAGGCGTGAATAACATCGCCCATCGATGAGGTTTTTACGACCAAAACTCGCATATCCAAAAAGCTAATTAACGCTACTGCGACTCCCCGCAGAACGGACAGCTCGTGCTTCGCGCATGGAGGGGTTTGCGGCAGTTCCAGCAGAAGCCTGCGGAGGTTTTCTCTCTTGCTCTCAGTCTCGAGCGGATGTCTTCGAGGCGCGAGGCGCGGTGATCGATCTCGCTCGCGGTGCCGAGATCGTCTAGGAGCTCTCGCGTGCGCTGGTAGCGGTCGGAGATATCGGGGGCTAGCGCGCGCATGATGATCTCCTCCATCTCTACCGGGATCGTTTTGTTGCGCTCGCGGGGGCGCACGGCGCGGCCAGAGAGCGCCATCTTCTCCAGCTGTCTCGGATTGGCACTGAAGTAAGGGAGGACGCCGGTCATCATCTCGTACATGATGACGCCGAGCGAGTAGACGTCGGAGGAGAACATGGCGCGTCCCTGGAACTGCTCGGGCGCCATGTAGGGCGGGCTCCCGATGATCGTCGACGCGTGCTCCGCGACTTCGAGGAAGCGGGACGTGCCGAAATCCGTAATCTTGATCTGGCCCTCAGGTGTCACCAAAACGTTCCCTGGCCGCAAATCGCGATGGAGAACACCCTGAGCGTGAGCATATTCGACACCCGTGGCAAGTTGGCGCGCGAAATCGGTTGCTTGCTCGATACCGAGACCGTTCTCGCGCTCGAGCATGGCTTCGAGGCTCTCACCTTCGACGAATTCCATGACGATGAAGAAGTAGTCTTCAGCTTTCTCAGCGGTGACGATGCTGACGATGTTTGCATGGTCTAGCGCCGCAAGTAGCCTCGGCTCTCGGAGCAACTCGTCGAACTCACCATTTTGTTTGTGCGGCACCTTGATCGCGACTTTCTTGTCGATCCACGTGTCGCGAACGAGATAGACCGTTCCGAATCCCCCGCTCCCTAGCGTCTTGAGGACCTCGTACTTGCCGAGTTGGTTTCCGAGGAAAAACATCTGAGCGGCGCGCAGTATAACATCCGCTTCGTCTCGGCTCGGCCACCAGCAATCGATCGCTCGATGTGTTGACAACACAAGGGTTTTTACCTAGCATAGATCCTTAGAGGAAACTTTTTTTCAGCGCAAACTGAGTGAGTAAGTGTGTTTTCAAAAAGCGCTATCTATCCGTTCTACGAGATAATCTCGCCGGGAGCAGGGACAGAACATGCATATTAACGACTTGTTAACCCTAATCGCAAAATCTTCGAAGCACGAAAACGCGAAACAGCCGCACTGGGCGCAGGCGAGAAGCTCGTGCTGGGGCACCCGCTCGCCGCCACTATAGGTGATTCTGCACGGTGTATGCAGAACCTGGAAAAGGTGCTATTCACGGGGCCAAAGACCTCAGACACGGTGACGTTTATTTGCGATTAGGGTTAAAAGTCGCATCGGAGCGCAAGGCGTCCGATTTGCACCTCAAGGTGGGAAGCCATCCTGTCATTCGCGTCGCCGGAGAGCTCGTCCCGCTCGTGGAAATGAAGCGCTTGATGCAAGAGGACACCATCGCGATGGCGTTCTCCATCATGAGCAACCGTCAGAAGCAGAAGTTCAAGGACAATCTCGAGATCGATATCGCCTACAGTGTCCCTGGGCTCGGACGTTTTCGAGCCAACGTATTCCAGCAGCGCGGCACCGTGGGCCTCGTCCTTCGTGTCATCCCCGTCAAGATTCTCACCATCCGAGAGCTGGGCCTGCCACTCGTGCTCGAGAAGATCTCGCAGGAGACGCGCGGGCTCATCCTCTGCACCGGAACGACTGGTTCGGGCAAGTCCACCACGCTCGCGGCGATGATCGACTACATCAACTCGCATCGCTGCGAGCACATCATGACGATCGAGGATCCGATCGAGTTTCTCCACCGCGACAAAAAGTCGATTGTGAACCAGCGCGAGGTCGAAGTCGACACGAAGAGCTTCGCGGGGGCGCTCAGAAGCGCCTTGCGTCAGGATCCCGATGTCATCCTCGTCGGTGAGATGAGGGACTACGAAACCATCGAGACCGCCATAACCGCCGCGGAAACGGGTCATTTGGTGCTCTCGACGCTCCATACCCTCGATGCCACGGAAACGGTTAACCGCATCATCGCGGTCTTTCCCCCGCATCAACAGAAACAAATTCGACTGCAGCTCGCTGGCGTCCTCAAAGCCGTCGTTTCCATGCGACTCATCCCGCGTGCCGACGGGCATGGCCGTGTGCCCGCCGCGGAAGTAATGATCGCGACCCCGTTCATCCGTGACTGCATCATAAACAAAGACCAAACAAAGCTCATCCACGAGGCCATCGCCGCGGGCGTCTCCCAGTACGGAATGCAGACCTTCGATCAGTCCATCTTCAACCTCTACAAGAAAGATCTCATCACGTATGACGAGGCCTTGAGGCGCGCTAGCAACCCGGACGAGTTCAAGCTCAAGATCCAGGGCATCCAGTCCACTAGCGACCTGGCCCAAGAAGAGATGGAACGCAGCATGACCGACTTCATGGACGAGGGCGGTGCCGGTGGAGGAAGCGAGTTCGAGCTCACTTGATGGGTCCGTCCCCAAACGCTCGAAGGCCAAAGCACACGACTTTGCGCTGAGAAGGCTCGCTCGCCGCTCCCATAGTGAAGGCGAGCTCACGCGCAAGATGGCCCGCGCCGGCTATCCCGATGACGAGATCGTCGAAACGATCGATTTTCTTCGGGCACACGGCTATTTGGACGACGTCACTTTCGCTCGCGATTTCGCACGCGCGCGAGCGAATCGTCGGCGCTGGGGCCCAGCGCGCATCGAGACAGCGCTTCGAGCGCTCGCGCTCGCCGAGCAACCTATCAAGGCGGCCCTCGCAGAGGTATTCCCCTCCGGTGAGCGCGAGGCCTGTGAGCGCGCTCTCCTCCGTTTTCTCGCGCGCGAGCGTCGCTCGCTTTCCCCGGCAAAACGCAAAGCGCGCGCCTATCGCCACCTGCTTTCACGAGGATTCGCGCCTGAGACAGCTCATGAATTGGTATCCAACCGCGATTTCGAGGATACTGACGGGTTAGAATCTGAGTAATCGATCCGACATGAAGGTCAAAGACATCCGAAAGCGCTTCCTCGACTACTTTGCTAAAAAAGAGCATCGTGTCGTCGCGAGCTCTTCGCTCGTTCCCATTTCCGACCCTACCCTCCTTTTCATCAATGCCGGTATGAATCAGTTCAAGGATGTGTTCCTTGGCCTCGAGGCCCGCGACTACAACCGCGCAACAACGGCCCAGAAATGCGTCCGTGCCGGCGGAAAACACAACGATCTCGAGAATGTCGGCGTCACCGCACGCCATCACACCTTCTTCGAAATGCTTGGCAATTTTTCCTTTGGCGACTACTTCAAAAAAGAAGCCGTGGACTTCGCGTGGGAGTTTCTCGTCGACGAGCTGAAGCTAGATCCCGAGCGGCTCGTCGTCACCATCTTCGAAGGCGATGACGACGTGCCCCGCGACGCGTCCGCCTACGATTTTTGGCGAAAGTATTTCGAGCCCGAATTTATCCACGAGCTCGGCCGAAAGGACAACTTTTGGTCCATGGGCGATACCGGCCCTTGCGGTCCGTGCTCCGAGATCCACTTCTTTCAAGGCGATCACTTGCCTTGCGACGAGACGAAGTGCCTCGGCGTCGCCTGCGAGTGCGACCGCTGGCTCGAGATCTGGAATCTCGTATTCATGCAGTTCAACCGCGCCGAGGATAAGAAGCTGCACCCTCTGCCCCAGCCAAGCGTCGATACCGGCATGGGCCTCGAGCGAATCGCGGCGGTTGTCCAGAACGTTTCCAGCAACTACGACACGGATTTATTCACTGAGCTCCTCGACGCCATCGGCCGGCGCATGGGCAAAACCTACCAGCGGAGCGCGTCCGACGACGACGTCTCTTTCCGTGTTATCGCCGACCACGTCCGAGCGAGCACATTCTTGATTTCCGACGGGGTGATGCCGGCTAATGAAGGTCGAGGCTACGTGCTCCGCAAGATCATGCGCCGCGGGATGCGCCACGGCAAGAAGCTCGGGATCAGAGAGCCGTTTCTCTTCGAGCTGACCGAAAACGTGATCGAGGAGATGCAGGACGCTTACCCGGAGCTTTTGCTCTCGCGCGAGCTCGTCCGACGGGTCGTGAAATCTGAAGAGGAGCGTTTCGGCACAACGCTCGCCACTGGAATAGCCGCGCTCGAAGAACAACTCGGAAAAGAAACTATTTTCAAGAGCAAAGTACTTCCGGGACCCGAGGCCTTCAAGCTCTACGACACGTTCGGTGTGCCTCTCGATCTTCTCGTCGACATCGCGTCCGAATCCGGGGTCGCTGTGGATTCCGAGGGCTTCGATAGGGAAATGGAACGCCAACGCACCAAGGCCCGCGCGTCATGGAAAAAGATCGCGGCCGTGCCCTATCGATCCATTTACGGAGAGCTACGCGGGCGCTTCGAGACGCGCTTTGACGGCTACGATCACGAGAAAATATCGGAGTCACGCATCCTCGCTCTCACGAAAGACGGCGTGGAGGTGCCCGAGCTTCGCGAGGGCGACGAAGGCGAAGTTTTCCTCGACAAGACGCCCTTCTATCCGGAAGGCGGCGGCCAGGTCGGTGACCGTGGGGTGATCGCTGGCCCAGACGGTGTCGCCGACGTCGTGAACACACAGTCGCCAGTGAGCGCGCTCGTAAGCCATCACGTTCGCGTGAGCAAAGGAACTCTCGGCCATGAGCAAAGCGTCGTCGCGAGCGTCGACGCCACGTCGCGCAAAGGCGCGGCATCGCACCACACGATTACCCACATACTCCACGCAGCGCTTCGAGAGACCCTCGGCCCTCACGTGAAGCAGGCGGGCTCTCTCGTGGCGCCCAATCGATTGAGGTTCGACTTTTCGCACTTCGCGCCAATGACTCGCGGAGAGCTTCAGCAAGTCGAAGGCCGGGTGAACGAGAAGATCCAAGAAGATTTGGATGTCGCGACCGACACGTTGTCTCTCGACGAGGCGCTCGCGCGCGGCGCCATGGCCTTCTTTGGTGAGAAGTACGGTGACCGTGTTCGCATCGTCGAGATCCCCGAGTTCAGCCTCGAGCTTTGCGGCGGGACGCATCTGCGCCGCACAGGCGAGGCCGGCCCTTTCCTCATCACGAACGAATCCTCGGTCGCGTCCGGTATCCGGCGCGTCGAGGCTTTGACCGCTCTTGCCGCGATAGAGCATTGGCAGAAGCGGAACATTTTGCTCGAGCAAGCAAGCCACGCGCTCAAAACACGGCCGGACGAGCTCTCTCGAACTGCCTCGCGGCTACGCGAAGAGCTCAAGCGCAAAGAGCGCGAGGTGGAAGACCTCAAGCTCAAGCTCGCCACCGGGGGCGTGGCTAGCGCCGATGCCGAGACAACGACGATCGGCGACGTCGTCGTTTGGACGCCCGCGCCTCTCACCGGCTACGGAAAGAAACAACATCGTCAAGTCGTCGATACGTTCAAGGAGAAGCACCAAAAGGCGTCTTGGGTGGCCATTTCCACCGCGGTCAACGACGACAAAGTGTCTCTCATCGTCGAAGTCTCGAAAGGCCTCGTCGACCAGATTCGCGCCGACCAGCTCATCAAAGAGCTCGCTACCATCATCGAGGGTCGCGGCGGCGGCAAGGCCGAGCGTGCGGAAGCCGGAGGCGGCTTTCCCGATCGCGTTGACGAGCTTCTCGAGCGTGGTCTCGATCTCGTGCGCCTCGCGCTTTCAGGACAACGTGTATAAGCTCACCATTTGCCTGCTCGGACTGGCCTGGCTCGGCTCGGCCGCTCTCGGCGAAGCCCAAGTCTACGGCTATACCGACGATAACGGCGTGTTCATTCTCTCGAACGTTCCCACCGACGACCGGATGCGAATGATCGCCGATGGAACCGCCGAGCCCTCCAGCAAGGTATGGCGCTACACGGGACAGTACGACCCGATGATTCTGAAGGCGTCGCGCATCCACGGCGTCGAGTCCGCGCTCGTGCGCGCCGTGATCGCCGTCGAGTCGGCCTTCAATCGCTACGCACGATCCCACAAAGGCGCCCTCGGCCTGATGCAGCTGATGCCGGCCACCGGGCGGATGTACGGAGTCGTCAACCCCTACGACCCTTGGCAAAACATCCGCGCCGGTACCGAGCATCTCCGAAGTCTCATCAACGAGTTCAGCGACATCCGACTCGCGCTCGCAGCCTATAACGCGGGCGCGACCCCGGTCCGGCGCTATAACGGCATCCCGCCCTATCGCGAGACTCGGGCCTACGTGAAAAAGGTGATGGCCATTTATCGTGCTGGCAGCAAGATCCAGATCGTCAAGGGCGATCTTGTCTACAGCATCGGCCAGCCGGGAGGCCAGGCGCGCGTCACGAAGTTTCACGGACAAGCCGTAGCGAGCGCGCAACCACCCGCAGAAGCAGCACCCGAGAGCCTCGGCGAAGTCGCGCGGCGGAACCAGGCGCGGCGCGCTGCCGCAGCCAATGCGCCGCTCCCGCTCGTCACCGACCACGAATCGCTTCCACAAACACAGCAAACACTACAAGATACTGCCGAGGCTCCTTACTACCGCTACGTCGACAGCGACGGCGTGGTGCGCATCACCCGTGTGCGCCCCCCGAGCTTTCCCTACGACGTGCTACAACCGTGAGCACCTGCCAGTTTTCCGCAGAATGAGATAATATTGTCGAGCTGAGTCTCCCTCAACCGATACGGTTATCTGAGCGCTTTTTCTATGGCCAACCATTCGTCGACACCGTTCGACCAGGGCCTGTTCCTGGTACATCTGAACCGCGGGCGCGAGCATTTCGACCGACGGAATTTCATCGACGCAGCCGAGCAGCTCGAAGAGGCGCGTCGTCTTCGCCCCGAGGACGACACGGTTCTGAACCTTCTCGGCCTCGCCTATTTCAAGCAGGAGAAATATAAGGAGTCAGACGCCGTTTATCGCAAGCTCATCGAGCTCAACCCCGAGTCCTATACCCTTCACTTCAACCTGGGACTCGTGTGCTTCAAGATGCTCGATCTGGACAACGCGGAAGCGGTTTTCCTTCGAGCTCTCGAGCTCAAGCCCGATAATCAAAAAGCGCATTTCTACCTTGGCAATATCTACGAGAAAAAAAGCCAGTACTACAACGCTATCTTCCAGTATCGAAAAGCCGGGGCCAACATCATGGTCAAGCGGGTGCAGGAGAAAATCGATCTCGAGCGCCCTGCTGACCGGGCTGTCCAGGCCGAGGGTGCCGGCGAGAGGGACTCGATGGTCCCGACGCCGAGCCCCGACGATACGCGGCCATCGCGTGGTATCTCCGAGGCAGTGCCCAACATGGACGCCTCGGGTATCACGATCGGGGGCATTAAAGATACGGATACGCTCGAGAAAGTCAACGTCGATCACATCGATCGACGCCGCTTCCTGACCGCGCTCCAAGAAGGGCTCTTCAAAGATGAACCGCGGCCCGAGCCTGGAGCCGTGTCCGACGACACGTCTCCAAACCTCGAGATAGGCCTGAGCCCGTCGCGCCCAGCGACCAAAACCGTGGACACACAGAGGAAGTTCTTTCCGCCGAAGACCAGGCGGTCATCGCGGAGACCTTGGACCGAATTGCCCCAGACGCAGAGAGCGTGCCGTCTGCGGAGGCGAGACCTGACTCGAAAGGCACCCGCTTACGGCTAACCGAGCCGCTCGTGCCCGATCTGTCGCTCGAGGATGCCTCAAGACATAAGCTTCCAGAACGGGCAAGCTCGGAGTTGTTCTCCGATCGTCGCCACGACGAACAGCGCGAAAGCGTCCGCTCCGGGGGCATCCCGCCCGGCCTCTCTCGACCGGAGAGTCGGATGCGCACGGCCACCCGCAGCACATCGATTGGCGTTCCGCCGGCCAGGAGAGGGAGTCCCACGTCCGTACGCACATGCGCCGGCGGGACGATACTTTCCGCTACCTCGAGAACAATCTCATGGAGGTCAACTTCTCGGGGAAAGTGTTCATCAAGCAGGGCACGATCTACAGCTATAGCGGCAATCTAACGTTTTGGGTCAAGCCTCGGCGCGAAGAATCCGCACCAGCGCTCGTGATCGTGAGCGGCACGGGTAAACTCCTTCTCACCGATCGCCAACGCGACATCACCGTGCTACAAATCGATGAGGAGGAGATCTTCGTCGAGCCGTCCCACCTCCTGGCATGTGAGGAGACCCTCATGCCGCACCACGCCGTCATCGAGAAAACCGACGGTGATCCTGCCGGTGGCATGCACGTGCTCATGATCAAAGGCACGGGGGTCGTTGCGCTCTCGCTCGCGACGAGCCCCCTCGTCATGACGGTTCAAAAGGACTACCCCGTCAACGTGTCGAGCGCGAGCTTGATTTCATGGTCCGGAGACCTGACACCCACGCTCGTCCAAGACGAGGCGCTCGCGGAGCTCATGCAGCCGGGAGCCGAAGCGGGCGTGACCCTCCGTCTCGAGGGCGACGGCAAAGTCTTGATGGAAAAATCAGCGAGGGGTTGATTCAGCGAAACTGCGACCGAACGAACAACACTTCCTGGCCGCTCGACTCGAGCTCGTAGAACGCATTCCCGATGCTCCCGTCCATGTGCGTTTGTAGCGCGGACGCGAACTCCCGTGCATCTTCGAGGCTGTCCCAAACGCTACGCCACACGAGCCGAAAGCCTTCGCTCGTGCGCAGGACGGCGAAAGCATCCCCACCCCAGCCTGCGGCCGCGCCGTTGGCTTGGGCGCTCGCGGCACCGCCGCGTAGCAGCACTTGGATGAGAAGCTCGCCAAGGCGTCCCTCGAAATCGACTTCCGCCCCGTGTGTTTCGGAGAGTTGCACCGGAACCGGCTCGTCCAATCTGTCTGGCCGGTCCAGATATTTTTCCGGATGGAGCACTTGCTCCATCGAGCGCGGCGGACGCTTCATGAGCTCATTCAATAGCGCGAATCCGCCTTTCTCATAGGCGGCCATAGCCAAAGCTCGGCCCTGCATGTAGGGTGCGACGAGCTGCTCCTGCACGATGTCTGGCGCCGTCTTCAAAGCGGGTCCCGCGCCCAACATCTCGGCGATATCCGCGCCGCTCAAGCCTTGGTTGAAAACCTGGAACAAATTCGCCATCTCGGGCGTGCTCTCTGTGACGCCCGATGTCAGATAGTGCTCCATAAGTACAGAAGCATCACCCTCGAACAGGCAAAGGGCGGCGAGGCGGCGATCGTCGTAGTCGCTATCCACGGTCAGCTTCTCGCGGATGACGACGTGCTGATCTTGCAAAGCATGCCGCAGCTCGTGCGAAAGAATGAGCTGATTCATCACGTTGAGGGTACGCCCTGTCGAGATGGCGAAAAGTTTCTTGACACCGGGGCGCTCGTCGTAAAAGCCCGCGATGTTCTCGTTGAGCACCCTCTCGCGGATCGCTCTCAAGTCTTGCCCGTCCTCGAGAAAACCGAAGCCCCGGAGAGCACGCTCTTCTCGCTCGGCAAGGTCGGTAGGATACTCTTCATCGAAGAGCTCGCGGAGGTATTCCGTGAGCTCTTCCCGCGACATGAAATCGATGGGAACCGCTTGACGGAAGCGAAGCTCCCCGATTTCCTCGACCTTCCGCGAGAGCTCGGCAGGCTCGACCGGAGCGAGCCCCAAGAGCCGGCCAAGCTGATCGAGGGCCTCAGCTATCTGGGCCTCGTCCACTTGTGCGGATTGGGACGCGCCCACCGCGATAAACAACGTAATGAGAACTGCGAGTAGGATTCGTTTCATTTGAAATCAGCTATCGTCTACACCGGTCAAGAATTCTATTCTGTGCAGCGTGTGGTTTTCCAAGGCCCCGGTCGAGGGAGGGTTTGTTTAGGCCGCTTTGGGGCGCAGAAGCGCTTCGAAGCGGCACTCGTCCTCGCCCTGGCCCCGGCAACTCGCTTCAGTGACCGAGTAGCAGTGGATGTCCGTTTTCTCGAGTAGCCCGGCGAAGAGGCCCGCATAAAAGTGACAACGCTTCTGGCCGCCATCCTCCGCTGGCGTGTGGCAGAACAACGAATTCCCCAAACTCAGCAGGAGCTTCTCACCATCCCGTTTTACTGCCAGCTGAGCGTCTTTGTGAATGCTCCTGAGGCCCGAATGGAGCAGATGCTTCACGAGCCGCTCGCGGCCGAAGCGAGGCAGGCTTTCGAGCAGCCGCCGCTCAATTGGGGAGAACTCGCCATAAGCCCGCTCCGAAGCATTGCGGCCCGCGGCGTCGATCACTTTGGCGTAGAGCGTTGGATTGCGGCGCAAGTAGCCCACCGCGCCGATCACAGTCGCGATGTGGAATCGTGTTTGACGCGCCGACGGGTCGAACCACTCGCTCAACACCTCGAGCTCTCCGGGCGCATGCTCTTCGATGGCCTTTTGCAGGCTTGTCACGAAGACGCGCTCGACCTGAACTTCTTTGATTTCGGCAGAACGCCCCATCAGCTCGATGGCTCCATCCATCCATGTCCGTAGGACGGGCTTTGCCCGGGAAATTGGCACGCTGTTATCATTAGCTTTCGGAGTTTCTGTCGACGAGTATACCATCGGAGCTTGTCGGCCCAAAGTCTATGACCGATCTCGAAGGTGCCGTCCTTGTGGGCGGCGGTAGCCACCGAATGGGACGCGACAAATCCGGCCTCCCTGTCGGTGGACGACCGATGCTCGAACGGATTGTCGAGGCAATGTCCTCAGTCGTCGAGCGCGTGCGCCTTGTGGGCTCCAACCGAGAGGCCAACGAAGGTTTAACCAACGCCATAACAGCACTTTGCGAGCACCAGCCCGACCTCGAGCCCGGACTCGGGCCGCTTTCCGGCATCCACGCCGCGCTTATGACCTCGATGGCCCCGGCCGTGCTCGTCGTGGCATGCGACCTCCCTTTCGTCACACAACGCTTCCTGAGAGGCCTTTGTGCGGAGCTCACCAACGAGGACGATGCCGTCGTTCCCATCGACGCTTCGGGCCGCCTCGTCGCGGTGTGCGCGGTCTATCGAACGTCGTGCCTGTCCACTCTCGAGCTTCGCCTGGAAAGACAGGAGCTCGCCGCGCAAGGCTTCGCTGCCTCCGTGCGCACGCGCTATTTGGGTGGCAAAGCCCTGCGCGCGCTCGACCCGAGAGGCCTCTGCTTGAAAAACATCAACACGCCCGCCGAGCTCGACGAAGCGCGAAAAATAGCCAGTCTCTAGAATGGCCAGCAGCCGAGCCTATCAGACAGGATCTCCTCTGCTTTCCTCTTTCTTTTCGTTGCGCCTTTGCGACTTTGCGTCTTTGCGCTGCGCTTTTCTCAATATTGATCTTTTCCGAGCACCCCAAATCGGACTAGTCAGGATGCTTTGAGCTCTTACGCCTCGCTCGCGGCGACGTAGCACACGGCGGTCGCATCTCCGGTCACGTTGACGACGGTACGGCCCATATCGAGAATACGCTCCACGCCGAGAACGAGCGCAAGCCCCTCTCCGGGGATGCCGAAATGCATCAAGACGACGATGATGATCGGCAGGGATCCGCTCGGGACGCCGGCAGCGCCGACTGCCGTGAGCACGGCAAACAGGATCACGGTTAGCTGAGAGACATAGCCGATCTCGATCCCGAAGACCTGCCCCAAGAAGAGGACGACGACCGTTACGAATAGTGATGTCCCGTTCATGTTGATCGTGGCTCCCAATGGAAGGACGAAGCCCGCGAGACGTCGCGGAACGCCGAGGCCCTCCTCGCTCACCTTCATGGTCGTCGGGAGCGTCGCTGCCGACGAGCTCGTCGAAAGCGCCGTCACCATGACCGGAATCATCGTCTTGAAAAAATGCACGGGATCTACACTGGCGACAAACTTCACGAGAGCCGCATAACTTCCGAACTGGTGCAAAACGTAGCCCGCGAGCACGACGAAGACAAACAGAGACAGCTGCCCGAAGATGCTCCACCCGAAACGCGCGGTAACATCAAAGATGAGCGCCGGCACAGCGTAAGGCGCCAACCGCATCGCCATACCAACGATGACGACCATTGCAGAGCCGACGCCTTCGAGCAACGCGTTGACGGGAGCAGCTTTCTCGCCGGGCAAGCTCGCGAGCGCGATGCCGAAAAAAATAGCGGTTACGATGATAGGAATCATGTTGAGCTCGACCGCGTCCTTGAGCGGATTGCGGCTGACAATCCCCACGAGCACATCGGGCCAAAACCTTTGCTGCTCCGCCATCGCGCGCTTTTCACCCGCCTCACCACGATACTGCTCGAGGAGCGCCGTCTGGTCCGCCGGATCGAAGCGATCTCCGGGCCGCACGACTTGGACGAGCAGCAAGCCCAAAGTCGCGGAAATAGTGCTCGTGGCGACGAAATAGCCAAGTGTTTTGGTGCTGACTCGGCCGAGCTTGTGGCCGCTTCCGAGCTGAGAAACGCCGAGAGCGATCGAGCAGAACACGATCGGAACGACCACCATGAAGAGAAGATTCAGGAAGATCCGGCCGAGCGGGGCGGTGAAATTCGTAATGAGCCACTCGAGCTGGCGCGGGGCAAGAGCTTCACTCGCGACGAGCTGATTGGCGACGAGCCCTAAAACGGCGCCCATTGCAAAGCCGACAAAGATTCGCGTGTGCAGGGTGAGCTTCACGGGCTTTGCCGTTTCGTCAAAACGCGGGCGAGTATATCAGAGCCGATCCCGCTCGGTGGCGGGACTGCCCAGCGGAGAACGCTATTCGAACGGGCGGGGCTGTTCGCGCCTTTGTCCGCGCACCTGTCGCATGAGCTGCGTGAGCCGGCGCTGAATCTCTGCCTCGAGGATGCGGTAACGGGCCCTTTGGCGGATCTCGAGAATCTCGTCGATCGCGGCGTAGCGTTCTCTCTGATTCTGCGAGAACTCGATTTCCAAAGCGTCGAGCTCGTCGAGCAAGCGCACGAGCTCCTCCTCTCTAGCCTCGTCGCGCCGGAGCGTTTGGCGCATCCGACGCAAGAGGGTCATCCGGCCTTGGTGATAATTGCGGCGCGTGTCCTGAAGCTTCTTTTGGGCGACGACCATCGTTCCAAATTGGTCGTCGGTCAGCTCGAGAGCATCCTGGAGCTTGCTCAGGATGTAGGCGTCCATCATTCCCTCGACCTCATCGCGATTCGGCCCGACATCGCGCTCCTGCGCGTTTGTGGAAGCGGCGAAAGCGACAACGACGACCAGGGACGCGATGGACCAAACGAGTCTCTTCATGACGAGCTAGACCTCAATTCTTCCGCGAGCTTCTCGACGAAACGACGACGTTCTCCCGCCGTCCAGTCACCCGGATCGAGACCGGTCTCGGATTCTAAGGCCGACGCCTCCTCAGATTCCCATTCCTCGCCGAGGGCATCCGTCAAAACCAAAAGGAGTTGAAACTCCGTATCTTGTTCCAAAGGCGGCAATATTTCTTCGAATTCGACTGCTTGTATGTCCGTTCTCACGCACAAAATCAATGCGGTTCTGATCGAGGATCTGTTCGGTGAAACCGGATTTCGGAAGCTCGATGAAGGCGTTGAGCTCGGAGCTCGCGCGCACGCCCCGTCCGTTTGGACGCGCGACGACGACGGTACTCGTTCCGAGATCGAGTCCGATGGGCCTCGCGGATCTGGAAGAGGTCTTTTTGCGAGCTGGAGCCGCGGGACGCCGGTTCGTCGCGGTCTTTTTTCGAGACTTGCGGATAGCCATTTTCGTGATTCCTATCCCCTGATATTCTCGTCGGACTGAAGAGAGGGAGAAATCCCGTAGTGGGAACGGTCCCGGTCTGCTTGCTAGATCTAAGTCAGCAGGGGCTTAGATAAACAAAAGATCCAAGAGAAAAGGGTAACACTTTGGCGGGTTTTGGGTAGCCGCGGGCTCTAGGCGGTGAACGGCACGGATGTCAGGACGAGCGCTGTCACGAGCCCCAGGAACGAGATTCTGCTTTCCACGAAACTAGCGAGGTCGCGTTGCTTTTGTCAATCTGCTCGTCGATCTATTACAGGCTATTGCAGGCTATTACAGGCTATTGCAGAAACAAAACAGCCGTCACGGGACCGAGCTTTACGGCCATAGGAAACGTCAGCTCCATGGCCATTTGCGCCCACATCTGGCTCAAAACGAACAATCCGACACTCAAGACAACGATTCTACCCAACCGTCCACGAGTAACTGGCACGTATAACTCCCTAGAGAATAAATTAAAGTTGCATGAATCCCCATTCCTATTAGAAATCTACGATTTAGAGATTCACAGATGCATCGTAGGGAATCGAAGTAGCCGTGTCTAGAGTAAGAAATTCCCCATATGCTGTTTCCCCCGCACAAACACGGTTGGTCGGCTCACTTGGGTGGGTTTCCCCACGACGTTGCCGGCGTTTGGCGTCGGGAACAGCGCTTGACGGATCTGTTCAGCCGCCATCATCTTCGCCAGATCTGACGTTGTCTTCCACCCAGCCGAGATAGGCGGCGGAGCCGTTTTGGATTGGCAGCGCGATGAGCTCGGGCACGTCGTAGGGGTGGAGCTCGTCGAAGGCAGTTCGAAGAGCATCGAAGCACGCCTCGCGCGTCTTCATCAACAATAGCTGCTCGTCGTCTTCTTCGATGGCTCCTTTCCAGTGATAGAAGCTGCGGACTTTCGCCAGGACGTTCACACAGGCGACGAGTCTCCGCTCGAGAAGGGCATGGGCCAACCGGGCCGCCGTAGGCTCGTCGCCGACGGTGGTCATGGCCAAGATGTAATCCGACATGGTCTGTTCTCTCCTCCCTGCTTGCTACCTACGGGTCCGCGCAAAATCAGTTCGCATTTTCGGGCCCCATTTATCAAAGGGCGCACGACTGGCAAAGCGCGAGGAGCGAATAATATCCAGATCGATGAATGACGATCAACGCCGCCAAACGTGGTGCTTCGACGTCCCAAAATGTGAAGTTATCGTTGCGCAGGCCCTTAAGAGCCGAGAGGTTGCACGTTTTGTCGCGACCGCAACTATAATGTAGGGACACCGACATGCCGAAAGTTCCGCCGAGAAATAGAGGTCGCGGCCACCAACGGGTGGAGCGCCTTCAGGAGTCGAAAGTCAAGAAGAAGGCCCTGGGGCTCGCCGCCTTTCTCATCGTCGTGGCATCGATAGTCAACGCCTTTTTCGGCGAGCGCGGCGTTTTGGGCCTCATAGAAGTGAGTAAGAACTTCCAAGAGCTCGAACGCGAGGTGCACTCGATCAAGTCCGAGAATGAACGCCTAGCGCGGGAGATCCACGCATTGCGAACAGACGCGTCGGTCGTAGAACGAAGAGCGCGCGAAGTGCTCGGCATGGCGCGTCCCGGTGAAATCTCCGTCGAGATCCGCCCCTCCGGGAACCGCTAGCAGCCTATCCCCTCATCCTCCCCTCCTATCCCCGTATCCCTAGGAAGACTTCTCCTCGCGAAAGCCGCCGGCGGCCGCGGCGAGCTCACCGCCCCACAACAAAAGGCAAGCGGACAAGTTGATCCAAAGGAGAAAGACCACGACCGTCGCGAGCGCCCCGTAGGTACGCGTGTAATTGGCCATATGGCTGATGTAATAGGTAAATCCGACCTTCAGCACGGTCCAGAGCGAGCCTGCCACCAAACCACCGATGAGCGCGACGCGCCACGGGATGGAGGTCGCCGGGATAAGCCAGTACACAGAAAAAAAAGCCAGCACCGTGATCGACCAGGGCGCAACATAACGACTCACGACGCTATCCACATTTCGATATAGAGGCAGCTCTTTGAGAGGCGCGAGCGCCGTCGTTTCGATGAATCTGTCTATGGTGGAAAGAAGACCCTCAACAACGACCGAGGCAACGAGCAGAACACTGAGAATCCCAACGAGGGCAAAGGCGAACACTTTGCGCAGCGCGAAGGGACGCCTTTTGTCGACGCGGAAGACGCTATCCAGGCCGGTTTCGATTTTGGAGAACACTTTGCTCGCGGTCCAGAAGACGAGAACGAGGTAGCCGACGCCCGACCAAATCTCCTGCTGCATCGATTTGACCTGGGTCATGACTTGAGGCGGGAGGCCATACAGCACGTTTTGCAGGAAGAGCTCCGTGCCTTTTGCCGCAGCGTCCGTACCGAGTGCGAGCGAGCCTAGAGTCACGAGTAAAACCGCCAGAGGAAGAAACGACAGCAGGCCGAAATAGGCAATCACCGTCGCACGATCGTAGCATCGGTCACGACGGAAATTGACCGTGGCTCGATAGACCGGTGTCCAGACTTCACGAAGCCGCTTCATCCATCCTATTCAATCAATAAAACGTATGGGAGGACAAGAAGGGCGCGGGAGGATACACTGCGAGCGTGCGACCGAAGCCACCTTCCTCGCTCGACTATGACGACTTTCTCCACGAGCTCGCGCTCAAGAATTGGAACCGCGCTATGGTCGAGGCGGACGGCGAGAAAGCCGAAACGAACGCCAAGAAACTCGCCGCTTCCCACGACAAGTTCTGGCGCTTCGTGGGCCATATCCACGTCTCCACATCGCGGCTCACTCGGGGACAGGCCACGCTCGCTATCGATGCCTTGGCCGACGCTGCGCGCGTCTTCGCCGAGCCCGGTGAGATCGCAGCCATCGCCAAGAGCCTTCAAGCACACATTCACATCGAGACCCATTCTCCGAAGCGAGCTCTTTCTGCATTGGAGGGCGCCGTCGCGACTCCCGAGGTCTCTTACTGGCGCGCGCTCGCCTGCGCGCGAGAAGCTCGGCGCAAGGAGGCGCTCGCACTCGCCTGTGCACTCGAGGCCCAGGAAAAGCCCACGAGCAAAGCTTTCGCGTCGCATGTGCGCGCCGAGCTCGACCCTAAGAGCCGCCTCGCATCGCTTCAGCGCGCTGCCGGCGCCCTGGAAGAGCAAGCCGTCCTTTCTCCCGAGCCCGTTCTCCCCATCCGCTTCGCCTACGCTAGAGCACTCGAGGACGCCGGACTCCACGCAGACGCGGAGGCGCGCTTCCGCGAGATCACTAGAGCACCGGGATCCCTCGCTTATTGGCCGATTCCGTATATTCGTAGTTTGTACCGTCTAGGACGGCTCGGCTCGGATGCAAGCACGCGGCAACGAAGCATGGAGCGCTTCGCGGCGTTCTGGAAGGGCGGGGAGCTGGACCGCGCGGAGGTCCAATTAGCGTCTCGTTCTTGATGTCAGTCCGTCTTGATGTCAGTCCGTCAACAGGTAGGCGAACCGGAGCACTTGGCCGCGACGCTCCACGACAACGCGCAGTTCGTGCGCGTCCTGGAGCCGAGCGAGCAAATCCCAGAGCGAGTCAAGCCCACGTAGAGGCTCTCCGTTGATGCTTCGGACGAGGTCACCCGGCAGTAGCCCTGTTTCCGACAACAACGTGCCATCTGGCAGGCGACGCAGCTCGAGGCCTAGGATCTCGCCCTGCTCGACCCGCGGGCTGAGCTCGGTCTCGCTCAGAATGACAGGGATCTCCTTTTCGAAACGAGCGCTGGCTTCAGCGCGCGAAACGTCGCGAAAGACCCAGCCATCATCTTCCGCGGCGGGCGCCACTGTCGCCGGCCCGGTCGTCCGAGCCGCTGCACTTGCGTCCACGTAAAGCCGAAGCGCACCGCGGATGCTGTCCAGAAGCACCGAGCCCTCCTCTACGGCAACGAGGGCGTAGCCATAATATTCCTGCCCCATCCGCAGCGGCTGGGCTCGGGCCGCCCCGCTCCGACGGACGAGGGCTATCGAGTGCGCTGGATTTTCAGCGACGATCACGCCATCGAGAACGAAGCGATCCTCCTGGGCCCGCGCGAGCTCGCCAAAGGCAAGCACCAGGTAAATCACAACGCCGGCAAACCTAAGTAACGCCCCCATAAACAGATACCAGGAATGTAGGATAGCCACGAGTGGAAGCTCGGGTCAAGCGCGAGCCGAACACCTTGTGCTATATTGTCATCGTCGCTCCTTTTTGACGTATTCCCCACAGAGTTGATGGCTTCCGACCAGTTGGTGCCCACGGCAAAAGGTGCGACACGCGGGCGCGGGCTGAAACGTTTCCTCTTTCACACGCGGCGCGGACAGCTTCTCCTCGCACTCTGCACGTTCCGTTTACTCGGCGCGCTCGAGCTCATCCCAGGTTTTCTCTCCACCCTGTCGACGGTAGGCCTCTGGGCCTATGCGCTCGGCTTCGTCATTTGGGGCCTTTCCGGCTTACGACGTAGTCTTCTGTGGCGCATCCGACGAAAGCTCATCATTTCGTATCTGCTGATCGGACTCGTCCCAACGATCTTGATCCTCTCGTTCTTTGCGCTCAGTGGCTATTTCACGCTCGGACAGGTCAGCTCTTTCATGCTCATGAGTTCCGTCCGCGACGCGGAGATGCGCGCCGCCAATACCGCAAATTTGATGGTCTTCGCGCTTCGCGGAGGTGGAACGGCGAGCTCCCGTCTGTCCGATGAACGTATTCGCAAAGTGCTCACGGAACGCGTCCAAGGAATAGGAAAAAACGAGCCCCGTTGGAGCGCAGTCTACCTCGAGCATCGCCGCGGACGCATTCAACGTGTGGTGACGACGGATGATATCGGATTTTCAACGAGTGTAGGGACAACCCTTCCCCAGTGGCTTGCAGATGGGTATCGCGGTGCCATCGAGTATGGCGGCGTCGGCTACACAGCAGGCGTTTCGACACCTCACGAGTCGGCCAAGAACGCAACCATCATCGTGCTCACCACGTTGTCCGACGTCCTCAAGAAATCCGCGGAAGAGCTGGGCTTTCACATCGATCAAGTGCTCGCGAGCGACACCGATGACGCCACGGCTGAAAATGTGTTCATCCGCCAACCCGCTTCGTCGGAGGGAGAGAGCGAGAACGCGACTTCGGCCAGTTCTGCGCCGTTAACGTTCCCATGGTGGACGCTCCTGCCAACGAGAAGCCTCGATGATCCCCATGCGGAGGAGTCCGAGCTCGCATTTGTGCAGTTCGGTTTCCCGCTCAGTAGCTTCTACTCCAGCATCGCCTCGGGGGCGCTTCAACTCGGCCCGAATGGCTCCGATCTCGGCGCGGTCCTTCTCACGGCGATGGCGCTTCTCGCGGGCCTTTTTCTTGTGATCGAGGTTTCCGCAATCTTCGTGGGCCTCGTACTCGCCCGATCGATCACGGGCTCGGTGCACGCGCTCAGTCAGGGCACCGAGCACGTGCGCCAGGGAGACTTTAGCTACAGGGTGCAAGTTCGATCGCGGGATCAGCTGGGTGAGCTCGCGGAGTCGTTCAACTTGATGACGACGAGCATCCAAGATCTACTGAGGCAATCGTCGGAAAAAGAGCGCATGGAGGAAGAGCTCCGCGTCGCGCGAACCATCCAGATGAGTCTACTGCCGAAAGACCGCGTCGACGTCCCCGGTCTTTCCATCGCACCGTTCTGTCTTCCCGCCAATGAAGTTGGCGGTGACTACTACGACTTCATTCCGCTCAATGACGGACGGTTCGCCCTCCTCATCGCGGACGTTTCGGGAAAAGGTACGTCGGCGGCGCTTTACATGGCAGAGCTCAAGGGGCTCGTTCTGTCCTTGAGCCAGATTTACCATTCGCCCCGCAAACTTCTCGTCGAAGCCAACAAGATCCTCGCGGCGACTCTCGATAGACGGAGCTTCATCACGATGGCCTATGCCGTCATCGACATGAACGAACGCCATATGACCTATGCGCGCGCGGGACACAACCCCATCTTTCATGTCTCCGCAAATGGCGCCGAACCCAAGACGAACGCCCTGGCCCCAGATGGGCTCGGGCTCGCCTTGGATCGGGGCACGCAGTTCGAGCGCATTTTACGGGAAGATCTTGTGAGCTTGCGCGCGGGAGACGTCTTCCTGTTCTTCACGGACGGCGTCTCGGAGGCCATGAACACGAGCTCCGAGCTCTTCGGAGAGGAGCGGATTCGCCTCATCCTCGAGGAGAATGCCGACCTCCAGATGGAAGAGCTGCGCGAAAAGCTGGTCGACGAGGTGTTCGACTTTGCGGGCGGAGCCGTGCAGCACGACGATATGACGATGGTCCTCCTCAAAGTATTGTAGTAATATCGTTGACAGCGCTCCTGACGTCGGCCCGACCCGATATTCGTCGAGGCATTGCTTGTGTCCACAACCGTAGAACGTGAACCCCTTCCGACTAGCCTTTCCACAGCCGATCTCAAAAAGCTGTACAGGCGACTCGGACATGAATTTCGTCGCGCCCAGCTCTTACAGCAGGCGCTGACGCACAAGTCTTTCGCCCACGAATCCGAAAGCAGCGGGCACAACGAGTCGATGGAGTTTCTCGGAGACGCCGTGCTCGGATTTCTCGTAACCGATTTCATCTATCGTGACTTTCCGGCTTTTTCGGAAGGACGAAAATCGAAGATAAAGGCCTATCTCGTGAGTGCGTCCACGCTCTCACTATTGGCGCTCAAGCTTCAGATCCCGCAGTTCCTACTTCTCGGCAAGGGCGAGGAGAAAACCGGCGGCCGCAAGAAAAAAGCACTCTCCGCCAACGCGCTCGAGGCCGTCGTCGCCGCGATCTATCTCGACTCCGATGTCGACGGAGCACGCCGTTTTCTCAAGCCCTTATATGCGCCACTCATCGACGAAGTCCGCGAGGGCCGGGCCGCCGTCGAAGACCCCAAGACCGCTCTTCAAGAATTCTTGCAAGCTCGTAGTCTACAGCCCGCCCAATATCTCGTCACCGCGGAATCAGGACCCGAGCACCGCAAGACCTTCCAGGTCGAGCTCAAGATCGGCCCGCGCAAACTCGGCGAAGCCACCGGCACAACGAAGAAAAAGGCCGAGCTAGACGCCGCCCAGGCCGCTCTCGCACAATTGTTAGAAGAAGAAGACTGATCCGGATTCAGCATTCAGGTCCGCGCCGGACCTAGACGTTTGCGTCTCATTCTGAATCCAGATTATTCTCGGTCCGTCACGATCAACATCAGCACGTGCTCACCGATGCGGAACTCGCTGTGGTTTTGGAGCTCGGCGCTGTCGATTTGTTCGCCGTTGACGAATGTGCCGTTCGTGCTTTTCAAATCGGAGACGACGACGCGCGAGCCTAGGACCTCGAGCGAGGCGTGTTCGCGGGACGATTCCGGGTCGTCGAGGATCACATCGCAGTCAGCGCGGCCGATGACGGTGCGCACTTTGGTGATCGCGAAAATCTGACCGCTCGCCTTTCCCTGCAGCACCGCTAGCGAATACTTCTTGTCGTGCGGAAGATCCATTTTCTCGGCTACTGCAGGCCCGGACATCGTCTGCTCGCCGACCGGCTCGTCCGAGCGGAGTTTTTTGACCCGCGCGGTCGTGTTCTCGGTGACCGGACCGGATGGCGGGGCCTCCAAAGGGGGGCCGCTCGGAGCCGTCGCGTCAGAGCTAGTGATGTCGATCGTGCCGCCACACTTCTTGCATTTCGCCTGCGCACGCGACTTTCCGCCGAGCTGACTCTCGTCGAATCGGTATTTGGTTTGGCAGTGTGGGCAGGCTACTCGGATCATGTTTCTTGCGGATTCGGTTGGTGACGGTTCCTTGCTAACTCATTTAACACTATTTGTACGATGCCGTTCAAGTCGGATCAACTGTAGCGGCGCTTGATGAAGTGCTCCCAATCGCGGATGAGCCCGCGGACATCGTGGCCGACAATCCGACGCAACGTGGAATCCACGTCCTCGCCCTCACCGAGCGCGGTCAGGATGTCGCGGATGCCTCCCATACCGCGTTTTTGAATCACGTAGTCAACCATCGATGACGCGGCCGGGTAGAACATACGTGGATCGCATCGCGCGGTGGGCAGGCAACTCTCGAAGCTCTGACCTTCCTGCAACACGCGGCCCAACAGTTCCCCATTATCCTCTGTGCGGACACCTTCCACGTACTCCGCAATACCTTCGTGAATCCACCGTGGAGCATTTTTGCCCGCCCGAGCGTGAATGAACGCGTGGGCGAGCTCGTGGTGAAGCGTGGTCTTGATCCTTTCATCGAGCCGTTGAAGTCCGCGAACGGGCACGCGTATTTTTCCATCGAACAGGCCTGCGGACCAATCAGGGCCGCCCATCTCGTTGTAGTCGCGCCGCGTATAGAGAATCACAACCACGCGCTCGGACGGCTCGAAGCCGAGCTGGGTTTTCAAGCTCGCGTAGCTGCGGTCCATCGTATCGATGACCATCCGGCCCGTGCTTTCCATCGCACCGCCGTCATAGCTTACGATGAAATGCGCGAGCCGCTGCGTCTTATTGCCTCCACCAGCGCGCGCTTCAGAGAGCGCTTTGTTGAGTGAGGCCCGGATCGTCGGATTCTCGCCGAGGTCGAGCGCTTTCTCAAAAAAACTCGACGGCTTTGCTGATTTCCTGATGGTAGTAATGAGTCTTACCGACGATGTGGTACATCTCGGCGGATTGGGACGTCTGGCCGTAGGCGATCGCGGTCTCCGCCCAGCTCTTGGCGACCTCCCACTCTTCTTGCTCGCTATAGATGACCGCTTTCAGAGTCGCGATATCCCCGGCTTCCGCACCCCAGTCCTCCGAGCCGTTCACATAAGTCAAGGCTTCGTGGAATCGGCGGGCGCGAATCTTCTGCCCGGCCATAAGAAAGTGCGCGGCCAAGACATATTCCCGCAGCCACTCCACACCGGGATATTCGCGCGCCAGAGACTCGGCCCGCTCGACAACCGCAGGCGTCACGCTCTCGTGCGTGAGATCGGGAAGCCGCGGGATCGGTGAGCTCGGCTCGGGCTCGGGCGCAGGGATGACATCGGGCTCGGAGCTCTCAGAAGGCAGCCCACTCAAGACCAAAGCCTGAGCGCCGCGCGCGACAGGCGCTTCGACGCCTTCGAGAACGGTCGGTTCCGCGGGGGATCGAGGCTCACTCGAGGGGCCCGGCGAACCTGCCGAAGGTTTGTATTGCTCGTAAAGCTGCAGGCCGTAATACGCCCCCCCCGACAGCAGTGCCGACATGGCAACGACATTGAACAGGACCGACCACCGCGATGGCTCCGGCGTCACAAAAGGCTGTGGCTGTGGCCGGGGACGGGGGCGCGGCACTCGGTCGCGCCCGAGCTTGCCGAATACGACACCGCATTTTGGACACGAAGGGTCGCTCGAAGGTACACTCTGAAATCCGCACTTGGGACAGTTCACCGTTGCCTCACTCTTGATTGGATTCTCGTTTTGATGGCGGCGGCGTTCCCACTGCTATGACGAGCCGTTCACGCGCGCTACGAATTTTCCTTCGCGCAAAGCCGTCACGGCGTCTCGAAGAACTTGCGCAAAGACTTCGAGATCCTCCTCCCTAGTGTAGCGCCCCAAGCTAACGCGGATCGAGCCTCGGATCTGTTCCGTCGAAAGCCCCAGTCCTAGCAGCACATGTGACGGCTTGACGGCGCCTTCATTGCAGGCCGCACCCGCGGAAACGGCGTATCCTGCTTCGTCGAGGGCGAGAACGAGAGCCTCACCATCCAAACCGTCGAAACGAAAATTCACCGTGTTCGGCGTCCTCCGCGCCGCCCCCTCACCGTTCACGTGGCTGTCGATGACGGACGAAAGCACGCTTCGCTCGAGCGCGTCCCGGTAGGTTGCGAGGCGCTTCGACTCGGTCGGCAGAAGCTTGTCGACTTGCCTCGCCGCCTCCGCGAGCCCTACGATGCCCGCGACGTTCTCCGTGCCAGGCCTCTGCGGCAGCGTTCCTGCCCCCCCCGCGAAATACGGGCTCGAACGGCGTGCCGCCGCGAACGTAAAGGGCACCGACGCCCCTTGGACCATAGAATTTGTGGCCCGATATCGCGAGCATATCGATGCTGAGCTCCCGGACGTCGAGCGGAATCTTGCCGCATGCCTGTACGGCGTCCGTATGGAAAAGCGCCCCAGCGTCGTGGGCCACCCTCGCGAGCTCACGCACGGGTTGCACAACCCCGGTTTCGTTATTCGCTACCATGACGGACACGAGAAGAGTGTCCGAGCGGAGTGCGCCTCTAAGTCTATCGGGCGTCAGCTCGCCTCTTTCGTCGACCTCTACGATGGTCACAGGCCAATCCCGGCGCTCGAGCTCCTCTATGACTTGGAGCACCGCATGATGCTCCACATTCGACGTCACGATGTGACGTCGCCCGTCGTCTCGGCGCGCGGCCACAGCACCGAGAAGCGCGAGATTGTCGGCCTCGGTTCCCCCGCTGGTGAACACCAACTCTTCGGGCCTCGCCCCCAAGAAAGAGGCAAAGGAGTCGGTCGATTCGACGAGGGCCTCTTTTGCTGGACGCCCGAACCCGTGAATGCTCGACGGGTTGCCGAAGTGTTCGTCGAGAAATGGCAACATCGCCTCGAGCGCTTCGGGCGCGAGAGGTGTTGTCGCGTTGTAATCTAAGTAGACTCGATCAGCATTCAGCATTCAGGATCCAGAATCAAGGCGTTTCGTGAATCGTCGGTGGTCTTAATTAAGTCTCTGTCTTTTCTAGCATAAATTTTGCGCGGGGACCAGAGACACCGGCATTTCCATGTGCTAGCATATTTCTAATGGACGAATCCCTCGACGCTCTGGGAGCACCGGACAGCCCCAAAACGCTGAAAAATATTCGTTTTCAGGTGGATAGCGGTATTGCGAAGATCGCACTGGCTCGTCCGGAGGCGGCGAACGCACTGAGCTTGGCGGCACTCGAAGAGATCGCTCGTACGCTCGGAGAGCTCGATCTGGACGAGGCTGTCAAAGTCGTCGTCTTCACCGGCAGCGACCAAGCTTTCTCGAGCGGACTCGACATCGCCGAGCATACGGAGGACAACGTTTATCAATTGCTCGAGATGTTTCACGAGGTCATTCGCCGTTTGATGGAGCTCGAATTGGTGAGCATTTCGGTCGTTAAAGGGATGGCGCTCGGAGCGGGATGCGAGCTCGCGGCCGTCTGCGATTTTTGTTTCGCCGCGGAGGGCGCGAAGCTCGGCCAGCCGGAGCTCAAGGCGGGTCTCTTCCCTTCCGTCGCGCCCGTGATCTACCCGCGGCTCGTCGGATTGCACCGCACCTACGAGATGATTCTCACGGGACGGATCTACGACGCCAAAGAAGCGGAAGGCATAGGCCTGATCACGCGGGCGATGGCTCCTGGCCAGCTGGATGCGGAAGTCGAAAAGTGGACTCAGTTCTTGAAGAATTTTTCGACGCCGGTGCTTCGCCTCGCTCGACGCGCCATCTCGGACGCGGTCAATCTTCCCTTCGACGAGGGGCTCCGGCACGTGGAAAGCGTGTACCTCAATCAGCTCATGTCCACCGAGGACGCGAAGGAAGGCGTTCGCGCTCTTCGCGAGCGGCGCCAACCCGTCTGGAAGCACAAATAAAGTCAGTTTCAAATCACGCTCGAGCTTTTCTGTTCTTCCCGATGACTCGTCACCGACGCGGCGACCGCCCCACACACAATGCATCACTCAGCAACGAAGAAGGATGCCAACTGGCAGCTGATATACTTGCTTTCTTGGTCCGAGCGAGACGCCCAAATGCAGAGAAGTCGCGCTTGCCGCAAAGAAACGAACTCAGCTAGAATCACAACCGTCTCACCAACCACGAACTCTTGACGACACTCCGAAACGCCGACCGCCACTAACACGCACGTTCACACGATGTCGCATCCAAACCAGGCGAAGGACGCCGAAACGCACAGGTGGGATAAAAAGCCGTGAAGGTCGATCTGGAAGCGGTACTCGTTGCTTTCAGCGATGACTCCGTCGAACGAACTTACTATCTTGATGGGGACTCGGGTCGCGTGTTCAACGTCCTCGAAGACCACGACGACCCCGAGACCCGGGAGCTCGTGTGGGCGCTCGAATCGGATACCCGCGGGCGTTATATTCAAGTTCCCAAACCCAGCATGGAGGAAACGCTAAAGGAACAGGACGCCTTCGTAGAGTCCCTCGATGGAGAACTCAAGGAAAAGCTCGACAAAATCATCCATGATGATCACGACGGATCCAAGTTCGCTGATTTCGTCGAGCGTAACCGCGAAGCGCGGGAGGCTTGGCGCGATTACCGCACATTGCGTTCGCGTGACCAAGCCAACGAGTGGATTCAGACGCTCAATCTTCCCGCGAGCTGAGCGACACCGGCTCGCCGGTGCGCGTTGGCGTCGCTGGCTGGTCTTACTCTGACTGGGAAGGCATCGTTTATCCGAAGACACCCCGTACGGACGGCCTCGTGTACCTGGCGCGCTATTTCGACACTATCGAGATCAACAGTTCCTTCTACCGCATCCCAAGCCCGAAAATGACAGCATCCTGGGCACGGCGCGCCGCCGCCAAGGCCGATTTTCGCTTCACTCTGAAGCTGTTTCAAGGCTTCACCCACGAACGAAGCTCGGGGTCTCGAGACGAGCGAGCGTTCAAGCAGGCACTCGGCCCGCTCATCGATGCCGAGCTTCTCGGCGGCCTCCTTCTTCAGTTCCCGTGGTCGTTCAAGAACGATCCCGAGAGCCGAGACTATCTGAACAAGCTTCTCGACCGCTTTGCGGGCTATCCACTCGTGGTCGAGATCCGTCATGCGTCCTGGAACGATCGAGCGTTTTTCGACTTCCTGACACAAAGAGCTATAGCGTTGTGCAATATCGACCAGCCGCGGATCGGCCGTTCCATCGGTCCCTCGAACCGCGCCACGGGGCCTATCGGGTACGTACGGCTCCACGGGCGGAACTACAAGGACTGGTTTCGGGAAGACGCTGGCCGCGACGCGCGCTACGACTATCTCTACAGCGAAGAGGAGCTCGTTCCGTGGATGGAGAAGATCTCCGAAGTGAGCGAGAACGCGTCCGAGACCTATGTGATTACGAACAACCACTTTCGCGGCCAAGCGGTCGTCAATGCACTTCAGATTCGCGCGCGCCTCGAGAAGCGGAAAGTTCTTGCACCCGTTTCGCTCATAGAGCACTATCCGGTATTGCACGGCGTGGCCGAGCCGGACCGCCCCGAACAACCATCCCTGTTCTAGGCTTTCTGGCTGGACCGATAGTAGTATTGATCCGCTACAGCACGGGAGGGGCGGCGATGTTCAAAACGTCCTTGATGACGGAGGCGGCCGTCGCGAGTGGTCCTCCTTTACTGCTGCGCACCGTGATCGTGCCCATGACGTCGGTCTCGAAGACCGCGCCTTTCTCGCCCGGCCCGAGATCGTAGAGCGGGTCCTCGGGCGCTAGGAACGCGGGCTCGGTATTCAATCGGACCGACCCGTCGGCGTCGCGCTCGCCCGTCGCGATGAGGCGGATACGGCGGCGGCGCGAGCGGGCATCATCGAGCTCTTTCTTGCCGATCGCGCCGACTCCCATGGTATTGACATCCGCGAGCGTGAGCGCCGGATCCCAGATCGCTCGATCTAGAATCAAAAGCTTGTAGGCAGCGTCCCAGCCATCGAGGTCGAGAGAAGGGTCCTCTTCGATCGTGCCTTCGATCCGCGCGCTCTCGATGGACTTCTCTAGAGAGATGCCGGATTCGAGATCGCACAATACTTGATTCGTCGTGTCGTTGAAAACACCGCGGAAGCGGCTCAGCTTCGTCCCGCGCAGCCCCAAAACGCCGACTTCCAGACTCGGAAGCGGGATCCCGACCGCGGCCGAGGCGCCAAGCCTCGCCCCGTTCGCTTGTGCGAGAGCGGATAGTTCGCCGTAGCGCGCGACGAGCGGCCCTTTGCTCGCGAAAACGACCGGGACCCCGCGCTCGAGCGCCGCGCGGGCAGGGGTGAACCCCGGCTCACCCGTCCGCGCATCCGTGATGCTCGTGTCGACGAGCACGCCTCCGGAGAGGGCGTCGAGAGCGTTATCGAGTGCAAGCTCCCGGGCGCCTTCGATCGCGCGCACGTGGCCTTGCTTTCTCTTGGCGCTTACGAGTGCCCCTAAATCGTGGCCCTCGGTGGCCACGCCGCCGCTTCGATCGAAGATCGAGTGGATCGTCAGTCGAAAGCCTTCACGCGCATAGCCGTCGTTCTGCTGGACCAGTCGTGCTATCGACTGGCCGACATTGCCGAATCCTAGCAGCATGATCGGCACGTTCTTCATGTCAGGGGATCCTCTCGCTTGGCTCTTCGATCTCGAAGGTCAACGTGCACCAAAAACTCTCCCACGATATCTGAGGATCGTCGTCCACCCGCACGAGATGAATTGAGCTCAAGTACCAAAGCCCGTCGGACGGAATCGTCACGATTGCCTTGCCGCTTCCATCCGTTTTCGTCTTGATCTCTCCGCGACGCCCTCCCGCCTTCCCGCCAAAGATCGGCATCTCGGCGAGCGGCTCGCCCTCGTATAACAGCTGAAGCTCGAGCTCTTCTCCAGGCAGGACGCGGTTCGGGTTGCGGGAAGGAACGATCTCGATCCTATGCCCTACCGGTTTCGACCATGACGGCTCCGTATCCGCATGGCTCTCTTCGGACTCCGGGTCGCCGACGCCGACGACAACATCAATCGTAGCCTTAGCCCATTTCGAGTAGCGCTCGACCGCCGCATCCGCGTTCTCGCCGAGCTCGTCGCGACGCGCGAGGATGCGCTCGAGCCCATTCTCTTCGAGATAATCTTCGAAGTCTTCTGCCTTGAGACGGACGCGACGAGGACGGGTCCCGAGAGCGATCACGTGACTCCCAATGGCCGTCCCCTGTAAATCGAAGCTCAACGATTTCCCATCCACGCGAAAGGCGCTGATCCGCCTAGCCTCGAGCGGCCCATGAAGCACCACCGTCGTGAGACGAAGCTCGCCGATGAGCGACAAGCTCTCGGGATATTGATCTCCGCTATTGACAATGACCCGGGTAATCTCGCCGGGAGCGAGACGATACTTCCCCACCACCAACCATAGGTCATGCGCACTGGCGGAGCTCGTCCAAAGAGCAAGAGTGCCGAGGGCATGAGCCACCAAAAACACGAATCCCCGCACCCGTCGAGCGGGTGCGGGGACAATTCGCATGGAAAGTCTGATTAGGCCGCCGAGAAATCAGCCGTCAGTCGCGCCGTTCCCCAATCGAGAATGAGCTTGCCTTCGTCGCCGCTCCCCTCGAGCTTGATCGTCATGTTGTTGACCGGCGTATCGAGCTTGGAGATGACGCCTGTGACCTTACCGACGACGTTCGTCGGCTTGACGCTGCCAGTAAGGTCTTCCGCCACGATGAGCGTCCACTTCCTGTTCTCGTCAAAATGCGCCACGAGTTTGTAGCTCCCCTCGGGGACCACCATATCGCCGAACTTCAAGTCGACAGCCGTCGTGAGCGTTGTCGCTCGATCCGCGCCCATGCGCCAATAGCCTCCGGGAGGAAGCATGCTCAGCACGTCCCGACCCTTGGATTCCGGTCCGGTGAAATCCACCTTGACTTCCCCACCCCCGATCTTCGCAGAACTGGACCCGGCCTTGTTTCCGTGACCCATCACGACCGGCGCCGCAACCATAGCGGCCACACCGAACACCAATCCCAACATCCCTAGCTTTTTCGTCATATTCTCGGGCTCCGTTTCTTTCGAACGTTACGATGCCACCTTGAACAGCATCTCGATTTGCCTGGCTTGCAAGATTCTCATCTCCGAATGAGGTTAGAACCCGCCACTCTCCGGCGTCGCGAGCGCCGTCTCGATCGCAAGACCAAGGGTTTCGCGAGACTGAAAGTTCACGAAGTGATTGGCGATGGTGCCTGAGCCGTTCACAAGAAACAACGTCGGAAAGATGTTCACGTTACCCAACGAGGCTCGAACGTCCTCCGTGAGGTGAAGATTCGGATAGTTCACGCCGATCTTCTTCGCATATTCCGCGCGATAGGCGTCGTCATATTTCAATTTCAGGATCCTGTCCGCGTTGAGCCCCAGGACCGTGAATCCCTTGTCTTCGTAGGTCTCTTGAAGCGCTACGAGCTCTGGCCCAATCTTGACACATGGCGGGCAGTTCGTGAACCACACATAGACGAGCACGGCCTTGCCCGAGAATTGGCCCACGTTCATCTCTTTACCGCTATAGCTCGTGCCCGAGATAGCGGGGATACGCTTGCCTTCCCAGCCGGTGAGCGTCCGCTCGACCGCCCGGTTGAATCGCTCGTCAGCTTTCACCGCATCGATGTCGATTCTTGTGATCTCGCGGGTCTTCGGATCGCGCTCGATGAATCTCGGCACGCGAGGGTCGGATTGCATCACGCTCAAGACGACATCGGCGGCCTCGGGACCGTAGAAAGCGAATTGGCCCGCAATGTCTAGAAGAGTCGGAAGACGCCCCTGCCGATCCTCGAACTCGATGACGAAGAGCGGGATGCGAAAAAACGCACCGGTGAGCTTGTCGAGCGCGGCCCGCTCATCGGGGGTGGTAAACACCTCGTTCCAGAGAACGGAGAGGACGAGCCGCTCGCCAGGTTTCGCGTTTTCCTTGATGTAATTAATGATGCGCCGCTCGGCATCATGGTCCTGGGCGAAGCTTCCCGTGCTCACGACGAGCGCAAGTGAAACGATCAAAAGCCGCATAGTGACTCCTTTATCATTCCTATCGTGAGCGCCATATTAGCGACCGCGTCCCGTCCGCGCAAGCCGAGCCGATGTCCTCGCTAAAAAACACCGATTGCCCTCCTCATGGGACACTGATCGGCGTAAGTCCTTTCGTTATACCAACCGCCGTGCGGCACGCGGTTTGCTCCATGGCAAGCGTAAGGACCCCTCGAAAGGAGGCGACATGCGGACGCTTCTATTACTTGATGCTCCCTCGCTCTTCGCTCGCGTTGCTAGGTTTACTTCGTTGTTCAGCTCGCTAGTGCTCGGCCTAGCGTTCCAATTCCCCTCGACGGCTGCTTTCGCGGGAGGGGTCATCAAGCTCAATGGCTATGCCGAGTGGCGCTACGAAGAGTTCCTCATCGTCGCGGGACAGCGGGTCAAAGCCGGGAAGAGCACGCGCTTCACTGGTAAAGGCGCCGCCCGCGGCCTCGACGCCATCCCGCTCGGTTACGAGGTCAAAATCCACGGCACTCGCACTCCCGATGGAACGATCCTCGCTCGCAAAGTGGAAGCCAAGCCCAACGGCTCCGCTCTGTTCGAAGGACAGCTTCGGTCCGCCTTCGACGAGACTGAGGAGCGCTGGCGCCGCGACGGACGCGCCTTCGAGCAAGGTCAGAACCTGGGGAAGCTCCTTCGTTCCGGGCGTGACGTCGAGCGTGTCCACACAATCATCGACCGGCTGGTGCCTCCCTACCGTCGAACGTCCGAGTTTCGAGCCTACGTCATCGAGAACAGCGCGTGGAACGCGATGGCAGCACCCAACGGTTCCGTCTTCGTTTTCACCGGGCTTTTGGACGGGATGGACGACGACGAGCTCGCCATCATCCTCGGCCACGAGCTGGTCCACACGACCTATGAGCACTCTCGGCGCCAGTTCAAACGGAGCCTGTGGACGAAACTAGGGCTCGCCTCCGTGCTCGCCGTCACCGAAGGTGCATCGAGCCGCGCAGCCAACGAGTGCGAGCGACCGGGCGGAAGGAGCGACGTCGGCCCGAGCCTCTTGAGCACAGGGGCTGCGCTCGGCGCACTCGCTTTCACGAACCGATATAGCCGCCAGCACGAAGACCAGGCAGACCGCGTCGGGCTTCGCTACGCCTACGAGGCGGGCTACGACGTGAGCAAGGCGCCCGAGCTTTGGCGAAAATTTGGGCGCAAACACGGCGGACAGCCGGAAGCGCTAAACTTCTTGTTGAGTAGTCACTCAACGGCGTCGGCGCGGGCACGCAAATTGAGGATAGAGCTCGATCGAAATTACCGCTAGTTCCTGTGAGCGCGGCGCCAAGCACGCAGGGAAGAAAAAAAGAGTGAGCGCGCACTGAGCACCATCGACCAAACATTTCCCACAACCGAACACGAGGGCGCGGTCGGGACGCCACCCCTTCGCGACTGGCGCGGATATTTCGCAAGGGATATCCTGGCACAAGGCTTGCGAGGAAGCGACAGGGCGCATCCTTGCAACAAAGGATTCAGAGGACCGGCCTCTCCATTCCTGATCTCGCGGACCTTGAGAGGAGGATGCGCCTACTCTCCCGCCGACATGTCCAAATTGTTAGAATCTCGCCTTCAGGAGGTTATTGCATGCAACTTCGCCCGGACGCATTCAGCACCGTGGTAGTCCTTTACGCGCTCGCGGCCACCCAATCCGTCGAAGCTCAGAGCCACAAGTTCAAGCTCGGAGGCGGCGCCGGCTTCGCCAGCCTTCAAGATCCAGAGCTGGACCTCGGACGGACCTTCGTCGTCGGCGGTTTTTTCGGATTGCGATTCAACGACAACTTCAGCCTCGAAACGGGTTTCAACTTGGCGCGCTCGAACCGCGTCTACGCCGAGGATGGGGTTCCTGTCGACGACGTCCCGGCCTTGCCGGCGTTTCGTTTCCAGACGAACCGCTACCAGATAGACACAACGTTTGTTTACAACATCGGGAGGCGACAGCCGTTCCATCCCTACATTGTTGCTGGCGGCGGCTTGGTTCGCCGAGACAAAAAGCAAACCGATCTCGTGTTCGAGACGGACGACAACGGCCAGGATATGCTCGTCTCGTCGGACGTCGTTCTCGACACGTCGGAATACGAGGCGGCCGCGCATGTCGGCATCGGCGTCGAGATCTACTTCCTCTTCAACGTTGCGGCCCGCGCCGAGTATCGTTGGTACATTCCGCAGAACTTCGACCAATCCACACGCCAGTTTTTCTTCGGTGCGACCTACTTTTTCGGAAAGTGAGGCGTCGGTTTCAACTTGCCCGATAGGAAACGGGCGATGCGGAGCCCATCCATCCAGTTGAAGGGAAATTTCGCCGTTGTGTAATGCCCACACGGCAGCTCGTAAACCTCCCGCTCGATGTCCAGCTTCTCGACATCCCGCAAAAGCTGCTTCGAAAGATCTGGCGGGAACGACAGGTCGTAGCGGGCGTAGATTAAAAGGGACGGCCGGTTCCGCTCGCGCAGTTGTTCGTAAAAACTGAACGGGCTCAGAGGCAGCCACAGGCGGCGAATCTCTTCGAGGCCAACCCCCCGTTCGAGCCCCTCTCGCACTTGCCGTGTCGAGATGCCGCGCCACACGACGTCGGCGAAGTAAGGCGAGATGTGATTGAATACGGCGGCTTCGAGCCGCGGCTCATGGGCATAGACCGCGAAAGCGATGGCTGAGCCCAGGCTGGTGCCGATGATGCCGAGCGGACCGTAGCCTTCGCGCTCGAGCCACGACGCGGCATTGCGGGCATCGAGGACCGCCTGACGGAAAGACTGAAGCGTGCGCCCGACATTCGGGCTGAGCATGAAGTCCGCGCGTGCGAGCCCTCCCGGACGACGCGCTTCGTGATAAGGCAGGGCGAGCTTGAGCGCCGTTAGCCCAAATCGGTTCAGGAGCTTGCACAACCCATCCTGAGCGCCTTCTTTCGCGTTCCAGTGAGGTAGGACGACCACGGCCGGCCCGCCTCCGCGGTTTTCTTTCTTCGCGCTCGCCGGATAGAAACGGGCGTACACACGATCGTTTTCCAGGACACCGGTCGTCGCCGACGACATGAAGGTGAGCACGCCGTCCAACAGTTGGATATCGCTCACGTCACCCGGCTCGAAGTAGTCCGCGCTCCTAAAAAGCGCGGTCTGCGTATGGTCGTGAAGCACGTGGCGCGCTGCTGCATCACCACTTGAGCCATTTAAAAAGCCAGGGTTCGTCCAATCGGCGAAGCTCGGGAGATATTCGGTGCCCCACTCGAAGGGCAGAACACGACGCTCACCGTCATCGCTATAGGCGAGTTTGCGCTCCCAGGCGTGAAAGAAACTTCGGATCAATTTAGGGTTCGGCCAACGGTGATCGCTGTGGCGTTTACACGCCCGACTCGCTGAAATCGCGCAGCATCTTCTGCACGTGCGTCAAGGGCGGGCAAATTCTTTTGCGAGTGCGTCTTGAATGATGACGTTCTTGCCGGCGATCTCGATATAGCCTTGCTTGTTGAGATCACTTATCATTCGCGATACGGTCTCACGCGTCGCGCCAATCATGTTCGCGATCTCCTGATGCGTCGGGCGACGAAACACGACGCGGCCATCTGACTGCCGGCTTCCGTCTTCGCTCGCCATCTCGAGAAGGATACGCGCGACGCGACCATACACGTCGTGGAGCGCGAGATTGCCGATTTGTTGGTTGGCTTTGCGCAGACGCGACGAGAGCACGGAAAGAAGGTTGACGAGCACGCGCGGCCGTTTCTCGACAATCGAGAGAAAATCCCTCTGATGGAGGACGAGGATCTCGGTTTCCGAGAGTGCGATGGCGGTGGCCGAGCGCGGCTCGTCGTCGAGAAGGCTCATCTCACCGAAGAAATCGTGCTCCGAGAGCATGGACAGGATGATCTCCCGGCCGTCATCTGAGAGGATCGTGACCTTGACACGGCCCGAGAGGATCATGAAGAGCGCTTCCCCGAGATCGTTCTCGAAAAACACCACCGCATCCTTCGGATATTTCCGGCGTGACGCGACGTTGATGAGGCTGGCCAAGTCTGCTTCTTCCAGACCTGAGAACAGCGGCACCTGACGGAAGATCTCAGTGGTTACCATTTTCGGTCACCTTTCCGTTCGGTCTCTTGTATAATATTCTCCCAGTTCTTTTTGTTCTTCTTACTCCTATTGTACGCGAGTCCGGCTCAAGGAGCCATGTGCGCTGCGAGCACTTCGACCGCCGACACAGCCTCGGATCCGCTCACTAGATTCTGCGGACCGAAGTCCCCGCCCGCCCGAGCCATCAATAGGCCCAGCGACACCGACAGGGCGGCCGACTCATAGTGAATATTCTCCGATGACAGGTCGGGAAAATTTTGGTCGAAGCGCGACGATTCCCTCGCGAGGTCGTAAGCCGTTGGCGCAAGAATCTCGAGCGCGGCGGCAAGGCCATCGGCGAGGTCGGCGCGGCGGACGAAAGCTTGCGGTTGGAACATGTGATTCGGAAACACCTCTAGGATGCCCGTCCCCACTACATGACGGATGAACGTTTGAGCCCAGCTATCGCCGATATCCGTCGCGATCACGGGCGTCGTCTCCGGCACACCGTCATAGGCGTCTCGCAGCTCGAGATATAAGAGGGCGGCCAGCTGCTGCCGGGTCAACCGATCCGCTTCACTAATTCCTTCATATTCCGGTGGTAAGTTCTGCTCTTGGAACTCCGCTTCGATGGCATCGAAGCGCGCCAAAACGTCCGCATCACGCGGAGAGAGCCGCGCCGCCACTCGATAGGCCTCTAGCGCTCCAGTAAGATTGGATCTTGCGTAACGGGCTTCGCCCAGGATCCGAAATGCGTCGCCGTTTTGGGGTTCGAGCTCCGTGGCGCGCTCGGCGTGCGCCACGGCCTGCGCGTGCAAGCCGGCGGCACGGGCGGACTCCGCGGCTTCGATGTAGAGCCCACCGACCTCAGGGGCGACTTCGAGCGCGCGCGCATAGGCGGAAGCGGCCTCCTCGTTGCGGCCTCGTTCCATCAACTCCCGTGCCGTACCGAGCCGAGCCTCGGCTACGTTTATCTGCAAGGTGGAAGCGTAGCGTTCGATGAGCGGATGATCGGGAGAGGCTTCTTGAACACGCAGCAGCCGCGCATAAGCCTGCTCCTCGTTTCCCGCCGCGAGCGCCGTGAGGAAGTAGCCGCTCTCTGCCGGCCCAAATCCTGAATGCTCCGCCAGCGCGGTGCGGAAATATCGCTCCGACGCAGGCCAGCGACCGAGGCGCAGCTCGAGAAATCCGAGCGCCGTGGTGACCTCTGGGCTGCGGCCATATTTTCGACCCAGCCGCGAAAGGTTGGACTCCGCGGACTCAAGGTCTCCTTGCTGAAGCGCACTCCAGCCATCTTCGAAGCGCCGCCGTTCGCCGTCCGAAAGGCTTTCCGGAGGCGCCAGCGTCATTTGCTGGACGACGTTCCAAGAAGGGACAGTGGCAGGAGTGAAAACCCGCGTCGGGGCGCAGCCGACCATCACGACAACAACAACGAACGCAGATGCCTCAAGGCCTCTACTCACAAAATTCGTGCGCCCTTTCGGTGCGCCCCGTCCCGCATATCCGGGCACAATCCTTGCAAGTTGAACTCCATACTACCTTTGCGCCGAACCTAAGTCAAGAAATGAAATCATTTTCCATCACTTTCACCAAGGGCCACAACAGCGGCAAATCCGACCCGCCCCTCTCGAACGAGCTTCGGCGTCGATCCCGTAATGTCGACGATGGTCGAAGCATGCCCGCCACTCGTGGCACCGCCGTCGAGGATCACATCGATAAGCTCGCCAAGCCCAGCCTCGACTTCCTCGGCCGTCATCGCAGGCGGACTCCCACTGACGTTCGCGCTTGTCGATGTCACAGGCCCCGCCGCCGATGCGAGCGCCCTCGCTACCGCGAGACTACTGATGCGAAGCGCGACCGTCCCGTCCTCGGACGCCGCCGCGACTCCGGGCAACGCTTGCACCACGAGAGTCAACGGCCCCGGCCAGAACTTCTCGACGAGACGCTGCATGAGAGCGGACGGCGCCACTGTGACGTCGGCGAGCTGCGATGTGTTCGCGAGGATGAGCGGCAGCGCACGCGAACGAGGGCGTCCCTTGATCTCGAACACACGGCGACACCCTTCGAGGTCGAAGGCAGACACAGCCAACCCGTAGAATGTCTCGGTTGGATAGGCGATCACACCACCTCTGCTGAGCGACGCCACGGCACGACGAATCACGTCTGGCTCGGGACGGTCGCGCGCGATCTTCAACCGCACCGACGGGCTCCCATGTAAGTGCCCATGTTATACTGCCTTCAACTCCGTTCGACTTCATCTTTTATGATCATTCGCCCAGGGCGGTTTCTGTCGATCGCGATCGTGTTGATGTGGCTCGGGCTCATCGGCCTCCATATCTGGCGAGGCCACGCGCGCTCCGAAGCCTCGACCCTCATCGACCTGTCCGCGTCGAGCGGGCCCGCCGAGGCCGAACTGACACAGCGCGGAGTCTTCTATCGCGGCGAGCGGATCGGCTATATCCGCGAACGTCTCACACCCCTCGAAAACGGCTATCGCGCCGAGCAGAGCGGAGAGTTCACGCTAAAGCTTGTTGGACGGGAGCGTCCAATGAAGATGGAAGGTTCGGCTACGACCGGTTCTTGAGGAGAGCTGCGGACGTTCAAGTTCCAGCTCACAACATCGTCGCGCCGCTCCCCGTTTCAGACGACCGTACACGGGAGAGTCGACGGCAACCAGCTCGAGCTCACCATCCGTTCGAGCCGGTCGGAGAGGACAGAAACGAGAACGCTCGATGACCCCATATTGCTTCCATTGAACTTGTACTACTCGCTCGCGTCGAACGGTTGGACGAGCGGGGAAACCTATCGCGTCCGTCTTTTCGATCCGATGACGCTCACCGAAGGCGAAGCGACGATCGAGGTCAAAGACCCTGAGATCGTGCGCTGGGGCGGGCACGAAGAAGAAGCGTTTCGCCTGCAAACAACGTTCGCCGGGCTGACGACAACCGCTTGGGTCAACGATACGGGTGAAGTGCTTCAGGAAGAGACGCCGCTCGGCTGGACGCTCCAGAAAGAAGCGCCTGGGAGCAGCCTTCAAGCACGAGAGGCAGGCGCAGCACCCGACATCTTGTTCGCTTCGGCCGTCCCCGCGATTGGTTTTGCAGGAGAGGCCGCCGAGCTAGACGCGGTCGTCTTGAAGCTGAACAGGTTCCCGGACGACTTTGATGAAACGGAGGGCGGACGGCAAAGCGTCAACGAAGGCAACCTCCACATCGAGCGCGAGAGAGCACCCTTTACCGGGCGCGACGTCTTGTCCGAGGATGAGCTCAGACGCGCGCTCCGCGCCGATGCCTTCATCCAATCCGACGATCCCGAGATCCGCAAACAAGCGGAAGCGCTGACCGGAGGGCTCGACGACATCGACAAAGCGCGGGCGCTGACTGATTGGGTCTTCGACAACCTCGCGAAATCACCGACGCTCTCGATCCCGAGCGCCCGAGAAGTGCTCGACAACCGTGTGGGAGATTGCAACGAGCACGCGGTCCTGTTCGCGGCGCTCGCCCGAGCCGTCGATCTCCCGACGCGGGTCGCCACCGGGCTCGCCTATACTGGAGGTCAGTTCTACTACCATGCGTGGCCTGAAGTGTGGGTCGGCAGGTGGCTCGCCCTCGACCCGACATTTGGGCAGTTCCCGGCCGACCCCATGCACGTGCGTCTTCTCACGGGAGGACTCGAGACGCAGTACGAGATCCTCAAGATTCTAGGTCGGGGCGCGACCATAGAAGTCTTGGAGACCCGATGATCCGACTCGAAGAGCTCCACAAGAGCTACGGCCCATATGAGGCGGTGAAAAACCTCTCCCTCCACGTTCCCGCCGGTGAGCTCTTCGGTTTTCTAGGACCGAACGGCGCGGGCAAAACGACGACCATCAAGATGATCGCGGGCCTCTTGCAGCCCACATCGGGCCGTGTTTATCTCGGAGGCCACGATCTCGAACGCGAGCCCGTCGACGCCAAAGCGGTCCTCGGCTTCATTCCAGATCGACCATTCCTCTACGAGAAGCTCTCGGCCAACGAGTTTTTGCGCTTCATTGCAGGCATCTACGGATTCGACGGCAACGGCCTCGAAGGCCGCATCGACGAGCTCTTGGAGCTCGTCGAGCTGTCCCACGTCCGTGCCGAGCTCATCGAGAGCTTCTCACATGGGATGAAACAGCGCCTCGTCATGGCGGCCGCGTTCGTCCACCAGCCGAAAGTGCTCGTGGTAGACGAGCCGATGGTCGGTCTCGACCCCAAGGGCGCGAGGCTCATCAAGCAAGTCTTCCGCGACTACTGCGACAAAGGCCACACCGTTTTTGTCTCGACGCATACGCTCGACGTCGCCCAGGAGCTCTGCGATCGCATCGGGATCATCATGAAAGGCGAGCTCGTCGCCTGCGGCACGATGGATGAGCTCAAGAGGAACGCCGCGATCGAACGCCACGACCTGGAGGAGATCTTCCTGAAATTGACCTCCGGCGAAGGCTTTCGCGAATCTGAGGAGAGCTGAGCGGTGAGATTCGAGTTCACCCCTGGCCAGGTCGCCGCGCTGCTTGTTCCCTCATGGCAGTCCTTACGCAACCGGAGACAGAAAGCCGGAAAGAGCGCGGTACTTCGCGGTTTCTTGTTCGCCTCTGTGGGGCTGGTCTTCGGCCTGTTCTTTTTCGGCGGCTTTTACCGGATGCTCCTCTATATCGGTCAATTCGCGGAGTTCACGGCGCCACTCACTCATCAAGTGCTGGGCACGACCTCGACCTTCATCTTGACGGTGCTCTTCGCGAGCACCGTCGTCACCGCGCTTTCAACGCAATACTTGTCGGAAGATCTTTCTCTGCTCGTGAGCAGCCCTGTCTCTCTGCCCGCGCTCTACGGCTCGAGGCTCGTCTTGACCGCCATCCAGTCCTCTTGGATGGTCGTGCTCTTCAGCATTCCGATCTACGCAGCCTTCGCTTTGACGTCGCCGGCGCCTTGGGTGTTTCTCGGTGCGGCAGCGCTCGCGCTCGCGCCCCTCGTCGTGATTGCCGCCACCGTCGGCAGCATGGTGACATCGGTGCTCATGGCCGTCTTCCCCGCCCGGCGAGTTCGCGAAATGCTCCTTTTGCTCGCCGCGTTGTTCGTCGTGTTGCTCGTGTTTCTCATTCGCGTACAGCAGCCGGAGAAGCTCTTGAACCCGCGCTCCATTTACGACATCAGCGAGTTCTTCGCCGCATTCCAGACCCCGAGCTCGTCGCTACTTCCGAGCTCGTGGGCGACGAGCTTGCTCATCGCCGGACGCCGCGCCGAGCCCCTTCCCGCGATGCCGTTGGCGCTTTTATGGAGCACGGCCGCTGCGACGACCGTCCTTGGTTGTTGGCTCGCCCGCGCTGTCTACCATCTAGGCTATTCGAAAGCGCAAGAGTCGCGGCCGGCGAAGTTCTCGTCACTACCGGTCGTGGACCGAATCCTGGAAGCTGTCACGCTTCCGTTCGAAGTGCGCTTTCGCTCGCTCCTGTTGAAAGATATGCGGACGTTCGCGAGAGACGCGACCCAGTGGTCCCAGCTCCTGCTGCTTTTAGCGCTCGTCGTCGTTTATCTCTATAACTTCAGCGTGCTACCGTCGAACTTTACCTTCGCCACGTTCTTTCTCCAGAATCTCTTTTCGTTCTTGAATCTCGGCCTCGCGGGATTCGTCCTCGCAGCGGTGGCGGTCCGTTTCGTGTTCACGTCGATATCTGCGGAAGGGCTCGCGTTCTGGATCGTTCGCTCGTCACCGCTAACGCTAGATCGGTTCTTGTGGAGCAAGTTCTGGACAGCGATTCCACCGCTCCTCGTGCTGTCTCAAATTCTGACCCTCGCCTCCAACCATTTTCTCGGCGCCACGACGTTCATGACCGTGCTTTCAGCCATTACGATGTTGTGCGTCACCTTCGGCATCGTGGGCCTCGGCGTCGGGATGGGAGCGATATTCCCGAGATTCAAGTTCGAGAACGTCACCCAGATCGCGGGAAGTGCTGGAGGGCTCCTCTATATGATCGCCGCAACATCCTTCGTCGCCGTCATTTTGTTTCTCGAAGCCGTGCCCGTCTATCTCTATCTGAGCGCGGAGTATCGCGGGTTACCGCTAGAGACGCGCGCGTGGCTCATCATCGCGGGCGCGCTCTCGTGCGTGCTCGTCGTGAACGCCCTCGCGGTATGGCTTCCCATGCGCATGGGCGCAAGACGTCTCGCAGCTATTGAACTCTGAAGTCCTTCACGACGGACGGAACGGACACACTCCATACATTGGTCCTCGCCCAGGTATCGACTAGGTCGAACGCTCCTTATCGATACCCGTGGTGCTTCCGCTCCACATAGCACTTCACGTACCGCCCTTCCCGGGTTCGGTGGACGTGCCAGTAGCGTTCGTGATTATTGTGCGGCCGATAGTCGTGGCGTCCTCCGCGGTACCGGCATTCCACGAGGTGGTCGCAAGCTAGACGATGGTAATGATGATAGCCGGGCGGTGGCAGCGGAGACTCGTAATAAACGGGGTGATGGTGTCCGCAAGCCGCCGCCATGGAAACAAACAGAACCGAACGAAGGGCGTTTGGCATAACAATCTCCTCGGCGGCGGCCGTGCATGAGTAGACAGCAAGAATCGTACCGATTGAAGGACCCTTCAAGCTCCATCGGCTGTCCCCCTGCGGAGACACCTTTGTTCACTTGCTGGAATCTTTTGCGCGAGGATGATGGCTGTCGTAAATGCGCCGCAGCCGTTCCCGGCTCACATGCGTGTAGATCTGAGTCGTCCCGATATTCGAGTGGCCGAGCATGAGCTGCAAGCTGCGCAGATCGGCTCCACGCTCGAGCAGGTGGGTCGCGAAAGAATGCCGCACAACGTGTGGAGACAAAGCGCCTCGAATCCCGGCGGTGCGGCCGCACGCTTTCAGGATCTGAAAAAAACGTTGGCGCGTCATCGTTTTTCCCAGGCGGCTTAAGAACATCGCATCTTCTGCATCTGGCGCCCTCCGCAAGAGAGCCGGACGTCCCTCACGGAGGTAGCGCTCGATCCACTGTTTCGCGGACCGCCCGTAGGGCACGATACGCTCTTTGCGCCCCTTTCCTTGGCACACGAGATAGCCGATGTCGAAATTTAAATCGGCAATCCTCAAAGCGATGAGCTCCGAAACTCTGAGGCCGGTGGCGTAAAGCAGCTCGAGCATCGCGCGGTCCCGCAACCCTTCCGGGATGGCAGTATCGGACGCTTCGAGAAGGCCGTCCACTTCGTCCAAATTCAAGTAGCGCGGCAAGCTCTTCGGAAGTCGGGCCGAGTCGATCTGCTCTGCCGGATCGGTTCGGATCGTTCCTTCGGCAGCGGCAAACCGATAGAGACCTCTCACCGCCGAGCTCACCCGCCCGATCGAGCGCAGGGAAAGCCCCTGACGATGCAAGTCCCGAAGAAAATCCCGTAGATCCGGAGCCGTCAGCGACGCGAGCGTTTTGCGGTGGCTCTTCGCATAGAGTTCGAGCTTTGCGATGTCCCGTCGATAAGCCACAATCGTGTTCGGCGACAGTCCTCTCTCGACCTCCAAGTAATGAAGGAACGCATTCTTCAAAACCGAACCGTCACGCCGAAATACTGACCGCGCAGCCGAAAGATTGCCCGGGATTCGGGCTCCACGTTCTTGAAGCGGTTGTACGAATTCCGATAGCCGTAGGAGAATCCAAGACTAGGGACCGCGTTGTAGGTTACCGAGAAGTCGACATCAGTCATGACACCGGTCGCCTCACGTTTCATCCCGAGCGCCTCCGCGCTCACCGCGAGGGCGGGCGTCAAATAGAGCCGCGACGCAATACCAAAAATCGGCAAGTCCATCGTGAGCAGCACCGGAGTCATTTCGGAGCCTGAAGAGCTGAAATCGGTCTTCGCCCGAAAACGCACCCACTCTCCCGCAACAGCGAGAAATCCGTATTGTCCGCTCAAGAGATCGAACTCGACGCCTCCGCGTCTTTGTTCGAGCTCGAGAGAGTTCGTCAAGGTCGCGCCAGTCGGAAACGTGGTCCCTGAGATCGTCAAAGCCTCCGTAACGATCGTGTCTGCGTCGTAGCGAACGCGGAACCAATTTGCGCGGATCTTGATTCTCTTCGTCAAACGAACTCCGAAGTGATAGTCGAAGGTTTGCTTTTTCGGAAGGCCGAGAGCGAGCACCGGGTCGAAGTCGCTGCCGATACTTTCTGGATTCGAAAGACGCATCTCCGAGACGAGGTCGGAGCGCCATCGACGCAGCTCGAAATCGACCGTACTCTGCTCGCCATAATTGGACGACGGCCGTTGCGTCTGCGCCGTCGCAACGGTCTGCGCCATCGAGAATAGAACGAGGAGCACACACGTCTTTACAAATCCCATTTCACCTCCGAAGGTTATTGTTTCAATGCCGCGAGTGCTTGATCCAACTCTCGGACTCGAAGAAGTTTGCACCCGAAAAAAAACACCGTGAGGCCAACGAGGATGGAGCTGCCAACTTGCAGTAGTCGCGTCCACACTACGTCGTGCCCGAGAGAGCCGTCGAGGCTTAGAAAGGTGAAAAACGCGAACGCTCCCATGACCGCGGAGACTACCACCGTTTTACCGAAGGTCACGAGCGCACTCTTGCCACCGAGACGCTCGAGCCCGCTTCGCTTTCGAAACAGGAGCCATAGGAAAACGAGCGAGATCGTCATCGTCGTCGACGTCGCGAGCGCCAGGCCTCGATGATCGAGCCCGAGCCGAATGACAAAGAGCCAATTGAGAGCCGCGTTCGTCAATATGCTCGCGAGGCTGACGACGAGCGGCGCGCGGACGTCCTGAAGCGCATAGAAGCCGTCCGTCACGATCTTGACGGCAGCGAAGCTCAAGAGGCCGAAGGCGTAGAAACGTAGAGCGCCAGCAACCTGCACCGTATCGTACGGGGAAAAACGACCCTGCTCGAAGATCAGGCGTACGATGGGAGGCGCCAGCACGAGAAGACCGACCGTGGCGGGCACGGTGAAAAGGATCACGAGTCGCGTCGCGAAAGAGAACGTGTCGCGAAAACCGTCCGTGTCCTTTTTGGCCGCCGCGCGACTGAGGGCCGGGAGCGTCGCCACCGAGACCGCGACGCCAACGAGGCCTAGCGGTAAGTGCAAAATGCGAAACGCCTGGATGATCCACGTCATCCACCCTTCGCCCCGCGACGCGAAGATCGAGTTCACCAACTGATTGACTTGAACGGTCGAAGCGATCAGCGCTCCGGGCCCGAATAGACCCAACACCCTCCCGAGCAAAGGGTCACGAAAGTCGAAATTGGGACGATAGCGGTACCCGAGTCGAAACAAGGATGGAAGCTGCCACAAAAGATGCAAGATACCGCCCACGAGCACGCCTATCGCCACCCCGATGGCCGGATGCTGGCCGTATTGAGGGGCTATGTAATAGCCGGTCACGCCGACGACGATCGACCCGACATTGAAAAACGCCGAAGCCAGCGCCGGAACAAGAAACCGCCCGCGCGCGTTGAGAACAGCCATGACGAGGGCGGCGAGGGTGACGAAGAAAATGAACGGGAACATGATCTGCGTGAGCCGCACCGTGAGCTCCCGCTTCGTTGCGAAGCCGTAGCTTTCGTCCGGAACGAGCGGTGTGTCGAAGCCCGCGCCGGGAAAGATCCACGCCACGATGACCTCGGCATAAAGAATGCCGGCCAAGGTCAGCGCAGCCATCACAAGGATCATCGCGTTCAACACCACGCTCACCAGACGAAGCGCGGCCTCTTTTCCTTCTTTCTCTTGGATCTCCGAGAACGTCGAGACGAACGCTTTGCTCAAAGCGCCTTCGCCGAACATGTCGCGAAACAAGTTCGGCAGTCGAAATGCCGCGTAAAACGCGTCTAACACGACGCGCGCCGAGAACAAGTAGGCAAGCACTTGCTCGCGGACAAGGCCGAGCACCCGCGAGACCATGACGCCGAAACTGACGATGCCCGCGGCACGAGTCAGGCGTTTGGGATCGAAAGCGTCGTCGTGCGCCGTTTGCTGACCATCGGAGTGGCGCTGGCCTCCGCAAGGCAAGCTCTCCGGCTCGGAGGGGGAAGCCATGCGACCATCATATTACATTTCATGTTATGTTATGTTATTATTTTCTCATCCGCTTCTACGTCATGCCAATGGAGCAAACGCGGTGCCGCCAACCAAAACTCCGAAAAATTCGACGGGTCCACTCCCGTTGCACGAAAGCGCTCCGCTCGCTGTATTGCTGTTCGTCTTCTGGGTGATCCTCTCCGGCAAGATAGACTTCTTTCACTTAGCAGCGGGTGCTCTGAGCTCGGCGGCGATTGCAGTGGCTACGTGTAAGCTCTACGCGCTTTCTCCGCCGGTAGGCCCGGCAGGGCGCCATCCCTTTTGGACTCTTCCCTGGACTCGCCTCGTGACTTATGTTCCCTGGCTTGCAACGCAGATCGTCGTCTCGAGCTTTCAGGTGGCGCAGATCGTGCTGAGCCCGAAAATGAAGATCCGTCCGATCATCGTAAGATTCGACCATCCTTTGCCCCACAATATCGCTCGGGCAACGCTCGCAAACTCCATCACGCTAACCCCCGGGACCGTGACCATCGACGTGCGCGGCAACGAGTATGTTGTTCACGCGCTCACCGATGACGCCGCGGAGCCTCTTTTGAGCGCGGAACCGTCACCTTCAAACATGAAAGCGCGTGTCCGCCGGCTGTTCCGCACTAACGAGAACTAGACCCAACGCCTCCGCTGACGATGACCACTTTCATCATGGCACTCACGATCGGCATTGCTCTCACGATGCTGGTGTCGCTCTATCGGCTCCTTCACGGCCCGACGCTATGGGATCGTTTGAGCGGTTTAGGGCTCGTCGGAACCAAGACGATCGTGCTCGTGCTCCTGATGGGCCGCCTCATCGGCCGCGAGGACATCTTCGTCGACATCACGCTGTCCTACACACTCATCAGCTTCATTGGGGCTTTGGCACTGGCCAAGTATTTCGAAGGCAAAGAGACCGGCCCATGACCGCTTTCGCGTGCGCTTTGCTCAGCTTGGGCTTCTTCTTCATCTTCGCGGGTGCGCTCGGCATCCTACGACTTCCAGATTTTTTCACCCGACTCCATGCCATGGGCAAGTCCGACACCCTCGGGGTCGCTCTCATGGTGCTAGGGACGGCCGTCCTCGAAGGCGCCACCCTCAACGGCTTGAAGATCGTGTTGATCATTTTTTTCGTCGGTCTCGCGAACCCTACCGCTACACACGCCCTCGGCCGAGCTGCCTATCGAAGTGGCCTCGTCCCTTGGGAATCTCCACGTGACACTGACTAATGCCTAGCCCATCCGGCCGACGATGATCGCACCGCTCGTGACTTTGTTTCTCGTAATGATGGTTCTGTGCGCCATCGCCGTGCTCCAAGTTTCGGATCTCCTGGGTGCCGTGGTCATTTTTGGCGGGTTCAGTTTCTTCTCCGCCATTTTCTTCACGCTTCTTGGCGCGCTCGACGTGGCTTTCACGGAAGCAGCGATTGGCGCGGCCATAACAACGGTCTTTTTCGTCTCAGCCATCTACCGAACGAATCGAAGAGTGAGCTAGCAGAGTGCAACATCTATTTCAGCGTTTTGGATGGCTCCCCTTGGTCGCCGCCGGGGCCCTCTTGTTCTACGCCGCGCGGGATCTGCCTCGCATGGCAGATCCAACATCACCCGCCTCGACTCACGTTTCGCCGCGCTACATCGAGAGCGCCGTCGCGGAGACCGGCGCCCCGAATATGGTCACCGCCGTCCTCGCGGACTATCGCGCTTACGACACGCTTGGTGAGACCGTGGTCATCCTCACCGCGGGCCTCGCCTGCCTCCTGGTGCTCGGGTCGTTCGACCTCGGTCGCTCCGATCGCACCCAAAAGGATGCGATGGCCTATCAGTTCGGGAGCGACGTGCTCGACGCGACGAGTCGACTTCTCATCCCCTTCATCATCCTCTTCGCGGTCTACGTCGTCGTTCACGGACATACGAGCCCCGGAGGGGGCTTTCAAGGGGGTGCCATCTGCGCCGCCGCCATCATTCTCGTGCGGCTCGTGCGGGGACGGGCGCCCGGCCTGAAGCTTCTCCCGACCTCCACCGTGGGAATCGCTTCCATCGGCGTGATCATCTACACGGGCACAGGACTCGTCAGCTTGTTCTTCGAGAAAAATTTTCTCGACTATTCCGGCCTACCTCTTCCTTTTCATGGCGCACACTTGCGCGAGATGGGCTCGCTTTCCGTGGAGACGGGCGTCTTCATCGCGGTCACCGCAGTGATGGTATTGATTTTCGACGTTCTAACGATGGGCGCAGAGGACTAAAGGATTAGCGCGTGGAAGCCGATACTCTTAGTTCCGTGAACTATTGGCTTGCAGCTTCATTGTTCCTCATCGGCACATACGGCATCCTTGCGCGACCACATCTCGTTCGGAAGCTCATGGCGATGAACATCCTTCAAGTCGCCGTCATCGTTTTTTTCATCATTCTGGGATTCAAGAGCGAGGCAACGCCGCCGATCGCGCGCCACGGGGACGAGACTCCGATCGCGCGCGACTACATCAATCCGCTGCCTCACACGCTCATGCTGACCGCCATCGTCGTCAGCGTCAGCACGACGGGCGTGGCTCTCGCGCTGCTCATCCGGATCCACCGTCGCTACGGAACTTTGGATGAGACCGAGCTAATCGAGAAGCTGAAGTAGCAATAGTGGATCACGGACCGATCCTGATCGTTGTCGTACCTCTTACGAGCGCGCTTATCATCCCATTCCTCGCTATGGGTGGCGGGCAACTCGCGCGCGGCGGATTGCTCTTCGCGACTGCGGGCTCTCTGCTTTGCTCGCTCGTCTCGCTCCGCGCGAGTCTCGGTGGCGAGGCAATTAGCTATCACGTCGGCGGCTGGCCTCCACCATGGGGTATCGAGGTCATCATCGATCCGCTGAGTGGAGTCATGGCGACTCTCGTGAGCTTCCTTGCCCTGCTCGCCACGTTTTACAGCGGACCTTATCTCAGCAGCTGGACAGCGCGCCGCACCGGAACCTTCTGCAGCGTCTTTGCTCTTCTCGTGACGGGTCTTCAAGGGATCGTCGTGACCGGCGACCTGTTCAACCTCTACGTCTTCCTCGAGATCTCGTCCATCTCCGCCTACGCGCTCCTCTCGACGGGCGGCAGCAAAGCGATCGTCGCCGTCTTCCGCTATCTGTTGATTGGAACGGTCGCGGCGAGCTTCTATTTGATCGGCGTAGGCTATCTCTACGCCATGACGGGTACGCTGAACATGGCCGACATGGCGGCTCGTTTGCCCGAGACGTCAGGCTCCCCCATCATCGTCGTCGCCGTTTCGTTCATCGTGATAGGGCTCGCCATCAAAGCCGCTCTTTTCCCGCTTCACGGATGGCTGCCCGACACCTACACGTACGCACCCGGCCCGGTGATTGGGTTCGTCGCCGCCGTCATGACGAAAGTGAGCGCCTACGCGCTCTACCGCATTTTGTTCTATGTCTTCGTCGCGGATACGGGCCCGCGAGAGCCCCTGTTTCTTCTTGGCTGGGCCTCTGTCATCGCTGTGGTCGCGGGCTCGTTGATGGCACTCGCTCAAAAAGACGTTCAGCGCATGCTCGCCTATTCGAGCATCGGCCAGATGGGATACATCATGCTCGGGATCGCGATCGGAACACCGCTCGCGCTGACGGGCGCCCTTCTACATGTCGTCAACCATGCCGTCATGAAGGGCTGTCTCTTCATGGCCGTGAACGGAGTCCAATGGCGTGTCGGTGTCTTTCGCGTGCTCGATTTCGCGGGCATGGGTCGTAAGCTTCCGTTGACGATGGCGGCCTTCACGGTCGCCGCTCTCTCCATGATCGGGCTTCCCCCGACCGCCGGATTCTTCAGCAAGTACTACCTCGCGCTCGCCGCGCTCGAGTCGGGCTACACGCCGTTTCTCGCGGCGCTCGTCTTGTCGAGTCTCCTGGGGGCCATCTATTTCTTCCGCGTGCTCGAGAAAGCCTATCTCAGCCCCCAGAACGACGAAAGGCCGCGCGACACGAGCGAGCTTCCCTTCCCGATGCTCGCGCCCATCCTGACGCTGGCGGTTCTTGTGCTTCTCCTCGGTATCTTCAATCAAACTTTCGTGACCGAGCTCATCCGCCCAGGGCTTCCCTCGTGAACGACCCATTGATCTCGGGCGGCCCGCTAGCAGCAGTCCTCGTATCCCTTGTCGCCGCGGTCGCGATCTTCGTGCTTCGCAACCACCCGAACCTTAGGGAAGCCTGTACGCTCGCGGCAGCCGTCATCAAGTTTGCGATCGTCTTCTCGATGCTCCCGATGGTGCTCCATGGCGTCATCCTCGAGAGCCGGCCGCTCGAGCTCGTACCCGGCTGGGAGCTCCATCTCCGCGCCGACGCGTTCGGAATGGTTTTCGCGTTGCTTGCATCGTCTCTATGGGTGATCACCTCCGTCTACTCGATCGGCTATATGCGAAGCGGCGGCTATACCCACCAGACTGGCTACTACGCGAGCTTTGCGGTCTGCTTGTCGAGCGCTATTGGGATCGCGTTTGCGGCCAACCTAGCGACGTTCTTTGTTTTCTACGAAATCCTCACCATAGCGACCTACCCGCTCGTGATTCATCGCCGCAACGAGGAAGCGGTCGCCGGAGGGCGCAAATATCTCGCCTACACGCTCATTGCAGGACAGGCGCTGCTCGTGGCGGTCGTTTGGACCGCGAGCCTGGCGCCCGGTGCAACTTTCCAGCCGGGAGGCTTTCTCTCGGGAAGTGCGTCACCTGGAACACTCCGGGCGCTCTTCGTGCTGTTCATCATCGGGATTGGCGCCAAAGCCGCTATCATGCCGCTTCACGGATGGCTCCCCGCCGCGATGGTGGCGCCGACGCCGGTGAGCGCGCTTCTTCATGCCGTTGCTGTCGTCAAAGCAGGTGCGTTCGGATGTGTACGTATCGTGGCGTTCGTGTTCGGCGTCGACCTCACAAGCGGGCTCGGGCTCGCGAACATCCTAGCGTTCGCCGCGGGGGCAACGATTCTCATCGCTTCGATGCGCGCGCTCGGAGAGGATCATTTAAAGAGGCGCCTCGCTTATTCGACCGTGAGCCAGCTCTCTTACATCGTACTCGGCGCGGCACTGGGCTCACTTCACGCCCTCGTTGGGGCGATATTTCACATCGCGGCGCATGGGTTCATGAAGATCACGTTGTTTTTCTGCGCCGGCTCGATCTACACGAAGACCCACAAAGAGTACATCGACGACCTTCGTGGGCTAGGGCGTGAGATGCCGGTAACTTTCGGCGCGTTCACGCTTGGCGCCCTCGGCCTCGCAGGGATGCCCATATTTGCGGGCTTTCTCAGCAAATGGAACCTCGGCTTGGGAGCGCTCAAAGCCGATCACACGGTTTATGTCGGCGTTCTAGTCTTGAGTGGTCTCTTGAACTTCGCTTATTTCTTTCCGATCGTCTATACGGGTTTCTTCGGAAAAAGTGACGCACCCTTTCGCTTCGAGGAGGCCTCCGTTCTTCTTTGGCTTCCTTTAGCCGTGACCGGTGTGGCCTCGATCGTGCTCGGCGTCTTTCCAGATCTAGGGCTTCACTTCTATCAACTCGCCTGGCAGGCGGCCGAGAGCCTCGTGGCGCCCGCGCGGATCATGCTGGCGGGAGCCGGCGGATGAAACGCATCTATATCGCAACTGCGATTTTCGTCGTTTCGACAGCGGCTCTCGAGCTTGCTTTCCGTCACCTCGCCCATGCTTCATTTCTCTGGCACAGGCTTCCCGCTTTCGATTTCGTCTACGGATTTCTCGGCTGCGGCCTCATCGTTTTTGGCTCGAAATGGGTCGGGCATAAGTTCGTGCAGCACGACGAGCACTATTACGAACGATGATACATCCCGGCTTCGTCCTCTTTCTGACCGCGGTCATCGTGCCACTCGTTCGCGGGACCGCACGGCGAGTCGTGCTCGCGGCCGGCACCGTGGCCGCGCTCATCAGCTGGCAGTCGCTTGATTTTACATCCGGCTGGCACTTCACCGTCGCCGGCTATTCGCTCACGCTCCTCCACGTCGATCCGCTGAGCCTCGTCTTCTCGCTGATCTTCACGCTCGTGACCTTCGTGGGCATCTTGTATGCGCTCCATAACAACCGTGCCGGCGAGCATGTCGCAACACTCGTCTATGCAGGCTCCTCGCTGGGCGTTGTCCTGGCGGGAGATTGGGCGACCCTGTTCGTGTTCTGGGAGCTCATGGCGGTCTCGTCGCTCTTCTTGATTTGGCAGAGGGAGACGGAGCGCTCGGCGCGCGCGGGCTATCGTTACTTGCTCGTTCATATCTTCGGCGGCTCGCTTTTGTTTGCGGGTATCCTCGTGCATCTCGCCCGGGGCGGAGGGTTCGCCGTCTCGGCCTTGACGACATCTGAAGCCGACCCCCTCGCCTTCTGGCTAATCCTTCTCGGAGTCGCCATCAACGCCGCCATCCCGCCGCTTCATGCGTGGTTGACCGATGCTTACCCCGAAGCTTCTGTGACCGGTAGTGTCTTCTTGAGCGCATTCACCACCAAAACTGCGGTGTACGTGCTTTTGAGGCTCTTTCCAGGCGCGGACGTTCTCGTTTGGGCAGGTGTCACGATGGCGCTCTATGCGTGGTCTACGCCGTTCTCGAGAACGACATTCGCCGCCTTCTCGCCTATCACATCGTGAGCCAAGTCGGATATATGGTGGCGGGCGTCGGGATGGGCACGTCGCTCGCGCTCGATGGGGCGACCGCGCATGCCTTCAGCCACATCCTCTATAAATCGCTCTTGTTCATGGGGATGGGGGCTGTTATCTACGCGACCGGGCTGCGCAAGCTGACCGAGCTCGGCGGCATCGCTAACCGAATGAAGCTCGTCGTAGTCCTCTACGCCGTCGGAGCTTGTTCGATCTCCGGATTCCCCCTCTTCAACGGCTTCATCAGCAAGTCCATGATCATCTCCGCCGCGGCGGAGGAGCATTTGCCCATTGTCGAGCTGTTATTGACTTTGGCGAGCATCGGTACCTTCTTGTCCACCGGACTCAAGCTTCCCTACTTCACGTTCTTCGGCCCTAAAAAAGATCTCGAGCTTCGGCCCCTCCCCTGGAACATGCTCTTGGCGATGGGCGTCGGCGCCATTCTCTGCACACTCTACGGCGTCGTCCCCAGTCTGCTCTACGGCCTACTGCCCTTCGGAGCGGAATACCATCCGTATACGCTGGATCACGTGGTGTCGGCGTATCAGCTTCTGGCCGGAACCGCCATCGCATTTTGGCTCCTTCTCGGAAAACTCGGAGGCGAAGCGACCGTCAGCGTCGACACGGACTGGTTTTATCGAAGACCTTTCAGAGCGCTCGTCGAACAGCTCGTCGCCGGGATCCGTTCAGCAGGACAATCTGTGTCGGCGGCCGGTCGCGCCTTGGTGGCCCGCGCCTGGGCATTCAGTCAAGCCCCGACCGGAGCGCGCAGCTTTCCTGACAACCCACAAGCAGAGGATTACGACCCGTACCGTTTTCGCTTCCCGATCGGCATGACGGTCTTCTGGGTCGTCGTCTATTTTACGTTCGTCGCTATCGCCGCCTTGCTGTAGGGGTCGCCGAGCCTTTGCGCGCTTTCGACACTCGTACACTTTTCGCGAGGCGTCGTCCATGCGGCCAACGGCGATTTTGGAGGAAGCCGCCGCATCCATCACACACAAGGCCTTGAGCCTCAGCCCCACGCATGACCACCAGGACGGCGAGGAGCCCAGCTGGACGTGCCTGCGCCTCGAGCTCGAATCCAGCTAGCGAGCGTCAGGAGGTCTTGCTGACGTTGGTCAGGCGCACCGGCTCAGACGAATAGTTCTCGATTTCGAGCTGCTTCGTTTCCATATCGAGCGTGATTTTGACGCCGATCGCCATAACGCCCTGACCCTTGTTCTCTTCGTCGAGGTCGAGGACGATGATGCTCAAGTCGTAGTCGTAGGTCCGAGGGCGATTCACGGCCTCCCAATCGGGAATGGGCCGGTCGAGAGCGAGGACAATACGCCGTTTGCCGTCCATGCGGAAGTCGCGAGCGTACTTGATGCGCTGGCTCGGGAACGACCCCTGTCGCGCGACGGGGCCTCGCGTCCCTGTCATACGCATGAAACCACACTCCTACTGGTCCCGGAGTGCTTTGATCAGGCCGTCCTCACGCCGGGAAGCGAAGGCCCAAAGTACGGGAAGTCAGATCCAGCCGCAGGGCTTACCTTGAAGCCGAGATTGAGAAACGGATACCAATTGTCGGTGACGAGGCGCCCGCCCTGCAAGACTTCGACGAAGTCGACCAGGTTGAATGGAACGTCCAGCACGAGGCCGCGCCGGCCGTTGAACGACCGGCCGTAATGCGCGTAGCCGGAGACGCCGCCCTGGCGGTGCGAGTCTTCGAACACCTCGTGATACGAGAAATAACGATCCGCCGGCAAGTGGATGGGCCGTTCCAGGTTGTGGTGAATCGTGTGGCCGCGTTGTGTCGTCCGCGGATCCTCCTGGCCCGACGCGATCATGTGGCCGTCGTGAAGGAAGCGCCCTGCCTTTCCCCAGGCTGGCTGCCGGAAATGCGTCGTCACGATGTTGCCCATCTCGAGGAGGTTGCCGACATGCACGTCCTCGGCCGCGACGAACCCCCACATTGCGGCATCCTCGGTTTCGTCGCGCATGAGATGAAGGTGATCGTCACCCGAGTACCAGCCGCGGCTCGGCTGATCAATGTAGCGCTCGAGGCTGACCGCCGCATTGGTGGTCTCTCCGGCCTTTACGTCGATCGTCCCCTCGTACACCCGATATTCCGGCCCTTTCGAGGCGACGAGCTGATAGGCCCCGGCCGGGACGACGGCTTCGTAACGGCCGTCGACGTAGAACACCTGCCGATTCGTGCTCGGCCAGACGAGTCGCGGCGCCGTCCACAAAAGCCGGGTGTCGTCCGCGTAGCGATGAAGAAGCAGGGAACGCTCCGATGGCAGCGGCGTGCGTCCGGTGCCGTCGTACAGGCCGAGACGCGCCGGCACCACGCGGGCGGTCTGCGCGTCCCGAACCTCCAGTCGTAGGGTCCCGACGGGCGCAGCCGCCGGCGTGCGTCCACTGCGAACGATCGTCAAGTCGCACAGAGCGATGCCGCCGCGCGCCGCAACCGCCAGGTCGGTTCCCTGGATCCCCTGGCCGGCGAAGCGCGCCCGGTCGAGCCGGACCGTAACTTTGCGCAACTCGGCGCCGGACTCCGGAGTCACCGGTTCCGACATACCGTAGCCGTTCCCAGCGTTCTGGTCCCAGCCCACGGTGAACGGCTGCGTCAGCTCGGGCGCGTACATCAGCGTCACATCGACAGGCTCATCGACGTCGAACGCATAGCGGTCGTCGATGTCGAACGCGAAAAGATCGCCGAACAAACAGGACCTTCCACCGATAGTCTTCATCGACGTCGGGACTTTGCTGCCACGCACGCCGAGCTCCGACCGATTGACGTCGAGGACTCGCGTAATGCGATCTTTCGGCCACGTCAGAGCTACCACACGACGTGCCTCCGTACCGTGCGCTCCCAACGCGTGGACGCCGCTGGTCAAAAACAGGCTCGAGACCGCCAGAAAAGCTCCCGGGACGGCACCTCGCGACTTTCTCGTCCGCATTCTTCTCTCCCCTGAATATGTTCTAGGCATGCCAGTACTCGAACCCGCTGCCTAGCGACCCCCATTCGAGGCGGAAGAAGCTTCGGCAAGAAATCCCGAGTAGATGGCGCGCGCTTCGTCGAACTGGGCGAACACGTGTTGTTTCTCTTTTTCCGAGCGCCAGCCAGGCCACTCCTCTGCCATCTGCCGCAACTTGTCGATCCAGCGGATCGAGTACTCCGCAGAGGCGCGACTGCGGACAGGTTGTCCACCCACGTCGACCCACACAGGATTCGTGAAGCCCTGCGCATAAACGGCATCGAGCGGAAAACGCTCGCCGGGATCACCTTCCGCCCGTAGATGGAACCAGCCGCTCTCTTGAACGGGGTAGGATTTTTCGAGATCGAAGTCGTTTCGCTCTCCGGACAAAGTGAACTCGTCAATCACTTCGCCGTTATGGACGAGAATAACTTTCTGAAGCGGCGTGATGCTCTTCACATGGGCCGTCACATCGACGGAGCCTCCTCCGGTTCCGAGCTCGACCGTTTCCCCGGGCATGCGACCGTTCACCGTCAGCTCCACGAGCGGACCCGACGACACGAACGCGCGTCCCTCTCTCAACCCCTGGAACCACGCGTCCATGTCGAGCCCTCGGCCCCCGGTAAATACATAGGTTCTCACCGACCCGACGAGCTTGCTCCGTTGCAGATTGCTGATGGAGTCTTCACCGCCGGTCGCCGTTACCCTAACGCCGTTGTTGAGCGTCGCATACCAAGGATGAAAGCCCGCACGCCCCGCCTGAGCCCATTCCACTCCATCGGTGGTACCGAGCGCGGCATCGACTATGTAGCCTTTGGCGCCGCCTAGACTCCCCTCGAGCGGATCGCTCTCTCCACCGAAGGCATGGACGTAGCCGACCGTGGCCCCCTGCGCTCTCGCCTTTCTGAACATGTCGGTGTTGCTCGGGTAGAGACTCTCGATCGCGGTGCCTTCATAGCCCGTGGTGAAGGGCGAGATCAGGTGGTCTCTCATCCCGAACAGGAACACGTGTCCGTAGAACGGGGGACGGTATTCCTGCCCGACGACGAGGAGCCGCTCAGGCGTCGACAGGGGATGGGGGCCGCCGCCCGGGACAAAGTGGTGATAGTCGAGAATGCGATTGTCTTTGTTGGCGACTTGCTCGTTGACGACGTCCTGATCTTCGGCGGCCGACATCATCATCAGGTTCTCGAGCGTGTTGTGAAGGTTGCCGCCGTAGTTCATGTGAACGTGAGTGGAACCGCTATACCACCCCTTGGCAGCCATGTCCGTCATCGGCTCGAGCTCGACCGTGAGTTGAACCACTTCGTTTGCGTGAATCTCGACGTCGAGCTTTTTCGGCCAGTGCTCGAATCCTTTGACGACGTTCAACGCGACGCCTCCCGCCGGCACTTCGACGCGGAACTCACCGGTGTGGTGAAAGACGTCGTCTCCGACGCCGCTCGCGCGCGCGTAAGCGTCGGCGGGCGCATAGAACTTGCCGTCCGACGCCGTCAAATGGACGCGCGAGCCCGTAGGCTCGGAAACACCTGCAATCACGGTCCGCACCGAGAGCACGCCCATCGGGCGTTTCCACCGCCGGTCGATGAAACGGACCGTTCGCTGGGCCCCGCCGTAGGTCTCGAGGAGCGCGAGCTGCGGCAGACCGCTCTCGTTCGAGATATAGGCGATCCACTTGCCGTCGGGCGAGAACCGGGGGTGGAACGCGTCGTGGCCGAAAAACGTCATCTTGTACGGTTCACCGCCAGCCGTCGGCTGCACGTAGAGGTTCGTGAACTGATCGGACGAGCCTCCGGTTGACGCATAGATGAAGCGCTTGCCATCCATCGACACGTCGGGCCGCGTTCGATAGAGCGTCTGTTCCGACAATACGGTTTGGCCCTCTTCGATCCCGCTCGTGGCCGCCGGCACGCGCACAACGTTTCCCGACCCCAGAGGAACGTTCCGGTTAGAGACGATCAGGAGCTCGCGACCGTCCGGAAGCCAGGACGGCGTGATAGCCATGTCCCATTCTCCGAAATACAGTCGATTGTTCCCATAGTTGTTGTCCCTCGAGACGGCGATCTCTTCGCCGCTCCATTGCCCGTTTTGGATGGCTCGAACATAGATGTTGAAATAGCCGTTCGGTTTCGTCGAGACATAGGCAATGCGGCTCCCGTCGGGAGAGAAGACAGGATCCACGTAGATGTGCTCATCATCGGTGAGTGCATGGCTCTCCCCGGTGTCGATGTTGACGATCTCGAGCTGGATCGTTTGTCTATCGTCAGCGGTGTAAACGATCCATTTGCCGTCGGGAGAAACGTCCGGCAACGAGTGGTACTTTTTGTTATAAGTGAGCTCCCACGCCCGGCCGCTTTCGGGGTCGACTCTCCAGATGGAGCCGCTCATCGCGACCGCGATCCACTCGCCGTCGGGCGACCAGTCGGGCGACCACGGCGTCGAGCTCGGCGCCGGCGGGAAGTAGAAATTGTACATATAGTTTCCACCGTGCTTCGACCCCGGATAGGGCCGCTCCCGTTGAGCGGCACTCGTCCCCGAGACGAAAGCCAATAGTGCCATTGCCGAGACCGTCCGCAGGGCAAAAGAGTATTTCCTCATGGGAAGTCTCCTTTGAGTCTTGTCCAAACCATCTGTTCACACAACAGCCGATTCTAATCGCGATCGAGTCCCAAGCTCAATGCCAATTAGGACCCCGTAACCGGCTATGAGAGCCCGAACAGGGCCGGGCGCATCGATCCGCGGTTCACGAGAATCAGATACATTTCGAGCCGTGGCAAGATGGACTACGCCGCCCTGCAAACCGGCGCCAGGCGTCGCTTCAGGGACAACTTTCAGGTGGGCGTCACGTGGACCTTGACGTTGCTCAAGAATGACCAGTCGCGATCATGGGCGGTCGGCGCCGTTCGCTTTCCGCGTAGAGTTCTAGGCAACCCGCTCGTTTTGGGAGCCGCCCTTTTGCCGGGCGGCTCCCATCCCATCCCTCTTCTCCGAGTGGCGAACGCGAGTTGGATGCAATTTGACGATCTTCGGAGACGCTCCGTATAGTATTTATAGACTTCACACACCAACTGAATAACGCCCAATCGCGTCGCCTTTTCGCCAAGGCGCTGCCTCAGGTCGAAACGGAGGTTTCCATGACCGCTATCGGTGGCATTCTCACGCTCGTTGCCAGCCTCGGAATGCTGGTTTTCGGTATCCAGATCCTCATCAAGGCTTTCCAACAGAGCATCTGGTGGGGCCTCGGCTACTTGTTCGTCCCGTTCGTCGGGCTCTTCTACATCATCATGTTCTGGGATAACGCCAAGAAGCCCTTCCTCTACTCGCTGGCCTGCGCTCCCGTTCTAGTGATCGGCATGGTCTTGGCGGGAGCTTTTAGCGGCGATTTGTCAGCCGGGATGTAGCTCAAGCAGCTTAACCGCCCTCACTGTCGAAGCGAACGGCGGCGGCGAACGAGCCGACCGCCCGGCGCGGTGGTGGTGGGGCGGTCGAGCTCAGGGAAGCAGATCTCGGGGCTTGATTTTCTACATCGCGCCACGCGAGAGGCCGGTTCGCATCCTCTCGCACGTGACAATGTAGGAGCGGTAGCTCCCATCCTGTCCTTCGTCATGATTAATGGGCACGGGAACTCGGCGATGACGAGGCGCAAGCGAGACGGTGCCGGCATCACGTCGACTGCGGTCGTGACGAATCGAAAGCGCACCCGGTCACGGTTTCGGGGCAGCTACTCTCTCGACCGGAAACCGTGCTACACAGCTTCCCGTCACTCTTAGCGGTGATGTCGGACGCGCGAATCTTGACGCGGGACAGCTCGATTGGCAGGCACGCGTGTCCCCGGGCCGATTCGGAAGTATGATGAACGGCGCGCCAGACCCGGGATCACAGCATGGGTTCTGGGGAGAGGGTACATGAAACGGTCGGCTTCACTTTTCGTAGCGTTGTTGTGGGTTGTAGCGGATGCCGCCGGCGAGGACGCGAATCGCTTCACGATGGCATTGACGGGAGATACCGAGATTACTCGCAAGCTGTCGGTATTTTCGGAGTTCGAGTTCCTGAAGATGGTCGGCATTTTGAGGAACGCCGACGTCGCGTTCACCAATCTGGAGCTCCTCCTACATGACTACGAAGGGTGGGCGGCAGCGGAAGCGGATGGTCCCTATCAGCGGGTCGATCCATCGCTCGTCGACGAGCTCGTGTGGTTGGGCATCGACATGGTGTCACACGCGAACAACCATGCCAAGGACTACGGCGTGACCGGAATGCGCGTGACGACGAAACATGTCCTGGCCGCCGGGCCCATGAACGCCGAGGCAGTGATTGCCGTTCCGGAATGGAGGAGCGGCGCGTTCCACGAGCTCCGCCTCTACCCCATCTCTCTCGGGCACGGGGAGCCGCGGACCGTCCGCGGGCGACCGATGCTCGCCGAGCCCACTCTGGCGAAGAAGATTCTCGATGACGTCGTCCGTTTCTCCGCGCCCTTTGGGACGCGTATAGAGATTCGGAACAACGTCGGGATCATTAGCGCGGGTGCCGCGGCCAGCGAAGGAGACGAGCCATGATCCGACGACGCTTCTTAGTACTCACGACGTTGTGTCTCTCTGTAGCCGCTCCGGCACTCGCTCAGTACTACCGAGAGCAGAAAGAGGTCGTCGCTCGGAACGGAGTCGTTGCCTCGTGCGACGATCGTGCGACAGAAGAAGGTTTGCGTGTCTTGCAGGAGGGAGGCAACGCTATCGATGCTGCCGTGACCATCGCTTTCCTCATGGCGGTGTACGAGCCCTACAATAGCAGGATCGGAGGACACGGCGGGCACATGGCCCTTTATCACGCGGAGACGGGCCAGTATCTGGCGATCGATGCTAGTGCTCGGGCGCCGGCCAAAGCCACCGCCAACATGTTCGAAGTCATCGAAGATCCACCGGGGCATCCGGGAGATCTTTGGCGTGTGAAGGTCAAGGACGACGCCAACCACACGGGCTATCGGGCGATGTTCGCTCCTTCCACCGTGGCCGGCTACTGGCATCTCGTTCAAAACTACGCAACGCTATCGTGGCAGGAAGTACTCGCTCCGGCGATCCGTGTGGCGGAGGAGGGATTCATTGCCGACGAGTTGTACGTCCGCGCGGTGCGGGGAAGCGCGGCAACGCTCGAAAGGTTCCCCGGCTCACGCGACATGTACCTTCCCGGCGGCGAGCCGCCCGAAGTGGGCGACCGGGTCGTCTTCAAGGATCTGGCCGCGACTTTGCGCCGGCTTTCCGAAGGCGGGCTCGACCTTTTTTATCGAGGAGAGATCGCCGATCGGATCGTCGCTTACATCCAGGAGAACGGTGGCATTCTGACCAAGGAAGATTTCACCAGCTACGAAGTCGAGGTCACTCCCCTTGTGGATACACAGTATCGGGGCCATACGATTCTCACTTATCCACAGCGATCGAACGGAGCCACGATCGCCGAGACGTTGAACATCCGCGCGTCGTTCGATCTTTATGGGATGGGCTTCAACACGACAGAGTCAATTCACGTCTTCATCGAGGCGCTCAAGCTCGCCTTTATCGACCGTTACGAGTACTCGGGCGACCGGGACCAGGTTCCCATACCGTATGACGGGATGATGTCCTGGGCGTACGGTCGGAAGCGTGCCAACGCTATCGACATGGCGAAGGCTTCGCTCTTCGAGTCCGGCGATCCGTGGAAATTCGAGGGGAGCGGCTACAAACTCTATCGAGAAACCGAGGGATTCCACCGTGCTGGCCAAACGGCGGCGTCGCCTTCCGATGCGTTCCGCGGGAGCGGCGAGGAGGACACGACGTTTCTCTGTGCGGCGGATCGTCACGGAAACCTGTTGCTCGTAACGTCCAGCCTGCTGCGAGGATTCGGGTCGAAGGTCACGGTACCGGGTCTCGGCATCACTCTTAACAGCTCGATGTATAGCCTCAGCCCGAAGCCAGGCCATCCGCAATCGATGGCTCCCTTCAAACGAACTTTGCGCAACAGTGGTCCGGTGATCGTGGTGAAGGAGGGCAGACCTTACATGATTCTCAGTGCGCCGGGAGGCCGGCGCATCATCACTGCGATCCTACGCACGCTTACGAACGTCATCGACTACCGGATGGGAATCCAGGCTGCCATCGATGCGCCGCGCGTCCATCACGAAGCCAATCTCTACGAGGTGTTCATGGAAGAGCGCATTCCCGAGGATGTCCGTCAGGAGCTCACGAGTATGGGGCACGAGATCGTCGTGCGCCCACCCTATTCCGGCGGCTTCGCTCTCATGCAGGCTATTCTCGTGGACCCGGTGACAGGCCTCAAGTTTGCCGGCTCGGATCCCCGGACCCACGGGGGCGCCCGGGGGTATTGACCACGGGATAGACGCGATATTGATGAGGGACACCCTTTGCTTCAACGCGGAGTGAGACGACCTGGGGATGCTTCGCTCCAATAGGCTCGGCTCGTTACGGTCGCGCCAGCTCCTCAATACGATGAAGCTTTCCCGCCCGCATGACATGGCTGCGGATGGGATGCGAATATCCTTGAGGGCGCCCACGCCCGTGTTGAAAGCGTACATCTGCGGCGCGTCATCCCCCATCCACTCCCGTTCAATGAAGGCCCTCGTCTCCGACAGTTTCTTCCGTGTCTCGGGTGCGAGTAAAACTTCCATAAACGAGCCATCGTGAGGCCGCGACACGCGAGCCACATCGCGGATCGATACGCTTCGACCATCCAAACTCAAGCTCATGAACTCCTCCGAATCCTTGTTGATGAAGGGATAGCGAGCGCACGCGCTCTACCCTTCTGGAGCTCAAGGCCCTGGGCGTGCGTATTGCCTCGACGATTTCGGGACCGTGTATTCTCTCGCCTACAATACCGCAAGCTTTAGCCGTGTCAGCGGCGACAACCCAAGAAAAGGCATGAGGTTGGCTGATGGCTACCGGCTATCCGGGCGTTCGCCGCGAGAGCGCGACGACGGAGCTCTGCACTTGTGGCCCGACGCAATCGCCGGGACTTCCTTTCTCCACCAGGGGTTACCGAAGTTGACGAACGGACTGCCGTCGACGGAGATCTTGGCGCGCACTTTGAAGTTGAGCGGCGAGAAGAGAATCGTGGTCATCCGGATTTGAAGCGTCTTGCCTTTGTGCTCGAAAGGCGCGCTCTCGTAATAGATCGTGTAATAACCGCCGAGGTCGCCTCCAATGTGACCTGCTTTCAACATCGAAAACCCACGGCTATCGACTTCGTGGCGCGCCATGAACTTGTTGTCGGGGTTGTAGATCGTCGTCGACTTCGCGGTGAACGTGCCATTCGGCCCCGTCCCTTCGATTTCGCTTTCGAAAAAGCGGCCATCGAGTCCCGGCTTGAAGACCTCCGTTCCTGTGATGACGCCTCCCGGGCCGAACGGGCTCTCTGGCACGATCCACTCGAAATGCCACGCCCCGGTGAAATACGCCTCGAAGTCGAAGACAGGAAGCGCGTCGTCTTTAGTGGTCGGCCTTCCGAGGTCGGGCATCTGCCCCCTGGGCAGGTCCTTTTTCGGCTGCTGGGAGGAAACGCTCAGCAGTAGGACGAGCGCGAGGACTCCCTTCATCGACTACTCCGAGTCCGTGTCGGTCTTCGTCAGATCTTGACTATCGATCGTGATCCGGATCTGCGGGCTGAACATCTCGTCCCAGCTTTGCTCCGCCCAATAGACCGGAAGATGAGGTCCCGGGTTATAGGGGTTATAGAGCGAGTTGTCGTAATGCGCCGTCGCCGTGAGCTTGCTTCCCGCCGGAATGCGCAGCGCCTCGGTGAGCTCGTAGTAGAGCTGCCACTCGAAGCTATAAGCCGGCACGTTCAAGATCATTTCGTCGCGGCCGTCGGGGTAGGTCACGACGTACTTCATGTCCTTCCCGCGCAGATGCATGTGCGGCGACATGCCGTAGAGCGTGATGTCTTCCGGAATCGGCTGCACCTGAACGATCTTCCAGTTATCCACATAAGGCGGGATGTTCGGAATGCGACCGCGCCGCCACTGCCCGTCTATGAGCTCCGGCGGAATCTCTTTGCCCTCGACGATATAGGTCTCCATTCGCGCCGAGCTGCGATTCAAGATCTCGTGCGTCACCGGCTTCGAGTTGAACCAGACGCCGAGCTCGGTCCGATCGGTCATCGGCCGGCCGTTCGATTGGTAGTGCATGTTCCAGCGGATGTACTTTCCGGCGGGCACGCGTTTGCCCGTACCCGGGCGATGGCGCTCGAGTCCGCGGCCGGGAACGTAGGAGATGAGCTTGGACGTGCCGGCGAGCGAGAAGACGCTCTGCTCGACGCGCGGAGCCGTCTCTGCCGTCGATTCCTTCGAACCGTCCGGCAAAACGAGCCGTCCGTCCACGATCTGGGCGCCTTCCGGGATATCAACGATGTAGGCCCCCGCGTGATGAAGAATGCCCTGGCTGCTCGGCCGGAACTCCAGTATCTCAACGAACCGATCCTCCTCGAACGGGACCTTCGAGTAGAAGTTGACGACGTCGAGCTCGCCCTCCGCCGGTATCTGGAACTCGATGGGTAGCTCGAAGACGTAATCCGGTTCGCCGTGCGTCCACCTCGGATCGGAAGCGAATGCCGGAAGCTCCGGCGTGTTCGCATCGTTTCCCTTGGGCGCTCCGGCCTCGACCCAGGCGACGATCGTGTCGATGTCCTCCTGAGAGAGGCTCGGATTCGTGGCGAACTCCAAGCTCGAGGCGGGATCGGCGCGCCACGGCGGCATGTCGCGCGAGACGACCGACCGCTCGATGGCCGCCGCCCATGGACGCACTTCGCCGTAGCTCACCAGCGACATGGGGGCGATCTGCCCCGGCCGGTGACAAGTGACGCAATTGTCATAGAGAATCGGCGCCACGTTCTTGCTGAACGTGGGTGCGGTCTCGGCGCCGATGAGGGAGGCCGTCGCGAAGAAAACGACCAGAAAAAAGAGCGAGAGCCGGCTGACCATAGCGAGTCTCCTTTACCTGGATTCGGTTACGCTAACCCCCAACGTGGAGCTTCGTCAAGTGCCTGCGCACTCGGCCGCCATGTGGCGAACCGACGTGATATTCACCCGGCTGTCCGGGCGTGCCTCGATGAGGAGCCCCTTGACTTGTACTTTGTGCCCCTCGTGTTTAGGCAGGTCGAACGCTTCCACACCGATGAGGTGGAATCGGTTTTCCCCTAGTTTCTCGATGGCGTCTGCAGCCGCCTCTTCTTCCGGAGTCAGAGGGGAGATTTCCGTCGCCACCGGCTCTGGGGCATGCGTCAGGATCCACGTGCCCCCCTCCCGGCTCAAGCAGCCTATGGTGTGGACGGCGCCTACGGGCTCGTAGTGGCTAGTTGCAGCGAGAGCACAAAACACGGCGAGCATACGGACCATGGGATCCTCCCTTCGTCGCGTGGCAGAGTAGCACAGCGTGCACCGTCGTGGGATAGTGCTGCTTGCGTATCGCGGAGCTCGCGGTCCGCTAGTCGACGACCAGGGTCGTCGACCACGCGATGGGAACATCGCCCAAAGCATATTCTTGGTGATCGTTGGTATTGAGTGAGACGCGAAGCTCATGCTCACCGCGAGGCAGCCACGGGATGTGTCCCCACGAGCCATACCAGCGAGCGATCTTGACACCGTCGATCTCGAGATGCACGTGCCCCTCTCCCATCACGTGCGAAGCTCCTGTCCGCTCGGGGGTAAATCGAAACTTTTGGATGTGAAGTTCCGCGTTCCAACCCGATTCCGAATCGGGTAGGAGCGCGACATCGATCGCGGGGTGGTTCTCTTCCGAGGAAACGTCCAGCTTCAAGTGACCGTGGGGCATCGACCCTTCGGAGCTTTCGTAGAGCTCCCGCGCCACGACCGTATAAGGGAAGATGAGGATGCCGAGGAGCAGCGCGAAGTTGATCGCTCCAAAAGCGACGCGTAGAGGCAGTCGACGATTAAACGCGATCGGTGGTCGGTACACCTCTCCCGTGCCTCGTATGACGAAGACGATGAGCGCGCCGTGCAACAGCGTATGTCCGATCACTTCCGTTTTCCCGAGAACGAGCGTCGTGAGCAAAAAGACGATCGTGATGGTCAGCGCGAGCGGTCGTCCCAAGACGCCGAGGATCAACAGATAGCCCAACGAAAATTCTACAAAGGCCGTCCCGAGGAGAAAGAACTCTAAGGGAACCCCAAAGCCAGCTGCGGATGCTCGTCGAGCAGCACGAGGCCCCACTGCGGGAAGATGATCTTTTCAAGCGCCACCCAGCAGAGCGAAAAGCCGATGGAAGCGTACAGCACGGGAAGGCCGGCCGCTCTAGAACGTTCACGAGCCATACTCACCGCAAGAAAAACGCCGATACCGGGATAGTGCATGTAGTCGAGCATGTGGAAGAGACCGAAGCGCTGGATGGCGTAGAGATAGAGAACGATCATCCCCACCCCAGCGCTCGGAGTCGTTTTCTGAAATAGAAGGAGCGACGCGAGCGCGAACTGTAGCCAGCCGACCCAGGCCGAGCCGATTGGGAACTCGGGAACGAGCATCGCATCGCCCATCGTGCTGCATTCGGGTATCGAGCAACACGAGAGCCCCGATGGTGACCATACTCAGCAAAGTGAGTGCAAAGAAGGTCGGTGTCAACGCTTCATCAAGAGACAAGGGCATCGCATCGAACCTCGTCTCGACGAACCACTTCACGTGTCCAAGCGCTCGCTCCGCCGTTACAGCAAGCACGGCAGGTAGGACAAGGCAAAGCCACAATCCGCGTCTGGTCATCGTGGCGAATTATAAAGCGGCGCGTTCTTAATCGAGAAGCGAAGATTTACTTTTCGGTTTCCGCGCTCCCGAGTTCTACCCAAGGCGCTTCGCCGACCGTGGGTGCACTCACGATCTACGGCACGGCTCCCCGAGATCGTTGAACATATTCCGCCTTCACAACGTATCATGTCGATCGAGGGGCAAGCTATGCTCGGTCTTCTTCAAGATATCCGGTTCGGGCTCCGGCAACTCGTTCACAGGCCCGGGTGGGCGCTGGTTATCATCTTCGTTCTCGCGATTGGGATCGGGGCCAATACCTCGATGTTCTCCGGGTTCGACGCGTGGGTGCTGCGCCCACTGGACTTCGAAGACCCCGAGCGCCTCGTCGCTCTTCACGAGAGTCAGCCCAAGCTCGACCGGCACCGCGGCAGCCTGTCGCCACGAAATCTGGGCGACTGGGCGGACGCCCAACAGTCCTTCGTATCGATCGAGCCGTTTCGCCGGCACCGATACAACTTGAGCGACGACGACGAGGTCCGGCTCGAGGGCGCGCGCATCTCGGCCAGTCTGTTTCCCCTTCTGGGGAAGCACCCGATCCTGGGACGCACGTTCACCCGGAGTGAAGACGGGCCGGGCCAGCCGGGCGCAGTGGCTCTGATCGCGCATCGGATCTGGCGCGAGCGCTACGGCGCCGACCCGAACGTCATCGGCCGCGTCGTACGGCTCGATGGCCGTCTCCACGAGGTTGTGGGCGTGATGGAGCCGGGCTTCGAGTTTCCCGAATGGGCGGAAGTCTGGACACCGTTCGGCCTCGATGTTCACAGCGACGAGCGTGGCTACCGTTTTGTGAGCGCCTTCGCCCGCCTCAAAGACGGTGTGAGCCTTGAGGCCGCGCGCTCCGATTTGCAAGCCATCGCGGCGCGTCTGGAAGACAAATATCCGGAAGAGAACGCCGGATACAGCGCGAACGTTTTGTCACTCCGCGAAGAGTTCGTTCCTCCGGTGATCCGGATCGCGATCACCGCCTCTCTCGCCTCGAGTCTCTTCGTCCTCCTTATCATATGCGCCAACGTGGCGAGCCTCATGCTCGCAAGGGCCTCGGCTCGCGGGCGCGAAAGCGCCCTCAGGACCGCGCTCGGAGCCAGCCGGTGGCATCTGATCCGGCACAACCTCGTCGAGGGGACAAGAGTCCTTCAATGCTCTGGCGGCGGACCGCCTGGCGGTAGCCGCTCGTGAATAGCGGCAAGGACAAGTCGACCCCGAGCGCCCAATTGGTGTCGTTGGGAGGCGTGAAGTCGAAATCGGGGAAGATCTCTCCGAGGGATTGAAAGGCGCCGAGGCCGCCGGCGCCGCCGCGGAACTGCTGCTCGACATTGGCACGGAAGACGATATCGGGGAGGTAGAAAGCGCGATCGGCCCCGGCCACGCTTCGCTGCTCTGCGCGGATCGCCGCATCGATCGCCATGAGCGCGGGCGACTGCGCGAGTGCTATCGCGGACATTGCGTCGCGCGTGTCTCGGAAATATTGCCGACTCGAGATGTAAGGATAAAACTGCGCGCGCACATACATGAAGGTGGGATCGTCGACGCCGACTTCTTCGGGCGCGAACGGCTCTTCGAGCGGCCGATGCAAAAAGCGGTTGAGCGCGATCTCGGCGACGTTGCGGTTGGCCGACGCGCGGATGACACCGGCTTGATCCGCCGCGAGCTGCGCTTCCCAGCGATAGACCTCGGCGCGGCCGGAAGCGCCAATCGCTTCTCGGACTTTCGAAAGCTCGAGGTTCGACCGGGTCAGCCCGAGATTGTCTCTCTGGATTCGTTCGCTCGTGAGCGCGCGCATGACATCGAGATAGGTCGTCGTGGCCCGCTGCACGATGTCGAGCCGAAGACCGTCGCGGTCGTGCTCTAGAGCTTGTTGGACGTCTTCTTGGATCGTCTTGTTCGCCCAGGCCGGGTCCGAGTAGATGAGCTGCGTCAACGTCAAACCCGGCGCGAGAAGATACTGAGCTTGCCCGCTGGCGACGGCGCGGTCCGCGTCGATGGCTTGACCGGCGACACCGAGGCTGAGCTGGGGCAAGAGATTCGATTTCGCGATAGGGATGTTCTGAGCACCCGCGGCAACTTCACGGTCGGCCGCCGTCAAGTCACGGTTCAACGCCTCGGCCTCCTCCGCGACTTGCGAAACACTCAGCCGGCGGCCTCGTTCCTCGCGCTCCTCTTGAATGAGCTCGGCCACGGTCTCGAGCGCGAAGCTAGGAAAAACGTTGATTCTGCGGGCCGTCGCCATGTTGATGACGAGCTCTTCCCGCATGACGAAGTCCACGCCGAACGTCGCCGGGTCTTCGCCGAGAAGCGCGCGCTGCACGTTCAAAGCGACGCGGCGTGCGCGGCGCTCGAACACGTCCTCGGTGAGGCTCATCAAAAGACCGCGCTCGACTTCACTCCGGCCGAGGCGAGAAAAACTCGGGAGGCGCCTTTCGACGAGACCTTCCGCAAGCTTCTCGAGCTCGCCATCGATAAGCTGCAACAAAGCGTTGACATAGACGGCCTCGGCATCTTCGGGGATGCGGGACAGGGCTTCGTCCGCGCGCCAGCGAATCTCGATGAGGGTCAGCTCGACATCGATCTCAGAGACCACTTCTTCGAGCCGTCGTCTGACGCCGGGAATTTCGTTGAGCGCGGGTCCGTGAAGAAGCACGAGCCTCTCGAAGGGCCTCAGGTTCTGAAAGACTTGAAGCTCCCGCCGGAGCGTGATGGACGAGGACAAGTAATTCAGGTTCCGAACGCCGCTGCCGCGCCCCTCGCGCGGCGTCCCTTGGATCTCGGCATCGATGATGACGGGTGCTATGAGAGGCTTCGGAATGTCGCGAAGCCGCACGGCGCGATCGGAAGCGATGATCCCCATCGCGAGCACGACGTCGACCTCCGGATCGCCGAGGAGGCGCCCGAGGGACGTCTCGACGGTGTCGACGCTCCAATCCCCCACGATGCGTATCTCGTCCGGGAAGCGTAGGTCGAACTCGCCTCGCATGAGCTCGATGAGCTCGCGCTGAAAGATACGCTCGATCTCGGCGTTTCTTTCCCACGGCCCGTCAATAACGACCCCGATGCGGATGACCGGGGCTTGCGCAGCCGATACCGGCGACGCCGCAAAGGCGACCCAGGCTAAAAAGTAAAGAAGGCGCTTCATCGGCTCTCCGCAGATTCGCGCTCAATGCGTCGGAAAATAGACGACTCCGGATTCTCCCGCTCGATACCGGCGATCGGGTAGCGGGAGTCGCCCCTCCGGAGATAGACGGTAGCGGTTCGGCTCAAGTGAGGGCGCTCATCGTTGAGTGTTTCGATGTCGGCGCGGAGAAACTCACCCCGACTCTGCCGCTGCTCGCGTGGCTTCATACGGAGCTCGAGGGCCTCCCCTTTCTCGCATCTTAGCTGTTGCCGAATCTCTTGGCGATTCGTCGGCGGGGGCCTCCCCTGGCTCTCTTCTTGCACCGAGGCGGGATCCGGGATCCGCCTGGCGCTGGGCGGCCAAACCCGAGACATCTTGGGGGATGGTCCTACGTCGCGGACTGACGCTCGCTCTGGCCGGAGCCGGTATAGGGCTAATCGGATCCGTCGCCCTGACCCGTCTGCTGCAGGGGATGCTCTTCGACGTCGATCCCTTTGATCCTCTCACGTTCGCAGCGCTTTCGGTGTTGGTCATCGGCGTGGCCGTTCTAGCGGCGTTCCTGCCAGCGACACGGGTGGATCCGATGCGGGCGTTACGGATGGAGTAAGCGCGAACCCAAGTGTTCCAGAGTTCGAGCTTGTGAAGCGCGTCCGTCATCACGCCGGGCGGCCGTAACTCGTGATAGCCGACGGAGATCATGGGCGCCCGTACTGGAAGAGGTTGCGCTCTTTGATCAGCGCGGCGACTCTATCCGGAACGAGGCGTTCCCACCCGGCCTCGTTTGCCTGAATCATCGCGAACACATCCTTCGGGAAGACCGAAGTGCGCTCACTTTCGACAACATCGAGGCCTTCGATAAAATGGTTTTCTACGAGGTAGGCGTATAAATGGTGCAAGTTTGGCTCGACGTGCATGTTTTCTGCCGTCACAAGCTCACCGGAGACCGGATCCATGATGGGATAGACGTAGAGCCGCAAATCGTTCTTGAACAAGCGACCGAATGCTTCGAGGATACCTCCCTCCAGGTCGGTGTAGAACCCCTCCTTGAAAAGCTCTTGAAGTGTCGGAAGGCCCATCACCTCGCCGATCTTTCGCTTCGTATGCTGGAACAGGTAGGAGGCTAAACGAAAGTCGCGAAAAGCATTCGTAATGAGCACGTTCAGCCCGAGTGTCGCTAACGTGTCCACACGATCGAGGAAATCTTCGTGACTGATTTCCTCACCCACGCTCAAGCCGTGGAGCGTCATCTCCGCCATGATTACGAGGTCATCTTCGTCGACGTCGTGCTCCGCGAGAAATCGAGTCCGCGCGCTTTGCATGAGCTCCATCATCGTATTCGTGACCGGACGGAAGCTGCCGCGGACGATGAGGAGCGGTCTTCGATAAATGAGCTCTCCGGCGTCGACGACTTCACCGTCGGAGCGAAACATCGTCGCTGCCGTCACGCCCCGTGCGACGAGCTCCAGAGCCAGAAGGCGGTGGTCCACGCCGTCGAACGCGGGACCCGTGCAACGCATCAGATTCACTTCGATACGTTCCATCGACAGGCCATCGAGGAGCGAGTCGATCAGCGCCTCACGGTCGGCCGAACGATGGAACCCTCCGTGGATCAAGTTCACACCGAGGATACCGATCGCCTCCTGCTGCTGGACGTTTTCGGCATCCAACATGCGCACGTGAATAATGATGTCCGACGGCGCGGCGCCCGGCGCGTGCTGAAATCGGAGACCCATCCAGCCATGCGTCTCGTCGCTGCGCCGCATGTAGCTCCGCGCGGCCACGGTGTTCGCGAACACGAAGAACTGCGCAGCCGAGCCGCGTTGCTCGGCCAGGCGCTCCTCGAGTAGACCGTACTCATAGCCAAGCATCGTCAGCACGCGCTCCCGGCTGACGTAGCGTGTCGAGGCGCCATAGATGGCGTCGCTCACCGCCATGTCGTAGGCAGACATGGACTTCGCGATCGTTCCCGCAGCACCCCCCACGCGAAAAAACCAGCGCGCTACCTCCTGTCCTGCGCCGATCTCGGCGATCGTGCCGTATCTGTTCGGTTCCATGTTCAGGCTGAACGCCTTCTGATGGGTATCCAGCTTGTCTTTTCTTGTGGGTCGTCCAGATGCTCCAGGCTCCATGACGCGAAACTTATCATGCCAGGCGGCATCTGCTGGAACGCCGGGCGCTGGCTGGTGGCCCGAAATAGAGCTCAGCAGGCTAACCGTCGTGGACGCTCCGATTGCCGCGTTGTAGCCCTTGCGTAGAGACGACCGGAGCAAGGCACTTCACGGCTCTGGATACACGTTCTTCCAGTCCTCCTTCATGTCAACCACCGTCCAGCCGCGGTCCGACGCCTCATCCAGTCCCTTGTCCAGTTGTCCGACGGGGGACGTGCGATCGTAGGCCCACTCACGCTCCGCGTCTGTGTGGTGGACGTAGAGCACGAGCCTGGCACCGTGGCCGGCCGCGGTCCACTGCAGCATCTGCAGGTCGCCGTCGGAGTTGCCGAAGGCGGCGATCGGCCGGCGCCCGATGTGTGAGTTGATGCCGACCGGCTTTCCTTCCTTGTCGTCGACGAAGTTCAGCTCCGGCAGCCTCACGAGAACCGGCCGGCCGTCGCGAATCTCGAATTTCGTCTTGATGCTCGACCCCACCACCTGCTCGGGAGGAATCCCGTAGACGCGCTCGGTCCAAGGTCGCATGAACTCGATACCGCCACCGGAGACGATGTACGTTTTGAAGCCGTTGGCGCGAAGGTAGTCGAGCAACTCGAGCATCGGCTGAAAGATCATCTCGGAGAAGAGCCGTCTCGTTGTCGGATGCCTCGCTGTCGAGATCCAGTCCGTGACGATTGTCTTGAACTCTTCAGTCGTCATCCCGGCATGGGTGGTCATGACGAGCTCGGCTAGCCCATGCCTGCCGAGCTCCGCCAGAGCCTCCATGTCTCCTTCGAGCACCGTCCTGTAGGGCTGTTCCGTCTTCCACTCCGGTGGCCCGCGGGGACTTTCGCCGCTCACAGCTGCTTTTTCAGGCTCAGCGGGCTCTAGAGCTCCATCCTCGGAGCTCGCCACCGCGTCGGCATCGCCCTTCGTTTTCCTGGTCAATTTTTCTAGAGCTTCGACGAGCTCGGCACCAGACCCAAAGCGCTTGTCGCGTTCTTTCTCGAGCGCGTGGTGGAGAATCGGCTTGAGCTCCATCGGCAGCCCGAGGCTCTGCCAGTTCAGGGGGAAAACGGGCTCGTCGTTGATGATGCTCAACAAGATGCCTGTGAGGCTCGGACTGCGGAACGGTTTTTCGCCGGCGACGAGCTCGAAGAGAATGCAACCGAGGGAAAACAGGTCGGATCGAGCGTCCACATCCTCGCCTTTGGCCTGCTCCGGCGACATATAGTCGGGAGCCCCGAGAACGCCGCCGGCCATCGTCAAGTTCGTCGAGAGCTCCGATTTTGCAATCCCGAAATCGGCGACCCATACATTCAAGGAGGAGGACACCAAGATGTTCGACGGTTTGACGTCACGATGTACGACGTTGCGCTCGTGCGCATAATCCAGAGCGCTCCCGAGCTGCGTCATGATCTGGATAGCGGTTGAAAGCGGAACCCGACCTTCCGATTCACTGAGCGACTCGAGTGTGCGTCCTTCGATGAACTCCATGATGATGAAGCCGCGATCTGGAGTGGCGACAATATCGTGGATGGTGACGATGTTGGGGTGCTGGAGCCGAGCGACGATGCGCGCCTCTCGCACGAATCGCTCGCGGACCTCGTCCGGGGTCCGGTCTGCACCGGGCGTGTCGAGCCGAACGCATTTGATCGCGACCGGGCGTTCGAGAATCGTATCGAGCGCTTTGTAGACGGCGCCAATGGTGCCCGTCGAAAGACGCTCCACGATGTGATAGCGACCTCCAGGAATCTGGTCCTTGGCGTCCACACCATTCACGTCCGATGACGACGCCTGGCCTTTCGGCGCATGGGGGGTATCTGATGGATCGGCCATGCCCAATGCACAGGCAAGAACTGTGCCGAACTGCACAGCAAAGCTCATCGACAGAGGGCTTTTGGATTCAGCTGGTTGCGCGAGCTAGAGCAAAGAAAGCGCGCAAAATCGATGGGAAAAACGTCTTACAGGATGGTGAAATCCCTACGTCCGGTGTTGACTGGCAACCGACTTACCAACAGGATGCATCGACGTACCAGACGGGATGCATCGACGCACCAAAATGTGAAGTTGTTCTCGCGCGCGCCCTTATTTGGCTAGTTTTCGAGCTCCGAGTCGATAATGCTCTGGAAGGCCTCGAAGGGCTGAGCACCCGACAAAAATCGGCCGTTGATGAAGAATGCCGGCGTTGCGTCCACACCAAGAGCACCACCCTGCTCATAGTCGGCCAGAACGGTCTCGCGAAACTCTCCAGAGTCGAAGCACTGGTTGAACGCCTGTTCGTCGAGCCCGAGTTCGGACGCAAATTGCTTCAGGTTGTCCTTTCCGAGTGCTCGTTGATTCTCGAAAATCTTGTCGTGGTACTCCCAGAACTGCCCTTGTGCGTGCGCGCAAAGAGCAGCTTCCGCGGCGGGCTGCGCCTGCGGATGATTGGGAAGGGGGAAATCACGATAGACGAGACGAACCTTGTCGCCGTACGTGCTTTCAATCTGCTTAAGGGCCGGACCGACCCGCGCGCAGTACGGTCATTGAAAGTCGGAATATTCGACGATCGTCACCTCCGCGTCCACCGAGCCCCTGATGCGTTCGTTCGATGCCACCGTGACGGGCACGCGAGGCGGCGACAACGTGACACGCACGCTCGCCTCATCGCGAAGCGTATCGATGTAGCTCTCTCGGACGATGCCCTCATTCCGATTCTCCATGAATTCACGAATCTGCGGGCCGACCTGCGCGAGCGTCTGACCCCGGAGGCGTGACTCGTTCTGCTCGTAAAAGGCCTCGATGTCCTCGTCGGTCACCGGAGTCACCTGCGACGTGATTTCCTGCTCGACGAGCTCATCCACTGTGATACTGCGCGCTTCGGCTTCACGGGCCAAGAGCGCGTCCGCAAGGAGTTCTCCGAGCGCGGCACGACGGGCATCGTATAGGTCCTGGAAAATCTTGAGGTTCGTTGCCAGGACCTTTTGATCCAGCTCGAACATCGTGATCTCGCGATCGCCGATCTGAGCGACTATGCTGTCGACGCTCCCACCCGAGGCTTTAACGACTTCGGCGTGGGTCTGCGACTGCGACGCCGTGCCGCAGGCGACGGATAGAAGCAAAGCGCCGGCCAGGACCATTGTACTCAGACGGCAGAGTTTGACTCGCATAAACGGGACTCTCCTTTTGATCCACCCAGGTTAGCACAATGTAAACGTCGCCGCCCAGCCGCCCCCGCCCAGCCGCCCCCGCCCACAAACTTGCTACAATCACACTAAGCGTTATGTCGAGTGCAAGAATTATCGTCGCGCTCATCCTCGCGGCGTTGCCGGTCGCGGCTAGCCCGGCTGTCTTCGGAGAAAAACCCAAGCTCGTGCTCAAAGCGCCGAGGCTCCAGATGCTCAAACCCGGGCTGGCAGCGCAAGGGTTCGGCAAACGCGTCGACGTCCGAGCTCGTCTCGAAGGTGATCCTGACGATCCCGAGACCTACTATTGTCTTGACGAGATTTGGGATTGGGGTGACGGCACGGAGTCCGTGAGCGAGCCCGATTGCGACCCCTTTGAAGAGGGCACGGACCTCAAAATGAACTTCATGGATACCCATTATTTCGGCCCGGCCGGTGGGTCATCACTCTGGCGCTCATGGAGGACGACGATGTCGTCCTCGAGGGACGTCTCGAGATCCGCATCTTTTAGCTCCAGGTGCTGCTGGTGACAAGCACGTCGGTACGGCGTTCGCTTCAGGCCTGGCCGAGCCGGTTTTAAACCTTTCCCGGAAAAGCCTCGTCATATCCGAATCAAGAGCGTGGCGGATGGGCCGCCATGTGGATGGCCGTCGGGAGGCTAATTGAGTAATCTGAGCTCGGTGGCCAGCTTCGACAAGAGCAAACCGGCCCCGTTGGCGCGGCTGGACGCCCAGGAGAGGCGCGCCGAAGACGAGCGCCTCGTGGCGCGACTGCGGGCGGGAGATGGCGAGGCCTCGAGGCGCTCTATCGGCGTCACAGCTCGGGTGTCTTTGGCCTGGCGCTCAGAATGCTTCAAAACCGCGCCGATGCCGAGGATCTGCTGCAGGAGATCTTTTTGCAGGCCTACGACAAAATCGACAAGTTCGAAGGCCGCTCCGCCTTCGGCACTTGGCTCTATCGACTCGGCGTCAATCGCTGCCTCGACCATCTCCGGAGCCGTAGCGCCAAAGAACAGTCTCGAACGGAGCCCTTGGGCCCGACACTCCCCGGCCGAGCCGGAAGCGGCACCCGGAAGCTAGAGCTCGAACGCGCGATCGGGGAGCTTCCTCCCTCGAGCCGCGCCGCTTTCCTGCTCCACGACGTCGAGGGCTATGAACACAAAGAAGTGGGCGAGATCCTCGGAATCGCTGTGGGAACGTCGAAGTCCCTCGTCCATCGCGCGCGTATGAAACTACGGACACGTTTGTATCCAAGCGCCGCGGGAGAAACATCATGACAGAAGATGCATTCACCGAGCAGCTGAGCGATTACATCGACAGAGAGCACGGGCTGGGAGAGCGGGAAGCTCTCGAAAGTCATCTCGAGCAGTGCACGGATTGTCGGACTGTGCTCGGGCAGCTACGTGCCGTACGCCGAGACGCGAAGACGCTCACGCGCCATGCCCCCGCCGAGCAGGTGTGGGTCGCCATTGCAGAATCTATCCGTACCGGCGAGCGCACCCGGTCGCGAAGGTCTTATTTTCACACCGGGCTCGCCGCGGCCGCCGCCGTCGTTGTCGGCGTGAGCCTCTTGGTCGCGCTTCGTCCGTCGAACGAGATTCGGATGGCCGACTTAGCGAACGACGATCCGGCTGCGCTCGCGAACTTGGTGACGGACGAGCTCCGAGCCGCGGAGATTCATTATGAAAACGCGATCAAGGGGCTCGAACAAATCATCGAGCACAACGAAGGCACGCTCCCGAACGAGCTGAACGGAACGATGAACGAGAGTCTCGACGTCATCGAGCAGGCCATCACGGAGAGCCGTGAAGCCATGGCGACGGAGCCGGGGAGCTCGGCCGCCCAAGAAAGCCTTCTCGAAGCTTTCCGGCGTAAAGTCGATCTTCTTCAGAATACCATTCTGCTCATCAACGAAGTTCGCAAGGGCGAGGGTCAAAACGCCCTCGACTTGATAGACGAAATCTGTGGATCGGACGACCCATCGGATGAAACGAGTGCCAGACAAGAAAGACATGCCAGACAAGAAAGACATGAAAAAGATACGATTCACAACCACGTTACTGATTGGCGCCGTTCTGACGGCAGGCATGAGCGTCGCGCAGGACCGCGAAGAGCGGATCTCGCAGACGTTCGATATCGGCCCCAATGGAGAGTTTTCTCTTTCCAACATCTCCGGAGACATCCGTGTTTCTGGAACTTCCGGGAATCAAGTGACGATCGAGGCGGTTAAACGTCTTCATGGGCGCGGCGATCGTGATCTTCTCAACAGCGTCGAGGTAGACATTTCCCACCAAGGCGATCGCATACGTGTCGAGACGCGTTACCCGCGCAATGAACGGCGCGGTGACGACGACCACCGGCATGGCCATGGCGGTGTCTCCGTCGACTATCGCGTCACCTTGCCCGTTGGGACAGAAGTCGAGATAGGCTCAGTCTCGGGCGATGTGATGCTCGAGGGAGTCGATGGCGAGACGAGCGTGACCTCCGTGAGCGGTGAGGTCGAAGTGAGCGACGTCGCGAACCTCGTGCAAGCGAAGTCGGTCTCCGGAGAAGTGGACGTTCGTAACGCTCGTTCCGACGACGATGTCGATATCGCGAGCGTCAGCGGAGACGTCACGATCAACTCTATCGAGGCCGAAGAGCTCTCGATCTCGAGTGTCAGCGGTGACGTCCGCATCCACCTGGGCCACGTCCGAACGTGAGCACGGGCTCCATCGTGTGTCCTCCGGTCGCCCAAACGACGAATGTGTGCGGAGAAAGGCGACGGCCAAGAAGACAGGCCGGGTTGCTGTCTTGGTCACCATAGAAGTGACGGAAATCCTCGAATGTGTGCGGAGAAAGGCGACGGCCAAGAAGACAGGCCGGGTTGCTGTCTTGGTCACCATAGAAGTGACGGAAATCCTCGATCCAAGCGTTTCCGTCGGCGTCGCGGACGAGAGCTTCTTTCGCTTCCTGGATCGTCATCTCGAATCCGGTGTGGGTTCGTACCGCCTCGACGAGGCTCTCGGGAGAGCCCTTCGCCTTGTCGAGAATGTAGTTGTAGGATGCGGATTGACGGCCGAGCGCCACCAGTTGCTCCCAAGCGGGATATCGATGGTGGGGCGCATAGCCGAGACCGCTCGGAAGCTCCCATCCCGAAGGGCGGCCGCCGAAGTCGCCATAGCTGAACGAGAACCCACCGGTGCCGTGATCCGCCGTCACCATGACGAGCGTGTCCGGATGCCGCGCCTGGAAATCGAGCACGGCCCCGAGCGCTTCATCGAAGTCGATAATCTCGTGGAGCATCGTCCCGGCGTCGTTGTCGTGCCCGCCATAGTCGATGCGACCTCCTTCCACCATCAGAAAAAAGCCACCCTCCGCGCGTGAAAGCACGTCGAGCGCGGCCGACGCCATTTCCTTCAAGCTCGGCACCGACTCGAGCCCCATCGCTCGCGTATCCACCACGTAGGGCAGATGCGACGCGGCAAAAAGGCCGAGCAGCTTATCCGCTTTTGGCGACGCTTCCGCGAGCCCCATGCGATCCGAGACGACGACATAACCCTTCGTCTTCGCTTCGGCGATGCGGTTCACGTCGTCCTGTCGATTCGAGCCACCGTCTACTTCTTCGACGATACCCGGCAGAAAATCCGAAACGGGCCGACCCGAGGGCACGAGCGCCCGAGCACCTCCTCCCAATAACACGTCGACGTCGTACCCGGTCAGCACGTCGTCCAGAATCGCGGGTTCGGGGTTGTAGCGCGACACTTGGTGTGCCGCGAAGGCCGCGGGGGTCGCGTGGGAGAGACGCATGTTAGAGACGAGCCCCGTCGCAAGACTACGTTTCTTGGACGCCTCCAGAATCGTCTCGACGACGTAGCCATCGGAGCTCAAGCTTAACGTCTCGTTTCGGGCCTTCCGCCCCGTGGCCAGCTGCGAAGCCGCGGCGGCTGAATCGGTGACCGTGCTGCGATAAGGGGTTGGCATCGAATAGCCGGTGTTGCCGTCATTCATCACAACCTCGAGGTACAGTTTTCGGCCCTCCACCATGTTGGCGTATTGGAGGCCGAACGCGGTTTGAGCCGCACCGAGTCCGTCGCCGATGAGCAGGACCACGTTCTTTGCGCGAGGGGCCTCTCGCGCGCCCATCGGGACACTCGAGAGCAATATCGTCAGAACGAGCAAGAGCGAGCGCATGATCGGTAAAAGCTCCTTCCCAAAAAGGGCCAGGTGACATCCATGGCGCGAGACATTCTATACAAGGCGCTGTTGAGCCAATGCGACGTTTCGATATTTTCGAGCCCCTTCCCGGAATCTGGTGCGTCCAGCATCGCCCGAGCAAGAGCACCGCCTACATTATCAAAACGTTCCCTGGCGCCGTTCTCATCGATACCGGGCCCGACGCATCCGCCGCCTCAGTGATGATGGAGCTTCAGGGCGCCCGCGTCGGGCTATCCTCCGTCCGGCTCTTAGCACTCACCCACTGGCATTTCGACCAATCCGCAGGGGCGGCCGCGCTAAACAAGCGCTCGGGAACACGCGTGCGCTACGCGGAGGCGGAGGCTCTTTTTCTGACCGGTCAGCGCGAGGCGAGGTTCTGGGCACGCCAAAGGCACCCGAAGGTCTCGCCGATCACAGCCGACGGCTTCGTTATAGACGGTGAGACGCTCGAAGGCGGCCTCGAAGCCATCGCCACTCCCGGACATACCGACGGACACGTTGCCTACTACTTGGAGACACGAGGCATTCTCTTCGCGGGCGACGCCTTCACCGTGACGCACAAGGGCGAAGTAGAGGTCGACGACGAAGCGCGCGCGTCCGCGGCCCGCTGCCTCGAGCGACCTATCGAAGTTCTCTTGCCCCCCTATGGCCGCCCCGTCACTAACCGTCGTGCCATCAACGCTCTGCGAGAACGACTGAGAAAGTTAAGTTCGGGCCCTACGCATCGAACGCGTTGATTCTGTCGATGAACTGTCGCAGGCGGCCGAAATCGTGCCGGTTGAAATCGAGCTCGAGGCGTGCGAGCCCGTGGAGATGAGTCCCGAGCTCTTGGCGAAGAGGCTGACTTCGCGTGATCTCGCCTGAACGGAGCACATCCTGAAAGCCGTCATTCAGGGTCGTGATCTCGTCGTCCGTGAGGTCGCGCTCGAGCCGAAACACGAGCTTGTCGCCGACATAGCGGGACGAGTGGTAGACGCGATAAAAGAGCATGACCTCGTCGACCGCTTCCTTTGGGTTTTTCACGATACGAAAAAGAGACAGGTCTTGCTGAGAGATGAGACCGTGACCCAGCATACGCTGCTCGATGAACCGGCCCAGGTCTCTGAAATAGCCGGTCTCCGGGCTTTCGACCATCACGACCGGCAAAGGCGTCTGCTTGCCGGTCTGGAGCAGAGTCAGGACCTCGAAGCACTCGTCGAGGGTCCCGAACCCACCCGGAAACAGGACGACGGCACGGGATTCTTTTAACAAAAAGAGCTTCCGGGTGAAGAAGTAGCGGAAGCTCATGAGCTTCTTTTGGTCGCCGCGAATGGTCTCGTTCGCAGACTGTTCGAACGGGAGCTTGATATTGACACCGATGCTCAAACTTCGCCCGGCGCCTTCGTGAGCGGCGCCCATGATGCCGCTTCCCGCGCCGGTGACGACCATCCAGCCCGCCTCGGCCATGAGTCTGCCGAACTCGACCGCCCGCTCGTGATCGCCGTGCTCCGGCAGTGTGCGCGCCGACCCGAATACCGTCACTTTGCGGGCCCGGCGAAACGGCGTGAACATTTTGAAGGCCCGGCGCATCTCCTTGAGCGCCGCGTTCGCAATCTTCAGGTCAACGTACTTCGCGCAGTCGATGCCGAGCCGAAGAGCGGTCGTTGCCATTTCATAAACGGAACGCCGTTCCGCATCCGTGCAGCATTGGTTGACGAGTGCCCTGAGCTTGCCGTCGAGCTCAGGGTCCCCCGTGGAGTATCGTGATTCGCGCATTGGTCCGCTTTCTACTTTCGACGATCTGCTGGAACGTTCTATACCTAACTTAGCAAATCGCGGTGGTCTCGGTCCTGTATCATGTCCATAGGGAAAGATCGTCAACGTGGCAGAGAAGTGGGCGAGGAGTAAAAAGGACGTCGGCATAAGTGGTTCTTCCGTTCGTGCCTCGCTCCGCGGCGCGTATCTGACCATTGCGGGCACTCTCGCGAGAGAGCCCAAAGGAGACTTTCTCCACTGCCTCTATCTGCACGGCGTTTACGACGATCAAGTCGAGAACTTCAGGTCCGTGCTCGACGCGCTACTCGATATCGGCCGCTTCATCGGGACTAGCGAAGTCTTCGACATCCTCGAAGATCGCGCCAAGCTGAACGGTCGCCTATTCCACTTGTCTTTCGACGATGGATTCGACAACAACTATCGCAACGCTTTCCCGTCATTGTCGGAACGCGGCATTCATGCCGCGTTCTTCGTTCCCTCGACTCTCGTCGGCGCATCCAACGCTTTCGTCTTGGAACATTGGTGGGCGCCCGAGCAATCGCCGACCCGCTTCATGACGTGGAGTCAAGTTCGGGAGCTCTCGGATTGCGGTCACGAGATCGGAAGCCACACGCGCACGCATAAAAGACTGCGCTCCGAAGAACAACGTCCAGACCAGCTCCGCGATCAGATACGCGGATCGAAGCAGGAAATCGAAGACCAACTCGGCTCCGCGTGTCGATACATCGCATGGCCGTTCGGAACCGCGCGGGATATCGACGACGCGGCGCATAGAGAGATCATAGCGGCGGGCTATGACGGCAGCTTCAGCGCCGTTCGCGGATCGGCGTCACCGGAAACGTCCCGCTACTCGGTCCCGAGGCACCATTTTGAGGCCGATTGGAGCTGGCCGCACGTGCGTTATTTCGCGCTCGGAAATGGCGCCACAAGCTGATGCGCATCGTCATCATCACCGCATTGCGCCACGGCACGGCCAGTCGTTGCCTTCCTTCGCTCGCAGCGCATCGCGAGATCGATGTCGCGCTGGTTATTCGTACCGAGCGGCAATACCGCACGCGGGGACGAAAGCTGCGGCGCGACGTCAAGAAGATCCTGCGCATCGGCCCCATCGGCGCTCTCATGGGACGCCACTTGCGTTCGTGGTACGAGGGTCCGAAAACGGAGGATCTCGAGGCTTTGGCGCGCCGTGAAGGCGTGCGTTACGAGCAAACGCCACTTGCGAACGGAGATGAAACGGTCGAGCTCATGCGATCGGCCGACGCCGATCTCGGGCTATCCCTCGGAAACGGGTATTTGTTCCCAAAGGTCTTTCGCGTCCCGAAGCTCGGCACGGTCAACGTCCACGGGGAGGTTCTACCGGAATTTCGCGGAGGCTCGAGCGTCATCTGGCCGATCTACGAAGGCGTCCGGGAAACAGGGCTTACCGTCCATCGCATGGACGAGAGGATCGACACAGGCGAGATTCTCCATCGGGAGCGCTTCCCCATCGCTTTCAAGGACAGTCTGCGCGAAACGGTGGAGCACAACGCGGCCGAGATCTCGCGACGTATTCCGGGAGCGCTCGTCCACGTGATCACGCACTTCGACGAGCTCGTCGCGAAACAAGTACCCCAAGGCATCGGACGCAACTATACTACCCCCACATTCCGCCAATATCGCCGCATGGTACGCCAACACGACCGACTTTCCTCTGGCCTCTAACTAGTTCCTGTCCAGAAACACCATAACTTGTGGTGTACGAGAGGCCTATCGAAGATGTGGGTATTATACGTTTTCAGTCGGCACCTCGTAGGCTCGGAAGCGAATGAAAATCTTGGACGAAACGAGAGGCGAATCGTCAGCAATCCATGGCTATAAACGCAGTAAGAGCAATCATTATTATCGTAATAGGTGCCTTGCCATTACCAACAGGTTGCAGGTGATGATGGAACTCCATACGTAGGATTTGAAAGAAGGCAATGAGCGCCATGTGCATCGGTCGAGACCAAAGACTCGTTTCAAGAACGAAATGACGCCTTCGATTCCGCAGCGAAATCGCCGTAGGCGTTGATAGACCCAGGAACTCTTGACCATATCGGTCACCGCGAAGTGAGCCTTGGTAAAGGCAACATCTTCAACTCCCTTGCCTTTGATGGCTTCCAAGTTTGCCTTTGAAGAAAACGCGCCATCGTAGGCAACCTGGCGCGGGGCCCGTTCGTAGAGTTCGACTTGACGGTCGATCATGGTTTCCGCGAGAGTTGAATCGGACGGATTCCCATCCAAGATCACGCAATCCAAAATCATCGAGGACGAGCCACCAGTCAAACACACCTTGTGACCGTAGAGAGTCTCGCGCCGGTCTTTGCGAATAATGTCGGTGTGTTCTTCGAAGATCGAAACGACCTTTTCCTCCGCAGGCACACGCTCTTCATCAATCACTCTACGCCGAGTTTGGTTGATGACTTTTTCGGTGAGGACGAGAAAGTGCTTAAAATCCGCGGCGATCTTCTCCGCACTCGCTCGCTTCACCGGCTCGGTCAAGCCGGACTCGTCCAACTGGTCTGCAACGCGTTGAGCGGAGCGATAGGTTTCTTCCGACACCTTCAGTAGATCTCGATAGACGCGACGCCTTTGTTCCTTATCCTTCGCGTTTAGAACTCCCAGTCGACGTCTCTTCGCTCGACGCGTTCGATTGCCGAAGACCACTACTGTACCCAGCAGTTCGCGAGTTCGGCACATGAGGCGAGTGAGAACTCGGACGCAGTCATAAAGAAGCTCGGAGTCCGTAGGAGAATGAATATTCGACTCCACTACCGTGCAGTCCACTCGTACTTTTCTTCCTTTTTCGATCGCGGTCTTCTCGGCAACACTCACCAACTCTCGGTTGATTTTCTCCAGCGTTTCGAACTTCACGGCTTTGATGTTTGCTGCTAGGGTCGACTTCGACGGGCTCGGCTCTATGATGCCGAGCTGGCAAAACGTCCGATAGCTTCGAGAGTCTGCCATCGATTTTCTCCAGCGTTTCGAACTTCACGGCTTTGATGTTTGCTGCTAGGGTCGTGACGGGCTCGGCTCTATGATGCCGAGCTGGCAAAACGTCCGATAGCTTCGAGAGTCTGCCAAGTGAAACGCCAGCTCCCGATAGGTGAACTGATTCAGCTGCTTGACCAACAACGCCCGGAGAACCTGCTCCGCGCTCATTCCCCCACGACCAACATCGCTCCCTGCCGATGGGGTGACCGACCTCAGGTCTTGCAGTACCAGCTCATTGAGCTTAGGATGGGCATCGAGCAGCGATGATATCGTTTCGAGCTCGCGTGCGTGCTCCAGCTCCAGCCAGGGCTCGCGAAGGCTTGGTTGTGGGTTGATCGTTTTTCGCATTTAGGGCTGGTCTCCTTTGGAGTTAAGTCGTTTAGAATCTGCGTTTTTGTCGACTCGATACTAAACGACACTCCCTCAGAAGGCTAGCCCTAAATTTGCGATTACCCCTTTTTTCTCAACCTCTTACACCTGTCAGGACGGGTACTAACTAACCAGCCAGAATCGTGGATTCCGTTCATGTTCTAGAGATCTATCTGAAGCGCCGCTTCAAAACCAGATAAAGCGCGCGAGGAACAAAGCGGCGATCAAATGCGCCGCCCAGTGGAGCTCGCGAGCGCGCCCGCTCATCAGATAGAGCACGGATGTCGAGATGAATCCGAAGGCGATCCCCTCCGTGATGCTCGTCGTGAGGGGCATCATGATTACCGTCAAAAAGGCCGGAATGGCTTGGTGAGGCTCGCTCCACGCGATGTCGCCGACGGAGGCCATCATGAAGACGCCGACGAGAATCAATGCAGGTGCAAGCGTGGGGTACAGAGTGACACCGTCCCCCGCATCGACGCCTCCACCCACCACGCGCAGCAAGGGATAGAGGAACACCGAAATCGTAAGAAGAAATGCCGTCGCCACCGAAGCGAGCCCAGTGCGGCCGCCGGCGTGAACGCCCGCGGCGCTTTCGACGTAGCTCGTCACGGTGGAAGTCCCGGCGAGACCGCCGACGACCGAGCCTGCCGCGTCCGCAAGAAAAGCTTCACGAGCTCGAGGAAGCTGGCCGGCTACGCTCAGCCGGGCGCGCTCGCTCACACCAATGAGCGTGCCCACGGTGTCGAACAGATCGACGAAAAAGATTACGAAGACGACCGCGAAAACATCCTGTTGCTGGAAGAGGCCCTTGAAGTCCGCTGCGAAGAGTCCAGCCGTGAGCGAATCCGGAAGCCCCAAAACCCCTTGAAAATCGGCGAGCCCGGTGATCATGGCCACGATCGTCGACGCCAAGACACTGATGACGATCGCCGCATTGATGCGAAGCACCGTCAAAATAGAAGTCACGGTGACACCGAAAAGGGTGAGGAGCGCCGCTGGACTTCCGAGATCGCCGAGGCCGATATGGATGACGGGCGCCGCGGTTACGATCCCGCCCCATCTCAGGCCAACGATCGCTATCAAGAGACCAATCCCCACCGCCATGCTCTTTTTTAAGTGGTCCGGAATGCTCTCGATGAGTCGCGCACGAAGTTTCCAGAAGGAAGCAAGCACAAACAGACCGCCGGCGAAGACGACTGCCGCGAGGGCCTGTTCCCACCCGTAGCCGTACCCGCCTGCTGCCACGGGCCCGCATATCGTGAAGGCAAAAAAGAAGTTCTGCCCCATCCCTGGTGCGAGAGCCACGGGATAGTTGGCGTGGACGGCCATCCAGAGAGTCGCAAAAGCCGAAGCAAAGCAAGTCGCGGCGAGTACGGCCCCTTGATCCATGCCCGTGAGGCTCAAGATGGCCGGGTTGACGAGCAGGATGTAGCTCATGGCCATGTACGTGGTAAGGCCGGCCAAAAGCTCGGTGCGCACCGAGCTTCCGCGCTCCTGAATCTCGAAGGTCCTTTGCAGCCAAGGGATTAGGGTTGTTTCCGTCATTGTGCTAAAATGTTTGCTTCGGCAACGGGGCGACATACCCTGAGGAGGAACGGCATTGGCTCAAAGTCTTTCGGCGATCAAGCGAGTGCGGCAAAACGAGAAAAGCCGCGTCCGCAACCGCTCTCACCGTACCCGTCTACGCACACAAATCAAGAAACTGCGGGAAGCCATCGAGGCCAAGCAGGCAGACGAGGCAAAGAAGTTACTGCCCGGCACGATGTCTCTCGTGGATGTCATGATCAAAAAAGGCGTCATTCACGAAAACGCAGGCAACCGCTACAAATCCCGTCTCACCCGCCAGTTCTCAGCCCTCGCTCGGAGCTGACCCTCCGCCCGCCTCCCGCGCAAAGCGAGATCGCAAGACTCTCCAGAAAGAGCCGCGCCGGAAGGCCACTCGACTTGAGCACCCGATCCGCGTCAGCGAGCGATCGCAACGCTCTTTCGAGCATCGTGCGGTCGAAGCGCCGCGCCGCCTCCGCGATTCCTTTTGCGGCGAAAGGTGGCACTCCGAGAACTTTCGCGAGGCTGTCCCCACGACGTGGCGAGCTTTGAAACTCCTTGGCCATCCGGAGCTGCCCCACTAGACGGTCCACGAGCGCCAAGATCCTGAGCGGCGGCTCCCCTTCTTCGAGCAACCGACCCAGCTGCCGAAGCGCGTTTTTGGAATCCCCCGCCGCCAGTGCGTCAAGAAAGCGAAAGATGCTTTGCGCTTTGCCGCGCCCGAGCACGGTCGCGATCGTCTCCAGATCGAGCTTTTCCTCTCCGGCATAGAGCGAGAGCTTTTCGAGCTCGTTCAAAAGGTGTCTCAAATCTCCACCGGACTCGGAGACGAGGTAGCTCACGGCGTCGTGTCCTAGGCGAAGCTTGCGCTCTCTCGCCTGCTCGCTCACCCAGTCTAAAAGTTCTGCGGTCTTCGGCGTGGCGCAGGCGATGATCGACGCTTTCTGTTCGACCTCTTTCCACGCCTTACGTCGTTTATCCGGGGATTTCGAAAGCTCGAGCAGCAGAATCGTCTGGGGGGACGGGTCGTCGAGATAAGCGCGCAGCTCTTCCGATTTCTCGAGGAGCTTCTGCGCGCGCTTGACGATCACAAGCCGCTGGCCGCCGAGCATGGGCAGCAAGTTAGCCGACATCACCACATGGGCACCGTCGGTCGCCTCACCGTCGAAACGGTCGAGGTTGAATGGCGTCTCCGCCTCCCCGAGAACGTGACGCTTTATCTCGGCAACAGCAAGCTCGCGAAGGAGGTCTTGCTCGCCCACGACGACGTAGACGGGCAGAAGCTTCCCTTGATCGAGGTGCTCGGCTAGCCGGTAGTATGAGAGCTTCATCATCTCTTGCTCAGTGCGCGCTCTCTCTTTCCCTCGCCCAGAGCGCGCTTGTCGCCTCGCTCTTCGCTCGGCTTACTGCTGTCGGCCCATTCGGGCCGGGCTCGCTCCGCTCGCAGCAGTGTGAAGATGACTTTTCAGCATCCTGCTAGACTGCGCTCAGAACGCCTCGAGAATGCTGCTCACGAGCGATTTCGCGAACTCCTCGGACAGGCGCTGCATCGTCAAGCCTTCTTGGTCGAAGAAGTCTTCTTCGTCCTCTCCGATTTCATAGTCATCCCGAAACTGGAAGCCGCTGCTCTGCCAGATAACATTGTCGGCAACGAGATCCTTGAACTCGACTTGGGCGCGGATGACGACCGTATAAGTCGCCGCCTGGCTCGAAGAAATATCCTCGTTTCCGCCTTCGAGCACCGAGGGCGCCGAGTTGAAGGACACGATGATACCGTTCATCACTGCATCCGCTCCGGCGACCTCCGGTTGGATTTTGTAGCGTCCACGAGCGTTGAACTCTTCGACGACCTTCAACGTGACGATCTCTTCGATGGAGATTTGATCGCTCCGGTTCTCGAATGTGGGGATCGCCACCAAGGCGATATAGTCGGGAAGGAAATTCCCCTTTCCCGCCAGGCTATAGCCGCAACCGCTCATCGTGATCAAAAGAGCGTTCAATATCGCCATCCGAAACGCTCTCATATCATCACTCCTGTGTTAACTCGGCGGCACGAGGCACGACGACAACGTTAACGAGACGATTCGGCACGATGACCACTCGTTTGACTTCCATCCCGTTCACAAGCCCTTGGATCTTTTCGTCCTCGAGAGCGAGCCGCCTGACCTCGTCTTCTTCATGATTGGCGGAAAGCGTCAGCCGGCTGCGCACTTTGCCGTTGACTTGGACGACGAGCGTGATGGTCTCCTCGGCGGCGACGTCTCGATCATAGACCGGCCAGGTCGCCGACATGAGGCCTTTTCGGTTTCCGAGGATCTGCCATATCTCTTCCGCCACATGGGGCGCAAAGGGGTTCAAGAGAAGAATCACGGTCTCTGTCGCTTCGCGGATCACTTTCCAGCTGTCCGAGCGATGGGGGTGCGGCTCGATCGACTTGTAGAGCTGGTTCACGAGCTCCATGATCGCCGCAATGGCGGTATTCAAGTGAAGCCGCTCTTCGATGTCGCGCGTCACCCGCATGATGGTCTGGTGCGTTTTGCGGCGAAGAGCCATCTCGCGCTCGTTCCACTCTTCGTTTCCTTCTATCGGCGACGCCGAGCTCAGCGCGTCTTTCTCGTTCTCGACGAAACGCCACACCCTTTGGAGAAATCGTGAGGGTCCCTCCAGGCGCTGATCGGTCCAGTTGACTTCTTTTTCCGGAGGCGCCTCGAAGAGCATATAGAGCCTCACCGCGTCGGCCCCGTATTTGTCGATGAACGTGTTCGGGTCGACGACGTTGCCTTTGTTCTTCGACATCTTCGCGCCGTCTTTGATAACCATGCCTTGTGAGAGTTGGGTCACGACCGGCTCGTCGATCTCGACCAGGTCGAGGTCGCGCATCATCTTCGTCCAGAAACGGCAATAAATTAGGTGCAGGATCGCGTGCTCGATGCCTCCGATATAGAGATCGATGGGAAACCAATAGGCCACGGCTTCGGGGTGGAACGGCATGTCTTCGTTCTTCGGATCGACATAGCGATAAAAGTACCACGACGAGTCCACGAAAGTATCCATCGTGTCAGTCTCACGCCGCGCTACACCGCCACATTCGGGACAGCTCGTGTTCACGAAATCTTCGTTCTCGGCGAGGGCCGATCCCCCCTTGCCCGTGATCTTGACGTCGCGCGGGAGCACAATCGGGAGATCGGCTTCCGGAACCGGCACCACGCCGCAATGACTGCAATAGATCATTGGAATCGGAGTCCCCCAGTAGCGTTGGCGGGAGATACCCCAATCACGAATTTTGTACCTGATGGCCGCTTTGCCGAAGCCGGTTTTTTCCGCATGCGTCGTCATCGCCGTGATGGCTTCTTCGGAAGGCAGTCCGGTGAACTCGCCCGAGTCCACGACGGTTCCGTAATCTGAGAAGGCCGTCTCGAAAGCGTCGGTGTCGACCTCGTCACCTGCACGGGGCTCACGTGGCGCCGATTGGATTACGGGACGGATCATCAGCCCGTACTTCTTCGCAAAAGCGAAATCGCGTTCATCATGTGCTGGCACCGCCATGACCGCACCGGTGCCGTAGTCCATTAGCACGTAATCCGCGACCCAGATTGGGACTGCCTCGCCGTTGAACGGATTGACGGCGTCGTGCCCGGTGGCCACGCCAGTCTTCTCTCGGTCTTCGGCCAAGCGGGTTTCTTTATCCTCGGACTTGGCTTTCTCGACGTAACTCGAGACTTCTGGATTCGTGGCGGCGAATCGCCCCGCTAGAGGATGCTCGGGTGCCAGCACGACGAAGGTCGCGCCATAGATGGTGTCCACGCGTGTCGTAAAGACCCGGATAGGCTCCGAGCCATCCGGAGGCGCGAAGTTGATCTCGGCCCCTTCGGAGCGACCGATCCAGTTTTTCTGGAGTGCGAGCACCTTGCCCGGCCAGCGATCCATGGACTCCATCGCGGTCAGAAGCTCGTCGGCGTAGACGGTGATCTTCAAGAACCACTGCTCGAGCTCTTTTTGTACGACTTCAGCGTCGCAGCGCCAGCATCGCCCATCGATGACCTGCTCGTTCGCGAGAACGGTCTTATCGACTGGACACCAGTTCACCGACGCCATCTTCCGATAGGCCAAGCCCTTCTTCCACATCTGGATGAAGAACCACTGATTGAAGCGGTAGTACTGAGGATCACAGGTTGCAAACTCACGCGACCAAGCGTATGAAAAACCCATCCGCTTCAGCTGGGTCGTCATGAGCTCGATATTTCTGAGCGTCCACTCCTCGGGATGTTTCTCGTTTTTGAGAGCCGCGTTCTCCGCGGGGAGCCCGAGCGCGTCCCAACCGATGGGGTGCAGCACATTGAACCCGCGCATCCGCTTGAACCGCGCGACCGCATCTCCAATCGAATAGTTGCGCACATGCCCCATGTGGATGTTCCCCGAAGGATAGGGGAGCATCTCCAAAACATAATACTTGGGGCGCTTCGGGTCCTCGCTAACCTCGAAAACCTTACTATCGAGCCACTTTGTCTGCCATTTCCGCTCGATACCCTCGAAATCGTAAGTCGTCATCCTCTCCTCAAGAGCGATCTCAAACCCTGAATGTACAAACGACGCTCATGTTAGCACAGCGTCAACCTGCCTCTCTAAGCCGCGCCAAAAGCGTGGCGCAATCAGGCGAGCCTGCCCGCCGAAGCGCTGGCGATGGCAGGTGTCCTCCCTGAAGGACTCATTCCGCCGTGAAACGTCTCAGTTGGGAGACATCCGAGAACGCCCGCTCGACGCATCCCAACCTTATCTCCCAATAATGCTTACCCTTATACGCACCCAAAAGATTGGCATCCGTCCTGCTAGAACAAGTCGTAGATCGAGGCTCGGGCCCAGACTTCATCGCTGGCGCATTCTTACCGGGGTCCGGGTCCTCGGTGAAGTCATCAAAGCGGACGGAGGTACTCGTGGGTTCTAGGACGATCGGCGAACAGCGTCCATCTCTAGCACCATCGAGTGAAAACCAAAGTCTCCTCCGAGCTGAGAACGAGCTTTCAGTGAAGGTCGCGCTCGGAGTTTCCGACACACTTGCCTGCATCACGCCGAGAACGATTCTCTGGCAAGATTCGGCAGGCGTGAGGAAACGCCGGCCCGACGAGGATGGGGCGATAGAATCATCGATGGCATCGGAGTCGGGCTTTCTAGCTTTGGCTTAGGCGGCGGCGAGTGTAGCCAAGGTGTTGGAACGCTTGCCCGATGGCACCGAGAGATCTCTGGCCCACGAAGGGAAGGGCGGTGGCCTTCGGGCCATCGCCTTTCTACTTCGTCATCACGCTCCCTCCAAGCTCTCGATCGCATCGCGGATCACTTGAGCCTGCTGGTCGTCCATTGGAAGCTCTAGCGTTTGCTTGAGTACCGCGACCGCTTCATCCGGCCGCTCGAGCCGCTCGAGAAGCGCTGCAAGGTTCAAGAAAGCAGGAAGAGAGCTGGGGCTATTGCGGATGGCCGCCCGATAGGCGCTCTCGGCACCCGCATCGTCCTCGAGAGCTTCCGAGACCACCGCGAGCGAGAACGACGCGCCTTCGAAATCCGGGTCGCGCTCGAGAAGCTCCAGGAGAGCCCCGCGCGCTCCGCTGTGATCCTCCGAGCTATGAAGAGCAATCGCGAGGTTGAAGGCCGCACCGTCATGCGGCTCGTCCCGTTCGACGAGCGGACGCAGAAGCGTAATCGCCTCGACAACGCGCCGTTCGGCCAACCTCACGGCCCCCAAATTGAATGCGGCGTCCTCGTCCGACGGCCGCTGTTCGTAGGCCTGCTCGAACGCCGTAGCGGCCTCTGCTAGGTCGCCGAGACGGTACGAAAGGCCACCGAGTGCTAGCAGAATCTCGAAATTGTCGTGCGTGCCATGCGACGCGTGGCGCAAGTTCTCCCGCGCGAGCTCCGCCTCGCCGATTTTCTCGAGCCACTCCGCAAGCGCCAGGTTGGCTGCCAGGTGATCGCGATCGATCTCGAGAACGGTCCCGAAATGCTTCGCGGCCGCTTCCTCGTCACCCTCCTCCTTGACGATCAAGCCCATCACATAGTGCGCATCCACGAGCGCTTCGTCGCGCTCGAGCGCATTTTCGATACGCAGGCGGGCGGTCTCGAAGTTCCCCATCCGGAGGTAGGCGACGGCGGCCTGAACGAGCACTGTTGGCTCCTTGACGCGCGTCTCTCGCCGCAAACCCATCATACCGAGAGTCGATTCGAGCTCGCGCGCCGCTTCCTTCGGGCGCTCGACTTTGAGGTAAGCAAGCGCAAGGTGATAGCGATAGTCGGGAACGTCGCGGTCGAGCGCGGCGGCCTGGGAAAGAAGCTCGACCGCCTGGTCGTAATCGCCGGCGTTGTAACGTTCGACGCCCTCCGCGTAGAGCTCACCCGCACGATCTTCTTGTACGCCGCTCAGCGCGAGAGCGAACAAGAGGAAGAGGCTCAAGGACATGTTTTCAATATAGCGTGAACCAGCATTCAGGATTCAGGTTCCAGGATGACATCGCGCCGTTCACGGTCTCCTTTGGGGTTTATGGGGTTTGATGGGGTCTAATTTGGTTAGGACTTTGCGAACCATTGACGAAGCAGGTAGGTTGAGAAGTTGTTTGGGGGTTACCCACCTTTTCTTGCGGCACCCTGTTCGGGGACGGTTCGCGAGCTTGGCGGCATAGGCACGGAGGTCGATGCGGCGGTTCATGATGCTGTGCTTCACTTTGGCGAGCTCTTGACCCGGTGTCAGGTCCAGTCCATATTTTTCCTGAGCCTCACGGGCGAGGGCGGCGCGCGGGTCTTCTCCGTCGCGGCATTCCGCTTCCGGGAGCTCCCACATGTTTTTCATGAGCTCCACGCCCTCTCGTCGATAGACCAGTAACTTTCCTTTCTCCTCGATAACGGCGGCGGCGAGCGTCACGCGGACGCTTTTTGGGAGGGGCGGAAGCTCGGGTAGCGTTTGCTCGAGTCCCAGACGCTTTGCGGCGCACGCGTCGCGCAATGGACAGGTGAGACAGCGTGGATTTCTCGGCGTGCAAACAAGAGCGCCGAGCTCCATCAGAGCTTGATTGAATTCCGAGATCGAGTGCTCGGGTAGGATCTCCGTCGCGAGCTCCCACAAGTTCCGCTTGCTCTCCCCTTTTCTCGGATTCCCTCGCACTTCGAACACACGCGACAAAACGCGCGCCGCGTTCCCGTCCAGAATCGGCGCCCGCACACCGAAAGCGATAGAAACGATGGCGCCCGCCGTATAGCGACCCACACCTGGCAGCCGCAGCCAGCCGGCCACGTCTTCCGGAAAGCGACCGTCGAGCTCGAAGGCGATCGTCTTCGCGGCGGCGTGGAACGCGCGCGCTCTTCGGTAATAGCCCAGTCCCGACCACAGGGCGAGAACTTCCTGCTCGGTTGCGTTCGCGACCGCGTCGACGTCGGGCAAATGCTCGATGAAACGTTCAAAATAGGGGATCACCGTTTGTACCTGGGTCTGCTGGAGCATCGACTCCGAGAGCCAAACCCGGTACGGATCCAGATGGTCACGCCACGGAAGCCTCCGCTGGTGGCGTCCATACCAGCGCAAGAGTCCCAAAAAACGCGCCCGAACCGCTTTCACGGGCGCATGGTATCAGGATCAGCGTTTGCATTCGGTTCCGGGCCGGAGCTATTCTGGGGCACGATCATGAGTCAGATGCAGCTGGGCGAGCGCTATGTGGACCTTGGAGTCAAGGCCATCGACCAGGATGATCTCAAAAAGGCGCTCCGCCACCTGAATCGCGCGCTATCCCTGAACCCTCAATCCTACCTCGCGTACTACAACCGGGGCGTCGTCTACGATCTGCTGGGGCGCCTGGAAGACGCTTTAGCCGACTATGAGCGGGCTCTGGGGGTCCAACCGAACCATCTAGCATCGCTCCATAATCGGGCAGTGATCCTTCGCGAATTGGGCCAGCCCGACGCCGCCATCAAGGGCTTCGACGAGGTCCTGCGCTTCGAGCCGGACGGCAGCGACGTGCTCTACAATCGCGGGGCCGCCCTCGCGGATTTGAAGCGCTGGCCGGAGGCCGTGCGCGATTTCGACCGCGCCATCGCCGCGGCTCCCGACAAGATCGATGCCCGTATCGCCAAAGGCAATGCCTGTCTGGAGCTTAGCAAGATTGATGAAGCGATCGCCGTCGGCGACGACTTGATCGCGATGGAATCGGGCTCGGTCGAAGGGCACGTGCTCAAAGGTCTCGCGCGTTTCGACGCGGGGGAACAAGAGCTTGCGATCGGCGAGTTCACCGAAGCGCTCGAGACGACGCCCGATGACCACGGCGCTCTTCTTCAACGCGGCATCGTCTTTCTCCACCTCGGCCGCAACGAAAAAGCTATCGAGGACCTCAAACACGCGCTGAAGAATCATCCGGATTGCGACGAAGCTTTCTACCACCTCGCGATTGCTTACGCGCAGCTCGGCCAGCCGGATGCCGCGATTGATGCCCTGCAAACGGCCATCGATATCGACCCGCCGCGGCGCGCCGAAGCTCAAAAAGCTGCGGAGTTCGAGCCGCTACGGGCGGAGCCCCGGTTCAAAGCGGTGGTCGCGGGCAAGCGTGGGCGACGCAGTTGAGCTCACAACGGACCGAACTACCCCGCTAGTAGTTGTTTGGCTAGGCGCTGGTAGTATTTTATGGCGTTTTGAGCTTCCTTCTTGCCTATTTTCTCGGCGTTGGTGTGGGCGTCGTGGATCGAGCCTGGGCCTAGCAGAAGTGGTTTTCCTAGGTTGGTTAGGGCGGGGATGTCGGTTCCGAATGACACGGGGGCGAGCTCGAAGCCCTCAACGGTTTTGCACGTTACGGCGTCGGAGCTTGCGATCACCTTGTAGGTTAGCTTGGGGTGTTTCGTCAGGATCTTGTCTAGTTTTTCCTTGACGTCGTTCACGTTGCCTACGACTCGGATGAATACTTCGGATTCGGCCTCGGGGGCGAATACGTTGGCGGCCAGGCCGCCTTTGATCGTACCGATGTTGGTCGTGGCTGCGCCCATCAGGTCGCTCTTGCCCCAGTCTTCGGCGCGTATGTCGGTAAGCGCGTCGAGCAAATAGGCGATGGCGGATTCTCCCAGCTGCGGGTAGGCGGAGTGGGCGGCTTTGCCACTCGCCGTAAGAAGGAACTTGAAGCCACCCTTATGGCCGCTCGCCATACGGTTCTCGGTGGGCTCGCCGACCACGACGTGCTCGCTCGTCCAATCGCCCTCGTTGGCGGCCAAGGCGCCGGCGCTATCGACTTCTTCGCCGACGACGAAAAGCATTCCAATCTCCCGGTGGCCCTCGTCGCGGAGAGCCACCGTGGCGAGCACCATGCAAGCAAGGATCCCCTTGGCGTCGCAGGAACCACGGCCATAGATGTACTCGTCGTCCTCGGAGCTCTCGTAGAACGGGGGTACGGTATCGATGTGCGTGTTGAAGATGAGCCGCGGGACCGCGCCATCGTTGACCGCATAGACGTTGAAGCGGTCCGCACCGACCTCATGTAGACGCACCGAGAAGCTGCGACTCGTTAGATCCTTTTCCAGAAAACGTGCGACGTCGCCTTCATCGCCCGAGACAGACGGTATGTCGACGAGACGCCTGATATATGCATTGAGCTCGCTCATTTTCGCTTCTTTTTGGCCTTTGATGCGAGCATGATGCTCCGTCCCTCCGGATCGGTAGTTGTGACGACGCGGTCACCCCACGGCATTTCCACGGGCGGCCCGGCAAATGCCGCGCCTTTCGCGATGAGCTGAGCATAGGCGTAGTCGACATCCTTGACCTCGAAATACAAAGTCGGCTCGCGAGGCTGCGGTGGCTCACCCAGCATATCTGGATGCGGGGGCATGAAACCCATCGTGGAGTGGGGTGACGTCCTCACGAGAAGATAGTTCAAGCCTTCTTCATCACTCGTCTCCGTCGAAAGCTCCAGAATCCCGTCGTAAAACTTCCGGAGCTGGTCGACTTTATAGGTCATGAAATCGATATGCTGCGACGCGATCGCAAGTCCACTGGCTCGCGGTCGTTTCGTTGTTTTCTTGGCCGTTGTTTTTTGCAGCTTTTTTCAGCGCCGGCTTGGCTTTTTTCTTCGTCTTCTTGGCCACGGTCTTTTTGGCGGCCGTCTTCTTTTGGGCCTTTTTAACCATGGTTCACTTCCTAGCTCTCACGGAGACTCGACCAATAGGCTCCGTGCGCCTGGCGCACCTCACTAACGAGCTCCTGGGCCGCCTTTCCGAAATCCGCAGCCTCCGGCGTCTGCTCGCCGGTCATGACCGCGAGCGTAGAGACGATAGACTTCTCGAGCGCGTGTAGGTCATAACCACCTTCGAGCGCGAACACGACCTTCCCCTCACAGGTGCTCCTCGCGAGCCGTAGAATCTCTTGCGTGATGCCGGCATAGCCATCGCGTGTGAGATTCATGCCGCCGAGCGGGTCGTCTCGATGTGCGTCGAAGCCCGCCGAGACGAGGACGAGCTCGGGCGCAAACTCGAGTCCGACGGGAACCACGACATCGCGAAAGACTCGCAGAAATTCCGGATCTCCCATCCCGGGTGGCATCGGTACGTTGAGCGTGAATCCCTCGCCTTCCTCTTTGCCGATCTCGGTCAAGTCGCCCGTGCCGGGATAGTGCCCCGACTGGTGGGTCGACACAAAGAGGACTTCGGGTGATGTATAAAACACTTTTTGCGTCCCGTTTCCGTGGTGGACGTCGAAATCCAGGATCAAGATCCTCTTGACCTGATATCGTTTCTGCGCGTATTGGGCTGCGATGGCAACGTTGTTGAAAACGCAAAAGCCCATGGATTTGTCCGGCTTCGCGTGATGTCCGGGCGGCCGAGGAAAGGCGAAAGCGTTCGTGACCTTCCCGTCCATGACCGCCTCGGTCGCCGTCAATACAGAGCCCGCAGCGAGGTGTGCCACATCTGCCGTGTCCGGAGATGTGACCGTATCCGAGTCCAAATGGGTCCGTTTCTGTCCCGCGGATTCGAGGACCTCTTCATATAAGCGGTCCCAATGCACGAGCAGTATTTCTTCCCGCTCCGCGATACGCAGCGGGAGTGCTTTGATTTTCTCTGCCAGCGAGGGATCGCGAAGAGCACGGGCGACCGCATCGACACGAGCTACCGAGTCGGGGTGGCCTCTTCCACTATCGTGCTTCTTGAAATCTTCGGTGAAAATGACGCCTGTCCTCATCCTCTCACCTCTTGACGGTCTTTGCAGCCTTTACGCGCGCATTTGACCGCATGCGTGTTCCGAGCTCGATAGTGGTGACGACAGTGCTTCAATTTATGCTAGGTGGTGCTTGAGCAACAGTGCTCCGTTGGTTCCCCCGAATCCGAACGAGTTCGAAAGAGCGTATTCGAACGAAAGTTTCCGAGCCTCGTTCGGAACGTAATCCAAGCTGCATTCGGGGTCCGGATTCTCATAGTTCGTCGTCGGGGGCACTATTTGTTTTTTCAAAGCGAGGGCGGTAATCCCGGCTTCGAGCCCCCCGGCACCTCCGAGGAGATGGCCCGTCATGGACTTCGTGGAGCTTATAGCTAACTGCTTCGCGTGGTCGCCGAACACGGCGCGGATCGCCAGGGTCTCTGTACGGTCGTTATAGACGGTGGACGTGCCATGCGCGTTGACATATCCGACATCGGTCAGCGCGATTCCCGCATCGGCGATCGCGTTCCGCATGACGCGCTGCGCGCCATCCCCGCTTTCCGACGGTGTGGTCATGTGATAAGCGTCGGAGCTCATGCCATAACCCACGAGCTCCGCATGGATGTCCGCGCCACGCGCCTTCGCACCTTCGAGCTCCTCGAGTACGAGGACGCCGGCACCTTCACCGACAACAAAGCCGTCGCGATCTTTGTCGAACGGGCGTGAAGCTCGCTCGGGATCGTCGTTGCGGACCGAGAGCGCTTTCATGGCCGCAAAGCCCCCGATACCCATCGGCGTAATCGCAGCCTCGGACCCGCCAGCGATCATCGCATCCGCGTCGCCACGCTGAATGATCTTCATCGCGTCGCCGATAGCGTGGGCGCTGGCCGAGCAGGCGGTCGCGGTAGCCGAGTTGGGCCCTTTGGCCCCGAAGCGGATCGAGACTTGGCCCGCCGCGAGATTGATGATGGTTGCCGGGATGAAGAAAGGTGAAATGCGACGGGGGCCTCCATTCAAGAGGGCGGTGTGCTCTCGCTCGATGGTACCGAAGCCGCCAATACCGGACGCGATGAAAACACCCACGCGCGCGGCATTATCTTCCTCTATCAAGAAGCCCGAATCTTCCACGGCGATCTCGGATGCCGCCAACGCATATTGGATGAAGGCGTCCATCTTCTTGACGTCTTTTTTCGGGATGAAACGAAGAGGATCGAAATCCTTGAGCTCACCCGCAATGCGCACGCTGAAATCGGACGCGTCGAAATGCGTAACCGGCCCGATACCCGACCTGCCGGCCAACAAACCTTCCCACGTCTCCTTCGTGCCGAGCCCAAGCGCCGAAACGAGCCCGATACCCGTAATGGCTACTCTACGATTCAAAAGCCCTCCGCCGCCCAGCGACTACTAAGTGCTGACCACTAACACCGAAGCCAAGCAAAATCACTTACCGTGCTCGGTAATATAAGAGATCGCCTCCCTGACACGGGTGATCTTCTCCGCATCTTCATCGGGAATCTCGACGCCAAACTCTTCCTCGAGCGCCATGACGAGCTCCATTTGGTCGAGAGAATCAGCGCCGAGGTCATCGACGAACGAAGCGTCTTCCGTAACCTGATCCTCGCTGACGCCGAGCTGCTCGATGATAATGCCTTTTACTTTATCTGGAATCTTACTCATGGAATCCCTCCTCACATGTATAAACCGCCATTGACTTGCAAAACTTGTCCTGTAACGTAACTCGCGCCTTCGGACGCAAGGTACAACACCGCGGCCGCCACATCCGACGGTTGGCCGATGCGCTTCATCGGGATCGCCTCGTGGAGCGCCTCAGTCGCCCCTTGCGCAAGCTCCCGCGTCATATCGGTCTCGATATAACCAGGGGCAATCGCATTCACCGTAACGTTACGAGAAGCGACTTCACGGGCGAGCGCTTTGGTAAAACCCAAAATCGCGGCCTTAGACGCCGCATAATTGACCTGTCCCGCATTCCCCATCAGGCCGACAACAGAGCTCATGTTGATGACGCGCCCGGAGCGCTGGCGAATCATAGGCCGGAGAACTGCCTGGCTGCAATAGTAGAGCGCGTTGACGTTCGTCGCCATAACCGTGTTCCACTCTTCCGGCTTCATCCGCATGAGCAAGTTGTCTCGCGTGATACCGGCATTGTTGACGAGAATGTCGATACGTTCATGCTTGTCGAGAACCGATTTGATCACACGGTCGACGGCCTCCCGGTCGGAGACGTCCATCGCGAGACCTTGGGAGCCGGAGCCAAGCTGTTCGGCAGTCTTCCGCGCGCGATCTTCGCTACGCCCGGTGAGGACAACCCGCACACCCCGCTTTGCTAAAGCAGCGGCAATCGCGCGTCCGATGCCGCGGGAGCCTCCGGTGACGAGAGCGAGCTTTGCATCCCATTCAGACAACGCTCGCCTCCGTCAAACGTTTCACGCCGTCGGACGAGCTCACCGTGAGCGTCTCTACATTCTTGACGATCTTCCTCACGAGCCCGGAAAGAACTTTAGAAGGCCCGACTTCCACAAATCGCTCAACACCTGCGGTGGCCATGGCCCCGACGATGGCCTCCCAGCGAACGGGTGAGGCCACTTGTCGCTCGAGTGCGTCACGCGCCGCCGCCCCAGAGGTGATGGCCTCTGCATCGACATTCGTGAAAAGGGGCACATCGAAATCTCGGAACGCTGTGCTCCCTAAATCCTTGGCGAGCTCGACCGCGGCAGGCTTCATGAGCGTGCAATGAAACGGCGCGCTCACCGCAAGCCGCAGAGCCCTGCGCGCGCCGCGCTCTTTGGCGAGCGCGCAAGCACGATCGACGGCCTCTCGGTGTCCCGCAATGACGACTTGCCGCCCGCCATTCAAATTGGCGGGCTCGAGCACTTGCCCCTCACGGGCGTCGCGGCAAAGAGCTTCGACGTCATCGACAGAAAGTCCCAGAATGGCCGCCATCGCACCGACGCCGACGGGCACTGCGTCTTGCATATATCGCCCACGCTTTCTCACGAGCGTGACCGCGTCCGAGAAGCTCAACCCGCCCGCGGCCACAAGGGCCGAATATTCACCGACACTGTGTCCTGCCACATAATCCGGCTTGATACCGGCGCCGCGCAGAACTTCCCAAAGGGCGATACTCGTAGTCAAGATCGCGGGCTGCGTATTTTCGGTAAGTTTGAGCTCCTCGTCCGGGCCTTCGAAACAGAGCTTCTTGATCGAAAACCCGAGCGCTTTGTCGGCTGTCTCGAAAACCCGACGGGCGCGGTCGTAGCTCTCGAACGCGTCTTTCCCCATTCCCGTCTCTTGCGAGCCCTGTCCGGGAAAGAGGAGCGCAATCTTACCTTCTCCACTCATCGAAGCATGCCTTCCCTTGTTCCATCGCCCGCTCGGGTCACGTGGATTCGACCGAGAGAAACACGCAGGATGTGCCCCCGCGCTAGCAGCCGAACCCGCTAATGCTACCGTGAATTCCTGGCCTTGGCCTTGTGCAGCGAGCGAAGTCGAACGTAGCCTTCGGCGCCGGCGGACACGCTCTGCGGTTCGAGCACTAGCGCTCTTTGACTTCCATCACTTGGGCACCCTTGTAGTACCCACAATTTGGACACACTCGGTGTGGATGTTTGGCTTGGTGGCAATGCGGACACTCGGAGAGCGGCTTGTGAACGAGCGCATTATGTGCCCGGCGTTTACCTCGCCGGCTCTTCGAATGTCTACTCTTGGGATTGGCCATTTTCGAATAATCTCCTTTGCCGGCCTTGGCGTCCTTGTCGGGCCGAGCTCACGGGTCGATCAGGCCGTTCAACGCCTGCCGTCTCGGGTCGGTATCGTCTTGAACGCAACTGCAGCTAGCCGCGTTGCGATTGACCCCGCAGTCGGGACACAAGCCCTCGCAATCAATCTTGCAGAGTGGCTTCATCGGAAGTGCGAGAACGATCTGCTCCCAAGCCATATGCGACAGATCGAGCTGGTCGTCACGATAGAAGGCCACTAAAAGCTCGTCTTCGCCCAAACCTCGGTCGTCCTCTCCTGCCCGAGCGACGTTTTTGGATTGAGGCAAATAGTGAAGGTCCAAATTCTCGCGAAGCTCTGTTTCGAACGGTATGAGACACCGACCACAAGCGAGCTCGACATCCGCAGCAAGGCGACCCGTCAGTCGAAACGCTCGCTTGTCATCATCCGTGCTCGAGATGCGACCGATGACCCGAGCGGGCTCCGCGAGCCGAAACTCAAGCCTTCGCGTGCCCTCGTCCGCGAGACTTACCGCGTGATCGATGGCCTGACCCTCCACGGGCACCTTTCGCAAATCGACTAACACGTTGAGTCTCTTACGTTAAGCGGTGAATTATAGCACGCGAGCTTACCTCGTCAATAAAGGTGAATAAAAAGCAAATAAAAACAACCATTGTGACGAAGAGATTTACTCTTTTTGCTCGGTTTGCTCGGCAACGCGTTCGAGATTCATGTAGTTGCCGAATTGGCGGTTTCCACTGATCGTGGAGATGGCATGCTTGAAAAGCATCTGGTCGACGCCGCCACTTTCCAAAATGATGGCAAAGCGGTCGAAGTTCTTGATTCGCCCCGTCAGCTTGGCCCCGTTTACCAGATAAATGGTCAGGTTGATCCGCTCTCTTCGTACGTGGTTCAGGAAGCTGTCTTGAACGTTAGGGGCCTGTTTCTGCATGAACTGTCTCCACATTCCGGCCGGGCCGGCCGAGGCCGAGCTCCTGCCCAAGATATTGCAGCACCGCATCCTGAACGGGAGCATCGTCGCCGCTGCCGCGAAACCATTCGACGCCCTGTTCTCGACGGAACCACGTCATCTGCCGTTTCGCATATTGCATCGTCGCAAGAGTAATGGCCGCAAGCATTCGATCCTCGTCGAGCCTGCCCGCGAGATAGTCGATCGTCTCGCGATAGCCGATGGCTTTGAACGCCGGAAGGTTCTCGCCATGCTCACGACAGAGTCCACGCACTTCATCGACGAAACCCCTTGCAAACATTTTTTTGACTCGCCTTCCGATTCTTTTTTCGAGCTCCTCGCGGCTCAGCGTCAGGCCGACTAGTATAACTTGGAAGTCCGATAACGGGCTTCGGCGCGCTCCCATCAACTCGCTCATCGGCTGACCACTTTCTATTTGCACCTCGAGGGCTCGGATGATCCGAACGCGATCGTTCGGATGGATCCGCTTAGCAGAGGCACGATCCCATTGCCCTAGAATACGATGCAATCGTTTCGAACCTCGACGCTCGGCGATCCTGGTGAGACGCTCACGAATCTCCGGCGAGCGCCCGGGGCCTTCGAAAAGCCCCCGACGTAGCGCGCGCAGATAAAGTCCCGATCCGCCAACCACAACCGGCAGTTTCTTTCTTCTTGCGATGTCTTCGATGACCGGCACCGCTAGAGTGATGTAATCCGCCGCCGAGAATTCTTGGTCGGGCGGCATCTGGTCGACAAGATGATGAGCGATACCTCCTCGCTCATCCGGCGGAACCTTTGCGGTACCGATGTGAAGCTGTTCGTATATCTGAAGCGCGTCGCAACCGACGATTTCACCTTCGAGCTCACGAGCAACTCGGATCCCGAGATCGCTCTTACCCGACCCGGTCGGCCCGACAACAGCTACCAAGCGCTTCATTGAAAACGCCAACGTACGAACAGCGTTACCAGGATGAAACTGCCCAGCACCACCGCTCCCACAAGCTGTGCGCGCGTGAGCCCCATGAAAGAGGATCTATCCGGCAGCCTCGTTCTGCATCTCACGAAACAGCTGGATGAGCTGGCTCTCGTGGGATGCGCCGAGCGTTCGCTTCACCGCAAGCAGCTCCGAGTAAAGCAGCTCGTTCAACGCCGAGATCAAGCGGTCGTGGCGTTCTCCCTCCGGAAGACGCTCGAGGTTTTGCTCGAGCTGTGCGGGATCGAGGGCTCCGCCCTGCCGCAAGCGAACCCGGTCGAAAAGAGAGCCCGGACGCTCTTTGAGCTCTTTCAAGTATTTCTCGAGGATGATCTCGGCAATCGGGCCGACCTCCTCCGACATATGTCGGAAAAGCCGACGAAACATTTCGTTGTAGAGCTCGACGACGGACGTGTAATCCTGACTGTCATCGAGTGTTTTCTGCAAAGTTGCTTGCGTCGGTCCATGCGATTTCAATACTCCGATGGCGAGAAAAGAATGAAGAACCTTTCGTGTCTCGGCCTCACCAATCTCGCTTTCTTGACAGATGTCGGAGATCGCACGCTCGCCGTCGGCAAGCTCGATGACGTGACGCTCGTGCGGGTCGAGTTCGACAGGTGGCTCCTTGTTCTCTCGATGGAGCACCGAATCCATGGACAGAAAGTGCTCTCGAATGGCACCGGTGCCGTCGGAGCGCCGGATGCCTTCCACGACGAGCTTTTCGACGTCGAGGTCGAAGGTGATTTTTTCCTTTCGGGGTTGTTCGTCTTCATCGAAATGAAAATAGCCATCTTCCCAGTTGAAGATGCTCCAGACGATCTCCTTCACTTGCTGCTCGATCGCCCACCAGAGATCTTTTGGCGACAAGACGCCGCTTTCTACGAGAGCTTTCCCGAGACGCTGCCCGCCTCGGATCATCTGCGAGAGGCGCAGATACTCATCCGCAGAAATCTTTCCGCCCCGCAGCAAAACTTCGCCCAGCCTGTCTTGGGTGAGGCTCGAAGCAGCAAAGACGAGCTTGCCGTCGAGGAAGTAGATGGATTTCCGCACGCCGGCATTCACGAGGGAGACGACCCCGGTGCGCTTCGCGTCCTTCAGAATAGAGAGCACCGTTGGGAGCCCGACATCGGAAAGTCGGCCCCGTAGCGTGCCACGCTCCGCGGTACTGTCGGCACTCCTTGCGTTGGACGAGCTCATAAGCGTCAGGAAGACTGGGTAGAACACATGCTAAGGGGTGCTTTGACCCTTGTCAACATCAGCGGAAGGCGAATTCTCGCCAGTGCGCGCGATGCGTGTGCCGGGATAGTAATGGCTCAGGATCTGCCGGTAGCTGTAGCCGGCCGATGCCATGCCGTAAGCCCCAACTTGGCACATCCCGACCCCATGCCCCCACCCGCGGCCGGTGAAGACCCAGCTCTCGGCGCCGCTTTCTTTCGAACGCTGGGCGTCGAGAAAAAACAAGTTCTCGCGAATGCCCAGGGTTCGCCGAACCGCAAGCCCCTCGACAACCGCCGAGCCTGCAGTCCCGATAATCTCGAGCTCGACGATACGGCCCGAGCGCCCATAGCGCTTCGGGCGCAGCTCCTGAACCGTTCCGACTCGGTGGCGCATATTCACGTCGCGCGATAGGTCTTCCTTGGTTTTGCGAACCACCCAGTGAGAAAAGCGCGAGCTCCGGTCGAAGCTCGCCCCGCCCGACAGCACAACGAGCACGTCGATACCAGAATCGTCCAAGTGAAACAAGACTTGGTCACCGGCGAGCAGCGAGACACGCTCCATGTAGTACACGGTCTCGCCCGATTGACGGTACAAATAGCGCTGGCGTGCGAGAGCGGTCGCAACAACGTTGTCCTCTTCGCCGAGCCCGTCATCAGTTAAACGAATGCGGGCGCCGTCGACGCTCTCTATCGTTCCTCGGCGAAGGGGCGTCTCTCCGATCTGACTGACGAGCCGATAGAGCGTTCCCAATATCGTGGCATGTGAGAGCGGGGTCCCACGTGCGATACCCTGTGCGCCCGGACGGATGAGGTCGCGCTGTATTGCGTAAGCCAAATGTCGACGTTCGGGATTCGAGAGGCCCGCATCCATGGCGAGTCTCGAGGCGTCTAGCTCCGAGATCAAGAACGGTAGGCGCCGCTCCCAACATAACCCGCCGGCGAGAAGCTCCGAAAGCGCGACCACGTCGAAAGGACCTGCTTCGCGGGCTCCGAAGCACGGCGACTGCCCGATATGAGAGATGGCGCGCTCGACCCATAGACGCACGCTTGCCGCCGTCGCCGGTCCCTCGTTCTTTGCCGGGGCGATACCTAAACGCTCGAGCATGGCGGCTTCGAGCGATAGCGGTCTTGGATTGGACGAGCTCATGACAGCGAGGCGCGATTCGAGAAAACAGGCGCGACTCACCAGATAGGGCTCGGGGTTTACGAATACGTTCTCAGCGTTCTCCGTCCGGCCACCACAGGTCGACGTGTAGAGCGCATCGACGAGCGCCCCGTTATACGTCAATACCTCTCCCGAAGTCTCGAGGACAGCCTCGCTCGCCATCGGTTGTTCTGCCGCAACACCTTGATAGACCTGGCAGGCGGGCGTCGCGCAGATGTCGTAACCTTCGGCGGCGAATTGCCCGCGCCGTTTCTGAACGTAGGTACGAGCGGCAAGGGCCTGAGCCTTGATGGCTTCTTTTTCCGGAAACACCGCGGGCGAGAGCTCGGCGGGTACAACCCCTTTGAGATAGTCCTCGAGGTTCACGACGTTCACGACCGTGAAGAGATTCGAGGCATTTACGAAAACTTCCAAGTAGCCGCGATACGGACGGCCGTCGACTTCGACGAAAGCGTTCGTGGATGCCGGCACGGCGTAAAGCGTGAGCCCGCTCGTCTCGATCGCGGGCTGTCCCGAAGTCCGCAGCACGACTGCTCGAGGACGCGCGACCCGCGACGGCTCACGCGTGACAGCGACCCCTTCGAAGCCGAGCGCCGTGAGCTCAGCCGCGCGGGCGCGCGCAGCACTCTCGGTGGTGAACCCACCAACCCGCACCGCGAAACGCCCACTTCCCGGCTCGCGCCGCAAGACGATCTCGTCATCCAGCTCTTCACGCGTGCTCGCCTGTAGCGCCAACGCAACCTCCTGGGTCGGGAACGAACCGAGCTGCAGCCGAAACACCGCTCCTTCGAGGACGCTCGAGCGCGCGGGCTCGATGAGAACGTCTTGCGTCTCGATGAGCCGTCTCGAGCCGCTGACACGGAAAGGACGAGAAGACGTGAGCCTCAAAGCCTCGGTGCGGGCCGAAAGACCGACGCGGATTCTCGGAGCGGGCGCGAGCCGGTCCATCTCCGAGGGTGTGAGCGGTGCCGCGGTCGGGGGGGGCGGCAACGTGCGCACGGAGTCCGGAGCCCCCCGCGCCGGTGATGGCGGGGGCGGGGGGAACGCCTTTGAAGGCTGCCCCGCCAGTGGAGGAGACGGCGGAACATTCGGAGGGTGTGGGGGGACGTCCTTTCCCCCACAGGCCAAAGCCAGCGCGATCAGGAAAAAAGGTATGCTCTTAGCCAAAGATGTCGTAAGGGCGCTCGTTGTACCAGAAAACGATTACGATATCGAAGGTCTCGTCGGGGTAGTCCGCGGGTAGCGGCATCAAATCAGCGCCTCGAATTGCGCCAACAGCGATATTGTCGAAACCAACCACTCCAGACGGAACGAGCGTCTGGTAAGAGAGGACCGCCCCGTCCCGGGCGACCTTGAAGCCCACCGCGACATGCCCCGCGTAGATGTTCGCCGCCCAGGGCATACCGGCCCGCCAAATTCTGCCGACTTCGCTCAACATACGGCGGATCCAAGGCACGAAATTCGCGCCTTTGTCGTTGTAGTACATCGTGTTGTTGGTGTTGACAACGAGTCCGCCTTCCGGGTTGTGAAACTGGGCGCCCGCGAGAAAACGGCGGATGTCCGTGAAGTCACCGTTCTCGCCACCTTCACCGACTGGATTTCGCGTCGGCGCGGGCTGCGGCGGGCGCATCTGCCGCCGCCTGCGGGCTTCTGCTTCCGCTTGCTTCCGAGCTTGCTCTTCGAGATCCGGTGGATAGAAAAGGAAGTCGCCGGGCAATTCCGGATCGACGCCGCCGTCGGCGACCTCGGATCCCAACTCTTCCTCCAGGAGTCCGTCACCGTCTAGCTCGTCCTCGCCGGATTCGGCGAGCTCCGCCACTTCGGGAGGCGCCTCCTCTTCGGGAGTGCCTTCCGTTCCAGGATCCTCGACCTCCTCTTTTGTGTAGAACTCTTCCGTATTGCCGGACGAGAACGGCAAGTCGTTCATGATCTCGGGGCGCGTTTCCGGCGCCAGCATCGCTTTCGGGATCAAAAGGCGATTATCCGCCACTTGCGGCGGCGGCTCTGGCGGGGGCTGCGCCTCCGGGACAACCGGAACTGGAACGGCAGCGACAGGAGGTGCAACTTGTTCAGGCTGGGGCTCTTCCATGAAGAGCACGAGAGGCTCCTTTTTGTCGATCTCAGCGACCCTTTCTTTCTGGTCGATCGGCAAGTCGAAGAACTCGTTCAAATTGGGCTCGAGCAACATGAACACGAGCAGCACAACGTGCAAGACCGCAGAGACGCCGAAACCGGATCGCGGATCGCTCGCGAGCGGATCGCGGTCCTCGCCGCCGCGCTCGAGAAACTCGGCGGCGTCGTCAGGGTTGTCTAGCCATTGCGAGAAGAAGAAGTCCTCGGAGCCATCCTGGGAAATGAGGTTCTCGAAGCCGCTCGCGGTTTGGCGGAATGGATGGGGCTCGTGCGGCGCGGGCTGCTTAGGAAGGAAGGGCTGGCCCCGGCGGGTCATTCCCCGCCTCATTCCAGAACCTCGTTGCACGCGCACTCCCAATCGCCAACTGCCAACTGATTGAAGGGAAACGACCTACCGGATTATAACCATCGCCGATCGGCTGAGCAAGAAGACCGACACAATCTTTACATCCTTAACGATTGGAGTCCTTTATCGCCCCGAGCGACTCCATCGACTCCATCGACTCCATCGACTCAATGATGCGTAGGGCAAGCTCCAACGCGCGTGTGCCATCCGCGCCGGTCACTCGGGGACTTCGACCCTCGGTCACCGATTCGAGAAAGTCTTCAAGTTCTCGTTTGAGCGGCTCTTCGTTGACGAGGGTCAGCTCTTTTCTCTCGATGTCGGGCTGCTCGCCAACGCCTTGGAAGATTCGGTAGCGGATAGCCTCTTGACTTTGGTAGTCGAGCGAAACGTAGCAATCGCGCTCGAAAACCCGAAGCTTTCGCACCTTTTCCTGCGAGACCCGGCTTGCAGTGATGTTGGCGACCGCCCCCCCTTGGAAGCGAAGACGTGCGTTGGCGATATCTACGCGCGGTGTCAGCACTGGGACACCGACGGCTTCGAGAGATACGACTTCCCTCCCCACGAGCGACATGACGACGTCGAGATCATGGATCATCAAGTCCAGCACGACGTCGATGTCGAGACTGCGCGGGCTGAAGGAGGCGAGACGGTGAACCTCGATGAAGCGCGGATCCTTCCGCTGGCTCAACAAGGCCTCGACCGCCGGGTTGTGACGCTCGGTGTGCCCCACAGCGAGGCACAGACCTCTATCCGCAGCCGCTTTCGTCATGCGCTCGGCCTGTGCTCGGGACGAGGCAATCGGTTTTTCTACGAGCACGTGGATCCCGGCTTCGAGAAGCTCGAGCGTCACCGCCTCGTGATCGACCGTCGGGACCGCCACGCTCGCGGCGGAAACGTCCTTCACGAACTCCCGGAAATGGGTGACACCGCGAACCCCGTAGCTTGCCGCGACCCTCTGAGCGCGCTCGAGATCAGAATCGGCAACACCCACGAGCTCGGCACCGTCGAGCTCGGAGAAGACACGCGCGTGACGCGAGCCGAGCTGCCCGACCCCCACTACGGCCACTTTGAGCCGCTCGGTCAACTAGATCCCCACCACGGTGATCGCGCGCTCGTCCGCGTTTCTCAGAAGCGCTTCGCGCTCGAGAAGAAGCACGCGCCCGGTCTCGAGCCCGAGTGCAGTCGCTCCCGACGCCGTCATCGAGTCGATCGTCGTTGGTCCGATGACGGGGACGTCGAAGCGCATATCCTGTTGGGGCCGAGCCACTTTGACGACCGTGAGCGGTCCTTCGACAACATCACCCGCACGGAGGACGGCGGCATCGGTACCTTCCATGGCCTCCGCCGCCACCACGGTCTTGTTTTTGACAATGACTGTCTGCCCGATATCGAGCTCCGCGAGGCCGCGAGCCATCTCGACCCCGAAAACAAAATCCAAGCGCTCGCGCTTGTTCGGACCCCGCTTGGTCATCGGCCCCTTCGTCATCAGATGCGAGCGCAGCAGCAGCGTCGAATCGACAAGCTCAACCCCTTCCTCTCCGAGCACCTCCGCAAGGGTCTTCAACATCTCGTCGGTACTTCGTGACGAGAGCCTCGAGAGGACTTTGAGCGTGAGGCGATCCGGTCGCAGGATGTGAAAGGCGCTGACATGGCGGACGCGGCCCGCCATGATCGCTCGCGATACACCCGCATCGCCAAAAATCCGCACGCATTTCGAGAGCTGTCCGATACCGATCGTATGAAATGGCCCTGCGGCTTTTTTGGCGAGCTCGGGATCCGCCTCGCCTTCGATCGCGAGCGTCACGACTTCGATCCCGTGGCGCGCGGCTTCATCGAGCACTATGAAGGGAAACGCCCCTTCCCCGGCAATCAAGCCAATGGTCGAGGGAAGTGAGCTCGGCTCGGACACGCGTTTAGAGAAATCCTCAGTCCGCGTCCGAGTCCTCACGGCCGCGCTTGACGATAACGCCTCGCTCGGAGCCACGCACGAAATCGATGATCGCGCGCACATCGGGGCTCACGTCGCACGCATCGGGATCATCACGCCCGTCAATATCATCAGGCCCATCAAGCTTGTCGAGCGCCTGAGAGACGTTGAGGCTCGATTGCTGGAGCGTGCGGAAAGCGGAGCGGATCTTTTCGATGCGGTCGCGGCCGAATTCCCGTCGCTCGAGACCGACTGTGTTGGCCCCATAGAGTCGCGCACGATTGCCGACGGTTTTCGAAAACGGCAAGACATCTTTGGTGACGACCGAATAGCCTCCTACGAAAGCGTAGGTGCCCACGCGGCAGAACTGATGGACGCCGGAAAAAGCGCTCACCGTCGCGTGATCCTCCACGGTCACATGGCCGCCCAGGGTAGCCGCATTGCCGAAGATGGTGCCGCTGCCGATCTGGCAATCATGCGCCACATGGGTGTAGGCCATGAATAGATTTTTGTCGCCGATGACCGTGCGACTGCCACCGAGAGCGGTACCGCGATGAATCGTGACGAACTCGCGAAAAACGTTCTCGTTGCCGATCTCGAGAGTCGAGACCTCGCCTTCGAACTTCAGGTCCTGGGGCTCGAGACCAATCGAGGCAAACGGGAAAACGCGACACCGCTCGCCAATCTTCGTATAACCGTCGATGACGACATTCGAGTCGATGACGGTGTCCCGTTCGATCTCGACGTGCTCACCAATGACGGTATAGGGCCCGACGCGAACGCCCTCGGCGAGCCGCGCTCTATCGTGCACGACAGCCGTCGGGTGACACTCCACAGCAGCGGTGCTCATCCCGCGTCCACACCCGTCAGCACCAGCTCGGCTTCGGCCGCTAGCTGTTGTTCGACCTCGACGCGAGCCGCGAGCTTACGGAAATTGCCGCGCGCTTTCGCGACCGTCACATGGATCTCGAGCCGATCCCCCGGAACGACCGGCCGTCGGAACTTGGCGTGATCGATGCTCACAAGATAAAACGCTTTTCCTCGAGCGCTTCCGTCTGCCGGCAACACCATCAGCCCCCCCGCCTGCGCCATAGCCTCGAGGATCAAAACCCCGGGCATGACGGGCAAGTTGGGAAAGTGCCCCGCAAAGAATTCTTCGTTGATGGTGACGTTCTTTCGGGCGTGGATACGCTCGTCGGGTACGAGCTCGACGATCCTATCTAGCATCAGGAGCGGATAGCGATGCGGCAGCCGCTCCATGATCCACTGGATGTCCATCTCGGGCATCAGGGATTCGTTGTCCGGCGGTCTTACTGTGGATTTGCCGGCGGGACGCCTTGTTCGCCGGGCGGGGCCATCATCTCGTCGAGCTTCTTCACGATCAACGGGCTGATGTCGAGCGTCGGATCCAAGACGAAGGTCAGACCCGGCGTAACACGGAAGATGAGACCGATCCCATTTTCTTGTGCAACTTGCTCGACGACCGGCGCAACCTTTTCCTGGAACTTTGCTTCGCCATCCTGCCGCTTTGCTTCGAAATCTGCTTGAGCATCCTCGACCCACCGCTGGGCGTCGGTGCGCTTGCGCTCGATGTCCCGCTGGAGCCGCACTTTGGCGTCCTGCGACAAAATTTCGGAGTTCAGCTTGGTCTGCAAGTCAACGATCTCCTGCTGCAGCCGCTGGGTCTCGGTCGCGATCTTTTCGTTCTCGCCTCGGAGCGAGTCGAAAAGCGCTCTGCCTGCGGTGGATTCCGCCGCGATCCGGTCGATGTCGATGACTGCGATCTTGGTCGCGCCCGAGAGACCCTGAATCGGCGCCCCAGAAGCCTCCTGCGCAAGGGCGCCCGCATGCGCCACCGCAACGAACGCCATCGCCAAAGTGGCGATGCTAGCTACTCTCGATAAATTCATGATTGCAGTTACTCCTATAAGTTCTTGTTGGGATCCGAGCTCCTCTTGACGTTCTAGAACGTCGTTCCTATACCGAACCGAAAAGCGGTGGCCGGCTGGAAAGCATCGCGATGGGGATTATAAGCCCAAATCAGGCGGAACGGAACGTTCAGGACCGGCACGAAGAACCGCATTTCCGCCCCCGTCGACGTCCTCAAGTCTTCGAACATGGAAAAACTCCACGACGTGTTCTCGGCATAGGCCTGCCCGGCATCGAAGAACAGAACCAAACGCAGCGGACCAGCGAGTGGGATGTAATATTCCGCGTTCAACAAGATCATCTTGTTTCCGCCGATGAAGCGACCGAGAGGGTCGCGGGGGCCGACCGTGCGAATGTCGTAGCCGCGAATTTGATTCTCACCACCGAGGAAGAAGCGCTCGAAGAACGGAATGCCCGTTTGCTGGACGTCGAGAATGAGGTCTCCGGCCTCTTCGTCGAGCTCTCCTTCGACGACGCGCCCTTCGGCGGTCCCTTTGAGCCAGGAGACCATCGCGCGAAATCCGAGATTGGTCGTACGAGTCAGAGGGAGGTACCAGATGCCTTCGAAAGTCGGTTTGTAGTAGTTGACCGTGCCCCCGAGAACGCCACCGGCAACTCCGAAGCTAGCAGTGTAGCGCTTGCCCCGGAACGGAAAGAGCGGGTTGTCAGTCGTATTGTGGATGAAAGATGGCGTCACCTTGCTCGAGATAAAGTTGCCTTGGATGCCGAGAAAACGCGGATCGAGGAAGGCGGAGTTTATGAACAAATCGTTGATGGTCAGGACTAGATCCGGATCGGGCTCCGCGGTCTTGATCACCGAGTAGTTGTAGTTCAAGAAAAGGCGCGAGAAGCGTTTGATCGGGATACCCCAAACGAGCCCGGCGCCCGTGTCGTGACGCGTGAACTGCGGAAGACGTAGCGTCCGCTTGAAGACGTCGAAGCCGAGTGTTATCGGCTTGTCCATGAAGTAGGGGTCGGTGATCGCGATCTGAAAGTTTCGAGTACGGCTTCCCGTTTGGAGCGAGAACGAGGCCGTTTCTCCACGGCCGAGAAAGTTCGTCGTCGAAAAAGCGAGGTTGATGAACGCACCTTCGAGCCCGGATACTCCACCGCCGAAAGTAAACTGGTTGCGATTCTGCTCGGCGAGCCTGAGGGTGATATCGAGCTTGTTATCCTCGCCTTCCACCGGCAAGATCTCGGGCTCTTCGATGGGCTGAAAGTAGCCGAGCTGGTTGATGCGCTGAATCGACATCTTGAGCAGCTCCATATTCATGACGTCTTGCTCGTTCAGCCACATCTCGCGACGGATGACTTTGTCGCGCGTCGTCGTATTGCCTTTGAAGTCGATCTGATTGACGAAATATTGCTTGTCTTCGTTGAGATTGATCGTCACGTCGACGAGGTCCGTCTCCGGAACAGGCTGCTTTATGGGGAAGCCGGTAAACTGGATGTAGCCGCGAGCGCCGTAGAGCTCACGCAGCTTCTCGAGCCCCTTGGTAATCTTGGATTCGTCGTAAACCTCTCCTGGCAAAAGCTTGAAGTAGCTCTTGATGAACTCCTCGGGCATGAGCTCCGAGCCCTCGACGGACACGTTCCCGACCCGATATTGCTTGCCTTCGACAACGGGAACTTTGAGACTCAGCCAGCGGCGCGGTTTCTTCCAAAAGAGAAAGCGAGAGCTCCCGTCTTCGTACTCCATCTCGGGAGGCCCAAAGGACACGTCCACGAAGCCGCTATTGAGATAGATTTCCCGCACGAGCTCGATATCGGCCGCGTATTGCTCTTCCGTATACGTACTGCCACCCATGAGAGCGCCCAGCGCGTGGCTCTCTTTGGTCTTCTTCATCCCCCAGCGAAGCCGCCAGTCGTCGAAATACTCGGCACCGTCGAACTGGATTTGCTTGATCCGAATCTTCTGCTCGTCTTTGATGTCGAAAACGATTTTGACACCGCCTGACTCGAGCGCATCGACACGGGTCGACACCGAGCCGTCGGTCCGACCTTTATCGATGAGCATCGCCCGGATGATGTTCTCCGCTTTGACGACTTTGGCCGGATCGTAGAACGACTCGATCGGGATCTCGACGCCTTCTTCTTCGAGCTGCTCTGTAATGTCGCTGGCGTCGATCTCTTTCGAGCCAACAAAGTCGAGAGCTTGGACCCTAGGACGCTCGGCGACGACATAAGTGACGACTTTGCCGCGCTCGCCATCGGTCACTTCGAGAGTCAAGTCGTCGAGAAAGCCCGTACCCCACAAACGGCGGAAATCGTCGAGAGCGTGCCCACGGTCATAGGGGTCGCCGATTTTCTGGGTCAAGTGAAACAAATAGGTCTCTGAGTCGACAATGCCATTACCCTGAATCTCTATCCGCTCGATATTGTTCTCCTGAGCGAGGACTAGGGAAGGGAGCAATATCGACAAGAGAACGCTGATGAAACGCCGGTTGGGCATCGCTGATTCCCTTATTCCAAATTTTCATACCGAAAGCGGCTCTTCCACCGCGTCCGTCTGTCTTAGACCAAGCTCGTCTCCGTCCGCAAAAATCTCCACGGGTTGGCCGGGTTTGACGGTGCCGCGAATGAACGCCTCCGAGAGTGGATCTTCGACATACTTCTGCAGCGCCCGCCTCAAGGGGCGCGCGCCGTAGGAGCGATCCTGACACGTGCTCTCGATGATCCAGTTCACAGCGTCATCGGTAAGTTCGATTTGAAGCTTCTTGTCTTTCAAGACATCGTTCATCTGATCGACGAGCAGAAGTACGATCTGCCTTAAATCTTCGTCGGTCAGCGCATCGAAGACGATAATCTCATCGATGCGGTTGATGAACTCGGGGTTGAAGGTTTTCTTGACCTCGCCCATCACCATGTCATGGATCCGAACGGCGGTCGTTCCTACGTCGTTCGACTGGAAGCCGACGCGCCCTTTCTTCTCGATGTAACGCGCACCGATATTCGACGTCATAATAATGATAGAGTTCTTGAAGTCGATGGTGTTGCCGAGCCCGTCCGTCAGCTGACCGTCCTCGAACACTTGCAGCAGGATGTTGAATACGTCCGGGTGGGCCTTCTCTACTTCGTCCAAGAGGATGACGCAATAGGGATTACGCTTCACTTTCTCGGTCAGCTGGCCGCCTTCCTCGTGACCGACATATCCAGGAGGCGAGCCGATCAGTTTCGACACCGAGTGCTTTTCCATGTACTCGCTCATGTCGAAACGGATGAGCGCCTTTTGGGTTCCGAAGAGAAAATCCGCAAGCGAGCGAGCCACCTCAGTTTTGCCGACGCCCGTTGGTCCGAGAAAAATAAACGAGCCCACCGGACGGTTCGGGTTCTTGAGCCCGGCGCGCGAGCGACGGATGGCGCGAGAGAGCCCGGAGACTGCTTGTGCCTGGCTCACGATTCGTTTGTGGAGTTCTTCCTCCATACGGAGCAGCTTCTCGCTCTCCTCTTCCTTGATCGAAGCGAGCGGGATCCCCGTCCAGCGCGAGACGACCTCGTCGATATCACGGCGCTCGACGCGGGGCCGTTCGAAGTTCTTAAGCTCCCAGCGCTCCCGGATGAATTGCAAGTTCTCCCGCTGCGCGATCTCTTCGTCGCGATAGAGCGCAGCGCGCTCGAAATCCTTGTTCGCAATCGCGTTGTCCATGTGGTCCGCGATGACGCGAATCTGCTTTCTGAGATCGGCGAACTCCGTCGAGAACGTCGACTCGCGGAGCTTGACCCGAGAGCCTGCCTCGTCGAGCAGATCGATGGACTTGTCTGGAAGAAAACGATCGGTGATGTAGCGGTGGGCTTGATAGACGGCCGATTCGATCGCTTCATCGGTGTAGCTTACGTGATGGAACGCTCCGTAGCGCTCTTTGATGCCCTGAAGAATCTCGATCGTCTCTTTCTCGCTGGGGCTCGAGACTTTCACCCCTTGGAAACGCCTCTCCAGACTGCGATCCCGCTCGATATATTTGCGGTACTCGCCCGGTGTCGTGGCGCCAATGCACTGGATCTCGCCGCGAGAGAGCGCAGGTTTCAAGATGTTCGCCGCGTCGAGCGAGCCTTCTGCCGAGCCGGCGCCGACGAGCGTGTGAAGCTCGTCGATAAAGATGATGACGTTCGGGTTCTCCGACAGCTCCTTCATGATCGTCTTGAGCCGCTCTTCGAATTGACCGCGATATTTCGTGCCCGCGACGATGAGAGAGATATCGAGCGCCATAATACGTTTGTCCGCGAGGAAGAGCGGCACGTCGCCGTGCACGATCTTGTTCGCGAGGCCCTCGACGATGGCGGTCTTCCCGACCCCGGGCTCGCCAATAAGAACAGGGTTGTTCTTGGTGCGACGACAGAGCACCTGGATCGCGCGACCGAGCTCCGATTCCCGCCCGATGAGCGGATCGAGCTGTCCGCGGCTCGCGGACTCGGTCAAGTCGCGGCTGAACTCCGTGAGCAGCGGTGTCTCTTTTGCCTTGGACATCGTCGCTTTTTGATTGAGCTCTTGAACAATGTCCTCGCGCACGGTGTTGATCCGAAGCCCGCGCTCGTGAAGGATGCTCGCCGCAACCGACTTCTCTTCCCGCAAAATGCCGAGCAGTATGTGCTCCGTCCCGATGTAGTTATGGACGAGCCTCTCGGCCTCTTCCGCCGCGTAGGTCAAGACGCGTTTGGATTCCGCGGAAAGTGGGATCTCGACTGAAGTCGACACTTGATCCCGAATCACGATCCGGCCCTCGATCTCTTTCCGGATGCTCTCCATCGAGAGATGGGACTTCGCAAAGATTCGACTCGTCAGTCCCTTGCCTTCACGAATGAGGCCGAGCAGGAGATGCTCGGTTTCGATGGAATTACTACCTAATTGTGCGGCTTCATAGCGAGCGAAGAAGATGACCCGCTTCGCTCGTTCGGTGTATCGCTCGAACATTTCCTCCACCCAACGTGGTGTTTCGTCATTATATCACACGCGTATAAATCGTTGCGACAGTTGAGGTTCAAGCTTTTGGATGCATGCGGCATCCCTTGGAGCATAGCACTTTCGATGCCTCGTAACCAGTGAACGACAGCTGTTCACATCCGCAACGTGCCATTTTCCATAAAGAACGTTCGATCGCACACGAAAGCCACGGCTTCGGAGTGAGTCACGATAACCGAGGTTAGATCGCGTTTTTCATGAAGATGGCGAAATAGGGACACGAGCCCTTCGCTGTTGCCTGTGTCGAGGTTCCCTGTGGGCTCGTCGGCAAGCACGAGGCTCGGCTCGGTGACGAGTGCCCGCGCCACGGCCACCCTTTGCTGCTCCCCGCCGGAGAGCTGAGACGGCCGGTGCGAGCCACGCTCCGAGAGGCCTAGCTCCGCGAGGAGCCTCTCGGCTCGCCGCAAGGCCTCGGCCCGCTCCATCCGGCCGATCATGAGCGGCATCGCAACGTTTTCCGCGGCCGTGAATTCTGGCAACAAGTGATGGAACTGAAAGACGAAGCCGATCGTCTCGTTGCGGAGCCGCGTACGCGCGTCCTCGTTGAGTTCGAAGAGCGACTTATCGCCGATATGTACCGTTCCCGAGTCGGGAACGTCGAGGCTGCCGAGAACGTGCATGAGCGTGCTCTTCCCGACCCCGGAGGCCCCGACAATCGCAACCATCTCCCCCTTCTCGATAGAGAGATCCACACCGCGCAGCACGTCCACACGCCTACCATTCGAAGCAAAAGCCTTGGTGAGGTTATGTGCTTCTAAAAACATGCGTCAGCTTCCGGTAGCAGCGCTGAACTCACAGTGGTAGCAGGCAGCAAAAACAACGATTCACAGAAAAAATCATTCGAATCTCAAAGCTTCCGTAATAACCAATTGAGCGGCCCTTCGCGCGGGGTAGAGTGTCGCAGCGAAACACATCAGAGGGGCCGCGATGACCACCAGCATGAAATCCGCGGGGAGCAGCTTGAACGGCACCCACGCCACCTGGTAGACGTCCTCGGGGATCGAGATCACGCGATAGTGATCGAGCACCCAGGAGATCGTAACGCCCAGCGCCGCTCCCACGGCGGTTCCCGCCACACCGATGATGGCGCCCTGCAACATGAAGATGCGCATGATGCTCTTGGCGCTCGCCCCCATCGATCGAAGAATGGCGATGTCCCGTGTCTTGTTCATGACGATCATGATCTGGCTCGCGATGATATTGAGAGCGGCCACACCCACGATGAAGCCGATGAAGATCGTCGTCACCACCTTCTCGACCCAGAAGGCGGAAAAAAGACTACGGTTCGTTTCCTTCCAGTTCATCGAGCCGTACTCGCCACCAATCGCTCTCATAACGTCCAACTCGACGCGCCCGACGTCGAAGATATCCAAAACTTTCGTCTCGACATACATCGCCTCATCCCCGACACCGAGAAGCCGCTGCGCGTCGGGAAGATGCAGAAGCGCCCACGAGTTGTCGAAGTTATAGAGCCCGAGCTGGAAAATACCCACGACGCGAAAGCTTCGCGTGCGCGGCAGCATGCCGAACGGGCTTAGATGGCCTTCGGGCGACGTGACTTTCATGATATCCCCGATGAAGACGCCGAGCGTCATCGCAAGCTCTTCCCCGACGATGATAGGCGGCGGCTCGTTCGCAAGCTCCTCACCCGAAACATTTCCCTCAGACTTTTCGGGCTCGGACAGGCGCATCAGCTCTCCGACCAACATTTTCTGCCCGAACTCGGTGACGGTGGCTTCGAGCTCCGGCTCGATGCCCTTGAGCGTCACGAGCCCGGAGCCGGTCGCGCTCGAGACGAGCGCTTTGCCGTACAACACGGGGGCAGCCCCCACGACGGCATCGATACCGCCGAGCTTCGCCATAACGTCCCGATAATCCGCGAAGGCTTCCCCTCCACCTTTGTAGATGCTCAGATGGGAGGCGGCTCCGAGGATGCGTGAGCGCAGCTCGCCTTGCATCCCCGTCAAGATCGCGAGTGCGATGAGCAGGATCATGACACCCACAACGACGCCTAGAGTGGAGATGGTCGAGATCACTGCAATGAAGAGCTGACGTCGTTGCGCGAAGAGGTAGCGCAGCGCGATCCTCAGCTCGAAAGGCATGTTATTCCTCGCCCTCGCGCGCATCCGCTGCAGCGGAGCGCCCGCTCTCAGGCCTCAGGTGCGGGAACAAGATGACGTCGCGGATGGAGTGCGAGTCCGTGAACAGCATGACGAGCCGATCGATACCGAGTCCCTCGCCTCCGGTGGGCGGGAGGCCGTGCATCAAAGCCCGCACATAATCCTCGTCCATATCGTGCGCTTCCGCGTCACCGCGGGCGCGCTCTTCGAGCTGCGCCTCGAAGCGGGCTCTCTGATCGTCGGGATCGTTGAGCTCGCTGAAGCCGTTCGCAACCTCCATTCCAGCGATGAACAGCTCGAACCGCTCGACGAACACCGGATCGTCGCGCTTCTTCTTGGAGAAAGGAGAGACATCTACCGGATAGTCTGTTACGAAAGTCGGCTGTACGAGTGACGCCTCGATGAGATGATCAAAGAGCACGCTCAGGAGCTTTCCCCACGGGGCGCCCTCGTCTAGGCCGAGCTCGAGCTTGCGGCCAAGCTCGACGAGCACTTCGCGCTCCCGCAACTCCTCCGGCCCGATTTCGAGGTCGTGTATGCGGAGCGCTTCGACGACGCCGTCGAGCATCGCGAGGCGCCGGTACGGCGGTGTCAGATCGATCTCGACCTCTCCGTAGCGAAGCGGCTTTCCGTCGTGGACGTTTTTCTGGAGCTCGGCCAGAAGCTCTTCTGTGAGCGCCATCATACTCTCGACATCACTATAGGCTTCATAGAACTCGAGCATGGTGAATTCGGGGTTGTGGCGCGTCGAGATTCCCTCATTGCGGAAATTGCGATTGATCTCGTAGACCTTTTCGAGCCCGCCCACGGTCAGTCGCTTGAGATAGAGCTCGGGGGCGATGCGCATATAGAGCTCGATCCCGAGAGTGTTGTGAAACGTTTTGAACGGCCGCGCGGTGGCACCACCGGCGATGGGCTGAAGCATCGGAGTCTCGACTTCAATATATCCGTGTGCGTCGAAGAAATCTCGGATCCGGGCGACAACGCGGCTGCGGGTGACAAAAATGGCGCGGGAATCTTCGTTCGCAATGAGGTCCAGATAGCGTTGGCGGTAGCGGATCTCCACATCGGCCAGGCCATGCCATTTTTCGGGGAGCGGCTTGAGAGCTTTGGCGAGAAATGTGAGTTTTTCGACTCTGAGCGTGAGCTCGCCTGTTTTAGTCCGAAACAAAGGTCCCTGGACACCGATGAAATCTCCAATGTCGAGCTTCTTGTAAATGGCGAAACCCGGATCCTCGACCGTGTCCTTGCGTACGTAGATTTGGAGCTTGCCTGCACCGTCGCTCAATCGCAGAAATCCTGCTTTCCCGAATTTGTTCAGGGCCACGATGCGCCCGGCCGTTCGGACCTGAACCGGATCTTTATCGAGCTCCTCCTCGCTCTTCGTATCGAACGTGGTGAACGCCTCCGAAACAGTATGCGTCCGGTCGAAGCGAGTCGGATAGACGTTCACTCCGAGCTCTCCGAGCTCCTGTCTCTTCGTGCGCCTTTCCTTTTCGATACGGTCTTCGACACCCACTATCTGCTCTCCGATGTCGCTTCGATATTGGCACAAACGGCGTCGAGCACGCCGTTCACGAAACTGACCGCGTCGGGCGCGGAGAAGCGCTTCGTGATCTCGAGCGCCTCGTTGATGACGACCCTTTTGGGGGTCTCGGTATCGAGAAACTCGTAGACCGCAATTCTCAGAATGTTGCGATCGACGGCCGCCATCCGAGAAAGCCTCCAGCGGTCGGACTGCGCGGTGATGAGCGCATCGATCTCTTCTACGCGGCGGATCGTTTCTTCCGCGAGCGAGCGACCGAAATCCCGCGCCTCTTGGCTCGGATTTCGGATCTCGTCCATCGACCAAACGACCTCTCCGACGGACGCACGGGTGACATCCCATTGGTAAAGCATTTGAACTGCGAACTCACGCCCTTTCCTGCGCACCCCCATGCTCAGCCTCTGACTTTCGACACTTTCATTCGTCTTCCAACTTCTCGAACAAAAAAGCCATCTCGACTGCGGCGAGCGCGGCGTCGTAGCCCCTGTTGTTCTTGTTTTCGCTTCCTTGGCGAGCGCGCTCGACCGCCTGCTCCATCGTGTCTGTGGTCAAGACGGCGTTCGTCATCGGAACGTTCGTAGCAAGCGACGCTTGGCAAATCCCGGAAGTCGCCGTCTTGCTGAGGTAATGCCAATGCGGGGTGTCGCCCTTGACGATCGCACCGAGACAGATGACCGCGGCGAAACGGCCGGTCTCCGCGAGGCGTTTCGCCGCGAGCGGGATCTCGAACGCTCCCGGGACGCGCACCACTTCTACGTCGGCCTCGCCGACGCGGGCGCGACGGAGCGCTTCGAGCGCACCTTCAAGGAGCTTGTCTGTCACCATATTGTTGAACCGACCGAGGACGATTCCGAATCGCAGCCCAACACCTACCGGCTTGCCTTCCCAGATCTTCGTCACGTCGTGTCGTTCTCGCTCACCTACCGGTGAATTTCGGGGGACGCTTCTCGACAAACGCCTTCATACCTTCGCGCCAGTCATCGCTTCCGGCGAGTACACCGAAGAGCGTCGCTTCGAGCTCGAGCCCTGTCTCGAGATCGGCGTCGAGTCCTCGGTTCACCGCGAGAATGACGCTCCGCAGAGCGCCCGGCGCATTCTTGATGATTTTCCGCGCAAGGTCGTCGGCAGCCGTCGCGAGCTCGTTGTTCGGTACCACACGGTTCACGAGGCCGATGCGATAGGCCTCCGCGGCGTCGACAGGCTGGGCGCTCAAGATCATCTCGAGCGCCCGTCCGCTCCCCACGAGGCGTGCGAGGCGTTGGGTCCCGCCATAACCCGGAATCGCGCCGAGGCCGACCTCGGGCAAGCCGAGCTTGGCGGTGTCCGATGCCAGGCGTATGTGGCAAGCGAGCGCGAGCTCGAGTCCACCCCCGAGCGCGAACCCGTTCACCGCGGCAAGGACCGGCTTTCCGAGCGTCTCCAGCTTGCGAAAGATTGCCTGATCGCGTCGTGCGGCAAGGTGGCCTCCCTCGGCCGATAGCTCTCGAAGCTCCTTGATGTCCGCACCTGCAACGAAAGCTTTCTCGCCGGCGCCGGTGACGATAAGAGCGCGTATGTCCGTGGCGGCGTCCACGCTCTCGAGCGCGGTCTCGAGCTCAGAAAGCGTCGCCTCATTGAGCGCGTTGAGCTTGTCGGGCCGCTTCACGGTGAGCGTCGCGATGCCGTCGCGATCCGTCAGCATGAGATTTTCGAAATTCATTGCGACTTCTCAGTGATCCTGGTCGAGCGTTTCTCGTGAGATTCCTCGTATATGATATTCCCTCGAGACTCTATTTGGCGCACTCGCACGCTCCAAAACGTCGAGAGCGTCCGTCCTGCCAAGAACGCTCCCAGCGCATCAAACGAGACATCATAGGCATCCCCGACGCGCGCCGGTACGAACGATTGATGCCACTCGTCACACGCACCATATAGCACTGCGACCGCCACGCCGCCCCAAAGCTTCGCGCCCGAAACAGGCTCGGCAAGGCCGTGCCCGAACGCGCGTATCGCAAGGATCGCCATCACGAAATACGCGCCGCCATGGAGGACAACATCCGGAACCGCCGAGACACCTTCGGGCCTCGGCCGGGAGGAGACCCAAAACACAAGTCCCATGTACAGAAGTAGCGGAGCCCAGCAGCGCGCGAAAGAAGCAATCACGAAGGAAAAGGGTACATCAACCAGCCTATGATGAAGGCTGAGCCAACGAAACAAGCAAACGCGAACAAGCCAAATTTGACTTGCTCTTTCGGTTCTTCGCGCATGAGGAGAGCAAATCCTGTCGAGACGAGAACGGCGAAGATGCTCAAAATCAGGAAGTGGCTCGTCATTCGGTTAGTCAGTCCTTCCTCCCGACCAAGATGTCATAGACGTCGAGCACGATGAGCATGTTCAAAAGCCCCGCCACGATGCAAAAAGTGTAGCCGTACTCGTAAGTGACGGAGGTCACGGCCCCCGCCCCGAATCCCATCATTTTGATAATAAAATACGGAAGCCCAACACCCATCTCCGCGAGACCGGCAAGCAGTGTGAGCAATGCCCCCGTATCGAGCTCGAAGAGCTCGCCTTGGAGCTGAATGCCAAGGGCAAACAAAGCGACAACGACGACAAAGAAAATAATGCCGCGGTTGCGCTTGCCGATCATGAAATGCCCGAGCCCAGGCACGAGCCACCCAGAAAGGCACGCAGGGATGGCCGCAAACGAAAACTCTGCTGAAACGTCCTTAGCCGGCATGAACGTTCATTTTAGTACAAACGCTCACTCCAAAGGGAGAGCTTCAAGAGATCGATATCAAAAAAGCGTAACAGTAGACCGATCCTTGAAGCTTAGGCCCCTAAAAGGTTCTTACGGGGTCCCGTAGAGCCGGTCTCCGAAGTCACCCAGCCCAGGGACGATATATTTGCGCTCGTCGAGGCCGCGGTCGACCGCCGCGGTGTAGATATCGACCTCGGGGCAGTCCTGGGACAGCCGGTCGATCCCTTCGGGAGCGGCAACGATACACAAAAGACGAACGTTCGTCGCAGCGTGCTCCTTCAACAAAGACACCGCGGCGCTGGCCGAGCCACCGGTGGCCAACATGGGGTCGAGCAGAAAAACGAAACGGCCAGAAAGATCCGGAAGCTTTCGATAATATTGACGCGCAACCGCCGTCGATTCGTCTCTCTCGAGCCCGACATAGCCGACCGATGCGGAGGGAAAGACCAACAGCATGACTTCGAGCATGCCCATTCCCGCACGCAAAACGGGCACGAGCACGACGCTTGCATCCAGCTTTTGGACATCGGTCTCCTCGAGCGGCGTGCGGACACGCTCCGTACGACCCCGTAGATCGCGCGACGCGTCATAGGCGAGAAGCGTCGTCACCCGACTCGCGAGCGGGCGAAAACGCTCCGGCGGTGTCGAGGCATCTCGAAGTTCCGAGCGCACGTCATCGATCAAGGGATGCTTCACATGATGAAGCGCCACTTCGGACTCCTTTCAACAGAAAGCTGTTATTATCCTATCCTTTCGGCGATGAGAGCGGTTGATCTACTCCACAAAAAAAGACACGGGCTCGCACTCGAGCCCGAGGAGATTCGCTTTCTCGTCGATGGCTTCATCGCAGATGCGATCCCGAGCTACCAAATCTCTGCTTTTCTCATGGCGGTGAGCATCCAAGGGATGAACGAGCGCGAGACGCGCGCGCTCACGGAAACGATGCTCGCGAGCGGCGCCGTGCTCGATCTCTCGGACATTCCGGGACCCAAAATCGACAAACACAGCACCGGCGGCGTCGGGGACAAGACGTCGCTCATAGTCGCCCCGCTCGCCGCAGCGGCGGGGCTGCGCGTGCCGATGATCTCCGGCCGCGGCCTCGGGCATTCGGGCGGAACGCTGGACAAGCTCGAGGCCATTCCGGGCTTCGAGATCCGAATCGACGAGAAGCGTTTTCGCGAGCTCGTCGCCTCTGTCGGATGCGCGCTCATTGGTCAGACCGATGGCATCGCTCCCGCCGACCGCAAGCTCTACGCGTTGCGGGACGTGACCGCCACGATCGACAGTTTGCCGCTGATTACCGGCAGCATCCTCTCGAAAAAGCTCGCCGAAGGGATTTCCGGGCTCGTTCTCGACGTGAAGTTCGGAAGCGGCGCGTTCATGAAAACTGTCGAAGAAGCGAACGCCCTCGCGAAACTTCTGCTCAAAACCGCAGCTCACATGGGCAAGAGAGCCGTCGCCCTCCTCACCGACATGAGCCAACCGCTCGGGAATTATGTCGGCAACGCACTCGAGGTAGAGGAGTCGATCGCCGTGCTCAAAGGCCACGGCGCCCGCGACTTGGCCGAGCTTTCGTTGACGCTCACAGCGCACATGCTGGTGCTCGGCGACTTGGCGCGGACGGTCGAAGACGGAGAGAAAAAAGCGTCGCAGGAGCTTCAGTCCGGGCGAGGCCTCGAGAAGCTTCGGCAGATCGTCCGAGCACAAGGGGGCGACGCTGCCGTGATCGACGAGCCCCGCCTCCTTCCACAAGCGAGCGCGAGACGCGTCCTACAGGTGGCAGCCGGGGGCCACGTTTCCGCGATCGAGACGGAAGCGCTCGGGCACGCGGCGATGCTCATTGGCGCTGGACGACGGACGGTGGACGATGTGATCGATCCGGCTGCGGGTCTCGTCATTCACAAGAAGCTCGGGGATAAAGTCACGAAAGGCGAGCCGCTCCTCACATTTCACTACAACGATGACACGAACCTCGAAGAGGCTGCCGAGCTGGTGGCGAACGCCTATCAAATCACCGATGCTCGAAACGCTCCGCGCGAGCTCGTGCACTCGGTTCTCACGACGGAAAGGAAGACTTGATGGAGCAATATATCGGCATCGTCGGGCTCGTCGTCCTTTTGGGGATAGCCTATCTCGCGTCACAGAATCGGAAAGCCATCGGCGGGCGCGTCATCGTCTGGGGCCTCGTTCTCCAATTTGCTTTCGCTTTGTTCGTGATAAAGGTTCCGGTCGGCGTGTCGATCCTTGCATGGGTGAGCGGCGTCGTGACTGAACTCATGAACAAAGCTTCGGCCGGTGCGGCATTCGTGTTCGGAGAGGAGCTCGCTAAGAATCAAAGCCTCGGCTTCATCTTCGCGGTCAAAGCCCTCCCTATCATCATCTTTCTTTCTTCCCTATTCGCGGTCATGTATTACATCGGGCTGTTGCAGATCATCGTTCTGGCGATGGCCAAAGTGATGGCGCGCACGATGGGGACGAGCGGCGCGGAGTCGCTTGCGACCGCGGCCAACGTTTTCATGGGTCAGACCGAGGCCCCTCTCGTCATCGCGCCCTACATCGACAAGATGACCAATTCGGAGGTCGCCATGTTGATGGTCGGCGGGATGGCGACGATCTCGGGCGCCGTTTTGGGCGCGTATATCAGTTTCGGGGCCGAAGCACAATTCTTGTTGGCCGCGAGCATCATGAACGCGCCCGCTGCCATCGTGATGGCGAAGATGCTCGTTCCGGAAATGGGTGAGCCCCTCACACGCGGCGAAGTCAAGCTCGAGCTCGAGCGAAAAGAAGTCAACATTATCGACGCCGCCGCGCGGGGCGCGAGCGCCGGAATGACGCTGTCTCTCAACATCGCAGCCATGTTGATAGCCTTCGTGTCGCTCATAGCACTCGTTAATTGGCCACTCCAATATTTCGATCTCTCGCTCGAGCAGATCTTTGCCAGGTTGTTCGCGCCTCTCGCTTACTTGATGGGCGTCCCTTGGGCGGAGTCGGGCACGGTCGGGAACCTGATCGGGCAGAAAGTGATCATCAACGAGTTCGTCGCCTATCAATCGCTGGGCGCGCTCAAGACCGCCGGTGCTATCGGCGCGCGCGCAGAGCTCATCTCCACCTACGCTCTGTGCGGTTTCGCCAATATCGGCTCTATCGCGATCCAAATAGGCGGGATTGGCGGCCTTGCACCAGCACGCAAGCAAGACCTCGCCCGCCTCGGGCTTCGTGCGCTGCTCGGCGGGTCGCTCGCCACGTTCATGACCGCGACGATTGCTGGACTATTGAGTTGAGTGTCGTTTTCCCCGTTTTCTATTGTCAGGAAGTCCTGTGAATCTCGTTGAGAAAATTCAAGAGGCAGCCACCTATATCGGGTCGAAGACGAGGATTCGGGCCAAGGTTGGTATCGTGCTCGGGTCGGGGCTCGGCGCATTCGCCGATTCCTTGACGGAGGCGACCGAATTTCCCTACGAGGCTATCCCTCATTTCCCGAGCTCGAGCGTCGAAGGGCACAAAGGCAAGTTGATCGCGGGAAAGTTCGCGCACGTTCCGGTGCTCGTCATGGCCGGCCGCGTACATGCCTACGAAGGCTATAGCGCTGCGGACGTCGTGTTCCCGGCTCGCGTCATGGTGACGAGCGGCGCACAGAACCTCGTCCTCACCAATGCCGCTGGCGCTGTCAATGCCGCTTTCAAGCCGGGCGATCTGATGGTCATCACCGATCAATTGAACTTGACCGGCTTGAACCCTCTCGTCGGCCCAGAGCTGCCCGAGCTCGGACATCGCTTCACCGACGTTTCTTCCGCCTATCATCCCGCTCATATCGAGACGTGCAACAAAGCCGCGCGCCGAATCGGATTGACCTTGAGAAAAGGCGTCTATGCGGGGCTTCTCGGGCCGAGCTTCGAGACGCCAGCCGAGATTCGTATGCTCCGCACGATGGGAGCCGACGCCGTCGGGATGTCCACCGTGCTCGAGACGATCGCCGCGCATCAGATGCGTGCCCGCGTGCTCGGGATCTCCTGTATCACCAACATGGCAGCTGGAATCCTCCAGCAAAAGATCAACCATCAAGAGGTCAGGGAGGTAGGCGCTCGCGTTAGCTCCGTATTCCTCGAGCTCATCAGCTCACTCTTACCGGACCTAATGAAATGATTGACATTCCAAAAGACCTCGTCGAGCACGCCACGCGCGTCCGCGAGAATGCAGTGGCGGATTTCTCCAAGTTCAAAGTCGGCGCAGCACTTCGCAGCAACGGAGGCGACATCTTTACTGGCTGCAACGTCGAGAACGCTACCCTCGGACTGACCATATGCGCCGAGCGCGTGGCGCTCTTCAAAGCGCTCTCAGAAGGCGCCCGGGCCTTCACCGAGATCGTCGTCGTCACCGCCGCCGACAAACCGACGCCACCCTGCGGCGCCTGCCGGCAAATGCTGTGGGAGTTTTGTGGCGACATCCCCGTCTACATGGTGAGCACCAACGGAACGAACGACACGATGAAGATGAGCGAGCTGTTTCCGAGAGCGTTCGATAAATCGGGCCTGTGAGGCTGTGACGGAAGTTGACGTCCGTGCTGCCGGCTACCCGTGCGTTTCGCCACGTCCCAGCTGACTCAATCTCGTACGGCGACAAACGGTAGTTGACGGTAGCGTTGGTTGTCGTCTAGGCCGTAGCCGACGACGAGGCGATCGGGGACTTCGAAGCCGACATAATCGACAGCAACGTCGAACTCGCGCCGGGACGGCTTCGATAGAAACGCGGCCACCTTTAATGTAGCCGGCTCGCGCGAACGGAGCATGTTGAGAAGATAGTTGAGCGTGAGCCCTGTATCCGCAATGTCCTCGACGACGATCACGTCGCGGCCCGCGAGCGACAAGTCCAGGTCCTTCGTCAGCTGAACCTCTCCGCTCGAAGTTTTGCCCTTCCCATAGGATGACACCGCGAGGAAGTCGAGCGTCACCGGCACTTCCATCGCTCGCGCGAGATCGGCGAGAAAAGTATAGCGCCTTTCAGCACGCAGATGAGATGGACCGTCTTCCCTTGATAGTCCGCGCTGATTTCTTTAGCCAGCTCGCGGACGCGCCTCGCGATTTGTTCTTCGCTGATCAGGACTTCCATTCTCTCTCTAGTGTCTAACTCGCTCACCGAGCGCGGGCGGCAGCTCGCGCGAAGTGTAAGGCGATTAGGGAAGTGTAAGGCAGGGACGTGTAGGGACAGGAGGGGATAAGGGGATCTCCGCCTCTCCACACATCCCCACCGCTCGTTTTCTGATACATCGACGGGCGGTAGGTCTTCACCACTCTGAGCGGATCAGCCTTGGGCGAACAACTCGAACGTCACGGTAATGACGCCGTAGGCTTCGATCGGCCGGCCCTCTTTGAGGGCGGGCTTCCACCTCCAGAGTTTGGCATTATCTTTAGCAGCCTCGACGCAATACCGAAGGGATTTCAAGACCCGGACGACTTCGGTGGTCCCGTCGAGCTTCACGAGGACTTCGAGCAACACTTCCCCTCGCACCATCTTTTCGCGGGCAGCGGCCGGATAGTCGGGGCTCGGAGGCTTGAAAACAAGAGCGGGCTCGATATCCCACGCGCCCGGCGAGTAATCGCCGCCGCCGAAACCGCCTCCGCGCCCGGGGCCGACCGCCCAGCCTTCGCCGCTACCCACGCCCGTGCCTTCGCCGCCGCCGACACCGCCATCGGTGCCTGCGCTCGGTCGGTTGTCGAGGCCGCCGAAATCCCGCATGTCATCCAAAGACAATCCGGGGAACTCTTGCTCATCCGGCGAGAACACCCCAGCGAAAATGATATCCGTATCGGTAGGTAAATCCGGAACGTTCAAGTCGTCGAAACGGAGCTTTGGCGGCTTTCGGGGCGCCACTGGCGCGCGACGCGGCTCCGGCTCCACCTCGGGCTCCGGCGCCTCCGGCGGTGGTCTTGTGCGGATAAAGGCGGAAATCCGCTCCCCACCCGAGCCGCCACCACCGCCACCGCTCCCGCGCCCACTCCCGCCTGGCTCATAGAAGCGGACGAGCACCCCTCCCGCTTCCATCGGATCTTGGGACATCCAGCTAGCTATGGGCGGGAGAAGCATGAAGAGGAAGACGAGAACATGCACACCCCCGGCGGCCGAGAGAGATTTTGTGCGTTCGTCCCAACCGAGCTTTGGCGCACTCTCCTCGGAGAGGCGTTCCATTCCGGAAAAGAACTCCGGACCTTGGCTCATGTCACCCATCCTGGCCAAATGTTAGCACGGCGGCCAGGACGACGCCCGTCGCCGGCCATGAACTTGCGTCCTACGGGTCGGCCCCGACGGACCGCGGATTTCCGTCGCCGATTCAAGGGCTTGCAAGAAATCAAGGGGCGTCATAGATTAAGCCGAGTGGCCGACGACAAACGCCGCATCCTGACGGGCGAGGATGTCCAATCGATTCCTGAAGGAGGTATTCTCGACATCACGCCGGGCACGTTGCTCACCGACATCGCTCGTGAGTGGGTCGACCGGCGCAAGATCCGAATCGTCGAACGCATGCGCTCGGGCGACGACGCCATCGCCGCAGTGAAGCTCGCGATCGGCTCTGACCATGGCGGCTTCGAAATGAAAAGCGCCCTCAGGGAATACCTCGACGTGCTAAAAGCGAGTTATATCGACTATGGCACCCGTTCGAAAAGAGCGGTCGACTACCCGGACATCGCCCACGCCGTCGCTCTCTCCGTCGCCCTCGGACAGGCGAAGCAAGGGATCATCATCGACGGCGCCGGTATCGGCTCAGCCATCGTCGCTAACAAAGTCCCTGGCATTCGCGCAGCAGCGTGCTACGAGGAAGCGGGCGCTATGAACGCACGCGAGCACAACGACATCAACGTGCTCACGCTCGGCTCCAACCTGATGCTCCCCGAAAAGCTGCGGCCCATCGTGCGCATCTTCATGAGCGCCGAGCACCGCGAGCCCCGTCACAAGAACCGGGTGGCGAAGATCATGGCGGTCGAAAAGAAGTATTATCGACCCGTATGAGCTGGGACCTGGAACGTCTCACAGACGCGGTGACCGAGGCTGTGCTCTTGGAGCTCGGCGCCGCCGATCGTCCATGCAGCTGCCATCATCTCGATCGCAGCCAGTGTCCCGACGTGATGCAGCCGCTCGTCGATCGCGGCGCGGAACGGTTTGGCCTAACGGCTTCCGCTCCTCATCGAAGCCTCGCCGCTCTCATCGACCACACGCTTCTCAAACCCGACGCCACCGAAGAGCAGATCCGAACGCTGTGCGCCGAAGCGGCCACGCATCGATTCGCGACTGTATGTATTCAGCCAACCTGGGTGCGGCTCGCCGCCCAGCTTCTTCGCGGAACGAGCGTCGGCGTTTGCACCGTCTCCGGATTTCCGCTTGGCGCCAATAGTCCGGACGTCAAAGCCTACGAGACCCGTCGCGCAATATTCGACGGCGCCAATGAAGTCGACATGGTGATCAATATCGGCGCACTCAAGTCGATAGACTACCGCACCGTCGAAGACGACATCCGCGGAGTCGTCGAAGCGTGCCGAGAAGGATCCGCGCTGAGCAAGGTCATCATAGAGACGGCGCTTCTCACCGAAGACGAGAAAGTCAAAGCATCCACGCTCGTGGCTGCGGCCGGCGCCGACTTCATCAAGACCTCGACCGGATTCGGGCCCGGAGGCGCAACCGTCGAAGACGTCGCGCTCATGCGGGACATCGTCGGCCAGAAAATGGGCGTCAAAGCCGCAGGTGGCGTCCGCGATCGCGCGACCGCAAAACAGATGGTGGATGCCGGAGCAACCCGGATCGGCGCGAGTGCGGGGATCCGCATCATTCAGGCGAGCGACTAAGAGCCCGACTCGCTTGCTCGTAGTCCTCTGGCGTATCGATATCGACGCAAACTCCCGGATCCTCGACAGGTATCTCGAGTACTTCGTCGTGGTGGCGCGCGAGCAAAGACTTCCCGCCCTGATCGCCGACGAGGGTCAGAAACTCCTCGACAAGCTCCGCGACAAAGAGCACAGGATGCCCCTGCTCGCCTCGATAGACCGGATGGGCGATGCGCGCACCGACTTCGTCGAAGGTGGCCGTGAGCGTGCGGATCGTCTCAGGCTTCACGAGCGGTTTGTCGGCGAGTGCTACGAGCACGATGCGCGTTTCTTCGGGCAAGCGCTCGAGCCCGCATCGGAGCGAGCTCGCGAGTCCGTCGTTGCTGCCAGGATTTATTACCACCTCGACGCGCTCATCATCTTTAAATAGTTTGAATGGTTTAAATGGCTTGAATGGTTTATGAGGCTCACAAAGCTCGCTCGGAGACTCGCCAGGCGAAGCGACGACGACGAGAACACGATCAAGCTCGGCGGCCAACAAATTGCGGAGGCTCCTCGACAGCATCGTCTCGCCGCCGAAAGCGAGATCGAGCTTCGGACGCCCCATTCGGCGCGATGCGCCCGCCGCAAGAAGTACCGCGACGCGCACCGGTCACTCCGCCTCGGGACGCATTCGATAGAAACATTCGGTCGGCTTGATCGCTTCGCCGAAGACAACCTCTGAAACACCTTGCTGCAATAGGCGCTCTCCGATGCTTTCCGCAGCTTTCAGACGGTAGTCGACGGCCTTGTTCAACAGGACGGTGTGGCGGCTCCCCTTCGGGATCTTAGGAAGGTAGCCTTTGACGATCGTGGCTGCGATGACGGCGTCGGTGACGTCCATGCCCGGCGACGCTCCCGATAAGCTAGCCACGATCTCGAGTCTATGGACATGCTCCCCATCGAGCTTGTGGTCGAGAACGTCGAGGCCGACGAGGATCGCGGTGAGCGTCGTTTCAGCCGGAATCACAGGTTCGTGGCTCGCCGGCGCTTTCAAGGAACGCCCACGAGCACCGTCGGCCTCGATGACAACACAATCGGCAAGACTTCGGAGCGGGTCCAGCATCACGGGATCTACTCCAGCGAGCTTGTCGTCCCGTTTCCGATCCTGAATCACGATCACCGAGCCGTAGCGCCGAAGCCGCGCTTTGACCGTAGTGAGCCAATTGTCTTGCTCACCCACGACGACGAGCGGCGGCATCGTCGTCGCCGTCATAGGCATCTGCATATGGGTCGTCGACGTCGCGACGACGCTCAAGCCCTGGCGCCGGAGCTCCCCCGTGAGCGCGTAGAGCACGGTGGTCTTGCCGCCCGCGCCCACGAGGCTCACAACGTCACCTTTGCCTATCGATAGCGCGTCGGCGAGCCCAAAACTCGAATCGATCGCGATTTTCGCCATTCGTCGAGAGAGTACTATAGGATACACGGTGAGAGAACTGGAACGATGCGCATTCCCGTCGCGATCCCCGTTGTCCTCATGAGCTTGGCCGCCGCGCACTGCGCCGGCCAAGAGGACTATGCGGAGGCGCGCCGAACCATGGTGCGCGAGCACCTGCAGGGGCGGGACATCTCCGACCCTCGAGTCCTCGAGGTCATGAGCCATGTGCCGCGACACGAGTTCGTGCCCGCCATGTTGCGCTCGCAAGCCTATGCCGATCACGCCCTGCCAATAGCGGAAGGTCAAACGATCTCCCAACCCTACATCGTTGCGCTGATGACCCAGCTCGCCGAGATCGAGGAGGACCATGCGGTTCTCGAGATCGGGACCGGCTCCGGCTATCAGTCAGCCGTCCTCGCCGAGATGGTCCGTGAGGTCCATACCATCGAGATCATCCCCGAGCTCGCCGAAAGCGCCCAAGCGAAGCTCGCGGCTCTCGGTTACGAGAACGTGCATGGAAAAACCGGAGACGGTTATCTCGGGTGGGCGGAAAAGGCTCCCTACGACGCCATTCTCGTCACCGCGGCAGCCCCTGAAGTGCCGCCGCCTCTCATAGCACAGCTCGCCCCCGGCGGTATTCTTGTCATCCCCGTCGGCCCTCAATCGCAAGTTCAAAAACTCCTTCGGATCGAAAAAACGAATGACGGCACGACAACGACCGAAGAGATAATCCCAGTCGTCTTCGTACCCCTCGTCCGCGAGCGGCGATAACGAAGAAGGCTAGTCTTCGACGCTCACTTCACCCCAAAAGGCCACGTAGCCTTCGAAACGCTTGGCAGCGTCCTTGACCTCTGGATAGAACCACGCCGCATCTTTCCCCTCGGTGCCGTCGACGACGACGTTGTAATAACTGGCCTTCCCCTTCCAGGGGCAAACGGTATGCGTATCACTCGGCTGCAGATATTCCTGCTTTACTGAAGCCGGCGGAAAATAGTGGTTGCCTTCAACCACTTCGGTCTCCTGCGACTCAGCAATCACGGTTCCATGAAAAACCGCTTTTGACATATCGTGACTCCTTTTCTTGCTTCCGCTCTTTCCTATTGCTATTGTTACTTTTCTGACCTGCCATCCGCTATGAAGAATCGCGTCCCGCTGGCCGTCGCACCCCTGCTCGGTTTGTTGGTTTCCTCATGTGGCGGAAGCGGTCCGTCAGGCCCGACCGCCCCAACCACTCCGCCCACGAGCACTCCCGTGCTCCCGGTATCGCCATTCGAGATTACAACCCTCATTACCGTGTACCAAAACGCCGCGAGCTTTGCCCAGTTCACCGAAGACACAACATCCGACGAGAACATCGGAAAAGTCCTTCTCGGCGTCGACGAGCTCACCGCCGGGGGCACGCTTCTCGATAACGAGCTCTTGCGCTTCGATCTGCAACAAGCCATCAATAGGGCCAACGAGCAGTTCTCGGACGCGGACTTCGAAGCCGCGTTCGGTGAAACCAAGGAGAATCTGCGCCGCTTCTTCAACGACGCCGACAACGACGGCTGGTCCGTCGATGGCCGCCACGGAGAAGGACGTGACTGGCCCCATGACGCCGACGGCAACGACCCCGATGGCTGGCTAGCCCAAATGGCCATCACCGTAACTCGCCGATAACTACCTTAGCTGATCCGCACCTATCCTGAATGCTGATCTAGGAAACTCCGAGCTCCTCCAGCTTCTCGACGATCGACTCGAACCAAACTTGGGCCATCGTCTCGTAGCCCAGATTGTTCGGGTGCACGCCGTCGGAGCCTACGCCACGGAAGCGTTTCGGCGCCGCGACTTCGTGGTCGGCGATCGGGACGTTCTTTCTTTTCCCTTCCTGGCGGATCACGTCGTTGAGACGCGTGATGTTCTCGACCGCGAAGACACGGAACCCGTCCGGGTTTACCGGCAGATAGGTTCCGATGATGACGAACTTGCCTCGGAGGATACCGATCCGCATCATCTCGGCGAGATTGGAGCGCACGACGGGAAAACGGGCGACGTCGTTATTGACGTCAACGATGCCTTCCAAGATAAGAATCAAATCCGGCTCATGGCGCCTTATCATCGTATCGATACGGTCGAGGCCTTCTCTCGTGTTCTCGCCGCCAATGCCTTCATTGACTAGCTCGAAACCGGTGCCGAAGCGCTCTTCGAGCAGCCGCCATAGCTTTGGGACATAGCCTTCGACGGTGGTGAGCACGGGCCGGATCCCGCCCGAGCCGCTATATTGCTGCGTCACGCCGAAAGTCACGCTGTCACCGAAGCAAAGAATTTTCTTGATGGGGAAGTTTTCGGGAAGGTCCATACGCCGGGCCGAATCGGCTAGTGCGACGGCGCTTTCGCCTGGGACTTCCACGTCCGGCGAGGCAGGTGAGCTATCTGTTCCGCAGCCAGCCGTGATGAGGATACCAAGAAGACATCCAGCTATCGTTACTCTCATTCTAAAATACGCTCCGAGCGTTCCTTTAAATGCCCGCGCTCTGGTGCGCGGCTTGTTCAAATTCGAAGAACCTATCATTGCTATACAGAATTATCCGGTTGACAATAACCGTGACGAGCTGGGTGTTTCCGAGCCTCATGTCCCGAAAACACCGCTCTCCCGGAGACGCCGAAGTGCCTCGTTGTCGATGCCAAGCCGCTCGCGCAACACGGACTCCGTGTGCTCGCCGAGTATGGGCGGCGGCGCGTGGTCGCGTTCGCCCGCCTCGGAGAGCTTGAGGGGGTTACCCGTCAAAAGTAGCTCTCCGAGTTTCGGATGTTGCACATGAAGCTTCATGTTCCGACTTTCTATCTGCGGATTCTCAAAAACCTCAGCGACGTTTTGTACACGGCCGACCGGGATGCCGGCTTCATCGAGGAGCGCGACCCAAGCCTCCGTACTCTTCGACGCGAAGATGGGCTCGAGCAACGCAGAAAGCTCGCGGTAGCGGGCGACACGGTCGGCATTGACTTCAAATTCGGGCACGTCGAGCTCCGGTCTTCCGACGACGGCGACGAAGCGTTTCCACAAACTGTCGTTACCGACACCGACGATGACGTGACTATCGGCCGTGCGAAACGCCTCGTAGGGCGTCAGCGACGAATGCCGATTGCCGAGCCTGTTCGGAAGCTCGCCCGTCATCAGAAAACCCTGCGCCTGATAGCATAGCGTCGAGAGCACGCTATCGAACAAAGACACGTCGATGCGCTCACCCGATCCTGTTTTCTCTCGACGATAGAGCGACGCCAAGATTCCCTCGCAGGCCATCATACCTGTCACGATATCGGCGAGCGAGGCGCCGACTTTCATCGGCATTCCGTCGGGCTCACCCGTGAGCGCCATCCAGCCGCCTTCTCCCTGTATGACGGCGTCGTAGCCTGGCCGCTCACGAAGAGGTCCCGTCTGCCCATAGCCCGAGATCGAGCAATAGATGAGAGATGGAAGCTGCTCTTTGAGCGCCGCGTAGCCGAAACCGAGACGGTCCATCGTGCCCGGGCGAAAGTTCTCGATGAGAATGTCGGCAGTGTCCAGCAATCGAAGCAAAACGTCCTTGCCCCCGTCTTTTTTGAGATCAAGGCAGAGGCTTTTCTTGTTGCGGTTGACCGCGAGGAAATAGGAGCTCTCACCATCGAAGAAGGGCGGTCCCCAGTGGCGACAGTCGTCTCCCGTGGGAGGCTCGATTTTGAGGATGTCAGCGCCCATATCGCCGAGCATCATCGTGCAATAGGGCCCGGCGAGAATGCGTGAAAAATCGAGAACGGTGACGCCCGCTAGAGGAAGTCGTTTGCCCGCTTCCGAAGAGCTCATCAAGTGTAGCGGATCGCGATCCCCGTCACATTATCCTTCCCGCCGTTCTCGTTAGCGGTCGCGATGAGGCCAGTCACGAGTTCCTCGAGCGAAGGGCCAGCGTTCAGGATGATTTCCGTGAGCCGCTTTTCGGTCATCATCCCATGCAAGCCGTCGGAGCAGAGCAAGTAGAGGTCATCGCTTTGTAGGCTGTGCTCATCGACGTCGACGTCGATCTCCTCTTTCGCGCCGATGGCCTTCGTGATGATGTTCTTCATCGGATGGTTCTCGGCCTCCTCCGGTAACAGCACGCCTTCGTCCACTGCGGCTTGAACCCAGGAGTCATCCACCGTCAACTGGCGAAACTCGCCGTCGCGCAAGCAGTAGGCGCGGCTGTCCCCCGCGCTCACGAAGCTGATGCTATGGCTGTTCGTGAGCGCTGCGACGATCGTCGTGCCCATGCCGGTGTAGTCCTGCCGACTATCCGCTTCCTTGAAGACTCTCTTGTTGGCAAGCATCACCGCCGTTAGAAGGCGGTTGGAATTGATGGAGAGTTTGGGATCGACACCATAGGGCCAAGTGATCTCGTCCTCTTCGGACGAGCGCTGCACGAAATTGGCAACGGTTTCGACCGCCAGATGGGATGCGATCTCGCCCGCATTGTGCCCCCCCATCCCATCGGCGACGACGAAAAGCCCAATCGCGCTATCCACGAGAAGGCTGTCTTCGTTCAGCTTGCGACGAAGCCCTACATCCGTGGCGCCAAAGCTCTCGAACATCGTCGTCTCTGGGTTGTATCTTGACGCGATTTCCCGCTGGTACGCGAATAGGGATGAAGCACGTCTCTGAAAAAGCAGGATAACACTACTATTTACAAGGGTTCAAGGATTGCTCCGAGCCCACCCACGTTGACAGTCCCTCCGGTTGCTTGCTAAATTAAGTCTTGCGCTTCGGAAAAAAACTCGTGGAAACTGGATGTCTCGTTATCGTGTTCTCCTTGTAGAGCCCAACGCCGAACTCCGGCGCATTTTTTCCGACCATTTCAAACGCTCCGGCTTGGAAGTGGTCGACGCGATCGACGCAGGAAGCGGGCTCGAGACTTCACGGCGTCACTGCCCCGACATGATTGCCTGCGAGACGGAGCTCCCGGGCGGCGCGGACGGGCTCGAGCTCGTGCGCGCGTTGCGAGCAGACTCAGACCTCAAGAGCATACCCGTGCTGATCCTCTCCGGCTCGATTACACCCGAAGAGCGTTGGGAAGCGATTGCCTCGGGAGCGGACGATTATCTCCTGAAGCCTTTCACCATGCGCAAGCTCATTTACCGCTGTGAACGGCTCATCAGTTTCTACCGAAGCAACGAGCCCGGAGAGCTATCCGGAGATCTCGCGCGCTTCAAGAGCACGGATATCCTGCAAATGCTCGAAGCCAACCAGGCGACGGGTGTCCTCCACATCGACGGCAACCACAAAGGCGAGATACATCTTCTCGACGGCTCCATCTGCGGCTGTTTCTCGAACGAGGTCAAAGGCGAAGAAGCGGCCTACCGGCTGATACCGGTGCGCGTTGGCCGGTTTCACTTCGTCCGGGCCAACATCCGGAGCAACATCGAATCCGTTCGCTCCACCACCGAGTTCATGATGAAAGCTTTCCGCCGTCACGATGAAAGCGAGAAGCAGCCGGCGCAATAGGTTTTTGTTCCGCTATTCGGTGTTTGCCTCCTACCACTTGGTCCCGCTCATTTCTTGGCTCAGAATAGGCTGACCTTGATTCTTAAGTATTTCTTCGGGTCTTCGCGGATGTCGCCGATGAGGCCTTGGAGCTCGGTCGCGGTCTTGTTTAGGTTCTCGTAGAGCTCGCGGTCGTGGAGGAGCTGACCGGCAGTCCCTTCGCCACGCTCGAGCCGGGACGTTATCGAGCCGAGGTTCGCCGAGAGCGAGTCGAGCTTGTCATAGAGCTCGCGTTCACGTAGCAACGCGCCGAGGGTTCCCTCTCCTTGATCGAGGCGGTCGGTCGCGCGGGCGAGGTTCTCGGTCGTCGTCGAGATCTGTCGGCCGATCTCGCGATCGTAGACGAGCCGTCCGATGGCGCCTTCACCACTGTCGATGCGCACCACCAGATCTTTCATGCTGACGATGAGCTGATTGAGATTGTCGTAGATCTTCGGGTCGTGGATGAGCTTGCCAAAAGTACCGTCCTGGCGATCGAGGCTCGCAAAAACATCCTCGGCCCTCGTTACGAGAACGAGGAGCTGATCGTGCAGCTCTTCTCGTTTGAGTATAGCCCCGAGCGTCCCTTGCCCGTCTTGGATCTCGGCCGCGAGGTCGCGAATATCTTTCATTGTGCTGGAGGCGTCGAGGATGATGCCCTTGATAGGGTCACCCTCCGCTTCACCGGGAATCTCTCCCCCGTCCTCGATGGAATCGCCTCTCAGCTCGCCTGGGTCGACGTCGAGCATCTTTTCTCCCAAGACACCGAGGCTTCCAACGGTCACGAGCGAGGTCGTCGTGATGCGGTCTTGCACGTCGGTGCGGATCGTCATCGTCACTTTCACGGGCGCCGGCGCATCGGCCCCGGCAAACTCCACCTTCTGGACCGAGCCGACCTCGACTCCCGAAAGGTGGATCGGCGAGCCGGCTTTCAGGCCGTTCACATCGCGGAGGTAGCTGTAAACCGTGTACTGCCCGCCAAGAAAAGGCAGCCCTCCTTCGCGGGTAATGTACATGGTCGCCGCCATCGCGACGATGAGCGCGATAGCCACAACGATGCCGACTCTGAGCTCGGCGTAGGTGATAGATTTTCTGCCTGGCATTTTCACTCTCCCTCGAAGCGGCTCGCGTTTCTCATTTTTATCGGCTCAATTGGCTCCATTCGCTCAATTCGCTCCATTCACCGGCCCGGTATCTGACCATCCAAGAACTTCCTCACATAGGGCTCGTCGGAACGGAAGAGCTCTCTTTGCGGGCCGGCAAAAACGATGCGGCCTTCATTGAGAACGATGAAATCGCTCCCCACGAGTAGGTCGACATCCTCTATCCGGTTGTAGATGAACTCGCCGTTCTTGCGCATCACGAAGCTTTGCACGACCTGAAAGGCGTCCCGCAATTGATGAGTAACGAGGACCGACGTCACCCCTTCGAGATCTCGAAGCTTCACGATCAGATCGCAAATCGTCGAGCCGGTGATGGGATCGAGCCCCGTCGTAGGCTCGTCATAAAGGATGAGTCCCGGGCGATGGGCCATCGCACGCGCTACCGAGACGCGCCGTCTTTGCCCTCCCGAGAGATCCGAGGGCGCCCGCTCATAGAACTCTCCGAGCCCAACGAATCCGAGCATGCGGCTCACGCGCTCCTCGACCTCTTCATCGTCGAGTTGGTCGTGCTCTCGCAATCGAAAGCCGACATTCTCCGCGACCGAAAGCGAGTCGAAGAGCGCGCCTTCCTGGAACACCATTCCGATCCCGGCGCGCACCGGCATGAGGGCGGACTCTCTTAGACCAGAGATATCGACGCCACCGACTTCGATGACGCCGGATTCCGGCTTGATGAGCCCGAGCACGAGTTTGAGAATCGTCGACTTTCCCGACCCGCTTCCTCCGATAATGATCACGGTGCCGCCCAACGCGACGTCGAAGCTCACGTCTTTCAACGTGTAGTCTTCGTTGCCGGGATAGGCGTAGTAGACGTTTCGGAACGAGATCGCTAGCGTCGGCATCGCTCAGGGATACACGAACTTTAGCACCAAGAGATTGAGAAAGTAGTCGGTGGCGAGGATCAATACCGAAGCAACGACCACAGATTGGGTCGTCGACTCGCCCACGCCGCGCGTTCCGCCCGTGGTCGTGAGCCCTTGATAACAGCCGACGGCGACGATGATATAGCCGAAGACAAGAGGCTTCACGAGCCCCATGAACAAATCGTGCAGCTTGATCGCATCGAGCGCCGAATGCCAGTAAAGGCTCGTCGCGAGACGCAGGGTAAACCTGGCGACAAGAAAGCCGCCAACCATGCCGACAGCATTGCTCAACACGGTCAGCACCGGCACCATGATGACGCCCGCGATCATGCGCGGCACGACGAGCTTTCGGATGGGATCCGTACCGAGCGAGCGTAAGGCGTCGATTTGTTGCGTAACAACCATCGAGCCGAGCTCCGCCGCCATTCCAGAACCGACACGGCCGCTCACCATCAGCGCCGTGAGCACTGGTCCGAGCTCACGAAGCATCGATAGCGACACCATCCGACCTACATAAGGCCGCGCGCCGAACGCATCGAGCGTGGCCGAGCTCTGCACCGTGAGCACCATGCCGGTGAACAGTCCGGTCAACGTCACGATCGTCAGCGAGCCCACCCCAATCGAGTCCATCTGCTCGAGTGTCTCACGCCAGTATCGAGGCCTCGAGAAGAGACTCACGAAGGCGTCGAACGAAAGTTTCGAGAACGCCTGCAGAGCCGCGAGCCGCTCTTTGACCCAGTTACTCGCCGCGTTCACCATTCTAATGCTCAATGCTCGCTCTCTCTTGAACTCTGCGCCGAGCTCGCCTGATCTGTCGTCGGCGCATTCGCGCCGGGCTCGCTCCGCTCGCAGCAGAGTGCAGATGACTTTTCAGCACTCTGCTAATGCTCAATGCTCGCTCTCTCTTGACCTTGCGCCGAGCTCGCCCGGTGTGCATCGGGCCGAAGGCTGCGAATGTCCATTTTTTAGCAGCCTGCTAGTGGCGGTCTCCGCCCGTTCGGTCGAACAGCTCGATCTGTTTCAGCTCGCGAATTCGATCCCGGTGCTCCGCGGCTCCTTCGAAGTCGAGATCTTTCGCAGCTTGCTTCATCTTTCGTGTCACCCGCTCGATCTCGCGCCGAATCTCTTGCGGGCTGCCAAAAAGCAAATCGTCTTCCGCAACACTCCCGGCGTCGCCTTTCTCGTCTTTTTCACCGTCGCGGATCACGCCGCGGATTGATTTCACAATCGTCTCGGGCGTGATGCCGTGCTCGTCGTTATATTCCTTTTGCAGTCGGCGCCGACGTCCGGTCTCGCTAATGGCGCGCTTCATCGAATCGGTTTCTTTGTCTGCATAGAGAAGCGCCATACCGCTCAGGTTACGGGAGGCCCGGCCAATGGTCTGGATGAGCGAGCCCGCCGAGCGCAAAAAACCCTCTTTGTCGGCGTCGAGGATCGCGACGAGGGAGACTTCAGGCAAGTCGAGCCCCTCGCGCAACAAATTGATGCCGATGAGAACGTCGAACTCTCCGAGTCGCAGGTCTCGAAGAATGTTCATACGCTCGAGCGTATCGATGTCGGAGTGCAGATAGCGGCACCGTACGCCGAGCTCGGTATAGTACTCGGTCAAATCCTCCGCCATCCGTTTCGTCAGCGTCGTCACGAGCACACGCTCGCTCTTGTCGACGCGCTTGCGAATCTCGTCGAGAAGGTCATCGACCTGGCCACCGACCGGACGCATGTCGATTTCGGGATCCATGAGGCCGGTGGGTCGAATGATCTGCTCGACTACAACGCCACCGCTACGCTCGAGCTCGTAGGGGCCGGGCGTGGCGGACACATAGACCGTGTGCCCGATCCGGAACTCGAACTCCTCGAAATTCAAAGGACGGTTGTCGAGCGCCGATGGCATGCGAAATCCGTATTCGACGAGGGTCTCTTTCCGGGCGCGATCGCCGTGATACATCCCGCGAACCTGAGGCACCGTTTGATGGGACTCGTCGATGATAATGACCGTGTCCTTCGACAAATAGTCCATTAGCGACGGCGGCGGCTGGCCCGGTTTCAGCCCAGTGAAATGGCGTGAGTAGTTCTCGATACCGTGACAATAGCCGACCTCTTGCAACATCTCGAGATCGAAGAGCGTTCTTTGCTGGATACGCTGCGCTTCGAGAAGCTTGCCTTCACCGTGCAACTTGCGGTGAAACCAATCTAGCTCCTCACGGATCGTATCGATGGCGCGAACCGTTCGCTCGCGGGGCGCGACGTAATGAGTCTTCGGAAAAATCGTGACCCGCTTCATCGGCCACAGTGTTTTCCCCGTAAGCGGGTCGAATTGTGCAATCGACTCCACTTCATCACCGAAAAGCTCGAGGCGAACACCGAGATCGTCATAGCCCGGAATGATCTCGATGACGTCGCCGCGCACGCGAAAGGTGCCACGGCTCAAGTCGTAATCGTTGCGCTCGTATTGGATCTCGACGAGCTTGCGCAACACCGCCGCGCGATCGATCTCGTCGCCCTGCTCCACGTTTAGGAGCATGCCGTAATAGGCCTCCGGCGAGCCGAGACCGTAGATGCAAGAAACGCTCGCGACGATGAGCACGTCTTCGCGCTCGAAAAGAGAACGCGTTGCGGAGAGCCGCATGCGGTCTATCTCGTCATTGATCGTGGCTTCCTTCTCGATAAAGGTGTCGCTCGCCGGCACGTAAGCTTCAGGCTGATAGTAGTCGTAGTAGCTTACGAAATACTCGACCGCGTTTTCGGGAAAAAACTCCTTGAACTCCTGATAGAGCTGCGCCGCGAGCGTCTTGTTGTGCGCGATCACAAGAGCTGGACGGTTGACCGCTTCGATGAGCTTCGCCACCGTGAAGGTCTTGCCCGAGCCGGTCACGCCCAGGAGGACCTGGTCTTTTTCGCCCTGCTCGAGACCGCGTGTCAGCTCTTCGAGTGCTCTCGGCTGATCCCCTTCGGGCTCAAAGCTCGAAGAGACGCGGAACTCACCGGAGCGCCTTGCTGGCAGCGGATGGGTAGCCATGAAACGGGCCTATAAGTATATACGAATCCAGAACTTAGCACGTGTGAAGGAACTGGTCAAACCCGAACGAAGCCCATTCGGATCGCGGCAACGGATGTGAATGGCTCAGCTACGCGAGCGCGCCGCCCTTTTTCTTGTTGTAGGTGCGGTAGTCGAAGCTGCGTTCCTCGGCCTCGCCGAGACGAAGGCCCTCGTCGTGCTTGAACATATGGATGGCGTCGTAATCGGGCGGGCAAAACTTCGCGCAGAGCTGACAGCCGATGCAAGTATCCACGTTGACCTCGCAAACTTCGCCCATCGCGCTGGGCTCAGGGTCGGGCACAAGATAGATACAATCTTGGACCGGGCAGACATGGATGCACATCTCGCATCCACGACCGAAGCACTTCCCTTTGTCGACGAAGGCCAACATCTTGGGTTGTTTCTTCCGTGGCCCGGTGATCAATTTGTCCTGCATCCGCTTGTGTCCTCCCTCGCAATGTAATTATATCGAAACCGGTAGACAAAACACCAGATCTGGTGGCTAGGGTCTACGTAAACAACTATACTCGGTTGACATGGCGAGCGTAGATCCCGAATCCCGGCTTTATCGGAAAGGCCTCGGCCTCAGAGCGCAAGTGCAAGAGCCTCTGAGAAAAGACTATGAGGGCCTCATCGTGGACTTCGCCCGCGAGCGCGACTTCAAGCTCGTCGCCGGCGAGCTCACCTTCCGGCTCGCCAGGGAGTTCGGATTCTGCTACGGCGTCGATCGCGCGGTGGAGTATGCCTACGAGGCGCGTGCACGCTTTCCCGGCAGGAAAATCTTCATTACGGGCGAGATCATCCACAACCCATACGTCAACCGGCGTTTGTCGGAAATGGGGGTCGAATTTCTCGATGGCCCCTATGGAACCGACGAGAAGTTTGCCTCCATCACCAACGACGACGTCGTGCTCCTCCCCGCTTTTGGCGTGAGCACCGGCGAGCTCGAGATTCTGCAGAGAAAGGGCATGGTCCTCGTCGACACGACGTGCGGTTCGGTGATGAACGTGTGGAAAAACGTCGAGCACTATGCGCGGGACGGCTTCACATCCGTGGTCCACGGCAAGTGCGGGCACGAAGAGACCAAAGCAACCGTCTCACGCGCAACAAACGGCCATGGGCACTATCTCGTCGTCCGTGACTTGAACGAGACCGATATCGTTTGCGACTACATCGAGACATCGCGCGACAAGGCACGTTTCGTCGAGTTTTTCTCGGACGCGGTCTCGCCCGGTTTCGACCCCGATAGCCACCTGACCCAAATCGGACTCGCCAACCAAACGACCATGCTCAGCAGCGAGTCGCTCGAGATTGCGGAGCGGCTCCGGCAATCGATGGTGCGCCGCTACGGCGAGAGCGAGCTCGAAGCTCGCTTTCGCTCTTTCGATACGATTTGTAGCGCGACCCAGGAAAGACAAGATGCCGTTGTCGAGCTGTGCGAGGAAGGCGTCGATCTGATGCTCGTCATCGGAGGCTACAACAGTAGCAACACGGCGCATCTCGCCGAGATTTGTTCGGCGAGATTCCCGACCTACCACATCGCAGATTCTCACTCCATGGTGTCCCCCGCCCTCATCCGCCACAAACCCCTTCACGATCAGAACGAAGTGGATGCTACCGATTGGCTTCCGGAGGGCACTCTCAAGATCGGTGTCACCGCCGGCGCCTCGACGCCCGACGTCAAAGTTGACGAGGTCATCGATCGCGTTCTGGGGTTTCGCGGCCTCACGAGGCACGACGTGACCGCGTGAATCGCTATTTTCGCGCTCGCACAATTTGCCTACCGGGTGGTAAGCCACCGAGTGGGTCCGTCGCGACCTTTCAGATATAATTGTCTGACTAGCACGGGGTCTTACAACATCGAACGGGCTTTTCAAGTTCACGTCGATGGAGGTTTGCATGGAGAGCGGAGCGAAGCCACGAGCGGAACCCGTACTTAGTCTGGGAACAGAAGTATATGACCGCTATCACGGCCTCACCCGCGAAGAGCTCATCGGCGCTTATCGATGGATGCTCCTCTCCCGAAAAGTCGACGATCGGGAGATTCAGCTCAAACGCCAAAACAAAGTCTTCTTTCAGATCAACGGTGTTGGCCATGAAGCTGTGCTCGTAGCCGCAGCCATGCATCTTCGGCCCGGCAAAGATTGGTATTTTCCTTACTACCGCGATCGCGCGCTATGTCTCGCGACGGGCGTGGCACCTGTCGAGCAGTTTCTCGCATCGGTCGCCGCTTTGGAAGATCCCGCCTCGGCCGGCCGCCAGATGCCATCCCATTGGAGCCATCCGAAGCTCAACATCGTGAGCCAGTCGAGCTGCGTGGCAACTCAGTTTCTCCACGCCACCGGCGCCGCGGTCGCCGGCCGCTACGCGAACCAAGGATCTTCTTCGGCAGGGAACGCTCCAGGTGAAATCGTCTACGTGTCCGGGGGCGACGGCTCGACGAGTGAAGGCGAGTTCTGGGAAGCGCTGAACAACGCGTGCCTCCAGAACCTTCCCGTGCTCTTCTTCATCGAAGACAACAGCTATGCGATCTCCGTACCCGTTGAAACGCAAACGGCGGGCGGCAACATTTCGAGACTCGTACGGAGCTATCCCGGACTGTTCGTAACCGAGTTCGACGGCACGAGCTTCGTCGATAGCTACGGCCGGCTCCAAGATGCGGTTGCCTATCTTCGCGAGGGCCACGGACCGGTTCTCGCACACGCGCATGTCGTGCGCCCTTATTCGCACTCGCTATCGGATGACGAGAGGCTGTACAAGACCAAGAAAGAGCGCGACGACGAGGCGAAGCGCGACCCGCTCATCCGCATGAAAGACTTTCTCATCGCGGAGAATCTCGCGACGAATGACCAGCTCCAGACCCTCGAAAAGAGCGTGCACGACGAAGTGACCGAAGCCGCCGACCAAGCGCTTTCGATGCGATGGCCCACCAAAGACAGCTGGCGCAAGCATCGCTACAGCGAGACCGTTGACCCGGGCTCGAGCGCCTTCTCCACCGAGCCGAGTTTTTCCGGCAAGGACGGCACCGTAGTGGACCTGCTTCACGCGTGCTTGCGGGACGAGATGGCGCGGGATCCGCGCATCGTCATCTTCGGCCAGGACGTTGCCGATGCGAGCCGCGAAGCTAATCTCGACGAAGTCAAAGGCAAAGGCGGGGTCTTCAAAGTCACCTTCGGCCTGCAGCGCGAGTTCGGCGGTGAACGCGTGTGGAACAGCACGCTGGCGGAAGCGAGCATCGCCGGCATGGCCGCCGGGGCCGCCATCCGCGGATTGAAACCGGTCGTCGAGATCCAGTTCTTCGACTATATCTGGCCTGCCTTCATGCAGATCCGAAATGAGATCGCGCCGATGCGTTGGCGCTCCGGTGGCACTTTCAGCTGCCCGCTCGTCATTCGCGTGCCCATCGGCGGCTATCTGACCGGAGGGGCAATTTATCATTCGCAATCAGGCGAGGTCTTGTTCGCACATATTCCGGGGCTGCGTGTCGTAATGCCTTCCAACGCCCTCGATGCGAACGGTCTTCTTCGAACGGCGATCCGCTGCGACGACCCGGTTATCTTCCTCGAGCACAAGCACCTGTACCGCCAGACCCACAACAAGAGCCGCTATCCCGGCCCGGACTACATGATCCCGTTCGGCAAGGCACGCACGGTACTCGAAGGTGCGGATCTCACCATCGTGACTTTCGGAGCGCTCGTACGCCGCGCACAGGTCGCCGCACAAAAAGCACAAGCGGAAGGCGTCTCCGTCGAGATCCTCGATTTGCGCTCCCTGTCGCCCTATGACTGGGAAGCGATTGCGACCTCGGTCACGAAAACGAGCCGCGTCATCGTCGCTTACGAGGATGGGCGGACGTTCGGCTACGGCGCTGAAATCGCAGCCCGTATCTCGGAGGAGCTCTTCGACGAGCTCGACGCGCCCGTGCGGCGCGTGGCGGCGAAGGATTGCTGGGTCGCTTATAACCCCGACCTCGAAAACGCAATCCTCCCACAATCCGAAGACCTCTACGGCGCGATTATCGAGCTCGCGCGTTTCTAACGATTTACTAATTGCGATATGAGTACCGACGTCGAAACCCGTTTGCCGGAGAAAACAGCCGCCCTCACCGAGCTTTCGGCCGACGAAGAGCTCTTTCGGAGCATGGTGCGTGAGTTCGCCGAGAAAGAGATCGGGCCGCTCGTCCGGAAGATGGACCAGGACGCCAAGATCGATCCGGCCCTCCTACAGAAGTTCTTCGAGCTCGGCCTCATGGGTATCGAAATCCCCGAAAGCTACGGAGGCTCGGGCGCGAGCTTTTTCATGGCCGCACTCGCTGTCGAGGAAGTTTCCCGCGTCGACGCCTCGCTCGGGGTTTGTATCGACGTCCAAAACACGCTCGTCAACAACGCCGTCATGCGCTTTGGCAATGGCGAGCAGAAAAAACGCTACTTGCCTCGCCTTGCCCTGGACACCATCGGCGCCTACGCTCTCTCGGAGCCCGATTCTGGAAGCGACGCTTTCGCGCTCACGTGCCGCGCCGTCGAGCACGACGATGGCGACGCGAAAGCGTACCGTCTGACCGGCACCAAACTCTGGATCACGAATGGAGCGGAGGCGGGACTTTTCATCGTCTTTGCAAGCGTAGACCTGAGCGCAGGCTACAAGGGCGTCACCGCCTTTCTCGTCGAGCGCGACTTCGAAGGCTTCACCGTCGGAAAAAAGGAAGACAAGCTCGGCATCCGCGCCTCGAGCACGACGGAGCTCGTCCTGGAAGACTGCGTCGTCCCGAAGTCGAATGTGCTCGGTGAAGTCGGCAAAGGCTACAAAATCGCCATCGAAACGCTGAACGAAGGCCGCATCGGGATCGGTGCTCAGATGATCGGGGTAGCGGCAGGAGCGCTCGAGCACGCGATGACCTATACGAAAGACCGCAAAGCGTTCGGGAAGTCCGTCGCCGAGTTTCAGGGCGTCCAGTTCCAGCACGCGCAATGCGCGACCGAGCTCGAAGCGGCGCGGCTTCTCGTCTATAACGCATCCCGGCTGCGCGACGCCAAGAAGCCCTACCTCGTCCAGGCGGCGATGGCCAAGCTCTTTTCATCGCAAGTCGCCGAGCGGGTGACCTCGCAAGCCATCGAGCACTATGGCGGCTACGGCTACAGCAAGGACTTCCCTGTCGAGAAATTTTGGCGCGACGCCAAGATCGGCACGATCTACGAGGGAACGTCCAACATGCAGCTCCAAACGATAGCAAAATATCTGCTCAAAGACGGTTAGAATCCCTCTCCTAGATTCGCAGATTCACGGATTCGTCTTGCGACTCTGAGCGCTCTTTTTCTCGCCCTTGTCACGCTTCCGTCATCGTGGTCGTTCACGAGCGACGTTCAACAACCGCGACACGACGCGGCGGCAGCGGCGGAGCTTCTCGACGAGCTCGGCTGGCGCGACCGCACTGGGTCTGATTGCTGAATGCTGTAATGTAGGCGTTGTGACAATAATACTAGAAACAGAACGACTCTTCCTTCGAGAGCTATTGCTCAACGACGTCGAGCCATTGACGGCTCTCTTATCGAGCCCCGAGGTCACACGCTTCACCGGCGGGCCGCGCGATGCGAACGCCGTGCGGCGTTTCGTACAGGCCCAGCAAGAAAGCTATCGCGAGCATCGCTACGGCTGCTGGGCCGTCGTGCATCGGGATTCTGGAACCCTCGTGGGACAAGCCGGTATCACATCGGCGTCGAGCCCAACGCTCGGATGTGAGCTCGACGCTGCCTACTGGGGACACGGCCTCGGGAAAGAAGTCGCGGCGGCCCTTCGGGACTATGCCTTCGATCAGCTGAGCCTCGACCGCATCGCCGCCTCGGTGGATCGCAAAGACAAAGCCGGACGCAAGCTCGCCGAAGCCATCGGGATGGAGCTTCTGAGCGACGACGACCCTCTCGTCATCGTTTATGGGATCCGCAAGGAGCAGAAGTGAAGAGCTATCATATGACGGCGGACGAATTTCGCCGCTGCGGCCACGAGCTCGTCGACTGGATCGCAGATTACCGCAGCCGCGTCGAAGACCTTCCCGTGCTCTCGCTATCGAAGCCGGGCGAGCTCAGAGCAGCGCTTCCGGAGCATGCCCCCGACAAAGGCGAATCTTTCGATGACATCCTCGCCGATATCGATCGCTTGATCGTTCCCGGAATCACCCATTGGCAATCGCCCAATTTCTTCGCCTATTTCCCTTCCAACTCATCGGAGCCCGGGGTCCTCGGCGACCTCCTCTCGGCGGGACTGGGCGTACAAGGGATGATCTGGGCAACGAGCCCCGCATGCACCGAGCTCGAGACCCACGTCCTCGACTGGCTCGTCGAGATGCTCGGGCTTCCGGATTTCTTCAAATCCTCGAGCACGGGCGGCGGTGTTATCCAAGATACAGCGTCGAGCTCGGCCTTGTGCGCTCTTTTAGCCGCGCGTGAGCGCGCCAGCAACCTCGCGACCAACCGCGTCGGGATCCGAGGAACGATGGTCGCCTATACATCCACGCAAACCCATTCGTCGATCGAGAAAGCCGCGAAGATCGCAGGGATCGGCTCGGAAAACCTCCGGCTCATCGAAGTGGACGAGGCCTTCGCGATGCAACCCGAAGCGCTCGCACAGCAGATCGCCGCCGACCGCAACGAGGGGCTCACGCCTTTCTTCGTTTGCGCCACCATCGGGACGACATCGTCGAACGCGATAGACCCGCTTCCTGCAATTGGCCGTATTTGCCGCGCAGAAGACCTCTGGCTGCATGTCGACGCGGCGATGTCCGGCCCCGCCGCGCTCTCACCAGAATACCGCTTCATCCATGAAGGAATCGAGCACACCGATAGCTATTGCTTCAACCCCCATAAATGGATGTTCACAACCTTCGATTGTGACTGTTTCTACGTGAAGAGCCGCAAGGATCTCATCGACACACTGAGCATTCTTCCCGAATATCTTCGCAACGAAGCCACCGAGTCCGGTGCGGTCATCGACTACCGTGATTGGCACATCCCGCTCGGGCGCCGCTTCCGCGCTCTCAAGCTGTGGTTCGTCATTCGCCATTACGGCATCGAAGGCCTGAGACACCACGTCTCGCGACACATCGAGCTAGCGCAGCAGTTCGCGAGCTGGATCGAAGCCGATGAGCGATTCGAGCTCGCCGCACCAGCGCCTTTGAACCTCGTGTGTTTTCGCCATCTGGGCGGCGACGCCGTGAACGAAGCTCTCATGAACCGCTTGAACGGGAGCGGCAAAGTCTACCTGACCCACACCAAGCTCGACGCTCGCTTCGCTCTCCGCATGGCCATTGGACAGACGATGACCGAAGAGCGCCACGTCCGCGCCGCCTGGAATTTGATCCGCGAGTTCGCGCCGCCCAAGCCGGTCTAGTTTTGGCTCGAAGGCGTTGGATTGCCGATATCGAGGACGACCTTCCACTCACCATCGGTGTTGCGGCGGAAAATCGTCACGTAGCGGCCCGTTTCGACCACCGTGTTACCTTCGGATCGACGCGTTCACGCCGATAGTTCATAAGAGTCCCTCGAGTTGGAACAGCCAAAAGAAACCAACAACGACGAGCGCGTGCGAGATGCGTCCCTCACGCAGAAGACGCGGGACCTCCTCGCGCGGATAACAGACGACTTCGATGTCCTCGGTCTCGTCGGGCCGAGGCGGCCCCGCGAGATACGCGTCTTTGGCGAGATAGGTAAAGCACCGATTGCCCTGCAGCGCGGGGTTCGGATGGACGACACCGAGCTCCACGAGCTCGGGAGACGTATAGCCCGTCTCCTCCATAAGCTCGCGCAGCCCCGCGGCCATCGGAGACGCGTCGCCTGGATCGATCATGCCGCCTGGGATCTCAAGGCTCGTTTCATCGGACCCGTGCCGGTGCAGCTCTATGAAAACGATCTCGTCATCCGGTGTCAGCGGGATCACATTGACCCAGTCCACGGAGTCGATGACGTAGAAGTCGTGAGAGGTTGCCGAGCCGCGGCGTTGTTTGCGGTCCCGGCGTAGCGAGAACACCGGCGTCTCGAAAACGATCTCGCGCGCGGAGGTACGCCAATTCTTCCTCAAGATTCAAGAGCCGAGGCGCGACCTGGCGTCCCCGACCATCTCGAGCTTCCAATCGGCCGCGCCCCAGAGGTCGAGGAATCTCCGGAGCAGTCGCCGCCCTTCCTCCGCTCGTCCCTGTTCTAGCTCGAGAACACCGAGACGGTAGAGCGTGCTCGCGTAGATGACCGGATGGTCCAGCCGCTCGGCGCCGCTCGAAAGAATAGTTAGAAACGTCTCCTTGGCCCGCCGGGTGTCCCCGCTCGCGAGATAGCTGCGCGCAAGCCCGTCACGAATCGCGGCGCCTGCGCTCGAGCACGTCGAAGCCCAATCGAGCATGAGCGAGGCGGACGTGGCGCGCTCGAAACTCAATATTGCGTGCTCCACATCCCCGGAGTAAAGCGCAAGCTCTCCCGACAGCGCCTCGTGATAAACGCGCGCCGAAGTGCTCGACTCGGTGGCGGGAAGATCCGCGAGCGTTTCGAGGTAGCGGGCCGCGGCCTCGACATCGTCGTCGAACTGCGCCATCCGTCCTGCCATGTAGAGGCCGCGAAAGCTTTCGGGCTGCATGGAGAGCGCCCGCTCGACCTCGATACGAGCTGCGCCGCTTTCACCGTTCAAGTAGTAGAGCTCGGCCATGCCATGAAGCGCGCTCGCGGGAACCCCCCCGCTTCCACCTTCATGCGTTCTGAGACCGCTCGCCATGCCCGCTTGTCGAAGAAAATCCACGGCGCTTTCGAATTCGCCCACGTAAGCGTGAAAGACGCCACGGTTGCGCAGAGCCCAGGCACGTAAGTGATCGGAACGCCACTCGTCGGGATTTTGCTCGACGAATCGGCGCGCGATATCCCAGCGCGACGCCATAATGGCAGCGGAAGACTGAAAGAGCGGCCCTTCGATCCACGAGAAAACTTGATCGAAGCCGAGCGCTTCTTCCGGCTGGCCTTCGAGCGTCGCTAGGATAGCTCGAAGACCCATGACTTTGTCTGGACGGCTCGACTCCCACTCCGCCATTCGCTCACGCGCGCTCTCCGGCTCTCCCCGAAAGGCGTAGCTCAAGGCGAGGCGGTCATAGACCTGGTGAAAGGATGGGTCGAGCGCAAGGAGCCGCTCCATGTGCTCGATCGCGAGATCGGTATCGCCGTCGCGTAGCGAGTGGACATAAATCTGGCTGAGAATGTAGAGCGCCTCTTTCTGCTCCGCGTCGCGGGCGAGCACGTTCTCGAGAAGGGGTATCGCCTGCGCGAAGGCACCGTCCTGATAGAGCGCATTGGCCTCGATGATCCCGCGCAGATGCGCTGGCGCTTGCTCGACGAGCGCCGAGGCGCGCCGCGCCGCTTGATGCGCCAATGGGCCGTCAGAGAGCCAGCGCGCCGTCATGCTCAGGCGATGGTGCGCGAGCGCGAATCCAGGATCGACTCGCACCGCCTCTGAGAACGATTCGACCGCGTCGTCGAGCTCCGAAGCGTGCAGATAGAGCTCCCCCTCGACATATCGTCGATAGGCTTCGATCGACGTTGGCTCGGTTGTGTCCCACACGCGCTCGTGAGCAGTTTCACCGAGCTGGGCCCGCACTTGCTCTCCGAGTGAGTCCGCGAGCACGAAGATATCCTCGGCGCTCGCCCCACTCGCCCGTTGAGAGGCGAGAGATCGTCCCGAGGCTACGTCGACGAGCTCTGTTGTCGCGACCATTCGGCCACCGGCCGAAACGAGCTGTCCCACGACCATGGTGCGAACGCCAGCCGCTTCGGCCACGGAGGTTGCTACGGAGCGATCGACGTCGATCAGTTTGCTAGCCTGACCCCGAAGACTCGCGGCAACATCGTGAATGCGCTGGCGGCTCACGACATGGAGCTCTTCGAACGACGAGAGCTCGCTCGTCAACAGATGCGTCAGCATGCGTCCGAGCTGCTGGCCATCCTCCGGGTCCGACAGGTTGTCGAAGTACATGACGGCGACCGCGTCCGTTTCAGGTGGCGACACTCCGCTCGGAACGAGGAAGAAGAGTGCGGTGGCCACCAAGACTCCGACGGCTGCCAACCACATCGGTTTCTTCCTACGAATAGGAGCCGTAGCGAGTGATTTCGAGCGAGCGTCATCTCTGAGCGCCGCTTCGAGTTCGCCCATGCTTTGGTAGCGTTCGTTCGGATCTTTGCGAAGACACCTCGCGACCACGCGCGCAAGCTCAGCGGATACATCGCCCTTTATCCCGTCGAGAGGCGTGGGCTCGTCGTGGAGGAGCCGATCGAGAAGCTGGGTCGCGGTCATCCCCGAGAACGGCGGCTTGCCCGCGAGCATCTCGTACAGAAGGCAGCCAAACGAGAACACGTCACTTCTTGCATCGACGTGCTGTCCCAATGCCTGCTCGGGCGCCATATAGGCCATCGTCCCCACGATCATCCCGGCTTGGGTCAGCCGCAGCATCGTTTCCGTCTCGGGCTCCACCGATGAAACGATCGTTTTCGCGAGACCGAAGTCCAGGATTTTGGGAATGCCGAGATGCGAGAGAACGAGGTTCGCCGGCTTTAAGTCCCGATGCAAGATGCCGCGCTCGTGCGCATAGGCAAGCGCACCCGCCAAAGGAAGGGCGAGCTCGAGAACATGCTCTGGCCTAAGGCACCCCTCGCGTTCGAGGATGCGTTCGAGCGTCTCGCCGTCGACGAACTCGAACGCGATGTAGTGGAGACCGTCGGCCTCGCCGATCTCGTGAATCGTAGTGATATTGGGATGGTTCAGCGCCGAACAGGATCGTGCTTCGGAAACGAAACGCTCGCGAAATTCCGGCTGGCGCGCGAGCTCGGGCGAGAGTACTTTGAGCGCGACGTCGCGCGACAAGCGCGGGTCATGCGCCAAGTAAACCGAGCCCATTGCTCCGCGTCCCAGCAAACGTTTCATCTGGTAAACGCCGAGGATGTCTTCGTCCATCGCCCCTCCGAGCCGACCTACCTTTTTGAGATCCTAACATCAAGACACGTGAACGGCTATAACGTATAAAATGCTCAGCCCATGAGACAGATCGCCGGTATGGGCTACGACGCGCTAGAGTGATGACTCTCGCACCGAATCGACAGGACATCGACGAGGCGCGCACGCGCATCGATGGGCTCGTGCACCGAACGCCGCTCCTGTCTTCCCGCGCTCTCGGCGTGCGATCCGGGCTCGAGGTGTTCGTGAAAGCCGAGAATCTGCAGAAGACCGGTAGCTTCAAGCCGCGCGGCGCGTTCAACAAGGTTTTGAGTCTCACGGCGGACGAGCGCGCCAAAGGGATCATCACCGCGTCCGCGGGGAATAACGGCCAAGCCGTGGCTTTCGTGGCTGCTCACCAACGCGTTCCCGGCTGGGTCGTCATGCCCGAGGCGGCCAACCGCAGCAAGGTCGCCGCCGTCCGGGAATATGGCGCCGAGGCCGTTCTTCATGGCGCCGTTTGGGACGACGCTTATGCCCGCTCCGTCGAGATCGCCAGAGAGCAAGGCCTCAGCTACGTTCACCCCTTCAAGGACCGGCACATCATGGCAGGACAAGCGACGATCGCGCTCGAGATCCTCGAAGACTTGCCCGATGTGGAAGCCGTGCTCGCACCGATCGGAGGCGGCGGTCTCATCGTGGGTATGGCAAGTGCCTTCAAGCTGATCGCACCAAACGTAAACGTGATAGGCGTCGAGCCGGAAGGTGCGGCGAATATGGCGAAAAGCCGGGAAGCGGGCAGACCGGTGGAACTCGACGCGGTCGAGACGATCGCCGACGGCCTCGCGACAAAAAAAACCGACCCCGAAGTGTGGGAGGCCATCGCACCGAACGTGGAGACCTTCGTGACGGTCAGCGATGAAGAGATGCTGACTGCCATCCGGTTTCTGCTCGAGCGCGCCAAGCTTCTCACCGAAGTATCCGGAGCCGCCACAACGGCCGCTCTTTTGTCCGGCAAGTTGAATCTACCCGCGGGAACCAAGACTGTCGCCGTACTCTCCGGAGGGAATTTCGACGTCTCGGGCAAGCTCGAGCTTCGAGCTTGAAACAACGGACGCCCCTCATCGACCGGGTCGTCTCCGCGCGTAGCGTGATAGTGGCGTCATCGAAGCTCCCTTGACCCACACCGATTTTCGCGTTAGATCAGCGCGATGGCCGTAACTCGCGAACAAATTGCGCGACGACAATTGGAGAAGCTGAATCGGCCTGACTCCGGACTCGCGCTCTTGAGAAAAAAAACGCGTTTTATAGGAAAAAGCTCGAAAGCGTCACGCTCCCCATTTCGGCGCTCGACGTTTTTCTCGGCATGCCGTTTACCACCAAGCAGGAGCTAGTCGACGATCAGGCGGACTACCCGCCCTATGGAACGAATCTCACGTTCGAGCAAGACGCCTACACTCGCATTCACGCTACCTCGGGCACGACTGGGAGGCGCCTTACATGTCTCGACACCAACGAGAGCTGGGCGTGGTTCACATTTTGTTGGCAAGAGATTTATCGCGCCATCGGCATCAATCGTGAGGACCGCATCTTCGCCGCGTTCGGTTTCGGCCCGTTCGTGGGTTTTTGGGCGGGCTATGAGGCGGCACAGCAGATCGGCGCGCTTGCAATCCCCGGCGGGGCACAAAGCTCCGAGCAAAGGCTTCATTGGCTCATGGAAGCGCAAGCCACCGTTCTTCTCTCGACGCCGACCTATGCACTCCGGCTTATCGAAGTCGCGCGGGAAAAGGATATAGATCTTCGAACGAGCGCCATCCGCCATACGATTCACGCCGGCGAGCCGGGAGCCAATGTGCCGTCCATTCGTGAGCAAATCGAGTCCGCTTGGGGTGCGCGCTGCTGGGACCACGCCGGGATGAGCGAGGTCGGGGCCTGGGGCTATCCGTGTCCGGACGATCAAGGGCTGCACTTGCTGGAATCAGAGTTCATCGCCGAAGTCGTCTCGGTGAAGACCGGGGAGCCCGTCGCTGAGGGAGAGACGGGCGAGCTCATCTTGACGAATCTCGGCCGGTGGGCGATGCCCGCGTTGCGCTACCGCACTGGGGACGTCGTCAAACGGGTGTCAACGCCGTGCACATGTGGGAGCCCGTTCATACGCTTTCCTGGCGGCGTTCTGGGCAGGGTCGACGACATGATCCAAGTGCGTGGCGTCAACGTCTACCCGAGCGCGGTCGAGTCGATCATCCGCGAGGAGCCCGCGGTGGTCGAGTTTCAAGTCGATATCTCAAAAGAGCGTGGCATGTGGGAGCTCCACATCGTGGTGGAGGTCGCCCCGGGCGCTGACTCAGAGGCGATCCGAGTGGGCGTCGCCGAAGCCCTAAGAAACCGGCTCGGGATCAGCGCGACGGTTGAGATCGCCGCACCATCTAGCCTTCCCCGCTACGAGCTCAAAGCGCGCCGATTCCGTTTCAAGACGTAACGACGTTGATTTCGAGCTCGTAGTCGAAACCCCACATTCGCCGCCGACCAACAGTGGGGAACTCCCCGCAGCTTTCCCATGACCGGACAGTAGACTCGCGCCCTTCCCCAGCTGGTCGTACATAGCTTATCTACTGCTGTTGCTCCACTTAAGTTCAAGAGCTGACGTTTTTGTGCGCGGCGTCACGCATCTGGAACGCATCTTGTAAAGGGTTCCGGGAAGGAGACCCACCATGCCTGCGGTACAAGGCCACATCTACGATATTTTTAAGCAATATTCTCGGCTCTACCAGCAGCGAAACCGAGTCGACGGGCAGCTCACTCCCGAGCAGCAAAAGGAATGGGTCGAGGTCACGTTCACGCTCGACAGCATCTTCTCGGGTCTCTACCGGCCCGAAGTGCCGATGGAAGACTTGCCCACCACTTCAGCGGAGATGTTGAGGCACAAAGTCCCCGTGGATTTTTTGCGCATCCCCGCCGACGCGGATGTTTTGTGCGAGACGCGCAACAACTTCTTCTCCGGCAAGCTCCAGGACATCAGCGTGGGTGGCGCGTATGTCCATTCACCGATTCCCTTCCGTGTGGACAGCACCGTCCGGCTGACTTTCTGCACGTTTCGCGAGCGTCAACCTCTCGAGGTGGAAGGGCGGATCGCGTGGAGCAACCCGGGCGGCGTCCGGAAGAACGACTTTCCCGAGGGCGCCGGCATTCAGTTCACGAATTGCGACCAAACCCGAACGGCGCAGATTCAAGACTACGTGTACGAGCTTGTCGAAGAGACGCTCTCGCGGGCGCATCTCATCTGACGTCCACGATAGACTTCAGACCTCAGTTCCGCCTTCGACGAAGACCGGGCAGCAGAGTGCATCCCGCTTGTTAACACCCTGCTAGAATGGGCCGCATGGCGCCCGGCGCAGTGCTCGCTCTCGTCTTCGTCTTGATGCTCGCGGGTATTTTGGGCTCGTTTCTGCCCATGATTCCGGGAACACCTCTCATTCTTTTGGGCGCTGTTGTGTACGCACTCGCCACTGACTTTCAGCCCGTCGACACCTGGCGACTCGTCTTTCTCGTCGCGCTCGCCGGGGTCGCTTACGCGCTCGACTATCTCGCCGCGGCGCTCGGAACGAGGAAGCTGGGCGGAAGCCGGTGGGCGATGCTCGGCGCAGTGCTCGGAGGTGTCGCCGGGCTTTTCTTCGGACCGATTGGAATCCTCGTCGGCCCCATCCTCGGTGCGATTGGTGTCGAGCTCATTCACAGGAAGGATGTCAACATTGCGCTCAAGAGCGGGCTCGGCGCGGTCGTGGGCGTTTTTCTGGGAGTGGTTGCCAAGCTCTCCATTTCCGTGATGATGGTCGGGCTTTTCACGTTCTGGGTGATACAAGGGTGAGTGACGAGCGCTTTCGGACCTGGCTCACGTCAGCCGTCGAGCAAGCGGAGAAGTCATGGAGCGAAGGAGGCATCCCCATCGGCGCCGTGCTGGTCGCCCCCGGCGGCGAGATCGTGGCGCGGGGACACAACGAACGTGTGCAAACGGGCGACCCCACCGCGCACGCCGAGATGGTCGCCATCCGCCGCGCTGGCCGACGCCGCGATTTCTCGAAGCTCACTCTCGTCTCTACCTTAAGCCCATGCCCAATGTGCTCGGGCACGGCGATCCTCTACCGCATCCCTACCGTCGTCATCGGCGAGAACAAGACGTTCATGGGCGCGGAGGACTGGATGCGCCAAAACGGGACCACGCTTCACGTTCTTCAGGACTCGCGTGCGATCGCGCTCATGGAACGACTCCAAAGAGAAAACCCCGACCTTTGGGCGGAAGATATCGGCGAATGAGGTAAACTGCGCACCGCAAGAATTGGAGAGTCGACATGGCTAGCCGAGCACACATCACTCCGGAGCTTTTCAAGTTCTTTCGTGAATTGAAGCGGAAAAACAACCGCGAGTGGTTCCAGAAGAACAAGTCGCGCTACGAAGAGATCGTCCGCAACCCGCTTCTCGAGTTCATTTCCGAATTCGCGCCCAAGCTTCACAAACTGAGCCCCCATTTCATCGCGGATCCTCGTCCCGTAGGTGGGTCGTTGTTTCGCATCTACCGCGACGTGCGTTTTTCGAAGGACAAGACCCCCTACAAGACAGCCGCGGGCGTGCACTTCCGCCACGAAGATTGCAAGAACGTGCACGCTCCGGGCTACTATTTGCATCTCGAGCCTGGGATGGTTTTCGCCGGTGCCGGGATCTGGCGCCCGGAATCGAGAACCCTTCACAAAGTGCGGGAGGCGCTCGTCGCGGACCCGAAAGGCTGGAAACGCGCTGTTTCTGGAAAGGCGTTCACGACAGAGTGCAAGCTCGATGGAGAATCGCTCAAACGTCCTCCGAAGGGATACGACCCGGAGCACCCGCTCATCGACGATCTCAAGAGAAAAGACTTCACCGCCTCGGTCAAGTTCACAGAGAAACAGGCTTGTGAGAAAGACTTCATGAAAACACTCGCGGCGTCCTACAAGACGATGGCGCCCTTCAACCGGTATTTGACCCGCGCCGTAGGTGCCCCATGGTAACGATGCCCCTTCTACTTTTGGCGGCGACGCTGTCCGCAGCCGAAATGCTGGAGCGCTCGATCGGCTATCACGATTCCGATGGACGGTTCGCGACGTCCGCCGTCGCGATGGAGCTTTCGGAGTCACGCGCCGAGGGACGCGTTCGCAAAACGAGCATTGTCATCGACAACCGCCACAGTCGTTTCGAGATGCGACGCATCGCGGACGACGAGGGGGAGGTCTACTTCTCGATTGAAGGAGACAACGTCAAAGTCTATCTCGACGGCTCGACTAACTTTTCGAAAGAAGAGGCGGGGCAATACCGGCTCGCGCCCGAGCAAGCCAAACGAACGAGGAACTACTACATTTATCTCTATGGGCTCCCGATGAAGCTCCTCGATCCCGGCACGCGGCTCGATCCCAAGACCCGTGAAAAAGAATATCAAGGCCACGCGGTGTACGAGCTCAAAGTCACCTACGACGAAGAGGTCGGACAGGACACTTGGTATTTCTATCTCGATCGCGAGACCTATGCGCTCGTCGGCTACCGCTTCTACCACGATGAGGGCAAGAATGACGGCGAGTACATCGTGCTCGAGGGCGAAGCGAACGGTGCCGGACTGAGCGGGTGCGCTCCATCGCCTAAAGGCGATGGGTTCGCGGGCGACTAAAGTCGCCTAAAGGCGCACGGCGGAGGATTACTCGCTTACCCTGAACGACTCGTCGTCTTCCGGCAGCTCTCCTTGCAGCTCGATGTACTTGGCCACAACCTCATCGGTCACGTTTCCGCTCGTCGCTACAAAATAGCCGCGCGCCCACAGGTGCCGACCCCAAAACTTCTTGCGGATCGCTCGAAAATCACGCATCAGCTTGTGCGATGTCTTCCCCTTGATCGCCTGCATTACTCGGCTCGGCGACAGCCGTGGCGGCACGCTCAGCAACAGATGAACGTGCTCTGGCCGTACATGGCCCTTCAGTATTTCTATGTGGTGCGTCGCACAGATCTCTCTTATCAACTCCCGCAGGCGAAGTGCTACATCTCCTCTCAATACCGGCTTGCGGTACTTCGGGATGAATACGAAATGGTAGTTTAATTGATACGTCGTGTGCGATGATTTCCGATATCCTTTCATCCGGGGATCGTACCGCAAGCCTCCTAAAGGCTTCGCCTGAAGGCGAGGGGTTTCAACCATCCCCGAGTGAGACACTAAAGTTACCCAAAACTCGCAAATGGTACCGGCACACAGATGACGGGTTTTTAGGGACGGACACTATCGAGTCGATGCGTCGCCCGTAAGCGGGTGATGCACGATCAAGTGCTCCTCCACGATCTCGCCCCCGATGAGGTGGCGCTTCAGGATCTGCTCGAGAACGTCGGGATGGCACCCTCCATACCACGCCCCTTCGGGATAGACCACCGCAATCGGACCGCCCTCACAAATACGTAGGCAGTTAGCCTTCGTGCGTGCGACGCCTCCTGCTTCGGATAGTCCGAGCTCTTTCAAGCGCTTCTTGAGATAGGACCACGCCTCGAGCGAGACGTCCCTGTCGCAGCACTTGGGTTTCGTCTGGTCACAACAAAGGAAGATGTGCCGTCGCGCCGAAGGGATCCCAACGGCGCTCGCGGCGAGCTGTCGTCTTTCTCGCACGTCTCTGTCGTCCATCATCTAAGAGCGCACCGCGTCAGAGCATAACGCAATTCAACCGGCGCGCGCTTCGGCCGCTCGAGATTCCCGTTTCGTCGAGCGACGCAAGAGCTTTGCTAGCCTTTGCGCGTTCGCCACGGCATGACCTCCGCGATGATTGTTGAAGAAAACGAACGTCTCGCGCGTGTGGCGTGCGATCTCGCGGATGCGCGGAAGCCAGGAAACGAGCTCGCGCTGCCGATAACGATAATCGTATCGGCGTCCGTCACCGGCCCACCAAGCGGCCCCGTTGCGCCCGTGAAACCGCACGTAGCCGAACTCGCCCGTGACCCTCACCGAGGGTCGAGCGAAGCCGCCAATCGGAGGCGCATCGATGGTCGCAAAACCAATCCCCCAACCTCTCAAGAAGTTGAACGTTTCCGGCTCGAGCCACGTTGCGTTTCGAAGCTCGACCACGAGCGGCAGATCGAGCGCTGCGCGCAGCCGGCACAAATAGGCGCGGCTATAGGGATAGTTCACGAACGAGAACGGAAACTGCGCAAGCACTGCCGCGAGCCGACCGGAGTCGAGGAGGGGCTTCATCGAAGCGGCGAAACGGCGCGCGATACTCAGATCCGGCTCGCGCTCGTGGGTCAGTTGACGGTGCAGCTTGGCCGTGAAGCGAAAGGACTCCGGGACGTCGCCAGCAAGGCGCTCCATGCTGCGACCCGAGGGCAACTCGAAGAACGTATCGTTGAGCTCACAACAGGAAAAAGCCGACGCGTAATGCTTCAAGAAAGCTTCGTAGCAAAGTCCCGCTGGGTAGAACTCCGGGGTCCACGCGTGGTAGCCGTAGCCGCTCGTCCCGACTCGAATCATCGTTGAGACACACCTCCGCAGTCAAATCGACGTCCTACTCTTCAAAATGGACGAAGACCGGAAATAAGGTCTTGCGCGTGGTTCTACCGGGCGCGCATCGCCCGGCTCTCCTCTACAATTTGTTCTTGAAGACGTTGTTGGTCGCCAAGCTCGGCCTCGAGTCGCGCCAATCGATCGACGAGCCGGTGGCGCGCCGAAACGGCAGCGTCGCCATAGTGAATCTCGACGGCATGCCCGATGAGCTCGGACACCGAGCGCTCATGCAAGAGTGACAACCGCTTCAGCTCGCGATAAAGCTCCAAGGGTACCGTGATGTTCATTGTCGCTTCCCGCATGCGCATGTCGAATCAAACCCATCAGGCAAAGGTTCGCATGAGCCCGACGACGACGCCACGCAGCTCCACGGATTCCGCATCCACGATGATGGACTCATAGCGTTCGTTCGCTGGACGGAGCTCGACTTTGACTTCGTTCGGCGACGGCCCACGAGGCCCTTGAGGCCCTTGAGGATAGAAACGCTTGACCGTCGCTTCTCCATCCACAACCGCCACGACGGTCGCCCCCGCTTGCGCGGTCGAACTTTGCTGAACGACGAGCACGTCGCCTTCGCAGATGCCGTCGTCGATCATGCTATCCCCGGTGACCCGCAGGGCGAAGTGTTCTCCGCGCTTGAGGAGTGATTCCGGAACGTCAATGCTGTCCGGAATCTCTTCCGCTTCCACGGGTGCGCCAGCCACGACCGTCCCAAGCAACGGCAGCGTCGCCGCCCGTGGGGGCTCTTCCCGCTCGATGATCTCTAGCGCGCGCTTCTGGTTCTTCCATGGTGACCGGATGAATCCCTTGCGGTGGAGCTGCAACAGATGTTTGCGGGCCGAGTTCAAGGAGGCGAACCCGAACTCCTGCCGGATCTCTTCGTAGGACGGGGGCATGCCGTGCTCCCGCCGATAGTCTTTGAGAAACTGCCAAACCGCTCGTTGCTTAGGTGTTAAATCCATGATGACACCAGGATAGGTGAAAGTAGAGTATAGCCCAACTACTAAATGTAGTACCTAATTTATACATAACCCCAACATATTGTGTTTATTGTTGCTGGAATTATTTCCTACACCTTGGGTATACCCCTCATGCAACAGCAGCGGGATCCACGCATCTATCAAATCGCGACGTTGGCGGCACTGGTCGCCTACGGCGCCGTAAGCCTCGATCTCGAGATTCAACTTGCCGCCGCCGCCGTCATCGTCGCCACCGCTCTCGCCACGCAGTTTCTCTGCACAAAGCTCGTCTCACTTCCTCGCTTCGATCCGAATAGCGCACTCATTTCGTCGTTGTCACTTTGCCTGCTGCTCCGCACGGGCTCGATGAGCCTCGTCGTGGCCACGACCGTGATAGCGATCGCGAGCAAGTTCTTCCTGAGAGTCGATGGCCGTCACGTGTTCAACCCGACCAATTTCGGCCTCGTCGCCGTGATGGCTTCGGTAGGCGGGATTTGGGTGTCGCCCGGCCAATGGGGGACCGGTGCCTTTTTCGCGTTCCTGCTCGTTGGTATCGGCGGGCTCGTTATCCATCGCGCTTCGAGGAGCGACGTGACCTACGCCTTCGTCGCCTTCTACGCCGCGCTCGTTGTTGGCCGCGCGCTCTGGCTCGGAGACCCGCTCGCGATTCCGCTGCACCACCTCCAAAACGGCGCTTTTCTTCTCTTCGCGTTTTTCATGATTTCCGATCCCAAGACAACGCCCGATTCCCGGGCGGGCCGGATCCTCTTCGCACTGATGGTCGCCCTCGGCGCCGGGTTCGTGCACTTCGTGCTCTTCGAGCCGAACGGTTTTCTCTGGTCTCTCGTTCTCTCCGCCCCGACAACGCCTCTAATCAACCGGCTGCTTCCGGGTGAGCGCTATGAATGGAGCCGCCGCCGCCCGAGCATGCGGCTATCTCAAAGGAGCTACGCATGAAACGCTCGATGACCCTTCTCGGAATCTCTCTCGTTCTCGCAACGTGCTGGTCGAGCCCGACCGTGCGCGCCTTTTGCGGCTTCTACGTCGCCAAAGCCGACGCCAAGCTTTTCAACAAGGCGTCACAAGTCGTGCTCGTGCGCCACGACGACAAAACCGTCATCACGATGGCGAACGACTTCCAGGGCGACCCCACGGAGTTCGCCGTCGTCATCCCCGTGCCGACCTTCATCGAGCGCGGACAGATCCACGTCACGAACAAAGCGCTCATCGATCACCTCGACGCCTTCACGGCGCCGCGGCTCGTCGAATATTTCGATCAAGATCCGTGCATGCGCTTCGAACTTATGGAGCGCGCTATACCCTCAGCGGCTCAGATGCCGGGTGAAGCGGGACGCCGCAGCCGCGCGAAAGCGCTCGGCGTGAGCATCGAAGCTTCCTACACGGTCGGCGAGTACGACATCGTCATCCTCTCAGCGGAGCAATCCGACGGACTCTCGACTTGGCTAACAGACAACGGCTACCGCCTACCGCCCGGCGCGTCGCGTGTGCTCGCTAGCTATATCCGCCAGAACGTTCGTTTCTTCGTCGCCAAAGTCAATCTCGAAGAGCAGTCGCGCCTCGGGTTCAACTATTTACGCCCGATACAAGTCGCTTTTGAGTCTCCGAAGTTCATGCTGCCCATCCGCCTCGGTACCCTCAACGCGAACGGGCCCCAGGATCTCCTCGTCTTCGCGCTCACGCAGAACGGACGCGTTGAGACGACCAACTATCGAACCGTCAAGCTTCCGAGCGGGATGGATCTGCCCGTCTTCGTGAAGCAAGAGTTCGGCGATTTCTACAAGGCCATGTTCACCGAGCAAGTGCGCAAGGAGAACATGCGCAGCGTGTTTCTCGAATATGCCTGGGACATGTCCTGGTGCGATCCGTGCGCCGCCGATCCTCTATCGGCGAACGAGCTCCGCGAGCTCGGTGTTTTCTGGCTCGACGGCGACAGAGGACGCGCTGTCAAGCGCGGTGCGCAAAACACGTTCGTGACGCGCCTCCACGTGCGCTACGACGGTGAGCACTTTCCTGAAGACCTCGTCTTCCAGGAGACGGCCGACCGGACCAACTTTCAAGGACGCTACGTTCTGCGCCACGCTTATGAAGGCGAGATTCGCTGCGAGCACGGTGGGACCTATCGACAAGAGCTCGCCACGCGTCACGAACGTGAAGCGCAAACCCTCGCCTCCATCACCGGCTGGGACATCCAGGACATCCGCCGAAAATGGACCTCGGCGGCAACGCACCCGAGCCCGGAAGCTGGTGGGAACGGCTGTGGAAGAAGAATCGAAGGTACCCGGAGGCTCCGGCCCGGTCATCGCGCCGGAGCCGGACGGAATCTCCAGAGTTCTTTTCTCACCGGAAGGGGCTTCGCCAGGGCCACGACGCGCCCTGCGGGGTCCCATCCGACCTAAAGACATGCCCGTATCGGGCGGATCGAGGTATGTCGTGATCGGGCCCTAGGGCCGGCCGGGTTCGAGCTTGATTGGCCGCTAGTTATGTGCGGATTCCTCCGCCAGGTGATCCGCGGGATGGCTTCGGATCGGAGGTTTCCAGGTGTTGGGCCCGCGGGTCGGTGCTCGCCTCAGTGAACACGTGTGCACTGGAGCCGGGTCCGGGATAGCGTCTCGCTCGTCTATTCCGTGATCGTGCTCCTAACTTGAGTGCTTCCTGTTGGTCGCACCAATTGGAGAGCCAGTCAGCGAAGCCGCTCTCCGGTTTGGGTGGCTTCGGAGACGGCGGACGGTCGAAGATATCGGCGATGACTTCATCGCGCCAAGATTCGTCATTGTCGCCGCCGTCGCCGTGATTCTTGTCGCCGTCGTCTGGCCCGGTCACGATTTCGTGTGGAACTTCCTCCTCGACATCGTCGACATCCAAAGACTCAACGGGCTCGGGCTCGGGCTCGGGCTCCGGCTCGCTTACCAAGCGCGGCCGCTCGAACTTCAGATCGATGCCAACGGTGCCCGACATCGAGCAGACCTCCCGGTGGATGAGCCCGTGATGGATGCGGCATAGAGAAATCAAATTTCCCATCTCGTCGCTTCCCCGGTGGCTTCGATACTCGATGTGATGCACGTCGAGCATCTTCCGCATCGTGCACGCTGGAAATTTGCACGCCCACCCGTCGCGATCGAGCACGGCGTTGCGCACCGACGCCGGAAGCCCTTTTTCGTCCTCCGTCTCATGCGTCGAAGCGCCATTCTCGTTCGCTATGGGAAGGTGCGTGCCGAGGAGTTCCGCGAGGCACGCCTCCAGCACCTGCCACTTCTCGAGCTCGGCACCGCTCACACGTTCCGCGACCTCATAGGCGTCGTGCCACATCTCCAAAATCTCGACCGGCATCGAGATCGTGACCGAGGCGAACCCGCCGGATCCGCGTCCATCATGACGCCGCACTTCCTTCTCGAGGTCACGATTCGACAGCACGCGAGCTTTCTCGAGCCACTCCTCCTCCGTGTCCGGAGTCGCCACCGCAACAATCTCCCTCGCCTTCGTCCAGCTCAGCTTACCGGCATCGAACTCCGCACGAATGGCCGGCAAGTTCTCGAGTCGCTCGGCGATGAAGACCAGGTACCAAGCCTTGCGCGGCTTGATGCCGACGAGCTCCATCGCGTAGTCACCCAAAGACGAAAACCCGCGTGTTCTATAAAGCCCCCGCCGATCGATCTCGAGCAACCAATAAGCGATGTTCCGCTCCTCGAGATGGTGGCGGGTGGCTGCTTCGATGAGATGGGACTCGATTTGTTCGACGGAAAGAGCGCGCTCGTGCCTGACCGATTGAGAGAGAGCGCTCATGAAAATTCCTCCTGGAATGCGGATTTGGGAGGACAGCGCACGCGGGTCCTGGAACAACTGACTCGCTATCCTAAGTGAAACTATAGTGTATGTATAGAGCGTAGTCAAGCAAGAAGCCCCTTTTTTTGCAGTTATTTCGGGTCGAAAGAGGTTTCTCGATAGTCGCTCGCTGAGACCCTCAAATCCGCCCGGTTTGCTCGTGGAAGACAGCTAGGCAGCCTAGTCAAGGCTAGTCCGCGTCGAAGATGACCCAGTATTTTCGGATGTACTCGTCCTGCTTCCACTGATAGCGCATGCCCTTGGGGACGAGCACGACGTCGCCTGCTTTGACGAGCTCTTTGTTTCCAGCATCGTCGATGATCCTCACCGAGCCTTCGAGGATGCACATCAGCTCGGTATACTCGGGCGCGTGGAATCGGTCGCTCGTCGACGGATCCGCTTCCCACACCCCGGCGGATAGCTTCTCGCTCCGCGCGGCGTAATACATGTGCTCGCGCGTTCGCCCCTCGCCGGTGAGCTTGCCCGCTGGCCCGTGCGACTCGAAACGGATAAACGAGCCAGCCGCGGTACGGTCGTACCAATCGTCGGGCTCGCCTTCGTCGAAGATCGCCCAGTACTTGCGGATGACCTCCGACTGCTTCCAATAATGCGTCACGCCGCGCGGTATGAACATCGCGTCTCCCGCCTCGAACGTTTCTTCCCGGCCGTGCGCGTCGACGAGCGTCACCGAGCCTTCGATGATGTACATGAACTCGGAATAGCCGGGGAGGTCGGGGCCCGACTCGTAGGGGTCGGCTTCCCAGACCCCGGCCGAGACCCAATCGCTCGTGGGCGCCCTGTAGTACATGTATTCGCGCTCGCCTTCGGCCCCCGCACTTTTGAGACCGACGCCTTCGGGCCCTTCCGGCGAAAGGTGAATGAGTGTTTTCGGCGGCGCGACATCCGTGTCCGCCGAAGCCTTTTCGGTGGCCGCCTCCGCAGGTGGCTCCGCCGGTTGGCAAGCGAGCACTATCGAAACGACAATGAGTAGCGACAATCTCATGAACATAAAGGCCTATTTCTTGAAGGCTCGAAGAGCGCTCATTCTATCCGATAGGGCTCCTTCTTGACCTCTTCGAGCGTCTCGATTCTAATGGCCCCATGATGAAACGATGCTTCTCCGTCCTCGTCGCGGTGCTAGCGCAAGGGCTTCCGGCCGCCGCGCAATCCGTCGCTCCCGGAAACGAAACGATTCTCGAGCAAGAGCTCCGGGCCGATCTTTTCTTTCTCGCCTCAGACGAGCTACAGGGCCGCCTCAGCGAAACGCCCGAGAACCGGACCGCAGCGGCGTTCATCCGCTCGCGCTTCGAGCGCCTCGGGCTCGAGCCGATGGGTCCCGAAGGCTCCTATTACCAGCCCTATCGTTTGATGCGCGCGCGCCTCGGAGGCGAGAACGAGCTCGAGCTGATGCGCGAGAACAGCACGACCCTCAGAGGCCAGCTCGGTGAGAGTTTCTTCCCGCAGACGTTTAGTGCGAGCGGGAGCGTAGAAGCCGAGCTCGTCTTCGCGGGCTACGGGATCAGCGCTCCCAAACTGTCACACAGCGACTATGGGTCGCGTGCGCTCGGTGGCCTGATCGTGCTCGTTTTGGATCACGAGCCCGGCGAGCGGGACCCCGAAAGCATGTTCGACGGTGTCGTGACTTCGGAATACTCGCGCAATTTGCGCAAAGCTCTGTACGCTCAACGCGCGGGCGCCGCGGGAATTCTCTTCGTCACCGACACCCACAACCATCCGGGCCCTTCCAATTTCTCGCGCCTCGCTCTTAGAAGCTGGCCGGATCCACCGCGGCGGATTCCACGATACACGCTCGCGAGCTGGGCGGAAGCGGTGCGCATCCCGGCGCTTCAGATTTCGACTTCGCTCGCCGAAGCGCTCGTGAACAGCACGGGGCGCTCGCTCGACGAGCTCGCGCGCGAGTCCGAGACGGCGGGAGGCATCGAGCCCATCCCGGTACCTTCGCTTCTCCTTCGGCTTACCACGAGCGTCGAGCGCCAGAGCGTCGACGACCGCAACGTCGTCGCCGGAATCGTTGGATCCGATCTACGGCTGAAGAACGAATGGGTCATCGTGTGCGCCCATTACGACCACGACGGCGCCGATTCTGCGCGTGTGTTCAACGGCGCGGATGACGACGGCTCGGGCACGGTAGCGCTCCTCGAAATCGCCGAAGCCTACGCGCTCGCCGCCCGAAACGGCGAGCGTCCGAAACGAAGCGTGCTCTTTGCAGCCTGGAACTCGGAAGAGCGCGGCCTTCTCGGTGCTTGGGCCTATGCGGAGAACCCGCTCGTCCCGCTCGAGCAGACCGTCGCTACGCTCAACATGGACATGATCGGCCGCAACGAAGAAGTGCGCGTGGGTGGTGGGCGACGTTTCCGCGGCCTCGAGCTGCAAACGGCCGAATCGAACAAGAACGCGGTCAACATCATGGGCTATAGCTACAGCGCCGATTTGAAACGCGCGGCCGAGGAAGCGAATCGCGGCTCGGAGCTCGAGCTCAAGATGCGCTACGACAACAACCCTTCCAACCTGCTACGCCGCAGCGACCAGTGGCCGTTTCTCCAAAAGGCTGTCCCGTCTCTTTTTTTCCACACGGGCCTTCACCCCGACTATCACACCGAGTTCGACGTCCCCGAGCGCATCGAATACTCAAAGCTCGAGCGCATCGCCCGCCTCGTTCACCAAATGAGCTGGGATCTCGCTAACGACGAAAGCCGTCCGGGATTCGACAAACTCGACCAGGCTGCGGCCACCGCCGATCCGCAAACCGATCCGGATCACTACTAACAACGCCTGGGCGCACCAAAGTCGCAAAAACGCGATAAGAAAAAAGCACGATCAGAGGTCTCTTTTCTTTCTTTGTTTCTCTTGCCCTTTAGGGTTGGCCCGCTTCAACCTTCAAACATCCACAGCTCCTGCGGATAAGATGTGGAGAACCTGTGAATTCGTTGTTGACAACGAGAACACACAATATCTTGGGCCTGTGGATGAAAAAGCCACAAAAAGTAGTTGACCGCTTATTGCGGGGATGGCAGTATTTTGTTCTCAACGGATACCCAGACTTTGCGTTCGACGGAGGTGCGGCACTCATGAAGACGAACGGCATCCTTTGGGTATAGGGGACGGCGTCACGGCCGTTCAACTTCAATGAGGCCCGATGGTTCCCCCCCATCGGACCGAGCTTAACTTCCTCCTCACGGCTTCTGTCCTGGACTTATAATGTCTCTTCAGACGCATGCACGTCATCCAGCCAGCCAAAACCAAGCGCACTACCCCGTCGAGCCGGTCCGGAGCCCACGCTCTGAATGCTTCTGCCGACTCGAAAAGCCAGCTGAGAGGTAGAGCCCTCATCTTCTGGGACCCCAAGCGGCCCGAACAAAAACTCGACGCCATCGATACCGACCAGATCACGCCTGCTACGGACTGCGTTTCGGAAAGCCTCGACTCGCTCGACGAGAAGTGGAAAATGGGCGCATTCCGTTACTTGATGCCGGATTTCCGCAAACGGGTGCACGCGGGCGAGACGTTCGTCGTCGCCGGCGCCCGTTTCGCCATCGGCTCCTCGCGCGAGATGAGCCCCGCCGGCCTCAACGCCGTTGCTGAAGAGGTCGGCCTTGAGATGGTCATCGTCTGCGGCGACAACATGGGTGACATCTTCCGACGCAACGCGTTCAATCTCGGGCTCGAAGTTGTGCAATCCCCCGAAGCCGTTGACGACGCGCGCGACGGGGACGAGCTTTCTTACGATCGCGAGACGCGTGAGCTCGTGAACATTACCCAAAAAAAGACCTACACACCGCTCCCGCTGACGGCGAAGGAAGACGAGATCCGCCGCTCCGGAGGGATCTTTGCCGTCGGCCGCCGCGAGTTCCCAGAATCGGTGCAGCGCCAACCGGTAATCGTTTGGCCCGACGAAGAGACCGCGCACGGGCTCACGACGACTGAGCAGATCGTGTGGGCGCACCGCTTCGACAAAGACGCCAAGGTCGAGCCGGGTGAGACGTTGCGCGTCTATGCCGATCTTCTCCCTGCATCGGACGGCACCGCGCCGTTCGCGATCCATACCTTCAACCAAATCACGGGTGGCGACGCTATCTACCCGCGCCAGGCCGCCGTGGCCAATGATCATTTCGTCTTTACCGGTCGCGATTCAGACGACAAGCAGACCTCGATCGGTCGCGCGTTCGCAAAGCTCCAAGGAATGGAGAAGCCCTATTACGCGACGCCAGGCGACGGGATCTTTCACTTCTACTTTCCCGAGCAAGGCCTAATTCTTCCCGGTCAGTTCGTTCCCGGCGCCGATTCACATAGCCGCGCCTATGGAGCCTATGGAGCGATTGGGATTGGGGTCGGCTCGACGACGCTCGGCTTCGGTTGGTCGACGGGTTACATCTATTTCACACTCGCGCGCGCGCGTCGCATCGCGTTTAAAGGCAAGCTTCAGCCTTGGGTCAGCGGGAAGGACATCGTGCTCGCGCTCCTCGCGCGTTGGGGCGCTGAGCAGTCTCAGGGCATGTCCGTCGAGTTCGTCGACGCAAACTTGGAGCTTCCTATCGCCTATCGCAACACGATCTGCAACATGATGGCGGAAGCCGAAGCGCAAAACGGTATCTTCGCGCCGGACGAGCTCACCTATGCGTGGTACCGCGACCAAGGCGGGAGGACCGATCTCCCCTATCCGCCGATCCGTCCCGGTACTGACGCACATTACGCGATCGACGAGACGCTCGACCTCTCCGAGATCGTGCCCATGATTGCGAAACCTTATTCGCCTGGAAACGCCTTCGCCGCCGAGGACGTCGCGGGCGAGCGGCTCGCGTTCGACAAAGCCTACATCGGCTCATGCACAAACGGGAGCTATCAGGACCTCTTGCAGGCCGCGCTCGTGCTCTATATGGCGAGGCGGAACGGACGCGATCGCGCGGCGTGCGATTTCATCATCTTTCCGGGCTCGGGTGGTGTGAAACAGCAGATCGAGCGGCCCGAGCCTCGCCTCGGCGGAGAGTCGATCGCCGAGGTCTTGCGCGCTGCGGGAGGTCAGATCCGAGACTCGTGGTGCGGCCCCTGCTTCGGCCAGGGCCCCGACGCTCTGACAGAGGGCGAAACGGCGATCACGTCGTTCAATCGGAACTGGCAAAATCGCATGGGCCTCGGCGGTCGGGGCTATCTCGCGAGCCCGGCCATCGTCGCCGCCTCGGCACTTCTCGGCTATATGGGCCCACCGAGCGAGCTCGGCCTCACGTGGAGCCCCGAAGAGTTTGGTTTGTGATGTCGAGCTCTTTCGTACCTCGTAACTACCAACCGTCGCTCCCAGCGGACGAGCTGATCCGCGAGGAGAAGCCTGGTGATGAAGCCGTCCCGATGGATGTGGTCTTCGTCGGCGGCGGGCCCGCGGGTCTCGCCGGCGCCATCGAGCTCGCGAAGCTCGTTAGCAAAGATGGAGAACTCGGTGAAATCGAGATCGGCGTTCTCGAGAAGTCGGAAGAGCTAGGACAGCATTGCCTCTCCGGAGCGGTCGTGAACCCTATCGCCTTCCGAGATCTCTTTCCCGATCTTTCCGACAGCGACTTCCCGTTTCGCGCGAGAGTGCACGACGAGCGCGTCTATTTCGTGACGGAACGCAGCTCCATGCGCCTCCCAACCCCGCCGACGATGCGAAACGAAGGCAACTTCGTCGCATCGATCTCGGAGTTCGTGCGCTGGCTCGGCGAAAAGGCCGAGGGGCTCGGCGTCAATTTGTTCACCGGCTTTCCCGCGGACGCGCTCCTCGTGGAAGGCTCGCGCGTCACGGGCGTACGGACGACGCCCGGCGGTTTGACAAAAGACGGCAAGCCCGGCGGCAACTACATGCCGCCCACCGACGTGACCGCGCAAGTCACTGTGCTCTCCGAAGGCACGCGCGGACCACTCACCCAAGCCTATCTGGGCTGGCAGAGGATCGCGTCACCGAACCCGCAGATATACGCGCTCGGGGTGAAAGAGCTCTGGGAAACGAAGCGCCCCCTCGACGCGGTCATCCACACGCTCGGTTGGCCGCTCCCACGCGACGCGTTCGGCGGGAGTTTCTTCTACCCGTTCACCAAAAACCTTGCCGCCATCGGCCTCGTCATCGGCCTCGACTACAAAGAGTCCTCGCTCGACGTGCACGCCCTCTTGCAGGACATGAAGCAGCACCCCCTCTTCCGTCCCTACCTCGAAGGCGGCGAAATGCTCGAGTGGGGCGCAAAAACGATCCCGGAGGGCGGTTACTATTCGCTCCCCGAACGGCTTCACGGAGACGGGCTCGTCATGGTCGGCGACGCGGTCGGCTTCGTCGACGTGCCCTCTCTCAAAGGCGTCCACTACGCGATGAAGTCAGGCATGCTCGCCGCGCGCACGATCTACGAGGCGCTCAAGAAAGGCGACACAAAAGCCGCGACGCTCGCGAGCTACGACCAAGCCGTTCACGCGAGCTTCATCCGCAAGGATCTTCACCGCACGCGCAACATGCGGCTCGGTTTCAAATCAGGCTTTTACGTCGGCGGCTTCAAAGCCGGCCTCATGACGGTGACAGGCGGCGCCGCGTTCGGTTCGAAGATCGACGTCGAAGAGGACGCCGCCGATCGCAAGACGGTCACAGAGTCGAAAGAGCTCAAACCCGACGGCTCGCTGACGTTCAGCAAGCTCGACGCGGTATTCCGCTCCGGCAACAATACTCGCGACGACATGCCGTCCCACCTCACGGTGTCTAGCGATATCCCGCCCGAAGTCGCGCGCTTCTACGAGCACATATGCCCCGCCGCCGTCTACGAGCGGCAAGGTGACGAGCTCGTCGTCAATTTTTCCAATTGCGTCGATTGCAAGACGACCGACGTGCTCGGACCCCGGTGGCGCCCGCGCGAGGGTGGAGCGGGGACTAAATATAAGAGGATGTGATTTTGGTAGCGATTAGCAATCGGCATTCAGCACTCACGGGCTTGCTTTCAGGCATTGCCGTCCTTTTGGGGGTTGTGCTCGTTGGGACGGGCTCGGGTCAAGAAGGCGAGTTGGGGTGGCCCCGGGAGATTGATGATCCTCGCGCTCGGATTCTCATCTATCAGCCTCAAGTCGATTCACTCGTTCAGAACGATTTGAAGGCGCGGGCGGCGCTTTCGGTCACGACTCCGGGCTCGGAGCAGCCGGTTTTCGGCGCGGCTTGGATCGAGTCTCGGATATCGACGGACCGCGACGATCGGACGGTGACGATACTCGAGACCAAAGTGCCGCGCGTGCGGTTTCCCGACGCGACGCAACAGCAGCAGGAGGCGCTCGCCGCAATCCTGGTGGAAAATATCTCGAACCAAGACACCATGGTAAAATTGATGGGTGATCGAGAGCGGGATTGAGACGTTCGTCTCACGCGAGTGGGACGCTGCGCGGAAAGCGAAAGACGAGTATTGGGCCGAGCGCATCGCACGTCTCGGGCCGGTCGAAAGCTTTCGAATCTCGGAAGAGCTGCGGCAACAGGCCATGCTCCAACATCCGGGATGGCCGCATCCGTCGGATCGTAGCGAGGACATACTCGCTCACCAGCGGCTCGCTGAGCTCCTGCGCCGTGCCGGTTGAGCCCGCTGCCATAGAGTTGTTAGCGGACCTGTCGAAGGTCCTAGCCAATTGGGGTCGCTGGTACGTTTTCGGCGCCCAGGCTGTTACCGCCTACGGCGTCCCGAGATTGAGCGCAGACGTAGACGTTACCATCTGGCTAGTTCCCCAAGAGCCGGAGCGGTTCGCGAGCGACATGAAGGCAGCGGGATTCGCCCTCCGTGTCGAGGATCCCGACTTCGTACGTCGCACCAGCGTGATGCCGTTCGTTCACCTCGCTACCGCCATGCCCGTCGACGTCGTGCTTGCGGCGTCGGGCCTCGAGGACGAGTTTCTCAATCGAGCAAAGGAGATGGATTTCGGCGGTACCCGCGTACCCATAATCGACATGGAGGACTTGGTGATCGCAAAGGTGCTAGCGGGCCGTCCCAAGGATCTCGAGGACGCGCGAAACCTCTGGCGGATTCATGGACAAGAGCTGGATACAGAGCGAATCCGCCGTACGTTGCGACTTCTCGAAGAAGCGTTGAGCCAAAACGATCTCGTTCCCACCTTTGAATCGATCCAGCAAAGCTAGAGTGCCGCGAGTAACCGTCGTGAGTTATTCCGTCCGAACGGCGCGCTTCAACCGCGCTCGCACGACTCAGACTTACGAAATCACTCGAGGGAGTGAAGAGCTCCTCCGAGCTCCAGACGCGTCGATCCCCAAAATGTTGCGCCCCGACTTTCTCGAACTCCTCTTCCGACATAAGATGCTCGCCTTGCTCCGCGCCCACGGGCTCATTTCCCAACAGCGCATCGACCTGTTTTGGCGTCCATAACCGAACCACCGTTTACCCCTCCGACTCCGAGGGCCTGCACAAGTTGGCCTGCAACCTCATGCGGGCGCCGGTCAACCTTTCCCGACTGAGATTCGACCGCAGCTCCGGACTCATCGTCTACGAGCCCAAAGCTGGACACGGCGTCGACCTAGCCGAGCTCACCGACCCGCTCGAGTTTCTCGCCCCCGAAGGGCGTAGGCGGATGAACCTATCGCCCCCTTCCGCAGTACTACCCAGTGACATGGATGAAGCGACTAAAACTTGCCCTTTTTGCGCCGAGCCAGCGAGGACGGCATGAGCACAAAGACTTGCCCATACTGCGCGGAAGAGATTAAGGAAGCCGCGATCAAGTGCCGCTACTGCGGCAGCATGCTCGGGCCGCGCAAGGCCGCGGGCGAGTGGTATCGGGATCTCGAGAACAAGATTCTCGGAGGGGTCTGCGCCGGCCTGGAAGCTCAGTTCGGCTTGTCAGTGACCGCGCTTCGGATAGCCTTTGTGATCGGCGCGTTTATCGGGGGTTGGGGGCTTCTCATCTATTTGGCGCTCTGGGTGATCATGCCGGCGGCCAAAAGAGACGAACCGCCGAGCAAGCCTGTGCCCGAGCTTCCGAAAGAGTAGCTCGCCCCGCGCTCACCTCCCCACGTCGCACGGAAACTCTCTGGTATAAGCGGCACCGTTGCGATATCGTGCTGCGAGGAAAACTGACTGCTTCAGGGAGTTGCGCATGCCTGTCGTCGGTGAAAATTGGAATCAATTCAAGCTTCTCGAACCACTCGGCAAGGGGGGGATGGGCCGCGTCTTCCTTGCAGAAGACACCGCGCTGAACCGAAAAGTGGCGCTCAAGTTCCTGCCCGAGTCGCTGGAGGAGGATCCGGAGGCGCGCGAGCGCTTCTTGACGGAAGCCAAATCGGTGGCCGCTCTCGATCATCCGTATATCTGCAAGATCTACGAAATCGGCGAAGTCAATGGCAGAGCGTTCTTCGCGATGGAGTACATCGAAGGCGTCACACTCGCGGAGAAGCTCTTGGCAGGACCTCTACGTGTCCCCCACATTCTCGAGCTCGGTGTCGAGCTCACCGATGCCTTGGAGGCCGCTCACAAAAAGGGCATCGTGCATCGGGACATCAAGACGTCGAATATCATCGTGACACCCGATGGCCACGTCAAAATTCTCGATTTCGGCGTCGCCAAGAGAGTCGCGATGGATGAGCTATCGAGCAGTAAAGTCGATACGTATTCGGGCCGCCTCTCATCGAGCAGCGGAACACCGGGCACGGTCATCTACATGTCGCCAGAACAGGTTCGGGGCGAGGCCGTCGACGGGCGCACCGACATCTTCTCTCTAGGCATCGTGCTTTATGAAATGGCAACGGGCACCATCCCCTATCAGGGAGCGACGTCCGGACTCATCTACGACGCGATCTTGAACCTCGGAGCCCACCACGAACCTACAACCCCAATCTGCCCGAAGGTCTCGAGCGCCTCATCCTGAAGTCTCTCGAAAAAAATAGAGACCACCGGTTCCAGTCCGCCAAAGACTTGATGGTGGAGCTCAAGCAGATGAAGCGCGACACCGATAGCGGCGCCGGGATCCCGACCGTCGTCGTCCCCGAGGAAGCCGCGACATCAGGGAACAAGGCCTTGCTCTGGGCGCTTTTCGGCCTCGCTCTGCTTCTCGTGATCGGCCTCGCGATTTTCCGGGCGTTCTCGGGCACCCCGACGGGCATGATCGGCTCCCTCGCGGTTCTGCCTTTCGAGAACACGCAGAACGATCCCGAGATCGACTACCTCGGGGACGGTATCGCCGAGACCCTCATCAATCGTCTTTCACCGCTTCCTCAGCTCGCGGTCATGGCGCGCAGCACCGCGTTCCGCTACCGCGAGAGCAACGTCGACCCTCGAGCAGTCGGGCGTGAGCTCGGTGTCGGTGCGGTGCTCACGGGACGCATCGTGCGCCAGGGCGAGAACTTGAACGTTCAAGCCGAGCTCGTCGATGTCGCCAACGGCACACAAATCTGGGGTGAACAGTACAACCGTGCTTTCGCGGACATCGTGACCGTCCAGAACGAGATCGCGCGGCAGATCTCGCAGGCGCTGCGACTCGAGCTCGCCGAAGAGGAAGCGGCCCGGATCGCGGTGCCCCTAACCGCGGACAGCGAAGCGTACCAAGCCTACTGGCGGGGCCGCTTTCATTGGAATCGCCGCACGGTCGCGGATCTCGAGAAAGCCATCGAGCTCTTCGAGGAGGCGAAAGCGGCCGATCCCGAATTCGCGCTGGAAGCCTGCCCCGGTGTGGGCCTGTGGTTACGCTCGAATTTCTGCCACCTTTTGTCTCCGCGTAGGAAGCCGACCACGCCCTTCCAGCGAGCCAAAAAAATCAGCGGGCGGTAGAACAAGTATTCCAGAGCTCCAAGCGTGATGAAACTCAAGTGCGCGCGCCGGCGATAGCGGTACGATGCCACAACTCCGGTTGTGAGTCGATGGCGAGTAGACTCGTGACGGCGACGACCGAGGCCAGGTTCTTCAGCGCCAGTCGCATCGACTGGAGCAGCGCCTTCGAGTCGTACATGCTGTCGGCGTCGACGCAGCAAAGGTAGCGATAGCGCGCGAAATTGACGGCACAGTTCAGGGACAAGAGAGCGAGCTCGCGTGATCCGTGTCGCGAGCCACACGGCCATCGTACAAGCTTTCGCCAAGCGCCCAGAGAGGAAGAGTATACTAGCCACCCGTGACCAAACGATTGTTCGTGGCGTGGTTGCTCCTGGGAGGGTGCCGCGTAGTCCCTTCCGAAGAACATCCGCCGCCGCCATCGTCGACGACGAGCTACGTGTTTCAAATGAAGACGATCGAGCAAACGCTCGACGGATGCATCGCGGGCGCGGAAGACTGCACTTATTTACGGCTCGACTTTCCCATGGTCACCGACGCCGTCGACGGCGTTGCCGTCGACGCGATCACGAATGCCGTCCACGGGTTCATCACCGAGCCGCTCCAGCCCGACGGCGCGGGCATCACGGCCAAAGAGCTCATCGACGAATTCTTTGCAAGCTACGCGGAGCTGCGGCGAGCTGTGGCGGACTACCAGCTCCCTTGGTTTCTCGAACGCAAAGCCTTCGTCGTGAACAACGCGCCCGATATTTGTGCCTCAGTTTCGCGTCACGCTCGTTCATGGGCGGAGCCCACGGGAACACCACGATCAGGTTCGAGAACTTCAACCCGCGGACGGGCGAGCGCGTCGAGCTTGCGGATTTGTTCGTGAGCGGCTACGAAGCGAAGCTCCTCCCGCTAGCCCAGGACCGTTTCCGCGAAGTGCGCGCGATCGAAGAGGGCGTTACCCTCGCCGATGCAGGTTTCAGCTTTTCCGAGAACGTAGCCTTCACCCTTTCCGACAACTTCGCGGTCGAGAAAGACGGTCTCACGTTCTACTACAACCCTTATGAGGTCGCCCCTTACGCGTTGGGCGCCACCGAGTTGACGTTGAGCTACGAAGAGCTCGACGGTCTCCTGAAGGAGTGAGCCATGGAACGCAGAGATTGGTTGAAGATGGCGGGGCTCGGTGCGCTCGGCGCAAGCTGCCGGAGCGCCGGCGGCTCCAAGCTCGCGAAAGTCGACGTCTCGCCCGAGCGGGTCATTCGAACGACCGTCGGTCTCAGGCCCTTTCGCCCATCGGGGTTCCGGGTCGAGAAAGAGACCCTCGAAGGCAAGACCGTCGTTCATAACTACGGCCACGGAGGCGGCGGGATGTCCCTTTCGTGGGGCTCTTCGTATTTGGCGGTGGAGCAAGCGCTGGCAACGGGCGAGACGCGCTTCGCGATCATCGGCTGCGGCGTAATGGGGCTTTCGACCGCGCGGCTTCTGCAAAAACACGGGATGGACGTGACCATCTATTCGAAGGACATCCCTCCCAACACAACCTCCAACATGTCCGCGGCATGGTGGAGCCCCGGCTCGACCGTCGACCCGAGCGAGCGGACCGAAGCTTACGACCAGCAATTCGTCAGAGCGGCGCGATTCGCCAATCGCTACTATCAGAACTATGTCGGTCTGGAATACGGCGTCCGGTGGCGCCCGCGCTACAACGTCTCCGAAGACCCGCCCGAGCCCGGTCGGCGCGATCTGATCGCCGATCTCTTTCCTGAAGGCAAAAACCTCGAGCCCGGAGATCATCCTTTTCCGTGGCCCTACGTTCACCGCAGCTGGACGATGCTCATCGAACCGCCAACCTACATGCGTGCGCTCTTGCGGGACTACCGCATTGCCGGCGGGGACGTCGTGCTACGCGCGTTCGAGAATCTCGACGAGGTCCTTGCCCTCGATGAGGCTGTCATCATGAATTGCAGCGGGCTCGGCGCCCGGGATCTCTTCGGCGACGAGACTCTGACGCCCATCAAAGGTCAGCTCACGGTCCTGCTGCCCCAACCCGAGCTCGACTACATCATGGTGGGAGGCGGCCTCTACATGATCCCGCGGCGCGATGGGGTTGCGCTCGGAACGACGCACGAGCGCGGCGATTGGTCGCTCGAGCCAAGCCGAACCGAGATGCACCGCGTAATGGAAGGCCACACCGGGTTCTGGAGTCAAATGGACTCCGCGTGAGAGGGCTCTTAGCACTCGTAGCCCTCGCCGCCGGCGGAGTCTTGACGCGCGCGCTCCTGATGCCTCCCGACTACGGCCGCGCTCCGAGGCTCGCGGCTGTCGTCGACGGCGGCAAGATGGAAGAGTTCCTGCAAAGCGCCGCCGAGACGGAGGTCGTCCTTCGCTGGGTCGCGGATGGCGCACCAGGGAAAAGCTGGCCGGAAGTACGTGCCGTTCTCGAACGGCGCTGCGTGTCTTGTCACTACACCGACGCTGACGCTTTCGAGATCTTGCCTCTCGACGCCTACGGGCCGGCCGCGCGCGCCGCCAAGGTCGAGCCTATCCTGCGGGAGAAAATCACGGGCGGAACGATGGGCGAATACCTGGAGAGCCCGAAAGCGCAGCAGGCCCTTCTCGCTTGGATCGACGGGGGCGCACGCGAGGCAACGTGGCCCGAGGCGAGAGAAGTCTTGAGCGAGCACTGTGTGCATTGCCACAACCCCGAAGGCGTTCAAGGCATCCCGAGGCTCGATGTCTATCGTCCCGCGGCGCGACTCGCGACGATGCCCGAGCCCGCGCCCCGTCCGTTCCTGATCCCCGCGATCGTGCTCGCCGGAGCGAGCCTCGGGCTCTCCGTTTACGGACGCTTCCGCAAGTCTCCCGGCATGGCTACGGAAAGCTCTCGTACACTCTGAAAGTCCTTATCCGCAGTGGCCATCACCTCGAGCCCGGCCTCGAGGGCCGTGGAGGCCATGAGTGAGCCGTCCATCATGAGGCCAAATTCGAATCTCAATTCCGAAGTACGCCAAAGTATCTTGAGGTCGAGCGGGACAACCTCCACCCCCATAAGGGGAATCTTCTGAACGTTCTCATGATACGTACTGAGCTTCTTGACGACGCCAGGTTTCTTCCTTAGTGTCTCTTCCGGGGATGGTCGAAACCCCTCGCCTTTAGGCGAAGAGAAGATCGTGGTATTGTGGTCGCGTGCGTCACTACAGGCACGGAGCGCACACGAAAACGGACCTAAAAGCGCACATCGTTTGGATACCGAAATATCGTAAAAAGGTTTTGATCGGTCCAGTAGCGGTTCGTGTGCGCGATCTGATTCGTCAGATCGCGATGGAACATGAGCTGCACATAATCTCGGGTAAGGTTGCACGCGACCACGTCCACGTGTTCGTATCCTACCGACCACACCAGGACCTGAGTACGATCGTGCAGTGGCTAAAAGGAATAAGCTCCCGAGTACTCCTTCAGGAGTTTGCTCACCTGAGGAAGAAGTTTTGGGGCCGGCACTTCTGGGCCCGAGGATATCTGGCGGTGAGTTCAGGAAGCATAACGGACGAGATGGTAAAGGAGTACATAGACTCCCAGGATGGCGAGCCTCTTCACGACGACAGTCAATTTCCAATTGACAGCCCTTGAAGCCACCGCCTTCTAGGCGGTGGTTGTTCACTTTCTTCGCGACGTTGCCGGACGAGACCAATCCGAGCGAAACCGCCTCCAGCATCATCAGTCGGTGCGAAACTTCGACGAGCGCGGCCGCCGACGTAACCGCCTTCAACTGTCCGCTCTCACAGCGCTCTAGGAACCTACGGCACGGAAGTGATGAGCCGGAGAAGTGGTACACAAAGACGGTCGCGTCGACAAAGACCGAGAGTCCAGCAGGGATCTCGTCAAGAGTCAATCCAGTCCTCTTCGGCCATGATCTTGCGGAGCTCTGACGCCGGAAGTGTCAAGGACCCCCAAGTCTCGGCGACCACCCCCAAGCCTCGGCCCGGTACATCGCGCTCGTCGAGATACTTCTGAAGCGCCTCGCCGATGATTTCACTGATCTGCTTCCCGCGCACGACGGACTCCAGCTTTGCGCGCCGATAGAGGCGCTCACGAAGAAGCCATGGGTACGGCGATTGTCGTTGAAGCGCGTGTCCCCGGTCGACGCCGTCGGCTTGTAGAGATAACGGCGGATCACGACAGGGTCACCCGTCGCATCAGCGCTCTCGGGACCGGGCTCGGATGACATGAAGGCAATGGAGCTCGAGTCCGGCGACCACGCGAGCCGCTCTCCCGAAGATGGCAACGGATGATTCGTTCCCGAGATTGGCGCGAGAAAGCGCTCGCTCCCTCCGGAAGCGTCAAACAGCAGAAGGCGCGAAAGCTCCGGAACGATATCATCCAAATCGACCAAAGTCTTCTTTCGGCCGATCAAAAGAGTTGCATCAAGGACCACGGATGGAAGATCATGCGTCTTTCCCAGAGCACCCTACAGGAGGAGTTCAGAGATGCGAAAACAGCTTCCGATCGCGATGATCGCTGTCGCGATCGCGGCCGTTGTCTCTTTTTACTCGTTCGCCACAACCCGAGCCATCCAGGACCCGGAGTACCGGGCGCCGCGGACGGCGGATGGTAAACCCGACCTGAACGGGATCTGGCAAGCTATCGGCTCGGCCCACTGGGACGTCGAACCGCATGCCGCGCGCATGGGACCCGTCGTCGAGCTCGCCGCGCTTGGAGCCATGCCCGGAGGGCTCGGCATCGTAGAGGGTGGCGGCGAGATACCCTACACTCCCGAGGCGCGAGCGAAGCAGCAAGACAATCTCGAGCACTGGCTCGCGCGCGACCCTGCCGTGAAGTGCTACATGCCAGGGGTGCCGCGCGCCACCTATATGCCGTACCCGTTCCAGATCGTCCAGACGCCCGACACCATTCTGATCTCCTACGAGTTCGCGAGCTCAAGCCGGATCGTTTACATGAACCGTCCGGATTTCGAGGCGCCCGTCGAAGCGTGGATGGGACACTCGCGGGCTCTCTGGGAGGGTGAGACGCTGGTCGTCGACGTGACGTCGAACGTAGGCGATACGTGGCTCGATAGCTCCGGAAACCACCATAGCGACAAGCTCCACGTCGTCGAGCGCTACACCGCCATCAGCCCGAACAACTTGATGTACGAGGCGACGCTCGAAGATCCCGAGACTTATACGCGACCCTGGACGATCCGAGTGCCGCTCTATCGGCGTATCGATGAGAGCATGCAACTCTTGGAGTTCAAGTGTGTGGAGTTCGCCGAAGAGCTGATGTATGGACACCTGCGCAAGAATCCGGACCTTACGCCGGTCTATCGAGCCACCGGTGTCGGGTCGGCCCGAGAAGCCGCATCCGGTGAAGGAGGTAATCCATGAGGAAGGAGATTCCAATACGAGTGAAGCTAGCATTTGCGGTGGCTGGTCTAGCGCTCATGATAGCCGCGGTGCCGGTAGTGGCCCATCATGCATTTTCGGCCGAGTTCGACGCGACGCGGCCACTCAAGCTCGAAGGCGCGGTCGTCAAGGTGGAGTGGATCAATCCCCATGCTTGGATCCATATCGAAGTCGCGCAAGAGGAGGGCGCGAAAGAAGTGTGGGCGATCGAGGGTGGCACTCCGAACACGTTGTTCCGGCGCGGTTTCAAGAAGGACTCGCTCATGCCCGGCACGGATATCGTGGTCGACGGCTATCAAGCCAAGGACGGGTCGAACAAGATGAACGGCCGGAACCTGACGCTCCCCAACGGCGATAGTCTGTTCTTGGGCTCGTCCGGGACCGGCGCGCCGCGGGATGGCGCGGATCCGAGAGAGCGACCACGGAAAAAGCCGAAAAAGTAGCTCGTACTCTGGATTGTGTCTACCAAGACGCGTGCCACGAAGAGAATCGGAGCATGACGGTGGTCCTCGAGGTCGCTCGCGCTGAGGCGCGCGCCGAAGCCGAGCGGAACGGACCGGCAGTCAGGTCAAACGAAACAGCAAAAAGACGGTGCGTTGCGAATCTTCGAAATTGTCGTCGCTAACCAGGAGAAGGCTTTGGCCCCCATCCGGCAGCACGGGACCGAGACCCATCGCCTCGAAGTTGTCGAGGCTCTGATAGCCCGGCGAGAGTTCCGGAACGATATCGTCCAAATCGAGCAAGAGCTCTTTTTGGACGGGCCGCCAGTCGCCATTTTGAAGCGTCGAGAGAGCCGTGACGTCCGAAGCGTCCTCTAGGTCGACCACGAAAATCCGGCCGCGGCTGACGCTTCTCCTGTCGCCTTTTTTATCGCGGATGTAATCGCGCTCGAGGGCGAGAAGGCGCGTTGTCGAAAGAGCAACGAGCTCCACGAGGCCCGATTCCCCGTCGGCATCGCCGAAGCCCGCGACCGATGCGAGAGGTCCAATAGGATAGACGTACTCGCCGCCCCGAACGAGCTCACGGCCAGAAATCTCATATTCGAAGATACGTATGAACCCCGGCCTGTCGAACGACGCTTCGTGACCGTCTTGCAGAAGAGGCCACTCGGTGCCGACGTACAGGCGTCCTCCGTCCGGAGAGAGCGTCAAGCTTTCGAAGCCGCGATTGTGCCGTACGCCTTTGTCCCGAGACTCGCCCTCGACGACACACTTGGGTGGAATAGTGAAACCACGCGCCAGACGCCCAGCGCGATCGAACTCGAGCAGCTTCGCTTGCTCGACGGGTTCCGGTCGAAAGTCCGCCTCCGTCGATACGAGAAGCGTGCCCCAAGGTGTCGCCACAAGGCCCTCTGGGTCGAGCCTCCTATTAGCGAAGCTATCGCCTCCCGTTTTTACGAGGAAGGTCGCCCCCACCGGCTCGACGATTAGCTCCCCATCCTTGAACGAAGTCGCGACCGTGAACAAGCGCGAGCGACGTCTCGCATCCGACAAGACTAGCCAACTTTCCGACGCGCCGTTGTAGGCGACGGCCGAGATCCCTCCTATCGCCACGCCCGCATAGCGCGTATTTGACGGCAAGTTGAAATCCGCGAGAAAGTCGAGCTCTAGAGGCTCCGGCGCTCGGCCCACGTCTTCCGCGCAGCTCGCAAAAGCCACGAGGAGGAGTGCAGAGAAGAGCCTCCTCACGCCAAGGCGCCTAGGCCGGCTGCTCGGCGAGAAAGCTGATGAGGTCGATTTTGGTGAAAATGCCGCTGACGGAGTCCTCGTCGAGTACCACCGCGATGTGACCGCGGTTAAAAACTTCCGCAAGCGCCTCGAGCGAGTTCCGCGGGGAGACGACTTCCATTTGTTCCGTGTTAACGAGCGGGGCAATCGGATCCTTCGCGCCCGCGTTCGCCTGGACCATGCGATCGAGAATCGCAAACTCGGTGATCATACCCGAGAGCTTACCGTCATCGACCACTGGAAGCTGCGAGATATTGTGCTCCTTCATCACACGCACGACATCAGCCATGGACGCGTTCGAATCGACCGTGATGACGGTCTGGATACGTTTCGACACAAGCAGGTCCGAGACCGTGCTCTCTCCGAGATCGGTCTCCATGAAGCGATTTTGCCGCATCCAATCGTCGTTGAAGAATTTCGACAAGTAGCGCGAGCCGGAGTCCGGCAACAGCACGACCACGACCTTGTCTGCGGGAAGGTCGCGCGCGTAACGAAGTGCGGCCGCAGCCGCTGTGCCGCACGAGCCGCCCACGAAGAGCCCTTCTTCCCTTCCAAGACGGCGTGCGATAACGAAGGATTCCTTGTCGCCGACCTGGAAAACGTCGTCGACGACGTCGAAGTTCATCGTCGAGGGCAGAAAATCTTCTCCGACACCTTCGACCTTGTAGGAATGCGCCGCGCCGAGATTGCCCGTCTTGAAATATTCGTAATAGAGCGAGCCCACCGGATCGGCGCCAATGATCTTGATATCCTGGTTCTTTTCCTTCAGATATTTGCCCATACCGGAAATCGTCCCCCCGGTGCCCATACCAACAACGAGCGCGTCAATCTTGCCGCCTGTCTGCTCCCAGACTTCGGGCCCGGTCGAATCGTAATGCGCCTGCGGGTTCACCGGATTGTGGTACTGATTCGCGTAGAGGCAGTTCGGCGTCTCCTCGGAAAGCTTACGAGAGACGCAGTAATAGCTCCGCGGGTCCTCCGGCTCCACCGCTATGGGACAAACGACCACTTTGGCCCCGAGAGCTTCGAGCGCGCGGATCTTCTCGTCGCTCATCTTGTCGGGCATGACGAAGATGGCCTTGTAGCCCTTGATGGAGGCTGCGAGCGCGAGCCCCATTCCTGTATTGCCCGACGTGGCCTCGACGATCGTACCGCCTGGCTTGAGCAGCCCTTTCTTCTCGGCATCTTCGATGATGGCGATCCCGATACGGTCCTTAACCGATCCGCCGGGGTTGAAAAATTCCAGTTTCGCGAGCACGGTGGCCTTGATGCCGCGCGTAACGTTGGTGAGCTTGACGAGAGGCGTATTGCCAATCGTTTCGAGGACGTTCTCAGCGATCCTAGGAAGAGGGCCTTTCGACATTATTAAGATTCTACTTCCCGAAGCGCCGTCCCACAACGTCGGAGGAAGGGGAGGATCAAGGACGCAGGACCCTGCCGGCAAGCACACCTCGCCCGGTGCGCTTGCCGTTCACGACGACGTGCGCCACCCCCTCCGCCAGGTGGTGCGGGTCTTTATAAGTCGCCCGATCCTCGATGGTCTCTAGATCGAACACGACGATGTCGGCCCACGCACCGGGACGCAGCTGTCCGCGGTCGGCGAGACCGAAAACCGTGGCGGGAAGACTGGTCATCGAGCGGATCGCGTGCGGCAGCGTAACGACGCCGCGCTCCCGCACGTAGCGTGCGATCTTCCGCGGAAACGTGCCGTAGTAACGAGGATGCGGCTTCCCTTCGCCCATCGCCACGAGCCCGCCATCCGAGCACGTCATCGTAAAGTCCTGACGCATGATGTGCGCAATGTCGTCTTCCGACATATTGAACGAAACGAGACCCGCCCCGCCTGCCTCGAGCAGCTCGAGCGCCAAGTCGATGGCCGCGACCCGGCGCTGTTCAGCCAGCTCCTGGAGCGTGCGCCCCTCGATTGAAGGATCGGCGCGGTGGCGGGACACTTGAAGTGTCTCCGGCCCGCCGCGTCGGCGCAAGTTGACGATCATTACTTCTTTCAAACGCGCGCGCTCACGCGGATTCGCGAGGCGTTGCTCCAGCGGTGACGGTTGGCCGGGCATCGTCTCCCCCGCTTGCGCCCAACGCGGCACGAGGGCTCCAGTGATGCCCGTGCCGGAAGCTTCGTACGGATATTGGTCCGCCCATACGGACACGCCGCGGGCTCGCGCACGCTCGATCCTCAGGCAGGCCGCAACCGCTTTCCCCCAGTTGTCAGGCCCGAGCGCTTTCATATGGGTCACGATCCCGGAAACGTCGGCTTCGTCCGCAATCCGAATCACTTCTTCGACCGCGGCAAGAAGACCCACCGTGTAGTCGCTTTCGTCCCGGATATGACTCGTATAGACCCCGATGGGATGAACTTCTTTCGTAAGGGCTATGACCTCTTCGGTGCTCGCGTAGCTCCCGGGCGCGTAATAGAGCCCGCTCGACAACCCGAACGCACCCGCGGCCATCCCTTCCCGCACCATGGCCTTCATCCGCTCGAGCTCCTCGTCCGTGGGTGGACGGTCCTCGAGCCCCATGACCTCGCGGCGCAAGCGACCGTGGCCCACCATCAACGCGGCATTGACGCCGATCCCTTGCGCTTCGTAGGTCGCACGTTGCTCGGAAAGCGGCCAAGGACCACCGCCGTCGGGATTCAACACGACGGTCGTGACACCTTGGGCGAGAATGGGGGCCGCATCTTTGAGCTCCTCGCTCGAGAGCCCGCCGGCCGCATGCGAGTGCACGTCGATGAAGCCGGGCGCGACGTAGAGTCCAGTGGCATCGATGACGGTTTCGGCCGTCCCATCGTGGAGTCGTCCCATCTCCACGATGCGTCCGTCCCGGATCCCGATATCCGCCGCGTACCAAGGGTTGCCGGTTCCGTCGAGAACGCGGCCGCTTTTAATTAGAATGTCGTAGGCATCGGCGCCGGCGCCCATTGAGGCTAACGCGCCCGTTGTAGCTATGGCGGCCATGACGACCATGGCAGCCAACGTCAAGCCGAATAGGAGGATCGCCCGGCGCATCGGCCCAAGCCTATCACCGATTTCGGCGAGACGTGTCTGCATCTGCTCCATCGAAATCACTTGCTGATATGAACCGGCGCCAGGAAGGGTACGCGTTTGAGGGCGGTTTCATCGTGGTCCCAAGCTATCCGGATCGGCCTAAGCTTCGGTCTTGGCTTCTATCGGACCGCCTTCGTCCACCCGCTCTTCGCCCATTTTGCCGGTGTTATCCCAGCACATGTGGCGTCCCGCCTCTTCCTTCCATTTCTTCCGCTCTTCCGGGCTCATCTTCGCTACCTTGGATTCCCAGCGCTCGCGCCAATGCCCGCGCCGGCGCCAGCCGAAGCCGTGCCTGCCCCTGCCACCCACCAGAATGCGGGCCAGAATCAAAAGGCCCAGCGCCTGTATCCAGGTGATTCGCCCTACGTCAAAGATCGTGGGGATCAGGGCATTCCAGAGAAGCATCACCGCGACGCCAGCAAGCAGGACCAACCCCACGAAGAGGATTATCATTTTCGCGACTTTGAACAACCAGTATCGTTTCATTTTTTCTCCTGTTTCAGATTACTTCGTACAAGGACTTCAGACGCGCGCGGAGTGAGCGCAGCGCATAGTGCTTCCGCAGGCGCAACGCATTCTCCGTATCGCCCGTGAGCTCCGACATGTCCGTGAAGCTCATCCCCTCGAATTCGTGCCAGATGAAAACATCTCGTTGCGGCTGAGGCAGTTCTTCCACGGCAATTTCGATTTCGTTCCAGATGACGTCGCGGATGTACAGCTCCTCTGGGCTTTCCGACAAGTCCGCAAGGATATCTTGGAGGTTCATTTCCGTTCCGTCTTCGCGCTCCGCTTTCGTTTGGAGCATGGCTTCGGGCTTCTTGCTGCGGTAAGTGTCCGCGATCTTATTGCGCGCCACTTGGAACAACCAAGAGGTCACACGTTCGATCGTTTCCAATCTCCGATACGCGTGGATCAGCTGCCAAAAGACGTCCTGCAGAATGTCCTGGGCGTCGTCGTCGTGGCGCACCCGTTTCCGGATGAAGTTGAAGAGTCGGCCGCGTTCCTGCCGGACCGTCCTTTCAATCTCGGCATTTTGCTGTTCGGCCATCGTGTCACTGACTACGGCGTCCATCTAACCTGTAGTCGGTCTGGGAGGGAAAATATTTCGAGGAAAGTGACTTTTTGGGGGAATAAGCGGAAGCTGTGTCATTGGTCACACGGGGCCGAGCCTAAATTGAAGCACTCACCGACAACTGCTTTCGTCACTAAAGTGGTTCAGCGCTAACACCGTCGGCCCCCGCGTCACCCATCAGTGCGTCGGATGGCAGTTGAGCGTCACGAAGTATAGTCCCAATCCTGGACGTACGCCGATTTCGGCTATACTGCAATGTACAGATGCGAAATGTCGTCATAATTCCAGCTTTGGACGAAGAGAAATCGATAGCCAAAGTACTTGCTGAGATCCCGAGGGATTTGATCGCAGAAGTGTTCGTCGTCGATAACGGCAGCCGCGATCGTACCGCGGAAGTCGCTCGGCAAGCCGGTGCGACGGTGCTCTACGAGCCTCGCGCAGGCTATGGCCAAGCCTGCCTGACCGGGATCGCCGCTCTTGCACAAAACCCTCCCGACGTCGTCGTTTTCGTCGACGGCGATTACAGTGACCGCCCGTCGGAAATGACGGGGCTCGTTGAGCCTATTCTCGATGGCACGGCGGATTTCGTCATCGGCTCGCGTATTCTCGGAAAGCGGGAGCTGGGCGCTCTCGCACCACAGGCACGATGGGGTAATTGGCTCGCAACGTGGATGATCCGCGTTCTCTACAACACCACGTTTACCGATCTCGGACCGTTTCGAGCCATTCGCTATGACAAATTGAAGTCGCTGAACATGTGCGATCGCGACTACGGTTGGACCGCGGAGATGCAAGCCAAGGCCGCCCGCGTGGGCGTCCGGACGAAGGAAGTTCCCGTCAGCTACCATCGCCGCATCGGGCGATCGAAAATTACCGGCACGGTCAAGGGCACCGTCCTTGCCGGGTGGAAAATCATAACGACTATTCTGAAGTTCCGATTTACCCGTCCGCCCAACATGGCGCGGGCAGAATCGAAAATCCCCCTCGGCTGAATATGCGGAAAACAAAAATCGTCGCGACTCTGGGCCCGGCCTCTTCCTCGCCAGACATGGTGGAAAAGCTCGTCGACGCCGGCGTGGATGTTGCCCGTCTCAATTTCTCCCACGGCACGCACGAGGAGCACGAGCGTAATATCGAAACCGTTCACGCGATCAGCGAGCGCGTCCACCGCCCGGTAGCTTGTCTTCAGGATTTGTCGGGTCCGAAGATCCGTACCGGCAAAATCGCTGCGGAAGGCGGCGTGCAGCTCGAAGACGGCGCGCGTTTTGTGCTGACGACCGACGACGTGCCCGGTGATGCGGATCGGGTCTCGACAAACTACAAGCAGCTCCCTCGCGACCTCAAGAAAGGCGACCGCATCGTTGTCGACGACGGCCGCATCGCGCTCGCCGTTCAGAAGGTCGAAGGTGAAGAGATCGAGACCGAAGTCGTCAACGGCGGCATCCTGAAATCGAACAAAGGCATCAATCTGCCCGGAGTCTTCATCTCGACGCCCGCGCTCACGGACAAAGATCGACGCGACGTCGTCCACGGCCTGAAGCTCGACGTCGACTTCATGGCGATGTCCTTTGTCCAACGCAAGGGAGATATCGAACAGCTTCGCGCTCTTCTGCGCGAGAGCGGGCGCGAAGATCTCCAGATCATCGCCAAGATCGAGCGGCCGAAAGCCGTAGAGAATCTGTTCGAAATCCTGTCCGTGGCGGATGGCGTCATGGTTGCACGCGGGGATCTCGGCGTGGAGCTGGCTCCAGAGCAGGTGCCCACGATCCAAAAAAAATCATCCTCGAAGCGAACCAGCGAGGTCGGACGGTGATCACGGCCACCCAAATGCTCGAGTCCATGGTTCACGAATCCGTCCCGACGCGGGCCGAAGCCTCGGACGTCGCCAACGCGATTCTGGATGGGACCGATGCGCTCATGCTCTCGGCGGAAACGGCGAGCGGTGCGCACCCGGTCGAGGCGGTCGAGACCATGGCGCGCATAGCCGAACACACCGAAGCGCACATGGGCAACTCGCCCACCCGGCGCCGCACGGCGGATTTCCCACTCATGGACGGCTCTCCCGTCACACGCGCGGTCGCGCTCGCGGCACGGCGCGCCGCGGAGGAGCTCAACGCAAAATATATCGTCGCGTTCACCGAGTCCGGCTCGACTGTCCGGCTCGTGAGCTACTCGCGACCGAAGAACCACATTCTCGGCTTTACGCCTTCAGAGCGCGTCTATCGACGGCTCGCGCTGCGGTGGGGTGTGACGCCGTTGCACGGCGAGCGTTTCGACACCACCGACGCTATGCTCGAGGTCGCGATGAAATTCCTCAAGCGAAAAGGTTTCGTCGAAGAAGGCAACGTCGTGGTCACCGTGTGCGGACACACGACGCTCCCCGGCGCCACCAACATGATGAAGGTGTTGAAGTTCTGACGATCGCTCTTGGCAAAGAAGAGACGTAAGAAAAAAACGCGGAAATATTCGAAGCGCCGCGTTCGTGTCGTTGTCGCGCTCTTGAGCTCCTCCGCGATCCTTCTCTTCGCCGCGGCCGTCGTCCTCATCTACCATACGCTCAAATTCACCGCGCTCGTCGACGCAAGGCTCCAAAAGGAAGAAAGCCAACGGGAGGCCTGGGTTTACGCGAGGCCTTTCGAGCTCCGCGACGGCCAGAGGCTCACTCGAGACGAGCTCGTCACTCTCTTGAACGACTTGGGATATGCGGAAAGGAGCGCGCTCGCGGACGAGCCCGCGACGTTCAGCATCTCTGGCGAGGACGACGTTCATATCTTTCGGCGCGGCGAGTTTCGCGTCCCGGTCTCCGTGAGCTTCGACGAATACTGGGTCTCGGCCATCCACGAGCTTCGCGGCAAAAGCCAACTGGACCGTGTCTCATTCGGCAGCGTCCCTGTGACAACACTCTTTGGAGCCGATCGTGCAAAGAGCCGTTGGGTGTTTCTCGAGGAAATCCCGGAGCACGTAACCCAAGCAGTTTTGGCCACGGAAGACCAGCGCTTTTACTCCCATACAGGCTTAGACCCGCTCGGGATTGCACGCGCTCTCGTTGCAGACCTCATGAGCGGCGAGCTCCGTCAAGGCGGCAGCACGCTCACCCAACAGTTGGTCAAGAACTACTTCTTGACGCCGGAGCGCACGTGGCGCCGCAAAATCCTCGAGGCCTACCTCTCCGTCATCCTAGAGAGCCGGGCGGAAAAGGACGACATCCTGGAGCTCTATCTCAACGACGTCTATTTCGGCCAGCGCGGCTCGTTCGGCATCAACGGTGTGGAGCAGGCGTCTCACATTTTTTTTGGGAAGAGTGTTAAAAACCTCACGGTCTCCCAGGGCGCGCTTCTCGCCGCCGTCATCCGCTCGCCCAACGCAAGCTCCCCTTTCCGCTATCCGAGCGAGAGTCGAGAGCGCCGCGACATCGTCATCAAGCAGATGGTCCGCTCGGGTTTCCTCGACGACACCCAGGGCGCTGAGGCAGCGTCTCAACGGCTAGGGCTCGTCGAAGGCACCGTGGATCGTGGCGAGGCGCCGTATTTCGTCGACACGCTCCGAAGAGAGCTCTTGGCGAGCCACGACGCGAATCAGCTTCAGACGCGAGGCCTCGTCATCCGATCGACGATGGATCGACATCTGCAAAACGCAGCGCAGAAAGCGGTCGTCGACGGACTGGAAGAAGTCCGCGCCAAGCTCCCAAAAAGTGCGAAAGAGCTCCCTCAAGCCGCACTCGTCGCACTCGTTCCATCGACCGGCGATGTCGTTGCGCTCGTCGGCGCAAAGAGCTATGGCACGAGCCAGTTCAACCGCGCGGTCGACGCGCACCGCCAGCCGGGAAGCGCCTTCAAGCCGTTCGTCTATCTGGCGGCTTTCGAGAGCAACCCAGCACGATTACCGACGACGATGGTCGTCGACGAGCCGACGACGTTTCGACAGCGCGGCAGGAGCTGGACGCCTCAGAACTATAACCGCCGTTTCGAAGGACGCGTGAGCTATCGCCGCGCGCTCGCTCTGTCTTTGAACGTCGCCACAGCGCGCGTGGGCCAGGATACCGGTTTCGAGAACGTCGTCGACTTGTGGGAGTCGATGGGGATGTCGAGTCGTCTCGAGCCCTATCCCTCACTCGTTCTGGGATCGTTCGAGGTCTCCCCCATCGAGCTGGCCACCGCTTATGCCGTTCTCGCCAATGGCGGTCACCGGGTCGAGCCGCGTTTTTTCACAGCGCTCGAAGATGCCGGTGGCGTTGTCGAAGAGCGTCCCGTGTCTTCCGAGCGTGTCGCCTCCCCGGAGAGCACTTTTCTGGTGACGGACATGCTCCGAAGTGTGATCAGCTTTGGCACCGCGCGCGAGATCCGGGCGCGCGCCTTTCAGGCACCGGCGGCGGGCAAGACAGGAACGACGAACGACACCCGCGACGCTTGGTTCGTCGGCTATACGCCGGACCTTCTCACCGCTGTTTGGGTTGGCTACGACGACAATCGACCGCTCGGATTTTCGGGCTCCCAAGCCGCGCTTCCCATCTGGACGCGCTTCATGAAAGTCGCCGTCTCGGGCAAAGACCAGGCCCGCTTCTCGCCCCCAAGCGGCATCGTCTTCGCCGACATCGATCCTGCGACCGGCAAGCGCGCCGGGCCGTCCTGCCCGTCACGTCAGCGAGAAGCGTTTAGGAAAACGGCGGTTCCGATGGAGCTCTGCCCGCTGCATTGAAGTCACTCCTCCACGTAACAAGGATATTCGGACTGAGCGCGGGCGACGAAGTCGGTGTCGATCTCGTGAAACACGACCGGCGTCGTCGCCGACGTCTGCGCGACCAAATCGCCGTAGGGACCGACCACCCAACCGCGGCCGCCGAAGAGCTGGCCGCTCGAGTCCGTCCCGGTACGATTCGAGGTGAGCACGTAGCATCCGGACACCATGGCCGCCATCCGCATGGCGACGAGCCAGCGCGGAAGCGACGCCATCCCCACGAAAGCTTCGTTCACCGACACCACCATCGTCGCCTCGCTCGCCGCAGGCTCCGACCACATCGACCATGTAAACGCGCAACTGCCCTACGCTCTGCTGGTTGCGGCGGTGAGCGTCGTTCTGTACACCGTCGCGGCCATCCTGCTCTGAAACCACTGCGGGGAAGCCGCTACGGGGGAGCGCAGGGCAATCACCCATGTGCCAGATCACGGCGACTTATCGAAAAGTACGCGATCCTGTCCGTACGATGACTACCGAGCTGGATTTAGTCCGCTAATAAACCCGCCGCCTCTGGCGGCGTGACCCGAAGAGCATCGAGCGATCCGGCGTGTGCTAGGTTCCCCCTCCGGGAAGACCCTGTGGGGCCTCCGAAAGGAGAACCTGCATGCACGAATGGAAAAGCCTGTCGCATGTGCGATGGGAATGCAAGTACCACGTGGTGATCATCCCCAAGTATCGTAGAAGGGTGTTATATGGGGACCTTCGGCGTCGCGTGGGGCGAATTCTTCGAGAGCTTTGTGAGCAGAGAGGAGTAGAACTGATAGAAGGCAACGCGCAACCGGACCACATCCACCTGTGTATGAGCATCCCTCCCAAGTACAGCGTATCTCACACGATCGGTTTTCTGAAAGGGAAGAGTGCGGTACGCATCCACCGAGAATTGCTGAAAGAACGTCGTATGACGGGCTTGCATTTTTGGGCGAAGGGGTACTGTGTGAGTACGGTTGGCCTTGACGAGGAGCGAATAAGAAAGTACATCCGGGAGCAAGAAAAGCTTGAGTCTCGCCAAGGTGATCTCGACCTGAGTTAACGAGAGACGGCCCCAACGGGGCCTTCCCAACGTCATCGGCCCCCTCGGGGGGGCCTTCCTAAACCCACGCCCTATGGGCGTGGTCGGTTAGTGCAAGAGTATACGAATTTGAACCAGGCGAAAATCGAATCCTGGGGAAGTCTCGATGCGGCCTACGAGCAGAGGTGGCGGGAGCTGAAAGGTTTCTACGACAACCTCTTGGCGTCGCGCTTGGAAACCAGAGTGCCGAGCACGCATCGGTTCCCCCGTGGTGAGCTCGAATGCCGTCTCCCCCACCGTGCAAGCCTCCGGGTTCCCGTAGAAATGGGACTCTTCTTTTGTCACGGCGACACCTACGCGCCCGCAAATCTCGAAAACCTCAGTCAGGGCGGGCTCTTCGTAACGTCGGACGTCGCGATGTCTACCGGGGATATGTTGACGCTCTACATGCCGAACCTCGGAGGTGGGTACGAGCAGCTTTTCGAGACGCCCGTCGACGTCGTGTGGACGTCGGCCCAGAACGAGAACCCGCGCGGCATGGGGCTCCGGTTTCTCAACCTCGACGAACCGACGCGAGAGCAGCGCGACCACTTTATCATGAGCTTTCTGCGGAACCGGCTGTCGAAGGCAAACGCGGTGACCAAGCGCCCGAGCGCAAACCACACGCGGAAAGCTCGCCACAATTAGCTTCAGAAAAGAGCCGTCGGGTTCACGGGATTTCCCGTCCCTCGCTCGACGCGCAAGGGCTGGACCGAGAGCATGAACGCGTAACGCTTCTCCGCCGTCGCCGCCACCGCCAGATCGCCAAGGTGAGCGTTATCGAGCAGAGCCGCGCCGTAGCTGAAGATGACGCCGTGAACGGGGACCTGGCTCTTGTATGCGTCCGACGAGACTTCCATGAAATCCCAACTCCCCGTCCGGCGAAAACCTCGTCGCCTTGAAATAGTCCTGTTCATCGAGAAGGGCCGAAGGCGGTATAATGGTGACATCATGATGGCACGAACGCAGATTACTCTCAACCCGGAAACACGGCGTCGCGCGCGCGAGCGTGCTGCCGATCTCGGGATCTCGTTTGCAGAGTACGTCCGCACACTCGTCGAACGGGACCTCGAGCGTCCGGCTCGCAACGCCGACCCCTCCGTTGTTTTCGACCTCGGCCGTTCGAAGGGCTCCGACGTCGCGAAGGACAGGGATGCGATGCTAGGCGCGGCCGTCGATGCAGAGCGTAGCCGAAAGAGCTCCAAGTGAGCCTCTTCGTCGACACCTCGGTCTGGTACGCCGCCGCAGACTCCGGCGATAGGAGCAACGAGCGGGCGAAGACGCTTCTTTCTCCCGCCGGGTCGCTTCTCACCACCGATCACATTCTCGTCGAGACATGGCTTCTCCTGCGTCACCGTCTACACCGCGGCGCGGCAGAGAGATTCTGGGAAGGACTTCGGGGTGGCGTCGCCGTGATCGAGCCAGTCAACGGAGCGGATCTAGAGTCCGCATGGGCAATCGGGTTGGACTTTCCCGATCAGGATTTCTCCATCGCCGACCGAACCAGCTTCGCCGTTATGCTCAGATTGGGCATCCACCGCGCCGCGGCGCTCGACGACGACTATGCTGTGTTTCGCTTCGGCAAGAACAAGAACCGGGCGTTCGAGATCGTTCGTTGAGCGAGTCGACTTCTATTTGCTGAGCGATCTTGATGGCGGCGAGCGGCGCGTTCGGCCTCCTCACCGCAGGCGCTGTTATCGCGATCGCATCGACTCTTCTTCCGTCCCTTCCTACTTATCGAGGACCAATTCCCCCTAGACGGAAGTGCGAGCAGGGACCAAAGAACAGGCCAGACCGTTCGAGCAACGTCACCCGCGTGCTTGCTGGCTCGCTATCTCACCCTCGAGCTGCGCGCGATCATCACGCACGCGCGTCGTGAGAAGAGCGACGACGAATACCACGATGCCCGCGACGTGAAACGGGACGCCGGAGCTGAAGCGCTCGAAGGCTGCGCCCGCCCAGATGGGGCCGAGGATGCGGGCGACGGCTCCGAATGCTTGTTGGACGCCCATAACTTGTCCCAGCTGTTTCGGATCGCAGCGCTGGCTCAAAAGAGCGCTCGTCGCCGGGAACAAGAGCGCGGTGCCGATGGGCATCAAAGTCATCACGAACATGAGCAAGGCGATGTGCGTCGGCAAAGGAAAAGTAAAAAGCCCCAGAGCTAAGAGCACGGAGCCGGCGTTCATCAGCTTGACCTCGCCGAAGCGCGTCACGAGTCGGCCGAGAACACCGGCCCTTATGACGACCGACACCGCTCCCATCAGCAAGAACGGGTAGCCGATGCTGGCCTCGTCCATCGAGAACCGCTCCATCAAGTAGATGGACAAGACCGCCGTCATCGAGCTGAAGCCTGTCATGGTCACCGCGTAGATCAAGATGAGTTGGGAGACGTCGCCGGTGGGGTGTCGTACCGTCTCCCAGAACATGCTGCGGATCGAGCGGCGCTCTTTATGCGCCGCGGGTCGATGCGTGCGCGATTCGGGCAGCAACCACCAGACGAACACCAAGTTCACAAGACATAGGCTCGCCGCAAGGAGGCCCGGCGCTTGCGCCCCAAAACGCCACGCCGACGAGCCGAGGACGGGCCCGAGCATGACGCCGGTATTCGTTGCCGCGGAAAGCCATCCCAGCGCTTTCGTGCGGTCGCTGGGCTCCACGGAATCGCCGATATAGGCTTGCATCACGCCGGTCGATCCGCCCGACGCGCCTTGGACGATCCGCGAGAGGAAGAGCATCCCGATGGAATCCGCAAAGGCGAAGATCGTAAACGCGGTAACGGAGCCCGCGAGGCTCACCATGAGCGCAGGGCGCCGACCGAAGCGGTCCGACAATCGGCCCCAGAGAGGGGACGCGGCGAACTGGGCCACCGAGAACGACGCGACCATGAGTCCTATCGTGAAAGCGTCCGCGTCGAGCCGAACGGCATAGATCGGCAATAGTGGGAACACCATCGCGTAGCCGAGCATGTCGACGAACGCGTTGAGAAGGAGTACCCAGAGTTTGCTGAGGCTCAGGCGAGTCTCCTAGCATCTCCGAGCGCGGCGAGGCGGATTCCTGCGCAAAGCCGTTCCGCGTGCGCTTGGTCCTCCCGGCTGAGGACTTCATCGCCGAAGCGAACTCGGTAGTAGAGTAGCGTCACTTCCGTGATGCCTGGCAAGCTCGCTTCCAGCTGTCGGGCGAACTCGAATGCGGTCTCGCCGAGCGGCTTCTCGATACCGAGTTGCGCGAGTAGCCCGAGGAGCTTGGCGTAGAAACGGACCGGCGGCTCACCGCCAGCCAATTTCGTACGCCATGGCCAGAACGGGAAGCGGAAACGAAACTCTCGGGCGAGAGAGGTGTGTCCAAGGACCCAGACGACGAGAAGGAACAAAAAAGCTCCACCGACAGCTGTCTTGTAACGTCTCACTAAGGCGATGCTTCGAGCCGCCGCGACGAGCACCGCGTCCCCTACGCGCACGACGTTTCCGAACACACCTCGCTGCCGCTCGACATCGAACGCCACAACGTACATGTCCCACAACATACGCAGTGAGTCGTTTCCCTGCGAAAGTATGCTGACATCCCGGAAAGCCGCGTCGCCGCTCGAGGCGGGTGTTGGGTCGAAAGCCACCCAGCCGCGCTGGCGGTCGAAGACTTCGACCCAAGCGTGGGCGTTCGTCTTGCGCACGACTTCGAACTCTCCGACGTTGTTGATCTCGCCGCGGGTGAAACCTGTCACGAGACGCGAGGGAATGTCGCGCGCACGCATCATCATCACCATCGCGGTCGCGAAGTACTCGCAATGCCCGGCGCGAGCTTCGAAAAGAAAGTCTTCCAACGGCTCGGGATGGGAGCTCTGCCATCGACATCGGGGCTGTTGACCGAAACCTCAGCTTTTGTTACTTTTTCGACACTCGCTTCGAAGGGCGATTAACTCAGTGGGAGAGTGCTACCTTCACACGGTAGAAGTCGCAGGTTCAAATCCTGCATCGCCCACCACTTCCTTACGAAAGTAGCACGTTGGCGGAGTGCGGTCAAAATCTAGAAAAACAAGCGTTTAGAGCGCCGCGAAGTCGGTCAGGTCCTTGAAAGCCTGGTAGCGCTCGTGCACCTCGCCGCGCGACAGCCGCTCGAGGCGCCGCGTGCCGAGTTCCTCGACACAAAACGAACCGAGAACGCTCCCGAAAATAATCGCTTGGCGGACTTCTTTATCCGTGGGCTCCTGGTGGGTCGCCAAATAACCCATGAAACCGCCGGCGAAGCTGTCCCCAGCTCCCGTCGGGTCGATGACCGTCTCCAAGGGGTACGACACCGTCGCAAAACGCTCGCCTTCGCGGAAACATAAAACGCCGTACTCTCCGCGCTTGATGACGAGCGTCTTCGGCCCCATTTCACGAATCTTCGCCGCAGCAGCGACCAGATTGTGGACGTCGGCGAGCTGTCGGGCCTCCTCATCGTTGATGACGAGCACGTCGATTCCCTTGAGCATCGCCGAGAGCTCATCGGGCGTACGCTCGATCCAGTAGTTCATGGTATCGGCGCCAATCAAGCCGGGGTTTTGGACCTGCTTCATGACGTCGACTTGGAGGCTCGGATGGATGTTGGCGAGAAAAACGAGCTTGGAGCTCTTGTAGCGATCGGGAATGACCGGCTGAAAGTTCTCGAAGACGCCGAGCTCCGTGAAGAGCGTCGTCCGCTCCGTTAGATCTGCACTGTACTCCCCACCCCACCGAAACGTTTTCCCATCCGCTCGCTCGAGCCCGGCTAGATCGACCGACCGTCCTTCGAACACCTTCTGCTGCTCTTCGCCGAAATCGTCGCCGACGACCGCGACGACGTTCACATCGGTGAAGTGAGCCGCGGACAACGCAAAATAGGTCGCCGCCCCGCCCACGACATCTGTCGCGTCCTCGCTCGGCGTCTTGAGATCGTCGAAGGCAACAGACCCGACTACAAGAATGGACACGAAACCTCTCTCACTTTACGTATTTTCCGATAATGGGCGCGAGGTCCCGCTTGACCGCCTCCGAGACATAATCCGGCTGCGTGATGATCGCGTTCCTAAGCGCGTTGGCATGCGGCGACGGCTCGTCGAGGTCGAGCTGTGTGACCGTTTCGACGATGATTTGGCGCGCACTCTCGGCGTTCTTCCCCAAGTTCTCGATAATTTGCTCGACCGTCACCGACGAGTGGCTGACATGCCAGCAGTCGTAATCCGTCACGAGCGCCATGGTCGCATAGCCGATCTCCGCCTCACGCGCGAGCTTCGCCTCCTGCAAATTGGTCATGCCGATGACGTGCGCACCCCAAGAGCGATAGAGCTCGGACTCGGCGAGCGTCGAGAACTGCGGGCCTTCCATGCAAACATAGGTCCCGCCGCGGCGCATGCGTGCGTCGATTTTTTTGCCCGCTTCGTACATGAGCTTCGACAATCGCTCGCAAAACGGCTTCGAGAACTCCACGTGGGCCGCGAGCCCGTTCCCGAAGAAGGTCGAGATACGCCCACGCGTGCGGTCGATAAACTGATCCGGGATGACGACGTCGAGCGGGTGGATGTCCTCCTTGAGTGAGCCGACGGCGCTCGCCGACAAAATGTGCTCGACACCGAGGAGCTTGAAGCCTAAGACGTTGGCCCTGAAATTGAGCTCGCTCGGGAGCAGCCGATGCCCGACGCCATGCCGCGCCAGAAACGCGACTTTCTTGCCGGCTAGCTTGCCGACAACATAGTCATCCGAAGGGGCGCCAAAAGGGGTGTCGAGGGACACTTTCTCGACGTCCTCGAGGCCCTCCATCGAGTAGAGGCCGCTTCCGCCGATGACACCAATTCTTGCTTCCGCCATGTTCCGTCATCTCCTTTGCGCAAACACACAAGCTTACAGCGACTGGAGATTCTTGGCAAGACTGGTTTATTTTTGCTTGAGCTCGACGAGGACGCCGTGGGTCGTCTTCGGGTGCACGAACGCGACGAGATGACCGCCCGCCCCAGGCCGCGGTTTTTCGTCGATGAGGCGGGCGCCTTGGGCGGCGAAGTCCTGAAGTGAGGCTTGGATATCGTCGACCTCGAAGCATATGTGGTGCAAACCTTCGCCCCGCTTGTCGATGAACTTCGTAACCGTCGACGCGTCACCGAGTGGCTCGAGTAGCTCCAGGTTGCTGTCGCCGACCGGCATGAAGAGCGCGGAAACGCCGAACTCCGGCAAGTCGTAGCGTGCGGCTTTCTCGAGGCCGAGTAGACCGCCGAAACGCCTAGACGCTTCCTCCAAGCTCTTAACGGCAATCCCCACGTGGTGGATCTTCATTTCAACTCCTTCAACAGGGCTTCGGCGGCATCGTAGGGTGTGACCGAACGCTCTTCGAGTTGCTGCAGCGCATCTTCCCAGGCACTGGGCGGAATCCGCTCTCGTACGATTTGCTGCACAACGCTCAAGAGCCAAGCATCCATGAGGCGTCGCTCTCTGCGCGCGCCGACGATGGCGTCGAAAAGCGGCGCGAGCCCGTCGCCCGCCAAAGCGTTGGTCTTGAGAACGGGCTTGCCGCCGGAATGGGCGTGGACTTGCTCGGCCAATAGGTCGGCGCCGTCCCGGTCGGCTTTGTTGATGACGAGGAGGCTCGCTATCTCCATAATCCCCGCCTTGCTCGCCTGAACCTGATCCCCGAGCCCCGGCGCGAGCACCACGACCGTGACGTCCGCCACGGCGGCGACCTCCACTTCGTCCTGCCCCGCGCCTACCGTCTCGAGCAGGATGAAGTCCTTGCCAGCTACCTCGAGCAACACGAGTGCTTCGAACGCAGCACCCGACAAGCCTCCGACATGCCCGCGGGTGGCCATGCTGCGCACGAAGACGTCCGGATCCTGCGCGACGCTGTCCATGCGGGCACGGTCCCCGAGAAGCGCGCCGCCAGTAAAGGGGCTCGTCGGATCGATGGCGAGCACGGCGACATGCCGACGACGCTCTCGGGCAAGCTTGGCGAGAGCGTCCGTGAGGGTGCTCTTGCCGACGCCGGACGGTCCGGTTAAACCGACGATGATCGCGTCTTTGCGATCGGCAAACACAAGGGACAAGAGCTCGCGGGCTTCGGGACTTCGGTTTTCGACGAGGGTGAGCGCCCGGGCGAGGGCCCGCGGCTCTCCTTTGCGAAGGCGGCCCACGAGATTTTCGAGATCCAAGGAGAGAGCATATAAGCCGCGTTACATGGAGAGCAACTGGCGCGCGATCACCATCCGCTGGATCTCGGACGTCCCTTCCCCGATGGTCATGAGCTTCGCGTCGCGGAAATAGCGCTCCGCGGGATAGTCTCGGGTATAGCCGTAGCCACCGAGAATCTGCACCGCTTCCTCTGCGGCGCGTACGGCGACTTCGCTGGCATAAAGCTTCGCCATCGCAGATTCTTTCGTCACGCGCTCTCCTTTGTCTTTCAAGAAAGCCGCGCGTTGGACGAGAAGCCGCGCCGCATCGATCTCGGTGGCCATGTCCGAGAGCTTGAAGCGAATGGCTTGGAACGTTCCGATGGCCCGCCCGAACTGCTTGCGCTGTTTGGCATAGTCGCGCGCGCAATCGAACGCGGCTTGAGCGATCCCGATCGACATCGCCGCAATGCTGATACGCCCGCCGTCGAGAACTTTGAGCGCCGCGATGAACCCGTCTCCGCGCTCGCCAAGCATGAGGCATTTCGGCACGCGGCAATTCTCGAACACCATCTCTGACGTGTCGGAGGCGCGGTGGCCGAGCTTGCGCTCTTTCTTTCCGGCGCGGAATCCTGGTGTGCCTTTGGGCACGATGAAGGCGGAGATCCTGCGCTTGTCCTTGTCTTTGTCTGTGACAGCCATCGCCACGGCTACGTCACAAACGGAGCCATTGGTCGTGAACGTCTTGCTTCCGTTGATGACCCACTCCTCACCGTCGAGAACCGCCGTCGTCTGAGTACCTCCGGCATCGCTTCCCGCGTTCGGCTCGGTAAGGCTCCAGCCACCGAGCAACTCTCCTGCTGCGAGCGGCTCCAAGAACTTCTCTTTCTGCGCGTGCGTGCCTTGCTCGTAGATATGGTTCGAGCACAACGACGTGTGCGCGGCCACGGTGATGCCTACCGAAGCATCCGCGCGCGCGAGCTCTTCGATCACGACCGCGTAATCGGCGTAGCTGAGGCCGCCCCCACCGAGCTCTTCCGGAAAAATCACCCCGAGAAAGCCGAGCTCGCCCAGCTTGCGGATCGCGTCTTTCGGAAAGATCTCTTTCTCATCCCGCTCGCTCGCGAAAGGGATGATCTCCAGTTCTGCAAACTCGCGGATCGCGCGGCGCAGCTCTTTCTGGTCATCGCTATAATCGAAATTCATGGTCCCTCGTGTGTGCCCTTTTATTGTAATACTCAGAATCGAAGTCGGCGTAACTTTATGCGCCTCTTCGACTTACCTAACGGTAAGGAACACTGCGTGAGACGCGTCGTATTGGTCTCTTTTTTGGTCCTCGCCTTCCTTGCGGCCGGGTTCGTGATTCTGTTATGGCAGAACCTGCCAGACGTTACCTTTCTCAATATCGAGAACCCGCAAGACACCGCGCTCATGAAAGAGCGTGGCGGCACGCGGCAGCTAGCCTGGATGGCGCTGGCCGACCTTTCGCCGCGGCTCCCACAGGCTGTGCTCATGGGTGAAGATTCCGGCTTCTACATCCATAGCGGTTTCGACACCCGCGAAATGAAGGAAGCCTTCAAACGCAACTGGGAAGAGGGCCGCACGGTCCGAGGCGCGAGCACCATCACCCAACAGCTCGCCAAGAATCTATTCCTCTCCTCGGAGCGCAGCTATCCGCGCAAGCTCAGGGAAGCCGTGCTTACGTACCGCTTGGAGAAAGCGCTCTCGAAGGAGCGGATTCTCGAGATCTACTTGAACGTCATCGAGTGGGGTGACGGCATCTATGGCGCCGAGGCGGCCTCCCGGGACGTGTTCGGAAAGTCCGCGAGTAACTTGAGCGCCGTCGAAGCGGCAACGCTCGCCGCAATGATCCCGAGCCCGATAAGGCTCGACCCCTGCAAGAGCCCGCAATCGGTGAGAGTCCGAAGAGACCGCATCCTGAACTGGATGCACATGGCCGAGCACCTGACCGACGCCGAGCTACGCGACGCGCTGCAGCAAAACCCGAGGCTGAGAAAGTGCTAGGGCCGACCTCTAATTCCCCCTCGGCGTCAGACGTTCCAGCTCTTAGAACCAGTTTACGATCACGTGAATCAGCGAGAGCACCTCTGTTCTCCAATTGCCGCAGTTCGCCACCCAACTATTGTTTCGCGAAAGGCAGCCGATTCAGCCCAACCCGCCCGTTGCTAACGACAACGATGACGTCCTGCACCGCCCGGATGTCCTCGAGTGGATTACCGGAAACAACGAGGATATCCGCCTCCATACCCACTTCCAAAAGACCCGTTCGATCCGAAATCCCGAGCATCTCCGTCGCAACCACCGTCGCCGAGCGAATCGCCTCGAGCGGCGTCATCCCGAGCTTCACGAAGTTGACCATCTCTATCGTGATGCGAACGACGCTCTCCGGCCCATAGCTCGTATCCGCCCCGGTAGCGATAGGAATGCCCATCGCGTGCGCGCGCTTGATCGTCTCTTCGATATGCGGGAGCATGTGCAAGCCGCGGATCTTGACGACCGGGTTGTCGTAGTCCCCGCCCGGCTCGATGAGATCGATCATCGTCGTATAAGTCGGGACGAAGTAGGTACCCTTCTCTTTCATGAGCAAGAGCGTCTCATCCGACATGTAGGTCCCGTGATCGATGCTACGAACCCCAGCCATAACCGCCGCGCGCGCACCTTCGTCCCCATGCGCGTGGCAGAGTACCGAAATGCCGTGCTTGGCCGCTTCGTCGACAACGACCTGCAGCTGCTCCGACGTATAGACCTGCTCCCGCGGATCCGTCGTGGGCGTCCCCGCGCGCTCGGTCCCGCGCGTTTTGATGACGCGCGCGCCGTTCTCGATATTCACCCTCACGAGCGTCCGCAAATCGTCTTCGGTCTCGATGGGAACCGCGAGATGCATGAGACGAGCGTCCGCAAGCACACCGCCGCCGATGTAAGGCGTCACGTAGACCCCGGCCCCGAGATATTCCGGGCCCGCGAGGATCCCCGTCTCGGTCATCTCCCCAATTACGACGTCACGATAAGAGCCAACGCTTGCGCCGCGCACGGTGGTCACGCCGGAGCGAAGCGCGCGCTCAGCTTGTGCGAGCGCATCGAGGTGAGTGTGCGCGTCGATGAGACCGGGCAAGACGTAAGCGCCCTCGAGGTCGATAATCTCTGCGTCCGACGGAGGCGCCCCCGTGCCAATAGAAACGATGGTGCCACCTTGGAGCACAACGGTGGCCCCGGCGGTCACGTCGCCGGTGCGAACATCGATAACGTTGGCGTCAACGAGAGCGAGATGAGGCTGAGGCTGAGGCTGAGGTTGGCCCTGACTCGCAAGAGCCAGGGCCAACACAAAGAAGAACAAGCTAGAAGCCTTCGAGCTTGCCGGCTTTCTTGTAGCACTGCCAGATGATGTGCCAGCCGAGCGCAATGATGACGAGCCAGGCGACCCAGTAGTACGCGCCCGGAATACCCCAATTACCGCCCGCGAAGTACTGGTTGTGCTGCACGACCATCGCCCAGAAGAGCGGCAAGGACATGTAGGTGTTGTGCTTCGAGCGGAGGCCGGCGAGCGCCGGGTCCGCTTTATCTGGAGCCTCCCCGTTTTTCACAGCGCGGATGATCCGCTGCTGCGCGGGCCAGATGCGGTACCAGACATTGAACGCCATCGCGCTTCCGAATAAGGCGCCCGTGTGAATCAGTGTGCCGCGATAGGTGAAATGACCGAAGTAAACGAACAACGCGACCACTCCTGCGAGCAGAATGAAAGTCACGATGACGGCCGCCCTCAGGTTCTCCTTCAGGCTACTCTTCCACAGGGCGTCGTAGACGAATACGCCGAGAAACGTTACGGCGACCATGATGATGACGCCGGGCGACCAGCCATCAGGTGACAAATTCTCGTTCACGTATGCGTAGTAGACCATGATGAGAAGCAGAACGCCGGTGATCCACGTCCACGCCGCGCCCCAACGGAACCAGTAAAGTGCGCGCGGCATAAGCTCAGGGACGACTTGTTTCTTCGCAGCCGCGTCGAGCTTCGCGACCATCTGCCCGTTTACAAAATTGAAGTAATAGAGGTGTCCAATCCAGAGAATCCCGACGAAAATATGCAGCCATCGAAAGATTGCCTCTAATCCCAGCATTTCCCCTCCTAGGGTCTTGTATAAAAACTGTTCGCGCTCCGCGCTCACATCTGATTCCCTCGAAGGAGCCCGAACGCGGACGATTGCGGCGCGAGTCTACCATCGCGACTTTTTGCTGTCCATAGGCTCATAGCCGGTCAGAAACGAGGATTTTGTTCACACTTTCGAACTTCGTCCAGCGCAGCCTGCGGCTGCAACCAAAAGGGGATGGCCACAGAGGCACAGAGGCACAGAGGCAGAGAGAAAGCCAGAGCGAACGAAGAGCACTCGGCAGGCTCCATTGTTGCCTCTGTGTTCGACGCTGCTAGCAGCGTCATCCCGGCGGACGATGACGTCGTGAGCTCCTTGGAACACCTCGTTGCGCCCAGCGGAAACGGTAAGTGTTTTCGAAACTCTGTGTCTCTGTGTCTCTGTAGCCATTCTCAAGGCGCCTCATGCGGACGATTTGAGGAGCGGCCGAGCCTTCAGATTTACCTGGCTAGCACTTAGACGGGAGGGCGATTGCCTTCGCCGTAACCCGTGAGCTCAACGAAGCCGCGCCCGAGCGCTTCTCCATGAGAGCCCGTCACTGAGATCGTCACGGCGCCTTCCCAGTAATAGACGCCGCCCAAAAAAAGGCTATTGTTCTCCTGGTCGTCGACGAGCGCGCGGACGTCGAGCTCCAAGCCTTCTGAAGGCAGGTGCACCCGCCACGCCACTGGGTAACGCGCTTCGGTAGAAGGACTCACCCAGTGCCGTCTCGCCTCGAAGGAAAAATCTTCGAGCTCGAGATAGCGCGCCTCACCATCCGGCGACACGACGGTGCCTTTCGCGTAGTCGGTCGTGCCGTCTTCCCGCCTCATGATGTAGAGCATCAGCTCTCGCCCGTCGTCGAGCTGCAAGCTGAACCAGTCCCAGCCCACTTGCTGGGGCGCAAGCTGGGACGAGCTGAACTCTTTGTCCATCCAGCTCTCCCCCACCACATCGAACCGCTCGCCGCCCATCGTGAGCTCGCCCGACGTCTCGAGACGGGTATAGCTGTAGTATTGGCTCGCCGCGCCGCTCTCCTTCCCCTTCCGGCTGAACCCACCTGGCCCTTGAAAGATGCGCGGTTTGGCAGCTCGGGTCGTAAGCTCGAAGCCTATCTCGAGACGGTCGTCGCGCGCGGCAATACGAAAGCCGTCCCCGGTAAAGTCGAGCGTCCAAAACGCTTTCGTGCCTGCCGGCCCGCGCGACCACCCGATGCGCCCCTCGGGATCGTGGTCAAACGACGCGAGGAGTGGCGTCTCCCGATAGAGCACTTCACTGAAAACATGCCGCCCGCTCTCGAGATCGGTTACCGCCGCGTGCCCCATGATGACGTGGCTCGACGCCCAGTCCGAGTCGAGGGCGAGCTCAATGGGCTCGCTGACGATGCCGATACGAAAGAACGTGAACTGATAGCCGAACGTGCGCCCCGCTCCTTCGAGATGCCCGGTGAAATACCACCACTCAGTGCGATAGCCGTCATGCGCCCAGTGATCCCGCGGAAAAGACCACGCATAGTCGGGCACCGCAACGCGCCATTCTTCGGCAGGCGGCATCAGAACGAGTGCTGTAATGGCCAAAGCGCGAAGCATGCTAAAGGTCCTCCCGCCGTAGCTCCGTTGCCGGGACACGGCTAGCGACCCGCGCGGGGTAAAGACTCGCGAGCACCGAAGCCGCGAGAATGACTAGGCTCTGTTGCAATAGCAGCCCGATGGGCCAGTGCACCGCGATGGTCCACCCGAAGAACGCACGGTTTACGACGTAAATCAAGATGAAGGCAAAGACGACCCCGGCGAGGCTCCCGATCACGATGCCCACGAGGGCCATCCCTAGTCCTTTGCCGAGAAACACACGAAAGATCTGGAGTCGGGACGCACCGAGCGCTCGATAGAGCGCGAGCTCCGACGCACGCTCCCGTGCGAGCACGATGAGCGTCAGCGCCACTCCCGTGACTGCGATGAGAAGGCTCATGTAGCGGAGAAGGCTTGTTACCGCGAAAGTCTGGTCGAACACGCGTAGGGCTTGCTCCCGCAAGCGCCGGTTGCTGCGGATGGCGAGCGGTACGTCGGCGAGGCTCGCTTTGAGCTCGTCCACCACACGCTCCGAATCCACGCCGTCTTCGAGATAGAGCGCGACGTTGTTGACGGGTCCCGCGCCGAAATGCTTTGCCATCGTCTCGAGATGCGTGAAGGCAGAGCCGAGCTCGCTGCTGTAATCGTAGTAGATACCTTTGATCGGAAGCACCACCGGCCCCTGGGGTCCGTCTATGACGAGATCGTCCCCGACGCTCAAACGCTCCTTCCGTGCGAGCGGCTCCCCCACCAACACGCCGCCGGGCGCAGCACCCAGCGCCTCACCGTCGAGAAGGGCGAAGGGCGCGTCCTCGCCGGGCGCGCGAGCGTCGACCCCGGCGAACGAGAACCGGCGCCCGTTCGTATAGGCAAAAAACTGCCGCAAACGATCCACGTGCTCCACCGCGGGATGGCGAGTGAGAACTTCGATGACGGAAGCGTCCAACACGGCTCGGCGGCGCGAGCGACGCCACGCAGGCGTCGAGACATAGACATCAGCCTGGACCGTGGCCTCGATCCAGATCGCGAGGGTCTCGCGGAAGCTCGCGACCAGCGTCGTCACACCGACAACCATGCTCACCGCGATGGCAAGCGCCGCGATGGCGACAGGCGTCGTCTGGAGCTGCTTTCCGAGACCTTTCATCCCGTAGGCCAGGCCGAAAGATCGTACGTGCAAGAGTCGGGTCGCGCCTTGGACGACGAGGGGCGTCACCAACGGGACCGCCGCTATGAGAAGAAAGGCCTGGATGAAGCCTGCAGGCCTGAAGCGATCGCCCACGAGCAAGTAGATAATTCCCAGCAAGGACATGAGCCCAACGCCCAGCAGGAACGAGCGCGGCGCGCGGGCGCCGACACGCTCATGGAGCGAAAAAGCAGCCAGGAGGGAGCGCGTGTCTTTTCGTCCGAGCTCGAGCGCCGGCATAAGCGCGCCGAGACCCGCGCCGCACATTCCCACAGCCGCCGCCAACAAAAAGAACCAAGCCGGCACTTCGAGCGTGTGGATAGCGTCGAGCAGGTAAAGATTCGTGACGGTGGCGCTTACCCGATCGACATTGGCATCCGCGGCGAGATAGCCGAGCGGCATCCCGACCGCGACCCCCAGCAATCCCAGCAGGAGCACGTCGCCGACCAAAAGCCCCATGACTTGGCGATGGGTCGCGCCGAGCGAGCGCAGGAGTCCGAACTCGGTGCGCCGCCGGACGAGGTTCGCTTGAGTCGAGCTGAAGACGAGAAACCCGCCGACGAAGAGGCTGATGAGACTCAAGGCGGTGAGGTTGAGACGAAAAGCACTCAGAAGATCGGACGCTTGCTGCTCGCGCTGCTCGGGTGTGAGAACGAGAACTTGGGTACCGAGGCTGCGCTCGAGCTCGGCAATCACGTCGTGTTGGTCAGCGTCTTCGAGGATCTTGACGTCGATTTGATGGAGCTCCCCCCGTGCCCCGAAGAGCGACTGCGCCTGGGCGATGTCCATGACGGCGAGCCGCGGGCTCGCGAGGGGCGTCGCTTTCTGAAAGTCGGAGAAGGCGCCGATGACGAGCTCCGCTTTGCGCGCGCCGACGCTGACTTCGAGGCGATGGCCGAGCTCCCAGCCTTTCTCGCGCGCGAGCGTGGGCGTGACCGCCACCCAGCCCGGTTTGCCGAGCGCGTCCGAGAGATCTACAGACGCGCCCTCCCACGGTACGTCCATGGGTGTAAAGAAGTCGACGCCCATCACTTCGAGATAGAAATCTTCGGCGGCGACATCGAGCCGCAAGAGAGGCCAGGCGGCCTCGACCCCAGGCGTTGCGAGAACGCGCGGATAGGTGTCCTCCGAGAGCGGGGGCATCTTGCCGAGGATGGTGACATCCGCGTCCCCGCTCACCGCCCGCATGCTGCCGCTGAAGGCGCTGAGAGCGTTCAAGTTGATGATCTGGATCGACACGACGGCCGCGACGCCAATCGAAACACCGAAAAGGCTCAGCGCGAAGAGGCTCAAACCTCCACGAAGCTGCGCTCTCAGCGCGCGAAGGAAGTAGCGGATCACGACCGGTCGAGCTTCCCGCTATGAAGCTCGAGCCGCTCGTCCGCCTGGGCCGCCTGCTCGTCGCTATGGGTCACGTAAAGGAGGGTCCCCTGCTCTTCGTCGACGAGCTTCACCAGAAGATCCATGACGATCTCCGAATTATCGTCATCGAGATTCCCCGTGGGCTCGTCCGCGAGCAGCAAGCGCGGCTTGCGCAAAAGAGCGCGGCAAATAGCAACGCGCTGCATCTCGCCACCGCTCAGCTTCGACGCTTCCTGAGACGCATGCGCGGTGAGCCCGACCCGTTCGAGAAGATCGCGCCCGCGCTCTTCGATCCCAGCATCCGAAGCGATCCACGCAGGAAGCGACACGTTCTCCCAAACGGTGAGGTGCGGCAGAAGGTAAAAGAATTGAAAAACGAGCCCGACACCGTCGCGCCGAACGAGCGTTCGCTCGCGCTCGGAGAGCTCACCGAGATCGCGCCCCGCAAAAGACACCGACCCCGTGCTCGGCACGTCGATGCCCGCCGCGAGATGGAGGAGCGTCGATTTGCCGCTCCCGCTCCTCCCGGTGATTGCGAGCGTTTTTCCAGGATGGATGGCGAAGGAGACGTCATCGAGCGCTTTGAGAACCCCGGCATTCGGCTGAGGGTAGTGTTTGGAAACGTTCTTGAACTCGAGGACGGGCTCCATCACTTATAAAGAGCCTGCACTTCCTTGAAGCGAGGATGTTTCGCGTCGCCGAGAAGCTCGAACGCCGCAGCTTCGGCCGTGGTGAGCACCGCGCCAGAGCGCTCCATCTTGCGCAGGGCGTAGTCACGGTCGCGCGTCTTGCGTGACGCGATCGCATCGACCGCGACATGCACGAGAATGCCCCTCTGGATGAGGTCGTGCACGGTCTGGCTCACGCAAACATGCGTTTCGATCCCGCAGACCATCGCTTGCTCCGTCCCGAGCTCCTCGAGCCGCGAAGAGACGGCGTCGCTCCCGCAAGAGCTGAAGCACGTTTTCTCGAACGGTGCTGCGGCACTCCCGAGCGCCTCGCCGAGCGCTTCGACCGTGCGGCCGAGCCCTTTCGGATATTGCTCGGTCACGATGATGGGAAGCTCGAGCGCTCGAAACGTCGAGACAAGGCGGATGCTCGCGGCCGCCATGTCCTCGAAGCCGGAAATAGCGTCCTTGAAGCGCTCTTGGATGTCCACAACAATGAGACCCACCCGTTCTGGGTCGAGAATACGAGGATGTTTTCGACTCATAGCTTCACCTTGAATTTTTTCACGCATGGGTGTAATTCGCCACAACGTCCCCGCCAGTCCCGCGTGCTACATTCTCTCTATGGACGAAGGCATCCTCTATAACGCCAATATCGCCTCGCGGGAGCTCATCCCCGCCCCGAACGAGGTGCGCGAGCAATATCCCGCGACGCCGAAGGCACAGGAGACCGTGCTCGGGACGCGGCACGCGATCCGTCAGATCCTGACCCAAGAGGATCCTCGGCTGCTCGTCGTCGTCGGGCCGTGCTCGGTCCACGACCTCGACGCCGCGATGGAATATGCCGAGCGGCTGAAAGGCCTCGCGGATGAAGTGAACGACACGCTCCTCGTCATCATGCGCGTCTACTTCGAAAAGCCACGCACGAGCGTCGGATGGAAAGGCCTCATCAACGACCCGCACATGGACGATTCGTTCCGCATCGCCGAGGGGCTCAAGATGGCGCGGGAATTTCTCCTGCGACTTGCCGAACTCGGGCTCGGCGTCGGAACGGAAGCGCTGGATCCCATTACGCCGCAATATTTGAGCGATCTCGTTTCCTGGGCGGCCATCGGCGCGCGCACGACCGAGTCCCAGACCCATCGCGAAATCGCCAGCGGTCTCTCGGCGCCCGTCGGCTTCAAGAACGGCACGGACGGCAATATCGACGTCGCCATCAACGGGCTCAAAGCGGCAGCCTCCCCGCAAAGCTTTCTCGGCGTGACCGTCGAAGGCCGCTGCGCCGTCTTCCACACCCGGGGCAACCCTTTCGGCCACATCATCCTCCGCGGCGGCAACCGGCCGAACTACGATTCGGTGAGTGTCGCGATGTGCGAGCAAGCGCTCGCGAAAGCCGGCTTACGCCTAAACATCGTGATCGATTGCAGCCACGGAAACTCGCTCAAGCAGCACGACGTGCAGCCGCTCGTTCTGACGAACATCGTCCGCCAGATCCGGGACGGTAACACGTCCATCGCCGGAGTCATGCTCGAAAGCAACTTAGAGGCAGGGCGGCAGGACATCCCCGAGGACCGCAGCCAGCTGCGCCGCGGCGTCTCGGTCACGGACGCTTGCATCGATTGGAAGACCACGGAGACAGCTTTGCGCGAGGCGCGGTTACAGCTCGGGGCTGTCCTACCGGCGCGACGTCCACCGGCTTAGCTTCCCTCAGCGCGCCGCGCCCGCACGGCTCGCCCTCTCCAGCAAATCCATCGTGTAGAGCACGAAGCCGAGCGCGATGAGAAAGACCTTCCAAGCACCTCCCCTCTCCGCCCAGGCCGCGCCGTTCGAAAAGAAAATCACCGCGAGCACCCCGAGCGACGCGAGAAGATAAATCGCCCCGCGTCCGTGCGCTCCGACAACGACCAACAACTGGTACACGGTCATGAGTACCGTGAACGCAAAAAGAAACGCCGTGAAAGTGGGCATATCTCCTGGCCCGTTCACAGACGTGAGTGGCGCGTTCATCACTGCGAGGACAGGCGGCGCCACGAGAAAGGACGCGTTCGGGTAAGCGGAGAGCAAACGGGTCGTGTTGTTCACGAACGGAAGAACCACCAGAACGAAAGTGCATGCGGTCGTAAACGCAATGAGGCGCCCGGGGCCCAAGGCTTCGAGCTCGACGAAAACCGCCGCGAGCGCTACCGCAAGCGCCATTCCCGCGTAGAAACTCGTGCGGCGTACGAGCGATCTCGTCCAAAGACCTGCTTGCTGCAAACGCACGAGCGCTACCACGAAAATCAAGCCGGCAAGTACGAGAAGCAGCAATGACGTCAGCACGAGCGGGGCTGTGTCGTTGATGCCGAACCAGGCATCGGGCCATTGGGTCGCACCGATGAGAAGCGCAAGGGACAAAACGGCCCACTTTTGGGAGGCGACGAAGCCCCGGGCTTCCGGGGCGCTCAGACAAGGCGTTATGGGGAGATGCAGAAACTTGGATTGCAGCAGCAGGTAGCGTAGGAAGAGCATCGCGGCGGCGAGGACCAAGCCGGCGCGCAAGTACGGGGAGACCCCGTCCCAGACGAACACGATGGCGAAAACAAAAAACGCCGCTAGCAAGTTTCGGCGGATGACGTGCTGAAGGACGATTCCGTCTTCGTTTTCCGCTCCCGGCAGGTAATAGGTGGCCGCGCGGCCGCCGGCGCGGATCGCGAGCGCGCCGCCTGCGACTGAGCACAAGAGCCAGAGCGCAAGCGCACCCGGTCCAGGCTGTCCGGCGCCGGCGATCCTCCCTCCCCACGCCACCGCGGCCACTGCGGGAAGCCAGAGAGAAAGCCGCAGCGGACGGGTCGACGATGGCGCGAGGAAAAAGCCCGCAGCCGTCAAAACGAGAATGACGCGGCGGGCGTCGCCCACGTGAGGCCGATATTGGTAGACGAGGAGCGAAACGGCGACGAGCGCCGTCAGGAGAAGCGCTCTACTTCGCCAAGGCCGCCAAGAGCCCGAGGTCCGTGTAGAAGAACTGTCGCTTAATGTCACTCACCGGGGTTCCGTCGATCTCGGCATAGGGGTAGATGAAGAAGTTTAAAGGACCGCCCGCCTGCTTCGGGTTGAGCGTGATGTCCCGGCCCACCGTGAACGCCACGCGGTTCTCGTCATGCGCGCCGAAGAAATATTCGCGTTTGTCGGGATTCTTGTTCGCTTCGGACGTGTCGACCGGCACCCAACCGTAGCCGGGCACGAAGAACTCGGCCCAGCAGTGATAGCCGGCCACTTCGCCTTCTCCGCGATCGCGCGGGATCGGAAATCCGATGGCGAACTTGGCGGGGATGTTCACTGCGCGAGCAAAACCGATGAAGACCGCGTGGAAATCCGTGCAGTTGCCTCGCTTCTTGTCGCACGCATAGTAAATATCGCCTTGACCCCACCCCGTTCCGCTCTTGTCATATTCGAGGTTATCCACCGTGTAGTCGTAGATGGCACGGGCCTTCTCGACTACCGTCGTCTTCCCTTCCGTGACCTCTTCGGCAAGCTCTCGGATGTAGTCGTCGATGGGCACGAGGCGGTCGGGCTCGAGCCACCGCTTCTCCGCGAATCCGAAAAAGCCGTCGGGATCCTCGAGCTCGGTGAAATCGCTCTTGCTCTCGACATGCTCGCGCCGGGTCACGCGAAACTGCATCTCGACACGCAACTTCTCGAGCTCCGTGACTGGCGTTGTCAGAAAGAGCATCGAGTTCCGATAGGTATATTCCTGATAGACCCTGGTCGATACCGGCGAATCGATGGACAGAAGGCGGACGTCCTGGAAATCGTCCGATGTAGGATATGGGAGCCACATCTGCAACTTGCCGGAGCCCTCGGGAATCTCGAGCTCAGCGACATAGGTGAACTCGAACGTCCGCTCGTTCGCGACGAGCGAGGACGCGGCCAGCAAGCCAATGACGACTACTTTCTTCACATCGAGACTCCGTTCCGCGCTGCCACTATCTGTGCCATGATCGATAGCGCGATTTGCTCCGGCGTATGCGAGCCGATGGGAAGGCCAATCGGTGCGCGCAGCCGTTCTAGATCTTCCTCTGCAACCCCCCTTTCGATCAAGCGGCGGCATCTCTTTTCGTGCGTGCGCTTGCTCCCGAGGGCCCCCACGTAAAAGGCGTCGCTCGGGAGCGCGACTTCGAGCGCCGGATCGTCCAGCTTGGGGTCATGAGTCAGCGTCGTGATCGCCGTCGATCGATTCAAGCCGAGATGCCTCAACGCCTCGTCCGGCCATTCGCGGATGAGCTTTCCGACATGCGAGAAGCGCTCGTCACTCCCGAAGACCGCGCGCGGATCGACGACCACGGTGCGATAGCCGACCGTTTCCGCAATCGTCGTCATCGAAACTGCGACGTGAACGCCCCCGACCATGACGAGCGTTGGCGGCGGGAGCTCGACATCGACGAAAAGCTCGGAGCCGTCTTCCAAACGCACGCGCGCGGAACGACCGACCTCGAGCGCCCGGCGCGCCGCTTCGACGAGCGTCCCCTCCTTCGAGCTCGCTTCTTCGACGACGACACTCGCGCCGAGCGCTTCACCTTCGACGACGACACTCGCGCCGAGCGCTTCACCTTTGACGATCGTTGCTCGAGCAACGGCTCGCTCTTCACCGAAAGCGCGCCTGAGAGGAACGTAAACCTCGTCCGTGAGCGGCTCGACAAAGATCTCGATCGTCCCGCCGCAGGAAAGCCCGACTTCCCACGCCGTTTCATCGGCGACGCCAAAATGGAGTAGCTTGGGCTTGCCGCTATCGAGAACTTCGCGGCCCTCCTCGACGACCGCGGACTCGACGCAGCCGCCGCTCACCGAGCCCGTAATCCGAGCGTCCCGAGTGATCGCCATTTTCGCGCCAGGGCGGCGGGGGCCAGAGCCCCAAGTTTGGATGACCGTCGCAAGAGCGATGTCCTGCCCTTCGTCGCGCCATTGGTCGACGTCTCTAGCGATGTCTCGAACAGTCATTTCTGCTTAGTGCTCGCTCTCTCTGCGTTCGCTCGCTCGGCCTTTCGTCGGCCCGTTCGGGCCGGGCTCACTCCGCTCGCGGCAGGCTGCTGATGTAGTCGTTCAGCAGCCTGCTCTCTAACGCTGATACTCGCTCTCTCTTGACCTCGCGCCGCCCTCAATTTTCATCGGCGATCCAGCTTCTCGAGGTGCTGCGCAAGGTCCTCGAGACTCTTCAGATTGTGCACCGGAAGAAAATTATCCACGTGCGGGAGCGCCGCCAGCATGCCCCGCGTCAACGGCTCGTATTCCGGCGAGCCCAGAAGCGGGTTCAGCCAGACCAGACGATGACAGCTTCTGCGGAGCCTGTCCATCTCCTTGGCGAGAACTTCCGGGTCGCCGCGATCCCAGCCATCGCTGATGAGAAGCACGATGGCGCCGCCGCTCAATACCCGCCGCGCCCAATCGTAGTTGAAGGTAAGGAGGCAGTCTCCAATGCGGGTTCCGCCCGACCAATCAGTAACGGCGCTCGAGACGCCCGATAATGCGCGCTCGACATCCCGATCGCGCATGTGTCGGCTCAGCCGGGTGAGCCGCGTGCCGAAGGCGAAGGCTTCGACACGCTGGCCGAGGCCCTGCGTCAAGCTGTAGATGAAATGCAGAAGAAGTCGGGTGTAGCGCTCCATCGAGCCGCTGATGTCGGCGATGACAACGAGCGGGCGCGGCTTTCGACGTGGCTCGCGGCGGGCGAAGCTCACAATTTCGCCGCCGCAGTGGAGGCTCTGCCGCAACGTCCGCCGAAGATCGAGGCGCTTCCCCGCGCCGACGCGCTGGCGTCTCGTAAGACGCTCGCCGAGACGCCAAACCAGATCCGCGATGAGCGCCCGGACTTCTCGGATCTCGTCTTCGGTGAGGTCGGAAAAATCGCGCCGCCGGAGCGCCTCACGCGCGCTGTAGCTCTTCGTCACCTCGATGACGGGCCTCTCCTGCACGTCGTCAGGAAGCCCGGCGCCCGAGCTCTCGGACTCGAGCGGCGGCGGCACCACGAGAGGCTCGGGCTTCGTTCGTCGCATGCGCCGCCCGTGAATCTCTAGGAGCTTCCACTCTCCGAGCGGCTTTTGCCAGAACATCTCGAAGGCTTGGTCGAAAAGCGGTATGTCGTCGCGCTGATGAACGAGAAGTGTGCGTGAAGCGTGGTAGAAGTCGGAGCGGAGACCGACCTCGACATACGAGAGCGCCTGGACGAGATCCATCATGCGCCCAGGATTGACGTCGAGTCCGAGCCCGCGCAGGACACGCCCGAAGAGAACGAGGTTTCGGAGAAGGTGATGAGGCTCTGCGGCCATGGGGCTAGCCCGTCGCTTGGACTCGCTCTAGAACCGCACGCGCACCGCCGCCTCGCAGCTTGTCGATGTCGTCGCGATATTTCAGGAGCGCTCCGAGCGTTTCCTCCACGACGCTCTCGTCGAGCGATTCTTTATCGAGCGCCACGAGTGCTTCGACCCAGTCCAGGGTTTCAGCAACCCCTGGGACTTTGTAGAGCTCCATCTCACGAAGCTCTTGAACGAAACGGGTCACTTGGTGAGAAAGCTTCTCGGAAGCGTGTGGAAGCTTGGCGCGCACAATCTCGAGCTCTTTTTGGAAGGTCGGGTAGTCGATCCAAAAATAGAGACAGCGCCTCTTGAGCGCGTCGTGCACCTCGCGGGTCCGGTTGGAGGTCACGACGACGAGCGGGCGTTTCTTCGCGCGGATCGTTCCGATCTCCGGGATCGTAATCTGGAAATCAGACAGGACCTCCAATAGATAGGCTTCGAACTCTTCGTCGCTGCGGTCGACTTCGTCAATCAGGAGAACAGGAGCCTTTTTAGCGGAGGGGTCGATGGCCTTCAGAAGCGGCCGAGCGAGAAGGAATTCCGGCCCGAAGAGGTCTTTTTCCTCGAGCTTCTCTCCGCGACTCTCCGCGAGGCGGATGTGCATCATCTGCCGTGTGTAGTTCCACTCGTAGACGGCCTGATTGACGTCGAGTCCTTCGTAGCATTGAAGCCGGATGAGCTCGGTATCGAGAATCTCGGTGAGGACTTTGGCGATCTCGGTCTTCCCGACGCCCGCCTCTCCTTCCAGAAAAAGCGGTCGCTCGAGCTTCAAGGCGAGATAGATCGCCGTCGCAAGGCCACGATCGGCGATATACAGCTTTTCCCGAAGCTCAGCCTGGAGCGCCTCGATGGATCCGATCGTCAAATCCGTCTCTGCCTGGACCGTTAAAGTCATGCCCGAGGGTTTACCCCGCCGAAGCCTTGGCGAAGGCGGGCTATTTCTGCCGTTTCGCTCGCTTGAACGCCTCTGTGAGCGCCCGGCGGGTCAATACCGTGGCGAGGTGCGTTCGATATTCTCCGGAAGCATAGATATCTCCAAGCGGAAACTCAATCGCCTCCCCTACAGTCTGCGCGGCATTCTCAATCACTTTCGTCGTGGGCGAGTTGCCCACGAGCGCGTCCGCGGCGCTGCTAGCGAGGATCGGGACCGAAGTCGCGCCGCCGATCGCGATCTGGGCGTCACTACAAACAGCTTTCTTCAAGCTTACATAAGCAGCTACGCCGACCACGGCGTAGCTCGACGCCGGATGGCGGTGCTTGAGATAGCATGCGCCTTGCCCGGTCTTCATCGCAGGAACGCTCACTTCGGTCAGCACCTCACTCCGTTTGAGCGCGGTGGTGAAGAGATCGACGAAAAACTTTTCCGCGGCAACCTTCCGCTTACCCCGGCTTCCGGTGACGGTAATGTCGGCGCCGAGCGCGAGCATGACCGTCGGATAGTCCGCGGCTGGATCAGCATGGGCGAGGCTTCCGCCAATGGTACCGCGATTGCGCACCTGAATGTCTCCGATGAGCCCCGCGGCCTCGCATAGCACGGCGCAAGCCTTTGCCAGCTCTTTCGAGCTCGCGACGGCCGCGTGCGTCGTCAGCCCACCGATCTTGACCGTCGACGTCGACGTTTTGATCCCCTCGAGGCTCTTGATGCGGCCGATGTCGATGAGCGCCGACGGAGAGCTGACTCGGAGCTTCATGGCTGGGAGCAACGAGTGCCCGCCCGCGAGAAGCTTCGCGTCTTTGTTCTTCTTGAGAAGCGCAATCGCGTCTTTCAGTGTCTTCGGCCGGTGGTAATCGAAACTAGCTGGGTACATGAATCACTCTCCCCCGAAATACTCGACTTTGGCGGTTTTGGCTTTGCCGACCTTTTGCATGGCGCTCCAGATTTTGTCGGGAGTGAGCGGCATGTCGAGGTGGCGGATGCGTAGAGGCGCTAACGCGTCCATCACCGCGTTCGCGACGGCGACGGTGCTCGCGATCGTGCCCATCTCACCCACGCCCTTCACCCCTAGCGGGTTGTGCGGCGAAGGTGTCTCGATACGATCAATCTCGAACTTGGGAAACGCACCGGCGCGCGGCATCGCATACTCCATGAGCGAGCCCGTGAGCAGCTGACCGCCTTCGTCGTAGACGCCTTGCTCCAATAGTGCTTGACCAACGCCCTGCGCGATCCCGCCCTGAATCTGAGCTTCCACGAGCATGGGGTTGATGACGTTGCCGACATCATCGACCGCGATGTAGCGCTGCAGCTCGACCTCCCCCGTCTCCGGATCGATCTCGATTTGAACGATGTGAGCGCTATTCGGGAACGTGAAGTTGGCCGGGTCGTAGAACGAGGTCTCCTCGAGCCCAGGCTCGAGACCTTCGGGAAGGTTGTGGGCGCTGTAGCTCGCGAAGGCAAGCTCGGCGAAGGGCTTGGATTTATCGGGCGAGCCCTTGACGTAGACTTTGCCTTCGCCCTGGTCGTAGACCATATCCTCTTCGGCCGCTTCGAGCTGATGCGCGGCGATCTTGATGAGCTTCGCGCGAATCTTCTCCGCACTCTTTACCAACGCGCTTCCACCCACGGCGGCGCTTCGGCTGCCATAGGTGCCCATGCCGAAGGGCATGCGCCCCGTATCACCGTGCACGACCTCGATGTCCGCGATGTCCACGCCGAGCTCATCGGCGACGATCTGGGCGAACGTCGTTTCGTGACCCTGGCCGTGCGAGTGCGAGCCGGTCAGCACCGTGACTTTGCTGGTGGGGTGGACGCGGACGACACCACTCTCCCAAAAACCGACCGCGGCGCCCAGCGCGCCGGCCACCGCCGAAGGAGCGGGCCCGCTCGCCTCGATGCAACCGGAGACCCCAATGCCAACAAGCCGTCCATGGTCGCGCGCGGCCACCTGGTCGGCGCGCATTTTAGGGTAATCCGCGAGACTCGTCGCTTTTTCGAAAAGCGCGTGATAGTCGCCGCTGTCGTACTGAAGAGCCACGGGAGTCTGATACGGGAACTCGTCCTTTCCGATGAAATTCCTCTTGCGGATCTCGACGGGGTCGATGCCGAGCTCGTGGGCGGTCACAGCGACCAGACGTTCGACCACATAAGCAGCTTCCGGCCGTCCGGCGCCGCGATAGGCATCCACCGGCACCGTATTCGTCAGCGTCCCCCACACTTCGCCCCAGATGCCCTTCATCCGGTAGAGCCCGGCAAAAAGTGTGATGTAGAAGGCCGTCGGGATGAGAGGCCCGAACGTCGAAAGATAGGCGCCCATGTTCGCCCAAGTGGACACGTGCAGTCCCGTGATTTCCCCGTCTTTCTTGAGCGCCATCCGCGCAACGGTCAAGTGGTCCCGCCCCTGAGAATCCGTCACCGAAGACTCGGACCGCGTCGCGACCCACTTCGCCGGACGATTGAGGGTGCGCGCGACGAACGGGGTGATGATCTCTTCAGGATAGTGAGGGATCTTGCTGCCGAACCCGCCGCCCACATCGGGGGAGATGACGCGAAGCCGGTTCTCTGGAATACCGAGCGTGAACGCGCTCAAGAGAAGCCGGAGGGGCTGTGGATTTTGACTCGTCGTCCAAAGGATCATCTCTTCGGTCGTGTGGTTCCACTGCGCGACACAGGCGCGGGGCTCGATCGCGTTCGCGATGAGCCGCTGATTCGTTAGCTCCAGCTCCACGATGTGGTCGGCCTCCTCGAACGCCTTGTCGCACGCCTCCTTGTCACCGAGGGCCCACTCGTAGCTCGTGTTCTCCGGAATGTCATCGTGAACGAGGGGGGCGCCCAAATCTGCAGTCTGGCGGGCGTCGATGACCACATCGAGCGGCTCGTAGCTGACGTCGATGAGCTCGACAGCATCGGCCGCGATGTAAGGGTCCTCGGCCACGACGACGGCGACGCCGTCACCAACGTGCCTGGCTTTGTCGACTGTCAGCGCGTAGTGCGTCGGCGTTTTGAGGTTGGGCACATTCCACCCGCAAGGCAGCGGCCCGCAACCGCCATCCAAGAGATCCTGCCCCGTGAAGACCGCAACGACTCCGGGAAGAGCTTTGGCCTTCTTGATGTTGATCTTCTTGATCTTGGCGTGCCCGTAGGGGCTTCTCTTGATGGCGAGATGGAGCATCCCGGGCATGCTGATGTTCGCGACGTAGCTTCCTTTCCCCTGGATGAAACGCGGATCTTCGACACGCTTGACGCTCGAACCTACGTAACCCATTACGCAGCTCCCTTCTTGGCCTTGCCGGCCTTTCTCGCCGGTGCAACACTCTGGGCGGCGACGATGGACTTCACGATGTTCTCGTAGCCCGTGCAGCGGCAGATATTGCCCTCGAGCCCGTGGCGGACATCTTGCGCGGTGGCCTTTTTGTTCTTCTTCAAGATCTCCGTCGCCGTCATGATCATGCCGGGCGTGCAGAAGCCGCACTGCAATCCGTGATTGTCCCAGAAGGCTTGCTGGATCGGATGAAGCGCGCCGTTTTTGGCGAGCCCTTCGATAGTGGTGATGTCGCTCCCGTCCGCCTGCACCGCAAGCACGGTACACGACTTGACGGCCTGGCCGTCGATGAGCACGGTGCAGGAGCCGCATTGGCTCGTATCGCAGCCTACGTTCGTTCCCGTTAGGCCAACTACATCTCTGAGATAGTGCACCAGCAACAAACGGGGCTCGACCTCGTGAGAGGTCTCCGTCCCGTTCACCGTGATGCTCACCGGCATCGTCATAAAGGTCTCCTCTAGACTCTGGAGTGTAAGAAGGACTCGAAAGGCATTGAAATCAGGTTTGTGAGAACGCTATCGCCAGCGGCGAGTGCGATGCGGCAGAGATTACTACAGGTAGGGTTCGCGGTGCTAGCTAGTACCCGTCCTGACAGGTGTAAGAGGTTGAGAAAAAAGGGGTAATCGCAAATTTAGGGCTAGCCTTCTGAGGGAGTGTCGTTTAGTATCGAGTCGACAAAAACGCAGATTCTAAACGACTTAACTCCAAAGGAGACCAGCCCTAAATGCGAAAAACGATCAACCCACAACCAAGCCTTCGCGAGCCCTGGCTGGAGCTGGAGCACGCACGCGAACTCGAAACGATATCATCGCTGCTCGATGCCCATCCTAAGCTCAATGAGCTGGTACTGCAAGACCTGAGGTCGGTCACCCCATCGGCAGGGAGCGATGTTGGTCGTGGGGGAATGAGCGCGGAGCAGGTTCTCCGGGCGTTGTTGGTCAAGCAGCTGAATCAGTTCACCTATCGGGAGCTGGCGTTTCACTTGGCAGACTCTCGAAGCTATCGGACGTTTTGCCAGCTCGGCATCATAGAGCCGAGCCCGTCGAAGTCGACCCTAGCAGCAAACATCAAAGCCGTGAAGTTCGAAACGCTGGAGAAAATCAACCGAGAGTTGGTGAGTGTTGCCGAGAAGACCGCGATCGAAAAAGGAAGAAAAGTACGAGTGGACTGCACGGTAGTGGAGTCGAATATTCATTCTCCTACGGACTCCGAGCTTCTTTATGACTGCGTCCGAGTTCTCACTCGCCTCATGTGCCGAACTCGCGAACTGCTGGGTACAGTAGTGGTCTTCGGCAATCGAACGCGTCGAGCGAAGAGACGTCGACTGGGAGTTCTAAACGCGAAGGATAAGGAACAAAGGCGTCGCGTCTATCGAGATCTACTGAAGGTGTCGGAAGAAACCTATCGCTCCGCTCAACGCGTTGCAGACCAGTTGGACGAGTCCGGCTTGACCGAGCCGGTGAAGCGAGCGAGTGCGGAGAAGATCGCCGCGGATTTTAAGCACTTTCTCGTCCTCACCGAAAAAGTCATCAACCAAACTCGGCGTAGAGTGATTGATGAAGAGCGTGTGCCTGCGGAGGAAAAGGTCGTTTCGATCTTCGAAGAACACACCGACATTATTCGCAAAGACCGGCGCGAGACTCTCTACGGTCACAAGGTGTGTTTGACTGGTGGCTCGTCCTCGATGATTTTGGATTGCGTGATCTTGGATGGGAATCCGTCCGATTCAACTCTCGCGGAAACCATGATCGACCGTCAAGTCGAACTCTACGAACGGGCCCCGCGCCAGGTTGCCTACGATGGCGCGTTTTCTTCAAAGGCAAACTTGGAAGCCATCAAAGGCAAGGGAGTTGAAGATGTTGCCTTTACCAAGGCTCACTTCGCGGTGACCGATATGGTCAAGAGTTCCTGGGTCTATCAACGCCTACGGCGATTTCGCTGCGGAATCGAAGGCGTCATTTCGTTCTTGAAACGAGTCTTTGGTCTCGACCGATGCACATGGCGCTCATTGCCTTCTTTCAAATCCTACGTATGGAGTTCCATCATCACCTGCAACCTGTTGGTAATGGCAAGGCACCTATTACGATAATAATGATTGCTCTTACTGCGTTTATAGCCATGGATTGCTGACGATTCGCCTCTCGTTTCGTCCAAGATTTTCATTCGCTTCCGAGCCTACGAGGTGCCGACTGAAAACGTATAATACCCACATCTTCGATAGGCCTCTCGTACACCACAAGTTATGGTGTTTCTGGACAGGAACTAGCTAGAGCCTGTTGCAAAACGTAACCGCTTTCACCGTTGGTTTCAATCCGCGTCCAATCGGGCAGCTGACAGATCTGTGATTTGCCGGCGCCAAACGCGCCTGGATCGATCCGCAAGAATTTTCCCAACTATTTTGTATTTGGTCGTTTTTTTCTTGACTTGTAGCCTAAGGGATGATATTTATTAGGCGTTATAGGGACCGTTACCAGGCAGTCCGCCCTCTTCTACGTCAACTTCTCCAAACAGGCGTCGCTCATCAAGGATGATCTACTCGAACCCGTCGACACGCTCCTCGAGGACCCCGAGCTGATAGAACTGACGAGAGAATCGCTCGCTGGTCGTTTCCCGCTCTCACCGCGTACCGGCCGGGTGAGTATCGCGCCTGACCGCTTGCTCCGCAGCTGTGTACTCAAGCACATCAAAGGATGGTCCTTCCGAGTCCTCGAGCGGGAGATCCGTTCTAGCCTCGTGTATCGGCGCTTCACTCGCTTCGACGACGATTCGATTCCCAACTACTCCACATTCAGTCGCAACTTTTCCCTACTCGGTGATGCGTTCGTAGAGAAAATCCATGCCCGTGTGGTCGCTCAGGCTCGAGACGAAAAGGTGGCTACGGGACGCAAGTTACGCACGGATACGACGGTAGTGGAGAGCAACATCCATTACCCCACAGATAGCTCACTGCTTGCCGATGGCATCCGGGTGCTCACCCGTAGTCTGAAGTGTATTGCAAAGGCTTGTGCTCAAGGTGCGCTCAAGGTGGTGGACCACAGCCGATCAACGAAAAACAGGCAGCTTGAGATCGACCGCGCCAGCAAGTCGTTCACCGAATCGAGCCAAGTCAAGTTCAAGCAAAGTTATCGCAAGCTCATGGGCACGGCGCGCAGCGTGGTCCGGCAAGCCGACGAGGTTATTCAGTCGCTCAAGAGCGGAAAGCTTCCGGTCGTGGGTTCGCTGGTGAGCATCATAAGCAATCAGAGCCAACTCGAACATTATCTGCCACTGTGCAAAAAGGTGTTAGCTCAGACAAAGGCCCGTGTTTTAGGGGGCCATCGTCACCATCCGGACAAGATCGTCAGCCTGTTCGAGGAGCATACGGCCGTGATCCGAAAAGGCAAAACATGGAAGCCGACCGAGTTTGGACGACTCGTGCGAATTGATGAGGTGGAGAACGGCATTGTTAGCCACTACGAAGTTGCCGCAGGCAATCCGGCGGACCAAACTCAGTGGATGCCCGCGCTGGAGCAACACAAAAAACAGTTCGCTCGTGCGCCGGAGATGGCGACCGCTGACCGCGGATTCTTTTCGGCAGACAATGAACGCAAGGCCATAGATCTCGGTGTAAAGAAAGTGGTGTTGCCGGCTCGAGGACGACCCTCGAAAAAACGAGCCAAGGTTCAAAAAAAGCGCTGGTTCCGTCGAGCCCTCAAGTGGCGCGGGGGCGTCGAGTCCCGCATCAGCACCCTCAAGCACCGCTTCGCTATGCTTCGCGCCACCTACAAGGGCGACCGAGGATTCAAGCGTTACGTCGGGTGGTGCGTTATCAGCCAAAACCTCATATCGATCGCTCGAGTCAAGCGGCGAAGAAAGGACAGCGAAAATGCCGAACCCTTCATTCCGATCCACGTAAACGTCGGGACCAGCTCCTACAACAGATTCAACAATATGCGCGAAGGGCGATCTTCGGCACACCCTCCGAAACCTATCGTACCTGCGGTACGCCCACTTGTCGGTGCCACGGGCCCGGGCCAAAGCATGGCCCTCACCTCTATATCAATTTTCGTGGCAAGCACGGCAAGACTACCGGCTACTATGTGCCCCAAGCCGCACACAAGCGTATCCGCGAAGGCGTCGCCGCATGGCAGAGCTTGCAGGATTGTCTGCGAGAACTCGCGGACATCAACAAGCAAAATACGCTCGACCGTGCCCGACAGGCGCGTTCCTAACAAGCAGTACAACCAACGGCCTCACTCCTGTGCTCAAACAAATGAACGCCTTGACGCTAAACGGGCTTTTGCAACAGCCTCTAGCTAGTTCCTGTCCAGAAACACCATAACTTGTGGTGTACGAGAGGCCTATCGAAGATGTGGGTATTATACGTTTTCAGTCGGCACCTCGTAGGCTCGGAAGCGAATGAAAATCTTGGACGAAACGAGAGGCGAATCGTCAGCAATCCATGGCTATAAACGCAGTAAGAGCAATCATTATTATCGTAATAGGTGCCTTGCCATTACCAACAGGTTGCAGGTGATGATGGAACTCCATACGTAGGATTTGAAAGAAGGCAATGAGCGCCATGTGCATCGGTCGAGACCAAAGACTCGTTTCAAGAACGAAATGACGCCTTCGATTCCGCAGCGAAATCGCCGTAGGCGTTGATAGACCCAGGAACTCTTGACCATATCGGTCACCGCGAAGTGAGCCTTGGTAAAGGCAACATCTTCAACTCCCTTGCCTTTGATGGCTTCCAAGTTTGCCTTTGAAGAAAACGCGCCATCGTAGGCAACCTGGCGCGGGGCCCGTTCGTAGAGTTCGACTTGACGGTCGATCATGGTTTCCGCGAGAGTTGAATCGGACGGATTCCCATCCAAGATCACGCAATCCAAAATCATCGAGGACGAGCCACCAGTCAAACACACCTTGTGACCGTAGAGAGTCTCGCGCCGGTCTTTGCGAATAATGTCGGTGTGTTCTTCGAAGATCGAAACGACCTTTTCCTCCGCAGGCACACGCTCTTCATCAATCACTCTACGCCGAGTTTGGTTGATGACTTTTTCGGTGAGGACGAGAAAGTGCTTAAAATCCGCGGCGATCTTCTCCGCACTCGCTCGCTTCACCGGCTCGGTCAAGCCGGACTCGTCCAACTGGTCTGCAACGCGTTGAGCGGAGCGATAGGTTTCTTCCGACACCTTCAGTAGATCTCGATAGACGCGACGCCTTTGTTCCTTATCCTTCGCGTTTAGAACTCCCAGTCGACGTCTCTTCGCTCGACGCGTTCGATTGCCGAAGACCACTACTGTACCCAGCAGTTCGCGAGTTCGGCACATGAGGCGAGTGAGAACTCGGACGCAGTCATAAAGAAGCTCGGAGTCCGTAGGAGAATGAATATTCGACTCCACTACCGTGCAGTCCACTCGTACTTTTCTTCCTTTTTCGATCGCGGTCTTCTCGGCAACACTCACCAACTCTCGGTTGATTTTCTCCAGCGTTTCGAACTTCACGGCTTTGATGTTTGCTGCTAGGGTCGACTTCGACGGGCTCGGCTCTATGATGCCGAGCTGGCAAAACGTCCGATAGCTTCGAGAGTCTGCCAAGTGAAACGCCAGCTCCCGATAGGTGAACTGATTCAGCTGCTTGACCAACAACGCCCGGAGAACCTGCTCCGCGCTCATTCCCCCACGACCAACATCGCTCCCTGCCGATGGGGTGACCGACCTCAGGTCTTGCAGTACCAGCTCATTCAGCTTAGGATGGGCATCGAGCAGCGATGATATCGTTTCGAGCTCGCGTGCGTGCTCCAGCTCCAGCCAGGGCTCGCGAAGGCTTGGTTGTGGGTTGATCGTTTTTCGCATTTAGGGCTGGTCTCCTTTGGAGTTAAGTCGTTTAGAATCTGCGTTTTTGTCGACTCGATACTAAACGACACTCCCTCAGAAGGCTAGCCCTAAATTTGCGATTACCCCTTTTTTCTCAACCTCTTACACCTGTCAGGACGGGTACTAGCGAACTACGAAGTCGCTACGCCGGGCTATTTCCGCGCGATGGGCATTCGTGCTCTTGGAGGGTCGAACCTTGCGCCGAGGGCGAGGCGTATACCAAACTCTTGCACGCGCTGGCCAGCGCTGTAGGAGATGACGCCGTAGAGGCCAATCGCCGCGACCATGACGGCCACGACGGCGAAGATGCCGAGAAGCGTCAGGGCCGAAATGCGTCGGCGCCATCACTGCCGTGAGATAGGCGCTCATCGCGCGCACGCCCTGGACCGGCTGCGCGCGATTGAGCTCGGCGACTTCCTTACGGAGCAGGACCCCATGGCCCTTTTGACCGACATTGCCGCCGCGGTTCATTCGGTGGACGAAGCACAGCCGCTCGACAACTTCCGCACGATGGAGTCCGTCGTCGCGCGGGAGATCGGACCGTGGCGCTTCAATGCTGCTGAAAAGCTGCCGAGAGTACGGCGAGTTCGCCCCCGCGCTTGCGCGAAGTCGGCGTCTTTTGCGAGGCGCGCTACGACGGTGAAGATGCGCCAGCCGCGGCGAAGCTCGTCGTAGCTACCGCCCCAGGGCACCCACGCCGACAGCTCTTCGGGGAACACCTGCATCCGGAGGCAGGAGCAAGCGGAAACCCTCGGGCATCACCCCGACGACCGTGTGCGGCACGTCGTCCATATCCACGGTCTTGCCGACGATGTCGCGATCGCCGCCGTAGCGACGCTGCCACAAACCGTGGCTCAGCACGATGACGGTAGGTCCGTTCGGAACGTCTTCGTCGGCGGCGACGAAACGTCCAAGCGCCGGGCTCACACCGAGGGTCCGCAAGAAGCCTTGCGAAATGAAGCCCATGTCGATCTCTTCAGGATCGGAAGCGTCGTCGGTCAGCGCTGCCGGGCGGTACCAGATACCGCCGACAGACCTGAAGGCGGTCGTATCGTCGCGATAAGCGACAAGCTCCGGCCCGGAGCTCGCGGGACGAGCGCTATCTTGGCGCGGCAGCTCGGTGTGAATAACACCGAGTCGGTCAGGCTCTGGATAGGGGAGCGGCTTCAACAACACGCCGTCGATCACCGAAAAGATCGCCACGTTGGCGCCTATGCCGAGCGCCAGGGTGGCTACGACGACGAGGGCGAAGCCTGGACGCCGTTTCCAGGAACGAAGGGCGATGCGAAGATCCTGCGCCAGTGTCTCCATGACGGTCTCCTGTGAGCGTGCTATCCTGAAAGGGATCCCCCAACAGTCGAATCTACCCAAGCTCTCTCAGGAGGCCCTGTGGTCAAGCGGAAAAACTTTCCGGCGGTTAAAGCACTCTTGTGCATGTTGGTCGTCTCGGTGAGCTGCGGCTTCTTCGCCGAATTCGAGAAGCAAGTCGTCGAAGATATCAAAGATAATCCAGTGATTCGCAGGCACATCGGAACCATCGACTCCATCGACATCGATTGGTCCAAGACGGGCGAAGAGCCAGGTGAGAACGTGTTCGTTTTCGAGATTAGCGGCCCTAACGGAGAGGGGACGCTCACGGCGGAGTGCATCACCGTCGACGCCGAGCATGAAGACGTCGTTTCGGGTACGCTGCGTCTTGCATCCGGCAAAGAATTCAATTTGTTCCCGATGGCCGGGGACTACTAACCCTAATCGCAAAAAAAGAGAGCAAAGTAGCGCGAAAGTATTGACAAAGGAGCCTCTGGGTTTATGTTTGGAGCGTTGCTTCCAAACAAAACACCAAACGACCAGAGGCCCCTATAGTGCGCTTGAAACTATCTCGATTTCGCCGGAACTTCAACAAGGATCTTCCGATCGAGTTCACAGAGCAGAACCTGAGCTCGTTTGGTGGACTGGAACTGTTTTCACGATATTTGCGCCGGGTTGAGCTAAGCCGCCGGGTAGGAAAGGCGTGCAGAGGAAAAGGCATTCGGTCGGACTACGGGAGCGTCCGACTGGTTCTGGTGTTGGTTGGGATGCTGCTCGTGGGAGCTCGTCGTCTAGAGCACCTGCAGTATGTCTGTGATGACCCGATGCTGCTTCGCTTCTGTGGGTTGAGAAGACTACCGAGCCGTCCGACGATCGTGAATTGGCTGAAGCAATTCACGGGAGAGCGGCTCAAGGGCCTATCGGAGTTGAACGGTGTATTGGTCCACGAGCAGATCGAGCGATTGGGTCTGAACCGTCTGACGGTAGATATGGACGGCACCGTGGTTCAGGCAGGCAATCAGGTTGGATGGGCGTTTCGAGGATTCAATCCTCATCGCAAGAAGAATAAAAGTTACTACCCTTTGTTCGCTCACCTGGCTCAGACGGGCCAGATTCTCAAATCCAGAAATCGTCCTGGCAACGTTCACGACTCCAAGGGTGCCGATGCGTTTCTACGGGAGCTGATAGGCGAGCTACGGGGCCAGTTCGGTCGGTCCCGAAAGCTGGAATTCCGCACGGATGCCGCGTTTTTCAACGAAAAGATTCTCAAGAGGCTAGAGCGCTCCCGAAGCGAGTTCGCGATCAAGGCTCCGTTCTGGCCGTGGCTCGGCCTAAAGGAGGTCGTCGCTGGGCGCAAGCGATGGCACCGCGTGAGTGACGAAATCGATGGCTTCTCCATCAAACACTTCATCGAGCCCTGGAATATCACCGTCCGGATCGCGACCTATCGGAAGCGAGTTCGACATCGAACGCCGAAAAACTTCCAGCTCGACCTGTTTTCTCCAGACGACGGCTACTTCGAGTACTCAGCCGTCGCCACCAACAAATCGCTCACCGTCCAACGCCTTTGGTACTTCGCTGCTGGGCGAGGCGGCCAAGAGAAAACCTTCGCCGAATTGCGCAGCCAGTTCGCTCTCGACGTCGTGCCCACTAAAAGCTATGCCGCCAATAGCGCCTGGCAACAGTTGAACGTGCTCGCACACAACCTGTGTCGCAGCTTTCAGCTCGACACCATCGCCGAAACGAAAGGCATCTCTCGAAAGC
>CBDCYI010000012.1:0-2268 GCA_965224085.1 Candidatus Marinacidobacterales bacterium
AGGCCTTTTCCGCCCTTCTAGCGCGTCTCTGGTGCCACTTAATCCTGCAAAACCACGCCAACCGCGCGGAAAATCTCACGCGTCTCTGCAGTGCCACAATTGGCCGGACTGGGTGGCGGATGGTGCAGTCTCGAGCCATCCGGTCTCGGCAAAAGGTATTTTGGCAATTTTGGGAGTCAGGATCGAATTTTGGCCGTGGGCGTGGTTGGGGCAATGTAGCGAAAACTCAGAGAAGCCCTGATGCCCACAGCGTTCTATCCTGTTTTTTTACAGTGACTTAACGGAAGCCACCACGTGCTGGTCCTCGCACATCTCATCGACGGGTGCTCGTTCCGAGCCGGAGTCGAATTTGCTTCAATCAAATTTTCTGTACGGCAATCTCAACCTCCTGGACGCTTGAAAGAGGGCCGTGTCGTAAACTCTCCGGAGGTGGCTCCGACCGTTACTCATTGTCGCAAAAGGCTTTACGTCTCATCAGCGAATGTTCGTCGACGGGAACATCTTTCCGGCTATCGCAGTCGGGAGGCTTGAGTGGAGCTTCCGATTCTTGGCTGGAAACGATCAGAAACAGAGCAAAACAGGCCCTTAGCGTACAATTTGGGGCGATTTTGGGGCTTATCGGGACGTTTTTGCGCTTAATCGCGCAGACAATGAGAAGACGCTTAACGCCTAGATTGCGCCTGAGGAGAAGGCGAATAGCGAAATTCGAATTAGCCAAACCTCGAATTCATCCAGCGGAGTTTTACGGAGGAAACGAAGATGACTCCGCAGACGGTCCAGTACAAGGAGCTATCCGAGTCTGGGATGTGTCCCGAGGTTCGTGGAAAAAGAACGGCGCCCTCCACTCCGTCATCAGGGTATCAGATCAGGCGGCAACCTCCGCGTGTTTGAGAACCTCGCTCAGACCTTGGTAGCCGTCGATGCGCCGTAGTTGAATCTGGCCAGAGGCGATAAGCCCAAACAGCAAAGCGACCGCGGACTCCTCGCTGGAGAACGACGCTTGGGTTTTCGTCCGGCGTCGAAACTCGCGGTTGAGATTCTCCAGAGCATTGGTCGTTCGAATCGATTTCCACATGGCACGAGGGAATTCGTAGAAGGTCAGCAGCTGATTACCGGCCTCCTCTAGGCTTCGGACGACGGCCGGCGCGAGAGGCATCCACTTGGCGACGAGCTCGTCATAGGCTTTGCGAGCATCGATCCCGTTCTTGGCGTAGACGATCCGGTTGTAGTCACGCCGGAGCTCACGGCGTGCGTGCGCCGGGCAATGTTGGAGCAAGTTGGCGCGCTTGTGCTCGGTACATCGCTGCACCCGGCACCCCGGCCACTTCTCGAGCGCTTTCGTCAGCCCCTTGTGGCCATCGCTAATCACTAGCTTGGGAGCCCGGAGTCCTTGAGCCTGAAGTCCCTCCAGCATGGAGCCCCAATGCGTCGAGGCTTCGCTCACCGCCAGACGCAATGACAACAGACGTTTCTGCCCGTCTGGGCGCGACCCCGAGCGCGGCCAGTACGGGTACGCTGATCACACGCTTCGCCATCCGCACTTTCAGGTGGAAGCCGTCCAGGTAAACGATCGCATAGACCTCCTCGCTGAGATCACGGTTCTGCCATTCTTCGAAGCACTCCTTCAGACGACTAACCACGCGAGACACCGCGCTCTTCGATAGGTGCTCCTCACCGAGCAGTGGTTTCAGCGCTTTGCGGATCCGGCGGCTATTCGCGCCCGACAAGTAGGTCCCCAAGATCGCCTCGTCGACCTCACGAGTCCGGCGTGCATACCGGGGCAACAGCTCGCTCCTGAACTCTGTCGTCTCTCCCGTTTCCTCGTCTCGCACGCGGGCTCGTGGCACCCGGAGCTCGCGAGTTCCCACCGACGTCGTCACGCGACGGGTTTCGGCTCCGTTGCGATACCCACGGCGGTCTTCCGCACGCTCGTAGCTACGACACCCCAGCGCTTGGTCGACTTCTTCCTCGAGCACAACCTCGATCGCCTCCAGTACCCGCTTACGCAGCCGAAGTTGGACGAACTCCCGGTACTCGCTTACAGACTCCTTCGATATGGTGGTAGGCTTCTTCATGGCGTAATCCTCCTCCTCGCCTTTACAGGCGTGGTTTGGTTTTTCTTAACCGGAGGTTACGCCATTCTTATTTCCACGGGAATCGGGACAGATCCCATTCCAGCCGAAGGGGGTGAAGCCGTAGCGCTTACCGAAGGTCCGGCCTATCACTTCGAGCCGGCCTTCAGTCCAGACGGCAGCAGTACGCGGCGAG